>NZ_FNGS01000010.1 GCF_900103285.1 Siphonobacter aquaeclarae | reverse complement strand
AGTTGCAGGTTTCGGGCTTCGGCATTCGCAATGGTGATAACGTGTCCGTTTTTGATCACGACGTCGTCGCAAACCGACGGTACCCGCCCGCAGCTCCAGGTCGTTTTGACCTGCCAGCTTCCCGATGCCACGCTCTCGCATTTATCCCTGGAAACAACAATATCGTCGATCCGAAGCTGATCCCTCGACCCCGACGTGCCTATGCCCGTGTAATAATACTGCCACAGTAATTGTACGTAAGGCTGGTTGAGCAACGCCGCCGGCAGCGCCACCGGGCCGAAGGTCTGGCTATGGCCGGCAGTAGTATTCCGGACGTATTCGACGGGATTACCGCCGCCGTCGGTCAGGTCCTGAAACGGGCCGGTATCTCCGATCCGGTAGCGCAGGCGGATGCGGTACTGCCGGCTGTTGGGCGTGACTGTCCCGCCGGTCCACTGCACAAAGGCCTGGTTGAGCCCGAGCGTCCGCAGGGCCAGCAGCGCACCTCCCAGGCGGCTCGGTACATACCCCGGATTGGTATTGTCGTTGCCGGTATTGATAAAGGCGATTCCGTTACTACCCAGGCCGTTGATGCGGGTGCGGGAGGAGTAGTTGTAGGCGCCTTTAACCGTATCGGCAGGAACCGCAGTAAGGCCCGGATCGTCCTGATTCATCGAGACAAACTGCATATTGGGCGGATAGGTACCGGCCGGCGCGGCAGCATCCCAGCTCTGGAAACGGTAGTCGCACAGGACCAGGTTATAGGCCGGCGGCTTGCTGTTGAAGGCCGAGTCGACGACGAAAACGGCCAGCAGGGTGCGGTCGGCAGTAAGCGATGCCAGCGTCAGCGTCGTATCTGTCGTCAATATCGTTGCTCCGTCTTTCCAGTGTTGAAATTTGTAGCCGCGATTGGGTTTGGCGACCACCGTTACCGGCACGCCCTGAAAGTAGATACCGGTCCACGGGTATGGATTGGCGGGTACACCGGGAGTAGCAGGCAGTACATCGATGGTATTGACTTTGACATATCCCTGAGCCGCGTCGGAGACATTGACGGTCAGGTTTCGGTTGGAGGACAGCCCGAACTTGCTGCGGATGTGATTGCGGACGTTAGCCGGCCGTTGCTGAAGAAACGTCGTAACGGCGTTGGTATTCGTCTGCCACGACGTATAGCTGGCATTGCCGGGCCAGCGGCTGAAGTGCTCGGGCATATCAGGCTGGTAAACAGCCTTTTGTGCGTTAAAGAGGGTAGTCGTACGGGTAGTATGAAAAGCTGTATTGAGCAGGTCGGCAAACCGGTTGATGAAGTAGTTTCTGAATGCCGGGATATCCAGCATCCGCCGGAGAAAACGGGTATAGTCCGGATACGTACCGGAGCTCGTCGCCCATTCCAGCGTATTGAATGTCGCGTCATTGACCATACTCAGGCAGTAATCCATGTCTTTGAGAGCCCAGCGCCACCGCCCATCCCCAAAACCGGCCTGTGGATTATAGGCTATGCGCTTCCGCCACATAACCAGGTTATTCTGAGGCCAGTCGGTATTTCCCCCGAAAATCTCCACGATCTGATAATCCGCGAAACAGTCGGTATCCATCAGGGTTTTCAGGTAATTCAGGTCAGGAGAGCCGGTTGCCTGGAAATAGTTGCGGAGCAGGTTATACTGATCGGCGGTTCCTTCATCCACATCGACGCCATGGCTGATCGTGACCATATCCAGGGAATCGGCGGGTACGCCATGCACCCGTTCAAAAAAGTATTTATCATACCGCTCCATCAGCGTGTGAACTCCCCAGTACTCTCCGTTGAGGTATACCGCGGCGGGCTCGTGTGCCTGGCTCGTAAGCCGGAGGTGCGCCGCCATTTTTTGCATCACATCATCGATCAGAATGGTATACCGGAAATCGTTCCCGCCGTTCCGCAGGACGAGCCGTTTATAGGCCAGAGAAGCCGGCCGGCTATCGAAAAACGGGTAGCTGAAATCGGAGCTGCTGTACAGGCGAAGGCTTTTCCGGTAAACGGAGCTCGTGCAGCCTCCGTGAATCCGCACGCCGACGGACTGGCCGATTACCGGCAATTTTCCGACGAAAAACTCCGCATTTCCCGAACGTTCCCAGGCTTCTCCGTCCTGCGCAAAATTCCCGGGCATACATAGTTCACCGGTGGGGAAGCTCGGATTGGCCGCCCGGAAATCGTCAAATACCTTTCCCGCCGTGTAAATGCCTGTATTATAATGAAATAACGATTTCTCCGGCAGACTGATGGCAACAACCGGCAGCCGGAAGCGGGCCGTGTCCGGGGTAATAAAGTAGGTCTTCGTTACGATGTCGCTGGAAACAGTACCGGGTTTATAGGTCCGCGCCCGCACGACTGTTGCCTTGAATACCGAAGAAGACGGAAAGTAAAAGGTTGGATTCTGATGAATAGTGGAGGATTTGACCGAGACTTTATTGGGCGACGATGACCTGTCTGCTACCGAAAGCGGCGTTGTATATTTCCAGCTGCGGAATGTTTCATTCAGCAACGGTCCGGAAGACTGTCCCGGATTTTCTGCATAGCTGTTTTTGTATTGAAAGGTTGTTCCGCCCACATTCGCGGAATCCGGCTCCGAACCATCCAGGGTATAATAGATCGTCGCTCCATTTTCCGGGGAAGACAGGGTAAGACTGAACCCTCCGGTATAAAATCCAGCCTCTTTGGAAAAAAGCGGCGCCCCGGCGAGGCCCGGATACCCGGCAGAGATCTGGTTTCCCGCCCCCGGCGTTGCAGTCGGAAAGTACACCCAGGTATTGCTCCCGTTGGTTTGCCGACCGTAGGAAATATCCGGTCGCTGCGGGCCGAAGGTAACGCCATCGATCAGGGTAGTGCCGTCAGAAGCGTACAGCCTGATGGTCTCCCCGTCTGCGGAAAGCTTAAACCCGACGTGCGTCACACCACGTTGCGGGGCCTCGCTGGCCCATATCAGGATGAAACCATTGGCCGGGACGATGGTCTGAGCCGACCCGGTCGGGAAACGGTATTTCGTCGGTCGTGAAGCATCGTCTGTGACATAATACCCTCCGATATTGACGGAAAAAGCATTGGGATTGTAGATCTCAAACCAGTCTTCCTCCGCCCCGGTAGCGTCGCTGACGGTGCGGCTGTTGGAAGCCATGATTTCGTTGATATACACTTGTTGGGAGATTGCCGTACCCGGACCGGCGCCAAGCCAGATAAGGCAGAACATACGAAACGCTTTCATGTATATTGGTGCGGATCAAAGACCCAAACTACCAAATATTAATTACCAACTGTCAAGCAAACGCCAGGGAGTTAGCGAACGGCAGGAACCGGTTAATCAGCAGGCTGCATTTTCCATTTTTCCGGCGGGTGTTCCCGAAAATCAGAACATCGACAACTGATCATTTTTCGGAAGAAATACCGGTAGTTTCAACCGCATCTTCAGCGTATCATTCAGTTGCTCGATCCAGTAGCGGGCCAGCTCGGGAGCGTCGATGGTTGAATGGCAGTGAATAAACAGGTATAGCTTTTCCAGCCCCTTGTCGCGCCAGACGCGGATGCGCTGAACCCATTCGTCGGCGCGGGTATAATCCGTCGGGTGCAGGTCATTTCCCAAAAAACGAATCATCGCGGTCGGCATCGTCAGGCTCATATGCGCAGCATCGCGGCGGCCCGGCACATCGGTAATCACCAGGCCGTGGCCCCGCTCGCGGAGCACTTCGCAGGTCCGGTTCCAGATTTTCGGCTCAAACCACCCCGGGTGCCGGAGTTCCACCGCCACGGTAAACGGCAGCCTGTCCAGGTATTGCAGCAGCGACTTGCCCTTTTGCGGATTGAACCCCGGCCCCATTTGCAGAAATGGCATACCCAGGTATTCGCCCAGTTTGAGCATCTGCCCGCAGAAATCGCGGGTAATATCCTCTGAATTAAGCAGTTCCAGCTTATGGCTGATGATTTGGGGGAATTTCGGGCAATAGGTAAAACCGGGCGTCGCGGCCTCGCGCCAGGCGGCGATCGTCGCATCCGTCGGAATCGCGTAATGCGTTACATTGAGCTCTAGTGTATTAAACTGCCGGGTATAGTGTTCGAGCGCTTCTCCCTCTTTCATGGAATAGGGATAGATTTTGCCTACCCAGCTGTCTTCCTTCCAGCTCGGACAGCCGGTCAGTATCTGCAGGTCTCCGGCAGGTGTACCGGAAAGTACATCGTCGTTGGCCGGATGATCGGCCGGCAGGCTGAAATCCACTTTGTCCAGCTCTTCCCGCGGGACTACGCCGAATCGCATCATACCCTTATTCCTCCTCCTCCCCCAGCACGCGCCAGATCAGGTCTGCTTCATAGCCTTTTCCCATGGCAAAACGGGCGAGTTTCTGTCGCCGTTTCCAGGGATCGGATTCGTTAAGGGAGGCTGCTTTTTTGTCGAGCAGGCTTTTCAGGGTACGGGCATATTCATCGGCGTCTATTTCGGCGATACCCGATTTCCGTTCGGCGTCGGCGATACCCTTGCGCCGCATTTCCTGTTCGATCCGGATCTTTCCCCATTGCCGGGTACGGAACTTACCGCCGGCGAAGCTCCGCGCAAAACGGTCGTCACTCAGGTATCCATCGGCCTGGAGGCGGGCGATGATCTCGTCCGCATCTTCCTCCGATACCTCCCAGGCATGGAGTTTATCCCGGACTTCCCGTACGGTACGTTCCTGGTATGCGCAAAAATGAGCGGCCTGTCTCAGTGCGTCTGCGTTCATGGCTACTGGATTTTCGGTGGAAAGATACGACCTTGAAGCCGCTTCCCGAAGATTCCCCGTCGATGGGAACCTATCCGCGGGAAAACGCTTTTCCGGAAGAGATACCTTCCCCTGTTTTATGCTTCTTCAACTCTACCGATCTGCTTACCGGGGACTCTCCCATTCCATCTGGCTGCTGGCGATTGTGATGTTCATCAACCGCTCCGGCGCGATGGTGATTCCCTTTCTCGGCGTATACCTGACCCAGGCGTTGCATTTCAGCATCGACCAGGCCGGGATCATCATGGCGCTCTTCGGCGTCGGGTCGATTGCCGGAACGATGCTCGGCGGCCGCCTGATCGACCGCATCGGCTCCTATTCCGTAATGTGGATCAGCCTGATGCTCGGCGGGCTGATGTTTCTCGTCGTCGGGCAGCTGCGTACCTTTTCACAGCTCTGCATCGGTACGTTTACGCTGGGTATGATGGCGGAGGCATTCCGGCCGGCTGTGACGGCGGCGGTTGCGCTTTACAGCACCGCCGAGAACCGCACGCGCTCGTATTCCCTTAACCGACTGGCGATTAACCTCGGCTGGTCTCTCGGTCCGGCTATCGGCGGGTGGCTCGCTTCCCGGGATTATTCCCTGCTGTTTTGGGTGGATGGTTTGACGTGCCTCGGCGCCAGCTTGGTACTCCGGCTGACACTTCCGAAACCCAAAGCTCCCGAAACGGCCTCCCAACGGGTCAAAACGGCTGGGGATTCGGCGTACCACGACCACACCTACCTCGTATTCATCCTTTTCGTCACCTTCTTCGCCATCACGTTTTTCCAGCTGTTCTCGACGGTACCGGTGTATTACAAGGAAGTGTACCACCTGTCCGAAAACCAGATCGGCAACCTCATGGCGCTCAACGGCGTGATCATCGTCGTGATCGAAATGGTACTTGTCCACCAATTGGAAAACCGGGTTCCGGGGCTCTTGCTGATGGCAGTCGGGACATTCCTCGTAGCCGTTTCCTATTTCATTTTCAATGTATTTTTCGGGATACAGTGGCTCATCATTTCCATGATCGTCGCCACGTTTGCGGAAATGCTGGCCATGCCGTTCATGAATACCTTTGCCATCCAGCGCTCGCAACCGCATAACCGGGGGCAATACACTGCCCTGTATACGGTAGCCTGGTCTATCGCCCAGATTTCGGCGCCGCTGATCGGAACGCAGTTCATCAGCCGGTTCAGTTTTGCCTCGGCCTGGTGGTTGATGATTGCCTTTTCACTCTTTGCTACAACGGGTTTGTTGCTCCTTTTCCGCTTCCTGAAAAAAAAGGAATCTTTTTCTGGAAATTAGTGAGACTATTTTTCAACCCTGAAACTTTCGAGCCGGCTGCGTCGTTTTACTATCAATTCCGGAATTTCCGGTTTCGCTAGCGGTAAGGCCTTCTCAAAGGAGGCCTTATTTTTTTGTGCTTGCCGGAACGTTCCGGGGTATTTTTTCTACACTTCCCCACCCGGCATTTCGAAGGCATTTCTCCTTTCATTTGGTACAGGCTTTTTTGAGTGAAGGAAAAATCCTCCACCATGCTTGTCATTCCCCAACCCAGTACCCGCCCCGGAATGGGCGCTGTTTTTCTGAAAAATGAAGGAACCAGTTTCCGCGTCTGGGCGCCGAATGCTTCGGAAGTAAGCCTTGCGGGCGACTTCAACGACTGGCAGCCCGAGCCTCTTTCCCTTGAAGAAAATGGATTCTGGAGCCTCTTTCACGAAAAAGCAGAAGCAGGCCACCAATACAAGTTTCACCTGAAAACCCCGGCCGGCATACTCGAACGCAACGATCCCTATGCGCGGGAAGTGACCAATTCGGCCGGTAATTCGGTTGTATACGATCCGTCGTTCGACTGGGGCGAAGAAGAAGCCCGCTTCCGTATCGACGATTGGAACCAGCTTGTCATCTACGAACTGCACATCGGTACCTACTACGCGCCGGAAGAAGGCCACCCGGGTACATTCCGGGATGCCATTGCGCGGCTCGACTACCTGCGCCTGATCGGTGTCAACGCGATCGAAGTAATGCCGATTGCTGAATTTCCCGGAGATTATTCCTGGGGCTATAATCCGGCACACCCTTTCGCGGTGGAGTCCGGCTACGGCGGCCCGAACGGATTCAAGGAGCTGGTGCGGGAAGCACACCTCCGCGGAATCGCGGTCGTCCTGGACGTCGTCTATAACCACTTCGGCCCATCTGACCTGGACCTCTGGCAGTTTGACGGCTGGAGCGAAAACGACAAGGGAGGTATCTACTTCTACAATGACTGGCGTGCCACAACCCCCTGGGGTGATACCCGGCCTGACTATGGCCGTGCAGAAGTCCGCCAGTACATCCGCGACAATGCAATTATGTGGATTGAAGAGTTCCACGTCGACGGCCTCCGTATGGACATGGTACCCTATATCCGCCACGTAAACGGAGACGAAAACCCGGAAGGTATGCTACAGGACGGGTATTCGCTCATCCGGTGGATCAACGGAGAAATCCGGGAGAAGTACCCGCACAAGTTTACCGTCGCCGAAGATCTTCACGGCCTCGACCTCATCACTGCGCCGGTACAGCAGGGAGGTTTGGGATACAGCAGTCAGTGGGACGCCGATTTCGTCCATCCGGTCCGCGATGTACTCATTCAGCCCGACGATGCCGGGCGCGATACCGGCAAAATCCGGACGGCACTCGAGCGCCGGTACAACGGAGATCCGTTTCAGCGCGTGGTATATACCGAATCGCATGACGAAGTCGCGAACGGCCAGGCGCGCGTAGCTCAGGAAATTGCGGAAGATGTGAACGACTTTTTCGCCAAGAAACGCTCTACCCTAGGCGCGGCGCTGGTTTTGACGGCACCGGGTATTCCGATGCTCTTCCAGGGGCAGACGATACTGGAGGACAAGTGGTTTGACGATGCCGATCCGGTTGACTGGAGCCGCCTGCTTACGTTCCGGGGTATTGCGAAACTCTACCGCGACCTGATCGGACTCCGGCGAAACCTCGACGGATGGACCCGCGGACTGACGGGACCGAACATACAGGTCATGCACGAAAACACGACAGACAAGGTCATCGCCTATCACCGTTGGCTCGACGGGGGGCGTCAGGACAGCACGGTCGTCGTCGCCAACTTCTCGAACCAGACATTCGATTCATACCGGATCGGCCTGCCCGCTTCCGGGCTATGGAAATTACGTTTTAACAGTGATTTCGGGGATTATGACGAAGAATTCACCAATCTGTCGGTATACGATACCCTGGCGCTGGATGAGCCGCTCGACGGCCTGCCCTCTTCGGCAACCATCAGCCTGGCGCCCTATGGAGTACTTATTTTTTCACAGAACGCAAACGAATAAGCACTGCTGGCACGTTCCTTTGTGCAAACCAATACAAACAACCTTTATCTTATGAAAAAGCAATTCATGACGTTAGCGTCCGCATTTGCCCTGAGTCTTTTTGTCCTGACCGGCTGCACCGAGAAAGACAAGCACAAAGCTGCCGATGACGCGCAGGAGGCCCAGGAAAAAGTCGAAAAGGCTGCCGACGACACCAAAGACAAGGTGAAAGAAGCCTATGACGATGTTGCTTCGGATGTAAAGGACGCTACCGCGCAGACCAAGGAAGAAATCGAAAAAGAGCGGAAAGAATTCACCCTCAAGATCGAGGATGAAAAAGTAGCGCTTCAGAAGGAAATCGACCGGGTAGACGCCAAAATCCGTTCCGCCAAAGACAAGGAAAAAGACCGCTGGAAAGAGCGTAAAGCCAAACTGGAGTCGGAAAAGAACAAGCTTGACGCTTCGCTCAAGGACCTGAAAAGCGACGCGAAGAAGGAATGGAAGGACTTGAAGAAAAGCCTGAACGACAAGATTGACGAAGCGCAGAAGAGCCTTCAGGACTGATAAACGCTATCAGGTATACGTAAAAAAGGACGACCGGCCGGTCGTCCTTTTTTACTGTGGAATCAGTTCCCTCATGACAGGTAAGACCGGAGCATCCAGGATACCTTTTCGTGGTAGCGGAGAAGGCCGGTCAGGAAATCGGTTGTGCCGGTGTCGCTGGTTTTGCTTTCCGTGATTTCGATCTGGTCGCGGAGCCAGCGGCTCAGTGCCTGGTGATCGTGGAGCAACTCTCCGATCATCGACAGCGGTTCGTTGTACGGGTGTTTGGTTTCCTTGAGGCTGGCAAATTTCAGGAATTCGGCCATTGAACCGATCGGGTGCTGACCAAGGGCGCGGACGCGCTCGGCGATTTCGTCGATCTGTTCAGCCAGTTCGTTGTACAGGCGCTCAAAAAACTCGTGGTACTCGATGAAGCTCGGGCCAACCACGTTCCAGTGGTAATTCCGGGTTTTGACGTACAAAACGTGTTCATCTGCCAGAAGGGTGTTGAGGATATCGGTAACGGTCCGGATGTTGGCATCGGAAATCCCCAGTTCGACGGCGGCTTTGGCCGATGCAGTGATCGTATCTTTCATAAAAATCTTTTTCCGGAAAGAGCAAAAAGACTGTACCCGGGAAACAATTTCCGACAGGAAAACCGGGCAAAAAATTCAACGGAGAACGGCTTCCACAGAATGGAAGCTGAGGGGCTTTTCGAGGAAGGCATCTGCGCCGGATGCGAGGGCTTTTTCCCGGAGATTACTCATTGCACTGATCATGACAATGCGGCTGTCAGGATGCCGCCGCCGCCAGTCCGGCAGGACGTCGAGACCTATGCCGTCGGGCAGGTTATTATCAAGAAAAACCACGTCAGGATGTCCGGATTGGAACTGTTCAAGCCCTTCTGTCAAATTATTGGCATAGCTGACGTCCGCCTGCTTTCTGCGAAGGAAGCTTCCAAGGAGCAAACACAAATCCTCTTCATCATCGACGATCAGTACTTTCATATCCATCAGAGTATGCAAACGTAGAGGGGCAGGAAACGTGAACCCGGTCAAAGGCTCTAAAAAGATTGGGCAAGTCCGGTGGACTTGCCCAATGCCGATCTTCCACCTAACCTAAAACACCTGTACGGTGCGGTATCCGAGCCAAATATATAAAAAAATATTCCATTTTAAAATGTGTGTATTTTTCCCCAAATTGGGTCAGGCCAGGACTGAAAAACCTTTTTTCCTCACCGGAAAAAGGGCAAAACCGACCAAACAGCGTATCAATTGATTTGTTTATCACATTCCGCCCAGTCCGAGTAAGTTTTTTTCGGAAAATTGCCGGTATGGCACAGGTGTTTAACACCGGAGTCTGTATTTCGAAGTCTCACCATTTAAACCGAAGATGTTATGTCTAACAACGGTAAAATCTTTTTGGGAATCGTAACAGCTGCGGCTGCGGGTGCGGTGATCGGACTGTTGTTCGCACCGGATAAAGGGTCCGAAACGCGTGGCAAGATGAAAAAGCAGGTGAATGATGCAGCGGACGAAATCCTCAAAGCGATTCAGAAAGGGAAAATCACCCTCGAAGACCTGAAAGGCCAGGCCACTACGAAAGCGACCGAGCTCCGCGATAAGGCCCGTACTAAATTCGAAAACTTCCAGGCACATGCCGAAGAAGCAGCCGACTCAGCCAAGAAGAAAGTTAACGAACAATTAGGTTAATCACTGACGGTTCGTCTGATGAAAGGGGGACTCGTACGGAGTCCCCCTTTTTTAATTTAACCCGACTCACGCTGTTTGCCCATGGAACCCTTCAAAGACCTGAAAAACTCTGCAGAAGATCTATTTGAACATGTTACGGAGTACATCGAAGCCCGCTGGAACCTGACCGTTCTGAAAACCGCAGACCGCATTGCCGACGGTGTATCGTCGCTTGCTGCGGTGCTGATCCTGGCTGTATTCGGGGGCATGGTGTGCCTTTTTGGCAGTATTGCCCTGGCCTTGTGGATCGGCGAACAAACCGGCAGTATGGCCGGCGGCTTCGCCTGGGTGGCACTCGGCTATGCCGTGCTGACCGGCATCCTGTACCTCGTGCGGGGGCAGTTTATCAAGATGCCTGTCCTCAACGCCTTTATCCGTAAATTTTACGTCGACTAGCTTCCATGGGAACAAGTATTCAGAATCGATCCGACCTTGTCGCTGAGCAGGCCCGGCTGACCAACCAGCTGGAAACCTCGCGGGCGCAGATCCGACAGCAGCTGTCCGGTATCAAGGAAGAAATAAATCCGGCGAAACAGGCATTCAAGGTCGCCACCGGCCTCATGGCCCGTCCGCAAAACGCATTACTGCACCTGGGTATCGGAAAAGGTGTGGATCTGGCCCTGGCACTTACGCCGATCGGCCGGGCTGTCTGGCCGGTTCGGGTGTTGCTGCCGCTGGTACTGAAGCGCGCCACGACCAACTACCTCTCGCAAAACCGGGATGAAGTACTGGAGAAGACGCTCCGCTGGGTAAGGAATGTGACGGAAGAACGCCCGCCAAAGCCGAAACGCACGGCGAAAGAACGCTTTTTCCGTTGGGTGAAACGGGTCACGGACGACCCGGCGCCGGCCAGCCGCGTACCGCTCTGACCTACCGGCCTGGAATAGAGGCCACCTGTAGCCAGAAATGGCCGAAGCTCCTGACGATCTGCAGCAACTGATCGAACGAAATGGGTTTCGTAATGTAGCAATTTGCTCCCGACTCATACGTCCGCAGAATATCACGCTCCGAGTTGGACGTTGTCAGTACCACCACCGGAATAGACCGCAGCTCGGGATCCTGCTTGATCTCGGAAAGCGCTTCCCAACCGTCCTTTCGGGGCATATTCAGGTCGAGGAAGATAATACCCGGCCGGGGATATTTCTCGGCATCTGCATACTGCCCCTGGCGGGTCAGGAAATGCATCAGCTCTACCCCGTCAGAAACAAAGAAAAGCTCGTTGGTAAACTGATTGTCCCGGAACGCTGTCTTGATGAGAAACCGGTCGTCCTCATCATCATCGGCGATAAGGATGGGTATTTGCGTATTCATAGAGTTAAACATGCGGCGCTGTGCGGCGGCGCTAGTCGATCGTAAATCCTTCGGTGTCTGAATCAGAGGGCAGATAAAACGTAAATATAGCACCTTCGCCGGGTTTTCCCTCGGCGAAAATATACCCGCCGTGGTTGGTAACGACCCGGCGGCAAATCGCCAGCCCGATCCCCGTACCGCTGTAGGAAGACTTCCCGTGGAGGCGCTGAAAAATCACGAAAATCTTTTCGGCATACTCCGGCTCAAAGCCGATTCCGTTGTCGATCACCTGAAACCTGTGGTACCGTTGTTCTTTCCGGATTTCCGAATCAAGTCCGGGGATATCCTGCCCGGACACTTCCTCGTGGCGTATTTCAATCACCACTTTTCCGGTACTTTTCGAAAACTTGAGCGCATTGCTGAGCAGATTGATGAAGAGCTGCCGGATCTGGTTAGGGTGGGCCATCAGCTCAGGCAGGGGATCGCAGTGAATCTCCGCCTGATGCTCGGCGATGCTCATCGACAGATCCGATTCAACTTCCTGGAAAATGCGGTTAAAGTCCGTCGGCTCTGTCGCATCGGGATTATTGACCATGCGGGAGAACGTCAATAGGTCGTTGATCAGCCCCTGCATGCGTTCGGCAGATCCGGAAATCTTATCGAGCATGATTTTTCCTTCTTCCGTCAGTCCGTCGCGCTGTTTCATCAGCAGGCGGTCGGCAAACGCCCGGATTTTGCGGAGCGGCTCCTGTAAATCATGAGACGCAACATAGGCAAACTGCTCCAGCTCGGCATTCGACCGGTTCAGCTCTTCCACTTTCTTTTCCAGGTCTTTCTGCGTCTGCACCCGCCGGCGCAGCTCCTTGTGGAGGAAGAACGCAGATAGTACCAGCAGCCCGCCGGCCAGAAAAGCCAGCACCAGCAGGTATGCCGGTGTGAGGTTGAATTTCCGTTCCCGGGCCGACATGCGTCCATCCAGAATCCGCCGTTCTTCCTGCTGCATTTCCTGAACAACCGACTTAACGGCGTCCATCGTCGCTTTTCCTTTCAGGACGTTGGCCTGCTCGATGGTTTTGGATACTTTTTTCTGGGAAGAGAGACGAATGTTTTCATCTGTTACCCGCCAGTTGTCCCGAAGCAGGCTGCGGATAATCCCCAGGCGGCGCAACTGGTGAACATTATCCCGGGAAAGCGAATCCATCCGTTGCATGGATACCTCATAGGCATCACGCGCGTCGTGGTAGGATTGAAGAAAGCGTTCGTTGTTTGTCAGCAGGTATCCGCGCAGCCCTGTTTCCGCTTCCCTCACCCGTGACATCATTTTTTCACTTTCCAGGATGACCTGGTACGTATGATCCACCCGGTCATTGAACCAGACGGCCGTGCGTACCTGGTCCAGACACAAGTAGGTCAGGAGAATAAGCACAGCCATCGCAGAGGCTGCCGAAACGTTCAGCAACCATACGGTAGAACCTTTCATTCGATATGATTCAGTGGTCGATTTTCTACACTTTGGGGAAATAAGAGGATGTTCCCGTTTGACCCCTCTTTTCCTACCGGTTCGAAATCAGCACTTTCCCTTTTGGTGTTTTTCTATGGTCGTCATGCAAAAAAAGCTTGATAATCAATAAAAAAAGCATGCAACGCCGGTCTGCGTTCACCCTCCTGCTTCCGGGTGGCCTGAAATTATACGTTTCTCCCCTACCGCCACTTAATTCCAAACCGCTTTGACTTATGAGTACTTCCGTAAATTTATCGCAAACACAGAAGCATACGCTGAAGGTCGCCCCGCAGCAGATTCAGTTTCTGAATTTCCTTCAGCTGACGACCGTGGAGCTGGAGCAGCACCTGCGGAACGAACTCGAAGAGAACCCCCTCCTCGAAGAAGGGCAGAACGAAGAGGCCGCTGAGGAGACGTCCCCTGATTCCGAACCCGTTACGGCCGAGTTTGATACGCCTGAAGGGGTGGAGGATTTCCGGGACTGGGACGAATTCGGTCATGATGATATCCCTGAATACAAACTCCGCCTCAGTCAGGACCCCAATGCAGATGACGATCTGTACGCCTCTCCCATCGTAGAGCAGGAAACCTGGCGGGAAGCGATCAAGGAGCAGGCCCGCTGGCTCGACCTTTCCGAAGAACAACGTGAACTTGCCTTTTTTCTGATTGATTCACTGGACGACGACGGCTTTTTGCCCGCCGATGCCGAATCACTGGCTGACGACTACTCCTTCGGGCATGGAATTTTTATCGACAGTACGAATGTTGAGGACGTTCTTTCCTGCATCAAAGAGGAGCTGGACCCGCCGGGTCTTGCCGCCAGAGATCTGCGGGAATGCCTGCTGTTGCAGCTTGAACGCCGGAAAGCAACACCCGGATCACTCCGGGCGCTGGATATTGTAACCGAGTGTTTTACGGAACTCTCCAACCGCAATTTTGAAAAGATCTGCCGCGTACTCAGCCTGTCCGAAGAAGAACTCCGGGAAGCGCTCGCGACGATCGCCAAACTGAATCCCCGACCGATCACCGGCGGAAATACCGATTCCATGCTGGTCAAGAGCGGTATCGTTCCGGATTATATTCTCCACTACGACGACTACGGTCGCATCGAAGTGACGCTCAACCGGGGCAACTGGCCCGATATCCGGGTCAATCATTCGCTGACGGGACTCATCGGTTCCAGCCGCGAGCGCGGTGCGGCAACGTACCTGCGGAATAAACTCCAGTCGGCTCAATGGCTGGTCGATGCCATCCGTCAACGGGAAAATACCATGGAAAAGACGATGCGTATGCTGGTTCACCTTCAACGCCCGTTTTTTGAAACGGGAGATGTCCGTCAACTCAAACCGATGATTCTGAAGGATGTAGCCGAACGGATCGGAATGGATATTTCGACTATTTCACGGGTGACCTCGGGGAAATACGCCCAGACGCCGTTTGGCCTGCTTCACCTGAAGACGCTCTTTACGGAAGGTATCCGGACGGAAACAGGCGAAGAAGTTTCGAACAAAGCCATACAGCAGGCGCTGGTGGAACATATTTCGGCGGAAGACAAGCGAAAACCGTTTAACGATTTCGATCTGATGCGGCTTCTTGCGCGGCAGGGCTATATGATCTCCCGGCGGACAGTCGCCAAGTACCGGGATCAGCTCGGTATTCAGGCGGCTCAATACCGGCGGGGTGTATGACTCCACGCCGGAATCTGTATTTTTAACCTCTCATTGGCTACGGAACTACCAACCCCGTAAAGGCGATTTTACAGGTGCCTAATAATTGTTCTCTATGCAGAAAATTCTCGTAATTGACGACGATACGGACATCTGTCTGCTTCTCAGGCGATTTCTGGGCCGCAACGGCTTCGAAGTCGCCATTGCCCATACCGGCGCCTCCGGTCTGGAACAGCTCACGGAGTTCAAGCCGGATCTGGTGATGACCGACTTCCGCCTCGGCGATATGGACGGCGGTCAGTTACTCGTCCGGATCAAGGAACAGTTCCCGCATGTACCCGTCATCGTCATCACGGGCTATTCCGATATCAAGATCGCGGTCAGCGTGATGAAGCAGGGAGCATTTGATTATGTAACAAAACCCCTCTTCCCGGACGAAATCCTGGTAACGATCCGCAAGGCGCTCTCCAACGAAGCCAGACCGACCGGCGAGGAAACCGTCGCGGCGGCTACTCCCGCAACCCGCCGGGAACCGGAGCAGTACCTGTTCGGCAACGGACCTGAATCGAAGTACCTGTTCCGGCAGGTAGACCTCGTCGCACCGACCAACTACAGCGTCATTATTTACGGGGAAAGCGGTTCGGGGAAAGAGGCCGTCGCCCAGGAAATTCACAAACGCAGCAAACGTTCATCCGGTCCTTTTGTGGCGATGGACTGCGGTGCTATTTCGAAGGAGCTGGCCGGATCTGAGCTCTTCGGCCACGAAAAAGGCGCTTTTACCGGAGCGCTCAACCAGAAGATCGGGCATTTTGAGCAGGCACACGGCGGCACCCTTTTTCTCGACGAAGTCAGCAATCTGCCTTACGACGTGCAGGTATCCCTGCTTCGCGTAGTACAGGAACGCAAGCTTCGCCGGCTCGGCGGCAGCAAGGAAATTCCGATTGATGTCCGCATCATCGTTGCCTCCAATGAGCGGCTGATTGAATCGGCCCGTAAAGGACGGTTCCGGGAAGATCTATACTACCGGTTCAACGAGTTCAGCATCGACGTACCTCCGCTGCGCGAGCGGCATTCGGACATCATGCTCTTTGCCGATTACTTTCTGCAGGCAACGAACCGGGAGCTCGGAAAGCGGGTACAGGGCTTTGCAGACGACGTCATCCGGCTTTTCATGCACTACGAATGGCCGGGTAATCTCCGGGAAATGCGAAACGTCATCAAGCGGGCTACGCTGCTGACCGACGGCGAGCGGATCGAATCACGGGACCTGCCTTTCGAAATCGTCCATTTCAACAAACTTCAGTCGCTCGATTCCCAGCAGCCGCTCCCGGTATTTGTACCGGAGCCGGTGATCGCTCCGTCCGTCCCCGTTTTTCCGGAAACGATTGTTCCGGAAGCGACAAGGATACCGGAGAAGCCCAACCTGCGCTCAGCGGCCCTGGAAGCGGAATATGACATGATTCTGAAGACGTTGAAACAGGTGAATTTTAACAAGAGCAAGGCAGCTATTCTGCTCGGTATTGACCGGAAGACGCTGTACAACAAAATGAAGAATTACCATTTGTCCTGAGTCCGGTCATGTCCTGACGCGCGCTACCGAAGAAAGATTCCCGATCTGGCTTCGGTTTTGCTTTTCCCCCGGATTATATGCCTACCGTTTTTGATAGCCACGTCTACCTCCAGGAGGCCGAAAGTCTCCTCAAATTCGGGACGTTCGACTGGCAGACCGGCCAGGAAACCATTCTCTGGTCCGAAGGGCTGTACAAGGTATTCGGCTTCACCGAACCTTTTCCGCCTGTCACCGTCGAATGGTATATGCAGCATGTGCACGAAGACGACCGCACGCGGCTGCAGGAAGAGTTCCGGCGTATGCTGGTCTCGCCCGAACCCATCGAAGTGCAGTACAGGGCCCGCTCCTTTACCGGAGAAGAACTGGTACTGATCTCGCGCGCCCGGCGCGTAGATGAGGATGACCGTATCCGTCTCGTCGGTATTTCCGCGGATATTACGGCCAATACCCGTTTTCAACATGAATTGAAAGACAAGGTCAGCGCGCTTGACCGCTCCAACCATGAGCTGGAGCAGTTTGCCTATATCGCCTCGCATGACCTCCAGGAGCCGCTCCGGAAGATTACCTCGTTCGGCGAGCGGCTCCAGGCCCGGCACCACGTTAGCCTCGGCGAGGAAGGCCGGCACTATCTTTCCCGGATGCTCGACGCTACCCAGCGCATGAAGCTGCTCATCGAAAGCCTGCTGAGCTATTCCCGGCTTTCCCGGCCGGAGGAGCCGTTTGTACCGGTCGACCTGAACGTTGTCATCACCAATGTACTGAGCGATTTTGAACTCCGGCTTTCGGAAACAAACGCCCGGGTCGAAACCGGCAAACTACCTGTGGTATCCGGTCTGGCTACGCAGCTGCATCAGTTGTTTCAGAACCTGATCAGCAATGCGCTGAAGTTTATGCCGACAAGCCAGCAGCCGCAGATTACGATTGAATCGCGGGTGGCTACCCGGCAGGAAGTCGGGGAGTATCGTCTGCCATTGGGGCAAAAATTCTACACTATTTCAGTAACGGATAACGGCATAGGCTTCGAGGAAGCCTATTCGGAACAGATTTTTACCCTGTTTCGTCGGTTGCACGGCCGATCGGAGTACGAAGGTGCCGGCATGGGGCTGGCTATCTGCAAGCGTATCGTGGAAAATCACGGCGGCGTCATTTTCGCCCGGAGTCAGCATCACCAGGGGACATCTTTTGTTCTCCTTCTGCCCGAGCAACAGAAAAATGAAATGAGGTAGCGCCGGGCGAACCTTTCCCTGGCGCCACCGTACGCCATGAAAACGATACATCATAAAAAGCCGGTTGTTTTACTGGTCGCCGATGACGATGAAGACGACCGGGAAATGACCCGGGAAGCACTGGAGGAGAATTTCGTCCTCAATGAAATACGGTTTGTCGCAGACGGCGTCGAACTCACCGATTACCTTCTCCGGCGCGGACGGTATGCCGACCCCGCGAGCAGTCCCCGGCCGGGATTGATACTCCTCGATCTCAACATGCCCCGCAAAGACGGGCGGGAGGCTCTCAGGGAAATTAAAACCAATCCGGACCTGCGCAGTATTCCGATTATTGTGCTGACTACCTCGCAGGCAGAAGAAGATATCGTCAAAAGCTATGACCTGGGCGTCAACTGCTTCATTACCAAGCCGGTGACCTTCCGGGACTTCATCGAAGTCACCAAGTCGCTCGGGCAATACTGGTTCGAAATCGTTCAGCTCCCTTCTGTCAGGGAATAGTGTCATCAATACCAGAAAGAATGTATGAGCGAAATAACCCGGGTTTTGATCGTCGATGACGACGAAGATGACTTCCTCCTGACGACAGAGTACCTCCGCGATATTCCCGGACGGCAATTTCAGACCGACTGGGTCAACGGATATGCCGTCGCGATGGAGAAGATCGACTCCCAGACCCATGACATTGTGTTCGTGGATTTTTACCTGGGGGCGAAAACCGGTCTCGATCTGATCGAGGAGGCGCATCAGCGCGGCATCTTCGTTCCGATGGTACTGCTGACAGGACGCGGAGACCGCCGTGTGGACGAAGAAGCGACCCGCCGCGGAGCGATGGATTACCTCGTCAAGCGGGATCTCGACGCGGAGAAACTGGAGCGCTGTATCCGGTATGCGCTTGAGCGCGCCGCTACGCTCAATAGCCTGAGAGAAAGCGAATTACGCTACCGAAGTCTGTTTAATCAGCTGCGGGAAATGATCTTTCTGGCGACGCCGGACGGTACTTTCCTGTACGTCAATCCAAACGGTACGGAACTGCTCGGGTACTCATCGGACGAGTTCCGGACACGCCGCGTACCCGAGTTATTCGAAAGTACCGACCGGTATGCCCTTTTTTCAGGTATGCTGGATCAGTTCGGGGAAATCGAGGATTTTGAGGTTGCGCTGGTGACGAATCTCGGGGAAAAACGGTACTGCACCATTTACGCCAGCCTTCAGCCGGATGGTTTTGGCTCTCAGCAGATACAGGGAATTGTCCATGATATCACGGCCCGGAAAAAAGCCGAACGGGATGCCCTGTTGTCGGAGAAAGTAGCCGCTACGGCCCGCCTGGTGCGGACGCTGGCGCACGAAGTCCGCAATCCGCTGACGAATATTAACCTCTCGGCAGACGAGCTCGTCAATGGAATAGACGACGAAAACCTGAGCGTTTATCCCCAGATCATCAAACGTAATTCCCAGCGGATCAACGATTTGATTTCGGAATTGCTCAATTCTTCCCGGCAGACGGAGATGTCGCTCGCCCCCTACCCCATTCATCAGATTCTGGATGAGACGCTATCCCTGGCGCTCGACCGGATTCAGCTGAAGAGTATTTCGCTGGAAAAAGAGTACGGAGAAGATTGCCTCGTGCGGGTAGACAAGGAGAAGATCAAAATTGCCCTGCTTAATATTGTTGTCAATGCCATAGAGGCAATGGAACCTGAGGCGGGGGTCTTGCGGATCGGAAACCACGTCGCCGGAGAAAATTGCTACGTCCTGATTCAGGATAATGGGGCAGGTATCCCCGCGGAACACCTGGGCCGGCTTTTCGAACCGTATTTTACCTCCAAAAACAACGGTATCGGATTGGGTCTGGCGGCTACGCTGAGCATTGTTCAGTCGCACAAGGCGAGTATAGATGTAGAATCAGAGGTGGGACGGGGAACGGCCTTTACCATTCATTTCCCGCTGGCGGGTGCCTGATATTCTGTGTATTCTGTGCTTTCTGTGAGCTTAAATTTTTTTCTCACAGAAAGCACAGAATACACAGAAACGGCGTCTTAGTTCAGTTGCTTTTCCACAAACTTACCCGACGCTTTTTCCTTCAGTACGACCACCCGGCGGCCGTCGTGCGTCATTTCTTCCTTGATGAGGTAGTGGTCGGCGTCGTATTCGGTCAGGTGCCCTTCCTTGGTCAACCCTTCCTGACCGCGCCAGACGGGGAGGTCTACTTTTTCCCAGATACCTGTTTTGGCGGAGCGGTACGCTGCGTCAATAATCGCATTGACGACATAGCCATCGTAAAATGTCTCTGCCGGCTCCTGCCCTTTTTCGAAGGCGTTAAACATGTCCGTAAACATGTGGTTATAACCGAGGTCGTTGACTTCGTCTCCGACCGGAAACAGCCATCCTGAGTCGCTTTCGGCCTTTTCTGCGATGTAGTCGCCTCCCTTGCCGGTGGTGAACATCTCGAATCCTGTCCGGAGGAAGTTGTTGATCCAGATCGTGCCTTCGGTACCCATGACTTCGTCGCGGAGGTCCATTCCGCCGCGGAACGTCCAGGAGGTTTCGAACTGCGCGATGGCACCGTTTTCGTACTTGATGAGACCGATGGCGTGGTCTTCGGCGTCGATCGGCTTCACCTGCGTATCGGCCCAGCACATGACTTCGACCGGCTTGATATCCTTTCCGATGAAACTACGGGTGATTTCGATGCAGTGGCAGCCGAGGTCGAGGATACAACCGCCGCCGGCCTGCTCCTTGTCCCAGAACCAGGACGAGTGCGGCCCGGGGTGGGTCTCCCGCGATTTCGCCCAGAGAATACGGCCCAGCGAACCTTCCTTCACCGATGCCAGCGCCTTGAGAAACTTCGGTGTGTAGCAGAGGTCTTCGAGGTATCCGGCAAAAATACCGGCCTCTTCCACCGCTTTAAGCATGCGGAGGGCTTCTTCGCCGTTACGCCCGAGGGGTTTGGTGGTGATAACAGCCTTTTTGTGTTTGACACAGGCCATCACAGCCGGTTCATGCAGGTTATTGGGAAGGGCGATGCAAACCAGGTCCACACTGGGATGCGAGATAACCTCTTCCATATCGGTACTCCAGAGGTCGCATCCGTAATCGTCCGAAAATTTGCGGGCATTTTTCTCGCTCCGGGCATAAATGGCGACAACACGGTCGCGGGAGCGTTGTCCATGAATCGATTCAGCGTAAAAACGCCCGATGAAGCCCGAGCCGAGCATGGCAATATTGGCCATTGAAGTAAAGGTTTAAACGTTGGTGGTTTTCTTTTCCTGAAAGACGGCGATAAACAGTACCAGAATCACGGCTGCGATACCGGCCGGAAACATCCAGAAGCTGCGCCAGTCGACCGTACTGCCCGTCGTAAACATATCTTTCAAAATACCGGAAATGTAGGAGCCGATTCCCATGCCTACGCCGTACGTGGCGAGGGTGATGAGGCTTTGGGCCTGGGTTTTGATCCGTTCGCCGGCTTTGTTGTCGGTATAGATCATCCCTGTTACAAAGAAGAAATCATAGCAGACGCCGTGCAGAATGATGGCGAGGTAGAGGATCCACTCGCCCGACCCCGCGTCTCCAAATCCGAAGCAGAGAAAGCGGACAATCCACGCCAGCAGGGCTACAATAAACGTCCATTTTACCCCGAGGCGGTTGTAGGCAACGGGCAGCAGCAGCATAAAAATAACTTCCGATGCCTGGCCGAGGGACATTTTGCTTTCGACGTTCGTCATACCCGAATCCGTCAGCGACGGGTTCGCCATCGCATAGTAAAACGACAGGGGAATACAGATCAGAACGGACGACAGGAAAAAGATCAGAAAAGAGCGGTCTTTGAAGAGTACCAGCGCATCCGTACCGAGAATCTGCCCGATAGAAGCCGGTCCGCCGGCCTTCGGCGGCGTGTCCGGTAGCGTAAACGCAAACAGGCCCAAAACGACCGAAGCACCCATGGCGAGGTGAAAAATGGTCACCGTCGCTCCAAACCCCATGTTTCCGATGATGTTTCCGACCACGATCCAGGCGATGGTACCCAGCACGCGGATACCCGGAAATTCCTTTTCCGGTTTTGCCATCTGGCTCATGGCGATGGTACTGGTCAGCGCGAGCGTCGGCGTGAAGGTCAGGCAATATGCCAGCAGGAGCCAGAAAAAGGCATCCGGACTCGACGCCTGTGTCAGAAACCAGAGAATCCCGGCGCCGAGCAGATTCAGCACGCCGAGTACTTTCTGGGCGGAGAAGTACCTGTCGGCAACCATCCCGACAAAGAACGGCGCCAGAATCATCGCAATGGAGAAGGTGGAAAAAGCAGCGCCCTGCTGCTCCCCGGTAGCACCGAGCGCGGTACCGAGGTATTTAGTGACCTGCCCATACCATGCGCCCCAGGTAAAAAACTGGAGAAACATCATGACCATGAGCTGAATCCGGGTGGAAAGCTTCATCAGATCGTTTGTTGTTTAGAGGAAAACGTGCCGGAATGTGCCAAAGCCTGCCCGGCTTTGCGAGTTTAACAGTTTTCGGGAATATTCTCTTTTTTCCGGAACGTTTTGTTTTCGGAACAACCGCCGGCAGCGTCCTGCGTGTCTTTCCCGCTGGAAAACTAACTGTATCTTTGGGCGGCCCTCCGGAGGAACCCTGCCTCCGGGCCGCAATAGCCGACAGCTGAATGAAAACGACCTCTCCGCCGCCTGCACAACCCGCCGGGCGTTCTGTTCTGATCTACCTCTACCTGACACTTCTCGCCCTGATCGGCTGGTTTGTGTTTCAATATGTCTTTGATAAAAAACTCTCCCTTACCGGAGATGCCACCGACTACTACATCCTTGGAAAGGCTATCGCGCAGGGCGATGGGTATGTGGGTATTCTGGGGCCGGAGAAGGTCCCGGCCAACCACTTTCCTCCGGGTTATCCCTTCGTGATCGCCGTTATCATGAAGCTGTTTTCAGACAAGACAACGACGATACAGGCCTTTAACGGCTTCTTTCTCATTGCTTCGGTACTGATGCTGTTTGACCTGTTCCGAAGAATGGGCCGGAATATTCAGCTGGCTTTTGCCGGCGCCCTGCTGGTATTGCTCAACTTCTATATCCTGCAATATTCGTCGATGATGATGAGCGAGATGACGTACTTCTTCATCTCGCTGCTGGCGCTATGGCTTTTTGCCCGGGCAGATATCTCAAAAGCGCCCTGGAAGGACCCATATTTCTGGGGATTTGCCGTCTGCGTAGTCTTTTCCTACTACGTCCGACAGACGGGGCTGATGATACTGGCGGGCGCCGGGCTGTACCTTCTGTTCCGGAAAAAGTGGCTGCATATCGTCTTCATGGGAGTGATTTTCTTCCTCGGAATTCTGCCCTGGCAGATACGGGCGGCAAAACTGGGCGGCGACAGCCACGTCCGGGACATGCAAATGATCAATCCGCTTCGCCCGGAAGAAGGCGTCGTGCAGGGTTTCGGGGGGTGGGTCGACCGCTTCTGGCACAATACCGAGCGGTACATCACCCGGGAAATTCCTTCCGGCGTTCTGAGTACGAATATTGACGATTATACTCTGCCGGTCAGTTCAGGTGAATGGATGGCAGGTTTGCTGCTGCTCGTCGTGACGGCGTTTGGCTGGTACCACCTGCGGCAGTTTCGCCTGCTGATTGCCGGGTATGCAGCGGCGACATTCGCCCTGCTGCTCATTTACCCGGAGGTATGGACCGGAAACCGGCTCATGCTGCACCTGGTGCCTTTCCTGGTATTCTGCGGCTTGTATGGATTGTGGTATGGCATCGGGCTGGCGCTTCAGAAGGCAGGCGTGACCAGTCCAGCGGTGCGTAACGTAGCTATACCGCTGGCATTCCTGTTGTTGATTCCGGGGATGATCGGGCAGGCCGCGACCGAAACGCGGCCGGGGTCAGGTATCAAGTACCTGCGGCAGATCGCCCGCGTTCCGGGCTATGACCCTGCTCATGAGAACTATTTCCAGGCAGCCGCCTGGATACGGGAGAACGCGCCGAAAAATTCGATGGTCATCTGCCGGAAGCCCAGCCTTTTCGTCGTCTTCTCGGATAGCTATGTATCGAACTACCGGTTCACCGAAAATCAGAAAGAGTTTCTGGATTACCTCCGGCAGCGGAAAACCGCCTTCGTCGTCATCGATGCCCTCGGGTATGCCTCTACGCCGCGGTACCTGATTCCGGTCGTACAGGCGAACCCGGATAAGTTTGAGATTGTCCTTCAGCTTCAGAACCCCGATACGTATCTCGTACGCTTCCGCGACGAATTCGGCTGGCATGGAGAGTATGATGCGAAAGGAATGCCCAAAGGCAAAGGAGAGTACCGGTTTATGGATGGGCGCAAGCTTGTCGGAACGTTCTCTGATGCCCGGATGATCTCACTGACGGGTACAGGGACGATGTATGATGTAAAAGGGAATTCGCTGGGGAATGTGACGTTTGTGAACGGACAGCAGGGGAGGTAGTGAGAAGAGGCTGTCTCGCCCGCCTTCCGGGCGAGCCCCCGGGCTGCGCCCGGGGTTAATGGGGTTAGACCCCTTCGGGGTCAGGCTTGTGCGGGTAGTTATCCGCGGCCCCATGCCCCCGGCCCTCTGCCTAAGTTAAGACCAATAAAAAAAGCCTCCGTGAAGGAGGCTTTTTTTATTGGTCTTAACTTACTATTGCTTGTGACGCTTTTCGTCAGAGACAGTAAGTTTCCAGCGACCACGTGCGCGACGAGCGGCCAGCACACGACGTCCGTTCGGAGTACTCATCCGCTCACGGAAGCCATGCTTGTTGCGGCGCTTGCGGTTCGACGGTTGGAAAGTCCTTTTCATTGCCGAGTGATTGATTGTTTATCTTTACCTGTTGTCCTTACGCACCGTTGCGCTTCAGGACAACAACGGATTACGCATTTTTTCAGAATCGAGCGGCAAAATTAGCCATAAAAATCCGATTAACAAGCTGTCTATCTGAAAAAAGGGATTTTTTTTAACCGTTCCGGTGTTGGTCACTACAGAGAAGGCCTGCCCTGCCAGCCTGTTGCGTTTTACGGGAAGAATGGCTTGTTTTGCCCTTCGTTCACGTCTATAGCATCACTTACCTGATTGACAGTCAATTGGTCTTCTCTCCTAGGTAAACGATAGAAATGATAAAGTTTTTGTAGATTCACGCCAATTAGACGGGTTACTTCATCTCTATGATTTCCAAAAAAGCCAAATACGCCCTTAAAGCACTGAAAGTACTTGCCCAGGAATTCGGAAGCCAGAAGCCGGTGCTGATCTCGTACATCGCCGAGCAGGAAAAGATCCCGAAGAAGTTTCTGGAGGCCATTTTGCTGGACCTTCGCAACCACGGTATTCTTCAGAGTCAGAAAGGCAAGGGAGGAGGCTACATGCTCCGGCTGCCGCCCGAAGAAGTCAACTTCGCGAAGGTACTCCGGATCATCGACGGGCCGATTTCTCCCACCTTGTGTGTGTCGCTCTACTTTTACGGGAAATGTGATGACTGCGCCGATGAGCACACCTGCACCCTCCGGAATGTGATGCGCAAATGGCGCGACGCCAACCTGACGGTACTTGAGCAAACAACCATCGCCGACCTGCTCGTCGGAGCGGTGAACCTCGAAACACCGGGAGTTGCCTGATTAAAAAGGAAGACGCAAGCGTCTTCCTTTTTTGTTACGCAGTCTGGTGATACAGCGTCAGGCCGGCAATCGGCGTTTCCATGACAACTCCTACCGTAATCCCTCTTTCCTGCGCCACCCGGCGAAGTATGTCGGAATAGTAAAAGGCGACGGATCCGGTGAAGTGAACCTTGTACTTCCGGCAGTCCGGGTACTTTTCCACGTACTTTTCAAAGAAGATTTCGAAGTTGCGCACCACCAGGCCGTAGGCAAACGCATGCGTCCGGTTGTCGAACAAAAACTTGGAAAACGAAGCGAAATACCGGTTTGGATACGGTTTCTGATAGGCGTTTTCCAGTACCGTATCCCGGTTGACGTCCGGATACCGCTTGTGAAACTTCTGATACAGATCCTCCGGCATTTCCTTGTGCAGAAACGCCTGTACCAGCGTTCTGCCGAGGTACCCGCCGCTGCCTTCATCGCCGAGCCAGAAACCCAGCGTATCTACTTTAAAGGTAATATCTCCGTCTTCCACAAAACAGGTATTGGAGCCGGTGCCGAGAATACAGGCGATACCGGCATCGTGCCCGCAAAGCGCACGCGCGGCGCCGAGCATATCCGAATGGGCTTCGATATGGCCGGCTTCCGGGAAAACGGCCTGGATGCTTTCAGCAACGACCTCTGCCTTTGCGGCATTGTTGATACCGGTTCCGTAGAAGTAGACGTCGGTGACGGGCTCGGTCACTAGCGGTTTAAGTTTGTCAGCGATTTCGGCCGAAATCGCCTCCCGGGTCTGGAAATAAGGATTGAATCCTACGGTGCGGGCCTGAGAGACGGACCCGTCGGCTCCGAGGAGCCGCCAGTCTGTTTTCGTCGACCCGCTATCTGCAATCAGTTGCACGTGCTGTCCTTTTGTTGTTTCAGACTCCAAGTTTACAGCGGCAAAAGGAGATAATTGCCATACTCCGGCATATTCCTGCAAAAAACCGCAGCCAGGGTGTGCATTGCCGGTTCCGGCTCTTTTTCGTACCTTGCTTCCGACACCGTATTGCTATGCAAAATCAGCACCGTCACCGGAACTCTTACCTGCTCGACCCGGCCAAATCACGCCGGACCGCGACAGCCGGTGCCGTATACGGGCATTTCTGTCAGCTTCACCGCATCCGGACGTCATCCGACCAGCTTCTGTACGTCATCGCCACCGCCAGCGGCATTTAGGCCCTGTTTGTGTTTTGGTTGTTTTTCCGGTGAATACTCCTTCACGGGTTTCTTTTCCTATTTCCTGCTATGAACGCTACCCAGCATGCCATCGCGCTTGAAGACAAGTACGGCGCGCATAACTATCACCCTCTGCCCGTGGTACTCACCCGCGGCGAGGGCATTTTTGTCACGGATGTCGAAGGAAAACGTTACTTCGACTTTCTCTCGGCCTATTCGGCTGTCAATCAGGGGCATTGCCACCCGCGGATTGTCGCCGCCCTGACCGAACAGGCACAGCGACTTACGCTTACTTCCCGGGCGTTCTATTCCGACAAACTCGGGGAATGCGAGCAGTACCTTTCCGCTTATTTCGGGTACGACAAAGCCCTGCTGATGAACTCCGGCGTGGAAGGCGGAGAAACAGCCCTCAAACTCACCCGGAAATGGGCCTACAAGGTGAAAGGTATCCCTGACGGGCAGGCGAAGACGGTATATGCCGCCGGGAATTTCTGGGGCCGTACGCTGGCGGCTATCTCGGCGTCAACCGATCCGAGCAGCCGGAATGACTACGGTCCGTTTTTGCCCGGGTATGAGATCGTTCCCTACAACGACCTTGCGGCGCTGGAGGCTGCCTTTGCAGCTGATCCGCATATCGCAGGCTTCATGGTCGAACCGATTCAGGGAGAAGCCGGGGTAGTAGTGCCTGACGAAGGGTACCTTCGTGGCGTAAGGGAACTTTGCACCCGCTACAACGTGCTTTTTATCGCAGACGAAGTACAAACCGGCCTCGGGCGTACCGGGCGCCGCCTCGCCTGCGACCACGAAGACGTACGGCCTGATATCCTGGTACTCGGGAAGGCGCTTTCCGGAGGTACCTACCCCGTTTCCTGTGTGTTAGCCGACGACGAGATCATGCTGACCATCCGGCCCGGTGAGCACGGAAGCACATATGGCGGCAACCCGCTTGCCTGCGCCGTGACGATGGCGGCGCTCGACGTCATCCGGGATGAGCAACTGGCTGAAAATGCCGAAAAAATGGGGCAGCTCTTCCGCGACCGGATGAATCAGCTGAAAGCAGTGAATCCCCTTATTACGGAAGTACGCGGGAAAGGCCTGCTCAACGCCCTGGTTATCAATGACTCAGAAGAAAGTGACGCCGCCTGGAACCTCTGCCTGGCGTTTATGAAAAAAGGCTTGCTGGCCAAGCCGACGCACGGAAATAAAATCCGGTTCGCGCCGCCGCTGGTGATAACGGAAAGGCAGATGGAGGAGGCATGTGCGATAATTGAAAAAGAAGTCGAAAAGATACATGTCTAAGGTGATCCGAATACTCCTCACCTTCAAACGTGCCAAATCTGCATATCACTTACATCTGATCCAAGCATAATAAAAACACGAAAAGTCCAGTGAAAATCGAACTCTTCGTGTTTCCGCTAAAATTTCCTGAACTTCTAGCTCAGATATTGACAAATCTAAACCTTATCACCATAAAGGCGCACCTGAGGTATTCCACTCATTTGACGGATCATCTCCTAAAATTTGTTGTTTAATATTCCCATTCACCTCAACCAGAAAATAATGGTTTGGCTCATAATAAGAATACTCGAACCGATGCAAAGGAATTTTATAATCCCATCTGATAATCGAATAGTCACTGTAATCAAAATCAGAATTAACAGTACTCTGCTCAATTGTCCCGGTTGTACCGATCTTGACTGCCTTAGAATTCCCCCAAATATGGCAAGTAAGATAGCGATACTCACTGGCAGGTTTCCAGCCTGATCCCCAATATTCCAGCTTAATACGGAGCATTAAATGACCTACATATCTTTTTAGAATGTTGCGTCTAGGCGCAATCTGCGGGTCCAAGTCTTCGTAATAAGTAACAAGCTCGTGAACGAATTTCATTCTGCTGCCGAATGTAGATCCGTTACTCATCTGACGAAATTCATTCTGGTATCTCGCATTGATCTCATCTGCTCCAATACCAACTCGGCCTCCCTTGGAGGAAACAATCCCATTACTTGAAAGCCCAAAGCGAGCCTTGATATACTTTGGATCAATATCTGTTCCATCGTTCAAATTATTGAGGACCGCACCTTCCGTTACAGGAACTCCATACTTTATACCCTTGGTCACATCATATTTAAAAACGGTATCCGCAACCTGATATTCCAGTCTACTATTTAGAAAGTAATAAAAATAAGCAGGAAAAGGCAAAGTATCGGTTGTGTTTTGCCTAATTACCTGTTCCAGCGATACAAAACCAGAATGGCGCGACATCGGGCTGTCACCAGGTTGCTTTCGCTGCAGGGCTTTGACAAAGTTATCGAATGTAGAATTATTGCGAAAAACTAAGCGTTCGTTTTCTACCTTTATATCTTGCAATGCTGGTTCGACTTGACCTTTCATGCAGCTAAAAGCAAGCACAATAAAAACGACTGGTACAAAAATAGTTTTCTTAGACATTGTATAAATCCATTTTACCAGAGAGGGTTTCCGGTGTTATTCCAAGAATTTGACAGAAGATCTCCAACTACCAATTGCTCTATAGAGCCTGAAACTGTAATGTTAAAATAATGGTCTTGATATGGAGAAATATAAGAAAATCGTTGAAGTTCAATTTTGTGTACTCCTGAGGCAATGGCAAGTGTATTAAAACTAAAGTCTTTTCTGTTTGAAACCGGGGTAGTCAAATCTACGGGGTCAACCCATCCTACTGGATCCGACGTTGTCGACACATGAGAATCTCCATTAATTTTTAATGTCACATACCTAATTTCTCCTGCGTCTTTCCATCCTGAGCTCGACATCCATTCCATCTTTACCAATAAATACGAATAACATTTTACCCGCATAACCAACCCAGATTCTATAATACGTTCAGAGTAGGTCATTAATTCGTGAACATACTTTCGTCTGCCTCTGACTACGTTCTCAAGATATCTCTCTTGAAAAAATTCTTTTTGGTGTCGTCCATCTAATGCATTTCCGTTCATGGTTACCCTACCAGACTTACTATTTGTAGTAGTAGGAGAATCAATTTGGAACCGAGCAACTATATACTTATTTCTTGTTTTTGTGTCTATATTTTTAAACTCATCTAGCTCTTTCAATGGTATAGCAAATTTTACTCTTTCCAACATATCATATCGATAAACAGTATCCGCAACCTGATATTCCAAGTTTGAATTCAACAAATTATAGTAACAAGAAGGAAAAGGAAAAGTATCGTTCTTTGTCCTTGCAACAAGACTACGTAAAGAAGTAAACTCCGATTCCAGAAACTTTTTCCGAAATTTTTCTTCATCTTCTATTTTTGAAACGCGACCAAGAGTTTGTTCAAACTGTCGACTACTAGAGAAAACAAGTCGACCATTAACTACCGAAATATTTTCCTCATTGGAAAGAGCTTCTTTCTCGCAAGAAGTCAAGAAAAAAAACAGCAGTATACTCAAAAAGAATGTGTATTGTTTCATAATAAATTTTATATTTTACCAAAGTGGATATCCACTATTAATCCAAGCATTTTGTGGTACATCTCCATTCACCTGTTGGCTAATAAATCCATTTAATTCCACTGAAAAATAGTGCCCCGCTTGACTACCAACCATAGCATAAGAAAACTGCTGTAAAGGGATTTTTAAATCACTAAAACTAACTATAACATCGTTAATATTGATATTATTCTGATTATTTTGAGGATACCAAGTAGAAGGTGACGAACTTGTTAGCACTTTTGTTTCGCCTGTAAGAGAATAGGATATATGCCGAGCTTCATTCGTCGGATCCCATCCGGTTCTAGCCTTAGATTCAAGCTTAATCCGCAGATCCAAGTATGCAACTACAACCCTGTTTCCCACAAGCATAATCTCTTGATAAGTAACCAGTTCATGGACGTATTTTCGCCTACCCTGTGCAGGCAGACCATTATATTGCTCCAGATAAAATTCCTTCTGATGTCTGGCATCTATCTCAATATTAGTGAGATATGATCTTCCCGATTTGCTGGCCGGCATCTGCAAAACATTTGAAGAAAATTGAGCAACAACATATTTATCTCGTCCGATTTCATTATTCTCAAATTCAGACATATCTGAAGAAGGAATGGCATACTTTACTCTCTTCGTTAGATCGTATCGAAAAATTGTGTCTGCAACCTGATACTCCATGTTGGAATTCAATACTGGGTAATAGCATGCAGGAAAAGGAAGCGTATCCCTTCCCGCCACCTCGACCTGTTTTCCAATAGATTCAAAATTTTCCGGTAAAAGCGACTTGGTGATTTTCGATCTCTTCGCATCAGATAGATCCATCAACGTCATTCTGAAAAGCTTCTCATTGGCAAAACGCAATCTGCCGCCGATTACCGATATTGAATTGTCAGTCCTTAGCTCATCTGATTTTTTTTGGCAAGACGTCCAGAGGGTTGCAAACAGAAATGCAAGAATGCAAATACTTTTTTTCATGTTATTTTATTTACCAAAGCGGATATCCTTCATTTGTCCAACTATCCATAGGAATACCACCAACTATCTCCTGAGTGATAGATCCATTTACTTCCACAGAGAATTGATGCTTAATTGTTTCTGCACCAACCTCCCACCACCACATATAAGTAAACTTGTGAAGAGTCAGTTTAACAGTACCGACCGTCGGGAACATTTCTGAAAATCTAAATGTAGTTTTATTTGTCGCTGGATCCCATGTATTAGGATTAGACTTAGTAATTACTTCTGAATCTCCATAAATATTACACCAAACATACCTTGCCTCTGTTGCATTATTCCATCCGGTATTTGCTTTTTTTTCCAGTTTTATTTGGAGGAATAGATAGCTTTCAACTATCGCTTGCGAAGACATTTGCAATCCGCTTGCCTCATAATATGCCCATAACTCATGTACGTATTTGCGGCGGCCACTCGCACTGCCCATGTTATATTGATGGATCATAAACTCCTTCTGATGCCTCGCATCGATCCCTTTTTCCGATATCGAAACCCTTCCTCCTGTGGATCTCATTTCGACCGGCGTGCTATTAAAACGGGAAAAAATATATCTATCTCCGGGATTTAAGCCATTTTTTGCTTTTGTATAAGCATCCGTTTCGTTTTTGGAAAATGCATATTTCACCTTTCTTGATACATCATATCGATAAATTGTATCAGATATTGAGTATTCAAGATTCTCGTTGAGAATTTCGTATATCTCAGAAGGAAAGTGAAGAGTATCAGAGTTATTTTCTCTAAAATAGGATTTCAGTGATCGAAAACCTTTGTTCTCTAATCTCGAAGTAATCTCCTTGTATCCTTCCTTAGTTGACAGTTTTTCAAGAGTCTGTCGGTATTGATCCCTTGAAGAGAAGGCAATACGATCTCCCGAAATTGTCAGATCTTCCTGGCTTACAACAGGTTGCAATATCTCGTGACCACAGGAAAATAAAAGAAAAGAAATTGAGAGAGCAAAACAGCTCTTAGCAACGCGAAAGAATGATAACATTTTAGATACTTTGTCTGGATTGGATGGTACAAACTTAATGTGCTTTTCTTAACTCGCAAAGATTTATTTTTAAATGTTAATCAACCAGAGATATAACTATTTGTCGCTCAGCTTACTCTTCTTCTTTCCATACAAAAAATACACGCCAAAGCCCAGAATCAGCCAGACGAAGAGACGAATCCAGGTATCCAGCGGCAGGGAGAGCATCATTACAAGGCAGGTCAAGATACCAAGAATCGGAACGAGCGGTACCCACGGCGTCCGGAACGGGCGGTGCGCATCCGGCAGGCGTTTCCGGAGGACGATTACTCCGGCGCAGACCATGACAAACGCCAGCAGTGTTCCGATACTGACCATTTCCCCGACAACCTGAATCGGAAGAAATCCGGCAAAGAGGCAGATAAACAGACATAGCAGCATATTGGACTTATACGGCGTCCGGAATTGCCGGTGCAGGCTCGAGAATACCGGCGGAAGGAGGCCGTCTTTGCTCATCGAATAAAACACCCGCGATTGCCCCAGAAGATCGACCATGATGACAGAGGTATATCCTACCAGAATCCCGAGAATAATCAGTTGTCTGAGCCAGGTATAGGGCGTCTTTTCAATGGCTACGGCGATGGGGGCGGCATTGTTCCGGAACTCGGTGTAGTTTGCCATGCCCGTCATCACAAAACCGAATACCACAAACAATACCGTGCAGATCGCCAGGGAACCGATAATACCTACCGGCATGGTTTTCTGCGGATTACGGGCCTCCTGGGCCATCGCCGCGACAATATCGAAGCCGATGAAGACGAAGAAGATCACGCCGGCGCCGCGCAGAATACCGCTCCAGCCAAACTCGCCGAAGGTTCCGGTATTTTCCGGGATATAGGGATGATAGTTGGCCGGATTAATGTACTTCAGGCCGAGGGCAATGAATACCAGTACGACAGCCACTTTGATAACTACGATAACGGCATTCACCCACGCCGAGCCTTTCGTTCCCCGGATGATAATCGCTGTGATGAGTATCACAATCAGTACAGCCGGGAGGTTGATCAGCCCCTGCACGGCAGTGCCGTCTTCCAGTACCTTCTGTTCAAAAGGCCCCATCGTAAACGCGGCGGGCAGGTGAATACCATACCCGCTGAGAAATTTCGTCAGGTATTGTGACCAGCTGATGGAGACCGTTGCGGCGCCGACGGAATACTCCAGTACTAGGTCCCAACCGATGATCCAGGCGAAAAACTCCCCCATCGTCGCGTAAGCATAGGTATAGGCGCTGCCGGCCACCGGTACCATCGAGGCAAATTCCGCATAGCAGAGCGCACTGAAGGCGCATCCTACGGCTGCTACGAGGAACGAAAGGGTGACGGCCGGACCGGAGTGATTGGCCGCTGCGATACCCGTCAGGGAAAAAAGCCCGGCGCCGATGATGACACCGATCCCGATGGCGATGAGATTCCAGCTGCCGAGGGTTCTTTTCAGCGTACCGGAGCCCTGCTCGGCCGCTTCTGTTTGCAATGAAGTGATGGTCTTGATCCGACTCATTTAGTCTATCTTTTTGATAGGATAAGTTACAAAGATACGGATTGAGGCCATCCGGCAAAGTCCCCGGCGTGATCCATCGGGCATAAAAAAAGCGGGCGGGCCTTCGGCCCGCCCGCTCAGGGAAAAGAAGACTTCCTACAGTCCTGAGAAATCGAAATCATTCAGGAACTGGGTTGTGAACTGACCGGCCTGGAAGTTCGGATCATCCATGAGACGGAGGTGGAACGGAATCGTCGTTTTCACTCCTTCAATGACGAACTCGGACAGAGCCCGTTTCATCCGCGTAATCACTTCTTCCCGGCTCTGGCCCGATACGATCAGCTTGGCGATCATCGAGTCATAGTTCGGGGGAATGGTATACCCTGCATACACGTGGCTGTCGACCCGCACACCGTGCCCGCCGGGCAGGTGCAGCGTGGTGATCTTGCCGGGCGCCGGGCGGAAGTTGTTTCCGGGATCCTCGGCGTTGATCCGGCACTCCATCGCAAAGAGTTTCGGGGTGTAGCTCTGACCGGAGATAGGCACGCCGGCCGCTACCTTGATTTGTTCCTTGATGAGGTCGAAATCGGTTACTTCTTCCGTAATCGGGTGCTCTACCTGAATACGGGTATTCATTTCCATGAAATAGAACTTACCGTGCTTGTCGACCAGAAACTCGATCGTTCCGGCGCCTTCGTATCCGATGGCGGAAGCGCCTGCGATAGCGGCTTCACCCATTTTCTCACGCATTTCAGGCGTGATGATCGGAGACGGCGTCTCTTCCACCAGCTTCTGGTGGCGGCGCTGAATGGAGCAATCCCGCTCTGACAGGTGACACACCCGTCCGAACTGGTCGCCAACGATCTGGATTTCAATGTGGCGGGGTTCTTCGACGAACTTCTCCATGTAGAGGCCGTCGTTACCGAAAGCGGCAAGCGACTCCGTACGGGCGTCGTTCCAGGCTTTCTCGAACTCCGCTTCTTCGCGGATTACCCGCATTCCCCGGCCGCCGCCGCCGGCAGTGGCCTTGATGATGACGGGATAAATGCCTCTGGCAAGTTCAATTCCCTGCTCGAGCGAATCCAGAAGGCCGTCTGAACCGGGGATAACAGGCACGCCGGCAGCTTTCATCGTCGCCTTCGCCGTGGCCTTGTCGCCCATGGAATTGATCTGCTCGGGAGTAGCCCCGATGAATTTGATACCGTACTCCTGGCAAATGCGGGAGAACTCCGCGTTTTCGGAGAGGAATCCGTATCCCGGGTGAATGGCGTCTGCGCCGGTTACTTCAGCGGCAGAAATCAGGTTCGGGATACTCAGGTATGACTGACGGCTGGGCGCCGGGCCGATACAAACGGCCTCGTCGGCAAAGCGAACGTGGAGGCTGTCGCGGTCTGCCGTCGAATATACAGCCACCGTTTTGATGCCCATTTCCCGGCAGGTACGAATGATCCGGAGGGCGATTTCGCCACGGTTGGCGATCAGTATTTTCTTGAACATCTTGGTTTGATTAGGGTCCGTAACAAGCGCTTCGAGGTAACCCTAAATTCACGCAGGTTCTACCAGGAACAGCGGCTGGTCGAATTCGACCGGCGTTGCGTTTTCCACGAGGACTTTCACGATACGGCCGGATACTTCCGATTCGATTTCGTTGAAGAGTTTCATGGCTTCGATGACGCAGAGTACCTTGCCCGGCTTGATTTCAGAACCGATTTCAACGAAAGCAGGAGCTTCCGGGCTTCCGGACCGGTAGAACGTTCCGATCATCGGCGACTTAACCGTGATGAGGTTGGCAGCAGGCGCTTCCGCAGCGGCGACCGGGGCAGCAGCCGGGGCAGCGGCAACGGGAGCCGGCGCAGCGATCTGCGCCACCGGAGCAGCAGCAACAGGTGCAATAGCCGTCCCGGCATATCTTTTGACGCTGATTTTCAGCTCGTTCGTTTCAATATTTACTTCATCCAGTCCCGATTGGGCAATGAAATCAAGGAGGCGTTGAATGTCTCTGGTTTCCATACGATGTTTTTTGGTTTTTTCAGTCTGCCTGGGGGCTTATTTGACCCGTTCAACGTAGTCGTAGCTCCGGGTGTCGATGCGGATTTTTTCTCCCTGCTCGATGAAAAGCGGTACCATGATTTTGGCGCCGGTTTCTACTTCGACGGGCTTCTTGGGAGAGTTGGCGGTATCGCCACGGATTCCCGGCTCGGCATAGGTAACTTCCAGTTCCACAAACGGAGGCAGCTCCATCGTCAGCGGCGCTTCCGTTTCGGTGTTGATGAGGATCTCAACGTTCTGGCCTTCCTTCATCAGGTCAGCGCCTTCGACAATCTTCTCGTCGAGCAGGATCTGATCAAATGTTTCCGTATCCATGAAGTTGAAACCGGTCTCGTCCTTGTAGAGGAACTGGAACGTCCGGCGCTCTACCCGAACCGGATAGATGGACACGCCCGAGTTAAAGGTATTGTCGATGACACGTCCTGTTGTCAGGTTGCGGAGCTTCGTCCGAACGAAAGCAGGGCCTTTGCCAGGCTTCACGTGGAGGAATTCGACGATTTGGAACAGGTCGTTATTGTGATTGATGACCAGGCCGTTTTTGATATCTGCGGTCGTTGCCATTGGGTGTATTGTTTTTGTCCGGCACTCCGTCGCCGGAGTATCAAACGATTTTTATTTGGAGGCTCCTTCACTGCCATCCGGGAGGAATGGCTTTTCGGAGAAAGGGTCGGTCGGGTGGAAAAGGTACGGCATTTGCCGATAAATACCGTACGGTCAGGCAGTTAAATACCCCATTTTACGTAGGCAGCACCCCAGGTGAAGCCGCCGCCGAAGGCCGCCAGAACGAGGTTATCCCCCTTCTTGATCCGGCTTTCGTAGTCCCAGAGGCACAGGGGTATGGTTGCTGCGGTGGTATTGCCGTATTTGTGGATGTTGAGCATGACCTTTTCGGGGCCGATACCCATCCGGCTCGCGGTTGCGTCGATGATCCGCTTGTTGGCCTGGTGTGGCACCAGCCAGGCGACGTCGTCGCCGGTGAGGTTATTCCGCTCCATGATTTCCGCAGCGGCTTCTGCCATGCGGACGACAGCAAACTTGAACACAGCCTGGCCTTCCTGACGGGCAAAGTGCTCGCGGTTCTGTATCGTCTCCAGGCTAGGGGGGTATTTGCTTCCGCCGGCTTTCTGGTAGAGGTGCTGCACACCGGTGCCATCGGAATAGAGGCGGGAGTCGCAGATGCCGAACCCGTCGGCAGACGGTTCCAGCAATACGGCACCTGCGCCGTCGCCGAAGAGTACACAGGTCGTACGATCCTGGTAATCCACAATAGACGACATCTTGTCGGCGCCTACCACAATGACTCTCCGGTATTTCCCGCTTTCGATAAACTGGGAACCTACCGTGAGCGCATACAAAAACCCGGAGCAGGCCGCTCCGAGATCGAAGCTCGGGGTATGTCCGAGGCCGGCGCCTGCAGCGATCAGGTTGGCCGTAGCCGGGAAGACGAAATCAGGCGTCACCGTTGCACACAAAAGCAGGTCGATGTCTTCCGGACGGGTATTGGTCTTTTCCAGCAGGCCTTTCACTGCCTGAATACCCATTTCGGAGGTTCCGCGCCCCTCGCCCTTCAGAATCCGGCGTTCCTTGATACCTGTCCGACTGGTAATCCACTCATCGGACGTATCAACCATGGTAGAAAGCTCCTCGTTCGTCAACACATAATCGGGCACGTATCCATGGACGCCCGTGATTGCTGCAGTGATTTTCATATGCATTGGGCATAAGACACGGGGCAAAAGACCAGTAATGCCTTTTGCCCCGTGTCTTTGCTTAACTTAACGCTTGCTTGATCTTCAGGTAAACTTCCGATTCAACCTGACGTTTCGCCAGAAGGATCATATTCTTAATCGCCAGCGGAGAGGAAATCCCATGGGCGATCATCACATTTCCGTTCAATCCGAGGATCGGGCTTCCGCCGATGGCCTCGTAATTCATGTGGCTCAGGAATTCGTCGTTTACACCCCGTGATTTCAGGATTTCATACACCGATTCCGCCATTTTGAGGATCACGTTGCCGGTAAATCCGTCACAGACAATGACGTCCGTCTTATCGGTGAAGAAGTCTTTCCCTTCCAGGTTACCGACAAAATTATATTTCTTGTTCACCTTCATCAGCTGATAGGCAGCCTGAACCACGAGCGATCCCTTCTGCTCTTCTTCGCCGATGTTGATGAGAGCCACCCGGGGATTCGGAATCCCGAGGGTATATTTTGCGTAAATCGAACCGATTTCCCCAAACTGATCCAGCATTTCCGGCTTGCAGTCGGCATTGGCGCCAATATCGAGAAGAACGGCAAACTGACCCGAAACCTGCGGCGCAAAGCCGACAATCGCGGGACGCATGATCCCTTCCACCGACTTGACGCTGAAGAGCGCGCCAACGTGCATAGCTCCCGTATTTCCGGCCGAACAGAACACATCAATGGCCTGTTCTTTCAGCAGCCGGAACCCGACGCTGATGCTCGAATTCGGTTTCTGGGCAAGTGCCTTGGTGGGGTGTTCCCCCATCAGAATCACTTCGGATGTATGTACAATTTCTATGTTGCCTGGAAGCGGCCGGTCGCCCAGCACTTCCTGAATTGCCGCCTGGTCTCCGACAAGTACGACCGTCACCTGCTCCGGCAATTCCGGTGAAACCAGCAACGCACCTTCAACTATCGCATGGGGAGCGAAATCACCGCCCATGGCGTCAACTGCAATCTTCATTAAGCTAACCAGTTTGGTGGCGGGCAAAAATAAGGCATTCGCCAAAAAAACGAATGGTTAATTGCTAATCGTTCGACTGAAAGAGCTTCCGTGCTTCCACAAAAGTCTCATTTTCACTGAACCATTAACAATTAACCATTCCCGAAGCCCGCATTTAGGCGTTCGCTTTGTAGTTTTCTACTACCAGTTTACCACGGTAATACAGGTTGCCTTCGTGTACGTGTGCGCGGTGGTACAGGTGTACTTCGCCCGTAGTTGCGTCCGTTGCGAGTTGCTTTACAGTCAGGTTATCGTGCGTACGGCGTTTATCGCGACGGGTGCTGGAGTGACGGCGTTTAGGGTGTGCCATTGTTTTTCTTAATTAGGAGCCTCATACAAGACGAGGCCGTTTGTTGTTTTTCGTAGTTTTTCGATTCACTGATCCTTGCTCCGGCCATTCTTCAGTTGCTGAAGCGCCGCCCAGCGGGGATCTACTTCCGGCTCCGTCTCCTCGTCCGGCTTGGCCGACGAATAGACGAGCGTCTGATCCTCCTCCTCTTCTTCCTCTTCCTCCGGTTTCCGGAACCGGGGATGAAGCTTTTTCATGGGAACTGTCAGACCAATAAAGTCGAACAGGTACCGGGCCACATTGATGGTCGTCGTTTCCCAGGTGATGATCTCGATTTCATCGGACAGTACTTCGTTCCTGTCCCCGAATTTCAGAATCATCTTTTCCTTTGCCCGGAATGGCTCGTCGAACGGGTCCAGGCTACGGTCACAAATCAGTTCATACGTTCCTTCGATGTCGAACGAAAGCTGGATCATCGTCGATGACTTGTCCAGACCTACCTTCGCCCGGAACGCTCCTTTACGGATTAATTCCTGATCCAGGGCCGCAAAAAACGCCTCTCCCCCCTCGAATTCAAAGTCGTAATGCTTGTTTTCGAGCTGGACGATCTCAATGTCGTACTTTCTCAGTTCTTTCGAGTTAAGCATACTGGCGTCAAAAAGGCTCGCAAAGTTAGGCCAATCTCCTGATTTTTACAAAAGTACAAAACTCATTTTTTCTCAACAGCCTGGAAAGGATGTATTTCCATGCTATTCTCCCGCTCCGGAAACAGGCAGATCCGCTACTTTAACCGCCGGATCATTTCAAGAGAACGTTCGATGCGCTTGTCGACCGACTTCGCCGAACTCACCCAATACAGTATATTCCGCTGCATGCTGGGCTTCAGTTCCAGAAACAGCCGCCGGCCTTCGTCGTCCGTATCCAGCACCGCCTGAAATTCTTCCGGCATGGGCCGTCCGAACTCGCTTGTATCCGGTATAAGGGACAGGGACAGTCGCTGCCCGACGGCCAGTTTCAGTTTTCGCCGGATATCCGTCCCGACCAGGATGAAAAATCCTCCCTGACCATCTGACTGTATCGCACAATGAAAATCGAGCAGGTGATTGAGGGTACAGACCAGGCGGGAATGCCCGGATTGTTTCACCTGTTGAGCTATTTCCGCCGGAACAGCGACAAAATGCAGCCCTCCCCGGTCTTCGAGCCGGTCCAGGACACTGTCAAAGCAGATTGGGTTTACTTTCGAAAAAGATTCCATTCCGGTCAGAAACGTTCGGCCGCCGGCTCCTCTTCCTTCTTCGCTTTTCCTTTGTATTCGTAGATGAGCTTGCCTTTGTTGTCGTACTCGCGCAGTACTAACGGTTCTGTTTCTTCGTACTTCGTGCGGCCATACTGCGTGTCTTTCTTCGTGCGCCCGCCGGACCCGAACTGATAGTATTCCCGCCAGATTTTTACTTTGACGGAATCGTCCATCTCTCCTTCCTCCTTCAGCTGACCACCTTCATAAAACGAGCGGTAGAGCCCGGTATACTTCCCGAACATCTTCGGAACGATCTCCTTTACTTTCGTATGTGCGTCGTCGTAATACGTAATAACCGACTCTCCCGGGAAACCCTTGTCATATACCTGCTTGTCGATCAGCCCTTCGTCTCCGTCCGGGTCGCGGCCATATTTTTCCCAGCGGCCGTGTTTAGCTCCGAGGTAGTAAAACCCTTCTTCTTCCAGGTGTTCTCCCTTGAACCGGCGGTAAGGGCCGTGCAAAATCTGCGCGTAGTTTTTATCCTTGATGGGTGTCGCCAGAATCCGGTGCGCGCGGTAGTCGAACCAGTAGACGTCCCGGACCAGCGGGCTCGGTTGCTGATAGGTTTTCAGTACGAAGAAATCTTCAACGGTCACATTATCGCCCGACCCCAGCCGGTTTGAAATACGGGTGACGGCAATACCTTCGTAATCGTTCCGCAGAAAGTTATTGACCTTTTTCTTTCTGTTTTTCCGGCGACTGGTCTTCAGTTTCAGGCCCAGGTCTTTCGGCAGTTCGTCGGTACTGAACTCTCCGAGCGGCGTAGAGGCGCCCGCGCCGGCAGAAACCGCCTCAGCCGCTGCTTTTTTCAGGTTTTCCTTACTGCTGAGCGCACCCTTGATTTTATCTTTCTTCTCCTTGAGTTCGTCCAGCACCGTCTTCCGGTTGCTCTTTTCGATCAACGGCTTCTTACTCGTGGTCAGGGCCGTATCGGCCTGGGCATAAGCACCCGTCCGTCCGAGGCAGACGAAGGCAAGCAGCAGGGCCGTGGTGAAGAGTCGCATACGTGTCGGTCAGATTGGAAATGAGAATGTTCTAGGAAACGCCACCACCGGGGAATTATTTCCTGCCGGCAGGCATTCTCCCTGCAAAGATCGTAAACATGTATGGGAATCTTTGCGATCTTCGCGGCAAACAACTGAGTCTGTTTACGTAACCTTTTATCATAGCAGTGGAAAAAAGCGCCAAAATCTATATCGCGGGGCACCGGGGAATGGTCGGTTCGGCTATTCTTCGCAAGCTTCAGCAGGAAGGCTATTCGAATTTTGTTCTCCGTACCTCCAAAGAACTTGATCTCCGCAATCAGGCAGATGTCTTTCGTTTTTTTGAGGAAGAGAAGCCTGAATACGTCTTTCTCGCCGCGGCCAAAGTCGGTGGTATTGTGGCCAATAATACCTACCGTGCCGATTTTCTGTACGAAAACCTGATGATCCAGAACAACGTGATTCACGCCGCCCATGTAGCCGACGTGAAGAAACTGATGTTCCTCGGATCTTCCTGCATCTATCCGAAAATGGCTCCGCAGCCGCTTCGGGAAGACTACCTGCTGACCGGTTCCCTCGAACCCACCAACGAACCGTATGCGATCGCCAAGATTGCCGGTATCAAGATGTGTGAATCGTACCGGCGGCAGTATGGGCGGAATTTTATTTCCGTCATGCCGACTAACCTGTACGGCCCCAACGACAACTACGATCTGCAGAATTCCCACGTTCTTCCTGCTCTCATCCGGAAATTCCATGAGGCAAAGGTTCAGGGACAGCCGTCTGTCGAAGTATGGGGAACAGGCTCTCCGCTCCGGGAATTCCTGCACGCAGACGACCTGGCTGACGCCTGCTATTTCCTCATGCAGGAGTACGACGGCGAGGAGTTTGTCAACATCGGAACGGGAGAAGACCTTTCGATCAAAGACCTGGCTTTACTTATCAAAGACATTGTCGGGTTCGACGGCGAGCTGATCTGGAATACCTCCAAGCCGGATGGCACTCCACGCAAGCTCATGGATGTCAGTAAGTTGCACCATCTCGGCTGGCGGCACCGCATTGAACTTCCCGAAGGTATCCGGCAGGTTTACGAAAAATTCGTCGAACACGAAGATATCCGGGTACTCTGATAACCGGCCTTTGTTTTTAAGAGGGACCCTCCGGCGGAGGGTCCCTCTTTTCATGCCTGAAAGCCAGGATCATCCAACAAAACACCCTGATTTTAACATTTTTTGACGGAAGGCTTAACACTCTTTAACGGCACCTTGTACCGGAATTTCCCCAAACCCCGACACCTTTGATTCGTCCTCCGGGACACGAACCGAATTCAACAGGGTTTTCCCGTAATGCCATGAAAAAAGTATTGATTGCTGCCGTTCTGACCTTTTCTGCCTTTGTTTCCCAGGCTCAGTCGTATCGTTATCACCCTTCCGGAGACGGCTCGGGCGTACGGTTCGGACTCAAGGCCGGTGTCAATTTTGCCAATGTGATTGTTTCGCCTCGTCCCGGTAACCTCGTCAATGGCCGTACGGATTTTCATGCGGGCCTTTTCGCCGAGATTCCGATTACGGAGAAAGTAAGCTTTCAGCCCGAAGTACTTTACTCCCGGCAGGGATTCAAGGTGGTCGACGGCTTCGGCAATGTGACGATGAATATGATTAATGTTCCGTTGCTCCTTAAACTTCATGTCACGCCGGCGGTCTCTATCGTTGCCGGTCCGCAGGTAAGCTACCTCGCCAATGCCCGTATCGGCCTGAACAACTGGTTTGCCGTCAATTACAACGACGCATTCCGGCGGACCGGGATCGACGGAGTAGCGGGTCTCGAGTTTGAAACCGGGGATTTTGTGATCGGAGGACGGTATAGTTACGGGTTCAGCAACATGAACAAGGACTTCAGTTTCACCGACAACATGCCCCTCAACGATATTTTCCAGCTGCGGAATTCCACGGTACAACTTTCCGTCGGCTACAAGTTCTGATCGCCTTTTCCCCTGAAAGCCATGAAAAAAGGTCCGCGCCTTCGGCGCGGACCTTTTCTTATTTCAACCGGATGCCTTTCGGCGCGGCAAGTACTGCTCCCCGGAACGGCGTCTCTGCCTGTACCTTCGGCGCACTTTCCTGCTCGGCTGCCAGGCGCCCGCCGGAAGCCGCCGGGAAACTACCGTTAGCAATAAACGCGAGGGCGTCGGCGACACAAGGCTCCTTCGGATCGCCCCAGTCGTAGGTTACGCCGTCTACTTGTGTACGGTCTGCTTTCAGTCCTTCGTAATAGTCGCCATAGTTATTGGCATTGACCTGCTTGACGGCGAGCGGCAGGGAATAGTAGTTCATCACCGGAATCGGATAATATCCTGCCGGCTTGCCGTAGGTCGTGTTTCCGATAATCTTGACAGTCAGATACGGCGTCAGAACATTGATGAGCAATTCGCTTGCGGATGCTGAATTGCCCGTCGCGATAAAGAATACCCGCGACAGGTTCAGGTTTTCCGCCGGAAGCGCAGTATCAAAATTCTTCGTCTTGTTCCAGCTCGCATACGCGCTGTTGTGTGAATCCTTGTACATCAGCTTTCCGGCGGCCGATTGCGGTACAATCCAGTTGGCGGCCCGTTCGGCAACGGAAACATACCCGCCTCCGTTGTACCGTTCGTCGAAAATCAGTTCTGTCACGCCGTTTGTTTTGAAGTAGCTGAACGCTTCTTTCAGTGCCGCTTCTGCCGTCGTACTGAAGAATGTTTCAAAGGCAACGTAGCCGATTTTCTTCCCGTTTTGTTCGATGATTTTACGTGTCAGGACCGGATTGATCTGGTATTCCGTCCGTTTGATCGTCAGCGTCTGCTGGGTACCGTCCGGCTTCTGGAAGGCGAAGTCGATCGAGCTTCCCTGGAGTGCGGTATTCAGCGCGGCTACATTGGCGCTGGTCGCAGCTACGCCATTCATGGATACTACTTTCCACCCTCTCGTCACACCTTTTACACCTGCGTCAGAATTTTTGTAGACGGAAGCAATCCGCAGATCGTTCGCAGTTCCCGGGGCCCAGCCGAAACTGACGCCGAAATCCCCGCTGATTCCGGAAGATACTTTGTCGTAAACCGACTTCTTCATCGCAAAGCTCCAGCGGTCGAGGTTCTTGCCGTTCGTCCCGAGGGGGCTGTAGGTCCGGACTTTAAGCATGACGGCTTCTGCGCTGTCATAGCTGGTTGGCTTGAAGATCACATGCTTTGGTAGATTTTCATTCCATAGATATAGCTCTTTCGCTACAAAATAAACGCTGTCCCGAACGTCCTTTCCGACAGAATCTTTGGTGGAATCTACCGGCGGTTTGTCAGGTTGCGGGTCTTTCTTTTTAGAACAAGCTCCGATTACCAGCGTAATGACAAGTGAATAAGCGATGAAGTGTTTCATACGGTTTTGGTGTGATCGTAACGACGAATGTACAGGTAATTCCGGATCATCGTGTACGGCATATAAACGAAAAGCCAGTCCGGGATGGACTGGCTTTCAGGTATTCCTGATAAAAATATCCTACAGAACAGTTTCGAGCTCCCGCTTGAACTCGACGAGAAGGGCTTCCTTGACGGAGACTTTCCGCTTCTGGGTATTCACCTTCTGGAAGAGGGTTTTGTCGGCGGCAACGTAGGAACGGATACGTCCGTCGAACTCGAGGTATTGTTCCAGGTCACTCTTCTCCTTGCGGACAAGGTATTCCATTTGATAGATCTGGATCTTCAGCTGGTCGCGCTTCGGTTTCTCATCGAAATCCGGGTAGCGGTATCCGATAACGCGGCGGAGGTAGTTGAGCTCGAACACCTTGTCGCAGGCCATCCGGAATTTTTCGGCGACGTTGCGGTCGAGTGTCTTGACTTTCGGAGCGAGGTCCTTCCATTTCACCAGAAGTTCCTTGGCGCGGTCGGCAGCCTTGGAGATAACATCCTGGTGGATCGAAGCCGTCAGGCGCTCTGCCTCGGCGGCAATGTCCTGAAGTTCCTGAATCCGGGGGTCCACCCGGGGCCGCGGCGTAATTCCCTTGACAGCGTTGTAACGGTCAAAGAAGATTGTCGTTGCCTTTTTAAAGCGTTTCCAGAGTTTGTTCTGGCGCTTGGGCGGTACCTGACCAACGCCTTTCCATTCATTCTGCAACTGCCGGACGCGGGCAAAAGCCTCGTCAAATTCCGTACTGCGCATCAGTTTTTCGGACTCGGCAACCAGCGCTTCGAGTTTCTCGAAACGTTCGTCGATAATCCGGTTCTGTTCGGCGTAGTACTCCCGGCGGCGCTGGAAGAAATCGTCCGAAACGCGGTCAAAACCACCTTCGATTTCATCGATGTACTGCTTGTCGACCGGACCCGTTTTCAGCCACTTGCTCTTGATTTCCTGAATTTTGGCCGTTGCATCATTCCAGTCCGGAATTTTGGTAGCGGCATCCTTCACTTCATCAAGCAGCGCGCGTTTGATCTCCAGGTTCTTCACCTGATTGGAGGAAATCAGGTCGCGCAGGTACACTTCGAGTTTATCGAGCATAGCCAGCAGCGGCATGAAATCGCCGAGGCCGTCAAACTCAATCAGATTCTTGCGTAACTGCAGCAGTTTCGTCAGATAAGATCCTTTATTCTGCGCTTCCTGTACGTCCTGGTGCAACTGGATAACTTTCTGTTGGGCGAGCTGGAAACGGTTACGGAAATAGGACAGAGCCTCTTCTTCCGTATTACGGACGTAACCGATCTCACGGTCAGGGTATTCTCCGTACCCTCTCAGATAAACTTTCCCTTCTTTGGTATACCCGTAGGTGTCTTCGACGTAGCGGTTGGGTGTGATGGTGGTTTCCATGGGTTTTTGAGGAATGAGACTGGTCAAACGGTCCTGAACGCCTACTTTTGCCAGTGCTGATATTCAAGCAACAAATAAACTAAAAAATGAGTAACGAAACTATAATCTTTTCGATGTCGCGGGTAAGTAAAGTTATTCCACCCAGCCGCACCATCATCAAAAACATTTCTCTTTCCTTCTTCTATGGCGCCAAAATCGGCATCCTGGGTCTCAACGGTTCCGGGAAGTCTACGCTGATGCGAATTATCGCCGGTATCGACAAAAATTACCAGGGTGAAGTCGTCTTTTCGCCCGGATATTCCGTCGGTATGCTGGAGCAGGAGCCGCAACTGGACCCTGACAAAACCGTCCGTGAAATTGTGGAAGAGGGTGTTTCCGAGGTAGTAAATTTACTCAAAGAGTTCGAGGAAATCAACGAGGCTTTCGGCGAACCGGATGCCGATTTCGATAAACTGCTGGCACGGCAGGGTGAAGTGCAGGAAAAACTAGACGCGCTGGATGCCTGGGAACTTGATACCAAGCTCGAACGCGCCATGGACGCCCTCCGCTGCCCGCCCGAAGACGCCAAAATCGGCACGCTTTCCGGTGGAGAACGCCGTCGCGTGGCGCTCTGCCGGCTGCTGCTGCAACAGCCTGACGTCCTCCTTCTGGACGAACCGACCAACCACCTTGACGCTGAATCAGTTCTCTGGCTCGAAGAACACCTCCGCCAGTATAAGGGTACCGTTATCGCCGTTACGCACGACCGCTACTTCCTCGATAACGTAGCCGGCTGGATCCTCGAACTGGACCGCGGCGAAGGCATCCCCTGGAAAGGCAACTATACTTCCTGGCTCGAGCAAAAGCAGAATCGCCTTTCCCAGGAAGAAAAACAGGAATCCAAACGCCAGAAAACCCTTCAGCGCGAGTTGGAGTGGGTACGTATGGCGCCCAAAGCCCGTCAGGCCAAATCCAAGGCCCGTCTCGGTGCATACGAACGGCTCCTCAGCGAAGAATCGAAGGAACGGGAAGACAAACTGGAAATCTTCATCCCCGCCGGCCCCCGTCTGGGCAGCAAAGTCATCGAGCTCAGCGGCGTTTCGAAGGCTTATGGTGATCGTATCCTGTTCGAAAATCTGACATTTTCGTTGCCTCCGGCCGGTATCGTCGGCGTCATCGGGCCCAACGGCGCCGGGAAATCAACGCTCTTCAAGCTGCTTACGGGACAAGCCGAGTCTGACTCCGGGACCGTTGAGGTCGGGGAAACCGTCAAGATGGCCTATGTCGATCAGCTTCACGACAACCTGAAAGCCGACAAGTCCGTTTACGAAACCATCTCCGGCGGCAACGACCCGATGATCGTCGGCGGACGGACCGTTAACGCCCGTGCCTATGTGAGCCGGTTCAATTTCAGCGGCTCCGATCAGGAAAAGAAAATTTCCAACCTCTCGGGCGGCGAGCGCAACCGGGTTCACCTTGCGATGATGCTCAAAGAAGGTTCCAACCTGCTTCTGCTCGATGAGCCGACGAACGACCTCGACGTCAACACGCTCCGGGCGCTGGAAGAAGGCCTGGAGAACTTCGCGGGTTGCGCCGTGGTGATTTCCCACGACCGCTGGTTCCTCGACCGGATCGCTACGCATATCCTTGCCTTTGAAGGCGACTCACAGGTATACTGGTTCGAAGGAAACTTCACCGACTACGAAGAAAACCGCCGGAAACGCCTCGGTACTGACGCGACTCCGAAACGGATTAAGTATAAGAAACTGGTGTAGATCATACGAAAGCGACCTCAGGCGGGGTCGCTTTTTTCAGCTCTTTCTTTCAGACGAAACAGCAGGAAGACCAGCAGGTAAAGCGCCACCGGCCCCCAAAAAATAGTATGATGCCAGGGACAATCTAGCCCGCCCTGCCCTTCCCGAACCAGAAACCAGAAAGGCGGCAGCAATTTTACCCATTGCACGCCCCTCAGGGTACCGGGCCGCCAAAACAGCGCCACCTGGCTGACGACGAAGAACAGAAGCGGCAGCGATTCCAGTACAGCTTTCAATAACCCGGAGATATCCATTACCTGGGTATAATACACAAACAGGAGCAGCAGGCTGAACGCGGCAGGAATCGCTATTCCCTTTCCTTCACAGGTGACGAAATGGAAGCAGAGGGAGAGCAAAAGCAGGACAGATACTTCCAGGTATTTTTTCATCGCGGGTTGGATAAAAGCTTCCGCAAAGCTCTGGAAAAGAAGAGATCCCGCGCTTTTACAAATGTTAAAATCAGTACTCTGCCCGGATACGGCTCAAGGTTACCTGCGTCACGCCGATATACGATGCGATCATGTGAAGCGGCACCCGCTGAAGAATGGAAGGAAACTGTTTAAGGACCAACTGATACCGTTGCTCCGCGGTATGGAAAGCAAATAACTTCATGCGTTCGTCCAGGCGCAGGTAGTTTTCGGTGATCATCAGCCGGCCGAGTCGCTCCGTCTCAGGATAATGCCTGAACAACCACTCAATATCCTGATTCCCGACTACCCGCACCTCCGATTCTTCCAATATTTCGATCCAGTATTCACTCGGGAAGCCGGTAAAAAAGCTATCAATAGCACTGATAACCTGCCCTTCAAATCCGAACCAGGCCGTCACTTCCTGATCGTTCCGGTAGTAAAATACCCGTCCCAGTCCCTTCTCGATGAAATAGAAATTCGAACATATTTCCCCTGCCCGAAGCAGCAACGTCCGCCTGGGAACGGTACGTCTGGCGGCTATTTCCCCGATAGCCGCCAACGCCTCTTTCGAAAGAGCCGGAGTAAGCCTGTCGATATACTCAAAAAAAGACTGCATGGGGCCTACTTCCCTTTCGCCGCCGACTGCATGTCCTTTGCCATCCCCGTCAACGTACTGTTCGGATAGTTGCGGAGAAAATCGCCGAGGGCTTTCCGGTATGCTTCCGCATTCTGGGTTTTCGCCACCAGCATGACATGCAGGAGCGCAAACTTGTCTTCCAGCGCATTGCCGGCATATTTCTGCAACCCCTGCTCTACCTTCACCAGCGCATTGGCATACTCACTGCGGGTATAGGCGCCGTAGGCATCGGCATAAAGGTTCTGAGCTTCGGCCTCCGCGCCGGAGGTCAGCGGCGTCAGGCTGCTCCGGTTGATCATCCTCACGAAATATGAATCCGGGAATTTCTGAGCCAGGCGATTTTTATACTCTGCCTGTTGCCCGGTTCCCTCAGCAAGCAGGTACAGCAGGTACAGCGTTTCCGGCTCATAGGAGGTATTCGGGAACAGAGCCAGCAGTTTTTCAAACGTTTCCTTTGATTTGGCAGGTTCGCTGAGGCCCAGCTTATAGAGTTTACCCAGTTCGAAATACGCTGTTTCCTGCTTCTTGCGGGAAACCTCCAGGGCCTGCTGTCCAAACGGAATCGTCTTTTTCAAGTCCTGAATTTCGGGGTCAGCGGGGGCGGCTCCGGTACCGGCGGCCTGTCCGGCAACCGTTTTATTCCCTTGTACAGCCGTCATCGGCGCATCGCCCGACGACAGGCTCATGTCTTTCGTAGACCGTCTCCAGTTGTCTTCCAGCTTCCGTGGGCCCCATTTTTCGCGGAATTCCTGAGAACCCCGTTGCACCGACGAAGGATTATAGAAGTACCATGCCGACGCAGTATTCTCCGTCGCAACGCCATTCTGGGCCAGCAACTGCTCCTGACGGGCACGTGCAGCAGCTTCTTCGGCTTTCCGACGTGCATCTTCTTCTTTTTTGCGTTTATCCGAAACCACCTTCGCCAGGTACTTATCCAGTTCGGTCGGATTCATTCCTGCCAGGTGTTGCAGGCTATCTTCCGTACGGATCGTCCGCAGGTGGCGCACAAACTCATCCAGTACCTTCTTCTTTTCAATAATCCGGGAAAGGTCCGGCATGTTTTTGGGCTGGGAAGAAACCGTACTGTCGTAGTAGGCCTGCGCCGACTCATAATCCTGCAACGGGTTATAGCTCAGCTCGGCAATACGCAGGTAGATCGCCGGAAGCTGGTCACGCGTGGCTTTGGCAAACTGTGCAGCCGTCTTGTAATAGGGAATAGCCTGTTTGATATTACCCCGGCGCTCTTCATACGAACCCATCGCGTAGTAGATCCGGTCCTTGAGATCGTCGTTTTTCCGGTCTTTCAACATCCGGCTGAAACTCACATTCGGATCCTGACCCGGCTGGTTGAGCAGGGAATTTAGTTTGGCATAAAACGACAGGTCATACCCCGGGCGGTTTTTCTGCACCTTACTGTATTGCGCCAATGCCTTTTGCGGCTTGTTGGTCAGCTCATACAATTGACCGAGGGCATAATAAACCCGCGCTCTCTGCTCTCCCTTTTTCATCAGCGGGAGGGTTTCTTCGAGAATCGCCGCAGCAATGGCGTATTCCTTCCGCTGCTGGTGGAGATAGGCTTTGGTGAGGTAGTACTCCCGGGTTTCCTCCTTGCTGAGCGGCAGGGTCCGGACGACGTCCGCCACGCGAAGCGCAGTACCATACTCCCGCTGCTCTACATATGCCCGCATCAGGCCGATCAGCGCGGCCGACCGGGAGTTTTCATCGGGATAATTGGTATTGACGTATTTGAACGTCTCGACAGCATTCCGGAAATCTCCCTGCTCGAGACGTGCCTGCCCGATGAGCAGGTAGGCATCGTCTACATAAATAGCATTCTGATGGCGCTCGGCTACGAGGGAAGCCTTCTTGATAACCGCCGCCAGCTCGGTTGATACGGCCAGCGCGGCATTCGAGTCTACCGGAACCACGACGGGCAACAGCGCCCCGTAGTTGTCCTTCCGATCCCGGAAAAGCGTCGCCCGGGCTTCTTCGAGCTTTTCTTTCGCCTGAAGAAGGGCATTATACCGGGCCGTAATATTGTGGAACGCGACGTTGGCCGGGGCCGTGGAGTGCTGCGTACAGGCAGCTACCCAGCCGAGACCCGACAGGCAAACGAGATTCCGGAAACAGGAAGACAATCGCATCGGAAATGAAAAACAATTCTCCTCTACAAACGGTTGGAAAGAGGCGTAGATTTTATGCCAAGTACGTAAATTCCGCTCAAAAATTACCCATTCTCTCCGGCTATGACTGACGAACCTCCCAAATTCAATCCTTATCTCCGGTATTCGGGGATGGCTATGCAGATGCTCGTGACGATCGGAGCAGGCGTTTTTCTGGGAATGAAGCTGGATGAATGGCTCGAAACCCGTACGCCGTGGTTCACCATCGGGTGCTCGCTTTTTTTCATCGCCGCGGCACTGATTTCGGCCATACGAAGCCTTCCGAAAAACTGATATGGAACATCTGCATGTCCTCAACGGTGATTCTACCGCCGTTTCTTTCGGTGGAACCGGTCTGCCGGGCAGGCGCGCCGTCTGGCGGGAAGCCCTTTGCGAGGACCGGGTCGCCTGGCATGCCGATCCGCTCGCCGTTCTCCGGGAACGCAGCAGTTTCTTTCCGGATTACGAACGTCAGGTACTGGCTGAATGGGAAGTCATCGCCGCGCATCGCGGGCCGGTTGTACTCTGGTTTGAATTCGATCTTTTCTGCCAGATCAACCTGCTTTTTCTGGTCAGCTACCTGCCGGACGAAAATCCGGTGTTTCTGATTTGTCCCGGAGACCACCCGGAAATTCCAAACTTTCATGGTCTGGGCGAATGCAATGCACGGCAACTGGCTGCGCTGTATGTCACCCGAATTCACTTAACCGAGGCCGACCGGCAGGCGGCCCGCTTGCTTTGGAAAGCCTATACCTCGCCGAATCCGGAAGCGCTTGCTGCCGTCAGGGATACCGGTCCTTTTGTCCATTTTCCGGCGGCGATTTCCCTCCACCTGCAGCGGTTTCCGTCTGTGACGACAGGCCTGAACCGTATTGAAACCTTTTTTCTGGAACAACTGCTCCGGAAACCCGCCGGTCTTTCAACACTGCTGCCTGCATTCTGGCGGGCATATCCGGGATTCGGCTTCGGAGATACCCAACTGAAAGAAACCCTGAACGACCTGGTACAGTACGGACTGCTCGCTAATAACGGAGGTGACTATTCCCTCGCTCCCGATGGCCATGCCGTTTGGGCAGGTTCTTCAGACTATGTATCCCGGTGGACAGGCTCGCGCTGGTTGGGAGGATGCGAGCTGGCGTCTGGTCAGCCTGTTCCCCGGTGGAATCCGGCAGAAAACACAATCAGCCGACCTCCCCTTCAATAAACGCATAACAAATCAGGTGGCAAATCGCCATCTGGGCGTCTTCGGCCCGCCCGTAGTGCGTGTCGGCAATGCGGACAACCGTATCACTAATTTCGGCGAGCGTTCCGCCTTTGCCGCCGACGAGGGCGATGGTCTCCACTCCGTTTTCCCGGGACCACTCTGCTGCTTTGACGAGGTTGGGCGAGCTGCCGGAGACGCTGAGCATCATCACCAGATCCCCGGGTCGGGCATAGTTGTGGAGCTGCATGCGGTATACTTCGTCGTAGGCATAGTCGTTTCCTAATGCCGTAATCCAGCTGATACTTTCATTGAGCGAAGAAACCCGGAACCGGCGGCCCATCCTGTCGGAAGCACTTTTTCCCAGGTCGGTAACGAAATGGGACGCGTTGGAGGCGCTTCCGCCGTTTCCGAAAACAAATACCTGCCGGTCTTCTTCCCAGCATTTTTTGAATTTGCGGATGATGGTTTCCACCTGTTCGACGGAAATGGAATCGAGGGCTGCTTTTTGCTGGCGGAGGTAGGCAGAGAGGTAGTGTTGCATGGTATTTGTTCAGATCGGGAAGCAAAATACGCAGCTTCGGATTCACGGGAAAGCCGGGACTGTCCGGTCCCCTCCGTACTTTTGCCGGAAAGACAGTCGGCATGTTACGTATTCTGATGCCGCTCGTACTGAGCGGAATTGTATTTTTTTTAGCTCCGGTTTTAGGCTCCGGGGGGTGGATACACCGCGACAGCTGGGACATGCTGGCCTTTTTCGGATGTCTGGGATTTCTTAACTACCGGCTCATAGAACGCGGTTTTGCGGATCGGGAAGAGAAGTTTGTGACGTTTTACCTGGGTAGTATGGTCCTCCGCATGATTCTCAGTTTTGCATTCCTGCTGGTCTACCTTTTGCTGGGAGCTCTTGATTTCAAGCACTTCATTCTGGAGTTTTTTGTACTCTATTTATTTTTCGCAGGTTTTGAATTTGCAGGAGTCTATCGTAAATTGCGGCACTTTTCTGAGAAGAAGCCCTGAAACCCCGTCGCGATGAGCCGAAATCGTACTTTCAAAGCCCTAGCATTCACCGTTTTATCGTTTGCTCTTTCTGTTTTCGCCGCTCCGGCCGTGTTTGCTCAACACGAGCACGCTGCTGCCGAAGAACATGCCCATGAACATGGGAAAACGGAAGAATTTAATCCGGGACAAACTATTCTTCACCACGTTTCCGATGCCCACGAGTGGCACCTCGGTACGATCGGAGAATCGCATATCTCGATTCCCCTGCCGGTGATTCTGTACAGCCCGACGAAGGGTCTGAAGGTCTTTTCCTCCAGCCATTTCTACCACGGCAACGGAACGCATGACGGTTTCACGCTCCACCATGAGCACATCACGGCCGAAGACGGATCGAAGGTCTATGATTTTTCCGTTACGAAAAACGTCGCCTCGCTTATCCTGAGTGTCGTTCTTCTCCTGCTGATTTTCACGTCCATCAAGAATTCGTACGCCAAGCGTACCGGAAAAGCGCCGAAGGGCCTTCAGTCTGCGCTGGAGCCGTTCATTCTCTTCATCCGGGACGAAGTAGCCAAGAATTACATCGGAGAAAAGCACTACAAGCGCTTCCTCCCCTACCTGCTGACGTTGTTCTTCTTCATCTGGATCAACAACCTGCTGGGTCTGCTTCCGGGCGCTGCCAACGTAACGGGGAATATCGCCGTCACGATGGTACTCGCCATACTGACGTTCATTATCGTCAATATCAATGGAAAGAAGACCTACTGGCAGCACATCTTCGCGATGCCCGGCGTACCGGCCTGGATGCTCGTCATCCTGACTCCGGTGGAAATCGTGGGTATGATGATGCGTCCGTTCTCCCTGATGGTCCGGCTTTTCGCCAACATCACGGCAGGCCACATCATTCTGCTGAGCCTTCTCAGCCTCATTTTTATCTTTAAATCAGCAGCGCTCAGCGTGGTCGTCGGTCCTTTTACCGTCTTTATGACACTGATCGAGCTGCTGGTAGCCATCCTTCAGGCCTACATCTTTACGGTACTGACGGCCAGCTACATCGGTGCTGCCGTGGAAGAACACCACCACGACGATCACCACTGATAACCTGTTTCGCTTTTACGAGTTTTTGTTTCACTATATAATCTACTAAAGTCATGTTGACTGTTCTTTTGCAAGCTGCTCAGGAAGGTGGTCTTTCTCTGGCATACCTCGGTGCCGCAATCGGTGCTGGTCTGGCTGCTATCGGCGCTGGTCTGGGTATCGGCCGTATCGGTGGTTCTGCTATGGAAGCCATTGCCCGCCAGCCGGAAGCATCTGGTAAAATCCAGGGCGCCATGCTGATCGTTGCCGCTTTCGTGGAAGCTGTTGCTCTCTTCGGTGCGGTTATCAGCCTTCTGGTAGCTGTGAAGTAATTCACAAAATCTGCATCCGGCCCGGCTTGCATTAGGTGACCGGGCCGGATGTTCTCAGTGAAACAAACAAGATCTTTTTGCATCATTTTATATTTCCAACGTCATGGACTTAATTACCCCTAGTTTTGGTCTGATTTTCTGGCAGTTGGTTTTCTTCCTTCTGCTCGTCATTGTTCTGGGTAAATTCGCCTGGAAACCCATTCTCGCCAGCCTCGCTGAACGGGAACAGTCGATCGAGGACGCCATCGAACTGGCCAAGAAAACCCGTGCCGAAATGGCACAACTCAAGGCCGATAACGACAAGGCAAAGGCGGAAGCCATCATCGAGCGCGACGCCATCCTGAAGCAGGCCCGCCAGACGGCTGAAAAGATGATCGCTACAGCGAAAAACGAAGCCGCTCAGGAAGCAAAAGCTGAAATCGAGAAAGCACGTAAGTCTTTCCGCGATGAGCAGGCTGCCGCTGTTGCCAAGCTGAAAGGCGAGACCGCGAAAATCGCGATCGAAATCGCCGAGAAAGTACTGCGCCGCGAACTGGCAGACAAAGCTGCTCAGGAAACTCTCGTGAGCGAGTGGCTGAAAGACGCCAAACTCAACTAACTTTAGCATCATGTGACGCGCCCGGCGCCTCACGGAATCTGATTCCACTATGTCTGACCAAAGCGTAGCGTTTCGATATGCCAAATCGTTGATCGGGCTGGCACAGGAAAAAGGTGTTCTCGACACGGTTTACCAGGACATGCAGCTGTTCTCACAGGTGTGTACGGAAAACCGCTCGTTTTCCCTCACGCTGAAAAGCCCGATTGTCAAACACTGGAAGAAACTCGAAATCCTGAAAGCCGTTTTTCAGGATAAGGTAAGTCCTGTAACGTTTTCGATTTTCGAGATCATTACAAAGAAGAACCGGGAAGCGATCCTGCCGGCCGTAGCGACTGAATTCAGCCGCCAATACCAGCTGCTCAAGGGGATCCTCACCGCTCATATTACTTCCGCCTCGCCGCTTACGGACGCCCAGCGTGCCGAAGTACGGTCGGTAGTAGCCACGCAAACCGGCAAGACCGTTGAGCTGGCAGAAAAGGTAGATCCGACCCTCATTGGCGGATACCTCCTGCGTGTAGGGGATAACCAGATTGACAACTCGATCAAGAGCCGGTTGAACGACCTGAAGATCCAGTTCTCACAAAACTAGTTTCGAGTACCTTTTTAGTTGATTTTCTGATTTTTTACCTGTTTGCATACAGTTGGAAAAAGCCCCGTCACTTGGCGGGGTTTTTTCTTGTAGCTCAGCGAAAGGACAGGGCTTTCATGACGGCCTCTTCACCGTCGAGGGCCGTAGCGGGGCGCGGATGGGTCGTATCAAAGACGGCCAGCTCTTCCCGGGAAAGCAGGCGGTTGCTGCTCTCGTCGACCTTTCCATCCTTGCTTACCTTCGCCAGATCCAGCTTCAGGTACTTCGCTATAAACGGGTACATCGCCGCCCGCTTGCTCGGGCCGTAGTCGTGTTTTTCATCCGGCAAATGCTTGTTTTCCACTGCTTTTTGGGCTGCATAGAAGGAATATATATTCCGGATGAAGGGGTATTCAACATCGGGCGTATTGCGGGTCCAGTCGTCCCCGTCTGAAACCAGAAGCATCGGTTTCGGCGCAAACAGCGCGGCTATCTCTACATTGTTTGTTTCATGCGAAGGACGTTTGTGTATCGGCATACCGCTTTCGCACACGCATCCGCCGAAGAAATGGGCGGATACCATCACAACAGGTACCGATACCTTGATCCGGGGCTCCAGGGCGGTCAGGAGAAACGTCTGGGTACCTCCGCCGGATTCGCCCGTCATACCGATCCGGCCCGGATCTACCGAAGGCAGGCTCAGCAGGTAGTCCAGCGACCGCATACTGTTGAGCGTCTGCAATTTCAGGGCTTTGGGAAATTTGTGAGGCGTCTGGGTGGCATCTCCCATGCCGTTCATGTCATACACAAATACGACGGCTCCCATACGCGCCAGGGTAGCGCATCGCTGCTGGGTTTGCTCCCGGAACCGGCCCGAAGGGTTTTCCCCGTGGCCGTGCGGGCACAGAATACCGGCGGTTTTACCCTTGAGCCCCAGCGGCTCGTATAGGTTGCCCGTCACATAAATACCCGGCAGGCTTTCAAAAGCGACATTGGAGACGGCATAGCCGTCGAGTTCACGGCGACTATGCACAATCGGTTTCAGCGGAGCAAAGGAGCTACGGTTGAAATGACTCAGTTCCAGGCCGTCCAGTATTCCCTGCCGAATCTTTGACGCGCGTTTTTCCCACGAAGCGCGGTCCTGGTACTGGCGTCCGCATTGAAGCAGTTTCTCCCTCCCTTCTTCCTCCGTATAAAATTTACCCTGACGAAGCTCTGTCTGGGCGGTAGCGGCCAGGCTGCACAGAAGCAGTCCGCTGACAAGAAAATGGCGCATGGCGTTGAGGCGATATGGAACGTTTCTTCGGATCGAAAGACGACAGGAAGCTATGGATTCCCTCTAATCCCGGTAGTACGCACTGTCCTGCTCAACAGGCCCTTCTTCGCAAAAAATTAATTTCCGATATCTCGGCAGTTTCTCTACATTCGGCTGATTTTCAACCGTAACTGCTGCATACACATGAAGACTGTTTTATTTACTCTTTCCGCCCTGGTCATGACCGTATTGACCAGCTTCGCCCCCAGCAACCAGGCTACAATGATCGCCGACTGGGAACGCGCCAAAGCCTACACCAAAGAGTACCTCGACGCCATGCCGGAAGACGGGCTCGGCTTCAAACCTACTCCCGAAATCCGCAGTTTCGCCGAGCAGATGGCGCACCTGGCCAATGCCAACTTCATGTTTGCCTCGATGGCCTCAGGCAAAACAAGTCCCTACCAGGGCAAGAATCTGGAGAAGCTGGACGAGTATACCAAGTCAAAAGCGAACCTGACGAACGTTGTCATGGAAAGCTATGATTACGTCATCGCAGCCCTCAAAGGCATGACAGACGCCCAGCTTGCCGAAACCGTGAAAATGCGGGATAACATGATTCCGAAGGGCATTCTGATCGACAAGGCCTTCGAACACCAGACGCACCACCGGGGTCAGACGACTATCTATCTCCGCTTGAAGGGAGTAGTACCTCCGGGAGAAAAGCTCTTCTGATTCACCGATTCTTACAAAAAATAAACTGCCTGATCGGCGCGCCGGAAGTATTCAGCCAACGGCGTTCCGATCAGGCAGTTTCAATATATTCCGAGGATAGCGGTCTGTTTTCCCTTGAAAAGAAAGGTATCTCCGGCTTTTTTGCCGAGCAGCTGACCCGCTACCGGCGATCCCGGCGAGATAACCAGTACTGTATCGCCTTCCCATCGCACGACCCCGACACTCACCGCCAGAAAGAACCACTCTCCTGCCGTCCGGACGAGTGATCCGAATGCGATACTGGCGCTTTCGCCGGCCAGTTCGGGGCGTTCGAGTTGCAGCCGGTCCAGTCGCGCGGTTTCATACTGCCGGGCGTGCTGGTCGCGCTCGTTCTGCGCCATGGCTCGGGCGGTTTCATACTTGTCTCCGGCAGAACTCTTGCTTTCCGCATTGGCCGACTCCTGTGCCGCCTGCATGGCGCTTCTGGCCATTTCGACGCGCTCATCCAACAGGGTCCTCAGGTGCGCCAGTAACGATGCTTTTTCCATAATGCTGAAAAAGCCGGAGGCCGGTGAGTTGCCTCACCAGCCTCCGGCAGATGGGTATCAAAACTTATTTCAGGCCGAGATCTTCCTGAATCTGGCTGACCTTCTTTTTAAGCGCATCGTACGTTGCGTTGAAGTCTCCGGGCTGCGTCAGTGGCGCGTTGACCGAGACGTAGAATTTGATTTTCGGCTCGGTACCGGACGGGCGGGCAGACACTTTCGAACCGTCGGCGAGTACCAGCTGAATCACGTTGGATTTTTCGATACCCATGCCCACCGGAATCGGCGTTTCTACACCGGTCGCGACATCCTTCGAAACGAGGTTTTCATAGTCGAGGATTGTCACCGGGCGGGAGCCTGCTACTTCAGCCGGCGGGTTGCTGCGGAGGTCGCGCATCATCCGCTGGATTTCTTCAGCTCCTTCCTTGCCTTTCTTTGTCAGGGAGATAAGGCCTTCGTAATAGAAGCCGTTCTCCATGTACATTTCCGTCAGCAGGTCGAAGAGGCTGAGGCCTTTGTCTTTGGCATATGCAGTCAGCTCGGCGATCATGGCGCAGGAGGCAATCGCATCCTTGTCGCGCACGGCATCACCGACGAGGTAGCCGTAGCTTTCTTCACCCCCGCCGATAAACTGCTCTTTGCCTTCCAGGTCGCGGATCACCCCGGCGATGTACTTGAAGCCTGTCAGCGTATTGTAGCATTTGACGTCGTATCGGGCGCACATCTTGTCGATGAGGTCGGTCGTAACGATTGTCTTTGCGACAAATTCTTTGCCCGTCAGTTTCCCCGCGTCTTTCCACGCCCGGAGGAGGTAGAAAATGATAAGGCTCGCCATCTGGTTGCCGTTCAGCAACTGCCATTCGCCGTCCGAATTCTTGACGGCAGAACCTACGCGGTCGGCGTCTGGATCGGTCGCCATTACCAGATCAGCGTCCTGCTCTTTGGCCTGATTCATGGCAAGAGTCATGGCCTCCACTTCTTCGGGGTTGGGATAAACCACGGTCGGGAAGTTGCCATTCGGCGTCGCCTGTGCTTCCACCACTGAAACATTGGTGAAACCGATTTTGGCCAGTGCCTTTGGAACGAGGGTAATGCCCGTACCGTGGATCGGGGTGAAGACAATTTTCAGGTCTTTCTGCCGGGCGATAACGTCGGGATTAACAACGTTTTTCACAATCACCTGCTCCAGGTATTGTGCGTCGACTTCTTCACCGATACGTTCGATCAGGTCCGGATTGCCCTGGAAGTTGATGTCTTCCACGGATTGAATCTGGTTGACTTCGCCGATGATGTTTTTGTCATGCGGCGCGACAACCTGTGCGCCGTCGGTCCAGTAGGCCTTATACCCGTTGTATTCCTTCGGGTTGTGAGAAGCCGTAATGACAACGCCGCTCTGGCAGCCGAGGAGGCGGATGGTGAACGACAGTTCCGGTGTAGGGCGCAGCTCTTTGAAGAGGTACACCTTGATCCCATTGGCCGAAAATACATCGGCTGCCACCTGGGCAAATTCGGGTGACATGTTGCGGCTATCGTGCGCAACGGCCACCTTGATCTGTTGATTCGGGAAATTTTTCTTCAGATAATTTGCCAGTCCCTGGGTGGCGGCCCCGACTGTATACCGGTTCATGCGGTTGGAACCTACACCGATCAACCCCCGGAGTCCGCCGGTACCGAATTCAAGCTCCTTGTAGAAGGCGTCCGTAAGTTCGGTGTCGTTGTTTTCGTCAATCAGCTTCTGAATGATGGACTTGGTTTGTTCATCGTAGTTGCCGGAAATCCAGGTATGTACTTTCTGGCGAATGATTGCGTCGAGTCCGGTTGACATGTTCCGTTTAGGTTATGTGTAGATAGAATGATAGGTACTTATACGAGAATCTCTTCTCCTTTGTTCTGACTGCGGCAGTACCGCAAAGACGAACACGCAATCTTACATTGATTCTCTCTTTCGACGCAAGCATTTAGTCTTTTCACGGAAAATTTTTCGTCTCCGGAAATCCAAACCTCCCGACCCTCCCGTTAATATGTGTAGAAAAGCCGCTAGAAATCAGGTGGTTCGATATTTTAACCTATGTCCGGTACAGTTCTTATAACCAACAAAAGTCCGCTATCGAGTTAAGCCTTCTACTTATTTCCCTTATTATTCATCAATCGCTTGTTTCACTATTAATCCATCGCTTTTTTTCATACCATGGACGCTACAAACCATAATCAAAACAAATCATCCAGCGGGATCTGGGGTGCAGCTTTTGCCGTGATGCTCGCAATTTCAGGAGTACTGGGATTTCTTCTTTTCCAGGAAAAACAGGAGACAGACAAACAGTCGACTGAAATCAGTATCAAAGCCCGGGACCTGGCTATTACGCACAGCAAGCTTGATTCCATCTCCCGTGAGCTTGACGCTAAAATCGCGCAGGTTCAGCAGCTCGGCGGTAACATCGAAGAGCTTCAGAAACTGAAAGTACAACTTGAGGCTGATAAGGCGGCCGTTCTGAAGAACAAAAACGTATCTGTTGCCAAGTACGAGAAGAAAATCAAGGAATATGAAGCGATTCTGACGCAAAAGGACGAGGATATCGCCCGTCTGCAGGAAGAAAACGGTCAGCTGACCAACCAGAACCAGCAGCTCTCGCAGGAAAACACCACGATCAAAACCGATCTGGACAATACCCGCCGCAGCTACTCTGACTCTGTCAGCACGCTGAGAACCAACAACAAAGAGCTGGAAGACAAAGTGACCATCGGCTCTGCCCTTCGCGCTGAAAATGTACGTGTACTGGCAGTGAACAAGCGTGGCAAGGAACGTTCGAACGACGAAAACGAGTATAAAGGCCGCAAGACTGAAAAAATCAAGGTAGCCTTTACCCTCGCTCCGAACCCGCTGACGAAAGAAGAACCCAAAGATATCCTCCTCCGCGTGGTTGATCCGGAAGGCGCTGTTCTCTCCGACACCGAAACCGGCTCAGGCGTATTCTCCTTCCAGGGCAAAGACATGCAGTATACCTACAAGCAGTCTGTTCGTTATTCTACGAACCGCCCGATCGTAGAAATGCTCTACACCCGCGGTCAGGACTACAAGAAGGGTAAATACAACATCGAACTCTATGCCGAAGGATTTAAAATCGGCGAAGGAAATTTCGTAGTACGTTAATTCTTATCAAATAGCTGTTAGAATTACGGAAAAAGCCGCCCCTCATCGGGGCGGCTTTTCTGTTAGGAGGCCGTCAGAAATTCCCTGACGGCCCGGGAATAAGCCCGGCATTCTTCGATCAGCGGATGAACAGGCTGATCCAGGCTCTCGATGAGCTCGGCAACCGACGGTCTCGCCATCAGCGCGGCATTCAGGATTACGGCTCCTTTCTCAGGATGCAAAAGCACCGGAACCGGAACCTGATCGGCCGATGCCGCTACCCGGTTATAAGTCTTTTTTGCTTCTTCAAACGCTTCGTCGGTAGCTGGAAACCGGATTTCCGTTTTCGTCCGGGAGGCCAACCCGGCTACCCGGACGCGGATCGCGTCATCGAGCTTCTTCAATTCCATCCGCAGCATCGAGGTGAGTTTTCCGGTACGGATGCGCTCCCGCAGCGAAAACCGAATAAAGTAGGTCAGTGAATCCGTCACATTCAGACCGATTTCGGCCATTTGCTTGAAGATAAACGACGACGGCGACATACCCGGCAGCGTATTCGGATCGTGCAGCAATACTTCGCCTTCAGGCGTCAGAAAACCGTCTATCCGGACACAGGCGCCGAACTTGAACAGATCGAACGTCTCTTTTACGATAGCATGCACCTTCCGGTTATTTTCCAGCGATGTGCGAATAGGAATGGCCTTGCGGGTGGTACTTGTCAGGTACTTCGTTTTGAAATCGAAAACTGTATTGTCGTCCAGCTTAATCACTTCCGACGGAGGCAAAGCCAGGGGAGATCCATCGAAATCCTGAATCACCCCGCAACTGAACTCCTGCCCGTTGACAAAGCTTTCGAAGAGTACAGCATCTTCGGCATGGACGGAGGAAAGCAGCGCAAATTCAGCGCCGGCAGTAAACGTCGCATCGAGCGCCTTCCAAAGAACCGCAGGGTGGGTAATGATCTCTTTTTCATCCAGTACCAGCGGAAAGGCGATGCCTTCGTCGAGGTTGGCGATCCGCTGGAGCTTCTCCCCTTTTTCGTTATCTGTAAGGGATACCCATTCTTCCCGTGTGATTCGTTGCAGGAAAAAACTCTGAAGTACGCCCTTGACAAATTCATCCAGTTCATCTTTCCGGACAAAGGAAACGCCGATGGAAGAACCCTGATGCGGCGCCTTGCAAACAAAAGGCAGCCCTACGTGTTCTTTTACCAGCTCAAACAGAATTGACTTGTCGGTGTGGTCCCACTGTTCTTTTGTGATGGAATAAAGACGTTTATTAAGTCCGACGGTCCGTTGAATCAGGATGTTCTGTGCAATCTTGTCAATGCCGATACCAGACCCCATCAGGCCGGACCCGTAGTAGGGAATACCGTACCATTCCAGCAGTCCCTGAATTGCGCCGTCTTCGAGCTGCGGGCCGTGTACAGCCAGGAATGCAAAGTCGAAATGAGCCGCAAAATCCTTCGGTTCTACCTGCGTTCCCACAGCCTGGATCATGGCTCTTTCCGATTCCGGATCAAGGTCGAGCGATTCTTCGTATACCCGGAAAGGATATCCTTCAGTCGCGGTAAAGGCAGGCGGCGGGTAAAAATCACGGATCGACTGCGCTTCCATGAATTCCGGTTTCAGCAGGATGAAATTACCTCTCCCGTCGATAAAGACCGGGACCGGTGTAAACAACGAGCGGTCGAGGCAGGTAAAGGTCGTTTTTCCTCCCAAAAAGGAAATCTCCCGCTCGCGGGCCGGTCCGCCGAAAAAAATGCCGATTCTAAACAACGTCGTAATCGTTTGATGTGAAGAACAAACGGGCTGAGGCCCGGGACGAATGCGTTTGCCGCGGGACTGGGTACCCGGGACCAAGCGTCCCGAAAGTTACACAGACAAGCTCCGAAAGCGGGGCATAGCACAAAAAAAACCTCCCGTGCCGAGGCAGACGGGAGGTTTGACAATTTACCCAAAGTTCACTATTGGTGACGCACCAGGAGTTTTTTGGTGATCAGAGTCTTGCCTTCCAGCGAAAGCTGGTAAAAGTATATGTTGTTCGGGAGGCCCGCGGTAGAAAATCTCTGCCGTTTTTCCGTGCGGTCGAGCACAAATTCTCCGACCTGCATACCCAGCGGACTATAAAACGTAATTTTTGCTTCCCCGGCATTCGGAGCCAGGTTATAGTCTACGTATACATAGTCGTTGGCCGGGTTTGGATAGAGGTTGGACACCACTACCTTTTCGCCGTTGTACAGCTTGTCGATATTCAATTCTTCAGGCTCACGACCGGAATCCGAGGATACCAGCGCCGCAGGTGCGATCGGCTGATCTGCCCGACCCGTTTTCGGACGGTTCCGGAGCAGATTCCGGTAATATTCGTTGACGGCCGTCGACCGGTTGAGCTTTACTTCCCGGGACATAACTGTCTTCGGGTACTCAAACGAATTCACATGGCTGGACGACTTGGCTTTCGGCTTAATGTCCAATCGGCTCCTTTTGGGCTCTCCCTGGGCCAGCGTCTTCTCGGCCCCCACAGTAGCGAGGAGGAGAAGTAAACCGGACAGAAAGAGTAAAAGGTGTTTCATGACTTCTAAGGTGCGGAACGCATACAGCTGCCTTCACAGGAGCAAAAGTATGCATACGCGTTTGATTACCAAGTTTTTAACAAGTTTTAACAGGACTTTTCGACTCAACGGTCTCACTTCCGGGACGAAAGGTCAAAAAGTTATGCCAAAAAAAAGACTGACGGACTATATTTTTCCCCCTACTTTTTCGTTGAGGCCGTCGGTATAACTTTCGGAGCCACCGCAGGCTTTCGTTCCGGCAGGCGCATGACCTTTTCGCGGGTTGGTTTTTCCTTTTCTTTCCAGACAAATCCGTCCAGCTCCCGGTTATCGGAACTCACGTCTTTCGGGGGCCTTAATACCCCGTCCGGCGTACCGAGAAAGGCGATTCGTTTTACTTCGTTTTCCCGGAAATGAATCCGCATACGCGAAGCTTGGACATAATTCATCCCGATAGGTTTATTCTTGTCGTTCCGGGCGAAGTAAATACTCTCTCCGTTTCCTTCTACCAGGGTATTGTCCAGCTTGGAGTCTCCGTTGAAACTGGCTGTTATGTACCTGCCTTTCACCTGGTTAAACTGCTCCAGCGTATCCCGGGCGATGATGAACGCCCTTCGTTTCAGGTACATCGTTTTCAGTTGGTTATTCACCAGGCGGACGAATATGGTATCCGCTTCCGACTGGTTCCGCTGGCTCCAGAGTATGGGCTTTTTGTAAAAACTCATCAGCGAGTCCGCTACACTATAGACAAGCGAATCGCATTTTCCCTGAAGATCGCTTTTGAAAATCAGCACGTGCCCGTCGGCAATCATCCTCCGGGTCGTATCCTTCGTACCCCGGATTTCGAGGGATGTCAGCGTATCCCCGGACACATACAGCGTATCCTTCACAAAAAACCGGCGCATCAGCGCTTCTCCATATACCCGCGAAACGCCTGTTTTACCGAAATACCTGCCGATTTGGCCGGTCAGGAATGCACTGTCTTTCTTGGCGATAATCTCGACATTTCCCCGGGCGATGCCGATCTGGGTAACCGGGTCGTAAAACAGGGAATCTCCCGTGAGGTTATAGTTCTGCGTCCGTACCGTCGAACGCCCCAGGAAATTCGAAATCCGGCTGTTCAGGTTATAGGACCCGGAATTGGTCAGCAGGGTATCGCCCGGAACCGACTTTTTTTTGCTTTTCGAGACAATCTTACTCGGAGCAATGAAAAAGACGTCTTTCGACAGGGTACTATACCGCAGGGAATCAGCTACTAAATCCGTTTCCGGACTATTGACCTTTACGTTTTTATAGAAGTTGAAAATCTTCGTATTCGTGTTGTAATACCCTTCCTTACTCACGAGGGTACTGGTCTTGTCTACCAGGGTACCCCCTGTATTGTAGCTGGCGATGCGGGTATTCATGTCATAATCCAGCTTACGCGTTTTCAGGGTCGAGGTACGGTCATTGAGCGTTACTACCCTTCCTGTCATTTTCGCCAGACGGGTATTGCCGAAATACATGGCCGTGTCTCCAGTAATCGTCAGGCTGTCGCCCTGCAGGATTTTGACGTTTCCATACGCTTCTACGACGTTAATCAGGTCGTTCTTTTTGGCCAGGTGGCATAACAACACCACATTCCCCTGCCGGAGCCGTACGTTTCCCTTCAGAAAAGTTGCTCCCATTTCCTTGTCTACCCAGAGCGAATCCGAGTAATCCACGTCCACAATCTTTGCGGTTCCGCCGGGTGCAGGCGTCTGCGCAATCCCCCAAAGCGGAAGACAGAGTAGCAAACCGAGGATATATCTTTGCCAGTAGTTCATTTCAACAGGCAAAATTAACCAATCCCGGCTGTGCTACCTGAATTTTTAGCATTCATTAACCAACGGACGTCTATCCGGCCCGGCCAGCGCCTGCTGCTGGCCGTCAGCGGCGGGATAGATTCGGTCGTGCTGACGGAGCTTATCCGGCAGTCAGGCTTTCCGTTCGGCCTCGCACATGTTAATTTCTCACTCCGGGGTGCGGAATCCGACCGGGATGCTGCTTTTGTTCGTGCACTGGCCGGAAACCTCGGTGTTCCATTCCACTATACGCAAGTCGATACCCATTCCGTTGCAGCCGAAAACGGCTGGTCTACCCAACTTGCTGCGCGAAACCTGCGATACGATTGGTTTGCCGAAATCCGGGAACAAAAAGGCTATGACTGGATTGTTACCGCGCACCATCTTACTGACTCCCTTGAGACGGTTTTGCTGAACCTGGTTCGGGGAACCGGCCTGGCCGGACTACACGGTATTCCGGTACAGAATGGCCGGGTTTGCCGCCCGCTTCTTTGTTTTTCGCGGGAGGAACTGCTTGATTTTGCCCGAAACAATGAGCTTGAATGGGTGGAAGATTCCAGTAATGCGACTACCGACTATTCGCGCAACCGCATCCGGCACGACGTCCTTCCGGTACTCAGGGAGCTGAATCCGGGCCTGGAAAAGACCTTTCGCGGGTCGCTCGACCGGCTAAGCGCCGCCGACCGGTGGTTTCAGGCGTTGCTGATACCTCTGCACCGGCAGGTAGCTGAAAGTGGCCGCATCGATGCGGCCTGGCTTGCAGCACAACCGGAACCCCTCCTGCTGTTCTCCGAATTGCTCCGCCCGTATGGCTTCAGCTACCGGCAGGCCGTCAATATTTACGAGAATCCGGCGCAGCAAACGGGCCGCTACTATTTTTCCGGCACACACCGGCTGTTGTGGGATCGGGGCGTGTGGATGCTCGACAGGGCAGACAATGTGTATCCTTCTTTCCACATTGAGGAAAATATGCCCCTTATTTCGGCGCCTGGTTTTACGCTGACGTTCGAAAAGCTATCCCATACGTCGTTTTTGCCGGGCAATGACCCATCCGTCGCCTGGCTCGATGCCGAATGCCTTCCATTTCCGCTCGTTTTACGGCCCTGGCAGGCAGGCGATCGCTTTTGCCCGCTGGGTCTCGGCGGAAAGGCTCAAAAAGTCAGCGATTACCTCGTGGATCAGAAAATTCCCCGAAATGAGAAAAACGGTGTCTATGTTTTGGAATCGAACCACGAAATTGCCTGGATTGTAGGAAGACGGGCAGACGAACGATTCAAAATCACAGAAAACACAAAGGGTATAATACGGGTCACTTGTCAGAAGGAATCGTCCTTGTCATAACGGGCCCGACATTGCCTTTCTTTTTTGTACCACTAAACCGAATGATCATGCCTCTCAGCTTTCTCCGGTACGGGGCGGTGGCCGCTGCACTCTGCACAGGTCTCGCTGTCGTTTCCTGCCAGTCGCCCGGCAAAACCTCTGAAACAACCATGACCATTACCCATTCGCCTTTCGGCACCGTCGACGGCCAGCCAGTCGACCTTTACACCCTGAGCAACAGCTCCGGGATGACCGTCAAAATCACCAACTACGGCGGCATTATCACCCACCTGAACGTTCCCGACAAAGATGGAAAGTCAGGAGATGTGGTACTCGGTTTCGATTCCCTCTCGGGCTATCTCCAGCCGAAAGTTCCCTACTTCGGAGCGCTGGTCGGCCGCTATGGCAACCGCATCGCGAAAGGTACTTTTACGCTTGACGGCAAGCAGTATCATCTGCCGATCAATAACGGCCCCAATGCGCTTCATGGCGGACTGAAGGGTTTCGATAAGAAAGTCTGGAAAGCGGAAGAAGTGAAAACGGACTCGACCGTTGCCCTTAAACTGCACTTCACCAGTCCGGACGGAGACGAAGGATATCCCGGTACCCTGAACGTCACGGTCACTTATACCCTTTCAGCTGACAACGCTCTTCGTCTTGATTACGAGGCGACAACCGACAAGCCTACGGTTGTCAACCTTACCAACCATACGTATTTCAACCTGGCAGGCGGTGAGCGCGACGTCCTCGATCACGTCGTGCAATTGAAGGCAGGCCGGATTTTGCCGATAGACGCAACGCTCATTCCTACCGGTAAATACCTCGACGTAAAAGGCGGCGCCTTCGATTTCCTCGAACCCAAAGCCATCGGCACAGCCATTAACGATACGACCGACGAGCAGATCCGCAGCGGCGGCGGCTACGATCACTGCTTTGTATTTGACGATGCCGGCAACCAGCTCAAGGCTGTCGCGAAGGTAACCGAACCGACCACCGGCCGTGTCCTCGAAATGGAGACCACCGAACCGGCGACGCAGTTCTACACCGGTAACTTCCTCGACGGCAACCTGACCGGAAAAACCGGCAAGCCCTATGCGAAGCGCTTCGGCTTCTGCCTTGAAACCGAGCATTATCCGGACTCACCAAACCAGCCGTCGTTCCCGACGACGGAGCTTCGCCCCGGACAGACGTACAAAAGCTCGACTGTCTACCGTTTCTCTGTTACGAAATAGCACCCGGAACATCCGCCCGAACCGGCGGATGTTTCTTTTTCCTCCTGACGACTATGCGACTTTATGTTCAGGCTTCTCTCGGTGAAAAAGAAAAAGCCCACCTCCGCCAGCTTCTTCCCGCTGATATTGAACCGGTATTTGAATCGGAACTTCCGGCAGAAGAGCGGGAAGCGCAGGTAACGGGCGCCGATCTCGTTTTCGGCAACCCGCCTGCCGAATGGCTGGAAAAGGCGCCGAACCTCCGCTGGGTGCAGCTGCATTCCGTCGGGTTTGACAAGTACCAGCACCTCTCTATCCCGGCGCCGATTTCCAATATGAAGGGTTTTTATGCGCAGCCCTGTGCTGAAACAGCCATTGCCGGGATACTCGCGTTGTACCGGAAAATGGACTGGTTCGGCATTCTCCGGACGCGTCAGGAATGGGTCGGGCAGCCCCTCCGTTCGGAATTGGGTTTGCTGCTGGGAAAAAATGTACTGATTCTTGGGACAGGTTCTATCGCCCAGGCCTGCCGGAAGATACTGACCGGTTTTGACTGTGAGATTTCCTTTTTCGGACGGACGAGCCCGGAGGCCCGGTTCCGCAGCCGGGAAGAACTCATCGCCGCCGTTTCTGAATTTGATGTGATTATCAACTGCCTGCCCGGAACCGACCAGACCCGTCACTTCGTTTCCCGGGAGCTGCTGGCTTCGCTGAAGCCGACCGCGATTTTTGCCAACGTCGGGCGGGGCTCTACGGTAGACGAAGCCGCGCTTGTTGAGGCGCTCCGGAACGGTACACTGGCCGGCGCCGCGCTCGATGTCACCGAGCATGAACCGATTCCGGCCGGGCACCCGCTGTGGGACTGCCCTAATGTCATTCTGTCTCAGCATACGGGCGGCGGTTTTTCGGATGAGTTCATGGGGTTGACGGACGCCTTTCTCCGGAATCTGAAGAAATTCCGGGCGACCGGCACGCCGGATCACATCATTGAACCGAAAAAAGGGTATTGATTCAGCTGCCGGTTCAATACAGACTCCGGTTTGTTCGTTATCCTGTCCGAATAAAATCCTTTTTCACAACGTGTTAACTCTGACAGGAAAGACGTATCTTTGCGGCCTTATGCAGACACTCCGGTATTTCGTTCTATTTCTGGGTATTACGGCGATCCTGACTTCGTGCGGAAAGTTTGAGAAACTCCGTAAAAAGGGGACTGACGAGGAGAAGTACCAGGCTGCCCTGGCCTATTACAAAAAAGGTTCCTGGGATAAAGCCGTGCTCCTTTTCGAAGAGCTGAAACCGATCCTGAAGGGCTCTGATCAGCAGGAAATGGCGAACTTTTATGAAGCTTACTGCAATTACAACCTGCAGCAGTACGAAGTCGCCTCCTTCCAGTTCAAGCGATTCTACGAAACCTTCGGACGTAGTGATTATGCCGAAGAGGCGCTGTATATGAGTGCGTATGCCTCTCACCGGGCGTCGATGCCGTTCTACCTCGATCAGGCGAGTACCCTGACGTCGATGGACGCGCTTCAGAGCTTTATCAACAGCTATCCGCAGAGCAAGTTTGTCGAAGAAGCTTCCAAGATCATCAAAGAATCCCGCCGGAAGCTGGAGCGCAAGGCTTACGAACGGGCGAAGTTGTATTACAAAACGAGTCCGACCAATCTTCAGAACTTCCGCGCTGCCGTTTATGCAGTTAATAACTTTCAGCGCGAATTCCCGGATTCAGATTACAACGAAGAACTGGCTTTCCTTCGGGTACAGGCTCAGTTCGACTTTGCTGAAAACAGTTTGTATACCAAGCAGAAAGAGCGGTACGCAGATGCCCTCAAATACTACCAGGAATTTGTCGACGGTTTTCCGAAAAGCAAATACCTGAAAAAAGCAGAGCGTTTCTACGAGGAATCGGTCAGCAAGACGGCCAAACTGGAAGAGGCGGAGCGCCTGGCCAAAGCCGCGGCTGAGAAGGAAAAAGAGTCGCAGCCCAACGCAGCGGGTCGTCTCGGAGGAGCCAACTGATATTCATTTCGAACACTATAAATCGCAAACATATGCCTGCCAATCCTTCCATTGTCACCCGTGACACGGACAAGCTGGCTGCCAAAACCGGCGGTAATATTTACGAAGCGGTAGCCGTCATGGCCGCCCGCGCCAAGCAACTTTCCGTGAAGCAGAAAGAAGAGCTGAACCAGAAGTTGTCCGAATTTGCCTCTACGGTTGATAACCTCGAAGAAATCTTCGAAAACCGGGAGCAAATCGAAATTTCCAAGCACTACGAGCGCCAGCCGAAGCCTTCGACTCTCTCGATTGAAGAGTACATCGAAGACAAGGTACAGTGGCGTTACCGGAGCGAACTGCCGGGCGAAGAATAGTCCGCATAGCTCTCCAACCAGACCGCTGCTCCTTTGGGGCAGCGGTTTTTTGTTTTCTATCTCCCCGTATCTGCTTTCTTTGCGGGGGAATTTTTGCATCATGCTACAGGGAAAACGAATCATCGTTGGCGTCACCGGCAGCATTGCCGCCTACAAAACAGCTTTGCTGATCCGGCTGCTTGTAAAAGCCGGTGCGGAGGTACAGGTGGTCATGACCGCCGCCGCCCGGGAATTTATCACGCCGCTGACGCTCGGAACCTTATCGAAACGACCGGTAGCCGGCGAGTTTGTATCAGACGCAGCCTCCGGAACATGGACGAACCATGTCGATACAGCGCTCTGGGCCGATATTATCGTGATCGCCCCCGCCACGGCACATACCCTGGCCAAAGCGGCCAACGGGATTTGCGACGACTTCCTGACAGCCGTGTATCTTTCAGCCCGCTGCCCGGTATTCTGGGCGCCGGCGATGGACCTGGATATGTACAAGCACGGCAGCACGCGGGAAAATATCCGCAAGCTGGAAAGCTATGGCAACCGGTTTATTCAGCCCGGTTTTGGAGAACTGGCGTCGGGGCTCGTGGGAGAAGGCCGCATGGCAGAACCCGAAGAGCTGGTAGCCCAGATCGGGGCGTATTTCAGCCAGTCGTCGGACTGGGCCGGAAAAAAAGTCCTGCTTACGGCCGGACCGACGCAGGAGGCCATCGATCCTGTCCGTTTTATTTCCAATCATTCAACGGGGAAAATGGGCTATGCGCTTGCGGCTGAGCTGGCCCGCGCAGGCGCCGTGGTTACCCTGGTGAGTGGCCCGACGGCCCTGTCCGTACCGCATCCGTCTGTCCGGCGGCTGGATGTCCGCTCTGCGAAGGAGATGTTTGAGGCCTGTGACCGTCTTTTCGATGAACAGGAGGTTGTTATCCTCGCCGCCGCCGTTGCCGACTATACTCCGCTGGTGGTCGCAACGCAGAAAATCAAGAAGAAGGAAGACGTCTTCAATATTGAATTGACCAAAACCGTTGATATTGCAGCGACTCTCGGACAGCGGAAGAAGCCTGGCCAGTGGCTGGTCGGCTTCGCCCTTGAAACCAACGACGAACTCGACAACGCCATCCAGAAGCGGCTCCGGAAAAACCTCGACCTGATCGTCCTCAATTCACTCAACGATGCCGGGGCCGGCTTCGGATACGATACGAACAAGATCACGATCATTGGCCCGGATGGTCACGCCGATTTTCCTTTAAAATCCAAAAAAGAAGCAGCCGCCGATATCCTTCAGGCCATCAGCCGGCTCGCTTTTCCACCCAAATGAAACGATTCTTCTTCCTTCTGATCCTGACGCTGATACCCGGTGCGGCGGCGCTGGCGCAGGAACTGAACTGCACGATCAGCCTGCGCACCGATCAGATCAAGGTTAACCAGCAAAGCAACAACGCCCAGCAGATCTATTCGGAACTGCAACGGGCAATGGCCGATTTTGTCAACGGCCGGCGGTGGACCAACGACCAGTTCCGGCAGGAGGAAAAAATCCGTCTGGATATCTCCATTAACCTTCAGAAAGCTACAGCCGACGGCAATTACGACGGGCAGGCCATGATTCAGATCAACCGGCCTGTCTTCGGTACGAACTATGAAACGGTATTGCTGAAGTTTGTCGACCGCTCGTTTTCCTTCCAGTATCAGCCCAATAACCCGTTGAATTTCAACGAAAACACGTTTACGAATAACCTGACGTCGCTCCTCGCCTACTACAGCTATCTGGCGCTGGCGCTCGACTATGATTCCTTCGGTCGCCGGGGAGGCGACGTCTGGATTCAGCGGGCGTATAACGTAGCCAATCTGGCGTCCTCCGGCGGATCGGCAGGCTGGGATTCGCGTGCGGATCAGCGCAGCCGGTACTGGCTCATCGATGATCTTCAGAACCAGCAGATGGTTCCGTTCCGCGAAGGGCTGTATACCTATCACCGCCTCGCGCTGGATACCATGCTGGATCAGCCGGATCAGTCCCGGAAGCAGATACTGGCCGTCCTGAACGACCTGCGCGGTGTCAACCAGCAGAAGCCTGCTACATTATTGCTCAATAGTTTTTTCGATGCCAAGTCGGAAGAGCTATACCAGATTTTCTCCAAAGGCATGCCGGCCGACAAGAGCCAGGCATACCAGCTTCTTTCCCAGCTCGACCCGACCAAGGCCGACCTGTACCGGAGGCTTGTCCGCTAGCAATGCTATGATTTCGCTCCGCCCGGCCACTGCTACTGATTTGGAATGGGCCTATCAGGTCAAGAAGCAGGCACTCGGCGAGTATGTCGTGATGACGTGGGGAGCGTGGTACGAAAAAATCCAGCATACCTTTTTTACGGAAACATTCCGGGAGCTCGACAGCCAGGTGATCTGCTGGGCCAACGAGCCAGCAGGCCTCCTTCGCGTAGAGCGCAAAAAGGATGAAATCTTTTTGTCAGAACTGTACCTGCTGCCGCTTTTCCAGAACCTCGGCATTGGCTCGCAACTGCTGGAATCGTTGAAAACTGAAGCACATAGCCGTGGTATTCCTCTGAAACTGACCGTGTTGCAGGTCAACGAGCCGGCGCGGCGCTTCTACGAACGGCACGGACTGGTCTGTTCGGCCGAAATTGAAAACCATTTCGTGATGACATACCATGGGTAAACGACTCATCCGGATCGACCCGGCAACGGGCGACCTCCAAAGCCTTACCGGAATGCCGGTCAGTATTGTACTGGCATCCGGCGCGACGTACCAGGGGACCTTTGTCTCGGCCGACCGGCAGGAGCTTATTCTCGAGGACGGTCTTCACCGGAAGCGCCGCCACCCACTCGCTCTGATCGGGGAAATTATCTGTGACAAAGGCAGTTCCTTTTGACCGAAAGGGAGTCATACCTTTGTACCTTTGAACGCCTTGTATTCTTCTGCCGATGCTGTCGACACTGCTTGTCCAGAACTACGCACTGATCGAGTCTCTTGAACTCTCGCCCAGCCGTGGCCTGAATATCATTACCGGTGAAACCGGAGCCGGAAAGTCCATCCTTCTCGGAGCCATCGGGCTGTTGCGCGGCAACCGGGCCGATACCAAAGTGCTCTGGGATCCGGAGAAGAAATGCATCATCGAAGGCCATTTCGATATTTCAGGCTACTACATCCAGGCGCTTTTCGGGGAAGAAGAAATCGATTACGATACGACGTGCATTATCCGCCGGGAAATCAGTCCTTCGGGTAAGACGCGGGCATTTATCAACGATACGCCCGTTAACCTCGATACCCTGCGGAAAATCGGCTCGGAACTGATGGACGTGCATTCCCAGCACGACTCCATCCTGCTCGGGTCACAGGAATACCAGCTTCAGCTCGTCGATACCTATGCCCAGAACAACGCGCTGCTGGAGAACTACAAGGACCATTTCCGGGATTTTCGTAAAAAGCAGGAAGCCTACGACCGTCTTCAGACCGAAGCACGGGAAATCCGGAAAGAATTTGACTATCATTCGTTCCTGCTCGATGAGCTGGACAAAGCCCGTTTTCAGCCCGACGAACAGCAGGAGCTCGAGCGGGACCTATCTACGCTTGAAAACGCCGAGGAAATCAAGCAGCGGATCAACGCCGCCGTTGGCTATCTCAACGATCCCGAGCAGAGTATTCTCAACTGGCTCCAAAGCGTCAACAGTAATCTCAACAGTATCAGCCAGTTTGGCGATGCCTTTGCAGCACTGCGCGACCGTGTGCAGAGTTGCCTGATCGAGCTGAAAGACATCACCGCTGAACTGGAGTCGGAAAACGACCGGGTAGAGCTCGACGACGAAAAAATCGCCCGTATTCAGGAGCGGCTCAGTCTGCTGTACCACCTGGAGAAAAAACACAATGTGGCTTCTGTACCGGAACTGCTGGCCATACAGGCTGATCTGGAACTGAAAGTAGCGAAGGTACTTAACATCGACGATGACCTCGCGCAGGCGGAAAAGGACGCGAAACAGGCCTGGGAGACGCTTCAGCAGTCAGGTATCAAACTTTCTGAATCCCGTAAAGTGGTACTGGGCGAGATTCAGGACCTGGTGACCGGCCTGTTGTCTGACCTGGGCATCCCAAACGGGCGCCTCGTGGTGGACTATCATACCGGAAAACCGACCTTGCAGGGTGTTGATACCGTCAATTTTCTCTTTTCCGCCAACAAGGGCATCCAGCCCCGCCAATTGCGGGAAGTGGCCTCCGGCGGGGAATTCAGCCGCCTCATGCTGGCGGTGAAGTACATTCTTGCCAACAAACGCTCGCTTCCGACGATTGTATTCGACGAAATTGATACGGGTATTTCGGGGGAAATCGCCATCAAGGTCGGCAACATGATGCGCGATATGGCCCGTGGTCACCAGCTGATAGCCATTACTCACCTGCACCAGATTGCAGCCAAGGGCGATGCCCATTACTTCGTCTACAAGGATCACTCCGCGGACCGGACCGTTTCCCGGATACGTCAGCTCTCGACCGAAGAGCGCGTCCTGGAAATCGCGCAGATGATCGGCGGCGCCAAGCCGGCCCCGTCGATTATTGACAACGCCCGGGAAATGTTGTCTCACCATCTGACCCAACAAACCAATTACAAGCTCGACCTGTAGGTCACACCGTAAACGTCATGAAGAAATACGTACTCGCGCTGCTTGCCGCCGGCGCATTCACTGCCTGCCAAAACCCCAAATCAGCCGAACTCGAAACGCTCCAGAAGGAAGTAGAGGGCATGCACGATAAGATTATGGCTCCGTACATGCAGATTGAAGATCTCCGGGAAGAAATCCGGCAGCAGGTTGCCAAAGACTCTACCCGGAAAGCCAGCGGTGATAGCCTCATTACGGCGCTTACGTTGGCAGAAAAGGGCATGGATGATTGGATGTCCAACTACAACGGAGATACGCTTCTTGCTATTTCTCCCGAAGAAGGCCACAAATACCTTCTTCAGGAAAAAGACAAAGTCAATCACGTGGAAGCCCTGACCAACGAAAGTGTCGCCGCAGCCAAACGCTTCCTGAAAAAATAACGACGGACCTTTCCGCCGCAAATTCCGCACGCATGAAATGGTTTTCCTTTGCCGCTCTTCTGCTCCTTCTCGCTGCCTGCCAGCAGGAACAGGGCCGGCTGCCGATCCTCGGCCCACGGGGCGGCATCAAGACCCGGGTCATTGACGGAAAAATGGTCACCGACAGTGTGTACCACGAAATTCCGGATTTCGCCTTTGTTGACCAGGACGGCGATACCGTCCGCTCAGCCGACTTCCGCGGCAAGATTTATGTAGCCGATTTCTTTTTCACGACCTGCCCGACCATCTGTCCCAAGATGACCGGTGAAATGAAGAAACTGTACGAAAAATTCAAGGGTAACCCGGACGTACTGTTTCTTTCCCATTCCATCGACCCGAAGCGCGACAGCGTCGGCCGCCTCAACGAATATGCGACGGATCTCGGCGTAGCCGGTCAGAAGCAGTGGCGGTTTATTACGGGCGACCGCAAGGCCATCTTCGATATCGGACAGAATGCCTACTTCGTGACCGCGAAAGAAGATTCTGCCGAACCGGGAGGCATCCTTCACAGCGGCGCTTTCGTCCTGATCGACCCCGAAATGCATATCCGCGGTATCTACGACGGTACCAAAGACGAAGTAGTGGCTGAAGTATCTGAAGCCATCGCTTTGTTGCGGAAAGAAAAGAAGTAACAGGCGAGGCTATAAGCTCTATGCCGTAAGCTATAAGCAAGGCTTCCCGCATAAAGCATATAGCCTATAGCTTACTGCCTGCAGCCATACATTTCCATTCATTTTACCTCTTATCTCTCATGTCCTCTCGTCAAAATATTCTCACGGGTTCTCCCTGGGAAGACAAAGTCGGCTACTGCCGCGCCGTCCGCATCGGCAACCTGATCGAAGTTGCCGGTACCGTCGCTATCGTTGATGGCGAAACCGTCAAGGCGGACGATGCTTATGCACAAACCAAAAACATCATCGAACGTATCGGAAAGGTACTGGAAGATGCCGGCGCCAGCCTCAGCGACGTGGTCCGTACCCGTATGTTCACGACTGATATCAACCGTTTCGACGAAATCGGCCGAGCGCATGGCGAGTTTTTCAAAGACATCAAGCCGGTAACGGCGATTTACGAAATCAGCCGCCTGGTATCCCCGGATTACCTGATTGAAATCGAGTTTACGGCGGTAGTTGGAGAGTTATAAGCTTTAGGCTGTAAGCGATAAGCGGGGCCCGCTTATTGATTAGCTGAAAAAAGGAACCGCTCCGGATGGGAGCGGTTCCTTTTTGGCTATAGGCTTTAAGCTATAGGCAATAGGCGAGGCTGCCTACCGGGCTTACAGCCTAAAGCTTATTGCCTATAGCGCTATTGATGCTCATCCCGCAACAAGTCATTGACCGTCTTCACCGGGTTGAACGTAATCAGCGGTACTTCCACAAGGAGTGTATTCCAGTCAGACATCGAGCCGTTCCAGAGGCCGGGAAGCTCCTGGGCTTTGAGGTCTTTTCCGTCTTTTGATTTCTGGGTGATAAAGCCCGTCTGCGGATCGCGGAATTTCAGAAGGTCGAATGACTTACCGTTGCGGTCGGTCCACGAGCATACAAGATCAACCGGGTTGAAGTGCGTCGCCTTGAGGAACTTGTCCTTCTGCACTTCATCATCCATATCTACCTGAGCTGATTCGACTACCTGCAATTGGCTGGTACCATCGGGGCTTTGTGCCCAGAACGGGCCGCCGCCAGGCTCGCCGACGTTTTTCACCATTCCGCAAACACGGATGGGGCGATCCAGTTTGCTCCGGTAATACGCCACGACTTCTTCTACCGATTTTTCGTAAAAACCATCAACAGGCTCTACGCAAAGCACGCGGCGGAGGAATTCGTCGATTTCGGCCATGAGAACCGGGCTGGTCTCACCGGCGTCGAGGCGGGCCAGGTAAGCAAAAATCCGCTCGCGGGTTTGCAGCAGCGTTCCGGCGATGGCACGTTTGAAAATTGTAGTGGTATTCTTGAGCCGGTCTGGTACAACATTGTCGATATTCTTGATGAAGACCAGATCGGCAGCCACTTCGTTGAGGTTAGCCAGCAGGGCGCCGTGACCGGCGGGGCGGAAGAGCAGGTCTCCGTTTTTCTCCCGGAAGGGGTTGTTTTCCAGGTCCACCGCAATGGTATCGGTCGACGCTTTCTGTTCCGAAAAATCAATTCCGAAGCCCAGGTTGTGCCGTTCGGCATATTCCGGCGCTTTTTCTGAAATCAATTCTGCAAATTTGGCCTTGTGTTCAGGAGAAACCGTGAAGTGAAGGCTCACCTCCCCCTTCGAACGGGCATAGGTAGCGCCTTCGACGAGATGCTCTTCCACCGGCGTCCGGGACTCTTCCGGGTAACGGTGAAACTTGAGCAGCCCTTTGGGGAGCGCGCCGTAGCCGAGACCTTTGTCGGTCAGAAAATACTCGGCGATGATCCCGCGATCAGCTGAGGCGATGTCATGGCCATCCCGGGAAAGTACGTTTTTGAGGTCGTCGTAAAAGGCAAATTCGGTCAGACGCTCAAAAAACTGTTCGACCGACTTATCCGACTTACCTGATTCCAGAAACGAAAACAAGGACTTAAACATCCGGGTGGCGGCGCCCGATGCAGGAACAAATTTGACAATCCTGAGTGTTGGCACATGCGTTTCATACACATCGAGGGCTTCCTCGATCTGTTGATCCGTCAGCTGCAGGATTCCGTCTCCCGGGGTGGCGGCCCGCGTAAGATTCATCCAGGGGAAACCGTCAACAAAGTATTGAATCTGATCGTTAACCGTCTGAATGTCAATACCCTTTGACGCAATTTGTTCAAGGTCTTTTGGTGAAAACATACTACTGAAAATGTTGAGGCTGAGAAAAAATTGATGGAATGGATTAAGTGGAACAGAAGATCACGGGAGATAAATATTCGAAGCAGGGTATAAGAAAGACTTCCAAAAGATGGTTAAAGTTTTTGAAAAACAAACAGGTTTCGATGACTTCTTATCGATTGTATAGCGGAATCCTCCTGCTGCTCTCACTGACGGCCTGTGACCAGTTATTTCCGGTCACGTCGACGCTCGCGTCGTTCAGTTCCGGCGTCAGTCGCGGCGAGCTTGATAATCCGGATATTACCGAGGCGTCGGGATTGGCTTCAAGCCGGTTCGACCCCAATTTTATCTGGACCCATAACGATTCGGGCGATCAGAACCGGATTTTTTTGCTGGACGCGACAAACGCGAAATGGAAAGCGACGGTCATGCTGAACGGCGCCACCAATGTCGACTGGGAAGACATGGCTGCCTCCGTCCGCAACGGGGTGCCCACGTTGTATGTCGGCGATATCGGCGACAACAACAACCAGATCGAAACGCACGCGATCTACCGGCTGCCCGAGCCCAATCCGGCAACGCTGTCGGGAACAACCTCCGTCGGCAACGTCGAGCGCATTACTTTTCGCTACCCGGACGGCAAATGGGACGCGGAAGCGCTCATGGTCGACCATCAGACGCAGGACCTCTACATCGTCTCCAAAGTCGGTTCCGGTACGCACCTGTACAAATTACCGTACCCGCAGTCAACGACGGAAGTCAATACTGCCGAATCCGTGGCCGAATTACCGCAGACTACGGTTACCGCGGCTGATATTTCGCCCGACGGGCAGGAAATCCTCCTCAAAAATTACCTCACGGTCTATTACTGGAAGCGGAAAAGCGGCGAAACCGTTGCCGCCGCGATGGTACGCTCCCCGAAAGTCCAGTCGTACTTCCCCGAACCTCAGGGAGAGGCTATTGCTTTTTCGACCGATAATAAAGGCTATTTCACCCTTAGCGAAGACCGGAACGGCATCCGTTCGCACCTCTATTTCTATACCCGCAAGTAATGTTTTCTGACGAGTACTTCATGGCGGCGGCGCTCCGCCTGGCCGACGAGGCTGCCGAAGCCGGAGAGATTCCCGTCGGCGCGATCGTCGTCTGCCGCCAGACCATTATCGGAAAGGGAAAAAACCAGACGGAAACCCTGCGGGACGTCACCGCCCATGCCGAAATTCTGGCGATTACCGCCGCCAGCCAGCACCTGGGCTCCAAATTCCTCCGGGATTGTACGCTGTACGTCACCCTGGAGCCCTGCGTCATGTGCGCCGGCGCGCTCTACTGGGCGCAATTGGGCCGGCTGGTCTATGCGGCGGCTGATGAAAAACGCGGCTATTCCAAAGCCGGTCCCCTTCTCCATCCCAAAACCAAAGTAACTGCCGGCGTACTCGAAGACGAAGCAGGAGATCAGCTGCTTCGTTTTTTCCGGAGACTTCGGGAATAGGCGGAAAATTTGGCAGCCGGAAGGAACTCTTTTTATCTTGGAACGCCTTTTTGATTGAAAGCGAGACGCTATTCATCTATCCTTCTAATTCCTAAATTTCAAAGCTATGGCTTTTGAACTTGCACCACTGCCCTACGCGGCCGACGCCCTCGAGCCTCATTTCGACGCACAAACGATGACGATCCACCACGACCGTCACCACCAGACGTATGTCACCAACCTGAACAATGCCGTTGCCGGTACTGAGCTCGAAGGAAAATCACTGGAAGACCTGCTGAAGAACGTCAGCCAGCTGTCTCCCGCCGTTCGCAACAACGGTGGCGGTCACTGGAACCACACCTTCTTCTGGAACATACTCTCTCCGAGCGGCGGCGGAAGCCCCAAAGGAGACCTGGCGGCAGCCATCGATGCCAAATTCGGCTCGTTTGACGCCCTCAAGGAAGAATTCAAAAAGGCCGCCCTGGCCCGCTTCGGCTCCGGATGGGCATGGCTCATCGTCGGCGAAGACGGACAACTGGCCGTTACTTCCACTCCCAACCAGGACAACCCGCTGATGGACATAGCCGAAAAGAAAGGCAAAGTCATCCTCGGACTCGACGTTTGGGAACATGCCTACTACCTCAAGTTCCAAAACAAGCGTCCCGATTACGTAGATGCGTTCTGGAATGTCGTTAGCTGGGATGTCGCTGAAACCAACTATCAATCAGCGAAATAACCCGCTCCGGAAAAACCCGTCACCAAGCATTTAAAACTTTTTTATGCTTCCTGACGGGTTTTTCTTGCTTTTAAGGGGTTCCATGTTCTATCTTTGGGCCTCCAAACGGAGGATGTAGCTCAGCTGGTTAGAGCACCAGATTGTGGTTCTGGGGGTCGCGGGTTCGAACCCCGTCTTTCTCCCTCCGAAAACCTGACAGGTAACACTCGTCAGGTTTTTTTATGCCCTGTTGACGATGTCTTCCATCTTTCGGGAAAAGCTTCCGGCCTTCCGGCGCGGACAAGCCACCGCTGTCCGGCTGATGCTTCGGCTGATGTACCTGACGGGCTTTGTCGGCCTTCAGGCAGAAGAACCGCTTTTTCGCCTCCTGGTACCGTTTCACCTGGCGTTGACGACGGTCCTGCTACTGCTTTTCCAGGAGCAGCCGACGTATCGGTTCTGGCTGTTTTGCGGTTTTGTCTCCCTGACGGGATATGCCGTGGAAGTACTCGGCGTGCGGACGGGCGTCATCTTCGGCTCGTATGCCTACGGAGATACCCTCGGCTGGAAACTCTTCGGCGTACCGCTGACCATCGGGCTGAACTGGCTGGTACTGACGCTCAGCGTCAACTGTTTCGTCCCTTCCCTGTTGAAAAAGAGGGTACCCCGGTGGATACGGGTTAGCCTGGCGGCATTGCTGATGACCTCGCTCGATGTAATTCTTGAGCCGGTTGCAGTTCGTTTCGGCTTCTGGTATTGGCAGGATAACGCCATTCCGTCCCGGAATTTCCTTTCCTGGTATGCGCTGGCCTGGCTCTTCAGTTACCTGTATCAAACCCTTTCTTTCCCGAAAAAGAATCCGCTCGGCGCGGATATCTTCCTCCTGCAGGTTCTGTTTTTTCTGGCCCACCGGCTAGCCATGTTTCTTTCCTGAAAGCAAAAAAGGGTGCCCTTTGCGGACACCCTTGATCGGATAAGGGGTTTAAGTTGAACGATCTTGGGTCAGTTGAGCAACTGATCGAAATTCAGGCTGACATAATACATCGCCCCGATCTGCGGGTTCCCCCAGGCCGTGGTATAGGCCTTGTTGAGGATATTGCTCCCGCCCACTTTGACGATCGATTTGATCGACCGCGCTTTCACACTCACCTGGGCATCCAGTGTTCCGAATGAGGGAATCAGGATCTGTTGGTTATTGATCGACGTACGCGCCTGCGGCGGCATGATCAGGTCGTTCCAGTAGAAAGAATCCTGGTACCGGTACGTCACGTTAAAGCCCCACATCGAACTACCGGAGATCCGCTTGGCAATCGACGCGTTGTAGCGGTTTTTCGGCGTATTAAAGCCCACCTGGAAGCCATCGTCCAGTACATTCCGGTTCTTGTCGCTGTTGAACATCGTCACACCACCCGCCTTGAGCGTATTGTTCGACATGTTTCCGCTGATGGAGTAGCCCTTCGGCAGCAGGTATTCCAGGCCAATACCGAACCCTTCGTAGTTGATATCCTTGTCGTAGTTCGACGGCATGGATACAGCCCGGGTTCCGGTAGTCGGGTTCGTAGGACTGATGAAAACCATTCCGCCGATGTAGTTGCGCATTTTGCTGTTGTAGTACGAAACATCGAGCATCAGCTTTTCAGCGATAAGCCCCTTATACCCTACTTCAAAGGTTAGTACCCGCTCCGGCTTGAATTCGGTCAGCTGGACAGCCGCCCACTTCGTCGGATCGGACGGGTTGGCCAGGAACGATTCATAAGAATACAGGGGATATTGACCCAGGTTGAACTTATCCCGTACCGCCTGCAGGCCGCCGATGAGGATGGATACCGGCGTTGCCAGCGCGATATACTGGTTTTGGGTCGACGGAATCCGGAAACCGGTTTGATAGCTGGCGCGGATGTTGTGGCTCTTCGCGACCGTCAGTACGCCGGAAATCCGCGGGCTCCACTGGCCCTTGAAGTTTTCGTTCTTGTCATAACGGACCGATCCCGTCAGCTTCAGGACGTCCATGATATTCTTCGTCGCCTGCACATAACCGCCATACTCCTTGATGTTGTATTCGCCGCCTCCGCTTTTCTGGAGAAAGAGGGTACCGCCAGAGTTAAGGTCATACATCCGGTAGTTCGCGCCGACGAGTACTTCCAGTATTTTCGGAGAAAGCAACTGGTTGAAATTGTACATCCCCTCGAAGTGATACAGGTTGGTTTTGTCGAGGAACTTCGCTCCGTTCGGAATAGCCGTATCCTTGATTTTCGCCGCCGCCGCTTCAAATTCAGGCGTGCCGGGCATCAGCATACCTTTATCGGCAGTCGTACGAGCCAAGCCATTCAGCGTACCCGACGCCTGACTGAGGGCATTCATGGCAGTAGTATAGGCGGCCGTCGGAGACTGCCCGGCGGCAAGCGCTCCCTGCAGCGCCGTTGAGAACACCTGCAGCGCGCCTCCTCCATAAGTAAAGGCATACTGCGGATACCACGAGCCGGCCAGGTTGGCCGTGTTCAGACTCGGCTTCCAGGCTTCGTTGACGAGGCTGGCCAGAATACCCGCCGCATAGGCATCTCCGGAGCGTTCCTGGGTAGTATATCCGCGGAGAAAGAAGTTGCTGCCCTTCAATTCCAGCTTATACTGGCCGAGGGAGAAATCCTTGATGTAATACCGGTCAGAAGAGGTATAAACCGTAGTACCCATCCCCCAGTTGGCTTGCAGAATAGCTTCAACCTTGTCGTTGAAACGGTAATGCAGGGCGCCGCTCAGCTTCAGGCTTTTGGTATCGTAGCTGACGAGGTCCCGTTCAGCATAGCCCGTCCGGGATACCAGCTGATTCGGAAGCAGAATGGTATTGATAATATTCGTCGCCGGCTGACCCGTCGCGGCCGACAGCTGCTTCACGCCATTCACAATCTTCACCAGATCCGGGGAAATAGCGCCGAGCTGAGCGTCAGACATCTGCATAAACTGCCCGAACGTACTCCGGAAGTTGGCCAGGCTTACGTTCGACGAGTTCTCATCTCCGTATACGTTAACCCCGTTGTAGTTCGGGTTATTGGCAAACGTCCGATCGAAACCCGGATAGCGCGCGTTGTCAGGCGTAAGACCAAAGCTCTGATCGCGGGTATCCGTAGCCTGCCAGTCTTTCGCCGTCAGAAAACTCGCGTTCAGTTTGAAGGCCAGCTTGTTGTTGAACGCTTTCGCGTAGCGGACCGAAAAATCATAGAACGGGGTGGTCTGCGTCGAGCGGTTGCTGGCGTTCATGACGCCACCCTTCACGTAGGCACTCAGGCCCTGATACAGAAACGGGCTCTTGCTGTTCATCAGCAGCAAACCGTTCAGCGCGTTCGGGCCGTAGAGGGCAGAAGCTGCGCCTGGGAGCAGTTCAACACTTTCCAGATCCAGTTCGGATATCCCGACGATGTTACCTACCGGAAAGCTCAATCCCGGCGCCTGGTTGTCCATCCCGTCGACCATCTGCACCACGCGGGTATTTCCGTTTCCGGCAAAACCGCGGGTATTAACTGAATTGAAGGTCAGTGATTGCGTGCTGACATCTACTCCCTTCAGGTTTCGAAGGGCGTCATAGAAGCTGGCGGCCGGTGTGGACTGGATCGCCCGGAGGTCCATTTTTTCGATGGATACGGGTGATTTAAGGACATTTTCTTCGACCCGGGAAGCCGATACGACGACTTCCTCACCCAATACAGCCTGCTCTTTGAGTTCGATGGACAAATCCGTCCGGCTGCCGCTGATTTCAACAATCTGCGTCGCATAGCCGACACTGGAAATACGAAGCCGGAAAGGCGTAACAGCCGACGTGGAAAGCGTAAAAGCTCCCTTGCTGTCCGTAATAGTACCCGCCACCGTGCCGACGACCGAGAGGCTGACGCCCGCCAATCCTTCTTTCGAAGCCGCGTCCGTCACCTTCCCGGATAACTGCGTCTGGGCCAGCGCATATGTGCCGAAGAAGAGAAGCAGGAAGACGGTTTGCATCGCCCTGCCGCAAGTAGAAATACGTCTCATGGTGTTTTAATAGGTTTTTAGCTTTGTGGTTGATGCCTTGGTGCAAACTAGTATGATTGCATAACAATATCACAATTTTTTATAAGATGAATGCAAGTCAGTGGTTAATTATTTCGAAGTAGGGATTCCCGCAACGGGAGCGCCGGGATTATGGGTATTTTCGTTGAATGAAGCGCCTTGTTTCTTTCCTGCTGCTCCTGACCCTATTTACGGGCTGCCACCGCCGGTATTTCATCACGACCGAATACGACGACCGGGTACTGCCCGCGCCTCCCGACTATAGTAAGCCGGCCAACTGGTCGGCGTTGCCGTGGAAAAAAGATCCGGCCGACTGGCTACCGGTCGGAGCAGGTTACCGGGACCGGCAGGACAGCGCCCGGATCGATGTTTTTTTCATCCACCCGACACTCTATTCCGCCAAACCGGAAGGTGAGGCCGGTTGGAACGCCTCGCTGACCGACGGGCGGCTGAACCACCGGGTAGACAGTAATTCGGTCGGAAACCAGGCTTCCGTCTTCAACGGCGCCGGCAAGATTTATGCGCCGCGGTACCGGCAGGCGCATTACTCGGTGTTTCTCACCGCCGACTCGGTCGCAGCGCGCAAAGCCCTCGACCTGGCCTATGCCGATGTCCGGAAAGCTTTTGCCTGGTACCTCGCGCACTGGAACAGCGGACGGCCTTTTGTCATTGCTTCGCATAGTCAGGGAACCATTCACGCCATCCGCCTCTTGCAGGAAGAAGTAGATGGAAAACCCCTGCAGAAACAGCTCGTGGCCGCATACCTGATCGGACGCCCGGTGACACGGACCACGTTCCGGCATATTCCCCCGATCGAACAACCCGGCCAACCGGGAACCTTTGCTTCCTGGTGTACCTTTTCGAAGGAATACCACCCGCAGGCAGGCTTTTTCCGGGAAGGGCCGGAGGTTATTTCAACGAATCCGCTGCTTTGGAACTCCTCGGAGACCTATGCACCCCGGTCGCTGCACAAAGGAGGCGTGGGCAGGCACCTGAAATACTATCCGGCAGTGACCGACGCCGAAAACCACCAAGGTATTCTCTGGATCAGTAAACCGCATATTCCCGGGGCTTTTCTGCTCCGTTTAAAAAACTGGCACGTCGCCGACATCAATATGTTCTATGGAAATCTAAGGGAAAATGTAGCTTTGCAGGTGGAAAACTATTTCAGTCTGTCATCCGCCAGGTAGCGAAGCAAATATTCTCCCTCTGCCTTTCAGAAAAGGAATATTTTACTTTTTGTCGATGAACATCCAACACACTTATGTAGTCATTATGGCAGGAGGCGTCGGAACCCGGTTCTGGCCTTTCAGCCGTCAATCCTACCCGAAACAGTTTCATGACGTTCTCGGAACGGGACGCACCATGCTCCAGATGACCTATGACCGCCTTGCGGGTATTTGTCTTCCGGAAAACGTCTATGTAGTCACCAGCCTTGAATACAGGGACCTGACACGGCAGCAATTGCCGGAGCTTTCCGATCACCAGATTCTGCTCGAACCTTCCCGGCGCAATACAGCCCCGTGCATTGCCTACGCCAGCTATAAGATCGCTTCGAAAGACCCGGAAGCGAATATTATCGTGACGCCGGCAGACCACCTTATTCTCAAGGAACAGGTATTCCTCGACCGGTTGAAAGTAGCGCTTGAAGCGACTGAAAAGAGCGATATCCTCGTCACACTTGGCATTACGCCAACCCGGCCGGATACCGGCTACGGGTACATTCAGTTCGACTATTCATCGACCTCCGACGTGAAACGGGTGAAAACCTTCACCGAAAAACCGCACCTGGAACTGGCTCAGGCTTTCCTCGAAAGCGGCGACTACGTCTGGAACGCTGGTATTTTCGTGTGGAATGCCCGGGCAATCCGCCAGGCATTTGAACTGCACCTTCCTGAAATGGACGAGGCTTTCCGGGATCTGACTTTTTACTCCAACGACGAAAGTCCCTCTCTCCTGCGCGCCTATCCGCAGTGCCGGAGTATTTCGATCGATAACGGTATCATGGAAAAAGCCCAGAACGTCTACGTTGTTCTGAGTGATATCGGCTGGTCAGACCTGGGTACCTGGAAGTCTTTGTATGAGGTTTCCAGTCAGGATGAAAACGGCAACGTCATCGACGGGCATACCATGCTGCAGGATACCCGCGGGTGTATCATCAAAACACCAAAAGAGCGGCTGGTTGTCATCAAGGGACTGGAAAACTACATCGTCGCCGAGTTTGACAATGTACTGCTTGTCTGCCCGAAAGACCAGGAACAGAAAGTGAAGGAGTTCGTGAGCGACGCCGGAAAGCGGGGAAGTGAATTTGTCTGATTCTGTGAAGTCTGTGTAGTCTGTGTGAAAATAAAACGGGCTCACAGACTACACAGACTTCACAGAAAGTATAAAATATGGCCGCTGTTGCGGCTTTTTTTATTCCGTATCAGTCCGTTCCCATCCCTGAGCCGCCAGCGGAATCGCTTCATTTTGTTTCGTAATGAAGAGCGCTTCTTCCGGATCCGGCGAAACAAATCCGATGAAACTGATATCCGTCGTATGATCGAGGATCTTCTGGTAGTCTTCCTGCTTGATTGTAAACAGCAATTCGTAATCCTCACCGCCGTTCAGCGCCGCTGTAAAAGGTCCGAGTTTCAGTTCGGTGGCAGTCAGGTAGCTTTTCTGGTGGATAGGAATCTGCTCTTCGAAAACCCGTACACCCAGCCCTGATGCCTTTGCCAACTGCCGGAGATCGGAAGCCAGGCCATCCGAAATGTCGATCATGGATGTTGGAACAATACCAAGATCCCGCAGCTGCCGGATGATATCGACCCGTGCTTCCGGCTTCAGCTGGCGCTCGAGTACATATTCGTGGCCAGCGAGAACAGGCTGATTTTCAGGATCATCGAGGAATACCCTTTTTTCCCGCTCCAGTACCTGCAGGCCAAGGTAAGCGCCGCCGAGATCGCCGGAAACGCAGATAATATCGTGCGCCGAGGCACCTTTCCGGTATACGATTTTGCTCTTTTCAACCCCTCCTATTGCTGTCACCGACAGTACCAGGCCGGCGCGGCTGCTGGTAGTATCCCCGCCGACAAGCTCCACTTCGTACTCCTTGCAGGCGGCGTAAATACCAGCATACAAGGTATCAATGGCTTCTATTGAAAACCGGTTACTCACGGCAATACCGACGGTCAGTTGCCGCGGCGTACCATTCATCGCAAGAATATCGGAGATTCCGGCGACGACCGCCTTGTAACCAAGGTGCTTCAGCGGAACATAACTCAGGTCAAAATGTACGCCTTCAGCGAGGAGCTCGGTCGAGACGAGGAGGTATTCTTTCCCACCGTCGATCACGGCTGCGTCGTCTCCGATGCCCTGCACGGTCAGCGGATGGGTAAACGATTGCTGGGAAGCAATCCGTTCGATAAGTCCGAATTCTCCCAGCGTATTGAGTTCTGTACGATCTTCCATTTCCTGAAAACCCGGCGTGCTGCCGGTTAGTTTCGGCCACAAAAAAAGCCTCTGCAAAGGTAGAGGCTTAATTCGTTGAATCCCAATGACCGGTCAGGGACTGACGAGCTGGTAATCGTTCGTTGTATTGCCGGTTTTCGGGTCGGGTGTTACCTTGGTCAGGTTCAGCTGCGTTTCGGTCGGTGTCGACGTAATGTTGTATTCGATGGTTCCGGTCGTACCACTCGGCACCGGCGTCAGGTTACTGAGCGTCAGTTTGTTATCATTCGTCAGCGTCCAGTTTCCGACAAACTGTGTACCGTCTACCGTGGTCAGACGTACCGTTTGCTGGGCCGAATTGCTGAGATCCAGAATGAATTTCGAATAGTAGGATTTTATGTTGCTGGAACTACCCTTGGTGTAAACGGTGGTTCCGTTTTCTTTCGCAATGTTGACGCTCCAGACCTTCCGGATGATCTCAGAGACCGGCTTCGTTTTGGACTTACCGCAGCCCGAGACCAGCACCAGCAGGACCAGAAAGCCATGATACAGGAAACGTTTCTTCATATGGGTTCACTTTTTTGCACTAAAATAGCAGAAATAACAAATGCTGCGTCAACCGAAAAGGAAAACGAAAAAATTCCGGCTTCATTGGCAAAAGGGCCGACCGATACATGGATAAATTTTTCACCAGAGCCCAACTGGCTCTGCGCAACGGACAGGACCGGGACGAAATCTGGGTCGCCTACAAAGGCATTATTTACGATGTTACCGCCTCCCGCCTCTGGCGCAATGGCAAACACTACGAGCACTGGGCCGGTCAGGATCTGACCGACGAACTCGCCGACGCCCCGCATACCGAAGGTGTTTTTGAGCGCTTCAAACCCGTCGGAAAACTCGCCCCCTGATCTTTCCGAAATTTTTGTCTGTGAAGTCTGTGTCGTCTGTGTGAAAAGTCAGCTCACAGACGACACAGACTTCACAGACAAAAACACTCCTCCGCAAACCAATACGAAATGGGGCAGCCTCCCGTTGCAGGAGGCTGCCCCATTTTTCTTCTTTCCGTTAAGACAACTTCGGAAGTACCGCTTCGATTTCGGCACGGTGTCCTTCATACTGCCGCGGCAGTTTCAGGTTATGGCCGAGCTCGTCGAGGGTTTCGTCTACCGTAAAGCCCGGGTTGTCCGTTGCGATTTCGAAGAGAACGCCTGCCGGTTCCCGGAAATACAGGCTGTGGAAGTAGTTCCGGTCAATCTGCTCGGTGACATTCAGGCCTTTCGACAGCAGTTTGTCACGCAAGGCCAGCTGAGTGGCGTCGTCTTTCACCCGGAAGGCGACGTGGTGAACGCTGCCGCCGGCTACATGTCCTCTTTTTTCGCCCGGTACTTCGACGAGGTCGATGACATTGGCCGTGGCGCTGTTCGGGTTGACAAATCGGTACCGGTTGACATGCTCCATTTCCAGTTTGTAATCGAGGAGATCGGTCAGGATCTCGGCCGTTGCCTGGATATTGTTCAGCGTCAGCGTCACACCGGAAAATCCTTTGATCGCAGCATCGTCGCCAATGGCCTCAGTAGGATTGCCTTTGCGTTCGTCTTTTGTTCCGGCGACGGTCAGCTCAAGTTTGAGGCCGTCCGGGTCGAGCAGGGTCAGGTATTCTTCGCCGAATTTGGTAGCCGGCTTGTTGTAGATAACCCCGTACTGGTCGAGGCGTTTGAGCCAGAAATCGAGGCTGCCTTCCGGTACCGAAAAACCTACTTCCGTTGCCTGGCCTGTTCCTCTCCGGCCTTGCGGAATTGCGCTGCCCCAGGGGAAAAAGGTCCAGATAGTGCCCGGTTCGGCGTCATAGTTTCCGTAATAAAAGTGATATGTCTGGGGATCGTCGAAGTTGACCGTCTTCTTCACAAACCGCATACCCAGTACATTGGTATAAAAATCGTAGTTGCGTTTCGCATCTCCGGCGATGGCAGTTACGTGGTGCAGACCTAAAACCTTGGTATCCATGGTGTCGTGTTGTTTTCGTGATTTGATGGTACAAAGGTGCAGGGAAGAAGGCGCCGGAGAAATGGCGGAATCACGGATTGCCTTGTCGAAACCACGGGGACGGCGGCTTTCGGTGGTCGGCTATCGGCTTTAGGCCGTAAGCAATAGGCTATAGGCAGTTGGAAGCAGGTTCAGGATATTGGCAGTATGCTCTTCAAAACAACAATAGTCAATCCGCATATCTCACCACCCCGCCTATTGCCTAAAGCTTATCGCCGATAGCCGACCGCTGACAACCGACTGCCCAAATGAAAAAGCCCGGAATCAAGGATCACGGGCTTTTTATAATGTACACTAAACACCTAACCACTATGTAAAATCTATGTACTTAGACTTGCATAGGTTCATTTGGTCAAAAGTGATTTTCGTGCCATTTCAGTGATTTACAAACCCAACGCCTACGGTTGCATGCGTAAACTCATCCACCAGGATGAACGCACCGTTGGCCGGGTTTTCCTCATAGATGTCTGCGAAAACCGGCTTTGCCACTTTGAGTCGGATCGAGCCTATTTCGTTTAATTTCAGTTGCCCGGGTGATGCAATCCGCTCGAGGCTCTGGACATTCACAATTTCATCGACACTGATCACTTTCGCTTTGGTGTCGTTGATTCCGTGTTGCAGGATCAACGTCTTGCCGGCCTGGAGCGCCTGATAGTCCAGCCAGCATACCTGGGCTGTTATCTCTTTCCGCTGCACCGGCTCCTCGCCTGGCTTCACCAGCATGTTACCTCTGGAAACGTCAACGTCGTTTTCCAGTGTCAATACTACGGATTCTCTGGCATTTACTTTCTGTAACTGCTCATCAAATTTTTCGATGGTCGAAATTTTGGATCGCTGGCCTGTGGGAAGGACAACCACCTCATCCCCAACCGAAAACGACCCGCTCGCCACCACACCCGCATACCCGCGGTAATCGTGGTATTCTTCGGTTTTCGGGCGGATTACGTACTGCACCGGGAAGCGCGCCGGGCGGGATGTTTCCCACAACGTATGCGTTTCGATGCTTTCCAGCGCATGCAGGAGGGAGTCTCCCGGATACCAGGACATCTCGTCCGACTTCGACGTAATATTCACGCCGAAGAGCGACGATACCGGAATAAAGTCGATCGTCTGACCGTCTGAATGGATCTGATCGGCAATACGCTGAAACTCGTCGCGGATCTGGTTAAAGCGTTCTTCGCTGTATCCGACGAGGTCCATTTTGTTGACGCAGACAATCACCTTCGGAATGCGGAGCATCGCCGAGATGAAGAAGTGCCGGAAGGTTTGCTCAACGACGCCGTGGCGTGCGTCGACCAGGATCAGGGATACCTTCGCATTGGATGAACCCGTAACCATGTTCCGGGTATACTCAAAGTGTCCCGGGGTATCGGCAATGATGTATTTCCGCTTGGGCGTGCTGAAGTAAATATGGGCTACGTCGATCGTAATTCCCTGCTCCCGCTCGGCGATAAGGCCGTCGGTCAGGAGAGACAGATCGAGGAAGTCAAGTCCTTTCCGCTTGCTGGCGGCGTCGAGCGCTTCCAGTTTATCGCGGGTAATCGATTGGGTTTCGTACAGCAAGCGACCGATCAGGGTACTTTTTCCGTCGTCAACCGACCCGGCCGTTGCAATTCGTAAAATATCCATAATGCTTGTTTGCGTTCCAGGAAGACAGTTTCAGGGAAACCCTTCCGCTGTCGTTTAAAAATACCCCTGCTGCTTCCGTTTTTCCATGGCGGCTTCGGAACGCTTGTCGTCCATACGGGCGCCGCGCTCGGAAATTTCCGCTGAAAGGATTTCGCCGATGATGTCGTCGAGCTCGGTCGCTTCCGAAAGCACTGCCGCCGTACAGGTCATATCGCCGACAGTACGGAAACGAACCGTTGCCTCGTAGGGCACCTCGTCTTCGTCCTTGTTGATGTACACGGAATCAGCCCAGAGCATACCATCCCGCTCAAACACCGGCCGGCGGTGCGAGAAGTAGATCGACGGCAGGGGAATTCCTTCTTCCTTGATGTAATTCCAGACATCCAGCTCCGTCCAGTTGGAGATGGGGAATACCCGGACGTTTTCGCCGACGGCAATACGGCCGTTGAGCATATCAAACAGTTCAGGGCGCTGGCGTTTGGCATCCCATTGACCGAAGTCGTCCCGAACGCTGAAAATCCGCTCTTTCGCGCGGGCTTTTTCTTCGTCGCGGCGACCGCCGCCGATACAGGCGTCAAACTTGAATTCTTCGATGGCGTCGAGCAGGGTAACCGTCTGGAGGGCATTCCGGGAAGCGTACTTGCCGGTTTCCTCCTTTACCTTTCCCTGATCGATGGAGTCCTGTACTGTTCGGACGATCAGATCAGCGCCTACTTCGTTGACGAGCCAATCGCGGTAGTCGATCGTCTCAGGGAAGTTGTGGCCGGTATCAACGTGCAGCAACGGGAACGGAATCTTGCCGGGGTAAAATGCCTTCTGGGCCAGGCGGACCAGGGTAATGGAATCTTTTCCACCGGAAAAAAGGATGGCAGGACGCTCAAACTGAGCCGCCACCTCGCGCATAATGTAAATCGCTTCGTCTTCAAGCTCACGGGGGAAAACAGGGTTTTCCAGAGCAGAAGCAGGAATCAGGGATTTATCTCCAAACGAACTCATATTCAATAAGTAAGTGGCAGGCAATACTGCCGGACGGTAAAAACAACTAGGCGGAGTGCAGACCGCATTCCTTCTTGGACTCTTCCCACCACCAGCGGCCGGCGCGCGGGTGCTCGCCGGGTTCAATGGCCCGGGTACAGGGCGCACATCCAATGCTCACAAAACCCTTCCGGTGCAGCGGATTATCCGGTACACGGTTTTCGGAAAGATACGCAAGGACCTCATCATAGGTCCAGTGAATCAGGGGATTAAATTTGATCAGCCCGTTGCCTTTGTCCCACTCAAACATGGGCATATCCGAGCGGTTTTCAGACTGCTCGGCACGCAGACCGGTGATCCAGATCGCCGCTCCCTGCAGGGCCCGGCGGAGAGGTTCGATCTTGCGGATGAAGCAACACTCTTTCCGGTTTTCCACCGAATAGTAGAAACTGTTGGTTCCCTTCTCACGCACCAGGGCTTCGACCTTAGCGGTATCGGGGAAGTAGGTTTCGATGGATTGGTTGTACCGGGCTCTTGTCGCGTCAATCAGGTCATAGGTTTCCTGAAAGAGACGGCCCGTGTCCAGGGTAAATACCCGGACCGGCAATTCATTGCGGAAAATCAGATCCGTGATGACCTGGTCTTCCTGTCCGAGGGAAGTGGAGAAAACGACCTGACCGGGAAACTGTTGAGTCAGCAGCCGGATCGCGTCGGCAGGGGAAAGTTTTTCCAGGGAAGACGTTAACTCCTCTACTAGTGCTTCGTTGTCCATAGCATCCGTCCAAAATCCAGACTTTAACCCATTCAGAATGAACGGGACTGCAAAATTAGATAATGTCTATAAATTAGATAGAATGGTTAACGGATTTTATCAGAGGAGAGTTCTCGCCGCTGGCATTTTCCGGAGGCGTAGAAATTGAAAATACGAGCGATAGACTTTGTTGGCTGGCGTTGGAATTCAATACAATAACTGATTAATAATCAATACATTAAACAGCATTTCACTTCGACCGTTATCCCATTCCGGCAGCTTTCCACTACCTTCTTTCACTGAAATGCCCGCTCTTTCACCCCGTTTTTTCAGGGAAAGAAGCCTGTTATATTTTTTCAAGAATAAAAACGCACCTAATCTATCGATTAGATGCGTTTTGTTTGTTCTGTTCCAAAAGAGCCTTCGTCAACTGCCTACGAACTTTTGCGCTTCCAGTGCTTTCTGCTCTTCCTGGACGGCCAGTTTCCGGAATTCGGGGTCTTCCTTTCGCTTGCGTTCCAGTTCCTCCCGCTCCTCCGCTACCGGATGTTCCTGACTTTTTCGTTCCACTTCTTTCAGAAAATGCCCGACGGTCTTTTTCGCTTCCATGGTGATACGACGATTGGTTCGGTCAGGAAAAGTTAAAAAAGAATGCCCGAATAACCGAGCGCTTTCTGATGTTCTTTTTCCCCAATCCGGGTGAACCGGGGGCGCATTCATGGTGGCACGTCCTTTTCCCCTTTTCAGGCATACAATTTACCCGGAATGCCATGAATACGAATCCAACTCCGACCCGGAAGCAAGCGAACCAATCGGAACGCGAACTCGAAAAATCCATGCGGGAAAACGAAGGCCCGCTGGGTCTGGGAGACGAGTCTTCCTACCCGAAAGAAACACGTAAAAACGAAGATTATGCCGTCGGGCCGAAAACGCCGCCGGAAGCGCCCCCTCTGCCCGGAGAGCCCGGCGTCAAGCCAACCGATCCGGACATCATCGAGCCTCCCCGGCAACCCGACGAAACCCCGCCTCTTCCGCAGCCGGAGGAAACGCCACCTATGCCCGATACCCCGGCACAGCCGCCGGTAAAACCCGATGAAATCGGCCCGCTCGAAGGAGCAGATGAGGATACGATTCCCAATAACCTGTCGGAAGACGATCAGCATAACCGCGTCCATCCCGCCTCTTTGTAGTACATAAATCCACCACGCCATGATCCAGTCCCTCAATCATCGGTTACCCGTCCTGATCTACGCCCATGAAGGCCGTATCAGGGTCTATCAATCGCTCCTTTGCCGCACCGACTGCCTGGTGATCCAACCGCTGTTGATGCGGGGCATTACCTGCAGCCGCCTCTATAAAAGTCAGCTGCTTAATCAGTTGTGGAATTTCGGGGGAACCTTCTCCCCGGATTTTCTGCCTGACAGTGAATGGCTTTCTGCGCCGGCGACGGCCGACTACCAGCGGGATGTCCGCTTCCGGACCGACCAGCACCTGCTCCGGCTGTATGCTGAGGCGCTCGACGACGAGCTTCCAGACAGCCTGCGCCGACTCCTCGAAAGCCAGCGCCAGCTATTACGGATATTTGTCTCCCAATTGGCCGAGTTTGAGCCGTTGCCATCCGGCCGCTGGCTGCTTCGTGCCTGAAATAAAAAAGGAGCCGGTCGGCTCCTTTTTTATTGGGTTTTGAGGGTATCGCTTTCCTGAACGATGGCCGTGTCCTGAGCGGTCACGGCGCCGGTACCTTTGGGCGTATCCGGTTTATTTCCCGTCAGCAGGCTTCCGAAAATGGCCCAGAGGGCGAATACGGTCACTATCACCCCGATCGCAATAAACAGGGTTCTGATCTTCAGGTTGATCTTTTCCGGTGAATTGGGATGTTCAAAGTCCATGGCATTGTTCGATTGGCACACCGGCATCGGTAAAATTGGCATACCAGCCATTGATTTACCATAATCAATTGACTATCAACAAATTATCTTAAACATCCAACAAAAAAAGCCCGTAAAATACGGGGAGAAAATTACCCGGTGGCCCCAATGCGAAATCGCTCCCGGCAAAATCTCCGTATTTCTGTCAGTACCCGGTCAACGGGGAGCCGCTCTGGCATATCCTTTTTTCTTCCTTCAAAAAAGCACAGCCATGAAAACAGATTCCCTTCTCCAGCAACTTACCCCTACCACACGCGAACGGGCCCTGCTCATTGCCAGCCGGCTCATGCGTGAAGGCCTCCGCACTCAGGAAGAAGCGCTTCGCGCGGCAGTCGAACTTGCCCGCCGCTGGGCGCTCCGCAAAGCCAGCAAGCTTTCGTGGGTAGAAGGGTGAAAACCACCTGAAAAGGGCTATTTTGAGCCCCTCATCAACGTCTTGCTTCCACATGCTTCGTCTGGATCAAAAAGTTGCCATTGTAACCGGTTCCAGTTCCGGAATCGGACAGGCCATTGCCATTGAAATGGCGAAGGAAGGTGCTTCCGTCGTCATCAACTACCATAGCAGTCGCGATGGCGCAGAAGAGACCCTTCGTGTCATCGAAGACGCCGGCGGAAAAGGAATCATCGTCAAAGCGGATGTCAGCCGGGAAGAAGACGTGCTTGCACTCTTTGCTGAGGCTATTCAGGCTTTCGGACGGCTCGATATCCTGGTCAATAATACCGGACGTCAGGTCGACTCGGCCTTTCTCGACATGAGTCTTGATCAATGGAACGCCGTCATTTCCACCAACCTGACGGGCCAGTTTCTCTGTGCGCGGGAAGCTGCGCGGCAATTCGTCAAACAGGGAGGAGAGCCGGAAAAAGCGATTGGAGCGATCATCTGCATGAGTTCGGTGCACGACATGATTCCCTGGGCCGGGCATGTGAACTATGCCGCGTCGAAAGGTGGCGTACTCATGTTCATGAAATCCATTGCGCAGGAACTTGCACCACTGAAGATACGTGTCAACGCGATCAGTCCCGGCGCCATTCAAACGCCGATCAACCGGAGCGTCTGGTCAGATCCGGCGAAGATGCCGGCCCTGCTCAATCTGATTCCCTACAAGCGTATCGGTAAGCCGGAAGACGTCGCGAAAGCCGCTGTCTGGCTCGCATCGGATGAATCAGATTATGTTACGGGAGAAACCCTCTATATCGATGGAGGTATGATGCTGTACCCTGAATTCGCAGATAATGGGTAGTTCATTTTCTGTGAAGTCCGTGTAGTCTGTGAGAGATATTGCTTTAGCTCACAGACTGCACAGACTTCACAGAAAGGCTGATCAGATCAGCGAAGAGTCGTATACCACTACCTTTTTCCAGAGGTGGTGGTTATTCTTTCCAAATTCCTTGTGCAGGGGATGCACCAGGTATGCCTCTTCGTCTTTCGCTGAGTCAAATACGAGCATGACAGAGAAGGAATAGCTGCCTTCGGTTACGGCCTTGTCAAACTCAGTCACTACCGGCTTTCCGATGTGTGCGTGTTTGATAACGGGGATTTTACGAAGATCTCTCAGCGCCTGGAGCAACTGATCGTGTTCAGCCTTGTTATCCGGGTTTTTCAGCCAGAAAAAGACGTGGTGTACAAACTGGAATTTAGTCTCCTGTTCCATAAGCGGGGTAGCGACAACAGACGCGGCTGCTGCGTTCTTGACGAATGATCTGCGATCCATAGTTTAGGTTAACGTTGTAACTGTTCGAGAAGCCAGCCCATTACTTTTTCGCCCTGTTCCGGATACGTCCAGTGCCCGGTTTCATAGGCGAGATAAAGCGTTTTGGGCGCGGAAATAACATTGTATGCAGCGTACATGGAAGTCGGTGGGCAGGTTTCATCATTATACCCCCACGAATAGTACCCCGGTACCTTTACCCGGCGGGCGAAATTAACTACGTCGTAATACCCGCAGGTTTTGACCTTATCCGGCTTGTTATTGAATTCCAGCGAACTGCCGGCAAAGAGGTGCGGCCATCCGCCTGCACGGCCTTTCAGGTAACCGGTTACGTCGCACAAGGCGGGATAAAACGCTCCCAGTGATTTTACCCGCGGATCCAGTCCCGCCGTTACGAGCGACAGGGCGCCACCCTGACTACCGCCTGTAACGGCCAGGTGCTGACCATCGTACTGCGGCAGGCTGACCAGAAAGTCGTTTGCCCGGATGCATCCGAGGTAAACCCGCTTGTAGTAATACCGGTCGCGGCTATCCAGATTCAACTGATAGTACCCCTGCAGCGCACCTGCGCCGAGGCTGGTATATACCGCGGGGTCGAGATTGACCGGAACGCCGTGGATACCGATTTCGAGGGTAATAATGCCTTTTTCAGCCGTAGCGACATCCCCGTTGTAGGGCCGTACTCCCGCTCCCGGTACACGAAGCAGTGCCGGGTATTTGCCCGGGGCCTTCGGAACACAGAGAATTCCATACAGGCGGGAACCGCCGATGTTCTGAATGTTGACGTGATAGACGTTGACTTTTTCCGTACAGCGCTCGGGCAGGAGAGTCGAGCGGGCGTCGAGCGGAATCTTGGCAAGTTCGGCTTTTGCGCCGTCCCAGAAGGCATCAAAATCAGACGGATTCTCAACCGTCGGCTGAATGGATTCAGGATCAACACCCGCACTGCCGATGCCTTTGTACTCCTTGCCGTCGACTTCCGCGAAAACGAGACACTGAACAAACCCGCCGGTTTTGAGAGAGCCGCCGTCTACCGTCAGGGTTCCGTTGGACAGGGTCGTCGTTTCCTGGCGCGTAGGCGTCATTTTTTCCGGTCCGACCTGGTAGCGGACCTTTACTCCTTTCAACGCCTGTCCCCACTGGGTAACAGAAACAGCAAACCGGATATTTTCACCCGTTTTATAGGTCCATCCGGCTTTTTCGGGAGCCACGTTGACTTTGATGATACGTTCGGAAGGCTGCGCTACCGCAACGGTAGTCAGCAGGCAGAGAAGGAACACCGGCCTCAGGCAGGCCGAATAAACGTTTTTCATTGTAGTTCAGAGGTATGATCCTGCAATAGTAAGACGATTTTTCCGATCCGCTGCCCTTCTCTGCCCCGTTTGGAGCGTTTAATCGTCTCCTTCCGCCACAGCCTCCCGCTGGACGGAAATCCGCACCTTTTTGATTTTCTTCTGGTCTGCGGCCAGTACGCGGAATGTATAGCGATCCAGCGCTACTTCCTCATTTACCTTCGGCAACCGGCCGAAAAGCTCCAGTAGCAGTCCGCCGATCGACTCGCTGTCTCCACGCGCATCCTCAAATACGTCGAGGTTCAGGTTCATAACCTTGACAACGTCATTGAGCGGCGTTTTTCCTTCGAAGACGTAGGTATGGTCGTCGATTTTGGTATACTGGATTTCTTCTTCGTCGTATTCATCACGGATATCTCCGACGATTTCCTCGATGATATCTTCCAGCGTGATCAATCCTTCGGTTTCGCCGTATTCGTTGACGACGACCGCCATGTGTACCCGCTTTTCCTGAAAATCGTGAAGCAGGTCGTCAATTTTCTTGCTTTCCGGGATAAAGTATACCTGCCGGAGCGTCTCCTGCCAGGCAAAATGCTCATCCTGATCAATATGCGGCAGCAGGTCTTTGATATACAGGATGCCTTCTATCCGGTCAATCGTATGCCGGTAGACAGGCACACGGGAGTAGCCTGATTTATTGATTTTATCCATCAGCTCATGGAAATCCAGTTCGATATCGAAGCCGGTAATATCCATGCGGGACCGCATAATCTGCTTGACGGAGATACTGCTGAAATTGACGATACCCCGGAGAATCTCCTTTTGTTCGAGAGAAGTATCTTTTCCTGTCGTGATTTCGAGGGCGTGGCTAAGCTCTTCCGCCGTAATGGTATAGCCCTTCCGCTGTACACGTTTTTCGATCAGATTCGAGATACCCATCAGCGGTACTGAAATCGGCCGGAAAAGCAGTTGGGCCGCGTCAATAATCGGGGCCGTGATTTTAAGAAAACGGATCGGGTTCTGATTCGCCCATACTTTGGGGATCAGTTCCCCGAAAAAGACAATGAGAAAGGTAACGCCAACGGTCTGTATGACAACGCCCACCCAGGCTTCCACTCCGTCACCCAGTGCCTCTTTCGTCGCGATGGACGTCAGTGTAACCAGGGTAATATCCAGCAGATTCTTGAAAATCAGGAGTGTAGCAAGCAGCAGTTGCGGCTGGTCGAGCATCCGGGCAATCCGGCGTTCGGAGGCGTGGTCACTATCCCGGATTTCGTTCCGGGCATCGAGGGAAAGGGAGAAAAAACCTACTTCAGATCCGGCAACGAGCGCCGATGCGGCCAGGAGGAGGATGAGAATAAGGCCGTTCGAGATGTAGAATCCGGCACCCAACGCGTCAGCGAGAGGTGCCCATCGAGGGAACGGGTCCAGTATGTCGGTCAGGGCCGTTTCAAAGAGCGTGGCAGGGAGTGGCTCCAAGTCGGGAAGCGTTTGGTGGAACGTATGCCGGCGAAACAATAAGTTATCCGTTAACCGGCTCCTGTCTACAAAACAATCACGATTAACGGATAACTGCTAATTCTGTCCGGCCTTTTCGATTAAAAAGGCAGATCGTCGTCGTCGTTATTGGAGGCAAACGAAGACGGAGCCTGAGCGGGTGCCGACGGGCGGCGGGCTTCTGCGGGCGCAGCAGCCGGCGCTGCCTGAGACCCCTGGGAGTAGCCGCCTTCTTCCGGGCGGCCGCCCATCAGGTTCATATCCGTCACCCGGAGGCGAAGCGCCGTTCGGGTGTTGCCATCCCGATCGGTATACTCTTCCATCCGCAGGCGACCTTCGAGGTATACCTGATCTCCTTTTTTGAGGTACTGGGACGCGATATCACTCAGCCGCTCCCAGGCTTCGGCGCGGAACCAGGTAGTCTGTTCCACCTTTTCTCCGCCGCGGGTATTGTAGGACTCTGAAGTGGCTACACTGAACTCGGTCACTTTCGCGCCGCTGGGAAGGGTTCTCGATTCGGGATCCCGGCCCAGATTGCCGATCAGGATCACTTTGTTGAATGTACGTGCCATAGAAAAGAATGATTAGTGTGAAGGTACGGCTTATTTCCAGGCAAATCAAACGGAAATTTCCGGCACCCTTCCTACCGATTGATAATTGTCAATATATATACTAAAATTGATACCTTCCCTTCAGATATTTAAGAATCAGGACGGGTTTTGGCAGGTCTTCGAGCTCCTCAAACGTATACCATTTCAACTGTTCGGGAAGAAGAAAATCCACCGGAACTTCTACCGTATGAAAGACCGCCTGTATCTTCTGATGAGACAGGATATGGGTAAATACGGGCGATACTTCCGCCCGGGCTGCCAGGTCAGCCGGCAATCCGGCAGGCTTACCACCCGGCGTATCGGTCTCCGTCAGCCAGAAATCGTACATACCTGACCAGATATCGCGGCCGGTCCGCTCTTTCAGGGCCAGACGGGTACCTGATTGCAGGACTGTGTAGTGAAAAAACCGGTCCCGCACCTTCGTCTTCTTCTCTTTCACGGGAAGCTCGGCCTGTCGCCCGGTAGCCTGGGCTTCACAATCGCCGGCAAAGGGGCAGAACAGGCAAACCGGGGAAACAGGTACACACTGCGTCGCCCCGAAATCCATGATGGCATGATTGAAGAGATCGGGGTGGTCGGCGGGAATCAGGCGGTTGGCCAGCTCGGTGAACTCCTTCTTTGCAGCCGGCGTTGCGATGTCTGTGGCGATACCGAAGATCCGGGAGAGTACGCGGAAAACGTTTCCATCGACCACGGCGACCTTCTCTTTCCAGGCGAAAGAAGCGATAGCGGCCGCCGTGTAAGGGCCGATTCCTTTCAATTGCACTAGTTTCGCATAGGAATCGGGGAAGGCTCCTCCGTATTCATCGGCGACGATGCGCGCAGTGGCGTGCAGGTTCCGTGCCCGTGAGTAATACCCAAGCCCCTGCCAGAGGCGGAGTACATCCCGTTCGTCCGCCGCTGCCAGGTCGGTTACGGTCGGAAAGGTTTCGGTGAATTTCAGGTAATAAGGCATCCCCTGTGCAACACGCGTCTGCTGAAGAATAATCTCCGAAAGCCAGATACGGTACGGATCAGTAGTAGAGCGCCAGGGAAGGTCCCGCCGGTGCTCGTCATACCAGTGGAGGAGGCGGGGGGCAAAGGATTCAAGTCTCATTCGATGCAGTTCGGAGGGGTACGGAGGGCTGTTCCGGTGGTTCTGTCCGGGGTACCGGGAAGTTGTCAGAAGGGCGTTCCGGGGCCGTCTCCGGGAGCGGTTACCGGGGTCACCGGCAAAATGTAAATCAGGTTAAAGACCTTAAAATTAGCCTGTTACAAAAAAAATATTGATCACATTTCGGAGGAATTGTTTTGGAAATGAAATCAAACCTCTACTTTTGTGCCTCTAAAATTTTGAGCCTTAGGCACTTTCGCAATTAAAAATCATCATATAACCTTTTAAAGTTTATCAAAGTGACGAAAGCAGACGTGATCGCAAAAATCGCCGAAAAGACCGGCATTGACAAAGCTGACGTAGCACAGAGCCTGGAGACCTTCTTCGGCGTGGTGAAAGAGGCTCTCGTAGACGGCGAGCCGGTTTACGTTCGCGGCTTCGGTAGCTTCGTGAACAAAAAGCGGGCGAAGAAAGTTGCCCGGAATATCTCCAAGAACACCACCATGGAAATTCCTGAGCACTACATTCCGAGCTTCAAGCCTGCCAAGGAATTCACGGAGTCTGTGAAGAAGTCTGAGAAAGCCGCCAGCGCGGTTTAGTCTGGTTTTCCCCGGAAGACACATAAAGGAACCGGGGTAGGAAGAAGTGGCAAGCCTTTCTTCTTTCTACCCTTCCCTCCGGAAACGGTTTGTGGCTTCCACCCTCATCTTGTTTAGAAACGAGTTCCGGGCAGCGTTTTCCGGGAGTTTTTGCTCCGGGAAGGCGGGGTCCGCAGCCGCCAATCATAACTTCCGTGAAAAAGTCATTCGTCATCCTGATTGTGGTTGCAGTTGCCTCGATCGGCGGGCTGTACAGCCTTCCGAAGGTAGTGGTGAAAGATGACAAGCGACCTTCGGAAGCGGCTCCTAAACAGGAACAATCTGCTGCCAAGGCGTCGGAAACCACGCATCAGCAGCCGGTTCCGGCTGCGCAGCGGGCGCAGATTGACAAGGCCCGCCAGTCCTTTGAAACAGGCAACCCGGATCAGCGGATCCAGGCGGCGGAAACGCTTGCCGAATTATTCGCCGGTGTGACGCGGTTTGACAGTGCGGCATACTATGCCGGGGAAATTGCCCGTCTGAAACCGACGGTAGAGCATTTCCTGAAAGCCGGCGACCGCTATTACGAAGCCTTCACATTCGCCGTCAATTCCGAAAAGGCGGCATCCCTGGGCGAAGAAACCCGGAACTGGTACCAGAAGGCGCTCGACCAGAACCCCAATCTGCTCCAGGCAAAGGCCAACCTGGCGATGACCTATGTGTCTACGCCTACGCCGATGCAGGGTATTGCGATGCTGCGGGAAATTGTCGAGCAGGAGCCGGATTTCGAACCTGCCCTTTTTAACCTCGGAATTTTATCGATGCGGTCCAACCAGTATGAAAAAGCGGTCGGCCGTTTCGAACGAATCCTGAAAACTCACCCCAACAGCACCCGGACGATGTTCTACCTGGGCATCTGCTATGCTGAAACGGGGCAAAAAGACAAAGCCAGAACTCTTTTGGAAGAGGTCCGGAAAAAAGAAACCGATCCGTCTATCCAGGCGGGTGTCCGGGAGTACCTGGAACAGTTAAAGTAATTTTTTCACTGGTTACGGCCGGTCGGCCAAGACCCCTAAACGCATTCACATCATGCCTTGCGGAAAGAAACGTAAACGCCACAAGATTGCTACTCACAAGCGCAAAAAGCGTCTCAGAAAGAACAGACACAAGAAGAAATAACGCCGGGTGAAAGGTGAAAAGTGAAAAGTGAGAACAGCGCTGTTTCACTTTTCACTTTTAGCTTTTCATTTTTCACTCCGTTTGGCTGGCCCTGCCGGGTTTCAGCCTTTTTGTGTATCCAGCCAATCCTGTTCTACCTGAGCAAATGCCCCGAATTGCCGGTTTTATCGCCGTCTTTTCCGTATCGCGGATACGGTGAGGTTTCGCATGCCCGGCCTTTGCTCATAAACCCTCTGAGCATCACCTGTGAGCAATGAATTAGTCATCAATTCGACTCCCAAAGGTGATAGAATCGCTCTTTTGCAGGACAAAAGAATCGTTGAATATCACTTTGAAGAGTCCGAAGAGCACTTCTCGGTGGGCGATATTTACCTCGGGACCGTTAAGAAACTGGTCACGGGGCTCAATGCCGCCTTTATAGACATCGGCTACGAGAAGGATGCCTTCCTGCATTACCTGGACCTCGGCCATAACATCAACTCGCTGAACAAATTCACGAAAGATGTCATCGCCAAACGGACCTCCGACGGCATGCTGAACGGCTTCGAAATGGAGCCTGAAATCGATAAGCATGGCAAAATCGATAAGGTTTTGGCCAAAAATGCCCCGATCCTGGTTCAGGTCGTAAAAGAGCCTATCTCAACCAAAGGTCCCCGCCTCTCGTGCGACATTTCCATCGCCGGCCGCTTCCTCGTTCTGGTCCCCTTCGGGCATTCCATCAATATTTCGAAGAAGATCACCAGCAAGCAGGAGCGCCAGCGCCTTCACCGCCTCGTACAGGGTATCAAACCCCCGAACTTCGGCGTGATCATCCGGACCGTCGCAGAAGGCAAAGAGTCGGAAGAAATCGAACTCGATCTCCGCAGCCTGCTCGCCAAGTGGGATGCCGGAACGAAGGCCCTGAGAGACGCCCGGCCCCGCGATAAGATAATCGGTGAAATGAGCCGGGCGACGTCGATCATGCGGGACATGCTGAACGATAACTTCGACAGCATTACGCTTGATAACAAGGAGATGTATGAAGAAGTCAGGTCATACGTCCAGCAGATTGCCCCCGAGAAGCAGAATATTGTCCGCTTCCACCAGGGGAAAAACAAGGTATTCGAACAGTTCGGAATCGAGAAGCAGCTGAAAATGCTCTTCGGCCGTTCTGTCAGCCTGCCGGGAGGCGGCTACCTCATCATCGAACACACGGAAGCACTCCACGTGATCGATGTCAACTCCGGGAACAAATCGAACCAGGAGGAAAGCCAGGAAGATACCGCAATCAACGTCAACATCGAAGCAGCCAAGGAAATTGCCCGTCAGCTGCGCCTTCGCGACATGGGTGGCATCATCGTCATTGATTTCATTGACATGAAGAAGCCCGAAAACAAGAAGCAGATTTACGACGTGATGCGGGAAGAGATGAAACTGGACCGGTCCAAGTTCACCATTCTTCCGCTGACCAAGTTCGGCCTGATGCAGATCACCCGCCAGCGGGTACGTCCGGAGTTGAATATTCAGACCCATGAAGTGTGTCCGACCTGCGGAGGCACGGGTAAAATCACGGCCAGCATCGCCGTGTCAGACATTGTGGAGCAGAATGTCGACTACATCCTCTCCAAACAAAACGAAAAGGGACTGCGTATCACCCTCCACCCTTACCTGTACTCGTATTTCATGAACGGGTTCCCGTCGAAACGGATACGGTGGTGGTTTAAATACAAGACCTGGGTCAACCTGATTCAGGATAGCTCCCTGGGGATTACCGAATTCCATTTTTACAATAAATCCGGAGAACCCATCGAGATTCACGGATAAGGTTTCCCCGAAAAAGCGAAAGCCCGGTTCATGGAACCGGGCTTTCGCTTTTTATCTGGCCTTACCGCAGGCAAACCAGTCGGCCGGCAGATCGGGATTAACCCGGAAATCCGACAGTATATATTCCTTTCCTCCGCTGCGTACATAGTGGGGAACCATGTATCCGCTTTCTACACGGTAGTCTGCATACTCTTCTTTCTTATCCTTTCCTCCCGCCGTTTTCCGTACCACCTTGTAGGGAAGGTAGGTCTTCGGATTCAGGAAGTATTCGTCCTTACCCAACGACACCCGGTAACAGGGTTTTCCGTCGTCATCCACAACGCCGGCTTTCGCACCGGCTTCCGTGAAGGCGGAAGGATAACTGACCCCGGTCAGCACATCCGCCGGCTTTGCCGGATGCGGTGCGCCGGTTTCACGCGAGCGGTATATTTTTCCGTCAAAACATTGGCAGGATACGGCCGTTTCAAGGCGGTACTGTCCTGCTATGGTCCGGTAGAGTGTTGCGGCCGGACCGGTCTCTCCGACGGGACGCAAGACGGTTGAATAGGCATTCAGCGCTTTCCCGCCCCCTACTGCCTTCCTGAACTGTTCTATGATTACCTCTGACGATTGAGCCTGTACTGCCTGCAGGCTGAAACCCAGCGCCGCTATGCCAGCTGCTATCCGTCGTAACTGATATCCCTGTCTTTTCATACGTTACTTTATTATCCTTATTACCGGCTAAGTATTGAACGTTGTTTCTTTCTCTTAAGACTCTGCGGAAACCAATTCACCATTAACCCGGGCAGAATAAATTACGGGTTCATCCTTTCTCAAGTAGCTGGTTATTAATTCCTTTTCACTTGCTGCAATGCCTATTCGTTTCCGCGGGAATCCCGATTAGCAGGGAGCCTGTCATAGGAAAAGATAAGTCTTTTCACGCGTTTTTTTAAAAATACGGTATGAGTAAATAAGCGGATTGCTACACCGCTATTCCAGTATACACCGACAGATATCCTGTTCCAATTACATCCGTTGTACCGGATATCCTGGCTTTTCCCAAGAAAAGCCCAATTCTTTCTTGAAATCCAACCAGTTGACCGACATCTTTGCAGCTGCTTTCGGCAGCGCGCATGGCACACCTATACACACCCGACACCGACGATTCGCTTCTCTGGGACCTGTTCCGCGGGGGAGATGAAGCGGCTTTTACCGAGCTGTCGCGGCGGCATTACCGAAAGCTTGCCCATTACGGGCGGAAATTCTGCCCGGATCAGGCGCTGATCGAAGACAGTATCCAGGAAGTTCTCATCTATCTGTGGACACACCGGGACCGCCTCGGTTCGGCTAATTCCGTGCGGCATTACCTGCTTAAATCGTTCCGGCACGAACTGCTGCGCGCGCTCAACAAGCGTAATCCGACCGTCGAGTGGACCGAGCAATGGGACCATCTCCATATGCAGGGTTCAGAAGAAGATCTGTTGATTTTGTCGGAAGAAGAGTCAGAAGCGGTAACCCGTCTTTCAGCGCTGCTCGGGCAGCTCCCGACGCGGCAGCGGGAAATTCTCTATCTCCGGTATTACCAGGACCTCGGACCGGAAGAAATCGCCCAGCTTCTCGACATGAAACCTCAGTCGGTCAGCAATAGTCTCTACCGTTCTCTTTCCACCCTGCGGGAAAACTGGCCGGCAGCGCTCTCTGTTCTGCTGAACCTGATCTTTCACTGATTTTCATTATTTCTACAAAAAGTATCATTTGCCTGAGTAGACAGCCGGAAAAGCGTCCTAATAGCTTTCAAAGGGAATGCTGTCGCTTATGCAATCAGAATTACACCACCTTCTGGAGAATGACCGGTTCCGGGCCTGGGTTTACGGAGAAGCACCGCAGGACAACGCCTACTGGCAGAACTGGGCAGGCGAAGACCCGCTGCGGCAGGAACAACTCGGCCGTGCCCGGCGCATGCTGCTCGCCATCCGCGGGAACGAGTACCCGCTTTCCGACGAACAGGTCGATACCCGCATCCGCCAGGTCCTGCGGGAATCCCGCCCCGTTGTCCGGAAGCCGAGGTACTGGCCCTGGGCTGTTGCAGCATCGGTTGCCGTGTTGATCGGCGCGTTTCTCGTCTTTCGTCCGGCGCCGGAGAGCCACCCCGTCGCCGAAACACCGCGGGAAGAACGTTTTGCCTCGGGGCGGTCGGTCCGCCACGTCGCCCTGCCTGACGGAAGTTCTGTTGTGCTTCAACCGGGCAGCGAACTCCGGTATCCCTCCTCTTTTTCAGGAGAAAAGAGGGAAGTTTTTCTTTCGGGAGAAGGTTTTTTCGAAGTACGGAAAGACTCCCTGCATCCCTTCCTGGTGTATGCCGGAAAGCTGATTACGCGGGTGGTGGGAACCAGTTTCCGGGTTCGTGCCTATGCCGGCGACCGCCGCCTGCTGGTCCGGGTCAAGACCGGGCGGGTTTCGGTTTCGACCGCCGGTCTTCAGGGGCCGGTCCTGTCTCCCAACCAGGAAATCTCCCTGGATGCGTCCAGCCTCCGCTTTTCCCTGCCACAAGCCTCTTTCCAACCCGTTCGTTCCATCGAGCGGCTCACGTTCACGTTTACCGCTACGCCTCTGCCGGAAGTACTGGCCACGCTTTCGAAGGCGTACGGCGTGAACATCGTCTATGACGCCGGCCACATCGCGCATTGCTCGGTCACGGCAGCGCTGGGCGATGAGCCGCTGATGGACAAGCTTACCTGGATCTGCTCGGTGACCGATGCCCGTTTCGAAGTACAGAAAGACCGCATCGTGTTTACCGGAAAGCCCTGCGACATCCCCTGAACCTCTAAACCCGAACACCTATGAAGTAAAAAAGGTGAATGATGCGGACACATCATTCACCCGAGTTAATCCCCACTGCTTCAGCCACGAAGGAGTGTCCCGAAAGGGACGCCGGGGATCGTTTTTGCCAATTCTTGACACCAGCAAAACAGTCAAAACTATGAAAAAAAAGGTACCCTCTGCCCTTTTCTGGAGAAAAGTTATGAGAATCAGCCTGTTACATTTTTTCTTTTCCCTCACACTGATTACGCTGTGCCAGGCCCGGACCGGTCTGGCGCAGGAACTGCTGGACCGGAAAGTCACCCTCTTTCTGAGCAACCAGCCTGTCGGAGAGGTCCTCGACAAGCTCGGGAGGTCGGCGCAGGTATCGTTCATGTATAGCCCGGAGATCATTCAGTCACGGCGCAGCGTGACGATCCGCGCGCGGGAAGAGCGCCTTGACGACATTCTGCGCCAGCTCTTTCGCCCGCTCCGGATCAGCTACGAGGTTGTCGGCTCCCGGATTCTGCTGAAACGGAGCCCGCGGACAGAGGACGCTGCCGCCCTGGTGGATGTTTTCCCCGGAGAAGAAGTCCCTGATATCCAGGCATTACTGACCGGCCGGGTGACCGATGAAGTTGGAGCGGGCGTTCCAGGCGCCTCCGTCCGGGTAAAGGGAACAGCAACCGGGACGGTCACCAACAACGACGGCCGCTTCGCCCTCAATGCAACCGAGGAGAAAGGCCTGCTGGTTGTTTCGTCGGTCGGATACATTACCCAGGAGCTTCCCTTTGGCACGCAGACAACCAATCTGGACATCACGCTCAGGCCGGATACGAAGTCGCTCGACGAAGTCGTGGTTGTCGGCTATGGCTCCGAGCAGAAAAAAGACCTCACAGGCTCTGTCGCATCGCTGAGCGGTAAGAATATCGCCGAGCGCCAGACCATGCAGGTATCGGAAGCGCTGCAGGGCGCGCTGGCGGGGGTGACCGTCACCCGTAATTCCGGAGCGCCGGGCGCTACCTCTACCATTCGTATCCGGGGTATTACGACGATCGGGAACAACGATCCGCTGGTGATCGTCGACGGCGTACCCAACGGCAATATCAACAACCTCAACCCCAACGATATCGAAAACATCACTGTACTGAAAGACGGGGCGTCTGCCTCCATCTATGGCTCGCGGGCGGCGGCGGGAGTAATCCTCGTCACAACCAAGCGGGCGAAGGACGGGCAGGCCAGCTTCGACTATAATTATGAGTTCGGGATGCAGTCGCCCACGCAACTGCCGTCTTATGTCAATGTTCCCCGGTATATGTCGATGTTCAATGAAATGCAGGTCAACGACGGCGGTACCGGTCTGTACGCCAAAGATCTCATCGACAATTTCGACGCCCGTCATAAAGCGGAGCCGGATAAATACCCTGCTACCGACTGGCAGCGCCTCATCATCGGACGGACGGCGCCGCGCCACCGCCACGACCTGTCGTTTGCCATCGGGACCGGCAAGCTGAAAACAAAGGCCTCCCTGAGCTATTCCAAAGTAGACGGGCTGTACGTCAACCGCCAGTATGACCGCTACACCGTTCGGGTCAATAATGACATGCGTATCAACAAGATGGTATCGGCCAACTTCGATATCTTCTACAAACGGACGGCGGAAGTAAGCCCTGCCGGCGAAAATCCCGTGTATGCCAGCCGGATATTCCCGGGCATTTACGACGACCGGTACGAAGACGGACGCTGGGCGCCTGGCAAGGAAGGCCGCAACCCCCTGGCCCAGATTCACGACGGCGGTACAAACCGCGGAACGTACAACCAGCTGGGCGGTCGGCTGGTGTTTGACGTCCGGCCGGTGGAAGGACTTTCGCTGACGGCGATTATCTCCCCCACCCTCGATTTCAACAAGAGCAAGAACTTTGCGAAAGTCATCCAGTATACGGCACTGAACAATCCCGCGCAGGTCATCTACAAAAACCAGGCAAATACCATTCTGAACGAAGGCCGGACAGAGATGATGACGTTCAACGGGCAGCTGCTCGCCAACTATTCCAAACTCTTCCGGGAACATCACCAGTTTGACGCCTTGCTTGGGTACGAAGAAAACTATGCATTCAGTGAGTCGCTCGGAGCCTCGCGGGAGGGTTTCACCATCACCGACTTCCCGTACCTGAACCTCGGTTCCCTGACTCTGCGGGCCAACAGCGGGTCGGCGACGGAGTCGGCACTGCGCTCGGGCTTCAGCCGGGTGAAGTACAATTACAAAAACAAGTACTACCTCCAGGCCAATGTCCGGCTCGACGGCTCCTCCCGCTTTTACAGAGACTACCGGTGGGGCGTATTTCCATCGGTATCAGCGGGATGGACGATTTCCGAAGAACCTTTTCTCAAATCCCTTCCCGCGATTTCGTACCTGAAAGTCCGCGGTTCATGGGGGCAGATCGGGAATGAACGCATTGGCGATTATCCCTATCAGGCATCCATCGAATTCAATAATAACGCTCTGTTTTACCAGGGGAATCAGCTGACGGCGCAATCGGCCGGCGCACAGGTAACCTATGCCGTGAAAGATATTACGTGGGAAACGACGGAGTCGATCGACGCCGGCCTCGACCTCAGTTTCTTCCACCAGCGCCTGAGCCTGACCGCCGACTACTTCCGCAAGCGTACCCGTGATATTCTCCTGAGTCTTGATATTCCGAAGTACCTCGGCTACGAAAACCCCAGCCAGAACGCCGGCGTCGTCGAAGCCAAAGGATGGGAACTCGAGGCCGGCTGGAAAGACCACGTCGGGAAGCTGAACTATTCCATCGGCGTCAACCTGTCGGATACCCGGACGACCATCGTCAGCCTGAAGGGAACACAATTACGCGGCGATAACGCCAAGCTCGAAGGCGGCGAGTTTGACGAGTGGTTCGGGTACCGCAGCTCCGGATTATTCCAGACGGCGGAAGAAGTCAAAAACGCTCCCGTGCTGAATGCCAACGTCAAGCCCGGCGATATCAAATACCTCGACCTCAACGGCGACGGCAAGATTACGCCTGAGGGCGACAAGGTACTCCTCGGCGGCTCCCTGCCCCGCTACGTATTCGGTGGTAATATCCGGCTGGAATACAAGGGATTTGACCTCGGGCTGGTCTTCCAGGGAGTCGGTAAGATCAACCGCCGCCTGGCCGATACACAGGTCATGCCTTTTGGTGAAAGCTTCGGCAATGCCCCGGCGGAGATCGACGGCAACTACTGGAGTACCTCCAATACCGCCGAGCGCAACCTGCTGGTGCGCTATCCGCGCCTTTCCCAGATTTCCGCCGGAAACAACTACCAGATGTCGGACTTCTGGCTCATCAACGGCGCCTATTTCCGGATGAAAAACCTGACCATCGGCTACAACCTGCCACAGGCTGTCGCGAAGCGGCTGAGCATGCAGGGATTGCGCGTATACGTGGCCGGAAATGACCTCTTTACGCTCAACCGCTTCCCCAAAGGCTGGGATCCGGAAGTCGACGCGACAACCTATCCCGTCGTGAAAACCCTGATGGCTGGTATCAACCTCAAATTCTAACTGCACGGACATGAAACGCCTTTCCCTATTTTTCCTTTCCCTGCTGCTGATCTCCTGTAACAAACTGGATCTTAACCCATTGTCCGAGAGTTCTTCGGAGAATTTCTACTCGAACCAGGCGGAGCTGGAGATGGCCGTCAACGACCTCTACCGCCTTGTTTTCTGGGGAAATGACGACGAAGCCTATTCCGACAACCATTGGCAGCGCAGCGTCGGCGGCAATGAAATCACCTACGGCACAATGGACGCCGGCAGCGGCATTGCCAGTACCCTCTGGGTCAACTGCTACAAGCCCATTGCCCGCGCCAATACCTTTCTGGCCAACAAGGACCGCGCGAAAAACAATACAGCCGAAAGTGTGCTGCTCCGCCTGGAGGCCGAGGCCCGGCTTATCCGTGCTTACCAGTATTCCCGGCTTATTACGCATTTCGGGGATGTACCTCTGTTGAAAACGCCTGTTTCGCTGGAAGAATCGTACAAAATGACGCGTACTTCCCGCGAGGAAATTCTAACGTTTTTATTCGCCGAATTTGACTGGGCCGCCGCGCAATTGCCGGTCAGCTATGGCGCCGGAGAGCTGAAACGCCTGACGAAGGGCGCCGCGCTGGCCCTCAAGGCACGCACCGCCCTGTATCTTGGCAAATGGGCAGAAGCCCGCGACGCGGCGAAAGCCGTCATCGACCTCGGCGCCTATCAGCTCCATAGCTCCTACACCGATCTTTTTCTGGTTTCGGGAGAAACGAGTAAAGAGCTCATCATCAGTATTCCCCGCTCGCAGGAACTGTCGGTATTCATGGATGCCGGTACGGTCCGCGACTATATCTCGCGCAATGCGGGCGGATATGGCGCCCAGATACCGACCTGGTCGCTCGTGGATTCGTACGAGTGTACCGACGGGCTGCCCATTGATCAGTCTCCGCTCTATAATCCGAAAAAGCCCTTCGCCAACCGTGACCCGCGTATGACGATGAGTATCGTGGAATTTGGAACGCCGTGGCTTGGATTCAGCTATCAGCCGCACCCTGATTCTACTCAGACATTTTCGTACAAAACCGGTAAGAAAGTCAGTAACCTCGACTGCCGGGCGGTCAATACCTTCGCCAGCTATACCGGTTTTATCTGGAAAAAAGGCATCGATCAGACCTGGGCAGATCGCCTGGCGGCAGACAACGACATTATCCTCTGCCGCTACGCCGAAATACTCCTGACCTATGCGGAAGCGAAAACAGAATTGGGAGAAATCGACGCGTCGGCGCTGAACGCCCTCAATCAGGTACGGGCCCGGGCCTATGGCGTCGCGGTGACGGCTACCGGATCATACCCGGCCGTCAAAACCACGGATGCGGTAGCACTCCGGACAGTAATCCGGCGCGAACGACGCGTTGAACTCGCCCGCGAAGGCCTTCGGTACATGGACCTTATCCGCTGGAAAATCGCTGAAAAAGCCCTGACCCGCCCGATCGTAGGGTTTCAGGACCCGAATGTACTCGACCGCGGGAAGTGGCCGTTCGCCGGCGCGCCCGTCATCGATGCGGACGGTATTCCGGACTACTCCGCCCTGATGGGAAATATCAAGTCCCTGGCTGTCACCAACTTCGACAAAAACCGGCAGTACCTCTGGCCGATTCCCGCCAACGAACGCCGCGTCAATCCTAATCTCACTCAAAACTCCGGCTATTGATTGTGCTATGAAACGTGCCCTATTGATTTCCCTATTGGCCGGCTCGTCCGTCTTTGCGCAGCAAAAACCCCTTCAGATCAGCGGCGTATACCCTCACCTGGCCGTATTCAACCGCGGCGACGGTATTCCGTGCAAGGGCAACGGCGGCGAGTGCGGTATCGGAGCGGTTGTTCCCTGGGCAGGCAAACTCTGGATGGTTACCTACTCCCCGCATTGCCCGGGCGGCAGTTCCGACAAGCTCTATACGATCGATCACAATCTCCGGCTCACCATCCGGCCGGAGAGCGTCGGCGGAACGCCCGCCAACCGGATGATTCACCGCGAATCGAACCAGCTTATCATCGGACCGTATTTTGTTTCGAAGGAAGGAGTCGTGCGCACCATCCCGCAGACCGTTATGCCCGGGCGGCTTACCGCAACAGCACGCCACCTCACCGACCCGGCCAACCAGGTCTATTTCTATGACATGGAGGGTATGCTCTACGAAGCCAACGTCCATTCCCTCGCCGTTAAAAAGCTGTTTCACAAGCCCGTACCCGGCTGGCACGGAAAAGGCGGATACACGGCACAGGGCCGGCTGATTGTAGCCAACAATGGTGAACACCAGGTCTTCGACATCGACACGAAGCTGCTGCAGGCTGGCGCTGCCCCGAAAAACAAGGATGAAATGGGAGTACTGGCGGAATGGGACGGAAAAGCCTGGTCCATCGTCGAGCGGAAACAGTTTACGGATATCACCGGCCCCGGCGGAATCTACGGGGCGCCGTCTCCGGAAAGCCCGGCGTGGAGTATCGGCTGGGACCGCCGTTCGGTGATTCTCAAGCTCCTCGATCACGGTAAATGGCATACGTACCGTCTTCCGAAATCCACGCATACCTATGATCACTGGGGAGGTTGGTATACTGAATGGCCACGCATCCGGGAAATCGGCAACAACCGCTTGCTGATGGACATGCACGGGATGTTTTACGACTTTCCGGCGGGCTTCAGCGCCGGGAAAACCGGCGGTATACGCCCGATTTCCAACCACTTGCGCTACATTCCTGATTTTTGCAGCTGGAACGGGCAGCTGGTCCTCGCCACCGATGAAACATCGATCCTGGAAAATCCCCTGGCTGGTCGCTCGCAATCTAACCTCTGGTTCGGGCAGCCGGAACAGCTCCGGGAATGGGGCGCGGCCAATGGCTGGGGCGGTCCCTGGCAAAACGACGCGGTACAGGCTGGAGAAGCCTCTGATCCGTTCCTGATCAACGGCTTCGGTAAAAAGATCCTGCATTTGACCCATCAAAACGGCAAAGCAGTCACGTTCACGCTGGAAGTCGATAAAACCGGTACGGGGCGCTGGGAGAACTATGCCACTGTTTCTGTACCGAAAGAGGGATACCTGGCGTATGCTTTCCCGGCATCGTTTGCAGCGACGTGGATACGGCTGAAAGCCGGTCAATCCGGTACCTATTCGGCCTTTTTCCATTACCAGGGGCAGGGACATGCGGCCTCTGACGGGAAAGCGCTTTTTGCCGGTTTGGCAGAAGCGACCGATCGGGATCCCGTGGCCGCCATCATTCGTCCTTCCAAAGACAATACCAATCTACAAGTACTGAATGGTACTGTTTATCAGGAAGTAGACGAAAACCTGAGCTACCTCACGCCTGCTGGAAGCAAGGCAGAGGAAGTTGCTGCTGTCGGCGCTTTCAAAAAGGATTTTGAGCTGGATGACGCGTCGGTGATTGTGAAAGACGCCACCGGAACCTTCCGCCTGCCCCGCACGCTGGCGGCGTATGACCAGCCTTTTGCCGCTGGCTGGCCCCGGGGCCGTCGCGAGGTGGAATCGGAGCGATACCTTTTTCAGGCGCACGGAACGATCTATGAAGTCCCGCGGGAAGGCGGTTTTGCTACCATGCGGCCGATTACTACCCACCGGAAACAGATTCAGGATTTTTGTACCTGGCGGGGGCTGCTCGTTCTTTCCGGAACAAAAAAAGGGGCTGAAAACCGCGAACATATCTTCGGTTCCGGTATGACCAGCCTCTGGTTCGGAGCTATTGACGACCTCTGGAAGCTCGGGAAGCCGACGGGCGAAGGCGGCGTCTGGAAAAATACGGTCGTCCGCGCAGGAGAGCCGTCCCTGCCGTACCTGATGACCGGGTACGACAAGAAAACGGTTACGCTGTCATCCGACAAAGACGCGGCGTTCACGCTTGAAGTCGATTTCGACCATGTCTCAGGCTGGCATACCTACAAGCGCATCGCCGTCAAAGCCGGCAAGCCGGTTACCGTCACCTTCCCGTATACCTTCAACGCGCATTGGTTGCGGGTGAAGTCGGATACGGATTGTGTGGGGACGGCCTGGGTGGTGTACCAGTAAGTAAACCGCCAACAGATAAGCCCCGCCGGACGGACTGTTCCGGCGGGGCTTATCTGTTGCCACCCACCCAAAAATGACCGGTATCCCGGAAGGGGACGACAACAGCATATCTGCGATACGTCCGGGGAAACATATACCTGAGCTACCGTAGTTTGCGTATCTTCATTCCCCCGATCCGCGGCTCCATCCTCCGAATCGGGCTATTCATCCGGAATACGGAAACCGGCTGAACCATCCGGCTCTTGCGGGAGTTTTTCCGTTCGAGCAATAGAATCGTCTCTTCCTTATGAACCGAATCATCACCCTGGCCATTACCATACTCGTTCTTCTTGCTATTGAGTGGTATGGCTTTCAGGCTGTCCGGACGGCAACGCAATCCGTCTCTCCCGGCTGGCAACGCGCTGCCCGGTGGATTTACTGGAGCGTTCCGGGCATGCTGCTGCTGACTATTGTCCTGTCTGTGACCCTTGGAAGTGACTTCTGGGGCCGTTTCAGAGGCCTCCGGATTTTCTTCTACAGTTATATCCTGATCGGCTACCTCTCGAAAATCTTTATGATTCCGCTGTTGCTGATTGACGACGCCGGCCGGCTTGTCCGCTGGGCGGCGCGCCTGTTTTCCAAACCCGAAGCGACTCCCGCTACTCCTTCCGGCGGCGATGCGATTACCCGTTCAGAATTTCTGGCGAAGGCGGCGCTCGTCACGGCGGCTATTCCGGCGGTCGGGTTTACGTGGGGCATCATTTCCGGCGCACACGATTACCGCGTCCGGAAAGTCACGCTGAAACTGAAAAACCTCCCGCGCTCCTTCGAGGGGCTCCGCATTGCGCAGGTTTCCGATATTCACTCGGGTAGTTTTTACAATAAAACAGCGGTAAAAGGCGGTGTTGATCTTCTTCTGGCAGAGAAACCGGATCTGGTATTTTTCACCGGCGACCTTGTCAACGACCGCGCCGAGGAAGTGAAAGACTATAAAGCCATTTTCGAAAAAGTAAAAGCGCCGCTGGGCGTCTATTCTACCCTCGGCAACCACGACTATGGCGATTACGCTTCCTGGTCGAGCCCGCAGGCCAAGCGGCAGAACCTCGAAGATCTCAAGCGTGTACACCGGGAAATGGGCTATGACCTGCTGCTCGACGAGCACCGCTTCATCGAACAAAACGGCGATAAGATTGCTATTCTGGGTATTCAGAACTGGGGTACGGGCGGTTTTGCCCAATACGGCAACCTGGCCAAAGCCAACGCCGGTACCGACGAAGCAGCCGTCAAGCTCCTGCTCTCCCACGACCCGAGTCATTGGGACGCGCAGGTCCGGCCCGAGTTCAGCGACATCGACGTGCAGTTTGCCGGCCACACGCACGGGATGCAGTTTGGCATTGAAACGCCTTACTTCCGCTGGAGTCCGGTTCAGTACCGTTACAAGCAGTGGGCCGGGTTGTACAAGGAAGGCGACCAGCAGTTGTACGTCAACCGCGGATACGGATTTCTCGGATACCCGGGGCGCGTCGGTATGCCGCCGGAGATTACCGTCTTCGAACTGCAGAAAGCCTGATTTTTCGTTTGTATCTTTCGATCGGAGCGAACATTTTCGCTCCGGTTTTTCTTTGTATCCCGGCCCGGGATTCCTTTAGCCAGACTCCATTCCGCAAAACCTCATGAAAAAACTCTTCCTTTCCGCCCTCCTGCTGGGCGCGAGCGCCAATCTGTTCGCCCAAAGCTGCTGCGAAGACGCGGCAGCGGCCTGCCACGATACGAAAAAGACGTCCGGTCTTTTCGAACGCCCCGATGAAATGCAGCTGATGGCCTCCACGAAAGAATTTCAGGCCCTGCACGTAGAACCGCTGCCCTTTACGTTCGAAAGCAAGGCCGGCGGAGAAATGATCCAGCTTGATGCAGCCGATGGTCAGAAGGCCGGCGCCTTCCTGATCAAAGCCAAATCAAAGTCCGACAAGTACCTCCTCGTTTTTCAGGAATGGTGGGGTTTGAACGACTACGTCAAACAGGAAGCAGAGAAATACTATAACGCCCTCAACGGAAAAGTGAACGTACTGGCGCTGGATATGTATGACGGGAACGTCGCCACGAAAAGTGAAGATGCCGGCAAATACATGAGCCAGGCCAAACCCGAGCGACTGGAAACGATCATCAAAGCGGGTATCGGTTATGCCGGCCCGAAGGCGAAAATTGCCACCGTCGGCTGGTGTTTCGGGGGCATGCTGTCGCTCAAATCGGCGCTGCTGGAAGGCTCCCAGGCGGTAGGTTGTGTGATGTATTACGGCCGGCCCGAACAGGATGTCGAAAAACTGAAAAGCCTGCACACCGATGTACTGGGTATCTTTGGCAGCCAGGACAAAGGCATTCCGCCGAGCACCGTACAGGAATTTGAGAAAAACATGGCCGCTGCGGGCAAGAAAGTAACGATCAAGATGTACGATGCCGTCCACGCCTTTGCGAATCCCAGCAATCCGAAATACGATGAAGCGGCATCAGCCGACGCCTTCGCCCACGCTTCGGAATACCTGAGAAAAAAGCTGTTGTAAAAAATAAACGACTGGTACGGCCGTTTTACTGATGTACGAAACGATGCAAACGTCCATGAAAAAGCTACTCTTTGTATTTCTTCTCGGCGTGATGGTCCTTCCCGAACAGGTATCGGCCGCGCCATCGGCTTCGACGGAGGTTTCGGTACAGGATGCGGCCTCCAAACGCCGCAACAAAGGCTACCGGAAGAAAAAAGGATTTCTCTGGGGCCTCTTCAAAAAGAAAGACAAAGGCTGCGGCTGCCCGAGCTATAAATAGAGGTGAAGAAGCCCGTCTGGTTAGACGGGCTTTTTTGTTTTCGGTTTGCGGTTTTTGGTTTTCAGTTGGGTGAGCTAATCAAGCTGTAGCAGGGCAGCAACGCGAATCATATAAGCAGTCAGGTACGTTGGTCGGAGCGCCAACCGAAAACTATAAACTGAAAACCGAAAACTGAAACCCCGATAGCCCCTATCTATTACCTTTGCATTTCTTTATTCCCAATGGCCGGCCGGGCCTTCCCGACCGGTATACTAGATAGATGAGCAAGTATTATCACCTGACCGTCAAGGAAGTCGTTCGCGAAACAGAAGATACGGTTACTCTTCATTTCTGGCATCCGCCGCACGCAACCATACCCTATAAACCCGGGCAGTTTCTGACGCTGATTCTGCCGGTAGAGAACAAGAAAGTACGCCGCGCCTACTCCATGTCGAGCTCGCCCAATAAGGACGCCTCGATTGCGGTGACGGTAAAGCGCCTCGCAGGCGGGCTGGTTTCGAACTACGTCAACGATCAGGTAAAAGCCGGAGACGTCATCGAAGTCATGGAGCCGATGGGGCATTTCGTTTGCGAACCGGCGGCAGGCCGGAGCCGGGAGCTGGTCCTGTTCGGCGCAGGCAGCGGGGTTACGCCGCTGATTTCGATGATCAAATCGGTATTACCGGTTGAAACCAATACCCGGATCACTCTGGTATACGGCAGCCGGAACGAACGGAATATTATTTTCCGGGATCAGCTGGCTGAACTGGAAGCGCAGTTTGCCGGACGCCTGACAGTAGTGCACGTCCTCAGCCAGCCCCTCGCGTGGGACGGCCGCAGCGGGCGCGTCAACCAGCAGGCAGCCATCCGGATCCTGGACGAACTGAACATACCTGTCACTTCCGCAGAATTCTACCTCTGCGGACCGGAAGGGATGATGGAGGAAGTGCAGCATGCGCTGGCCATCCTCAACGTCCCGAAAGAGCAGATTCACAAAGAGAGCTTCGCTCCCTCAAAAGATACACACGGAGAAGTCGTGGAAGACGAAGACGACGGCAAACTCAAAACCCGTACCATCACCCTCTTTTACGAAGGCGCTGAGTACAAGGTGGAAGTCAAGCCGCACCAAACTATCCTCGAAGCCGGTCTCGAGCTCGACATCGACCTGCCCTATTCCTGCCAGGCCGGTATGTGTACCGCCTGTATGGGCCGGTGCAAGTCAGGCAAGGTGATGATGGACGAAGAAGACGGTCTGACCGAACAGGAAATTGCCGCAGGCTTCGTCCTGACGTGTGTCGCGCACCCGATGAGCGCGGATGTGGTGATTGAGATTGAGTAGCCCGGCGCCCGCAGTTATCCGAAAAAGCAACGACTGGAATCATCCATCGTTGCTTTTCACTTTTATACGTTTACCCCGAAAAGGTATCCTACCAACGCAGACAATCCCATCGCAATCGTACCCCAGACAACGATGCGCACGACGGCCTTCATCACGCCGGAACCGCCGGTTCTCGCCGCCACTATTCCCAGAATCACAAGAGAAAGAATCGTAAAGGCATATAGCGCATACTCCATGTATGTGATTGGAGCGAGCAGCACAACGAGCAGAGGAAGTACGCCCCCGAACGTAAACGCCGCGCCCGACGCCAATGCGGCCTGGATCGGCTTTGCCTGACTTATTTCATTGATTCCCAGTTCGTCCCGGATATGGGTACCCAGAGCATCGTGAGCCGTCAGCTCGGTTGCGACCTGAAGAGCGGTTTCCTTTTTCAGCCCGCGGCGTTCGTAGATTTCAGCCAGAATCCGTAGCTCCTCTTCCGGCATATCCTGAAGCTCCTGCCGCTCCCGTTCGATATCCGCTTTTTCAATATCCGTCTGGGAGCTTACCGATACATATTCGCCCGCAGCCATAGACAATGCTCCGGCTACCAGGCCGGCAATGACCGCCAGCAATACCGGCTCCCGGGCAGCACTCGCCGTAGCGACTCCGATCGCCAGACTTGAAATCGAAATGATTCCGTCGTTCGCGCCCAATACAGCCGCCCGCAGCCAGTTGCTCCGGTGGATGTAGTGGTTATCCATGTAATTGTTGATCGTAAGCATACTATTCAGTTAAGGTTTCAGGGGTACTGTTCGGAATAGTGGTGAGCGCTACCTCCGAGTCAAATATAGACACGTTTTACCGGTTGATTCGTGACCATACACGGCAGGCCATATGCAAAAAGCAGCAGACGGTAAGCAGCAGGAAAGACCCTGCCACTTACCGCCCGCTGCTTTTTGCATAAAGGCTTACAGCTTTTTAATACCTCAAACTCCAGTACGGATTCCGGTGCGACTTCATGCTGTCCTGAATATGCTCGGAGATCAGGCGGTTGTATTCTTTTTCCGTGATCTTTTTCCCTTTCATTTTCGGGAGAGCCAGCTCTTTATCGGTCAGCTTTTTCAGTTCGATTTTAGTAGCCGTAACGACGACGTCGCCGTCGTTGATATCCAGCTCCAGAATGATACCCGGAAGACCGAACGAGCGCTCCGGACCGAACGATACCGGCAGATCATCCGCAAACCAGGCGGTCAGCTTTTGTCCTTTCACCGGCTCTTCGGTTTCAGCCTTCATGCAGACGTGGCCCGCGATGTCTTTAAGCTGGTTCAGAATCTTCCATTTGGGCGCAGGAAGGGAATCCTGCACGACGTAGGTCTTGCCCATCATCTCATGCAGCTCGGTCAGGGTTTCTTTCGCGAAATCCCGCTGAATGATATAGTCATCCTGGCGCCAGGACCACCGGCCGTCTTCCGACTCGCCCTGATCGCTCAGGTAGGTGTAGACGCTCTGGGTCGGGCTGAAGACGAGCTTCATTTTTTCCTTGTACCCGTCCCGCGAGCCGAACGTCATCTTGGCGCGGTCTTTCTCTTCCTGGCTCAGGAAGGTCAGGCGCTGCTGGATTTTGGTCCAGTACTGCGTGCGTTCGTATGTGATGATTCCCTCCGGCTCCTGAGCAAAGACAGGGAGCGAAAACAGGAGCAGAAAGATCGTTTTTTTCATCGTGTTCATCATTCGTTAGAAGGAGAAGCCGTCTCTCCGCATTTTGGCGGTAATTCCGCGCATGTTGAAGGTATAGCTCAGCATGAAGTACTGGGTAATGGTGCGTACCTGCGTCTGAACGAAATAGTTGGATGTCGCCGTCTGCGTGATGCCCTGGTTTTTGCGGAGAATATCGTAGCCCGACAAGCGGATTTCCGAACGTTTCGTCTTGCCCAGCAGCTTGTACAGCGCCATGTTGAGGATGGGGATATTCTGGTTCAGATCAAAGCGGTCGTTCTTGTAGATCGCATAGTTAAACGTCGTGTTGAAATACAAACCCCACGGCATCTTCACGTTCATCTGACCGTTGTAGTTGATGTTCCAGATCTTCTGGTTCTGGGTCGTGTTGATGGAGTAGTTCACGTCGTTGTAGGCCCAGTTGGCATTTCCGTAGAACGTGAAATTCTCGCTCGGCGTCAGGTCCAGGTTGACACCAAACCGGTAGTTATTGTTGTTGGTCCGGTTCCGGATGTCGTTGACGAGGGTATAGTTCTGACCGAAGTTGGCCGAGGTATTGAACCCGATATTCGCCTTGTTTTTCTTCAGCGGGAACCCGAAGCTGACGTACGTTCCGACGTTCTGGCCGCCTGAAACGTTGGCTGGTTTCGAGTGTGTAATCAGCAGGGAATCCACCGTCTGGTTGTACACGACCTGATTGGAATAGTAGGTATAGTTGGCGTTGATAAACAACCGCGCAAACGACGCCGGATTGAAGTAGCTGTAACCGCCGTACGAGTTGTGCGCCACGGTCGGCTTCAGGTCCGGATTCCCCTGCGTCACAACGAGCGGGTTGGAGTAGTCAATGATCGGTTGCAGGTCGCGTACGGAAGGCTGCTGCACGTCTCCGCTGTATTCCACATATAGGTAGCGGTTCTTTTTCAGGTCGAAGTTCAGACCGGCGCTCGGCACAAACAGGGTATAGTCCCGGTTGAGCCGCGTGAAATCTGCTTTCGACTGATCCGACGCAAACTTGCTTTCCAGGTCCATCCGGATACCCGCCAGACCGGCCGAAATATTAAGGCCTTTGTGGTTGTAGCGCAACGAGGTTCCGAGGCGGTTGTGCATGATCTGGTTCGTGTAATACCGGCTCAGGGTATCGTTCCGCTGGTTGCCTTCCAGTCTGTTGTACACGTCGCGGTCTACTTCGTCATTCCGTACCCCGAAGTTATAGAAGCTCTCCCAGGATACCCGCTTCGTGATCGGCTGAACAAACGACAGGTTGACCTTGAACTGGTTCAGTTTGTTGGATGTACTGTTCAGCAGATCAAGGTTTTTCGGGGGAACATAACCCGTCGAGCTGGCAAAGAATTCGTTCAGCGAACGCTGGGTGGCATCGCCCTTTCCGCTGTTGAGGATGTAGCTGGCGCTGGCCGAGAATGTCTTTCCTTTCTGACGGAATTTGTGGCGGAAAAGCGCCGAACCGGAGAAGTTATAGTTCCGGGTATCGTTGCCGTTGTCCTGGGTCGACCGGTTCGTCAGCGCGTTTGTTCCCCGGAAGTTTTCCTGTACACTTTTCGAGGTTCCATCGGTGTTGTTAATTGTTCCGTTACCCAGCAAAATCAGTGTATTAAGTGAGTCGAGGTTGTCTTCGTAGCGGACTTGAATACTGTGGTTGTCGTTCTTGGAATAATCGTTTGAATTGGTGTTCGTTTCGTAAGAATTATCCGACAAAATGCTTTGTCTTTTCGACACCTGATCCATCCAATTGCGACGTTGTGAATAGTAGTAATTGGAGCTGAATTTCCGCTTTTTCGTCTCGAAGTTATAGTTGAGACCGCCCGCATAGGAATTGTTGAAACCGCGGTCCTGACCGCCGCCGGAATAAAAGTTACCGCCATATCCCGAACCGCTTCCGATACCGCCGCCAAAGCCGAAATCGACGTTGTCCCAGCGGAAAGCGGAGCTTCCGTAAAAGTCCTGGCGATCGTCCCAGCTCATGCCTGACTGGTTGATATTATTCCCCAGACCGACGACGGCAAACTGGCGCTTGTCATCAAACCGGTTGTAGTTTCCGCGAACGTCCACGCGCTCGTCGGTACCGCCTCCGGCCTTGATTTTACCGAATCCACCCTTCTTGTATTCGTCCTTCAGCGCGAGGTTAACGGTTTTTTCTTTCTTACCGTCATCGATGCCCGTCGCCTTTGATTGTTCCGACTGGCTGTTGTACACCTGTACCTTGTCGATGGTTTCGGCACCCAGGTTCTTAATCGCTGTTTTCGGATCTCCGCCGAAGAAATTCTTGCCGTCAACCGTCACCCGTTTCACCTCCTGACCCTGAGCGCGGATACTGCCGTCCTGATCCACCTGGAACCCCGGAAGGCGCTTCAGGAGGTCTTCCACCGTCGATCCCGGCGGTACTTTGAAGGAGCTGGCGTTGTATTCAATCGTGTCTCCCCGGATGTTGAGCGGGGCTTTGGCCGTTTTGACCACCACTTCGAAAAGCTCTTTGGCGATGGCCTTCATTTTCAGCTCGCCGAGATCCGTCACGGCGCCGTCCCCGGGCGTGAATTCCCGCTGATACGGCAGGTACCCCATGAAGGAAGTTTTGACGAGGTAGGTACCCCGCTTGACGTTCTTGATCTCGAAAGCGCCCTTTTCATCGCAACGCGCATAGCTCACCAGCGCCGAATCTTTCGGCGTCAGCAGCATAACGGTAGCAAAAGGAAGGGAAACGCTCGTGGTATCCACCACCCGACCTTTGACGGTCACGCGGTTCGGATTCTGGGCGTGGGTCAGCAACGTGAGTAAGACCAGACAGGCACTCAGTAAAAAGTGTCGCATAGTGAAAAGAGAAGGTATTAACGGAGGTTTAGTTCGTGCTCGATGGATCAAAGATGGCAGGTGAACAACGTTTCAAACGAAACATTTAGTTAAAATGTGTTAAGTGGGCGAACTTTTTTTTGAACGGCAAGTCATCCGCGAAAAGATGGAAGTATCTGCCCGAACGTTGCATTTGCGTTCGGGAAAAGATTACCGGAAAGGAGAAGAAAGGTTACACTTCCGGCAAAAAAGAAGATTTAGCGCCGTTTTTCGGCAAGAGACAGATTACCCAGCGCATCATAGGCAATGAGGCCGTCAGCGAGCATTTCCCGGATGGTAAAAAGCAGGGCATTTTCGTTCCGGGGCGCGATCTGACTGACCAGGTGCTGGATGGTAGTGCTTCCGTTTGCGAGGTAGGTCAGAATCTGCTGCTTCTCGTCCGGTTCCGGTGAAGCAGCGGACGCTGCCGGCCGGGTTTCGGCCGGTCCTTTCTTCTTGGCGACGCAGGTATCGCAGATACCGCATTCCAGGTCGGAGGGTTCGTCGAAATACGCCAGCAGCAACTGGGTCCGGCAGCGCTGCCGGTTTCCGGCATAGGCAATCACGGCCTGTACTTTCGAGAGGTCGCGGTCACGGCGGGCAGCGATTTCCCGCACCGACAGGGGTAATTCCGAAGCGTCGTACCGTTCGGTCAGAAAGGTCAGCTGCGGCTGGTTTTTCTGCGGATCGTATTCGACGATATCCAGGTCCTGCAACCGTTGCAGCATCGAGCGGACTTCCGCTTCCGGAATGAGAAAGGCTTTGGCTATCGCTGCTTCGGAGATAATGCAAAAATCAGTAAACAGTACACCGCCATACATCCGGAGAAGCAGTTTCGTGAAGGCGTCATACCGTTCGTTTCTTAGCTGAAAATCATACAGTTGCCGGCTGTCAATCGCGAAATGGAGCTTGGACGGATTATGGTACGACTCGCTCATCTGAAGAAATCCCTCTCCTTCGAGCAGGCGCAGCGCATGATAGGTGTCGACGGTCGGCAATCCGAACGTCGACTGAAAGCCCTGAATATCAAAATCATAACTACTCCCCAGCCCGGCGCCTATTGCCAGGCGGTAGTAGTTGGCCAGGCACTGGTATACCCTGCGGATGAAATCTGTGTCAGGGTATTGCTGCTCCACCTGTTTCTTCAGTTCCGCCGGATCGGAGGGCGCTACGAGGGCGATCGCGAAGGATTTCTCTCCATCCCGGCCGCCACGGCCGGCTTCCTGGTAGTATGCTTCGAGGGTATCAGGCAGGTCGATATGAACGACCGTCCGGACATCCGGCTTGTCGATTCCCATACCGAAGGCATTCGTCGCCACCATCACGCGTACTTTTCCCTTCAGCCAGGCATCCTGGCGGGCATTCCGCTCCTGGGGCGAAAGACCGGCATGGTAGAACGTGGCCGGAATGCCTTTCCGCGTCAGGTCGCTTGCAACGAGCTGCGTTCTGCGACGGCTGCGCACATACACCACGGAGCTGCCCGGTACGTTGGTCAGGATACGCTGGAGACGACCTTCCTTGTCTTCTGATGCGATGACGGAATACGACAGATTCGGCCGGGCGAAACTCTGCTGGAAAACGCGGGGCCGGTTGAGCGCCAGTTTGTCGACGATATCAAACTTAACTTCCCGTGTTGCCGTCGCGGTAAGCGCCAGCAGGGGTATTTTCGGCAGCCAGGTACGTACCTCGGCGATCTGCAGGTAGGACGGCCGGAAATCATATCCCCAGGCGGAGACGCAGTGGGCTTCGTCGACCGCTATGAGGTTGATTTTCATTTGCTTCGCCCGTACCTGAAAGAGTTCCGTCTTGAGGCGCTCGGGAGAAACATAAAGAAATTTTACGTCTCCGTAGATGCAGGCGTCGAGCGTCCGGTCGATCTGCCGGTAGCTCATGCCGGAATACACGGCCTCGGCTGCAATTCCTTTTTTCCGGAGGTTTTCGACCTGATCCTTCATCAGGGCGATGAGCGGAGAGATTACCAGGCACAGCCCGTCCATAGCGAGGGCGGGTACCTGAAAACACACGGATTTCCCGCCGCCCGTGGGCATGAGAGCCAGCACGTCGTCACCGGCCATCACGGCCTCGATAATCTCTTTCTGAAACGGCCGAAACCGGTCATGTCCCCAATAATGTCTGAGAATTTCTTCCGCCGATAGGTGCATTCCTCCTCCTTCGCGCCGGCCGGCGCATTTTCGTCCCAAAAATAGAAAACGGACGCAGATGTTTTCGGCTGAGGGTATTTGAAGAGCAGAAACAAATGCTGTAATTGTAGACCATATCAGGCATTCTTTCGTTTGGATCCCCTCCAAACCGGTGACCTGTTGAAGCCATCCCTTGTTTATGAAAAAACTTCTACTGGTATTCCTGCTGGCAGGTTGTGGTGCGGTTTTTGCGCAAAAACCGCTTCCCGAAAAGAAATTGACCCGTGCCACAGGCGATCTGATCTTTCTGCCGGCCAAAGGAACGGTGTGTTATGCCACCGGCCAGGCGGATTCGCGCATTGGCCCTCCGATTGAGTTTTTGCGTGCGCGGGCGGGGCGGACTGCCGCGTTCACTTCTGATATTATTGTCGATTACGAGGGCTTTTCCGACAGCGCGAAAGCAGCTTTTCAATATGCGGTGGATATCTGGCGATCGTTGATTGTCTCTCCCGTACCCATTCGTGTACAGGCGAAATGGACGGATCTGGGTGGAAATAACAACGGGTCCATCATTCTCGGTGGGGCACGGCCGGCTTCATATGTGACGGGATTCTCTGGCGCCACAAAAGCGAATACCGCGTACCCGATTGCCCTTGCTGAAAAGCTGGCGCGCCAAAACCTGAATGGTGGCGAGTTTGACATTACCTGTTCGTTTAACAGCAACAAACAGGTCAACTGGTACCTCGGCACCGACGGCGCGACGAAAGGCTCGGCCGGACGACAGGATTTTGTGACGGTTGTGACGCACGAATTGGGGCACGGGCTCGGTTTTACCAGTTCGTTCGGGGTAACGAATACCAATCTCGGTATTTGGGGGGACGGTGACAATTTTGGTTATCCCAGGGTCTACGACCACTACCTAGTAAACGGAACGAACCAGCAGTTGATCAGCGCTTTCAGCAATCCTTCCGTCGATATCTTGCGGCAAATGACGAGCAGCAACCTGTTCTTCAATAGCGCCCTGGCCATCGCAGCCAACAACAATCAGAAACCCAAGGTGTATGCACCTTCCGCCTACTCAGGAGGCTCCAGTATTTCCCACCTCGACGAATCGACCTACCCGAATGGCAATGCCAACGCGTTGATGACGCCTTCGCTCGCCCGCGGGGAAGTCAACCAGAACCCCGGCCCGATCGTCCTGAATTTCTTTTCTGAAATGGGCTGGAAAGCCACGTCTATTCTGCACGACCGGCTCCGTGATTCCGAAGACCTGATCGGTCAGCCGATTACGGTCAGGGCTACGGTCAAAAGTGATACAACGCTGAAAGGAAACGTGACGCTCTCGTACACGGTCAACGATACGACGCGTGCGAAAGCCACTACCGTCCCCATGACCCAGTCCGGCGAGAACTATACGGCGGATATTCCGGCTGCCAGCGGAGACCGGACCATCCGGTACTGGATTTCAGCAGCGGACAATGCCAACCGGACTGTTTCCAGTCCGGCTGAAGCACCCGCACGTGCCTACTGGACCTTTAAAGTAGGCACGGACAAAACGCCTCCGACTATCACACACGTACCGCAAACGGAGCTTTTCGCGACGACAGATTCCCTCTATCTTGACGCCGACGTTTTCGACGACTATGATTTCGGGATCGATACTACTTACATCGAATACCGCATTAACGGAGCGGCTAAACCGTCTGTAGCCATGCCACGACAAGGCTACTACGTTGTCAACGGCATTCGTAGCAACAATATCTACGCACTTGGCGCGCTGGTATTTCCGGCCGGCACATTGAAAGGCGGAGATGTAGTAGAATACCGCATTGTGGCCCGTGACCGGTCAAAGGCACGGAACCAGGCCATGCTGCCGGCAACGGGGTATTTCTCGATTACAGTAAAAGGTATCAATGCGGCTGTCACCGAATACGTGAACAACTTCAACGGAACGGACGCAGGCAAAGACTTCACCGGCACCGGTTTCAAGATCGACAAACCGGCGACTTTTGCCGATGGAGCTATTCACAGCGATCACCCGTATAAGGACGGCCCGGCCAGCCAGGGAAATAAGGCTAATATCACCTATACGCTTCTGACACCGATCAAGTTATCCGATCAGGATCCGTTCATTCGGTTTGACGAAGTCTGTCTGGTAGAGCCGGGAGAAGCGGGCTCTGTATTCGGCAGCTCAGATTTCTATGACTACGTTGTCGTCGAAGGCTCTAAAAACGGTGGCAAAACCTGGATTCCCTTCGAAGACGGGTGGGACGCCCGTAGTAACAGCGAGTGGCTGAGTGCCTATAACAGCAACCTGGAACGCATTACGGTAGACGGATTCGCTGTTCAGAATTCGAAATACGAAGGAAACGCAGGCCTTTTCCGTCGCCGGCAGGTCAATATGATGACCTACGGCGATTTCAGCCCCGGCGATAACGTCCTCATCCGCTTCCGCCTCTTTTCCGACCAGTATGCACACGGCTGGGGCTGGGCGATTGATAACCTGTATATTCAGAAGGCTGTACCGGTGGTAACGTCGACGGATCCCGGTCTTTCCCGTGCAATTGTCTCTGTCAACCCGAACCCGAGTACCGACGGAGAGTTCCGGATCGATGCCAAATTCCCCGCTTCGGCGAAATCGGTTGATATTACGGTTACGAACCTGACCGGCCAGACCGTGTACCAGCGGACTGTCTCCCAACCGGGTGTTTTCCGGGATCGCCTCGATCTCCGGACGCTGACGCCGGGCACGTATGTAGCACGCTTCCAGACTGAAACAGAAGTCATTACCCGCCGCCTCATCATCGTGCGGTAGGAAAACAATACTTGCCAGCAAGCACCGGAGACCCCCTGTTTCCGGTGCTTTTTCTTTATGTTTGGGGGAGATTCCCTTTCCCCGATGAAACACTTCTTCCTTTATCTTTTCCTTGTACTGGGATCCTTTGCCTGTACGGTTCACCGGAAAGCCGCTTCTGTCCAGGGACCTCCGATGGATACCCTGTGGACATCCGCCGTTCTCGGCCCGCATCATACCGGTTTTGCCTTGTACGACCTCGGTACCGGGAAGCCGGTTTACGAATACCAGGCAGACAAATACTTCACGCCGGCATCCAATACCAAACTGTTCACCTTTTTCGCCGGCCTGAAAACGCTCGGTGATTCGGTGGAAGCGCTCCGGTATATCGTCCGGAATGATTCCCTCATTTTCTGGGGAACGGGCGACCCTACCCTGCTGAACCTCAACTATGGCGGAAGCCGCGCGATTGATTTTCTCAAATCCCGTTCCGAAACGCTCGTCTACTGGCCGGGCCGGTTTGAGCAGGATGCCTGGGGCTCCGGCTGGGCCTGGGACGATTACAACGACTACTACCAGGCAGAGCTTTCGGCCCTACCGCTATATGGAAATGTGGTTCGTTTTTCGGGAAAACAGGCCGGTAGCCTTAGCTATATGCCCCGGTTTTTCGAGCTGATACCTGATTTACCGGGCAACCGGTTTTCAGTACGGCGGGACTTTATGACCAATGATTTTCATGCGACGGCAGTACCTGTTGCGGGAGGATATGAGCAGGACGTTCCCTACCGTACGTCTCCGGCGCTGACCGTCAAACTGTTGCAGGAAGCGACGGGTAAATCCGTCGGCACGGTACAAACCTTCAGCAGCCCGGCTTATCAGAGCCTGCGCTCCGTTCCGTCCGACAGCCTCTACAAACACATGCTTCAGCCCTCCGATAATTTTATGGCGGAGCAGATTTTGCTGCTGGTTGCCTCCCGGCTGGAGCAGCCGCTGAAAAGCAGTACGGCCATCGACTATGTCCTGAAAAATCACCTGGCCGACCTGCCCGACAAAGCTTCGTGGGTAGACGGATCGGGCCTTTCCCGGTTCAACCTGTTCACGCCGCGGGATATCATCGTTCTCCTTACCAAAATCCTGCAGACGGCGCCGCGCGAGCGGGTATTTCCGCTGCTCGCGGTGGGCGGAAAAACCGGCACCATCCGCAACTACTTCAAGACCCCGGACGGAGAACCGTATGTGTTTGCCAAATCCGGCTCGCTCAACGGCGTGTACAACCTGAGCGGATACCTGACGACGAAGAGCGGCAAAACCTTCGCTTTCAGCTTCATGAACAACAATTTTGTGCGGCCGACCAGCGAGATCCGCAGGGAAACAGAGCGCATTCTGACCGCCGTTCACGCCCAGTATTGATCCGGCTCTCCCGGTTCTGATGCGAAACAACGTGCCGGAACCGGGGGTTCTTTTGTACCTTTGCGCTGGAAATCAAGAATAGATGCAGTCCCCCAAACCTTTTATTGTTGGCATTACCGGTGGTAGTGCGTCGGGCAAAACGTTGTTTCTGAATAGTCTTCTGGCAGCTTTTCCGGAAGATCAGATCACGCTCATCTCACAGGATAATTATTACCGTCCGCTTCACGAAGTACCGCTGGACCAGCACGGCGTCCACAACTTCGACTTACCCGAATCGATCGATTTCAAGCTCTACGCCCAGCATATCCATGACCTGCGCGAAGGGACGGTCGTCCGGAAGAAGGAGTACACCTTCAACAACCCGGATATCGTGCCGCGGGAGCTGTTGTTTTACCCGACGCCGATCATCGTTGTAGAAGGAATCTTCGTATTTTATTTCGAGGAAATTGCGAACCTGCTCGACCTGAAGGTATTCATCGCCGCGAAAAACAAAATCAAGCTGAACCGCCGGATCCGCCGGGATGCAGATGAGCGCGGATACGATATCAACGACGTTCTCTACCGTTGGGAGCACCATGTCCGGCCGACGTATCAGAAGTACATCAAACCGTACAAAGCCAACGCCGACATTGTTATTCCGAATAACGAGCATTTTGAAAAAGGCCTCGACATGCTCGTTTGTTATCTCCGGCAATGGCAGAAGCTTTCGCAGGAAGAAGGCAGGTAGACCCGTTCTTTATTTGCTGAGCCTGGTGCTTTTTCGGCATTTCCGCTAGGTCACCATTCTCAAAATCCGTTACATTTGCGGTCGAAATTCCGCAAGGATCAACACATCCGGCTCCGGAGTTTTTCCGGACAAGATTGTTTCTCCGGTTTTCGCGAGGTCTCAACTGTGTCATCTAACATATCTTCTCTATGAGTACGATTCAGTACGTACACGCCCGTCAGATTCTGGATTCCCGTGGAAACCCCACTGTTGAAGTAGACATCCGTACCGAAAACGGATTCCTTGGCCGTGCGGCTGTTCCGTCAGGCGCGTCGACCGGTGTTCACGAAGCGGTTGAGCTTCGCGACGACGACAAGTCGGTTTACCTGGGCAAAGGTGTTCTGAAAGCCGTTGAGAACGTCAACGAAATCATCTACCCTGAAATCCTCGGCATTTCTGTTTTCGAGCAGAACCTGATCGACAAGCTCATGATCGAGCTCGACGGTACGCCGAACAAGGGTAAGCTCGGCGCCAACGCCATCCTCGGCGTTTCCCTGGCCGTAGCCAAGGCTGCCGCCCAGGAAGCAGGCCTGCCCCTCTTCCGCTACATCGGCGGTGTCAATGCCAACACCCTCCCCGTTCCGATGATGAACATCATCAACGGCGGTGCGCACGCTGACAACGCTATCGACTTCCAGGAGTTTATGGTCGTTCCTGCCAAGGCAGAAACGTTCTCACACTCCCTCCGCATCGGAACGGAAGTTTTCCACGCCCTCAAGAGCGTACTCAAAGGCAAGGGCTACTCCACCAACGTCGGTGACGAAGGCGGCTTTGCCCCGAATATCCAGTCGAACGTAGAAGCCCTCGAAACGGTCCTCCAGGCCATCGAAAAGGCTGGCTACCGCCCCGGCGAAGACGTATTCATCGCGATGGACGCTGCTGTTTCCGAGCTTTACAACACCGAAACCGGCAAGTACATCTTCAAGAAGTCTACGAAAGAAGAACTGACCTCTTCCGAACTGGTATCTTACTGGACGGAGTGGGTAAACAAATACCCCATCATCTCCATCGAAGATGGTATGGCCGAAGACGACTGGGCAGGCTGGAAAGCCCTCACCGACGCAATCGGTTCGAAGACGCAACTCGTGGGTGACGACCTTTTCGTAACCAACGTGAAGCGCCTTGAAATGGGTATCGAGCAGGGTGTTGCCAACGCCGTTCTCGTGAAGGTGAACCAGATCGGCTCCCTGACCGAAACGATCGACACCGTGAACCTCGGCAAACGCAACGGCTACAAAAACATCATGTCACACCGTTCAGGCGAAACCGAAGATTCGACGATCGCTGACCTCGCTGTTGCACTCAACACGGGTCAGATCAAGACCGGATCGGCTTCCCGCTCTGACCGGATGGCGAAATACAACCAGCTCATCCGTATCGAGGAAGAACTTGGCGATTCTGCTTACTTCCCCGGTCTGAAGGCGTTTTAATTCGGGCATTAAGCTTTAGGCTATAAGCTGTAGGCATCAGAAGTGCCTACAGCTTATAGCCTAAAACTTAAAGCAACTCTCTCAAGGCCGTAACCTCCCTCTCCTATGTCTCGTTTGTGGCCCCCTAACTTCCGGCTTCTTGCTTTTCTGGTCTGGTTCGGCATGGTCTGCATCAGCGACTACAATCCGTACAAGCAGTGGGAAATGGGCAATGAGCTCAGCGAACTGAAGGACCAGAAAGCCTTCATGGAAAAAGAAATCGTGCGGGTTCACGACGAGCGCAAGGCCATTTCTGCTTCTCCTTCTTCCCTCGAATCCTTTGCCCGGGAAAAGTACCTCATGAAGAAAGAGAACGAGGAAGTGTTTGTCCTTATCGACGAGCAGGGAAAGCCGGTTGAGTAAACGGTTCCAACCTCCCGCATCCTGTGATCCGCGTTCTTTTTGTCTGCCTCGGCAATATCTGCCGCTCCCCCATCGCTGAAGCTACCTTCCGGGACCTGGTTGAAAAACGGGGTCTGTCGCACCGCATCGCGTGTGATTCGGCCGGTACCAGCAATTACCACATCGGCGATCTTCCCGACCGGCGTACCCGCCGCAACGCCGAAAGCCACGGCCTGATCCTGACCCACCGCTGCCGTCAGCTTGTCCGCGCCGATTTCGAGGAGTTCAACTACATCGTGGCGATGGATTACGCCAATTTTGACACCATTCAGGCTAAATTTTCCCGCGATATTTCGAATGGACAGGTGTTTCTTCTGGGAAAATTTGATCCGGAAGTAACCGACGGTTCTGTCCCCGCCGTCCCCGATCCGTACTACGAAGACGACTCGGCCTTCGAGGACGTCTATCAGATGGTCCGGCGATGCAACGAAGCCTTTCTTGACTGGATCGGATCGCAGCGCGTCTGATTCATTTTCAGGGCGAAAACCCGGTTTTTCCCTCCGGGACGGGTACCTTTGTCAAATCATCCATTTCTGATTCTCTTCCTACCGTGAGCAAAAAAGTTCTGCTAGTCATTCTCGACGGCTGGGGCATCGCCAAAAAAGGTGAAGAAGACCGCTCTGCCATCCTCGCGGCTCACACGCCGTTTTACGATTCGCTCTTTGCCCAGTACCCCCATTCTACGCTCGTGACGTTCGGTCCCGAAGTCGGGCTTCCTGAAGGTCAGTTCGGGAACTCCGAAGTCGGGCACATGAACCTCGGCGCCGGACGGACGGTCAAGCAAAGCCTCGTGCGGCTCAACGACGCCATCGAAAAGGATACGCTGCGCCACGAGCCGGTACTGGCCGACGCCCTTCGGTTTGCGAAGGAAAACAACAAGCCGGTTCACTTCCTCGGGCTGGTTTCGGATGGCGGGGTACACGCCCACATCAACCACCTCAAGGCGCTTTGCAATGTTGCGAAAGACAACGGTCTGAAGGATGTCTTCATCCATGCCTTTACCGACGGCCGCGACACCGACCCGAAATCCGGCCTGGGTTTTCTGACCGATCTGGAGCAGTTTCTGACGACATCCGTCGGAAAGATCGCCTCGGTTACGGGCCGTTACTACGCCATGGACCGGGACAACCGCTGGGAGCGCATCAAACTGGCCTATGAGGTCATGGTCAACGGTATCGGCCATGCAACGCCGGCCGCGGGCCTGCTCGACGCCATCAAGGCTTCCTACGCGGAAAACGTGACGGACGAGTTTATCAAGCCGATCGTTCTGACCGAAAACGACAAGCCCGTAGCCACCATTCAGGACGGCGATGTGGTTCTGTGCTTCAACTACCGGACCGACCGCCCCCAGGAAATCACAAAAGCCCTCACGCAGGAAGATTTCCCCGAATACGGCATGCACAAGCTGGCCATCAAGTACCTGACGATGACCAACTACAACAAGTCGTTCCACAATGTCGAAGTCATTTTCGACGATTCCAACCTGCCGTCTACCCTTGGAGAAGTGATCTCCAAAGCCGGGAAGAAGCAGATCCGGATCGCCGAAACCGAAAAATATCCGCACGTTACGTTCTTCTTTTCGGGCGGACGGAATGAGCCGTTTGAAGGAGAAACCCGTATTCTCTGCTCTTCTCCGAAAGTCGCCACGTACGATCTTAAGCCCGAAATGTCGGTGTATGACGTACGCGATCACCTCGTACCGGAACTGGAAAAAGGAGAAGCCGATTTTGTCTGCCTCAACTTCGCCAACCCCGATATGGTGGGCCATACCGGCGTATTCGAAGCCGTCGTGAAGGCTTGTGAATCGGTAGATGAGTCTCTGAACGCAGTCGTTACGGCGGCACGCAACAGCGGCTACTCGGTCATCGTACTCGCCGACCACGGCAATGCCGATTACATGATCAACGACGACGGCAGCCCCAATACCCAGCACAGCCTGAACCTCGTTCCGTGCATCCTGCTCGACGACGAGCACAAGTCTGTCAAAGACGGCAAGCTCGGCGACATCGCTCCGACGATTCTGGAGCTGATGGGCATTCAGAAGCCGGAGATTATGACGGGGAATAGTTTGATTTAGTAGTCGTTCGAAAAAAATAGACAGAGTGCCCTGAATGCCAGGCATTCGGGGCACTCTGTTATTAAAAGGTATCTTACAGCCTCATATCTTGTAATGGAGGTTCATTATGATTGAGGTACTGAAAGGCGATATTACGAAAATAGCTGTCGATGCTATTGTCAACGCTGCAAACACCTCTCTGCTTGGCGGGGGTGGCGTAGATGGTGCGATTCACAGAGCCGGCGGATCTGCGATACTGGAGGAGTGTCGAAAAATCAGAAACAGACAGGGTGGCTGCAAAGTCGGCGAAGCCGTTATCACTACTGCCGGAAAGCTTCCCGCAAAATTCGTTATCCATGCTGTCGGTCCCGTTTGGACTAATGGCCATAGCAACGAGGAGCATTTACTATCCTCTGCTTATCTCAATAGCCTTCTCCTGGCCGCAGACCATTCGGTACGTACTATCGCATTTCCCAATATCAGTACCGGCATATACAGGTTTCCCAAAGAAAAGGCGGCGGAAATTGCTGTTCGAACGGTACGTGGCTTCCTGGCGGAAAACCGTGAAATAGCCCGCGTGGTGTTCGTTTGCTTTGACGATGAAAACTATGCGCTCTATGCCGGTCTCATTTAATTGAAAGAGTCGGTTGTCCGGGTACTTTCCGGGAAACAGCAAAAAAATTGCCGGCCCATAAAAGCCGGCATTTTTATGACTACTTATCTCGGAAATCCGGTCCGTTCGCCGCTCGGGGATCCTCTCAGCAACCCTGTGACGACACCCGTTGGGAAAAGACCATTGTACAGGTGATATAAATAAAGGTGTGGTGTTCAGCGTTTGCGTGGCCAGGTAACAAACGTTGTCCGGCAACGAAGGCATAGGTAATAGCGGACGTTCACAAAAAACAACGGGTACCTGACGAAAAAGGGGCGAGGCCGGCGTTCTGTTTCCGTCGCCTGGCAGCGCGGACAAACCGACGAAGCGGAAAAACGTAACATGACGACTCTGTTTAAGGGCGGGTTCCGCGATCGCCGGCCGCTGCCGGCCGCCGATTGACTGATACAAACGTAACAGGCTGAAGGCCCGAACAATGTCACAGATGTTACCATTCCTGTTCATAAGGTAACCTGTCTATACCAAGTCCATCTATTTCTCCCGCTTCTGAAACTCCAGCGGTGTCATGCCGAACCGCTCGCGGAAACACCGCGCGAAATAGGCGGGGGTTTCGAAGCCGACACGGTAGGCCGTTTGCGAACTGTTCAGCCCCTGACGAAGAAATTCCGCCGCCCGTTTCAGCCGGTAACTCCGGATAACGTCCGTCGTTGTCATACCCGTAAGCGCCTTTATTTTCCGGTGAAGGTGCACACGGCTAATGCCCAATTGCCCCGCCAGCGACTCCACTCCTACCGACGAATCGTCGAGCTGCTCTTCCAGCAAGGCATAGACCCGGGTAAGAAACGGGTCCTCTTCCGCAGATTCCTCCGGAAGCGGTGCATGGCTCCGCTCCTGAAACTTACTCCGGAACCGCTCCTGCCGGTCCATCAGGTTCCGGACCCGCAGGCGCAGTTCTTCGACGACAAACGGCTTGGTGAGGTAATCATCTGCTCCTGTCAGTAACCCTTCGAGGCGGCTTTCGCGGTCCGATTTCGCCGTCAGGAGGAGTACCGGAATATGGCTGGTTTCCAGGTTCGCCTTTAGCGCCCTGAGCAGTTCAAGCCCGTCCATACCCGGCATCATGACGTCTGAGATAATGATATCCGGCGGATCGACGCGCGCCAGGGCCAGCGCGGGCGCTCCGTCGATGGCCCGGCTGATGCGGTATTGGTCGCCCAGCGCCCCTGCGAGAAAAGCCATCAGATCCGGGTTATCTTCTACGAGCAGGATATGATGCTCTCCTTCCTGCCCGGCAGCTTCCGTCGTTGCATCGTCGACGGGCCGGCAGGGTATCCAGACGGAAAAACGGGTTCCGGTTCCGGGTTCGCTCCAGACTTCAATTCGCCCTTCCTGTACCTCTACCAGTTCCCGGACGAGCGCCAGACCGATACCTGTTCCGGGCTGGCGCGACGGCGCCCGGTAGTATCGTTCGAAAATCAACGGAAGTTGTTCTTTGGCAATACCCGCTCCTGTGTCTTCGACAATCAGCCAGACACCCGGCCGGTTGCCGGTACCTTCCGGCGCCGGATCGTCCGTCAGGGTAACGGTTACTTCTCCCGCTTCGCCGCAATACTTCACCGCATTCGAGACCAGGTTATAGACAATACGCTCCCATTTGTCGGGATCAAACCAGAACGCGCGGTCGCCCAATGTGTCGCGGAGATGCAGCTTTACCTGACGCAGGGCGCTTTTTGCTTCAAACGACGCCACTACGCCGCTGACAATCCCGGAAAGGCTGCCGCGGACTTCTTCCGTCATCATCATTCCCGACTCCAGCTTTGCCAGGTCCATGAGCTGCCCGATCAGCCCCAGTAGCTGCGCCGCATTCCGCTCAATCGCCGATACCCAACCGGTTTGCCTCGGATCGGTCAGCTCTTGCCGGAGCAGCTCCGCCGGGGCGAGGATGAGGGCAAGCGGCGTCCGGAATTCGTGCGCGATGTTGGAAAAGAAATGGCCTTTCATTTCATCCATCCGGCGTAGTTGTTCGGCTTCCTTTTCACGAAGGGACACTGCCTGCTGGAGGCGCTCCTCGTTGATACGGTACCGGATATACAACCACAGCAGACCGCCGGCCACACAGGCATACCCCAGGTATGCCCACCACGTGCGCCAGAAAGGCGGCCGGACGACAATAGACAGCCGTTTGACATGCGGGCTCCACCGGCCCGTGGTATTGGTGGCGTTGACGAGAAACACATACCGGCCCGGCGGCAGCTTCGTGTAGTGGGCCGACGGCGTATTTCCGGCGTATACCCAGGCGTCGTCATACCCTTCGAGCTGGTAGCGGTACTGCAGTTTCTGTGGCTGATTGAACTGAAGGCCTGCAAATTCAAAGGTCAGGGAGTTCTGATCGAAGGGTAGCTCCCAGTCTTTTCCGCTGTTCAGAATGGTGGCATTTAACTGCCGGTCGATGGAAACGTTATTCACCCGGACATCCGTCAGCATCACCCTCGGGGAAAATCCGTCGGTATGGAGGCGGACGGGGTTAAAGTGAACCCATCCTTCGGTCCCGCCAAAAGCCAGCGTACCATCCGGCAGCCGGAGGTGGTGAAACCGGTTGAATTCGTCTCCGGGCAGGCCGTCTACCGTCCGGAATACGCGGATCTGAAACGACCGGGGGTGAAACTGGCAGATACCCTTGTTGGTACTCAGCCAGAAATATCCCGCGTCATCGGCCAGTATGGAGTAAATCGTATTATCCGGCAAACCGTTTTCGGGCGTGAATATCCGGCTGCGGCAGGTATGGCGGTTGAAGCAGACCAATCCTTCATAGGAGCCGATCCAGAACAGGTTCGGGTCGGTCGGGTCTTTCTCAATACCAATCAGCTGATTGGTAGGCAATAGCTGCGGAAACCGCTCCCGGGTAAACTGGCGAAGCTGTTTCGTCTTCCGGTCAATACACAGCAAGCCATGCGCTTCAGTGGTAATCCAGATATGTCGGTCATCTACTTCAATATCGGCCGGTATCGTCAGCGGATGAATGGCCTTCCGGATAAACCCCGGGTCTACGAAAGGTACCCACTGGCGGCGCGCCGAATCATAGGAAGCCAGAAAACCATTGTCTCCCACCACCCAGAGAGATCCTCCCGGGTCAACGGCAAGGCCACGCAAGCCGGGCATATGATCGTGCGGCTCCCGCACATGCGGAACCGGCGGCAACAGTGCCAGCTTGTTCGTCCTCTCGTCAAAACGCCCGATACGGTCACGAATACCCATCCACAGCCGCTTCCGGCTGTCGTAAACCGTCCGGAAGACGTAGCTGGTCAGCTGAAACTCGGGGTCATCCTCCGGCCAGTCGGCCAGCGCCGAAACCGAAAGCCCGAATCGTTTTTGGAACAAATCGGCATGAAACGAGCGGTTATTCGGGAAGGAGCGGAAAAAGGGTGACGTCAGGTCTATCTGATGAATACCCGCCGCGTTGGTTCCCAGCCAGATCAGACCGGACTGATCCACGAGGAAGGCAAAGGATTCCCGGAAATGCGTGAGCGATGTTTCGCCGACATGAACAATTCCCTGCGCGTCTCCGTACTGGTAGACACTTCCGTCGAGTTCAAAGTACTCTTTTCCGTCCCGCCCGGCCTGGTACCAGCGAACGGCCTTGTTGGTAAACTTCGGAAGCGGGAGGCTGCGGAAGGTTTTCTTTTTGGGATGAAAGAAAAACAGGTGATGACAGCCGCTGAACAGTATTTCGCCGTTTGTCCGCTCAAACATTCCCACGGCATCCGCACTCATCGTCTGGCTGGTTCCGAACATCGGCGTGACAGGCAATACGACGTGTTTCGGCGTATTCTTTCCGGGTTCCAGGCAATACAATCCGCGGAGGGTCAGTATCCAGATACAGCCGGCGCGGTCTTCCAGAAAGCCTTTTGCCGTGTCGCTGCCGATTGTTTTCCGGTCGAAATGCTGCACCTCGCCGCGTTGCAGGTCGTACCGCCAGACGCCGTTTCCCCGCTCGATACCCCAGGTATTTCCGGCGCGGTCCGCCAGCAACCCCTGCCGGATAAACGTACGGGGAGCTTTTCGGAAGACGGGGCGGAGGGATATATGTTCGAGGCGCTCTGTCTGTGGGTCGAGGACATCGATTGCCTCGTTTTCATACTGAATCCAGACGCGGTCGCGCTGATCCAGAAACAGAGAAGCTATTACATTGGAACTCAGTGTTGTAGAATCATGCAGCCGGTGCTGAAAGAGGCGAAACTGGCGACCGTCGTACCGCGCCAGACCGTTACGGGTACCGATCCAGACAAATCCGTCCCGGCTCTGTACCAGACCGGAAACAAACGACTGCGGCAGTCCCTCACGGGGTGTGAGTATACGCTTGGGATGGGTGACACCGGGAAGAATCTGCGCCTGACTGGTCATCGAAATACACCAAACAGCACACAGTACCCCGAGAAGGCGGGTAAACAATAGCTTCATATCCTGGCGGTGGAGTGCGTGCCAGCCTGGCGGACAACCGAGTCGCTGACACTGCAATACTAGTTAAAAAGACCAGGAATCTGCTATTTCCCCTAAGTGAATCGCAATGGGTATTACCGGATTTCGATTATTCCCTTTCGCTCAGGCGGCGTACTGCTTCCGTCTCCATCCAAACCACACAGCAGCCAGCAATCCGACCAGTACCAGCGGCCCGGCCAGGTTCAACACCTGCCAGAACGCCTTGTTTTCGCTGATTTTTACCTTGTCGAGCGGGCGCAGGCGGAACTCCTTGTTGCGGGCCGTGATCACGCCGTTGTCGTCCAGAAGGTAATCCACCACATTCAGAATAAAATCCTTGTTGGCGTAAACGTGCCGGTCGGGGCTGAAGCGGTCAAAACCCAGCGGCAGCGGTACCTGCCGGCGGCTGTCGAACTCATTGAGCGGCATATTTCCATCGGCTACGACGACAATCTTAGACGGCTTATCCTGTACTGCGAGGCCTTTCGCACGCGGATCGTCCGGAAGCAGGCGGTTTTTGAACAGGGAGGTAAACGTGCCTTCCAGCAGGTATGCCACCACTTTCTGCCCGCCCTGGTACCGGGCCGGGTCGGGTTTCTGGCTCGCTTCGTTGTACGGAATCACTGCCGGAGCGTGGAGCAGCTGGGTATAGGGAGAAGTCAGAATGAGCGGCGTTTTACGGATACCCGGCGAAGAAACCGTATCCAGCGAGCCGATATACCGTCCGTATACCGCGTCGAGATTACGGGTAATGGGCGATTTTCCGAAGGTATTCAGCAGCGGGTAAAACCGCCACGGCATCAGTTGAATATTGGGTCGATCGCCCATCATCCCTACATTCAGCGGAATCTGGGCGGAGAGCAGGTCTTTCACTACGACGGCATTCGTCCGGAGGCCATAGCGGAAAAACAAGTCGTTGAATTTCAGATCAGTCGGTTTCGCAAATAGTCCTTCGCGGGCTACAGAATCCGTCGTTGCCCCATCTACGAAAAACAACCCTTTTCCGCCGTGTATGATAAACTGATCGATTTTGATCTGATCGTCTTCCGCCAGCGGCTGGTCCGGCTTCACGACGAGGATCGCATCCAGTCCATCCAGATTCGGGGAGGTCTGAAGATTAACCTGAAAAATCTCGTAGTTCCGTTGCAGCGCTACGATCAGGTCTGACATCCGGACGGCGTCGAGACCTTTGGAGAGCGTCGTCAGCAATCCGATCTTTTTCTTCTCCTTCTGCGTCAGTTCCCGGAGCGCGGATGCCAGCGTATACTCCACGTTTTCGGCAGACAGGTTCAGGTTTTCGAGCGCCGACTTGCTGATATTGCCTTTCAACAGCTGAATGGCTGCTTCCTTTTTCCCGTACGTCATCACCGCACCGGGCCAGATCAGCTTCTGGCTGCGGTTATCGTCACCGCCTTCCACGACATTCGTCGGAATAAGGCCTTTGCCTGCCAGCGATTCGTAGAGGGCTTCCTTCCGTTTGGTATCTCCTTCGGACGGGTCGATGAAACGGTAATCGAAATGCCCGCCGGAACGGGTTTTAAACTCTTCCAGGGTTTCGCGGACAGATTCCTGCAGGTGCCGGAATCCGGGGTTGAGCTCCCCGTCGAGATACACCCGGACATACACCTCGTCGTCGAGTTGGCCCAGCAGATTTTCGGTAGCCTCGGAAAGGCTGTACCGCTTGTCTTCGGTCAAATCCAGTCGGAAATAGAAAAAACCGGCCAGTACATTCAGCGCAATGACGCCGGCCAGACAACTGAGGAGGTATTTCATGCGTACAAAATTGCCCTTTTTCCTGCTTTGCGACTAACGGAGGAAGGCAAGAAAAATTTTTCGTCTCCCTGCTGTAACTTATACCCGATACGTGGGTATCCTCTTTCAAAATCAGGTCAAAACCTGGAAATACCCTACTCGCAACCTTAAAAAACGCCCTCATGACCGACGAACAGGCCATGCTGGCGGTAAAGGAAGGAGACCTTGACAAGGCTGCCGTGCTGTATGAACGTTACAAAAAAGCCCTGTTAAACTTCTTTCTCTACCGGCAAAACTCCCGGGAAACAGCACGCGATCTCACCCAACAGGTGTTTCTGCGGCTGCTGCGCTACCGGCATACCTTCCGGGAGGGGGCGTCGTTCCGGACGTGGGTGCATGAGATCGCGCGGAATGTTTTTCACGATCACCTGAAAACCATCCGCGTGCAGACAGACATCATTCCGGATCTGCCTGAAACGGACGATCCGGCCGACGACCGGCACGAGCAGCTTCATTTCGCACTGCAGCAATTGCCGGAAGGATACCGCGACGTACTCGTACTCAGCCGGTTTCAGAATATGAGCTACGAAGAAATCGGCGAACTGCTGGGCCTGTCTGTAGCCAATGTCAAGGTTCGGGCGTTCCGCGGCCTGCAGAAACTGAGAGACCTTTATTTCCAACTGGATCGACCCTAATGGAAAATGAACTGATTGATTACCTGCTGGGACGGCTACCGGAAGCGGAGCGACTGGCATTTGAACGCAAGCTGGCTGCCGACCCTCCGCTGGAGCGCGAGGCAGATGAGCTCCGCAAAACCTGGCATGCTGTTCAGGACCGGGAAACAGAACCCGATGCGGCGATGGATACGTCCTTCTATGCCCTTCTGGATCGGGAAAAGCAAAATCAGCGGCTCGAAGAGGAGCGCGGACGCGAGGTCGCCTTCGTTCCCGAACCGCGAAAACGGATGCCCTGGTTCGGATACGCGGCGGTACTGGCAGCTGTGGGCCTCAGCTTCTGGCTGGGCCGGCTGACAATCCGTCCGAAAGTGGAAGTCCGCACGATTGCGGTGGAATCTCCCGCAAACCAGCCGGCACCGGTTACGGCTCCCCGCGAAGAAGTCGCGTCGACACCTTCGCTGCCTGAAACAACGGCCCCGGCCACCGGCGATGTACGTCAGGAGCTGGCCAGCCTCCGCCGTGAGCTGAAGGTGACGCAGGAGCTGGTCGTACTCGGCCTTCTCCGGAAGGAATCCGCAGCCGAACGCCTCAAGGGGCTTCAATATGCCAGCCACCTGCCCAAGCTGAAACCGGAATTACTGGAAACGCTGGCGGAAACACTTCGGCACGACGAGAATATCAACGTCCGGCTGGCGACGATCGAAACCCTCCGGAAGTTTGGCCGGAACCAGGGCGTGCGGGAAGCGCTGCTTACCCGGCTACAGGTCGCGTCTGAAATTCCGGAGCAGCTGAGTGTCATTGAATCGCTGGTGAGCCTTCGGGAAAAAAATGCGATTCCCCGGCTGAAGTCGCTCGTCGACGATCCGTCTACCGACCCCTTTATCCGCCAGAAAGCCCAACAAAGTATTGAACTGTTAACTATCTGAAAAGCCATGAGAGCTGTCCTTTTGCTTGCCCTGCTTGCCGTTCCGGGATTTTTGTCTGCCCAGGAAAAGCAGGTTCCCAAAACGTATCGTGTTAAATTTTCCGGCCCCGGCAAGAAGGTCGTCATGAACATCCAGAATGCCGAAGTCTCTATTCAGGGATATGACGGTGAGGAGATCGTCATCGAAGGAAAAGGCATGCAACCCGTCCCCAAAGAAGCGGAGGGCCTTCGTCCGGTCGGTGGTGGCGGGACGGATAATTCCGGCGTCAACCTGACGGTTCAGACCGAAGGAGACGTCATGACGATTTCGACCAGCATTCGTCAGGAAGGTCTCTCCTACTCCATCAAACTGCCGAAAACGCTGGGACTGAACTGGAAATCCGTCGGTCGTGCGTTTGAACAGGACGAGCTGTCCATCAGCAACATGCAGGGCGAAATCGAAGTCCGGACCATGTCTTCGTCTATCAACCTGAAAGACATCACGGGGCCTGTCGTTGCCTATTCTACGATGGGCAAAATCACGGCGCAGTTCTCAACGGTGAATCAGGACAAGCCGATTTCGTTGTCGACCGGCCATGAGGCCATCGACGTAACGCTGCCTGCTGATACCAAAGCCACGGTAGCCCTGAGCTGTTTCAACGGAAATGCCTTTACAGATTTTGACATCAAGCCCCTTCCGGCAGATCAGACGAAAAAGAACGCCCTTGCTACGGTTCAAGTCACGGGGTATGGAAAACCGGCAACCGCGGCGGCCGGAGCGACAAAACCGGGAACGGTCGGCATTCAGGGCAAATTGGACGGTGTTCAGAATGACGCCGCCGCTCTCCAGCTTCATGCGCAGGCGATACGCGGCCAGGCGCAATCCTTTGCGCAGAGCCTGTCATCAGACCATGTTTATGTCGGTGGGAATGACTTCTACATTGCCGACGATCGTGCGACCAGAGGTATCATTAACGCTCCGGGCGTTAATATTTCCCTGAATACCTCTATGGGGAATATCTACTTGCGTAAGAAGAAATAGTGTGTTTTTGTAAAGCCAAAAAGAGCGCCGCCTGGCGCTCTTTTTGTTTATAGCCGGATCAGCATATCAGCCTGCTGTCGGATCAGGGAATGTATGAACGGGTCCTGAATTTCTCCGTCCACCCAATTCTTCTTGAGGAATGGAATCTTTACGCGGATGCCGACTACAGTAGTTCCCATGAAGCTGAGAATATCACTCAAATGACTCATTCCTAATGGATTACCACTTCCTCCGTCGGAAATACCGACCAGGGCTGCAGCTTTTCCGCATAGTTTACTGGGGTAATGAAATCCGTCGAGGAAGGCTTTCAGAACACCGGGAAAAGAGCCGTTGTACTCCGGAAGAACAAAAACAAGTTTATCCGAACCTTCAACCGCATCCCGGATGGCATTGAAGGCGTCATGCTTGCCGAAATTGGCATACAGCGCTGAATAGATAAAGTCAACGGGCAGGTCGGCCAGGTCGACTATCCGGCAATCCGCCTCCTGCGACTGCAATACCTGCCGGTAATATTCCGCAACCTGGAGACTCCTCGAATTTTTCTGATTGGTAGAGGAAACGATGGTTATCATTGTATCAAAATCAGCGCTTCATTGCTGTACTAGCACGTATCCGCTCCGCTTAGTTCCCGCGGGCCTAAAAACGTCAACCTTCTATGTCCCCTCATCCTGTTATCGCAGCTCTTCAGGCGAAAGCCAACCCTGACAAAGCCGCTTTTGTTGCGCGGTATTTCAAAACCGGTCCCGGCGAGTATGGCGAGCACGATGTCTTTCTCGGCCTTGCTGTCGGGGAAGTACGGGCAGTCGCCAGGCAATTTCGTCAGTTGTCGCTCGACGAGGTAATCGCGTTGCTGCAAAGTCCGTTTCACGAGGCCCGTGCGTCAGCGCTTTTTATCTGGGTTGATCAGTTCAAAAAGGCTCCGTTTGACAAGCGACTGGATATTTTCGAGGCTTACCTGGCCAACAAAGACTATGTCAATAACTGGGATCTGGTGGACGTTTCGGCACGGGATATTGTCGGAGCATTTCTGTACGACCAGGACCGGAGCATGCTCTATGATTTCATCCGTTCCGAACACCTTTGGACCGTACGCATCGCACTGATTGCCACCGCCTATTTTATCAAGCGAAAAGAATACACCGATACCCTGGCTTTGGCTGAACTCGTCCTCAACCATAAACATGACCTTATTCACAAGGCTTCCGGCTGGATGCTGCGCGAAGTCGGTGAGCAGGACAAAGGTACTTTACTGGAATTTCTCAACGAACACGCTACTAAAATGCCACGTACCATGTTGCGGTATGCCATCGAAAAGCTGCCGGAAACGGAGCGTTTGTATTATCTCCGGCTGAAGTAGCGGGGGACGTGGAGCAAAGGGCATGAGGTACAAGCAAAGAAGGACGGGATATCCCGTCCTTCTTTGCTTGTACCGGCAGACCGGTTACAGGTATTGGTTTACGTTGACCGCGTTGAGGTCTTCGAAAGCCGTCTTCAGACGGGCAACGAAAGACTTTTCGGCTTCGCGCAGCCATACGCGGGGATCGTAGAACTTCTTGTTCGGAGAATCTTCACCGGTCGGGTTACCGATCTGGCCTTGCAGGTAGCCTTCTTTTTCTTTGTAGAAACCGAGGATACCATCCCAGTAAGCCCACTGAAGGTCGGTGTCGATGTTCATCTTGATAGCACCATAGCCGATTGCTTCGCGGATTTCCTCGCGGGAAGAACCTGAACCGCCGTGGAAAACGAAGTTCACAGGTTTCTCAGCTTCGAGGCCGAACTTCTCGCGGATGTATTCCTGCGAGTTGTGAAGGATTACCGGAGACAGTTTCACGTTACCCGGCTTGTACACGCCGTGTACGTTTCCGAAAGCAGCTGCCACCGTGAAACGGGGAGATACCTTGTTCAGCTCTTCGTAAGCAAATGCTACTTCGGAAGGCTGGGTATAGAGGCGTGAAGAATCGACATCAGAGTTGTCTACGCCGTCCTCTTCGCCACCGGTCACGCCCAGTTCAATTTCGAGGGTCATGCCCATTTTGGCCATGCGCTCGAGGTATTTGGCAGAGATTTCGATGTTTTCTTCGATGGGTTCTTCCGACAGGTCGAGCATGTGGGAAGAGAAGAGGGGTTTACCGGTTTCGGCGAAGAATTGCTCGCCGGCTTCCAGCACGCCATCGATCCAGGGGAGGATCTTCTTGGCGCAGTGGTCGGTATGAAGGATCACAGCAACGCCGTATTGCTTGGCGAGCTCATGGATGTGCTTGGCGCCTGCAATTGCTCCGGCGATAGCAGCCTTCTCATTTTCATTTTTCAGGCCTTTCCCGGCGTAAAACTGAGAACCGCCATGGGAAAACTGGATAATAACGGGGGAATTTACCTCGCGGGCAGCTTCCAGAACGGAATTGACCGTGCTGCTGGAGACAACGTTAACAGCAGGGAGGGCAAACTGATGTTTCTTGGCGAGTTCGAACAACTCCTGAACAGCATCCCCTGAGAGAACACCCGGAGCAATTTGAGTTGCAGTGGCCATACAAATCGTTGAAATGTGAAGACTAAGTTTCTTACTCGTATTATATGGAATGGCGAGCCTGAATCAGACAGCCGGAAACCGGCTGACCCAATCCGGAAACGTCCGAATACGCTACGTCAATCAGGTCGATGAAGAAGAAATCCCCGGCGTCAAACCCTTCAGAATCAATTCAATCAGGTTCCCCGATCCGGTTCGGCAAACGCAAACTTAGGCAATTTTCCTGTTCCGACAGGCACGCAGATTTAAAATAGAAAGTCGTCCGGCATTCCTTCCAATTTTCTTTTGGAATAGTACAACAATTCCTGAATTCTTTATTAAAGCTGCATCCGAACCGCCCAAAAATCAGCGCTTTGGCTCCCACATAGACGGGGAATGGACTATCTTTGGCCTCCCAAATCCGGTTTTAGGATTCATTGGTTCGGGGGTTTTCATTTCCGATTCTCTTGATTCTAAACGTCTAAACGCTACTATATGTCTTGGTTCACCCGGAAAGACAAGGGTATTCAAACACCCACCGAAGCCAAAAGGGAAGCCCCGGACGGGCTCTGGTACAAATGCCCTGACTGCGGAAAAATCATGCATACCCGCGAGCACAAACTGCTCGCCTATACCTGCTCCAACTGCAACTACCACGAAAGAATCGGCTCGCAGGAGTATTTCGAGCTTCTTTTCGACGATACGCTTTACACCGAGCTCGACGCGAAAATGTCGTCCGGTGACCCGCTCCATTTCACCGATACCAAGGCTTATCCCGACCGTATTCGGGCTACGGAAAAGAAAACCGGGCTGAAAGATGCTGTCCGGACGGGTCATGGGAAGGTCAATGGCAGGGATCTCGTTGTGGCGTGTATGGATTTCGGGTTTATCGGTGGGTCGATGGGCTCTGTCGTCGGCGAGAAAATCGCCCGGGCGATGGACTACTCCCTTGCGCATCGTATTCCGTTCCTCATGATCTCCAAGTCCGGCGGTGCACGGATGATGGAAGCCGGTTTCTCACTCATGCAAATGGCGAAAACGTCGGCCAAGATTGCGCTGCTCGACAAGGCAGGTATTCCGTATATTTCCCTTCTTACGGATCCGACTACGGGCGGTGTGACGGCGTCGTTTGCGATGCTCGGCGATTTCAATATTTCGGAGCCCGGCGCCCTGATCGGGTTTGCCGGTCCGCGCGTCATCCGCGAAACCATCGGCAAAGACCTGCCGAAAGGCTTTCAAAGTGCCGAGTTTGTGCAGGAACATGGTTTTCTGGACTTCATCGTCGACCGGAAAGAACTCAAAGACCGGTTGGCGTCCCTGCTGGATATTATCTGGAAAGGATAAACAAGAAAGAAAAAGCCGGCGTCCGCCGGCTTTTTCTTTACAGGCGGATAAAAATCCGCTTCCGGTACAGCCACCATACAGGAATGAAATTCACGCCGACAAACAGCAACGCGTAGAGCAGGCTCGCTCCTTTCGCTCCCATTCCGGCCGCTGTCAGGCTTCCCACTACTGCTTCATTCAAGGGTTCCCCACCGCCTATTGAACGGTAGAAAACCAGCGCAAAGACATCTGCCAGCACATAGGCAACGATGGCATTGCTTCCGAAAATGATACCGGGGCATGTCCACGCAGCATCTCCCCTGATATCCACGATATAATAAAAGGTTCCGAACAACAGAGAGGCAAAGCCCGAAGTCACCAGGACAAAGGAGCTGGTCCAGAGATTTTCATTTACCGGAAAAATCAATCCCCAGAAATAGCCGGCACTCGCTGATACAAGCCCTGCAATCATCAGGAAGATGGTTTTCTCTTCCGGAGGACGCTGCGTCAGCATCCACTGGCCGGCCAGCATACCCGTGATACCCGTAGCAATCGACGGGAACGTACTCAGGATTCCTTCCGGGTCCCAGGTGCCCTGCCACATTTTCCCGGGCAGGTACAGCGAATCGACCCAGGCGGCCAGGTTCTGTCCCGGCTCCAGCATAACCTTCCCATATCCCGGCGTCGGAATCAGTGTCATCACAAGCCAGTATTCCACCACGAGAAACCCCGCCACGCTGGCCTGTACTTTCCAGTTACTGCTTAAGTACAGAGAAGCGCAGACACCAAAAACAATGGCAATCCGGTGAAGCGTACCGGTCCACCGCACATCTGAAAAATCGAAATCCGGCAGCAGGTTCAGCAGCATCCCGACGGCATAGATCCTCAGGGACCGGATCAGAATCTTCCGGTACAAACCCGGCTGCCCTCGCTTGTGTGAGAAGGCCAGGGCTATGGACATACCGACAAAAAACAGGAAAAAGGGTGCGACAAGATCCGTGAATGTCAGGCCATTCCATCTGGAATGAGACAACGTCGGAAAGACGGCCGCTTCAGAGCCGGGAAAATTTACGACGATCATCGCTGCGATCGTGAAGCCGCGCAGAGCGTCGAGCGATACCAGTCTGGAGGTTTGGGACACTGCCGAAAAAGTTTTAGTATGGAGGCTGTATTCGATGGTATTTTTAATACACCTGTCCGTATTATAAGGGCTACTTAAACTCCCGCTTCATGCGCATTCCGTTACTCCTCTCCTTTCTTCTTCTGGGGTTGGTTTTCCTCCCGGGATGTCAGTCGACCCAAAAGGCCGCTGACGCAAGTAGCCCCGTGGTTGTATCCTGGAAGCTTATTTCCAATTTCACGGAAGTCCCGGCCGGGTTCAAAGCCAAGTTTGTTCTCCGGAACGAAGGGCAAAAAGCACTCGAAAACAAAGGGTGGACTCTCTATTTTAATATGTCTCCCCGGCCGATCCGCAAAACGGACGGACCGGCTACTGTAGAACACATCAATGGCGACTGGTACAAGCTCACGCCGAACGCTTCCTTTTCACTCAAGCCCGGCGAAACCATCGAGATCCCCTATGAAGGTACAGAAGGCGTCATCAAGGAGACCGACGCACCATTGGGGTTGTACATTGTATATGCTGAAAACGGAAGCGAGCGGATAGAAGAAATAAGCAACTATACGATCGAACCGTTTACCAAACAGGAGCAGATTCTTCGGGGAAAGGACGATCAGCTTCCCATTCCCTCTCCGGAACTGGCCTATCAGCAAAACCACGACCTTACGCTGCTGCCGGCGGATCAGGTGGCCCCTATTGTCCCGGCACCTTTGTCACTGGCAAAAGGCGGCGGTTCTCTTCCACTCTCCTCTTCACTGACCATTTATGTGCAAAAAGGGCTTGAAAAAGAAGCTGAATTGCTTGCGGACCGACTGAAATCTGCCACAGGAACCGCGTTTTCCATATCCTCCGGAGCAGGTCAGGGAAAAGGGATTTTTCTGCAGCTTGGGGTAGTGGGTAACACGAAAACCGAGGCCTATCGCCTCACGGTTGATGCCAACGGCGTCCGAATCACCGGAAGCGATCCCGCCGGAGTGTTCTATGGGACACAGAGTCTGGTTTCCTTGCTGCCCGTTTCCTCTTTTGCGAAGCCTGCCGCAACCCTTGATGTGCCGTTTGTGCAGGTAGAAGACGCTCCTCGCTTTGCCTTCCGGGGTCTCCACCTGGATGTCAGCCGCAATTTCCAGACGAAGGAGTCTGTACTACGCGTGATTGACCTGCTGGCTTTCTACAAAATCAATCGGTTGTTGTTTTATACGACAGAAGACGAGGGCTGGAGACTGGAAATTGATGGTCTTCCCGAACTGACGGAAGTCGGCGCGCACCGCGAACACACCGCCGGCATGCATACGCCGGTACTGCATCCCTCCTATGGATCAGGGCCTTTTGCGCATCAGGAAGGGAAATACGGCAGCGGCTTCTATACGAAGAAAGACTTTGTGGAAATCCTGCAGTATGCGGCGGCCCGGCATGTGAAAATCATTCCCGAACTCAACTTCCCCGGTCACGCCCGCGCAGCGATCAAATCGATGGAAGCCCGCTATGAGCGTCTGATGAAGGAAGGCAAAAAAGATGCGGCAGAAGAATACCGCCTGATTGACCCTCAGGACAAGTCGGTCTACCTGTCTGCTCAGGGGTACAAGGATAACGTCGTGTGCGTCGCCCGGGAATCAGTATACCGGTTTTACGAAAAAGTCGTTGACGAGATCACCAAAATGTATCAGGAGGCCGGTCTGAAAATGGACGTCATCCATGCAGGCGGTGACGAAGTGGCTGACGGAGTCTGGACAAAATCTCCCATGATCGATGACCTGCTTCGAAAGCATCCGGAAATCAAAGGGCCGCGGTACCTCCAGAGCTATTTCTTCGGGCAGCTGCAGCAACGTCTGCGCAAGCGGAACCTCGAAGTACACGGCTGGGAAGAAGTAGCGATGAATAAGACGCCGGACGGCAGGTACCAGGCCAATCCGGCCTTTGTCGGGCAGGGCGTTGTTCCTTATATCTGGAACAATCTTTATGATCCTGATCTCGGCTACCGTCTCGCCAACGCCGGCTATCCGGTAATTCTCTGCAACGTGACGAACTTTTATTTCGACCTCGCTTACAGCAACGACCCGAAAGAACCCGGTCTGTACTGGGGTGGATTTGTCGGACCGCGCAACGCCTGGACATTCGCACCGTTCGACTACTTCAAGACGACCTATACCAATTCCATGGGCAAGCCGCTGGACCTCTCCAAAATGGAGCGGCTAAAACCCGGGGCGCGCCGAAATATACTCGGCGTAGAAGCGGAACTCTGGAGTGAAACCGTCAAAGGGCGGGATATGATGGAGTATTACATGCTGCCGAAACTGATGGCCTTCGCCGAGAGCGCCTGGTCTCCGGCACGAAACTGGGAAACGATCGAGCAGACGGCCGACCGCGAAAAAGCCATCCGACAGGGCTGGAATGCCTTTGCCAACGGGCTTGCTCAACGGGAAATGCCCCGGCTCAAGCATCTTAACGGCGGATATAACTACCGGGTCCCTATGCCCGGCGTGCTGACTACGCCGCAGGGCCTTAAAGCCAATGCGGAGTACCCCGGACTGACCATCCGGTATACGACGGATAACACGGAACCTACCAGCCAGTCTCCCATATACAAAGAACCGATCACGAAAACCGGTACGATACGGCTCAGGTGCTTTGATGCATCGGGTACGCCGGGGCGTACGGTTACGGTGACCCGTTAGCGTTTCAATTCGTTTTGCTTTTCAATACATAGTACCCGTCTCAACGGGTAACCAGGATCCCTTTGCCATTTGAATTTCCATCGAAATAACCAACCAATGAACGTCGGAGTTGACTTAGGCGGAACCAATATCCGGGCGGGTATCGTCCAGAACGGTACCCTTATGCACCAGCGGAGCAGCCAGCTTTTTGAGAAAGATTCCCTTTCCTCTACCCTTCAGCAGCTTATGGACCTTATCAGGCCGCTCGTCGACGGGCTGCCTGTCAATGGAATCGGCATCGGAGTACCTTCCGTAGTCGACATCGAAAAGGGCGTTGTATACAATGTCGCGAATATTCCATCCTGGGAAGAAGTCGCCCTTCGTGACATTCTGGAAGAGGCGTTTGACCTTCCGGTATTCGTCAACAACGATACCAATTGCTTTACCCTTGGCGAACACCGCTACGGACTGGCAAGGGGCTTCCGTTCGGTAGTCGGCGTGACGGCCGGAACCGGGCTGGGTTCGGGTCTGATTATTGACAATCAGCTTTTTACCGGCAACAATTGCGGGGCCGGTGAAATAGGTCTTCTGCCCTATCTGGATCAAAACCTGGAACACTACGCGAGCAATCAGTTCTTCGAATTTGTCCACGGTACCACTGCCTACGAAACCCACGAAGCCGCGCTCCGTGGCGAACCGGGCGCCCTGGCGTTATGGGAGGAGTTCGGAACGCACATGGGTCGGGCCATCATGTCGGTGATGTATGCGTATGATCCGGAGGCCATTGTACTGGGCGGGTCTGTCACCAAAGCCTTTCCATTTTTCCGGGATTCCATGCACCGCACGATTGCCGAATTCGCTTATCCGGTTTCGATCGGCCGGCTGAAGATTCTTCACTCCCAAAACGAAAATATTGCGTTATTTGGCGCTGCCGCCCTGGTTCCGTCCGCTGTTCAAAGCCTTACCTGATGAAAAAACCGATCGTCGTCCTGATCTTTCTCATCTTTTTTGTCATTTCCTTTCTCACCAATATTCTGGGTCCGATTATTCCGGACATCGTACAGAGTTTTAGGTTGAGTATCGGGTTGGCCGGTTTTCTCCCGTTCGCTTTTTTTGTGGCCTATGGTGTGATGTCGATTCCCTCGGGTATACTTGTCGAACGGTTCGGGGAAAAGACGGTTTTGCTGTCGGCTTTTCTCCTTGCCTTCGCGGGCGCTCTCCTTTTCGCGCTGGCCCCCGGATTCGCGGTGGCGTTGCTTTCCCTTTTTCTGATTGGCATTGGCATGGCGATGTTGCAGGTAGTGATTAACCCTTTACTCCGGGTTGCCGGAGGTGAGGAAGAATTTGCCTTCAATTCGGTCATGGCGCAGCTTTTCTTCGGCGGTGCTTCCTTTTTAAGCCCATGGCTTTACAGTTACCTCGTCCAACACGTACACTCGGCTGATCATTCGCCACTTATTTCCCTGTTCAACAGCCTGGTACCGTCCGACCTGAAGTGGGTATCTCTCTATTGGGTATTCGCTGTCGTTGCGTTGGTTATGGTATTGGTTATCTGGCGAGTACGGTTTCCGAAGGTCGAGTTGACGGACGACGAAAAAGTTGACACCGGAAAAACGCTGTTCAGCCTGCTGCGAAACAAAACGGTCATCTTCTTCTTTTTCGGCATCTTTTCATACGTCGGGACAGAACAGGGAATTGCCAACTGGACTTCCCAGTTTCTACAGACCTATCACGACGTCGATCCGGCTACGACCGGCGCCGGTGTTATTTCCTACTTCTGGGGATTGCTGACAATCGGCTGCTTTCTGGGACTCCTGCTGCTGAAGTTTTTCGACAGCCGGCGGGTGCTGATTTTCTTCGTTCTCGGAGCGATAGCTTCCCTGCTGACCGGGCTGTTCGGCAGCAAGGAAGCCGCCCTGATCGCTTTCCCGTTGACGGGCTTCTTTGCGTCCGTGATGTGGTCTATCGTGTTTTCGCTTGCCCTCAATTCGTTGCCCAGTCATCACGGCACGTTTTCCGGTATCCTGTGTACAGGCATCGCGGGAGGCGCGGTGGTGCCCCTGATTATCGGTGGTATTGCGGAGCTGACCGGACTCCGGTTTGCTATGCTGTTTCTACTGGCTACGCTCGGATACATTCTGTGCGTGGCGGTATTCGCCCGTCCGCTGGTTAAAAATGCCACCGTACAAAGTCTGAAAGATCTCTTTGCGTGATCGGTTTCTATTCCGAACTTCAGGGTAGCATATGAACAAGATCATTCTCCTGATAGACTTCGCGGAAGAATACAGCAAAGGACTGCTCCGGGGCATTAACAAGTACTCACGCGAACACGGGCCCTGGATTTTTTGCCAGATGCCGCTGTTCCTCCGGGAGACACTGGGCATCGACGGTATCCTCAAGTGGGCGCAGGAATGGGAAGCCGACGGCATCATTGGTCAGCTTTACAACGACCAGGCCATTGACAAACTCGTCGCAGCCGGTATTCCGGTTATCGCTCAGGATTTCAAAGAACGTTTTGACAGTATCCCCAATATCTCCGGAGCATACCACGAAACAGGGGTGATGGCCGCCGAGTATTTTCTCCGGAAAGGCTTTAAACACTTTGCCTTCTACGGTTTTGAGAATATTGTCTGGTCCCGCGAGCGCGGGGAAGGCTTTGACGCCCGCATCCGGAAAGCGGGTTACAAAGTGCATTTTTTCGAACATCAGAAAGACCAGGCGAGCGAGCTGTGGTACTATAAACCGAGCTCGCTCAGCCAGTGGTTGCTGTCTCTTCCGAAGCCGATCGCTATCATGACGTGCGACGACCGCCTGGGCAGCCATATCACCGAAACCTGCCGGCATACCTACATCCGTATTCCCGAGCAGGTGGCGGTACTGGGCGTCGACAACGACGTCATGCTCTGTGAGCTGTCTGATCCACCGCTTTCGAGTATCGCCCAGGATGCCGAGAAAGGAGGATACGAGGCCGCCCGGCTGCTGGATGCCATGATCCGGAAGGAAACAGATACCTATTCGGATATTCTGGTGATGCCCACGCAGATCGTTACCCGGCAGTCGACCGACATTTACGCTACGCACGACCAGTACATTGCCTCCACCCTGAAGTACATTCACCAGAATATTGACAAAAACCTTCAGGTAGACGAGGTCGTCAAGCAGGTACCCCTTTCCCGGCGGTCGCTTGAAATCCGCTTTCAGGAGATTACGGGCTACCCGATCTACAAGTACATTCAGAACCTCCGGATCGAAAAGTTCTCCCAGAAGCTGCTGGACACGGATCTCTCTGTCTTCGAAATCGCAGTAGACCTCGGCATGAATGACAGCAAGAACATTGCCCGGCAGTTCCGCCAGATCAAGGGCTGTACCCCGCTCGAGTACCGGAACCGCTTCCTGGCCGGCAGGTAGATACCTACCGTGGCAGCGGAATCCGGAAGGAGCGGCGCTGCCTTCCTTCGGTCAGAACAAGGATACAGGCCCGTTCTCGCTCGCTGTCCGGAAGAGCGATCAGATAGGCGGCCTCCCCTTCCGGCCGGACCGTCGCCGGAATACCCAATCCCCGTTCATCGAATACCCACGCCGCAAAGGGCCGATTCGATGACAACCGGATCTCTCTTCCCTGGGGAGAACCGAGCAGACGGGCAGACCAGGGCTCGTCCGCTTCAACGGAAATCACATCCGAAAAAGCTTCCGATCCATCCTGGTCTACCATCCGCAGGCGGTAATAGGCGGTTTGTCTGGGCGGATTCTCATCCACAAAAACATACGATTGCCTTACCCCCGGGCCTCCGGAAGCGGCGACGCGACCCAGAGAGACAAACGTCCGGGCGTCGTCGGCCCGTTCGGGAATAAAATGGCTGGTGTTCTTTTCAGAGGCCGTTATCCAGGTGAGATTTACCGCTTCCCGCTCCGGCTTCGCTTGCCATGAAACCAGTTCTACCGGTAACGCCTGCTGATAGGTATGCGCGACGCGGATGCCGTCGATCATAACATCCGGCGTAAACGTAGTGCCGTCGGTCCGGTTCTGGCGCAGTACGACCGTCCCGAGGTAAGGCGTATTCCCGTCGTATGCGGTGACATCGCCCTGTATATCCGGCACGCCTTCTACAGTCGACACCGGGTTGATAAACAGCCCCGCAGGGTCATTGTTGGCGCCACTGACAAACTCATAGCGCATCACAACCAGCACCGTCGCACCAAAGGACAAGACCGTCGGCCCATATGAAGGCACTTCACTGCTTTTTGAGAATCCAAGCTGATACCCTCCGCCACTACTTCGGACATACAGCCGGCACATGTAATTGGTACCCACCGGCGCCTGTTTACTGAGGGAGAAGAAGTAATCGCCGCCTGGAGAAGCGGTATTCACCGACAACAGAAAAGCCGTGTACAAAATGCCGCTGTTCACGTGCGAAAAGGGCCTGTATACCTCCTTTCCGCCCCGGTCCGTCAATTGAATACCTGCCCCGATACCCGAGGAACCATATCCCGGATAAGTAAGACCGCTGCCGGCAGACTGCGGCTCCGGCCCGGTATTGATGGCGATCCAGTTCCCATTCGAGACCGCCGTGAGGTCGCCCGGCGGATAATCGGTATTCTCTTCCAGCAAAAGCTGGGCATGCACAATGGAGCTGTACGCCAGTGCACAGAGTAACAAACGTGTTTTCATGAAAAGCGTTTTTCGTAGGTGGACAGCACAAACCTACCTGCTTTCCAATAACCCAAATAGCGTATTTATACTTAATTTATAAACATAAGACTATTTACTCTGCTACTGGGTATTTTCCCTTTTAGCGAGCCCGGTTTTGTTCGGCTTCTGCGGTTTGCCGGTTTTTGTAGCTTGTTTTCAGGGCTTTACCAAAGCGATAACTGAAAGCAGCGGTGAAGCCCGAGGTGGCGTAGGTCCTGTCGTAATAGATATCTGTGGCTCCCACGCTGTACCGGCCGGAGTTATTGGTCTGGTGGAAGATGTCATGGGCGGTAAAACGAATTTTCCCCAGCGAACCCAGGACATCTTTTTCGACTCCTATCGTCACAGTAGCACGACTATGGTTGTGATACAGTCCATAGTATCTGTCACCGAGGTACCAGGCCAGCAACTGAACCGTCAGTATCGTACCGAAACGGTAGCTGTTGCTGGAATAGGCATATACCTGCGGCCTGGGTCTTACGAACGTAAAACCATACTGGTGGTCAATATGCCGGCTTTGCGTCAGGGTCAGCGTATTGGTGCTGTTCCAGCCGCCGAGGGAAAGTGTCGCCGTTCCCGAAACAAAAAACGTATGGTCCTTTTCCAGGTTAATCCCCTTCAGGACGTAGCTGTTGGGAGAATCTCCGCGCAGGGCCGCGCCGCTCAGCGGATCCCGGGTGAAATTATAGCCGGCCCTTATGTCAACCTTCCCGACCGCGATACCGGCTTCGAGCGCGTGTACTTTCTCCGGCCGTAATGCAGGGTTTCCCTGAATGGTTGTGAAAGGGTCCTGGTAAATCACAAACGGATTGAGCGCCTGATACCGCGGACGGCTGATTTTGGCCGTATAGGAGAAGCGGACGCTTACCTGTTCCGAGTATTTCCGGGAGAGAAAAAGCGACGGAAAGACCTGAAAATAGCTTTTCTTCAGTTCCTGACCGTTTCCGGCGGTCGTGTTCAGCGTATAGTTTGTCCATTCGCCCCGCAGTCCTGCGCCCGCCTGAAAACCGTTTCCCAGCGGTCCGCTAACGCTACCGTATCCGGCTGGTATCCATTCGGTATAGGCAAAGTGGCTGGAGAGTTTCGGGTCCGGCTCATAGCCTGATTCGCCGGAGGCGATCTGAAATTCCGTCGCCGATATCGTCCGGGCATAGGACATTTTCGCGCCGGTTTCCACCTTCCATCCGTTCCGGAAAATACGCGTGTAATCTGCCTGCGTGCTCGAAATAGTAATGCGGTATTGCTGATCGTTTAACAGTTTTCGGGTGAAAAGGCTATCCGCAACCTGGTTATTTTCCAAAATCCGGTCGTGGATATCCGTTCCAAAGCGCGCGAGCTGACTTCCCAGAAAAAACGACGAGCCGAGCGAATCCAGCTGGCGCTGGTAGTTAAACGTCAGGGAATGGTTGAGGCGTCGCTCGTCCTTTTCAAGGCGGCTCCGGTACAAGCCCTCTGATACGGCGTCGGTCAGTTGGTTACGGCTAAACTGATTCCCGCCCAGCTGATCGAGATTTCCCTTGTACCCCAACGACAGATAGGTCTTTTCCGTCGGCGCATACTGAACGCCAAGGCCATACGAAGCATACGGCAGAAGCTTTCGTTGCCAGTCGGTTGTCAGATCCGAATGCAGGAAAATCGCAGGGTCAGGCCGGGTTCGGGTTGTATGCAGTATCTCGCGATCGTTTCCGGCCCGAACCGTCGCATTTGCGGCCAGTGTCAGTTTTCCGGCCCGAAAGGTCAGATCGCCCAGCGTGTTGCTCTCGCCTCCGGCAAAGCGGGTATTGGTATACTGCTGGGTGATGGTACCCGATACGCCGCGCTCAGCAACCGACCGCGTCACGATCCGTACGATGGCCTTTCCTTCGGCGTCATACCTTGATCCGGGATTCGCGATGATTTCCACCCGTAGTATCTGCGCCACAGGGATAGCCAGTAACTGCTCGTAGGTAATGGCCTGTCCGTTGAGAAACAGCAGCGCTTCTCCTTTTCCGATGACGTTGATTCGCCCGTCAATAAACGTAATTCCGGGTGATCGTTCGAGTATCTGCGTGGCAGAAGCACTACCTGCCAGGATCGTTCCCGCTATCTGTACTTCAGTAGTTCCGTTGGCTCCCTGGCGGACGAGCGGCAACCGTGCCCGTACCTGCACCTCTCCCAGCGAAACGGCCCGGGGCCGCAGCCGGATGGTACCCAGGTCGAGATTCCGGGAGAGCCTGACTGCTACAAGCGTATCTTCATGCCCGATCCCGCTAAGCCGCAGTACTACCGGCAAGGCGGGTATATCAGGCAGAATGACCGTACCGTCGGGAAAGGACGCCCCGCGAAACATTGTCGAATCGGGAAGAGAAAAAAGGCGGGCGTCGACCGGTATCGGCTGCTGCCGTTCGTCCGTCACCCGGACGCGAAGCGAAAAAAGCTGCTGACCCCATACCGTATGGGTCATCATTCCACAAAAAAACAATAAAGCGTAGCGCATGGCTGATCAGATGGTCTGATCCAAAAGTCCGCGACGCGCTGCTATAAGGGGTTCAGGGAATGGATTCCGGGAGTACGTATTTATAAAACCGTACTGCGCCTATTCTCTAACCGGCTGACTGACAGACTGCTGATAGGTAGCCGGGGTCATTCCGTTGATTTTTTTGAAGGCAGAGAAAAACGTGGATTTCGAGTTGAATCCGGCCTCGTATCCGATGGCTTCCAGGGTATATCCCGGCTGTTCGGTCATACGCCGGCAGGCTTCTGCTACGCGGTATTCGTTTACGTAAGTCGTGAAATTTTTACCGAGTTGTTCATTCAACAACGCGGACAACTGATGCGCCGACACCGATACTTCCCGCGCAAGGTCATGCAGTTTCAAATCGGGATTTCGGTACACGGCCTTCTCGGCCATGACCTGTTCAAGCTTCCGCAGCCAGCGTTCGGCATCCTGATCTTCCCACCGGCGGGCTGTGGGTTTTTCCGGAAGAAAAAGAAAGATTTCCTCCGTTCGCTTCCGGTAAAAAAACAGCGTAGCCATTACATACAGGATCAGCGAAAAGGAAATCGCGCCGTTCATGCAGGTCGCGAAGAAATGAATATCAATTCTGGAGGAAAAATAGAAGAGAAACAACAGAGCATTTCCACCGAAAATGAGAGACAGCCAGAGATCCGCCGGCCGGCCGGGAGCTATCGGAGAAAAGACATTCCGCAGTACCGGCGCCATAACTCTCGCGGAGGCAATCACAAAACCGCCCCAGAAGATGTGTATGCCGGTCGAAACGTACCGGATCCAATTTCTCGGATGGGCGGAAAAAGGATATCCGAGGCAAATTCCCGCTATCACGACGGCTATGCCCGCCAGCACGATCAGCCATATGCGGGGTACTTTTTCCAGCGGACTGACAGCCGATTGCAAAAAGAAATACAGCAGCGGCCCGATAAAACAGCAGGCGACGAGGCCTATCTGCACGTATCCTCTCGGAACCCCTTCGCTGAAATACAGAAAAACGGAGTTACTCGTCAGCAGGCTGATCCCTATCAGCAAAGCCCCCAGAAAATAGATAGCCGGGTACTTTTTTCGGTTGGTAAACAGCAGAAACAGCCCGAGCAGCAGCCCGTTGAAGGCTCCGAGGGCACTGAAAAAGAATAAAATCCGGTCGCCGGTCGTCATGGGTATCAGTCTTCCTCCCAAATAACGGCCTTCAACCGGATTTTGCAACAAGCTCTGGATGAATGGATTACCGGAGCGACTTTGCTTCGTTCCAGTATACGTCCATTTCGGCCAGGGTCATATCTTTCAGCTCGCGGCCTGCTTCGCGGGCGCGCTTCTCCAGATACTCAAAGCGGGTAATGAATTTCTTGTTGGTCCGTTCGAGCGCCGTTTCCGGATTGATATCCACGAAGCGGGCGTAGTTGACCAGGGAAAACAGCAGGTCGCCGAACTCGGCTTCTGCCTGATCAGGATGAACCGCTGTACCTTCCGAAAATTCAGCCTGGAACTCCTCCATTTCCTCCCGGACCTTGCCCCATACCTGCTCTTTTTCTTCCCAGTCGAACCCGGCGCCGCGGGCTTTTTCCTGTACCCGCATGGCTTTTACGAGCGCAGGCAGCGAAGAAGGTACGCCGGCGAGAACCGACCGGTTTCCTTCCTTGATCTTCAGTTGTTCCCAGTTTTGCTTGACCTGCTCTTCGGTATCCGCGACGGCATCGCCATAGATATGAGGATGGCGGGAAACCAGCTTTTCACACAGGCTGTGCATCACGTCCTGAATGTCGAAATCACCGGTTTCGGAGGCGATGCGCGCGTAAAAGACCAGGTGAAGCAGGACGTCGCCCAACTCTTTTTTGATCTCCGGAAGGTCCTTGCTGAGGATCGCGTCGGAGAGTTCATAGGTTTCCTCGATCGTCAGGTGACGGAGGGAATCCATCGTTTGTTTCCGGTCCCAGGGGCAATGCACGCGCAGCTCGTCCATGATGGTCAGGACGCGGTCGAATGCCATCAGTTGTTGTTTCCGGCGGCTGGGAAGTTCCTCGAACGACCGGGCCGTCTGGGAGGCGAATGTTGGTTTCTGCATGGGAGTCAGTAGAAAGACGGAGGAGGTTAAAAAGCTTGCTTCTTAACCTCCTCGCGCCGTGTTGGTTGCCGGTTATTCAGCCAGGAACGGATAGCGGTAGTCCGTCGCAGGGACGAAGCTCTCCTTAATCGTCCGGGCAGATACCCAGCGGAGCAGGTTCTGCATCGAACCTGCCTTATCATTCGTGCCGGATCCGCGGGCGCCGCCGAAGGGCTGCTGGCCGACAACGGCTCCGGTACACTTGTCGTTGATGTAAAAATTACCCGCCGAGTTGATAAGCTTCTTGCTCGCCAGCTCAACTGCGTACCGGTTCTGGGCAAATACCGCTCCGGTCAGGGCATACGGCGAAGTCCGGTCGATGAGCGACAGGGTTTCCTCAAACTGTGCCGGCTCGTAGAGGTAAATGGTCAGGACGGGGCCGAAGATTTCCTGCTCCATCGTCTCTGAATGAGGATCAGAGGTCAGGATAATGGTCGGATCTACAAACCAGCCTTTCGATTTGTCATAGGTACCGCCCCAGAGGATGGTATTGGCCGGGTTTTGCTTCGCGCGGTCGATGTAGCCGGTGATTTTGGTGAATGCGCGTTCGTCGATAACGGCGTTGACGAAATTCGAGAAATCCTCGGTTCCGCCGACTTTAAACGTTTCGAGCATGCCTTTCATTTCTGCCCAGACGGTTTCCCAGATCGACGTCGGAACATACGCCCGGGACGCAGCGGAGCATTTCTGCCCCTGAAATTCGAACGCGGCACGGAGCAGGTTGGCTGCGTAGGCTTTCGCGTCGGCTGATTCGTGTGCGAGCATGAAATCCTTGCCGCCGGTTTCACCGACAATGCGCGGGTAGTACCGGTACTCATCCATGTTGCTGCCGATGGTTTTCCAGATGCTCTTGAAAACCGCCGTGCTTCCGGTGAAGTGGATACCGGCAAATTCGGGGTGGCTGAATACCAGGTTTCCGATCATGGGGCCGTCTCCCTGAATGAGGTTGATGACGCCGTCGGGTACGCCGGCTTCCTTCAGTATCTGCATCAGGACGTAGGCAGAGTACATCTGTGTCGGCGCGGGTTTCCAGACAACGACGTTACCCATCATCGCCGCCGATGCCGGCAGGTTGCCGGAAATAGCGGTGAAATTGAACGGCGTAAGGGCGAAGACAAATCCTTCAAGCGGCCGGTATTCTACCTGGTTCCAGATGAGCGGATCGGGAGAGATCGGCTGCTCACGGTAAATTTCCGTCGCGAAGGAAACGTTGAACCGGAGGAAATCCACCCATTCACAGGCGGCGTCGATTTCGGCCTGGAAGGCATTTTTCGACTGCCCGAGCATGGTCGAGGCGTTGAGTAAATAGCGGTATTTCGTTGCCGAGAGTTCGGCGGCTTTCAGGAAAATAGCCAGGCGCTGCTCCCAGGGAAGGGCCGCCCATGCCGTACGGGCTTCGAGCGCGGCCTGAATGGCTTCAGTGACGTGTTCGGGGCCGCATTCATACGTATAACCGAGGATGTGCTGGTGATCGTGTGGCGGCGTCAGGGTAAGCTTTTTGTCCGTCCGGACTTCCCGGTTGCCAATGTACAGCGGGATATCGAGGACTTTTCCCCGGAGCTCCGCGATCGCGTCCTTCAGTTTCTGACGTTCGGGTGTACCGGGAGCGTAGCTGAAGATCGGCTCGTTTTTCGGAGCCGGAACATTAAAAATTCCGTTTGACATAAAGATGATGAAGTTAAGGATCAGGGGTTTTCACCCGGGGTGCGACCCGGCCCGACCCGTCCGTTCGTTGACGCCGCGAAGGTAGCTCTTTTCGGGTAAACCCGGTAGGCATACCGGCCATTCCGGACTCAGACCGTCCGGCCATTTTGTCAGCCGATCCGGACTGGCAGGCTTTTGTTTGCAAAATATATTTTAGCTTTAGCCGATAAAACTCACCATAGCCATGACAGCCGACGAATTTATTGCCGTCCGGCAGTACACTGAGGCCGAAAAGTATGCCATCTTCGACCGGGAGCTCATGCCGCACATCCAGTCGATGTACAACTTCGCTTTTCGGCTTACTCAAGACGAGGACGACGCCAATGACCTTGTTCAGGATACCTATCTGAAAGCGTTTCGTTTTATCAACTCTTTCGAAAAAGGAACAAACGCCAAGGCCTGGCTGTTCCGCATCCTGAAAAATAGCTTTATCAATGACTACAGAAGGAAGTCGAAAGAGCCCAGCAAGGTCGATTACCAGGAAGTAGAAACGTATTACGATTCGGAAGAAATGGCGGGGACGGCCCAGACAACCGACCTCCGCGCCGAAACCGTGCAGGAATTGCTCGGGGACGAAGTCACGAACGCCCTGAACGCCCTGCCGGTGGATTTCCGTACCGTATTGATTTTGTGTGACGTCGAAGGCTTTACCTACGAGGAGATGGCCAAGATTCTGGACATTCCCATTGGTACTGTCCGCTCCCGCCTGCACCGTGCCCGGATGCTTCTGAAAGAGAAACTGAAAGGCTATGCATCCTCGATGGGATATGACACAACGGAGCAAGAAGAAGAAGAAACTGCCTGACCCGGAAACTTTTTAGCTGTAAAATATGCTATGCCTCTGACAGCGAGCACTTATGGTGCGCCTGCCCTTCAGGTCTGAGTTGTTTCCCGCGTTTTGTCTTTCTATCCTGTTCGTCTCCAGAAAAGTTATCACAATAAAACTGTATATCAGGAACTAAAAGCGTTCCTATTTCATTTTGGCGTCAGTTTTCCGTATTTCCTACGGTAAATAAGGTATCCGGCCAAACTAACAGAGCACCCGATCAATAACATTGCGACATGACTTCCATGACACCCGAATCCAGTCCGTCTGCCGAGGCAGAGAAGGTGGTAAAGAAAGAGCACTGTGAGCATCATGCCGATTGCATGAAACTCATTCAGATGGTTTTGGACGGCGAAGCCACTCCCGACGAAATTGAACACGTCCGCCAGAACCTGGGCAAGTGTCTTCCCTGTGAAAACGGCTACAATGTGAACAAGGCAATCAAAGAAGCATTGCAGTTCCGTGTGGAGAAAAGAGATGTACCGCAGAGTCTGGTCGATTGCATCAAAAGTAAAATTACCGATCTGAAGTAAGGATTATTCAGTCTGTCCGGATTGAGAATCAAAACCGTTCCTGTACCGCATTTGCCGTATTTGAACTACTTTTGGCATAGTAAACGGCCTCGGAAAGCTCCGCTTCTCCGGGGTTATTCATTAACGTACCTAAACAAACATCCGGTTTGAACGGCAAAGCCATTATCTTCTGTGCTCCTTCCGGCTCAGGAAAGACCACTCTTGTCAAACACCTCCTCTCCGCCCATCCCGAACGGTTCGGCTTCTCGATCTCGGCCTGCACCCGCGACAAGCGCGGCCGGGCAGAAGAACACGGAAAGGATTACTACTTCCTCAGCATCGACGAGTTTAAGCGGAAGATTGACGAAGAGGCTTTTGTGGAATGGGAAGAGGTATATCCGGGAGGCTATTATGGTACCCTCAAATCAGAAGTGGAACGCGTCTGGGCCTCCGGCCGGCATATTATTTTCGATGTCGACGTTCGCGGCGGTCTGAAGCTGAAAGAATACTTCGGCGACCGTGCCCTGTCTATTTTCGTCAAAGTACCTTCGATGGAAGTACTCGAACAGCGCCTCCGGGCCCGCGGGACAGAAACCGAAGACAGCCTGTCGAAACGCCTGTATAAAGTACGGTTTGAAATGTCGTTCCAGGATAAATTCGACGTTATTCTGGTGAACGACGATCTCGATAAATCCACCCGGGAAGCCGACCAGCTCGTGTCGGATTTCCTCAACAGCCGGCCCTGACCGGAATAGCTTATGCGGATTGCCTTTGATCAAATGCCCGACCACGCCCGCCTGTGGGTGTACCAGGCCAACCGGCCGCTGACCGCGTCCGAAGAAGCCGATATCCGCCTCCGCCTCGATTCTGCCTTTGACGATTGGGCCGCCCACGGACAGCCCCTCACCAATGCCGTCGAGATCCTCGCCCACCGCGTAGTATTGCTGGCGGTCGACGAGCAGGCATATGCCGCCAGCGGCTGCTCTATCGATGCTTCCACCCGGATTATCCGCGAAGCAGGTACGGCCCACAGCCTTGATTTTTTTGACCGCTCCGTGCTTTTCGAGACCGCCGACGGTATCAGCGCCGTCGACGCACTGAAAGCCAAAGCCGCTGTACTTGACGGCCGCATTTCACCCGACACAAACATTTATAATTCTCAGGTAAAAACAGTCGGAGAGTACCGTACATCCTGGCTCCTGCCCGCAGCAGAAAGCTGGCTGAAACGATTCTTCACGCCCGTCGCCTGAAACCGATAGAGAAGAAAACAGCCGGGGCCGTCTCCATAATGGAAGCGGCCCCGGCTGTTTCATGTCTGTGAAGTCTGTGTCGTCTGTGAGAAAAAAATTAGCTCACAGACGACACAGACTTCACAGACATTTGGGATAACGTGTACTACTTCGCTTTGTAATGCACCTCTGGCAGGTTCCGGAGCATCTTCGCGCTTTGTTCCGGTGTAATGTCCCGCTGGGGATTAGCCAGCATTTCATACCCTACCATAAACTTCTTCACCGTTGCAGAGCGTAACAGCGGAGGCAGAAATACAAAGTGCCAATGCCATTCGGGATGTTCAGCGCCGTCGGTTGGCGCCTGGTGAATCCCGGCAGAATACGGAAACGATACTTCGAACAGGTTGTCGTACAGAATCGTCAGTTTTCGGTAGGCGTCGGCGAGGCCATCGCGTTCGGCAGGAGTCATTTCCAGGATAGATGCCATCGGGCGGCGGGGCACGATCATCGTTTCGAACGGCCATACGGACCAGAAAGGTACGAGCGCCACGAAATGCTCGTCTTCAAACAGAATCCGCTCCTTTTTAACCAGTTCTTTCTCCAGGTAATCGCTCAACAGTGTACGCCCGTGCTTTTCGAAGTACCGGCGCTGGCTTTGCTGCTTTTTCGCCGGCTCGTCGGGTACGCTTGCCTGCGCCCAGATCTGCCCGTGCGGATGCGGGTTGGAGCAACCCATCACGAAACCTTTGTTTTCGAATATCTGGACGTGGTTGATCGTCGGCTGGCTCCCCAATTCTTCGTACTCCAGGCACCAGGCATCTACGACGCGCCGGATATCCGACGTTTCCATTTCGGGAATCGTCAGGTCGTGGCGCGGTGAAAAGCAAATCACCTTACATAATCCCGATTCGCTGACGGCCTGAAAAAGCTCTCCGTCTGAAACGGTTCCTTCCGGCGTATCGCTCAGGAGCGCCGAAAAGTCATTCGTGAAGACAAAAACATCGGAGTAGTCCGGGTTTTTCTCTCCGTTGGAACGGGTATTGGTCGGGCACAGGTAGCAGGTCGGGTCATAAGCCGGCCGGTCGTCTGCCGGCGTTTTCTCCACCTGCCCCTGCCAGGGCCGTTTGGTCCGGTGAGGCGATACCAGTACCCAGCTGTCGGTCAGCGGGTTATACCGGCGATGCGGATGTTCATCAAATTGAAACATGAGGCAGTAAGGTTAGCGGACAACGGACGTTCCCTGGCGGATCACTACTTTATGGCAAACCAGCTCGATACCAAAGGCTGCCTGATAGGCCGTTTTCATGGTTTCGAGAAACGCATCGGCAGCGGTTTTTTCGACCAGGTTGATGGTACAACCACCGAAGCCACCGCCCATCATGCGGGCGCCGAGTACTGCCGGCTGGTTACGGGTCTGATCAACCAGGAAATCCAGCTCCGGGCAGCTCACTTCGTATTTGTGCTGGAGGCCGTAGTGCGTGGCGTACATATGCTTGCCGAAGGATACCAGGTCGTCACGCTTGAGGTCTTCGCAGGCCGCTACTACCCGGGCAATTTCCTCGACCATGTATTCGCAGCGGCGGTAGGTCACTTCGTCGAACTCATCGCGGTGCGCCCGGAGCAGCTCAGGCGATACATCCCGAAGACTATTGACAGATGCATCATATGCCTGCAAAAGGGCTACGCCGCGCTCGCACTCCGCCCGGCGGGTATTGTATTCGGAGTTTCCGAGGGAGTGCTTCACACCCGTATCACAGAGGATCAGTATGTGCTCTTCCTGGCGGAAGGGGAAATATTCATAATCGAGGGAGCGGCAGTCGAGACGGATCACGGCGTCTTCTGCCCCCATCAGGGACGCGAACATATCCATGATACCGCAGTTTACGCCAACGAATTGATTTTCAGCGCGCTGACAGAGACGAACGAGCGTCATCCGGTCGATCCCGAGCTGAAAAATTTCATTCAATGCAAACGAAAAGCCGGCTTCCAGCGCGGCAGAAGACGAAATACCTGCCCCGAGCGGAATATTGCCGCCGAACACAACGTCACAACCCTTCAGGTCATAGCCTAACTGAAGAATCTGATCGATGACGCCTTTGAGGTAATACGTCCACCGCTCTTCGCTGCGGGTCAGGTTATCGAGGGAAAAGGTCTCTTCCCGCTCGAGATTAAACGCATAGGCGCGGCAGAGGCGGTCGGTCCGGGGGCTGATGGCAAAGACCATTTCGCGGTCGATCGCTGCCGGGAGGACGAATCCCATGTTGTAATCGGTATGCTCGCCGATGAGGTTAATACGGCCCGGAGAGCGGACGATCAATGACGGATCTGCCCCGAAGAGGGTGCGGTACCGATCCACGATCGATTGGGTCAGAGGTTCCATGCGGAGGAAATAGTAAAACGATGCGGTTTCAAATCAACAGGGTAATCCGGAATCTTCCAGCAGGGAGGAGACGGATTTTCCGGCCGGGGACCCGTCTTTTCCACCCGCAGGCCATTGCAAAGGATTGCGCAACCTCACAGTCCGGAATCGCGCTGCCGTGCAACCGGCTTCGCACGTCCGGTTTTTCTCCCGAAAGCCCTATCGGAAAAATGCTATTTACAATTGAACCTTCATTCGTGAGATTGGCGGTTTATCCCGATGGTCCATCCGTTTTCAGGGTGATTTTTACCGATCATCTAAAACACAAAGTGCTCGGAGTCGTGGTCATTTACATTTGTAACACAAAAACAGACATACTATCAGGAGCGGTATTTATCCAACAATATATCCCACGTTTTTATCCAATTTTTACATCGTTCAGCCTTCTTCCTTTGATCTTAATTTTTGTTTAGTAGTGAATAACAAGTGGTTTGGTGAAGCCTTCAGGATACTGTCCTGAAGGCTTTTTATTTGCGGCATCCGCCGGGCCGGTTCCGGATGGTTATCTTTACCCTGCGATTTCCTGTAACTATGCAGCACCACCAGACGGTCACTATCAAACAGATTGCCCAGGAGCTCGGCGTATCGATCTCTACGGTTTCGCGGGCGTTGCAAAACAACCCGCGTATCGGGTTGCGCACGCGGGAGCGCGTCTGGGAGCTGGCCCGGAAGCTGCAGTACAGCCCCAATCCGGCAGCTCTTGTCCTTAAAAAGAAACGCACGCATACCATCGGTGTCATTCTTCCTTTTCTGGGGGAAGAGTTTTTTTCGACCGCAGTGACGGCCATTGAAGATGTCCTGACGGGGTATAATGTCGTCATCAGCCAATCGCGCGACCGGCTCGACCGGGAGAAAAGCGCTCTCAATACCTTTCTTTCCAGTCGTGTGGATGGCGTCATTGCGTCTCTTTCCGCAGAAACCCATCATTACCTGCATTTCCGGGAGCTGGAAAACTTCGGTATTCCGGTGGTGTTTTTTGACCGCGTGCCGCGCAGTGTACCCGCGCACAAGGTCCGGAACAGTGTGACCAAAGCCGCCCGGGAGCTGGTTCAGTACCTGGCCGGAAAAGGCCTTGAGCGGATTGCCCTGCTCAACGGCCCGCCGCAACTGGAGGTCTCCGAAGAGCGGCAGGAAGGGTATATCCAGGCAATGACCGGCGCCGGGCTGCCGGTACTGCCGCAATACCTGCGCTCCACCGACCTCAGCCGCGAGGATACCCACACCAAAACGAAACTGCTCCTGGCCCTGGAACCAAAACCGCAGGCTATTGTTGGCTTCAACGACTACGTCGCCCTGCAGGCAATGGAAGTGGCCAAGCAGCTGCAGATACGCCCGAACGAAGATGTGTACTTTGCCAGCTTTGCCAACCTTCCGCTGATGGACTACATCGACAATCCGCCCGTCGCTTCGGTAGAGCAGTTTGCCTATACCATGGGCGAGAAAGCGGCGGAATTGCTTTTACACCTTATTCACCATCCGGATGAAACCCGGTACCACGAAGTATTGGTGGAAACCCAGCTTTTCGTCCGGGAAAAATAACAATGCACATGGCTGAAAACCTGTACGTTCCGGCAACGGCCAGCCGGAAAGAAGTATACGACAGTCTCATTCCCCAGATAGAAGCCCTTATCGGCGGAGAGCCCGACCTGACCGCCAACCTTGCGAACGTTTCTGCCGCGCTCCGGCAGGCTTTCGGCTTTTTCTGGGTAGGTTTTTACGTGAAAAAGGATCATCAACTGGTTCTCGGACCTTTCCAGGGACCAATCGCCTGTACGCGGATCGACTTCACCAAGGGCGTTTGCGGGCATGCCTATACGACGCGGCAGACGGTGCTCGTACCCGACGTAGACGCGTTTCCGGGGCATATTGCCTGTTCGTCCGATTCCCGTTCGGAAATCGTCGTGCCGGGTTTTGATCCGGAGGGAAATGTCTTTCTCGTACTCGACGTCGACAGCGCCGAGCTAAACGATTTTCACGCAGAAGATCAGGAAGGGCTGGAAAAAATCATGCGGCTGATCGAGCAATCAGCTTTTGCCCAATAGGCCCCGCAGGCCGGGAACGTGGTAAATAGCAAGGGTCAGGACTATCCCCCATACCACGCCGAACACCATCATCCACAACAGAATCCGCTGCGGCGAAGCCTTGAAGGAAACCGCCAGGAGCGTCCCGCCAATAGGCGTGAAAAGCAGGGGCGTCAGGCAGGCAATACCCGCAATGCCAAAGGCCCGGTATACGCGGACGGCGCGACGGGTGCGTGGCGAAAACAGCCGGGGGCGGGTTTTCCGAAACTGCTCCCACCAGCGGCGGATCTGCCGACCGAGAAAGGTAAAGAGCAGAACACTCATCATCATTCCGGCGACGGTACAGGCGGCGGATTCCCACCAGGTCAACTCCAGGGCTAGTCCGGCAAGGGGACCGGCCACAAACTTCAGCATCGACGCCAGGGCGACGGAAATATATTTGGAAACGGGATTCATGGTTACAACTTGGGACCGAAGGCCAGATCGCCGGCGTCTCCGAGTCCCGGAACAATGTAATAATTGTGGTTCAGGTGGTCGTCGACCGCGCCGATCCACATCCGGCATTCCGGCATTTTTGATTGCAGGTACCGGATGCCTTCGGGAGCGGCAATCGCGGCAGCGATATGCGTCCGGGCCGGAATACCGTACCGCAGGAGAGAGCGGTAGGATTGTTCGAGGGACTTGCCCGTCGCCAGCATCGGATCAATCAGGATGAGTGTTTTGCCCGTCAGATCAGGGCTCGACAGGTATTCGAGTTCGACCGTAAAGTCCTCTCCTTCGACGTGGGGTCCGCGGTATGCCCCGATAAAGGCATTTTCCGCCCGGTCAAAAAAATTCAGAAACCCCTGGTGAAACGGCAGACTCGCGCGCAAGATCACCGCCAGCACCGGCTGCTGCGCCAGCAAAAACGTCTCGGACGTACCGAGCGGAGTATTGACGGAAGTCTTCGAAAAGACCAGCGTTTTCGATATTTCGTATGCCAGAATCTCCCCCAGACGCTCCAGGTTTCTCCGGAACCGAAGCGGATCCTGCTGAATCTGAACGTCTCTGAGTTCAGCGATGAAATGGTTTCCGACGGAAGATTGCTCGGCGAGGACAAACATGGAAAAAGGTTTATTTCGGAATCTCTTCGTAATTTGCACGGCCCGGTGACCTGTACAAAGTAAGCAATAAAAACACGAAACCCGGAGTGCGCTATTTCTTTCCCTATGCCCAGATTTACTTTATTCCTGATTATTTTCTGGACTCAGGCTGCCTTCTCCTTCGGTCAGAGCGTGTACGTTCCTCTCAACCCGGACTACTACCACCTCGTCGACCGGTATGAAATCAAAAGCGGAAAAAACGCGATCGGCTTCCAGAGCACAGTCAAGCCATATCTCCGGAAAAGTGTCTATCAGCTCGTCGACAGTCTTAACTGCGATCAGTGTGCCGACCTCTCCCCCGTCGATAAATTCAATATTCAATACCTAAAGGACGACAGCTGGGAATGGTCGCAGGACCCGAAAACGGCCGACAGCGAAAAACCCTTCTGGAAATACTTCTACGGGAAGAAAAATGACCTGTACAGCCTGAGAAACGACGACGTGGAGCTGCATGTCAACCCCGTTCTCTACGGCATGCTCGGCGGCGGGAAGGATGCGTCGACGTACTCTTACATCAATACCCGGGGCGTTGAAATACGGGGTTCCATCGGAAAGAAAATCGGTTTCTATACCTACTTCACGGATACGCAGCTGCGCATGCCGGGCTACTTTACCGAGCGGATGGAGAAGTTCCAGGCCGTACCCGGTGAAGCCGCCTGGAAGGTATTCAAAGGCACGCCCGACGGAAAGTTTACCGACAAAAGCGGCGCGGATTTCTATACCGCCCGCGGGTACCTGACCTTCGACCCGATCAAGCAAATCAATGTTCAGTTCGGGCATGATAAGGTTTTCATCGGGAACGGTTTCCGATCCGTTATTCTGTCAGACAACAGCGGCCCCTTTCTGTTTCTGAAACTGACGACACGCATCGGGCGCGTTCAGTACATGAACCTCTTTGCCGAAATCAACAATGCCCAGAATAACCTGGCATACGGTGATCTCCCGCCGAAGAAATTCCTGGCGCTCCACCACCTCGGCGTCAATATTGGTAAAAACCTGAACGTCGGCGTTTTTGAAGCCATCGTCCATAGCCGCGACAAATCACAGGGATATTTTGATCTCGGCTACATGAACCCTGTGATCTTCTACCGGGCTATTGAAGCACAGAAATACAGTGCCGATAACTCCATGCTGGGGGTGGACTTCCGCTGGAACTTCCTCCGCCGGTTTCAGGTATACGGCCAGCTGAACCTCGACGAATTCAACCTCAACAAACTCCGGGCAGGTACCGGCTGGTGGGGCAACAAGATCGCCGCTCAGATCGGCGCCAAATACGTAGATGTACTGGGCGTCGAAAACCTCGATATTCAGGCCGAATTCAACCTGGCCCGACCCTATACCTTCCAGCACGTATCAGACAAAACCAACTACGTCAACTTCAATCAGGCGATGGCCCACCCGTTCGGCGGCAACTTCAAGGAGTTCGTCGGCATTGTGCGGTACCAGCCCCTGCCCCGCCTGACGCTGACGGGTACGTTTGTCGGCGCTAACTACGGCCTCGACTTCGCCGGACGTAACTTCGGCGGCAACCCGTTGCTGAGCTACAATACCCGTCCGCAGGACCGGGAATACGGCAATTACATCGGTCAGGGCGTCGGAACGAGCCTGCTTTACGGGGAATTTGCCGCAACCTATCAGATCCGCCACAACGTATTTCTGGACTTCCGCCAGGTCGTCCGGAATCAGAATTCGGTGCTGGATCAGTTCGACCGGCAGACGGTATTCTCCTCGTTTTCGGTCCGAATTAATTCCGCGCAACGCTTGCTGGCCTTCTGACATTGCACTACTTTTCGGGAACTTCCTGAGCATCGATCAAACCGCCATTTGATAATGACCCTGCCGTGTGATTACCTACGGGTCCTTTACCCGAGTACCTGTACCTGCCTGTCCGCCGGTCGGTCCGCTGCCCCGCAGACGGCTGCCCTGAAACGTATTCCTGCATGAGCCACAAGCAAAACGCCATCGACGGCGGGAAATGGATCACTATTTCCACCGTCATCTCCACCGTTTTTCAGTTCGTGCAGGTCACGATACTCGCGCGTATCCTCGATCCGTCCGTTTTTGGGGTAATCAGCGTCAGTACCCTGATTATCAACCTGTTTTATATCTTCAGTAACCTCGGGTTTTCGAACTCCATTATTTACAAGCAGGAGACCGACCGGAAAGTACTTTCCAGCCTGTATTTCGTCAGTCTGCTACTGGGTTTCGGGATATTCCTGATCGTCTACTTCAGTTCGCCGCTGGTGGTGGCCTATTACAAGGAGCCGAAACTCGACCGGGTTATCAAGCTGGCATCCCTCTATTTCGTGATTATCTACTTCGGGCAGGTGTACCTGTTTCTGTTGCAGAAAGAGCTCCGGTTTAAGTCGATCGCCATCATGGAAATCATCGGAGCGGCGACAGGTATGGTCGTCGCCGTATCCCTTGCCTATAGCGGTTTTGAAGAACTTTCGCTGATTTTCGGGCAGTTGGCGATGCACATTGTCCGGACGGCCCTGCAGGTATTTTATGGGCGAAAGCTCTTCCGGCCGATGCTGTATCTCAACATCGGATCGATCAAAGAACATTTACGCTTCGGGATTTACAACGTGGGCGACGGCCTGCTGGGCTTCATTCAGGGCAACTCCGATAACATCATCGTGGGCGGTCTCCTCGGCGTCAAGGCGCTGGGTTTTTATACCATTGCCTATCAGCTCGCCATCTTCCCGATTACGAAGCTGAATCCGATTATTCTCCAGGTAGCCTTCCCGATTCTGGCGAAGATGAAGGACAATAACGAGGAGCTGAAGAAGTCGTACCTCAACATCCTCGATCTGGTCAGTTTCCTGAACATGCCGTTGGTAGCGGGGTTGTTTGTGACGGCCGACGTCGTCGTACCCTTGCTGTACGGTCCGGGCTGGGAGCCGACTATTCCCCTCATTCGTATCTTCACCTTCGTCAGCATTTTCTACTGCCTCTCGAACCCGCTTTTCACCCTGGCCTTTACGAAAGGAAAGCCGAACCTGCTGTTTTACATCAACCTGGCGACGCTCGCGTTGAAAGTACCCTTGCTCTATTTCCTCGGTGCGCGCTACCAGGTGACGGGTATTGCGCTGGCCTTTTTGATCAGTATGTTCCTGAATCTGTTGATGAATTTTTATACGGTACACCAGCTGGTCGGGCCGTTTATGCGGCAGTTCCTGACGATGTTCAGCAAGCCGGTCGCGTTTTGCGCCGTCATGGTTGCGGCTATTGTGCTGTATAAATATACCATTGGGAATGAGGGCATTATCCACGCAGCCGCGCAGGTCCTCATCGGCGGGGGGATTTACCTGCTGCTGACGCACCGTTTCAAGATGTCCGTCCGGGAGATACTCGCTCTCCGCAAATCTGCCTGACGTATGAAACACCGGTTTGACGTCCTCGATATTTTCCGCGGGCTTTTCGCCTCGATGGTGGTGCTGTTTCACATGGCTTTCTTCACCGATACGCCGCTGATCAACAACCGGCTGGTTCGGAATGCAGATATGTTTGTGGATTTTTTCTTTGTCCTGAGCGGATTCGTCATCGCCTACAGCTACCCGCAGTTCGAAACATCCCGGAAACTGCAACGCTTTCTGACGCGGCGGTTCTGGCGCATTTACCCGCTCCATTTCGTGATGCTGCTGGCGGTGTTGTTTGTTGAACTGACGAAGAATTCCCTTTCGGACTATGTCCATATCAACCAGCCGGACAATCCGAATAATAATGTTTATACATTTCTGACCTCCCTGCTGCTCCTCAATTCCGTGAAACTATTCGGCGTAACAGACGTAAGCTGGAATATTCCGAGCTGGTCGATCAGCGCCGAAATGATCGCTTACGTAGTGTACGGGCTGGCGATGCGGCTAATCGCCCCCCGGTGGAAAGCGCCTGCTTTTCTGGCGCTGTCGGTCGGCGCCGCAGCAACTCTCGTGGCAGTCACCGGCAAAATGGAGCTCAACTACAGCTTTGACTATGGTTTTCTACGGGGATTGACGGGCTTTTTCGCAGGCGCATTCTGCTTTACCCTGTTTTCAGCGGCGTACGACCGCGTGCGGGCGCTGCCGGGCGGGCTGTTTTCCATACTGGAGGTATTGATGCTGGCCCTGATTGTGGTATCGATTTCTTTCGGGGAAGCCCTGAAGCATATCGGGCTTTTGTATGAATTCGTATTTCTCGCGGCCATTTTCGTGTTTTCGTTTGAAAAAGGGATCTGCTCTTCCACGTTGAAAAAGAGTACCCTCCTCCACCGCGTCGGAACCTACAGCTACTCCATTTACCTGACACATCCGCTGACGCTCAGCCTGTTTAATATTCTCTTTGTCCGGATTCTGAAGTTCTCACCGGCGTCCTACAGCTACCTGGTATTTCTGAATTTTGTCGTGATATACTTCGTCGCGCGGTGGACATACCACCACATCGAACTGAAATTCAAGGACGGGCGGCTTCCCTTCCTTTCTCAACGCGTATGAAAGAAGCTCATTTCCCGGACGTCACCCTGCTCGTGACCCACTACAACCGGAGCCAGTCGCTGGCCAACCTGCTGCAGACCTTCCGGGAGCGGGGATGCCGGTTTGGAGGAATTGTGGTTTCGGACGACGGCAGCCGCCCCGAGCACCGGACCGTCCTGGAATCGCTCCGCAAAGAATACGGGTTTGACCTCGTCACAACGCCGAAAAACAAAGGCCTGGGAAACAACATCAACAAGGGTCAGGATGCCGTCCGGACGCCCTATACCTTATACGTTCAGGAAGATTTTGTGCCGCTCGAACGCGCGCCGGAAGTCCTCGAAGCGGCGTTGTCGCGCATGCAGGAAGACTCTTCCCTCGACCTGGTACGGCTGTATGCCTATTTCCCCTACCCCTACCGCGAAGATGCCGGAGGCGGGTTTTCGCGGATGATCTTCCGGCCCCAGCTCTGGTATGCCAATCACCTGAAATTCTATTTTTACAGCGACCACCCGCATTTGCGGAGAAGTACCTTTTTTGATCGTTTCGGGCGGTATGTAGAAGGTACAAACAGCGATATCGCCGAGTTCACGATGTGCCTCTCCGTCTTGAAACACAAGGGTAAGGGGCTTTTTTACGATGAGTTTACGAAGGTCTTTGACCAGGTAAATTCATCGGTGGAGCCGAGTACGGCGACGTTCCGGTCGGACTGGAAGCAGCGGCAGGACCCGCTGACGCTGCTGCTGCGGTGGCTGTACCTGAAGTTCCGCTTCCTCAAAAACACGTTTCAGCTTCTGTTTTTCCGTTAAGGTCATGGCGCATGCATTCGAAACCGTCACGCTCCTGGTCACGCATTACAACCGGAGCCGCTCGCTCGAAAACCTGCTGCGGTCTTTCGGAGCCCTTTCCTGTACATTCGGGGATATTGTGGTGTCGGACGACGGCAGTCGCCCGGAACACCTCGACGCACTGAAGCAATTACAGGCCACCTACCCCTTCCGCCTCATCACGACCGAGCGAAACCGGGGGCTCGGAAATAACATCAACAAAGGCCAGGACGCCGTCCGGACGCCCTATACGCTGTATATACAGGAAGATTTCCAGCCGGCGGCAATTTTTCCGGAGAAGCTTTCGGCGGCGCTGCGGTTCATGGAGAACGATCCGGCACTGGACTATGTCCGGTTTTACGCCTACATCCCCTATCCTTACCGGAAACCGTATGGCGAGGGCTTTTCAGAAATGTATACGCCCGCATGGGGCCTCGACTATACAAAAATTTACGCCTATAGTGATCACCCGCACCTGCGGCGGACGACCTTCTTCCAAAAATTCGGAAGGTATGGCGAAGGCATCAAAGGGGACCGCATGGAATACAACATGTGCCTTTCTTTCATCCAGCACAAAGGCAAGGGCCTGTTTTACGATGATTTCAAAAGCCTTCTCGAACAGATCAACCCCGAAGCGGAGCCCAGTACCATGACCCGCAGCGCATGGACCCAGAGCGGAAACCGGTTTGTCGCTTTCCTCCGGGATGTGTACCGGCAGGTGAAATACAATTTTGACATCCATTTTTCCCGACAGCCCTGACCTATGCACCTCGTCATCATCGCCCGACAGCCCTGGGAAGAGAAAAACATGGGCAGCAACATCCGGGATATGGCCCGGACCCTGGCCGCCGGCGGGCATCAGGTACTGTTTGTCAACCAGCCGCTGGACTGGGCGGCGCTCCTCCGGAAAAACTCCGAACGCCTCGCCGAACGCCGGAAATTCATTGATGCTCAAGGAGGGAAAACCCTCAGCGAGGTCGAGCCAAACCTGTGGGTGCTCTCCCCGCCGACAGTCCTCGGCTCCTATAACTGGCTGCCGGATGGCGCCATATACGACTGGTGCAACAAACAAAACGGCCGGAAACTGACCGCCACCATACAGGATGCCCTGAAAGAACTCCGCTGGACGGATTTCGTCGTACTCAATGATAACGATATGGTGCAGGGATTTTACCTGAAGGAATTGCTCCGGCCGTCGGTATACGTGTACTACCTGCGGGATAATTTCCTCGCGGTTGACTACTGGCGCAAACACGGTACCCGGCTCGAACCGGCACTGATGAAAAAGGCGGACCTCATCGCCAGTAATTCCCTGTACCTGGCGGCACAGGCCGCGAAGCATAACCCGGCGTCGGTGTACGTCGGGCAGGGATGTGACCTGACGCTCTTTAACCCGGAGCTTGTTTCGGCGATTCCCGAAGACCTGCTGGCCATTCCATCCCCGCGCATCGGGTATACGGGTGCGCTGACGACCCTCCGCCTCGACGCCGACCTGATCGAAGCCGTTGCGCTCCGGCGCCCGGATTGGCAGGTAGTACTGGTGGGAAATACGGATGATTCCTTTCCGATCGACCGGCTGCAATCACTGCCCAATATCACCTTCCTGGGCTCCAGGCCACCGGCCACTGTTCCGGCCTATCTCGCCGGCATGGATGTACTGATTAATCCTCAGGTTTTCAATGAAGTAACCATCGGAAACTATCCCCGCAAGATCGACGAATACCTGGCTATGGGAAAACCCGTGGTAGCTGTTCGTACAGAAACAATGGAACTGTTCCGCGACCATGTTTTCCTGGCGGAAGGTACCGATGCTTTTGTGGAAGCGATCGGCGAGGCCCTCGCCGGAAAAGAGCTTTCAACCCCGCAGGAGCGTATCGGATTTGCCCTGGAGCATACCTGGGAAAACTCCGTAGGTCTTTTACTGGACGCGATCCGACAAACCCAATCAAACGCATGAGCCTTTCCGAACAACTCGACAAGCGGCCGGGGCTGAAAAAACTGATTCACTGGATGCTGGTACCGGCCCATGAGGCGCGGCCACGGCGCTGGGTAAGCTGGTTTGTCAATCCTTTCGTCCATAAGCGGCACCGGCGATCGAAAGTAAGGCGGTCAGCCCGGATGGATGTACTTCCTTTCCGGCAGTTTTCGCTGGGAGAATGGAGTGTGGTCGAGTCCTTTTCGGTTGTCAACAACGGCGTTGGAGACGTCCATATCGGCGACCGCTGCACGATCGGGATTTCTTCCGTGGTGATCGGCCCTGTGGAAATTCAGTCGGACGTTATTCTGGCGCAGCACGTGGTCCTTTCCGGCCTGAACCATTCCTACGAAGACATCTCCCAACCGATTCATAACCAGCCGGTTACTACTGCTCCGATTGTCATTGAAGCAGAATGCTGGCTCGGCGCCAACGTCGTCGTGACGGCCGGCGTCCGGATCGGCCGGCATTCGGTGGTAGCGGGCGGAAGCGTCGTCACGAAAGATGTGCCTCCTTACTCCGTTGTGGGAGGAAACCCCGCCCGCATTCTGAAGCAGCTGAACCGGGAAACGGGCAACTGGGAGCGCCCTGCCGCCCTCTGAGCAGGGGAATTTCCGAATCGAATTATATTTTTCCGTGAAACGTACTGTCATTCACGTAGTTACCCCCGAATAAATTGTACTCGCCGGTACTGCAGCCCGTGTAATTTTGTCTTATTTTTGTAACGGGCATCACTTTTCGGGCGGTGCCTCTCGGGAGACTACCACCTGACCTTTAGCCCGATCCGCCATTAGTTCGATCGTACATGAAACCACTGGACCACCCTGCCTCCCTGCGGAGGAGCGGTTTTGACTGCCCGATAGATCCCTTTCCTGCTCCGCTCATTCGTCCGCGACAGAATCCGGCCGGCGGATCGACGATTTTTCCATTGATTGCGTACATTATCCCGGAACTCCTTTCAGATTGTCGTTAAAACATATGACTCCGCCAGCAACTACTCATCAACCGAACATATTGGTCATGGACGATGAGCCCATGACCCGGAAAATTCTTCAGCTCTGTCTGGAAAAGGACTTTGGCGTCGTCATGAAAGACGACGGCATGGCCGGAATGGCCTGGATTGAGAGCGGCGCGCCGGTAGACCTGGTACTGGCTGACCTGCATATGCCGCACCTCAATGGCAAGGAATTTTTGTCTGTTCTCCGGTCCAGTAACCTCTACGGAGACCTTCCCGTGATTATTCTTTCGGGAAGCGAAGAAAGCAACGAGCGCATTCAATGCCTGGAGCTCGGCGCGGACGATTTTATGACCAAACCGTTTAACCCTCAGGAAGTTATTGCCAAGGTAAAAGCCGTCCTCAGGCGGTCGCGGCGATAACCGGAGCCATCACCCCTAACCGACTCCGCCATGTCCGAAATACCGCCGTTGCGAATCCTCTATGTGGAAGATGATCCGGACGCGAACCTTGAATTTATCAAAACGTTCGGCCATCAACTGAATATCAAGCCGCTTGATACGACTGACGAGATCTATCAGGCGCTGCAGGATTATTACCCGGCCGACGCCGTGATCGCCAGCGGGCAGAGCGGCGGCATGGAGCTGCTCCGGCGCATCAGGGCCGTAAGCTGGCTGAAAACGCTGCCGTTTATCCTGACGGTCGACAAACTGACGCCGGAAATACTCCGCGAAGCGAAGGACGCCGGCGCAAGTGACGTATTCCCCCGGGACTTCCGGCGGGGAGATATCGTGGTCCGGCTTCAGTATTTTCTGCGGAAGCAACAGCTCAAGGCCCTTCAGCCTACCGAAACTCCCCGTTTTGAGGTGCGTATCCCCTGGTGGAAGCGGGCGCTGGATATCGCGACGACCGGCACCGCACTGCTCATCCTGTCTCCGATCCTGCTTGCCGTTGCCCTGCTTATCCGCCTGGATTCCAAGGGCCCGATTATCTACCGCTCCAGGCGTGTAGGTTCGGGATACCGTGTCTTCAATCTGCTGAAATTCAGAACCATGCGAACCGACGCCGACAAGATGGTGAAGGATATGGCGGCGTTCAATATGTATAACCGGGATGAGGAGCAGGCCGTCGTACAGTCGAACTTTGCGCTTTGTTCAGAATGCCAGAGTGCAGGGCACTGCCAGAAGATGCTGTACCTTGACAACGAGCACCTTTGCGAGAAGATTTACCTTCAGCGGAAGCACAACAAAGCGGCATTTATGAAATTCGGCAACGATCCCCGTATCACGCGGATCGGGCGGTTTCTGCGCAATACCAGCATTGACGAACTTCCCCAGCTGATCAATATTCTCCGGGGAGATATGTCGCTTGTGGGCAACCGGCCCCTGCCGCTGTATGAAGCGGAAAAGCTGACATCGGATGAGTCGATTGCCCGGTTTGCCGGTCCGGCCGGCCTCACCGGCCTCTGGCAGGTAACCAAGCGCGGCAAGGGCAAGAAAGATATGTCGGAGGAAGAACGGCTCCAGCTGGATATTGAATACGCCCGGAATTTCTCATTCGGGATGGACATGAAAATTATTCTCAAGACGTTCCCCGCGCTGTTTCAAAGCGAAAACGTCTGATACGATCCATGATGTTACGAATACTTATCCTACTGATACTCTGCAGCGTCTCTGCCCTGGCTCAGGACCAGCACGAATCGATGCTGCCCGATGTATCCTATCCTTATCTCGAAAAACTGATCGAAGTAGCCAAGGCCAACTACCCCAAGGTCAAGGCATACAACGCCCGTATTTCGGTTGCCAATACGGCCATAGAAAAAGCGAAGCGCGGGTATTTCGACGCGCTGTCCTTTTCCTACCTGTATAGTCCGCGGAACACCACGACCATCGTGAATCCCAACCTGCTGAACGGGTACCAGTTCGGGCTGCTGCTCAACCTCGGGGCCGTCCTCCAGAAACCCATACTGCTCAAACAGGCGCGGGAGGAGCAGAAAGTTGCCGTCCATGAAAAGGAAGCGTTTGACCTGAACCTTGAAGCCGACGTCAAGCAGCGGTACTTCACCTATATGCAGCAGCAGGCACTGCTCCGGATCAAGCGGCAGGCACTGCTCGACGTTGAAAGTATGCTCAAGCAGGTCCGCTACAAATACGAAAAAGGCGAGGAAACGCTGGAGTCCTACAACAAGGTACTGGTCATGTTTTCCGACCATAACCAGGGCAAAATCATCGCGGAAGGCGATGTCCTCAACGCCAAAGCCCGCCTGGAAGAACTCCTCGGCGAGAAACTCGAAAATATCAAGGTAAACTGACCATGGATTTACTCCGCTTTCTGCAACTGCTCAACCGAAACCGGCTCACGCTTATCCTTGTGCCGGTGCTTACGGCTGTAGCCGCATACTTCCTGGTCAAACAATTGCCCGACCAGTACCGCTCTCAGGCCCGGATTTCGACGGGTCTTGTCGACAAAACCGATCAGGGATTCAGTTTCGGCGGCAGCGAACAGGCGTCTGAAATCAACCAGAAGTTTGAAAATATCATTCAGAACCTCTACCTGAAAAAGACGCTGGATCAGGTTGCCTACCAACTGATTCTGCATGACCTCAAAGCCGGGGAAAAGGGCAGCTTCCGGAAGCCCAGCAAGCAGATCGAAAGCCTGTCTGCGCAGGAAAAGGCGCAGGCTATTGCGATTTTCACGCAAAAGCACCGGACTGTCACGGAGCTGTCTCCCTGGAATCCGGCGGAAAACAAACTGATTCAGCTCCTGGAATCGGTCAAATACGACAACACCTCTCTCGCGAAAAGCTTCAGTATCTACCGCCTCAGCGACAGCGATTACATCAACCTGGAGTTTGAGGGGGAACATCCGCAGCTGACCGCCTTCGCTGTCAATACCCTGGCGGAAGAGTTCATCACCAATTTCTCTTACCGGTTGAAGCTCAGCAACGACCGGTCCATCGAATTTCTGGAGAGGTTCATGAACGAAAAGCTGGCGGTCCTCAACGGGCGGATGGATCAGCTGAAGATGTACAAGATCGAAAACCGCGTCCTGAACCTCAACGAACAGGCGCGGGCATTGTACGGCCAGCTGGTTGATTTCGAAGGACGGAAAGAAACAGCACTGAAAGACGTCATTGCCTATACTGCCGCACTGAAGAATATTGACAACAAGTTCGATCCCGCCGACCGCCGCTACCTCGAAAGCTCGATGACGGCTATCAACCAGCGGATTGTGGTCACGAAACAGCATTTACGGGCCGTCAACGATGCCTATTACCGGAGCAACTTCGACCCGAAATACAAAGGCGCGATTGATTCCCTTCAGAACCGGCTGACGTCCGAGATCAACGAATCGACCGATAAGTACATTTACAACCCGCTCGTCGCGAAAACGGATCTCGTCACGCAGAAGATGAACCTGGAGATTTCCCTCGAGCTGGCCCGCAATTCCATCGAATCCATTCAGAAAGAACTGAACCGCCTTAATCTGCGGCTCGACAAGCTCGTTCCGAACGAAGCCCGCATTCAGGAGTACGAAACGAGCATCGATGTCGCGTCGAAAGAGTACATCGAGGCGCTGCAACGGTACAACGAGGCGAAGATGCGGGTGCATTCAACGATGCAGCTGCACGTTATCGAAAAGGCCGCTCCGGGGGTGATTTCTCCGTCGAAGAAGATGATTCTGGTCCTGTTGGCCGGCGTTGTCAGCTTTGTTTTCTGCCTGCTGATTTTCTTCATCCTTTTCTACCTAGACCGGTCTATCCGCACGCCGCAGGAACTGGCCGACGCCACGCAAACACAGGTACTCGGGCACCTGGTGCGCCTGTCGCTGGATACCGACCAGCGTTCGTTCTGGGAGCATGAGGCTTCGTCGACCGCCGCACAGAGCTACCGCAACTGGGTCCGCTCCATTCGTTTCGAGCTGGAGCGCGAGCTCGGCACCAAACAGATCGCCGCTCTCACCAGCCTGGTACACGGGGAAGGAAAAACGCAGACCATCGTCAGTCTGGCGCATGCCTTTACGCGGGTCGGGAAACGCGTATTGCTCATCGACGGGAACTTCGACGCTCCGGCCATCTCCCGCGAGCTGAAACCGGACGGGTACCTGGAAGAAGTACTCCAGGGATCACCGCTGACGCCATCTGCCGGGCTGATTACGGTGCTGGGCAACCGCGGCGGCGATACTTCGCTGTTTGAGCTGGCCGGAGAGCCTGTTGTCCGCCGGTATCTTCAGGCACTTTCTGCAGAATACGATATTCTGCTGATTGAAACGCCGTCGCTTACCGCACTGAACAAAACCAAGGAGTGGCTGGCACTGGCCGATCGGGTAGTAGCCGTATTCGAGGCGGGGCATAGTATCAAAGCCCGCCGGAAACCGGCCGTCGCCTACCTCAAAGGGCTCGGAGATACGTTTGCCGGCTGGGTACTCACCAAGGTAACTACCTGATACAATGGAACTACTGTCTGCCTTGTGGATACTGGTGCAGGTATTGATTGGCTATAATCTTGTACTGCCGCTCCTGCTGTTGCTGCTGTACCTCGTCCGGGGAAGGAAGCAACCCGGCCCCGCCCGTGCGGAGCAGGCAGACTATGCCATTATCGTAACCGCGTATGAACAGACCGATCTTCTGCCGCAGGTAGTAGGGTCGCTGCTGAAGCTGCATTACGAGCGATACCTGATCTACATCGTGGCCGACAAATGCGATATCTCGCATCTGCATTTTGACGATTCCCGGGTTCATCTGTTACGGCCGGAGACCGTCCTCGCCAGCAATACCCGCTCACACTTCTACGCGATCCGGCATTTTGCCCGCCCGCACGAGCGGCTGACGATTATCGACAGCGACAACCTCGTCGATCCGGAATACCTCAATGAACTGAACCGCTACTTCGACCAGGGTTTCGAAGCTGTACAGGGTATCCGGGAGGCGAAAAACCTGAACAGTACCTTTGCCTGCCTCGATGCTGCCCGGGACATCTACTACCATTTTTACGATGGCAAAGTACTGTACGGCCTGGGGTCCTCGGCCACGCTGGCCGGCTCGGGTATGGCCTTTACGGCGGCGTTGTACCGGGAGTGCCTGGAACACCTCGATGTTACCGGCGCCGGTTTCGACAAAGTCCTGCAGCACGCCATCGTCAAGCGCGGTAAACGGATCGCTTTTACGGATAAAGCGATTGTGTACGACGAAAAAACGGCCAAGTCTGATCAGCTCGTCAAGCAGCGCGCCCGGTGGATCAATACCTGGTTTAAGTACTTCTTTTTCGGGTTTGACCTGCTGCTGACGGGCGTGCGACGGTTCAGCTGGAATCAGACGGTTTTCGGCCTGGTCCTCCTCCGCCCGCCCCTGTTTATTTTCCTGCTGCTGTCTGTGTTGATGATGGCGGTGGATCTGATCTGGCTGCCGTCGCAGGGGCTGATTTGGCTTGCAGCGCTGTTTTTGTTTGCGGCGGGATTTCTGCTGGCTCTGCTCGCTTCGCCGACAGATCCCCGCATCTACCGTTCGCTCATCAACATTCCCCGGTTTATCGGGTTTCAGCTGATGGCGCTGGTCAAGGCGAAAAAAGCCAATACCATTTCCGTTGCTACCCGGCACGGTTCCGAAAAATCCTGACGCCATGAAAGTGCTGCCACAAACGAAGGTAAAACAACGGACGCCGGAAGACGATCTTCCCCGTGTCCAGCGCATGGCGCGCCTGGTTGCGCTGTGGGTGGCTTTCGGCAGCGTATTTGTTTTCTTTTTTAAACTGTTGTTTTTCTGATGATTGAATCCCTCCGAAACAGGCTTGCCCAAACCGACTGGACCCGCTTTTTTGCGTCGTGGCCCGGTCTGCTTGTGCTGCTGACCGCCTCGCTCGGGCTGGGGATCCTGACGGTACATTTCGGTGTGACGGCCGGCGCAGGTATGATCGCGGGCATGATCGCCCTGCCGGTTATCTATGCGATCGTCGCCTATCCTTCCTTCGGCGTCGTTACGTTACTTGTATTTGCCTACCTGCTGTTTTACATGATGCGCTTCGGGATTCACTTCCCGATGGGTACGCTCATGGACGGCATTCAGGGGCTCCTCATCCTCGGTTTTTTTGTATACCAGCGGCGGCGGCAGGACTGGAGTATCTTCAAAGGTCCGGTCAGCCGGATGATCCTCATCTGGATTGCCTATAACTTTCTGGAAGTACTCAACCCCGTCGCCGAATCCCGGCTGGCATGGGTGTACACGGTCCGCTCGGTGGCGGTCGTGACACTGATGTACTTCATTTTCCGTTTCCAGATCCGGACGGTAACCCTCATCCGTACCATTTTCAAAATCTGGCTGGGCCTCGCCTTGTTTGCGGCTTTATATGGGCTGAAGCAGGAATACATCGGCTTTTCGGCAGCGGAAGAAGAATGGCTTCATTCCGATCCGACCATCGCCAGTCTCCTCCTCATCAACGGGCACTGGCGGAAATATTCGATCTTTTCGGACCCGGTCGCCTTTTCCTATAACATGGTCGTTGGCAGTATGATCTGCCTGGCGCTGATCGTCGGCTGCCGCGCCATCTGGAAGAAACTCATACTGGGTATTCTGGCGCTGGTTTTCCTGCTGTCGATGCTGTATTCCGGGACGCGGGGGGCGTATGTACTGGTACCCGCAGGGCTGGTTTTGTTTGCGATCCTGAATTACAACCGGTATGTGCTGCTGTTTTCAGTGATAGCCGGCTTCGCGCTGACGATACTGATTTTCATTCCGACCTCCAATCCGACGCTTTACCGTTTTCAGACGGCGTTCCGCCCTTCCGACGACGCGTCATTCAACGTCCGGAAAGCCAACCAGAAACGGATTCAGCCCTATATTCTGACACACCCTATCGGCGGCGGCCTCGGCGCTACCGGCGCATGGGGCCAGCGCTTTGCACCGCACTCTTTCCTGGCCAATTTCCCTCCCGACAGCGGCTATACGCGGGTGGCGGTAGAAATGGGCTGGGTAGGCCTCCTGCTCTTTTGCAGTATGATGTTCCTTATTCTGAAGACAGGCATCACCAACTATTACCGGATACAGGACCGGGAGCTCAAGGCCTACTGCCTGGCGATGCTGCTGGCCGTATTCGTACTCAACATCGGTAATTATCCGCAGGAAGCGCTGGTCCAGTTTCCCTCGAGTATCTATTTCTACCTGATGGCCGCGCTCATTGACGTTACCTATTCCATCGACCGAAAAAGACTCACATGATCGTCACCAAAATTACCCACGGCCTTGGTAACCAGCTTTTTCAGTATGCCATAGCACGGCATTTGTCTATTCGGTCGGACACAGCGCTGTATGTAGACCTCGCCTACTACCGGCAATTTTATGAATCCGATACGCCGCGGGAATTCAAGCTGCATCATTTCGATGTCGACTACAACATCCTCAATACCTCGCCGCTCCTCTACGTCTCGAAAGCAACCAAGCTCTTTCCGAACCGCAGTTTCCGGCCTTTTTTCAAGCTGGTGAAAGAGGAAGGCTTTGCGTACAATCCGCAGCCGTTCGAAACCCGGGCGCTGATGGTAACGCTCGACGGCTTCTGGCAATCCGAACGGTATTTTTCCGGCATCGGGGGCTTACTCCGGAAAGAACTGACGGTAAAAAAAGACCTCGGACCCGTCTACACCGCTTACCGCGATCAGATCGCTGCTACACCGGTGTCTGTTTCTGTGCACATACGGCGGGGCGACTATGTACACAACACGTCGTTCAGTCAGACTTTCGGTTTTGTCGGAATGGAGTATTACGAACGGGCTATCGCCCGGATACGGGAGCGCTTTCCGAATAGTCGTTTCTTTGTTTTTACGGATGATCACCCGTGGGTAGCCGAGCATTTCCGCATCGGGGACGACGCCGTTTTCGTACAGAATGAAGGTGCAGACAGCGACCTGGCCGATCTTATGCTGATGCGCACCTGCCGGCACCACATCATCGCCAACAGCTCCTTCAGCTGGTGGGGAGCGTGGCTCAACGAACGGCCTGACAAATACGTCATCGCGCCGGCGCAATGGTTCCGCAACAAACCCGAACTCGACACCAAAGACCTTATACCGGCTTCATGGGTGAAGCTTTGATTGATCAATCCGGTCGAGTACTTCGTCGTTTTCGGTGAATTTCCGCGCAAAAAACTTACCGGAAGCCTGCATCGCCGGCCAGTCGGCCTGCGTCAGCGTTTTCGGGCTGGCCTTCCCTTCCGACCAGTCGATGTACCGGAGATTGTCATTGACCAGCGAATCCCGGAAGGGTGAATTATAGAGAAGGGTCTGAAAAATAAGCTCGTCGACACCCCAGGTCAACCGGAAGAAACGTACCACTTCCGGATGCCGCCCGAGGTACCCCTGTATGTACCGGATGGCTTCGGGCGTAATGCTGAACCACTGGGAGCGGCCTACCGCGGTGAGCTCGTCGGGCATCTTCCGTGCCGGCATAACGGCGTTTACCATACGCTCGGCCATGAACTTCCCCGGAAAATCAAAATTCACGAAATGGTACTTCCGGATTCGCGGAATCGCTTCCGTCCAGACGCCTTCCACAGGGTAAAATTCCATGTATTGCTTTCCCGGATTCGCTTCAAAAAAGGACGCCATCGTCTCATGCGATACGAGGGGATAGTCCTGCCCGCTCAGTAAATGAACGTAGGAATACGGTCGCTGTGACCGGATAATTTCCGCAAAGCCATTCAGCGTTGCCTGCACAAGGCTATAGGCGCCCCAGGCTACCTTTTCCCGGTGGCCGATGTACGTTATATCTTCTCCCGAAACCGCTTCCCTGAAAGGTTCTTCCGGTGTTTTTGCATCGAGATGGATATAAAAATGCGCATCTGGATGGCGCAGCGCCCGGACGAGCCGTGCCAGTTGTTGCGGATGGGCGTGAGCCAGTATCAGGTAGGCAAACATAGCTATACGGGAGACGTGCTGGGAGAGGTCAGGTTCCACCAGGCGCCTCGCAGAAACGCCTTCGCATGCGCGAAACGACCCGTCAGGACATAGGTCAGCAGGTGCTTCGGCAGTACGCCGATCAAAAAGAACAGAAAGAAAAATGCTTGCTGACCGGCCGAACCATGCCGGCGCATGTACAGAATACGGTTACGGGTCAGGTAATAGGTTTTCAGGGGATTATTCGGCCCGACCGACACCGATTCCTTGTGCAGAATCAACGCCGAAGGCTGGTACCAGATTTTGAATCCGCCGTCGAGGATACGTTGCGACCAGTCCAATTCTTCATAATACAGAAAGAACCGCTCTGCAAACCGTCCTACCTTCTCCACTACCTCTTTTTTCACCAGCATCGCACATCCGTGCGCGAAATGGGTGAATCCGGGCGTATCGAACTGCGGGCCGTCTTTCTCATATAATCCGACGGGCGTAGCCGTTCCGGTATAGAGATTCATCGGATTATACCCTGCATATTGAACGGTATCCGGCTGATCAAAAAACTTGATTTTCGGGCAGGTTACGCCGATCGACGGGTCTTTGGCAAAGGGCTCCAGCAGGGTCTCAATGAGATTTCCCTGCGGCTCGGTGTCGTTGTTGACGATAAAATAGTACGAGCCTGAAGCATGCTCCATCCCCAGGTTATTGCCCCCGGTAAAGCCGAGATTGGTTTCGCTGCGGACAATCTTCGCGTTGGGATAGGCGCGAATGTCGATCAGATCGGACAGACGCTCCCGGGAGGCATTATCCACGACGATGATCTCCAGATCCGGATAGGTCAGCGACCGGCAGGCATCCAGAAACTGGCGGGTAATTTCCGGCTGGTTATAGTTGATGGTAACGATCGAAACAAGGTCCATAGGTCAGGCTGGCTTTTTCAGCACGCGGGACATCTCGACCCGGATACGTTTACGGAAGGCTTTCCAGACGCCGCCGTCGCGGTTGAGTACGCGGTCGTCCGTCCAGACATGCGCTCCTTTGGTCACATGGACGATTTTACCCTTGTCGAGCAGGCTCATCGCCATCCAGCCGTCTTCGCAGACGCCCTGCGCCGAGACGGTCCCCTGGTGGCCGGCATCCACCCGGAAGCCGCCCACTGCAAGTCCATCCGCCCGCCGGAAGGCAAAATTAAAGCCGAGTACGTTGATAAACTCCAGCCCTTTCCAGATCCGCAACCGAAAGCCGATGCGGGAAATCAGTTCGTGAAACGCCAGCGCCGTCCGGGAGTTGAGCTCGCTCGGGAGAAAAGAATACGTGCCGTAGGTACAGGAGGCCTCCCCGGTTTCGAGGGGCGTCACGAGGGCGTCGACCCAGGTTGTCGGATAGAGGCAATCGCAGTCAGCGTTGAGGACGTATGTCCCCTTCGCCTGCAGTAAAGCGGCCTGCCGCGCGTAACCTATACCCTGGTCCGTTACCAGAACGGAACGCACGCCGCAGGCGTCCAGGATTTCCTGGGTACGGTCTTTGGAATTGTTGTTGGCGATGATCAGCTCCGTCCGGAAACGGGTTTGTATATCCGCCAGAGAGGACAGGGTATTCAACAGGTTCTTTTCCTCATTATAGGCAGGGATGGCTATCGTAACCTCCGGATTTTCAACGCGAAACACAGAAAGACGCTTCCGGAGATCTTCCAGAAGAGCGGGAGAAATAGCCTGAGGATCGTAGCGGAACCGGTGTCGCGACAGCCTGGCGGGAATGCTGAACATGACAGTTATGAAATTTCCTGCATGATAGGAAAGTTCTAAAGAACCTGCAAACGTATAGTAGTGACCAGTTACAAATTGGATTGATGATAATTATCCTTTTCGGTGAAAGTACGCGCTGGTTTTAGTTAACTTGGTATTGTTTCGGAATAATCATTGTCCGCCGCAGTTACTACTCATGAAGCACACCTTACTCAGTTCCCTCTTCGCCGTGGGAACGCTGTTTGCCGCCTCCCCCTCCTTGGCCGGCAAACCGTCATCCTACCAGGCCCTCCCTGGACGGATAGAGGCGGAATCGTACACCGCTATGTACGGTATTCAAACAGAAAGCACCTCCGACACCGGCGGAGGGTTGAATGTGAGCTGGATAGACGACAACGACTGGCTCGACTACGACGTCCACGTATCCTCCGCGGGGACGTACATCATGCGCTTCCGTACCGCCGAAACCTATGGCAACGGCATCATCGAAATCCGCAATGCCTCCGGCGCCGTTCTCGGCACTGTCTCGGTACCGCAAACCGGCGGATGGCAAAGCTGGACAACCATCAGCACCCCGGTAACCCTCCCTGCCGGCGACCAGACCCTCCGTCTCTTTGTCAAATCCGGTGCCTGGAATTTTAACTGGTTTGACGTGGTCTCGCCCCGGGCCCTCTCCGGGAAAATCGAAGCGGAAGACTACGACGGCATGAAGGGTATCCAGGTTGACCCTACGTCCGACACCGGCGGCGGGTACAACGTCGGCTGGATTGACGACGGCGACTGGCTCGACTACAGCGTCCGGGTCGATACTTCCGGCAGCTACAACTTCCTTTTCCGGATTGCCAATGCGTATGCCGATGGAAAAATCGAAGTCCGCTCGGCGGCTACCGACTCCGTTCTCGGGCGGATCGATGTGCCGATTACCGGCGGCTGGCAAAACTGGTCGACGATCACGACAACCGTACCCCTCAGCGCCGGCATACAGGTACTCAGGGTATATGTCAAACAGGGCGGCTGGAATTTCAACTGGTTCGAGGCGAACCGGAGTTCGTTGCAGGCTTCTGTGATCAATTTCGGCCCGTTGCCGGACAAAACCGTCGGCGATGCGCCGTTTGACCTGACGGCAACGAGTACCAACAACGAAACACCGGTTACGTTTTCTTCCTCGAACACGTCGGTCATCACCGTCTCCAACGCCACCGGTACCTGGAAAGCCACTGTTTTGGCTGCGGGTACGGTAACGCTAACGGCGTCCCAGGCAGGCAACAGTCATTTCGCCCCCGCCCAGAGCGTAGGAATAGCCCTCACCGTCCTCCCTGCCGACACCGCGATGGGAACGAAAATCCCTGTCACCGCCTCCCGCTGGTATCAGCTCAACAACGTCAGCAATGGCCTGGAAGGCCTTTTTGATGGCAATCTCTCTGCTTCCGTCAGCACGGGCTATGGCAAAATCCTGCCTCATTTCGATGCGTATTATCCGCTCGAAAAAGGAGAAAACATGACCATTCAGGGTATTCGTTTTTACGACGGAGAAGGTTCGCTGGGCGACTACCCCCTGACGATTTCCATCATCGACTCCCAATGGAACCGCAAGACGATTGCGACCTTCAGCGGCAGCCGGTACAACGAGTGGGTAGGACCTTACCCCGACCGTGTATCGGTTTTCAAGCTGGATACCGCTATTACCAATGCCCGGTATATCGTCCTTTCTGCCTGGTACCAGTATCCGAACGAAGTAGAGTTTTACGGGACCTATACCCCTCCGGCTACCTCTCCGGGTGCACTTCCTGCCAAACATGCCAAACTGAAAGACATGATGGGCGTAAATGCCTTTGAGTGGGACTTTGAAGATCCGAACGATCCTTCCCATGTCCAGGAATCAAAACTGGCACCGGCCCGAGCCTTCACCGGTATCCGGCATTACATGGACTGGGAAAAGCTGGAATCAAACGAGGGCCGGTATACCTATAACCCCGTCCACAGCGGTAGCTGGAACTATGACGCCATTTACCAGCGCTGCAAGGAAGTCGGTATGACCGTTCTCGCCTGCCTTAAAACCATTCCCGGCTGGATGCAGCAGACCTATCCCGAAGGTCAGCGCGATGCGGAGAACGTTCCCCTGAAATACGGAAAAGACTTCTCTGACCCGCAATCCTATCTCGAACAGGCGAAAGTCGCCTTCCAGTACGCCGCCCGGTATGGCGCCAATACCAATGTCAACCCCGCGCTGCTCAGCGTGGACACGACCATCCGATGGACCGGCGACCCGGTCAATACCGTAAAAATCGGCCTCAACCTCATCAAGTACATCGAGTGTGACAACGAGCGTGACAAGTGGTGGAAAGGCCGTCGCGCCTACCAGACGGGCCGGGAATACGCCGCCAATATGTCCGCTTTTTACGATGGACATAAAAATACGATGGGTCCCGGTGTAGGTGTCAAAAACGCAGACCCTACGATGATTGTCGTCATGGGTGGACTTGCCTCCGCAAGTACCGATTATATCCGCGGCATGATCGACTGGTGCAAGGAATTTCGGGGCTACAAACCGGACAGCAGCGTTAACCTCTGCTGGGACGTGATCAACTATCACTTCTATTCGGATAACACCAGCTCTTCGCAAAGCGGCACGTCAGGCCGCGGCGCGGCACCGGAGATCGCGCCGACCTATCAGCGGGCAATCGAATTCCGCGAACTGGCTCATGCGAAGGCATATGACATGCCGGTATGGGTAACCGAAGCAGGGTATGACCTCAACCAGGGCAGCCCCCTCAAAGCCATCGCCATCGGCACCAAAACCGTGGAGCAGGTGCAGGCCGACTGGCTCCTCCGGACGGCGCTGACCTATGCCCGGGGCGGTATCGACAAGCTGTTTTTCTATCAGTTGTATGACGATAATCCGACCGTACCGATCCAGTTCGGCTCGATGGGATTCATCAATACCAATCTGACACGCCGCCTATCGGCCGATTACCTCAAGCAGACGACACATCATTTCGGGGAATATGCCTGGCAGGAAACCCTCCACGCCGATCCCATCGTGGACCGCTACAGCTACAACGGAAAATCGGTCTACATGCTGGTAGTACCCGACGAAGTCGGTCGCACCGCGAGCTACTCACTCGACCTGGACGGAGCGGGCGCTGCACTGCGGTACACCTTGCGCGCCGGCTCGGATTCCATGCGGGTGGATACGCTCACGGCTGTTTCCGGCCATGTCAGCGTACCGGTTTCGGAAACACCGGTGTTCATCGTTCCGATGGCCGCTACCGGCGGTCGGACAGCGTCTGCCGAGAAACCGGCCGACCTTTCCCTCCTGACCCTGCGGGTATACCCGAACCCATCGGCAAAAGACCTGAAGATTTCGCTGGAAAACGACCGCGTCGGTCCGGTGAAGGTATCGGTCTACGACGCGAACCTGGGGCGTATTCATCGCCGGTCTACGTTCCGGAAGGAAACGACGCTGCTCCGCGAAAAAATCGACCTGAGCGGGTTACCCAAGGGACTATATGTCGTGGAAGTACTTCAGGACGACGTGCGGATGTTTAAGAAAATTATGAAGGAAGAAGAATAGTAAACGCAAAGGGCATGGGGTTGAACACCGGGCCCCATGCCCACGTCACACCGCCCTTCTCGCTTTCTCCCATACCCCCGTTTCCTGGTTTCTCCGGTAGCGGAAGTAGCCCTGGATGGCGCAGAGATTCATAAAGGTGAAATAGTACGGCACAAACAGCGCCTTGACGCGGAGCTTCCGGTTTTCGAGCCAGTTTCCGGCCCAGGCGGCCAGGTAAAACAATACCTGTGCGATCAGCAGGGCGTCATACAGGATACCGGCCCGCAGCGCTACAAGGATGATATTCAGGAAGAAAATCAGCGGCAACGCAAACGGCGCAACCGCCCAGCGCATTGCCCGGTGGGATACATACTGGAAGGACAGCCACCCATACCGGAAAATATTGAGCAGGTGCGGTAGCCGGGCCATCGATTGAAAGCCTCCGGCGGCGATGCGTACCTTCCGTTTCTTTTCGTCTCCGATGGAAAAAGAAGGCCGCTCGATCGCGTACGCCTCCGGCGCGTATACCACGCGGTGACCGGCGGCGGCAATGCGCAGGGAAATCATGAAATCATCCAGCAGGGTGTCTTTTTCCACGTGCGCATACAGTTCGGTGCGGATGGCAAACAACTCCCCTGCCGCGCCAACCACGCTGTATAGTTCTGTATCCAGTTTTTTGAGAAAGGATTCGTATTTCCAGTACAATCCTTCGCCGGCACCGGCGGCGGCTTCGGAATCGTGTGTCTGAATGCGTTTTTCACCGGCAACCGCACCAACACCCGGGTCCGAAAACTGCCGCACGATTTCTGCTACGGCGTTGGCATTGAGGGTTGTATTCGCATCGGTAAATATCACGAGCGGCGTATCCACGTATTTCATGGCTTCGTTGATGGCTTCGACTTTCCCACGGCGAATCGTTCCGCCCAGTATCCTTACGCGGTCATTACCCGCAAAACGGTCTTCCATCCATTCCGTACTTCCGTCGTCCGAACCTTCCGTTACAAATAATACACGGAGTTTCGGATAGGTCTGGGCGAGGGAGTTGGCTGCTTTTTCTTCGAGGAAGGCTTTTTCGTTGTAGGCCGGAACCACGAGCGTGACGTCCGGCTGGTAGTCAGGCCGGGAAGGGATGACCCGCTTTTTCCGGAATTTCAACAACAACCAGAGCAGGATGCCATATCCGAGATAGGTATAGAAAACAAGGAAGATCAGAAGCCAGAAGAGGGCTGCGGCGAGGACAATCATAAGAGGCGGATGATTCGCTCAAAGATAGTTTTTTGTCCGTCCTGTTGCGCTCTCCGTGCCCGGAATCCTCCGGTACCCGGGCGAAATCAGCGGCGGCGGAAGCCGGCGGAGCGATCGATGCTTCATAACTTCCATTTTTATGTTGTCCTGAAACGAATTGGTGCCTATTTTTGCGCCCTGTCCCTGACATCATTCTGCATATGAAGCGCGTACAAATTCTGTTTTCTGTTCTTCTGCTGGGTAGCCTGATGGCCTCCTGCCAATACCAACGGGCCAATACAATCGAACAGGCCGACTATCGGAAAGGTAACAAACTGGTTTACGGCGTTTCTCCTGACAGCGCAGCTGCACAGCTGAAAAACACCTGGCCCGACAAAGAAGGAACGGCTCAACGGGCGGAAGACATTCGTCTGAAGATCCTTTCCCTGCAAGGCGCTACGCACAACTAAGCAGGCATTTTCCCGATATATTGAGTAAGCGGTACGATTTAGTTTGTATCGCTTTTTTGGTTTAAGGGTAATCTGTCTAATTTAGCGGCTTACTTTGTGACTATTCGAAGTAAATAGGACCATCCCCGTAACTTTTATTGCATTTTTCAAAGCTATTATTCCATGAATATCGCATTAGTGACCGGATCTGCCGGGCTGATCGGCAGCGAATCGGTCGCCTTCTTTGCAGACAAATTCGATCTGGTAGTCGGGATTGATAACAACATGCGGCAATATTTCTTCGGAACAGACGGCAATACCGAATGGAACCGGAACCGTATCCAGGAGAAGTATTCTAACTACGTACACCGTTCAGCCGATATCCGCTCAGTAGAAGAACTGGATGTGATTTTCAGAGAATACGGTGCCGATGTGAAGCTGATCGTTCACACCGCTGCGCAGCCGTCTCACGACTGGGCCGCACGCGAGCCGTTTACGGACTTCTCCGTCAACGCCAACGGAACGCTCAACCTGCTGGAAATGACCCGGCAGCACTGCCCGGAAGCGGTCTTCATCTTCACGTCGACGAATAAAGTATACGGCGACAACCCGAACTACCTTCCCCTTGTAGAGCTCGAAAACCGCTGGGAAATCGCTGAAGACCATGCGTATTACGCCAATGGAATCGACGAGCACCTCAGCCTCGACCATACCAAGCACTCCCTCTTCGGCGCTTCGAAAGTGGCCGCAGATATTCTGGTGCAGGAATATGGCCGGTATTTCGGCATGAAGACGGGTATTTTCCGCGGTGGCTGCCTCACAGGCCCAAACCACTCCGGCGCCCAGCTGCATGGCTTCCTGTCGTACCTGATGAAATGTGCCATCACCGGCAACCAGTATACCATCTTCGGATACAAGGGCAAGCAGGTCCGCGACAACATCCACGCGCATGACCTCGTCAACATGTTCTGGCATTTTTACCAGGCTCCCCGTGCCGGTGAAGTATACAACGCAGGCGGCGGCCGTTTTGCCAACGTCTCCATGCTGGAAGCCATCAAGTTCTGCGAGGAGATCTCCGGCAACAAAATGAACTATACCTACTCCGATACCAACCGGATCGGAGACCATATCTGGTACGTGTCTGACCTCTCCAAGTTCAAAGCCCATTATCCGGGGTGGAACTGGACGTATGACATCCATGCTACGCTGGTTGAAATCCACGACGGTATTGCCGAGCGCCTCCGCCTGGCATAAGACAACTACCTGAAGACAAGACCACGGAGCAGAGTCCGTGGTCTTTTTTTTGCCTTACCCGGAATCAGACAAGTATGTTTTTTTCTGCCATACGCTAATCTCCTCACTGTGAGTTTTGTATCTTGTTCGTCCGGATTCGTTCATTAGAAAAAGAATATTTTACCTTTGTCTTCCCGAAAGGTCGCGTGCCCCTTCGACTTATTGTCAGAAACCCATATGAAACTAAGCGTCGTCATTCCCGCTTACAACGAACAGGACTCTATTCCGGAAACCCTGCGGTCCCTTCACCAGACACTGACCCGGGAAGGGATCGAACACGAGATTTTCGTCACCAACGATAACTCGAAAGACAATACCCTTCAGGTACTTCAGCAGCTTTCCCTCGAAATTCCGACGTTGCACTTCGAAACCAACAAAGGCCCCAACGGCTTCGGCTATGCGGTGCGGTACGGCCTGGAGCGTTTTTCGGGCGATTGCGTGGCGGTGATGATGGCCGATATGTCAGACGACCCGGAAGATCTCGTTCGCTTTTACCGTAAGATGCAGGAAACCGATGCCGATGCCGTATTCGGTTCCCGCTGGGTCAAAGGCGGCAAAGTCATCGATTATCCGGCGCTGAAGAAAACCATTAACCGCGTTGCCAACCTCATCATCCGGGTGATGATTGGCATCAAATACAACGATACCACCAACGCATTCAAGCTCTACAAGCGGGAAACCATCGAAGGTATCAAGCCGTTTTTGTCTCCGCACTTTAACCTGACCGTTGAATTGCCCCTCAAGGCGTACGTACGGGGTTATTCCTTCGAAATTGTACCCAACTCCTGGACCAACCGGAAATACGGCGAATCGAAGCTTAAGATTAAGGAAATGGGCAGCCGGTACTTCTTCATCCTGCTGTACTGCATGATCGAGAAGTTTTTCTCCCGGGGCGATTATCTGAAGAAAAAGACGGCGCAGAATGCAACCGTCAGCCGATAAATAAGACCATAAAAAAACCCCTCCGGCATACCGGAGGGGTTTTTTATTTGCGCTTATAGAAGACGAACCCGTTTTCCTTTCCGATTTTCTGTAAAGTCGGAATCGTATCGAGCTCAGCCTCCACGTAGTTTTTACCGATGACGTACGCCGGCCGGTCTACTTCCGGGCTTCGTACGACCCAATCCTTGTCGTAGCTCTTCGGGTTACGCTCCGGTTGCTGACGGGCGTAGAAATAAGGTGCATAACTGCGGTATGCCCAGGTGACAATGTAGCAGTCTTCACCCTGACGCTGTTCGAAAAACCGGATGGCCGCTTCCTGCGAATATCCTTCGATGCGGTTGATGAAAAGCCAGAGCGTAAAGGTCGAGAAGAAGGCTGTGCCGATAAAGAGCGTCACAATACCCCGCTCGTAGTTCCGGTGCGAAAGGAACCGTACACCGAGGAAAATCACGCCGATCAGGAATACGCCTGGTAAGGCCTCCCAGCCGGTCCAGTGGACCTTCGCGTCCAGATTCGCGGCGGCGAATGTATCATCCGGGGCAATGGCCGCCTGAATCGCGCCAATCCAGTGCGAGGCAATCGGCATTCCGATGGTAGCAAGCACAAATGCTCCTCCGGAAATGATTACACCGGCTTTCATCCAGCCGTTGAAAACGACTTTTCCAGTCCACATGCGGTAAATCGTGAGCGTCGCGAGGTACGTCAGCGGGAAATAGCACATCGAGGAGTAATGCACGATCTTCGACTTCACAATACTGAAGAGAATAAGCACTACCCAGAAAAGAATAACCATCCATTTCTGGTAATCCCGCTGGTAGTCGGTTTCGCCGGTTTCAGAACGGAAACTCAGGGCGCGAATTGCAAACGTACTTGCCGGAAAACATCCGAAGAACAGAATGACAAAGTGATACCCGAAGAACCCGGCATGCCCGGCATCCGGTGTGGAAAACAGCCGGTAGTTGTACTTGATGAACTCGTTGATAAACCAAGGGCCGTGCTGCCACGTTTCGAGGCCATACCAGCAGAGCGTCACCACCGACGTCATCAGCGCATAAACCAAGAAATGTAACGGACTGATAAACAGGCGGAAACCGTTCAGCAGGAAATATACGCCTAATACAAGACAGACGATGAGGAAGGCGACCGGGCCTTTCGTCAGCACGCCCATCCCCAGCAGAAAACCGCCGAGCAGCAGGTAAAACCACTTGTTCTGCGGAAGCTTGAAACCGAATTTATCTTTCTTCCAGCGGAAGAAAATGATGCCGTTTAACCCGATGAAAATCCAGAGGTTAAACCAGGGATCGATGATTCCCGACCGGAAATAGAGGTGCGGCAGCACGGAACCCAGGTACGTAGCCACCCAGATCAGGCCGAAACGGCGGTTGAAAAGCCGTTCGCCCAGCAGGTACAGAAGGATCAGCGTAATAATTCCGCAAATGGCATTGGGAAAGCGGGCGGCAAACTCTCCGACACCAAAAATCTTCATCGCGATAACCTGCAGCCAGAAAAAGAAGGGCGGTTTTTCCCAGAACGGCTTGAAATCGACGTGGACCCGCAGGTAGTCTTTCAGTACGATCATTTCGCGGGAGATTTCCGCAAAATTGATTTCGTCCCAGTCAAACAAATGGACGCCTCCCAGAAAGGGAATGAAGAACAATCCCGCCACGAGGGCGATCAGTACTGAAGTGGTAAGTCGGTTCATGGTCAGGTACGCCTTCCGGCGGGAAGGCCGCTGGCAGATAGGTTATTTTTTCTTTCCTCCGAAGATATTCAGGATTTTGCTGACCATCTTATCGTCGATACCCAGCGTGCGTTTCACGCGGGTATAGGTTGCAACCGCCTGTTTATCAAGCCAGATCGCAACGGATTTGATGCCGTCTCCGGGCCGGGCCTGGTAGTTGGTCGGGCGCAGTTTCGGGGTTTCCTTTTCTTCGGTGAAATAATACAGGGCGATAGACTTCCGGGTCATGTCTTCCGGGCATTGGATCGGGTCAGGAAGTCCGTGATAGGAATCGTCGTCGGTATTGAAAACGGCGATGCGGTTGAAGATCGGCGCAATTTTAGCTACAACGCCGGTCATATTCCGGTCCCACAGTTCCAGATCGCCGCGGTACTCGGGCTTCCAGTCTTTGTTGAGGTACACCAGCAGGTTGACCCGGCGCTTCCAGTTCCGTTTGTGGGGGTGAACGGTGAAATCGGCATGTACGTTGAGAAAACCGCCGCGCTTGGACTGGTGCAGACCGCCGCCTTCGAGCATTTCGTCGGGCTTCAGGTTGGGAATGCCCGTCAGCTCGCTCATGAATGCCACAAATTCGGGGGAGTTGAGATAGGTAATGACCTCCTGAATGAACGGCGGCAGCAGTTCCATTTTATTCAGTCCATGCTTCTTTTCATTGACGTGGACATAGTGAATCCATCCTTCATCCTGAATGGCCGGAAAAGACGCCATTGCCTTCTCGGCTGCCCATTCTTCCAGGAAGTTATCGACCGAAATATGCGGATAGGGCTGGTCGGTCTGGTACCTGGCTTTGAGTTCCGGAAGTTGTTGCTTCCATTTTTCCAGGTCGACGAGCGGACGAGTGGCAGTCGGATTCATTGAATGTACGTTGGCTGGTTTGAAAACATTTCAGCGGTGCAAAAGTAACGTCCAACAGGCAGTTTTCCTGATATCCGTCTCAAAAGCTGACTGCTTATCGATGCATTACAACCAGATACAGGACAATCCGGCGCCCTCGTTCCGCTTGCCGTAGGAAAGCGAATCACTCAGCATGAGGGTAGAACCGTCGGTACCGAGGTCCCAGAGGTCTCCGCGGAGAAATACCGCAATCCCTTTTTTAACCTCCGCCTCGGCCGGTCCGCGGGTGCCGAAGCTGAACTTGTCCCAGGCCTCTTTTTCAGTGATTTTATTGACATCGGCAACGGCATCGGCCGGAGTCGGATGGCCTTCGTACCCATCCCAGGTGACGCCCAGCTGGTTTTTATACTTGAGGTAGGCCGGAACGGCAATCAGGTTGGCCTGCTGTTTGCGGATGTTTTTATAGGATTGGGGAAACCAGGAGTCCTGGTTGATAAGTACCGCCAGTTTGCCCGCCGGAGTGTGGATGACCGGATTATTGTCTGCTTTTCCGGGAACGATAAAGAGCTGTTCCCTCGGCGAAAGAAACGATTTGCGAACGAGGCCGGAAAGACTGCCGTCCGGCGTAAAAACCCCGGAAACGCTGTACAGCGGACCGCTGTCGAGCGCCAGTTTCCGTTCTTTCACCGTCGGTTCCGGCAGGACGATAGATCCCGCCACAATGGTGACGTCGTAGTTGCCGGCCAGCCGGGAGAACGTTTGCTGGTAGATATTGGCCATGTCTCCGGCTTTCATGGTCATGATGGCGTAGCTGGTGCGGTCGCCGATTTCTTTCGGCGCCTGCATAACCGATGACATGTAGGTAAAGAAATTGCTGTAAGCCAGCATCTTCACGGCTTCGGTGAGGTGTGGCGTGGCATAGACTTCTTTCTTCTCGCCTGCCACCACCAGCCAGGTACCGAGGTATTCCGGCAGGACGACAATACTCTTGGCTTTCAACCAGCCCTTCTTGCGGGCTTCGGAAAAATAGCCGTTGAGTTTCTGAAAAAATGCCTCCTCGCTGGAGTAGTCTACCGGCAGCATATAGGGCTGAATACCAACCAGGTTGCCCCTTCCGGAATCGCGGCCCACTTCGGTAAAACTCCGGAACTGGACATCGGCGGGCGGAAGACCCATATTGCGGTCTTTATTCGCCCAAATGACATACACCACCCATGCCAGAAACAGCGTGCATGCCAGGCCGAGTACTGTTCGCTTTAACATTTTTAACGATCCGGTTAGAATATTCTTCTGCCTTTGAGGGGGAAAAGCGGGCAGAGTTTACTTCTCATTCCAAAAAACAGATAAAAATATCATTTTTCAGGAGAGTGAACGAATGATTGGAGAAAAGCCCCGAGCTCCATCAGCCAGGCAACCCCGAGGTGGACGGCGATTCCACCCCATATCGTACGGCTCTGGTAGGCCAGAACGCCCAGAATATACCCTCCGAAAACCGAGCCGATTGTCTCACCGAGGGGCTTTCCGAAGTGTACCGTGGCATATACCGCCACCATCGGGAGAACCGCTCCGCGCCCGACGACCTGCATCATCCCGATAATCAGGAAACCTCTGAAAATCAGCTCCGTCGAAATAAAATCGAACCCATAGCACAGCTCAAAAATAACGGCGGGTATCCATTCCGGCCAATGCAGCGCCCGCGCGGCGCCCCACCCCTTGTAAATCGGGTAGGTCTGGAGGAAGCTGGGCTGAAACGACGCCCACGCGATCAGCGGCACCATGAGCAGCAGCAGGATACCGTACATTTTCAGGCTGAGCCAGTCGGGCCGAAAGCCGTAAAAATGAGACGGTTGCCGGTCGACCAACAGATAAAATACCGCAAACGGCACCCATACGGTAAGGGCTGAGCTCAGGTTTGAGAAACAATAGTGCGCGAAGCTGTAGATTTCGCCGAAAACCGGCAGTCCGACGACCTTCGAATACCCCGTGTAATCCTGCCACCAGGCGAGTACCCCTATTGCCGCCAGGCTGAAGAGCCAGAATCGGGCGGTTTTCAGGATAGACAGTTGCCGGTTGGCCAGAAGCCAGAAAACCGTCACGCTGTAATACATAAACGCGTCCAGGCCCGCGTAGAGCCAGAACCGCAGTACCTCTCCCCGGTGCTTGTCGATGATACCGTCTTCCAGGTCCACGGCGTAGTTAAACGCCGTCATGGCTGCCACGAACGCTGCCGTGCCCGCATACAGGCGCAGGTTGAAATCTTCCCGGATAAAAGCGGTGAGGTAAGCGAAAAAACGGCGCATGGGAGTCATTAACGAAAGAAGCCCTGACAAATTCCTGCCAGGGCCTCTTTCACTACCAGTAAAGGCTTTATTACAGTTGTACGCCTACATCTTTCAGAACGGCTTCGATGCCCTTCTTGTTGATGGTGCGGATCGCCTGCGTAGAAAGTTTGATTTCTACCCATTCACCTGTCGTCGGGATGAAGAATTTCTTCGTCTTCAGGTTCGGGAAAAATTTCCGCTTCGTTTTGTTGTTGGCATGCGAGACGTTCCAACCCGTCTGCGTTTTCTTGCCCGTGATCTGACAAACCCGTGCCATTGTTCTATCTAGTTAATGCGTTATGGAATAACCGGAAACCGGCTTTAATTTCTTGAGAATCAGTTCGTAAACCGGACTGTTCTGTAAAATGAGTCGCAAAGATAACTTTTAAGTGGTTATCAGCCAAATAGGTCCCGGAAGTTTTCAACAAAAAACGGATAAAAGCGTTTTCACCTGCCTCCGATTTCTTTTACAAATCCTATTTCGTCTTTCATTTTTCCTTAAAATGTATGCTTGCATACTGTTTTTATGTACCTTGGCCGCTCGTTGCCATCATTCTTTCCTCTCGACAATTATGGCTGAAGCATTTCTTTACGACGCCGTTCGTACGCCCCGGGGGCGGGGCAAATCGGACGGTGCGCTGTACGATCAGCAGCCCGTCCGCCTGCTGACTTCTGTTCTCAAAGCCCTTCGCGAGCGCAACGCGCTTGATACTTCCCTAGTCGATGACGTCGTCATGGGATGTGTCGCGCCAGTTGGCGAGCAGGGCGCCGACATCGCCCGTACCGCGGTTCTGACCGCAGGGTATGACCCGCAGGTGGCGGGCGTTCAGCTCAATCGTTTCTGCTCCTCGGGGCTGGAGGCCGTCAATACCGCCGCTGCGCGGGTCATGGCCGGCCAGGAAGACCTCCTCATCGCCGGAGGCGTTGAATCCATGAGCCGTGTGCCGATGGGTTCGGATGGTGGAGCACTCTTCACCAACCCCGAGATCATCAGCCGGCACCGGATTGTTCCGCAGGGCATTTCAGCTGACCTGATTGCCACCAAATGGGGGTACTCGCGGGAGCAGCTTGATCGTTTTGCCGCAGATTCTCATCGGAAAGCGGCCATTGCGTGGCAGGAAGGCCGTTTCGGGCGCTCCGTCATTCCGGCGCTGGATGAAATCGGGCAGGTATTGCTCGACCGGGATGAGGGTATCCGCACCGATACCACCGAAGCATCCCTGGCCCGCCTGAACCCCGCCTTCGAGGCCATCGGACAGGCCGGTCTGGACGCGCTTGCCCTGCTCAATTATCCGGCCTTGCCGGCGATCCGCCACGTGCATCACGCCGGGAATTCCTCTCAAATCACAGACGGCGCAGCCGGTATCCTCATCGGCTCGAAAGCCATTGGCGAAAAACTCGGCCTGAAGCCCCGCGCCCGTATCCGCGGATATGCCGTTTGCGGATCGGAACCGACGATTATGCTCACCGGCCCGGTTCCGGCTACGCGCAAGGCGCTGAGCCGGAATGGTATGTCGGTCGCCGATATCGATCTTTTCGAAATCAACGAAGCCTTTGCGGCGATTCCGTTGCTTTTCATGGAAGAACTGGGTATCGATCCGGCTAAGGTAAATGTAAACGGCGGCGCGATTGCGCTTGGACATCCGCTGGGAGCGACGGGCGCCATCCTGCTGATGACCCTGCTTGACGAACTCGAACGTACAGGTAAAGGGACCGGCCTCGCCAGCCTTTGCATCGGCGGAGGAATGGGTATTGCCACCATCATCGAACGACTCTGAACCATGATCCACTACCGCATACAGGACCAGATTGCCATCCTGAGCTGGAACATGACCAGCCAGCCGATGAACGTTCTCAACGACGAAAGTATCCCGGCCTTCCGGGAGGCCCTCCAAAAGGCTTTTGACGATCCCGGGGTAACGGGCATCATCGTCACATCGGAACGAAACGAGTTTGTCGCCGGAGCCGACCTCAAAATGATCCTCCGGCTCAACGACAAACCGGCAGCCGATATGTTCGCCTTTTCGATGGATCTCCAGCGGCTCTTCCGCAGCATCGAAACGTCGGGTAAACCCACAGTCGCGGCTATTAACGGCACCGCGCTGGGCGGAGGGCTTGAAATCACGCTGGCCTGCCATCGCCGCATCGCGCTCCGGAATCCGAAAGCGCAGCTCGGGCTGCCGGAAGTAACGCTGGGCTTGCTCCCCGGCGCCGGCGGGACGCAGCGCCTCCCCCGCCTGATTGGTATCGCCGCGGCGGCGCCCTACCTGCTGGAAGGCAAGCGCCTGTCGCCGGAAGAAGCGCATGCTGCCGGTATCGTCGATGAACTGGCTGACTCGCCGGAAGATTTGCTCGCCAAAGCAATCGCATGGATCAAGGCCAATCCGGCGCCTCTGCAACCGTGGGACGAGCGCAACAAAAAGGGCGCGATTGTCGGAAAAGATCATTATTCCGTACCCGGAGGAGGCGTGCAGTCTCCCAAAACGGCGCCTCTGTTTATGGGCGGCGCGGCGCAGGTCATGCAAAAAACACATGGCAACTACCCCGCGCCGCTGGCTATCCTGAGTTGCGTTTACGAGGGATTATCCATCAATATCGACCGGGCGCTGGCGGTGGAAAGCCGGCACTTTGTCAAAGTAGCGCAATCTGCTGTAGCCAAAAACCTGATCGGGACATTGTTTTTTGGTCAGAACGAGGCGAATAAGGGCGCTTCCCGCCCAACGGGTATTCCTGTTACGGATATCCGGAAAGTGGGTATTCTCGGAGCCGGGATGATGGGTTCGGGTATTGCCTACGTTTCGGCGCTGGCAGGTATTCAGGTGGTATTGAAGGATGTTTCGGCAGAAGTAGCCGAAAAAGGAAAAGCCTACTCTGCCGGTCTGCTTGAAAAGGCCATCCAACGGGGTAAATCCACGCGTGAAAAAGCCGACGCAACGCTCTCGCTCATCCATGCAACAGGAAATTATGATGATCTGAAGGATTGCGACCTGATTATCGAGGCCGTTTTTGAGAACCGCGAACTGAAGGCAGAAGTAACCCGCGCTGCTGAGCCGCTTTTGCGCGATGGAGGCGTTTTTTCCTCCAATACCTCTACCCTGCCGATTACCGGACTCGCGGAGGCGGCGGTTCATCCGGATCGCTTCATCGGATTGCATTTCTTTTCTCCGGTGGATAAAATGCAGCTCGTGGAAATCATCCTCGGCAAGCAAACCTCGGATACTGCCCTCGCCCTGGCGATGGACTATGTCCGGAAAATCCGGAAGACGCCGATCGTCGTCAATGACAGCTGGGGATTTTATACTTCCCGTTGTTTCTGCAGCTATACCGACGAAGGTATCCGGCTGCTGCGCGAAGGCGTCGATCCGCAGTTGATCGAAAAAGCAGGCGTTCTGGCCGGTATGCCGGTAGGACCGCTGGCGGTTTCAGATGAAGTAGCCCTCGATCTCATCTATAAAATTGCCGGTCAGGGCATCAAAGACGGCGCCCTGGCACCTGACGACGCAAGCTTTGACACTGCCAGCAGGATGGTGTCAGATGGCCGGCTCGGCAAAAAAGCGAAAGCGGGTTTCTATGAATATCCGGAAGCACCGGCGAAGAAATACCTGTGGCCGGGACTGGCCGACCTGTACCCGCTTGCGGCGGAACAGCCTTCGCTCGAAGAAGTAAAGAAGAGACTGCTTTATCGTCAGTCGCTGGAAGCTCAGCATTGTTTTCACGAAGGCGTGATCCGGACAAAGCTCGACGCGGATCTCGGGTCGATACTGGCCTGGGGATTCCCGGCGTATCTCGGCGGAGCGTTGTCGATGAAAGACACCGTTGGTGAAGAGGCCTTCCGTGCAGAAGCTATCCGGCTCGCTGAAGCCTATGGAGAACGTTTCAGGCCGGTTTAGGTAAATGGTCTTTGTCAAAAGCCCCGTAGATACTGTTCTGCGGGGCTTTTTTCGCTCTTTATGTTCTTCGAGATGTCCTGCGGAAAACTCGAAGAGTGGCAAAGCAGCCCAGGGTATCATTCCTGCTGCTGCTTCTTTCTGTAGTTAAGGAAAACACGCTATTCGAGATGTTCCGAACGGCTCCTCGAATCACAGAGCGGGTCCCGGGTATAATCCATGCTGCTGCTTCTTTCTGTAGTTAAGGAAAACTCTCCGAGACGTCTATTTTTTATTTCATGCTTCATCGACTTTTGCTGGCCCTGGGTTGTCTGTCATTTACAGCTCAGGCGCAGGATACCCTCCGTGTGCTATCTCATCAGGCGGCGGTGGTGGTAACAGACCCCGCTAAAGGTTTTCGGGAATATCCCGGGACCGTTTCCTTCCCCTCCGGCTCGTTTCGCCAGGTTACGCTCCGTGTGCGCTTCGGCTGCCCGGACTCCATGCGCTGCGCCGACTGGGACTACCTCGACCATATCTACCTCAGGAAAAAAGGCACTGACGAGAAGTATGAAATCGGCCGCATGCTGACGCCATACGGAGGCGCCTTCGGGAAAAACTGGTCGTTTGAATGGACTGCCGATATCACCGACTTCCGTTCCCTCCTCAGTGGGGAAGCCGAAATTGTCTACTACCATTCCGGCTATGAGCCCAATCAGGACCGCGGCTGGAAGATTACTGTCGAATTCGAATTTGTAAAGGGTACGCCCGTTGCCGAGCCGCTCGCCGTCCACAAAATCTACGATGCCTCCTACCGCTACGGCAACAAAGACCGCAGCATTGAGGAAGACCTCAAACCCTATACGCTCACCGTCGGGAAGGCTACCCGCCGCATGCGTCTGGTGGTTTTTCATACCGGCCACGGCATGGACAAGAACGGATGCGGCGAGTTTTGCAGCCGGTACCGGGACGTTCGCATGGACGGCGCCCTGATCGACCGCCGGGATATCTGGAAGAAATGCGGCGATAATCCGCTCTACCCACAGGCAGGCACCTGGGTGCTGGACAGAGCCTATTGGTGCCCGGGCGACCTCCAGCAGCCCGACGCCTATGACCTGACTGTCGCGCCGTCGAGCAAGCATACCGTCGACATCGACATGGAGCCATACCAGTCCGATGATCCGAATGTCAACGAAGTAATCACCGCCTACCTGATTGAATATGGACCTGTAAAAGCAACGGTTGACGCGGCGGTTGCAGACGTCCTGGCGCCGACTGACAAGCAGGTTCACGCGCGGCATAATCCCGTTTCATTCGGGCCGCGCGTGCTGATCCGCAACCTCGGCACAGCCCCGCTTACTTCGCTGACGATCCGGTATGGTACGAAGGGTTATCCGGCGAAAACGTTTTCCTGGAAAGGGAAACTGGTCTTTAATCAGACAGAAGAAGTTCGTCTGCCGGGCACTATTGACGGTCGTCCAGGGCAAAATTCCTTCGAGGTAACACTGTTGTCTCCCAACGGCAAAAAAGACGCCTGGCCCGGCGATAATACCTTCCGCACGTCGTTTACCCAGGTTCCGGTTTACCCGCAACAGGTAGTAGTGGCCCTGCGGACCAACAAACAGGCCAGCCATAACTTTTATTCCGTCAAAAACAGCGAAGGGAAGGTCGTTTTCGAACGAAAAAACCTGAAAGACAATACCGATTACCGCGATACGCTCCGCCTGGAGCCGGGAGCCTATGAACTGGCGCTGGCCGATACGGCGGGCGACGGCCTCGAATTCTGGTACAATGTGCGCGGCGGCCGCGGTACCTTTATGCTGATGGATGCGAAGGGACATTTGCTGAAGGCCTTCGAATCGGACTTCGGCAGTTCGGTTTACCATGCCTTTGAGGTACGGGCTGACGCGCCGCAAATCGCAGTAGCAGAGCCATCTATCGGCCTGTTTCCAACGCGGACGAAAGGCAAAACCACGCTCGACTACCTCGGTAACGAGCCGGAGCAGGTGGAAGTACAGATTAGTACGGACGAAGGCGCGCAGCTCGTCGAGCGGCATGTCTACGAAAACCTGAAAGAAGGCGTATTTGAGTATGATCTCTCCTATCGGAAGCCGCAGCGGTATTACCTGCGTGTTTTTGTCAAAGGAGTAATGAAGTATAACAAACGCATTCGCGTCGGACAGTAAGTATCCTAAAAAAAGGTGGCGCGGCCGGGCAAAGCCCGGCCGCGCCACCTTTTTTACTACCAATATAATCAGGCGACTACCTCCACTTTCACATCCAGCGCCACTTCATCCATTTCTACCGAAACGGCATCCGCCAGGCTATCCAGCAGGTTCAGGCTCAGGGCCTGGGTTTCGGTACAGATGTATTCGCTGTTGGCCTGAAGCGCAGTACGAATCAGCTCTTCCGACGTCGAAACAGAAATCGCAATCTTGTCTGCTACTTCAAACCCGCTGTCTTTCCGGAGGTTCTGAATCCGGTTGACGAATTCCCGGGCAATCCCTTCGTACTTCAGCTCTTCCGAGATATGTACGTCGAGCGCCACGGTCAGACCGCCTTCCTGAGCGGTCAGGTAACCCGGCAGGTCTTCGGTGAGGATTTCCACATCCGAAAGTTCTACCGTAAAACCGTTCAGTTCCAGTGCTGACGCTTTTTCCAGCGCAGCGATAGTTGCCGTATCCATTCCCTGAATCAGGGCGGCTACTTCCTTCATTTTCGGACCGAATTTGGGCCCCAGCGCCTTGAAGTTCGGTTTTACCTTTTTGTTGAGAACGCCTGACGTATCGTCGAGCAGTTCCACCGCCTTCACGTTTACTTCCGCCTTGATGAGCTCTTCCACACGGGCGAGCCGCTGCTTCGTAAACTCATTCAGCACGGGTACCAGCACGCGCGAAAGCGGCTGCCGTACCTTGATCTTGTTCACTTTCCGGATGGAGTGGACGAGCGAGGATACCCGCTGCGCCAGTTCCATCGATGCTTCCAGTTCCAGGTCAATGCGCGAGGTTTCAACGGGATGGAAATCCGTCAGGTGGACGGACGTAAACCGCAACGGCGTATTGCCAGCAACGGCTTTCTCCCGTGCGCCTTCCGTCAGGTTCCGGTAGAGCCAATCGGAATAGAACGGAGCGATCGGCGACATCAGTTGTGCCATCGTCAGCAGGCATTCCTGAAGCGTTTCGAACGCAGCACGCTTGTCGTCGGTCAGTTCTCCTTTCCAGAAACGCCGGCGTGACAGGCGTACATACCAATTGGACAGGTGATCCGATACGAAATCCTGAATAGCTCGGCCGGCCTTTGTCGGCTCATAATCTGCATAATAGCCATCTACATCCCGCACCAGCGAGTTGAGCTTGGACAGAATCCAGCGGTCCATCTCGCCGAGCTGTTCGTATGGTACGCGGTCGAACTCGTTGAGCTCGTATCCGTCGAGGTTGGCGTACAGCGCGAAGAAGTTATAGGTATTCGTCAGTGTTCCGAAGAACTTGTTCCGTACCTCCGTCACCCCGGCTTCGAGGTTAAACCGCAGGTTATCCCACGGGTTGGAATTGGTAATCATGTACCAGCGGATCGGATCGGTACCGTATTTGCCCAGCGCATCGAACGGATTGATGACGTTGCCTTTCCGCTTCGACATCTTTTCGCCGTCCTTGTCGAGTACCAGTCCTGTCGACACGACGTTTTTGAACGCTACCGAATCAAACAGCATCCCTGCGATGGCATGGAGCGTGAAGAACCAGCCGCGGGTCTGATCTACGCCTTCCGAAATAAAATCGGCCGGGTAGCTGTTCTGGAAGATATCCTTGTTTTCGAAGGGGTAATGCCACTGCGCATAGGGCATGGCGCCGGAGTCGAACCAGACGTCGATCAGGTCCGTTTCCCGCGTCATTACCTTTCCGGAAGCCGAAACGAAATAGATTTCGTCGACATACGGGCGGTGCAGGTCAAGTGCTTCGGTACCGAGTTTCGACAGGAAGCTTTCGTTAGCAGCCCGCTGTTCGTCGTTCAGTACATTGTCCTTCTGTGCGTGCTCCAGGGCTGCTTTGAGTTCGGCGATAGAGCCGATACATACTTCTTCCCCGTCTTCGCTGCGCCAGATCGGCAGCGGGGTACCCCAGTACCGGCTGCGGCTCAGGTTCCAGTCAACCAGGTTTTCCAGCCAGTTGCCAAAGCGGCCGGTACCGGTACTTTCCGGCTTCCAGTTGATGGTTTTATTGAGGGCTACCAGCTCGGCCTTTTTCGCCGTGGTACGGATAAACCAGCTGTCGAGCGGGTAATACAGTACCGGTTTGTCCGTCCGCCAGCAGTGCGGGTACGGGTGGTCAAACTTCTGGACGTTGAATGCCTTGTTTTCGGTTTTGAGGAGGATACCGATGCGTTCGTCGACCGAGAGGTACTTATCCCGGCCCTGTTTTTCGCGTTCGGCTTCCTTCTCTTCGTCATTTAGGTATTGTTCCTTGACGTACTCGAGGGCAAAATCGGTTACTTCTTTCACGAAGCGGCCGCGCTTGTCTACCAGCGGAACATCCTTTCCCGTTTCATCCTGGACCATGATAGCGGGGATACCATTTTGCTGGGCAACCCGGAAATCGTCCGCCCCGAACGTCGGCGCGGTGTGAACCACGCCGGTACCGTCTTCCGTCGTGACAAAATCACCCGCAATCACCCGGAACGCCTTGATTTCCGGCTGCACATACGGCATTAGCTGCTCGTATTCGATGCCTTCGAGGTGCTCGCCCTTCAGATCCATGACGACAGACCAGGGAATGATCTTGTCGCCCGCCTGATAGGCGCCAAAGTCTGCGTCTTTGCCTTTTTCCGGGAAATACGCCGCCACCCGGTCCCGCGCGCATACCACGTTGACGGGCAGGTGCGTGTACGGGTTAAAAGTCTTGATGAGCTGGTAATCAATGTTTTTACCGACCGTAAGGGCGGCGTTCGACGGAAGCGTCCAGGGCGTAGTCGTCCAGGCGAGGATGTAGATATCGTCGCTGTCGGCCGCGTCGAACAGGTACGCCGATTTGCCGGTCAGTTTCACTTTGAACTGGGCGACAATCGATACGTCCTTCACTTCTTTGTACGTGCCCGGCATGTTCAGCTCATGGGAGCTGAGTCCGGTCCCCGCCGCCGGAGAGTACGGCTGAATCGTATAGCCTTTGTAGAGCAGCCCCTTCTCGTGAAGTTTCTTGAGGAGGTGCCAGATGCTCTCAATGTATTCGTTGTGGTACGTGACATAGGGGTTTTCGAGGTCCACCCAGTAGCCCATTTTTTCGGTCAGGTCGTTCCACTGGTCGGTAAACCGCATGACGGTCTCCCGGCAGCGCTGGTTGTACTCTTCGACGCTGATTTTGGTACCGATGTCTTCCTTCGTAATGCCCAGTTCCTTTTCCACCTGCAGTTCAATCGGCAGGCCGTGGGTATCCCAGCCGCCTTTTCGTTTAACCTGCTTGCCTTTCAGCGTTTGGTAGCGGCAGAAAATATCCTTGATGGTCCGGGCCATGACGTGGTGAATTCCCGGAGTCCCGTTGGCAGACGGAGGACCTTCGAAAAAGGTAAAGCTGGGCTTTCCTTCCCGCCCTTCGACCGACTGTTCAAAGACCCGGTTTTCTTTCCAGAATTGCAGAATTTCGTCGGCAACGGCGGCGTAATCGAGGTTTTTGTATTCGGGGAAATTCATAAGGATATCAGAAATGGGATCATTAGTCCTGTCGTGGAAAACACGGCCGGGCGGCCTGTCGTTCCGTCAGGGCCGCTAAACGAAATGCAAAAGTAGGAGTTTTTGGGGAAAGGGCGGGGATACCGGCTACTCCACCGTCAACTTATCCGCGCCCAGTTGCTCTCATTTTCACGCAAATGCAGCAGCTGATTGTGGATCGGCTGGTTTTTCGGGAGGACGAGCTCCGGGTCTTCCTCCAGTATCTGCATGGCAGACTCCCGGGCAGCTTTGAGTACCTCCGCGTCTTTCGAAAGATCAGCGAGAAGCAGGTCTACTACCCCGCTCTGCTGGGTACCGGCCATGTCTCCGGGGCCGCGCAGCCGCAGGTCGGTATCGGCAATCACAAACCCGTCGTTTGTTTCCGCCATGACTTTCATCCGCATGCGGGTTTCGGTGCTCAGCTTCAGGCCGGTCATGAGGATACAATAGCTCTGGTCGGCTCCCCGGCCTACCCGCCCGCGCAGCTGGTGCAGCTGCGACAGTCCGAAGCGTTCGGCGCTTTCGATGACCATGACAGACGCATTAGGTACGTTGACACCGACTTCAATGACCGTCGTCGCCACCATAATCATCGTTTCCTGCTTCAGGAAGCGCTGCATTTCATAGTCTTTATCCTTCGCGGGCATTTTGCCGTGGACAATACTGATCTGGTATTCAGGAAAAGCCCGCTGTACGCTTTCGTAGCCATCCATCAGGTCTTTGAAATCCAGCTTCTCCGATTCTTCGATCAACGGATAAACGATGTAGGCCTGGCGGCCTTTCGCCAGCTCCTGCCGCACAAAACCAAATACTTCGAGGCGATGCTGGTCTGACTTCCAACGGGTGACAATGGGCTTCCGGCCGGGCGGCAGCTCGTCGATCTGGGACAGGTCGAGGTCGCCGTACAGTGTCATCGCCAGCGTCCGGGGAATGGGCGTCGCCGTCATCACCAGTACGTGCGGAAACACCGTTTCATTCTTTTGCCAGAGCTTGGCCCGCTGCGCGACGCCGAAACGGTGCTGCTCATCAATAATGACAAGCCCCAGGTTCTGAAACTGTACGATATCTTCCAGAAGGGCATGCGTACCAACGACGATCTGGATCGACCCGTCGAGCAACCCTTCATGCAGGATTTTCCGCTCCTTCTTTGGCGTCGAGCCGGTCAGCCGGCCCATCCGCAGCCCCAGCATTTCCGCGAAAACACTAAGTCCCTGAAAGTGCTGGTCCGACAGGATTTCCGTCGGCGCCATCAGGCAGGCCTGCGCGCCGTTGTCAATCGCCAGCAGCATGCAGATAAAGGCGACGATGGTCTTTCCGGATCCTACGTCGCCCTGCAGCAGGCGGTTCATCTGCTTACCGGACCGCATGTCTTCAAAAATCTCCCGGATCACGCGCTTCTGCGCGCCGGTGAGGTCAAACGGCAGGTGTTCGTCGTAAAAGGTCCGGATGAGCTGCGCCCGCCCGAATACCTGCCCGGGATATTCCGTTTTGCGGAGAATTTTCTGCTTGATGAGCCGGAGCTGGTTGTAAAACAGCTCTTCGAACTTCAGCCGCCGCTTTGCCTGGTGAATATGTTGTTCGTTTCCCGGCACATGAATGCCCCAGAGCGCCTGCAACTTCGTCGCCAGCCGGTATTTTTCCATCAGACTATCGGGCAGCGTTTCCCGGATCTGGCGTCCGGCGAGCTCCAGGATCTGCCGCTGCCAACGGGAAATGGTCCGGCTGTCGATAAACCGGCGGCGTAGTTTCTCGGTGAGGTTGTAGACGGGCTGCCAGTATCCTCCGCGCTCGTTTTCCGGCGTGAGGGGCTCCATTTCCGGGTGCGTCATCTGAAACCGTCCCTGGAAACTGGTCGGTTTTCCGTACAGAATGTATTCCCGGTCCCGGAAAAGGCTCTTTTGTACATAGCTGATTCCCTGAAACCAAACCAGCTCCATAGAACCGGTACCGTCGCTGAACTGACCGATCAGGCGTGTCTTAGGTCCCTCCCCGATTACTTCCAGCTGCCGCAGGCGCCCTTTTACCTGCGCGCCGGGGAGGTCTTCCCGCAGTTCGGAAATGCGGTAGAACCGGGAGCGGTCCTCGTACCGGAAGGGATAATGCTGGAGAAGATCGCCAAAGGTGAAGATACCCAGCTCGGTCTTGAGCAGGTCTCCTTTCTGAGGACCTACTCCTTTCAGAAACTCTATTTTTGTATCGAAGAAGTTCGTCTCCATCATTACTTCATGGCCTCCCGGTCAGACAGGAATCAATACGGGCAAAAATAGTATTCTTCCCCCATACGTCGAATTTACCGGTACTTCCGCCGAAAGAAAGCAGCGTGCGCCTATTTTATCTCCCGAAATAGCCCGTAAAATTTCTACATTCGCTTAGCGTTCTTATCAGGATTTCCGATTGCTGCCGGAACTCGCGCAATGAAAAAACTATGCAGTTTGCTGGGCGTTTTCCTCTGTCTGTGCGGGCAGGCAATAGCCAACCACATTGTCGGAGGAAACATGGAAATGGTTGCCAAGTCTGCCGTACCCGGCTCCTACGACCTGTACCTTAACCTGTTTTTTGACGAAATAGGCGGGAAAAATACGCGCAAAGATCCGTCGATTACTGTTTCCATCTTCCGGAAAAGAGACAACAGCCGGATGCTCAATATCCAGTTGAATCTCCAGAGTACCACGCCGGTGCAGTACGCCAACCCGGCCTGCGCCACCGCCCGCAGCCTTCAGACTTCCACGCTGCGGTATTGGGCGCCAATAGACCTGCCCGTTGCGAACTACGACGATCCCCAGGGCTACTACATCGCCTGGGAACGGTGCTGCCGGAACAGCGGCGCTGATAACATTGTGAGCCCCGGAGCAGCAGGCATGACGTTTTACCTCGAATTTCCGGCGCTGCTACGAAACGGTCAGCCTTTTCTGGATTCCTCGCCTGTTTTCGGGTCGGTCAACGGGGAGTATATCTGCGTCAACAAGCCTTTTTCCTTTTCTTTCGCGGCAACGGATCAGGATGGCGATGAGCTGCGCTATTCACTCGTCACACCCTACGCCGGCTATGCCACACAGGGCCAGCCTAACCCCAATCTTCCAACCGGGAGCAGCAATTACCCCCTGGTGCAATGGGCTTCCGGATTTGACGCCGGTCACCAGATCAACGGAAACCCTCCGCTTCAGGTCGGTTCCGGTACCGGTCTGCTGACGGTTACTGCGAGTCAGCTCGGGCTGCATGTTTTTACCGTTCAGGTAGATGAATACCGAAACGGAGTGAAAATCGGTACCGTTCGCCGGGATTTCCAGCTACTCGTAGTCGATTGCCCTGTCAATACCCTGAAAGACCCGACCGTTTACAAGGACGACACGCCGGAGGCAGACCGCGACAAAGGCATCGTTACCGCCAATTTCTGCGAAAACGGCTACCTCGACCTGATCACCCAAAACCAGCCGGATGCTTCGTACCAGTGGCAAAAAGACGGCGTTAACATTCCCGGAGCTACTTCCTATCGTTACCGGGCCGAAGCGCCGGGTAAGTACCAGGTGGTTGTCAGCTCTTCGAAAGTATGTTCAGAATCGAAAAAGTCGGTGATGGTTACCCTCGTCATGGTTCCCGGCATCAAGGCAGAAATAACGGCCAATGTCCCGTTGCCGGCGTGCGCCAACCAGAAAGTCGTACTTTCTACCCTCACCGGTAACTATTCCTATCTCTGGAAATACGAAAGCGATACGCTGAAAGGACAAACGACAGCCTCCACGCCCGCTGCGAAATCGGGCCAATACAGTGTCCGGGTGCAGGATAAAGCCACCAGTTGCTATTACATTCCGACGAAAGACGTCACCATTAACCCTATTCCCAAGGCTATTTTCACCTCCGTACCTTCAAAAAGGAGCTTTTGCGGAGAAGATTCCGTTGCCTTAGCTGCTTTCGATTCGGTAGGCTATACCTTTCAATGGAGGCTCAATGGCCAGCCGATAGCCGGCGCGACGGGTAGTAAATACACCATCCGGCAGTCTGGCACCTACTCGTTCCAGGCGTCGATCGGTAACTGCCGTACCCTTTCCGATACCTTCAACGTGGCGCTCTACCCGTCTCCTACCGCCGCCCTGGATTCCATCCCGGCGGTATGCAGTTCACACCTGGCAACAGTGACGCTCGTAGGTACGCCAGCGAGCGGAGCCTTTTCGGGAAAGGGTGTTGTCGGATCAGTCTTTAACCCCGTCGCCTCCGGGCCGGGTAAATTTCCGATTACGTACACAGTCAGGAATCAGTATGGCTGTAAGGCAGTAGCTACGCGAATAGCAGTAGTAACGCTTTCGCCGAAAATATCCGCCGGTCCGGATAAAGGTATGGTCCGGGGAGATAGTGTAACTCTGGAAGGCGTTGCCGATGAAGGCATTACACTGGAATGGGGCCCGCCCGCAGGCCTGAGCAATACGCAGGTTATTCGCCCGTCCGCATCGCCGGCGCTTACCACTACCTATGTACTCACCGGTACCTCCGCGGAAGGATGCCAAACGTCGGACGATGTAACGGTTACGGTCTGGGAACGCATCACGATTCCGAACGGGATCACCCCCAACGGCGACGGCACAAACGATACCTGGGAGCTTCCCGGTATTGAACACTACCCAAATGCCGAAGTACGGATTTTTAACCGCTGGGGAAGTGAACTCTTCTATTCCAAAGGATATTCACGGCCATTCGATGGCAACCGGAACGGCTCCCGGCTACCTGCGGCGACCTACTACTACGTCATCCAGCCGAACAACGGCCGGCCTACCATCAGCGGCAGTCTGACCATTATCCTGTAGCCTCAGCGCCGCGAAGGCATCGTCGGTCCATACCCCGGCTTTCCGTGAAACCAGTCCCCGGCCTGCCCCGTAAGCCAGAGGTAATAATCGGTGGGAAGTCCGGATTCAATGCCGATAAACCGGCCTGAGCCGTTGAGCGGGGTTTCTCCTTCCCGGAGGGTTTTGAAGATCGCCGTTCCTTCGTCGATTTCGTCGAACATGGCCACATACAGGCTCTGTGCACCCGCGGCCCGGGCGCCGGCCACCTGCTTCCAGAAAAAAGCCCCTTTTTCCCGCGGAATCTGGTTGTATACCGACGGGCTGTCTTTCAGATTCCCCCAGCTGAATCCCGGAAAGGCCAGCGGCATGTAGTCCACGCCGTTTTCCCGGCACCAGCGGATGTCTCCTTCGAGTACCGGTGCAGCTGTTTTTGTATAGGTTTCTCCGTTGTACCGGCCTACAGCCCACGGCATGACTACGTCGCAGCTTCGGATCAGATCATGTAACAGGGTATCCGGAAGGGTATCCTTATCCAGCGTCCGCCAGTAGTACGGAACGCCGATGAGCAGGGAAAGCTCTGTTTCTTTCAGTTTTATTATTAATTGCTGTACATCGGCGGTGGCATACTTCCGGTTGTCGTTGAAACCCACGCCCCAGACGGCCACCAGGGGTTTGTTCCGGTGGCGGAGATACGTCGGGTTCCGGGCGGGGTCGTCCAGGCCGAAACGGCGGCGGATAGCGACCCAGTCCTGCGCCACAATAGCCAGATCGGCCGCAGTACACCCGCTGAGGTCGTACATAATACTGACAGCCCGGCCATAGGTACGGGCCGCACGCAGGGCGTTTTCAAGCACTGTATCGAAATGGCGTTTTCCTTTTTCGTGACGGATTTCGGAAACAAACCGCTGCAGGTATACGCCGTCGATGCCATATTGTTTCATCCAGTGAAAGTGGCGGTCGACCGTCCCGGCATCCGCCGGGCTATACACCCGGGCGCGGGTACCGTCGGGAAGGAGAAACGCGGTTTCATAGGTTTTTTCATATTCTGACACATCCGGCCAGAAATCCACCGAAGCATATCCCGGTTCGAATTTTCCCTTCTTCTGGTAGTGGTGCCAGCTCCGGTCGAGGCCGTCGTCCGGCGTGGAAAACCATCCCTGGTACCCGGCCATGACCAGGCCGTTGACGTTGGTATAGGTTTGAGCGGAGGCCGCGTGCGTGAGCAGCAGCGCAAGGAGTAGTTTTTTCATGTCTTAGAGGTTGGCACAAAAGTACCTGTTCCGGAAACCCGGGGCGATAGGCGCCTGTTTCTTTTTCCGATACCTTCGTATATCAAACTGATTTCGTATGAATGCTCTCCGCGTCACGCTTGTACAAACGCCGTTGCACTGGGAAAACCCCATCGCCAACCGGTCCATGCTCGAAGAAACCCTCGAGACGATCACAGCGGGTACCGATCTGATTGTCCTGCCGGAGATGTTTACGACGGGTTTTACGATGAACCCGGCGCCCGTTGCCGAGCCAATGAACCTGACTACTACGCGCTGGATGCAGCAAATTGCCGCACGGTATGATGCCGCGGTCACCGGTAGTTTCATCGTGCGGGACGGCTCCTCCTACGTCAACCGGCTGCTTTGGATGGAACCGGACGGTTCATTCGATTATTACGACAAACGTCATTTGTTCCGGATGGGCGGCGAGCACGAGGTCTACGCCGCCGGTACCCGGAAAGTACAGCGTACGTGGCGCGGGTGGACGGTCCGTCCGCTGATCTGTTACGACCTGCGTTTTCCGGTCTGGAGCCGCAATGTGGATAACGAATACGACCTTCTGCTGTATGTGGCCAACTGGCCGGCCGCCCGGGACTATGCCTGGCGGAGCCTGCTGACGGCGCGGGCAATTGAAAATCAGAGCTATGTCGTCGGAGTGAACCGTGTCGGAAACGACGGAAACGGGGTTTTCCACGAGGGATCTTCCGGCGTAATCGATTTTCGGGGGAACTGGCTTACTTCTCCACAGGAATCGGCTTTTGTCCACACCGTTTCCCTCAGCAAGGAAGACTTATCCACATTCCGGGAAGGTTTTCCAGCCTACCTGGATGCCGACGACTTTGAGATAAAGTACCTGTAGGTGAACTACTTATACCGACATCCCCATTTTTCACAAGTGATTATCCACAGAAATAATCAGAATGTGGATAACTCTTTTCCCCACTATCCACAGGGGCAATAAAAAAGGCCGGTCGTTAGTCGACCGGCCTGGCTATTCTTTTCATTGAACCTACTCCAGCACTTTGGGTACCCGGAAAAACTGCTCATCCCGTTTGGGGGCGTTGAGGAGTCCCTGCTCAGTAGTCAGCGTCTGTTTCGCGACGTCCGGGCGGAACGCATTCACCTCCACGCTCATGTGCGTTAGGGGTTCGATGCCCGATGTATCGAGTTCGTTGAGTTGCTCCATCCATGTCAGCACGCTGCTGAGAGTAGCTTTCAGCGATTCCTCTTCGCCCGGCTGAATTTCGAGGCGGGCGAGCTGTGCGATCTTCTGTAGGGTGTCTTTGTCTACCTGCATAATGACAAAGGTCGTGATTTTTCCGGCGATCAGAAAACGGTAAACCGCTCGTATGCCTCCCGATGGGCCTTTGGATCGCGGTGGTACTCGTCGAGCGTCGTTTGCATCAGTGCGAAAACGTCTTCTTTCAGCCGCGTAATGGCGTCTTCTCCCAACCCTTTTGTTTCAATCGGCGGATGAATAACCGCCCGGATAGCGCCGGGGTATATTCCTATTTTCTTCTTATCGGGAAGGCGTTTGTAGTTGTTCAGCAACGTAATCGGGACAATAGGTACCTGCTGTTTGACGGCCATTTTGAAGGCGCCGTCCTTGAAGTTGGGAAACATGGCCGGCGGATGCGTCGCCTTGATACCGCCTTCGGGGTAAATAACCATGCTTCGCCCCTGGCTCAGCGCCCGGTACGACCGCTGGAGGGATTTGGAGCGGCTTTGCGGATCGTTCCGGTCTACCTGAATATGCAGTTTCGCAAACATGTACCCGAACAAAGGCGCTTTTTTCAGGACGCTTTTTCCCATAAACGCGAAATAATTCTTCACGATAAGCATGTATACGGCGATGTCGAGGTACGAAAAATGGTTCGAGACAAAAACATAGGCCCGGTGCTCATCCGGCTTTTCTCCCTCGAAACGAACAAACACAGGCATGCCGATCAACGGAAAGAACAACTGCGCCCAGATGCGGTTGCAGCGGTGTGCAAGCGGTTTCCAGGACTCTTTCTGCAGAAACAGGTACTGGAAGGGGAAAATTAACAGGAAGATGAAGAGAAACCAGAAGGCTGCCCAAACGGAATACAGACTCAGTAAAATACGCCTCATGGAACAAAAATAGCCTTTTTTGCCATTGCTCCGCGCAGGTACTGCCGGACGGTCCGGAACCGGGCCGGATGCCCTCCCAACATTATTTCCTCCCACAGGGCCGGAATGCGTATCTTTGTGTTTCCAAATGCTGTCCCGGAAGGGGTTTTCCGGACCATCACTACTGTTTCCATGAGCTCGATTTCCAAAACGTATTCTCCCACAGAAGTTGAAGATAAGTGGTACGCGTACTGGTTGAAGCACAAAGTCTTCGCCTCTCAGCCGGACCCCGCCAAAGAACCCTATACGATCGTGATTCCGCCTCCCAACGTGACAGGTATCCTGCACATGGGACACATGCTGAACAACACGATCCAGGATATCCTCATCCGCAAAGCCCGGATGGAAGGAAAGGAAGCACTGTGGGTGCCGGGAACCGACCACGCCTCCATTGCGACCGAAGCCAAGGTCGTCAACATGCTGAAGGAACGGGGAATCGCTAAAACCGACCTCACCCGTGAAGAATTCCTCACCTACGCGTTTGAGTGGAAGGAAAAATACGGCGGAATCATCCTGGAGCAGCTGAAAAAGCTCGGCGCTTCCTGCGACTGGGACCGCACCCGCTTCACGATGGACGAAACGTATTACGATTCGGTCATCGAAGTATTCGTTCGTCTCTACAACAAAGGGCTGATCTACCGCGGTGTCCGGATGGTGAACTGGGATCCCCAGGGCAAAACGGCGCTTTCCGACGAAGAAGTAATCTTCAAGGAAGTACAATCCCGCCTGGTTTACATCAACTACCCTGTGGTTGGGGAAGATGGTGCGTTTGTGACCATCGCGACCGTCCGCCCGGAAACGATCATGGCGGATGCCGCGATCTGCGTTCACCCGGAAGACGAGCGGTATACCCACCTCCACGGAAAGAAAGTCCGGATTCCGCTCATCGACCGGGAAATCCCTGTTATTCTTGATGAATACGTGACGATGGACTTCGGAACCGGCGCGCTGAAAGTAACGCCGGCACACGACCTGAACGACTACGAACTTGGCCAGAAACACCGTCTGCCGGTACTCGATATCCTCAACGACGACGGCACGCTCAACGAAAAGGCGCAGATCTACGTTGGTGTCGACCGTTTTGCTGCCCGCAAGGCGATCATCAAGGAGCTCGAGGAAAAGGGTTTCCTCGAAAAGATTGAAGATTACAAGTCGAACGTAGGGACTTCCGAACGTACCGGCGCCGTCATCGAGCCCAAACTCTCGATGCAATGGTGGCTGAAAATGGAAGACCTGGCGAAGCCGGCCCTGGACGCCGTCATGAACGACGACGTTGCCCTGATTCCGGCGAAATTCAAGAATACCTACCGGGTGTGGATGGAAAACATCCACGACTGGTGTATTTCCCGCCAGCTCTGGTGGGGCCAGCAGATTCCGGCCTTCTACCTGAAAGACGGCACGATCATCGTAGCGAAAAACAAGCGGGAAGCCCTGCGGAAAGCGCAGCGCGACCTGCAATTGTTCGCCCTCACCGAGCAGGATCTCGAACAGGATCATGATGTGCTCGATACCTGGTTTTCATCCTGGCTGTGGCCGTTCGGCGTATTTGATGCCATTCAGGATCCGGAAAATAAGGATATCAAGTATTACTACCCCACGAGTGACCTCGTTACGGGGCCGGATATCCTTTTCTTCTGGGTAGCCCGGATGATCATGGCCGGGTATGAATTCATGGGCGAGCGGCCGTTCAAAAACGTATACCTCACCGGAATCGTACGGGACGCCAAAGGCCGGAAGATGTCGAAACAGCTCGGCAACTCCCCTGACCCGCTCGACCTGATTGCGAAATTCGGCGCCGACGGCGTCCGGACTGGCCTGCTGTTTTCGGCTCCTGCCGGTAACGACCTGCTGTTTGACGAAAAGCTATGTGAGCAGGGCCGTAACTTCTGCAACAAGGTCTGGAATGCTTTCCGCCTGCTGAAAGGCTGGGAAATCTCAGATCAGCCCGCACCGGAAGGAAACCGCCTGGCAGTAGCCTGGTTTGAGTCGAAGCTGAATACGACTCTGGCCGAAATCCTCGATCACTTCAGCAAATTCCGGATTTCAGACGCCCTGCATGCTGCCTATAAGCTGATTTGGGACGAATTCTGTTCGAACTACCTGGAGATCATCAAACCGGCCTTCGAAACGCCGATCGATCGGGAAACCTATGAAGCGACGCTGACGTTCTTCGATCAGTTGATGGCGCTGATGCATCCCTTCATGCCCTTCATCACCGAAGAAATCTGGCAGAATCTCCGCGACCGGCGGGAAGGCGAAAGCCTGAGCCGGGCGGCCTATCCGACGGTCGGAGCGGTTGACGCCGCCCTGCTCGCCGATTTTGACGCGCTGTTTGAGATTGTGACGAAAATCCGGGAAACGCGGAATTCCAAAGGCCTTTCGCCGAAGGAAGAGTTGCCGCTGGCCGTCCGGACCGATGCGCCGGCACGCTTCAACCGGATTGACGGTATTGTCCGGAAACTCGCCAATACCTCTCCGATCCGTGTAGTTGAGGAAGACGTAGCCGGTGCAACGGCGTTTCTCGTCAACGTCGACAAGCTCTTCATCGAACTCGGTGAAAAGATCGACGTGGAAGCCGAACGCGAACGTATCTCGAAAGAAATTGAATACAACGAAGGCTTTATGAAGTCGGTCGACGCCAAGCTTTCCAACGAACGGTTTGTTGCCAACGCCAAGCCGGAAATCGTAGAGAAGGAACGGCAGAAAAAAGCCGACGCCGAACGCAAGATTGAAGCGCTCCGCGAGGCGCTTACGAGCCTCGGGCTGTAGGCTGTAGGCTGTAGGCTGTAGGCTGTAATCGGATAGTAACCGGTTCAGTTCCCTCATCGAGCCTTTTCTGTGAATTCTGTGTTTTCTGTGAGAAAAAATTAAATCTCTCACAGAAAACACAGAATTCACAGAAAGTTAAAAAGAAGACCATTGGTAACAGCCTTTTGCTTAAAGCCTGCAGCATATAGCTTAAAGCCCTTAAAATGCTTCGCTACCGCATCTATCCCTCTTTGCTTCAGTCCTTTTCACTGTTTCACCACGAAGCCCGGAACAGCGAAGGAGACCTCTACGTGAGTGAGCAGGAGCTGATCGACCGGATCAATCGTGTACCCCGTCCGCAAACAGAGGCTCAGCTACGCGGCGTGAACTTCGAAACGGCGCTCGTCACCGGCAAGGGAGAAGAAGCTTTTTCCGCGGATATTATCCGGCAAATGCGGAGTCACCTGCCGTTCCGGTATAAAACGCAGTTTTATGTGCGGACGGCTATCCGGCATGTCGAGTTCTACGGGCTTGTCGATATCGTGGGCGGAAACCGCGCCATAGACATCAAAACCACGGCTTCTTACCAGCCGCCGAAGTTCGCCCATCACTTTCAGACGTTATATCTGCTGGGTCTCCGTCAATGGAATATTCGTCAGCTGGACTACCTCATTACCGATTTCCAGAACGTTTACCTCGAAACGTACCATTACGATTCGTATGATTTCCAACCCCTGCTCGACGAGCTGGAGTTATTCACCGATTTTCTCGAGAAACACCGTCCACAGATAAAGGACAAGAAAATATTCCATCATGCCGGCGTACAAACATCTCTTTTTTGACCTGGACCATACCCTGTGGGATTTTGAACGGAACTCCAATGAAACCCTGGCTGATTTGTATGATCATTTCGGACTTGCAACATTTGGTGTAAGCGGAAAAAGCCTCCTCCAGCAAACATTCGGCCAGGTTAATGCACAGCTCTGGCACCTGCACGATACCAACCGCATTACCAAAGCTGAATTGCGGCACCGCCGCTTCCGGGAAGTGATGAGCGCGCTGGGTTGTGACGAGCACCCGCATTGTGACGAATACAGCGAATGGTACCTCGCGCAATGTTCTTACAAGCCCCACCTCCTGCCCGGCACGAAAGAGTTGCTCGACTACCTCGCGCCGAAGTACGAAATGCACATTCTGACCAACGGTTTTGACGAGGTACAGGCCATTAAAATGTCAAGCAGTGGTATTACAGACTACTTCCGGGAAGTGATTACGGTCTCCAGAGCAGGTGCGCAGAAGCCGGAAGAGAAGATGTTCCGTTTTGCGCTGGAATTAACCGGCGCTGCTGTGTCGGAATCACTGATGATTGGCGATAACCCCGAAACGGATATCGCCGGAGCCTTGAGCGTCGGCATGGACGCGGTGTATTTCCGGCCGGAGCAATCGCACTACCCGGCTTACGAGCATGCTACCTATCAGATCAGCGAGTTGCGGGAGCTACACAAGCTGTTGTAGTATTTGCTTGATTTCTGCCTCTTCAGCGTCAATTTCCAACTTTTTATGGGGATTGGTGAAGCCGGATACGAGCTGTACTTTGGACTTCGAAATACCGAAAACGCCTGCCAGGTACTTCACCAGGTAGTCGTTGGCTTTACCGTCCTGTGCCGGAGCCTTGATTTTAACGGTGAGATTTCCGGCGTCGTCATAGGCGAGTCCGTCGACCTTGCTGTTGGGCTTTACCCGGATATGGAGCGTCATAACGCTTTGAGGCGCGTGCCGTTCAGGTCGCACCGAAAGGCAAACGGGCGGGTTTCCTGCCGGTTGCATTTGCGAAGTATGTCTTCCCAGCGCTTCTGCCGGATAGCTGCTTCGTCGAGAAACCATACGCCCTCTGGCGGCAGGGAAACGAATATCACGCTTACGCCCAGTTTCCGGAGAATGGCCCAGTGGGAAGGCGTCCGATGAACATTCAGTTCCGGAGTCAGCAGTACGGCGTCGCGCTTACCTGAAAACTCTCCCTCTTTCCACGGAAGCATCCCCAGCGCGCTTTGCAGGGCTGCCGGAAAAAAAGGTGTCAGATTCGTATCCAGAAAGAGTTTCATGAGGCAGAACGGTTAACGAAGAAGAGGGCGTCGTCGACCTGTGCCGGCGTTACCGCAAACAGGCTGGCAATCGTTTCCTTTTCTTCTCCTCCGAGGTGAATCCGGTGAAGGGTTTCGGCCAGAACAGACGTTCCCTGAATCACTGCCTGACCAAACTGCCGGTGCGGATCGATCACGATGGAGCGGTCCTTGCCCAATGGCCAGAATTTTGACGCCAGCTTGTCGGCGTCGAACTCGATTTTCCGGCAAAAGCCTTCCATGACTTCACGGATTTCATACTGCAGCCGGGAATCGGCAGTGATCAGCGTTTCGTTTCCGATTTCGACAAATAACGTCTTACTATCGGTCAGCAAAAACGACGACGCGAACGGAAACGGCGTTTGCAACAACCGGGAACTGACTTCATGGGCCTGCAAAATCCGGGTCGTCGAAATCCCGAGCTCCCGCAGCTTGAAGAATACATAGAATTCAATCAGGGTCTGGAATGTGACAACGCGGTCGCGGCCTTTTCCCCAGGAATAGGTCATACCGGTCGTTTCGGACAGCCGTCCGTTCCAGAATTCATCCAGCCAGCGACGGACCCGCGTCAGCGGCAGCAGGAGAATATGTGCGACATCTGGAACGGTATATACGCCCGTTCCCAGCGCGGGTTCAACAGATTGGATCGTTTCCCCCATGCCTCAGTCTCCGTACGTAAATTCGCCGAACTCGCTCCGGACCGTTACCCGCTTGCCTTCAAACGCTTCAACCCGGCCAATTACCTGTGCCTCGATGCCGAACGACCGGGAAATTTCAATAACCCGCTGCGCTTCCGCTTCGGGCAGGTACACTTCCAGGCGATGGCCCATGTTGAAGACCTTGTACATTTCCGACCAGGCCGTACCGCTTTCTTCCTGAATCAGGCGGAACAGCGGAGGAATCGGAAACAGGTTGTCTTTGACGACGTGAAGATTATCGATAAAGTGCAGCACCTTCGTCTGTGCGCCTCCCGAGCAGTGTACCATCCCATGCGGGCGGATTTCGGAAAGAATCGCCTTGACAACCGGCGCATAGGTCCGCGTAGGAGACAGAACCAGCTGGCCCACATTCAGCGGAGTACCTTCAACCGGATCCGTCAGGCGGCGCGAGCCGCTGTATACCAGATCAGAAGGTACTTCGGGATCAAAACTCTCGGGGTACAGCGCCGCCAGGTAATGACCGAGCACGTCGTGGCGGGCAGAGGTAAGTCCGTTCGAGCCCATTCCACCATTATAGGAAGATTCGTATGCAGCCTGTCCGTAAGAGGCCAGGCCTACGACTACGTCACCGGCCTCGATGCGGTCGTTGGAGATGACGTCGGAGCGTTTCATACGGGCCACGACGGTACTGTTGACCGTAATGGTACGAACCAGATCTCCTACATCGGCCGTTTCGCCACCCGTCGAGTAGATTTCCACGCCGTGCTCGCGGAGCATGGCCAGGACTTCTTCAGTACCGTTGATGATTTCAGCGATTACTTCTCCGGGAATCCGGTTTTTATTCCGGTCGATAGAGCTGGAAAGCAATACCGGGCCGGTGCAGCCGACGCATAGCAGGTCGTCGGTATTCATCACGATGGAATCCTGCGCAATGCCTTTCCAAACAGACAGGTCTCCGGTTTCTTTCCAGTACAGATACGCCAGGGAAGTTTTTGTACCTGCCCCGTCGGCGTGCATAATCGTGCAGTATTCCGGATCTCCGGCAAGGGTATCGGGAACGATCTTACAAAAAGCTTTCGGGAAAAGTCCCTTGTCCAAAGCGGCGATGGCTTTGTGTACGTCTTCTTTGGAGGCAGATACCCCCCGTTGCGCATAGCGATCTTGCATGGTGCAAAGGTAGGGCGAATCGCCGGATTTTGCGACGGTCTTTCCGCTCGCTTTTCCGGAATACCCCGCCCTGCTGTCAGATCTTCCGCTTCAACTCGAAATGCGTACCCAGGTATACCCGACGCACAACCGGATCGGCGGCGAGCTCTTCCGGCGTGCCGGCACGGAGTATCTTTCCTTCAAAAAGCAGGTAGGCGCGGTCAGTAATCGACAGCGTTTCGTCCACGTTGTGGTCGGTAATGAGGATGCCGATATTCCGGAATTTCAGCTTCGCGACAATACCCTGGATTTCTTCCACGGCAATCGGATCCACCCCGGCGAACGGCTCATCCAGCAGGATAAACTTCGGATCTACAGCCAGGCTGCGGGCAATTTCCGTGCGCCGGCGCTCCCCGCCCGACAGTACCTGTCCTTTGTTTTTGCGGACGTGCGTGAGGCTGAATTCCTCCAGCAGCGACTCCATTTTCTCCCGGCGCTCGGTCTTATTCATCCCGCCGCGGAGCTCCAGTACTGCCAGGATGTTTTCTTCGACTGTCAGGCTCCGGAAAACGGAGGCTTCCTGCGCCAGGTAGCCCACGCCCAACCGGGCCCGCTTGAACATCGGAAGGTTGGTTACGTCCTGGTCGTCGAGATATACTTTGCCGCTGTTGGGCTTCACCAGCCCGGTTGCCATGTAGAAAGACGTCGTCTTTCCCGCGCCGTTGGGCCCGAGAAGTCCGACAATTTCGCCCTGTGCCACCTGATAGCTCACGTGGTCATTGACCAGGCGCTGTCCATATTTCTTGACCAGATTTTCGGTACGAAGAATCATGCGATTCGTGCTCCGGCGCCGCTTCAGGCTGTCCGGAATTTAATGTCTTTGATATGAAGCTGGAGGTTCCGCCGTCCCTGAAACTCATTCATTTCGATCTGGTAACAAAGGTCGAACGGCTTCCCTTCCAGCAAGGGTTCATAAAAGTGCGCCAGGCCGAAACCGATGCAGGGGAATACGCCTCCACCCTGCTGGCGTACGTCCATCTTCAGATGTTTTTCCTTGAGGATACGGGGTGTTCCGTAGACATATACCTGCTCTGCTACAAATACCGGCGTCATGTTCTGCGGCCCGAAAGGCCCCATCTGGCTGAGAATGCTGAAGAACTTGTCGCTGATCGTCGTCAGCGGCAGCTTCATGTCAATGTCGATCTGCGGCGTGAGATCTTCCGAGCGGATTTTCCGGGCGACTACCTCTTCAAACCGCTGCTGAAAAAGAGGTACATTTTCTACCTTAAGCGTCAAACCGGCCGCATACATATGCCCGCCGAACTGTTCAAGCAGGTCCGAGCAGGCTTCAATGGCTTCGTACACATCAAAACCCGGTACCGACCTTGCCGACCCGGCCGCTTTTTCGTTTGATTCGGTCAGAATGATCGTCGGACGGTAATACCGCTCTATGCAACGGCTGGCTACAATTCCGACGACGCCCTTGTTCCAGTCGTTTTTGAACAGTACGGTCGTTTTCGCCGAGCGAAGCCAGTCGTTCCCTTCAATCATCTCCAGGGCTTCCTGCGTGATGCGCGTATCGAACTCCCGGCGATCGGTGTTGTGTACGTTGATGATACGGGCGAAGTCTTCCGCTTCCGCTTCATCTTCGCAAAGCAGGAGATTCACCGCGTCGTAGGCATGCTTGATACGGCCGGCGGCATTGATCCGGGGACTTAATCCGAAAACAACGTTGGTAATGTCCAGCGGAGGCTTCATACCCGCCGCCCGGATCAGGGTTTTCAGGCCCATACGGGGAGCCGCATTGAGTTGCTTCAACCCGTAATAAGCCAGTATCCGGTTTTCGCCCACAATCGGGACGATATCCGCGGCGATGCTGACCGCTACGAGATCCAGGTATTCCAGCAGGGGCTCCTGGCTGATCTCTTCATACTGGCAGTAAGCCTGCAGCAGTTTGAAACCTACGCCGCACCCTGTCAGCTCTTTAAACGGATACTGACAGTCTTCCCGCTTGGGATCAAGCACGGCAACTGCATCGGGCAGCTGATCTCCCGGACGGTGGTGATCGCAGATAATGAAATCCAAACCCTGCTCCCGGGCGCTGTTGATCAGGTCGACGGACTTAATTCCACAGTCAAGTGTCACAATCAGTGTAAAGCCGTTAGCCAACGCATAGTCAATACCCGGCTGCTGAACGCCGTAGCCTTCCTTGTACCGGTCCGGTATATAAAATTCCAGTGACGGGTAAAACGTCCGTAGAAAACCGTAGAAAAGCGCGACGGATGTCGTTCCGTCAACGTCATAATCTCCGTACACAAGAATCTTCTCACCAGCCTTGAGGGCATGGCTCAGCCGTTCTACCGCCCGGTCCATGTCTTTCATCAGAAAGGGATCGTGCAGTTGATTCAACTGAGGCCGGAAAAAAGCTTTTGCGTCGTCGAAGGAACGAATGTTCCGTTGCCAGAGAAGAGTCGTCAGAAACGGGTTCAGGTTAATGGCCTGCGCCAGTTCTTCCACCCGTTCTTTTTCTTCCTGCGTCTCGGGGGGTATTTGATATGTCCAACGCTTCTCAACCATACTTGCAAAATAACGAAGAAACGCGGCAGCACGGCTACCCTTCAGAAATTTTAAGAACGTGAAACACAACGGGCCGCCTGGAGCAGGCGGCCCGTTGCCAGGGAGTCAGGAATAAGCCCTCAGAGCGTTTCCATCGCTTTTCCGGTCTCTTTTTTCTTGGACTTGTCGTCCATGGTCTGGAAGACGTAGTCCCACAGGGGCGACGAAACGCCGAAAACAACGTTGCCATCCTTGTAGTGGTGTATGGCGTGATTGATCCAGAGATGCTTCAGGAAGTTCTTCGGCGGGGGATAGGCATGCACGCAGTAGTGTACCAGCAGGTAGCCCGCGTAGCCCCAGATAAAGCCCGGGAAGAAGGCGTAGGCCGCTTCGCCCATGATCACGAAAAAGATCGTAAAGAGGAGCGTCGCAATGATCAGCGCCAGCAGCGGAGGCATGGCCAGGCGGCTCTTGTCTTTCGGATATTCGTGGTGTACACCGTGCGTGGTATATTGAAATTTGGCACGGGCCGGGGTCGTCGGCTCAATGTGATATACGCTCCGGTGCATCCAGTACTCTACAAACGTGAAGCTGATGACACCCGCCACGAACAATACGCCGATCAGCCAGTTAGTCAGATCCGTATGCGTGAATGCGTACCACCCCAATGCGCCTCCCGCAATGAAAAACATCGACACCGGGATGGCTATGTGTGTCCGGGATAGTGCTTCGAGTACAGGGTTGTCGAATAGTTTTTTGGTTCCAGAGTTTTTAGGTCTGAGTTTTTGTGGTTCCATGGCTACGCGTGGTTATCGGTAGAAAGTGCAAAAATACGTATCAGAGACGGAAGAAAGACTGACTTCTGTCAATTGTTCCCGTGCATCAGGATGGGTTAACTTCTACAGACTCGTGGATAACCGGCTTAAGCTTAGGTTCCTTTGCCCGTATGATCAACCGGAGCGACTGGTCATAGGTGATGTAACTCCAGATCCAGTTGATGAAAATCAGCAGGCGGTTTTTGACGCCAACAATCGACATCAGGTGTACGAACATCCACGTCATCCACGCCAGAAATCCCTGAAACTTGAGGAACGGGAGGTCCACAACGGCCAGGTTACGCCCGACAGTCGCCATGGATCCCAGGTCCTTGTACCGGAATCCTTTCATTTCCTCGCCGCGGATCAGCCGAAGCAGGTTCTCAGCGAGTATTTTTCCCTGCTGAATAGCCGGCTGCGCCAGCTGCGGATGCCCGCCGGGAAACTTGTCATCACCGCTGAGAATCGCCACGTCTCCGATCGCGAAAATGTTGTCATAGCCTTCTACCTGGCAGAACTCATTGGCTTTCAGACGGCCGCCACGGCCCAGTTTCTCTACCGGAATACCTTCGAAGGTATTGGCTTTGACACCGGCCGCCCAGACAAGGTTATCTGTCCGGAGTATGGTGCCATCCAGCAGGTGGACGTGCTGTCCGTCGTAATCCGTCACCCGTGAATTGAGCAACACATGCACGCCAAGGTTCTGCAGGTATTGTTTTGATTTTACCTGAGACTCCACCGACATAGGCCCGAGCAATTCGGCGCCGGCTTCCACGAGGTAGATCTGCATCTGCCGGAAATCCAGTTCAGGATAGTCTTTCGGCAGAATATGCACCTTCATCTCTGCTAAAGTACCAGACAACTCAACTCCCGTAGGCCCCCCACCGACCACGACAACATTCATCAACCCCTGCCGGTCTTCGATATCGTCGGCAATCAGCGCCCGTTCGAAGTTCTCGAGCATCCGGTTTCGCAGTGCCAGCGCCTCGCCTACCGACTTCATGGGCAGCGCCCGGTCGATAATGTTCTGCATACCAAAGAAATTGGTACCGGCGCCGGCAGCAATGACAAGGTAGTCGTACGAAATACCGCCCATCGTCGATGTCACGACCTCCCGCTTGTCCGTATCAATCCGGAGTACTTCCGTCACCCGGATATGAACGTGCAGCTTATTCTGAAACGCCTTGCGAAGCGGAAACGAAATCGAGCTGGGCTCCAGACCAGCCATCGCCACCTGATAGAAAAGCGGCTGAAACTGGTGGAAGTTGTTTTTATCCAGCAGCACCGTCTGGATTTCGGGGTATGCCGAGAGCTTCCGGGCCAGGGCAAGTCCGCCGAAACCGGCACCGATGATGACGACACGTTTCTGCGAAGTTTTCGGAATATTGGAGTTCATAGGGAAGGATCGCTGCGGATGATGGATCAGGCTATTTCGAGGTCGGGCAACGCGGATTTGCTCTGCGCGACAATCTTTTGATAGAAAAACTCGTACCGCGGTAAAATCAGGTTGATATCAAACTCTTTGGCCCGGGCCAGCGCATGCGCCCGGAAAACCGGCAGCTGCTCATCTTGGAGGACAAAGGCAGCGTTACGGGCCATGTCTTCGTAATCCCCTACTTCCGAAATAAACCCGGTTTTTCCCTGAATATTTACCTCCGGAATACCTCCAGCGTTGGATGAAATCACGGGTACTTCACAGGCCATTGCTTCCAGTGCAGCCAGTCCAAAGCTTTCTTTTTCGGAAGGCATGACGAAAAGATCGGCAATCGACAGTACTTCTTCAATCGCATCGAGCTTCCCGAGAAAACGGATATCCTGACTGATGCCCATTTCCCGCGCCATTTTTTCGAGACCGGCCCGTTCGGGACCGTCGCCGATGAGGAGCAACTTCACACACATTTCCTTCCGGAGTATTGCAAACATGCGAAGAATATCCTCGATCCGCTTCACTTTCCGGAAATTGGAAATGTGGAGCAGTATTTTTTCCCCGAGCGGCGCAATGGCCATTTTGAAATGGTCCTTTTTCTGCTTTTGAAAGCGCTCCAGGTCAATGAAGTTCGGAATTACTTCGATTTCCCGCTCCACGGCAAACTGTTCGTAGGTGTCGCGGCGAAGGCTTTCGGATACCGCCGTTACCCCGTCAGAAGCGTTGATGCTGAAAGTAACAACCGGCTCGAAAGACGGGTCTTTTCCAACCAGTGTAATATCCGTTCCGTGCAGCGTTGTGATAACCGGAATGGTAATTCCCTGCGTCCGGAGGATTTGCTTGGCCATGTAGGCCGCTGAAGCATGCGGAATGGCATAATGCACGTGCAGGAGATCCAGCTGATGGTTTTTCACCACTTCCACCATCTTGCTCGACAGCGCGAGCTCATACGGCGGGTGCTGAAACAACGGATACGATGGAATAAAAACCTCGTGGTAAAAGACGTTTTCGTTGAAAAAGTCAAGCCGGGTAGGCTGACTGTACGTGATAAAATGAACACGGTGCCCATTTTTGGCCAATGCTTTGCCCAGCTCGGTAGCGACGACTCCACTACCTCCAAAAGTCGGGTAGCACACTATGCCTATATTCATCGATGTATGCAGAATGATTCGTTTCCGTTTGCCGTACAACAGAACTATTGTTCGGTTGGTTTCGGTCAGGCCGTAACTCGTCTATTAATTTTGGATGAACAGAAATGGGCGGAGGTGGCAGCAAATGCCTTTCGTTCGCTTTTCTTGCCGTAATTTTACGTATTCCCTGCGAAAGAAGTAACTACATGCGCCATAAACCCAAGCCGACAGCCCGTCAGATCGTTACCGGTTTTTTCCGGCTGATCCGCTGGCCGAACCTGCTGATCCTGGCGTTTACCCAATACCTGGTCCGTTTTACCCTGATCGGCGAAGAATCCATTCCCTGGTACCGCTTGCTGGTGGAACGGGACGTATTCCTGCTCGCCCTGGCAACAAGCTGCATCGCCGCGGCCGGCTACATCATCAACGATTACTACGACATCAAGATCGACCTGATTAACAAACCCGAAAAGGTCATCATCGGACGCTACCTGAAGCGGCGATGGGCCATGGGTATCAATCTCTTTCTGAATTTTGCGGGAATAGCGCTGGGATGGCTGGTCGACCGGAAAGTCTTTCTCCTCAATACACTTGCCGTTTTCTTTCTCTGGCTCTATTCAAATCACCTGAAGCGGCTTCCCTTCTGGGGAAACCTCATGGTTTCGCTGCTGACGGGCCTCTCGCTGGTCGTGATGGCGGTTCATTACCATCGCCATGAGACAGAAGTCTATATCTACGCGCTGTTCGCTTTCAGTATTTCCCTGATTCGGGAAATTATCAAGGATATGGAAGATGTCCGGGGAGATGCGACGTTCGGCTGTCAGACATTGCCTATTCTCTGGGGCATTCCCCGGACCAAGTACCTGCTCTACACGCTGATCGCGTTGTTTGTTGTCATCCTTTTCTCGATGACGGCTCCCCTGCAGAATCAAACGCTCCGGTATGTTTTTGTCGGGCTCCTCTTTCCGGTGGGCTACCTGACTTATCAGCTCTACTATGCCGATACCAAGCAGGATTTCGCCCGGTTGAGTACGCTCTGCAAAATCATCATGCTGGCCGGCGTCCTGACGATGGTATTTGTTTAGACAAACTCGAGCCGTACTTCGTCCGAAGCAACCGTCAGCCGGGCATTCCGACCGACCGGCAACGCGAGGTTTCCGGCTTCGTGACCGACCGGGAAGCCATAGACCACCGGAAAAGAGTAGTCTTTCACCCAGTACTGAATAATTTCACGGATAGACATACCGAAGTCCTCCGGCTTGTCCCGAAGCTCTGAAAAGCTTCCTACAATCAATCCTGCGAGCCCCTCCAGTTTTCCTGCCCGCCGTAGCTGGACCATATACCGGTCGACGGAATAGTGAAATTCCTCTGTTTCTTCAAGAAAGAGAATCTTGCCTTTCGTATCCACGTCGGCCGGTGAACCCGCTACATGAACAAACAGGCAGAGGTTACCGCCTACGAGCGTGCCTGTGGCTGTTCCCGACCGGTTATCGGCCTGGGGAACGGTCTGGTAAATTACTTCCTCTCCAAACAGCAGCTTCCTGAGTGATTCCAGGGAATAACCGGTTTCATCCTGAAAAAACAGCTTGGGCATCGTAGCATGCAGGCTTTCGATTCCCTGCCGGTAGATGTCGCATAATACCGCTGTGATATCAGAAAAGCCAGCCACCCATTTCGGATGCTGTTGAAAAGCCGTATAGTCAATCTGGTCCAGGATACGGGAACTGCCATACCCGCCACGGGCTGAAATAATCGCCCTGACCGATGTGTCGTTCAGAAACCGCTGGTAATCGGCCCTGCGGATATCGTCCGTTCCGGCGAAAGTATGCCAGTGACTTTTGAGAGATTGTCCTTCGACAACCTTGAGTCCCCATTTCTCCAGCACGGCTATGGCCGGTGGGATGACTTTGTCGTAATCGATTTTACTTGCCAGGGCCATCAGGGCCACGGTATCGCCCGGCTTCAGCGCTTCCGGCCGGCGAAGAATGGGTACATGCATGTCGTGAAATTACAAACAACCTAATCTTCCGCCATCGACGGGCAGATTAATTCCGTTGATATAGGCCGCTGCGGGCGTACAGAGGAACGCTGCTGCTGAGCCGAACTCTTCTGGCTGACCGATTCGTCTGGCTGGGATATCTTTAGAAACCTCCTTTTTGATGTCTTCCAGGCTTCTGGACTCGCGTTCAGCACGCTGCCCGAGGACATAGTCGAGCCGGGCTGTTTCCGTGTATCCTGGAAGAACATTGTTTACGGTGATCCCAAAGGGGCCTAATTCGCCTGCCAGGGTTTTGGACCAACTGGCAACGGCTCCGCGGATGGTATTGGAAACACCCAGGCCGGGCAGCGGCATTTTAACGGATGTGGAAATGATATTGACAACACGTCCAAAACCGGCAGCTTTCATTCCGGGCACGACAGCCTGAACAAGTACCTGATTGCAGAGCAAATGGGCGCTAAAAGCTGATGCGAAGGCTTCCGGCTCGGCATCGAGGATAGCACCGCCCGCGGGGCCGCCTGTATTGTTGACGAGGATGTGGATCGTGTTATGCCGCCTGAGAAAGGTCTGTATGGCCTCTTTTACATTTTCCGGCGAAGTAAAATCGGCAACGAGGTAATGGTGCTCCTGTCCGGCAGACCGATTCAGCTCGGCGACACGGGCTTTGAGCCGGTCTTCGTTACGCGCCAATAGCACAACCGTTGCACCCAATTGTGCCAGTTCTACGGCTGTTGCCCAGCCAAGCCCCTGCGTACTCCCGCAGACAAGGGCTGTTTTTCCGGTAAGATCGAGATTCATATGGGAAAGATAGGGGGCGATCGGCAGTCAGCAGTCAGGGATTGGCTTAAAGCTGCAACGATCGGCGGTCAATTTTCGGCAGTAAGCAATAAGCTTTAGGCCTTAAGCTATTGCTCGCGGTGTCAGTATTACATCAAAAAACGCTCTCCGGTCTGGAGGGCGTTTTTCATTTCGGCAGTCAGCTTAAAGCAATCAGGGCTCGGGGGTAATATCGGTAGTTGCAGCTACCTGTATATCACGCAAAAGGCGCTCTTCCGTTTGGGGAGCACCTGGGGTAATTCGCAAGGGGCGTGTTGCCGCCTATAGCTTACAGCCTACCGCTTAAAAGTCGACAGCCGATCGCCGACAGCTGACAGCCGACAACTGCCTAAAAACAGCAAAAGCTCCCGGTTACAGGAGCTTTGCTATCCATTAATGGGAGGCGATTACCTACTTTCCCGGGGGCGAACCCAGTATC
>NZ_FNGS01000003.1:299996-789697 GCF_900103285.1 Siphonobacter aquaeclarae | reverse complement strand
AAACTTCAAAGCCAAATTCCGCTTTTCCGTTTTCTTTTTTTGGTCTTTCTTTCAAACCGGGCTGCAAAGTTACTACTTCGAAAGCCGCTTGTCAAGAATTTTTGAAAGTTTTTTTTCGCCCTCGCCTCAACCCCACTCCCTTTTCCTTTCTTCCCTTAACCGGGTTGCAAAACTAGTCATTTTAACACCCCATTGTCAAGAAAAATTTTAAATTTATTTTTCCTAACTCCCTCTCCCTCAATTACTTACACCAGCTTACATTCCCTCTTCCCGTCGTTTGGGAGTGCAAAGATGCAGCTTTTTACCCCCTCTTGTCAACACTTTTACCAAACTATTTTTCTTACTATCCATTCTAATCCCTTAACTCCTTACCCCTCAGGAGCTTATACCTCGAAAAAAAATAGAGCCCCTTCCCGTAAAAAACAGAAACGGACTGTGGTTTTGATACACCTCAGCCCGTTTTGGCTAAAAACCGGCCTCCAAAACGAAAACCGGAACCCTAAATTCTCTCTACTTTAACGGCGCCCACCAATGTTCGGTCGGCAAAAGCGTATCCTTCAACATCACCACCTGGCCGATCCGCGGCGTCATTAATGGAAGATGAAGTTCTCCTGCCTTTTTTACGACCCGCTCAATCGGCTCCTTCCAGGGGTGCAGCCCCAGGGTAAACTTCGCCCAGTGCACCGGCATGAGCGTGCGGGCCTTGAGTTCTACCGCCGCCTGCGCTGTTTCTTCCGGCATCATATGGATGCGCGGCCACATTTCATTGTACTGTCCGCATTCCAATAATGCGAGATCAAACGGACCATACTTCTCGCCAATCTCTTTAAAGTGCGGGCCAAACCCGGAATCTCCTCCCAAAAACAACTTCAGATCATTCGTCCGGAAAACGAAAGACGTCCACAGTGTTTTATTCCGGCCGAACCCGCGACCCGAAAAATGCCGCGCGGGGGTAGCGATCAGTTCTATGTCTGTACCGATTGTGCCCCGATCACCCCAATCATACTCCGTAATAGCACCGGGGCTTGCCCCCCAGCGCTCCAGATGGGCACCTACCCCCAGGGCAGCATGAAAATGGCGGGTCTTCGGAATCAAGCGCGTGATCGCCTCATAATCGAGGTGATCGTAATGATCGTGCGTAAGGATGACCGCATCCAGTTCCGGAAAATCATCTGCCGAGTATACTTCCGTGCCCGGATACCGCTTCGAACCGATAAACTGAAAAGGAGACGGCCGCTCGCAGAACACGGGATCGATCAATATATTCTTTCCATTGATCCGCAGGAAATAGGAAGAGTGACCGAACCACACCAGTAACGGCTCACTTCCTTTTAATACTTTCAGATCTGTTTTTTCCACAGGCAGGGGTTGCGCGGGCGACTGCCCCGGCAGCGGATTCATATACGCCCTGAGCAATTTCCAGAAAGAAAACGCCGGATCCATCGTCGGCGTCGGAATCGGATATTCAAAAGCCCCATCCTTATAATGAGGAGAATGCTGAATGCGTTCGAGGCGGCTGCCTGTCGCCGAAGCGCCAAACGTCGGCAAGTTCAACACTACCGCCGTTGCCACGGCGATCACAAAAAGCACTATCAAACCAACCATCATGGGTTTCTTCCTGATTTTCATAGGGGAATGTGCAAAACGCTGCCTGGCAAAAGTACTTATTCTCTTTCCATTTCCTACTTCCCGGCGGGTGTAGGCGTCAGTGTGCTGCGAGCCGCCATTTGCCTTGCGAGAATACTTGCAATAATCAATTGAAGAGCATGGTACATCATCAGCGGCAACAGCAGAATACCCAACGCCGGACTTCCCGCGAAAAGTACCTTCGACATGACCGTTCCATGGATGAGGGATTTCTTCGAACCGCAAAAAACGGCTGTAATCCTGTCTTCCCGATTGAATCCCAGCAGGTTACAAACCATAGTAATCATCCAGAACGCAGCAAAAAACAGGGAAACCATTCCTCCTCCCAGTACTAGCAGACTTCCGAAACCCAGGCTTGCAAACAAATGCTTTTCAAAGGATTCACAGAAAGCCGTATAGACAATGACCAGTATCGTTGTCTGATCAAAATAGCGTAAATACTTTTTGTTTTTCTCTGCATAGGCGCCGCCATACCGGTTGAGCAGAATACCTGCCACAACCGGCACCAGTACCTGGAGCGTGAGTTTCTGCATCACATCGAGCAGGTGGGCACTGCTTCCGCTGCCGCCTTCCACATTGGCCAGCTGCATCCAGACCGGCGTTACAAATACGCCGATGATACTCGAAATACTGGCATTGAAAATCGCCGCCGGTATATTTCCCTCCGCGATGGATACCATGACGACAGACGAAGAAACGGTGGACGGGAGTGTTGACAAAAAGAAAACACCCAACCAGATCAGCTGTGTATCAGGAGTTTGCAGCAAGGCTTTTAACGGAATAACCAGTAACGGAAACAGCAGGAAGGTACTCGCATGGACGACCAAGTGCAACCGCCAGTTACTCAGCCCTGCCCGAAGCTTGGCCTTGTTCAGCCGCAGTCCATAAAAGAAGAAGATAAGGGATACGCCATAATTAGCCAGGGTTGAAAGCGAAAAAGGGCCGTCTCCGAGCCCTCCCTCCGGCCAGATCCAGGCCAGGCCGATCATTCCTAATAAAGCCAGAATAAACCCATCCAGGCCGAAGCGGGCCGGAAGTGCCAGCCATTCTCGTTTTGTCATCGGGAAGAAACCTGTTTCGGGAGAAAGTCTTCCCGACAAGTGAAAGTTCCCCTGTCAGTTTAAATGAAAGGAATTCGATTTCGGCTGTATAAAAGCCGACGAGCTGTAAATCAATGCAAAAATCACCAGCGCGACGATAACCGCCAGCGCCATCTGCGCCATCGCCAGGGACTTCATCTGCGCCACTTCGCCGTTGGAACTCTTGATCAGTTCCTTTCCTACTTTCGATTGAATCTCGGTCAGGGCGCTGAGACTCTGCAGGGTTTCCCGGAAAGAACCGGCCGCAACGCCGTCAAACAGGGCACGGGCTTCCTCCTGAGAACCACCCGACGAGAGGGCCAGAATACGGGTTTCCAGACGGTTGTACTCCGCGAGTTGTAACTTCAGTGCTGAAAGTGTCTTGCTTTCCTGGTCTACAAGCTTCGTTTTAGCAAAAGCTGCCAGGAGGGAATCCAGGCTTTGGTTATGGGCAGCGACGGTCGACTGCAACGCCGCAGACGCCGGGCTGTCCCCCGAAAGAATCGTTTTTTCGACCAATAGCCGCTTGCTGTACAGGTGATCGGTCAGGTAAATCAGGTCCACCGCCGGAATCAGCCGATCCTGGTACATCGAAACAAAGGCATCGCCTACTCCCCGGAGGTTTCCGCGCGAAACGAAATTACTGAGCACAATCAGAAGCATAATACTTCCCAGCGCCAGCGCGGCTTTCATTTTCTGTTGTATGATGAATGTCCATTTCATGGCCTTGTCCTGCTTCCTTTCGGGGGCATTTTATTGCTATTTCAAGCTAAGATAGTCAATTTTTGATAACCGCAAAGGGCATGGGGCAGAGGGCAAGGGGTGGATTTGGCCCCTTGCCCTCTGCCCCATGCTCTTTGCCTCTACAGCTTCTGCGTCAGACCACGCCGACGGAGCAGCGGCTCGATATCCGGTTCAGCTCCCCGGAAACGCCGGTAGAGTTTCATCGGCTCATCGGTGCCGCCGCGCTCGAGTACGTTTTTCCGGAACGATTCGGCTGATTTCTTATCAAACAGGCCTTTTTGTTTGAATACTTCGAACGCATCGGCATCCAGTACCGCCGACCAGATATAACTATAGTATCCGGCCGAATATCCGCCCGAGAAGATATGCTGGAAATAAGTACTCCGGTACCGCGGCGGAATCTGCGGAATCAGGCCGATCCGGCTCATGGATTCCTGCTCAAAAGCAGCTACGTCAGACGGCGCCTTTTCCGGCGACAGGGTATGATAATCCATGTCGAGCAGGGATGCAGCGAGGTATTCCGTCGTCAGAAAGCCCTGGTTAAACAGGCTGCTCTTCTTCATTTTGTCGACAAGCGCCTCCGGAATTACTTCGCCCGTCTGGTAGTGCTTCGCATATAATTTCATGACTTCCGGCTCTGTCGCCCAGTTTTCCATGATCTGCGAGGGTAATTCAACGAAATCCCGGGGAACCGAGGTCCCCGACAGGCTGCCATAGGTCACATGCGAGAGAAGTCCGTGCAACGCATGGCCGAATTCGTGGAAGAACGTCCGGGTTTCATCGAGATTCAGCAATGCCGGTTGGTTTCCGGAGGGTTTGGAAAAGTTGCATACGATGGACACCACCGGAGCGATTTCCTTGCCGTCCCGGATTTCCTGCTTGCGGTAGCTGGTCATCCAGGCGCCGCCGCGCTTGCTCGCCCGCGGGAAAAAGTCCATGTACATAATCCCGATGTGCTTGCCGTTCTCTTCCGTTACTTCATAAGCCATTGCTTCCGGGTGATACACCGGAATTTCGGGCTTCGGAACAAACTTCAACCCGTAAAGACGTGCGCAGAGCGTAAAAATGCCCTGCTTCACATTTTCGAGGGAGAAATACGGACGGAGTTCTTCTTCATCCAGGTTGTATTTTTCCTTGCGCAGCTTCTCGGCATAGTACCGCCAGTCCCAGCCTTCCAGTTTCTGGCTTTTCCCTTCCTTATCCATCATTGCCTGAAGATCAGCCGCTTCGCGTTTGGTGACGGGGACCGTCGCCGACCACAACTGGTTGAGGAGCTCGTTCACCTTTGCCGGCGTTTGGGCCATGCTTTCCTGGAGGACATACACCGCATGATTTTCGTAACCGAGCAAACGGGCACGTTCGGCACGGAGGGCGACGATCTTCTTCAGCAATTCCTTGTTATCGGTCTTGTCGTTGTGATTCGCGCGTTCGATGTATGCCTTGAACAGTTTTTCCCGCAGGGTGCGGTTGTCCGCATATTGCAGGAAGGGCATTACACTCGGATTCTGAAGGGTAAATACCCATTTTCCGGTAAGATTTCGCTTCGCAGCGTCTTCCGCAGCAGCAGCTACCAGCGAAGCCGGCAGCCCGGAGAGATCTTCTTTTTTATCGACGACCAGCGTATAGGCATTGTTTTCAGCCAGCAGGTTCTGCCCGTACTGGAGGGTCAGCAGGGAAGATTCCTGGTTGATCTGCCGGAGACGATCCTGTTTTTCAGCCGGGAGAGCAGCGCCGCTTCGCACAAAATTCCGGTAAACTTTTTCGAGCAGGGTCTGTTGCTCGGTCGTCAGTTTCAGCTCCTTCCGACGGTCATAAACGGCCTTCACCCGTTGAAACAGCAGGGGATTCAACTGTATATCGTCCCGGTGCTTCGATAATTTCGGAGCCAGCGACCGGGCAATGCCCTGAAGTTCGTCGTTCGTATTGGCCGAATTCAGGTTGAAAAAGACGGTACTGACGCGGTCAAGCAGGTCGCCGCTGTGTTCGAGCGCCAGAATGGTATTCTCAAACGTCGGGGTATCCCGGCGGCGGACGAGCGCCTGAATCGCAGCCGATTCCTGTTTCATCCCTTCCTCAAAGGCAGGAGTGAAATGTGCCGTCTTGATTTTGTCAAAGGGAGGAACGCCGTAGGGCGTATTATAGGCACTGAAGAACGGGTTGTCCGTTTGCCCCAGCGCGACGGTAGCCGTCAGCATCAGCGGGAGGATCAGTTTCATTCGTACTAGTTGTTGATGGAAAAAATCCGGCAGACTGCGGGATACGCTGTAGTCTGCCGGAAGACCTTATTTGCGGAGTGCGTCGACGGCGTTCAGCAGTTTCTTTCCGGGAAGGTCCAGGAAGTACTCCCAGAACATCACGCCGGCGAGGCCTTTCTTTTTGATATACTCCATTTTGTATTTCATCGATTCTTCATCGGCATACGAGAAGAAGGTACGGCTTTGGGGATTCCAGAGGTAGGGAATCTTCGCTTCCTCGTCCCAGTACCGGGTAAAGCCGTTTTTATTGATATACTTTTCCTGCAGCTCGGTATAGCCGATGAAATAATGTTTGCCGTTTTCCTGCGGTTGAAAGAGGCCGTGGTTGACGTCCTTCACATTTGTCCAGCCCCGTCCGTAGAAGGGTACGCCCAGGACGATTTTTCCGATAGGTACGCCGGCTTTCACGTGGCCCATGACGGCGTCGTCGGAGCTATTGCGCGAGCGGTTGCTCAGCTTTGACTGGTAGAGCGGACTATGGTGGCCGGTCGCCTTGTCGTTACCATGATACAGGTCATACGTCATGATGTTGACATAATCGAGGTAGCGCGCCGCCTTGCCCAGCTCGGTATGGTGGACAAACGCCGTATCGCCGCCGGTTGCCGACGTCAGCAGGTACTTGTTCGTTTTCAGTCGGTTATCCTTCTTTCCCTGGGCATCCAGGTGCTCGCGCAGGGTTTTCAGGAGCAGCGTATAGTTCTGCTTGTCTTCTTTCCGGAAGATATTGCCGTCGCCGATCTGATCCGGGTATTCCCAATCGATATCGATACCATCGAGGTGAAATTCATTGACGAGGGCCATTGCGCTCTTCGCGAACTTCTGCCGGGCGGGTTCGGTGAGCGATACATCCGAGAAGTACTTGCAGCCGCCCCAGCCTCCGATGGAAATCAGGAGTTTGAGGTCTTTGTTGATTTTGCGGAGTTCATGGAGCGCTCTCAGCGTGAGGGTATCTTTTTTGCCGAGAGGGGCCAGTTCGCCGTTGGCAGCAGGCACGGCGAAGGCATAGTTGATGTGCGTCATCTTGTTGGCGTCCTTTTCCAGGTCGGCCTTGTTCCAGCCGTTTCCGGTGACATAGCCGATGACGACGTACTTTTTCGATTGCGCAAAGGATACCGGGGCGAGCAGTACCAGCGATAAAGCAAGAATGAAATGTTTAACCATATTGGAGAAAGTATAGAGCGAAAAGTAAAGGTACTCAGGAAAACCCGTATCGCGGATGCCTGCGGCGGCGTACACCCTCGTGAAAACGACGAGCGCCGGGAGTGTTTCCCGGCGCTCGATACTCGTTGGATATGTCAGATCAGATCTTTCCGACCATGTTTTCCGGTTTCACCCATTCGTCAAACTCTTCCGGCGTCAGGTAGCCGAGGGCAACCGCGGTTTCCTTGAGCGTAGAGCCGTTTTTGTGGGCAGTCTGAGCGATTTCGGCTGCTTTGTAGTAACCGATTTTCGTATTCAGGGCCGTCACCAGCATCAGGGAGTTGTTGACGTGCTTCTTGATATTATCGTACAGCGGCTCGATACCTACTGCGCACTTGTCGTTAAACGCCACGCAGACGTCGCCGATGAGGCGGGCCGAATGCAGGAAGTTGTAAATCATCACCGGCTTGAAGACGTTCAGCTCAAAATGGCCGTTCGCGCCGCCGATGTTGATCGCCACGTCGTTTCCGAGTACCTGCGCCGCGACCATCGTCATCGCTTCGCATTGGGTCGGGTTTACTTTGCCCGGCATGATGGAACTGCCCGGCTCGTTGTCAGGGATGAAGATTTCCCCGATACCGGCACGCGGACCGGAAGAAAGCATCCGGATGTCGTTTCCGATTTTCATCAGGCTGACAGCTACCGTCTTCAGCGCGCCGTGCGCTTCGACGATGGCATCGTGCGCTGCGAGGGCTTCAAATTTATTTTCAGCCGTCACAAACGGAAGGCCCGTCAGGTCGGCAATATGTTTCGCAACCAGTTCGGAGTAGCCGTCCGGCGTATTGATACCCGTCCCTACCGCTGTGCCGCCGAGCGCCAGTTCCGACAGGTGGGCCAGGGAGTTACGGATCGCTTTCAACCCAAAATTCAGCTGCGCTACGTAGCCCGAAAACTCCTGCCCGAGGGTCAGGGGCGTGGCATCCATGAAGTGGGTACGACCGATTTTGACGACGTTTTTGAAGGCTTCCGATTTAGCCTGGAGAGTATCCCGCAGCTTTTCGATTCCTGGAATCGTTACTTCTGCCAGGATTTTGTAGGCTGCGATGTGCATCGCCGTCGGGAAGGTATCGTTGGACGACTGAGACTTGTTCACGTCGTCGTTCGGATGCACGAACTTCTGCTTGTCGAGCAGGGAACCGCCGTTGAGAACGTGTGCCCGGTAGGCAATCACCTCATTGACGTTCATGTTTGACTGGGTACCTGAACCCGTCTGCCAAACCACCAGGGGAAACTGGTCATCCAGCTCGCGCGCCAGGATTTCATCGGCAACCCGGCCGATCAGCTCCTTTTTTTCTGCCGGCAATACGCCAAGCTCGAAATTGGTAATGGCCGCGGCCTTCTTCAGGTAAGCAAACGCCTGAATGATCTCCTTCGGCATCTTATTGATATCCTGAGCAATGGGAAAGTTCAGGATGGAACGCTGGGTTTGCGCACCCCAATACACATGAGCGGGCACCTGCACTTCGCCCATGGTATCTTTCTCAATACGGTATTCCATTGATAAATAAGATTAGTGGTTCCTCCGCCCGGAAAGCAGGCGGCAAACTCCGGTAGTTGGGCGCAAAGCTACCAAGGGTTTCCCGGCCGGGCTGGATTTATTTTCAAAAAATCAGGAGAAAAGAAAGGTCTTTACCGCCGTATCCAGATGCGGCGCAGGGCAGTCTCCCGGGCAGAAGAAATGCGTAACAGGTAAATTCCCTCCCGCAGCGAAGCAACCGGCACACGTTCCGGCCGGCCTCCCCGGATATCCTGACTAAAAAGTACCTGACCGACCGGCGTCAGTACCGTCACGGTCGCGTCAACAGGATTTTCAATCACCAGTACCTGATCCGCCGGATTCGGGCCGATGCGCAGTTCTTTTTGACCGGACGGATCCGTCGATGTAATCAGTACCAGGTATGCACTGGCTTCGGCAGTCGTTTCGGCAGTAGGCGTTACCGCGCGGAGCCGGTAATAATACTTCGGTCCTCCTGCAACATTGGCGTCTGCATAGTCAGTTGCACCGGCAGCAAGCCGTGCAATTGTTTCGAATGAGCCCGTTTCACCGGTACGTCGCTCTAGAATATAGCCTGTCGCCTGGAGATAGGCATTCCAGGTGAGCCGGATACGCGTTTCCTGCTCCGCTTTAGCAGTAAGGCCGGTCAGCGGGTTGATCGCCGCAGCCACAGGTACTTCCCAGAAAGAAAAAGCCCTGAGATCCCGCCGGTTTTTCAGGAAGGGACCGGAAAATTGTTTCGGATATCCATCGGCGGGTACGTCCGCTGATTTCATCTGCGGGAAATTCGGCGGGAGGTATCCCAGCCGCGTCACGGCGCCGGGCGTCTTCAGGCGGATATATACCCGGTTACCTTCCACCCGGCCACTGGCCACGCCGCCGCTTTGCTTGTCGAGGTACAGCCACTGAATCAGCTGATAGGTCGGTGTTGATTTTTTGTCATAACTCTGGACGGTTGTATCCCCTGGCCAGATCATTTCCTGTCCTTCTTCAAATTGCAACACAACCTCCTCCTTTGCGGGAGAGGCGAAGTATACTTTCCGGATATTGGGGGAATCGATCTGAAGCGTATCGGCAGACCTATATAAATCCCTGGCTACCAGGCGGAACATTTCCCGGCCGGTTTGTTCATACCCTTCCTGGTTGTAGTGAATACCATCAAAACCGCGTGTACCGACCGTCGCGTAAGTGGATACGTACGGAAGCCCCGGATTCCGTTGAAAGTCCCGGAAAACGGCCGTCGCCTCGTGTGGCCCTCCCATGACGTTGATCTGAAACAGGTATATTTTCCGAAGCGCCGGATAGTCCATCCGGAGGTTCTGATACAATTGCTGAAACTGCGGAATCCAGCCTGTTGCGTAACCGTTGACTTCGTTTTCTCCCTGCCGGAAAAAATAGGCCCTGATATTCGGAAGCAACCCGGACTTACGCACCCGATAGAGAAGCCGGCCATAGCTTGTCGACAAATCAGCCGGGTTCTGGGCATTCCGGGGAACGAGTAGCTCCAGGGGAGCACCACCGGCCGCTCCGTTAATAAAGGCTACGGGAACGCCGTATGTTTCGGTGAGGCGCTTTCCCATTTCCATCGCCCAGACGCCAACCAGTGTCCGTTCGTTCTTGTTTCCGATGGCCCAAAGCGTATCGGCAGCGTTATACGAATCGTAATTGGTATTGGCGGTGTATACTCCGAAGGTCCGGATAAACTCATTCGTATACTTATAATCCGGGACGGGATGGTAGGCCGACGCGTTCGACTGCCCGTTGATTACATAAGCATCTCCGGCAACGATGTATCCGCGGTTCAATACCCGGGTAGAATCAGTTCCGCGGATGACGTAAACCTGAAACTGGTAGTTGGCCAGTTCGGCCTTGATAACCGGCGCAAACGAAAACGGAGCCTGGTTTCCCTGATAAACCAATGACTGGCTCAGGTGTCGAAACAGTTTGCCGGCTTTGCTTACCTGCAGCGAAACGCGGCCATAACCCGGTCCGACCCGGCCGGATACAGGCACAATCGCTTCGGAAAAAGTGTTTCGGGCGTATAACTGGGAGTCAGCCGGGGCTTCGATAAACACAACCTGGGCCTGTACTGACAGACAGCTGAGGCTTACCAACAGAAAGAAGAGGTATTTCATGAAACGGGGGTATGGGTGGGCGGAAGGCTCCTGCCAAAAATAACAAATGATCGGCCGTTGCCCTACTCCGCAGCCGGACTCTTTCTTTTCGGCTAAAACCTCGTCGCAAAAGATACCCGGAGGGGGTGATTTTTCGTTAAAAAGATACCCTGGTCTGGTGATTATGACCTAAATTTGTAGTAGTCGTCTAAAATCCGTCCGCTGTGTCAGCCGTAAGATTCTGTATCCTTATCCTCCTTTCCGGACTGTTTTGTCTGGTTGGGTGCTCACAGAGCCCCCGGGAAGCGTCTGTTTCCACGAGCAATGCCGTTGCGATTCTGAACGACAGCATCGCCCGGAAATTCAATCCGGCGGAAGCAGCCCGGAAAGCCTCCCTGCTGGATACGTTTTTCCATAAACTGCACGAAAACAGCGGATTCAACGGCACGGTACTCGTAGCCCAATACGGCAAAATCATCTACAAGGGCGCTTTCGGGTACAAAAACCTGACGATGAAGGATACGCTGACGACGGCGACTCCCTTTCAATTGGCTTCTGTTTCGAAACAGTTTACAGCCGTGGCGATTATGCAGCTGAAAGAGAAAGGGCTGCTGCAATACGACGATCCTGTCTACAAATTCATTCCGGATTTCCCCTACGATTCCAGCATCACCATTCGGTTGCTGCTCACCCACCGCTCCGGGCTGCCCAGCTATCAGTACGGTCTGGAACGCTATTGCGACAAACACCAACCGCTCAGCAATCAGCAGGTAGTCGAAAAACTGATTCAGTATAAACCGGCGCCCTATGGCCGGCCCGATCAGCGCTTTAATTACAACAATACGAACTACGTCCTGCTGTCTTATATCGTTGAGAAACTCAGCGGAAAGCCGTTCAGTCAGTATGCGGAGGAGCATTTCTTCCGACCGCTGGGGATGACGCATACCTTCGTGTACGACGGTACCAACACGAATCGTCTCCTCGCTGCGGCGACGGGCTATACCGGCGGGCGGCGTTCGCTTGCCATCGATTACCTCGATAGTGTGACAGGAGATAAAAGCCTGTATTCCACCGCTGAAGACATGTTTAAATGGGATCGCGGCCTGTATACCGAGCAGCTGATTTCCCAGAAATCACTGGAAGAAGCCTTTCTCCCGGCGAGTAACGATGCCCGGCTTGTCACCCGCAACTACGGATTCGGCTGGCGGCTTCAGAAATTGCCGAATGATCAGTGGCTGACTTTCCACACCGGGTGGTGGCACGGGTTCAAAAACTACTTCATGCGGAACCGGACCGACCAGAGTACCATCATCCTGCTGTCGAACGTGGCCAACAGCTACCTGTCGCAGGTAAAAATGGTACAGGCTATTCTGTATCCTGACAAGGCCCGGTTCTTCCTCCGCGGAGACAACGTCGATCCGGAAAGCGGTGACCAACTGATGTCGGGCGAGAGCTTGCAGGGTGGCGGCGGAACACCTGAACTATCACTTTCCGATCTCTACAAAATGCTTCCGCCGAAGCCGGTCATTAAAAAAGCCGTACGCCATACCCGTGGTAAACACGTCAAAATGGCTGCCCGGAAGAAAGGGGCCGTACACAAGAAGGCAGTTGCACGAAAGAAAAGACGATAGAAAACAGCGCTGACCGTTTCTAATTTTTCTTCTTCATACCTATTTTTCTTTTCATTTGTTGAGTAGTTTTGATCATCTCTTGCCTCAAAACGAATCGCAATGAAAGGATTTTCAAGCCCCGTACACTTGCTGTCTGCTATCCTGACCGCCTGTACCCGAATAGGAATGACTCCCGGCATCCCTGTTTACAGGGTAGCCCTTTCCTGATCCTTTTATTTCAAACCGGAATACGCCGGTCATGCTGATGCGTATCCGTTCGCTACCGTTTACGACCAAAACGGGCAGGATTCCATTGACATCCAATCCACCTAATACAATGAAAAAACGAATGGCGCTGGCCGGATTGCTGCTGTATGCAGTGACCGGGTTGCCGTTGCCCCAACCGAAAACGGACGTTTCGGTTTCTCTCACCCGCCGCCCTCCCCAGTTGATTGAGCAGCCCCGACTGTGTTACCAGCCGCTCCCGGCCTCGGCTGCTGCATTGCGGCATCCGAAAAAAACGCAACCAGTCGTCGGCTCCGTTGGTACATACGGCGCAGGAAAATGTACGCAAGGCCCGCTCAAAGCGAAAAGGCCCGAAAGCCGGGCCTTTTCTGTGTCTGGAAGGTTGAACGTATATCGGGACGGACGGTGTGGAGCAGGACTAAAGGGAGATCAATCCTTTGCGGAATCCGGACAAAATCGCTTCAGTAGCGGAGTTAACGCCCAGTTTCAGGTAGACCCGCTTCAGGTGTGTCTGAACAGTACTGAACGAAATACCGCATTCATGGGCGATCATCTTGTAGCTCATTCCCTGAGCCAGGAAACTCAATACTTCGCGCTCCCGGTGGGTAAGCGCCTGGGAAGCAGGCTGCAGATCACGCGGGGAGAGGTAGAAACGACGGGTTCTGGTAACGGCGACAGGAGTCATGGCGAAGGTCGTGTTGGTTGTTCGACAGTTTTGTCGGAAAGGCCACGACAAATGGTAACGCCATTTCGAAAAAAAATGAAAGCATTCCCGGTTAATTCAGCGCAACTCCTTAATTTACAGTCTCAGTCAGCCTTTGCCACTTCATGATTTTTTTGAAACGCTCCGTTTCCGACGCCGATCTGGTGGCGGGTATCCGGGCAGGCGGCGTGCAAAGACGCAGCTCCGAAAATCGTCTGTACGACCATTACCGGTACCTGATCCGGGAAGCGACGTTCAAGCACAAGCTTTTGCCCGAGGAATGCGCCAGCGCCTATTCGGATGCCGTGCTCACGGTAATCGAGCACATCGCGTCAGGGCGTTTTGAGGGCCGGTCCGGTCTGAAAACCTATCTCTACCAGATTTTTTCCAACAAATGTGTTGACCTCGTTCGAAAGAATTCGACTAACCGGGAGAGCATCCATGATGTTCTACCGCTGGATAATGTCTTTGTGGCCGATGATGCACGTAATGCCGTGCAACACCTCATTACAGAAGGCGACATTGAAGAGCTCCGGAAGAAACTGACGGAAATAGGAGACAAATGCCGGCAGATGGTACTGGCCTGGGGTGAAGGGTATTCGGACGAAGAAATTGCTTCGTCGATGGGGTATCAAACGCCCGCCGTCGCCAAAACGAGCCGCCTCCGCTGCCTGGAACGTCTCCGAAACCTGTATGCGGAACTAAAACGACCGCTATGAACGAATTGGAACAAGTCGACCGGTTTTTCGCCGGAGACATGTCTGCCGAAGAAAAGCAGGCATTTGAGCAGGAACTGACCCGGAATACCGGACTGGCTTCAGCGGCGGCCTTTTACCTGCAAACGCGGGAAGCGGCCCGGCGGGAAATACTCGCCGAAAAACGGAAACAGTGGGAACGACCAGAAGAAAATATCCCGTCGCGCAGAACGCTATCTATATACGTCGCTTCTGCTGCGGCGGTTATTGCGCTCCTGATCGGCATCGGCTGGTGGGTACTCCGTCCTGCCGTACCGGAGCGATCCGAACTGGCGTCGGCCTATATTGCAGACCATCTCGCGACGCTGCAGACCCGCATGGGAGGTACGCCGGACACGCTGCAACTGGGTATCGGGCAATACAACGAAGGGCATTACGAGGAGGCAAAAAAGCTCTTTCAACAGTGGCTGGTTCATCACGCCGCCGATTCGGAAGCCCTGAAACTGGCAGGTATCACGAGTCTGAAGCTCGGCGATTACGACGAAGCTATCCGGCTGTTTCGGCGACTGGGCAACCAGCCGGGTTTATATTCCAACCCAGGGCCTTTTTATGAAGCCGTCGCGCGGCTTCGGCGGCATCGGCCCGAGGATGAAACAGAAGCAGAAAAACTCCTGAAGCGGGTAGTGGCGGAAGAGTTGCCCGGGAAAGCGGAAGCGGCAACGTGGCTGGGGCAGTAACCGAAGTTTCTTTAACCTAAACCTATATCAGTATGGCCCTCCCCCAGGATCCCGAACGCCCCGAAAAGGCTCCGTCACGCGGTAAACGCCCGGAAATTCTATCAGGTACTTTCCGCTCTCCCGACCGCCTGAGAGATACCCTCAAACAGAATCCGAGAAGGTATACAAACGTCATCGAAGTGGCCGGTGGCTCCGGCTTCGCTGTCAGGGATGAGCTGTTGATCCACCTGACGTTTGACGACGCCGTTCTGGACAAAGTCCTGGACCTGGAGGGGTTTCCGGTCAAATTCATTCAGAAACTCGCTATCGGAGGAACGGAAATTTCGAAGACGGAACTGGAAGAGTCATGCCTGTGCCTGGGTCCTGAAACGATTCTGGTCCGCAAGGAAGGAATTACGGATGGCTTTAACGACGACACGCCGCTGTCTGTCGAGTTGGAATCGACAACTCCGCCGCTTTCCATCAAAAGCGGCAGGCCTCCCCAGCTCATCGACCAGCCCAAGATCGCCGGCTCCTATAATTACTATGTATCGGGCGATGCGGTAACGCCCGCTTCCGGCGAAGACTGGACCTCCTTCCTGGCTGCCCTGACGCCATCAACGCCACGTGCGACGATCGCCGTTGTCGATACCGGTATCCATATCGGCATGGCCAACGTGGGATATTGGTCACGCGAGGCGGCGAATCCCTGTTCCGGAGAATCGTTTCCGGCAAAACAAATCGGGTGGGATTTTGTGGAACGAGACGCCCAGCCGGACGATGACAACGCCTACCTGCACGGAACAACGGTCGCACAACTGGCCTTCGGGCAGTCTCCAGGTGCCTCGGTTATGATTCTGAAGGCTTTTGATGAAGAAGGAATCGGTCAGCTGGACCGCATACTCTGTGCGCTATGGTATGCCCGGAAAAACAAGGCGCACGTCGTCAACCTGAGTTTCGGGTACTATGGTGAAGAAATTCCCGTTCTGCGGAGATTTCTGGAACATCTCGGGAAAAATAAAACCATCGTTGTAGCCGCCGCCGGCAATCACACCGATTTTGATGGTATTCCGAATGATATCGGCGTCCGGAAATTCTATCCGGCCTGCTTCAGTGCAGACCTGCCGAATGTCCTGGCAGTAACGACTGTCCGGTGCGAACCGGAAGAAGCATGCCCCTGCAATCACGGTGGCCTGCAGAAGTTCTGGTTTGCCCTCCGGAAAGCGCTTGGGTTACTCTCCTGCTACCTGGTGCCGCATGAAAACTACTCCAGCCAATACGTGACGCTCGGCGTGCTCTTTGAGGAAGGGAAAATTCCGAACCCGCTGCATCCCGGCGGATACCTGGAAGGCTCGTCCTTCTCCACACCGGTAGTCGCCGGAAAGCTTGCTGCTATTTTTTCAGACAACCGGAGCTATATTGAGAATACACTCCCTGCCGACGGGCTGCGGAATTTCTACCTGAGCAAACTCAGCGTCCGGCATCATCATAGCTTACTCGCCTTCGTCAGAAATGGCCGATTCATTAAGCCGTAACCTATTGATTTTCTTTCTTTTAGGCATACTCCGGACCACCGCGCAGAGTCCGGAGTATCTGTCGTTTAAGGAGGAATGCATACAGGCGCTTGCCACGCCCGACTCTGTCCGAACCGCCCGGATTCTTCAAAAATGGAACCGGAGTACCTTTCCGAAGGACTCCCTATTCATCGAACTGACAGCACAAAGAGCCCTTCATGCTTTTTTCAGCCGTGATTTTCAGCATGCCGTTACCATTCAGCAGACGGCCGTAACTACCGCAAAGTCGCTCAGGCTTCCGGCGATGCTCGCAAAAATCTATTACCGGCTGGGCGTATACCTTTACAATGCCGGAAACACCGAAGCAGCCAAAGCTTATCTGGAAAACAGCATCGCCTATGGCAGCAAATTCCGGCAGCCGGGATGGGCGGCTCACGCCTGCGGCCACCTTTCCTTTTTGTTTTACAACGAAGGCGAATACTATAAGTCGCTGTTGACAAGCCGGCGGGGAGTATCCTTCGCCTTGCAGACTACCGACTACGCGCCGCTGGAGAAAAACAGGCTACAGGAGGCTTATGCGCTGAATGAGCTCCGCTTATGGGATGAGTCGAGAAAGGTCATCGCCGAACTGGCCGAAAAGATTACACCATCGTCGGACGTGAGTCTGATATTTAATCTGGGAATTTACCTGGCAGGCGAGTATAAAGATTACCAAACTGCCGGTACCTACTACCGGAAAGCGCTACAACTCCATGCCCAGGATCCGTCGTGGAATACTACCGGCGTTCAGATAGCCTGGTCCTACACACTTGCCACGCGCGAACGGTATGACGAAGCCCTGACTACTCTGCAGGCCGCGCTCCAGACGGCTGTCACACGCGACGAAAAAGCGCGCGTACTGACCGGGATTGGCAGCGTTCTGCGGTTTCAGCATCAGTATGCCGAATCTATTGCCTGTTTTCAGCGCGCACTTGGAGAACTTCTTGGCCCGTCGTCTGTCCGCGGCCCGTATGGCAATCCGGCTCCTCAGTTTATCCGTCTTTCCAACCGGAAGGAGTACCTCCTGACGATTATCGGGGATAAGGCGGCGGCGCTTCACGACTATTCGGTCCATACCTCCGATAAAAAACTGCAACAGTATGCCCTGGAGACCTATCATGTGGCTGACAAAATGATTGACCTCATGCGGCAGGAGCATACCGAAACCCGTTCCAAATTATTCTGGCGAACGGAAACCAAACCCGTATATGAAGGCGCTATCAAGACTTGCCTTGCGTTTGGTAATACAGCTGACGCCTTTTATTTCTTCGAAAAAAGCCGCTCTGTTCTTCTCTCAGACCGCCTCAATGAACTAAGCGCGTCCCAGCGGCTCGGACCGGCAGATGCCCGGAAGGAGCTTTCTTTCCGAAACGGGCTGAAAAGCCTGCGGGATCAGCTGGCTGAAACAGGCAATAGCAGTCGCCTTTCTACCCGTCTCGATAGTCTCACGCGGGCCCAGCAAGCCTTTATCCGATCGCTCGAAAAGACCAACCCTGCCTATTTCCGGTATAAGTACGACCATCACGTCCCGTCTTTAAAAGCTGTACAAGATTCGCTTCTAGCGGATAATCAGTCGTTTGTCAGTTATTTCTTCGGTGACTCCGTCGGATATGCGCTCGGCATCTCCAAAACCGGGGCTGTTTTTAAGAAATGGCCGCTGGCGGGCTATTCAACTGATGCGCAGACCTTTCTCCGCCTATGTTCGCAGCCCTTCCGCACGCAGACAGACGCACGGCAGTTTCAGGAGGTCAGCTACCGGCTGTACCGCCGCCTGCTGGAGCCACTCGGACTCAGGAATGCTTCCCGGTTAATTATTTCGCAGGATGGCGCTTTTCTGCCGTTCGAAGCCTTGCTGACTTCCCCGGAAAAACAGGATTATCTCCTGCGTAAACATGCGGTCAGCTATACCTACTCGGCGGGTTTTCTCCTCAGGCCGCGGGAAGAAAGCAGCTCCGGCCGGCTTTTTCTCGGCCTTGCGCCGGAGCGGTTTGCTCCTTCGCTGGGACAGCAACCCCTGCCGGGCTCGGTCGATGCGTTGTCTCAGGTCGAAGCCCATGTATCCTCTCCCAAACAGTTGATCCGGGAAGACGCCACCAAACGAAATTTTTTGGAACAGGCAGCCGACTACCGCATTCTCCAGCTCTTTACCCACGCCGATGCGGATAGTACCGAAACCCGGGAGCCGGTTCTCTATTTTGCAGACTCGGCGCTGCGCTTATCTGAACTCGATGCCGCCCGCCAGTTTCGTACCCGGTTGCTGGTACTCTCGGCCTGCAAGACCAGCGTCGGCGTTGACCAGAAAGGAGAGGGTGTTTTCAGCCTTGCGCGGGGTTTTGCGGCGCTTGGTATTCCCAGTATTATCACAACGCTGTGGAGTGTCGAAGACAAAGCGACATACGGCATCATCGGGTCTTTTTACCGGTATTTGGCTGAGGGCCTGCCTCAGGACGTAGCCCTGCAAAAAGCCCGGCTTGATGCATTTCAGTCTGATAGTCAGCCGTACTACTGGTCGGGGCTGATCCATATCGGTGAGTCCAACGCCGTCCCGCTGGCTGCTACGCCCTGGTGGTACTGGGCGGGCGGGGGATTATTCGTTGCCGCCGGTATCTGGGGACTTACCCGTTTGAAAAAGGCGCCTACATCATCCCTTCGTCGAGGAAGCTGAAGTATTTGCGGCCACAGACGATGAGGTGATCCAGCACCGGAAGGTCGAGCAGCCGCCCGGCATCACGAAGTTTGCGCGTCAAGTGTATGTCGGCTTCGCTGGGTTGAAGATTACCGGAGGGATGATTATGGACGAGAATGAGGCTGCTCGACACGTTGTCGAGGGCATGTTTGAAGATGATTTTGGGGTCGGCGACGGTTCCGGCCACCCCTCCCACCGAAACCTGCACCGGACGGATCACCTGATTCCTCCGGTTGAGGAGCAGCACCCAGAACTCTTCGTGCTGCAAATCCAACAGATGCGGAGAAATCAGCCGGAAAGCCAGTTCCGAACCGGAGACAACGGGCAGGTCATCACGGTCTTCAAAAACCCGGCGCCGGCGTCCCAGCTCCAGCGCGGCGACAATCGTCACGGCTCTCGCCTTTCCGATGCCGTTGAACCGGGCCAGCTCCGATACATTCAGTTTGGATAGTTGATGGAGATCGTTTCCGACGCTTTTCAGAATCAGCCGGGCGATATCGACGGCCGTATGGCCGGAAGTGCCGGCATTAACCAGAATACCCAGCAACTCCGCTTCCGTCAGCACAGACTTTCCTTTCTGCAGCAGTTTTTCACGCGGGCGGTCTTCCTCCGCCCAGTCTTTGATTTTCTTCAGGGGTTGGTACGGTACGCACATAACAAAAAAGCCTCACTACCGAAAGTAAGGCTTTTCACAGAACGGCCCGAGACCGTTCAATCAATGTGCTTAGGCTGCAAGCGCATTGACCAGCTTGGCCAGCTTCGACTTGTTGTTGGCAGCTTTGTTCTTGTGGATGACGTTCTTCTTCGCCAGTTTGTCCAGCATAGAAGCTACCTTCTTGTAGAGATCCTGCGCCGTTGCCTTGTCAGACGTTTCGCGGAGCTTCTTGATGAAGGTACGAGTCGTTTTATGCTGGAAACGGTTGCGAAGCCGCTTGGTTTCGTTGGCCCGGATGCGTTTCAGAGCTGATTTGTGATTTGCCATGTCTTATATAACTAACTATGGGATTTTCGGAAATGGAATGCAAAAGTAGCTGATCCAATTCAGATTACCAGCCGTTCCCTCAAAAATTCTTTCAAAAATACGCCCGTTTCCTGAATTTAGGTTCGCAAGCACGGCAGAATGTCCGTGTTTTCTTCCACCAACCCTGCAATAAGCCGGTTTTCCGGCATGACTTTATGAAACGATTCCTTCTTTTCGCCGGACTGGCGCTGAGTAGTCCGGCTGTTTCCGCCTGGGGCTTTTATGCCCATCAGCGGATCAATCGCCTCGCCATCTTTCTTCTTCCGGCAGAAATGGGCCGTTTCTACAAACAACACCTGCCCTACCTGATGGAAAGCTCCGTTAATCCCGACAAACGTCGCTATGCGATGGTCGGAGAAGCCGCGAGGCACTACCTTGATGTAGAAGCATATGGTGATAGTGTCTGGACCCGGCCGTACTGGAAAGAGGCCGTTGCCTTCTGGGGAGAAGACAGCCTTCAGGCGCATGGTATCGTCCCGTGGCACATACAACGCATGAAAAACCAGCTTACCGAAGCCTTCCGGCAACGGAATACGGCGCGTATCCTCAAGCTGTCCGCCGAACTGGGCCACTACATCGCCGACGCCAATGTGCCTCTTCATACCACCCGCAATTACAACGGGCAGCTGACCGGGCAGACCGGTATTCACGCGTTCTGGGAAAGCCGGTTGCCCGAACTGCACTTCGAAAGCTATGATTTCTGGATCGGTCCGGCGACGTATGTCCCATCGCCGGCGAAATCGGCCTGGGAAGCCGTCCGGCGGGCACATGCCTGCCTGGATACCTTGTTTTCCCTCGAAAGACAGCTCACCATCCGCTTGGGCGAATCCCGGAAGTTTGTCCTCGAAGAGCGCGGCAGTACTTTCCAGCGTACTTATTCGCGGGAGTTTTCGGAGCACTATCATACGCTTCTCCGCGATCAGGTAGCCAATCAGATGCGGGCATCGGTCAAAATGACGGCCGATTTCTGGTATACCTGCTGGGTAGACGCCGGGCAGCCCGACCTCAATACCCTCCTCCCGGTATCAGATCAGGAAAGGGAAAGCGACAGCCGCGAGCGCGGCTCCTGGATAAGGAAGCTCCTCGGTATCCGGGACGAAGGAGAGTGACGCCGAATCCGTACCTTTGCGGCATGAATGTGCAAGTTATCCTGAAACCCGGCAAGGACGCGCCCGTGCGGCGTTTCCATCCCTGGGTTTTTTCCGGGGCCATCGCCCGGATTACCGGCAAGCCTCAGGATGGGGAGGTAGTCGAAGTAGTCGATAATCAGAAAAACTACCTCGCCACCGGGCATTACCACGAAGGGTCTATTACTGTCAAACTCTTTTCGTTTGAGCCGGTACAGCCGGACGCTGCTTTCTGGACAAACAAGCTCCGGAAAGCCTACGACGTTCGTCAGGCGCTGCACCTGGCAGATACTACCTGCTACCGCCTTGTCCACGGAGAAGGCGATGGATTCCCCGGGCTGATTCTGGACTGGTATGACGGCGTCGTGGTTTTTCAGGCGCACAGCGTCGGAATGCACCTCGAACGCACCGACATCACCGAAGCCCTGAAACAGGTATACGGATCGAACCTGAAGGCCGTCTATGACAAGAGCCGGGAAACCCTGCCGGAACGATATGCCCAAAACGTACAAAACGGCTATCTCTGGCAGCGGGAAGACATTGCCCTGCCTCACCCGGTACTTGAAAACGGGCATACCTTCCTGATCGACTGGGAAACCGGCCAGAAAACGGGCTTTTTTCTTGATCAGCGTGAAAACCGGCAACTACTGACCCGCTATGCAGCAGGAAAGCGGGTATTGAATGCTTTTTGTTATTCAGGGGGATTTTCGGTTTATGCACTGGCTGCTGAAGCCGGGTTGGTACACTCTGTTGATGTCTCGGAAAAAGCCATCCGCCTTGTGGAGCAGAATGTAGCCGCCAACGGCCGGACAGAAGGGCATGCCGCCTATGCGGAAGACGTCGTGAAATACCTCAAAACGCACGACCAGCAATACGACGTCGTCGTTCTTGACCCTCCCGCCTATGCCAAGAGCATGGACGCCCGTCACCGGGCTGTGCAGGGATACAAGCGCCTGAATGTGGAAGGACTCAAACACCTGGCTCCGGGAGGTATCCTCTTCACTTTTTCCTGTTCGCAGGTAGTGGACCGGGAGCTGTTTTACAACACGATCGTTGCCGCGGCCATCGAAGCCGGCAGGCAGGTACGGGTACTTCACCACCTGTCGCAGGGGCCGGATCACCCGGTTAATTTCTTCCATCCGGAAGGGCACTACCTGAAAGGACTTGTCCTTTACGTCGAATAAAAGAAAAACGCCGGCTTCCACCGGCGTTTTTCTTTTTATATACCTCTGTATCAGAACTTAATCGTAGACGGCAGGTATTTGGCAATCAGGTCTTCGTAGTAAGGCTTGAGTTCCTTTGCATTGGGGGGAACGGGAGCCTTGGAGTACAAATCATACGGATTGAAAAGATTCACCCACTTGAACATCTCACGGTCGTGATCATCCATGAGGTGCTCGTAGGCGTGCTCCCGGTGCTGGGCATAAAACGAGTGGTACCGCATCATGTACAACGCCGGCTCGGGCATGTAATCTTTCATCATCTGGTACAGGTACTCGTCGTGGCCCCAGGACATATGCACGTTGCGCAGGCCGCAGTTGGGCGAGTAAACGCCGTATTTGGTATTGTAGCGCTCGTCGTGCGCGTCCGGGTTGGCCTCGAAAAATTCCGGGTATACGATCCGGTCTGAATGCTGGCAGCCCACGGGGAAAGTATCTCCTACCACCGCCCACTGGGGTTCGCCGAAAAGGCAGAGTACCTTACCCATGTCGTGGAGGAGGCCAGTGAGTACAAACCAGTCCGGATGGCCGTCGGCACGAATAGCCTCCGATGTTTGCAGGAGGTGTTGCAGCTGATCGAGTTCGATATCGGGATCGGAATCATCGACGAGGGTATTGAGGAAGTCAAAGGCGTCCCAGATGGGCATTTCCTTGCGGTCGAATTTGAGGAAATCGGCCCGCTTTTCCTGCACGAATTCGTACGTCTGATACGTATGGTTCAGCCGGTAAAACTCCCGTACGGTATCCCGCTGCGGATTGTCGTAATTCCGGAATTCGTCTTTTGCTTTGGCGATGTTTTCCGGCTCGGGGTAGCGCTCGAGCAGGTCGTCTTCCCAGACATCGAGGCTCGCGAGGGGAGCCTTTTCTTTTTCGGTGAATTCGGTTTTCATTACCACTCCATTTATCTAAGTCAGAAACAGGAAATCGTCGTTGTCAGTGAGGCAGTTACCCTTTTTCAAAGGTAACGCATAGTTTCGCAATTAAGATATGCCCGGTATTTTTTTGCACGAAACCCGGACTACCAGAATACCGTGTAAAGTGCCGCCAGGATTCCCCAGATAAGGATGGAAAATACGACAAACACCGGCGAGACACGGAACATACTCTTCGTCAGCACGAGTCCTTTCGGGTTTTCCTTTCCGGCCGGATCAAGCAGTGAAATGACTACCATAATGGCAACGAGGATGAGGAAGCTCCAGCCCGTCCGGTGCAGAAACGGAATCGGCGTCTCCGGTAATAGTTTGAATGCGATAGCCAGGGGAATCGACAACGCCGCCGCGACAACCGCCGCAGACGAAGTCGTGCGCTTCCAGAAAAGTCCCAGGAAAAACAAGGCGAACGCGCCGGGTGTCAGGTAGTTGGAATACTCCTGAATGAACTGGTAGGCCTGCTCCAGGCGGCGCAGTTGCGGCGTAATAACGAGCGCAATGGCGAAAGCCACCCACACGGCCACCCGACCGATCCATACCGTTTGTCGTTCAGACGCATTCTTGTTCAGGAATTTCTGGTAAATATCCAGGCTGAATATCGTCGAAATACTGTTGCATTTACCTGCCAGCGAAGCCACAATAGCCGCCGTAAGCGCTGCAAACGCCAGGCCTTTCAACCCGGCAGGCAGCAGGTTCATCAGCGTAGGATAGGCATGGTCGGGTTTGATGTTTCCGGCGACGTCGACCATCTCCTGCTGGAAAGCGCCGTTCTGATAGAGTACGTAGGCGGCAATACCCGGAATCACGCAAATCATCGGGATCAGCAGCTTCAGAAAAGCGGCAAACAGAATACCGTTCCGCGCCGTTGGCAGGTCAGCTCCCAGCGCCCGCTGCACGATGTATTGATTGCAGCCCCAGTAGTTCAGGTTATTGATCCACATCCCGCCAAATAATACGGCCATGCCGGGAAGTTCGTAATAGTATTTATGTCCTTCGTCGAAGATCATGTGAAAATGGTCGTCGGCCTGCTTCCGGAGGATGCCCATGCCATCCAGCACGCCGGAGCCGCCCATGCGGTCTGATACCATCTCCAGGGCCAGATACGTTACGGCAACACCTCCCATGACGAGTACCACTACCTGCACGAGGTCGGTATAGCCGATTACTTTCATCCCGCCGAGCGTAATGAAAATGGCAAACAGCGCCAGCCCGACCATGCAATAGGTAAACGGAATACCCGTGATCGTCTCCACGGCCAGGGAGCCGAGATACAGAATAGACGTCAGGTTCACGAATACGTACAGCAGCAGCCAGAATACCGCCATGATCGTCGCCACGGTATCGTTGTACCGTTTCGACAGAAACTGCGGCATCGTATATACCTTATTCCGGAGGTAAATCGGGATGAAGAAAACGGCAACGATCACCAGGGTGGCGGCCGACATCCACTCGTAGGAAGAAATCGCCAGCCCCATCGCAAAACCCGAGCCCGACATACCGATAAAGTGCTCGGCAGAAATATTCGACGCAATCAGCGAAGCGCCGATGGCCCACCAGGTCAGGGCGCCTTCGGCCAGGAAGAAATCCTTGGTATTCATTTCCGCCGATCGCTTCCGGCGGTAAATCCAGTATCCGTAAAGGGAAACAAGTAAGAAATAAACCAGGAAAACGAAGTAATCCACCTGTTGCAGATGCTGCATCGGGGTCAAGAGGTTTTGTTGCTTCAAAAAGAGGTTACACGCCCAAGGCGACCCCTAAAATAGATTTATTTCTTTATTAAGTTGTGAGAAACCGGAATTGGGTTTGGAGTTTGAAGTTTAGGGCTTAGGGCTTCGCATGCCGCGTGGGTGACGCTCCCCCAACCCTAAACTCCAAACTCCAAACAAAAAGAGGCTGCCAAAGGCAGCCTCTTTTCCCAACCGGTTATCCGGTCCTAGTCGATCAGGTTAAACAACCTTCTCCAGCGGATCTTGTCGAGCAGTCCTCCTTCCGGGTCCAGCGACATCCAGATAAAGACCGCTTTTCCGACGATGTGGTCAGCGGGGACAAAACCCCAGTACCGGGAATCGGCGGAGTTGCTCCGGTTGTCTCCCATCATGAAGTAGTAATCCTGCTTGAAGGTGTAGCTGGTCACCGGCGTACCGTTGATTTTCACTGTGGTACCTTCAATTTCAACCTTATCGTTGTATTCGTAGTTTTCAATGACGTCCCGGTACAGCGCGATGTTCAGTGCCGTCAGGGGTACGGTCTCTCCTTCTTTCGGTACGCGGAGCGGTCCGTAGTTGTCCCGGTTCCAGGCAAAAAGTTGTGAATTCGGGTATACATTTTCCGGCATGTCTTTCGGCATGATGTCCTGCACTACCTTCATACCCATTTCCCGGAACTGGGCGGCTACTTTGGCGCTTGTCACGACGCGGTACCCGACGGTCACCATTTCTTTCCGGACGGAGTCCAGTTCGGCTATGGGGCTCCAGTTTTCACTTTCGTTCCGGCGGTTCCAGACGTCATACTTGAGGAAGAATTTGGTGTCCAGCTCCTCCTTCGTGTAGACGAGGTAAGGCTGAAGCATCCTTTCCGGATTTTCGGCCGGCTTGCCGTTGACGTAGGCCTGCGTACCGCGAACTTCAATCACGTCTCCCGGAATACCGATGCAACGCTTGATGTAGTTCGGCCGCAAATCCGCCGGCAGTCCGAGCGAATCGGGGTAATTAAATACCACCACATCGCCGTTTTTCACGTGTGAAAAGCCCGGCAGGCGGTACATCGGCAGCTTGATCCACGACAGGTACGAATCGATGTTCGTTCCCCATATTTTCTGGTGCGTCAGCGGAATCTGCAGCGGCGTCTGCGGCGTGCGGGTACCGTAGTGCAGCTTGCTCACGAAGAGGAAATCCCCGACGAGCAGGCTGTTTTCCATTGAAGGAGTCGGAATGGTATAGGCTTCCAGGAAAAGCCAGCGGATAAGCGTCGCTGCTACGACGGCAAACGCAATCGAGTCGAGCCATTCCCGGAACGCTGATTTACGCTTGGGTTTGTTTTCAGCAGTCTTTACTTCCATTGTATCGGTTTCAGTTTACGGATCAGCCCAGGAGGTCGTCCATGCCAAAAATACCTTTTTTTCCGGCCAGCCATTCCGTCGCTACCACAGCGCCGAGGGCAAAACCTTCCCGGCTATGCGCCGTGTGCTTGATTTCGATGGAATCCACGTCTGAATCATAGGTGACGACGTGCGTTCCCGGCACTTCGCCTTCGCGGACGGCGCCGATGGGCAGGCGGGTTTTACCGTCTCCCTCTTCCAGGCCCCAGCCGGAAAGGCGGGCGTTTTCCGCCAGAATACCTTCCGCCAGCGTAATGGCCGTTCCGGAGGGCGCGTCTTTCTTGTGGATATGGTGGATTTCGGTCATCGATACCGTATACTCCGGGTACGGGCTGATGAGTTTCGCCAGGATTTTATTCATCCGGAAAAACAGGTTGACGCCGATGCTGTAGTTCGAAGCATAGAAAAACGCTCCGTCTGTCTTGGCGCAGAGCGCCTCGATTTCCGGGCGGTGGTCGAGCCAGCCCGTCGTCCCGCAAACCGTCGGAATACCCTGCGACAGCGCGTCCTTCAGGTTTTGGAGGGCGGCGTCAGGGTGGCTGAATTCAATAACGACATCGGCATTGGCCGGTGAAAAACCGGAGAAGTCGGCCCGGTTCGTTTCATCGATCCGTCCGACTACTTCATGGCCACGTTCGAGGGCGATCCGTTCGATCACCTTTCCCATTTTTCCGTAGCCCAATAAGACAATTCGCATACAATCGGTGTGAGGTTACCGGCATACGGGCCGGCGCCTCTGTTTATTTAAATGTAAAAACAGCCGTCACGCCCATCGGAGTCGAGAAATACTCGCTCTGTACGCCCGGCCGGAATTGCAGGGAAATATCGTCCGTATTATCGAACGTCTTGAGGTGCGCGGTGACGTTGGCCTCTACCAGTTGCAGCGCATACAAGGCAAAGCAACCGATGATCGAAAGGTCCCGCTGCCGGCGAAACTGCGCTGTACCGGCCCGGAACGAGTCCTCCCGGGTGAACGTATATTTAGTACCTCCCAGCGTCACGTCCACCGAAGGCGTTTGGCCGGCCGCCACCTGGTTCAGGTATTCCTGCCAGCCGCTTTTCATGGCGGAATAGCGTACCTGGTTCCAGTGAATGGCATAGCCTAACCCGCCGAAACCCGCGTAAATAATCGGAATCGTCCAGTACTGCTTCACATAGGCCTGTCCGAGGCCCGGCAGCATGAGCGATCGGTAGGTCGCTTTTTTGGGAACAATGACAAAAGGCTTTTTTGCCTTTTTCGCCGGACCGGGGGAAATGGAATCCGTCGCCGGACGCTTCGCCAGCGACACCGAGTCCGGCACCTGGGCAAACGCCCCCAGGCTTCCTCCCCAGAAGAGTACGAAGCAGATCAGAAATTTCATGGCCGTCAGAACTTGAAGCGGCAAAGAACGCGCTGATTTACTCCGCATCACGTCCCAAAACTGTTAAATATTCTTATGATAAATTGCCGAGGGTGCCGAGAATCCGCTCCAGGTCTTCCTGATTGGTAAACGGAATCCGGATTTCCCCTTTTTCCTTGTCGTCGGCCTTAATCGAAACTTTTGATCCGAAGAAAGACGACAACCGGAACTGAAGCGCCCGGATTTCCTGCTTAAGCGGACCTTTTTTGGCCTTTTCGCCGGTCAGGACCGGGTTTTGCAGCTTGCGGACTTCCTCTTCCACCCGGCGCACCGACCAGTCTTCTTCCACAATGCGGTTGTAGAGATTGAGCTGTACAGCGGAGTCGTCGATGTTGATGATCGCCCGGGCATGCCCCATGGAGATCTTGTTGTCGCGGAGCGCGATCTGAATAACGGGCGGCAGCTTGAGCAGCCGGATGTAGTTGTTGACTGTTGTCCGGTTTTTCCCTACCCGCTCGCCGAGCTCCTCCTGGCGGAGGTTGCATTCGGTGATCAGGCGCTGGTAGCTGATCGCGATTTCCATGGCGTTGAGGTTCTCCCGCTGGATGTTCTCGATCAGGGCCATTTCCAGCATCTGCTGGTCATCTGCCGTGCGGATATACGCCGGAATCGTCGAAAGGCCGGCGATCTTGGATGCCTGCCAACGGCGTTCTCCCGAAATAAGCTGGTATTGGTCTCGCCCGAGCTGGCGGACAGTAATCGGCTGAATGATCCCCTGAATACGGATGGACTCGGCCAGTTCGTTCAGGGCGTCTTCATCAAAATGCGTCCGGGGTTGGAACGGGTTCGCCTCGATGAAGTTGACATTGATTTCATTCATGGAGCTCACCTGCTCCAGTGCTGTCAGAGAAGTAGCTCCGGACCGGGTGTTAATCGCCTCGGAATCCTGTAGCAGGGCGCCGAGTCCTCGACCTAGTCCGACCCTCTTTTTATTCGCATTACTCATAGTTCTTTCTCTTTGTGGGAGCGGAAAGACGAAACGCCTCCGTCCCGACTTCCTCCGGATAGAAACAATCCCCTGTATTACTCAACCGTTACCAGCCCGTTCTTTGTCAGAATTTCCCGGGCAAGGTTCAGGTAACTCACGGCGCCTTTGGAATCGGCGTCGTGGGCAATCGCCGGAACGCCGAAACTCGGCGACTCCGACAAGCGGATATTCCGGGGAATGATGGTATTGAAGACCATGTTCTGGAAATGCGCGGTGACCTCGCCGACTACCTGGTTGGAAAGGCGGACGCGGAGGTCGTACATCGTCAGCAGTATCCCTTCGATGCTCAGGCTCGTATTGAGCCGCGACTGAATGATCTTGATGGTATTGAGGAGCTTACCGAGGCCTTCAAGTGCGAAATACTCGCACTGAACCGGAATGATGACAGAATCGGAAGCGACAAGGCTGTTGATCGTGATCAGACCCAAAGACGGCGAGCAGTCGATGATGACAAAATCGTAGTTGTCACGGACCGTCGCGAGCGCCTCTTTCATCTTCTCTTCACGGGTCTTCAGGTTGATCATTTCGATCTCTGCCCCCACGAGGTCAATATGCGAGGGAATCAGATCAAGGTGATCAATTTCCGTCGGAATAATGATATCAGCTGCATTGATCCCATCGACCATGCACTCGTAGATGGAATTCTCAATTTCTTTCGGGTTGAACCCTAAGCCGGAGGTAGAGTTCGCCTGGGGATCGGCATCCACAATGAGAGTCCGGTACTCCAGCGTTGCCAAACTGGCGGCGAGGTTGATGGTGGTCGTTGTTTTGCCCACTCCCCCCTTCTGATTGGCAATGGCAATGACTTTGGCCATAAGGAACGTTGCTGCGTTAGGATGGTCAAAGATGCGAACATCTCCCCGCATTCCCTACAAACTGTTTCACGAAAAGTTTCACGGTTCATGTACCCTGCCAATCAAAAGACCTGTAATCCAATGAAATTCAGACAGTTATACCACAAAATTCCCGTATTACCTATTTGTTAATTCCATCAGCCCCATACCCGGGTCCCCTCCGTGCAGTTCCGGCACATCTCTATTTCCGAACGGCTCCGGATCAGGGAGGCCCGAAATTGCTCGTAAGCTTTTGATTTCCAGAGCTCTTTGAAGGATGTTTCCTTGAGATCGCCGAGCCGGTATTCGGCGTCTTTGTCGAAACAGCAGGGTACTACCAGCCCGTCCCACGTGATCACGCAGCTATGCCACATTTTCCAGCAGTGATCCACGAATTTGTTCTTGATGGAATAGGTGCCATCCGGCCTCGGGGCATACCGGGAGTACCGGTCAATGGTCGGAATCAGCGGGTCGCCGTTTTCGTAATCGTAGATCTGCGCGGTTTTCAATCCTACCTCGTCAACGCCCATTTCCTCGGCCAGTTTCCGGACGTCTTCAATCTGATGCTCGTTCGGCCGTACGACCAGAAACTGAAAGATCACGTGGGGCGTACTCGACTTCAGCTCTTTCTTCCATTTCAGAACGTTCCGGGTACCTTCGAGTACCTTGTTCAGCTTTCCGCCGACACGGTACTGCTCGTACACATCCTGCGTGGTTCCGTCGATGGAAACGATCAGGCGGTCGAGCCCGCTTTCCACTGTCTTACGGGCATTCAGGTCTGTCAGGTAGTGGGCATTGGTGGACGTCGCGGTATAAATTCCCTTTTTCGACGCATACTGAACCATGTCCAGAAACTTCGGATGCAGGTATGGTTCTCCCTGAAAGTAAAAAATGAGGTAGAGCAGCTCGTCTCCGATCTCATCCATGGTCTTTTTGAACAGATCGTCCTCCAGCATCCCCGTCGGCCGCGTAAACGAACGAAGCCCGCTCGGGCATTCCGGGCAGCGCAGGTTGCAGGATGTTGTCGGCTCAAAAGACAACGCGATCGGCAGGCCGTGGTGAACCGGCCGCTTGGTGACTTTGGACTGCACGTAACTTCCAACGACCTTCAGCCCGTTCCACACCCGTTTCGGAGTGAGTTTGGAAGCGAAATTGAGGCCATCGGCCAGGTTCCGGTTGATCATATCAAGGATGTTTGGGCAGGTCTGTCAATGTTTTCAGAAACGCAACGAGATCTGCCTTTTCCCGGGTTGTCAGGTTCAGTCGCTCCGGCGGGAGCGTTTGGTTCGGAACGGAAAGGCCGATTCCGGCTCCTCCTCCCCGGTCATAAAAGTCGACCACTTCTTCCAACGTAGCAAAGACGCCGTTGTGCATATAGGGCGCTGTCTTTTCCACATTCCGGAGCGACACGGTTTTGAAAGCGTTTTGCAGTACCTCAAAGTTCCCGAGCAGCCCTGCACCCCGATCCGGATCCGGCACGGGATGATCGGGATCAGCATTTCCGGGGACGCCCAATACCTCCAGATCGGAATGATCATAGGCGGGCGGGAGCATCCCGCTGGTCAGCGGCATGAAATGGCAGGTAGCACAGCGCGCTTTTCCCGCGAACAGGTCAAAACCCCGCTTTTCAGCTAGTGTTAACGCATTTTCCTCCCCGCGCATGTACCGGTCCCACCGCGCATTCAACCGTACCAGCGACCGCAGGTACGCCGCCAGCGCGTTGAGAAAATGGGGCCGGGTCAACCCGCCATCCGGATATGCCGCTGCGAAGGCCTGCCGGTAGGATTTCTGCTTCGCGAGGGAGGCAACTGCGGCATCCGGCGAACCGGCCATTTCCAGCGGGTTTTGCAACACGTCGGCGATTTGGGTTTCGAGGGAAAAAGCTCTTCCGTCGTAAAAAAAAGACGATTGCAAAGCCGTATTCCACAACGTCGGCGCATTTCGGGCAATGGCGCTGCGGTTGTCCAAGGCCAGGCTGCGTACCCGCCCGTCGGTCAGTGCCTTATCCCGCTGGTGGCAGGTGGCACAGCTCCGGCTCCCGTTTCCGGAAAGCGATTTTTCGTAAAAAAGACGCTGCCCGAGCGCAATCCGCTGTGGCGTAGCGGTCCAGTCTGGGCGTGGACTAAGTACCTGGGGTCGGAACACTCCTTCGTCAAACAACCACCAGGAGGACGTACTAAAAAGCCGGCCGGTATCCGCGAGCGGCGGTATTCCCAGGCGCTTTTGCTCGTTCGCGAGCAACCGGCATAGGGGACGGAGGCAGCGCGTCAAAAATGCCGGCCGGTCAAACGGCGTCATCCGAAGAGCGGAAATAGCCTGTTCAAAAAGTGTATCGGCAGCAGGAGTATACGCCCGGCTCATCTCCCGGCATCCTTCCAGTGCGGCAATCGCTTCCGGGAGGGATAGCCCCGCAGCAGGCGAGTCATAACCCGTGATACCCAGCATACCGATTCGCAGCAGTTCCAGGCGCAGGGCGTCCCAGAGGTGTATGTCGCCGATATCATTCATCCACGGCTGCCGCCGGAGCATTTCCGTATTCTGCACCAGTTGCCGGCAGGCGTCACGCAGTTCCGGCCCCTCTTCTACTGCAGGAAACAGTTTTTCCTCGATTACCTGAAACCCCTCCGCCCGGATAAGGGTCTGGTCTTCGAGCTCGGCTTCGTCGACCGGCGGTCCGTTGAGTTGCCGGGCCATCGAGGGGTGGTAGCCTTCCACCAGCCATTCGATCCGTTTATAGGCGAGGCGGGCGTCCCGGAACACCGCTTTCAATTGAATGGTATCTCCCTGACTCCTTTCCAGCGCCTGGACAGCCGCTTCGAATGCCTGAACGTCTGCCGCGAAGCGGGCCTTGACACGCGCAGCGGGGTCATCAGTCCACCGGACCGACGACAATACCGTCAACACCACAAAAGGCACCAGTATCCGTAACATGACGCAGGGAGGGGTTCGCTGCAAAACTAACGACCGCTTCCTAAAAACTCCGACAAAACCCGTTTCTATTCGCTTGCGGCCGGTACCCGTGCTGCCCAGGCATTTGCGCAATTTTCCTTTATCAGTTGGCTTCCGGAGGGCACTGTCCGGTCATGGGAAAATCGCGGAATTGTGCCCAATTAGTCGCTCAAACCACGGTATCCTCATGTATTCGGAACGATTTTACCAATTGGCCCTCTGGCTGACGCCAGGCGTGGGCGACGTATTGACCCGCCTGCTGATTTCTCACTGCGGCACCGCACGGGATGTATTCCGCCTTCCTCCCGGTAAGCTTCAGAAAATCAGGGGCATCGGCAGCGCGCTGTCCCGCGGTATTGCCGCAAAAGAGGCCTTTGCGAAGGCCGAGGCGCTGCTCCGGCAAACGGAAGACGCTGCATATACTTTTCTTTTTTTCAACGACGAGGGATTTCCGTCGAGACTGAAATCCCTGTACGACGCGCCCGCGGTACTTTTCTGGCAGGGCGAAGGGAATGTGAACGGCCGGCGCATGGTGGGTATCGTCGGCACGCGGAAACCAACCGACTATGGCAAGCGGATGACGGAGGAGCTGGTGGAGCAACTGCAGGATACGGGAGCCTCCGTCGTCAGCGGTCTGGCATACGGCATTGATATTGTGGCGCATAAGGCAGCCCTGCGCTATGGGCTGCCAACATTTGCCGTACTGGCAAACGGCCCGGACAGTATTTACCCCGCGCCGCATGCCCGGACGGCCCGGCAACTGCTCGCGACGGGCGGCTTACTCACCGAGCAACCTCCCGGTACGCCACCGGACCGCAATTTCTTCCTCAACCGAAACCGGATCATTGCCGGCATGTCGGATGTGGTGATCGTCGTCGAATCCGCGCGCAAAGGTGGCGCAATGACTACTGCCGAATATGCCAATAATTATGGGCGGGACGTCTATGCCGTTCCGGGACTGCTGACGTCGCCGGTATCCGAAGGCTGCCACTGGCTCGTCGCGCAAAGCAAAGCAGCGCTGTTTACAGATGTTCCGGCGCTGATCGAAAATTTGGGATGGGATCTTCCGCCGTCGGCCGCTCCGCCGGTAGATATGACCCGGTTTTCCCTGGATGAAAGTGCGGTTATTACCCTGCTCCGCACCATAGGTCCGCTGCACATTGACGATCTTGCCTGGCGATCCGGGTTGCCGATGGCTCGTCTGGCATCCCTGTTGCTTACGCTCGAATTTCAGGGGATTGTCCGGAGCCTTCCGGGAAAAGTCTACGCATTTTCCTGAAAACGGAGAAAAATAATTAGCTGCTGCCAGCGGTTTTATGTCCGATGAAGTCAACACATTACGATACACTGGGTGTTTCCCGTCAGGCAACGCCCGACGAACTCCGGGTCGCTTACCGCCAGCTGGCTTTGCGCTGGCATCCGGACCGGAACCCCGGAAGTACCCATGCCGAAGAGCGGTTCAAAGCTATCAGCGAGGCCTATCGCGTCTTGTCTGATCCTGCAACCAGAACGCGCTACGACCTGTCGCTGCAAGCGCCTCCGCAACCGCCGCAACCGCGACCGGCGCCCCGCCCGGCGGCGCCTGCGAAACCCGCCTCTCCATACCGCTGGGTACTGCCCGGGCTGCTGCTGACCGGCCTGCTGATTGCGGCGGGCATATTTGTATGGGGAAATCAGCGAAAGACCGCCGCCCGGGAGGCCCTGTCAGAAGCAACCGTCCGGCTGGTGGATGAAGACACCCTCGGGGCAGTCACCCTGCTCAACACCGCGCTGAACGACGACGAATCACTGACCGAAGCCTACCTGTTGCGGGGGCAGATCCTGCTCCGCATGCGGAACTTTTCCGATGCATACAGCGACTTCACAGCCGTGTCGCGCTCGATACCGGGCGAAGCTGCCCTGGAATTCGACCTGGCTACCTGCGCGTATCACCTGAAAAAATACGGTCTGGCCAGAACCCATCTCAACAAGGTTGTCCGGCAGGAACCCGAAAACGGTAAGGCCTACCTGATGCGCGGTACCACTTTCTGGCAGGAAAACGACTCCACACGGGCCTGCGAAGACTGGCAGCTGGCCGGCCGGTATGGTCAGAAAGACGGAGACGATCTTCGCGCCCGGTATTGCAAGCCATGAAAAAAGCCCCTTGCGGGGCCTTGTATCATTGTTTCCAGGTTTCGGGTGATCTCCGCCATTCGGCGAGGGTCTCGACCTGATCGGCGGTGACATATCCAAGCGGAACTGCCGCATGCAGCAGGGCCTCGTAATCGCTCAACGTATGCAAGGGCAAACCGGCAGCCTGGAAATTCTGTCCGGAAACGGGAAATCCATAGGTAAAGATGGCCGCCATGCCAAGTACTTCGGCGCCGGCCTGGCGCAGGGCGTCAACCGCTTTGAGCGAGCTTCCGCCTGTGGAAATCAGGTCTTCGACTACGACGACCTTCTGTCCGGGTTCGAGCCGGCCTTCGATCTGATTGCCCATTCCGTGGTCTTTCGGCTTCGGCCGGACATACAGAAAAGGCAGGTTCAGAGCGTCGGCAACGAGCGCTCCCTGCGGTATACCTGCCGTGGCTACCCCGGCGATGGCTTCGACGCCCGGCAGCTCCTTTTTGATCAGGTCTGCGAGGACATTTTTGATGTAGGTCCGGACGGACGGGGACGAGAGCGTCACCCGGTTGTCGCAGTAAATAGGTGATTTCCAGCCGGAAGCCCAGGTAAAAGGAGCGTCCGGGCTCAAGCGTACGGCCTTGACTTCCAGGAGCATCTGGGCTACCCGGGCGGCTACGGTTTGCGATTGTTCCATATCGCAAAAATAGAGCAACTCTTTGGCTTTTGGACGCTGTTGGACGACTTTCGACGAATTGCCTTCCTCCAAAATTCCCAACTCAATTACCGAAGCTGTACCTTTGCACAAACTAACCATTTGAGAACCCCTACATGGTCCTGTTTATCAACGACCGGCCCGTCCGACTAACCGATGCCCAGCGGGCAGAGCTAATCCGGGAAAAGAGTGATTATGACGTGGTCATTGACACCCGTCTGGAAGTAATCAAATCCGATAACCTGCACGGTCATGTGCTGATTCTCAATGCCTCGCTTGCTTCTCTGGAGCGATTGATGGATATTCTTCACGACGAACACCCCTCCGCACTGCAGAGTATTCTGGTGCAGGTAGCCGACAAAAAAGGGGCGGAATCCCGTCTGAAAAACTACTTCAAAGTTGTAAAAGCCGCAGGAGGCGTGGTCTTTAAAAACGATCAGGTCCTGCTTATTTACCGGCTGAAGCGATGGGATCTGCCGAAGGGAAAACTCGATCCGGGTGAAAAATCGAAGGAAGCTTCTGTCCGGGAAGTGAACGAAGAAACCGGGCTCGAAGTCGAACTCGGAGAGAAAATCTGCACTACCTGGCATACCTACACGCATAACGGCAACCGTATACTCAAACGTACCAAGTGGTACCGGATGACCCTCCTCGACGAATCCCATATGCAGCCGCAATGGGAGGAAGATATCGAGAAAATTTCCTGGATGACCCGTAAGGAAGTACAGAACGCGCTGGTCGATTCCTACTCCTCCATCCGCTACGTCTTCGAGCAGCTCTGGAGCAGCGTTCCGGAACTGGACTAAGGTACTCATCGATCAGTTATCAGGGACGGGCTGTTGGCCGTCCCTTTTTCATATATGACAGATTCAATACTATAACACCAGGTTTATTTAACAAGTAAAAGAGTACTTATACTTAAAAAATGAGCTTCTTTTTGTGTCAGGACCGCTAGTTTTGCCTTGATCCGGTTACTCCGGAGTGATCTTTTTCACCTGATACATGAGTAAACTTGCCTTAAGCCTGCTGTGTGTGGTTCTGGCGGCCGCACCGGGGTACTCGCAGTGGCAGATCGGGCTGCAGGGCGGTGTGGCCCGCAATCAGCTTTCTACCGAAACAGCCTACTTCACCTATACCCGGTACCTGCCGCAAACCGGATTGCACATCGGCGTTCCGGTGCGGTATGCTATTGCTGACTGGGCAGCAATCCGAACCGGTGCAGAGCTTACTGAAAAAAACTATCGACAGGAGCGTACCGGATTCTTCGACGGCCTGTATCAAAACACCCGTAACCGGTACCTGACATTGCCACTCGGTGTGGAATTTTCCTTCGGCGTGAAGCGATGGAAGGGATACTGCGGTTTCGGAGGATATGCAGCCTACTGGACAGATAGCCGAATACAGGGCCGGGGCGTGTCGGTTTTCGCCTCTCCGGAAGACCAGCCTTCGGACGGCGATCAGTATACCTCTATTTCACAACTCGCTCCCGTTTCTGCCTTTCGGGAAAACTATGTTTTTGATCGGCGGAAAGACCGGCGCTTCGAGGCCGGCTGGACCACCTCGGCCGGTGTCCGGTATGCATTTCCGGCCTGTCAGGTTTTTCTGGAAGCACAGTACCGGTATTCGCTTACGGATCAACAGAAAAACTACATGCTTCTTCAGATTCCGCGTTACAACCAGACTATTCTGCTGACGACAGGCGTACTCTTCCACCTTTCTGCTTCCCATTGATGATGAAATACTGTTGTTTCGGAGTGATGCTTCTCCTCGGGCTGCTCACCGGTTGCCGGAAAGAGTTTCCCGTACTCGAAGATCCAGATAACCATATCGTTGGCAGCTTCAGCGCCGAATTTGAAACTTTTTGGCAAGGGATGAACAACCAATATGTTTTCTGGGACCGGGATCCGACCGACTGGGACGCCGTTTACCGCGAGTACAAGCCGAAATTTGCTGAACTCAACCTGTACCGGGAAGAAGATCACGAAAAGGCCTACTATTACTACCGGGATATGACGGCGAACCTGATTGACGCGCATTTTACGCTGAGTACCCAGGTGGTACCGGCCGGTGAACCGACCTCGCTGTCGCCGGCCAGTCAGCGAAACCTCCGGCGCGCCGATTGGCATCCCCCTCTCCCGGAGTCGTTCTTTTTTGATTCCATTTTCCAGCAGTATCTCGGAGATGATTCCTACCGGTCGAAAGACGCTTCGGGAAATCCAAGCCTCGTCGCCGGCTATGCCCGGGACCGGGCCATTCTCTACCTGCGTTTACCGCGTTTCAACCTCCGCGAAACCGCTCTTACCGGAACAGACGACGAACGGCTCGTCTGGCAGTACTTCGTCGATGCTATAAAAAACCCGCAAGCCGAAGGACTGATTCTGGATTTACGGGGTAATGGCGGCGGATACCTGGAAGACCTTAGTTTCCTGCTCGGCCAGCTCATTACAAAACCTTATGTTTTTGGCGCTACCCGCTATAAATCGGGTCCGGGACGGCTTGATTATACCGCCTGGATACCGGCACAGGTATTTCCGCAGCAGGGATCACAGGCGTTTACCAAACCGGTTGTGGTACTGGTGGATCAGTATTCGGCCAGTATGTCGGAGCTTACCGCCGTTGCTGTGAAGGCGTTTCCGGGCGGGTTGGGCCGGGTGGTTGGCGAGACGACCTGGGGCGCTACAGGCCCCGTCGGGAGCCGGACGATGTTTAACAGCGGTCCCTTTTTCACGGCAGCCAGCTACGTTTATATGGCATCGCACCAGTTCCGGGATACCCGGCAACTCAGTTACGAAGGCAAAGGGATCGGGCCGGATGCGGCGGTTCCGCAGGACGGAAATGCGCTGGCGCAGAACGTCGATGTCCAACTGGAAAAAGCTATTCAGCTGTTTCAATGATAAAGAGGGAAGGGCGGCCGGATCGCCCTTTCTTCTTCATTATCAATACTTTACTTTTTATTTCTTTCTTTTTTCAATAAAAGTCTATAAAATCTATAGAGATAACTTGCATTTAGGATTTCCGGGACTATATCTTTGCATCGTCTTCAATTACTTCCCTGCAAAAGTAGTTGTGGCTTATACAGAAAGGGGGAGAGACAGGCTCCGTGAACCCTTAGCAACTTTCCGTTGAGGAATCAGTGCTAACCTGCCTGAATCAACTTTGGGACCTATAACGCACAACAACATGAACTGCACTACATGCCTGCCCTGCCAACGGGGCGCCTGCTGACACTATCCCTTATCCAAAATCCTACTTTATCCATCCGATCCAAACCGGACGAAGGACGTGCTTGCCTGCGGCCCAACCACCTGTCTGTCCGGTATGGCAAACTCAACACATCCATGTCAACCTTTTTCCGCCCGCTTCTGAAAGGAGCCGCCCTTTCTCTCCTTGGCTGCCTGACCGCCCAGGCCCAGCAAACCCGCTTCATCCAGGAAGGTATCTGGCGGGGTGAGTTCACGATCAACGAACAGAAAGTTCCGTTCAATTTCGAACTCAAAGGCAAAAGCGCCGAAGAGGCAACATTCAGCCTCATCAACGGCACCCGTCGCGATCATTTCAAGGTAAAGCAGATCGGCCCGGACTCGGTGTTCATCAAAATGAATACCTATGACGCCGCGCTGGTCGGCAAAATCCACGAAAACGGACAGCTGACCGGTGTTTACAAAAGCCTGGTTCCGAGTTTCCGGGGTAATTCCCTGCCCTTCGTCGCCGAACATGGCAAAACGTACCGTTTCGTAGAACCCGGCAAAGACATCGAACCGGCTGCGAACCTCTCGGGCAAATGGGAAATCAAGCTGATCAGCAAAGAGCCCGTCGCCAACCAGGTCGCCCTGCTCGAACAAAAAGGGAACAAACTGACGGGCGTTATCATGACCGTCGTCGGTGATTCCCGCGAGCTGGAAGGTACCGTTCAGGGAAATGACTTCGTTCTTTCCGGTTTTACGGGACCGAATCCGGTGCTGATCAAGGGGAAAATCAACGAAGACAAAACCCTCACGGCCGAAATCGACCGCGGTCTTTACGTCAGTCAGAAACTGGAATGGACCCGCAACAAAAAGGCCGAACTTCCTGACCCCTACGCCCTGACCACCCTGCGTGAAGGGCAGCAGCGCCTGGATTTCACCTTCCCGGATCTGGACGGAAAGCAGGTTTCCCTCAGCGATGCCAAGTACAAGGGGAAAGTCGTCATCGTCGAAATCATCGGTACCTGGTGCCCCAACTGCACCGATCAGACGGCCTTCCTGTCTCCCTGGTTCAAAGCCAACAAACACCGCGGGGTGGAAGCCATCGCCGTCGGATTTGAACAGAAAGACGACCTGAACTACGCGAAGTATGTTCTCGGTAAACTCAAAGACAAATACGGAATCGAGTATGACATTCTCTTCGGAGGACTCGCAGACAAAAAACTGGCTTCCGAGAAGTTTGCTGCTCTCAACAAAATGATGGCTTTCCCGACGACCATTATCATCGGTCGCGACGGAAATGTCCGCCAGATTCACACCGGCTATACCGGCGAAGTCACCGGAAGATACTACAAGAACTACGTCAAGAAATGGAACCGTGACCTCGACAAGTACATCGCCGAACCGGCTCCGGCATCGTCCGACGTCGCTTCGCGCTAATTACCCGTCGATTGCCATGGTTTCGAGTACCGGGTACTTTATCCGGTACTCCTTTTGAAACCCCAAACATTCCTGCAACATGAAAAAGACACTCGCACTCACCCTCCTGGCCGCTTCCTTCTTCGCATTCGTACGGCCTTCTGCTACGGTAACCTACCAGGTCGACACCCACCAGAGCAAAATCATCTGGAAAGGCAAAAAAGTCACCGGCGAACACTACGGCAACGTATCGCTCTCCGGCGGCTCCCTGACCGCTACCGACGGCAAACTGAAAGGCGGTTCGTTTGAAACGGACCTCCGGACGCTTACCGTCACAGACCTGACCGACAAGGACTACAACGCCAAGCTCGTCGGCCACCTGAAAGGCGACGATTTCTTTGCCGTCGAAAAGCATCCCGTTTCCAAATTCGTCATCACCCGTGTGACGCCGCTTTCGGGAGATCAGGTAACTGTAGCCGGTAAACTGACCATCAAGGGCATCACGAAAGACATCAGCTTCCCGGCGACGGTGAAAGCCGATGCCGGCAAGCTGACAGCCTCGGCGAAAATCCCGGTGGACCGTACCCAGTTCGACATCAAGTACCGGTCGGCGAACTTCTTTGAAAACCTGGGCGACAAGGCCATCTCCAACGATTTCGAACTTGACGTCACCCTCGTGGCTCCCGCCGCGTCCGGTGCCCAGGCGCGGAAATGAGGAACGTCCTTTTCTTCCTGCTGCCGGCCCTGCTCTGGGCCGGCGCAGGATTCGCCCAGGACCGGAAAGAAGCCCAGTGGAGCTACCGCCTTTCCCGGACCGCGCTGCAACCCGGCGACGAGGCCGAGCTGATCTTCACAGCGAAGCTGGAAAAAGGCTGGCAACTGTATTCGACGGATTTCAAAGCCGATATCGGGCCGCAACCCACCCGGTTTGAGTTTGTTTCCAATGGTACTTTTGAGGTTTTGGGAGACGTCACGCCGGTTTCCCCCCTCCACAAAAAGGACAAAACCTGGGAGATAGACGTCTCCTTTTTCACCCGCCAGGCGGAGTTTCGCCAGAAAGTACGCATCGACAAGCTTGACTACTTCTTCACCGGTTTCATCCACGGCCAGCTGTGCAACGAAAAGAACGGAGTGTGTATTCCCTTCCGGCAGGCCTTCCAATTTGATCCTACTCTGACGCCATGAAAGGACTTGTCGTCACCGCCGTGACGGCAGGATTGCTCTGGCTGAACTTCGGCTTCACGCAGGAAAATCCGACGAAAGAAGAACTCGGCAAAAAGCTCTTCTTCGATACGATCCTGTCGGAAGACCGGACCATCAGCTGTGCGTCCTGTCATAAACCCGAACTCGCTTTTGCAGATACGCTGTCCTTCAGCCTGGGCGTGCACGGCATCCCGACTGAACGCAATACGCCTTCGGCGATGAATCTGGCAGGTAGGTTGCAACTCTTTTGGGACGGGAGGGCGTCTTCCCTGGAAATGCAGGCTCTCGGGCCGATTGCCTCCCCGACTGAAATGAACCTGCCCATCGCCGAGGCCGTATCCCGCCTCCGTGGCGACGCGTACTATTCCAAAGCCTTCCGGAAGCTGTACCGGTCGGACGTCACCGAAAAACAACTGGCCGAAGTACTGGCTGCCTACGAGCGGACGCTTGAAACCAGCCAGACGCCGTACGACCGGTACATCAACGGAGACGATTCGGCGATGACGCCGGCCGCTGTCCGGGGCCGGAATCTCTTCATTGGCAAGGCCAATTGCGCCAACTGCCACTCGGGGGAGGATTTTACGGCCGACCGCTACAAGAACATCGGGCTGTACGACGGCAAAACGCTGACCGATCCCGGACGTTTCGGTATTGTCCGGGACAGCAGCTACCTCGGTCACTTTAAGGTACCGGGTCTCCGGAACGTCGCTGTGACGCCGCCGTATATGCACAACGGTATGTTCAAAACCCTGCGGGACGTGATTCAGTATTACAACCATCCCGACCGGTTCGTGAAAAATCCGGTCAACCGGGATCTATCGCTCGATGCGCCCCTGAACCTCTCCGACGCCGAAGTCGCCGATCTGGAGGCCTTTCTCCATGCGCTGACCGACGATCGCTTCCGGAAACAGTAATCTTTCTGTTTGACATTTTAATCTATTAATCCTATAGATTAAATATTTAAATAACGCCGCAATGAACAAATGGTTTTACCTGTTTTTCCTCTTTTCTGTGGAACTGGCTGCACAGCAGCGGATTCTCACCGGAAAGGTCTCCGCCGGTGAAGCGCCCCTTCCCGGCGCTACGGTCCGGATCAAGGGTACCAACGCCGGTACCCTGACCCAGGCCGACGGCACCTACCGCCTTCCTTTTTCGAAAGGGTCGGTCCTGATTGTCTCGGCAGTTGGCTACGCGCCCCGCGAAATAGCCGTCGGAACGGCCACCGTATACGACGTTGTCCTCGAAACCTCACAGTACCTGCTGGGCGAGGTCGAAATTGTCGGATCGCGGAACGCCAGCCGTACCCGTACGGATTCGCCGGTACCGGTCGACGTCATCGATCTCAAGCCGCTGAAAGAGTCGGCTCCTCAGGTCAGTATCACGCAGTTACTGCAATATGTATCGCCTTCCTTTCACTCGGTCAACGGCAGCAATGCCGGGGATGCCGGCTCAGCGCTGAACCTGTCCCAACTACGCGGATTGGGGGTCGATCAGGTCCTGGTACTCGTCAACGGCAAGCGCCGGCACAAAAGCTCCAACGTCAACTGGGGCGGCCTGGGTAACGGCGCGACGGGGTATGACCTCAACTCCATCCCGACCGGCGCGATCGAACGCGTGGAAATACTCCGCGACGGTGCTGCCGCACAATACGGCTCCGATGCCATTGCGGGAGTAATCAACATCGTGCTTCGGAAAAGTACGGAAGAATTGGGCGTGACGTCGACCGTTAGTACCCGTCGCCGGGGAGACGGTACCACCAGCCGTACCAGCGCCAACTATGGCTTCGCACTCGGGCAGAAAGGCGGTTTTCTGAATGCTACCGCCGAGTTTGCCACCCAGGCTATTTCGCTGACGCCAGGCCGGGACGACGCCGGGCTCTACAACGGCCCGATTTACGGCGGCGGCGCCAATACCCGTGGCTACGATGCGATCTACACGAAAGAAATTGACGAGGCCATCCTCGCCAAACGGGGTATCGACCGGCACTACTTCGATCAGCGCGGCGGCGGCTCCAACAAGGCAAAAGACGCCCTCCTGTTCTTTAACGCGGCCATTCCGCTGCGCGAGGAAGCCGAGATTTATGCTTTCGGAGGAATCAGCCACCGCAATTCCCAGTTCACGGCTGTCTACCGGCTTCCGGGCTGGACGGAGCGGAACAATACCTTTCTGTATCCGGACGGTTTCCTGCCCGCGATGGACAACAGTATCACGGATAAATCCCTGGCTGTGGGTATCAAGGGAAAAGTGCACGACTGGAATGTGGATTTCTCGAATGTCTACGGAAAAAATGATTTCGGAAACGTCATCTCGAACTCCCTGAATGCCAGCCTTGGCCTGAAAAGCCCGACCAGTTTCGACGCCGGCAAGTACAATGCCAGTCAGAATACGGCCAGCCTCGACATCAGCCGGTATTTCCCGAAAGTACTTCACGGGCTCAACCTGGCCTTTGGCGCGCAGTACCGGGTGGAGACCTATCAGATTATTGCCGGGGAAGAGGCTTCATACAGCAAGGCGGATCTTCAGCCCGTTTACGACCTGGATACCACAGCCGCCGGCGTTCCGTACCTGCGGAATGCGGGGAGCGTCGCGCTCAACGGCCTCTCGCCCGGCTCTCAAATCCACGCCGGCTTCCGCCCGGCCAACGAAGTCAATGTCAGCCGGGCAATTTCGGCAGGCTATGCCGACGTAGAAATCAACCCAACTGCCAACTGGCTGATCTCCGGCGCAGTACGTGTGGAAAACTTCTCCGATTTTGGTAATGTAACGACTTACAAAGTCGCGACACGGTATAAAATTGCCGACTGGCTGGGCATTCGCGGATCCTACAATACCGGTTTCCGGGCGCCGGACCTTGCGCAGTTTTACTACACCGAAACGTCGACGAGCTTTCAGCAGGGCCGGGCGATTGACCAGGTAACGGCGTCGAACAAGAGCGCGGCAACGCGGGCGCTTGGTTTCCCGGCGCTCACGCCCGAAAAATCGAAGGGATATGCGTTCGGGCTTACTTCCCGCCCGCTGAACAACCTGGAGCTATCCGCCGATGCCTATTGGGTGGATGTGGATAACCGCGTCGGCAATACCGGCAACTTCTCCGCAACCGATACCAACCTGCCGATCGAAGTCCGCAACCTTTTTGTGCAGACCGGTACCACGCAGGCGAAGTTTTTCTATAATTCATTCAGTACCTCGACCAAAGGCCTGGAATTCACCGGAAGCTACCGCACGCCGCTGCGCAGGGGTCAGCTCTCATTCCTCCTTGGCGGTAATTTTGTGAAAAACGAAGTCACAGGAGTCAATACCCCCAAAGGCCTGGAAGCGTACCGGTACATCATCTTCAACGAGGGAGAAAAGGCGCGGGTAACCTCAAATATTCCCGGGAAAAAGATCACGGCGCAGGCGATTTTCAACGAAGGCCGCTTCAACTACCTCCTCCGCGCGGTGTACTTCGGGTCGGTGACGACGGCTTCGGCACTGAACGCGAATTTTCCACAACCCGACTATTTCTTCCAGCAACTCCGCCCGATCTGGGTAGCGGATGTATCGGTCGGCTACCGGGTATCGCCGGCTATTCAGGTTACCGCCGGTATCAACAACATTTTCAATGAGTTAGGCGACTATACCCAGGTAGCGAGCCTTCGAAATCCGACGGTCGTCGGTATCCAGAACGGCAGTGCAGGCATCCAGCCCTTCGCCCGGATCAGCGCTATCTTCTGAGTTATCCACATTGTCGACTGCTTTTCCCCATCTCTATGAAAAAGCTACTGATCTTACCTGCCGCTCTGGGCTTACTCAGCGGCTGCAATAAAGCCAACTACCTGGATGTCAATGCATCACAACGTCCTCCCCTCGCGGCGAACGTCCGTTTTGTCAATGCCCGGACGGTTTCCACACCCGTCAACTTCTGGACTTTTACCACACAAGTCACAAGTTCTCCACTGGCGCCAGGGCAGTTTTCCACCTACTTATCCACACAGTATGGAAATGTTCAGATCAACCTGACGGAAGGCTCCGGTTCGAGCTATAAAGTCTCCCAGCAGTTTGGCAACAGCGCGACGTTCTCGGCATCCGGTGGTCCGAATGGCCCTATTCCAGACTTTTTCCACACGGTCTTTGCCGTTCGGAAAAACAAGTCGGCCGCCGACTCCCTGATTCTGTTTTACGACAACCTCGCCGCACCGGCGGCCGGTAAAGCCAAGCTCCGGTTTGTGAACCTCTCGCCCGATACCGGCGCGCTGAACCTCAGCGGTGATGGCGTATCGTTCCGGGATGTAGCTTACGGCCGGGCAGCCAACTCCGCGATTTCCGGGGAGAAGCTGAGCGCCTACAGCCTCGGTCCTTTTGAAGAAGTCGCGGCCGGAAGCCGGAGCTTACAGGTCACTACCGCCGCGGGGCAGGTCCTCGCAACCGCGGCAGCAGCCTTCCAGGAAGGCAAAGCGTATACGGTCTTTACGCAGGGTACGGCGACGGTTCGCCTGGTTATCCTGCCTCATAACTGATCCAGCCCTTTTTAAAACACTTCATCAACATGCCTGTTTATTGCGATTATTCTGCCACTACCCCGCTTCATCCCGAAGTACTCCACGAAATGCTGCCGTACCTGACCGCGCACTTCGGCAATGCGTCTTCTGCCCATGCGTATGGGCGGGAGGCGCGACGGGTAGTCGATACGCAGCGCCGGAAAATAGCCGATCTGCTCGGCGTCCGTCCCGGCGAAATAACCTTCACTTCCGGAGGTACAGAGGCTGACAACTTCGCGCTGCGGGCCAGCGTCCGGCAGTTCAACATCCGGCACGTCCTGACGACACGAATCGAGCACAAGGCCGTGCTGGCGCCGTTGCTTCAGCTGGCGCAGCGGGGACGGATCGACCTGCATTTCATCGCCCTCGACGGGCAGGGCCGTATCCTCCTTCCCGACTTCATCCGTCTGCTGCAACAATATCCCGGCGCGCTGGTCAGCCTCATGCACGCCAACAACGAGATCGGGAACGTACTGGATACCGAGGCGATTGCGGCATTATGCCGGCGGTATGGTGCGCTGTTTCATTCGGATACGGTACAGACCGTCGGTAAGCTGGCTTTTCCGGGAAAAGATGTGGATTTCGCCGCAGCGTCGGCGCATAAGTTCTACGGACCGAAGGGCATCGGGTTTCTGTACAACCGGGGTGGCAAAACCCTGCCGGCTATTCTGGCGGGAGGTGGTCAGGAAAACGGGCTGCGCGGCGGTACGGAAAACGTCGCCGGAATTGTGGGTCTGGCTTCCGCACTGGAATTGGCCCTTGCCGGGCAGCCGGCGGCGGCATTCCACCTCGAAAAACTCAAGTCTTTGTTTGTCCAGCGACTGTCAGGTATCGGAAAACCGGTAGCCTTCAACGGGCAGAGCCGGTCCATTCCGGGGTGCCTGCCCGGGTTGGTAAGCGTCCGTTTTCCGGAGACGGACAGGCCGTTGGCCGAATTGCTCGACGAGCGCGGCATCGCCGTATCGGGCGGCAGTGCCTGCTCAAACCTGGCCGGCGGGTCTCACGTACTTCAGGAGCTTCCGGAGGCGGGAAACGGGCAGACGATCCGGTTTTCGTTCGGAAAAGACAATACGATAGAAGACATCGACACGATTATCCGGTCGCTGCAGGAAATCTATGCGGTCCCTTCCCGCCGGATACTCCGGCAGGAGGCCTTTCGCTAGAGATCGTTGAGGTTGTAGGGAAGATAGGCGTCCACGCTGGCGCCGTACCGGTGCAGGTCCCGGATGATGGTACTGGAAATCGGCGCGAGCTCGGGAGAGCAGATCAGGAAAACGGTTTCCACACCTTCGTAGAGGTCTCGGTTTACCTGTGCGATGCTGTTTTCGTACTCGAAATCAGTCGTATTCCGCAGGCCGCGCAGCAAAAACCGGGCGCCGTTTTCCTCCGCTACCCGGGCGGTGAGGTCCTGGTAGGGTACTATACGCACCGGCTCCCCTTCGAACGTTTTTCCGATCGCTTTCGTCATCTGATCGATGGAGAAATACCGGTGTTTATTGGCATTGTGGCCGATACCGATGATGATCTCATCGAACAGCTTCAGGCCTCTCCGCACGATGTCCTCGTGGCCTTTGGTGAAAGGGTCGAACGAACCGGGGAAAAAGGCAATGCGCGGCATAGTCAGAAGGGATCAGTAAACGTAAAGCGGTACGTCTCCGGAGACGGCGGGCAGGTTGAGCGAATCGGGCAGGCCCGGTTTCAGCTCGCCCAGGTACTTGTACAGGCCTTTGTAAAGCTCGTCGTCTTCGGTGATTTCGCCGAAAGCCCAGGCGGGGATATGCTCGGCGTCTATTTTCAGTTCGCTGATGGCAAACAGGAGGTAGTAGAGCAAATCCGCGCCCGTCCGGAACAGAAACCGGTTGCAGTAATGCAGTTTTCCGCCACGGATGAAAAGCAGGGTTGCGGCATGCTTTTCGAGGTACAGAAGCAGCCCGTCTTCCGGAAAACGTGTCGCCATCTCCAGCAACAAATCTACCTGATGGTGCACGTGAATGGTTTCAAAAGGATAGTTCTCAAAAAACCATTCGGCCAGCTGTGTGCCCAGAGAGAACACATTGACCGCTTCCCACTGCGCGTGAACAGTATGGTGCACGAATTCGTGGTCGGCAATAGCTCCCTTCGCCAGCGAAAGGCACCGCGCCGCATATTCCTTCCGGAACAGGGAGGCAGGTACCAGGGTAAAGGACTGGTTGCTCACAACAACGCGTACCAGCTTCCAGAAATTTTTAGTCAGTATTTCATGTGTGCCCACCAGCTGCTGTACTGCCGAGAGGTACTCCTCTTCGGAACCGGCGGTGGTCAGGGCAAATTCTTCCAGCCAGCCGCAGCGGTTGGTTATGGGATTTACCACACTCAGGCGGAGGTATTCCGGCCCGAGGCTGATGGTCAGTACATAGTCCGCGACGGATGTCAGCGGAAACCCCTCTTCCCGAATCAGAAATGTCCGGTTCATAGTATCCTTCAGCTCAGTGTCCTCCATCGGCAAATTCTGCTCGCGTCACAAAAAATTTAGTTTCACCGTTCCAGTCAAACTGAAATAGTTTCTCTTCGTAGAACAAGGTAATACGGCGTCCGGTACGGAGGCCTTCGTTGATGGTATTGATCGTGGAATCCCGGGAGGATTCGACGGTGAAATTCCATTTTTCGGCGTTCAGCTGCCCGGTACCCTGTGAAAAACCGCCGAGAAGCAGTTCGCCTTCCCAGGTTTTGAACACATAGCCCCGCTTGCTGAACCGGGTGATGGTCCCCGCTCTTTCTCCTTCTGAATAGTTGACCAGGGTCAGTACCCAGAAAATACCAATCCCCAGGATCAGCAGAACCACCAGTATTTTGACAAAGGTTTTCATTACCGCTCGAAGGTTAAAGATCCGGTCAGTTCCGGAGGTTTGAACGACTCAAAGAAAGAGAGGTTTGCCGAAAAATCGTCGGATTCTCCTCAAAATCGCCAAAAAAGAACAGGCTATTTCGAACGAATCGCCATCACGGGATCCATCCGGGCGGCAATCCACGCTGGAATAATGCCCGACAGTAACCCGATCGTACTCGATACGCCGAGGCCGATGAGGACGTTCCGGAAGGTCAGCTGGATGTCGAGGGTTTCCTGCGGATAGAAGGTCAGCAGCCACACCAGGAGAATGCCTACCAAACCACCTATCAGGCTGAGGAATACGGCTTCGAACAGAAACTGGCAGAGAATGAAATAGGTCTTGGCGCCGAGGGATTTCTGAATACCGATGAGGTTGGTCCGCTCCTTCACCGATACAAACATGATGTTGGCGATACCAAAACCGCCGATCAGCAGGGAGAACAATGCGATGATAAGCCCGGCGCCGCGCAGGGTAGAGAAAATACCGGCCACCAGGTTCTGAATAGCTTCCGGCCGGTTGATCGAAAAGTTATCTTCCTGGTACGGCTTGAGGCCGCGCTTGGTACGCATCAGTCCGATGAGCTCGCCTTCGAGCTCCTGCTGGTGTTCGTCGCGGTCAAAGCCCTTGACGGAGATATTCGGTTCGGAATAGCGGGTGTGAAAGAGCTTGGAAAAAGAGATATAGGGAATGTAACAGCGGATATCAGGCTTTCCGCCGATGTCAAACATCCCGGTTCCGACCCGCTCCATGACGCCGATGACCTGAAAGCGCAGGCCCTTGATCCGGATGTACTGCCCTACCGGCTCCTGAAACGGAAAGAGGTTGGAGGCGATATCGGATCCGACGACGACTACATTCCGGGCCGATTCGATCTCCATCGGGCTGAAGTACCGGCCCTTTTCGATCGGCATATCGGTGATCTGGTTGTACTGGTAGCTGATGCCGCGGACGCCGGCAGTCATGGAATTGTTCCCGTTTTTGATCGTCTGACCGCCGCGGCCGTCTGAAATTGCAATAAACTCCGCGTTTTCGAGGTTCTTTTCCAGGAAACGGAACTCGGCAAAGCTGGGCGCCGGCCGGCGGAAGTACTTCCACCAGGCGTATTCCTGATCACTGAAATTCCAGGACCATTTCGATACAAATACGGTATTGCTGCCGGTGAAGTTCAGGCTTTCGCGGATGCTCGCCTCCAGGGAGTCGACCATGGTGAATACGGCAATGATCGAAAAAATCCCGACGGTAACGCCGAGCAGGGACAGGACCGTACGAAGCAGGTTGGAGCGGAGCGCCTGCCAGGCGAAACGGATGCTTTCCAGAACCTGACGGATGAATTTCATCATGCGGAGTGCGAACGGATTTTATTCAGACCGAAAGTAGGGAGCATTCGGGGCAAAACGCAACCGAAATTAGGACCAACCCCGCATTTTGACGGGTTGAACGGAGAGCAGCTTTTAAAAGATTTCGGGAAAATTTCCAAAAAATGCTTGACATTCGCAGCCCGTAAAGTGCATATTTAGCCAAAACTATCTGGTATCTAACTGAAACCCATGAAGTTATCCGAATTCAAATTCGATCTGCCGCAAAACCTGATCGCTCTCTACCCTGCCGAACGCGGCGAATCACGGCTGATGGTCGTCAACCGTCAGACCCGGCAAATCGAACATCGCCAATTCGGGGACATTGCCAGTTACTTCGGAGACGGAGATACCATGGTAGTCAACGACACGAAAGTGTTTCCGGCCCGTCTCTATGGCAGTAAAGAAAAAACCGGCGCCAAAATCGAAGTATTCCTCCTGCGCGAGCTCAACCGCGAGCACCGCCTCTGGGACGTGCTGGTTGACCCCGCCCGGAAAATCCGTGTAGGCAACAAGCTGTATTTCGGCGACAGCGACCTCGTCGCGGAAGTCATCGACAATACTACGTCGCGCGGTCGTACGATCCGGTTTTTGTATGACGGCGACCACAGTGCCCTCATGAAGGCCATCCATGAACTGGGCGAAACCCCGCTGCCCGAGGAAATCAAAAACCGCCGGAAAGCGACGGAAGAAGACCGGGAACGCTACCAGACGATTTTCGCGGACGACAACAAAGTCGGCGCCGTTGCCGCGCCTACGGCCGGCCTGCACTTCACCAAAAACATCGTGAAGCGCATGGAAATCAACGGAACCCGCTTCACGCCCATTACTCTGCACGTTGGCCTCGGCACCTTCCGCCAGGTAGATGTGGAAGACCTCACCAAGCACAAGACGGATTCTGAACCGTATTTCATTCCGGGTGGCACGGCTGATATTGTCAACGATTCGCTCGATCACAACAAGCGCGTCTGCTCCATCGGAACCACTGTTCTGAAAACCCTGGAATCCTCGGTATCGGCCAACAGCCGGCTGAAAGCCAGTGAAGGCTGGACCGATCGGTTCATCTTTCCTCCTTACGACTTCAAAATCAGCAATTCCCTGCTGACAAACCTGCACCTTCCGGAGTCTGTTCTGTTGATGAGTGTATGCGCCTTCGGCGGATACGACCTCGTCATGACGGCATACGAACAGGCCATTAAGGAAAAATACAAGTTCTTCAGCTACGGAGACGCCATGCTGATCCTGTAGTCGGCGGGTAAGAGACTTTCCCGTATGAAGCAATACGCCATCATCGTGGCCGGCGGAAGCGGCAGCCGCATGGGCAGTTCGGTCCCGAAGCAGTTTCTGCCGCTGGCCGGAAAGCCCGTGCTCGTCCATACCCTGGAGCGATTTCTGACTTACTCACCCGCCGTTCAGATTATTCTCTGCCTGCCTGCCGATCAATTGCCAGCCTGGCGGGAAATCCGCAAAGCGCATTCCTCGCTGGAAGCTTTTGCTTCTCCGATTCTGGAAACACCGGGCGGCGCTACGCGCTTTCAATCGGTGCGGAATGGTCTGGCGCTTATCGAAGGCGAGGGCCTGGTCGCTGTTCACGATGGCGTCCGTCCGCTGGTTCCGGTAGAGGTCATTGCTGCCGGGTTTCGTCAGGCAGAAACTGACGGAACCGCGGTTGTCGCTGTACCCGCGAAAGATTCCATTCGGCAAATCGTCTCCGAAACGGAAAACAGGGCACTCGACCGCGCGAGCCTGCGCCTGGTACAAACGCCGCAGACGTTTCGGGTCGGGTTATTGAAGGACGCTTTCCGGCAGTCGGAAAGCCCGCTCTTTACCGACGATGCCTCCGTGGCGGAAGCGGCCGGATTTCCGGTTTTTCTGGTCGACGGATCCTACGAAAACATCAAGATTACTACTCCGGAAGACCTGCTTCTGGCCGAAGCCCTGCTCCGGAATTCCTGAGCCATGCGCAAGCGACTTTCCCTATCGGCGTATCTTGAAGGCATTCTGAGCGGCGACCGCGTCGTACTCAGTCAGGCCATCACGCTCACGGAAAGCAGCCGGGCAGACGACCGGGAGCTGGCCGACCGACTCCTCGAAGCCATACTACCGCATACCGGTAACGCCGTGCGCATCGGTATTACCGGCGCCCCGGGTGTCGGCAAAAGCTCCTTCATCGAAGCATTCGGCAACTACCTGACCGCGCAGGATTACCGGGTTGCGGTACTTGCCATCGATCCCAGCAGCCGGCAGTCGGGCGGGAGTATCCTCGGCGACAAAACCCGCATGGAAACACTTGCCCGGAATCCGAGCGCCTACATCCGCCCGACACCCAGCGGATTGACCCTCGGCGGCGTAGCCCGCCAAACGCGGGAAACATTACTCCTGTGCGAAGCGGCCGGTTTTGACATTATTCTGATCGAAACCGTCGGCGTCGGACAGTCGGAAACGGAGGTGCGGAACATGACTGACTGTTTCTTCCTGCTGTTACTGGCAGGTGCCGGCGACGAACTGCAGGGTGTCAAACGAGGAATTATGGAGCTGGCCGATTTTCTCCTGATTACCAAAGACGACGGAGACAACCGCACGCGGGTAGAAACCGCCCGGCGCGATTATGCACACGCCCTTCACTTCCTTGCCCCGCCGGCTTCCGGGTGGACGGTACCTGTTCTGCCCTGCTCCATTTTTCAGGACGAAAGCATAGAGAATATCTGGAAACAGACGGAGGAATACCTGTCCTTCATCCAAAAAAACGGTTTTTTTTCGGCTCAGCGGGAGCGACAGAACCTGAGCTGGATGCATGCGTTTATCCGGCAGCAACTGGAAGCGCAATTCTACGCTAACCCCCTCATTCAACGCCGGTTGCAGGACCTCGAAGAGCAGGTCCGGAAAGGTACCATTCCCCCCTTAACAGCAGCAAAAAGGTTATTTTCAGCGGAAATCTGAGGCAAAAAGCCTATTTTCAGGAATACTATTCCGGCAAAGCAGCTCGTTGCTTTTGTACACCCTCGCTTCAGATCGCCTTATGCAGCATACTTCTCCGTCACATCTTTACACATCGCACGCCGCCGGTCGGGGACCGCTCCGCCGGTTCTTTTTCCACCAGCTCCGACTGCTTCGTCACATCAGTCCGAAGCAGGTAATCAAAGACAACCTGCTCATTCTGATGGGTATTTCCTGCGCGGCTGTCGGCCTGCGCGGATTCCTTCTGCCAAGCCATTTTCTCGACGGCGGGGTAACCGGTATTTCCCTCCTCGTCCGGACACTCACGGGCTGGGATCTGTCCATTCTTCTGGTAGCTATCAATATTCCTTTCATAGTATTGGGCTTCCGGCAGATTTCCCTGGGATTTGCCCTGCGGACACTGGCTGCAATTATTGTACTCGCCTTGTCCCTGTCCTTTCTCGAACTACCGGTTTTCACGCGGGATAAGCTGCTAATCGCGGTTTTCGGAGGATTTTTCCTCGGCGCAGGCATCGGTCTCTCCATCCGGGGCGGCTGTGTGCTCGATGGCACCGAAATCCTGGCCCTTTACCTCAGCCGGAAAACAGGGTTCACGGTCGGGGATATCATCATGGCTATCAACGTCACGATCTTCGCGGTATCGGCTTTGCTCGTCAACGTCGAAACGGCGCTGTATGCCATGCTTACCTACTTTTCGGCCTCGCGTACCATCGAATTCATCCTTACCGGTCTGGAGGAGTACACGGCCATTACCATTGTCTCCGAAAAGAGCGATTCCATCCGCCGGATGATCGTCAATGAGATGGGCCGCGGCGTCACGATGTTCAAAGGCCAGCGGGGCTTCGGCAAGCGTGGCGAGCGTAACGGGGATATTGACATCGTCTATACGGTCATCACCCGCCTTGAAATCACCCGCCTCAAAAACGAAGTCGAGAAAATCGACGAACAGGCCTTCATCGTCCAGCATAGTATTCAGGATACGAAGGGGGGCATGATTAAGAAGAGGGCTTTTCATTGATGCAGAGGGCATGGGGCAGAGGGCCGTATGCCCCATGCCCCATGCCTGAACCGCCTCCGCCGGTTTCGTGTTACCCTTCCGTACCACGTTTGCATGGCGATGAAACCGTTTTTGCTGGCTCTTTTGCTGCTGCCGCTGGCGGCATTTTCCCAAACACCCAATTTCCATCAGCTTGACAGTAGTGTATACCGCTCGGCACAGCCGCGACGGGCGGATTTTGCTGTCCTGAAGAAAGCCGGTATCCGCGAGGTCATCAGCCTGCGGCGGGACGGCGAGCGCGACAAACCCCGGGCACAGGGTACCGGTCTGATCCTGCACCAGGTGTCGATGCGGGCGGGGCATTTGCAGGAAGACGACCTGGTAGCGGTCCTTCAGCTGATTGCCCGTCGCCAGGGGCCCGTCCTGATTCACTGCTGGAAGGGCTCCGACCGGACGGGCGTTGTCTCGGCCCTCTACCGCATGGTATTTCAGGGATGGACGGCAGATCAGGCCGTTGATGAAATGACACACGGCGGCTATGGTTTTCATAAACGCTTCCGGAATATCCCCCGCTACCTGCGTAGTGTAGACGTCGAACGGCTCCGCTCCCGGGTATTCAGTCAACCGGGATAAGACCTGTTTCTCTTTTTCTTTTTTCCCGAAAAAAACGAAGGGAATAGTTTGTAAACTAAAATATTAGTTTAATCTTTGAAACAGATATCTGACGGTGACGGTTGCCGAACCGGGTTGGTCCCCGGGGAAAGTATCCGTCCCAAACCAAAACGACCATGGTTGAAAAAGAACTTACCCGGGCTGAAGAGCAGATTATGCACGTACTCTGGGGGCTGGAAAAGGGCTTTGTGAAAGACGTCCTGGACCGGCTGCCGGAACCGAAGCCTGCGTATAATACCGTTTCCACGATCATCCGTATTCTGGAGCAGAAGGGCTTTGTCGGGCATACTGCCTATGGCAAGTCGCACCAGTATCATCCGCTGATTACGAAGGAGCAGTACCGTACGTTTGCGACGGAGAAACTAATGGAGGGTTATTTCGGGAATTCCGTCGGCAGCCTCTTTTCCTTTTTCATGAAGAAGAAGAAAGTGGAACTGAATGAGGCAGACGACATCCTGAAGATGATCGAGCAGATGAAAAAGGAGTAGTCCTTTCCTATCCACCCAAAAAGAGGATTTCGTATGAACTGGCTGCATTATCTTCTTCAGGTCAACCTGTACCTGGCCGGATTTTACGCCTTTTACCGGCTCCTTCTCCGGAACGAGACCTTTCACCAGCAGAACCGCAGTTTTTTGCTGGCGGGAACGGCCCTGTCGTTCTTCATTCCGGTGATGCAGTCGGACTGGGTAGGCAGCTGGCTCGTAACGCGGCAGTTCAACGAAACGCTTTATCAATTTTACAATCCGAAGCTGGTCTTCATCCGTCCGGATACTTTCCGGAACGAGGCAACGGAAAATCCGGTCATGTGGGGCCACCTGCTGGCGGTCTTTTACCTGTTCGGTATTCTCTTTTTTCTCGGCAAGTTCGCGTTTCAGCTCCGGCAGCTGGGGCAGTTGTTTCACTACCGGCACCTGAAACGGTCGAACGAGGCCTACGCGTTCTTCAGTCACTTTTTTGTCGGCAAGAACCTGCCCAACCGGCATACCATCGAGGCGCACGAGCGGGTTCACGTACGGCAGCTGCACTCGGCGGATGTTATTTTCTTTGAGCTGGTGGCCGTGTTCAACTGGTTCAATCCGGTGGTGTACTTCCTCAAGCGGGACGTCCGGCTGCTGCACGAATACCTGGCCGACGAAGTCGCGAGCCGGGAAGAAGCTTCCCGCGCCGATTATGCCATGCTGCTCTTTACCCAGCATTTCGGCGTGGTACAATCAGAGCTGGCACACCGGTTTTTCAACCATTCAGTGCTGAAACAGCGGGTCGCGATGCTGAAACGACGGCCGTCGGCCGCCGCCGTACAATACCGGTACCTGATGGTATTGCCGCTGTTCGGCGCGATGCTGTTTCTGTCGAGCGCGAGTATGGAACGGAAAGTAGAGACGGTCTTTACTCCGCCCAGGATTGTGGCGAATACTGTTCCGGAAACGGTTTATACCCTTGTCGAAAAGCAGGCGGTGTTCCCCGGCGGCGACCAGGCGCTCTATACCTTCCTGGGCCGGCACCTGAAGTACCCGGACGCCGCTATCCGGGCACATGTGGAAGGCAAGGTATTTCTCCGGTTCACGATCGAAAAAGACGGACGGATTACGTCTCCGGAAGTCATAAAAGGCATCGGCTTCGGATGCGATGCGGCGGCTTTGCAGGTAATCCGGTCATTCCCGAAATGGCAGCCGGCCATGCATAGGGGCCGGGTAGTGAGCAGTCGTTTTAACCTTCCCATTTCGTTCGTTCTCGATTCTAAAAAATAATTCTGCTGTTTGTTCCACCCACGTTTTCCCTTCTTTCCCGGAAGGGCCATGAAAAACCATGTCTCCTGCTAAACCTATCGACCATGACTTTTCTTGCTTTTTGCCTCGCTGCGACGCTTTCCGGAACCCCTGAAGTACCCCGCGCTCCTATCGATTCCGTGTATACCGTGGTCCAGCAGGTAGCGACCTTCCCAGGCGGTACGCTGGCGCTGAAAGATTACCTCGAAGCCAACACCAAACGTCCGGTACCCGCGCGACGGGCCCATGTCCACGGGAATGTATACGTGAAAATGGTGATCGAAAAAGACGGTTCTGTTTCCACTGTCAGCGTTGTCAAAGGCATCGGGTTCGGGTGCGACGAAGAAGCCGTCCGGGTTATCCGGGAGATGCCAGTGTGGCAACCCGCCCGCAACAAAGGCAATGAAGTAGCCAGTTTGTTCAACCTGATCGTTCGTTTCTGATGAGAATCCGCTGCCTGTTTTTGTTGCTGGGGCTGGCCGTACCAGCCGCCGCACAAACAGATCCCTGGACAGAAGCCCAGGAACTGATCCGCCGGGGCGACTACACCCGCTCGGCGACTATCCTTCAGAAACTGGCCGAAAAAGATACCAGCAAGGCTGTCTGGCTCCAACTGGGAAGCGTACGGCAGCGGTTGGGGCAGTGGTCGGCGGCGAAAGGCGTCTATGAAACCATTCTCCAAAGCACCCCGGACCAGCCTGACGCGTTGAACCAACTCGCACTTATCGCCGAAAAAGACTTCCAGTATGTAAAAGCCTTCGGGTACTACCAGCACCTGATCCACCTTGATTCGACAAACGGTTTCTATTACCGGCAGGCAGGGTATCAGACCGTCCGGATGGGTGCCCGCGAAAAAGCGTTGCCATACTACCAAAAGGCCCTGCAACGAAACCCGGACGATCAGGAAGCACTGGCAGAAAGCGCCCGGATTCTGCTGGAAACCGGCAGGCACAAAGAAGCTATCCCCTATATCCGGCGGGGAATGGAGCTCGACAGCAATTCCATCCGGATGCTTCAGCTTCAGGCCCGGCTTCAGTACCGGCAGGATGCGCATGCGGGCCTGGTTGAGACGGTTCGCAGAACCATGGCCCTCGGCGATACGTCGTCCTATTTTCAGCGGCTGCTCGGTGTTGCGTACTACCATATTGATAGTTTACATGCGTCTGTGCGTACGTTTCAGCGATTGCTTGATCTCGAAGAAACCGAAACGGATCACGCCGGTATGGCAACGGCTCTCCTGCTGCTGGAACGGAAAGATCTGCCCCAGCCGGGAGAAAGTGCCTTTTCACATTGGGAGGCAGCCATCGATATTGCCTCCGTACGGGTACCGGATTACCGTATGGGCCAGGTAGAAGCGATGATTCTGCAGCCGTCAGGTATTCAGGCGGCGATCCGGACGCTCCAGGATGTGTATACCCGATACAAAAGACCCAAGGCCGCCTACCGGCTCGGCCAGCTGCTGGAGACGCGGGACAAGCGGATGTCGCTTGTTTATTATCAGGAGGTATTGGACGAATGCAGGAAGGTGAAAGCCAACCCGGCCGTCGCCAGGCCTGCAGATGTAAGTGATTGCAGCTGTGTTCCGAAAGTTTTGCAGCGGGTTGCCGTACTTCAGAACGGGACACCTGCCGGCAAAGAAGCACCGACGGCCGTAGCCCAGGATACCATCCCCATCCAGCCCGATACCACCCGAAAATAATACACACACCTGACCACCGGGCCCGGTAAAACGGGCCTTTCTTTTCATCTCTATCAACTAAAAAATTAGTTTCAATCATGGCTATGACGCTGGATGATTACCTGTTTGAGAACCGCAACCGCGCGTACGGGGCGTACGACCTGCGGCACAGTTATGGGAAGTTTGCTTTCCGGGCGACGATCATCGGCGTCAGCCTGTTTTCGGCCGGGCTGTTTACACCGGTGCTGATGGGCATGATCAAGCCTGCCGAGAAGAGTTACAAGCTGACGGTACTACCCAAACCGACGCCGATCGAAGCGCCGGAAGAAGCGAAAGACATCCCCCTGCCCGAACCGCCGCCGCAGCAGGAAGCACCTGTCCTGAATACGTATCAGACCCTGCCTCCGGAGATTGTCCCGAATGAAGACGTACCGGAGGATGTGTTTATCGCCACACAGGACCAGCTGAAACAACACCAGGCCGGGCAGCAAACGATCCTGGACGGGGTAGACCTGCCGACGGCGATTGAGCTTTCGGATGGAAAGGGACCGAAAAAAGAGGATATTGTCGAAGTCAAGCCGACGGAAAAGGATGATCTGCCGATCGTCAACGTCGAAATACACCCTGAGTACCCCGGCGGCGCCGATGCGATGGCCAAATTTCTCCGGGATAACCTGCGCTATCCGCCGCAGGCCCAGCAGGCGGGTATCGCGGGGAAGGTATACCTGTCATTTGTGGTCGACAAAGACGGTAGTATTTCATCTGTAGAAATACAGAAAGGTATCGGATTCGGGTGCGACGAAGAGGCGATGCGGGTACTTCGGAAAATGCCCCGGTGGAAGCCCGGCCGGCAGCAGAATATGGCTGTCAAATGCCGGTTCAACCTTCCGATTGCCTTTCAGCTCGAATAGAGGCCGGTTTTCGGGTCGGCTGGCTGACAAATGCTAACCGGCCCGGGAAGTTGAACTTTCCGAAGAATTTATTTAAAATAGTATATTTCCATGTTTGAATGTCTTTAAATTTCTGATTATCAGTTGTTTCGTATTAATCTGTATTGCATATTTGCCTTCGATAACCAAACCTGGCTAATTAATCCATGAGTCTGTCGAAGCAATTTCTCAAAAGCAAGCCTGTCTGCAAGGTGACGTTTTCACTGGAAGCTGAAAACGCAAACGGAGCCAAGACAGTAGCGGTATTAGGTGAATTCAACGACTGGGATTCCTCAGCAACCCCGCTGAAGAAGCAAAAGGATGGATCGTTCAAGGGAACGGTGGAACTGGATGCCGGAAAGGAATTTCAATTCCGTTACCTGGTAGACGGAGAGACCTGGCTGAACGATGTGCAGGCCGACAAATTTGTCGCCAGCGGCATCTCTACCGACCAAAACTCTGTGCTGGTTCTGTAAGAATTCTGCTCTTTCTGCTTAAAAATCCCTTCGCCCTGTGGTCCGAGGGATTTTTTTTTGCCCTTCGTGCAACGCGGCTCTCTTTTATCGCATCTATTGCTTAGAAAGTCAATGATTTCCTCCGGAGACGGAACCTTTCAACCCGAAAAAAAACCGTTTGTAAACGGAAGTCGAAAAAAGAAGGTACCATGTATTGCAAAGTACCTAACGACACCCTATATTTGTATCGTTCATTCAGCTAAAGGCAGTCACGAGAAGGGATAACCAATCGTCCCGAACCGAGAAGAGAACCGTGAGTTGCCGGCTATTTTCACTGTCCGACTTTAAACTTATTCACAGCCATGAAGTTCTTTCGTTCCGCATTCCGCAAGATTTCATTCCTGATGGTAGCCCTTCTGCTGGTTACATCCGTACAAGGATACAGCATGGGCACGCCTCACCGGTTGTATAGTGGTCGGGGTATTGTGAGCAAACTGGCACAGAAAACCAGCCGGTTGGTTCACCCCAAACAACAGAGCCGCAACGAAAGCGACAGCAAATCAGCCGCTTCCGGTTCTTATCAGACCGTGACGCATTCTCTGGTATCCCTCTTGCTGGGATGGGCAGTGCACCTGTTTACGTCGAATGAGGAAATGGCCGCAACGCCCAAACAATCACATGCTTCACTCTACCCGTGCCGGGTATGATTCCGATATTATAGTTTTGGTTAAGGGTTAGTTGGGACAAAGCCGCTCGCTTGGGCGGCTTTGCCTTTGAACGACGTATATTCTCCAATGTCATATGGAACACCTGTTTGTTTACGGAACGCTCCGGAAGACGGCGGGCCACAGCATGAACCGCGTGCTGGAGCAACACGCCGAATGGCTGGGGGAAGCCACCCTGCAGGGCAAACTCTATCTGATTGACTGGTATCCCGCACTGATCCGTTCGGATCATTCCATGGAGCAGGTAAAGGGAGAAGTGTACCGCCTGCATCAGCCGGAGCGGATTTTTGCCGAACTGGACCCGTACGAGGGGTACTATCCCCATGACGAAGATCATTCGGATTACCTCCGGCGGATAGAGCCGGTACGGCTGGCTGACGGGACGCCCCTGCGGTCCTGGGTGTATTTATACAACCTGCCGGTGCTGGGCCTTACCCGGATTCCGAGCGGGGATTTCTTTCAGCGTTAGAAGATGCCGTTTTTCACGGCGTAGACGACCATGGCGGCGGTATTTTTCGCGCCGATTTTCTCCATGATCCGGGTACGGTGCCCTTCAACCGTGCGATCGCTCAGAAACAGCTTTCCGGCAATCTGGGCATTGGTCAGCCCTTCACAAATAAGCTGAAGTACTTCCACTTCCCGGTCACTGAGCTGTGTCAGGTGGCTGAATGACGGCTTTTTCGGACGCGTACGCTCTACCATGCGGCGATGCATCACTTTTGTGAGAAATGCGCCGTAGTAATAGTCTTCCCGGACGACGGTCTGTACCGCAAGCGCTACTTCGTCCGGATCGCTGTCTTTGACGAGGTAGCCGTTTGCACCCAGCTCCATGAGATGGGTCACGAAGCCGTCCTCATCGTGCATCGAAATAATGATGATTTTGACGGAAGGATGGTGCTGCTTCAGCTGCTCGGTCGTCTTGATACCATCGAGGACAGGCATCTGCAGGTCGAGCAGGACGACATCCGGCACAGAAAGAGCCATCTGGTTGAGGAGGTCCTGGCCATCCTGGGCTTCGATGATAACCTGAATACCGGGATAGGTTCGCAGGATATTGGCGAGTCCGCGCCGGAAAAGGGCGTGGTCATCGGCAATGGCCAGACGGATTTCTTCATTCATAACGAGTCAGCGTTGTTCCGGAGGGAGCGGAATATCGACAATGGCGAGCGTCCCTTTACCCGGCGAGGTTTCAAAAATAACATGTCCGCCGACAACGTTCAACCGGCTTTCTATATTCTTGAGCCCGAGGCCGGCATTGGCTCCCCGCAGTTGTACTTCCTGGGGATCATACCCTACCCCGTCGTCGGCAAGGGTAAAGAGAAGACGTTGTTTCTGACGGATGAGGTGCAGATCGATGCGATCCGCCCGCGCATGCTTGAGGCTGTTGTGCAGCAATTCCTGCGCAACGCGGTACAGAGTCAGTTCGATGGCTTTTTCCAGGCGGTCGCCCTGCATCCCTTCCTGTTCAAACTCAATGGCAAGAGCAGGGTTGGCCTGCTGGAGCTTCCGGACCAGCTCCTGCAGGGCAATGGCAAGTCCGAGTTTTTCCAGGGCTGGAGGCTGGAGATCTTTCGTCAGTTTCCGGACGTTCTCCACGGCCTCTTCCAGTAGTTTTTTGGTTTGTTCGACGCTCTCGCGGGACTCCTGGGTATCGTCGACGTGGCGGGTGACGAGGGAAAAGCTCATGCGTGTCGCCGACAGCAGCGTCCCGATGTCGTCATGCAGGTCAGCGGCAATACGCTGCGCCTCAACCTCCTGAGAGCGCAGGCTGGCTTCGAGCAGCTCCTTCTGGTGCTGCTCCTCAAGCTCGCGGACAAGGCTCCGCTGTTTATCCTGTTTCCGCTTGTAGACGATGAGAAAGAGCACGATGAAGCCTGCCATGAGAATGATCATGGCGACTCCGGCAGCGATAGCCAGCCGGAAAGCTTCGTTCGGGCTATTGTCCATACGTTCGACGAGCGTAAAAAATAGTAGTGAAGCCGCTTCCACCCGGCCGGGTCATCTGCCGGTGAAGGTAGAAAACAAGGCAGATGATGATCAGCGACAGGCTTACGAGCGCGACCGATCCGACAAGCAGGATAGTATACAAGGAAGCAGTCATCGGCGAACGGGTCGGGCGGTGTCCGGCAGGGAGATTTTCAGCAGTCCGATGGAAACCAGCAGGTGAAACAGGATGTTCAGCCAGCGGCCCAGTCGCCACAAATCTCCGAGTAACCGGTAATTCTGAATGACATAGGTGCCAAAGAAATACGTCAGCATAGTGCCCGAAAAAAAGAGCAGCATACCCGAGGCGATCCAGAAAGGGGGATATTGCCCCAATCGTTCTACCTCGTCGGATCTCCGCAGCAAATCCACAAAAAACAGCAATACAAACACGATCAGCAGGGCATTTGACAAACCCCAGGTGACGTTATCGTACCCGTACGGGTCCCGGACATACCGGACAGCCGCCGCCAGGTCAAAAGCAAGGATGGCGCCGAGCATTCCTTTCCGCATCCACGACGTCCTCACCAGCGTCCGGAGAAACAACCCCAGACAGGTCAGCTCTCCGATCGTAAACAGGTTGTACACGAACAGGTTATCTGCATAACCGGAGAAGTAGGTATAGGTGCCGGCCGCCTCTGCCAGCACGGCCACCAGCAGGTAAGCGGTCAGCCAGCCATATCCTTTCGCCCGGAAACGATACAAACTGATTCCGAAGGGAACCAATACGCTCCCGGCCGACAAATGCCTCAGCCACTCTTCAGCACTCATTCCATCCACAACACGAGTGAAACCATAATACCCCGATCAGGGGAAAACCATCCGGCAGCGCGGCGCCGGCCCGTACACAACTAGCTTTCATTGGCAGCGGATAACTGGACAACCAAAAGATTCGTGTTCAAACGGGCCGGATCGCTGCTATCCCGAAATGGAATAACAGAATGTAAATTTTCACCCTCCCTTAACAGATAACCAACCCGAACCGATCAAAACACGGAAAAACCCGGACAAAAACAGGGGAAAACACTTAAGTATAAATACCTGCTTTTCATTCCTCCTGTGGAATGGGACAGTCCTGATATTTGTATAGCCTATTCTGTTGAAAACGGTTGACCTCGGCGGGTTACGCCTGATCTGTTAACTTAGAAGTCTGAATCACGAAGCCATGCAACCCTTAGCAGAACGAATGCGTCCGAAGACGCTCGACGAATACATTGGCCAGAAGCACCTCCTCGGTCCGCGGGCGGTGCTCCGTCAGGCCATTGATAGCCAGCGGATCCCTTCGATGATCCTCTGGGGGCCACCCGGCGTGGGAAAAACCACCCTGGCGACGCTCCTCGCCCAATCCCTCAAGGTTCCGTTTTTCAGCCTTTCGGCAATCAATTCCGGTGTAAAAGACATCCGGGAAACCATCGACGCTGCACAGAAACAGCGCTTCTTTCAGTCAGCCAGCCCGATTCTCTTTATCGACGAAATCCACCGGTTTTCCAAATCCCAGCAGGACTCACTTCTCAGTGCCGTCGAACGGGGTATCGTCACATTAATCGGGGCGACGACCGAAAACCCTTCCTTCGAAGTCATTCCGGCGCTTTTGTCCCGCTGCCAGGTCTATGTTCTCCGTTCCCTCGAACAGGAGGAACTGATTGAAATGGCGAACCGGGCGCTGGCGTCCGACGAGTACCTCAAAGACCGGGATATCCGGGTAGACGAATACGACGCCATGCTCCAGCTCTCCGGCGGCGACGGACGCAAACTCTACAACATCCTCGAACTCATCACCAACTACCAGCGGGCCGGCGAACCGCTGTCCATTACCAATGAACTGGTGATGGAGAAAGTCCAGCAAAACATCGCCCTGTACGACAAAGGCGGCGAGGCACATTACGACATGGCCTCCGCCCTCATCAAGTCGATCCGGGGTTCGGACCCCAACGCGGCTATTTATTACCTGGCCCGGATGCTGGAGGGCGGCGAGGATGTTGAGTTTATCGCCCGGCGGCTGCTCATCTCCGCCGCCGAAGACATCGGTCTGGCCAATCCCAACGCGCTGCTTCTCGCTGAAAGCTGCTTTCAGGCCGTCCGGATGCTGGGTATGCCCGAAGGCCGCATTCCGCTGGCAGAGGCCACCATCTACCTGGCAACGTCTCCCAAGAGCAACTCCGCCTACCTGGCGATCGACGCCGCCCTGGATTTCGTCCGGAAAACCGGATCCGAACCAGTGCCGCTGCACCTCCGCAACGCGCCGACCAAGCTGCTGAAACAGCTCGACTACGGCAAAAACTACCGCTACGCCCACGCCTATGAAGGCAACTTCGTCGAACAGGAGTTCCTTCCCGAAAAGCTGAGCGGTACCCGTTTTTTCGATCCGCAGCAAAACCCCGCCGAGGAAAAAATACGGGAAAGGTTACGGGGGTTGTGGAAGGATCGTTACGGGTATTAGGGGCATGGGCAGAGGGTATGGGGTTCTACCCTCTGCCCCATGCAAAAAAGGCGCCGCCAACCGGCGCCGCCTTTCCAATACACTACCTATTCAACTTATTTAAGCAGAGGGCGTAGGGCATGGGGCAGGGGGTTCTACCCTCTGCCCCATGCTCTATGCCCCATGCCCTACCAGCCAGGGTTCTGAATCAACTCCTGATTCTTATCAATTTCACCTTGCGGTACCGGCCAGAAATAATGTTTCTTTTCGAAAACGCGCTTTTCAAACTCGGTACGCTTGAAGAACTTCTCGTCGGTCGCATTGGCGCCGAGGTCGACGGCCATCCCGTAAAACGAACCGCCCATTTCGTCGCCCATCTTCCAGCGGCGAAGGTCGAAGTACCGGGTCTGTTCGCCGGCCAGCTCCACTGCGCGCTCGTGGATAATGCGGTTGCGGAGTTCTTCTTTCGACAAACCTGCCTTCAGCGCGGGTACGCCGGCGCGTTCGCGGACTTTGTTGACATACGTGAGAATTTCAGCCGATGGCCCCGATACTTCATTCATCGCCTCCGCATACATCAGGTAGATGTCGGAGATGCGGATGTATGGAAACAACTTTGCCCGGTTCCGGTTTGCGATCGGGTCGCTGACGGGATCAATGAACTTCCGGAGGAGGTATCCGGTGCGGGAGTGATCGTCCCGGCCGATTTCCTTACCGTCTTTGCCTTTGTAGAAAAATTCCGCTTTTTGTCCATCCCACCAGGAAGCGCCGGAGTAATTCACTGTCACGTAGAAACGCGGTTCACGACCGACGTACATATTCCACGTACCTTTCGTCGTGTACTTTGTATCAGCAGCAGAAAATCCGTTTTCGACATAGCCTGATTCGGCGTCTTTGATCGACTTGCCGTTGGCCATTTCAAATTCGTCCACGATCTTCTGTGTGACGGCGATCCCGTTCCAGCCGCCTTTGCTGCGGAGCATGCAGTGGCGGTCAATATCGAGGGAACTGCCGCCGTCGAGGTTCCGCCCCCAGATGACTTCGTCGTTGTTGTACTGACTGGTGTAAATACCCTTGTACGACGCAAACGGATCAATATCTCCCTTGCTGTCCTTCACCGTGTAGATGTTGTAGACACCCATGTCGATAACGGCCTTCGCAGCGTCGGCGGCGAGCTTCCAGCGGTTGGCATCATAGGTTTGGGGAAACAGCGCCTTTCCGTCCTTGTTCTTCAGGTCTTTCAGGTCGGGGTTGCCGTTGACCAGCGGACTCGCGGCCCAGAGCAGCAGGCGTGCTTTCATCGCGAGGCAGGCCCCTTTGGTCGGTTTGCCGGCCCAGATATTCTCGTGTTTGACGGGCAGGTCCTTGTAGGCTTCGTCCAGGTCTTTCAGGATGTAGTCCACGCATTCGTCAAACGTATTGCGGGGAATATTGAACGTCGGATCATCAAACGAAATCACGTCTTTCACCAGCGGAACAGGCCCGTACGCGCGGAACAGCCACAGGTAGAAGTACGCCCGCAGGTACTTGGCCTCGGCCTTGTAGAGCGTCTTGTTCGCCGCGGGGATGGGGGCCTTGTCGACATTCGCCAGGAAGATCGACACCTGCCGGAAGGCTTTGTAGAAATTCTTCCAGTTGTCGTTCACGACGAAGTACGTCGGCCCCCAGTTCCCGAGGTTCATTGCATAGGTTGGATAGTTTCCCCGGTTCCACGTGATGTCGATGTCATCGGCAATCCCATTGAAAGGCTCTCCCGTCCAGAAATTGTAGGAAGGTATATAGTTGTAGATCCCGTACAGGAAGTTTTCCGTGTACTGGCGGTTCGAGAAGGTTACCTGAAGCGAAAGAAGCTCGTCAGGCTGTTTGTCGAGGTATTTCTCGCACGAGGTAATGACGGTGGTCACGGCGACCAGGAGGAGTTGCAGAACTGTCTTTTTCATCCCCGATCAGAAGTTAATGTTGATACCGAAGTTGAACACACGCGAGGGAGGGTATTTACCTGCTCCGTCACCGCTTTCGGGGTCATAGTGCTTGACTTTGTCCCACAGGAACAGGTTGAGCCCGTTCGCATAAATCCGGACCGTTTCGGCCCCGATCTTGCCGGCAATACTCTTCGGGAAGGTATACCCGATCTGGGCGTTCTTGAGGCGGACATAGCTGCCGTCAATCTGCCAGTAGGTGCTGTTCCGGTAGTTGTTGTCGTTGCTGCCGGGGTACAACCGCGGGAAGGTGGCGTTGGGATTCGGGTTGGTGGTCGACCAGCGGTCCAGCGCTGCCTCCAGCACGTTGCCGAATTGTCCCTGGAAGAAAGGAATATACCCGAGGTAGTTCCGGAAGACGGTGACATTTCCTACGCCCTGGAAAAGCAGGGACAGGTCAAAACCTTTGTAGGTCAGCGTCGTACTGAGACCATAGATCATTTCCGGCACGTTCGAGAAGCCGATCGGCGTTTCGTCGTATACGTCGATGACCCCGTCGTTGTTGATATCCTTGTACTTCACATCTCCCGGGAAAACATTCGAATTGAACGTCTGTTTCGGGCTGCTCTTCACATCTTCCTCGTCTTTAAACAGACCGATCGCCTGCAAGCCGAACGGCTGATTCACCCGCTGGCCGGTTCGGCGGAGGTAGTCAAACTTCCGCTGGGGCTCATCCGTGAAGACGATGTTGTTCCGGGCAAAGGTGTAGTTCCCCTTCAGCTCCAGCCCTACCCCGCCGATGCGTGTGCGGTAGCTGATGGTTCCGTCGATTCCGTGGTTATCCACAATCCCGATATTGGCATAGGGCAGCGACTGAATCCCGAGCAGGTCAGGTACCGTCCCGCGCTGGGTAAGGATATTCGTCCGGTGTTCCTTGAAGAAATCCACGAACATCGTCAGGCGGTCCTTAAGGGCGTGTAATTCAACGCCGACGTTGGTTTTGTGCGACGTTTCCCAGGTAATATTCGGATTTCCGATGGAGCTTTCGAAGATACCGCTCTGCCCGTTGTTGAACTCCGTTCCGAAGGTATACCCGCTGCCCGTGGTGAGCGTCGTCAGGTACAGGAAGCGCTGGGAATTGATCTGGTCGTTCCCTACAATTCCGTATGAACCTTTGAATTTCAGGAGGTTGATAAAGCGGATATTGTTTTTGAAGAACGGTTCTTCAGACGCAACCCAACCGGCAGAAAAGGCCGGGAAGAAGCCGAAGCGTTTTCCACGGGGGAAGTTTTCCGAACCGTTATACCCGAAGTTGACTTCGGCAAAGTACTTGTCCGACCAGCCATAAGTCACACGGCCTACCAGCCCGACGCGGCGGTACGGAAGCGAGCCGATCGCATCGCTGGCAGTCAGCTGGCGATCGCCCTGGTTGTACAACAGCATTCCACCGACGTCATGCTTGCCGAAGGAACGGGAATAATTCAGGCTTCCTTCGAGGTACAGGCGGCGCTCGCCGGACGACGAAACCGAGTACCCGAGAAACTTGTCTCCTTCTGCCGTCAGCGAATAGATCGGATTTCCGTCCGCATCGTTATCTGCCGACGCCAGCCAGGTCTCGAAGTTCTTCCGCCGCCCGATGTTGTTGTTAGAGTAGCTGTCGAAGGCGAAACGGCCGCGGGCGGAGAGTCCTTTGACGAGTTTTCCGAGGTCATACTTCAGACCGAAAGTACCCTGTGTTGTTCCGAGGAATTCAGTCGCAAATCCCGTCTGGGTCAGGCGGCCGAACGGATTTTCACGCGGGGAAGCTACTGTTCCCGGAATACGGCCGTCGGGATACTGCATCGGGTAGAGAATAGGCGTCGCTTTGTTCATCAGGTCGAAAATCGTCTGAGTACCGGTGCCGGGGAAGTTCCGGTTTTCCATGATACCCGTGATCCCGATATTCAGTTCGATGTCCTTGCTGAGGTTGATGTCGATATTGGTCCGGAGGTTATACCGCTTCCGGTCGATATTGGTCTTGTAGGCATTGCGCGGATCTTCCACAAACAAACCGCGGTCGTGGAAATACGAAGCCGACACGAAGTAGCGGACCGTCGGATTTCCGCCGGAGATATTGACGTTGACGTGGTCCTGGGTAGACGACGGCTTCATCAGCTTCATCCAGTCGACATCCGGGTACCGGATCGGGTCGCTCTGGTCCTTGATTTTCTGCAATACTTCATCGGTATACGGGAGCGGAAGTCCGGCATTCTGGTTCGCTTCGTTGTACAGACCGGCGTAGGTAAAGCCGTCGACATACTTCGGCAGACGTGTCGGGCTCAGTACCCCCTTCTCCATCGTAACGGATACTTTCGCTTTGCCCGAAGCGCCGCGGCGGGTATTGACGAGTACAACCCCGTTGGCGCCGCGTACCCCGAAAACCGCGGTAGCCGACGCGTCTTTCAGGATCGTAAAGCTCTCTACTTCATGGGGATCGATGTTGTTGAAATCCCGCTCTACGCCGTCGACCATAAACAGCGGGGCCTGGTTGGAACCAAACGTTCCGATGCCCCGGATCCAGATATTGGCGTTGTCGTAACCGGGTTCTCCGGACCGCTGAACAGTAACGATACCAGACATACGTCCACCAAGGGCATTCCCGAGCAGCGCCGTCGGCGTCTGCCGCAATTCCTTGGGAGTAATGACCGATTCAGCGCCGGTGAAGCTTACTTTCTTTTGTTCGCCATACCCTACTACTACAACTTCGTTCAGGGCTTTTTCATTGGATTTCAGTTTGACATCGAGCGTAGAAAACGAGCCAACGGCCAGTTCCTGCGATTCATACCCGATGAAGCTGAAGATCAGAACGGCGTTGTTGTCGGGTACCGAAATCTGGTACTTCCCTTCGTTGTTGGTATTGACGCCCCGGTTGGTGCCTTTGAGGAGAATGTTGACGCCGGGGAGGACTTCGCCCGATTCAGACGTGACGGTTCCGTGAACGGTCCGTTCCGGCATCGACTCAAAAGCGACCGGCAGTGACGCCATAAACAGCATCACGGGCCGCTGAGCACTTTTTCCGGAAGATATCACCTTACTCAGGATGATGTTTCCGCTCAGGAATTCATACCGGATCTGCAACGGATTGAACAGTCTTGTCAGCAACGCGGAGAGCTTTTCCTGGCTCGCCACAACGCTCACTTTCCGGTCCAGTTCGATGACATTCCGGCTGTAGACAAACTTTACCGAGGTTTTGGTTTCCAGGGTTTTGATGGCCTGTTTCAGAGACACATCCGTCAGGCGTACCGAAACCAGTTGTTCCAGCTCCGACTGGGCGCTGGAGTGCTCCGCGCGGCCGATTCCGACCAGCAGGAGCAACAACATCAATTGCGTAACACCAATGCGCATAATTTTTCCCCACTCAATTGACTTGAGTAAACTTTCTTTCATAGTTTTAGAAGTTTCATTAAGGATGAGACAAAACGATCCTGCGCGCTCTAGCCGGAGCGCCGGATAATCCGGAAGAAGGGTGTAGCCGCACTCTTCTTCTTTTTTTTGTAATCAGGGTGGTTAGCGGATCTTCATAGGCATTGTTTGGGTGAAATCAGGGAGTACATCCTTTCCCCTTCAGCAGAATGGTTTTTTCATGCATTTCGTAGGTTAGCGGAAGCGACCGGCTCAGCATTTCGAGCATGGTCGGCAGGTTGTGGTCGGAAAAGTTGGCGGTCAGCTGACAATTAAATACCTGATCATTTTCGGCTTCAAACTTAACGCCGTATCGTTTGCCCAGCACCCGGCAGATCTCCCGGACGGAGGCATCTTCAAAATCAACACTTTCTGATTTCCAGACGTTTGACAAGTCATTTTTCGGCGTTTCCGTTACCTGGAACACGTGCTCTTCCCGCTTGAACCGGGCTTTCTGCTTCGGTAGCAGGATCATGTATTCGTGAGACTGCTCGTCCTGTACCTTTACCTTTCCGGTGAGTACCGTCACCGATACCTCCCGGTGGGTTGGCGTGGCGTCTACCGTAAAGCTCGTGCCGAGTACCTGGGTTCTCAGTCCGCGGGCGAGGATCACAAACGGGCGTTTCTCATCCCGCTTCACCTCGAAAAACGCCATTCCTTTCAGGCGTACCAGCCGGGTATTCCCGCCGAAAGCCGGGTCGAGGTTCAGTTCTGCTCCGGGGTGCAGCCAGACGACCGAACTGTCTTCCAGCACGGCACGTACCGGGATTTTCTGCGTATTGGCGAAGGCCAGTACCCGCTCCTGTACAGGCTCCCGGGTCAGGGCGAACCACGTACCCGCTACGGTGCCCAGCAGCGCGAGGGCCGCTACCGCCCGGAACCAGTTCCGGCGGAAAAAAGACCGCTTTACAGGCTGCTCCTCCGTTCCGCGGATGCGGCGCAGCAACGTTTCTTCCAGTTCCTCTTTTTCGGACGCATCCATGGTGTCGAGAGGCGTTTCACCTTCCTCGAAGGACGCATACCACCGCTCTACCTGCTCCCTTTCCTCCGGTGTCGCATGCCCGGATGTATACCTGAATAATAAATCTTTCGGAAGCAGATGTTTCATACGAAGAGCAGTTACATAGACTAAGTGCGGAAAGCCCCCCGTTACCCCCAATGGAAAATGAAAAAAAATAAGCGGCCTTTCAGCCGCCTATTCAAAGAGAAGAAAAAGTGCCAGAACGGCAAAGTCTTTCATCTGTATCCGCAAGGTCTTCAATGCCCTGCCCAGGTGGTTTTCGGCTGTTTTTTCGGAGATACCGAGCATACTGGCAATCTCCGGAATCGTCAGGTGCTGGTCCCGGCTCAGCTCAAATACTTTCCGGCTCTGCGGGGAGAGATTTTCCACATGCCGGTGAAGCCAGGTTTCCAGTTCGCGCAGCGCGACCTGATCTTCCGTATCCGAGGTACTCGGCTCAGGCACAGCGGCCAGCAGGTAGTTTCGCCGCACCTCTTCCCGCTGCAGGAAATGCAGAACCAGGTACTTGACCGCACTGCGGAAATAAGCCTGCACCGAGGATTCGATGGCTATCTTCTCCCGCCGGGCCCAGAGATCCGTGAAAAAGTCCTGAATCAGCTCTTCCGTACTTTCCCGGTTCTGGAGACGACGATAGGCCTGTGCATAGAGCACCGACCAGTACCGGCGGTAGATTTCTTCAAAGGCCTGAACGTCCCCCAGGCGGACCCGTTCCATCAGCAGGGTTTCCGGTTCATGCTGCAAAGGCCTCATAGATCAGTTTCAGGTTTTGGAGCGATGGTTTATATTCCAGCCAAAAATCATAAAAAGAATACAAATACTTCTATTTTCTACTAGCAAATTTTCGGATAGTATCTGAAATAATGCACTATTTCACCAGCTTCCCTACTACCAGCAGGTATCCGGCATAACAGGCGTTTTCGCGGAAACGGGCCGGGTCATCCATTTTCGCACCGCGCGTGGAAAGAATAGCGGTCTTATCCGGCCCCTGCGCCGCTACCTGCAACCGCAGGGTACGGGTGCCTTTTCCGGAAGATTCAGGAAAAAAGAAATAGTGCGAACGGTAGTAGGTCGCAAACCCGTCGAACCGGGGAATCAGGGTATCCGGTGAGCCCTCCGCCGTCACAGTGTACTGCCCGCAGCCCGGCCCGATGACGTCATAGAGGCCGCAAACGGCCCCTTTGTACCGGATCACGAGCGCCGCTCCGGGTTCCGACGCCTTCAGTACCACAGGAAAGCGGGAGCGTAACTGCTTCGCAACCGGATCGGTTTCAGGCGTGAGTACCTGCCAGTTTCCTTCCCGTACCAGCTCCGTCGCCGGAATCATCCGGGCATTTTCCCAATTGTCCTTTCGGTAAGGTTTGGGAAGCCGGCGGGATTTTCCGGCGTCTTTCTGCGCCAGTACCTTCATGGCGTCGGCCAGGGCTTCGGTATAGAATTTATGACCGGTTTCGGCGTAGGGGTGGACGTTATCGGGAGAGAAAACAATCTTGTCCGGATAGTCTTCCTTTTTCCCCTTGAAAATCAACTTTCCTTCTCCGGCGAGCGCGACAACCCGCAGGCCCAGGTGCACCGTCGGGATGCCGTAGTGTTCGGCGATCTGCTCCATCGACGCGGCAGAAACAGGTAACCTTCCTTCCCGGAGGATCGGCGCCATGTCTCCCGTGAGGGTATACACAAAACAGATATCGGTGTGGGAATTGTTTTTCCGGATTTTGCGGACGATCCCTTCCATCGCCCGGTGAATCTGCTCCGGTTTCTTACCGTTGTCGTTGACGGCAAATTCGACGAATACGAGGTCGGGATGCTGGTCGAGCACCTGACTTTGCAGGCGAAAAACACCCAGATCAGAGCCCGTCCCGCCAATACCCGCCGCAATCTGGGAAACCGTGGCTTTGGGGTACTGCTGCCGGAACCAGTCGACCGACTGATCCCTCCAGCCGCCGCCCGCTTCGGTAATACTGCCGCCGAGGTAGGCGATCCGGACGGGTTGTCCGGCTTTCAACCGGCTGAAAAAATGCGGCAGCCCCTGCCGTACGCGGAAATAGCGGGCATATGCGAGGGAATCCGACTGTGCCGTCAGGGTGGTGCAGATTCCCAGTCCCAAAAACAGGAAAAGACAGAATCGGATCATGGTTCAGAGGTTCTTTCGGAAGAGAGACGCAGCCGCACCCTTCCTACCCTTTTCTGTCTCTTCCTTTGTGGAAAAGTAATGTCTGTGTAGTCTGTGGAGTCTGTGAGAAAATTAAATGGCTCACAGACTCCACAGACTACACAGACATTGCTTTTTCAGTAAAACGAGCGTTTTCCGCGCATCTGCTGTCTGCGGGAATCAGCGGGATACCTGCCAGGCCAGGAGCAGCCAGCCGGCGATCAGCGCCACGCCGCCGATCGGCGTAATGGCTCCGAAAACCTTGATTCCCGTAAAACAGATCAGGTACAGGGACCCGCTGAAAATCAGGGTACCGACAAGAAAACTCCAGCCGGCGGCAGACCAGTTTTTCTCCGGAAACTGCTGCATGAGAATCCCGACGGCAACCAGCGCCAGGGCATGGTAAAACTGGTATTTGACAGCGGTTTCGAAGGTATCGATACGGTTGGTCGCGAGGAGCATCGACCGCAGGGCGTGGGCTCCGAACGCCCCCAGCCCCACCCCGAGGGCGCCAAGCAGGGAACCGGCAAGTAAGGCAAATCTGGCAGTCATGGGAAATTGCGGAAAATGAGTGACGAGAAAAATCGCCCCGGCACAAACAAGCCGCCGGGATGCCGTAAATTTCGGGCACGATTGTTACATTGTCTTTTAAAATCACGGGCTCTTCGAAAAAGATTTTAGAGAAGAGGGATTCTATATCGTTCCCATGGCAAAACCATCACCTAACGAAACCTATGACCGACGGAGCAGAAAAAGTACGACTGAAACAACGAGCCGATAACAAGGGATGGAAAAAGTGGGGACCGTATCTAGCTGAGCGTCAGTGGGGTACCGTCCGGGAAGATTACTCCTCCAACGGAGATGCCTGGAACTTTTTCACGCATGATATGGCCCGCAGCCGTGCCTACCGCTGGGGAGAAGACGGTATCGGCGGGATTTCCGATAACAAAGGGCATATCTGCCTGGCGTTTGCGTTCTGGAATCACAAAGACGGCATTCTGAAGGAACGGCTCTTCGGGTTGACCAACCCCGAGTCGAACCACGGCGAAGACGTCAAGGAGTTGTATTACTACGTCGACTCTACGCCGACGCACTCCTACATGAAGATGCTGTACAAGTATCCGCAGCAGGCATTTCCGTACTCGAAGTTGCTCGACGAAAACCGCCGCCGCAACCGGACCCAGCCGGAATATGAACTGATGGATACGGGTATTTTCGATAAGGACGAGTACTTCGATATCGAAATGGAATATGCCAAAGCGGATGAAAACGATATCCTCATCAAGCTGACGGCCCATAACCGGAGCAGCAAGGCGGCGCCGCTTACCATGCTTCCCACGATCTGGTTCCGGAATACCTGGATCTGGGGGTATGAAAACTACAGCGTCCGGCCGATGCTGACGGGCTATTCCAAGTCCCTTATCGAAGTCAACCACAAGATTCTCGGTAAGTATAAACTCTACGTCGAAGACGCCGATTCCCTTCTTTTCTGCGAAAACGAGACCAACTATGAGCGCCTCTACGGCAGCCCGAATTTCTCGCCGTATCCGAAAGACGGAATCAATGACTATGTCGTTTCGAACGGCAAAAAACAGACCGTCAATCCCAACCACATCGGGACTAAAGCAGCGGCAAAATACACCCGAAAGATCGCCGCAGGCGGCAGTTTTACGCTGCGGCTGCGGTTTTCCAACTATTCGAACCACGAGCCTTTTGCAGATTTCGAGGACGTATTCGCGCAACGGATTAAGGAGGCCGACGAGTTTTACGACGATCTTCAGAAAAGCGTTTTGGATGCCGAGCTCCGCCGCGTACAGCGCCAGGCGTATGCCGGTATGCTCTGGTCGAAACAATTCTATTACTACAACGTCAACGAGTGGCTCAACGGAGACCCGGCCATGCCGAAACCGGCCCCTGAGCGGAAATTCGGCCGGAACCGGACCTGGCGGCACATGTACACCGCCAATATCCTTTCCATGCCGGATAAATGGGAGTATCCGTGGTTTGCGGCGTGGGACCTGGCCTTTCACTGCGTACCCCTCGCCCGGCTGGACCCGGATTTTGCGAAGCGGCAGCTCGCCGTCGTCCTCCGCGAATACTACATGCACCCGAACGGACAGATTCCGGCATATGAGTGGACGTTTTCTGACGTAAACCCACCGGTTCACGCGTGGGCAACATGGAAAGTTTACGAAATTGATAAGGAAATGAACGGGGGAGTCGGCGATATCGGCTTTCTCGAACGGGTTTTCCACAAACTCCTTCTCAATTTCACCTGGTGGGTGAACATCAAGGACGAACAGGGCAACAACATCTTCGGCGGCGGCTTCCTCGGCATGGACAACATCGGGGTATTCGACCGGTCGGCGCAATTGCCCCTCGGCGGCCACCTCGAGCAGGCTGACGGTACCGGCTGGATGGCGATGTACACGCTCAACATGCTCCGGATCGCCTGCGAAATCTCCCTCGAACGCCGGGCATATCAGGATATGGCGTCGAAATTCTTCGAACACTTCCTGCACATTGCCGGTGCGATGAAGTCCCTCGGCCGTGAAGAAATCAGCCTGTGGGACGAAGACGACCAGTTTTACTACGATCTTCTCCACATTCCGAACGGGCCGAGCATGCTGCTCAAACTCCGCTCGATGGTTGGGTTGATTCCGCTGTTTGCCGTCGAAGTCATCGACCCGGACATGCTCGAAAAACTCCCGGATTTCAAGCGGCGTGTGGAATGGGTACTCACCAACCGTCCCGATCTGGCCTCGCTGATCTCCCGATGGTATGAACCGGGTAAAGGAGAAACGCGCTTGCTGTCGATCATTCGCGGACACCGGATGAAGATGATTTTGAAGCGTATGTTCGATGAATCGGAGTTTCTGTCCGATTTCGGCGTACGGTCGCTGTCGAAATACTACGAAACGAACCCCTACGAATTCCGCGTCGGCAACGAAGTACTCCGCGTCGCCTATACCCCCGCCGAAAGTACCGGCGCCATGTTTGGCGGCAACTCCAACTGGCGCGGGCCGGTCTGGTTCCCGATGAACTTCCTCATTGTCGACTCGCTGCTGAAATTTCACCAGTACTACGGAGACGATTTCGAGATTGAGTACCCAACCAACTCCGGACAAATGGTCACCATCCGGGAAGCGGCCCTATCCGTCGCCGGGCGCCTCATCCGCATTTTCGTACCGGATGAAACGACGGGCCTCCGCCCCTATCAGCGGCAGTACGACAAGTTCAACACCGATCCGAACTTCCGGAATCACCTGCAGTTTTTTGAGTACTTCAACGGAAACGACGGCTCCGGCCTCGGCGCGTCGCACCAGACGGGCTGGACGGGCCTCATCGCCGAACTCATCGATTACAGTTATACGCTGCAACGGGCACGTGTGAAAGAGGATGTATCCTGATATCTCTCCCTGAACAGCTTAATGTCTGTGAAGTCTGTGTGCTGATTTTTCTCACAGACTTCACAGACGACACAGACATTTTTTGGGGGGCCGGTTTATTTTTCGGGAGCCAGCCACCACGCCTGCCCGCCGGAAGGTAACAAGCTAACGTCCAGGACAGTACGGGAAGTAACGGATCGTCTTTCCACTTTTACTTTTGTCCGGGTGGAAACGGTGGCATCGTCTGCATACGTGGTCAGTATGTATTTTTTTCCGTCGGGCAAAAACGACAGCGGCAAGCGGAAGGTACTTGCCCCGTTTCCGCTGATGGATCCGACGAACCACTCTTCTCCGCTTCTCCGCGCCAGGGTGACGTACTCGCCGATGCGGTCGTGTATGACCCGGGTATCGTCCCAGACCGTGGGTACTTTCTCAAAAAACTCTATTTCCGGCTCGCCGGCATATTGCGCCGGTTTGTCGTACCAGAATACCGATTGCAGCGGGCTGTAGGAAATCACGTTCATCGCCAGCTGGTGGGCGTGTGTGGTTTTAAGACGACGGTCGTAGTAGCAAATCGTGTAATCCCCTGCTCCGCACAGGTACCGCGTAAACGGCAGCACGGTATTGTGGGCAGCATCCGGGAACTCTTCGTTTCCGCGGATACCTTCCTGGGTCAGGACATTGGGATAGGTACGGCTGAGGCCGGTGGGCCGGTACTCGTCGTGGACATTGACCATCAGCCCGTTTTCAGCGGCTTTTCGCATGGCGTCGGCGAGCCAGGTCGTCCATCGGTGTGATCCCACCTGCACAAATCCGAACTTGAGTCCCTTCACGCCCCATTTTTTATAAAGCGGTAAGATATCATCCAGTTGCGCCTGCAGCGCCTGCTGGTTGACATACAACCATACTCCGATACCTTTCCGGTTGCCGTATTCGATGATGGCCGGGAGATCCATCGGCGCGACGACCTTCCTGGCATCTGAGTCAAACGTAAACGCCGGCCCGTACCATTTCCAGTCAAACAAAATGTACTGCAACCCATGCGCCGCTGCGAAATCGATGCAGGCACGGGCGCCTTCGGTCGTCAGGGTTACCTCCCGGATGATCTTGCCGGGTTTGATCCAGCCGGTTTCCGATACAACCGACGGCCGGTTGAGATTCAGGAAGATATCATTGTTTTCAAGGAGCGTACCGGGCCTTTCCCCCACCATAACTACCCGCCAGGGCGTGCCGACGGGTGACGTCAGGTCGGCGCTTTCATACATTGATGTAACAAGGGTGTTCGGTTTTTCGGGATGGAGGCGGAATTTGGTCATGGCGTAATCGGCCAAACCTGCCTCGCCCAGGGCAGCATAGAAACCACCGGGCAGTTCGAGCGTCAGCGGCCGTTCGCTTTCGTCGGGCCAGTCTTTCAGCGGAAGCCGCGCATATTTTCCCTGGGCCCAGCCGGTAAACCAGGCGTTGGTTCCTTCGGGAAGGGCAAATTCGGAGTTCTCGGCCATCACGCGGTAGTACATACCCTGCGGATGTTCGGGGAAGAAATAGTGAAAGGCGACGCCCGCGTTGTATGCCCGGAAAACGACTTCCAGGCGGTAGTTCGGGTCGTCTTCTTTTTTCAGGTGGACGGTCAGCTGGTTGTACTGGTCCCGGACGAGGCTCCGCTCCCCGTACACCGGCTTCCAGGTCGTGTCTTTTGACAGGGTCTCCTGCCCGGTTACCAGGAGGTTGTCGCACCAGAATTTTCCTTTTGTACCGGGAGGCGACGTTACCTTATGCGCCATTGCTTCTTCAAACACGTGATTATCAATGGCAATGGAAAGGTCCGACTGCCGGACAACGGGCCGGTCCCGGTAGCGCATTTCATACGAAAGCTGCCGCTTGCCCGGCGATACCTGGCGGTGATGTACGTCGAGCGCGATGCGCCCGTCGGGTGATATCAGCCGGAAATCCTGTGAAAAAGCAGAAAAAGAGCACAGAAACAGCGCCCAAAAAGTAACGCGCATAGCTTGAATCGGTTCAGTAGGAAGAAAGAGTATGGCGCCGCAGCGCCATACTCTCCATTTAGGTGGGGCAACGACTATTGCTCCTGGTGCAGGATCCGGCGGGTAAAGACGCGCCCGTTATCCAGCTCCGCCTTCAGGAGGTACATTCCGGCGGCCAGTCCCCGCAGCGACAGCGTCAGGCGGTGGTCGGTCAGTACTACCCGTCCGGACAGGTCGGTCACCTGTACCCGCTCAAGCGCACTGCCTTCGGGTAGGCGCAGGCGAACCATATCGGACGAGGGATTCGGGCCTACCTGAAACGTACCCCGCGTATCTACCGAAACAACCCGCCCGGTTTCATAGGCGCCGTCGTTGTCGACCTGTTTGAGGCGGTAATAACTGATACCGCTCAGCGGTCTGACGTCCGTGAACGCATACCGGCGGGCAGCGCTTTGCGGTACAGTACCGATGGCTTCGAATTGCCGGGCATCGGCGCTGCGCTGGATTTCGAAATGGTGGTTATTCCGTTCGTCGGCAGTAGCCCACGAGAGGAGTACCTCCCCGTCTCCCGTCACCGAAGCACGAAAATCCAGCCAGGTAACGGGCAGCGGACCGCCGGCAATACTCAGTGTCACATCGTTACCTGTTCCACCGATATAGCTGATTTTAAAAGTATTAACACCGTCTGAAACCGTACTTCCTTCGGCCAGACCGAGGAAGGTACCGGCAACGGGATCTGCCGAGGTATTATCCACAATCGTCCAGCTTCCGGAAGTCAGTACCGTGTCGCCGCCGAGATTGGTCAGCGTGAGTTTGGCATTTTGAAGGGTCAGGCCGTTGGTAACCAGCTTGTCAAATACCGCGGAGGCGCTGTTGTACTCGACAGCATAGGTGGCGTCGGCGTTCAGGGTAGTCGGCGATGTCGTCGTGAGCGTGCCGACAGAATTTCCGGGAGCGATAAAAGCGCCTGTTCCGCTCCCCGTTCCGATGCTCAGCGCAGCACCGATCGAACCGGAGCCACCGAGGGTACCGGCGCTGACGGTTACCGGGCTGACGCCGGTGCCATTGATGGCCAAAACGCCGCCGTTGACCGTGGTAGCGCCCAGGTACTGGTTATTCCCGCTGAGAATGAGCTTGCCGGCGTTGACCGTTACCCGGCTCGGGTTGGAGGCGCCGGCGGAGGTATTGCCGTTGTAGATAATCCCGGCGAGGGTTTGCGTACCGGTACCCGTTTTCTCGATGTCGAGCCGCCCCATGTCTCCGGCCTGCGAGGCGGGCCCGATACCCAGTTTCCCTTCGTAGTTACCGTTCTGATTATCCGCGCCGATAACGAGCGTCGCAGTGCCGTTGTTGATCGATGTTTTGGCGACGATGTAAGCGTCTTCCGTGCCGTCGAGCGCGCCAATGGTCTGGCGGCTGGCGTTGGTACCCGTAAAGGCGACGAAGGCCGGCCCTTCTGTTCCAACGGAAAACCGCTGAAGCGGCAGCAGTACATTGTCGGCGTCGGTGGCATTGGGCGTCGTATTATGCAGCTCGATCGTACCCTGCGCCAGGGTGAAACCTCCGCTGAGTCCGCTCCAGTCCATCGCCGCCTGAATACGCAGCCCGGCCGGGTTGCCGCCGCCATACACGGGCGTATACACCCGCAGGCCCTGCGTTCCGACGATTTTCAGGGGTACACGGGCATTGTTAATGGCATTTCCGAGAAACAGCTTCCGGGTACCGGAGTTGATCATGGTAATCGACGGAACGCCGCTGAGCGTGGAAAAGGTGAGGGTTCCGCCATTCAGTCCGCTGGCAAGGTGCAGTTCCGAAGTACCGTTGGAGGCATAAACAAGGGAGCCGATGGTGATGTTGCCGTCCATCGTCACCCCTCCGATGTTGCTGAAGTTGGTGGCGCCGAAGGTCGCGGTGGATTGCGCGCCACCGGGTACCGTTCCTCCGCTCCAGTTAGCCGCGACCGACCATTTCTGGAACCGGATACCCGTGCCGTTGGCGATGGTCGTTGTGGCGACAAAAGGAGTTCCATTCGGGCGGTTGGAAAGCTGAAGGGTATTGCCGCTTGCGGCGACGACGTGGTACGCCGTTCCCGTCGTGAACCCACCCGGAACGGTACCGGTCAGGCGGACGAGGTCTCCCACCACAAACGTCTGCCCCGGCCAGGTGAGGTCAGCGCTGCCGGCAGTCGAAGAAATCGTGCTCGTTGTAGTACCTGTTGCATTGCTCCACGTACCGTCAACAACACCCGGAATGGGGTTTACTGTCAGGGATTGCGACACAATCGGCGCCGGATTATAGGCAGCGTCGCCCATTTGCTGCGCCAGGATGGTCGTCGTACCGGGTTTCAGCACATGAATGGTTCCATCGGTATTCACCGTAGCAATAGCTGGATCAACGACGGAATAGACGATGTCGAGTCCGGAAGTAGCCGTCGCACCCGGGTTGAAATCCGGCGCGTTGTAGTCTTTCGAAGCGATAGCCGGGAAGGTAATCGTCTGGTCGTTCGGGCGGGGCGGCGCATCCAGGGTAAAGGTCAGCGTTCCATAGCCCAGCTGATCATATCCGCCGCTGTTGGGCCCGAAATTGCCGCCGCCACCTTCCGGCCTGACGATCTGGGCAAACCGCTCGATATGTGGAACGGAAAGGCCTTTCCGGCGGGCGTAGTGATTGTATACCATTTCCCAGACCGGGCGAAGATTCCCGCGTCCGTCTGCCGAAACAATGGTCTGTACGACTCCGATGCAATTGCTGTAGGTCGAATACGGCACTTCGTAGCCGAGGTTGTATTTAGCGATGTATTCGAAGCCTTTCAGGAGGCGGTTGTCGTCGTATCCGTACAGATCATCTCCCTGATTCCAGGCCATTTCACAAAAGGATCCGGCGAGCGCAACCCCGAGGACGGTATGCCCCTGATCCCGGCCGCTTTCCTGCCATTGTCCGAGACTATCATGCAGAAAGGGAACAACGTTCTGGATCGAGCCGGCGCCGGCACCCGTCTTGAAATAGCTGACCGCTTCGTTGTAGATATCCCTTCTGTCACACAAAACCCCGATGGCCAGCATGGACGCCGTGTTGCACAGGTCCCAGTTGGCCCAGTAATGGCTGATACAGGCCCCGTTGTGATTGACCAGAAAGTCGTGATTCATGGAATAGAATACCGTCAGCATCCAGTTTTGAAAGCGGGTAAAATCCGCAGACGCCCAGCCGCTGTAGCTGCGCATGATTTCGGCGGCGTTGGCAAGCTGATAGCCCTGGATACCGGCGAGCAGAAACTTGTCGGAGGTGCCGGATATTTCGGTCATGCCGGCCGACCAGGCATTCAGAATGGCGATGGATTTTTCGGCGTAGGCATCGTCTCCGGAAATTTTCCACCGCAAAGCCGTCGCATACGCCGACGCCGCATCCCGGAAAAGTGAGGCGTAGTTTTCGGAATGGACGCCGTCGTATCCCCGGTAAACAATCGAAGGCACCGGATTCGTAAAAGCCCGCGTCAGGGAGGAATGGGAGTTGGCCGTCAGCACATCCCAGCCTGATTTCCACGGCTCGGCATTGGCAGTGACTTTGGTTTTCATCCGGTCAAAATCGCTCTGCGTGTGGAGCAGGCCCGGGTGGGTAAACGACTGGCCGCGAGCCGGCAGGCCGGCCAGCAGCAGCACGGCACAGAGGCCGCGCGACAGCCACAGGGCTGTCTGTTTCAGGGAGGTTGCGTTTTTCATCGAGAGGATAAGGAAAAGAGAGCCCGGTCAGGGGCGTAGAACCCATGAAAAAGGGGCATTCAGATACTTTTTCGTTCCGAATGCCCCCAACCGTCAAGAGAAGATGCAGGTAGTTACCAGCCCGGGTTTTGCTCCAGCGCCGGGTTCAGCTGGATCTGCTGCGTCGGTATCGGCAGCAGGTAGTTTTTCTCGGAGAAATTCCGGTTGGCGTCGACGACGATGTTGCCTTTTTCATCCTTGGCGACTGTACTTTGCGAAGGCCAGGCGGTCTGGAATTCGGTGCCGGTCCACCGGATACCGATGAGGGGTTTTCCGAGTACTTCGACAGCGTTGTGCCAGCGCTTCAGGTCGTCGAGGCGAAAACCTTCGTGGTACAGTTCGATAGTGCGTTCCCGGCGGATTTCGGTTTGCATATCCAGGCCGTTGGTACTGACGAGGGCATTGCTGAGCGCCGGCATCCCCTTATTCACACGCTTCCGGACGAGATTGAGCGACTTGTCCAAGTCTGCATCGGAGATTGAGCCGGTTCGCTCAAAAACTGCCTCGGCGTAGTTGAGGAGCACTTCGGCATAGCGGATGACGGGGTAATCGTACCCTTCCTCGTAATCCGGCACCTGGCGTTCGGCCATCCATTTCTGGCTGTGGTAGCCGCTCAGGCCGTTGGAATAGGGTTTGAAGGGCGACTGAAATGCGTTGGCCAGTTCGGCCGGGCTGCCGGTCCAGTCGATGCGGAAGTTGGCATTTCCCTTCCAGTAGTATTTCCCCGCAATCATCATGTTGTACCGCAGGCGGTTATCCCGGTTGTCAAACTCGGACGTCATCGTCGCATATCCCTTAAAGAGCTTCGATTTTTCAATCGGCAGGCCGTCTGCGCACAGGTAGAGATTGACAAAATTCTGCGTCAGGTCGCTCCCGCCCATCGTATGGGATATATTCTGGCGGGTCTGCCGGAGGGTCTGGTCATACCGGTTGGCGAGGACATATTCGTTGTTTGCCGACTTCTGAATATTCGCCGGGTTGGACTTCTGGTTTTCGAGGATAAACATGTACTTCTGAGCGGAGTCGCCGAGGGCCACCGGCGCAAACAGGCTGAACTGATTGGAAGTAATAACAGCGTTGTTTGCGGAAACGGCGATATCCAGCAGGGCATTGGCGCGGGCCGCGTTGTTGCGGAATTTCTGCCAGGTACCTTCGTACAAAGCCACCCGCCCGAGGAAGGCCTGCGCGGCTTCCCTGTTCACGCGGCCCAGCTCGGTAGCCGCCTGTGCACTTTTGGACGGCAGTTTGGCGATGGCATCGTTGAGATCGGCGATGATAAAGTCGGCCACTTCGTCCCGGGTATTCCGCGGCGCCTTGAGTTCGGGCGAAGCCGGGTCCAGGAGTTTGCTGATGATCGGCACGCCGCCATAGGTCTGCAACAGATCGAAGTAGAGATACGCGCGGAAAAACCGCGCCTCCCCGACATACTTCGAGATTTCATCCGGCTTGCTGTAGGCAGCGGCTTTTGTCAGGAGGTAGTTGACGATGCGGATACGGGTATAGGCGGTGGAATAGGCGTTGTCGGTCGTGGGAACGGTATTCAGCCCCCGGCTGTACGCGTTCTGAACGGCAGCAATGTCAGCCTTGAAATCCGAATGGTAGTTGGGGTTCGAACCGCTGACGTCGTACAGTACGTCGGCAAAGGTCCGGAGGTAGGTATAATACTGGTTGGCGGCGAGCATGTAATCGTTCGCGTTTTTCCAGTAGGAGGCGTCTGACAGCTGGTCGAGCGGATCGAGGTTCAGCACCTTGTTGCAGCCCGATACCAGCAGGGCGCCCGTCATCAGCAGCGTATATAGAATGCGATTCCGTTTCATCTTCAAAGAGTTTGGTACGACTGGTTAGAACGTGGCGTTGATCCCGAACGAAACATAGCGGTAGAACGGGTAGCGGGTCAGGGTCGATTCGCCGTTGGCGCGACCGATGTTGCGGGTCGCTTCCGGGTCCCAGCCGTCGCGGATATGAGACAGCTCCCAGAGGTCGTTTCCGGAGAAATACACCCGCAGCTTCTGCATACCGATCTTCGGCGTGACCGTTGCCGGGAGGGTATAGCCTACGACAAGGTTCTTGAGCCGCACGTATGCGCCGTTTTCCACCGACCAGTCTGAAATCTGGTAGTTGTAGTTATTGTAGGTCGTTGCGTTTCCTCCGGCAGAAAGGATGGGGTAGCGCGCGCCGGTGTTGTCGGGCGTCCACGTTTTGCCTACCCAGTAGTCCGACTGGGCCTGGTAAATGGATCCGAACGGCACGCGCCAGTTTCCTTCCCGGAAAATAGTCCGCTCGCCCACGCCCTGGAAGATGGCGGTGAAATCAAAGCCTTTCCATTCCAGGCCGAAGTTCATCGCGAAGGAGTAGCGCGGATCATCACGACCGAGGTAAACGAGGTCGCCCGGAGCCGTCAGCTTGCCGTCGCCATTCACATCTACATACTTATTATCCCCCTTCCGGACGCCGGGTACTTTGATCGTGCCGTCGGCATTGTAGGTGGTAACCGGCATGCTGATGTTATTGCCGTTAGCGAGGTTGCGGTAAGCCGCCACCTGCTCGTCGGTCTGAAGCCGCCCGCCATATTTCAATCCGAAGTAAGAACCAAGTGCATATCCCTGCACAGCGCCGTTGTAGCCGGCATTGATGACGTTGGCGCCGCCGTAATCGATCAGGCGGTTCTGGTTGTCGGTCAGGCTACCGCCGATGCGGTAAGTAAGCCCGCCGATTTTATCCTGCCAGTTGAGCGACAGCTCCCAGCCCCAGGTTTTGAGGTGGCCGATGTTGGAAGACGGGGCCGTCGCGCCGAGTACCGCCGGGTTGGTCTGCCCGAGGAGCATGTTCCGGTTGTGCTTCACGAAGTACTCCACGGTTCCGCTCAGGCGACGGTCAAGGATACCGAAATCCAGACCGAGGTTGGAGGTTTCGACGCGCTCCCAGGTACGGTCGAGGCTTACGAGCGAGCCCGTCGGCCCGACAAATACAACCGGGCTGGAACCGATGATCGGGAAGCCGGAGCTGGTCGGACCACCCGTCGCCGAAACATTGAGCAACTGAATGTAGTCATACAGCCCGATGCCGCTCTGGTTGCCTACCGCTCCCCACGAAGCCCGGAGCTTCAGTTCGTTGATAAAGGGGATATTTTGCATGAAAGCTTCCTGCGAAATCCGCCAGCCTCCGGAAGCACCGTAGAACAGTCTCCAGCGGTTTGCCTGGTTAAACTTCGACGAACCATCGTACCGGGCATTTACTTCAAAGAGGTACTTCTGATCATAGGCGTAGTTAAACCGCCCGAAATACGAGCCGATGGCGTAATGGTTTTGTCCTTCGTTGACGCTTTTCGTCGTGTTATCGCCAATACCCAGGTTGAGGGACGGGACGTTGTCGTTGGCGAGGTAGGTCGTCTTGGCGAGGTAGTAGTTGTATTCGTCGCGTTCGTACTGGGTACCTACTGTCACGCCGATATCGTGTCGTTCGGCGAGATTTTTCTTGTACTCGAGGTATGCGTTGAGGTTGAAGTAGGCGTCTTTGTTGAGGCGGCGCTGGTAGTAGGAGTTCTGGCGCGTCGGGTTATCGGGCGCCTGAATCGTGCCGAGGTAGTTGTACCAGCTGATGGCTTTCTGCTGGGTTTTGATATCGGTGGCGGTCCAGTTATAGCCGCCCTGCGCAACAAGCTTCAGGTTTTTGCTGAAGGAATAGGTCGCCCGGAGGTTGGTGAATACCCGCGTATTGTACTCCTTGTCGTCCCCGCCGAGGGCCGCCTGCCACTGCGGGCTGAACTGTGTTCCCCAGGAATAGGGCCTGCCGTCGACCGTCGCCGTCGGGAATCCCGGCTGCATGTACTGACCCATGACATTGCCGATGAGCGTCGGCTGAATGATGTCGTTTTTTTCGAGGGATACGTTGGTCTCCAGTTGCAGCTTGTCCGTCACAGCATAGTCGTGCGAGAGGCGTACGTTGTACCGGCTGTTGGAGTTATTGCCCCATTTGAGCAGGGAGCCGTCGTTGAGGTAGCCGAACGACAGGCGGTAGCCCGACTTCTCTCCCCGGCCTGATACGCTGAGGTTATGCTGCGTCGAAGTAGCCTTTCCCCAGAGAATATCGATCCAGCTGTTGTCGAAAAAGGTCAGGTCTTTCACATCGCCGAAACCGGGATTCAACGGGTTGGAGGCCGGCGGCACGGGCTGACCGTTGTACGTCGTCAGGTCGATGTACCCACTGGCCGGCGGGTTTTTCATGAGCTGCGCCAGGCGGTACCAGAGGTTGGACGTCGGCGGCGTGCCGTAAAAGTCATTCACCAACCCCTGATCCATGTACGTCCCGAACTGATTGACATTCAGGAGGTGCGGTTGCAACCCGACGATCTTTTGCGATACCGATGCATCGTACTGAATGATCGCCTTTCCGGATTTCGCCCTTTTCGTAGTAATGAGTACAACGCCCCCTGCGGCACGCGCGCCGTAGATGGCGGCTGAAGCGTCTTTCAGAAACGACATATTGTCGATGTCGTTCGGATTGATGGAGTTCAGGGCGGCATTGTCGCTCAGGGGAGTACCGTCGACGATCACGAGCGGTTGCGTACCATTTGTGGACGTAGCCCCGCGGATCTGGAAGTTCCAGCTGGCCCGGCCCGGTGCGGCCGACGAGCGGGTGACAATCACCCCGGGAACCTGCCCCTGCAAGGCTGAAAGCGGGTTTTCTACTACGCCTCTGTCCTCAAACGTTTTCGAAGGAATCGTGGCAACCGACCCGGTGAGCGTTGCTTTTGCCTGGGTACCGTAGCCGACTACCACCACTTCGTTGAGGCTTCTGGTATCGGGTTTGAGCTGAACGTTGAGGGTTGTCTGGTTTCCGACGGCAACTTCCTTCTTTTCGAATCCTACATAGGAAAAAACCAGCACGGTATTGCGGTCCGGAATGGAAATGGTATAGCGTCCGTTGACGTCTGTTGTAACGCCGCGGGTCGTGTTTTTGACGAGAATATTCACGCCGGGCATGCCGTTGTTCCGTTCATCGGTAACAACGCCCGTGATCGTGATATCCTGCGGCATGGACCACTGGATAACAGGCAGGGCAGCCGGCGCCAGCGTACTGTGGATCAGGCCGCTGCGAAGGATAATCTGCGATCCGGCTACTTCGTACGTCAGTTGAAGCGGGCGCAGCAGGCTGGTCAGTACATTCGCCAGGACTTCGTTCTGAACCGAAAGGGTCACCTTGCGGTCCGACTGAATCAGTTGCGGACTATACACAAAACGGACATCCGCCAGCTTGCCGATCCGCCGCACGACGCTCTCTACCCGCTCATTGTCGGCTGTCATGCTGATGCGCCGGTCGAGCAAGTCCTGTCCGGAGCCCTCGTGCGCCGAAACCAGCGTTGTGCAAAGTATCGCCAGAACCAGCTGGTAAAACGATATACGCATGATTCTCAGGAATATCTCACCCGTTTTTGTAATACTTATCATACATTTGGAGAGGTTTACATGATGTACAATTGGTACAAAAAATCCCCGCTCTCCGACTTTTGCCGGAAGACTCAGTTCTGAAGCTGTCAAGGGGATGGAACCTGCCGGAAACGTGGCCGCGTTTCCGGCTTTTTGTTGAAAAGAGGTAAAAAGGTTATTTCATAAGCAGTCCGTTTGGGGGTCAGCAGCCCTTCGCATGGATGATGATTTTGGTGCCGGTTACTTCATACCGCGCATCGATTGCCTTGCAGATCAGGTCCAGTTTTTCAAACAGGCTTTCCCGGTCCATTTCGGCGTTGATCTCGCAACGTTCCAGTGCGCGGGCATCATAGTCGATCTCTACGCCGTATACTTTCCCGAGCGTTCCGAGCGCTTCCGCTACAGGCGTATGGTCGAACGTAAAGGCATGTACGGACGGCGCAACTACCGGCTCCGGACGGCTTACGAGCGTGGATGCGAGCGCGCCGTCTTCCCGGTCGAACGTCGCCTGCTGGTTCGGTGTCAGGAACAGGGTTCCCTCCGTCGTTTTGTTCCGGAAGACCGACACCTTCCCGGTTTTGACGATCACCTTCACTTCCCGGTCGGATTCGAACGCCCGGATCCGGAAACTGGTACCGAGGACTTTCGTCACGAGGTCGTTGGCATACACGAGAAAGGGCTGCTCCGGCCGCCGGACGACCTGGAAGAACGCCTCCCCGCTCAACGTTACCTCCCGCGTGGCGCCGTCAAAGGCTTTGGCATAGCTGATGCGACTGCCGGGGGCCAGGGTGACGACACTGCCGTCGGGCAGGGTGACCGGCTGTTCGGCCGACCCGCTGTTGGCTACCTCCGTTGTGGTACTGACTGCCTCCAGGCGTTCCTTTTGTGCTTCGTAGGCAGTAGCCGGCACGTCACGGTAGTGGAAAAACGCATAGCCGGCCAGCACGAGCACAGCAACTGCCGCTGCCACCCGGAAGAGACCGAAGGTCCGGCGAACAGGTTTGGCAGACCGGCGGAGGGCTGCCAGTTTGCCGACTTCCTCACGCAGTTCGTCGTCCGACAACTCCTCGTGTGCATCATGCAGTTCGCGGACAAACCGCGCGGCACGCGCCACATCCGCCCGGCGGTGCGGATAGCGGTTCAGCCACTCATTCCAGTAGCGAACGTCTTCGTCTTCCGGATGCAATACCCATTTCCGGAACGCTTCGTGCAGAATCAGCTGCTCTACCGTGTAGTCTGTATAATCTAGCATAGGTTGAATTGCACTTTTTCGCTCAGTAAGAATAAATAGTACCCCCTTCCGGCGGTATACTCTTTTCTGTAGCGGTTTTTTTGAAAAAAATGAATCAGGGAAAGAAGAGGAAGAATGCCAGTACGCGAACCAGCGCCGGCATGGTATTCCGGAGCTGGGAAAGCGCCCGGTAGAGGAAATTGGCAACGGTCTGGTTTTCTACTTCCATGACCTGCGCGATGGCTTCGTTGCTGAGGCCTTCGTAAAACTTGAGGAAAATAACTTCCTGCTGGCGCCTGGGCAGCGCCTGAATGGCCTGGCGGAGACTCGCCTGGCTTTCGTGTGTGAATTCGGAGGAGATCCACTCTTCTTCAACGGTCCATCCGTCGCTCCATTCGCCGTCCCACTCGTCCTGACTGAACTCCCATTGCCGCAGCTGCTTTTGTTTGCGGAGCAGGTTGTTGCGCAGGGATTTGATCAGGTAAATCGTGACGTAGGGTGTGGTGACGATGGATTGCCGGCGGTTCCATAGTTCCAGAAACAAATCCTGAATGCAGTCTTTGATAAACTCCCGGTCTTTGGAAAAGCGCGTGGCGTAGTTGAAAAGGGTACGGTACCGCCTCTCGGTCAGCAGGTCAAAGGCCTGCTCATCGCCGGCTTTGAACCGGACCCAGAGTTCGGCCATCAGGGCCTCATCGTGCGGTACCAACTTTGCCATCGGTGCTGAAAAAGGGATTGCAAAAAGGAAGACCGGAAAAGTTTCGGGGTACCACTACTCCTTTCTCATTAAAATTTGGGATATCCGGCTCAACGTGTCCCGGGGACACAAAAATAGATATCCATTGACGTTGAGCAAAAAATCTTCCTATTCTCTATATGAAATTTACCAACATGATAGCGGATCTTATCCTGGTGTGTTTTCTCACAGACTTCGCGGACGACACAGACATTGGCTGCGGGGAATAACAGGCGGCGAAGTAGCCCAGGCAAATACTACCAGTTACTTTCTGTGTATTCTGTGTTTTCTGTGAGAAAAAAAGAATTGTCTCACAGAAAGCACAGAATACACAGAAGGGATATTCCACCAGCTATGCGATTACCTGTCTGTGTCGTCTGTGAAGTCCGTAAGAAAAACAAAAAGCCCGCTTCCGAATGAAAGCGGGCTTTCCGATATTCAGCAGTAATGCTTAGTGCTTGAAGTGACGAACGCCCGTGAAGACCATCGCCAGTCCGTTTTTGTTGCAGAAATCAATCGAATCCTGATCCCGTACCGAGCCGCCGGGCTGTACAACAGCCGTGACACCTGCCTGATGGGCGATTTCGACGCAGTCGGCAAACGGGAAGAACGCATCAGACGCCATCACCGCACCGTTCAGGTCAAACCCAAACTCAGCCGCCTTCACGATCGCCTGCTTGAGGGCATCCACGCGTGAGGTTTGCCCGACGCCGCTGGCGAGGAGCTGGTTTTCCTTCGCGAGAACGATCGTATTCGATTTCGTGTGCTTGCACACCTTCAGCGCAAATTCGAGGGCTTTGTATTCGCTTTCTGTCGGAACTTTCTCCGTCTTCGGCGTCATTTCCGTCGCTGCTTCGGTCGCGTTGTCCTTGTCCTGCACGAGTACGCCGTTCAGGATGGTTTTGAACATGTGCTTGACAGCCGGAACGTTCTTGCGCTTGAGCAGGATGCGGTTCTTCTTTGACTTGAGGAGTTCGATCGCCGCGTCGTCGTAGTCCGGCGCGATGAGAATTTCCATGAAGAGCTTGTTCAGTTCTTCGGCCGTTTCGAGATCAACCTTCGCATTGGTTACGATCACGCCGCCAAAGGCAGATACCGGATCGCAGGACAGGGCGTTGAGGTAAGCCTGTTTTGCGGTGGGCGCCGTAGCCACGCCGCAGGCGTTGGTATGCTTGATGATGACGAAAGTCGTGTCGGTAAACTCGTCAATGAGTTGTACCGCTGCGTCTACGTCCACCAGGTTATTGTACGACAGTTCCTTTCCGTTGAGCTTGTCGAAAAGGCCTTCCAGGTCGCCGTAAAAATGAGCAGACTGGTGCGGGTTTTCGCCGTAGCGGAGGGAGTTCTGAGGAAGGTACTTGAAGTTGAAGACGTCTGCCGGGCGATCCGGGAACGTCTGGCCGGCAAACCACTGGTGAATGGCGGAGTCGTAGTGGGACGATACGCCGAAGGCCAGCGTCGCGAAGTAGCGGCGCAGTTCGAGGGTAGTCGTACCCGAATGTTCATTGAGCACGCGGAGGAGGTCGGCGTACTGGCTCCGGTGGGAGACGATGACGACGTCTTCAAAGTTCTTCGCCGCGCCGCGGATGAGGGAGATCCCTCCGATGTCAATTTTCTCGATGATGTCGTCTGCACTTCCTCCGGCGGCGACGGTTTCTTCGAACGGGTAGAGGTCCACGACGACGAGGTCGATCGGGGCAATCTCATATTGTTCGGCCGTTTTGACGTCGTCTTCGTTGCCGCGGCGGTAGAGGATACCGCCGAAGATTTTCGGGTGGAGGGTCTTGACCCGTCCGCCGAAGATCGACGGGTAGCTGGTCAGGTCTTCCACCGGCGTCACCGGTATGCCCATTTCTTCGATGAAAGACTGCGTACCTCCGGTCGAGTACAGTTTTACGCCCTGGGCGTGGAGTGATTCGACGATGGGAGCGAGACCTTCCTTGTGGTAGACGGAGAGAAGGGCGGAAGTGATTTTTTTGTTCGACATGATACAGAGAAAAGAAGAAACTCAGCCGGCTGCGAAACAAAAAACCCCGAGCGAACTCAGGGATTTTTGAAGAGGTACCAAGCGGATTCGAACCGCTGTGGGAGGTTTTGCAGACCTCTGCCTAGCCTCTCGGCCATGGTACCGTGTTTTTCTCGTGCCGGCACTTTTGCCATTCGAGGCTGCAAAAATAGGCAGAAACGGATAGTTTTCACATGCAATCCGCCGATTTTTTATCATATCGTCAGGTAAATCTGACAATTCTTTGATTATCAGCCGGGTATAAAAACAGAAAAGGCGGACCTAAGTCCGCCTTTTCACCCGATTCGGGAGGAATTATTTTCCGCCACGCTCGAGCTGCTCTTTCAGGGCAGCCAGGGCGTCGAGGTCACCGAGAGTGGATTTCTCAGAAGAAGAGTTGGTTTTCTCAACCACTTTCTGAGTCTTCTTTTTCTCTTCGGCGCGTGCTTCGTCTTTCACGTCGCTCCATACGCGGGTAGCGGAAACGACGATACGGCGTTCTTCCTTGTGGAATTCGATCACTTTGAAGTCGAGAGACTCACCGATTTCCGGAGTAGAACCGTCTTCCTTGCCGAGTTGCTTGATCGGGCACTGACCTTCGATACCGTAGGGCAGCTCGATTTGAGCGAACTTGTCAGACTTGGAGAGGATCGTACCCTTGTGTACGGAACCGATCGTGAACACGCCTTCGAAGGTATCCCAGGGGTTCTCTTCGAGTTGCTTGTGGCCGAGAGACAGACGACGGTTGTCGGCGTCGAGTTCGAGAACCACGACATCCATCTTGTCACCAACCTTGGTGTACTCAGACGGGTGCTTGATTTTGCGGGTCCAGGACAGGTCAGATACGTGTACCAGACCGTCGATACCTTCTTCCATTTCGAGGAAGAGGCCGAAGTTGGTCAGGTTACGTACCGTACCGGAGTGCTTCGTTCCCGGAGCGTACTTCGAGAGGAGTTCCGGACGGGTCCAGGGATCTGCGGTGAGTTGCTTGATGCCGAGGGACATCTTGCGCTCGCTGCGGTCGATCGTCAGGACTACGGCTTCGATTTCGTCGCCTACCTTGAGGAAATCCTGCGGGTTACGCAGGTGTTGTGACCACGACATTTCTGAAACGTGGATCAGACCTTCCACGCCCGGCTGAACTTCGAGGAACGCGCCGTAATCGGCTACGTTCACGATCTTGCCTTTCACGCGGGCGCCCGGCTCCACTTCGGCGGGGAGAGCTTCCCAGGGGTGAGCCGTGAGTTGCTTCATGCCGAGAGAGATACGCTTCTTGTCCTCGTCGAAGTCGAGCACAACCACCTGAATGCGCTGGTCCAGTTTGAGGACTTCGCTCGGGTGATTGATCCGGCCCCAGGAGATGTCGGTAATGTGGAGGAGACCATCTACACCACCCAGATCGATGAACACACCGAAATTGGTCATGTTTTTGATCACCCCTTCGAGTACCTGACCCTTTTCGAGGTTCGTCAGGATTTGCTGACGCTGCTGCTCGAGGTCTTTCTCGATGAGGACCTTGTGCGAAACGACAACGTTGTCGTTTGCGTAGTTGATCTTCACGACTTTCACTTCCATCCGCTTGCCGACGAATACGTCGAAATCGCGGATCGGCTTGACGTCGATCTGAGAACCGGGGAGGAACGCCTCGATGCCGTAGATATCGACGATGAGACCACCCTTCGTCCGGCGCTTGACGAATCCGTCGATGACGAGATCCTGGTCGAGAGCCTTCTGGATATTATCCCATGCGGTGATGACCTTCGCCTTCTTGCGGGAGAGGATCAGCTGTCCGTTGGGATCTTCCTGGTTTTCGATGTAGACTTCTACTTCGTCACCGGCTTTGAGTTCCGGCATATCGCGGAATTCCGCGCGGGGAACCATACCATCTGACTTGAATCCGATGTTGAGGATGACTTCACGATCGGTCACACCTACAACGATTCCTTTCACTACTTCTTTTTCAGCAACCTGGCTCAGGGTACCTTCGTACAGAGCAGCCAGTTTTTCACGCTCAGCCTGGGAATAGCCGCTGCCAAAGCCGCGGTTATCAGCGTGGTCCCAATCGAAATCCGTTAACTGATTGTTTGCCATAATAGAGAATTGGCTCGTCCTGAGATACATCAGCCCGCCGGACGGAGCAGACTGAACTTAGTGTGAAACATACTTTCCGCCGAAACGGAACGCAAAGGTAGTTGTTTTTTATTGATAATGAAGGGGATATACCGGAAAATATAACACTTTAATAGCCCGGGGCTTCCTGCCCCGGGCTATTGAGGTTTGACCCCTCCTGGGATCTGTATACGTCAGCGTTTTTGCCTACCTCCACCCCGGAGGAATGACATACCCCGGCGCAACAGCAAACGTGACAGCTCCGGTACTGATCGTGTTCAATTCATATGCTTCTTCTCCGTTTCGCTTCAGGATTACGGGTGCATCAAACGTGAGGCGGGCTTCTCCGAGCTCTACCGTCCCGGAGGTCAGGCGTACCATAGCCCTGGCAGACCGCCCGAATACCGCTTCCTTGCCATTCCCCAGACCGGATTTCCAGAACATTCCGTTTCGCTCCATATAATTGTTTCCGAAGGTAGTTCCGGCCGACACATCCCGCAGAACGGGCGTACCCGGGTCATATTCCCAGACCGTAAACTTCCATTCGTCTCCTTCATTCCGGACGTCCCAACCTGTCAGTTCCAGATCGGGGTCGATCGTGAGCAGCTTGTTGCCGCTGCTAACCAATTCAGACGGGGCACAACTCGCCGTCCGCAGCAATCCCTGCAATTCTCCGCCGCGATCTACCCGCCACAAAACGATATGAAGTTCCAGCTTCCCTTCGGTCCACCGGCTATTGATGGCCCGCATTGTCTCCGCGGAAGTCAGCCTCAGGTTTCGGATATGTTCCCAATATCCGGTGCTCATCCAGCCCTCCATCCGCCCCTGAGCCGGAAAAATAGAATAGTAAAGCCAATCCCGCTGGCCCGAGTACGGATCCTGCTGATTGAAGCGCCATACCAGATCCCTCGGCAGGTTGTATCTCGACGGGTACACGGTCAAATCCTGGTCCCCGATGGCGTAAAACCGGTGTGTCGCAGTCTCCCAGATGATCGTTTTGGACTGACTTTCCACGAACGATTCATCCCTGCCCGACGATTTGCTTTTTGCTACTATCCGTTCGTTTTCCTTCACCACCACAACCGGAAAATCCGGAGCGCTGCCGGCCGAAATCAGGTAAGGATCTTTCGTTGCGCCGTACGTTTTCAGTTGAGACGATGCTTGCAAGTGATTGTCATCTACCGCTACATCGGGTACTTCTTCCTCCCAGGAAGCAGCGGAAAAGCGGGTAAGTTCCGGTACAAAAATGGTCAGCAGCGGCCGCCCGCTCGACCAGCCTTCTACATCCGCCCGTTCGGCATAAGCGGCAAGTGCTGTTTCGAACGTCCTGCCATCCGCCAGCCTCCGGTCTTTGACGGCGGCGTACAGCACGTCAAAATCTCCGTCAGACTTTTTCAGCGCTTCTTCTTTGACAAACTGCCGTACGTCCCTTTCCTGGAGCGCACGGGCCAGCGCCTGCGCAAACGAACCGGAGAGGCTCTCAACAGAGGATATGGGGGTAACGGGATCTTTCTTCCGGGAGCAGGAGACAAGCGCGAAGAAAGCGAGGAGCAGTATTCCTGCATATTTCTTTTTCATAACGCGGGGTGGCTGATTATCAGCTAAATATATTCAATCTCTTTACATGATATAAATCAATGTCCGTTTTTAACAATTCATAAAAAAACCGGAGGCAGAACCTCCGGCTTTTCGAGCAACACCAATATGAAAAATCCGTAAGATCAGTTGAACTGATTACTTGTCGTAGTTCGTGTTTTGCGGATCGAAGTTCGTCCAGCCGCTTACCCAGTTTTCGGTAGCGTTGAATGCGCCGCGGTAATCTACTTTCGTAAAGAATGAATCGGCGCCTTTGTCCGTCCAGACAGCGCCTTTCAGCAGCGGGGAATCCGTTCCGATCGTGAAAGCAGGAGCTGTCAGGTCGAAGTTTTTCGCGTTGAGCTTCAGCGTACCGAGGTCAGCCAGGGTAACGATGGAGTTCATGAACGCCGCCGTGCTGAAGAAGGTCGTAACCTGCTCCTGCGTCACGCCACCGGCGATTGCCAGGGGAGTCAGCGTATTTGCCACGACGATACCGCGCAGCTGCATGTTGTTGGCCGTAGCGTTTGCCAGGGTAGTCGTTCCGTCAAGACGGAGGCCTTCCGGATAGCCTACGAGCAGCGAGTTGAAGATGCTGATCGACGTGTTCCGGCGAAGGTGCATACCGCGTCCGTAAGCGCCTGAGCCTTTCGGCGTGTTGGCCGTGCTCGGAGCCGTTGAGAAGACGAAGTTACTGACGTTGGCAAACACAGCGCCGGTGAGGGGCAGACCGTTGTTCGCATCGGTAGCAGGCGTACCCGGATCGAAGTTATCGGATTCGAAACCATTGGAAGTGGATTGGTCAGCTACTTCCGGATCACGGAGAGATACGGCAAACTGAACTTTACCGGAGAAACCCCAATCGGTATCCCAATCGTCATCCCAACCGCGGTAAGCAACGAGGTATTTTGCGTTTACCGTACCGCCGAACCACTCGTAGGAATCGTCACCGGAGTAGGAAACCTGGATGTGGTCGAGCGTAGTACCTGAACCTACGCCGTAGAGCGTCAGACCGTTGATTTCAGAGTTGGCCGTGTTTGAGAGGGCGATACCGCCGAACTCGATACGCACATACTTCAGGGAGCCGGAGTTGTCCGTCGGGACGTTATAAGTACCTGTCGTACCGGTGATACCACCTTCGAAGTTGGTTGCACCCGGGCGGTTGGTCGGAGCCTTACCGATGAGTACTACGCCACCCCAGTCACCGTAGTTACGGCTACCGGCGGGCTTTGAAGACGTGAAGACGATGGGCTGGGAAGCCGTTCCTTCGGCCATCAGCTTGCCACCCGGCTGAACGATCAGGGTACCTCCCTTGTCGGTTTTAGCCGGATCCTGATCCTTCGTGGCACCTTTGATGATGGTACCCGGCTGGATCGTCAGGGTTACGCCGTCTTTGACGTATACGAATCCTTTGATGAGGTATACTTTAGATGCTTCCCAGGTAGTATTGGCGGTGATGTCACCGGCTACTTCTACAACTGATTTGTTACCCAGCGTAAACGAAGCAGCGCTCGTTACAGCGGCTTTGGTACCGATCTGAACCGTGATCGGGCCGTCTTTCGCTCCGGAAGGTACGGTAGCCACGATGGCCGTCGGCGCAACAGACTTGAGTTTGGCACGGGCGCCGCCGGTGAACGTCACCTTTACGCCTGTGGTGTCGGAACCGAATTCGGTACCGGCAATGGTAATGTCTGAGCCTACAGGGCCGCTGGTCGGGTTGACTCCCGTTACCGTGACTACCGGTGCAGGCGAATCGTCGTTGTTACAGGATGCGACAAACAGCACGGCAGCCACGGCCAGCATCAGGTATCGCAGGGATTGGAACAGCTTCATAGCGCTCTTCTTGAGTTAAGAAATGGATGTACTATTGGTTTTTATGGGATAATCGAACGGCCAAACGTGTATACCAGGCTGACCGTGCTGTAGGAACCGCGCTTGAAGCGGCGGATTTCCTGATCGGCATTGGCTGTCTGGGACGTGACGTCCTTATCGATTTTGGCATTGTGATTGAAATCCTGACTCAGGCGGTAGGCCTGGTTCAGCACGTCCTGAATCCCGACGCGTACTTCCCAGCGTTTGGCGAAGGTTTTGCTGACGTTCAGGTCGATGACGTTCCGCGGCATTTCATACACCGTCGGGCTGTTGACGTTTCCGACCGCGAAAATCCGGGGACCGAAGACGTTGTACAGGATATTGGCCTGCCAGCCGCTCGGCGCTGCATAGTAGATACCGGCGTTGATGAGGTACGGCGACTGGTTCATCATCGCCCGCTTGGTATCAGTAATTCCTTTCAGATCATAGTCCTGGATGGCTCCGGAGAGGTCCGGCGCTTTTACCACGTCGCCGAGGCTGATGGTACTCTTGATGAGCGAGACGTTTCCGACCAGCGTCAGGTTTTTCAGGAAGCTGACACCGGTGGAAGCCAGTGACTTGCGCGCTTCCAGCTCGATACCGTAACTGGTGGCGTTCTTCGTATTAATAAAGGTATACGCCAGACCGTTGGCCTGCGGAAGCAGGAAGTTTTCGATCGGATTCTGGAAGTACTTGTAGAAACCGGTGACGGAAATCAGCTCACCGTCAGACGGATACAGTTCCCACTTCGCATCGACGTTCTGAATCGTAGCGGTTTTGAGGGTCTGGTTTCCGCGAACGTCGGCATTGAACGAGAAATCATAATAGCTGAAGGGCGCCTGCTCCCGGAATTCCGGGCGGTTAACCGTGTAAGAATACGCCAGACGGAGATTTTGTTTGTCGCTCAGCTTGTACGTAAAATTCAGCGAGGGCAGCGGGCTGAAAATTCCCTGGTTGACGAGGCTCGCGTCATTCGGGTTACCCAGCTTCCGGATGTTGTATTCACCACGGAAACCGAGGGTCAGGCTGGCTTTCGGGCTGAAGTATACGTCACCGCCTACATACCCGGCCAGATAGGTATTGCTTGCGTTGTAGGAGTCAATGGCCTTTGTACCGTCGCGCAGGGAGTAGCTTCCTTCCGCTCCGCCGATGTGCTGGTTTCCAAATACCTGATCAATCGGCAGGTTGGATACGCCGCTCATGTTGCCCTGGCGCTGATAGCCGTAGAAACGGGCGTTGAAATCGCGGTCCTTCTGCTCCACATAGGCGCCGAAACGCAGGGTAGCCGGCTCCCGATCGGCAGGGTTGCCGAATTTCTTCTGTACGTTGACGGCGCCGGAATACACAAATTCATGGGTCTTGGACCAGAACCGTCCGGATTCCAGCGGGCTGGGGTCGTTCGGGGTGGATACCGTGAATTCGTTCTGCGGACCGCTGCTTACTTTCTCACGCTGGTAGCGGACACGCTTCCAGTCGGGCTCCCAGCGTCCGGTGTAGCCGAAGCCGGCCATCCAGTCGAGCTTGAGCTGATCGCTAACGATGTTTTCGCCGGAAAGCTGGCTCGTCAGGATACTGCGGTTCTCGAATCGTTCGGAGTACGAGATAATGTCGCGGTCTTCAACAACACTTTCTCCGTTCCGCACCGTCGTTTCGGTGTTTCCGAGCTGATTAAAGAGCGTCTTCCATTCCATATTAAAGGAAGGAGAGAATTTGAACGCCCAGTTGTGCAGAACACCGAGGCGGGTCTGACGCTGATACATCGCGTCGTTGTACCGCTGCGCCAGGTCGTTGGCGACGCTCCCGTTGTTGTACGTACGCAGGGAAATGTCGGAAAACTGGTTCGTGTTGGAATAATTGATACTCGTCAGGTTACTGATACGGGTTTCGCCGATGTCGAAGCGGCGGCCCAGGTTGAAGGCTAAACGAATGTCGGGGGTAACCGTCATCGGCGTCAGCGCCCAGCTGTTGGGAAACAGTTGTGCGTACGACGAGCGGACAGCTGCCGGAAGGTTATTAAAAGTAGCTGCGTCAGTGGGGAAGCTTGTCGGGATCTGCTGGCTCTTGTCCCAAAGGCCGAGCCAGGCCATGCTGCCGCGGTCGTGCGACTGCACATCCTTGAATGTCGTATTAGCGCGGTATCCGAGCGTCACTCCTACGTCGGTGAAGTTGCGGTCCGGCTTTTTCTTGGTATAAATCTTGATCACCCCGCCGGCGAAGTCACCCGGAAGTTCGGCAGCGCCGGACTTGAAGATGATCATACGGTCGAGGATGTTGCTGGGAATCAGATCAAAAGAGAAAGAACGTACGTCGACTTCCGTAGAAGGCGTGATCATGTCGTTCACCATGACCGTGTTGTAACGGGAACTCAGACCCCGTACCATCACAAAGCGGTTGTCGACGATCGACACACCCGGCACCCGGCGGATGGCAGCTGCCGCGTCGCGGTCCTGCGATTTTTGAATCTGGAGGGAAGAAATACCAACGGCAATCGGCTTGAACTGCTTGATTTCGGAAATGACTGCTACTTCGGTATTGGTGGAACGGGAAGCGCGGACGACAACATCAGAGAGTGTCTTGCCTTCTTCGATGAGTTCGGTTTCGAGTGTGGTCGTGTTTCCGGACTCGACGCGAACGTTGGGGATTTCGCGGGTTTGGTACGAAATGTACGTTACCGAAACCTTGTGCGTACCCGCCGGAATGTTGTTGATGACAAACGCGCCGCTGACGTCGGTTTGCGTTCCATGCGAGGTACCTTCCAGACGGACGGTTGCCCCGATGATGCCTTCCTTCGTCTTGGCATCGCTGATTTTACCTCGGATCACCCCGGTCTGGGCTGTCGCCAGCAGGCCGGTAAAGGTTAGGGAGAGCGTTAAAAGTAGACGTAACATATTCGCCTTTTAGTTTTCAGTTTTTCTATTGGTCATTGCTGGCACAAAATTGGGTTTGGCTTATTACCTCAGTTTTTCGGCACTTTTAACAGACAGTGAAGTTTAGACCGGGTCTTGTTAACAATTCCGTAACATTCTCCCGAAAACGGAAAAGCCTGAAAGACAGCGGGTTTCATTAACCAATCGTTCAATAAAAGGCAGCCGCTTCCTCTCTCCGCCCCTGGTACGCGGCAACGATTTGTCGCCGAAAACCCGCCTTTGGCCGAACGATCTATGCCTTCTTTCGACCTGCCCCGAATTTTTGCTATCTTCGAACCATTATCACTTACATCATTTCAGCTTCATCACGGATGAGACGTCTGCTTCTGGCGCTGGGTACAGTCTGTGCCCTCGCCCCTTCTGTGTTTGCCCAACGCGGCAATCTTCCCTCGGCACAGTTCAACGCGAACACCCGCTTCGAACAAATGGGCACCACCCTGCCGACACCGAACACCACGCGCACCGCCTCCGGCGCTCCCGGCAAGGAGTACTGGCAGCAGCGAGCCGACTATGACATCAAAGTGGAGCTCGACGACGCCAACCAGCGCATCATCGGCACCGAAACAGTTACCTATTTCAATTATTCGCCCGATGAGCTGCCGTATCTGTGGATCCAGCTCGACCAGAACCTCTTCAAGAAAGACGCCATCGGCGCTACCACGCAGCTCGGCGGCATCAACGAAGACGGCATGTCTACCGCGCAGCTCACCCGGCTCGCCGGCGGCGCCAAGAAGGAGTACGGATACAACATTATTTCAGTCAAAGACCTGAAAGGCAATGCGTTGCACACCACCACCAACCACACGATGATGCGCATCGACCTGCCCGCGCCGCTCAAGACGGGGCAGTCGTTCAGCTTCTCGGTGGAGTGGAACTACAACATCACGGATTACTACGGCCGGTCAGGGATGGAGTTTTTCCCGAAAGACGGCAACTACAACTACTTCATCGCGCACTGGTTCCCGCGGATGGCCGTGTATGACGACGTCAACGGCTGGCAGCACAAGCAGTTCCTCGGCCAGGGCGAGTTTACCGTGCCCTTCGGTAACTATAAGGTAGCGATCACAGCGCCGAACGACCACATCGTCGGCGCATCCGGCGAGTGCCAGAACTATGCACAGGTTCTGTCTAAAACGCAACTCGAGCGTCTCGAAAAAGCGAAGAAGAACTTCAAGGATCCGACGCTCATCGTGACGCAGGACGAGGCCGTTACCGCCGAAAAAGGCAAGCCTACCGGCAAGAAAACCTGGATCTTCAAGGCCGACAACGTCCGCGATTTCGCGTTTACCTCCAGCCGGAAGTTCATCTGGGACGCCATGATGACCGACGTACAGGGCAAGAAAGTCCTCTGTATGAGCTACTTCTCGAAAGAAGGCAACCCGCTGTGGGAGAAGTACTCGACCCAGGTAATTGCCCACACGCTGAAGAGCTACTCCGCACGTACCATTGCCTACCCGTACCCGGTCGCGATTTCCTGCCACGCCACGCCCGGCGGCGGGATGGAGTACCCGATGATCAGCTTCAACGGCGGTCGCCCGGAACCGGACGGAACCTACTCTGAATCAGTAAAGTATGGCATGATCGGGGTTATCATCCACGAAGTAGGGCACAACTTCTTCCCGATGATCGTCAATTCTGACGAGCGGCAGTGGTCCTGGATGGACGAAGGCCTCAATACCTTCTGCCAGTACCTGGCCGAGCAGGAGTGGGACCGCAACTTCCCCAGCCGTCGCGGCGAGCCTCAGTACATTGTGGATTACATGAAATCGGCGCCGAGCACGCAGGTACCGATCATGTCGTCTTCTGATAACGTATTACAGTTCGGCCCCAACGCGTATGCGAAGCCCGCTACGGGCCTGAACATCCTCCGGGAGACGATCATGGGCCGCGAGCTGTTTGACTATGCCTTTAAGGAATACGCGCGTCGCTGGGCGTTCAAGCACCCGACGCCGGCAGATTTCTTCCGGACGATGGAAGACGCTTCGGGCGTGGACCTCGACTGGTTCTGGAAAGGCTGGTTTTACGGCGTAGAACCCGTAGATCAGGACCTGGTGGAAGTAGAATGGTTTGCCGTAGACCCGATGGACCCGGCCGTGAAGAAAGCCGCTCAGAAAGTCATCGACGACAAAAAGCGCCAGACCCTGGCCGTAGAGCGCAACAAGAAAGATATCAAGGAAACTGTCGTAGAAGCGAATCCGAACATGAAGGACTTCTACAACAGCTACGACCGCTATGCCGTCACCGATGCCGAAAAGAAGAAATACGCCGAATACCTGGCCTCGCTGACCGACGAAGAGCGCAAACTCCTCGAATCCGGCAAGAATTTCTACACGCTGACGGTGAAGAACAAGGGCGGTTTGCCCATGCCGGTGATCCTGAAGGCGCAGTACGAAGACGGCACGAGCGAAGTATTCCGCTACCCGGCCGAAATCTGGCGCATGAACGACATACAGATCCGCAAGGTGATCCCGACCGACAAGAAGGTAACGCAGTGGACGCTGGACCCGTACATGGAAATCGCCGACATCGACACCGAAAACAACGCCTATCCGCGTCAGGCGGCGCAACCGACCCGCTTCCAGGTCTTCAAGCAACGCGCAGGCGGCGCTCCGCAGCAAAACCCGATGCAGCAGCAGCGGTCTACCTCCGGCGCAGTAGGCGGACGTAACTAGTTCATCCTCCAGCCATTACAAAAAATCCTGGCCCGCGGGTCAGGATTTTTTTATGCTTTTGTGAAAAAATACCGCTCCCCGCTCGCGTTTGGCCCTTTTCCGTCCTATATTTGCACCCACATTTTCGGGATGTGGCGCAGTCCGGTAGCGTACTTGCATGGGGTGCAAGGGGTCGTGGGTTCGAATCCCGCCATCCCGACGAGAATGAGAAGAGGCTGGTTCAGAGACAATCTGGGCCAGCCTTTTATATTGTCTTTTTTAATTTATATCTTCTCCTGTATTTCAGTCCGTCTTCGATAAGCTAGCTTTTACATTCAGAATTAAATATATAAGTTGGAAAGATTTTAAATCGACATGCACTATCATGGAAAAAGGCCAGCGACTATGGACAAAGGATGAATTAATATTGGCAATAAATTTATACTGCAAATTACCCTTTGGCCGTTTACACCGCCTCAATCCGCAGGTCATCCATCTTGCGAATTTAATTAATCGAACACCAAGCTCCATCGCTTTAAAATTGGTTAATTTTGCAAGTCTCGACCCAAGCTTGAGAATGAGAGGTATAAAAGGGGCTTCCAACACTAGCAAGTTGGATATCGAAATTTGGAATGATTTTTATAATCACTGGGACACATTGCCTTATGAAAGTGAAAAGCTATTGGCACAATTTAAAAGAACTTCTGTCGAAGAATTAAATAATATTTCCGAAGAAGAATTACCTAAAGAAGGAAAAACAAGAGAGCAAATTGTAAAGGTACGGGTAAATCAATCCTTTTTTCGAAGCACTGTATTAGCCGCGTATAATAATACCTGTTGCATCACTGGTATCAATCAAGAAGAGTTTTTAATAGCAGGACATATTCGCCCCTGGGGAATCGATGAAAAAAATCGGCTGAATCCGAGAAATGGTATTACAATTAATGCTCTTCACGATAAGGCATTCGAGACAGGATATATGACAATTACTCCGGATTATGAAATAAAAATATCTCCTTACCTAAAACGTGACACTCAGCATTTTTTTAATTTTTTTCAAAAATTTGAAAATCAAAAAATCATTCTTCCCAATAGGTTTTTGCCCGATTCTGAGTTTTTAAAATATCACAATCAAGAATGTTTTAAACCGTAAAATGAACTACAAGATCCTAGAAACTCTAGCAGATATATCGTACTACGCCGGACTGGAAGGCTATTATTCAGGAGACTCCAGAGCAGATATATCAAACTTCATTTGTTGGGCAAGAGAGTTTGAGAAAATCCATCAAGACACCGATTGGGACGTGTCCAACTATATGTTAGCCATAGAGGAATATGCGAATATCAAGATTACATCTAAAATCCAGCCATAGATGAGAATTCTTATTTAGAATAGTCCATACATCTCAATTAATGAATGTGTGGAAAACAATTTCCATAAAACGCAATTCTAATCGATATATAGTACTGCCTACGCTCCTTGAATTATTGAAATAATCCTGTGTCATCTTGAATTAAAAGATCCCAAAATCGACAAATTCATATATATAAATAGACAGCAATATCTTGATTTTTCAAGCTGTCTCATCGCCAATGTTTATTGAAATTTCTTTCACTATTCTCTCGTCCTCTTCTCACTCTCCAACAACCGCTCATACAATCTCCTATTCTCCTCCACCAACTCCATCAACTTATCTAGGGGATTGAAGGAGCAGTAGTAGTTGAATCCTGGACCGGCGTGGACAATGGCGTTGTCATAGTTATTCTGGATGTTCTGGATCGCCACCTCCTCATCAAAATTCCTAATTGCCTCCACCGGCACCTTCAATACCTTCGCCACTTGCTCCAACAAACCTTGCTCCAGCGTTTCCTTTTGTTCCAGGAGGGAGATCTTCTGCTGGTTCCACTCGTCGCCGAGGCCGAGGGCCAGGGCTTCCTGTTTGATACCGAGCATTTCGCGGAAGCGCTTGACGTTCCGGCCTTGGTGAATGGTCTTTGCCATGATCAGATGGTTGTTTCTGGCAAAGCTGGAAAAACCGCTCCGCTGATTTTTCCTCATTTTTAGGGAGAAAGTGACCGTTTGCTCAGTTTTCGGGCCCGTATTTTACGGGAAGGATCCTGATACCTCGGAAACAGGCTGTTTACATTGGCATGACACTTACGCTGTTACTGGTTTGAACAGGAAATTCCGACGAAGATGGAAAAACACCTGCTCGCTACCGAGCAGGTGTTTTATCTAAGTCGCATTTGCCACTATGATTCAAACTCCGTTGAATCCGATAGTACTTTGACAAAAATTCCAATAATACTAAGCTGTTCAGTGCCTTCTTTCTCGAGAGTTATGTTAAGATAACCAGCGTCATAAGACATAGATTCAAGTACAATTGCATCATGAGTCCATCCTTCCGCAGTAATCGTCCTTTTGCTGGTATATTTTTTCACTGTATAACCGGCTCCGAATTCCGAGTCATTGAAGCGAATACTTTGAGCCAAAACTATCTGTCCATCACGAGTCCCTCCGTAATAGCGCTTAAATAGGCAATACGAACCATCCGGTATCTTTTTATTCATCGAAGGCCCTTTCACCTGACAAACAAAATAGTCCTGAACAGATTGCTCTTCTAATACGACCTCTGCCCAGCGATGCGCCTCATGTAATTGAGCTTCCGTAAATCTTCCAGCGGCAGCATATATATCAAGGAGAGGAACCATCTTTCGTTCACCTCGCAATTCGATTGATGATCTTATCTTCTCATTTTCTTTTCGGAATGTAGCGATGTATTGTTTCAAATATTGCCTTAGCGAATCATCATGCACATAAATAAACGTCCCCTTAATTCCCCTAAACATCATATTTTTGTACACATTAAGTATATAATCCTTCAGGTCTGCATCATTAGATACACCCTTTTTGCCATTAATATCAAAATATAACTTTCTGTCAATTTCGATCTCGTCTTTCTCAGGATTATATTTAATTTCTCTACCAAATATAACTCCTGCATAGTTAAGATCGTATCCTTGAGTAGTATGTATGCATCCAATTTCATTCACGGAGGTAGGCGAATTAATCCAATCCCTATCAACTTGATTCCATTGGAACTTCATGCCTTCTATTTCTATATCAATTGCTACTTTGTCTTTTTTTGATAACCAAGGCCAAGAATATCCGGCAATCATTCTGCATAACTTGAATTTTTCCTCTCGAGATTCCAATTCTTTGGAAAAATCACGTATTGAATCAAATAGCACCAATTCATAATTTTCTACTTCATATCGACTCCCACTAGGTAGTTTTTGATGCAGAAGATCGTCAACAAATCGAATGTAATTTACCCCTCCTTTGACGCGCATTTGAGAGTGTAGTTTAAGACGAAGTGTGTCGTTCGCATTTAAAAGCGCTTCAAACTTTTGTTCATCAACATCTGAAGGACGAACAGATTGATCTTTGTCATAGAAAAAAATCTGCCGTCCACTACACATTCGAATCCAATCCAATTCATCCCCATCACTTCCTAATCCAAGCTTTCGGTTGTTTTCTCTAAAAATGCCCGACCAACCAATATTTTTATCCTTACGAAGCCGGTGAGATTCGTCGACAATCAACAAATCATATTTTTCGCCGTTAACGACTTCAGACGGACTAACTATCATAGACTTCGACAAACCTGGTATTGCGGCAAATACGTTTCGCAGGGTTTCCCGAAGAGACGTCATAGCAACAACTAGCCCAATGCGAGGATTCAAGTATTTTGAACGGAATCGCTTAAGATAGAATATCTCTTCATCTACTTCATCTCTTTCATCATCCTCATCCAACTCTGTCGTTAGAAGTTTCATTAAGTAAGTAGCAAGTATCGTCTTTCCTGTACCAGCACTACCCTCGACGAATATCTGATTAGCTGGTATTTGTGAGTGTTCATTAAGCCGATAGTCAGAAGAAAGTCCCTTTAATATCTCAACAATAGACTTTCGTTGATCATCATTAAGAGATTTATAGGGAGAATATTTAAATATCTGAGAGTTTTCAATATCTTCAAGAGACTTTCTTACTATCCCTTTTTTCACAAGTTCTGCCCATATTTTTTCAAAGAGCTTGCCATAGTTCGCCTTCTGATAATAAGAATGCTTCAAGATACCCATATTGCTATTCAGCAATTGATAGGTACCTTCGGAAGAAACATATTCGATCAATTTTGATTCAATATCGAGAGTGGCAGACTTATTAAATTGATGACTCCCTACTATTGAAACTTGACATAGAAGATCTGTTTTCTTTTTATTCAGCAAATGACTATTTAATCGAGAAATAATATTCATCGATTCACCTATATAACCAATCTTATTCTCTTTATTTTCAATAAAATAAACAACAGGCCATCTTTCTTTCGCCCATTTATTATTTTCAATTTCTAAAATTCCATTTTTTGAAAATAAAAATGGCCTTGATATTTCAACAACAACGTTTGAATTTTCACTCATAGTTCATCGTACTTCTTAGCTGTTCCTTTCGATTTACTTACCGGGTACTTTTCTGCATTTCGCTTAATTTTTGTCAAGACAATCTCTTTGATATCTAAATCATACCTATCTGCAAGAAGAAACGCAAAAGATAGCACGTCTGCAAGCTCCTCCTTCACTTTTTCTATGCTTGCCTGCTCCGGCGTCTTCCAAAGAAACACCTCTAAAAGCTCTGACGCTTCAATACTCAAGGCTAACGCGAGATCCTTAGGATTATGAAACTGTCCCCAATCTCGCTCTTCTCGAAATTTGACAAGCTCCTCGACTATCGTATTAATATCTGACATACTGTTATCCGATTTTTGCTACGAAACTGACCTTTACAAAGCTAAGAAAATCGACAAGGGATCGCTTCAACATAACCTCAAACTACGAGACATATTTTACTTGCACCTATTTCCAAACATCTTCACCAGGAATTCGCCGGATTGTTTCATCCATTATCGCTTCGGAGAGTATTCTCATTTCATTGCTCAGCTAAGCCACCCCACTAATACGTATAAGACGATTATCTTCGATTTCTTGTTACGGACCTTTCGAATGGACAACTGATACGGCCTCACCGCCTCTTCCCCGCCCACCCAATTATCCCCCCATACAAATCCGCCACCGTCTCTCCCTCCTTCCGCCCCCGATACAGCCGCAGCAACTCCTCGTCAAACGCCCGGAATTGCTGAAAGCCGCGGAAATTGACCATGTTGTCTTCCATCTGCTGGCGGAGGAGTTCGGCCGTCGGGGCGTCGAACAGGTCGGAGAAGAGCAGCGTCACCAGGCCGTAGTTCATGTACTCTTCGAAGCAGGAAAGGCTGTTGTTATAGCCCGCCGACGGTTTACCGGGCGTAATCCATTTCGACAGATCGCCAAAGGCTTCGGCGATCTCCTTGGAATACCGGTCGGCCTCCGGATTCAGGTAGCTGTGGTTGAGCTCGGTGAAGGCGATGATCATCCGCCGCCCGCGCCCGCCGGGCTGCTTGGTTCTTGACTCAAAAGGGAAATTGATGTGCGCATGCGCCTCGGAAAACCCGTTGTCTTCGAAGCTATTGGCCGACTGATTCCACCCGACCAGCGGCGAAAACACGACTTTCACTGCCGAGTACCGCGTCCGGGGAAACTGCTTTTCGAGCCATTTCTTCATCATCGCTACATCCACATTCCGCCCGAAATCCGCGATCAGCTGCTCGTAATACACAGTGTGCTTCCGGTAAAAAACACGAAAGTTCGTTTGCCGCGCAAATGCCTCTAGTACAGGCACATACGGAGCGATCTGGTTCTCTTCGCCCCAGCTGACTCTGTCGTACACGTCGGATTTGACGAGGCGGTCCCTGCCAAACCGAAAGGCATACGCATCCATCTTCAGCGGCGCATAGGCATCGCCGGCTTCCGCCAGTACCGAATCCAGCTGCCGCACGGCCGGAAGTCCGGCAAACGGCGAAAAATGCTTCATCACGTCCTGATAATAGGGCGTTCCTTTCTCGATCGCGCCGGTTTTCCCGTAACGCGTCAGCGCAAAAACGACATTAGCGAGTTCATATACCTCCGGTACTTCCACCAGCGTCTTTCCGTCATTCGCTTTTTTATATGCCTCGGTAAAAACGGCAGCTTTCACGAGCTTGTTTAACCCGAACCGACACGTAACGGTATCGCCTTTCTCTTCCCGGATGATCTGAAAAACGGTGGTACTGTCCCGCCGAAGGATCACCGCAAGCGAGTCTTTCTCCGAAACGAGCGCTAAAACGGCCTTTTCTGCCACCGATCCAAACCGGTACGGAAACAACGTCGGGATCTCATTGACACCGTTGAAATTTCCCCGTTCACCGTCCAGATACATGGTCAGCCGGTTGGTTTTGGCCCGGACCGCAGGCAGTTTCTGCGCATACACCCAAACAGGTAAGAGGAAAAAGAAGGTAAAGAGAAGTCGCATGCCGTTCCGGAATTAGGTTTTCGAAGTTTAGGAAAAAAGCCAGAGGATGTTGCCATACCGGGTCTGAAACGGCGTTTCTTCTCCTATTCTTCTTCCCAACAAAAATGCCCCGGGCTACCCTCTCTCCAGGCACCCCAAGGGCATTCCGACTTCCACTAAACAACTCTTTTTTTGATACTGCCGCGAACCGGGCGGAAAAGCCCGCCTGGTTGCGGCAGATGGTCACCGGCGGTGGTCACTTGTCTTTATATCGGGGTAATGGTCAGGCTGTTGTCAGAACCGGATTACGCCATCGCCGCGCCGTACCGTCCGGTACAGCCGCGGGTTGGAGCCATCCAGGTTGGTTTTGTAGAGCTTCCAGGTATTGGCGTCCGCTTCTTCGAGGTGGAACTGATTGGCCGGGTTCACGAGCTCTTTTTTGAGCTGACGGTTGAAGGCATTCGCAGCCCGGGCGTGCTCCCACGTGCGCACGGCCTTGAAAATGGCGTACTTCTGCGGGCAGGCCTCCACGTCTTTTTCGCTGAGGCGCATCGAGTACGTCGACCCGATGCCGACCGACACCGCCTGTACATGCTCGTACTCCGCCACGGTCGATTTCGCGTGAATCGGGAAGTTACCGCCCATACCCGCCGGGAAAAAGTTGGCATAAGTCACGTCGCGCAGGTCTTTGCCCTGGCTGGTAGCACTGCCCCATTCACGGGTTTCGGTATCGTACAAATTCTTGCCGCCGCCCACGTTCCAGATGCTCTGGTAATGCCACGAGCCTTCCGACAACGTAGCTCCGGTAAAGCGGATGTACGGCACGCCGATTTCCTTTCCTTTTTCGAACATTTTCCGGAAAAAGCGCTTCGTTGAATAGTAGCCGTGCCCGTTGTTGAAGAGGAATTCCTGTCCGTCGAAATCGTAGTAGGCCATGCCGTTGACGTGCGCAATCTTCGCGTACAATTCGGCAATCTGATCTTGCAATTGCATGTTCGGAATGATGCCGTCGTAGCCGTAATTGACCGTCACCTGCAACTTGTACAACGTATCCCCGGCAGCATGTGCAGCGGCATGCGTATTCCAGTAGCCGCGCTTCACATTCAGCAACCGGTACGGCGCCGTCTCGGATACGCCGAGGTAATGAATCAGCTCCTTTCCTACCTTGATCATGTTCAGGCTTTTGCAATGCCCTTCCCAACTGCCGATTTCTTCGAGGTGCTTCGGATCGTTGACGAAGAGCAGGGTATCCGTCGCGCTGATGCTCTTGACAAGCAGGCGTTTTTGCTGATACCAGAGGCTGTCACTCGGAATCGGACTGACGTCTTTCGTCCCCGGCGCCAATGCGTTGGTAATCGGCGTACGCCCGATGAGAATACCGTGCTTTCCGGCCTGAACCGACAGCTCTTTGTGGGAGATATTTCCGGAAGACATTTTAATGGGTTTCTTCTCGAAATTCCGTCCGTCAATGTACCCGTCATTTCCCCGGTCCGGACGGATGAATCCCTGATCGTACAGGCTTATCGTTCTGAATCCTAACTGACGCGTGTACGAAACAATGCTGTCGTATTTCATCCCAGCAGACATCGCGTCGGGCATAAAGGCCGTCGGGTCTTTTACCCATTTCCCGTTGTATGTCGGGTAGGGTAATTCTTCTGACTTAACGATGGTTTGGACGACATCCAGCAATGCCGTGCTGTCCGGACTACCCCACAGCGCAACCGAAGAACCGATGTAATTCACCCCGCCAAGCGGCTGTACTTCCAGGTGATTCGGTACGTTGGCAGTCATATGCGGAATGAGGGAAAAGAAGATTTCCCGCTTCTTCGTCCGATCGCGTGAACTGTAGGCTATCGAAACACGGCCCTTGCTGTCAATCTGCGCAGCATTTCCATACAATATCCGGTAATACGGTTCTTTGTGCGCATAGAAAGCTACGTCGCTGATGCCGTCGCCACCGATGGAAAATACCTGTCCTTCGTGCAGGTCTGCCGGCAGCGGGAATTTCTTCGGATCGGGACTGTGAACGATGTATTGAAACGGCGCGGCGTCGCCAACTGTTTCGGACGTCCCGCCCAACGTATTGTCGTTAAGTGCCAGCATACCAATGGCGTAGTTAACAGCCTCTGTGGTATCCCGCGCCACGCCGATAATCTCGCCAAACAGGTTGGTAATAGTAGTGTGATACGCGCCCCATTGAACAGCATCTATACCATTACGCGGTTCCAGCGATTGCAGCGTCAGCTTGAAGTATTTCGGGTGAACGGAGAGCGTAACAGTCGCAACTGATCCGTTCGGGTACGTCAGGGCAAAAGCGCTTTTGCTCTTCTGGTAAATGGCTTTCGTGGGTTGGAGATACTGTTGTTTTTCACTGTCATAAAGGGAAAGTAACGGCGACGGTTTATCAGCGGGGCTGAATTCCCGGGTCGTTTTTCCGATGCTTTTCATACTCGTGATCCATCCTTTCTGATCGATCCGAATCCGGAAATAGCGGGTGCTGAATTCCTGCTGGGCGTAGGCATACCGGCCGACAAAACTGGTGAGCAGGCAGAGAACAAGGGTTTTAACTAAGCGGAACGGCATTTCGGAGGGAAGTTAAACCAACAGCGACGGCATGCCCGCCGCCGCTGTTGATCCGGGTGAATAGTTACTCAAGGGGATTAAATGTACCGCCCCATTCCACGTTTTGCTTCAACGGAGCACTGGCATCAAGGTTTCCCTGACTGATGGGATAAAACCAGTGATTCAGGTCGAGACTGTATTTGAATTTATCGTCGCCGTCCAGGTTATTGATGTATACGGCGGTGAATTTTTTCCGGACTGTGGCATCCGTAATGTCGTCGGTCCAGTTGATTTTTTCGCCGTCTTTCAGCACGAAATAAATACCGTGGCGGAAGCTCGTGCTATTGATCAGATCGAAGCGCTTCAACCGACGGAGATCGCCCCAGCGCTTGCCTTCAAAGGCGAACTCAATGAAGCGCTCGGCGATGTATGCGTCGCGGATATCTGCCTGAGAAACAGCCGTAATACCGTATTTCCCGGAAGTTCCGGCGGCGATACCTGCCCGCGCCCGGATGTCTTTCAGTACCTGCAGCGCTTCGTCAGTCTTTCCGGTTTCGTTGGCGGCTTCGCCGTAGTTCATGAGTACCTCCGCAAAGCGCAGTTCCACCCAATCCGTCGACGCATTGCCGATCAACTGGCTCGTCAGCGTATTGTCGAGGCCTTTCACCGAAAAGAACCCGGCAAGGCCGGAGCCGATATTCACGCCCAACTGATCAACAACGAGCGACATATACTTGAACCCGCCCGGTGAAGAGGCATCCGCCACTTTTTTCCAGGTACACCAATAGCGCGTACCGGTCGGCAGATCGGGCGACGGATACGGCGTTCCTCCCGTGAAAACAGTCGCATAAAAACGATCATCCCGGTTGGTGACAAAGTCCGTCATATACTGCTCATTGTACGCCGGATCGCTGAGTTTGGTGACGTCAAACGTCAACGGAGTACCGTCTTTTTTCGGATAGGCATTCAGCAATTGCAGCGTCGGCTGGTTGCGGTTGGCATCGCCCTGAGTCAGCGGCTGCGGACGTACGCCGGCCTGATTGAAAGCGTGATCCGGATAGAAAAACTGGTTCACCATGATCACTTCCTTGTTCCGCTCCTGCTTCCAGATTTGTCCGTACGATGCAAGCAATCCTTTGCCTTGTGCTTTCAGGAAATCGACGGCTGCTTTATTGGCGTCGTAGGCTTTTTGCCAGCGGGAAGCATCGTTTGTGCTGTTGAACAAAGGACTTGCGTACCAGAGCAATACTTTCCCTTTGAACGCCATCGCAGCGCCTTTGTCGATACGGCCGTAGTTCGTCGCATCCCATTGATCGGGCAACGCAGCAATCGCGGCGTCGAGATCGGCTATTATCTGCGTGATACATTCCGATGTTTTGTTTCGGGGAACGAACAGCGCGTCTTTATTGGCCGGGTCCTGCGGCTTCAGAATCAGCGGAACACCGCCAAGCTGCGTGACTTTTCCGAAGTAATCCCAGGCCCGCCAGAAAAGCGCCTGGCCGGTCATTTGCTTCTTCTTTTCATCGGAAAGAATCGTAGCCGGAACAGTCGGCAACTTCGCAAGGAAAAAGTTGATCTTGTCGATATTGGTGTACGACAATCCCTGTCCTTCCGACGCCACGCTGATGATTCCGCGGAGGTAATTGCTCATCGACCCGGGGGCGTTGAACCCTTCGTCGCTGCTGTTGCCGTTGACCGGCCAGCCGGGCATCAGGCCTCCGTGAATATCCGTCAGAAACGCCGTAATGAGTTTTTCATCGTTCCAGACGTTGTCGGGGTTAATCGCGCCTGAATTGACATAATCCAGATCGGGTTTACAGCCCTGTATGGTTGCGGTCAGGCAGAACGCCGTGAGCAGCAGGTTTTTAAGAGACGTATGCATGTCGATCAGAAGGTAACGTTGACACCGAAGTTGTAGCTGCGCATGACCGGGTACGAAGTTCCGTCGCCGATTTCCGGGTCGTAATACTTGAATCCTGTCAGGTTAAACAGGTTGGTTCCGGAGAAATACAGCTTGATGCTTTGCAGTCCTTTGCTGTACAGGCTCTTCGGAATCGTGTAGCCGATGTTGACATATTTCAGGCGGAGGAATCCGGCATTCTGATACCAATACGTCGACGCGGTATTGTACGTGCTCGACTGATTCGCGGAGATTCGCTTAGGCAGTGTCGCATTCGGATTTTCCGGCGTCCAGCTGTTGTTATACCAGCCTGAATACATGCGGTTCCATTCTACCCCGCCGGCCAGATCCTGGAAGGATTTAACCTGATTGAGATTTCCGTTGAACATCACGTCCAGGCTCAGGCCTTTCCAGCTTCCGCCGAGATTTAACCCATACACAACCGGGAAATTATTGGCACGGATAACGACGCGGTCGTAGGTATCAATGATACCGTCGGGCTTGCCTTGCGGACCGCTCAGGTCTTTGTACATCATCATCCCAAGCGCCGGCGTAATACCGTTGTACGAATAGTTCTGGTGTGCGGAATTAAACCGGTCGAGATCCGCCTGCGTCCGGATGATCTGATCGAACTGATACCCGCGGATAACCGCCAGCGAACGGCCCGTCGGAATATCAATCGGCTGCGCATTCTGCGCATAATCCTGCCGGATAATCTTGTTCCAGCCATACGACGCCGTCAGGTTTGCATAGTAGCTGAAATCCTTTCTCGAACTGGAATAGCCGAGGCTGAAATCGAAGCCCTGCGCCTTGATTTCTCCGTAGTTTTCAGGAGGCAGGGAAAGGCTGAATGTCGGCGGTACCGAAAGCGTCCGCTGGCCGAGGATATCGTACGATTTCCGGTTCCAGTATTCGAGCGTGGCCGTCCAGTTTTTCAGGAAGGTAACATCGGCTCCGGCGTTGTAGGTCAGGGCTTTTTCCCAGGTCAGGTTTTTATTGACAACGGAGCCGTAGGTAATCCCGGTAGCCGTTCTCGGATCGGTGCCGAAATAGGCGGAGTTACCCTGTTTGTACGATTCCTGCCATTGCCAGCCGCCGACGGCGTCGTTGCCCGTCAACCCCGCCGAAACACGGAGTTTCAACTGATCAATCGCCGATGCACGGGAAAAGAACGGCTCCTTCGAAATCACCCAGCCCAGCGCTCCCGCCGGGAAGAAACCCCAGCGTTTGTCCGGCGCAAAGTTCATGGAACCGTCCTGACGGAAGGAAAACGTCGCGAGGTACTTTCCATCGTAATCGTAATTCAACTGCCCGATGTAGGAGGCACGGCCGATGATAAAATCCGTACTCCCGCCGCCGTAATCATTGGCGCGCGTACTACTGGCAGCCCACCACTGATCCGTCGTGTAGACCGGGAATGTTTCCCGTCCTGCAAAAACTCCGCTGCCCTTCGACTCCGCCTTTTCGTATACCAGCAGCCCCTGCACGTGGTGCATATTGGCGAAGGTATTCTCGTAGTTCAATTGCAAATCCAGCTGATAATCCTCACCCCAGTCCACGTTCGTCTGCAGGTAGTCTTTCCCGATGTTGGAAGACATTTTGGTACCGATAATGCTGGCATCATCCGTGTGGATAATGTGCTTGTTGGCGCCGTCCCGCTTCATGATATTCATGAGGTAGTTCTTCTGGAACGTCTTTTCGCGGTTGTACGAATAGTTTTTGCTGTAAGCCGCCTTGGCGCTTAACCCCTTGAGAAACGGGATGTTATAGGTCGCGTTCAGGACAATCTGCGGCTTGAGGAAATTGACTTTGTCATAGCCGCCGTCGCCGTTGACTGTACCCCCTACGTTCGCAATCCAGCCGTAATCCAGCAGTTTGCCGCTGTCGGTATAGACGGGCTGATCCGGCTGCCAGACGAGCAGTTTGCGGTAGAGCGACTGCGGCCCTTCCCAGGTAACATTTCCCTGGAGGTTATTGCTCAGGCCCAGCCCGACGAAGAAGCTGAGGTCCTTCGTCGCGTCGACCGTCGCATTCAGGCGGATGTTGTACTTGTCATACGTCAGCGGCTTCATAAACCCGTTCTGCTTCACGTAAGACGCCCCGGCAAAGTACCGCACTTTCTCACTGCCGCCGGAAATACTCAGGTTGTGCTGGGAAGTCGACGGGTTACGCCACACCGCGTTCAACTGATCGTATCCCCAGCCGTTGTTGATCTTTTTGTAGTAATCGATTTCTTCCTGCGACCAGGACCAGCCGGCGGGGTCAGACGTCCCGTTGATCCGGTTGTATAGCTCCCCGGCCTGGACGGCGCTGGTCAGGGCGACGTTTTTGGTACGGGTATCGACGCCGGTATTGAAGGAATAGTTGACGGTCGGTTTGCCGGATTTTCCGCGACGGGTCGTCACGACTATGACGCCACCCGCCGACCGGGAACCATACACTGCCGTGGCCGCCGCATCCTTCAGTACCGTTACCGTTTCTATTTCATTGGGACTGAGGTTATTAAAATCTCCCGATCCCCGGATCACTCCATCGATCACGTAGGTAACCGGCTGCGAGTTGGGCGAAGAACCCGTCCGGATACTGATGGTGGGATTGGTACCGGGAATCCCGTTTGGCGTTGTGATATTCACACCGGCAAGCCGACCCGCCAGGATATTTCCGGCCGACGTCGTCGGGATCTGCTGCATTTGTTCGCTGACGTTTACCGTCGCGACAGACCCCGTCAACAGGGATTTCTTCTGGGACGAATACCCCGTCACGACGACTTCCTCCAGCCCTTTTGTGTCCGCTGCGAGCGTCACCTCGACGCGCGTGCGGTTGCCGACCGTCTGCTCCTGCGAACGGAAACCGACATAGGAAAAGATCAGAACCGCCTCTTTATCAGGGACTTCGAGCCGGAATTCACCGCGCTCGTCGGTGGTAGCTCCCCGCGTCGTACCCTTAAGGAGGACGTTCACGCCGGGCAGGCCCTGGCCGTTTTCGTCGGCTACACGCCCGCTCACGACGATGGTCTGGATGGCTGTCACTCCGGGAGAAGTACTCGTGACGTCCTCAAGCGCGACGGACGGTTCTTCCGGAAGAGCGCTTTGTGAAACCGGCGTGCTTTGTCCCTTTTTTCCGGATTTAAGCGGTTTGGTGACAACGTAGCTGCCGGTTTTGGACTTTTTGTATTCAAGTCCGAGCGGCTTGAGAATAGTTGTAAGCGCTTTTTCGACCGATTTTCCGAATGCCGGCTGGTTCGCCGGTACTTCGTAACCTTCCACCACGCTGTCGAAATAGAGGATATCGACCTTGTAATAGGCTTTCAGGTCCTGAAGAGCTGATTTCAGGCTTTTTTTTGACGAGTGACCGAGCACAACCAGCGGTGGGGATTTTTGCCCGATGACAGCCAGCAACTGCGAATGTCCGGGCAAAGTGGTGCCGATTACGATCGTCGTCAAGAGGAATCGTAATGATTTTTTCATACGTCACAGGTTTAAGTAAAGCGGGATAATGGGGCGTCAATACGACAGGGTAATCGTCTTCCCGTCAGCCGAACGCTGGTAGGAAAACCCCGAGCCCTCCGCCAGGATTTCGAAGAGTTCTTCGGCACTGATGGCGGTAAACGATCCGGAGATCGTCAGGGCAGCGAGGGTGGAGTCGGGAATGTGAATTTCCAGACCGAAATTGTCTTCAAACTGGTCGCAGATATCCCGAAGACTCTCGTTCTCGAAAACAAACCGGTGTGCTTTCCAGGCCGAGAAATGCTGGGGATTTTCGGTGCGTTTTACTTCTGCGTGCCCGGCGGCATCGAAATTGACCAGATCGCCGGGTTTCATCAGCAGTTGCTCTTCCCGCTGGCCATTGAGGTAGAGCAGTTTGACTTTCCCTTTGTTCAGGACAACGCGCGAACGCCGCGGCCGGGCGTATACGTTAAACTCCGTCCCGAGTACTTCCACGGCAAAGTCTTCCTCTGTCCGCACGATGAATTTCTGGTGATTCTCCGTGTGGATAACCGCGAAATCCGCCTCTCCGGTCATGTACACCTCCCGGGACAGATTCCCGAAGCCGAACCGGGGTACGCGCAGCGTCGAGTTGGCGTTGAGTACTACCCGGCTTCCGTCGGGCAGTTCGAGGCGCTCGATCTGGCCGTATCCGGTGGCATAGGTCTGGTAGCGGATTTCGTCAAATCCGAGCCAGCCGGCCGTCAGGACTGCCGCCGCCGTGGCCGCTGCGATGAGCCCTGCTTTCCAGGTCCATCTCCGGATACGCGGTGTTTCCTGCTGTTCTTTTTCTTCCGGAGGGGTACCGTCCTCCATGCGGATAAAGTGGCGGGCTATCGCGTTTTCGTCGTCGGCGGCATATTGCAGATTCTGATTTTCCCACTCCTGGAGCCAGATAAACAGCCGCTCCCTGGCCTGGGGGTCGGCACTCCATTCGTTGATCAGCTCCTTCTCGAACGCCGTCGCGTTACCCGAGAAGTAGCGGAAAATCAGTTCGGCATTTATTTGATCTTTCATGGTTTCGTAGGAAATAGGTTCTAAAGTCGGGTTGAGATCAATGAAAAAGCAGGAGCAGGAGGAAGAACCATTTCGCCCGGATAATCCGCCGGAGCTCCTGCATGGCGCCATACATCTGCGATTCGACGGTGCGAAGCGACAGACCGAGTTCCGCTGCTATTTCCGCGTACTTTTTCCCTTCATGGCGGTTCATGAGGTAAATGCGGCGCTGCTTTTGCGGAAGCGTATTGATGGCATTCTGGACGTCGTTGTACAGGTCTTCGTACTGCGTAATGTGATCGGGCTGGTTTTCAGGCTGAAGCGTTACATACTCGGCATATTCCAGGGAAGTATTCCGCTTCATTTCCACACGGGCGTAGTCAAAGGCACTGTAGCGGACGGCGGTAAAGAGGTACGCCCGGAAGGACGTTTCTACGTGTTCAAACACGTTGTCCCGGTGGAACTTGTAGAACACATCCGAAACAATATCCTCCGCAATCTCCCGCGACGACACATACCGCACGACGTGGCTGCACAGCGGACGGTAGTACCACCGGAATAGTAATTCGATTCCTTTGCGCACGTCTGACTCAAATGCCTTTCTGAGAAGCATCTCCGACTCTGCCGGCATTTCCGGCCGGCGCTTCGGGCGATCCGGCCCCGGCCAGTGCGGCCGGTCAGCGTCGCCTCCCTGTTGATCTACTGGACTTTCCATTGCTTCTGATTCAGATGAGCATGTCCCTTCGGTTCTGCAGCCCTTTCAATAATGATGTCGATCTGCCCCGGAAAAACACTTAGAAAAAAGAAAGAATTTTTACGATTTAGCGGAGAAAGCACCCCTCATACCCGTTAAAGCGAAGGAAAGACGGCGGATATGCCCGGAAAGAAGGTATTTGCAGGCCCTCAGTAGGCCCGGACGGGGAGTAAGACATCCATACAGACGCCGCTCCACCCATGCGTTTCGAACAAGCCATAAGCAGTATTGCCTGAAACGGGAAAAACGTGCGGCCGCCGGGCAACCACACGCTTGTTGAAAAATCGCCAATGCTACCAGGCGGGATAGCCTGAAAAACTAGATCTCCCGCTTCGGAACGTATATCTTCTTCCCTTTTGCACTGATATAATACTGCCCGCCTCGGGGACCCGTCAGGATGATCCGGCCGCGACCGTAGTTTTCGGCCTGCGGGGTATAGTCTTTGGGGCGGGTACCTTTCTTCCGGGTATACCAGTTGATGTTCCCGATGGTCGAGAAGTTGTTCCAGTTGGTATTGTCCGGTTTGGTGTAATAGTAGGCGGCAACCGGCGTACCGTTTGCCTTCACGTACCCGGAATGGAATAAGGCCAGCGGCACGGGGATTCCGTGGCCGGTCTGCCGCTTGATCGCCGGCTCATGTTGGGCGACTACCGGAAGAGAACAGAGTACGCCGAAGGAGAGGAGAAGTGCTTTCATCGTTTTGGTGGGGTTTTTCTCTTCTATCTCGCTAATCCTACGGAAGTTAACAGAATTGATTTTATTTTCCGAGCGGAACGGTTGCAGCGGCGGCGGCTCCCTTTTTTCCGCCTTTCTCCGGTCCTGCGCCGCCTGTCTGCCAATAATTACTTTCTTTGTTCAACTAAATCTGTTTTTAAGTCAATCTTTCATGCAAGCTTCTCCGTTCTGGGGCGAACTGGTCGGTACCCTCGTGCTTATCTTCCTGGGCGACGGCGTCGTAGCCAACGTCTGTCTGAAACAATCCAAAGGCGAAAATTCCGGGTGGATCGTGATTACCGCCGGCTGGGGCTTCGCCGTTATGCTCGGCATCTTCGCCTCCAAAGCGTTCGGCAGTGCAGACGCGCACCTCAACCCGGCGGTTACGCTGGCGTTCGCCGCTTCCTCCGGCGACTATTCCAAACTATTGACCTATTGGCCCGCGCAGATGATCGGCGCGTTTCTCGGCGCGGTACTTGTCTGGCTGATGTACCTGCCGCACTGGGCCGCAACGGCCGATCCCGGCGCCAAGCTGGCCGTCTTTTCCACCGGCCCGGCGATACGAAACAAGCGGGATAATTTTATTTCGGAATTTCTGGCGACGGCCATGCTGATCGTCGGCGTAAGCTCCATTTCCGGCTCGGGCGAACTGGCCGCCGGCTTCGGTCCGTACCTCGTCGGCCTGCTGGTATGGAGCATCGGGTTATCGCTCGGAGGTACCACCGGCTATGCCATGAGCCCCGCCCGCGACCTCAGCCCGCGTATCGCGCACGCGCTGTTGCCGATTCCCGGAAAAGGCTCATCTGATTGGGGTTATGCCTGGATTCCGGTCCTTGCGTCGCTTGCAGGAGGCGTTGCCGGAGGATTGTTCTTCGGCCTTTTCCATTGATTCTTCCATCCCTATTTCTTCCGACCATGTACATCGGTTCGATTGACCAGGGTACTACCAGCACCCGCTTCATTGTTTTTGACCAGCAAGGGCAGATTATCTCCGTCGCCCAGAAAGAACATACCCAGATCTATCCTCAGCCCGGCTGGGTTGAGCACAATCCCGATGAAATCTGGACCAATACCCAGGAAGTCATTGCCGAGGCGCTGCATAAAGGCGGCCTGACGACGAAAGACCTCGCCGCCGTGGGTATTACCAACCAGCGGGAAACGACCGTGGTCTGGAACAAACACACCGGAAAACCGTATTACAATGCCCTCGTCTGGCAGGATACCCGGACGTCTTCCCTCGTCGCCGAACTCGCGGCAGAAGGCGGAGCCGACCGTTTCCGCCCGAAAACCGGCCTTCCCCTCGCCACCTATTTCAGCAGTCTCAAAGCCAAATGGCTGCTCAAGCACATCGCGACGCTCGAAAAAGACGCGCTGAAAGGCGAAGTACTCTTCGGGACGATGGATACCTATGTCCTCTGGCAACTCACCGGCGGCGTGCACGGCGGCCAGCACATCACCGACGTCACCAACGCCAGCCGTACCCAGCTCATGAACCTGAGTACCCTGCAGTGGGACGGGGAACTGCTTGAAGCGTTCGGTATTCCCCGGAATATCCTGCCGGAGATCCGCTCTTCCTCCGAAGTATATGGCACCGCTACCGGTGTTCTCGAAGGCGTACCGGTAGCAGGTATCCTGGGCGATCAGCAGGCGGCCCTCGTCGGGCAGACCTGCTTCGAGCCCGGCGAAGCCAAGAATACCTATGGCACAGGGTGTTTCATGCTGCTGAATACGGGTACGACAATCAACCAGTCGACCCACGGCCTCATCACAACCGTCGCCTACCAACTGGGCGACAAGCCCGCGCACTATGCCCTGGAAGGCTCTGTAGCCATTGCCGGCGCGCTGGTACAATGGCTGCGCGACAACCTGGGTATTATTCAGAAAAGCAGTGATATCGAAGAATTGGCAGCCACGGTAGAAGACAACGGAGGCTGCTACTTTGTCCCGGCTTTTTCGGGATTATACGCACCGTACTGGCGTGCCGACGCCCGCGGGGTAATTGCCGGACTGACGCGTTTTGTCAACAAAGGCCACCTCGGTCGCGCAGCACTCGAAGCCACAGCCTTTCAAACCCTGGAAGTACTCGAAGCAATGGAGAAAGACGCTGGTATCCGGCTGTCGGAGCTGCGGGTAGACGGCGGCATGACCGTCAACGAGCTGCTGATGCAATTCCAGGCGGATTTGCTCAATGTGCCGGTCGTCCGTCCGAAAATGATTGAAACCACCGCCCTCGGGGCCGCTTACGCCGCCGGTCTCGCCGTCGGATACTGGAAAGACACCGACGACCTCCGCCGCAACTGGGGCATCGAAAAGACCTGGGAGCCCGTCATGGAAAAATCCGTCCGCAACAGCCTCTACCGCCACTGGCGGAAAGCGGTAAGGAGGAGTTTTGGGTGGGAGGAGTAAGCGAAAGCGGTTTTCGGTTTACTGTTTTCAGTTTTCAGTTGGATGGCCGGCGTAATTGCCGGCCTTCTGCGTTTTCGGGTTTACCGTTTGTTGTTTTCAGTTTTCGGGGGTAGCGTATCAGGCCGCCCCCCGCCGTGCGTAGCAAATGCTACGCACTTTTTAGTTAGTAGGCTATGCCTACTGTTTAAGGCTTCCGTAAAATCAATCTTGGCAACTTATGGTAGGTACGAAGTAAAATGCTTTGATAGTGAGACCATCTATGCATTGAGGAACAGACTATTGTCTTCTCAACGGGTAGGCGCAGCCTACTAACTAAAAAGTGCGTAGCGGATGCTACGCACGGCAGGCGACCAGATACGCCACCCCCGAAAACTGAAAACAACAAACGGTAAACTGAAAACAACAAACCCGAAAACGCAGAAGGCCGGCAATTACGCCGGCCCTCCAACTAAAAACTGTAAACGGAAAACTGAAAACCGCTTCCGCTATTCCTGAATAAACGGATAATCCGCCTGCACATACACATCCTTATATGCTTCGGATGCGTCCGGCCAGGGAGATTCTTCGGCGAATTTCACCGACTCCGCTACGATACCTTTGATCTTTTCTTCGATGGCGGCGAGGTCTTCTTCCGTCGCCAGGCCGTTTTCGAGGATGGTATGACGTACCCACTCGATCGGGTCGCGCTGCTTGTAGGATTCTACCTCCTCCTTCGTCCGGTATTTCTGGGGGTCGGACATGGAGTGTCCGCGGTACCGGTAGGTTTTGAATTCGAGGAAGGTCGGGCCGTCTCCCTTGCGGGCGCGCTCAGCGGCACGGCCAACGGCCTCGTGAACCGCTTCTACACTCATGCCGTCAACCGGCTCGGAAGGCATGTCATACGCTTCACCAATGGTGTAGAGATCGGTTACGTTGGACGTCCGCTCAACAGAGGTACCCATCGCGTAGCCGTTGTTTTCCACAACGAAAATCACCGGAAGTTTCCAGGTCATCGCCATGTTGAAGGCTTCGTGCAGGGCACCCTGACGAACGGCTCCGTCGCCAAAGTAACAGATGGCGAGGTGACCGGTTTTGTTATACTTTTCGGCAAAGGCGATACCGGCGCCGAGGGGGATTTGCGCCCCTACGATTCCGTGACCACCCATGAAGTTGTGTTCCTTGTCGAAGATGTGCATGGAGCCGCCCTTACCCTTGGTGGTACCGGTGGCTTTTCCGAAGAGCTCGGCCATGATCGCGTTCGGGCTGGTACCCAGCGCCAGCGGAATCCCGTGATCCCGGTAGGCGGTAATCCACTTGTCGTCTTTCGTGAGGGCAGTAGCAGCGCCGGTAGAGCAAGCCTCCTGGCCGATGTACAAATGGCAAAAGCCACGGATCTTCTGCTGACCGTACAGCTGGCCGGCTTTCTCTTCGAAACGCCGCTGCAGCAGCATATTTTCAAACCAAAAGAGGTAGGTTTCTTTCGGGTATTTTACCTTCGCCTTGGCTTTTTCTTTTGTTGCCATTGAACTCTGGGATTAAAAGCGTGAAAGTAGAGGCCATGGGTTCTGCGCGGCACAGTTCGGTTAAACCCATGATTCGAAACTTTCGGCGAAATTAGCTTCCAATCGTTAAAACACAAAGATGCTTTTTCTGGAACGGCTCCATCTTACCCATTATAAATCGTACGATTCGGAGGCCTTTCTGTTTTCCAGGCGTATAAATGCCATTGTGGGGGAGAACGGCAGCGGTAAAACCAACCTGCTCGACGCTATTTATTTCCTTTCGCTCACGAAAAGTGCCCTGACCAGTCAGGACGCCCTCTCCATCCGGCATGGCGCGGATTTCATGGTAATCGACGGAACGTTCCGCAAAAGCGACGAAGCGTTTTCCGATTCTATACCTGCTTCCGGCAAAGCTTCCCAGATTACCGTTTCCCTGCCGCGCGGGCAGCGGAAAGTGGTATTGCAGGACCGCAAAGCCTACGAACGCCTCGCTGATCACATCGGCCGTTTTCCCGTTGTCCTGATCGCGCCGGATGATACCGACCTCGTCCGCGACGGCTCCGAAGAACGCCGGAAGTTTATCGACGGCGTACTGTCTCAGCAACGGCCTGATTACCTCGCCGATCTGCTGCAATACAACCGCCTGCTCGACCAGCGGAATTCTCTCCTCAAGCAATTTCACGAGCGGCATTACACCGACGAAGACTTGCTCGAAGCCTATTCCCAGCCCCTGGTGGAGCTTTCGCTACGCCTGCATGAGCAGCGGAAAGCGTTCATCGCCTCTTTTCTCCCGGTCTTTCAGGAGCACTATACCGGCCTCAGCGAAGGGCGGGAAGCCGTCTCCATTGCCTATGATTCAGAGATTGTACCGGATGATTTTCAGCGGGAATTCTGGCTCAACCGGCACCGGGACGTTGCCGCTCAGCGGACTACGATGGGCATTCACCGGGACGATTACCTTTTTGAAATCGACTCCTACCCGTTGAAGAAATTCGGGTCACAGGGACAGCAAAAATCCTTTGTCATCGCCCTTAAACTCGCGCAGTTCGACCTCCTCACCCGCGAAAAAGGCTTCCAGCCTATTCTCCTGCTGGACGATATTTTCGACAAGCTCGACGACCGCCGCATCGCCATGCTCCTCCGCTGCATGAAAGACGGAACCTTCGGCCAGGTCTTCCTCACCGACGCCCGCCCCGAACGTACCCAGGCCCTCCTCAGCGACGCCGGCATCGACGCCGGCATCATCACCATCGGTCAGAAATAAAAAAGTTTAGAGTTTGGAGTTTAGGGTTTAGAGTTCAAGGCAGGCCATTGCGCCCTCCCCAAACTCCAAACTCCAAACTCTAAACTGAAAACCCTAAACTGAAAACTCCAAAACCGCCTCCCTACTCCTTCTTCCCGTCTTTCTTCTCTACTTTCTTCTTCACTTTATCTCCGGCTTTGAGGTTTTTCGAGACGAGGAGGAACGGGCCGGATACAACTTCCTCCCCTTCCTTCAGGCCTGATATTACTTCGATGTTTTCGAAATCGCTGATGCCGGTTTTCACTTCCCGCATCTCTACCACGCCCGCTTTGTTGACGAAAACCACCTCTTTCGGCTTCTCTTCCTTCGGACGCTGGTTGGTATTGGTCACGACAGGCTCTTCGCTCTCGGTTGTTTTCTTTTCTTCCGTACGCGTTGTCACGGCGGCGATCGGGACGCTGAGTACCCCGTTTTTCCGTTCGGTGATGACTTCGACAGAAGCCGTCATGCCCGGACGGAACGGAAAACTCCGCTTCTTCGAACGGTCGACCAGATCCATATACGATTCCGGCAGAATCTTGATTTTTACTTCAAACTCCGTCACGGCATCGGTAGCTGTTGCCGCCGCCGATACTGATCCGCCCAAGCCATTCGCGGTATTGGCAATAGACGTGACAATACCCTTGAATTTCCGGCCGGAGTAGGTATACGCATCCACATCAATGAGGGCGGAGTCGCCGACATTGACCCGGACAATATCATTTTCATTGACGTTTACCCGTACCTCCATGTTATTGAGGTTCGCGATACGGAGCATTTCCGTACCGGCCATCTGCGAAGTACCTACCACCCGCTCGCCAAGCTCTACGCCCAGCTTGGAGATAATACCGCTCGAAGGCGCGTAGATAGTCGTTTTCCGCAGGTTTTCGCCGGCGTCGCGCAGGCCTGCCTGCGCGCTTTCGACGGCAAACCGTGAGGCGTCGACGTTGGACCGGGCCGATTCAACATTCTGACGGGCTACTTTGAAGTTGGCCTCGGATGTTTCGAAATCAGCGTCTGAAATAACTTTATCTCCATACAGCTTCTTGTTCCGGTTGTAATCGGCCTGCGCACGGGCGAGCTGGGCTTCCATTTGTCCGACCGATGCTTTGGTCTGTTCATAGCTTGCACGGGCCTGATCTACAGCGGCTTTTGCGCGGGCTACGAGCGACTCATAGTTATCCGGACGAATCCGCAGCAGCAGCTGACCTTTCACGACGGAATCTCCTTCGTGTACTTTCAATTCAATGATTTCCCCCGAAACATCCGGGCTGATTTTGACTTCCACTTCCGGCTGAACCTTCCCGGAAGCGCTCACACGCTCCACGATGTCCGCCTTTTGGGCTTTGCTGAATGTGGCTTCCTCTTCCTTTTCCTTTCCGATCCAGCCGGCCGATTTCGCGACGAGGAGCCCGCCGACCAGGAGAATGACGATGCCGCCGAGAATCCACCAGATCCGATTTGAAGAACGTTTTGCCATGTGAAACGGGTGTTAAAGCCGGCCCTGCCGAGGGTATGCCGGTTGATGTGTCAGAAGGACAAGGGTTTGTTTTGGTAGTAGTCGAGTACTTTGATCCGCAGGATGTAGTCGTACTTGGCCTGCACCTGGTTGATCCGGGCGCGGTCGAGATTCGTCTTCGCCAGGTTGTAATCCACGGCATTGATTGCGCCGGCATTATACCGGCTTTCGGCGGCCTTAAAGGCCTGCTCGAGGGATTCTACCTGCTTGCTCAGCGAAGCGTATTTTTTCGACGATCCGGTCATGTTGACGTATGCCTGCTCAATATTCTGCCGGAGCTGAAGTTTCGTATTTTCTGTCTGGTATTCCTGGTTTTTAACGTTGAGGATCGCGTTGGCCGTCCGGTACCGTACCTGGTATCCGTTGAAAATCGGTATACGCATCGCCACGCCGATACCGCCGTTGACGTTGTTCGTCAGCTGATTCGCCCAGGGAATAGCCGATGTCAGGTACGTAGGCTGCTGGGTCGTGAAGGTAATCGGAACTTTCTGTCCGTTGAATTCCACCTCCGCCGAAGTACTCACCGATGTAGGCTCTCCCAGGCGCGAGCGTTTCGCAGCGCTGGAGTAGTTGGACCCCATGCTGAAGTTGAATCCAAGTGAGGGATAGAATGAGCCGCGGGCAATATCAACACCTTTCCGGGCGCTAAGCGTCCGGAGTTCGGCGGCTTTTACCGCTGCCTGCGTGCCTACCGCCACATCGTAGATCTGCTGAATACCGGCGTCGTATCCGTCGCCGGGGGTATTAACGCTTAACCGATCCAGCTCAAATTCCCGGATCGATTTGTCATTCATGAGCTGAACCAGCTGCAAACGCGACAGCGCCAGGTTGTTTTCTGCCGTAACGATTGAAAGCTCGTCGTTGGCAAGCTGCGCCTTCAGGTCCAGGAGATTCGCCAGCGGAAGGGCGCCCGCCTGTACCAGTTTTTCCGTCCGCGCTACCTGCTGGGCCGAAATTTCGACCTGGGCACGGGCTACAGACAGGACATCTTCATTGTTGATAACCTGCAGATACGCCAGGACGACGTTGAGCGCTACCTGGTCGCGGCTGGCCTGTACATCCTGCTCGCTGGCCTGAAGCAGCAGGTCATTCTGCCTGATGGTATTGTTGATAATTCCGCCATTGTAGATCGTAGCGGACGAATTGAGCCCCAGATTCGTGTAATTCAGCGTCTGGGTGACGTAGGTGTTGGTAAACGGGTCAATATTCCGCCCGAGGTTTAACCCCTGCCCGGCGGAACCGTTGAGCGTAGGCAACCGATTGGCCTGCGACTGCGCCAGGTTGTTCCGGTTGACGTCCACCTGCACCTGGCTCTGCTTCACCTGGAGGTTATTTTTCCAGGCGACATCCACACATTCCTGCAGGGTCAATTTCCGGACCGCCCGCGTTTCCTGGGCGAAGACGGACAAGCAAAGAAAAACCGGCACTATCGCCAGCCACAGTTTCTGCCTCATCGGTACGGTTAGATCAGCGTGTTGATAGCTCAATGTTACGCCGAGTCCGGAATTGTACACAGACCTTTTTGGATGAGCGGCAATTTGGGGCGGTAAGCAGTGGATTGAAGGCTTTATCGTCGGCTGTAAGCTGTATGCGATAAGCTATAGGCTGCGGAAGGCACACCTATAGCTTATCGCATACAGCTTACGGCTTAAAGCCAACAAAAAAGTCCGACAGCATCGCTACCGGACTTTCCTTTTCCCCCATTGTTTTACCTAACCTAACAAACCCTTTCGGGTAAGAACTTATCTCAAACCCGGGCCGATTTATTCCGTACGGTCCGGATGAAATGACTGAAATCGGAGCGCTGGACGTGTTTTCCGGGACGGTAATATCCCAGTTCACTGCCCTGGGTAAACCAGTCAATCAGCGCTGCCAGCATAGCCCCTAATCCCAGGGCCAGCAAGGCGATAACGGCATAGGACATATCAGTGTGTGGTTCTAAGGTAATCCGGTCAGACTGTTCCCCTGCGTATAAACGTCAGCAGAAGAGACACCAGCGCAATTACCAGCAAAATATGAATCAAACCTCCGGCGCTGTACCCAACGACTCCGATGATCCAGCCGATCACGAGGAGAACGGCGATGATATACAACAGACTACGCATAACTTGTTCAGGTTTAGGATGAATCGTGATGCCTTTTTGAGAAAAAACTCTTTGCCACCACTGACACCCGCCTCTATACGTCTGAATTCCGGAAGTTCGGGCAAATTATTCCCCAGCGCGGGGAACCATCTCTGAGGCACAACGGGGAATGTCCGTGGCATTGAAATGGTAGTACCCCTGATAAACCACTCCACATCTGATGAAGCGATTACGTTTGACCCTTGATTTTTTAAGCGAGGTTTACAAAGAATTTTCAGAGGATAATGCCCTCAAAATGAGCGCCTCGCTCTCCTATTATACGATCTTTTCCCTTGCTCCGATGCTGATCGTGGTGATTTCGCTCTGCAGTATTTTCTTCGGAAGAGACGCCATTCAGGGTGAAGTTTTCGGGCAGATACGCGGGCTGGTAGGGAAGGACGCCGCCCTCCAGATTCAGGAATTTCTGAAGCGGGCAGAGTTGTCGGACCGGTCGGGAACGGCGCTTGTTGCCGGTATTATCACCCTGCTCATCGGGGCGACCGGCGTATTCGGGGAAATGCAGGATTCGCTCAACCGGATCTGGTCACTCCGGGCCAAACCCCGCAAAGGATGGCTGAAACTGCTGATCAACCGCCTGCTATCCTTTTCCATGATTGTCAGTATCGGTTTTCTGCTGCTGGTTTCGCTGCTTCTCAATTCCCTGCTCGATGTTTTCGGCGAGCAATTGCAGCGCATGTTCCATACCAATCTGGTATTCTTCTTTTACCTCGTCAACCTGGCTGTCATTTTCGTGGTCATTACCTTGCTTTTTGCTCTGATATTCAATGTTTTGCCGGATGGAAAGCTCTACTGGAAAGATTCGCTCGCAGGAGCCGGCTTCACAGCGGTACTTTTCATGGTGGGGAAGTTTCTGATCGGCCTGTACCTGGGTAGCTCCAACGTAGCAACGGCATACGGTTCGGCCGCTTCCATTGTCCTGATCCTGCTGTGGGTCAACTATTCGGCGACGATTCTGTACTTCGGAGCGGAGTTTACGAAGGTTTATGTCCGCCGGTACGGACGGGGTATTACGCCTAAAGCCGAGACCGTCATCGTCGTCGAACAGGAGATTCTTCCGGAAAACCTCCGCCACGGGCAAGTCAGCCACGTCGAAACCACTCGCCGCACATAACCGAAACAACTATGAAACCCATTCGCCGGGAGGCTGTCCTCCGCCTGCTCAATCTGCTGACGTTTCTGCTGGCTATTGCCGCCAACTGGGCCGCTGTTACCCTTCCGCTCAACGGAAAGACGACGCGTGAGCTCTCCGACCAGTATCCGAACCTCTTTACACCGGCCGGTCTTACCTTTTCCATCTGGGGGGTCATCTACCTGACGCTTGGCGCCTTCGTTCTTTTCCAGTTAAAGGGACTATTCCGGAACGATCCGGACAGCCTGGTTACCCGGCTTGTATCCCGCATAGGGCCCTGGCTGATTGTATCCAATCTCCTGAACGCCTCCTGGATTGTCGCCTGGCATTATGAACAGGTGGCGCTTTCGGTTGGAATCATGCTTGCTCTGCTGTGTACCCAGCTTATCCTGCTCGAACGTATCCAGGTCATCGCGAGCCTGCGGGCCCGGCGGTGGCAGTACCTGCTGACGAAAGTACCTTTCGGCCTGTATGCGGGCTGGATATCCATGGCAACCATCGCCAATATTACCGCCTGGCTGGTCTCGGTCAACTGGAACCAGTGGGGCCTCGGCGGGCAGACCTGGGCGATGCTGCTGATCGGCATCGGTACCCTCCTGACGCTCGGCGTGCTCTTCACGGTTCACAGCATTTCCTATGGCCTGGTGGTGATGTGGGCGCTGGCCGGCATTGTCATCCGGCGCTACGAAGAACCTGAACCGGTGATGAGTGTGATTTATACGGCCGAGATCTGCTTTGTCGTCCTGCTCATTTCGGTGATTGTCGCTACGTTTACCGGCGTAACCATTCCGATCCGTAAGCGTCCGTTTTTGCATTGGACGCAACCGAGGGTTCAGCCCTGACGCCTGTCGGGAGTCGTCTTCTTTTTCCATCTGACACAAGCCAGAAAATGCCGTGAGTCCCGTATACTCCCGGTTGGTATTTCACGGCCCTGTAGCAAACTTCCCGCCTCCTTTTCTTTATTCACAAAATACTGACTATCAGCACATTACCTTTCATCCCATAAGCCCTGTCATTTTTAAAAAAATTAAGCAATTTGGCGCCCGGACCGAACCGGCCGGTTAACACAAACTTCTCACTAAAATAACTTTGCAGAAAAATGCTCCATTTTTGCCTCCGATGACCGGGGTCCTTCTTTTTCATCTGATTTCTCTTGTATCTTTGCCACAAAAAACCCGGTTTACAGGCGGTTTTGTTGTATTTTCCCAAGTCCGGAGCATATAGGCCGCCACCGAGGAACAAATTCCTAACCGTCGTTTTCGATCACTTATGGAGTTTACTATTGCACAGGTGGCCCAACTGTTGGGCGGTGAAGTCAAAGGCCCTTCCGATCTGAAGGTGAATCGGTTATCCAAGATCGAGGAAGGGACCGAAGGGGCCATCAGTTTTCTGTCCAACCTGAAGTACGAGCATTTCCTGTATACGACGTCGGCGTCGGCGGTTATTGTAGACCGGACGTTCGAGCCCAAGAAAGCCTATTCTCCTTCCCTCATTCTGGTGGACAATGCCTACACGGCCTTTACCCGTCTGCTGGAAGTATACCATAATGCGCTTACTTTCCGGAAAACCGGAACGGAGGAGCCTGTTCGTGTCGGCAAGGATGTCGAAATCGGCGAAGGCATTTACCTCGGCGCATTTGCCTACATCGGTGATCACTCCCGCATCGGAAAAAATGTGAAGATTTATCCGCATGTGTACATTGGCGAAAATGTTGTCATCGGAGATAATACCATTTTGTACAGCGGCGTCCGCATTTACGACAATTGTAAAATCGGGGCTTCCTGTACCCTTCATGCCAATGCGGTAATCGGGGCTGACGGGTTCGGTTTTGCCCCTCAGGCCGACGGCAGCTACAAAGGCATTCCGCAGCTCGGTTATGTGGTTCTGGAGGACAATGTATCCATCGGTGCCAACACGACGATCGACTGCGCGACGATGCCCGAAGACGCCACGATTATCCGTAATGGCGCCAAGCTCGACAACCTGATCCAGGTCGCTCACAACGTTGAAATTGGCCGGAATACAGTCATAGCCGCTCAGACCGGCATTTCCGGTTCCACTAAAATCGGCGAGCAGTGTATGATCGGCGGGCAGGTAGGTATCGCCGGACATCTTCATGTTCCCAACAAAACCATCATCACGGCTCAATCCGGTATTTCGAAGAATTGGGAGCGGGAAGGACTTGTCCTTCGCGGTAGTCCCGCTATGGAAAACCGGGAGAATCTTCGCACGGAGGTGGGTGTTCGTCGACTTCCTGAACTCGAAAAGCGGGTGAAGGAACTGGAAAAAATCCTGAAAGAGTTAACTTTGCCCGCTAATAGCTAGCGTTACCAGTTATTTAGCTGCTCCGGGCGATCGGTCTTCCGGGTAAAATCCCGCGGGCAGTCGATAGCTGTTCATCCACGATGAACCTCAAACAGCACACCATTCAGAAGCCCGTCACCGTGTCGGGCGTTGGTTTACATACCGGCGTTGTAGCCACGATGACTTTTGTCCCGGCTCCGCCCGATCACGGTTACAAGTTTCAGCGGATTGACTTACCCGGCCAGCCCATCGTGGATGCGGATGTGGATAACGTCGTCGACGTTTCCCGCGGTACCACCCTGGAGCAAAACGGCGCCCGTGTGCACACGGTCGAGCATACGCTGGCGGCGCTTGTCGGTCTTCAGATCGATAACTGCCTCATTCAGCTCGACGGCCCCGAGCCTCCGATCATGGACGGTTCTTCCATCAAATTCATTGACGCCCTCGAAGACGCCGGCCTTGCCGAGCAGAACGTCCTCCGGAACTACTTTGAAGTACCGACGGAAGTTCGCTACCGGGACAAGGAACGGGACGTGGAAATCGCTGCGCTTCCGCTCGACGATTACCGGGTGACCGTCATGGTAGACTACAACTCCAAGGTTCTCAGCAGCCAGCATGCGACGCTCAACGACCTCTCCCTTTTCAAGCAGGAGATTGCGAAGAGCCGTACATTCTGCTTCCTGCATGAACTGGAGGCTCTTTTCAAGGCGAACCTCATCAAGGGAGGCGACCTTTCCAACGCGATTGTGATTGTAGACCGGGAATTCGAAGACGGCGAGCTGGATCACCTGGCTTCACTCCTCGGCAAGCCCCGCGTCAGCGTCATTCCCGGAAAAGGTATTCTCAATAACGTCGACCTGCACTACGCCAACGAACCGGCCCGGCACAAACTGCTGGACGTTGTCGGCGACCTGGCGCTGGTCGGACGGCCGCTCAAAGCGCAGATTCTGGCAGCACGTCCCGGCCACGCGGCCAACGTCGCACTCGCCAAGAAAATCAAAAAGTTGATGCTGGAAACGCAGAAGCCGAAGATCCCGACTTACGATCCGAAGATTCCGCCGATCATGGACATCAAGCAGATCTCCAATCTGCTGGCCCACCGGTATCCGTTCCAACTGATCGACAAGGTGATCTACATGGACGAGAACAGCGTCGTCGGCGTGAAGAACGTCACGATAAACGAGCCGTTCTTCATGGGTCACTTCCCCAATAACCCGGTGATGCCCGGTGTGCTTCAGATCGAAGCAATGGCGCAAACCGGCGGTATTCTGGTGATGAGTACCGTCCCGGATCCGGAAAACTACTGGGCTTACCTGGCGGCGATTGAAAACTGCCGGTTCCGCCGGAACGTCGTTCCGGGAGATACCGTCATCTTCAAATGCGAATTCATGGCGCCGATGAAGCGCGGCATCGCCAAGATGCACGGTCAGGCCTGGGTAGCCGGCCAGCTGGTGATGGAAAGTGACATGACAGCGAGTTTAGTACGAAAAAAATAAGCCTGCCCGGCGGGAAACCGCCGTCAGCATGCCGTGAAAGAACGAATGATACAGCCACTTGCATACGTCCACCCGGATGCGAAAATTGCCCCCAATGTGGTGATTGAACCCTTCGCTGTGATCCACAAAAATGTGGAAATCGGAGAAGGTACCTGGATTGGATCGAACGTCACCATTTTTGAAGGTGCGCGTATCGGCAAAAACTGCCGTATTTTCCCGGGAGCAAGTATCTCCGCTATTCCCCAGGACCTGAAATTCAACGGAGAAGAGACTCTCACGGTGATCGGCGATAACACGACTATCCGGGAATGTGTCACGATCAACAAGGGGACGGTTGCTTCCGGCAAGACGCAGATCGGCTCCAATTGCCTCCTGATGGCGTATGTGCACATTGCGCACGACTGCCATATCGGCGATAACTGCGTGATTGTCAACTCCGTTATTCTGGGCGGACACGTGGAAATCGGCGACTGGGCCATTCTGGGCGGAGCAACGGCCGTTCACCAGTTCTCCAAAATCGGCGTACATGCCATGGTGTCGGGCGCATCCAAAGTTCTCAAGGATATTCCGCCGTACAGCAAGGCCGGCCGGGACCCGATCTCCTACGCGGGTGTGAATTCCATCGGCCTCCGCCGGCGCGGATTCAGCAACGAAAAAATCGCCGAAATCCAGGAAATCTACCGGCATATCTACCTCAAGGGCTACAACAATACCGAAGCCCTTAACCGGATCGAAATCGAACTGCCGGCGTCCGCGGAGCGCGACGAAATTGTCAACTTCATCCGCTCCTCCGAACGGGGTATCATGCGGGGCCCCGGAAAAGGCGGACCCGTCGAATAAACGACTTTCGGGGCAGGGTTTCCTGCCCCTTTTTTCTGCTCATGCAGCTTCAGCTCGAACAACTTGGAAAACGGTTTATCCGGGAATGGATCTTCCGCCGCCTGTCGGTCGACCTCGCGCCGGGCAGCCGCGTTGCCATAACCGGCCCCAACGGTTCCGGAAAATCCACCCTGCTCCAGGTAATCGCCGGCTCCATGCCGGCAACCGAAGGAAGCATCCGCTACGGTTCCGTTCAGGACGATGCGGTCTACCGCCACGTGGTCATCGCCGCCCCGTACCTGGAGCTGATTGAAGAATTCACCCTGACCGAACTGGTCGATTTTCACCGGAAATTCAAGCCTCTCAAACAGGGTCTTTCGACGCCTGACTTTATTGAGCGACTGGATCTTACGGCCTCCCGCGACAAGTACATTCGTAATTTTTCTTCCGGGATGAAACAACGCCTGAAACTCGGACTGGCGTTCTGGTCGGAAGCACGTCTCATTATCCTCGACGAGCCTACCTCCAACCTCGATGCCCGGAACACCGACTGGTACCTCCGGGAAGTACAGCAATTACCCGGTGACCAGATCATCCTGATCGGATCGAACGTTCCCTCCGAGTATGCCTTCTGCTCTCAGGCCATTGATATTCAGCAGTATAAATAGGCCTTCTCTTTCTACGGATTATCCTGCGCGGGCGTGCTTTTCCCGGCATTCACCGCAAAGCCTTTTCCCGGTCTGCTTCCCGTTTTGAAAATGTGTATCTTCGTTCGATAACCCTCGTTCGAATACATGCGTTACCTCTATACCGTTCTCTTCAGTTGGATTTGCTTTGCTCTTTTTGCTGAAAATCAACCGGTTTCGTTTGTCAGCAATCAGGGGCAGTGGGACGCATCCATCCGGTACCGCATGCAGATTCCGGGAGGACAGCTCGACCTGCGGGCAGATGGTCTCGACTACGTTTTTTACGACACAGAGTACTTCCAGAAACTACACGACAATACGCTGCCCGCCAATACCCCGCTCCGCCTGCACGGGGTAAAAGTGCGTTTCGAAGGAGCGAGCCCGTCGACCCAATTGGCAGGTGATCTGCCCGACGGCGTTTCCCGGAACTACTTCCTCGGCAACGACCCTGGCCGGTGGGCTTCCGATGTAAAAGGCTTTGGGGAAGTACGTTACCGCGACCTCTACCCGGGTATCGACTTGCGGCTTTTCGCGCACCACGCCACGATCAAGTATGAGTTTATCGTTCGTCCCGGAGCCGACCCTTCCCTGATCCGGATGAAGTACGAGGGAGCCGACGACCTTTCGGTATCCACCCAGGGAAACCTCCAGATCAAAACAACCTTTGGTGAATTCCGGGAGCTGAATCCGTATAACTATCAGGAAATCAAAGGCAAAACGCAGTTGGTTCGCGGACATTTTACCGTGCAGGACAAACGGGTAGTTTCCTTTCATTTACCCGACGGCTACGACAAACGGGAGTCGCTCGTCATCGACCCCGAACTCATCTTCGCGACGTTTTCCGGCTCCTATGCTGATAACTGGGGGCATACCGCCACGTACGATGCCGACGGCAACCTGCTTTCCGGCGGTTCCGCCAATGCACAGGGCTTTCCCGTGACGGCCGGAGCGTACCAGCTCAACTACGCCGGAAACGGGAACGGAAACCTCTGGGATGTCGCGATTCTGAAGTTTAATCCCACCGGAACCCGCCTGCTCTACGCCACGTACCTTGGCGGCACGCAAACGGATATCCCGCATAGCCTCATCGTCAGCGCACAGGGAGACCTGCTTATTTTCGGGACAACGTCTTCAAAGAACTTCCCCGTCAGTACCAATGCGTACCAGAAGACCTTCGCCGGCGGTACACAGCTATCCGGCCCCGACGCTCCGCTCAACGGCATGGACTACGCCAACGGCAGCGATATTTTCATTGCCCGGCTCAGTACTGACGGGAAAACGCTCAAAGCCGCAACCTATTGGGGAACAGAGTCCAACGATGGTCTGAATCTCAATAGTCTCCTCAATATTCGTAACTATGGAGATGCCTACCGGGGTGAAATCATGACCGACGCGCAGGATAATATCCTCGTCGCCACCACCACGCCGGGACAAATACCGCTGAAACGTCCGGACCAGTTGACCGCTACCGTACTGAAGTTTTCCACAGACTTATCCACACTATTGTGGGGAAAACCCAACCTGATGGCCGGGTTCAGCGGCGCATACGGTATCCGGACGGGCAAGTCGGGCGATATCTACGTCTGCGGCGCCATCCGCGACAACTTCGAAAAGCCGGAAGATGGCTGGGTAGCGCGCCTGGATGCGTCCGGTACGATCAAAACGAGCCAGCGACTGGCTACGGCTAATGCCGACGTTGCGATGCTGCTCGATCTCGATCAGGCCGACAACGTGTATGTCTTCGGAATCAGCGACAACGGGCAGTATCCGGTAACCGCCGGAACCTATTCCAACCGCAACAGCTGCCAGTTTATCCACGCCTTCGATCCTGCCTTATCGAAGACCCTGTTTTCGACGGTAATCGGAAGCGGGCGGCGAAAGCCGGACATCGCGCCGACGGCTTTTCTTGTCAATGAATGTGGAAACATTTACCTCGCCGGCTGGGGCGGGAATGTCAACCATACCCTCGACTCACCTATTGCGCTCGCGAGCAACACGACCGGACTACCCGTCACCTCCGATGCGTTTCAGAAGACCACCGACGGAAGTAACTTCTACCTCGCCCTGCTCGAAAGCAATGCCAAATCGTTGCTGTACGGGACATTTTTCGGGAATACCGTTTCCTCGCGGGAAGTACGGGGCGACCACGTCGACGGAGGTACTTCCCGGTTCGACAAAAAAGGATTTGTCTACCAGGCCGTTTGTTCCTGTCATCCGTCGTCTTTTCCGACTACGCCGGGGGCCTGGTCGTCCGCCAATAACTCTTCCAACTGCAACAACGCCGTTTTCAAATTTGATATCGACAACCTGGACGTACGTTTTGACATCGTCCGGGACGGCGTCAAACAAAGCGATACCGTCACCGCCTGCGCGCCGCTGAAGCTGCAATTCGTCAATGCCAGTACCGGCGGAAAGAGCTATGAATGGAACCTGGGGAATCTGGACCGTTCCACCAATGCTGTATCAGCTGAGTATACCTTTACCAAACCGGGCACCTATACCATTTCTCTGGTTGGACGAAATCCGCTTAGCTGCAAGAAAGAAGCACTGTATCAGCGCGTTATCCGGGTAACGGAGGCGGGCTTTCAGATCAGACGGGACACTACCATTTGCCTCGGCGGAAGCGTGCAGCTATCCGCCTCCGGCGGAACAGGCTATCGTTGGCAAACCGACCCGACGCTCAGCTCCACGGCTATTCCCAATCCGATCGCCAGACCCGAAAAAAGCACGACATATACGGTAGAAGCCACCGATGCCTCCGGTTGCAAGGGGCAGAAATCGGTCAACGTAACGGTACAACCGCTTCCGGCCAAAATCACCGTTTCAGAGCCGGTTATCTGTTCCGGACAGGAGGTGACGCTCCGCGCGGAAGGCGGCACGACGTACCGCTGGCTCAGCGCCGGCGTTGCCGATTCCACCAGCGCGACCATCCGCGTCAAACCGGGCGCTACCAAAAGTTATACGGTTCAGGTACGGGATACCAAAGGATGCATGGGTATCGCAACGGCGACGGTCACGATAGACGAATCCTTCCGGCCGGAGTTTGTCGTCGAAAAGACTTTTGACTGCATCAAACCGGCCCAGGTGTCCATCCGGGTAAAGGGAGACGGACCGTTTACCTGGCAATTCGGAAATGGTGATTCATTGTCAGGCGGGGCCGTCCGCTATACCTACGTGAAGCCCGGCACCTACCAGATCACCGGAAGCGCTACCCGCGGCAGCTGTACGCTGACGTCGTCCCAATCGGTTACGATCGAACCGCCCCTGGAAGTTCCAAATGCGGTAACACCCAACGGAGACGGCAAGAACGATGCCTTTGTAATCGGCGTAAACGGACTGAAACTCGACGTATTCAACCGCTGGGGAAAAGCCGTATACCAGTCCGCCAGTTATCAGAACGACTGGTCGCCCTCGGTCGCGCCCGGCACCTACTATTACCTGATTACCTTCCCGGACGGCAAGCAGTGCAAAAGCTGGCTGCAGGTCGTCAACTGACACGTATCTTTGTCTACCAACAAACACACGATGAAACGAATCCTTCTCGCATTGGCCGTATCGCTTGCCGGACTGGCAGCCCAGGCCCAAACCAGCTACCACGGCGCCAAAATCACCGAGGAAAATGCACTTTCAGCACCGGCTCTTCTCGCCAAAATGCAGAAAGCCGATACGCTTCATACCAAAGTAACCGGAACCGTGGAGTCGGTCTGCAAGGTCAAGGGATGCTGGATGAAAGTCCGCCTGCCCGAAGGCAAAACCATGCGGGTGACGTTCCGGGACTATGATTTCTTCGTCCCGAAGGATATTGAAGGAAAAACCGTGGTATTCGAAGGCGATGTCTTTACCAAAACCACGCCGGTAAATGAGTTGAAGCACTACGCCGAAGACGCCGGCAAATCGAAAGAAGAGATCGCCAAAATCACCCAGCCGGAAAAAGCGCTGGTGTTTGTGGCCGATGGCGTCATTGTGAAACGCTAGGGGCAAAGGGCAGGGAGCATGGGGTACGAGCTTTTCACCCCATGCCCCACGCCCTCTGCCCCATGCTTACGGCAGTACCCCGATCTCCGGCTCCTTCCCACCCGCCGGGCGGTGAAAGAGGCTGTTAATCGGGGTGGTTTCGTTGAAGAAACCGCAGTTGCGCAGGAAGAAGTACGGTTTTTCTTCTCCGCCGCCATAGTCAAGCCGGTAGCCTTTCCGGCCGGTAGCGTCGGCGGTGAATTTCGCCTCGGTGAGCTCTATCCATTTGCCGCCGGTCGTCTTCGCCCATTGATTCCCGAAGTATACCCGTCGCCCCTGATCTCCGAATTCCGGAATGAAGTTCTCGAGGAAGGAATGGAACCGCTTCAGGTGGGTATTGGTCTGCGGACGGCGGAAGCTCGCGATGAGCCGCCATTTCTTTTCTTCCGGCGCGAAAAACCAGGCCGTATAGGTCGTTGATTTTGTTTCTTCGGACGGAACGCCGCGCAGCAGGAAACGGTACGTCTGCCCGGCCTTCCAGTTGAATTTCAGGTAGCTCTGTCCGCCGGAACCTTCGTTGCCGAACTCGCCGGTGTACACGCCTTCTCCCTTTCCGAGCATTTTAATGCGTTGTTCTTCCGGGATTTTCTTCGGATCGTCGGTTGTAAACGGACTCCAGACCGAAAAAAGAACCCGGCGTTCGGTCGGTGAATTAACCTGCATGCCAAAATACCCTTCTCCGAAACCGTTGGCCATGAAGTACGATCCCTGTACATCCTGCCCTTCCAGGACGGTGACTTCGTTGTAGAAATATTCGAACGACTGGTCTGCCGGCAGGGTGTAGCTCAGGTGGACAGACGGGCCGCGTCGTCCCCAATAGAAGAAATTACCTTCATTATCTTTCACGAAGGCCGTCTGGGCCGATACGGCGCTCCCGCTGATACCCAGGGCCTCTATTTCCCCAAACGTTTCGCTCTCTTTGGAGATACCCTGCAAGTCGGCATGAAGGTATCCAGCCTCCGCGATGTCCCATTCGCCGGCATACGTTTCCTTTTCTCCGGCAGGAGTGAGCGTCATGCTTTTGTTGCCGATTTTGAGCGACAGGCGGGCTTTGGGCGGCGATTTCCAGATCACAGAAACCTTCAGTTTTCCCGGCTGGGCAAGGCGGAAGTACGTTTGGGAAACGGTGCGGGTATCCGTCCAGGCGGCGTTGCGGGCGGGTGCATTTTTGACCCAGGTATTGCCGCCGGTGGGTACAGTGAGTTTGTTGTCGTCGTGCGCGTTCATACCAAACAGCCAGACGACCAGAGCGGTTATCAGTTTCATGAAAAGCAGGATCAGCTACGCTTGCGCAGCCGGGCGTACGTACCCGCCAGCGCCAGCAGAATCAGGGAGATAAAATAGACGAGGTTTCGGGAATCAATGAGTCCGCGGCCGAGCGCGTTGTACTGGGTATCGAGGCCGAGCCATTCCAGCCAGTAGGCAGCCCCTTCCCACCATTCCAGGCCGGCAATCGAGCTAAACCCGACATAGAGCAGGAAGCAGACAAATACCCCAAGCAAAAAGGCGACTATCTGGTTATCCGTCAGCGAAGAAGTATACACGCCGATGGCAGCAAACACACATCCGAGCAAAAACAGCCCGAGATAGGAACCCTGTACACTGGCCGAATCGATGTTTCCCGGCGGATTACCGAGACGGTAAACGGAAAAATAGTAGAGCAGCGTCGGCAGCAGGCTGATCAGCAGCAGAAAACAGGCGGCCAGAAACTTTCCGCCGATAACCTGCCATTCGGTGAGCGGCTTGGTCAGGAGAAGCTCCAGGGTACCGGACTTGCGTTCCTCGGCGATGAGGCGCATGGTAATCGCCGGGACGAGGAACAGAAAAACATAGGGCGCCAGCCGAAAGAAGGAAGCCATATCCGCATAGCCGGCGTCGAGCACGCTGGTATCGGGAAATAACCAGACCAGCAGCCCCATAGCCGTTAGAAAAACAGCCATCACGACGTAGCCGACCAGGGAACTCAGAAAGGAATGTACTTCTTTCCGGAAAATGGCAAACATAGGCAAATCAGAATACGGGACGGTCTTTCTTAACGACAGCAGCAACGATCAGGCCAAGGAGTACGCCTGTCAGCGCGCCTACCAGAATGGTCATCACAAAACCGACGCCCGGGTTGGTCATGAACGTCACCGCCTTCATCGCGACGTCGATCTGTTCGTCCGACATTCCCCGTTCTTCATAGGCATTCCGCAATCCGGAAAGCATCTTTTCCTGAGCGGAATTATCGATAAACTGAGTGTATACCAGGGTAAGTCCCGCCGACGTCACACCCCAGACAGCGCCGCACAACGCCGAAAGACCTACTCCCTGGCCGAAGGAAATAAAGCCGTCATTCTGGCTGCGGAATTCACGCGTGGCCAGTACCAGAATCAATACGGCAAAGGCCAATTGCAGGAGATTGACGAGCATGCCCCAACCCATATTGGCCTGAGTCGGATCGTCGGGCATAAAGCCAAGTACCTGATAACCAATCGAAAAAGCGGCAGAGATAATCCCGGAAATCAGGCCCCATTTCAGAGCAACGCGGGCAGTAGAAGGCGTGGGTTCCATACAGACAGGTTTTTACAGGTTAAAGACTCATCTTCCGGACCCATACTCCAATCAGCGCTGCATAGAGCACGTGGAAGATCATCCGGAAAATGCCGAAGGTACTCCAGAATATGGATTCCGGCGAAATCTGGTCGATTTGTTTGAGGAATGTCTCAAAGTCGATCAGTCCGGCATTTCCCTTGTTTCCGAATTCTTTCTGAATAGACGCCTGGTCGCGCAGGGCCAGTACTTTCAGCTGCGCGATGTATTCCGGAATAAGCCCGGGCTCAATGTACTTCACGTAGGCGCTGACGAGCAGCCCGTCCACCGCCGAAGCAACCAGCATCACCGTCAAACAAAGGAGAAATACCTCCAGAAAATGCAGGGACCGGTCTGATACCTTCCAGTACCGGTAGGCAGCGACCGCCATCGCGATCCAGACGAATACCATGCCCAGGTTCCGGCGGGTGCCGAGCGGCATGGCATCGTTGATTTTCAGGATGTAGAAATACGCAAAACAGGCCAGTCCTGCCAGCACTCCGGCCAGTAATGCAAACCGTACAAATACTTTCGTAATCATCTAGACTCCCAGCTTGACGTGGTAAAAGGTGCTTTTTCCCTGGTTGACAATCCCCAGGACTCTTCCTTTCAACGTTTTGCCGAAGAAAGGCGTATTCCGTCCCTTGGATTTCCAGTCGGCCGGGGTTACCGTCCACTCCTCTTCCGGGTTAAAGACCGTCAGGTTGGCGATCTGCCCTTCGGCAATCGTCACCGGTGTGCGGCCCAAAACCGCCCGGGGGCGGGTCGTAAACAACTCCAATACCTTCTCCAGCCCGAGGTTACCGTATGTCAGCGCCGTCGCGAATGTGGTTTCGAGGGAACTGATTCCAAACTCAGCCAGGTCAAACTCCAGGTTTTTCGACTCGGCATCCTGCGGATAGTGGTCCGACACGAGGGCATCGATCGTACCATCCAGCAGCCCGGCCCGCAGCGCGTCGATTTCCGACGCCGGCCGGAACGGCGGCATTACTTTCAGGTTGGTATCGAACGAAACGAGGTCACCGTCGGTGAAAGCCAGGTAGTGGGCTGCCGTATCACACGTAACGGGCAGGCCTTTCGCCTTGGCTTCCCGGATCATCTGAACCGAACGGCCCGTTGATACAAGCGAGAAGTGCAGGCGCGGGCGCAGGTCAAAGGTTTCAACGGCATACTCCAGCAGGCGCAGGTCCCGCTGAATAACCAGCTCTTCGGCCATCGCCGGAATACCCCGCATACCCAGGAGTGTGCTGACTGTACCTTCGTGCATCTGCCCGTGGACGGTCAGCGTGGGCTCTTCCGGCCGTTGAATCAGCAGGCCGTTTACCTGCGCCAGGTACTGAAGCGATTTCAGGAGAATATCGGCATTCCAGACCGGATGCTCGCCGTCGGTATACGCTGCGGCGCCGGCATGGTGCAGGTCCAGCATTTCGGTAAAATCCTTGCCGTCGCAACCCAGGGTCAGAGCGGCGGCGGGCAGGAAGGTCACGACCTGCTCTTCCGAAAACCGACGGAAATACCCGAGACTTTCCTTGGTTTGGGCGACCGGCTTCGTATTCGGAAGGAGGACGATTTCAGTGAATCCGCCGGCAACCGCCGCCCGGCGCAGGGAATACAGGTCTTCCTTCGCCTCATACCCGGGGTCTTTGGCATGCACGCGGAGGTCCAGCCAGCCCGGAGAAAGACTAAGGCCTTGCGCCCGGATTTCTTGTCCGGCAGGGGCTGCCGGAAGGTTTTCTCCGATTTTCCGGATGACGCCGTTTTCCACCCAAACATCCAGCACCTGCTGGTGAAAAGGAGAAAGCGGATCCAGAATACGGGCGGAGCGGAATAGCAGATTCATGTTGGGTAAATGTTGAAAAAGGAACAACAAATATCTCCTGTGGATATTCATTGTTCCTTGTCCGGGTAATTACTTCGAAAAAGAGGCATACCAGCCGCCGGATCAACGAACTCCGGGAGAAGATATGTTTTTATCCCACCAGCTTTTCGTAGGCGGTGGCGTCCATCAGGCCGTCGAGATCTGCCGGATTGGCGAGCTCGAGTTTGATGATCCAGCCGTCACCGTACGGATCGGTGTTGACTTTGTCGGGATTGTCGTTCAGGGATTCGTTGACTTCGACTACCTTACCGGCAACCGGGAGAAACAGGTCAGAAACCGTTTTCACCGCTTCAACAGAACCGAAAACTTCATTGGCTGCCAGGTCCTGGTCAACCGAGTTGACTTCAACGAAGACAACGTCACCCAGTTGGTCCTGTGCATAATCGGTAATACCTACCAGGGCTACATTTCCATCAACCAGCTTAATCCATTCGTGTTCAGCTGTGTAGCGGAGATCTGCGGGAAAGTTCATGTGTTTGCGATGACAATCTTTGCGAAATTGTGCGCAAGTTAATAAAAGAGTTTTGAGTTTGGGGTTTAGAGTTGAGAGTTTGGCCCTCATCAAACAGATTTCCGTCCACTCAAAACACTAAACTCAAAACCCTAAACTTCTCTCTATCCCCAACTCCAACCCCCGCAACTCCGCCAGCCCGCGCAGGCGGCCGATGGCCGTGTAACCGGGATTGGTACGCTTGTCGGGGTTGAGGTCGTCGAGCATGCGGTGGCCGTGGTCGGGGCGCATCGGGATGCGTATATCTTCCCGGCCTTCCTTTTTCCGCCGCGCCATTTCTTCGACTGCTGCTTTCATGACTTCATACATGTCGGCATGGCCTTCGAGGTGATTGGCTTCGTGGAAAGTTTCCGGTACTTCGTCGGTTTCCCGTTCGACGCTCCGGAAATGAAGGAAATGCGTCCGTGGACCAAATTCCCGCAGCATAGCCGGCATGTCATTATCTGCCCGTACGCCGAAACTGCCCGTACAGAACGTCAGGCCGTTTGCCGGAGAATCTGCCGCAGCGAAAAGCTGCCGGACGTCATCTGCCGTGCTGAGTACCCGCGGCAGGCCCAGAATCGGGCGCGGAGGATCATCGGGGTGAATACAGAGCTGAATACCCGCCTCTTCCGCCACCGGCACAATCGCCCGGATGAAGTAGTACAGGTTTTCACGAAGTTCTTTATCGCCTACTTCCGCGTAATAATCGAGTACTTTCTGAAACTGCTCGACCGTAAAGCTCTCTTCCGAACCAGGCAAACCGGCAATAACATTCCGGATGAGCAGGGTCTTCTCGCTTTCGCTGAGTTTCCGGAAGTAGGCTTCGGCCCGCTGCCGGAATGCTTCCGGATACGAGGCTTCCGCGCCCGGGCGCTTGAGCAGGAAAAGCTCAAAAGCGGCAAAGGCTACGGCATCGAAACGAAGCGCTTCAGAACCGTCGGCTACCACATAGGCAAGATCAGTACGGGTCCAGTCCAGCACCGGCATGAAGTTGTAGCATACCGTTTTGATGCCGTTGGCGCCGAGGTTACGGAGCGTCTGCCTGTAGTTATCGATCAGCTGATCCCGGTCGGGCATACCCCGCTTGATATGCTCGTGGACAGGTACGCTTTCCACGACGGCCCAGGTCAGGCCGGCATTTTCAATAAGGGTTTTGCGGGATTCAATGGCTTCCGTAGTCCAGACTTTGCCGTTGGGTACTTCATGGAGCGCTGTTACGATTCCGGTTGCGCCGGCCTGACGGATGTCACGCAGGCTCACGGGATCCTTCGGGCCAAACCAGCGAAAGGATTGCAGTAATGACATAGGGAGAGAGAATTAGGCGAAAGCGGGCTTTGGTTTACGGTTTGCAGTTTTCGGTTGCGTGAACCGAAAACTGCAAACCGTAAACTGAAAACTCCCGCTACAGTGACACGCCCCGCTTCCACGGAATAAAATCATCCTGGCCGAGGCGTACGGAATGAGGCTGAACCTCGCCGCTTGCAACCTGGATTACATACTCCAGAATCCGCTCGCCGGCGTGCTCAATGGTTTCGTTGCCATCGATGATGCTACCACAGTTGATGTCTATGATATCATTCATCTTGTTATACAGTTTGGTATTGGTCGACAGCTTGATCACCGGCGTAACGGGGTTGCCTGTCGGCGTACCCAGCCCGGTGGTAAAGAGGACAACCGTCGCCCCGGAAGCTACTTCCGCAGTAGTACTTTCCACGTCGTTTCCGGGCGTACACACCAGGTTGAGGCCGGGTTTGGTGACGCGTTCGGGATAATCAAGAACATCTACGACAGGCGAGGTGCCGCCTTTTTTCGCAGCGCCGGCCGACTTGATCGCGTCGGTAATGAGGCCATCCTTGATATTGCCGGGCGACGGGTTCATGTAGAATCCGGAGCCTACGGCTTCCGCCCGGCTGTTGTAGGTCTTCATGAGCGAGTTGAACCGCAGCGCCGTAGGTTCGTCGACACACCGGTCTGACAGTTCCTGCTCCACGCCGCACAGCTCGGGAAACTCGGCCAGGATAACCGTACCGCCCAGAGCCACCAGAATATCAGACGTATGGCCGATAGCCGGGTTTGCCGAAATACCGGAGAATCCGTCCGAACCGCCGCATTCCAGGCCGATCACCAGTTTGGAAAGGGGAGCCGGCTGGCGCTCGAGCTTATTCGCTTCGATAAGTCCGGCGAAGGTTTGCTTGATTGCTTCTGAAATCAGTTTTTCTTCCGAGCCGATTTCCTGTTGTTCAAAGACGAGCAGCGGCTTGGAGAAATTCGGATCGCGCTTGGCAATTTCTTCCTGCAAAATCGATACCTGCGCGTTCTGGCAGCCGAGACTGAGCACAGTAGCTCCGGCGACGTTCGGGTGCGTTACGTACCCGGCCAGAAGCCCGCAAAGTGCCTGCGCATCGGAACGGGTACCACCGCAACCCATTTCATGGTTGAGGAATTTGACGCCGTCGATATTCGGAAACAGGCGGGAGGAGGTACCGGTCGTGGTTTCAACGGCTACGTCTGCTTCCAGGATTTCCGCGACCGACTTACCGGCCTTGTACAGGCTGACCAACTGATCCGTCTGATCTTTCCAGACCTGGCTTTTCGCGTAGCCGAGGGAGTCTACGAGCGCTTCCCGCATGACTTCCAGGTTGCGCGTTTCACAGAAAACCATCGGCAAAACGATCCAGTAGTTGGCTGTACCGACGCTGCCGTCCTGGCGGGGATAGCCCATGAAACTCCGGCCTTCGAAGCGGCCGGTATCGGGCTTGTGCCAGTCCAGCTTACGCGTTCCGAGACCGAAATCGTCTGACGCGTGCGTGGTGTTGAACGTATGCATCAGCCCGCCGCGGGGAATGGCCTGCTTTGCCTTTCCGACCAGCACGCCGTACATGGTGATGTGCTCTCCCACGGCCCGGTCTTCGGTCAGAAATTTGTGTTTCGCCGCGATGTCGTCGACCAGTTCATAATCGACACCCTCAAAAGTGATGACCTCCCCTTTTTTCAGGTCCGTCAGCGCCACTATCACGTTGTCCGAAGGGTGTACCTTCAATACTCGCTGTTGCATGGATTTAATGGGATTCTTTTCCTCAGTAAGAGTCAAACCGTAAATTGCTACCCGAATTTACGCGAATAAGCCCAAAGCCGGTCTGCCGGTTCCGGACTCACTCTCCCTGAGGTACTGGCAAAGCGGCCAAAGCGGCTATTGCTCCCTCTTTTTCAATCTTCTCCAGGTACTCGTTTACCTGCTCTCCGAAGCCGGGAAGAACATTCAGATCGGTTCCCCAGAAGTCGGTATTTCCGAGTACTTCCGAAACCGGTCCGCGGCGTTGCCACCAGTCAAAATACCAGGCGGCAGGCTCATCCTGAATGAGGTATGATTCGCCGTTCCGCTCGCCGAAGTACTTCCCGCCTTCTTCCTTCACCGCTTTCATGAAATACAGATAGGCCGCAAAACCAAGGGCAAAGCGCTGGGGTACTGAACCGAACTGTTCGAAGTGACGGAGCAGCATCGGCACGTCCCGCGTCTTAAGCTTAGATGTGTAGTACAGCGTGATACTGAGCAGTTTATGTTCAATAAACGGATTCCGGAAACGATCCAGTACGCTTTCGCCGTAGGCACGGGCGGCCGCGAGATCGATGGTATAGGGAATGGAAGGCGCCAATTCTTCGAGCATAAGTTCTGCGACAAACCGGGCAGCCACCGGATCCTTCATGCTTTCGCGCACGGCATTCCTGCCGGTCAGGTAGTTCAGTCCGCAGGTCAGGGAGTGTGTTCCGTTGAGGAGGCGCAGCTTGAGCTCCCGGTACCGGTCGATATCCGGCTTGATGATGACGCCGAGCGCGTTGGCTTCGTCTGAATCAACCTGATCGAAGCTCAGTACTTTTTTCACTTCTTCCCCGCCTTCGATTGCCCACAGACGGTATACTTCCGAAACGCACAGCAGGTCGTCTTCGTAGCCGAGCTGCTCCTGATACCCGGCCAGATCTGCGGCATTGGGCTTTCCGGGGACGATGCGGTCGACGAGCGAATTGCAAAAATGGTTAGCACTTTCCAGCCAGGAGATGAAGGCAGGTTCGAGGTTACCGCGCCGCGCCAGTTCCAGGCAGATCCGGCGGAGATTGGTTCCGTTATCCGGGACCAGCTCCGTCGGTACGATAATCATACCGCTTTCTGCCGACCCGTTAAAGGCCTTCCAGCGGGCGTAGAGAAAGGCAGTCAGCTTGCCGGGAAACGACTGGGGCGGATTCGCTGTCAGGTCTTCGTTTTCATTCAGCTGAATACCTACTTCGGTGGTATTGGAGACAACGATCTGCATGTCCGGGCTGGCAGCACAGGACAGGATGGTTTCCCACTGCCCATCGGCTGCCAGGGTACGTGAAATGCTGGCGTTGACAATGTATTCTTCGACGGCCTTTCCATTTTCAAGGCCGCGGATTACCTGCGTAAATAATTGATCCTGCCGGTCAAAATCGGAGGTATCACGGCCGGTGGACTTCACAACAACAATACGGCCGTTGAAGACACCCTTCCGGTTGGCTTTATCGACAAAATAGTCGCATAACCCTCTCAACAGCACACCCGTTCCGAACTGAAGAATCCGTTCGGGTAATTCAAAAACGGCCGGATCGGGCAATTGAACCGGCACGGATGCCGAAATTTGGGAGAGATTTTCGCGGGAGAGCAACATAGGAAGCAAATTTGAATGAGTTCGGGGCGAATCGGCGATTCTGCTGTAACGTAAGACGGGCGAAAGCCGCCATCACCCTGAAGAAGAGACAACGATGAGCGAAGGAACTTCAACAAATGAAGAACAGTCACCGGAAAGTACAGCCTTTTCGAATGACCTCGTCCTGACGCAGGACGGCACCCATACCCTCTACTCGGCCCGGTTCGGGCAGTGGTATCATTCGGTACACGGCGCGCTGGAAGAATCCCGGCGTGTTTTTCTGGAACTGGGACTGGCCTATTTCCGGGAAGTTTTTCCGGAACGCCGCGAAGTACGTATTCTCGAAATGGGTTTCGGAACGGGGTTTAATGCCCTGCTGACCTTGCTGGAAGCGGGAGAACTGTCTATACGCTATACGTCCCTTGAAGCCTATCCCATCTCTCCTGCCGAATACAGGCAGTTAAACTACGACGCCGTCATGGGTAGTGGCGAGCTGCAGGCGCTTCATGAAGCGGAGTGGAATATACCGGTAGTGATTTCGCCGTCTTTCATGCTTGAGAAAGTACATGCGGAACTGCAGGCCTACCTGAAAACGGCAAAAGGGCCGTTTGACCTGGTCTATTACGACGCATTCGCTCCCGGCTCACAGCCGGAGCTCTGGACGCCGGAGGTATTCGCGGGGATTGCCCGCCTGTTGCCTTCAGGTGGTATTCTGACGACGTATTCGGCGAAGGGAGATGTCCGGCGGGCCTTGCAGGCAGCCGGATTCCGGGTGGAGAAACATCCCGGACCAGGCCGCAAGCGGGAAATTGTCCGCGCGATCAAGGACTAAACGCGGGACTTGAGCCGGCTCAGCGTCTCCGGCGAAATCCGGAGATAGGAAGCCACGACCTGGTTCGGCAGCCGCCGGACTATTTCCGGCTTTTCCTGCAGCAGTAACCGGTAGCGGGCTGTTGCATCAAGCGTGATGAAACTCATCAGCCGGTTGGTATTCGTGACGTAAGCAAGCTCCAGGTACTGGCGGTAAAAAAGCTCCCAGGAGGGTATTTCAGCCAGTAATCGTTGAAAATCATACCCGGAGATGGCCAGCAGCTCCGATTCTTCAAGGGCCTGCACGTACTCTCCGGAAGGGTCTTCCGTAATGAAACTCACGAGCGCGGTCGCAAACTCGTTTTCAAAAGCGAGGTAGCGGGTTACTTCCCGGCCGTCGTCCGGCACAAAGAAAATCCGCACGCATCCGCTCACAACAAAGTACATGCGTTGCTGGCGCTGTCCCTGGCGGACGAGGAATTCCCCTTTTTCTGCATGTACCGGCTGAAAACAGCTCCGGATCCGATCCCATTCGGAATCCGAAACCGGAATGTTCAGCTTTTCTCTGAGGGTATTCATGTGTTACTCTTTCCAGTTAAATCGATCGGTGAGCTTTTTCGCCCGCGGAATGATCAGAAAAGCCGCCAGGTATGCGACGGGCAGCATGACCGACCAGGCTTTGAAAAACAGCGAAACCCAGCCAGGCGTAAGGCCGTGGTTCCGCAAAAGAGCGACGAAGGCCATGACGAGCGTCATCGGAACGACGACGAAGAGCGTGTTTACAAACTTGTAGTATTTCCGTTTCATGAACGTTGGTTTGTTGTGATTACACCGCAAAATTCCTTCGGCACGGGACCGGAAATATTGATACGGATCAAGAAACGAACGCTGAAATGGGCTATTGAAAACCTGTTTACCAGGCAATAACTGTCACACGCAGCACCCATTAAGACATTTTGTCACCATACAAAAACAACAACTTATCAAAACAAGACATTTTGTCACAAAAACAATACCTTGTAAAAATTGGAACGGAGCTTTTGAAAAGAGAGGCGTCCGGCGACAAATAAGACGCCGGGAATCATTTCGAAAACACACAAACATCAATAGCCATGTCACGTTTCAATCAGCCTGCTTTTCCTTCTCTCGTGAACCGTTTCTTCCACGATGACTTTCTCAAATCGTATAATGTTCCTGCAAAAGGCGAATGGAACAGCCTTCCCGCAGTGAACGTGAAAGAAAGCGAAGGATCGATTTCACTCGAAGTCGCCGCGCCCGGCCTCAAGAAGGAGGACTTCAAGATTTCCGTGCAGGAAAACCGCCTGGTCATTTCTGCCAGCAAGGAAAACAAAACCGAAGAATCCAGCGAAAAATATACCCGGAAGGAATTCAGCTATAACAGCTTCCAGCGCGCGTTCGTCATCCCCAAAACGGTCGACGGAGAAAAGATCGAAGCTTCCTACACGGATGGCGTACTCCATGTGACGCTGCCGAAAAAAGAAGAAGCGAAGATCCAGCCGCGGGAAATCGCGATTGCCTGATCCACTGTCCGGTAGCATCCTGAAGGGAGGCAGAGAGAACCATTCCCTCTGCCTCTTTTTTACTTTTCAGCCGCTGCCTGATCCAATCATCACATTTGCCCTTTACTATGCCGGCGAAGTGTTGTTAAAAAACCTTAAACGCCCTACTTTAGCAACTCAAATTCCGGAAATGCCGTTTAGGTTAGCAAACGCTTTTCCGCACTGTCCCTAACAAACCTGTTGACACGATTTTGGAGCACTCGTACCTATTTTTATTTCCCTCTCCAAACAACGCAAGACAGCTATGAAGAATACCAATTGGAAACCACTCGCCCTCGTAGGGGTATTGAGCAGTGGCCTGACGCTGGGCGGAGCCCATTTTCTCGGACTCGGTTCCTCACACCGCGACGTTATCCTGACGGAAGCCGCCTCCGGTTCCGGTGCGCGCTTTACCTCGGCGCCTGCGGGTGCCCCGGGTGACTTTGTATACGCCGCCGACAAATCGACGCCGGCCGTCGTCCATATCAAATCGAAGATCGTCCGCCAGGTGCGGCAGCAGCAAATGCCCAGCATTTTCGACTTCTTCGGTGACGGAGACGATATGTTCGGCGGGCGCCAGCAGCCTCAGCGCCGCCAGCAGGGTGAAGCCTCCGGCTCCGGTGTCATGATCAGCCCGGATGGCTATATCGTGACGAACAACCACGTTGTAGCCGATGCCAGCGAACTGGAAGTAGTATTGAGCGACAAACGCAAGTTCCGGGCCAAGCTCGTCGGTACCGACCCGAATACGGATATCGCCGTTATTCAGATCCAGGGAGATAAGCTGCCGGATAACCTGCCCTACCTGCCTTTTGCCAACTCGGATGATATCAAAGTCGGAGAATGGGTACTGGCCGTTGGCAACCCCTTTAACCTGGAATCAACTGTTACAGCCGGTATTGTAAGCGCCAAGGGCCGCTCCATCGGTATCATCGGTGACAATGACAAGGCGCAAAGCCCCATCGAAGCCTTTATTCAGACCGACGCGGCGGTTAACCCCGGCAACTCGGGTGGTGCGCTCGTCAACGCGAAAGGCGAACTGATTGGTATCAATACGGCTATTGCCGGCGGAATGACCGGTACCTATGTCGGCTACTCGTTTGCCGTACCGTCTAACCTGGTGAAGAAAGTAGCCGGCGATCTGCTTAAGTATGGCAACGTTCAGCGCGGATACCTCGGCATCTCCAAAATGGAGGTTGTCGATGAGAAACTGGCCAACGAACGGGATCTGAAAACCAATGCAGGCATCTACTTCGGCAGCTTTGGCGAAAATCCGAATGCAAGCGCCGCGAAAGCCGCTGGTCTTAAAATCGGTGACGTTATTACGAAGGTCGACGGCAAGGATGTCCGGGATCTGCAGAAACTGGTAGAGCTCGTCGGGCAGCATAAACCCGGTGATGTGGTAGTCGTGACGGTCAACCGTGACGGTCAGCAGAAAGATTTCAACGTGACGCTGAAGAACATGGAAGGCAATACCGCGATTGTCAAGTCTCCGGTATCCTCCCTGCTCGAAGTTTCATCCATCGGCGCGAAGCTCGACAACCTGAATGCCAATGAAAAGGCGAAGTTCCGGATCAACGGCGGTGCGAAGATCGTGGAAGTACTTCCCGACGGCTGGATGGAATACCAGGAAGTGCCGGTAGGCTTCATCATCACCAAGATTGATGACGTAGCCATCAAGGATGCCAAGCAGGCAGCCGAAATTCTGGCCAATCGCCGCGGACGTGTACGCATCATCGGCATTGATCCTTCCAGCGGACAGCAATACCGGATTGACGGAAGCCTCCGCTAAGCCGGTCCAGTCGTTCGAAAAAAATCCCCGGCGATACCTGCCGGGGATTTTTTTTATCTACTTTCCCGGCCGTTCCGGCGAATAACCTCGCCTGTGTCAGCGTTTGATGTGTACTTTTACCGACAATCAGCGACTATTCTATGCCGAAATTAGATGTCACCGCAGTAGAGAACTACGCAAAGGCCTACGCCAGCCAGCTTTGCCGGCAGTACTTTTCGGAAAAGAACCGGATCAACGGGGATGACCTCCTCCGCCTCAGCAGCGTACCGCAGGTCAACCTGTTTGTTCTCCGTGACCTGTACGAAGCCTGGAAAGAAACGGCGTCTGCTTTCCGCAGTCCTTACTTCGATTTTGAACAGGAAGAAGTCAAAACTTCCCTGCAAACCTTTCTCAATACCGTTTCGAAGTACATTTCCGTTCAGCGGAAGGATCTGGAACCCCTGCTGACGAAAGCTACGCACGAAACCCTGGAATTGCTTCTCCAGCCTGAATCCTACTTCGACGGCTGGCTGCGCGAGCAACCGGATTTCCGGCTGACCTCCGCGGCGCTGAAACATTTTCAGAAGTACAACCGGATTCACAAGTCCATCGTCGCCGGGCTCAGCGCCCGCCTGGCCGACCGCGACGCTGTTTATATCAACGAAGTGCTGGCACTTGTACCCGGGCTACTCGCACAGGCGGATGCGCCGCAGGAGACTCTGTCGGCTTTTTCGGCTACTCTTCCGCTGGAAGAATCCTCTTTGTATCAGGGAAATTTCTTTGATCAGATTGTGCCGGAACCGGTAGCGGAACAGCCACTGGTTGCCGCGACGCCCGAACCGGTAGTACCTGCACCGGCTCCTCCTGTAGCCGCGCAACCGGTAGTTCCCCGGGCTGTGCCGGAGCCCGTTGTTATTACTCCCGCCAAACAATCCGTACGCGAAGAATCGACGGCCGTCCACCAGCAGTATGCGTCAGCCGGCGCAACGCTCAACGATTCGCTCCGGAAGGAAAAACCGGCGGCCGAGTCACTTGCCAGCCAGCTTCGTCCGAAAAATGGTGACAGCATTCATAGCTTTATTTCCCTGAACCGGAAGTTTATTTTCATCAACCAGTTATTCCAGGGAGATGCGACGGCCTATCACCACGCCGTAGATGAGCTGGAAAAGTGCCAGGCGTTTGACCAGGCCAAAGATCTCATGAACCGGACCTATTCGACCAAATACAACTGGCGTAATGTGGTGGATGAAGCCGATGATTTCTACGAGATTGTCCGAAGACGATTCAATGGATAACAAAAAAGGCGACCGGGAATCCGGTCGCCTTTTTTGTTCAGTACAATTTCCGATCAGTTCACCGATACTACTTCGATATCGAAGACCAGCGGAGAATACGGCATAATGTAATAACCGTTACCATTTGGGTTAGGGTAGCCCTGCGTCCCATAACCCAGTGCTGACGGGAAAATAATCGTGGCTTTCTCCCCTTCCTTCATCATCAGGAGGCCTTTGGAAAATCCTGATATGACGTTCGCGACACCCATCGTGAGCGAGTAGGAGCCATCGGTGCTTTCATCAAACTTACCACCGGTAATCAGGCGGCCTGTGTATTTCAACTTCACATACTTGCCATTGGTAATCGCTGCGCCGGTGCCGGCTTTGGTACGGATGTAGCGAAGTCCGTCGGTAGTTGAGTCTGTCGGAGTAAGTCTGTTATCGACCAGGTATTGCTTGATCTGTTCCTCTTCGTTACGAACTTTGGCGAGTGTCATATCTACCCGCACCGGAGAATAGCCGGGTAAAAGCAGGCGCCCGGTTGAATCTTTCAGGTCGCCACTTCCATACGCCATGAAATACGGCGCCAGCAAGAGGATGCTCTCTCCTTCACGCAGGTACTGAGCACCTTCAAGAAGCGCGGTGAAAGAGGTACCGCCCGGATGATACACAAGTTTGAAGGGCGTTACTTGATAATAGTCGTTAATGATCGTACCGGAGAGGTTTCGAATGACCAGATTCAACGCGATCTGATCTCCGAGCTCGGGTTTGCGATTACCCGGAATCGAGTTTTTCTGCTGGTAATACAAGCCGTTCGGCTGCTTGGTCGGACTCAGACTGTTGGCAGTAATATAAGACTGAATCAATTTGTCATTTTCAGCCAGACGCTTTTCGTCTTCCGATTCCATCGGGCTGCATCCGAAAAGCATTGTTGCTGCGGCGAATAAAACAGGTAAATAGAGTTTCATGATTAACAGAGTAGCGAACAATTTTTTTCTTAAACGATGAAAGACACCCGAAAGGTGTCCTTCATCGAACAAAACAGGTGTTGCGTCTACCAATACGGCCTGAACGGGGATCAAAGGGGGAGTTTACCCTTATGAACGTCGATCAGCTGTACGTCGAAGACGAGTACTGAATTCGGGGGAATAGCGCCGGGAGAGCCCTGCTCGCCGTAGCCTTGTGCCGACGGAATCAGGATCACGCCCTTTTCGCCTTTCTTCATGGTTTGTACTGCTTCGTCGAATCCGGGGATCATCTGACCCAGTCCTACCGGGAAGACAAGGCCTTTTTTCTGATCCTGATCGAAGATTTTGCCGCTCAGCAGCTTGCCGACATAGAGAACTTTTACGGTATCTCCCTTTGCCGGCGCTTCGCCCGTACCGGGCTGCGTCACGACGTACTGTACACCTGAAGCGAGTACTGTAGGAGTCTTGTAGCCATTTTTCGCAGCGTAGGCGGCGATATCCGAGGCTTCTTTCTTCGGGCGGCCGGCGGCTTCAGCAGCTGAACGTTTCTTGAAGTCGTCCTGGCTTTCGATGCGCAGCACTTTCACCTGGAAACGGAAGTCGGTGCCCGGCTTCGCGAATGGCGGCGGAGCCTGCATGGCGCCGCGGAAGAGTGAGTCTACACTGATAAAGAACGTGGCGCTGTCGCCGACGGTCAGCATTTTGATACCGTCTTCGAAGCTGCCTTTGTAGGGGCCTTTCTGAGCCAGCATGACGAGGGGCTGTCCTTCTTCCTGGGAGTTCCGGAGGACGGAGTCGCCGGCGGTCTTCACTACCATGTGGAAGGAGATGACGTCTCCATCCTTGGGCAGCTTGCCTTTTTCGTCGTGCTGATGAAACTGGTATTTTACTCCGTTTTCAGCGACGCTCACCTTGAACTGGTTACAGGACCACAGGGTGGCCGCTGCCAACAGGGGCAACATCCAGACTTTTTTTTGCATGGGATTGAGTATGTTTCAAAGTTAAAAAACGAAATCGAGCTGCTGTTTTCAGGAAACCTTTTCCAGGGCTTCCCGGATCTCAGGCAGAGAGGCAATCAGGCGGCGGATGGTTTCCTCGAGGGAGTCGGTGCTGCGCCCGCCGGCAGCGTTCCGGTGACCGCCGCCGCTGAAATGCTTCCGGGCAAATTCGTTGACGGCGACGTCTCCGACAGACCGGAAGGACAATTTGATCTCCTGTTCCCTTTCGATCAGCAGGACGGCCATCACGACATTTTCGATCGACAGCACGTAGTTCACAACGCCTTCGGTGTCTCCCGTCTGGGAATTGAACCGGCGGAGCTCTTCCGACGTCAGGGCGACATAGGCCGTCCGGAATTCAGGAAGCACATTCAGCTTCTGGGAAAGTACATAGCCCAGGAATTGAAGCCGGCCGAGGGAATTGTTATCAAAAATAAGCCGATGAATCCGGCTGGTATTAACGCCCAGTTCGATGAGTTCGGCCGCCATGCGGTGAACCTCCGGATTGGTACTCGGGTGTCGGAAAGACCCGGTATCCGTCATCAAACCAGCATACAGGCACTCGCCGATGGAGATATCCAGCAGCGCTCTGTCTCCCAGTTCGAGAATGAGCTGGTAGATCAGTTGTGCTGTTGCGGCGGCGGACGGCTCCGAAATCACCACCGTTGCAAAATCTTCCGGCAACTGGTGATGGTCGATCATTACCTTCGGCGCTTTCGCGTTCCGGATGATCGGTTCGAGGTCGTTCAGCCGGCCCAGAGCATTGAAATCAAGGCAGAAAATCACCTCGGCGGCAGCTGCTTCCGCCGCGGCACGCTGGGCGGTTTTGGCGCCAAACTCCACAACGTCTTCGTTTCCCTCCATCCAGCAAAGGAAGCGGGGAGACTCCGACGGAGTGATGACGGTCACCGTGTGCCCCTTCTTCCGAAGGTATCCGGCCCACCCGAGCGATGACCCGAGGGCATCGGCATCGGGGTTATAGTGAGTGGTAATCACCACCCGCTGCGGGGTATCGACGATCCGCCTGAGAGCGTCCAACGCAGATTGATCCATACTAGAATCGTTCATCCAGGTCCTTTATCCGCCGGTGGGAGCGGAAAAGTCCTTCATCATTCAGTGAAAATCGGGAAGAAACCCGTTGGTACTCCACCAGTTCCGGACGATAAATTTCTGTTAATCAAAAACTTACGGACAACCTATCCGGCATACCCCATCGGTTGGGCGGGCAAAGTTATTGAAAAAGAGTCCAAAAACCTGTTCATTTCCCGTCTCGTTGCGGAATGGCTGAAAATGTATGCCTAAATTGCGCCCCAAAAGGAGGGAGAGGCCTTTTTACCGGACTGCTTCTTCCGTGTGTATCAGTAAACTACCCTAACTATGGCAGGTAACCGCACCTTTACGATGATCAAGCCGGATGCGATCGAAAACACCGGAGCTATCATCAAGATGATTCAGGAGGCAGGATTTCGCATTGTCGCGTTGAAGAAGACCCAATTGACGCCCGAGCGGGCCGGCCAATTCTACGCCGTACACGCCGAGCGTCCTTTTTACGGTGACCTGTGTGCGTACATGTCTTCGGGACCGATCGTTCCGATCATTCTGGAGAAAGACAACGCCGTGGCAGACTTCCGCAAGCTGATCGGCGCCACCAACCCGGCCAACGCCGAGGAAGGCACGATCCGGAAGCTGTTCGCCAAGTCTATCGAGGCCAACGCCATTCACGGATCGGATTCGGATGAAAATGCTGCGATTGAGTCGGCATTCTTCTTTGCCCAAACGGAACAATACTAAACCGGCCCGGCCGCACCGCCAGAGGGGATTTGAACGCGTTTTCAGATCCCCTTTTTTACGACTATTCCACTATGAACGAGTTTTCCGTCTACCTGCAATTAGGTTTTGATCACATCACCGATCCAAATGGATACGACCACATCATCTTCCTGGTAGCCCTTTGCGCTATTTACCGGTTGAAAGACTGGAGACGGGTATTGATCCTGGTCACGGCCTTCACCCTCGGACACAGTATTACGCTGGCGCTCGCTACGCTGAACTACCTCTCCTATTCTACGGAAGTCATTGAGTTCTTAATTCCCTGTACCATTCTGGCAACTGCCTTTTCAAACTTCTTCCACCGAAGTCGCCTGGACAGCATTTTCGACGAAGAACCGGTACGCGGCGGTCGCTCCCGCTACCTGATGGCGCTGCTTTTCGGCCTGATTCACGGCATGGGCTTTTCGAATTTCCTGCGAAGCCTGCTCGGGAAAGAAGCTTCGATTGTCAAGCCTCTTCTGGCGTTCAATATCGGGCTGGAACTGGGGCAATTGCTGATCGTGCTGATCATCCTGACCGTTTCCTGGATATTGATTGACCTGTTCCGGGTCCGGAAGCATGACTGGAAGCTGATTCTGTCGGGAGCCGTCGCGGGTATTGCCCTGATACTCATTAAGGAATCGGATTATTGGCAGGGGCTTACGGGAACCGTCCACTAAATCCTACCGGGGCAGCGATATCTTTCCCATGTGGACGCTGGGCACACCCTCGCGTGAGCCGTAGTCAACAGCCTCGCCAGCCAGCGTTTCATTGGCCAGGATAGCGAAAAGAACCGCTTCTTTCGCATCTCCGGATATCCCCAGGTCATCAGACGGAGCAAGTTTCATCTCCGGAAGTTCCTGCTGGATATACGCCATCAGAAGGGGGTTGTGCATTCCGCCGCCGCTGGCATACAGAGAATACCGTTCTCCCGGAAGGATAATCTGGCGGATAGCTGCCACGATTGTTTCAGCACTGAAGGCCGTCAGGGTGGCAAGAAGATCCTCGCCCGAAATTTCCCGGGTACCTGTTTCCTGTTGTGCTTTCAGGACATAAGCGGTATTGAATACCTCGGGGCCGGTTGTTTTCGGGAAAGGCGCATCGAAGAATGGGTTGTTTTTCAACGCATTCAGTAATGCCGTATGCACGGTTCCGGCACGGGCGAGCGCTGCGTCTTTGTCATATGGAAGACCAAACAGTTTCTGCGAAAAAGCATCCAGGAGGGTATTCCCCGGTCCGGTATCCGTCACGAAAACAGAGGATGCGTCGAGGGTTCGCGGCAGGTAGGTAAAGTTGGCGATACCTCCCATGTTGAGCATAAGTCGATTTTCCTCCTTTTTCGAAAAGAGAAGGTAATCGCCGTAGACGGCAAGAGGAGCGCCCTCACCACCGGCAGCGAGGTGCTTTTGCCGGAAGTCACTCAGGGTAATAATGCCGGTTCGCACAGCGATATGGTCTCCGTCGCCGATTTGCAGGGTCGCGTTCGGCATATCCGGAAGGCCGTGCTGATGAGCAGGTGCATGAAATACTGTTTGTCCGTGGCTGGCAATACAATCGACCTCCTCCGCTGCGACTCCCCATTCCTGCAGGCAGTTGGTAATCATCTCTGCATGCAGCATGCCGATCCATTCGTTCAGTACGATGAGGTACTGAAAATCCACTTCTTTCCGGGCAAAAACGGTTCGTATCCGGGTCTTTACCTCTTCCGAATAAGGAACTGTAGCAAAATTCCGGAGGCGCACGGATGTATTGAGGCCTGAGCCTGAAACGGCACACAAGGCAATATCAAGGCCGTCAAGCGACGTCCCTGACATCAGACCAATAATTTGACGGGTTTCCTTTCGGGAAATGGAATACAGACGGGAAAGTTGCTGGCTCATCGAGGCGATTCACAACGTGGATGAAACGGCCCGGTACCGGTTTCAGAATCCTCCGAATGACAGCACAGTAACGACGGTCTTCCAGACAATCCGCAATTCCAGCCCAAGGCTCCAGTTGCGAATATAATACAGATCGTACATCAGCTTGTGCCGGGCATCTTTTACACCTGTTCCGTAAGGATACATCACCTGGGCATAACCCGTGATTCCGGGCTTGACCACGTGCCGGCTGGCATAGTGAGGGATCATTTCCTCAAAGCTTTCTACAAACACGCGGCGCTCCGGGCGGGGGCCAACGAGAGACACATCTCCCCGGAAAATATTCAGCAACTGCGGAAGCTCATCGATACGCGTCGCTCTCATAAAAGCGCCGTATCCGAATACGCGTTTGTCACGCTTGCTCGAAAACTGCGCACCAAATGCCTCCGCATCCAGGCGCATGGACCGGAACTTAACACAGTCAAATTCCTGGTAGTTTAGCCCTATACGTTTTTGCTTGTAGAAGGTAGGCCCGGGGGATTGCTGTGCGATCCGAATGCGGCTCAGCAGCCACAATGGACTCGTCACCGCCAGCAGGACAGACGCCAGGGAAACGTCGATAAAACTCTTGCTTACCTGTTGAAAAACACCCTTTGGTTTCAATTTCCCCAGGCGCGGATTACGCTCATGGACAGAATCCGGGACGTATACTTTCCGAAGATGTTTCTCGCAAAAATCGTAAACTGTGATGATTTTAATAGACTTGTTGTTCCGGGCAGCGAACTCATAGATAATCCGGTATCGCTCTTCATATTCCGGATTGGCCACCAGATGGATATCTCCGTATTTGTGAAAAAGAGGAGATATTGCCTCTTGAATCAGGTAGGTTTCGTCAATAAAGCGGGGAACCAGAACAACTTCCTGAAACTTTTCCAGCAGATTACGAAGATCCAATTTCTGCAAGAAATAATCATATCCCGTAAATAAAATGACTTTCCCGTTCTTTACCCGCTTGCTCCGCAAACGATGTATAAACTGCTGCCGGGAAGTGGAAGCTAAAAATATATCCATCTTTGAAGGTCTTTGTAAAACTAAATCATATGCGTAACGACAAAAACCAATTTTAATCAATATCTATATACTTCTGGGGATGCTAATCTACTGGAGAAACCTATTACCTCCAAGACTGCCCTTGACATTTCTTAAAAAATTAATCATGAATTTGATTCTACCATCAGAAGACAACTCACTGATTCCCAATGACAGAAGCCCTATTTCGATCGCTGTAGTGGGACTCGGATATGTTGGTCTGCCGCTGGCAGTCGAATTCGGCAGAAAGTACCCTACGGTCGGATTCGATATTAATACTCAGCGAATTAACGAACTCTCTCAGAAAATAGACATAACAGGCGAGTTAATTTCTGATGAATTTTCTCTATCCCCACAACTAACCTTTTCGGACTCCGCCGACGCCATCAGTGGAGCCAACGTATTTGTCGTTGCCGTACCCACGCCGGTTGACGCATTCAAGAAACCGGATCTGAAGCCTCTTCTCCACGCTTCCCGCCTCATTGGTACCCGGCTCAAGAAGGGAGATGTGGTTATTTTCGAGTCGACTGTCTATCCCGGCTGTACGGAAGAAGAATGTGTTCCTGTACTTGAAAAAGAAAGCGGACTGGTTTACAACGAAGACTTCTTCTGCGGCTACTCCCCGGAGCGTATCAACCCGGGGGATCGCTCGCGTCGCCTGACTACCATCCGAAAGGTTACTTCCGGGTCGACGCCCGCAGTCGCCGGATTCGTTGACACCTTGTATGCGTCGATCATCGCCGCCGGGACCTTTCCTGTTTCATCGATCCGTGTCGCCGAAGCAAGTAAGGTACTGGAAAATGCTCAGCGTGACGTCAATATTTCCTTTATCAATGAGATGGCCCTGCTCTTCGACCGTCTTGGTCTCGATACGAATGAAGTCCTTGATGCTGCGGCTACCAAGTGGAATTTTCTGCCCTTCCGGCCGGGTCTTGTCGGCGGACATTGTATCAGCGTAGACCCTTACTACCTCCTGTTTAAGGCCGAAAGCGTCGGATATGCGCCACAGGTACTGTTGTCCGGACGGCGGATCAACGACCAGATGGGCATCTTTGTCGCCAACAAGGTCATCAAACTCATGATCCGGAAAGGGCACCGCATTGACGGAAGCCGGATCCTTGTTTTGGGAGTGACTTATAAGGAGAATTGTCCTGATATCCGGAACAGCAAAGTAATTGACGTAGTGCGGGAACTAACCGAGTTCGGCGCAGCGGTAGACACCTGGGATCCGTTTGCGGACAAAGAGGAGGTATTTTCCCGCTGGAACAGGCCGGTCGTTGCCCCGTCTGGCTTCTATGACGCGATCATTCTGACCGTAGCCCACAGTTGCTTTCTGGATCTCGCCTGGTTAGTTCACCGGCACGAAACAACGGCTATCTACGACGTCAAGGGTGTACTGCCACGGGATCTGATCGACGGTCGGTTATAAAAAAAGGCCATCAATGCGCGATTGATGGCCTTTTTCAGAAGAGCATGTCTCTTATTCCTTTACCATACGTCCGGATTTCGTTTCCTTTTCCGTCTTCAGCGAATACAGATAGGTTCCGCCGGAAACGTCGGTAGCGTCCCAGTCCTCGGCATGTTTGCCGGCTGTCTTTTTCTCCTGGAGAAGCATTTTTACCAGCCTTCCGTTCATATCATAAATTCCCAGCGTTACCTGGCTGTCATTGGGCAGGTCGTATTCGATGGTTGTTTTCGTCCGGACAGGGTTCGGGAAAACCCGGACGGCGAGTTCACGTACATCACCCACCCGAACCGCCTCAATACGGGCTTCGAAACCCGCACCCGGCTGTACAGTGAAACCAGGCTCAAGGTAAATCGCTTTACCGGCCTTCAGCACAACGTTCGCACCGTTCTCGACTGAACCCGACGCAACGATGGTTTCTACGGCTTCTTCCACGACGTTGCTTCCCTTCACGTATTTCGCGGTCAGCCGGATCGCGTATTCCTGGGCCTGGGCAGCCAGACTGAAACAGGTCAGAAAAGCTACCCCGAAGAGGTATCTTTTCATCGTTGTTGTGATTGCTTCAGTTGGTCGACTTCTTTCCGGAGTTTCTCATTTTCCTTTTTCAGCTCGAGCATATACAGCGTAAGCTCTTCGATTTTCTCGAGCAGCACAGCGTCTGTTTTATGGAGATCGTTACCGCTCTTAACCATATCCTTCGCCGATGGAACACCCGGGAGGTGGTTGTTTTCCTTGATGAACTGTTCTACCTCGTTGAGGCTGCGCAGCTTGTAGGAGGGTTCGAATACCTTATCAGACCAGTCGTCGGTCCCCCGGAGGGCCACCTTCACGCGTTCTGTCAGGATACCTTCCTGTACAAAGAGCCGGTAGCTGCCCGGAAGCTTCAGCAGGTTCTGACCGATAACAACGGCACCGTCATTGGAGTTGGAGAGGCTCTTCGTCGCCGCATCCAGTTTCCAGTTTTCGGCAAACGATGCCGCTTCGCGGCCGCCGGTTGTGCTACCCAGAACAACGTTGCCGTTGGCGTCGACGGTGAGGAAACGGGTAGCTGTAACAATCGTCCCGGGCGAAGCAGAAGTCAGGTTGGTGAACTTAAGACCTGAAGAACCAGCAGCGGATGATTTCACTTCCAGCTTGGCAGTCGGAGCAGTTACACCAATGCCGACATTTGCGTTATCCCCCAATACGACCGAGTTGGATGCAGATACTTTCGCATTGGCACCGATAGCCGTAACGTTAGTCAGGGAGGCAATATTTGCGCCGGAAGGTTGGGCATTGGTGCCTATAAAAGTTCCGTAATTGATCCCCGAGGCGGATTGATCCGGGGGATTGAGCGTACCATAGCCAATCGCGGTATTTCCGAAACCATTATTATAAAAGCCGGAAATACCACCGATATAAGTATTCCAGAACCCAGTCGTGTTGGCAGCACCTGTTCCAGTACCGATGAAAGAATTGTATTCCCCCGTTGTGTTTACGTTGCCAGCATAGGCCCCCATAAACATATTGTTGGAACCGGTACTCAAAACTCCTGCGCGGAATCCGAGATACAAATTCCGAATACCTACCTTATTCGTATAACCGGCATAGTTTCCAATAAATGTATTTTCCTTTCCATCTGTTATGCTGTAACCAGCCTGCCCACCCATAAAGAGGTTATTGGCAGCATTTGTAGTTCCGGTTCCGGCTCCTGCAGCGTTGTCGCCGAAATAAATGCTAGTAGCCGACTTCCGCAAAAAACCTACGCCCCCTATCCGGAACTGACTTGATTCAGCGAGGTTGAAATCTCCGTTGAGATCAAACTTAAACCCGGGAGTGTTCGTTCCGACGCCAATATTCCCTGTCGCACTTGAAAAAAGATTGTTGCCAGATGCAGACCAACCCGAAGAACCGGCACCTGCGGGTACCAGAATAACATCACCGGTGCCGTTAACGGAAAGAGCTACACCATTAGATGCCTGTGGCGTAGAGGCAGAGGTAATATTAGACAATCGAAGGCCGTTATTGCCAACAATCAACGGACTCCCGCCAGGCGTCGTGATTTGCTGAGCATTTACAAATGAAGCCGCGCTCAATAATAGAACACTAGCTCTGAGTAAAGTTCTTTTCATATCTGAGAGCGATTGGTAGCCAAACATACAAACAAAAATGTCATTTCACTTCCAACGGGATAACTTAATGGGATGTATATAGAGTGTATTGTCCGGAAACCTGCGCCAAAGCTCCGAAAGGCTGTTTGAATAGGAAGACTCGAACAACTCAACATCCTTTGCCGACCAGTAAGTCAATCCCTTCCATTCCATATCAGTTTCTGTCACGACGTTATCAAAGGCTAGACAAGCAGCCGTTGGTACCGCCATCTCGACAAAGAGATTTCTGGCGGAAAAAGCCCCGCAGTATTGCACAAATGACTCCAGGTTGGCGCGAGGAAGGACAAGTAGGTCGACATAACCTCCGAGCAGCGGATATGGTACGCGGCGACTACCTGCTAGGTACCGGAAGTACCTCATTGCCAGTTTAATCTGTGACAGCTTGGTAAAAAGAAAAGACTTATCGTTGCGTTTAGCAGACAGCTCTCCAATAAATACGCTCCTTGGAAGTATGGGCTCAAACTGATAACCGTGCCGTGCAAGCAATATCCGTGCATCTTCCGCCTTTGGCAGATAATTCCAAATATTTATACCGGGAGATTCAAGACGCAGATCAACAGCTTTGGAAATATGCCCCCAGGCCGGTCGAATCTTCCTCCACGGTTGCCCAACTGTCGTATCCGTGAGTTCAAAAATGAAAGGAACAAACGCGGTGGAACTGTCAACCTTAAAGAACTCCATATAATTATGTTCATTAATAGCCGGATGAAGAATCAGGTCATCACCGGCTATAATGAAGTGCTCTGAGCCATTATCCTTCAGGCGATCCAGCGCATATGCCATATATCCCTGAAAATAAAACGAGTCATCAAATACAGAAATCACGTTCTTTTTCTTGCCGGAATAAAAGGGCATGATAAAATATATACTGGAAAACCTGTCACCATATAGCTTCTCCAGCGGCTCTATATTTTTCTCATAGTTGTGATTAAACAGTAGAATTAATGTAACGCCTGACATAAGAAGATACAAGTTTGATTATCTCTATTACAAAAGCCGATCTGAAAATAAATACAGCCGATGCCATAGCAATTGTCCCGTAGATACTCAATATGATTGGTAGCTCAAAAAGCGTCGAAAGCTCAAGCGAACTTAAAAAATAGTGACAAAGAAGCGTTCCAGCAAAGGCCAATGCCATTGACCAAAATAGCCTGCTCTCCGGCTTAAGAAAAAGGAAGCGGGCAGAACTCAGGTACATCATCCCCATCACGGCAAGTTCCGAAAGACATGTCGTAATTGCGCAGCCTAAAATGGAGAACCGGGGGATAAGCAGGAAATTAAATACGACGCTGATCAGCAAACCTACGACGGTAGCATACAGTACTAGTTTTTCTTTGTGTATCGCTACGAGAAACTGTACACTGAATACATTACAAATGCCAATGATCAGTGGAAGTAGCGACAATAAGCGAAGAACATCCGCCGACTTTCCGTACCCTTTCCCGAAAAATGTCGTAAGAATCCATTCTGGAAATACATTACATATCAAGATAAATGGCAGAGAGCCGAGGATTACGATGTTCATCGACTTAGACAGCAGATCTGACATCTTCACGAGGTTTCCTTCTTCGCCAAGCTTCGTAATCTTCGGAAGAAATACCAGCGTCGCACTATTCAGTACTGTCCAGTAAATCTTAACAAGTTTCAGTGGCATAGCATAGAGACTCAGGTGTCCCGGCGAGTCCAAAAACCCAAGAAAAACCGAATCCAGCAATGTATATACGCTGATCGATACATTAATGGAAAAGAACACCAGCAGCGGACGTAAGTGAACTTTCAGTCGCTCGAAGGAGATCGAGAAGGCTATCGGGTAACTACGATAGAAGAATGATATGTTCACAGCCGCATTTAGAAAAACGGATAGCATTGTCACAACCGCGTACACCCGTACATCGTCCGAATTACGGACAAACGAATAAATCAACAGGAGCGACAACGCTTTGATTGTCAACGTTCGGACCGTAATGTACTTGAATCGGGATAATCCCTGAAACAACCATTCAATCAGAAATACACTAAACAGCAAAGTCAGCAGGCCCAACCTGACGAAATAAAAATGACTATTCAGCTCCTCATTCACAACCGCACTGATCCCATAACAAATGCAGGCAATCAGCGTGAACACTATATGAAGCAGAATCAGATCAAAAGTGAGGCTTGCCACCTTGTCTGCATCTTCCTTGGCTTTGGCAATCTCCCGGACACCGTAATAAGGGATTCCAAATGACGCGAGAACGATAAAGTACTGCGTAATTGAGTCTACCCACAAATACGTTCCTAACGCATCTTCATCCAGTACCCGTGTGAGGTATGGAAAAATCATCAGCGGAATCAGAAGAGAGCTGATGGACAACAGATAATTAAAAAAGAGATTTTTAAAGAGCGCCATTCACGTGTTTGCGGATGAGCGTCTCCGCCAGATTCATAGCCTTTTTAATACAAATATCCATGTTATAGTACTCCCATTCGCCAAACCTACCTAACAAATGAAACTCATCACGCTGAAGTCCATCTCGCAATCCGACAACAAGCCTTCGATAGTTGGCGTCGAATACTACATAGGCGTGCTGAGAGACATTATAACTCAAAGGCTCCACCAAAAAGGGATCGGCCTTGCCGGCAAGAATCATCTCCTCCCTTGTTCTGACTCCGACGGCCTCGGTAATAGAGAATGGCTTTACAGGATCCAGGAAGCTGCCTACATGGATATATCGGTGAAAAATAATATCAGGTGAGGGGACATACGTCCATGTATCTTCTGTGCCGGTAGTCCTCCATAGCATAGTGGTCACTCGATTATAAGTCAACCCCTTCGCCAGCTCTGCGAATTCCTCAAAGCCCTGCATCTTTGCCGGAATTTCGTCCAGAGGAGCCGTCGATATCAATATATCATATGACAACTCTCCATTCACCACCCATTTACCCCCAATCCTGGCAATAGATTCTACCGGTGTTTCGAACTGAATAGTTGTATCCCCCCTTAACGCATCAAGAAAAGTATTCTGATTATTGGAATTCGGATAATAAAAATAAGAATGCGGCATAGCATCTCTCATTTCCGAAACAAGGCCGGCAAAAAAGCTCTTTTTATCCGGAAGTGGAAGTTTATCCTTTACCCACTCGTGGCTCATCGATTGAGGTGAGCGATTCCATATTTTCGAATTATAAGGGATGAAATACAGTTCGGCAAGTGTGTCACCGAATTTTCTACGAAACCAATCTTCGAGGTTTGAGTAGGATCCATTATCCTCTGCAGACAGAAAGTCCTTTGTAATCCGAAAGGCGAGTTCTGGATCAAATTCGTTAATCTGCCGGACAGAAAACTCGATTGGATAAGGGACTTTGTGATCATTCAGTTTAATAGAAGCACGACGCTCGACTAAATGCCATTGATCTTTGGACAAAACTTTGTCAAAGACGAAATCCAATACTTCTGGGAATTTGGAATTGAAACAGTGTCCGCCTATCGGATGATATGTGGCTCCGTTTACGGTCTGCGTCCGTGCAATACCACCATGAACTTGTTTCTTTTCCAAAACTTCAACCTCAAAATAGGGTGACAGCAACTTGGCGATGCTCAAACCTGAGACACCAGCACCTATAATTCCTACTTTCATATGTTCTTTCAATGAGTTAACCCAACCTTTTTGTTAGGTTTTCAAGTGACGACTGTATTTCTGTAGGTATATCCCTTTAAATTCGGATAGCTACGCCTGCGACCTGGCAGCCCATTTTAGCAAACTATGAACCAGGCTCCGCTATACTGGTACGAATGCTGAAACGTTTCCACAGCATATAAAACAATAACCAGAAAATTGCATAATAAAGAAAATTTGGAAACACCGTGCAAAAACCTCCGCGAGGTGAAATAACGATAGAAGAAAAAGTAGATAACGCAAGTGCTCTAACAATAACACTTCGCCTCGAATACGACTCTAAAAAAGACACAAAACCACCCCATAGAAGTCCAACTAAAATAAATCCCGTTTTACTGCCAAAAGAATACATTGAAAAGTCTCCAAACATGGACCAGCCTAAAGCATTTCCATTAAAAAAAGCAGTAGAATTCACAGTATATGCCAGGTAATTTCCAATATTTGAATATTGGCTCCCGAATCCTCCTCCAAACAGACTCGTTAGTGCATTAACTCCAGGAAACAGACTCTGAAAATACAATACAGCAGGCCATTCAGAAAACTGGAATGAAAACTCAAATACCATTAATGTAACGCCCTGATCGTGCAAAAAGAATGCCAGCAAATCTATTGGACTAACCGCCATACCATCAAGGCCCACTCCTCTTAGCGTCAAACCAATGAGATACTGTGACGCAAAAACAACGAACACTCCAGCAAGGCCTACTTTAAAAAAAGAGACTTTTTTTTCGTAGTTATGAAAATACCACACGATAAACAGAACGGAGGAAATAAAACTGCTCCGAGTCCCAATCATAAAATAAGCAATTCCAACAACGACAGAAATAGCAAGAGCAATCCGCCGATCTTTTTTATCTGCAATCGCAAAAACAACACCGAATAAAAACACAAATGCTACTTTAAATACAGCAACAATGGACGTAGAATACTCTTCTCCCTGAAACTCATAAAGACCGAGATAACTTCCGGTGGCAAATACTTGCGCAAGAGATTTAAACGTGATACCACAGTAGATAACGCTTATAGCAAAAAAAGCACGAGCGATTTGTTTTCGATTAGTATACATCCACTCTTTAAACGGCGATTTCAGCTCCGGAAGTGCATCATAATCAAACAGACACTTCTGCAATAAATATCCGAGATGAACGACAACAAATGACAGAATAACATAATACATTAATCGGATTTTCTCCAAATCACTGGGATAATAGTTATTACTGACAGGTGAGCTAAACGGATCCGAATCCAGGATAAAATGCGCATAAAATCTCCCACAAATAAATACATTGGAAGTAATAAAAAAGAGTCCATAAATGGACAAAAAAGAAGATACCCTAAATATTGACAATGCAATAACAGCGAGTGTCACATAAAGCCACGCAAGATAGCGATTCAGAAGAAAAACCGTTTCACTTTCCCAATCGTAAAGAAGTACAGCTACAGCGATGCACGTAAAGACGATCACGTGCATTGCAATTTCTTTCCTCTGAAGAGAACTATCATCTACAAGCATGCTCTGTAAAGTTTCAGATAAGATTCGGTCATTGCATCAAGCGAATACTTTATACTCAGTTCTTTCATCCGGGCGCGTATTACCTTCCGCCTGGCATATGTCTTTTCAATCGCACGTACAAGATCCTGAATATCTCCTAATTCAAAAAAACCTACTTCCTCCTCTGTAAAAATAGAACGGTGAGTCGGAATTCCAGAGCATACAATCGGTTTTTCAAAGTAGATCGCCTCCAGCAAGGCAAGTGGAAATCCCTCTGAAAAAGACGGCAGAACCGAAATGTCCACATATTTCAGAAAGCGGTAGGAGTTTTCCCTGAAACCGCCCCATAGAACGCGGTCTTCAACTCCACCCAGACGCGCCAGGTCACGCAGGTTTTCGGCCTCCTGGCCGTCGCCTAGCACAAGAGCGGCAAAACCCGGGAGAGATGGCAACGCTCTGATGACCTGGTCAATGCCTTTACGGGGAATCAGTTTAGCTGAAATTCCTAAAACTGACAGATTCCGGGCCGACCACCCGTCAAGTACCGCTTTTTCTGTCTCTGTTATTTCTGGTTCGAACCGATCCACAAATTTGGCATTGTGGATCACACACATCCTGTCAGAACGCAGGTAGGACCGGTAGTACTTTTCCATGTCATCCGTCAGTTGAACAACCATTCGGAACCGCCGCCAAATTTGAATCCAAAGTGAACCGAAAACGACCGACACAATTTTTCCGTAGAACATCGCAAAATCCTGATATACATAGCAGTGCGCTGTAGAGATTTTAGGCTTACGAAAAAAAACACCCCGGACGAGATTATAGATATCCGGCCGGAACGAATGAGAGTGAATGATATCATTATTTCTAAATGGTTCCGAAGAGAGGTAGCTAATCCGCTTTGTCGGACATTTGAAATTTATCCCTTTCAAGTCGTCAAAATAATAGACAGTTACCTCATAGCCCCGCTCAAACAGCTCGTCTGCCAGGGTCTTTACCATGAGAACCGGACCAAATGCTCGCAGGGAAGCAACAATAAAAGCAATTCTCATAGCCTATATTTTCGAACCTCTGTCCGTGATTTAATAATCGTACATATAACCCAATACATGTTTCGACTGAGACATACCTTCCTGAATTTCCAAACAAGCGGGATACCCATAAGCATCGTAGGTACACTTCCAGCAGCCAATACGTAATAGACGATCATCCGCAGGAAGCGGGCCGCTACCCATCGATCTATTTCTCGACAATCTTCATCGCTAATAGTGTAGCACTTGACGAATGTATCTCTGAGAACTTCTAACTGGGAAAGCGCTTCGGAAATCACCGTAAAAGATGATGATGTTTTTCGCTTTGACAGAATCAGCAAGTGTAAATCTTTTCGCACATGGATCTGAAGAAAATGCAAAATGTTTTCCTTCGAAATCAAAAGCTGATTCTTATTCTGGATATCCCGAAAGAGGTGTGATACACTTTGCGTATTCCGACGATAATACAACAGATAATCTCCGATTACTTCGATTACCTTTCCTTTACGAAGCATTCGGCTCCACAAGTCATAATCTTCCGAATGAATTGTTTCCGGCTCATGCCTGTATCGTTCTGAAAGCAGCACGTCACGCTTACACAGCGCACCCGGATGTAGCACCGGATTCTCGATCAGCGAGACAAAAAGAATAGGCAGGAAACCGGTAACGCTGAAGTTAGTGTTCAGGCTATGGAAAGAGTTATCTTCATTTAGATATAAACAGAAACAGGAAACAACGTCGACGTTTTTTTTCACCAAGTAATCCACCTGTTTCCTGATCCGGTCCGGATGGCACACATCATCTGCATCCATCCTTGCTATCAGGCTCCCACGGCACTGATCCAAACCGAAATTCAGCGTCCAGATAAGCTTTTTATTTTCCTCATTCCGGTAATACTTCACCCGATCGTCTTCCTGGGTCAGCAGCCGGAGGATCTCACCGGTCCTGTCAGTCGAACAATCGTCGATTGCAATGACTTCGAGTTTCCGGTAGGTCTGATTCAATACAGAGCGGACAGCCTCTTCGACGAACTTCTCCGCGTTGTAGCAAGGGATTACTACAGAAACAAGCGGATCTATCGCCGGCAGGTCTAATTCCATTTAACCTCCGAAATAAATGACAAAACGGCTCCGGCCATCACTCCAAAAATGAACCCATAAATCACCATCCGGGTTCGCTTGGGGCTACTTCTCTTCAACGGTACTTCAGCAGGATCCAGTACTTTGATAATCGGGGTTTCTTCCCTCATTTTCAGGTTAGCCTGCTCATACTGCCGGGAGAGCTCGGTAAAAAGCGTCTGAGCTGTCAGGCGTGAAGCTTCAAGGTCTGTTTCGCTGGAAGTAGACGCCGATAAAAACGGATTTCGGTTACGGTCCCGATACGACCGAAATCTCCTGTCCGCTTCGTCCAACCGGCCCTTCGCCTGATCCATCTGGGCCTTGAGAAATTCGACCTGCTTGGCCTGTTTGCCGCTCCGGTAGTTGAGCATGTAATCCGTCAGGTATTCGGCCGAAAAGCCGGCAATCATCGCCGCGGCAACCGGATCCGGCATTGCTACTCCGATCGAAATAATCCCTGTTTTCTTATCCAGGTTCGCGCTGATACGTGTTGAGAGGCTCTCGACGATTCTTTTCCGCTCTCTGGAAAGCATCACAACTCCTCCCGGCAGCGGCGACGTAATAACGACCGGCTTCTTTTCTTCTTCACTTTCGGACGACATCCAGCCAAAGATCGCTGATTTCACTCCATCGATCGGCGAATGCTGGCTTTCGAGGAGTTGCTGGACCGTCATCGCCTTTCCGTTTTTCGTCGTCACTTTGTAATCCGCCAGTTTTAATAAAAACGGACTACTTTCCAGTACACTCGGATACAGGTCAGGACGAATCGCTTCGGATACCTGCGCATTATCAAGATTAATACCGGCCAGATCTGCCAGCGCCTTGAATCCGCCAATCGTGCTTTTACTCTGCATCTCCGGAAGCAGCTTTACGCTGGAGTTATACTCTTCCAGTACCATGAGGGAATACACAGCTGACAGCCCTGCACATAACACTGCCGCCACCGCGATCTTCCATTTATTTCTTCCGAGGAAACCCGTAATGTCCGATATTCTGAAAAAGACGCTGCTCGGGTTCTGGGTTGTTTCCATATTTTACCAGGTAAGGGGCGATTAATTATTTCTCAAAATGGCAGCCAATATCGATCCAGTAGCGATTACCAGCGATCCGATCAACGAGAAAATAGCGATCCGTTCCGTGGGCTCCATCTTCCGGCGTTTCGTTTCATCCACCGCCGGAACCGTAATCACCGCGCCAGGTTCCACATGAGGATAAGATCGGAAAAAGAGAATCTTACGGGTACTGGCAATCTTACCGTTTGCATAGGTGACATATACCCGCTTCCGGATGGCTTCCGAGGTAAACCCTCCCGACTGAGATACGTAATCTCCCACGCTGGATGTCCCGTAGTTAACAGTAGCCGGGTTAAGTACAGCTCCGGTAATCCGGACGAGCTCGTCCTTTTGCGGAATAATGAGGGTATCTCTATCTTCCAGACGGAGGTTATCAATGGACTCCGGATGTTCGGTAATCCGATTCAGATCAACTGCCACGAGCTCGCCTTTCCGGAAAAACCGGGCAGCTTTCAGGTAAGCGCGCAACTTCAGACCGCCAGCCCGCTCGATAAGATCTGATACGCGCTCGTCACGGGTCCGAATGGAATACGAACCGGGGAAATTCACCTCTCCTTGAATCACGACTACCTTCTGCACTTCATAAAGAGGGGAGCTTCGGACAAACACCGCATCAAAAGGCTGCAACCGGAAAGAAGCGTCTTCGGTATTGATTTTGAGACTCTTATCAAGGTTCAGAACAAATACCTGAACATTGGCTGCATCGGCAGTTGTCGCTGTGTCCGTTTTAATCCGGCGGGATACTTCAATCCGTGACGAAACCGCTCCCTCCTTGAATCCACCGGCGAGCACAATGAGATCTCCGATACTCATGTTTTCCGCATATTCAAACGCTCCGCCGTTGTTGATCGCACCGCCAATCGAGACCGTATAGGCTTCGCGAAGCTCATTGATCGACTTGATCGTCACAATATCCTGGCGTTTCAGCGGGATATCGGCGATCTCTCCGCGAAGCAGCTTACCCAGGTCAAAGGAAATATTCTCGGTATCAAGGTTTTCCTTTTCCCGGCGTATAAAGGCGCGGCCTAGGAAAGCATCTCCACGAACGCCATCTGCCTTTTCGACCAGTTGCTTCACCGTCCGGACAGATTCATCTAGCGCAAATTCTCCCGGACGAAATACGGCACCGGAGATTTCCACACGGTTTTCATAACGGTTCAGAATCGTTCCAACCGATATCTTGTCGCCATTCTGAAGGGCGAAATTTGAAAAACCCGCCTGATCGACATTCACGACCTTCAATTCACGCGATGTATTCCGGCGAACGGATATATTCGCTGAGTAGGCCTGATCGGTAAACCCTCCGGCAAACCGGAAAACATCTTTCAGTGTTTCCCCAGGCTTGATTTCGAAGATCATTGGGCGTCGGACCTCGCCCCGCAGTTCTACCCGCGCGGCATAGTCCGGAAAGACCAGAACATCTTGGTCCCGAAGTCCTATGTTGTCCTTTTCGTCTCCGTTGAGGAGGAAGTCATAGAGATCAATCGTTCGGATGATTTTATTGTCGCGCCGGAGCTGAATGCTACGAAACGTTCCGTTCGCATTTGGTCCTCCCGACTGATAAATGGCATTGAACACAGTCGCCAAAGATGAAATCGAATAGCTTCCCGGCCGAACCACTTCTCCGGTGATCGTTACACGGATCGTACGAATATTACCAAGTGTTACCTGAATGCCCACGCCGGGCATGGAGTACAGCTGACGGAGACGGCCGGCAATCTTATTACGGGCTTCCTCGATCGTCAGTCCCGTCACCAGAATCGGACCGGAATTTTCGAGCTTCACAGCTCCTTCCGGACTGACCTTCAGGCGATACGTCTGGACGGAGCTGCCGAAAACTTCGACATTGATTTCGTCCTCCGGGCCCAATATGTAATTCTTAGGAGTGGCAATCCGGAGATTGGGTTCGAAGGATATGCCTGCCTCCCGAAAAAAGGCTGAGCCATATACCTGCTTTTCCAGACCGACTGCAACGACCGAATCAGAAGCTATTTTTTTGGATGGCGTCTGGGTCAGAGTAACTGTAGCTTTCTTGGCTACCTCCTCGGCCTGAAAGCGGGACGTCTCCGTTTCTTCGGAAAGGCTGGATTCTTTTTTGACTTGTCCAGACTTGATCTTTGCGATCCGGTCCCGCATTTTAGCAATATCAGAAGGGGTATAGCCACGCTGAAGAGCCATTTGCTCAATCTGCGCTTCGCTCAGACCACTTGACTGCGCTTTCTGGAGAAATTCCTGAATCTGATCATCTGATAATTGTTCCACCTTTGCCGGAACCTGCCCGACGGCTATGTAGCTTATAAGGAATAGAAAGGTAACAAGGTGGGAGAAGATACGTAACATTTACAGGTAGCTGGTTGAATGAATTGAGCACGGCACTCCCCTTATAAGACGCGTGCCGACTATAAAAACTGCCTTAAACGGTGAATAAACTTTCGATAATGGAATGACAAAGGAACTCTTAATCCATGAATTGTCCAAGCTTTCATATTCAATCGGTGTTGGGTCAGAATATTTTTGATACTCCGGTTTGACTCCCCTCCGATCCGCATATGCACGAGGTAGTCGTTTATCCACCAAACGGGTACCTTCTTTACTTCTAACGCCCTGAACGTGAACTCATAATCCGCTCCCAGCCTGAAATTCAGGTCTAAATAGCCGATCTCTTCATAGACGCTTTTCTCGAGAAACAGTGTCGGGTGAGGCGGCATTTCTCCTCCCGGAAAAAAGGTCTTGTCATACGGCCGCGACTTCCAGTCCCGGATGACCTTTTCCAACCCCTTATCCATGTATTTCAGGTTACCGTAAACGCCGCGGACGCCGGGATGCTCCCGGAACGCTGTTACTACCCTGCTGATCACATCAGGGCCGGCATAGACGTCGTCTGAATTGAGAATACCGACGATGTCGCCGGTCGCCGTCCGTAAGCCCTTGTTCATCGCATCCCACAGGCCGTTGTCACGTTCGCTGATGAGGATATCCACGTGCGAGCGGTACGGCGCTACTTTTTCCAGCGTACCGTCTGTCGACGCTCCGTCGATGATTACGTACTCGATATTCGGATAGTCCTGCGACAGTACCGACCGGATGGTATCCTCAATGGTTTCCGCGCCGTTGTACACGACCGTCACGATGGACACTTTCGGGTAGTCAGTCATACGGGTCAGATAAATTTCAATTTACGCGCGGCAAATGCACACATTCTCAGCAGAATAAAGCCATGCTTGAACCGCGAAATGTTGGTATCGCCATAGGTACGTTCGCGGTAGCGGATCGGTACCTCGACGATCTTCAGGTTGAGCTTGAACGCCCCGAAAATGAGGTCGAAGTCACCGAACGGATCAAAATCCCCGAAAAACTTACGGTTTGCGATCAGGCGGTCGTAGTCCCGCCGGAAAATTACTTTGGTTCCGCAGAGGGTATCCTTAAACGGCCGGTCGAGCAACCAGGAAAACAGCAGACTGAAAAACTTGTTACCCAGCAGGTTGAGAAAACGCATCGCCTTTTTTTCCATCGGGTAAACAAGGCGGGATCCATTGACGAAGTCGCCTTTCCCGGATGAAATGGCATCATAAAACTTCGGCAGGTCTTCCGGTGGAACGGTCAGATCCGCATCCAGAATCATCAGGATATCACCGGTCGCGACGGCGAATCCGTTTCGCACGGCATTGCCTTTGCCTTTTCCGTCCTGCTGAAGGATTTTGATGTCGAACCGGTCCCTGTATTGCGCATAAATCCGCTGAATCGTCTCCCAGGTATCATCCGTCGAATTCCCTTCCACAAAAATGATCTCCTGGTGCTTTCCGAATTTCGGCATCCGGAGCAGGGCATTTTCGATGTTTCCGCTTTCGTTCCGCGCCGGAATGACGATGCTGGTTGAAAAGCGATTTTCCCAGTCCTTCACCTCCTTCAGCGGTTTGGCGAAGCTGTACTGGTTGATCGACAGGTGCCGGACAACGGGAAGTTTCGCCACATACTTGTTCAGCACGTGCGAAACCAGGGGAATGTACACGGGGCAGAGCATCCGGAGGCTGTTCCGGTATACGTCAAATCCTGCCAGGTAGAGCAGGTTATTGACGTCCATCCGGGAAAGCCAGTTTTGCCGGGGTGTGCTGCGTTTCAGTCCAAGCTTTTCGGCCAGGCGGAGAAACGGCTCCCACAGGAAATTGTAATACGTCACAATGACTTTCGTCCGCTCGTGGCATACCCGGTGCAGCTGGGCGAAGAGGGCTTCGACGTCGTCTACATACCCGATCAGGTTGGAGATGACGATGAGGTCATACGGTTCGTCGTCCAGTTGCAGCGTCATCGCATCCATTACCTCAAACGAAACCTCCGGAAACGCTTTTTTCGCACCGGCAATCATGGTTTTGCTGAAATCGATTCCCTTTTTCCGGTTACCGCGGATCTGGCCGATGAGCTCGCCGGTGCCGCAGCCTATTTCGAGCACAGAAAGCTCCTCATGGGCGAAGTAATCACAATAGTTCGTGATCTCATTCCAATAATACTGGCGCTTCCGGCGGTACGCCGCCTGACCCGGGGCAATCGACTCAAAATAAGGTAAATGCGAATGCTGAAACACAGATGACATGGTACGTGAATGGTAACGCGAAATAAGCGACGGTTTTTCCTTACACAAAAAAAGGCAGACCCCAAGTGATCTGCCTTTTGTGTTACACCGGGAACGGGGTGTTCCCGGTTATTATGCTTCCGCGAAAACGCCTTTGCTTTCGGCGCGCTTGCGGTCGTTTTCATCCAGGAAAATCTTCCGCATACGCATCGATTTCGGGGTGATTTCGAGGTATTCGTCTTTCTGGATGTATTCGAGCGAATCTTCGAGGGAGAAATTCACCTTCGGTACGATCCGGACGCTGTCGTCAGATCCGGATGCCCGCATGTTGGTGAGCTTCTTCGCTTCCTGGAGGTTCACGACGATGTCGTTGTTCCGGTTGTGTTCGCCGACAACCATCCCGGTGTAGACTTCTTCACCGGCGTCGATGAAGAACCGTCCGCGGTCCTGGAGTTTGTCGATCGTATACGCCGTAGCCGTACCGGTACCCTTGGAAATGATGGATCCGTTGATCCGGCCCGGGATGGGGCCCTTGAACGGTTCGTAGGCCCGGAACCGGTGCGTCATGACCGCCTCCCCGAAGGTAGCCGTCAGGACATCGGAACGCAGACCAATAAGCCCGCGGGAAGGAATGTTGAATTCAAGGTGCTGAACGTCTCCCTTCGGTTCCATGATCACGAGCTCGCCCTTGCGTTGGGTGGCGAGTTCGATTACTTTACCGGCGGTAGCTTCGGGAACGTCTACTACCATGAGCTCGATCGGCTCGTGGCGAACGCCGTCTACGTCCTTGTACAGTACCTGGGGCTGTCCTACCTGAAGTTCATAACCTTCGCGGCGCATGGTCTCGATCAGGACAGACAGGTGAAGAATACCGCGGCCGAATACCAGGAAGCGGTCTTCGCTGTCAGTCGGCTTCACGCGCATGGCCAGGTTCTTTTCGATTTCCTTGAAAAGACGATCCCGGAGGTGGCGCGAGGTAACGAACTTACCTTCCTTACCAAAGAACGGTGAGTTGTTGATCGTGAACAACATACTCATCGTCGGCTCGTCTACCGCGATCCGCTCGAGCGGAGCCGGGTTGTCGAAGTCCGTCAGGGTGTCGCCGATTTCGAAGTCTTCGAGACCGGTTACGGCACAGATATCGCCGGCGCTGACTTCAGCCACTTTCACGCGGCCAAGGCCTTCAAACAATTGAAGTTCCTTGATCCGGACGCGCTTCACGGTACCATCCGCTTTGCAGAGGCCCATCGAAGCGCCTTCTTTCAGGGTACCCTGGAAGACACGGCCGATGGCGATCCGGCCGGTGAACTGCGAGTAGTCCAGGGAAGTAACCTGCATTTGCGGGATACCTTCCGGGCTCGGAGCAGCCGGGATATGTTCGAGGATGACGTCGAGCAGGGGCGCGATGTCTTCCGTCTTCTTCTTGTAGTCAAGGCTCATCCAGCCGCCCTTTCCGGAACCATACAGGGTCGGGAAGTCGAGCTGCTCTTCGGTAGCTCCGAGGTTGAACATGAGGTCGAATACCTGCTCATGTACTTCGTCGGGGCGGCAGTTTTCCTTGTCGACTTTGTTGACAACGACAATTACCTTCAGACCGAGGGAGATGGCTTTGGACAATACGAAACGCGTTTGGGGCATGGGGCCTTCAAAGGCATCGACGAGGAGACAAACTCCGTCGGCCATCTTGAGTACCCGCTCTACTTCCCCGCCGAAGTCGGCGTGGCCCGGCGTATCGATGATGTTGATTTTGACGTCCTTATACCGGACGGATACGTTTTTGGCAAGAATGGTAATACCGCGTTCCCGCTCGAGGTCGTTGTTATCGAGGATGAGATCGCCGAATTCCTGGTTCTCGCGGAAAAGCTTGCTGAAGTGGATGATCTTGTCAACCAGCGTCGTCTTCCCGTGGTCAACGTGCGCAATGATGGCAATGTTACGGATACTTTGCATCGGAGAAGAAAGTTTGTACGTTTAGGTTATCCGCTTCATTTACCGACGGGCTTTTTTCAGCCCCCTACCTCCCGTTCCGGGGCAGTTGACAACAGATGTACGGATAACGTCCTATGAAAATGCCCGCAAAGGTACGTATTTATAACAATATTATCTTATGGTTCTCCATAAAAATTCGCTAACTGTTTGATTTAAAACATCATCATTTCTTAATATAGCCTCCGGGCCGCGATTGGTAATTGAACTTTTTTTATATCCATCTTTGTCTGTCAGACAGAAAGACGTCTCACCGCACGGGTGAACCACGCCACCGCACCTATAAAAGACCAGACTATGTCCTTTCATCCGTTGAAATACCGATTCATCGCCGCAGCCGAACAACCCGGACAGCGGCCGACGCTCCTCCTGCTCCACGGAACCGGGGGCGACGAAAACGATCTCCTCAACCTGGCCGAAGAACTGACCGAAGGGCACGTCAACCTGCTCGGTGTCAGAGGTAATGTGCTGGAAAACGGCCTGACTACCCGCTTTTTCCGTCGCCTGGGTACCGGAATCTTTGATTATGACGACCTTCGCTTCCGGACCGACGAGCTCGTCGAAACCCTGAAAAACGTTTCTGCCTCCGAAGGATTCGACCTCTCCAAAGTCATCGCCCTCGGCTATTCCAACGGCGCCAATATCGGCGGAGCCATTCTTCAGAAATATCCGCAACTGCTGGCAGGCGCGATTCTCTGGCGACCTATGCTGCCCCTCCCGGACGAAAAACCGGCAACCTCCAACGGCGCGCCGGTATTGCTCACCTCCGGTCAGACCGACCCGTACTTCCAGCCGGCGAATATGAAGGCATATGAGCAGCTGCTGACATCCGCAGGCTTTCGGGTACAGCATGAAATACTGCCCTCCAGCCATAACCTGACCCAGCAGGATATGACGCTGGCACGTGAATGGCTCAAAACCAACTTTTCGATCTGAGCATAAAAAAAGACGACCCGGCAGGTCGTCTTTTTTATCTATGCGTCCGGATCAGTCTACAAACTTCACCGCGCCGTAATTCGAGACAATGCGTACGGTGCAACCGCCCTTTCCGACTTTTCCTTTATAAGTTTTTGTCATTTTCGGGACGTACCGGTGTTTACCGTCCTCGCCGGAGCCATCGTCCTTCACGTCAAAGGCAATCGGCAGGTTATTGGGATAGCCGAAGTTGGCATAGCTGACAGTTACGTCGAAATCCATGTCCTGGCTGTCTCCCACAGGCAAACGAACCGATGTATAGTTCGAGCGCACATCCACCTTCCGGACCGTCCGCATCAACACCGGCAACTGTACGTTGTCCGAGTAATTGATATTCAGCCGGGCCTGTTCCTTCAGCTTGCCGATCTTTCCTTTGGAGTACTGGATCGTCGCGTCAAGGTCGCCCACTTCATTCACCAGCAGAGAACCGTAGTTGTTGATCAGCCGGAGGCGATCCGCCTTTTCGAGGTCCAGTTTGGAGTACTGGATTTTGAGGTTCCCCTCGTTCAGTTCTTTAATGGTAGCATTGCCGTATTCCACCCGGATATCGTTGTCGGTACTCATGAGGCGATCCGCCACGAAGTTGCCGTACTGGGTATTCACCCGCAGCGGCGCCGAGAAATCGGCCAGCTGGGCATTGGCAAAGCGGTTCTGAAGCTCAAGCGCCACGTATTTCGGCATGTTGACGGAATAGCTGATCCGTACGCCGCGGGTTTTCGATTCTTCTGAACGGCCCCACCCAAGGTTCTTCCAGTTCCAGTTGCCTTTGGGCTCGTTGTACCGGGTTTCGAGGCGGATCTGATTGCCGTTCCGGGATTCGTCGATTTCCACCGCATCAATGAATTTCTGCGCTTCCTCGTCGTCTTTTCCAAACCCCTGGATCAGGATCTCCGCGCGGACCTCATTCTTGTCCCAGATATGTATCCGCACGTCACCGTGCTGATTGGACAGATACAGGTTGTCTTTTCCGGAAACACTGAACGACTTGACAATCGTCCGTTTCCGCTCGGCCAGCGTCCCTGACACATCACTCGCCCAGGCAGGAGCAGTCAGAAGCAGTGCCAGCCACACGCCGCTAAATAGTCTTTTCATGGCTTTGCTTGGATTGCTGAATCTTGTTGATAATTTGAAGCTGCCGGTTAAGGATGTCCAGCTGCATTTGCAGGTTCTGAATCATCGCGTCCACCAGTTCCTCCTGATTGGGAGTCTGGGGAAGTTCCGAACGAAGGTTCTGGTAATCGGAATCGAGCCGCTCGATTTCAGACGCAAATTCCCGGTACAGCGTCGGGTCGGTCTGTTCAATGGTCCGGATTTCCTCGCGCTTGCTTTCGATCAGGGAAGCATAGCGGAATGCCGTTTTCCCTTCTTCCGGGCTGACTTTGGCTATAATCGGGTCGGTATTTTTCGGCTTGACGAAATACTGTCCGGCAAAGAACCCGACGCCCAGCAGCAGGACAACGCCCGCCGCCATCCGCCAGTCCAGGAAAAATCGCTTTTTCCGGTCTGCTCCCGTTCCGAGCGGGATAATTTTAGTCTCTTTCTCCTCGTCAGACGGGAAAACAGGTTCCGGCAGCCGGCGCTCGATTTCCGCCCACATTCCGAGTGGCGGTTCGAAGGCATCGAATTCCTCCCGGTTGTCCCGAATGAAACGTTCAATACGATCTTTTTTCATCTTTCTGAGCAGTAAAGCCCCATGTACCAGGCTACATCTATACGAATCCGGACAATGTCCGGCAACTAAAACTCAAGCTAACAGTTCCAGCAATTTCCGCTTGGCCCGCATGTACTGCGTCCGGGAGGTCGATTCGGAAATAGAAAGAATCTCCGCTATTTCCTCGTGATCATACCCTTCCAGCAGGTACAGCGTCAACACGGTCCGGAAACCATCCGGGAGCCGCTGAATCGCGTCCCGAACCCGGGCAATTTCCCAATCCGACTCGTCTGCCGGACTGTCTTCCTCGCCGACGTTTTCGGCTTCTTCCCCGACATCCGCCCATTCCAGGCGGCGCTGCCGGAGCTGATTAATGGCGCGGTTGACGACGATCTGTTTCAGCCACGCGCCGAAAGTACTCGTCTGCCGGAAATCATGAATCTTCTGAAATGCATCCAGAAAGGCCTCCTGCAGTACGTCTTCCGCTTCTCCGATGTGATTCAGTATCCGCATGCAGACGTTGAACATCGACTTGGAATACAGACGATACAGCTCATACTGCGCCTTCCGGTCTCCCCGCTTGCAGGCTTCGACGAGTGAATAATGACGATCGATGTATAACGTCTGTTCCAAGGGTCAGTTATAAAAGGCAGACAGGCTACGGGTTTTTCCATTGATCCCTTCCGCTCGCTTATAAGTCACTCTTTTCCAGCCTTCTGCCTTTCGGCTCTCTTCACGCAGAACAACTCGTTCGTCCCCCTCTGAATCAATTTCATCACAATGACAAGCGCATTCGTCCCAGCGTTGCACGTCCCGTTCGTTATTTTTAAAAAAAATTGGAACGACCTTACAATATTCATGAAATCTGCCTCATACTGGGTTGACGCCTATCAGATGAAACCTCATCCGGAAGGCGGCTATTACGCTGAAACCTATCGATCAGCCGGATCTATACCGCATTACGCACTTCCGGAAGGGTTTGCCGGCGACCGGTCCTTCAGCACTGCCATCTACTTCCTGCTGGAACCTCCGCATTTCTCTTCGCTTCATCGCATTCAGTCCGACGAAATATGGCATTTTTACGCCGGCGGTCCGCTGGAGATTTCCGTCATCGATCCCTCGGGCGATTTTCGCCTGATCCGCCTCGGTTCGGATCCGGATGCCGGTGAAGTTTTCCAGGCAGTAGTTCCGGCCGGTAGCTGGTTTGGCGCACGCCCCGTCCGTACATACGCACTGGTGGGCTGTACCGTTGCTCCGGGGTTCGATTTTTCGGATTTTGAACTCGGCACACGTTCCGGTCTGCTGGATCTTTTTCCGCAACACCGGGATATCGTCCGGCAACTGACGCGCCCCGATTCTGTTTAACACCAAGCCCCTGCTCTCATGATTTTTCGCTTTTCTACCTTCCTGCTGAGCTTCGGCCTCTTTTCGTTTACCATGTCTGCTCAATCCCTTTCTCAACGGCTTTCCGATACCTACGATACCTTTCGCGAGCCGGCGCTGACCGAGCGCCGCTTCCGGCATAAAGACCTGGTTCCGCTAATGCAGCAGTTGCCGGCGTCGTTTGAAGTAACGGAAGTGGGAAAATCCACCCAAAACCGCTCCATCTCTCAGGTACGCCTCGGGAACGGTCCCGTTAAAGTACTGCTGTGGTCCCAGATGCATGGCGACGAAGCCACGGCAACGATGGCCATCTTCGACCTGTTCCGTTTTTTTGCCGCCTCAGGAGACGGATTCGACGACCTCCGTACTGAAATTCTGAGCCGGACGACACTCTATTTCGTCCCCATGCTGAACCCCGACGGCGCGGAAGCCTGGACGCGGCGTACAGCACTCGGTATTGATATGAACCGCGATGCCCTCCGCCTCCAGACTCCGGAGGGCCGCCTGCTCAAACAGTTGCAGCAGACGCTTCAGCCAACTTTTGCCTTCAATTTGCATGACCAGTCGCCGCGCTACTCTGCCGGCCCGACGGGGAAGCTGGCTACCGTTTCCTTCCTGGCCACCGCCTATAACGAGGCCCGGGAAATCAATGACGTCCGGAAGCGTTCGATGCAGCTCATCGTCGGCCTGAACCGCATGCTTCAAACCTATATTCCGGGCCAGGTAGCCCGGTACTCGGATGAATTTGAACCCCGCGCGTTCGGCGACAATATCCAGAAATGGGGCAGCTCCCTTATTCTGATCGAATCGGGAGGCTATGCCGGTGATCCGGAGAAGCTCTATATCCGCAAGCTCAATTACCTGGCGCTGCTGACCGGTCTGCAGGCCATTGCCTCCGGCAGCTACCGAAAAGAAGATATCAAGGCTTACGAGACAATTCCGGAAAACGGCCGGGCTGTGTATGACCTGCTGGTCCGCAACGTACACGTAGTCCGCAACGGGCAAGCTATTCTCACCGACATTGCCGTCAACCGGCAGGAGCTGGCCGTTTTCAACCGGCCTGAAAAATGGTATATCCGGGGAACAGTCGAAGAATTCGGGGATTTATCTGTTTTCTTTGGCACACAGGAACTCGATGCGACCGGTTTGACGATCGAAGGCGACGTCCGGATGGGCGTCAAAGCCGATTTTGAACTGAAGTCGGCCGACGGGCAGGTGAAATACCGTATCGAAAACGGGACGCTCCTTCCGGTTCATTGAGTAAGCTCCAACAGCCGCCCTATGTTTCAAAGTACAGATCAATATCACTTCATCGAAGGTGTCCTGGAAGATACCCTGGGCCAGCGCCCGGACGTCCGGGAATTTCATTTTCTCTATTGCGGGAATTTCAACCTGGCGGCGAAAGTCGCGACGGCGCAGGGCATCTTCTTCGTCAAATGGAACGAAGGCGACCAGGATCGCATGTTCGAAAGCGAAGCCAAAAGCCTGAACCGGCTCCGGGAAACCGGTATCCTGACCATTCCGCAGGTTCATGGATACGGAAAACGCAGCGGCGGAAATTACCTGATGATGGACTTCATCGAATCCGGTCCGGCGCAACCCGGCTACTGGGTAGACTTCGGGGAAAAGCTGGCCCGCCTGCACCGGGTTACCAACGACCGGCACGGCCTGGAGTTCAACAACTACATCGGCGCGCTTCCCCAGAACAATGACTGGAATCCTTCGGGTATTTCGTTTTTCGTGGAAAACCGCCTGAAAGTACAGGCCGGACAAGCCCTGCTCGAAGGGAAAATTACCGGCAAGCTGCACGATCAGTTTCTCCGGCTTTGTGAGAAACTTCCGGGCCTGCTGCCCGACGAGCAACCGGCGCTGCTGCACGGCGACCTCTGGAGCGGCAACGTCATGACGGGCGCCGACGGGCTCGTCGCACTGGTTGACCCCGCTACCTATTTCGGCCTCCGGGAGGCGGAAATAGCCTTCACGACTATGTTCGGCGGCATTGACCCGGCCTTTTACCAGACCTATTACGAGGCATTCCCGGTTGCTCCGGGCTTTCAGGAACGCATTCCGCTGTATAACCTGTACCCGCTCTTTGTGCATGTCAACCTCTTCGGGGGTGGCTATCTGACGGCAGTCGAGCGGATCCTTCGCCGGTACTGACGCGAAAAGACGGCCGGTATGCAGGGTTTACCGGCCGTCTGAAGGTCTTCTCCGGAGGTAACCCTGTTTCCCCATGCGCTTTCTTTTCTTCCTTCTGATAACTGCCGGCACGGTTGCCGGTCAGCAAAAATCACCGGTCAGCTATGTCAATCCCCTGATTGGTTCGGCTCCGAGCACCACCGAATCGGCCCGCCGCCACAGCGAAGCAGGAAGTGAAGCCAAGGGCCAGATCGCGCCCGCAATCGGCCATCCGCACGGGATGACCAGCTGGACGCCGCAAACCCGGCGTACCGAAACCAAGTGTATCGTCCCTTACTATTACACGGATACCAAAATCAACGGCTTCCGCGGCACGCACTGGCTCAACGGCTCCTGTGTGCAGGATTATGGGACGGTCACGCTGATGCCGTTTTCCGGCATACCGACAACCAAACCGGAATCCCGCTTTTCCCACGAAGAAGAAATCGTCACGCCCTCCTATTATTCCATTCAATTACCTGATTATCAAATAAAAACAGAGCTAACCGCTACCAAACGGGCAGGTATACTGCGTTTCCGTTTCGGGAAGAAAGACCGGCATTTCGTGCTGGCAGAACCCAATAGTGATGAGGGCGAAGGGTTTATCGAAGTGCATCCGGAGCGAAACGAAGTAGTGGGGTACAATCCGGTGCACCGTATTTACCAGGGTTCGGGAGAGTCGGCCGGGTTCAGCGGGTATTTCGTCATCCGGTTTGATCAGCCCTTCCGGCAGGTACAGACGTTTGAAGGTACGTCACTTTCGGCGGCCCGCTCAGCCTCCGGCAGTACCCAAAACCGGAAGCAGGTAGGCGCAGTATTGGAATTTGCGGATAACGCAGGCCTGCAGGTGACGGCCCGGGTCGGCACGTCGTTTACCGACCTTGACGGCGCGCGCCGCAACCTCGACGCCGAAATCCCCGACACCCGGTTTGATGCCATCGGCAAAGCCTCTGAAACAGCCTGGAACAAGGAACTGGGCCGGGTACTCGTCAGCGGTTCCGAAAACGACAAGGCCCTTTTCTACACAGCACTCTACCACACCAAACTGACGCCGCGCATTTTTTCCGATGTGGATGGCCGATACCCCGGCTTTGCGGATGATACGACTATCCATGTCGCCAAAGGATATGACTACTACTGCGATTTCAGCATGTGGGATACCTTCCGGGCGGGGTTGCCCCTGCATGTATTGCTGGAACCCGGACGCTCGGCCAGCCTGATGCAATCGCTCACCAAGAAAGCGGAACAGGGCGGCTGGATGCCCATTTTCCCCTGCTGGAATCAGTATACGGCAGCGATGGTAGGCGATCACGTTCAGTCGGCCATTGCAGACGCCTACCTCAAAGGTGTGCGGAATTTCGATGTACAATCGGCCTATGCCTATCTCCGGAAAAATGCTTTTGAGGCCAATCCGGACTGGAAGAGCTATGTCTCCGGCAAAGGTCGCCGGGGTATGGAAAGCTACCTGAAGTACAACTATATACCGCTGGAGGACTCCGTCTGGCAGGCATTTCACCGGCGGGAGCAGGTATCCCGTACACTGGAGTATGCGTACGATGACTTCTGCCTTTCGCAACTCGCCACGGCGCTTGGCAAAACCGACGACGCCCGGCAACTGGCCACGCGGGCGCTGAACTACCGCCATGTTATTGACCCGGTAACCGGCTGGGCGCGTGGCCGGTATGCCGACGGTCGCTGGATTACTCCGTTCGATCCGTTTGCCCAGCGGGCCAGTTTCATTACAGAAGGATCGCCGGCACAGTATACCTGGTTTGTTCCGCAGGATGTGAACGGACTGATCCGGCAGATCGGCGGCGCCGATCGCTTCAATGCCAAACTGGACACCATGTTTTCGAAGGGATACTATTGGCATGGAAACGAACCCGGCAACCACACGGCGTACCTCTACGCCTGGGGCGGGCAGCCTTACAAGACGCAATACTGGGTTCGGAAGCTGATCCGCGAAGAATACGGCCTCGGGCCGGGCGGGTTGTCGGGCAATGAGGACGGCGGTCAGATGTCAGCCTGGCTGGCTTTCAGCATGCTGGGCTTTTATCCTGCCTGCCCCGGTCGACCGGAATACGTCATCGGCAGTCCGGTTTTCCCCGAAGCAAGCCTGAAACTGGCAAATGGAAAGACGTTTACGCTCCGGGCGAAAGGGACGTCTGACACGAATATCTACATCCGGTCGGCGATGCTCAATGGAAAGCCGTTTACCCGAACCTACCTCACGCACGCCGAAATTCTGGCCGGCGGGACGCTGGAAGTCATCATGGGACCTGAGCCCGACAAAACCCGGGGAAGCCGGGAAGCAGATCGCCCCGGCTCCCTCAGCCGCTGAGATCAGCGGGGGACTTCTACTTTCTTGAGAATCTGGGCGACGATGTCGTCGGGCGTAGTACCTTCCATTTCCTTTTCCGGCGTCAGAATCAGGCGGTGACGAAGGACAGGAGCCGCAAGTTCCTGTACGTCTTCCGGCGTGACAAAATCCCGGCCACGGATCGCAGCCAATGCCTTCGTGGCGCTCAGCAGCGCAACCGACGCCCGGGGCGATGCGCCGAGGTACAGGAATTTGGAGTTACGCGTTTCGTGCACGATCTGTGCGATATAGGCCAGTACCTTGTCTTCAATCAGAATCTGACTGACTTTTTCGCGCAGAGCAGCGAGCTGCTCGTGAGACAGCACCGCGGATATGCCGTTCTCGGCGGTCACCCGGCGCTCGTGGTGGCCCTTCAGGATTTCGGCTTCCTGCTCGAGCGTCGGATAGCCAACGACGATCTTGAAGAGAAAACGGTCGAGCTGCGCTTCCGGCAGCCGGTATGTCCCTTCCTGCTCGATCGGGTTCTGGGTAGCGAGTACCAGAAAGGGCCGCCGCATCGGAAATGTCTGGCCACCGTTCGTTACCTGCCGCTCTTCCATGACTTCGAAAAGCGCCGCCTGGGTTTTGGCCGGGGCACGGTTGATTTCGTCGATGAGAATAATATTGGAAAACACCGGTCCGGGCTTGAACTCGAATTCCGCAGTTTTGGGGCTGTAGACGGAAGTACCGAGGACATCGGACGGCATCATATCCGGCGTAAACTGAATCCGGCTGAAATCGACGGAGATGGTTTTGGCCAGCAGCTTCGCTGTGAGGGTCTTCGCCACGCCCGGCACGCCTTCGATGAGCACGTGCCCGTCCGCAAAAAGCGCCGTCAGCAGCAGATCGATCATGGTTTGCTGGCCTATGATCACCTTGCCTACTTCTGCGCGGATATCGGCTACTGTCTGGTATAACTCACTTAGGTCAATGCGGGATTCGAACGCGTCCATGAAACGAGGAAGAGGGATTGGTCAGAAAATATGGCAAAATGCAGAATTTGCGTGGTTTTCCGTCATCCGCGAAACCGCCCGTCCCGAAAAAAACCATTACCCGTACGGGAAGTAATCCCCGCCCGGCCCTTAATAATGAGCCGCTGCCTTGCCTCCCGGTAACTTCGCCGTACCTTTGCGCCATGAAGCCACTGGATTTTAAGGACTTAATTATTTTCGAAAACGAGGACTACATCGTTATCAACAAACCCCCATACATCGCGTCGCTCGACGAACGCCAGGCCGACAACTCCCAGAGTATCCTGCGGATGGCCCGGGCGTATACCGACGATGCGCAGCTTTGCCACCGGCTCGACAAGGAAACGTCCGGCGTGCTGGCTATTGCCAAAAACCCGGAAGCCTACCGACACCTTTCGATGCAGTTTGAGCACCGGGAGACGGTCAAACGGTACCATGCCGTCGTCAATGGCGTACATGATTTCCAGGGAGAATCGGTCTACCTGCCTATTCTGGCGCTGCCGAAAGACGGTATCGTAAAAATCGACCGGACCAAAGGCAAGGAAGCAGAGACACTTTTCTTCACCCTGAAGGCATACCGGCAATATACCATCGTCGAATGCCTGCCGATTACGGGGCGTATGCACCAGATCCGTATTCACCTGATGTGCCTGAAGGCGCCTATCGTCTCGGATCCGACCTATGGCGGCAAACCCGTCTTTCTCTCTGCGCTCAAGCGGAATTTCAACCTCAAAAAAGATACGGACGAGCAGCCGCTCATGAAGCGCGTTGCTCTGCACGCTTACTCCCTGACGTTCAACCTCCTCAACGGCGAAGAAGTCAAAATCGAGGCTCCCTATCCGAAAGACTTTGAAGTGCTGGTGAAGCAGCTGGAGAAGTATGGGTAGGGCAGAGGGCAGAGGGTAAGATTGCATAAAAAAGAGACGGCTTCCCAAAAAGGCAGCCGTCTCTTTTTTGCATGGGGCAAAGGGCAGGGAGCAGGGGAGGGAATCGCCTGATGCCCCCTGCTCCACGCCCTTTGCTCAGAACTTCAAATTCACCCGCGCGAACCAGAATGCCCCGTTGCTGCCCATCTGGACCGGGTCCCAGGCGCCGCCGGTTTCGGTGAGGCTGGGGGTAAACATGGAGGGGTAGACGTTGAAGACATTGCTTCCGCCAACCGCCAGGCCGATTTGCTTCGAGAAGCGGTATCCGACCGTTACGTCGGTCGTGACTTTCGGCGTATATACGTCCAGTTTTTGAGGATCGTAGTTCCAGTCGGCCAGTTTGATTTCACCGAAACGGGTCAGCCGCACCATGAAATTCCACTTTTGCAGGGCATAATCGAACCCGAGGTTGATTTTCGACGGAGGCGCAGAAGCCATGACGAAGTACCGCTCCCGGATGTCAAAGTAGATATCCTGCTTGCCCTCCAGCTTCGGCGTGGTTTTTACCTCGTCGATCGTCAATTTGTTGAAATTAGCCGCCAGCGACGTAGTCAGATGCCCGGCGCCGAGCGGCATCCGGTGCGTCAGGACGACGTCGAGCCCTTTCGTCGTCGTTGAAATAGCATTGGTAAAAAACTGTGCTTTCCCTACTCCCAACGCCTTCAGGTCCTCTCCGATCACATCGTCGTCATCTGAAAACTGTCCGGTCAATACAATCCGGTTTTTGATTTTCACAAGATAGCCGTCCACCGTCAGCGACAGATTCGCAGCCGGATTCAGCGTTACCCCCAAACTGAGGTTTTGAGACGTTTCCTGCTTCAGTTTCGGGATGCCGAGCGCCTGCGTCACTTTGCTATCGTTCCGGGCAATCAGTACTTCCACAGGCTTTCCCTGGACAAAGTTGGTAATCGTCGAATTGAAGTATATCTGGGGCAAAGACGGCGCGCGGAAACCCGTACTCGCCGTTCCCCGCAGCGTCAGGTAGTCGGTAAGCTTGTAGCGAGCGGAAAGTTTACCGTTCATCGTACCGCCGAAATCGCTGTAGTGTTCATACCGGCCGGCGATACCCACCATAAGGGCTTTCGTCAGGTCCGCTTCGAGGTCAACGTAAACGCCCAGGTTATTGCGGTTTTTGTTGACGACGTCCGACGGCTGAAAGCCGGGAAAGCCCTGCGAACCCGGCGCTACACCTGGCACATAGCTTTTGTAAGACTTCTCTTCTCCCGCAAAAATCTGGTAGTTCTCCACCCGGTATTCCGCGCCCGCGGCCAGGTTGAATCCCTGCAAAACGGTTTTATAGAAGCGGGAGTACCGCAATCCGGTTACGTTCTGAAGGAGTTTAAACCCGCCGGCATCGAAAGACGTCGGCGAAGCCGCTCCGAGCGACGTATTCAGGGTATTGTTGACGAGGTAGTGAAACTTGTTCTGCCCGATCGTATTGTAAAAATCCAGATCGCCTTTGCCAATGAGCCGGCGTACGCCTACGGTCAGCGCCCGGTCTTCGATCTTACTGGAGATAATCGGGTCGAAACCATCGGGGTAGATCGCCGGTACATTCCGGTCATCACCGGCAAACCGCGTCCAGGCATAGGCATCGCCTTTCCGGTGATTCAACCCGCCGAAAGCGTACAGCTGGGTCTTTTCGCTGAGAGGTATCCGCGCGTTCAGGTACACAGACGCATTCTGGATGCGGGGATCGCCATACTGACGCCGCGCGAGGTCACCGGGGTTGGTATTCGCCCGGTTGGTATGATCGCGGTAGTTGAAATCGCCGGTGAGGTTGATAAATCCGTCTTTCCCTACCGAGACGCCGTAGTTGGCGTTGACGTTGTAGTTCAGCCCGTCGAATTTCTTCGAATCGAAGCGGTACTTCGCCTGGTACGCGCCGCCGTTGACATTCGCTTCCAGGACGCCGGTCGTACTTTTCAGGACAATGTTAATAACGCCGGCAATCGCGTCGGAACCATATTGCGCCGCCGCTCCGTCGCGGAGAATTTCGATCCGTTCGATCGCCGCCGCCGGAATGGCATTGAGATCAGTACCGGTATTACCGCGGCCGCGTGTTCCGAAGAGGTTCACGAGTGAGGACTGATGCCGGCGCTTTCCGTTGATAAGTACCAACGTCTGATCCGGCCCCAGCCCGCGCAGCGAAGCGGGATCTACGTGGTCGGCGCCGTCCGAGCCGGTTTGCCGGTTGGAATTGAAGGAAGGCGCGGCATATTGCAATAGCTGGTTAACGTCAAGCTGCCCGGTCCGGGACGTCACTTTCTGAATATCGATGATGTCAACCGGCGCCGGCGTATCGGTTGGAGAGCGGTTCAGGCTCCGGGAACCTACTACTTCCACCTGGTTCAGAAGGTTTCCTTCCGGAAGGACAAAATCAAGCGTCGGCTGGGCCGCCATCTCCTGTTTTTCAAAACCTACATAAGAGGCGACCAGTATGGCCGTCTTCGAAAGCAGGGTAAGCCGGTACCGGCCCTGCGCATCGGTGGTCGTTCCGTTGGAAGTACCCTTCTCGACGACCGTCGCCCCCGCCAGTATCTCGCCGTTTGTTCCGGTCACCTTTCCGGTAACCACGGTCGTCTGGGCGAAACCTGTGAAAGCGAAACACAACAATAGCAGTAAAAAAACCTGTTTCATACGGGTAGTTTCTGGTTTTTAGTTTTGGGAGAATGAACAAAAAGGCAAAATGGTACTGGTAAGGAAAAACAATCATTAATATACCGGTATAACTCAGCAATTCCGAAGGTAAACAGGTTGTTTTTATTGCCTATTTAATCGATCAACTAACTAAAAAACCCCGGAGCTTTCGCCCCGGGGTTTTGCGATCTATTCGCTAGAAAATACTAGATCAGCGTAGCTGCTTTCTTCAGTACATTGGGCAATCCGCTGACATCGGAGCCGCCGGCTGTAGCAAAGAACGGCTGCCCGCCCCCGCCGCCTTTGACTTCCTTCGCCAGGTCACGGATCAGCTGACCGGCATTCAGGCCGCGCTCTTTCACGATGTTTTCAGAAATCATCAGTGCCAGCGCCGGCTTGCCGCTGATGTCTGCGACGAGCAAACAAAACAGGTTGTCGACCTTATCCTTGAGCTGGTAAGCCAGTTGCTTGAGGGCGTCGGCGTTGGGTACGCTGACTTCTTCGAGTACCACGTTCAGGCCGTTGCTTTCCTTTACATTGGCAAGAAGGGCTTCGCGGACGCTGCCCAGCTTCTCGATTTCCAGGGTTTCTACCCGTTTCTGAAGATCCGCTTTTTCGTCGAGCAGGGTTTGCACCGACTTCAGTACATCCTGCCCTTTCAGCAGTTCGCGGAGCTGGGCGAGGAGGCCTGCCTGTTCCTCCAGCAACTGGAAGGCCTTCTCCGACGTAATCGCTTCAATCCGGCGAACGCCCGTAGAAGAGGAACCTTCGGAAGTAATCTTGAACAGACCGATTTCGCCTGTTGCCGGTACGTGGGTACCTCCGCACAATTCGACCGAGTAGTTCGGATCGAACGTAATAACGCGTACGAAATCACCGTATTTCTCACCGAACAATGCCGTAGCACCCCGCTGACGCGCCTCTTCGATCGGAACATTGCGGTCTTCCTGAAGAAGAATATTCTCGCGGATCTTTTCATTGACACGCTTTTCCACCCGGGCGATTTCTTCGTCGCTCATTTTAGTGAAGTGTGAGAAGTCGAACCGCAGCACGTCCGGACTCACAAGCGAGCCTTTCTGCGCCACATGCGCGCCGAGTACTTCACGGAGCGCGCTGTGCATCAGGTGCGTGGCGGTGTGGTTGGAAGCGATGAGCTTGCGGCGGTGCGCGTCGACTACCGCTTTCACACGGGTACCGTGCGCTTTCAGCTTTTCTTCAAACTCTTCGTCTTCGATGACGTGGATACTGAGGTCGTTTTCCTTTTTGGTATCGACGACGATCAGGGAGGCCGTCGGCCATTCCAGCCGACCGGTATCACCCACCTGCCCGCCTGACTCCGCATAGAACGGCGTCCGGTCGAGTACCACGTGGTATTGCGTCTTGCCCTTTGCTTCCACTTTCCGGTAGCGCAGGATCACTGAATCCGATTCCAGCTGATCGTAACCAAGGAAGACCGTCTTGCCGGCTTCCGCCAGTTCGATCCAGTCTGATTTCTCGGTGGCGGCATCCTTGCGTGAGCGCTCCTTCTGCTCGGCGAGGGCTTTCTGGTAGCCGGCCTCGTCAATCGTAAATCCTTTTTCGCGGGCGATGAGCGCCGTAAGATCCACCGGGAATCCGAAGGTATCGTTGAGCTCGAAGACCGTCTGGCCGTCGATCACACCACCGGCTTCACCCGGCTGCTGAACGAGGATTTTGTCGAGCAGCGTCAGGCCTTTTTCCAGCGTGCGGAGGAATGCCGCCTCTTCTTCCTGGATGACCTTTGCCACGAAATCCTGCTGGGCTTTCAGCTCCGGAAATACGCCGTCGAACTGTTCGGCCAGAAGTGGTACGAGGGAGTAGAGAAACGGCTCCCGGAAGCCCAGGTACGTATAGCCGTAACGAACTGCGCGGCGCAGAATCCGGCGGATGACGTATCCGGCACGGACGTTGGACGGCAGCTGCCCGTCGGAAATAGCAAAGGCAATAGCCCGGATGTGGTCGGCAACAACGCGCATGGCGATGTCCGCCCACTTTTCCTCTCCGTATTTCTTGCCGGAGGCATTGGCGACGAAGCCGATTGTTCCGGAGAAAACGTCTGTATCGTAGTTCGACTGCTTTTTCTGGATCGCCATGCAAAGCCGCTCGAAGCCCATGCCGGTATCAACGTGCCGTGCGGGCAGCGGGATAAGAGAGCCGTCGGCTTTCCGCTCAAACTGCATAAAGACGTTGTTCCAGATTTCGACTACCTGAGGATGGTCGGCATTGACAAGCGACTTACCCGGCACACGGTCTACCTCAGCCTGATCACGCAGGTCGATGTGGATTTCGGAGCAGGGGCCGCAGGGGCCTACTTCGCCCATTTCCCAGAAGTTATCTTTCTTGTTTCCAAGCAGGATATGGTCTTCGCTGCCGAGGATTTCCTTCCAGATATCGAAGGCTTCCTGGTCAAAGGGTACGCCGTCTTTCTCGTCGCCGCCGAAGACAGAAACATACAGCCGGTCTTTCGGAAGCTGATAGACTACTGTCAGCAACTCCCAGGACCAGTGCAGGGCTTCTTTTTTGAAGTAATCACCGAACGACCAGTTACCGAGCATTTCGAACATCGTATGGTGGTAGGTATCGAAGCCTACGTCCTCGAGGTCGTTGTGCTTACCGGAAACGCGAAGGCATTTCTGGGTATCCGCGATGCGGGTCGACGGGGGTGTTCCGTTTCCGAGGAAGTAGTCCTTGAACTGGGCCATTCCGGAATTATTGAACATCAGCGTCGGATCGTTCTTGGCTACGAGGGGAGCCGACGGAACGATGAGGTGCCCCTTGGACACAAAAAAGTCGAGAAAAGCCTGCCGTATCTCTCTGGAAGTCATGGGGATATTCTGTATGCCTGTTTTTGTTGAAACAGGCGAACCACGTTCAATTTGAGGGCGCAAAGGTAACCGAAAAATCCCTCAGGGCGAAAGGGCGGATAAATCTCGCGAGGGATGATAGGGAATTATTTTTAGCCGTTGAGAACCAACCCGTTAAAAAAAAAGTAAAAATTAAAGGGAAATTCTTCGCCGTTTTTTCACAAAAATGAAACAATTTTAAGCGTTTGAACCGGTCATCCGGCCGGTGTTTTTATACCCTCAGACCCTGCGGTGCGAGCCTGTGACGACGATTGTCGGGACGGAGCCTGCTGGGTTTGTGGCTGTTTGGGGTTTGTGATGCAACACCTTCAACGTTAACTAAGTGGCGGACATGACGGACGAGAAACGCTATTATACTATCCGTGAGGTTGCTGAGATGTTTTCTTTCGATATCTCGAAAGTGAGGTATTGGACGGACAACTTCCCGACGCTGAAAAACAAGGTTAAGCGGAACCGGGGAGGAGATCGTATGTACACGAAGGAAGATATCCGGCAATTGGAGATTATTTATCAGCTGGTCGAGGAGAGAGGATATACCCTGAAAGGTGCCCGTAAGTACCTCGAGAATAAAGAATTCAAACAAGAGAACAATTCTGCCCTGGTAGATTCCCTGCTGGAGCTGCGGAAATTTCTGGTGGATCTGAAAGCGGAGCTGGAAAAAAAAACGCCCAAAGGCAAGCTCCCGGAACCCGAAACGCCGGAGGAGGAGACTGATAACTCCCGGAATACACTTCGCTGGGTTCGCCAGATGAAATAGCCTGTTTTCCGTTTTTTTCCGTAGTCGTTGGGAGGCTTCCAAAGCATGAAACGACATTCTTTATCACGAAAGCCCGGCCGGGAGGCGGGCTTTCTTTATTCCTCTGAATCATGAAACTGTTCCGCACTTCTTCCGGTGTGCTGCTTGAGCACGACAACCGGTATTACCTTCTTTCCGATGAAAACTGGGACGCCTTCGTCAACCAGGACCACCTGGCGGCTGCCTGCCGCGAGCGAATCCGGACGGCGCAGGCAGAAGAAAACATTTCTGCCCAGGTACTCGCGCCGATCGGCTCCCAGGAAGTTTGGGCAGCCGGCGTGACCTATTTCCGGAGCCGCACGGCCCGGATGGAAGAATCACAGGATGCCGGCGGAGGCACTTTCTATGACCGCGTGTATGCCGCCGAGCGGCCTGAGCTGTTTTTCAAAAGTACTCCTGAGCGGGTAGTGCCGACGGGCGGCAAGGTCCGCATCCGGCAGGACTCTACCTGGAACGTCCCCGAACCGGAACTGACGCTGTTTCTCAACCGGCGCGGCGAAGTGGCCGGGTACACGATCGGCAACGACATGTCGTCCCGGAGTATCGAAGGCGAAAACCCGCTGTACCTGCCCCAGGCGAAGGTATACGACGGCGCGGCTTCGCTCGGTCCGTGTCTCTATGTCACAGACGAGCCCCTCTCGCCCGATACCAGCATCCGCCTCGAAATCCGCCGCGACGGCGTTCCTGCTTTCGAAGGCACCACACAGGTCAGTCAGATCAAACGCAGTTTTGCTGAACTGGCCGAGTTCCTCTTCCGGGAAATGTCTTTCCCCAACGGAGCCTACCTCATGACGGGTACCGGCATCGTTCCCCCCAATGAATTCACCCTTCAATCGGGCGACGAAATACACATCACCATCGGAGACATCGGGACCCTCGTCAATGAGGTAGCCTGATTCTCTTCTCTCTTCCGTCCTATGCAACTCATTGGTTATCAAACATCCAATCAGGGTACCCATACTTTTTTCGGGTATGATCCGGCGACGGGTCAGCCGGCCGGACCGGCCTACACCGAAGCTACGTCTGCGGAAGTAGACCAGGCCGTTACCCTCGCGCAGCAGGCCTTTGATCCGTATCGCCGGCTATCGGCTGCGGCCCGGGCTGATTTTCTGGAAGCCATCGCCGAAGAAATCCTTGCGCTCGGAGATCCCCTGCTTCAGATAGCCCGTACCGAAACCGCGCTTCCGGAAGCCCGCCTCACCGGCGAGCGGGGCCGGACCGTCGGACAGCTCCGGCTTTTTGCCGAACTCCTCCGGGAAGGTTCATGGGTACAGGCACGTATCGATCATGCCCTGCCCGACCGCGTACCTGCGCCGAAGCCGGACCTCCGGCAGATGCTGCTGCCTATTGGCCCCATAGCTGTTTTTGGCGCCAGTAATTTTCCGCTGGCCTTTTCTGTAGCCGGTGGGGATACGGTTTCGGCACTGGCTGCCGGCTGCCCGGTTGTGTTCAAGGCGCACCCGGCCCATCCGGGTACCTGCCAGTTGGTTGGGGAAGCCATCGTTCGCGCAGCAAACCGGTTATCTCTTCCGGAAGGCGTATTTTCCATGGTACACGGCGTGAGTACTACGCCGGGCATGGCGCTGGTGGAGCACCCTGCTGTCAAAGCGGTTGCCTTTACGGGTTCGTTCCGGGGAGGAAAAGCCTTGTTCGACGCGGCAGCACGCCGACCGGAGCCTATTCCGGTATATGCCGAAATGGGCAGTACAAACCCTGTCTTCTTCCTTCCGGATATACTGAAAGAGCGGGGCGCCGGCCTCGCACAGGCTTATATCCAGTCGCTTACGCTGGGTGTTGGGCAGTTCTGCACCAATCCCGGCGTCGCGGTACTGCCTCCGGACCAGGAGGATTTTGCGAATGAAACCGCGCGCCTCCTCGCGGCGACCAAAGGCGGCTACCTGCTGACCGAAGGCATACGCCAGGCATACCTTGCCGGGATCGGAAACCTGACGGAGAAAGCCGCGGTTCTCGGCGCCGGAGTGACAGACGATGACCGCCAGGTCAAACCCGTCGTCCTGGAAACCTCCGTTTCTGCGGCACTGGAAGACGACCACCTGACAGAAGAAGTATTCGGCCCTTCGTCGGTACTGCTCCGGGCGGAGTCGACCGACGATTTGTATGCCTTTGCCCGGTCGCTCGGCGGGCACCTGACCGCCACTGTTCACGGCACAGAGAAAGACCTGCGGGAATACGCAGACCTGCTTCATATCCTGCAGACGAAAGTCGGCCGGATCGTCCTCAACGGATTTCCGACGGGGGTGGAAGTATCCCATGCGATGACGCACGGCGGGCCGTATCCGTCGACGACAGACGCGCGGACTACTTCCGTCGGCACCAAAGCGATCGAGCGGTTTGTGCGCCCGGTGACGTTCCAGGATTTTCCGGACTTTTTGCTGCCTGAAGCGCTCCGGGAAGCCAATCCGCTGACAATTTGGCGGTTGGTCGACGGTCACATGAAACAATAAGCGTCAGGCAGGCGTTTTTTAGGGCACAACCCGGCACCGCTACCGGCGCCGGGTTTGTCTTATCCAACATACTCAATGGCTGAAAAAACCAATCTGCTGAACCGGATTCTGAACTCTGTGATTTTCCGGAACGCCCGTTCCAAAGCGGGGCATACTGCCAAAAATCCGGCTGTGATCCTGCAGCTGCTTGCGCAGGTATTCCAGAAGCTCAATACTTCGCCAAATGGCGTGGTGAGCCAGGTACAGGAGAAGGTCGGGCTGCTCGGACGGCTACTCCGTTCGTATGCCCGCGGAGATTACCGGGAGATTCCATGGAAAAGCCTGGTACTCACGATTGCAGTACTCATTTATTTCGTCAGTCCGATCGACGTAATTCCGGATTTACTTCCGATCATCGGACTGACGGACGACGTTGCGCTTATCCTCTGGCTGTTCAAAGCGATCTCCGAAGATCTGGAGCGTTTCCGGCAGTGGGAGAAAAAACAGGCTGTGCCGCTGGAGACCGAAGAATAGCCCCGGAGAAGGGCCGTTTCGGAAAACAAAACCCTGCCGCATTGGCCGAGTTATAAAACGAAACTGTTAATTTTACCGTCACTATAAAAGAATCTGACATGGAAATGGCATCAATTTTGGCGTTTAGCCTCGGTGGGCCCGAAATCGCCCTGATTATTTTTGCCTTCATTCTCCTCTTCGGAGCCAAGAAAATTCCGGAACTCGCGCGGGGATTGGGAAAAGGAATCCGTGAGTTCAAGGATGCCAGCAAAGACGTTCGCAACGAAATTGAAAAAGCAGGCGAAGAAGCCAATAAATAACCTTCGTCGTTGACACTACAGGGCTTAGCCGATCCGGCTATGCCCTTTTGTTGTTTTTTACCGATATCTCCAGATTGTTTCTGTTTTGAAGTACTATTCCTCTTTCCGCGCCCTCCAGCATGATCTTCGTCAGGGTACTGTTTCCTGCCGGGACATGGTGGAGTATTACCTGGACCGTATTGAATCCACGTCTCACCTGAATGCCTTTCTGGCTACCTACGCCGATGAAGCCCGCTCCCGGGCAGCGAAAGTGGATGCCCGCCTGGCGAATGGTACTGCCGGCAGGCTTGCCGGTATGGTCATCGGGATCAAGGACCTGCTTTGCTATGCCGGGCACGGTGTGCACGGAGGAAGCAAGATTCTGGAAGGATTTGTGTCCCAGTTTACGGCGACGGCGATTCAGCGGCTTATCGACGAAGATGCCATCATCATCGGCCGGCAGAACTGCGACGAGTTCGGAATGGGCTCTTCCAACGAAAACTCGGCCTACGGCCCCACGCTCAACGCTGCCGATACCACGCGGGTACCCGGTGGTTCGTCGGGCGGCTCGGCCGTAGCGGTACAGGCGGATCTTTGTTTTGCGTCGATCGGAACGGATACCGGCGGTTCGGTACGGCAGCCGGCTGCGTTTTGCGGGGTAGTCGGACTCAAACCCAGCTACTCGCGCGTGTCCCGCTGGGGGCTGCTTGCCTATGCCTCTTCGTTCGATACCATCGGCCCGATTACGCGCTGTGTCGAAGACGCCGCGCTGCTTCTGGAAATCATGGCCGGGGGAGACGAGCAGGATAGTACGGTATCCCAATGGCCCGTTCCGTCGTATTCTCAGTACCTTTCCATAGACGGTTCCAAAAAAATTGGCTATTTTCGCGAAAGTCTTGACTCTGAAGGAGTAGACGAATCGGTCAAGGCGGTTCTCCGCCAGTCGATCGAACGCCTCCGGCAGGAAGGACATACCGTAGAGCCGGTGGAATTTCCCCTGGCTCATTATTACCTGCCTACCTATTACATCCTGACGACGGCCGAGGTTAGTTCGAACCTCTCCCGGTATGACGGAGTACGTTACGGGTACCGCAGTCCGAAGGCGCACGACCTGGATTCCCTCTACCGTCTTTCGCGGACCGAGGGACTGGGAGCCGAAGCCCGGAAACGCATTCTGCTGGGTACATTTGTGCTGAGTGCAAATTATTACGACGCCTATTACACCAAAGCCCAGCGGGTCCGGCGTTTGATTAAGGAAGAAATCGAGCGGCATTTCCAGGAGTATGACTTTCTCCTCTATCCTACCACGCCGTCGGTTGCCTTCCCCCTCGGAGAAGAAAACTCCGACCCGATCAAAACATTTCTGGCCGACATCTTTACCGTTCAGGCCAATGTGACGGGTGTACCTGCTATCTCGCTTCCGTTGGGAACGGACGAACAGGGCCTCCCGGTGGGAATCCAGGTGCTGGCAGGCGCCTTTCAGGAAGAAAAGCTGCTTGCCTTTGCCCGATACCTCGAGCAGTTCGTCCAGGCCAGCGAAGAAGTACCTATCTGAAGAAACAAAAGTGCAGTCAACCCGGCCGGCTCTGTTCGGAACAGAGCGGGTCAGCCTGTCTGTCCCCACTCGATCAACGAAATATGTTTAGTGAGTTGTAGGAGCGATGCTCCGGAAAATTGCCTAACACAACATGATGAAACAAATTCGAATCCTGACCGTCGCACTGGCGACCGCCACTCTTTCGATTTGTTCCGCTGGAGCACAAACCGATTCAACGAAAACCGTTGCTTCCCCGCAGGACACTATTCCTCACGTGGATTTTCAGGTTGTCCATGATCGCATGGCCAAGCTGGAGAAGGAGATTCCGCTGACGCACAACGATGTCACGCATCAGTTCGTTGAGTTCTTCGCCGTCCGCAAGCCTTCCTTCGTCAAAACGATGCTGGAGCGGAAGGCCCTCTACTTCCCCATTTTTGAGAAATACCTCGCTCAGTACGGCCTCCCCGACGAGCTGAAATATCTTTCCCTGATCGAATCCCGGCTGGAGCCGACGATCATTTCCTATGCCGGCGCCGGCGGCCTCTGGCAGTTCATGCCCAGCACGGCGCGGATCGACTTCAAGCTTCGGGTAGACAAGTATGTCGACGAACGTTTCGATCCCTACAAAGCCACGGAAGCAGCCTGCAAGTACTTCCTGCAGCTCGGCCGTATCTTCAATTACGACTGGGAAATGATGCTGGCATCCTACAATACCGGCCCCGGCAATGCACTCCGCGCGATGCGCCGTTCCGGCGGGAAGAAAGGATACTGGAACGTCTATCCTTACCTGCACAAGCAGACCCGCGGATACGTCCCGCAATACGCGGCGATCGTGTATATGATGCATTATGCAGACGATCACGGCATCCGCCCCGACTCGGTTCAGCGGCAGGCCTCGTTTGATACCATTCACGTCAATTCGTACCTGAATCTCAAGACGCTGGCCGTTGCCGGGCAAATTCCCTACGACAAAATCCGGCAACTCAACCCGCATATCCTGACGGACGTGTTGCCGAATGATACGCGCCAGTTTCCCCTGCGTCTTCCGAAAAATGACCTGAAGTACTTCTACGCGCACCGCCAGACGGTTATAGACTCGGCGATCCGCCTGCCGTACGACGACAAGGTTATGCTGGCTGCTTCCGAAACGCGTGACGACGGCGATTTCGGAGACGAGGAAGAAGAACCGGTCCGGACTACCTCCAAAAAATTCCTTCACCGTGTGCGCCGGGGCGAATCACTTGTTTCCATCGCGCATAAGTACGACATCGACGGCCGGAACCTGAAAATCTGGAACCGCCTCGGTCGTCGCGCCAAAATTCACCCCGGACAGAAGCTGGTCGTATACAAGCTGGTAGAGGTACCCGCCTCCTCGGCCCAGGTTGCGAAAGTCAGCAACTCGCCGCGGTCGGAGCGCCTGAGCAAGGCCCGCAAGTATCATACGGTACAGCGCGGGGATACGCTCTGGAAGATCTCGCAACGGTACGGCGGCATTTCCATCGACAAGATCAAGAAGATCAACGGTATCAAGGGAAATGAAGTCAGACCCGGACAAAAGCTGCTCATTATCTGATATTTAAAGCCCTTCTCCCCGAAGGGCTTTTTCATTCGGAGGGATACCCTCCCCATTCAACCAGTTTACTCATGATCGCTTACCTCGACGGCAAACTGACCTACAAGGAACCGGCGTATGCCATTGTAGATGTACAGGGCGTCGGCTATGAAGTCCGTATTTCCCTGCAGACTTTTTCGGCGCTTCCGGCGATTCCGGAAAAATGCCGCCTGTTTACGTATCTGGCTATCCGGGAAGACGCCCACGTCCTTTTCGGTTTTGCAGAGCCGGGTGAAAAACAGCTTTTCCTGGACCTCGTGAGCGTCTCGGGTATTGGTCCGAATACGGCGCTCGTCATGTTGTCTTCTCTGTCTGCGGCAGAAATCAAACAGGCGATCGCAGCGGAAGACCTCCGCGTCATTCAGGGCATCAAGGGCATCGGTGCGAAAACCGCCCAACGGGTAATCCTCGAACTGAAAGACAAAATGCGCAAGGAATCCCTGACGGGAGGGACCACGCAGACCAGTCTGCTGACGGGCGGCTCATCGGCCGTTCGGAACGACGCCATTTCCGCGCTGGTGGTCATGGGTATTCCGCGCCCGGCTGCCGAAAAGTCGGTTGAAACTATCCTGAAAAAGCAACCGGATGTGACTGTCGAAGAATTAATTAAGCTGTCGCTCCGCTGAGAACGGCAAAAAATGATACAGGTTTCGGGGGGTTATCTTTTCATAATTCGAAGGAAGACCCGCCGGAACCTATTTTTTTTGCAATTTTGCCCCTATTTTGGACGTTACAAGGTGGCGAAAATCAGGCTCCTGCCCCCTGGAGTCCAATATACCCAGTCTGTCTAAAGCCAATTGCGAAGGATACTCTACCTAACAATGCGAATTCCCCAACCCGTTCGACTGTCAGACTTTCCAGTCAGGCTCAGGAGATCGGTCCCGCGTGTATTACGGGCTTTTTTGCTTATTGGGGTGACGTCTGCTGCCGCCGAGGCGCAGGTCGTCCCCACCGATTCAACCCAACAGGATACTCTTTACCGTACGAAAACCGGCCGTCGCCCGCTCCTCAAAGTGACCGATCGACTGGCCACCCGTTTTAGTTACAGGCTTCCACAGTCTCCGTTGGTTCCCCGTGATCCAAAAGACCTTCAAACCCAGTTTCGGTTTAATCCGGAACAGCAGAAAATCAGCGTTTATGATCAGTTTCGGGTAGGCGACCGGACTGTTCCGTACCGTCCCGGCGAGAACATCTCCCTCGAGGATTATCTCCGTATTCAAAACGACGCTTCCTACAAGCAGCTGCTTCGCGAGTATGCGGCGCGCTCGGGCGGGAAAAGTGAAATTTCAGGCCGGGGTTTGTTTCCGCAGATCAAGCTGTCGGACCCGTCTCTCGACCGGATTTTCGGTTCCAATCTGATCGACTTCCTGCCGAACGGCTCCGTAACGCTGGACATGTTTTACAAGCATGAAGCCACGGATAACCCCAGTGTCGCCGTAGCCAACCGGCGCCGGGGGTATTTCGACTTCAAGCCGAACATCGCCCTCAACTTCGCCGGAAAAATCGGAGACAAGCTGAATCTCAACACCAACTTCGACACGAAGGCAGCCTTTAACTTCGAGAACAAGCTCAAGCTCGGCTTCCGGAATCAGGAAGAAGATATTATCCAGAAAATCGAGGCGGGGAACACCAGTTTCCGGACCAACAGCCAGCTCATTCCAGGAGTAGAAAACCTCTTCGGAGCCAACGTGGCCATGCGGTTCGGAAAGCTGGACGTCAACATTGTCGCCGCTCAGCAACGCTCCAAACGTCAGAGTATCACCCTGAAAGGCGGGGCGCTGAACAAGGGTTTTGAGATCCGGGAAGACTTGTACGACGAAAACCGGCACTTCTTTCTGAGCCATTTCTTCCGGGAGAATTACGAACGGTCGTTGAAGCAGCTACCCATGATTACCTCCGGGGTGAATGTCACGCGGGTAGAGGTATATGTCACGAACCGTTCCCAGAACACGGAAACGCTCCGGAACCTGGTAGGTCTCGCTGACCTTGGGGAAGGCAATCCCTATAACAAGACGTCGCCGCTGGTTCAGCCGATTAACGGGTCGACAGGGTCGCCGTCTGACAACGGCGTCAACGCTCTGTATAACAACGTCGCACAGAATGCGAACGTCCGTCAGATCGACAACGTGGCCAATGAGCTGCAAACCAGGCAATATGTGCGCGGAGCGGATTTTGACATTCTCCGCGGCGCACGGAAGCTGAGCGACCGGGAATTCAAATTCAACGCGCAGCTCGGCTACCTGTCGCTGATTACGCCGATCCGGAACGATGAAATCATCGCCGTCGCCTTCGAATACACCTATCAAGGCCGGAAATACAAGGTTGGGGAACTGACGGAAGACTATCAGAACCGGGCGCAGGATGAAGTACTGGTCCTCAAACTGCTGAAATCCTCCACGATCCGGAACAATACCAGCCTGCCGATGTGGGACCTGATGATGAAAAACATCTATTCCCTCAGCGCCCAGGCCGCCAGCAGCAACAACAGCGTCACGAACTATACCGGCGGCATTATCAGCGTGCAGAAGCAGGGGTTCCAGGCGCGCGTCATTTACAAGGACGACATCACGGGTGTGGATAACCCCTCCCTTCAGGAAGGAAATATCAAGGGCGTGCCGCTGTTGCAGGTGATGAACCTTGACCACCTGAACCAGATGGGCGATGCGCAGCCGGACGGAAACTTTGACTTCGTCGACGATATCACCATCGACGCGAAAAACGGGCGGATTATCTTTCCAGTCCTCGAACCGTTTGGCTCGACGATGCGGTCGCAACTGAACAACGACCCCGCGCTTGTCGAAAAATATGTACAAACTACGCTGTATCGCGGTACGCAAACCGACGCAACTCAACAGGCCGATAAGAACAAGTTCTATATCAAGGGTAGTTACCAGGGCGCGAATGGCGCGACGGTTCAGCTGGGCTTCGGCGTCGACGAAAAAACCGTTCAGGTAACCGCCGGCGGTTCGGCACTCACCGCCGGAACCGACTTTGTGGTTGAAAACGGCGCCGTCCGTATTCTCAACGAGTCCCTTATGGCTTCGGGCCGGGAAATCACGGTAAGCTGGGAAACGCCCGATATGTTCAACAACCAGGTCCGGACGCTGCTCGCCGGCCGGTTTGACTACCGGATCGACAGGGATTTTCACGTCGGAGCAACGGTCATGAACCTCCGGGAAAGTACTCCCGGGAACCTTCGCCGGGTAGCGATCGGCAACGAACCGGTCAACAACTTCATGTTCGGCTTTGACGCCAACCTGAAGAAAGACGCGCCATTCCTGACCCGGGCGCTCGATGCGCTTCCGCTGATTCAGACGAAGGAAATGTCGACCATTGCCTTCTCCGGCGAATATGCGCAACTGCTGCCGGGCGTGACTCCCCGGGCACAGAACCGCAGCTACATCGACGATTTTGAAGGTACGCGGACTACTTACGACTTCACGCGGCAGCCCATCCGCTGGCGGCTGGGCGCCACACCCGACGGCTTTCCGAAGGGTACGCCGTCGAACCCGCTGGAGTATGCCTACCGCCGGGCGAAGATTTCGGTGTACAACATCGACCAGACGTTTTACGGCGCCGGCGGTCTCGGAACCGGGCTCGTACCTTCCAACCTGGACGTGAAGAACTTCTTTGTCCGTCAGTTCCTTCCTCAGGAAATTTTCAAGGGAAAAGCCCTGCAGAACTACAACCTGCCGCTCAATACCCTCGATATTTCATACTTCCCCTCCGAACGCGGGATGTACAACTACAACCCGGATCTGGATACCCGCGGGTTGCTCCGGAACCCGAAACAGAACTTCGGGGCCATTACCCGGGCGATCACTTCCGACAACGATTTTGATAACTCCAACATCGAAATTGTTGAGTTCTGGATGATGAGCCCGTTCTCTAAGAGCCCGACCAATACGGAACTGAGCAAGGTACAGGACGGTATTTTCAACCAGGAAAACACCACCGGCGGAAAGCTCCTCATCCACCTCGGCGATATTTCGGAAGACGTGATTCCGGACAGCCGTTTCGGCTTTGAAAACGGGATGCCTACCGGTACGATAGTCTCTCAGGGTACCGGTGCCAATGTCGATTCGACGGCCTGGGGACGGGTTACGAAGAGCCAGTTTGTCATCAACGCCTTCGACAACGAGAACATCGCCAGGCAGGACATCGGTCTGGACGGGCTGAACAATACCGACGAGCAGCGGTTTTTCAAGAGCTACCTCGATCAGGTACGGCCGAAGGTCAGCGATGCCGAGGCGATTGAAAAGATTACCAATGACCCGTCGAACGATGATTTCTCCTACTACCTGACGACGGAAGCCGATCAGAAGAACTGGTCGATTATCCAGCGGTACAAGAACTTCATGGGGATGGAAAACAACTCTCCGCCGAATACCGCGAAGGGAAATACCGTCACGCCGTCGTCGACCAACCTCCCCGATTCCGAAGATCTCAACACCGACAATACCGTCAACGAAACCGAGGCTTACTACGAATATGAAATCCCCGTCCGGCCGGACCAGTTCCGCATCGGGGTAAACAACATCGTGGACGAAGCCGTAGCTGCCGACAGCTCGAAGTGGTACCTGTTCCGCGTGGAGATCCGGAAGCCGTCCCGGTCAGTAGGTAATATCACCGGTTACAAATCCATGCGCTTCATGCGTCTGGTGATGACGGATTTTGAGCAACCGGTTGTCCTGCGCTTCGCCCAGTTCCAGCTGACAGGCTTCCAGTACCGGAAGTATCCCTACGACCTCAATGCGAAGGGTATCGGCGAAGTACCGGAGCCGGAAGATGATAACTTCAAGCTGTCGACCGTCAGCATTGAAGAAAACGGACCGGGCACGAAGGGCGCCGGATCGGTACCATACGTAGTTCCTCCGGGATACGAGCGCGACCGCGACATTACGACGCTGAACAACGCACAGTTGAACGAGCAGTCTCTCAGCCTTTGTGTGACAGACCTCCGTGACGGTAATTCGAAGGCCGCCTACAAAGTCGTCAACTACAACCTGAACCAGTACCGCCGGTTGACAATGTCTGTCCACATGGACAATTCAGCCAACGAAGACGGGAAAACGTCTGCGTTTATCCGTCTCGGCACTGATTTCAAGGACAACTATTACGAAATCGAAGTCAAGAGTCTGATTGCAACCAAGATCCCGGTTTCGGCCGCGGATGCGAATCTCATCTGGCCGGCGGATAACAAGTTTGATTTTGCGATCGATGATCTCCGGAAAGCCAAATATGAACGGGCCAAAGCCGGAGGTATCACGACGATCCCGTTTGTCATGGACTCGGACGACGGCAAATACCGCATCACCGTGTACGGTAACCCCGACATATCGGCAGTGCAGGTCATCATGCTCGGGGTACGAAATCCGAAATCAGATGACGGGCAATCCAAATCCTTCTGCGTATGGCTGGATGAGTTCCATGCGACGGACTTCGATCAGAAGTCCGGCTATGCGGCCGTTGCCCGGGCAGATATCAAACTCGCCGACTTTGCCACCGTAACGCTCACCGGGGCGATCAAAACCTATGGGTTCGGCGGGGTGGAAACCCGGATTTCGGAGCGCTCGCAGAGTAACTCGACGGCTTTCGGTATTGCCACCAACGTAAACCTGGACAAGCTGCTGCCGCAGAAATGGGGCCTGCAGATTCCGTTCTACTTCAGCTACGACCGGACGAACATCAAGCCGCACTTCAATCCCCTCGACCCCGACATGCCGCTCGATCTTTCGCTGAGTACCATGACGCCGTCGGAGCGCGCTGCTTACCGGAAAATGGTGGAGGAGAATACCATGCGGAAGTCGTTCAACTTTTCCAATGTCCGGAAGATACGGGTCAACCCGAGTGGCCGGGCTCAGTTCTACGACATCGAAAACTTCTCCTTCACGTATGCCTATTCGGATGCCGTCCGGTCGAGTATCACGATGGCGGAGTACCGGCAGCTTTCCCGCCGGGGAGGGATCAACTACGCCTTCACTACCGCGCCGAAACCCTGGGAGCCTTTTAAAAAGTGGAAAAATGACAGCCATATTTTCCAGCTCATCAAGGATTTCAATTTCACGCCTGTTCCGAACAGCGTAACATTCCGGGCGGATATGGACCGTAGCTTTATCAAAACCCAGTACCGGAATGCCCTCACGGGGTCGACGGCCGGGAAACCCAACCTGTCGACCGAAGGCGTTACGCCGCTGTTTGAAAAGTACTGGCTCTTCAACCGTCTGTATGGGCTTAACTGGAACTTCTCGAAAAACTGGAATGCCCAGTACAACGCTACAGCCCAGGCCATTATCGACGAACCTTATGGCGAGCTCGATACTCAGCAGAAACGGGATTCAGTCTGGAACAGCCTCCGCCATTTTGGCCGGATGAAGAACTTCGAACAGCGCATTACGAATACCTGGCAGATACCGCTCAACAAGTTTCCGCTTACCGACTGGATGACGGCGCAGGTACAGTACAACGTTACCTACAAGTTCCAGGCCAACAGCTATGGTATCAAGGATTCCCTCAATATCCCGTTTGGAAATATCATCCAGAACCAGCGGGAGCGGGTATTGACGGGCCGTATTGACTTCGTCGCCCTGTACAACAAGGTAAAAGCACTCCGTTGGGTCAACTCCCCGCGTGCGCCGCGCCGGGATATTGCCCGCAGCCCGGGTGATTTCGAGGAGATTGAACGGGAATCCAACGTTTTCCTCAAGAGCGTTTCCCGTCTGCTGCTGACGGTACGGGGTATCCGGTATTCGTATGCGATTCAGGAATCCACGATCCTGCCGGGCTTCCTGCCGACGCCGCAATTCTTCGGCGACCGCAGCGGCGTACCCGGCTATCAGTTTATCCTGGGCAGCCAGGACGCAGGTATCCGGCACCGGGGAGCGAACGAAGGTTGGCTGACGAGGAGTACTGTCCAAAACCAGCCGTTCGTGCAGTCGGTTACCAAACGTTTCGAAGCAACAACGGATCTGGAGCCGTGGAAAGACTTCAAGATGTTCGTGGATATGCGCTGGAACCGGTCCGACAACTACCAGGAATTTTTCCGGCCCGGAGCGGTTGGCGGCGTGTTTGAAAGCCAGTCGCCCGTCCGGTCAGGAAACTATTCCATGAGCTACCTGTCGTTCCTGACGGCCTTCGAAAAAACGAACAAGGAGAACTTCTCGGCCAACTTCGAGCGGTTCAAGGAGTACCGGGAAATTCTGCTCAACCGACTGAAAGTGGCGAACCCTGCCGGCGACGCCTACAACCTCAATTCACAGGATGTACTGATTCCGGCCTTCTTTGCAGCGTATTCCGGAAAGAGCCCGCAGAAAGTGAAGTTCTCGCCTTTCTATAAAATTCCGCTGCCAAACTGGCGCCTGAATTACAACGGGCTGACGAACGTTCCCTGGTTCAAGAAGCGGTTTTCGCAAATACAGATCAGCCACTCCTACTCGAGCACGTATAACGTGGGGAACTTCGTTTCATCGCTCGACTACGATGCGGCTTTCGTAGCCCTGAACGCACCGCTGTACCCGTTCGCGACGCAGGTCAACGCCGAAAACCAGTTTGTACCCGTGTACGTGATGAGTGTGATTTCGTTTGTGGAACGGTTCTCTCCCCTCGCGGGCGTGCAGTTCCGGACGAAAGACGGGATCTCCGGCGGTCTTGAATACAACCAGGACCGGAACGTGGGACTTAACCTTTCCAACGTCTCCGTCAATGAAGTCAATAACAAGGAGTTTGTCGGGCACGTCGGGTTTACCCGTCAGAACGTCCGCTTCCGGTTCGGCGGGCGGACCATCCACCTGAAAAACGAGCTGACGTTTGACTGCAAGGTAGCCTACCGCGACCAGCGAAACCTGATCCGGAAGCTGGACGGCGAAACCACGCCGACAGCCGGGAACCTCTTCTTCCAGCTCAACCCGAGTGTCACCTATAACGCCAGCAAGCAGCTGACGTTCCGGGTGTACATCGACCGGATGGTCAACGATCCGCTGGTATCGAATTCCTTCCGGCGAGCCGTCACACAGGGCGGCGTTCAGATCCGGTTTAACCTGAACTAATGCAAACGGGGCTGTCTTTCGAAAGACAGCCCCGTTGTTTTGAAGACGGCTTGTTTCTTTCTGTGTATTCTGTGCTTTCTGTGAGAAACAAAAAAGATTTATCTCACAGAAAGCACAGAATACACAGAATTTTTTGTGGTTATCGGTAGCCTTCCGCTTGTAGTTCAAACAGTTCGGCATACCTGCCGCCGTGGCGGATGAGTTCTTCATGCGTCCCGATTTCCAATACCTTCCCTCCTTCCAGCACCAGGATACGATCGGCCATCCGGACGGTACTGAACCGGTGCGAAATGAGTACCGCCATCTTGCCTTTCGTCAGTTCGGCAAAGCGCTGGAAGACTTCATACTCCGCGCGGGCGTCCAATGCGGAGGTAGGTTCATCCAGGATGAGCAGGTCTGCTTCGCGGAGGTACGCGCGTGCCAGGGCGACTTTCTGCCACTGCCCGCCCGAGAGGTCGACGCCCCCGGAAAAGCGGCGCCCCAGCGGCTGCCCGTATCCGCCGGGCAAGCGGCTGATGACGTCGTCGGCGAGGCTTTGCTGCGCCGCCCGTTCGATGACCGGCTGGTTTTCCCGTTGCAGGATATCGCCAACGGCAATATTATCTCCCGCAGAAAACTGGAACCGGAGGTAGTCCTGGAAGATGACACCGATGTGTGCGCGGAGCTCGGCCAGGTCATACTCCCGGATATCACGGCCTTCCAGCAGGATCTGCCCTTCGTCGGGATCATAGAGGCGGCCGAGCAATTTGACGAGAGTAGTCTTTCCGGCGCCGTTTTCGCCGACGAGTGCGAGTTTTTCTCCCGGATGAAGGCGGAAAGACAGGTGCCTTACCGCCCACTTGTCAGAATTGGGATACTTGAAACCGACGTCATCAAACGTAAACCCTTCCCGTATTTCGGCCGGAAAAGGCAGGGGATGGACCGGCGAAACGATGTTGGGCCGGATTTCAAAAAACTCAAACAGGTCTTTCAGGTACAGCGCGCCCTGGGAAATGCTGTTGAAGCGCCCGAGAAGACCTTCCAGCAGTCCCCGCATTTGCCGGAAAGACGCCGCCAGAAAGGTCAGGTCGCCAAGGGAAACCGCCCCGCTGACGGTCCGCACGACGATATAGCCATAGGCGGCATAGTACCCGACCGTGCCGATGGTCAGCAGTAAGCTGCCCCAGCCGGCGCGCTCGATGGAGAGCTTTCTGTTTTCCCGGAAATACTGTTCTGACAGCGATTCATACCGGCGGATGAGAAAGTCCGACAGGCCGAAAAGCTTGACTTCTTTCGCAGTCTCGTCGCTCGCGCCGATGTAACGGTAATAATCCAGCTCCCGCCGCTGCGGCGTCCAGCCGTGTTGCAGGGAATAGCTTCGGGCATTGAAATGCAGCTCTCCTAGGAATGACGGTATCACCGCCACCAGCAACAGCGCCAGTAGCCAGGGCTGAAACGCGACGAGCCCGACGGCCAGAGAGGTCATCGTCAGAACATCCTGCAACTGCCCGAAAACCTGCGACAGCAGCTGGGTACGGCCGGCGGTTTGCTGACGCGCACGTTCCAGTTTGTCGTAAAATACGGCATCTTCGAATTGCGCCAGGTCCAGGGTCGCTGCATGCTCCATCAGGCGCACGGAGGTACGGTGTGCGTACCAGTCGCCCAGCAGGCTTTCCGACAGGTTGATACCCCGGCTGAGCAAATCGCTGAGAATGGCCAGACCAAACTCGACACCTATCCAAAGCCAGAGGGTATTCAGGTCGGAAGAATGGGTACTGGTGAGCCGGACGACTTCGTCTACAATCAGTTTGCCCGTATAAAGGCTGGCAGCCGGTACGATTGCCCGGCCCAGCCGGAGCAGTAAGTTGAGCGTTGTCAGCAGGGGGCTGGTCTGCCAGATCTGCCGGAAAAAAGCAGGCAGATTCCGCATCGCCTCAAACCTTTCTCGGAAAGAGGGTTTATCTGTTTCAGGGGGACGTCTTTTTGCCATATATATTGCGGTAACGGCAGGACGGGTCTAAATAATTCCTGAAAACCAGCAGGTATGGTTTTCCCGCCGGCATCTTATCATTCGCCCATTCTTATCACAGCCATGGCCAAACAAAACACGGTACAGATTCCACAATCCGCTTTTGACTTTCTGAATGCGTTGAAAGAAAACAATAACCGGGAATGGTTTAATCAGCACAAGGGTACATACCTGCGGGAAACGGAGGCGATAGAAGGTTTTGCCGACGCATTGCTGCACGCAGTCAACAGGCACGATGAGATTGAAACCCTCTCCGGCAAAAAATCCCTGCACCGTATTTACCGGGATACGCGTTTTTCGAAGGATAAAACACCCTACAAAACGAATTGGAGCGGTGGTTTCACCCGGGCGACCAGGTACCGCCGCGGTGGCTACTACTTCCATCTGGAACCAGGCAACAGCCTTATTGCCGGGGGCTTCTGGGGGCCCAATAACGACGATTTGAAACGGGTACGCGACGACATTGCCTTTGATCCGGCACCGTTGCAGAAAATACTCGCAAGCCCTGCCTTTGTCAGTACCTTCGGCACGTTGGAAGGCGAGCAGTTAAAGACAGTACCCAAAGGTTTTGATAAGGAGCATGAGGCGGTTGATCTCCTGCGTTTCAAACAGTACCTGCTGATCCGGCGGTTTACCGATGAAGAAGTACTAAGTCCTGATTTTCTGGAGCAGGCCGACCTGACCTATCAGCATATGCGCCCATTCTTTGACTACATGAGTGAGGTACTGACGACGAATGCCAACGGTGAATAGCTACTGACGTTGTAGCGGAAACCCGTCTTTCTCGAAAGATTTATAGCAACGATTATTGTAACGTACTGCCTGCCCGGCAGACTACCCCATGCGCCTCATTCTCCTGCTCGCCGGCTTTCTCGGCTTGTTTCTTTCCGATGCCTCGGCTCAGCGACGGCCGAATGTCCTCATTTTGTTTGCCGACGATCTCCGTGCCGACGCGCTTGGGTGCTACGGGAATCCCTATGTCATCACGCCGAATATCGACCGGCTCGCGACAGAAGGAACGCAGTTTACCCGTGCCTATATCCTCGGCGGTGACCAGGGGGCCGTCTGCGCGCCCAGCCGGGCCATGCTGCTTTCAGGAAAGTCTTTTTTCCGCGTCAGCGACAAGCTGAAAGGAGAACTGACCCTTCCGGACTATCTCCGGAAAAACGGATATGAAACCTTTATGACCGGAAAATGGCACAATGAAAAGGAAGTCGTAGCCCGGGGATTCGACCAGGCGCGTAACCTGATGTTTGCCGGTATGTCAGACCATTTTCAGGTACCGACGCAGGACCTCCGGCCGGACGGCACTTTCACCGAAGTGACCCGCAAGGGATTTTCGACAGATATTTTCGGAGAAACGGCGATGCAGTTCCTTGATCAGCACGACCCGAAGAAGCCCTTCTTCGCCTATATCCCTTTCACTGCGCCGCATGACCCTCGCTCGCCGCTGCCGCAGTACCGGAAGCTGTATGACGAAAAGGGCGTTCCGCTACCCGCCAATTTCATGCCTCTGCACCCCTTCAGTTTCGGAAATTCGATGGGTATCCGGGACGAGTTTCTGGCTGCCTATCCACGGACCCCGGAAACGATCCGATCCCAGACAGCGGAATACTACGGCCTTGTCACGCACCTCGATGAAGTCATCGGAAAGATCCTCGCCAAACTGAAGGAAAAAGGACTGGAAGAAAATACCCTCGTCATCTTCGCTGCTGACAACGGCCTGGCACTCGGTAGTCACGGACTGCTTGGGAAACAGAATCTTTACGAGCATTCGATGCACGTTCCATTGATCGTCAAGGGTCGCCGGATACCGGCAGGACGCCAAAGTGACGCCTTTGTATACCTGCTCGATCTGTTCCCGACTTTGTGTTCCTATGCCGGCCTCCCGGTCCCGGCAGGTATGGACGGAAAGGACCTGAACCCGGTCCTCTCCGGAAAAAGCGACGGCGTACGATCGGAGTTGTTTACAGCCTACATGAGTTTCCAGCGGTCGGTGCGGGACGGCCGGTATAAACTCATCCGATACCCGAAAGTTAACTATACCCAGCTATTCGACCTGGAGCATGACCCCTGGGAGCTCGCCAATCTCGCCGACAAACCGGAGCACGCCGAACGCGTCCGGAAGATGACGGAGCTGCTGGAAAAGAACCAGCATATTTTCGGGGATAACCTGCCGCTGACTACTTCGCAACCCGCACCGCTTTCGTGGGATTACCACCAGCTCGACCGCAAACCGGACGCCCACCAGCCCAAAGAGCTGGTCGACAAATATTTCCGGAAAGAGAAATGAGCCGAACTTTTTACATGCAACAATGTTGCATGTAAAAACACCTCAGGTTCATGCACCACGATGTACTGATTATCGGCGGAAGTTATGCGGGACTATCTGCCGCCATGGCTCTCGGACGGGCCCGGAGAAACGTATTGATCGTCGACAGCGGGCAGCCCTGCAACCGTCAGACGCCTCATTCCCATAACTTCCTCACCCGCGACGGCGAAAAGCCGGCGGAAATCGCCCGTATCGCCTGGGAGCAGGTCTCCGCTTACCCGACAGTCGCACGGGAATCAGGTATGATTGTACGGGTAAGCCCGGCACCCGGTGGTTTCGAAGCGGAATCGGATACAGGAACGCTTTATACATCCCGGAAACTCATTTTGGCGTATGGGGTAAAAGATCACCTGCCGGCTATTCCGGGATTTGCAGACAGCTGGGGTATCACAACGCTGCACTGCCCGTACTGCCACGGATACGAAGTACGCTCCCGGCCGCTGGGTATTTTCGGGAACGGCGATGTCGTATATGAATTCACCAAACTGCTCACCGGCTGGTCAAACGACCTGCGCCTGCTGACAAACGGCCCGGCGACCCTCACCCCTGAGCAGCGGCAGGAGCTGGAACGGCACGGAATACCTGTTATCGAGCACGAACTTGCTGCCATTGCCCCTGCTCCGGAGGGGCAGGAGCTGCATTTCGCAAACGGCGACTCCGTTTCAATAGCTGCGCTTTTCGCCCGCGTGCAGGTAACGCTTCCGAATACCCTGGCGCAGGAACTTGGCTGTGATCTGACGCCTGCGGGCCTGATCAAGACAGATGAGCTGCGACGGACGAACGTACCGGGCGTATACGCGGCCGGCGATGCGGCGATTCCCATGCGGAGCATCTCGGCGGCAGTCGCCTCCGGAACACTGGCGGCCGGCATGCTCAATCACGAGCTGGCAGGCGAAGATTTTGCGCGTTGAACAAAGTGTCTGCCGGACGGCAGACACTTTGTCTTTGACATAACTCAAACCCTTTATCCGGTTCATGCGTCAAACAAGGTACTTTAGCGGTTGATACCGTCAGGTCCTCGCTATGAAGTACCATTTGAATCCCTGGGAAATCCGCTTCCGGAGGCATCTGAAGCAAGCCGGTAACCTTCCCATCGTACAACGCGCCAGTCGATGGCTCATCCGCCACCATCTTTCTACGGCTCCTTTCCGGGCGGCTCCGTTGCTGATTGCCTCGGCCCTGGTCGGTCTCGTGGCAGTCGGCTATGAACGCATTTTCGCCTTTATCGAACGCCAGGGGATTCAGTTTTTCGAAGCACATCCTTCCTGGATTTTTCTGACAACGCCGCTGTGTTTTGCCGGAGCCTGGCTCCTGACCCGCTACCTGGCTCCCGCCGCGGCGGGCAGTGGTATTCCGCAGTTAATGGCGGCGGTGGAACTGGCGGAAGGACGTTCGCACCAGCGGGTCGACGGCCTGTTGAGCGTCCGGGTGGCGCTGGTCAAGGTCGCCAGTAATCTCCTTCTCCTCCTCGGCGGCGGTTCTACCGGCAGGGAAGGTCCGACACTACAGGTAGCCGGCTCTCTTTTCGAAACAGTATACCGGCTGATACCCGAAGGATGGAATCGGGTTTCCCAGAAAACCATGATCGTAACCGGAGGAGCGGCCGGCCTGGCTGCCGCCTTCAATACGCCGCTGGGAGGTATCGTGTACGTAGTGGAGGAACTGACGAAGGCGCATCTTGCCTTGTTCCGGACGGCGGTATTGAGTTCGGTAATTATTGCGGGGATGACCAGCCAGTACCTCCTCGGCCCTTATCTTTTCCTCGGCTTTCCGAAAGTAATTCCGCTGCCTTTTTCTTCGCTCTGGCTGGTAGTACTGCTGGCGCTCGTGACGGGGCTCGCGGGCGCGTGGTTTACGCGTATTCTCCTGTGGATCGGCGCAATGCGCCAGCGGTTGAAGGGGTTTACCCTCCAGCTCATCTCAGTAACCGCACTCGGATTACTCTTCGCTGTATTGGTTTACTACACCGGCACTCCGACGATGGGTTCCGGCAAGGAACTGATCAACGATGCACTTTTTCACGGAACCGGGCATATCCCGTGGTATGCGTTTCCGGCTCGGTTTATCGGAAATGCCCTGTCTTTTTCGGCGGGCGGAGCAGCGGGTATTTTCGCGACGTCGCTGTCGTCCGGAGCCATGCTCGTTTCGCTTTTGCTGAATACCGTTTTCACCGTACCTGTCGAACACCATAACCTGCTGGTACTTGCGGGAATGATCGGATTTCTGACGGGCGTTACCCGGACGCCGTTCACCTCCGCTATTCTGGTCCTGGAAATGACCGACCGGCACTCAGCCATTTTCTATTTCCTGCTTGCGGGAATAGTGGCCAACCTGGCGGCGAGCTTTGTCCTCCGCCAATCCTTTTACGAAATCCGGAAAGAAGAGTTTTTGCATCAGGAGACGGCGTAGCTTCCGCGAGGCGTATGAAACACCCCGTATTTTCAATTCAGGGGCAGATTCGCTATTTTCGTTAAACTCCCTTTCCCATGCGATACCTTTCCTTTGTTGTATTGTTCGTTTTGCTGGCCGTTGCCGGTTGCCGGAAAAATCCGTCTGCGTCAAAAGGCGCCTATACCTTCATCACGGACGATCCGGGTGCCAAGCCTTTCATCTCTGACAAAAAGGGCGTATTTCAGCCGCACGTCATGGCGGCGTCCGCGCACCCGGAGGCCTCGAAAGTCGGCGCGGCAATCATGAAAAAAGGCGGTAACGCTGTAGACGCAGCGGTCGCTACCTTCTTCGCCCTTTCGGTTGTGCACCCGTCGGCCGGAAACCTCGGCGGCGGCGGCTTTATGGTTTTCCGGGATAAATCCGGGCAAAGTTTCGCCCTTGATTTCCGGGAAAAAGCACCCTACGCGGCTTCCCGGGACATGTACCTGGACGAAAAGGGGGACGTTGTTCCGAACATGGCCTGGCTCGGGCATTCCGCCAGCGGGGTACCGGGATCGGTCGACGGCATGGCCGTGGCGCACCAGCGGTTTGGCAAACTTTCCTGGAAAGAAGTGATTCAACCGGCCATCGAACTCGCGGAAAACGGCGTAGCACTTACGGACGACGAAGCCAAAGGCCTCAACCGCGTCCGTTCCGATATCCGGAAGTTCAACCCCGGCGAACCCTATTTCCTGAAAGCCGGCGTGGATACCGTCTGGAAAACCGGTGAGCTGCATGTTCAGGCAGATCTCGGCAAAACCCTCCGGCGTATCCAGGAGAAAGGCCGCGCCGGATTTTACGAAGGCGAAACAGCGCAACTGCTGATTGCTGAAATGGCGAAAGCCAAAGCACCGATTGTGCAAAAAGACCTCGACGACTATCATTCTGCCTGGCGTACTCCTATTACGGGAACGTACCGCGGTTACAAAGTTATTTCGATGTCGCCGACGTCATCCGGAGGCATCGCGCTGGTTCAACTCATGAAGCTCGTTGAGCCCTATCCCCTCAAAAAGTGGGGCTGGCATTCGGATTCGACTACCCAGGTAATCATCGAGGCCGAGCGGCGGGTGTATGCCGACCGCGCCAAATGGCTCGGCGACCCGGATTTTTTCAAAGTACCGGCGAAAGAACTGCTCGAACCCGCCTACCTCGCCAAACGCTGGAGTGATTTCGATTGGAACAAAGCCAGTGATTCAAAAGCGATTTCCGGCGGCGCTATTCCGGGGTATGAAAGCAACGAAACCACGCACTTGTCGGTCGTGGATGCAGAAGGAGCCGCAGTTTCGATTACGACTACGATCAACAACGGGTATGGCAGCCGGGTAGTCGTCAACGGCGCCGGTTTTCTGATGAACGACGAAATGGAAGATTTTGCCGTGAAACCCGGCGTACCCAATGTATTTGGCCTCGTCGGCGCGGAAGCCAACTCTGTCCAGCCGGGAAAACGCATGCTGTCGAGCATGACGCCCACTATTCTGGAAAAAGACGGAAAGCTGTTTATGGTGGTCGGAACGCCCGGCGGCTCGACGATTATCACCAGTGTATTTCAAACGATTGTCAATGTCATCGATCACGGAATGAGCATGCAGGAAGCGGTCAATGCCCTGAAGTTTCATCATCAGTGGCTACCCGACAGGACGACCTTCGAGCAGGGTGCTTTTTCTGAAAAGGTACTGGCTAAACTCCGGTCAAAAGGCTATAAAATTGAACCGCAGGCCGGTACGCTCGGGCGGATGGATTGCATTCTGGTATTGCCGGATGGTACGCTTGAGGGCGGCTCCGACCCGCGGGGAGATGATACCAGTGTGGGCTGGTGATATACTTTCTGTGAAGTCTGTGCTTTCTGTGAGAAAAATTAAATCAGCTCACAGAAAACACAGACTACACAGAAAAAGGATTGTATTCCGGTACTGCCGGATAGTACGCTTGAGGGCGGCTCAAACCAGTGCGGGTTAAGATATACTTTCTGTGAAGTCTGTGTTTTCTGTGAGAAAAAATTAAATCAGCTCACAGACTACACAGACTTCACAGAAAAAAGGATTGTATGCCGGTACTGCCGGGTAGTACGCTTGAGGGCAGCTCAAACCAGTGCGGGTTGTGATATACTTTCTGTGCAGTCTGTGTCGTCTGTGAAAAAATAAATCAGCTCACAGAAAACACAGACTGCACAGAAAAAAGAAAGGAGCTGACCCGGAAACGAGTCAGCTCCTTTCTTTACCTGAAAACCTCTTAGATTTTCAGCTTCGCATCGGCATCGAGGTACGTTTTGTTGCCGTTGGAATTGATGTAGTACTGACCGCCGCGGGGACCGAGGTAAATGCTCCGGCCTTTGCCATCCTTGCCGATCACTTTGTCTTCACCGGCTACTTTCTTACGGGTACCGGCGTCGGCTTCAGGGCTGGTATCATCGGCCTTGCTGACGCGGGCAGCTTTCTTCTCGGCTTTGTCCTTGGCAGCGGTGGCTTTGGCATCGGCCGCGTCTTTTTCAGCCTTGGCAGCCTTCTTATCGGCTTTTGCCTTGGCTTTGGCTTCTTTTTCCGCGTCGGTAGCTGCCTTAGCGTCTGCAGCAGCCTTATCGGCTTTAGCGGCTTCTTTCGCAGCCTTTTTATCGGCTTTTTCCTTGGCTTTGGCAGCTTTTTCCGCTTCGGTAGCAGCAGCGTCTTTATCGGCTTTGGCCTTTTCCTTGGCTGCTTTCTTGTCGGCTTTTTCCTTGGCCTTCGCCGCCTTTTCAGCGTCGCTGGCTGCGGCATCCTTTTCTGCTTTCGCTTTTTCCTTCGCTGCTTTCTTCTCGGCCTTGGCCGCTGCATCGGTATCAGTCGTCTTCTTGGTCTTTTTCGGTTTTTCCGTGCCGGCAGCCGGCGCCGGAGTCTGCGCATACACAGAAGAGAAGGCAACGCTCACTGCGAGAAGAGCCATTGCGAACATTTTTTTCATGACGTAACGATTGTTTTAGGATGAACTGATGCGTTTTGGATGCGGGAAGATGAGTAATGTCAAGCAATCTTCCAAAATCTATCGGGATATACGTTCGAAGCCACCCCTTGTATTGCCTTTAACCAATTTTAACTCAATCATTTACGCCTTGTCCTCCGCATCTGTCAGGAGGTAAAAATGCACTATCTGAAAAGGTTCTCCCGGAATTGCGCTACTTTAACGACGCAACGATTTGGATGGATAGAATGAAACTGTACGCAATTGATGCCGGGCATTTCAAGCTCGACGGCGGCGCGATGTTCGGCGTAGTACCGAAAGTACTCTGGGAAAAACTGACGACGCCGGACGACCGGAACCATATTTCCCTCGGTATGCGCTGCCTGCTGATCGAAACGGGTGATCGCCTCATCCTGGTCGACTGCGGCATGGGCGATAAGCAGGACGCCCGATGGCAGGGATATTACGACCGCCACGGCGGCGGAGACCTGCTCGGCTCGCTCCGGCAAGCCGGCTTCGGCCCCGGGGAGATCACCGACGTGGTACCCAGCCACCTCCACTTCGACCATTGCGGCGGGGCCGTCAGCTGGAATACCACCCGCGACGGCTACGAGCTGACCTTCCCAAACGCCCGCTACTGGGCGCATTCGGCTCACTGGCAGTGGGCGGCGATGCCCAACGCCCGGGAAAAAGCGACTTTCCTCCGGGAAAACATTGAGCCGATCCAACAGTCCGGACACTTGTATTTTCTCGATCAGGAGCCCTTCGGAGCGGATATCGAGTGGCTGACGATGGACGGGCATACCGAAAAAATGCTCTTACCCAAACTGCAGGTAAACGGCCGGACGGTGGTTTTTTCCGCCGACCTTGTCCCTACTTCCCGCCACGTTCCGGTCAACTATGTGATGGGGTATGACGTTCGCCCGCTCCAGACGATGACGGAAAAAGAAGCCTTTCTGAGGCAGGCGGCGGAAGGAAACTGGGTCCTCGTCTCCGATCACGATCCGGTCCATGAAGCGCTGACGGTGCAGCTGACAGAAAAGGGATTCCGGGTGAAGGAGGCAGGGAGGCTGACGGATTTTATCTGATTTTCAGGATATGCCCCCAATCCCTCGTCTGATTTTTTTCTTCCTACCGATAAAACGAACACTCCTATGAATATTGCCTTTTTTGGCCTGGGTGCGATGGGCATTCCGATGGTCACCAACCTTCTGCGTGCGGGGTACGCCGTTACCGTCTGGAACCGCACGCCAAAAGAAGGGCTCGACGGAGCCGTATGGGCGGATACGCCCGCAGCGGCCCTTGCCGGTACGGATATCCTGATTACCATGCTGGCAGACGACAACGCCAACCGCGCTGCCCTGCTGGATTCCGGCGCGCTTGATACCCTGAAGCCGGGTGCCGTACATATCAATATGGCGACGATTTCGGTGGAATTGGCACAGGAACTGGCTGCCCGGCACCGGGAAAACGGCCGGTATTACCTCGCCGCTCCGGTACTCGGACGCCCGCCCGTGGCACAGGCGGGGCAATTGCAAATTCTCGTAGCAGGGGATCTGCCGGCACTTGAGCGGGTACGTCCGGTATTGGAAGTCCTCGGTCAGCAAATCTGGTACCTGGGTGAAACTCCCGAGCAGGCAAATGCGACCAAGCTGGCCGTCAATTTCATGATCGGCAGCGCGATTGCGACCATGGGCGAAGCGGCAGGATTGGTGGAAGGATATGGAGTCGACAAAAAACTATTTATTGATCTGATTTCCAGTACGGTTTTCGCCGCTCCGATTTACAAAGGCTATGGTAAATCCATTGCCGAAGACGTCTACGAACCGGCAGGTTTCAAACTTTCACTGGGGTTGAAAGATATCCGTCTGACACTCGATGCCGGCGGCGCAGTTCAGGCAAAAATGCCCCTGGCAACAACCATTCGCGACCTGCATGACGACAGCCTCGCGCACAACGAAGGGCAGCTGGACTGGGCGGCGCTGGCGAAGGTATTCACGCGGTAAAATCAAAAAACGGCTACAACTTTCGTCGTAACCGTTTGATTTCCAAGTGGGCCCTGTAGGTTTCGAACCTACGACCAATTGATTATGAGTCAACTGCTCTAACCCCTGAGCTAAGGGCCCCATTTGCGCATTCGCGGCAAATTGAGCCGCAAGTTTACATTTTTTTCGCCCTTTTTCCAACGCTGCGTTAAACCTGCTCCCGGCTTTTCGCTTCCAACGGCCTGAACGTTAACCGAATAAAGTCATGCAAAAATTCATGGGAATGCTGGGTGTGCTGATGCTGTCTGCCACCCTTACGTTTGCCCAGCAAGGCCAGAACCGCACGCCGGAAGAGCGTGCACAACGCCAGACCGAACAACTTACAAAACAATTGAGTCTTTCGGCCGACCAGACCACAAAGGTACAGGCTATTTCCCTCGAACGGGCCAAGAAACTGGATGAACTCCGCGCCGGTGGCGAACGCCCTGACCGCGAAAAAATGCAGGGGCTTCAAACCGATTTCGAGACGAAACTGAAGCCCATTCTCACCGCTGATCAGTGGACGCAATACGAAAAAGTCCGCGAAGAACAACGGGAACGCATGCGCAACCGCGGCGGAAATCGGTAAGATTTTCTCCGACTTATGAAGCAGGAACGTATTTTTATGCGTTCCTGCTTTGTTTTGAGGCCATGCCCATGAATAAGAAAAAGGTATTTAACGACCCCGTTTACGGCTTTATCAGTATTCCCGGTCCGCTGATTTTCGATCTCATCGAACATCCGTACTTCCAGCGGCTGCGCCGGATCAAGCAACTCGGTATGGCCGAGTATGTCTATCCGGGTGCGCTTCATACCCGGTTCCACCACGCCCTCGGCGCCATGCACCTGATGGGCGAAGCCCTCACTTCCCTCAAAAGCAAAGGTCACCTGATTTCGGATCAGGAATGTGAAGCGGCGCAGATTGCGATCCTCCTGCACGATATCGGCCACGGGCCTTTCTCGCACGTACTCGAACATACTCTCCTGTACCACGTTCCTCACGAACAGATTTCCCTCCTGCTCATGCACGAGCTCAACCAGGAATTCGACGGAGCCCTGGATCTCGCTATCCGCATGTTTTCAGGACAATATGAGCGGCGGTTTTTCTATGAATTGATTTCCAGCCAGCTCGATATTGACCGGCTGGACTACCTCAACCGGGACTGTTTTTTCACCGGTGTCACGGAAGGCAGTATAGGTTCCGAACGGATTGTCAAGCTGCTGGATATTGTGGACAACCAGCTCGTCGTAGAGCAAAAAGGAGTATACTCGATTGAGAATTTTCTGACGGCGCGTCGCCTGATGTACTGGCAGGTGTACCTGCACAAAACCTCTATTTGTACCGAAACCATGCTGGTACAACTGATACGCAGGGCGCGCCAGCTGGTTCACGCAGGTACCGAGGTATTCACGACGCCGGCATTCGGACTATTCCTCGCCAGCGAACCGACACTGGAGGTATTCCGTTCAGATCCGGCTTATATTCAAGCCTTTACCCAGCTGGATGACTACGATATGTGGGCGTGCATCAAGCAATGGACCCTTCACCCCGACCGGCTGCTGGCTAACCTCTCCCGCATGCTTCTGGAGCGGAAGCTGTATAAGATCCGGTTTTTCGACGAACCACCCTCACCCGATGTCACCGTGGCCCTGGAAGAACAGGTACTCGCCCTGCCCGGCGTGACGGAAGATGACCTTCCCTACCTCGTCGTTCGCGGCGAGACGACCAACTCCGCTTACCTTTCCAGCAAACAGCCCATCCGGATTCTGACGAAAGACCGGGGAGTCGTGGATGTATCCGAGGCGTCCGATCTCCCGACGATCAAGGCACTTAGTCAGATTGTCCGGAAGTTTTATGTAGCTTTTTCTGTCCGGGGATACCAATAAAAAAGGCCGGCGTTTCCGCCGGCCCGGTCCTGAACAACCCGTCTTACAACGCGTTCTCCAGTTTGAAGACCCAGGCGTATGCGCCCGCCTTTCCGGGCGATAATACCGGCGGCGTTACCTGCAGTTTTCCGCCGGAGAATTTCCCGGCTACTTTCACTGCCTGGCCAAGAAGGGATACCGATGCAGGCTTCCCGATCCCGTCGATTTCCAGTTTTTCCGGCCATTGCGTACACAGGACGTACAGGTCTTTGCCTTTACGCGTGTAAAAAACCTCCTTGCCCGGCGCTTTTTCCCAAGCCTGCGTGCCATAGATGGCCTCGCCGTTTGTTTTGAGCCAGGCGCCGAGATCGGTCAGGCGCTGCTGCATGATGACCGGAATGCGGCCGTCTGCCGTAGGACCGATGTTCAGCAGAAAATTTCCTCCCCGGGAAACGACGCTGATCAGCTCGTAGATGAGTTTTTCGGTGGATTGATAGTCTTCCAGGTTTTCGTTCCGGTTGTAGCCGAATGACTCCCCTATGCCGCGGCATTCTTCCCACGGGCGACCTTTTTCCACAGAGCCTTTGCCATATTCTGAAGTCAGGAACGTCCCGTGTTTACCTTTCGTGTCATTACCCCACCGATCGTTTACAACGATCCGGTCTTTCACCGGTGATTCGTTGTACAACCACGCCAGAAATTCTTCGCTTTTCCAGGTTTTGGAAGACTGATCCCAGTCGCCATCCGTCCACAATACCTCCGGCTCATAACGCGTGACGAGATCCTTCATCTGGGGAATCATGGTCTGGTCGACATACTTCGCCGGTGACTCCTTGTAAATGGGGTTATACCATTCATACAGTGAATAGTAATAGCCCATGTGCAGCCCTTTGGCTTTCACGGCGGCGCCGAGTTCGCCGGCCAGGTCGCGGTGCGGGCCTACGTCCATGGCATTCCAGTTCCAGGCCTGGGCACTCGGCCAGAGGGTATAGCCTTCGTGGTGTTTGGAGGTCAGGACGATGTACTTCGCGCCGGATTGCTGAAAGAGATCGGCCCATTGATTAGCGTCGAAAAACTCACATCTGAACATCGGAGCGAAATCCTGGTAGTGGAAGTCCGGTCCGTACGTTTTCTCGTGAAACGCCTTGAATTCCTTGTGAATTTTGAGACTGGGCGTATGCAGGCGCTGCCAGTACCATTCGGCATATCCGCTGCCGAAGCCGTCGGCGCCGGATTTGGTAGCCCAGGCCGGAACCGAGTAGAGCCCCCAGTGGATAAAAAGCCCAAACCGTGCTTCTGAAAACCAGGCAGGTACCGGACGGGTATCCAGCGAAGACCACTGCGGCTGGTATGTTTTCTGGGCAATCGCCGCCGGTCCGCAGAGGAGGAGTAAGAGGTATAAAACGTGCTTTTTCACAATCAGGAACAAAAGATGACTGGTAGGAAAAGAGCGGAGGGACATATAGATACTTTTTCGGAGCAAACTATTCTGCCTTTTCAACGACTAGTTTCTCTTTCCGGCCATAATCAGGAGGAATATAGCTTTTTCAAGCCAGCGCTGCCGGGATGAATAGTTTTCCGAATTAAATCACACAGAGATTACAAAAGTTTGAGCTGAGTCCGCATATTTCAGACATTTACGGCCTGCGGAGCACTCCAGTATGAGAGGAAAACCAGTAATGCTAGCTGAATCGATGTATTTCACGGAAATCTCATTACTTCCGCAATCCGTACAATTCTAATGCCCTGACTATTTGTGGGTAACAGCGGCAGACGCGTCCTCCTGCTTTTCTACCAATTCAGGCCCCACTTCTGAAAATAAATAACAGCCCCCTCGATGTTATAATACATCAGTTTGAAGTTTTTATAGGAGCCTTTTGCAAACATATGGGTAACAGTAGCGCCTGGAAAGTAAACGGTTTTGCTGATTTTCAACGTCCGGAATGTTATGTCAGCGTCTTCCATGTACATAAAGATCCGTTCTTCAAAGCCACCGAGAGAAACCAGAATATCTGTACGGAAAAACATAAAACATCCCGACAGGTAGGGAACATCTTCAATCAACCCGTTATAGCTATGGTCCCTGTACTCAAAATAATCGAGCTTTTTTTGAAACATTTTCCGGATAAAACCCGGCATAAATCTTCTCAAAACAAGCACTGATAACGAGGGCGGCCTTTTACACAAATATTGATTGCTTCCGTCCGGATAAATAATTCTGGGCATCATCAAACCATATTTTGGATTCCGGTTCAGAAAATCGACCATTTTTTCCAGTTCGCCGGCATCAAAATAAATATCAGGATTAACAACTATATGATAAGTCGACTTACTTTGTTCAGCCAGCCTGATGGCCACGTTATGGGCCTTCCCAAATCCAAGGTTCTCCCCGATATGAACATATTCAATCCGGGGATCATCCAGAATTGTTTTTATCTTTTTATCAGGAGAATTATCAATAATATATAGCCTAATATCTCCTTCATAGGTCAGAACGCTTTCGATTGCTTTGCTTAGCACCGACAAATCGTTCCGATAGGTAACAATTGCTGCTGTAATAAGCATTATTTCAAAATCCTGAACGTAAGTGCCTTTCCTGCCGTCTATTATCGGATGGTAACCGCTTAGGGTATAAATCCGAAAAAAACCGAGAATAAGCTGGTCTGCTGCAAACTTAAACACATTCGGGATGCATCCCAACAGGACCCGCCAGAATTCTGCCCGTCGGTTTCCTAACGCGTTCCTTTCCCTCAATATCCAGACCCGCCCATTGCCTAAGTCCCTGAAAGTTCTCAACTTCCCACCTTCTTCACCCTAAAATCTTTGTCTTCACATGCGGCGGCTATTTCTGTTGCTGGCTCTTACCGTCTCGTTCCTTTCCTGTTCAAAGCAGGGGGATGTCTCCATTCGGGCGACAAACTTCGACGACGAAATACAACTGGCTCAAAACCTCGTCTTTACCTTCAGCAAGGACCTCGTTCCGGAAGCGGAGCTCGGTACCTGGCAGACGACCCGGTTCGTCGAATTCGAACCCGCCATCGAAGGCCGGTACAAGTGGGTCGGAAAAAATGAACTCGTTTTCTCCCCCGCCGCTTCTTTTCAGCCGGCGACGGAATACAAGGCCCGGCTTTCCGACAAGCTCCTCACGCAGGTGAAAGACAAGGCCTGGAGCCTGTCGTCCGAAACGGTCGCCTTTCACACCCCGTATCTGCGCCTCAACAGCGCGGAAGCGTACTGGAGCAAGGGCGCAGGCTGGGCGCAGGCCAAACTGAAACTGAATTTCAACTATCCCGTTCCGGGAGGAGAAGCCGGTACCAACCTGAGCGTTCAGGACGGGGATACCCGTGTCGGTTTCCAGGTCGGGCAGGGCGGTACGACATCGTCTGTACCGGTTGCCCTGCAGGATGTCACGGAGGCCCGCACGCTTGACCTGACCGTTAAGGAAGGCCTGAGTGTGGTCGGCACGAAATATAAATCCACTACCCCACTTCAGCTCAAAACCACGCTGCCCGACCCCCGTACGCTGGAGATCGTCCGGGTCGAAAACGGGTTTGAGAACAACCGGGGATATATCCGCGTGATCACCACGCAGGAGCTCTCGCCGGAAAATCTGGCGGATGCGTATACAGTAGAAAGTAGCCGGCCCGTAGCGCCGGAACCGGAAGTACAATACGATTCGCTGGGAAATCCGCTGCCGTCCAAACCCGTTGCCGAACCGGCCCGCCCGAAGCTGGCAACAAAGGCTGAATTACTGGAAAACGGCTTCGTTATCCGTGGCGATTTCAACGAAACGGATACCTACTCCCTCACGCTGAACAGCAAATTGCGCGGGGCGCTCGGACCTACCCTTACCGAAGGATATACCAAGGACCTGTATTTCGGGCAGATGCCGGCAAACCTGGAGTTTGTCCACAAAAAAGCGGTGTATCTCACCTCGAAAGGGCACAGGAATGTGGCGGTCAACATCGTGAATATCCCGAAAGTACAGGTACGCATTTCGAAGATTTACGAAAACAACATCCTCGCTTTTCTTCAGAATAACCGGTATGAAAACTACCGCTATGACGAAGACGGCGCTACGCCCAATGGCTACGAATACTCCGAAGACGGCGGCAATTATTCCGATGTCATCGTTCAGAAGACCCTGGAAACGGAAAACCTGCCCAAAACCGGCGGGGTATCGCTGCTGAACCTCAGCCTTCCGGATGCATCCAACTCCTTCCGGGGTATTTACCTGGTTTCGCTGAATTCGAACGACGAGTACTACCACCACGCCGCCAAGCTGGTGAGTATTTCGGATATCGGGTTGATTTCCAAGAATGCCGGAGATGAATTCCTCGTTTTCGCGCATTCCATCCGCAACTCGGAACCGCTTTCGGGGGTGCAAATCAACCTGGTATCCTCCAACAATCAGACAATCCAGACGGTCAAAACCAACGCCAGCGGCGTCGCGGTATTCAAGGATATCACCCAATCGGGATTCACGCCGGCACTGGTCACCGCCCGGACAGACGATGATTTCAACTACCTCCACCTCGGCGATACCCGGGTGGAGACCAGTCGGTTTGAAGTAGACGGCAAGCGGGACAACGCCTCCGGTTTTGATGCATTCGTTTACGGCGACCGGAATATTTACCGGCCGGGCGAGACGGTGCATTTCAACGCCATTATCCGGAAACAGACGTGGGATTCTCCCGGAGAAATACCGCTGAAGGTCCGATTCCTAATGCCAAATGGCCGGGAATACCGTACGCTGCGGCTCACCACCAATGCCCAGGGCGCGGCATCCGCCGACATACTCCTGGAAACCGCCGCTGTAACAGGCTCCTACCAGCTGGAAGTACTCAACGCCAACGACGCGCTGCTGGCTTCCCAGCCGATTTCGGTGGAAGAATTTATGCCCGACCGTATCCGTGTAGACGTCCGCTCGGCGAAGGAACGGTACGCGTCCGGAGAAACCGCCGCTGTTTCGGCGGTGGCGACAAACCTTTTCGGCCCGCCTGCAGCCGACCGGAATTACGAAATGGAATTACAGGTAAACAGGCAGCTTTTCCGTCCGAAAGGTTTTGACAGCTTTGTGTTTGATATTCAGGACAATACAAAATTCAAAAGCGACGTCCGGCAGGGCAAAACAGACGCCGCCGGGAATGCAAACGAGTCGTTCGTCCTGCCGGCAACCTGGAAAGACATGGGGCTTCTGGATGCCAAGTGTTTTGTTTCTGTTTTCGATGAAACCGGCCGGCCGGTCAACCGCCTGCAGCAGTTTACGATTCAGACGCAGCCCGTGTTATATGGTATCGGCATGCCGGATACCTATGTCGGAACAAACGCGCCGGTTTCGATACCCCTGGTGGCGCTCAACGCCGACGGCGCCTTGCTGACGGCTACGGGCCAGCTGGACATCGTCAAGCATGATTACCAGACAGTTATCGAGAAAAACCCGGACGGATCGATGAAGTACTCGTCGAAGAAGCAATCGAAAATTGTCTTTTCCCGGGCAGTAACATTTGCGAAAGGCCGGGCCTCTGTGAGCTATGCCCCGCCGGTTTCCGGGGAGTATGAAGTCCGGCTGCGCCGGGTAGGCGCCGCGAGCTGGACGTCCCAGTCCTTTTACGCCTATGGATACGGGCAAACGAGCAGTACCTCCTTCGAAGTCAATAACGAAGGCCAGGTGGAAATGACCTTCGATAAACCGAAATACAAAGTCGGGGAAAAGGCCAAAGTACTCTTCAAAACGCCATTCGCCGGAAAGCTATTGATTACCATTGAGCGGAATAAAGTATTGGAATACAAGGTATTGGAAACGGATAGCAAGTCTGCCGAGTATTCGTTTGGCATCGGCGAAGAGCACCTTCCGAACGTGTATGTTTCGGCGACACTCTTCCGGGAAATGGACGATGCCGACCTCCCGCTGACGGTAGCCCATGGCTATGCGCCGGTGATGGTCGAAGACCCCGACCGCAAACTTGACGTAGCGATTACAGCGGTGGAAAAATCCCGCTCGAAAACGAAGCAAACCATTAGGGTAAAGACAAGCGGCAAGGCGCAGGTAACGCTGGCGGTTGTGGACGAAGGTATTTTACAACTGAAGAATTTCCGCTCGCCCAATCCTTTCGGGTATTTCTACCAGAAGCGGGCGCTGGAAGTCACCGGACATGACTTGTACGCCTATCTCCATCCTGAACTGGGTATCCGGTCGTCCGGATCGGTAGGTGGCGACGGCTTTGACCTCGAGAAGCGCGTGAATCCCCTCGCCAACGGGCGGGTGAAGCTCGTGGCACTATGGAGTGGTATTCTGGAGACCAACGGCAGCGGGGAAGCGACGTTCAACATCGATATTCCTCAGTTTTCGGGAGATCTCCGGATTATGGCGGTCGCGTACAAAGACCAGGCATTCGGCTCGGCTTCCTCGAATATGAAAGTAGCTGACCCGCTGGTTATCAGCACATCGCTACCACGATTCGCCAGTCCGAACGACCAGCTCACGGTTCCGGTCAGCATCACCAATACGACCAAAACAGCCGCGCAGGTAACGGCTACGTTGCAGGCAACGGGCGCGCTTCAGGCTATAGCGCCGGCGCCTCAGTCGGTATCAATCGCTCCGGATAGGGAAGGTCGCGCTACCTTTTCCGTCAAAGCCGGCACGGTACTCGGCAGTGGCAAAGTAAAAGTGCTCGTACGGGGACTGGGTGAGACGTTTACAGAAGAAGTAGATATGACGGTACGACCGTCTGTAGGTCTTATTAAAACAGCTGTGTCGGGTACGGTATCCGGCGGGCAGTCGGCGCCGGTGCCCCTGGGATTGAGCCAGTTTGTACCGGGTACCGCCTCGGCTTCGCTGCGCGTCAGCCGCTCTCCGATGGTGGCGCTGGCCGATAAGCTCACGCACCTGCTGACCTATCCGCACGGCTGCCTGGAGCAAACGGTCTCGATGGCTTTCCCGCAACTGTATTTTGCCGATTTTGTGCGCACTCTGCCGGTTGGCCCGAAACCCTACCTCAAAACCGGCGCGTCGGACCTGAATCCTACTGCCAATGTCCGGGCTGCGCTGCAACGAATCGAAACCCTGCAACTTTTCAACGGGGGCTTCTCGATGTGGCAGGCCGGGCAGAAAGACGAATGGTGGGCAACGGCCTATGCCGTTCATTTCATGCTGGAAGCGCAGAAAGCCGGCCATGAAATCAATCAGACGACGCTCGGGAAGGCCCTTGAATACCTCAATCAGCAGGTTTCGAAGCAGTCGACCGAAAAAACGGGCGTCGTAAATTCCGATGGCAGCGTTACCAACCGGGCACAGGCCCGGCGGGAAGCGCCCTACAGCCTGTATGTGCTGGCCGTAGCCGGAAAGCCAAACCGCTCAGCGATGAATTACTACAAGTCCCATCCGCAACTGCTGACATCCGACGCCCGCTACCTCCTGGCGGCGACTTTCGGCGTAATCGGAGATGCCGCGGGTAAGGAGGCGTTGACCCCGAAAAACTACCTTTCTGATTCCAGCGAACGGCAAACCGGCGGCAGCTTCTCCAGCCCGATCCGCAACCAGGCGCTGGTACTGAATACCCTGCTCGAAACCGACCCCGGCAACGCACAGGTACCGGGTCTCGCCCGGCAATTGTCGGCGGCTGTGCGGCAGGCTGGCTGGCTGTCGACGCAGGAAGAAAGTTTTGCCCTGCTCGCACTTGGAAAAATCGCCCGGAAAGCCGCCGCCTCTACCGCAACGGCATCTGTTTCAGCCGCAGGCAAGCCTCTCGGATCCTTTACCGGCAAGGATCTGCTGCTGGCGAAAGGCCTCGCCGAACCCCTGCTGATTGCCGGTCAGGGCAAAGGAGCGGTCTACTATTTTGCGCAGGCAGAAGGCCTCAGCGCGAGCGGTACCGTCAAAGCGGAAGATCATGGACTGGAGGTTCGGAAGACGTATTTCGACCGCTTCGGCAAGTCGGTTTCGCCGTCCTTTACGCAAAATCAGCTGGTGGTAGTCAAGGTTACGGTACGGAGCCAGACGGGGTTACCGGTGGAAAACGTCGTCGTCACCGATATGCTGCCGGCAGGGCTTGAAATCGAAAACCCGCGTATTTCGCCGCAACGGGATCTCAGCTGGATCAAGGATCAGTCCGTCCCGTCGCATTTTGATCTCCGGGACGACCGGATTCACTTCTTTACCGACCTGCAGCCGGGCAAAACGCAGACATTCTACTACCTCGCCCGTGCGGTATCGAAAGGTACGTTTACAGCCGGGCCGGCCTCGGCCGACGCCATGTACAACGGCGATCTGCGGAGCTACAACGGCGGAGGAACGGTCATCGTCCAGTAAAAAACTTCCTTTCCTTCCCCGCAGACGGAACGCGGCAGACGCATTGTCTTCCCGTTCCGTCTGCTATTTTAGTGCCCCAAACCTCCTTACGATGAAGATTCTGATTGTTGAAGATGAGCAGGAAGTGGCCTCTTTCATCAAAAGCGGCCTGGAGGACTACGGCCTGGAAGCCGACATTGCCGACGACGCCTTCCGTGCGCAGCAGCTCCTCCGCGAGCAGGAGTACGGGACGGTCATTCTCGACATCAACCTGCCGATTATGAGCGGCTATGAGCTGTGCAAAATCATCCGGGAGAAATACGAAGATCTTTCGATTCTGATGCTCACGGCGCTGGGAACGACAGAGAACGTTCTGACGGGATTTGACGCCGGGGCAGACGATTACCTCGTCAAGCCCTTTGAATTCCGGGAACTGATGGCGCGGCTCCGGGCATTGAACCGGCGGCGACTGACGGTACCATCCGAAGCCGTTATCCTCAAAATAGCCGACCTGGAGTTCAACCAGAAAAGCAAAACCGTCAAACGCGGAAATCAGAAAATCAACCTCACTGCACGGGAGCTGGCTTTACTGGAATTTTTCATCAAAAACCAGAACCGGGCGCTGTCCAGAAGCGAAATCGCCGAGAAGGTATGGGACGTCAACTTTGATACGGGAACCAATGTAGTCGACGTGTATGTCAACTACCTCCGGAAGAAAATTGACAAGGATTTTACGCCAAAAGTCATCCATACCATCAGTGGTATCGGTTACATCATGCAGGAGCAGGAAGACTGACGCCTGCTTTCCCAACCCCGTTCGCCCATGAAAATCAGAACCCGCTTGTCCCTGACCTTTCTGCTGATTGTCGCGGCCAACCTGATCCTGTTTTCATTTGTGGTCTACTTCATTTCGGAATACTTCCGGCAGAAGGACTTTTACCTCCGCCTGAGCGACAAGGCCAAAACCACCGCCCGCCTGCTCATTGAAGAGGAAAAATTTGACACGCACCTCCTCCAGCTATTCGAGCGAAATAACCTGACTTCTTTGCCGGAGGAACAGATTGTCATTTACAATCACGACGACGAGATTATCTACGAAAGCGAAAACCGGCCTGATCAGCTCGTCGAAAAACTCAACCTGTTACAGCGCACGAAGGAAAAGAATCCGCTGTTTGTCCGCCATGGCAGTAAAGAGATAGTCGGGCTCTCTTATCCCTATAAAAATCAGCAGTTTATCATCATTGCTTCAGCCTATGACGAGTATGGCCTGGCGGAAATGTCCCACCTCCGGACGATTCTCTGCTTCGGACTCGCCTTCGGGTTGGCGCTCGTGGGGCTATCGGGCTGGTTTTTTGCGGGACGGACGTTGCAGCCGATTTCCGAAGTCATCCGGCAGGTCGGGCAGATTACCGCGCTTAACCTCAATCAGCGGGTAGTAGCCGGCAGCAATCAGGATGAAATCGCGCAACTGGCAACGACGTTCAACTCCATGCTCGACCGGGTCGAGAAGGCTTTCGAGGTGCAGCGGGATTTCGTCGCCAACGCCTCACATGAGTTGCGGACGCCCCTCACCATCATTACCGGGCAGATCGAGGTCACGCTGATCAAGCCGCGAACGCCCGAAGAGCATGAGGCAAAATGGAAGATGGTACTTGAATCCATCAAGCGGCTCAATAACCTCGCCAATAACCTGCTGGAACTTGCGCAGGTCAACCAGGACGATTCGACGATCAAGTTCCGTGATTTTTCGCTGGATGAGGCGATTTACGACGCCGCCAAACTCCTCACAACAAAGAGCCCAGACTATCAAGCCATCTTCTCGTTTGACGGAGACATTGCTACGTCGCAACCCTCCCTTTCGGTCCGTGGCAACAAATCCCTCCTGACAACCGCCTTTCTCAACCTGATGGAAAACGGGTGCAAGTTTTCACCCAACAGGCAGGTCCGGGTACGGCTCGGAATGAGCTCGCACTGGATCACTGTGACCTTTACAGACGAGGGCGTCGGTATCAGCGAGGAGGACCTCAAACACATCTACGAGCCCTTTTTCCGGGCAGAAAATGTCAAGAAAATCCACGGTTACGGAATCGGGCTTCCCCTCACGTACCGGATTATTCAGTTGCACAAGGGGCAGATTCATGTAAAATCCGCACTCGGCGAAGGCACCTCTTTTGCCATTCACATTCCGATCTAATCAATCTTTAATAGGTTTCTCATCGGATTCTCATAGCCTTCTAATCGGTCCCTAATGTGCCGGGTCTGTTTGCTTTCGATCTTTGCTACGGACAATTCTATCAGAAAATGAAAGCACAGAATCCGAAACTCGTCAGTTGGGTGGCCGTCTGGGCGATGATTGCCCTGGTGATTGTCTTCAAACTTGTACTGGACTTCCGGCAGACCCGGCAGGACAAGCTCAAATACAAGGCGCTGTACCTCGCCAAATCGCGGGAAGCTGATTCCCTTCGCCTGGCTCAGCCCACTCTTCACACGTTCGGAACCGCCACGGAGCCGAAAAACGCGGGCCTCTGAACCGGACCGCCCCACAGCCATGAACGCATTTTCCAAACAAACACTGCCGGGAGATATCCGCGGAGGCGTAGTCTCCTTTCTGGTGGCGGTGCCGCTCTGTCTGGGGATTGCCCTGGCGTCGGGGGTACCGCTGTTTTCCGGCATTATCGCTGGAATTGTCGGGGGGCTCGTGGTCGGTATTTTCAGCCGGTCGGCCCTGAGTATCTCCGGCCCGGAAGCCGGTCTTATCGTGGTGGTACTCGCCGCGGTCAATAGTCTGCCTTCGTTCGAAGCCGTATTGCTCGCTACCTGCCTGGCCGGTGTGTTGCAGATCGGATTCGGCCTGCTGAAGGCCGGTACTGTCAGCCATTTTTTCCCGTCAGCCGTGATCAAGGGAATGCTGGCGGCGATTGGCTTAATACTGATTTTCAAACAATTACCTCACCTGGTTGGCTACGACGCGGATTCAGCCGAGGGGTTTTCGCTGTTTCAGCCCGACGGCTTTGACATCGTCGGGCAGCTACGCTCCGCGCTCCAGCAGTTCAACGGCGCCGCCTGCCTGATTTCCCTGCTGTCACTGGGTATTCTCCTGCTGTGGGAAGTACCGTCGCTGAAGCGGTTTTCGTTTTTCCGGACGGTTCCGGCGGCGCTTCTGGTGGTCACGCTGGGTATTCTGGTCAACAGTTACCTGCTTCCGGCAGATGTGGCTCTTCATGGAGACCACCTCGTCCGGCTACCGGTTCCGGAATCGGTCGGAGCCTTTTTTTCCTTGTTTACCCTCCCTGATTTCGGGGAATGGACCAACCCACAAGTATATGCGTCGGCGCTTTCCATCGCCCTCGTCGCCAGCCTGGAGGCCCTGCTGGCAGTGGAAGCGACCGACGAACTGGATCCTTTGAAACGTAAGACGCCGCCCAACCGGGAGCTCGTCGCACAGGGTATCGGAAACATCGCCAGCGGACTCGTGGGCGGCATGCCACTGACTTCCGTGATCGTCCGGAGTTCGGTAAGCATCAATGCCGGCGGCAGAACCAGGGTGGCGGCCCTAGTCCACGGTACCATGCTGCTTGTGAGCGTCCTGGCACTTCCGACGGTGCTGAATCAGATTCCCTGGGCGGCGCTGGCGTCTATCCTGCTTGTGACGGGCTACAAGCTGGCCCGGCCGGTTGTTTTCCGGCAGCAGTTTGAAGCTGGGCTGAACAAGTTTCTGCCATTTGTCACAACGGTAGCTGCCATTTTATTGACGGATCTGCTCACAGGTATTCTGATCGGTATGGTCGTCGGCGTGTTTTTTATCCTTCGGGAAACCTACCGGAAGGCCCATCATACGCAGGTATACCGGGTCGACGGCGAAGAGCGCATCCGGATACGCATGGGCGAGTATGTGTCCTTCCTCAACAAGGCCAGCGTCGCCTCCATGCTAAAGGATATTCCGGACGAAGCCGTCGTCGAAATTGATAGTTCGCGATCCACCTACATCGACAGCGATGTGATGCATTTACTCTCTCATTTCGAAGCCAATGCCCGGCAGCGCAACATCCGGATCATCCGGGTGACGGCCGAGTACAAGGTACTTCTCAAAGAGCCGGTATCGCCGGAAAAGATAAGGAGTTAGTTGAAGACCCCTGCTCGGGGTCTCTTTGGAAAGGGAAAGGGGCGTCTCGCTGAGACACCCCTTTTTTGTGATCAGTAGCCGGTGGATGTTTTCAGCAATTTGCCTCTTACCCATCCGTTTCCGGTATCAATCCGCCAGAGGTACAGGCCATCGGGCGAGGTGGTCAGGTCTACTTCAAACCGGTGCGATTTGGCCGGCGCCTTTTGCTGGGTATCGAGGCGGGTACCGTTAAGACCCTGTAAAACAAGCGTGGCAGCAGACGGGTTTGGCAGTGTCAGTTCGAGTACCGCGCGACCGGAAGACGGGTTTGGATAGACTTTCGTGATGACTTCGGGAGACGAAGGCTCTACCGCCGTCGGCGATTCAATCGTTACCTGAACCGACGGAGACGGTACCGAGCAGCCTTCTTTCACGATAATAACCACATAGCTACCGGTAGCAGCAGAGCTCCGGGCGACGTACCGCGCTTTGGTTGCGCCGGAGATTACCTGTCCGTTTCGTGTCCAGACGTAGGCATAATTCGTTCCCGTCGACGCATTCAGCACGACCGTATCAGGCTCCTGAACGAACGTTTTTCCGGCGGCCGTCAGCGTCGCCGTGATATCCGTGCCCCGCTCGGTAATAGTCACCGAAGCCGATTCTTTCGTACAGCCCAGCGTATCTTTCACGACAACGCTGTAGCTACCTTCTGCCGACACGTTATACTGGCTTGCCGTTCCGCCCGAAATAGCTGCCGTTCCTTTTCTCCATTGGTACCGGAGGGGCGCCTGCCCGCCCGATGCCGTCGCTTTCAGCAGGGCTCCGCCACCGCGGCAGTAGTAATTATCGCCGTTGATCTGGACTGTCGGGGTACCTTTCTGCTCCACAGCAATACTCTGTGTAACGGAGCAGCCTTTGGTATCGGTTACCGTAACGGAGTAGTTTCCGGCAGTAGTGAAGTTGACGCCGCGCGTCGTTTCGCCGCTGCTCCATTTGTAGGTAACCTTGCCCAGCGTGTCTTTCACGGTGGCGGTGAGGGTGGCTTTGATTCCTTCGCAGAAATACTCGGATCCGGAAACAGCTACGCTGATCTTGCAGGGGTTGTAGACTACCTGCGCGGTATTGGTTGCCGTGCAGCCCTTGGCGTCGGTCACGGTCAATGTCACAGCAGTACTCGCTTTAAACGGGCCGATTTGCGGCTGGGCTTCGCTGTATGTTTTTCCGATGGCCGGGTCTGTCGTCCAGGCATAGGTATAGGGCGTGGTACCGCTCTTTGCTGTCGTTACGTTGGCAAGGTTGTAGGTTTCGGTACCGGTGAGCGTTGCGCCGGGGCCGGCGTTGGCGACCGGAGAAGTCGCCTGCTCCACTTTCGCCGAATTTCCCGAAACGGCCACACACCCTTTGGTATCGGTGATTTCCAGGGTATAGGTTCCGGTGGATGTTGCCTGAAAGGCCGGACCGGTACCGACAGCCTTCCCATCCTTTTTCCAGGAATAGCTGTCAGCAACGAAACCTTCCATTGAAAACACAATCAGCTTCACGCCCAGGTTGTCTCCGGAGCAAAGCTGTCCCCGCCCCTGCGTGGTAATAAATAGTTTCGGAGCGCCGACGGTAAACGTTGCCTGGGAGGCCGAGACACATCCTTTGGCGTCTTTAACCGACACCGAATAATTACCGGCCAGCGAAATCGTAATCGAATTGGCCGTAAGGCCGGGAAGAACCACACCCTCCCGTTTCCACTCATACGTATAGGGAGCAGTACCGTTGGTGGCCGAAGTAGTCAGGACGATGTCCTTATTCGCGCAGATGAGCGTATCTCCCCGTATCGCGCCGATCACCGGGATCGTTCCGACAGTGAGCTTCAGGCTATCGGAGGTGGCGGTACATCCTCCCTGTTTGACGGTAACGGTATACGAACCCGCAGTGGTCGCTTCGTACGTTTTGGCTGATCCTACCATTTGCGATCCTTTTTTCCAGGTATAGGCGGCTGTCCCGGTACCTCCTGTGGGGTTCGCGGTCAGTACGGTGCTTCCGGAGGGACAAAGTACATTTCCGATAGACGACGTAGCAGTGACTTTCAAGGTACAGTCGGCAACCGGGTCGGTACTGGCGGCAGCCGGGCCGGTACCCAACACCCAAATGGCAGATAAAACTATCAGTAGACTCTTTTTCATGGACATCACTATTCAGCCGAGATACAGTTCGAATTACCCGAAATTCTCATTTCTACGCAATCGTTTCCGGAAATACTTAAAAAATGCTCCCCGGTTTTTACCCGGTACAACGGGTACTTTTCCGACAGTTTTCCTGAAAAAAGAAGGCCGCGGAATCCCGCGGCCCTGGTGCTATTTCCCTCCTTTCGCCAGTTTCCCGGCACTTTCCTGACTCAGCAACGTCAGAGCCCTGACCAGCCGGTCGAGGTCCGAAGGCAGGATGTATACGTGCGGGGTTACCCGCACGCCTTTCACGTTTTCCTTGTCGATCGGCGTCGTATGAATTTTAAACCGGCTCAGAAGCGTACTCTCCAGCTCGCCGGGAGTGAATCCATCCACTCCCACCACAGCTAGCGCGCCCGAAAACCCTTTTTTCAGGGAAGTATAGACATGAACGCCGGGCAGGTCTTTTACTTTTTCAGCCCAATAGTTTTTGAGGTAAAACAGTCGCTCGTATTTCCGGGCCGAACCGATCGCGTTCTGCAACTGGATCGCCTGGCCGATAGCCTGCTCGATGAAAAACGGGCGGGTGCCCAGGTTTTCGAACTTCCGTATGTTCTCTGACAGCGGCTTTTCTCCCGGAACGAGGGGATAGATTTTCGCGATCTTGTCTTTCCGTACCCACAGCATCCCGGTTCCGATTGGCGCGCTCAGCCATTTGTGGAGACTTGTTCCGAAGTAATCACAGCCGAGATCGGGAATTTTGTAATCGAGGTGCACGAAGCTATGCGCGCCGTCTACCAGCACTTCAATACCCCGCTCCCGGGCTTCGTCGGCTATTTTCCGCACCGGAATGACTTGTCCGGTCCAATTGAAAACATGGGTCAGATGGACCACTTTCGTCTTCGCCGTCATCTGCGCGACGTACTTCTGTACGATGAGGGCTTCGTCTTCACAGGGTGCAGGCAACGTGACATAGTTGAGCTTGATGCCGTCGCGCAGCTCGCGTTGCCGCCAGGCACTCATCATGTTCGGGTAGTCGAACACGCAGACCACTACTTCGTCTCCTTTTTCAAGCGGAAGCCCGAGAATGACTGTATCCAGTGCTTCGGTGGCGTTCCGGTTGATGGCGATCTCATCCGGCGAAACACCGGAAAGTGCTGCCAGTTGCTCCCTCAGCGGCTCTCGCCCCTGGTCCAGAATCCGCCACATGTAGTAGCTCGGCGCTTCGTTGGAGAGACGGAAGTACCGTTCTACAGCTTCCTGCACTACTGCCGGGCTCGGGCTGACGCCACCGTTATTGAGGTTCAGCAGCGACGGAGAAACGGTATAGGCCCGCTGAATAAGCGCCCAGTAGTCTTCGTCGACAGCCAGCTGTTCCGGAGTTTTGGCCGTTGAATACCGCTGAATGTCTGAGAGATAGGATTCGGAAAGGGGTTTCAAACCGGGGAGCAGTGCCAGGGAGGCAGATTGCTGAATGAACCGGCGACGGGAACGCATCATGGGAGTGAATGGTTGACAATTTGTTGGTGCGGCCGGTACGGAAGTTAGGCTAAAATTTTCAAAACGGCTACACAACGGCGAAAAGCCCTATTTTTGGGCACGCATTGCAAGCAGCCGATTACCCGAATCTTATGGATCTCAGTCTCACCCTACTCTTTGTCGTTCTCGCCGTTGGCGCAAGCCTTTACGCCTGGTATTACGATCCCTCCATACAGCAAAAATGGGCCATGAACCCTTATCAGGTCAGCCGCCGGAACGAATACTGGCGTTTTCTGACATCCGGGTTCATCCATGCCGACATCGGGCACCTGGCCTTCAATATGATTTCCCTGTACTCGTTCGGCCGGATGGTGGAAAGTATTTTTCATCAGATATCAGCCAATGGAGCAGCACTTTTCGCGCTGCTGTATATCGGCGGAATCATCGTCTCTGACCTGCCGACGTACTTCCGCCACCGTAACGATCCGTATTACAATTCCATCGGCGCGTCCGGCGGCGTTTCTTCGGTGATTTTTTCGGGAATTATGTTTGCCCCGCTCACCGAGCTGTATATGTTCTTCATTCCCATTCCTATCCCGGGCTGGATTTTCGGTGGACTTTACATCGCCTATTCCTACTGGGAAGCACGCCGCGGCGCAGGGTATATCAACCATTCCGCTCACCTCTGGGGAGCACTTTACGGTATTGTTTTTACCATTGCGACGTACCCGCCGGTTATCAGCATGTTTTTCGAGCAGATTGCCGGCCGGTTCTAACCTATGTTTTCCCTGCTTCGCCAGCCTTTTCCGCTGTTTGAGCGCGACCGGGAGACGCTCCTTCTCTGCCTTGGAACAGGCTTGTTTGTCGGGCTTTTTCTGGCTGTTTTTCAGCCTTTCGGGACCGCGGCGGTGACCTTTTCCTACAAATACCTGTACCTCTTCGGCTTCGGGGCGGTTTCGGGGGCAGTATTGCTGGTACATTATTTCGTCGCGCCGGTCCTGTTTCCTTCGTTTTTTTCGGAGAAAACCTGGACCGTCGGCCGAAATATAGGCTTCATCCTCGCGCACTTTCTCTTCATCGGAGTCGCCAATTACTTTTACAACAACCTGTTTTTTGAATCCGGCCATAATCACGGTATTCCCGGATTAGCGGGTATGGTGGCGTCTACCTTCCTTCTCGGGATTTTTCCGGCCGCCGGATTTACGCTGACCCGGTATATCCAGCAGTTGAAGCGGTACAGTTCTCCCCCACAGCCCGTACCCGCGCCGGTACCGGCGGAGACGTTCACGTTCGTGGCCGAAAACGGCCGGGATACGCTGACGGTGACGCTCGGGGAACTTCGCTACATCGAATCGGCAGATAATTATTCGGAGATTGTATCCGTCCGGGACGGCCAGGTCCGGAAAGATCTCCTGCGCAGCAGTCTGAGCCGGCTCGAAGCGCAGCTCCACGGCGATTCCGTCCTGCGTTGCCATCGCTCCTACATCGTCAACCGCGGGCAGGTCGCGAAAGTCACCGGTAATGCACAAGGCTATAAACTGCATCTGAACGGCGTGGAGATACCCGTTCCTGTAGCCCGGAAATACGCCGACGTTGTCATGGCTCCGTTCCGGTCTTCCTGACGCCTTGTCAATCGTCCCCGGCATCCCGCAAGCTTTGTCAAACGTCCCACAACGCTGTTGATCAGCCCATTGACCAGCGCGGCGTTTGGCCGCTGCCTAGTTTTGTTTCGTCTTCAAAACGCAACAAGTATGGCAACGGCACATTCGGTTTTTCTCGTTATCCACATCCTATGCGGTTTTACCGCGCTGGTCTCCGGCATCGTTCCGATGATCGCCCAAAAAGGCGGCCGGGTTCACAACTCCGCCGGCCGTATTTATTTTTGGGGAATGGCGGGTGTCTTCGTGACGACCATCGCCCTCTTTTCGCTGAATCCTCTTTCCCTGCAAATGCAGTTTTTGCTGCCGGTCGGTATCGCCAGTTTTTACCAGACGTTTACGGGCAAGCGTATTCTTCTCCGGAAAAAAACAGCCGACAAACCCGGCTTACCCGACTGGATCGCCCTTTGGTGCATCGGTCTTTTCGGACTGGTAACGATTACGTGGACGGTGCAGCGCGCACTGGCCGGCGATGTGTTTATGACCATCCTCTTTGGTTTTCTCACCGTATTATGTGTCGGAAGCGCCTGGGCTGATTACCGCTCGTTTACCCGGAAGGTTCCGGCTGAAAAAATGCGCTGGTTTTATACGCACCTTTCCCGGATGCTCGCATCGTATACCGCTACGCTGACGGCCTTCCTCGTCACCGGCGTGCCGCGTATGCTTCCGAAAGCGCTGCCGTCCTTTGTGAACATCCTGCTGTGGGTCGGCCCCGGTATCCTGGCCGGTATCATCATTCCCCGCTGCGTCCGGTACTACCGACGGAAATTCGAGCGGACGGCAGCAACGGCCTGAAAACAGCAAAGCCGGCAATGCATATTGCCGGCTTTGCTATGGAACGAAGAAGGTTATTTCTCTTCTTCCTTCCCTTTGAAGATACCCTGCGGGTCTTCTCTTTTGGCGACCAGTTGCTGAATGAAATCAAAATCAAGCAGCTGCACGTCGAGCGCCCGGCACTTGTGCAGGTTTTCCCAGGACTTGTCGTAGTTGGTCCGATGGTACTCTGCCAGCGCCAGCTTCAGGTACGTGTTGGCATTGGTGGAATCCAGCGCCATCGACTTGCCGAGCCAGGTGAAGGCAGCATCGAGCTCCTTCTCGTCCTTGGTGTCGGTGAAGTGCTGAATGTACAGCGTAGCGAGGTCGTCGATCAGCATGGAATCTGTCGAATCAATGCTGACTCCTTTCTTCAGCATGCGGATGGCTTCGGTGGTGTTTCCTTTCTGGTGGCAAACCACACCCATACCCCAGTAGGCGTCGCTGTTGGCGGCGTCGAGGAGGTAGGCAAGGTTAAACCGGTAGCAGGCAGTATCCAGCTCGCCTTCGGCAATGTACTCCCACCCGCGTTCGGCAAAGAACCGGCTGGCTTCCGCCCGGTCTCCGAAAGACCGGTCACACGATTGAAGAAAAGCGTCCTGCTCCTGTTTCTGGCGTGCCGTCTTCTTCACTTCTCCAAACATCGGTACGCAGTTCAGGCGGGCAATCTCACTGTCTTCCCTGGCAAAAGACTGATCCGGCCGGGCCAGGGCCTGCGTCTGGCTCACCAGTCGGGGCGACTGCCCGAATACTTGCGGGGCAATCAGGGTAATCGTCCAAAAAAAAGCGATGGCTCTCATCGAATTCACACTCTCCGAATTGGTTCTGAACAACTTAACGTATTCGTTCTGAAATAAGTGTTTAGATGGGAAGGATAATCTGAAAAGGATTCGTCGATCCGGCCGGGCGGAGGATATCCGGCGTCCACGGACTCCAAAGTTGGGACGAACATTCCGAACCTGCAACAGTAGAGGGGGGTAAAAGTTACTGACAGCGAACCATTTATCCGGCGGAATTTGCTGGTTTCCAGCGTTCAAAAAAGAACGAGAGAATCAGCGCGACGCTGAAAACGACCGCCACCAGCAGCAGCGCCGTCCGGTAAGATCCGCCCACATCCGACAAAAGACCTACCAGCACCGGCCCGAGCAGCGATCCGATGTTTTCGAACAGGTGGATGGTTCCGTTGATTTTTCCGGCGGCTTTCAGCCCGAATGTCCGGACGATGAGGATGGTGTACAACGTAAATACGCCGCCCCAGCTGAACGCCGCGACGCCTACCGCCGCGACCGCCGGCCCGCCCGACAGCCACGCTACTCCCAGCGCACCGGCGGCCAGCCCCGCAAAACACAGGCTGAACATCCGGTAGATGCAGACATAATCAGACAGCGACGATACGGTAAATTTCCCCAGGAGCGCCATCGAGAAGTACAGCGTCAGTACCCAGGCGGCTTCGGCAGGTAAAAAGCCCGTCGAACGGAAATGCAGAAACAGGTTCGACACCAGCCCTACTATCCCCAGGAAAGACAAAAAGCCGCAAAAACTGATAATCCAGAAAAGGCGGGTTTTGAGAGCGACCGAATACTCCATGCCTTCCTGAATCGGGTGTTCGGTAGCGTCGGTTATCCGCGCCCCGACCGTTCCCGGCGAATCCCGTACCACCAGCGCTGTATACACCGCCAATACCACCGGAATAACCGCCAGCCAGTGAAAGGCACTCCGCCAACCCTCGGTCCGGATGAGATAAGTGAGCAACGGAGGAAATACAGCACTGCCGAGACTGGTACCGGCAAGCGTTACGCCCAGGGCCAGTCCCCGCTTCTCCCGAAACCAGGCGGATACCAGAATCACAACCGATACCGATCCGGCAGAAACGTACGCCAGGCCCAGCAATACATGGAGCAGATACAGGTGCGTGAGGTTCCGGGCATACCCGTAGCCGGCAAGCGCCAGCGTCATGAAGCCGAGACCGGTCAGCAACAGCTTTTTCACTCCGAAACGGTCGATCAATACTCCTGACAGCAGAATAAACGCCGCCGAAACGGCATACGTGACGGTTTCACGCGATTTGAGGAGCCCGCGGGACAGCCCGAACTCCTGCTGGATCACCTCATCAAAAACCGACAGGGAGGACGTCGTCAGGCCGTTGACCGTAATCAGAATCATCAGGCCCGATACGGCGATGACCCACGGGTATTCCCGCATCGTGACGGACGAAGAGGACAGGGTAGACGTTTGACTCATGGGTTCATCTTGCTCGCTCGGAAGGGTAACAGCGGGAGCGGGAGATGGTTCCCGGAGCGGAAATCCGGCGTAAAAAAAGAGGCAATTCCATTATCGTTATATTTTTGCAAACATAACGATAACCTCTTCCACCCTTCCCATGCGCATTTTTTACCTCTGTACGCTTTTACTAGTACCCTTTCTGGTTCGGGGACAGGCCGACTCTACCCGGATTTTCCGCCTGGGCGAGGTCACTATCCTCGCCAACCGGCTGGCAGATTCTACCCACACGCTGGGCATCGGCCGGATCGAAGCCTTCAACCGGGTCGACGCCAGCCATGCGTTATCGCTCCTGCCCGGTGTGACACTTTCCGCCGTGGGCGCCCGGAATGAATCCACGGTTTACATCCGGGGGTTTGACCTGCGCCAGGTACCGGTTTTCATTGACGGCATTCCGGTATATGTACCATACGACGGCTATGTGGATCTCGGGCGCTTTACGACGTTTGACGTTTCCGAAATCCAGGTTTCGAAAGGGTTTACGTCCGTCACATACGGCTCGAATACCCTCGGCGGCGCTATTAACCTCGTTTCGCGGCGGCCACAGCAAAAACTTGAATTTGATGCCCGGGCGGGTATTTTCAGCGGTACGGGTCGCCGGCTCAACCTCAATCTCGGTTCCCGGATCGGCAGGTGGTATATCCAGGGATCGGTCTCTCAGCTCAAACAGGATATCTACCCGCTGTCCGGCGATTTTGAAGCCAAAACGCTTCAGGCTAAAGGAAACCGGGATAATGCGTATCGCGACGACCGTAAGTACAGCCTGAAAGTCGGCTTTACGCCCAACGCTACCGACGAGTATACCCTCAGCTATGTCAACCAGCAGGGCAGCAAGGGTACTCCGACGTATGTCGGGAACGACGCCAAACAAACCGCCCGCTTCTGGCAATGGCCGTACTGGAACAAGGAAAGCTGGTATTTCTTATCGAAAACGGCGCTTTCGGGTAGCAGCTACGTCAAAACCCGCCTGTACTACGACCGCTTCAGCAACCTCCTGAGCGCCTACGACGACAATACCTATTCCACCCAGAAAAAGGGCTCTTCCTTCAACAGCTATTACGACGACGATACGTATGGCGGCTCCGCGGAGTATGGCAACCGCCCCGGCAGCCGGAATCAGTACCGGGTATCGGCGCATTTCAAGCAGGATCACCACCGGGAACATAATCAGGGCGAGCCGGTACGGACATTTGTCGACGATACCTACTCCATCGGTCTGGAAGATACCTATGCCTTTCACCCGAAATGGAGCGTGGTACCCGGGATCAGCTTCAATGCCCGTAATTCCATCCGCGCGGAGAATTACCTTTCTTCCACGAAGGAAATCGTACCATTTGCCGGGAATAACAGTACCGCCTGGAACGGGCAGATCGGGTTGTTCTTTCAACCGGCTTCAACCCGCCGTTTCAGCCTGACTGCCGCCCGGCAATCCCGCTTCGCCACCATTAAAGACCGGTACTCTTACCGCATGGGCGCCGCGATTCCGAACCCTGACCTGAAAGCAGAGCGGGCCACGCACCTGGAGGCAGCGTATGACGACCGCTTCCTTCCCTGGCTGAAAGGATCGGCACATGTATTCTACTCGGGTATCAACGACGTCATCCAGCAGGTGAATAACGTCCAGCCCAATGTTTACCAGCTTCAGAACGCCGGAAAGGCCATTTTTTACGGCACGGAGCTGAGCGTCGACGCAACCCTCGGGCGGGTACTCACCGCCGGAGCCCAGTATACGTATCTCCACCGCGAAAACCGCACCAATGCCGATCTGAAGTTTATCGACGTACCTGAAAACAAAGTCATTACGTATCTTCAGGGACGATTCCTGAAGCGGTTCACCGCCGTGGCCAATCTCGAATACAATTCCGAACGCTACAGCACGAGCTATGGTACCAAAGCCGGGGCGTTTACACTCGTGAACGTGAAAGCATCGGCGGAGATCGTCCGATACGTTCGGGTGGAAGGGGGCGTCAACAACGTATTCAACCGGAACTATGCCCTACAGGAAGGATTTCCGGAGCCGGGCCGTACTTTTTTCGTGAATCTTGTTCTTTCTAACTTATGAAATCCCTGAAAATCAGCCTGATACTCGTACTGGCGTCGGTATTGGCCACTTCTGCCCAGACAGTCCTCAAAATCAGCGGCGAAGTAGCGACGCCGCTGGCGCTCCAGGCGTCCGATATTGCCGGTTTTCCGCATGTACAGGTAAAGGCCGCAGACCGCGACGGAAAAACCCACACCTATGACGGGGTTCCGGTTTTTGAACTCCTGAAGAAAGCCGGCGTCACCCTCGGCGGGCAGTTGCGGGGCGAAAACCTGGTGAAATATGCGCTCGTCCGGGCCGCTGACGGGTATGAAGTTTTGTTTGCCCTGCCGGAACTGGATCCGGACTATTCGCCGCGGACCATCATCCTGGCCGATAAAGCAGACGGAGCTGCGCTTCCGGCGGGTACCGGTCCCTACCGGATTGTCGTTCCGGAAGAAAAGAAACCGGCGCGCTGGATACGGGAAGTCCGGGAAATCGAAATCAAATTCGCAAAGTAAGATGAAGCGATGGCTCCTCGGCGGTTTACTGATCGGCTGCGCGGCGTTTTCAATGGTGAAGACGACGCCGTTCCCGCTTCGTTATCCGGCGTCGTTCGGCAACCGTATTTCGGTTCCGGACGACAATCCTACGACCATCGAAGGCGTTGAACTCGGCCGCTATCTCTTCTATGATACCCTGCTCTCGAAAAACAACACGATTTCGTGCAGCAGCTGCCACCACCAGAACAAAGCCTTTACCGATGGGTTTGCCCTCAGCGTAGGCGTCAGCGGCCGGCCTACCCTCCGCAATGCCATGTCGCTGGCAAACCTGCTCTGGGTCCGGGATTTTTTCTGGGACGGCCACGCCTCCAGCCTGGAAGCGCAGGCGCTGGTGCCGATGGCCCACCCGGACGAAATGGGTCTTCCTCCGGAAAAAGCCGCCGAAAAGCTCAACCGTACAACATTCTATCCCGAAAAATTCCGAAAAGCCTTTGGTACTGAGTCCATTACGCCTGTGCTGATCGCCCGGGCGCTGGCACAGTTTGAGCGGACGCTGATTTCAGCCGATTCGCGGTATGATCGTTTTTTGTCGGGGAAAGAAACGCTGTCGGCTGCGGAGAAACGGGGTTTAGCCGTTTTTGAGGGAAGCAAAGGGAATTGCACGCATTGCCATGGAGGGGCGAAGTTTTTCCAGAATGTCTTTCATAATAATGGCCTGGACGCGTCGCCGCTGGATCCGGGCCGGCAGGAGGTTACTACACAGGAGGCGGACTTTGCCCGGTTTCGCGTTCCAACCCTCCGGAACATCGCCGTAACGGGCCCTTACATGCACGACGGCCGTTTCAAAACCCTCGAAGAAGTAGTGGCGCACTACAGTGATCATGTCCATGCAAGCCGGACGCTCAGCCCGGAGCTATCCAAACCCATCCATCTCAGTACCCTGGAAAAGCAGGACCTGGTGGCGTTTCTCCGTATCCTTACCGATTCAACGTTTCTGACCAATCCGGCCTTTTCCAACCCGTTCGTTCAGGGCAGGCGGTACTGATTGACGGCGTCGATCACGCATTGTTGTTCTTCATCGGTCAGGCCGGGAAACAGCGGCAGGCTTACTACTTCGCGGTGTAACTGCTCGGTCACCGGCAGGGACAATCCGTGCCACTCCGGAAAGGCTTTTTGCCGGTGCGGGGCAATGGGATAATGGACAGCCGACTGTATTCCTTTTTGTTCGAGAAACGCCCGGAAATGCGCCCTGTCAGTCGCACGCACGACAAAGAGGTGCCAGGCATCCTCCTCACAAGTTGACGCATCCGGCAGGCGTATATCCGGATTCCGCATTTCATTCAGGTAGCGGCGGGCAATCAGCCGGCGCTGTTTGTTCTCTTCGTCCAGGTACCGGAGCCGGACAGAGAGCATGGCGGCCTGTATTTCATCGAGGCGGCTGTTGATCCCGGGAAGCTCGTTGTAGTACTTTTCTTCGGAGCCGTAGTTGCGCAGCAGGCGGATCCGGCGGGTGAGGGCCTCGTCGTCTGTCACAACAGCCCCGGCATCGCCAAGCGCGCCAAGGTTTTTCGCCGGATAAAAGGAAAAAGCCGAGATGTCGCCCAAACTACCGGCAGGCCGGCCTTTCCAGGTAGCGCCGTGTGCCTGGGCGGCGTCTTCGACAACAACAAGCTGGTATTTTTCAGCAACGGCCCGTATCGCATCCATGTCACAGCACTTGCCGTAGAGGTGTACTGGCAGAATGGCCCGGGTTCGCGAGGTAATCAGGGCTTCGATTCCGGCCGGGTCGAGGTTGTAGGTAGCCGGATCGGGTTCGGCCAATACCGGTACCAGCCCAGCCTGGCGCACCCCGAGCAGTGAAGCGATGAATGTCTGCGCAGGGACGATCACTTCACTCCCTTCCGGGAAAGCCAGCGCTTTGAAGATCAGGGCAATGGCATCCAGACCATTTCCGGTACCGACGGCAAACCGGGCTCCGCAATACCGGCTCCAGTCCTCCTCAAAGCGCTCCAGCTCCTTACCCAGGATAAACCAGCCCGACGCCACGACCCGCGCCGCGGCTTCTGCCAGTTCCTGCTGATAGGGTTCGGTTTGTCGTTGGAGGTTGAGGTGGGGAATCATCGGTTGGTTGTCGGTTTTCGGTTTACAGTTTTCGGTTTACAGTTTTCGCGCGGTAAACATCTGCCTTCCAACAACTGAAAACTATAAACCGAAAACCGTAAACTTATCTCAATTTGTCCTCAAATAACTTCAAAATCCGCTTATACTCATCCATCCAGCTGGTCGGTTCGACGAAGCCGTGGTCTTCCATCGGGTAGGCGGCGAGCTCCCAGTTTTCCTTGCGGAGTTCGATGAGGCGCTGGGAAAGACGCACAGCATCCTGGAAATGAACGTTTACATCCACCATTCCATGGCAGATCAGGAGGTTGTCCTTCAGCCCCGCGGCATGGTAAATGGGCGAGCTGCGGCGGTAGGCCAGGGAATCGTCCTGGGGCTGGTTGAGGATATTGGCCGTGTAGGGATGGTTGTAGGCGGCCCAGTCGGTCACCGGTCGCAGCGCTGCGCCGGCTTTGAATACTCCGGGCTGGGTAAAGAGCGCCATGAGGGTCATGAAGCCGCCATAGCTGCCACCGTACATGCCGATGCGTTTCGGATCGATGCCGAGCTTTTGCGTCAGGTATTTCGCACCGTCTACGTGGTCGTCGAGGTCTTTGCCCCCCATAAACCGGTAGATACCGGTACGCCAGTCGCGCCCATACCCCGCCGAGCCGCGGTAGTCCATATCGATAACCGTATAGCCTTTGTCTACCAGCAGGTTATGGAACATATACTCCCGGAAGTACTGGCTCCACCACTTGTGGGCGTTTTGCAGGTATCCGGCGCCGTGGACGAAGATCACGGCCGCACCGTTTTTCTTTTTCGGGATGTACAGGCGGGCGTAGATGTCTTTTCCGTCGCGTGCTTTCACGGTAATCACCTGCGGCTCCCGCCAGGGGTATGCCTTGAATTCCTCCGTCAGCGACTCGGTAATTTTCTCGGGAGCGGCATTGGGACGATTGTCCTGGAGGTATAGTTCCCAGGGCTTCGTAGGCGCGGAATAGCGGATGAGGAGTTTGGATTCATCCGGCGATAAGGTCACGTCATTGGCGCCGGACTGCGTCGTCAGCCGGACGCGCTCGCCGCCGGTGACCGCCATCCGGTACCAGTGCTGCTCGCCGGGGTGTACCTCGTTCGATTGGAAATAGATGTTCTTTTTGTCGTTCGACAGCCGTGCTACCTGCACTTCAAACGACCCGCTCGTGAGCTGTTTCTTTTCCCCGGAACGGAGGTTGTAAGAATAGAGATGTGAGTATCCCGTCGCTTCAGAATGAAAGAGAATAGTCTCCCTGTCGATCCACGTGAGGAAGTTGCTGCCCGGCCCGCCGACCCAGGCTTCGTCCCGGAGACGGTCGATCGGCGTCAGTTCCAGCGTTGCCGGATTGAGGCGAAGGAGCCAGCGGTCCTTGTTGTCCTGAGAACGCACAATGACGACGGCATAGGTTCCGTCTTCCGACCAGGATGGCCCGAAGAACTGCACCGGCCGGTCGGCAGGCTTGATTTTCTTTCCATACTCCGCGATATAGGCCGGAACGTCCCGTATCCCCGGAATATCTTTCACAGGTACTTCCCGAACCGTATCTTTCTGAATATCATACACAAAGAAGGAATAGGACGAGGCCGGTGCGCCGACTTTCGTCCGCGCCGGAATATCCTCCGTAAATCCGGATTCGGTTACATAGTTCGGGACGATGGTACTTTTGGCCCCGGAAGCCGCTTTCACCAGCTGGAAGGTGACGAACCTGCCGTCCGGAGAATAGGACGGGTATTGCAGGGAGCGGTCGTCGAGGTATATCTCCTTCGGCCGCTTCGGCTGCTCGGCTTTGGCAATGGACTGGGCGTCTTTCTTTTTGTCGGCACGCTCTTTCAGGATATCGAACATAGCGAGCTGATCGGTCTTCAGCCATTTTTCCTGCTCGTTTGCCTTCGGATCAGCCTTTTTGGCGCCCGTGATAAACTGGGTCAGCTGGGCTACTTCTCCCGAAGCCAGGTTCATCGAAAAGAGATTCAGTCCGCGGCGGAAAATTACCTGTGCCTCGCTTCCGCTGAAGGTTGGGTTGGTTTCAGCCTCGACGGTATTGGTCAGTTGCCGCGCCTGGCGGGTGGGAATATCGAGCCAGAACAGATCTCCGTTCTTTTCATACAACTTGACGGTGCGGGCCCGGTTGTACACGCCCCCTTCGGCGGGGAGGTTGCGGCGGTCTGCCACTTTGGCGATTTTCTTCGAGCGAAGGTCGTACAGATAGAGGGAGTCGCCCTTGGCCTTGTTCGGGTTCCAGGAAAAATACACGCCGGAACCGTCTTCCGCCCAGTACGGATTGGAAGGGGCGGTGCCGATCCATTTCGGATCCTGCATGATTTTCTCGACGGTCAGAACCGGTTTCTTCTGCGCCACGGCGGAGGCAAAACAGAAGGGAAGGGCATACAACAGGTAACGATGACGCATAAAAAGGCTTGTTGATGGAAAACAGCACAAAACTGTTAAAAAAGGGAATATGAGGTATGGAAAAAGGGCTTTAAGCTATAAGCGGTCGGTCCCGGCCTAAAGCTTATAACTTAAAGCCTATAGCTCAACCTACAATTTAATAGCGACCTGTAATTCACCCCCCAATCCTATTTCGACAATTTTTTGAAGCGTCGAGAGGCGAACTTCCTTGACATTGTTTTCGATTTTCGAAATATAGGATTTCGTCGTGCCGGTTTTTTCGGCCAGTTCCTGCTGAGTAAGTCCTTTTTCGAGGCGGGCGTCATGAAGCAGAGCCCCTATTTTGAAGGGTTCGTATCCTTCTTCCAACGCCTCGCGCTTTGCGGTTCCTCTTTTTCCATAGTTCCTGTCTTTGAACTGGTCGAGCGTTGTGAGATTATTTTCTTTCGCTTTCATATTCTTCCTTGAGCTTTAAAGCCTTTTCGATCTCTTTTCGAGGCGTTTTTTGTGTCTTCTTTTGGAAACCGTTCACCAGGATAACCAGCCGCCCCTCGTCGAAAAAACAGAAAATTCGAAAAATGTCATTGCCTTGCTGAATTCTCAGCTCGTACAATCCATCCGTATTCTCAATATGTTTCAGGTAGGTCTCCGGAATAACGGAAAGCTCTTCCAGAAGCGTTAGCGTCCAGATAATCTTGTCCTGAACTTTGGGGCGCTGTTTCGAAAAGAATTCCTGAAAATACTCCTTGTAAAAAAGGACTGCACGTTTTTGTCTTTCTCTTCCACAAAAACAATCAATAGCCGTAAAGTTTCACTAAAGTACAACTTTTCTTCTCGAACGAGCTCGGTTTTGCGACTTTCGTTTTTCCGGATTCTGCCGCACGCATAGCACTGAGTCAGAGGGCCCAACGCCGTACGGCAAAGTAATCCTCCCGAAAGACAACGCATTTCCTGTTCGAGCAGCCGGTCATTTCCCCTCGTTTATACCTGTCTCTCAACGGTTTTTCCGAACTTCGCAGCGTTGTTTCCGACAAAACGTATGACGTTCGAAGATTTTAAGCTGAACCGCCAGCTTCTCAATGCGGTGGAAGAAGCCGGGTACCAGACCCCCACCGAAATCCAGCAGCAGGCTATTCCGCTGGTGCTGGCCGGGCATGATGTACTCGGTATCGCGCAGACCGGCACCGGTAAAACGGCCGCCTATGCCCTTCCCCTGCTCTATAAAATCAAGTTTGCCCAAGGGAAAGCTCCGCGCTGCCTCGTCCTCGCCCCCACGCGGGAGCTGGTGATGCAGATCGGCGAGGCGATGACGTCTCTCGGCAAATACACCGACCTGCGGGTTCTCTGCCTCTACGGCGGCCTGGGGCCCAAGCCGCAAATCGAGGCCCTGAACGCCGGCGTAGACATTCTTGTCAGTACTCCCGGGCGGTTTATGGATCTTTACCTCCGCGGGGAAATCATCACGAAAGAATTGAAGGTGATGGTACTCGACGAAGCCGATAAGATGATGGATATGGGCTTCATGCCTCAGATCCGGGCCATTCTGGAGGTTATTCCAACGAAACGGCAAAACCTGCTCTTCTCGGCTACCTTCCCGGCCAAGGTCGAATCACTCTCGCACGAGTTTCTGGAATTTCCGACGCGGATTGAGGTTACGCCCCAGGCAACGGCGGCAGAGACCGTAGCGCAACTGATCTACGAAGTTCCCAACCTCAAGACCAAAATCCACCTCCTGAGCCACATGCTTCGGGACGAAGCCCTGCAAAAAGTCATGGTCTTTGTCCGGTCGAAAGAAGTTGCCGACAACATTTACAAGTTCATCGCCCGGAAGGTGGTACCGGAAGACAAGGTCCGCGTTATCCACGCCAACAAAGGCCAGAATACGCGGATCAACGCCATGCAGGCCTTCCGCGACAACGAAATCCGGGTATTGGTGACGACAGACGTCGCCGCCCGTGGTATTGATATTCAGGAAGTAACACACGTCATCAACTTCGACGTGCCGCTGGTTTACGAAGACTACGTGCACCGCATCGGGCGGACAGGCCGCGCCTTCCATACCGGCGAGGCGATCACCTTCGTGACGATGGCCGAAGAGTACCACATCGCGAAAATTGAAAAGCTGATCGGCCAGGAAATCCCCCGGGATAATCTTCCTGACGAAGTGGAAATCGAAAATACGCCCTTCGATGAGCGGCAGGATATGCTCCGGGAAGTGGATAGTCAGCGGAAAAAGGAAGATCCCACCTTTAAAGGCGCGTTTCACGAAAAGAAACACGCACGGCCGCATTCCGGTCGCCCGGGTACCAGCCGCTCCGGCGGGAAACCTGCCGGAAGAAGCACCGGCAAACCTGCGGGCGGTCCTCCGAAAAAAGGCGGACGACCCTCGGGACCCAGGCGAAGCGGTCGCCGCTAGGCGATGATTCTCAGGCTGAGCGGACGGATGGATATGCGCACCGATTTGCGGTCGAGTTGGAGCGGCTCTCCGTCGTAATGCAGCAGCAGGTTCCGGTCGGATGAAAGGCAAAACGCTTCCCCGCTCAACCGGTCACGGTACGGCGACGCTGCAATAGACTTCCCGAACAGGCGTGCGCCCAATACCGGTGCATAGAAAAACGGGAACGGCCGGAGGATCGATACGTCGATCTGCCCGTCGTCGAGACGGGCCTCCGGTGCGATCCACGCGTCATTTCCATATTGTCCGGCGTTCGCGAAGGTCAGCGAAAAAGCCTCTACCTGCCGGTTTTCCCCGGCGCCTTCGATGACATATTGCCCCGGCCGGTAGGTTTGGAAAGAAGACAGCGTGGTCTTCACATAGGTGGAAAGACCCCTGGTTTTCTGCCGGGAAAAGGCGTCGGCTACGTAGGCGTCGAACCCGATACCGGCTGTACAGAAAAAGGGAATATCATCGAGGTAACAGGTATCAATGAGGCGGGAGGAGGTACCTGCCAGTGCTTCATCAATTGCCTGAAACGGCTTCAGAGAGCGCTTCAGGTGCCGGGCCAGCCCGTTTCCGGAACCTATCCCGACGATGCCCAGCGCGGTATCGCTGCCGGTCAGTCCCTTCGCTACTTCGTTTACGGTTCCGTCCCCGCCAACGGCGATTACCTTCCGGATACCTTCGGAAACGGCCTGCCTGGCAAGCTCCGTCGCATGCCCGGCAGAATGGGTTTCCAGGCACCGTACGCCGGGTTGGGTATGAATGTAATCGAGTATATCTTTTCGCCGGGCTGCCGGCAGTACCCCGGAAACAGGGTTCACCACAAACCAGGCTGTCGTCTCAGTCATCATCTCAGGAAAAAGAAGGCAAAAGTAGTCATTCCGCGGGGCAGGACCCGCCTCCCGATCCTGTTTGTTCAGGAACGGAAAAAGCGGATACTGCACGACTGCTCCGGCCAGGCGCCGAAGAGTTGCGTAGTGACGTCGTAGCGATGGCGGAAAATAGCTTCCAGTTTTTTCCGGACGAAGGAGCCGCCCAGCACACCGAATATGCCGAAAGGCAGCCGGTAGTGCACAATATCCGTCATTTCCACGCCCCCCTCCCGCTCCCGGAAATGATGCTGGTGATGCCAGAGGGCATACGGGCCGAAGCGTTGCTCGTCGACAAAATAAAACGGCTCCGATACATGCGTGATTTCGGTCATCCAGTACAACGGCATTCCCGGAAAGGGGGTGACAGTGTACTCGATAAGCTGCCCCGGGTACATCCGGTCGCCGTGATGATGACTGCGGATGCTGAAACCCATCCCCGGCGGCGTAATCCGGACAAGGTTGTCGGGCCGGCTGAAGAAGTCCCAGGCTTCTGCCGGGGATATCGGCAGGTTCTGGACAGTTCGGAGGGAAAAGGTCCGGGACATTGGCTTTTTTATTTTTATACAACCGGAAAAAGGGGTCAAAGGTTATTTTCGCCATCGGGGGTACACCCGCCTGCGAGTCAGTATCCGGATATTTACGCATTTTTGATCATGTCAGCACTTCAGATTGTTCAGGACTACTATTCATTTTTCAACCAGAAAAACTGGGAAGGCATGCTCTCGCTGCTTCATCCCCAAATCCGGCATGAAGCCAACCAGGGCGATACCCGCGTAGGTCTTGAGCTCTTCCGCGAGTTTCTGGGCAAGATGGACGATTCGTACGATGAGACCCTGACCGATATGGTCTTTCTCTCCGAACCCACCGATACCCGGGTGGCGGTTGAGTTCGTCGTCAACGGTATTTACAAAAAAGGCGAGCCGGGCCTGCCCCCTGCGCATAATCAGACCTATGTACTGCCCGCCGGTGCTTTCCTGGAAGTAAAAGACGGAAAAATCGCCCGCGTCACAACGTATTACAACCTCGAACGCTGGATCAAACTGGTTTCCGAATAGCATGGAGGACCTGTCGTTTTTCCGGCTGACCGGAAAAGATATCGAGTCAGTTTTCAAAGACCTCGCCCGCCTGCGGATCGAGGTCTTCCGCGCTTTTCCGTACCTCTACGAAGGCTCGATGGCCTATGAAAAAGAGTACTTGAAGACCTATTTCCGGTCTGAACGGGCCTTTCTTTTCGGGGTACGGGCGGGAGAACGCCTCATCGGCGCGACAACCTGTATTCCGCTGGAGGATGAAACCGAAGAAGTACGCGAGCCCTTTCTCAGGGCGGGTATTGCTCCCGCCTCTGTTTTTTATTTCGGGGAAAGCCTGCTTCTGCCGGAATGGCGCGGGCACGGCCTGGGGCACCGGTATTTCGACGAGCGGGAAGCGCATGCCCGCAGCTTCGGCACCTTCCGGATGACCTGCTTTTGCTCTGTGGTCCGGACGGAAAACCACCCGGCACGACCGGCAGACTACCGTCCGCACGATGTATTCTGGCGCAAGCGCGGATACCAGCCGGAGCCGGCTCTCCGGAGTTTTTTCGACTGGACCGACATCGGAGAAACCGAATCAACCCCGAAAGAAATGGTGTACTGGACTAAACCGATCGACGCATGATTGTCGCCTCTGCACAATACCCGATTACCCGGCACGCGCATTTCGCCGACTGGCAGCAGCATACCGCCGATTGGGTCAGTAAAGCAGTACGTCAGGGCGCGCAGCTGTTGCTTTTTCCGGAATATGGTTCGATGGAACTGGTGAGCTTGTTTGCGGACGAGGTACGAATGGATATCCGGCGCCAGGTCCGGGAAATGGACGCGCTCCGGGCCGATTTCTGCGCGACCTACGAGCGCCTCGCCCGCGAACACCGCGTGGTGATTGTCGCGCCAAGTTTTCCCGTTCTGGAAGGAAACGTACTCTACAACCGTGTTTGGGTTTTTGCCCCCGGCGGGCCGGCCGGGTACCAGGATAAGTTTTTCATGACCCGGTTTGAAAACGAGGAATGGGGTATTTCGTCGGCGCCGAAGGTATTGACGGTTTTTGAAGGCAGCCGGGGCTCTTTCGGTATTCAGATCTGCTACGACGTCGAATTTCCGCTGGGTTCGGCGCTGCTGGCAGGAGCCGGCGCAACCCTGCTCCTGGCCCCGAGCTGTACCGAAACCATCCGCGGAGCGACGCGCGTGCACGTCGGCGCGCGGGCGCGTTCCCTTGAAAACCAGTGCTACACGGTTGTTTCACAGACAATTGGTCAGTCGGAATGGTCGCCCGCAGTGGATATCAACTACGGCTTCAGTGCTATCTATGCTAGTCCCGACAAAAACTGGCCGGAAGAAGGCATCGTGGCCCGGCAGTCTCCGCAAACACCGGGCTGGCTGGTGCAATCGCTTGATTTTTCAGTACTGGAAGATGTCCGGACAGACGGCCATGTCTTCAATTTCAAGGATAATCAACGGCTCCTGTCCGGATTTCTGGACGAGAGCATTACCCTTCGCCGGGTGCGTCTTCCCGAGTAAAAACAGGATAAAACCTGCCTGATTTTCTGTTTTCGGGGTCCCGGTCGGACCCCGAAAATTTTTTCTCTCCGAAACCGGTACGTTCGGAGCGGTTTGCCGTATTGTATCCGTCTGTTTCCCGAAGAAGCGGATCACAACCTCTTACCTACCGGCCGAGCCGGCAAACCAGTTTCAACACATGAACGAAAAGAACACCCGGCGGGATTTTATCAAAACCTCTTCACTCGCGGCATCGTCGTTTTTTATCGTGCCCCGGCATGTACTGGGGAAAGGCTTTGTCGCGCCGAGCGACAAGCTCAACATTGCCGGCATCGGGGTCGGAGGCAAGGGAAAGAGTGACCTGGCCTCGTTCGCGAAAAGCCCGAATGTCAACATCGTTGCCTTGTGTGACGTAGACGACCGGCAGGCCGTTGAATCCCGCAAGAACTTCCCGAAGGCTCCCTATTACAAGGATTTCCGGGAAATGCTGGCGAAGGAAAACAAGAACATCGACGCCTGCTCCATCTCGACTCCCGACAACACCCACGCCGTCGCGACGCTCGCCGCCATGCAGCTCGGCAAGCACGTCTACACGCAGAAACCGCTGACGCACGACATCTACGAAGCCCGCGTACTGGCGCAGGCAGCGAAAAAATACAAGGTCGTCACGCAGATGGGGAATCAGGGTGGCTCCGGCAACGGCGTTCGCCGGATGAAGGAAATTTACGATTCCGGTATCATCGGGGAAGTACACGATGTACAATGCTGGACCAACCGCCCGGTATGGCCACAGGCTGTGCCCACAGAGCAGACCTTCGCTACCCCTCAGGAGCTGGATTTTGACCTGTGGCTCGGCCCTTCCCAATCCGTTCCGTATAATCCGGCTTACCTGCCCTTTGCCTGGCGCGGATGGTGGCCGTATGGCACGGGCGCACTGGGAGATATGGCTTGCCATATCATGGATCCGATTTTCCGGATTCTGCCGCTGGACTATCCTGATTCAGTTGAATGCAGCGTAGCGGGCAACTGGGCCCTTAATCTCCGGCCGCAGGACAATAACCCGGACTGGACGCCCTTTTCGACATCGATTCACCTCAATTATCCCCGGAAAGACAAAAAAGGAGATATTAAAGTCCACTGGTACGACGGAGGTATTCTTCCGGAATTGCCGGAAGAGCTTCTTCCCGGTGAGTCGTTCGGTAACTCCGACGGCGGTGTTATGTTCATCGGATCAAAGGGCAAGCTGATGGCCGATTGCTACGGCGCCAACCCCCGCTTGCTGCCCCTCAAGAAAAATGAAACCCTCAACATCAAGGAAACGATTGCCCGGGTACCGAACGAAGACCACTACCTCCAGTGGGTCAACGCCTGCATCGCCGGGCATGGCAAAGGTGTGACGAGCTCGCCGTTTGAGTATGCTGCTCCGTTTACCGAAAGTATCCTGATCGGCAACCTCGCGCTCCGCAGCTGGATGCTCCGGGATAACCCGACGGCCAAGCGCTCCTCCGAACGCTACAACGGCCGCAAAAAGCTGCTCTGGGATGCCGCCAACATGAAAATCACGAATTACGACCTGGCCAATCAGTTCGTCAAGCGGGAGTACCGCGACGGCTGGTCGCTCACCGTCTGAAAGAGCCCCGCTTATCCTCTTGCCAGTCATTACCGGTTCCGTTCCGGTAATGACTTTTTCTTTTCCGGGGAACGGATTACGCAGCGGCCGCGTCAAAATTGCCCGGGTTCTTTCTCCGTTTTCCCGGTAATCTTCTAACTTTCGCTGCTCTACCTTGTATGTTGATTAGCATGACGCACCAATATGACTTCCTCGTAATCGGCTCCGGAATTGCCGGTTTGAGCTATGCGACCAAGCTGGCCCGCCACTTTGAGTCGAACGGGGAGCCGGTTTCCATCGCCGTCATTACGAAAGTCCAGGCCGACGAAACCAACACCAAATACGCCCAGGGCGGCATTGCCGCGGTATGGTCCAAAGAAGATTCTTTCGACAAACACATTGACGATACCATCGATGCCGGCGACGGCGTCAACAAGCGGCATATCGTCGAGATCGTTGTTCGTGAAGCCCCGGAGCGTATCCAGGAGCTGATTGACTATGGTACGCGGTTCGACCGGCACGGCAATGAGTATGACCTCGCGCGGGAAGGCGGCCACTCCGATCACCGGATTCTTCATTTCAAAGACATCACCGGCGCTGAAATCGAACGGGCACTGCTGGAAGAAGTACAGCGGCACCCGAGTATTTCGATTTTCACGCATTTTTTTGCGGTCGACCTGATCACCCAGCACCATCTCGGCGAGACGGTTTACCGCTACCGGGAAGACATCCGCTGTTTCGGCGCCTATGTCCTCAATACCCGGACCGGGCAGGTGGAAAAATTCCTCGCCAAAACCACGATGCTCGCCACAGGCGGTATCGGCAATATTTACCAGAGTACGACCAACCCGACCATCGCTACCGGCGACGGCATCGCAATGGCCTACCGCGCCAAGGGAATCTGTGATAACCTTGAGTTTATCCAGTTCCACCCGACGAGCCTCTACCAGCCGGGGAAGAAGCCTTCCTTCCTGATTTCGGAGGCAGTACGCGGTTTCGGCGGTATTCTGAAAAATGCGGACGGATCGACGTTCATGGAAAACTACGATCCGCGCCTGTCCCTCGCCCCGCGGGATATTACAGCCCGCGCCATTGACTCCGAAATGAAGCGAAACGGGACGGATCATGTATACCTGGATGTCCGGGATGCCGATTACGACCGTTTTCTCGAACATTTCCCCAATATCACCCAGCATTGCCTGGACATTGGTATAGACGTCCGCAGGGATATGATTCCCGTGGTACCTGCCCAGCACTACCTCTGCGGGGGTATCCGGGTGAACGAATGGGGGCAGACGAATATTCATTTCCTCTACGCAGCCGGGGAATGCTCCTGCACGGGTCTGCACGGGGCGAATCGCCTGGCCTCCAACTCTCTCCTGGAAGCGGTTGTATTCGGGCACCGCGCCTACCTCGGCACGATTGAAAACCTCAAGGACGCCTATATTCCGGACAATGTACCCGACTGGGACGACTCCGGCACGACGCATCCGGAAGAGCAGGTACTGGTGACGGAAATGACGCGGGAGCTGAACAGCATCATGTCCAACTACGTAGGTATCGTCCGCACCAACCGCCGTTTGCGGCGGGCATACGAGCGCGTGGAGCTGCTGTACCGGGAGCATGAGCAACTCTACCGGGAATCGAAGGTTTCTGTCCCGATCTCCGAGCTCCGGAATATGATCAACGTCTCGTACCTCGTTATCAAAATGGCCATGTCCCGGCGGGAAAACGTCGGGCTGCATTACAACCTGGACAATATCAAAGCATGAAGTACCTGATTCTTGCCTTCAGCCTGCTAACCCTGGCAGCCGGCGCACAAACCAACCTCGACGCCAACGCTTTCGAGGCAAAAATGAAAGACAATACCCAGCTGCTCGACGTACGGACACCTTCTGAGTTTGAGCGGGGGTACCTTCCCGGGGCAAAAAACGTCGACTGGAAAAATCCGGAAACATTCAAGACGGCGGCGGCATCGCTCGATAAAAATAAACCGGTACTTGTTTACTGCTACTCCGGCGGGCGTAGTGCGACGGCGGCCGACTACCTCGTCAAACAGGGTTTCAAGGAGGTATATAACCTGGAAGGCGGGTATCTGAAATGGACCAGCGCCAACAAAAAGGTCGCCGCGCCGGCGCTGACTCCGCCGCCGACAGCCAAAAACGTACTGGAAGCCAGCCTGAAAGAGCATGCAGTGGTGCTGGTCGACTTTTACGCCGACTGGTGCGGTCCCTGCAAAAAACAGGCGCCTATCCTCGAAAAGCTGAAGAAGGAGTGGGCGGGAAAAGTGGCCGTTCTGAAAATCGATACCGACAAAGACCCGGAAATCCCGCGGCGCTACCAGATCGATGAAATTCCGACGTTGCTGCTGTTCAAAAACGGAAAGCTCGTCAACCGCCTCGTCGGATACCGCGAAGAACGAAACCTGCGGCAGGAAGTGGAGAGTGTGTGGTAGGGAGGTTTTAAGCAGTAGGCTCTAAGCGATAAGCAAAGGGCTGCGAAAGAAACCAGCTTTTTATATTCCGGACCTGGAAACTGGCACCAGACTTAAAGCAGACAGCCTTCCGGAAAGATATGCAGGCAGGCTCGTCTGCCGTATATTGCTTAAAGCCTATAGCTTATTGCCTAAAGCCTATAACCCACTGGTAATTTAGGCTACCCTCTTGCCCGAAGTCGAAAAAATCTAACTTTGTGGCTCCCAAGCCTATCACCACATGGATCACAAACACCTGGACAAGGTGACACCCGCGGGACTGCTGGTAGCCCTCGGTATCATTTACGGAGATATCGGTACCTCTCCTCTTTACGTTATGTCAGCCGTTTTCGGAGACAAACCGATCACCCAGGCTGTTGTTCTTGGCGCCTTATCCTGCGTTTTCTGGACATTAACCCTGCAAACCACGCTGAAGTACGTCACGCTGATTCTGCGGGCCGACAACAGGGGTGAAGGCGGAATTTTCGCCCTCTATACCCTGGTTCGCAAGCATGCCAGGTGGCTGACGATACCGGCGATTATCGGCGGGGCGGCGCTTCTGGCCGACGGCATCATTACCCCGCCTATCTCCGTGGCGTCAGCCGTTGAAGGGCTTGAAATACGCTATCCGGAGATCGAACACTATTTGATTTACATCATCATTGCCATTCTGACGCTGTTGTTCCTGATTCAGGCGCTGGGCACGAAGATCGTCGGCCGCTCGTTCGGACCGATGATGTTCGTCTGGTTTGGTATGCTGGGTTTCTTCGGGATTATGTGGATTTCGAAGGATTGGACGGTCCTCCGTGCACTCAGTCCCTACTATGCTTGGGAGATGCTTACCAAAGAACCCGGCGGCTTCTGGCTGCTCGGTGCGGTATTCCTCTGTACGACAGGGGCCGAAGCACTCTATTCTGACATGGGGCACTGCGGCCGCGGGAACATCCGGGTATCCTGGATTTTCGTCAAAGCCTGCCTGATTCTTCAGTATTTCGGGCAGGGGGTGTGGCTCCTGTCTCACCAGGGAGAATTCCTGCGTGGCCGGAAGCCGATTTATGAAATGATGCCGGAGTGGTTTCTTCTTCCCGGTATTACGATCGCTACGCTGGCGGCGATTATTGCCAGCCAGGCGTTGATTTCCGGGTCTTTTACGCTGATTTCCGAAGCCATCCGCCTCAACTTCTGGCCGAAGGTACGGCTCCGCTATCCGTCGGATGAGCGGGGGCAGTTATATGTCTCCAGCGTCAACTGGCTGCTGTGGGCCGGCTGCGTCGGCGTCGTTCTTTATTTCCGCGAGTCCGGGAATATGGAAGCAGCTTATGGATTAGCTATTACAGGTACCATGCTCATGACTACCATGCTCATGGCCTACTATCTCTATACACATCGATACAACTTTTACACCGTTGTTCTTTTTCTGGTTGTCTACATGGGGATTGAGCTTTCCTTCCTCGTTGCCAACCTGCTGAAGTTTACGCATGGCGGCTGGGTATCGCTTCTCATCGGTGCGATGATCGCCGGGGTGATGATTATCTGGCTGCGGTCGTTCAACATCAAAGCCCGACTGACCGAATACGTCAAGCTTTCCGAATACACGGAGCCGCTGAAAGAACTCAGCCGGGATATGTCGATTCCGAAGTACGCTACGCACCTGATTTTTATGTCGAATGCGTCGCGGGTGAGTGAAATCGAATCGAAGATTATCTATTCTATCTTCCAAAAACGGCCAAAGCGGGCGGATATCTACTGGTTTGTTCACGTAGATACCGTCGATGAGCCGTACACGATGGAGTATAAGGTCAACGTCATTGCTCCGGACGATGTCATCAAGGTGACGTTTAAGCTCGGTTTCCGGGTGGAACAGCGGATCAACCTGTATTTCCGGAGAGTTATCGAAGACATGGTCCGCAATAAGGAAGTAGATATCACGTCGCGGTATGAGTCGCTCAACAAACAGAATGTCATCGGCGATTTCCGTTTTGTGGTACTGGAAAAATTCCTTTCGTTCGAAAACGACCTGCCTTTCTGGGAGCGCATGACGATGCAGGCCTATTTTTTTATCAAAGGTTTTACGACGTCGGAAGATCGCTGGTTTGGTCTCGACAGCTCCGCTGTGAAGATCGAGAAAGTACCGTTGATCATCCGGCCGGCCCAGAATTTTGATCTCAAGCGGGTGACTTCCTGACCCGTTTTTATTGTCTGTTAACGATGGGCGGGGAAGTACCGCCCTTTTTCACTCACGAATGAAAATCCTGATCACCGGAGGCGCCGGTTTCGTCGGCTCCGCTCTTGCCCTCAGCCTCAAAAAAAACTATCCGTCGTACGAGGTATATGCCCTCGACAACCTGAAGCGCCGCGGTTCGGAACTGAACATCAACCGCCTCAAGGCAGCGGGTGTTGAGTTCGTTCACGGGGATATCCGGTCCAGGGAAGACTTCGATTCTATTCCCGCGGTAGACGCCGTGATCGAAGCCTCGGCAGAGCCTTCGGTTCTCGCCGGCCTGAACGGGTCGCCTGATTACCTGATCAATACCAACCTCGTCGGCACGATCAACTGTCTCAATTTCGCCCTGAAGCACAAGGCAGCCTTCGTTTTCCTTTCCACCAGCCGGATCTATCCGATCAAGCCGCTGGAAAAGCTGACCTACGTCGAGGAAGACACGCGCTTTGCCCTTGCACAACAGCAACCGCTGCCCGGCGCATCGGAAAAGGGTATCGGAGAGTATTTCCCGCTCGACGGCGCCCGGTCGCTCTACGGAGCCACCAAACTGGCCTCCGAGCTGATGATCCACGAGTACAACGAATTTTACGGCCTGAAAACGGTCATCAACCGCTGCGGTGTCCTGACCGGCCCCTGGCAGATGGGAAAAGCCGATCAGGGGGTCATGGTACTGTGGGTTGCCCGGCATTTTTACGAGCAGCAACTGGCGTACATCGGCTTCAACGGTACCGGCAAGCAAACCCGTGACATGTTGCACGTGGCGGATTTGTACCGGCTGGTTGACTGGCAGCTGCACCACATGGACCAGGTCAACGGCGAGATTCTCAACGTCGGCGGCGGTGTTGAGGTCAGCACTTCCCTTGTTGAACTGACGAAGATCTGTCAGGAAGTAACGGGTAAGACCATTCCGATCAAAGCTGTGACGGAAGGACGTACGGCCGATATTCCCCTGTACATCACTGACAACTCAAAAGTAACGGCGCTGACCGGCTGGAAGCCCGAGATTTCGATTCGTCAGATCGTAGAAGAAGTACACGAATGGCTGCAGGAAAATGCCGAGCAGCTCAGCTACGTCCTGAAATAAGGTTACGACAGGCAGCCCCGCGCGGGCTGCCTGCTTTTTTACGTGACCCGGAAACTAAGCGATCTCTCCGGCGGTTACCGACGATATGAAAAAGCTTTCCCTGCTTTCCTTTCTGCTGCTGACAGGCTGCAGTCCGGCGGATAACCGGACGGCAACGACGTATTTCGACCTCAAAGGCTATCTGGATCAACAAATTGCCTGGCTGGAGAAAAACAAGCCGATGGTCCGGAAAGAAGTCATCGTCAGCGAGGAATCCGACCGTTTGCTGACGAAAGACGTCGACTGGAAGAAGGAACTGGATCTTTTCTTGCAGGCCGATCTCAATAAGCCTGCTTTTGCGCGGAGCTACATGGCGGATACCCTGTCGGCGGCAACGGTTTCCTACCGCCTGCGCGAGGGAGAACAGCTTCCGGTGCAGTTCCTGGAGGTGATCCGGGATTCAACGGGAATACCCCGGAAAATCAAGGCTTCGCTATTGGATAAAAACTATTTGTTCGAGTCGGAACGTATACTAACCCTGGAAACCCGGGCGGGTCGTCTTTCCGCTTACCAGATCGAAGGCTTCCAGCAGTTGTTTTTCGGCGAGCCCAAGCCCTTCAAAATCAGCGTTCTGGTTCAATAGCCGCCGTACTGCTCTTCGAAGTGCGCTTCGAGATGTTCCGAAGGACCTCGCGAAGTTCAGATAAGTCAGGTTTATATCTGATTTACATTTCCCGCAACCAACGATTCCGTACCACGCTCGCCCAAAACCCTTTTGTCAAGGGTCAAAAGATAAATATGTTTTATAGCTGGGCTTCGGATATCCTGCGGAACTTCCGAAGAGCGGTTCGGCTGTTTCCAGTCCGGCTAAAACCTTCAAAATCAATACCTTGGTCCAATAATTAATAAATGGCGGCTATTTTTTAATAACTGCAACTCCTCAATACTTCGTAAGATTGAGCGTTCGTTAGTATAGCCATGTCAGCATCACCCCCTTCTCCAGCCCCGAAAAACCACCTGAGCGAGCAGATGAAACCTCTGTCCGAGGCTACGCAAAAAGCCGTCTTTCAGGTTCTTCAATATCAGTTTTATCCCAAAGGCTCTATTGTTCTGACGCCCGGCAAAATCGGGGAATGCCTGTATTTTGTAGAAAAGGGTCTAATGCGCAGCTATTATTTCGAAGAAGAAGACGAGCGCGAACCAAGGGAAATAACCGCGTGGATCGTAGCGGAAGGTGGCGTAGCGATGGCGACGGAGAGTTTCTACCGGCAGATTCCGTCGGCCGAATACCTGGAAGTACTGGAAGACAGTACGGTTTTTACCCTTTCCCGCGAGGATTTTCTTGAACTGCAACGCCGGTACGCGGATTTCGCGCGGTTTGTCCTCCAGTTTACCGAACAATACCTGCTGATCTACGATGCCCGGACACAGTTGCTGCGGATGCGGTCGCCGCTGAACCGGTACCTGGCTTTCGACCGGCAGTATCCTTTCCTCCGCGGGCGACTTTCGCAAAGTATCCTCGCCTCCTACCTCAACATGAGCTATTATCAAATCAGTCGGATCCGTACGCAGATTGCGCGAGGCACCCGGTAAACTTGCGCAAACGCAACGAAGAACTTGCGTTCGCGCAAAATACTTGTCAGACGTTATGGCTTATTTTGTGAAGCACGTCTGACGATATCAAAACCGCTCTGTCTACGCGCCGGAGCGGTTTTTTAAATCCGAAGAACCTTCTATCCAACTCACAAACTCTATTTGCTGTTGAAAAACGTGAACACCTGTCAGGATGTTCACGTTTTTTTTGAGGTCCTTCGGGCTGTTTGTCAGTGATTTATATGTATCATTGAACAACGTTCCGACGATGCCATGATCCCGCGAATCCGTATCACCCGGCTGAATGACTTCGCCGAAATGCTCTCTCCCGAAGCCTCGGAAGACCTCATGAACTCGATTCACAAGGGCCGGTATCCCCGCGGAACCACCCTGTTGTCGCCGGGGCAAACCAACGAGTGGATGCATTTTATCGAGAAGGGTATCGCGCGGAGCTACCTGTTCACCGACGAAGCGGACGGCCCCCGGGAAGTTACTTCCTGGATTTCGGCAGAGGGTGAAACGGCCTTTTCGCCCATGAGTTTTTACCGGCAGACGCCGGCCACGGAATACATCGAAGTACTGGAAGACAGCCTGCTGTTTTCCCTGCACTATACTCAGTTTTACCGGCTTCAGCGGGAATATCCCGACTATTTCGGTCTCGTGATGAAGCTGACGGAGGAATCGGTTATCAAACACAAGGAACGCAGCCAGATGCTCCGTTTCCGGTCGCCCCGCCAGCGGTTTCAGGTGTTTGAAGAAGTACATCCCCACCTCCGGGGCCGCCTTTCCCAGAAGGTTATTGCTTCGTATATCAACGTCAGCTACCACGAAATCAGCCGGGTACGAAAAAAACTGACACCCCGTCTCAACACCCCTTTTTGATAGAATTATGTTGCCCTGACGGAGAAACAGACTCCGTCGTACCACCTCTGAATTCCTATGCGGCCGGTCCTTGTCCTGTTCGGCATCTTGTTTTGTACGATTTCCTACGGCCAGACGGTACGCCGGACATTGAGCGGGTATGTCCGGGAAAACGGATCGGGCGAACTGCTGCCCGGAGTGACAGTATACGTTCCCCATCTGAAAGCAGGTACTACAACCAACCGCTACGGTTTTTACTCCATCACGCTTCCGAGGACAGATACGCTTGTTGTTACCTTTTCGTCCGTAGGCTTCCGGACGCAGGTTTATTCGCTTGCCGGGCAAAGCGAGCTTAATGTCTCTCTGGAAGCCGCCGGGCAGGACCTGAACGAGGTAGTCGTCACAGCCGGCGCCAGCCCGGGAGTAAGCGAAACCGTGCAGATGTCTTCCGTTTCGGTGCCGATACAGCAGGTACGTGAAATTCCGGCGCTCCTGGGTGAAAAAGACGTGCTGAAAGTCCTCCAATTGCTGCCCGGTGTTCAGAAAGGCTCGGAAGGAAATTCCGGCCTCTACATCCGCGGTGGCGGTCCCGACCAGAACCTCATCATCCTCGACGACGCGCCCGTATACAACACCTTTCACCTTTTCGGCTTTTTCTCGCTTTTCAACGGAGATGCACTGAAATCGGTGGAGCTGGTCAAAGGTGGTTTTCCGGCGCGATACGGGGGTCGCCTTTCATCTGTCATCGAAATGCAGATGAAAGAGGGCAACAAGGAAGGATTTCACGGAGAAGGCGGCGTGGGTGTCATTTCCAGCCGACTGGTGCTGGAAGGCCCGCTTGCCGGAAAAAAATCCTCGTTTATTATTTCCGGTCGCCGTACCTATGCCGATCTGCTGATCCGTCCATTTCTTCCGAAAGAAAACAAGGGCGGGTACTATTTCTACGACCTCAACGCCAAGCTTAATTATGACTTCGGGCGAAAAAACAAGCTATATCTGAGCGGTTATTTTGGACAGGACCGGTTTTCTTTTTCGTCTGAAATCGGACAGGGGAAGCAGTCGGGCGGCCTGAACTGGGGCAACGCCACGGGGAGTCTCCGCTGGAATCACCTGTTTTCGGGTAAGCTGTTTGCCAATACGTCGGCCATTTTCAGCCACTATAAGTTTGGCGTAAACGCGAATAGTTTCCAGACGTTTAACGCGACGACGACGGAATACCGGCTCCTCTACCAGTCGGCCATCCGGGATTTCTCCCTTCGGACCGATTTTGACTGGATGCCTTCTCCGGATCATACCCTCAAAGCAGGAGCAGCACTTACCTACCACCGGTTTACGCCAAGCGCCGTCACCGTCGAAAACACGCTGATTTCCCAGGCGCTGAGCCGGAGCAATCCGATCGACAGCTACGAAGGCGGCGTATATGCCGAAGACACCTGGCATCCGTTTCCGGCACTGCGGGTAAACGCCGGCGTACGACTGAGTTATTTCCTGACTGACGGAAAGCAGTACTCCCGGCCCGAGCCCCGGCTGGCGGCCTCCTACTCGCTGCCGGGACGGTGGGCCGTAAAAGGCTCCTTCGCAACAATGAACCAGTATATTCACCTGCTGTCGAGCTCCGGAATAGGCCTGCCAACCGACCTGTGGGTACCGACCACCAACCGGATTGCGCCGCAGCAGTCCCGGCAGGTGGCGCTGGGCGTTGCGAAAGACTACCGGACCTTTTCGGTTACGCTGGAAGGATTCTACAAGAAAATGGACGGGATTCTGGCCTACCGGGAAGGCTCGTCCTTCCTCCTGAACACCGGCACTATCGAAGCAACAGCAGAAAACCGCAGTAACGACCGCTCCTGGGAAGAGCAGATCACCACCGGCCAAGGCTGGAGCTACGGCGCCGAGTGGCTGCTCCAGAAAAAAATCGGGCGTTTTTCGGGCTGGATCGGCTATACATTATCCTGGATTCAGAATCAGTTTGACGAGCTCAATGGCGGAAAGAAATTCTGGGCGAGGTACGACCGGCGGCATGACCTTTCAGTTGTCGGTATCTACCACCTCAGCCCCAAAATCACCCTTTCCGGAACCTGGGTGTATGGTACCGGCCAGGCGCTGACATTGCCGCAGGCCAGTTATACCGTCGCCGGGCCTTCCCCGACAGGTATCGATCCGCTCTTCAAAGGCCGCGTGTATGACTACGAGGAGCGAAACAGCTTCCGCGCCGCACCCTATCACCGCCTGGACCTGAGCGTTCAGTTGCATAAAAAATTCCGGCGGTATGAGCGTACCTGGGAGCTTAGCCTGTATAACGCTTACAGCCGCAAGAATCCGTTTTTCTATTATTTCGACGACTCCGAAAACACAGAAGCCGGGATCAACCGGAAGCTCAAGAAGCTTTCGCTGTTTCCGATTATTCCGAGCGTTTCCTGGTCGTTTAAATTCTGATGATGTCGTGAGAAAGCTACTTTACCTGCCGCTGCTGTGGTTTTTATGGGGATGCGAGTCGGATGCCGATTCCATCCTGATTCCCTATAAAGCCAAAATGGTACTCGAGTGCTACCTGAATCCATCCGATCCGGTGATTCAGGCTACGTTGCAGTCGAGCCTGCCGATGGTATCGTCCGATAGTGTGCTGGGTATTCCGGATGCCATCGTGCAATTGTCAGACGGGACAAAGAGTATTACGCTACCCTATCAAAAAGGTGTTTATCAAATCAATACCCGGCAGTTTCCGCTCTCCGCCGGTACTACCTACACGCTGAAAGCAAGCGCGCCGGGGTATCCGGCTATTGAAGCAAACTGCACAATTCCGCCGCGGGCTACCAATACGATGGTTTCCTGGAAAGACAATGGCCTCAGTTATGTCCAGCGGTTCCGTGGGTACCGGGTTTACCGGAATTATGAGTTGCAGTGGAAAGTGGCCGCACCCGCCGATCCGCTTTATTTCGGTCTTGGCAGGCGTACGCAATTTGTGGATACGACGACGGTCGACGGCCGGGATTCCGTCACAGTAGGCTTCAATACCTATTGGGACCATTTTCAGACAGACCGGGAAATAGCGCAAAACAAGCCGAAAATGCAGGTACTCATCGGCCGGACTTCAGAAAGCGATTCAACCCGGCTCACCACCCGCTATTCCGAACTGCTGCTGCTGCAATGCGACAAAAATGTCTTCGACTTCATGCGCAACGTGCAGATTCAACAGCGCAATACCTACAATCCCTTTGCAGAGGCAACCCTGATTCCGTCCAACGTCAAAAACGGCCTGGGTGTGTTTGGAGCGATTTACCTCCGGCGAACATCGGTGCAGTGATGCAGAGGGGCGTGGGGCAGAGGGCATGGGGTCGCTCGTCCCATGCCCTCTGCCCTCTGCCCCATGCAAAAAAAAGGCTGCCTTTCAGCAGCCTTTTTTTACGCTTCTACGAGTTCCCGCTGTGCGAGCAGTTCAACAAACTGGTCGAACAGGTAGCGGGAGTCGTGCGGACCGGGAGCTGCTTCCGGGTGGTATTGAACCGAGAAAGCGGGCTTATCCGTCCGGCGAATGCCTTCAATGGTATGATCATTCAGGTTGACGTGCGTTACTTCCACGTTGGGGTGGTTGGTCACTTCGTCCGCCTTTACCGCAAAACCGTGGTTCTGGGAAGTGATTTCACACTTGCCTGTGAGCAGGTTCTGAACCGGGTGGTTCAGCCCGCGGTGGCCGTGGTGCATTTTATAGGTCGAGATACCGCTGGCTTCAGCGAGGAGCTGGTGGCCGAGGCAGATACCGAAAAGCGGCTTGTCTGTGTCGAGAAGTCCTTTGACGGTCTCAACGGCATACGGCATCGCGGCAGGGTCGCCGGGGCCGTTGGAGATGAAGTACCCGTCGGCATTCCAGGCCAGGATTTCGTCGAGGGGCGTTTTGGCAGGGAATACCTTACAGTAGCAATCCCGGTCGGCGAAGTTCCGCAGGATGCTCTTTTTGGTACCGTAGTCCATCACAGCTACCCGGAAGCGGGAATCTTCGGCGCCCACGAAATAGGGTTCTTTCGTGCTGACGACAGACGAGAGCTCCAGTCCTTCCATCGACGGCAGCTTCTTCAGTTCTTCCATCAGGGCTTTTTCGTCCAGGATTTCAGAAGAGATGATGCAGTTCATCGCACCGCGTTCGCGGATGATCCGAACCAGCTGGCGGGTATCCACGTCACAGATACCGACGATGCCGGCCTTCTCAAAATACTCCTGCAACGAGAAATCCGCCACGTTCCGGGAGTGAATCGGAGAGAAGGAATTACAGATCATACCCGAAATCTTGACGCTGTTGGATTCTTCTTCCTCTTCGAGCAAAACACCATAGTTACCGATGTGGGCATTGGTATTGACCACTACCTGTCCGAAGTACGAAGGATCCGTGTAGATCTCCTGGTAACCCGTCATCCCGGTGTTGAAGCAAATTTCACCGCCGTGCGTACCGATTTTGCCCAAGGCAGTGCCGCGGAAGGCAGTGCCATCTTCCAGTAAAAGGAGGGCGTCCTGGGATTGATTGCTCATGCTTGGTTCGTAAAGAAGCCCTTGTGAGTCGGAAGACAAACAAGGGCATGTATCGTGCGACTAAACTAGGGTCTCGAAAAATCACGCAAAGATACACCTTCTTTTTTCACTTTCCACATATGCGTTCGGCAATCTCTTTCAGGTATGGGTATAGTCCGTTGAAAACCATCTCCTTTCCGACCTGATGTATTTTCCGGCTTTTGACCGTTTGAAGACGGTATACCGGTACCCGGCAGGATTTATCCGATCTAAACTATTATTAAAAGAAGTTTTCAATAATCAATACATTATACCGAAATACTGAGTTATTCGAAATTTAATTTCGTTTTCATCTTATTATATAAAATTTTTTATAGATTCGAAGACTGTCTCTATACACTTCGCAACAATCTTTTCTCTTCTCAGGACTAACTGGCGCCGCTCCTGGCTGGCTGGGATTGCCGATTTGGAACAGCTGACAGCTTTCATCCCTTACCAAAACTAAATCCTTTATGAAAACCATTTTAATGGTGTGGGCGACCTGTGTCCTTACATGGGTGAACGCCTTCGCCCAGGACCGGATTATCACCGGAAAAGTCACTTCGGCTGATGACGGAGCTCCGCTTGTCGGGGTTACTGTCAACCTGAAAAACACGACGTTCGGTACCATCACCGACGCCTCCGGAAACTACCGGATCAAAGTCCCCTCCGGCCAGAAGGCCTTCCTCCGCTTCAGCTTTGTGGGCCTGGTGAGCCAGGAAATCGAGATCGGTACGCAGTCGGTCGTCGACGTACAACTGGCCGCCGACAGCAAGTCGCTGATCGAAGTCGTCGTCACCGGTACCGGTACCGCCACCAGTAAAAAGAAGCTCGGTATCGCGGTGGAATCCATTACCGCGGAGAAACTTCCGTCTACGCCGACGGCTTCCATCGACCAGGCGCTGATCGGAAAAATCCCCGGCGCGCAGATTTCGTCCATCAGCGGAAACCCCGGAGACCCCGTCAACATCGTCCTCCGCGGGATCAACACGGTGCAGAACGGCACCAAACCCCTCATTATGGTCGACGGTGTGCAGATTGCCGCCACCGACCTCAACTCCCTCGATCTGTCGAACGTCGAGCGGGTGGAAGTGGTCCAGGGCGCTGCATCCGCCGCTATTTACGGTGCGCAGGGCGCCAACGGGGTTATTCAGATTTTCACGAAAAGAGGGAAAGCCGGCGCTGTGGCCATTCAGTTTTCGACCAGCTATTCGGCTAACCAGTTCATCAACAGCGGTCATGTCAAAAAGGCGGATCATCACCCGTATCTGACAGATGGGAGTAATAACATCATCAACGACAAAGGGCAGGCCATCGGGTACAACGATGTCGGATCGATCGATTACATCTCCTATCAATACGGCGGAGCAACGCGGTACGCGATTCTAGACCCCCGGAACGTCGCCGACAAGCCTTACAACGCCAACCTGAAGTACTACGACCACTTCAAGCAGATGTTTCAGACGGGCAGCACGGTCAATAACAGCCTTAGTATTTCGGGTGCGACAGATAAGAGCGACTACGCCCTGTCGGTTTCGAACAACCATACCGTCACCCCGATTATGAAAAACGGGTATGTTGACCGGACCAATGTCTCGGCCAATCTGGGTACGGAGTTGTTCAAAAACTTCCGCCTGAGCTCCAATACGCAGCTTATCTACACCAAAAACACGCTTGATCCCGGGCTGGGCGCCAACTACGGCACGGGTAAAGGGGGCGTCGGAACGGTCTATAGCTTCCTTAATACCTCTCCGTTTTTCGACCTGCGGTACCGCATGGCAGATGGGTCGGTTCCGGCCTACCAAACGGCGAAAATGCTGAGTATTAACGCCTTTAACCCCTACTATCAGGCGGAGTATGCTTCGGCGCTGAACAATAAGGTAGACATACTCCAGCATTTCGAAGCCGACTACAAGCCGGCACACTTCCTCGAACTCAATGCCAAATATGGCCTGAACTACCGCACGGAAAACGCCCGGTGGACGTACCTCAACCAGTCGCTCAATGCCAACTCGAACTATTACGAGTCCTGGGCCGGCAACTATGCGTCCGACAACAAAGGGGAAATCGACAACTTCCAGTACACCAGTACGTTTCAGAATTTCCTCGCAACGGCTTTTATCAAAACGGATTTCGAGCGGGACTTTCACCTGAAAGTACCCATCCAGACCAGCACCCAGATCACGTTTGATTACCGGAAAAACAAGTCGACCGACTACCGTACCTACGGCCTCGGGCTGCCGCTTTCTCCGCCGATCAAAGTCACATCCACTTCCTCGCAGGCGGTGGGGCTCGACTATGAGGAACCTTTTATTACGTATGGATACCTGATCAACCAAAAAGTAGATTTCGGGGATTTCGGAGGCGTGACGGCAGGTTTCCGGAGCGACTGGTCCTCGGCCTTTGGCGGCGGTTCGAAGCCGTTTACGTTTCCGCACTTCGACGGGTATATTCTCCCCTCTTCCTTCTGGAACGGCCCTGTTTCGGGAAGCGTACCTTACTTCAAGCTGAGAGCGGCGTACGGCGAAGCAGGTATTCAGCCGGGAGCGTTTGACCGCTACCCCATCCTCGATCAGCGGAATTTGGGCGACGGCATCGTGTACAGTACGCAGACGTCGAGCCGGAATCCCAATCTTCAGGTAGAAGTATCGAAAGAATTCGAAGCCGGAACAGACTTCACCGTCAACGTCGGCAAGGGTTCCAACTGGCTCAATACCATCAACGGTTCGTTTAGCTACTGGAAACGGAAGAGCGAAAATGTAATCTATTCCGTCAGCGTACCTCCCTCCACCGGCGCTACGGGGCAGTTGACGAACGCCATCAATATGTCGTCAAACGGGGTACAGTTCCAGCTCAACTTTCCGCTGTATAAATCGCGGTTGTTTAACTGGGATTTCACGACCAACTGGAGTCATCAGCTTTCGAAGATCGACGCTATTTCAGGCGGCGCAGATATTATCCTGACGTCTTCGGCCGGCAGCACGGCTCTGGTACTCGCTCCCGGGCAGGTCATCGGGCAGATTTACGGATTTAAGGCCCTCACATCGCTCGATCAGAAAAAAGAAGACGGCAGCCGGTATATTTCCGAATCCGACGTGTCGAAGTACGAGGTGGTGAACGGCCGGGTCGTCAACAAAACGACGAAAGGCCTTCAGTTCACCGAAAACACCTATTCTTTCGGAAATCCGAACCCGAAATTCAATGCTTCTTTCATCAATAACCTGGGTTTCCGGGATCTGGTGACGCTTTCCTTCCAGCTCGATTGGGTATACGGCAGTCACCTCTATAACCAGACCAAGGAGTGGATGTACCGGGACGGTATTCATGGCGATTTCAGTACACCGGTAACGATCGACGGCAAAACAGCGGCGTATACCGCGTACTACGGCAGCGCCTACTCCGGTTCGTGGGGCAGTCTCTATGGCGCCGGGAATAATGCTACGAAGGATTATTTCTTCGAAGATGCCTCCTTCCTGCGCCTGCGGAACGTATCACTCGGTTTCGAGCTGGGCAAGATCTTCCGGCTTCCCTACTTCAAAAAGTGCCAGCTCGTGCTGACGGGCCGTAACCTGTTTACCGTCACGAAGTACACCAACTTCGATCCGGAGGTCAGCTCCGGTACCGCGAACTCGTCGTACGACCGCGGTGTGGATAACAGCACGCTCCCCAACATCAAATCTTACCAGGTAGGCCTGAACATCGGCTTCTAACTTCCAGCACTATGAATCGCATTCATTTCCATACACTCATTCTGTTCCTGCTTGCTTTCGGGCTGACGGCCTGTAAGGATCAGCTGGACGTCGGTAACCCCAATGCGCCGACCGTTGCCGGCAACGTCACCGACGAATCCGGCCTTGTCTCCTTCGCACAGGGAGCTGTTTATATCAATGGTTTTGTCAACGGCGACGGATGGCTCGGGAACAGCTATTTCTCCCTTCCATATGGCTACAGCGAGCTATTGGGCGACGTTGTAGGTGCGCAGGCGTCCAACCAGCTCGTCAGTACTCTCAGTATTCCTGACTACGTGACGCTCGATAACGGGCAAAAGCTCGCAAACTCTTCGCCGAGCATCGGGCAGATCCGCGCGAACAATACCCGGGCACAAACGGGCTCAGGATACAATCCGACGTACTACCAGTGGCTCAACATGATGGCGATGAATTCGTCGCTGAACAGCGTTCTGAAACTGATCGACAAGATTTCCTATTCGGGAGATGCCGCGTCAAAGGTCGCTACATTCAAAGCCTGGGCTTATTTCTGGAAAGGGTATGCCTACGCTTCCATCGGGTCGATGTACTATGCAGGACTGATTATCGACGAAGAAGGCAAAACGAGCAGCGAATATGTCACGCACGACGCCATCATCGAACGTTCCAACTACTACCTCAACGAAGCGGCCACGGCCCTCGGCGCGGTCAAAACAACCGCCGACTATGAGGAAGTACTCGGTCGCCTGATACCTTCCTTTTCGCAGGTTGGAAACGGGGGCGTACTCACGACAGACATGTGGAAGCGGAACATCAACACGTTGCTGGCGCGCAACATCCTGGTCAACAAGCTGGCTCCTTTTGTCAACAAAAATCCATCGGCGACCATCACAAAATCCTCTACAACGGCCATGAGCACCGCCGACTGGAATGCCGTCCTGACACTCGCTACAAACGGTATCAAAAAGGGAGATTATGTGTTTACGGGACGCTCAACCTCGTCGAACTACCTGTTCTCTGCCAGTGGTGGTACTGTCGCGTCTCTTACGACGGGAACCAATACCTCCTCGACGTTCAAGCTGTCCGAGCGCTTTGTTCAGAATTTCAAGACGGGAGACAAACGCCTGACCAATAACTTCGAACAAACCGGTACTTACCTCGACGAAATGACGTTCGGTACCCGCTGGAGTATAGTTGACGGTGGCAAAGGCGCTGCCGGCGTCTATGTATACGGAAACCGGACCGTCGGCGCATATGAACTGTACATCGCCGGAAGCTATGAGGAAAATGCGCTGATGCTCGCGGAAGCGAACATACGCCTCGGAAAAATCAGTACCGGACTTGCCTTTCTGGACGACGTACGCAGCTACCAGGGCGCCGGTATTGCGACAGTTGCTGATAAAAACCTGGTATTAGCCGATGCCCTTCAGGAACTCGTTCAGGAACGCCGGGTGGCGCTTGTTTTCCGGGGACTATCGTTTTACGACAGCCGTCGCTGGGGCTGGACCTATGATATCGCCAACGGAGGCGGCAGCTACAACAATACGGTCCTGTCTTCTTCCGGAACGGTCAATACCAAAGCCGTTATCAATTACAATTTCCTGGATTACTGGGATATTCCGGCCGATGAATCGAGCCTGAACCCTACGACCAGCAGCGTTCCGACGAAAAACCCGAATTTCTGATCCCGCCGGGATTTACCCCTTGATTTCCTGCCGGATAGTGACGTCATTCACTATCCGGCTCTTATCCTTTTCGCATTCATACCCATGAGAAAATACCTTCTTGTTTTTGTCGCCTGCCTCGGCAGTTATGCAGCATCCGCTCAGGCAGACCGGCAGAAAATGCTGGCATCACTGGACGCCAAAGCGCCACATTACGCGGCGCTGGCGCAAAAAATCTGGGAATATGCCGAAGTCGGATACCAGGAGGTGAAAAGCGCCGCGCTGCTCCGGGAGGATTTACAAAAAGAGGGTTTCGCCGTCGACTCCGGTATGGCCGGCATTCCGACAGCCTTCGTCGCACGCTATGGCAGCGGCAAACCCGTCATCACCCTGCTGGCAGAATACGACGCCCTTCCGGGTCTGGCGCAGGAGGCCGTTCCGGTTCGCAAACCGATAGCCGGTCAGAAGGCGGGGCATGCCTGCGGCCATCACCTGCTCGGCACAGGAGCAGTAGCGGCGGCGGTAGCGGTTAAAAACTGGCTGAAAGACGGGCACCGGACCGGTACGATTCAGCTCGTGGGAACACCTGCGGAAGAAGGCGGATCCGGAAAGGTATACCTCGTCCGGGAAGGAATTTTCAAGGATACGGATGTCGTGCTCCACTGGCATCCCGGGGATGCGAATTCAGCCAACCCGTCGTCTTCGCTGGCAAACATCACCGGCAAGTTCCGTTTTCGTGGCGTAGCTGCCCATGCCGCGGCTTCACCGGAACGCGGGCGCTCGGCACTTGATGCCGTTGAGGCGATGAATTACATGGTGAATATGATGCGGGAACATATTCCGTCGGACGCGCGCGTCCACTACATCATCACGAAAGGCGGAGAAGCACCGAACGTTGTTCCCGACTTCGCCGAAGTCTACTATTACGCCCGCCACAAAGACCGAACGGTATTGCAGGATATCTGGAAGCGCATCGTCAAGGCTGCGGAAGGTGCGGCACTCGGTACCGAAACCCGGATGGAGGTGGAAATCATCGGCGGCGTCTATAACCTGCTGGCCGTAGAAACCCTGGCTGAACTCATGTACAAAAACCTCAATATTGTCGGCGGAGTAATGTACGACGCCGCGGAAAAAAACTTTGCAGAGCAGCTTTCCGGGACTTTTGGTGCAGCATTCGGTTCGATACCCAAGCCGGGAAGTGCCGGCCAGGTCGCGCCTTATGCCGCCGCAGGGTTGCTCGGATCGGCTTCTACAGATGTGGGAGACGTCAGCTGGGTAGTCCCCACAGCCGGAATGACCGCCGCCACCTGGGTGCCCGGAACGTCGGCGCACAGCTGGCAGGCCGTTGCCGCTGGCGGGACTTCTATTGGCACGAAAGGCATGCTGGTAGCAGCCAAAACGCTGGCGCTGACGGCTGCCGACTTGTTTACGAAGCCTGAACTGATCGGGAAGTCGCGCGGGGAATGGGAAAAAGCCCGCGGTGAAAATTTCCGGTATGAAGCATTGCTTGGCGATAGAAAACCGGCCCTGGATTACCGGAAGTAAACAAAAAAGGCTTCTGCAAAATGCAGAAGCCTTTTTTGTTACGTGTCGTCTTCGGACTATTCTTCTGACTTTTCTTCAGAAGAAGCTTCCGCTGCGGGTGCTTCCGGAGCAGCTTCTGCGGCCGGAGTCTCAGCTGCGGAAGCTTCAGCAACCGGAGCAGCTGTAGGAGCAGCTTCAACAGTAGCGTCAGCTTTTTTGCCACCGCGACGGCTCCGACGGGTCTTCTTCTCTTCTACTTCCTTAACGTTGTAGATATCGTTGAAGTCCACGAGCTCGATCAGGGCTACTTCTGCGTTGTCACCGAGACGGTTACCCAGCTTGATGATGCGGGTATATCCACCGGGACGGTCAGCAACTTTCTCTGCTACAGAACCGAAGAGTTCCTTCACAGCGTCCTTGCTTTGCAGGTAGCTGAATACGGTCCGACGATTGTGCGTGGTATCCTCCTTGGCGCGGTTGATCAGGGGTTCAGCGTATTTCCGGAGTTCCTTCGCCTTAGCGAGGGTCGTTTCGATGCGCTTGTGCAGGATCAGGGAGATGGTCAGGTTAGCCAGCAACGCGTTGCGGTGTTGTGCCTGACGGCCAAGGTGATTGAATTTTTTCCCGTGTCTCATGGGAGTCGTAAGTTGCGGTCAGAGCTCCGGTTTGCAGCAGTCCGTGCTCCACCTATTACGAGTGATTGAAAAAAACGATCGAATGCTGCTGGTTCGATGTTCAAAAAAATCAGCGACCGGAACGGAGTCGTTCCGACCGCTGATCCGGTCGATTTATTCTTCTTCCAGACGGTACTTCGTCACGTCCATACCGAAGTGGAGGTTCTTGTCAGCGACAAGTTGCTCAAGCTCGGTGAGGGACTTCTTACCGAAGTTCCGGAACTTCATCATATCGGAGATTTCCAGCTTCACCAGGTCGCCCAGTGAGCGGACGTCTGCCGACTTGAGGCAGTTGTATGCACGAACGGAAAGATCGAGATCCTGAAGCGGCGTTTTGAGGAGCTTCCGCATGTGCAGGAACTCTTCGTCTACGACGTTTTCTTCCTCCGGCTTCACGGTCTCAAACGTCATCGTCTGATCGCTGAACAGCATGAAGTGCTGGATCAGGATATAGGCGGCGCCTTTGAGGGCATCTTCCGGGTGAATAGAGCCGTCTGTCATCACTTCGATGATCAGCTTCTCATAGTCCGTACGCTGCTCAACCCGGAAGTTCTCGACGCTGTACTTCACGTTCTTGACAGGCGTGTAGATAGAGTCGATAGCGATATGTCCGAAGGGAAGCTCCGTGTTACGGGGCTCGTCTGCCGGTACATATCCGCGGCCCTTCTCCACGATCAGCTCGATATCCAATTCCTTGGACTCGTCGATGTGAAGCAGTTCCAGTTCCGGATTCAGAATCGTGAAGTACGGGGTGAATTTCTGAATATCTCCCGCTGTAAGTACTTTCTGGTTCTTAACCTTCACGTTGATCTTATTATCCAGTACTTCGGCAGCCGCCTTGAAACGGACCTGCTTCAGGTTAAGGATAATATCCGTTACATCCTCCATCACTCCTTCGATGGAAGAGAACTCATGCAACACTCCAGAGAACTTTACGCTTGTGATGGCGTAACCTTCCAGGGAGGAGAGCAGGATCCGACGGAGGGCGTTGCCAATCGTGACACCGTAACCCTTTTCCAAGGGCTTAAACTCAAATACTCCGTGAAAGTCGTTGGCTTTCTCCATTACGACTTTGTCGGGCATTTGGAACGCGAGTATTGACATACGGATTGGGTTTTTAGCGTAATATTGGATGATGTACCTTGACCATGACGTAAAGGATTGAAGGATGGGCTATACCATCCTCCAATCCTTACTGGTCGAATCAAGGCTCCGGACCAGCCGGAGATATAATAGTTCGGCCCTATTACTTCGAGTACAATTCGACGATTGCCTGCTCGTTGAAGCTTTCAGGGATCTGATCACGCTCGGGGTAGCTGATGAACTTACCGGCAAGCAGGGACTGGTCCCACTCAAGCCAGTTAAAGCGCTTCGCACCACGGCCGGCCAGGCTATTCTGAACCGCTTCGAGTGACTTCGACTTCTCGCGAATAGAAACAACCTGTCCGGGGCGCAGCGAGTACGACGGGATGTTTACGACTTCTCCGTCCACAACGATGTGCTTGTGAACGACGAGCTGACGGGCAGCCCGGCGCGTCGGGGCAATGCCCAGACGGTAAACCGTGTTATCCAGACGTGCTTCGCAGAGACGGAGCAGGTTTTCACCCGTAATGCCTTCGCGAACGGCGGCTTTGTGGAAAAGATTTTCAAATTGTCTTTCCAGAATGCCGTAGGTATATTTCACTTTCTGCTTTTCCTGCAGCTGAAGTGAGTATTCTGACTTCTTGCTCCGCTTGCCCTTGCCATGCTGGCCGGGACCATAGTTTTTGCGGGAGACAGCCTTACCTCCACCGAGAACGGCTGCATCGCCGAACTTACGGGAGATTTTTGCCTTAGGACCTGTGTAACGTGCCATGTAAAATTGAATTGGATAACGGAATATTCCAAGAACGTATTCAGAGGATTATTCCTGATCCTGTATCGTTTTGAGTTGCCGTCGTGCGACAAGGTGATTGGTTGATTGTCATTTCGGCCTGTTTCCGGTAATCACCAACCGGAGAGTGCCTATCTCACTGTTTGCGTGCGGGTGTCACTAGACACGACGACGCTTGGGGGGACGACAGCCGTTGTGCGGAAGCGGAGTGATGTCTTTGATCAACGTCACCTCGATACCGGCACCCTGGATCGTACGGATAGCAGACTCACGTCCGGCACCGGGGCCCTTCACGAATACTTCTGCTTTGCGCATACCTGCTTCGTGTGCTACCTGAGCACAGTTGGAGGCAGCAACCTGAGCGGCATACGGGGTGTTCTTCTTAGAACCCTTGAAACCCATCTTACCGGCAGAAGCCCATGAAATTACCTGACCTTGGGTATTGGTAATAGAGATGATGATGTTGTTGAACGTAGCTCTGATGTGCACCTGACCGACAGGTTCCACCACTACGACCCGCTTTTTGGCTTTGTCTTTCCGTTTTGCCTGAGCCATTCTGTTGGAGTTTGAATCGTAAGGTCGCAGGAAACGCTTCCCCGACCTTTACTGGTTATTTCGTTGCCTTCTTCTTGTTAGCAACCGTCTTACGCTTACCTTTCCGCGTACGGGAGTTGTTCTTGGTCTTTTGTCCACGGAGCGGAAGTCCTTTCCGGTGACGGAGACCGCGGTAGCACCCGATATCCATGAGACGCTTGATGTTCAGCTGGATTTCGGAACGCAGCGGGCCTTCAGTTTTGAATTCGCTGCTGATGATGTTACGAATAGCAGTTGCTTCTTCGTCATTCCATTCGCCGGCCTTTTTGTCAACGCTGATACCAGCTTTGGCCAGAATGGTGCGAGACGTGCTGCGGCCGATGCCGAAGATGTACGTGAGAGCGATTTCGCCTCGCTTTTTGTCGGGAATGTCTACCCCTGCAATACGAGCCATATTGGTCGAAAATAGTTTGTACGCTGCGGAATTAACCTTGACGTTGTTTGTACTTCGGGTTCTTCTTGTTGATCACGTAGAGCTTACCTTTCCGGCGGATTACCTTGCAATCGGCGCTACGCTTCTTGATCGAGGCTTTAACTTTCATCTGAGTATTCAAGTTTTCAGCTAAGCGGGCCAGGCCCGTTCAGCCCATGTGTTACTTGTAACGGTACGTAATGCGCGCCTTTGACAAATCGTACGGAGACATCTCCAGACGCACCTTGTCTCCCGGCAAAATTTTGATGTAGTGCATCCGCATCTTTCCGGAAATATGAGCGATTACCTCGTGCTTGTTTTCGAGCTGAACCCGAAACATCGCGTTCGATAACGCTTCCAGAATAATTCCGTCGGTGGTTATGGAGCTTTGCTTTGCCATATGAGTTGGCTTGGGATCGGAGGAATCAAGGGAAGTATCTCCGTACCCTGACTGATTATGCGATGGCCATACTTCTATCGGCCAGTACCTGTTCGATGTATTCGAAGGTGGTCAGAATCTCTGCCTTTCCTTTCCGGACCGCTACCGTGTGCTCGAAGTGAGCCGCCGGCTTCCGGTCCGTCGTACGGATGGTCCAGCCATCCCGTTCCTGTACCACGCTGCGCTTGCCGAGCGTAATCATGGGTTCGATAGCCAGCGTCATTCCTTCCTTCAGCACAGGGCCCTGACCTCTCCGTCCATAATTCGGTACTTCCGGACTTTCGTGCAGGAACTTACCCACTCCGTGACCGACCAGCTCGCGCACCACTCCATAGCCTGCCTGTTCGACGTAACTCTGGACCGCAAAACCGATATCCCCGATCCGGTTGCCTGCTACTGCTTTCCCGATTCCCTGATAGAGAGATTCATAGGTTCGCTTCAGCAAGGCTTTTACTTCCGGCTGAATTTCCCCGACCGGATACGTAAACGCACTGTCTGAGTGAAATCCGTTCAGCAATACGCCGCAATCGACCGAGATAATGTCTCCCTCTTTGAGGCGGTATCCGCTCGGGAAACCGTGTACGACGACGTCGTTGACTGAAATGCAGAGCGCGGAAGGAAATCCGTTGTAGCCCTTAAACGAAGGTTGGCCCTTGTGGTCGCGAATAAATTCATCGGCCACCCGGTCCAACTCTTTGGTCGCAACGCCGGGTTCAATCCGTTTGGCAACCTCGGCGTGCGCTTTACCTAATACCTGGGCACTGATTCGGATGAGTTCTATTTCCTCATCAGTTTTCAAGTACAACATCTTTTCCACGTTAGATGGCGGAAGATACGCTCTCCGTCCGTCCTTGCACTCTACCCGACTTCATGAGGCCTTCATAGCGGCGCATGAGCAGGTAGCTTTCAATTTGCTGCAGCGTATCCAACACTACACCCACCAGGATAAGAAGGGAGGTTCCTCCGAAGAATTGAGCAAAACCCTGGGAAACACCGAACAGACGGGCAATCGCCGGCATCACAGCCACGAGTGCGAGCATCACAGCGCCCGGAAGAGTAATCCGGTCGAGGATTTGTCCGATGTATTCGGAAGTTTCAAAACCCGGCTTAACACCCGGAATGAAACCGCCACTCCGCTTCATATCATCAGCGATCTGCTGGGGGTTAACCGAAATCGCTGTATAGAAGTACGTGAAAATGATGATCAGAAAAGCGAACAGAATGTTGTACTGCCAGTGATCATAGCTGTTGAAAGCCTGTGCGATCGACTGGGCAGTGTCGCTCTTCTCCGCGAAGTAGCCCGCTACCAGACCCGGCACGAACATCAGCGCCTGAGCGAAGATGATCGGCATAACGCCGGCTGCGTTGAGCTTCAGCGGAATGTACTGACGCTGTCCGCCTACTACCTTGTTTCCGACCACCTGCTTGGCATACTGCACCGGAATCCGGCGGGTTGCCTGCGTGATAAGGACCGCACCCATTACAACGAAATACAGCGCGACGAGTTCGATCACGAAGAGCAGCAGACCACCTGTTCCCCGGGTACCGGCTTCCTGAAGAAGTGCAATCGGGAAACGGGCCACGATACCGATCATGATCAGCAGCGAAATACCATTACCGATTCCCTTGTCCGTGATGCGCTCGCCCATCCACATACAGAAGATAGTGCCGGCGATCAGGATCGCAGTAGAATAGAGGGTAAACCAGCTGCGCTCAATCATCAGGGCTTCTGCCGGAATCTGCGACTGCGTATACGCAACCGCCTGGGCAGCCGTGACGAAAATGGTCAGTACACGGGTAATCTGGTTCAGCTTCCGTCGTCCGGATTCGCCGTCTTTCTGCATCTTCTGAAAATACGGAAGTGCAATCGTCAACAGCTGAATAGCAATGGAAGCCGAGATGTACGGCATGATTCCCAGCGCAAAGATGGATGCGTTCTGAAAAGCCCCTCCGGAGAAGGTATTGATCAGGTCAAGCAGTCCGTTTCCTTGTCCTTTCGGAAGTCTTGCCGGATCAATACCCGGCAAAACAACGTAGGAACCAACACGGTAGACGGTGATAAACAACAGGGTATTGAGGATCCGCGTACGGAGTTCCTCAATCGACCAAATGTTCTTGAGAGTAGTTATAAACTTGTTCATTCCAGCGTGGATTCAAATCCGCCTGTTGTTCATCCAGACTCAGTTATCAGATCGTAACAGCTTTACCACCGGCTTTTTCGATCGCCTGGATGGCAGTTGCGGAGAACGCGTGTACCTTCACCTCAACAGCTGATTTTACTTCTCCTCTGCTCAGTACCTTCACCAGGTCATTCTTGCCGACCAGACCGTTGTTATAGAGGAGCTCGATGTCTACGATCGTAGCGCTCGTCTTTTCGATCAGGGCCTGAATGGCGTCCAGGTTGATGGCCTTGTAGGCAACGCGGTTGAAGTTGTTAAATCCGAACTTGGGAACCCGACGTTGCAAAGGCATCTGACCGCCTTCGAAACCTCTTTTCCGGCTGTAGCCTGAACGGGACTGAGCCCCTTTGTGACCACGTGCTGCCGTAGCCCCTTTTCCTGAGCCTTGACCACGACCCACCCGCTTTCCTACTTTCGTAGAACCGGCGGCCGGTTTCAAATTGCTAAGATTCATTGTCGTATTGGTTCTGCGTGAAACACCTGAAGTGCCCACCGAGTTTCTTAGATTTCTTCCACTTGAACGAGGTGGTTCACCTTGCGGATCATCCCGGCAATGGCAGGATTCAGCTCGATTTCCACACTCCGATTGATTTTACCCAAACCAAGGGCACTGATGGTACGCTTCTGGTTCTCCGGACGAGAGATCGTGCTGCGAACCTGCGTAATTTTAACCTTTGCCATTTCTTCGTTGTTTTCTGTTCCGGGCTGGCGAACCAGCCGGAACCAGGAATCTGATGACTTATCCGTTGAATACCGTTGCCAGTTTCACGCCGCGCTGACGGGCTACCTGGTGCGGTGCCCGCATTTTCAGCAGGGCGTCAACCGTGGCTTTGACTACGTTGTGCGGGTTCGAAGAACCTTTCGATTTCGCCAATACGTCACGGATACCGGCACTTTCGAGGACGGCACGCATAGCACCACCTGCGATAACTCCCGTACCGGGAGCAGCCGGCTTGAGCAGAACGAAACCACCGGAGAATTTACCTTCCATATCGTGGGGTACCGTGTGCTTCAGCAGGGGTACCTGAACGATATTTTTCTTGGCGTCTTCGATTCCTTTGGCAATGGCGTCCGTTACTTCGTTGGCCTTACCCAGTCCGTAACCTACCACTCCTTTGCCGTCACCAACAACCACAATCGCAGAGAAGCTGAAGCGGCGACCGCCCTTTACTACTTTCGCAACCCGGTTGATGGCTACAACACGTTCCTTCAAATCTGACTCGTTATACTTAGTCGGTCTGTTCGTTTGCATGGTTCTTAGAATTAGAATTGAAGGCCACCTTCGCGGGCTCCGTCTGCGAGTGCTTTCACTTTACCGTGGTACAGGTAACCATTCCGGTCAAATACCACTGATTCGATACCGGCAGCCTTCGCTTTTTCGGCTACCTTCAAGCCTACCTGCTTGGCAGCCTCGACATTGTTACCCTGAGCTCCGAGCTCGAATGAAGACGCCGATGCAACGGTCTTACCTGCTTCGTCATCGATGACCTGGGCGTAAATACCCTTGTTTGAACGGAAGATCGTCAAACGGGGACGTCCGGGTGTGCCGGCTACTTTAGAGCGGATGCTCCGCTTGATGCGAAGCCGACGGGAATCTTTTGCACTTGCCATTGTAATAAAATAGTTTGTGGATTACCGACCCACGGATGATATGTGTGTGTTGGGCATAAGCGCGTGAGAAACCACTTCCTCACGCGCTCAAACCATTTATTTCTTACCAGCCGCTTTACCAGCCTTACGACGGACGAATTCACCCGTGAAGCGGATACCCTTGCCTTTGTAAGGCTCAACCTTGCGGAGAGACTTGATCTTGGCAGCGACCTGGCCGATGAGTTGCTTGTCAATACCTTCCAGAACGACTTTCGGGTTCTGGCCTTTTTCCATCGCCGTCGTCACTTTCAGTTCAGTCGGGATAGCGACGAAAATGCTGTGTGAGTAGCCCAATGCCAGCTCCAGGATATTGCCCTGGTTGGAAGCCTTGTAACCTACCCCGACGATTTCCATCTCGGTACGGTAGCCCTGGCTTACGCCTACTACCATGTTGTTAATCAGGGCACGGTACAGACCGTGCAGCGCCTTGTGACGCTTTTGTTCAGTCGGGCGAACCACTTGCAACTCGCCACCTTCGATCTCTACCGAGATATCCGGATCAACCGCCTGAGACAGCGTACCCTTCGGACCTTTTACAGTCACCAGGTTATTCTTGTCTACGTCAACGGTTACGCCGGCCGGCAGGGTGATGATTTTTTTTCCAATACGTGACATGTCACTGGATGTTAAAAGGAAATCAGCGGAGGTTTTCAGTGGTCAGATTACCCTCCGCTGATTCCGTGTGTTAATTAATATACGTAGCAAAGAACTTCGCCACCTACGTTGAGGGTGCGCGCCTCTTTGTCCGTCATAACGCCCTTCGAGGTAGACAGAATGGCAATACCCAGTCCGTTCAATACCCGCGGAAGTTCTTTGGAACCTGTGTACTTCCGGAGACCCGGCTTGCTGATGCGGGTCAGTTTCACGATAGCAGACTGCTTCGTGAGGGGGTTGTACTTCAGGGCGACTTTGATGGTTCCCTGTACGGAAGCCTCATCGTCAAACTTATAGCTTTGAATGTAGCCTTTCTCAAAGAGCACCTTCGTGATCTCTTTCTTGAGATTGGAAGCCGGGATCTCGACGATTCTGTGGCGAGCCTTGATGGCATTCCTCAGACGGGTCAAGTAATCTGCAATCGGATCCATGAAAGAATATGATTTTGCTACGGGCCGCTCAAAACGGCTCGCAAAATTAGAGAATCAAAATGGATACACCAAAAATTACCAGCTCGATTTTGTTACGCCGGGAATTTTTCCATCAGAAGCCATTTGGCGGAAGGTAACCCGGCTGATGCCGAATTTCCGCATGTAACCTCTGGGACGACCTGTCAGCTTGCAACGGTTGTGGAGCCGTACGGGGGAAGCGTTGCGGGGGAGTTTGTCGAGACCTTCATAGTCACCGGCTTCCTTCAGGGCTTTGCGCTTAGCTGCATATTTCGCTACCAGACGCTCGCGTTTCCGCTCTCTTGCTTTGACTGATTCTTTTGCCATTTTTTTGTTATGATTGGTCCCCGCCCTTTTCGGAGCCGAAGTAGCGGGGAATCAATTATTACTTTTTCTGTCCAGCAAAGGGCATACCCAGAGCCTTGAGCAATTCGAGGCTTTCAGCATCCGACTGAGCCGAGGTTACGAAGGTGATGTCCATCCCGGAGATCTTCTGCACCTTTTCGATGGAGATTTCAGGGAAGATGATCTGCTCCTTCACGCCGAGGGTGTAGTTGCCGCGGCCGTCAAAGCCTTTGTCGCTTACCCCTTTGAAGTCACGCACCCGGGGGAGCGCAACCGCCGTCAGACGATCCAGGAATTCGTACATCTTGTCACCGCGCAGCGTTACTTTCGCTCCGATCGGCATGTTTTCCCGAAGTTTGAAGTTCGAGATAGCCTTCTTGGAGAACGTAGCGATTGCTTTCTGACCGGAGATGATGGAAAGTTCTTCCACGCCTACGTCAACCAGCTTCTTATCCGCTACGGCTGCACCGATACCTTTGTTGATGACGATCTTCTGCAGCTTCGGTACCTGCATGATGGAATCGTACTGGAACTTGTCTTTCAACGCCGATACTACATCGTTGAGGTACTTTTCTTTTAACCGAGGAGTTGCCATTGAGAATAATGGTTTGTGGATTTCCGACCCACGAATAAAACAATTGCAGGGCCGGCGGAAACCGGCCGTTCTGCGATTAGATGAAGTTTCCGCTCTTCTTGCTGTAGCGCTGGGACTTGCCCTTTTCGTTCAGCTTGCGGCCGGTCCGGGAAGCAACGCCGGATTTCGGATCCACTACCTTCAGGTTGCTGAGGTGAATGGGGCTCTCGATTTCCTTGATTTCTCCCTGAGGATTGGTCGCAGAAGGCTTTACGTGTTTCTTGACGAAGTTGACACCTTCGACAATTGCACGCTGCTTCTCACGGTCGACAGACTTCACGACGCCCTTTTTGCCTTTGGCGTCGCCGGCGATGACCTCTACGGTATCTCCGCTGCGAACGTGGAGTTTAACTTGCTGTTGATTTGCCATTGTCTGATTTCGTACGATTTACCCGGGTGATTAAAGCACCTCAGGAGCCAGCGAAACAATTTTCATGAATTGCTTTTCACGCAATTCGCGGGCAACCGGTCCGAAGATCCGGGTACCGCGCGGTTCGTCCTGGTTGTTGAGAAGGACGACCGCATTGTCTTCAAAACGGATGTATGATCCGTCTTTCCGGCGTACTTCTTTTTTCGTGCGAACCACCACTGCTTTAGACACCGTTCCCTTCTTCATGCTTGAAGAAGAAAGGGCCTGCTTTACGGTCACCACGACTTTGTCGCCGATGGAGGCATAACGCTTGCCCGTACCACCCAACACACGGATAACCAGTACCTCTTTGGCACCGCTGTTATCCGCTACGCCACATCTAGATTCTTGCTGGAGCATTTCTTTGCTGAGTTTCCAGTTTCCGTTTTCTGTTTTCTGTTTTCTGTTTTCTGTTGAATCCGCAACCGAAAACTGAAAACCGAAAACCGAAAACAGGTAACTGCTGATTACTTCGCTTTTTCAATGATTTCAACCAACCGCCAGCGCTTGTTCTTGGACAAGGGGCGGGTTTCCATCACTTTAATGGTATCGCCGACGCCACAATCATTGTTCTCGTCGTGTACCATCAATTTGGTCGTTTTCTTCTGGAATTTCCCGTAGATAGGGTGTTTGACTTTCCGCTCGACGGTAATCACTACCGACTTGTCCATGCTACTGGACAGCACCCGACCAATTCTGACTTTTCTGAGCTTACGTACTTCTTCCATGTTCGGAATTTGCTTTGTGCCTTTTCAGGGCGATTCTAGCGAGCGTTAAGTTCGGTCATCATCCGGGCGATAAGCTTACGGGAAGTCCGAATACGCATCGGGTTTTCGATCGGAGAAATCGCATGAGCAAACTTCAGTCGGCTCAGTGCTTCTTTTTCCTGGGCGACTTGCTGCCGGAGTTCTTCCGTGCTCAATGCCCGAATGTCTTTGATTTTCATTTGCCTTGGTGCAATTGCGTTATCAGTTATCTTCTTGACTGAGATCCGGTACAGGATAACAGGTAACGAATCACTTAGTTAGCTTCCTGATAATCGCGGCGAACGACAAACTTCGTCCGTACCGGCAATTTCTGTGCAGCCAAACGCAGCGCTTCCTGAGCCAGTTCCAGAGGGACACCGGTTGATTCGAACAGAATCGTTCCGGGTTTCACGTTGGCTACCCAATACTCGGGAGCCCCTTTCCCTTTACCCATCCGAACTTCTGCCGGCTTCTTGGTAATCGGGTTATCGGGGAAAATACGAATCCAGACCTGACCTTCCCGCTTCATTGCACGGGTTACGGCGATACGAGCCGCTTCGATCTGGCGAGCCGTAATCCGGCCCGGTTCCAGCGATTTAATCGCAAATGAACCGAAGGAAATCTCGTGGCCCCGCGTAGCAAGACCCTTGATCCGTCCCTTCTGCTGCTTGCGGAATTTGGTTCTTCTCGGTTGTAACATGATCGTTGAGTTCTTTAGAGTTTGAAGCAGGGGAACAAGCCCCCCTCTTCCAAGCTACTTAGCGACGTCCTCCCTGGCCACCGCCACGGTTACCGGCACCCCGGTTAGCACCGCCACGGTTACCAGCACCGCCACGGTTGTTGTTGCCACCACGGCCACGGTCTCCGCCACCATCTCCGTCACGACGGCCACGACGGCCACCGTCACGATCGTCTCCACCGCGTCCGCCACGACGATCTCCGCGATCGGAGCCGCCACGACCTTCAGCGAGGCCTGAGTTCAGACCAGCGTTGACTACAGAGAGATCACGCTTGCCGTACACTTCACCCTTGAAGACCCAGATCTTGATACCGATTTTACCGTATACCGTTTGCGCTTCGGAAATCGCGTAATCGATATCCGCACGCAGCGTGTGCAGGGGGATGCGTCCTTCCTTGTACTCTTCGGTACGGGCCATTTCAGCACCGCCGAGACGACCAGACAGACGAACCTTGATCCCTTGCGCTCCTACCCGCATGGCAGAAGCAATGGCTTGCTTCATGGCACGACGGAAAGAGATCCGGGCTTCCAGCTGCTGAGCAATCGTTTCGCCAACAAGTTTGGCGTCGATTTCAGGGCGCTTGATCTCGAAAATGTTGATCTGTACGTCCTTGCCCGTCAGCTTCTTCAGCTCTTCCTTGATTTTATCTACTTCGTTACCGCCTTTACCGATGACGACACCCGGGCGGGCCGTGTTGATCGTCAGGGTAACCCGCTTCAGCGTACGCTCGATGATCACCTTCGAGATCGCGCCTTTCGGGATACGGGCAGCAATGTATTTACGAATCGTTTCGTCTTCGACCAGCTTTTCAGCGAAGTTCTTTCCACCGTACCAGTTGGATTCCCAACCACGTACAATACCCAGACGAAGACCTACGGGGTTTACTTTTTGTCCCATGGTGTGTTACGCTTCCGTGTTTTCGGTTTTAGTTTCTGCCTTGGCATTGCTCGCTACCACCAGCGTTACGTGATTCGAACGCTTACGCACGCGGTAGGCACGTCCTTGAGGAGCCGGACGAAGGCGCTTCAGGAAGGGACCGCCGTCGACGAAGATCGTCTTTACGAACAGGTCAGCTTCTTCCAGTTTTACCTCCTCGCCGTATTTCTCCTGCCAGTTGGCAATAGCCGACAGCAGCAACTTTTCCAGACGCGGAGAGCCCGACTTAGGCTGGTACTTCAGAATCGCCAGAGCTTTGTTTACTTTCTGGCCGCGGATCAGGTCAGCAACCAGACGCATCTTCTGAGGCGACGTCGGGACGTTATTGAGTTTTGCGATTGCTTCCATTTGTTGGTTGTCAGTTTGTCGTTTCCCGCTTGCAGTGACCTATTCTGTCCACTGTAAACCGTCCACTGTAAACTGGTTTTATCGTTTCCCTTTGTCCTTTTTAGCGACGTGCCCACGGAAGTTGCGGGTCGGAGCGAATTCGCCCAGCTTATGACCTACCATGTTTTCCGTCACGTACACGGGGATAAACTTGTTGCCGTTATGCACAGCGAAAGTGTGACCCACGAAATCCGGAGAAATCATTGAGCGGCGTGACCAGGTTTTGATAACCGATTTCTTGCCTGCCTCATTCATTACCTCCACTTTATTGGAAAGGCGAAAATCAATATAGGGGCCTTTTTTGAGTGAACGTGCCATTATTTCTTCCGCTTGCTAATGATTAACTTGTTGGATGCCTTCTTCTTGTCACGCGTCTTCTTGCCCTTGGCCAGCAGACCCTTGCGCGAACGCGGGTGACCTCCGGAAGCACGGCCTTCGCCACCACCCATCGGGTGATCAACCGGGTTCATTACCACACCACGAACCCGCGGGCGGCGACCCAGCCAACGCTTACGACCAGCCTTACCCAGGCTCTCGTTCATGTGATCAGCGTTAGAGACGGATCCAACGGTTGCAATGCAGTTACCCAGGATCATCCGGGTTTCGCTGGAAGGCATGCGCAGAATCACATACTTGCTTTCACGGCCCACGATCTGTGCGTATGTTCCGGCGCTGCGCGCCATCTGTCCGCCCTTGCCGGGTTTCATTTCGATGTTGTGAACGATCGTACCGATCGGCATCGCCGACAGCGGCATCGCGTTTCCAACTTCAGGCGCAATTCCTTCTCCGGACTGGATCGTCTGACCAACCGTCAGGCCTTGCGGAGCAATGATATAACGCTTCTCACCGTCAGCGTACTGAACGAGTGCGATACGTGCAGAACGGTTCGGATCGTACTCGATCGTCTTCACTTCTGCCGATACTCCTGCCTTGTCGCGCTTGAAATCGATGATACGGTACTTACGCTTGTGACCACCACCGATGTAACGCATCGCGCGGCGACCCTGATCATTGCGACCACCCGTTCTCTTCAGAGGCTCGAGGAGGCTCTTCTCAGGCTTGCTGGTCGTGATCTCGCTAAACGTCGGGGCTGAACGAAAACGCATCCCCGGCGTTACAGGCTTCAACTTCTTGATTGCCATTGATTTGTTTGCTGCGGCAGGCTATGTCCTCCAACTTGCCAGCCTGCCTGATTCATACGTATTCCGGAGGAAAGGAATGTTACTGAACGGGCGAATTAGATGCCCTGATAGAAGTCGATAACTTCGCCTTCGGCTACCGTTACAATCGCCTTCTTGATAGTGGACGTGTTACCGGAAGTGATCTTGGTACGCGTGCTGCGGGATTTCTTCTTCCCGATCTGACGCAGCGTATTCACAGATTCAACTTTCACACCGTACATCTTCTCGATGGCCTTCTTGATCTCGACCTTATTGGCCGTCAGCGCCACTTCGAAGCCGTACTTCCCTTGCTCGTTCTGAGCCGTTGACTTTTCAGTCAGAAGGGGACGAATGATGATGCTCATAATGATTGTCGCTTATTCTGCGACCGCTGATTAGTTCAACAATGCTTCAATTTTCTCGACGGCACCTTCGGCGATGATCAGACGATCAGCGTTCAGCAGGGCGTAAGTCGTCAGCTGATCTGCCGGAAGCACATTGGCTTTGGGCAGGTTCCGGGCAGACAGGAATACATTGTTGTCGGCCGCAGGCAATACCAGCAGAGTCTTCGTGTCAGCAGCAGCGAAAGCGGCCAGCACAGAGATGTATTGCTTGGTTTTCGGAGCGTCGAAAGAGAAGTTTTCTACTACCGTTACCACACCATCCTTGGCTTTGGACGCCAGGGCTGACTTGCGGGCCAGGCTCTTCACTTTCTTGTTGAGTTTGAAGGAGTAGTCGCGGGGCTTCGGTCCGAATACACGCGCGCCACCCTTGAAGATGTTCGCCTTGTAAGAACCGTGGCGGGCGCCACCCGTACCCTTCTGACGAATCAGCTTGCGGGTAGAACGGGCCACTTCCCAGCGTTCCTTGGACTTGTGCGTACCCTGACGTTGGTTGGCCAGGTACTGCTTGACGTCGAGCCACATTACGTGCTCGTTCGGTTCGATCGCAAACACGTCGTCAGACAGCGTTACTTTCTTGCCGGTTTCTTTGCCTTGAATACTATATACGGACAGTTCCATTTTCTTGTAAAGTGCTACTTTGGAAACAGGTCAACGGTGTCAGAAACACCCTCAGCCTATTTCTCAAGAATTACGAACGAATTTTTGGCACCCGGAACTGAACCGCTTACTACGATCAGATTTTGCTCGGGATATACCTTGAGAATCTGGAGGTTCTGAACTTTCACACGGTTGTTACCCATGCGGCCCGCCATGCGGAGACCCTTGAATACACGTGAGGGGAAAGAACAAGCACCAATAGAACCCGGGTGACGTGCCCGGTTGTGCTGACCGTGCGTCTGGCCGCCTACCCCGCCGAAACCGTGACGCTTTACAACGCCCTGGAATCCACGGCCCTTGGCAGAACCAATTGCATCTACAAAATCACCTTCTGTGAAAAGCGTCGCGTCGATCGTTTCGCCCAGAGACAGGGATTTTTCAAACGTTTTGAATTCAACCAGCTTCCGCTTCGGAGTCGTACCGGCCTTCTTGAAATGGCCAGCCAGCGGCTTGGAAGTATTCTTTTCTTTTTTCTCGCCGAAACCGAGCTGGATAGCTTCATATCCATCGTTTTCGACGGTCTTAACTTGCGTCACGACGCAGGGACCGGCTTCAATTAGCGTACAAGCAACGGACGAACCGTCAGCATTGTAGAGGCTAGTCATGCCAATTTTCTTCCCAATAATACCAGACATCTTCTTGATTTTTAATTGGTTATAGGCTTTCCCACCCCGGGAGCCTCAGAAAACGGACTGCAAAAGTAGTACTTTTTCTGTTTACAACCGAGTCGCAGACAGAAAACCCCCTGTATTTTTTTGAAAATCAGATAGAAACCGGAAAAGAAGCAGCTGAAAGGACCCCTCAGAAGACGTGCAGAGAAGCATGCCTGCCTGTGCAGACTATACACGTCAAACTCCATGGCGGAGCAAAGTCCTGTCAGCTTACTACTCAACTCCGGAACTGGGCATTCAACTACCGGAGCCAGTAACAGTCCTGACGTTCAAAAATCGGGAAGTATCCGACCTTAGACGTTCGAAAAGAACCACGTTAACAACCTGATAATCAAAGGCTCGGCCAGTTCTGCCAACCGGTTGCGAGCATCGGTCTGTGATTCTATTCGTAAACAGAGCTGCAAATTACGGACGTTTCGTCGTGATATACAAGCATTTAACGTAAGTTTTTTACTTTTAACCGGTTTTTCTTCCTTTCATCCGGAAGAAACCGCCGTTTCCACTCAATACCTGCTTTGAATACCCTTCCTTCCCCTTTTCTTTGAACCCGATTTGAAGACCCTTTCCCATCATGCAATCGCTGCTCACTGCCGAAAACCTCATCAGTCTCATCACCCTGACGTTCCTCGAAATCGTCCTCGGGATTGACAACATCATCTTTATCTCCATCGCTGCCGGAAAACTTCCGGCCAACCAGCAGGGAAAAGCCCGCAACATCGGCCTTCTGCTCGCTATGCTCTTTCGGGTGAGCCTCCTCTTCTTCCTCTCGTTCGTCATGAAGATGCAGGAACCATTTGCGCACATCGACCTCGGGTGGGTTAAGGCGGGCATTTCCGGTCAAAGCCTGATCCTGCTTGTCGGCGGACTGTTCCTGCTCTACAAAGCGACCTCCGAAATCCACCACAAACTGGAAGGCGAAGAAGAAATCGTCCACAAGCCCAAAGGCTCCGACAAACTCACCGGCGTTGTGCTTCAGATCGCGGTTATCAACATTGTGTTTTCGATCGATTCCATTCTGACGGCCATCGGTATTACGACCGTCGTGCCCGTCATGATCGGCGCGGTGGTACTGTCCATTATCATCATGATGACGGCCTCCGGACCTGTCGGATCGTTTGTCAACAAACACCCGTCTGTTCAGATGCTGGGCCTCGCCTTTCTTATCCTGATCGGTTTCATGCTCATTGCCGAATCCGCTCACCTGGCCGGCGTAGAGATCTTCCATTCCCACATCGGTTCCGTTCCGAAGGGATACCTCTACTTTGCAATCGCATTCTCGCTGCTCGTCGAATTCCTGAACATGAAACTCCGGAAAACCGCGGAGAAACCGGTTCAGCTTCATGACGTGAAGAAACAGGCGGAGAAAGAAGGATATATCGAATAGCGACGGACGCTCTATGCCTTTTTCTGTGAAGTCTGTGTAGTCTGTGAGAAATAAGAAATGGCTCACAGACTACACAGACTTCACAGAAGGTATTTGGGCTATTCGTCCCATACCCTCTGCTACTTCATTAAGCCAAACTCCTCCCGCAGAATTGCTTCTGTAATCGCCCGGCGGGCTGCGCCAAAAGAATCCGGTACCGGCCGCTTCGCCTCGACCTGCGTCGCGAAGACGTATACATCTCCTCCTTGTTCAATCCAGCCGACAAACCAGCCATAATCGTTCGGATCATCGCCCCAGCCTTCGGCGCCCGTCAGCGTCGGGCTTGCCCAGCCGGTTTTCCCCCGTAGTTTCCATCCGTTTCCCTGTCCGAGCAGCAGTAATGCTTTGGTAACCTGCGCGCTCCGGGTATTCACCGGTAGCTGATTGAGGTAGAAGCGTTTCAGAAAATCTACCTGCTCGAATTGCGAAATCCTGGCGCCACCCTGGAGCCAGAACCACTCGACACTATCAACCGGTACCTGAAAATGCCCGTACTGCATCCTGCCCAGGAGCGTTTGGTACCGGTAGGCTCCTACCTTCCGCGCGATTTGCTGAAAACACGGCACACACGATACTGCGATCGCCTGCGGCAGCGACATATCCCTGTTCCATGCCTCCACCGGCCACTTCTTTCCTTCCCAGTGAAAGACATAGCTCGTATCCCGGATGATCCCGGTTTCAAAGGCAATCAGGGTATTCGGGATTTTGAATGTCGACGCCGGCAGGAAACCCTTCCGGCACCGGGCGGCATCGTATGCCGTATATTGGTTCTTTTTGAGATCGAGGAGGAGAAAGGAGCCCGTCACCTGCCGGGCATCGAAGTACTTCCGAAAGTCGCGCTCCGTAACTGCCTGGCCGAAAACCGGCGCAGCCAGAAGCATCAAACACAGTATTTTTTTCATCATGGCATAAAAAAAGCCGGTAAACAGGGCTGCTTACCGGCGTATAATGTCTGGGAAGGCGTCTCAGAGGGCAGCGGCGTCCCGGGCAATCGCCAGCAACTGATCAGGCGTCTGCGCGCCCATGATCTTCTTGACGACTTTGCCGTCTCCATCGATGAAGAAAAGCGTCGGATAGCCGTCAACCGGGTATTTGTTCGACAGCATGATGCCTTCGCCTGCTTCCATATCCACTTTCATGTTGATGAACTTCGAGTTATACACGTCACCTACCTGCTTGTTGGGGAAAGACTTCGCCTGCATCCATTTGCAGGGTCCGCACCAGGTTGTATAGGCATCGAGAAAGATAAGCTTCTTCTCGGCTTTGGCTTTGGTCAGCGCCTGCTTCCAGGAACCGTGGTAGAACTGGATACCCGGCGTTTTGGGTTCGTCAAAAGCCTGGGTCTGGAGGGTCAATCCGCTAAGGGCAAGAAGAATGACGAGTCGAAACAGCTTCATAAGGTTATAACAAAGGGATTTCTGTTCTGGATAAACGTGAAGTTCGCGGAGAAATGTTTCCCGAGCAAGCTTTTTTCTTTCGGCGGACGCGGATACCGCCCGAAACAGCCGTCAGGGCAAAAAAAAGTCCCTCCGGTGTGGAGGGACTTTTCCGCCTGTATTCAACATCAGGCATATGTATTGAGCATCACCGGCATGACCAGCATGAGGATGTCTTCGCTTTCGTCCTGATCGTTTGGCACCAGAATACCTGCCCGGTTCGGCGCCGAAAGGCGCAGCTGAAGCAGGTTGGTACTGAGGTTACCGAGCATTTCGATGAGGAACTTGGCATTGAAGCCGATTTCCATGTCTTCGCCGTTGTAGTCGCAATTCAGTTTTTCGGTGGCTTCGTTCGAATAATCGAGGTCTTCCGCCGAAATAACCAGCTCATCTTTCGCGATGCGCAGACGGATCTGGTGCGTGGTTTTGTTGGCGTAGATCGAAATCCGGCGCAATGAACCCAGCAACTCCAGACGATTGATTGTCAGGATATTGGGATTATTGACGGGGATGGCGTTTTCGTAATCCGGGAAACGCTCGTCGATCAGCCGGCAGATCATTTTGATATTTCCGAAGCTGAAAAAGGCATTCGACTGACTGAAATCAGCCTTCACTACCGTATTGTCAGACGGCAGGGAGGATTTCAGCAAACCCAGCGCCTTCCGCGGAATGATCAGGGAAGTCGCCAGAGCAGAGCGCAGATCCTGCCGGCGGTAACGCACGAGGCGGTGGCCGTCGGTTGCGACAAACGTCGTATTGTTTTCACCGAGTTGTACATACATCCCCGTCATGTTCGGTCGAAGATCGTCCGTACTGGCAGCGAAACTTGTATTGGAGATGGCCTTGCCGAGTACGTCGGCAGCTACTTCGATGGAAAGGGTCTTGTTGACGGCGGGTACTTTCGGGAAATCGATCGGATTTTCACCGGAAAGCTTATAGCGACCGTTTTCGGAAACGATTTCGGTTCCGAAGGTATCGGCATCAATCTTGAAGGTAATCGGTTGCTCCGGCAGACCGCGGAGCGTATCCAGCAACAGTCTCGCCGGTACGGCAATAGCTCCCTTATCCGACGATTCTACCTCTATTTCGGTAATCATGACAGTCTGAAGATCCGAAGCGGTCACCGTCAGGACACTTCCCTCCAGCTGGAAAAGGAAGTTCTCGAGAATCGGCACGATCGGATTCGACGCCACGACCCCATTAATAGCCGAAAGTTGTTTCAACAATGCCGAAGACGAGACGATAAATTTCATTGACTATCCTAATATTAATGGTGGCTGAGAATGACTTTACTGAAGCGAAGCTACAACTTTTTGTTGGAGAGGCACGCTTTTTTGCGTTTGACCGTGAAAGTTAATACTCTCTTTAGATTTTTCGAAAGGGGCCGTCTGTTTTAATGCCGGAGACTGTACTTTTGGTCCGATCTCACCTCCTTCTTCATCCATACTGACTTCCGATTCCATGCGATTTCCGTTGATACTATTGGCTTTTCCTATCCTTTTTACCGCCTGCACGCCGGCAGAGCTGCAGACGCCGCCGAGCCCCGATGAAGAGTTCGGCGCCCTCTTCCACGATGTTCAGACGAAGGCTCTTTTCCCGGATTCCAAGACCTTCGCAGACGCCGAACCGCTCATTTCGTCCGGCCATATCCTGAAGGCATACGAAGAAGAAAAAGGCAAACCCGGGTTCGACCTGCGGGCGTTCATCAACCAGTACTTCGAAATCCCGAAACCCCTCAACAGCGGCTTCACATCGGATACCAGTCTCTCCGCCGAAGCCCACATCAACGCCCTCTGGCCGGTACTGACCCGCAAGCCTTCCGGTCGGGTCCGGGGTTCGCTTCTGGCGCTGCCGCGCAGCTACGTTGTACCGGGCGGCCGCTTCGGCGAAATCTACTACTGGGATAGCTACTTCACCATGCTCGGATTACAGGTCGCCGGCAAGGACTCGCTGATCGACGGGATGGTAGCCAACTTCGCCCACCTTCTCCGCTACCAGGGGCATATCCCCAACGGTAACCGGAGCTATTACATGAGCCGGTCTCAGCCTCCGTTCTTTTCGCTGATGGTTGAATTACTGGCGGAAACGAAAAAGGACCCGGCGATCCTCGTTACCTACCTTCCGGAACTTCAGAAAGAATACTATTACTGGATGAGTGCGTCGAACGACGAAGATATCAAGCAGGCCGCCGATCTCAAGCCCGGCCAGGCACTCCGCCGCATTGTCCGGATGCCCGGCGGTGTGACGCTCAACCGCTACTACGACGACAAAGCTACGCCCCGCCCCGAAGCCTACAAGGAAGACATCGCCGTCGCTCAGCACTCCGGCCGCAAGGCGGAGGATGTGTACCGGAACCTCCGCGCCGGCGCCGAGTCGGGCTGGGATTTTTCGTCCCGCTGGCTGAAAGACGGCAAGACGCTTGCCACGATTCACACGACGGAAATTCTTCCGGTCGACCTCAACAGCCTCCTGTACCACCTCGAAATGACCCTTTCGAAGGTGTATGGCCTGATGAACGATACGAAGCATAGCCAAAGCTTCAAAAACCTCGCTGAAAAGCGGCGGAAAGCCCTCCTCCAGTACTGCTGGAATGAAAAAGACGGCTTCTTCTACGACTATGATTTCGTGGAAGGCAAGCAGACAGGTATCCCTTCGCTGGCTGCCGTATATCCTCTGTTTTTTAACCTGGCGACGCCCGAGCAGGCAAAAGGTGTAGCCCGGAAGCTCAAAGCCGAGTTTCTTCAGGCCGGCGGTCTGACGACTACCCTGACACCGACCGGTCAGCAGTGGGACGCGCCCAACGGCTGGGCGCCGCTGCAATGGATGAGTATCCAGGGGCTGCGACAGTATGGAGAAAACGAACTCGCCTCGGAAGCGAAATCACGCTGGATACACGAAAATATCCGCGTGTATAAAGCGACGGGAAGACTCGTCGAGAAATACAACGTCTATGATATCTCCCTGCTTGGCGGAGGAGGAGAATATCCGCTGCAGGATGGCTTCGGATGGACGAACGGCGTTCTGCTGAGACTACTTTCGGAAAAGTAATTTCTGTGCATCCTGTGTTTTCTGTGAGCACTATTTTTTTCTCACAGAAAACACAGAATGCACAGAAGATCAATTGATTAGTTTGTGAGACGGTGCAGCATTTCCCAGTCCGTTCCCGGAGCAAGCGCCGCATCCAGTACCCCGAGTACCTTCCCGAAAAAGGCGTGACTATCTGCCAGGTTAGAGAAAAACAGGATCAGCAGATCGCCCCGCCGTATGACGACGTTACTGAACCCGCACGTCGACCCACTATGGAAAAACGTACCGCCGGGAGCTGTAAACCAGCCGAAACCATAACCATATCCCGGGTGGTCCGGAAAAGGAAATACCCTTCCGCGTACCTTTTCGCTCATATCTATCAGCTGATTCCGGGAAAGCGCTTCGTGCCAGCGCAGGTAGTCGTCCGCAGAAGTATACACGCAGCCATCTCCGCGCGTAGCGCTCGTCAAACTCTGGTCGGAGTCGGCGATCTTTCCTTCCCTATTCCGGGCATAGCCGAGCGCCCGCTCCGGATGACCGGCACGCTCTTCGTACAAAAACGTATGGGTCATACCCAGCGGACGGAATATCTTTTCCTGCAAAAACTGCGCATAGGGCATACCTGACGCTTTTTCAACGACCAGCGACAGCAGACAGAATGCTGAGTTGCTATACCGAAAAGCGGTACCGGGACGGAAATAGGTGACCGTATCCTTTTTCAGCAAATCCCAGACATCCCGGTCGAGCAGTTGACGCCGCCAGGTGGTATCCATCCGCTCCTCATAGTCGGGAATGCCGGAAGTATGCGTCAGCAACTGTTGCAGCGTGACGGGTCGTTTCGATTCCGGCAGGTAGCGGCTGAGGGGGTCGTCGAGCTTCAGCCGGCCTTCTTTCTCCAGCAACAGAACGGCCATCGCTGTAAACTGCTTCGAAACCGACGCCATGCGGAGCGCCGAACCGGTTGTCATCGGCTTCCGCGTATCCAGGCGGGCATAGCCTGCGGCCCGGCGGTAAAGCGTCCGGCCGTTTTGCTGAATGAGTACCACGGCGCCGGGGCTTTCCCGCCGGGCCAGCAGGCTGTCGAGGCGGGCGGTCCATTGCCCCGAAACACCTTCCGGAACAAATAATACCGCCCAGATCAGCCAGTACTTATGTTTGAATAACTCCGACATTGTATCGTTTCGTGATGGGAGAATGATCGGCCGCTTCGATACCCATGGAGATGATTTTCCGGACTTCGAGGGGATCTACAACGCCGTCGACCCACAGCCGCGCCGCTGCATAATACGGAGACAACTGGTTGTCATATCGCTCGGTAATCTCGCGCAGCAGCGCCTGCTCGGCTTCGGGTGTCAGCGCCTGGCCTTTGGCCTTCAGACTGGCTACCTGAATCTGCAGCAGGGTTTTGGCGGCAGACGCCCCGCTCATCACAGCCATCTGTGCGGTGGGCAACGCGTAAATCAGCCGGGGATCATAGGCTTTTCCGCACATGGCATAGTTGCCGGCGCCATAGGAATTGCCGACGAGGAAGGTAAACTTCGGAACGACCGAATTCGCCATCGCTGCCACCATCTTCGCGCCATCCTTGATAATGCCGCCATGCTCGGCGCGGCTACCGACCATGAAGCCTGAAACGTCCTGCAAAAACACCAGGGGTATTTTCCGCTGGTTGCAGTTCATGATAAACCGGGCAGCTTTGTCGGCAGAATCGGAGTAGATCACACCGCCCATCTGCATTTCGCCTTTGCCGCTTTTTACCATTTTCCGCTGGTTGGCGACGATGCCGACAGCCCAGCCTTCGACCCGGGCCGTTCCGCAAAGAAGGGACTTCCCGTAGTCGGGTTTGTATTCCTGAAAATCGGAACCGTCTACCCACCGCTCGATTACCTCCCGCATGTCATAGGGCTTGATGCGGTCGACGGGTAATACGTCGTATAATTCATCGGAAGATTTAGCGGGGTCGACCGCGGTAATGCGGTCAAAACCTGCGGATTCCGGCCTCCCGAGCAAGCTCATCTTCTTCCGGATGGCGTCGAGGCAGGAGCGGTCGTCGGGGTACTTGTTGTCCGTTACGCCGGAGATTTCGCTATGGGTGACGGCGCCTCCGAGGGTTTCGTTGTCGATGTCTTCACCGATGGAAGACTTCACCAGAAAAGACCCGGCGAGGAAGACGCTACCGGTACCTTCGACGATGAGCGCTTCGTCTGACATAATCGGGAGGTAGGCGCCGCCGGCGACACAACTGCCCATGATCGCCGCGATCTGGACGATGCCGTCGGCCGACATCCGGGCGTTATTACGGAAGATGCGGCCGAAATGCTCCTTGTCGGCAAAGACCTCCGCCTGCATGGGCAGGTATACCCCCGCGGAGTCGACGAGGTAGATAATCGGCAGCCGGTTTTCCATCGCCAGCTCCTGTGCGCGCAGGTTTTTCTTCGCAGCGATCGGAAACCAGGCGCCGGCCTTGACGGTGGCGTCATTGGCAACTACGACACATTGCCGCCCACTGACGTATCCGATGCCCGTTACCACACCCCCGGACGGGCAGCCGCCTTCGTCGTTATAGAGATTGTCTCCGGCAAAAAGCCCGACTTCCAGGAAGCGGGAACCGGGATCAAGCAGGTAATCGATGCGTTCGCGGGCAGTAAGCTTGCCTTTGCGGTGCTGGTCTTCGATCCGTTTGAGACCGCCGCCGAGGCGGACTACCTCCCCGGAAGATGCCAGGTCGGACAAGAGTTTCTGAAATAATTCCCGGTTTGAGGCCATAGAATTCCGGTTGATGAAGTGAGAATGCAGGCCCGGCAGAAAGGCCTGCCGGCCGTTTAAACATTGCGTGTCAAAAATTAGGATTTTTCCACCATAATCATAAAATTGCCATTCGTTTGCCACAAAAAAGAGGGGTTCGGCAGCGGCGGCAGTTCCTTTTTCGGGCAAATTTTTTATCCATCCCACCGGTAAAAGGCAGGCATGCTTTTCTCCGGAGAATCTGAGAAAACAAAGGTGTTTCGTCAGGATTGACGCGAACAACTCCGCTATCCCACTATGAAAGTCTCTACATCCCAACCTTTCTGCCTCATCTACTCGCTCTATCAACATGAGTACCTGGGCTATCTATGGGAGCCGTTTATAGTCCAGTTAAACGACCGGGACGAACTGACCTTACTGCATCAGTCGATTTCCTCGAAAAACATCAGTGAATTTGTTGAGCGACTGGAACCTTCTGATTTTCAACTGGTCAAATTAATTGACGCAATACAGCAGGAAGTTATCCTGAAGAAATTCAGCTCCAAGAAAACAACGCCCGCCGACTTTTTCCTCAAAGTATTCGATAAGACCAAAGGAGATAAGAACGTACAGGAGCTGATCTTCTCCTACCTCGAAAAACACCGCGCCCAGATATGCCCCCTGCTCCTCGGCAAGCGATTGTATATCATGGGGAACGACGGCAACCCGACCCGGGAGGAAATTGAAGTACTGACCGATCCGGCCTCCGTTCGCTTCCATGTCATGCGGAATGCCGACAATACCCACTATTACCCGACGATCAAACACCGTGGCGAAAAAGTAGAGTTTCAGCACCAGGACGCCATCCTGCTCTGCGAAGACCCGGCCTGGCTGCTGTTACAGGGGAAGCTCTTCCACTTCAGGCCGGAAGTAGACGGGAAGAAGCTCAAACCGTTCTTCCAGAAGAAGTTCATCGTCATCCCCAAAAGCATCGAAGAAGACTATTACCGGAAGTTCGTTTCCAACCTGATCACGCTCTTTGACGTATATGCGAAAGGGTTTGAAATACGTCCGGAAGAGCACCGCGCCATCCCGATGCTGAACCTCAGCGAATCGCAGGGCGGACAGGCCTCGCTCTTCGACGATTCGGCATCTTCTTCCTCGGAAAAAGACAGTGAAGTCACCCTCACCCTTTCGTTTCAGTACGGAGAACATATTTTCCGGTTCGACAGCTTCTCTTCTTCGTCGAACGTCAGCATGGAAAAACGGGGAGACGATTACATCTTTCACAAGATTCAACGGGACATTCCAAAAGAAAAGGAAACCGTCCGCCTTCTGAAAGAACGCAACCTGGACATGCGCAACGGCCGGGTTATCCTGCCGAAATCAGAAGCTTTTTCCTGGATTCAGGATCACTTCGAACCCCTCCGGGAGCACGGGTTCCTGATCAGCCAGAGTTCGGACGATTCCAAACGGTACTTCCTCGGTTATTCTTCGCTTCAGCTTTCCATTCACGAAAACCGCGACTGGTTCGACATCTTCGCCGTCGTGCGTTTCGGAGAATTTGAGATTCCCTTCCTCCAGCTCAAACAACTTATCCTTCAGAAAAAAAGTGAGTTTACCCTGCCAAACGGGGAAATCGCCGTGATTCCGGAGGTTTGGTTTACGCAGTATTCCGAGCTGTTTGCCTTTGCGACGACGAACGACGAGCAGGATCACCTCGTCCTGCAAAAACACCATATTTCCCTGGTCCAGGACCTGGGTGAGGAAAGCCTGGCTTCCACCGTTATCAACCGAAAGCTGGAAAAGCTTCGTGATTTCGAGGAAATCGAAGACTACCCCTTGCCTTCCGGCCTCCAGGGTACGTTACGGCCGTATCAGAAGGCCGGGTACGACTGGCTGCGTTTCCTCAACCAGTACCATTTCGGCGGGTGCCTTGCCGACGACATGGGTTTGGGAAAGACACTTCAGACGCTGGCACTGCTGCAATCGCAATACGAAAACGGCCTGCAGGAAGCGACGCTGATTGTCATGCCTACGTCCCTGCTCTACAACTGGCAGCTGGAGATACAGAAGTTCACGCCGTTTTTGCGGGTACTCGTGTATACCGGTACGTACCGGGAGAAAAACGTTGATCTGTTTAATCAGTATGACATTATTCTGACGTCCTACGGTATCGTCCGGATCGATGTGGATTTGTTGCAGCATTACCGTTTCCACTATATCATTCTGGATGAATCGCAGGCGATCAAAAACCCAGGCTCAAATATCGCCCGTGCGCTGTCGATGCTCCAGAGCCGGTACCGGCTTATTCTGAGTGGTACGCCACTCGAAAACAGTACCATGGACTTGTGGAGCCAGATGAACTTCGTGAACCCGGGCCTGCTGGGTACCCAGGCCTTCTTCCGGAATGAATTCCTGATTCCGATCGAAAAGAAAGGAGATGAAAAGAAGACCCAGCGCCTGTTCAGTATCATCAAGCCGTTTATGCTCCGCCGGCATAAGTCACAGGTGGCGACGGAATTGCCGGAGAAGGTAGAATCAGTACAGTACTGCGAGATGTCGGAAGAGCAGGAGAAGGCGTATGAAGAAGCCAAATCCTACTACCGGAATATGATACTCCAGCACATCGAAGACGAGGGTATGGCCCGGTCCCAGATGGTGGTATTGCAGGGCCTGACCCGGCTCCGGCAGCTGGCCAATCACCCCAAAATGGTCAATCCTGAATACGAATCGGATTCCGGGAAGCTGGAAGAAGTACTGGCGAAGATTGAAACCGTTGTCGGAGAAAAACATAAGATTCTCATTTTCAGCCAGTTCGTCAAACACCTGGATATCATCCGGACGGAGCTTGACCGGCAGCAGATCCGCTATGCGTACCTGGACGGAAATACGGCCGACCGGCAGGCACAGGTGGAACTGTTCCAGCAAAACGACCGGATACCGGTTTTCCTGATTTCCCTGAAAGCGGGCGGATTAGGCCTGAATCTGACCGCCGCCGACTACGTCTTCATCCTCGACCCCTGGTGGAACCCCGCCATCGAGGCGCAGGCGGTAGACCGCGCCCACCGCATCGGGCAGGACAAGACCGTATTTACCTATAAATTCATTTCCAAAAACACGGTAGAAGAGAAGATTCTGGCACTGCAGCAGTCGAAACAACGCCTGGCCAGCGAGCTCATCACGACGGAGGATACGTTTGTGAAATCGCTCTCGAAAGAGGACGTGATCTCGCTGCTCGAATAACCGGGTGTTTCCATAAAGAGACTGCTATCCGACTAACCCGGCAGAAAGGAAATCTTTCTGAATTGGTTAAGGATTCGGGAAAAGCATCGCGGGGGTTCTGCGATGCTTTTATTTTGAAGCGTCTGATGATGAAGGGATTCGCTCTGGCGTTTCCCGATGGATGATGTATCTTTGGAGATTCAAATCATCGCTATTCGTCGTGTCACGTCGCAAACTTCAATTTTTTGCTCATAACGCCGCTGCTGATAACGTCCTCGAGCCGCCCAAGCCCATCTTCTCGGAAATAAAAGGAAACTGGAACGGCTTTTTCCGGAATGAGCACCCGCTGGTCGTCGAAATCGGCTGTGGAAAAGGAGAATATACCCTGGGTCTCGGAAGTGTTTTTCCGGACCGCAATTTTGTCGGAGTAGATATGAAGGGCGATCGCCTCGCCCGGGGCAGCAAGCAGGCTATGGACCGTGGACTGACCAATGTGGCGTTTCTCCGGACCATCGTCCAGGATATCGACAAGTTCTTCGCACCGGACGAAGTCAGCGAGCTCTGGGTGACGTTCCCGGACCCGCGCCCGCGCAAGCGCGACGTCAAGCGTCGTCTCACCCATCCCCGTTTTTTACGGATGTATGCCAATATGCTGAAGGCCGACGGGCTTTTTCACCTGAAAACCGACAGCGATTCCCTCTTTGACTATACGCTGGAAACGCTGGAAGCATTTGGCTGCGAAAACCTGATCTATACCCGCGATCTGTATCAATCGGAACTGAATATGCGCCACTTTGGCATCAAGACCAAGTACGAAGCGCTGTTCTACGAGCAGGGGTATTCCATCAAGTACCTGAGCTGCCATCTCACGCCGAAGGTACAGGAGGCACGCGCAGAAGAGCTGGAAGAGAACGAAGAGGTACTGTAGTAGTACATCCTGAAGGATTGTTCCCCATAAAAAAAGCTGTCTCACACGGAGACAGCTTTTTTTATATTCAGACGCCCTGCATGTGGCTGAGCTTGCGGTAAACGCCGTCGTCGTGGCTGAGCAGTTCGGCATGCGTGCCCGTCTCGATGATCTGACCTTTTTGAAGGACAAGAATCTGGTCAGCATGCTGAATGGTACTGAGGCGGTGCGCGATAACCAGAGTAGTCCTGTTTTGCATCAGGCGGGTAAGCGCTTCCTGAACAAGCTTTTCGGATTCGGTATCGAGCGCGGAAGTCGCTTCATCGAGAATAAGAATCGGCGGGTTTTTCAGAATAGCCCGCGCGATGGAAATCCGCTGACGCTGCCCACCGGACAATTTGCTGCCCCGGTCGCCGATGACCGTCTGGTATCCGTTCGCGGTCTGCATGATGAACTCGTGCGCGTTGGCGATACGGGCGGCCTCTTCCACCTGCTCCTGCGTAGCCTGGAGGCCAAACGTGATGTTGTTGTAAATGGTATCGTTGAAGAGAATGGACTCCTGGGTCACGATACCCATCTGGTCCCGGAGCGAGTGCTGGCTGATTTCCCGGATATCGATTCCGTCGAGCAGGATCTGCCCTTCCGTCGGATCATAGAAGCGGGGTACCAGGTCGGCAATGGTTGACTTCCCGCTGCCGGACTGCCCGACCAGCGCGATCGTCCGCCCTTTCGGAATCCGGAAAGAGATATTTTTCAATACGTTGCGGCCTTCTTCGTAGGCGAAGGACACGTTCCGGATTTCAATACCTTCCCGGAAGCCAGTCAGCGTTTTCGCATCGGCAGCGTCGGTGATGACGGAAGGCGTATCCAGGAGGCGGAAGATGCGGTCGGCCGAAGCCTTCCCCCGCTGCATACCTGAAATCGCGTTAGAGATTTCCTTTGCAGGGCGCGTCACCTGCGAGAAGAGGACGATGTATGTAATAAAGCCTTCCGGAGAGAGCGAAGAATGTCCCGATAACACCAGCGAACCTCCGTAGAGCAGGATACCGGCTACGACGGATACGCCGAGAAATTCCGACATCGGCGAAGCGAGTTCCTGACGGTATACCATATTCCGCCAAACGCGGAAGTAATGTTTGTTTTCGTTTTCGAACTTCGTCCCGACGAACTTTTCACCGTTGAAGCCTTTCACAACGCGCATACCGCCAAATGCCTCGTCGATCTGCCCCAGGATACGCGCCATTGTGGTCTGTACGTCAATGGCATGCTCCTTCAGGCGCTTGCTGAGCAGGCCGATCGCAACGCCGGAAACCGGAATCACAATCAGGGAGAACAGGGTCAGCTGAACCGATTGGTAAAACAGCGTGACAAAAAAGCCCACGAGAAGAATTACTTCTTTGAACACCGCGCTGAATGCCCGGCCTACGGATGATTCCACTTCCTGAACATCCGTTGTCATCCGCGCCATCAGGTCTCCCTTGCGCTCGTTGTTGAAAAAGCCGAGGTGGAGATTCAGAATACGGTTGAAGATCGTGGACCGCAGGTTCGTGATCGTTTTTCCTTTCAGCTTTTCAACCAGCCGGGAAGAGAGATACCGGAAAACGTTCGACAAAAAAACCGAAATCACGATGGCGATACAGACAAATTGCAGCGCGTGTACTTTTCCCTCTGTCAGAATGGTATGATCGACGTGATAGAGAAAGAGGTCTTTCAGGTACTCCGGAGAGAAGGAAGATTCGGGACGAACGACATTTTTATGTTCTTCCGTACCAAACAACACACCCAGCAACGGCTGGAGAAGGGCGAAATTCAGAATTCCGAAAATGCTGCTGAGAATCGAACAAACCAGGTAGGGAGCGATAAACTTCCCGATCGGCGGGGTAAACTTCAGCAAGCGAAAATATGTCTTCATGGGAATCGTCGGTGTTGACAGGAGCCCTGAGCGGGCCGTTGGACAGCAGTCTGAAACGACTGATCCGGGACAAAAATACAGACAGAAACCCAGTCGGACGTCAGTTTCGTCAACTTGAAGCCGACGAGGGTACAGAAAACCCGGTTAAAACCGCCTCCTTCCACCTTGAAGACCATATCGAAAGACCCGAAAGTGTGCGTATTTTCACGGCTTATTTGACATAGCCATGAAGCGACTTCTTTCTTTCCTGCCGGTTTTGGCGATCCTGGCTTCCTGTCAGTCCGAACAGGAAGTAAAACGGCAGCAATACGTTTCGGAAGGGCTGGAAGTCTACAAGAAACATTGCTCCAACTGCCACCAGCCTGACGGAAAAGGCATGGCGAAGCTGTATCCTCCCCTGGCAGACTCCGACTACCTGACCGCAGCCAACCGGAATGCGGTACTATGTGGCATCCGGTATGGTTTTCATGCGCCGCTGACCGTCAACGGCCAGGTTTACCGGCAATCTATGCCCGCCAATCCGCAACTCAAGCCGCTGGACGTAGCCGTACTGATGACTTTTCTCTCTTCAAAATTCGGGAAAGATCCGGCTATTACCGAAGTAGCCGATGTGGAAAAGGCGCTCGCAGATTGCCGTCAGCCTTAGCCCTATTCCGGCAGGTTTTCGACCTGCATCTGGCTGTTCCGTACCTTTCCGAGGCCGTATTTGGTGAAATCCTGGTTGGCGACCAGGCCGGTACCATGGGTGACGCCCGTTGGCGTACGGCTCGTCACGTCGCCGTCGGTATAGATTCTTTTTGTATCCGGATTCCAGAATAGCTCATTGGTTTCGAGTACCTCCTGTTTGAGGCGGTTCTCGATCCGGACGTGGCCCATCACATGCCAGAGGTTCTGCATATTGATTTTCCGGGCAGAATCGGCGCGGAGCCAGGTATGTTCGGTCCCGTTCCGGTCGTAAAAGAAGAGCTTCATTTCCTTCGGGAATACCTTATCCCCGTTGAGCAGATCGCGCTGAACAGGCGTTTCCATCCGGATTACTTTCCGGCCGGAGTCGCTGTAGACCATGCGGATATCGAACGACTCCGAAATCGGGCCGGTGTACATCACATCCTTGACCTCCTGCTTTTTTTCGCAGGAAACAAATAATCCCAGCAGAAAGATCATTCCTGCCGGGACAAGCACAGTTGATTTCATGAAATCCGTTAATCGACCACCTGGCGGTAGAACCAGCGGTCGCTGATCGTAAAGCCGAGGATTACGCGGAAGAATTTTTCCTTGATAACGTCCGGGGCCGTCTTGCCGCGCACGCCGTATGAAAAACCGAGGTTAGCATCGGAAAGGCCTATTTTATTCAACGGAAGGCCCAGCCCGAAGGTCACGCTGTTTTCAACAATACGAATACCTGAAACGGTGTACGGCAACTGCGTATGGCTGATCCCGAAGCGGTACGGAATCCGGCTGAAATAATCGGACGAGGACAGTACGTTCGGCGTATATTCCACACCCACATTGACCTGATAGCTGTCTTTGAGGTTCTGGCTCGAACGGTCAAAATCCCGGAACTGCGACCACTGATTCATCACGAAATCAGCTGAAACAGCCAGTTTATACGGGTTTTCATAGCTGACACCCACGCGCAGGGTCGACGGAAGATTCACGCGGCCGCTTCCGTAGTTGAGCGTATCAGCATTGGCCTGAATCGGGTTATCTCCGAGGAAGGTCGCCAGGGTATGGCTGCGACTGGTTCTCAGATACGTCGGAAAATCATATGCCGCGCCGAAGTTGATGTAGCGTTTGTCGGAGAACCGCGCCCGGTAGGCGAGTCCCGCCCGGAACATGAAATTCCGGTATTGTTCGACATTCGTCAATACATATTTATAGTCGTTCCCGTCATTCGCAATCGAGGTCGACGTCTGTTCCCGCGTCATATTCCCGAACAGGAACGAGGCGCCCGCGCCGGCATACAGGTTTTTCCACACCCGGAACCCGTTCACAAACGATACCTTATTCAATCCGCCGGAACCGTTGTTTTCCTGCTGGCTGAAGTACGAAGACCCCGGAATCTGCTTGTATGTTTTGATGGAATAATCGAGATAGCTGTACGGCGTATAATTCACGCTGGCTGTCCACCGGCTGTTAAGCGGGAACGCCATGGCGAGGTATCCGAGGTTTCCGCCAACGGCAGTTTGTTTCTGGCCGCCTTCCGTGAGTTGCTTGGACTGGACAAGCCCGCCCACTTCCAGGGTTGTCACCCGGTTCCGGGCGATGAGCGCCGGGTTCAGGTTATTGATAAACAGACCGTTGGAATAGCTGACGCCGGAGTTCCCCATCATCTGCTGGGACGCAAATGCTCCGCTGAAGGTTTCACCGACCCCGTAGGTCGAATAGGGCGAGTTTCCCAACCCCTGCCCGGAGGCACTCAGGGAACAAAGCCCGGAGAGAAGGGCGAGAGCGCCAATTTGCCGGTAAATCGAAAACGGTAAACGGGTGACGGTAAACTGCTTAGACATTATGGTTTAAAATTCGGTGTAGGCCCAGCAGGACCAGTTCGGGGGCTGCAAATATCGGCTCTTTCAACCGAGATTCAAAAAAAGGAGCATCTCCCCCACACAAAACAACTTGAAAATCAGGATAAATGCTCCGGTATTGGTTGATAATTCCCCCGACTTCTGCGATCAGCCCGTACAGGACTCCGCTTTGCATAGCGTGAACGGTACTTTTTCCTACCAGCGCCGGGAGTACTTCGGGAGGCTCAACAAGAGGCAGCCGCTGTGTAAACGAATGCATAGCCCGGAATCGCATACGAAGGCCCGGAGAAATCAATCCGCCATGAAACCTGTCCCGGTTATCCACATAGTCATACGTAATGCACGTTCCCATGTCGATGACGAGGCAATTCCGTTCCGGAAACAGGCTGCGGGCACCGACGGCCGCCGCTACACGGTCGGCGCCAAGCGTTTGCGGCGTATCGTAAAGCTTCTCCACCGGCACGGGGGTCGACGGACTCAGCACCAGCAAAAAGCCCGTCAGATGCCCGAACCGGGCTGTCAGTTCCTCTCCGGATAGCGCAGTCGACGAAATGACGGTCCGGCCCGGTCGCGTTTCGGCCAGGTAAGCCGCCAGGTCGTCCGGCGTCAGCTTCCGCCGTACCTCTGCCAACTGACCCTCGGCATTGAACAGGCCCGTTTTGGCAAAGGTATTTCCGAGATCGACGGCAAGTGAAGTTTCCGCTTTCAAGTTTTCAACTGTTGTTTTGTCGGTTCATCTTTGTTCCGGCCTTTTCAGCCGCGAACATACATCCCGCAAATTACGCAAGGTGTCTTCTCATCACATTATCCGCGAAAAACAGGAACCCGCGCTCATCATTGCCAACGGGGAAGCATGCAGTTGGGACCTGCTGGCCCAGTTGCTGGAATGGTCCCCTTTTGTCGTGGTGCTCGACGGCGCCATTCTCCGGGTGCTGGATTTAGGTATTCATGTAGATGTACTCCTGGGCGATTTCGACAGGGGTCTCGCCCGGGAAGAAATATACGCCCGCCAGCATCCCATCGAAATCGTACATACGCCTGATCAGGAAAAAACCGATCTCGAAAAAGCATTCGATTTCCTGATCGAACGCGGGCATGAAGCTGTGAACGTCGTTTGGGCGACCGGCCGGCGGGCCGATCATACCATTACCAATATCACCAATATCGTTCGGTACCGGGACAGGCTGAAGATTGTATTGCTGGACGACTATTCGCGGATTTTCCTGCTCGACCGGTCATATGAAAAGTGGTATGCCGCCGGGACGCCGCTTTCGCTTATCCCCATAGGTACCGTCAGCGGCATCGGGACAGCCGGGCTCGCCTATAACCTTCACGATGAATCCCTCACCCTCGGTTACCGCACCGGCGCCAATAACTATACGGAGGCGGACGGTCCGGTTCGGATACTGCATACTTCCGGCGACCTGCTGCTCATGGAATGCTGGGACTAACGGACGACGTAGGTAGCTCCGGCCGCACCCACCCGGCCATCCCCGGAAGTACCCTCTACCTGCACGCGCATCATCGCACGATTATCCGTATTCCAGAAGGTTACCGTCGCCTTGCCGTTTTGGTCCGTGCGTACCGACGGGTTCCAGTATACGGTTGAGCGGAAGTCGGGGCGGCCATTTTCCGGTGCCTGAGAGCCATAATCAGGCGCATAAAACTCCTTTACTTTTATATATCCGGAACGATAGGCAATTACCTGACCCGGAATGACTTCTTTCGACCAGTCGTAGCTGTTTCCGCCGCGTTTGGTGAGAATGGAAATCACCCCTCCGGCGCCGCGCGAGCCATAAATCGCCGCGGAGGCTCCTTTCAATATATCTACATAATCGACATCGGCGACGGGTAGCGTAGCGACCAGTGCTTTGTCCACCGGCATTCCGTCCAACACAAAAAGCGGTTCAACAACACCGTTGAAATTCACCGCTCCGCGGATCTGCACCGTATAGTCCATCCCGCTGCCTGTGATGTACACGCCGGCTACCCGGCCCTGCAATACCTGAAAGATACTCATCGCACCGGAAGTCATCATTTGATCGAACTTAACCGTCGCATCTGCCCGGCCGTAGATTTTCCGGCTATCGGATTCTTCCTGTTTCTTCGCTTTAACTGTGATTTCCTTCAGCGTTTTGGCTTTGTCGAGCTGCATTTTTCGCTGGATAGCGAGCCAGTCGGCCGACCGGTCCATGAACCGGGTAAATTCTTCGGCGTTAAACTCTACCGGGTTAAACGGTATACGCGTCACGCGGACGGCGGGGCGCGGGCCGGGATCAAGCGTTACTTTCAGGTTTTTGTCTCCCTTGCCGGCTACGGCCTGTACCATCACGCGGACGGAATCGCGGAGGATCAGGTTATAAAAGCCAAACCGTCCGTTTGCCTCCGCCTGTGTCGCGTCGATCACCGGCTGCCCACCGATTTCGTTGGCCATCAGCGTGAGGTTTACTTCTTTCTTTTCCAGGGGACGGCCATTCGGGCGGGTAACCGTTCCGGACAGCGTCAGTCCCCGCTCAAAAAGAAACTGCGGCTCCGGAATTTCTTCCCGGAGTACTTTTTGCCAGGTGAAACGTCTCCAGCCCTGCGTCATCAGCAGAAAATCGAGGTGCAGAAATGCATTGGTATTTTCCGGGTCGAAGTAATACCCTGGTTGCTCGATGTACCCTTTCAGGTCTGAACTCATCAGGAGGCTGGAAACGAGTGTCTCGGTACCGGGTTCGGCCATTACCTGGCCTCCGTCCGTGACAGCAAGGGAAAAATCCCCGATGACGGGCTTGCCCGCCGCGTCTTTCACTTCCAGGTCAAGCGTTACTTTCTCCCGGGGTGCATAGGTGGCCGCCGATGGTTTTACGGCTACTTTCAACTGACTTCCCGCGTTTCGGGCGAAAATCAGGCGTTCGGCGACCGGCTCCCCTGCCGGTGAAAAGAGCGTTATCTGCAGGATTCCATCGGCCGGCATGCGCGTCCGGGGAATATTGGCGACGAAACTCTTCTTCGCTGCCGATCCCTTTCCCGCAAAAACAACCTGCCCCCGCATCTGAGCCACCAGCGAAAGCTCCTTACCGGATTCTTCTGTCGCTGTATTGAAGACAAAAACACGGATATTATCCTTGTTCGAAATATTGTCGACAATCAGTACCTGTCCTTTGGGCTTTGACGCCGGCATGGGTACCCGTTTCATCGGTGAATTTTTACTACTGACGACGACGGTATAACTACGACCGTTGTGAGGGACAAACTGAAACCGTCCCAATCCCAGGTGTTCTGACTTGAATGCGGTCACGGTATCTTTCTCGTTTTCGAGGACAAACCCCTCAACGTCTACGCCCCGGCCAAACTGATCGGCGGCTTTGACGCCAACGCGGCATTCTACTTCATCAACCAGCTCTCCACCTTCCGGAAAAAGCGTTAAATCCAGCTGTTCCGAAATACGGGTTGGCTGACGCTCTTTCGTGTCGGGATGATAGACGCGGATATCTTTCGAGAAAAAGAAATCTTCATCGAAATTCCGCATCCAGTTGGTATACGCACGAATCTGGTAGATTCCTTCTTTCAGGGTATCGGCCAGGAACCAGTCACCGGTAGCAGTACCTTCGTCCGGCCTCAGTTGTTTCTGGGCGAGGATTTTTCCGTTCGAAATAAAATCAACGTAAACAACCTGGCTGAGGGTATCGGTATCGTGCGTCGAGCCGTCGAACAGATACGTTTTGAACCAGATTGTTTCTCCGGCAGAATAGTACGATTTATCAAAATGGATGTATACTTTCTCGGGAGGCAGCGCCCGGATGTATTTATTCAGTTTCGCGATACTAGACGACACGGGATCTTCGTTGAGCAAAACGAAGGCCGTCAGAAACAGACACGGAAGGAGGATACGGATTCGTACGGACAACAGACGGATCGCGGACATGACAGGGGGTTTCTAGGAAGGTGTTTCTCTCAACGGGGGTTGAAGCGCTCGGCTTACCAGGCAAAATGACATTTTTTCCGCATAAACAGCTCTTCCACTCGCATTTTTTACATTTTTTGGCGAATGGAAGAGTATAAACGATGAAAATTGTACTCTTATAGTCAGAAGTAATTGTATTAGGTTTTGTTCAAAAATCCCCTTTCTCCTGGAAACGGGATTTTTTTTGTGCCAGGCGGATCGGTCGGAAGCAGTAAGCGTTAAGCTATAGGCTTTAAGCATTAGCTCGCACTGACCAGTATTTACGCTGATGGGATAATCGGAGCCGGTCTTTGGCTTAAAGCTTACAGCCTATTGCATAAAACCTATATCCTATCTTCTTCCCCCAAGTGTTTCCCCTCCGGCACAATGCCGGCATTCTCCCCGGCGTTGAGGCAATGACTTTGGTCGTGTGCCTGATCCTTTGCACCTTTGCTTTTTGTAAGACACCTCTTGAATACGTGCTATGTTTAAGTTTCTTCCGGGCCCGTTCAGGCAGTTGATCCGCCGGTTGTGGCGGTTTACCCTGTTTGCTGTCGGGTCTTTTATCCTATATATCCTCGCTGTCTACTTCAACCTGTTCAATCTGTTCGGCGGAATGCCGAGTCTGAAACAGCTTGATAACCCCCGGAACGAACTGGCTTCGGAGGTAATCTCGTCCGACGGCGTGGTATTGGGCAGCTACTTTCTGGAAAACAGAAGCCCGGTTGAGCTACAGGATATCTCCCCGAATGTCATCAACGCCTTGATCGCGACGGAAGACGTCCGGTTTATCAAACACTCCGGTATCGACCCGCGCGGCATCGGCCGGTCTATCGTCGGCATGGGAAAAGCCGGCGGCGGCAGTACCCTCACCCAGCAGTTGGTCAAGAACCTGTTTGAGGCGCGCAGCGAGCGGTACAAAGGGATTCTGGGGGACGTACCTCTTGTTAAACTCCTCATCATCAAAACCAAAGAGTGGATCACAGCTATCCAGCTCGAGCGCCGGTACACGAAGCAGGAGATCATGCAGATGTACCTCAATACCGTCGAATTCAGCGACAACGCCTACGGTATCCGCACCGCCTCCCTTCACTACTTCAGCAAAGAGCCTTCGCAACTGGATGTGGAGGAAGCCGCCGTGCTGGTCGGCATGTGTCAGAACCCCGACCGCTTCAATCCCCGTATGCACCCGGAAGCGTCGAAAGAGCGCCGGAATATCGTGCTTCAGCAAATGGTACGCTATGGCTTTCTCGATGCCCCGCGATTTGATTCTTACAAGAACGAAGCCATTGCCCTTCGCCTGAAATCCCTCAATCATAACAGCAACCAGGCGCCGTACTTCATCGCCGTGCTGCGGGATAAACTTCTCCGGGAAATCGACGAACTGAACAAGCAGCGTTCGAGCGACGACCCCCTCGACCTCTATACCAGCGGCCTGAAAATCTACGTCACGATCGATTCGCGTATGCAGCGCTACGCCGAAGACGCCTGCTGGGATCATATCCGGGAGCAGCAACGCCTCTTCGACGCGCACTGGAAAGGCCGTAACCCCTGGGCCGACAAAAACGGCAAAGAGATCAAGGGCTTTATCGAAAACTACATCGTCCCCCGAACGGAACGGTACCGTACCCTCAAGCTCAGCTACGGAGACGACAAGGAAAAAATCCGTGAAGTACTCAACCGCCCGACCAAGATGCGGGTATTCTCGTACCGCGGCGAGCGCGATACGGTCATGACACCGCTGGATTCGATCCGGTACTACGCCCGCTTCCTGCAGATCGGTATGGTGGCCGAAGACCCGAACAACGGCAATATCAAGGCGTGGGTTGGCGGTATTAACTTCAAGCATTTCAAGTTCGACCACGTGCAGCAGGCGCAGCGGCAACCGGGGTCCGCCTTCAAGCCTTTTGTGTACGCGACGGCGATCGACAAGGGATACACCCCCTGCGACATGGTTCAGGACGTATCGACCTGTATCGGCACCTGGTGCCCGCAGAACTTTGAAGGCGGCGGATCGGGGCGTACGATGACGCTGAGACAAGCCATTGCCAAATCTGTCAACACGATTTCCGTGCAGCTGATGAAGAAATTCGGACCCGAAACCATCATCGAATATGCGAACCGGATCGGGGTCAAAACGAAGCTTCCGAAAGACGTGACGATCTGTCTCGGCACCGCCGAAGTCAACCTGCTCGAGATGGTCAATTCCTATTGCACGTTTGCCAACGGCGGCGTAGCCTGGAACGAACCGCAGACGGTTCTCCGCATCGAAGACCGTTACGGAAACCTCCTCCGGAAGTTCGAAGCGACTACACACGATGCCCTGAGCCCGGAAACGGCCTGGCGTATGGTATACATGCTGCAGGGCGCCACGCAGGAGCCGGGTGGTACTTCTGTCCGCCTCAACCGCGAGCCTTGCGGGCAGAACAACCAGATCGGCGGGAAAACCGGTACTACCTCCAACTACTCCGATGGCTGGTTTATGGGCGTAACGCAGGGCCTGGTAACGGGCGTCTGGGTCGGAGCTGAGGATCGTGCGATACACTTCCGGTCCGGCGCGCTCGGGCAGGGCGCCCGGATGGCGCTGCCGGCGTGGGCCAAGTTTATGAACAAGGTTTATGCCGACGAGTCCATCGGCCTCAAAAAGGTGCCTTTCAAGAAACCGGCGAACGACAAAGTCTGCGACAATCCTTTCGGCGATAAAGCCTTCGGGGATTCCACCATTGTGATTCCCAATGAAAAGCGACCCGCCGACGGCGAGCTGCTCTAAAAGAAAAGGCGACCTTGCGGGTCGCCTTTTTGTTTCAATTTGCTTCTGCCGAAAGTTTCTGCTGGAAAGAAAACCAGATAATGTCAGAGATTTGGTTAAGCCCGGCGGGAGCGTGTTCTTAGGTTTTGTTCAAAAATCCTTCAATTTTATCCAGTAAATTTTCTATTTCAAAATTAGGAGAAAGTTTTGGGATTTTTTGTGCATTTTCTGACATAAAGACACAATTAATTGAGACTCCCCCTTATTTTTTTGAGACCAACACCAGAAAAGCGGATTCAGAAGGAGTTGACAAATGTCGGTTAAAGCCGCCGTACGGACAGTCTGGCGTTGTTTCTTCCGATAAAAAGAAGCGATTGGATCCGGCAAAAGCTCCGGATCTGGCCGGGTAAGAGAAGACTCCCGGCTTCTTCGAATTTTCGTCCCGGCTTTCCTTTCAGCAGTAATCCACGACCGGCATCCGCCCGCCCCCGGCCAGCCGGCAAACCATAGCAATTGCCTCCCAGGAGAATGTCACGGGAGCCATCACCGTCCACGTCATATACCAGAACGGCATATACGGGGCTCAGCTGCGCGGCGGCAGGCAATGCTTCCAGCCGGAAGTTTCCGTTGCCCTCGTTCCAAAGGATGACAGACCGGAGTTCCACCGCCTTTTTCTCCAGCGTACCTTTCCGCAGTTCATTGGTGATAAGCTGATAAAAAGGCAATTCTGCGAACTTGTTGTACGAGGGAAGCGGATATGGCCACGCCGGCAGGATACGCTTCCATTCGTCGCGGTTTGCCAGCGGGTACTTTTCTCCGTCTGCTTCGGGGGTACTCATCAGCGCGTCGATCACGCCGTTTTTATCCAGATCATTGATATGCAGGTACAGCGGGCGGGCGGCAGTCGCCTGGTATTCGGTATTGGTGCCCCAGTTACCCAGCACGAAATCGATATCTCCGTCGCCATCCAGGTCGGCAGGCTCTATGGTCTTCCACCATCCTTCCGAAGCCGGGATAATCTGATTGTGTGAATACGTAAACTTCCCTTTCCGGTTGTAAAAGACCGATACAGGCATCCATTCGCCGACTACAATCAGATCCGGCAGTCCGTCGCGATCGAGGTCGCTCCATGCCGCATCCGTGACAAGCCCGATCCGGCTGATGACTTCCGGCGTATCGTCTTTCAGAATGCCTCTGTCGTTGCGCAGCAGGTAGCTCCGGGGCGTTACGCCGTAGGATCCGGGTACACTCCGCGCCCCGATGAAAACGTCCGGATCTCCATCTTTGTCGATATCCGCAACCGCCAGGCACGAGGCGTTGACTGCCAGCGCGGGTACCCGATCGGGAGACAGCGTAAACCGGCCCGAGCCGTCATTGAGGTACAGACGAATCTGGGTACTGTCGGCGCCTCCTGCCGAGACAACAAGCAGATCCAGGTCATGGTCTCCTTCAATGTCCAGCATCACGGCAGCGGCATCTTCGGTACCCGTTCGGAATACCTCCTGCTTCGATAGTACCCACTTCTTTCCTTTCGCGAGCAGTAATCGCCCCGGCTCGCCATGTGCGCCGCCGATGAAGAGGTCGTCCAGGCCGTCACCGTTTACATCTCCCGAAACCATACACGGCCCCTGCTGGGAAAGGGTATGCGGAAGAGACGGATAGTCACGTAAATCCTCCGCGCTACCTCCGCGGTAAATCAGTTCTTTTTCCAGAACCTCTCCGGAGACTTCCTCCAGCCGGGCGTTCTCCGGAAGACCCGGCGGCGCATAGCCGGGTTTGGCATCGCGGTAGTCTGCCTCCAGTACCTGATTGGCGGCAACTTCCCGGATAACCTGTCGTCGGAAATCCGGCCAGGTAATTACCAGGGAATCTACTTTGCGGAATTTGCCGAGACCGGCCAGCAAAACCGGATCCTGGCTCGACTGATATCCCTGATTCGGCTGGAGAGCCAATTTCTGGCGTGTTTTTCCTATGTAAATCTCAATCTGAGCGCCATACCCGTAGACATTCTTTTCGGAGCCTTTGAGTTTGATTTTCAGGTATTGAAAATCATTTTCAAGGTCAAAGTCATTCCGGTACAGGCCAGACTCTCTCCCGGTTTCGTTGAAGATGAGATCGGCATCCCCGTCGTTATCCAGATCCGCATAAGCGGCGCCATTGGAGAAGCCCGGTTCTCCCAACCCGAGCCGCACGCCGGCGCTTTCAAAATGCATTCCCTTTTTGTTGAGAAACGCATAGTCTGACTGGGGAGTTGACGGCATCCGCTCCATCAGTTTCTGCAGGGAAACTTCTCCTTTGAATGTCGTCAGCAATTCCAGAAAATCGAGGTCGCGCGCGTCTCTCGCCTGCCCGTTCGGAACGATCAGGTCTTTCCAGCCATCTCCGTCCAAATCCGGCATCAACGCTCCGTGGCTGAGGTCGGTAGCAGCGACACCCGCGTGCCAGGCCCTGTCTGTCCAGGCCTGGTCTCTGTACTGCTGCAGGGTATTGTGGGCAACAGCCGATGCCTTTCTGGTCCCGAAACGGTATTGCGACCGGCGGCGGACCGCATCTTCCGGTAAAACGGAAGCGGTGAAGATTTCGTCGATCCCATCGTTATCGAGGTCGGCAGCGGTAACGCCCAGGCTTCGCTCCGAAACATGGGAAAACAAGGATGTCTCTTTGAAGACGCCTTTCTTTTCGTTCCGGTAAACGGTCAGTCCGGCCGGCGTGTCCCGGGAAATCAGCAGGTCGGGCCAGCCGTCGTGATCGATATCCGTTACCGCGATACCTGTGCCGTTGCCGGCTTTACTCAGCAGGGTAGCGTGGAATTTTCCTTTCTCGTTGAGATAAAGGCGGTCGCCGGGTACTACCCCGAGCGAATCCGACGTAGCATAGTCGGTTATGACGCAGTCGAGATCGCCATCCAGATCCGCGTCAAAAAAAACAGATTGAACAGCCTGGAGGTTGTTGTGCGAAAGACCAAGCGTTGAAGCCTGTTCGGTAAAAAGCGGAATACCGTCTGCGTTGAGGCGGCCGGTATGGAGAAAAAGCTCGTTCCGGCTATCCGGACCAAAGTGTGAGACATAGATATCCAGCCAGCCATCCGCGTTGACATCGGCGAAGGAAACGCCTGCGCTCCACTGCCGGTTACCGGTAAGGCCGGCCGCATCGGTAACGTCCTCGAAACGCCAGCCGCCGCGGTTGAGGAAGAGTTTATTGACGCCATTGGCCGAGGTAAAGTACAAATCGGGAAGGCCGTCCTTATTCAGATCTCCCGCTGCTACTCCTCCGGCGCCGAGCAGGCGCTCAACCAGGCGGAGCGTACGCTCCCGGGTACCGGAATCGGCCGGGAAACTACTGAAAAGGCTATCGAGAGAAGGAAGCTGGTTCCGGAAGTTCAGGCCGGTCTGATTGACCGACATTTTAATGAAAACGGGATCGTCCGGTGCTACGTACGCCTGCCTGCGATCGGAATGTTGGCAGGCAGCGGCAAAAACCAGCAGAAAGCCCAGAATCCAATACTTCATGAGACCGGCAAGGGGAACGTTAAGAATCTGCAAGATACCATTGGAATCCGGAAAACGGGAGAAAAAATTCCCGGGCGGGCGTCTGCCTGCGTCAACCCCAACCGAAACAGCGTATTTTAGTAATTTCGCTCCGGCAACTGCCGTTCCTCTATGCTGAATATTCTTCTTTGTCCGGATAAGTTCCGCGGATCGCTGTCCGCTCCGGAAGCCTGCCGGGCGATGACGGAAGGCATACGCGCCGCTATTCCTGACGCATACATACGTTCACTACCGCTTTCGGACGGCGGCGAAGGCTTTCTTGAAACCCTCACTGAAGCCCTGGGCGGCGCCATACAGCATTGGACGGCTTCCGACCCGCTCGGAAGACCCATCCTGGCCGAAGCCGGTATTGCCGGCGAGGTGGCCGTGATAGAAATGGCAAGAGCGTCCGGCCTGGCGCTGCTCGCCCCGGACGAACGAAGCGCCGGACAGACGACTACGTACGGAACCGGAGAACTGATCCGGGAAGCGGTTTCCCGCGGCGCCACGCACCTGATGCTGGGTATCGGCGGATCAGCTACGACAGACGGCGGCATCGGCATGGCAGCGGCACTCGGCTGGCGTTTTCTGGATGCCGACGGGCAGGACTTACATCCTTCCGGGAGTAGTCTCCGGAAGATTGCAACAATTCTCCCTCCGGAAGAAGACCTTCTGAAGGGTATCCGTGTAACGGTCGCCTCCGACGTAACCGCTCCGCTCGATGGCCCTGACGGCGCCGCCGGTGTATATGGCCCGCAAAAGGGTGCGTCGCCGGAAGACGTCGCTGACCTGGATGCCGGACTCGCGCACCTGGCCGACGTGGTGCGCGATACCCTGCCACAGGACTACCGTCTGTTTCCCGGCGCGGGGGCGGCAGGCGGGCTCGGCTACGGGCTATTGACCTTTTGTGGGGCGGAACTCCGGCCGGGAGCGGATCTCGTGATGGAACTTCTGGGCTTCGACGACCTGTTACCCGATACGGACCTGATTCTGACGGGGGAAGGAAAACTCGATACCCAGAGCCTGCAGGGCAAACTCATCGGGCGGATATGCGAACGCGCGGCAAAATCCGAAATTCCGGTATTGGCCCTGTGCGGAACGCTCGACGCGGATCCTGTCGCGTTACGGGAGCTGGGATTGAGCTATGCTGCGTCTATTCTGCGTAGGCCTGCGTCGCTGGACCAGGCACTGGCTTCCGCTTATGATGCCCTGAAAGAAGCGGCTTTTTGGACGGCCGAACTGTACCGGACGGCGTCCCGGAAAACCAAGGTATACTGAACTATGTCATTCGACTATAAAACCGAACTTACCAAAATACCCCATCAGCCTGGGGTTTACCGATACTTTGACGATCAGGGAACCGTCATTTACGTAGGCAAGGCTAAGGATCTGCGCAATCGGGTAGGGAGTTATTTCCAGACCTCCCGGGATCACGACCGCAAAACAAAGCGCCTTGTTTCCCATATCCGAAAGATCGAATTCACGATCGTTCCGACGGAGTTTGACGCCCTGTTGCTCGAAAATTCCCTCATCAAACAGTACCAGCCGAAATTCAACATCCTGCTCCGGGATGATAAAATGTACCCGTTCATCTGTATCACAAATGAGCGGTTTCCCCGGATTCTGACGTTACGGAAGGTAGACAAGAAGCTCGGCACCTTTTTTGGCCCCTATGCCAACGTCCGGGCGATGCACAGCCTGATAGAGATGTTCGGGCAACTATATCCGATCCGGACGTGCAGCTTCGCGCTGACACAGGCCAATGTCGAAAACCGGAAGTTCAAGGTTTGCCTCGAATACCACATCGGGCGGTGCAAAGGGCCTTGTGAAGGGCTTCAGCCGGAAGAAGAATACAACAAGAACATCGACCAGGTAAAGTACATCCTCCGGGGAAACCTGGCGATTCCGCGGCAGTTTTTCCAGGACCGCATGACCGATGCCGCCGTCCGGATGGCTTTTGAGGAAGCACAGGAATGGAAAGAAAAACTGGAAATGCTCGAAAGCTTCCGGAACCGGAGCATGGTTGTCAATCCGAATATCGGCGATGTGGACGTCTGCACGATCGTTTCTGACGAGACAACTGCATACGTCAATTTCATGCGCGTAGTGAACGGCTTTATCAGCCAGACGCAAACGTTCGAAATCAAGAAAAAACTCGACGAAACCGACGAAGAAATCCTGACCATGTGGGCCTGGGAACTTCGGACGCAGTACAATTCCGAAGCCAGAGAAATCATCACCAATCTTCCGCTGTCGGTTGAGCTGAAGGGCATATCCAATACCGTTCCCCAGATCGGCGACAAGCGTAAGCTCATGGAATTATCTGTGAAAAATGTCCTGTTCTTCCGGAAAGAAAAAGCCGACCGGCAGGTAGCCGAAGACACCGCAGGCAACCCGAAAATGCGGGTACTGATGACGCTCAAAAACGACCTGCAGCTGAAGAGTATTCCGCGGCATATCGAGTGTTTTGATAACTCCAATATTCAGGGAACCAACCCGGTTTCGGCGATGGTGTGTTTTAAAGATGGTGCTCCGTCCAAGAAAGACTACCGGCATTTTATTCCGAAAACTGTTATCGGGCCTGATGATTTCGCTACGATGAAGGAGGTTGTCGGACGACGCTACGCCCGCCTGCTGGAGGAAGAAGAACCCCTGCCTGACCTGATTATTGTCGACGGTGGCAAAGGCCAGCTATCCGCCGCCTGTGAAGCCCTGAAAGAACTCAAACTATACGGTCAGGTACCGATTGTCGGTATTGCCAAGCGGCTGGAAGAGATTTATTTCCCGGAAGATCCGATTCCGCTGTACATCGACAAACGCTCGGAAAGTCTCAAGCTGATTCAGCGTCTGCGGGACGAAGCCCACCGGTTTGGCATCACGCATCACCGGGACCGCAGAAGCAAGACGTTCATCGTCAGCGAACTCGAAGACATTGAAGGGATCGGCAAGATAACCGCCACAAAGCTGCTCAAGCACTTCAAAACCATCAAGGCCATCCGGGAGGCCACTTTTGAAGAAATGGAGGGGGTACTGGGAAGGGACAAGGCCCTGAAAGTCCGGAGTTATTTTGAAACGGCTCGTTTCTGAAAAACAGAAGCCCCCGGCGCTGCCGGGGGCTTTTTCGATCGGGTTAAGTGGGATCAGTTCTTCTGACCACCTGGACGTCCGCCACCAGGCCGGTTGCCGGGGCCGTTCGTTGCAGGAGTACTGTTTTGCTGCTGGGGCTGCGCGTCTCCGCCGCCTCCGCCGCCGTCCTTCACGTCATCGTTGTTGATGCCCTTTCCACGCCGGCGTTGCGGCTGGTTGAAGCTCATCTTACCGATGCGGTAGCTGAAGGTTACACGAACACCTGTGTTAAACTGCGTACTCGTGGTTTTCTGTGTAAAGGCCGCAGAGTTGAAGCTGCTGCGAACTTTGAAGCCGTTGAAATTGAAGAAGTTCTCCAGACCTGCACCTACGCTGGCACGCTTGTCGGCAAACTCCTTGCGGATGCCGAGCGAATAGAATGCGAAGCCGCCCATCGTTCCCTGCAACTGTACCTGCCGGCTGCGGACAAATCCGAAGCCCTGTACCGCCCAGTTATTCTTCAGCGTGATGTTCGAGAAGAAGCGCCCGCCAATGGTCATACCGGAATTGGAGGCTTTCAGTGTCGTCTGGCTGCCGTTGCTCAGCATCTGGTACATGATGTCCGTACCCCCGCCGATGGTAAACTTCGGCGTGATATTCACGTTTCCGAAGATATTCAGACCTACGGCCTGCTCTTTGCCAATATTGCTGGACGTCGTTACAATGGCGCTGTTTGAAACACCTTCGAGCGCGGTCGTCAGGATTTCACCGTACGGCGTGCCGGAGAAAATCTGGCGGATATCTGCCGCATTTGACCGTACCGACGTAATGGAGTTACCGGTGTGGCGGTAGAACCCGGTGAAGTTCAGGTAGGTACCTTTGAACGACGTACTCCAGGACATTTCGAAGTTGTCGGTCATTTCCGGCTTCAGGTAGGGGTTCCCGAGGCTGATATTCTGCGGGTTAGCCAGGTTAAGGTTCGGGTTCAGCGACTGAATACCCGGACGCTGGAGGCGGCGGTTGTATCCCCATTTGAACGTCTTGCCGTTGATCATCTTCGAGATGTTCACACTCGGCACCAGATTGCCGTAATCCGGAATATCGAGGGTGAAGCTATTCTTGAAATCCGCGTTGATCACCGTGTACTCATACCGGGAGCCCACTTTGAAATTCCACTTGTTCTTCGTCGCGAACTGATAGGACAGGTAGCTGGCCATTACGTTCTGATTGTAATTCAGGATGTTGCTTTTGCGACTCGGGTCAGTCACGAACTCTCCGTCCGAACCTTGCGCAACGTAGTATTTGTAATCGCTTTCCACCTGACGGAAGATCGTCTTTCCCCCAAATTCAATCAGCTGATTTTTCGCCACAGGCGTTTGGTAATCCGCCTGGAAAGTTATTTCCTGATTGTAGCTCGGGTTGTCGTTCTTCTGACGGCTGTTGACGTTGCCATCTGCGTCGAACAGGTCAGCGAGGTACTTGCTCTTCTGGTTGTTACGGCTGAACTGACCGGAAAGGCTGAATTCCTGCTGCGGCTTGAAGGTCTTGGTATAGTCAAGGTTCGCATCAACCGTATTGGAGAAGTTCTTCGAATCGACATAGCGGGAGTTTGAACCCGTCAGGGCGCCGGCTTTATAGATTTCGGTCGACAAGTCCTGCGTATTCATCCCGTTGCGGGTACCGAAGCGGATATTACCCGTCAGGGAAGCCGTCTTCGAAATGTCATAATCCATCCCCAGCGAATAGTTGCCGAAGAGGTTCTGGTTGAGCGTAGAGGCGTTTTGCCGGGTGATGGTTTCGACACCGTCGATCGTCGCCGTCTGATCGCTCGTGCTTTTGCCTTTCACATTATACATCGCCCGGCCGTGGCCGTTCAGACTGATGCCGAGTTTACCCTTGCGGTAGTTTCCGTTGAGGCCCAGGTTGGAGCCGCGGTTACCCGCGCCGGTGTCAATATTCAGTGTAAGGCCCTGCAGTGTATTCTTCTTCGTGATGATGTTGATGATCCCGCCGGAACCTTCCGCATCATATTTGGCAGAAGGAGAGGTAATGACCTCCACCGTCTTGATCATGTCAGACGGAATCTGCTTGAGCGCGTCAGAAACGTTCTGGGCGACGATGGTCGACGGCTTCCCGTTGATCAGTACCCGTACGTTGGCACTACCGCGTAATTGCACGTTTCCGTCGAGGTCAACCGACAGCATCGGTACTTTCCGCAGAATTTCCGTTGCATCCCCGCCTTTGGCAGCGATATCCCGGTCTGCGTTGAATACAAGCCGGTCTACTTTTTCTTCGATGACTTCCTTCTGACCGGTAACCGTTACTTCGTTGAGGGTTTTGACTTCAGGAGACAGTTTGATAACGCCCAGGTCGAGGTCTTCACCCTTTACAACTTTAACGTCATTGATGGTTTTGGTTTTGAAGCCGATAAACGTCAGCATCAGTTTGTATTCGCCCGGCGCTACGCGGTTGAGGGTAAACTTGCCCTTGTCGTCGGCGACAGTTCCATCCACTGCCTTGTTGGTCACCTTGGTATAAAGAGCTATGCTCGCAAATTCGACGGCTTTAGTCACAGACGAGTCGACCACGAAACCCGTAATTTTCGAGTTTCCTCTTGGAGTCTGATCGGTCGCCGTACCCGGGATAGCCGCAGGACGCTGGTTGCCTCCCCCGGGCATCCCGCCCGGAAACTGGGCAAAGACAGGGCCGGCGGCCACTACCAGAAAAACCGAACATATAATCTGCTTCACCGCTCGCTGTAAAAACGTTATCATTGCATTGGGCCCCTTTTTCAGAGGCGAAATAGGTGTGTAAGGAGTTTAGTTACTTTTTCGGGGGAGATTTCTTCGGAACAGCTCTGATCAAAATTCCACCAAACAATCCGATACCTGCTTGAATTTCGACGAAAGCGAAGGAATTTGAGATCAAACCTATTCCGGCTTATTTTCTACTGGTTCAGGGAGTTACACGGATGATAATTTTCCGGAACCGGAATCATGCCGGATGGTATTCTGTCTCCGAATCCGACGATAAGGTGCTACTCTCTTCCCGGCAACGATGCCTATGATTGATTTCCCCGCCAGGGGTTTAATCCGGGCTGGTCTCAATATTGTCGGGTTCTGTCCCGTTTCCTCTATCGGGCAAGCTCTTTTCCCGTCTCTCCGCTTGCTTTCGGGAGATGGTTTTTGGATGTTACGTTTTCTTTTTTCGAAAAGACTATGCGTCAGCGCTACTGGCTCTTCCTTTTTTTGCTGCTCCCGCTACTTCCGGCCGAAGGACAGCAGCGGGCTCAGTACAGCCAGTACATGCTGAATCAGTTTGTGTTGAATCCGGCATTGAGCGGGCTGGAAGACTTTGTCGACGTGAAGTTGGGTTACCGGAGTCAGTGGGCCGGGTTGGAGGGAACGCCGAAGACGTTTTACGTTGCCGGTCACGGTGCACTTGACAAGACCGACCGCACCAGTTCCCTCTCTGTCCGCGGACCCTATGGCCGCCCACTTGGCCGTACGCGTACCTTTCGCGGGCAGCAGCCTCCACCTGCGCACAATGGTATCGGGGGTATCTTTCTGCACGACGAAACCGGCCCGAGTATGCGAAGTACCCTGATGGGAACCTTTGCCCATCACTTCGTGCTGAACAACCGGTTCAAGGTATCGGCGGGCATCGGCGCAGGTATTACGCAACATACCCTCGATTTCGATCAGCTACACCTGCTCAACCCCAATGATCCCGTCGTTCAGCAGGGGAAGCTCAGCCGGATTGTACCGGAGCTCAGCGCCGGAGTACTGATATATGATCCCGACTTTTATCTCGGGTTATCGGTCAACCAGTTGCTGTTTAAAAAGCTGGATTACGGCACTACGGGTAACTCCGGATATGAGTGGCTCGGAACCCTGTACAATCACTATTTCCTGACAGCCGGATACCGGATACCGATTACGGAAGAGTGGTCGTTCCTGCCGTCCGTCATGATCAAGTCGGTACGTCCCGCTCCGGTATCCTATGATCTCAATGCCAAGTTCTCATACCTTGACCGGTTCTGGGTAGGTGGTTCGTACCGCCACCGCGACGCTATCGTCGGACTGATCGGCGTCAACATCAACTATCGGCTGAACCTCGGTTATTCCTATGATTTCACTTTGTCGGATATCCGGACAGTTTCCCGCGGCACGCACGAAATTGTCCTGGGTTTCATGCTCAGGAACCGGCAGCGCATCATCTGTCCCAGACTATTTTGACAAACAAAAACGGCCGGAACATATGTCCCGGCCGCCGTATCTTCGAAAGCTTTGCTCTTAGTATTCCCAGAGGTTATGCTCCCATTCCATCATTTTGTATTCGAGTTGCTGAGCCTTCACGAGACCTTCCTTTTCACCACCGTAGATTTGTGAGAGGTAGGCATTTTTCGCGTTGGATTGCTTCAGAATACGGGACGAGAACAGTCTCAGGTCAAAGGCATCCGCCATATTGAGGTGCTTCGCGTTGTTCTGGTTGTTGTACCAGATGAATTTCGTCGGATTGCTGCGGAAGTACCGATCTACATCCTTGTAGCGGAATGTAGCTACTTCCTTGTCAAAGCCGGCCTGAGTCTTGGATGCCGGGATGATCAGGGTAATCGACTTCATGTCGTAATACTGACGTGAACGACGCTTGTCAAATACGTAATCTTCCTTCAGTTCCAGTACCGTGATATCCGTCGGGAAGTACTCGAAAGCAGAAGGCGCCGACGTAGTTTGCTCAGTGAAGGTATCCTGCTTCGGAGCTGCTCCGGCAGCCGTATCCTTCTTCGGGTTCTTTTTGGCGTTTCCGCCGCCACCCCAGCCGTCATCGGCATCAGAAAGTGCAGCAGGCTTTTTAGCGTCCTTCTTGGTATCTTTTTTGGCGCCATCTCCCCAGCCGTCGTCACCGCCGGCGGCTTCGTTACCAAACCCCGCTGCCCGCTCTTCTTCCGAAAGGGCATCTCCGGCGCCTTCCATCGTCAGGTTGGCCTGGAATTGTTCGGGCGTGAGTTCTGTCGCGAGAGAATCGTTCTTGTATGCCTTCAGAACACCTGCTTTCATTCCGTCAATCAGGTACCGGGTAATCTCGTTGTTAGTCGAGAAAAACGGCTGATTCTGGATTTCCTGCAGGTCCATCCGTCTCCAGAGAGTCGTCTTGTACATGATGTCCTCTTCGTCGATCGGTCGGAGCGATTCAGAGGCTTTTCCACGCTCAGCCATCGGACGCTCCGCCACGGGGGCAGGGCGTTCCGCCAGAGCTGCAGGTTGCTGCTGCTGGGCGAAGGCTGATCCCGTCGCTGCCAGCGACAGGGCTAATCCCGCAATTCCTTTGAAATTCATCATGGCAAATGGATGTTAGTTTAACGGCACAACAAAGGGCTCGTTCATGTTGTGAGTCGAAACCTTTCCCTGGAAGTTCTGACGCTGGTATCCTTTGACTTCGATCACATAACGGTCTCCGGGTTGTGCAACGGCCGCGAGGGACGAAATATTGCCCATCGGTACCGGACCGGCAATTTTTTTCGATCCGCGACCGAGAGAAATCTGTACGTCGCTGGCACGGAATTTCGCATCCTCCGGATTCGATGCTGCGAAATCGTCGTCTGCCTGCGCCTTGATTTCCAGCGTACGCAATTGCGATGCGCTGCCACCTGAACGAATATCAAGCGGCCGGCCATTTCCGAGTACGACAAACTTCGGACGCGGCACCAGGCGAGCCTGCATACGTTCCGTACCGAGGGTATTACCCATGTTAATGACGTTGATACTTACGTCTTTTGAAGTCGGTACGATGGTAACCTTACCCTGTCCGCCGGAAATAACTTCCGCTCCGTTCGCAGTAAACGACGGATTCCAGAGCGAACCCATTTGCGGGCTCACAAACTGAACGCGGTTCGCGCAACCAAAATACAGCGCCGGCGTCTGTGCCAGCTGGATGCTATAGGACGGTTTCGCCACGAAGTATTCACCGGTAACCGTGAACGTCTTCATCTCGCCGCCGGGAGCCGGGTAAGCGATCGTAGCGTTGTAGCTCTTCTTGGCAAGGCCGTCAGCACCGTATGCGCCGCCCTGGGCAACAAACTGAATCTGACCGCGTCCGTCCTTGATGGGGACAGCCGCGCCATTGAAGCTCATCCGGGGAGTAATCGCGGTAGAAGTAGCCGCTACATAAAGTTCAGCTTCGTACTTCATCCCGGCTACGACCGTATTGGATTTTGCAGAAACAACCGGGAAAATCTTGTCAAACTTGATTTCCTTCAGACCTACTTTCGCTGCCAGCTGGTCAAGTACCGTGTTTTCGTAACGCAGTACTTCAGACTGCTTCTGACTCAATACGGCCAGGGCTGCCGGCAGGGGCGTCTGAGCGAAATTCAGTTCGGCAAAGTCCTTGTTGCGTTGTTCCTTGTCTTTGCTGGTTACAGGGTCTTCCTTCGCGTCGAGGGCCAGCGGGGTAAACTGCGTGCCTTTATCAGCAAATCCCTGCAAATCTGTCACGTACTTGTTCAGACGATCTTTCAGCGCGTAGGCTTTGCCTTTGCCTCCGAGCCCAACCATCATAACAGCGATTTGCTCTTCCTCTTTCGGGTTTTTCAGGTTGCCTTGCTCGTCATACCCGCCGCTCTTGTCGATCAGCTCGGTTTTGAGCGTCGCGAGTTCATTGTACATATCGGAAGAAAGCTTGCGAACCGCGTCAGCCTTCTGCATAACGTCTGCGTAGAGGTTTCCGCTCTCCGCTGCTTTATCCTTAATTCCTTTTACCGATTGCTGGTTCGTCGTATTCGATGTACCGTTGGCTGATTCAAGGCTTCGGTTCAGCAGGACAAATTTGTCGATCAAAGCTGAACTCACCTGTAGGGCCAGCATTGCTGTCAGCACCAGGTACATCATCCCGATCATTCGCTGCCGGGGTGTTTCTTTGGCACCTGCCATAAGTCAATAGTGTTTTTCAGTGTCAGAAATGAGCCGGTGTGGTAGCCGGGTTATTGAACGCCTTTCATGGCTGACAGCATGCCGCCGTAAATATTGTTGAGCGACTGAAGGTTCGTGGTCAGGCGGCCCATTTCGTTTTTGAACTGCTGGGCATCTTTCGACGCGTCCTTCATGTTGTCCATCGCAGAAGAAAGGTTTCCGTAGAACGAGTTCATCGCTTTCAGGTGCTTTTGGGTATCCTGGAGCTCAAGCTCGTATACGGCGTTCAACGCGCCCATTGTCTGGGTAATCTGCTGGAACTTGGCACGGTATTCCTTCGCATCGAGGGAAGCAGTCGCCATTTCAGAGATGGCAGATACAGCCGTTCCGTAAGACGTATTCATTTCCTGAAGAGACGCCGCGGCGCTCTTCACGTTTTTCGCGTATTCGTTGGTGGCAACGGTTGCGTCGGTCAACTGGCCAATTTTGCCGACCGTGTCCGTCAGATTACGCAGACCGGAACCGAGGTTGTTGAAGACGTCAGGCGTGATTTTCGCATTGGCGAGCATGTCGTCCATTTTCGCCGTCAGGCCAAGGTTCTGCGTCGGAGCAGCAGCCGTCCGGACCGGCAGTTCACCTTTGAAATCATCATCCAGTTCGGGATAAACCTTTTCCCATTGGTACTCGGTACTCGGGGCAATAAACTGCTGAAGTGCAAAGAGAAGGAAAATTGCTACTTCCGTACCCATCCCGATGGTCAGCATTTCATCCGCTCCGGGGCGGTGCTGAATTTTGAAGAGGGCTCCGAGAATTACGACAGCAGCCCCCACACTATACACTACAGGAAGAATTTTGTCGAAGAAGACATTACGTTTCGCCGCCATGAGCAAAAAAAGAGGTTTACGTGAAAAGGACTTTTGGGTAACAAACGAGGTAGATAAACAGAGAAAAACACCTGCAGAACGGCCCCGCTCTACAGGTGTTATGTCGATAAGGGTCTAGCGGAACTCCCGTCCGGAAGACATCCCGATGTGTTGCATTGCGCAACGGAAACCGATATAGGAGCGACGGGCATCCTTATACTCCCAGGAACGGGTCCCGGTTTCGAGGAAATAGGCCACATCTTTCCAGGAACCACCGCGGATCACTTTGCGGGGCTCGTCATCATTGATGTTGTCAGAGTTCAGATCCCAGGTGACGACAACAGAATTGTCAGCCCAGGCATCCTTGCACCATTCCGCAACGTTTCCGGCCATGTTATACAGACCGTAGTCATTGGGATTATAGGCATTGGCCGGCGCGGTGTATGCGTAGCCATCCGCATCGTAATTTCCGCGCTGCGGTTTGAAGTTGGCCAGCATGCAACCCTTTCCGTTTGCTACGTACGGGTTACCCCAGGGATACTTGGCGCCGGACTTACCGCCACGGGCCGCCCATTCCCACTGAGATTCCGTCGGAAGGTCAAACCGGGGCATAGCTGCCTGGTTTTCGCCCTTGCGGTACTCGTTCAGAAGGCTGGTTCTCCAGCGGGAGAATTCGCGCGCTGCTTCCCAGCTTACCCCGACTACCGGGTAGCGGTCAAACGCCGGGCTGGAGTAGTAGTACTCCGTCATCGGGTCGCCGTTGTGGTAGGTAAAATCCTTCTTCCAAACCGTGGTATCCGGGTACAGCTTGGTCATGATATATTCTTCACCGAGGATAGACACCGAGTCTTCCAGAATACGGTTGACAAACTGCCGGTATTCGTGGTTGGTGATTTCGGTATCATCCATAAAAAACTGGCTGATCGTCACCCGCTTGTTGAAGTTCACCTGCGCCGTGGCAACGTCTTCGTCAGCCTGGCCCATCAAGAACGAACCGGAAGGAATCAGGACCATCCCATATGGTGTCGGCTGCTTCCACCCTTTCCGGGCATCGGCGACGACTTCACCGTTGTAAATTCCGACATCGCCTTTCCGGCTTTTGCCTCCTTTTCCTCCACTCGCTGCATCTCCGCCCTTGCCTCCGTCTTTCTTACTGCCAAAGAACCCGCAACTCTGCAGCATCAGCAGCGGAACCAGAACCAGAACACTCCAAATGAGGCGTCTTTTCATAAACCGCTCATCCATGACCATATAGTTGTTTTCTTTTCGATATCGGTTTGGCATTACTGACGGAAAAATAGATTTCATTGCTATCCGCTGGGTTTCGAGTATATGCCGCAAAAGAACGCTGAACACGTCCGATTCGTATTTATGTGAAGCGGCAAAAATAAAAAAAATCTCTATTGTCCTCAGACCGTTTCGATAAACTTCGGATTATCGGTCGTGAGTGTACCCGAAATAGCGGCTGTCAGGCGGATTACTTCGAGGTAACGTATCAGGCATATTGGTTGGTATTTGGAAAATACCGGTATTTTAAAAACGGAAGCGCGGCGTGCGAACCGGAACCCGCTTATTCGGCTTCGGACCGGGCATGGCATAACTCACCAGCACCGAATACGAACCGGGGGATTTGGCATTCACACCACCCAGGATAATGTCATACGAGGCTCCGAAACGCAATTTGTTCCAGTTCACCCCGGCGAACACCGGCACACCGTCACCCTGTCTCCAGCCGGCTCCTACCCAGATGAAGTTTCTCCACGTCGCTAACAACGAAGCTTCTACTGAAAACGTATTCAGATCCGTTTTGACGAGTGCAGTAGGATTAAGCTCCACCTCCTCGTTGACGTAGTACCGGTAGCCGCCGTTAATAAATACGGTTTGTTGGGCCCTGTTGGTTGCCACATCCTGCCCAAAAGAAAATTTTGCCTGATTGATGTGGATCATGGAAGCCCCCACATAGTAGGTTGAAGTCGAGTAATAAACGCCCGCACCGACGTCAGGGCGCGATTCGGTAAACTTTCCGGTACCCAGGAGCGGGTCACCCGGATCGCGTGCCCGGAGCTTGTCGAAATCAATTGTACGGATCAGCAAACCGCCCAGGACGCCGAACGAAAGGGTACGGTCCTCTCCCAGCGCAACGCGATACGAATAAGCCGCCTGTACCTGCTGATTGATCTGAGGTCCTGCCTGATCGTTGAGAATATTCAGGCCCACAGCCGAACGGATCCCCGCCAACGGCATCTGAAAGGTGAAGAGCTGGGAAACAGGCGTGCCGCCATCGTCTCCGAAACTGCTCTGATAACCAATGTATTGCTGACGGTGAATGAGCTGAAAGCGCGTCATTCCGTCGTTTCCGGCGGCGGCCGGATTCAGGAACGACTGGTTATACATGTATTGGCTGAACTGCGGATCCTGTTGGGCAAACAGGCGTCCCGAAGAAGTCAACAACAAGAGTACTAACAGGTATAGCGTTTTTCGCATGGCTTGGACAAGCACGTTAACGGAGCTAAAACTAAAAACTATTTCCGGAAACAGTGCCGGGAGTGGCCTATTTTTCCGCCGGCATTAACCAAACGACAAAACCCCGCTATTGTTACAGCAGGACAAAAAAAACCTCCGGCGGCGGGCCGGAGGTTCCAGACGGATCGTCTCTTATTTGAGACCGTTGGCCTTGCGGATATACAGATCCAGCGCACCGGTCATCGAGGGCGCATTCGGCATCGGAGCCTCGATGTCCAGAATCAGATTGGCATCGATCACAGCCTTGGCTGTGGTAGGTCCGAGTGCGGCAATGCGCGTTTTGTTTTGCTTGAAATCCGGGAAGTTGTCGAAAAGTGACTTCACACCCGATGGACTAAAGAAACAGATAACGTCGTAAAAAACGTTTTCCAGATCCGACAGATCCGCAGAGCCCGTCTCATACATCACCGCCTCGGAAAGGTGGATATCATTGGAGACCATAAAGCCGGGAATATCATTCCGCCGCTTGTCTGAGCAGGGGAACAGGAATTTCTCGGTTTTGTGCTTCTTGATCAGATCGAGGAGATCCGCAGCCGTTTTCGCGCCGACAAAAATCTTCCGCTTCCGGATAACGATGTATTTCTGCAGGTAATTGGCCGTTTGTTCGGTCACGCAGAAGTATTTCATCTCCGGCGGCATCTCGATTTTGGCTTCCTTACAGATACGAAAAAAATGATCAACCGCATTCCGGCTGGTAAAGATAATGGCCGTATGCGCCAGGATATCTAGTTTTTGCTTACGGAAATCTTTGTAAGAAACGCCGTTTACTTCAATGAAAGGCCGAAAATCTACTTTGATGTTGTAGTCTTTGGCAAGTTCGAAATAGGGCGATTTTTCGTCAGCCGGACGAGCCTGCGTCACCAAAATGCTGGAAACTTTCGTGAGTCGTTCGTCCGTCTTGTTCGTCGTTTCACTCATTCAGGTTCAAAAAATAAGAGAAGTTTGGAAAAACAGTAAAGAGTCGTGCTGTCTGAACGATTCCTTATTGTCAACTCCTGATTAAACACGTGGGAAACCTCCCCGGATCACAGGGCGAACTTCACCCCAATGATGAAAGGAACCAATTCAACGATGCAAAGGTATGAAAATAAGTAGAGATTTTTAGCATCAGACAATTTATTAATGGAAAAGTACAATAATAAAAGCCTGGCTAAATAGAAGAGCGTCACCGGGATAAAAAGGATTGCATCCCAGCGGAAGGTCGCCACCGGAAACGTCGTCATCATCATGATCATGACCAGGCCGAGCACCGTATAAAACAAGGCAGACGCCTGTATGGCCTTGAAATAGTGGATGTTCACGAGCCGATCGAACCGGTAAATCTGCCCGAGGGTATTCAAAATCACATACTTGAGAATGAAACCGGCCAGAAAAACGACAGCGACGATGAAGAACGACAGAAAGAGCATACCCAGCGATTCTTCTTCCTGAAAAAATCCCTGTGTTCCGAATAAATCAACCCCGCGGTAGCGCACCAGCTGATAGAGGTAGGAAAGCAGAAAACTCAGCAGCAGAATGAACGACAGGTTACTGAGTTCAAACGGGCTCCGGGTCAGGGCGCCGACCCCCTCGCGGGTCGGAATTGTCAGCAAATCCCGGATACTGAAGTACCGGGCAAAACCCTTATTAAACGCCTGATAGAGAAAGACGTACATCGCCAGTAGCAACAACGCACCGAGTGCGTAGAAGTCGTCGAAGGGCGAGTCTTCCCGCGGCCGGGCCTGGAGAAAAGACTCCGAGACAACAATGGGTTTCTGCCCTGTTGCGACTTTGTGCCCGATATAGAGGTTTTTCTTTTCGATGCCGGACTGATTGCCGTAGAGCGTCAGCAACACGCGGTGCTGGTGATAGGCTTTGAAAAGACTGTCAAAACGCATCACAACCCACTCATTTGCAGGCAGTTTCTTCTGCAACGCGCCGTTGATAAAGAGGAAGTTCTCCTGATCCGATTTGTAAAGCAGGTAATAATGCCGGTTTTTTTCCACATCCAGCAGCAGGCTGTAGGACCGATAGTCCTGGTGAAGCTCCCGGATGTAGGGAATGTAGCTCTTCAGGTCCTCGTCATACACATTCCAGTCATCCCGGAAATCATGCACAAGAAAGTACCCGTTCCCCGGACCGGTCGTCTGGGCAGCCGCTGTTAAACCGAAAAAGAAGAAAATCAGAAAACAGTGAAGCCTGTGGAGTAGCTTTCTACCCACAGGCTTGACGTATACTGTCCTCTGACACGGAAACGTGCGGAATCTCACCACGGATCTCGCTGACAGAAAGTAGATACCTTATCTACGGAAAAACGAAAGAATCAGGCTTTGGCTTTGAAATCTTCCAGGGCCTTCACCATCGTCTCACCAATAACGGCGGGCGATTCAGCCACGTACAGACCGCATTCGCGCATGATCCGCATTTTGGCTTCGGCCGTGTCGTCGGCACCACCGACGATGGCGCCTGCGTGGCCCATCCGGCGGCCTTTCGGCGCGGTTTGTCCGGCGATGAACCCGACAACCGGCTTCTTGTTACCGTTTTCCTTGATCCAGTAAGCGGCTTCGGCTTCCATGCCGCCACCGATTTCACCGATCATGACAATCGCTTCGGTTTCCGGATCGTTCATCAGCAGCTCAACCGCTTCGCGGGTTGTGGTTCCGATGATCGGGTCACCGCCGATACCGATAGCAGTCGTCTGACCGAGACCGGCTTTGGTCAACTGGTCAACAGCTTCGTACGTCAGGGTACCTGACTTGGAAACCAGTCCGATCGTGCCTTTCTTGAAGATAAATCCGGGCATGATACCCACCTTGCACTCGTCGGCCGTAATGACACCCGGGCAGTTGGGTCCGATGAGCCGGACGCTTTTATTCTTGAGGTATTCCTTCACGGCGATCATATCCTTCACGGGGATACCCTCCGTAATGGTCACAATCACTTTGACGCCGGCATCTGCCGCTTCCATGATTGCATCCGCAGCGAAGGCCGGAGGTACAAAGATGATAGAAACATCAGCGCCGGTTTCACGGACTGCGTCGGCTACCGTATTGAAAACAGGTCTGTCGAGGTGTTTCTGACCGCCCTTGCCCGGCGTTACGCCACCCACAACCTGGGTGCCGTATTCGATCATTTGCTGGGCGTGGAAGGTTCCTTCTGACCCGGTAAAGCCTTGTACAATGATTCGTGAATCTTTGTTAACTAATACACTCATAGTGATGGGATTTGCAGTGGCCAGTATCGGAGAGAATGTGGCTGTCCTGGCAAAGAACAGAAAAATCCGGCGTAAAAGTAGAAAGGCATATCCAGTTGGGCAACGACGCCGGAAAAGAAATTTGGGTGAATAGATATAGGTGGACGACGCCGGTCCGGACAGCCTTACCTTTTTCTTTTCCCCGTCCCGGCCTACCTTGCATGGAAACCGTTTCCCGCCCGACTGCCCCGATGACGACTCCCCGAACCGCTTTGCTGGCCGGCGCTTCCGGCCTTATCGGCAACTACCTGATTTTTAAGCTCTTGAAATCCGATGAGTACGATCGGGTGATTTCCCTTTCCCGGCGACCGCTTCACCTCAAGCATCCGAAGCTGGAAGAGCGGGTGGTCGATTTTGATCACCTGCGCCCGGAAGACGTTGCCGGCGCAGAGGTTGTCTTCTGCTGCCTCGGGACAACCATCCGCCAGGCGGGATCACAGGAAGCCTTCCGGAAAGTTGATTTTACCTATCCGATCGAAATCGCCCGGCTGGCGCTCGCCGCGGGGGCGCGGCACTACCTGCTGATCTCCTCGGTGGGAGCCGATGCCTCCTCCCGCATCTTCTATTCGCGGGTAAAAGGCGAGGTCGAACAGGCCATTGCCCGAATAGGTTTTCCGAGCTATACCGTTTTACGGCCGTCGATTCTTCTCGGAAAACGGAAGCAATTCCGACCCGGAGAAATTTTCGGAAAGGTCGCAGACTGGCTGTTGACGCCGGTTTCCCTCCTCATCCCGCCATTACGGAGATACCGCGGCATACAGGCAGGAAAAGTCGCCGACGCCATGATTACCCTCAGCCGGGAGCCGGTTGCCGGCATGCAGGTACTCGAATCGGAGCAATTACAGCGATTCTGAGTCCGGTTTGCGCTGCTCGATGTCGTAGATCGCCCGCCAGATATCCTCTTCTTCTTCGGTGAAGAGCTTTCCGCGACGGTCCATCGTATTCCGGGCTACTTCCACCGCCTTTTCGAACCGGTAGGGCTGAAAGCCGGAATCGGCGCCGCCCCAGCTGAAAGAAGGGACGTGTTTCGGGGTAAACCCGGCGCCGAAGAGGTTCACGTTTACACCAACAATAGTACCGGTATTGAACATGGTGGAAATCCCGGCTTTGGAGTAGTCTCCCATGAAGAGACCGACAAACTGGCGACCCGTATCTTCCAGTTTTCCGGTGGCGTAGTCGTAGAGTTTGACGTTACCGTAGTCGTTTTTCAGGTTCGAATTATTGGTATTGGCGCCGAGGTTACACCATTCTCCGAGATAGGAATTACCCAGGAATCCGTCGTGCCCCTTGTTGGAATACCCCATGACAATGCTCATGCTGACCTCTCCGCCAACCTTGCAGTGCGGTCCGATCGTCGTATTGCGCCGCATCTTGCCGCCCAGGTTAATAACGGAACCTTCCAGCGCAGCAAAAGGGCCCTGGATAAGCGCTCCTTCGCTGACATGAACGTCCTTCCCGAGGTAAATAGGCCCGTTTTCAGCATTCAGTACCGCAGACCGGAGCTGTACGCCTTCTTCGAGAAAGATCTGTGATTCGTTGTAACAGGCGGTAAACCGGTCCTCCATCGGCTGAGAGGTACGGCCCAGCGTAATCCGTTCGAAATCGATGGCGATCTGGTCACCGTTGTATACGACCAGATCCGGCAGACGCTGGATAACCGTCGCCTTGTCCCAGAAATACTGCTTTTGAAAGTTCGGGTTATCGGGGACGAGTTCGTCCAGTGTCAGTTTGCTCCCGCGTACCGCCAGCAGGATATTTCCCTGCATGAGGGCCTCGCCGGGTTTCAGTTGCTCCAGTGAGCGAACAAGCCGTTCGTTCGGGCACAGGCCTCCGTGGATGTAGATCGTATCCGGGCTTTTCTTCAGGGGATACTTTTTCTGTAAATACGGAAGGGTAAGGTAGGACGGTTCCGTCTCCAGCCAGTCAGCCCATTTCTCGGCTATCGTCCTGATTCCCACCCGCAATTCTGCAATAGGCCGGGTGAAAACAAGCGGTAACAAGTGGGGCCGGACCCGCGGTCCGTCAAATAAGACATAGTTGATCATGATGCCGAAGACGTGTTGACGACCAAAAGTAAAAGAAATTTCCCTTGCCGGCATCGCCTTCTTTTAGGATTTTTCGAAGAAATCCCACTGTATTTTACGCCTTTATCCGCGATTCCGCAGGCGTTACAAAAGATTAAAATCCCGGTAACATAAATCGTTTTCCTCCTCTTTATCTTTGTTTGGTTACCTGAGACATCTAACGACCGTTTACCATGAAACTCACTTTTGAAGAAACGGATTTGCTGGACGATTTTCCGGAAGGCGACGAAGAAACCCTCGATCCTGCTGAGGAAACCGAGGAATTCGGGGCAGACGACGACTACTCCGAAGAAGAGCAGTACGAAGACGACTTCGAGGAAGAGCTGCTCGACGACGAGGAAGAGGAAGAGTAACGTTCCTGTTGTCTCTTTTTCTCTCCCTGAAAACGAAAGAGTCCGGGACGCCTGCGCATCCCGGACTCTTCTATAAATTCGATTATTCCCAGATAAGGGTACTTACTGCTCCCGGCTCCAGCGAATAGCTGAACTGCCGGTTTCCGTCTTTTACCGCAAAACGGGCTGTCTCTGTGCCTGTATTGAGTACAATCAGTACTCTTGAACCATCGGGATTGCGGAAAGCTACTTTCTCCACAGACGCCGGACTCTGGCCTGAAGCGATGCGTTTAGCACCGGGCCTGACGAATTTTGAAAAATGAGCCAGCGCATAATATTCAACGTTTCGCTGGAAGGAGCCATCGGGCAAAACCGTCACTACGCCCCGGCAATTGGTACATCCTTTGTTCTGCGGCCCCGCGTCGGGGTCGAGCGCGAGGTTCCAGAGGAGGGCATTTTTGGACCAGTTATTTGCCGTTCCGATGAAGATATTCGACAGATTCCATTTCAGGTTATCGCCGAAGTTCGTCGCCCAGCTTCCTCCCGAAATCTCCGTAAAATAGAGGCCTTTGTCCGGATGCGCGGCATGAACCTCGCTCATCGCCGATACCTTTCCGGCGTAGGCGTGAAAAGCAGAACCGGCTACATACTGTTTGGCTTCAGGATCGTTCAGAATCGTGACGGGATAGTCCGGACGATCCCAGTTGTGGTCGTACAGCAGTATTTTAGTGGCGATGCTTTCTTTGCGAAAAGCCGGCCCGAGGTGGTTTTTCACAAAATCCAGCTGCTCGGATGCCTCCATGCGCATCGACGGATAGGCCGCTTCGTGCAGGGGCTCATTTTGCACGCTGATAGCTTCCAGGTTGATCCCTTCCGCCCGGTATCCTTTAATATAGTTGACAAGGTATCCGGCAAAATCACCATATGACTCCGGCTTGAGCTTCCCGCCGCCGAGCTTGCCGCTGCTTTTCATCCAGGCAGGCGCGCTCCAGGGAGATCCCATAATCTTGAGAGCAGGCTGTATCGTCAGGGCTGATTTCAATGCCGGCAGGAGGTCTGCCTTATCTTTTTCAATGGAAAAAGGCTTCGACGGGTCGTCCTGATAGGTAAAATCCGAAAGAGAAAAATCGGAAGCGCCGGCTGTAATCCGCACATAGCTGATCCCGATTCCCTTTTGCGGATCAAACAGCTCCGTCAGCAAGGCGGTACGCTGGGAGGCATTCATTTTCTGCTGGATGAGATAGGCCGAGGAACCGGTAAGAGCAGCTCCGAATCCATCCATTTCCTGAAATACCTGAGACTCATCCACCTCAATAAGCGGCAATGCCGTTGCTGATGGCTTCTGAATCGGCGTCGCCGATTCTTTTTGCAGGAGTTTGGTTTGAGTACCATTCGTCACCCAGCTGCTGACTTTTGCGGACGAGTCAACCGGCGAACCGCTGGGTTTGGGCGATGTCGCCGAGCAACTGTACAGCCCGAGGCAAACACCGATAAAGACAATAGATCGAATCATGGGAAGAAAGACGTGAAGTGGCGAAGACCGAAGTCTCCGCCACTGTTTAACTCAATACCCGTTGTTTTGGGTAAGGTTGGCGTTTTTGTCAATTTCAGTCTGCGGTACCGGCCAGATGAGCTTATCGGCGGAGATGCCATAGCCCAGGCTGTTGCCGCTTCCGTCTTTGACAGCCTGCATAACCGTCATGGCGCGGCCGGTTCGTACCAGGTCATACCACCGGATGCCTTCAAATGCCAGTTCGAGGCGGCGTTCCTTTTCAATCGCCAGACGCATCGAAGCCTGGTCCGTTGCCGGCGTAGCGCCGAGTTTGACCCGCGTACGTACCTGGTTGACGAGCTTCCGGGCATCTTCCAGGCTGCCGGTTTCGTTCAGCGCTTCGGCTTTCAACAGGAGTACATCGGCCAGGCGGTAGACAATGATGTTCTGACTGGCGTCCGTCTTCCGCATTTTATAGGCCAACGGATACTTGGTCAGCGGAAAATACTTGTCTGACCACCGCCCGGTAGCATCAATAAAGGCGATGCTGGAGGCTTTCCGGACGGCGTCTTTTTCGTCGTCGAATGCTTTGATCAGGTCGTTCGACGGCGTATTGAACTTCTTCCAGTCGTTTCCGTAGAACATGGATGTTCCCCAGTTGCCGCCTGTTGCCCAACCGTCGAAATTCAGCTCAAAAATGGCTTCGCTGCTGTTTTCGTGGTTACCATCCCACAGTTGTTCATAGTCGGGCAGGAGGGTATAGCCGAGCCCCATGACCTTGTCGCAGTTGGCGATTACCTCCGCCCAGTTTTTCTGGGTAGCATATACTTTGGCCAGCAACGTATAGACGGCCCCGGGGGTAATGGTCATTTTATCCGGACCAGACGCCGGCACCGCCGGAGCGGCTTCGGTCAGGTCTTTCAGGATCTGCGCATAGATCTCGTCCGTCTTGTTCCGGGCCGGGTATAGTTTCGGGTAGATTTCGGCCACATTCTCCGACGTAATCGTCGGTAACTCATCCACGATCAACGGCACTTCCCCGTACAAACGCACCAGATCGAAATAGGCGCGGGCACGGATGAACTTCGCCTCTGCAACGATCTGGCTCTTGCGCGTAGTCGTCAGCGCTGCATCCGTCACTTTCGGGACATTGACGATGATGGAGTTGGCGCTGGCAATGTGGTTGAACAGGTAACTCCAGTCGCGCGCGGCCAGGGCGTTGGTCGATTGCATCCGGAATTCATCCATCTCGAAAATTGACGGGTTATCTGCACCGGCATAGGCATTGTCTGACTGGGCATCCCCTGCCAGGAAATAATCCATCACATAGTATTCCGACGAACCGTTCCGGAAAATACCGTAGCAGGCGCCGATAGCACCTTCGGCAGACGCCGCATCCTTGATAAACGAACCGGCCGTACCCTGCCCGTCGTTTCCGACAACCGTATTGGACACCGGTTTCAGGTCGAGCTGCTTGTCACACGCCGTCAGCATTCCTGCCGCCAGCACATAGGCCAATGCCCGGAAATAATATCTTTTCATGGTCAGTTTCTGGATAACGAATTAAAAGGACACATTCAGGCCGACGATAAAGGCGCGGGCTACCGGGTAAGTTCCGTAGTCGATGCCGAGGGTCGCGCCACCGCCGTTGAAAGCGTTCACTTCCGGATCAAAACCTTTGTATTTCGTCAGCGTGAACAGGTTCTGGGCTGTCAGGTACACAGACGCGCGGGCCAGCTTGAGGCGGTTGGCAACCTCTTTGTCGAGGCCATAGGACAACGTCGCGCTCTTCAGCCTTAGGTAGGAGGCGTCTTCCACAAAACGGGAAGAAATCATTGAATTGTAGACGTTACCGTCTGTTGCCTTCGGAATATCCGTGATCTGTCCGGGGGTTTTCCAGCGACGGAGTACTTCGGTCGACTGGTTCTTCGAATCATACATCCCCTCCGTTTCGAGGCGGGACGCGTTGAACGCCTTGTTTCCGTACGATCCCTGGAAGAGGAATGACAGCGACCAGTTTTTGTAGCTCAGGTTGTTGTTCATCCCATAGGTAAACTTCGGCTGCGCAGAACCCAGGACCGTACGGTCAGACGGCGTCAGCTGCCCGTTGCCATCCACATCCTTGTACTTCATATTGCCCGTTTCCGGATCGACTCCTTCTGCTACATACCCGTAGAAGGTACCGAGTGCGAGGCCTTTTTGCAGAATGATAATCTGATCGCTGCGGCCTTCGACGGCAGCGTACCGGTAGATATTGTTCAGCTCCAGGTTCGTGATTTTGTTCCGGTTGAAGGCGATGTTGAAGTCCGTCGTCCACCGGAAAGCGCCTTTGTCCATATTGACCGAAGACACGACAAATTCAAGCCCTTTGTTTTCAATACTGCCTGAGTTGCGCGGAATGTAAGAGTATCCGCTCGTATTGGGCAGGGGTACATTCAGGAGCAGATCTTTTGTCTTCTTGAGATAGGCATCCGCAGTCACTGTCAGGCGCGAGTTAAACAGTGCCAGGTCGATACCGATGTTGGTCTGGGTCGTCGTTTCCCATTTCAGATCCGGGTTCGGCGCATAGTCCGGCCGGGTAATACCGGGGCCAGACGGAGGGTCGGTCGGCGTCCGGCGGGTATAGCCGTTCAGCCCATAGGAAGCATAGTTTGAAAGTCCTTCCTGGTTACCGTTCTGTCCCCAGCTTCCGCGGAGTTTCAGGTCGTTGATGGCCTTTACGTTCTGCATGAACGGCTCAGCGGAAATACGCCAGCCCGCTGATACCGACGGGAAGTAGCCCCAGCGGTGGTTTTTAGCGAGTTTAGACGAACCATCTGCCCGGAAATTCGCCGTCAGGAGGTACTTGCTGTCATAGTTGTACATCACCCGGCCGATGTAGGAATTAAGGAACCACTCGGTTTCGGTTGTGTATGCGTCTGAAATGACGTTGGCGGCATTCAGGGTTTTTACCGTGGGATCTTCCGGGAAATCGCGCCCGGCGATGTAGGAGGTATTCCACTTGTTGTCCTGTACCGTCATCCCTGCCAGGGCGGAAAACGTATGCTTTCCGATGCTCTTCTCGTAGTTGACCGTGTTTTCCCAGAGGTAGGTAAACGAGTTGGATTTCTCGGATTGAGCCAGGCCGTGGTTATTCCGGCCTTCGGTCGTCTGGATGTAGTCGACGTAGTAATCGTATTTGTGGTTGAGGTAATCAACACCGAAGTTGGACCGTACGAACAGGTTTTTCGTCAGCGTCAGATCGCCCGTTACGTTTCCGAGGAGGCGGTTATCGCGCGAGCCCTGGGTCGGACCGTAAATCGCCGCCAGCGGGTTATCCCAGCCGGCTTTGTTCGGATTCATCGTAAAGCGTGTCCGGCCCTGGCTGTCCTTTTCGTAGATGCCCATCGTCGGAGGAGCGCCCAGCGCGCCCAGGATGACGGCGTTCCGCCCGGCGTTGTTGTTGTCCTTGACGTCCTTAAGGCTGACATTGGAATACATCAGGTTGGTAGACAGCTTGAACCAGCTCTTCACCTGATTGTCGAGGTTCATCCGGAAGCTGTAGCGCTTGTAGCTGGCAGGCTTGACGATACCGTCGTCTTTCGTAATCGCACCCGATACAAAGTACCGGCTCTTGTCGGTACCGCCTGAAAACGATAACTGGTAGTTCTGGTTTTGACCGCTCTGGAATACTTCCTTGGTCCAGTCGGTCTTCGGGCCGGTGAGGTCGACTTTATACCCCATTTCGCCCATCAGATCGGCATATTGTTGCGGATTGAGGACGTTGATCTTCTTCGACAGGTCGGAAAACCCGTAGTAGCTGCTGAAATTGATCTGGGAGTCGCCGGCCTTTCCGCGCTTCGTCGTGATGATGACTACCCCGTTTGCCGCCCGGGCACCATAGATCGCCGCCGAAGAAGCATCCTTGAGTACCTGCATGCTTTCGATGTCGTTGACGTTGAGGTCACGGGTATCCGTCGTCGGCACGCCGTCGATCACATACAACGGCTCATTACCTGCCTGCACGGAGGTAGCTCCGCGGACACGGATCGACAGGGCCGCTCCCGGCTTTCCGGACGGCTGCGTCACCTGTACCCCCGCCGCCTTGCCCTGCAGGGCTTGCGCCGCCTGCAAAATCGGGCGCTCGGTGATGTCTTTGGTACTCACCGTCGCGATGGACGTCGTCAGGTCTCCCCGCTTCTGGGTTCCGTACCCGATCACCACTACTTCGTTCAGGTTTGTCTGATCGTCGGCCAGCACGATATCAATCTGCGTGCGGCCCGCGAGGGCAATTTCCTGTGATAAATACCCGGTAAACGATACAACCAGCGTTGCCTGCCCGTTCGGCACGCGAACGGTAAACGCGCCGGAGGCATCGGCTGCCGTACCCTGGGTTGTTCCCTTCACCCGAACATTTGCGCCGGGGAGTACTTCTCCTTTCTGATCCCGGATGACTCCCCTGACCGTCAGATCCTGTGCGTGTACCGCACCGGTCAGCAGCAGGAGCCATACCATCCAAAACGTAAGCTTTTTAGCCATGGATTCTCTACTTTACTAATAAAAGTTTGAATAATTCTGGGAACAAATCTATATCAGAGCGTAATGGAAAAGCAAGAAATATTTTTACATAAACTATTGATTAACAGATAGTTATAAAATCATTGATACGCTTGAATAACAAAGACGATACGTCAGCTTTACCCTTGATTGTCAGGCTGCAACAAAAGAGGCGCCCCCATATGGGACGCCTCTTTTGATACGCCTGTTTCCTACTGGATTTTTTGGAGAAAAGTATGGCACCTATCCGGGAAGCAACACGCTTATCCCGGCATTTCTTCCAGATCTGCCGGGATATCTCCTCTTTCACGACCCGGATCGTAGACGATTTTACTCCAACCGCCGCGGTCGGGTTCCCGCTTTTTCTCCTCCATCATCTTTCGGATGCGGTTACCGAACGACCAGCAGGTACTTTGCCGGATTTGCAGAATCTGCGAGAGTTTATGAGAGGATATCTTCCCTTTTGTAGTGTAGATCAGGAAGATCATGTAGAAGGCCTTGTTAATGGGTATTTTGGTATTCTGCAACAGCGTGTAGGCAATCGCCGATTCGTCGTACCCGCATTTGGTACAGCGCCGGCTGAACGGCAGGTGCCCGTGGAAATAGTGATCGTTTCCACATTTCCGGCAATGATACCCCTGCTGCCATTTCAGGCCGGCGAGGTATTCGAAACAGCTCTCGTTATCGGGATAGATTTTGCTGAATTCCTCAAAATCCACTTCCGACGACAGCACCCGCGCCCGTGTAACCTGCTCTACATTGGTTTGCAGTACCCGGTTATCTTCCTGGAGAAGTTCGTTCATCCGGGAGATTTCCGAAGCCTGATCCCGCAGGAGCTCGTTCATTGCCATCAGCTCGCGGTTCTTTTCCTCAATGATTTCGGCCTGGTGCTTCACCTGGCTGGTTCGGGCCTCGACCTGGGCTTCCAGCTCGGTATTGAGGGCATCCTTCAGTTTCTGGTTGACGGCCATCTGGCGGATGGTCTGCTGCTGGCTCAGGTCTTTCTGCCGCTTGAGGACGCGAACCTTGTCGCCCACGGCAAACGACAGACAAATCATCTCGATGACAAAGCAGATACTCAGGCTGTAATAGGTTACCGCCCCGAAGTTCAGCCCTTCGAAATGCAGCATGATGAGCAGTTTATAGATAAATCCCGCCGTCAGGAACGCATACCCCAGCACGAAGAAACGGGCCGGTCGATACCCCTGCCGGTACACATACAAACCAGCGTAGAAGGCAATGGCCAGCGGAATCAGTTCCAGGAACTTGTAATTAAACAGTGTCCGGTTCCACAAAAGACAATACAGAAAAAAGACGGTACGGGCCGCCAGGACACCCAGAATAATCTTGTCGATACCAGGCGCCTTCCGGCGGGTAAACAGCAGACTGCGGGTGAATAACAGCGCGAACACACTCACGCCATACAGCGCTATTCCATACGCATACTGGTTCCATTCGGCATACCGGGGCCAGAGGTACTGGTAGGCAATGCCGTCGACGCACATTTCATACAGCCCGACAAACAGGTTATAGAGGACATAATACAGGTACTGCACCTGCCGGACCGCGAAGAACATCAGCAGGTTATAAAAGCTGAAGACGAAGATCATCCCGTAAAAAATCCCGAACAGGATGTATTCGTCAAGCGCATACTGCACAAACCGGTTGACCGACCGAAGTACAATGATGACATCGGCGGTCTGGTGCGACCGTACCCGGAAATAATAGGTCGCTTTGCCTTTGTAAGGCAGTTTTATCTCGAAGTTCTTATGGCGAAAAGTACGGTCACGAAACGGCCGGCTGTCGCCCATGACCTGCTCCGTATACCTGCCGGAAGCGTCCGGGGCATAGGCGGAAAGCTCATCTATCGTCTGATCGAAGAATTCGAGCAGCCAGTCACGGGAAGAAGGCCGCCCGGCATCGATGGAAATACGGTACCAGTAGGCCGAGGAAAGGCGGTCGTTTTGCGGCGTATTCGTCCGGTTCGGCCGAAACCGTGCGCTGATCTCCGGACGCAGGATGTCCCGGAAGGTATAAGATCCCTGAAAGTCCTCCAGGCACTCCAGCTCTCCTTCCCGGAAGATATGCTGCTCGGTGTTATCGTCGATGGTCACCGTCCGCTGCGCATAGGTAGCAAGCGAAGACAGGAGGGCTATCAGCCAGAATCCGAAAATCCGTTTTTTCATGGCTTTTAAAGAAAAGAAAGGACTGATCCGAAGACCAGTCCTTTCGAAACGACCGGATGCTTCCGGTTGTTATTTCCGGAGTTTCACCTGAAGACCCTTGTCGAGTTCGTCCAGGAATTCTTCCGTATAGAGGTAGTGCTCGCCGTGGTTCACCTTGTTACCATAGATGTTTACCGCGAGATCCTTCGTCATTTTGCCGGCTTCAACCGTTTCAACGCAAACTTCTTCGAGTGCGTTGGCGAAATCAACCAGTTCCTGGTTGCCGTCCAGCTTACCGCGGAACGCCAGACCGCGGGTCCAGGCGTAGATGGAAGCGATCGGGTTGGTAGAGGTCGGGTTACCTTTCTGATGCTCGCGGTAGTGGCGCGTTACGGTACCGTGAGCCGCTTCCGACTCAAGGACAGTGCCGCTCGGCGTCAGGAGAACAGACGTCATCAGACCAAGTGAGCCGAAGCCCTGAGCGACGGTATCCGACTGCACGTCGCCGTCGTAGTTCTTACAGGCCCAAACGAAGCTGCCGCTCCACTTCAGGGCAGAAGCAACCATGTCATCGATGAGGCGGTGTTCGTAAACGATCCCTTTTTCCTTGAATTTCTCAGCGAATTCAGCGTCGAAGATTTCCTGGAAGAGGTCTTTGAAACGACCGTCGTATTTTTTGAGGATGGTATTCTTGGTCGACAGGTATACCGGCCAGCCTTTCTGGAGACCTACCTGGAAGCAGGAACGGGCGAAACCGATGATCGATTCTTCCGTGTTGTACATACCCATGGCAACGCCCGGGCCTTTGAACTGATATACTTCGTATTCCTGAACCGATCCGTCTTCTCCTTCGAATTTCATCGTGAGCTTGCCTTTGCCCGGAACGACGAAGTCCGTCGCACGGTACTGATCGCCGAAAGCGTGGCGGCCAACGATGATGGGTGACGTCCAGGTCGTAACCAGACGCGGCACGTTTTTGATGACGATGGGCTCACGGAATACCGTTCCGTCGAGGATGTTCCGGATCGTACCGTTCGGAGACTTCCACATCTGCTTCAGGTTGAACTCCTTCACGCGGGCTTCGTCCGGCGTGATGGTCGCACACTTGATGCCTACTCCGTATTCCTTGATCGCGTTAGCCGCATCGATCGTTACCTGGTCATTTGTCTCATCACGGTATTCGATTCCCAGGTCGTAATACTTAATATCAACATCAATGTAGGGAAGAATAAGCTTCTCTTTGATAAACTTCCAGATGATTCTGGTCATTTCGTCCCCGTCGAGTTCTACGACCGGGTTGGCCACTTTGATTTTCTGCATGATTAGACGTCGGAAAGAATCAGGTAATGAATTGAGCCACAAAGGTAACCACCTCGGGGGAAAATGAAAGACCCAAAAATCACCGTTTGAGAATATAATCTGCGCGGACGGCTTCCGATTAGTGCCCTGAAATAGATACCTTTGCAAAAATTTCTTCTCAGACCGGAGGTTTCCACACGGGTAGCGCCACATTTTGCGGTCTTCGTGGCCTTCGCCGACGGGTACGATTTGCGATTACGACTATGTTCGAAAATCTTCAGGATAAACTCAATAAAGCCATCCGGACGCTGAAAGGCAGCGGTCGGATTACCGATGTCAACGTTGCTTCGACGGTGAAGGAAATCCGCCGGGCCCTGACCGATGCCGACGTTAACTTCAAGGTTGCCAAGGACATCACCGATCAGATCCGCGAGGAGGCCATCGGCCAGAAAATTGTCATTGCCGTTGAGCCCGGCCAGATGCTTGTCAAGATTGTCCACGACAAGCTGACTGAGCTCATGGGCGGTCAGGCCGAAAGCGTCAACCTGAAAGGCTCTCCGGCTGTAGTACTCATCGCCGGTCTCCAGGGTTCGGGTAAGACGACGTTCTCCGGAAAACTGGCTCACAACATCAAAAAGCAGGGCCGTCAGGTATTGCTCGCTGCGTGCGACATCTACCGCCCCGCTGCTATTGCCCAGCTGCAGACGCTCGGTCAGCAGATCGGCGTGGAAGTGTACGCCGAGCCGGATAACAAAGACGCTGTTCAGATTGCGAAAAACGCGCTGAAATACGCGAAGGAAAATTCCAAGAATGTCCTCATCGTCGATACCGCCGGCCGTCTCGCCATTGACGAGGCCATGATGCAGGAGGTTGAAAATGTGAAAAAGGCCATCGAGCCGACGGAAACACTGTTTGTCGTCGACTCCATGACCGGTCAGGACGCTGTCAACACGGCCAAGACGTTCAACGATCGCCTCAATTTCGACGGGGTGGTGCTTACCAAGCTCGATGGCGATGCCCGCGGCGGGGCCGCGCTCTCGATCCGGCACGTGGTCGAGAAGCCGATCAAGTACATGTCTACCGGCGAAAAGATGGAAGACCTCGACATCTTCTATCCTGACCGGATGGCCAGCCGGATTCTCGGCATGGGTGACGTCCTCTCCCTCGTCGAACGTGCACAACAGGCGTTCGACGAAGAAGAAGCGGCCCGGATCAACAAGCAGATCCGCCAGAACCAGTTCAACTTCGAAGACTTTTACTCCCAGCTTCAGCAAATCAAGAAGATGGGGAATATCAAGGACCTTATGGGCATGATCCCGGGGCTGGGCGGCGCTGTGAAAGACGTCGACATCAGCAACGACTCCTTCAAGCCCATCGAAGCCATCATCAGCTCTATGACGCTGAAAGAGCGGAAAAACCCCGATCTGATCGACGGCTCGCGCCGCCGCCGGATCGCCACGGGTTCCGGAACCTCTATCCAGCAGGTCAATAACCTCATGAAGCAATTCGAAGAAATGCGGAAGATGATGAAGACCATGAATAAGGTCCAGGACGGAAAGATGAAATTACCGCCGATGATGAAGCGATAAAGCGTTTGAATGGCGGCCTGGTGCTATAGGCTTTAGGCTATAAGCAAAGAGAGCTCACCGGAAATGGTGAGCTCTCTTTGCTTATACACATGATTCATGCAGCACCTGCCTAATGCATATAGCCTATGGCTTAAAGCAATTCCCTACAGCTTCCCGCCTTCAAACCTCTTCGGCGCATACAAAAAACCGAACGCCTGCGCGCCCTCTTTGGTATGAACTTTGTGGTGAATGTAGTGCGCGCGCATGATGCGCTTCATGTAGCGGGAACGGGCGACAAAACGGATTTTTAGGCGGCGATGGACGATGACGTCGTGGAAAACAAAGTAGAAGAGGCCGTAACCCGTCACCCCGACACCGGCCCACAGCAGGGCCGGCCGGCCGTTTGCTCCGGCAATGATGAGCAAAATGGCAATGGCGGAAAACACCAGCGCGAAATAATCGTTCTTCTCGAAAAAGCCCTTGTGAGGCCGGTGGTGGTCTTCGTGCCAGGACCACAGCCATCCGTGCATGATGTATTTGTGCGTCGACCAGGCAACGCCCTCCATCAGCAGAAAAGTTGCCAGCGCGATCAGCAGATTCCAGTACCAGGCCATGTTGTCAGACGGGATTTATTCCTCTCACTAAACACAAAATAGCCTCTTTTGTTTGAATTCTGCGCTGTAAATGCACCTTCTATTCTCCGAAAAAATTATTCCGGCCGAACTATTGTTCTTCTGGTGGATTGGTTAAATTTGACAAACCCTCTAACTACGAATCGTCATGAAGGATGGCTGGTGGGGGATGGCGGAAAAAACCGCTACCCGCAGTATTCGGGGCAACATGGATTTGAAAGCCCTAAAAGAACTCGTCAGACAGGGAGAGAATGAGCGACTGGAGTTCAAGTTAAAGGCGACCCATCCAGAGAAGATTATCCGAGAGGTTGTGGCCTTCGCCAATACGGTCGGCGGCACATTGCTGGTCGGCGTCGGGGATGACAAATCGATTCCGGGTCTGAAGTTTGCCGACGACGATGAATTTATCCTCTGCCGGGCCCTCGAGAAGCACTGCTTTCCAGAAATTGAATACACACTCGAACGAGTACCTGTCGCAGAAGATCGCGAGGTACTCGTTTTTCGTATCCCGAAGAGCGACCGCCGGCCGCACCACGTCAGCCTGGAGCCGGAAGGTGAAAAGAAGACCTACGTACGGGTCAACGACCGCTCTATTCAGGCGAGCAAGGAAGTCCGGCAGATCCTTAAATGGGAAAACCGGGCCCGCGACGTGAAATTCAACTACGGCAGAAAAGAGCAGGTGCTCATGAAGTACCTGGATGAAAATCCGGGAATCACTGTCGAGGATTTCTCCCGGATCGCCCATATTCCGCTCTGGATGGCTTCCAAAACACTGATTACCCTGACGCTGGCAAACGTGCTCTCCGTCAAGCCGGACGAAACGGCCGACCGCTTCGTCATGGCAGCCGCTTAGACCTGTTCCTATTCAGTCCGCAGGCCTGTTCCGCCGGAGCAGGCCTGCTTCTTTTCTACTTCTATGCGTATCCTGATTGTCGCAGCCATGGACGAAAACCGGCTCATCGGAAACGATGGCCGCCTCCCCTGGCCTTTTCTGCCCAATGATCATGCTCATGTTCAACGCCTGGTCAAAGGCCGGAAGACCATCATGGGCCGGAAAAGCTATGACACGCCCGACCGCATCTGGTCGGACGCCGGCAACATCGTCATGACCAGTCAGCTCAACTACCGGGTTGATCCGGGTTTCGAAGTCGTGCACAGCATGGAAGAAGCCTTTGACCGGTACAAAGACGAAGACGAGGTCGTCGTTCTCGGCGGCGCCCAGATTTACGCCGAAACGATACCAAGAGCTTCTGTGCTATACCTGACCCTGATTCATGGCACTTATGAGGGAGATGCCTATTTCCCCGACTTCCTCGGTTTCGAGCTCACCGCACAGGAAGACCACCCGGCGGATGATCGCCATGCTGTCGCCTACTCCTTCCAGACGTGGGAGCGAGGTTGAGGCAGGTCTGACGACCCGCCTTAACCTCGCTCCCATGGTTTTCGGTTTTTTGTTTTCAGTTGGGCAGGCAATAACCGTGCCTCTTTTCAGATAGCTAGTCCGCTTGGACCCGGCAAGTCGCTCCTCTTCCCAACTGAAAACTGAAGACAGAAAACCGAAAACAACCAAAAAGCGGGGCCGCCCAAAGGGCAGCCCCGCTTTTTGGTTATCAACTGATCACCTTACAGCTTCGGCTTGATGATGCGGTCTTTCTTCACTTTTTTCTCCTTTTCGGGAGCGGCGTCCTGCTGGGGCTCTTCGCCTTCGATCAGGAAATCCTTGGGAGAAGGAACGGCAAACTTGTCCGGAGCTTTGGGGGCTTTCGGCTCGACACTCTTCTTTTCCTGGTCTTTCGTAAGGAAGTCTACGACGATCGGCGTAGCCACGAACAGAGAGGAATACGTACCTACGATAACCCCGATGAGCATGGCGAACGAGAAGCCCCGGATCGTTTCTCCACCGAAGATGAAGAGGACAACGAGTACAAACATCGTCGACAGACCCGTCACCGCCGTACGGCTCAGTGTCGAGTTCAACGCATTATTGATAATCGTCGGGATTGATTCGTTCTTCTTCGTGCTGTCGCTGAGGTATTCCCGTACGCGGTCAAAGACGACGACGGTATCGTTCATCGAGTACCCCATGATCGTCAGCAAGGCGCCTACGAAGGACTGGTCTACGTCGAGCGAGAACGGCAGGAATCCGTTGAAGATCGAGAAGATGGCGAGGATGATCAGAACGTCGTGCGATACCGCCACCATCGCGCCATACCCAAACGCCAGCTTCTTGAACCGGAGAAGGATGTAGCCGAATACCACGGCAATACCCGCCAGAATCGAATAGAGCGACGAGAAGATCATGTCATCCGCAATCGTCGGACCTACTTTCGAAGAGCTGAGTACTTCGGCCTTACCGAACTTGGCTACACCCTGGAGGACTTTCGCCTGGGCTTCGCGGTCGGCTTCTACCGTCGTCTGGTCAACGAGGTAGCTCGTCGTGATCTTCACCTGGTTGCCGCCGATACCACTGCCACCGTAGGTTTTCACTTCCGGAGCGGCGCCCAGCGGAGCTTCGAGCGCGTCACGGATTTCGTCCGTGCTGATGCTCTGTTCGAAACGAACGACATACGTACGGCCACCCTTGAAATCAACACCGAGGCCAAAGCCTTTCAGGATGATGGATACGATACCCGCACCGATGATGATGGAGGAAATCGTGTAGTAAAGGCGACGCTTTGAGACGAAGTCGAACGAAGAATCCTTGAACCAGTTCTTTGTCAGGTTAGAGAAGAAGTTGATCTTCCAGCCTTTTGCAACCCAGAATTCAAGGAGCGCGCGGCTGACAAAGAAGGCAGCAAACAGAGACGTGAAAATACCGATTACCAGCGTCACAGCGAAACCGAGGATCAGACCGGTACCGAAGAACAGCAGGATCAGACCCGAGAGCAGCGTCGTGGCGTTGGAGTCAATGATAGACGAACGGGCGTTCTTGAAACCGTCGGAAATCGCGATGGACAACGGCTTGCCGAGTTCCAGCTCTTCCTTGATCCGCTCGAAAATCAACACGTTCGCATCCACCGCCATACCGATTGAGAGAACGATACCGGCGATACCGGGCAGTGTCAGAACGGAGCCCAGAGACGCCATGATACCCATCAGGAAGAACAGGTTGATGAGCAGCGCGATATCAGCAATGAAACCGGAACGGTTGTAGTACGCGACCATGAAGGCAAGTACCACGAGCAGACCGATTACAGAAGAAAGAATACCGGCGGTAACCGCTTCCGAACCCAGCGTAGAACCTACGATGGCTTCTTCGACGATGTTCGTCGGTGCAGGCAGTTTACCGGCCTTCAGGATATTGGCAAGGTCTTGTCCTTCTTCGATGGTGAAGTTACCGGAGATCGAAGAGTTACCGTTCGGGATTTCGCCGTTTACAACCGGTGCAGAGTACACATATCCATCGAGGATGATCGCGATGCGGCGACCTACGTTGGCAGCCGTCAGGTTTTTCCATTTGCGGGCGCCTTCGGAGTTCATCTGCATGGATACGTCCACGCGGCCGCTCTGGTCAAAATCCTGAGAGGCGTTGGTGATCACGGAACCATCGAGGGGAGCTTCGCCGTTCGGACCGCGCTTCACAGCAACGAGCGCCATAACGTCTTTGCCGTTGATGGCACGGGGCTTCACTTCATACGCGAAGTTGAGATCGGTCGGGAGCAGGGAACGTACGTCCGGGCGGGCCAGGAGTGCGTTTACGCGGGGCGTATCCAGGACGGCTACACCGAGTGCATCCTGCATCGGGATGAAGAGCTTCGTCAGCGCGGTACCGGCGTTGGCCGATTTCGCGGTGTCTTTCTTGGCAGCGCCTGAATCTTTCTTCGTCAGAGCAGAAGCCAGGCCATTGTCAGCCTTGGCAGCCGTATCAGCAGCGGATTTCTGAGCAGCAGGAGCAGCCTTTACAGCCGCTTTCGCTTCCAGCTCTTCCTGGAGGAGGATAGCGCCGATACCGTCAAGGGCCGGAGCATAGTCCTGCAGTTCGTATACTTCGCAGAATTCGAGTTTGGCAGCGCCGGTAAGGAGCTTCCGGACGCGGACGGGATCGTCTACGCCGGCCAATTCCACCTGAATACGGCCCGTTCCCGGAATCCGCTGGATGTTCGGGTTGGATACCCCGAACTTATCCACCCGCTGCTGGATGATTTTGAAGGCACGGTCGATCGCGCCGTCCACTTCCTTTTTGATCATCTTGACAACTTCGCCGTCAGACGTCTGGAAGTTGATCGAGCCGCGGTTCGCCGCGTTCGCGAAGATGTCGGCCAGTTTCTTGTCCGGGTTCAGTTTCCGGAAGTTGCTGGCAAACGCATCGACAAAGTTGGACTGCGAGCTGGCCTGGTCTTTCTGGGTAGCAGCGAGGGCTTCGAGGAATTTCGGATCCTTGCTGTTTCCGGAGAGGGACTTGATGATTTCCACCGGAGAAACTTCCAGCATGACGTGCATACCGCCCTGAAGGTCAAGACCGAGGTTGAGTTCGCGCTCGGTTACCTGCTGGAGGGTACTTCCCAGCCATACATCTTCTTTCCAGAGAGAGTCGATGTACCGCTGGCGTTTGGCTTTGTCGACCTCACCTTTCAGGTTGGTCGCGTACTCCGTCGCCTTCTTTTTGTAGTCCTGAGAGACGAACGTGAACGAGAGGTAGTAGAGGCACAGAAGAGCGAAAATGCCCGTCAGCACCACCGTTACACTACGGTTTTGCATTTATAGTAGAAATTGAAATGATGACTTGGAATAAAATGGATACGGATTTCCCTGAAAAGGGATGAAGAAGCCGGAAACCGGCCCGACACTACGGGGCGTTCGGTGAGATCACGTGCTCAAAAAGCACTTCCAGGTACGTATGCAGAAAGGGAGAGGAACCGGCGGATACGGTTTCCGAACGGGGTACTTCAAACGAGAATACCGCGGGCGGAAGGAGGTAGAATTCCTGCGTAAACGAGAAATCCGCCACCGATACCGTTGCCATCGGAGACATGGCCTGCACCGTCGCCTTGGGCGCCGGAACGGCCTTTTTCTCCGTCTGTGCCTTCTCCACCGGAAGGGTCCGGGCAGACACGCCCTTCACCGCTACCGAAGCAACAAGCAGCACACCTGTCAGGAACAGGCTCAGCCAGCGCGATATGGATCCGGGGGTTTTCATTTGCGGGGACGAAAATAAAACTTTTTCCCGAGAGCCAAGTATTTCGCGGTGATTATTCGTGCGTTACGGGGGAAGGCGGTTCGGGATTGATGGTGGTTTCGTCGCGGAAGCTGACTTTTTCTGTCAGAAGGCGTTTGAGGTTGCGGCGGGTTTCTGCGGTATAGGTATCGCAGCGAAAGCGTCGGTACCGGTAGTCCGACGTTTCTATGTAGAGGGTATAAACGTCACGCCCGCGGTACTCAAACCTCACATGCCTGATGTCCTGAAAGGGATATCCTTTCTCTACCCAGGGGAAAAACCAGTTCTTGACAATCAGCTGACCTTCTGACAGACCGACGTAAAAGAGCTGGTATCCGAATGCGATCCAGACAATCAGCACCGGAATCAATATCGGCAGCATATCCCACCGTTTAAGCAGAAACGGTATCAACCCCACCATACCGAAAAATAGCGCCAAATAGAAAAACATACTGGAAAACAGTTCTCCCTTCCATTCCACCTCCGGTTTATCGGCAAAAATCGGAGGGATAAAGGGCCTTTCTTCCGGCTCCTCCCTTCCACCCAGAATACACTCCTCAATAAAGCGCAGCATTTCCCCGCTATTGGCATAGTAATCAGCTATCCAGGCGATTTTTCTTTTCCCGGAAAAATGGAGTTCGACGCCGCGACCGGTCCCATAACCTGTATAAACCTGGCTATTGAGTCGGGTCGACTCCAGGTCTTCCCAGCGATACGTCCTGTCACCAACCGTAATAAATTCCTTATCCATCCGGATTTTCGGGTTTCCCAGAAAGGCGTAGTAGACGGCATAGCAAGCCACAATCACACAAAAAGAGCCGGCAATCATAAAGAACTGCTGCCCGGTATTGGTATGCCCATAGTGCGACCAGAAAATGTAGTGACTTGCAATTCCTGCTCCGGTCAGCATCAAAACGAGGCTGGCGTAATTCGCCCAGAAATACCCGACGTGATACCGGGAGCAAATGGTTGTCTTCATCGAATGCTGGTGGAAGATTGTGATAGGGAAAATAAGGGCCTTCTCTCCCAACGTACAAATTCCGGAAGGCCGAATGGTCTTTCCGATAAATGGACGTTCCCATACCGCGAAGAAAAAATAACTACTTTCGTCCCCAAAAAAACCGGGAATCACCCTACTTTCCCGGAAATGAACAGCTTATGCTTTACGGACAGGATATCCACGAATTCATCCGCCTGGCCCTGGAAGAGGACATCGGAGACGGCGACCATACCTCACTCGCCACCATCCCCGCCGACGCGGCCGGACGCGCCCGCCTTCTCGTCAAGGACGAAGGCATTCTCGCCGGTGTCGAACTTGCCGGCCTTATCTTTCAGCAGGTAGATCCCGGCCTTCAGGTCAACCTCCTGCTCGAAGACGGCGCCCGGATCAAAAAAGGTGATATTGTTCTGACGGTCGGGGGACGCTCCCAGTCCATCCTCAAAGCCGAGCGCCTCGTCCTCAATTGCATGCAGCGCATGAGCGGTATCGCAACCTATACCCGGAGCATGGCCGACCTCATCGCCGACCTTCCCTGCAAGCTCCTCGACACCCGGAAAACAACGCCCAACTTCCGTATCTGCGAGAAATGGGCTACCCGCATCGGCGGCGCCGTCAACCACCGGTATGCCTTGTATGACATGATTCTGATCAAGGACAACCACGTTGACTATGCCGGTGGAATAGAGGCTGCCATTACCAAGGCCAACGCATACCTCCGCGAAACAGGAAGGAATTTGCAAATTGAGATCGAAGTCCGAAACCTCGCGGAGCTGGATGAGGTTTTACGGGTAGGCGAATCCCAGTCCGTTCACCGGATCATGCTCGATAATTTTGACTACGATACCCTCCGGGAAGCCGTCCGTCGGGTTGGCGGGCGGTATCCAACCGAAGCCTCGGGCGGAATCAACGAAACGACCATCCGGGACTATGCGCTTTGCGGCGTGGATTACGTATCGGTCGGCGCCCTGACCCACCACGTCAACAGCCTGGACCTGAGCCTGAAAGCCTGGTAGAGATTTTTACTTCGAAGCAAAAAAACTGAATCAAATGCCTGCTGTATTTCCGATGACTCCCGAACAGGAAGTGACCAAGATTGGTTACATCAGCCGTTCGGTCCCGAAAAACATAGATCTGAAGGAGGAAATCCTCCGGATGAAGAAGGAGAAAAACGCCGTTATCCTGGCGCATTACTACGTCGACGGAGAAATCCAGGACCTGGCCGATTTTGTCGGCGACAGTCTCGGCCTCGCCCAGGCGGCCGAACAGACCCAGGCCGATATGATCGTCTTCTGCGGGGTGCATTTCATGGGGGAAACCGCGAAAATCCTCAACCCGAACAAGAAGGTTGTCATCCCTGATCTCAATGCCGGCTGCTCCCTGGCTGATTCTGCCCCTGCCGCCGAATTTGCGGCTTTCAAGGCGCAGTATCCGGATGCGCTGGTCGTCAGTTACATCAACTGCTCGGCGGATATCAAGGCGATGACGGACATTATCTGTACGTCTTCCAATGCGCTCAAAGTCGTTGAGTCCATCCCGAAAGACAAGCAGATCATCTTTGCACCCGATGCCAACCTCGGCCGGTTTGTGTCGAAAAAGCTGGACCGGGAACTGATTCTGTGGGACGGCGCCTGTATTGTCCACATCGATATCTCACGGGAAAAACTCGCGAAACTGCGGGCCGAAAACCCCGACGCGCTTCTCATCGCCCACCCCGAATGCAAGGAGGATATTCTTCTCGCTGCGGATTATGTCGGCAGTACGACAGGCCTTCTGACATTTGTCGAAAAGTCGGAACACAAGAAATTCATCGTCGCGACCGAGGCAGGTATTCTTCACAAAATGAAGATCGCCAACCCCGACAAGGTAATCATCCCGGCGCCGGCAAACGAAAACAACTTCTGCGCGTGTTCGGAGTGCCCGTACATGAAGATGAATACCCTCGAGAAGCTGTACAATTGCATGTACTATGAAATGCCGGAAATCCACGTTCCGGAAGAAACGCGGATCAAAGCCCTGAAAGCCGTGAAGGCGATGCTGGAGATCAGCAAGTAATTACCGACCGATGGCCACCCGGCGGAGAATGGAATCGATCACCTGCAGACTGGTGATACCGTCGGCTTCCGCTTCGTAATTGAGCAGCACCCGGTGGTTCAGTACATCGGGTGCTATTTCTTTGATGTCTTCGGGAAGAACGTAGTCCCGGTCGTCGAAGTACGCCAGTACCTTCGCACCGAGGTTGAGAGCGATACTGGCGCGGGGAGAAGCGCCGAACTGTATATACTTTGCTTCGTCTTTCAGACCGTATTGCAGCGGGCGGCGGGTCGCGAAAACCAGCTCGATAATGTAATGTTCGAGGGTTTCGGAGATCGCGATCCGGTTGATTTCCTTGCGGATTGTTACAATATCTTCCTTGCTCAGTATAGGTTTTGCCTCGTAGACGGCTTCCATATTCGTCATCCGCCGCATGACTTCCAGCTCGTCGGACTTTTCGAGGTAATCGACGAATACCTTCATCATAAACCGGTCTACCTGTGCTTCAGGCAGCGGGTAGGTACCTTCCTGCTCGACCGGGTTCTGGGTGGCCATGACAAAAAACGGTTTATCGAGCGGGAAGGTAAAGTCGCCGATGGTTACCTGTTTTTCCTGCATGGCTTCCAACAGGGCCGATTGTACCTTGGCCGGGGCCCGGTTGACTTCGTCTGCCAGAATAAGGTTAGCAAAAATCGGGCCTTTCCGGACGCGGAAATCATCCATCTTCCGGTCGAAGATCATCGTCCCGACGAGGTCAGCAGGCAGCAGGTCCGGCGTAAACTGAATACGGTGAAAGTCGAGGTCCAATACCCGCGCCAATGTATTGATGGTCAAAGTCTTGGCAAGACCCGGCACGCCTTCCAGCAATACATGCCCCCCGGTAAAGAGCCCGATCAGCAGGCGGTTCAGGAGGCGTTCCTGCCCGACAACGACCTTGCCCATCTCGGCGAACATGTGTTTTATTTTCCGGGAGTAATGCAGATCGGCCATGTGGCGGGAGGAATTGATTCGGTTCGAAAAATAGGGAGAGACGGCAGGAAATACAACCTTACCACTTCCGGAAGATCACGTAAACGGCCAGTACGATGAGGCCGAAACCGACGAGGTGGTTCCACGCCGGCCGTTCCGTCCGGAATACGAAGACGGTAATCAGCATAAAAACAATCAGCGAAACGGCCTCCTGAATCGTCTTCAGTTCGAAAAGGGAAAACGGCCCTCCATTACCCTTGTACCCGATTTTGTTGGCGGGGACCTGAAATATGTACTCGAAAAATGCCAACCCCCAGCTGATAAGCACGACCGCCATCAATCCTAGTTGAGCCAATCGTGGATAGTTCTTGAACTGAAGGTGGCCATACCAGGCCAGGGTCATGAAAATATTCGACAAAACGAGCAGTCCGATCGTATAAAAAACGCGCATGATGAGTTTGATTAAGAGGAATGGCGGGCCAGAATCATCCGGTCGCGGCCGGACAGGTCTTTTCGGATTTCGACGGATGAAAAGCCGGCTTGAGTAAACGCAGCAGCCGTTTCAGGGCCTAACGCCTGGTTGATTTCCACCAGGCAGAAACCCGAAGGCCGCAGGCGACCTGCCGCAAACCGGGCGATGGACCGGTAAAAAAGCAAAGGATCATTGTCTTCAACGAACAAAGCCAGATGTGGCTCGTGATCGAGTACGTGCGGCAGCATACCGGCGGCCTCTTCGTTTTTGACGTAAGGAGGATTGGAAAGAATGGCATCGAAGGTTTCGGACGGCCATGTCGATTCATCGAGCATATCCCGTAAATGAAACCCGACAGCAGTAGTCAACGCAGCCGCATTGGCTTTCGCGACGGTCAGGGCCTCCTGCGAAATATCCCAGGCCTCGACACGTGCATCCGGGCGCTCGGCAGCGACAGACACGGCAATACAGCCGCTTCCGGTACCAAGGTCAACAACCGACGCGCTTTCCGGCAGTAATTGCAGGGCCCAATGGACCAACTCCTCCGTCTCCGGACGGGGAATAAGTACAGCAGGGGTAACAGAAAAAGACCGACCGTAGAAGTCGGCCCGGCCAAGTACATATTGAACGGGTTCACCGGCAAGAAGGCGATCGAGAAGAGTACTCCAGGTATCTCCGTCGACTGAAGCGGGCTGATCCGTCAGAACAGCAGTGCGGTCCAGCCCGAATTGCTCCTTCAGTACCAGGTAAGCAATCGCCTTGGCTTCCTGTCCATCGTATAAACCGGTCAGGCGACCGGACAACGCGCGAAAAAGAGACTGAGCGGACATACTCAGTCTTTGACTTCTTCGTAGTCGATGTAATCTCCCCCCTTATACCCTTCCCGGGCAGGCGGAGAATAATCTACATTGACCTTTCCTTCGCGCTTGCGGGCATTGGTCTTTTCCCGCATAAACTCCCGCTCGGCTTTCGAGAACTGGTCGTTGAGGAAAAGGCGGAATACCCAGCGAATCACCCTCGGAAAGATGAAGGCAATCGCCAGAAAAACCAGAATAATATTGAACAGTATTTTCATCTCACTGGAAATAAGTCACTTAGTCACACAACGCCGGAGCTTCCGGATTTGTTACAAAGGTAAAAAGCATTTCGAGTTGTGAGGCTGTTACCCGGTCGGTCGACAGCGGGATATGCGACAACTCCTCTCTTTTCACCCATCTGACCTCGCCGATGTCGTGAATGCCGGTACGGATTTCTCCTCCGGTCACTTCGCACCGGATGAAGAATTTATAGACATACCAGGGCTGCGGCGGGTGCGGGTGAACCCGTTTATCAAAGACGGCCAGCAGCCGGCCTGGTTTAACATGCAGGCCGGTTTCTTCCTCGGTTTCCTTCACCGCTACTTCGGAAGGCGTATAGCCAACGTCCGCCCAGCCGCCCGGAAGCGTCCATTTCAGCCCGTCAATTTTCTCCTGAACCATCAGCAGCTCGTCGTCTCCCCGGAATACCACGGCGCGGATATCGACTTTCGGCGTCGGGTACTCCCCTTCACCGGCGGCAAACAGAGGAGCAATTTTTTCGATCGGCTCATCCGTCAGTTCATTCAGCATTTCCACGCTGATCGCCCGGATTTCTTCAAAACGCTCGAGATCATACGCGTTGGTGGAATACGTCAGCCCGGCTTGTGCCAGGGCATTGAGTCGCTTGGCGGCTTCAAGAATGCGATTCATGGGCAGAAAGACCGGTATAAAAACGGGTCGCGGTAAAAGTAGGAAAAAACAGGTATTCCGCCCGAACGGAACCGGACGGCGCGTACGATTGACGGGACCAAAGGTTGTTTTCGGGGGATGATACCCTTCCAAACAAAAACGCCTCCTGTGACAGGAGGCGTTTTCAGAAAGGTAATTCCGCTTATCGGCTCAGGTACAGGTTGCGTTCGCTGTACACCTGCTGAAAGGCTTCGTCGGTCAGATCGTCGATGAAGTAGATGGCTTCGCCGGTCGACTTCATTTCGGGTCCGAGTTCCTTGTTGACACCGGGGAACTTGTTGAACGAGAACACCGGAATCTTGATGGCATATCCGTTTTTCACCGGCTGGAAGTTGAAGTCGGTGACTTTCTTGTCATCCAGCATGACCTTCGTCGCATAGTTCACGTACGGTTCCTGGTATGCCTTGCAGATAAACGGCACGGTGCGGGAAGCACGCGGGTTCGCTTCGATGACGTATACTTTCTCGTCCTTGATGGCGAACTGAATATTCAGAAGGCCTTTCGTTTTGAGGGCTACGGCGATCTTTTTGGTATAGTCTTCGATCTGTTTGATGACGTTTTCGCTCAGGTCGAAAGCGGGGAGAACCGCATGCGAGTCACCGGAGTGGATACCGGCCGGCTCGATGTGCTCCATGATACCGATGATGTAGACGTTTTCCCCGTCGCAGATCGAATCCGATTCGGCTTCAATGGCGTTTTCGAGGAAGTGATCCAGCAGAATCTTGTTACCCGGAATATCGCGGAGAATATCGACAACGTGTTGTTCGAGTTCTTCCTCGTTGATGACAATCTTCATGGATTGCCCGCCGAGTACGTAGCTCGGGCGAACCAGCAGCGGATAGCCGAGTTTGCGGCCTACTTCCACGGCATGGTCAGCCGACTCCACGGTATCGAACAGCGGGTAGGGTACTTCGAGGTCACGGAGGAGGCTCGAGAATGCTCCCCGGTCTTCTGCCAGGTCAAGCGCTTCGTAACTCGTTCCGATGATCTTGATCCCGTGTTTCGACAGTTTTTCAGCCAGTTTCAGGGCCGTTTGTCCACCCAGCTGCACGATTACGCCTTCCGGCTTCTCATGCTGAATGATGTCGTATACGTGTTCCCAGAAGACCGGCTCGAAGTACAGTTTGTCGGCAATATCCGGATCCGTCGACACCGTTTCCGGGTTCGAGTTGATCATGATCGTCTCGTAGCCGGCTTCTTTCGCCGCGAGTACCCCGTGTACGCAGGAGTAGTCGAATTCGATCCCCTGACCAATCCGGTTCGGACCTGAACCGAGGATGACGACTTTCTTCTTCGGAGAAACAATCGATTCGTTGTCGGTCGATCCCGTACCGCTCGCGAACGTCGAGTAGAAGTACGGCGTCCGGGCTTCAAACTCAGCGGCGCAGGTATCTACGCATTTGTATACCCGCTTGATACCGAGCTGATTCCGCTTTTCGTATACCTGGCTCTCGAGGCAGTCGAGCATATGCGCGATCTGGCGGTCGGCGAAGCCTTTGACTTTGGCTTCTTCGAGCAGTTCTTTCGAGATGGTTTCGAGACTTTGTTTTTCGATTTCCTTTTCGAGACGGACGAGGTCTTCCACCTGGAAGAGGAACCACTTGTCGATCTTCGTCAGCTGCTGGATTTTCTTGAAGGAAATACCGAGCCGGAAGGCATCGTAAATATGGAAGAGGCGGTTCCAGGACGGATTGGCGAGCGACTTGAGGATAGCATCCTGGTCGGTCAGCTCTTTTCCGTCGGCGCCCATGCCGTTCCGTTTGATTTCGAGGGACTGGCACGCCTTCTGGAGCGCTTCCTGGAAGTTGCGGCCGATACCCATCGCTTCACCTACTGACTTCATCTGCAGGCCGAGGCGTTTGTCGGCGCCCTTGAACTTATCGAAGTTCCACCGCGGAACCTTCACGATGACGTAGTCGATCGCCGGCTCAAAGAAAGCTGAAGTGCTGCCCGTTACCGGGTTCATCAGTTCATGGAGGCGGTAGCCGATCGCCATTTTCGCGGCGATTTTCGCGATGGGGTAACCGGTAGCTTTCGAGGCGAGGGCCGACGAGCGTGATACCCGGGGATTGATTTCGATGGCGATGATGTCGTCGTTTTCCGGGTTGACGGAGAACTGAACGTTACAGCCGCCGGCAAATTTCCCGATGCCGTCCATCATCATGATCGCCATATCCCGCATTTTCTGATACAGGGTATCGGGCAGGGTCATGGCGGGGGCAACCGTCACGGAGTCACCGGTGTGAACACCCATGGGGTCGAAGTTTTCGATCGAGCAGACGATGATGAAGTTACCGTCGCCGTCACGGAGCAATTCCAGCTCATACTCTTTCCAGCCGAGGATCGACTGTTCGACGAGTACTTCGTGAACCGGCGAGGCATGGAGCCCGCGGTTGAGCATCTCGTCAAATTCTTTCGGGTCGTTGACGAAGCCGCCACCGGTACCGCCGAGTGTGTAGGACGGACGGATAACCAGCGGGAACCCGACTTCCTGGGCGATTTCCTTGCCTTCCAGGAAGGAGCGCGCGGTACGGCCCTTGCAGACACCGACACCCAGTTCGAGCATCTTCAGGCGGAACTTCTCCCGGTCTTCGGTGGTCTCGATGGCTTTGATGTCCACCCCGATGATCTGCACGCCGTACTTCTGCCAGATACCTGCCTTGTCGCAGTCGATAGCTAAATTTAACGCCGTCTGGCCACCCATAGTTGGCAAAACGGCGTCGACTTTGTGTTTCTGAAGAATCTCAACAATGGACTTTCGCTCCAGCGGCTTGAGGTAAACGTGATCGGCACTGATCGGGTCCGTCATGATCGTCGCCGGGTTCGAGTTGATCAGAATGACCTCTATTCCCTCTTCTTTTAAAGAACGGGCTGCCTGAGAGCCGGAATAATCGAACTCGCAAGCCTGACCAATGATAATGGGACCGGAGCCAATGATCAGGACGGATTTGATGTCGGGATTTTTGGGCATTGTTTCAGTGTATCAGTCAACAGTCATCAATTACAGACAAACACTTGTTATTCAGCGGATTACCTGCAAAAGACAGCGAATAACGGTTACGATTCCGGATTCGTCCGGGCAAAATTCGTGCAAAATTAGAGGTTACAACCGAAAGAGAGTAGCCCCAGGCCAAATTTTATCTGAAAGTTTTTGGGCTTCGGTTGGCGGGTTGCCTTTCGGGAAATTAACTTTTTCTTTGTATCAGGGAATGATGCGCGTTTCGGACTGAATCTGCCGACAACGTTTTCATACCTTCTGGTGTCCTGACCATGCGATCTGACACCGACTGCTACTGACTCCGGAAACGAATTATTACCATCAGGATTCGACTAAATCCATCCACTCATGAAGCGTTTTTTATCTGTCCTGCTGCTGGCCGTCTGTACCTCGTCGATGATCAGTTGCGGGCGTTTCTTTGATGATATCGGTTATGCCTTCCGGAAAAAGAAAATCGACCCGAATGATCCGACCACCATTCCTGGCGGCCCTAACCCTCCTGTGACGACGCCGGCATCGACTGAATACCTCGAAAACGAGTTCGTGAAAGTAGGGTTCAACATGAACTATGGAGGCTCGATCACGTATTTCAGCCCGGCCGGAAGCAACGTCAACATGGTCAATAATTTTGATCTCGGCCGCCAGTTTCAGTATGCCTATTACTCGTATCCCGTCGAAAACTATACGCCGAACGGTGTGAAGCCACACCCGTCGTGGACTACCATCGGATGGGATCCGGTCCAGACCGGCGACGCATACGGAAACCCTTCACAGGTGGTCTCCCGGAGCCGCTCCGGAAACCGGGTCGTCTTTAAAACTATTCCGAAACAATGGGGGTATTACAACGTCCCGTGTGACTGCTCTGTCGAAACGACCGCCGAACTCAACGGGAAAGCTCTTGAAATCAAGCATGTATTGCAACTCGCACGTACTGATACATACGACCACGTGCCGCGCGGCCAGGAACTGGCAGTAGCCTTTATGAATTCTTCCTTTACCAAAGTGAAGGCCTATTTCGGAGGAGAACCATTTACGGACGGCCCGCTGGTCGACTTCGCTATTAAAACACCGCCGTTTGCCCGACAGGATGGATCCGTTGAAATGTACCTGCCGGAAAGCTGGCTGTATCTTCACAACGATGCGGGCGTGGGCCTCGGCATGTGGGTACCGCAGTCGACAACGTTCAGCACGTATTTCCTCGGCACACCGAATGCCGGCGATGAATTCTCCGGCAATTCCGGCGTATTTAACTCCGGAGAAATGGAAATCCTCGACCCGAAAATGCGGTTCGAGACCAAAATGTCTTACATTCTAGGCACCGTAGACGAGGTTCGTCAGTATGCCCAAGAGCATGAGAAGGACCGGACGCAGCCGGAATTTGATTTCTCCACCGACCGCCAGCATTGGGTGTATTATGAATCGCTGGACGACGGACAATATCCGTTTCAGGGAGAGTGGTTTCTTAAGTTCGATTCCAAAATAACCCCGTTGTGGGGTCCGAGTGTAGCGTGGGATGCCTCCAAGATCAAGAAGATGTATCTCCGGGCTGCCTATCAGGGGGACCCGCAACAGCTCCGTTTTATCTGGCACCGGCAGTCGTCGCCTCAGCCGTATGATAACTATGAATCGCTGTCTCTGCTGATTGACCTCATTCCCGACGGTCAGTATCATACCTATGAAATCGACCTGTCCAAACAGGAAGGCTGGCGCGGAAACATCCGACGCCTGATGATCGATCCCGGCAACACTCCCAAAACCGGCAAATGGCTTAAGCTCAAGTCGCTTACTACTACGCAACCCTAGTTAAAAGGCCCCGGATATCCGGGGCCTTTTTTATGTCAGCAGCTCTTTCAGCTGCGCGATTTCCGTCGCCGGACTCGCCTTCTCATATAGAATCGTATATACGGCCCGGGTGATGGGCATGTCGACCTCGTACTTCCGGTTGATTTCGTCAATCGATTTAACGGCATAGTACCCCTCGGCTACCATGTTCATTTCGGCCTGGGCCGAAGTCACGCTGTACCCCTTTCCGATCATACTTCCGAACGTGCGGTTACGGCTGAACTGGGAGTATGACGTCACCAGCAGGTCTCCCAGGTATGCCGATCCCATCAGGTCCCGGTAATAGGGGTAAATTACATCCAGAAACCGCTTGATTTCCTGCATGGCATTCGAGACCAGAACGGCCTGGAAGTTATCGCCGAAACCCAGCCCATGGCAGATACCACAGGCCAGTGCTACGATATTCTTCATCACCGCACAGTATTCTACCCCATAGAGATCGGTCAGCGGATGCGTATTCACAAAGCGGCACCGCATCAGGCCGGCGAAACGGGTAGCCCGCTCCCGGTCGGACGACGCGATCGTCAGATAGGATTGCTTCTCCAAAGCTACTTCTTCGGCATGGCAGGGCCCCGCAATCACACAAAACTGATCCTGGGAAACGCCGTAATGCTTTTCCAGCCAGTCGGTCACGAGCAGATTTTCACCGGGAACCATGCCTTTGATCGCAGAGACGATGGTTTTGCCGGCGAAGTCTTCCGGCCGGAGTTGGGAAAGGACGTCAGAAATAAACGCGCCGGGTACCGCAAGTACCAAAATACCAGCGCCTTTCACCGCTTCCGACAGGCGGGTAAAGGGTTTGACTTTTTTCGGGTGGAGGGTCACACCGCTCAGGTACCGGGGATTATGGTGGTATTTCCGGATATGCTCGGCATCCTGCCGGTTGCGTAGCCACCAGCGGATGCGGACATCGTTTTCGGACAATATCCGGATGATGGCCGTTGCCCAGCTGCCGCCGCCGATCACGGTAATTACCTCCGGTGTCATTCGCTCTTCGTTCAACGTAAAAAAAGAATTTCAACCCGGTGAAAATACGGAATGACCGGGAAAACCCTCCAAGGCATTTTAAAATCCGGCCGGATGCGAAAAAAATCTGCGTTCCGTCAACTTTCTTTATTGTCAGTAATTGTTCCTGCAGCCATTTGGCAATCAGTTCAAAATGGTTTTATTTTGCGGGTCTAAAAAATGGTCGTATGGCTTTAGTTAACAAAATCAGAGAACGTTCAGGGATTGCAATTACCATTATTGCCGTCGCGCTCATTCTATTTATTGTCGGCGGTGACCTCCTCGGTGCACGGGGACTTTTCGGATCCAAAACACAAAAAGTAGGAGAAATTGCCGGGAATACTATTCTGGCTCAGGACTTTCAGAAAAAACTGGATCAGGCCCGGGTGGAATACGAAGCCCAATCCGGTCAGTCGGCCAACGACCAGGCACTGGCCCAACTTCGTGAAAAAGTATGGAACGATCTGCTCGTGGATTATGCCTACGAGAAAGAGTTCGACGCCCTCGGCCTGACGCTCTCAGATGCTGAAAAGACGGACATGTTCTTCGGAAAATACATTGATCCTTCTGTTCGTCAGAGCTTCACTGATCCGCAAACCGGTATTTTCGACAAAAACCGCGTGATTCAGCAGCGGAACCAGATCATGAAACTGCCCGCAGGTTCTATCCAGCAGGTAGGCTGGCAGGCATTCGTCCGCGATATTCAGCGGAGCCACCTCATGAACCGGTACGTGAACCTGATCCGTTTGTCTACCTACGTTACTTCTGCGGAAGCCAAGCGGGATTACGAAGCACAGACAGCCAAGGCCGATGTGAAATACGTATACGTTCCGTTCTATTCCATTGCAGACTCTACAGTTAAAGTCACGGATTCCGAGCTGAAAGATTTCCTCGCATCTCACAAGGACGAATACAAAGGCGCGAATACCCGCAGCCTCGACTATGTGGCATTTGGCGTAGCTCCTTCCAAAGCTGACAGCACGGCGCTCAAGAACACCCTCACCCAGGTTGCCAAAGACCTGGCCAAGACGCCTAACGACTCTTCTTTCGCCCGGATGAACTCCGATGTACCGCACCCGCTGTACTGGAGCCTCCGCGACATGGACGACCAACTGAAAGAAGCCGTGAAGACGTTCTTCCCGGGTCAGATTGCCGGCCCCTACCGCACCGACAACACGTATACGGTCTATAAGTACGGCGGCACCAAGCGTGACTCCCTGTACACTGTAAAGGCCAGCCACATTCTGATCCGCGCTGCCAACCAGTCGGACACGGCCAAGGCTTCTGCCCGCCTGCGTGCTGAAAACATCCTGAAGCAACTCAAGTCAGGCGCTGACTTCGCCGCAATGGCTGCGCAGAACGGCCAGGACGGAACCGCGCAACGCGGTGGCGACCTCGGTTACTTCCAGAACAACGGTTCGATGGTGAAACCTTTCGAAACGGCTGTCTTCGGATTCAATGGAACCGGTCTCCTCCCGAACCTCGTGGAAACGGACTTCGGCTTCCACATTATCAAAGTAACCGAAGCGAAAAACAACCTGCTGTACCGCATCGTTGCCGTTTCGAAGCAACTCGGCCCCTCGCAAGCCACGCGTGACGAGGTATACCGCAAGGCTGACGCGTTTGCAGCTGCCAACAAATCACTCGCTGAAATCGAAGCCGCTGTCAAGAAAGACAAATCGATCGTTCTGCTGAAGGCCAACCGGATTCCGGAAGGTTCAACCAACCTGAACATGATGCAGAATGCCGGTACGGTTGTCCGCTGGGCCTTTGACGACAAGACCGACGTTGGTGACGTATCGCAGGTATTCGAAGTAAACGACGCCTATATCGTGGCTGCCCTCACCGGCAAGACCTCGGAAGAAGACGTGAAAGTGGATGATTTCCGTGACGAACTCACCGCCCGCGTCCGCAATGACCTGAAAGCTGATCAGATCCTGAAGAAACTCGGCGGCCTGGCCAACCTCAGCTCGCTGGAGCAGGTAGCCCAGAAATACGGCGCCGGCGCTCTGGTGGAAACGGTCAACGATATTTCCATGGCGAACGGCCTGCTGACTTCAGCCGGTGCAGATCCGACCGCGCTCGGTAAGGCCTTCGGTCTGAAACCCGGCCAGAAATCGGCTCCGTTCAAGGGAGAAGGCGGTGTCTTCATCCTCCAGACCCTGAAAAAGGCAGACGCTCCGGCTATCGCAGATTACACGCAGTACAAAACCGCTGCTCAGCTCTCTGAACTCCAGCGTTCCGGTTACTTCGCCAACGAAGCCATCCGCGAAAACGCGAAAGTCAAAGACTACCGCGCCAAGTACTTCTGATAAAGACTTCGCACCAGAGGAAAGACCCGGCCCCGCCGGGTTTTTCCTTTTTTGGCGTTATTTTTGTGCCCCGGCCGGATACTCCTGCCGGAATCCCTGCTTACCGCGACACCTGTCGCTTTATTTTTCGACACCATGACACAAGACAAGTTGAAAGACTTGAAGGCCAGCGTAGAGGCCTTGAGGGGGTATCTTTGACTACGACGGGAAAAAATACCAGATAGAAGAACTGGAACAGAAAACACTTGATCCCGAATTCTGGAACGACCGCGACCGCGCGGAGAAAATCCTCCGGGAAATTCGGGGTATCAAGTTCTGGACCGAAGGATTTGACCAGTTGCAGCAGCACGTCGGCGATACCGAAACCATGCTGGAATTTCAGGAACTGGGCGAGGCGACAGAAGCTGATGTAGATGCCGAAGCCGCCAAACTCGAAGCCAAACTGGCCGAGCTGGAATTCCGGAAAATGATGTCGGACGAAGGCGATAACATGGACGCCGTCCTCGAAATCAACGCCGGAGCCGGCGGAACCGAGTCGCAGGACTGGGCTTCCATGCTCCTCCGGATGTATACGATGTGGGCACAGAAAAACGGGTTCAAGATCAACGTCGTCAACGTACAGGACGGCGACGTAGCCGGCGTCAAATCGGCTACAATCGAAATCCTCGGAGAATATGCCTACGGTAACCTGAAAGCCGAAATCGGCGTTCATCGCCTGGTGCGGATTTCACCGTTTGACTCCAACGCACGCCGCCATACCTCCTTTGCGTCGGTATTCGCGTATCCGCTGGTCGACGATACCATCGAAATTGAAATCAACCCGGCCGATATCGACTGGGATACCTTCCGAAGCGGCGGCGCCGGCGGGCAGAACGTCAACAAGGTCGAAACGGCCGTACGTCTGCGACACAAACCTTCTGGTATCATCATCGAATGCCAGCAGGAACGCAGCCAGCTACAGAACAAGGAAGTAGCGATGCGCCTGTTGAAATCGCGGTTGTACCAGATGGAGCTGGAAAAACGACTCGCCGCCAAAGCCGAACTCGACGCTACCAAGCGAAAGATCGAATGGGGCAGCCAGATCCGCAGCTATGTCCTGGACGACCGCCGCGTGAAAGATCACCGCACCGGCTATCAGACATCGAATACAGATGCGGTACTCGACGGAGACATCAACGAGTTCATCAAAGCCTACCTGATGTCGGACATCAGCGAAGAGCAAAACGGATAAGTTGCCCGGCCCCGCTTCGGCGGGGCTTTTTCTTTTATCTTGCCGCTATGCTTTTTGTACAGAAATGGGGAAACGGACCGGAGCCCCTGCTCGCCTTCCACGGGATCGGGCAGGATCACCGGGTTTTTGCCGACTGGCAGGAGCTATCGCGTTTCACCGTGTATGCTATTGACTTGCCCTTTCACGGAGCATCAACCGTGCCGCCGGGCAAGGTTATCGAAAAGAAAGAATGGATTGCCTGGCTGACGGCGTTTCTGGCCGGTGAAGGAATCGACCGGTTCAGCCTCGCCGGCTTCAGCATGGGCGGGCGGCTGGCGCTCGTAGCGCTGGAGGCCCTGGCAGGCCGGGTAAACGGCGTATACCTCATAGCGCCCGACGGTATCCGGGAAAATCCGTTTTACCGCCTGGCAGTGGGCACTGCTCCGGGTCGCGCAGTATTCCGGTTTCTTGTGTTTCGTCCTGAACTACTCCTGGCGTTCGGTGGCTGGGCAGAAAAATGGGGCTGGGTTCATGCCAGCGTCACGCGGTTTGTGCGGTGGATGCTGGATTCGCGGGAAAAACAGACCCGGGTATACCTGGCATGGACGGCTTTCCGGAAGCTTACGTTTTCCGGTACTCTTCCCGGTGTACCTATCCTTTTTGTCATGGGTCAGTATGACCGGCTGATGCCTCCTGCATCGGTCGAACACCTGCTGTCTGAAACCGCGACCCGGGTGGTACTCCGATGCGGGCACAATCAGCTCGTGGAAAAAACCGCTGAATACCTGGGCAGCAAAAAGCCCGGACAAACGCCCGGGCTTTAAGATATGGCAATAAAAACCTTCAGGAGGCTACATCGGATTTGATTTGCTGAATCACTTTCTCCAGCGTGTGCTGAATACCTTCCAACGCCCCCATCACAATACACAGCGGTACCAGCAAGGGCGAGAACAACACCCATTGGAGTACCCGGTAATAATTCACTTTCTTCATAGTGGTGTGTCTAGGTGGTTCAGAAAACCGGTGAATGTGTTGTTGCAAAAAAGACACTTGAACACAAAGCCAACCCTACCCTCAAATCACAAAATTTTCACACTTTGTATTGATTTGATACCATAACGATCAAAATTACTTCTTATTCCACAAATCCGCAACGATTGACCTATTCCTATGAAAAATATTTGATTTTCCTGACAAACCGGGCCCGAAAACGGCTTAAGCCATCGTTTTCAGAACAATTCACCACTCCGGTACCGCGGCAGTATTCCCAGGTGGCTGTATGCTTTCTCGGTAGCTTCCCGTCCGCGCGAGGTCCGTTTCAGGTACCCTTCCTGAATCAGGAAAGGCTCGTAAACCTCCTCAATCGTTTCTGCCTCTTCTCCTACGGCTGTTGCGATGGTCGATAAACCAACCGGCCCACCTTTAAACTTTTCGATAATCGTTGTAAGAATACGGTTATCCATGTCATCCAGGCCATTGCTATCGACGTCGAGCGCCGCCAGTGCCATCTCGGCAATATCCACCGTAATTCTGCCGCCGCCCTTTACCTGGGCGAAATCCCGGGTGCGGCGGAGCAGGTTGTTGGCGATCCGCGGCGTGCCGCGGCTCCGCCGGGCGATTTCATAGGCCGCTTCTTCTTCGATCGGCGTACGCAGAATCGCGCAGGAACGCTTCACAATCGAACAGAGCAGCCGGGCATCGTAATACTCCAGCCGGGCGTTGATACCGAAACGGGCCCGAAGCGGCGATGTCAGCAACCCTGCACGGGTCGTCGCGCCGATCAGCGTAAACGGGTTCAGGCTGATCTGTACACTGCGGGCATTGGGTCCGGAATCCAGGAGAATATCGATTTTATAATCCTCCATGGCCGAGTACAGGTATTCTTCCACGACAGGATTCAACCGGTGAATCTCGTCGATAAAGAGTACGTCGTGCGGTTGAAGGTTTGTGAGCAGGCCGGCGAGGTCGCTGGGTTTATCCAGCACCGGGCCTGAGGTAATTTTGATACCGGCGTTCAGCTCGTTGGCGATGATGTTGGAAAGGGTGGTCTTTCCAAGCCCCGGAGGACCGTGCAGGAGCACATGGTCAAGGGCCTCTTCCCGCATACGGGCAGCCGACACAAATATTTTGAGGTTTTCCAGGATTTTGTCCTGGCCTGTAAAGTCGCCGAAGGTAAGCGGACGCAGCGCCCGTTCGATTTCCCGGTCTACCGGAGAAAGCGCCTCTTTATCCCCTTTCAGATAGTCTTCCCGCATGATACTGCTCCAAATGCTATACCCAAAGGTACGCGTTTACGGAGCGAAAACGCCAGGACGCCTCAGTCGGTCACCTTTTTTTCCTTTCTGCCCAGATACGGCAGCCAGGTTTCGTCGATTATCCCCGAAAAATCCCGGATAAACATGATAAAGGACGGCTTGAAGGGCCGTTGGCGCAGGGCCATACCGGCTTCCTCGGGTGTAAAATCTCCTTTCCGGGAGTTGCAGCGCTTGCAGGCGGTAACGAGATTGTCCCAGCTGGATTTGCCTCCTCTTGACTTCGGATACATGTGATCCAGGGTGAGGTCTTCGCTGGTTCCGCAATACTGGCAGCGGTTTCCGTCGCGGCGAAAGATATTCTGACGCGTCAGCATCACACCCCGGTACGGCAGGTAGACGTACTTGTGGAGGCGAATAACTGTCGGAAGGGGAAAGGACTGGCTAATGCTCCGCAGGCTCTCGTTCTGGGATTCGGCAATGAGGTCCGCTTTCTTCAGGTATACGAGTAAAAACGCTTTGGCGACCGAGCAAATCGTCAACGCTGAGTAATCTTGATTCAGCACTAATACTTTCCGGCCCATGAGCATCGTATGATTTTGACGCTAAGCAAGTTAGTGTTTTTCCGACAAGATTATTCCCTGGATTTCAATAAAAAATAGTTAAACATGGACGGATGCCTGTCCTGAACGGGGTTGTCTCTGATTCAGTCCTTTACGGATGAAAAACCGCCTTCAAGAGCAGGATACGGGCAAATCGATCCGTATCCGAGTGCCGGCGGGTGAAAGAACGGAAGCCGAAACAGTACCGCCGTACCCCTCTGCGATCTTCCGGCAAATGGCCAGCCCGGCGCCTGTACCCGACGCGTGTTTGTCCAGCTTCCGGAAAAGCCCGAATACATCGCGGGCAAATTCGGCAGCAAAACCGCGGCCATTGTCGTCGACGGTAATCGTTACATGCCCGCCGGCCGGCATTATCCTGACAGCAATCTGCAACGGCCGGTCCGCACTCCGGAACTTGACCGCATTGTCGAGCAGGTGATAAAACAGCCGCTGAAAACGTTCTGGATGCCCCCAAACCCGCAATACAGAGGATTCATACTGCAACAGCGACCGCTCGACACCGTGCTCTTCACTGACCCGTTCCCACACCTTTGCAACGAGATCTGCCATCGGCAGGAATGACCCGTCTGCCATCGCCGGTGCAGAAAAGTACAGGTATTCCCGAAATGCCTCCAACCGTTCCATCGTCTGGTAGCACAGGTCATTGGTCAGTTGCAGGAGCATGCGGTTGTCGGCCGACAGCTCCGCGCTGCCCCGGATACGATCCGTATACTGCGCCATTTTCCGGAGCGGTTCTTTCAGGTCGTGAGACAGGACCTTGCTCATCAGCACGGCGTCATTCCCAACGACCGGTACCGGCTGATCAGCCGGGAGATAGGCGTATCGGATGCTATTTTCACGGGTCTCCGGGAAAAACCGTATGCCAAAAGGCTTGTTCGCTGCTGTTTGAAGAAGGAGCAGGGCGACGGGCATTCCCGGGTTATCGAGCAATTCCCCTGTCAATTCCGCGAATGCGTCCCAGCCGGTATTCCAGAGCAATGCATCCAGCCCGGTACCCAACACAGCGCCGGCCGGATAGCCCAGCTGTTCGAGGAAATGATGGCTGCAATCGGTGACGATGCCGGTTCCGGAAACCGTGAAAAACTGGCCCGATTCCCGGAGATCGGAATAATGCATACGCGGATTTGGGTAGTAGTAGTCGGGCGGGTGATCGATATCGGGAGGAAATATGCCGTGAAAAAAGAAATAATCCGTCCGAAATCGGAAATTTTGTATTCCGGCCGGTTATTCGAAAACAATTTGCCCGGCTTTGGGGTAACTAGTAACGTGTTCCTGCTTTTCAGGCAACACCAGACCATTTCCTATGCAGGAATCTCCTTTCAACGGTTGCGAACAGGAACCCATCCGACACCTCGGAAAAGTGCAGTCGCACGGGTATTTCCTGGCGGTTGACGAAGCGACCCTTACTATTCGGTACGTCAGCGCCAATTTCCCGGATACGCCTGTTCCCGGCCGGGCGCTGGCTGATTGCCAGCCGGGCGATCTGCCGGCGGGCAGGTTGAAGGAAATCCTGCTGAACATCGTTTCAGCGCCGGAAGCCCTGTACCCGGAGTCCCTGATGTTCAACGGAACAAAGTACCATGTCGTCGTACACCGGCAGGAAGGGTTCTGGATAATGGAACTGGAACCGGAGGAAACCTCGGTCAGCCATGCCCGGCTGCAGCATCTGATGGGCCAGGTCATGGCCGATTTCCAGCAAACTACCTCTCTCCCTGAGCTACTGAACAAGGTAGCGGTGAAGGTCCGGCAGATGACCGGGTATGACCGGGTCATGATTTACCGGTTTGACGAAGAGTGGAACGGGGAAGTTGTCGCCGAAACCAAAGAAGACCACCTGGAGCCGTTTCTAGGCCTCCACTATCCTGCTTCTGATATCCCGAAGCAGGCCCGGGACCTGTACCTGATCAACCTGGTACGCATCATCGCGGATGTTGACGCCACGCCGGCAGCGATACTTTCCGCTTCGATGGACCCGGCGCCGGACCTGACGCATTCCATCCTGCGGGCCGTTTCTCCGGTACACATCGAATACCTGAAGAACATGGGCGTGCGGTCGAGTATGAGCTTCTCCCTGCTTTACAAAGGGCGCCTGTGGGGACTCATCTCCTGTCATCACTACCAAAGCGCCCGGCTGGTGGATTATGACGCACGCATGGCGGGAAAAGTAGTCAGTCAGCTGCTTTCTGCCGCCCTGGAGTTCCGGCACGATGAGCAGGAATATGCGGCCGTCGCCCGTGCTGAGGCAACTCTCCATACGCTGCGGCAAAACATGCAGGAAAACTGGAACCGGGTGGAAGGACTGACGACGCGACCGGTGACAGCTCTCCATCTTTTTCGCGCCGGCGGCTTTGCCTGCCTGACCGAAGGAGATATACAAACCCTTGGACACGTACCGGAACGACCGTTTCTTGAGGCGCTTACCGCCTGGCTGCCGTCGCAATTAGCCAACGGTATCTTCCGAACTCATCAGCTAGCGCGTTTTTTTCCGGCCGCCGCCGACCACCCTGCAACTGCCGCCGGCCTGCTGGCGGTGCGGGTTTCGGCAGAAGAATACCTGCTGTGGTTCCGGCCCGAGACACTTCAGCAGGTATCCTGGGGTGGAAATCCGGAAAAACCGGTGATGGTCGACGATAACGGTATCCAGCGGCTTGAGCCCCGGAAAAGCTTCGAGAAATGGACGCAGCTCGTCCACGGAAAAGCCGATCCCTGGCATCCGGCAGATGAACTGCTGGCCCTGCGTTTAAAAGACGAAGTATTGCAGGTAGCCGCGCAGCGGGCGGCACAACTTCAACACCTGCACCGACAGCTGCAACTGGCTTACGAGGAGCTGGATACCTTCAGCTATACCGTTTCGCATGATTTGCGCGTGCCGCTGGCGTCTATCAAGACCTATGCGGAGATTTTGCTGGAAGATTACGACGATCGCCTCGACGCGGAAACGCGGCCGATTTTCGAAAAAATAGTCGGCGCCAGCAGCCGCATGGGAGAACTGATCCGTCAGATTCTGCACTATGCGCGGACTTCGCGTGCGGAGCTTTCTCCGGAGCCGGTCGGCATGAAAAGTATACTGGAATCGGTTCGGGAGGAATTGCTGGTCACCGAGAAGGCCGCTGCTATCGATATCGGCGATACCCCGCCTATCAACGGGGACAGAATCATGATCCAGCAGGTATTCAGTAACCTGCTTTCGAACGCTATCAAGTATTCCCGGACGGTCACCAATGCGCCAATCCGCGTAGAGGGGGTACGGCTTGGAAACGAGGTCCGGTATTCGGTCACCGATCACGGTATCGGGATCGACAGGAAAGACGGGCATCATATTTTTGAGCTTTTCCGCAGGCTTGACAACGCTAAAAATGTGGAAGGGCACGGAGTAGGACTGGCCATTGTAAAGCGTATTATGCAGCGGCACAACGGAAACGTCTGGTTTAGAAGCGAACCTTTGCAGGAAACAACGTTCTTTGTCTCCTTTCCCACCACCTGACACTTATGATCGACGTACTCTATATTGAAGACAATCCGGACGATATCGATATTTTCAAACGTGTCGTCAAAAAGATTGAGCAGCCGCCTACCTACTGTGTGCTGAATAGCGGCATATCGGCTATCCGGTACCTTTCGGAGGAGGAAACGCCGCGTATGCTGCTTCTGGACCTCAACCTCCCCGGTGCGAGCGGCCTCGATATTCTGCAGCAGGTGCGTGCCGGCGGGCAGTATCGCAACCTGCCGATCGTCGTCTATAGTACCTCTGATAATCCCCGGGATATGCGCAGGGCCTTTGACCTTGGCGCCAATGCCTACCTCGTTAAACCCGGCGGCTACCGCGAAACAAGCGAAATGCTCCGCCGCGCCATCGATTTCTGGGTGGCTCAGAACGATACCCTGCATGAATGATCTCCTGACCCGGCTCCGGGAAGAAACACGGCCTCAGCACGAGGCTGCTGAAGCTCTTTTTTATACCGAAGACCTGCGCAGCGGTACGCTGTCTGTCGCTCAATACCTGCACCTGATGCAAACGCACCTGGTCTTTCACCGGGCGCTGGAGAATGCCCTGGCGGACGTTGCCGGGTATCCGCTTGAAGAACGCCTGAAAACGGCCTGGTTGCTCGCCGACCTTGACGCCGCAGGTGAAGCTCCTTCTGAGGAAATACCCGAAGAACTGAATACCTGGTCTGACACGGCATTGCTGGGCGCAGCTTACGTAGCCGAAGGTTCGATGCTCGGCGGGCAGGTAATCCGGAAATGGCTGTCGGCACACCCGGAGCTTGGGGAACTGGCGGGTAACTCCCGTTTTTACGAAGGATACGGGTCGGAAACCGGCTCGCTCTGGAAGCAGTTTCGCACGTATTTGAGCGACCGCGGAACCGGCGTAGAAGACGAGATCGTCGACGGAGCCCAAAAAGCATTCGGGGTTTACATGGAGGTATTCCGGAGAAGTACGGCCGTCGCCTGAGCTGTTTCGGGAACTGCTGTTGCCTGACGGCGTTTCTCCCTGCTATTCGGTCTTTCCCTGAAAATTCCTTCCTTTCTTCTTCCTTTTTATACCTTTTCTCCCAATTCTGCCGGAGAAAAGGGTATTTCTTTACGTCCTTCTTCTATACTAATTGGTCGAGAAAGAGTGCGGGGTTTTTCCCGATTCTGTTCATTTGCACCGTCTTATATACAACGGCTTAATCTCTGAACATGCTCAAGGTTTTTCTGACGGTCTTTACCGTCGCCGTCATGCTCACCGGGCTGAAAAACAACCCGGAAATCCAACCCCGGCAGGACAAGCCTTCCCGTAAGGCCGTCCCCGATTCGCTCCTGAATGCGGCCTCGTGGCCGGCGGAGCTCAAGGTCGCCAATTTCTGCGGTCCTTCCCTGACACCCAGTCCGGCGTGTCTGGCTGTTGCCCCGACGGGCGAGGTGTATGTCGGCGTCGACATGATCGGATCGCTCGGCAAGGAAATGGGCAAGGGGCGGATCGTCCGCCTTGTCGACTCCAACAACGACGGCAAAGTAGACAGCCACACCACGTTTGCGGTTGTCGACGACCCGCGCGGTATTCAGGTTGTCGGCGACAAGGTCTACGTACTGCACACCACGTTTTCCCCCGAAACGAAAAAAGCGACGGGGATGGACCTCGTCGTGTTCGAAGACAAAAACCACGACGGCGTCGCCGATGGTCCTTCGAAGCCGCTTGTCCAGCATGTTTCGAACGAAAAGTTTATCGTCAGCCGTGGTACCGACCACGCCACCAATGGTATCCGGATGGGTATTGACGGCTGGATTTACATCGCAGCCGGCGACTTCGGTTTCCACAATGCGACGGGTACGGACGGCCGCAAGCTGACGATGCTGGGCGGCGGGATCGTCCGGGTACGCCCCGACGGTACTGAGCTGGAAATCTATACACATGGGACCCGGAACATTTACGATGTCGCCATTGACCCGTACATGAATACCTTCACCCGGGACAATACCAACGACGGCGGCGGCTGGAATATCCGCTTCAGCCACCACATCCAGAGCGGAGAATACGGCTATCCGATGCTGTTCAAGCATTTTACGGAAGAAATTCTCCCGGCGCTGGTGGACGTAGGCGGCGGATCCGGCACCGGCTCCATCTACCTTGACGACGCCTCCTGGCCCGAGAAATTCAACCATACGCCGATGATGGCCGACTGGGGACGTAACCAGTTGTACCTCCACCGGGTCACGGCCGACGGCCCGTCGTATACCCAGAAAGAAGAAGAATTCATCAAGCTTGCGCAGATCACCGACGTAGACATCGACGCCTCTGGCCGGATGTATCTGGCTGCATGGGACGGCGCCGGCTACTCCGGTAACCCGTCGAAAGGCTTTGTCGTCCGCGCCATTCCGAAAGACTGGAAATACACAGAGTTCAAAGATCTGAAAGACGCATCCGTCAAGAAACTGGTCTCCGTACTGGAATCCGGCAGCGGTGTGGCTCGTCTGGCGGCGTCCCAGGAGCTTCTCCTCCACCCTGCCGACAAGATTACGTCGGCTACGTGGAAGCTCGCCGCTGATGCCAAAGCACCGGCAACAGCCCGCGTCGCGGCCATGTACACCTACGCACAGGCAGCAGGCGCGGCAGGTATTCCGAACCTGGTGAAGCTGGCAGCAGAGCCGGCCATGCAGGAGTATGCGCTGCGTATTCTGGGCGATCGGAAGGCACTCGCCGCACAGGTACCGGCTGAACCCTTCCTGGCCGGGCTGAGTAGCTCCAATCCGCGGGTACAATCCGCAGCCATTATCGGACTCGGCCGTTTGGGCAAGACAGAAGCTGCCCAGGCGCTGCTGAAGATCAAGGTACCTTCGTCGTTTGTCGCTCCGGCGATGGGTACGGAAGGTCCGCACGCAACGCCTAACTCCGCGATTGTATTGCCGCACCTTGCGGTACGGGCGCTGGTAGCACTCAATGCCGTAGACGCCTGCGTGAAAGCTATCGGCACAGACGAATCTACGCTGGCCCTCTGGACGCTGCGTTACCTGCACAGCCCGAAAGCCGTAGACGGTATGATCGCCGCTTATGGCCGTACGTCCGACGCCGGGTTGAAAAAGCAGATCCTGACGACGCTGGGCCGTATTTACCAGGAAGAAGCCCCGTACGATGCGTCGTGGTGGTGGAGTACCCGCCCCGATACGCACGGCCCGTACTACAAGGGTATTGCCTGGGAAGCTACGCCGAAGATCAAAACCTTCCTCGTGGATGAAGCAAAGAAAACCGGCGACAAGGCCTTCTTCACCGACCTGAACAGCCGCATGCGCCTCGACATTGCCGAGCTGGGCGAAGAGAAGCCGGTGGTAGCCGCGAAGGAAGAGCCGAAGGTAGACCTGGAGTCGATCCGGAATAAAAAAGGCCAGGTAGGCGAAGCGTCGATCGAAGACGTGATGCTGGCGATGGCGAAAATCAAAGGAAATCCGGCACTGGGTAAGACCCTCTTCACCCAGCAGGGTTGCATCGCCTGCCACAGCCTGAGCAAGAACGAGCCGATGAAAGGTCCGTTTATGGGTCAGATCGGCTCGATCATGACACGCGAGCAGATTGCGGAATCCATCCTCAAGCCGAACGCCTCGATTTCACAAGGCTTCGCGACGGTGATGATTACGGCCAAAGGCAAGAAAACCTATACGGGCTTTGTGACGGAAGAATCGTCGACGAAGCTCGTCCTCCGCGACATTACCGGTCAGGTATATACCATCAAGGCATCCGACGTCATTTCCCGGAAGGAAATGGAAACGTCGATGATGCCGACGGGCCTGGCCAACGCGCTGTCGTATGAAGAGTTTGCTTCGCTGATTACGTTTTTGTCGGAGCAGAAAAAGTAAAGTAGTTGCTTGTTAGAATGAAAAATCCCCTTTCCGGTGTGGAGAGGGGATTTTTGTTTGGCGGATTACGATCCGGCGTTTGACATCCGTAACGTATAAGATATACCAATTACTGTCTCAACAGGTATATGTAATTGTTAGGAAATCAAGATCAAAGAATTATACAAATCCGATACTACGTATATCAAGTGCACTTGGGTCCCGTTACTTCTTTTCCGGTATTTCTGCAAAAGGATTTTTATCAAGTCTTAACGAGAGTGAGAAAAAGAATTCGATTCCACCCTTTTTATAATGTAGCTGATCAAAATTCAGGTTTTCTTTCAGCACACTACCATCCTTATATTGGCCATTCAGTGCATCTTTCTGCGTGTACATTACTCCTGCTGTAAACAACCCATTGTATCCCCTTATATAAGACAATCCCAAGCCGGCATTATAGGTAGAGAAATTGGTGCCCGTCACGATGGACATTCCAAACATATCTTTTCTATATACTTTGTTAAACGGATGCGTAAAACTAACGGTAGGGCTCCCATTTCTCCATTCATTTTCCGGTTTATTGCTCATTTTGCGAACAACATAGCCTCCATTAGCATCCGCTTCGGAAAAATACTGACTATTACGCATCAGAATACTTGGGATATAGGTAAATCCATAGTGAATTATCCAGTTATCCATATCAGATTCTGTTCGCAGTTCAAACTCCCATATTTTGAGATCTTTCATGCTGTCAGTTGTATCTGATCTCCTTATTTTAAGAATTACTTTTTGGTTTTTCTTTAGATTTTCAATGTAAAAACTTGACTGAAATTCTTTCATTTTACTTTCAAGTACAGCCAGTAGTTTCTCACAATGACTGTCTTTAATTAATTTTTTTATTTCAATATTTCGCTCAGCAAGTTCTTCTTCACTTTTTGCTTCATGCAACAAGGTTATTTCAGAAAGTATAGATTCACATTGACTATTCATATTATCTCGTTTAAAAGAAGAAACTAATTCCTTAGTTTCTTCTGTCTCCATTTTTATAGGTTTTGGTATCACGTCAATCATATTTCTGGTAATTTCGTATTTATACTTTCGTGTTAATTCATTCTCAATTGTAATCTTAACGCTACCCGGTGGAATAGTATTGGGTATTTTTTTTGTATTTGCCAAGTCAATTCTCACTTCTGTTATTTGTGAAGTGGCCGATAAACACATCCCCCAAAGAGTCAGAAAAATAGCGATTCGCTTCATATCAGTTCAATGTTTTGTTCATTAGCTATTAGTAGTGTTTTGGGTAAAACCTGTCCCTTTCTATGCTCAAACATAAAACATGTCAGAGGGATATAAAACGGGCATTTTCCCGTTCTTTCCCAGAAAAACACCCATTCTTGTCTCCCATTCAACACATCTCATTCCTAAACCTATTTTGCGCTGCCCCCACCCCCCATTTCACAGGGTACCCTCTTTCCTTCCTATTCCCGTCCTTTCGCCCAAACTCAAACCGTATCCTCCATGGACTTTAAAGACCAGGTCCGCGCGCTGGGCGAGCGCGTGTCACAACTCAAAGACAGTATTCATACCGAAGAAGCCACCAAGAACGCCTTTATCATGCCCTTCCTTCAGACGCTGGGCTATGACGTCTTCAATCCGCTCGAAGTAGTGCCGGAGTTTATCTGTGACGTGGGTATCAAAAAGGGCGAGAAAATCGACTATGCCATTTTCAAGGACGGCGCGCCGGTAATCCTGGTGGAATGCAAGCACTGGCGGCAGTCGCTCGACGTGCACGACGGCCAGCTCCTCCGCTACTTTCATGTTTCGAAAGCGAAGTTTTCCATCCTGACCAACGGCCTGATTTTCCGGTTTTACACAGACCTCGTCGACGCCAACAAAATGGACGACAAGCCGTTCTTCGAATTTAATCTTGAGGCTATTAAAGACGGGCAGATTGAGAAACTGAAGGAGTTTCACAAATCCAGTTTCGACGTCGAAAGCGTGTATCAATCCGCTTTCGAGTCCAAAAATTCGAATGAATTACGGACGTTGCTGCAAAAGGAATTCAACGATCCCGGGGATGAGTTTGCCAAGCATTTTGTCCGCCAGGTATACCCGTCGATGATTACCGCCAAAGTGCTGGACTACTATAAACCGCTGCTCAAACGAACCATCGCCAATTTCATTAACGATACGCTCAACGACCGGCTGAAACTCGCCATCACTACTGACGAAAAACTGACGATCGACGGCGCGCCGACCGAAGAACCGGCCGCTTCGCCAACCATTCCGGGTCAACCGGATAAAGCCGAAATCATCACGACGGAAGAAGAACTCGAAGGGTTTTACATCGTCCGGGCTATTCTGCGGAAGCATGTACCTGTCAGCCGCATTACCTACCGTGACGCGCTGTCTTATTTTGCCATTTTTCTGGACGATAACAACCGCAAGCCGCTCTGCCGGCTATACCTCAACGGTCAGTCCAAAAAATACATCGGTACCTTCGACGCCACCAAAAAAGAAACGAAGGCCGAGATCAAGTCCATCGACGATATCTATGCCTTTTCTGCGGAGCTCGAAGCTGCACTGACGGGTTATCTGACGTCGAAAATCAAAGAAGAGGCCTAATATTGGCCGGAAGCAGACGGGCGGGCGGTGCAGCTAACCGAAACCGCCCGTCCTGTACCCGGCAGCTATGACTTGCTTTGGAAGGCGAAACGGAGCGTACTTGCGTTTTACTGAGTATCGGCGAAGGGTTTCGTTCTTCTTTCATCGCCAGCCATGCTCTGCCTCTAAATCATGATACATCCTGTACCTGCGTCCGAAAACATCCCCTCCGCCGCCGCTTTTGCGGACACCAAACCGCACTATGCCATTCTGGACGGACTACGGGGCGTAGCGGCCATTACGGTCGTATGCTTTCACCTCTTTGAAGCCTTTGCTACCAGTCACATCGATCAGAAAATCAACCACGGCTATTTGGCTGTGGATTTCTTCTTTATGCTGTCGGGCTTTGTGATGGGCTATGCGTATGACGACCGGTGGAAGACCATGACAGTGAAAGAGTTCTTAACGCGTCGGTTTATCCGCCTGCATCCAATGGTCGTGATGGGGGCGATTATCGGCGCCGCGGTGTTTTATTTACAGGGCTGCGCGGCCTGGGATGTTTCGAAAATATCAGCGGCAAGTCTACTCGTCGCTACGCTTATTAACGCCCTTCTGATTCCGGCAACACCCGGTTTTGAAATCCGTGGCGTGGGTGAAATGTACCCGCTGAACGGCCCCAGCTGGTCCTTGTTTTTCGAATACATCGGCAACATTCTCTACGCGCTTTTCATTCGGAAATTCTCAACGGGAGTACTTTCGGTACTGGTGCTACTGGCCGCCGCCGGACTGGCCCTATTCGCTATTTGGGGACCCCTGGGCGATATATGCGTTGGATTTTCAGTGACGGGAGAAAACATGCTCGGCGGCTCTTTACGCCTGCTGTTTTCCTTCCCGGCAGGGCTATTACTCTCCCGCGTATTCAAACCGGCGAACGTGAAAGGAAGCCTCTGGATAGGCGGGCTGGCCATTGTTATTTTGTCGGCCGTTCCCCGAATTGGGGGCAGTGAGCATCTCTGGATGAACGGGTTATACGATATGCTGTGTGTGGTCATCCTGTTCCCGGCGATTGTGTACCTCGGCGCTTCGGAGAAAACGAAGAACCCCGTTACGCTCCGTATCAGCAAATTTCTGGGGGATATTTCGTTCCCGCTGTATATGGTTCATTACCCCTTCATTTACTGGTATTATGCCTGGGTTAAAAACGAGAACCTTACTTTCCGGCAATCGTTTCCGGGAGCGGCGGCATTGGTCATCGGGTCGATAATACTGGCGTATGTGTGTTTGAAGGGGTATGATGAGCCGGTGAGGAGGTTTTTGGGGAAACGTTGGTTGGGGAGGGGGGAATAGATGAGTTCCTTTTTCAAAATCTAATAGCTAGGCTATGTTTGCACCTCGGCTACTGCCTTCAGAATGTGGATAATGCACGGCTAAAATGCGGGTTATCGGTCACTACAATCTCTACGGCGCATTTTAACAGCCGTAAGGTCTTTCTTATATCCTGACCAATCCGATCCAGCCGCGCCACCGTTAAGACGGCTTTACGTCTTTTTCTACTGCTCTATGAGCTGCAACAACTGGTTCTGTTATTTCGGTGGACTTTGCCTCGACGACTTTATCAACCAGAGAATACCCAGTTCGTACAGCCGTAACTCGGCACAGCAAGCTGCTGGCCTTCCGGTTCAAACCACTCCATCCCTGTCGTTGGGTTGATACATGTTAATGGGCAATGGCCTGTTTGAGAGTAGGTTGGTAGGGACTCTTCTGTACCGGGGTAAACGATGGTCTACTCACATACAAGCATTGTTGCTTTTTTTCTCTTTAAGCTCCACAACTCAATTTGATCGCCTCAGACCCTCTTGAAAACCTTCAGATTGAATTCCCGGAACCATTATAAATAACGTAGATTTGAATAATGGGAGGCAACTTTCAAGTATGATTTGTACAATATAATATGTACATAATTATATTTATTTAAGACAAAAGAATGCAAATGCCTGATATTAAACGGAGTATCACCCCCCGTCTATCCTTCTCTGGACACGAAACGTTTCAATGCCGGCATCTTTGGCTAAAGAAAGGATACGACTACGTTATGGACACTCCAAGGCGGTCGTTTACGGACGAAGACGCTGTCGTTCGGCTGGGGGTTGGAAAAAACATGGTCAATTCCATCCGCTTTTGGATGAAGGCATTTGGCTTGCTAAATGAAGATGAGTCACCCAATCAGCTCGCACACAGGCTTCTGAGCGATGGTGGTTGGGACCCCTACATTGAGGACCAAGGTACTTTATGGTTACTACATCATCGACTGGTAACAAATGGCTATTCCTCAATATACAATCTGGTTTTCAACGAACTTCGCCGAGATCGGATCGAATTTACAAAGCACAATTTTCTCTCCTTTGTAAAACGGAAAGCGGAAGTTTTGCAGACTTCGGTAAATGAAGGTACCGTTTTGAATGATTTCGGAGTATTCACTAAGATGTATCTCCGCACTGTTTCTCAGTCAAAGGACCGCGAAGAAGGATCAATAGGCATTTTGACTGATTTGAACCTCATTGAGACAGAGTCTCGTAGAATCTCCGGGCAAGAGAAAATCGAGACCGAAGAGTATTTTTCGATACAAAACACAGAGCGTAACGACCTACCTAACGACATCCTGCTATACGCCATACTGGCAAATGCAGACGAAGCAGATATTAGTTTCGACCGTTCGGTAAGCTTCAATACACTGCTCACATCCATGAATCAGGTGGGTAGCGTATTCGCTTTAAATGCAACAGGACTTTATCGCAAGCTGGAAGCCGTCGCTTCTACCGATCGAAACGTTGTGTTTAGTGACCAGGCAGGAATTCGGGAGCTATCTTTTAAGGAGCGCCCTTCGGCCCTGTCCATTTTAACTCGCTATTATGAAAGCTAATACCAAGTCCTTGCTCACTCATTACAGCCCTTCTGTCAACATCATCCGTGATGCCGAGCGGGAGCTTACGTATTATCCCACTCCGAATGCGGAACGAGTTGTCCACCAAATAGCCAACGACTTTAAGCAAGGCACTCGGGCTTTCAACGTGATCGGATCTTATGGCACCGGAAAATCGTCACTTCTATGGGCCTTTGAACAAACATTGAGAAAGAAGCAGCGCTTTTTTGAAGTTAGCTTGGTATCGAACGCAACAGTTAAATTCATCAAATTTGTCGGCGAATACCGGTCTATCGTAAGCGTTTTCGCCGAGCAGCTGAATATCGATACGGCGACAACCGTCAATTTACCCCAGGCCATTCTTGCAGAAATCTTTAACCAATACTATACGTTAAATAAAGCGCTTTCGAATGGAGAACAACCTCTCGTCGTCTTAATCATAGATGAGTTTGGAAAATTCCTTGAATATGCCGCTGACAACCACCCTGAACAGGAACTGTATTTTGTACAGCAGCTGACAGAGTTTATCAATAATCAAGATTACAATTTCTGCCTCCTCACAACCGTGCATCAAAATTTTGATGCATATGCTTATTCGTTGACGTCCACGCAACGCAATGAATGGTCAAAAGTGAAAGGGCGATTCAGAGAAATCACATTCAACGAACCGGTCGAGCAACTACTTCTTTTGATGGCGCAACACCTCAATAGACCGGCTCAAAAGAAGGTAGATATTACAGAATCATTATCGATTGCGCAAAGATCCAATAGCTTACGATTGGATCATCGTATGGCTCAAGACGTTGCCGAGAAGCTATATCCCTTGGATGTACTCTCAGCGTCTGTGTTGACGATCGCTTTGCAGAGATATGGTCAGAATGAGCGTTCGGTATTTTCTTTTCTTCAAGCGACTGACGATACAGGACTTGGTCATTTTGAGCAGAACAAACACAATCCGTTTTATAACGCGGCGAACGTGTTTGATTACTTAATATTCAACTATTACGCGTTCTTAAATTCTCGAAGCAATACCGACTATCTGGCATGGTTGGGGATTCGATTGGCACTGGAAAATGTGGAGCGCTGTTTTCCGGACCATACTCAACCTTACGAAAAACTGGTTAAGGCCATTGGTCTCCTCAGCCTGACTTTACCTCAAAGCGCTGTGCTTGATCGCTTGTTCCTTGAGGAATATGGAAGGACTTGTCTTGGCCTTGAAAACACGGCTGAGCTCCTGGAAAACCTCACGCAGCGGAAGATCATTCAGTATCGTGCCTACAAAACACGGTATGTTCCGAATGAGGGTACAGACCTGGATATCCAGACCGCAATACAACAAGCGGATGTAGACACCATCGGCGATGTCACAACTCTTCTTCAACGGTATTATCAGCTTCCACCCATATTGGCGAAGATGTATGCGTATGAAAACGGAACTCCGCGCCTCTTCGAATATCATATTTCCGAATGGCCTATAGACAAGACCCCTTCGGGTGAAGTGGACGGATATATTAACCTCATCTTCAACCCTGCCCTTTCACTAAACGAGGTCAAAATACATTCCGAAAGGCAGAAAGAGGCGATTATCTATGTGCATTATCAGAACACCAATCCCATACGGGAGCAATTGGAAGAGATCGAACGCACCCAAAAGGTAATAGACCGCAACCCGGACGACCTCGTTGCTGTTCGAGAACTACAAAAGCTATTGCAGCATCACAAGAATCTGCTCAATCACTACATTCTCGATGGACTTCTTCAAGACGAGACCGTAGACACCTCCACTGTGTGGGTTTTCAGAGGACAAGAAAAACGCGGTATTCAAAGCCGTCGCGATCTCAACAAGTTGCTTTCGCAGGTATGCTACGAAGTCTATGATCGCACTCCCAGGTTTCGAAACGAACTAATCAACCGCCACAAGATCTCCTCGTCCATGAATGCGCCTAAGCGTCTCTTTCTGCAACGCTTGGTTAACAATTGGCATGAACCAGATCTAGGGTTTGAAAAAGATCGTTTCCCTCCGGAAAAGACGATCTATCTGACACTACTGAAAGAAAATGGATTAGTACTTGGAGAGGATCGGCCGTCTGGAAATAAGCTTCTCGAACCACTCAGCCCCGCCCCGAACTCATCTTTTCATTTTCTTTGGACAGAATGTTCCGCCTTTCTGGAAGAGTCTAAGCTGTCTCGAAAATCCGTTGCGGACCTTGTAGAAAAACTGTCAAAAAGACCCTATAAGCTCAAACAAGGACTGATTGAGTTCTGGTTACCGGCCTTCCTCTACATCAAAAGAGACGACTTCGCTCTGTTTCAGGAAGGCGTATATGTACCCAAAATGTCCTCGGAGGTACTTGAATTGATCAATAAAAACCCTCAGCGATTTGCAGTCAAGGCATTTAGCTTGGATGGGGTACGCATTGATCTATTCAATAGCTATCGGCGCTTCCTCAACCAATCCTCAGAACTTCGTTTTGGGAACCAAGCATTTATAGAGGTCGTTCGGCCATTTTTGACCTTCTACCGCGATCTGCCACCATATGCAAAGCAAACAAAGCGGCTCAGCAAGGAGGCGCTGGCCATTCGGGAAGCGATAGCACAGTCAAAAGAACCCGAAAAAACATTCTTCGAGGATTTCCCGGTCGCCTTAGGCTACACACTCGATGATCTTCATCGGGGTGCCACGTCTGTCGAAATCTATATCGAGCGCTTACAGGATTCTGTCCGGGAACTTCGCGGAAGTTACGATGAATTGATTGACAGGTTCGAAAAATTCATTACGGATGAATATATTGGGGAGCGATTATCATTCAGCGAGTATCGTGCCAAATTGCAGAGTCGCTTTCAGCGTATCAGGAAACACCTGTTGTTAAGTACACAAAAGACTTTCCTGCAACGGCTCAACTCACCCTTGGACGATAGGAAGGCTTGGTTGAACTCAATTGCTCAGGCAGTCTTAGGAAAACCGCTGGATCTTCTTCAGGATGAAGACGAACTGCGACTTTATGATAAGTTCAAGGGAATCATCAGGGATCTCGACAACCTCACGCAGCTCTCTGTTGAAGAAGTGAACTCCGACGAAGAGTCCGTTTTTTCGGTGGAAATTACATCCTTTGTCGATGGTATTACCAAGAATGTAGTGCGAATGCCGGCTTCCAAGCAAGCCCAGATTCAAACCATCGAAACATCCATTCGGAGTATTCTGAAAACCGACTCAGATGTAAACATTGCGGCAATAGCCAATATACTTAAAGATCTGTTGAAAAAATGACCAAGGTAAGACATGTGTTAGGCATATCTGGTGGAAAGGACAGTGCAGCCTTAGCCATTTACATGCATCAAAAATATCCGGAGCTGGATATTGAGTATTATACGTGTGACACAGGCAAAGAGCTCGATGAGACATACCAACTTATCGAGAACCTCGAAATATATCTGGGTAAAAAAATAAAACGCTTGAGGGCTGCAGAGGAGAGTACAGAAGATCCATTCGATCATTTTCTTGAAATATATGGCAACTTTATACCATTTGCTAGCGCTCGGTGGTGTACGAAGTCTCTAAAATTAGAACCTTTTGAGAATTTTATTGGTGACGATTTAGTAGTTTCATATGTAGGAATTCGTGGCGACGAGAATCGGGAAGGGTATATTTCTCAAAAAACGAATATTCAATCAATTTTCCCTTTCAGATTAAATATCTGGAGCGAAGATGTTATTCAAAAGGTATTGGCAGAAAACAACTTAGAAAATCTTACTCAAATACTTCAAGAGATAAACAGTCAGAACAATAACTTGAATTTAAAGCCATTTACAAATGTTTTGTTACGCAAGAAAAACAATAATTTCTCGCAAGACCAAAAGTTGGCACAGCTTCTAGGTGTGGACACAAAATTATTTAATCAGCTAGTTCTTAACTATCTAAAACAAACAAATTATCCACTTGCGTACGACAATCACTTTCCATTAGCAACCAATGATGACAACTTAGTTCGATCCGATATATTTCAATTGCTGGAAGATAGTGGCATTGGTATCCCCAGATATTACGAGCCTGTTGACTTCGAAATTAATGGTCAATCTGTTGGCCAATATGCGCGAAGCAGATCTGGCTGTTATTTTTGTTTCTATCAGCAGAAGATAGAATGGGTATGGCTTTATGAACAACATCCAGATCTATTCAAGAAAGCAATGAAATATGAGGAAAAATCAACTCGCAGCTGGAACGGAGACGAAACATTGGCCGAAATGATTGCCCCAGAAAGAATACAATCTATCAAGGAAGAATATTTAAAACGTCTACGTCGAAAAAACTACAATAAAAAGTCTGCACTCCTCTTAGATGTGCTTCATGATACTGAAGAAGAAGGATGTGCTTCATGTTTTATATAGAAATCATCATCCATAAGATTGATACTTAAATTTCTGCATGGAGGGTTTAACGAAGTATATCAAAGTAGATAGGTTTAGATTTCTAAGCAGTCTACATACCACAGCCAGGCAATTGAGAATATGTTCTGAGATTATTTCTGAGATTGGATCTGGCATTAAATTAGAACGAAATATTCTTGTTTCACTGACGAATTGGAGTTCTGAAAAAGAACAGCTGGATGAATCATACCGGAATAGCAAAGGAAAAATAACAGAAAACTCCAAACCGACGAGTTCTTTCAATCATTACATAGATTTATGCAAGTCGCTTGACCTTATTTCTGGTTTCAATGGAACTGTGTCTAATACACGTCTTTCATTTCTTCTTCTTTCCTTTATAAGTACAAAAACGGAAAAGGATAACTTATTGAATAGCGAAAAGTGTTTCTATTTTTTTATTCTTTTAGCTTATGACTCTGATGGTATCTTTTTAGTCCTTGATATTCTCCAAAGGGGAGTACTTAATCAAATATCTTTACAGCAAACATTTCAAGACTCCTTAAACATTAGACTGACAGCTAAAAGAGAGTTATCATCTGGCTTTATAAAAAATCAAATAAATGAAAAATTTAGAACGATAAACTATATCTGGACAAAGCCTCAAAAATATGCGGAACATCTACTCATTCCTCGTTGCGAGTGGCTAAATCAGCTAAATTTGGTTTCAATTGAAAAACGAAAAGGGTCCACGGCATACTTTCTCACACCGGAGGGAGAAAAGATGATCGAATTACTGCCTTGTCTAGAAGCTACCAACATAACTGATATCGACAAGTCATGGGTATCCAGCTCTACTTTTACCTTATTTTCGAAATTGTTTTTAAAAGCATTTCAATCTCTTAATGAGCTACCATTCAATGAAAAAATTCGACTAGTTGGAATTTCTCTTGGAAAGTCTCTATCTGCTGTTAAGTCATCAAGTCTATTTAAAATCCCTGCTTTTGAATCTGTTCTATTTGTCTGTATAGACTTACTTAGTTCAAATAGTATTGTTGCTAATTTTGATGATATTCATCTACTTTTGGACGACGGAATTTCTTACGGCGGAAGACACTATTCGATAAAGAGTAAAGGCAGGGCAAATGAAAGTTATATAACCGTTACACTTTTACAATGAAACCCAACTGTCTTATCGATACATGTAGTTGTATCTATTTAAGCAAAACGTTCTTTCACCAGAAATCTCTTCTGCGACATTTGTTTGATAACGCAGCGCTGACGTTTAGCAATGAAGTTCATATCGAAATCATGGACCACCAGAATAAAGGTATTGAGAAAATAATACAAAACAAAAAACTAGTAAGACACCCGAGTAGGCAAAATATTGATTCATACGAGCAACGATTACTCAGCAAGAGACTTCCCAGCAGAGCTCCAGGAGGTAGCAAAGGGGAAGTAGATAATTATATTGTTGCGGTAGATCTGAGTCATCACTTAAAAAGGGGAATAACTATTTATATCAGTGATGATGAAAAAGCATTAAATGGTACATTATCTGATTGGAAATTGGCTTTTCCTTGTATACACTTTTGGACTTCATGTGACGTAGTATTATTTTTGTATGCAAATAATATAATTCCATCGAAGGACATTGCACGTGATATGATAAAAGACATACTTTCTGTAAGTGCTCCTCCTCAAGAAAAAAGATCGGTCAAGACAACCGGCAATATTGTCAACCGTACAGTAAAGTACAATTCTCTTATCGATAAAATTTATCAACTTTTTAATTAATTTAATATGATTCTCTCTGATATAAATCTTTCAAAAAATCCCTTCAAAGATACCACTCCTTCCCGTACTTCTTCTTTAGTATGGGCTGGCCTTCCTGATCTTAAAAGGAAAATTCAGCAATGCTATGATGAATGTCTTGAGTATGAATCAACCCAACTCGTCCTGAATTGGGGTCCATATGGCGGGGGAAAAACATTTAGCGCTTACTATTTTATGGAAAAATACTCGACCAATACAAAAATTACCCAGATCTATCTTCGAAGCCCCAAGGATGGCAATAAAACGATTAAAGAATTTCAAAAAAACATAATCGACTGGCTATCTTTTGATACTATTTGTACTCATATTTCTCAACTGATCTTACAACATGGACTAGACCAATTTATTCAACTGCTTACTCCTGTTGCTAGTTCTGAATTCGCGAAAGCCATATCACTCATGGGAAGTGGTGATTCGTCAACAAAGCAGCTAATGAATAGATATATATATACAGGTGTAACAAAATCAGAGCTAAAATCACTTGGATTAGCAAAAGACATATCAAGCGATTCTGATATTATCAAATTCCTATCAGGATTGTTTGCATGTTATGCCGGCCATTCTCCTATTTACTCAGGGAAGCTCGTTTTATGGCTAGACGAAATGGAAGATATAATATATTATCCAGCCAAAATTTATAAAGCATTTTCCCAAGTTCTTCGAGATCTTTCGGACAGCTTCTCTGACAATTTGTTAATGTTCTTTAACTTCACCCTCGCCGAGGGCGAGGAACAAACAATCGAGATGCTCTTAGGAACGGCTCTTTGGTCTCGGATTACTAAAAAGATTAAATACGCCGAAATCACGGAACCGGCTGCCAATTCCTATGTTCTTGAGCTACTTAATAACTATTATATTAACCCACAGAATCACACTATAGATCCATCCATAATATCTTCTATCGTCAAGTTAATTCCAAAGAATAGTTTAACTCCTAGAGAAATTAATAAATATTTCAATTCTTTTACAAATTATGTTCTTAGAAAGAATATAAATTCAATTGACTTAAGTGTAGTCAATTCTTGGGCAGAAGAGTTTTCAGAATTTAATTAATTTTCATATACTTTGTTTTACGATATTTGATCCATTTATTACCTTGTTGTTATTTTACAAATTTTTTCCTTTCAATAATTTCTCGCATTTCACATATAACATAATCGACGCTACTGCTATGTACATTTCTGCCGAAAGAAAACCGTAGCGCACCAAACGCCTCATCATCTTTTAACCCCATGGCTTTCAATACATGTGAAGCTTTTAGCACAAAAGACGTACAAGCTGACCCATTAGAAATAGCAATATTCTTAGATAATCCAACTAACATAACTGCATCTAAATTGGGGAATGTAATATTGGTAACATTATATAATCGATGTTCCTTACTTCCATTAATAAATGCTTGGTCGATTTTAAGTAGCGCAGTCTCCAAAGTATCGCGGAGCTTAGATATTGACAATGCATCTACCTCCATCTGATCTCCACTCAATTGACAAGCTTTTCCCATTCCCACTATACCTGCAACATTCAGTGTGCCACTACGAAGTTCATGTTCTTGGCCACCACCATGAATAATTGGCCTCAGCCATATTTTTCGTGAAGATTGACTTCTTATAAAAAGCCCACCTACCCCCTTCGGCCCATAAAATTTATGTGCCGAAAAAGCCATTAAATCAACATCCAGATCGTCCACAGACACAGGCATCTTCCCTACAGCCTGTGTAGCATCCGTCATAAAAAGAGCCCCGACTTCATGTGCCAGTTCAGCCAGCTTTTGAATAGGCTGAATTACTCCTGTTTCGTTGTTCACCAACATCACTGTAGCCAGAGCTGTATCAGATCGAAGCGCCCTGCGAAAATCTTCTACTTCGAGCAGTCCATCCGGCTGAACAGGGAGATAGGTTACCTCATACCCCCTTGTCTCCAAAAACCGGCATACATCCAATACCGCTGGATGCTCCGTTTGAACGGTCACAATGTGCCTTTTATCGTCTAGCCGGTCCTGAAGCACTCCTTTGATAGCCAAATTAATGGACTCCGTTGCCCCGGATGTAAATACGATCTCGTTTGGATCGCAGTCAATTAGATCTGCAACTTGCCCTCTGGCCTTCTTGACAGCATCTGCAATCCGCTGACCGAACAGGTGGCTACTAGAGGCATTCCCATACCAATTCGTCAGATAAGGCATCATAGCCTCCAATACTTCCGGTGCGAGCGGAGTAGTAGCATTGTAGTCGAGATAAATCAGGTCTTCCATACCGGCAAATAATCAAATGTCATCTACTGAAGCTCCTCGCAAAGACAGGCCCTACTTCAACAAAAGCGAATGTGTGCAAAAAGAGAAAACCCGACAACACACCGGTGAGGCGCTCCTCCGGGTATCCGCTCACATGAGCGGCAAACACAAGGGCATAAAAATAGGTGCGAATTATCTTCGGACAAAGGTGAGATCATCTTGCTGCTCGCCCTTCCAGGAAGTTTCGGCCGCTCGGGTATTTTCATTGTCGCAAAAAGAATATCTCCACAAGAAGGGCAAATCACCCCAGTGTGGCCGAGAATTATTCTTCTGGAGAAATCTACGCCTGAAAATGTTGTCCAATTGTTGTCAAATCCCCCCACCCCCAACAAAAAAAGCCAGTCATGATTCTCATCACAACTGGCTCTTACTCCGTACCCGGGACGGGACTCGAACCCGTACGGACATTACTGCCCAAAGGATTTTAAGTCCTTCGTGTCTACCATTCCACCACCCGGGCATGCCACAAAAAAAGCCCCGACTTGCGGGGCTTCGTTTGCTGAGCGAAAGACGGGGTTCGAACCCGCGACCTCGACCTTGGCAAGGTCGCGCTCTACCAGCTGAGCTACTTTCGCTTATTTTTGTTTGCCATTTCCCTTACTTTCGGGACTGCAAAGGTAGGGGGTAAAACACCCTTTTGTCAAGCCCCTTCCGGAAAAAAGTTGAAAAAAGTTTGACGATTCCCCTTCAAAGCCGCCCTATTTCTTTCAAAATCAGCAGGTTTCCGTCCCGCATTTTTTTTCGCAAAAATAACGGCCAATCCCCGTTTCCGCGCTGCCCGGTGCATTTACCCCTTGGGCATTGAGCAATTGTGGCGTACTTTTGCCTTATATCCCATTTGATATAGTCTATGTTGCAACGCCCCCAATCGCTTTTCCTGGCCCTGATCGTCGTATCCATGGGTCTTTACCTCGCCTTCCCCGTCTGGCAGAAAACCATCGGTACCGAATCGGCTACCCTCAACGCTTTTGCGCTTACGTATACGAAAGGTGATCAGACAGTCACCTCCGAAAACACCTTTTACCTCGCGGGCCTGGCCATCGCCGGAGGCCTGATCGCCCTCGCCTCCCTGCTCCAGTTCCGCAACCGGGTCCGGCAGATGTTCCTCAACCTGATCAACACCCTCGTACTGGTCGGGCTGCTCGGCGCCTCTACCTACCTTGCGCACATCCGCGGAAACGGCCTGTTTGCCATCGAAACCCAGGGAAGTTTCAAAATCGGGTTCTTTGTCATCGCCATCGCGCTGCTGTGCAATGTGGCCGCCAACCGGTTCATCCGCTGGGACGAGAAAAAGGTCAAGGACGCCTTCGGCCGGCTTCGCTAGTACTTCTATCTTCTTCATCAACACGGGAAAGCCGGGCTATTTCGCCCGGGAGTGCCCCATTTTCTTTTTCGTAGAGGGATATTCGTTATTTCCGGCCCGGAAATATTTTTACCTGCGAAAAAAGTTTTTTTACTAATTTCAATCCTGATTCCTTCGTTACAGGAGGCAGAATTTCCCCTAGCATACATCAAACCGTTGATTGATGTCGAAGAAAAGTACAAATGGCCATGCTTGATGATCCGTCGTTAAAGGATACCCTTAAGGCAAAGTTGAAAGAGGTCTTCGGGTTCACTCAGTTTCGGGGAGAACAGGAAGACATCATCTGTAATCTCCTTTCCGGCAACCACACGTTTGTCATCATGCCTACCGGCGCCGGCAAGTCGATGTGTTACCAGCTGCCGGCCGTCGTGAGTGAAGGGACCGCCGTGATTATCTCTCCGTTGATCGCCCTGATGAAAAACCAGGTCGACCAGCTCAATGCCGTCGGCGTCAACGCCCAGTTTCTGAACTCGACCCTCAGCAAGTCGGAGATGAACCAGGTGAAGAAGGATGTGCTCAGCGGAGAAGTAAAACTGCTGTACGTTGCACCGGAGTCACTTACCAAGGAAGAAAACCTCGCCTTCCTCCAGAAAGCGAAGATTTCGTTCGTCGCCATCGACGAAGCCCACTGTATCTCCGAATGGGGACATGATTTCCGTCCGGAATACCGGCGGATCCGGCATATCGTCGAGACCATCGATGAAAAGCTGCCCCTCATCGCCCTGACAGCTACAGCCACCCCGAAAGTCCAGCAGGACATCATTAAAAACCTGCAGATGGAGGACTCGACGGTGTACAAATCGTCCTTCAACCGGAAAAACCTCTACTATGAGATCCGGCCGAAGACGAAAGACATTACCCGTCAGCTCATCAAATACGTCAAAAGCCAGGCAGGCAAATCGGGCATCATTTATTGCCTCAGCCGGAAATCGGTCGAGGAAATCGCCCAACTGCTTACGGTCAACGGCATCAGCGCCCTGCCCTACCACGCCGGGCTCGATCCGAGTACCCGCATGGCCAATCAGGACGCGTTCCTGAACGAAGAAGTGGAAGTCATCGTCGCCACCATTGCCTTCGGCATGGGAATCGACAAGCCGGACGTACGCTTCGTCCTGCACTACGACGCTCCGAAATCCCTCGAAGGCTATTACCAGGAAACCGGACGTGCCGGCCGGGATGGCCTCGAAGGCAATTGCGTGATGTTTTACAGCTTCGACGACATCGTCAAGCTCGATAAATTCAACAAGGACAAGCCCGTCACCGAGCGTGACAATGCCAAGTCCCTGCTGATGGAAATGGTGAGCTACTCCAACCTCGGAGTATGCCGCCGCCGGCAGATTCTCGGGTATTTCGGTGAATATTTCCCGAAAGACTGCGGATTCTGCGACAACTGCCTCAAGCCGACGCAGAAGTTCAAGATGCAGGACGAGGTCGAGTGGATCCTCCGTGCTGTGGAACTGACAGACCACCGGTTCGACGGCGCCCACATCGCCGATATCCTGATGGGTATCGAAAACCCGTACGTCGTCAGTCACGGCCACAACAAGCTCGACATGTTCGGCAAGGGCAAATTCAAGCTCGGATATGAGGCCGAAGACGATGACGACGAACCGGAAGAGGAGGAGGACGAAGACGGCAACGTAATCGTCAAGGCAAAACCGAAAACCTCCGGCAAGAAAGACGACGGCGTTTTGACGCCGGAATTCTGGCTGTCGGTCATCAAGCAGCTGACGGTATTCGGATACCTTGAAAAGGATATCGAGAACTACGGAACGCTGAAGCTCACTGAAAAAGGCACGACCTTCCTCGAAGCGCCGTACGTGATCACGCTTTCGAAAGATCACGACTACGAAAACCAGACGGAAGAGAAAGAAGAAGAAAAGGAAGAGTCAGGCACGTCCGCCAAGGCCTACGACGAAGCCCTCTTCGAAATGCTGAAAAACCTTCGCAAGAAGATCGCGAAGGAAAAGAACATCCCGCCGTATGTCATTTTCCAGGATCCGTCTCTGGAAGAAATGGCCACGACGTACCCCTCATCCATTCAGGAGCTGTCGCAGATCAACGGCGTCGGGATGGGCAAGGCCGTCAAGTTCGGTAAAATGTTCGTCGAGATCATCTCGAAATACGTGGATGATAACGATATCGAGACCGCGACAGAAGTAGTTGTCAAGACGACGACCAATAAGTCGAAGGTCAAGATTTTTATCATTCAGCAGATCGACCGGAAGATCAACCTCGACGAAATCGCGGAAGCGAAAGGCCTGAGCATGACGGAGCTGATCGAGGAAATCGAGCATATCTGCTACTCCGGTACGAAGCTCAACCTCGATTACTACATCAATCAGGTACTGGACGACGACCGTCAGGACGAGATTTACGATTACTTCATGAGTGCCGAAACCGATTCGATGGCCGTGGCCTTGAAAGAAATGGGCGCCGAGTACACCGAAGAAGAGTTACGCCTCATGCGGATCAAGTTCCACAGTGAATTAGGCCATTAATACGGGGGAATCTGCGGATTCCCCTTCGTTCCTTTCATTTCCCATACACGCTTTTATCTTTCAGCCTTCAGGCTTGTCTGTACTAGCAATAAACATTTCCGATGAACATCCTCATCGTAGGTTCCGGTGGACGAGAACATGCTTTTGCCTGGAAAATCGCCCAGAGTCCTCTTTGTCAAAACCTTTACGTTGCTCCCGGTAATGCCGGCACCGCCCAGCTGGCAACCAACCTGCCTATCGGTGTCAACGACTTCGACGCGCTGGCCGCTGCCGTTACCGAGCATGCGATTTCCCTGCTGATCGTCGGCCCCGAGGAACCCCTCGTACGCGGTATCCGTGATTATTTCGAAGGCAAGGAAGAGTTCCGCAAGCTGCTCATCCTCGGCCCGGATAAAACCGGCGCCCAGCTCGAAGGGTCGAAAGATTTTTCCAAGAATTTTATGGTGAAGTACGGTATCCCCACGGCGGCGTCACAGACGTTTACCCGGGATACCCTGGAAGAAGGCCTCGCCTACATTGCTTCGCAGCAATTTCCGCTGGTACTGAAAGCGGACGGTCTGGCTGCCGGTAAGGGTGTTATCATCGCCGCTTCTGCCGAAGAAGCCCAGCAAACCCTGCGGGAAATGCTGGTGGATGCCAAGTTCGGGGACGCCTCCAGCAAGGTGGTTATCGAGGAATACCTCCACGGCATTGAACTCTCCGTTTTCGTTTTATCGGACGGAGAAAACTACCATATTCTTCCCGAAGCGAAAGATTACAAGCGCATCGGCGAAGGCGATACCGGACCGAATACCGGCGGTATGGGAGCTGTTTCACCGGTTCCTTTTGCCGACGATGCCTTCCTCAAAAAGGTCGAAGAACGCGTAGTCCGGCCGACCCTCACCGGCCTTCGCAGCGAAGGAATTCGGTATGTCGGTTTCATTTTCGTAGGTTTGATGAACGTTAACGGCGACCCCTACGTCATCGAGTACAACTGTCGCATGGGTGATCCGGAGACGGAAGTGGTCCTGCCCCGGATCGATTCCGACCTCCTCATGATCCTCAAAGCAGCTGCGGAAGGGAAGCTGAAATATGTCAATTTTGCCGTTTCGGATAAAACAGCGGTGACGACGGTTGTCGTAGCCGGCGGCTATCCGGGCGATTACGAAAAAGGGAAGACGATCGTCGTTCCTGAAAAACAAAATTATACGACCATTTTCCACGCCGGAACCAAACAATCCGAGAGCGGGCAGGTGGTCACCAACGGAGGGCGTGTCCTGGCTGTAACGGCCCTGGGTACTTCGCTGGAAGAAGCCCGCAAGCGGTCTCAAACCGCCGCGGCATCGGTCCAGTACGAGGGCAAGTACTACAGACGGGACATCGGCCTGGATCTTTTATAACCGGAATGCCAGAATAGTCAGCGGAAAGCCCCGCTTTCCCTGCCGTTCTTTCATTCTACATGAATCAAAGAAATGGCATGTGCATCGTGTGCGACGGGCGGTTGCGGAAGCATCCGTTCCAAAAATAAATCTGCGGTAGTCTCAGGCTGCAAGAATAACGGAGCCTGCGGAACCGGTGGTTGTAATAAAATGAACGTGTTCGACTGGCTGTCGGACATGGAAGCTCCCGGCCTGGGAATCCCCCAGACACAGCGGAGCAACCTCGTCGAGGTTAAGTTCAAGGGCGGCCGGAAAGAATACTTCCGGAACATCAGCCAGCTTGAACTCTACACCGGAGACCCGGTGGTCGTGGAAATGTCCAGCGGGCATCACCTCGGCTTCATATCCCTTCAGGGTGAGCTGGTCCGGCTTCAGATCGTCAAACGCGGCGTGAAGGAAGCCGATATCCGGCAGGTATACCGGAAGGCGACGCCGAAAGACCTCGAAAAACACGAACAGACCATCGCCCGGGATCTCCCGACGATGTACCGCGCCCGGGAAATCGTCAAGAGCCTGGACCTGAACATGAAGCTGTCGGACGTGGAATTCCAGTCGGACGGCACGAAGGCGACGTTTTTCTATTCGTCCGACGAGCGCGTCGATTTCCGGGAGCTGATCAAGGTCCTGGCCGGTGAGTTCAAGGTGCGGATCGAAATGAAGCAGATCAGCCTACGGCAGGAAGCTGCCCGCATCGGCGGTATCGGCGTCTGCGGGCGGGAGCTTTGCTGCTCGACCTGGCTGACGGATTTCAAGAACGTCACGACCTCCGCGGCGCGTTACCAGAACCTCTCGCTGAACCCGGTGAAACTCTCCGGACAATGCGGGCGCCTGAAATGCTGCCTCAATTACGAGCTCGAAACGTACATGGATGCGCTCCGGGATATTCCGTCGCTTGAAGGCCCCGTCAAAATCCAGAAAGGCGACGCTACGCTCCAGAAAACGGATATCTTCCGCAAGATCATGTGGTTTGGTTTCCGGGGAGAAGACAACTGGTACCCCGTCCCCATTCCGCAGGTACTGCGCATCGTAGAGCTCAACAAAAAGGGCGTTATTCCCCCGTCCTTCGAAGAACTGGAAGCCGCCCCTGTCACACCGCAGACCAAGGCTCCGGCCCTGAACAGCGATCTGGAACAGATGGACCGCAAATACCAGTCGAAAAACCGGTCTCCGAAAAACAAAAAGAAACGCGGCGGTGGCGGCGGACGCCCCCCGCAGAACAACAACAAAGGATAATATGCTTCCCGGAGGCGCCGTGCGCCTCCGGGTATTTCATTTCTTATGCGCTATACGCTGTTCGCCCTGCTACTCCTGGCTGTTGCCTGCCAGAATTCAGCCGTTTTCAAGGACAACGTGGAACTGAAAGAGGCGAAATGGCCGATCAAAACCGTGCCGTCCTTCTCGTTTGACATCAGCGATACGACACGCACGTACAGCCTGTTCTACAATCTTCGGAATACTAAGTCGTACCCGTACTATAACCTGTACGTTACTCGTACGCTCATCGGACCAGACGGCAAGACCATCGAGCGCAAACTGGATGAACTTATCCTTGCCAACGCTACGACGGGAAAGCCGACGGGCAACGGCCTCGGGGACATTTACGACCACAAGTTTCTGGCGGTAAAAGATTTCCGGTTTCCGAAAGCCGGTAAATACACCGTCCGCATCGAGCAGTACATGCGGCAGGATCCCCTGCCGGAAGTCGTCAGCGTAGGCCTTTCAGTGGAATAGTCCAGCAACCCGGCGGATATGGCTTTCCTCCCTCTTTTCCCGCTCAACCTGGTAGCGTTTCCGGGAGAATCCCTGAACCTCCACATCTTCGAACCCCGGTACATTCAGCTTATCAACGAATGCATCCGGGAAGAAAAGACCTTTGGTATCCCCGTATACCTGCGGAATACCATTATGAGTTTCGGGACGGAAATGAGTGTAAGCCAGGTCTATAAACGGTACGAAGACGGCCGTATGGACATCCGGACCAAAGGCAAGCGGGTTTTTCAGCTCGACCGTTTTATCAATCCCGTACCTGACAGATTATATGCAGGCGGAGAAGTTACCCTGCTCGACAATACGCCGTTGCCGGAGGTAATGTCCGGGCTTCTCGACCGGGTCCGGAAGCTGTATCACCTGCTGCAGGTTCCCTTCCATTTTGACCTGGAGACGGGTAATTTTTCGTTTGAAGTGGCTCATAAGGTCGGTCTATCCCTCGATCAGGAGTACGACCTGCTTCGGCTGCTGTCTGAATCCGAGCGGCAGGTATTCCTGATCCGGCATTTGGAAGAAGTACTGCCGGTGGTATCCGAGATGGAGCGAACGAAGGAGCGTATCCGCATGAACGGGCATTTCCGCAGCCCGGATCTGCTCAATTTTTAGTCTTCTGTCGTCTTTTTACGGGAAGAGCGCGGCCTGCTTTGCGCATACTCCGGGTCTCCGAGCAGAAATCCCCAGGGCTTCAGCCCTTCGATGTTATCGCAGATGACTTTGACGATGGCCGTTACCGGCAGGGCGAGTACCAGTCCGGAAATACCCCACAATTGCCCGCCCAAAATCAGCACAATCATCGCCGCCAGCGGATTGACGCTCACTTTCGAACCTACTACATAGGGTGTAATAAAATTTCCCTCCAGAATCTGTACAGCGCTGAATACGCCGATGACGCCGAGGGCATACATCGACGAGTCTTTCGTCACCAGCGCGTACAACGTCGGCAGCAGCGAACCTACCAGTATGCCAATGTAGGGAATCAGCAGGAGTACTGCCGCCAGCGTCCCGAAAAACCACGCATAGTCGATCCCCAGAATCAGCAGACCGGCCGTATTGAGGCAGGCAACGATACCGATGACGAGAACGAGCCCCGTCAGGTATCCCTGAACGACGGTATAGATTTTCCCCAGTACCAGGTCGATCCGGCCGCGGCGTACCTTCGAAAACAGTTTATAAAGAAAGCTCCGGAAGAAATCCCGGTAGAGCAGAATGAAGAATACAAAAATCGGAACGAGGGAAAGATCGGCCAGCATGGAGGTCGTCGACGACAGAAACGATGTCACATAGCTTCCGCTGTTTCGCAGGAAGTCATTGGTGAGTTTCCGGATTTCGGTATTCTGCCGGTTGCGGTCGAGCCCGAGGTAATCTGCTGCCATGTCCTGGGCGCGGTCGACTACCGTAATCATCTTCTGTTCGAACTTCGGAAAGTCGCTGGAAAAGCTCGACATCTGCAAAGAGACGACCCATACGATCCCTGCCAGCACGCCGATGAGCACAATCAGACAGATAAAAATAGCGGCGACACGGGGCAGCCGCCAGCGCTCCATTTTCCGGCAAAGCGGATACAACAGCATGGCAATCAGCAGGGAGAAGAGCAGCAGTGTGACAATACTCTGCAGCATGTACAGGCCGAAGATCGTCGCGATCACGCACAGCAGAATGGCGGCCAGCCGAATGGGGGTAGATGAATCCATGTAGTGGGATTTCCGGCGATTTTCCGGAACTTCGGATAATTTCTATGCTAAAGGCAAAACTACTTCTATTTCTGTTCGGGTTAAAGATTCAGTTCTGTTCCTGCGGGGGCGATATCCGGCATGAAGGGTTCCGGCGCGGGCGGAGCGAGTACCACGTGACGCGCGTCGGTACAATGCCCGCCGTTGCCAACGAAAACTCCGGCCTGGCTACTGCTTCCGGAAAGCCAACCTTCTGGACCCATAATGATTCAGGGGGTAAACCCGAGTTGTATGAGGTTGACGAAAAAGGGCTGTTACTCCGTACCCTGGCCCTTCCGGGCATCCGGAACCGGGACTGGGAGGATATCTCCCGGGATTCCCGCGGGAATCTGTACATCGGAGATACCGGCAATAATACCAACAACCGACAGGACCTCGTTGTTTATATCGTTCCTGAAAGAATAGTAAACGGTCCGGTCGACAGCACAGCCATTCAGGCTATTTCCTACCGGTACGAAGACCAGCGGGTCTTTCCTCCGGAAAAGAAAGACCGGAATTTTGATTGCGAAGCGTTTTTCTTTCATCAGGACAGCCTGTACCTGTTTTCGAAAAACCGCGGAGACCGAACCGTGAAGCTCTATTCCATGTCGGCGCGACCGGGTAATCAGGTCGCACGGGTGCAGGACCGCCTGCCATTGCGGGGCATGGTCACCGCCGCGGATATCAGCCCCGACCGGAAGACCTTCGCCGTACTGACCTATGGAAAAGTATTCTTTTTCGGGGTGGAAGACGGAAAGATCAACTTTCGCCGCTCGCTTTCCTGTCTGAAGGTCGGGCGCGGTCAGGTAGAGGGGCTGGTTTTCGTTCGGAATAATGAGCTACTGCTCACCAATGAAAAAGGGAAAATTTTCCGGATCACCCGAAAATCAGGAACCTATTTGGCCGAAAAGGCTTATTAGAGAACATGCGCCCGGTGGCCGTCTTGCATACATAAAACGAACTCTATGCTTCCCCAAGATTTTCTCCAGGAACTGTACCTGAGACATACCCGGACGGAGACCTATCCCCCGACCTCCTCCGTAGCCCGTCTGGTGACGAAGCTGATCCTGCTGCTCTTTCCGGAGCAAACGAAGAAGCATTATTCGTCGGCCGAAAAACTGGGCGCCGCCTTCGACCGGGTAGAGGAAGAACTGGGCGAGCTTCTCGGATCTATGCAGGGACAGTTACAGGAGCCGGCTGCGGTCATTGCCCGAAAATTCATGGTTCAGGTACCGGGTATTTATGCCATGTTGCGGTCGGATGTTGCGGCGATACTTCAGGGGGACCCCGCAGCGACATGCGAATATGAAATCGTTCGGGCCTATCCCGGATTTTATGCCGTCGCCTTCTATCGGATTGCGCATGCGCTGTTTGAGTTGGAAATACCTCTGCTTCCCCGCGTACTGACCGAATTTGCGCATTCCCGGACGGGAATTGATATTCACCCGGCAGCGGAGATCGACGAGCACTTTTTCATCGATCACGGTACGGGCATTGTTATTGGCGAAACGACGGTCATTGGCCGGAGCGTCAAGTTATACCAGGGCGTTACGCTCGGCGCTTTGAGTGTCAGCAAGGAGCTGGCATCCCAGAAGCGGCATCCGACGGTAGAAGACGACGTTGTGATCTATTCCGGAGCGACTATCCTTGGCGGTGAAACCATCATTGGGCACAATAGTATTGTCGGCGGAAATGTCTGGCTTACCAAAAGTATTCCGCCCTACACCAAGATCTATCACCAGGCGCAGATCCATATCAAGCAGGATTAACAGCTATCCTTCTGAAGAGGCTGTCTCACGCAAGTCGGACAGCCTCTTTCTGTGTATTCTGTGCTTTCTGTGAGAAATAAAATTCTGGCTCACAGAAAGCACAGAATACACAGAAAAACCCGTCGGTAAGGTGTTCTTTTCCAGCGGATAAAGTCCTGATTTTTTTTGTTCATTTTATTTTGTCTTTCCAATTGTAAATAATTTACATTTGTAAACTTAATTTACCCGTTCACCCTTCGTTTCTATGACTCCTGAACGACTTCGCAGTTACCTTCGGATGGAGGGTGACCGGACCATCTGGAAAATCGTACTGGCTTTGCTGGCGATCGGTCTGGTCGTAGTTCTTTCTGCGCGTGGTACGTATGAATTCCGGAATCTGCCGGGAACGGAGTCGTTCCTCATCAAACACGTTCGGGATATCGCGATTTGCCTGGCGATTATCTTCATCTGCCATCACCTGCCGTTCGGGATGTATTCCAATCTCTCCCGGCTGATGCTATATCTCTCGGTGGTTCTGCTGATCCTGGTGCAGCTGATCGGGGTGGAAATGGGCGGCGCAAAGCGCTCGCTACCGATCCCGATCCTGTCGGCGTTCATGCCGTCTGACTTAGCGAAATTTGCCCTGATCGCCAACCTGGCCTCGATGCTTGCCAAGCGTCTGAATGCCAACTACAAAGATCCCCTGGTGTTCGTCCCGCCTATTTTCTGGTGCGGCATTCTGGGTCTGTTGCTGGCACTTAACTCCGGTAGTGCAGCGTTGCTGCTGATGGCTCCGTGCTGGCTATTGATGTTTATCGGGCAGGTTCCGATGCGGTATTTGTTTTACCTGACATTGGCGGGAGTCATGGCTTTTGCCATCGCCTGGGCTATCGGATCGCGGGGAGCCACATGGGAAGGCCGATTCAGTCGCCCTACCAACGTTGTTTCTCAACTCATCCAGAAAGTACGGCCGCCGGAGCGCCTCACGCCGGAAGACCGGCGGATCGATTCTCAGGAAGAATACAGCCTTGTCGCAGTCGCCTCAGGAAGCTGGTTTGGCCGGGGTCTCGGAAACAGCCTTCAGCGAAATTTCATGACGCAGGCCTATTCCGATTTTGCCTATGCCATTCTGATTGAGGAATGGGGCTTCGCAGGAGGCCTGGTAACACTGGCCCTTTATCTTTTTCTCTTGTATCGAAGTGTCCGGTACGTAGCATTCCGGAAACTGAGAAAAGCTGAATACGAAAGCGGGCAGGCATTTGGGTATTTTCTGGCTGCTGGCCTGGCGTTCAGCCTCGTCCTTCAGGCCCTTGTGCACATGGCGGTATCCGTTCAGTTGATTCCGGTAACAGGTCAGACATTACCCCTTATCAGTTGGGGAGGTTCGTCGCTGATCTTCACCGGCGTTTCGATCGGAGCCATTCTGAGTGTAAGCCGGGAGGCCGAAAACAAGCTCCTGCCTAAACCCCAGGAACCCGCAACTGTATAATTTTTTTGGAGATATCTACTTACCCGTCGTTCTTTTGCAGAATGGCTGGTGCTCCGAAAAGAAGCTTAGCTATTCCACCACACCGCTGATAATCAGTCCGTTACGCAAGAAACTTTCTCAAGCGGCGCGCGAAGCGTTTGCCCTTAATTTCCTGCGAATCAACGGACTGCGTTTTTTGAATAGTAGTCAGGTTTGTTCATCGAAAACCCCGCATCCGAGACCGTGTCTAAGCGTATCATTATTAGTGGAGGAGGAACTGGAGGGCACATTTTTCCGGCCATTGCCATCGCCAATGCCTTAAAGGAAGCTGATCCAGGCACAGAAATTCTGTTTGTCGGAGCGAAGGGACGTATGGAAATGGAAAAGGTACCGCAGGCGGGCTATTCCATTTTCGGACTGGACATTGCCGGCATCAACCGGTCGAACATGCTCGCCAATCTCGGATTCCCGGTCAAACTCGTAAAGAGTCTGCTCGCGGCCCGCAAGGTCATCCGGGATTTCAAGCCGGATGCGGCCGTTGGTGTAGGTGGATATGCCAGCGGCCCCTTACTGCTGGCGGCCGGATTTTCCGGCGTTCCCTACCTGATTCAGGAGCAAAACTCCTATGCGGGGGTGACGAACAAGTTTCTGGCCAAAAAAGCGCAGAAAATCTGCGTTGCCTATCCGGGCATGGAGCAGTTTTTCCCGAAAGAAAAACTCGTCATAACCGGCAATCCGGTTCGCGGAGATATCGGATCAGTTTCAAAAGATGATCCCCGTGTGTGGGAATACTTCGGTGGACTGAACCCTGAAATACCGACACTGCTCATTATCGGCGGGAGCCAGGGTGCGCGGACTATCAACGAAAGCATCGACGCGGGCCTGGAACGGCTCGTGGCGGCCGGCTACCAGGTTATCTGGCAAACCGGTAAACTATATATAGAGAAGGCCCGGGAACGTGCAAAGGCCTTTCCGGCCGGCCGGATCTGGGTATCTGATTTCATTTCGCAGATGCCGTATGCGTACGCGGCGGCAGATGTGGTGATTTCCCGGGCAGGCGCACTCTCCATTTCCGAACTGTGCCTGGTTGGAAAACCGGCGATTTTCGTCCCGCTGCCTACCGCGGCCGAAGATCACCAAACCCAAAACGCGCTCGCGCTCGTACGTGAGGAGGCGGGCCGGCTGGTACCTGACGCAGAAGCCCGGGAAAAGCTGATTCCGGAAACACTTGCGCTGTTTTCACAGCCGGAAGTCCGGAAAGCCATGAGCAGGCGCATCCGGCAGCTGGCTAAACCCACTGCCGCGCGGGACATTGCCGGAGAGGTCCGGAAACTCGCGCGTTAAACCTGTTCTGAAAATCCTGAAAACAACGTATTCGTTTTTGAGTTAACCATCCATGTCAGCCTCCATTCGTTCGTATAAACATATTTACTTCCTCGGCATCGGGGGCATCGGGATGAGCGCCATCGCCCGGTGGTTTAATGTCAACGGCTATGCCGTGGCAGGTTATGACAAAACCGCCACGCCGCTGACGAGAGCGCTGGAATCGGAAGGGATTTCCATTCATTACGAAGACGCTGTCAATGAGATTCCCGACGCATTCCGGGACAAAAACGATACGCTGGTTGTCCTTACACCGGCCATTCCGAAAGACCATACCGAATGGGCCTGGTTCCGGAACGGAGGTTTCCAGATTCTGAAGCGGTCACAGGTATTGGGATTGCTGACGGCAGATCTGTACCTGATTGCCGTAGCGGGTACGCATGGGAAAACGACGACGTCGTCCATGATTGCCCATGTACTGAAGCATGCGGGAAGAAATGTAGCGGCATTTCTGGGCGGTATCACTCAGAATTACCAAACGAATTTCCTGCTGAACGAGCCGACTGATAATCCGCGGGAAATCCTCTGTGTGGTGGAAGCCGATGAGTTCGACCGCAGTTTTCTGACCCTTCATCCCGATCTCGCCGTGGTTACGTCGACGGATGCGGATCACCTGGATATTTATGGTTCGGGGTCGGAAGTACTGAAGTCGTTCGGGGATTTTGTCAGTCAGATTCACCCGGATGGCGTGCTGTTTATGCGTGACGGGCTTACGCTCGCCGGGCAGACCCGTGCGGCCGTTCGCCGGTATAGCTTCGGAGAGGGGGAATATCACGTCGAAAACTGCCATATCGCTGATCACCGCTTCCGGTTTGACATTGCCTATCCGGGGGGTATCTGCGAGGGTATCGCGCTCACGGTTCCGGGGTACCACAATGCCGAGAATGCAGTCGCCGCCTTTGCGGTCTGCCTGCAGGCGGGGTTATCACCGCAGGAAATACGCGACGGGCTCAATAGCTATCGCGGTGTGAAGCGTCGGTTTGAATACCACCTCGAGGAGCCGGTTTACATCGATGATTATGCGCATCACCCGGCTGAAATTGAAGCCTTCCTGAAATCGGTAAAGGCCCTGTATCCGGGACGGCACGTTACGGCGGTGTTTCAGCCGCACCTGTTTACCCGTACGCGGGATTTTCAGGAAGGCTTTGCGGCATCCCTGAGCCTGGCCGACCGGGTATTGCTGCTCGATATTTACCCGGCGCGGGAGTTGCCGATTCCGGGCATAACGTCGGATGTCATTTTTGACAAGATCACGACAAGCGACAAAATCAAGTGTAGTAAATCGGATGTACTGGAAGTATTGGCGAAACTGCCGCTGGATGTCGTAGTGACTATCGGTGCCGGAGACATCGATACGCTGATCCAGCCGTTGCGTCAGCAATTGCGCCCGGAACCTGCGCATGGGAAGTAGCGGCGACCGGAAGTGCATTGCAATAAGTTAATATCCTGAATACCATTAGCTAATTTTTGAAACGGGGGCCCTGACGACTTGGAGAAGTTTTCTATCTTTCGATTAAGAAGTTGGGTGAAGGTGGTCATCGGACTGGTTTTTCTTGGGGTATTGCTGGGATTCGGTGAGAAGTGGTATACCTCCCAGCGTTGCGAAAAGGTGGAGATAATACTGGAAGATTCCCGGACTCCCCTCCTCGCCCGGAAAGACATTGAAATGATTCTCTCCGAGGCCGGAAAGCGTCCGCTGGAAGGTCGCCCGTTTCGGCAAATGGACCTGAACTACCTGGAAAGCCGGGTAGAATCCAATCCTCTGGTGAAGGATTGTCAGATTTCCCGGAACCTGAAAGGCTCGCTGGAAGTACGGGTGATCACGCATCAGCCGATTGCCCGGCTGATCCAGCCCGATCTCCCGGATAATGGTATGGACCGGTACCTGAACGAAGAGGGGCGTTTTATGCCGCTCTCGGAGCGGTCGACCGCACGCGTACTGCTTCTGTCGGGGCCGTATTTCGAACGGAAGAATAACCTGCGGGCCGTGCGGGATTCGTCTCTGCTCAGCCTGATCCGGCAGATTGACCGGGATTCGCTCTGGCGGGCGCAGATCGGCTGGATGGAAGTAGACCGGCAGGGAGAGGTTACCATGTGGCCCCAGGTCGGGGATGTGCCGGTGGAGTTCGGACCGGCAGCCGGCCGGGACGCAAAGTTCAAAAAGATGAAGACGTTTTTTCGTCAGATTTTACCTTTGCGTGGATGGAGTTCCTATTCAAAAGTGAGTGTTAAGTACCAAAATCAGATCGTGTGTACAAAAGTTGACACATTAAAACACTGATAGTCAATATAATATTTTTTTATTACTTTAAGCCGCGAATAGGCCCGCGCCTGTCTCGAGGATCAAACGTTGATGAGCGATAAAACCGATCAACCCTAAAGCCGTGCCGTATGGAGAAAAAGATTGTTTGCGGGATTGATGTTGGAACCACGAAGGTCTGTGTCGTGATCGGACAGTTGGATCAGGACCAGAAACTGGACGTGCGTGGCGTCAGTCGGGTAGAATTCAAGGACAAGAAGTTCAAGAATCTTGTTACAAAAGGAGCTATTCTTAATCCTGATTTTGTCAGTAAGTTCATTAAGAAGGCCGTACAGGAAGCGACCGAGCAAGCCGGCGTTATTCCGAACCAGTATTTCATCAGCGTGGCCAGCCATCAGGTGAACTCTCTGCCCAAAATCAGCGACCTCTCCCGCGATTACGTGTCCGAAGGCGATGAAGTACGGCATGAAGATTTGCAGCGGCTGCTCGGCAACGTCGGCCGTACCAAGATCGACGGGGCGGCTATCCTGCACGTCCTGCCGCAGGAATACAGCGTTGACGGAGATTCGGAAGAGCACTATCACATCGTGGGGGTCACCGGCACGCACCTCCGCGGGAAGTTTCAGGTGGTGACGATTCCGCTCAAGCCCATCAGCACGCTGTTGAAGAGCCTGGACTGGGCAGGCGTACACGTTCCCCCGAAGCATGTTTACCTGTCTTCGCTGGCGGCGACCATGTCGGTGCTGAGCGAAGAGGAAAAGGAGCATGGCGTCGTTCTGGTGGATATCGGCGCAGGCAAGACCGACGTCGTCATCATCCAGGGCGAGCTGGTCCGTTGCGTGGCATCGTTCCCGGTTGGCGGTAAAGCTATTACGAAAGACATTGAGATCGGGTGCGACGTTCCGGAGAACGTAGCCGAAGACCTCAAGCTGCGTTTTGGTACCGCTGTACACAAGGAAGTTCGCCTCAATGAAGTAGTGGCTGTTCCGAACGTACTGGAGAGCCTTCCCCCGAAAAATGTTTCCCTGAAAAACGTCGCCGTGATCATCGAGTCACGCGTACGCGATATTGCTTCGTTTGTCGCGGCTGTGGTACGCCACGCCGGATACGAGCGGAAAATCAAAACGGGTATCGTCCTGACGGGCGGTGCATCCCGCCTCGACAGCATCCAGGAAGTATTCCGGACGGTAACGGCTATGCACGTGCAGGTCGGCCGGCCGAACCAGGGCTACAACAAACAGAAGCCGGAAATCACGAACAACCTGTCGTATGCAACGGCGCTCGGGCTGGTGCGCCTGGGCTTCCGTTCGCTCGACCCGCGCGACGAGCTGTATGAGTCTCTGGGAGCGACGACCAGTCCCCGCCCTGTACACGTACCTCCGCCGGCGCCGACTTATCAGCGCCCGGCCACGCCCGCACCTGCTCCGCAGACAAACGGGCATAGCCAGCAGCGGCCTCCTGAGCCGCCCAAGCCCCAGCAACCGACTGAACCCGAACACCAGGATTCCGAAAACGGCGACGGCGATCAGGAACGGAAATGGTGGCGCATGGGCCTCGACTGGAACAGCTGGTACAAAGCTATTTTCCGGGACGAATTCGAATCCCGAAACGGCCAGCGGCCGGAAGGCTGGGATCCGAAACCCGCATGATACCGGGGGCGCGGCTTCGCCGCGCCCTCCCTACTTCATCTCTGATACAAAACGTGAACGGGACTCTCCGTATTCAACCTCACTGCTATGCTTCTCGATCACAACTATTCATTCAGCTCGGTTAAGCATTTCCGCTCCTATATCAAGGTTTTCGGCGTGGGCGGCGGCGGCTGCAACGCAGTACGCCACATGTTTAACCACGGTATCGAGGACGTTGATTTCATTGTCTGCAATACCGACCGGCAATCGCTCGACGAAAGCCCCATCGACTATAAAATTCAGCTCGGTAACCAGACCGTCAACCAGAAAGGCATCGGGGCCGGGATGGACGCCAAGCAGGGCCGTCTCGCTGCCGAAGAAAGCGAAGCGGAAATCCGGAAAGTCCTCGAAGACAACACCGAAATGCTCTTTATCACCGCCGGTATGGGCGGTGGAACCGGTACCGGTGCGGCTCCCGTCATTGCGCGTATTGCCAATGATCTCAACGTCCTTACTGTTGCGATTGTTACGGCGCCATTCGACGACGAAGGCGAGGACAAAATCGAACAGGCCCGGGAAGGTATCCGCGAATTGCAGAAGTACTGCGATACCGTTGTCGTTATTCTCAACGAAAAACTGCTGGAGCTGTATCCGGATATGACCGTCGACGATGCCTACGCCAAAGCCGACGATGTCCTGGCCAACGCCGCCCGCTGTATCTCCGAGATCGTCACCAAGTCCGGTAAGATCAACTCCGATATGAACGACGTGAAAACGATCCTCAAGGGAGCCGGTCAGGCCGTTATCGGGCTGTACTCGGCCGAAGGAGAAGATCGTGCCGTCACCTGCGTGGAAGAAGCCCTGAGTTCGCCGCTGCTCGACAACCGCGATATCAAAGGCGCCAAGCGGATTCTGATTACCATCTCTTACAGCAAGGAAAACCCGATGCGGATGATGGAGCAGAAGGCTATTACCAAATTCATCGAAGACCGGATCGGCGGAAAAGCCCGGCTGCTCAAAATCAGCCCTATTCCGGACGACAGCCTCGGCAAGGCCATGCGCTTTACGATCATCGCTGCCGGATTCGACCTTCCCGAAAATTCGGTATACGTCCGCAAGCTTGACGAACGCCGTCCGGGCGAACAGAAGTACCCGCTTGAGTCGCAGCCCCAATCGTCGCAGCAGCCGGCCGGTCCGTACTACTCGCAGCAACCTCAGGATACCGATGATGATCTCGGCCCTTTTGAAGAAGACGAGCCGGTGAACCTGGTCAAGACGTCTGTCGGCCATCCCGACGACCATACCCGCCAGCTCGAAAAGGAAATCTGGCAGGATGACGATGCTTCGGCTACGACCACCCGGATGATTCAGGAGTTTACCCAAAAGCTGGCGCAGCCCGATCCCGCCTGGGAAACGGAACTCGAAACGCCGGCCTATATCCGTCAGAACATTCCCCTCGCCGACCTCACGGTTATCCTCAAAGGCGGCAAAGTCAATCACTATAATCTGAACGATTAAGTTCTGACATGTAAGCATAAAAAAAGGCGGCCCATTCGGGTCGCCTTTCCTTTTGGTAGCCTTATTTCTATTCGAACATCAGATACAGCGTTACAGTATGCGTATTAAGACTACGGATACCTTTGCTGTAAATCGTATTATTCGGTTCAAAAACGTTTACAAGCCCATGCGAAAAGTGCAGCTCGGGTGTGAACTTGAAGAATTCGAAAAAGCGCTCAAACCCAACGCCGTATTCGATGCTGAAGTCAGAGGATTTCGTCGGCAGCTGAAGCTCTTTCGCAACGGCCTTCTTCCGGACATTCGCTTCAAAGCCTGCGCGGAAGCCCGCTACGGCATACATACGCGTGTTTCCCCGGCGCAATGACTTGTATTTCAACATAAAGGGGAATTCGACCCAGGTAGATTCCCGTTTCAGCCGTTGTTCCTGGCCGCCGTTGAGCAAGTAATCCACATTCCGGCTGTAGATCGAGATCGTTAGCGGAGACCACCGGAAATCAAACCGGGGGCTCATATAGACGTTCATCAGAAAACCCATCCGGAAGCCGATACTATTCGCCGAATTGGCCGACAGTACCGTATCCGGCTGGTTAAACTGCTCGTTGTGCTTGATCGTATAACGCGTATTCGGAATACCGAAGAAGAACCCGTAGTGAACCTTTTTATCGTCGTAAAACTCGAGATGCTTGCGTTGGTATATCGTGTTTTGCGCACCAACCTTTCCGGCTGCTGCTACCAACAGGCAAACTACTCCCATACGGATGGATACAGTACTGGCGAAGAAGGCAGTCAGCGACCGTTTCTTACCGGCTGACATCCGTAACTGACGCATCATAGATTACTTTTTTCCGATATAGATCGAGCTGATCCCGAAGGTAAGGGGAATGGCTCTCGTCTGTGAAAAACCGACACGGCGGTATATTTCCAGAAAGTCGTCTCCATCCGGGAAGGCCTGAACCGATTCCGGGAGGTAGGTATAGGCCGACTGGTCTTTCGAAAACACCGCGCCGATAACCGGCAGAATCGCCTTGAAATAGAAATTGTACAGGGTTTTAAATACGAATCCCCGTGGTTTCGAAAATTCCAGAACAACACACGTGCCGCCCGGTCGCAGTACCCTGTTCATATCCGACAGGCCCTTTTCGAGGTTTTCGAAGTTCCGTACGCCGAAAGAAACGATGACAGCGTCAAAGGAATTGTCTTCGAAGGGAAGCTTTTCCGAATCTCCCAGACGGAGCTCGATCTTATCCTGCAATCCTTTCCGCTGGATTTTCTCCCGGCCGTGCGCCAGCATGCCTGCTGAAATATCCACGCCGATTACCTTGTCCGGGTTCAGCGCAAGCGCTTCCACGGCGAAATCTCCAGTTCCCGTCGCAATGTCGAGGATCTTTTTGGGGTTTTCTTTTTTGAGAAGACCGATGGCTTTCTTTCTCCAGAGGATATCGATGCCAAGGCTCAGAAAATGATTCAGGAAGTCATAGCGATGCGAAATGTTGTCAAACATCTTCGCGACCTGCTCTTTTTTGCTGGTATCCTGTTCTTCTTTATAGGGTACGACCACGGCCGGAAACGTTAAGTAAACCACAAAGGTACATGCTATTCCCCGAACCGCCTGTTTTTCTGAAATGTTCCGGCGGAAGCGGTTTAGGGTTTAGGGTTTAGGGTTTAGGGTTTAGGGTTTAGGGTTTAGGGTTTAGGGTTGGACTGCCTTGTAAACGCTGAACCCTAAACTCCAAACCCTAAAACACCAAAAAAGCCATCCTTGCGGACGGCCTTTCCTCCGGCATGCCGGATTTGTTATTTGATAAAGATCGGGAAATCGATGTTTGCGTCGTCGGAACCGGGAACTGCGGAGCCATCCTTCGTGCCCGGCTGGTGTCGCAGCCGGATTTTGAGTACTCCGTTTTTCGTGGAATCAACCGTTGCAATCGTTCCGGACAGCCCCAGGGGCAGGTTTTTGCTGTCCTTGTCCGTAATCGTCACCGTCAGCAGGTTAGACGGGTTCGGGGTGAAAACAACCAGGTGCTCGTTCGCTTTTTCCCTGATTTCGGCTGTTACGTCTTCTGCCGGGGTTTTGGATTCATCGAGGAACGTCAGCGCGTAGGAATACGTCGTCTTCTTCGACAATGTATCTCCCGTAATCACCGGTGCCTTGCCGCCGTCTCCGTCCAGGTCTTTCCAGAGAAAGGTTTTGGTTTGAGTGCCGCTCGTGAGTACCAGCTTGATCGTCGTGATCAGTTCGTTCTCGTCCGGTTCCGGATCTTCTTTCTTATCGCAGGAATAAAACAATGCCGCAAGGGCAATCACCGGAAGGCCGAATTTCAGTTTCATCGTGATTTGGTTTAATAATGAAGGCGCTGCTCGTGGATCGGAACGCCCGGCAAAGTAAACCATCTTGCAACGTTGTTGCAAATTAAAATGCGGTTTGTTTCTCAACGGAGAAGGCTTCCCAGCTTATCGAGGCTGAGAATAGAGAACGTAGGTTCGCCTCCGGGGGTATAGGAGGGATTGGATGACGCAAAGAGCTGGTCGACCAGCGCGCTCATTTCTTCGGTAGACAGGCGCACGAGGTACCGGGCCGCCGACCGCTTCGCAAACGACCGGGCCAGGGCTTCAGGCCGGTCCAGTCTCAGGTCGGCGAAATGCTGCCGGAACTGGGAAAGAAGTCCTTCGAAAAGATCCTCCTCGTTTTCATCCGTCACATCCGTCGGAATACCGTAGACGATGAACGCATTCTTCCCGATTTCCGCGAAATCAAACCCCAGCGCACGGATTTCATGCTGAATTTCCAGTACCAGCTGAAAATCCACGGGATTGAGCGTAATGGTCTTCGGAAAAAGCAACTGCTGCGACGCGGCATTCCGTTTGTCAAGCGACGCGCGGTACTTGTCGTACAGAATACGCTCATACGCCGCCCGCTGATCCACTACCATCAGCCCGGACTTTACCTGAGACAACACATAGCGATTATGCACCTGAAAGAGCATCCGGTCGTAATCCAGCAGCGTCGGCTTCGGTTTTTCGGCTTCTTCGGGCAGGCGGTCCGGCAGCCGGTTGGCCTTGCTCTGAAACGTCAGGCTCGACACCGGTTCGCTGGGAGGAGTAAACGGCTTTTCGGTCGGGAGAATATCCGTGGGAAGGTCAAATACGCTGTGCCGTTCGGCTTGCGGAGGACCTTCCAGTCCTTCGAACAACTGTTCCCAGTTCTGCGGATTCCGCCTGGAAGGACGGAAGGACGTCACCTCTTTCGGGCGGGCTTCTTCATCGGAAACCTTGCGGTTTTCGTTGACCGACGCTTCAAAATGGCTTGCATAATCCCGTTGCTGGAAATTGAGGGATTTTGAGGGATTCAGGAGGTTGACATCCATCTCAAAGTCGATCGCAGGGGCCAGGCCATAGACGCCCGTTGCTTTCTTCACCGCCGCCCGGACAATCGCATAGACCGACTTTTCGTCGTCAAACTTGATTTCCGTTTTGGTCGGGTGAACGTTGATATCAATATGCGCCGGGTCGATCTCGATGTTGAGTACGTAAAACGGGTGGTTGTTTTCGGCGATGAGGCCTTCAAACCCGTTGAGGACGGCATGATGCAGATACGCATGCCGGATAAACCGCTGGTTGACGAAGAAAAACTGTTCTCCGCGTACCTTTTTGGCGAATTCCGGCTTACCGATATAACCCGATACTTTTACAAATGGCGTTTCTTCCCGTGTCTCGGCTAGTTGTTCCCGGTAGTTTTTACCAAAAAGATCCACAATCCGCCGCGAGAGCTTACCGCTGCCGAGGTTATAAACTTCCGTCTCTCCGTGGTGGAGTGTAAAGGCGATTTCCGGGTATGCCAGGGCTACGCGTTGAAATTCGTCCAGGATATGCCGCATTTCCACCGGATTGGATTTCAGGAAATTACGGCGGGCAGGAACATTGAAAAACAGGTTTTTGACGAAGATGGTCGTACCGGACGGCGTCTGGCAGGGCTGGTGGCTCTTGACTTCGGATGCTTCGATCCGGATCTGCGTGCCGAGCTCATCCTGCTCCCGGCGGGTTTTCAGCTCTACCTGGGCGACCGCGGCAATGGAGGCCATGGCTTCACCCCGAAAACCCATCGTCCGGATTTTGAAGAGGTCGTCGGCCGTGCGGATTTTCGACGTAGCATGCCGCTCGAAGCACATCCGCGCATCGGTCTCCGACATACCTGACCCGTTGTCGACGACCTGAATCAGCGTCCTTCCGGCGTCTTTCACGATCAGTTGGATCGCGTTGGCGCCTGCGTCGATGGCATTTTCCAGCAACTCCTTCACAACCGACGCCGGTCGCTGTACGACCTCTCCGGCGGCGATCTGATTGGCTATGGAGTCTGGAAGGAGCTGGATAATGTCTCGCATGAAACGGTTGGTGTCTTGAAAACCCTGAAACTTGCCTCTTTCCTTCTTCGCGTTAATCCCGTGCGGGAGTCAGGCGTCCAACAGAGGCCATGATTCCGGGGGATTCATTCTTCGCAGGGTGGAAAGACTGCGAAGTTCGGCCAAATCCGCGGGAAAAACGAACCGATTTTTTGAAATATATCCCTTAAAGAGTAATCGAATTCCAATAGTTTCGTGTTTTCAAAGTAAGTACGGTTTTACAAATGTGGAAGAATAGTATTGTTTTCACGGGGTTATGCGGGTTGATGATGTGGCTGAATGTAAAACCTCCGAAGACACTCCCCCGTTTTACTGATTACCAAAAAGTTAGCCCGATTCTAACCCCCAGAGACAGCGCAGCCCGATCTTCACTGGCTGCGCGATGGGCGGATAGTACCCTTTCGTCGATGACACTCGACGAAAAGATCGGTCAGTTTTTTGTCATCGGAACATACTCCAATCGTTACGAATCTTATTACGCATCTGTCGAAAGACTTATACGAAACTACCATGTCGGCGGTCTGTTGTTTTTTCAGGGCGATCCCCTCACCCAGGCAGATCTGACCAACCGGTACCAGGCGCTTTCGCGGGTGCCGCTGCTGGTTTCACTCGATGCCGAAAACGGTCTGGGTATGCGGCTTGCCCTTGGCATGTCGTTTCCGCACCAAATGACGCTGGGCGCGATACAGGACGACCGTCTCATCTACGACATGGGCCTGGAAATCGGGCGGCAGTGCCGCCGCATCGGAGTACAGATGAATTTCGCTCCGGTTGTCGACGTCAACTCCAATCCCCTTAACCCCATCATCGGCTATCGGTCGTTCGGTGAAAACCCGGATAATGTAGCAGCCAAGGGGATCGCATATGCCCGCGGCCTGCGCGACGCCGGCGTACTGGCCTGTGCCAAGCATTTCCCGGGCCATGGGGATACGCAGGTGGATTCCCACCAGGCGCTTCCGAAAGTCTGGCATTCAGCCGACCGGCTCGGCGAACTTGAGCTGCCTCCGTTCCGGGCTCTGATCCAGGATAGTATTCCCAGTGTACTGGTGGCGCATCTCTATGTTCCGGCGTATGATCCACGGCCGATAGCGTCGACGCTATCGGGGCCGGTGGTGACGGACCTTCTCCGGAATCAATTGAAATTCGACGGGCTCATCGTCACCGATGCGATGAATATGCGGGCTGTCACCAAGGGAAATCAGGCTCCCGAAGCCAATCTCCAGGCTTTGCTGGCCGGCAACGACCTGCTGCTTCAGCCGGAAAGCGTCGCGGCTTCGATCGTCAAAATCAAACAGGCGATAGAAAAAGGACAGCTGACGGTAGAGGAAATCGACCGGCGGGTCCGTAAAATCCTTTCGTACAAATACCGGGCGGGCCTGGTGCCGTATCAAGCGGTGTCTGTCTCGAAAAACCTCCTCAAAGACCTGCGCACGCCGCAGTCGGAAGCCCTTCGGCAAAAGCTATACGAAAACGCGGTGACTGTCGTCCGGAACGACGAATACATCATCCCCTTCATTCACCTGGATACACTGAAAATCAGCTCAGTAGCTATTGGCGAATCACCGTCGAACATTTTTCAGCAGACACTCCGCAAGTACGGGAAAGTCGCCTGCTACGCCAGCGATACCAAGTCTGACGACGTATTCTTCGCTGAAACCCTGGCAAAGCTCGATTCCGTTCAGACGGTTATCGTGAGTCTGCATGAAATGAAGCAGCGCGTCAACCGGAATTACGGTATCTCGCCGGAGTCCGTCAAATTTGTCCAGACGCTCGTCAAACGCGGGAACCGGGTCATCGTCTGCGTTTTTGGTAATCCCTACAGCCTGAAGTACTTCCCGGAAGCCCGGGCCCTCGTCTGCGGTTACGAAGGCGACCCCTATGCACAGACAGCCGTGGCGGAGGTTCTCTTCGGCGCGCTGAAAGCTACCGGCAAGCTGCCTGTTTCCGTTGAAGGCCTGTACCCTGCCGGGCATGGACTCGTAACAGAAGAAATTGGCCGCCTGACCTACGGCGTCCCCGAAAGTGCCGGTATGAGTTCGGCGAAGTTGAAGGCCGTCGACGATATCATGGAAGAATCCATCCGCAACGGGGTTTTTCCGGGCGGACAGGTAGTAGTAGCCCGCCACGGGCGCGTTGTCTGGCAGAAAAACTACGGCGGCCTGACGTACGACAGGGCCGCTTACGAGCCGGTCCGGGATACGACAGTCTATGATCTCGCTTCGGTGACGAAAGTAACCGCCACGCTCCAGGCGGTGATGTTGCTGAATGAAAACGGGTTAATCGACCTCAACCAGCCCATCGGCGCCTATTTACCGGAAATGAAAGGCAGTGGGAAAGAGACGATCCTTATCCGGGATTTGCTCATGCACCAGGCCGGTCTGGTGGCATTTCAGCCGTATTGGGAACGAACCAAGCCCGAAGGTATCTTCAGTCCGGATTTTTACCTCCATGCCGATACGCTGGATTACCGGCTGCTGGTGGCCCGGAACTTATGGACAAAGCCTGCAACGGTAGACTCTGTCTGGAAATGGGTTGTCAAAACGCCCTACCTGGCCGGCAAACTGGGACATTACCGGTTTGTATACTCCGACCTGGGGCTGATCATGCTGCGCCGGCTGGTTGAGCAGGTATCGGGCCAGCCGCTCGATACCCTCGTCCGCGATTATTTCTATGAACCGCTGGGTATGGCAAATACGACGTTCAGCCCGCTGACAAATGGCGTTTCTGACTGGAAAACCGCACCAACGGAAAACGACCGCGTCTTCCGGGAAGTATTGGTGAGAGGTACCGTACACGATCAGAATGCGGCTATTCAGGGTGGCGTTTCGGGGCATGCCGGACTCTTCAGTACTGCCAACGACCTGGCTATTCTCATGCAGATGAACCTCCAGGGCGGATATTATGGCGGCAGACGTTATTTCCTTCCTTCCACTGTACCTATCTATGCCCGGAACTATACTACGCGGAGTTTCCGCGGGTTGGGTTGGGACCGGTTATCCAGCGTTGACGGAAATGCTTATATCTCTCCACGGGTATCTCCCCGGAGCTTTGGTCACTCGGGTTTTACAGGAACGCTGGTCTGGGCTGATCCGCGGGAAGACCTCGTCTTTATCTTTTTGTCCAACCGGGTTCACCCCAATGCGGGCAATAACCTGATCACGACGCAGCGCGTACGCCGCCGGGTAATGGACGCGGTATACGACGCCATCGAAATCAACCGGCACGACGGAAACAATTTCGTAGATTTGGACAAGCGCTAACCTCTGAAACCTCATGACCCTTTTTCCCCGATGGCCGTTCCTGACCGGAATGGTCCTTCTTTTGTTGTCCTGGACGGAGCCTGGCACCGATTACAGCCGGTGGGATACCTACGGCGGGCATCCGGACGCCTCCCGCTATTCGTCGCTGGAAGAGATCACAACAGCCAACGTCTCCCATTTGCAGAAAGCCTGGGAATACCACACGGGCAAGCCTGGCCAAATGCAGTGCCAGCCGATCGTCGTCGACGGTATTCTCTTCGCCACAACAGCGGATATCAACGTTTTCGCGCTCGACGGCGCCAGCGGGAAGGAAGTCTGGAGGACCGATCTTTCCCACTACTGGAAGGGTGAAAATGCCTGGGCCGGTACCAACCGGGGCGTAACGTACTGGGCAGACGGCACCGAACGCCGCCTCTTCGTTTCTGCCGGAAACAATCTCTTCTGCCTCGACGCCGCAACGGGAAAACCAGTCACCTCTTTTGGCGATAACGGGAAAGTAGACCTGCAAAACGACCTCGATTATCCAAAGAAGTCCTTCTTCATCGTCTCCAATACTCCCGGGATTATTTACAAAGACGTCATTATTCTCGGCATGCGGTTGTCAGAAGGGCTTGACGCCGCCCCCGGGCATATCCGCGCCTATGACGTGCGGACGGGCAAGCGCCGCTGGATTTTCCATACCATCCCGCATCCCGGCGAATCCGGGTATGAAACCTGGTCGGACAAAAAGCGGCTGCCGCACATCGGCGCGGCGAATAACTGGGCAGGAATGAGCCTGGACGAGAAGCGGGGTATCGTTTTTGTCCCGACCGGCTCAGCTACCTATGATTTTTACGGCGGTTTCCGGAAAGGCAAAAACCTGTTTGCCAACTGTATACTGGCGCTGGATGCCGCTACGGGTAGGCGCATCTGGCATTTTCAGACCATTCACCATGATATCTGGGACCGGGACCTGCCCGCTAATCCCAACCTGGTAACCATCCGGAAGGACGGGCGCACGATTGACGCCGTCGCCCAGATCACCAAACATGGTTTTGTGTTCTTACTCGATCGGGCAACGGGCAACCCGGTCTACCCCATCAAAGAAGTACCCGTACCTACGGCAACAGACCTGAAAGGCGAGCAGGTATGGCCCACCCAACCCGTCCCGACGCTTCCGGAGCCGTTTATGCGGCAGGCTTTTTTCGAAAAAGACATTATTGATATTTCACCGGAATACCAGGCCGAAATCCGGGAGCGTTTTAAAGCCTTCAAATCAGGCAAAAACACCATGTGGTACCCGCCAAGCCTCGGCGGGGCAGTACTTTTTCCGGGATTTGACGGCGGCGGCGAATGGGGCGGGGCGGCCTTCGATCCTGAAAGTCAGTGGTTGTACGTAAACGCCAATGAGATGCCGTGGACCGTTACGATGGTACCGAATGTACCGGGCGGCAAGGGGCAATCGCTTTTCTCGGCCAATTGCGCCAATTGCCACGGGTTAAACCGCAAAGGCAACGGCTCTATTCCCGCCATTGATAAACTGGAGCAGAAATACTCTCCGGCCACCCTTGGGACGCTGCTCAAAACCGGGCGCGGCGGCATGCCTTCTTTCGGGCATTTGTCGGAGGAAGACCGGTCGGCGCTCGTAGCCTTTCTCCTCAATACCGCGTCATCGTCCGACAAAAAAGAAGTAGAAGCCAAAGCAGACGCCGGCCTGACGACACCTTACCTCATGACCGGCTACAAGCGCTTCACCACGAAAGATGGCTACCCGGCGATCAAACCGCCGTGGGGTACGCTCAATGCAATAGACCTGAAAACCGGCAAGATTGTCTGGAAAAGCGTCCTCGGAGAGTTTAAGGAGCTGACGGCCAAAGGTATTCCGCCAACCGGTACCGAAAACTACGGGGGCCCTGCGGTGACAAAAGGTGGACTGGTTTTCATCGGGGCGACGAAAGACGAGAAGTTCCGGGCGTTTGACAAGAAAACCGGTGCGGTATTGTGGGAAACGCAGCTGCCGGCGGCCGGGTATGCTACGCCAGCCGTTTACCGGGCAGGCGGAAAGCAGTTTGTCGTGATTGCCGCGGGCGGCAACAAATCGGGAACCAGGCCGGGTGATAGTTACGTTGCCTTTTCACTGCCCTGAAAGGGGGTAAGTTTGGGACGCTAATCGCCCATTCTCAGGCAGTTGGCTGTAAAAAATGCACCTGTAGCTTGTCTTTATTCGGAAAACGACCTACTTTTGCACTCCCTTTTTGAGGACGAACCATTTTTTATTTTTCATATCATGCCTACTATTTCACAGTTAGTTCGCAAAGGTCGCGAGCGGGTAACTTGGAAATCCAAGTCACCGGCTCTTGATGCTTGCCCGCAGAAACGCGGTGTGTGTACCCGTGTGTACACGACCACTCCGAAGAAGCCGAACTCTGCTCTCCGGAAAGTTGCCCGTGTGCGTTTGTCACATGGCAAGGAAGTTAACGCCTACATCCCGGGTGAAGGTCACAACCTGCAGGAGCACTCCATCGTTCTGATCCGTGGTGGTCGGGTGAAGGATCTTCCGGGGGTTCGTTACCACATCATCCGTGGCGCCCTGGATACCGCTGGTGTGAAGGGTCGTATGCAAGCCCGCTCGAAGTACGGCGCGAAGCGTCCGAAGCCGGGTCAGGCAGCTGCTCCCACCAAGGGCAAGAAGTAATTCGTGACAGGCGGATTGCCTGACACTATCCCAACCGAGAATGCAGTAAGCCACTGTTACGGGCAGAAGCGACGCGTTCTCATAACCATTCAAACGTAACATGCGTAAGGCGAAACCCAAAAAACGGTATGTGTTGCCGGATCCTAAATTCAAGGAGACCCTGGTAACCAAGTTTGTCAACAACCTCATGTACGAGGGCAAGAAGTCCACTGCTTACAACATTTTCTACGGCGCGCTCGAACTCGTTGAGAACCGCACGAAAGAAAATGCCCTTGAGACCTTCAAGAAAGCATTGAACAACGTAATGCCTGCCGTAGAAGTAAAGAGCCGCCGTGTAGGTGGTGCGACCTTCCAGGTTCCGACCGAAGTACGTCCCGATCGTAAGCAGTCTGTAGGCATGAAATGGCTGATCAAGTATGCTCGTGGCCGTAACGAAAAGACCATGGTAGAGCGCCTCGCCGGCGAAATCATCGCTGCTGCCAAGGGCGAAGGTGCTGCTGTCAAGAAGAAAGACGACACGCACCGGATGGCCGAAGCAAACAAGGCTTTCTCTCACTTCCGCGTGTAAGTCAGAGGGATATATCCTTTGGAAAACGTCTCCGGGTGACCGGAGACGTTTTTTTATGCCTTTATGAAAGCGGGAACAGGGAAATGGGGAAATCCGGCAGCCTCAGGCTTTTTTCTTCTTTATCAGATACCGGATAATGGCGACGACCCAGAGGCCGATCAGCAGCAGGTTCAGAAAGAACCAGGGCCAGTTGGAGATCATAGGCGGTTTCAGTTGGATAGAGGCACCAAAGGAACACAAGCCTTTCCGGAAACCCGTCCCCAAGCCGTGAAATTGAGCCGCGGGAGCCAGGTGTGGCGACGTACTGGCAAAAAAATAAGCCGTCCCGGCAAGGGCTAATCTGTCCTTTTCCAACCCGTGATTCAGCTGAACCTCGGCGGAAATTCAAATGGGAATATGAAACGCCGGAAGTACCTTTGTCCCCTTCCGACCCCTCCCGCAACGTAGTTCAGTAACCCGACGGGTTTATTTGACCCCTTCTGCGAAATACATCCGGGGCATCGCACCGCTGCCTCAACTCCTCTCGCCGTTTTATAGGATAATCCTCTATTTTTGCTGAAATAACCACCCATCAAGTTGGAGAAAACCACCCCTTCGCTGCCGGAGCGCATACATGTAGTAATTCCCCTTTTTAATGATTGGCCGGCCGTAGCGTTGCTTCTGGAACGTATTCGGGCGGTTACCGAACCGACACTGCTCAGCCGGCTTGCCTTCCTGATCGTGGACGATTGCTCGGCTGTCAATTATGACACGTTGCCTTCCGGCATCGGGCAATCGCTGTCCATTCTGCGGCTATACCGGAATGTCGGGCACCAGAAGGCGATTGCGCTCGGACTGGCTTACCTGGCCGATCAACCGGACCAATACCCTGTGATCGTGATGGATTCTGACGGCGAAGACCGTCCCGAGGATATTCCACATCTCGTCCAACGCGGATTCGAAAAACCGGGCCACGTAGTTTTCGCACACCGGGCCAAGCGCCAGGAAAGCCTGGTCTTCCGGCTGTTCTATGCCATTTATAAATCCATGTTCCGGCTGCTGACGGGTAAGGTCATCACATTTGGCAACTTCAGTTTCGTACCTGCCGCTCAGCTCCGCAAGCTCGCCCACATTTCCGAAATCTGGAACAACTACCCTGGCGGAGTCATCCGGTCGAGGCTACCCTATACAGCTGTCCCGCTCGAACGCGGTCGCCGGCTGGCAGGCGAGTCCAAGATGAACTTTGTGTCGCTGGTACTACACGGGCTGAGTGCCGTGTCGGTCCTGATTGAGACGACCGCCGTCCGGCTGGTCCTGTTCTGCGTGATAATGGTCGTCGCGTCGGTTTTCAGCATCGGGCTGCTGTTTTACCTGAAGTTTTTTACGAATACATCCATCCCGGGCTGGACAAGCTATCTGGTTGTTTCCTTCCTGATCGTCATTCTGCAGGCCTTTCTGATTTCCCTGCTGCTGGTGTTCATTGTGCTTTCTTATCGAACCCAACCACAGTTTATACCGGCGCGGCAGTTCCGTGATTTTGTCGACAAGCTTGAGAAGGTATATTGAGGGCCTCTTCGACGGCGCAGAAACGGCCTTTGGGTTTTCCCCTTTCACAAGTAACCCCTTTCTTCAGCAGGTGAAACGGATGTTTCACCTGCTGTTTTTCTTTCTCCCGAAGGCTGAATTTTGCACCGTCATTCCGGTCTGTGACCTGCCTTATTTCGCCTATGGGCAAAAAAATAAGCCGTCCAGGCAGACGGCTTATTTTCACTTACTAAACTGGAATTTAACTTATCTTTTCCGTCCGGAGGCGATCATCGAGCAACGGAAGCCGATGGTAGCGGTAGACGAGTCCTGATCCATGTAACGGCGCGTTCCGGGAGAGAGCCAGTAAGATACGTCGGCCCAGGAACCACCCTTGTACACGCGTGCACGGTTATCGATCAGGGAGTTGTTGTCTTTCTTGTCGTAGTTCTTTTCGTCATCCAGGAAACCGTTCCGGCGTACCGGGTTGAGGTCGCTGAAGGTTTGGAACGTCGTCGGACGGTATACGTCCCATACCCACTCATTTACGTTTCCGGCCATGTTGTAAAGACCGAAGTCGTTCGGGGGGTAGGAGAATACTTCGTCGGTAATGATGGCGCCGTCGTTCGACTTACCAGCGATACCCGCATAGTCGCCGCGGCCCCGCTTATAGTTGGCGAGCATCATCCCTTTCTTACGACCGGTGCTTTTCCGCATCGAGGAGCCATCCCAGGGATAAATCCGCTGATTGGACTGGTTTTCGTCGAGGTACTGCGTACCGATTAATGCTTTAGCGGCATATTCCCACTCGGCTTCCGTCGGCAGGCGGTAGTCGGGCAATACATAACCCGTTTCGATCGCTGCGCGGCCGCCGGTATACTGCGTCTGAGCTACTTCAGCCTGGGCTTCGCCCTTCTTGCCTTTTTTCTTGGAGCTGCCGCCGGTGGTTGCCTTGCGGGCGAGGTCGGCGTTTACTGCCTGGGTCCGCCAGGCAGAGTAATCCTGTGCCTGCACCCAGGAAACACCTACCACCGGATACATCCGGAAGCCCGGGTACCGGAGGTACTGATCCACGTAGGTATCGTTAAAGGCCATTTCGCCGGCCCATACCGTGGTATCGGGCAGAGCAGCTTCGTAAACCTCCTGGGTTGAATCCCGCTGAATGGCATAAAGGTATTCCAGGTAGTGCACATTCGCGATTTCGGTCTCATCCATGAAGAAGGATTGCACCGTGACGGTCCGCTCGACGTTGTCGTGCAGACCCGCTACGTCTTCCTCCAGCGTACCCATCGTAAACCGTCCGCCTTCGATATACACAAGGTTCGGACCGGTGGGTTGTCCTTTAAAACTTTTCGGGGTCTTGAATCCGTCTTTGGCATTGTACGCAATACCTGTTGCCGTACTGCTCTTCCCGATGTGGGCACTGTCCGGGCGTTTGTTCTTCGAACACGCCGTCAGCAATGCCACAGAGGCAAGCGCATACACAACCGACTTCGACGCAATTTTCATCATTGCTAGTAATTGTTTTGGAATACCTTCTTGATCAGCGTTACCAGAATCCTGCAAAAATAGAGTTTTAAATGGAATTCCCTGTTTCCGGAACCCCATTCCTCTTAGCCGGTCTGAAAAAACGGCCGGAATACCTATTTATTTTATACGCTACTATACTCGTTTATGAATCGTCAGGCTGGGACCATCTGGCTCAGCAACGCGTCCAGATCGCCCACACTCATCAGATTATCAGCCAGTAACTGCAATTTCCCCTTGATATCCTTGAGCGATACTTTCCGGGGATTCCCTTTCACGAAGTCCAGGACGCGGCCAAACCGGTCCGACTGATAATAGGCCTCATGCTCCCCAGAAACGAATGTTCCCTTCAACGTATTTTGTTTCAGGGTCAATTTTTCGAATCCGATCTGCTCGGCTTTCCACCTGACGCGGACGAGTCCGATCAGATCGCCCACTTCCTGTGGCACCGGACCGAACCGGTCGGTGATTTCCTCCCGGAATTTCAGCAGCTCGGCTTCGTCCTTGAGACTATCCAGGCGGTTGTACAAACTCAGGCGTTCGGATATGTTAGATACGTAATTTTCGGGAATGAGGACGGGCAGGTCGGTCTCAATCTGGCATTCAACGCGCAGGTTGTTTGCCGCCTTGGCCAGCTCGTCCGCGAAGAGGTCCTTAAACTCGTTTTCCTTGAGTTCCTGCACCGCCTCGTCGAGGATTTTGTGGTACGTTTCGAAGCCCAGGTCGTTGATAAATCCGCTCTGCTCCGCTCCCAGGAGGTTTCCGGCGCCGCGGATATCGAGGTCCCGCATGGCTACCTTGAACCCGTCGCCCAGGTCGGTGAATTCTTCCAGCGCCTGCAGGCGTTTCCGGGAATCGGTGGTGAGCAGCGACAGCGCCGGGGTAAGCAGGTAGCAATAGGCCTTTTTATTGGACCGGCCGACGCGCCCCCGCATCTGGTGCAAATCGCTCAACCCGAACAAATGCGCATGGTTGATCAGAATCGTATTGGCATTCGGAATATCGAGCCCGGCTTCGATGATGTTGGTAGATATCAGCACATCATACTCTCCCTCGATAAACTTCATCATGACCTTTTCGAGGCGGTCGCCGTCCATCTGCCCGTGCGCGATGCCGATCTTGGCATCCGGAATGAGCTTCAGGATCATGTTTCCGAGGGTTTCGAGGTCGCCGATGCGGTTGTGTACGAAGAAAACCTGGCCCCCGCGCTTCATTTCACGCATGACGGCGTCCCGGATTTTGATTTCATCGAAGACCATCAGCTCTGTCGTCACCGGCTGCCGGTTGGGCGGCGGTGTGGCAATAACCGAGAGATCCCGCGCGCCCATGAGCGAGAAGTGCAGCGTTCGCGGAATGGGCGTCGCCGTCAGCGTCAGCACGTCGACATTCAGCTTCATTTCCTTCAGCCGGTCCTTCACCTTCACGCCAAATTTCTGCTCTTCGTCCACGATCAGCAACCCGAGGTCCTTGAACTTCACATCTTTTCCTACAATCCGGTGTGTTCCGATGAGGATACTCGTTTCTCCCGATTCCACCCGTTTGAGGGTTTCCTTAATCTGCTGGGTGGTTTTGAACCGGTTGATGTACTCGACCTTGACGGGAAACCGCTCAAACCGGTCCCGGAAGGTACGGTAGTGTTGCATGGCGAGGACGGTCGTCGGGACGAGTACCGCCACCTGCTTATTATCGCACGCCGCCTTAAACGCCGCCCGCATCGCTACTTCCGTTTTTCCGAAGCCTACGTCGCCGCAGACAAGTCGATCCATCGGGTGCGGTTTCTCCATGTCTTCCTTGACATCAGCCGTTGATTTAGCCTGATCCGGCGTGTCTTCATACAAAAACGAAGACTCCAGCTCTGCCTGGAGAAAGGTATCCCGGGAATAGGCATAGCCCGGCGCGAACTTCCGTTTGGCATAGAGCTGGATCAGCTCGGCGGCAATATCTTTCACCTGCCGCTTCACTTTTGCCTTTTTGTTCTCCCATTCGGGCGAGCCCAGCTTGCTCAAACTGGGCTGGGTACCTTCTTTCCCGGTGTATTTTGCGATTTTGTGAAGGCTTTGTACGTTGATCAGAACGGTATCGTTATCTCTGAAAATCAGCCGGATACCTTCCTGATCGTTTCCGCCGACATCGATCTTGACCAGACCGGCGAAGCGGCCGATGCCGTAATCGATGTGAGTTACAAAGTCGCCGGGCGACAGCGTTTTCAGCTCCCGGAGCGTCAGCGCCTTCGATTTGGTGTACTTATCCTTGACTTTATACCGGTAAAAACGGTCGAAGATCTGGTGATCGGTAAAGCAGGCAACTTTGAGCGTGTCGTCGATGAACCCTTCCCGCAGGGACATATTCACGCCCTGAAAACGAACGGTATCGTCCGACTCGCCGACGATCGTATTGAGGCGTTCGAGCTGTTTCTGGGTTTCGGCAACGATGATGTTGGTATATCCGCGGTACTGCTGCTCGTGCAGGGTTTCGATGAGGCGGTTGAAATCCTTGTTGAAACTCGGCTGGGGCTTGGAGGCGTAGTTGATCCGCATTTCGGCCGCGTCTCCCGTACCTTTGAAATAAAACCGCCGGCCGAATTCCATACTCGGAAAGTCCTTGATCTGGTTGAGAAACGCCCGCCGGGTTTCGAACAGCTGCGAAGGTTCCTGCACGATCTGAATACCGCCGCTACGCGCGAGGATTTCCTGGAAGCTCTGCTCTACTTTCTCGAAGCAGATACCAATCAGCTCCAGCGTCAGCTCGACATCCTTGAACCACAGCCGGGTACCTTCCTGGAAGAAGCTCAGAAATGGCTCCCGGCTTTCTTTGACCAGTTTCGTCTGGACGTCAGGAATGACATTGATCCGGGAAACCGATTCCTTCGACAGCTGGGTATCCGGATCAAACGTCCGGATGGATTCCACTTCATTCCCGAACAGATCGATGCGGTAGGGGTATTCGTTGGCATAGCTGTAAACGTCGATGATACCGCCGCGAACCGCAAACTGGCCTGCTTCATACACGAAATCCGTTTGCTCAAAATCCTGACTAATCAGGAATTCTGACAGGAAAGAAGTATCGACCTTCTCTCCTACCGACACCGTGAAGGTATTCTGAACCAGCGACCGGCGGTTGATAACCCGCTCGCTGAGCGCTTCCGGATAGGAGACAATGAGTACGTTGCCCGCTTTATCATTGAGGCGGTTGAGTACCTCCGACCGCATCAATACGTTCGCGTTGTCTATTTCTTCGTACTCGTACGGCTTTTTATACGACATCGGGAAGAGAAGAACGGAGTCCTCTCCCACCATGTTCTGTAAATCGTTGTAGAAATAAGCCGCCTCTTCCTTATCACTCAGGACATACAGCGTTTGTTTCGGCTCGTTGAGGAAGAGCGCTGCGGCCAAAACGGCGTCGAGGCTACCTGTCAGGCCTTTGATCTGAAGGTGATAATCGTCGGGCCGGTCGCTTTTCAGGCGCTCGCCGATCAGCCGCACGAAGGCGTCGTTCCGGTAGAGCGTAAGAAGATCTTTTATCAGCATATGGTTCTGCAGAGGGGCGGGAAAAGGGCGTTTCTTCCCGCATAACACACAATAATCCCCGTCATTCTCGGGATTTTCCGGATTGACGAGGTATACTTGACCGTTGGAAAACGGTTCTGCCGCCGGCAAAGTTCAGCAAAATTTACCGATTGAATTGCGACTATGGACGTCTTTTGGACCTACCTGAAAACAAATGCGCTGGAGCTGTCGGGCGTGATCACCGGCATGGTCTGTGTCTGGTACAATACCCGGCAGAATGTTTGGGGGTGGTTCTGGAGCATCGTCAGCGTGACGATCTATGCCGTCATTTTCCTGGAAGCGAAGCTTTACGCCGACATGGGGTTGCAGGTCATCTTTGGCCTGTTGAGCGTTTACGGGCTTTGGCAGTGGCTTTACGGTGGGAAAGGACGGACGGTATTGCCGGTCAGCCGGGTACCATCACGCTGGATTCCCGGGCTGGTTGGCCTGTGCGTAGCAGGTACCGGCTCGTTGTCCTGGGTTCTACACCGGTTTACGGACGCGAGTATTCCGCTGGTAGATTCGTTTACGACGGCCGTAAGCCTCATCGCGCAGTGGATGCTCGGGCGTAAGTACCTCGAAAACTGGATTCTCTGGATTGGCGTCGACGTGATTTACGTCGGTATGTATATCTATAAAAATCTGTACTGGACGGCCTTCCTGTATGTTGTTTACCTGGGTTTGTCGGTGTATGGGTACCGGGACTGGGGGAAGAGCAGGGGGCATAGGGCATAGGGCAGGGAGTAATTTTCTGTGTATTCTGTGCTTTCTGTGAGAAACCCCAAAATCTATTTCTCACAGAAAGCACAGGATACACAGAAGGGCTACTTCGTCAGGTTCAGTTCGTCTTTCAGGTTGCCGTCTTTGTCGAAGCAGCGGTAATGCAGCTTATTTCCGTCGATTTCCACGTGTTGATAGACCCAGCCTTTGGGATCCCGGACAACGGCATAGTCTTCCGCCGTCATATGCGGATGGTCGGCCGGTATTCCCACTGAAATCAGGTATATCGTCCCTTTCGGGTCCGGCTTTTCCGCCTTCATGGGTTTCGTACGCATGTAGTAATGCACATGGCCACCCATGACCATATCTACCCCGTACTCGTCGAACACGGTACACCATTCCTTCCGGATATGCGAATAGTCTTCTTCGTAATTGTATGGAGGAAAATGGAAGTACACGAATTTCCAGGTCGCTTTGGTATTTTTCAACTGCTCCCGTATCCAGGCTGTCTGGTTTTCGAGCGGAAGCGTCGCGTCGATCATCAGGTACAGGGCATTCTGATACGTATAGGCGTACGTCCGCTCTGCCGGCTGCCGGGCCGGGCCGTTTTTCGGGAGACTGAACATCTCCTCGTACATCCACGCGCCGAGGCCGTCCTGGCTATCGTGGTTGCCCGGTATCGGCATGAGGGGTTTTGAGCGGAAGATGGTACCGGAATTCCGGAAAAATTCATCCCATTCATCCCGGTGCAGGCCGGTACTGACCAGGTCTCCGGCGATGTTGTAAAACGAGATATCCGGATGCCGTTCCAGCGATTTCCGGGCCATTTCACCCCACTGCGGCGATTTGTGCGTATCTCCGAACCAGACATAGGAAAAAGGCGCCGGTTCCGCTTTTTCGGTCTGAAAAGAGCTGACGGGAGACCAGCCCGTCGCCTCATCTCCTACCCGGTAGCCATAGGTCGTGCCGGGTACCAGGCCCTTCAGAGAGGCCGTAAACCGGTTGACGTAGCGGTCGTTCCGGAGCAGACGGTCTTCCATCCGGAAAGCCGCTGCCGGCGCCGTCAGCGTATCTTTTCCCATCCAGTACTGCACCTGGCTCTTCGCTATCCCTGGAGCGGTGCGCCACTGTACATCCATCGTGGTTTTCGGGTCGCCGCTCCAGGTCAGAAGCAGTTGATCCGGAATGACGGATGAAGGCGTCGGCGTGGTACGGAAAGCACCCACCACATGTGCTTCACGCGCCCGCCCGCGGATGGTTTGAAAGAGTACCTGGCCGTCGAGCGCCGCCGGTACTTCGGTCAGCGCCAGGTCGTCCCAGTCATGGTACGTAAACGCGCCTTTCCGGAGTACCGAAAGCGTCTGGCTTTCCGGCCAGACATGGGAAACGGTCAGCTTATCTTCCGTCCTTTCGGGCGCGACGCTGATGAAATAGACCGGCCGGTGTTTGTCGAACCCGTTGATCCCCAGTCCGATTTTCCCTGCGGGGAAGGCTTTCTGCCAGACTTCGTAGGTATATTCCTCGTTCCGGACGGTCAGGGCCGTTTTCCGGAAACCACTTTCCGCAAGCCAGAACGGGACGGTTTTCTGCGCCTGATCACGCATGAGGGAAACCACGACCGGGACGTTCGTTTCGAACGTCAGGTACTTCGTCGCGAGTACTTCCTTTTCGTCGCCGGAAAGCAACGCCAGCGGATGCGACAGGGTATCGAGCTGGGCGGGGGTAAAGTCTTTGTAGAGGCGGGTTACAAAACCGTCCATGACGTCTTTGACGGTAGCCGGAGGAGTATTCCGGCACGAAAAAGCTGCCAGCGCCAGTATCGGCAGGAAAAATTTCTTCATCGTTTCAACGGATAGCGGACCGACTCGCCCCAGGTCAGCGTAACCAGGGGGTAGGCCGATTTTTTTAATTGGGGATAGGTCAGGCCCAGAAAAGAGGAGTCGCCCCAGTAGGGTACGCGGTCGTCGACCGGATGTCCCAATTCATTCTGATGCCCGGGAATGACGAGTTTCGGGCGGAATCCCTTCACAATACGTTCTATTTCATTGGTCCAGCAGGGGGGCATGAGTACATCGACTTTGTGCTGTTTCCATACTTCGTCGATCCAGGCATAATCCGGCGTGAAGTTTCCCTCGTTGATCTGGTCACCCATCTGGCAGAAGGAAAGTCCTTCGGGCGTGGTGACGAGCGTCACGTTGTTTTCGGTACTCTTCATCTGATGTCCCGGAAAAATCACCACGCGCAGCTTCCGGCCTCTCGAAACCGGCAATTCATGCACCCGGGAGGCGTCGCGGGCGAGGTGGGTAACCGAGTCGGCCAGGCTTTCGCCCTTCCATACCTGTTCCGGCGAGACGACCGGCTTTCCTTCAGCCAGAAAGCGGCGGGCTATGGCCTTGTCTATATGGTCTTTGTGCCAATGGCTGATAAACAGGGCGTCGCACTGCCGGACAAGCCGGGCCATGAGTTCCGGTGGCAGGGCAAAGGACGCCGAACCGGAGCTGCTGCCGCTGACCAGATCAAAGGCGATGGTGGCACCGGCGGTCCGGACGATAAACGCCATATTGTACAGGTGCCAGATACGGGCGCCTTTTCCCGAAAACGGCTTTTCCAGCTCCTCCGCCACCCGCGTAATCCGGCGTTGAAAAAATGCCTGAACCGGCGGACGGAAAGCCGCGTACCGATCATGCAGGAGGCCGTCAAACAGCAGTAAACTCAGGTACCGTTCCCGTGGCTCGGGCCATTGCGGCGGGCAGGTTTGCGCCGTACGGTCGATTTCCGTCAGTAGTTCCGCCGCCTGCCGGTTCAGGAAGGCGTTGCTTTTCTCATCGAGGGAGGGATCCTGTGCAAACGCCGGGCAGGCCAGCAACAGCAGAAAACCAGCGAGTCGTCGCATGCGCTAGGGATGGAGGCCTTTTTCCTTCAGAAGTTTGAGCAGGAGCGCCGGTTCGTCGGTCTGGATGACGTTGGCGCCGTTGGCCAGAAGCTTGTCCAGTGCCTCTGTCGTTTTGCCGGCGCGCAGTGCCCGGTCCGGCTCGCCGAGGGCGTTGATCCATACCCGCGCTTTTTTCCGGCGGATGAGGCCGGTAACTTTCCGGTCGTAAAAATCGAAATCGATGTGGACAATCTCCGGCTTGAAAAGCGCCAGCGCAGAGTCGGCAGAGGCATACGAATGCGCCCTCGGCATGATCATGTACTTTTTGTCGGCTTGGTCGATCTTCGACAGCATCTGAAAATCGTCGTCAAAAAAGAAGACTTCGCCAATGGTACCCGTCTTCCGGATCACGGCCAGTACCGGTTCAATCTTGTCAGTTTTGATATCCAAATCCACGTATGCACGGCCTTTTGTCACGTTCAGCGCTTCTTCGAGCGTGGGAATTTTTTCGGAGGTCACCTTATCCCCGACCTTGAGGTGAAACTGCCTGAGCTCCGCCAGCGTATAGTTTTCGGGGTCGCCGGTACCGGTAGTGGTGCGGTTGATAGTGCGGTCGTGCATGAGAACGGGCACGCCGTCTTTCGTCACTTTCACATCGGTTTCGATGATGTCAATTCCTGCATCCACCGCTGCCCGGAAGGCCGGAAGCGAGTTTTCGGGATGCTGGTTGTGCAGTGCGCGGTGAGACGCCACGAGCACGTATTCGGGACGGGCAAAGGTTTTTTTGAGTTCGCGGAGCTGGGCAGAAGCCAGGCCGGCGGACAGCAGGCAGGCCGCCAGCAGCAGAGGAGTACGTTTCATGAAAAAAACGGCCGGAAAAGTTCCGGCCGGTGTGTTTAGTGCAGTTTGAGTTCGTTTTTGTCTGTCAGAAACATCCGGGTACTCTGAACGTAGGTCCCGCCGTTCGGATCTTTATATTTGAGGTCGATGTAGAAGGCGCGGAAGCCCATTTTGGGTAGTTCCTCCTCCACTTTCACCACATCCTTTCCTTTGACATCGAGGCTGCGGCCTTCCCATTTGGCCTTGTCGAAATGCATGTCACGGGAGCTGGCCGACCAGACAATGGCTTCCTCCAGCAGGTCGGCCGTAGCCTTCACGGATACTTTTACTTTCTTTTTCCGGGTTTTGACGCTCCACTCGCAGGCCGGATACGGGCGATTGTTCAGCGTAAAACCAAAGAACGCACTCAATGCCTCCAGCGCCTGGCGCTTGTCGCCCAGGTTGTGGCCGACATTCGGAACGTAGTGAATCAGGTTTTTACCCGGAATCTGGTCGTAGTAATGCTTGATGGCGTCAACGGTCCAGTACTCGTCGTTCGTCCCCATGAAAATCATCTTGGGCATCGTCAGCTTCTGCCGGTACGAGTACGGATCGATCATTTTGGTAATCGCATCGCCTTTCGGGCTGTGTACCGTCTGCGGAATTTCGAGGCTGACATAGTCCTGGATCTGCGGGCTGTATTCGTTCCAGGCTTTCATCTGGTAGTCGAGGTTGACAGGCATGTTCAGCACGTCGATCACCATCGGGGCAATGGCTGCTACCCGCGGATCATTTGCGCCGGTCAGCCAGGTCGTCCAGCCGCGCTTGGAAGCGCCGGAGACAACAAACCGGTTGATGTCGTGGTGAAGTGTTTCCTTTCCCAATGCCTGAATGGCATCCATGGCACGGACCGCACTTTTCACCATCGGGAAAAGCAGCGGCCAGGAATAGTCTCCATCGTTTTTGAACTGGTGAAGGGTATAGGAAATCAGGGCGTCTTCGGTGCGGTCGCCGTAGAGCGGCTGGTTGGGTGTTTGACGTACCTGCGCGACGATCGCCTTGTTCTTCAGGGCAATCATTCCAAGTGCCCGGATCATGTCGTCTTTTTTGGTATTCGACCAGTTGGGCTGGCCTTCCTTCACCGAACCGCCGGTGATGAAGAGCAGGGCACCGTCGTGTTTGTTTTCGTCGGGTACGATAACCGTCAGCTGGTGGCGCCAGGTATGCTCCCGCCATTGCTGGGACGTCAGGAGAATATCATACGCCTTGCCGCCGGGGAAAGAGATGGTTTCCTTCACTTCCCAGGCGAAAGACTTGTCTCCGTTGTGGAGATAGCTTTCGAGCGCCGTCTCAGGCGTAGTTTCCTGCGGGACGGTAAACGAGAAAAAAACGACGACAACCGCCGATAGTAGCTTGGCAATCAAGGATTTCATGGAGATAGCTGGTTTTTAGAAGTTGTATTCAGAGATGAAGTGCGTTACCTGGGATACCCGTCGGGCGACGGACTCTTTTCGATCAGCTTCAGGACCTCGTCCATGTAAATCTCAGCGGTATTCTCGCCCAGACTGGTCCGGCTGACGTATTCGTATCGTTTAAAGCTATTGAAATCCACCCGGCTGAGCATGTAGCCGAAGGCATCGTTCGTCAACCCGAACAAAAACGGCGTTTTCGTATGCATATGCCGCTTGACAAAGTAGCCGACATTCGGAAGCGCTTCTCCCGGAACGGTCAGTACCTGGGCGGTGCCGATATTGAGCAGGTTGACCTGCGCGGAAACCCTGTTTCCGTTTTCGAGCGAAAACCCGAGCGGCGACTTCTGAATAATATACCGCATGATCTCCGACTCTACCGGGAAGGTCGTCTTTTCCGCCACACAATACAAGCCCGGATCGGTTTGTTCCGGGGCAGTTGCGACGATCCGCAAAGCCTCGTCGGCCAGCAGCTCGCCGATGCGTGTACATTCGGCCCAGTCGTTGGCTTCGCCGGTATCCCGGCGGTTATCGGCGGTGACCATTCCACCCTGTGCGCCGTTGATAAACAGGGCAATACCTCCGGTCTTGGCTTCAATGCGGTCGTACAGCGGCCCGCATAAATCCGGGCTCAGTATTCCCCGTCCCGAGCCGATGATTTCGGGGTGGATGGCATAGTTTACCAGCGTGGCTATTGGTTTTCCGGCAGTACTGATCGCCTGGATGATCCCGCACCGAGGGTCATACAACTGGGGTGCGTAGTAGTTGTAGGCAATCTGCCCTTTTGCTTCGCCGACGGCCGTTTTGAGCGTCGCCGGTTCGAGTTTGCGGGCCGCCTCCTCGACGGCCTCCGCGATGAGCCGGACGCAGCGGTCGAGGTACTTCAGGTCGGCAAAATTTTCGCCTTTTTCATTCGGGAAACCATAGGCATCCGGGCCGCTGTGCGTATGCGACGCGCCGATGAGCACATTCGCCGGCGCCACGCTTTTGATCAGGGCCCGGGATTTGTTACCGAGTGCGGCCGGCCAGCCCAGGTTATCGATACCCACAATGGCTATTCTTACCGCTCCCTTTTCCAGCACCAGAGCCCGGACCGACAGTTCGCCTTTTTTCTCAATCGCTTTTTTCGGCGTACCGATTCCACCCGAAACAGGCAGCAGCGGATCCGGCGTAATGTTCCGGACAGCAGCACCGGCCCGAAACGACTGCGCCATCCCCGAAAATGACAGAAACAGCCCGCAAAGCAGAAAAATGGTGTTTCTCATACAGAAAGAAGGGGGGATAAGCACGAGGCTCACCCCCCTTTTCAAGGTGTGGGGTAATGTCTTTTACCAGGGTTTACCGGTGCCCTGTACCAGCCAGGTCTTGGACCAGGCGCTGTTCTTTCCGTCCGACTGGGAGTTGGCCGTTGTTTCCAGCTTGTCCAATGCCGCAGCGGCGTTGGTTTTGTTGAGGTTCACTTCATCGCGCATGTAGTAGAAACGCAGGGGCAGCGCTTTCCGCTTGGCGACCGGCCCGGCAGCGAGCGCCGGGAGGCCCGTGCGGCGGTAGTCAAACCAGGCTTCCGTCGCGTTGGTCCAGGAAGCAATCCACTTCTGGGTCATGATCTGCTCCAGCGTCTTGTCGTATGCTACGCCTTTCTGTGCGATGAACGCGTCGTAGTTTCCACCTACACCCCACGCCGTCAGCGATGCTTTGATCGCCTGCTCGTAGTGCGTTTTGGCGTCGCCGGCCGCCCAGCCTTTGAGGGCTGCTTCGGCCAGGATGAAATGTACTTCCGCCGCCGAAACCATACGGGCTTTCAGGATACCGCCGGAAGCCTTTGTATAGATTTCGTTGATGTAGGAAACGTGCGGGTTATACGACGTTTGCCCAGGCGTCGGGTTGAAGTTATATGCAGACGGAAGTTGCGATACGCTCGGCGGCAACCCTACGTAATTCGGATCAGTGTCGATAGGCGTGCTGCCTACTTTGTCCGGAGAGAAGTAGCGAACGCCATTCACGATTTTGTCCGTACCGGCAGGAAGAGACGCATCCACCACGAGGGGAATTTCGACCTTTTTCGCCCAGAGAGCCAGGCGGGGGTCGCTCGTCGGCTGCATCGCTTTCAGGAGCGTCGTACACATTTTGATCCGGCGGTAGTTACTGCCGCTGACGTCGTATACAGTCGTCGACGGCCAGGAATCGCCGGCGTTGTTACCTACATAGGCCATTGTTGCGTCGTCGGCTGCTTCTGAAATAACCGGGTTGTTGGCTGCGTCGGAGACAATTTTCTCAATTCCGGCTTTGGCTACGTCCGGAAGCTTGGACGAAATCCGCATGTAGTAACGCAGGCGGAGAGAGTTTGCCAGTTTCCGCCATTTGGTCGGGTCGCCGGCATAGAAAACGTCTACGCTTTCCACAATACTGGAATAGGCGCTTTTCGGTTTCGACAGCAGGGTATTGGCTTTTTCGAGATCGGCCAGGATACCGGTGTATACCGACTGCTGGTCGTCGTATTTCGGCAGGACATTGGCGGTACCGCCCAGCTCGCCTTTGAGTGCAGAGGTATACGGAGCGTCTCCCCAAAGGTCCGTCACCAGACCAAACATCAAGGACTTCATCACCAGGGCTACTCCCTGCTGAAACTCCATGTTCTGCGCTACCGCCCGCTGATACACGAGGTCGTTGTTCTTCAGGATGTCATAGTACGTCGTCCAGCTTTGGTCGCCACCCCAGTCGTAATCGTTGTGGCCGCTGAACCAGGCATCTTTCTGCGTGTGCTGCACAACGCCGGCAATATCCTGGAAGCCGAGGTTAACAAACGCCTTGGCCGATTCCGTCAGGACGGAGGGCATCACCAGGTTAGGGTTTACGACATCCGGCTGGACACCGTTCGGGTTCTCGTTCAGTTTCGTCAGGTCTTTACAGGACGTAACAAACAGAGAGCCAAGCAGAACAAGAAACGTAGCGTTCTTCTTGCGTAAGAGATTCATGAGTGAAATGCTTTCTATAGTTCGTTAGAACGTGAGACCAAGTTTAAATCCGACCGGGATCACCCACGGTGTGACGTTGTACCGTTCGATACCCTGCTTGAACTGGGTTCCGGCCTGGGCAGATGTCTGCGGCTGAAATGCCATTTCGGGGTCGATGTTGATTTTCGCTTTCGTCCAGAGAATGATGTTGCGGCTGTAGACAGCGAAGTTGGCGCTTTGGATACCGATTGCCTTCACGAATTTGGACGGCAGTTCATAGCCGAGAGAAATTTCGCGCAGTTTAATGAAATCGGCGTCGAATGTTGCTGCACGGGTGAAATCCCAGGGATAGTTGTCGCCGTAAGGAATGATTTTTGTTCCGGTGCCGCCAAGGTTTTCAGTGTATCCGATGATATTTCCGCTGCCATCATACTTGGCAATGACACCCGGGTTGAATACGCCGTATGGGTAGCTCTTTCCGCCAAACTCGTACGGGAAGCCGCCGTAATCGGCCGTCGGACCACCTACGATCGGGAAGAAGTTGCCGTGGATCTTGATCAGCTGCTCCGGGTTGGATTTGAGGTAGTTCGCCACTTGGTCGCCTGTACGCCCGCCGGGGTTGATCAGGTTATCCAGGAAACGCTGTGACCGCAGATCCGACTCCATGTAGCGGTAGGTCTGTGAAACAAACTGTCCGCCTTTCCGCCAGTCGAGCGAGAAGTTAAGCGTGAATCCTTTATACGAAAGGGAGTTCTGCAGGCCGAGCATGAAGTCCGGGTTGAAGTTCCCGATCTTGTTCTTCGAGTTGACCGCACTGGTATTCTGCCAGGAACCGTCGTTGTCGAGGATCGGGTAGCCATAGTACGGAGAGTTCTTGTCCGTTACCGTGATTACCTGGGCATCGTAGATATCGCCTACCTTGTCGCCTACATATGTCCAGGCGCCGCCTTTGGCATCTGTCCAGAGGGTATAGTACGGCAGACCGTCGGCCAGTTCTTTGATCCGGGTGATGTTCTTGGTGAAGTTCGTCGTCAGATCCCACCGGAGGCCGTTCTGATCGAGAACTGTTCCACCCAGCGAGAGTTCGATACCACGGCTTTCGAGCAGACCGGCATTGATATTCTTGGTCGTAAAGCCCGTTGAAGACGGGAGCTGCGTCGGAATAATCTGGTTGCGGTTGTCTGAGGTATAGTACGTTCCCGCAAACCGGAGACGGTTCCGGAACATATTCAGGTCAACGCCTACTTCATACGACGTCGCGAGTTCCGGCTTCAGGTCCGGCAGCAAAATACCTCCGGACTTGGTCAGACGGGTAATTCCGTTCCAGGAACCGGCGTCCTGCAGGGTAGCGAAGAGGGAATACGGGTTGGCGTCGTTCCCCACCTGCGCCGCACCGGCACGTACCTTGAAGAGGTTGACGTTGTTCATCCGGACCATCTCGTTGATCAGCACGCTCAACGATGCCGAGGGGTAGAAGTACGAGCGGTTGTTGACGGGCAGTGTACTCGACCAGTCATTGCGGGCGGTCAGGTCGAGGTAAATCATGTCCCGATAGCCCAGGTTAATGGTTCCGTACGCACTGTAAATCGCCTTTTTGTACACGTAGTTGGTGTACTGGATATTGGCCTGAGCAATGTTTTGAATGGTATACAGCCCCGGGATAACGAGTCCGGTTTTGTCCTTGCTCTTCGTGGTGATGTCTGAACTTTCCGAATAGCGGTTGTTTCCACCGACAGACACGAGTACGCTCAGGTCGTTGAAATGCTTGTCGTACGTCGCCAGGAAATCCGCGTTACGCTCATACCGTTTCAGCGCAGAGATACCATAGGCACCCTTCGGCTCGCTGGTATAACTGTAACCGATCTTCGTTTCCCGTGTTTCGTTATACGTATCGAGTGCATAGCGACCCATCAACTTGATTTCCGGCGTAATCTGCCATTCGGCCTTTACGTTTCCGAAAACCCGGTCCCGCGTGAAGGCATTCTTCACTTCGTTGGCGAGGAAGAACGGGTTGTTGTAGTTTCCGATGCTTTGGGAAAGCTGCTGAAGACCTTCCTTGCCCGGCACCCAGTAGTTCCGCAGCTTGTTGATATCGATGTGCGATCCTACCGCGTATGCCCACTGCAGCGGGTTTGTACCGCGTTCCTGCGCCGGGCGGTTGTTGGAGTTGCTCCGGCTGAAGTCGAGGTTGGTGCTGACCGTCAGCTTCTTGTTGACACGAAGGGTAGAGCTGACCGCCAGGGTATTCTTGAACAGGTCAGAACTCGGGACGATCCCGCGGCTCGACATGTTTGCATACGACAGGCGATACGTAACCTTGTCGTTGTTGTTGGCGATGGAAATACCGTTGGTCGACGTGATTCCCGTCTGTACGAAATCTCTGATGTTGTTCGGGTGAGAGACCAGCGGCGTTGGAATTTTGTTACCGTTGGCGTCAACCGGGCTGTCCCACTGAATCGCCTTGTAGCCTTTGTCCAGTTCGGGGCCGACGCCACCGGCGCTGCCTTCGTCAATTTGCAGAACACCGCCGGGATACGGGTTTGAATCCGGCGTAAACGGCAGCACGCCCGTTGCAAACCGGCTCGACATCTTCAGGAATTTGAAGGGTTTGTCGAATACCGTATTGGACGTCACCGAAACCGTCATTTTCTGCACCTTCGAACCGCTCTTGGTCGTGATGAGTACTACCCCGTTGCCCGCGCGTGAACCATACAGGGCCGCTGCACTGGGGCCTTTGAGGATCGAGACGCTTTCGACGTCTTCCGGGTTGATATCCGACATGGCGTTACCATAATCCACGCGGTTGTCCGCGCCGATCTGGCCAACGTTGTTGAGGGAGTTATTAATAGGTACACCGTCGACGACAAACAGCGGCTGATTATCGCTGCTCAGGGATTTCGCGCCGCGGATGATCATGCTGACCGATGATCCGGAAGGACCCGTGCTGCTGATCTGTACGCCGGCTACTTTACCTGCGAGCGAGTTCAGGACGTTTTCCTGCGCTACCCGGCTGATATCCTTGCCCTGTACTTCGCCAACGGCGTACCCGAGCGAGCGTTTGTCCCGCTGAATACCAAGCGCTGTGACAACCGCTTCCTTCAATGTTTCACTGCTTTCTTCCAGGGTGGCGTCTACCACGCTCTTGTTACCCACACTGACCTCCTGCGCCTTGTAACCTACTGCAGAAATAACGAGGACGGGATCATTGCCCGAGATCGTCAGGGCATAGTTCCCGTTGTGATCGGAAGAGGTCCCGATACGGGTTCCCTTCACCAGAATACTGGCGCCCTGTACGGGTGAGCCGTCGGTCGAAACGGATATCCGCCCGGTAATGCGCCTGCCTTGCTGCGCCGATGCATAGGTACAGAAGAGTACCGCTGCCATCAGGAGGCAGTACTTTCGCAGCCATACGTTAAAGGTAGAAATAGGTCCCATAGACTGTTTTGAGTGGTGTGTATTCTTAGGTTATGATCGATTGGAGGGTGAAAATGAGACAATAAGCGACTGGCGCCCTTTCCGGCAGAAAGGGGAGATAAGCGACCCGATGGTTTTGTTCAGAATGTGTTGACTGATCGCCCGACCTTCCGTTTCCGCCCGGAAATCCGCATAACCGGGAGGGGAAAGCAGGCAACTGCTCTGTATTGACAGTTAACTTTTCATGCCCTGTCTGCTATACGCGGCGTGTCAGCCAATTGCGGCGACGTGCCGCTTCCAATTGTAATAGCAGCCAGGATGTAACTTCAAATGGAAGGTGTTGCGATGGTAATGACTGAGGTAATCCTTTGGTTTTTCCTGCTCGATGAGCCAATCAAAGTACTTCTCCAGAATAGCCGAGTAGTGGAGTCGGTATTCTTCTTTATCTAATCCAGCTATCAGTTCCTTCAGCTCCTCTTCCGACAGCTCGTTCTTCAATAGCTTGTCAATCAGATATTCGCTGCGATGGTTCGGCATATCTCGCTCGTTGGATAACCACCTATTGTACGGCAACCCCTCCGGGAAAGACTATCGCAGCGATAAATATTTTTGCAGACTACTCAGACCGCCTGTACGCTCATACGCTCGCGAAGCAGGTGCTTTGCCTTAACCAGCTGGTTCTTAACCGTATTCTTGGAGATACGCAGCATTTCGGCAATTTCCTGATACGAACGGCCTTCGTGTACGCTCAGCAACAGAATGCGCTTTCTTTTTTCGGAAAGGCCGTTGACCGCCTGGCGGAGGCGGGCCAGTTGCTTTTCTTCTTCCTCCCGGTCGTCTTCCCGGTAGGACTCCATGCGCTCGAGGTACTGCTGCCGCAGCTGATGGTTTTTGTCCATCTCCTTGAGGTAATCGAACGCCATGTTCCGGAGGCAGGTAAAGAGGTAGGAATGAAAGTTCCGCTCGGGGTTGATCTGCGCGCGCCGCTCCCAGATTTTGATAAACACCTCATGAAGCATGTTCTCGGCTTCGTCCTCATCTTTCAGGATGGACGTGCAGAAGCGCAGCGTGGGTTTGCGGTACTTATTGTACAATTGGGCAAACGCCTTTTCATCGCCTTCAACAACCTTCTTCAGAATACTCTCGATCGGAGAAGCCATAACAGTAGAACAGGTGTATACAATGGTATAATTCGGGACAATGCACGCGACAAGGGAAGAAGCAACGAACCCGGCAGCACTCGATTCTACCGAACTCGATGAAACAAATATAGAATGGCACTTTCCTGTGATTCTACGTATTTTGCGTAAAGAAGTCTTCAATTTGCGCAAACGATCGGAAATTCTTTTTTTCGTAATAAATCGTTAATGGCTTTTTAATTGTTTTGTCATATTTCCTTCACAGCAAATAATCCGTTCCTGTTTCGCCATTTTGCCGATTTTCCTGTTTTACACGGAAACGAAAAGGCCGAATCCCTGCGGAATCCGGCCTTTTATGAAATAACGCTATTTCTTCTTTTAATTATACTACGCCGGTTTCCGGCGCTTCAGCGACAGGTCGTGCGCCGTGTCATAATAGCTCCGGAGATTCTTCCAGTCGAATACTTCCGAGATACTTTCGGTCCGGTTACGCTGCATGATGCGGTCGCGACGGGATGCGCGCACAAATTTGAACAGGAGCTCCGACAGGGTTTCGGCCGCCTGGTGGAAATCGTGCTGACTGCGGTTGAGCACGTAAACCCCCCAGTTTTCCGGATCGGCCATGATCTGATTCATGTAATCCCCGAAACCGGAGAGATCCGAAGTAATCGTCGGCACGCCCCGAACGACGCACTCCAGCGGCGTATATCCCCAGGGCTCGTAATAGCTCGGGAAAATACCCAGGTGGCACCCGCGGACAAACTGGCTGTAGTCCATTCCGAAGAGCGGGTTCGTCGACGCGATAAAATCGGGGTGATAGACGATCTTGACGCGGTCCGACTCGTGGTTCTGCAGATTGGCTTTCCGGAGAAAATCCACAATCGCATCTTCCTGCTTGAGGTAGTGCGTGACGGTCTTCGGAAGATGGTGGCTTTTCCAGGACTGAACCGTCCGCCGGAGACGCAGCTGCCAGTACTCGTCGACAAACTGGTTGAGATCCGGCATCTTCAGGTCGTTGCTCGTCGCCGACGACATAAACAGCTGCTCGCCGATCTGTTTTTCGATGGCTTCGCAGGTTTGCCGGATTTCGGCCATGACGGCCCGGCTCTGGAGCACGTCGGCATCCATGGAATACACCGGGTTCTTCGTGACGATAAACATCACAATGGTGACATCCGATTTGGTCGCCTTCAGTTTGGCATTGAGCCGGTTGAGGGCTTCCAGCGTCAGGTCGTAGCCTTTATTGGAATACTCAAACCGCCCCGAAGTAAAGAAGTAAAGGGTTTTGTCAAGGTCAAACGAGTAGCTCTGGAAGAAGTGACCCATCACAAACTGGTGGATCTTCTCCTTATACTGTACGTGGAGGTTCTGAAATTCGTGCGTGGCGGTAAACCGCGTCACGTTCAGCCCGTTGGGCAGAGTAAGGTCGCACTTTCTGCCGAGGAGGAATTCGCATTCCTTCGCTGTGACGTCCGAGACCGTCGTCATGACGTGGCAATTCTGCGCCGCCAGGTACTCGATCGTCGCCTGGGTTTCGATTCCGAAATGTTTTGCCTGCTCCCGCCAGTTGAAAGACGGCAGGTGCTCGTAAAAGTTCGGCACATTGGGCGCCATGTAGCGGCCCAGCATGGTCGCGTGCGTCGTAAAGACGGTTCCGAGCCGGGTCGCTTCACGCGCCAGGTCCGGCAGGGCCGTTGCGGCCATCCATTCGTGGAAATGGGCGGTAATGTCATACTTCGCGCCAAAATCCCGGGACAACTCCGATAAGAATACGCGGATACATTCCCCGAAGAGAATTACCTGATTGACCAGGTCCTCGACATTGAGGGTGGAGAGCTGGTGCCGGTTCCAGAGTTCAAACTTGATCGCGTCAAGCTGATCGTGGATGGTATGGAAGTTGAACAGTACGATACGGGGTTTGCCTGTCACCAGCCAGTACCCGTATTGAACCTCATATCCCATTTCCCGCATTTTCCGGACGGTTTTTCCGAGAACCGAGTCGTCCAGGTCCTCGATCGGCTCAAACTCCGCCAGTGCCTTGTCCGGGAAATAGGGCCCGAGAAGGAAGTAATCGTCGCCCCATTTTTCGACCATGGCCGGCACTTTCGAGCGGATAACGGTATAGATCCCCCCCACCTGGTTACACACTTCCCAGGCAGTTTCTATCAGTAAACGGGGACGTACCTTGGGCTTAATGGGTTCGATTTCAAGAGCCATAGCCGATCTTTAATAATGTTAATGATTGTGGACACCTGCCCGAAAAAACAAAGCTTGAACTGTCAAATATAGAATAGTATTATTCAAAGGAAATATTCTGCAAAAACAATTTTTATACCCATACACTTTCTTCGGGCCGAGACCAATAAGACTTGCCTACTAGTTATTTCCACTTATTCCTTTCGGGAAAAATGCGCAGTCTCATCCGTCAGTACCTGAGGATTAGCGGCTTTCGAGAAAAGATTGAAGGATAATTGTCGCTGAAATCCGGTCGACAACCCCCTTGTCCCGCCGGTCTTTCTTCGAAGTACCCATTGAAATCAGCGCCCGCTGCGCCAGGACCGAGGTAAACCGCTCGTCGTGTTCGTACACCGGCGTATCCGGAAAAGCCTTCCGCAATTGCCGGATAAAACCCCGTACATGCGGAGTATTCGACGAATCCGAACCATCAAGCTGAACCGGCATTCCGACTACAAAAGCTTCTACTTCCTCCCGCAGACAATACTCCCGGATGAAATTCAGTGCCTGCGTGGCATGTACCGTATCAAGGGCGGTTGCAATGAGTTGAAGCGGGTCGGTGACAGCCAAGCCCACCCGTTTGGTACCGTAATCGACAGCTAAAATGCGGGCCAAGTGGTTTTCAGGTTATGCAGAATGAGATTGATTCAGGAAAAAAAGCTGGTATTTATTTTCAAAAACCGCTTTTCCCGGAAATCCGGTAATACTACTCCTTCAACCTCTGTTTTCCAAAGAAAAGTACTGGTTCTTCTTCGATTTCCGCTACCCTCTTCCCGTATTCCGTCTCCCGTTTTGGTTTTTTATTTTTAATCAGTCTAAATAATTATAACTTTGCCAGAACAACCAAATCCCACCGTTTCTTATGTCTGGCAGAACCCTGCTCCTTGCCTTACTTCTTTCGCTCCCCGTGAGCCAGCTTTTTGCCCATGCCCTCTGGATTGAAACCCGCGCAACCGGGAAAAAAGGGCAGAAACAGGAAGTACGTATTGTTTATTCCGAACCGGGCGACGAGCCCGAAAAAGTGAAGGACTGGTACTCCGACGTCCGCGAGTTTTCGCTCTGGCTGATCGGCCCGGACAACACGCGGAAGCAACTGACTGTCACGCCCGCAGACAACCATTTCGTCGCCGAGTTCACCCCTGAGCAGGACGGCGTGTATACCCTTGCGGTACGCCATGATGCAAAGGATCTGGGCGGTACCACCAAGTACCAGTTCAATGCCACGGCTACGGTGGCCGTCGGCGCAAAAGCGGCAAAACAACCTGCCAGCGGCCATGAGATCGATGTCGTCCGTGACCTTTCCAAGCCCTATAAAGTAGGCAAGCCCGTTTCGCTGACTGGTTTGTTCAAGGATGCACCTGCTGAAAAGCTCACCGTTTCGGTACATTCTCCCTCGGGCTGGAACCGGGAAGTCGTCACCAATACCACCGGCGTAGCGGAATTTATCCCGCTGTGGCCCGGAACCTACCGGATTGAAGCGTCTCGCTCACAAAAAGAAGACGGTGAGCACCACGGCAAAGCATACAAAGCGGTATGGCGCTGCGCCACGCAGGTATTCGAAGTAGCCCCCTGATTTACCTATGACATCGCTCGCGGATAAGATTGCTGACTATTGCCAGGAAAAAGGCCTGCGGAATTCCTTCCGCAGGGTTCAGGTTGCCGGCCTGCTTGAGCGGGCAACGGAACCGGTATCCGCCGAGGAGTTATGGATTCTCCTTCGGCAGGAGGAGTTTCAGATGAGTATCGGCGCGGTATATGTGGCGCTGGCCTGGCTGGTCGAAGCCGGCTTTGCCCGGAAGATTCCGGGCCACGACCGTACCTTCCGATACGCCCTTCCGGCATAAAAAAAAGCCCGGTGCAAGTGCTCCGGGCTTTTTTGTGGTTACTTCCTATTTCCTTTTAGGTTTGTCCGGGATCGGCGTTCCGTTGACCAGCGTAGTGGTAGAAACCACGCTCCGGAGGCCGGCCGGGGTAATCACGATCGTTTTCAGGTCCACCCGGCGGTTCTGCGGGATGGTCAGCTCGATCGGCTGGGTGTACAGCGACGTTGTTTCGTTCGGCGTATAGCCATCGATCGAATAGAAGACTTTCGCGCCTTCGACAGGAGCTTTCAGCGTGATCTTGAAGTGATCGCCGCGCAGTGTATCTTCTACCGGCATTCCGATCGGGGTCGGCACGCGGTAGTTGATGTTGTTGTTTTCGAGGTGACGCAGCTGACCCGGCAGGCGGTTTTCTGCGAAATCTGTATACTGACGTTTTTCCTGAGGCGTCCAGCCGGTTTCGGCTACTGCAAGCAGACGGGGATACAGCATGTAGTTCGCCTTGGCCGGATTCGGAACGTACTCCGTCCAGAGGTTCGCCTGTACACCCTTGATGTGTTTCTGCTGTTCCGGCGTGAGGGCCTTCGGCAGCGGATTATACGAGTATACTTTCTCCAGCGGGAGGAATCCGCCGATGGCCAGCGGCTCCTGCTTTTTGTCTTTACCCTGGTAGTAATCGATATACACGTAGGTGTTCGGCGTCATGATGACGTCGTGGTTTTCCTTCGCTGCGGCGATACCGCCTTCTTCCCCGCGCCAGCTCATGACGGTCGCGTTGGGAGCAAGCCCGCCTTCGAGGATCTCATCCCAGCCGATGATATTCCGGCCTTTTGCGTTCAGGAACTTCTCGATACGACGGATAAACCAGCTTTGGAGGCCATGCTCATCCTTCAGACCTTCCTTCTTAATCAGGTTCTGGCAGAATTCGGATTCCTTCCAGCGGTCTTTCGGGCATTCGTCCCCGCCGATGTGAATGTACGGCGAGGGGAAGATGGCCATGACTTCGGTCAGTACGTCTTCCAGGAATTTGAAGGTCTCTTCTTTCGGGCAGAATACATCTTTGTGTACACCCCACAGCGTCTGAACCTTGAACGGGCCCGGCGTGCAGCCGAGTTCAGGATAGGCAGCCAGGGCGGCCGTTGAGTGGCCGGGAAGCTCGATCTCCGGTACGACCACGATGTGGCGCTCGGCAGCATACTTCACGATTTCCTTTGCTTCTTCCTGCGTATAGAAACCGCCGTAGCGGATACCGTCAAACTGATGCGGGGTACGGTCGCCGTAACCACCGATCAGGGATTCATCGCGAAACGCGCCAATCTGCGTCAGCTTCGGGTATTTCTTGATTTCAAGTCTCCAGCCCTGGTCTTCCGTCAGGTGCCAGTGCAGGCGGTTGAGCTTGAAATACGCCATTTCATCAATCAGCTGCTTGATGAAGGACGTCGGCATGTAATACCGGCCTACGTCGAGCATCACGCCGCGGTAGCCGAAGCGGGGCGCGTCGGAAATCACGGCGGCATCTACTTTATTACCGGCAGAAACCAGTTGAAAAAGCGTCTGAAGACCATAGAACAACCCGGCGTCTTTTCCGCTGACGGAAATCTGCTTCGGCGTTACCTTCAGTTCGTATCCTTCTTCGGGAAGACCGCTTTTTTCGGACAGGGCGATGAAATTGGCCGCCGGCGCTGCCGATACGACTTTCAGTTCATACCCTTTCGTCTTTTTCAGGTATTGGTTGAGCAGCGCAGCCAGTCGTTTGGCTTCGGGAGTCGAAGCAACAACCTGCGTACGCGCATCCAGGTTAAACGAGCCCGCTTCCTTTTGCACGGACGCCGGGAGCGGCACGAGCGACTGAGCAGAGAGGTTCAGAGTAGCGCCGGCCAAAAGTCCGGCGAGGAGTAAACGCTTCATGAACAAATGTTTAATGGGGCACACTGGACGGGGCACCCCCGAAATCTGTCAAAGAATCCCGTTTAGCCAGAAGATTCTTTGGACTAAATAAGGAAAGGTTTTCCGGAAAACAGCCGCTTTCAAAGACGTGAACGTCCGGAAATCAGGCGAATACGGGCTGCACAAACGAATGCACAACCCGATACAAACGAGTGCACAATTTTCCGGAAAGGAAGAAAAAAAGCGCTGTCAGGCGTAATAGCTTTCCGCCATCAGCACCTTTCCGCCGTCATTCCCCTGGGTAACCGAGTAGCTGAACCCTTTGTTGACGGAGTAGGCGCCGACTTCTCCCTGAAGATTGATCGCGATGAAACCGACCTGAAAGTCTTTGGCTTTCTTCGGATTGATTTTGACGAGGCGTTCGACGGCCTTTTTGCAGGCTTCCATCGGCGTAGCGCCGTTGCGCATGAATTCGACCACGAGGTGCGTTCCTCCGATGCGGATGACTTCTTCACCCTGACCCGAGGAGGTGGCGGCGCCAACTTCCCCGTCGACATACAGCCCGGCCCCGATAATCGGAGAATCGCCGACGCGGCCGCGCATTTTGAAGCCCATTCCGCTCGTCGTGCACGCCCCCGAGAGGCGTCCGGAAGCATCGAGGGCAATCGTACCCATCGTATCGTGGTTAGGCGTGCCGTCGTCGAAGAACGCCGGCGCAAACGGGCCGCCGCCTTTCCGGCCTTTGCCCTGCTGCTGCTCGATGTTCATGACGGGCTTGTATTCCGATTTCTTCAGCCATTCCTTCCAGTTCTTTTCGGCATCGGGGGAAAGCTTGCCGGATTCGAGCTTGAATCCGTTTTGCAGAGCGAATTTCTGGGCGCCTTCGCCAACGAGCAGCACGTGGGGCGTGGTTTCCATGACTTTCCGTGCGACGGAGATCGGATGCAGAATCCGCTCCAGAAACGCGACAGAGCCGCAGTTATACTTTTCATCCATGATGCAGGCGTCGAGCGTTACGTGCCCGTCGCGATCCGGGTTCCCGCCCAGTCCTACGCAGCAGTTGATCTCGGCTTCGATGGATTTGGCGCCGGCCTCAACGGCATCGAGCGCGTATCCTCCGGCGGAGAGGATTTTCCAGGCAACGGCATTGACGGCCAGGCCGCTGTCCCAGGTCGAGACGACAAGGGGTTTCACAGCTGCAGGTTTGGCCAAAACCGAACGAAAGGGCGAAAGCGTAGCCCCGAGAACCGACCATCGCAGGAAGGAACGGCGAGTAGACATAGAAGAACAGGTAAGTGTGTGAATGAAAGGCTGACCTGCCGGATAGGGGTTCCCATGCCTTAAATACGTCTTAGCACGCAGTTTTCAGGCAGAAGGATACGCATCTCAACAGACCGGATGAGCAATTTTATATAAAAGTAGAAAGAAAAAAGTCGTTATTTATTAATTATTTTAAATACTAAGTGTTTATTTAGATAATAATTTCAAAAATTACAACTTTTAAGGGTTTTAAGTAACTTTCGCCAAATATTCTATTCCGTTTACCTCTAAACATTCATTTTAAAACACGTTATCGACCCGATGGAAGACGAAATAGTTTCAAAAAAGAGTGTAGTCGACTACAAGAAAAGCCAATACCGCCGTGGCGTTCTGGCCGAGTTGTATCAATCCGGCCTGAGTACTCTTGCCCAACTGGCAAAGGGGCTTCACAGCAGTGTTCCGTCGATGACCAACATTGTCGAAGAGCTGGTCGAGGAAAAATGGATTTCCACGTTTGGAACGGCTGTCGGAAACCACGGCCGCCGACCGGTATTATTCGGCCTCAACCCTCAGAATAAATACATTATTGCCCTGGATGTCAGCACGCACGACACGAAAGCGGTCGTGATGAACCTCCAGCGGGATGTCGTATACCGGAAGGAAGTTGATCTCCGCCTTGAAGATACTTCGCAGTTTGCAGACAACCTGCTTACCCTGACAGAAAATGTCCTGACCGAATCAGGCCTCAAACCTTCTGATTTCATTGCGCTTGGTATTTCCATGCCGGGGTTGATCCATTTCCAGAGCGGGATGAACCTGACCTACCGCCGGATCAACCATTCTGACGACTCGCTCGGCAGCTGGATTTCGGAAAAGACGAACCTGCCGGTCTTTGTCGTGAACGATACCAAGGCGACCGTCCTCGGCGAGCACCGATTCGGCCTGGCACGCGGAAAGAAGCACGTACTGGCGATCAATATTGACTGGGGCGTCGGTCTCGGGATTATTCTGAACGGGGATATCTTCCAGGGCGCTTCCGGCTTTGCAGGCGAGCTCGGGCATATCCAGGTTGACCCGGAAGGAGAGCTTTGTCACTGCGGGAAAGTAGGCTGCCTGGACACCATTACATCGGCTACCTCGCTCATGCGGCGCGTACGCCGCGGGCTGAAAGAAGGCCGTGCTTCGAAGCTGTCGGCTTACCTCGAAAAAATCGACCAGATTGACATCGAAAACGTGATCGAGGCGGCCCGCCAGGGTGATTCCTTCGCCATTGATATCCTTTATGAAGTAGGTACGGAGCTCGGAAAGGGCCTTTCCATTGCTGTACACCTCTTCAACCCGGAGATCGTTATCGTAGACGGCATCGTGGTGAAAGCCGGCGCGTTCATCACCAACCCAATCGGCCAGGCTATCAATAAATATTGCCTGAGCGATTTCCGGAGCGACCTGAGCATTGAGATTTCCCAACTCGGTGAAAAAGCCAAGTGGATTGGTATCCACGCCTATGTGCTGGATCAGGTCATCTCGTCCCTGTAATTTTTCTTACTCCATATGTTGAAGCGCGTATCGCTGTTTTCTATTCTGATTGCCCTTAGCACTGCCTCGTTTGCCCAGCAGCATTCCGAGCAGCACTACAAGGGATATGTAGTGCCGAAGGACCCCGCTGTCCAGGCCAAACTGAAGCAATGGCAGGGAGTCAAATTCGGCCTGCTGATGCACTGGGGTACCTACAGTTCCTGGGGAATTGTGGAATCCTGGTCGTTGTGCCCGGAAGACGAAGGCTGGTGCGAGCGCCGCGGTCCCTATGCTTCCAACTGGTACGAGTACAAAAAGGCTTACGAAGCTATTCCGAAGACGTTTAATCCCGTCAAATTCAATCCGGACCGCTGGGCCTCCGCGGCCAAGGCTGCAGGAATGAAATATGTGGTCTTCACGACCAAGCACCACGACGGCTTCTGCATGTTTGACACCAAACAGACCGATTACAAAATCACGAATACGCCCTTCGGCACCAATCCCAAAGCGAACGTGGCGAAGGAAGTATTCAAGTCTTTCCGGGATCAGGGGTTCATGGTAGGCGCGTATTTCTCCAAGCCCGATTGGCACACGGATACCTACTGGTGGAGCTATTTCCCGCCGAAGGACCGGAACCCGAGCTATCATCCCGCGAAATACCCTGAGAAATGGAAGGCCTTCAAGCAGTATACCTACAACCAGATTGAAGAGCTGATGTCGGACTATGGCAAGATGGATATACTCTGGCTCGACGGCGGCTGGGTGCGTCCGTTCAGTACCATCGATTCGACGATCAGCTGGCAAAAGACCATTCCCTTTGATCAGGACATTGACATGCCGAAAATCGCGGCGATGGCACGGCAGCACCAGCCAGGCTTGCTTGTCGTTGACCGGACGGTTTCCGGAGAATTTGAAAACTACGTGACGCCCGAGCAATCGATCCCGTCGGAAGCCCTTCCCTTCCCGTGGGAGAGCTGCATGACGATGGGCGATTCCTGGAGCTATATTCCGAAAGAAAACTTCAAATCCACGCGTAAGCTGACGCATCTGCTGGTGGATATTGTTTCGAAAGGCGGCAACCTCCTGCTGAATATCGCCCCGGGACCCGACGGCGAATGGCACGAAGAAGCGTACCAGCGCCTGGAGGAAATCGGCAAATGGATGAATGTCAACGGCGAGGCCATCTATGAAACGACGCCCGTGGCGCCCTATCAATCCGGCAAATGGGCCTTTACGCAGAAAGGTACCGCGGTTTATGCCCTTTACCGGGCAGAAGAAGGCGAGAAACTGCCGGCCGCTGTTTCCATTCCTTTCCCTGGAAAATGGTCTAAAGTGAGCCTGCTGGGCACGCCGGGCAAGCTCAAGGTCGAGGCGTCGGGTATCCGGTTGGCCGAGTCCTTCCGTAAAAAAGTAGCGGATTCGCCGGTTTACGTATTCCGTCTCGAACCCTGAGGCGCTCGTATTCAGGCGTTTTCCCGCAGCAGAAAATAGATTTTCAGGTACAAATGACGCCGGCATCCCACCGGCGTCATTTGTTTTTTCGGGGACATAGTCCTAGTTTAGGGGCTGGTAACCAATCCCTTACATGAAAGCGTACGCACTGATATTGCTTTTCTGGGCGGCCGTTTTCCACGGTACCCTTGCCCAAACTCCTGCGCCGTTGCAGATTACCCGGTTTGCCGTAGCCGGCATTGACGACGGGCGGATAGACCAGAAAACCCGGACGATTTCCCTGACGCTTCCGGCCGGATTTTCCGCAACTACCCTTGTTCCGACGATTACCACCACTCCCAACGTGCAGCAGATCAGCATGGTATCGGGCCAGCCGTTTGAGTTGAGCATACAGGAGCCGATTACGATTCAGCTGAGCGGCGGGACGGCCAAAACGAGCTATCGCCTGTATATCCGCGGAACCCTGCAACCGGACCTGAGCGACTTACTGCGGGTGACGATCAGCGAAGGTACCCAGTTTGTGACGATTCCGATGAAGGGGAATTCTACCCTTCCGACCGCTTCCGATGCGAAGCCTTCGTTTATCACGATCCGGAATACGGTTACGGGAGAAACACATCAGTCACCCGTCATCGATCATAAAAATCCATATCTCTGGTACCTGCCATGCGACCTGGTTTCCGGCGTATACGAAGCTACGCTGACAACGCAGGGGCAGACTTTTACTGTGAGCCGGCAGGTCGTCGTGACCGCCGGAAAGCCGTTTCTTTATTCGCCGGGCTATTTCTGGAAGGCTACTTCCTGCCGGACCGATCTGACGACTACGCCAGGCTCTCCGTTTGTGCTGAAAGGGCGGAATTTTGAAGCGAAGGCCGACTACCGGCTTGAGCTGAAGAATGATTTTCAGTCGGTTACCCTGCCCGGAACGTTTGCCGATGAACAGACGCTGACGTTCCAGATCCCTGCTACTCTGGCTACGGGCACCTATCAGCTTCAGGCTTTTGCGCGCAACAAACCGATTCCGAGCGCGAAGGAAACCGGCGGAAACGAACGGCCTCAACTGATTGTGGGTGATTACGGCGGGCAGGCAGGGATCGAATCCGTGGGAGACGGCGCTTTTAAAGAGTCGGCAACATTCCGGCCGGGCGATGCTATTTCCTTTTCCTGCCTTGGCTTCGGCGCAGGCGGCGCCGTGAAGCTGGTCCATGCCGGAGCAAGCTACCTCACGCCGGAAGGTACGCTGAAAAGCCAGCTGCCGTCGATGACCTACCGGACGCTTTGCCGCCTGCCGGATACCCTTCCGCAGGGTACTTATGAAGTATACGTCGTGAAAAACGGGAAGCAATCGGCCCGGTACCGGCAAAAAATAACCATTCAGTAAGAATGGCGATATACCAACAGGCGTTGGCATACGTTAGCGACTCGTGACCTTCCTCCATATGATGACCCGTTTGATCTTTCTGCTGGGAATGGCCTGCCTGCTTCAGGCATGTGTCCCGGATTTTCTGTTACCCAACCCCGAACTGGTGGTTATCGAAGCCGGAGAGCATGAGCCGTTTCCAAAACGTAAAACCGGCCTGCTTATCAATCCGCATACGATTTCGGCTACGGTGACGTTCGATAGCACCTGCATTTATGACCTTAAGAGCGTGGATCAGCACGACTGGAATAAAGTCATTGGATTGGGATTTGTCGGGTCGAAGAACCAGGACCTTGGATCGGCGCCGCATCAGGTCGACGGCGCACGTATCGGCTGGCGATGGAGTCCGGATTGCGGCTGTATTGAACTGGCGGCTTATGCGTATGTCGACGGGCAGCGGATTTCCTTCAAAATCGGGGAAACCAAAATCAACCAGCCGACGCCGATGGTCATCAAAATTGATTATGACAAGAAAGAATACCGGGTAATGGAAGGCACACCGATCCCGTTTACCCACAACAAAACCTTTGCGTACAAAACCGGTCTGTACTTTGGTGGCAACCAGCCGGCTCCTCACCGTATTCAGGTCAGAATCAAGGATTAAGACTGCTTTTTCTGCAGGTTTTCGATGGTTTTGACGATGCGGCGGGCTTTGGTATCCTCCTGTTTGGCGGTATAGATCCAGTCAATGGCGGCTTTTTGCTCGGCATCGGTCAGCCGCAGGAATGCATCGTAAACGCCTGGCGCATCTTTCAGGCAATCGGCCAGTTCTTCCGGTATTTCTGTCGGAATGTCGTCCGGATAGAGTACGATACGCACCGTATCTCCCTCCTTCTTTTTGATTTTTTTCCGGATTTCTGCTTTGACGGGCAGGAACAGATGCCCGTTGCCCATCGGCATGAGGTGGTATCCCCTGATTTCGAAGTCATCGATTGTTCCCCGTACGCGTACCCACCCGAACCAGGCATGTTTATCCGGCGGAATCTCCGGGATTTCGGCAAAGGTCCATCCTCCTTTTCCGGGAAAACGCCGGAGGAGGTATTCGTTATCGGTCAGGGGCTCGTCCATGAAGGGGGTTACTTTGTCGTCTGCGGTTAGCGGCTGCTTTCCGTATGCTCCAACTCACCAATTATGGGAACTTACACGCAGATTTTGTATCAGATTGTTTTTTCTACGAAGTACCGGCATCAGACGCTTTCCGGAAACGGGCGTCCGAAACTTTTTCAATATATGTCGGGCGTACTCCGGAATCAACGATGTCATCCGTATATCATCAACGGCGTCGAAGATCATGTACATCTGGTTACGCATCTTCATCCTTCTGTGGCACTGGCGGACCTTGTCAAGGATGTGAAGCTGGCCAGTTCGGCATTTATCAGGGAGACGGGGCTTTTCCCGGAGTTTGACTATTGGCAGGTTGGGTACGGGGCCTTTACCTATTCCCAATCGGCAAAGGAAGACCTGATCCGATATGTGGCTGATCAGGAACGGCATCATGGGGTGGTATCTTTTCCGGAAGAGTACAGGGGGTTATTGGAAGAGCATGGGGTGGCGTTTGAGGAGCGGTTTTTGTGGTAGTACCTATCGACCCCGAAGGGGTCAAACACCATTAACCCGGGGCTGCGCCCCGGGCCATTATGCATAAATAGCCCGGCATAAAAATGCCGGGCTATTTATGTTTGACCCCTTCGGGGTCATGAGAACTATTCTAAAATCTCCCCCTCAACACTCCCGGCCGCTCATTTGCCACCTTCAGCACAAACTCCCCGAACAGCGTATTCGACCAGGCAAACCACTTCCGGGTAAACTTCGAAGCGTCGTCCTTGTTAAACGATTCATGCATAAAGCCTGTACCGGCGTGATTGGCTTTCTGAAGGCGAAGCTGCTCCCGGATCTCCGCGTCATTCCGGGACGTCAGGCCACGCATGGTGATCGCAATCGGCCAGATATTGTCAACCAGGGTATGCGGACTGCCAATCCCCTCTCCCGCCTTGCCTTTAAAGAAGTACGGGTTGGCGTCACTGAGAATCAGCTTGCGCGTATTCTGGTAAATCGGATCCGTTTCGGAAACCGCACCCAGGTAAGGTAATGCCAGGAGGCTCGGCACATTGGCGTCGTCCATGAGCAGGCGGTTACCGAAACCATCTACTTCAAAGGCATACACCTTTCCGAAGGTAGTATGGTCAACGATCGCATATTTCTTCAGCGCCGTTTCGACTTCCGCCGCGAGCGCACGGCAATCCGCCGCCAGTACGGCGTCCCCTATCTTCTGGCATATTTCAGCGGCCTGACGCAGCGCGGCTACCGCAAAGAAGTTGGCCGGTACAAGAAACGGAAATACCGTCGCATCGTCCGAAGGCCGGAAAATACTGTGAATAAGACCTACCGGTTTGGTGGGATTACCGAATCCGTCGCCGGGAACGGTGTCGGTCGACCACGACGTTTTCCGTCCAAAACGATACGGCCCGCGGTTTTCTTTCCGCTGCTGTTCCCGGAAGGTCTGAAGGGTCAGCCGGACACCCTGCTTCCAGTCCGCGTCAAAAGGAGAAATATCCCCCGTCGTCTTCCAGTACCCATGCGCCAGACGCATCGGGTAGCAGAGCGAGTCGATCTCCCACTTTCGTTCGTGCAGTTCGGGTTTCATGGCGGTCAGATCCGACTGCCATTCACTTTTTCCCGGTCCGTCGTAAAATGCATTTGCGTATGGATCGATCAGAATACATTTCGTTTGCCGGCGGATAACGCCCGCCAGCAATTGCTGCAGGGGCTTGTCTTCCTTCGCCAGCGGCAGGTACGGCCATACCTGCGCCGTGCTGTCGCGCAGCCACATGGCGTCGATATCCCCCGTGATCACAAACGTATCCGGTTTACCGTCTTTTTCATGGAAATGGACGGTCGTGTCCAGGGTATTCGGGAAGCAGTTGCCGAACAGCCAGGCGAGTTCCTCGTCAGCGATCAGCTTTTGCACCCGTACTATGGCTGCCTCTACGGCCTTACTCGAGAAATTCCGCTTACCAACGGCCGGACGTACTTCCGGGAAAGCCGGAGCAGCTCCTCCGGTTTTAGGCAAAAGCAGTCCGGCCCCTGCGAGCGCGGACTGCTGTACAAATGTTCTGCGATTCATGGTTTTTCTCTCCGATAGCGATCAAAACCCTAAATAAACGCACGGGGGACAGATCCCCCGTGGTTTTTCCGGATTACTTCGTGATGACGCCCAATTCTGCGACATTCGCCCAGGTCTGTTTGCTGTCGGTTGGTTCGGTTGCCGTAAACCGGAGGTATTTCCCGGCTTTGGGAGTGCGGAACAGTACCCGCTGCTCGATCGGGCTGTTCTGGATGTTATCGAAACGGCCTTCCGCTACCGGATCTCCCCAGTTTTGCCCGTCTTCCGACACCCATACCTGATAGCCGTAAACTGTTCCGCTGCGGTGGTCGGAACCATCAGGGAGGAAGGTAAAGCCTTTAAGCGTGGTTGACTGCCCGAGATTCAGCGTCAGCGTATGCGGGTATTTCCCGGAACGCGGTGAATACCAGACCGTTTGCGGATCTCCGTCAATTGCCTTAGCGGCATTCTGGTCGATGCTCCAGCCAGCGGAAGGAATATCAAACTGAACCGACTCCGTCGCACCCGATCCGCTCGCGCCAAATGCCTTGGCTTTCACCGTTCCGGGATGTTTCAGCTCGAAAGGTTTTGTGTAAACAGCGGAAGAAGCCGTCGGCTCGCTGCCATCAATAGTGTAACGAATGGCATGAACAGACGCTGGCGAAGAAATCGTCACTTGTCCGTCTTTGTCCCGGCGGATTACCGGAGCGACCAGTTGTTCCGGTTCCGCATAGACTCCCAGCTCGGCTACCGTCACAGCGACCGGCGAATCTGTAATGCGAAGACGGATTTTTTCGGTGGAATAATAGTTCGGCAGGCGAACGAGGCGCAGCGCACCGACGCTCGTTCCCTTGTGTACTTCCTTCCATTGCCCATCCTGCCAGACGTCAATGGCGAATCCGTCAATACGCTGACCGAGTGCAATTGCCTCGCGGATACCCACGATATTGAACGTCGCCGGCTTTTTCCAGGCGATGGTCAGTTCAGGCGTCGTTACCTCGTCCTGGCTGGCCCAGTACGTTTTCCGGTCGTTATCCAGCATGTTTTTGACGGGAAACGCCTTGCCGCGGCTCCCGGTAGCCGACACCTGCGCCGTCGCGGCGATGTTGGTACCGAAGGTCTTCCGGAGCAGGTCTCCCAATCCTTTCAGCGACGCTACATCGATGTCGTGCAACTGCCCGCGCTTATCCGGCGAAAGACCCAGATCCAGCGCCGCGCCGCGACCTACGCTCTTGAAATACAGGTCAAGGAGCTGCTGGGGTGTCTTGACGCGGTTGTTCTGGCTTTCGTGGTAAAACCAGCCGGGCCGCAGCGATACGTCGCATTCCGCCGGAATCCAGTACTTGCCGTTACGGGTACCGGTGGGAGCATCCTTGTCGTTGGCATTACCCGGTACGCCCTTGCTCTTGCCGTCGGCGGAGGTAGGGGTAAACGTCGCCCACGAAGTTTCATTCGCAAAACCGCGTTCGTTACCTACCCAGCGGACGTCCAATCCTACATCGCTGAAAATACAGGCATCCGGAGCGAGTTCGCGGGTAATTTTCCAGGTATTGTCCCAGTCGTAGTAAACGAGGTTGTTGATCTTACGGGTTTCGCGGGCGCCGCCGTAGTAGCCGTCGCCACCGTTGGCGCCATCGTGCCAGGACATGAATACCGGCCCGTAATTGGTATAGAGTTCCCGGAGCTGCGCCTGGTAGGTCGCCAGGTACTTGTCGGTGCCGTAGTCTTTGTTATTCCGGTCCCAGGGCGAGCAGTATACGGCAAATTTCATCCCGTTTTTCCGGCAGGCCTGTTCGAGCTCCCGAACCATATCGCCTTTTCCATTACGGAAGGGGCTTTTCGAGATATTGTAGTCGGTTGTTTTCGTCGGCCAGAGGCAGAAGCCGTCGTGATGTTTGGCTACACACACGATACCCCGGAAGCCGCCGGCCTTCGCCGAGCGGATGATCTGTTCGGCGTCGAAGTTGGACGGGTTGAATGTTTTCGGATCGGCGTCGCCATATCCCCACTCCTTGTCTTCGAACGTGGTGGGAGTAAAGTGGACGATGCAGTACATTTCCGTATCGTGCCATTTCAGTTGGCGGGCAGACGGCAACGCGCCATACGGTTTCGGCGCCTGCTGTGCAATCGCCGGGAGGCTGAGCGCCATTCCCAGTACAGGGATCAGGAGTTTTTTCATTCGTAAGCTGCTATGCGAGGTGGGTCCGCCGGAGGATTCGGCAGGTGTCGTATGTTCATAAGAGCCGAACATGCGGTTCAAACCTTCTATCACTGACAAATATTTTCGTCATACCCATCCAAACGGATTCGAAAGCGGCTTCCGAAAAAACCGATGATTGTGGTAACTTTACCTGTTTTATTGCGGTTACCGTTACATGGCAGATACTTCTCTTCCCAACAACAACGAGCGTCACGAACTGATCGAGATCCTGGGCGCGCGCGAGCACAACCTCAAAAATGTCGATCTGACGATTCCCCGTAACAAGTTGGTAGTCATTACCGGCATCAGCGGATCCGGGAAATCATCGCTCGCCTTCGATACGATTTATGCGGAAGGGCAGCGTCGATACATGGAAAGTTTTTCGGCCTACGCGCGGGGATTCATCGGATCCATGGAGCGCCCGGACGTGGACAAGATCGAAGGCCTGTCGCCGGTGATTTCCATCGAACAGAAAACGACGTCCAAAAACCCGCGTTCTACGGTCGGTACTACCACTGAAATCTACGATTTTCTGCGTCTGCTTTATGCCCGGGCCGGCGATGCCTATAGCTACGTCACAGGTGAAAAAATGATCCAGTTTTCGCAGGATCAGGTCATCGACCAGATTCTGAAAGACTACCGTGATCACAAGACGATCCTGCTCGCGCCAATCGTACGCGGCCGGAAAGGGCATTACCGCGAGCTTTTCGTCCAGGTTGCAAAGCAGGGTTTTACGAAGGTGCGGGTCGACGGAGAAATCCAGGATATCGTCCCCAAAATGCAGCTCGACCGGTTCAAGATTCACGATATTGAAGTCGTGATTGACCGCCTTGTACCGACGGACGAAGACCGCTACCGCCTCAGCCAATCCGTCGGCAAGGCCCTTCAGATGGGCAAAGGCCTGATGCTGGTTCAGGACGAAGACGGTACCGCCCGCTGGTTCTCCAAAAACCTGATGGACCCTGTCTCCGGTATCAGCTACGATGAGCCGGCGCCCAATACCTTTTCGTTCAACTCTCCCTATGGCTGGTGCCCCACCTGCCAGGGCTTGGGTGTGATCGAAGAGATTACCGAAGAATCCATCATTCCGGATAAGAGCCTCAGTATCAGTCGGGGAGCTATTGCCCCCATCGGCGAGTACCGTGAGCTGTGGATTTTCAAGCAGCTGGAAGTACTGCTGAAGCCGTTCAAAGTCGGCCTGAGTACTCCCATCGAAAAGTTTCCACCCGAGGCTATCGAAATGATGCTTTACGGCACGGACGAACCCGTACCGGTTCCTTCCAAAAAATACGAAGGCACGGAATGGAACACGAAATACGAAGGCATTATCAACTTCCTCAAGCGGCAGCAGGAAAGCGGTTCTGACAAGATTCAGGACTGGCTGAAGGATTTTCTTGTCATCCGTACCTGCCCTGAATGCCAGGGAGCCCGGCTGAAGAAAGAAGCGCTGTGGTTCCGGATCGACAACAAAGCGATTTCAGACCTGGCCGGGATGCAGATCTCGGAGCTCGATAAATGGTCCGACGGCCTGGAAGAGCGGATCAGCGAGCGCCAGCGCGTCATCGGCAAGGAAGTACTCAAGGAAATCCGGAAGCGTATCGGCTTCCTGATGAATATCGGGCTCGACTACCTGACCCTCAACCGTCCGCTGCGCAGTCTGTCGGGCGGGGAAGCCCAGCGTATCCGGCTTGCTACCCAGATCGGCACCCAGCTCGTCGGCGTCCTGTATATCATGGACGAACCGAGTATCGGCCTGCACCAGCGGGACAACGTCAAGCTTATCCAGTCGCTGAAAGACCTCCGCGACCTAGGCAATACCGTCCTCGTCGTGGAGCACGACAAAGACATGATGCTGGAGTCGGACTACCTCGTCGACATAGGCCCGGGAGCCGGACGGCATGGCGGGACGGTCGTCGGCAAGGGTACGCCCCAACAGTTTCTGGAGGGGCAATCGACGACGTCGGATTTCCTCAGCGGGCGCCGCTCCATCGAAATCAGCCCGAATCGCCGGAAAGGGAACGGCAAGACGTTGAAAATCACCGGCGCTTCCGGCAACAACCTCCATAACGTAACCCTGAAGCTCCCGCTGGGAACGATGGTTTCCATCACAGGGGTATCCGGGTCCGGGAAGAGTACGCTTATCCACGAAACGTTGTTTCCGATTCTGAATCACCATTTCTATCGCTCCAAGCGCGAGCCGATGCCCTACAAGCAGATCGAAGGGCTGGAGCACCTGGACAAGGTAATCGAAGTGGATCAATCGCCCATCGGCCGTACGCCGCGTTCCAATCCGGCGACCTACACGGGTATGTTCAGCGATATCCGGACGCTCTTTGCCGAGCTACCGGAAGCAAAAATCCGGGGATACAAAGCCGGACGTTTCAGCTTCAACGTCAAAGGCGGGCGCTGTGAGGATTGCGAAGGCGCCGGGATGAAGAAGATCGAAATGGAGTTTCTGCCCGACGTCTATATTCCCTGCGAAACCTGCAAGGGCAAGCGTTTCAACCGCGAAACGCTCGAAGTACGGTTCAAAGGCAAGTCGATTGCGGATGTGCTGGACATGACCGTCGAACAAGCCGTGGAATTCTTCGAAAACCAGCCCAAAATTCTTCGGAAAGTACAGACGCTCAATGAGGTAGGCCTTGGCTATATCACACTGGGTCAGCAGGCGACGACACTCTCCGGCGGAGAAGCGCAACGCGTGAAACTCGCCGAAGAATTATCGAAAAAAGATACCGGCAAGACCCTGTATATTCTCGACGAACCAACAACGGGTCTTCACTTCCAGGATATTGAGCACCTGCTCAATGTGCTGCAAAAGCTGGTTGACAAAGGCAATACCGTCCTCATCATCGAGCATAACCTGGACGTCATCAAAGTATCCGACTGGGTGATCGACCTCGGGCCGGAAGGCGGTAACGGAGGCGGTCATATCATCGCCGAAGGTACTCCCGAGCAGGTCGCGAAGGTGAAGGGAAGCCACACAGCGATCTTTTTGAAGGCGGAACTGGGGATGAAGTAGGTTGACTAGCCCTGTGTGGCCGCCTTCATCCGCGGTACGCACAGCTGTAGCAACGCCCAGCCAAACAGATATGCCAGCGAAGCGCCTGAAAAAATCAGCAGGTAGCTGCCGGTGGTATCGAGTATCCAGCCGACGAGCGGAGCGACAAGCATCCCTCCTATCGACCCGATCATACCCGTCAGTCCGGTGGCAGAAGCTACCTGTGCCGGCGGAAAGAGGTCGGAATGCAACGTGAAAATATTCGCAGCCCAGGCCTGGTGCGCGGCGACCGCCAGTGACACCAGTGCCACGGCGCTCCATAAATCCCCGGTTCGGGACGCGAAGAATACCGGCATTACGCCAATAGCGGCGATCAGCATCGTCGTTTTGCGCGCAAAATTGAGGGAATAGCCCTTCTTCAACAAAAAAGAAGACAACCATCCGCCCGCGATACTACCGGCATCTGCCACGAGGTAGATCACCATCAGCGGCAGCCCGACCTTCCCCAATGCCAGGCCGTGTTCCTTTTGCAGGAATTTGGGTAGCCAGTACAGGAAAATCCACCAGACGGGATCCGTGAAAAAGCGGGCCAGCGCAATGCCCCAGGTGGTACGCAGGCCTAGTAATGCCCGGTACGACGTCCGGGTATTTTCCGGCAGAATACCGTCCTGTTCGATCCAGGCGCGTTCTTCGGGAGACAACCGGGGATGTTCCTGCGGCTTCCGGTATAGCAGCAGCCACAATCCTACCCACAAAAAACCCAGTGAACCGGTAGCGGCAAAAGCCGATTTCCACCCATAGTGAAGCGCCAGATACGGTACCAGCAAAGGCGCAAGAATAGCCCCGACATTCGCGCCGGAGTTGACAATCCCGGCTACCAAAGCCCGTTCTTTCAACGGAAACCACTGCCCGACTACCTTCACGAAAGCGGGGAAATTACCGGCTTCTCCATACCCCAGCCCTACCCGCGCAGCAGCGAAACCGGCGAAGCTTCTCCCAAGGCCGTGTGCCATGCAGGCCAGGCTCCAGATAACGACGGTCACCGAGTACATCAGCCGGAGGCCAAACCGGTCGATCAGCCAGCCCATACTCACCAGCCCGATGGCAAAAGCGCCCTGAAAGGCTGTGACAATCAGGCCGTACTCGGATTCAGAAATGTGGTAGTCGCGCTGAAGGGAAGGAGCAAGAATCCCCAGAACCTGCCGGTCGAGGTGATTCAGGGTAGTCGCAAGAAACAACAAGGCAGCGATACGCCACCGCAAAGTTCCGGTTTTCAATAGGTTCGAGGTTTGGACCTCAAATAAAACGGCTTTTCCGGAATCGGAAAAGCCGTTGGGAGTTCACTATACCCAGCCCATCCGTTTCCGGAGGCCGGTGATGTGTGCCAGGTGATGCTGGCTATGCCAGACGTAGTTGGCCAGTTGCTTATCGAGCGTCACCGTATCGCCGCTGGCGGGGTGAACAAAGGTTTTCTGGTAATCGGCTTCCTGCATGGAAAGGAAAAGATTCGCCCAGCGAAGGTGCAGCATTTCGAGGAGGTCGAGGGAAATATCGAGCGGCGTATTAAACGTATCGCCCAGCTCGGCCCAGCGGGCTTCCTCGTACGGCTTGATGGTCGGATTGGCCTCTGTCAGCGCCAGTTTGGTCCGGATATAGCCGTTCATGTGGCTGTCGGCGACATGGTGAACAACCTGCCGGATGGTCCACCCGCCTTCGCGGTACGGTACCTTGAGCTGGTCGTCGGTCAAGCCCTCTACAGCGTCCTGGTAATCAACCGGAATATGTGCCAGGACATCGATCAGCGCGCCGCGCTGCTGAGGGGAGTAGGGCCCATCGTACGCAAAGCGCCCGATGGGATAACGCAGTTCTTCCATGAGAAAAAAAGTTGAGAGGGGGGGGTACCTCCGGCACCGCGGCCCGGAAACATTCACCCCGATTTACACAAAAAAACCCTGCCGGAGAAGCAGGGTACGTATCAACGGGGCTTTTACGGGAAAGACGTTCAGTTAGAGTGCAGGAAATCAGTAAAATAAATGAGTTCGATATCGAATAACAGATCCGGGCCTTCCGGCGTCGGGTCGGAAGTAACCGCAATACAGGGATAGGTTTCCGGCTTGGGAACGGGTAGCCACCCGGGAACGACGCATCCCGGCCATTCTTCTTCGTGCTGAATGGTTGTCGCCAGAATATGGCGCAGGTATTCTTCTTTGTTTTGAACCAGACTCTTTTGCATTGCGCTGTACAAGGAAAAAGGGACGACTGCTGATTTGATTCAAAGGTAAGAATTTTGTCCGAACAAACAAATAGTTCGAACAAAAATTACAGACAAAGTCGCATTTTATCTGTAAAATTTACCCAATCCGCCTATTAACAATTTGATAATGCCGGAGTGGGAAGTACTTGCCAGGGCAGTCGGCACCGCCGGTTGTATCTTGCGGGGTGAATCGTACTTCCGTAAAAAACCTGTTATTCCTGGCGGTGTGCTGGCTGTGTCTGCATCCTGTTGCCGCCACGCCGGGACCGGACTCGCTCTTTCTGGCAGCCAAGCAGCGCTACAAGCTGGCGGCCGACCGGAACGACGAACACCAGGCCGCCCGCGCCCTTCAGGAAATGGGTGGCATCTGCTTTCATTCGGGGCAGTATCCGCAGTCACTCGACTACTACACCCAGGCGGCCCGGCTTTTCCGCAGGCTTGGTGAAACGGCCCGGCTCGCCGAAAGCTACAACAACCTGGGCCAGCTCCACTATTACAACCGGCAGCCCGCCCTGGCCCGGCAGCACTACCGGCAGGCCCTGGCACTCTACCAATCCATCCGTGATGCCGACGGGCTGGCCGCTACCTACGGCAACCTTGGCCACTTTTTCGAAAAGCAGCAGCGATACGACAGCGCCTTTTACTTCCAGCACCTCGCCCTCAGGCAATACCAGCGCAGGGGAAACAACCTCGGCGTCTCGAAGATCTCCGAAAATCTCGGCAGCATTTTCGAAGACCTGGGAAAATACGATTCATCCCGGCACTATTTCGAGCAGGCACTCCGGTACAGCCTCCTCACGCCTGACTCCCTCGGCCGGATCGAAATCCTGAACAACCTCGGCGACGTACTCCGGAAAACCGGACGATACCGCGAAGGGCTGGTTTTCAGCCGGAAAGCTCTTGACCTCGCCGTCAGGACCAACGAACGGCATCAGCTCAGCGGAGCCTATAACGACCTCGCCAAAGGATATAACCTCCTCGGGCAAAACGACAGCGCCTTCCACTACCTCGCCCTCAGCCGGGAGTATCAGGCCGCGATTTATTCGGAAGAAAGCGGCCAGCAGATGGCATTGCTGCAATCGCTGTACGATCTGGAGAAGAAAAACGCGGAAATCGACCGGTTGACGCTGGCCCGCCGCAACAGCCAGCTTCTGATCATCGGCTCGGGTATTGTCGTCGTACTGCTCATTGGCCTTGGCGCGCTGGCCTATAGCCGCCAGCGACTTAAGATCCGCAACGAACGGAAGCTGCACGACCAAAACCAGGCTATTTACCAGACGAGGCACGAGCTCGTTCAGGCAGAACTGAAAAACCGGGAGCTGGAAGAAGCCAACCTCAAGCAGGCGCTGGAAATCAAAAACCGGGAGCTGTCAACCCATATTCTCCAGATCGTTCAGAAAAACAAGGCGCTGGAAGAGTTGAAAACCCGGCTGGAAGGGCTTATCAAAGACGACAAACGGGACCAACGGAAGCAGATCAAAAAGCTCGTCCAGCAGATCAACGAGAGTTTTACGAACGACCGGAACTGGGAGGATTTCAACGCCGTATTTGAGCATGTTCATCAGTCGTTTTTTGATAAACTCAAAGCGCATTCCGACCAGCTGACCTCGCACGATATCCGTCTGATTTCCCTGATGAAAATGAACCTTCCCTCGACCGAGGTGGCGACGTTGCTGGGCATCTCTCCCGATAGCCTCCGTGTGACGCGCTACCGTCTCCGCAAGAAACTCGGCCTGAAACAGGGCGAAAACCTCACCGCCTTCATTCAGGCGCTCTGAGGCCGGTTAACAATTTCGTAATACCCGGATAATGCAAAATTAATGCCATTGAAATTACACTTTCCTATACTGAAAATCAATCACTTAACAGGTCCGTGTTAACACTGTTGCTTCTGTGTTAACGCGGCGTTCGGGGCCGTTGCCTTTTTGCTGCCCCGCCCCTCTTGCCACTCGGTTTCGGGTCCTTCACCTTCGCATCGACAAACCGGCCGGCGGCCTTTTGCACCGCCCCGGATTACGGGAGCTTCCGTTGATTTCTGACGGTATTATCCATGCGAACGATGAACCGGATTTTCTACTTTTTCCTTCTGTGCGGAGTCCTTTTTTCCCTGGCGGGGCAGGCGGCCGTCATCCAGGGCAAGACCCTGGAACAGACAACGTCCGAGCCGCTTGTCGGGGCAACGGTACACCTCGAAAACACGACCTTCCACGCAGTCTCCGGTCTGGACGGAAGCTACTCCCTGCGGAATGTTCCAGCCGGAACCTATACCCTACGGGTACATTTTCTTTCGTACCGTCCCATCGTCCGGCAGGTAATTATATCGGGTGGTGAAACGGTCACGGTCGACGCCCTCCTGGAACCCGATACCCGGCAGACGTTGCAGGAAGTAACTGTCCGCGCCGGTCGCGACGGCGGTTCCGAACAGACTTCCCGCCACCTTGAACGCCATGCGGATCAGGTATTGAACAGTGTTTCGGGGAAAGCCATCCAACTGTCTCCGGATCTAACCGTCGCGAACGTGATTCAGCGCGTTTCGGGGATTTCGGTGGAACGGAACAGCAACGGAGACGGGCAATATGCGATCGTCCGGGGAATGGACAAGCGGTATAACTACACGCTCGTCAACGGGGTAAAAATCCCCAGCCCCGACAACAAGTACCGCTATGTACCCCTCGATATCTTTCCCTCCGAGCTTTTGGAACGGCTGGAGGTATACAAAACCCTGACGCCTTCGATGGAAGGCGACGCCATCGGCGGAGCCGTCAACCTCGTAATGAAAGAAGCGGCAGAGCGGCCAATGTTTTCGGCGCAGGTCTCCACGGGATACTCCGAATTGTTTATGGAACGGCCGTTCATGGGCTATTCCTGGAATTCGGTCGCGGCAAAATCGCCTTACGAACGCAACGGCAATCAGTACAATGCTACCTCAGGCGATTTTTCAAAAACAACGGCGACGTACAAACGGCAGTCGCCCCCGCCCAACCTGCTCGGCGGATTTTCCTGGGGCAACCGTTTCTGGGACAGGAAGCTGGGCGTGGTCGTAGCCGGCAGTTACCAGAATACCTACCGGGGCTCGAACAGTCTGTTTTTTGACTCGGAGACGGTGGATACCCTTCGCGGTGTAACGCTCACCAAACTCAACCAGCGGCAGTACTCCGAGCAGCAACGCCGAATGGGGTTGCATACCAACATCGACTTCCGGCTGAATCCGCGGCATAAGTTTCAGTGGTACAACGCCTGGATCAACCTGGTTAACAGCCAGATACGGGATGTGCAGACTACCCAGCTGACCATCGGCGGGTATGACCCTGCCCTCGGCAATGCCACGCTCGAGTACTCCACGCGCTCACGGGTCACCAGACAGCAGATCTTCAACAGTACCCTTCAGGGACGGCATCAGCTCTCGGATCCGTTTTCGGTTCACTGGGCGGCAGTGTACTCCATCGCGACCAACAAGGCGCCCGATCAGACACTCATACCTCTTGCCGGCGAACGGCGGCATTTCGTGGACACGCCTACGACCATTCAGGATGGCTACCGGCGCTGGGAGCACAATACCGACACTGACCTGGCCGGCTACCTCCACCTGACTTATCTGAGTACACTTGGCGGCATGCCGGTTGAATGGAAAGCCGGCGGTTTGTACCGCGACAAGCAGCGCAACAACTTCTACAACAACTACCAGCTGCGGCCGGCTAATCTGCAGGCCCGGTACGGCGTCGATTTTACTTCCTACGACCAGATTGACTGGACGGTACAAAACCCCCGTGGTTCTGTGGCGACGGCGCTGAACTTCGATGCGTCGGAAAAGACTTCGGCCGGGTACCTGCAGGGAAAACTGCTGCCGGAGCGCTGGGAAATCATCGGCGGCGTCCGGCTGGAACACAACGTCCAGGGCTATAAAATGAAATTTCCGATCGGGGAAGACCGCCCGGACGGAGGGCAAACGACTACCGACGTACTACCGAGCCTCAACCTGAAATACAAAGCCAGCACCCGGACAAACCTGCGGGCATCGTACTTCCGGTCTGTCAACCGTCCCGGCTTCTTCGAAATCGTACCCTACCGCATCGTCCAGGAAGAGTATCAGGAACGGGGGAATCCGGACCTCCGCCGGGCCATTGCCGACAACGTCGACGTCCGCTATGAATTCTTCCCGAGTCTGACGAACCAGTTTATGGCCGGCGCTTTCTACAAAAACATCCAGGACCCGATCGAGTATACCCTGCAACGGGACGCCGTCCGCGGTCAGGATACCTACTACTCTCCCGGAAACTTCGGCAATGCCCGTAACCTGGGTATTGAGCTGGATTTCATCCAATACTTCCGCCGCTTCGGTATCAAAGCCAACTACACCTTTACCGATTCCCGGATTACCACGGCCAAGTCCAAACGTATCCGGAATACCGCCGGAGACCTCGAAACAATTACCGTTTCGCAGACACGGCCGCTTTACGGGCAGTCGGCGCACATCGCCAACCTGACGATCCTCTACAAGCACAACGGCTGGGACGGGCAGGTAGCTGCGAGCTACACCGGCGACCGCATCAATACCGTCTCCCAATTTGTCGATAACGACCTCTGGCAGAAGGGCTTCGTGCAGATGGACGCGGCAGTGGAAAAAACCTTCGGAAACAGCCTGGTACTCTTCGCCAAAGCCAGCAACCTCCTCAATACGCCCATGGAGGTGTACATCAAAAACGCCAGCAGCAAAAACGAGGGCATTCCGTATCAGGACCTCTCCGGCAAAACGGTCATGCGCAAAGACTTTTACCAACGCACCTATCTCCTCGGCATTCGTTACAAACTCCAATAATCCCATGAAAAAATGGATCCTGGCTGCATTCGTAGCCGCTGCTTTCATCAGTTGTTCAAAAGACGACAACTCAACGCCCGCGCCGACGACAACCAACGTTACCGGCGCTGTAGACGGCGTCTGGACAAAAGGCAACACCTACAAAGTGACCGGTCACCTGCAGATCAATGAAGGCAAAACCCTGACCATCGAAGAAGGCGTTACGGTACTCCTCGCCGACTCGATCGTCAAGCCGGAAATCGTCATCAAAGGCAACCTGTACAGCCTCGGAACAACGGCCAATCCCGTCAAATTCACGGTTCCTGACGAATGGAAGACGGCCAAAAACCAATTCGGAGCACTTTGGGGCGGGCTGATCGCCGGACCGACCAGCGCCGAAGTCATCCTCCAAAACACCGTTCTGGAATACGGCGGCGCAGTAACGACGGAAGAATCTCCCTCTGTCAAAGCCGGTCTCTACAAGGCAGCAGCCGGCGAACACGTCCCGGTGCTGTACTACCCGAACGTCAACGGAAAGCTCGTCGTAACCGGCAGCACCATCCGTAACTTCAACGAAGACGGCTTCTACATCGAAGGTGGCAAGGCAATTTTTTCCAACAACACAATCTATACGACGGGCGTCTCCGGCGGTGACGCCATCAACATCAAATCAGGCGTTCAGGCGGATGTCGCGTTCAACCTGGTGTACAGCCCGAACACGAACGCGCTGAAGTTGTCGAACTCCGGCGATCGCAGTCCGCAGGCCTACGTCGTCGCCTACAACAACACGATTGTCAATGCCGGCTGGCGCCGTCCGACGACCAAGGGCGGATCGATCTGGCTCGAAAAAACCGTTCGTGCCGACCTGTATAACAACCTCCTGGCAAACGACCGCTACGGTATCAAGCGGGATAAAGGCGCGCCGGAAGATAACCGCTCGAAGGTGGCGAACAACCTGTATTTTGGCAACGATCAGACAACGGTAGACCAGTTTCAGCCGAATGCCGAGATCCTCGCCGGTACGAACGATGTCATCGGTACGAAAGCGGGCGACAATGATCCCAAATTCGTGAACTATCCTGTCGCTACCGCCACAACCAACGCGACGTTCAGTACTTCCTGGGACTTCCACCTGCAAACCGGCTCTCCGGCCCTGACGAAAGGGAAAACGGACTTTACCCGGCAGTTTGCAGATGGCCTCACCGTCAACGGAACGGTATACAAATCACCGGCGCCGGCTAACTACATTGGCGCTTTCGGAACCAAGTAAGGAAAAAGGCGGCGGCCTGCGGCCGCCGCCTTCCTTCACCCCAATCGTTAACTTCACTTACCTTGAAACATTCGTATCTCGCGGCCCTGCTGTTGCTGGGCGCGTGCCAGTCCCAGGCTCCTGTCTCCCAACAGGCTGTCAAGCCGCTGTTCGTGACCGAGCCGGTAGCCCATGACTCGGACGACCCTGCGGTCTGGATCAACCCGCAGGACGCTTCCCAAAGCCTCATTCTCGGAACCGATAAGGATGCCGACGGCGCACTGTATGCTTTTGATCTCTCTGGTAAAATCAAACAGACGGTCAAAGGCCTTCAACGCCCCAACAACGTCGACATCGAATACGGGCTGCCGCTGAACGGAAAACCGACGGACATCGCCGTCGTCACCGAACGCATTACCCACAAACTTCGGATCTATTCCCTGCCCGATCTGAAACCGGTCGACAATGGTGGAATAGACGTTTTTGTCGGAGAAACAGCGCCTGAATTCCGGGATTTGATGGGCATTTCGCTGTATAAAAATCCGAAAGGTGTTATTTATGCTATTGTCGGGCGGAAAACCGGTCCTACCACCGGCGGGTACCTCTGGCAGTACGAGCTGGCCGACAACGGCAGCGGGCAGGTCAAAGCGACCCTCGTCCGGAAGTTCGGAACCTATAGCGGCAAGAAGGAAATCGAGTCCATTGCGGTGGACGACAAACTGGGATATGTATACTATTCCGACGAAGGTGTCGGCGTGCGGAAATACTATGCTGATCCCGCAAAGGGCGACAGGGAACTGGCGCTCTTTGCGACGGATCAGTTTTCAGAAGATCACGAAGGTATTTCTCTTTATGAACTGACAGATAGCACGGGATACCTCCTGGTGTCGGATCAGGGTGCGAACCGCTTTCACGTATTCGACCGGCAGGCGCCGCATAACCGCCTGAAGATTGTGGACGTCAGCGCCGTACAGAGCGACGGTTCTGAAACGGTATCCATACCGCTCGGCAAGGATTTTCCGCATGGGCTTTTTGTGGCGATGAGTACCGACCGGACTTTCCACCTGTACCCCTGGGAAGCCATTGCCGGTAAGGAACTGAAACTCCGGCAGGCAGCCCGTTAATTTTGTTTCTGTGTCGTCTGTGAAGTCTGTGAGAAAATAATCAGCTCACAGACTTCACAGACGACACAGACTTTGGGGGCTCCATGCCCTCTGCCCATGCCCTCTGCTACCCCAGCGCCACCGACCACACCCGGCTGAATACCTCCCCGGCTTCGAGGCGATTCATGCCTTCCTTTTCTGTCAGCTGCTGGTTGTGATCGAACGAATCGGCGATTCCGCACCACGGCTCAATGCACACAAACGGCGCATTTTTCGCCGCCCAGATGCCGAGGTACGGAAACCCGGCATAATCAAACGTCAGCGCACGCGGCGTTTTATCGGATTTCAGGGTCACTGACGTCGATTTCAGGTGTTTGAAAACCAGCGCGTCTCCGTAAAACAGCTCTTTCGTCAGCGGAATACGGTTGGTTCCGAGTGCGACAGGCTCCGTAGCCGCGCCAATCAGGCCGTCACCCGCCAGCGGCCAGCGGTTGAAATCTTCTGTTTCGGAAAACTCCAGGTAATAATCTTCGTAGGAAGTTCCTTCGGCAACAGGTACCGCGAACGCCGGGTGGCCGCCTACGGAAAACCACATTACTTCTCCACCGGTATTGTGCACGGAGTACGCTACTTCCAGGCGATTGCCGGAAAGGGTGTAGCGGATGCGGAAGTCGAAATCAAAGGGATATACCTTCTTCGATTCTTCGTCGCTCGTCAGACCGAAAACGACCTCTGTACCCGTCTGGCTGACGACGGCAAACTCCCTATCGCGGGCAAAGCCGTGGCGGCCAAGCGAATAGCTTTTTCCTTCGTAGAAATAGGTATTGTCCCGCAGGGCACCGACGATCGGAAACAGTACCGGAGAGTGCTTTCCCCAGAATGCCGGATCGCCGCTCCACATCCGGTCAGCGCCAAAGGCCGTCAGGTGTGTAAGCTCTGCGCCCTTTGTTTGAAAAGAGGCTCTTATGTCTTGATTTTCAATGGAAAGTGTCATGGTTGACGGACGATTATTTCGGTAAAATTCCCTGCAATAGTAGTCAATACAGGCAGAAATGCCGTATTTCTGATACCTCTTTTCCCGGTTTTCGGGGGAAGAAAAACCGGCTCCGGCCGGTATCATCGCCTTTCCCTCTGATCCTATGCGGCTCGCCGACAAAGTCATCCTCGTCACCGGAAGTTGTACCGGTATCGGAAAAGCCATTGCACGCCGTTGCGTGCAGGAAGGCGCCCGGGTAGTCCTCCACGGTCTTGAAACAGAATGGGGTGAAGCCGTCCGCGAAGAACTCGGCGCGGACAAATCCGTCCTCGTCATCGCCGACCTTCAGGATGAAGCTACGCCCGCGCTGCTCGTCCGGACGGCGCTTGATACCTTCGGTCGGCTCGACGCCGTCGTCAACAATGCCGCCTGGGTTGCGTCTTCCAACATCCATACCACTACGCCGGCCTTTTTCCGGCAGATGCTGGAAGTGAATACCCTTTCCGCCTTTTTCCTGATTCAGGAGGCGCTGCCGCACCTGAAAGAGCGGCGCGGTGCGGTACTCAACATCGGCTCGGTGAATGCCTGGTGCGGAGAGCCGGACCTGCTGGCCTACTCGGTCTCGAAGGGCGCATTGATGACCCTCACCCGCAACCTCGGCGACGCGCTCTTCCGGGAAGAAGGCGTCCGCGTCAACCAGATCAACCCCGGCTGGGTACTCACCGAAAAGGAAATCCAGCGCAAACAGGAGCATGGTATGCCGGTCAACTGGTATGAGCTGCTGCCTCCGGAGTATGCGCCCTCCCGCCGGATTCTGGACCCTGCCGAAATCGCGGCTGCGGCTATCTACTGGCTTGCCGACGAAAGCGGCCCGGTCAGCGGGCAGGTTGTCGAACTCGAACAATACCCCGTTATCGGCCGGAATCCACCCAAAAAGTAATCTCCTTTCCCCTCGTATTATGCCTCGCTTAGCCGTATTTCCCAAAGCGTTTATGAAAGAACTCTGCAAAGACGGAACCATGCGTCTTTCGGAGTGGATTGACATGGCCTGCCGCCTCGACATCGACGGTCTTGAATGGTATGCCGGATTTCTGGAAATGGCCGACGAAGCCAACTGGCCCGTCTTCCGCAAACAGGTTGAAGACCTCGGGAAGGTCATCCCGATGATGTGCTGCTCGCCTGACTTCACCCACCCGGACCCGGCCTTCCGGGCACAGGAAATCGCGAAACAGAAGCGCTGGATCGACATGACCCATGCCCTCGGCGGCTCCTACTGCCGGGTACTGTCCGGGCAGCGCCGGCCGGAGCTGACGCCCGATGAAGGCGTAGCTCTCGCCGCCGAATGCATCGAAGCCTGCCTGCCCTATGCGCAGGAGCGGGGTATCACCCTCATCCTCGAAAATCACTACAAGGATGATTTCTGGGAATACCCGGAATTTGCGCAGAAAGCAGATGTATTCTGCCAGCTGGTCGACCGGATTCACCATCCCAACTTCGGCGTCAACTACGACCCCAGCAATACCTACCTCGCCGGTGAAGACCCCCTCGACCTGCTCTACCGCGTGTCGGATCGGGTGGTGACGATGCACGCGAGCGACCGCTACCTCCTCGAAGGTACCATCGAAGACCTGCGCCGGGAAGAAGGCGGCGCCGCCGGATACGCCAAACGCCTCAGCCACGGCGAAATCGGCAAGGGGTTGAACGATTACGACGCTATTTTCAGCGAGCTGAAACGTGTCGGTTTCGACAGCTGGATCAGCATCGAAGACGGCGTGGAAGGCATGGCGCAACTGGAGCGGAGCGTCAACTTCGTCCGCCGGAAAATCGCCGAACATTTCTGATTTTCTTTTCTTTCGGGGAAGGACGGACAAAGGTGAGTTCGCTTACCTTTGTCCTAATCCTGGCCCGTTCCGTGCTTCGCTACTTCCTTCCGTTCGTCGTCCTGCTGCTGTGTTCCGGATGCTTCGAGCACCGGCGTTTCTCCCGAAAAGAGATACGGAAAGACCTGACGAGCAGGGGTGTGCCGGTCAAAGTCGTTTACTACGATACCCTCGGCCGGACAATCCGCTACCTTAAAATCGGCGCGGATACCCTTCCCCGGAAAATGATCCTCATCCACGGGTCGCCCAGCTCGCTGGAAGGCCTGCGGTACTACCTGTCCGATCCGGATATTCAGCGGGGTACGCAGCTCATCGCGCCTGACCGGCCCGGCTACGGCGAATCGGACTATGGCTGGGGCGAAAAATTCATCTCCCGGCAGTCGGAGGTACTGTCGCTCATGCTCCGGCAAACGAGAGACGAACGGCCTACGCTTTTGCTGGGCACTTCCTATGGCGCGACCGTCGCCGTGCGCCTTGCGATGGACCACCCCGGTTACTTCGATCGTTTATTGCTTACCTGCGGCTCCTACCGGCCGGGTGCGGAGAAGATCTACGGGCTGTCGAAAATTGTGCCGGTACTTTCGTCGCTGATCCCCGGTTTTATTCACGTTGCGGACGACGAAAAGCAAAACCACCGCCCCCATCTCGAAGCGATGGTACCCCTCTGGGACCGCATCCGGATACCCGTCACGATGGTACACGGGCTGGAAGACCGCCTGCTCTATCCCGATAACCCGCTGTGGGCGGCGCGGCAACTGACCAACGCGCCGGAAGTCAATGTACTCTACCTCGCCGGGCAAAGGCATGGCATTATGTGGACGGCCCGGCCTTTCATCAAACCACTCATTCTCAGAGAGCTGGAGGCATTGCCGCACCGGCACAGGGTTGCGCTTCCGTAAGCGGCCGGAAGGATTTCCAGCCTTGTTCTGCACGAAGGGGCCTCCGGATTTCGTTACTTTCGTCGTCAAACGGTTGCCACATGAAGAACCTCGCCACAGCACTTTTCTTTCTGGGATTGCTTTCCTGTTCCCCGGGAAAAGATTCGCCTGAGACGAAACCCTTCTTTTATGTCCCGGCCAATTTTCCGCAACCTGAATATCCGGTAGCCTCGAATCCGGTGACGCAAGCCGGTTTTGATCTGGGCAAGCGGCTTTTTTACGACGGAATCCTCTCGCGTGACAGTACCATCGCCTGCGGAGAATGCCACCGCCAGTACTTTGCCTTTACGCACCACCTGCACGACCTCAGCCACGGCATTGAAAACCGCATCGGACTGCGGAATTCCCTTTCCCTGCAAAACCTGGCCTGGGAAAAGCACTACATGTGGGACGGCGCGGTGACCGATCTCTACCAGCAGCCTATTGTCCCGATACAACATCCGGATGAAATGGATGACAAGCTCGACAACGTCGTTCAGAAACTCCGGAAGACAAAAGGCTACCCGCCGTTGTTCAAAGCGGCATTCGGTTCAGAAGAAATCACGTCCGATAAAATGCTGAAAGCCATTACGCAGTTCGTGCTTTCGCTGGTATCGGCCAATTCGAAATACGACAAGTATGTCCGGAAAGAAGGAAATGTCACGCTGACAACCGACGAACTTGATGGCATGAAACTCTTCGAATCAAAGGGATGCAAAACCTGCCACGCCGGAGAGCTTTTTACCGACGGCAGCTTCCGGAACAACGGCCTCTCCAAATTCGAGCGGACCAAAGTCGTGTATGTAGACGGAAAGCCTACGCTTCAGGTGGTGGTCGACTATGGCCGGTATTTCGTCACCCAGCTGGAAACGGACCGGTATAAATTCAAGGTGCCAACCCTGCGGAATATCGCCGAAAGCCTGCCTTATATGCACGACGGGCGTTTTACCAAGCTTCAGGAAGTACTTGATTACTACGACGCCGGCGTTCAGGATACGCCCAATCTTGACCCACTCCTCAAGCAGGGCGGCCGGTTGGGAATACCCATGACAGCTGACGAAAAACGAAAAATCATCGCCTTTCTCAATACCCTGACCGATACGGAATTCCTGCAGGATAAGCGTTTTGCTGAACCCGACGGCTTCCCGGTCCGCTAATACCTGCCATGCCATGAGATACTTAGCCTTTTGCCTGCTCGCCGTTGTTTCGCTGGTTTCGTGTTCGAAAGACGATCCCACGGCCGGAAAACTGACCCTCGCCTTCACCAACAAGGTAGGCAGCCAGCCGCTGGTACTCGAAACCGGACAGTATACCAACGCCGCCGGAGAAGCCTTCACCGTGAGTACGCTCAATTACTTCATCAGCAACATCCGCCTCAAAAAAGACGATGGCTCAACGGTATCCTTCCCCGGACAGTACTTTCTGATCCGCCAGGCTGATTCGCTTTCCCGCAAGGCAATTGTGGAGCAGGTACCCTTCGGATCGTATTCGTCGGTGACCTTTACCATCGGTGTCGACAGCGCCCGGAGCGTCTCCCCCGTTTCCGAACGGAAGGGCGTACTCGACGAGGCTTCGTACGGAGACGACAGCATGTACTGGGCCTGGAATACCGGGTATGTTTTTCTGAAACTGGAGGGAACCTCTCCCGTTGTCGATCTCAATTCGGCCGGGCAGCGGAAATACATGTACCATATCGGCGGTTTCGGCGGAATGACAGGCACGACGGCCAATAACCTCCGTCAGGTGACGCTGCCGCTCGCGAAAGCAGCGACCGTCACGGCGTCGGCTACGCCGTCTGTCGGTATTACCGCCGATCTCCAAAAGCTCTTCAACGGAAAAACGCTGCTGAAACTCAAAGACCTCAGCACGATCCACAGCCCGGCGGCGGGTACTGTTGTGGCCGATAATTTTCCGTCGATGTTCTCGGTTCAATGAGGCGGATCGCGATCCTGCTTGGGTTGATGGTCGCGGCCTGCGGGCCCCGGAAGGAACGGTTTGTAACGCCGCAGGGGTTTCCGCAGCCTGTATACGCGTTTGACCGCAATCCCCTTACCCGCGAAGGTATTACCCTGGGCAGACGTCTCTTTTACGATAAGACGCTTTCGAAAGACGGAACCATCTCCTGCGCTTCCTGCCATGTCCAGTCGGCAGGTTTCGCGCAACCCGGCCAGCCGGTGAGCGTCGGTATCTTCCACCGAAAGGGAAACCGCAATGTACCGGCGCTGCAAAACCTGGCATGGAGTACTTCTTTTTTCCTGGATGGCGGCGTCTATGACCTTGACCTGGTGCCGATTGCGCCGATCCGGGAAAGCGCCGAGATGGATGAAAATCTCAAGAATATCCTTGCCAAACTACGCCGGCAGGAAGACTATCCTCTCCTTTTTCAGCAAGCATACGGAACGGAAGAAATCACCGGCGAACGCTTCCTCAAGGCACTCTCGCAATTCATGCTGACGCTCGTATCCGCTGACTCCCGGTACGACCGAAAAGAGTTGTCTTTCGAAGAAAAAGCCGGGGAAAAACTCTTCGGGCAGCACTGCTCCGCCTGTCATTCCGGTCCGTTGTTTACCGACGGCAGCTTCCGGAATATCGGGTTGCCCGCGGGGGAAGATCCCGGCCGGTACCGCATCAGCGAAGTAGAAAAAGACCGGAACGCATTCCGGGTACCCAGCCTGCGGAATGTCGCCGTCACTGCCCCTTATATGCACGACGGGCGGTTCGGGACGCTGGAAGAGGTAGTGGGGTTTTATGCAGGGGGCAGAGGGCAGGGGGCGGAGGGGAAAATACGTATGTCGGAGAGGGAGCAGCGGCAGGTAGTTGCCTTCCTCCGGGCGCTGACGGATCATGCTTTCCTGCGAAATCCCCGGTTTGCTCCGCCGCGCTAGCGCACAAACTCAACGGCCTTCATGCCGGCATACCGGGCAAACTGACCGGCTACTTTTTCGATGCGCTTCTCCTTCGCCGCTGAAAAGGTTTTGAAGGGTTTGATTTCGATAATGGCCGTATCCTTCCGGAAAGACCGTCTCCAGATACCTTCAATTTTTCCATCGAAGACGACAGTCGACAGAAAAAGTCCGTTACTCGTTCCGTTTACTTCCTTTTCCAGGATTTTCGGCAGGGCGTCGGTCCGATCGGTATAGCCGAGCAGGTATTCGTCGAAACCCGGCAACAGAAACAGGGTATTCGTTGCCGGTTCAGGTGTTTGGGGCGCAAACCAGACCGGCTGGCCATTGTGGATATCTTCCTGCAATTCTCCCCTGGCAAGCTCGACAGCCAGTCGGGCCTCTGTCAGCGTCAGCCCGGTCCACCAGGTAAAATCAGCGACCGTAGCAGGGCCGTGGCTGCGGAAATACCGGAGCGCGCAGGCATGCAGGGCTTCCTCGCGGGTACGTTCGGGCGCCGGTGCAACCCATTCGTCGAGCAGCGTAAAGGTAAATTCCTTCTTCCGGCGGATACCCTGGCAGATCAGCCCTTCTATCGCAGCGGTTACGAGTATAAAATTGACGCGTTCGTTGTTGACGGTAATTCCGCCGTCAGCGAGCGCCGCCCGTACCTCATCCCGCGTTGCCTGAACGCCGTCCCGCAGTAATTTTTCCAGAATGTGGTAGCAGCGAACGAGCTCGTCGTCCGAAAAGGCGTGGCGTTTCAGGTTAAACCGCAACTGTATTTTCATCCGGGGGTAGATGAGCGCCAGCATCCAGCGGATATCTTCCGGCGCCATCAGGTGCAGGGTACCGCGGAGCGACCAGGTGCGGACGATACTCCGGTCGGCCAGGGCCTGCTCAACGCCCTCGTCCGTCATCCCCGGCAGGCGCAGACCTACCGACCATTTCGCGCCGGAATAATCCTGCGCCTGAACCGCGCCCAGCCAGCGAACCACCTCGGCAGGCGTCGTCAATCCGGTTCGGGAAATATGCAGGCTGTCGAGCCGCCGGGCGAGGATATCGGTCATAGGTTTCAGGCGACTTCCGCCGGTTTTGCCATCAAAAGGTAGTACATGTAATCGGTCATCGGGGCGTCGGTCAGGCCAAGGTTGCGCCCGATCGTGACCACCTGCCCGCGGTGGTAGGTCGCATGCGTAACGGCATGCTGGATGATTTCGGTACGGGGGCGGAAGAACTCGTCAAACTCGGGCCAGCGTACCGGCACCCAGAACGAGCAGAGCTCGGTCAGCTGATCCGTGGTCAGGGCTTCGACAAATTGCTCCAGCTCTTCGCAATTGGCTTTCAGTGCCGCAAACAGATCGGTCATGGTACCGTCGTATACCTTTCCGTACGTGTTTTCCGGCATTTCGTGGCGAAGCGTCTTCAGCCAGCCTTCCTGTACGCCAAGGATGTGGTACACGGTCTGCCTGATGCCTGAAAAACTGGAAACAAAATCCTGTTCGAGAACCGCTTCGGGCTTGTTGCGGAGCCATTCGATGAGGCGGCCGTTTGCCCAGGTATTGTACCGTACGTAGTCTTTGGCGAGTTCGAAAGTTTCCATGATCCTGCTTTGTTTGTGTCTGATACAAAGGAAGATCCGCCGTATGACAGCCCTATGTCAGCAGGGTTTCAGAAATTCTCCCGCATGTTGAAATATTTTTCTACAAGCCCTATCATTTTTTCTTTCAGCTCCGTTGGCTCGATGATTTTGGCATAATCGGCGAAGGTGATGTACCACCGGGCGAAACCGTCAATGGAGTTGGCTAGGAAGGTCATTTCATAGTCGTCCTCTCCTTCCGTCTCCATCAGAAAACCATACGAATACCGCTGTTTCTCCAGGTAGCGGGAGACGGATTTATGCACCCGGATGACGACGCGCTGCGCATCATAGTTATGCATTTTCCCCAGGTACTCTTTCAGGGAAGGGTGTGACGACGTGAAACGCTCCTCCCGTACCTGAAGGTGAACGATCCGGTCTACCCGAAAATCCCGGTAGTCTTTCCGTAACCGGCACCAGCCGATCAAATGCCAGCTTCCGGAGCCATAAAATACCCCCATAGGTTCTACCTCCCGCTGTGTGGTATCGGCTGATTGGTACGTCTGGTACCGGATTTCGACGACGCGTCTTTCGGGAATATGCTTGACCAGGCTTTGCAGCACATCTGTTTCCGCTGCAAACGGCGCGGCGTACTGATGGACTTCAATAAACTGCTCCATGTTTTCCAGCATTTCCTTTTCGGACGACCGGAGTACCGCCCGAACCTTGTACATGGCTGATTTATAGGCTGCTTCCGTAGAGGCGTCGGCGAATTTTTCCAGGAATTTTTCGGCCAGCAGAAACGTAGCTGCTTCTTCCCGGGTAAACATGACCGGCGGGAGCCGGTAACCGTCCATGATGGAGTAGCCGACGCCGGCCTCTCCGATGATGGGTACGCCCGCTTCTTCCAGCGTACGAACGTCCCGGTATACGGTCCGCAGGCTGATTCCGAACCGGTCGGCAATGTCCTGTGCTTTTACAATTTTTCTGGACTGAAGCTGGATGAGAATAGCGGTTACCCGATCAATGCGATTCATAGCAGGCTGAAAACAAAAAAAGGAGGCATTTGGGAATGCCTCCGAAAGATCGGGGATTTTATGTTTAGAGTTTAGGGTTTTGAGTTTAGAGTTGGGCTTCGACCATCAACTCTAAACTCAAAACCCTAAACTCTAAAACTGCTTTTACGCCTGCTTCACCAACTGCACATTCGCAATCAGTTTCACTTCGTCGCTGACGACGGCGCCACCGGCTTCCGTGACGGCGCTCCAGTTGAGGCCGAATTCCTTCCGGCTGATTTTGCCGCGGATTTCAAAACCGGCTTTCGTTTGTCCATAGGGATCGACTACCGTTCCGCCGTATTCAACAGCCAGAGCTACCGGCTTGGTGACGCCGCGGATGGTCAGGTCGCCGTTGAGGGTAAACGAGTCGCCGTCTTTCTTCGAAATACCTGTGGAAACAAACTTGATTACCGGGTGCTCACCGGCGGCGAAGAAGTCTTCGCTCTTGAGGTGGCCGTCGCGGGCATCGTTATTGGTTGAGATCGAATCCACAGACGCTTCGAACGTCGCGTGGAGATCAGTGAAATCATCGTTGGATACGGCTTCCCCGCTGAATTCGTTGAAACGGCCGGTTACCGTGGTGATCACAAGGTGTTTTACCTTGAATTCTACTTCTGAGTGCGTGGGGTCGATGACCCATTTTGCTGACGTTGACATATCCTGGTTGATTGTGTTTGATGGGACAAATGTATGTATATACATACAATTTAACCTTGTCAAAATCGCGGAATTACTTGTCGAAATCACCGGAACGGATCAAAAACCCTCAATTTCCTCAGAATGAAGGGATTATTTCCGTGGCAAATGCATCATCAGGCTTTCGATTTCGGCGCGTACCGTTTCCGGAGACGACTTCTCGACGAGGTAGGCATGCGGTCCGTCTGCCTGATCCGTCCAGCCATTGGTACCCCCTTCTTCCATAAAAGCCCGTCCCCGGCGAATGGTATAGTGCTTGCCGTATCCGCGTACGCCGACGAGCACGGCGGTCTGGTCCCAGCTCGGGCGGCCATCCTTATCCTGCTCGCTGCTTTTCATGGCTATGCGGAAGGTATCTTCGACCGGACTGCCGGACCGGTGCCGGGCCGTCAACTCCACGCCGGTTTTCACCCGGATGCCGATTTCAAAGCCGCTGAACAGCGCAGGCCGGGGAAAATGCCCGAGGACATATTTCGACGCAGGTAGGTCTTCCACCAGGTTAAACTCTTTCTGGTGAAGCTTCCCGAACGCACCGCCCATGCAGACCCATTCCGCGACTTTCTTCTTCACCAAATCCATGCCATTGAGAGAAGAATAGGTATCCGGCCCGGATTCGAGGAGGGCCTTCAGGTTGGAGAGAAATCCTACCGTGATGATCGTGACGCTATTGTCTTTTTGTTTCGACAAAATCCGGCGATAGAGGGCTACGGCCTCATCCGGCGGTGTCTGGGCACCTTGTGAATACCGGGCTACCAGGGTATCCGTCCATCCCCGCTGCCAGCAAGGCTTCAGCGGTGCGGAAGCGACGGTCCGGCCTACCGGAATAGCCGGCCGGCGGAAATAGGTGTTCACCACCCGAAAGCAGGGTACGACGAGCTCATACCGGTTGGAGGCGATCGTCGCCAGGATTTCGGCTTCGTGGTTGTCAGCAAGGGCGTGAAGTACAGCCAGCGCCCCCACATCATCATAGTCGGGCCCCATGTCACTGTCGAAGATCACTTTCTTCTGGGAAAACGCAGGCGCAAGCGGCCCGAGCAGGGCCAGCAGGAGGAGAATTTTTTTCATCGGTTCAGAGGTAAAAAGCGCCGGAAAAACCCGGCGGGGTTACGCGTATTGATGTCGGATCGTCTTCCGGTATTCACTGAAAGTCTGTCCGGTATTCGCTTTGAAATACTTCGAAAAATGGGCTTCGTCTTCAAACCCGAGGTCAAACGCAATTTCCTTCGCCGAGGTATTCCCGAAGTAGGCGCGACGCTTGGCTTCGAGGATCACACGCTGTTTGATGTGTTCGGAAGCAGGCTGCCCGGTGACTTTCTTGACGGAATCGTTGAGGTGGCTGGGCGTGACATGGAGAAACTCGGCATACTCGGCCACTTTCGTCTTTCGGGAAAACTCCCGCTCCACCAGATCCTGAAACTGCCGTACCATGCATACCGCGCGGGACGTTTCGTGGACAGACGGTACCTGCCCGCCGAACGACCGCGCCGCCTGGCCCAAAAAAAGCTGCAGCCAGCCGCGGAGCATTTCTTCCCGGTAGGGCCGCCGCGTGAGGTATTCCGCCTGGATCGATTGCAGGTACGGTTCGAGCAGATCCAATTGTTCCGGCGCGATAAAGAAAGGCTTGAAATCCAGCAGGTTCTGAAACAATCCGCTGTTGATGAGAAATTCCCGGTTGGAATCCGACAGGCAGAAAAAATCCGGCGCGAAGCTTAATACCCAGCCCTCATGCGGGCCGTCCATATGCAACTGATGCGCCTGCCCGGGACTCAGAAACCACCAGCTGCCGGGTTTGACATCGTACTGTTGAAAATCCACATCGTGCGTGCCGCTGCCACTCGTCACCCCAATCACCACATAGTAGTTATGCCGGTGAGGCTTTTCTCCCTGCGCGTGTCGTTCCGACGCAATCCAGGACATAGGGTGAATCTCGAAGTGAGAGGAGGAGTCTAGTTCCAGTACTTCCATAGCTGACGGTTTCTCTCCACGAAGTAACGGTATTCCGGGATATCCGCCGCGGTACCGGTCGCAAATTCCGCCTTCCTACAAAATAGCGCCGAATCCCCGGGAATCCAGCAGTGATTTCGACAGATTGAAATAGCAGGAAACGGCCATGAACGGGCTGGTATTGACGGTATACTTTTCGAGGACATCTCCGGCCCGCATGGTTTTGAGGGTACGCATGCCGGTGACACCCGCTTCAACGGAAAGCTGCACGGGCTTCACGGGACTGTAATTCAGCGTCGCGCTGGCCTTCCCCTGCCGGTAAGCAAGCCGGATGGCATTCGGATTGAACGACGGAGAAAGGTACCCGGCGTTGAATCCGCCGGCGGCAATACCTGCTTCGCCCCATACTTTCTTCGTCAGTTTCTGGGAAACGGAGGCCTGTAGCGGAAGGATGATCGTCACGCGGGTACCCTTGGTTACCCGGGCATTGATACCGGCGATGGGAATCGGCGTAATCCGGCCCGGTTCAAAAACCACGGCGCCTCCGTAAAACCATTGCGTCTTAAGGCCGGCGATACGCACGCGCACTGCGCCACCCATGCCATACGGCCGGGCCTTGCTGACGGAGAATAGCTCCTCCGGCTCGCTGATGCCGATACCGGCTGCGTAAAGCCAGATTTTATCCCGCAGGCTGGCATGAATACCCGTAATCGCGGCCGAGACGGTATAGATGCCCTGATCTTCTTTGTTGAACGAAAAATTAGGCGCCCGGTACCCGGCGTTGATGGCGAGAAACATCTGGTTGACCTCGACGTCGATTTTCCGGAGGTTGAAATTATGGAACTTCACTCCCGCCCCGCCGCGGATCGGAATCAGGCCCTGGATATTGAACCGGGAATAGCCGACTCTGGCGGTGTCGTTCATACGGGCCGACGGCGTCACTTCCGCCCGTATGTTGATGCCCGACGCAAAAATCCGGCTGGGAGTCAGGGAAAGCTGGGCATAGGTCGGGATCGAAAAAAGAAAGAGTATCAGCAGAAGGAAGGTCAGGCGCATGTAGTCCGATTTGTGCAAGAACGATGGCGCGTGATTTTCCGTACGTCAGAGGCCCTTTTCTGTGTATTCTGTGTTTTCTGTGAGAAAAATATTTATCGCCGGAAGAATAGAGCCTAGAGTCGCCAGCGGCTTTAGTTTCTCACAGACTTCACAGAAAACACAGACAAAAAGACCGAAACGGCAGGTCCCCTTCTGTGACGTCTGTGT
>NZ_FNGS01000003.1:0-299716 GCF_900103285.1 Siphonobacter aquaeclarae | reverse complement strand
CCGAAACGGCAGGTCCCCTTCTGTGACGTCTGTGTAGTCTGTGAGAAAAACAGTTATCGCCGGAAGAATAGAGCCTAGCATTGCCAGCGGCTTTTGTTTCTCACAGACTTCACAGAAAACACAGAATCAAAAAAAAGAAGGCTGCCTCCATTGGTTGGAGACAGCCCTGATTTTCAGTAGTATGTATGTCAGCCGCTGGTTTCAGCAGGGGGTAGCCTACCCGGGGGCAGATCAACCTTGTTCCGCTCCCATCATGTGCATCCCTGATTGCCAGTCGGTTATCAGCTTTGCTTGCGAAGCTTCGCTTCAATCGTCTGCTGCGTATGCGGCACGACGCGGAGGCGCTCCTTCGGAATCAGTTTACCGGTATCCACACAGACGCCGTACGTACCATTTTTGATGCGGATAAGCGCATTTTCAAGTTGGGTCGCGTACTTCTGCAACCGGGCTGCGAGCTGACTCAGGTTTTCCCGTTCGCTGGTATCGGCGCCGTCTTCGAGCAGTTTGGTGTTGCCGGAAGTCGTATCCGTACCAGGATCATTTCGTTTGCTCAATGCTTCCCGGATGTAGTTTAACTCCGTCCGGGTATCACCGAGTTTCTTCTGAATCAGTTCTTCGAACTCCTTTAACTCTTCTTCGGAATACCGGGTCTTTTCTTCTACAGGGGTCATCATCTTCACGGGGTTTATGAATAAAACTATAATATCAACGAATGCGGGCAGCGAATAGTTTCTAAAAGCCTAGTGTACAATACGTTACCCCGTTTCACCTCTTCACGAGGCGGATTACCTTGAAAAAATGCAACAAAAATAACTTTTTACCGGAAAGGGCCAAATGTGTAAAAAAATTATTCGCGTGCTTTAAGACATAAAGGCATAGTTTATTTGGCTTTATACTTCTTTTTCAGAATTCCCCCAATCTGTTTCCTTTCGGTACTTATCCCCGACGATAACCCGGCTGATAGTCAGGTTCTTGACCGGGTTGCATTTCTCGAAAGAATCCTGTTAAGTTTGCGGCAGTTCGGGATTTTTCCGGTTATTATCCTATTTATTACCCAAATCAGACTACGCCATGACTTACATAGAGCCAGCGCCGCTGCAGAAAGAAAATCCACTTGAATCCATGATGCAGCGGTTTGATGTGGCCTTCAAATTGCTCAATATCTCCCCCGAGATGTATGATATCCTGATGGTTCCCCGGAAACAGGTGGTTGTGGGGTTACCGGTGACGATGGACGACGGTTCCGTCCGGGTATTCGAAGGTATCCGCGTGGTGCATTCAACCATTCTGGGGCCTTCCAAAGGCGGCATCCGGTTTGATCCGGACGTCAACATGGATGAAGTAAAGGCCCTCGCAGCCTGGATGACCTGGAAGTGCGCCGTTGTCGACATTCCCTACGGTGGGGCAAAAGGCGGTATCCGCTGCAACCCGCGGGAAATGTCCAAAGGTGAAATCGAACGCCTCATGCGGGCCTATACGGGCGCGATGCTCGATGTTTTCGGTCCCGACCGCGACATCCCCGCCCCCGATATGGGTACCGGCGAAAACGAAATGGCCTGGCTCATGGATGAATACTCCAAAGCCTATGGCATGACCGTCAACGCGGTCGTAACGGGCAAGCCTCTCGTTCTCGGCGGCTCCCTGGGTCGCAAGGAAGCGACCGGCCGCGGCGTGATGGTATCTGCTATTTCCGCGATGGAAAAGCTCCGCATCAACCCCTACCGGGCTACGGCGGCGGTACAGGGCTTCGGAAACGTCGGCTCCCATGCCGCCTCCCTCCTGCATGAGCGGGGCGTGAAAGTGGTAGCCATCAGCGACGTGACCGGCGCGTACTACAACGAAAAAGGCATCGACATCCAGAAAGCGATGGAGTACCGCGAGAAAAACAAAGGTCTCCTCGAAGGCTTCGCCGACGCCACCAAAATATCAAACGATGAATTACTGACGCTGCCGGTAGACCTGCTCGTTCCCGCAGCCAAGGAAGACGTCATTACCGAAGACAATGCCGCCGGTATCCAGGCGAAACTGATCGTGGAAGGCGCCAACGGCCCTACTTCCGCCAGCGCCGACGAAATCATCAACGAAAAAGGTATTCTCGTCGTCCCCGACATCCTGGCCAACGCCGGCGGGGTAACGGTTTCCTACTTTGAGTGGGTGCAAAACCGGATCGGCTACAAATGGACGCTCGACCGGATCAACCGCCGCTCAGACCGCATCATGAAAGACGCATTTGACCGCGTGTACCAGATTTCCCAGGAATACAAAGTACCGATGCGGATTGCAGCTTATATGGTGGCAATCAAGAAAGTAGCCGATACCTATAAGTTCCGGGGAGGCTACTGATTTTCCTTTTCCCTGGTTTCCAGAGCCGGCCGGATCGTCATCCGGCCGGCTTTTCTTTTGCACGGCAGCGACCGCTGGCTTTTCCGCCGTAAAATCAGGTTACCGATAGCCCGGCCCACCGGTTGCGGAGTATACTGGGAAGGACTTCCTGTGCCGGATGCTGGGATTGTTTTTTGCCGTACCGGTCAGTCGCTTCGCCGGTCCGGCGCCTGAACATGCTCTACTGATTCTCTTTCCTGTATGATTCGAAAACTGCTCGTTTTGCTTCTTTTGACCGGAAGCGCCGCTACCGCACAAAAACCCGTCGTCCGGGAAGAACTGATCTTTCCCCCGCAGGAAAAACACGTGCATGGCAGCAGTATCGTCGCGCTCCCCAACGGCGATTTTCTTGCCGTCTGGTTTTACGGAAGCGGCGAGCGCACGGCTGACGACGTGAAAATCATGGGCGCCCGGCTCAAAAAAGGCGCCAAAACCTGGAGTACTCCCTTTGAAATGGCCGATACTCCTCACCTGCCCGATTGCAATCCGGTTCTTTTTCTGAATCAGGAAGGAACATTATTCCTCGTCTGGATTGCCGTGCAGGCCAATCAGTGGGAATATTCCATCCTCCGCTATAAAACCGCCACCGACTACGGGAAAGACGGTTCGCCCGTCTGGAACCATCAGGACAACATCCTCCTCAAACCCGGACCAGAATTTGCCGAAGAAGTTGCCGCCCGGCTCAAAGAGCTTCCCTCTGCCCACGAAGGCTGGGCCGGATATGCGCCCCGGTACGATGATCAGATCCGGGAAGCCGCCAAAGACGCCGGCAAGCGCAGCATTGGCTGGATGACCCGCATCAAACCACTGGTGCAGGCCAATGGACGTATTATTCTGCCGCTGTATTCAGACGGTTTCAACCTGTCAATCATGGCGATTTCGGACGACAAAGGGGCGACCTGGCTGCCCGGCCGCCCGCTCGTTGGCCGTGGCCCCATTCAACCGGCCCTTGCGCAACGGAAAGACGGCACGATCGTCGCATACGCCCGGGATAGCGGCAGCGAGCCCACCCGGGTGCATGTCAGCGAATCCCGTGATAACGGACAGAGCTGGACAGCTTCCCGCAAAACCGATATTCCGAATACCGCCAGCGTGGAATTGTTGGTATTGAAAAACGGGAAGTGGGCCTTTCTCGGAAACGATATCGACAACGGACGCCATATCCTGAGCCTGTACCTTTCAGATGACGAAGGCCGGACCTGGAAGTGGAAAACCCGAATCGAAGATCATCCGGCCGGGCAGGGAGGCTACTCCTACCCGAGTCTGATTCAGTCGCCCGACGGCCTTTTGCACATGACCTATTCGCATCACGCTGATAATCAACACAAATCCATCAAGCATGTCGTGGTCGATCCCCAACACCTTACTCAATGAAAAATCCCATGCGCGTACTTTTCTTCCTTTTCTTCCTGAATACCTGGTCGGTTTTAGGCCAGGTACATGCCGACAAACCATTCTGGCAGGACTATGCCATAAAATACTATTCGGATGCGCCCGCACTGAGCAGCGTTGCCGCCGATCGCAACGGTACTATACAGGTACTCTCCGGCAACGGACTGCTCCATACCTATGACGGCCGCTTTCTGTACCCCGGGACACTCGTTCCGGAAAAACGCTACCGAACCGTACAGACCTGGAAACTCGCCGCGATTACCGCTTATGAAAACCAGCTTATATACCTGAGCGACAAGGCCGTTTTCAGCCAGGCGTGGGCCGGTAAGGTATACGCCGAACACCAGCTTCCCGGGGCACGGGTAGTTGCCGGCGGAAAGGATTTTACCTTCCTCGTTTCCGATGGATCGGCCCTGCACCTCGTAAAAGGACCGAACGTTCTCTGGAAAGGTCAGTTGCCGGCAGACGAAGTCCGTCAGATCCGCTTCCGGAACGGCAGTTTCTGGGTATTGGGGAAAAAGGGACTGTATATTCTTTCGGGAGAAAAACTGATCCGTATTGCTTCGGGGGAAGGTTTTACCGCCTTTGACCTGACGGCGAAGACGGCTTACGTCGGTACCGCAAACGGGTACCTGGCTGTTGATCTGGCGACGAAAAAAGCGACGCTTCAACAAAAAGTCCCCGTAACGGATATTACGGCGGTAGCTGTCGTCGACGGAAAAGCCTGGTTCGGCACCTCCGACGGCGCTTTTTCCCTCCGCGCCGACGGAAAGTACGATTACTACAACGGCGAGCGCTGGCTGCCGGGTAATCAGGTGACCGCCATTGCGCCCGGAAACGGCAAATCAGTCCTGATCCTCACCACGGCGGGGCTTACCGAGCTGACTTTCAAGCAGATGACGCTGCATGAAAAGGCGCAGTTCTTCGACCAGCAGGTACGTTCCCGGCATATCCGGAATGGCTTCAATGCTTCGCTCGACGGCCTGCAGAAAGGCAACCTGGGCATGGGCTACCTCGCTGATTCCGACAACGACGGCCTGTGGACATCTATGTACCTGGCCGGCGAAATCTTCCGCTATGCTGTGACGAAAGAGCAGGACGCTCTTCAGAATTGCACGGAATCTCTCGACGCAATGGAACGCCTCTATACCATCCATCCGGTACCGGGTTTCCCGGCGCGCTCGTTCGAACGAAGCGGCTATATTTCCCAACTGGGCGATCCCGAGCGCTGGCAGCATGCGCAGCAGGCCGGGTGGGACTACAAGGCGACGACCAGCAGCGACGAAGTCATCGGCCATATTTTTGCCTTCGGGGCGATGGCGGAGCTTGTACCGTCGCTCAAAACCCGCGCGGTTACGCTCATTGATACCCTCATGAGTCATATTCTGGAACATGATATGTACCTGGTGGATTTCGACGGAAAACCGACGATGTGGGGTAAATGGAATCCTGAATATGTCAATGGCTTCCCGAAAAACGTTGGCGACCGCAAGCTGAATTCCTCCAACATCACGGCTATGCTTCAGACGGCCTATCATTTCACCAAAAAGGAGAAATACAAGAAGAAGGCCCTTGAACTGATGGAAAAACACGGGTACCTGGAAAACCTCATGCGCCCGATGAAGGAAATCGGTCAGGCCCCGGAAGATGCCGACGACCACGCCAAACACATGTCGGAAGGCTGGAATCACTCCGATGATGAAATGTATTTCGTCGGATACTGGGGGCTCTTCCGCTACGCCTTCAACGACGCCCTCAAAGCCAAATACAAGCAGTCTATCCTCGATCACTGGCAGGCCGAACGCCCGGAAAAAGACGGCGCCTGGAACATCTTCACGGCATTGACGGGGACCAAAACCTTTGACCTCGCCGAAGCTGTCTGGTACCTGCAGGAGTACCCGCTCGACCTCATCGACTGGAATATCTCCAACAGCCACCGCAAGGACGTCGAGAAGCTGCCGGCCAATTTCCGCAACCAGACGCTCAAAGAGGTCCTTCCTCCGGACGAAACGCCCATTCACCGGCACAATGCCAATCTTTTCAGCATCGACCGCAAGGGCGGAAACGGCGTTTCCGAGCATAGTGCCGGCGATATCTGGCTCCTGCCGTACTGGATGGGCCGCTACCTGGGCGTCATCAGCGCGCCTACCCGTTAGCCATGAAAAAAATCACGCTCTGGCTATGCTTCCTGGCAGGTGCGGCCGCTTCCCAGTCGAAGCGGCCCGCCTACCGGGATGAGCCGTACACGCAGGACTATGCCGTCCGGTTTTATACGTCTGAACTACCGGTAGCCGCTGCCTGCGACCGCAACGGCGTCACGGAAATACTCGCTTCCGGAAAGATTCTCCATCCCGCGGGCGGGCGGTTTCAGTATCCCGGCACCCTCGAACCGAAAGCGGCCTATGTTCCGATGAAAGACCGCCGGCCGGTGTCGGTGTTTGCGCACGACGGGCAGCTGGTGTACCTGGATAGTCAGGCCGTTTTCAGCAATGCCTGGGCGGGTACCGTATTCCTGAGACATGGACTTCCCGGAGCTAAAATGGCCTGTGGAGGCGACGGCAAAAGCTTCCTTGTCTCGGACGGAAAAGCACTGCGTTTTCTGCAAAACGGCGCCGTTGCCTGGAGCGGCGAATTGGCTGCTGATGTCGTTAAAAGTCTCTGTTACGATCCTCTACGTCGCCGGTTTCTGATCCTTGGCGACCATTCCGTATCCGCCTTCTCCCCTGCTGACGGCACGATCCGCACCGTTTTTCAGCGGCCGGATCTGACGTGTTTCGCCATTTCCGGCGATAAACTCTGCCTCGGTACCCGCGCCGGCTACCTCCTGCTCCACGCCGCGACGTTCCGCCAGGAAGGTATCGCGCAGAAAAAATTGCCGGTACCGGAACTGTCGGCCGTGGCCTTTATCCGTGAAGAGCTGTGGTTTGGCTCGGCGATGGGCGCGTTTCGCCTGCGGGCGGACGGGAAGTATGATTATTATTTCGGAGAACGCTGGCTGCCGGGCAACCGGGTGCTTCAGTTGTTCGCCGGTGAGGGGGCGACGGTCTCTATCCTGACCGATAAAGGTCTGGGCGAGATTCGATTTGGGCGCATGACACTGGAAGACAAGGCCTTAGCATATGAAAAACAGGTCCGGCAGCGGCATATCCGGTATGGGTTCAATTGCGACGTTTCCCGGCTGAAGAAAAACGGAGACCTCTCCACCTTCGAAATGGGGCAACGCGACAGCGACAATCTCTGGACGTCGATGTACCTCATCAGCCAGCTGTTCCGCTACAAGGTGACGAAAGACCCGGAGGCGCTGCAAAATTTCCGGGAGTCGTTCGACGCCATGGACCGGCTCTTTACCATCACCGGTATGCCGGGGTATTTTGCCCGGGGCTTCGAACGCCGCGGATACCACAAATTCTCGAATCAGCCGTGGGACGGCGGCATGACCAACGGCTGGGTACATGCCTCCGACGAAGGCTGGGACTGGCGGGGCACAACGAGCAGCGATCAGACCGTCGGCCAGATGTTTACCCTGACGCTTGTCGCCCGGCTGATGGACGGCGAGCTCAAACAGCGGGCCATCCGGCGCATGGATGAACTCATGACAGCGATTATCGAACACGACTGGTACCTCATCGATTTTGACGGAAAACCGACGCTGTGGGGCAAGTGGAACCCGGAGTATGTCAACGGATTTCCGAAAAACGTCGGCGACCGGAAACTCTATTCCTCCAACATCATCGGATTTCTCCAGGCGGCATATCATTTTACGGGAAAGAAGCTATACCGGGAAAAGGCCTATGAGCTCATGCAAAAGCACGGTTACCTGGAAAACCTGCTCCGGCCGATCCGTGAGATAGGTCAGGCTCCCGCCGACGCCGACCAGCATGCGAAAGATATGTCCGAGTCCTGGAATCACTCCGACGACGAGATGTATTTCCTTGCCTACTGGTGCCTGTATCCGTACGCTTTTGACGCAGGGTTGAAGAAACAATACCTCGCGGCGATACGCGATCACTGGCAGGCTGAAAAACCGGAGAAAAATGGCCTCTGGAATCTTTGCTATGCCATGACGGGAACCTCTGATTTCGGTCTGGATGAAACCGTCTGGTACCTGAAGGAATTTCCGCTGGATATGATCGAATGGCAGGTACTCAACAGCCACCGGAAAGACCTGGAGTTTATCCCCGATAATTTCCGCGGACAGACCACGCGGGAGGTATTGCCGCCCGATGAACGCCCCGAGCTGAAACACAACCGGAACCTCTTCAAACTGGATCGGAAGGAAAACGGAATCAGCGAATTAAGCGCCGGAGACTCCTTTTTATTACCATACTGGATGGGGCGTTACCTGGGCGTAATCAGCGCGCCTGTACGCTGAGTTCCGAAATATTCAAATCAAAAAAAGCGGCCTTCGTGCCGCTTTTTTACTACCCTAATAAGCCGTAGCGAAGGATGCAGTAAATGGCCCTGAAACCGTCCTTCCAGTTGATTTTTTTCCCTTCTTCATATGTGCGTCCGTAATAGGAAATACCTACCTCATAAATCCGGATTCCGGATATTTTAGCGACTTTGGCCGTCACTTCCGGTTCGAAGCCGAAACGCTTTTCCTTCAGGTCTATTTTCTTGATAATATCGGCGCGGAAGAGCTTGTAACAGGTTTCCATATCCGTCAGGTTCAGGTTGGAAAACATGTTGCTTAAAAACGTCAGGAATTTGTTTCCGATGGTATGCCAGAAAAAGAGAATACGGTGCGCATTGCCACCCATAAAGCGGGAACCGTAAACGACATCGGCGTACCCGTCGAGAACCGGTTTAAGGAGAATATTGAATTCAGCAGGATCATACTCCAGATCAGCGTCCTGAACGATGACATAGTCGCCTGAGGCTTCCTGTATCCCTGTATGCAGGGCTGCACCTTTACCCTTGTTTACGGGGTGAGAATGCAGTTTCAGCGAAAGATCCGGATTGGCAGCGATAAAGTCCCGGACAACCTTTTCGGTATCGTCGGAAGAACAGTCGTTGACGACGATGATTTCTTTTCCGAATGGAGGTAATAATTCCAGGGTTTTCAGCTTTTCCAGCACCGATCGGATCGTCTTTTCTTCGTTATAGGCCGGAACGATAATCGACAAATTCATACTGTGTTTTATACGGGAACGGGGGTATATAAATGGATTTGACTTCAAAAATACTATATAAACATATCCGTAGGCCATGGTTAAGGTTAACAGACAGAAGAAATCCATTTTCCAGTGAGACTGAAGCTGTTTCCCAATCAGTTACTGAGACACCGAAAAACAAGAAAGCCATCCGTTTCCGGATGGCTTTCGAGACGCTTATGAGCGAAACATTATACTTTGATTTCCACGTCAACACCTGAGGGAAGCTCGAGCTTCATCAGGGCGTCTACGGTCTTGGCCGACGTCGAGTAGATGTCAATCAGACGCTTGTAGGTGCAAAGCTGGAATTGCTCCCGGGCTTTCTTGTTTACGTGCGGAGAACGCAGAACGGTGTAGATCTGCTTGTCAGTCGGCAAGGGGATGGGCCCGCTTACCACTGCACCTGTAGCTTTTACAGCCTTTACGATGCGTTCAGCCGATTTGTCCACGAGGTTGTGGTCAAATGACTTGAGCTTAATGCGAATTTTTTGGCTCATGTTGTATACTGGTTCGGTGAATTTGCCTGATTTCACAGGCCCTCCGCCGAAAGAACCATTTACTCCGGCGGGGGATATTTTTTGTTTTCAGTTTTCGGTTTACAGTTTTCAGTTCGGGGGTTTCCCCAACTGAAAACTGCAAACCGAAGACCGCAAACAGAATTAGACTCCTTTCGCCTTCTTCACTACTTCGTCAGCGATGTTTTGCGGAACGAATTCGTAGTGAGAGAAGGTCAGGTTGGCAGTAGCGCGGCCTGAGGACATCGTCCGGAGGTCGGTTACGTAGCCAAACAGTTCTGACAGGGGAACGTCAGCCTTGATCACCTGGGCACCGTTACGGGTATCCATACCCTTCATGATACCGCGGCGACGGTTGAGGTCACCCGTGATCGGACCGGTGTATTCGTCCGGCGTGAGGACTTCAACAGCCATGATCGGTTCCATGAGTTTCGCACCTGCCGAGCGGGCTGCTTCCTTGTAACCCAGACGCGCTGCCATTTCGAAGGACAGAGAATCGGAGTCAACATCGTGGAAGGAACCGTGGAAGAGGCGAACCCGCATGGAGTCCATCTGGTAGCCGGCGAGGGGACCGTTCTTCATCGCTTCGTCAAAACCCTTCTGGATAGCCGGGATGAATTCGCGGGGGATCACACCACCCACGATTTCGTTGACGAATTCCAGACCCGGTTTGCCGTCTTCGCGGGGCCCGAGTTCGAATACGATGTCGGCAAACTTACCGCGACCACCCGTCTGCTTCTTGTACACTTCGCGGTGTTCGGCGTTCTTCGTGAGGGCTTCCTTGTAAGCAACCTGGGGAGCACCCTGGTTAACTTCTACCTTGAATTCACGACGCATCCGGTCGATGATGATTTCGAGGTGAAGCTCACCCATACCACGCATGATGGTCTGGCCGGTTTCTTCGTTGGTCTCAACCTTCAGCGTCGGATCTTCTTCGATGAGCTTCGTAATCGCTTTCGAGAAGTTGTCCTGATCGGCAGTCTTCTTCGGCTCGATTGCGTACCCGATAACCGGATCCGGGAATTCCATCGATTCGAGAACGATCGGGTTCTTTTCATCGCAAAGGGTATCGCCCGTCTTGATGTCCTTGAAGCCTACTACGGCACCGATGTCACCGGCAGACAGACGCTCGATGGAGTTCTGCTTGTTGGCGTGCATCTGGAAAATCCGGGAGATACGCTCCTTGTTGCCTGAACGGGTGTTGAGGATATAAGAACCAGCCTCGAGAACACCTGAGTAGGCACGAACAAAGCACAGACGACCTACGTAGGGGTCAGTAGCGATCTTGAACGCAAGCGCCGTAAACGGATCGCTTTCGCTCGGATGACGTACTACTTCTGCGTCGGTGTTCGGGTTGGTTCCGACGATGGCTTCCTTGTCCAGCGGAGACGGCATGAGGGCCATCACATAGTCAAGCATCGTTTGAACGCCTTTGTTCTTGAAAGAAGAACCGCACACCATCGGAACGATCTTCATTTCGATCGTAGCGGCGCGGAGAGCGGCGAGAATTTCGTCTTCAGAGATCGACTCGGGATCTTCGAAGTATTTCTCCATCAGCGACTCGTCGTATTCAGCTACTGCCTCGAGAAGTTTCTCGCGGTACTCGGTAGCTTCTTCGATCATGTCTTCCGGAATGGGGACAACTTCGAACGTCATACCCTTGTCTGCTTCGTTCCAGATGATACCGCGGAAGTTGACGAGGTCAACTACGCCACGGAAGCTATCTTCTGCACCGATGGGCAGCTGCAGGGGTACTGCATTGCTTCCCAGCATTTCCTTGACCTGCTTCACTACGTTGAGGAAGTCGGCGCCGGAACGGTCCATTTTATTCACGAAACCGATACGGGGTACTTTGTAGTTGTCAGCCAGACGCCAGTTGGTTTCTGACTGGGGTTCTACGCCGTCAACAGAGCTGAAGAGGAATACCAGCCCGTCGAGTACCCGCAGTGAACGGTTTACTTCTACGGTAAAGTCAACGTGACCCGGAGTATCGATGATGTTGATGTGGTAGCTCTGATCGCGGTACTTCCAGTTAACCGTCGTCGCAGCAGAGGTAATCGTGATACCACGTTCCTGCTCCTGCTCCATCCAGTCCATCGTGGCCGCACCATCGTGAACTTCACCGATCTTGTGGCTTACACCGGCGTAGTAGAGAATACGTTCCGTCGTGGTCGTTTTCCCTGCGTCGATGTGGGCGGCAATACCAATGTTTCGCGTGTACTTTAAATCTCTTGCCATTATTGGTTTTATGATTGTGTTTGTTTCCGAACCTTTGGTCAGTCCTTGGAGTATTGCCAGGCTTCCGGATAAGCTCGGTTTTATACTCCGGCAATCGGGGTGCAAAATTAGACGATTCCTTAGAAAAATACCAGCGGTATGTACAGGTAATTTTTTGGCTGAATGGAAGTTATCATCTGACGGACTACGTCTTTCCTCCTAAATGTACCGTATGTTTCTTCGTCCGGCCGGGCAAGAACTCCGGTCATATACCGTTATTCACTACAGACAGCGGGTCTCGGTTTTGTGGCATCCCTTTTTTTCCCTTTTTTTGCGGGTTCTTGGGTTTGCCAACCCGTTAACTCGCTAAACCTTACCATTGTATGAGAAAAGTTTGGATTGTGCTGGCGTTGTCCACCGCCGTAATGACCACCTCTTGCGTCAGCAAGAAAAAAGCCGCCGGCCTGCAGGCCCAGGTCAATGACCTTAAAACCGAAAACGCGCGCCTGTCTGAAAAGCTCCGCGTCGAACTCGGCGACTGCCAGCAGAAGTCGGCTTCGCTTCAGTCACAACTTGATTCCAAGGCTACCGAGCTCACCGCCAAAAACAGCCAGGTGAAAGAGCTTCAGGATCAGCTTGATTACCTCAAGCGGACCAACTCCGGCCTCCTCGACCGCATGGCGGATCTTTCCGTCGTATCGAAAGCCGGCGCCGAAAGCATCAAGAAGTCCCTCGAATCAATCGACAACCAGAACAAATACATTCAGGGACTGAACAGCTCCATCCAGCGCAAGGATTCACTCAACATGACCCTGGTCATGAACCTCAAGCGCTCGCTGGCCAACGTCAATGACGAAGACGTCACCGTAGAAGTCAAGAAGGGTGTTGTGTATGTATCTATTTCTGACAAGCTCCTGTTCCAGGTCGGTCAGGCAAATGTGACCTCACGCGCGGAAGAAGTACTCGGCAAGGTAGCCCGCGTCATCAACGACCACAAGGAACTCGAAGTGATGGTCGAAGGCCATACCGACAGCGCTCCGATCTCGACCGAACTCTTCAAGGATAACTGGGATCTTTCTGTGAAGCGCGCGACGTCTGTTGTTCGTCTTCTCCAGCATAAATTCAACGTCGAGCCGGATCGCCTCACCGCTGCCGGTCGTGGTGAATATGTTCCCAAGGATTCCAACAGCAACGCTGCCGGCCGGAAGCAAAACCGCCGCACCGAAATCATCCTTACGCCGAAACTCGATCAGTTCTTTGAACTGCTGACACCGCAGGCGAGTAAATAGCAGCCGTTTACTGTTTTTAGTTTTCAGTTAGTTCCCCAAAGAAAGAGAGCCCCGCTTACCAGCGAGGCTCTCTTTCTTTGTTTTTTGTTTTCGGTTTTTCAGTTAGCGGACTTCGACCGAAAACTGAAAACCATCAACCGAAAACTGTTCCCTATTCTCCCCGCTCTTCCCCACTCACCCGGCGGGCAGTGAGGCGCAAACGGGCCATGTGGATCAGGAATATGGTTACCAGGGCTGTTACGACCACGTACAGGGTCAGGTCAATCGCAATTCCCAGGTTCTTATCGGCGGGAGGGTGCGGTGCGCTACCGGAGAGGCTGATACCCAGGAAAAAAGCCATCGCCATAAACGCCAGCATGATCAGAATCTTCATGTTAAAACGGGGTTTAGCAAACACGTATTCAGGACACACTACTTCCTGCAGGAGTTGTAATGACAGAGATAGGAAAATAATTATGCCGCAATTCCCCCTATCTTTGTCCTACTGATCGCATAAAGGGGTGCCCTACCGAACGGGCTGAGATCATACCCATTGAACCTGATGCGGGTAATGCCGCCGAAGGGAAGCGACGGTCGTCCATTTCGGACGCCGTATCCAAGCTTTATATTCTGTTTACTGAAACCCAGACGGGATTCAGCCCCTTTTACCTGTCGCTTTTCATTCTTCCAATGAAAACGTCACTGAGTACCCTCTTTCTTTTTCTGTTTGCCCTGAGCGTTCAGGCGCAGCAGGTACTGACCGGCAAAGTCACCGACGCGGCCGACCAGCAGCCGCTGCCCGGCGCTTCGATCCGCCTGATCGGTACCCAGCGGGGTATCACGACCCGGCTCGACGGCTCTTTTTCTGTTACAGCAGCCGGCGCTACCGCCCTCGAAATCAGTTACCTCGGCTACGAGAAGCAGACGCTGCCTCTTCAGGGCGTGAGCGGACCGCTGGATATCCGCCTGGTCCGGACAACGTTTACGGCTGACGAAGTAGTCGTCTCCGCAACCCGTGTCAACCAGCGGACGGGCATGGCCTTCACCAACGTCACCGCTGAAGAGATCAAAAAGCAAAACCTGGGTCAGGACCTGCCCATTCTGCTCAATTTTCAGCCCTCGCTCGTCACCACATCCGACGCCGGCGCCGGGGTCGGCTATACCGGCATGCGCATCCGCGGCTCCGACGCGACGCGCATCAACGTCACGCTCAACGGCATTCCGTACAACGACGCCGAAAGCCAGGGTTCGTTCTGGGTCAATATGCCGGACTTTGCCAGCTCTTCATCGAGTATTCAGATTCAGCGCGGGGTAGGGACCTCCACCAACGGGGCGGGTGCTTTCGGCGCGACGGTCAACATACAGACCAACGAATTCCGGAAAGAAGCCTACGCCGAAACCAACAACAGCTATGGCTCTTTTAATACGCTGAAAAACAACATCATGGCAGGTACGGGGTTGATCGACGGGAAGTTTACGGTCGACGCACGCCTTTCGCGCCTGTCGTCTGACGGGTACATTGACCGGGCGTCGTCCAACCTCAAATCCTTCTATGTATCCGGCGCGTATTTCGGGAAGAAGTCCTTCGTCCGCCTCAATATCTTCTCCGGACAGGAAAAGACCTATCAGGCCTGGAACGGCGTTCCGGAAGCGCTGCTGAAGACGAACCGCACGTACAATGAGTTTACGTACGACAACCAGACGGATAATTACCAGCAGGATCACTATCAACTGCTGACGTCCCACCAGCTTTCCCGGAAACTGACGTTCAACTTCAACCTGCACTACACCAAAGGGCGGGGGTATTACGAAGAATTCAAGAAGAAGCAGGCACTGGCCGACTATGGGCTGCCGCCGGTCGTTCTGAAAGACACGACCATTCTCGCAACGGATCTCATTCGCCGGAAATGGCTCGACAACGACTTCTATGGCACCGTATTCTCCTTTGACTATGATTCCTTCAGGAAGCTCAAGATCAACGTAGGAGGAGGCTGGAACCGCTATCAGGGCAAACACTACGGTGAAATCATCTGGGCGAAATACGCAAGTACTTCTTCCATCCGTCAGCGGTATTACGAAGATGACGCGACCAAGACCGATTTTAACCTCTATGCCAAGGCATACTACCAGTTGACGGAAGCCCTGAATGTCTTCGGCGATATGCAGTTCCGGAAAGTCGGTTACAGTTTCCTCGGCTTCAACAGCCAGTTGAATAATGTGCAGCAGGAAGCAGACCTGAACTTCTTCAATCCGAAAGTCGGGTTCAACTGGCAGTTAGCAGACAATCACTCCGTTTACGCTTCCTTCAGCGTTGCGCACCGGGAGCCTAACCGGGACGACTACACCCAGTCTACCCCCGAAAGCCGCCCGAAAGCAGAAGGGCTGCAGGACTGGGAAGCGGGCTATCGCCTCCACAGCGGGAACCTGGCCTTCAGTGTCAACGGGTATTACATGAACTACCGGAATCAGCTGGTACTGACCGGGAAGCTCAATGACGTAGGCAGCCCCACGCGGACGAACGTCGGGAAAAGCTACCGGGCAGGTCTCGAACTGGAAGCCGGGTACCGCCTGACGAAAACGCTGACGCTGAATGCCAACGCGACATTCAGCCGGAATAAAATCGAAACCTTCGTGTCGTACTACGACAATTACGACGATTACAACGAAGTCACGAAGCGCTATGGTCAGACCAGCGAAACCTCCCGGAATACGGATATTTCCTTCTCGCCGTCGGTCATTGCCGGCGGGCAGTTGCTCTGGAAGCCTGTCAGCCAGCTTGAACTGGCCTGGCTCGCCAAGTATGTAGGCAAACAGTATCTCGACAATACCCAGAATGAAACCCGCAAACTGAACAGCTATTTCACGAATGACATCCGGGCGACGTACGCCATCCGGCCGAAATTTGTAAAAGAAATTACGTTCAGTCTATTGCTGAACAACGTGTTCAACCGTTTGTACGAATCCAACGGGTATACCTTCAGTTACACTGAGGAGGGAGCATTTACTACTCAAAATTACTATTACCCGCAGGCAGGGTTTAACGTTTTGGCTGGGGTGGGGGTACGGTTTTGAGCATGGAGCATGGGATACCCCCGGGCTGCCGCCCGGGGGTAATGGGGTTAGACCCCTGCGGGGTCGGGGGATGGCGTCGCTGCCCCATGCCCTCTGCCCCATGCATCCAGAAAAAAGGGTGTTTTCCGTCGGAAAACACCCTTTTTTCTGGATTGGATAAACGCCTTTCAGGATTCCCGGCTGCGGGCTTCCTCATACGTCCGGCGGACGTCGTCCACCAGGTCTTCGGCTTTGGCTTCGGCCCTTCCTTTGAGTTCAAAGGCCTGGTCGCGCGCGTCCTGCGCTGCCGCCTCGACTTCTTCCTTTCGTGCTTCGATTTCGTCCAGCGCCCGGGAGGCCCAGTCGTTCACGAGGCGTTTTACTTTCTTAAAGTTCTTGCTGCCTTTCTCCGGGGCGATCATCATTCCGATAAATACGCCGACGGCTCCGGCAACCGCATATCCGATCAGACTTCTCTTTGACATGGTTGAATCAGTTGGTTGTGTCCGCTGAAAGATAGTATTCCCTTCCGGACAAATGAATGAAATGCGTGGGTCGGGTTTTCAGAAAGTGGTTGAAAGTTGTTCAATAGCGTCGGCCTGAACGGCCTGGGCGAAGGTTGATTCTCTGCCCTTGTCGAACAAAAACGATACCACAGGCTTTTATGGGGGATTATTTCCCCATTCCGATACGCTCCGTATTCCGATTTTTCTATTTCCGTAGATTCCAGTACACGACCACGTTGAGCGTAGACCGTCCGGAAGCAATCAGGTCCGGATCTCCATCCAGGTCGAGATCTGCTGCCTGAAGGTCTTCACAAGCCATTTTTATGGATTCATCTACTTCCTGCTGCTTCCACCCGGTACCGTCAGGGGTGAATAACCGTACCCCGAAAGTCCTGTCGCCGTTCGGCATCCGCCAGCCGGTCGCTACCTGCGAGTAGCCCAGCCCGAGAAAGTCTGCGCATACCACCGCATGCCCCTGCGCCATCCGGTTGAAGAGGACCGTCGGCCGGTTGTCCCGGAATACCACCAGTTCGTTTCCATGCATGGGAGATACTGTCGCGAGAAGCGGTTTTTTGTCGGATGACAGTCCCCGTTTCACTTCCCCGGCCGGGTAGTCTTTTCCGATCCATTCCCCTTCGTGCTGCCATTTGCCGCCGGTATACCGCAGGATTTTACAGCCTTCTTTGGCGGCGACGATAAGCTTTGTTTCGCGTCCGTCTTCCCAGACTTCGGCGTTATGGGTCATATGCAATGTGCTGTCTACCAGTTCCGTCTTCCATTCTCCTTTCGGATTTTCGGGGAATTCATAGGCGAGGATTTTCACCCCTCGGCCTTCGCCGTTTTTGTTGTCGCGCCCGTGCAGGGGGACCACAATCAGCTGAGACTTGTTTTTGCCCACCTTTGCCCATTTCATGCGGTGGGTGGTAGGTTCGTGGGGCAGGCGGACGGCCTCCCAGGTTTGGGTAGGGTCGGCGGGGCGAACGAGGTAGAATACCGCCCCCGACTGCGCAGGATCGTGCGTTTCTCCGGGATCCCACTGGGCGCCTACCGCTACTTCTACTTTTCCGTCTCCGTCCAGGTCCCTTGCCGCGATACAGACGTTGTCTTTCTCCGTCAGATTCGCTGCCATGACGTACCGGGGCCAGGTTTCTTTCCCCGTATTCCGGTACCAGACGATCTCCTTTTTGTCGGCCAGAAGAATATCCGGCCGCTTGTCTCCGTCCACATCCCCGATGGCCAGACCATATCCAATATCTATCTGATTGTCAATAACCTGTGCTTTAAAGGAAGGAGCATCGCCACCCATCAGGGACAGGCCCAGCAACAGCGGAAGAAGCGTTTTCATAGGAATAGAGCGGTTGTGTCCGGGGAAGGTACCACTCCCCGGAAAAAGAAACAAGCCGGGCGCTGACCCGGCTTGTTTGTATGGTTGTCACGGGAAGGATTACCCGAGCAGATATGCTTTGAAATCAGCGAAGCGTGTACTCATCGGCGTAGCGACTTTCGGCTTGTCGAGCAGTTCTGCCAGCCGCTCCGGTACCGGCACCGACTGACCGAGGGTGGCCTCCATCGTGGGCAGGAATTTGGCATAGTGGGCTGTCGACAGGAATACCCCGGTAACGTCCTCGTTCATTTTCGCGACGGTATCTCTCAGTCCCTTCCAGGCAATCGCGGTATGCGGGCACATGAGGTAGCCGGTGGATTCAAAGACCTCCCGGATCGCCGCCTGTGTTTCCGCATCCGAGTACCACACACCGGAAACCAGATCGCGTACCGTTTCCCATTCGCCGCCGCCGAGCAGAAGCAGGCGGGGGAAGTTGCTCGGATTTCCCACATCCATCGCATTGGAGAGGGTTTCGACGGAAGGTTTGGGCTCGAATGTGCCGGTCGACAAAAACGTCGGCACAACATGGTTCGCGTTGGTGGCCGCAATGAACTTCCGGACAGGCAGCCCCATCCGGTAGGCGATCACCCCCGCCGAGAGGTTACCGAAGTTTCCGCTGGGCACACTGAAAACCAGCGATTTACCCAGGTGCTTCAGACGGGCGTAGGCGTTGAAATAGTAGAACGACTGGGGAATCAGCCGGCTGATGTTGATCGAGTTAGCCGAGGCCAGGTTGAATTTCGCGCGGAGATCCGCATCCAGAAAAGCTTCCTTGACGAGGCGCTGGCAGTCGTCAAACGTACCGTCTACTTCCAGTGCCGTAACATTTCCGCCGAGTGTCGTCAGTTGTTTCTCCTGAATGTCGGAAACCTTCCCGCTGGGGTAGAGGATCGTTACCCGGATACCCGGCGTATGATGGAAACCCTGTGCGACAGCGCCACCGGTATCTCCCGAAGTAGCCACGAGAATGTGGATTTCTTTCGAAGACTTTTCCAGAAAGTAAGACATCAGCGAGGCCATAAAGCGCGCGCCGAAGTCTTTAAACGCCATAGAAGGTCCATGGAAAAGCTCCAGGACATACGTATTTTCTTCCACCGGTACCACTGGGGCATCGAACGTAATGGCCCGCTCCACAATCCGACGGAGATCGTCCGCGGGAATATCATCACCGAGGAGGGCGTTCGTCACCGCCAACGCAATTTCGGAAAGGCTCAGCTGATCGATCCCGTCAAAAAAGGACGCCGGCAATACCGGAATCGATTCGGGCATGTATAACCCGTTGTCGGGCGGAAGACCGCGAAAGACCGCCTCTTCCAGCGAAACGTCCGGGCTCTGGTGTTTGGTGGAATACAGTTTCATACGCATAAAAGCCGGCTTATCTGCGGCGAAACCAAAGGCGGTTTCGGGAGCGACCGGAATCGGAGTGCAAAATTCGGAGTTTGCGCCGTAGCAGCCAAACGGCCTTTTTGTTTTTTGGAGAAAAGCGGGTTTTCCACCGCAATACCCCAAGTTATCCACATATACACGGCTCATGTGGAAAAGGGGAGGATACCTGTTGGCTGACTTTCAGGCAAAAACGGTCGACAATGTGGAAAACCCAGACTATTCCACCACTTTTCCCCCGTTTTCTGTGGATAACCCGTGGATTTACTGTGGATAATGTGGATAACTTTCAGACTACTGCACCTTCCGGTAGAACGATTCGATCTGATTACTGAGGTCTACCAACTGATTTTCAGCCAGATTTCCAGAGAAATACCGTACCTGGTGGATGCGGGCAACCAGGTTATCCACATCTTTCCGGTCGATACCGGTTTTCAACACCAGCGTTTCCCGGAACTCCTCATCCAGCTCCGTGGTCTTCATCCCGAACCGCTGCCGAAGGTAGGTCAGCCAGTGCTGGATCTTCTTTTCGGCAAGATTGGCGTGGTCCGCCTGGTTGTAGTAAAGCTGGCCAACGGTTTCCACAAACTCCAGGGAAGAATTGGTAACCGGCTCCAGAACGGGAATCACCCGCTGCCGCCGTTTCCCCTCAAAAATCACGAAGAGCAGCAGCGTTGCCAGGGTCAGGTAATAGGCCCAGGTCAGGCTGGGACTGGTGAAGAGAAAGCGAAGGATACTCCGTTCGCCTTCCCGGCCCTGCTCGGCATACTCATCCCACAGAATCGGCTGTGCGGGCAGGTAGGAAAGCGCTTTGAAGGCATAGTTGCCTTCCCCCTGTTTCAGCAGGTAGTAATTACTGAAAACCTCCGGAGCCGACTGAAGAAACAGCTCTCCCTTTCCGAAGCGGAACCGCAGAAAGTTATACTGCCCGTGCTGGTTAACACCGAGGACGGACGCCTTGAGCGTAGAATCGGTCGTTACAAAATGATTTTCAGCCGTTTCCTTTTCCAGTACATAGCCCTTGCGACCTACACGGAAGCGGGGATCGGTGAGGTTTACCTGCATACTGTCAAACCGGAACCGGTTGTAGTATGCGTCCTGGTCTTCGTCTTCGTTCTTTTCAGACTGATAGGCCCGGTTAAAATCGATCAGGCTGTTCGTCCCGATTTTCAGGTGAAGGGTATCTGTCAGCAACTGCGGGAAGCTATTGGCCGACAAAAAGGCTGTATTGCCGTCGTGAACATAAGCCAGCAGCTCTTCCACATCTTCCTCTGCCATTTCACAACTTTCGCTGATAAACAGGTAGGTACTTGTTTGTTCGGGAAGTTTGCCGTCGTCGGCGAGGTTATAAAAAGGCAGCCGGACCGACGTTACTTCCTGCCCCGGAAACAACCCCGGCAGCAGGTCGTACACCGCTTCGGTAGCAAAAGGTATTTTCTGGTCATTCCGGAAGGTACGCGTCCAGTCGATCGGCCGGGGTCTGAAATACTCCACCAGCACGAACAGGATGACGATTGTCCCGAGAATGAGGAGGTATTTTTTGTTTTTCATACAGCCTTTTCGAAGGTTTCAAATTCCCGTTTCACGTCGCTGAAATCCATCTCCCGAACGGGAAAGTCTCCATACCAGACATACTCAAAAAGCGAAGTAAGCCGCTCAAACGCCGGCCGTATTTCCGGCTGTGTTACTTCATAGACATAGGCGCGGTTGGTTTTGTCGATCTGCCAGCTGATCAGGCCCCGGTCGGCCAGCCGTTTCAGGCTCCGCAGGTACAGCAACCGGACGCCCAGGCGGTAATTATGCGCAGCGACGGCCTGGCCGATAGCGTCTTCGAAATCCATCCCGTGAATGTCTTCGTGAAACGCCTCATAGGGCAGGGCAGGGGTTTGGGATTTTCGTCCGAAGAGGCCGACTTTCTCCATTCCGGCGATGCGGTAAATGAAGAAACTCACTACGCCGATCACGAAGAGGATTTGCACCCATTCCCGGCCTTTGCGGGTATCGGGGCTGTACAAAAATTCCACAAGCCAGTTCAGAAAGCGCTGCCATAGTTCCTCCAGCAGGCCGGAAGGCGGGCGTACGTCCTGCTTGTACTGGTATTCCCGCGCTTCCCGGATGCCTTTCCATACGGCAGGATCTGGTTTTCGGAGAGCGGGCCGGAGCGTGTCGGCGGCAAATATCTGCTTGCCGACAGTCCGCGCCGTGGTATCACGCTGGGCAGACGCCGTGAGGCTCAGCAGCCATACGAAAGTGAAAAGGATGATCCGCATGTCAGTATTCTCCTTCGTCGCGGACCGGTCTGGCCTGCCCGATGGATTCAATTTCGTTCATCAACCCGATTCCTTCTTTCTTTTCCACCAGTGAAAAATACTGGAACCCGAGGGCGACGTTTGCCAGGGACGTAATAACCGTCGTTCCGGTTGTCGCGATCACCGACGACAGCAGCAATGCCCACTGCATGTTTTCGCCGACTACCTTCAGCCCCTGTAGAAACATGACCAGGTACATCGGTACTGAAAGAATACTGCCCAGAATGCTCGTTGCGACGCTCATCACGATGCGGAGACCGAATGTGCTGATTCCTTCCGTCCAGTTCAGGTGAACCAGGTCGCGGGAGCGGGCCAGCGCTTCCGACGCCGACAGGTCTTCCCGGACCATCGCCGTCATCGCCAGACTGAACACCGTAAACGGATACACGACCGGCAAAAAACACAGGGCAAGCCCCAGAATCAGCGAGCCGCCGTACAGCAGTCCGACGACGACCGACCGGAGAAAGTACTTTTTGACATGCTCCCATACCGCCGATGCTTCGACGGGGCCGTCGTGATCCATGTATTCGACCAGGTAGCTGCTGACAACCAGCGACAGCACCTGGCCTCCCATCAGGCTGAAAACAATGCTGAGAAAGTACTCCAGGCTGAACAGAAAATTGAATGGATTGGCGCCGCGGTTGATTTTGGTCGTGAAATCAAATATCTGGGATTGAAACAGCCCGACAGAAATCCCGGCAATAAGGGAAAACGGAGCCGCAAAGTAGAGCAGAATCGGCCCGAGTGTTTTCAGGTTCCGGAAGGTAAACTGAAAGGTAGCGTTGATGACTTCACTGAAATTCCGCTCTTCACGAAGCTGTATCGGATGCATACGTTGCAGATGGTTGGGGAAAAAAGGTCAGGGGCGGCGGTTCAGCCGGATCGGGTACCAGACGAAATACCAGACAATGAAAAAAGCCGAAACACCGATGATGAGGATACTGACAGCCGGATACAACGGCTGGCGGGTCACAAAACCCTCCAGAAAACCGGCCGTAATGAAAATCGGAACAAGACCCACCGCAATTTTCAGCCCCTGCCGTGCCCCCCGCTGGAACGACACGAGCCGGGAGTAGGTCTTCGGAAAAAGAATGCTGTTGCCAACGGTCAGTCCGGCGCAGCCGGCGATGATAATGGCTGATATTTCCAATGTACCGTGTATCCAGACAGTCAGCAGCGCCGCCCGGATCACACCCTGCTGAAAAAGAAAGGTAAAGAACGCGCCGAGCATCACACCGTTGTAAAAGAGTACATACACCGTTCCCACCGAAAGAACAATTCCGTAAACAAACGCCGCAAATGCCACCCGGACGTTGTTGAGGGTGATGGTGAGAAACGACGCCGTCATGCTGTCCGATTTGTAAACGGCCATCGGATCTCCGGCTTTGATGTTTTCCAGGGTCATGTTGACATAGTTGTCGCCCAGAATGAGCCTGACAAAACTTTCGTCATACAACGTCGAAACAATGCCCAGTATAGTAGCCGCCAGAAAAAACAGAAAGGAGTACAGCAGTGCGCGGTGCGACTGGTAAAACTGGTACGGCAGATCGTACAGCCAAAACCGGAAAAAGGCGTTTGATTTTTCCTTCCGGTTGGCATAAATCCGCTGATGAAAGCGGGTCGTCAGGGTATTCAGGTAACGGGTAACGGGCGATTCGGGGTAGAACGTCCGGGCGTAGGAAAGGTCGTCGGTCAGCTCAATAAACCGCTCCGAAAGTTCGTCGGGCTGGCGGGTATCTTCCTGCTCATACTTCTTCCACTTCTCCGCATTTTGTTTGATAAAGGCCGCTTCTCGCATCGGTAAAGGTGCTGCAGGATCTGGTAGGAAACGATCGGCTCCGGCCGCATTTTATTTTCCGGCGTCGAAACCCCTTCAAAATAGCCAAAACTTTTTCGAAATTCGCCACACCCCGCTTGCGGAAAGATGATTTTCACCCCGGCACGCCCTGCATGAACCTGCACATCCAAACCACTCAGAACGTATTACTTGAATTTCTGCCGGCCAGTATCGGCGATCGCATCCTGGCGTTTTTGCTGGACGGCGTGATCATCGCCGCCTGGCTGCTGGGCGGCTCGCTGGTTTTCGGGAAACTGTTCTCAGAGCTGGATTCGTCGTGGCAGATTGCCGGTTTTGTCCTCATCGTGGCGCTTCCGGCCATGTTTTACAGCCTGTTGTCGGAAGTATTCATGAACGGGCAGTCGATCGGCAAGAAGGCCCTCGGCCTGCGCGTCGTACGCCTCGACGGTACTCCGCCGCGTCTGGGCGACTACCTCATGCGCTGGCTGCTGCGCATGCTGGATATCTGGGTCATGTCGGGCCTGGTCGGGCTGATTACCATGGCCATGTACAACGGGCAGCGGCTGGGTGACCGGGCTGCACGTACCGCTGTCGTCAAAATGCGGCCGCCGGTTCAACTCGAACAACTCATCGCTCCGGTTACGGAAACGGACAACTACCACGTGACTTATCCGGAGGCCATCGTCCTCTCCGACCGCGACATCAATACCATCCGGAAGGTCCTCAAAAAAACACAGGAATACCACACGTTCGAACTACTGGAGCTTACGGCCGGAAAAGTCCGGGAAACCACCGGGATTCATACCGAAGCAGATAGCTGGACCTTCCTTCAGACCCTCGTCCGGGATCATGCACACCTGGCATTGCAGGAAGATTAGTGCTGTAAACCAGGCTTTTTCCTTGCTTCATCGCTGTATTTCAGCGCTTCCTGTTTCATGATGTAGCCTTCGTTCGTCCAGGTTTTCAGCGGTATGCGTCCGATGAAATCGGCCCAGATGAGAGCGTCTGCGGGCCGGTCGGCAGCCCGGTACAACTCAAACAACTGATACTTCGGAAACAGGTACTTGGGGACCATCAGCGCGGCGGTGCGGTAGTAGTGTTCCGATTGCTTCCAGTCGCGTTCCCGGTAGAGGTCTCCCAAGGCCAGGTAAACATCGGTACAGGGCAGGAGATCTTTCGCTTTTCCGAGTACTTCACGGGCTTCGGCATTCCGGCCGTTTTGTGCCAGAAGAACGCCGTACTGGTAGAGGAAAGCGCCGTTTTGCGGCAAACCGGCATGAGCAGTCCGGAAGCGCTGTATCCGCAAAGCCGGTTGCTCCGTTTGGTCGGCCACGACCCACCGCATGTGGGCAAACGTACCCCAAAGCAGACAGGCGCCGATGGCCAGCAACGCCGGGAGAGGCGTGATACGCCACCGGGATTCTCCGGCTTCACGCAGAAGAAGAAACAAAGACGGGAAAAGGATGCTGTAAATCAGGTACACATGAAGTGCATTGTCGAAAAAAGAAAGCCCGAGAGCTGCTGCCAGCGCCAGGTAAGGTTTCAACAGCGTTTCGTCTTTCCGGACTGCTGACGCTGCTTTTTTTAACAAATAGTACAGAAAACCAACCAGCAGCAAGGTACAGGGCACGCCGTTTTCGACCGCAAACTGCACATACTCATTGAATGCCCAGAAGGTATTATCGGGCATCAGGTAGTGTTGCTGAAACGGCTGATGAAGCAAGTCCAGCTTTTCCAGGTAACGGGCCTGCGCCAGGTTATACACCTTCGGGAAGCCGCCGTATCCTACCCCCGTCAGCCAATTTTCCGGCAGGAGTTCTTTCTGCACGACATCCAGTATCAACGCCCTTCCGGTGACGAAACCCGGTAAGGATTGCCAGGCAGCAAGTAGCCTCATGCCGAAAGGCTGCAGCACAACCAGGATGGCAAACCCGGGCAGGTGAGCCTTCCAGAAAAACTTCCGGACGGCGCTCAGGTAGAAAACCGCAGCACAGCCTCCTCCGACCAGCAACGCATTCAAATCCCGCGTCAGAACCAATGCCAACGCCGGCAGCAACACCATGAGCCAGCCGGCCTTTCGGTCGCGGCGGGCAAAGGAAAAGGGCAGCAATACGCAGAGATAATTGCCGATTGTGGAAAGGCTGCGGTTCTGAACCCACGGAAAATGCAGGGAAAGACTCAGGATCACCAATGTCCCAATCACTGCCGTAAACTCCCGGAACGTTGTCGGATTGAAACCCCGGTAAACGGGCGTCAGCGCAAACAGGGCCAGCAATGAAAAACTGAAGACCGCATCAGACAAAGGCCTCCCGGTATTCAGCAGCCATAAAACGGCTGCGAGCAAAAACGCCAGGACCTGTATCGTCCGGAGAGGACCTTTTCCCGCTGCCAGCAACGCCACGACCCAGAGACTGAGTGGTATCCAGATTTTCTCCAGTTGAACCGGCGACCGGATCTCTGCACTCAGCCAGCAGACAAAGGGCGCCGGATAGATCACCCCAAAACGAAGCAACCTATCCGACGACAACAGACTTTCAGACACGGAACCGTTCGCGTTTATCAGCCTCCTTTGTACGTATGCACGATAAAGTCGCCGTTCCGTGTGTTGTACGTTCCGTAGATCATGAACGGCTGCTGATAGATGGTTCCGATACCTTCAACCAGGAAATTGTAGTTCAGCGTACCGTTGATGGTATACGTCATCACACCCGTCGAATAGTTCATCGACGTCGTTTGCTGTACCTGTGTAAACGAATAGCCCATGGTAAAACCCGTGAGGTAGCCGGTAGCAACCGGACTGGCGTAGTCGGTCTGCCAGGCAATCGTCACACTGGTGTTAAACGGATAAGACCAATTGGAGTTGGTGGACGTCGACTGGCCGGGCTTGATCTCTTCCGGTTCACTCGCGAAGCCGAGATAGGAACCGAGTACCTTCTTGCGGAAGTCGCCGATGACGAGGGACGAGGCCGTTCCCGGCTCACCCGTCATCGCCATCTTCCCGGAAACAGAACGGTGCCGGATCGATTGCAGCTTTTTCAGGTATTCATTTGCTTCCGCTACCGAAGCAAAACGGGCAAAATTGCCACTGTTCTGCAACTCACCGGCAGAAACTTTCTTCAATGCAAACGTACTCACCAGTTCGTTCATGGTGACCTCCGGTTGTACATCCTGCTGCCGATGGCAGGACTGGAGTGCGCCAAAAAGGCAAAAGACAACCATCAGGGAAAATGTTCTTTTCACTGGCACAAAGGATTAGAAGGTGGAAAATGTTAGGGATTTGCCCGCTTTCCGTTGTTCTTTAAAAACCGGAAAAGCAGGTACAGCAGGACCGCGAAAAACGCGATCAGCATCACATTAGAGGCACTCCAGAGCCAGGTCATCTCTGTACGATGGTTTAGTGATCAATCCGATACGCTGTTTGGGTAATTCCTGTATGCAGGGTATGACCGACCGTCAGCACCTACAGAATCCGCGCATCGCCGGCCAATCCGCATCCGGATGCCGGCGCCCTTCTACCCGAAGGGCGCCGCCGAACCGGCCGACATCTGCAGCTTCATCCACGTGGCAGCGTGGTTCCAACCCTGGAAGCCTTCGCAAAGATTTCGTCTTTTTGAATAGATAGAAATACTCAAATACAGGGAATTACCTACTTGCTTTCCGCGTAATCCGGTCGTTTTGCCTCCAGCAGCGCCCATTGATGCAGGTGCTCCCGATTCAGCAGCGCATAGCGGATCAGGCCGTCACGCTTGCCCGTCAGCTTCAGTTTGGTTTTGATGTTCCGGCGATGCGTGAATACCGTGTACTCGCTGATGCCGAGGCGCTCGGCAATCTGGCGGCTGTCGAGCTCGCACGACAGGAGAAACAAAATATGCTTCTCGCGGTTGGATAAATGGGATTGGATAACGTGTGCGTCCATCGTTGTAACAGGTTAGATATACTTATACATTCAGGGTAAACCGGGAAGTAATACCCAAAAGTAGAGAATAATTATAAATTCAAGAACAATATTTATCAATTTGATAATATCCTGATCCAACGGTACAAAAAGAAAAAGGGAGCTCCCTGGCGGAAGCTCCCTGGGTGGGGGAAAGCAGGCGGGGTTATTTCTTGGCCGCGCTCCGGAAATTGCGGACGTTGTATGTGAACGTCAGCATGAAATACCGCTTCAATACAAGCGTACGGTTGTCTTCCACATATGTTTCCGTCGTATTCCGGCTGATGCTGTTGTTTTGATTCAGCAAATCGAAGATCGTCAGGCGGATTTCGCCGCGCTGCTCCTTGAAGATCTTCTGCCCGATCCCGAGGTTAAACAGCGTAAAGCTCCGGTCATACCCGGGTCCAAGGCCCGAATACAGGGAATTGCTGACGTCCGGGTTGATCGTGAAGCCTTTCGCGCTGATCCAGTTCAGGCGCAGACGGGCCGTGTGAGAGAAATAGTTGCTGTTCTGCTGCGGCTGAATCGAGTACTGAATGATGTTGTAAGCCGGCGAATACGAAAGCGTGAAATCAAACCGCTCGCTGATGTTGCTGCTCAATACCACGCCGGAGTTGATGGCGTAATTCGTCGAGATATTCGATACTTCGTTGATCAGACCGGGCGTCCGGGTATAGTTCACGCCGGCGTTTACGTTCAGGTTGCTTTTCAGAGACTTCAGCGGGAACCCCAGGCTGAAGAACCCCCGCATGCTCTGATAGCCCTGCAGGTTGACCGGCCGGCTGTATTGTGAGCCTTTGAAGAGCGTCACACCTTCTGTCAGCACCGTATCCTTGTTGGCGATGAGGGTAGCGTTGGTGATGTTGTTGGCCGTGAACGTGGCGAAGAATCCTCCGAAAAAGTTAACCGACTTGGCCAGGTTCGTACTGTTGTATCGCAACGAAAGCGTATGTGAGTACTCCTGCTTCAGGTTCGGATTACCGCTGGAGATAAAGAGCGGGTTGGTGTTGTCGAATACATTCTGAAGCTGGGAAATCGAAGGCGCGTTGGTCGACGTCCGGTAATTGAACCGCAGGTTCTTCGTCTGCGTAAACTTGTAATTCACGTCAGCATTCGGCATCCAGTTCTGGAAGGTCTTATTGACCGAGAATGTTTTCGGGAATAGCTGATTTCCGGAAAGGTCGGCATACTGGTAGTCCGTACCAAGGGTGAAAAAGGCCTTCTTCGTCCGCAGGCGGTAAGCCAGCCCCGCCCGGTTGGTCAGGTACCGGTTGTCGAATTTGTTACTCAGAATTTTGTTCAGCTCTGAATACGATTCCGACGCGGCGCTGAAATCATAGGTTTCCTTATTGCTGTTGCTGTTGGTGACCGACAGGTTATAACTAAACTGCAGCTGGCTCATCTTCGACAGCGGTTCGGTATAGTTGACGTTGCCGGACCAGGTAGTCGTGTTCGACCGCGAATCCGACTTCTGATCCACCAGTTGCAGCGAGTCTGACTGGCTGTAATACCGGTTTTCTGACTTCAGCAGACCATTGCGGTGGTTCAGGCTGAGCGAGGTTCCGACACCGAGTGAAATCGTCCGGCCCTGCTTCTTGAACTGGTGCCGGAAGAGGAGATTCTGCCCGATGTTGTATCCGTTGCTGTGGGCTGAGTTGTTGGTACTCGTTTCGCTCAGTTTGGCGCCGGTTTCCGAAAGGGTATTGAGCCCTTCGACCTGGCTGTTGCTGTTGTTATTCTGGAAGCTGAGCCGCGGCGTCCAGATGAGGGAGCTTCTGGGCGTAATCTGGTATTCCATCCGCAGGCTGACGCGGTGGTTGGTATTGTCATTGGCAGACGTACTCTGCTGATCGTACTTCTGTCCGGAGTTGGCAGCAGAGAAGTAGTTGCGGGTCAGCGTGCTTTCAGAGGTATTGTTAGCGCCGTTGAAAAAGTAGCTGCCGGTTACCTTCAGTTTTTTACTCCAGTTGTCGATATAGTTGACTCCCAGTGCGTTGGTAGAAGTAATCCCGCCCTGCTGGCCGACGAGGAAGTTCCCGGCCGAATTACCGCCGCCGAAGCTTCCGCCACCACCGCCGCCGCCACGGTTTCCGCCACCTGCACCGCCACCGCCGCCACGGGCGCCGCCGCCGGCTGCACCGCGGTTGCCGCCGCCACCGCTGGAGCCCAGCGCGCCGAGGAGATCCTGCATGGCGAAATTCTGCTGGTTGATGTTATTCGTCTGCCCGATGATGGATATACGACGCGAGCCTTCGAAGAAGTTAACGTTGCCGCCGGCAGCATACCGGTTGTCCGTCCCATAGCCGGCGTATACTTTGCCGAATTGCCCGTTATTCCGCCCGTTGCGGGTGGTGATGTTGATCGTCCGCTCGGAGTTTCCGTCGTCAAAACCGGTAAACTGGGACTGATCGCTCAGCCGGTCAAATACCTGAATCTTGTCTACGACTTCGGCAGGGAGGTTTTTCAGGGCAAGCGAGGCATCGTCGCCGAAAAACTCACGGCCATCTACCAGTACCCGCTTGACATCCTGACCCTGCGCCTTTACAGCGCCGTTTTCGATGGTGATACCGGGCATTTTGGTGACGAGGTCTTCGACGTTCGCGTCTTTCGTCACTTTATAGGCATCCGCATTATAAATAAGTGTATCCGATTTCTGCTGAACCCGCTCCTGAACGCCCTTCACGGTTACTTCCTTCAGGTTTTTGGCATTTCCGGTGAGCTGAATTTTACCCAGATCCATGACCGCCTGAAAAGGTCGTATCTGAACATTTTCAGTGATATATCCGATGTTGGAGAGGCGCAGGCGGTAGTTTCCGCGGCTGACGTTCGGAAAGGTGAAAGCGCCGTCAGCGTCGGTAGTGGTACCTTTTCGCTGCGTGGAGTCCGCGGCGTTGATGAGCAGCACCGTCACTCCGAAGAGTACCGAACCATCTGCCTTATCGGTGACTTTTCCGCGGACTTCCGTGCCCGACCCGGACGGAACCCGCTGGATAGTCGGCGCGGCCGCTACCGGCGTAGCAGGACTTGCAGGCGGCGTAGCCGGTTTCGGCAGCGAATCTTTTGGCGCAGGAGCCGCTGCGGCCGGAACTATTGTATCCCGGGCGATTGTTCCTCCGCCGATAGCAATTTCTCCCATATCCATCCGGCCTTTCAGCGGAGCGATCTCCACTTCACGGGCCTGAAAATTGGCCTTGGCAATGCGCAGGCGATAGGCAGGCCCCTGTTCGAGACCATTGAAGGCAAAGTAGCCGGAGGTATCGGTCTGACCGGTCAGGCGTTTGGTTGAATCGGCGGGTTGTATGAGGAGGAGTCTTGCTTCCGGAACCGGTTTACGCGACGCTTGTACGACGCGCCCGGATACGGACCCGTCCTGAGCAGAAGCCCAGGAAGCCGACAGACAGGCAAGGAGCAGACACCAATAGTTCGTAGTTTTCATCTCAGTAGAAAATGCGGCCCCGGGTCGTTTAAAGAAGGTTCGTTCGGGCCCCGGTTCCACCATAGACCGGACAGCCATACCAAAGTTTACTGACCTGCCTCCCCGGCAGGACTCATTTCGTAAATTCATCGATGAACAGGCCTTTTGAGTCGATTTAGGAAATCGTTCCAAAGGCCAACCCGGAAAGACATGATTTGAACCGAAATCGCCTCTGGTTCAGATTACTAAATTTTAATCCTGTAGTATTTGGCCGTTCCGAAAATGAGCCCTACGTTTGCAGGCTAATTCTACTAGTTCGATAGAATAAAAGTCATTACTCTCGTCATACACCATGCAAAGCTTTCGTACCGAACTGGAAAACCCTCTTGTAGAAAAGGATATCATTGATCTGGAAAGAAAGATCCGGATGTTCCGGGAGGGCAAGATTCACGAGGAGAAATTCCGCAGTCTCCGCCTCGCACGGGGCGTTTACGGCCAGCGGCAACAGGGGGTCCAGATGGTTCGGATCAAGCTGCCGTACGGTAAAATGACATTCAAACAATGGAAGCGGATTGCTGACATTTCGGACGAATTTTCAACCGGGAACCTGCACCTGACGACCCGGCAGGATATCCAGATTCACTTTGTAAGCCTCGACCGTACGCCGGAGTTGTGGGCCAAGCTCGAACAGGATGATATCACCCTGCGCGAAGCCTGCGGCAATACTGTCCGGAATATTACGGCATCGCCGACGGCGGGTATTGATGCGCAGGAGCCGTTCGACGTGACGCCGTATGCGGATACAGCCTTCCGGTACTTCCTCCGGAACCCGATCTGCCAGGAAATGGGCCGGAAATTCAAGATTTCCTTCTCCAGTTCCGACGCCGATACAGCGCTCAGCTACATGCACGACCTCGGGTTTATCCCCAAGGTTGAGAACGGCCAGCGCGGTTTCCGCGTGGTAGTAGGCGGCGGTCTCGGTGCGCAGCCCGCTCTCGCGCATCTGTACCACGAGTTTCTGCCTGCTGATCAGCTCATCCCGACGATCGAAGCCGTTTTGCGGGTTTTCGACCGGCACGGAGAGCGGAACAGCCGCCACAAGGCGCGTCTCAAGTTCCTCATTGCCAAAATCGGCTTTGACGAGTTCAAACGCCTGGTCGAAGAGGAATGGACAGCCCTGAAATCCAAGTCTTTCCCGATTGAAGGTCCCGAATCTACACCGGCAGCACCTTCGGCATTGCCGGAGGCTGACGACGAAGCCTACAGCAAATGGCTGGCTTCCAACGTCTTCGCGCAGAAGCAGGAAGGTTTCTTCGGCGTTTATGTACGGGTTCAGCTCGGAAACATCCGCTCAGAGCTCAGCCGCAGCCTGATCGATAAAATCCAGCCGTATGTGGCGGATGATGTCCGGGTAACGGTCAATCAGGGCCTGCTTTTCCGCTTTGTTGCAGCAGAGAACCTGCCCGCGGTATACGCTGTCCTGAAGGCGCATCACCTGGCTCAGCCCGGCGCCAACAGTACGGCCAATATTACGGCCTGCCCGGGTACGGACACCTGTAACCTTGCTATCTCTGATTCCACGGCAGTATCCGTTGAATTCGAGCGCGTGATGCAGGAAGAATTTCCCGACCTGATTTTCAACAACGATATCCTCATCAAGATCTCCGGCTGTATGAACGCCTGCGGCCAGCACAGCATGGCGCAGATCGGCTTCCACGGAAGCTCGATGAAAGCTCCGGACAAGCGGGTACTCCCCGCGCTCCAGGTGCTGCTCGGCGGCGGTACGCTCGGAAACGGCGAAGGCCGTATTTCCGACAAGGTGATCAAGATTCCCTCTAAAAGAGGCCCGGAAGCGCTTCGTATGGTTCTCAATGACTACGAAACGAACGGCACTGAGGGAGAATACTTCAATAGCTACTACGATCGTCAGGGCGAAAAGTACTTCTACGCCCTGCTGAAGCCGCTGACAGACCTGTCCAACGTCGTTGACAGCGAGTTCATCGACTGGGGCCAGAGCGATCAGTTCCAGACGGAAATCGGGGTAGGCGAGTGCGCAAGCGTCATCATCGACCTCGTGGCTACGCTTCTTTTCGAAACCGAAGAGAAATACGAGTGGGCGGTCAGTGCATATGAAGAAGGCCGTTTCGCGGATTCGATCTACCACAGCTACTCCGTATTTATCTCCGGCGCCAAGGCCCTGCTGCTCGATAAAAACGTCAACGTCAGCACCCAGCACGGTGTTATCAAGGAATTTGACAAGCAATTTGTAGAGACCGGCGAGTTTACGTTCGACGGTGCTTCTTTCAGCGACAAAACCCTGCAGATCAACAAAAACGAGCCTTCGGAAGCGTTCGCAACGAAATTCCTCTCCGACGCCCTCGATTTTCTGCAACGGGCCAAATCCTTCCGGGAAGAAGCCGTCGCCGCGAAAGCCTGATTCGTACACATGAGCAACAAAACAAAGCCCGGTCCGAAGCTGACGGTTGTCGGCGCCGGACCGGGCGATCCGGAATTGATTACGCTGAAGGCCGTGCGGGTACTCGGCGAAGCGGACGTTGTGTTGTATGACGCCCTCATCGACCCCGAACTACTCAGCCACTGCCGTCCGGATGCGGAAAAGATCTACGTGGGGAAGCGTCCCGGGGAGAGCCATTCCCAGGATTCGATCAACGACCTGATTGTGGAAAAAGCCTGGGCCGCCGGGCATGTCGTTCGCCTCAAGGGCGGAGACCCATTCGTGTTCGGCCGCGGACAGGAGGAAATCGAGCACGCCCGCCGCTTCGGGATCGAAACCGCGTATGTTCCGGGTATTTCCTCGGCGCTTGCTGTTCCGGGCCATGCGGGCATTCCGATGACCGCCCGTGGCGTGAGCGAAAGCTTCTGGGTGATTACCGGCACCAAATCCGACGGGTCTCTTTCCAAAGACCTTTGCCTGGCACTGTGCTCATCGGCGACGATCGTCGTACTCATGGGTATGAACAAACTCGCTGAAATCGCGGATATCTGCCGCAAAATGGAAAAAGCGGACCTGCCCGCCGCTATTCTGCAAAACGGCACCACGGCCGACGAACGCCTGGCCATTGGTACCGCCAAAGAACTCCCGCGGCTGGCACTTGAGCACAAGCTCGCCAATCCGGCCGTGATTGTGCTCGGGGAGGTGGTGCGGTACGGCACCGGCGCTGCAACGGAGTGGCCGGACTTCCTGCGTAACGGCGACTTGTTTTCCTGACAGGCCTTCCCGCTGCCGATTCGGAATCTTTCCCGGCTTCCTGTAGTTTCGTATCCGGAAACGAGGATTACGCCATGCAGAACCGACAGGTATATTTTCAGGACTGGGGCCTTCGCGATTATGCACAAGCCTGGGCCGAACAGGAGCGGGTACTGGCCGAAACCGTGGCCCGGAAAGTCGAAAACCGGCGTCTACCGGAAACGGAACAGGTACCTACCTCCAATTATCTTTTCTTTGTCCAGCACCCGCCGGTATTTACGCTCGGCAAGAGCGGTAAGCCGGAGCATTTGCTCGAAGACGAGCACGTTTTGCAGGAACAGGGTATTCAATACTACAAAATCAACCGGGGAGGCGATATTACGTACCACGGTCCCGGCCAATTGGTCGGATACCCCATTCTCGATCTCGACAATTTCAAGGCGGATATCCACTGGTACATGCGTACGCTGGAAGAAGCCATTATTCAAACCTGCACCGACTATGGTCTTGATGCCGGGCGTATTCCCGGTATGACGGGCGTCTGGCTCGATCACGCCGAACAAAAGAATCCCCGGAAAATCTGCGCAATGGGCGTGAAGGCCAGTCGCTGGGTGACGATGCACGGTTTCGCGCTGAACGTCAACAACGACCTGGGGCATTTTACGTATATTGTTCCGTGCGGGCTGGAGGGAAAAGAGGTCACCTCCCTGGCGAAAGAGCTGGGCCACCCCGTACCCTTTGAAGAGGTATCTGAGCGCCTGCGCCGGCACCTGGCGACGCTGTTCGGCATGGAGCTCGTGCAGGACAGTCTATCATCCCTATGAAAAAAGATATTCCGTTTTTGCCGGTAGAGGGCGTCAAAGTGGCCGTCACCCGGCAAATCAATGAAGATAAACAGGCCGAATGGCGGGTGTTTCTGCTCAACCGCAACGACGAAACACTCCGGAGCGTGTTTGTCACCTCCCGCGGCTATACCCGGTCTGACAGCGGTAATCCGCAGGAAACGTCTACTCTCCGGCATTTTTTCGAGAAAGTGGAAGGACACGGCGTGCAACTCATCGAACTGATCGATACGTCCGTTTTTCACCTGACGAACGAATTCTGGGTCAGCTACTTCATCGGCGACCAGGTATACGACAAGCGCTTCATTTTTGTACCGGGGAGCCTGGACGAGTCCAACCTTATCCAGATCGGACAGTTGGGTCAGGAAGGCGTTCTGCACGACTGATACCGCTGTATAAGCGGTTTGGTCCTACGGCAGGAGGGGTTTTATTTCGGGGGAAAATCCACCCGGTATCATGCCTGACACGACGTATGCCCATTTACTGTTCCTCGACATCGAAACGGTTTCGGGGGCAGCCTCTTTCCAAGACCTTCCCGACCGTCTCCGCAGCGAATGGCTCCGGAAAGCGTCGTACCTCAAAAATGAGGAGGGCCTCTCCGATGAAGCCCTGTATTTCAGCCGCGCCGGCGTTTTCGCCGAGTTCGGAAAAATCGTCGCTATCGGTCTCGGTTTTTTTCACGAAGACGAAGACGGAACCAGGACCTTTCGGGTCCGGACGCTGCGCGGGCATGATGAGCACGCCCTCCTTACCGAATTCACCGCACTTCTCCGAAAAAAATACCCCCGGCACCTGACCCTGTGCGCGCACAACGGACGGGAATTTGATTACCCGTTTCTATGCCGGCGATTGCTCGTCCGGAATATTCCCATCCCGAAAAACCTCTGGAACCCGGCCTGGAGGCGGTTCGAAAATCCGCACCTGGATACTATGGATATGTGGAAATTCGGCGATTACAAACACTATACTTCCCTCGAGCTTCTTGCCGCACTTTTCGATATTCCATCGAGCAAGGAGACGCTTTCCGGCGATCAGGTTACACCCGCCTACTACCTCCGGGACGACCTGGAAGGCATTGCCCGGTACTGCCGGGAAGACGTCGTTGTCCTGGCCCGGCTTTTCCTGAGGTACCGGCAGCTACCTGATCTTGAGGAAGATGCGATAGTTCGACTGGATTGATGCGTTTCGTATCTTTGCACCTGAATCCATCTCCCCGTCATGAAACCGTTCTTTTTCCGTCTTTGTGTTTTCCTGAGTAGCTGCGTCCTTCCCCTCAGCGGATGGGGACAGCTTACCGTCACATTCCCGGTTACAAGAGCCGTATTTCAGCGTAACCTGTCCAATCAGGCGACGCTGACGGTGGCAGGACTGTATTCCCAATACGTCGACTCCATTCAGGCCCGCCTGGTAGCTATTCCGGCGGGAGGTACCGTCGGAGCCAATGACGCCGTGACGACAAACTGGACCACCATCTGGCAATACCTCGGCGATGCCGCGCCTTCCAACAGCTATTTCCAGGGAACCCTGACAGGTACCGGCGGATGGTATAACCTCGAAGTACGGGCACACCGGAACGGAGCCGTAACAGGTTCGGTCGCTACCCAACCCAAAGTCGGAATCGGCGAGGTATTTGTGATTGCAGGGCAGTCGAATGCGTCGGGTATCGGAGATCCGTCGAACCCGGGCCCGTCGGCGCAATATGATCAGGTAAGTGCCGTCGCCGTCGGGTACAAAGTTTCACCCACACCCAATCCCGGAGATCCGGGTACGTGGTATCCGTGGGCCTTTCCGAACGCCAAAGACAAAATCGCTGACCCGGCTTTTCTTCACCTCGAATCTTCGGTAACCATGGCGCCGTTCGGCTTTTCTTCCTGGTACTGGGGTGCAGTAGGCGATCAGCTGGTGACCCGCTGGCACGTTCCGGTGGCCTTTTTTCAGGCCGGGTGGACGGGTACCGGCAGCCAGCAGTGGTACGAAAGCCTCGATCCGAATGCAACGCCGGGGTCGTACTACGGCTATTCCTATCCTGCGGGTCTTCCGTACGGTAATCTGCGGGTCAGTCTGACCAACTATGCGGCGCAGTATGGCGTCCGGGCAGTACTCATGCACCAGGGCGAAGCAGATAACCAGGTCAATACCAGTCAGGCTGACTATACCAACCGCTGGAATAATGTCATTTCATCCAGCCGGAGCCATTCCGGAAAACCGCAATTGCCGTGGGTAGTAGCCCGGGCTTCCCGGTACAAGGTTGGCGGGGTTTCGACGGTCAATGCCAACGTCATTGCAGGGCAGAATGCGCTTATCAATCCGTCCAATCAGGTATTTGCAGGACCGTTTACCGACGATATCGTCGGGCCCAATATGCGTGATGCTGACAGTATTCACTTTATGGGCGACGGCCATTACGTAGTGGCACAAGCCTGGGCGGACGCCCTCGAAAACGCGAGTATCAATACCGCTGCGAATCCCTATGCGGCACTTTCCCTGGTCCGTATCTACCCATCCTGCAACAGCGGCACCCAGATGCACCTCGGAGCCGATAACGGCTGGAGCTTCTATCAATGGACAGACCCGAATACGAACAACGGTGTCAATTCGCTTGCCACGGGTCAGCACGTTGACTTTGGGGGAGGAGATTATAAACTGCGGGTTACCGATGCGGTCGGCAATATTGTAATCTCCCCGCTGATGACAATACCGGCCGGGACCGGAACGGTTCCTGTCGAGACGGTCTCGGCCAACACCCCGCTTCCGCTTGGCAATACCCTCACCGTGAGCGCCTCCGGATCAGAGTATTACAACTGGACCGGGCCGAATGGCTTTTCTTCCCTGAAGCAGTCTTTTTCCATTCCGAATGTGACCGCCACGCAGGCCGGAACTTATGTTCTCACCGTCAGAAATCTCTACGGATGCTCCGGAACGCCGGTCAATACCAATGTCCAGGTTCTGACGTCTTTTACGTCTGCGCAATCGGGCGACTGGACTACTCCGGCAACCTGGACCAGTAACTGTGCCGGGTGTATTCCCAATGCCCGGACCGACGTGACGATTCAGGCCGGGCATACCGTATCGGTTCCTGCCGGAACGTATCAATCCAAACAATTGATTCTGAATGGTATTTTGCAGTACCTCTCGGCGACGAGTATTCTGCAAATCAATCCTTAGTCGGCCAGCCGGGGTTCGGCATCTACGGCCGTTTTCAGATCGGCGAGGCTCAGCCGGCGGGCCGCCAGTACCGCCTGCCGCTTGGCCGGCAGCTTGCAGAAGGCCATGATGGTCTGTAGTTCTTCTTCGCTTAGTCGGCGGCTTTCGGCCACAACATGCGATTTATACAGTACCCGGATCGTAAGATAATGCAGGATAATCAGGGCCGTTCCCGCAGAAAGGCGGAAAGCCCGCTGGAAATACGCCGGATGGTACGCTTCGCCCTTGAGCTGAAGGCGCACATGGCAATGAGGAAAATACTGCTCGGTCACTTCCGCAAAACCGTTGGCAAGTAATTGTTCGACCAATTGGTCAGAAGCTGAAAACTGATTCATCGACCGGGCTGTTTCAGACGAAGATACGACGGAAAGCAGGGAACGGTCGCGTGCCCGCCTGGCTGCCGGCGGTACTTTCCGGGAAGTATCCTTCTGTATACGTTTCTGCAATTCCCTCGCAGACAGCCTATTACCATCATTGTTCCGGCCGTTCTTTCTTCCCGCAAAAAGTTATGCTAGCATACCAATTATTTTTCTAACTTGGCGCGGCATTCTATTACTTCACCAAATAATACTATACGCCATGATACATCCCCGATTGACTGAGGAGCACCTCGCCGTGCAGGAGGCTGCCCGAAGTTTTGCCCGAAACGAGTTGCTGCCCGGCGTGACAGAACGGGATGAATTTGCTCAATTTCCCACGGAGCAGGTCCGGAAAATGGGGGAGCTGGGCTTTCTGGGGATGATGGTATCGCCGGAATACGGGGGCGGGGGCATGGATACGCTATCATATGTACTGGCGATAGAGGAAATTGCAAAAATCGACGCCTCGGCCGCGGTCATCATGTCGGTCAATAATTCGCTGGTTTGTTACGGGCTGGAGAAATACGGGACAGAAGAACAAAAGCGCCAATACCTGACGCCCCTGGCCTCGGGTCAGGTTCTCGGCTCATTCTGCCTGTCGGAACCCGAAGCCGGTTCGGATGCGACGTCCCAGCGGACACTGGCCGAAGACAAGGGTGATCATTACCTCGTCAACGGTACCAAAAACTGGATTACCAACGGAAACTCTTCCTCGATCAGCCTGGTCATCGCCCAGACGCACCCCGAACTGAAGCACAAAGGGATTAACTGCCTGATTGTGGAAAAGGGCTGGGAAGGTTTTTCTGTCGGCAAAAAGGAAAAGAAGCTGGGGATACGGGCATCGGATACGCACTCCCTGATGTTCAACGACGTACGGGTGCCGAAAGAAAACCGAATAGGAGACGACGGCTTTGGTTTCAAGTTTGCGATGAATACGCTCAACGGCGGCCGGATCGGGATTGCGGCGCAGGCGCTCGGGATTGCGGCGGGAGCCTATGAGCTTGCGCTTCAGTATTCGAAGGAAAGGAAGTCGTTCGGCAAGCCTATTTCCGAGCATCAGGCCATTCAGTTCAAGCTCGCCGACATGGCCACCCGGATTACAGCAGCGCGGTTGCTGGTACATCAGGCGGCTGCCTGCAAGGATGCCGGTGAAGATTATGTACAGGCTGCTGCGATGGCAAAACTCTTCGCTTCGGAGGTTGCGATGTGGGCTACAATCGAGGCTGTGCAGATTCACGGCGGGTACGGGTATGTCCAGGAATACCACGTGGAACGGCTCATGCGGGACGCCAAAATCACCCAGATTTACGAGGGAACCTCTGAAATACAAAAAATTGTTATTGCCAGAGAACTGCTCCGGTAAATTTCAAAATGGGCAAACTGTCTTGAATACGGTTTAAACGCGGTTTTCGAATCGCGTTTATTTTTTTTGTCCAATTTGCTTTTAAAAATACAATTATTAGTTTTGTCCAAGTTTAAGCAAGGTCCGATCTTCGAACTCTGAGCCGGCCTTACCCCATCGCAATGGAAGATTACAACAAAATCATTGAGTCGCTGGGCGTCCGCTTCATCAAGGCCCGGCATATTCGGATGCAACAGCCCATCCGGATCAAGAACTTTTACGATATCGAAAACTCGCTCCTGATTCTGTATGACGGAGAGGTTTCTTTCGGTGAAGACGGTACCCGCGCCGAACCCGGCGACATGCTGTTTATTCCCGGAGGTAAGTCCCTCAACATTACCTATGGCAGCAGCGAAAACCCGAAATCGATCACGAACGAAGAGTTCCTGACGTTCCGGGAGCGGTATTTCGACTCCCGCCGGGACCCGGCCGAAATCGGCAAGCTGCCGAATTCGTTCGGACTGGTAGCCTTCGAAGCCAAGGTTTTCGACTCGGTTAACTTCTTCACGTCCCTGGATGTTCCTCCGTTCCTGATCAAGGGCGAGGACACGCTGGCCTATGCCCTGCGGGATATCCTGGCAGAAGATTTCCGGGATGAAGCCGGCCGTGGACGGGTCATCAAGATCAAGACCGAGGAAATCGTCATCAACATCATCCGGTATATCCTGAAGCACCGCCTGTTTGTGGAGCAACTCGCCACCAACAGCACCTACTTCAAGGATCCCCGCCTGATTGATATTTTTACGTACATCAAGGATAACATCGGCGGCGACCTCTCCAACAAGGTACTGGCCAACGTCGCCAACGTCTCCGAAGATTACGTCGGACAATACTTCAAGATGCTGACGGGTATCAACCCGCAGGATTATATCGAATACCAGCGCATGGAAGCAGCCGTAAACCTCCTCCGGACCTCCAAAAAGAGCATCCGGGCGATCGGCGCCGAAGTGGGTTACAAAGACACGGCTTATTTCTGCCGTCGCTTCAAAATGATGTTCGGTATTCCGGCCGGCAAGATGCGCCGCCGCGAATCCCTCATGAATCTGTAAACAGTACGCTTCATCAAATACCGAACCCCTTTCCGTTTCAGACGGGAAGGGGTTCTTTTTTGTGGCTGTAAGCTTTAAGCTGTAGGCAGTAGGCTGGGGTGCGTCGGGGAAGTTTAGCGCTTTAGGTAGGCGGCGGGCAATGAACCAGGTATCCCTGCTTACAGCTTAAAGCCTACGGCTTACTGCCTCCACAAAAACCATAAAATAATTGGAAAAAATTAGAAAATACCGTACGATTGTATCCGATTGATACAATATATCTCTTCATTCTACTGACTCTGTTCAATAACCGATTTATTCATTCCTGACCGGAGCCTTCATGAAGCGAAAGCCTCTACTTTCCATTTTTTCCTCTTTTGTGATCGGGCTGGTTTCTTTCACGAATCAGCAGGATGTCAAACCCGACGAAAGCCGATTTACTACCGTAGTTCTGGCTGAGGACCTCGACGAACCGATGGCCTTTGAAGTCCTCAAAGACGGAACGGCCTTTATCGCGGAGCGCAAGGGAGCGCTCAAAAAGTATGATCCGGCGTCGAAAACGACGTCTGTCATTGCGAACATCCCCGTCAACACCAAATACACCAGCGCCGAGGGCGTTGCCCGGGAGGCGGAGGAAGGTCTGATGGGATTGACGGTGGATCCTCAATTCGAGAAAAACCACTGGATTTACCTTTACTACGCCCATCCTACCGAAAAGAAGCATATTCTGACCCGCTGGGAACTGAAGGATGATCAGTTGGTTGATGCGTCGAAAAAAGTGGTATTGGAAGTCGAAACGCAGCGGGAAGTCTGCTGCCATACCGGCGGCGGTATGGTCTGGGATAAAGCCGGCCACCTCTTTCTGACCGTCGGAAATAACACAGGCAACCAGCAAGCCGCCCAAACCGACGAACGCCCCGGCCGCGCCAGCTGGGACGACCAGGGCCATGCCGGCAATACCAATGATCTCCGCGGGAAAATACTCCGCATTCACCCGGAGCCGGACGGTACCTATACCATTCCCGAAGGCAACCTGTTCCCGAAAGGAACCGCTAAAACCCGCCCCGAAATCTACACGATGGGCCACCGGAACCCCTGGCGTATTTCAATCGACAGCAAAACCGGCTACATCTACTGGGGCGAAGTAGGCCCGGACGCCAGCGAAGACACGGAAATCGGCCCCCGCGGGTACGATGAGCTCAACCAGGCCAAAAAGCCCGGCAACTATGGCTGGCCGTGGTTTGTGGGTGATAATCAGGCTTTTCCAGTTTTCGATTATGCTACCAACAAGCCCCTCGACAAAAAAGACCCGGTACACCTCGTCAACAATTCCCCCAATAATACCGGCCTGAAAGAGCTGCCTCCGATTGTGCCGGCATTCATTTACTATCCATACGGGATTTCGGAGAAATTCCCGCTGGTAGGTTCAGGCGCCCGGAGTGCTACGGGCGGGCCGGTCTATCACCGTTCCGACTTCCAGAATCCGAAGCGCCCCTGGCCGGCGTATTACGAGAATAAATGGATCGTGACGGATTTCTCCCGCGGGTGGATCATGGCGGTGACGATGGATGCCGACGGCAACTACCAGTCCATGGAGCGCGTATTGCCGGCCTACAAGCCCGTTCAGCCCATCGACATGAAATTTGGGCCGGAAGGCGATCTTTATCTTCTCGAATATGGCAATAACTGGTTCCGGAAGAGCGATAACTCCCGTCTCGTCCGGATCGAGTACAACGGCGGCAATCGCAAGCCGGTTGTACAGGCATCCGCCGATAAAAAAGGCGGAACGGTACCTTTCAAAGCAACGCTGTCGGCAGAAGGCAGCAAGGATTACGACGGAGACGCACTCAGCTACCGCTGGAAGGTAAGCGCCCCGGGCGTCGCACCGAAAACATATGCGACAGCCAATCCCGTTGTCTCATTCGACAAGCCGGGCGTTTATACTGCTACGCTCACCGTTTCGGATCCGAAAGGCGCAAGCAATAGTCAGTCCGTCAAAATCATCGCCGGGAATGAGCCGCCGGTTGTAACGCTCGGGCTGAAAGGAAACCAGAGTTTCTTCTTCCCGGGACAACCGATCCGCTATGCTGTTCAGGTTTCTGACAAGGAAGACGGCAGTCTGGCTGACCGGAAAATCGGGGATGATCGTGTCGCGATGAGTATCGATTACGCTTCCCAGGGCTTTGATTTTGCAGAAGTGGCTCAAAGTCAGCGGAGTGTGGATGCGTCGACACAGTACGCCGTTGCCCGCCAGCTGATGGGGCAGTCGGACTGCAAAGTCTGCCACCAGGTAGCTACCAAATCTGCCGGCCCGGCATTCACCGAAATTTCGAAAAAGTACAAGGATCAGGCCGGTTCGATCGACTACCTCGCCAAGAAGATCCGCAGCGGCGGATCGGGCGTATGGGGCGAGATCAGCATGCCGGCGCACCCGGCTATCTCCGTAGCGGACGCCGAGACAATCGTCAGGTACATCCTGCATATCAATGATAAGACGCTCCGATCGCTTCCGCTCGCGGGTGATTATACCGTCCGGATACCGGAGGGCGACAACGGCAAGGGCTCGGTAGTCGTCCGCGCGGCATATACCGACCGCGGAGCCGGCAAAACAGTACCCGCTCAAACCGTTGAAAAGACGGTTATCCTCCACAGCCCGCAACTGGAAGGCGGAGAAGCCGAGTACCACCAGGGTGTGGATATGAAATCGAAAGGTATGGCGGGTAAGGGCGTGAGCGTCGTGCCGTTCCCGAACAGCTACATTGGCTACCGCCGGATTGACCTGACCGGTATCCGGGAACTGGAACTTGACGCGGCAGCGCTGAAGCGGGAAGGTAGTGCCGGCGGCAGTATTGAAATCCGCCTGGATTCACCTCAGGGAGAGAAAATCGGCGGTATCACCGTGGATATAGCGCCCGAACGCGACATAGCCAAAATCATGGCTGAACTGGAATCTGCTCAGAAAAACGCGAAGCCCGGCGAAAAGAAAGCCGTTCCCGCCAACTTCAATCCGTTTGCCCAGCCTCCGGTCAAAATTGCACTGAAGGAGACGGCGGGCTTCCATGATCTCTACTTTGTTTTCCGGAACGATAAGGCAAAAGATATTCAGCCGCTCATGTCGTTTTCGACGGTAAAATTCCGGGACCAGCTTTCGAACTAAACCCTGTACATGATGCTTCGCAGAACTTTTATCAAAAGCTCGGGCGCCCTCCTCGCGGGAGCTGTCGCCCTTCCGGCCTTCGCCGAAACGGCGGCACCACCCATTGGCATTCAGCTATTTACCCTCTTCAAACAAATGAACGAGGATCCGAAAGGCACGCTTGAAAGCGTGGCGGCCGTCGGGTACAAGGAAATCGAATCGGCCTTCAGCATGCGGGGTGGCTATTACGGCTACAAACCGAAAGAATTCCGAAAGCTGCTGGAGGACCTGGGCCTGCACTGGCGGGCGCACCACGCGATGGGCGCGCCGTTTAAACCCCGTCCGGGAATGAAATTGCCAGCAGGCGCCGACGGAAAACCCATTTCCATTCCGCCGATGCTCAGCCTGCGGGATAATTACCAGCAGCTCGTTGACGACGCAGCCGAAGCAGGCCTCAGCTACCTCGTCTGCGCCAGCACGCCCGTGAGTACGCTCGACGAGATCAAGAGCTCCGTGGAAGTATTCCAGAAAACCGGAGAAGCCGCGAAAAAAGCGGGGTTTCAGTTTGCCTATCACAACCATGCGACCGAATTCGATCCTGTTGAAGGCGGAAAAACGCCCTATGAACTCATCCTGTCGCAAACGGACAAGGAGCTGGTGAAGATGGAGCTGGATCTCGCCTGGGCGACGAAAGCCGGAAAAGACCCTGTTGCGCTGTTTAAGGAACATCCGGGCCGTTTTCCGCTTTTCCACGTAAAAGACATCAAAGAGGACATGAAGACGCTCACCGAAGTCGGAAACGGCGTGGTGGACTTCAAGCATGCCTTTGCAGCGGCGAAGATTGCGGGTTTGAAGTATTTCTTTGTCGAACAGGACATGGCTCCGTCGATCGACAGCATCAAAACCAGCTATCAAAACCTCTCAAAAATTCTATCCTGATCAATTACTTTGTGAAAATCGTGCAGCCTCTTTCACGGGAGGCTGCTTTTTTTGTGCCAAACACAACGAGCCTATGAAAATCGGACTGGCAGAAGCGGCGGCCCATCTGGTGGCTTCGGGAAAAGAATTTGCGGAAGTATTGCAGACGGGTAGCCTCGTCGTCGAACTCTACCGCCCGCACGAGGTCGACAAGCAGACACCGCATGACCGGGATGAGCTATACGTCATCACCTCGGGTACTTCGGATTTTCTGCTGGAAGGAACCCGTACGTCGGTGAGTACAGGCGATGTGCTCTTCGTACCTGCCGGAGCGGAGCATCATTTTGTGGCATTTTCGGAGGATTTCAGTACGTGGGTATTTTTCTATGGCCTGCCGGGAGGGGAAAAGGGCGCCATCCGGAAACAAATCTGAAGTTTTTTCTGAGTCGGAAAATCCTGCTGACATAGGGCTGTCACCAGGCGGCTGTTGCTTTGTATCACACTCAAAAAAACAAAGCCATGTCACGACTTACCTCTTTTGCCTCTGAACTCGAACGCGAAGCCGCTACTACCCGTAAAATGCTTGAGCGTGTGCCCACCGACAAAATGGACTGGCAGCCGCACCCCAAAAGCATGACCGTCCGTCAGCTCGCTACGCACATTGCCGAGCTGCCCACGTGGATCGATTTCACGCTGAACCAGGATGAGCTGGACTTCGCCGTCAACCCGTATCAGCCCGTCCCCATTGCCAATACCGGGGAACTGGTTAATTACTTCGAAAAATCGCTGGAAAACGGCCGTAAGGTACTTGCAGCCGGTCAGGAAGAAGAGCTCGACCGTACCTGGAAACTCCGTGAAGGAGAGGCCGTTTATTACGAGGCGTCCAAAGAAGAAACGCTCCGGATGACGTATTGCCAGATTGTCCACCATCGGGCTCAGCTGGGCGTATACCTCCGTCTGCTGGATATTCCGATTCCGGGTAGCTATGGCCCGAGCGCTGACGAGGCATAGGCTACGTCTGTGAAGTCTGTGCAGTCTGTGAAGTCTGTGAGAAAATAAGGCTCACAGACTACACAGACTGCACAGACATTTTTAGAGGACTGAAAGGGTATAGGATTTTCCTTTCTCTGTCGGGAGCGCTATTTCCTTTCCGGAAAGGCTTCCCGTCTTCAAACCTGACGCGGACCGCAGCTTACAGATACCCCCGTTTTTGCTGTGAATCGTCGCAGAGGTCAGCTTACCCTCTTTCCATTCCATATCCACTTCAAAGCCGCCGCGGGCTACGAGCCCCCTGACCTTTCCGTCTTTCCAGTCGCCGGGCAGTGCCGGAAGCAGGTGTACCTGGCCGGTATGACTCTGCAACAGCATCTCAGCGATACCGGCAGCGCCGCCATAGTTTCCGTCAATCTGGAAGGGCGGGTGAGCGCAGAAGAGATTGGCATAGGTACCGCCGCCGTTCGTCATGTTTACACCGTTACCGCTTACGGGCTTCAGCAGCATTTTCAGTAGCTGAAGACTGCGGTTACCGTCCTGTAAACGGGCCCAGAAGTTCATTTTCCAGGCGAGCGACCAACCGGTACCCGCGTCTCCGCGACCTTCGAGAGACGCGCGCGCCGCCCGGGCCAGCTCGGGCGTACCTTCCGGCGTAATTTCATTTCCGGGATACAGGCCCCAGAGATGCGAGATATGCCGGTGGTGCGGTTCGGGTTCCGGGTATTCTTTCAGCCATTCCATCAGGCGGCCGTCTTTTCCGATTTGATTACCGGGGATAAGCTGAATTGCAGTTTTCAGTTCTGCTTGCAGAGGAGCGTCGAGTCCCAGTTCTTTCGCGGCTTCGAGCGTATGGGAAAACAGCGCCCGGATGATCTGGTTGTCGATCGTCGGACCGGCGCAGACGTGTGCGCTTTTGCCGTTAGGCAGTTTAAAGGAGTTTTCGGGGGAATTGGACGGAATCGTGACTAACCGGCCTGTTTCCGGCTCTTTTACCATGGTCGACAGGTAAAATTCCGAGGATCCCTTGAGAATAGGATACAGCGCTTTCAGGTATGCTTTGTCTCCGGTAAACGCATAATGTTCCCAAAGCATCTGACAGAGCCAGCCTGAGCCGGTATTCGCCGCGCCCCAGGAAGGATGCTCGCCAGGCGAAGTATATCCCCATACATTGGTAATGACGTGAGCTACCCAGCCATTGCCGTTGTAATATACTTTCGCCGTTTTCTGCCCCGGTTCCACCAGGCCTTTTACCAGGGTAAAGAAAGGTTCGTTGAGCGTTGGCAGGTTCGTCATTTCAAGGGGCCAGTGGTTCATCTGGATGTTGATATCCAGGTGATAATCGCCGTTCCAGGGCGTCTGGATGGAATTGGCCCAAAGTCCCTGCAGGTTCGGCGGAAGCAGGCCGGGCCGGGTGCTGCTGATGAGCAGGTACCGCCCGAACTGGAAATACAGCGCTGCAAGCCCCTGGTCTTCTGCTCCCGAGTGGTAGGCGCGCAGGCGTTCGTCGGTCGGCATATCATCCTTATCCGACGTGCCGAGCGAGAGCGCCGTCCGGTTGTACAATTGCTGATATGCTTTGATATGGGCCGCTTTTTCCGCTTCATACGACTTCTTCATCGCGGCAGTAAGGTGGCGGGCCGAGACAGCCGCCGGGTCTTCCTTTTTGAAATCGGTTGACGATGAAATATAAATCGTTACGGCATTTGCTTTTTCGAGGACAAGAGACGTATCGGTCGTCGTCAGACTGCCTCCTTCCGGCTTCAGTCGGACGCGTGTCATGTACCGCATGCCCTTGCCGTCGGTACCGTTATTGAGCTGCCCTTCCATGCGGAGTTCCTGGCCGGATACGGAGGTCCGGAAGCGTTCGGGGCGGCTGAGTGACACACTGAAACTCAGTTGCCGGGCCTGGTCGGCGGTGAGCCGCACGACCAGCACATCGTCATCAAAACTGGCGATATATTCCCGGGAAAAGGTCGTGTTTCCAACTTTGTAGCGGGTACGGGCGATGGCGTCCGAAAGGGACAGCTCCCGGGTATAACCGGTAGCCTCGCCGGTATGTTTCGCCTGAAGCAGGAGCGTTCCGAGGACCTGATAGCAGCCAAAGGGGACGTTGGCGCCGTTTCCATGACCCGATCCGGCGCCTTTGCAGACGAAGGACTTGTACATCAGGGCTTCTGCTTCGTCGTTTTTGCCGGCGAAGATCAGGTTACGGATTTCGGGAAGGTATTTGAGGGCTTCGGGTGCGTCGGCATCCTGTTTGCTGCCGGACCAGAGTGTAATGTCGTTCAGGACGATTTTTTCGGAAGTTATTCCTCCGTCCGGACTGGCGCCGAGGCGGCCGTTTCCGATCGGGACGGTTTCTTCCCAGGTACGGGCGGGTTGTTTGTAGGAGATCTTCTGGGCAAACCCGGGAAGAGCGAGCACAAGGGCCAGCATTCCGGGGACGAGGCGTTGGATCATAGGATAGAGTCAGAGGACGATTTCGGGGTAATAAGAGAGGAGGGAGGGGGATGATACTTGATTCTGCGGGACTCAGATACCGACGCATAATCCAGTTCCATTGATTCCTCATTCCAATATCCAGGAAACGTTCCGTTCTTCTCTGCAAACAAATTTCTGACAACCAGCAAATTATACATTTCCACCTGTTCCGTTCTCGATCACTTTCTGGCTCTTTCTTCTGTTGATTTCTCTTACACAAAGACATTTAAAGCACGCGATCAACCCGAATAAAAACGAAAAAGCATCTGTAATCGAATGATTGACAGATGCTTTCGCTATTGTGTCCCCGGAAGGGCTCGAACCTTCGACCCATTGATTAAGAGTCAATTGCTCTACCAACTGAGCTACGGAGACTTGTTGGGACGGCAAAAGTAATCATTTTGCAGCCGATTCCTACTTTTTGCTTCAAATTTTTTAATAGCCACCCATATCGTAGAAGCTCCGGCGGCGGGACAGCTTCAAATCTTTCAGCAACGATGAGCGCACGCGGAGCTCAAAATTATAGTTTCCTCCGCGGAGGTTCTGGGCAATAGGCGTCCAGTTGAATGCCGCCTCCCAGCAGTGCAGGTTGCGTGTCAGACCGATATTGGTGAGCGAAGGCGCTCCCTGCACAAAATCCCAGCCCGTCGTAAACGTCATTGCCCATTTTTCAGTCAGCTTGATATCTCCGTTGAAACTCAGCGTCTGGAACGACTGTGCCTTGGCCAAGCCATATTTGGTGTAGCTGAAGTTGTAAGCTACGTTTACGTTCCAGGGAACATCCCAGTCGATATACAGCTGTGGATTTGTCTGAATAAACTTCATATCGGCGTCGCTCATCCCCTCCGGCTTCTCTTTCGGCTTCTGGTCCTTTTTCTTCGACCCGCCTTTGAAAGCCGTACTGAAACCGATCGTCATACTCTGAAGCTGCGCCAACCCCTGTCCACGGGAAATTTTGAAATCCCTGATCCGTACGCCTGTCGCCACAAACGGATCCTGCAAAACAGCATATGGGTCAAACACGGACGCAAACGCGATGTTGTATTTCTTCTTGATAACCGTATTGGCCGACACCGAAATATTCGACAGCTTCATCGTATCCGCCATAAAGTTGTAACTGCCGGAAATCGAGAAGTTATCAAGGAGGCTGATCTTTTCGTACGCATTTTTGGCGGTATCCGATTTCGCACGGACTTTCATCTCCAGCTGGTTAGTCAGGCTGAAGCTCGCCGCGGCCGACTTTCCGATGCTTCCGCTGTAGCCTACGTACTTGGAGAGATACCGCTGGTCGCCCCGCTGGTTGATCTGCACTTTCTGGTAAAAACCGAAAGACGGGCTCGAAAAATCAGGCGTATAGCTCAGGCTGAGGGAGGGAGCGAAGGTATGCCGGATGGCTTCTACACGACCGAGTTTCTTGAAGTAGAAGGTTCCGTAGGTCCGGGTATTGATTCCCAGAGAAAACGCATATGAATAGGTTACGCCCGGCTTGCTGATTGTACTTACCATGACGCCCCCGCTGTCGGCCTGGGTGTACGCGCCGGTCGTTGAATCATACTTAATAGTAGGGGGGACATAGGTATACTTGTACTGTTTCGTATACACATCTCCCTGGAGACTCACCCCCGGCGTGACGTTGATATTCCGGGCGATTTTGAAGTTCGGCAGGGAAATAGGCACCGAGAACGACGTCTTCACCTGGCTGTTTTTGAGAATCGTCGGCAGGTTGTCGATGTTGAACGGAATGACACCGGTTTTAATGCCCTTCGTCTGCGTGCTGTCTGCAATGAGCCGGAATTCGTTGGAATAGCTGCTGCTCGTCGTTACCTGCGTCGTTACGTTATTAGTCAAGTCCGCGGAGCTCGTCAGGTTCATCCCCAGGCGGAACGATTCGTACCAGGCCGGTGTCACGGCCTTTTTCCGGCGGAAGGGCTGGAACTGCGTCACAGCCGCGCTGACGCTGACGCCGGCTGTCAGTGCTTTTGTGGTCACGTTCTGGTTGACCCGGAAGTTCGCGCTCGTCTGGATGTAGTTACCAAAGTTATGGGAGTACTGCACCGACGACCCGAACACGTTCTGCTGGTACCGCCCCAAACCGGTTGTGCTGGTAATATTCTGTTCGTTGTTCCGGGTATAGTTGCTGCTGGCGATGTTGACCGACGCCGAGAAGCTGTACGGCCGGCCCAGCGTTTGCGGGGAGTGCGACCACTGAATACTGAAGTCGTTCGAGATGGTTTTGTTTGAACCTACCTCGTCTCCTGATTTATTGTGGTTGAAAATCAGGCTATAGCTTCCGCTGTACTTGTATTTCTTTATGTAGTTTCCCTGCGTACCGGCGCCCCAGCCGCCTTTGGAGTATACCTGGCCGGTAAAACGCAGCCCCATGTAGTCATTAACAGCCCAGTAGTATCCGAAATCCCGGAGATAAAAGCCCCGGTTCTGAGGCTCCTCCCCGTAGTTTCCGAGGATAAACCCGGATTTTCGTTTTTCTGAGAACGGAAAAAAGCCGAATGGGAGCCCCAGTGGCAACTGCACCCCCGCAATCACAAGGTTGAAAGGCCCGGATATCACCTGCCTGTTATCTCCTTTCCCCTGCACCAGCTTGATTTTGGACGCCTGAATCCCGAAGTGGGGGTGGACCAGGTCACAGGTCGTATAAAAAGCTCCCCGCAGAAAGAAGTTATTCGAACTGTCTTTTTTGACGATTTTTCCGCGGACGTTTCCCTCTCCCTGCTTGGTAATGATGGCTTTGATAGCCGCCCGCCTGCTCTTGAAGTTATACCGGATTTCGCTGGTGTTGTAGGTATCAGCGCCCTGTTCGAAGACCGGTTCGCCGATCATGCGGCCGGTTGAATCCTTCCGGCCGATGGCATATACCTCGTTGGTTTTCCAGTTGAGTTTGATGTAATCCGCCTTCAGGTGAATATCCTGGTAGTCGACTTTCGCGTCACCAAAGAGCTCGACGATCTGCTCGTCGGTCGTCATAATAGTCGAATCTTTCGCGTAGTAATCTACCTGAGCCTGCAGGTCGCTTTGTTCCCGGAGCGAGTCTGCATGGGTCATTTTAACAGTATCCGCCTTCACGACGGGTTTCAGCGAATCGGCTTTGACCGGGCGGCGGATAGCGCCAAACGGCACACCCGCACGCGGTTTCGCTGCAGGCTTATCCTGCCCCCAGGCCTGCACACCCAGCATCACGAAAAAGAGCAGAAGAAGACGGTAAAGCAACGTTTTTGAGTAGTTAATGGGATGGTGAAATGCTCCGGCGCCAGGCAGAAAAACAGTTTGCCGATTCCTTCGTTGTAGTATTGAAAACGCGAAGATAACCGGCTGAAAATGGGTTCAGAAGCCATCAACTCGCTTTTTCCCGTACTTTTGCGAACAAAAATAAGGAGTATCTCCCCCATCCTTCAGACAGATGCGTGAAAAAAGCCAGTTAAAGTGTGTTAATGTATGGCCGGTACTGTGCCTTGTTTTCTTCCTGTTCAGTTTCCAGGAAAGTGACCCCGGCAGCAAACCCGAACGGTCGTCCGTGATCCGGACGGTCGTCATTGATCCCGGCCACGGCGGCAAAGACCCCGGAGCAATCGGGAAAAACGGTACCAAGGAAAAGAATGTGGTCCTCCCGATCGGCCTGGAAGTGGGCCGGCTTATCCGGGAAAACTACCCCAACGTCAAGGTCATCTTTACCCGTAAATCCGACGTATTCATCGAATTACACGAACGCGGCGCCATTTCCAACCGAAACAAAGCCGACCTGTTTATCTCCATCCATGCCAATGCACTGCCGGCCAGTCGCCGGGATTACTACGGCACGGAAACCTACGTCATGGGGTTACACAAGTCCGAACAGAACCTGGCTGTAGCGAAGCGCGAAAACGCCGTTATTCTTCAGGAAGCCAATTACGAAAAGAAGTACAAGGGCTTCGATCCGGATTCTCCGCTGGGCATGATCATGCTGGAAAACTACCAGAATGCCTACCTGACGAGCAGCCTTAATTTCGCCTCCAAAATCGAACGCTATTTCAAGCGGGCCGGCCGCACCAGTCGCGGCGTGAAACAGGCCGGGTTTATCGTTTTGTGGGAAACCGCTACTCCGTCTGTCCTGATCGAAACCGGCTATCTTTCCAACCCGGAGGAAGAAGCCTTCCTCCGCAGTGAAGACGGGCAGGCCAAGCTGGCCGAAGCCGTTTTCAAAGCTTTCGAACAATTCAAAAAAGAGATGGACGGCGAATAGCCTTTTCTTCCCGATGATCGCTCGTTTAATCCGACAGAACTATTCCTTTTTTCTGCCCTATGCGCTCCTGCTGATAGTGGTCGGAATCCTGCTTGCGCAATCCGACCGAACCGACCTGATGCGCTGGGTCAATGACCGGAACCACCCCTTCTGGGACCGGTTTTTCTATCATTTTACAGACCTGGCTGACGGAGTGGTGAGTGCGCTTGTAGTAGTTGCGCTTCTGTTTGTTCGTTTCCGGTGGGCGTTGCTCGGAGGATTGTGCTTTTTATTGTCGGGAGAAGTAACACAATTGCTCAAACACGGCTTCTTTGACCATGAGATGCGGCCCAGCGCGGTTTATCAGAATTCCGGTTGGCTCTTTCATACCGTCGAAGGTCTCGACCTGCATACCCGAAACAGTTTCCCGTCGGGGCACTCGACGTCGGTCTTCGCGTTATTTTGTTTTCTGACATTGATTGTAGCCAATAAACGCTGGGGGTGGCTATTTGTCTTCCTTGCAGCGTTGGCGGCCTATTCGCGGGTGTACCTTTTTCAGCACTTTGTGGCGGATGTGTACGTCGGTTCAATCGTCGGTACCGTCACGACCCTACTGGTTTACGCCGGTATACAGAGCTACTGGCAACGTAACGCGCCTGCCTGGCTCGACAGCCGGATCAATCTCAAACGCTGAGATGCAAAAAAGCCTCCGGAGCTATTCCGGAGGCTTTTTTGTGCCGGTTTTCTTATTTCACCGCCGCTTCCAGCTTGTACACCCAGGCATATTGGCAGGGTATCGTCGACGGGGTTACAGCCGGAGCCGTAATGGTCCACTTGCCGCCTTTACCCGTTGCCTTGATCGTGCCGTTGTATCCGAGCAGCGTAACTTTTTTCGGTGAGATGCCGTCCATCACCAATTGGTCCGTCCACTCCGTCGCGATGGCATACAGGTCGTTGCCTTTTCGGGTGAAGAACAGCTTGTTTCCTTTTTTGAAAGCTGGTGCTTTGTCCCAGGCGCGGGTGCCGTAAATGGCTTCGCTGTTGACCTTCATCCAGTCGCCCATGTCTTTCAGTCGCTGCTGCATGATGACCGGAATCCGGCCGTCGGCGGTAGGTCCGATATTCAGGAGCAGATTTCCGCCCCGGGACACTTTTTCGATCAGGATGTGAATGACGTCTGCCGAAGACGAATAATCTTCCAGCAATTCTACCCGGTTGTAGCCGAATGAACTGCCGATACCCCGGCATTCTTCCCAGGGACGGCTGAACTTCATGCTTTCCGAATTGTCACTGTGAACGAGTTCATATTCTGTCGTAAAAAAGCCACCGTGTTTCGCGCGGGTTTCCTTACCCCAGCGGTCGTTGACGACAACTTCCTCTTTCACCGGCGATTCGTTATACAGCCATGCGAGAAATTCCGTGCTTTTCCAGACATCGGAGGGATGATCCCACTCTCCGTCCGTCCAGACGATATCAGGTTTGTAACGGGTGACGAGGTCTTTGAGCTGAGGAATCATGTGCTCGTCCACATACCGGTTTACATTTTCCTTGTACAGCGGGTTGAACCATTCATACAGCGAATAGTAATACCCCATCCGCAGACCTTTGTCTTTCACGGATTTGATCAGGTCGCCGGCCAGGTCCCGGTGTGGTCCTACATCCACGGCATTCCAGTTCCAGGACTGCGCACTCGGCCAGAGCGTAAAGCCTTCGTGGTGTTTCGATGTCAGGACGACGTATTTCGCGCCGGATTGTTCAAATACTTTCGCCCATTCGTCCGGATTGAACAGCTCCGCCTTGAATCCTTCTACAAAATCCGGGTACTTCACATTCGGGCCGTAAACCCGTTCGTGAAATTTCTGAAAAACGGGGTAGCTCTTCGCGGTCGGATCGCTCCATTTCTTCCAGTACCATTCAGCGTACCGGTCGTAGATACCGACGCCGTCACGCGCGGTAGGGCCGAAAGCCGGCACCGAAAACAATCCCCAGTGTATGAAAATACCGAATTTGGCGTCCTCGAACCAGCCCGGAACGGGCCGTGAATCAATCGAAGCCCAGTTGGCTTCGTATTTTTTCTGGGCGAAGAGGGTGGTCGACAGGCACCCGGCCAGCCAGAGTAACAGCAATCTTTTTTTCATGTCGCGGATAAAGAGGTTCTTTTATCCGTAAAGACCTGCGGAAAGCCGCCATACTCTTATACCGGGAAAGAAGCGATCAGGGAATAGCGTCTTCAAAATGCCGGATTTCAGCGCTTTCCCGGCTCAGAATGATGGAAACGATGTCGAAACGGATCGGCCCCTTCCAGTCGACAGCGAATATATATTCTTCCGCCGCCCGCTTCAGCAAAGCTGCTTTGACCGGAGATACAAAGGATTCAGGATACCCGAATGCGACGCCGCTGCGGGTTTTTACTTCGACAAAAATGAGCCAATCGTTTTTCCGGATAATCAGATCGATTTCGGCTTTGCCGGACCGGTAGTTACGACCTACCACTTCATAACCGCTCTTCTGAAGAAAGAACGCGGCCATATCTTCTCCTTTTTCGCCGGTGATCAGGTGCTCGGCCACAAAAATTCAGTCATAGGGTTGCGCGATGCCGGAAAGATGCCAAGATTTGCCTGAACGAGCCAGCCGGTGCCTCATTTCCCCCGGCCTCCCTGCCTATGAAACCCCGTATTACCCTCGAATACTGCCCCAAGTGCGGCTGGTTACTCCGCTCTTCCTGGCTGGCGCAGGAATTGCTGACAACGTTTGCCGACGAACTGGGCGAAGTATCCCTCCGCCCGTCCGAAGTAGCCGGGTCGTTTAAGATATTTCTGAATGACGAAGAAATTTTCGACCGGAAAACGGCCGGCGGTTTCCCTGAAATCAAAGACCTCAAGCAGCACGTTCGCGACCTGATAGCCCCCGGCAAACCCCTCGGGCATTCCGACCGCAAGCCGGCTTAGTGATGTTTAAAGTAGATACTGGCTGCCGCAAACGCCACTACTGAGGCGACAAAGCCAAACATGAAGATGTTATAGGAGATCCGCAGCAGGCGGTATTTTTTGTCGAGTACTTTTCCAAGCAAAAAGATATCCCGGGTCATACTACTGTAGAGAAAATCCGGGTCGTTCATCATTTCTTTCATACCCCATTCGTAGTCGGCCAACTCCATCCGGCTGAAATTGCCGAAAAACAGCAGGTTCACATTCCGGTGAAGTACGTCTTCCTTCGTGAATGTACCACGGATGACATTGGGCCGGGTTGCCAGCACGGCGAATACCGTCGCAAACAGGCATGTTGTCACGAGCATAACCGTCGGAATAACCAGGTGCGGCCATTCTTCCAGTTTCCGGATCAGTACCGACAGGATTACCGAGATGATGATGGTATTGACGGAGATCATGATATTGGCCTTGTTGTCGGCCATGGCTGAGAACTGGTTGTGGTTCTGCGATGTCACCCGAAACATGGTTTCAATACCACGAAAGGTCTTCTTACCTCCCTCTTCGTCCTTTTTGCCCTCTTTCTTATCCTTCGGCTTTTCCTCCTTGTCTTCTGCTTCCTTTTCTTCCAGTTGCCGGCGGATGCGTTCGAGGTTGGCTTCTTTTTTCTTTTCCAGCACTTCTTTTGCGTAAGGGGTGAAAAAATGGTGGTTGCCGAAAAAGTCGAGCGTTCCCCGCAGCCACTTTTTCTTCCCGATTTTTCCGTAGGAAAACGTCAGCTCCTGGCGGAGCAGTTCGGAAAGATCGAGGCAGTTATCGGCAGCGGTATGGGAAAGATCGGCGTCGGCAACGACTTCTGCCAGGCGGGTAGCCGGCTTCTGGGGAAGCTTCGTTCCGTCGATGCAGAGCAGGACGGCATCGATCATTTCTTCCGAAGCGCCTTCTTCCCGCAGAAACGCCTCTGCGAAGACTTTGCTCCGGTCTTCGTGCCCTTCCTTGGACCCGTTGACATAGCCGGTATCGTGAAACCAGGCTGCGATCAGCGCGATTTCCAGTTCTTCGGGCGATAACCCCGTAGCCCGACCGATTTCCTCCGTCATCCCGACTACCTGCCGGGTGTGATTCAGGTTGTGGTAAACAACCGTTTTGGGCAGGCGCTGGAGCACCTGCTCGGCATTTTCCCGGGCGCGGTCGACGAGCGTTCCGGCTTCGGACGCGGCAGCTTCGGTGACGACACTATTTTTCACGTGATCGATGGTCAGAAAATCATTGAAATGTAGCAAATTCCCGCCAAAATCAGCCCATATGCGTTCTATCTTCGTTTTTCTGCTGATGGCGGCGGCAGGCGCCTGCCAGTCCAAAAAGCAGGAACAAACCGCTTCCGCTTCGGCACCTGCGCTGAGCCCTCTGGCGTACGACCTTGCCCATCCCTCGCGTACCTTTCCCCTTCCTGCAAGTTTGAAGGAAATTTCGGGCATTACTTATGTGAAAGACGGGCAGCTCGCGTGTATTAACGACGAGGACGGCGACTTGTTTCTTTTCGACTATAAATCCGGCAAAGTAACCGACCGCCGGATGTGGGGCACCCCCGGCGATTACGAAGACCTGGCGTACGTCGATAATACCTTTTATATCATGCGGAGCGATGGCAAACTGTTCGTCTTTCCGCTCAGTGAGACGATTCAGGCCGGAGACGAAGATCATAAAACAACCCGCTCGATCCGTTCTTTCGGCCTGGTTCTTCCCGGAGACAAAAACGAGCTTGAAGGCTTCTGTTTCGACCCGAAGACGAAGTGGTTTTTCGTCGCCGCCAAGAATACCAAAGGCGGCAGCGGTAAACCCGACACCCGGTATGTCTATTTCTACGACCGGGCACGGAACCTCTCCTGGAAAGGCATCGTGCTCCGCAAACAAAGTTTTGAGGAACTCGGTTTCACCGGAAAGGATGCGACATTCAATCCGTCGGGTATTGCGGTGCATCCGCTGACGAAACATGTGTATATCCTGGCCTCGAATGGCCACAAGCTGATTGTACTCGACCGGAAGGGCGGGCAGTTTGTATCGGTCGAAAAACTGGATCCGAAAGTATTCGAGCAGCCGGAAGGTATCTGCTTCGCGCCCGACGGCACGCTGTTTTTGTCCAGTGAAGGGAAGAAGAATCCGGGAATGATCTGGGCGTTCAAACCCCGGTAAAAAAAAGAAGCTCCGGTGACCAATGGCCACCGGAGCTTCCAAAACCCAGCGCGAAACGGACTATTTCTTTCCGTAACGCTTGAGGAATTTGTCGACACGACCGGCGGTGTCCATGAGGACGTTCTTGCCGGTGTAGAACGGGTGTGACTCTGAAGAAACTTCGACCTTCACAACAGGATAGGTGTTGCCTTCGAATTCAACCGTTTCCCGGGTTTGGGCAGTCGAACGGGTCAGGAACTTGAAGTCGCTTGAAAGATCCCAGAATACCACCTCGCGGTACTCGGGATGAATATCTGCTTTCGCCATTGTATTGAGTGTTAGTCAGTTACGATTCCAAAACGAACGGGCCGCAAAAATACGCATCTTTTCAAAAGTACCCAAGGATTTCTCCGGATGTTTTTCAAGTTATTTTATTGAAAATCTTTTTATTGGACTTTTTAAAGTTTCTTTCAGACGGCTTCTCTCAAGTAAAAATTGAAGTGGCAAAGGTAACGTTTTGGGTTTGAATTAACTGGACCGGCGCCGGGAGCTATATAGCTTTTATATAGACAATTATGAACTAATCGGACGGTTGCACCCTATTGTTCTTAACACTAATTTCACATTCGGAAAAGACAGAAATCTATCTTCTGATAAGATATGGCCCGAGCCGGAACAAATGGCAGGGCGAAGAGGTTAAGCGGTGGCGCGGTTCTTTCCGGCAATTTTCAACCTTGAAACTCTCCTTCTTTTAACTGATATACTCTAACTCGCTGACAATATGCACGTTATTAAACGAGACGGACGCCGGGAATCCGTGAAGTTCGACAAAATCACGGCCCGGATCGAGCGGCTGTGCTACGGCCTGGATCCTTCCTTTGTCCAACCTGTGGAAGTAGCCATGAAAGTGGTTGCCGGTATTTACGACGGCGTTTCCACGGCCGAACTGGACAACCTCGCAGCCGAAACCGCCGCGTCTCTCACGACGCGTCACCCGGACTATGCGACGCTCGCTGCCCGTATCGCTATTTCTAACCTGCATAAGAATACGCTTAAATCGTTCTCGGCGACTATCAAGCAACTCTACCACTATGTAGACCCCAAGACAGGCGAAAATGCCGCCCTGATCTCAAAGGAAACGTATGAAGTGGTCAAGAAGCACGCGGCCCTGCTCGATTCCACCATTATCTACGACCGGGATTTCGGATATGACTACTTCGGCTTCAAGACGCTCGAAAAGTCATACCTCCTCAAAATGAACGGCAAGATTTCGGAGCGCCCTCAGCATATGCTCATGCGTGTGGCGATCGGTATCCACGGAAACGAGGTAGACGCCGCGATTGAAACCTATAACCTGCTGTCTGAACGCTGGTTTACGCATGCTACCCCGACGCTCTTCAACGCCGGCACGCCGAAACCCCAGCTTTCTTCCTGCTTCCTCCTGACTATGCAGGATGACAGCATCACCGGTATTTACGATACCCTGAAGCAATGCGCCCTGATTTCCCAATCAGCGGGCGGCATTGGCCTCAGCATCCATAACATCCGCGCAACGGGCAGCTACATCAAGGGTACGAACGGTACTTCCAATGGTATCGTCCCGATGCTCCGCGTCTTCAACGATACCGCCCGGTACGTCGATCAGGGAGGTGGCAAGCGCAAAGGCTCTTTTGCTATTTACATCGAGCCCTGGCATGCCGATATCTTTGAATTCCTCCAGATGAAGAAGAACCACGGCAAGGAAGAACTCCGTGCCCGGGATCTTTTCTATGCCCTCTGGGTACCTGATTTGTTTATGAAGCGGGTGAAAGACAACGACGTATGGTCGCTGCTCTGCCCCCACGAATGCCCCGGTCTGGCGGATGCCTACGGAGACGAATTCGAAGCCCTGTACGAAAAATACGAGCGCGAAGGCAAAGCCCGCCGCACCGTCAAGGCACAGGACCTGTGGTTCGAAATCATTGAATCCCAGATTGAAACCGGTACGCCGTACATGCTCTTCAAGGACCATGCCAACCGCAAGTCCAACCAGAAGAACCTCGGTACCATCAAGTCTTCGAACCTCTGCACGGAGATCATCGAATACACGGCCGCAGATGAAGTAGCGGTTTGTAACCTCGCTTCCCTCGCGCTGCCGAAGTTTGTCGAGAAAGGCGAAGACGGCTTCCTGCGGTTCAACCACCAGAAGCTGTACGAAATCACGAAGGTCGCGACCCGCAACCTCAACAAAATCATTGATATCAACTACTACCCGATTCCGGAAGCCGAGCGCTCGAACAAGCGCCACCGGCCGATCGGTCTCGGCGTACAGGGCCTCGCCGATACCTTCGTTCTGCTGCGCATGCCGTTTGAGAGCGAAGAAGCACGCCAGCTCAACAAGGACATCTTCGAAACCATCTACTTCGGAGCGATGGAGGCTTCGATGGAGCAGGCACAGCAATTCGGTACCTACCAGACCTGGGCCGGCAGCCCGATTTCCCAGGGTATTTTCCAGTTCGACATGTGGGGTGTGACGCCTGATTCCGGTCGCTGGGACTGGGAAGACCTCCGCGAAAAGGTCAAAACCCACGGCGTACGCAACTCCCTGCTGGTAGCGCCGATGCCGACGGCTTCGACGAGCCAGATCCTCGGCAACAACGAATGTTTCGAGCCGTTTACCTCAAACATTTACGTGCGTCGTGTACTCTCCGGAGAATTTGTCGTTGTGAACAAGTACCTCCTCCGCGATCTCGTGAAGATGGGCCTGTGGAACGAAACGATGAAAAACAAGCTCATCGCGGCCAACGGTTCCGTTCAGAACATCGCCGAGCTGCCCCAAAACCTCAAAGACCTGTACAAGACGGTTTGGGAAGTCAAGCAAAAGACGATCATCGATATGGCGGCCGACCGCGGCGCCTACATCTGCCAGAGCCAGTCACTCAACATCCACATGACGGACGCCAACTTCGGTAAAATCACGTCGATGCACTTCCACGCTTGGGAGCGGGGACTGAAAACCGGCATGTATTACCTGCGGACCAAAGCTGCTGCCGACGCCATCAAGTTTACGGTGGAAACGCAGGCGCAGGTAGCTCTCCAGCCGAGCACCGAAACCGTTCACGAGAAAGCCATGAACTACCTCGCTACGCCCGAAGCACAGGCGGCTATGCAGAAGGAAGTAGTACAATGGTCAGAAGACGATGCCAAAGCGGCTATCGCCTGCTCGCTGGACGATCCGGAAGGCTGCGAGATGTGCGGATCCTAAAGCACTTTTGAGTATTTCTTACTAAATGGTCTGTCTCAAGCGAGGCAGACCATTATTTTTGCCGGTAAGCCCTTGCAACTCACAATGCAGCAAAACAGCTATGACTTATCGGCGTCCTCCGGAGAGAGCGGTGTATATATCTATTCATTTCAAAGTATTGGTCCCAAAGGCATAATTTTGAAAAAAATAGAATTTATCCAGCTTCATGACGACAGCGGATTATTAATTCCGTTTTTCAATTTGGCTTTTGGCGATACAGATGCAGACGGGTCTTTGAAAGACCATGTTGTTTCAGATAACGGAGATATGGAAACGGTCCTCAACACTGTCGCTGCTGCCGTTGAAGACTTTCTGATCAAAAAACCCCGAAGCCAGTGTTTACGCTCAGGGGCTGACGGCATCCAGAACGTGGCTCTATCAGCGCAAACTCAGGAAATACCATTCTCTGATAATGAGAGACTTCTCTCTGTGGGGCCTCGCGGAAGGCACATGGAGACCCTTTGAAGGGAATATTAACTACGAAGCGTTTGTAATTCACAAGAAAAGATGAATATTACATCATGAAAACTCAGGCAGAGCAACCGAAGCGGCTATCAGACGGCAAGGTCATTATTGATCATGCACTGGATGAGATGTATGCGGGCAAGGTCCTTTTCCCTAAAAAACACACCCATGCCCGGGAAATGATAGAAAAACACGGACTTCCTCCGGTGAAATAAGTAATAACGGTTAGGAAAAAAGGAGCCTCTCTTACGGGAGGCTCCTTTTTCGTTTTGACCTGTTACTTCACCGACGTAAACAGAATCAGTGTACCCGTTGCATACTCCGTAATACCGGAGGTATGCGTCTTTCCCTTCATCGTGATGAGTTCGACGTTTGCGGCGCCCCTGGCTTTCATCGCGTCGTAAGCGCTTTGGGAGTTGTAAAACGGAACGAGCTCGTCGGCATCACCGTGATACAACTGCAAGGTGGATTTGGGCTTCCAGTCGTAGATATCGTTGTCTTTGATGGCGTTCAGAAACGCGGTATCTGTCCCGTCATTCAATCCTTTCCGGAACGAATCCGTGAAGGCCGTATTCAGGCTCGCGTTGATGGTGACATTGTCCAGGTCTGCCGCCGAATTGACAATAGCCGGAATCTGGGAAGCATAGGGTTCTTTGAAGTAATAGGACGGGGCCCGGTTCAGCCCGTATATCCGGTTGTACGTCATCAATACCCAGACATACAGCCGATTATATGCGGCCAGTGTCGTCCCGGTATCATTCACGAGATGCTTCATGAACGACGTCTTATTATAAGCGCCCGCCCCGCACGAAACCGCCCGGATGTTGAATTCCGACGGTGCTTCCTCTTCCATTTTTTTCAATAGCGCCATGGTGGCATATCCGCCTTCGGAATAGCCCGTCAGGTAGAGGCGGTTATCCCAGGCGCTTTTTCCAGCAAAAAATTCCTTCGCGGCACGAAGCAGATCAAGGCTGGCCTGCGCCAGCCCCTGGCGGCTTTCATACGTATGCGGAAGGGTATTCGACACACCATAGCCGATGTAATCAGGCGCTACGGTGATGTAACCGACAGATCCCATCAGAATAACCAATTGCCCGTCCATTCCGGAAGTAGCCGAAAAGTACGAAGGGGCGCTGGCATCTGACGTAATCGTGCCGTGTTGGTAACTGACCATCGGGACGGCGTTTTGCGTGGCCGGAACGACCAGGGCGCCTGACGCCATTACCTCCGTTCCGTCGGCATTTTTGGTCTTATAGGTAATCCGGTAAGTGGTGACGCCGAACTGCACCAGTCCTGAAAAGATCGGATTAGCCGCGGCAACTTGTGAGGCCACCTGGTCTTTTGTCAGGCTGGCTACCTGTTTGGCTTCAACCAGGTACTGATAGGACGCAGAAGGATCGGGATCTCCTCCATTTTTACAGGCAACCACGAATGCGGTTACCACTAAAAGCAGAATACGTGACTTCCAGAAAAGAGTTCTCATAGGCTTGGTTGGAAAGACGCTCCGAAACCGGCGGGTTCTGAAATACCGGGTGAAGATAAACAGTTTCAGGCATTTCGTCTGCGGAGAAACGGGTTTTCCCACCGGGCAGGATTTCTTCCCGGTTCCGGTCAAAGCAACCCTGTTTGCCGGTGTTTTTTTCTTTTTTACCCGGGTATTTCCGGAAAATCCTCCGTTGTACCCCGCCGGAAATCCGTTTTCTGTCTCCTGCTTTCTTCGCGTTTTCCGGCAGGAAATACGTTCTTTCAATCCGGAATATCCCCCGGAATCGGGCAGGTGAACGGGGCTTTTTATACGGAATATATACGTTATTATCCTTGGCTTTTATCAAGGAAAGGCAAATCAAAAAAGAAACAGGACTGATCGCCCTGATTTCGCTGCATGCCAACCCATATCGGGTTTTTCGGGTCCTCCAATCCGGCAAACGTAACTGCTACCGGGTGTTTATTTTTGTCAGAAAATCGTTATTTAATTCCGCTCGTACGCTAAATTTCAAGATTGGGTCGTTTGTTTTCTAGTTGCGAAAACACATATTTGTTTCTCAATCACAAGCAGCAACTTAATTTATCATGAAGAAAAAAGCTATTCGTTTCTTTTCTCCGAACGACAATGTGGAGGAAAAGAAAAAAGAGACCAAATCGAAAGACCTTCTGACGACTTCCATTTCCAAAAAAGGAAAGTTGTTACTCTCTCCCGCGGTGCTTGATTTACTGGCCGCTGACCCCGCCACAAGCCGTTTCCGCGTCGGAACCGAAGAGCGGAAAAGAGGCGTCGGTTCTTTCTTCCTGGTAAAAGCGGCGAATGATGATGCCGAAGCTTTTGCCATCGCAAAAAGTGGACGTGGCCACGGAATTCCCCTGGGGCCTATCCTCCACAAAATGGGTATCGATTACGCTACACTCGACTACACCTTTGAGATTAAGCCTTTCGAATACGAAGAAGTCAGCGGCTATGAATTGCTCCTGAAGGAAAAAACTCCCCGGGACGGTTCCGCTTCCGACGACGAATAAGACAACGCTGCAAGCAATAGTAAAGCAGGGCTCTCCGCGGGTCCTGCTTTTTTTATTTTTCCGGCCATCTATCTTCAGAATACGAGATTAAAAGCGGGTTAAAATTCCCGCCATTACTTCTAATGAACTTTTAATGTCTGCGAAACCGTCCGCATCCGTTGACGGGGCTAAGTTTGTCCCTCCATTTTACTGCGTCCATGCGTTGTGTTTTTTTGCTTTGTCTGACTCTTGCGGCATTGCCGCTGAAAGCTCAGGATACCTTACGGGTTCGTCTGAATGAGGCCGACAGCCTTTTTCTCCGCGGCAACTTGTTATTGCTGGCCGAACATTACCGGATCAATGCTTCCAAAGCGCTCGAACTGCAAGCGGGACTTTGGGATAATCCGACACTTTCTGTTGAACTCAGTACGTACAACAGCAACCGCTCCCGCGTGCTTGATGTCGGAAAGGGAGGTGAAAAAATCATTTCGCTTCAGCAGCTTCTTTACACCGCCGGAAAGCGAAATAAACGGGTCGCTTTCGCGTCGGAGGCGACGCGCCTGACCGAATACGAATTTGCCGAACTGATGCGCACGCTGAAGTTCGAATTACGCGACCGCTTTTTCGAATCACTGTTTCTGATGCGGACCATCCGCCGGTTTTCCGAGCAGATTACAGTACTCCGGGAAACCGTCGAGGCATTCGAAAAAGAATCTGCCCGGAACAATATTTCGCTCAAGGAAGTCGTCCGGCTCAAAGCCCTGCTTTTTCAGCTGACAAACGACCGGACGGAAATTAACCTTGAGCTCACCGACAACCAGCGGGTACTCCGCAACCTGCTCGGTACCCAGGCATACATCCTCCCTGTCTCGGACAGTACCCGGCTGGCACGCTACCGGCTCGGCCCCTTTACTGCCGACGATCTCAAAGCCCGGGCTTTCCGCAACCGCCCGGACCTGCACGTAACCGAATCCCTGGCCAGGCAGGCAGAACTGGGCCTGTCGCTCGAGAAAGCCCAGGCCGTCCCGGATCTTCAGGTTGGCGCCACGTATGACCAGGCGGGCAGCTATATCAACAACTATGTAGGTATTTCTGTGTCCTCCGCGATTCCGCTGCTCAACCGAAACCAGGGAAATATCCGGGCGGCACGGCAGCATGTCGATTACCGCCGCCAGCTCCTCGATCAAAAGAAAATAGAGCTGGCAAATGAAGTAGTCACGGCCGTCCGCAAGGTAGAAGAGGTAGAGCAGGCCAGCACAGGCCAGCGCCTGACAGAGCCCCTCGACCAGCTCAGCAAGGGGATGTATGAGAATTTCCGGAAACGGAATATTTCCCTGCTCGAATTCGTGGATTTCGTTGAAACCTATCAGGAAACGATCCGCGAGTACAACCGCCTGCAAGCTACCCGAATCAAAGCTTACGAAGAACTGAACTTCACCGTCGGCGAAGAACTGTTTCACTAACGAATCAAACAACAAGCAATGAAATACCCCGTCCTTCTGCTGGTAATAGGTCTGGCAGGAACCGTCGGCTGTCAGTCATCTGAAAAACCGGCGGAGGAAGCCCAGGCATTTATGCTGTCGGACACGATGATGCACCGGATCGTACTCGATTCGGTCGCCGATGAACCCATCCGGAATGAACTGATGCTGGTCGGAAAAATCGTAGCCGATGAAAGCAAAGTCATCGAAGTCTTTCCCCTCGTAGGCGGTAATGTCGAGGAGGTGAATGCCGAGCTCGGCGACTACGTCCGCAAAGGGCAGAGCCTGGCCCTGATCCGGTCCGGAGAAGTAGCCGATTTTGAACGGCAGATGATCCAGGCACAGGCCGATCTGCTCGTCGCCCAAAAGAACCTGAAATCCACCCAGGAGCTGTTTGAAAGCAAGCTCGCACCCGAGCGGGAAGTCAACTCCGCGCAAAAGGAAGTCGACAACGCCCAGGCCGAGCTCAACCGCATCAAAGAAGTCTTCCGGATTTACGGACTCGGGAAAACCAGTTCATATGTGGTAAAATCCCCGATCGACGGGTTCGTCATCCAGAAGAAAATCAACCGCGAAATGCAACTGCGTTCGGATCACTCCGAGAGCCTGTTCACGATCGGGCAATTGTCGGATGTCTGGGTACTGGCCAACGTCAACGAAAGCGATATCGGACAGGTAAAGCTCGGGATGGAAGCCCAGATCGGTATCCTCAGCTATCCGGGAGAGGTATTCCACGGAAAAGTAGACAAGGTCTTCAACGTACTCGACCCCGAAACGAAAGCGATGACGGTCCGGATACGCCTTCAGAACGCCGGCTATAAGCTCAAGCCGGGGATGCATGCGACGGTCAAGCTGCAGTTTCTCGAAGGAGGAAGTATGCTGGCGATTCCCTCCCGTGCCATCATTTTCGAGCGCAGCAAGCATTGGGTAATGGTCTTCCATTCCCGCTCCAACGTCGAAACCCGGCCCATTGAAGTGTACCGGTCCCTCGGTGACCGCGCCTATATCCGCGAAGGCCTGAAGGCCGGAGAACGCATCATTTCGAAAAACCAGTTGCTGATTTACGACGCCCTGAACGACTGATGCGCGTTCTTTTCCTGCCAGACTATGAATAAATTCATTCGGGGAATCGTCGGTTTTTCCCTCAAAAACAGGTTTTTCGTTTTCTTCATGACCGGCCTGCTCATTATCTCGGGCGTGGTCAGTTACCTCAATACACCGCTGGAAGCCTTTCCGGACGTCACCAACACACAGATTATCGTGGTGACGGAATGGAACGGGCGCAGCGCCGAAGAAATAGAACGGTTCGTGACGGTCCCGATCGAGGTCGCCATGAACTCCGTCCAGAAAAAAACGAACGTCCGCAGTGTCACGATGTTCGGACTTTCGGTCATCAAAATCATCTTTGAAGACGACGTAGAGGACTTTTTTGCGCGACAGCAGGTCAATAACCAGCTGAGGACCGTCTCGCTGCCGGAGGGCGTCGAACCGGACGTACAACCTCCTTACGGCCCGACCGGCGAAATCTTCCGGTATACCCTCAAAAGCGACAAGCGGGACAGCCGGGAATTGCTGACGTTGCAAAACTGGGTGATCGACCGGCAACTGCGCAGCGTACCCGGCGTGGCGGATGTCGTGGCCTTCGGCGGCCGGGAAAAGATCTATGAAGTACAGGTCAACCCGACGCTGCTCACCAAGTATGATATCACGCCGCTGGAAGTTTACCAGGCCGTGACACGCAGTAACGTCAACGTAGGGGGCGATGTCATCGAGAAAAACGGACAGGCCTATGTGGTGCGCGGGATCGGGTTGCTGAACTCCATTCCGGACATAGAGAACATCATCGTCGAATACGCCGGCGGAAACCCCGTACTGGTCAAAAACGTGGCAGACGTCCGGGAATCGAACGTGCCGCGGGTAGGGCAGGTAGGTCTGAACCGGGATGACGACGTTGTGGAAGGTATTGTTGTCCAGCGAAAAGGCGAAAACCCCAGCGAAGTACTCGCCCGGGTAAAGGCCAAGATCGAAGAACTCAATACCAAAGTCCTGCCGCCGGACGTGAAAATGGTCACGTTCTATGACCGGGATAACCTCATCGAATTCTGTACGCATACCGTTCTTCACAACCTCACAGAAGGGATTATCCTGGTAACGGTGATTGTGTTTGTCTTCATGGCCGACTGGCGGACGACCCTCATCGTATCCATCATCATTCCGCTGGCGCTGCTCTTCGCTTTCCTTTGCCTGCGGTTGAAGGGTATGTCGGCAAACCTGTTGTCGATGGGCGCGGTAGATTTCGGGATCATCATCGACGGCGCCGTGGTGATGGTGGAAGGGCTGTTCGTCTCGCTCGATCACCTGGCGCACCAGCGGGGTATGGAGCGCTTCAACAAGCTATCCAAGCTCGGTCTTATCAAAAAGACCGGTTCCGAGATGGGCAAGGCGGTCTTCTTTTCGAAACTGATTATCATTACCGCCCTGCTGCCGATCTTCAGTTTCCAGAAAGTAGAAGGAAAAATGTTCAGTCCGCTGGCCTGGACGCTGGGTTTTGCCTTGCTGGGGGCGCTGTTATACACCCTGACGCTCGTCCCGGTACTCTGCTCCATTTTATTGCGGAAAAACGTCCGGGAAAAACATAACCCCATCGTGCTGTTTTTCGACCGGATCGTCACGTCTGGTTTTGAGTGGTGCTACAAACGGAAAAAGCTTGCCCTGTTTCTGGCGCTTGCGTTTATGGGGCTGACCTTTTTCTCGACGCGCTTCCTCGGTACCGAATTCCTTCCGCAGCTCAACGAAGGCGCCCTCTGGGTAACGGCCGAGATGCCGATGAGTATGTCCCTGCCGGAAAGCGTGAAGCTGTCGAAAGATATCCGCCGGGAACTGCAATCCTTTCCGGAAGTAAAGCAGGTACTGTCGCAGGTAGGCCGTTCGAACGACGGTACCGATCCCAACGGCTTCTATTTTACGCAGTTTCAGGTAGACCTGCGGCCGAAGGAGGAATGGACCCGTCCGATTTCCTTTGAGCAGTTGACGGATGAGATGGACAAACGTCTCCGGATGTTTGACGGCATTACCTATAACTTCTCGCAGCCGATCATCGACAACGTCGCCGAGGCCGTCGCCGGCTACAAGGCCAGTAACGGGGTGAAGATCTTCGGACAGGATATTCCGGAACTGGAAACCTATGCCGACGAAGTCATGAAAGCCATCCGCACGGTACCGGGTATCCGCGATCTGGGTATTATCCGGAACGTTGGCCAGCCGGAAATCAGCGTGCTGCTGCATGATCACAAAATGGCGCTGTATGGCGTCACTACTGCCGATGCCCAGGCCGTTATTGAAATGGCGATCGGTGGAAAAACGGCTTCGATCCTGTACGAAGGCGAGCGCAAGTTCCCGATCCGCCTGCGGTACCAGGAGCCGTACCGTCAGACCGAGGAAGACATCATGAAGCTCATGGTACCGACGTTGCAGGGCGGCAAAATTCCCCTGCGGGAAATCGCCAGTATCCGGAAAATTACCGGGTCGGCGTTTGTCTACCGGGAAAACAACAAGCGGTTTATCGGGGTGAAGTTCTCCGTTCGCGGGCGGGACCTCGGCAGCACCATCGCCGAAGCGCAGGCGCGGGTACGGGAGCATGTGAAATTCGGCAAGGGTACGTCGGTAGAGTGGGTCGGCGAATTTGAAAACCAGGTACGCGCCACGCACCGCCTGGGCCTGGTGGTACCCATCAGCCTCATCGGGATCTTCGTCCTGCTGTTTATCACGTTTGGAAATGCGAAAGACGCCGGGCTGGTACTCATGAACGTTCCGTTTGCCCTTATCGGGGGTATTCTGGCTATCCACGCCACCGGTATCAACTTCGGGATATCGGCGGGGGTAGGGTTTATCGCGCTCTTCGGGATATGCGTGCAGAACGGGGTCTTGCTGATTTCGGTGTTCAGCCGGAATCTGGCTGCGCGGATGCCGCTCGACGCTGCTATCCGGGAGGGTGTAAAATCCCGGATACGGCCGGTTGTGATGACGGCCCTGATGGCGGCAATCGGTTTGTTTCCGGCAGCGATTTCACACGGGATCGGCTCGGAAACGCAGAAGCCGCTGGCGATTGTCGTAATCGGCGGGTTGATTACGGCGACGATCCTGACGCTGCTGATCTTCCCGATTATCTACCGTTTCTTCAACCGGCATAATTACCATACGATGACGGATCTCGAAGACTGACAATTCTAACAAAATTCTAATGCGCCGCTTTCGCCGGGGCAGAAGCAACCGGCGAACTTTAGGAATTCATTTAGTACTATAGAAAATTGGGATGGACTGACCGGGATGTTATTCCCCGGTCAGTTTTTTTACCGGTTGTCCGCAGAAAGTCGTAGGACTTTTCGGAGTTGTTGAGGGTATTTTTCGGGAGAAGCGCCGTATTCCTGATGGAAGACGGCTATAACAGGCCGGTACAGGTCAATTTGGGCCGCGCCGCCTGCAAATCCTAACGCCTCAGATGGTATATTTGTCGCGTCATTTCCGAACTCCACGATTTTCTGACATATAACACCCTATCTTATTTCGTTAACCCTTAAGCAAGGATCATGAAACACATCGCGTATTGCGTTCTCTTGTCCACAGTAGTACTCGCCAGTTCCTGCGTCAGCAAGAAAAAAGCCGCCGGACTGCAAGCGCAGGTCAATGACCTTAAAACCGAAAACGCACGCCTGTCTGAAAAGCTCCGCGTCGAACTCGGTGACTGCCAGCAAAAATCTGCTTCTCTGCAGTCTCAACTCGATTCCAAGGCTACCGAACTGGCTGCCAAAGGCAATCAGGTAAAAGAACTCCAGGATCAGCTTGATTACCTCAAGCGGACCAACTCCGGCCTGCTCGACCGCATGGCGGATCTTTCCGTTGTGTCCAAGCAAGGTGCTGAAAGTATCAAGAAATCCCTTGAAGCACTTGACAACCAGAACAAGTACATCCAGGGCCTGAATAACTCCATCCAGCGCAAGGATTCACTCAACATGACCCTGGTCATGAACCTCAAGCGCTCGCTGGCCAACGTCAATGACGAAGACGTTACCGTAGAAGTGAAGAAAGGCGTTGTATATGTGTCTATTTCTGACAAACTCCTGTTTCAGGTGGGTCAGGCGAACGTAACAGCCCGCGCGGAAGAAGTACTCGGCAAGGTAGCCCGCGTCATCAACGACCACAAGGAACTCGAAGTGATGGTCGAAGGCCACACCGACAGCGCTCCGATCTCGACCGAACTCTTCAAGGATAACTGGGATCTTTCTGTGAAGCGTGCGACCTCTGTTGTCCGCCTGCTTCAGCAGAAATTCAACGTCGAGCCGGATCGCATGACGGCTGCCGGTCGGGGTGAATATGTTCCCAAGGATTCCAACAGCAACGCTGCCGGCCGGAAGCAAAACCGCCGCACCGAAATCATCCTCACGCCGAAACTCGACCAGTTTTTTGAACTGCTGACGCCGCAGAACAGTAAGTAATTCGGTTTTCAGTTTATCGTTTTCGGTTTTCAGTTAGTTGAAAGAGAGAGCCCTGCTGGTGAGCAAGGCTCTCTCTTTTTGTTTTCGGTTGGCAGACTTCAACCGAAAACTGTAAACTGAAAACCGAAAACTGAACTCCGCCTGTTTCTTTGCACCCACATACTCACCACCATGACAAGCACCCTCCTGATTATCGACGATGAGACGCGGCTGCGGACCCTGCTGGCCCGGGTGCTTCGCCTGGAACAATACGAGGTTCTGGAGGCCGAAAGCCTGCGCACAGGCGTCGCGCTGCTCGATAAATCTCCGGAGGTACGGGTGGTTTTGCTGGATGTCCGGCTGCCAGACGGCAACGGCATCGAAGCAGTAGCTAAAATCAAGGCCGCGCATCCTGCGGTAGAAGTATTGCTGCTGACGGCCTACGGAACCATTCCCGACAGCGTCCTGGCGATGAAAAACGGGGCGTTTGATTACCTCGTCAAAGGCGACGACAACGACCGCATTGTCACCGTGGTCAGCAAAGCACTCGAAAAGGCACAGCTCCAGGCGCGCGTCCGGGAGCTGGAAGAGCAGGTCGCTGGTGCACTTTTTTCACTCGACGATATTCAGGGTACTTCGCCGGAGATTGTCCGCGCACGGGACCTGGCGCGGCGCGTCGCCCAGACCGATACAACCGTCCTCCTCATCGGCGAGACCGGTACGGGCAAGGAGCTCTTTGCCCAGGCCATCCACCGGGAGAGCAGCCGGAGAGCCAAAACCTTTCTGGCTATCAACTGCGGGGCGTTCTCGCGGGAGTTGCTGGAAAGCGAACTGTTCGGCCACCGGGCGGGCTCTTTCACCGGAGCAACCAAAGACAAACAAGGCCTTTTTGAAGAAGCCAACGGCGGAACTCTTTTTCTGGATGAAATCGGGGAGCTGTCCGCCGATCTCCAGGCCAAACTCCTCCGCGTCCTCGAAACCCAGGAATTTCTGCGCGTCGGCGACACCCGACCGACGAAAGTCAACGTCCGCATCCTTGCCGCCACCAACCGGGACCTGCTGAAAGAAAGCCAGGCCGGTACATTCCGCCCGGATTTGTACTACCGCCTGTCCGTCTTCCAGATCGGACTGCCCCCGTTACGGGAGCGCCCCGGCGACCTGCCCCTTCTTGCGGAGGGTCTGGCGCGTACCCTGTCCGCCCGGCTGCGGATACCCTTCCGGGAAATTGAACCGGCTTTTCTCCGGCAGCTATCCGGCCATTCCTGGCCCGGAAATATCCGGGAGCTGCGCAACGTGATCGAACGGGCGTTGATCCTGAATGAAAACGGGGTACTCAAGGCGGAAAGCCTGCCGTTTTCGCTCAGCCCCGGACAGGCGCCGGCCGGAGATAGTTACGACCTGGCTACCCTTGAACGCGTGCATATCCAGCGCGTCCTTCAGCATACCCACGGCAACAAAACCGAAGCGGCACGTTTGCTTGGAATAGGGCTCACCACCCTCTACCGGAAAATAGAAGAACACCAGCTGACGGTCCGCTAATCCTGCCGAAATGAAAAAGAACCCTTCCGTTTTGGAAGGGTTCTTTTGTTTTATATCCGGCGAACAATTACACAATACACTGATATTCAGCGTGTTGATGTTTTTCTTTTCGACATGGCATGTGCCTTTCTTCTTCCGGCATGTATCACCAATTCATCACGCCATGCTTTTCACTGTTCTCTGGTTGCTGCTGGGCCTGTTTTGCTTCTGGCTCTTTTTCAAATCGGTCGAATACTTCGAAAAAATCTGATCGCCATGTTTTCCGCTCTGTTCTTTCTTTCCCTGTTGGTCTTCGGCTACATGATCTATGTGCTGCTAAAGCCTGAAAAATTCTAGAAAATGACTACTGAACTACTGGGCATCCTGTTCATTTTCGCCATGACGGTTGCCCTTTCCATTCCGCTCGGCCGTTACATGGCCCGTCTCTACGCAGGCGAATCCACTTTCCTGGATGCGGTTTTCGGTCCGATCGAACGGTTGTTTTTCCGGGCCTCCGGCATCGACGCTTCCCGGGAAATGACCTGGAAAGACCACCTCAAGGCCCTTCTGACGATCAACCTCATCTGGTTTTTGTGGGCGATGTTCGTCCTGACCAACCAAAGCTGGCTACCCTGGAACCCCGACGGCAACCCGGACATGACGCCGGACCTGGCCTTCAATACGGCGATCAGCTTTCTCGTCAACTGTAACCTTCAGCACTACTCCGGCGAAACGGGCGTCTCCTACTTCAGCCAGATCTTCTGCCTCAACTTCCTGCAGTTTGTTTCTGCCGGAACAGGTATGGCGGCCGCTGTGGTGATTTTCAAAGCGATCCGGGACCGGCAAACGACGGAGCTGGGTAACTTCTATGATTTCTTCCTGAAATCCTGTACCCGGGTACTGCTGCCGCTTTCGCTTATCGTCGCTATCGTGCTGGTATTCAACGGCACGCCGATGAACCTCGTCGGCAAGGCCGAGTATACCTCGCTTCAGGGCGATACCGTGCAGGTATCCCAGGGACCGGCCGCGGCGATGATTGCCATCAAGCACATCGGTACCAACGGCGGCGGGTATTTCGGCGCCAACTCCGCACACCCTCTCGAAAACCCGAACTACCTGACGATGATCGTCGAGCTACTGGCACAGACGGTCATTCCCCTCGGAATGATCTTTGCGATGGGCTTCTACATCCGGAACCGCCGCTTCAGCCGCATGGTCTTCGGTGTAATGACGGTCGGTTTTCTATTGCTGCTTGCGCCGACGGTCTGGAGTGAAATCCAGGGAAATCCGGCGATCGACCGCCTCGGTATCGCACAAACGCACGGCGCGATGGAAGGGAAGGAAGTACGGTTCGGCGCGACGGCCTCCGCGTACTGGTCCATCATCACCACGGTTATCTCCACCGGTTCAGTCAACAGCATGCACGACAGTACCATGCCGCTTTCCGGCGCGATGGAGCTGCTCAGTATGATGACCAACGCCTTTTACGGAGGCTGCGGCGCGGGTATCCTCAACTTCTACATCTTCATCATTCTGGCGGTATTTATTTCCGGATTGATGGTTGGCCGGACGCCCGAATTCATGGGTAAGAAAGTAGAAGCCCGCGAGATGAAAATCGCGATGATCGTCGCCCTCGTTCACCCGCTGATGATCATGACCGGTACGGCGATTGCCAGCTACCTCGCTTCGGCCGACGCCAACATGGGCTGGTGGTTTGTCAATGCGGAGGGACAGCCGAATCACGCAACCGCCTGGCTCAACAACCCCGGTTTCCACGGATTTTCCGAAATGCTGTATGAATTTACTTCTTCCTCCGCAAACAACGGCTCGGGCTTTGAAGGCCTCGGCGATAACAATCCGTTCTGGAATATTTCGACCGGTATCTGCCTGATCCTCACCCGCTTTCTTCCCATCATCGGGCCTGTGGCCATTGCCGGTCTGCTGGCTTCCAAAAAATACATTCCCGAATCGGCGGGTACGCTCCGTACCGACACCGGAACCTTCGGCATCATGGTCTTCGCGGTCATCGTGATCCTCGCAGCCCTGTCGTTCTTCCCGGCCCTTGCACTTGGTCCTCTCGCTGAATATTTCTCACTCTAACAAACGGAAGGCGGCGATTTCCGCTCTCCTCCACTGAAATGAGTACTTCCTCCACCCGGCTTTTCGAACCTGCACTGGTTCGCACAGCCATCCGGCAATCCTTCCTGAAGCTGAACCCGCGGGTACAGTTCCGGAACCCGGTCATGTTTACTGTTGAACTCGGGACGATCGTCATGCTGGCCGTTACCCTGTATGTCGCCTTTACCGGTGACCAGTCCCAGGGTTCTCTGGCCTATAACCTGCTCGTTTTTCTGATTCTGCTCCTGACAGTCCTCTTCGCCAACTTCGCCGAAGCCATCGCGGAGGCACGGGGTAAGGCACAGGCCGATAGCCTCCGGAAAACCCGGGAAGAAACCCCCGCCAAACTCGTCCAGACCGTCGGGGAAATGTACCTCAACGAAGTCAAGACCGTACCTTCCTCCCAGCTCCGGAAAGGCGACGTATTTCTCTGCGAAACCGGCGATATCATCCCGTCCGACGGTGAAATCATCGAAGGCATTGCGACGATCGACGAATCGGCTATTACCGGCGAATCGGCCCCGGTCATCCGGGAAGCAGGCGGCGACCGGTCGAGTGTCACCGGCGGTACGAAAGTACTGTCTGACCAGATCAAGGTACTTGTCACCACACAACCCGGTGAAAGCTTCCTCGACAAGATGATCGCGCTTGTAGAAGGCGCGTCCCGCCAGAAAACGCCGAACGAAATCGCGCTGACCATCCTCCTTGCCGGATTTACGCTGGTCTTTGTGATAGTCTGTGTGACGCTGAAGCCCTTCGCGGACTATGCGCAGACGCCGATTCCGATCGCTGCCTTCATCTCACTTTTCGTCTGCCTCATTCCGACCACTATCGGCGGACTTCTTTCCGCCATCGGGATTGCGGGGATGGACCGGGCACTCCGCGCCAACGTGATTACCAAATCCGGCCGTGCCGTTGAAACAGCGGGCGACGTAGACACCCTGCTGCTCGATAAAACGGGTACCATTACCCTTGGCAACCGCCGCGCGACGCACTTCTGGCCCGCACCCGGCGTCCGGGAAGAAGCGTTCTCCGAAATCGCGTTGCTGTCCTCCCTGGCTGATGAAACGCCGGAAGGGAAGTCTATCGTTGAGCTGGCCCGCCAGCAGGGCGCGAAAGCGACCCTCCCCGAAGGTGTGCAGCTCATCAAGTTCACCGCTGAAACCCGCTCGTCGGGTATCAACCTGCCGTCTGGTGAAAGTATCCGCAAGGGCGCGCAGGACGCTATCCGGAATATGCTGAAGCGAAACGGGCAGTCTTTCCCGTCGGAAGTAAGTGATCGGGTGCGCACCATTGCGGGCAACGGCGGTACGCCGCTGGTTGTGGCCCGCAACGAAGACGTACAAGGCGTCATCGAACTCCAGGATATCATCAAACCCGGTATGCAGGAGCGGTTTGAACGCCTCCGGAAGATGGGCGTGAAAACGGTAATGGTGACGGGCGACAACCCGCTGACTGCCGAGTATATCGCCCGGAAAGCAGGGGTGGACGACTTCATCGCCGAAGCCAAACCCGAAGACAAAATGCAGTACATCCGTACCGAACAGGCGCAGGGTAAGCTGGTAGCCATGATGGGCGACGGTACCAACGACGCGCCGGCGCTGGCCCAGGCCGACGTGGGAGTAGCCATGAACTCCGGTACTCAAGCGGCGAAAGAGGCCGGTAACATGGTCGACCTCGACAACGATCCTACCAAGCTCATCGAAATCGTCGAAATCGGAAAGCAGTTGCTCATGACGCGCGGTACGCTGACGACCTTTTCCATCGCCAATGACGTCGCGAAGTACTTCGCCATTGTTCCCGCGCTGTTCATCCTCAGCATACCGGGTTTGCAGAAGCTGAATATCATGGGATTGCACAGCCCTGAGTCGGCTATTCTCTCAGCTGTTATCTTCAACGCCATCGTAATTCCCCTGCTGATTCCGCTCGCGCTGAAAGGGGTTACCTATAAGCCGATCGGAGCGAGTGCGCTCCTGCGGCGTAACCTGTTTATCTATGGCCTCGGCGGCGTGGTAGTACCCTTTATCGGTATCAAGATTATTGACCTGGTCGTTTCCCTCTTCTTTTAAATTTTCCGGATATGAAAACGCATTTCTGGCCGGCGCTGAAGCTGACCGCCTTTTCGATTCTCTTTTTTAGTGTGGTATATCCTGCGATTGTCTGGGCAGTGGCTCAGCTGAGTCCTACCGGCGGCAACGTAGAATGGGTGAAAAAAGGCGACCAGGTCGTAGGCGCGAAGCTCCTCGGGCAGTCGTTCACGGACGAGCGCTTTTTTCTGGGACGGCCCTCTGCCGTCGGGTACAATGCGGCCGGATCGGCCGGGTCCAACAAAGGTCCGTCCAACCCCGACTACCTGAAGGAAGTACAGGCGCGGATCGATACTTTCCTGGTACATAATCCCGGCGTCAAACGGTCGGATGTACCTGCCGACCTCGTCACGGCTTCCGGTTCAGGCCTCGATCCGGATATCTCGCCTGAAGCAGCGCTTGTTCAGGTACCGCGTATCGCCCGTTTGCGCGGTGTTTCACCCGAAAAATTACAAAAACTGGTCGAAGCGCATACCAGCCGTTCGGCTATCGGCGGCGTCGCTACGGTCAATGTACTCGAACTGAATCTTGCTTTATAAGTCGCTTTTTTCGCTTGAATTTTCTTCTTTTCCCATTATGAAAGTGCTCCGAATGTTGGGTATTACCTGCCTGCTGGCAGGCGTTTCGCAGGCGGCGATGGCTCAGGCTGATTCTTCCCTGACCTTCAGCGGCTATGCTGAAGTGTATTACAACTACGATTTCAACCGGCCAACCAACCACCTGAGCGACGGCTTTCTGTACAACTTCAACCGGCACAACGAACTGAACCTGAACCTGGCTATGGTGAAGGCCGCGTATCAGACCGACCGCATCCGGGGGAACATCGGTCTCATGGCCGGGACCTATGCCCAGTATAACCTCGCTGCCGAACCGGAACTTCTCCGGCATGTATGGGAGGCAAACGTGGGCGTACGCCTGGCGAAAGACCTCTGGCTCGACGCCGGGATTATGCCTTCCCACATCGGATTTGAAAGTGCTGTCGGAAAAGATAACTGGACCCTGAGCCGCAGTCTGCTCGCCGAGAACTCCCCCTACTACGAAGCCGGCGCGAAGCTCTCCTATGCCACCGGAAACTGGCAGTTCAGCGCGTTGTACCTCAACGGTTGGCAGCGCATTCAACGCGTCTCCGGCAATCAGACGCCGGCCTTCGGCTGGCAGGTACAATTCAAGCCAAACGACAAGGTAACGCTGAATTCCAGCAGTTTCATCGGCAGCGACAAGCCGGATTCCACCCGGCAGATGCGGTATTTTCACAACCTGTATGCCGTCGTCAAACTATCGGATCGCTGGGGCGTGACGGCGGCCTTTGACATCGGTATCCAGCAGCAAAGCAAGGGCAGCAGCACCTATGACGCCTGGTACTCGCCCATCGCCATTGTCCGGTATCAGTGGACCGACCGCCTCGCGCTGGCAGGCCGGGTGGAGTACTATCAGGATAAAAAAGGAGTTATCATTTCGTCACCGGCGCCGTTTGCGGTCTGGGGATACTCTCTGAATGCCGACTACCGCTTCACCGACCATGTACTGGCGCGCATGGAGGGCCGGGTACTCAACAGCAAAGAAGCTGTCTTCCAGAAAGATGGCGGGGTGGCCTCTTCGAATACCAGTCTGAAAACCTCTCTCTGTTTTTCGTTCTGATCAATGGAAAACTCGCACTTTCTCGAACTCCTCCAACGATCCCGCCGGGGCAAGTTCAAGGTCTATATCGGGATGAGTGCCGGCGTAGGGAAATCCTTCCGGATGCTCCAGGAGGCGCATACCCTGCTCCGCAACGGGGTGGATGTACAGATCGGCTTTATAGAAACGCACGGCCGGAAAGAAACGGAAGCCCTGGTAGAGGGGCTTCCGGTCATTCCGCGCCGGCGTGTTTTTTACAAGGGAAAAGAGCTGGAAGAAATGGACCTCGCCGCCATTCTGACAGCAAGGCCGGAGGTGGTGCTGGTCGACGAGCTCGCCCACACCAACATTCCCGGAAGTAAAAATGAAAAGCGCTGGCAGGACGTCTTCGAAATCCTGGATCAGGGCATCAGCGTGATTTCGGCGGTTAATGTCCAGCATCTCGAGAGCCTCAATGAAGAAGCCGAGCGGATATCCGGCATCCGGATTTCGGAGCGGATACCGGATCAGGTACTGCACGCCGCCGACGAAGTAGTCAACATCGACCTTACGGCCGATGAGCTCATCACCCGCCTCCGGGAAGGCAAGATCTATCATCCTGAAAAAGTCGCCCAGGCCCTCCAGAACTTCTTCCAGTCGGAAAAAATCCTGCAACTGCGGGAGCTTGCCCTACGGGAAGTAGCGTCGCAGGTGGAGCGGAAAATCGAGCAGGAGCTGCCCGGTACGGCGGCTCCCGAGCGTTTTCTGGCCTGTGTCAGCTCCTCGCATGAGACGGCCCGGCGGATTATCCGCAAAACGGCCCGCCTCGCCAGCTACTACCACGCGCAGTGGTTCCTGCTTTACGTACACACCCCGCGGGAGAATCAAAACAACATACCCCTGGCCTTGCAGCGGCATTTAATCAATAACTTCAAGCTCGCAACGGAGCTGGGCGCGGAGGTCATTCAGGTACACGAAGCGGACATCGCCGGTACCATCACCGCCACTGCCGAAAAATACGCCATTACCACCGTCTGCATCGGGAAACCGCATATCAGCCTGTTTCAGGTTATTCTGCGGACCAGCCTCTTCAACCGGTTGCTGAAAAAGCTCGGGGAATCGGATATCGACCTGATTATATTATCATGAAACTGAAGGCAAAGCTTTCCCTGGGATTCTGGTTTCTGTTCCTCGTAGTCGCGATGCTCGGAGGACTGGGCGTTTATTTTCTGCGGGAACTGGCAAACGACTCCCAGGACATTCTGAAGGCCAACTACGAGTCACTCGAGTACGTCGAACAGATGAACCAGTTTATCGACGACCGGGAGGCGGGGTTGCCGACGACGGACTACGACCGCTTCGAGCAATCGCTCGCCCGGCAGGAGCACAACGGCACCGAGGTGGGCGAGAACGATCTTTCCCGCCGCGTCCGGCTGGGTTTCGACCGGTGGAAGCAGGATACGAGCCAGTTTTTCCCGCTGAAATCCCTGCGGGAGCCGCTTCACCGCATCGCGGAGCTCAACCGGCAGGCCATCTTCCGGAAAAATAAAACGGCACAGGATACCGCGCAGACCGCGCTGGTGCTGCTGACGTGTATTGCGACGTTGTGTATCCTGGTGACCTTTTCCCTCGCCATCAACGTCCCTTCTTTTATCGCCAACCCCATCCGGGAGCTCACGGAAAAAATCAAGGAAGTAGCCGCCCGGAACTACGCCACGCGGCTGGGCTACCGGTCGGACGACGAGTTCGGCGAACTCGCCCAGGCCTTCAATACCATGGCGCAGAAACTGGATCAGTGGGAGAACAGCAACCTGGCCAAGCTTCAGTTTGAGAAAAGACGCATTGAAACCGTCATCGCCTCGATGCCGGAAGCCATCATCGGGCTGGATGAAAAGCGGGTTATTCTCTTTGTCAACGACCTGGCTCTGTCGCTGCTCGGGATGAAGGAGCCGGAACTCGTCGGGAAATACGCGCCCGATGTAGCCGTGCGAAACGATCTTCTCCGGACGCTTTTGCAGGAAAAACGGGACGAGCTCAAGATTGTCGTGGATGGCCAGGAAGCCTTTTTCACACGGGAAACGCAGGTCGTACGGAGCGGCGACAAGCCCATCGGCGAGGTATTGCTGCTCCGGAATGTCACCCGGTTTCATGACCTCGACCAAGCCAAAACGCATTTCATCGCGACGGTCTCCCACGAACTCAAAACGCCTATTTCAGCGATCAAGATGAGTTTGCAATTGCTGGAAGATTCGCGCGTGGGGTCGCTCAACGACGACCAGCAGCAGCTCATCTCCAGTATCCAGGCAGATACCCAGCGCCTGCTGCGCATCACGGGCGAACTGCTGGAACTATCCCAGGTGGAAACCGGGAATATTCAGTTGCAGATCGGGCCGGTGGATGCCCGCCGGATCGTCTCCCTCGCCCTCGACAGCGTGCGGAGTACCGCCGGCCAGAAGCAGGTAATACTCGACGCCGCCCTGCCCGACCAGCCGGTACCGGTACTCGCCGATCCCGAAAAAACAGCCTGGGTACTCATTAATTTCCTGACCAACGCTATCCGGTACAGTCCCGAGCAAAGTACTGTTTCGCTGACTATTACCCTGGAAAAGGACGGCGTGGTATTCTCCGTTACCGACAAAGGGCGGGGTATTGAAGCCCAGTACATCACGCGCATTTTTGACCGGTATTTCCAGATACCCGACGGCCACGGCAAAACCGGCACAGGTCTTGGCCTCGCTATCGCCAAAGACTTCATCGAAGCCCAGGGCGGCAGCATTTCCGCCCAAAGCGAAGGCCTCGGCTATGGCAGCACGTTTCGGTTTAAGGTGCCGGGGGCGTGAAGATGGCGGTCGGCTTTCGGCTTTAAGCAATCGGCTTTAAGCTGTAGGCTTTAAGCTATAAGCAGCTCGCCACCGAATGCGAGCCTATAGCTTAAAGCCTACGGCTTATCGCCTTAAAACAACAAATCAAACGTCTCCTTCGCATTCAACACCTTCACCGCCGCGGGGGACCAGCTATTGAGCAGGATCACCATCGTTACTTTCTGGGAAGGCAGGTAGAAGGCTTTGCCGACGAAACCGTGGACGTGGCCGTCGTGACCGAGGGCAGTACCCTTGTTCGTTTCGATTTTCATCAGGCCCAGTCCATAGCCTTTGTAGTAGAGCAGGTCCTCTGTCAGGTCTTCGGGATTAATGGGCTGGAAGGTCTGCATTTGCGCGAGGGAGCTGGCCGACAGTACTTTACCGGTCAGCAGCGCTTCCAGAAAATGGGCAATATCTTCGGATGTAGCGATCATACCCCCGTCGAGTGCGCCTTCACCACCTACCGCCGCGTTATCCAGAGCGGTTACATCGGCGGCGTTCGAACCGTTTTCCGCTTCGCTGTAATAGGCTTTGGTGAGGGTGGTCGGGGTTGCAGTACCCGGGAACGTATTTTTCAGGTTGAGGGGAGTGATGATTTTTTCCCGGACCACATCGTAGGCCGGTTTACCGGTCGCATGACTGATGACGGACGAAAGCAGCAGGTAATTGGAGTTGCAATACTTCGAGCCTTTGCCGGGAGTGGCATATGCGGGCTTGTCGTAGATAAACTGGAGATTGCGCTCGGCGGAAAACCGGGAGATGGTCCCGTTCATGATGCCGACGAATACGTCTTCGGTCAGGTATTCGGCCACACCGGAGGTATGGTTCAGGCATTGTTCGATCGTGATGTCGTTGCCGTTGGCAATCCGGCCGGTGATGGATGCGGGGATGTACTTGCTGATTTTATCCTTGATATTCAGGACTTTTTCTTCCTGTAATTTCAGGATCGTTGCCATCGCAAATAGTTTGGTCATACTGCCGATGCGAAGGGTATTTTCGGGCTTCAGAACCGTATTACCCTGGACGTCGGCCTTCCCGCCGGCGCCGGTCCAGGTACCCTGCGGAGAAATGACGGTTACGCTGACACCTGTAGCGCCAGCCTGTAGAAACTTGTCGACAATACGCTGGTACTTCCAGCTATTCGGGCCGGGAGAAGGTTCGGAATCTTTGTGACAGGATACAGCAAACAGAAGGGGAAGAATGTACAAAAAGGTTTTCAGGGTTCGTGTTTTCATGACTTTGCGTTGAGTTGTGTATTTTCGACGTAGTGACAACCCACCGACCCGTTACCCTAATTTTTTTTGATTTTTTACCACACCTGACCCATCGCCGGAGATATGCTGCAAACCGCAACTCTCCCGATTCCGGTACTATGAAAACTCCTATCGAAGCCCTCCGGCAGCAATTCAACGAGACCATCGGTCAATGGATCGGTTTTCTCGATCACTACACCCTCGCGCAGTTGCAGTACCGGCCGTCGGAAGAGGCCTGGTCGCTCGGGCAGGTGTACGTGCACCTCATCGAGGATACCGAATATTTTGTTGAACAGATCATCACGGCGATGGGAAGTGGCACCGAACATGCCACCGAGCCCATGCACCCGGAAGCCAAACGCTTCTTTGCCGCCAATGCCTTTCCGGATCTGAAAATCGAAAACCCTTACAACCGCCTGGACCTGCCGCAACCGGCCAGTACCGAAGAACTCCGGGTACGGTTGGTCCGCATACGCGACCGCGTCAACGGCCTGACCGAAGAACCCGCTTTTTCCACTTCCGTCGGAAAAACAGCCCATCCCGGTCTCCGGTACTTCAGCGCGCAGGAATGGCTTCAGTTTGCGGAAATGCATCTCCGCCATCACCTCCGCCAAAAAGACCGGATCAGCGGCATGCTATAAAAAAGTAACCGTGTTGTCGGGTCGGCGCCAGCGCCGACCCGACAACACGGTCGTTTTCCGTGGCCCGGATCAGTATCCGGGATTCTGCTTGAGTTGGGTAGAGACGTTGAGGACGTTTTGTCCGATACAGAAAATAGCCGTATGATCGTCGGCATCCGGCTGCTTGTCCCACCAGGTACCGGAGTTGAATACGCCCCAGCGGATGAGGTCGGTACGCCGGCGGCCTTCCACCAGAAACTCGCGGCCCCATTCATCGATCATTTCCTGGTCGTTGAGCTGGCTACCGTCGGCCTTGTACAGGCTTGGCGAGCCGACCGGATAGTTCCGCGCCCGAACAGTATTGAGGAGCGTTGCGGCAGCGGCCTTGTCGCCCGCCCGGTACTTGCACTCTGCCAGGGAATAGTAAATCTCCGCGAGCCGGATTTCCGCATACGCCGAAGTGATCTTGTTGGCATCGGTACTCGGGTAGTACGGGTACTTCACCGGGAAAATGCCGGAGTTATGGTCGGCGTGGTTCATGTTCGACTCCTTGTCGGCGATCACCGTACCCGGTTTGGCATTGAGGAACATCCCGACCTGATCCCGGAAATACAGCGGGTACGGGCCTTTGTTTCCGCGAACGGTATCCGGCTGGCCCTTTGCGTTGGTATACAGCAGGTATCCGGAGAGAAACATGCCTTCACGCTTGCTGTCGCCGAGGTTTTTATAGTTTTTGAACCGCAAATCATCCGGGTACTTCGCGAATTTCAGGTACGGCTTTCCGAGGGAAAAAGTATACTCTTTTCCGTCTATGTCGCGGCCCGGCTGAAGGGCATATTTCGGGTTGGCGGTTCCGAAATCGGTGAATCCGAAGTAGAAAGTCGCCTGGTACGGAAGCATCCAGAAATACATTCCCGAATCATACTGCCAGTGCGTCAGGGCAAAGCTTCCCGGGAAACCGAAAATCGTTTCGTTGCCGTTGGGATTGGTATAATCAAACGGCGCGTCCCAGCGGGTTTCCAGCGCATACTTGCCATACTTTCCGGCGAGGATATCCTGGCATACCGTCGCGCAATCGGCGAAACGATCCGTGCCGGTATAAACCTTGGCGTTGAGGTACAGACGCACGAGGAGAGAGGCGGCGCCGGCTTGTGTCCAGCGACCCGACGACTGCCCGGCGAGGCTTTCCCGGGTGGGCAGTTTCGGAAGAGCTTCTTTCAATTCCTGCTCGATGTAGGCGAACGTTTCCTGCGGCGGCGATTGCGGACCGCCCTGAGACTGCCCTTTCACTTTTTTCACAAGGACAATATTCCGGTAGAAGTCAAACAGGCGCAGGTTGAGCCAGGCACGGAGTACGCGGAGCTCGGCGATCATGCCGTCGAGTTCGGCCCGGGTCATTTCAAACTTGTCCGGATTCTGAATGGCTTCGAGGTCTTCGAGCGAGTTGGTAGCGAGGTTAACGCCCTGATAAAGAGCGTTCCAGGCATCGCTGGTGTAGTTGTCATTAGGCGTCCAGGTGTGGTAGTGCACACGCTGGTACTGCCCGCCGTCGAACCAGTCGCCCTGCCGGTTCGGCGTCATGAGTTCGTCGGTACTGTTTTCCTGCAACATAAACGTCGCGCCGCCCTGAATGCTCCAGTAGCTGTGTTCGAAGGCCCGGAGAAAGTCCCGGATAACGTCCTGCCTGGTCTGGAGGAAGTTCCCGGAGGTAATCCGGTCGTACAGTACTTCGTCGAGGTTGGTGCAACCGGCAGCCAGCAACATCGCCATGCCGCAGAACGCTCCTCCTGCTATTTTTTTGAAAGATTTCATCGTCAGAGTGTCAATTGAATGCCGCCGATCAACTGGGTCGTGGCCGGATAATAGGAAAGTGAATTATTGATGCCAGGATTCAGGCCGTTTACCTGCACGAGATCCGGATCACCGCCGGTGTACCGGGTGAACGTCTTCAGGTTCCGGGTAGTCGCGTAAAGGCGTACCGATTTCAGGAATTTGAAGTGCAGCGGCTGGGTAAAGCTCAGCGTCACGTTGTCAACTTTCACGAACGAGCCTGCTTCGAGGAAGTAATCGGAAAGAGAGGAGTACGTCGCCGGATTGGTCAGCTTCGAGTACTTGCCGCCGTCATATGCCGAGGTCAGCACGTTGGCGTTCTGCTGCGTGGCCGGTGTTCCGATGTAAAAGGCGTAGGTGTTGAAGAGCTTGTACCCGAACGTTCCGCGGAGGAATACCGTCAGGTCCCACTTCCCGTAATGCAGGGAGTTGTTGAGGCTGGCGGTAAACTGCGGCAGACCGTTTCCGACAAACTGCTTGTCGTCGTTCGTCGCCTTATTCGCCGCGATTACTTCACCCTTTTTGTTGTACACCTGCAGCGCGCCGGTCTGGTCCACACCGGCCGATCTCAGCATGTAGAAGCTCCCGATACGGGTACCTTCCTGCAACCGCTGGATGTTTCCGGGGCTGCCGGGAGCGGGCATACCCACCACGTCGACGTACGTCTGACCCTTGTAGGCTTCGTTCGAAAACGACACAAATTTGTTGCTGTTCGTCGCCCCGGCAAAGCTCACCTGGTAGGTAAATTTCTTGTTGCTGACGACCATCGCGTTCAGTTGAATCTCCAGGCCGGAGTTTTTCATCGTACCGACGTTCGCGAACGTAGATCCCTGTACGTTGGGCGGGTTGGGTACGGCATAGGAACCCAGCAGATCCTTGTTCGTCCGGATGTAGTAGTTCAAACTTCCCGTAAGGCGGCTGTCTTTGAAGAGGTCAAAATCCACCCCTACGTTGAAGTTGAGCGCCTTTTCCCAGCGGAGGTTGTAATTGGTATTCTGGCTCGGGCCCCATACCTGATACGAGGTACCGTTGTACGGGTAATAGCCATAACCGCTGTAGGTATCGAGCGACAGGTAGTTTCCGAAATCCTGGTTGCCGGTTTCGCCATAGTCAGCCCGGAGTTTCAGTTCGTTAATCCAGGAAACACCTTTTGCGAAGTTTTCCTCGCTCAGCCGCCAGCCTGCAGACGCCGCCGGGAAATACCCCCACTTGTTGTCATATCCGAACTTGGATGACCCCTCGCGGCGGAGACTCGCCGAAAGGAAATACTTCTGGTTGAAATCATAGTTCACCCGTCCGAAGAAGCCAACCAGTTTGGAGCTGTTTTTGTAGGAGCTCACCCCGTTGATCCCCTTCTCCAGGTTCCAGAGACCTGTTCCGAGGTTATTGTAAGTCAGGGCATTGGAAGGAAAATTCTCGTTCGAAGCGCCAAAACCGGAGCTGGTAAAAAGCTGGTAGGAATACCCCGCCAGGGCTTTCACCGAGTGCTTGCCGAATTCCTGCGCATAGTTGCCGGTCCATTCGAAACTCTTCTGATCATTCTCGTCCAGTCCCTGCGATGCATTGTTCCGGCCGTTTCCGTTGATGATCGTCGTCAGCGTAGACGGTTGGAAAGACATATTCCGCACGGAAGACGTCACCTGACCCACCGTCACCAGCGTATTCAGGTTGTCCGTCAGATTGAGTTTGAAGGACCCGTTGATATCGAGGTATTTCCGTTCTGCCTGCGCGACGACCTCCTTGGCATTTTCAACCGGGTTATTCGCAAAAAAGCCCGTCGTAATGTAGACATACCGGCCGTTCTGGTCGTAAATCGGCTGCGTTGGATTTAGCGTGAGCGCGTAGTTGAATCCGCTGTAATCTGCCGAGTTGGTCCGGGCATAGCGCGGCGCGGCGGTAAACGTAAGGGCGTAGAGGTTGTTCTGGGAGGTGTGGTTGATATTCACCCGACCACCATATTCTTCTTTGGAAGAGCGCAGGTCGATCCCCCGGGCGTTCCGGTAGTCGAGCGAGGTGAAATAATTCGTTTTTCCGTTTCCGCCTGAAAACTGCAGGGTATGTTTCTGGGAGAATACCGGCGCCTGACTGACGGCCTTGAGCCAGTTGGTATTTCCGCCGAGGTCCACGCCCCGCTTGTTGGCCAGAAACTGCTCCTTGCTCAAAACGGGCAGGGTATTCGTCAGGTAGTCAAACGAGCCGTATCCGTCGTAAAAAATCCGGGACTGTTCGGAACCCCGTTTCGTCGTGATGACGATGACCCCGTTGCTGCCGCGCGTTCCGTAGATCGCGGAGGCGGCGCCGCCTTTCAGCACATCGATCGATTCGATTTCATTCTGGTTGATGTTATCGAGGTTACCTCCCGGAATACCGTTGATAACAAACAGCGGTCCGAGCCCGGCGCTTCTCGACGATACCCCGCGCAGCTGAATACTGGGCGTAGAGTTCGGATCAGCGGCAGCCGTATTCGTTACCGACAACCCCGCAACTTTTCCCTGAATCGCCATCAGCGGACTGTTGGCGCCTACCTGCAGGAGGTCTTTCGAGGAAAGGTGCGTCACGGCACTGGAAATTTCCTTCCGGCTCAGGGTACCGTATCCCACAACCACTACTTCCTGAATCGAGCGGACAGCAACTTTCAGGTGTACGTTCAGTTCCCGCTGCGTCGTCACCGGAATTTCTTCCGTCTGAAAGCCTACGAAGCTGAATACGAGCGTCTGCGCACCTTCCGGAATACTCAGCCGGTAATTCCCGTTTTTGTCGGTCATGGTACCGCGCGTGGTGCCTTTGAGCAGGATGTTCACGCCCGGAAGCGGTTCGTCTTTTTCATCCCGGACGCTGCCGGATATCGGGCGGTCTTCCGCCGGAATTTCCATGGCTTCGGCGGGGTGGGGCGGTTGAAAGCCCATTCCGGGACCTTTTGACCGGACCAGAATAATCTGCTGACCCGTAACGGTATAGCTCACATCCAGCGGGGTAAGCAACTGCTCCAGTACTTCATGCAACGGCTTTGACTGTACGCTGAGCGATACCGCATGATGCGGCGGAACGACCTGCGGGCTGTAGGAAAACCGAACGTTAAGCGACTTTTCGATCAGCTTGAGAACGTTTTTCAGGCTCTCGTTCCGGACGTTGAGCGACAGCCGCTGCGTCAGTACTTCCTGCGCGGCGGCACGATGCGCCCAGGAAACGGAGACCAGCAGCGACGCCAGGAGTACCTGGATGAAGGCTATTCTCAAATAGTTGTGAAAAGGAGGTTTTTTCATTCGTAATCGATCTGGAGGTTATTTGGGATAAGTCGGGCACACGATTTCCCTGCCGGCCCTGCGCAGGCTGGTCGTAATAAGTCGGACGGGATGGGGGATTGAGGAAAGGAGTAGAGATTAACGGATCATAGCGTGAATAGAATTTCGGTTAATGGAAATACATCATTCGCAGCCACCTCCGGTCAGGATTACCTGTCCGTCGATGATTTCGTAACGCGCGCCGAGCGTCGTACAGATAACACCCATTTTTTCTTCAAAACCGAGCGACGCAAGCGAGGCATTCAGCTGGCAATGCCCCAGCGTTTCTTCGTTGTAAAGAATCGTGATGCCATAGGCCTTTTCTATGTCCCTGAAAACCTGGGTAATGGGCGTTTCTTCATACGAAAACCGGGGCGTACTCACTCCGGGCAGCAGGTGAGGAAGTGCAATAAGGCTTTTGGTGAATTGCTCGGTCAGACGGGAAAAGACCACCTGCTGATTGGGCAGAAGCAGTACCCCTCCCCTGGCGTCGGCACGGGGCGCTTGCCGGTCCTGGTACACGGAAACCCGCCCGGACTGAACATTGATCCGTACCTCCTGCTCGCCCTCAAACGCGCGGACGACAAACCGCGTCCCGATGACTTTCGTGACCACGTCATTGGCATATACCAGGAAAGGAACGCCGGCATTTCTGGTGACCGAAAAACTCGCTTCTCCCGACAAATAAACGGTACGCGTCTGCCGGTTGAAGTCGGCAGGATAGCTCAGACGGCTGCCTGAGGAGAGCACGACTTCCGAGCCGTCCGGCAGGCGGAAGGTCTCCGGCTTGCCGCTTGTATTCGTTCGTTCGACGGAGGTATCTTTTAGTGAGGCGGTATTCCGGACATAGGCCGGAACCGGGCGGGACAGCTGCCACCAGGCGACACCCCCGCCAAGCAGCAGTGCGAGACCCGCAGCAACTGCTGCCGCTCCGCTGAACCAGCGACGGACAACAGGCTTACGCCCTTTTGAACCATGCAATGTGTTGACCTGCTGGATTTTCCACAACAACTGCCGGACGGTCTCTTCCGGAATCGTTGTCTGCGCATAGCGGTCCAAGCCCAGCCGGATCGCTTCAAGCAGTGCCTTGGCTTCGTCGTACGCCGGTTTTTCTTCCGGAAAACGGGACAGTCGCCCGGCCCAGTAGGCCGTCGAAGCGGGCGTCGGCGTCAGCTGGTGGTCGACAAACGCGTCGTCAGTCAGGAGTTCGGCAGGAGACATGTTCCGGAGTTAGTTGTCAGTAGATGACAGTATCTCCAAAAACATACTCGCTTTCTTTCAAAAAAATAATAGAAAAAGTACAGAAACGACCGAAATCCAGCCACGAAGCTTCTCGACCGCTCTGAAAACGAGGTTTTGGGCAGACTGTTTACTGATTTCGAGGAGCTCGCCGATGCGGCCATAATCCAGGTTTTCGACAAACCGGAGGCGGAGTGCTTCCTGTTGCCGGGGTGGCAGCCGGGCGATGAGCAGTTCGAGCCGTTCTTCCCGGGTACGGGCGTGAGCGAGTTCTTCGCGTTGTTCTACTTCGCTCGGCTCGGCCCATAGTTCTTCCGGGTCCATTTCCTGAAACCGCTGAAAAGGTTTTTCCTTTCGTTCGAGGAGGTGAAGAATGCGGTTTTTGAGGGCTTTGAGCAGGTAGTGGCGGACGCTGGCCGGCGTTGTTACCCGCTCCCGCTTGATCCATAGTTCCGTGAAAACATCCTGAATACAATCGAGCACAAACGACTCGGACGCCGGCACCAGGCTCATGCCATACCGGTAAAGGGCACGGATGTGGTTGTGATAGAGGCGGGTATAAGCCTCTTCGTCGCCCGCCCGGAAGGCGTGCCAGAGTACTTGTTCGGCGGATTCGTCGCGCGTCGGGTCCATCACGAAGGCATAAGAGCCAGGCAGGAGAGCAATAACCGGAATCGGAATCCCAAAAGTAATCAGGAAACCGGTATGGGTGGAACATACATCCGGCTACAAACAAAAAGGACAAAACAGCGCAGTGTCCGTTTTGTCCTTTTTTGAGTCGGGATGGCGGGATTCGAACCCACGACCTCCACGTCCCGAACGTGGCAAGCTACCAGCTGCTCCACATCCCGATGGTGCAGTACTTCGATTTCGGGTTGCAAGAATACGACGTTTTTTTTCGAAATGCAACTTACGCCCGCAAAAATTCATTGCGATACTGCAACGGAGCGAGGCCCGTGATCTGCCGGAACTGCCGGTTGAAGTGCGAAATATTCCCGAATCCGCTCTGGTAGCAGATTTCGGCGACGGTCAGGTCCCCGTCCGACAGCAGCAACTGGCTGGCGTAGCGAATCCGGTATTCGTTGAGCGAATCGATGAAGGTTTTCTTCGTTACCTTCTTGAAATAGCGGCAAAACGACTGCGGCGTCATGTTGATCAGCTCCGAAATCGTCTCCAGCCGGATCTCCTGCCGGAAGTTCTCCGCCATGAAGGCATAGATTTTGTTGAGACGTTCGTAGTCCGTTTTCGGCAGCTGCGCAAAAAACTGACTGGTATCCAGCACGTTTACTTCCTGGCTTTCGGCAAGGGTATGCAGCAGGTCCAGCAAACCCAGCAGGCGATGGAAATGGCTGTCTTTCAGGAGGTACTGGATTTCCTTGATCGCGCGCTCAGCCGTTTTTCCGTAGAAATGCAGGCCCGACTTGGAGCGTTGCAGCAACCGGGCGATCGACAGGAATTCCGGCTTCCGGAAAAAGTCTGCGCCGAGGAAATCAACCCGGAACTGAATCACGATGGAATGGGCCTCCTCGGTATTCCCTTCGTTTTTCCAGTAATGCGGCAGATTCGGGCCAATCAGGACCAGGTCTCCGGCTTCAAAATCGGAAACATTTGTGCCGACGAACCGCTTGCCGCGGCTCGAAAGAATGAGTGTCAGTTCTATTTCCGGATGAAAATGATAGGGGGCATCAAACGCGGGTAATACAAATTCTCGGAAGGTGAAGGAACTGTCAGGTAACGAATCAATGTGCTCGAAAGAGGGCTTCATTTGCCTTATTTTGATACTTCTGTGACAAATTTAAAAAATCAGGCTAATATCCGTCAAGTTTCCGCCAAATTTTAGCTTGTCAGGAGCAGCGGAAACGCCGTGATTTGCCTGCCGTAAACTTCTTTTCCATGAAAACAGGCCTCTTTCTGCCCGACCAGTATTATGCGATTTCCGATGATGCGAAAGCCGCTTACCGGGACAACGGACACATCCTTCTCCGCGGCGTTCTGACTCCCGCAGAGGCGGGAGAAAGCCGGGAATACATCTCCCGTGCGGCCGCCCGCTACAATACCGAAACCCGCAAAATGGAAGATCGTGACACCTACGGCAAGGCCTTCCTCCAGATCATGAACCTCTGGCGCCGGGACCCGGACGTCGCCCGGTTCACCCTCGCAAAGCGGTTCGCCGGTATCGCAGCAGACCTGATGGGCGTCGACCGCGTGCGCATCTACCACGATCAGGCGCTGTACAAAGAGCCTTCAGGCGGGCCCACTCCCTGGCATCAGGATCAGTACTACTGGCCGGTCGATACCGACCGGACTGTGACCATGTGGATGCCGCTCGTGGATATCTCGGAAGAAATGGGCATGCTGACTTTCGCCTCCGGTTCGCACGAACTGGGCTTTCTCGGCAATATGGCTATTTCGGATGAATCAGAAGAAGTACTTAGCCGTATTGTTCAGGAGCGGGGCTACCCGGTTACGCGGGCGACGACCATGCGGGCCGGAGACGCTACCTTCCACGCCGGCTGGACGCTCCACGCCGCACCCGGCAATAGCTCAGACCGGCTGCGGGAAGTAATGACTGTCATTTACGTCGCCGATGGCGCCCGTGTCACCACACCAGTCAATACTCACCAGGAAGCCGACCGGCAAACCTGGCTGATGGGTTTGGAACCGGGGCAGTGGATCGATTCCGACCTGAATCCTTTGGTTTAGCTGTAGGCTGTATGCTATAAGCGATAAGCAATGTCATCGAGTGGCGAATAGTGTCGCCGGGCATCTGGCTTAAAGCGTATGGCCTATTGCTTGTAGCATGAAGCTATAGGCTGTAGGCTATAAGCGATAAGCAATGTCATCGATTCGTGAATAGTGTCGTCGGGCATCTGCTTAAAGCTTATAGCCTAATGCTCAAGGCTTTAAGCCTCACTTCGTTCCCTTCAGAATCGCCTCATACCGGCCCTGATTTGCAAAGAGCTTGAGCGCTTCCTGGATTTCGGGGTCTTTCGTGAACGAGTGCTCGCGCAGGCCTTTTTGCAGGTAATAACGGAGGACGATTTCCTGCTCCAGCAGGTACCGGATTTCATCCCGGAATTTCATCAGGTCGGAGTCTTTGCTGTGGGCGAATTTGGTTTTTAACGCCTTCAACTGCTCCTGCACCACATCGTAGTATTTTTCCTTGCGTGCAGACGCTTCGAGTTCTTCAAATTTCCGCTCGACATCCGTCGTGTAATCATAGTCCTTGTCGCCGAGCCATTTTACAAACTCCTGATATTCTGCATCACTGAGCGAAAAGTCACGTCCGGGTTTGATATTCGGGTGATCGAACCGGTATTTGTTGGCATAATCAAACAGGTATCCTTTGCGGTATAAACTCGTCAGGATCGCAGACTGGGCGGGGCGCTCTACCGGCAGGTCAGGAGCAATACCTCCGCCGTCGTATACCGTGCGACCGCTCGTCTTGGTCTTGAATGCCGTCTGGAGGGAATCGGGGATTTTTCCGACCGATCCATCCGGGTTGCGGTGGCTGTAGTCAATCGCCTGAATACACCGGCCGGAAGGAATGTAGTATTTCGCGGTCGTGATCTTCAGTTTGCTGTTATAGCTCAGGTCCCGGGTGATCTGCACCAGCCCTTTTCCGAAGCTCCGCTGCCCGATGAGTACGCCCCGGTCATAGTCCTGAATAACACCCGCTACGATTTCTGCAGCGGAAGCACTGCGGCTGTTGGTGAGGACGGCGAGCGGAATATTCGCATCAACCGCCGGGTACAAAGCCGTATAGGTTTTGTTCCATTCGGCTACCTTACCCTTCGTTGTAACGATTTCAGAGTCTTTGTTGACGAAGATATTGGAGATATCCACCGCCATATTCAGCAACCCGCCCGGATTATCGCGCAGATCCAAGATGACCTTCTTCATCCCCTTGCCCTTGAGCTCGGTAAAAGCCTGGCGAACCTCCCGAGAGGCTGTTCCCGTAAAATCTTTGAGATCGATATAACCGGTTTCATCGTTGATCATGCCGTAGTAGGGCACGTTGGTCATTTTCACGACGTCCCGGGTGACCGTAATTTCCTCGCTCTGCTGCTGCCCGTACCGGCGGACGGATAGTTTCACCGCCGTTCCGGTCTGGCCTTTCATCAGCTTGTCGACATTGGTACCTGCCTTTGAAATCTCTACGCCGTCGATTTTCAGAATCTCATCGCCGATGCGCAGGCCGGATTTCTCCGCAGGCGTACCTTCATATACCATCACAACCAGGAATTTTCCCTGACGATGCTGCGTCAGAATACCGATACCGTTGTACTTGCCCGTGGTCATCGTCATGTAGTCCTCGATGTCGTCTTCGGGATAATATACCGTGTACGGATCGAGGTTTTTCAGCATGGCGTCGATGCCCGTGCGGATGACCTTGTTGGGATTCACGTCATCCACATAATAGGTATTGAGTTCTTTGAAGAGCGTGGCAAAAATGTCCAGGTTCTTCATGATCTCGAACGTCCGCTCTCCCGGATCCGTAAAGGCAAACAGCCCGACGGCCATTCCCACGGCCACAATTCCAACTTTCAGCGATTTCATAGGCAAGTGTTGCTTACGTATACCCGTTTATATAAAGATAGACGATTTATTCTTCCGGTTTACCCAACTTTCTTAAAACGACCTTTACCTTTTTTTCAATGTCGGCATAAGAAAGTATTTCTTTCGCAACGTATACCAGTGCAATGCTCGCCGGCGCATGTCCGCCGGCCGTCAGCAGGGCTTTGTTGAGCCGGTACGCTTCGCGGATGCGGCGCTTGATGAGGTTGCGGTCTACCGCCCGCTTGAAATGCCGTTTGGAGACAGATATCAAGATTTGAGGAAGGGCTTCCGCCGGTCCGGGCAATGCCGAAACCTTCAACGGATAGCTGAACAAGGCCAGGATCTCCTCGTTATTCCGCGCAAAAAGCCGGTCAATTGTCTTTTTGCTTTTCAGTCGCTCCGATTTTCTAAACCGCTGATCCATGGATACCATTTACGGCAAATATACGGGATCACAGGCTACTTGCCGGAGCCGCGCTTATCCGATCACGACCGGATTTATCCATTCTGTCCGTATTTTACCGTTGTTTTGGCAGCAGACTCCAGGAACAGGCATGAAGACCAGGCATATTCTTTTGGTGGAAGACGACCACCGCCTCTCGGAAAGTATCTCCCGAACGCTCGTGCGGAAAGGGTTCAACGTCACGGCCATTCCCGATGGCGCCGAAGGTCTCGCACAGGCACTTTCACAGGCGTTTGACCTGGTCATTCTGGATGTTGTTTTACCGGGCATGGACGGCTATGCCATCTGCCGGCAGCTCCGGGCGCAGAAACCCCGGCTACCTATCCTGATGCTGACGGCGCTCGACGATACCGAAGACCGCCTGAAGGGCTTTGAGCAGGGTACGGACGACTACATGGCGAAGCCTTTTGATATCCGCGAACTGTACGCCCGGATTCAGGCCCTGCTCCGCCGGAATGAGTTCATCGATGATTTCCGGATGCAGACGGTACTTAAAGTCGCCGATCTGGAAATGAACCTCCTGGCAAAATCCGTTTCCCGCAGCGGCAACAAACTCGAGCTCACCGCCCGGGAGTACGCCCTGCTCGAATACATGCTGCTTCATCAGAACAAACTGATTACCAAAGCCGAACTTCTGAAAGAGGTATGGGGACTGAATTTTGATCCCGGAACCAATATTGTCGAAGTATACATCGCATACCTGCGGAAGAAAGTCGACCGCAACTTCGAGCCCAAACTTATCCACACCAAACCCGGACAGGGCTACCAGGTGAAGCCAACCTGACCGGAAACCTCCGTTGCGCATGCGAATCCGCTACAAGCTGGCGCTGCTTTTTACGTTGGTCGTGGCCGGCCTCCACACGCTTTTTTCGTTGCTGATTTACCAGAACTCGGCAGTATACCGGGAAGAGGAGTTTTTCGGGCGACTGGAAAACAAAGCCCGGACGACGGCCCGCTACCTTGTCGACGTACAGGAAATTACCGGCGAGCTACTCCGGATCATTGACCAGAACTCGGTCAGCGATCTGGTAGATGAGCGCGTCCTCGTCTTCGACCAGAACGATCAGCTCCTGTATTCCAATGTCGACGACGAGGCGGTGCCCTTCGACCGGGCGCTGATCGACGAAGTCCGTCGTGACAAACACGTCGAACACAACATCGGCCGGAACGAGCTCGTGGGCCTGCTCATTCCGTCCGGCATCAAAGGCCCGGAGGGCGATTATGTCGTACTGGCTTCCGCGTACGACAAGTTCGGTCGCAGCAAACTCGCCAACCTCCGCAATACCCTCGTTGCAGCCTGGGTGGTGGGCGTTTTGCTGACGATTATGGCTTCGGGCATGCTCGCCGGCCTGTTTCTGAAACCCGTCGCCGCGATCAACGAGCAGGTACAGCAGATAACCGTCCAAAACCTGAAGGACCGGCTGCCGGAGGGAAATCAAAAAGACGAAATCGCGCAGCTCGCCATTCATTTCAATCAGATGCTGGACCGGCTGGAGCGGTCGTTCGAGCAGCAGCGCAGTTTCGTCGGCCATGCGTCACACGAATTGCGTACTCCGCTGGCAGCCATGAAGGCCGATATTCAGTCCGGCCTGGAAGAAGACCTCACACCCCGCGAGTACCGGCGGCTCCTCGAAGACCTGCACGACGATACCCAGCGGCTCATCGGTCTCACCAACGGGCTACTGCAGCTCGCCCGCCCGCTCGATCTTTCGGGCAATCTTAAAAAGAGGGTTTTTTCTGTTACGGATGTACTACTCGATATCCAGGCTGATTTTCTGGCTTCCCGGCCGAATTATACGGTTTTGGTTGATCCGGCAGGGCTGGAAGAATACCCCGTCCTCGGAAATGAGCCGCTTCTTCGCATCCTTTTTTCAAATTTGATCGACAACGCCTGTAAGTACTCGGCCAGTCAGGCGGCGTCTATTACCCTGGAGCGTCATGAAAACGGCTACCGGGTTGCCATCCGGGATACCGGCATCGGCATCGCACCGGAGGATCAGGCGTCTGTTTTCGAGCCTTTTTTCAGGGGCAGAAACGCCCTCCGTTTCAGCGGCTACGGTGTTGGCCTGGCTGTCTGCCAGCGGATTGCGCAGTGGCACGGAGGGAGTATTTCGCTGGAAAGTATACTGGATACCGGGAGTACTTTTTACGTTGACATTCCCGCACATTCCTGATAATGAGTCAAATGCATCGAATTTTTCGAATATGAAAGAAGGGGAGGAGCGGTGGCCCGGGAATACGTTTCCGGTTTCTTAAAAATCGCTCCAAATGCGAACTTTATCCCGGTAATCGCGAGATTCGCCGCTTTGAAGAACCGGGAAAACTCTCCCTTTCTTAATTTAGTTATCCATACTATTCACGCCATTCTGTGGGAGAACTGAAAAATAAATCCTTTAGCCAAACGCTGCAGGTTCTCGTGCACTTGGCCTTTTGGGCGTTTTTCCTTTCTCTGCCCTTTCTGCTGAGGCCGCCGCAGAATCCGCCGGGAACTCCAAGGGTCAAAGTACCGGACGAAGTCATCATCCTCTTGCAGATGCTGGCTGTTCCTCTTTTTTATCTGAATGCCAATATCCTGATTCCCAAGGTATTAAAAACCAAAGGCGTCTGGTTCTACCTGGCCTATATCGCGTTGTCGGTAACAGCCGTACTATCGATCAACCTGACGCTTCGGAACTACGTTTTCTTCCCGGAACTGCCTTCGGCGCGGATTACCACCTATACCCTGTTCCCGATTTTTTTCATTCTGGCGATCAGCACCACCTACCGCACATTGAGCGATTACCTCGCCGATGAGCAACAGCGGAAGGAGCTGGAAAACGAGCGTTTGCGTTCAGAACTCAGCTTTCTCCGGTCGCAGATCAGTCCGCACTTCATGTTCAACGTACTGAACAGTATTGTTTCACTATCCCGGAAAAAGTCGGATCTGGTAGAGCCGGTTGTGATTCAGCTTTCGGACCTGATGCGGTATATGCTGTATGAATCGAATGGCTCGCGGGTATCGCTCGACAAGGAGATCAAATACCTCAACAACTACATTGACCTGCAACGGATCCGGTTCGGAAACGACGTCCGGATACTCTTCGAGGTGCGGAACAGCCTGCCCAACCAGCTGATTGAGCCCATGCTGTTGATTCCGTTTGTCGAAAACGCCTTCAAGCACGGCGTCGGCCTGATCGCGGACCCGGTCATCGACGTACAATTGCAGGGCGGGGAAAATACCCTGTTTTTTAGGGTACGAAACAAGGTGAACCGCCGCTTCAAGGAAGCCAAGGACGCCAGTTCAGGTATCGGACTGCCCAATGTCCGCCGGCGGCTCAGCCTGCTCTATCCCGACTCCCACGAGTTGCTGATCGAGGAAAACGACGAGTGGTACGAGGTGAAGCTGACGCTTCATTTCACCGAGCAGCCGCTGAAACAGCCCGCTGCAAAGGTGGCGCTGAACATCTGACCGCATTTTTGTATTATCTTTCGTACAGATTCGCGGGCCGCACTGGTTCCCGCGAGAAATCCTTTTCCAAACGCATGATGAATTGCCTGGCTGTCGATGACGAATCTCTGGCGCTGGATCTGTTGGAAGACAACATCCAGAAAGTACCGTTTCTGAACCTGGTCAAACGGTGCAAAAACGCTTTTGAAGCGCAGGAGATCATGCAGCAGCAACAGATTGATCTGCTGTTTCTCGACATTCAGATGCCGGGTATTACCGGTTTGCAGTTTGTTCAGAGCATGGCGCAGCCGAATCCGCCGATGGTGATTTTCGTGACCGCCTATGAAGAGTTTGCTTTGGAAGGATTCAACCTGGACGTGGTGGATTACCTCCTGAAGCCCGTTTCGTTTGACCGGTTTCTCAAAGCCGTCAACAAAGCGAACGAGCTTTTCACGCTGCGCAAACAGGAAGGCACACGCCCGCAGCCGGAAACGGCTACTGCCCCCGAATACCTCTTTGTCAATGCGGATTATTCGCTGGTCAAAATCCGGATTTCGGAGATTCAGTATGTCGAAGGATTGAAAGATTACGTCAAGATTTACCTCGAAGGACAGCCCCGTCCGGTCATTACCCGCCTCACGATGAAGGCGATGGAAGAAAAGCTTCCCAGCGGCCCGTTTATGCGGGTACACAAGTCTTTTATTATTGCTTTCGACAAGATTGAATCCATCCGTAACCTGCGCATCAAGATCGGGCAGGTACATATTCCGATCAGCGAATCCTACGGAGAGGCCTTGTTCAAAGCTATTAACGCCGGAAAGGTGGAATAAACTGCCTGTTTGAAGCGGCCTGTGCTTCTTATCCCTTTTTTGTCAATTATTCTTATCTCGCTTTTAAACTTACTGATCGGCAGAAAGTCGAAGGCAGTATATTTCCGGTTTGCCCATCCGTGACAATCCCGATCCTTTCCTTGTTATTTGACGAAGGATTTCGAACCGCTCCGTTGACGGCGCGGAGATCCGGTGAGGCGCCCGGCAAATGTTTTTCCATTCTCTAAACCGATTCAAGACAATGAAAAACGCAGTATTGACCCTTCTCGCCTGTCTTTTCATGGGGGCTGCCTTTGCGCAGGGACCCGATCCCAAGGCAATGGCTACCCGGCAAACAGAGTGGATGAAAACCACCCTGCAGCTTACACCGGAACAGACGCCGAAAGTCGAAGCCCTCAACAGTAAGTACGCGGAAAAAATGGCGGAATTATTTGCCAATCGCGGAGACAATTTCCGGGAGCAGATGCAGTCGCTCAACGGAGACAAAGAAAAAGAACTGCAGAAAATTCTGACCGAGGCCCAGTGGAAAACGTACGAGGAAAAGAAAGGCGAACTTCGCCGCCGGCCCGGTTCCAATAACTAGGTTCCTGTGCAACAAGCATAAAAATATCCCCTTGTGGGTAGTTTAAGTTTTGGGGTGAGAGCAACCGTCGCTTCTTTGAAGCGACGGTTCTTTTTTTGCTTTAGGCTTTATGCCATAAGCTATAAGTCCGGGAGTTGGTTTCTGCTATTTCGAACAGGGACCGATATCTCTATTACAGAATACTTTCACCCGTATCTTCGGGGCGCACAGCCTATTGCTTACTGCCTACAGCTTAAAGCCTGCTATCATGTTCAACGATCAGATCGTCTGGATAACCGGCGCTTCGTCCGGTATCGGAGAAGCCCTGGCGCATACCTTTGCCCGGGAGGGCAGCCGGCTGGTACTCTCCGCCCGGCGCGAAGCCGAACTGCAACGCGTAGCGTCGGAGCTGAACCTGCCGGCCGGCCGCGTCCTGATTCTTCCGATGGATGTCACGGATACGGCTGCCGCCGCCGCGCACGTTCAGCAGGTCCTCGATACGTTCGGCGCCATTGATATCCTGGTACTCAACGCCGGAATCAGTCAGCGCTCCCTTGCCCGGGATACCTCGCTGGAAGTAGACCGGTACCTCATGGACGTTAATTTTTTCGGAGTAATCGCCCTGACAAAGGCTGCTTTACCCGCTATGCTCGCCCGGAAAAAAGGATTGTTTGTCCCCATCTCCAGTATCGCGGGCCACGTTGCGACGCCGATGCGGACGGGGTATGCGGCGTCCAAATTTGCCGTCAGAGGCTATTTTGACGCATTGCGAGCAGAAATCTGGCGGGACGGATTGTGGGTGACGACCATCTGCCCGGGGTATATCCGGACCGCTATTTCCGTCAACGCACTCAACCAGCACGGGCAGCCCAATAATCGCATGGACGATAATCAGGCCAACGGCCTCAGCGCCGAAGCCTGTGCCGCGCAGATTCTGCGCGCTATCCGCAAGCGAAAGCGCGAAGCCTACATCGGCGGGCTGAAAGAAACAGCGGGGGCGTACCTCAAACGATACGCCCCCGGTTTGTTGTGGAGAATGATCCGAAACTACCGGATTTCGGCTAGTGACCTGCCGTAACGGCCTTTCCCTGATTGAATTTCGCGGCATAGTCTACCACGAGGTGGCAGAAAGAGCGCAGCCCCAGTTCAAACCCGCCTTCGTCGATGTAAAAGTCGGGGGTATGGTGCGGAGCCGTTTCCCGGACCGTCTTGTTTTTCGGCGCGCCGCCGAGGAAGAAAAACAATCCCGGTACTTTTTGCTGGAAGAAAGAGAAGTCTTCCGCACCCGTTACCGCCGGCGTCAGAAGCACGTTTTCCTTGCCGGCTACTTCTTCGAGTGACGGTACCATCTGATCGGTCAGCGCGGGATCGTTGTACGTGACGGGGTACATGACATCAATCTTCACGTCCGCCTTTGCGCCCTGGCTTTCGGCTGTTTTTTCGGCAATCTGCTTCAGGTTGTCGTGTATTACCTGTTGCGCGGGGCTGTCGAGGTACCGGATGGTACCAATCATGTCGACTTCTTCCGGAATGATATTCTGGCGGATGCCGCCGTGGATGGCGCCTACGGTGACCACCGCGGCTCCGTTCGTGAGCTCCACTTTCCGGCTCACGATCGTCTGGATGTTGTTCACAATCTGCGCGGCTGTCACAATCGGATCGACGCTAAGCCAGGGATACGCGCCGTGCGACTGCTTGCCGCGTACCTTCACGCTGAAAAAGTCTACGGCTGCCATCGTTCCTCCGGGACGGTATTTGATCTGGCCTATCGGCGTTTGCGCGTTCAGGTGCAGTCCGAAGATGACATTCACTTTCGGATTTTCGAGGACGCCTTCCTTGACCATCAGCGCGGCTCCGCCTTCTTCTCCTTTCGGCGCGCCTTCTTCGGCAGGCTGGAAGATGAATTTGATCGTTCCGGGAAGGTCCTTTTTAACCGATGCCAGGATTTCGGCCACACCCATCAGGATGGCCACGTGGCCGTCGTGCCCGCAGGCATGCATGACGCCTGTTTTCTGTCCGTTGTATTCCGTTGTGACCTTCGAAGCAAACGGGATATCGACCCGCTCGGTAACGGGAAGGCCGTCCATATCGGCCCGCAGCGCAATCACCGGACCAGGCTTTCCGCCTTTCAGCAAGGCCACCACGCCGGTTTTGGCGACGCCGGTTTTCACGTCAAGGCCAAGCGACTTAAGGTGTGCGGCGATTTTCTCGGCGGTACGGAATTCACGATTGCCGAGCTCCGGATTTTCGTGAAAATCCCGCCTCCAGCGGACCACCTTCTGCTCTACTTCCTTGGCCCGTTTGTCCATTTCCGTTTTGAGGGGATCTGTAGGGCCGCCGGCGATGGCCGAAAAACTTAAAAAGGAGATTAAAATAGCATATTTCATAGTTTTGGTTCTGTTTTTTGCGGTTGTTGTTTTGCAACCAGCGGGGCTCTTTTTTTATTAAAATGAAAATTTTTGCGGTTCACGCAGGGGAGAATTTGACGGAACTGTCAAGAAGCAGGTAGTTTTTGTAAAAAAAATACAATCTACTTGTTTGACAAAATATTCCATCTACATTTGTACATACTTGCAATATTTCCTTAACCAAAACTTCATCATCGCGTATGTTTCTCCTTTCTACTTCCTCCATTCCCATTTCCTGTTGCAGCTCTTCGGGCGGGTTGACTGCCTGAGTCGTCGCGTATTTCCCTTTTTCTTATTGGATTTCCCCTGGCGGTGAGCGGCATGCTGTTCATTCGCCGTAGTCTTTTCGGCTGTCCGAAAAGTCGCATTCCCTGTTTCCCATATCACACATTCCTTAACCAATTACCAACTAAAATGAAGAGAATCCTACTCTTTTTGAGTGTTCTGCTATTGGTCACCGGCGGAGTGACCTATGCGCAGGACCGGATTGTGACCGGTATCGTCACGACTTCTGACGACGGGAGCGCCATCCCGGGCGTCAACGTATCTATCAAAGGTACTTCGAAGGGTGTTACCACCGACGCCAACGGGAAGTACCAGATCAGTGTTTCTTCCCCCAATGCTGTTCTTCTTTTCAGTTCCATCGGCTTCCAGAAGCAGGAAGTGACGATTGGCACGCGTTCAGTAGTAGACATTCAATTGATTGCCGATTCGCGGGAGCTTTCTGAAGTAGTCGTGATCGGGTACGGTACGCAAACCAAGCGGGATGCTACCGGTAGCATCGGTTCCGTAAAAGGTGCCACCATTGCGCAAATGCCTGTTCAAAGCTTTGAATCCGGCCTCGCCGGTCGTTCCGCAGGGGTACAGATCACGGTGCCTTCCGGGGTACTGAATGCGCCTCCGGTCTTCCGGATCCGCGGCACGAACTCCATCTCCCTGAGCTCGTATCCGCTTATCGTGGTGGATGGTATTCCGACGTTTACGGGCGACTACAGCTCGACCAACGCGGCCAGTAACCCGCTGGCCAGCATCAACCCCAACGATATCGAAAGCATGGATATCGCCAAAGATGCCGCTGCAACAGCCATTTACGGTAGCCGTGCAGCAAACGGGGTGGTATTTATTACTACGAAAAGAGGTAAATCAGGCAAGGTAAGCGTCAACTATGACGGCTGGGTCGGCGTTTCGAGTACCTACCGTATTCCCGAGGTACTTAACGCCAAAGATTATATCGCTTATAAAACGATGGCCGTGGCTAACAACCCGGGTGCAAGTGCATACAAATTCACCCAGACAAACGATGCTAACGGGAACCCGATCGACACGAAATGGCAGGACCAGGTATATCGTCAGGCAACGTCTCACAGCCACAACCTGAACGTATCCGGGGGTAGTGAGAAGACCAACTACTACTTCTCTACCGGCTACACCTCTCAACAGGGGATTATCCGGAAGAATAATTTTGAGCGCCTCAACGCCCTTTTTAATGTTGACAGCAAATTGACCAAGGCCGTAACGATCGGAGGAAAAATCTCCTACTCCAATGAGAAAAACCTGGCGGCAACCTCTTCCGGTTCATTGAGCGGAGAAGCATTCAGCACTTCCGGCCTCGGACGCTTGGCAATTGTTCTTCCTCCGATTCTGGCGCCTTATAACAACGATGGTACGCTCAATACCAATGGAGCAGCCATCGGCTCTGCCAATAACATCGCCGGCGTTTCCAACCTTTCTTACTACAACCCGGTTGCCCTGCTCAAGCTGAACCGTTCGAATTCGGAAGTCAGCCACATTCAATCCAATATCTATCTTCAGGTAGTACCTTTCAAGGGCCTGACGCTGAAGAGTACCTACGGAATCGATTATTTGTTTGTCGATAACGATCTGTTCTGGTCTCCGGTAACAGGCGACGGGTACTCTTACGGTGGCTATGGTACCGGTATCTATGGCAAATACAAGACGTCGCTCTGGACCAATACAGCTCAGTATGACCGTTCTTTAGGAGGTCGGCATAACTTCAGTCTTCTCATCGGGCAGGAGCAGCAGCGCCGCACGTCACGCGGGTTTGGCCTGAACCGTCAGAGTCTTTCCGACGCTTCATACACCGAGCTTCAGGCAGGTTATGTCAACAACAACACTGCCGGGCTTACCTATGGTGAAAACTATCTCCTTTCCGGCTTTGGACGTCTGAGCTACAACTACAAGGAGAAGTATTTTCTCAGCGGTAACCTCCGTCAGGATGAATACTCCGCGCTGGGCCAGAAAAAAGGTACCTTCTGGGGAGCATCTGCCGGTTGGGAAATCGCACAGGAAGGCTTCTGGAAGGCTGCGAAGCTCGATCATGTATTCAGCAGTTTCAAGATCCGCGGAAGCTACGGTAAAGTCGGTAACATCGGCGGCATCGGCGATTATACGCCGTACTCTACTTTCTCTTCCGGCTACTATGGCGGCCTGGCAACCCTTGGCTTTTCAAGCGTAGGAAACCCGAACCTGAAATGGGAAACCAGCACCAAAACGGACGTAGGGTTCAACTTCGGCATCCTCAACGAGCGTATTACCGGGGAAGTAGCCTACTACAAGAATGACATCGACAACCTGATTCTGTATGTTGCCCAGGCGCCGTCGACCGGTCTGCCGAGCAGCCCTCCGCTCAACATCGGTTCGATGTATAACAAAGGCCTGGAAGTCTCCCTGAGTGCCCGCGTTATCAGCACGCCGCAGTTCCAGTGGAATACGAACTTCAACATTACGTTCAACAAGAACGAAGTAACGGCTCTCGCACCCGGTATGAGTGTACTGCAAACGGGAACCAGCGGTCTGGAAACCGTCAACCAGACAGCTCCGGGCTATTCCCTTGGCCAGCTCTGGGTAGTGCGTACGGCCGGTGTAGACCCTTCTACAGGTAAGCGTATCTTCCTGAACTCTCAGGGGCAAAAGGTTTACTATCAGTATTACGCTCCCAGTGGTCAGTACAACTACTCGACAACGCCGGACGGAAAGACCCGGTACATTGGTCCGTCCAGCACGTCGATTACGCAGGCTGCTGACGCGGTCATGTATGCCAACGTCAACCCGAAGCAATACGGCGGTTTCGACAACAACTTCAAGTTCAAGAACTTCGACCTTGGCGTACTCCTGACGTATCAATTGGGCTTCAATGTTTATTACGGTACCAATGCAGGTCTCCACGATCAGCGCTGGTGGAACAACGCCACGGACGTTCTGACCGATGCCTGGATGAAGGAGGGCGACACCGGCAAGAAATATGCCAAGCCGATCTTCAATGATAACGTCTCTAATGGCTCTGCCATTCCGATGGACATCAACGTCTTCAAAGGAGATTTTCTGAAGCTCCGGACACTTACGCTTGGCTATACGCTTCCGTCTTCGTTGCTGTCAAAAGTAAAAATGACCAATCTGCGTGTGTATGTCAGCGGCCAGAACCTCGCCGTCTGGACGAAGTATCCCGGTCCGGACCCGGAAGTTTCTTCCAACGGTTTCGCCAGCAATACCGGACAGGGTGTAGATCGCAACACGGTCGGCAATACCCGGACGTTTACTTTTGGCATCAAGGCTGGTTTCTAATTCCTAATGATCTCCATTTATGAAAAAGATATTTCTCTACGCCTCTGTAGCAGCCCTGGCCACTGTCAGCTCCTGCAACAGAGATCTGTTAAATCCTACTCCGCAGACGTCGGTGGCTGTAGACGAATCCATGAATACCCCGGCGCGCGTAACAACGCAACTGCTCTCGGTGTATGAAGCGTTGAAAGCCGGTAACTTTTACGGGGGCCGTTTCGTGATTTACGGGGACATCCGGAGTGAAGAATTCATCAACGAAACATCGAACCTGGTGACGGGATCCGATGTCTGGTCACTCAATGCAACCAACAGTGCGACTGCCGTCGTAAACCTGTGGAGTTCAGCCTACTCGGCGATCAACAGGGTTAATATTTTCCTTGACAAAATGGACAAGGGAGGCAGCGCGCTTGTCTCGACCGAAACAGCCACGCGATACATCGCCGAAGCAAAGCTCGTGAGGGCTCTCAGCTTTTACAGCCTGCTTCAGTTTTATGCGAAGCCGTATGCAGATGGCAACGGTTCGTCCCTCGGCGTGCCCCTGCGCCTGACACCCATTACCGTTTCCGGCTTTTCGAATCTGGCCCGAAGCACTGTCGCGGAAGTTTATACCCAGATTCTGAAGGATCTCAACGAAGCAGAAGCGGGACTGCCTTCCTCCTATGCAACCGCTACTGATAATACGACGCGTGCGCACAAAAACACGGCGATTGCACTGAAAACCCGGGTTTACCTCAGCATGCAGAATTATGCGCAGGTAGTAACCGAGGCAAACAAGATTGTTCCGGCAGCAGCTCCCTTCTCAGCACCGACGGGCGTGGCCAATGCCCTTCAGGCAGACATTGCTACCGTCTTCACTGCGTATACGACGACTGAATCCATTTTGTCCATGCCGATGACCTCCACGGCAGGAGATTACCCAGGCACGCAGAACCAATTGGCCTACTATTTTTCTCCCTCTGCAAGCAACGGCGGTGTCGGCAATCAGGAGTACTCGCTAAATTCCAAGGGAATTATTTCTGATACTACCTGGAGAGCCTCCGACAAACGTCGGGCATTTATTAAAGCAACGAGCGCCACAAAGAGCTGGCTGATCAAATACAAAGCGCCGAGCCCATATACGGACTACGTACCGGTTATCCGCTACGCTGAAGTATTGCTGAACCTCGCTGAAGCAAAAGTGCGTACGACGAACGCTGTGGATCCCCAGGCTGTTGCGCTGCTGAATGCCGTCCGGAATCGCTCGGACGCCGGAAAGACGTTCACTGCGGCCAACTTCGCAACCCCCGCAGCACTGATCGCGGCGATTCTTCAGGAGCGCCGGATCGAGTTTCTCGGTGAAGGTCTCCGCAACAACGACCTGATGCGTCTGCAGCAGACGATCCCTGCAAAGGGTTCCATTCTGGCAAAGGCTCCGGGCGAAAGCGGTTACATCTGGCCGATTTCTGCTTCTGAGCTGGCGTTGAATACGTTGTGTAAGGATAATTAAACCTGGGGCTTATCCCATGCAAGGCCGCATACGTTATGTATGCGGCTTTTTTTGCTCTTTCGCCCGAGATGTCCTGTGGAACATCTCGAAGAGCGGGCCGCATACCTCCGTATGCGGCCTTTTTTTATCCCTATTTCCGGAATTGGGGGATAAAATTCGGTGAAATCACGGCTTACCTACCCCTTTTTTATTTGCGACCGGATTCCGGTCATCAGAAGTAAGTATTGAATTAGGCAGATGAATATTATTACTTAACCCAATATGAGGTACCCTCATTTATTCGCCGGGGAGGCTTCAGGGCAGAAGAACTATTTTAAAAAATTTTATTTTGCGGGATTGCTTTTCGGCCAGGCGCTGAGACTTTCTCAAAAAAGGCCGCCTTCCTTTTCAAAAAAATAAATTTATGGCCTCAAAAATCCCCTTTTTTGAGATTCTGCTAACAGAAGATCCGAAGCGCCGCTTCCTACCTGTTTGAAGGGGAAAGTCAGCATCCCCAAAATTTTCTTTGGAGATCTGATCAAATCAAGTAATTTCGTAACCCATTTTGTGAAACATCCCCCTTCAACCCACACAGATAGTATTTTTATCACAAAGACTGGTCGTGGTTTTTAGGTATTTACAAACGGTTTTCCACTTCATCGAGCATCCACTATGAACTGTTTATTTACATTGAGCCCTTGTCACTGCATTCCGGAATTCTCCGGACTTTCTGGCTCCCCTGCAGTCTCCTAGATACACGCTTCTTTACCGGTTTTTGCCTTTGGGTCCCGTTCAGTCGCTGCACAACGGCGGATAACCGGTCTGTTAAGATTTTTCATTTCGTTCATTTTTCTTAATCAATTCATCCACAGATCATGAAGAGAATTCTATTCTTCAGTTTCCTGTTGCTGTTGTTCGGCTGGACAGCTCAGGCACAGGACCGGATTTTGACCGGGATTGTCAAAGCGGAGGACGGAACAACCCTCCCGGGTGTCAGCATCCAGATCAAGGGTACTTCCCGGGGTGCTTCGACCGACTCCGAAGGAAAATTCCAGATTGCGCTTCCTTCTTCCCAGGTTTCCCTCGTGTTCAGCTTCGTCGGCTTTGAGTCTCAGACGATTGCTGTCGGAAACCAAACCTCTCTCACTGTGACGCTCAAAACCGACATCGGTCAATTGAGCGAAGTGGTTGTTACGGGCTACGGGGTGAAGCAGGTAAAGGACCTGACCGGCGCTATCAGCCGGATCAACGGTTCCGCACTGGCCTCGCTTCCGACCAGTTCGTTTGACAAAGCACTCGCCGGCAAAACCGCAGGTGTGCAGGTATCCAGCGCCGGTGGTCTTCTCGGCGACGGTGTAGCCATTCGTATCCGGGGTATTAACTCCATCAGTAACAGCTCTTTGCCCCTCATCGTCATCGACGGTGTGCCGAGCAACACGCGTGAAAACCTCAACGTTTTCAACTCCGGTAACGGTACGCGTTTCAACCCGCTCGCTCTCGTGAACCCGAACGACATCGAGTCACTCGAAGTCCTGAAAGATGCAGGCGCTGCCGTATTGTACGGTTCACGCGCAGCCAACGGCGTTATCCTCATCACGACCAAGAAAGGCAAGAAAGGCTCCAGCCGGATTTCAGTTGATTCGAAAATCAGCTGGACCCAGCCGAGCCGCTACCTGAAACTCCTCAACGGCGACGAGTTCAATGCCATCCAGAACGAAAAATCGACAAACCGTTTCGGCGCTGCCTCTCCGAACGCCATCATCGCGAAAGACAGCGATGTGGACGGCGACGGCAAGCCCGACCGCGTCAACTGGCTCGACCAGATTTATCGCACCGGTTTCTCGCACGATAACAGCGTCTCGATGTCAGGTGGCAGCGACAAGGCTACGTACTACGGCTCCGTTCGGTACAGCGATCAGCAGGGTATTGCCAACGGCAACCGCCTGCGCACCGGTTCTGTCCGCCTTAATGTGGACGTAACCCCGAAGAAATGGATCAAGTCCGGTATCCAGTTCAGCTACAACAAGGCCTTTAACAACGGTCTGTTGAGCGACAACTACCTCGCAGGTATCACGGTAGCGGGTCTGAACGCCCTGCCGACGATTTCTCCGTACAACTCAACCGGCGGTTACAACCTCACCGGCACGGGTCTCCTCGGCCTCGGCAACAACCTGACGGCTGTAAACGGCGCCAGCTCTGTCCAGAACAACATCTACAACCCGGTAGCGGTTGTAGCCCTGCAACGGAACGACAACACGGCGCAAAACCTCGTCGGTAACGCGTACATCGACATCAAGCCGATTCCGTCACTGACGCTGACTTCGAAATTCGGTATCGATTACCTCACCAACTTTGAAGATCAGTACAGCGATCCGACCATCGGTGGTCTCGGAAAGTCTTACAACGGTCTGGTTCAGGATAACTACCTCTGGAGAAACCTCTGGACATGGCAGAACTACGCCAACTTCGACCACAACTTCGGTAACGATCACCGCGTATCGGCCGGCGTAGGGGTTGAATTGCAATACACCCGCGAGCAACAGATCTACACGGGCGGTTCAAACTTCGCAGATCCGTTCTACAAGAACATTCTGGATGGTCTGTATACGAGCGAATCAGGCGGAACGCCGCTGGTACTCACCGGCGGGGACCTCATCTCCAATGGTCTGCGTGGCTTCTTCGGTCGTTTGGCGTATATCTACAAAGACAAGTACACCATCGAAGGTCTGTACCGTTCAGATGAATATTCCGGTTTCGGTACCAATTCACGCGTAGGGAAATTCCCGTCTGTATCTGCCGGCTGGACGATTTCAGAAGAAGACTTCCTGAAAGGTCAGACGCATTGGCTGAATTACCTGAAACTGCGTGGCAGCTACGGGATCGTCGGTAACTCCCGCGGTATTGGCTCATATGCAGCCCGCACCCTGTACGGCGGTGGTCAGTATGCCATTCTGAACGGCTTTGGTCTGTCCCAGGCAGGTAACCCGAACCTTCGCTGGGAAGCTTCCAAGAAGACTAACGTGGCATTGGAAGCCCGTTTCCTCGACGACCGCATCGGCCTGACGGCGGAATACTTCTACAACAACATCACCGACATGGTGCTGGCAGCGCCGGTACTCCACACGGTGGGTATCCCGAGCTCTTCCATTACGACAAACATCGGTTCGATGTATAACAGAGGGTTGGAGTTCACCGTCAACGGTTCCATCATCCGGACGAAAGACCTGAACTGGAATGTTACGGTCAACTTTACTTCCCTGAAAAACCGCGTCACGCAGCTGACGGCTGACGGCTCCGACATCATCAGCGGTACCATCACCCGCGCCAGCGTCGGCCGCGTACTGGGCGTTTACAACACCCTCCGTTGGGCAGGCGTAGATCCGGCAACGGGTAATCCCTCGTGGCTCGACAAAAACGGCGTTCGCAAGTTCCTCGATTACTCGACGTCAAAATGGTATACTTCTGACGGAGCGGCTACCACGGCCATCGGCGGAAACGACCAGGTTTACATCGAAGGAAAATCCGGCCTTCCGACCATGTACGGCGGTCTGACGTCAAACCTGACTTACAAAGGCTTTGACTTCGGGTTCACGTTCAACTACGTAGGTGGTTTCTATATCTACAACACCACGCGGTCAGGCATGCTGGGCAACTACCTCAACAACAACGTTGCCGAAATCAAGGAACGCTGGACGACCCCGGGTCAGGTAACGGATGTTCCCCGTCTGTGGTTTGCCAACAACACGGCCAATCAGTTCTCTACCCGGTTCCTGGAAAAGGGCGACTTCCTCCGTCTGCAGGACATCACCCTGGGCTACGACCTGAAGCGTCTGCTCGGTGAGAAAGTCGGCGTCGAGCGGATCCGTCTCTATGGCCAGGTGTACAACGCATTTGTCCTGACGAAATACAAAGGCGCTGATCCGGAAATCAACAGCAACCGGAACAACAGCAACATCGCCGTCGGTATCGATAACCGTGCCGTACCCCAACCCCGGTCGTTTACGCTCGGCCTGAGTGTTGCTTTCTAAGGTAGTGTCGTCTGAAAAAATTCGAAAAAGCATGAAACGTACTCATAAATATCTTTTGCAGATCGGCTTCGCCTCTGTGCTTTTGGCCGGGCTGTCTTCCTGCGAAAAGCAACTTTTCGAGGAGCCTTACAAAAACCTGTCACCCGAGCAGGCTTTCGCTACTGCCGAACGGATTGAAAAATCGGCGGTCGGGATGTACGACAAACTCCAGAACCCGGAATACCTCGGTGGCCGTGTCCTGATCTATGCGGACATCCGCAGCATCGATACGAACGTTCCGACGTTTTTCGGCCAGATGCCGAACTTTAACACCCTCATCTCCAGCGACGCTACCGTAGCGAACGCCTGGCAGGGCGGCTACCGGACGATTTACGAAGCTAACCTCTTCGTGAAAAACCTGGATGCCAACAAGAGCAAGGTAACCGACGCCAAGTACACGCAGTACGTATCCGAAGCGAAGTTCATCCGGGCGCTGTCGTACTACTACCTCGTCAGCCTGTGGGCGCAGCCGTACAAATTCAAGGCTGACGCTTCTCACCCCGGTGTACCGCTGATTCTGGAAGCAGCCGACGATCCGTTTGCAGCCACCAACCAGGTAGCCCGTGCGACCGTCGCTCAAGTGTATACGCAGCTCGAAACGGATCTGAAAGCAGCCATCGACGGCCTGCCGGCAGATTATTCAGACGCCAACTTCAGCAACGTAGCCCGCGCCACGAAAGCCGCTGCGCAAGGCCTGCTGGCTCGTCTGTACCTCGACAAAGGCGATTATGCCTCTGCCAAAACGTATGCCGATGCCGTTATCGCCTCCAAGAAGTACAGCCTGAATGCTACGCCTGACGTTGCTTTCCGGACTTATACTTCTCCCGAAAACATCTTCTCGGTAGCACACAACGGTGCAGATAACCCGAACACGAACAACGCCCTCGGCCAGCACTATGCACCGGACAAGCGCGGTGATATCTCCATCAGCAAGGACTACACCGATCTGTTTGAGGCAACCGACCTGCGTCTGACTACCCTCACGAAGGTATCGACCAGCCAGACCTGGACGACGAAGTACACGTCTGTTACAGACTGGGCGCCGATCCTGCGCTACCCGGAAATCCTCCTGATCAAGGCGGAAGCCGAAGCGCAGCTTGCTTCAGACGTTAGCCAGACGGCCGTTGACCTGGTCAACCAGATCCGGACCCGTTCCAAGGCTACTGCCATTACGGCTCCGGCCGCAAAGGCGGATCTGATCGATGCCATCCTGAAAGAACGCCGCAGAGAGCTGTCTTTCGAAGGCCACGGCATCATCGACTTCCTCCGGACGGGCCGCGGTATTCCCGCGCACAGCATCGTCGGAGCTCAGCCCTATGGTTCTAATTATGTTGTACTGCCCCTGCCGCTGTATGATATGCAGAAAAACCCCAAGCTGGTTCAGAATGACGGCTATTGATCGCTGAACTTCTTTGCACGTCAAAAACGGACTCCCTATCGCAGGGAGTCCGTTTTTTTTATGCCCTCGCCCCGGGACAGTTCCTGCCTGAAAATGCGCACCCGTACTGTGCTTAAAAAAAATAGGTATTTTTATTCATATACCTGCGTCACATAACAAAATAGCGTTAGATCGTATACCTCTGCACGGCATTTCATTCTTTCTATGTCTACTCTATCTATAGACAATAATAGCACTCTCTAGCGACTTACACTTACCCCTTTTTGAAGGATATTTGTTCCTTCGTTTTTCCGCATTGAAACACCTATTCAATACCGTTGAACAAGTCTTACCCGGCTGACTGGCGTATTCAGCCGAATAATATTTTGTATCATAGCTGATAAAATCTATTTTTTCCTATTATAATTACATTCAAGTTTCTGCTGATCTTCTAGAACAATGGTTGAAAACTCCGGAAACATGTTTTCAACATCCCCCATAAAGGGTTAGATTTTATCCTTCAAAACGCTCACTATCTGTCAATTTATCAATAATACATCTTTTGGTATTTATATAATTATAATATCCTTTTTAAAAATACATTAATCTTGAGTATTTTTCGCACTTCATCAATTTCTGAAACCATGACTATGCCCTCTTACTGCCAAGCTGTTTTCTGACTTCCGGCCGGGAAGCATGCCCCGGGTCAGCCGCTCTGGCGGCTACATGCTGCTAACTCCTTTTTTTCATTCACTTATTTCCACTACATCATGAAGAAATTTCTATTCTTCTGTTTCCTGCTGGTGTTGTCCTGCTGGACGGCACAGGCGCAGGACCGGGTCATCACCGGTAAAGTAACCTCCAGTGATGACGGCTCGCCGATTCCCGGCGTCAGTATTGCCGTCAAGGGAACCACTACCGGCACCAATACCGCAACAGACGGCACCTTCCGTCTCCGGATTTCCAACGACGCGGTACTCGTTTTCACATCCATTGGTTTTGATCCGCAAACCATCGAAGTCGGCAATACGCAGACAACCCTTGAAGTACACCTCAAACCAAGCGTCTCCGCGCTTTCCGAAGTCGTTGTGACGGCACTCGGGGTCTCGCGCGAGAAGAAATCGCTGGGATATGCCTCACAGGAAATCAAGGGAGAGCTGGTCAACACGGCAAAAGAGGGCAACTTTATCAACTCCCTCTCCGGGAAAGTTTCCGGCGTTGAAATCAAACGCAACAACAACCTGGGCGCATCTTCGAACATCGTTGTCCGGGGATTCAAATCCCTGACGGGCAATAACCAGGCCCTGTTTGTAGTAGATGGTGTCCCGATTGACAACTCGAACTCATCGACCAACGACGCCGCAACCGGGCGTGGAGGGTATGATTACGGTAACGTAGCGTCCGACATCAACCCAGACGACATTGAATCTATCAACGTCCTGAAAGGAGCGGCCTCGACGGCCCTGTACGGTTCACGGGCCGCCAACGGAGTCATCATGATTACCACCAAAAAAGGCCGGAAAAACCAGGGCCTGGGGGTATCGATGAGTGTGGGATATTCGGTCGGCTCACCGGATCAGAGTACATTACCCAAGTACCAGAACAACTACGGCGGCGGATATGGCTTGTATTACGAAGATCCCACGTCCCGGTTCCTTTACCGGGACCTGAACGACCTCTTCCCGGATATGGCGAGTGACGGAAAAAAGCACCTTGTCGTACCGACCTCGGAGGATGCTTCCTGGGGAGCCAAATTCGACCCGAATCTGCAGGTATACGATTGGCGGTCTTTTGATCCAACCTCTTCACATTACCAAAAAACCAGCCCGTGGACAGCCGCTGCGAACGTACCGACGAAGTTCCTTCAGGACGCGACAACTTTCAACGGTACTGTCGGTATTGACGGCGGCGGCGAAAACGGATCTTTCCGCGTTTCCTATACCCGTTTTGATCAAACCGGTATCCTTCCCAACAGCCGGCTTCAGAAGAACAATTTCTCGTTTTCCGGTACGCATGATTTCAACAAGAAGCTGTCCGTCTCCACGAACATCAACTTCACTCGTCAGGATGCCAAAGGCCGATACAGCAACGGGTATAGCGACAACCTCATGACGTCGTTCCGCCAATGGTATCAGCGGAACGTAGACATCGTCGACCTGAAAAATGCTTTCGAACGCACCGGTCAAAACATTACCTGGAACTGGGCAGACCCGACCGATCTGAAGCCGATTTACTGGAACAACCCTTACTGGCAGCGCTACAACGACTACGAAACAGATTGGCGCAACCGCCTTTTCGGAAATGTTGCCCTGACCTATAAAATCACGGACGACATCAACGTCATGGGACGGGTAACCATGGACACTTACAACGAACTTCAGGAAGAGCGGGTGGCCGTGGGCTCAATCGTCAACAACGGGACAGCCCAGTACGCGCGTTTCAATCGTGATTTCCGGGAAATGAACTACGACCTGTTTGTCAACTATTCAAAAAACATCACCGAAGATTTCAACATCAAGGCGATGCTCGGGAATAACATCCGGCGGACAGACGTCAATACCATGCGGGCTGCAACGGTAGGCGGACTGGTCGTTCCGGGAATTTACGCCCTTTCCAACTCTGCCTCTCCGATGAGCGCTCCGACTGAAACCGCGGTAGCACTGTATCAGCAGGGGGTCTTTGGAAGTGTCTCTCTGGGTTATAAAAACACGTACTACCTGGACCTGACGGCGCGCCGCGACGTATCTTCCACGCTTCCTGTCGCGAACAATACCTACTTCTACCCGTCGGCTTCGCTGAGCTATATTTTCTCGAATCACCTCAGCGATAAGATTCCGGCGCTCAGCTTCGGCAAGCTGCGCGTCAACTACGCGGAAGTGGGAAATACAGCACCGGCATTCAGCCTGAAGAATACCTATGTCAAGCCGACCAACCTCAATGCCGACAACCGCGATGCATTCGGCGGCCAGACACTATTTGCCGTATCCTCGACGCTGAACAACCCGAACCTGCGTCCCGAACGGACAAGAAGCGCTGAAATCGGTCTGGAAATGAAGTTCCTCAAAAACCGGATCGGATTTGACCTGACTGCTTACCGCACGATGTCTGTCGACCAGATCATGCCGGTGGCAGTATCCAAAGCGACCGGATACGACACGAAATATGTCAATGCAGGTACCATTCAGAATAAAGGTATTGAACTCTCAGCCTTCGGTACGCCGGTGGAAACGAAGGACTTTTCGTGGAGGGTACTCGTCAACTTTACGCGTAACCGGAACGAAGTGGTTTCGCTTTACGGGGATACCCCGAACCTGCAACTTGCCTCTTTCGGAGGCGGAGTAACCCTGAACGCCACCCGTGGCCAGGCGTACGGCGTATTGCAGGGGACTGCCATCAAACTGAACGATAACGGCCAAAAGCTCGTCGCTACAACGGGTTACTACACGCAGACGGATGCTACTTCCATCATTGGTAACGTCACCCCGAAATGGAAAATGGGTGTTTCCAACACCTTGAATTACAAGAGCTTCTCTTTCAGCTTCCTGATTGATATCCAGCATGGAGGCAGTATCTTCTCCCTAGACCGGTACTACGGACTTGCGACCGGCCTATACAAGGAAACAGATATCCTCAATGACAAGGGCGTTTCGGTACGTGCTCCGATTTCGCAGGGCGGCGGTTGGGTTTTCGACGGCGTTCAGGAAGACGGATCCGCCAATACTGTCCGCGTATCAGGCGAAAATTACGGGGTGTTTGGCTACCGGAGAAACCCAGCCAGCGTATTTGTATACGACGCAGGTTATGTGAAACTCCGGGAAGTAACCCTTTCTTACAAATTGCCGGCTACTATCCTCGGTAACACCCGGTTCTTCAAGTCAGCGTCAATATCTGTGGTAGGCCGCAACCTGTGGATTATCCACAAGAATCTTCCCTATGCTGACCCCGAAGACGGGCTGACCTCCGGAAACCTGTCGGGCTGGCAATCAGGCGCCTATCCTTCTCTGCGGGAAATTGGCGGAAGCCTCCGGTTTTCTTTCTGATCAGCTCACAGCCCTTCTATCAAGACAAAATCTGACTAAGATGAAAAAGATACTTTCCCTCCTGATCGTCGCGGCCCTTGCTGCTTCCTGCGAACGTGATCTTCAGGATCTCAATACAGACAAAAAGCATCCCAGCGCCGGAACAGTCCCCTCCGGTACCGTCTTTGCGGCCGCTGAAACGAACCTTTTCGAGCAAATGGTCAATACGAGCGTCAACCGAAACGTGTTCCGCCTGTTTGCACAGCAATGGACAGAAACCACCTATACTGACGAAAGCAACTACAACATCGTGAACCGCAAAATTCCCGATGCCGTCTGGTTTCAATTGTACATACGGGTGCTGAACAACCTCAAAGAGGCCAAAGCACTCGTTACCGCTGAAAAGCCGATTGCACCTGATGAAGTAGTAGCGAAAGCCAACAAGATTCAGGTCATCGAATTGCTCACCATTTATACGTATCAGGTCCTGGTCGACACCTACGGCAATGTGCCCTACTCTGAGGCCACGAACCCGGATAATGTCCTGCCCAAATACGATGACGCCAAGACGATCTACCAGGATTTAGCCAAACGCCTCGATGCTGCCATTGCAGGTATCAAGGCGGATGGGGGGTCTTTCGGCTCAGCCGATCTCATTTATCAGGGAGATATGACCAAATGGGCGAAGTTTGCCAACAGCCTGAAATTAAAAATCGGGCTCACCCTGTCAGACGTGGATCCGGCAACGGCCAAATCCATGGTGGAAGCAGCGGCGGCAGGTGTTTTCTCGTCCGATGCGGATAACACTCGGCTTCGGTATTCGGCCAGTATGCCCAATACCAACCCGGTATGGCTGGATCTCGTCCAAAGCCAGCGACACGATTTCGTGCCCGCCAATACCGTCGTGGATCTCATGAACCAGCTCGCGGATCCCAGAAGAAAGGCGTATTTCACCCTTCTCAACGGGAAATACGTCGGCGGAGCTTATGCGGCCGGCGGCAACTATACCAATTTCTCTCAGGTCGGAGATATCTTCTTTACTCCGTCGCTGGAAGGTGTTCTGATGGACTACTCAGAAGTATGTTTCGGACTGGCGGAAGGCGCCGCGCGGGGCTTTAACGTTGGCGGAACGGCCGAATCTTTCTACAACAAGGGAATTACCGCTTCCATTACTTACTGGGGTGGTACTGTGGACGACGCTTCGGCCTACCTTGCCACTCCCGATGTGGCCTATGCAACAGCCAAAGGAACATTCCGGCAGGTCATCGGTACGCAAAAGTATATCGCCCTGTACAACCGGGGGTTCGAGGCCTGGACCGAATGGCGTCGCTTTGATTTTCCGACATTTAATCCGCCTCCGGGTATGACCTATGCCGATATTCCCGTACGGTTTACCTATCCGATCGGCGAACAGACCCTGAACAACGCCAACTGGCAGGCGGCATCCAATGCTATCGGAAGTGACAAGGTCACTTCCAAACTCTTCTGGGATAAAAACTGATCCCGGGGTATTACAAAAAAAGGGAGGCCTTCGAGCCTCCCTTTTTTCTTAGCCGATTGCCTGTGCGAGGTCTTCGATCAGGTCTTCGACGTCTTCTATTCCAACGCTCAGGCGGATGAGGGTATCCTTCAGTCCGGATTTTTCGCGTTCGGATTTCGGAATACTCGCGTGCGTCATGCTCGCGGGATGCGTACAGAGCGATTCGACGCCACCCAGTGATTCGCCGAGGGAAAAAACATGGAAGGACGACATTACCCGTACGGCTTCCGCATAATCGTCGCCTTTCAGCTCAAACGACACCATTCCGCCGAAATCCCGCATCTGCTTCGCCGCCAGCGCATGGCCGGGGTGGCTTTTCAGCCCCGGATAATAGACTTTTCCCACTTTCGGATGCGCCTGAAGCCAGGCGGCTACCTTCCGGGCATTTTCGCAGTGCTGGCGCATGCGGACGGGCAGGGTTTTCAGCCCTCTCAGCACGAGGAAGCAGTCCTGCGGGCCGGGTACTGCGCCACAGGCATTCTGAATAAACCGCAGGCGCGCGGCGAGATCGTCGTCGTTGAGCATGAGCGCACCCATTACCGTATCCGAATGCCCGCCCAGGTACTTCGTGACGGAGTGCATGACCATATCAGCGCCCAGATCGAGCGGATTCTGCAGGTAGGGAGACGCGAACGTATTGTCTACCACGGTCAGGATTCCCCGGCTTTTGGCGAGGGTCGTCAGCGCTTCGATATCAATGAGGCGGAGCAGGGGATTGGTCGGCGTTTCGAGCCAGAGCATGCGTGTTTTGTCCGTCAGCGCGGAAGCTACCGTCTCCGGATCGCTCATATCCACGAAGCGGAAGGTCAATCCGAACCCTTCAAAGACCTTCGTAAAAATCCGGTAGGTACCTCCGTAGAGATCATTGGTTGCGACGATTTCATCCCCGGGTTTGAAAAGCTTCAGCAGGGCGTCGGTAGCCGCCAGGCCTGAGGCGTAGCAAATGCCATGCGTGGCGTTTTCCAGCGCTGCGAGCGCATTCTGGAGCGCCGTGCGGGTCGGATTATGCGTGCGGGAATATTCATACCCCTTGTGTACGCCCGGCGCCTCCTGAACGTAGGTCGACGTCTGGTAGATAGGTGTCATGATGGCCCCGGTCGTAGGGTCGGGTTCAACACCGGCATGGATGGCTTTTGTGGCAAAACGCATACGCAAAGGAATTATAGGCAGGAGTTTGCTTTCTTGATTGATTTTTGCCGAAGTTCGCTATCTCTCATCATTGGACGGCATTCTTCCCCGGGATTCTCCGGAAAAATGACCTCCTTCAGCCCCCAACCGCCCTTATGACCCGCTTTTTGACTCTGTTATGCATACTCTGCTCCGTGGGGGGTCTGTCGGCCCAGCAACTTCGCCCCGGCTTTGACGGCAAGGAATACCGGGAATTGCTCGAAATATTCCTTCAGCAAATCGACACGGTAAAATCAGACCTTATTCCGGCACCGGCCCGCAGCAAGCGCCTCTACCGCAGCCCGGAATCCGAGCTGAAAAACCGCTGGGAACTGTGGAAACGGAACGATGGCGTCGGTATTATCTCCATCCGCGGAACGACGAGCGACCTCCCCAGCTGGCTCGAAAACTTCTACGCCGCCATGATTCCGGCCTCCGGCGAACTGCAGCTCGATAAACAGCGCACGTTCCGGTATCAGCTGTCGAAAAACCCGAAAGCGGCGGTACATGTCGGATGGACCGTGGGCCTCGCCGATCTTTCCGTCACGCTCATTCCGAAAATACGGGAGCAATATGCCGCAGGTGTCCGGGAGTTTCTCCTCATGGGCCATAGCCAGGGCGGCGCGCTGGCGTTCCTGACGCGTTCCTACCTGGCCGACCTGATGGAAAAAGGAGAGCTGCCGAAAGACCTCCGCTTCAAAACCTATTGCAGCGCCGCGCCGAAACCGGGTAACCTCTATTATGCCTATGAGTATGAGTTTCTGACACGCGGTGGCTGGAGCTTTACCGTGCTCAACTCGCAGGACTGGGTACCGGAAACGGCGTTTTCGCTGCAAACCCTGTCCGATTTTAACGACGTCAACCCGTTCAAGGACATCAAATTGGTCCTCAAAAAGCAGAAGTTCCTCGTCAGACTTTACGGAAACCGGGTATACAACCACCTGAACCGCTCCACCCGCAAGTCTGAACGGCGTTTCCGGAAATACCTCGGCAAGGTGGTATACAGCCAGATACGCAAGTTCAAGCCTGACCTTGTTCAGCCGAAATACGTCGAAGTACACAACTATACACGGGCGGGGGTACCGGTTATTCTGGCGCCCGACGACAAGTATCCTGCTCTCTATCCCGACAGTTCCAAAGGGGTATTTACCCACCATTTCCTGGAGCCGTACTATTACCTGTCGAAACGTTATTATCCTGATTGAAAAAAGCCCCGGAATTTCGAATTCCGGGGCTTTTTCTATACTTCCAGCAGGTAAAATTCGTAGCGGAAGGGGTCAAAGGTTTCAAGTAGTTTCGGGATGAATGCCGGGTCTGCCAGGGAGAAATTGAGGAAGTTATCCGTCCGCTCCTGAAGACCGCCCCCGGGAAACAGATAGGCTTTCAACTCGCTCAACTGCCGGATGGCCGTTTCCTGATTCTGCGATTCGGAGGCAAACAGCCTGCGCTCCAGCCTTTCCGCCCAGTTTTTTACTTTCTGCTCTTCGGCTTTGATATGGCCGTCGAGCGTCGGGTTGATCCGTGCTGCCTTTTCCCGGATACCTTCCAGCGATTTCAGGATTTGCCCGAGTTCCGGGTGGATATCGAGGGAATACTCAGCATGTTTTTCAACGTATTTCCGGCGCAGATGTGTCTCGTCCTGAAAGAGTTCTTCCGCAGACAGATCCAGGTTACTGATACGCCGGCGTGTCGCAGCCGAGAGTACCATCGCAAAGTTCCGCGGCATCAATACCGGGTATGGCACGCCATAGTGATCAAAAACCGGCTTCAATTGCAGCCAGTAAGCCAATTCACCCGGCCCGCCGAGATAGGCCAGGTTCGGGAGAATCATTTCCTGGTACAACGGCCGGAGAATGACATTGGGACTGAATACTTCCGGCGTTTGCTCCAGAAGATCCCGGACTTCGGCGTCTGAAAAATGAATTTTCGTATCGTTTACCTGTACGCCTCCGTCTGCGGGAATGAGCCGTTCACGGAGGCCGTCTTTCAGGTAAAAGAAATTGATATCGCGCGGGGTGACCTGCTGCTTGTAGCCGAGGGCGTCGAGGCCGCATTCGGCGACGAGGCGCTGCGCGGTATGGTGACGGATATCGTCTTCGATGACACTTCGGAAAGACGCTTTCAGGTCGCGGTCGTCGGCATCGAGGCAAATCAGGCCTTCAGCGCCGAACAGTTCGTGCATGTAAAACCGAACCGCGTCCGCCAGTGTCTTTTGTTCGGAATAGGCCTTTTCGAAGAGGGGAAGGCGTTCCGGAATTTCCTCAAACAACGCCTTTAAGCCGGAAGGGTCCATCCGGCCGACGGCGCCCGTCTGCGATGTATTCCAGGTATAGGTCTTTCCGGAAAGACGGAAATGGTTGATTTCGTCGAAATCGTGGTCTTCCGTAGCCATCCAGTATACCGGTACAAACCGGTGTTCCGGAAACTCCCGGCTGAGGCGTTTGGCTAGGTTGATGGTTGATACCAGCTTGAAAATCACGTATAACGGCCCCGTGAAGAGATTGAGCTGGTGACCGGTGGTAACGGTAAACGTCTTTTCGTCGAGCAGGGAACGGATATCCGGCTGATTTTCCAGCCCGGCATATTGTTTTTCAAGAACTGACACCAACGTCCGGCGTCTTTCGGGATCGAGTTGCTTGATTTCCAGCTGCCGGCGGAATCCATCCAGGTTCGGAAATTCTCCGTAAAAAGGTTTCAGCGTTTCATCGCCGGAAATAAAATTCAGAAACAGAGAAGAAAACTGCCGGGTGGCGGCCAATGGGATACAGCTAACCTGCATAATACCGGAATTTGGGTGCCCGAAGTTCGCGAATTGGGGCAAGCAAACAAACCGCAATGCGGAGCGCTTAGTTCAAAACCGGAAGAAGTAAGGAAAAGGAAAGGGACGAATCAGCTTTATTCGGTTGCCGATTGCAGGCGGAAGAAACAACTACTCCCTCTTTTTCTGTGTATTCTGTGGTTTCTGTGAGAACAAAAAGATATTTCTCACAGAAACCACAGAATACACGGAAGGGTAGTTTAAACCAGTTCGCCGTAGAGGTCAAACTCTTCTACCGATGTAATCCGGACCTGGGCGAAGTCTCCCTGGCGGACATACTGGCTTGCCGGAACGAGCACTTCGTTGTCGACTTCGGGCGAGTCAGACTCTGTCCGTCCGACGAAGTAACCGCCTTCTTTCCGGTCAAAAAGAACTTTATAGGTATTACCGACCTTCGCCTGGTTCAGTTCCAGGGAAATACCCTGTTGCAGTTCCATGATATCGTCGGCACGTTCCTGTTTTACTTCAGCCGGAACGTTGTCTTCCATCGTCGCAGAGTGCGTCTGGTCTTCGTGGGAATACTGGAAAACACCCAGGCGGTCGAACCGCATTTTTTCCACAAAGCGATAGGTTTCCTCAAAAAGCTCTTCGGTTTCACCGGGGTGACCGACAATCAGCGTGGTGCGCAGCGCGATGCCGGGTACTTTGTCCCGGATGGTATGGATGAGATCCTCTGTTTTTTCCCGGGTAATGCCGCGGCGCATCAGTTTCAGCAGCTCGGTGGAACCCGTTTGCAGGGGCATATCGAGGTATTTCGCGATGTTTGGCTTGGCGTTCATGACGTCGAGGACGTCCATCGGAAAACCGGCCGGATAGGCGTATTGCAGGCGAATCCAGTCGATGCCTTCGACGTCCGAGAGGCGGTCCATCAGCTCGGCCAGATTCCGCTTTTTGTAAATATCCAGCCCGTAGTAGGTCAGATCCTGTGCAATGAGAATCAGTTCTTTCGTTCCGCGGCGGGCGAGTGACTTTGCCTCGGTGAGGAGGTCGTCGATAGACCGGGAAACGTGCTTGCCCCGCATCAGCGGAATCGCGCAGAAGCTGCACGGGCGGTCGCAGCCCTCGGCAATCTTCATGTAGGCATAGTGCGCGGGGGTAGTCAGGAGGCGTTCACCGACCAGTTCGTGCTTGTAATCGGCCTTGAGCGTTTTGAGCAGGCGGGGCATTTCGTTGCTCCCGAACCAGGCATCCACTTCCGGAATCTCGACTTCCAGCTCGTCTTTGTAACGCTGGGAAAGACAGCCCGTCACGTACACCTTTTCGACCATTCCTTCCGCCTTGGCGTCGACATACCGGAGGATGGTATCGATCGATTCCTGTTTGGCATTGTCGATGAATCCGCAGGTATTGATGACGACAATCTGGGAATCATCCTGCTGGGATTCGTGGGAAACAGCATACCCGTTGCCTTTCAGCTGGGTAAACAGGTTTTCGGAATCGACCAGGTTTTTGGAACAGCCCAGGGTAACGATATTGACTTTATTCTTTCGTAATGTCTTTGTTTTCATTGCTCAGTTTCGCCGGTCAGAATGCCGCCGCGTAATTGATTTCAAAACGGATCTCTGTCCATTTTCCTTTCTCCACCGTCACCGGATACAGATTTGAGTCGCCGTCGGTGATATTCGCCCATAGGCCTTTCGGTTCTTTCGTAAACACCGAATACCGGCCGGGTGGGAGCGCCGCCGAAAACCGGCCGCGGGAGTCGGTAACGACTTTCCGGATCCGTTTGGTTCGGAAGTGTCCGTAAAACCCTTCGTCGCTCGTCACCTGATCCTGCCGGGTGAGTTCGTATATCCACACTTCCCGTCTGACGCCTTTTGCCTGCGACGGAGGCCGGTCAGGCGACGGCATCTGATTGCCCGCTTTCCAGACAACCTGGCCGCGGATACCCTGCCCGGGTTTGGCGGCGTGTACCTTCGTTTGGAAAAGGAGGCACAAAAGTACGGAAACAATTGATAACATTCTCATATCCAGCGACATAAAAAGCGGATACTGGGTCAGCATCCGCTTGGTGAGAACGAATGGGTATTTCTGTCAGTTCAGAATTTCCTTCACCAGTTCCGGCACATTCAGGCCGTCAAAAGTACCGGACGACATCAGGAGCAGGTTGGCATTGTGCCAGTCCTGCGCCAGCAGGAATTGCTTGAGCGACTGGTTATCGGTAAATACCTTCAGGTCCGGATTTCCGAATGCGGAGACGATATCTTCCGGCGAAATCGGCGTCAGTTTCTTGTGCTCGATGGTATGCGGGCTATAGTACACCGCCGCTACATCGGGCGTGTTGAAGGTCCCTTTGTACTGGGGCAGAAAATACTTGTTGAGGCTGCTGAAGGTATGAAGCTCCACGCAGGCGATCAGCCGGCGGTCTGGAAACTGGCTCTTCACGGCGTCAGACGTAGCTTCGAGCTTCGACGGCGCGTGGGCAAAATCCCGGAAAATCACCGTACCGCTGTTTTCTCCGACACGCTCCAGGCGGTTGGCTGCGCCGGTAAACGACTGAATAGCTTCATAAAACATGAAGTCCTCGACGCCGAGCTTTTCGAGTACTGCCTTGGCGCCGTTCAGGTTTTTCATGTTGTGACCGCCGAAGATCTGGAGGGATACTTCGCCGCCGTCAGGCTTGACGAGGTAGGTCTTTCCGTCCCGGATCACATGCGGGTGCTCACCATACCCAATGGGCTGAACATCAACGCGTTCCTTCTTGCAAATAACAGAAACAACGTCGTCGGTTTCGTCGTAGATCAGCGCGCCGCCCTTCGGGGAATCTTCGGCCAGCAGTTCAAACTGACGTACGTATTCTTCAAACTCCGGGTAGACATTGATGTGATCCCAGGCAATGCCCGAAATCAGGGTAATATGCGGATGGTAGTGCAGGAATTTGGGTTGACGATCGATCGGCGAAGAGAAATACTCGTCGCCTTCGATGACAATCACCGGCGCGTCATCCGACAATTTGACCATGGTATCGAACCCGGCAACGCGTGCGCCGACGAGGTAGTCGAATTTCCGGTCGAAATGCTTCAGCACATGGAGGATGATCGCGGTAGTCGTGGTTTTGCCATGACTGCCAGCAATCACCACGCGCTGCTTGTTCCGGCTCTGCCGGTACACAAACTCCGGGTAGGAATAGACCGGAATACCCAGCTCCTGCGCTTTTTTCAGTTCGGGGTTATCGGCCCGGGCGTGCATCCCGAGGATGACGGCGTCGAGATCGCCGGTAATTTTCTCCGGAAACCAGCCCATTTCGGCCGGAAGCAGTCCCGCCTGCGCAAGCCGGGAGCGGGACGGTTCGTAGATTTCATCATCGGAACCGGTCACGGCATGGCCTTTTTGGTGAAGAACCAGGGCCAGATTGTGCATAGCAGCTCCGCCGATGGCGATGAAGTGAATACGCTGCGGCGTAGTGACGTCAGGTGAACTCATTCAAAATCAGTGATTTAAAAATTTAATATTTCCAAGAAAAGGGACTATTCCGCTGCTTTGCGGACCCTCTCCCGGAAGCGACGGGCAATTATCTGAGCTTCAATGAAAAAAAATGAACGGGCCTGCAATTATTGCATCCGTTTTTCGGTTGCAAAGGTTGTAATTTCCGTGCAATTTCGCACGCCCGTTTTTCGGACGGTCCTACGGAAGGGGCCGGCCTCCCGGGAAGTACCCGGGGACGAACGCAAACAAAATAACCTTTTTATGTTCCTCCGTCCCAAAGGATGAAAAATTACATTGATCTCATTGAGCAGACCTTCGAGTTCCCTACCCGGGAATTCGGTATTGACGAGCAAAACACGCTGCTCTTCAACAACGTCCCCCTGATGGACATCATCCGTCAGTATGGCACTCCGCTCAAGCTTACGTACCTGCCGAAAATCGAAGAGCATATTGAACATGCCCGCGTCCTGTTCCGGAACGCGATGAAAAAGTTCAATTACAAGGGTGCGTACACGTATTGTTATTGTACCAAGTCGTCTCACTTTCAGTTTGTGCTGGAAGAAGTACTGAGCAATAACTGTCACCTGGAGACTTCTTCCGCTTACGACATTGCCATTATCCGGGAATTGTACCGTCAGCAAAAGCTGTCAAAGAACACCTATATTCTTTGTAACGGATACAAGCTTCCGCAATACCAGAAATACATTACAAACCTGATCAACGACGGGTTCAACTGCGTGCCTATTCTCGATAACCTCAAGGAAATCGACTATTACATTCAGAATACGCACGCGGAAACGGTCAATCTCGGGATTCGTATCGCTACGGACGAGGAGCCGAATTTTGCTTTCTATACCTCCCGTCTGGGTATCCGGTATTCGGATATCATGGATTTGTACAAGAACAAGATCGAGCCCAATCCGAAGCTGAAGCTGAAAATGCTTCACTTTTTCATCAATTCGGGCATCAAGGACAACGCCTACTACTGGTCGGAGCTGACCCGGTTCATGTTCAAGTACTGCGAAATCAAAAAGGTATGTCCTGACCTGGATTCGATCGATATCGGCGGCGGCCTGCCGATTCAGACGTCGGTGTTTTTCAAGTACGATTACCAGGCGATGGTAGATGAAATCATCGAAAATATCCAGTGGATCTGTAACAAGAACAACGTACCGGTTCCGAATATCTTTACGGAATTCGGCAGCTATACGGTAGGAGAAAGCGGCGCAGTTGTTTACAAGGTAGTAGACAAAAAGCAGCAGAACGACCGCGAGCTATGGTACATGATCGATGGCAGTTTCATTACGCAACTGCCGGACTCCTGGGGAATCGGTCAGAAATACATCATGCTGCCGGTTAATAACTGGGAGCGGCCGTATGAAAAGGTCAACCTCGGCGGCCTTACCTGCGACTCACAGGATTTCTACAATACCGAAGCGCACTCGGAAGACTTATACGTGCCGAGCTTTGACATTGACCAGGAAGACCAGTACATCGGATTCTTCCACACCGGCGCTTATCAGGAGTCCCTGGGCGGATACGGCGGCATTCAGCACTGCCTCATTCCGGCGCCGAAGCACGTGATCGTCGACCGCGATGAGGACGGAAACATCGTTACGCGGCTGTTTGCGCCGCAGCAGACGCATGAATCCATGCTTCAGATCCTCGGCTATCCCCTGAAACCGCACGAAGGGGAACCTGCAGCCGGCGAAGAGCCAGGTGAAGAGCAGCACGAGCTGGTTGAACAATAACACGGGTAAACGGGCGGCTCACGGGCCGCCCGTTTACTCCCCTTCAGGGGCTATGCGGATAAGTTATTGATTTCCATTAAAATAGGTACTACTTTTGACGTCTATTTGTATCCTCCTTTTATGAAAAGATCTGCCTGTTTGTTCGCCCTGGCTACCCTTTTGATGCTGGCTTCCTGCGCCCGGAAAAATAACTGCCCGGCGTATGGTAATACCCGTGTTGAAAGCGCTAAACGCTAGCTACTTCGGCGAAGATTGCAACTATTTTGTCTCTGCGTCTAAATCTTTGGACGTAAACGTTTGAGCTATCCATACGGATGCTTACTTTTGCGTTCCAAATTTCAATAGCACCTTTAAATGGCAAAGAAAAACAGCGGCTTGGAGTTTTTGGAAAGTCCGGAAGGACTGGCAGGCGAGTTCGGAAAAGCCCAGTCTTTTTTGGATAAAAACAAAAAGCTTGTTTACGGAGCTGCTGCTGCGGTTATCGTGGTGATCGCTGCAGTTTTCGGATACCAGTACCTGCAGGGCACTCAAAACGAGAAAGCCTCGGAAGCGCTGTTCCCGGCCATCAACGAATTTGAAGCCGATTCCCTCAACAAGGCGCTGAAAGGCGGCCCGGGAGTGGAGAGCCTCGTTTCCATCGCCGACGAATACGGTTCAACGAAAGCAGGCAAGCTCGCCAGTTTCTATGCCGGCGTGGCGCTGCTGAAACAAGGCAAGTACGATCAGGCTATCGAGCAGTTGAAAAACTTCAGCAGCAGCGACCTGCTCATCCAGGCACGTGCTTACTCCCTGATCGGCGATGCTTATCTGGAGAAGAAGGACGCGTCTTCTGCGATCGACTATTACAAAAAAGCGGCTGAATACAAGCCCAATAAGTTCTTTACGCCTACTTACCTGCTGAAGCTCGGTATCGCTTATGAAACCGCAAAGCAGGACAAGGAAGCTATCGGCGCGTACTCGGAAATCATTGAGAAATATCCTCAATCCCCCGAGCTGGTGTCCGCGAAGAAATACAAGGCCAAACTTGAAGGGCCTGCTTCCGAGTAATTTAGGGCACAAAAGCACTAAAAATGAAAGGGATGGGGCCTGTTGGTCACATCCCTTTTTTCGTATCTGTCGTCTCACATTTTTGCCCGAATATGGCTTCCGAACATAAAAACCTGAGCGTTTTTTCCACCGAGAATCTTCCGGACATCAGCGAAAAACATTTCGCTATCCTCGTTGCGGAATGGAACAGTGAAGTAACCGATCCGCTGTTCAGCGGCGCCTATCAGACGCTGCTGCGTTTCGGAGCGAAAGAGGAGTTTATCCATGTACAGACCGTTCCGGGCAGCTATGAGCTGAGCTATGGCGCGGCACTCGCGGCTCAGGCCTCGCACATCGATGCGGTGATCTGCATCGGCTGCGTCATCCAGGGCGAAACCCGGCACAACGATTACATCAACAATGCCGTCGCGCATGGGCTCACGCAGGTAAGTATTCAATACAATAAACCCGTCATTTTTGGTGTTCTGACGCCGAATACGCTTCAGCAGGCGCTGGACCGGGCAGGCGGCAAACATGGAAACAAAGGCGATGAAGCCGCCATCACGGCGATCAAAATGCTCGGCGTTTCTTTCTGACTTTTTAAACCTTAACTACTACCTCATGCAAGTCTGGAAATTTGGTGGAACATCCGTAGGCAAACCGGAACGGATGCATTCTATCCGGAATCTCATCACTGCCGACAGCGGCAGGAAAATCGTCGTTCTTTCAGCGCTTTCCGGTACCACGAACAGCCTGCTTTCGATGGGTGAGTCCGCCAAATCCGGAAACGAAGAGGAACTCGCCGGCAAGATTGCCGAACTGCGCGCGCATTACGACGCGTTTGTGAAGGAGCTTCTCGTCAGCCCTGAAGGCCTCGCAAACGGACAGCAGATCGTTGAAAAAGAGTTTTCCTTTATTCAGTCGGTGACGTCCATCCGGCCGTTTACACTGAAACAGGAGAAGGAACTCGTCGCACAGGGAGAGCTCATGTCGACGCAGCTCTTCCAGGCCTACCTCGAAGAGCAGGGCGAAAGCTCGGTGCTGCTTCCGGCCCTGGAATTCATGCTCATCGACGCTGACAACGAGCCCGTTCTGTCACATACCGAAGAAGCCCTCGGCCAGATGTTGCTCCAGCATGCTGACAAACAGTTGGTTATTACCCAGGGATTCATTTGCCGGAATCCGCGCGGAGAGGTAGACAATCTCAAGCGGGGCGGTTCAGACTACACCGCATCGCTGATCGGCGGAGCGATCCGGGCGGAAGAAATCCAGATCTGGACCGACATCGACGGGATGCATAACAACGATCCCCGCATTGTGAGGAAAACATTCCCCATCCGGGAACTCACGTTTGAAGAGGCGGCTGAACTGGCTTATTTCGGCGCCAAAATCCTGCACCCGAGTACGATTACACCGGCGAAACTCCGCGGTGTACCGGTTCGGCTGAAGAATACAATGGAACCGGAAGCGTTCGGTACCCTGATTGCAACCAAATCCAGCGACCGGGAAATCAAGGCGATTGCCGCGAAAGACGGTATCACAGCAGTATACATCCACTCGACACGTATGCTGAATGCCTATGGCTTCCTGCGCAGGGTATTCGAGGTGTTTGAGAAGTATAAAACGCCTGTGGACATGATAACTACCTCGGAAATTTCGGTATCTGTCACGATCGACAACCCCGAAAACCTGGAGGCTATTTCCGCGGAACTGCGCCAGTTTGCCGACCTGGAAGACCACGATTATAACCAGACCATCATCTGTATCGTGGGGAATTTCTCGGCCGACAAGGAAGGAGTGGCTCTGAAGGTATTGGAAGCCATGAAAAACATCCCGATCCGGATGATTTCCTATGGTGGTTCCGAACATAATATTTCGATTCTGGTGGACGGCAAATTCAAAGCCGACGCGCTCAACGCCCTCAACGAGCGCCTCTTCTATTATGAAGACGCCATGAAAGGTATTTTTACGGCTCCCTGAGAGCCGACAGCCGGGCGGATGACGCCCGGCTGATGGTTCCATTTTTCTGACCTTACGGGTCAAAACCAATGCTACAACTCAACTTCATCCGGGAAAATAAAGACCTGACGATCGCCGGCCTTACCAAACGGGGGTTTAAAGATCCCGAGGCAGCCGTCGATCAACTCATCCACCTCGATCAGCAACGCCGGGAAACCCAGGCCGAACTGGATACGACCCTGGCTCAGTCCAACGCGCTGGCCAAGCAGATCGGCGGCCTGATGAAAGAAGGCAAAAAAGAAGAAGCCGAAGCGGCCAAGGCACAAACGGCCGAGCTGAAGGCGAAATCCCGGGAACTCGAAGAACAGCTCCGCCAGGCGGAATCTGTGCTGCTGGATGAGCTCGTGAAATTGCCGAACCTGCCGCACGCCAGCGTTCCGGAAGGCCGTACGCCGGAAGAAAACGTGGAAGTATTCCGCTGGGGCACACTGCCGGAGCTTCCGGCCGACGCGCAACCGCACTGGGAGCTGATCAAAAAATACGATATCATCGATTTCGAGCTGGGCAACAAGATTACCGGCGCCGGATTCCCGGTCTACAAGGGAAAAGCCGCCCGTTTGCAGCGAGCGATGATTAATTTTTTCCTTAATCAGGCGTCTGACGCGGGTTACACGGAAATGCAGCCTCCGATTCTCGTCAACAAGGATTCCGGCTTTGCTACCGGTCAGCTGCCGGATAAGGAAGGCCAGATGTATTACGCCGGCGAAGATGACCTGTACCTGATCCCGACGGCCGAGGTCCCTGTGACGAACCTGTACCGGGACGAAATTCTGACGGATCTTCCGGTGAAAAACGTTGCGTACACGCCGTGTTTCCGCCGGGAAGCAGGCAGCTGGGGCGCTCACGTACGGGGCCTTAACCGCCTCCACCAGTTTGATAAGGTTGAAATTGTTCAGATCCGGAAGCCGGAGGAATCCTACCAGGCGCTCGACGAAATGGTTGCCCACGTCAAAACGCTGCTGGAGCAATTGAATCTGCCCTACCGCATCCTCCGCCTGTGCGGAGGCGACCTCGGCTTCACGTCTGCACTGACGTATGATTTCGAAGTATGGTCTGCCGCACAGCAGCGCTGGCTGGAATGCAGCTCTGTTTCCAATTTTGAAACATACCAGGCCAACCGTCTGAAGCTCCGCTATAAGGTCGACGGGAAAACCCAGCTGCTCCATACGCTCAATGGTTCTGCCCTGGCCTTGCCCCGTATTCTCGCGGCGATGCTGGAAAATAATCAGACGGCGGACGGCATCGCGATTCCTCCTGTCCTGGTTCCGTATTGCGGTTTTGACCGGATATGATTCGGGTTGACCGATAAACGAGCGACTTCCTTTTCGAAGGGAGTCGCTTTTTTTTTGCATAAGACGGGGTATTATTTCTACAGTCTTTACTATAAGAATCGACAGTTGATACGAGGAATTTAGTAAGTGGAATGTCCGTCTTGGTTTTTTCTCCGATTTTTGAAGTCGATTTTACCCTTACCACCTTTCCCTGCCGGTTCGGAATATGAGCATAGGACCATTTTTCGTTCAGCCTATAGGTCTTTTTATGCCCGAATTCCGCACGGCCATCCAACCTCTCTAGCATAATTTTTGTCTTGAGAGCAACGTAGAAGCACAATACCTCGTATCTATTCCGGGGAAAGGCTGCCATAGGCGGTCGTCCGGATCGGGGATCGCTTGTTCTTCCGGAGGCTGTCCATGATAACCGGGACCCCCTGAAAACGATACTATAAAAGGACTTTCTTCAGACCCAGAATGAACTGTTAATCATGTATTTCCGCAACCTTGTCTTTATTTTTTTACTTGTACCCGTCATTACTCACGCCCAGATCGCCGTTACGTTTCCGCTCAATCGCATTGTTCTCCAGCGCAATAATGCCAATCAGACCAAAATGCAGATTGCCGGAACGTACTACCAGGCTGTAGATAAGGTCGAAGCGAAGCTCACGCCGGTAAACGGAGGCAACCTCATTGACTGGACAACGATACAGCAGTCGCCGTCCGGCGGCGCTTTTGCCGGGGCACTGACGGTGTCCGGGGGCTGGTATACCCTGGAAGTCCGTGGCAGCTACCAGGGCAATGTCGTCGCCACGGACCGGGTCGACCGGGTAGGCGTAGGAGAAGTATTTGTTGTCGCCGGCCAATCCAATGCCCGTGGAGTTCCGGGGACAGCTATTCCGGATCCGTCCGACGAGCGTATCTCCATCGCTGATGGTTCCAATTACGAAGACGGATTCCCATCCAACCCGCAGTCACCGGCATTCAAACGCATGACGGCCGGCTCCAATGTACTTCCCAATGGTCCGAATTCCTGGTATTGGGGGATGGTCGGCGAGATCCTTACACGCCGCCTTAACGTACCCATTCTCTTTTACAATGCGGCGACAGACAGGACAACGGTCCAGAACTGGCGCGAGTCATCCGAAGGGATCCGCACCCAGAACCGGTACTGTACTTCCTGCGGCGAAGCCGGCTACTATCCGCAGGGCATTCCCTATGACAATCTGAAAAACACGCTCAATTATTACTGCTCGCTGACCGGCGTACGCGGTGTGTTGTGGCACCAGGGAGAGGCCGACGACTGGACGATGAAAACTTCCACTGCCAGCTATGTTTCAGATCTGACGAAAGTTATTGCCAAGAGCCGGAGCGACTTTGGCTACAACCGGCTTTCCTGGATGGTTTCGCGGGTTTCATACAATTCAGGACAAACCTGGCAAGCTACGATCAACGGTCAGAATCAGGTAATCGCCAGTGTATCGGACGTCTATCCCGGACCTGCAACCGATGGCATTGACATTCCCCGGGTCGACCCTCCCGGCGATGTACACTTCCACGGAGAAGCACTTCCCACTGTCGCTCAGGCCTGGGGAAACAGTCTGACCGACGCCTATTTCGCCAATACTGCTCCGATGGAAGCCGCCGACCTGCTTAGTATTTCAGCAGCTTGTGCCGGCACCAATACCCTCACGCTGACCGTTCCGGGGCAAACTCCCTACGCCTGGAGCAACGGCGCCACCGGTTCCAATGTCACCGTCGGGCAGGGGACTTATTTCGCGAAGGTGAAAAGCGGCAATAAAACCCGCTTCTCCGCTCCATACAAGGTACCATCCGTTCCGACGATCAACAGCAATGATCTGAAGTATACCGGCGGCAATGCCTATTACTGCGAGGGGTCTTCGCCTGTTCTGACTTCTTCCTACAACACCGGCAATACCTGGAGTACGGGCGCCACGACCCAGAGCATCAGCCTGGCTCCGAACGGCGGCTCTTACAGCCTGAAATACAAGGATGTACTCGGTTGTGAATTTGCGTCCGGAACAGTACAGATCATCCAGCGCTCCCGCCCGGCGAAACCCAGTATTTCGGCAGACGGGTCGACTACTTTCTGCGAAGGAACAGGACGTAATCTCTCGGTGGATCAAAACGCCAGTTCCTACCTGTGGAGCAACGGCTCAAATAACAAAACCATCCAGCCGTCTACGTCCGGAGTATACACGGCTCAGGTCGTCGACGAATACCAGTGTACTTCGGCTGCGTCCGACGGCATTCAGGTAACGGTGAACCCCGCCCCTGCAAAACCGAGTATCACAGCCAGCCGGACAATCAGCGGCGGCAGCGTCTCGCTTTGCGACGGAGAAAACGTCACCCTGACCTCCAGCGCTTCCGAATCGGGATACAACTGGAACTACCAGAGCCAGACGTCCGCCGGCATTACCGTTAACCAAAACGGTTCGTTTCAGGTACAGACCATCAGCAAAGCGAATTGTTATTCGCCCTGGTCGGACGCTGTGGGCGTGAAAGTCAATCCCCTGCCCGCCAAGCCTACTACCCGTGTAAAAGACGGCCTGCTGGCCTTCTGTGAAGGGAAAACTGTTACGCTCGAAGCCATTACCGATCAGAAAGCTTCCTGGGTTTCGGGAACGACCCAGGTTTCGGACAATGCCACGCTCAAAACAGGTATTTCCGGTACGTACTACGCCCAGGCTACCGATCAGAATAATTGTAAAAACCTCTCTGATCCGGTGACGGTGAGTTCCCGTCCGAATCCGCAGACGCCGACGATCGTGGCTATCAGCCCGTATACCCTTCAGGCGAAAGCCGATATCCCCGGCACGCAGAATTCCTGGTTTATCGGGGAAGACACGCTGACGTTCAATTCCGTGTACTTCAAGCCGCTGAAAGAGGGGACGTACCGCGTCAGCAGCGTTATTCGCTACACAGTTGACACAGGCTCTTTCACATGCTTTTCGGCCGTTTCGCAGCCGTATACTTTTGCTTACAATGCCAACAGCGATAACTTCATCGTGTATCCGAACTTCAGTACGACCGGCGACTTCACGCTCGAAACCAAAGACGTCTGGAAAAATGCAGATGTATCGGTGACGACCATGAACGGGACCGTCATTTACCAGGGCCGGGTGACAGAATTTAACGAGCGGAAATTCCTGCGCCTCGGTACGCAGCCGGGTGTTTATATTCTGCGGATTCAGACGGCTACCGAAACCCGGACGAAACGGCTCGTTGTTCGTCCATAATCCTTCTTTTACAACACAAGACAAGCGGCTGGTATCTGTTCAGGATACCAGCCGCTTGTCTTGTTCATGACCACGATATCCCCATTTTCTGTGTATTCTGTGCTTTCTGTGAGAAAAGAAAAGTATGTTCTCACAGAAAGCACAGAATACACAGCAGGTATTTTCAGGTCACAAAAAAGCCCCGCGAGGATGTCGCGGGGCTTTTCTGCTATCTGTTAACTATCAGGGCAGCAACCGGATTTCTACCCGACGGTTGCGTTGCTGACCCTCCCGCGAGGAATTGTCAGCAATGGGTTTGAACGACCCGAAGGAATCCGTCAGAATCCGGCTCGGATTCGCTACGCCGGCACTGATGAGGTATTTCTTGACAGCCTGTACCCGACGGTCAGACAGGGCCACGTTGTGGCGGTCAGACGAGCGGCGGTCGGCATGGCCGGTTAATTGCAGGCGGCAGTTGGTCCGGTTGAGCAATTCAGCCACTTTCCGCAGCATATCGTTGTATTCCGGTTTGACGACGCTCTTATCGGTATCAAACTGGATATTGGCGAAAATTTCCAAACAGGCCTGACCCGGCACGAGCGAGTTGACTACCTGCTCGAAATCGATGGCTACACCCGCGCCGGAAACGATACTTCCGGCAGGTGTATTCGGCTGTTTGTCGAAGTAGTCGGAAACGCCGTCGTCGTCCGAATCGATCAGCAGACGGGGATCGATGTCTTTCGGGCGGTTGGCCTTCGCAATCGAATCGATTTCCGACATCGTCAGGATCTTCTCCGGCTTGATCAGCAGGCGGGGATCGGTATTGCGGAGGTGGTAAGTACCCTTGGAAGAGTCCCATACTTTATCGCGTCCTACCTTGATGGCGTTCCGACCGAATTTGTAGGTCAGGGAGAGATACGGCGTCGCGTATTTGTCGAGGTCCGAGTTACCTTTCTTGAAGGTGCTGATATCGCCCCGGTTACCTGTTTTGTCATACATTGACGTGTTGTCTCCGCCGACGGTCGCGTCCAGCTTTTCCGTATTGACATTATTCAGCACAATATCCAAACCAAGGTCAAACCGGGGAGAAAGTTCATAGGAAACCGCCAGTCCGACCGGAAAAACCACTTCCCGTGTCATGCTTTTTGTCGATGCCTTGATACCCGTGTAGGCCGGGTCGCTTTCGATAACCGTCAGTGTGGGGTTCGACATGCGCTGCACGCGACCCGTCCCGATTTCATAGGCGGTGGATTTGAACCACATCACGCCGATTCCGGCATGCAGATCGATTTTCCAGCGGTTGAGCTTCCGCGGCCCGAAGAGGAGACTTTTGAGGTTGGTACTGCCGACGAGCGCGCCCTGGTAGTAATCCGCGCGGAAATACGAGTTATAGATGCGGCTTTTCGCGCCCCGGAGGTTTCCGAAATCGCCTTTGAGGCTTAAGCCGAAAAGATGCGAAAGCTGTTTGTTGAGGTCTACTCCGAAACCGAAAGCGCCACGCTCAGAGGCGGGAGAGTATTCTTTGGGGTGGGGAGCCGGCCAGAAATCATATTCCCGGAGATCCCCGAAAAACTGAGGAGAGCCGCCGCGTACCGTCAGCGACCAGGTATTCATGCTGTTAGGGCCTTCGTAAAGCGCATTCGGCGAGTAAGGAACTGTTTGCGACCATGAGGAGGCGATTCCCGTAACCAGAAGCAAAGACAGCAAGCAGAATCTTCTCATAAGGTTCATGTTGGAAGAGAAGGGACGTATCCCCCGGTTGTCAGTTTGAAACAGTCTCCGCAAAAATAGAAGTTAATTCCAATTCACTTCCCTGCGATACCTACGGGATTCCGGGGCATTGCTATTTCTTCCCTTCTCTTCTGTGGATCAAAGGCGTTGCATCACCTGCCGGACCATCCCGTCTTTCCAGGCGGCGAAGGTACCGTCGAGAATCCGTTCGCGGGCCTGTTTCACCAGCCAGAGGTAGAACGTCAGGTTATGCACGCTGGCAATCTGCGGGCCGAGGAGCTCGTCCGACTTGAAAAGATGGCGCAGGTATGCCTTCGTGTAAAACGTACTGGCATAGCCGCCGAGGGCTTCGTCGACCGGGCTGAAATCTTCCCGCCACTTCTCGTTTTTGATGTTGATAATCCCCTGCGTGGTATAGAGAATGCCATGGCGGGCGTTGCGCGTTGGCATCACGCAATCGAACATATCGACGCCAAGCGCGATGCTTTCGAGGATATTGGCCGGCGTGCCGACGCCCATCAGATACCGGGGCTTGTCGGCCGGTAGGATGGAGCAAACGAGATCGGTCATCTCATACATGTCTTCGACGGGTTCGCCGACGGACAGACCGCCGATGGCGTTGCCTTCCCGGCCCATCGAAGCGATGAATTCGGCCGACTGGGCGCGCAAATCCTTGTAGGTACTGCCCTGAACTATCGGGAAGAGCGTCTGGGAATGTCCGTATTTCGGTTCGGTAGCGTCGAACCGCTCGCAGCAGCGTTTGAGCCAGCGGTGGGTGAGCTCCATCGAGCGGCGGGCATACCCGTAGTCGCACGGGTAGGGCGTACACTCGTCAAACGCCATGACAAAATCAGCGCCGATGGTCCGCTGTATATCCATCACACCTTCCGGCGTGAAGTAGTGCGTGGAGCCGTCGATATGCGATTTGAACTTGACACCTGCCTCGTCGATTTTACGGCCGGTACCGGCAAGGGAATACACTTGAAACCCGCCTGAATCGGTCAGAATAGGGCGGTCCCAGCCATTAAATCCATGTAATCCACCGGCTTTTTCGAGTACTTCGAGGCCGGGGCGGAGGTACAGGTGATACGTGTTGCCGAGGATAATCTGTGCCTGTATATCGTCTTTCAGTTCCCGCTGGTGCACTGCCTTAACCGTTCCGACGGTTCCAACCGGCATGAAAATCGGGGTTTCAATCGTCCCGTGATCGGTTTGGATACGCCCGGCCCGGGCCTTGCTGCCGGGGTCCTGCTTGATGAGATCGAACTGCATAATTCCGTAGTCAAAGGAGGCAAAGTTAATTATTTCGGGCCGGAGGGCGCGTATCCCCGGTGTTGCACAGGCGATTATTCCCCGTCAAACCGCTATTTTTGCGGCTTTGATGACTTTTCCCCACCGTGATCACCGTCGGAATTATCCTGCTTTCTACTGTATGCGCTGTTCAGGGACTGTACCTGCTGGTCTTTTCCCGGGCGGCCTTTCATACGCCCGGTGAAGAACCCGCCTCTTCGCTTCCCGGCGTTTCGATTGTGGTATGTGCCTGGAATGAGCTGGAAAACCTGCAGGTGCTGATACCTGTGCTGCAGGAACAGAACTACCCGGAGTTTGAAATCGTCGTGGTAAACGACCGCTCGACCGACGGCACCTACGCCTTTTTGCAGGGTTTTACGCCGGAGCAGGTACGGGTGGTGACGATCAACCGGACGCCGTCGCATATATCCGCCAAAAAATACGCCGTTACCCTGGGTATTCAGGCAGCGAAATACGATGTCATTTTGCTGACGGACGCGGATTGTCGCCCCGCCTCGCCCGATTGGGTCCGGTACATGGCCGGGAATCTCTCCGGAGACATTGTACTGGGGTACTCGCCGTACTTTGCCTATCCCGGTTTTCTGAATACCCTCATCCAGTTCGAAACGTTCTATACCGCCCTTCAATACCTGTCGTTTGCCCTGGCCGGAGCGCCGTACATGGGCGTAGGCCGGAACCTGATGTACCGGAAGTCGTTTTTTCTCGAACACAAAGGCTTTCATGGCTTTTTGAATGTATTGGGGGGAGACGACGACCTCTTCGTCAACAAAACGGCCAAAGGACGCAACACAACGGTATCCCTGCACCCGGATAGCTTTGTATGGTCAGTGCCGAAGCAGACGAAAGAGGAGTGGTCGCACCAGAAACGCCGGCACCTCTCGGTCGGAAAGCTGTACAAAAAACGGCATCAATTTCTGCTCGGCATGCAGGCGCTGAGCCATGCCGGCAGCTGGGCTATTTTTGTGGTAACGGCGGTAATCGCCCTCCTGAGCCGCAACCTGGAAGAACTTGGCTGGATACTCGGTATTTTTGGCGTGCGGACGCTCCTGGTGTGGCTGGTCTGGTCGGGAGTAAACCGGAAACTCGGCTCTCCCCTCCGCACATGGCAATTACCGCTTTTTGACCTGCTCTGGGCCTTTTACCTGTCCTGGTCGGGTTTTGTTTCGCTGTTTTCCCGGAAGACCGTTTCCTGGAAATGACTTTTGCGCTATGGAATTGATTAAACAGTATTTTCCGTCCCTGACCCCGCGGCAGGAGGAGCAGTTCGGCCAGTTGGGCGAGCTGTATCGTTTCTGGAACAACCAGATCAACGTGATTTCGCGGAGCGACGTGGACAATCTCTACGAGCGGCACGTGCTGCATTCGCTCGGAATTGCGAAGGTCATGTCGTTCAAACCCATGACGGAGATCCTCGATGTGGGTACGGGCGGCGGCTTTCCGGGTATTCCGCTGGCGATTTTGTTTCCGGAGTGCCGGTTTCATCTTGTCGACAGCATCGGGAAAAAGATCAAAGTCGTGGAGGAAGTTGCCAAGGGCGTCGGCCTGATGAACGTCCGCGCCCAACAGACCCGTGCCGAGCAGGTACCGGCGGAGGCCTATGATTTCGTCGTGAGCCGTGCTGTCACGCGCCTGACGCCGTTTTATGGCTGGGTCAAGACGAAAGTCCACAAGAACCAGTTCAACGACCTCCGGAACGGTATTTTGTACCTCAAAGGCGGCGATCTCGAAGAAGAGCTCCGGGAGCTGGGCCGGAAGACGCAGGTCTACAACCTGTCGGACTACTTTGCCGGAGAGTTTTTCGAGACGAAGAAAGTCGTTTATGTTCCGTTTTCCTGAGGCCGGGCAGCCGGTCTTTTCACCCCTTTACACCTAATTTCCCTTATCACACATGGGCAGCTACGTCGATAATCACCTCATCAAAGACGAAAAAGTCGAATACGAAACCACGCATCACTGGGTGATCTTCTTCACCTGGGCGTCGCTCTTCACGCTGACGATCGCGGCGTGGATCCGGAAGTCGAGCAACGAGTTCGTCATCACCAACAAGCGGCTGATCATCAAAACCGGCTTCATAGCCCGCGATTCAGTCGAGCTGAACCTGGACAAGGTTGAGAGCATTCAGATCGATCAGAGCGTCTGGGCGCGCATGCTGGGCTATGGAACGATCACAGTTCATGGAACAGGCGTCACCAATGCCCGCTACACACTGGTGAGCGATCCCCTCGAATTCCGCCGGAAATTCCAGGAGCAGTACGACCAGTACAAGCAGTCCCGAAACACGTTTAATTAATTTTTTTTCTGGAAACACTTGCGTTCGCCTGTTTGAAGCATTAGTTTTGCACTCGCTTTCAACAGCACTCCCGAATAGCTCAGTCGGTTAGAGCATCTGACTGTTAATCAGAGGGTCGCTGGTTCGAGCCCAGCTTCGGGAGCATTTTAGAAAACGGTTACGATGAACGTCGTAGCCGTTTTTGTTTTATATCTGCTTTCATTGTTATCACTTCCCGGTTGTCTCACCGCTCCATTCGCTGAGATATGTCTTTCTCACGCCGGTATCGTTGGCCGGTGCGGCGAATACAGGACTTATTTACCGCAAATCATGCGGTGAGTGTGCTTGTTATTTTTTACATTCACCGCAAAACATGCGGTGAATGTATATCCATCAACTGCCGGAATGGCCTGCTTTTTCCTGGGATCAAAAAACGGTTTCATTTGCCCTTGCGGCCGTACGTCACAAACAAGGCAGGCTTGTCGGACGAATGGAGGCGCTGGGATTTCCTATGCGCGACGAAGCAGTACTTCAAACACTGACACAGGACGTAGTTAAAACAAGCGAGATCGAGGGCGAGTTACTTAATCCGGATCAGGTTCGGTCGTCCATAGCCAGACGGCTGGAAATGGACATCGGCGCGCCGATTCAGAGTGACAGACAGATCGATGGCGCTGTAGATATGATTCTGGATGCCACCCAGCACTATTCGCTCCCGTTAACGAAGGATCGGTTAATGGGATGGCATACCTCGCTGTTTCCGACCGGCAGAAGCGGATTATATGCCATCACAACCGGAGAATGGCGTCGGTCTGAAAACGGCCCGATGCAGGTAGTTTCGGGACGGGTTGGTCGCGAGATCACCCATTTTGAGGCACCGGAAGCGACTCTGATACCGGAGGAAATGGACTCCTTCCTGACATGGTTCAATGCGGAAGACCGCATTGACCCGGTATTGAAAGCGGCGCTCGCCCATTTATGGTTTGTCACCATTCATCCTTTCGACGACGGGAACGGCCGGATTGCGCGGGCTCTGACCGATCTGATGCTTGCCCGTTCTGATGAAAGCGCACAGCGCTTTTACAGTATGTCGGCTCAGATCCGGCTCGAGCGCAAACAATACTACGAGATACTGGAAACAACGCAGAAAGGGGACTTGACTATCACCGGTTGGCTTCTGTGGTTTTTTCATTGCCTCGATCTTGCACTTTCGGCGGCGAATGATCTGTTGGACACTGTCCTGTCAAAAGCACGCTTCTGGGAAACCATCTCTTCATCCAAGCTCAACGATCGCCAGAAAATAATGATTAACAAACTTCTGGATGGTTTTGAAGGAAAGCTGCGAACCGCGAAATGGGCAAAAATCATGAAGGTATCAACCGACACAGCCCTCCGCGATATCCTCGGCCTCGTCGAACAAGGCATCCTCCTCAAAGAAAATAGCGGAGGCAGGAGCACAAGCTATATTTTAGCTAACCCTCTCAACCCTCCGAAATAAAACCTACTCCACACAAAAAACCCGCCCGGTTCTCACCAGGCGGGTTTTCTTTTTCTTTCGCCCTTCAATCATCATCATCCTCACCCTCCTCCTCCTCACCCCCTCCCTTCTTCAACCGCACAAATGCTCCTCTCCTTGGCGCAGGCATCACACTTTTATCCCCCCGAACCGTCTGCCAGACGATTTCGCTGAAAATCAGGTCGTCGATGGCGTCGGGGACGGACAGGTTAAAGCGATCTGTACGCCGGGAGTTGAAATTGACGGCGACGTTCCGCTGGCTAAGATCTACGCCCGCTTCGCGCGCCGTAAACGTCCGTTTATCAGGCGTTTTCGCAAAACACCGCCACATCGGCACCGCCGCCGCATCATACTGGCTCATGGGCTTCAGGCCCAGAATCAGTTCCATCGTGCGCAGCATGCCGGAGGTGGAGTACATCGTGTGGTCCACAAAACCCCGTTTCACCATTCCGCCGGCGACAAATGCGATAGACCGGTGCGCGTCGACATGGTCCGGACCATTCTGGGCATCGTCTTCCAGCACAAAAACCACCGCCTCCTTCCAGATTTTACTCTTTGAAAGGTGTTCGACAAACCGACCGACTGCCAGGTCGTTATCCGCCACGGCCGCAAACGGCGTCGGCTTGCCCACCGCCGCGCCGGAGGTATGGTCGTTTCCGAAACGTACCGTACTCAGCCGGGGCAGCTTGCCGATCGCCAGGAGGGAGTCAAAATCCGCCTCCCAGGCTTCTTCCCGTTTGATGTCCATGTACCCGAGGTCATACCCCTTGAAATGTGGCGCGTAGTGTCCGGCCAGGGTTTTGATATTCGGCTTTCCGCCGTCGGCAAACCAGCCATAGGTCCGGAACGAGATCCCGGCGCGCTGGCAATGATCCCAGATGAAGCCGTCACGCGGGTGGGCTATTTCTTTTTGGCCTTCATAGTCATAGGTGCCTCCGCGCCCGCCGTAGCTCGTCACCCAGGTCTTCTCAACGTAGTCGTTGGCATAGGCGGCGGACGACCAGTTATGCCCGTCGGCGCTCACTTCCGCATCCACGTAAAAGTTGTCCAGCAACACAAACTCCCGGGCCAGCGCATGCAGGTTGGGCGTCACTTTCTCCGGAAAAAGACACAGCGACGCATCGCCGTTTCCTTCCTTCATATCCCCCAGTACCTGATCGTAGGTGCGATTTTCCTTGATGATATAGAACACGTATTTGATCGGCGACGGATCGCCTACCTTTATCGGAATCGGGTTACCTTTTTCTCCCTCCGCATGCAGCTCCTTGTCTTTCGTATACGGCGTGTTTTCGTAGACCACGCGGGAATACGCCGCCAGTGTTTCTTCGTCCGGAATGGCAAACACCGACAGCGTTCCTTTAAATAGCCCGCCGATGTACTGATCCCGGCCGGTATACGCCTGCGGATTGGGTCCTTTTTGCTGCGGTACCTTTGCCAGCGACGGGTTCGGGCCTTTGGGATTGGCTTTCGACGTCAGTCCTTTCCCGTTACAGACAAAGAGACGGTTACCGATCACCTTCACCGCCGTCGGGTACCAGCCGGTGGGAATAAAGCCGTTTGACCGGCTTCGGCCTTTCGTGCTGACGTCAAATACGGCAAGACAGTTGTTGTCCGCATTAGCGATATAGAGCGTGTTTTCGTCCTCGCTGAGGGCCAAACCATTTGGCGTTGTACCTACCGGCGCGTCAGGAAAAAGCGACGTCGTGAGCGTTTCCAGTACGCGGCGGGATTTGGTATCGATTACAGCGACGGTATTGTCGTTTCCATTGGCGACGAAGAGGTACTGCCCGTCGCGGGTAAGGAGCAAATCATTCGGGTTTTTGTTCGTCGGTACTTCCCCCGCTACCGTCTGCGCAGCCGTATTCACCACCGCCACGCGGGAACCGCCCCACAGCGAAACATATAGTTCTTTTTTATCGGGCGAAAGCAGGCAGGTATACGCGGCCGCGCCCAGCGGTACTTTTTTCAGCGTCTGCCGGGTGCGGGTATCGCAGATATACAGCGTGCTGTCGTCTTTCGTGACGACATACAGGCGATGTGCCGCGTCGTCCAGTGCGATGCCGACCGGCGAAATACGCACCGGCCAGGGCTTGCCCAATACGATGGGTTCGTGTTTGACGAGCTGGTTATTTTCGAGGGAATAGGTCAGAATCAGGTTATCATTTCCGCCAGATGCATAAAGCGTCTTTTCATCGTCGCTGAAGGCCAGGCCGAGATAGGCCTTCCCCACGCGCGCAGTGTCGAGAACGGTGCCCGTCCGGGCGTCGATCAGGGAGATACTCTGCGTACTCTGCCCGTTGTTCGAAACGGCGAGGTATTTTTTTCCGGGGGAGACAACGAGATTCAGCGGAAGATCATCCAGCTCGGTGCTGGTACCAACAGGCGTGAGCGACCAGCCATTGGGTAGCTGTACACGACTGGCCGACAGCTCTTTATATACGGCCAGCTCCTTGCCGGATTTGCCGGAGGTATCCTTCCGGCAGCTGACGACCAGCAAACAAACCGCCGCGAGGCTCAGCACACCCCAGTGGAAAAGTGTTTTCATCTGAACAGGTTTTAGAAGAGAGGATTGTTTTTCGGAATACTTCGGGAAGAAAAAGGCGGTATCCTGCCGCTGCGAAACCCGCAGCACAACACCGCTCCGGGAAACAAATGTAGTCCGCCACCCGCGACGCTACCGTCCGATAAAGATGAAGGAATTATTAAATATTGTAAACAAATACTGGATTTCTGCGGGAGTTTCAGGGCTGGCATTTTCTGCCGGAAGAAGAGCAGGCAGTCGTTCTTCCTGCTGAAGTAGTCCATACCGGGAAGGGTTTCGGTATTGTTTGGCAATAAGGTCTCCCGATACGACAGGAAAACGTGCATTTTTGCCTATCGGAAATCCCATACCCGCACCGTCGCCTTGAAATACCTTCTGCTTTTTTTCACGCAGCTGTGCCTGTGGTTTCCGGCCCGGGCGCAACCGGTTGCCGCACAGGCGGAAACGCCCCGCTACGATAGCCTCGTCCACCGGCCGTATGCCCAACGAATCAACGGGTATCATTACCTGTACGTTGAGTTGCTCGGTCTGAAAGACTCCGTCGCCCTTGCCCGCCGGACGGCGCAGATCAAAGCCTTTGCCCGGCAGGAAAATGACCGGGAACTGGAGATGGAAATGGACCTCTTCCGCGTCTATCACGACGCCTTTTTCCGGAAGATACCTACCCCGCGTGCCATAACAGCCATCGAAGCGCTCATCGCCCGGTCCGAACGCGAAAAGATTGAACATATCCATATCCGGGCCGTGCGCGTCCTGGCACAATACTACTGGGAGCAAAAAAGCTACGAACGGGCTTTTGAACAGTACATGCTGTTAGACAAAAAGCTACGGGCTACCAACGTGTACGAGTACCCGGAGCTCGTACGCGACCTACTCAAAATCGGAGAAGCCTACTACTTCTTCCACGACTACGAGCGGGCAAAAAGCTACTTCGAGCGCATTATCCGCCTCCCCGAAAACGATTTCAATACCATGTTCATGAACTCCGCCCGCAATACCCTCGGGCTGTGTTATCAGAAAGAAAAAGACTACCGCCGGTCGGACTACTATTTTCAGGAAATTCTGAAAACCAGGTTCGAGCTGCCGAAGAAACTCTGGCGGCGTATTGCCATGGGCAACCTCGGTACCAACTGCTACTACCGCGGCGAATACGACAAAGCGATTCCGTTACTGCAATACGATTTCGAGGGAGCAATCCGGGAGGCCGACTACGGCCCGGCGGCCGGCGCTTCCATCCTGCTGGCGGATATTTTTCTCGGGCGAAATCAACGGGAAAAATCACGGGAATACTTCACCGCAGCCCGGGAATGCATTGAGAAAGCCGGGCAAAAAGACCGGCTGCAGCTCCTGTATCCGGTTATGAGCAAGTGGTACAGCGCCGCGGGAGACGGCCACCTTTCCCGCCTGTACCTCGATTCTACCATACAGGCCATCAATGCCTATCAGGAGCAGTTCAGCGCTACGAAAATCCTCCGGGCACAACAGAAAATCAACCTTCAGGAAGAAGAACTCCGACAGGCCGAACTCACCCTCGAAAAACAGCAGAAAGCCAATCAGCGGGTATTACTTTTCATCGTCGCTTCCGCCGCCGTCATTATTCTGACGCTGGGATACTTCGTCCAAAAGAAAAAACAACAGGCAAAAGACCTGCAAATACAGGCCGCGGCGCTGGAGCTCGAAACGGCGACGCTCCGGCTGAAGCAGTTTACCGAAAGTATCTCGGAGAAAAACCGGCTGATTGAGCAATTACAAAGCCAGCGATCCGAAAATGAGCACGACGGGCTGATCGGCCGGTTACAGCAAAGCTCTATTCTGACCGAAGAAGACTGGCAAACCTTCCAGCGTCTTTTCGACAAAGCCTATCCCGGTTTTATTACCCGGGCAAAAGAGGCCTACAATGACCTATCGCTGAGTGAGCTACGCTATTTTGTTTTATCACGCATGAAACTATCCTACCGGGAAATGGCCGCTATGCTCGGGGTATCGCCGAATACTGTGCAGGTTTTACGGCACCGTATTCGAAAAAAGCACCATTTCGCCGACAATGAAGAGCTGGAAGACGTAATTACCCGTCTGTGAGGACGTACTTTTCTCACAGACGGGTAGATTGATTTTTACTCGACGACAAGTTTTCGGGCATAAACAGCGCCTGCCGTCCGTACCTGCACAAAGTATAGTCCCGGTGCGATATGGCTAAGATCCAGCGGGACAGGTTCGTTTTTAACCTCTGTTCTGTCCCACTTCCGCACGATTCTGCCCTCTCCGCTCAGCAAACTGACCTCTGCCACACCGGCGAGCGTACCGGGAAAATACAGATAGACATGCCCTTTGGCAGGATTGGGACCTACCCGGACAGCTGTTCCTTCCACTTGCGCGCTTCTGACGACGGATACCGACTCTTTTCCATCTGCATCTACCTGCCGGAGGCGGTAATAATAGGTCACACCGGGATCGATCGTCCGGTCCGGAAATTCATACGTCCGCACACCCGACCAGTTTCCGGCGCCGTCTTTCCATCCGATGCGGGAAAACTGCACTGCGTCGGTACTGCGCTCAATCACGAACCCGGTATTGTTCTTTTCCGAACGGGTCGTCCATTGCAGCGTTATGTCTTTGGAAGACGCTCTGGCGGTGAAGCTACCCCAGGTGACCGGCAGCGCGCCGGTCGATCCGGCGATGAAAAAGTTAGAAAATCCGGGCGTTGTAAATGTCACCCAGGCGACGTCGGAAGTAGACCCGGACGACGAGATTCCCAGCAGTGACGAAGTCCCCTGCGTTCCGTCAAAATCACTGGCGCACCCCGTGCCGGTTTGCCGGGTGATGTTCAGAGAGCCAAGTGTAGTTGCCGGACTAGCCGCCTGAAGCGCAGCCAGTTCGCTTTGCAGGAAAAACAGGACAACTTCGTACGGTCCCGCATTGTCATTGTGCAGGTTGACATTTCGGTCGAGGTAGTACGTACCGCTGCCGTCTTTCCGGACCGGACCGGTATGTATGTGCATCAATTCAGTCGTGGAGCTGCTCGGAACGCCGGCGCTGTTTTTAACCAGGGCAATCAGCCGTCCTTCGTCGTCCGTCAGCGACAGCCAGCCCTTGTAGACGACGCTACCGAATTCGCTGTTGCTGTTCGGGGTGCAGCCGGTCGACGCAGACAGCATATCTGCCGTCAGTTCCTTCACTTCCAGGCAGAAATTGGCCGAACTGCCGATGTAGTCTTCCACCTGCACATAATAGGTCTGCCCCGCGATGAGTCCGGTGCAGAAGATGACGGATTTCCAGCCGCCGTCTTTCACGCCGCCGTCATCGTCGCAGGCCAGGTTGGTAAACGTACTGTAATCAGCCGGGTTGGTGGCAGAGTAGAGCGCCATACGGGGGTCGTCGAGGCTGGTCCCGGCGAAATCCGTACTGATTTTAACGGCCCCGGAAGCGGGAGCGGTAAACTTGAACCAGAGCGTTTGTTCGCCGACGTCTTCCCGCAAACCGCATCCCGGCAGCGGTTCATTTGGTGCGGCGGTCGCCCGGCTCATGGAATAGGCTCCGCCGGAGCACGATGCGCCTACCGTCATGGCAACTGCGCCGGAGGCTTCGTCGTTGACGACCGGCGGCGGGGGCGTGCCGCATACTACCGCCCGCGTACGGTTAGTGCTTTCGGCGCCGCAATTCTGGTTGGTATGGGTGTAAAAACGGACGTTCCCGTCGGCCGCCGGCGTGTATGTAACAGGCGTAGTACCATGTTTCAGGACGACTCTGCCGGTTGTCGAAATCGTAATGTAGTCGGTGGCTTTGGAACTGCTGAAAGTATACGTTACGCCTCCTTTGAGGCTGACGACGCTGTATTCACCGGCGTATCCTTCGTCGGTGACGACCTTCGGAGTACCCGTACAATTGCCCGCGCTGACGGTGCCGGAGGGGTACTGACCGTTGGGAGCATCCGTACACCCGGCAGGCGCGCCGGGCTTCGGACCGCTGACGGCATTGTCGAGGTACAGGTTCTTCCCTCCGTCATACGTATTGTTATAAATCGCTACGTATATCGTTTTGCCCACATAAGCCGATAAATCATAGCCGTACTTACTCCACGAAGTAGTTGGTTTGACGTTGGACGCAAGGGTTGCCGTAAAATCCGCCGCGTCGTTTCCGGTGGTGGATACCTTGATGCTCAGGGCGTCGGAATAGGCGGTGGTCACACCGACCCGTGCATAAAAAGACAGGTAGTCGTTGACCCCGGCGGTGACCGTAATAGCCGGAGTAATGAGGTAGTCGTCATGCGGTGCCGAGGAGCCGATGACATTTCCCTGCAAATACGCCATCCGGGAGCCCTGATAAGCAGTGGTACCGAGCTGATTTTGCAGGATGGTCCAGCCGGCGGTTGACCCGCTGGCGACGTTGATTACCTTCCACGAAGCAGGAAAGGATGCCGATTCGAAATTCTCCGTAAACTGGGCGCGGGATACTCTCCCCAGGCAAAGCAGTGACAGCAACAGCAGGAAACGGAAAACGGACGGTCTCCCGAAAGAAAGGTAAAGAGGTTTCATACGTGTGACAACAGGTGGCGGGAAGGTTTTCCCGGTACAGGAGATTGTCGCCGGCGAAGCCCGCAGGCGATCACCGGACCAGGCGACAAACTTATCCTGAGCCTGCCGTCAGACGTCAGAAACGCATCTTACAAAAATCTTACATTTCGGGAAACCGGCCGGAAAGTACCCCAGCTACAGGCCGGAAAAGCTGCCTGCACCTTTTCTCAGAAGGCAAACTTCCGGTCTACGCTCACGATGTTATACAGTTCGAGGATATCGGACAGCGGCAGTTCGAAGTCCGGGTAAAGCTCCTTGTCAGGGTTCAGCGAACGACAGTAGACGATTCCGGCCTCTACATCGTGGTCGTAAATCCACTTCACGATAATACCGTCTTCCTGAACGATGACATAATACTTGTACTTGTGCAGGTGTAGTTTGCTCTGCCAGTATTGCCGTTCGATGCGCCGTCCGGACACGATGTCACCAGCACATATGGCATTACGCCTGTCGTTATCCATGGAATCCCCGCGGACGCGAAACGACCGGTATACGCCTTTGTGGTGCTTTTCGACGGTGATGCTGTGCCTTGGCAACTCTTCCAGGTATTCAGGGTCGTTCCAGCCTGCGGGATAGCCGGCGTAGGCGTAGGATTCGACCAGCGGAACCGACATGATCAACTGCCCCGAGGAGTGCTCGAGGAAATGGTTGCCGGATTTCGAGAATCCGGCGTCGCTATATTCGTCAAAACCGGGAAGTATTTCCGCTTCCGGTTTTCTTTTTTTGGCGGCTCCGGCGAAGTCATCCTTCATTTTTTCAATAAAGGAGATCCGGGATGCCGGGATAGGCAGTCCGTTTTCGTAGTTGACGACGGTCTGCCGCGAAACGCCCATCAGCCGGGCAAAATCCAGCTGGGAGAGGCCCATTTCTTTCCGTAGTTTTTTGATGTCAAGCATATACGATGTGTGCGAGTGTCCCTTCGACAAATGTAAAAATTAAATGTAAAATATTTGCATCATGTAAAATATTGTACATACATTTGTCACATCCTGATCGCTGAGCGCGTCATCCTCGCCCACGTTATGAAACCGTTGGTCCGGCTTATCTGACCTTGCTTTTTCCGGCTCCGTCCGCCGGTACCGTTCGCTCTCCTTCCGGGAGAGATCTTCTGCATAGCTGTATCTTTTATCCAATCCTGAAAGGGCCGGCCTTTTCACCGGAATCGCCGTGCCCTTTCCTTTATCGATCTATTTTCATGGGCAGAAAACCCGAATTTCTCCATCCGTATCTGCTGGCGCATTTCCGCCGCACCGCCGCCGCCTTTCAGGCGCGGTATCCCGGAGCGCCGGTACCCGTATTGACGGAAACACATCGTTCTTCCGAAGAGCAGACGGCCCTGTACGCGCAGGGAAGAAATACGCCGGAAGAAGTCAACCGCCTGCGGAAAATCGCCGGTCTGGGACCAATTGCTCCGGCACAGAATAAGGTCGTCACGCATGCGCCTGCCGGCAAAAGCCTCCATAATTTCTCGCCTGCGCTGGCCTATGACATCGGCTTCCGGACGACCGACGCCGGGTTAGACTGGAGCGAACAGCTTTTCCGGCAATTTGCGGCACTCGCCCGGCAGGATCCCCTTATTGAATGGGGAGGCGAATGGCCGGGCGCGAAGCGGGATATGCCGCATTTTCAATTCAAAGGCATGACCTGGGCAAAAGCCCTGGCCGGCGTAGATCCGCTGCGCCTATGACACGCTACAGCCATGAATGAAATCAAGCAGTTTCTGATCGAAATGGGACTGAGCCTTACCGCCGTCGCCGCCGGGTTTGCCGGCGCTGTCGCGGCGATCTATCAGTCCGAACAACGACTGTCTCTCCGGAAAGTGACCGGCATGCTCATCGTCGGCATGCTCGCCTCCGGATACCTGACCCCGTTTCTCAGCAAATGGGTGAACATCAGCCCCTCCTTCCAGAATGTATTGTCTTTTCTGGTGGGGATGACGGGGATGCATATTGTAGGCGGAATTCTCAAAATCGGGCAGCATTTCGAACAAAACCCCGTCAGGACGATGAAAAACCTACAGTCCGGGCAATCACTCGAAGAGCCCGGCGATGAACCCACCTATTCCTGAAAAGCAAAGCCCCGGATGGTTCCGGGGCTTTTTTTATTCCGCTGGCCGGAAGAATAGACTGACCCGTTCGACCACCACATCCGACAGCTCCGACAACGGGTGCACCGGCACGATTCCCACCGGCAGCGCGTCTGTTTCCGGCCCGGGCAATAACGCCGTCACATCAAAGACAAACGTCAGCCCTGCGCCCTGGTTGTCTCCCTCCGGTACGCTTGCCAGGCGGAGGCCAAACAGGCCGGCGCTTCCCGCCAGCCGGGAGCCGGGCTCATCCGGCATACCGAAGAGATACACGTTGAGGACGGTCGCATCCCGCGTACCCCGGATGTTTTCCAGCCGGAGATACAGCCGGCCACCGCCTTCCGCGAGCAGTCGCAGCCCCCGCCGGCCGTCGGGCGAGAGGCGAACCAGCGTCCGCGCACCGGCCCCCCTGACGGCAAGCGCGCCGTCATTTACTCCGATCGGATCATCCATCCTGAGTCATATCGTTTTGCGCCGCAGGTATCCGGGCATTTTTCCATTGAAGAACGACATACCGGAACACAGTCCGGAATCCACGCAGGCGCCACGCAGGTATGGCAGGCGGATCAAGCCGCTCGCAAAACATCAGCAGGCCAACGGCCAGCATTCCGGCCATGTGCCCGTGCGGGAGCAGCGTCGGAACGAGCATCGCCGCCCAGCAGGAGACCACGCACCAGCGCCCGTGATCGATTCCCAGTTTGAACGCATCCCTGTCTGCCGCGGTTCCGAACGCCGCGAGTGAATCGTGCTGGTGGGCGCGGTTGAGACTCCGCTGCTTGACAGGAGTCGCCTGCCAGACCACTGCAACCGCCGCCGCGCACAAAGCCGGTAGCCACGATTGGGGCATAAGTGCCCGCGTCAGTAATCCCGGCAGGAGCAATACAGCCCCGGCGGCCATCCAGACAAGACCATAGCCGATCGCAAAGAGAATGGTTGAGCGCCCCCTCCTTCGCGCAAAGCTACTGATCCTGATGTGATACAACGGCGGAATGAGCGTCGGCGTCATCATCGCAGGCAGCATCAGCGCCCAGTCCCCGGCAAGGGAACCGGGCGCGTATGAAGCCATTACCATCCGGACGACCAGGGAAAACGGCGGGTCCCAAGCCAGCACAGTCTGTACAGGCGTCAGGCAATCTCCCCCGCAGCACCACGAAGCAGCCTGCGCCGGCCGCAGCAGGAGGATACCCCATGCGGCCAGACTAACGGCAAGGCCGGCTTTCTGTAGTTGCGTGTATTCCCGGGTAGTGTAGACCATATCAGAACTCCTGTCGGTAAACGCTGACGCGGCCTACCTGAATTTCGGTATTTTCCGGTAAAGGACGGTTCGGGACGATATCAACCGGTATCGTATCGCCCGACAGCCCGTTGGACAGGTGCAGCTGGTCGATAATGGGTGTGATATCGAGGATGAACGTGAGCCCTTCCCCGGCATGCTCGCCGTCGGGAACGCTCGCGCGCCGCAGGCCAAATAGTCCGACGGTACCTGCGAGGAGTTCCTTTCCACCCGTGGTAGGCACGTAGATGCTCAGGGCTGTGGCATCGAACGTTCCCCTGACGTTTTCCAGCTTCAGAAACGCCTTATCCGGCAGGTGATCGGCGGCCAGCGCGAAGCTCTTCAGGGTATGCTGCCGTTCGGTGGCGTCGAGCTTCACGGTAGTATGCGCGCCTTTGCCGGTCAGCGTGAGCGGCCCGGCGCTGGCGCCCAGCAGTTCGGGCTGCTTGGGTACTGCCGTCGTGGCGGCTTCGCTGGTGGCTTTGGCGGTCGCTTCGGTTGCGCCGAGCATTTCCAGGCGTTTTGCCACGATCGGCGCATGCGGAATCGGCTGAGCCTGAAGCTCCTGATACGAATAATTGAGGTTGCTGAGGTTTTGCACCTGCGCCGGCGTGTAGTACCACGGCTGCCCGTTGGGGGTTGGCATGGCAAATTTGCGTGTCGCGGGGCCGTTGAGCCAGGCGGCGCTTGTCGGGTTGGCATTGCCGCTGGCATTCCAGACGCCCCACAGCCGATCGATATTGCAGTGGTGGAGGTAGAATATCGGGTCCAGCGCCGCGGTACCGGGGTCAGCCATAAGACCGTAGTCGGTGTCCGAAACCTGCCCGCCTACATACACGTGTACGAGGTCGTGGGGATTGCTTTCGAAATTTCCATGTGCCCGTCCCGAGTGCGAGAAGCCCGTTTCAGGGCCACCGAAACCGGGAGGCGGCGTCACGGCATTAGAGCCGGTAAAAAGATTATTCTTCAGGGCATCTTTCGTCACGATACCATACTGAAAGTTGGGATCTCCGGGGTGAGCAGCGGCGCCGGCCGGAGTGGGTACGTAAATATTCCGGTTACCATCCGGACCGTACCGCATCGAGACATACAGCGCGTTGAGGCTTCCGTCGGGCAGCGTTCTCGCGGCAAATGCCGGCGGCATCTGGTACTGATTGCCGTTCGTTCCTCCGAAATAATCCCAGTAAGGCAGTGCCCATGTCGACGGGCCACCTAGGCTGACAATATCCGTCCGAAGCTGTACTTCGAGCGCCATCAGGTACCCGCGGTGCCAGGGCAGGAAGTACCAGCTACCATGCTGACACTGATTCCAGTAGAGGCTCAGCGAGGCGGGCGCCGGCAGGGGTGAGGTCGGCACACGCGGCGGAGCCGTGATATACCCCCAGGCCGGAAAGGCGGGAGGCCGGGGGTACCACGGAGTATTGGGGTTGACATATTCGCCGTGAATGGCCGCGTAGAACCACCAGCTGGCCGGGTCGTTCAATCCCCGGCTCATCATCTTTTCGACGCCTTTCGCATACCAGAAAAGGTCGAGATTGGTGAAGTTACCACCGTTGTTCCACGCGTTATGACGCAAATAGGTTGCCATAGGTTTTGTAGTAAAGAAGGTGAGGAATCCGGCCGGCAGGACAGTACTGGCGGGCCTGCAACAACCGGGTAATCAGGCGGAACCGGCTGACCCGGGACATCCCCGTTTCCCGCAGCAAGACATAGCTTTCCAGCCTTCCCGGGTAACCGGGTAGTCTATACGACGAAGTATGCTTTTTTCCGGGCGATTACTGGTAAAAAGCGTGAAAACGGGATCATCCGGCCGTAGGTTACGTTCGGTTGGGCGATTGCAAAAAGCCGGCAGGCAGCTGCCTGGGGCCGTGGGTCGTCCGGCAGGCAGTTGTTGCGCGCAATCCAGGGGGTTATTCAGGGGGATTTTTAGGGTTGAGATAATTCATTCCGATTCGTGTAACAAGGGACTTTTCCAACTAAAAAGGCATACGGAGGCTCCCGGCGCCGGAGCGCGGAAACGGTTTCTGATTATCTCCCGGACAAAATACTTCCTGCGCCGAACAGCTCGTCAGCGAAAGCATTTATCCGGTGTCCCTGAGAAAGTTACGTGTAAAAAAGAAAGGCGTCTGGCGGTAAATATAGGGCGAACCTTTCCGAACAACAATGGGAAATTTCCCATTTTTTTTTGACGTTTTTGCTGATTACCTCTCCTGCTGTTTCCGGCATGAAAAAAGCCCCCGCCGCGGGAATGCGACAGGGGCTTTTCGAAAAACAGGCCAGATGGTTAGTCCAGCCCGAAGACCAGCTGGAATTTCTTTTTTCCCACTTCCTTCACCGTCAGAGTAATGAAATCGGTATAGCTCGAAAGGCTGAATTCCTGGAATTTTTCGCCGGACAATTCATCCGTCTGCCATCCTTCCAGGCATTTTTTCAATTGCGCGACATATTCCGCATGGGCCTTCAGCGCGGCGTCTTTTGTCGGAAACTCGCCAAGTACATTGAGGTATTTCGTCTTTTGCTGCTCCGTTTCGAAGATAATTTCCGCCGGTTTGCCAGCTACGAACGCAAACGGGGTTTCGTAATGCTCGGTGATCCCCGCTTTTTTATCGGTTTTGCCCTTTTTACCTTTCAGTTTCAGGAAGTGATCCTGATGGTGCGCCAGGAGAAAATGCAGCCGTTCGCAGGCGTCAGCGGTAGCGGCGGGTAGTTCGAGGGTACCCGGCAGCAGGTACTTCCGGATCAGGTAATCGCCGGTAGGGCCGGCGTCTGTCGTCGAAATACGCAGCGAGTAAATACCGGTAGCCGGTACTTTATACGCCAGCTTCTGAATACTGAAGCCGGGAAATTCGGCCGTATCGGCCCGTGCAATGGTCTGGTTATCGGGCGTTTTGAGCTGAAGCGCCACCCGGTACCGGTCCGACGCCGCTTCGATCCGCAGCTCTTCTCCTTCTTTCAGCGACAGGGTATAGACGTCGTAGTACCGTTTTTTGGTACCAACCGTTTCTTCTGCATCTGTCTTCGTCAGCGAACCATTCACGACATCATAGGCATACGACTGCCCGGATTGAAGCGGGTGGGCGTCAAGCGCTGTTTGCGTGGCGACGGTTTTCACCGTAACTGATCCCTTTTTCTTGGGAGCAGGTTTCCGGGGTTTCGCCTTCTGGGCATATACGCCGGAAGTCATCAGGCCGAGGAGGCCGAGCAGGAGGTACTTTTTCATCTGGATGGTGGAAGGGCTTACATACGAACCAGCTGATTCCCCCGGAGAACGGGCAGGACATCGTACAGGTCGTGTTGCAGGCAATAGGAAATGTCTTTGTGAATACCCAGGCGATGCAGGCGGCGTACGTGCGAAGAATTCGCCACAAAGGCCGGCAGGTTACCCTGCGCCTGTACATATAACCGCTGCGCCATCAGCGCGGCATCTTCCGAAATCATAAAATCATTTTGGAGACGGTCTACCAATGCACCGGCAAACAGGGTATCTTCCAGGTTGGGCTTGCCCTTCCAGCCGGCGCAGAGCACCAGTACGTCATATTGTTGCGTACGGAGGTAGCCGGCCAGGGCTTCGAGGTTGAGAAATGCCCCGATCATGACTTTCACCGCCGAGCGGGATTTGGTAATCGCCAGGGTACCGTTGGTAGTCGTAACGGCGATGGTCGAGCCGGCAAACTTCTCATTCATATAGCTGAACGGGGAGTTGTCGAGATCAAAGCCATCAGGCGTGACGCCGTTCCGTTCGGCTGCGGCGAAATACCCTTTTTCACGCAGTGCTACGCATTCTTCGATCGTCGCAACAGGAATAATACCTTCCACTCCGTAGGCAAAGCCGGTCACCATACAGGAGGTAGCCCGGAAAATATCCACCACAACTACAATGGCATTGTCAATCTTATGCTGGTAAAGCAATTCGGGAGTGAAGCAGACGTCGATTTGTTTCATGAGAAAGGGGATCGCCGGACGGTCCGGGAAGAAATGCGGCACAAAGATAGGTATTGCCCCGGCAGGTGAGATGCCGTTTCCGCAGAAAGCAGGGCGTTACCAGTCGAAATCCAGCCCGAGGGAATTCTTAAGATCCTGAATAGCAGGGTTTTTCTCGAGCATATAGCTGAATTTTTCCGACTGGGTGTACGGCAGGCGATTTACCTGTTGTTCCAGCACGAAGGCATGTATCTGCAGCTGCCCGTTTTTCAGGGTTGTGCGGAGAAAGGTCAGCAGATCCGTCTTCAGGTCGTTGAGCAGCTCCAGCTGAACGGGGTTGTCAACTCCCAACTGAATGACGTGTTTTTCGACCGAAAAAGCGCGGTCCAGCATCACAACTTCGCTCATCGAGCCGCCCTGGCGGCGCTGTTCTACAAACGCATGCCAGGCCTTGTGCAGCTCTTCTTCGGTGTATTCCTGGTTTTGCCGGACGACTACCTCGGCTACTTCCGTTTCTTTCTCCGACGTCTCGGCAAAGTCGTTGAGGTCGATCGTCGCTTTCAGCCGGGAGGAGACAGCCGGTTTGCGCGGAACGGGGGGAGCTGGCGGGGTTACAGGTGCAGCGGGGGCTTCCGGCTGCGGAACCGCGACCGGCGCCGCGCCTTTCGGTTCGGCAGGTGTGCTTACGGACTCAACCGGCTTTTTTTTTTCGCCGTCGGCCGCAGGCTCCGACGGCAGACTTGCCAGGTTCAGCACCGCCGGCAGGTGCGCCATCTTCGAAAGCGCGATTTCCACATGCAGGCGTTGTTGCTTGGCCTGCTTGTAGTTGATATCACACTGGCTGCCCAGGCTCAGGGCCGACAGCAGGAAGGAAAGGGATGCCCGCGCCGACTGCTCGAGGTAGCGGTTCTGCACCGAAGCAGATACCTGCAGAAGCTGGACTGTCGCGGGGTCTTTGCAGACCATCAGATTCCGGAGGTGTTCGAGGAGGCCCACCACAAACTGGTGGCCGTCAAAGCCCTTCCGGAGAATTTCATCAAAAAGCAGCCAGGTAGCCGGAACGCTGCCGTCGAGGAGCGCGTCGGTCATCCGGAAGTAGTAATCGTAGTCGAGAATATGGAGGTTTTCGAGGACATCGCGGTAGTGCAGCGCGTTGTCTTTCGAAAAAGTCACATTGAGGTCAAACATTGATAGCGCATCCCGAAGCCCGCCGTCTGCTTTCTGCGCAATGAGCTCAAGCGCTTCGTACTCGGCCCGGATCCCTTCGTTGTTCGCGATACGGCCGAGGTGGTCGGCCATGTCTTTGATCTGAATACGGTTGAAGTCGAAAATCTGGCAGCGGCTGAGGATCGTCGGCAGGATTTTGTGCTTCTCCGTCGTTGCCAGAATAAAAATGGCGTACGACGGCGGCTCTTCCAGCGTCTTCAGAAAAGCATTGAAGGCGCTCGTCGACAGCATGTGCACTTCGTCAATGATGTATACCTTCTTGCTCCCCATCTGAGGCGGGTAGCGTACCTGATCGATCAGGTTCCGGATATCTTCGACGGAGTTGTTCGACGCCGCATCGAGCTCGTGGACGTTGAGCGAGGCATTGTTCTGGAAGGCTACGCAGTTTTCGCATTCTCCGCAGGGCTCGACGTGATCGTCGAGGCGGAGGCAGTTGATAGTCTTGGCCAGAATCCGCGCGCAGGTAGTTTTTCCGACTCCCCGCGGACCGCAGAACAGAAACGCCTGCGCCAGGTGATTCGTCCGGATGGCGTTCTTCAGGGTCGTCGTAATGTGCGACTGCCCAACCACCGAATCGAATGTCACCGGCCGGTATTTCCGGGCCGAAACCACAAACTGCTTGTCTTCCATGCCGTGAAGTTACGGAGGAGTTGGGCATTTCGGGATGCCTGATGTAGGTTTGGTTGGCTGGTTTTCTGTTAATGGAACCGGTACAGAACTGATGTTCAATTCGTTATGAAAAAAGATACACAATTTTGAAGAATACGGAATTATCCGATACTTTTGCAGCGCATCCATCACGCAACATGACATCTCGCAACTACACGGCTTCTTATTATTACTACTACGCAATGTCGTAGGAGCCGGGTAGGAATTTGTCATTTTGATTGAGTGCATTCCGCGACCGGCCCTGTTGGGTTCGGTTTTTTTGTTTTTATCCCCTTCATACAGTCATGGCATCGTCCAGTATCCAGCCGGCAAAAAGGCTTAATTTGGTACAGGAGTACTATTTCTCGACGAAACTGAAAGAGATCGCCGAGATGAAAAGCCGGGGACTTGATGTGGTCAACCTGGGCATCGGCAGCCCTGATCTGCCGCCTTCGCCCCAAACCATCGAGGCCCTTCATGTTTCTGCGCAAGACCCGAAAAACCACGCATATCAAAGCTACGTGGGATTACCGGCATTGCGTCAGGCTTTTGCAGACTGGTACCGGACGTATTTCGGGGCGGATCTCAACCCGGTCAATGAAATACTGCCCCTGATCGGCTCGAAAGAGGGAATCATGCACATCGCGATGAGCTACCTCGAGCCGGGTACCGTAGCCCTTGTTCCGAATCCGGGGTACCCGACGTACCGCTCGGCTTCGCTGCTGGCGGGTGCGGAAGTGCGGAATTATGATCTGTCGGAAGAAACCGGCTGGCTGCCTGACCTCAAAGCGCTGGCACAAACGGACCTGTCGGCCGTCCGGGTCATGTGGGTCAATTACCCGCATATGCCTACCGGAGCGAAAGCGACCCGTGCCCTTTACGAAGAGCTCGTAGCATTTGGCAGAGAGCATAACATCCTCATTGCCAACGACAATCCCTATAGTTTTATCCTGAACGAGGAGTACCTGAGTATCCTTTCGGTACCGGGTGCGAAGGAAGTCGCTGTTGAGCTTAATTCCCTGTCGAAGTCCCATAACATGGCCGGCTGGCGCATGGGGGTACTCGCCGGCGGCGCGGAGATTTTATCGAATGTCCTGAAATTCAAGTCGAATATGGACTCGGGTATGTTCCTTCCGATGCAGGAAGCTGCTATACAGGCGTTATCAAACCCTCCTTCCTGGTACGCCGGACTGAATGCGATCTACCGGGAGCGGCAGAAAGCAGTTTTCGAACTGCTGGACCTGCTCGATTGCCGGTATGATCCTCAGCAGACGGGTATGTTTGTCTGGGCCCGCATTCCGGATACCTGGGAAAGCGGCTATGCGTTGTCGGACGAAGTCCTGCACAAGGCGCATGTCTTCATCACACCCGGAGGCATCTTCGGTACCCAGGGCGACCGCTATATCCGTATTTCGCTCTGCGCGGATGTTCGTGTTTTTGAGGAAGCCGGGAGGAGGATTAGGCAGCAGGCTTTGAGCAATAAGCAGTAGGCTTTAAGCTATTGGCATTAGCCGACTGTGCGAGTAGTTTGCTTAACGCTTATCGCCTATGGCTTAAAGCTCCAAAAACATTCACTATAGATTCATACCCCCTCATGACCATATCCATCGTCGGAATGGGCCTGATCGGAGGCTCGCTCTCCCTGGCTCTCAAGGAATCCGGCTTCGCCCAAACCATCATCGGCGTCGACAAGCAGGTCGAGCACGTCGTCAAAGCCCTTGAACTGCAACTCGCCGATAAGATGGCCCTCCTCGATGACGCCATCCAGCAGGCCGATCTCATCGTCCTGGCGGTGCCCGTCGACTCCCTGCTGACGCTGCTTCCCTACGTACTGGACCGGGTCGACAGGCAAATCGTCATCGATGTCGGGTCAACGAAGCGGCCCATCGTCGAAGCCGTCCGCCAGCACCCCAAGCGCGGGCGCTTTGTCGCTACGCACCCCATGGCCGGAACCGAGTACTCCGGTCCGGAGGCAGCCATACGCGGATTATTCACAGACAAATACACGGTCATTTGTGACGCAGCCGATTCGGATGAAGACGCTGTAACGACCGTCAAGGCCCTCTACGAAGCCATCGGCATGAAGATTACCGAGTTCGATTCGGTCTCGCATGACGTGCATACGGCCTACATCTCCCACATTTCCCATATCTGCTCGTTTGCCCTCGCGCTGACCACGCTGGAGAAAGAGAAGGAAGCCAATCGCATCTTCGAGCTGGCGAGTTCCGGCTTCGCAAGTACAGTGCGGCTGGCCAAGAGCTCGCCCGAAACCTGGATCCCGATTTTCCGGCAAAACCGGGATAACCTGCTCGACGTACTCGATGAATACATCAATAACCTGCTGAAGTTCAAAGGACTCATGCTGTCCGACAGCTACGGGCGCTTCGAAGAGTACCTGCGGGAGGCAAATGACATTCAGCGGATTCTGGAGTAAAAACAATCATCGGGAATATCTTTGATTTTTTTTGAAACAGAACGCTGATTTTCAAAACGTTTCAGCTATATTTGCAGTCCATTTTTCAGGACCAAATCTTATCTAAAAATGTACGCAATTGTTGAAATCGCAGGTCAGCAGTTTAAAGTAGAAAAAAACCGCTACCTCTACACGCATCGTTTAGCGGGTGAGGAGGGTGCTGCCCTTGTGCTGGATAAGGTTCTGCTGGTGGACAATGGTGGTGACGTAAAAGTAGGTGCTCCGACAGTAGCCGGCGCCAGCGTCAAAGCCAAAATCCTGAACCACGTTCGTGGTGAAAAGGTAATTGTCTTCCGGAAGAAACGCCGCAAAGGGTATCAGAAGCAAAACGGACACCGTCAGGACCTGACGAAGATCCTCATTGAAGAAATTTCTCTTTAAAAAGGTGACGGATACGGATATCCCGTTAAACGGATGATTCCGGTCTTTCTCCCCAACTGAACAGAACCATGGCACACAAAAAAGGTGTAGGTAGCTCCAAAAACGGCCGGGAATCAGAAAGCAAGCGCCTCGGCGTGAAGATTTTCGGCGGCCAGGCAGCCATTGCCGGCAACGTACTCGTACGTCAGCGCGGAACGCAGCACAACCCGGGTCGTAACGTTGGTATCGGCAAAGATCACACGCTCTTCGCTCTTACTGACGGTGTTGTCGAATTCAAGAAAGGTCTGAAAGGCCGTTCTTTCGTGAGCGTAGTCCCCGTTGAAGCAGAAGCGTAAGGTATTCTTTTCTTCTCAAAAGCCTGTTCAGTTTGCACTGAACAGGCTTTTTTGTGCAACGCCTGAAAATCAACTGTTTGCAGGCGGCTAAAACCGGCTCCTCCGGCAAACTTTTCCAGCCCCGGCGGTGTTCGCCCTCCAAACGACTTTCTATCGTCATGCTCAGACCACAGGTACTTGTTTATACGGAATCGACTCCCAATCCGAACTCCATCAAATTTGTCGTCAATTTTGAACTGGTTCCGGAAGGCAGCACGTTCGATTACGCCGACGCATCCGAAGCCATTTCTCCCGACAAAAACTCTCCCCTCGCGGTAGAGCTGTTCGGATTTGAGTGGGTCAACCGCGTTTTCATCTCCTATAACTTCGTGACAATCACGAAGAATGACGAAACATCATGGGACGACGTGCTCTTCGATGCCAAGCAGGTCATCAAGCGCTACATGGACAGCGGCAAGCCCGTCCTGACCCGCGCTGCCGGCGAAGCCCAGCTCGAAGTAGTCAACGGCGAGCAGGATTCGGATACGGTTGTTAAAATCAAGGCGGTACTTGACCAATACGTCAAACCCGCCGTCGAATCAGACGGCGGCGCCATTACTTTCTCCTCCTTCCAGGAAGACACCGGTATCGTAAAACTCCTCCTTCAGGGATCGTGCAGCGGCTGCCCGTCGTCTACCATGACGCTCAAGGCCGGTATCGAAAATCTCCTGACCCGGATGGTTCCCGAAGTGAAGCTGGTAGAGGCTGAAAACGCCTGATCATCCGATTTCGGACATAAGAAAAGCGGCTGGCTCATGAATGAGCCAGCCGCTTTTCTTATGTCTTTTCCAGTTATGGTTTATGCGTATTGGGCATTGTAGTGCCGGACGGTCGCCGCGATTTCCGGCAGCAAATCCGGATTTCGCTCGATTCCGTTCCCTACTACCACCACATCCGCGCCGGCTTCCAGAGCGGTTCGGGCCTTCTGCGCCGAATCGATCCCTCCGCCGACGATAATCGGGGTCTCCACCGACTGGCGCACAGCGGCAATCATCTCCGGCGTAATCGCCTTCAGGGCGCCGCTGCCGGCGTCAAGGTAGGTGAGCCGGAGGCCCAGCATTTCACCGGCCATTGCGGTACAGGCGGCTACGGCGGGCTTGTCGTTCGGAATGGGCGTCGTGTTGGAAATGTACGACGCCGTGGTTTGCCGGCCGGCATCAATGAGGAGATAGCCCGTTGGGAGTACCTCCAGGCCGGATTTCTTCAGCATCGGCGCGGCCACTACCTGCTGTCCGATGAGGTATTCGGGGTTTCGGCCCGAAATCAGGGACAAAAACAATACCGCATCCGCTGCCGGGTGCACATGCATATTACTACCCAGAAAAAGTACCACCGGAATCCGGGTATGCTGCCGGATCAGGGCGATGATATCCCCCATGTGGAACTGGGTAATGAGACTTCCTCCGATAAAGAAATAATCTACCTGCTCCTTTTCCGCCCGCTGTAACAGGAGCGGAAATTCATCCAGTCGGACGTCATCCGGGTCAATCAGGACCGCGAACGCTTTCCGTCCCTGTTCCCGAAGCGTCTCAAACTGTTTCAGAATCGGTTTTATCATTGGATTTAGGGTTCAAATGAGCGAGAACATCGACGAGCTTCTCCCGGGCCAGCTGCAGCAGCACCGGTACAGCCAATCCTTTCACGGTCTCCGCCAGAAAGGAGGGAGTACTGCGCTCTTCGGTTTTTGCGGGGCGTTCTTCTTCCCCGGGCATCAGCCACTCGAACAGGGCATAGGCGGCCAGGAGAGATCCGGTGATGACGAGGGTTCTCGTTCCGATTTCCCGGATATCCTGCCGGACGCCCCGTTCAATAGAGGAACCAATCTGCCGGAAATGCGCCTGGAAAGGGTCGTCAGGAAAGGGATTTTCCTTTTTCTTGCTGATACTGATCATAGACTTTTCGTAGTTTTTCATGGCCCGGCGAAGCGAAAACGCCCCGACGTCAGGTTCTCAAAAGTACAAACTTTGGGGGAAAACCCTCTTTCCGGCACGAAAATGCACGGGAATCAGGCCGGCCATTGCCGGACGGCATCTACGACAGCCTTCACGCGCGCGGGGTCCGTATACGAGATGGCATACTCGGGTACCGACGGCACGCCGCCGAGGGCGATTCCGGGCTTGCGGAATGCCATGGCACTATCCCGATCCACCTTTCCGGTCAGATGCAGGGCATCCGCTCCGGTTTGCAACAGCCTGGTTGCGTTCGCTCCACTTACTCCGCTTCCGGCCATGATGTCGATCCGGCCGGCGGCGGCGGCAACCATCCGGGCGATGGTCTCTGCTCCGTCCGGCGCCTTGTCTTTCCCGCCGGAAGTCAGGATGATCCGGCAACCCGCCGCGATCACGTCTTCCACGGCTTTTTCCATATCTACGGCAAAATCGATCGCCCGGTGGAACGTAACAGGCAGCGGCGCCGCCAGTTCGGTCAGTTCCCGGGTACGGGCAATGTCTATTTCTCCTTCCGGCGTCAGAATACCCAGCACGATGCCTGCCACTCCGATGGCCTTGAAGGCTTCGATTTCCGCTTTCATGACGGCAAACTCCGTCTCGTCGTAACAGAAATCGCCGCCCCGCGGCCGGACCATCACATTGACCGGCAATGACACCGCATGGACTGCCAGATAGGCCATACCTGCCGGAGGCGTCGTTCCTCCTTCAAACGGAGAGGCGCATAATTCGATCCGGTCTGCGCCGGCTTCTTCCGCCGCCAGACATGACTCGAGGGAATATGCGCACACTTCCACCTTCCTCGTTTGTTGCTTACTCATAATCAGACGCTTAGAAAAGAAAAAGAGAAGTATCCGTATTTTTTTCGGGCCTCTGTATTCTTTTTGATCCGTTTTTTAGTTTATTCAGGCGAAAAATAGGGGTAAGTCGTTATGCTATCCAAAAAAGACTTACTTTTGCAGTCATTTTTCTGAACCCATTATTTTTATAGGAGGGAAAACGCATGTACTGGACACTTGAACTTGCTTCCTATTTGGAGGACGCTCCGTGGCCTGCAACGAAAGACGAGCTTATTGATTACGCGATCCGTACGGGTGCTCCGCTCGAAGTGGTCGAAAACCTGCAAGAACTCGAAGACGACGGGCAACCTTACGAAAGCATTGAAGAAATCTGGCCTGACTACCCTACGAAGGACGACTTTTTCTTCAACGAAGACGAATACTGATCTTCGACCCCAAAGGACATGACAGCCCGGCAATTGCCGGGCTTTTTTTATGCTTCTGTCAGCAGCCGGGTAATGACCGGATAGGCCTGTTCCGCTGCTGCCGCGTCCATCAATCCCAAGCCCAGCCGGCGGTAGAGAATATCTTCCGGCGAACAGGCCATTTCCTTCCGCGCAGCGAATATTACCTGCGCCTGAATAAACGGATGCCCGTCGGCGAGGCGCGCTTTCCAGGCACTATTCTCACGCGTCAGCGCGGCTACTTCCAGTGCTTCCGATCCGTATTTGTGAAGCAAATGCCGGGCAATATCGCTGTCAAAGCCATACGTCCGGGTCAGCTCGCTCTCCAGCGCGGGCGAGTATTTTTCTCCTCCGATCAGTATGTGGTTTTCCGTCCGGCATTCCTGATCGGAAATTTTCAGTTGCTCGCACACTGCGTCGATGGTATCGCTGGCCATCAGGCGGTACGTTGTCCATTTTCCGCCCAGAATACTGATCAGTTTGGACTTATCATCCTGCTCGACTTCATGGTCACGGACAAGCGATTTGGTATCCTTCGCGAAAATAGCCTCGATCAGCGGGCGCTGGCCGGTGAAGCCCGCCCGGACATCCGCTTCGGTAATCGGCGTGCTGAGGTACCGGTTGACGTAGCCGATGAGGTACTTCGTTTCATCTTCCGTCGGCATCGGCGTCTCGCTGAGCTGGTCTTCGAGATCGGTGGTACCTACCAGTACCTGCTCCTGCCAGGGGATGAGAAACAGCACGCGGCCGTCGTCTGTTTTCGGCACCAGAATAGCCGTATCTCCCGGCAAATGACTCTTTTTCAGGACAATATGCGACCCTCTGCTGACCCGCATCCGCGGCCGCATTTTCGGGTTCGCCATTTCCCGGATATGGTCGGCAAAGGGGCCCGTCGCATTGACAAAGACCTTCGCCTGAATTTCATAGGTTTTGCCGGAGAGGCGGTCGCGGACTTCCACGCTTTTCAGCTTTCCGAATTTCGAGCGACCGAAATCCAGGGCTTCGGTATGGTTCAGGACCACGGCGCCTTCGCGCGCTGCCGAGCGGATCAGGGCAAGGCAGAAACGGGCGTCGTCCAGTTGCCCGTCGTAATACATCACCGCGCTATGGAGACCCTGTGTCTGTAGCTGGGGGATGAGTTCCAGTACTTGCTTTTTCGACAGCCAGCGGCTCGGGCTCAGGTTGCGGGAACCGGCCAGCCAGTCGTACATCTTCAGTCCGATCGAGTAGTATACACCCTCAAACCAGTTGTGGCAGGGCGTCAGCAGGGGCAGCGGACGGGTAAGGTGAGGCGCATTCCGCAACAGGGTTTTCCGCTCGCGGAGCGCCTTCCGGACCATGTGGAACTGCTCCCGGCTGAGTTGTTTAACGGCCTGCTCCAGGTAGCGTACTCCGCCGTGAATCAGCTTGGTCGACTTCGACGACGTCTGAGCCGCAAAGTCTTCCTTTTCGATGAGACATACCTTCAATCCCCGCAAAGCCGCGTCCAGGGCACATCCTGCACCGGTTGCTCCTCCGCCGATAATACACAGATCAAATGACTGACCTGACAGCTGATCCAGGTTACGCTGACGATCCATACGAACTTGATGAAAGGACAAAGCCCAAAAATATCCGGAATTATTGACATCGCGGGGATGATTCCGGCGGATGTTTCGGCCATACTGCCGAAATTGGATACCCGAATCACCCGTTTCCGTATGTTTGCCTGCCATCACCGCCCCGACCGGTCCTTTTTCTGGCGGGGAAAACCCTTTCCCGTCTGCGCCCGGTGTACCGGTCTTTACGCCGGCTATGCCGCCGGCGCGGTCCTGTTCTGGTGGCTTCCGGCCGATCTGCGCTGGGGATTGCTGGTATTGCCCCTGGCAGTCGACGGCTACACCCAGTACCGCGGCTGGCGAACCAGCACCAATACCCTGCGGTTTCTGACCGGCTTTCCGGCAGGTATCGGCGTAGTTCTGTTTTCCTTTTCACTCGCACACACCCTGCTGGATGCTCTCCGCCCCCTGCTCCATGCCTTTTTTCAATGAAGCTCGAGCATCACAGGGCAGTGGTCGGAATGCTTGACATCAGGCCAGATGGCCGCGTCTTTGAGGCGATCCCGCAGCGATTCGGCAACCAGGTGGTAGTCGATCCGCCAGCCGAGGTTCCGCTCCCGGGCGCCGGCCCGGAATGTCCACCAGGTGTACTGATGCGGTTCGGGGTGGAAATGGCGGAACGAGTCAATAAACCCGCTCTCCATGAACTTTCCGATCCATTCCCGCTCTTCCGGCAAAAAACCGGATGAATTCGCGTTGGTTTTCGGATTGTGGATATCGATCGCCTGGTGGCAGATATTGTAGTCGCCGGAAACAATCAGGTTGGGTACTTCTTTCTTCAGGTCGTCGATATAGTCCTGAAAATCATGGCAGAACTCCATTTTGAAGGCTTGCCGCATATCTCCCGTAGTACCCGACGGCAGGTACAGGCTCATGAAGGAAAAATCGTCAAAGTCGAGCCGCAGCATACGTCCTTCCTGGTCATATACCTCTTTCCCGCAGCCATACTGCACGTGTTGCGGCTTTTTCTTCGTGAGAACGGCTACGCCTGAGTAGCCCTTCTTGACCGCGGCATTCCAGTAAATATGGTACCCGAGGTCTTCGAAAACGGCCCGGTTGATCTGGCTCTCGTCGGCCTTGACTTCCTGCAGGGCGACGACGTCGGCGTTGGTCGATTGCAGCCAATCCGCAAAGCCTTTGTTCAGCGCCGCACGGATGCCGTTGACGTTGTAAGTAAGTAGTTTCATGGGGGAAAACCGGTTCCGGCCGGTTCAGATACCTTCGCGTTCGAAATACTCGACGACGTGTTGTTTTAATAATTTTTCCTGGCTCAGCAGGTCTACAAACGGGAGCTTCTGTACCAGTTTCCAGTGCGGCCATCCTTCGGCATCGAGTCCTTCCAGCTCATAGTATCCGCTGTAGCTCAATACTTTACAGATGGCGATATGCATGAGGTCCTGCTTCTGTTCTTTGGTGAAAAACTGGTGGCCCTTGCCCAGTTCCTGCACGCCGATGAGGAAAAGGACCCCATTCAGATCGCCCGGGCGTTTCCCGAGGAGTCCTTCGAGCTTGTCGAGCAGCTCATCCCACTGCCGGGTATCGTCATGCGTTGTCTCCATGGCCTGCTGCTTGTAATTCGTCCCAATATTCTACTGCCCGCCGGAGGTGCGGAATGACAATCGTTCCGCCGATGACCGTCGCCACCGAAAAGATCTCCTGCATTTCGGCTTCGGTCACGCCCAGTTCATAGCATTTGCCAAGGTGGTACCTGACGCAGTCGTCGCAGCGGAGTACCATGGAGCAGGCGAGGCCAATCATTTCCTTGGTTTTGCCGTCAAGCGCTCCGTCGGCATAGGTATTGGTATCGAGGTTAAATAACCGCTTGACAATCAGGTTATCCGAGCCCAGAATCCGCTCATTCATGCGGCTTCTGTAGTCATTAAAAGCTTCTATCTGAGACATCTTGTTTTCATGTAACGCTGCGCAGGGCAGCCTGACTTACCGAACGGCATTCGTCCGGATTCAATTCCCTGCGAAGTTAGCCAAAAACTTTTCCTGCGAATGAAACGATATTGGGAGGCCTTCCGCAGGCTGCTTTTCCCCGAAATCTGCCTGGCCTGTCAGGACGCCCTGACCGACGGAGAACGCACCATCTGTACCGTTTGCCGGTACGAACTTCCGCGTACCGGGAGCGCGGAAACGGGAAATCCGCTGGTAGCCGGAAAGTTCGAAGGCCGGGTGCGCGTCGGCAGCGCACATGCGTTTCTCCGGTTTCGCAAAGGCGGGCGGGTACAGCGCCTGCTGCACCAACTGAAGTACAACGGCCGGCAGGAAGTCGGGGAAGTACTCGGCCGTCTTTTCGGCGCCGAGCTCCGGAAGGCCGGTTTTTCGGAACAGATCGACCTGATCATACCCGTCCCGCTGCACGAAAGCCGGCTCCGTCAACGGGGCTACAACCAAAGCGAATGTATTGCCCGCGGACTGGCCGAAGTACTTCAGTCGCCCTGGTCAGGGGAGATTCTCCGGAAAGAACATGCGACGGATACCCAGACGCATAAATCCCGCATGGAGCGGTTCCGGAATACGGATGCCCTCTTCCGCGTCTCAGAGGGTGAGCAGATCGCCGGCCGGCGGATTGCCCTGGTCGACGACGTCGTCACTACCGGCTCCACCCTCGAAGCCTGCGCACAGGCGCTTCTGGACAGCGGCTGCCGGGAGGTGCACGTCTGGGCGTTGGCGACGGCCATGTGACATTTTTGAACTTATTTTTGGTTTCCTGAAACAAAACCTAGATTCGTGGCAGGTGAGATCATCCCCCTGCCTATGTCTGTATTCCGCTTGTTACTGCTCTGGCTCCTCCCCGGAATCAGCGCTTTCGCCCAAAAAACATACTGTAATCCGATGGACATCGGTTACCGGTACAACTTTGAGCAACTGAACGAACGGATCTCGTACCGGTCCGGAGCTGATCCCGTGATCGTAACGCACAAAGGCGAATACTACCTTTTTGTGACGATTTCCGGGGGATACTGGCATTCGAAAGACCTGTCCGACTGGCACTATGTTGTGCCTGATAAATGGCCGTTTGAAGACATGTGCGCGCCGGCGGCGCTGTCGGTCCGGGATACGCTGTTTCTCTTTCAGTCTACTTTTGAGCAGCGCCCCATTCTCTACTCCGTCGAACCTGAAAAAGGAAAGCTTCAGTTTTACAACCGCTGGCTTCCCCGGCTTCCGAAAGACATCGGCCCGTGGGACCCGGCTATCTTCCATGACCCGGATACGGACCGGTGGTTTATGTACTGGGGGTCGTCGAATGTTTACCCGATTTTCGGCGCTGAGCTCGACTATCACCGCCGGCTCACCTATGCCGGCCCTTACCAGGCTATGCTCTGGCTCGACCCCTGGAAACACGGCTGGGAGCGGTTCGGCCCCAATCACGCCGACCTGATCAAGCCCTTTGTGGAAGGTGCTTGGATGACCAAGCACAACGGGAAATACTACCTTCAGTACGGCGCGCCGGGTACTGAGTACAATGTCTACGCAAACGGCACCTATGTCGGAAAGGAGCCGCTCGGCCCCTGGGAATACGCGCCCTACAACCCGTTCTCCTACAAACCCGGTGGATTCATGACCGGCGCCGGGCATGGCAATACCTTTCAGGATGTACACGGCAACTACTGGAATACCGGTACTCCGTGGATAGCCGTCAACTGGAATTTTGAACGGCGCATAGCGATGTTTCCGGCGGGGTTTGATAAGGACGACCAGCTTTTTTCCGATACGCGCTTTGGCGATTTCCCCCACTATCTTCCAACAGGCAAATGGCAGCAGAAAGACGCCCTTTTCACCGGCTGGATGCTGCTTTCTTACCGGAAGCCGGCGACGGCTTCTTCCACCCGTGATACGCTCCGAGCCGGCTTTGTGACCGACGAAAATCCGCGGACATACTGGGTAGCCGCCCGAAACAAAGGCGGAGAGACCGTCACCATCGATCTCGAAAAAACGGCGGAGGTACGCGCTGTCCAGGTCAATTACACCGATTACAAAAACACGATTTTCAACAGCGATACGGCTGTTTACACACAGTTCCGGCTTCTGCACTCGGCTGACGGGAAGTCCTGGTCGCTTCTGGCCGACCTCACCCGGGAGCCGAAGCGGGACCGGGCCTGCGCCTATGTCGAGCTTCCGCAACCGGTACGCACGAGGTACATGCGTTACGAACACGTTTACACGGCCGGTCCGAACCTGGCTATCAGCGACATACGGGTATTTGGAAAAGGTACCGGCCCGGCGCCTGCCGTGCCGGGAGGCTTTTCGGCTGTCCGCCAGAAAGACGAACGCAATGCCGATATCCGTTGGAACAAAGTACCGGGCGCTGTCGGATACAACATTCGCTGGGGTATCGCGCCGGATAAACTATATCAAACCTGGCAGGTCTGGAACGACCAGCCATCCTCGCTGGAAATACGCGCGCTGAACGTCGGTGTGCCGTATTTCTTTGCGATCGAGGCGTTTAACGAAAACGGCGTCTCTGTACTCAGTCCGATTATTTCTGTCAAGTAGCTTCTTTTCGTTATGAAACTTCAGTTTTATGGTGCCGCGCAGACGGTCACCGGCAGCAAGCACCTCCTCACCACGCAATCCGGCTTCCGGGTACTGCTCGATTGCGGACTTTTTCAGGGTATCGGGACGACGGAAATGAACCAGGAGTTCGGTTTCGACCCTGTCAAGGTAGACGTACTCGTCCTTTCGCACGCACACATCGATCATTGCGGACTGATACCCCGGCTGATCCGGAAAGGGTTCGAAGGCGATATCTATTGCACGCCTGCCACCCGGGATCTGGCGGAAATTCTGCTCCTCGACAGCGCGCATATCCAGGAAACGGACCTCGAGCGGGTCAACGCACGGCGCCAGCGTCGCGGAGAGCCGGCCCTCGAACCATTGTATGACCTGCAGGATGTGACGGATGCTATCCGCATGTTCAAGACGGTTGACTACCACGAAACATTCTTCCTCAACGAAGAAGTAAGCGTCCGGTTTTATGATACGGGCCATATCCTCGGCAGTGCCAGCGTATTTGTCACCGTCCGGGAAAACGGGGAAGAAAAGAAGGTATGGTTTACGGGAGATATCGGGCGACCGGACGACAAGATTCTCCGCTCACCCGAGTCAGCTCCGCAGGCGGATTACATCATCTGCGAGTCGACCTACGGCGATCGCCTCCACGAGCCCGAACCGGATATGAAGCGGCACCTGCTGGATATTGTACGGGAAACCTGCGTGGAGCGGCAGGGGAAGGTAATTATTCCGGCGTTTGCGGTCGACCGCACCCAGGAACTCATTTTTGCCCTTGATCAGCTGGAAAGCGAAGACCGGCTGCCGCGCCTGCCGGTGTATGTGGACAGTCCGCTTGCGGTACGGGCAACGTCCGTTATGCGTGATCACGAAGAGTGCTTTAATCCCTCCATCCTTTCCTACATCAAGAAAGACGGGGATGCATTTGATTTTCCCAATCTCCACTATGTTACAAGCGTAGAAAAATCGAAAGCCATTAATGATCGCAGCGGCCCGTGCATCATCATTTCCGCTTCGGGAATGGCCGAGGCCGGGCGCATCAAGCACCACATCAAAAACAACATCGGCGATCCGCGCAATACCATTCTGATTGTCGGGTACTGCTCGCCCGACAGCCTTGGCGGGGCGCTGAAGCGGGGCGATCAGGAAGTAAAGATTTTCGGGGAGCTGTATCAGGTACGCTGCCATGTGGAGGTCATGGACTCGTTTTCTGCCCATGCTGATTACGCGGAAATGATTCATTTTCTGCAGGACCAGGCTCCGGAGAAGGTCAGCAGGGTATTTCTGGTCCACGGAGACCTGCCGGTGCAGGAAGTATTCCGGGATAAGCTCCGGGCGATCGGTTTCCGGGATATCGAGATTCCGCACATGCATGAAGGATTTGAGTTGTAAGCGAAGGCCGGTGTTTCTACCGGCCTTCATTCATTTTCAGAAGACCCGCTGCCGTTGAATCAAAAAACAGCGCTGTTTTTGACCGATCCCTCAGAAATCCCCCGGAATTATTGATATTTGTTTGCCCCCGGCCGCCACCGCCTTTTTGCTTTATACTTCCGCCTGAATTATCGAGTTGTCCACTCCAGCGGTATCCCGGCTGGTATTTTATAACCCGTCCATGAAACGGCCGTACAATAGACTCAATATCTGGGTTTGGTTCATCGCCATACCGCTTATTACCCTTGTCTGGGTATGGTTTTTCTTTTGGCTTTTCAGCAAGATCTTCTGAGGTACAAAAGGTGGCGGTAATCCCGGCGGAATGCCTGTATATTCGGGCGTCAAAATTCCAGAATCCCCATGTCGTTCACTGCCCTGACGAACGCCCGTGTCTTTGATGGCTCGGCTTTCGTGGAAGATAAAGTCGTACTGATTGAAAATCAATCTGTTGCCGGTCTGCTGGATACGCTCCCGGAGAATACTGAAGTGATCGATTGCCGCGGCCTGCTGCTGGCTCCCGGATTTATGGAGCTGCAGGTATATGGCGGCAAAGGGTCGCTGTTTACCACCGAAATCTCCCCCGAATCGATCCGGAAAACCTACGAAGAGCACCTGGAGGGAGGTACCACGCACTTTCAGGTAACCTATCACACCGGGCCGCTCAGCGGCATGCTCAAAGCGATTGAAGCCTGCCGAACTTACCGGGCCGAAGGAGGCGCCGGATTACTCGGTCTGCACCTGGAAGGGCCTTATTTCAGTCCGGCCAAAAAAGGCGCCCATATCCTGAAATATATCCGGAAGCCGACCATCGCCGAGCTTCAGTTGCTTGTCGACGCGGCCGGAGACCTGCCCTTATTCCTCACGCTGGCGCCGGAAGAAGCCGACGAAGAGGTTCTCGACTGGCTCCTCGACAGCCCCATCCGCCTGTCGGCCGGGCACTCCAACGCCACTTATGAGCAGGCTCAGCATGCGTTTGACAAGGGCATCGGCCTGGTGACGCACCTGTTCAATGCCATGTCTCCGTTTGGCAGCCGGGAGCCCGGATTGCTGGGAGCGACGTTTGACTCACATGCCCGGGCGAGCATCATCGTCGACGGTATCCACGTCAATTACGCCAGCGTACGGATCGCAAAGGAAATCATGAAGGAGCGGCTCTTTCTGATCACGGACGCCGTCACGGAAGACCTCCGCGGCGAGTATGTCTTCCGGATGAATCCGCAGACAGCGCGTTTCGAGGATGCCTCCGGTACGCTGTCAGGCTCCAATTTGAAAATGATGGAGGCCGTTGCCAATTGCGTCAGAAAAGTGGGTATTCCAATGGAAGAGGCCCTTCGGATGGCCTCCCTATACCCCGCTCAGGCAATCCGGCAGGAGTATCACCTGGGCCGCGTGGCACCGGGCTTCGAAGCCAGCCTGCTGCTTTTCACGCCGGCATTTGAGCTGAAAGCCCTTTATACCAACGGGCATTTCCGCTGGGTTTAATCCGGATTTATCCTTCTTCAAAAGCCTTTCGGTGCCATAACCGGAAGGCTTTTTGTTTGCTCCCGAGTATACGGGACTCCAGCGCCTGAACCTCTCCGCTTCCGGTAAACTTCAGGCAGGGTAAGGTCTTCTCTCAACTGATTTTTTTCTTCAGGCCGGTAACTCCCAGACCCGGCGGGCGTTGTGAAAAGGTTCCCGCGGGCGGTAATTTCTTCTTTCATTTTTTTCCTTGCATCCGCCGAGGAAAGCCCTAATTTTGTTGATACCCGATTCCGGATTAACCCTTGCATCCACAGGCCGCCTGCGGTCCTTCTCTCGGAAATACATTCATAATCAGATCGTTACAAAACAATAATCGACCGACATTCTATGGCTCAGGAGCAAACTGTCAACGAACCGCTGCTGGTGGAAGATCCGCTGCGTTTTGTGCTGTTTCCGATCAAGCATCAGGACATTTGGGAAATGTATAAGAAGCACGAAGCCTCTTTCTGGACGGCGGAGGAAATTGACCTCGGCCAGGACCTGAAAGACTGGGAAAACCTCAGTGACGGGGAGCGGCACTTCATTTCTCACGTGCTCGCTTTCTTCGCTGCTTCTGACGGCATTGTCAACGAAAACCTCGCTGTCAACTTCCTCAGCGAAGTACAGTACGCCGAAGCCAAGTGCTTCTATGGCTTTCAGGTCATGATGGAGAACATCCACTCGGAAACGTACTCCCTCCTGATCGATACCTATATCAAAAATCCGGTTGAAAAGGACAAGATGCTGCGCGCGATCGACACGATTCCGTGCGTGCAGAAGAAAGCCGAATGGGCGCTCCGCTGGATCGAAAGCGGCAACTTTACCGAGCGCCTGATCGCTTTTGCCGCCGTGGAAGGTATTTTCTTCTCCGGTTCATTCTGCTCCATTTTCTGGCTGAAAAAACGCGGCCTCATGCCCGGCCTGTCATTCTCGAACGAGCTTATTTCCCGGGATGAAGGTCTTCACTGCGATTTTGCCTGCCTCCTGTACACGAACCACATCGTGAACAAAATGCCGAAGCAGGATATCTACGACATCATCCTCGATGCTGTCGCGATCGAAAAAGAATTCGTGACCGACGCCCTGCCGGTTTCCCTTATCGGGATGAACGCGGCTTTGATGAGTCAGTACATTGAATTCGTAGCCGACCGCCTTCTTGTAGCGCTTGGCCTTGAAAAGCAATTCAACGCTACCAATCCGTTCGATTTCATGGAGATGATCTCCCTCCAGGGCAAGACCAATTTCTTCGAAAAACGGGTCGGCGAATACCAGAAGGCCGGCGTCATGTCCGGAAATCAGGAGAAGGATTCGCCGAAATTCGCGCTTGACGAAGATTTCTAGTCAATAGAATATTCTCTTTTCTGACGCCGGTACCCATGTACCGGCGTTTTTTATTTCTTCCTGGAAGACCCCCGCACGATCAACTCCCCCTTCAGCACATGCGTTGCCGGGACAAATGACTCGGGATGATGAATCTGTTCCAGCAGCAAACGCGCGGCTTTCTGCCCGATCTGAAACGGGTAGGGCTGGATAGTCGTCAGACCCGGCTCGATAAGGGCGGTCAGCAGCTCATCGCCGAAACCGGCGAGCGCCATCTCCTCCGGCACCCGGATGCCCCGCTCATGCAAGGCTTGCAACAGGTCAATGGCATTGCCGTAGTGAATGCAAAACACGGCATCCGGACGCTGGTTTTCCCATTGTTCCAGCGCCCGCCGGGCTGTCTCCGGCCGGAAATCACCATGATAGATCAGCTCTTCTTCCAGCGGCAGACCGTATTTTTCCAGCGCGGCCTGATACCCGGCCAGGCGCCGGCGGCTGATCAGCAGTTTCTCCGGTCCGGCGAGGATGGCGATCCGGCGGTACCCTTGCTGAAGGAGATGCTCCACCATCGCAAAGGCGCCGCCAAAATCGTCCTGAATGACCTTAGCTGTCGCGATTTCTTCGCAAACACGGTCGAAATGCACGATCGGAAATCCGTTGGCAAACGGTCGCGCGATGTGATCAAATGTTTCTGTTTCGATGGAATGGCAGATCAGCATGCCTTCCACCCGGCTCGCTACCAGCGCCTGGACGTTGGCGACCTCCGTCGCATGCGATTCATTTGACTGACAGATCATCACGCGGTACCCCGCCGGAGAAACGACCTGTTGGATGCCGCTGACGACCGAAGCAAAAAACGGTCGCTCGATATTCGGAATAATCACCCCGATGGTAAAGGTTTTGCTGGACGTAAGCCCCTGTGCCAGCAAATTGGGCTGGTACTGCAACTCAGCGGCGACCCGGCGGATTTCTTCGCGGGTACGTGGGCTGATATCCTGCCGGCCCGACAGCGCTTTCGATACCGTGGAAGGAGAGACGCCGAGGTGCCGGGCGATGTCAATGATCGTTGTCTGACGCCGCCGGGGCGCAGGCGCCTGCTTTTCCAGCACGAAGTAATACCGGCAATCCCGGCAGAAATACCGCTGCTGCCCGCGGACGAAACCCGCCCGTTTGATGCCTTCTACCCTGCCGCAACGCGTACACTCAATCATGGTTTTGGATTTTACCGGGAAAACACCCGCAGGCACTTTGCCTGTCACCAGATATAGCAATCCACGACCGCACCTATCTTTTTCCAAATTACCGGATTTTTCAAAAAGTATCTCAAAAGTTTTCGAAAACGTTTGAGATACTTTTTGGACGATAACCGGGTCAGGATTAGACGAAAAGCATTTGCTTTTGTCGGAAATACACTGTCATTTTTCCTTTCGGTTGGCGTTGGGACGAGGCCGTCCGGCGTTTGAATTTGTACTTTTCTCCGATATCATGCCTTTCATTCAAACCATGCGTTGGTTCGGTCCGCACGACCCGGTGTCGTTGATGGACATCCGCCAGGCCGGCTGCACCGGCGTTGTCACGGCGCTGCACCAGATTCCGGTGGGCGATACCTGGCCCGTCGAAGCGATCCTCGAACGGAAAGCACGTATTGAGGCCGGCAACGACCGCTATACGCCCCTGCACTGGGCGGTGGTAGAGAGCCTGCCCGTTCACGAAGACATCAAGAAGGGGCTGCCTTCCCGGGAAAAATACATCGAACACTACCGGCAATCGCTTCGTAACCTCGCTGCCTGCGGTATTCAGACCGTTTGCTACAATTTTATGCCGGTATTGGACTGGTCCCGCACCGACGTCCGCTATGAAATGCCGGACGGATCGCTGGGCCTGCGTTTTGTTTGGGAAGATTTTGCCGTATTTGACCTCTGCATCCTGCAACGCCCCGGCGCGGAAGCCGACTATACCTCCGACGTCGCTGAAAAAGCCCGGGAAAAATTCGCAGGCATGACGGCAGCAGAGCGTCAGCGCCTGACCGATACCGTTCTCCTCGGGCTACCCGGCTCGGAAGAAGCCTTTGAACTCAGCAGCTTTCAGGAAAAACTGGACGCATACCGGGAAATCGGCGATGCAGGCCTGCGTGAAAACCTGTATACCTTCATCCGGGCTGTTGCGCCCGTTGCCGAGGAAGTGGGTATCCGGCTGTGTATTCACCCGGATGATCCTCCGAAACCGCTGCTGGGGTTGCCACGGGTCGTTTCGACAGAAGCAGACCTCATTCAGTTGACTAACGCCCATTATTCCATCGCTAATGGTATTACGTTTTGTACCGGCTCGCTGGGTGTGCGGGCGGATAATGACCTGACGTCGATTATCCGCCGACTGGGCAGCCGGATCCACTTCGTCCACCTCCGCTCTACCAAACGGGAGGAAAATCCCCTCAATTTCCACGAAGCCGATCACCTGGAAGGGGATGTTGATATGGTGGCCGTTATCCGTGAACTGTCACTGGAACAAATACGGCGCGCCGACGCCGGAGAAGGTGAAACCGACCTTCCGATGCGTCCGGATCACGGGCATCAGATGCTTGACGACCTCGAAAAGAAAACATACCCCGGCTATTCCGCAATCGGTCGTTTGCGCGGCCTGGCCGAGCTGCGGGGCGTGGAGCGGGCTGTCTGGCAGACGCTGCGAACGGTTCTGGTCGTTGTTCTTGGTTTCTGGGGAACAACGGCGCGCGCTGACGACGGGTATCGCCTCTGGCTGAAATACGACCTGCTTCCCGCCGCCAATCGTACGGCCTATGCACCCCGCCTGAATCGTATCGTTGCTTCTCCCGGCGTACCGGAGGCTGCCGTACAGGAGCTGGTTGCCGGCATCCGGGGACTGACGGGTAAACAGCCGGTAGTGGGCGGAAAAGAAGGAATGGGTGCTATTACCCTGAAAATCAATCCATCTCTTGTTGCCAATGACGAAGGGTATTCCATCACTTCGGGCTCTTCCGGCATTATACTATCGGCGCGGAGCAGTCAGGGTCTGATTTATGCTTCTTTCGCCTTCCTGCGGGCGTTGCAGACACTCCAGCCGCTCGACGGACTATCGATCTCCAGCAGTCCGAAAGTGAAGTACCGCCTGCTCAATCACTGGGATAATAACAACGGTACCATCGAGCGGGGATATGCGGGCTCATCGCTCTGGAAGTGGTTTGACCTGCCGGATGTAGTGGATGAGCGCTACCGCGACTATGCCCGCGCCAGCGCTTCGGTCGGTATCAACGGCAGCGTCGTCAATAACGTCAATGCCAGCGCCCGTTTTCTGACGCCGGAGTACCTCGACAAGCTCGCAGCGCTGGCAGACGTATTCCGGCCATATGGTATCAAGGTATATCTGTCGGTGTTTTTTGCGGCTCCGAAAACGCTCGGGAAGCAGCAGACGTCCGACCCTCTTAACCCGGAAGTGCGAAAATGGTGGGCCGCCAAGACCGATGAAATCTATGCGCGTATTCCGGATTTCGGCGGATTCCTGGTGAAAGCCAATTCGGAGGGGGAGCCAGGCCCGCAGGACTATGGCCGCACCCATGCCGACGGCGCCAATATGCTAGCAGAAGCGCTTGGTAATCATCCCGGTATCGTGATGTGGCGGTCGTTTGTATACAAGGCCAATTCCAACGGCGACCGGGCAAAGGAAGGCTTTGAAGAGTTCAAGCCTTTAGACGGGAAGTTTCACCCGAAAGTCCTTGTACAGGTCAAAAACGGCCCGATTGACTTTCAGCCGCGGGAGCCGTTTCACCCGCTCTTCGGCGCGATGCCGCGAACTCCGCTCATGATGGAGTTTCAGCTTACGCAGGAGTACCTCGGGTTTGCCACGCACCTGGCCTATCTCGCGCCGATGTTCAAGGAATGCCTGGATACCCCCGTTGCCGGTGCAGGAACAGAGGTCGGCAGGGTCGTCGACGGTTCGCTGCACGGCTACCGGATGACAGGTATGGCAGGAGTTGCGAATACCGGTTCCGACCGTAACTGGACGGGCCATCCCTTTGGTCAGGCCAACTGGTATGCGTTCGGGCGACTGGCCTGGGATTGGACGCTTGCTGCGGATCAGGTCGCTACGGAATGGATTCATATGACGCTGACACATCAGCCCGAAGCTGTTTCGAGTATCCGGGAGATGATGATGGGCTCGCGTGAGGCGGTTGTCAACTACATGACACCTCTCGGTCTGCATCACCTGATGGGTCACAATCTCCACTACGGTCCTGAGCCGTGGCTGGCGAAAAGTGCCCGGCCGGACTGGACGGCCGTTTACTATCACCGGGCCGATTCGCTGGGCATCGGCTTCAACCGATCTGCGTCGGGCAGTAATGCCCTGGGCCTGTATTCGCCTGAAATTCAAGCAAAGTGGGGTGAGAACTGTCCGCCCGAATACTTGCTGTGGTTTCACCATGTTGCCTGGTCGCAGAAAATGGCCAACGGGCGGACGTTATGGGATGAGCTTTGCTACCGGTACGATGCCGGCGTGAAGAGCGTCGCGCGGATGCAGCAGCAATGGAACGGCGTGAAAAAAGCGGTCGACCCGGAAGTATTTACGCACGTCGCCGGCCGTCTTTCCATTCAGCTTCGGGAAGCCCGCTGGTGGCGGGATGCCTGCGTGCAGTATTTTCAGACCTTTTCGCGGATGCCGCTTCCGGTTGGTGTCGAGAAACCCGGACATTCCCTCGAAGAAACCAAAACCCTGACAGACGTTTACCAACTACGCTGACATGAACATCTTTTCCCTCGAAAACAAAATAGCGCTCGTCACCGGCGGCGGCAGCGGTATCGGCTTTGACATTGCCCGTTGCCTGAAAGAAGCAGGAGCTGTTGTCGTCCTGACCGGCCGTCGGGAAGAAGTCCTTCAACAGGCCGTTGAACGCCTCGGAAAGGGCGCGCACTACCTTGTCAACGACGTCACAGACCTCGCCACCCTGCCCGGTTTGATTCAGCAGGTGGAAGCAACACTCGGCGCAATCGATATCCTCGTCAACAACGCCGGCGTGAACATGAAAAAACCGGCGCTGGAAGTAACAGACGACGATTTTCACCGCATCGTTCAAACAAACCTGCATGCCGTCTTCGCGCTCACGCGGGAATGTGCCCGGCGCATGATTGCGCGGCAGCGAGGCAGCATCATCATGATTACGTCGATGGCGGCCTACTACGGTATCGACCGGGTAGCGGCGTATGCGGCGTCCAAATCGGCTGTCGCCGGGATGATTAAGGTACTTGCCTCGGAATTTTCCCCCTACAATGTCCGGATCAATGCCATCGCTCCTGGTTTTATCGAAACCGACATGATGAAAACCGCGATGAGCGGCGACCCCGACCGCATGAACCGGGCCCTGCGGCGTACGCCCATGAGCCGCTTCGGGAAACCGGCTGACATCGGCTACGCGGCCGTTTTCCTCGCTTCGGACGCATCCGGGTATATCACTGGCGCGTCGTTGCCGGTAGATGGCGGAAACTCGATCGGTTTCTGATTATTGTTTTTGATAGACGCGGACGTAGTCGACCTCAAACCGGCCCGGGAATTGTGTGCCGGAGGGGTCTCCGCCGTTCTGCCCGCCGATGGCGAGGTTGAGAAGGATGTAATGCGGCTGGTCGAACGGATGGGTGCCGTCGGGGTTGACAGTCTTCTGAGAATCGGAGGTCAGCAGCAGGCGGTCGTCCACGAACAGCTTGATTTCCTTTTCGTCCCAGTCCATCCGCCAGACGTGGAATTTGTCGGCCCAGTTTACCGGAAAATCGCTGAGCGGTGTTTTGGTGGAATTCCAGTTGGCTTTGTAGCGGGTACCTGTCGCCCACGCGACGTTGGCCAGCAGCATATTCCGGTAATATTCCATGATATCTATTTCGCCGTTGGAAGGCCATTCGCCTTTTATGCCAAGGGTCCAGAAAGCCGGCCACATACCGGGTCTGACGTCGATTTTTCCGCGCATTTCAAAGCGGCCATACTTCCACGTGTGCAGGCCGCGGGTGTGCAGGCTCGACGCTGTATAGGTGATATTCTGCCGGTTCGTTTTCCAGTTTGTACTGCCTGCCTCGTAGTTCGGATTGGGCTTCTGCTCCCGGCGGGCTTCGATGATGAGGTGGCCGTTTTCGCACCAGGCATTGTCGGGCTGGTACCATTGATGTTCTTCATTCCGGACAAACCCCTTTTCAAACGACCAGTTGGCCGGATCGGGCTTGCCGGGAGTATTGAATTCATCGGCCCAAACGAGCTTCCAGGAATCGGCGGGAGTCGGTATACCCGCCGTAAGACAGGCCGCCGCGACAACGGTAAGCAGCGCGAAAACAGGTTTCATACAGAGAGGTTTTGACCGGAAAGATACGGACGGTGGCCTTTCTCTCTTGCTTTTTATTCTGTGTATTCTGTGCTTTCTGTGAGAAATAAAAAAATTGGCTCACAGAAAGCACAGAATACACAGAAGGCTTATCGGTCTATTTGGCGATCAGTACTGCTCCGCGCTGGGTACTGATGCCCCGCTCGGGGTAGTAGAGGCTCCGGTAAACAACGACCCAGGCGTAGGTAGAAGGCGGGAACGATCTTCCCTTATACGTACCGTCCCACTCTTCGTTTTTGTCGTTTGTGCGGAAGATGAGCTCGCCCCACCGGTCATAAATCCGGAATTCATAATCCCGGTCGGCAACGTGCGCCGTCGTTACTTTCAGGCGGTCGTTGGTTCCGTCTCCGTTCGGCGAGAACGCGTCCGGAACATAGATCTGGGGTTCGCACATATCCACCACTTCGATGGAATGATCTTCTGCGCAGCCGTCAGCATTGGTCACCTCCACGGTATACACGCCTACTTTCCCGACGTTAATGATCCGTGTCGTTTCCCCGCCCGGATTCCAGCGGTATTGGAAGGTCGGGTTGCCACCGGCGTCGAGCGCGACGGTCCGGTTATCGGCTACACAAACCGTCGCCTTCGTCGGCAGCGTCAGGTTCGGCATGGGCAGTACCTTAATCGCCACGGTATCGGCATTGTTACAATTTCCGGCGCCGACAATCAGCCGGTAAGTACCCGACGATTTCGGTTGTATCGATTGTGTCCGTTCTCCGGTACTCCAGAAATACGTCGCACCCGGAATTGCAGGGCCGGATAGTATCCTCAGGCTATCTGCACAATACGCCATATCCGGCCCGAGGGTGAAGTTGGGGTATGAATCAACTGTAATGACCGTCGACGCTGAATTTGAACAGCCATTCGCTCCCTTCACAGCATACGACAGCGTCTGCGCGCCGATCAGCTGAAGCTTTGGCGTAAATAATCCGGTAGAATCGACGCCCGGCCCCGACCACTTGCCATTCGTCGGGCTGGCAGGTAATCGCACCGGTTGCGCATTGGCACAGATATTCCTTGGAGGCGTCAGGCTGATTTGCGGGAGCGGCAGTACGTTCACTTTTACCGTATCTGACACCTGGCAGCTGATGTTATTGGTCCGGGGCAGCGTCACGGTTACGACGTAGTTGCCGGTCTGATTGACAGTAATCTGTTGTGTCGTCGCACCGGTACTCCACAGGTAGGCAGAACCTCCCGGACCTGCATCCAGGCGAAGCGAATTTCCGGCGCAAAACGTCGAATCCTGCTTCAACTTATAGAGAGGCGGTCGCTCAAGAATCACCTGAATGGTATCCATGTCGTAACATTCTCCGATGGCTACCACCACGATGTAAAGACCGGTAGAATCGACACGGATTTTTGACGCGGTAGTCGGCACATTCAATATCCGCCCGTTTCGTAGCCAGATATACTGACTATTCGGATACTGACTTTTCGAATCCAGCTCAACGGAGTTGGCGCAGGCATTGATATCCGGGCCCAGATCTGCTACCGGCTGCGGCTTGATCGTCAGCTGATAGGTCATCGTCGTATCCTTGCACTGGTTATACTGCCGGAGTTTGACAGTGTACAGCCCCGGCGCGGCATACAGGTGAGTAGGGGACTGATCCTTTGAGGTAGCGCCATCCCCGAAATCCCATTCATACTTGTCCTTCAACGGGTCGCAGATGGGGCCGGACTGAAACTGCGTCGGTACCCCAAAGCAGGTATCGGCTACGCTGATTCCGGGTCCTGTTGGCGGCTGAATGATGCTCTGAACAAAGTTTGGAAGCCCAAGCTGACTGGTTTTCCCACCCAGGTCAAAGCCATTTTCCTGGAAATCAATGTCTTTCAGCGTAGTACCATCCGGCTGACTTATGACCCCTAATGAGCCGCTTCCCTCGATGGCCATGTAAATCTTGCCATCAGGCGCGTACTGGAGCGCCCCGAAAATCTGTTCGGAACGGGCTACTTCGAGTTTCGACGCCGCGACTGTCGCCGAATCCTTGCTGGTCAGGTCGTACTGCAACAGCACCGAGGAGCTATCCTTCGTCCCTTTCAGCGTCACGTACATTTTGGTCCCGTCCGGCGAAAACTCGACCCCATAGGCAGAAGGCGGCGCCGGCCCCAGGTCTATCGTGATTTTGTTGGTGATGGTACCGGTCGTATCGTTGAAATCATATACTTCGACATAGTTCCGGTCGGGTCCGGGCACGACAACGCCCATTTTCCCGCCGGAGGTAGCGAATTTAATCTGCCCTTCGCCCCGGTATTTGGTGTCATGCGGCAAGCCGATGGAAGGGGAGTTGGCGTCTTCGAGGCCGTTTTTCGTCAGTCGTTTGAGAATAAACTGGTTGGTACCGTACGCGTGGGTCAGGACCCAGTACGACGAATCGATCGGGTTTTGAATCGACGTCAGGCGTTCGGTTACACCGCATTGGAGTAGTACATTTTTTTCGAGGACGATACCCTTTCCTTTGTTTCCGCGCATGTCTACAGTGGTGTATTCCAGGCATTTGAGGGAGTCGTTTACGTCTTTCGTGGTGAAGACATAATAGATCGTCTCACACCCCCGGCAGCTCGGCTGAGGCACAATAAGCGCGGCTTGTGTGGAGCCGGGACTCCCGCCGAGTTTGACGGTATCCTGGGCCGGGTCCCTGGATTTCATTACGTTTCCGTCCCGGTCGTATATCGTCCTGCCGTCGGTGTAAAAGAGCAGGTTCCCCTTCCGGTCCGATATCGAGGATGTGCCTTCCGGGGTATTGATTTTTCCGTCGGTAATCGCCGTGGGCTGTCCGCCTTCGAAACTGATCCCGGCGTTCGATCCGAAATACCACTTGGACGCCTGTTGCTCGCTTTCTCCGCAGATTTTGACGTTGATCCGGTCGGTAACGGTACACCCGTTTTTATTCTTTACTTCGACAGAATAGCAGCCCATGGAATCCACTTCGATGGTCCGCGTCGTATCTCCTGACGGATACCACAGGTAGGTCACATCAGTGGGTACCGTTCCCTTGAAAAAACGGGAATCATACGGGTCGAGGAGCAGCTTGGTTCCGGGACAAATGGTAGTATCTTCCTTTCCTCCGAAAAATTCAAAAGCCGGCGGCAGGTCGCCAATGGTAATAGTCGTGTCTTTCGAGACGGGAGCCGCTCCGCCGGTAAAGGTCAGTGAAACGCGGATGTTGTATTGGCCGGGCTGCAGATAGAGGTGCCGGGCCAGGGCGCGGTTGGACGTATTGGCCTGGGTGTCTCCGAAGGTCCAGTTATACGTCGCGATATTGGCTGCCCCCGTGACCTCGAAGCGTGTGGAGTCACCTCCGCATCCCTGCTCGGGGACACAGAGCCGACCGCTCACTTTGATCGACTGGCTTCTGGCGGTCAGAAAGCACGTAATCAGGACCAGGGTCAGAAAAAATATTTTTCGAATCATACCCGATGCATCTGTTCTCTGCGTTTTAAACGACGTGGACCGGGAAACGCCTTTATGACCGGCGTAAAGAGGAACGCGTCACACGATGAGCGCACGCAAAATCGCGACGTTACGCTTTCTATTCTCGATCTCGTGGACACCCGTCGGAAGCAAATGGTTTGAATGCCGCTGACAGGACAATTTTCACGGAAAAATAACGGATTCCGGGGCCGCAAATTTTGTGACGGTTTGTGCAACTTGCCGAACTTTTGAAAAAAAATCCAGGGATTGAACCGTTACTTTGAAGACCGCGTCCGTTTTTGTCCAGACCTTCTCCCTTTTTGAATCGTATCGCCGTCTGTACAAAGAGTCAGGTTTCCGGTTGTTGACCATGTTGAAACGTCTTCTGATTTATACGGTGCTGCTGTCCGGATTTCTGACCGCTCAGGCGCAGGATCCGCAGTTGTCCCAGTTTTATGCTGCCCCTCTGTACCTGAACCCGGCCTTTGCAGGCTCGGCGCTGGCTCCCCGTGTGACCGTCAATTACCGGAACCAATGGCCGGCCCTGAACGCCAATTATATTACCAGCATCGCCAGTTTTGATACCTATTCCGACAAAATCAATTCCGGTTTCGGGCTGATGGTCATGAACGATGCTCAGTTCAGCAACCTCAAGACGCTGGATGTTGGATTCCAATATGCCTATCAGGTAAAAGTAAGCGAAGACGTCCGGGTACGGGCGGGGATGCAGGCCTCTTACGTCAACCGCAGCGTCAATTACTACAACCTCGTTTTCAACTACGATCTTAATAACGGTAATGTTACTCCGATCTACAATGACCCGGTGACAGATGCCGGTCCGCGGATCAATTACCTCGACTTTTCCGGCGGTTTGCTGGCCTATTCCGATCGCGTCTGGGGCGGAATTTCCGTCCACCACCTCAATCGCCCGGATCAGTCCTTCTCGGCCACTGCTGAACGCCTTCCGATGAAAATCAGTTTGCAGGCCGGTGTTAAAATTCCGCTGATGGGCTGGGAGTTTGGCAATGGCCTGGGGTATGATATGGGGAAAGAGCGGAGCCTGTCTCCGGCGATTCTCTATAAACGTCAGGGAAAATTCGATCAGCTCGACATCGGTACCTACCTCACTCTCGACCCGATTACCCTCGGCGTCTGGTACCGGGGTATTCCCATCAAGCAGTACGACAAAGGGCTGAACAACCACGATGCCCTGGCGTTCCTTGTCGGCTACCGGCAGGATAACTTTTCCTTCGGCTACAGCTACGATGCGACCATCTCCAGCCTGGGTATGTCCACCGGCGGCGCGCACGAGCTATCCCTCAGCTATACCTTTGACCAGCTTTTCGATCCGAAACCGAACTACAAAAAGCGGAAAAAGGAGCTGTCCTGCCCGAAGTTCTAAGGAGATCTCTTTCGTTTCCAGGTAGATCCGAACAAAATCACATCTTTCTTTTGTTGCCTGAAAAGGGGCTGCAAGGCTGTTTTCCGCTACTTTTTCCCGCAGCCGGAGAAAGGCCCGGGAGCGATTTTTCCCGGGGCTAACCATTTCTCCCGGGAGGGGTTACAAGTCCGGTTTTCTGTCTATTTTTGCAGCGCTTCGGCTCAAACCATTTAAAATGATTTTGCAATAACATGGCTCAACAGTATGATTTGATCGTGGTAGGAAGCGGCCCCGGAGGCTATCCTGCCGCCATCCGTGCTTCCCAGCTGGGCATGAAAGTCGCTATTGTCGAGAAGGAAAGTCTCGGAGGTATCTGCCTCAACTGGGGATGTATTCCGACAAAAGCCCTTCTGAAATCGGCTCAGGTATTTGAATATATCAAGCATGCCAAAGATTACGGCATTACCATTCAGGATGGAGCTTATGCTGCGGACTTCAACGCGGTGATCAAGCGTTCCCGCGGGGTAGCCGACGGCATGAACAAGGGCGTCACGTTCCTCATGAAGAAGAACAAGATCGACGTCATCATGGGCTACGGCAAAGTCAAAGGAAACAAGACGGTCGAAGTAACGGCTGCTGACGGCACCAAAACCGATTACACCGCTACCAAAGGCGTGGTGATCGCTACCGGAGGCCGCGCCCGTGAACTGCCAAACATCAAAATCGACGGAACGAAGGTCATCGAATACCGCAAGGCCATGTCCCTCGAAAAGCAGCCGAAATCCCTGCTCGTCATCGGATCCGGCGCCATCGGCGTGGAGTTCGCGTATGTGTATGCCAGCATGGGGACGAAAGTCACCATTGTGGAATTCATGCCCCGCGTGGTTCCCGTTGAGGATGAGGACATTTCGAAAGAGCTTGCCAAACAGTACAAGAAACTGGGGATTGATATCTACACCGATTCTGCGGTGGAAAGTGTCGATACTTCCGGCGAAGGCTGCAAGGTAAAAGTGAAAACGCCGGACGGAGAAAAGACGTTTGAAGTAGACGTCGTCCTCTCGGCAGCCGGTGTCGTCGCCAACATCGAAAACATCGGTCTGGAAGACGTAGGCATCGCGACCGACAAGGGCAAGATCGTCGTCAACCAATGGTATGAAACCAACATTCCCGGTTTCTACGCCATCGGCGACTGTACTCCCGGCCAGGCACTGGCACACGTAGCGACGGCGGAAGCCATCATCTGCGTGGAGAAAATTGCCGGTCACCATACCGAACCCCTCGACTACGGCAATATTCCGGGCTGTACTTACTGTACGCCGGAAATCGCTTCTGTCGGTCTGACAGAAAAGAAAGCCCGCGAACTGGGTTACGACGTCAAAGTCGGCAAATTCCCGTTTGTCGCTTCCGGAAAAGCGAAAGCTGCCGGTGCTCCTGACGGCTTCGTGAAGGTCATCTTCGACGCCAAGTACGGCGAGTGGCTGGGTGCCCACATGATCGGGTACAATGTCACGGAAATGATCGCTGAAGTAGTCGTGGCCCGCAAGCTCGAAACGACGGCCCAGGAGATCCTCCGCGCCGTTCACCCGCACCCGACCATGTCGGAATCCGTGAAGGGTGCCACCGAAGCTGCCTACGGCGAAGCGATCGACATCTGATCTGAGCCGAGTACAATATTTACCGGATCCCTTCTTTCTCCTTCGTGGTAGAAAGAAGGGATTTTTTTGGGCCTGAGGGATCCGTTCCTCACAGGCAATCTCCTGATTTTCTGGCAGGACCCGGAACTATAATGGCATGAAAGTTGTGGTAAGACGGGAGAAATCCGGTTCGGAAACCGGCTTGGATTTGTCCAAAAACGGCGAAATCGGCGAAGAACTATAATAAAATACCAACATAGTGGAGAAAAACGCTGATTATTCTGCGCGGACCGAATAATTTTGAAGGTTGAAAGTAATCTGATTCCCTATGAATACCAGTAAGAAATCTGTTAAGAAAGACCCTGATGTCGTTTTGATTGGTGCTGGGATTATGAGTGCTACGCTCGGCGTATTGCTCAAAGAATTACAACCCGATCTGACGATTGAAATTTTCGAGCGGCTCGACGTCGTGACAGCCGAAAGCTCGGACGCATGGAACAACGCCGGAACGGGACACTCCGCTTTTTGCGAGCTGAACTACACACCGGAAAAGGAAGATGGTTCAGTGGACATTTCCAAAGCGCTGAAAATCGCTGAATCATTCGAAATTTCAAGGGAATTCTGGGCTTACCTGGTAGAGAAAAACATTGTCCCCGCTCCGCGGACGTTCATCAACGACACGCCGCACATGAGCTTTGTCTGGGGGGAAGACAACGTCCGGTACCTCAAAACCCGGTATGAATCGCTGACCCGCAACCACCTTTTCAAAGGAATGCAGTACAGCGAAGACCCGGCGCAGATTGCCGAATGGACGCCCCTCATCATGGAAGGACGTGATCCGTCTGAAAAAGTCGCGGCGACGCGCATGGACATCGGTACGGACGTGAACTTCGGAGAGCTGACGCGGGGACTGTTCAATCACCTCAAGAGCCTTCCCGGCATAGGCCTCCACCTCGGACACGATGTTCGTGACCTCGACCGTGACGACGACAACCGTTGGAAAATCGAAGTCAAAAACCGCAAAAGCGGTAAAAAGCGTGAACTCCGCGCGAAATTTGTCTTCATCGGCGCCGGCGGCGGCTCCCTGCCCCTGCTCGAAAAATCGGATATTCCGGAAGGAAAAGGCTTCGGCGGTTTCCCCGTCAGCGGCCAGTGGCTGGTCTGTACCGATCCGGAGATCATCGAACGCCACCAGGCCAAAGTATACGGTAAGGCTGCCGTCGGATCCCCTCCGATGTCTGTCCCTCACCTCGATACCCGGATGATTGACGGCAAAAAGGCCCTTCTTTTCGGCCCTTACGCCGGTTTCTCGACGAAATTCCTCAAAAACGGATCCTTTCTCGACCTGCCCAAATCCATCAAGCTGAATAACATCGGCCCGATGATGGCCGCAGGCCTCCGGAATATTCCGCTGACCAAATACCTCATCGATCAGGTACGCCAGTCGCCCGAAGACCGCCTCGAATCCCTCAAGGACTACATGCCGGAAGCCCGGATGGAAGATTGGAAACTGGAAGTGGCCGGACAGCGCGTGCAGGTGATCAAAAAAGACCCTGTAAAGGGCGGCGTACTGGAATTCGGCACAGAAGTCGTGGCGGCAGCCGATGGCTCCATCGCGGCGCTTCTGGGAGCTTCTCCGGGCGCTTCTACGTCGGTTTCGATCATGCTGGATCTCATCAAGCGCTGTTTCCCCGAACAGAGCAAAGGTTGGGAAAGCCGAATGAAGGATATGATTCCGTCCTACGGTGAGTCACTCATTGAGAATGCCGCGCTTCTGGAAAAATCCCGGGAATGGACCAGCCGCGTGCTGGAGCTGAATTACCTGGAGGAGGTTTCATAGGAATGCGGGGCGAAAAGCCTCGGATGACAGGCTTTAGGCGATAGGCTATAAGCTGTAGGCGAAATAAAAAACCCCGGAAAAGCGTGTTCTGAACGCTTTTCCGGGGTTTTTTATTTCTACGCAACCCGGCCTAATGCCTATGCCTACAGCATAAAGCCATAAACAAAAAAGCCTGCTGACGCAGGCTTTTTGCTACTCTGGTACCGAAGGTGGGACTCGAACCCACATGTCCGTGAAGACACACGCCCCTGAAACGTGCGTGTCTACCAATTCCACCACTTCGGTATTTCTTTGGTTTTTCTTGCACTTTGGGACTGCAAAAGTAATTCAAAAAGATCCCAAGTCAATACCTCCCCTGAAAAAATTTTCATTTCATGGATCGGGCGACGAAAATAATGCGTGAATAATCGACACGGGATGAGTAATTTCGTCACCGATTTGGTTACGGTTATACGTCATCCGGTCCGTTGATCAGTATTCATTTTCAGTCCTTTCCGGAACTATTTCGAAACCGTATACGAACGTCTGATCTTTTTACCCACCATGAAAGCTCCCATTTGCCGGTTCGCCGGTGCGGCCGTGGTATTTTTCTGTCTGACAGCAGCTGTCGACCGGGATACACTTGAGGCGGTTTTTTCGAGAATCAACAACGAAGTACAGGTTCACTCGAAAGCCTACGAGACCCTCGGCGACGCCACCCGGCAGATCGGACACCGGCTGACGGGCAGCGCCAACGGAGAAAAAGCCGAAGACTACGCCTTCCGGCTGTTGCAGTCCTACGGCTTCCGGGATGTAGCTTTCCAGCCTTTTGAGGCCGAAGCCTGGAGCCGCGACACCGTTTCCCTCACCATAGCTCCCCGCAAAAGCGATAATTTCCAGGACTACCCGGTCGTAGCGCTCGCGCATTCGCCCGTGCAGGCGCATGTCAACGCCGATCTGGTGGACGTGGGTAACGGACTGGAGGCGGATTTCGAATCCGTGAAAGACCGCGTCAAAGGGAAGACCGTCCTTGCCAACCTCGGCCTGGTAGCTGCCGCACCCGGAACAAAAAATCTGCACCGCTCCGAGAAAACAGCCCTGGCCATTCGCTACGGGGCATCGGGTATCATCTTCGTCAGCGCGATTCCGGGGAATGTACTCCTGACGGGAACCGCGTCGGTCACCGGCGCGCTTATCCCCATCCCCGCACTCTGTATCTCGGCCGAAAGCGGTCAGACGATCCGGGAATGGCTCGCCGAAGAGAAGCTCATCGCGATGGTCGACATGCAGAACAAAAGCCGGAACGTATCCTGCCGCAACGTCGTCGCCACGCTTAAAGGCCGGACGAAGGAAAAGATCGTCATCGGCGGGCACCTCGACAGCTGGGACCTGGGTACCGGCGCTATCGACAACGGGCTTGGTTCCTTTGCCATCATGGATATCGCGCGAGCGTTCAAAAAACTCGGACTGAAACCGCGGCGGACCATTGAATTCGTCCTTTTCATGGGCGAAGAGCAGGGCCTCCTCGGCTCAAAAGCCTACGTCCGGAAAGCGAAGGAAGAAGGGCATATTGACCGGGTACGGTACATGCTCAACCTCGACATGACCAACCAACCCTCTGGTGTGAACATTGCCGGACGGGGAGAAATGGAGGCTTTCTTCCAGGAAGTCGGCCGGAAAATGCAGGAAGTCGATCCCAACTATAAAAACGAAATCGCCAATAAGGCCGGTCTCCATTCCGATCACCAGCCGTTTATGCTGGAAGGTATTCCGACGCTCATGCCGCTGGGACACCTGCCGCCGATGGTCGGTATGACGTACCACACCAACCTCGACCGTTTCGACAAGGTGGACAAGGAAGGTATCCGCAATACTGTCCGCTATACCGCGATGTTGTTGTATGCGCTTGCCGATGCCAAAGACCTTCCGGTACAGACCCTCAACGACGAGGCGACGAAAGACTTTCTCATCAAACAGGGCTTGAAAGAAGAGCTGAAACTCGGCAAAGACTGGCGCTGGAGCGAATAAGTTCGCGTCTGAACACAAAAAAGAACGTGGATGGATCAGAATATCATCCGCGCTCTTTTTTGTGCTTTAAAGGCCGCTTTTCAGCGTATCAGGCTGATGTCTTTGTCGAATCCCTGTATGCGAAGTTTGTCACCACAGCCTTTTCCCGCAACAAGCAGCGTCGAAACATCAAAACAGACTGTCGATTCATCCAGTCGTTTACAGGGATTATTCGTCGTGAAAACAATCCGGGACTGTACGATGCAGCTTTCCTCTGCGGTTTGGTACAGCGCAAACCGATGATCCGGGTCGCAACCGCCGCCATGCGAGATTTTCACCCGGATCACGTCACCGTCGCGCCAGGCATCCCGGATGCGGATATCCATCGCACTCTCCGGAGGCGTTTTGTTCCGGATCGCAGCAGAGCAGACCATCGTCTTCGTCAGGTCTGCTTCTTCCCTGTGCGGAAGGCAGCCCGCCAGCAAGGCGGATATTCCCGCAAACACCAGCCGTTTCATCGCTAAAAGCTCATCCCCATGCGCAGGGACATGCGGTTGTAGTGATAGTCCGTTGCGATGTACTCGTCCATACTGAGGTCACGGCGGCCATAGAGTTCCTGGTATTTGTACCCGATGCTCCAGGTAATGGAAGACCGGCCTCCGGTTGCTATCCGGATACCCAGGGCCGGGTTGATGTGCCATCCGCCCCGTTGTTCGGTCAGGGTCTTGTCCCGCATAAACCAGGTCATTCCCTTGCCTACGTCGATTGCGTAGAATGGCGTCACCTTCGCATTTCGGAGGAAATCTCCGCGCAGGCCAACCGACAGCGGAATGACGGTCTTCGTCCGGTACCAGTCGGCGCCCACAGTAACCCCTGCCGCCAGAGCCGGAAATATCCGGTAGCCGTTGAACAGGCTGGCTGTAAAGCTTGTCCGGCTGGAAGGAGCATTATTGTCCGTACTTACCTGCCCCAGGAGTACGCCCATCTCGATCTGGCTGGTAAACCCCCTTTTGGCGGGCGTCTGCGCCATACCTGCCAGGGGAAGCAGCCCGGCAAGGATCCACAAGAGTCTTTTCATGGATCAGATGTCTTTTCTACGGACAGGAATACGGCTCAGTAACTGGGGATTATTCCGGTCGCTGTAATCATACTGGTAAAAACCATCCCGTCCGACCAGCATGAGCAGCTTGTTCGACAGCGGAATCACATCGAAGGCGTTCATGCCTTTGAAATGATTCAGCATTTTCTTGTCAAGCTGAAGCGGATCGCTCACGTCAAACGATTTCAGGCCATAGTTGCCTTCGCAGACAAACAGCGTCGGATAGTTGATTCCGAGGCCATAGGGATTCTGCATGGAGAAGGTTTTGACCAGCTTGGGGCTGTACATACTGGTGACGTCGATGAGGTCGAGCTGGTTATTCTGGGACGTACCGCAGGTAGATTCCCCGGCCCGTAAGGTCACATACGCATAGTTGCCGTGCACCACTACCGGGTCACATGCCCGTGCGTGCGACAGCGTCGACACGCGGATCGGATTCGTCGGATCGGCGTTGGAAAAGATCTGAACGCCGGTTGTCGATCCTACATAAAGCCGGTCTTCGTACGGAAATATCGTCTCAATACCCCAGCCGAGTGACACAGATTTCCCTTTATTCGGGCTGGCCGGCGCACTGATGTCAAAGAGCTGCATATTCTGGTTCGTCACCGCGTACAGAATATTGTCGACAATCGCGAAACGGGCCATCGATCCGGCCTTGCCGCTGCCCTGATTGCCGGGCGATCCGGAGTTCTGGCTATAGGCGCCGAGAGACATAAAATCCATGAACACGGGGCCTCCGCGCCAGCCGGTTCCACCGTCGCAGTCGGTTTCAACTACGGTCGTTTCGAGGGTTACGGTATAGTCCGTTATCGTGCTTGCGCCCTGCGGGTTGTACAGATCTGAATACCAGTTGACTCCCTCGACCATTCCGCTGGTAAAGGCATTTTCCACCCGGTTCAGCAGCTTCGGTTGCGTGGGTTGGGAAATATCGAAGACGAGAAAATCGGTGTAGCTGTCGGCGTAGAGTACATTCCCTTTCACCGCGATATCCGCATTGCCCAGTATTTCGATGAAAGAGAGGTTCCGGGGATTCTTCGGATCAGTATTGTCAATGATGTGAACACCCTTTTTGATTTCGTTGATGAACAGGACGTTCCCTCTGACATAGATCTTTCCTGGTTTTTCCAGTTCCATCGCTTCCCGGACATTGACGCTGCCGGCAGCGCGCAACTGCGCCAGGGGTATCTGAAAGGGATTCAGGCGGCGCGAGACCTGTGTCTGCTGGCAATTGTCTTCACAGGAGGTAAGACCGCAGACGGCCATCAGGAGAAAAAGTAGTTGTTTTTTCATAGGTTATTGGTTCGTGTTGGGTTTGCATTGTCCATCCTGACAACTAACGGCGGGAGGAACAACCAGCGCGCAGTCGGAAATAAGCCCCTGGCGTTTGTTGATACTACCGTTGAGTTCGTTGTAGCCCTTGACCTTTTGTTCCAGCGCTGCGACGTCGGCAGCCTTGAGTGAGTAGACCAGGTATTTCCACGGCCCGCCGCAGGGTTTGGCGCCAAAAGCGATCGTTCCGCAGACCCGGTCTCCGGTACAGGCTTTGTCCTGAATAAATGCGAGGATTTCCTGCTCCAGTTGCCGGAGGCGTTCGGAGTCCTGCTCCGCCACGGAGTCTTTTCCGCAGGAGAAAGCCAGAAAAACGATCAGTGAAACAACGAGACGCCGGAAATGCATGACAGAGGAGGTTATTAGCGTTTGTCAACGCCATGACACTCCTGATTCCCAGAACGTTGGAAGGTTTTTTAGTTTTTTTTCGGGAGAAGCGGACAAAAAAAACAGGCCCGGAATTCCGGGCCTGTGTGTCTCAGAGTGGGTCTCGTCTGTTTTGGGGGAAATGCGTACCGTTTCAGGCGAGTTCGGCGATGACGGTCTCTCCCGAAACCGGCTTATCGCCCAGCTGCACGAGGATCTTCGCGTCGAGAGGCAGGAAGATATCCACCCGGCTTCCGAATTTGATAAAGCCGAATTCTTCTCCCTGTGTGACCTGATCGCCTTCCTTCACGTACCAGCAGATACGACGGGCCAGCGCGCCGGCGATCTGCCGGAAAAGTACTTCTGTACCGGAAGGATGCCGGACAACGATCGTCGTACGTTCGTTTTCGGTTGACGACTTCGGGTGCCAGGCTACCAGGTATTTACCCGGATGGTATTTGAAAAATGACACAATACCGGAAATCGGGCTCCGGTTGACGTGTACGTTCACCGGTGACATGAAGATACTCACCTGCCGCCGCGGTTCGTTGAAATATTCCGTCTCTACGGTCTCCTCGATCACCACTACCTTGCCGTCGGCCGGAGCGATGATGTGTTTGGGGTTCTGCACCGTCGTCCGTCGCGGATTCCGGAAAAATTGCAGCACAAGGAGGTAAACAATGATACTGGCAAAAATAAACAGCTGACGGAACAGCGTCTGCTCAGGGAAGAGGTAGGCTACCGTCGCATTGAGCGCCAGCAGGACAACCAGAGCCAGAGACAGTGTGGCAATTCCTTCGCGATGGATGGTCATAAAATCAGATTGGTTATTTGCCTTCCGGCCCATATCCGGCGGCTCCGGAGCGAAGACCCTTCTCCGCCGGGGCCGCAAGTTACGAAAAATCAGGTGTCAGTGAAGAGGCCCCGCTATTTCACATGTACGATGTAACTCATTACCCGGGAGGCCTTCTGATTTCGTCCGGGCGGAACATATGACAGTACCCACAGGCTGGTTCCTTTTTTCAATCCGGTCAGCGTAAACCGCTCTTCTCCACCGGAACCTATGCGGGCGGGCGCCGACGCGACGTACCGGCTCTTCACCTGTAACACCGACGAGTCTCCCACTGCATATTGCCAGTGATAGCCGGTTGACGGGTTGGCCGCCAAAACAATTTCACGGGGCCGGCCGACTTCAATCGCCAGCGGGGCCGGTTTTTGTGCCTGTACGGCGCCGCTCAGGACCATACCGCATAAGAGTAGCAGGAACTGTTTCATAGATCAGCTGTATCGGTCGTTTCGCCAGGGGTAGGCAGTATTGGAGTATCCGCGTTCTTCCCAGAATCCAAGCTTGTTTTGCGGCAGAAACTGGAGCCGCTTGATCCACTTGGACCCCTTCCAGGCGTACAACTGCGGCGTTACCATCCGGACCGGACCGCCATGTTCCTTCGCGAGCGGTTCTCCGTATACGGTGTGAGCCAGGAGTACATCCGGCTTGAGGGCTTCTTCGAGCGACAGGTTGGTCGTATACGTATCATACCCGTAGCACAATACGTGCGTGGCTGTTTCCAGCGGGTGTACCAGCGCCGCAAGGTCCATGAACCGGACTCCCTGCCAGGGCATATCCAGCTTGGACCAGGTTGTGACGCAATGAAAATCGGAGGTATCATCCGTCTGCGGTAGGGCCATAAACTCTTCCCACGTCAGCGTAACGGGGTTTTCCACTTCGCCGTCGATAATCAGGCGCCAGCGGTCGTGGGAAATACTCGGGTGGTATCCCAGATCGAGTACGGGCCATTTCTGCGTCAGCGTCTGACCTACCGGCACGACCGGCATACCGTGGCGGTTCGGATCGCCGGAACCCATCGGCCGGGCGTCGGCCTGCGAAGGCGTCTGCTTCATTTTTTCCTCGAAGCGGGCTTTCAGTTTCAGGCGTGCCTCGACGATCCGGTCGAGTTTTTCATTCTCTTCCATGTGGTCTTTTCGTTGAAAAAATGAGCAAAAAGCCCGTTCCAAAACGGGAACGGGCCGATCAATAGTGTTTGACTGAAACAGCGACTAGCGAACCAGGCTGACAGCGGCCATTTCCCGGACAGCCCGGGCGATGCCTTCCGCATCGAAACCGCATTCCCGGTACAGCTCGGCCGGCTCTCCGTGTTCGACGATTCCATCCGGAATACCCAGGCGTTTGATCCGCGCCGAGTAGCCTTCATCCGTCATAAATTCCACAATAGCAGAACCTACGCCGCCGGTCAGGCATCCGTCTTCAACCGTAATGACTTTATCAAAACGCCGGAATACTTCGTGGAGCAACCGGGTATCAAGCGGTTTCACAAAGCGCAGGTCATAATGCGCCGGTGATAACCCTTCTTTTTCAAGCTTTTTGCAGGCTTCGGCAACGAAATTACCGATAGGACCTACCGTCAGGATCGCGACTTCTTCCCCATCCCGTACTTTCCGTCCGGTACCGATTTCCACCTTCTCGAAGGGCGTCCGCCAATCCGGCATAACGCCTTCGCCCCGGGGGTACCGGATCGTGAAGGCCTGATGTCCGGACTGAACTTCCTCACTTTGAGCGGTATACATGAGGTTGCGCAGCTCCTGCTCGTTCATTGGCGAAGCAACAATCATGTTCGGCACGCAACGCATAAACGCAATGTCGTAGGCGCCGTGGTGAGTCGGTCCGTCGGCACCGACAAGGCCGGCCCGGTCGAGGCAAAATACCACCGGAAGCTCCTGAATACAGACGTCGTGGATCACCTGATCATACGCCCGCTGCATGAATGTGCTGTAAATATTGCAGAATACTGTCAACCCCTGCGTAGCCATCCCCGCTGAGAAGGTCACCGCATGCTGCTCGGCGATGCCTACGTCAAAGGCCCGGTCCGGCATCGCTTTCATCATGATATTCATGGATGAACCGCTGGGCATGGCGGGCGTTACTCCGACGATCTTCGGGTTTGCCTGGGCCAGCTCCAGCAACGTATGACCGAAAACCTCCTGATACTTCGGAGGCTGGGGTTTTTCGTAGACTTTCTTGAAAATTTCGCCGGTAATCTTGTCGAATTTCCCGGGAGAGTGCCACTTCGTCTGGTCTTTTTCGGCCGGGCCGTAGCCCTTGCCTTTGACCGTCACGCAGTGGAGGATCTTCGGTCCGGGTACATCTTTCAGGTCGGAGAAAATCTCGACCAGGTGATCTACGTCGTGCCCGTCCACCGGTCCGAAATACCGGAGATTCAGGGATTCGAAGAGGTTACTCTGGTGAAGGAGCGTCGCCTTCAGACCGCTTTCAATCTTGGAAACGATTTCCTGCGCCGTCCGCCCGAAGTTGCTCATCTTCCCGAGCAGGTTCCAGACCTCGTCTTTCACCCGGTTGTAGGTATGGGACGTGGTGATGTCGGTCAGGTAATCCTTGAGCGCCCCGACGTTCGGGTCAATGCTCATGCAGTTGTCGTTGAGGACAATCAGCAGGTTGGTATCTTTCAGCGAGCCGGCATGGTTCATGGCTTCGAAGGCCATACCGCCGGTCATAGCGCCATCGCCGATAATTGCGACGTGCTGCTGGTTTTTTTTGCCGTTGTGTACCGCGCCGACCGACATGCCGAGGGCGGCGGAAATCGATGTCGACGAGTGGCCTACGCCAAACGCGTCATACGGGCTCTCCTTGCGTTTCGGAAAACCGGAAAGGCCACCGTAAAAGCGGTTGGTATGAAACCGGCTGCGACGGCCGGTCAGAATTTTGTGTCCGTATGCCTGGTGCCCGACGTCGAAAACGAGCTGATCCTCCGGCGTATTCAACACATAGTGAAGCGCAACGGTGAGTTCAACAACGCCTAAACTGGCTCCAAAATGGCCTCCGTAAACGGAGACATTATCGACGATAAATTGCCTTACTTCCTGACATACCTGAAGCAATTGCGACTTATCGAGTTTTCGCAGCTCTTCGGGGGTATCGATCTGAGCAAGCAACGGACCAGGCTTTATGAGCATTGCATTGGGACGAATCAATCAACTGGCTGCCGGCCAGTTGGTTTGGATGAAATGTAACACCTCAACGGGTGGGGGCTACGAATTGTTTCTTTTCAGGCATACCCTTGAAAAAGAGGACAAAGGTAATGCAAAACGGTTGGTATAGAAAAAGCCCCTCCTTTTGAACAGGAGAGGCAGGTCGTGTCAGTTTTTCTGGCTGGCCTTGTAGAGCTTTTGTTTTTCTTCCCGGGTGAGACTTTCATAACCTGACTTGGAAATTTTATCCAGGATGGCGTCTATCTCGTCATCATCGGGAAACTCTTCGGCGGTTGTGCTGTAGGCGGTGTAGGTCGTACGGGTCTGAGACCGGTATTTGACCTTCATCCGGGGCCTGGGCTCACGGGAGAACAGGCGCTTGAAAAAGTCCAGTACGGCTTCCACGGGCTGGCCCAGGTCAGTGCCACGGCGCAGCATCCGGATATACAGATAGCCAAACAGCGCGCCGCTGAGGTGCGTAATGTTACCGCCCGCATTCGACCCTGGTATCTGAGCAAAGGAAACCACCACAAAGAATGCCGCGATATACTTGATCCGCACCGGTCCGATGATCAGGACGTGAAAGGTATAGTTCGGCAACAACGTCGCAGCACCCAGCATCACGGCATATACTGCTCCGGAGGCTCCGACATTCGGCATATCCAGCCAGTGCCGGTACAGCGGAACCAGGTTGTAAAGCGCGGCAAATGTCAATCCTCCCACCAATCCCCCCAGCATATACAGACTGACCAGCCGGCGGCTTCCCAGGTATTCCTGCACCAGTTGTCCGAACCAGAACAGGAAAAGCATGTTGAACAGAATATGCAGGATATTCTGGTGGACAAAACAGTAGGTCAGGAGGGTCCAGGGCTTGTACAGCAGGTGGGCCGGGTTCGGTTTCAGGGCAAGCTGGTCCAGGACAAGCGTGTAATAGGATTCTTTCCCCGAAAGGCTGAAACTCACCTGCAGCACGAGCAACCCCAGAAAGACGAACACGTTGATCAGGATGAGCTGGATGAGCCCATTGTCCCTGCGTGAAAACGCCTCCTTGATGTCGTCAATAAAGCCGCTCATAGCACGAAATAAGATAGAAATAAATACCGGAGAATACCATATACGAACTCCCGGCTTTCCGCAGCTTTTCCGAAATAAAAAAACAGTGCCTGCCTAATAGAAATTCTTACGCTGACGGGCCCAGTACCGGATCAGGATGAAGGCAAACAACATCCCGCCGACGTGGGCAAAGTGGGCGACATTGTCCCCCGGATTCTGGTGTAAACCCGAGTACAGCTCATACAGCCCATATAAAGCTACAAAATATTTGGCCTTAATGGGAAAGGGAATGAACAACAAAAACAACAATGTATTCGGGAATAACATTCCGAACGCCATCAGGATTCCGAAGATCGCGCCGGAGGCCCCGACCATCGGAATATTGACCACCATATTGACGTATTCCCGGGTCAGAAGTACCACCTGTTTCTGCAACATGACATTGTCAGGATTACTCAGGTAGCGCTGGATAAGCGGCTCATTCTGAAGCAGAGGGGCATAATCATTCATGAACCCGGCGAAGTTCGTCGGATCCGGATCCTGAACGAATGCCAGCGCGGCGTCCTTGATCTGACCGATTTCGTAGTAATTGACGCCTGAGTAAAGCAGGCCCGCACCGATTCCGGTAAAAAAATAGAAAAAGGTAAAACGCTTGGTTCCCCACAGATTCTCCAGCCCGGGGCCGAACATAATGAGTGCGAACATGTTGCTGAACAGGTGGCCAAAGCCCCCGTGCATGAACATATGCGTGACAAACTGAAACGGCAGAAAGAGCGGAGATTCGAAATTATGCAGCCCCAGGAGGTTTCCCAGGTTCGGAAAGACCAGGCTTTCGGCCGCAAACAGCGCGACGTTCGCGAGGAGTATGGCCCGGACAGCCGGCGTCAGATTAAACATAGATCACAGGGTTTTTCTGGGATTTCACGGCTCCGCAAAGGTGCATGAAAAATAGATGGGTCGTACAGGCTGTTTTATTTTTTCAACCCGGCAGCCGTTTTCCGCCGGAAATGGTCTCCCAATACTTGCAAAAGGCCTTGATTTCGCAGCGGCTGCACTGCGGCGTCCGGGCGAGGCATATGTACCGTCCGTGCAGGATCAGCCAGTGGTGGGCTTTCGGCACCAGTTCGGTCGGGATATGTTTCATCAGCTCTTTCTCCACGGCAAGCGGCGTCGTGGCCGTTTTGGGGACCAGTCCGAGCCGGTGCGAAACCCGGAAGACGTGTGTATCCACCGCCATGGCAGGCTGGTTGTAAATAACTGAAACGATGACGTTGGCCGTTTTTCGGCCAACTCCCGGCATTTTCTGCAGTTCCTCAATTGTACCCGGCACGACGGAGCCAAAATCGTTCACCAGCATTTTCGCCATGCCGACGAGGTGTTTGGCCTTGTTATTGGGATAGGAAATCGAGCGGATGTATTCAAATACTTCGTCGGAAGAAGCCTCCGCCAGCGCTTCCGGTACCGGAAAACGCTCAAACAGCTTTGGCGTAACCATATTCACCCGCTTGTCGGTACACTGAGCAGACAGGATCACCGCTACCAGCAGTTCATATGGATTTCCGTAATGCAGCTCGGTTTCGGGTTCCGGGAAATTTTCAGTGAAGTAGGCTATCAGACCCCGATATCGTTCTTTCTTCGTCATAAGCAATAAAACCCCGTCTCCCAGAAAGAAGAGGGGTTAGCGAATATACCAAAAAACCAATCTTTCAGATCGATTGTCTGGAAGATTGGCTTTTTGTCCGGTACGACCGGGAGTAGGCGAGGATGTTATCCGTAACCCGTGCCAAAGGCTGAAGGGCCACCTGATTCAGACCTGCCTTGAGATCCATAATATCGAGGTAGAAAAGGAGCAACTCGTGGTCATGCATGAGTGCTTCTTCTATCTGCGTGTTTTCTTCGGTGCTTGTTTCTTCGTAGGCGTACCGAAGGATGTCATCTTGAGTAAAGGTTTGTATCATAGTTCCGGACGTGTTTACTCATCATCTTGCGTAAATTGATGAGAGCATAACGCATACGGCCCAAAGCAGTATTGATACTCACCCCGGTGGCATCAGCGATTTCCTGAAAACTCATGTCCTCGTAGTGCCGCATTACCAGCACCTCTCGCTGAGGCTCCGGGAGCCTCGTAATGAGTTCTTTCAGGTATTCATACGTTTCCTTGCGGATCGTCGCCGATTCAATCGAGTCGTCCGCAAATTCCAGCGTATTAAACACACTGCTGCCGTCTTCAAACACCACTTCGGGATAGCGTTTCTCTCGGCGGAAATAGTCAATAGCGAGGTTGTGGGCAATGCGAATAATCCAGGGAAGGAATTTGCCTTCTTCGTTGTACTTACCCGACTGCAGGGTTTCTACAGCTTTGATAAATGTATCCTGGGTTAAGTCTTCCGCGACGTACTGGTCCTTGACAATCAGGTAAATAGTCGTATAAACCTTCGACTTGTACCGGTTTACCAGGTGCTCGAAGGCACGTTCGTTTCCACGGATATATAGCGATACAAGCTCACTGTCGCTAAATTGGACTTTTGCCATTGTATTTCCAGTTTAGTTAACGTAGAGCAGTGCTGCATGTTGTATCTCCTATCCGTGTTTTTTTAATTGAAGTGATCAAAAGTAAGCGGTTCCGACAAAATACCAAAAATCAGAGACCAAAATCAGGACGTCACCGCCCGACATTTAACAGATTTTAACAAATTTTCGACAAGGTATGACATGCTTTTCGAAATACCTCCAAATAAAATTCGGGATTTTATGACAGGCCCCCAATTTTATCTTTTTGTGAAAAAAGCACTCTACCCGCAACCTGGGCGCAATATAGACTTATGGCCTGATTTTTTATCACTAAACGGATATTTTCTTCCGTAGAGACGCTGGTAACGATTTTCGCTCCGCAACCAGTATACCCAGTAAAAAGAACCCGATCAGCAGCGTATGATAAGCGATGGCAGCATACGTGTTTTCAATCGGGAGCAGTGAGGCTAGGATAACCGCCCCGCCGCCGAGCAGATACCCGAACGCAGACCGCAGGTGATACGGAATCGGGTAATATTTTTCACCCAGCAGGTAGCAGCATACCATCATCACCGCGCAGGATAGCAGAAACGTCACCGCACAGCCCATATATCCCAGCACCGGTATCAGGAAGAAGTTTCCAACCAGCGTTACCGCCGCCCCGATGAAGGTCAGCAGCGTTCCATACTGCGTCCGGTCTGACAATTTGAACCACACCGTCAGGTTATAGTAAATTCCGAGAAACAGATTCGCCAGGAGGAGGACCGGCACCACCGGCAACCCTTCCCAGTATTCTTTCTTCCGCAAGAACAGGCTGGCGACGATATCGAGATTGACCGAAACGACCACCCAGATCAGCACGGACGCAATGATGAACCATTTCATGACGTCTGCAAAAACCCCGGGAGCATTTTTATCTTCCGCCCTGGAGAAGAAAAAGGGTTCTGCCGCATACCGGAAAGCCTGAATGACCAGGCTCATGAAGATGGAGAGCTTGTAAACGTTTCCGTAGATTCCCAGGGCTTCCTCAGACGTACGTCCGGGGTAAAACCCTTCAGGCAGCCACTGTTCGAGTACCAGCCGGTCGAACAGCTGATTGAAATTGCCCGCCAGCCCCAGGATCAGAATCGGATAGGCATATTGCCACATCGGCCGGAAGGCTTTCCAATTCAGGAGTAGTTTGAACCCGCGGAACTCGTGCCAGAGCAGCGGCACCGTCGCGACGTTCGCGATCAGGTTCGCCAGGACAATGTATCCGATACCCAGCTCCGGATCGTAACGGAACGGCCATACATCCTTTAGTTCCGGTAAAAATGCCCCCAGGTATATCTGCCGGCAAAACCAGAGGAAGTAGAAGTTCAGCCCGACGTTCAGCAGAATGTTCGAAATCCGGACGGCTACAAACTTTCTAGGGCGTTTTTCGAGGCGGAGACGGGCGTAGGGAATGGCTGTGACGGCATCCACAATCATCACGATAGCGAGCCAGGAAATCAGCTGCCCGCGCCCCGGATACCCGAAGCTCTCCGCCAGCCGGTCCGAAAATACCATGATCAGCCCGGAGCCGATCACGCTGACCACCATAATGGCCGAGACCGCGCGGTTAAAATATTCCTGAAAACGCTCTTTTTCCCGGGAAGCAAACCGGAAAAAGGTTGTCTCCATGCCAAAGACATAGATGATATTGAAAAGCGCGACCCAGGCGAAATAGGTCACCTGCTCCGCCATTTTTCCGGACGAAAAAATGGCCGTGTGCAAAGGCACCAACAGGTAGTTGATCACCCGGCCCAAAATGCTGCTGACACCGTAAAGCGCCGTGTCACCAGCCAGTTTTTTCAGAACACCCATGTTGAAAGCCGCCGCGGTCTGTCAGACAGGCGGACTGTGCAAAGGTAGGGGACCGGCAAGTCAATTCGCTAGGATTTCGGGCAACGGGTTAGCGCGGAATCGCTAATTTGCGGCAAAACTTGCACTATGAGATTCTTTTTTCTTTCCGGTTTGCTTCTGCTGATAACCGGAATACACGAGTTGCAGGCGCAGGCGGCTGTCGGCTACTACCCCTTCAACAGCGTTCTGACCGTCAGCAGCAACCCGAAAAATCCCTTCTGGGTGGATGCGCGCTTTCAGACCAACTCCATTTTTTCGTCTCTCAATACGGAAATCGCCCCGATGGTTTCGTTTTACCGGAAGCCAACCCATCTGTTTTACGCGGGCGTAGGAGCCAACCTGGGTATCATCGGAAAGATTGTGGACAGCGATGCTAAGTTGCTTCAGGGCTATTTCCTGAGTGTCGGTACGCGGGTTTATCCGCTTAGCAAAGTGCCGCAGCTGGGCGTGGCTTTTGAGATTTCGCCTTATTCCCGGGAAGATTTTAAAACAGGAAATTTCCGGACCTGGCTCGGCATTACCTGGCAATTCCGGAAGAAGAAAGAAGAAACGCCTCAATAAAAAACGGCTGTCCCCCCTGGAGACAGCCGTTTTTTTATTCTGTGTATTCTGTGATTTCTGTGAGCTGGTTTAATTTTTCTCGCAGAATGCACAGAAGGTTATTTCACTGCGGCCATCTGGCTTGCCTGCGGAAAACAGGCCAGCGCCTTCTTATACGTCGGATCGTTGGCGTTCAGCACCTGATAGAGTTCATTACGAAGGCCTCCTGATTTCTTTTCCCAGATATAGCTCGCAATCAGGGCTTTAAGCTGTTCCCTGAGGTACCCCTTGCAGCGGGCAAACTGCGTATCATTCCGGCGGATTCCGGAGGCGGAGGCCATCGTAACAACGTCGGCAAGCATGCGGTCGGTTACCTGAAACGAACCCAGGTACTCGCGAAACGGCATCTTACTCAGGTCCTGTTTATGCGACAGGGCATAATTAAACGCATATTCAGCCATGATATTCCGTGCCGCCAGCTGATACAGGTATGGCGTGCGGTAGCTGGTATCCGCCGAGACAAAGATGTCAGGGACAATACCGCCACCGCCATAAACCGTACGACCTCCGTCGGTTTTAAAAGCCTGCTTTTTATCGAGTTTAATACTGTCGGCGTAAAACAGCTCTCCGTGTTTGTAACGGTCTTCGTCGTCACTGTCGTAAATCGAATAGGGTTTTTGTATGCAGCGACCGCTGGGAGTGTAGTAACGGGATACTGTGATGCGGATTTCCGAGCCGTCGGAAAGATCCACCGGCGTCTGAACAAGTCCTTTTCCGAACGTCCTGCGGCCAACGAGCAGCGCACGGTCGTGGTCCTGCAAAGCCCCGGCGACAATTTCCGACGCCGACGCGGAGTTTTCATCTACCAATAGCACAACAGGTCCCTTTTCAAACAGTCCGTCTTTGCGGGCGTACGTTTCTTCGTCGAACTGGGTACCCTTGCCGTCTGTCCGGACAATCAGTTTGTTACCGCCCACCAGTTCGTCGACAATATTAGTGGCCCTGTCCTTGAACCCGCCGCCATTACCACGGAGGTCGAGCAGCAGGCGCTGCATGCCCTGGTTTTTCAGGTCGCTCAGTACCTGGCGAAATTCGTTATAGGTTGACTCGGCAAACCGGTCAATTTTGATATAGCCCGTTTTGTCGTCGATAAGATAGCCGGCGGATACGGAATACGACGGAATGCGACCGCGGGTGACGTTAAAATGCAGCAGGTCTTTTTCGCCCCTCCGTTGGATATCCAGTTTGACAACCGATCCTTTCATCCCGCGAAGTTTACTGAAAATCAATCGGTTGTCTACGTCCTTTCCGGCGAGGCTGGTCCCGTCGGCTTTCAGGAGGCGGTCTCCCGAGCGAATGCCTGCGAGGGCAGACGGTCCGCCCGGAATGGCGTTGATGACAAAAACAGTATCATTGAAAATGTTGAATTCGACGCCGATGCCGTCAAAACCGGACTCGAGCTGGGACTTGGCCGCAGCTACTTCCTTCCGGGGGATGTACACACTGTGCGGATCGAGGTGTGTCATCATCTTTTCGAGGCCGTAGTCTACGAGCGTATCGGTTGACACCGAATCGACGTAGGCATTATCAATCCAGGTCAGTACTTCCCGGAATTTGTTGAGATTTCGGACGATATCGCCGGAATAGGCCGGTCGCCCGCCGAAAAAAGTCGCCCCGATGAGTATCCCGCCGGCAAGGGTAGCGGCCAGCAACATAGGCAGGCGCACGGCAGACGGGCTGTTCTGAATGTTTTTATCCGAGTGGTTTTCCATTTGGCAGGGGGAATCCTTGAAAGACAGTAAGCAAACGACGGAATCTTGACAATATTTTCAACGGGGAAGGGCGTCGAGTTCTTTCGGACTGACGAGGCGTATGAGTTCTTTTCTGTTGAAATAGACGGTCCAGACGCCGGCAAGGTCCTTTTCCTGAAGCGATGCCGGTAAACCGGCGGCCTTTCCGGCGTCGAGCAGGGGTTTATCGGCTGTAACCGGAATGGTATATAGCCATTCGCTGCCGTCTCCCAGCTTCTGAAGGTTATTCTCCTGCGGTAGGCGATGTGTTGCGTTGTACCGATAGGCGTCAAACACTTCTCTGGTTTTCACATCAAACGACGGGTCGGCCAGGTTGCTGACAAACCGGATCCGGGCGCCATACGTTTTCGCGAGAGAATCGGCCTGGGGCAGGGAGGTAATACCGTGCAGGGGAAGCTTGCCGAGTTCCGCCGCTATCTTTTCACCCCATTGGGCAGCGATGGCTGAAACCTGTGCAGCGGTAACCTGCCGGATTTGCTGGCTCTTCATTTCCTGCTGAATGCGCTGCGCATCCAGGCGTTTGAATTCGCAGGAAATCACCAAAATACCTATCAAAAGAAGATTACTTGCTAGCCAGAACGGGCGAAGACGACGGCTCAAAAACAGATCCATACCCCTGTGTTTTTGACAAAGGTACGGCACTGAAGAGATTCCCGGAGCGCGTATAGGACGGAGGAGCAAAAATCCGGTCCGATTTGAGGAAATGCAGGAAAGGGAGGAAATCGCCCAGCATATCAAACTGCCGGCGGCCCCAGGGGGTATCGAACGTGGACAGGCGTACTTCGGGATTTACCTTGAACGTCAGAATATGCTCGCGGACCCGTACTACTTCGCCGTTGATGATCACTTTTTTCGATCTTCTGACCAAAGGAATATTGATGGCCTGTACAGAGAAGCTGCACAGCACCAGCAATAGGACCAAACCTTTGATTCTGAAGACGTTCACGATGCAAAGATAGATAGATCCCCGTATAAACGCGATTCCGTTTGTTAAATTGTATACAGGGTTCGGGGGTAACAAAACGTCCGGTATTTGCGTTCTGCCTGAAGTGGTTTTTATTGGCTATCTTTGCCACGTACAGCCATTTTTCGGCTCCAAATACCTACCGGAACCTTCAGATTCCGGCTTTTTAAGACCATGCTTGAGCAACTAGAAGCCATACGGGAACGATTCAACGAAGTCTCTCAGCAGATCGTCCAGCCGGAAGTAGCCGGCGACGTGAAGCGGTATAAATCCCTGAGCAAAGAGTACAAAGACCTGGAAAAAATCGTCGCCAAATACGACGAATACCTCCTCCTCCTCGGCCAGATCAGCTCGGCCAAAGAAGTACTCACTACTGAAAAAGACGAAGAATTCCGGGAGCTTGCGAAAATCGAGCTCGACGAACTTAATCCGAAGCAGGAAATCCTTGAGCAGGAGCTCAAGGAACTGCTCATTCCGAAAGATCCGAACGACAGCCGGAACATCATTCTGGAAGTACGGGGCGGTACCGGCGGAGACGAAGCCGCGATTTTTGCCGGCGACCTCTTCCGGATGTACCAGCGCTTCGCCCAGAACCAGGGCTGGCAGTTTCAGGTCATGGACCAGACCGAAGGCAGCTCCGGCGGGTTCAAGGAAATCATCTGCTCCGTTCAGGGGGAAGATGTATACGGAAAACTGAAATTCGAATCCGGTGTACACCGCGTACAGCGTGTACCGGCGACGGAGTCTCAGGGACGTATCCATACCTCGGCTGCGTCGGTTGCCGTACTCCCCGAAGCAGACGAAGTAGACGTTCAGATCAACATGAACGACATCCGAAAGGATACCTTCTGCTCGTCAGGAGCCGGTGGACAGTCGGTCAACACGACCTACTCCGCTGTCCGGGTGACGCACTTGCCGACAGGGCTCGTCGTACAATGCCAGGACGAACGGTCCCAGATCAAAAACTTCGAGAAGGCGATGACGGTCCTCCGTTCCCGCCTCTACGAAATGGAACTGGAAAAGCAGCAGGCTGAAATTTCGGGCGCCCGGAAAAGCATGGTGGGTTCGGGCGACCGTTCCGACAAAATCCGGACGTATAATTACCCGCAGTCCCGCGTGACGGATCACCGCATCGGCTATACCGTGTACAACCTGCCGGCGGTCATGGACGGAGACATCGGCGACTTCATCGAACAGCTTCGGATTGCGGAAAACGCAGAACGACTGAAAGAGGGAGCCCTGTAAGGTTTTCCAAACGCTCAATACGGTTCTGTCCAGCGGGGCAGAACCTTTTTTTACCGTGAACGAACTGCTTTTCCTTCTTATCGGGCTGGCTACGGGGGCAATCGCCGCCTGGTTTGTCGCGCGGGGGCGGCAGGGGGCCGCCCTTCGTGTCGCAGAATCGGGTCTGGCAACCGCCCGGGAAGACCTCACCCAAACCCGGCAGCTGCTCGCTTCCGAGCGCACGCAGACGCTTGATCTCAACCGGCAGCTGGCAGCGCTGGAGGCTGATTACCGCAACCTCGAAGACAAGCTTCATTTCCAGCAGGAAGAACTTTCCAAGCAATTCCGGCTGCTGGCCAATGACCTGCTGGAAGAAAAATCCAGGCGTTTTACGGAACAGAATCAGACCAATCTTCACCAACTGCTCAATCCGCTCGGCGAGAAAATTCAGGCCTTCGAACGAAAAATCGAGGAAACGTACAAGGAAGAACTGCGGGATAAGGTAAGCCTGCTCGCCGAAGTCCGGAAATTGCATGACCTGAGCCAGAAACTCAGCCTCGACGCCGATAACCTCGCCAAAGCGCTCAAAGGCGACACCAAACAGCAGGGTGGCTGGGGCGAAGTCATCCTGGAGCGGATACTTGAACGGTCGGGTTTGGTAAAGGGAAAAGAGTATCAGACACAGGTTGTCACACAAAACGCTGACAATCAGCTTATCCGACCGGACATTGTCATTTCTCTTCCGGATCAGAAACACCTCATCATCGACGCCAAGGTATCCCTGACCGCTTATGAGCGCTGCATGAACGCGACCGACGAGGCAGAGAAGACGCGATATCTTACGGCTCACCTGGGATCCGTTCGCACGCATATCCGCCTGCTTGCCGAAAAGAAGTATGAGACGGCGGAAGGCCTCCTGACACCGGAGTTTGTACTGCTCTTCATGCCGGTGGAGCCGGCCTTTAGCCTGGCGATTCAGGGGGATGCCGAGCTGTTTCAGTTTGCGTGGGAAAGACGTATTGTACTCGTCAGCCCGACAACATTGCTGGCTACCTTACGTACCGTTGCCAGTATCTGGAAATTCGAAAAACAAAGCAAAAACGCCCTCGAAATCGCCCGGCTCAGCGGGGAATTGTACGATAAATTCGAAGGTTTTCTACGGGATCTGACGAAAGTGGGGGAGACGCTGCGCTCCTCCCAAAACGCCTACGACGAAGCCGTCAAAAAACTGTCGGAAGGCCGCGGAAACCTCCTCCGCACAGCCGAAAAAATCAAGGCGCTCGGCGCGCGGGCAACGAAAGACCTGCCCCAGGCCTGGCTCGACCAGGCCGATGACGACGACGCGTCCTAATGTCCAATACCTATGAACATCGGTTTATTCTTCGGTTCGTTTAACCCCATTCACATCGGTCACCTGATCGTCGCGAATGTCATGGCCGAAAGTACCGACCTTGACCAGGTCTGGTTTGTGGTAACTCCACAGAATCCGTTCAAGCGTAACAAGCAGCTATTGCATGAGGAAGACCGGTACAAGATGGTCGAGCTCGCAACGCAGAACAACAGCAAGCTGAAAGTCAGCGATGTAGAGTTCTCCCTGCCGCGACCCAGCTATACGATCGATACACTGAAAAAACTGCGGGAAAAACACCCGCAGCATACCTTCCGGCTGATTATCGGGGAAGATAACCTCGGTCAGTTTCCGAACTGGAAAGACTATGAAGAAATCCTGAATGACTTCGGGTTGTACGTATACCCCCGCCCCAACGCGGAGGCAAGCGCGTTGAAAACCCATCCACAAGTACGCTTTTTCGAAGCGCCGCTGCTCGATATCTCGGCGACGTTTATCCGTGCGCAGCTGAAAGCCGAGCGGACCATCCGGTATATGGTTCCGGAAGAAGTGGAGGCGTATATCAAGTGGAAAAAGTTTTATGTCTGAACCGATGAAGCAAATCGGAATCGTCGGTTGCGGCTGGCTCGGCCTGCCGCTCGGAAAGCACCTGGCGGCTGCCGGATACGACGTCACCGGAACCGTTACCTCCCCCGAAAAAACTGAAAACCTGGCGCAGGCAGGCATTCATCCGCTCGTGCTCCGCTTCGACCCGGAGCCGTCGGCGGGTTTGGATAGCCTATTGAACAGCGATGTACTGATCATCAGCATCCCGCCCCGCGCCGGGCAGCACGGCGATGATTTCCATCCGGCGCAGATCGATGCCCTGCTCCGGCATCTGGCGGGTTTTTCGGGAAAACTGATCTATATCTCCTCGACGTCCGTCTATCCTGACAGTCCGGAAGTGATCACCGAATCCAACGATGTCATACCCGGCCATCCATTGGTACGGGCAGAAACAGCCTTACAAAACAGCGGCCATCCGGCCACTATTTTGCGCTGTGGCGGGCTTATGGGCGACGATCGCGTGGCAGGCAAGTACTTTATCGGAAAAACGGTATCGAACGGCGCCACACCCGTCAATTTCATTCATCGGGAAGACGTGATCGGGTTGATCCGCCAGGTGATTGAGCAGGGTGTATGGGGTGAAGTATTCAACGTTGTCGCTCCCCAACATCCTTCCCGCAAAGAAGTCTATCTTCAAAATGCAAAAGACAAAGGCTGGGAAGCGCCTGTTTTCGAGGAACCCGCCCGGCCATTGCCTTTCAAATTGATTTCGGGGGAAAGAATAGCAGAACGGCTTACATATTCCTTTCTGTATCCTGACCCGCTGTATTTTCCATGATTACCAGCCGTTTGCGCTCGCAACGAGCTCGGCCAGATCGAATACTTTTACCGTATCTTCCTTTTCCTTGTTTTTGACGCCGTCGGTCATCATGACCATGCAGAAGGGGCAGGCTACGGCAACGGTCTCGGCGCCGGTACCCAGGGCTTCTTCAATACGCTCGACGTTCACATCTTTTTTGCCGGGTTCCGGTTCCTTGAACATCTGTCCGCCGCCTGCGCCGCAGCAGAGGCCGTTTTTGCGGGACCGTTTCATCTCGGTCAGATCGGCGTCGAGCGCGGTGATAATGGCTCTGGGCGCTTCGTAGACGTCGTTCGCCCGGCCCAGGTAGCAAGAATCGTGGTAGGTGATTTTCCGGCCTTTAAAGGCTCCTCCCTGTACTTTCAGTCGACCGTCGTCAATGAGTTGCTGCAGGAAGGTCGAATGGTGAATGACCTCGTAGTTGCCACCCAGATCGGGGTATTCGTTTTTGAGGGTATTGAAGCAATGCGGGCAGGCCGTCACGATCTTTTTGACGCCGTACATATTCAGCACTTCGATATTCGCCACCGCCTGCATCTGAAACAGGAATTCGTTTCCGGCACGCCGGGCAGGATCTCCGGTACAGCTTTCCTCGGTACCCAGTACGGCAAATTTGATACCGACCTGGTTGAGAATCCGGACAAAAGCGACGGTTACCCGCTTGTAGCGGTCGTCAAAACTACCCGCACATCCTACCCAGAACAGCACTTCCGGCGTTTCTCCCGCTGCGGTGAGATCGGCCATCGTCGGGACCTTGTATTCCATGTTTTTTGCTGATTAATTCACTTTTTCGGCCCAGTTAAAGCGATCTCCGGGAGAGAATTTCCACGGCGCCTGGTTGTTTTCCAGGTTCTGAAACATACTGTTCCAGGAAGCCGGCGCGTCAGATTCTTCCATAACCTGGTACCGGCGCAGTTGCAGGATGATATCCAGGGGATTGATGAGTACCGGGCAGGCTTCCACGCACGCCTGGCAGGTAGTACAGGCCCTGAGTTCTTCGGCCGTTATATAATCGCCGAGGAGGAATTTCCCGTCGTCTTTGATCTCTCCGCCGTTGGCCAGCATGTTCCGGCCGAGGTCTTCGAGGCGGTCGCGGGTATCCATCATGATTTTCCGCGGCGATAGCTTCTTGCCGGTGATATTGGCGGGGCAGGAGGCGGTGCACCGCCCGCATTCGGTGCAGGAGTAGGCGTCCATCAGGTTTTTCCAGGACAGGTCCATAACGTCCTTTGCGCCAAACCGGCCGGGTTCGGCCGGTGCTTCGCCGCTGTCCGTCTGCAAGCCGAGCATGAGTTTGACTTCCTTCGTCACCGCCGGCATGTTTTCCATTTCTCCCTTCGGTTTCAGACGGGTGAAATAGGTATTTGGAAACGCGAGGAAGATGTGCAGGTGCTTGGAATACGTGACATACACCGCGAAAGCAAAAATCCCGAGAATGTGGAACCACCACGCGCCACGCTCGATGGCATGCAGCGCGCCGTCGCCCAAACCCGAAAACAGCGGCATCAGCCAGCGGCTGACCAGGTAGGGACCCGTCGCCGCCAGTTCTCCGCGCTCCTGCAGAAGACTATCCGCAGCGTTCATACTCAGAATGGCGATCATCAGGACAATTTCGATCACCAGAATCGTATTGGCATCTTTCACGGGCCAGCCGTTCAGTTCGCGGTGCCGGGCGGGCGACAGGCGGGGTACGCTTCCGGTATTCCGGCGGATCAGGAAGATGGAACAGGCCACGAGTACACCCAGCGCCAGCAATTCGAAAAAGCCGATCAGAATCGGGTAGAAACCGCCCAGTAGTGGCGCCAGGAGGCGGTGCGTGCCGAATAATCCATCCAGCACAATCTCCAGTACTTCCAGGTTGATCAGCAGAAAACCGGCATAAACCAGGAAGTGGAGAACCCCGACGACCGGCCGGTCAAACATTTTCTTCTGCCCGAAGGCAATGCGGAGCATGGTCGATAGCCGCTCGCCCGGACGGTCAGTCAGATCCTCCGGCTTGCCGAGAGCAATCGTCTTTTTGATGACGGAAATCCGGCGGAACATCGTCCATCCGACAAATCCGAGCACAAGGGCAAATAATACCTGCTGAACCACTGGCATAGATTTCTTCGTTTTCGCTCGAAAAAACGCAATTTATTGCGACAAATATACCATTATCAAAAAAGTATGCAAGCATACTAATAGAAACCCGTCCCACACCCGCTTCCCCCGGCTCGCCGCCTGCGGAACGGAGGTCAATATCCTCAATTATGGCCAGTATGCAAGTACATTCCCCCGAAACCCCGCGCAGGCGGCGCACCTGGTCGAAAGACCCGAAGCGCTCCGCCCGGCAGGCGGGTTTGGTTTACCTGCCTGATCAGACACCCGGTATCCGGCGTCTGCGGCACGGCGGGACTTTCCGGTACCGCGATGCCGAAAACCAGCCGGTGCGCGACCGGGAAACGCTCCACCGGATACGTTCTCTCGTGATTCCTCCGGCATGGGAGCGGGTTTGGATCAGCCCCCTCGAAAACAGCCATCTCCAGGCTACCGGCTATGATGCGAAAGGCCGGAAACAGTACCGGTACCACGCCGATTGGAACGCCGTCCGGAACGAAACCAAGTTTTACCGCCTGGCGCGGTTTGCGGAATTTCTTCCACGTATCCGTGAGCAGGTAGAGCAGGATTTGCGTCGACAGGGATTACCCTTTGAAAAAGTATTGGCGCTGGTCATCCGCCTGATGGAAAAGACAAGTATCCGGGTCGGAAACGAAGAATACAAAAAGCAAAACGGCTCTTTCGGGCTGACGACGCTACAGGATGAGCATGCCCTGATCGAAGGAGCTCATATTACCTTTCATTTCACCGGAAAAAAGGGAATACAACACGATATTCACCTGAAAGACAAGCGGTTGGCCCGCCTTGTGCAGCGGTGTAAGGATATTCCGGGAGAAGAGCTTTTTCAGTACCTCGACGAAGACGGAGCCCCGCACCGCATCGATTCCGGCGATATCAATACCTATTTGAAAAATATTACCGGCCAAGAGTTTACGGCCAAGGATTTCCGTACCTGGCGGGGTACGCTCGGCGCATTCGAAGCCTTCCGGGAGCTCGGCCTGTTTGATTCTGCTGCGGCCTGCAAGCGAAATATCACCCATTGCTACGACCTGGTAGCGGAAGCCCTCGGCAATACCCGCGCCGTCTGCAAGAAATACTATATCCACCCCAAGGTCGTCTCCGCCTATGAATCAGAACGGTTCTGGAGGTTCTGCCAGGGGCTGGACGAAGAGCCCGAGGGCGATTGCTATGCGCTTTCTCCGCTGGAATGCCGGGTAAAAGCCTTGCTGGAAACTGCCGGTAGCTAAGTTTTTTATGAAAAAGAAAAAGTCGTCTACTGTGTTTTAACTACTTGTCTATCAATACCATCAACAGAATAGCAAGGATATAACGCGGTTTTTCACCGACCGGAAACTACCGGTTTTGAGGCTGGATGACGGTATCTTCGCCCGACATTCACCTGACCACTTTCCATGCTTGCGAAGACTTACGGAGCTGCGATTTTCGGCGTCAATGCCACGATGATTACGATTGAAGTGACCGTCGGGCAGGGCGCCAACACCTACCTGGTCGGCCTTCCCGACAGCGCCGTAAAAGAGAGTGTGCAGCGGGTGGAGGCGGCGATCAAGTACCACGATTACTTCTATCCGCGCAACAAAACAGTCATCAACCTGGCCCCGGCAGATGTCCGGAAAGAAGGTTCAGCATATGACCTGCCGATGGCGCTGTGTATTCTGCATTCTTCCGGTCAGGTAACCCTGCCGTCGCTGGAAGAATACGTCATCATGGGGGAGTTGTCGCTCGACGGCAAACTCCGCCCCATCAAAGGCGTACTGCCGATTGCCATCGAAGCCCGGAAAAATCGCTACAAAGGTTTTCTCCTTCCGAAAGAAAATGCGGAAGAGGCCTCGATCGTGAATAACCTGGATGTGATCGGCGTCGAATCCCTGCAGGAAGCTGTTGATTTTTTACGGGGAAAGATCGCTATACAGCCAACGGTTTCGGATACCCGCGATCTCTTTCTGAGCACGCTCAACGAATACGAAACGGACTTTGCCGATGTGCAGGGCCAGGAAAACATCAAGCGGGCGCTGGAAATCGCCGCAGCGGGCGGGCACAACGTCATCATGATCGGGCCTCCCGGCGCCGGTAAAACGATGCTGGCCAAACGGCTGCCGGGTATTCTGCCGCCACTCACCTTGCAGGAAGCCCTCGAAACGACGAAAATTCATTCGGTTGCGGGGAAACTCGGTACCCGGGCGACGCTCATCTCCCGTCGGCCCTTCCGCAACCCGCACCATACCATATCCGATGCCGCCCTGGTAGGTGGCGGTGGAGCGCCTTCACCCGGGGAAATCTCCCTGGCCCACAACGGTGTCCTGTTTCTGGATGAATTACCTGAATTCAAACGCTCGGCGCTGGAAGTCATGCGCCAGCCACTCGAAGAGCGGACAGTGAGCATCTCCCGCGCCCGGTGGGCCGTGGAATTTCCGGCCAGTTTTATGTTGATTTCGAGCATGAATCCATGCCCTTGCGGCTACTACAACCATCCCGAGAAAGAATGTACCTGCCCGCCGGGAGCCGTTGCCAAGTACCTCAGCAAGATTTCGGGGCCGCTGCTCGACCGGATCGATCTGCACGTGGAGGTCACGCCCGTTAACTTTGAACAGCTTTCCTCCACCCGGAAAGCAGAACCCAGTTCGGTGATCCGGGAGCGGGTTATTCAGGCCCGGGAGTGGCAGACGGAACGTTTTTCCGACCATCCGGGCATCTACGCCAATGCGATGATGCCTTCCGAAATGGTCCGGAAGGTGTGCGAGCTGAGTGATGCCGGGAAAATGCTGCTGAAAACGGCAATGACGCGCCTGCAGTTATCTGCCCGGGCGTATGACCGGATTCTGCGCGTGGCGCGAACCATAGCCGACCTGGCAGCTTCCCCCGATATCAAAATTGAACACATCGCCGAAGCGATTCAGTACCGGAGCCTGGACCGGGAGAGCTGGGGAAGCTGACGGTTGCCGTTCACATAATTCTCCAAAAGAATGCCGGAACACCCGGTTAGTTTAGCTTTCGGTAAATAGTCTTTTTGTTACTGAATTGCGCTCTTCACAACACTTCAACCATGAAATACACCCTTTTCTTTGCCGCTCTACTGGCAGCAACCCTCTCTTCTTTGGGTCAGACAAAGCAGGATAGCCTTGCCATCCGGCAGGCGGCGCTCGATTACATCGAATCCCAGCATACGCCCAATCCGGCACAAATGGAACGGGCGCTCCATCCGCGCATGGTAAAACGGACGTTCTGGAAAGACAAAGCGGCTGGAAAGGACTATCTCCGCGAGGCGTCGACCGAGCAAATGGTCCTGCTGGCGGAAACCTATAACAAAAAAGGCGATCAATTTCCGGCGAATCCGAAGAAAGAGGTACGATTACTCGATGTTTCCGACCGGACCGCGTCTGTAAAATTGATTGCAGACGAATGGATTGACTACATGCACCTGGCTAAATTGAATGGCAATTGGAAAATCGTGAACGTACTGTGGCAATATCACGATAGCACAAAGCATTGACGCCGGTAGCTTACCTTTGCAGAGAACCCTTTTTTAATGCTTCCTTGACCGTTTTTTTATTGCTTGGCGCCAATCTTGGCGACCGCGAAGGCATGTTCCGCTGGGTGCGGGAACAACTCTCCGTTCGCGTCGGGACTGTCGGAAAAGTCTCCAGCCTGTGGGAAACTGCGGCGTGGGGCCTGACGGATCAGCCGTCTTTTCTCAATCAGGTACTGATGGTAGAAACCGATCTGACGCCGGCGTATCTGCTGGCGCAGACACAGGCACTCGAAACGGAAGGCGGACGCCTCCGCCGCGAAAAATGGGGCGCCCGGGTTCTGGACATCGATATTCTGTACATCGGCTCGGAGGTACTGGATCTGCCGGAATTGAAAGTACCGCATCCCTATATCCCCGAACGCCGGTTTACGTTGGTTCCGCTCGCCGAAATTGCCCCGGATTTTCTTCATCCTGTGTTGCAATTGACCCAACAGCAACTGCTGAACCAGTGCCCGGATGAGTCAAAAGTTGAAAAATATCTTGCTGATAGTCAGTAAGTTATTTTATTTAACATTCGTTAACACGTCCTCTCGTATGGAATTTGTGTCGTGTTTTCATCCAGAGGGTGTAAAACGAATAGAAAACCCTTTTAAAAATTACTGAGTCATGAAAAAGCTCCTTTTGATCGCTGCAACCCTGTTTGCCACTTCATCAACCTTCGCTCAAAACGTGGAAAAAGAACCAGTTCGCAAAATCGAAGTCACGGGTACTTCGGAAGTAGAAGTTGACCCGGACGAATTCTATATCGGCATCACCCTTCGCGAATTCTTCAAAGACGAGAAGAACCAGAAAGACAAAGTATCCATCGACGTCCTCGAAAAACAACTCATTGAATCTGTCAAAGCCGCCGGTATCGCGAAGGAAGACCTGACCATCGGAGGAGTAAACGGCTTCCAGACGTATTCTCCGAAGAAAAAGCCGGCGCAGTTTCTCGAAAGCAAGCAGTATATCCTGAAACTTTCGAAGCTGTATAATCTCGATGTCATTCTGTCGAAAGTCGATTCCCGCGGGGTAAACAACACCTACATGAACCGCGTGGAATACTCCAAAAAGGAGCAGATCAAGAAGGAAGTGAAAATCAAAGCCCTTCTCGACGCGAAGGAAAAGGCCAAGTACCTGGTCGAAGCCCTCGGCGGTAAACTCGGCGATGTACTGATCATTCAGGAAATCGAAGAAGGCTATGCCGCCCCGGTCATGTACCGCAGTCAGATGATGATGGCCAAGACCGAAGCCGCCGGCGCTGATGTTGCTCCGAGCGATCTCGAATACCAGAAAATCAAGATCAGCTACAAAATGCAGGTTGCATTCCGCATCCAGTAAGCTCGCTGGTCTGACCCGAAAGCCCGCCCATCCGGCGGGCTTTTTGTATTTTTGCACCTGTCGGACGCATTCCGGCACGTTTCAGATCATGATTGGCAGCGATATCTCACAGGCGAAAGCCTTTCTCGAAGCAGGAGAACTGGTGGCAGTTCCGACGGAAACCGTGTATGGACTGGCCGGTAATGCCCTCAATACCGAGGCGGTTCTTTCCATTTTCCGGGTGAAAAATCGCCCCGCTTTCGATCCGCTGATCGTGCATACGCACTCGTTTGACGCCCTCGGGCAATGGGTACGTGAAGTACCTGAGAAAGCGCGTCTGCTGGGCCAAAAGCTTACCCCCGGCCCGATTACCTTCCTGCTGCCGCGAACAGCTGCTATTCCGGATCTGGTGACGAGCGGGCTGGATACCGTCGGCATTCGCATCCCCAACCATCCGCTGACGCTGGAACTGCTGAAGACGCTTGATTTTCCGCTTGCGGCGCCGAGTGCAAATCCATTCGGGTACATCAGTCCGACGACCGCCGCGCACGTTGAACAGCAACTCGGTGACAAAATTCCCTATATCCTTGATGGTGGTCCGTGTGAGGTAGGAGTAGAGTCGACGATCGTGGGTTTTGAAGGCGATCAGGTGATCGTCTACCGAAAAGGCGGCACGCCGGTGGAGGTAATCGAAGCGATTGTCGGGCCGGTGGAAGTACGCACGCATTCCAGTTCCAATCCCAAAGCTCCCGGCATGCTCAAAAGCCATTATGCGCCGCGTACGCCGCTTTCCCTGCTTCGGGATGAGCTTCCGGAAAATACGACGCGGGCCGTAGGTGTCCTCAGTTTTCAGCGGGACTATGGCCTGGCACACCAGGAAATCCTGTCGCCTTCAGGCGATTTTGCCGAGGCGGCCCGCAATCTCTTCGCAGCAATGCGCCGGCTTGACGCCCTTGGCCTCGATCATATTTACGCAGAGCTTTTGCCGGAAAAGGACCTCGGCGTGGCGATCAACGATAGGATACGGCGGGCGGCGGCGGAGTAATGTTCCTCGCTAACCCTCCGAAACGATCCTTTTTTGCTACTTTCTTACCCGATCACCCGACAGAATAGTCGGGTTTTTCTTTTGGGCAGGTAGGAGCCTTCCGGGTATACTCTCTTGTGTCCGGATACTCCGGGAACGTACTGTTTCCGGTATTCCGTCGCCAAACTTCCCAACATACAATACCCCAAGATACGTCACCGCAAGAGATGAAATCACGCGTTTATTTACTTCCATTGATTCTGCTGTTTTCCGGGATTTCATGCCTGGCACAGGAGAAAACCAGTCAGGCAAATTCTCTTCTGAAAACCCTTGCCGGTCGATTGCAAGTCGAACTCCGGCACTACAAAGGCACCGATCTTGTCCGGAGAGAACCGCTGTTACCCGGTATTGACGTAGAAATCAGGGAACATTCCATTGGGAAAGACGGGGCTATTCAATTGTCGATTCAGTATGTATGCAACAAGGCCGATTGCAACGAGGTGAGTCTGGCTGCAAGCTTTCATTTCAACGATTGGAGTACGGCCAATTACGTCATGATTCCCTCTTCGGTTTACAGCGGAAACCGCTTTTCTGTGCTGAAAGGGGGATATATGCCTCCCTATCCTCCTGATCTGTTTTATAACCGGAATGCGCCAATTTCCTTCTCCGATAATCCGCGACTGGCTATTGAAAAAGGAGCTCCTTCATCGATTGAATTATTGACGACGAATACGGCAACTCCGGCGTTGACCTTCTATTCCCCGGAAAAAAAGAGAGGGTTTATTGTCCTGACACCACAGCGCTCTTCTCATACAGACTCGGGGCTTTTTGTAGAAGAAAACAGCGACAGAACGCAGGCAGATTTTACCGTAACTACGCCCGGCGTCCGGAAATTAAGGGCCGAGTTTGGCAGCTTCACTCCGAGCCAGGATCGCGCCGCTACATTGGCAAAAGGGCAAAGCCTGGAGCTGTCCCTTACCGTTTATTCCTTTCCGGCGAATGGTCTTTCTGATTTGCTGGAGACGTTTTTCAAGGTTCGGAAGACGTACTCTCCGGATACTGCGATTCACTACCTTGTTCCGGGGAGTGCCATCCTGGATTTCACGCAGAAAAGAGTCGATTCCTTCCGATGGGCTAAAAATACTTTCGGGGAAATGTATTACCCGGAAAACAGCTTCTCTTCCTTTCAGTTGGGTTGGATCGGCGGCATGATGAATACCTTTCCGATGCTCAGCCTGAACGATTCCACACACCTGGAAAAAGTGGGCAAAACCATTGATTTTGTCGTCGATCATTTGCAGGGAAAAAGCGGCTTTTTCTATGGAATGATGAATGCCAAAAATGGATGGGTCTCGGAACGGGAAATGCCCGAATCCGTCCGGAATGCACATCCGGGTACGAAAAATTCGCTCGTCCGGAAAAACAGCGACGCACTCCTCTGGTTCTTCAAACACTTCGAGCTGTATGAAAAACTGGGACAGGGGCACCTCATCAAAAAAAGCTGGAAAGACGCTGCACGAAAGCTGGCAGATGCCTTTGTTTCTACCTGGAAAAAACACCACGAAATCGGGCAGTATGTCGATCCTGAAACGGGAGACGTGGTGGTTTACAATACCATCGGCGGTGGAATTGCTCCCGCCGGACTGGCCCGTGCTGCGACCTGGTTTCATCAGCCGGAATACCTGAAAGTTGCCTCCGAAATAGCCGATTTTTACGCGAAGGAATATGTCCTTCGGTATGGTCTCACAAACGGTAGTTGCGGCGACATCAGCCAGGATGCGGATTCGGAATCGGCATTCGGTTTTCTCGAGTCGTTGATGACGTTGTACAGCGTCACACAGGATGAAAAATGGCTCCGACTAGCCAAGACGGAAGCAGCTCTCGCATCGACCTGGGTGGCGTCAGCCGATTACCAATTTCCGGCCGGGTCTGATCTGCAGGTTTTAGGCGCGCGAACGAAAGGTGCTGTCTGGGCCAGTACACAAAACAAACACGCCGCGCCGGGCATCTGTACATCTTCGGGAGATTACCTGTTTAAACTCCTCCGGGCTACCGGCAATCCCCTCTACGCGGAGTTACTGCGTGATATTCAATATGCCCATAATGAAGTAGCAGAACTACCCGGCAGACCGACCGTTACCCTCCGGCAAAACGACAAAATCAAGGGTACTTCCGTCGGTTGTTCGATGGAGCGCATCCAGCCTTCCGACGCCGAAGGAAAAGGTGCTACCGGCAATCTGATTTATACCTCCAATGGCTGGACCGAAACCAACGGCATGCTGATGGCGATGGAAGTACCGGGGATTTACCTTCAAACGGATACGAAGAAGCTGATTGTATTTGATGCAATCCAGGCCGAACAAGTGAAAACTTCCGGTCGTTCCATTACGTTGAAACTGACCAATCCGACCAGGTTTGATGCCCGCGTGTCTATCTTTTCCGAAACCTCGTCCGAAGCGAGAAAACCTCTGCCTCTTATCGCTTTTCCGGATTGGAAAAAAGTGACGGTAGGAGCGGGAAAAACGGTTTTGGTGACTATTCCGGAAGGTCCTTCATCTGTGAAGAAGGGACGGTAAGAACCTGCTCCTGTCGAAACGTACCCTAATCAGGCCCGTCTATCCGGCGGGCTTTTTCTATCTTCGTATTCCCTGGGTTGCCCTTTTACTCGTCTATTTCTATGCGCTATTGGTTTGTTTGTCTGTTGTTTGTCGCCGGCTCCGTTTCGGGTCAGCAGCTTTTCGGCGATGCCTGCCGTGGTACCTGGACGGGCATGATGCACATTTACCGAAAAGGGGTGGTGAAAGATAGTGTGGGAATTCGGCTGGAAGTCGCCCCGGTATCCGGCGGCTGGACCTGGAAGACGCATTACCTGTCTCCCAAACATCCGATGGTTAAGGACTACCTCCTCCGGTACAAAGAAGAAAATCACTATGTCATCGATGAACAGGACGGTACTGTCCTGGATGCATATTTAACTGACAATAAACTATTTAGTGTCTTTGAGACGGAGGGAATTGTACTGACGTCGGGGTATGAATTGAGGGGGAAGAATAGGTTGGTGTTTGAGGTGACGTCGGGACGGAAAGGAGTAGCATCCAGTGTCATCAACTACTCTGTCGACCACGTACAACGCGTCCTGTTGCGAAGAACACCGTGACGATAAAGCCACTCCGTTCTGTGTAGTCTGTGGTTTCTGTGAGAACAAAATGGCTCACAAAAGCCACAGACTACACAGAACGTTTAGTTCCAAATCCCATTCCCCTCCGTCAAAATCACCGGCTTTCCGTCTGTCACCACCAGCGTGTGTTCGTGCTGGGCAACATACCCGCCGCGATCGCCGATGAGCGTCCATCCGTCTTTCGTTTCGTTGGCGTAGTCGGAATGAGTGGAAATGAAGGTTTCGATGGCTACCACGCTGTTTTTCCGGAAGCGTCCGTAGTTGGTCCGGTCGTAGCAATTCAGGATTTCATGCGGGGCTTCGTGGAGCTTCCGGCCAATGCCATGACCGGCCAGGTTGCGGATCACGCGGAAGCCGGCTTTTCTCGCTTCCTTTTCGATCAGGCGACCTACTTCCGCAATCCGTACGCCGTCTTTCACCGACAAAATCGCCTTTTGCAAAATAGCTTTGGAGGCGTCGACCAGCGGCTGGTGATTCCGGAAGTCCTGTCCCAGCACAAACGATCCGCCGTTATCGGCCCAAAAGCCATTCAGTTCAGCGGAAACGTCGATATTGACGAGGTCACCTTCTTTCAGTTTCTTTTCTGCCGACGGGATACCGTGCGCGACCTCGTGATTGACGCTGATACACGTCCATCCCGGAAAACCATACGACAATTTCGGCGCCGGGCGCGCACCGAGATCCCGGAGAATCGTCCCGCCGTATTCGTCGACCTCCCGGGCCGTCATACCCGGCCGGGCAAAGGCCTGCATTTCCTTCAGTGTCAGGGCTACTGCCTCGCTGACTTTCTTCATGCCGATCCATTCGGCTTGCGTGGTGATGGACATCGTCGTCGTCGTTATCCCACAATTTCCAGCTTACTGAAGCCGTTTGCCTGCTTCGTCAGCCGGATTTGGGTCGTAATTCGTTCTTTAAGGGCTTCTACGTGCGAGATCACGCCGATCAGGCGGTTGGACTCCGCCTGGAGCTTTTCAAGCGTTCCCAGCGCCGTTTCCAGCGTTTCCGGGTCGAGCGTACCGAAGCCTTCGTCGATAAACAGGCTTTCGATCCGTACGTTTTTCGACACCATATCGCTCAGCCCTAAGGCCAACGCGAGACTGACGAGGAAGGTTTCCCCGCCGGAAAGCGTCGAAACGGCACGACTTTCATCAAAATGCCGGTCCAGTACCCGGAGCGTTTCTTCGTCTTTATCGGGAGGCAGCAGCAGGTACCGGTCTGATAAATCTTTCAGGCGCCCGTTGGCCGACCGAACCAGGTTCGCCAGCGTCAGTTTTTGCGCAAACTGGTTGAAACGGCGGCCTTCGCGATCGCCTAACGCTTCTGATAACAGCCTCCATTTCAGGTACTTTTGCTCGAGAATAGTAATTTCCTCTAATCGGCGGGCATGCTCGGCACGACTGGTTTCGTTGTCGAGCAGCATTTGCTTCCAGCCGCCGATTTTCTGTTGAAATTCCCGCTCGTCTATTTTGTAATCGTCGATCCGCTTGAGGAGTACTTCCGGCGTCAGTTCGGAGGTATCCGCTGCCAGAAGTTCTTCTGCTTCTTTCGACAACGTCCCGATGGAGGTCTCCATCTGCGTTTTTCGGCGGCTCAGGGCTTCTTTCTGCTCCGCGATACGCCGGGTTTCTTCGTGCGGAAGAATCGCCTTGCGCGCCTCCGCCACCGACTCGAAGCCCAGCGGACGCAGATCGGCCAGAAGTACGTTTTTGAGCGTCTGAAAAGCTTTTTCGAGGCGACCTGCCGTATCATCCGCTTCTTTGCATTCGGCGTCATACAGCGCGGGCGAGTACTCTTTCTGTACCAGTTTACGCAGAAGCTCGTCACACTCCGGATTCAGCAAACGGGGTTCTTTCGGATACAATTCACGAAGACGGGCAGCCGCCTCCTGCTGTTCGCGGAAATGCTCCAGACCAGCCTTGAGAAAGCGGCCAAATTGCGCCAGGGATTCGCTGCGCTCCTGGAGACCGCTCATTTCGTCCAACTGACGGAGTATATCCGTTTCTCCCTGAATCCAGCCCCGGATGTCCTCCGATTTGCCTATTTTTTCAATATTCAGCCGGGTTTTGGAGGTATTAATCCGCTCGGCGATGGGGTGAAGCTCCGCCTGTGCGGCTGCCTTTTCCCGGTCAAGAGCAGCGAGCGTTGTCTCGGCTGACTGCCTTACAGACTCCGCATGCCGCCATTCTTTTTCTGCCAGGGAGGTCTGCTGTTCCAGCTGTTCGGCCTTGACTTTCAGCGTTTCCAGCTCAGTCAGGTAGTTTTCGATCCGGAAAGCTTCTTCTTTTCCGTGGACGACCGGGTGATGTGCCGAGCCGCAAACCGGGCAGGGTTCTCCCTCTTTCAATTCGCTTTGCAACCGGGGAATCGACGTTTCCCGGATAAACGCCAGCTGCTCCTGCTGGGCGTCCAGCCAGGTTTTCCGCACTTTTTCCCAGCGCTGATGGGCGGCGGTTTCCGTCGCCAGGCTGTGTTTTTTCTTTTCCTGCTGTTCTACCGCCTGGCGGTCGTATTCGGTCAGACGTTTTCGCAACTGCTCGTATTGGGAAACCTGCGTTTCCAGCTCCCGCAGCCCGTCGCGGCGCTCCTGCGCCTGTACCTGTCGCTCGCGAAGGTCGTCGCCCACATTCAACGCTTCTTTCAGCTCCTGGAGTCGGCGCTGCGCCTCTTTCCACTGTCCGCGGGAGCTTTCCAGTACCTCAGCATAGGCCTCCTGTTTCCAGGTTGTATGCAATTCCGGTACGGGGATTTTGCTCAGCCAGTAGGCTGCTTCTTCCCGCGCCGACTCCCATTTCCGACCGGCTTCCTGACGAAGCGCAGCCTGCGCCGAAACAGTATCGCGAAAGGCTGCAATCGTCTCCGCGGCAGTATCTCCCGTAACCGCTTTTCCGGTAAGAGCCGTAATCGCTTTCAGAAGCTGGTCGCGGTTTTCAACGGCACGCAACCTATCAGCAGACAGGCGCTGCTGCAAGGCAACCGCCTGCGCCAAAGAAGATTCATTTATCTGATAATCAGATAGTTGTATTGAAAATTGTTGTACCTGTTCATGCCGCCGGAACGCCGGAAGTACCTGCTCTTCGAACTGCCTGTTTTCGGTTTCCCAGCGGGGCCAGTCGGCCGCTTGGATAGCTTGCAGTTGGCGGTGTACTTCCGCCTGTCGGTTTTTGCGCTGGAGGTGTTGTTCCAGCTCCTTCCGACCGGCTTCCGCCTGACGGGACTTTTCTTCGTATTCCGCGATCAACTTCCGGAAATCTTCTACCTCTTCCTCCTTCAGCAGTTTCTGAAGATCGATTTGTTGTTTTTTCTGATCGATTTCGAGGCGATAACCGTCGTTCCAGCGGGCGTAAGCTTCCATCCCGAGACGACGGTATATTTCGGTGCCGGTGATTCGTTCCAGAAGCTCAGCCCGCTCTTCCCGTTTTGCTTTCAGGAAAGCGGCAAAATCGCCCTGCGAAAGCAAAATGGCCTTGACAAATTGCTCGTAGTCAAGCCCGATCCGCTTCCGGATTTCTTCCTGTACTTCCTTTTTCTTTTTTGAGGCGATGATTTCGTCTTTTTCGACGTCCGCGATCTCCGCATACTCTTCCAGCCGGGCCTGCCCTTTGTTTGCACCCCGGCTGATAATCTCCCGTTTGAGCGACCATTTCGCGCGGAAAATGCCGGCGGGAGTAGAAAACGTGACCTCCGCCAGTGCCTGATCCGTATCACGGGTGAGAATAGCACCGAGCTTTTCCAGTTGCCCGGTGGTCACTTCCCCCAACCGCGGCGTGCGGTGGTAAAGCGCCAGGGTAACGACGTCAAGAATCGTGGTTTTTCCGGCGCCGGTAGGGCCGGTAATGGCAAACAGGTTGGACGAGCGAAAGGCCGGTTCTTCCTGAAAATCAATGGTATGTACGCCCCGGAGGGAGTTGATATTTTCGAAAACAAGTTTATGAATCCGCATGGGTCAGTTCAATCCGTTGAGTAACTCGTGAAAGGCTTCACCGAGCAGGACTTTTGATTCGTCGGTAGCTGCATTTTCCGACAGCCACTGATCGAAGACGTCTTTCGGGGTTAATTCTGTCAGCGCGGTCGACTCCCCAAAGAGCTCATCAGCCGTTCTGAGCTGCTGACTGAAGCGGAATTTCCAGTTCAATACCTGAATATCCCCCTGCTGAAACGTCAGAAAAAACACCTTTGCCCGGTCGGCCAGCGCCGGATCCCGGTGCTCTTCCCGGATTTCTACTTCAGCAAGCGACTTCAGCGCACCCTCCGGCCGGGTATACGCCATCAGCTTTGCTTCCACTTCCTCAAATGTTCCGGTGATACGCTCCAGCTTCCGGAACACAGGTACCCTTAACTCTTCAATACGGGTAATTTCCTTTCCTTCCGTCTCGATGAATATCACCAGCTTCTCGTCTTTTATCTCACTGAAACTGAGGGCTATCGGCGAACCGGAATAGCGGATTGTATCCTTTTTCGCGATTTTTTGCGGACGATGAATATGCCCCAGCGCGAGGTAATCGAACGGCGGAAACAGTGATGCTTCGAATAGATCCAGCGTGCCGATGGTATGTAGTTTTTCGTCGTCATCAGATGTAGCCGACCCGTTCATGAACAGGTGACCCATTCCGAAAAGGGGGACATCGGGGTACAGGCGGCGGCCTTCTTCATACTGCTGTGCATAGCGGCGCTCCAGTCCGAACCGGATCGCCAGCCGGCGGTCTTCGAAACTTTCCCCTTCCACTGACCGCTTCAAATCCCGGTCCCGTAAAAACGGAACGGCACAGACTGCGGCGCCGATCTTTCCGGAACGATCGGGTAGGGGCAGTATCTCATCCAGGCAATTCTCACAGGCGCCGCCGAGCACCTGTACATTCAATAATTTTAATATTTCACGTGGAGCGTTGAGAACGGCGGGCGAGTCGTGGTTGCCGCCGGTGATCACGAGCTGGCAACCCGTAGCGACGAGCCCTTTCAAAAAATCATAGTATACCTGCATCGCATCCGACGACGGGTTGGTCGTATCGAAGACGTCGCCGGCGACGAGCAGTATGTCGACCTCCAGCTCCTGAATTTTTTTTAACAGCCAGTCGACAAACAGCCGGCTGTCTTCCAGCAGGTCGGTTTGGTAGAGGCGCTTGCCGAAGTGCCAGTCGGCAGTATGCAAAATCTTCATAACTCAAATGTAACGGGCGGGTTGAAAAAAAATCCGGCCGGCAATGAACTGCCGGCCGGACCGATGAAAAAGACGCCAAAAGATGCCGTTGAGATTGCCGCATAGCCTTCCCGTTGTACAGGAAAAATCCTTCGTCGGATTCTCAGCGGCTATGTCCTGTCCTTCTTTTCGTCTTTCTTTTTTGATTTTCAGGAATTTAGACCGGCATTTCAGCCTGTTGAAAACCTGTCTTCCAAAATGGAACGAAAAGCCGTTTTGGTCCTTATTCGATCACCCCGAGGTAGTTGAACGGGGAAATCACCCGTAATTCTTCTTTTACAGCTTCGGAGACCGCCAGTGTCTCGATAAACTCGGAAATCGTCCGCTCGGTGATGGCTTCGTTCTTCCGGGTAAGGGCCTTGAGGGCTTCGTAGGGTTGGGGGTAGTTCTCCCGGCGGAGGACCGTCTGGATAGCTTCGGCCACAACAGCCCAGTTTGCTTCGAGGTCGGCGTTGATAGCGGCCTGGTTCAGTTCCAGTTTTTCGATTCCGCGCATGAGCGACTTCAGTGCGATGAGGGTATGCGCTATCGGCACACCGAGGTTACGGAGGACCGTCGAATCGGTCAGGTCGCGTTGCAACCGCGATACCGGAAGCTTGGCGGAAAGGTGTTCGAAGAGCGCGTTGGCGACGCCGAGGTTACCCTCCGCATTTTCAAAATCGATAGGGTTCACCTTGTGCGGCATGGCCGACGAACCTACTTCACCCGCCTTGATTTTCTGCTTGAAGTAGTTGAGGGAAACGTAGCTCCACACATCCCGGGAGAAATCGAGTAGGATGGTATTGAGTCGTTTCAGGTTGTCGAGCAGCGCCGCGAGGTGATCGTAGTGTTCGATCTGCGTGGTATAGCGGCTGCGCGCCAGGCCGAGGCTGCCGACGAATTTATTACCGAATTCCGGCCAGTCGAAGCCGGGATATGCCACATGATGGGCGTTGAAATTACCCGTAGCTCCGCCGAATTTTGCCGCGTACGGAATGGTATGGAACAGCGCGAGTTGCTGTTGCAGGCGTTCGGCAAACACGCGGATCTCTTTACCGAGGCGGGTAGGAGAGGCTGGTTGCCCGTGCGTGCGTGCGAGCAGCGCCACATCTTGCCACTGGAGCGCCAGGGCGAGTAGTTTCTGGGTAATTTCAGCAAATGCCGGAATCATCACTTCGTCCATCGCCTCCTTCATAGAAAGCGGGATAGCCGTGTTATTGACATCCTGAGACGTGAGACCAAAGTGAATAAACTCGAGGTATTGTTCGATATCGAGATCCTTCAGCTTTTCCTTGATGAAGTATTCGACCGCCTTGACATCGTGGTTGGTGACCTTCTCGATTTCCTTGATACGCCAGGCATCTTCCTCCGAAAATTGCAGGTAAATGGCACGCAGGGAATCAAAGAGAGCAGTATCAAACTGTTCCAATTGCGGCAGGGGCAGCTCGCAAAGGGTAATAAAGTATTCAATTTCGATCCGGACGCGGTACTTGATCAAACCGAATTCCGAAAAATAGGGAGCAAGACTTTCCGCTGTCCGCCGATAGCGGCCATCTACGGGAGAGATGGCGGTTAACGTAGTCAGAGCCATACTGTTGTGGTTCGTAAAAGACAAAGTTACCCCGATTTCGGGGATTTGTCGGTCCCTCGGGAAGCAGACTTTGCAATCCTTCTCCGGTTCAGGAGGAAAGTCGCCGGAAATCGCCTTTTTTGCAGGAGGAAGTATGGTAAGTGGCGTCTTTTTCCGAATTTGCTTCGTTAACCTTCCGATATTTTCCCTCACAAAACCTCCTGTATGTCCGAATCACAAGGTCATCTCCGCCGCTCGATCGGTCTCGTTTCCGGTATTGTCTTCGTGATCAGTGCCGTGATCGGTACCGGTGTATTCAAGAAAGTCGCGCCGATGTCGGCCGAGCTGCAGTCGCCCGGCCTGGTCCTGACGGCCTGGCTCCTGGCTGGACTGATCAGTCTGGCCGGCACGCTGAGCAACGCCGAAGTCGCCAGTATGCTCGCCGACTCCGGCGGGGAATACGTCTATTTTCGCAAAATCTATAACCGGTTCTTCGCTTTCCTGTTAGGATGGACCAATTTCGCCGTCATCCGGACCGCATCAATTGCCTCCATTTCCTATGTATTCGCTCAGTCGCTGGGGTCGCTCATTACCCTGCCGGCTACGCCGGATTCACTTGCGACGATCAACCTGTTCGGGTTATATCCCTTCGATAACCTCGCTGTAAAAGGTATCGCCATTGCGCTGGTACTGTTTCTGACGGTGCTGAATATCCGCGGCCTGAAGATGGGTGAAAACATCAGCCGCTTTCTAACGGTAACGATGATCGCGACAATGTTGATCATTATTATCCTAGGACTCGTCTCAAAGGAAGGAAGCTGGGCGAATATTCAGCAACCCTCCGTGAATTTTGACGCCGAAAAGATGTCGGGCGGAGCGCTCGCCAGCGCGATGGCACTCGCCTGCCTGAGTGCTTTCTGGGCGTTTGAGGGATGGAACAACCTCGGCTACATCGGCGGCGAAATCCGGAATCCGCAACGAAACCTGCCCTGGGCACTGACCATCGGAACGCTCATCATCATGACGGTATACCTGCTGATGAACTTTGTGTACTTCTATGTCATGCCGATCGACGAGATCATTCAGGTACACGAATCGAAAAACGGCATCGCCGCGGTATTCGCCGTGAAGCACTTCCTCGGAAACGGCGGAGGCCTTGCCATTTCCCTGCTGATTCTGGTTACCACCTTCAACTGTACCAGCAGTACCATTCTGCTCGCCTCCCGCCTGTTTTACGCAATGGCGAAGGATGGCCTCTTTTTCAAGTCGGCCAACTACATCCACCCCGTTTTCAACACGCCGTCAAAAGCGCTCTGGATGCAGGGAGTATGGTCTTCTTTGCTGATTTTATCCGGAACGTTCGATCAGTTGACCGATATGCTCATCTTCGCTTCGTTCATTTTTTACGGGGCGACGACACTCGGAGTATTCCTTCTCCGCCGTAAAATGCCGGATGTGGTGCGGCCGTATAAGGTGATCGGATACCCGGTAGTGCCAGCGTTGTTTCTGGTCTTCTGCGCGTTTCTGGTCATCAATACGCTGATTAACCGACCGTCGGAAGCGATCTCCGGATTGCTGCTGATGGCAACGGGATTACCGTTTTATGCTGTCTGGCGAAAACGGGCGACGGTTTAGTCCCATGAAAAGAAAGCGGCTGCCTTACAAGATGAGGCAGCCGCTTTCTTTTCAACTATGTCTGTGTATTCTGTGAAGTCTGTGAGAACAATCAAAATAGCTCACAGACTTCACAGAATACACAGACGGTTTTAGTTCAATCTTATCCCTGAGAAACAAAAAAGGGCCGTTAGCGGCCCTTTTTCCATGCTATTGATAGATTCCCTCAATCACGGACTGATATCGCTTCAGAATAGCCTTACGTTTCAATTTCAGCGTCGGTGTAAGTTCACCTGCTTCTATCGTAAACGGCGTAGCGAGGAGACGGAACTTCTTGACCTGTTCGTATTTCGCGAAGCTTGCATTCAACCGTTCGATTTCCTGTTCGATTTTCGCCACGATCTGCTCGTTTTTTACCATTTGCTCGGGCGTCATCGTCGGATCCAGGTTGTTAAGCTGGCAGAATACCTTCAGGGCTCCGAATTCCGGAATGATGAGCGCGGAGGGAAACTTCTGCCCTTCGCCCACGACGATCACCTGTTCGATGTACTTCGATTCCTTGAGCTTGTTTTCAACCATCTGGGGCGCCACATACTTACCGCCTGAGGTTTTGAACATTTCCTTTTTCCGGTCGGTGATTTTGAGGAAGCGGCCCTCTACCATCTCGCCGATGTCTCCGGTATGGAACCAGCCGTCCTTGTCGATGGCCTCGGCGGTCTGTTCCGGCTTCCGGTAGTACCCCTTCATGATGTTGGGACCTTTGACGAGGATTTCTCCATCTTCCGCAATTTTCACGTGGACATCGGGGATAATCGTGCCGACGCAACCCACCCGCAGGTCCGGCGGCATGACCTTTCCGACAGAGATAACAGGGGAAGTTTCCGTCAGCCCGTATCCCTCCGTCACAGGAATACCTGCCGCCCAGAATACCCTGGCCAGGCGCGGTTGCAGCGCCGCTGAGCCGGTTACGATGAGGCGGATATTACCTCCCAGTGCTTCCTGCCATTTGCTGAAGATGAGTTTTCGCGCCAGTTTTAACTGAATGTTGTAGAAAAAGCCCATATCCTGAACGGGATCATACCGCAGGCCCAGGTTCAGCGCCCAGAAGAACAGTTGCTTTTTGATGCCGCTGAGTTCGTATCCTTTTGCGACGATTTTGTCGTAAACCTTCTCCAGCAACCGGGGTACTGTGGTAAAAACCGTGGGTTTTACTTCCTTCAGGTTTTCCGCGATGGTATCCATGCTTTCGGCATAGTAGATCGACACCCCGTAGCGCATGTACATGTACACGATCATCCGCTCGTACACGTGGCACAGGGGGAGGAAACTCAGGGCTTTTTCACCGGGACCGATGGGAATGTAATCCTTGACGGCTTCTACGTTAGAGAGCAGGTTATGGTGCGTCAGCATGACGCCTTTCGGAACGCCTGTCGTACCCGAGGTATAAATCAGCGTCAGCAGGTCTTCTTCCGAAACCGCCGCCTTATAGCTTTCCAGCTGGGACGGATCTTCGTCTTTTCCGAGATCGGCTACTTCACTCCAGTGCGGGACGCCGGGTATCCGGTCGAAGGTATATACTCCTTCCACGCCTTCTACTTCGGTGATAGCCTCCTTCACTTTCGCCAGCAGATCGGTGTTGGCGACAAAAACCAGCTTCGCCTCCGAGTCCCTGAGGATATACCGGTAATCTTCGATGGTAATCGTCGGATAGAGGGGAACCGATACGGCGCCAAGTTGCTGAACACCGAAGTCCACGAAATTCCATTCCGGCCGGTTCGGGGAAATAATGGCAATCTTATCGTCTTTCCGGATACCGAGTTTAATCAGCCCGAGGCTGATGCGGTTGGCGGTTTCGATAAACGTAGCGGCAGGTATTTTCTCCCACTTGCCGTTCACTTTCGAAACCAGCGCGTCATCGCTATTGTACCGGGAGACAAAATGCGGCAGCAGGTCAAACACCCTGCTGTAGGTCGATTTATCTGCCGGTGCGGGGGCAGTCAGCGTTTGCGTCTCCATAGGTTTCTAGTTTTTGAGAGGTATTCTTATTTGAAGTCTAAATTAGAACATTTCCGGAGAAGTCGACCCCTTATTCCGGCGGGTGTTTTTCACGGGAAAAGAAAAAAGCCGGCTGTGAGCCGGCCCCTTCGTCGGTCGATACGTTATTCCGCTTTCCTCCGGGCGTCGTTGACGTAGTAGACTACTTCCTGCCGCCCGCCGGCGTACACATACTTACCCTGTCCGTGCCGTTGCCCGTTCCGGAATTCGCCCATGTACCGGTCTCCGTTGGCATACAGCAGCACGCCTTTGCCGTGTACCGTGCCCGTCTTGAAATCGCCGGTGTAGATGTTTCCGTTCGAAAGCCAGAGGGTTCCATTTCCGTCGAATTTGCCGTTGGCAAACTCTCCCTCGTATTTCTTTTTGCCGTTTGCGTAGAACTGAATACCGAATCCATGCGGGCGGCTTTCCTGCCATTCGCCCTCATAGCGTTCGAGGGTTTTGCGGTTGATGTAGACGCCTTCGCCGTCGTCACAGTTTCCGTCAATGCAGCCCGTCCGGGTTTCCGTTTTCGGAGGCTCCGGCTTCGGTTCATTTTTGACGATTTCGGGAGCGGGCGGTGGGGTAGGGGAGGAGCTATTCTTCACCAGACGAGGATAAAAGCTGTCGGCCTCGCGCCATCCCTTTTCGATTGTTGCGAGCCGATCGCGTCGTGGCGGGTGGCTGGCGTCGCCTTCTTCGCCCTGAAGTACCCGGATCGCAATCTGTGCTTCTTCGAGAGAACCGCCGAGGTTATGCACCACAAATCCGGAGAAGTAATCAGCCTGTAGTTCCTTGTCCGGCCGGCTGCCCATTCCGTCGGATGTATGCCCGAGAATATGGTGACCGATTTCATGTGCCATAATGCTGATGGCCGCCCAGTCGGTATGGGTTCGGTCTTCCACGAGCTTCAGAAACGAGTTGTCGTATACGATGTACCGCACGCCATTGATGATGGTCGCATAGCAGTTATCTGTCCGCGGGCATTCCACTACCTGGAAATTGCGTTTGCCGAATCCCATACCAGCGGAGCGGAGAATGTTGTCAACGACCTTTTCAGCGTGGTCGTTCGATTTGAACATGTATACATCGCAGGGGCCGCCGCGCTGGGTTTTCTGGGCGCCGAATGTCCACGTGGAAAAGCGTTCTTCCCCCTGTGCCCATGCAGAAAGAGCAAGAGTCCACAGGCCCAGGGCGAGGCCGGTACGGAAAAGAAGGTTCATAGGTGTGAAAGCTGTGGAAAACTACCGGGAGTTATTAACAATGGCGACTACTTGTCCACATATCTCTGGGGAAAAAGCCCGTGACAGTTCTCCCGACTGCCTGACAACTTACTGTTTCTCACTGCCACGGACTTTTCCATACAATGTGGAAAACGGCTAATTTATTGCGTCACCCCGCAGAATTCTGAAGCGTTTGCGGGCCTCGGCGGTATAGATGCTTCCGGGGTATTTCTGAAGCAGCTCCTGAAACTGCCTGAGGGCGCCGTCTTTGTCGTTCAACTTCTCCTGCCGGATTTTAGCGGAAAGAAAAAGGGCATCGTCTCCGAGAATGTCATGCGCATAAGACGCCAGTATCTTGTCGAGGTCATTCACGGCCTCCTGCGCTCTGTTTTCCTTGAGAAGGGTATTCGCCCTCAGCCAGAGGAGTTCGTCGGCCAGCGGGTGGTTTTTGTACGTCTGATACAGTGTATTGAGCTGATCGAGGGCTTCATCGGTACGGTGCTGAAACAGGAGCAATTCGACCGACGCATAGGCCTTCATCGCCGTTTCTGTCGTGTCCATGCCGGTATTATCCTGGATGAGCAGGCTGAGCTCTATAGCATCATTTGAGATTTCGCGGCTGGTCGCTTTCTTGAGAATATCCAGCGTTTCAGCTGCCAGTTCGAAATCGCCCTTGTAGTACGAAAGCTTCGCGTTGCGAAGTTTGGCGTCGTAGCCGAGGGGGCTATCTTTCGCCGATTTCTCCACCTGAGAGTACAGCAGCGTCGCTTCCCAGGGTTCATTTTTCAGGACATAGATATCGCCGAGATCGAGCTTGCAGCGGTCCGAAAACTCGCGGTCGAGCTGCCCGGCGCGTATCGCTCCCTGAAGAATCGCTTCGGCCGTATCCTTTTCGTTGAGGTAAAACGCATACAAATGGGCCGTATTCCGGAGCGCCTCCAGGGTCTTGGGCGTCTGACCTACTTCGGCAAACATGCGCTGGTACTCCCGGATGAGCAGGCGGATATCCGCGGTGTTGACGGGGTAGGTTGTCTTCACCACTTCCTCCTTCGCATTGATCAGGAGCCGCCGGTAAATGGGGTAATTCGGACTTTTCGGGTATTCCTTCACCAGGTATTCGAATATCTTTCCGGCCGCCTCGAAGTCCTTGTTCTGCATCGCCATGAAGCCGATATCCGTGACTTCCTGCCCCTCGAGGCGCAGGCGCTTGTCCAGCGCCCGTGCCTGTACAAAAGCCCGGCTGAACTCTTTCTGCTGCATCAGAAACCAGATGAGCATCCGGGAATAGTAGGCCTCGTTCGGCTTGTCCTGAACCTTTTTGTACATCAGCCGCTCGAAGGCCACCAGGCTTTTTTCGTCCTTCAGTTCATCCTGAAGAAACCCCTGTGCCGCTTCAAGGTTTCCCTGCTGCGATCCGTAGAGGAGGTATTCTTCAAACATCGGCTCCGGCTGGTTCAACAGCCGGTAGAGCCGGGCCATCGGCAGCGCGTACCGTGCGGGCTCTCCCTGAGCCGATCGGGCGGCCTGGAAGAGTCGTAGTGCCTGATCCGGCTGATCGGCGTCTGAGAAGGCCTTTCCGAGCTCGTACGTCCATTCTTCCTTCTTCTGGGCGCGTGCAATTACCTCTTCGTAGGCTTTGTCGGCTTCCTTCACCTTTCCCTGTGTTTCCAGCAGGCGGGCATAGTCCACCTGATAGGCCAGTACGTCCGGTTCGGCCTTGACCAGGCGGCGGAGGTATTTATCTGCCTCTGAAAACTCCTTCAGGCGGATCAGCGTCTGGAGATAGGGCTTGTACACGACCGGCGTCCATTCTTTTCCACGGGCTAGTTTCTGCAGCACGGCGCGGGCCTTTTCAAATTCTCCCGTCCGGACATATTCCAATCCCAGCCGCACCTCCGTAGAGTCGGCTTTCTGCGCCGCCACCGGGAGAGCCAGCAGGCAGACGATTACCCACAACCAAACGCTACGTACAATCATTGTTTAAATCTCTTTTTAAAAATTTCTTTTTTGTTATCGTTGTTGGTCCGGTGGAAAGGTGGAAAAATTTTTCTTCCGGATTCCTTGTGGAGTAGTGCGTGGATCAAATCCCGGCTTATCCACGTGAACCCACACATTATCCACATGTAAGTTACTGAATATAAAAGTATGGTGGAAGACTGTCCGTATCCTCTTTTCGGGCACGTGGATAATTGTCTTCCGAAAACAAGGTACATACACGGTTAATAACTGATGGGGTTTCCGGTGGATGATTCCTGAGTTTTCAACGAAAGAGGGGAGTCATTCATTTTTCGGAATACCGTGTGTGAAGAACTACTCCATTCATCCACCGGGTTGGAAACACTTTTCCACGGGAAAATCAGAGTTATCAACGGAGTTATCCACAGACGGCAAGGGGCAAGGGGCGTCGAGCATGGGGCAAGAGTATGCTGACGAGGCATGCTTTGGGCAGAGGCATTGAATAAAAAAGAGGCTGCGGCATCTACATGCCGCAGCCTCTTGAGACAAAGCCAGAAAGCGTCAGAGCGAGAAGTCGTTCCCCAGCAGCTCGAAGTTAGCTTTCAGTTTGATTTCATTGGGGAACAGAATAACGGGTTCGGGGCTGATAAACGCATCGGGATTACCAGGGTCCCACCGGCCATTCTTGTTGTGGTCGAGTACCAGGCGGAGCCGGTAGGTTCCCGGCGGAACCGAGACAAACGTAAAGGGCGACTTGTTGCGGATCGTCGCGACGACTTTATAATCGGCCGCGCCGATCAGCTCTACAAAAAAGTCAGAGTGCACGTTCTTCACTTCCCCGCTGATGGTACCGTATTTCTCCGGATCGCGGAGGGCGTGTAATGCCCGTACGGCCTGGGCGGTATCTCCTTCGATCGAAATGAAGGTTCCCTTTGGCATAATCACCCGCACGTCCCGGCGGAATTCAATGGGCTTATCGATCAGCAGCTCGGTCTTATACCGGTTCCATTTCCAGTCTTTATCGGTCAGCTTTATGTTCCGGATGGTGTCTTCCTGAAGCAGGATATTCTCCGGAGCAAACCTTGTGATGGGCTTGGAGAAGCGGAGCTGATAATGAAAATTCCGCTCCATGTCGTCACTGCTTTTCGGGAGTACTTTCGTCTCCATCGCTTCGACGATATCGTTCCCTTTTTTCGGCCGGTCTTTGAATCGGATTTTCTGATCGTGGGAAAACGTCCTATTGAGTGAATCGGTGACGGTGATCCGCGCGCGGATGGTATCCGTCCGGGCTTCCCGGTTATAGAAGCGCAGTTGCTTGTCGTCTACCTGCGCATACGTGAGGCTGTCTTCCCGTTTCCAGAACGATACCTGTACATCCTGAATACCTCTCGGATACGCGAGAGTATACTGTTTGGAAGTCACCATGGACTTAGGCTGGCGCTGGGGCGCCATATCCGCGGCGACAAGCTTCAGGGTAGGCGTGTCGGTGAATCCGGGCAGCGTTATCGGATTCGGATGGAAGGCTATTTTTTCTTTCTCGGTATTGAAAAGCAGGTTATTGTTGACGTCCTGCAGCGCAGCCAGACGGTACTGCCCGGGCGCCAGATTCTCGAGCGTAAAGTTTCCCGAGCTATCAGTCTTGGTGAGGTAGTAGGGTTTGTTCTTGGAAAACTTGAGGGTATCGCTGATTTGGTAGAGGCCAACGAGCGCATCAAAAGCAGGCTTATCAGTCATCATATCCCGGACGTTTCCGGACATCCGGAGAGAGTCCAGGCTCTTCCCGGTACTAAAAACGATCTTCACGTTTCGTGCCGGATTCCGCTCCGTAACGTCCTTGAATGCATTCCGGAAATTGAGGGAGTACGTGGTATTCGGACGGAATGGTTGGTCGAAGGTAATGCGTACCCCTTTAGGCTGCGTTTTGAAATCATAGGTCCCTTCAATCGCCGGCGTGATCAGCAATTGCTGCATCAGGTTATCGACGCTGACGTATTCATCGAATTCCAGTTCGACTGTTTTTCCCGTGAAATTAAGCGTCTGATTGGCCGGTGTCTGGCGGATCAGCTGGGGAGGCGTAAGGTCTTTCGGGCCGCCGGTAGGGGAGCTTTGCTGGGCGCAACCTGCCACAAGCAGGACCAGGGAAAGCCAGAGTAAATGCCGCATGACGGTTACCTTTTTTTGAATACGTAGATCAGACTGGAGTAGTTGGGGCGCTCGCCTTTACCGAGGCTATTGGACTTGAGTCCCTCCCGGATAGCCTCCAGGTAGCGGGTTTTTCCATCCCGGTACCGTGTGCTGAGCATGGAGACATAGAATGAATCAAATGGCATCGGAAGGGTTTCCTCCAGCACAAATCCATACTGTCCCATCAGCGGTTTAAGGGTATTCGGAGCAAAATGGTAGAGGTGTCGCGGTACGTCATACGCTGCCCATTGCGCTCCATACCGTGAGGCATCATACGACTCAAGATTAGGGACAGCGATGATCAGCCGGCCGTCAGCGGCCAGTCGCTCGTTGAGCCAGGCCAGGGTTTCTTCCAGCCGGTGAATGTGTTCGAGGACGTGCCAGAGGGTAATGGCCTGAAAGGTTTCCCCCGCATAACTCCCGAGTATCTCCGGACTGACGGGCTGGGTAATCTGCTCTTCGGCCAGCTTCCGAGCGCCTGAATCCGGTTCTATACCGGATACTTTCCAGCCGTCCTCCTGGCAAACGGAGAGGAACATGCCGGTACCGCAGCCAACGTCGAGCAACCGGCCTTTGCCTGGAACGAGACGATTGAGCAGGGTCAGTTTATTCTTCAGGGTAATTCTTCGAACGGCGTGGTATACCTGGGAAACGAGACCTCTTTTGGTATTGCTGTGGGAGATGTAGTCGGTCGACTGGTAGTACCTTCCGATTTCCGCTTCTGTAGGGCGGGGGTTGGTAAACACGAACCCGCAGGTATCACAGCGGACCAGAGTAAATTCTTCCTGGCTTACGGTATAGTCTTTGCACGTCAGGAAGGGAGACAACCTGCTGCTCTGACAAACCGGGCAGGTACATAAGGTTTCCATTTTCATGGTTCAAAAATAGCCGATGGTCTTGAAAGCAGGGCTCCTGCCTTCGGGGGATTTCCCCGTTAATTTTCCTTAAGTAAACAAAAAAGCCCTTCCGGAGAAGGGCTTGAGAATCGCGCAGAGCGGTCAACGGCCAAGGTGGACCATCAATATCGAAATGTCAGACGGTGAAACGCCGCTGATTCGGGACGCCTGACCGAGTGTTTCGGGACGTATTCGGCTGAGTTTCTGGCGACTTTCTTTCGAAAGAGCCGTCAGTTTCTCGTAATCAAAACCAGGGTTGATGGAAAGATTCTCGAGCCGTTCCAGCTTCTCAACCTGCAATCTTTCCCGCTCCATGTAGTCTTCGTACTTCACATTGATCTCCGCCTGCTCCTGAATCTCGTCGGTAAACGAAGCGAGGGCTTCTGCAACAGAAGGACTCAGTTCCCGAAGTTTCGGCATGTCAAGCTCCGGCCGCTTAAGCAGGTGATAAAGCGTAGTCTTTTCCCGGAGTTGCGCAGATTGCTGATTTTCCAGTGAAGGGTTGACTTCTTCAGGGGCGACTTTGTGTTTCTTCAGCAGGCCAACCAATTCTGCTGTTTGTTCCTTCTTCCGGACAACGCGATCGTATCGCTCCTGAGACGCCAGCCCGAGGGCATAGGCTTTCTCGGTAAGACGCAGGTCGGCATTGTCCTGGCGGAGGAGGGTTCGGTACTCCGCCCGTGAGGTGAACATCCGGTAGGGTTCTTCGGTCCCTTTGTTAATGAGGTCATCGACCAAAACTCCGATATATGCTTCCGAACGATGGAGAACAAAGGGAGCTTTTTCATGCGCATTGTTATGCGCGTTGATACCGGCCATGAGTCCCTGGCAGGCAGCTTCTTCGTAGCCCGTCGTTCCGTTGATCTGCCCTGCAAAGAAGAGGTTGTCGACCAGCTTGGTTTCGAGGGTTGATTTTAGCTGTGTAGGAGGGAAGAAGTCATACTCAATCGCATAGCCTGGACGGAACATCCGAACATTTTCAAAGCCGGGTATGCGTCGGAGCGCTTCGTATTGCACATCTTCCGGAAGTGAGGTGGAGAACCCGTTTACATAGACTTCCACGGTATTCCAACCCTCGGGCTCGACGAAGATCTGGTGCCGGTCTTTGTCTGCGAAACGGTTGATTTTATCTTCCACAGACGGGCAGTAGCGGGGCCCAAGCCCTTTGATACGACCCGCAAACATGGGTGATTTATCGAACCCGGTACGGAGAATACTATGGACTTCTTCGTTGGTATAGGTAATCCAGCAGCTGCGTTGTTCGGCCAGAACGGGGGTGTCGAGGTAGGAGAATTTTCCTGGTTGCTCATCCCCTTTCTGCTCTTCCATTTTGGAGAAATCCAGGCTGCGCGCGTCTACCCGCGGTGGCGTCCCGGTCTTCATCCGGCCGGCTTCAAAACCCAATCGAACGAGTTGCTCGGTGATTCCCGTCGCCGCCCGCTCCGCGGTTCGCCCGCCGCCAAACTGCTTTTCTCCGATGTGAATAAGTCCGTTGAGAAAGGTACCGTTGGTCAATACGACGGCCTTCGCACGAATTTCAATGCCAAGTTGGGTAACGACGCCGACTGCCTTCCCTTCTTCCACCAAAAGTCCCGAAACCATCTCCTGCCAGAAGTCGACGTTGAGATTTTGTTCCAATGCAAGCCGCCATTCTTCAGCAAACCGAACACGGTCTGACTGGCACCGGGGCGACCACATTGCCGGTCCTTTCGAGCGGTTCAGCATCCGGAACTGGATCATGGTCTTGTCCGAAATGATACCGGACATGCCGCCGAGCGCGTCGACCTCGCGGACGATCTGCCCCTTCGCGACGCCTCCCATAGCGGGGTTGCAGGACATCTGTGCGATGGTCTGCATATTCATGGTGATCAGCAAAACGCGGGAACCCATCGTGGCCGCAGCATGTGCCGCTTCACAACCGGCGTGCCCGGCACCTACCACTATAACATCGTATTCTCTGAACATAGCCTAATGTACCCCACTCATTTTCAACACATGGCCTCCCGGGCACGGGGAGTGAATCCGAAAGATTTTTGATTGTTTCAATGTTGTTTCACGTGAAACGAGAAGAATAGAAATTCCGGCGGGTTTCACGTGGAACAAACTATTTCCGTAGAAGAAGGTAATGACTTTCCCGCTCGCGCATGGCTTTTTCTTCCTCGTCCGACTTGTCTTTATACCCGCAAAGGTGCAGGATACCGTGGACGAGAACACGTGCCAATTCATCGACAAAGGGAATGCCGAGAGAACGGGCGTTGTCCGTAACTCGTTCCACGCTCACGAAAATATCGCCGGTCAGGCCGGCGTTTTCGTCTTCTGAATTATCAAATGTTATGATGTCGGTGTAGGTATCGTGATCGAGGTACTCGACGTTGATCTGATGGAGATACTCGTCCGAACAAAAGATATAGTTCAACTCCGCGACGGAAGTACCTTCCGCTTCTGCTACAACCTTCAGCCATTTGCGGGTCTTCTGAGGAAACGGAACGGCAAACTCCACATCCTCCGTAAAAAAACGAATCATTGCTTAGTCATTGAGAATCACAAAGATACACTCAAATCCCGGGAGGACATACGGGAAATGGAATGTGGATAACTTTGTGCATAACCCGGAGGATAACCGTGTTGATAGAAAAGTGGATAACGCGTGGATAAATTATTTGAGTTGTAATAGGCTGATTATTAGATATTTACTAGCATAAAATAAAAAAGCCGGAGCGATGCCCCGGCTTTTGTTTCACGTGGATAACTATTTCAGTTTTCGGAAATACTGGTCTACTTCTTTTTTGTAGAACGGCGAAAGGGAAGGCGGGACCGTCCGGAGCAGTTCCGTTTGTTTTTGCTTTTCCTTCACATATTGTTCAAAAGCAGGAGGGACCCTCCGGGGCTGTTCCTTCGCTGTTTCTCCTTTGCGCTTCTGCTCTTCTTCCTGCTCCTGCATGGCCTTTTCGGATTCGAGCAGGCGGGTCAGAATCTCCTTGTTCCGGTTGATGGTATTCGGCGTGACCCGCTTGTTGACAAGGTCTTCCTCGGTCTGATCCATCTTCTTCATCAGCTCGTTCAGCTCTCCCTGCATCTTTTTCCCGGCTTCCGTGCCCCGTAGCTTATCCATAGCCTCCTGGAGCTGCTTGCGGATCGCGGCTTGTTCAGCCGCCATTTTCGCGAGTTGCTCGGAGTAGGCACGACCGTTGCGTTGCCCTTGCTGGCTCTGCTGCATCTGCTGGTTCATCTGCTCCTGCTGCTTGCCCATGCTGGGTTTGTTGCCGGGCTGACGCTTGCTTTTCTTGCCTTTTTGAGACGCCGACATCATACTCATGGCGTTTTCCTGCATCTGCTTCAAGACGTCCGACAGCATCAGCGCCAGGTTGTTGATGTTCGTCATCGCAAACTGCTGCTTGGAAGTGGCCATCGGCAGCTTCCGCTCGCGGATAAACCGCGCAGCATCGTCCATGTTTTTCTTCATATCGCCGACTTCCCGCGTCACGAACGCCTGGATCTGCAGTACCCGCTTCGCCAGGGCGTAAAGGCTGTCTTCGACAATCCGGGCGTCGTCCTGAAGCTTAATCTGCTCCTGTGCCAGTTTCACAAAGCGGGGATCGGCCAGTTGCACGCCGCGGAAATCCTTCATCAGCCGCTCCTGATCGAAACTGAGGCGAACCAGGTTTTCGAGAATATCCCGCAGGTCATCCATGTTTTCCTCGTTCTCTTCCATTTCCGCCTGCTGCTTCATGTCTGACAATTTCTGGGCGAGTTGCTTCATCTGCTGCGCCGCTTTTTTCTGCCGCTGGGAAGAGGAGCGGTTCTTGCCGCTCTTCATGTCCTGCTGACTCTGCTGCTGCTGCTCGGAGATTTCCTGCTGCTCTTTCTTGCCCATATCCTTCTCCTGCATGTCCTTGAGCTCGTTGTTCAGGTTTTCGACGTCGTTGAGGTTCTTTTTGATGTCCTCCATCTCGTCCTGCAACTTTTGCTGCTCGTTTTCCAGAGAGTTTGAATCCTTCTGGTCTTTGCTGTCTTCGCCCTTGTTGTCGTCCTTGCTGTCCTTTCCGTCCTTGTTTTCTTTTCCGTCTTTGGAATCCTTCCCGTCTTTGTTGTCTTTCCCGTCCTTCTGTTCGTTGTTTTTGCCGTCGTTTTTCAAGGAGTCGGACTCGTTCTTTTTCGCGTCTTTCTGAGCGTTTTTCAATGAATCAGCTTCATTTTTCTTCGCATCTTTGGTATCCTTCGGCGCGGTGTCTTTCTGCTGGTCTGTTTTCTCGGCGAGTTTCTGCTGCTCTTCGGCGAGCTTTTTGAGTTCGTCGATCGACTTTTCAAGCTTTTGCTCCCGCTGGAGACGTTTGAACAACTGCATAGCCCGGTCGAGATCCTTCTCCGTATTCCGCTCTTTTGCCTTCATACGGTCGAGCATTTCGAGCAGGCGCTCGTCCTGATTCTTTTCGAGCATCTGCTTCAGCTGTTCGTAGAGCTTGTCGGAATCGCTTTTCAACAACTCGTCCATCAGCTTCTGCAGCTGCTCGAATTTCTGCGCCAACTCCGGTCGCTGCTCGTTGAACCGCTGCTGCTTCTGCGTCAGCGACATATTCTGCTCCTGCAACTGGCGGAGTTCTTCCTGCAACTGCTCCCGTTTTTTGATAAGTTCTTCGAGCTGCTTTTTGTCCTGGTAATCGAGGTCGCGCTTATTGCGGAGACGGGCTTCGAGTGCAGCCAGTTCTTTTTTGAGCTGTTGTGCCTTGGAAAGAGAGCGGTCGAGCTGGTTCTCCGTTTTCTCCACGGCGTTCTCGATTTCTTTCTCAATGACTTTTTTCGACGGAACAGCGTAGTTCATCAGCCCCGTTTTGGCCGATTTCGCGCCGTTTACGCCGTCATTGTCCCACACCTGGACATAGTACTCGATTTTGTCTCCCGGCGCCAGTCTGAGCGAATCTGTGGCCCACTGGTAATAGAAGCTCTGGATGGTTTGTCCTTTGGAGAACGGGATACCCAGCGATGCATAGCTTTTCGGCGTATCATTTTCGCGGATTATGCGGTAGAACAGCCGAAGATTGGAGATTCCGTAGTCATCGGAAATATTACCGCCCAGTACCAGGTAGTTGTATAGCGTCGAGTCCCGGTACTGTTCCAGCGTGATACCGGGGTATTTATCCGGGATGACGTTCAGGAAGAAACTGACCGGCTCCAGGTTGGACGCATACTTATTTTGAAGCGACACCTGGTATTCTCCTGACGTGCGCACTTTCTTTTCCAGGTGAAAACCTCCGAGCATCGATTTTTCAGCGGGCTCCGGTTTGCCGGAAAAGGAGAGGCTGACGGCATCGGTTTCCGTTGCGGAAAACTGCCATTCCACCACTGTACCCTCCGGCACGGTGAGGTTTCCGGTGTTTTTAAGCGTCTCGGCAGGTTTGTTGAGGTAGGAGGGATACTGCAGGGATACGTCGAAACCGGTCAGGCTCGGCCGGGCAACGATATCCACGTCATAGGAAGGCGAGAAATAGCCTGCCGCTTCGAAGGTAAAATCAAAATCCTGCTGCAGTTTCCGGAAGGTATAGGAGTAATGCCGGAGATCCGACGACTCCATTTTAAACCGCCGGCCGGCTACGTTGAGGTATACAGCCTCCGGTACTGCGTTTCCCTTCAGTGTCATTTCCACGACCAGGTCTTCGTTGCGGAAGGCCTGTAATGACTTATTTTCCAGGAAAAAAGAAAAAGGGGCTTCCTCCGCGAACTCATTCCGGAATTGAACGAGGCGCGTCGTCGGCTTCGTAAAAAACTGAGGAAAAACGAAGAGAATAGCGGCGATAACAACGGCCGGCACCGCCGCATACTTCAGGTGCTTCCGGTTTTCCTCCAGCTTTACCGCATCCGTAAACTTCACGATTGCCAGTTGCTGCGATTTCTGCCGGATGGATGCCTGAATTAGATCACTCTGGCTCTGGCTGACCAGTTGAAGGGTATTCAGCAGCCGGTCGCCCACTTCCGGAAAAAACCGCCCGATCTGCCGGGCGGCCTCTTCATTCGAGAGCGGTTTCTTCCGTCCATACAGGAATATCAACGGTTTGATGACCCAGAAGAGCATCGAACTCAGGAAGACCCCCAGAAAGCCGAAAAACAGCAGCGTCCGGAAGGTCTTTCCAAAATGACCGAAATATTCCAGTGTATTGAAAAGCAGGTATGCGGATAATACTACCGCCGCCGAAAAGATGACTCCTTTCAGGAGAAGATTGGCATAGTATTTCCGCTTGTACTCGTCGAGCTGGACGAGCAGAGAATCGACGGGAGAGGCGTTCATAGTCGTCGTATGGGTTCATCGGCGCCGGGCGCCGCAGTGATCCAAGTAACGAGTTAAGGTAGGAAAAATTTGCCGTATAGGGTGCGTTTTCAAGGGTTTCTTTCGGAAGAACCCCTCAAGTGACGACTTCTGTGCAGTCTGTGTATTCTGTGAGCTGTATTTTATTTCTCACAGAATACACAGACTGCACAGAAAAAAGGCCGTCTCGTTTGGGAGACGGCCTTCGTTTTATCGTTTTTTCCGGTTGGAAGACCGGTTTCGGTCTTTCGGAGAGGAGGAAGATCTTCCGGAGCGACTATTGTTTCCCCGGGAGCCTCCGCGGCTGCCGCCCCGGCTTCCATTGGTCGGAATCGGCTTCAGCCGGGGCGAATCGCCGGCGGTGAGAATACCGAGCAGTTCGAGGTCGATGACCCGGCGACTGAGGTTCGCTTCCCGGACTTTCACCCGGACAGCATCGCCGAAGTTGATAATCCGGCCGGAGCGCTGCCCGACGAGGCGGTAGTTCGCCGCGTCGAGATCATAAAAATCGTCTTTCAGATCAGCCAGGCGTACCATGCCTTCGCTGGCGGTTTCGGTGATTTCGACAAAGAGACCAAACTCCGTCACACCCGAAACGATACCATCGAATACCTGTCCTTCCCGGCTCTGCATGAATTCGACCTGCTTGTACTTGATGCTGGCGCGCTCGGCTTCGGCGGTGAGTTTTTCACGTTCGGAGCTGTGTTTGCAGCGACCTTCGTACTCATTCCGTTCGACAGGCTTGCCGCCGTCGAGGTAATGTTGCAGCAGACGGTGCGCCATCATATCCGGGTACCGGCGAATGGGCGACGTGAAGTGGGAGTAATGCGAAAACGCCAGGCCAAAGTGCCCGATGGCGTCGGTGGAATACCGCGCTTTGGCCATTGTCCGGATGGCGAGGTTTTCGATCAGGTTTTGTTCGGGCTTTCCTTCGACATCGTCCATCATCTTGTTGAATGACTTTGCGATGTTTTTCTCAACCTGAATCTGATACCCGAACCGCAGGGCAAAATCCGCAAAGGTTTTAAGCCTGTCGGGGTCGGGTGCTTCGTGAATCCGGTATACCATGGTATTTCGCGGTTCGTCGGGTTTCAGCCGGAAGACAAATTCCGCTACCCGCTTGTTGGCGAGCAGCATGAACTCTTCGATAAGCTTGTGCGCGTCTTTCCGGATTTTCTGAAAGACCTCCAGCGGTTTTCCGTTTTCGTCGAGCCGGAATTTGACTTCCACCGTCTCGAAATTGACCGCCCCTTTCCGGAACCGTTCCGTACGGAGTTTCTTCGCCAGATCGTTGAGCAGGTGAAGGTCGTCACGGAAGGGAAGTTCTATGCCTTCTTCCTGATTTTCAAGTAGTTCCTGCGCCTCTTCATAGCTGAAGCGGCGGTCGGAGTGAATAATGGTCCGTCCAAACCACTCTTTCGCAATTTTCGCATCCGGAGTGAGTTCGAATACCGCCGAGAACGTCAGCTTATCTTCGTTCGGCCGGAGCGAACACAACTGGTTCGATAGTTTTTCCGGGAGCATCGGTACGGTGCGGTCGACCAGGTAGACAGACGTAGCCCGCAGGTATGCTTCGGTTTCGAGCGCCGTTCCGGGCTGGACGTAGTGGGTTACGTCGGCGATGTGTACGCCAACTTCTACGTTTCCGTTCTCCAGGTAGCGGATAGACAGGGCATCGTCAAAATCCTTGGCGTCGGCCGGGTCGATGGTAAAAGTGAGTACCTGGCGGAAGTCTTTCCGTTTCTTGATTTCCTTGACAAGGATTTTTTCAGAAATGGCGTTGGCTTCTTTTTCGACGGTTTCGGGAAATTCGTAGGGGAGGCCGAATTCCGCCAGAATAGCGTGCATTTCGGTATCATTTTCCCCAGCCTTTCCGAGAACCGTTTTGATTTTGCCCTCGGGCCGGACGCCTTCTGCCGGGAATTTGGTGATTTCGAGAATGACTTTTTCCCCGTCTTTTACCTCGTTGAAATCTTCGGCCCGGACAAAAAAGTCATTGTAGATCCGGCGGTTATCCGGATAGACAAACCCGTACTTCGGACTCATCTGCTCGAAGGTACCGACGAGTTCAGTACGGTTCCGCTGCGTCACTTCCAGTACTTCGCCTTCGGGTTTGTAGCCGGAGCGGCGACTGCCTTTCCAGATGGAAATATTGACCAGGTCTCCGTCGAGCGCGCCATTGAGGTTTTCGGTCGGAATACGGATATCGTCTTCGTCCGGTTTTTTATCGTCCGGAACGACAAATGCATAGTTTTTATTGACATGTTCGACACGTCCGGTACGATACCGGAGGCCGGTATCAATCTGGTAGCGGCCGTCGCGAAGGAGGAGCTTTTTATCTTCTACAAGTTCATCCGTCAGAAGCCGGTAAATCTCGCGCAGGGATTTTCCTCGTACATCCATTTGCTCCCATACCTGGGGCAGGGAAAAAGAATCCCGGTAGTTGACATCGAAAAAGGAAAGAATCTCCGCTTTCAGCTGGGAGATAAAACGTTCTTCTTTGGTGAGGGTATGGTTTTCTGTTGTTTTTTTCTTCTTCATTCAAAATTGATATTATCCACTGATAAACAGACAGTTGACGAATTTGGTTCCACCGCTCTACCTGCAGAATCCGGTCTGCAAATACGTGAAAGCGTATTAAAAGACCGTACCCCTGAGAATGCTTGTGTTAAAAAAATCTTTAAAACGGGTTTCTGGATAAGATTCTCTAATTTTGCACATTCCTAAGAAACGAAACCAAAAAACTGACGCTCAGAGGCTTCCAATGGCATTATTCGATTTCCTAACCAGCGACATCGCGATCGACTTAGGCACGGCCAATACGCTCATTATTCATAAAGGCAAGATTGTGGTGGATGAACCCTCCATTATTGCCCTCGATAAAACCACCGGGAAAGTGCTTGCAATCGGCCATCGGGCGATGCAGATGCACGAAAAGACCAACGAAAACATCAAAACCATCCGTCCGCTCAAAGACGGCGTAATTGCTGATTTTACCGCCGCAGAACTCATGATCCGCGGTTTGATCAAGCTGATCGACGAGCGGAAGGGGCTGCGGTTTTTCACGCCGTCCCACCGTATGGTGGTCTGTATCCCGTCCGGCATCACGGAAGTAGAAAAACGGGCTGTCAAGGACTCCTGCGAGCACGCCGGAGCGAAAGAAGTCTACATGGTTCACGAACCGATCGCCGCCGCGCTCGGGATCGGAATCGATATCCAGCAACCCAACGGTTCCATGATCGTGGACATCGGAGGCGGAACGACAGAAATCGCCGTTATAGCCCTCTCGGGCATCGTCTGCGAAGCTTCGGTTCGTATTGCGGGGGATGTTTTCACACGTGATATCGTCGACTACATGCGCCGGGAGCATAACCTGCTCATCGGGGAGCGGTCGGCCGAGCTCATCAAAATTGAAGTAGGAGCGGCTTTGCCGGAGCTCGACAACCCGCCGGCCGACTTCGAAATCCGTGGCCGTGACCTCATGACGGGTATTCCGAAAGAGATCAAGGTAACGTATTCGGAGATTGCCTACGCGCTCGACAAGTCCATCTCCAAGATCGAAGAAGCAACGATGAAAGCCCTGGAAACGTCACCTCCGGAGCTTTCTGCCGATATCTACCACAACGGTATCCACCTGACCGGCGGAGGAGCACTCCTGCACGGTCTGGATAAACGCCTGGCTGCCAAGACCAAACTTCCCATTCACATTGCCGATGATCCGCTCCGGGCTGTTGTCCGCGGAACGGGCGAGGTACTCAAGGACCTGGAGAAGTACAAGGCGGTACTCATTAGCTGATAGCCACAGCGGAGGGGGGAAAGCAGGTGTCGTCCGGTTTGCCGGACGGTAGCGGCTGCTTTCCACCCTCTTCATTTTCATTGTCCGGATGAACCAGCTCTTTGCCTTCATCGCCCGGCAGCGGGCGTTTATTTTGTTTGTGCTGCTGGAAGTGCTGAGCTTGTGGTGCTACTTCAAGTTCAACAATTATCCGAGTTCTATTTATTTCCATACGACGAACTACTACGTTGCCCGCAGTCTTCAGCTACAGGCGTCGATAACGAATTATCTCAACCTGGGTGAAGTCAACCACGCCCTGGCCGTCGAGAATGCCCGCCTCAACGCCGAGATTACCTTCCTGAAAAACAAGCAGGTACCTCAGGCGGTGAATTACAAGGCCGATTCGGCGGTAGCGTCCCGCTTTCAGCCGATTGTCGCCAAAGTGGTGAAAAACTCGGTTCTCGTTGCGCAAAACAACTACCTGACGCTCGACAAAGGTACCAAAGACGGCGTCAGGCCGGGGATGGGTGTTATTTCGCCCACCGGCGTCGTCGGAATTGTGAAGGGTTGCTCGGAGGACTTTTCGCTGGTAACCTCACTGCTCCACATCGATCCGCCTATGCGCATTTCTTCTGCTGTGAAGCGGAGTGGTGAAATCGGCTCGGGTCGCTGGGAAGGAGACAATACCGAGAAGATCAAACTGTATGATATTTCGCGGTACAAGTCGGTCAAAATGGGCGATACCATTGTGACGTCCCATTTCAACTCCGTTTTTCCGGCCGGTATCTTTGTCGGGTTTGTTAAGAAACTGGGTATCAGTGCAGACCAGACCTTCTGGGATATCGACCTGAAGCTTGCAACAGACTTCCGGAACCTGTCATACGTGTATATTCTTGACAACCGGCTTCAAAGCCAGCAGGAGCAGCTGGAAAGTACCCTCAACCCCAAAACCAAATAACCGGACAGAGAGCCCATGAACCGCAACTTTCTGAATACGACGTTTTGGGTAGTTATTTACCTCCTGCTGCAGGTATTCTTTTTCCGGAGCATGATTCTGTTCGATCATGCTTTCTGCTTCGTATACATTGCCAGTACGCTGTCGTTTTCCTTTGATACGCCTAAAACACAGGTACTGCTGCTGGGCTTTGTGACCGGGATATTTGTGGATTTCTTTTACAATACCCTGGGCCTGCATGCGGCGAGTACTGTTTTTCTGGCTTTCGCGAGACCGGTTATCCTGCGTATTCTGACTCCGGCGCGAGGCTATGAAGAACGAAACGAACCGACCATTACCGTCATGAACCTGCGCTGGGTAATTAGCTACGTGTTTTTGTCGGCGCTGCTTCACCATACGATTCTTTTCAGCCTGGAAGCGCTTAATCTGTCGCTGATTGTCCCGACATTGATCAAAATAGGCAGCAGCACATTGTATACCACGATTGTCATTGTCCTGCTCCAGTTTTTCCGGAGAAATTAGTCTCCCCGGAAAGAAGAAAAGGCTACTCTGTATCGGACAGGGTAGCCTTTTTACGTTTCTGTGTATTCTGTGAGAAAATCAATTTTCGTTGCTCACTGAAAGCACAGAAGATTATTGTTTGATGAACCGGCGGCTCAGCGTTCGGCGGGAGTCGGATACCCGCACGAGGTACAGGCCAGCCGGCAGGCCGTCGAGCCGGAAATCTCCCGAAAGTACCTCTCCCGATTTGGTGAGGGAAAGCGACTGAAGGAAGCGCCCGTCCGTCCCGTAAAACGACGCCGTAGCTCCGGTCATCTCAGGGGATTGATAATCGATCCGGATCATCTCCGTCGCCGGATTCGGCTGTAAGGTGAGGCTGACGGATACCGGCGCCGTTGCAACCGACGTGATCGTCACCGTAACCCCGTCAGAAACTGCTGTACAGCCCTGAGAATTGGTGATCCGGACGGAATAGGTACCTGACTGCGTCACGGTGTAATTCTGCTTCGTAGCGCCCGAAATCGCAGCACCATTCAGCAACCACTGATACGCCGAGGCTTCGGAGGAGACGAGCGCCAGTTCGGTACGCGTAATCGTAGGCGTAGCCACATTCCGGAGCGAGACATTCGTCACGGAAGACGTCGTTTCACATCCGGAAGGCTCCGATACCTTAACGGTGTAGTTTCCGGCGGCTGTAACGGCCAGAGAGGCATTAGTAGCGCCCGAAATCGCCGTCGACCCCGAATACCACTGATACGTAAACCCGGTGCCGGTATTGGCCTGGAGCGTAAGCGTACCTCCGGAGCAGAGGAAGGCGCTGTCGGCCGGTGTTATCTTCGCCGGAGAAGTCACAGACCCGGCCGTTACCGGAACCGCTACGCGGGCGCTCGGACAGCCCGATGCCCGTACTTTCAGGTCATAGAAATAGTAGTAGTATGAATTTTGACTGGTACCGGCACCATTTCCGGTAATGGAAAAGACATTACTGAGCGTGAATGGATAGGTATAGCTGCCGAGGTTCCGGAAGATCGTCGCCCCGTTGGCATAGGAAATCTGAATGACATAATCTCCCGCAGCCGGAAGAACCAGCCCGAGGGGGTAGACGGCGCCCTGGTCCGATCCGTCGTCCGCCTGCGATCCGGACGCCGCCGGATTACGGGTCGCGGTGACGTCGAGCGTCACCGTCGATACCTGCACACCTGCCGTAGTATAGGCGGTGAACGTGATTTTCCCCGAATTACCGATGTACAGGCGGGCACTTTCGAGAACGACCGGAATAGTGGCCCGCACGTTTACACCGGGAGAAAACTGGTTATAACCGCCCGTTCCAAGCGTGCTTTTTGTGGCCGGCCCTATGCTGGCGCTGTACTCGTTGAGGCTGGCATAGACGGTTCCGGAAGCAGGTTTCTGGCCAAGGGAAGCTGCGTTACCGATCGCCAGCAGGTTTCCGCCGGAGGGAGAATCATACCAGAAGGCGGTACCTGAAGCGGCATTGCGCAGGGTTACTTTGCCATCCGAACCGCAGGTCATGGCCGTTGCCTGAGGCATTACGGCGACGGTTACCGCCCGCGTTACTTCCGTCTGGTTATTGGAAGATACCTGATCGCCCGAGAGCGCCGAAACGCCGGTGATCGTATAGCTCTTACCGGATTCAGCATTGAAACTACCCGACAACCATACGTCTTTCGTTTCAAACGCGCTGAGCGAGGTTTGGCCGGTGAGCGTAGCTACTACGGATGATCCGTCTTTGATCGTCGCCGTTAACGGTACGTTCGACTGGGCTTCGGTTCCGAAGTTCTGTACCCGGAGCTTCACCTGCACTGCATTTCCGGCGCAGAAGCTGTTTTCGGGAGAAACAATAGCTGTTACGCCTGCGTCTTTTGCCGGCTTGACGACCCGCAGTACATATTCCTGCGTTTGCCCGCCGGCATAGGTTCCGCAATTGGCGACGGTTGTTCCTTCGGCTGAAATAATCCGCAGCGGAATCAGCTGCCCTTCCACAACGGTAGCAGGTACCGTCGCAGAACCGTTGTAAACACCTCCGCTGGAAAGCGATCCGGACGTACCAAGCGTTTCGCCGGTATCGTCATAGTCTCCGTCCAGGTTCCAATCGGCCAGCAGGCGGACGGTTTTAGTGGTATTCTGGCCGTTGCAGTTGGCGACAGTGATCTGGAAGGAAACGGTCTGTCCCGGACCGATATCGGCCTGTTTGTCGGGGAACGACTGGCTCGCTGCGCAGCCATCAGGCAGGGTATTGGTCATTCCCCCGAAAACAACCTGACTGATTTTACTGATGTTGGTAGCTGTAGCCGACGAAGCGCAGTAGGCTTTCCCGCCGATGCCGCTCGCCACGAGGCTATAAGCTTGCTTGCCGTTGACGAGCGTGCCTTTGTGGGAGATGGTGACGGTATAGGTTTTGCCGGGAACCGGATTGGCAACGAGTATCTGTTCGACGTTGTCTTTGACGTTGTCGCCCGTGGTAGCTGCCTGAGTAGGTTTGTCGGGATCGAGCAGGTAAGGTTGCCAGGTTGTCGTTCCGTCTGAAATACGAAGATCTAGGTCATTGATCAGTCGTGCGGTACGGTTATTGAGGACGGTCGTCGCAATGGTCAGCGGCGTCGCTTCCGGGTCGATCCAGGCGATGGTCAGGCGCAGCGGGCCCTGCCCCGACGCAACTACCTCGATGGTTTGTGTTTGCCCGGAAGTCAGTTCACGCTCCTGAACGGAGTAGCTTTTATCGGTATTGAGGATGACTTTGGCGGCTTTCTCCATGTTGAGAAGTCCCCAGCCGAAATTGTAATCAGGACCCGCATTACCGGCGTCTGTCGCCGTATGAATGACGATGCCTTTAAGGGTAGACGACCGCATGAAGCTACCGCTGTTTTGCTGGGAATAAAGTTCCTGAAGAAGGAACAGACTTCCCGAAACATTGGGCGTCGCCATGGACGTCCCGGACAATACCGCATAGGCGTCTTTCGCACTGGCAGAAGAGGAAAGGACATTTACCCCGACGCCCATGATATCGGGTTTGATACGCCCGTCGTCCGTCGGCCCGGAGCCGCTGAAGGACGCCAGCTGAATATCGGACGACTGGTTGACGCCATTCGGTACAGCATAGACCGCGCCGACGGTCAGGATATTCTTTGCCGTTCCATAGGTCGAAATATTATCGAAAGAGCCGTTGCTGTTGCGGCTTTTGGTGCTCGTGGTAGTGCCGGAGCCGAGTTTGTAGGAGGCGCCGTCAGCAGGTTTGAAGGTATTATCCGGATCGCGGGAGTTGCCCGAGGCGAAGCAGATCAGGTAGTTAGGCGTACTGAAGGCAAGCTTGTCGAAATCCCTGGCACGGGTATCGTAGTAGCCGAATTTATAATCTTCTGTTTCGCTGACGGCGTCGTTACCATACCACCGCCAGGTACCGTCTTCATCCTGATCCCAGCCCGCGAGCTGCCCGTAAGAGTGATTGGAGATGAGCAGGGTAGAAGAAGCGGAGGTCATTTCCGAAAGGTCGCTGGTGAAGTCCCAGGCCCGGAGCGACGCACCGAACGACATCCCTTTCGCAATGGCATTGACACCGCTGGCGATCATCGTTCCGGCTACGTGTGTCGAGTGCTCGTTATTGGTGGTGACGTTATCGACCTGCGTGACGCGGCCGGTCAGCTCAACGTGATCCAGGCGGACACCCCCGCCATCCCACACGCCCAGGCGGCCGGAAAGCCCCGCACTGCTGCCTGACAAGGCAAGCCCTAAACTGCCGCCCGGCTGAACGGAGTTGGTCTTCGTCGTAGCCGCCGACGCGACATTTGAAAACGTTGTGACATAAACGGGTTCACCTTTCGCATCCAGACCGTGGAGACGTACACGCCGGCCATTGGCGAAGACTTTGTCGGCAAACCAGCCGCGTTTCTGGACGAGTTCCAGCGCTTTGCTGTACGACTGTTTTTCCCCGTCTGCGGCCAGACGGGCGTTTTTCTCCAGCAGCTGTGTCTGTTTGGAAGAGTATAACGGGTGTGGTTGCTGGGCATATACCCAGCCGGAAACCAGCAGGAAGACAACAGATAATAGTGGTTTTCTCATGTCCGGAAGAGAGCGAAGCAGAGGGATATTTTCCATTACGTCAGATGCACCCCCCGGCGTTGCGTTTAGTCAGAAATTGTGTGGATTGGATGGTTGGCAGTGAAGTTTGGGGGTATGGGTTCTTTCGTGTACTTTAACGAAAGACATTCTTATAACCTTGTATGAAACGAGTAACCGGACTGGGCGGCGTGTTCTTCAAGTGTGAAGACCCTGCTGCCGTTAGAAAATGGTACGCCGAACGCCTGGGAATTCCTTCGGATGATTATGGACTGAACTTCACCTGGCGCGAAGCAGAGCAGCCCGAGCGTACGGGATTGACGGTTCTGAGCCCTTTTTCCAAAGGCTCGACCTATTTTGCTCCTTCCGAGAAGCCGTTCATGCTCAATTTTCGGGTAGAAAACCTGCCCGAACTGATTGAACAGCTTCGGGCTGAAGGCGTAACCGTCGTGGGCGAAATTCAGGAGGAAACCTACGGAAAATTCGGCTGGATTCTGGATCCGGAAGGCAATAAAATAGAGCTCTGGGAGCCTGCGGAGGAAGAATAAAGCCTCTTTTGCACGTATGAAAAGTATACTGACCGGATTGCTGGCGCTGGCGCTCGTCGGCTGCAGCCGGTATACCCGTGTTGAATTGTATTTCGGGCAAAGCCGACCTGATGGAAGTCTGATTGCACCGGCCGACTGGCAGGCGTTTTCTGACAGCGTAATCACGCCGGTTTTGCCGGAAGGGCTTTCGGTAGTCGACGCGCGCGGGCAGTGGCGGGGAGCTTCCGGAAAAGTGATTTCAGAACCTTCGAAAGTAGTACTGGCTTTCGTTCCGCTGACGAAAGGCCGCTCACAGGCCATTGACCTGATCCGGAAAAAATATTGCCTCTATTTTCACCAGGAGTCGGTCATGCGGATCGACCAGAAAGTGAAGGCAGTCCGGTTTTAGGTTATCCGGCGGATGGTCCGAAAAGGGACAGACGGCATATTCCAACAAACAAAAACAGGCTCCGTAAGAAGCCTGTTTTTGTTTGTTGTTACTGTTATCGCGGCCGGTGTTTGCCGAACTTATACCCCAGCGCTACGTAGCCTTCGGTAAACCAGATGCTCTGTTTGGCGTGGTCGCTGCCGCGGCCGGTGGTATGAATGTCGAAAAGACGGGTATATCCGTGTTTGAAATCGGCCTGGAGGAACAGCCGACGGGACATGTCAAACCGGAGACCGGCTTTCACTGAAGTACCCCAGCCGGCGAAGTTAAAGGCGTTGTTTTTTCCGACCGTAAACAGCCGTACATCGCTTCGGGGGACGATAGCGCCCGCGCCGACGCCTACGAGCCAGTCAAGACCCTGAATACCGTTTTTTGCTTTCCAGATCCGGTCATACCGATCGAGTTCCACGCTCGCATAGTTGAAACCGTCAGTATGTTCAAACGTCAGGAAATCGTTTGAGTTGATGACGATGGGCGTCTTGTTGTAGTCGCCGACATACGCGGGATTCACCGGAATATCCGGGTTCGAAACCGTCCCTGAAATATGACCGGAAATCGTACTTGCCTGGTCGTTCACCATGACGTACTTCATGTGATCCCAGCCGACGGAAACCGCCCAGTGATCGGCAAAAAACCAGCCGGCATTGAGGTCGTACTGCGGAATGGAAAATTCGGTGGGATTGAAATACGTCTCGAAATCAAACGGACTGGGTTTGTCCTTCGCGACGACATTGTACAGGGTAAAGTCGTACCCTTTGCCGTAAAAGTGAATGTCCGAATTCCGGTATGTTGATCGGTTGTATCCCCACAGAACATAAAACTCGCCTTTGCGGCTGTAAGGTTGTTTCTGGGCGTTTGCGGACAAAATGAGGGAAAAAAGAAACGTAGTCAGGTAATAAATTTTTTTCATGGCTTGGGAAAAAACGACACAGTGGGGCTGTGTTGGGAACAAAAAAAATTGACAAATCGCATGATGCGCATGGATTAGACGCGCAAACGTACGATTTGTCAATTCAGGCAACCGGGTTTTTGTAGAAAAAATTCCGCTAGTCGCCCAGAGTTTTATCTAATTCTGCCTGACGCTGGCGATTGACCCGCGCCGAAACGAAAATACTGATCTCGTACAGGAGGAGGAGGGGCGCCGTCACGAGCATCTGGCTGAACACATCCGGAGAAGGCGTAATAATCGCCGCCACGATGAGAATGACGATGAAGGCGTGCTTCCGGTAGTCCCGCATGAATTTGGGCGTCAGCAGGCCGATTTTCGACAGGACGAACGTAACCATCGGCAACTGGAAGGTCAGCCCGCAGGCAAGTACCATCATTGCCAGGAGACCGATGTAGGAGGAAATATCAAACTGGTTGGCGATGGACTCGTCGACCTTGAAATTGGCCAGGAAGTTAATCGCCAGCGGAGAGACAATGTAGTAGCCGAACAGCGCGCCGAGAAGAAACAGGAATGTTACCCAGAATACGGCCCCGCGGGAAGCTTTCACTTCCATGTCGTGCAGTCCGGGTTTGATAAAGCGCCACACTTCCCAGAACGCATAGGGAAACGCGAAAATAAGACCGATGATGACCGAGTAGGTCATCGCCATCATAAACTGGCCGGTCACTTCCCGGCTGATGAGAATAAAATCGATTTTATTGACACAGAGATCCGGTGCATTCAGGAGGGTCGCCAGCTTACACATTTGGCGGTACGTCCAGAAATCGGGGTTCTTGGGGGCCAGGATAACGTAGTTGAAGATCTCCTTGTGAAAGATGAAGGCAGCAACCGTAAACACCAGAATCGCCGCCAACGCCCGGATAATGTGCCAGCGGAGTTCTTCCAAATGTTCGATGAAGGTCATCTCTCCACCTTTACCTTCCTGTTCGTCGTCGTCCCAAAGTTGATCCAGAGGCATTTTACTAGTCTTTATAAGAAAAAATCAAAAGTAATGAGGAAAGACACGGCGATTCGGGAATGCGTATTAAAATTTAAAAAGATTGGGATTTGAAAAGAGGGACATCCCGCTTTACAAACCCCAATCTTTTTCTCATGCCGGTCTTAGCGATACAGCGGGAATTCGTTCATCCAGGTGTTCACTTTCTGCTTGACGTCGGCGATGTAGCTTTCGTTGTCATTGTGCATCAGGACGTCGTCGATCCACTCCACAATCTGAAGCATTTCGTTTTCCTTCATGCCGCGGGACGTCATAGCCGCCGTTCCGACACGCATACCTGACGTGACCATCGGGGATTTGTCGTCAAACGGAACCATGTTTTTATTCACCGTGATATCAGCCTTGACGAGGGTATTCTCCGCCAGTTTGCCGGAGAGACCCTTCGGACGCAGGTCGATCAGCATCAGGTGGTTATCCGTACCGCCGGAGATGATTTTGTAGCCTTTGTCGACAAACGCCTGTGCCATCACTTTCGCATTTTTCTGAACCTGAAGGGCATATTCAGCGAACTCGTCGGTCAGCGCTTCACCGAAGGCAACGGCCTTGGCTGCGATGACGTGCTCCAGCGGACCACCCTGCGTGCCGGGGAATACGGCAGAATCGAGGAGGCTGGTCATTGTCCGGATATCACCTTTCTGGGTTTTGATACCGAAGGGGTTTTCGAAATCCTTCCCGACGAGGATCAGGCCGCCACGGGGACCGCGGAGGGTCTTATGGGTTGTCGTAGATACGATGTGGCAATGTTCCATCGGGTTGTTAAGCAGCCCCTTGGCAATCAGCGCAGCGGGGTGCGAAATATCCGCCAGCAACAGCGCGCCGATCTGATCGGCGATAGACCGCAGGCGGGCATAGTCCCAATCGCGGGAGTAGGCCGACGCGCCGCAGATGAGCAGGCGGGGCTTCTCGCGCAGGGCGATTTCTTCTACTTTGTCCCAGTCGATCAGGCCGGTTTCCTGTTCTACGCCATAAAAGAACGGCTGAAAGTACTTACCGGAAAAGTTGACGGGAGATCCGTGTGAAAGGTGTCCGCCGTGTGCCAGGCTGAAGCCGAGGATCTTGTCGCCCGGGTTCAGGAATGACAGGAAAACGGCAGCGTTGGCCTGCGCGCCGGAGTGCGGCTGCACGTTGGCCCAGGAGGCACCAAACAATTCCTTCGCCCGGTCAATGGCCAGCTGTTCCACCTGGTCAACAACCTCGCAACCGCCGTAGTAACGCTTGCCCGGAAGACCTTCGGCATACTTGTTCGTTAAGACACTGCCTTGAGCCTCCATCACTTGCTTCGAGGTAAAGTTCTCGGAAGCAATCAGTTCAATGCCATACTCCTGACGATGAGCTTCTTTCTCGATGAGATCGAAGAGTTGGGTGTCGCGTTCAATGCGGGAAGCGGTGACCGTTGACATGTTTGGGAATTGCTGGTTATTTGAATGATTCGATGGGCCGGGAAACCGGCTGACGATCAGCCTTTTGGTTCGAAAGAACCCCCACCGGCCATGAAGTCGCAAAGGTACGGCGGATTCGTAAGCTTCCCAAATGGAAGGTAACTCTCGGCGCGGCAGAAACCGTCTGCAGGCCGCTTTTTGAGGAGAGGTTCTGCATTTTCAGCAGTTTCGCCTACTTTTGGGAAGCCTAAATGGGCCCTTCCCAAACGCCCATCGATAACAGCCAAGCCATGTCTAAAGAAATTAAGGTAGCACTGATGACCCTCATTTCTGGGATCATCCTGTACTTCGGTTTTAACTTCCTGAAAGGTTCGGATCTCTTTTCTACTTCCCGGGAATACTATGCCATCTATGACAGCGTCGATGGCCTGACCGCCTCCAATCAGATTACCGTCAACGGGGTTGCCGTCGGACGTGTCAAGGAAACCCGCATTCTTGCCAACCAGAATAACCGGATCCTGGTCGTTCTGACACTCGACAAAGACGTCCCGCTGACCAATAATACCGTCGCACTTCTTGCTGATAACGGCCTCCTCGGTGGCAAAGCCATCCAGCTGCAGATTGGAAAGGGCGCCGCCATTGCCGAAGGAGATACGCTTAAATCCAGCAAACAAACCGGCCTCACCGCTGCGTTGCAGGACAAGGCAGTACCCATCCTGACCGACGCAGATTCCCTCATCCGGAACCTGAATGTGGTGGTGTCCCGCTTCAAGCAAACCGGCGATGTCCTTAATCAACTACTGGCCAACGTGGACGAAACGGGCCTGACCCTGCGCGCCACCATCAATGAAAACCGGAAAGGGATTGCCGCGATTATGGGTAACCTGAATCAGTTGTCGACCCAACTGGTAGAGACGGAAAAAGGCATCAAACCTCTTATGGCCAAAGCCAATACGTTTGCAGATTCCCTGAATGCCCTGCAGCTCGGCAAAACCGTCGCGAAGGCCAACCAGACCGTCGGCGAGCTGCAACACCTGCTGAAAGACCTGCAAAGCGGACAGGGTACCGCCGGTAAACTGCTCAAAGACGAGCAGCTTTACACCAACCTGAACCTCATGATGAAAGACCTGGACAAGCTCCTGGTCGACTTCCGCCAGCAACCCAAGCGCTATGTTCACTTCTCCGTCTTCGGAAAAAAAGACAAGAAGATGGCAGGGGATACGTTGGGGAATGGGCAGAAATGAGTTTTCAGTTTACGGTTTTCTGTTTTCAGTTATAGTATGGTGCTAACAGAAAACCGTAAACTGAAAACAGGTCCTACAGTCTTTCCTCCAAAAACGCCACCATCTTCCCAAACGCCCGCGTCCGGTGGCTGATGGCATTTTTCTCTTCCATAGTCATTTCGGCCATGCTGCGGTCGTAGCCTTCGGGGCGGAAGATAGGGTTATAGCCAAAACCCTGTGTGCCGACGGCCTCTTCAAGAATATAGCCGTCGCAAATACCTTCAAACTGATAGATTTCGCCTTTCAGGATTAGGGTAATGACGGTGCGGAACCGGGCAGACCGGTTTTCAATACCTTTCATCACTTCGAGTACTTTCCGGTTGTTGGAGTCGGCGTCGCGGCTGCCGGAATAGTAAGCCGTATCTACGCCGGGCTCTCCGCCAAGGGCGTCAATCTCCAGGCCGGTATCATCCCCGAAACAGTCGACGTTGTAGTAGTCGGCCAGAAACTTCGTTTTTTCGAGGGAGTTAGCCTCCAGCGTCCGGCCCGTTTCCGGGAGTTCCTCCGTACAGCCGATATCGGAAAGTGTCTGCAAATGAAAAGAAGACCCGAGCGCGAGCTGGATTTCTTCGAGTTTATGGCGGTTGTTGGTAGCAAAAACGAGATTCATCGTGAAAACAGTTAATCGGGTAGGGAATAGCGGGTGCGGAAAGCGGGGTAATCGGCCTGGGACACTTGTATCAGTACCGGCTTTTTTGCCGGATCCAGCCATTTGAGTATAGCCAGCAGGTTGGATTCAGAAAGAGCCGTACAGCCGGCGGTACCAATGGCAGGACCGTCCCAGATATGCAGAAAAATACAGGAGCCCTTGCCCGGAACCGGTTGCTCGGTATTGTACCCGATGACCAGGCCATACCTGTAGGCGTCGATCTTCATTTTTTCGGCAGACTGCCAGTCTTTCCGAACGGTATCGGCATGGACGATCCGGTTGTACCATTCCGACTGCACATCATCCACACAATAGCACGACCCATCCGTTTGTAAATACGGCCACTTCATACCGGCGGGTTTGGGCTCGGTACCGAAGGCCGTTTCAAGCCGCAATAGCCCCGAAGGGGATTTTCCGTCGCCCTCCCGCTTTCCGTTTGCGGGAGCGAGTCCTGTGCGACCAATAGCGACCGGCAAGGATACTCCCCGTTGCTTCCAGTGGCCTTTTATCCGCTCAAACCGGGTGAGTACCCCTTCCGAGGTACCTGTATTACGCGTTTTGACAACCAATAGTTGCTCCTGTGCCTGCGCCGGACAGGTACATCCGAGTACGAGCAGCAGGAATAGCTGCTTAGTTATTGAATTTCGCTTTACCCTCATCGAGGTAGTGGATGAACTTTTCGACGTTCGGCTCATAGGCTACGGCCTTGACAAGCGGTTTTGCGTCGTTTTTCGGGTCTATCAGTACGTAAAGCGGCTGCGCGTTGAAGTTGTATTTCTCAATTTCGAAGTCGAGGTTCTGGTCGCCGATGGTCGTCTTCAGCTTTCCGTCTACCCGCGATACGTAGTGTGCGCTTTCCGGCAGTTCCGTTTTATCGTCCACATACAAAGAAACAATAACGTAGTCTTCACGGAGACGCTTGAGTACTTCCGGCTGGCTCCAGACGGTTTCCTCCATTTTCCGGCAATTCACGCAGCCGTGGCCGGTGAAGTCGATGAAGATAGGCTTACCTGCTTTCTGAGCATAAGCGAGGCCTTCCTTGTAGTCGAAGAAGCCTTCCAGCCCGTGCGGAAGCTTCAGGAAATCGGCATACTTCCGGTCGGCCGGCAGGATACCTTTCGGTGCGGCAGCAGCGCCATTGGCGTGAGACAGATTGAATTCCTGAGACGTTTCCGGCGGCAACAGACCTGAGAGCGGTTTCAGCGGCGCGCCGAATAAACCAGGCACCAGGTAGACCGAGAACGAGAAAATCAGAATGGCAAACAGCGCCCGGGGAATGGTGACGGCTTCCAGCGGACTATCGTGCGACATGCGGAGCTTACCCAGCAGGTTGAGGCCCATCAACGTAAAGATCACGATCCAGAGCGAAAGGTATACATCCCGATTGAGAAGGCCCCAGTGGTACGTCTGATCCGGTACGCTGAGGAATTTCAGGGCGATGGCCAGTTCGAGGAAACCGAGCTGTACTTTGAGCGTATTGAGCCAGCCGCCGGATTTGGGCATCGACTTCAGGAAACTCGGAATAAATGCCGCTGCCACGAACGGAAGCGCAAATGCGGACCCGAAGCTGACATTCAGCAAGGCCGAATCCCAGATACTGCCTTTGGCGGCGAGGATCGCCGCGGTGCCCACGATCGGCGCGGTGCAGGAGAATGAAACCAGCGCCTGGGCGAAGGCCATGAAGAAGATACCGCCCCAGCCGCCTTTGTCGGCCTGAGCATCGACTTTATTGACAAACGCACTTGGGAGCGTCAGTTCAAATGCTCCGAGAAACGACAGAGAGAACAGAACAAAAATCGCGAAAATGAACAGGTTCGGCGCCCAGTGCGTACTGATGAAGTTGACAAATGCACTTCCGAAAATGGCCGAAACCAGCGTCCCGAAAAACGCAAAAATGAGAATGATGGAAAGACCGTAGAACAGGGCTTTGGTAATGCCCTCCGCCCGGGAGTCGACCCGCTTGGTGAACATTGCCACCGTCATCGGAATCATCGGATAGACACAGGGCATGGCTACTGCTGCGAGGCCGGCCAGAAAAGCAAGTACCAGGTCTCCGAATGAAATACCGTCCTTCTTTTCCTCGGGTTGTTCCGGTGACGCCGGCGCCGCGGAAGCGATTGTTGTAGTGGTATCTTTCTGATTATCAGCAGTAACAGTAGGTACGGAGACCGGAGGCGCCGTCGAAACCGTATCAGTTATGGCCTCGTTTTTTTTTTCTTCCTTCGGGGCTTCTCCTGGGAGTACTTTCAGGTTGGGGAGGCTGAAATCGCCGTCGTTGATGGCAATGCAGAGTCCGTCGTCCTGGCAGACCTGTCCGCCCAGGCTTCCTTCTATTTTCGCTCCTTCTTTCAGTATGCGGATGGTTTGTTTGAAGCCGCCTTTTCCTTCGAAGTACCGGACCTTTCCCCCGAAAATTTCATCCATTTTTTCGGTAGGGGTGGAAGACGGGCGAAGCTTGCCTACCGTCTCGAATGTTCCGTTCTTTTTGAACTTGACGACGGCCGGCAGCGGCCCTACATCGGGGTCCTGGTCGGAGGAGAAGATATGCCAGCCGGGGTTCATGCGGGCGTCGATGAGTACGTCCACGGTTTCCCCGACTTTCACCTCTTTCCTGGAAAGAGAGAACTGGAGGGTATATGGTTTAAGGACCTGTGCCTGCGCCAGAGCGGACCAGAACAGGAATATCAGAATGACAGCTTTCTTCATGGAAGTGAATAAAAATGGTCTCTTCAGACTGGCGGCAAAAGTAATCAATACGCCTCAACCGGCTGCGTGTTTTTTCCGCCGTTGGTGGGGCAACGCAATTTCCTGCCGGATAGTTTGACGGCGGGAAAGATTCCGGCCGTGCCGACAGGCAGGCGGCATATTCGGCTTCCGGACTTACCTTTGCCGCCGCAACGCACCTTTCCACTTTTCTATAGACAAAAAGACGCAATGGATTTTCTGCACCACCTGCTGGGCGAAGACCTCGAAACAGCCGGATTTATCATCCTGAATCTGATTCTGATCGAAAGCCTGCTGTCGGTCGATAATGCGGCCGTTCTCGCCACGATGGTGATGGACCTGCCTCAGGACCAGCGAAAGAAAGCACTCAAGTATGGCATCGTCGGTGCATATCTTTTCCGGGGAATCTGTCTGCTGGCGGCCACCTGGCTGGTGAAAGTATGGTGGCTCAAGCCCGTCGGAGGGCTCTACCTGCTCTACCTGTGTTTCAATTACTTCAAGGGGGAATCCACGCCGAGCCACGAAGACGATCTGCTCGATAAAAAGGAAAACTGGTTCTATAAAAACTCCATCGGCCTGCTCGGAAAGTTCTGGGCGACGGTTGCCTTGGTGGAAGTAATGGACCTCGCCTTTTCGATTGATAATGTCTTTGCGGCGGTTGCGTTTACGGACAATATTTACCTGATCTGTACCGGTGTTTTTATCGGAATTCTGGCGATGCGGTTTGTCGCACAGTCTTTCGTGAAGCTGATGGAGCGTTTTCCGTTTATGGAAGCCGTCGCGTTTATTGTCATCGGTATTCTCGGCGTGAAGCTGACGTCGTCGGCTATCTGCCACTTCTTCAAAGAGTCGGCGTTCTGCCGTTTTCTCGAAAGCGAGGAGGCTGATCTCTACGTATCACTGGGAACGGTGGTATTGTTTGTAGGACCGGTGATTACCTCTCTTCTCTTCAATTTTCCGAAACGTCATTCCGCCGGAGAGTAGGCGTCCGGCGGCGTTTTTGTCTTTTTCGCAGGAAAATTTTCCGGCCTTTCCGACCCGTGTTTGGCGCGTCTCGGGAAAACCCCATTCTGCCGATTAGCAGACGTCAAAATTGAATCGGCGTTTGCGGACGAACTCGGTTTTTTTGCATATTTGACAAATATTATTTCGCCGCTTCATTTACAAACCTAAACATCATTCAAAAAAATTTTCCTAACGGAGCATTTATATGGCAAACATTTGGGTCAAGAAACCGCTTAAACAACTCTTGCACGAGGCGGACGCAACGGGAGAAGGCTCTCTCAAGCGGACGCTTTCTGCCGGAAATCTGATCGCATTGGGGATCGGGGCAATTATCGGGGCAGGGCTTTTCGTCCGCACCGCTGCCGCCGCTGCCGAGAGCGCAGGCGCTTCCGTGACGATCTCATTCATTCTGGCAGCCGTGGGTTGTGCCCTCGCCGGTTTGTGCTACGCCGAATTCGCTTCCATGATCCCCATCGCCGGATCTGCCTATACCTATTCCTACGCCACGATGGGCGAGTTTGTCGCCTGGATTATCGGTTGGGATCTTGTGCTGGAATACGCGCTTGGCGCCGCGACAGTTTCGATCGCCTGGTCAGAATACCTCAACAAGCTATTAGGCACCTTATTCGGGACAGAGATACCCTACCAGTGGTGTCACTCTCCCTTCCAGGTATCCGAGTTGGGTACGCAGGGCATCATGAACATCCCGGCCCTGTTTATTCTGGCGGCCCTGACACTCCTGCTGATCCGCGGGGTACAGGAGTCGGCTACGGTCAATGCCATCATCGTGATTGTGAAAGTGGCGATTGTAATACTCTTCATCGCCCTGGGCTGGCAGTTCATCAACCCGGCCAACCACATGCCTTACATTCCGGAAGTATCGAAAGTGACCGATTCTGCCGGTGTGACGCATGATTTCGGTGGTTTCTGGGGTATTGTAGGAGGCGCCGGGACGGTGTTCTTCGCCTTTATCGGATTCGATGCCGTGTCGACGGCCGCTCAGGAAGCCAAGAATCCGAAGCGTGACATGCCGATCGGGATTCTCGTTTCCCTCGTCGTTTGTACGGTTTTGTATATTCTTTTTGCACACGTATTGACGGGCGTTGCGCATTTCAGCGAGTTCCGTTCAGCCGGGAAGGAAGCCTCCGTCGCCTATGCCATTGAAAAGTACATGCACGGATACGGCTGGCTCGGCACCCTTATCACGGTGGCCATTCTGGCCGGTTTCTCTTCGGTTATTCTGGTGATGTTGCTGGGCCAGTCACGGGTATTCTATTCGATGGCCAAGGACGGTCTGGTTCCGAAGGTTTTCTGTGATCTGCACCCGAAATTCCGGACGCCGTACCGCTCCAATATTCTTTTCTTCCTGTTTGTCGGCGTATTCGCTGCGTTTGTGCCCGGCGACGTCGTCGGTGACATGACCAGTATCGGCACGCTCTTCGCGTTTGTACTTGTATCACTGGGCGTTGTTATCATGCGCAAAACGGATCCGGATACCCCGCGGCCTTTCCGGACGCCGTTTTCCCCGGTTGTTCCCGTCCTCGGCGCTGTTACCTGTCTGCTGATGATGTACGGCCTCGGCGGAGAAAACTGGATGCGTCTGATCGTCTGGATGGCACTGGGTCTGGCTGTTTACTTCGGCTACAGCATGCGGCGCAGCAAGCTCCAGCGCAAGGAAAAAGAAACAGCCTGATCCTTTTGCAGGCGAACAAAAAACGGGAGACCCGGCCGGGCCTCCCGTTTTTTGTTGGGCACGATATGCCGGAAGAGACTGTTTTGTCGTTATCCGGGGAGAACCGTACGGCCGGGGTCCGGAATGTGGGTTAGATTTCGTATTTATGCCGCGTAAAAAACAGGAACGATGACACGCATCAGAGTTGCCCTGCTTGCCTTCTGGCTGGCAGCGGCGGGCTGGGCCGGCGCAACCGATCGCCCGGCCGATCAGCGGGGCTACAACATCGGGGACGCCGTAGCCGATTTCCGGCTGAAAAGCACCGAAGGCTCCGTGGTGAGCCTGAGTGACTATCGGTCCTCCAAAGGCCTGATCGTCGTCTTTACGGCGAATCATTGCCCGTTTGCGAAAGCATACGAAGACCGGCTTATCGCGCTCGACCGCAAATACCGGCCGGCCGGGTTTCCGGTACTCGCGATCAATCCGAACGATCCTTCCGTATACGAAGAAGATTCTTTCGAGAATATGAAAGTCCGGGCCCGGGCGAAGAGCTACCCGTTTGCGTATTTGTTTGATGAAACGCAGCAGGTCGCCCAGGCTTTCGGCGCCACGCGAACACCGCATGTATTTGTGCTGCATCGCTCGGGCGAACGGTTTCTGGTGCAGTACATCGGCGCCATTGACGACAGCTCCCAGGACCCGTCAGGCGTGACGAAAAGGTATGTTGAAGATGCGGTTAATAACCTGCTCACCGGAAAGCCGGTGATGCTCAACGTGACCAAGTCGGTCGGATGTGCTATTCATTGGAAAGAAAATAATTAAAAAAGGGGAGCCTCGGCTCCCCTTTTTTAGGCTTTGGTGGTCGTTATAACCGGATACCAAAGTTGATCGTATTCAGCTGAGGACCGCGGCTCCGGTCGAATACCGTGTTGAGGTCGTACTGCGCAAACAGCGTCGCTACGCCGCGGATACCCAGATCCAAGCCGATGCCGTAGCGGAAGTTGCTGAGGTAGTACCGTCCGTGGGTACGGTCTTTTGTGCCGTCTTCCTCTTTTACTTTGGTGTAGCTGTCGAGCCGCATGCCGGCATAACCGCCGAGGCTGATATGGGTGAAGGCGCCTTTCCGGAAAACGACTGTCGGCATCACCGGAATATTGAGGTATGCTGCCGTCAGTTTGCTCTTGGAGAGGGGAGTAGCGGTTTCAGGAAACAGGACAGTCGGCCCGTCTGCCGTAATCTGCCGGTTTCCTTCCAGCATAAAGTTGTTCCAGGAGACTTCCACGCCTGTCTTCAGGGCTAAGGCAGCGTTTCGGCCGGAAACAAGTTTGAAGCGGTGCGTACTGCCGAGAGAGATGAAACGGCTGCCTATCGGGCGGAGTTCATACCCCGTGATTCCGGAGGTATTGCGGTCGGCAAACGTGTTCAGGCCGATGGATACTTCGAAATCGCTTTTGTGCATCCGCATCCAGTCGTTTTGGGGGCGGGGAGTGTTCAGGCTGTCAGTTTGGGCGAAGGCTGCGGTGGCAGCGAGAACGGCGGTCAGGGTAAAGGCGAAGCGTTTCATGGCTATTAGGGAATTAGAAGTTCGGGTTCCTGTTTGAATCCTGAACCGGATTCGTAACGGAGATGAAGCGGAAAGACGGCGCGTTAACGGCGCTGGATGAGCGGATGGATCGGGGGCCGGAAGGCATATATCCGGGACGAAGCCGGAAAAACGACGAAACTTCAATCGATCTATGAGTCAGACGATCTCAGAGTCGCTGCTGAGTACGTACAAAGACCAGTACGCCGGGGGAGCCTCGGCCTGGCGGGATAGCAGCGCCCGGCAGAAAGCCATCAACATACAGAGCCTGCTCCGGGCGGATTTTCAGGAGCTGGTGGACGTGGGCTCCGGAGACGGCGCCGTGTTGGAGGCACTTACCCGGACCGGGTACAAGGGCAGCCTTACTTCCCTTGAAATATCTGAAAGCGGAGCCGCCGCTATCCGTTCCCGAAATATCCCCGGGCTGAAAGAAGTACGGCTGTTTGACGGGTACCATATCCCCTTTGCGGATCGGCAGTTCCGCCTCGCTACGTGCTCACACGTCATCGAGCACGTTGAACACCCGCGTATGCTGCTTCGGGAAATCGCCCGGGTATCGGAATACCAGATACTCGAAATACCGATCGATTTCAGCTTTTTTGTGGATGAACAAGTAGACCGGTTTCTCGCCTACGGACATATCAACATCTATACGCCGGCGCTTTTTAAGTTTTTGCTCAAGTCGGAAGGGTTTGAAGTACTGGATGAACGGTTCTCGTTCTTTTCGCCCGAAATCCTGAGACAGATTTATCCGGGTCCTTTCAAAAGAGCGGTCGTTTCAGCTAAAATTGCGGTCTTGCGGGCGATTCCTTTTCTGCGGCGTATCAAGCCCAGCGCCTATACCGTGCTGTGTCGGCATTCGGGGCAGAACCTATCCATTATGTAAGGCATGACGAAGGCTGAACTGCGTAAACAGGGCCGGGAACAGCGGAAAAATCTTTTGCCGGAAGAAGCGGTTATCCACAGCCTGTCGATAATTCAACATTTCCAGGAGGCTGATTTTCTGCGGGATATCCAGGTTCTCCACGTGTTTTTACCCATCAGGAAACAGAAAGAAGTGGATAACTGGCCACTTATCCACCGGATTTGGGGGAGTTATCCACATATTCAGGTGGTTACTTCTGTGTCGGACCTGAAAACCAGGGAGATGCGGCATTTTCCACTGACGCCGGATACGCCGGTTGTGGAAAATGCCTGGGGCATTCCCGAACCGGAGGCAGAGGAAATGATTGCGGAGGAGCGGATCGACCTGGTATTACTTCCCCTGCTGGCATTTGACCGATCCGGATACCGGGTCGGATACGGAATGGGCTTTTACGATCGCTTTCTGGCCAAATGCCGAAAGGATGTACAGAAGGTCGGGTTTTCGTTTTTCGGCCCGTCTGATCGCATTGATGACGTCGACCGTTACGACATCCCGATGGATGCCTGTGTGACGCCGGAAGGATGCTGCTATTTCCGGTGAAATCCCGCTTTTATGACAGGAGTTAAAAAAAATTCCCCATCCGTTTTTTTGAAAGAAAGGAAACGCCTTACTTTGCGGCCATTCTGACAATTCGTCACTGTGAAATCAAAGAAAACCAAATAGAACACTCGGAGTGAGCGGGGCCTCGACCCTCGTTTGCCAGAGTTGTTTTGTCGGTTCTTCTCCCTCGCGGTGACGAATTTTTTTGTGCCTATGGAAGAGGAGTTGACGGTGTAATTGGCTAGTAATCAGGATGTAAGCATTGGGCTATAGGCTTTAAGCTGTAAGCGGAAAAGAACAGGACAGATTCAATGGCTTATAGCCTATAGCCTAAAGCTTACAGCCCAAAAGCTCCCATTCAAAAAACGATTGTTTAACTATAATTTTTTACTGAACGATGAAAGTCGCTGTAGTTGGAGCCACCGGATTGGTCGGTGGTGAGATGCTGAAAGTACTGGAAGAACGCAACTTCCCTGTCACCGAACTTATTCCGGTCGCTTCTGAGCGCTCCGTTGGTAAAAAAGTAACCTTCAAGGGTAAGGAATATACGGTTGTCAGCTTCGAAGACGCGATTGCAGCCAAGCCGGCTATTGCGATTTTCTCCGCAGGCGGCAGCACGTCCCTGTCACTCGCTCCGCGCTTTGCGGAGGCGGGTATCACGGTGATCGACAACTCCTCTGCCTGGCGCATGGATCCGACCAAGAAGCTGGTCGTACCCGAAATCAACGCACATACGCTGACGACGGAAGATAAAATCATCGCCAACCCCAACTGCTCGACGATTCAGATGGTGGTGGTGCTCAACCCCCTGCACCAACAGTACAAAATCCGCCGCGTCGTCGTTTCGACGTACCAGTCAGTAACCGGTACCGGAAAAGCAGCCGTAGATCAGCTTTTTGCCGAACGCGCCGGAGATACTTCCGTTCAGAAGGTATACCCGCACCCGATCGACCTCAACGTACTGCCCCACATCGACGTATTTCTCGATAACGGCTACACGAAAGAGGAAATGAAGATGGTCAACGAGACCAAGAAGATCATGGGTGACGACGCTATTGCTGTAACGGCGACGACCGTACGTATCCCGACTGTAGGCGGGCACTCGGAAGCCGTGAACATTGAATTCGAAAATGAATTCGATCTGGCTGAAGTACGTGCGATTCTGGAAAAAGCGCCGGGCGTGGTGGTACAGGACGATCCGAAGAACTTCGTTTACCCGATGCCTGTGACGGCGCACGGCAAGGACGAAACGTTTGTAGGCCGTATCCGTCGCGACGAAACACAACCGAATACCCTGAACCTCTGGATCGTGGCTGACAACCTGCGCAAGGGCGCTGCTACGAATGCTGTTCAGATCGCGGAATACCTGAAGGACAACGAGCTGGTTTAAGAGATGATGGGGTTACTTCCCGAACCACCCTGGCTACGGCCGGGGTGGTTTTCTTTTTTGCTCCAGCCGGAATTGATAGCCGAACTGGTAAGCACCTTTGCGGTTGATATTGCCAATATGAAGGTGGAAGGTATGCCGGTGGTATTGGTACGCCGCCGTGAAATTGGCAGTGTTGAACCAACCTTCGCCCAAATAGCCTGATAACGAACGTCCGACAGCATATTTCATCACGAAAGACTTGTCTTTGGCGCGGTCACTGGAAATCTCCGCTTCGGTGGCGATCGCAAGTGTAACCATCGACTGATCACTGACGATCAGCCACTTGTCAGTGACATAGCTGCCGTTCCTGATCTGTTTTTGCGGGATACGTTGCCGCAAGTCTGTCAGATTTCCGTATTCGGTACTATAGGCCCATTCCACTCCCAAAAATCGCCAGGCAAATTTGGGATCCAGCTGGGTATTAAAATAAGCGCTTCCGCGCAGGCCCCATCCGGTAAATGAATAACTACCCTGATAGATACTGGGCAACTTCATGCCGCCTGTGTCATACTCCGAAAAGGTATACTGGCCAACGCGGTAATAACCTGTATACCCAAAGGCGCCGTAGCTGACCGCTCCGTTCCGCCAGCTATGTGCCCGGGATACCTGAAGGAGGCCCAGAAAGTGCTCGTCCTGCTGGGCTTTCAGCCCGCCGCCATAGCCGCTTCCGGCAACAACCTGCCCTCCGACGTAGGTTGCGGAGGCAATAGTGGAGTCAAGCGGAGTGAGAGGTTTCGCCTGGTAAAACAGATCATGGGTATGCAGTCCGGCACCAAGGCGGTAGGTCTGGACACAGCCGGAGGCGAGCAAAGCCAGCGGCAGCAGGTACGCGTATTTCATAGCAGACGGGATGACAACCTGCAGACAACAGAAAAGTCTGAAAGGTTGTAAGCCGAAAAAACGAATAAAAATTAAATTCCCTCCGGAATGATTTGGGTATTTGTTTGTGTTGTCCCTCATCTGGCTATTCCGACTAAACTATGGAGTATCAACTGACCTCTGAATACCAACCTACCGGCGATCAGCCCAAAGCCATCCAGCAATTGGTCGAAGGCCTTCACCGGGACGAGCCGGCACAGGTGCTGCTTGGCGTTACCGGCTCCGGAAAGACGTTTACCATCGCCAACGTGATCAAGGAAGTCAACCGCCCCGTCCTGATCCTTAGTCACAACAAAACCCTGGCGGCGCAGCTTTACGGCGAATTCAAGCAGTTCTTTCCGAACAACGCGGTAGAGTATTTCATCAGCTATTACGATTACTACCAGCCCGAGGCGTACATCGCTTCCACCAATACGTACATTGAAAAAGACCTGGCTATCAATACAGAAATTGATAAGCTGCGGTTGTCTGCTACCTCGGCACTGATGTCGGGCCGCCGGGACGTCATCGTCGTCGCTTCCGTTTCCTGTATATACGGTATGGGTAACCCCGACGAGTTTCGCAAGAGTATTATGCGGGTGGGAGTTGGCGAATTGTATTCCCGTAACCAGTTTCTCTACCGGCTGGTCGAGATTCTGTATTCCCGGACCGAAGCGGATTTTACACGCGGAACCTTTCGGGTGAAAGGCGATACGGTCGACGTTCACCTGCCCTATGCGGATTTTGGCTACCGGTTTATTTTTTTCGGGGACGAAATCGAGGCTATTCACCGGATTAACCCGGTAACGGGCAAGAAGATCGGCGACGAAAACCAGGTCGCCATTTTCCCCGCCAACCTGTTCGTAACCGGCCGCGATACGCTCACGCGCGCCATGCATGAAATCCAGAACGATCTGGTCGAACAGATCAAGTTTTTTGAGAAAGACGTTCGCCTTGCTGAAGCCGACCGCATCAAGCAACGCACGGAGTTTGACATGGAGATGATGCGGGAGCTCGGCTACTGTTCAGGTATCGAAAACTATTCACGCTATTTCGATCAACGTAAGCCGGGGCAGCGGCCGTTCTGTTTAATTGACTTTTTCCCGGACGACTACCTGCTCGTGATTGACGAAAGCCACGTGACCGTACCGCAGATACGCGCCATGTGGGGCGGCGACCGGTCCCGGAAAGAGGCGCTGGTCGATTATGGCTTCCGGCTTCCAAGTGCACTGGATAACCGCCCCCTGACGTTTCAGGAATTTGAAGAACTATCCAATCAAACGATCTATGTATCTGCCACCCCGGCTGATTACGAGCTGCGGCGCAGCGAAGGGGTAGTCGTTGAGCAGATTATCCGGCCTACCGGTCTGCTTGATCCGGAAATTGAAGTACGGCCCAGCCAGAACCAGATTGATGACCTGCTCGATGAAATTCACGGGCGGATCAAGCGGGAAGAACGGGTACTCGTGACCACGCTGACGAAACGCATGGCCGAAGAACTATCGAAGTACCTGGACCGGGTAGGAGTTAAGTGCCGGTACATCCACTCAGAGGTAAAGGCGCTGGAGCGGGTGGAAATCCTGCGGGAACTCCGACTGGGCGTCTTTGATGTACTGGTGGGAGTGAACCTGCTCCGGGAAGGACTCGACCTTCCGGAAGTATCGCTCGTTGCTATTATGGATGCCGATAAGGAAGGATTTCTCCGGGATATCCGCTCCCTGATCCAGACGATCGGCCGTGCGGCCCGGAACGACAGGGGGAAGGTACTCATGTACGCTGACCGCATCACCGGCTCGATGGAAAAGGCGATTTCTGAAACCCAGCGGCGCCGGGCTATTCAGATGGAGTACAATGCCGACAACGGTATTACGCCGAAAACTGTCCGTAAGTCGAAAGAGGCTATTCTGGACCAGACGAGTATCGCCGATGTCATGGGCAAGCCGGGCAAAAACTATTACGTGGAGCCGGAAGGAATAACGCTCGCAGCGGATCCTGTTATGGCGTATATGGACGCAGAGTCGATCCAGGAACGAATCAAACAGGTACAGAAGGAAATGGAACAGGCGGCAAAGGAACTGGACTTCCTCAATGCTGCCCGCCTGCGGGACGAGATGCTCGGGTTGAAAAAAATGCTGGAATCCCGGGTTTGAGGCATCCGGAACGGACCTGTCTTACGTAAGAATACTGACCCGGCAGTTGCCGGGCCAGGTATTCCGGCCCCTGCCTATTGAAAGTGCCGCCACGTTAACGCTATCCATGAAGAAGTACTTTTTTCTGACGCTGACTGTTCTGGCGACCCTCGTTTTTACCTCCTGTTCGAAGAAAGATGACCCGGCGAAATCTTCTCACACGATCGTTTTCAAAGCAAAAACCTCATCCGATGCGCATGTGGACACCGCGATTTACGGATATGACAGCAAGGTAACCACCGCCTCCAGCCTTTCCGGAGCAACCTGGACCAGCCCCGAAGTAAGCGTACCTGCAGGAGCAACGATGGCGAATGTCGTCGTCAACGGAATCGGCACCGGTACGTCTTCCACACTGAAAGTCGAAATTTATGTAGACGGCCAACTGAAAGCTGAAGGATCCTCCAGTGGCGAAGCGTTGAGCGCAAGTGCTTCTTTCAAGTTTTGAGAAGAAGACAAGTCATAAAGTAAAAAGGCGACCGCACGGTCGCCTTTTTACTTTAGCCGGCAATATACTGTTGCCGCGCACGAACAATTTCCCGTTTATAGGAATTGGCCCACTCGGCAAGGTCAAGCATGCGCTCCAGGAGGCTCTCGCCCAGCGGAGTGAGACTGTACTCAACCCGCGGGGGTACTTCCGGATAGTAAACACGGCGTATCAGACCGTCTTCTTCCAGGCTGCGCAGCGTGACCGTAAGCATGCGTTGCGAAATATCTCCGATGCGCGCCCGAAGTTCGCTGAACCGCAACGTTCCCGCGCCTCCCAATTGCATGATCGTGAGAAAGGACCATTTGTCGCCGATGCGGTCGAGAATGCCGCGAACGGGGCATATTCCGATGCCGTCTTCCAGGCTGAAAATTTTTTCTATCTTTTTTTGAACCGGAGTCAGCTGATTGTCAACATTAGTTACTTCCATGTTACCGGGTATGTTTTAAATGCCTTCTTGTCAGGCAGTTATATTTATTCTATCTTTGAGTTACCAAAAGTAACCAAGGATCAACTGATAACCAAAGAAACATGAAAATTGCCTTGATCGGAGCGACCGGCTTTGTCGGTTCAGCCGTTTTAAAAGAAGCATTGGCCCAGGGCCTGGAAGTAACGGCCATTGCCCGGCATCCGGAAAAAATCACGGAAACGTCAGAAGCGCTTACTATAAAGGCAGGAGACGTACAGAATCCGGAAGAAGTGAAAGCGTTGGTTGCCGGGCACGACGCCGTGGTTAGCGCTTACAATCCCGGCTGGGCGAACCCGAATATCTATGAAGACTTTCTGAAAGGCTCTGATGCGATCCTGGAAGGAACCAAGGCCGCCGGCGTAAATCGCCTGCTTGTGGTCGGCGGAGCCGGAAGCCTCGAAATCCAGCCGGGTGTTCAACTGGTGGATACCGATTCTTTTCCGGCTGAATGGAAGCCCGGAGCATTGGCAGCCAGGGATTTCCTGAATGTGATCCGGAAAGAAAACGAACTGGACTGGACGTTCCTCAGCCCGGCTATTCACCTGGCTCCCGGCGAACGTACCGGCGTATTCCGGACCGGCACAGACAGCCCTGTTTTCGATGAAAAAGGGCATTGCGCCATTTCGGTGGAAGACCTCGCAGTGGCGCTGGTCGACGAAGTCCGGGATCCGCAATTCAGCCGTAAGCGGTTTACGGTAGGCTACTGATCCCCCGAAAAGGGTAAGGTAGTATCCGAAAAACCGGTATTTTTGACCAATTGTCGAATACGGTCCGTGTTGTTGAAAATAAGTAGGACCTTTGATTCACCAAAGGGCCTAAAGTGGCGACCTGAAGCCCTCATGGAAGTACTTTTTGAGTAAGGTGACCCAAGGCGGTGGTGTCACTATAACGACAAAACCCCTCTTTTCCTGTGGGAAAGAGGGGTTTCTTTTTTTGTATTCTTCTGATTGTCAGAAAAAGGAGTACGCCAGCAGAACAGTCACACCCATTACCATTACTTCGATGAGCCAATCCAGATTGGCTGTCTGAACCGGCGATTGCTCTCCGTTACCACCGATTGAAGCCGGTCGCCGCGTGTGAGTAGTTATATCCAGACTGTCTAGCGGGAAAAGGGGAGATGTCGTACCCGAAGATGAGAATAAATCCGGACGATCTGCCGGAGCAGCAGCAGGTGGAAAGGAGGTCGTTTTCATCGTTAAAGTAGCGGTTTGATGGTGGGTGAATGAACCCGGCGACCATCCGGCCGCCGGGAAAGAGATCAGTGACGTTTGTGACTCGGTGGTTTCGGAAGCTCCTGCTTAAAGGATCCTGCCGAATCAAACAGCAGTACTTTAATTGAGCCGCTTACGGAAATCGCCACGAAGTAGCTCCCTTCCGCATTTTTTCCGGCTTTTTGAATGGTCGCGCCGGAATAGTTAGCCGAGATGTAGGATGAAATGGCCGCAGGCAGATCGGCCACGGCGACTGCCGTCAGCCGTGCCGCTTTCTTATAATGCTGAAGTTCCTGAACGAAAGCTCCGTTGGCATCGAAAAGAAGCGCTTTCGGCTGTCCGTCGGCTTCGATACCGACGATCGTGTTTCCGGCTTGGTCTTTCAGCGCGATTTTGATCGTCGCAGAAGAATAGTTCTGCTTGATATAAGATGTGATGGTAGCGGAAAGGCTTGAAACATCTACATCTGTTAAACTTCCCTTACATTTTTTGTGCGTTACCGAATCGACACTGGCGGAGTACCGGGCGGCGGTGGCCGTTACGGCGTCGAGTGCATCTTCGGAATCGGCCACGGCAGAGCTGTCTTTCGTACAGGAGGTCAGGTAGAGCCCTCCGGTGAACAGCAGAAACAAAAGCAGGTATTTTCTCATACGGAGATATAATGGAAGTGAGAGAATCAGGCTTTAAGTGAAAAATAATCCGTGAATCGATTCAATTACCCCTTACGCCGGGTGCCGGAAGCGCGTTGCAGGAACGCCGCTTTTTTTAAGCGTTTGATCTCTTTTTTTCAACGAAAACGAGAAAATGAATATGCTATTTGTCTGTAAATCAGAGTAATAACTATTTTCGTGAGGGAGAAGGAAATTATTTCTTCCGGGCAGGGAAAGGTGTCTTGTCGGAACTATTTCCGGACGGAGGCAATAAAAGACAGATTGGCTGCAACGAATCAGGTTCCTTTTGCGTATGAGGAAGATAGAAGGGAACCTTAACCCGTGAGATAACTTGTTTTTTCGAAAGAAAGCATCCTTTTCGGACGATGACCTCGAAGGGGTCATACAGGCGTGTTTGTCGGATGACAAGCGCGCCCAGAGGGTGCTTTTTCAACAATATTTCAGTTACGCGAAGAGCATCTGCCTGCGTTATTCTTCCAGCACGGAGGAAGCCGAAGAGATACTGAATGAGGGCTTTCTGAAGGTATTCCGGAATCTTGAGCGCTATGATTCCCAACTGCCTTTTAAAGCATGGCTGCGGACGATCATGGTCAATTCGGCAATCAGCTACTTCCGGAAAAACCAGAAATTTCATAGTGAGATCGGGTACGATGCCGTCCCGGATCCCGTGCTGGATGAAGGAATTGTCGATCAGATTTCGGCCGATGAAATCCTGCAGCTGGTCCAGCAACTGAAACCAATCTACCGGTCTATTTTCCTGATGCACGTGGTCGACGGATATCAGCTCCGGGAGATCGCCGATTTATTCAATATCAAGGAAGGAACCGTCCGCTCGCATTTTGCGCGGGCCCGCGCGCTCCTCCAGCAAATGGTTATCGAGTCATATCCCTATGTATCACAACGAAACTGGGGTAATACACCTTTTTAAAGGATGAAAACGGATCGTTTCAATGAAGCCGTCCGACGAAAGTTGGAAGGAATCGAACCACCTTTCCAGGAGCAGGAGTGGTCGAAATTCCAGGCTTTTTACAAACAGCAGATGCCTGCAACCTGGTGGGTCCGAACCGGAGCCAAATGGGTAGGCTATGGCGCTACAGGACTCGTTGCGACGATCCTCGTGGTGACGAATATCATCCAGTACCGCGAAAACCGCATCCTGCGGCAGACGGTCACCGAGCTCCGCAGGGAGATTCAGGTGGTCCGCTCGACCGCTGCCCGCGCTTCCGTCGCTCCCGGAAACGCCGCTTCTTCCAGTCAATCTCCCTTAACCGCAACGAATGGAAAAACTATACATCCTGCTGATAACCGTCCGGACCTGACCGGCGACGGACAAGTAACCGCCGAAACCCGCCCGGATTACGCCGCAGGTCCGGCACAACCTGCCGACCGCCGCTTCTCCGATCAGACCCGGCAGTCGACCTACGGTAATCGCGTTGCGTCGGAAGGGGAGGGGGCCGGCCAGACTGCTACGCGGTCCCTGCGGTCCGGCGAGAAATTCTCGGAAAGCGTTGAGACAGCAGGAAACGGATTACGCGGTGACCGGTATGCGACACCTGCCGGCACGAAAAACGCGAACAGCCGGGAAACAGAGAATGTCTTGTCGTCTGGCGAGACCCGGTCTGGCGAGACCCGGTCTGGCGAGACCCGGTCCGGCGAGACCCGGTCCGGAGGTACCCGTTTTGCCGGAACGGATACGAAGCCCGGTCCATCCGGTTATGCTTCCGGCAACCTGCCGGAAAACCGGTCCGTTTCTGTTTCGGAAGGAAGGAAAATAACCGAAGTAGCCTATCTCAGACCACATACCGGTTTTGATGTGTATCCGGAGGGAATTCCCGTGAAAACGGCTATACCGGTCAAGCGGCGATTCTTCGCGGCGCCCGCAGCGGAATCGCCGTCGATACGCCTGCCGAAAACCCGGACGACGGCCTTCCGTGTCGGAGGAGGGTTTGAGTGGGAAAAGAACTATGCAGCCAAATCTGTTTCCGTCGGCATCATTCTCGGTAAGCACTGGGGAATCAATAGCGGTCTGACGATCGCCAAAGTGAACGGAGAAAGCTACGTCAGCGAGCGGAAGTTTATCGACAAAAATCACCGGGATTTCCGGATGAGCCACGCGCCGAAGGTTCCGCCGAACTTCAAGATTATCAACATCAATACGGAATCGGACATGATTCGTATTCCTTTGAATATCACATATCGGACCAACCTGCCGGATAACTGGGCTTTTCTGACGTCTGCGGGAACCATGATCGATGTCAAGGTAGATCAGCAGTATAAGTTCAACGTTATCCGGAATCCGTTTACCGGGGAGTTCAGCGCTGACAAAACAACGTTTCAGCCCCGGGAGCCGCTGATCAACTCCTTCAACGCAGGAGTAGGGCTGGAGAAGCGGTTTGCCCACCTGGCTTTCCAGGTAGAAACCTATCTGGCGCCGTCTCTCCGGAATTGTGACTATCGCCTGGAGAAAACACCGGCTGGATTACGTATTCGTGCTCTTTACGAATTCTGACCTCAGAAATTTTTCTGGTTTTCGCCCCGACAATCATACCGGTTGTCGGGGCTTTTTTATCCGGGACGTATGATTTTTCAGGGGAATGACGAAATTTCCCTTCAGAACCTCTTAAATCTATCCTGCATGAACCTCCGTTTAGCACCGGTACTGCTATTGCTTTCCTGTACCACGCTTTTCGCCCAGAACAAGCCCTGGAACGGGCTTGACGTTGGCCTGAGCAACCTTTATCGCCTGTCAAATGCGCAAACCCGCTCCATCAGCCCGGAAAACTTCACCGGAGAGCGCGGCAAAGGCGGCATGGCCGATACCTCCGATACCCGTGCCAATCAGGCCAATGCCCGGCGCGAGGCCCGGGACCTGGGCAAAGGATGGAAGGTCAACCCTTTCGTCATTATCAAGCCCAAGCAGGTATTTACCCTTGCTGAAATCTCCGGCTCCGGGCAGATTCAGCATATCTGGATGACGCCTACCGGCAACTGGCGTTTCAGTATTCTTCGTTTTTACTGGGATGATGAAAAGACGCCGTCGGTTGAAGTACCCGTCGGAGATTTTTTCGGCATGGGATGGGGCGAATATGCGCCGCTTAACTCCCTGGCGGTTTGCGTCAACCCGGGCAGTGCCTTCAATTGCTACTGGCCGATGCCCTTCCGCAAAAAATGCCGCATCACCATGGAAAACCTCGACGACCGGGAAATGCGGCTCTACTACCAGGTGGACTACACCCTGACAGAAGTACCTGACGACGCAGCCTACTTCCACGCTCAATTCCGGAGAGCCAACGGCCATCCGGTCAATCAGCCGATTACGCTCATCGACGGAATCAAAGGAAAAGGCCAGTACGTCGGAACCTACCTTGCCTGGGGTGTGCATAATAATGGTTGGTGGGGCGAAGGAGAAATCAAGTTTTTTATGGATGGAGACAAGGAATATCCGACGATTGCCGGTACCGGCACGGAAGACTATTTCTGCGGGAGCTACAACTTTGACCGCAACGGAAAGTATACGGAATTTTCAACGCCGTATGCCGGCCTTCCGCAGGTACTTCGCCCGGATGGTACCTACAAATCCCAGCAACGTTTCGGACTGTACCGCTGGCATTTGCTCGATCCGGTCCGTTTCGAAAAAGACCTGAAAGTCACCATTCAGGACCTCGGCTGGAAGAGCGGCGGGCGGTATCTCCCGCAAAGCTCCGATGTTGCAGGAACTATTTTTTGGTATCAAACCGAACCACATACACCCTTCCCGGCTCTGCCCGCCCGCGACGCCCTGGAAATTAACTGATCGACAATGAAAACAGGTCTCTGGTTGGTTCTGGCAGCGGCGATCGCCCCGCTTGTCAAAGACCGCCCCTTCAAACAGCAGAAAGTTTCGGAAGAGCGCTTTGAGGCGGTCGGCGTGTTCGACGTCAACGGCGACAAGGTTCCGGATCTCGTATCCGGCGAATGGTGGTACGAAGGGCCTTCCTTCAAAAAGAAGTTTTTCATCGGAAAGGTCCGGGCAGAAGGGGAGTACTACGATGATTTTTCGACGATACCGATGGATGTGAACGGAGACGGGCGCATGGATTTCGTCACCGGCGGCTGGTTCGGCGGAACGCTGATCTGGAAAGAAAACACCGGTAAACTCGGCGCCGAATGGCCCGAACATGTCATCGATGCCTGCGGAAATGTCGAAACGACCCGCGCCTGGGATGTAGACGGGGATGGTACGCCCGAGATCGTTCCGAATAATCCCGGCCGGCCGTTTAAAATGTACCGCCTCAACAAAGACGGAAGTTTCACCAAGTTTCAACTGCTGGAAAAACAGGGGCATGGTCTTGGTTTCGGAGACGTAAACGGGGACGGCCGCGGTGATTTCATTCTGGCCGACGGCTGGCTGGAAGCGCCGGAGAAGCCCTTTGCCCAGAAATGGGTGTTTCACGAAGATTTCAAACTGGGTCAGGCCAGCGTCCCGATTTTGGTGACAGACGTTGATAAAGACGGGAAAAACGACCTCATCGTCGGCGCGGCGCATGACTATGGTCTCTTCTGGTATAAGCAGTCGGACGCAAACGGCCAGCGTACCTGGGAAAAGAAACTAATTGACGACAAAAACTCCCAGTACCATGAAATGCATTGGCGGGATATTACGGGAGACGGCAAGCCGGAGCTCGTCACCGGCAAGCGCTACCGGGCTCATAATGATAATGATGCAGGTGCAAAAGATGACTATGGTATGTTTTACTTCACGTGGAACGGTACCGGTTTTGACAAGCATACGATCATCTTCGGACCGGCTGGCCAGTCGAAAGGAACGGGCATTGCCATGGAGATTGTAGACCTCAACGGAGACAAACTACCGGAGATCGTTGCAGCCGGAAAAGACGGCCTGAGCGTCTTCTGGAACGGGAAATAGTAAACTCCCGGAACACCGGAGAAGCGGGGCAAAATGTGCCGGACAGTTTGGTGATCTGGCGGTTTGGCTGTTTGTTTGCCGCCGGATTCCGGACCGCCGGCTCCCCACTCAAACGAATAAACGTAGCAAACGACATGGAAACTGTTTTACTGTCGATCCACTCCTGGCTCCGCTGGGTTGTCCTGATTCTCGCCATCGTAGCCATCGCCAAAGCCGCTGCCGGCGTAACCGGTCAGAAGCCGTATACCGACGGTGATCGCAAAGTAGGGCTGTTCTTCATGATCTCCTGCGATATCCAGTTGCTCGTAGGACTGATTATGTACTTCGTGACCAGTCCGCTTGGCATCGCAGCCTTCTCAATGGAAGGTGTAAACCCGATGAAGGAAGCCGGTATCCGGTACTTCGCCGTAGAGCATGCGGTGATGATGATCATCGCCATTGCCCTGGTACACATTGGTTACAGCAAAGCCAAAAAAGGAACGGTAGACGTGGCCCGGCATAAGTCGGCGCTGATTTTTTTCGGAATCGCTTTGCTCCTGATGCTCAGCCGGATTCCCTTCACGGATCGTCCGCTGTTCCGTTAGATCGGATAACCGGTACAATACCGGAGAGCCTGCCAGCGTAGTTACTGCTGGCAGGTTTTTTTGTGGGCGGTAGGCAATAAGCTTTAAGCGTTAAGCGAGGTGCCGCGTGCGTATAGCAGGTTCTTTCCAGCTTATAGCATACTGCTTGTAGCCCTTAAAGCCTTTTATCTGCGGGCTTTTTTCGCCCGAAATGGAAAATTATTCGAATCACTCCTTATCTTTCGAATAATTATACAAATTTATATTTACATAATTCTATTTTTTGCCTGAACAACCAAAACCTGGAAACTTTTGCCAGCGTGACCCCGAGCGCCATGAAAAAATGTGTTTTTCTCGACCGTGATGGTGTACTGAATCAGGATACCGAAGGATACCTGTTTCGTACCGAGGACCTGATTATTCCTGAAGGCACCGTCGAAGCCCTCCGGCAGATGAAAGAAGCCGGCTACATGCTGATTGTCATTACGAATCAGGCAGGTATTGCCAAGGGATTATATAAGAAGGAAGACGTCGTCAAATGCCACGAGTTTCTGCAGGAAAAATGTGGAAACCTGCTTGACGATCTGTATTTCTGCCCGCATCACCCGGATTATACGAGCAATTCCCTGCTCCGGAAGCCGGATTCGCTGATGCTGGAGAAGGCAATGGCCAAGTATGCGATCGACCCGGCTCAATCGTGGATGATCGGCGACCGGGAACGGGACGTACAGGCAGGGCATAAAGCCGGCGTCCGGACGATCCGGATCGCGCAGGAAGAGACCCCTTCCAAGGCAGAATGGCTGACATCCAGCCTCTGGGAGGCGTCCTCTGTTGTCGTTGCCTGAGGGAAGTTTCCCGCAAGTGCTCTTCCCATGCAGGCCGGAAGGGCAATTTCCGCTATTTTTGCCTGTCTATTATTTCCATCTTTCATGACAGATACACTTCGTCGCCTCCCTCTTCACGACGTTCACGTTTCCCTGGGAGCTAAAATGGTTCCCTTTGCCGGATTTGAAATGCCTGTTTCCTATGCCGGGCTCATTCAGGAACACCTCGCGGTGCGGAATGCGGTGGGTATTTTCGATGTATCCCACATGGGCGAATTCGTCGTCCGGGGAGAAAAAGCGCTGGATCTCCTTCAGCGGGTTACTTCTAACGACGTAGCGGTCCTGGTAGATGGCAAAGTGCAGTACTCCTGCCTGCCGAACGACCGTGGCGGTATCGTGGACGATTTGCTGATTTACCGCCGGAGTGCGACGGACTATTTCGTCGTCGTCAATGCTTCCAACATTGAAAAAGACTGGAACTGGATTCAGCAACACAATACCGAAGGCGTGGAGATGGAAAACCTGTCGGATCAGTTGTGTCTTTTTGCTGTTCAGGGACCGAAAGGTGTCGCAACGGTACAAAAACTGACGGATCTGAAGCTGGGAGACCTGAAGTACTATGAATTTACGGAAGGCACGGTTGCCGGAGTCGACAATATCCTCGTGGCGACGACCGGCTATACCGGCGCCGGAGGGGTAGAGATATATGTGCCCAACGAGCACGCTGTGCATATCTGGAACGCAATTATGGAAGCCGGTGCCGAGTTTGGCATTCAGCCGACTGGCCTGGGCGCGCGCGACACGCTGCGTACAGAGATGGGATACTGCCTGTACGGAAACGATATCGACGATTCTACATCGCCGATCGAAGCCGGACTGGGCTGGATTACCAAATTCACGAAAGACTTCACCTACAGCGCGTTTCACAAAGGATTGAAAGAAAACGGTGTGGTACGGAAGCTGGTTGGTTTTGAGATGATTGACCGGGGTATTCCGCGTCAGCACTACGAAATCATGAACGCGGCCGGGCATATCATCGGCGAAGTCACTTCCGGAACCCAGTCTCCGAGCCTGAACAAGGGAATCGGAATGGGCTATATCCAAATGGAATACGCGAAGACCGGTACCGAAATCTATATCAACATCCGGAATAAATACCTGAAGGCGGTAGTCGTGAAGATGCCGTTTCTGAAGTAGGAAGGTTGGTTTGGGTTGAAATAAGGCTGTCTCATGAAAATGGGACAGCTTTTTTTGTCTGTGTATTCTGTGAAGTCTGTGAGAAAAAAGGAAAAGTATGTTCTCACAGACTTCACAGAATACACAGACAAAAAAAGACCAGGATCGAATTTGATCCGCTCAAAGAGGTATTCAACCCACTATCCGGAACGGAGTTTGTGACTGACGTATACCCGCTAGGTTTGCCATGTCAACGACGTACAACATGAAACGCAAGCCTCTGGTATTCACCCTTCTGACCGTATTTGCCGTGCTTTTGATGATTGCCGGTTTTCTGACATCTGCCACACCGCATCATCCGGTGGCGCATTATGCACCGCATGGCGGGTCAGGAGCGTTTTTTATACTATTGATCGCTGTACTTGTGGCCCGCAGGCGACGGAAAGAGGCGGAGGCAGCAGCAAAAAACGCGGCTAAAGAAAACGACGTATAGTTACTCCGTTGGAGAGAGTCGATGAATTTTTAGAAAGATACGGCGCAGGAATGTGCCGTTTTTTATGTTGGGAGAGCGAAAGAGGATGGGTTGAGAAAGTAAAATATAGATTCTCTTATTTTATTTTTTAGGAATAAACTAAAATACAGAAACCTTTATTTTAGTTTTGGGTGGTAAAGTAAAATATGGATTCTCTTATTTTACTTTCATCTAAAACCAGCATATGGAAGAGCCGTTGAAAATAGAAGAATTCGTTTCCGGCAGGAGGGAGAGAGGGGCGGGGTACTCTTTCTTCGTACCGGAGAAAGTGAACCGGCAATGGTCCTGGTCTGACGCCGGATTGAACACATTGCTCGAAAAAGCGTCCATTCAAGTTGGCCAGCTTAACTCGTATGCTCGTCTGGTCCCCAATATCGATCTCTTTATCCAGCTGCATGTCACAAAAGAGGCGGTTGTTTCCAGCAGAATAGAGGGGACCCGCACGAATGTGGAAGAAGCCCTCATGCAGGAGGAAGATATAGACCCTGAACGCCGCGACGACTGGTATGAGGTCAGAAACTATTCCAATGCAATGAATGCGGCTTTGGCGGCATTGGAGAAGCTGCCTGTATCCACCCGGTTACTTCGGCAGGCACACAAAATTCTATTGCAAGGCGTTCGTGGGCAACACAGGCTTCCGGGAGAATTGCGATCCAGCCAAAACTGGATCGGGGGGGCGTCCCTTACCGACGCCGCATTTATCCCCCCAAGTCACGCGTATGTGCATGAGTTGATGGGAGATCTTGAAAATTTTCTTCATAACGAAGACATAGAAGTACCAGCCCTGATACGAATTGGAATAGCACACTATCAGTTTGAGACAATCCATCCTTTTCTCGATGGAAATGGGCGTATAGGACGTTTGTTAATAACGTTATACCTGATCTCAACGGATTATTTGAATAAGCCGCTGCTTTATCTTTCTTCGTTTTTTGAAGAGAATAAGATTCTCTATTACGATAACCTCACGAAGGTCCGGGATCAAAATGATCTGATACATTGGTTGAAATACTTCCTCGTTGGTGTTGAGAAAACGAGCAGACAGGCGTGCGACACCCTGGTGAAGATTCTGCAACTCAAGGAAGAACTTGAGACACGTATCCGACAGCAATTGGGACGAAAGACACCCGCGGCCCAGGCGTTGTTAAAAGCATTGTTTAACCATCCCATTGTCCATATTAAGGATGTCAGGGGAATATGCTCGCTAAGTGCGAAAGCCGCCGGCGATCTGGTCTCTGATTTTGAGAAGATGGGTATTCTGAAAGAAATGACCGGATTTGCAAGAAACCGGGTATTCGCTTTCGAGTCGTATTTATCGCTTTTTGGCGAATAAAAAACAAAAAAGCCTCAGACGTCCATCTGAGGCTTTTCTTTTTCCGTGGTTCCGACAGGAATCGAACCTGTATCTTGAGCTCCGGAGGCTCACATACTATCCGTTGTACTACGGAACCCTAAGAAAAAGGCCGCTCTCGTTCGACCGGCCTTTAGTAGCGGGAGCAGGACTCGAACCTGCGACCTTTGGGTTATGAGCCCAACGAGCTGCCTACTGCTCCATCCCGCGGTGTTGTTTGGGACTGCAAATATAGGGCACTATCGAGCGAAATCAATACCTTTGTGAAAAAAATTGAGGGACTGAGAGGAGGATTTGTGCTAATGTATTGATTTACAGTAAAATCGTCCCGATAAAAAATCAGTAAAAAGTCATGGAGCAGCATAAAACCGGCTATGTCAGCATTATCGGCAAGCCGAATGTGGGAAAATCGACGTTGATGAACGCCCTGGTTGGGGAGCGGCTTTCCATTATTACTTCCAAAGCCCAGACTACCCGCCATCGTATCATGGGAATCGTCAACGGTGTCCATGACGATATTCCGTTCCAACTCGTGTATTCCGATACCCCGGGGATCATCAAGCCCCAGTATCAGCTCCATGAGTCGATGATGAACTTCGTCAAAGGCTCGCTCCAGGATGCGGACGTGATTCTCTTTGTGACCGATATCTTCGAGAAGTACGACGAAGACGACGTCATCGAAAAGCTTACCCGGATCGAAGACATCCCGGTCATTCTCCTGATCAATAAAGTAGACCTGGCTACCCAGGAGCAGGTGGAAGAGAAAATCGCCTATTGGCGGAACCGTTTTGCCACGCAAACCATTCTGCCTATCTCGGCGTTGCACAAGTCGGGCCTTGAGGAGATCTTCTCCCTCATTTTCAAGGCCATTCCTTTCCATCCGCCGTTTTTTGACAAGGATTCCCTGACCGACCGGCCCGAGCGTTTTTTCGCCGCCGAGATCATCCGGGAGAAAATCTTCCTCAATTACAAAAAGGAAATTCCCTATAGTTCGGAAGTTGTGATCACTTCTTTCAAGGAAACCGATGACATCATCCGGATTCTGGCCGAAATTTACGTCGAGCGTACCAGCCAGCGGGCCATCCTGCTCGGTCACAAGGGCGCCTCGATCAAAAAAGTGGGAATAGAATCACGGAAGGAAATGGAAGCCTTCTTCGGAAAGCAGATTCACCTTGAAACATATGTGCGGGTCGAATCCGACTGGCGCAGCAAAGCCAATAAACTCCGGGAATTCGGCTATATCCAGGAGTAGTTTTTTTACCGGGCAGACACAGTGTTCTGCTGATCATCTCTAAATGAGGCCTCTGACTGGAAGGCCTCCGTGTTTTATGTCAAATATTGTTGCCATTGTCGGACGCCCTAATGTTGGTAAGTCCACATTATTCAACCGGCTTATTGAGCAGAAGAAGGCCATCATGGACAACGTCTCGGGGGTAACCCGGGACCGGCACTATGGGTATGCCGAATGGACCGGCAAGTTCTTTACCGTTATTGATACGGGAGGATATGTCGTCGGTTCCGAAGATATTTTTGAGGAAGCTATCCGCGAGCAGGTTCAGATCGCGATGGAAGAGGCCGGCGTGGTGCTCTTCGTGGTCGACTGTATCACGGGAATGACCGACCTCGACAAGGATTTCGCCGATGTACTCCGTCGCTCGAAAAAACCCGTCATTCTCGTAGCCAACAAGGCCGATACGACGGAAAAGAGCTACGCTGCCATGGAATTCTATGAACTGGGCCTTGGTGATCCGTATCCCATTTCAGCTGAAAACGGAAACAATACCGGTGATCTTCTTGACGCCGTCGTTGCCAACTTCCCCGATACCGGTGAAGAAAATCCGGAAGAAGGCATTCCCCGCATTGCGATACTCGGCCGGCCGAACGTCGGTAAGTCTTCCTTCCTCAACGCATTGCTCGGCACTGAGCGCAGTATCGTGACCGATATTGCCGGTACCACCCGCGATGCGATCCACACGCGTTACACGCTTTACGGAAAAGATTTTATCATTACCGATACTGCCGGTATGCGCCGGAAAGCGCGCGTCAACGACAACATCGAATTCTATTCCACCCTGCGCTCGATGCGGGCACTGGAGGAATGCGACGTGGCCGTTATTATTCTCGACGCGGAGCGGGGACTGGAAGCGCAGGACCTCAACATCATCGGAATGGCTGACCGGGCCAAGAAAGGCATCGTACTGATGGTCAATAAGTGGGACCTTATTGAGAAAGACTCGAAGACCCTGCCGACGATGGAAAAGGAACTCTACCAACGCCTGGCGCCGATGGACTATATGCCCATCATCTTTACGTCCGTACTGGAAAAGACCCGTATTTATAAGGTAATCGAGAAGATTGCTGAAGTATACGAGGAGCGGTCCCGCCGGGTTCCGACGTCTCAGCTCAACGAAGCGATTCTGCCGGAGATCGAGGCCTTCCCGCCGCCATCCATCAACGGTAAATACGTGAAGATCAAGTACCTGACGCAACTGCCGACGCCAAGCCCGACGTTCGTCCTTTTCTGCAATTACCCGCAGTACATCAAGGACAACTACGAGCGGTACCTGGAAAAGAAATTCCGGGCGCATTTCGGCTTCGAAGGCGTGCCGATTACGATGTTCTTCCGGAAAAAGTAGGGAATCGGTTTACAGTCTACAGTTTTCGGTTTACAGTTTTCAGTTGGGGTTTCGCAACCGAAAACTGTAAACCGAAAACTGTAAACCGATTTATTTCACGCTGTAGTTCGGCGCTTCCTTCGAAATAACCACATCATGCGGGTGGCTTTCGCGGACACCGGCAGCGGTGATCTTCACAAACTTGGCTTGTTGCAGGGCGTCGATGTTGGCTGAGCCGCAGTAGCCCATACCGGCTTTCAATCCACCGACCATCTGATACAGGATATCGCTCACGCGGCCTTTGTAGGAGATACGTCCGACAATGCCTTCCGGAACGAGCTTCTTGATGTCATCTTCCGCATCCTGGAAGTAGCGGTCTTTCGAACCTTCTTCCATTGCTTCCACAGAACCCATCCCGCGGTAGCTCTTGAACCGGCGGCCTTCGGCGATGATGATTTCACCCGGCGCTTCGTCCGTACCGGCGAGCAGCGAACCCATCATGATGGAGCTGGCGCCGCCCGCGATAGCCTTCACGATGTCTCCGGAATACCGGATACCACCGTCGGCAATAATGGGAACGCCTGTTCCTGCAACGGCCTTCGCAGCTTCGTACACAGCAGAGAGCTGGGGCATTCCAACGCCGGCGATGACGCGGGTGGTACAGATCGAACCCGGGCCTACACCTACTTTCACGGCATCTGCACCGGCATCGGCAAGGGCTTTGGCGCCTTCACCGGTTGCGACGTTACCAACGATTACATCCAGATTCGGGAAAGAAGCCTTTACCGATTTCAGGGCATTGATGACGCCGAGGGAGTGACCGTGTGCGGTATCGATGCTGACAACGTCCACGCCAGCCTTGACGAGCGCCGCGACGCGGTCGAGGAGATCGTGCGTCACGCCAACGGCTGCGCCTACACGCAGGCGGCCGCGGGAGTCTTTGCAGGCATTCGGGTGATTTTTCTTCTTGAGAATATCCTTGTACGTGATCAGGCCGACAAGCTTGTGATTGTCATCGACGATCGGGAGCTTTTCAATGCGGTGTTCCTGAAGAACAGACTCCGCAGCGAGGAGATCGATACCTTCCCGGGCTGTGACAAGCCGATCTTTCGTCATGATTTCCGTAACGGGCTGGTTGAGCTTCGTCTGGAAACGGATGTCGCGATTGGTCAGAATACCGATAAGCTTATTGGAAGAGTCGACGACCGGAATACCGCCGATTTTATTTTCCCGCATCAGCCGGTGTGCATCGGCGAGGGTATCGCCTTCCGACAGCGTAACGGGGTCGAGGATCATGCCGGATTCCGAACGTTTTACCTTCCGGACTTCTTCGGCCTGGCGCTCGATCGACATGTTTTTGTGGATAATACCGATTCCGCCTTCCTGTGCCATGGCAATGGCCATTTCCGATTCCGTCACGGTATCCATAGCCGCAGAAACCAGAGGAATATTCAGCCGGATGTTTTTCGTGAGGAACGTTTCAGTGCGCGTGTCGCGGGGAAGAACTTCGGAGTAGGCGGGCAGCAGAAGCACGTCATCGTAAGTAAGTGCTTCAAAGAGAAACTTGGAGGAGTCCAACATGGCAAATAACGGTGCTATTATTATTTGCCAGACAAAACTACTACTTTTTCCCGGGCTGAAAAAATATCGGGGTGATTTAACGGAAAATTAACAAAAGTACTGAGAAACAGTACACATCATTTGCCGGGTGCGGCCTGACTTCCGGCGTTTTGATGTACTTTTGAAGACACAGTAACAGGATCATCGTGCAACACAGTCTCAATCTCCGCAAGCCGCTTGCTTTTTTCGATCTCGAAACGACAGGCATCAATCTGGTCCGTGATCGGATCGTGGAAATTTCCATCGCAAAAGCATTTCCCGACGGCTCGGTTCAGGTGCGGACAGAACGGATCCACCCTGGTATGCCTATTCCGATCGAATCGAGTATGATTCACGGAATCTACGATGCCGACGTGGCCGACAAACCCCTCTTCAAGCAGGTCGCCAAATCCCTCGCCCAGTTTCTCGAAGGCTGCGACCTGGCCGGGTTTAATTCCAATAAATTCGACGTTCCGATGCTCGTGGAAGAGTTTTTACGCGCCGGCATCGAATTCGACACCCGTAACCGCCGGCTCATTGATGCCCAGCGGATTTACCACCTCATGGAACCCCGTAACCTGGGGGCCGCCTACCGCTTCTATTGCGGAAAGACGCTCATCGACGCCCACTCGGCCGAAGCGGATACCCTTGCCACCCTCGAAGTCCTGGATGCGATGGTGAAGAAGTATGACGGTGTGGAAATCACGGACGACAAAGGCAAAGCCTGGTCGCCTGTTAAGAACGACATGGATGCGCTTCATGAAATTACGACAGGAAACTTCGTGGATTTCGCGCAACGTATGAAGTTCAACCACGACGGTGTCGTCGTTTTCAACTTTGGAAAACACACCGGCAAGCCTGTACTCGAAGTACTGAAGCGGGAGCCGAGTTACTATGAATGGATGATGCAGGGCGATTTTACCCTCGATACCAAACGGAAACTTACTGAGCTCAAGCTCAAAGGAAGTCTCTTGGTCAAGTAAAGGACATATTTTCTGTGTATTCTGTGCTTTCTGTGAGAACATATTTTCTTTTTCTCACAGAAAGCACAGAAAAAGAGAAGGGCGGTCTCCGATTTTGGAGACCGCCCTTCTTTCATTTATATATCATCCATTAATCTGTTCCATCACACTCTCAAGCGGAGCGCTGCCGGGGAAAAAGGACAACAGTCTCAACAGAATATCTTCTACAACCTTATCCGGACACGACGCGCCGCAGGTCAGCATAACCGTAACCGGCCCCTCTTCCGGAAGATAGCCTTCCGTTACTTTTTCGACTTTTTCATGGAGATCATAATGCCGGATGAGACGGCGGTCGAGTAGCTTATCGGCATTAGCGATGAAATAGGTAGGAAGTTTCGCTTCGCAAAGCTCTACCAGGTGAGACGTATTCGAGGAGTTATATCCGCCGGCGACAATGCACAAATCTGCCTGCTCCTGCAGTAAACCATAGGTAGCCGTCTGGTTATCGTTCGTGGCGTAGCACAGGGTATCCCGGGTATCGGCAAAATGGGCGGTAACGTCCGGTCCTTCAATACCGAATACCTCGATCATCACCTGACGGAGGTAGTCGGCAATGCCCTGCGTATCAGAGGCCAGCATAGTCGTCTGGTTGACGACGCCAATACGCTGTAAATGCCTGGAAACATCAAATCCTTCCGAATACTGCCCTTTGAATTCCTGATAGAAAGTATCAGCGGGCTTGTCGCCGCGGATATAGTCGGCCAGTTTCCGGGCTTCCGCCAGGTCTTTTACGACGACCGTCGGCGCGTTCTGCCGGGCGTGGGAAAAGGTCGCGCGGGTTTCCTCGTGCGTCGGTTTTCCGTGAATAACAACAGTATACTCGCTTTGCCCGATGGAAGACGCCCGTTTCCAGACCTTTTCCACAAAGGGGCAGGTCGTATCAAACTGCCGGGTTTCGATACCGATTTCTCCGAGCTTCTGCTGGATTTCCAGCGTGGTTCCGAAAGCCGGAATGATCACGACATCGTCCGCCTTCAGGTTTTCCCAGGGGATAAGCTGTTTACCGGAGGTATCCATGATAAACCGGACCCCCTGGCTTTGCAGGTCCTGATTTACCTCGGGGTTGTGAATCATCTCGCTGAGGAGATAAATCGAACGCCCCTTGTATTCGGAGATGATCTGATAGGCGGTTTCGACGGCATTTTCGACGCCATAGCAAAACCCGAAATGCCGGGCGATCAGTAAACGTACCGGACCGAAATCGAGGACGGTCGGCGTGAAGTCCTTCTTCATTTTGTCTTCTTTCCGCCGGAATTCCTTGATGGCGCCGATGACAGGACTTCTGAATGTATCGGGAATCTGAAACGATTTCATTTTCTTGAATTTCGTTGCCCGTTCTGGCAGCGTCGGGACTGTACTGCTCATTCGTCAAACAAGATTAAAGGGAAACAGTTTCCGGAACTTTTGGGGAATATTCCGGCTGTTTGGGGACAGATAGGGTAGGAACCCGGCGTATTCAAAATGCGTAAAATTCTGAAAATGATCCACTTATCCGTTGTTCCCGGATTCAAAAATAAAGAGAATTTCGGCGTGGAAGGGGAGAAAGTTTCCGAATGAAGGAACAGGTGTCCGGAAAGAGCAGAAGCGGGCTATCCGGAGGTGCGGAAAGCTGGATCGTGTTTCGTCGTAATTGTATTTTTTTTTGAGATTTCTTCCCTATTTTCCCACCCGGAAAGCCACTGGCTCTAAATCATTTCAACTTATGCATCAAAACCGTCGTTCCTTTCTCCGGAACCTGGGTCTGCTCGCGGCGACGTCTGTGCCGGCTGCTGATCTGCTGGCCGGCGCAGTGGCCAAAAAACCTGCCTTCGAAATTTCCCTGGCAGAGTGGTCTCTCCACCGGGCGCTCTTTGCGAAAAAAATTACCAACCTCGATTTCCCGGTTATTGCCAAAAAGGACTTCGGCATCAGTACGGTCGAGTACGTCAACCAGTTCTTCAAAGACAAGGCCAACGACACGGCATATCTCAAGGATCTCCTCCAGCGCTGCAACGATAACGGGGTGAAAAACCACCTGATTATGTGCGACGGAGAAGGGGAGCTGGGCGACAAGGACGAAGCCAAGCGGACCAAAGCCGTTGAAAATCACTATAAATGGGTGGAAGCAGCAAAATTTCTAGGCTGCAAGACCATCCGCGTCAACGCCGCCGGACAAGGTACCGCTGACGAAGTGAAAAAGCAGGCTGTTGACGGTCTGAGCCGCCTGAGCGAGTTCGCCGGAAAGGTCGGTATCAACGTCATCGTTGAAAACCACGGAGGCTATTCTTCCAACGCGCAATGGCTGACCAGCGTCATGAAGGAAGTCAACCGCAAAAACTGCGGAACCCTGCCGGATTTCGGAAACTTCTGCATCAAGCGGAAGCCCGGCGACTGGAAAGTCTGCGAAGAAGAGTACGACCGCTACAAGGGAACGCAGGAATTGTTGCCGTTTGCCAAGGGTGTTTCTGCGAAAACATATGATTTCGATGCGAGCGGCAACTGCGTCGAGACAGACTACAGCCGCATTTTTGAAATCGTCAAAAAATCCGGTTTCAAAGGATACATCGGGATCGAATACGAAGGAGACAAGCTTTCGGAAGAAGAGGGCATTCGTAAGACCAAACAACTGCTCGAGCGCGTCGCGTTTGCATAACCAACGTTTTACTTACTCTATTTGATACTCTAAATTCTATGGAAAAACCAGAATCGTCCGCCTCCTCCCGGCGCGACTTTATCAAGAAGGGCGCTATGTCTGCGGCGGCTTTCTACATCGTTCCGCGCCATGTCCTGGGCAAAGGTTTTGTTGCTCCTTCTGATAAATTGAATCTGGCAGCTATCGGCGCCGGCGGCAAAGGCACCAGCGATATCTGGAATGCCTATAACAACGGTGCTGAAAATGTCGTAGCCCTTTGTGACGTAGACTGGAAAGTAGCAGCCGAATCGGTGAAACGCTACCCCAATGCCCGCAAGTATCAGAATTACAAGGAGATGCTGGATAAGGAAGGCAAGAACATCGATGCCGTTACGATCTCCACTCCTGACAATACGCACGCTGTCATTGCTATGGCGGCAATGCAGGCCGGCAAGCACGTTTACGTACAGAAGCCACTCGCACACGATATTTTTGAAGCCCGTACGATGACCGAAGCGGCCCGCAAGTATAAAGTGGTTTCGCAAATGGGTAACCAGGGCGCTTCCAGCGTGGGCAGCTGGCAAATGGTCAACTGGTTCAATGCCGGTCTGATCGGGAAAGTACATACGGTGCACGTCTGGACCAACCGCCCGGTATGGCCGCAAGGTATTCCGGTTCCCGGTGGAAAATTTGACGTACCCGACGGAGTAGCCTGGGACCAGTTTATCGGCCCTGCTGCCTGGACGGATTACAACCCGGCCTACCACCCCTTCAAATGGCGGGGCTGGTGGAACTTCGGTACCGGTGCGCTCGGCGACATGGGTTGCCACCTCATCGATCCCCCGTTCCGCGTACTCGGCTTGGGTTATCCGACGGAAGTGGAATGTTCAGTAGGTTCCGTTTTTGTGAAAGACTGGAACCCGGAATACATCCCCGAAGGCTGCCCGCCGTCTAGCTACGTACAGCTGAAATTCCCGGAAACGGCTAAAAACAAGTCGGAAGTAACCATGACCTGGTCGGACGGCGGCATTCGTGCCTTCCACCCGGAACTGATTCCGGCCGATGAGCCCCTGGGCGACGCGGACAGCGCCAACGGTGTGATCATGATCGGCTCTAAAGGCATCATGACCTGCGGTACCTACGGACATACCCCGAAACTGTACTTTGGCAACAAAAAAGTCAGTGAAAAGGAACTGGAAAAGCTGAAGTGGACGGAAACCGAACTGCAAAAAATGCCTGAAAGCGGCCACCAGACGTCCTGGGTTCGCGCCTGCAAGGAAGGTTTTGGCAGCGAAGCACATAAGAAACTTACGTCTTCGTTCGACTACTCCGGACCGCTCACCGAAACGGTTCTCATGGGTAACCTCGCTATCCGCAGCTACAACGTCCGCGTGCCGAACGCCAATGGCCGTGGATTCGCCTACCCGGGCCGGAAGAAACTCCTCTGGGATGGTACCAACATGAAGATCACGAACTTCGAAGAGGCTAATCAGTTTGTCAAGCGCGAGTACCGCGCCGGCTGGTCGCTCGGTTCCTGATCGGTTCTATAGTAGTAAAAAACCCGCCGGGACTCAGATCCCGGCGGGTTTTTTTATGCTGTGAATATCTTTTTTCAGGAAGAAGTGCGGGTTGTGCCTTGTATGGGCAGATTCCTACCCTATTTGATCGGAACGCCTTTCTGAAACGTAATTTCTGCCGCCAGCCCTACCGACGAAAAGCGGATAGCCACAGAAGCCGCGTCGGATTTTTTTGTGATATCCTGGCAGTGCGGGCCAGGTTCGAGGAAATAGACATAGAACTCCTGGTTCCGGTCAGCGATTTCGTTGATATCCGGCCGGCCGAAGAGCTCGACGAAGTCGTTGGACGACGTACCCTTCAGGTTATGCCGGATTTTCTTGAATTCCGGTAGCAGGCCCATGCGAACGGACTGGCAACCGCCCTTGTCGGCCTGCCATTTATCGACAGGAAATCCCTGAAGATCAGGTTTGTGCGTACAGGAAGTAACCCATAGGGCAGAAACGAACAGCAGAAGCGACCGGAGGGCGTAGCGTACCGGGAATGGAAAAAGACCCTGTTTCATGAATCAAAAGTCGGCCGGATTGCCCGGAACACAAAAAAAATCCCGGTGTCTTAGCCTAAATCTGAAATTGTTTATAAGTTTGCCTCCGTAAAAATCGCACGAAAATGATCATTTCCTTCGCACAAGCATGGTGGTGGCAACCGGAATCTTCGGTTGAGCAGCCTTGTTATGCGTAAGAGAAATGTCTGAATAGACTTAGTCGAAGCGCCCGCTGTTCAACCGAACAGCGGGCGCTTTTTTGTTGCGTTAAGCCTTAGGCAGTAAGCGCTGAACAGACGCCACGCAGTCCGGGAAGAAGCAAGCGCAGCGGCATTTGTCCGGCGGCTTTATAAAGAAAAATTAACGCTTATGGCCTGCTGCCTGAAGCCTTTAAACAAAAAACCGTGAAACATTTTCCCATTACAACCTATTCCCACCGGCTGCTGGCAGACATGCTGACACCGGTGAGTGCGTACCAGCGGTTGCGGCGGCAGTTTCCGAATTCAGTCCTGCTGGAGAGCGCCGACTACCACGCCATGCAAAACAGCCTAAGTTTTATCGGCTGCGACCCGGTGGCGAGTTTTGTGCTGGACGAAGGCGTCGTCACCCAAAAATTTCCGGATGGAACGACCGAAACCTTTCCACTCGCCAAACGAAAAGACGCAGTAGGAGCCCTGCGGGATTTCGCAGCCAGTTTCGAAGAAGGGCCTTCGTCTTTTCCGTTTCCGACAGGCGGTTTGTTCGGGCACATGACCTACGATTCGGTCGGGTATTTCGAAGACATTGAAATTCAGTCCAAAAGCGAAGAATCGGCGATTCCGCAGCTGGTGTATTATGTCTACCGCTACGTCATCGTCTTCAACCACTTCAAAAACGAAGTATTTCTGTTCGAACACCAGTACGGAAATGCGGAGCCCAAAGGACTGGATGAACTTCAGTTTATCATCCAGACGCCGAAAACATCCACCGGGAAGTTCAGGCTGGAAGGCGAAGAAGCAACCAACCGGACCGACGACGAGATGCGCGAAGTCATTCAGAAGTGCATCGGTCACTGCCTCCGGGGCGATGTCTTCCAGATTGTACCTTCCCGCCGGTTCTCCCGCCACTTCGAAGGAGACGACTTTCAGGTCTACCGGGCGCTTCGCTCCATCAATCCTTCCCCTTACCTGTTCTACTTCGATTTCGGTACCTACCATATCTTCGGTTCCTCTCCCGAAAAGCAGATTTTCATCAAAAACGGCATGGTGGAAATTCACCCGATCGCAGGGACGTTCCGCCGGACGGGCGACGACACCCGCGATGCCGAGCTTGCGCATGAACTCCTGGCCGATCCGAAGGAATCAGCCGAGCACGTAATGCTCGTAGACCTCGCCCGGAACGATCTCAGCCGCAGCTCCGACTATGTACGGGTGGAAACGTTCAAGGAAGTGCAGTATTACAGCCATGTTATTCACCTGGTATCGAAAGTCGTCGGTAAGATGACAAACGGGACAAATCCGCTGCAACTCGTAGCCGATACCTTCCCTGCCGGTACGCTTTCCGGAGCGCCGAAACACATGGCGATGACGCTCATCAACCGGTACGAAACGACCAACCGGAGTATCTATGGAGGGGCGATCGGCCATTTGAACTTCAACGGCGACTTCAACCACGCCATCGCTATCCGCACGTTCCTGAGCAAGAACCATACCCTGTTTTACCAGGCCGGAATGGGTGTAGTTGCGAAATCGGATATCGAAAGCGAACTGCAGGAAATTCACAGCAAACTGGCCGCTCTCAGAAAAGCCATGGAGATGGCAGAGGAGATTTAACCCCATTATGACCATGAAATCCAGAATAGTAGTTCTCGATAATTACGACTCCTTTGTTTATAACCTGGTATACCTGCTGAAGGAGCTGGGCCATGATGTTGAGGTGTTCCGGAACGACAAGATCGCCCTGGAGGACGTCGCGCAATACGATAAAATCCTGCTGTCTCCCGGACCCGGTATTCCCGAAGAAGCCGGAATCATGCTGGACGTGATCCGGGAATATGCTCCGACAAAGTCCATTTTCGGCGTATGCCTCGGGCATCAGGCCATCGGAGAGGCGTTCGGCGCCAAACTCCTGAACATGGGAGAGGTACTCCACGGCGTGACAACCAAATGCCTGATTCAGGATACTTCCGAAAAACTTTTTCAGGGATTACCATCCGAAATCGAAGTATGCCGGTATCACTCCTGGACGGTAGTGCCGGAAACCATGCCGGCAGAGTTGAAAGTCACCGCCGTAGATGAAAAAGGATATGTCATGGCCGAGGCGCATACCCGGTATGATGTACGCGGGGTGCAATTCCACCCGGAGGCCTACCTCACTCAGTTCGGAAAGGAAATGCTGATCAACTGGTTGAAATAACGACCGCTGCCATACTTCCCGTTTTGACTATTGGATCCAAAAAAATGAAAGAATACCTGTCGTTGCTGCTGAGCCAGCAAACCCTCTCGACCGAACAAGCCTACCAGGCCCTGCTGGCGATCGGCCGCGGGGAAGTAAACCCTTCTCAAATCGCTGCTTTTCTGACTTCATACGCTATTAAAGGCCTGACGGTGGAAGAAGTAAACGGCTTTCGCCAGGCGATGCTGGAGCTTTGCCGGGCGGTGGATTTCTCCGATTACAGCCCGATGGATGTGTGCGGAACGGGCGGCGACGGCAAGCATACCTTTAATATATCCACGACGTCGGCATTTGTCGTCGCCGGCGCCGGGCAGGCCGTAGCGAAGCACGGAAACCACGGGGTATCGTCGCCGGTAGGCTCGTCAACGGTAATTGAGCAGTTGGGATATCGGTTTACAGATGATTACGACAAACTCCGCCGCCAGCTCGATGCCGGTAATATCTGCTACCTGCATGCGCCGTTGTTTCACCCGGCCATGAAACACGTGGGGAATATCCGGAAAGAGCTCGGTTTCAAAACCTTTTTTAACCTGATCGGGCCGCTGATGAACCCGGCGAACGTAAAGACGCAGCTATCCGGCGTGTATAATACCCAGATTGCGGATTTGTATGCGGGGGTACTGAAATCGGCGGGTGTCCGCTTCGCGGTTGTGCATGCATACGATGGATATGATGAGGTATCGCTGACGGGAGATTTTCTGCTGATTGATGGAAAAGAGAGCCGGCAGCTCAGCCCGGACCAGATGGGGCTATCCAAATTGTCGCCGGATAGTCTGGCCGGAGGAAATTCCCTCCAGGAATCGGCCGATATCCTCGTACAGATCCTGGAAAACAGAGGGACACCTGCCCAGAAAGAAGTAGTACTGGCGAATGCTGCCGTGGCATTGCATGTAGCGCAGGAAATTTCCCTGGAAGAGTCCCTGGCCCGGGCGAAGGAGTCGCTGGAGAGCGGCCGCGCCTACCTGTCTCTGAAGAACTTGTTGTCGGCATAAAGTATATTGCCGGAAACACGGGCTGCAAGTATATAGCCCTTTGACGGAACGCGACATGAAAATCGTCTTTCTGGGAGCGGGAAATGTGGCGCATCACCTCGCGCGGGAATGCGAAAATGCCGGGCACGAGATTCTGGCAGTATATAGCCGGAAGAAAATTCATGCCGATGAGCTGGCCGAATTACTGAGCGGGGCGATGCCTACCGACCAGCTCGATTTTTCGGAAAGTGAAGGACAGTTGTTTTTCTTGACGCTGTCGGACGACGCGATCGACGAAGTAGTTGCACGCCTGGTATTGCCGGAAGAGGCACTGCTTGTGCATACTTCGGGGGCCAAACCCCTGGATGATCTCCGGAAGCTCCTTACTATATATAGCGATGTACCGGTGAAGGCCGGCGTGCTGTATCCGCTGCAAAGTATCAGCCGGAAGATAGAGCTGGTCTGGAAGGGAGTTCCTTTATGTATTGAGGCGGAGGACGAGGAAGCGGAATCGCAATTGATAGACCTGGCGCGGCAGATCAGCGAGGAGGTATACCTGGTGAATTCGGAGGAAAGGCTGCGACTGCACATGGCTGCTGTGTTTGCCAATAACTTCCCGAACCACTTGTGGGCGATAGCGAAAGAACTATTGGAACAGCAGAATCTCGAGTTCGATTTGCTGAAGCCTATTATAAAGGAAACGCTCCGGAAGGCATTGGAAGCGGATCATCCGGCTGATGTGCAGACGGGGCCGGCCCGCCGGGGGGACCAGGGAACGATGTCCAGGCACCTTTCTTTGCTGGAAGACGAGCCGCATCTGGCGAGGATCTACCAGATACTGTCGGAAAGTATAATGCGGTGGTATTTATGAGTTCGCTGGAAGATATGGGCTGCATCGGGAGTATATGGGCCTAAATAAGAATGTATTTGGCCAAAATACCGAATATTATTCTGTTTTGAATGTAAAAAGACGGCAGACAGACAACAAATGATGAGGCATCTATGCCTCATTTTTTTTCGAGGTATAAGCTCCTGAGGGGTAAGGAGTTAAGGGATTAGAGTGGATAGTAAGAAAAAATAGTTTGGTAGAAGTGTTGACAAGAGGGGGTAAAAAGCTGCATCTTTGCACTCCCAAACGACGGGAAGAGGGAATGTAAGCTGGTGTAAGTAATTGAGGGAGAGGGAGTTAGGAAAAATAAATTTAAAATTTTTCTTGACAATGGGGTGTTAAAATGACTAGTTTTGCAACCCGGTTAAGGGAAGAAAGGAAAAGGGAGTGGGGTTGAGGCGAGGGCGAAAAAAAACTTTCAAAAATTCTTGACAAGCGGCTTTCGAAGTAGTAACTTTGCAGCCCGGTTTGAAAGAAAGACCAAAAAAAGAAAACGGAAAAGCGGAATTTGGCTTTGAAGTTTTAACAAGAGTAGCGAAC
>NZ_FNGS01000009.1:206771-246491 GCF_900103285.1 Siphonobacter aquaeclarae | reverse complement strand
CGCCCTACACCTACCGGGTCGATGTCTTCACCGCCGCGGGAGCACGCGTCGATTCTTCCGCCTCGGCCAGCAGCGTCTGGCTCACCGGAGCGCCCCTCTCCCGCTCCATCCGCCTTTCCTGGCAGGCCAATGTCCCCTGGAGCAACGACAACCAGACTCACCGCGTCTACCGTCAGAGCCCCTCCGGCGCTTTCAACCTCATCCAGCAGGTAGCCGTTCAGGGAGCCGGCACCTATGTCTTTGTCGACGACGGCAAGGACCATGTCACCTCCGACGGTGACATCTCCACCACCCTGCATCCGGATTCCTCCTACTGCTACCGCGTCGAAACCGCAGGCTCCTACAACGATACCCGCATTCATTCAGGCCTGCTTTTCAACTTCTCCCAGAAGTTGTGCCTGTCGCCCACCGATACCACCCGGCCCTGTCCGCCGGTGCTCAGCCTGGAGCTGCTCGACTGCCCGGCCTACCTCCAGGGCGCCTGTCAGGACGGACCCTACAGCAACAAAATGAGCTGGGTCGATGCCACCACAGGTCCCGGTGGAGAAGCCTGCGACAAAAACATCGTCCAATACAACATTTACTACAAGCGCTATGGGGATGCCGGCGACTTTGCCAAAGTAGGCGAAACCAAGAGCCCGCCCACGCCGCCCAGCCGCAACTTCACCCACGACAACCTGGACAGCTATGCCGGCTGTTACTACGTCACATCCGTCAACCGGTTCGGCGTCGAATCCAAACCCAGCAATACCGCCTGTCAGGACAACTGTCCCGACTACCTGCTGCCCAACGTCATCACTCCCAACGGCGACGGCAAAAACGACACCTTCGAACCCATGAAGTGTCCCCGCTTTGTCAACCGGGTCGTCTTCCGGGTTTACAACCGCTGGGGCGTCAAGGTCTTTGAGCGAAGCGACGACATCCTCATCCGCTGGGACGGCAAAACCGACGGCGGAAAGGACGTCGCCGCAGGCACCTACTACTACGAAGCACAGGTCTTCTACCAGCGCCTCAACAAAGCCGATGAGAACAAACCTGTTGTGGTGAAGGGATGGGTGCAGGTGGTTAGGTAGCAGGGGGCATGGGGCAGGGGGCAGGGAGCAGAGGGCTTTAAGCTGTAGGCCATAAGCTTTAGGCAAAGAAGGAGGGGTCTGTTGCTTACAGCTTATAGCCTATTGCTTACAGCTTATCGCCTATTGCTTAAAGCCCCAAGAAAACCGTGACAGGATGGAACCCTGTCACGGTTTTCTTTTTTATTGTAACACGGCCGGGCACGCGGATTTCACCCTATGCCCCATGCCCTCTGCCCCATGCCCACCAAGCTCATCCTCTTCGACGGCGTCTGTAACTTCTGCAACGGAACCGTCAATTACATCATGGATCACGACGACGGGGTATTTCAGTTTGCCGCGCTGCAGTCGGACTATGCCCGAAAAGTACTCAGTCGCTTTGAGCGGCAGCGCCCCCTGCCGGATTCGGTACTGCTGATCGACGGGAACCGCCTGTACGAAGAATCCGATGCGGCGCTACGTATCGCGGCGCAGGTACGCGGCTGGAAGTGGCTGGCAGCCTTCCGTTTTCTTCCGAAAGTACTCCGGGATAGCGTTTACCGATTCATAGCCCGTCGGCGGTATCGCTGGTTCGGAAAGCAGGACGCCTGCCGGATTCCGACGCCGGCCGAACGGGCACGGTTTCCGGAATGGCAAAACTGAACGGGATACTTCCTATTTTTGCCAGCGGTAATAAACTCGTCTCTATGAACGCTTATGTTTTTCCCGGTCAGGGATCCCAGTTTTCCGGAATGGGCAAAGAGCTCTATTCTTCTTCGGAAAAAGCACGTCAGCTGTTTGAACAGGCTAACGAGATCCTGGGCTTCCGCCTGACCGATACCATGTTTGAAGGCTCTGATGAGGAACTCAAACAGACCAAAATTACGCAACCGGCTATCTTCCTTCACTCTGTTGTACTGGCGTCTGTCGCGGCTGAATTCCAGCCTGCGATGGTAGCAGGACACTCTCTCGGCGAGTTTTCGGCGCTTGTCAGCGCAGGCGCCTTGTCATTCGAAGACGGCCTGAAGCTGGTTTTCCAACGCGCCCAGGCGATGCAGCGGGCCTGTGAAATCAACCCGTCGACGATGGCGGCCGTCCTCAGCTCCCTTCCCGACGAGCAGGTAGCCGAACTCTGCCAGGCGGTACAGCAGGAAACCGGTGAAGTCGTGGTGGCGGCCAACTACAACTGCCCCGGCCAGCTGGTTATTTCCGGCTCGCATGAAGGCGTCCGGATTGCCGGTGAGCGCCTGAAAGAAGCGGGAGCCAAGCGTGTACTGCCGCTGCCGGTAGGTGGCGCTTTCCACTCGCCCCTGATGGAGCCCGCCCGCGAAGAACTCGCGGCGGCGATTGAACTGACCAACTTCCGCAGCCCCAGCTGCCCTGTGTATCAGAACGTAAATGCCCTCCCGGCAACCGATACTTCTGTCATCAAGGCAAATCTGATCGCCCAGCTTACCGCCCCTGTGCGCTGGACCCAGTCTGTACAGAACATGAGTGCCGACGGCGCCACACTCTTCACCGAATGCGGTCCGGGGAAAGTACTCCAGGGCCTGGTTAAGAAAATCATTGCAACAGCCGAAACAGCCGCTGTTATCATCTAAGTATTTTTCTAAAATTGACTGAGAAAAACCTTCCCCATTTCGGGAAGGTTTTTCTATATTTAAGCATTTCCATTTACCCGCGGTATCCGCTATTTATGAGACCACCACTACCACCTTACCATTCGAGAGTATATTATTTCTGACCTCTGATCCGCCATGCACCTCTTAACCAGCAACCTTCCGCGGGTGCTGGGACTTCTGTTTTTTCTGAGTCTCAGCGCCTCCGCCCAGCGCGTCGTACCTGTTACCGTCGATCTCGCGCGGGTCAGTAATCAACTCCCGGTCCTGTCTGCTTCGGGCCGAACGGCAACCGGGACCGTACTTTCCCTTCCGACCCTGGAAGGGCAACAGTCCTTTTCGGTCGTTCCGACACCTGTCGTTCCCCTGTCCGATGCACTCAAGCGGCCGGATATCCGGACTTTTTCCGGCGTCAGTCTTCAAAATCCGGATCTGACCTGCCGTATTACCCTTTCGATGCGCGGGCTGCACGTGCAGTATCAACACGCAGGCGGCATCTATTCCCTTGATCCGTCGCCGGACGGTGCCCGCTACCAGCTCGAAACCGACGAACCCGTACTCCCCTTCGGCTGCAAGCTGCTGACTACGCCTAACAGCGGGCGGGAAAGTGCTGTCACCCAGTCCTTCAGCTATGGAGGTACATTGCGGGATTACAAACTTGCCCTGCTTCTCACGCATGAATTTTACCAGCAGAACGGCAATACCAACGCGAGTGTCGAGGCCGCGGTGCAGCAGCTGATGAACGACGTCAACGGGTTTTATACCCGGACGCTGTCGATCCGTTTTACGCTTATCAGCCCGCTCAGCGACGCGACGATCCACTTTTATCACCAGCCCGATTCGACCCTGGGAGAAAATGCAGCGCCGGTCGCCAACCGGCTGCGGTATCAGTCACTCGACGATGCCATGACCCTCATTCCCAATGACTTCGGCGCCGCCAACTATGACCTCGCCCACGTTATCCACAACTCAGGCGGAGGTATCGCTTACCTCAACTCCGCCTGCGTCAACCTGTACAAGGGCGGTGGCTGGTCGGGCGTTTCGACGCTCAACGGTTTCCAGCGGGTATTTATCCACGAAATGGGTCATAAACTGGGTACGCCGCATACCTTCAACGGCGTCGGGCAGTACTGTACGGCACAGCGATCCTACTCCAGCGCTTTCGAACCCGGCAGTGGGGCCTCGATCATGGGGTACCCCGGCCTTTGCGACCCCGCGCAGAACCTTATCAACACCGGAAACATTGATTTTTTTCACGTCAGAAGTATCTACAACATCGCCTCGTTTGTCGGTACCACTACCTGCCCGGTGACTTCGCCGACGAATAACCAGACGCCCCAGGCAAACGGAGGGCCGGACTATGTCATTCCCCGGCAGACGCCTTTTGTACTGACAGGTTCAGCGACCGATGCCGACGGAGATCCGCTAACGTATAACTGGGAGCAGTACGACATTTCCTACAACAACGCCGGCGCACTGGGTATGATCGCCGGAGCGGGCGGCAAATCAGCGGTAAATGACCCGGCAGCAGCGCTGTTCCGGAGCTATGCGCCGTCGACCGCTACCTCACGGACATTTCCCTCGCTTCCCTACCTGCTGAATAGTAATCCGGATCAAAGCGGAGAAGCGCTTCCGGCAGTAGGCCGTACGATGCACTTTCGTTTTATAGCCTATGATAACAAGGTCACGGGCGGCTCCATCGGAATTGACAATGTAGATGTGATCGTCGACAGCCTTTCCGGCCCTTTCCGGCTTACCTCCCAGAATGGTTCGACGCTGTGGCAGAGCAACAGTACGGCCACGATTACCTGGGACATCGCGAATACCAATGCCGCTCCGATCAGTTGTGCGAATGTTAAAATCAGCCTGTCGACCGACGGCGGTCTTACCTACCCGACCGTACTCGCGGCAAGTACGCCGAATGATGGCTCCCAGGTCGTCACGATTCCCAACGTAACGACCAATACCGGACGGATCAGAATCGAAGCAATCGGTAATATCTTTTTCGATCTCAACGACTATCCGATCACGATCACGAATACCTGTGCTCCGGAGTATTCGGTTATCCAGCCGACTACGGACCTCAGCGGACCGGCTGGAACGCTGCACCCTGATCTGTTTGCGGTTGGCAAGGATACGCTTGCCTTCGCCGGTACGCTTACCACGCTTGACTCTCCGCTGGGTGTGAGTTTGTACGCCAGCGGGACGTCCTGCAACACATTTTCGAATACGTCCTATTTTGATTTGCGGACCTTCCGCGTGACGCAGACGGGTACGTACACTCTGTCTTTTTCTACAGCGTCGAGTCTGGGGTTGATTCTGTCTGTTTTTCAGGGAACGTTTAACGCTTCTTCTCCCTGTACTGGTTTTCTGAAGTCGACGGCCAACCTGAACGGTAGCACAGTATATCTTAACAATAGCCTGTCGGTAACGCTGACGGCCGGAGTAACCTACTCCCTCGTGCTTCATAATTACGGCAGCGGCTATCCCGCGCTGCCTTCGTCCTACACGATTTCGGCGAGTTCGGCTTCCGGCGGAAAGCTCACGCCGCTCGTTCCGGGGGTCAATTCTCCTTATTCGTATACCTATCTGGCTGTTTCGGGTGGTATGGTTAAGGGTTTCAGCGCGACGAGCGACTTCAGTAATCCGTCGGTATACCCGGCAGGTAGTTACCAGGTATACGGGTTGTCGTATGCCGGCGGAACGGATCTGTCGGGTTACGTCAATACTGCCTTTTCGGCTTTTCAGGCGGCGTTGCCTGGATTTTGCGGGAAACTGAGCGGTAATTCGGTAGGCATGACCATCACGGTTCCGGCGTCGATTGCTGTCGCTTCAGTAGACTCTGCCTGCCGGGGAGTAGCATGGCAGGTAGCTTTCAATGCGACGGGCAGCTATTCCGCGCCTTTTCAGGTACAGTTGTCGGATGCTTCGGGGGTATTCGGAGCAGGTATGACGGTAGTCGGCAGCGGAACGACCTCTCCGGTAACCGTTACGTTTCCCGATACCATCGCTACCGGTGCTGCGTACAAATTACGGATCGTAAACCAGTCGGTCGTGAGTGCGGAAGTACCGTTGGTTATCGGAGAAAAATCCTTCGTCACCCGGCTGACGGGTACCTGGACGGATCCGGCGACCTGGTCGTGCCATGCGGTCCCGGCACTGACGGACGACGTCGTGATTCAGGCCGGCCACGTCATTTCCATACCCGACAACACCACTGCGCAGGTACATCAGCTGCTGCTGAACGGGACGGTGCAACTGGGTACCGGCGCCTTGCTGAGCCTGGCCCCCTGACGAAAAAAAGTGCTGACGCAGCTTATTCGAAATCAGCGGCTTAGCGTGTTCCACGGGCTTTTCCGCCGCATTTTTTCACTTTTTTCCGTGAAACCGCTTGACAAGCGACCTCAAAACCCCCTATCTTTGCACCACCAACACGGAAATGACCGATGGTGTAATGGTAACACAGGAGATTTTGGTTCTCTTATTCAGGGTTCGAATCCTTGTCGGTCAACGAAGAAATGGTAAAAATCCCTTGCTGGAAACGGCGAGGGATTTTTGTTTTGATTTTATTGAATAGCTTCTTCCAAAGGGGGCTAAGACCGACTCATCTGTATGAATTCGATCGTCTATTTATTCGAACCTATGTTGTTCTCTAGTCTAAAATAATGGACTTTTCTTTCGGCTTGGTGTATAAAATCCGCGCCTCTATCAACTACTTCATTTGTTTTAACAGCTCCGCCAGAAATATCTATATGGGATTGGACCCGATACCACCCCTTCAGCCAATAAATAACAATATCAAATTCCAATCTTCCATCTTTTAGTTCAAAAGAGGTCGTTCGTATCACTTTACTACTTTCCACAGGAAGGTCGTTTAAAGAAATATTTTCAAACTCTCTCGAGGATGGTTCCGCCGCCACCTTATAAACAAAATAAACAAAACAGCTCCTCACTGGTAAATCATTTTTATTCTCCAGCCGAAATTCTATTTTTCCTTCCCTCGAACTGGTTCCATTAAATATTCTAACGAAAAGCCGAGGAACTCCGTCTCCTCCTGTGATTTCTCGTAAAGTATTCGATTGCTGTTCAAGCAATATCTTTTGACTATCAATTAACTCATTTTGCTTTTGAATTACGGTAGAGGACGCAGACAAGCTCTCGTTTTGTTTTTCAATTAAATATTTCGCCGATTCAATAATTTCATTGCTCCTATTCTGAAGATCTTTATGCTCTTCTACGCGATTCGCCTCCCTTTCTGCTCCTACACGACTATCTTTCAAGGCCTTCCCCCGTTGCAAGTATGCCGAGATGCATAAAAAGATAAAAGCCAAAAAGCCCGCAATAACAGTTATGACAAAAGCAACTGTCGGATTCTCCACCATTTTTTTAAAAAAGTCCATAGGCAAAAAAAGACATTTTGTGGAGAGCGTATAAATTAGTATTAGTTTCAATATCGAATATTATTGTCATAGATCTCGATCAAATTCTCAAAATCAATTATTCGAACACTTCAATCCCACCCCCACCAACGTCCAAAACTCCACATAATCTCTCCCCTCCCCATATCCATCCAACGTAACCCAAAAGCTGATTCGGAAAATTTCCTGTCCTGGGCAATATATCCAAATTCTGCCTTCTTCGTCTACAACAGCGCTGCACGAACTGCCATTAAAGGTCATAAGCTTTAATTCTATTTCAGGTACCAGTCGGAGTAATTCCACAATTCCGACATAGCGGGTTTCTATAGGTTCGGTACCTGCTAATTCCTTTTCAGTTGTTTCCATGAGTAGTTGGATATGGTCAATAAAATCGCGAAATGATATTTTAGTTGTTATTAACAACCATCGACTACAAATAACAATCAACAACTATTGACTACAAAATAATCCGGCAACTATTTTCAACAACCATTCACAACCTTACCTTTGAACCATGAAGAAATTCACCATATCCATTACCGACGAAGCCCATAAACAGCTCCTTAAGCTGCAATTAGAGCGAAAAATCTCCGGACATGCCGTTACGGCTCTCAGTGAAATGGCTGGAGAGCTGTTGTCGAAATACTTGGAAGAGCTTGCGAAACAGCAAGCATCAACGTAAAGAAGGCTCGCCGAATGGCGAGCCTTCTTTCTACCTCACCTCCACCGTATTCTTCTCATCACTGAACCATCCGTTCTCCAACTCTCCATCGCACTTTTCGAGCAGGACCTGCTGGAGTTGCTTTACCTTTTCGGGGTGGGTAGAGGCCAGGTCCGTTTCTTCGCGGGGGTCTTTGGGGAGAAAGTATAGTTGAAAGAGTTTCTTCGGGGCGTAATAACGGAGCTTCCAGCCATCAGCAGTGACCAGCGCCGGCCCCATAAACGACCCGAAAGCGATGGCGGAATGATCGGGGGAATTTTTAACGGGCTTTTGTTGCAGCACCGAGAGGTAGGATACGCCGTCCTTCCCGTCTTTTAATGGTACATGAAGCAAGTCGGCGACGGTCGCCAGAAAGTCATAATTCGTTACCAATCGCTTGGATACCAGCCCTTTCCGGAACTTTCCCGGCCAGTAGACAAACAGCGGCACACGCACACCGCCCTCCCAGTTGCTGCGCTTGAGGCCGGCGAGGCCGTGGTTGCCGTCGAACACATCTCCGCCCACCCTACTATAAAACTTATCTGCTACGTCGGTGAAAAGTTTGCCCGTCCGCATATCCCGGTACGGCTTCTCGACGCGCCCTTTGAAGCTGTAATAGAGTTCGTGCCCGTTGTCGGATGAAAAAACTATCATCGTATTCTCCGCGATACCGAGGCGTTTCAGTTCTTCGAGGATAACGGCTACATCATCGTCCAGGCGTTTTACCATCGAAGCATAGGATTTTTCGATGGGTGTCAGATCGGTGCGCAGGGCTACTTCCGGGTGAATGGCCGGAATGGCAACCGGCCCATGCGGTAGTTGCGTCGGGTGAAAGAGGAAAAAAGGCCGGTCTTTATTTTTCCGGATAAACGACAGCATCTTTTGAAGAAACAGGTCCTGCGAATACACCTGTTTGCCATTCCGGTTCCACCGTTCCTGCTCCTGAAGACTATCCGATCCCCACTCGCCGGATTTGCCCGCTTCCGGATCTGTATTGCCGGGTATCGCGATCCGCTGCCCGTTTTCGTGCAAAAACATGGGATAAAAACCGTGACACTGAATGTGATCGTAATATCCGTAGTGCTCGTCCCACCCGTGGCGTTTCAACTGCTCATTGGATGTGGCAAAACCCCAGTCAAGCTTACCGATCTCCGCCGTGACATACCCCGCCGCCTTGAAGACCTGCGGCAGGTATTGGACATCGGGTTCGTTTCCGACTATGGCATTGACCTTCGCCTGGGCCTCTGTATCGCTCAGGCCGGCGGTGACCGTCTTCGTATAAATACCACCTCTCGTCAACAGGTATTTTCCTTTCCGGCAATCGTTATAGCCGGTCAGTAACGTGGCCCGCGAAGGCGCGCAATAGGCACTGGAGTATGAATTTTCGAAAACGACGCCTTCCCGGGCGAGGCGGTCAATGGCCGGTGTCGTCAAATACCGCTGCCTGTAATGAGAAAGCATCCCCGCGCCCATGTCGTCGGCGAGGATGTAAATGACGTTGGGCTTTTGCTGTGCGAAAGAGGAAAGCGACAGCAATACCCAAAGCGGGAATACCAGAATAGGGCGGAGAGCATTCATGTAAAAAAGTCCGGAGGTTCTGCTCTATGAATACCGGATCTACCTCTTGATACTCTTTCTGTGAAGTCTGTGAAGTCTGTGAGCAATTTTAATTTTCTCACGGACTTCACAGACTACACAGACAATCATCCCTCCGAAAACCCGTCCAGCATCTCCATCGTCGGCACAAAAAACAACGTTCCGGTATGTGCCGTGCTAAAGTCCAGCAGCCGGTCGTAATTCCCTTCCGGTACGCCGAGGAACATCCGTTCGAGCATTTTCCGTGTGGTACTGAAGGTATTGGCGTAAGCAATGAAATAGGTGCCGAACTCGCCTTTCTGCGGGTGTCCGAAAGGCATGTTATCGCGGACGATTTTGAGGTCGTTTCCGTCGTCGTCCGTCAGATTGGCCAGGGCGCTGTGGGCATTGGAAGGCTTGACATCGTCCGGCATTTCCACATCACTCTGCTTGTAGCGGCCGATGATTTTTTCCTGCGCTTCAACGGGCAGCGCCTCCCAGGCGGTCAGATTATGCAGGTATTTCTGCACGAAAAGGTAGCTGCCTCCGCGGTAGGCCGGGTCTTCGTCGCCGACAAGGCCGAATTGACTGCGCTCATCTCCGACCGGGTTTTCGGTCCCGTCCACAAAGCCGATTACCGACCGGCCGTCCCAGTACCGGAAACCATGAATTTCTTCCAGGCACTCGGCAACGGGGCTCAGCGCGTTCGAAAGGGCCTTTGCCATGTCAAAACACACGGCTGTACTGCTGGCCCGCAGGTGAAAATGGAGGTCTCCGGGTGTGGAAACGGCCACGTGCTTCCTGCCGGCTATCGGCTTGAAGGTCGTGAGCTCTTTCGGCAGGGGCGTCGGCAGGCCCAGCTTCAGCCAGGCGTCGTGCCCGATGCCCATCACGCAGCTCGCGCCGCTGTTGACGACCCGGATGGCCATCGAGCGGTTGAGGTTGCCGATCAGACCACATACGGTCTCGAAAGCGGGCTTGTAATCAGCGCCTTCCCTGAATTTCCAGACAGAAAACAGGGTATTGCTGTTGGGTGAATCGGTAATGTTCTGGGGGGTAGTTCTGGGTTCCATCGGTTCGTTGCTATGCTCGGGGGAATAAGGGAAAGGGATACTAGCCAAACCACTCCTGCCGGATTTTTCCGATATACGGCGAGGTACGGAGGCCCGAAGCCAGCTCCAGCAGCTCCGTTCCGACGTTCGGGTAGAGATTCAGTTCCGGCAGGGCCTGCAGCGGCTTCCAGACCACTTCCTGCGCCGTAGTTTCGGCCGGATTAATGATCGGAATACCTCCGATGATGGATCCGGCGAAAACACAATGCAGCACGCCCTGCTTCAGCTGCGGCAGGAGTACTTCGCCGGCAACGAGCAGCCCCTGCACTTCTGTCTCGAGGTTCAATTCTTCCCGCAGTTCGCGGATGATGGTCTCCGGCATGGTTTCACCCGGATCGGGGTTACCGCCGGGCAGTTGAAACACATCGGTATCGCCGTACCGGTACCGCGTCAGCAACACGTGGCCGTTTTCGAGTAACAGAACAGAAGGTCGTACTTTCATTTTGCCTTTTCATTAAGAGTCGTCCGGACACGAAAATATTCCTTCCTGCGCCAAACAGACACTCTTTCCTCGATTTCCTTGTATTTTCCGTAAACTTGTATCCGGATGGCAGGGCCTTTTTTCGTTAGAAGACCTGAAATCCCTTCCTCCGACTGACATTCCGGATTGTATACCTGATTATGGCGATTGACATCAGCACACGCACCAGAAAAGACCTCCTTATCCACTTATCCTTGGTTATCAGTCTGTTTCTGGCCGCTTTTCTGGGATTTTTCTTTGTATACCTGCCCTGGTCGACCAACCACGGACAGAGTATCACCGTCCCGGACCTGCGGAAAATGAATCTTGACGACGTCCGTTCAGCGCTGGACGAACGCCGCCTCGACTACGTGGTGTCTGACTGTACCTTCGTTCCGGGTGTTGCTCCCTACACAGTCCTCTCGCAATATCCCTTCCCCAATTCTCTGGTAAAGGAAGGCCGCAATATTTACCTCACCGTGACGATGGGTACTGCCCCGATGATCCGCATGCCGGATCTCATCGGCAACGGCCTCCGCAGTGCTCAGTCCTACCTCCGCAGCGTAGGCCTGGCCGAAGGTACGATCCGCTATATTCCCGATATCGCCGAAAACGCGATTCTCGAACAATGGTACAACGGCCGGAAGATCGAACCGGGTACCCAGCTGCCGAAGGGATCGCGGATTGACCTCGTCGTCGGAAACGGCATCGGCAATACCGAACTCGATGTACCAAGCCTCATCGGATTATCACAGGAAGAAGCCGAGATCTACATCAAAGGCTCCGACCTCCGCGTAGGTACGGTGCTGTATAAGACGGTACCCGGCGCGAAACCCGGTACGGTTGTCGAGCAGCGCCCGGCCGCCAACAGCGGTGTGAAGGTCCATGTTGGTGAAATCATCGATATCTGGATTGCCGGCACGCCTGACAACGACACGGGCGAGGGAAAGATCGAGGACCAACCCTAATAAACGGATTACATGACCCGCTTTTACCTGTTCCGGATTGCCCTGCTCTGGCTGCTGGGTTCGGTTGCTGTTGTCGATACTGTTTCGGCACAGTTTACGACCGTTCCGATCTCCCGCGCCGGTACCGAAAAGACCGCACGCCCGGGCCGTACCGCTGCCCTGACATTGCCCTTTTTTGATGATTTTTCAGGTTCCGGAAACGGTACGCCTGATCCGGCCCTGTGGGTGGGCGGCGGAGGTACCGTCGTCAATAACACGATGACGGTCAACCATCCAACCCTGAATGTGGCAAGTTTTGACGGACTTCGCCGCGATGGTATTCCCTATAACCTGGACTACGATCTGGCGCAGGGCCCGACCGATACCCTGACTTCCCTGGCGATTGACCTGTCCGCCAGCAGTATCCGCGACTCCCTCTACCTCAGTTTTTTCTGGCTGACGAAGGGCCTGGGCGACCAGCCCGACGCCAACGATTCGCTTCAGGTGCAGTTTCTGACCAACGGAGGGCTTTGGCAAACCGTCTGGTCGATGAAGGGCGGTATCCTTCCCACTGAATTCCAACAGGCCTTTATTCCCATAAAATCAGCCATTTACCTGCATGCAGGGTTTCAGTTCCGGTTCAGAACATACGGTCGTCAGTCGGGCGCGTTCGACGCCTGGCATATCGATTATGTCTACCTCAATAAAAACCGGACAAGACGGGACCGCTATTTCCGGGATATTTCGGCGCGGCAACCGGTCAGTCCGTTCCTCAAGCACTACCGGACCATGCCGCTGTCGCACTACCGGCTGAACCCGACAGCCGAAACGGCCGATACGCTGACGACCTCCATTACCAACCTCAACAGCAATAACGACCAGACCGAAACCTTTCTGGAACTAAAGGAAGTAAAGCGTAACACGGTCTTTTTCACCGGCGCTACCGCGCCTGGAAACGTTCCGGCTACCGATTACGACGATCCGAAGCTGCCCCATCCGGGCTTTCAGCAGCGGGCGTGGCTCAAGCCGCAACCGCTGACCTCGTTCAGGGATACATCGGCGGTTATCCGGGCGACGTTTTCGTATTCCATGGCCGACAAAAACAACCCTGTCATTCCCGGTGTCGATTTCAGCCGGAACAATACGATTACTTCGGAGACGGAACTGGCGAATTACTTTGCCTATGACGACGGCTCAGCCGAGTACGCGGGGGGAATCAACCAGAAGTTCGGGATTGTCGCCGTCCGGTTTGTGGCCCGCAAGGCCGATACCCTGAGGGCCGTTCGCATCCAGACGGTCTTCTACCGAAAAGATCTTAGTAATCAAACCTTTACGCTTTCCATTTGGGGAAATGCAAACGGGAAGCCGTCTCAAACCCTGATTCAGCAGGCCTTTACCGTCAAATACCCGGACGTTCCGACGGGGTTTGCCGAGTTTGCCTTCCGGAACGCGATCGTCGTTTCCGATACATTCTGGGTAGCTTTTCAGCAGTTGTCGGAAGACATGCTGGCGATCGGTCTTGACAAAAACACGCCCCAGTTCCGCAAACACATTTACTACAACCTGGGCAATGCCTGGGCGCAGAATACCGACCTGGAGGGAGCTTTTCTGATCCGACCCGTGTTCGGCAAGGGTACGCTTCAGGTGGTCACCGGCGTTGAAGAACTGGAAGAGAAAGACGTTCAGGTATTCCCGAATCCGACGCCCGGCCCCATCCGGTGGAAACGCAAAGAACTTCATACCCTGCAGGTATACGATCTCAGCGGCCGCCTGCATTGGCAGAAAAGCGGCCTGACTGATCCGGGCGCCGACCTGTCCGGCCTGACTCCGGGCATGTACCTGTTGCGTCTTTCAAACGAAAAGCAGACTTTCGTCCGGAAATTGATCATCGAGAAGTAGAACCAACACTTTTTTCACTGCACCATGGATATCACCGTTCAGGAATTGAAAGAACGCCTTGACAAGGGCGAAAAGCTGAATCTGATCGACGTCCGCAACCCGGACGAATACGAAGAGCAAAACATCGGCGGCCTGCTGATCCCCCTGGGTGATCTGCCGGATCGGATCGAAGAAATCGAAAACCTCAAAGACGAAGAAGTACTGATTCACTGCCGGTCCGGCGCCCGTTCCGCACGCGCACAACAATTCCTTGAAGCACAAGGATTTACAAACGTGCGCAACGTACTCGGCGGTATCCTGGCCTGGAACGAACTGTAGTCTCCGCTCCGACTCTCAACTACCTTTCTTTCTGTGAATTCTGCGTTTTCTGTGAGAAAAACAAGCCTCACAAAACACCCGGAATTCACAGAAACGGTTTTATGACTCCCGAACTCTTCCGGCAACGACTTGCCTCCGGCCAACTTCCCCGCCTCCTCGATATCCGGACACCGTACGAACGGGATTCCTTTTCGCTGGGCGGGTTGCATTTGCCGCTCGACGAACTGCTGCTCCGGATTGATGAAATTCCGGCAGACTGGAAGGAAAACGAGGTGATTGTATACTGCGGTACCGGACTGCAAAGTGCTATTGCCGCCCGCATTCTTGCCAAACGGGGATTCACCGGTGTGGACCACCTCGAAGGCGGTATTGAGGCTTATTTGTCGCTCTGATCATCGGCCACGGCGACCGCTATCTTCGAATCCGCCGTTCCGTAGTACAGGAACCACTTCCCCTTCAGCGGCGCGAGCCCTTCCAGAAACACGACATTATTGACCTGGCCGGTGAGCTCATACGGTTTGTCGGGAACGAAAAAGGACTCGGCCAGTCGCGCTGACAGTTTCGACGGGTCTTTCGCGTCAAAAAGCGCCTGCCCGGCCGAATACACCAACGCGCCGGTCTTGTTGGGCGTGGCGGCATTGTAAATCAGCAGAATACCTTTCTCGCCGAGCAATGCAAACGGTCCCGGCTCAACCAACTGCCCGTCAAATTTCCCGGGGCGGGGCCGGAGAACCGGCGCCAGACCGCCTTTGCCGTCTTCAAGCGGCGTCCAGTGAATCAGGTCGTCAGACGAAGCCAGAAACAGACTCGTATCTCCGAAATACATCCAGTATTTGCCATTGATTTTTTCGGCGACGAAGCGGTCGCCCTGGCGTCGGGCAATGATCGCACCCGATTTTGACCAGGTATGCAGGTGCTTTCCTTCGCCCAGGACTGGGCCGTATTTCGTCCAGGTGTGCAGGTCTTTAGATGTGGCCAGCAGCAGGCGGGCAGTTTTGCCATCGTATGCGGTATAGGTCAGGATATAGCCGCCGTCGGGGTGCTCTACTACGCGGGGATCTTCACAGCCTCCCTCCCATTCGTACTTCTTCCAGGCATCGTCCGACGGATAAAAAACAGGAGCAGGCTCTTTTTTGAAATGCAGGCCGTCGTTGCTGATGGCCAGCCCCAGCCGTGATACCCCGGCATACTTTCCGAGCTTGTCTTCCGCGCGGTACAGCATCCATATTTTCCCGTCGCGAACAACGCAGGCCGGATTGAAGACGTCCTTTTCCTCCCACTTTACCTCTTTTTTCCAGATAGGGTCGCGGAATACCTGGCTCGCCGCTGGCGTCAGTACCGGGTTGACGCTGTCTGCTTTGACAAAAGGCATCAACGCCCAGCCGGTTCCGGTTGAATCGGGTAAGGCGGCGGTTTGCTGAGAAGAAGGAGTATGACGGCAGGCGCCGGCAACCAGCAGAATCAGCAGTCCGGAAAGGAAAGAGGTACGTTGCATTGTGTATCAGGTTAGAAGGAAACGGCGGGGAAACTACCCAGCCAGCGATCAAAAGCCGGCGAAGTACCCAGTCCGAACCGATAGCCGTGACCATACGGTATATCGAGCCGGAAGATATGCGAAAGCGGAATGCCCAGCAAATGCGCCCATACGCACCGGACAAAACCGGCGTGCGTGACTACAGCAACACGTTTGTACGGCTGTCCGCGCAATTCTTCCAGAAAATCCGCTGTCCGGGCTGCCAGTGAAACAAGGCTTTCACCTCCCGGCGGGCGCGCATATACGAAGTCGTCGGCCCAGGCGCGGACATCCGCTTCCGGCAGTTCGTCCCACTGCCGGCCTTCCCATTCCCCGAAAAATACTTCCTTCAGACGGTCATCGGAGATCCGTTTCGCAGCAGGCAGCCGCTCTGCCAGGCGGCGGCAGCGTTCGAGCGGACTGGTAAAGACTACGTCCGCTGGTTCTGAAAACGCTTGCAGCAGTATTGCGGTCTCGGCGTCGAAAGAATCGGCCAGCGGTACTTCCGACTGCCCGTAACAGAGCCCAGACGTTCCGGAAACGGAGGTATGCCGGATCACAAACAACTCCATATGGCGTACAGACAGAGGTAAAAGACGCACTCACTGACCTGCTGGATAGCACCCAGGCAATCGCCGGTGTACCCGCCTATCCACTTTTTGAAGTACCAGGAAAGGTATTGCTGCGCGGCCAGCGCGCCGGCTACTGCCAGCCAGAGCCAGTAGTCAGGTAATAGCAGCAATGCCAGTACCACGGCAACCGCTCCGGGAATCAGGCCCTTCCAGCCCAGGCGGGAAGAGGCCATGGGCTTGGCTTTGGCGTCACCGGTATCGCGGACGTATTCGTGGGTTTCGAGGGTAATCGACGCCATAAACCGGCTCACAACATGTCCGGCGATGAGTACCCGCCAGAGGCCGGGAAACTTGTCGAGCTCAACCAGCGTCAGAAATTTCAGGGAAAGTAACAAGGCGATGCCGACGGCCCCGTAGGTACCCAGCCGGCTGTCTTTCATGATGGCAAGAATCTGCTCTTTGGTCCATCCGCCGCCGAAGCCGTCGCAGGTATCAGCAAAACCGTCTTCGTGGAAAGCCCCGGTAGTCAGGATACCTGCAGCCAGCGACAGCAACAGGCTGATCGATACCGGAAACACCAATCGGCTGCTTTCGAGCGCCGCCGCCGCGATTCCGCCGACTACCCATCCGATGAGGGGAAAATACTTCCGGGAGGCGTTCAGTTGGTCGCTGCTATGCCCTACCCACGCCGGGCCGGGAATCCGCGTATAAAACAAAACGGCCGTCAGAAAGAGACGGATTTCTTTTTTCATAGAAAAAGGGAGGTACGGCTATTCTTCGATCCGTTGCTCCTCTGTTTTTCCGGAAACGCCGGCCTCTTCGAAGCTGGACATCTGATTCAGGAAAGCAACGGCATTTTTGAGAACCGGGTACGCCAGTGCACAGCCCGTTCCCTCCCCGAGTCTCAGTTGAAGCTGGAGCACCGGCTCCGCCCCGAGGTAATCCAGCAGCAGCGCGTGGCCCTGTTCTTCTGACCGGTGGCTGAAGATAATATTATCTAATACGTTCGGCTGCATGCGAAAGGCTACGAGCGCGGCGGCTGTTGAGATAAATCCGTCGATGAGAATGGTCATTCCTGCCGACCGGGCAGCGCGTATCGCGCCGACCATCTGAGCGATTTCGAAGCCACCGTATGTCCGCAGCGCCTCGCGCGGATCGGTCTGTACGCCGTTCACGCGGATGGCTTCTGCCAGGATTTCTTTCTTCCGCGCGAATTTTTCGTTGGACAGGCCTGTTCCGCGACCCACGCAGGCATCCAGCGGCAATCCCGTCAGCAGGCTCATCAGCACACTGGCTGAAGACGTATTGCCGATACCCATTTCCCCAAAACCGACTACGTTAGACGCGTCCCGCCGCAGGTTGTGCACGACCAGCGCACCCTGCTCCAGGCAAAACGCCAGCTGCACGTCAGTCATGGCCGGCTCCCGCAGGAAGTTGGCCGTACCCGGCGCTGCTTTAGCGTGAATAATAGGGGCGTTTTCGGAGAAATCATACCGGACACCGGCATCCACCACGCGAAGACCAAGCCCGTTCTGGCGGCAGAATACGTTGATGGCGGCGCCTCCCGCAATGAAGTTTTCCACCATCTGAAACGTCACTTCCGGCGGATAGGCACTGACGCCCTCGGAAGCGATGCCGTGGTCTCCGGCAAAAACGACTATCGTCGGGTCCGACAAAACCGGCGTCTCCGTCTTCTGAATCATGGCAATCCGGAAAGCGAGCTTTTCGAGCAGGCCCAGCGCGCCCAGAGGCTTGGTTTTGAAATCGATTTTCCGACGGAGCGTCTGCTCAAGAGAAGAAGTGTACATATGAAAAACGGTAGCAGAGGCTGGATGAAACTGACACGGCCGGTGTGTCAGAATCGAAACGCCTGACCGCGTTTAAAATTACGGGACATCTGCCAATAATGACCCATTGTATTCCTATTTTATCGTGGAAAGGCCGGTATGCGGCTATTCCCATACCGGCCTTTTTTCGGTCAGAACGTCAACTGAAGCCCGCCGGCAGCATTCCGGCGGCGGGTATTGAAGCCATACTGATCGGCGTAGGTCTGATCAAACAGGTTGCGTACATCGCCATAAACGCGCAGGCGGGGCGTGATCCGGTACTCGGCGTAAACGTCAATCGTGGTGTAGGCATCGAGGCGGACGATGTCCGTTTTGTACGTCGCGCCGTTGTAGTACTGTTCTTTCCGGTCGCCTACGGAGCGCAGGGAAGCCGAGACGAACAGTTCCGGCAGTACCTGGTACCCGGCCGTCAGGTTAAACAGTTGCTTCGGCCGGCGGAAGAGGTTGAAGAAAGTCGTGTCTTTACCGGTCTCGTTTTTGGTTTGCACCTTGCCGGTCAGGAAGGTAGCGTTTCCGCTCAGGCTGAGCTTTCCGATTGCCAGCCGGCCTTCTACTTCCACGCCGTGATCATGCTGTTTGTCGAAGTTGACATACCGGCCATAGGGATCGACGCTCATCGACTGAAAGACAAAAACATCTTTGATCTGCCGGTCGAAATACACGACCCGCAATTGATTCCTGTCCGTTCCATAAGCCGCTCCGCCTTCAAAGGAGGTACTTTTTTCGGAACGAAGACCCTTGTTACCATACACGGAATACAACTGGTACAGCGACGGCGCCCGGAACCCGGTCGACACATTCACAAATACCTTCAGCTTCTCCATCAGCAGGTAGGAAGGGTTGAACGACCAGGTGAAATTGTTGCCGTACAGCGAATGGTGATTATACCTGCCCCCGAGCTCAACGGCGAGGCCGGTCTCAGTCCGGAAAAGGGCCGTCAGGTATCCGCTGAGCAGGCGGGTGCGGGCGGTATCTTTATCGATCGGCGTGGACCGGTATTCCCCGAAAGAACTGTACGAAACATATGCCTGATCGGTGTTTTGCGCGCGGAAATCGATACCGGCGACTACCTGTAGCTGTTTATTGACCCGCAGCGTATGGTATACTTCCGCATACTGCGCGACGCCGTCGTAGGTATCCCGCGAATAGGTATTATATGCGCCGGGAGCCACCCAGGTAGAATCGTCGACAAACCGTCGGCTGTAGTCGCTTATGCTGTAGTTCGCGGTCAGCTTGCCCAACCGGTGCGAAAATTCAATTCCCGTCGCCAGCGAGCGGAAGGTATTCCGGAATGTAAAGTCCTTTTCGTCGGCGAAGGCCCCTGCGTCGACGTCGGTCCGGTAATGCGAATACAGTCCCCGCGCTTTCCACAGCAGGCGCGATGAAAGCGGCAAACTAATGGCAGCCAGCAGGTTATCAGACCGGAAGCCATCCCGGTCAAACCCGGCTTTACCCGTCGTATCCCGCGCGGAGGAAAAGCCGTTGGTACTCTGGCGGGTATACCGGACCTGAAAACTGCCTTTTCCGATAGCGCCATTGAGTCCTATGCCGCCGCGGAAGGTTCCGTAGCTGCCTCCCTGGAGCGAAACGGCCCCTTCGATAGGTCTCCGGCTGCTTTTCCGGGTGATGATATTGACCACGCCGGCTACGGCATCGGAACCGTATAGGGTGGATTGCGTACCGCGGAGAATCTCGATACGATCACACTCTCCGACGGTCAACAGGTTAAAATCAAACGTATTGGCAATACCGGACGGATCGTAAACCGGGATACCGTCGATCAGAACCAGCAGGTTTCCGGTACCCGCGCCGCGGAAATACACGTCCTGCTGCGAGCCCTGCGGCCCGTTGGCGCCGTTGATCTGGAAGCCGGTTTGCCTGGATAGCAGTTCGGCAACACTTTGCGTAGCATATTTCTGAAGGACAGAATCCGTCAGCACCACGACGACTTTACCGGTATGGGAAAGTTTCTGATCGGTGCGGTTGGCCGTAACGGTCACCTCATCGAGTTGGCGGTCCTGCGCCTGCAGCCCCAGCGCGAGGCCGGAGAAAAAGAGAAAAAACCTGGTAAACTTGCTCATTATCTGGAGGATAAATGAGCTTTCCTGAAAAAGGGAAGAGAAATACGAAGCACAGCCTGCCGGACGTCACAGCGGGAATGTCCTTCTTTCCTCCTCGGCTTTTCACCCGAAAGCCCGGTGGTGATCCGGATCAGGCAGGTCTTCTGGCTTGCTCCGTTTCCGGCGCCTTCCCGTCGGACCGACAGTGGCATGATACCGGAAACTGGTACAGGAGCTTACAGCTACGGGGATAGCCCCGGATTTACACCGGTGTTCCCTTTTCATCCCGGAGACTGAATCCCGGGAACCTGAAACGTGCCGCAAAAGTACCGAAAATTATTCACCTTCCCGAAGCAGGGTCTGTCCGGAAGAAAGGGTAGCATCGCTTGCCGGGCGTCTTTTGGGGGAAATACCTCTATACCATGCGACACGTCTTTGCCGGAGCGCTCCTGCTCCTTTCGGGTCTTCTCCATGCCCAGGACCCGTTGAAACTCTGGTACGATCAGCCCGCCCGCATCTGGGAAGAGGCGCTGCCGCTCGGAAACGGCAGCCTCGGCGCGATGGTATGGGGCAGCGCCGGGCGGGAGCGGTATCAGCTCAACGACCATAGCCTGTGGTCGGGATACCCTGATCCAGGTAACAACCCGGATGGTCCGAAAGTCCTCCCGGAAGTCCGCAAGGCCATTGCCGAAGGGGATTACGGTCGCGCAGCCCTGCTCTGGAAAAAGATGCAGGGGCCCTATTCAGCCCGGTACCTGCCGATGGCCAACCTGACGCTCGACTTCGGCCCCGACTCCACCGTCAGTTCCTATACCCGTGACCTGGACCTGAATACGGCGGTTTCTTCCGTTCGCTACACTAAAAATGGCGTGGGTTTCTCGCGGGAGAGCTTCGTCAGCTTTCCGGATCAGGCGCTGGTTATTTTCCTCAAGGCTGATCAGAAAGGAAAAGTATCGTTCAAAGCCGGGCTGTCGAGTGTGCTCAAATTTCAGGTTTCGGCAGAAGGAAACCGCGTGATCCTCCACGGAAAAGCACCGAAATACGTAGCCCACCGGGCCTATGACCCGAACCAGATTGTCTATGACGGGCAGGAAGGCATGAACTTCGATGTCCGTCTCGAAATACGGCTCAGTGGCGGAAAACTCCGCGCTGAAAACGGGCAGCTCCTTGTCGAAAACGCCGACAACGCAACGCTATACCTTACGGAGGCGACAAGCTACAACGGTCCGGACAAGTCTCCGGGGAAAGAAGGAAAAGACCCAACCGCATTACTCGCTCAAAACAAGGTTTCCGCGAAATCATTCGAAACACTCAAAACCGCCCACGTCCGGGATTACCAGCGGCTGTTTCAGCGCGTCCGGTTTGATCTCGGTACCAATGCCGAAGCGCTCCGCCTGCCGACGGACGAGCGCCTGATCCGGTTCGCCCGCGGCGAAAGCGATCCACAGCTTCAGACGCTGTACTTTCAGTTTGGCCGTTATCTCCTGATTTCCAGCTCCCGCAACGGCGCCATACCGGCTAATCTCCAGGGAATCTGGAACTACCACATCCAGCCGCCCTGGGGCAGTAACTTCACCATCAACATCAATACGCAGATGAACTACTGGCCGGCAGAGGTTACCAACCTCGCCGAGTGCCATGCGCCGCTGCTGCATTTTGTACGGGATCTGGCGAAAAACGGTGCCGAAACCGCCCGCATCAACTACGGCATTAGCGAAGGCTGGTGTGCCCACCACAACTCCGATGTCTGGGCGAAAAGCTCACCGGCAGGTAATTACGACAAAGACCGTTCGAGCTCGCCGCGGTGGTCGTGCTGGCCCATGGCCGGCGCCTGGCTCAGCCTCCATCTTTGGGAACACTACCTCTATACCGGCGACAAGGCCTTTCTGAAGGAAGCCTACCCCCTCATCAAAGGCGCGGCGCAGTTTATGGGCGCCTGGCTGATCGACGACGGGAAGGGTCACCTCGTCACGTCACCTTCTTCCACACCCGAAAACGTCTTCGTTCTCAACGGAAAGGAATATGAACTGAGCATGGCTACGACGATGGACATCGCTATTATCCGGGAGCTTTTTGAAGCGACGCGCCAGGCATCGCTTACGCTTCAAACCGATGCCGCCTGGCGACCGAAACTGGAATCCTGGACGACCCGGCTCTACCCATACCATATCGGCAGGCACGGCCAGTTGCAGGAATGGTTTCAGGATTGGGATAGTCCGGACGACAAACACCGGCACATTTCCCATCTCTTCGGTCTTTTTCCGGGAAAGCAATTATCCCGGGAGCAAACGCCGGAACTTGCCGCCGCGGCACGCCAGACACTCCATCAGCGCGGAGACATCAGCACGGGCTGGTCGATGGCCTGGAAGATTAACTGGTGGGCCCGCCTCGGCGACGGCAACCATGCCTACAAAATCCTGAAAGACGGTCTGGCCTACATCGGCCCGAAAAACAAAGGCGCGAAGGGCGGCGGCACCTATCCCAACCTGTTTGACGCACACCCGCCGTTCCAGATCGACGGTAATTTCGGCGGAACGGCCGGTATGGCCGAACTCCTCCTGCAAAGCCACCTCGGCGAGCTGCACCTGCTGCCTGCCCTGCCCGACGCCTGGACAAACGGCGCTATCTCCGGCCTCCGGGCGCGTGGGAATGTCGGCGTAGACCTGGAGTGGAAAAACGGCGCGCTCACGCAGGCACGGATTACGCCGGCAGTAGCAGGCACGCTCCGCATCCGTACGCCGAAAGGCATGCGCCTCGCCGAAGCCGATGGGAAAACGACGGCTGCCAATTCCCTGCTTCAGGCGCCACCGACGCCGCCGTTTGAGAAAAGTCCGGCGGCCGGAAATGAGGCGTTTACCGCACCGGCGACAAGCATTCTCACCCTTCACGCCGAAGCCGGCAAGACCTACACCCTGATCCCTCAATAGCCTGATCATGCGCCTTTTTCTTCTCTTTTTTCTGGTGACGCTCCGGTTGGGGGCTCAAACCTGGACCGAAGTAGCTCCCGGTATCTGGAAAGCCCGAATCGGGAAGCCCGAAGCATACGACCTGCTGACGGCCGCCGCCGTTTCTCCCGATAAAAAAGGCCTTGCCGCGCTCGGTACGGCCACTTTTCCGCTCAACAAGGCGGACGTCAAGGCAACTGCCGCCGATGGAAAAACCTACCTCCGCTTTCCCCTGCAAAAACAAGAACAGTTGTACGGGTTCGGCTTGCAGTTTCAGCATGTACACCAGCGGGGCCGGATTTTTAACCTGCATGTTGATCACTACGGCAATACAGATAACGGGCGTACGCATGCGCCGGTGCCGTTTTACGTATCGTCGGAAGGATATGGCGTCTTCATCAATTCAGCCCGGTACCTGACGGTATACGCCGGATCGGCGGTGCGGTTGGATAGTCCGAATCCGCCGCCGGTGCAGGACCGCAACACCGACCCGAACTGGTCGGCGCACCCCTATTCCGACGCCGTGGAAGTACTGGTTCCCGCCACAGGCGTTGATGTATATGTTTTTGCCGGGCCGAAGACGCTGGATGCTATCCGCCGTTTTATCCTTTTTCAGGGCGGAGGATGCCTCCCTCCACGCTGGGGCCTGGGCTTTACCCAGCGCGTCCACCGGCTGTATACTGCCGATCAGGTATTGAAAGAGGCTGCGTTGTTTGAAGAAAAGGAGTATCCGCTTGATTTCATCGGGCTGGAACCCGGCTGGCAGAGCGCTTCCTATCCCTGTACGTTTGAATGGGACAAAACCCGGTTTCCCGACCCTGCGGCCTTCGTCAATACCCTGGGAAAGAAGAAGGTACGGGTCAATCTGTGGACCAATCCCTATGTATCTCCCAAGGCTCCGCTCTACCCCGCCATCAAACCATACGCCGGGTCCCACTCGGTATGGGTCGGCGCGGTACCGGACCTGACAATACCGGCGGCGAAGAAAGTCTATTGGGACAAGTTCGACCGCGAGCATGTCTCCATCGGCGTCAGCGGGTACAAGATCGACGAGGTCGACGGCGGAGATGCCTGGCTTTGGCCGGACGTAGCTACTTTCCCCTCCGGGCACAGTGCGGAGCAGATCCGGCAGACCTACGGCCTTCTTGTCCAGCAACAAAGTACGGAGCTTTACCATCGGAAAAATCAGCGGACATACGGGCTCGTCCGGGCTTCCAATGCCGGTGGCGCGTCGTTCCCCTACGTCATCTACAACGACAACTACAGTCACCAGGATTTTATTACCGCATTGATTAACAGCGGGTATTCCGGGGTATTGTGGACGCCGGAAGTCCGCGCCTCCAAAACCGGAGAGGAATGGCTCCGGCGCATGCAAACCGTCTGCTTCTCCCCGATGGCAATGATCAACGCCTGGGCCAGCGGTACCCAGCCCTGGAGTTTTCCGGAAGTAGCGGACCAGGTCAAGGCCATTGCCCGGCTTCGCATGCAGATGATGCCGTATTGGTATTCCGAGTTCGCGAAGTATCATTTCCAGGGCATACCGCCGTTCCGCTCCATGCAGCTGGAGGAAGGCTTTGCGCCGGATATCCGTCAGGAAAAAACCAATACGAATCTGGAAGAAAATCCATACGCGGTGGCTGTCGCCCGCGAAATCCGGGACCAGTACATGGCGGGAGAATACCTGCTCGTCGCGCCCGTTTTTACAGGGCAGACCTCCCGGAAAGTCGTCCTTCCCAAAGGAAAATGGTATGATTTCTATACAGGGAAATACGCAGGAGACGGAGAAGTTATTACGGTGGAACCCGGCCTCGACAAAATTCCCGTTTTCGTGAAAGACGGCGGTATCATCCCGTTTATGCCGCCGCTCCTGCATGCGCCGGTCGCCGGTGAAAAAACCGATCTCGAAATCCGGGTATATGGCTCGCGGGAGCGTTCGTATGAGTTGTACGACGACGACGGAGAGACGTACGATTACGAAAAAGGCCGCTATTCCTGGCGAAAAATCACCGTCCGGAAGCAGGCCGACGGCAAACTGAGCGGTACGGTCTCGGCGCCCGGTCCGGGTCAGCCCGACTCCTATGGCCAGATTACGTTCCGCTTTATGACGAACTAGATGAAACGCTTGCTGCTGTTGCTTTTGCTGCCGGGATACCTCCTGGCCGGAAATCCGATCCCCCGGGAAGTTTCCCGCACGCTCCGCCCGCACATCCTGCGCGAGGCGGAATGGGCGCTCCGGCAGAACCCGGAAACGGTCACGTCGGCATTCAGTACCCGCAGCCACGGTACTCGGCACGACTTCTTTTCGGAGGGCGACTACTGGTGGCCCGACCCGGCAAATCCTTCCGGCCCATACATCCAGAAAGACGGGATGACGAACCCTGATAACTTCGTCGCGCACCGGCAGCTGATGATCCGCTTCAGCCGTATCGCCGGCGCGTTGGCATCGGCGTATCGGCTCACGGGGGACACCCGGTATGTTGCGCCGCTGTACCGGCACCTCAAGGCCTGGTTTGCCGATACCGCCACGCGCATGAATCCGTCGCTGCGCTATGCCCAGGCCATTCAGGGCCGGGCTACGGGCCGGGGCATCGGCGTTATCGATACCATTCACCTGATGGAAGTCGCGGAAGCGGTGCGGGTGACAGAGCGGGCCAAAGGCGCCGATCCGGCTGTTACCGCCGAAGTACGCCGCTGGTTCTCAGCGTATCTTCACTGGCTGACCACCCACCCCTATGGCCTTGAAGAACGGGACGCCAAAAACAACCACGGTACCTGCTGGGTCATGCAGGTCGCCGCTTTTGCCCGCCTGACAGCAGATACTACCCTGCTCGCCTACTGCCGGAACCGGTTCAAAACGGTATTGCTGCCCAATCAGATGGCGACCGACGGCAGTTTTCCCCTCGAACTGAAGCGTACCAAACCGTACGGCTACTCCCTTTTTAACCTCGATGCCATGGCGATGATCTGCCAGATTCTGGGAGATTCGCTCTGGCAGTACCAAACTGCCGACGGGAAGAGTATTCCGCAGGGCATCCGGTACCTGGCGCCGTTTGTGGCCGATAAATCCGTCTGGCCGCTTCCGCCGGATGTCATGTACTGGAAGGAGTGGCCGGTAGCACATCCGTTTTTACTTTTCGGGGGACTGGCAGCCCGCCGACCCGACTGGGTTCGGCTATGGGAACGGCTTGATCATCAGCCGGAAACGGAAGAAGTCATCCGGAACCTGCCTATCCGGCATCCGATTCTCTGGCTGGAATGAGGCGGGGTATTGGTACCACTTTCGGAAACCGCGCCGTTCCGCATTCCTTAATCGCCTCATATTAAACATATTACTATTTTTTCGTGGAAAAATTACGTATTCCGGAAAGTGGGACGACCCGCGTTCCGGCAGTCTGCAACTTTGCCGGTATTCTACGCAGACCTCCTTTCCATGAAAAAATTACTACTTGCCCTGACGTTGCTGAGTTATTCGCTCAGCGCCCAGACGCCGCGCGTTGGTTATGAGATATTCATCCGGTCGTTCGCCGATTCGGACGGCGACGGTATCGGGGACCTGAACGGGATTACCTCCCGGCTGGATTACCTTCATGACCTGGGTATTGACGTACTCTGGATCACGCCTATCCACCCGTCGCCCAGCTACCACAAGTACGACGTAACGGACTACAAGGCCATTGATCCGGCGTATGGTACCCTGGCCGACTACAAGCGCCTCATTCAGGAAGCGCACCGCCGGAAAATCCAGGTAGTCATGGACCTCGTCGTCAACCATACCTCCAGCCAGCACCCCTGGTTTCTGGAAGCGCAGAAAGGCCCGGATAACCCGTACCGGAATTACTATGTCTGGCTGTCCCAGCGGAAGATCGATTCCCTTGGTATTGCGACGCGGGAGCGGACCGGCGACTCGCACGAAGCCTCTCCCTGGCATACCGGCCAACCCGGCGACCGGGAAAAGTACTACGGCCTGTTCTGGGGAGGAATGCCCGATCTGAATTTCGATAACCCCGTCGTACGCCGGACCATTTACGACATCGGAAAATACTGGCTGAAAGAAGCAGGCGTGGATGGCTTCCGCCTGGATGCGGCGAAGCATATCTATCCCGATGAGGAAGCGCCGAAATCACAAGCCTTCTGGCAGGAATTCCGCAAAGAAATGCAGGAAGTCAAACCGGACGTATACCTTGTAGGGGAAATCTGGAGTACGGCCGATCAGGTGGCGCCGTACTTCCGGGGGCTGCCCGCCAACTTCCACTTTGATCTCTGTTTTGCGTTGCAGAAAATTGCCCGGACGGGCCATGACAGCAGTCTTGTCCGTCTTCTTCGGTCGGATTATGCCGTCTTTGGTAAGGAAAATCCGCATTTTGTAGACGCCACGATGGCCGGAAACCACGATCAGAACCGCATTGCCAGCATACTCGGCGGCGACCCGAACCGCCTGAAAGTAGCCGCCAACCTGCTCCTGACGCTGCCGGGAGAGCCCTGGCTATACTATGGCGAAGAAATCGGCATGCTTGGTCAGAAACCCGACGAGTATATCCGCGAGCCGTTTTTGTGGGACCGGGCCGACCGGGACAAAGCCAGAACCCATTGGATTACACCCCGTTACAGTACCGACGCAACGGTAGCCCCCCTGGCGGTTCAGCAGACGCAGCCCGGCTCGATTTACCAGCATTTCCGCCGGTTGATTGCGTTCAGGAAAAGTCAGCCGGCCCTGGCCGACGTGGTACCTCCACGCCTGGAAGAAGCCGGACTGGCACCGCAGGAAGGGCTGCTGGCTTTTGTCCGTCCGCATGCTTCCGGAAACGTACTGGTGGTTCATAACCTAGGGAGCCGTCCGCTCACCGTCTCCCTGGGTACCACCGCATCGAACTACCCGAAAGTGAAATTCCAGTCGGGCAAGGGGGCGAAAAAAAGCACTACCACCCTCTCGGTCGAGCCGTATAGCGTGGTAGTGCTGGGAAAATAAGCGGGCAATCCTAGCTGTCGTAGCTGAGGTTATACTGCTTCAGGACTTCATCGGGTACGCCGTTCCATACGTTGGGGGTATTCCCGACGTAGCCGAGGAAATCGAACCCGGCGCGGGTCGTGAAAAAGCCCGTCATGGTCATATCCCGCATTTTGCTGAAAAACGCGACGCCCTGGGAAAACTGGGGCTTCGCCTGTTCGGGATAGGCGATGTCGTCAACGATTTCGATGCGTTGCGCGGGGGTAATTTCCACGAATTTCTTTTCAAAGCGCTTGATGCTTTCGCTGTCGAGCCAGCGGAGACCGCCGCGCAGGGGTACCTGGTTGGCCGGTTGATCCTTCGCCATGAACTCGATGAAAGCCGGTACGCCGGCCTGAGAGGCGCTTACCGTCTTTTTGTCTGCCGGCAGGATAATGTCGCAGAGGATGGTAACAGTCTTCAGTTCATGCGGCGTGAAGAACTTCTCGGCCATCAGCTTGGCATCCCGGATGGCTTCTTCTTTCTGACGGCCCCCGGGCACCTTCACGGGTGCTTCCGGCGGCGCAGCTACCAGATCGGTAGAAGGCACCGTGGCCATTCCCAACGACCCCAGTGCAATGGATTTGAGTGTATCGCGACGTTTCATTTGTGTCGAATTGAGACGTGAAATCGATGGTGTATGCTGTTTTCTGTCTTCGGTTTTCGGTTTTCAGTTGGACTGCCGGAACCTGTGTTCCATTTAATCGCCGGTTGTCCAGTCTGACCAGTCCTCGGGTTCGCGCAACAGGCTGACGCCTGTCAGCGGTTTGTACTTTGATCCTTTGATGGTTGTGGCATTGAGATACCCTATAAACCGGGCGATCATCCCACTTAACTCATCTGCATCCCGATAAACGGAATCGAAGGTATCTTTCCCGATATAGTGGCGGTCGAGCGCCCGGTAGAGCTGCGATTTTGACTCTGTCAGCGAGCCTTTCGCAATACCCAGAAACTGGATAAACTCCCCCCGGCTTCCTCTTCCAAATCCTTCGGCGATGTTATCCATGACCGAATCGGCCGAGCGTCTGATCTGGCGACGGTGGTCAAAGTCGGACGACAACGCACCCGTCTCCGTCAACCGGAAAATAATCCCCGAAAACTCCCGGGCCTTTTTCCAGACATTCAACTCCTCTAACCGATGAACCGTCGCCATACTGCCACCAACAGAAAACTGAAAACCGCGAAACTGAAAACTGATTACAGATTCTTCTGCTTCACCTGATCAATAATGAAATCACTGGTCCGCCAGGACATGGCGAGGATGGTCCAGGTGACATTTTTGTCGCCCTGGGTGACGAACGGAGCGGCGTCAACCACAAACAGGTTCTTCACGTCGTGGCCCTGCATGTACTTGTTGAGTGCCGACTTGGAGGGATCGCTGCCCATCCGTACCGTTCCGATTTCGTGGATGATACGGCCGGGGGCTTCCAGACCGTAGTTGCGGTCGGCGCCGGGCTTGTCGCCCATCGGAATACCACCCAGTTCATGGATGATCTGCTCGAAGGTATCCTGCATGTGCTTGGCCTGCTTCACTTCGTTGTCCGACCATTTGTAGTGGAAACGCAGCGTCGGAATACCGTATTTATCCACGCCGTTCGGATCGATCTCGCAGTAGTTGCTTTCCAGGGGGATAGGTTCACCACGGCCGGCCATACCTACATACGCTCCATAGAAACGGTAGGCGTCATCTTTCAGACGGGAACCGTAACCGCCTGACGGCAACTTGGTTCCGTCCGGGTAAGCATACTTTCCGTTCATGTTCTGGATACCCATTCCGAAGCCGTAGCCGGGCATACCCATGCCGCCGCCGTACTCGATGTGGTAGCCGCGGGGGAAGTCCAGCTTCTTGTTGTCCAGCCACCAGGGGGTGTAGACGTGCATCCCGCCAACGCCGTCCTCGTTGTACCGCTTGCGGTTCATGAGGGCCGGGATAAAAGCCGAGCGGCTCGCGCCCGTAGAGTCGTTGAGGTATTTGCCGATGACGCCGCTGGAGTTGGCCAGACCGTTCGGAAAGCGGGAAGACTTCGAGTTCAGGAGCAGACGGGCCGATTCGCACGTGGAAGCCGCCAGTACAACGATCTTTCCGCGAACGGTCTTCTCTTCCATCGTTGCCTTGTCGACATAGGAAACGCCGGTACACAAACCGGTTTTCTGATCCGTCAGTACCTCGCGGCACATGGCGCCGTTGATGAGGGTAACGTTACCGGTCTTGACGGCCGGTTTACAGAGTACGGACGACGAGGAAAAGTCGGCATACGCCTGGCAGGCGCGGCCGCACTGGTTACAGTAAAAACACTGTCCACGCTCGTCGTTGATTTTTTTCGTGAGGATGGAAAGACGGGAAGGAATCACGGGAATACCGAGGTTCTTGCCGGCCTTCTTGATCATCAGCTCGTGGAGACGGGCTTTCGGCGGGGGAAGGAAGTGTCCGTCCGGCTCATTGCGGAGGCCTTCTTTCGACCCGAAAATACCGACCAGCTTGTCTACTTTGTCGTAGTACGGAGCAACATCTTCGTAGCTGATCGGCCAGTCGTCGCCGATGCCGGTCAGGCTTCCGCGGCGGAAATCGTCCGGCCCGAAACGAAGCGAAATCCGGCCCCAGTGGTTGGTCCGACCGCCGAGCATCCGGCTGCGGAACCAGTGAAATTCAGTGCCTTGCTTCGCGGAATACGGTTCGCCGTCGATTTGCCAGCCACCCCAGGCAGCGTCAAAATCACCGAAAGGGCGTGTGGTACTCGCCCCGCGGCGGGGAGACTCCCACGGAAATTTCAACTGCGTAATGTACTTGGGATCAGCGGGGTCGAAGTAGCCCCCTGCTTCCAGCAAACAAACCTTCGCTCCTGCCTTCGACAGCTGGTAAGCAGCCATGCCTCCACCCGCCCCGGACCCGACGATAATGACATCGTACACCTTGGGGGCTTCCTGGATATGGAAATTGTTCATTTGAAAAATAGGTATAGAACTCGTTGTAGAATGTTACAAAAGGGGACGGGTTCCCGTACTAAGTCGAAATTTACCGGTCTTTTCCTGAGTGCTCCCCGGGACTTTACTGAAAAAAATCGGGTTCGGGCTACTCTTTCCCCGGCAAACCCGACGCAATCGCCGTCCAAAGCCCGATCCGGTGCCGGAGAGCGTCTTCTGCCGCGGCCGCAGCTTCTTCCCATTTAACGGGGTCTTCCCCACACAGCTCGCGTACCATCTCCAGGGCGAGGTGGCCGTGGTGACCGCCGTCGACCTCAATATGGCGCTCCAGGTAATACTGGTACGTTTCTACCTGCCCGGGGAAGCGGTCGCTCAGGCCGGCGACCAGTTCGACAAACATATCCGGAATCAGGTCTTCCCTTCCGAAGGTAAACACAGCCGCGAGTTCATGAAGCCGGTTCCTCTCAATAATTTCAAACGTGAATCCGACAAATTCCGCTACGCCTGCCGGCAATTTAGACTGAGTCAAAATTTCCCGGACGGTTTTTCCCGATTGCAGGTCTGTCAGCAGGTTCACCACGGCCGACGTATCCGCGCGGAGCTCCTGCATCGCGCGCAGGTACAGCTCAAAATGGCTCATCCGGACGCCGTGCTGATCGATATCGCTCTCCTCTCCGGCTACGATTTCATTGATGAGGTAGCGGGTGGAAGGCTTGCCGACGGGTACCCAGGGCACGTCGACACACGTCAGCTCCCGCTGAAGGGCCTTCAGCAGCGACATGAAATCCCAGACGGCGAAAATGTGGCTTTCGGTAAAATGACGGAGCGATTCCAGGGAATCCAGCCGGCGGTAGAGAGGGTGCTGAATGAGTTGCTCCCGGAGGGGAGTCAGGCGGTGTTCAATGGTAGTTGGGTTCATGAAGCGGGTTTATGGGGATGGTTGTCGGCTGTCAGCTTTAAGCTGTAGGCAGTAAGCTTTAGGCCTCGGGTACGGACATCAAACCGGTCTTACGACTCGGAAATTTAGGCACTCTTTTTAGTATTGGATGCCAGATCGAAGAACTTTCGGATTCAAACAGCCGCACCTGCCTAAAGCTTACGGCCTACGGCTTAAAGCCTAAAGCAAAAAAAGCCGATGGCAATCCACCGGCTTTCATAGGCATCCGAAAAATCTTACTTAAGCAGTTCCTTCCGGGAGAGCAGCGTCTCAAACATCTTGATGTCGTGCTCTGAATTGAAAATCGCAAACGGGATGTGCACGTACTGGTATTTTCCGAGGATGAACAGGTAGGCATCCTTTTCTTTCTTCACCGACTGGATCATGTTCCAGGGAAGCTGGCCGCCTTCTTTCTTCTCACGGTTTTTCCAGACGAATATCTGACGGTTATCGAATTCATAGACGAATTTCTCGAACATCGGCTTGTTCTGTTCCACCTGCGTGGTAGCGGTAAACTGCATCGCGCGGAACAGCCCAAACGCCGCAGCGCCGAGTACGCCGACAAGGTAGATCCACCAGTTCGGGTATACGTTTGTTACGTTCAGGATCACATTCACCACAATCACACCGACCGGAATGAGAAACCAGAACCATTCTTTCTGAATCCACTCCCGAAGTGCCAGATTGATGTACATCTTGGGCTCCAGGCCATACTTTTTCGTGCGGATGCCTTGGGGCATGCCGACAGGGCCGTTGTTAATGTAAGGCTGTTGGTATCGATTTACCGGGGCTTTTGCCATGTTTTCAAAACGAATGAGCGGGGATAAATCCCAAATGGAATGCAAAAATACGAAAAGGAAGACGCCAAAGGAAGACCCTGCCCGGATATCTTGCCGCCGGTCCGGCCCCGAAAATGTTCCCGCCGGGATTTCATTCACTGGCCGGTATTCGCCAATTTTACACCGGAAACGATGCGGCTCTCATGCCGCCGCCGTAACTTTTACCCATGATTTCAATGGAAAAGACCCTGCTCCTCGACGCCGAGCAGATCAGACAGAAAATCCGCCGGATTGCGTTTGAGGTATACGAACGGAATTTTGAGGAACAGGAAATTGTCCTCGCGGGCGTTTCCGGACAGGGAACTGTCCTGGCTTCCCTGCTGAAAGAACAGCTGGAAAGCATTTCTCCCCTGCGTGTTCAGCAGATCGACATCCGCATTCAGAAAACAGACCCCGGGTCCGTTCAGCTGAATGTAGATCCGAACGAACTGGCCGGCAAGTGCGTCGTCGTCTGCGATGACGTCCTGTATACGGCCCGGACCATGGCCTACAGCCTGATGCCTTTCTTCCAGACCCGGGTGAAACGGCTGCAGGTGTCGGTGCTTGTCGACCGCAACTACCGCCGCTACCCGGTGTCGGCCGATTTCACGGGGTATGCGCTCATGACGACCCTCAACGATCACATCGATGTTATCCTCGAAGGCCCTGAAACCGGGGTATACCTCCGCTAGGCCTTTCTTTCCGAAGACTCTTGAAAAAACTCGCCCTATTTGCCTCCGGCTCCGGCACCAATGTCGAAAACATCGCCGGGTACTTCCGGGAGCATCCCTCCGTTTCGGTGGAGATGATCCTGTGCAACAACCCTGAAGCGGGTGTAATCGAACGGGCCAAACGCCTGGGTATTCCGCTGCGCCTCTTCAACCGGGAGCAGTTCCGCTCCGGAGAAGTAGCGGGCTGGCTCACTGAAGCGGGGATCGACTGGGTAGTATTGGCCGGATTCCTCTGGCTGGTGCCGAAAAACCTCGTCGAAGCCTTCCCCGATCGTATCCTGAATATTCACCCTGCGCTATTGCCGAAATACGGCGGAAAAGGCATGTATGGTCACTACGTCCACGAAGCCGTGGTCGCCGCGGGTGAAACCGAATCCGGGATTACCATCCACTTCGTGAACGAACACTACGACGAAGGAGCTATTCTCTTTCAGGCGACGGTCCCGGTTGAACCCGGCGATACGCCCGATGAAGTCGCCCGGAAAATCCACGCATTGGAATACGCGCATTTTCCGGCCGTCATCGAGAAAGCCGTACTGGGTCAATAGGCCGTCACTCAGAACGACGAACGCTCGCGGTTCTGCGCCTGGTACGTCAGGGAGAAGGTATGGTAGCCCAGGAGTACGTTCCGGGCAGCGGTGCGGATGGCCTTTTTGTCGAAAAAGCCTTCCGGCGATACGCGCGCGGCGTACCCCTGCCAGACCGTCTTGTTCATGAACGTATCCTGAAACTGAATCAGGAGCGTTCCCTTGCGCAGAAAGGCTTTGTCCACCACATAATCCACTTCCGGGTACCGGTAACTCTTTACATAGGTATTGAGCTTGATTTTGTCCGGATGAAGGGAATAAAAGACCAGCATGTCGGGATTCTGGGTGGTGTACTGAAAGCCGCGTACCTGCATCTGCCGGTTGATCTCGGCTGTGATGATATCATGCTGCAGCGTGGTATCCTCGGCCGTGATCGGGTCGAACGCTATGCAGTATGTGTTATACAGGTGTGTGTAATTGGGAGCATAGCCCGAATGGATGACCAGGCTCTTGGGATTACAGGCCGTGCCGATGACGGCCAGCGTAACAAGGAGAAGGAAAGACTGTTTCATACGTGTACAACGCCTAAAGTATGTTGGGTTCTGGTTTTGGGTTGCAGTTACTGGCGGTACTGGTACGCTACTGAAAGAAGAAATCCTTACTGCTACGAAGAAAAGAAAGAACGATACCTGCAATTTTCACCCAGACATACGGGAAAGTGAAGGTTCAGGGTCTGAAAATGAGGAATATTTTGCGGAAATCCAAGCAGAAGACAGCTTCATTTTGATGTAGCTACACGGGTTTTCCGTCGAGCTTGCGCCGCGTGCCGGCTTGCTGCCGTTTTCAATTTCCCTTCGTAATTTCGGGTCGCCCTTCCCCAAACAACGGGCCTGCTCATGAATATTATCAAACAGTACACCCGCGACGGGCTGACGGTCACCTGGGAACCGTCCAAGTGCATTCACTCGACCTTCTGCTGGCGGCAGCTTTCGGCGGTATTCGACCCCCGCAAACACCCGTGGATCAACATGGAAGGCGCTGAAACAGACCGAATTCGCGAACAGGTCAAAGCCTGCCCTTCCGGCGCGCTCAGCTTCTCGGAAGAACCGAAGTAATGCCGGCTTCCGTCCTGCACCTGACGACCCTCCACCGGGGCGACGACTCCCGGATGGTCCTGAAAATGGCGCGGTCAACGGCCCGCCGGTACCCTACCACCGTACTGGCGACTCCCCCTTTTCTCTCCGACCCTTCCCTGACATTTATCCAGATACCCTATTACGCTTCCCTGTGGAAGCGGCTCGTGTTTGTGCATCCGCGTGTTTTGAGGCATTGCCTGCGGCTGCGCCCGGCCATTGTGCACGTCCACGCACCGGAGGCTCTGCCCATTGCCTGGCTCCTGTCTTTTTTCGGAACGGAAGTGATATACGACGTGTACGAAAACATGGGCAAGCAGTTGTCGGGAAAGACAGTCAACAACCAGTGGCTCTTCCGGAAGGTATTCGGCTGGTTTGATCGAATCGCGCGGAAGCAGTTCCGGTTTATTTTCGCGGAGGATGCTTACCTCGCCTCGTATCCTGACTTGCGCAAGCCGTTTGAAGTCATCCATAACTTCCCGGATATCCATCAACTACCGCAACCGGCAAACGAACGGGATCTTTCTTTTTTTTACCTCGGTCAGCTCAGCAAGGCCCGCTGCCTGGATGTCATGATCCTGGCGGCAGGCATGCTCCGGCAGCAGTATCCGGATTTTCGCTGGCATATTTTCGGGAAACCGGGGTTTGACCTCGCCGGCTGGGAAGATATCCACCAATTGCCGGGATTCAGTGAAGTGAAAGACAACCTGCTTTTCCACGGGCAGGTTTCCGCGCCGGAAGCCTATGCCGTCGGAAAAACCTGCCTGGCGGGAATTGCCCTGCTGCGGCCCGTCGGTGATTTTCCGGATTCGTACCCGACGAAGATTTTTGAGTACATGGGGCTTGGTCTTCCGGTGATTACATCGGCTTTTCCGTTGTACCAGTCCGTTGTCGAAACGCATGCCTGCGGCTTCTGCCTTGAACCGGACGACGCGGAAAAGCTGTATGAAGCGCTCCGGTTTTTCATCGAAAACCCTGCCATCCGGCAGGAAATGGGCGAACGGGGCATCGCGGCTGTTCACGCTCAGTACAATTGGGCGACGGAAGAACAAAAGCTCTTCCGTCTCTATGAAACCTTACCGGGCCGGTAGCCAGACCGCCATCTCCCCCACTCCGCGGTGGCTCCACAGGCAATACGGAATAGCCGTAAACCGCGCCCCGTCCGGGCTTTCTCCTTTGATCAGTACGCTTTCAGTGATGAAATCCGGCGCGTTGACGGTGTGAAGGGTGGTTTGTGCGCCAACGGATACCTTTTTGACCGTCCCGCCGTTATCCACACCTTCCACACAGTATACCACCGGGCCGCGTTCGAGCGCTACACGCCCCTTATCCGCTGTTACTTTTTCATGCGCCAGTACTTTGCGTACAGGCATCGGCAGCTCGATTTCGACGATATCTCCTTTCTTCCAGGTTCGGTTCAGCAGCGCAAATCCGTTTTCCTGCCGGTACGGAACAGCCTGCCCGTTTACCCTGACGGGAATAACCGGCGCCTCCGCGTTTTCATACCGGTACAAATTCCCGGGAACCGGTTTTCCCTTCGCCCAGCCCGGAATACGGAGATGAAGCGTAAAAGCGGCTGCCTGCGCCGGCTCCACTTTCAGGCGCAGCGAGCCGTGCCAGGGATAATTGGTTTCCTGGGTAAGGACGACCGGCTGCCCGGCAACCGGCACCTTCGCTTCCCCCGCCATAAACAGATTGAGGTATAGATTCTTTCCCTGCGTGGCATACACGTAGCCCGGCAGGGACGGAAGCACGCGCACGACATTCGTCGGACAGCAGGAAGTAGCAAACCAGGGCACACGGGTCGCTTCGCCGTTAAAACCGGTTACTCCATCGGCAGCCAGTGGGTTGGGGTAGAAGAAATGGGTACCGTCGAGCGATACACCCGACAAAAATCCATTATACAATATGCGCTCAAATATATCGAGGTAGTCTCCGTTTCCGGACTGCAAAAACATGCGGTAGTTCCAGAGCATCTGGGCGACTGATGCGCAGGTTTCAGCGTAGGCTTCCTGGTTCGGGAGCTGGTAGTTATCGCCGAAGCCTTCGCCGTTGCGGTTTGCTCCTACTCCGCCGGTGAGGTACATTTTCTGATCGGCGGCGTTGTGCCATAGCTTGCGCAGCGCGTTTCCATAGGTTTTGGCCCCCATGACGGCATCAACGTCCGTCATGCCGGCGTAGAGGTACCCCGCCCGGACGGCATGCCCCACTACTTCGGTCTGTTTCGTAACGGGTATATGGTCCTGAAAATAAAGGCTGTCGAGGTGGGATGCGCTGCCGTCGGGCTGCTGAACGATGAGTATCCGCCGCAGATCACTCCGCCCCCGCATGTCGATGAAAAACTTCGCCAGTTTGAGGTAGTCTTTCTTTCCCGTGGCGCGGTAGAGTTTGACCAGCCCCAGTTCTATTTCCTCGTGCCCGGGTACTTCGATGAGCTTATCCGGCCCGAAGACTTTCAGGAGGTAATCGGCGTTTTTGGTGGCGACGTCGAGCAGGTTCTTCCGGCCCGTCGCCTGATAATGCGCGGCCGCAGCCTCATACAAGTGCCCGACGTTGTACAGCTCATGTGAACCGTTGAGAAAATTAAAGCGGGTATAGCCCGACCGCCAGTCGACCTCCATGATCCTGTCTTTCAAAATGGTACGGATCGTGTAGAGGTAGCCGTCGGGTTCCTGTGCAGCGGCAATGTAGGAAATGAGGGTATCGAGGTAGGTTTCGAGTTTTTTGTCCGGGTGACTGGCCAGGGAGTAGGACGCGCCCTCGATGACTTTGAAGACGTCCGAATCATCAAACCGCTGCCCGCGGAATTCACCTTTTTTGCGTTTTCCGGCGATGGCGAAGTTATCAATCCGCCCGGTTTCCTCGCATTTCTGAAACGCAAACGGAATCGTCACCAGCCGGTTGGTTTCAAGCCTCGGCTGCCAGAAGGAAGAAGTGATTTTGACCGAAGTAAACGGCACCGGGCGGATGGGATAGTCCTGTCCGGATGCCCGAAAAAAGAAGAAGAGCGCCACAAAGGCGAGGGTACTGTTTCTCATCAGAATCTTCGCTGGTTATACAAACAACGAAATCTTCCCTAAAAAACAGTACCCCGGCACCTGGGAAAGGAAAAAGATTATTCGATCCGGCGGCCCGCTTCGAGGCGCAGGGTTTTCGTCACACACGACGGAATTTCTTCGGAATAGTGCGATACATACAGCAGCGTACGGTCGGAATGCAGGCTGAGCGCATCCACCGTATCCCGGAAAAGCACCATCTGATCCGTATCCAGTCCCTGACACGGCTCATCGAGAATAAGCAGGGGCGGATTTTTGATGAGGGCGCGGGCGAGCAGTACCAGCCGCTGCTGCCCGGTAGACAGCTGCGCCAGGCGTTTGTCCCGGAAGTCTCCGAGCCGGAAAGCGGCCAGAAAACGGTCTGCATATTCTTTTTCGTGGTCTTTCAGTTGCTTGAAGAGTCCCATCGTATCAAACAGGCCGGAGGCGATAACTTTCCAGACCGTCTGCTCCCGCGGGAAGTACAGGTGCAGTTCGGGAGAGACAAATCCGATATTCCGTTTGATGTCCCAGATGCTTTCTCCGGTACCTCTTTTCCGGTCAAACAGGTCAAAATCATTGGCATAGGCCTGGGGGTTATCGGCGGTGATGAGGCTCAGCAGGGTAGATTTTCCGGAGCCGTTCGGCCCGAGTACCGCCCATTTCTCTCCTCTTTTCACTTCCCAGGAAATATGGTCCAGGATCTGCGTTTCGCCGTACCGGATGGAAACATCCCGCAGGCGAATGGCATAGTCAAACGCCGGCCAGGTCTTTCCTTCGTACGGGGGCAGCACGAGCTGGTCCGTACCGGAGGCATGAGCGACAGGAGGTACAAACGCGCTTTTAGGCGTTGCCTTTCCTTCCGGCAATTGCAGTACATCGGTAACGGCTGCGGGAATTTCCGACGCCGGCGCTACGAGCACGAGCGTCGTTCCTGATTCGGCGATGTGGTTCAGGTTTTCGTGGAGTATCTTCCGGCTGGCGACGTCCAGTCCGATGAAGGGGTTGTCCAGCAGCAGTACTTTCGGTTTTTTGAGAAAGCTGCGGGTGAGCAGGGTACGGCGCGTTTCGCCGTTGGAAAGGGACGTCACATGCCGGAAAAGCAGGTGAGTTACCTTGAGCAGTCCGGCGACTTCGAGCAGGTACGATTCGTCATACAGCGGCGGGGGTAATTCCACCGAATGGGCGTCGACCGTACCGGCAGGCTTGACCTGTTCCTGGAGTACTTCCCAGACGGTCGGGCTTTCTTCGGAGGCGTAGCTGTTAAAGCGTTGCTGGTAGAAGGTGGCTGTCGCCGATACGTTCCGGTTGAAACTGAAATCGATCGGTACCAGTTCAACCCCTTCCTTTTGCCGCTGGAACGTTCCGCTAACCACCGAGCGGCGGTTCGCCAATACAGCCAGGAGCAGCGATTTTCCGGAGCCCGTAGGCCCGACAACGGCCCAGTGTTCTCCTTCCTGAATGGTCCAGTTGAGGCCTTTGATCAACGGCTGGTTCTCCCAGCCGATCGCTGCTTCGTGGAATAGGGCGAGTTGGGGCATGGCTTGGTTTTCGGTTTTCAGTTTTCGGTTTTCGGTTTTCGGTTTTCGGTTTTCGGTT
>NZ_FNGS01000009.1:181448-206746 GCF_900103285.1 Siphonobacter aquaeclarae | reverse complement strand
GTTTTCGGTTTTCGGTTTTCGGTTTTCGGTTTTCGGTTAGGGCGGTACCGGTTTTTATGCTGTCCAGACTACTCGTTTTTCTTTTTTTTCTCAGCTCCGCCTGCTAATCCAAACTGAAAACAGCAAACCGAAAACTGAAAACCGTTTTCAAAACTCCAACAACACAATCCTCCACACATCCTTTGTCTCCGACGTGTCTTCGAAGGTATGGATGGTCTGGAAGCCGACGCGCTGGTGCGCGGCCTGGGAGCGGGTATTGCGGATGGAAATGTCGGTGATGAGGTAGTCGAACCGGTCCCGGTAGGTTTCCCGGTGATGCTGATACAAGCCGTCAAAAACGCCCCGGCCGCGGTAGTCTTTCGCCACGCATACCTGCCCCATGAGGTAGAAACGACTCTCCTTCAGCGGATTACCTTTATAGGAAAGCGTCGCGAGGGTATTCAGAAAGGGAACAAACATCGGCAGATGCGCCACTGCTTCCGGCAGGGCGGTCAGCGCATACCCGGCAAGGCGGTCTCCGTCTCTGGCGATGACATGCGGCGCCTGCCGGTTCAGTTCCCACAGTGTTCCGAGGTCGTACTGAAAGGTCACAAACCCCTGATCAGCAGCTTCTTCGGGGGTAATTCCGGAGAGCACGTTGGCATACATGAGCGCGTGTATCTGCTCGACGTCCTCCCGGGTACGGGCAAGGGTAAACTCCATAGGGCGGCGTTACTTTTTCCACCGGAGGGTATTGATCAGGTGCATGACGTCCTTTTTCAGGTAGTCGACTACCGGTAACAGGGAGTCGTTTTCCGTGGCCGTACGCAGGTAGACCGCTCCGCGGAGGTAATGACGGGTGGAATCCGTCGTAAAAAACTGCATGTGACTGGGAACGTCCCCCTCTATTTCCAGGAGAACGAAATTCTGGCCGCTGCGCCCCTTCACCATCGCATCTTTTGAGGCAAAAGCCTTGTCCTGGTGCTTGGAAGCGAGCAGGTACGCATCTGAAATAAACCCTCTGAGCCGCTCCTTACTGCCCTGTACCGGCTTGTAAGTCAGTTGAATATTGGCTTGCAAATCGGGGTAATAGACGAAAATCCAGTGGGGTTCGGCGCCTTTGAAGGTATCCGGCTTGATGACTGCGGCTTTCGAGTATTCGAAGGTATAGGGATGATCTTCCGTCAGCGGCTGGTAGGCATGCGGAGGCAGGTCTATCCGGGGAAATCCCTTGGGTTTGGGCGTAAAATCGCTGTTGCATCCGGCCAGAAACAGCAGACCGGCGATCATTATTCTTTTCATCGGCTGCAAATTAGGAAAAACGCTTTAAGAGCTATAGGCTTTAAGCTATAAGCTTTAGGCGGTGTGTCGGCAGTCGTACTCGTTTGCAGCTTACTGCTTACTGCTTATAGCTTATCGCCTAAAGCTTACAGCTATTCAGCAGCTTATAGCCTATTGCCTTACTTTATGCTGCAAGCTATAAGCGGGCACACCTGTCGCCTATAGCCCACAGCACAAAGCTTACAGCCCCCAAAACAATAAGCTGCAAGAAAGGGGATTCCCTTTCCTGCAGCTTACTGCTTATCGCCTAAAGCTTACAGCTATTCAGAAGCTCATGGCCTATTGCCTTACTTTATGCTGTAAGCTATAAGCAGGCATACCTGTCGCCTATAGCCCACAGCACAAAGCTTACAGCCCCAAAAACAATAAGCTGCAAGAAAGGGGATCCCCTTTCCTGCAGCTTACTGCTTATGCCTAAAGCTTACAGCTATTCAAACAAATTCCCCAGCCCACCCAGCACCGAGCCGCTTTCCTTGCCGGAGCCGCTGTGGCTCGTCATGGAGCCGAGGGTATTCGCCAGCTTCACGATCGGCATGGATTGTATCCAGACCCGCCCGGTACCTGACAGCGTGGCGAGGAAAATACCTTCTCCACCGAATACCATCGACTTCAGGCCGCCGGAGCGCTGGATGGAATAGTTGATCTGCGGTTCAAACGCCACAATACAACCGGTATCAATCCGCAGGGTTTCGTTGTTGAGGTAGCGTTCGATTACCACCCCGCCGGCGTGGACAAACGCCAGGCCGTCGCCCTGTAGTTTTTCCAGAATAAAGCCTTCACCCCCGAAAAGGCCGGAGCCCAGTTTCTGATTGAAGGTAATCGAGATCTTGGTACCGAGGGCTGCACAGAGGAAGCTGTCTTTCTGCGCGATCAGCGTCTGCCCGGGTAAGTTGGCCAGGTTGATCGGCAGGACCGTTCCGGGATATGGAGCGGCGAAAGCTACCTTGCGTTTTATCGAGCCACGATTGGTGAAGTGGGTCATGAACAGCGACTCGCCCATGAGCGCACGGCTGCCCGCCTGCAGGAGCTTGCCGAAGAGGCCGCGGTCGGGCTCGGAGCCGTCTCCCATTTTGGTTTCAAACTGAATACCGTCTTCCATAAAAAGCATGGAACCGGCTTCGGCAATCACGGTTTCATTCGGGTCCAGTTCGATTTCCACGATCTGGATGTCTTCACCAATAATTTTGTAGTCGATCTCGTGTGAACGCATGGTTGTCAGGGTTTTGAAGTAGAGGCCGGGTTACTCTTCCAGCTCGCGCTTGAGATCGTCCGGCAAGTCGAAATCGTCCTCCTCTTCGTCAAAATCGTCTTTCTTCCGTCCCGGCAGTTCTTCCAGGTCGTCCCGGTGCCGGAGTTTCTTATCGTCTACGGTCCGGTTCAGAAATTCGTTGATCTTGTCGATGGGCAGCGACATATTCAGCTCCCCAAAGTTATTGATCGTGATTTCGAGCCCATCCAGGTCTTTATGAACCCGCGGCTTTTCGGGTTGAGCGGGTTTTTTCGGTGATTTCTTGGCCATGCGTAACGGTATCTGGAGTGAAACGTAGTCTCGTCAGGCCGTCTGGAGGCGCGTAAGGGCCGTTTCCAGGCGGGCTATCACTTCTTCTTTACCCATGATTTCCATGGAAAGCATCAGGTCCGGGCCGGCCGGTGCGCCGGTCAGTACTACCCGCAGGGGCTGCATAACCTTGCCCATTTTGACGCCTTTCGCGTCTGTAACCTGATGGAGTATCTCCTTTGCGGTTTCCGCGTTGAAGGTCCCGGCCGTTGCCAGGGCTTCGGCATAGGCACGCACAACTCCCTCAACGTCGGCATTCCATTTTCCGGCGATGACCTGCTCGTCATACTGCTCCGGCGCTTCAAAAAGGAAGCGCGACTGCGTGACAATTTCCTGCGGGAAGGTCACCCGGTCTTTCAGCAGATGAACTATTGCGGCGGCATGGGCCGGCAGGGCATCTCCGAGTAATGCGGCAACGGATTCATCCGAACGCTGCTTCAGGTACTGCTGGTTGAACCACTTGGCCTTGGCAATATCGAAACGGGCGCCCGCTTTGTGGATTTTCTCCAGGCTGAACGCCTCGATGAGTTCCTCTTTCGTAAACATTTCCTGCTCTGTACCCGGGTTCCAGCCGAGGAAGGCGAGGAAGTTGATCGTGGCCTCCGGCAGGTATCCCTCTTCCCGGAAACCGCGGGAGACAACGCCCGTCGACGGATCTTTCCATTCCAGCGGAAACACCGGAAAACCACCGAGGTCGGCATCCCGCTTAGACAGCTTGCCGTTGCCTTCCGGCTTCAGCAGCAGCGGAAGGTGCGCAAAACGCGGCATTTCCCAGCCGAACGACTGATACAGCAACACGTGCAGCGGTGCGGAGGGCAGCCATTCTTCTCCCCGGATCACGTGCGTAATGTCCATCAAATGGTCATCTACTACGTTGGCGAGGTGGTAAGTCGGCATGCCGTCGGCTTTCAGGAGTACCTTATCGTCGATCTGCGACGAGTGAACATTGACCCAGTCGCGGATCAGATCCTGAAACCGGATTTCTTCTTTTGCCGGTACTTTCAATCGGATGACGTAAGGCTCGCCGGCTGCCAGCTTCGCCTTTACTTCGTCTGCCGGAAGGGTCAGGGAGTTTTTCAGGCGGGTGCGGGTAATGGCATTATACTGAAACGCAGACCCCTGGCTTTCAAAGGTCTGGCGCATCGCGTCCAGTTCGTCCGTCGTATCAAAGGCGTAATAGGCCTTGCCGTTGGCGATCAGGGCCTCCGCGTAGTCCCGGTAGAGGGGTTTACGTTCCGACTGCCGGTACGGTTCGTGCGGACCGCCTGCTCCCATTCCTTCGTCAATTTCAATACCTACCCACTTCAGCGCCTCGAGGATGTAGGCTTCCGCGCCCGGTACGAAGCGGTTCTGATCGGTATCTTCAATGCGGAGGAGCATTTTTCCTCCCATTTTTCGGGCAAACAGGTAATTATACAGGGCGGTACGGACGCCACCGATGTGCAGCGCTCCCGTCGGACTGGGAGCAAAACGTACGCGAACTTGATCTGACATGTAAACACTGATTGAAAAGGCGGGGCCTTTCTGGTCTCTTTTCCGGAATTCCGGGCTCGTTGGTGCAAAGGTACTTGATTTACCGCCCGGGTGAGGCGTTTTTTGCCGCCTTTCTCGCTTCTTTGCCGGATGATGGCAGAAACTCCCTATCTGGACATTCATACGCACCACGCGGCAGTCTCTCCCGGGGTCGTTTCGGTGTACAACGCCCGCTTCGGCGAGCCGGTTTCAGGAAACCGGCCGGTTTCCCTCGGCATACACCCCTGGTACCTGACCGAGACCGAATATGTACATCAGCTGGCCTTGCTGGAACAGGCACTGCAATCCGGCGTAGTGACAGCCCTGGGCGAATGCGGACTCGATCGCCTGTCCGGCCCTCCCCTGCCCTTCCAGCTCCGCGTGCTGCACCAGCAACTGGATCTGGCGGAGGCTTACCGGGTTCCGGTGATTCTGCATTGCGTCCGCGCCTTTCCGGAGCTTATTTCCCTCGCGAAACAACGGAAAAATACCGTACCGCTGATTGTCCACGGGTACAACGCCAACGAGCAGACGGCCCGTCAGCTGCTTGCCCACTCCTTTTATCTCTCGCTCGGCACCGCCCTGCTCCGCCCGGGCAGCAACGCGGAAAAATGCCTGGCATTTTTGCCTTCAGACCGATTTTTTCTGGAGACGGACGACAAGCCCGTTTCCATTGAAGACATCTACGCCGCCGCTTCCCGCCAGCTGCAGCAACCCCTGCCTGAACTGAAGGAGCAGTTGATGAACAATTTTCAACGGGTATCTTTGGGGGGTTAAGCGGTAGGCTGTATGCAGTAGGCTGTAAGCTGTAGGCTGTAGGCTGTAAGCTACGAGGTATTCGCCGGGCTAGCTGTTTATAGCTTATAGCTTACAGCCTACTGCTTACAGCCTACTGCCATACCCCTACTTTCCGGACCCGATCCGTTTCATATGAGCTGGTTATCAAGAACTGAATTACTGATTGGCCCGGAGGGGCTGGATACACTGCACAGGGCCCACGTACTCGTGGTTGGCCTGGGTGGCGTCGGATCGTTTGCGGCGGAGTTTATTGCCCGGTCGGGTGTGGGAGAAATGACGATTGTCGACGGAGATGTCGTCGATCCTTCCAACCGGAACCGGCAACTGCCGGCTCTTTCTTCCACGCACGGGCAGTCCAAGGCGGAGCTGATGGCCGCTCGGTTACTCGACATCAATCCTGAACTGAAACTACACGTTCGTCAGGATTTTCTGACACCCGAAGCGGCCCGGGCGATTCTGGACGAACCGTTTGATTATGTGATGGACTGCATCGATTCCGTCACACCGAAACTTACCCTGCTCGAGACGGCCTTCAAGCGCGGGTTCCGCATCGTCAGCTCCATGGGCGCCGGTGGCAAGCTGGATCCGACGAAAATCGAAGTGTCCGAGCTATTTGAAACCCGGGAGTGTTTTCTGGCCTACTATGTTCGGAAGCGCCTGCGGCGCCTGGATGTCGGTCGCGGAATCAAGGCTGTTTTTTCCACCGAAACCGTCCGCGCGGAGTCACTCATGCATACCGACGGCTCCAACTTCAAACGTTCAGCATACGGAACGATGTCGTACCTGCCGGCGACTTTCGGGGCAACGTGCGCATCGGTCGTTATCCGCGACCTGCTCGGCGAGCCGATACCCGACTTTGAAGCATCCGAAGCCCGCGCCCGCAGGAAAAAGCAGCTCGAGCGGAAAAAAGTCATGCGTGCAATCGATATCAAACGGCGAAAACAAGCCGGAGAATAACGAAAAGGGGCCTGTTCTTACCGAGCAGGCCCCTTTTCATAAAACTGATTTCATGAGACTAGTTGTGCAACCTATCCTCCTTACAATCAGCGTACTAATTTATTAAATCATCCGGACAATCAATAGCCCGTGTTTTGGGGAAAGGCGCTTGCTCCTCCGGTGGTCCGGTCGATCTGCGTTTGCGGAATCGGCCGGAGATTGTGATACGCCTGAATGTTCGGCGCACCGTCGGAATTGTATTTTTTGACCCGCTCGACAAGGATTCCCCAGCGCTTGAGGTCGTACCAGCGGGTCAGCTCCCCGGCCAGTTCACGTTCACGCTCTTCCATCAGGAAATCCATCGTTGCCTGCGCAGCGGTAATCTCCATGTCCTTTTCCTTACCGGTCCAGGCCGCGCGACGGCGTACCACGTTGATGGCGTCGGCGGCATCCTGTGCCTTGCCCAGCTTGATACTGGCTTCCGCCAGGATCAGATAGGTTTCAGCCAGGCGGGCGATGAATACGTCGCGGCTCCCCGGCTGATAGGTCACGTCCGGCCGAAGCGGATCGAGGTACTTCTGAAGTGTCGGAAACAGGTTCGCCGCATACAGGCTCGGGACGAGGACCTGATAGGGCTTCGCTTTCCGCTGGTCCAGCGTCCATTCCACACCGGGAATGTAGATCGCGGTATCACCCGCCGTGAACGTGAAGCTTTTGCCGGTTTTGTCAAACTTGGATGCGCCGGTGCTCGCCGGGTTATTGCAATACCAGGTATCCTTGAATGTCTTCTTGTACCGGGAATCCTTGGAACGATCTGCCGGGTTGAAAATAACATTCAGCATGTAGTCGGTCGGGCGGTACCGCTTGAACGGGCGGCCGTTCTGGATATCTCGCTTCATTCCTACCTGAACGTCATACTCCATCCCGAAATACAGGTGGGTTTCGTTTCCGGAGCCGTTTGTCAGCGCGTCTGTCGTATACTGACAGGCAAAGATGATTTCGGAGCTTTGCTGGTTCGACTGATCGTGTACCTGGGCATAGTCTGCATTGAGCTTGTAGCCGTAGTTTGCGATCGTGTTTTTGGCATAGGTGGCTGCCTTCGTGTAATCATCGGCCGCGGCAGCTTCCGAAGTCGCCTTGGTGAGGTACACCTTCGCCAGCATGTGTTCACAGGCGCCTTTGGTGGCCCGTCCATAGTCGGTCGACGGCACCGTCGCCGGCAGGTCCGGCAGCGCCGCCTCCAGGTCTGCCGTAATCGCCGCATAGATATCGGGTACCGGGGCACGTTTGTAGTCCTTCCGCGGCGTCGTAATGCCTTTGAGTTCCAGCGCGACAGGCCCCCAGTTCTGCACCAGGAGGAAGTAGTAATGCGCGCGGAGGAACTTCATTTCGGCGATCCGCTGCTTCCGCACCGCGTCGGTCAGACCGGGGATATCCGGCGCCTTCTCGATCAGGATATTGGCGGTATTGATACCGGTGTAAAATGCATTCCAGAGGTTCGTCAGGAGGTCGACATTGGAGCCGAACTGAGACGTGTACTGGTTCATGTATTTATAGCTTCCGTCCGCGCCCATCGTATAGGTATCCGTACCGAATACGGTGAGGTTGGTGGAAATTTCGCGCCCGTAGTAGTCACGAAGCGTCGAATACACCGATCTCACACCTGATTCAAACCCTGCCAGTGTATTGTAATACTGACTGCCAACCTGCGAAATCGGGTTTTCGTCCAGCAGGTTTTTGCACGACTGCCCGGACAACATCAGTCCGGCGAGAGTCAATATGATAAAAGGTCTTTTCATGAATGCTAGTGGCTAGAACTTCGCGTTGATACCGAACAGGATCTGGCGGGTTGAGTAGCTCTGTCCTTCGTTCACTGAGTCGAATGTTTCGTTGTCGATACCCTTGTATTTCGAACGGTACTGGGAGAAAATAAACGGCTGCTGAGCCGCTACATAGAGGCGCAGGCTGCTCATTTTCAGCTTTGACGCAATCGTGCTCGGTACATTGTAACCGAGGTTGATGTTCCGTACTTTCAGGAAAGTACCGCTGAAATACCGGAGCGTGCTCGAATAAACCGGCGATTCCTGGTCTTTGTTGGGACGGGGAAATTCATTCGTCGGGTTTTTCGGCGACCAGTAATCGATGTCCAGGTTGTTGTAACGGCCGGCCAGCGTATTGAACGTCTGGTGGAACCCGGAAGTAATGGTGCTGCCGACGCGGGCATACAGGAAGAACGAAAGATCAAAACCCTTGAACGAGAATCGGTTCGTCATCCCCGCGGTAAACTTCGGAATCTGGGAACCGATCACTTTCCGGTCGTGGTCGGCGTCGATTTTACCGTCGCCGTTAATGTCTTCCACCTTCACTTCTCCTACTTTCCGCTGGTACTTGGTTGCCAGATCTGCCTCAGCCGTTTGCCAGATACCTATCTTGTTGTAATCGTAGATCGCTGTAATCGGCTTGCCGATGAAACGGGAGTTTCCGATATCATCTACTTTCCCGTTAAAGAGCTCGACAATCTTCTCGTCGTTCTTCGTCCACTGCAGATCGGTGGTCCACCGGAAACCTCCGCGCGTATCGATGTTTACCGTAGATAGGGTTACTTCTATCCCGCGGTTCTGGGTCTTTCCGACGTTGCGGAGTACACTCGCAAATCCGTTCGTACCCGGCAGCTGATCCGAAAGCAGCAGGTCAAACGTATTGGCCTGGTATACTTCGAAAGAACCCGCTATCCGGCCACGAGCAAAGCTATAGTCGAGACCGACGTTGGCAGTAGAAGTCGACTCCCAGCGGAGATTCGAGTTACCGATCGTTGCCGGGCGGTAGCCATACGCAGCCGTTGTTCCGAAGGCGTAGATCGTCCGGCCGAGCAGCGTTTGGGTAGAATACGGGTCGATTGCGGTGTTTCCGATGGTTCCCCAGCTGGCGCGCAGCTTCAACTGATCAATCCAGCTGACGTTTTTCAGGAAGTTCTCGCTGCTCATGTTCCAGCCAAGTGCTACTGACGGGAAGAACCCGTATTTGGAATCAGCCCCGAAACGGGACGAACCATCGTAGCGACCGGTAACCGTCAGGAGGTATTTTTCGTTGAAATCGTAGTTGACACGGGCCATGAACGACTGCAATGTCCACTGGCTCAGACCGGTACTTACGCCGCTGATGATCTGGGCCTGGCCGAGTGAGTAAAAGCTTTGTGATTCAGCCGGCACGCCGGTGACGTTGATACCGCCCGTTTCGTAGTTATCCCGCTGGATGGAGTGAAGCCCGGTTACGTTCAGATTGTGCTTGCCTTTGAAGGTTTTGGTATACGTCAGGATGTTTTCCAGTGTATAGTTGAAACCCATGGAGTAGTTCGTCAGCGCAGACGGATCGCCGAGACGACGGGCATTGGTGTACGTTCCCCAGAACCGGCCGAAACGGCGGTTGGTGAAGTCAGGACCAAAGTTGAACCGGTATTTCAGGCCGTCTACGATATTCCACTCGCCGTAAAGGCTGTTGAAAATGCGGACCGTTTTTGTTTCGGCAATATTTGCTCCGGGTACGACTTCCGCAGCGGGGTTCGACTGAAGGCCGTCGGAGGTCGGAAGAAAAATCAGGTTTCCGTTGTCGTCATACGGCTTGCCCAGCGGGTTTTCACGAAGCGTCAACCCGAGCGGTGCGAAGCCGTTTGAGTTCGTCAGGAAGCTGTTGGCGCCATTGTTGATGCTGTAGACAGCAAACGTGGATGTCCCGACTTTAATCCGCTTGTTGATCTGGTGATCGAGGTTAACCCGGAAGGTATACCGCGTAAAATCCTGGGTCTTGATGATCCCTACGTCCTTGAAATAGTTTCCGGAAACGGCAAACTGGGTTTTTTCAGAACCTCCCTGAATACCGATCTGGTGGCTCTGAATATTCCCTGTACGGAGAATGTAGGATTGGTAATCCGTCGTACGGCCTTTGGCGATACCGTCCAGTTCCACTGCTTCGAACAGTTTGCTGTCTGCCTGCGGATCCGAATCATCATACTGCCCCACTGCCCGGCGGGATTCCCGTTTGTATTCGGCAAACTGGGCTCCGTTCATCACATCGATCTTTCCGAGTGTAGAAGAAACCCCGTAGTAGCCATCGTATGTTACAGTCATTTTTCCGGGCGTACCGCGGCGGGTCGTGATGATGACTACGCCGTTTGCCCCTCTGGACCCGTAAATGGCCGTTGCTGACGCATCTTTCAGGATTTCCATCGATGCAATGTCGTTCGGGTTCATGTCGTCGATTCCACCTGACAACGGAATACCGTCGACAACATAGAGCGGGTCGTTCGAAGCATTAATCGAGCGGCGGCCACGGATGCGGACCGACACGCCGGCGCCCGGCTGGCTGCTCGACTGCACCACGTCAACCCCCGCAACGCGCCCCTGAAGGGCCTGGCGGGCGTTTGTAATCGGTAATTCGGAGATTTCCTTGGATCCGACGGAAGAAATGGCGCCGGTCAGCTGGCTCTTTTTCTGGGTACCGTACCCGACTACAACGACTTCCGTCAGACTGGATGTCGTTGACGGAATCACCAGTTCCAGGGAATTTTGATTGCCTACCGGAAATTCACGGGTCTGAAACCCGACAGAAGAAACGACCAGGATGGCGTCGGCGGGAACTTTGAGAGTGAACCTGCCTTCGGCGTTGGTGACGGTCCCGCGGTTGGTTCCTTTGATCGCGACGCTGGCGCCCGGAATGGGCTGCGTATCATCGCCGGTTACACGGCCGGAAACCTGCCGTTCCTGCGCGAACACATTCCAGCCGAGCCCCAGAAAGAGGAGACTCAGTAACAATCGTTGCATACGAAGTTTGTATTAGGTAGTACGTAAGAAATTCGCTTCTACAGACAATGACCCTGCCGGCAGGATATAACCCTTATTTTTTTGAAAATTTTCAAGACCCTCTTCCCGGCAGTATGGAAACAAAAAAGGCGGACATGACGCCCGCCTTTGTACTATCAACCTGTTAATCAGGCTTTCATAAGCCGAATAAGTGCTATCTCTATGAGCAAAAATACCAGCGCTGCTATGAGAAAATATTTCCAGAGGCTGCTTCCAAGATGCTGCTCGCGGTAAGCCGACACGAAATCCGCTTTCTGCTGGTTTTCAAATACCTGTATATTCTTTTGCCCGGCGAAAGCCGCTTTGAGTTCGTCGCTGGTGTAGTATGCCAGATCTGATTCGCTGCCGTCGTGGTTTAACGCCAATAGTTGTACGGCTTTCCCATTGAGTGTCAGTTCGTAATAACCGGCTTCAAATACCTGACCGGCATTCAGCTCACTCGCCCTCGGAATTTCCATAACGAGTTGTGTACCATTGAGATGCTGAACCGGAATCATTTCCAGAGGTCCTTTTTTGAGCCGGAAGACGGCGTTGGGCGGCGCGTCAGATACATCGACCGACAGCGACCCCGCACTGAACGGATATGCTATCGGCGCCTGCCGGACGCTGAGCGCGGCAATTTTGTACATCACCGGTAGAAACAGCGCATGCTGGGAGAAGTCCCCGAAACGGCTGTCGAGCGGCGCGCCAAGCAGGTATATTTTCCCGGTACCGGCCCGGGATGAGGTCAGAAACGGCTCGCCGGAAGGAAACGACAGGAGCTTGTCACCGGCTACCCGCCAGCTCCATACCTGTGTCGCCGAAGGCATGGCCATGCGCTCTTTTTGCCGGGTCTGATCAAATATATCGGCGAAGAAAGGATTCTCCCGGGTTGGTTCCGCCAGCGACGAAGGCACAGACGGATCACCGGCTACCGCGGCAGCGCCGGAAATACCCACTCCCTGTAACCAGAAAACGTCCGGACGCACCCCCGGTATCACCAGCAGGCTTCCTCCTTTCTGCACGAAACGAAGCAGCTCAGCGCGGAGACTGCCATCGACCGACGGCAGGCCTTCCAGTACCACGAGGTTGGCAGCGGCAATCAGGCCGACATCGACATTACCGGCCGGAAACGAACTCCGGTGAAAGAGACTATCGTTCGAAAAAACATTTTCAACATAGTTACCTGTTTTTTCCCCGAAAATATGGACCACCCGGATCGTCGGCGCGGCGTTCAGCACGAAATAATAGTCGTTATCGAAAACGACCGGCGAGTCCTCGAACGTTACTCTGCCCTTCCGGAAACCTTTTCCGCGTACGGTAAAGGAAAAGGTCGTTTCCACGTAATTCCGGGCAGGAATGGTAACAATCTGAGAGGCCACCTGCGCGTCGTCCAGCAATAGTTTGACGCTCAGGTTTTCAACTGCCTTTTCACCGGCATTCCGAAGCCGTACCCGGACGGCGTTGGACTGCATTTCGCGGATAAACGGCGTGGCGAGCCAAAGCGTATCCACATATACATTCTGCGTCATATCCGGCTGTACCGGCAGCAGAAATACCCGCGTATTCGAATCCGGCCGCACCTTGCTGAGGTCGCCGGCAGTCGATTTCTGAAAATCGGAAAACCAGAAGAACTGTTTATCTCCCTGCGGGCCTGCCAGTTGAAGCTGCCGCCGCAGCACGCTTTCGAGTGTGCGGGGAGTATGAGAAAAATCGACGGACGGTAGTCGGTCGCGCAGTTGTTTTGCGCCCTGCATCGCATGCTCTTCTGCTCCGAAGTCATTGGTCGTCAGTTGCAGAGACGGCGCATTCGGAAACACGGAAAGCAGTTCCTCCACCTTTCCGACAGCAATATCGAGCAGTTTCCGGTTATCGGACAGGTTCTGCATCGACAGGGAATTATCGAGGTAAAAGCCGGACGTACCCGACATCCGGATCCCTGCCTGATTGGCCGCCGGAATAAACGGCTGGGCAAAAGCCAGCACGAGGCAGACGATCGCGAGGATGCGGGCTGCCAGGATCAGCCATTGTTTGAGGCGCCGGAAGCTGCTCGTCGTGGTTTCGATCTGCCGGAGAAACCGGACATTGGTGAAGAAAACCCGCTTCGTTCTCCGGAAATTAAACAGGTGAATCAATACCGGAAGCGCCACGGCCAGTAATCCCCAGAGAAAGGCAGGATATAAAAAGTGCATGAAACGACGAAATGTGGGACTGCGTAAAAATATACGGCTTAAACGAAAAAGCCTTCATCCAAGTTGGATGAAGGCTTTGAAAGTTGAGACGTAAACGGCTTACAGCTTCCGTTTTACTTCCTGAAGCTCGAAGCACTCGATGGTGTCTCCTACTTCGAGATCGTTGAAGTTCTTGATGCTCAGACCGCACTCGTAACCGAATTTGACTTCGGAAACGTCGTCCTTGAAACGCTTGAGGGCCTGAATCTCTCCTTCGTGGATGACGATGAAGTCCCGGATGACGCGGATCTTGTTGTTCCGCTTCACGGTACCTTCCGTCACGTAGCAACCCGCCACGGTACCCACTTTGGAAATCTTGAATACTTCGCGTACATCGATATTGGCGGTAACGACCTCCTGGAATTCCGGCTCGAGCAGACCTTCCATTGCCTTCTTGATGTCTTCGATGGCCTGGTAGATGATCGAGTAGGTCCGGATTTCGATTTGCTCCTGCTCGGCCAGACGGCGGGCATTGAGCGAAGGACGAACCTGGAAGGCAACGACGACGGCGTCCCCTGCGGATGCCAGCATCACGTCGGATTCGGTCACCTGACCTACGCCCTTGTGAATGATGTTGACATTGACCTCTGCCGTCGACAGCTTAAGCAGCGAATCGGAGAGTGCTTCCACAGAACCGTCCACGTCCCCTTTGACGATGACGTTGAGCTCCTTGAAGTTTCCGATGGCCTTCCGGCGACCGATTTCTTCGAGGGTAATGTGTTTGCGGGTACGGAGCGACTGCTCGCGCAGGAGCTGTTCCCGTTTGTTGGCGATTTCGCGGGCATCCCGTTCGGTTTCGACCACGTTGAGCTTGTCGCCCGCGGTGGGAGCGCCGCTCAGACCGAGTACCTGAACCGGTGTTGACGGGCCGACCGACTTGACGCGCTGGCCTTTGTCGTCGAAGAGCGCCTTCACGCGGCCGAAGTACGGACCGGCCAGCATGACGTCACCGATGGCGAGCGTACCATTCTGGACGAGTACGTTTGCCACGTAACCACGGCCTTTGTCGAGAGAGGCTTCCACAATCGTTCCGGTAGCCCGGCGATCGGGATTGGCTTTCAGGTCAAGGAGTTCGGCTTCGAGGAGTACTTTTTCAAGCAGTTCGTCGACGCCCAATCCGCTCTTGGAAGAAATTTCCTGGGTCTGGAAACGTCCGCCCCATTCTTCCGTGAGGATATTCATTTGCGACAGACCTTCGCGGATCTTATCGGCGTTGGCGCCGGGTTTATCCACTTTGGAGAAGGCGAAGACCATCGGTACACCCGCATTCTGAGCGTGGTTGATGGCTTCCTTCGTCTGGGGCATAACGCTGTCGTCGGCCGCGATCACGATGATCGCCACGTCCGTGAGCTTGGCCCCGCGGGCCCGCATCGCGGTAAAGGCTTCGTGACCGGGGGTATCGAGGAATGCGATTTCCCGTCCGTCGTTGGTTTTAACCTTGTAGGCGCCGATGTGCTGGGTAATACCCCCTGCTTCGCCGGCAGCCACTTTTGTTTTACGGATGTAGTCAAGCAATGACGTTTTACCGTGGTCAACGTGACCCATGATCGTCACGATCGGGGCGCGTCCGACCAGGTCTTCCGGTGCATCCTCTTCTTCCTGGAGAGCCGCTTCGACTTCTTCCTCGGCAGAGATGAACTGTACGTCGAATCCGAATTCATCGGCGATGATCGTGATCGCTTCGGCGTCGAGACGCTGGTTGATCGACACGAACATACCCATGTTCATACAGGTCTGGATGACCTCGTTGATCGACACGTCCATCAATGATGCCAGGTCGCTGGCAGAGACGAACTCCGTTACTTTCAGGATCTTGTCCTGTTCGAGCTGGAATTGTTCGGCTTCTTCACGGCGACGGGCGCGGTCCTGACGGCGTTCACGGCGACGGTCGGCACCGAAGTTTTGTTTCTTCGTGCCGCTTCCCATCTGGGCCATCGTGTTTTTCACGTTGTCCCGGACTTCGCTCTTCGACGGTTCGTCGCGGCGGCCGCGGTTGTTGCGGTTATTGCCGCTGTTGTTATTGTTGTTGTTCCGGTTGCCGCCCTGGTTGTTTCCGCCCTGGTTCTGGCCACCCTGATTGGGGCCTCCGGGACGGTTGTTCTGGGGAGCACCCTTCTGACCGCCGCCCTGATTGGCATTGCCGGGCTGGTTTTGCCCTCCGGGACGGGGGTTGTTCTGGCGGTTGGGATCATTGTTCCGCGGCTGGTTACGGTCCTGCTCAACGGTCTTGATCCGCTTTCTTTTCTTTTTGTCGGCGTTTGAATTACCCTTGTTGCCGTTGCCACGGTTGTCCTGCTTGACAGGCAGCTCGATTTTGCCCAGGACTGTCAGTCCTTTTAACCGGTCGGCCTTGGCTTCGATTAATACGGGTTCTTCCGTCTCAGTGACGTTTTCTGTTTTCACTTCCGGTTTGGGATCTTGCTTGGGTGCTGTCGGTTCGGCAGCCCGTGGTTCGGTAGAATCCACTTTTTCAACGGAGGGCTTCGCCGGAGCGGGGGGCACAGCGGCGGGCTCTTCTTTCGGTTTGTCGGGAACAAAGACCGGTTTTTCCACAACCGGTTCAGGTTTTTTCTCAACGACCGGGGGCTCCGGCGCTGCCACTACGACAGGTGCGGGAGGTTCCGGCAGCGGCTTCGGTTCGGGAGCTGCCTCCTTCACTTCGGCGACGGGTTTGACTTCTTCCACGACGGGAGGAGCCGGAGGTGTTACCGGCTTCTCGACCACGGGGGCGGGGGGCTCCACGGCCCGGGGCGACTCCTCCGGAGGGAGGACGGGCTTCCCAGTTTGCAGGTCGATTTTTCCGAGAACCTTCAGGCCCGCCAGACGCGGCTCTTCCTTCGGTTCTTCGGGTTTCGGTTCTGCCTTGTTCTCTTCCTGTTGGGCTTCCGCAGCCTTATCGCGGAAATACAACGGCAGGTCATCATCAGCCTTCGGACGGGCCGTCACGGCGGGTTCGGCAGGCTTAAACCCCTCTTTCAACAAATCAGGGGCGTTAAACTCTTTCGCCAATACCTGAATATGCTCGGCTGTGAGCTTGGTATTGGGGTTACTGTCAATTTTAAATCCTTTGGCTGAAAGACGATCCAAAATGGTTCCAATGCCCACGTTGATCTTTCGAGCCGCCACATTTAAACGCATTGTTTGGATCTCTTCTGCCATGTTGGAATGTTTGCTGTCTGAATTCGTCAAAACGAGTGAATGTATAAAGGTAAATGGATCTGATTCGGAATGCAGCACCGTGTTGGGTGGCCACGTGCTACATCCCATAGCCCGTGACCTTTACACAACTGCCTGCATTACTCGAATTCTTGTCGCAACACGTCCAGTACTTCGTCGATGGTTTCCTCCTCGAGCTCAGTCCGTCGTACCAGATCCTCCCGGCCCATGGCCAGTACGCTCTTGGCAGTATCGAGACCGACGCGGTGGAATTCGTCGAGTACCCACTGGTCAATTTCGTCGGAAAATTCGTTGAGCTCGACATCGTCTTCGTCAACAGGGCCTTCCGTTTCGCGGAAGACGTCGATCTCCATTCCTACCAGTTTTCCGGCGAGCTTGATGTTCTGGCCTCCCTTTCCGATGGCCAGCGAAATCTGATCCGGCTTCAGCCAGGCAGATACCCGCTTTTCATCTTTGTGGATGCTCATACGGCTCACTTTTGCCGGGCTCAGCGCCCGCGCAATCAACAATTCAATGTTATCCGTGAAATTGATGACGTCGATGTTCTCGTTGTTCATCTCGCGGACGATGGTGTGGATCCGGCTTCCCTTCATCCCCACGCAGGCGCCCACGGGGTCAATCCGGTCGTCATACGACTCCACAGCAACCTTGGCACGCTCGCCCGGTTCGCGGACCACCCGGCGGACCATGATCAGGCCGTCGGTGACCTCCGGAATTTCCTGCTCGAACAAACGCTCCAGGAAAACCGGAGAGGTTCGTGACAGGGTAATTTTCGGCGTACCGTTGTTCATTTCTACTTTGTGGACGACGGCCTTGGTGCTGTCGCCTTTCTTGAAGCGGTCACGCGGGATCTGCTGGTCACGCGGGAGGCTCAGTTCATTGCCCTGCGCATCGAGACAGATGATTTCCCGGCCGAGTACCTGGTAGACTTCCACCGAAAGCAGCTCTCCTACCTGGTCCTTGTAACGGATGTAGAGAATTTCCTTCTCCATGTCCTTTACTTTCTGAATCAGGGTCTGGCGGGCTGTCTGTACGATCCGGCGTCCGAAATCTTCCAGCTTCACTTCTTCCACGACTTCTTCACCCACTTCAAAATCCTTTTCGATCTTGCGGGCTTCTGCCAGGGGAACTTTGTCGTAATCCCAGATATCCTCAGAGTCATCGTCCACGATCTCCCGGGTCCGGAACATTTCCAGATCCCCGTTGTCCGGGTTGATGATGACGTCAAAGTTCTCGTCGGTACCGTACTTTTTACGAATCATCGTCCGGAAGACATCTTCCAGGATCTTGATCATGGTCGGACGGTCAATGTTCTTCTCTCTCGCAAAATCAGCGAAGGAAGCAATCAGTTCTGCACTGTTCATCGGTTCGTCATGGTTTTATCGTTTTCCGGCCTCTTGCAGCCGATTATTCTCTTCGGACCGGAACCTACTCCTTAAAGGAAATCAGGACCTGGGCTTTACGGATCGCCGTATAGGGAATTACTTCCTGTACGGGCGGCTCTTTCTTTTTACCGTCAACCAGCACCGTAATTCCTCCTTCTGTCACTTCCTCCAACACGCCGACGCGCTCGCCGCCATCCAGCAGCTGAACACGCAATTTCCGGCTTTTGTTTTTGGCGAATTGCCTTGCCTCCGTCAGCGGGTAATCTACTCCCGGAGAAGATACTTCCAATGTATAAGCCGCTTCGATCAGGTTCAGTTCCTCAATCTGGTTTCCCAGCTTCCGGCTCAGCTCCGCGCACTCGTCGATTTTCACACCCGCGTCGCTGTCGATCAGTACCGTGACTTTCGACTTGATCCGGGAAGCACTCACATCGACATGTACGAGGAAAAAACTTTCGTCCGGCAGCAGGGCCGTAGCCAGTTCCGCTATTTTTGCCTTCAGGTTCATCTGTTCGTTTCGGTGGCCCTCCTGCCCGACATCCGGCAAATTGCTCATTTTCAAGACGTAACGAAAAGCGGAATCAGAAGGGAAAAGTCTATAAACAAAAAAGAGGAGTTTTCCGCCCCTCTTCATCTTTGAAAACCGAATGCAAATTAAAACTTTTTTTGGAGAATAAGCAATACAGCGGCTTCAAGTAGCCCGAAGTTCTGTCCGTTACCCGCGTGAAGGGCCTTTTTCACTTACTTCCCAACTGAATCACCTATGCGTTCTTCTCCGTCCAGGTCCCGCTTTTTTTATCGTTTTCTTCAGGGCCTTACCTGGTTTACCGGACTCTACCTGCTGATCGGATATGTCCTGGGCTATACGCTGTGGTGGAAACACTGGGCCGTCGGGTTCTGGCTCCTGGCGATGCCCTGTGCGATGGGTTTCATGGCAGTCCTGACGGTTATCTGGTTTCTGGCTGATGTACGGAAAGCCTGGATGCCCTTTCTGCTTGTACTGGCGGGCTGGCCGTTCTGGCAGCGGACGATCGGGTTTCATTCTTCCTCGGGAGAGACCGTGACGGGCAAAACACTTGATATCATTACCTTTAATGTAAGTTCCTTCCGGGTCGACAATTTTTCGGAAACGCGCAGCATCACTCAGACCCGTACGATAAGCAGATGGCTGCAGGCGCAGCAAGCCGATGTCCTTTGTATGCAAGAATACTACAACTGGCGGGCTCCGGACCTGGATCCTCTTTTCCAAAGCTCCGACTGGCTTAACAGAGCGGGTTATTCTTATGCGGCAATCGCCGACTCTTCCGGACGAAAGCCTCCTTTCCGCACCTATTACAACGGCGTTGCCATATTTTCGCGCCATCCGATTGTTCAAACCCGGTTTACGTCATTTGCCAGTGGGAACGGAGTCAACGGCCTGGTCGTTGCAGATATTCTCAAAGGCGCCGATACCCTGCGTGTGATCAGCCTGCACCTGATGTCGATGGGCGTTCGGGTGGGCAGGGTAATGAAAGCCACTGACTCCCGCTCGGCAAAATCCGAAACCCGGAATATCCTGCACAAACTAAAAGAGGGATTCATTTCCCATAACCTGGAAATGGATCCGGTTATCAAGGCTATTCGCAACAGTCCCTATCCGGTTATTCTTTGCGGCGATTTCAATGAAGTACCTACCGGGCTGTCGTACGGAAGGGCGCGGCGGCACCTGAAAAACAGCTTTGAAGAGGCCGGAACAGGCTTTGGCTTCACCCTGAACCGCAGTCCGTGGTTTATCCGTATTGATAATCAGTTCCACAGCAATCATTTCACTGTCGTCAAACACGAAGTCGTACGGAGCGTATCAGCCTCGGATCATTTTCCGGTACGGGTCCGGTATCGGTATTAATTTTTTGCCTCCGCATAGGGGGTGCGGCTTGCCGGAGTTGTCTCAGGACAGCTATCAATCAGACAAGCCATGAAATATCTGATCTTTCTTTTGTTTGCCGGACCGCTGTCTGCTCAGGTTACCCGCGTTTCGCTGGCAGAGCCGTCTACTGAAACAGGCCTCTTCTACATAGCCCGTAGTACCAACGCCAATGTGGTCATGTACGAAGCCAACCTGGGCCCGGACCGGCAACTCGATCCCGAAAAACCCGTCAATGTGTATTGGATACGCTACGCCGAACAGGGGCAGAAGGAACGTCTTTCGTCCGTGCAGTGGCACCTCGCCTACGGGTACAAGCACCGGCAGCCGCAGCCGGAGGCATTTGACGTATATTTAAACGCGTTCAAGAAACGACCGGTACGTGTGGTCATGCGGGATGGTCGCCCGATGGCCTATACCCAGATCAACGGGCACGTCGCCCATCTCCGCAAGGTATTTGTACAGGTAGATCCGGATTCGGGTCTGATGCCCCGTGTGCAGTACATGGAGCTGTTTGGCACGGATACCTCCACCGATAAAATGGTTTCGGAGCGGATTGTTGCCCGCTGACAGTGATCGGTTTCCGTATGATGACCCCTCAGCAATTTGAGCAGGAGCTCCAGCCCCTCCTGCTGTACGCAAGCCCTTTTCTTTTGCTGGGTATGTTGCTGGAATACTGGCATACCCGGCATGAAGCGTCGTATGACAAACGTGACTTCCTCGCCTCGCTCGGAATCGGCCTGGGTAGCCTGGCTATCAATGGGTTGATGAAAGCGGTACTCATCGGCACCAGTCTTTTTTTCTATGCGCTGGTTCCCTGGAAGTGGCCGGCTGCCTGGTGGACCTGGGTGCTGACCTATGTCGGTGTCGACTTGTGCAACTACCTGGCACACTGGGTTGCGCACAAGCAACGGTTCTGGTGGGCGACCCACGTGACGCATCATTCCTCCGAGTACCTGAATTTGTCTACCGCATTCCGCAACTCGTGGACGCAGCACCTGAAAATGGTCTTTTTTCTACCGTTGTGGCTATCCGGCGCTCCACCGCTCGTCATTTTCACCTGTTATCAGATAGACCTCCTTTATCAGTTCTGGATTCATACCGAAGCGATACCCAAACTGCCGCGCTGGTTTGAATACATCTTCGTGACGCCGTCCCATCACCGGGTACACCACGGCCGGAACGAAGCCTATATTGATAAGAACTTCGGGACGACCTTTATTTTATGGGACCGGCTGTTCGGTACTTTTCAGGAAGAAATGGAAAAACCGCTTTACGGCATCACGAAGCCGCTTGCTTCTTCCGGTATAGTCTACCTCAATTTCCATGAATGGGCGGATATCTGGCGGGATGTTCGGAGGGCATCCGGTTGGAAAGAGGCATGGAACGTTTTGTGGGGGCCTCCCGGCGGGGATCTTCCGGAGGAACCTCTCCCGGAGACTGCAGATGAAACCGGCCGAAGTACATTCGCCTGATCGTCAGCCTCCGTTTGCTTTCCGGAGGCCGTTGCGACCTACCTTGTCCATTTCAAATCCATACCGTTTGCTAGGTTTCTGGTTGATTAATCGGAAATGTTGTCCCTATTTTGCCCGGTAGAATCAGAAAGCCTGGCGAATCAACATGGCGAAAAACAATCTTCCAACCTGGAACCCTGTCGGAATTATCATCATCCTTCCCGTACTCACGTATCTAGTTTATGCGTTAGCTTATTCCTCCCCTGTTTTTTATTCGGACGACTTCCACCTGCTGAAGCCACTGGTCCTCTTCCGCGAATCAAAAACCTGGCTGGAAAAGTGGGAATGGTTGTATCAGCAGCACAATGAACACCGGATCGTCTTTCCCCGGCTGCTTACACTTTTTGACTATTACCTCGAAGGACATATCAACTGGATTACCCTGACGTTCATCGCCAACCTGCTATGGACCGGTACCCTGTATTTTTTCTGGCAGGGATTCCGGGCGTTGTCGCTGCCGCTATGGATGTTCATCCCTGTGCCATTCCTTCTGTTTCAGCCGCAGGCATACGACAATGTCAACTGGAGTATCAGCATTCTGCAACAATCAGATATTTTGTTCTGGTACAGTTTCTTCGTCTTTCTGTTTGCGAAAGAGAGGTACCGGTGGGCCGCGCTGATCGCAATAGTCGCCACGTTTACCCATGGCAACGGAATTTTTACCTTCGCCATCGGAGTCTTCTTCCTGGCCACGCGCCGGGAATGGAAGACATTGGCCTGGTGGGTCGGGTTGATGGCCCTGATAGCGGCCATTTACTTCATCGGTTTTCAGAAAGGGCAGCAGGCATCCTTCGGGAAAAGCCTTTCGGACCCGGTCCGGCTTATTTCCTCTTTCTTTGCCTTTTTTGGGTCGCTGACACCTGTCTTTTCCGCGTCGACCGGTTGGACCGTTCTTGCCGGATTCGTTTTTATGGGACTTATCGTTTCTGTTATTTTTCCCGCTATTACCCGCTCTTTCTCAGGAAAAGCGTATGAAATTTCGACGTTCGACCGGCAATTACTCGGTACCTTTTTCTACCTCGGAATTACAGGTGCGCTCGTGGCCATTTCACGGAGCTGGGGGGGTATCGAGGCCATCCTCGCTCCGCGGTACCAGCATTATGCGCCTTTCGCGGCCGGCTGGGCATACCTCGCTGTATTGAAAGTGGTTCCGTACCGGCGTGCGATTGCGCAGGTTGCCATTCCGGTGTCCGTCCTGTTCTGTGCGCTTTGCTACCTCACCTATACGCCTGAGGTAAAAGCCAGACAGGATGCCCTCCTTGCCGACGAGACCAACTACCGGTACCATCAGACCTTCGTACAATACCTGCCTGCTTTTAATACGAATATCCGGTGGTTGTATCCAACGGCTTTGTCGACCGGCATCTGCCGCCAGGAAGTCCGCATGCCTCAAGTCCCGCATACCGCCCCGACCGATTCCGGAATTGTACTGACATTTCGCAGGGATATTTACAGGCTGGAGGGAGCTGATAATGTTTCCCGGAGCTTATTGCTTCAGATTCAAAACCATACGATAGAATCCCCCGGGATTTTTCTATATCTCGGAAAACCCGGCAATCAGCCCGGCTATTGGCTTTGGACCCACCGGAAGCGATCGGGCTTCCCGCGGCTTTTCTCATCCGGTGCCCTGCTGAGTCCGGGGTTCGACCTTCCGCTGCTGGTTCAGAATATAGAGCCGGGACAGTATCGGATCGGGATACAGACGGAGAAAGGATTTGTATGGACAAAATATGAGGTGGAAATAGGAAAGGAGAACGTAACATGGAAGAAGTCGTAAGAATCTACGCGTTACGACATCGGGTGGGCATTCATTTCCCTGTGATGGTAAAGTCGTATCGGATTTCAATCTGAGAAGATTTGACTCTCGTACCTCTTTATCACCGACCCCAGATCATCACTAAAGTAAAAACAGCTCCAACCAACACCAGAAGGCTCAGCGTGATCAACAGAATCAAACCATCTGACAATGGAATATAATCCATGTATTCTTCTTTGCTGATTCTAAGCACCTTTTGCAAATAGAAACCCATTATAACAGTCAGGATGCTCAAAATAATCAGCTTACCTATCCAGGCATGTTCACGCCAGAAACTATCCTCCGGATCAAACCGGAAAACAGTCAATATTACGGTCAGAATCAGCCACAGTAGGGGAGCTGATAGAATCAGGAAAAATCCATCCACCGCATCTCCCGGGTACCTGGCTCCGAGGATGTTAAATAACCGGTAAAGTCCCCGCAGATATCTGTTATACCAATATTTCATTGAAGTATCTCCCTCTGTTTGTGACGCCCGTTTGAGTCAAAAAAAAGAAAGCTCTAAAAATAGAGCTTTCTTTTTCACATTTCCTTTCAACAGTAATCAATACTAACTACAATCCGGCTCCGCCATTTTGACCGGTTGTAATCGACTTCGGGGGTTGGACAGAAGTATCCTCTCATAACGGGTATCACCTTACTATCTGCACTTTAGATGCTTTTACCATACCATTATTCCATTTGATCTGAACGATATACAAGCCGGCAGGCAGCGCATCCACCGTGATCGTCCGGGATGGATTTCCCTCCGAACGGTATACCGGCCGCCCCTGCGCCGACACCAGCTGTACCGACGCCACTTCTTCCCAGTTGCCCGCCTTCAGCGTAATCAACTGCGTGGCCGGATTCGGGTACAACGAGAGTTCGGTACGTCCTTCGAGTACGACGGACCGTACAGGCGAGTACTTGGCCGTTTTATCCCGGTCTGCCATCAGCAACCGGTAGTAACCCGTGCCCTCGACAGGATTCCCGTCCGAAAAGGTGTAGTTCCGTGTCGTATTGCTCTCGCCTGCGGCAGCTACCGTTCCGATTTTGTTCCAGCTACGCCCGTCTGCGCTCCGCTGAATGTCAAAGTAGTCGGAGTTGATTTCCTTCGCCGTTTGCCATGACAAGGCGACACGTTCACCCTCCGCCACCGCCCGGAAATACACCAGCTCCACCGGCAGGGCCTTATCGGTCACCGACACCGTCCCGTTAGGCGTATTGTTGCCGGGGTTGGTATCCTGATACGTCGGCAGTACCCGCTGAATCTGCGCCGACCACACCCCTTCGTTCACTACCGCCGTCGTTTTGAACGGCACCGAGAAACTCACGATACTTGCCGGTGGGCTTGAGCTGATGTCTCCCGTCTGCACCAACACCGCGCTGGTAGTGCCTGATTTCACGTACGACCAACCGGCGGGCGGCGTATAGGTATCGGCAAACGCAAATCCCGGAGGCAGCGCCAGTACGATTTGCAGGGATCCTCCCGGCAGCGGTGTCGTCGTGGACGGGTTTGTGCCGGACACATTCATGAAATTCAGGTCGAAGACCCCGTCGGTAGGATACCCCGCATATACCCCCTGATCGGGGCCGCCGGTCAGCAGCAAATCCCGGTTTGTTTGCGCCTGCACGCTTCCCAGCCCAACAATGAAGGCCAGCGCGAAAGCGAACGTTTTTATGTATGGAAGGAATTTCTTCATGGTCGTTTTATCAATTTTGTGGATATCGTTACGGATTGACGTTCAGCGATACACTGGCGCTATTGTTGGTGTTATCCGACTCTCCTCCTGATCCGTCCCCGATTACCACACCGAGGTTGTAAATTCCCTTTGCCACGCCAGGATCCATGGTGATGGTACCCAGAATCGGTACAAGCGAGGCGGCTCCGGGCAGAATCGGCAGGGACGCTGCCGTCAGCGTGTAGAACCCGCCGTTGTCCGTGACCTTCCAGGTCAATCCTGTAAAGGTGATTTTGAACTTCGGAGACGGTTTGGTGATATAAACCGTCACGCTTCCCGACGATGTCACGTTGGCGATATTGAAAATCCGCAGTTCGAAGGGGCGACTCCGGTTGGCCGACGAGAAGTCCGGAACCGTCATCAGAAGCGCCGGCGTGAGATCCGCGACCGTCAGCGTCACAGGGAGACCACCAAACGCAGCCGGTTTCTTGTCAATACCATCGGCAATACCGTCGTTGTCCGCATCTGCCTGATTATCAATCTTCCCGTCACCGTTGCCATCCAGGGCTTTGTACGGCGTTTTGTTGATGTCGTTGGTTGTACCGTCCGACTTCGGGTTGATGTAATCCGGAGCATCGGTTGTGTTCGGACC
>NZ_FNGS01000009.1:0-180430 GCF_900103285.1 Siphonobacter aquaeclarae | reverse complement strand
CTATCGGGAATACCGTCGTTGTCGCTGTCTTTGTCGAGGAAATCGGGGATACCGTCTTTGTCGGTGTCGACTGAACCGTTGGTTCCGGCTCCTTCGTCTCCGTTGGTAATGCCGTCACCGTCCGCGTCCGCGTTGAGATCGCAATTCGTGACTACGCGTTGAACGAGTGTCCGCGTCGCAGACGACCGCTGAATAGGCTTCTGGCATTGCGGGCTTACAACAGCTTCGACATAGTAGTCTTTCGCCCCTGTTCCCGCCGGAGGTGAGAACGTGGTGGTATTGGAAGCAACTTTTGTTCCTCCGGACGCCTGATCATACCAGTCATACTGATAGCCGGCAACAGGATTGGAAACCGTAAATGTTGTTCGGGTAAAGCCGGTTGCGCACGCGGAAACGCTGCCATTAATCGTCGTAACGGCAGGCGCCGAAGGGGCCTTCGGAATACGGCGCAGGTCATATATTTTCATGAACGGCGCAGCGGCATTAAAGAGCGACTGTACGTTCGGACCAAAACCGGCAATCGAAGCGATTTCAATCTCGTTAAACTGACCCGAAACAGGCAAAACAAACGCCTTTTTTGCGCCTACTCCGCCAAATTCAATAGCCCATTGACCCAGCTGATTGAAATTTTTAGTAAAGACGACTGTTCCGTTTTGTTTCGCGCGGACTTCAATTGTTTGCAGAATGTTCGCGTTAAACAAATTGCCCTCCGAAGAAATCACGATATAAATATCTCCCTCTTTGGACCCGTCCAGCGAAAGCCGGTAACTATACCGGATCGAGCTGATAATTTGCGTAATAGGGTCAAAAAGTCCGCCGCTCCAGGAAGCTGCCGGTGAAATAAAATCAACAGAAGTAGTCGGATTAAGCAGATCGGATTCCATGTCGTATCCGTTCTGCCGGTTGTTGATACTTCCTTTCGCACCGAAAAAGCTGTTAAAAAATTCGGCAATAAAGCCCGTAAGACCGGAATAGGTTGGCTGCGCTTCCGTATTATGCCCCGTAGGAGGGTCACACGTCTGCCCGGAGGAGGTCAAAGGGAACGTAGACACCAGCAGCAATAGCCAGCATCTGATAGATAAAGTACATAGTTTTTTCATGATCTTTCGCCTTTTGGTTGATAGTCGAAAGGTGCTCCTGCTTATAAAGAAGGCATAAGATCGATTCAGCGGCATCGGCTCGGAAACACCACATTGATTTGCATTCCGGGTACCCGAAATACATGCACATACATTTAAACTAATAGATTTAATCAGCGGTGTATCTACTCGTACTATTTCGTTCGCATTTGAAACAAAAATTCATTTTTACTTTTCCAGTACTCCGTCAACAGACAGGCAACAGACTACCGTTTCATTTTTTGCAAATGAACATTATCTATTACGCAACTATTATTACTTTTCATTAGTATCACATCATCATTAAATTCGTTTCTGTGTTAGCATGGATACCTTTAATTCGTAAGACAAATGTAGAGGCGCCGGAAAGAGGAATCTGTTCTATCTGTTTCTATCTCTTGCCTATTTGTAACATCTTCCTGTCCGTTTAAAGGATCTTTATTTCCGCCATTTTTCAGGTATATACTTCTCTTATTACAATTACAATACATGTACTATACATGCCCGTTTTCCTGCTCCGCCACAAGCAGATCGTATGTATGGCGATCACGCTGCATGCTGCATTCGCCGTCCAGGCAAATACAGCATGCGGTGAATAAAAGGAAGGCTCCTCAGCCGGTGACGGTTTATGAAGCAGCCGACGGCCGGCCGGAAAGCGCCCGTTTGCGGATCCCGGCAGTCTCAGGCCGGATAATGCTACCGGGTACCTTCCTTGCAGCTACCTGCAGGAGTACTGTCGCGCCACCGGCAGAAAATGTATAATGCAGGAAACCGGTCGGGCGACGGATCCAATAACTGCCTGATCATCCGGGATCCGCATCCCACTCCCGGATGATTGTATACGCATAGGTTTTGACGGGTCCGTCGACGGTGAGCTTCATCCGCGCGACAGAACCGACAGAATAAATCCTCTTTCTTATATAAAAATTTCTGATTCATTTGCGCCCACTCACTTGTGAACACATGAAAGCTGCATAGGTCACCCCATCCCCTGCTCCTATTCCGTCAGCAGGGAATCTATGCTTCTGACACTATCTCGCCTGCGCAATGCTCAACTCATTTTCCTGGCCCCGACGGCCGGAGACAGGCCGCTATTTTCGTTCGGTACCTTCTCCTTCCGCCAGAAGTTACCTGATGGTTTTCCTGTTTTTCCGCTGTTGCGTGGGATTGCAGGGGCAAGGGCTCACTTTCAAGCACCTCAGTACCCGGGACGGACTGTCGGACAACGTCGTCTATGCCATCGCGCAGGACACAACGGGATATATGTGGTTTGCTACTTCCCACGGCCTGAATGTGTATGATTCCCGACGCATCAGAAGCTTTATAGGCCGGCCGGGCGATTCGCTCAAGCTGTCCGGCAATTACGTCACGGCCTTGCTCAGCGACTCCCGCGGAACGCTCTGGGTAGGTACTTCCACCGGATTGAACATATTCAACCCGCAGACAGAATCGTTCCGGCCCATCGTCGAATCCAGGAAGAAATACGGCCTTGCGAACGGCCAGATTAATTGTTTTTACGAAGACAGCAAAGGCCGGATCTGGGTTTGCACCGTCGGTGGGCTGAGTCTGCTCACTTCGCAGGCGAACGGAACGTTCCGAAACTACCTGCATTCGGATACTCCGGGAACACCCGGCATCCGAAATGTAATGGCCATCTACGAAGAATCACCGGATGTGTTCTGGATCGGCACAAGGACCGGCCTTTTCCGGATGACGCTCCGCGAAAACGACCCGATTTTTCAGGAATTTCCCCAGCATACGACGCACCCCGGTGGTCTGCATGACACCTTCGTCCTGTCCATTGCCGCCGACAGCCAGAAAAAAATCTGGGTGGGTACCAAAAAGGCAGGCCTTCATCGATGGGACCCGGAAACAAAACAATTCACCCACTTCCCGGCATCACCTATTCCCGGGAAAGGCCCCGCCAGCAACGAAGTCCGGAAACTTCTTCCCGCCAGAGACGGATCTCTTTGGATAGGCACCTTCGATGGCATCAGCATTCTGAATCCCGCGACCCTGCAGTTCACGACGTTCCGGAATGATCCTTCCAACCCTTCTTCTCTGACAAACAACTCGATCTATTCGATTTTCCAGGATCGGGCCGGGTCACTCTGGATCGGCACTTATCACAAAGGGATAAACATCGTCCATGATCCGAATCCTGCCTTTCATCGCATAGAAGCCAGTCCAAACGGACTTAGCGACGAGGTGGTCAGCGCGGTACTCGAAGACTCCCGGCAGAATCTCTGGATCGGCACACAGGGGCGCGGGCTTAACCAGTATAACCGCCGCACCGGCTCGTACCGGCATTTCAGGGCATCCGGCTTGCCTGATGGCCTGGCTTCCGATCATATCCAGGGCTTAACGGAAGACGCATCCGGAATAATCTGGATTTCTACTTATGAAGGAGGGCTCACCCGTCTCGACCCGGAAAGCGGGAAAATGAGAACATACCGGCATCGCCCCGGCGATCCGAATTCGATTTGCTCAGATATGGTTTTCCAGTCGGCGCAAGATCACAAGGGCCGGATCTGGATCGGATCGAACACGTCCGGACTTAGTGTCCTGGATCCGGCTACGGGAAAATTCTTTCAGGCGAACCAGCATTCGTCCCGGTTCAGACTTGATGACCTGCACATTCGCAGTCTTATGGTAGACAAAAAAGGGAATATCTGGATCGGCACGACGAAGAGTGTAGACGTTTTTACGGAACAGGGAAGAAGAATATTCCGGATTCCCCTCCCCATCGTCCGAACCATTTACGAAGATTCCCGAAACAGAGTCTGGCTGGGTACCTATCACAATGGCCTGCATATGTATCAGCCCGGAAAGATGACTATCCGATCCTATTCCCGTCGCGACGGGTTCGCCGGCGACAACATCATGGGAATACTCGAAGATAAAAAAGGGCAATTATGGCTGAGTACGGGCAACGGCCTCAGCTCCCTGGATCCGCAGTCACAAACGATCAGAAACTACAATACGGTCGACGGCCTTGCCAGCAACGAGTTTAAACCAAACGCAGCCTTTGCGTCTCCCGTCGGCGATTTTTTCTGGGGGACAGACGAAGGGGTTGTCTTTTTTAATCCGGAGAATGTACACCTGAACACGCATGCTCCGCGGGCTGTTCTGACAGACCTGAAACTGTTCAATATGCCTGTTCGTCCGCATGACGAATCCGGATTACTGGACAGGCCTCTGGACCTGATGCCGGATCTTACTTTTAATCACCTTCAGAGCATTTTCACCATCGATTTCGCCGGGCTTACGTACATCAAGCAGGGAAAAAACAAATATGCCTATCAACTGGAAGGCCTGGAAAGTCGCTGGAACCTCGTCTCCGTTCCGTCCGCTACCTACACCAATCTGAAGCCCGGCAACTATACTTTCCGGGTGAAAGTAGCCAACAACGACGGCGTCTGGGGCAAACCCCGCAGTCTACGCATCACCGTGCTGCCACCCTGGTGGAAAACCTGGTGGGCATATACCTTTTATGCAGTTTTGCTGGGGGGTATTGTGTTTTTGATCGGTCGTTTTTTCTGGCTGCGGACGGTCCTCCGGTACGAGCAGGCCCTGTACCAGGCCAAACTGGATTTCTTCACCAACATCGCGCACGAAGTCCGGACGCATATCATGCTCATTCTCGGTCCGGTGGATATGCTCCTTACCCGGGACTATGACGAACGCAAAGTGCGATCGCGCCTTACTTCGGTCAAAGCCAACGGCGACCGCTTGCTGCGGCTGGTAAACGAACTCCTCGACTTCCGGAAAGCGGAGGTCAGCTCCCATTTCTTCCACCTGCGCGAAAACGAGCTGGTATCCTTTCTGAAAAGCATTTTCCAGTCGTTTTCCCACCTGTCGGAAGCACGGAAAATAACAGCTGAATTCACGACAGATAGCCAGGAGATTTTCGTTCCGTTCGACCCCGAACAACTCGAAAAAGTCATTTTCAACCTGTTGTTCAACGCCTATAAATTTACGCCGGAAGGAGGCACCATCGGGCTGAGCGTCGCCCGGGAGGAAGAGCAGGTCAGTATCCGGGTTTCTGACAATGGGCCGGGCATAGCGCCCGAACACCTGAAAAACCTGTTCGTTAATTTCTTCCAGGTAAATGAACTGGGGAAAAAGAACGCCGGCTTCGGTATCGGTCTAGCACTTTCGAAAAAAATCGTTGACCAGCACGGCGGCACGCTGACGGTGAAAAGCACACCGGCTGCCAACGGCCAGCCCGGCGGAACGGTCTTCACAGTACGCCTCCGGACAACGCCCCGTTCCTGACGGAAAGCAGCCTATTGATTTTGGACAAACTGAGTCGGCGTAAAGCCAAACTGCCTGTGGAAGGATTTGGAGAAATGGGCGGGCGATTTAAATCCGGTCATAAACGCCACTTCATATACTTTGTAAGAGCCTTCCGATAACAATTCGGCCGATTTCCGGAGCCGGACGAGGTTGACAAAATCCCCGGGCGTCATGTCGGTCAGGGCTTTGATTTTCCGGTGAAGGGTCATCCGGCTCATGTTTACTTCGCCGGCGACCGCGCTCAGGTCCATTTCCACCTCGTCCATGTTGGTCAGGATGAAGCCGGATACTTTTTCCAGGAAAAGCTGATCCGCTTTGGTGTAGGAAATCGTCTCCATGTGGACGAGCGGATTTCCGGCGAAGTAGCTTCTCAACTGCCTTCTGTTACTCAGCAAATTGCTGATTTGCGCCCGCAGGTAATCCGGGAAAACCGGCTTTTCGATGTAGGCATCTGCACCGGTTTCCAGCCCTTCGATTTTGGATTCGATGGTGTCTTTTGCCGTCAGAAGTATAACCGGCACATGGCAGATCGCCTTGTCCGTCTTGATACGCCGGCATAGTTCCAGCCCATCCATAACCGGCATCATGATATCGCTTACTACGAGGTGTATCGCTTCGTTGCGGAGCCGCTCTATTGCCTCTTCTCCGTGTGTGGCCACAAAAAGCTCGTAATCCTCGCCAAGTATGTCAGTCAGGTAGGCAATGATCTCTTCATTGTCGTCTACCAGAAGAATGTTGGGGATCTCTGCCATAGAGGTGGTTTGCGTATGGCTGGTAGTCAGTCTATCTGTGGCAACGGTATACAGGGTCTATCGCTTTACCCTATCCGATGGCCGGAATCGCAAATTCGGTCCGGGCTATACTCCGGACAACCGCCTTTTTATATCATTTGTTTTCAGACCTGGAAAAACACGCCAGTGCTGCTGCTCTCGGGAGCGCCATTTTCCTTCCGACCTGCATACTCCAATGTATCCGCTTCAAGAAGGCCAAATTCGCAGGATCATACTAACAGCAAACGAAAAATTTTCACGATTCGGGTCTGGAGCAACAGCTTACCTGCCGATTGCAGTCAGGGTCCCGGAGCGAACCGATCGATGAAGAAGCAGAAACGGCATCTAATCCGGGGGGTATTCAGAAGGAGCGACTATGTGACTAAACAAAGGACCCGGCGCATGGCTATCGAAATAATATTCATCCTTCGATGCATTATCCATTTGACAGACATAGTAATCAAAGCCAAAGGCCATTTTATACTGCTCCATCCATCTTTTCAAATAATCAAAATTCTTTATATCAGTATCAAATGCTATATCTTTAATATCAAAGAAAAAGAGTAATTCTATATCATAATTTGCTCTTGCGAAGTTAATAAACACGCTCCTCACCTCCCTATCTATAATCAAAATATTACCAGAGCAAAATGCTAAATCAACATTATCATTTAACCGGATCGCCTTGATAAGCTCGTCAAACGATGAAACACTCAGATCCTCCGGATAGTTAAATCTAACCTCCTGACTATTAGCTATCAGCTCTATCAAAAAGTCGAATTTGACAGATAGGATGCTTCCTCTGAAAATCGCATCAATTAGCATTGATGACATAACAATCAACGTTTATTCAGTTTCTAAAAATTGTCAAGTAACGATCCCGACCGAAATCACAATTCCTCTTTCCAGGCAATTTCATTTTAAAAATTCGATTTTTTTATCTCTTTGAAATAAAATGAGTGTCTCTTGAGATATTTTATTTCGTTGAAATACCTTAGGCTAGACAATTCCATATTTTTAGCGAACGTCATTTCATTATGAGGAATCGGCTTGTTCTAACCAAAACCAAATCCGTCCAAATCCAAATCGCCAATATTTTTAGAGACTATCAACTCCGACTCGAAAGTATTTGCAAATCCTTCGTTCAAATTTCCAAACAAATTTGCCCCTCTAACAAAAACATTTTCAACAATTTCAACTCTTGAAGCAAATTGACAATCAAAAAAATTAACAAACCCAGTAAAGACATTCTGATACAGCAAAATTGGCTTCTTATTATGCCCACCCATTTGATAATCAATATATCCATTTATAATGCAATTTTTCAATGTAATACCTTCATTAAACCAACAGGAATGAATTTTTAATTCATTGATAATGCAGCGCTCCATTTTTATGGGAACGTCAATGTCGAATACCCCGATAAGCTCCACCTGATCTATCACACAATCAGCAAAATGACATACACCATTCAAAGCCTTCAAGTCATTCAGGCTCAGAGATTTCAAATAATATTTTTCAACCATCATGTCATTTTAAAAATTAGCAAGTATCTCCTTTGCTTCTTTCAAGACTCACCTGAAACTGCATCAACGACCTCCTCTTACTGCGCGCCATAAGCCTTTCCCTAAACGTTGTAAAACAGATACTCATCAGCTATCATTAACCCGCCGGTGTCAGCGTCAAGTCAAACGATAGCACGGATTTGGGAGATGGAGAATATTGCGCAAACAAGAATATAAAAAATGAATATCTCCCATAAATGGAAATTAATTACGCTACAATCTTCAATTAACTATCCATTAATACTTCTCTTCTTTTTTCTCATTTTATTAAATCGATAAAACACTAATCTTCTTCCGGTATTATACTCAAGCGAATACAAGTATTTCACTTTCTTATCATTCACTATGGAGTAGCATTTGTTATACCCAAATAGAGACTTAAAATCCAGGCTCAAATTCCAGCATGCATTCTCTCCGTTGGCTTCCATTATTGTATTTTCAAATACGAAACTATAGCTGTCAATATCAATCCTGAAGGTTCTTTTTTTTAGTTGTAGCGAATCTGGAAAAAAAAATGAATTATTCTTAATATCAAAGTTATATCTACTACCAGTCTGAGATACAAAAATTGCCATTTTCGTATAAAGCATTTTTCTATTCTCTTTACTAAAATCTATTCTAATCCACACTCCCTGGGCGTTCAGCTTACCAGCAAAAGCCAATAAAATCCATAAAAGCAAGATCGACCTCATTTGTTCTTAATATTAATGAACACAAATTAAATTAATTCAACAATCAATATTTTCACGGTTTTGACGTATAAACAAATAAACAAGACAATCATGCGATAAATTAAAAGTCGAAAGCACAAAACGCTGACGAACCAAAAGGCGATTCTACCAACTCCATTTCGTCAGCCCAGAAAGCTATATTAATATTCTCTACGAAATTCAAATACATATATCCCTTACCTTCCATTTTATCTATGAGTCGTCCGTCCACTTGCTTACGGCCTCTGTAAATCATGTTAATCGATAGCTCTTCTAACACCGTAGCGGCTATATCGAGCTGATCTATGCGTACACCACCAAAGACCAATACCACTTTCTCTTCGTTTTTAATTTTTCTAAAAAGAATTTCTACTCTTTCTTCAGCCAAGGTTAGTCTCTCCACTGTGTATTCATTGTAAAATCAAAAAACAAACCTTCATACTCAAGCTGCGACAAGTCTAAAAACAAAGGAATTAATTCTATTTTTATGGCCTCATCTGGTCATGTTTTCAAGGTTTTATCCCGATACAATTTTTCAGAATAAAAACAGAGTTAACAATATTTTATCCGAAATCTTTCATATTTTATTTTACTTTATTAAGAAAATTTACACCCTAAAAATCATTGCTTGGTTTATCAGTCATTTCATTAAAAGTGAAGTATTTTATTCAAGATTTTCGATCGTTCTTTTACCAAAAAAGGCATTATCTTCTTTTTGTCCTTCGATCTCAATTTAGCCATCTGATATACGTCATACAATTAAAGATTCAGTTCATCCGTCAAGCGAAACGTTCACAACTTCATAAGATAAGTATTCTGATTTTTTTCTTTCTCTGTATATATTTTAAGCGTCGATAGCATTTGCATGACTAACAAAATAAGTATTATTATATTTTTCTAGTAATATAGCATTAATTATACTCGCTTAAAACCCAATCTGTGCAATCATTTTTTAATCGATTATCATCGATATATTATTTCTAGCTCAGGCCTGCTCGATACTGTAGAATTGAACAAATAAAGTAGTCGATAAAAGTACTTACTTAGTCAAAATATGTCGCAACAAGAAAATTTTATTACTCTACTATTCCACAGGAATTAGTATTTTCTTTAATTCAATTTCGTATCTAGTATTCGAGGTATCTGCCACTAACAGATAAGCTGTATCTCCCTCTATATAGCAATCTTTCAGATAATTATATTTCTCAAAACTATCTATAATTTCTTCGTAGTCACGCGTGTATTTTCTTGCCTGAATATATGACTGACTTGAAGCGTTAGAAGGCAAATAGCATATACGCAATCGATATTGCTTATTGGAAACAGGCAGATCTTGAAGAATAATCAATTGAATATCAAAAAGACGAAAATTTCCAATTTCATAAACTAAAATCAAAGAAAAAAAAATAACTATTATGGCTACTATTACCTTTCTTCTTTTCATATCATTCGAGACATTTTCCTTTCGAGAGAACCATCACCATGCGATAAGAGCATTGTTCCCTCCATTTTTTGCTCCATTGAAAAAGTGACTTCTGGCTAACTTCATCTGCCAGCCTCGTCCCTCTCTGCTATTTTTCCCGCAGTACGAGACCTCTATAAATATATCACTTACCGGAAAAACTCTTGAATTTAGGAAAAATAGTTCCAGATATTCTGAGTGGAACGTAAAAACGCCGGGCAGTCTCCCGCCCGGCGCTCTATTTTCTACTGTTCAATCAATTACCTTTTTTTACCAATTTGTATTCAATATTCGGATAGCCGCGCTCGCCGCCGTCGGACGAGATGTAGTTAACAAACTTGAGCTTGTACACATTACCTGCTGCATCTTTTACGACATAGAAGCGATCGGTTTTGACGCCGGCTGTACTTCCCGGAGCTGCGGAGGCACGCCAGTTTCCACCGATGACGTTACGATCTGCCGCGAAGGTTGTCGTCGCGATATTAGCTTCTCCGTATGCATCATACGTGACCGTCTTGGTCTCGACCTGCGCCGCCTGTACGCCTGCCAGGTTGTTGATGACCACATAGTCCGAGTAGGGATACGGAACGAACGTCGTGGCATCCATCTGTGCCTTGTACGTATTCAGGCCCCATTGTATATCCCAGTTGTTCTTCGTCGGCTCTACGGAAACCGCCTTACCCTGCGTGAGGGAAACATAATTGAAGTCATAATTCGCGTCTTTCGTCACGTCCAGCGTCCTGAAGGTCGTTTCCGTGATCCGGGCATACTGAAGGGTATAGCCGGTTCCTTTCCGGACGACGCGGATTTTATACCACGGTTTCTGTGCTGTCCCTGCTTTGCCGGGATTGAGGATGTAGACCGGGTTTTCGCCGTCGGTTGCGGAAATGGCTTTGATAGCCGTTTTCGTCAGGTCGCCGTCCACGTCATCGACAATATCAAACGTACCTGCACCCTGACCGAGTACCAGTACGCTGGCGAGCGCTGTGGTATCTGCCGCGGTTACCTCCGTCAGATCGGTTTTGGTGAGTGCTTTTACCGTGGCGCCGGTGGTACCGTTGATCACTACCCGGAAGTCGGATCCGGCATAAAAACCAAGGTCCCAGCTGGCGCGTGCTACGGCCGTCTGGGTATTGCTGCTGAAGTCGACAAATACCGAGTTCACCGCGCTCGCTCCGCCTTCTCCGCCGTTGATTTTCAGGGAAGTACCGGTTGACACGATGGACGAGAAGCTCAGCTTCGTCTGAACCGTCGTGCCGATCACGACCGGCGAGGCCGCCGAACTGATTTTGAAGGTCAGGTTCTCCGTTCCGTTCAGAAAGATGTTGTCTTTTTTTGTCACCTTGAACGAAGCCGTATTGCTGTTTGCCGGGATGGTTACGGTCAGTTGCCCGGACGTTGCCGCCGGCGTCGTGGTATACTGTGTGCCATAAGCCACGCCGGTTTCCTGGATGGCTACGGTGACGTTCGTCGCCGCGGTCACCGCACGAACCAGCGTCAGCTTGATTTCAGCTTCGGTTTTGTCCGAAGCCAAGCCCGACTCCCCTGCTTCGAACTGCACGGTATTATCCGGCAGTGGGGGATCATCATCCTTGCAGGAAGGAACAACAAACAGGACAGCGAGGGTCAGAAAAAGGGAGAATATCCGATTCATAATCAGCAATTTGGATGGTTATACAAGATGTTAGTGGGTCGACCAGCTCCAGGTCAGGCCCAGGAAATAGGAACGTCCGTAGCTCATCGGCACCGGGCCGCCGGTACTGTGCGCGCTGCCGGTCGAAACGGCCGTATTTGTCAGGCTCGTTACGTCAAACAAATTCCGCGCGCCTCCATTGAGCGTCAGCCCCTTGAACAGCGGCTGGCTGGCGGTGATATCCGCGGTGTGAAAGCCCTGGGTTTTGCCGGGCGTCACCATGGTTTCACCACTTGCGTTCGTCGTGGTTTGGTACGAGGTCCTGGGCCCGGTGTATTTATAGAACAGGTTGACGCGGGTCTGGAAAGAGAAGGTATAGAGCAGGTTCAGGTTGACTTCCGGCGACCAGACAAACTGCGGCAGTTCGTTGCGCGTGGCCGACAGCTGGTTGAAGCGCCCGATGTACGAATAGCCGACGTTGACCTGAAGGTTTTTCCGGTTGAATACCTGGTTGAACGTCACACCGGTGGTTTTGAAGCGGTCGACGTTGATCATGACCGTCACCTGCGGATCGGCGGCATCGTTTCCATAACCGATGAGGTTGTGGAAATCGTTGTAAAAACCGCCCAGCGTCGATGTCACCACAAAATCCTTCCGCATCACCGGCTGCCAGGCCAGTGAGCCGTTGAAACTGTTGGAGTATTCCGCTTTCAGGTCGGGATTACCCCTGATGGAGTGACTGGCGTCGAAAAAGGTAAAATACAGTTCCCGCAACGCCGGAGAGCGGAAGCCGCGCGCATAGGCCAGGCGGAGGTCAAGCGTCTTCGTCAGCCCGAAACGGGTATTCAGACTGGGGATAACCGGCGGCGCGGCATACACCGAATTTTTGATGAAGCGTAATCCCGGACGGATGGTGATGGCCTCCGTGGGTTTGATTTCGGAAGACACGTAAAAAGCGGCATCCACAATCACCGGCCTGCCTTCGATCCGGGCGCCGCTCGCGGCATCGCGGTTGATTTCAAGGCCGGGCTGAAACGACACCTTCGGAGAAGCCCGGTACCGGCCGGTAAGCCGCAGCATGGCATTGTCAAAACCGGAAACATCCTGCTCTCCTGTACCGGTAGACAGTGTCCGCTGCCCGGTTGTCAGGTTGAGGATGGTCGTCTGCGTCCGCCGGCTGTAGTCGGTATAGGCGAGTACGCCGTTGGCGCTGAAGCCGTCGCTGACCTTCCAGGAACTCTGCAACTGGTGCATGTACCGCCGGGTGATGAAATTCTGGTCGCGCGCGTCACGTGTATTTTCATTTACCGCACCCAGCGCGAGGATTTTCTCCTGCAAGGCGTCGAGCCGGTAGGAAACGGAGAACGTTTCCTTCGTGAAACCTGCTACGCCGTTTCCAAGCCACTGGTCTTTCTGGTGCCAGTCTTTCGTACGCGTCAACGACGTCCCCTGCCAGCCGCCAAACTGATTCCGGCTGCCACCGACAGACGCGTGCCAGTTGTTGCGCCGACCGCTCAGCTGCAGGCTTGCCAGGTGAGAACCTTTTCCGGAAAAAGCGGCATACTCCTTCCCTGCTGTCTCTTCCTGTATGCGGGCGAGTGCCGAAAGCGATTCCTTACCGGGCTTTTTGGTGATGATGTTGATCACGCCCGCAAGCGCATCGGAGCCATAGGAGACCGACATCGGCCCTTCGACAATCTCGATGCGTTCGACGCTGTTGATGTCGATCTGATTGAGGCTTTCACGCTGGTCGCCGCGGTCGAGCATCGGCACGCCGTCGAGCAGAATTTTCACGTTTCGCCCCGACATACCCATGAGCTGAATATCAGACGTCCCGAGGGCCGGATCGTTCGAAAACCGGATGCCGAGCTCTGTATTCAGTACTCCTGTCAATGTCATGGCCGCCCGCGCCTGGAGGCGTTCCGGCCCGATGGTACGGACCTGGTAGACCGACTGGCGAAGGGATTGGGGTTCGTATTGACCGGTCACAACAACTTCCTGCAACGCATTCTGCGCTTCCGGAACGCGGATATCCAGGATGGTTTCTTCTCCGCTATGCACCTGCACCGGTACGCGCAGCCGTGCCATTCCGACGTGAGATACTTCGATTTCCTGGTTGCCTGCCGGTACGTCATTCAGCCGGTACCTGCCGTTTTTAGCTGTTTTCGTGCCTTTCCGCGTTCCCTTCACCCAAACCGAAGCCTGTTCCAATACCTCTCCCGCGGATGTATGGACGACGCCCCTGACCGTGCCCGTCTGGGCAAAAACGCCCGTCAAAGCTGTCAGCGCCATCGTCACCCCCAACCCCAGTACACGTCGTGCTCGTCTCATTTATGTTTATTTAGACTTAATCTAAATGCAAATATACAAGCATGACGAAACCGGCAAGAAGGAAGTGAAAAAAAATCGGGAAGCCGGCGGTATAGCCTGAACGGAGCGAATGCCCGTACTATCCGAAAAAGGAAAGATGACTCTCGTGGAAAAGCTCCGGGCGGGGCAAAACGTTTACGGAACCAGCATGACCGCCAGCGGTCCCCACTGGCCTGCCGCCGCGGCAAAAGCAGGCCTTGATTTTGTTTTTCTGGACACCGAGCACATTCCGCAAAACCGGGAACAACTCTCGCTGATGTGTCAGCTGTACAAAGGCCTGGGTATAGCGCCGATTGTACGGATTCCGAGTCCGGACCCATATCTGGCCTGTCAGGCGATCGATGCCGGAGCGGCCGGGGTAGTCGCTCCGTATCTGGAATCAGTCGGGCAAGTGCAAACGCTTGTGGGTGCTACCAAATACCGCCCGCTCAAAGGCGAAAAACTGGACGCCTATCTTTCCGGAAAGGAAGAAATGCCGGAAGAGCTGCGGGCCTACATCACGCGTTTCAACGCCAATACCTTATGTATCGCGAACATTGAAAGCGTACCTGCGCTGGAGCGGTTGGATGAGCTGCTGTCTGTTCCCGGCGTCGACGGCGTCTTCATCGGACCGCACGACCTTTCCGTCAGCCTTGGCGTACCCGAGCAGTATGATCATCCGGTTTTTGAAGAAGCCGTCATCTCCATTATCCGCCAAACCCGCGCGAAGGGACTTGCGATCGGTATTCACTTTTCGCTGGAACCCGAGCGGCAGATCCGCTGGGTCCGGGAAGGTGCAAACATCATTGTCCACAGCTTCGACATCGCCCTCTTTGCGCAGCGGCTGCGGCAGGACATGGACATTATCCGGCAGGGAGCCGGCGACGCGGCAGCAGAAACGGACAACGCCGCGATGATTATCTGAAACAGACCTGAAACGCGAATCGCCCGTAGAAAGGACCCGTCAGGGGGCTTTTCTACGGGCGATTTTCCATACCGGAAATATCAGCGAAAGCGCAGCGTCCGCGGACGGATTTCCGGCACGTCATATGCCTGGTTTTTCTGGGGATATCCTACTTCTTTCGGAGACGGCCCGACCCAAACAGACTTCTTTCCTGCGATCGTAATCGTTCCTTTGGGAGAAATTTCGATAACGGTAAACAGCGGATCCCGGTATGGCGCGGTATACTTGATCCATTTGAAATTTTTATCGACTTCGTCGCTGTACCGGACATGGCCGTACTCCTCTCCCAGCCATTTGTAAGACATGGAGTTGATGCACACGTACCAGATGTCATTGATTTTCTCGGCGCGGTCGTAATGAATGTGTCCGTAGAAATTGGCGATGACTTTGTTTTTCCGGGCGGTGGCGTTGTGGGCTTCCAGTATGCTTCTCAGTTCTTCCGAATTGTCGATTCCATCCGGTCCGAGTCCCTGGTGAGAGAAGATCACAATCGGTCCTTTGGCTTTGGAAAGTTCTGTTTTCAACCAGGCAATCTGCGCCGGATTGATATGCTCCTGGTATCCTTTCACGTCCGGCGTCTTCTTTTCGTTTCCATCCAGAACAATGAAATAAAAGCCGTTTTTTTCGAAGGAATAATAAGCCGAAGCCATATTCCGCCGCGCCAGCGCCTGCTGCAACGATGTCCCCCCGTCCATCTCGTGATTACCGATGACGTGGTATTTCTCTCCGGGATACGCGTCCCAGACCTCAAAACCGTAGCTGTATTTCGGAGCAGCCGTATTGAAATCACCCAGTTCGATGATGAAATCCGGTCTGGCTGTTTTCATGCTGTCCATGAACGATTGCAGCCGGCTTTGCCCGTCGTGCATGGTGGCAATATGGAGATCGGTAAACAATCCGAATCGTACCTTTTTCTGGGCCAGAGCCGGGGAAAGATACAGGCCGGTAAGCAGCGTGGCGATCAATATGCTGCGGACGCGCGAAAAATTCATAGGAGTCGATGTTTGCCGCAGGGATTCAGACAGCCTCCGGCAAACGGTACTACGCCGGGCGTTCCGAATAAGGCCACAGCGGGCGGGATTATCTCTCCGAAAAGAACATACCGGCCGTTTGATACCCGCGGTTCAGGGGTGGGCTTCCAGCCACTCTTCCCCGTCGTCGTAGATTTCTTTTTTCCAGATCGGCACGACCTGCTTGAGGGTATCGATGACCCAGCGGCAGGCTTCGAACGATTCAGCGCGGTGAGGCGTGGCCACAGCAATCACGACGGCCACGTCGCCAATGGAAAGTACTCCTTTGCGGTGGACGATGGCAATCTTTTCGACCGGCCAGCGACGCGCCGCTTCCTCCGCCAGTTCCGTCATTTTGCGGATGGCCATGGAGTCGAACGACTCGTATTCCAGCCGGACGACGCTGCGGGCGTTATTGTGGTTGCGGACCGTGCCGATGAAGACATCGACCGCCCCGGCTCTTTCCGACTGCACAGCGTCCAGACAAGCCTGGATATCAATCGGTTGATCAGTGACTGCAATCATGGAACGTATCTTTTCTAGCCTCCGCTGACGGGCGGAATCAACGCCACTTCGTCCCGGATATTCAGTACCTGCGTCGGTTCGGCATATTCGTCGTTAACGGCTACGACGAGCGATTTCAGCCCTTCCAGTTCCGGGTATTCCGTGTAAAAACGGCGCAGCAAATCCTGCACCGAAGAACCTTCTTCCAATACGACAGTATGGCGCGATTTTCGCGTGATATCGCGGGTTATCCCAAATAGATGCACGGTCAGTTCCATCTTTCAAAGTTGGCGAGAGTTGGGGAACAACGCGTCGGTTTTTTCGTTTATTTGTACGTTATGTCAGATACCAGACCGCAACTGTTTGATAATCACGGACGCCCGATTCAATACCTCCGGCTTGCCGTGACCGACCGCTGCAACCTCCGCTGTTTTTACTGCATGCCGGAGGAAGGTATCGCCTATCTCCCCAAAAAACAACTGCTGACCTACGAGGAAATGCTCCGCATCAGCAGTGTCCTCGCCGAACTGGGCGTCCGGAAGGTGCGCATTACCGGCGGCGAGCCGTTTGTCCGCCATGACCTGACGGCCTTTTTGCGGGAACTATCCGGCATCAACGGCATCAGCGAAATAGCCATCACAACCAATGGCGTGCTGACAGGCGCCTACCTCGCCGACCTGAAGGCGATCGGCGTGCGGACCGTCAACCTCAGCCTTGATACCCTCGACCGGGAGCGCTTCCGCGCGATTACCCGCCGGGATGAGTTCCTGAAAGTACAAAAATGCCTGTATGATTTGCTGGACGCCGGTTTTGAAGTAAAGATCAATACCGTCGTGATGGAAGGCCGGAACACAGAAGATATCCTCCCGCTGGCACGCCTGACCCAACAGTACCCGGTTTCGGTCCGGTTTATCGAAGAAATGCCTTTTAACGGCGAAGGATCACACTATCCTGTTTTGAACTGGACCTATCCGCGTATTCTTCAGGAATTGAAAGAGGCGTTTCCGGGGCTACAGAAGGTCGTCGATCCTGCTAATTCTACAGCTTATCATTATCAGGTTCCGGGATTTGCCGGTCATCTCGGTATTATCGCCGCCTTTACACGGACATTCTGCGGTACGTGTAACCGCATCCGGCTGACGGCGCAGGGCGTTCTCAAAACCTGCCTGTATGACGACGGTGTCCTGAATGTCAGAGACTTACTACGCAGTGGTATTTCGGACCAGGCGCTGCGGCAGGAATTTGTCCATGCCTTCCGGCATCGTCCGAAAGACGGCTTCGAAGCCGAGCGCAACCGGCATTCCCTCATTACCGAGTCGATGACGACGATTGGCGGTTAGGTAAACAGCAGCTTCAGCGTCGCCACAAACAAGCCCAGCGCCAGGGCATAGCGCAGCACTGGTACTGTAAACTTCCGCGCACCGGCGTACCCTCCCAGCAATCCTCCGACGAAGGCAACCGCCAGCCAGGTCAGCGTTTGCTCGTCCGGAACGTATCCCTTCATCAGCAGCTTGGAAAGGCCGGAAACGGAATTGACAAAAATGAAAATCGCTGAGATCGCCGCGGTTTCTTTGAGCCGCGCCCAGTGCATCAGCAGCAATACCGGGCTGAGGATAATGCCCCCGCCAATCCCCAGCATGCCGGAAAGGAGGCCGATTACCGCGCCAACTGCCAGCCCGGCAGCCAGGGGAACGGGTTTGGGTTCATCCTCCGTCTCTTTCGGACGCCAGAGAATCCGGGCAATCGCCAGTAACAGGCAAAACCCGAGCAATTGCTTGTATAAACCGGGATTCAGGGGAATACCTGCTCCGACAAACGCCATCGGAATACTCGCCGCCGCAAAGGGCCAGAACTTCTCCCATCGAAAATGCCCGCCCCGGTAAAACTGCACGAAAGACGACATCGACACGAACAGATTGAGTATCAGGGCGGACGATTTCATCAGCTCCGGTCTCGTTCCGAACAGCGCCAGCACAGCCAGATAACCGCTGGCCCCCCCATGCCCGACCGACGCATACAGGAAGGCCACAACACCCAATGCAAACAATAACAGCAATTGTGAATCCATAGCGTCAAAAATAGTCAATCACCCCGCTGACAGGCCTGTTCTCCTCCGATTATCCCTTGGAAATTACGGGCAATTGTCGTTACTTCCACCGTATGAGAGAGATTCGTGATACCTACCCCTGGGTGGTGATGATCTGCGAGGGCAGCAAATGCAGCCGTCATCAGAAAGACCTGCGCAAGGCATTCAAACGGGAATGCAAGGACAAGAATATCTGGGACGACGTCGAACTCGTGGAAATCGAATGCACCGGCCGCTGCAAGCAGGGTCCGGTTGTCTGCATCCAGCCGGCCAACCTCTGGCTGGGCGAAGTCCGGGAATCGGATGTGCCCCGGATTGTGGACGAGATGGTCGTCCAGAACGTTTAATTCAATTTTTTCTGTGTATTCTGTGCTTTCTGTGAGAACCTAATTTTTATTTTTCTCACAGAAAGCACAGAATACACAGAAAAAAGAGGGGCTGTTTCTCATCTGAAACAGCCCCTCTTTTTTTATTCGAATACCTCCTCCGGGAAGGGTTTTTCCAGTAAATACCGGTACACAAACCGCGCCGTTTCCATTTGGGCGTGTTTCGCCTTTCCGGCGCCGAAGCCATGCCGTGCACCTGGGTAGATCATAAACTCAAAGTGCTTGTTGAGGTTTTCGAGCTTGTCGACCAGCTGGATGGAATTTTGCATATGGACGTTGTCATCCATCGTTCCGTGTACAATCCGGAGCGTACCTTTCAGCTTATCGGCGTAGGTCAGTACCGAGCTGGTTTTATAGCCGTCGGGATTCTCGGCGGGCGTATCCATGAAGCGTTCGGTGTATTCACTGTCGTACAGATGCCAGTCCATTACCCCGAAATTCGCGATACCATGCGTAAACACATCCGCGCCGCGGGTAAGGGCCAGGGCCGTCACGTATCCGCCATAGCTACCGCCGGTAATGGCGACCTTCTTCGGATCTACCATCCCTTTGGCAATCAGGGCTTTCACTACGTCTGAATAGTCCTGAATTTCCCACTTTCCGAGATCCCGGTGAATGTAGTTCTGGCCTTTCTTACCGAAATGCCCGGAAGCCCGGTGGTCAATCGCTACCTGGAGCAGGCCCTCCTGCGCATACCATTGGGCGGTCGGCGTATAACTCCAGCGGTCGTACACAGTACCCGCGTTCGGTCCTCCGTAAATACTGATCAGCATCGGATATTTCTTACCCGCTTCGTAGTTAACGGGGTACTTGATCGATACGGGCAGTTCATACCCGTCGGCAATCGGTACCCTGATCATTTCCGTTTTGGCCAGCGAATAAGTATCGTATGCCGTGCCACGGTTATCGGCGAGTTCCCGGAGTACCTTGCCTTTGGCGTCTGCCAGCGCTACCCGGGCGGGGGTTTGCAGGTTGGAGTACGTCGTCAGGAAATAGGTACCCTGCGGTGATACGCTTACCTGGTGGTAGAAATCGCCGAAGGTCAGGCGCTGGAGGCCTTTCCCATCAAATTTCACTTTATACAAATCGTTCCGGGCAGAGTTTTCCTTCCGGGCGGTAAAATAGAGCCATTTGTTTTTTTCATCGACGAGCGAAATACCGGTTACCGTAAAATCGCCTGACGTAATGGCGTTTTTGCGCTTTCCGTCTGCACCGTGGAGGTAATAGTGCATCCAGCCGGTTTCATCGCTTTGCAGGATGAAGCCGTCTTTCAGAAACTGGAGCGACGGCAGCCAGTCTACCCAGGTCTTCTGCGTTTCGCTCACCCATTCGGCCTTGGCGCCGGTTTCGGGCTGCACCGCCACGAGCTTCAGGTTGTCCTGACCGCGGCTTTTCCATTGAAGAATGAGGGTTTTGGAATCGGGCGACCAGAAAGGAGTACCGAGGTAATGATCCACGCTGCTGTCAAAATCCACCCAGGTAATTTTCCCGGTTCCGACTTCGGCAATGGCAACCTTTACATTGGGGTTCGGGTCTCCGGCTTTGGGATACCGCTGGTTTTCAACGTAACCGTGCTGACCGGTAGCGCCTGCGATGGTGAAGACCGGTACCTTAGCTTCGTCGAAACGCATGAAAGCGAGGTACTTGCCGTCGGGCGACCACCAGAATGCCTTGTATTGCGTAGCGCGGCCGAGGACCTCTTCCCAGTATACCCACGCGGCGTAGCCGTTGTATACTGTTTCAGACCCGTCCTGGCTGAGTGCCTTTTCCTGCCCGCTGGCAAGGTCTTTTACATATAGATTTTTCTTGTCGCGGGTGTAGGCCAGCCATTTGCCATCGGGCGAGAGCGTTGCGTTCTGCGATCCTTCCGGGCCGGTTTCGGTTTTGGAAACAGGGCGTTCGTAAGGTGTTTCCTGGCCGGTCTTTACATCGACTGATACCCATTTGCCTTCCCGTGAAAGGAGATAATGTGTGTCGTCGGCCCACCCCGCAGGAACAGGCAACGCGGTAAACAGGTTGGTCGACTGGCCTTTGAATAGCTGGGCGGCGGTCAGCGGCTGTTTCTGTGCAACGGCGGAAGAGAGCAGTCCGAAAGAAGCAGAGATGAGAAGTATCTTTCTTAGCATGTGATGAAACGATGAGGGACAATTGGCAAATTTCAAAAACTTTACGCAAGTTGTACGAGTTTGTCGACCAGCCCCGCAATTAAAAAATTGAATCGCTTCCCGGTTACCCGCCCTAAAACGAGATCTATGAAACGGAAACTTCGACCCCATCACTACCCGCTCGGTCTGATTGCGCTGGGTATCCTGACGACCGCCGGTCTGATGGGGGGAATTTACCTGTACCGGGATCGGATATTCAAGCAATTCCAGCGGGAAATCAGTGCGCGCATCCGCGGGACGTTTCTCGCTGATAACTTCCATGTACTTTTCTGGGAAGACGGTTCGCCCGGTCTGACGCTTTTGCTGCAGAACGTACGGCTCGAAGACGATTCCCTGAAACACCACCACCAGGATTTTCTGAAGCTGAAAGAGGTTCGTATCCGCCTGGATCTCATGCGGTTATTCAAGAAGCAGGTTCGTATGACGAGCCTCCGCCTCGTCGAGGGGAATCTCACCGCCTTTCGCCAGGCCAACGGATATGCCAACTGGAGCCTGTTTGAGCGGGATACCGCCTACCGCCCTCAGCCTGGTGAGGCGTCCGGCAGTACGGCGAAAAGCGGGTTTCTGGTCGAAATTGAGAAGATCAAGCTTGAAAACGTGCAGGTACGTTTCGTTGACTCCCTCCACCACAAATGGTACGGAGGGCTTTTCCGGAAAGTAGAATGCCGGATCAGCAGGGATCAGCAGGCGTTACTGGGGCACATTACCGGTCCCATGCACCTGGACGGACTCGCTTTCAACCCCAAAAAAGGCAGCTTTGGCACAAATCAGGAAACGGACCTGCACCTGCGCGTCCGGCTGGATACCACTGCCCGGCTGCTGACGCTGGAACCTTCCCGGCTGGTTTTCGCAAGAAAAGATACCCTGAGAGCCAATGGTACGTTTCAATTCCACGTCAGACGGCCGCCTGACATGAACCTGTATCTGCACCTGCAGCGCATGCCGCTGCCCACGGCGCTCGGGCTCATGAACCGGCACCTGGCGACGACCATCGGCAAGTTTGGTCTTTTCCCGAAAGTCCGGAAAGCGGATATCCGGATCAGCGGATCAACGGGCCCCGGCCGCGAACCCAATATTGACCTGACGTTCTCAACTGATCCGACCAAATACAACTCGCTCGTCGGAGAGCTTTCGGCGCTGACGCTCAAGGGTCATTTCACCAATCACCTCGACCCCAAACGCGAACCCGGCGATCCCAACTCCCGGCTGCTTTTCGAACAGTATTCGGCAGAATGGGAGGAAACGATTCCGGTTTCCGGCCGCCTCGTTATCCACAACCTCGACCAATCCCGGGCATTTCTGACGACGCGGGTCGACGCCGACCTCGCCCGCATGAACGAAAACCTGAATGCCACGCATTACCTGCTGGAAAAAGGGCATATCCGCATGGATGCCTACTACCGGGGCGGTGTCAATGCCATATTCGACAAGAAAACGGGTAACCTGTCCGGATTACTGGCCGGTACCTTACGGGTGCAGGACGGGTCGTTCCGGTACCTCACCCGGAAGCTCCATTTCGAAAAGCTGAACATCGAGGCCGATTTTGACGCAAGGGATCTGTACGTCCGGTCTATCTCCGCGCAGATCAACAAAAGCCCGGTATATGTGCATGGTCATATCCGGAAGCTCATCCCTTTCCTGACCGTGCCGAATACGCGGTTGTATGCGCAGGCGGCGATCACGTCGCCTAATCTCAACTTCAACGCGTCGAAAATTCTTCCCAGACCGGCCCTGAAGAGCGCCAATATGCGCAAAAAGGCTCGCAAAGAGCTGATTACCAAAATAGACCGGATTCTTGACCACCTTGAAACGGATATTTCGGTGAAGCTCGACCGGTTTCAGTACCGGCATTTCGCCGCCACACAGGTACGCGGGCAGCTGGGTTTATCGGCCCGTAAACTCGAAATCAAAAACCTGAAAATGAATGCCTTCAAGGGCGATTTTGACTTTTCGGGACAGATTGACTACCTCCATGACCATCCGGCACGTATGTCGGTCGCCTGCCGCCTTCAGAATACAGATATCCGGCAGCTGTTTTATGCCTTCGATGATTTTCAGCAAACGACCATCACCCACAAGAATATCAACGGTATCTGGAGCTCGGAAGGCAAAATCGAGGCACAGCTTAACCGGGACTATACCCCGCTGCCGGGTACCTTTTACGGGTATCTCAACTTCCGGCTGAAAAACGGGGAACTGATCCAGTTTGAGCCATTGAAGCGCTTGCAGCGGTTTATTTTCAAGAACCGCGACTTCGACAACGTCCGGTTTGCGCCCCTGGCCAGCCAGTTCCGTTTCCGTGGTCGTGAGATCGAAATGGACCGCATGGGTATCGAATCGTCGGCGCTGACGCTGTATGTCGGCGGTACCTACAGCTTCGCAAAGAAGACAGACCTCTTCGTCCAGATACCCCTCAAAAACCTGCGCAAACGCGGCAAGGACTATGAGCTCGTCGAACTCGACGCCAAAGAAATCCCGGGATGGACGCTCAACCTGCGCGCCAGGGACGAAGGCGACGAAGTGCGTATCCGACTTGACATCGGCCAGCGGGCACGGCAGCGAAAGGCCCGACGGCAGCAGGCCGAGGGTGACCCGGGCGCTCTTAAGTGAGGTTTTTCAGGGAAAAAGACGCTATTTTCGTCTTTTTCAAAAACCTCTATCATGCATCTATCCCGACGTCAGTTTCTCCGGCAATCGGCCCTCCTCTCCGCCTCTGCCGCGCTGGGCGCCCACGCTTTTGCTTCCGCTAAATCCCGGCTGAAAATCGGATACTCTGCCATTACCTGGGGCGGAAATGACACGCAGGCCATTCAGGACATTGCTTCGCTTGGTTTCCGCGGTATTCAACTCCGCTCCAACGCGTTTGGTCCCTACCGCAATAAACCGAGTGAACTGAAAGCCCTCCTGGATGCGCAGAAGCTCTCGCTCGTGATGTTCTCCAGCGGCAACGTCGAAATTGACCCCGCCAAGGAAGAAAGTACCATCAACTACCACGTGGCACACGCGAGCTTTGTGAAAGCGCTCGGCGGTACGTCGATCCAGCTGACCAACTCCGCCCGGCCGAAAGACCGGCAGCCGACGACCGACGAGCTCAAGCGCCTCTCCAAAGTGATGAATGAAATCGCCAAACAAACGGCGGATTTGGGTATTCAGACCTCCTACCACAACCACATGAACCAGCTCGGCGAGACGCCGGAAGAAGTGGACGTGATCGTTCAGGAGATGAACCCGAAATACATGAAACTGCTGCTCGACGTAGCCCATTACCACCAGGGCGGCGGCGATCCGGCGAAGGCCATTCACCAGTACAAAGACCTGCTGTATGCCCTTCACCTGAAGGATGTACGCTGTCCGCTGGAGGGAAATCCGAACCCGAAAGCCTATAAATTCGTGGAGCTGGGTACCGGAAATGTAAACCTCCCGTCCGTTTTCAAGGCACTGGACGAGATCAAATTCAACGGCTGGGGTATTATCGAGCTCGATGGTGTACCCGATACCGGCAAAACCGCTCTTTCCTGCGCCGAAACCAGCAAGAAATTCCTTCAGTCCCAGCATATCGCCATTGGGTAAATCATCCGGCCGTTTCTGTTTTTATCTTTGAAAGATGAATACACTGACGGCCCGGCCCGCTTCCCTCTCTCCCTGGGTAGACGTGATTTGGGTATCGGAAGCTTCCGGATTCTCGTTTACGAACCGGCTGCTTCCGATGCTGCATCACGAGTGGCTGTTTTCGCTGTCGGATGTGTTCGATGTGCGTCACGGGGGAGGTCAGCAGGCGTGCGCCGGCCCTGCGTGGCTCGCGGGCCAGCAGACGAGTCCGCTGCTCACCCGTGCCGAAGGCCGGCACTACGTTGTCGGCGTACTCTTTCGCCCCTGGGGTTTATCAGCCTTTTCCAGACTGGATATCAACGAATTACAGGATCAGTTTATCGATCCGGCCGACGTTTTCGGGCCGGATATTGCCGCGCTTTCGGAGCAACTCAGCGAGAAACCATCGCCCGGGCGGGTACTACAGCTGGTTGAATCCTACCTGATCACCAAGCTTGTCCGGCCGGAGCTGCCGCCCTTTATCCGGGATAGTCTTTCGGAGATCGCAGCGACGCCCCTGTCTGAGCTGCTTACCTCCCGTCTGGCGGCCCGGTACGGGATGACGCCCCAGGCCCTGATCCGGCGGTTTCGTCAGCTCATCGGCTGTACGCCAGCTCAGTATCAGCACCTTGTCGTATTTCAGCGAACGCTGCATCGGCTTGCCTCCCACCCCGCGGAATCCCTGACCGGAGCGGGATATGACCTTGGATTTTTCGATCAGGCACACTTCATTCGCTTCTTCCGGAAGTATACCGGCCTGACGCCGTCGGCTTACCGGAAGGAAGTACTGGCGGGGCATGTATCTGCCGGCCATCCGAACCTGGTATCAACCGATGCCGACATGCTGGCCGATGTTTCATTTCATACAATTTCCGGATAAAGCGAAGCAGGAGTTTTGTCGAAAATTCCCAAACGTATGCGCAAAGTAATTCTCTACATCGCCGCCAGCCTGGACGGCAAAATCGCCCGCAAAGACGACTCTATCGACTGGCTTCCCGATATCGATGGCGAAGACTATGGCTATGAACCGTTCTACGATTCGATCGATACTCTGCTGATGGGATACAAGACGTATGAAGTCTGCGTCGCTTTTCCCGATTGGCCGTATGGAGGAAAAAAGTCGTTGATTTTTTCCCGAAACCCGGACAAACAGGTTATTCCCGAAGCGGAACTGGTGACGGAAGACGTTGTCGAAGCCATCCAAAGACTGAAAACAGAACCGGGAAAAGATATCTGGCTCGTAGGCGGCGGCGAACTCGTCCGCCAGGCGCATGACGCCGGGCTGATCGACGAGTACATAGTCACGCTCATACCCGTGATTCTGGGGGAAGGGATTGAGCTATTTCCGGCCGTTCAGCGGGAACAACGACTGACGCTGGTGAAACAGAAAGCGTATGAAAGTGGGTGTGTGATGCTGTACTTTGAACCGAAAGGCTGAAAATAGTATCCCTCCCAAAAAAGTCTGTGAAGTCTGTGTCGTCTGTGAGCTGTCAATTTTCTCACAGACGACACAGACTTCACAGACTTTTTGAGGTTTTTTTTTGACCGGCCGCCGGACGGTCCCTGACAGCAAAATAGCTTTCTTTTTCAGGGTCATCGGCTCAGAAAAGGTCTTTATGGAAGGACTGGCCGGACAGGCGGCTGAAGGCATTCAGAAAGTCGAAAAAAACCGTTGCCAACTGAGTAGAAACGGGCGTCGTCTGACTTTGTACCCGTAAACCAGGCTAGTCTCTAACCATTAAACCGTTTTCGATGAAACGCTTCGCAGTTGCCGCACTATTCGTTTCGAGTTTTGTCTCTTATGCTACTCCTCCGGACAAAGCGTCCTGGAAAAACCTGTTTGACGGAAAAACCCTCAAAGGCTGGAAACTGGCCGATGGTACCGCTTCCGGCAAAGCGAAGTATGACGTAAAAAACGGCGAGATCATCGGCATCTCCCAAACCGGAACACCCAATACCTTTCTCCTGACGGACCAGCCATACGGAGACTTCATTTTCGAATGCGATGTCAAAGTAGATAACGCCCTGAACTCAGGTATTCAATTCCGCAGCCTGCAACGGCCGGAAGACGGTCGCGTCAATGGGTATCAGATGGAAATTGACCCGTCGGACCGCGCCTGGAGCGGCGGTGTGTACGACGAAGCCCGCCGCGGCTGGCTCTGCACGCCCGACAATAACCCCGCCGGCAAGGCCGCTTTCCATAAAAACGAATGGAACCGCTACCGCATCGAAGCGATCGGCTCCTCGATCCGCACGTTTGTGAACGGCGTGCCGGTATCAAACCTGGTCGACGACCTGACAACCAAAGGCTACATTGCCCTTCAGGTCCACGGCATCGGAAACGATAAGGAAAAGGAAGGCAAATCCATTCACTGGAAAAATATCCGCATTCAGACCGAAAACCTGCAACCGTCCCCGCTGGACAAAACCCCGGTGATCAACCTGATTCCCAATATGCTTTCTGAACAGGAAAAAGCACTGGGCTTTAAGTTGTTGTGGGACGGCAAGTCGACCCAGGGCTGGCGCGGCGCCTACAAAACGGAGTTTCCGCAGAAAGGCTGGAATGTAAAGGATGGTCTGCTGACGGTCGACAAAGGCGACGGCGGCGAAAGTACCAACGGTGGCGATATTGTCACCACAGAAAACTACGGCCCGGCATTTGAGCTGACGTTCCAGTTTAAGCTGACGGAAGGCGCAAACTCCGGCGTGAAGTACTTCGTGAAGGAGTTACTGCCCTACACGCACGAATTCAAACCCGGCCAGCCGCTGACGGTTCCGGAGAACTACGTCAAGAAAGGCTCTGCGATCGGCCTGGAATTTCAGATTCTCGATGACGCCCGCCACCCCGACGCCAAACTCGGCGCGTACGGCAACCGGACCATCGGCTCCCTGTACGACCTCATTCCGGGCGATAAAACCGGTCCCCGCAAAGCGGCTGTGAAGAAAATCGGCGAATGGAACGAAGGGCGCGTCATCGTTTATCCGAATAATCACGTCGAACACTGGCTCAACGGCTTCAAGGTAGTGGAATACGAGCGGGGTTCTCCCCTGTTCCGCGCCCTGGTAGAGCGCTCGAAGTATGCCGGTTACAAAGACTTCGGTCTGGCAGCTTCCGGCCCGATTCTGCTGCAGGATCACGGCGACGTTGTCAGCTACCGGAGCATTAAAATCCGCGAACTCAAGTAGTTTTGCGTAAAGGCACTAGCCTTCTTTGGATTGAATACCGTATCCTCAAATAAACCTCAATGAGCCGGCCGGAAAGCCGGTGCTACCTATGGAAAACCGTAGAGATTTTCTCCGTAAACTGTCTCTCGCTACTGCCGGATCAGCGTTGAGCGTCAACGCCATGTCGGCAGCGAGCTACCGCAAGATCCTGGGTTCCAACGACCGCGTCCGTGTCGGCTGCGTCGGGTTTTCGGATCGTTTCCGCAGTTCCCACGTACCGCCGTTCAAGACACTCGGCAAGGAAATGAATTTTGAGATGGTGGCCGTTTCCGATATCTGGAAACGTCGCCGGGAAGAAGGTAAGGCATTCCTCGAAAAGCAACTGGGCGGCTCCATTAAGGAATTCCGCAACAACGACGAGCTGTATGATTCCAAGTCGGTCGACGCGGTCTTCATCAGCACGGCCGATTTCCAGCATGCCCTGCATACCATCGAAGCCGTCAAGGCCGGATGCGATACGTACACCGAAAAGCCCCTGGCTGAAACCATGGCCGACGCACGCGCCGTCCTGAAAGCGGTGAAGCAGTCGGGTAAAATTGTTCAGATTGGTTCCCAGCGGCGGAGCGGCGCGAATTACCACGCCGCCAACGACTTTATCCGCTCAGGCAAATTCGGCCCGATCGTGGCTGTTGAGCTCATCTGGAATGTTAACCAGCCGGGTCGCTGGCGCCGTCCGGCGCTGGTAGCCCAGTGCAAGGAAGAAGACCTGGACTGGAAACGGTACCTCCTCAACCGTCCCTTCGAAGCCTTCGATCCGCGTAAGTACCTCGAATACCGCCTCTTCTGGCCGTATTCTTCCGGTATTCCGGGTCAGTGGATGAGCCACCAGATTGATACGGTGCACTGGTTCTCCGGCCTGGCACACCCCCGTTCAGTAGTAGCCAACGGCGGTATCTACCAGTGGAAAGACGGTCGTAAAAACGCCGATACGCTCATGGTTGTGTTTGATTACGGCCCGCTCAACGATCCGACTACCGGCTTCCAGGTATCCTTCGCGAGCCGCTTCAGCAACTCCGCCGGCGGTACACGTGAGATCTACTACTCCAACGGCGGCGAGCTCAACCTCGACACCAACATGATCTCCCCGACGGGTGGTCTGTCCGCCCGCGAAGCAGGCGAAATGGGCATGCAGGCCAACCTTCTCGCCTCTACCAAACTGGAAGGCCCGAAGGTCGAAACCAGCGCCAACACCGGCGGCGACATGCTGACGTTCAATCACATCAAGAACTGGATGGAGTGCGTACGGAGCCGTAAAACCCCGAATGCACCGATTGAAGCAGGTTACCAGCACTCGATCGCCACGATTATGTCCAACGCGGCCTACCGCACAGGCCTGAAAGTGACGTTCGACGAGAAGAACCAGGAAGTACTTGCCGGTGGTAAGGTATTCCAGTACTAATCGAATAGTACCCAAACAAAAAACGGGGGCATACCTTTCGGTATGCCCCCGTTTTTTGTTTGGTGGGATTATACCACAGCCATCATCGTCATATACAGGTTGATGCCGTAAATAGAAGTGAGTATGAGCAAAATAGAAGGCTCCTGCTCGCCGGATACCTGGTATTCGTAGTTGAGGCGGTCCCATTTGAAAGCAGGCTGCAGCAGCAGTAAACGTTGTTCCTGCTCATCTTCGAGCTCGAAGTGCATATTCCACAAGCCCCTGGACTTCAGGCGATAGCTTTTTTCAACGCCATCTGTGTCCAGGCGGATGATGATTTCTCCTTTCCAGTTGAAGAGGATATCGCCTTTGTCAATACCATCGATAAAGACATCGAACTTGGAAGCCCAGACATTCTTCGCCTTGATTTCGACGGTGTTATTGCCGGTTTCGGCGCGCCCGTCGCTCGAAAACCATCCGTTATACTGAAAAGTGGTAACAGGTGCGGTTTCGTTCTCCCGGTATACTTCAAAGCCGCGGGTAAAGGATTTAATGATGTAGTTTGACATGAAGGGTTGTGTGGTTAATCGTGGTAGCGTTTTTCTCCGGCGGTGACAGCCAGCGGAAGGGTATTTTCTTTCGGGGGAACAGGACAGGTATACTCCGGTGAATAGGCGCAATATGGGTTATAGGCCCGGTTGAAGTCAATCGTGACATGACCGCCGGTAATCGCCGATTCCTCGACATCCAGGTACCGGCCGCCGCCATACGAAGCCGTTTTGTTGCTTTCATCCCGGAAGGGAATGAACAGGGCGCCTTTATCCGGACTATGGAAAACCAGCAGGCGGCAGTTCTTTCCTTTCAGTTCAAACGTTGCTTCTCCGTAAAGGGTATATGTTTCGGTCTGTCCGCCGGTCATGGCGACGGTAAACGTCTTGTTGCCTTCGGTTTCCCGGATTTTGGCGTAGACTTCAAAGGTCGAATCCGGGTCAAAGTAGTTCAGGGCACGGAAGTCTTTTTTATCCGGGAAGGGCGAGTCGGCCGAGGTCCGGAACATTTCGTCCTTTTCCTGGCGTTCCTTCCGGAGGGTATCCGAAAAAGAGCTTTTTTTGCCTCCGGTTAAGGAGTAGATCAGGGTTGCGGCCAGGACCAGCCCGATCGCGAGAAGAATCAATTTTCTGTTCGGCATACAAATTCGGTATTACTTCCGTCCTGCAAACATCGTCAACTAATCGGCAAAACACCCTATGTTCACCGGCATTATCGAAGCCATCGGGGAAGTCAGAGAGCTGCAATTTGAAGGTACGAACGTGACCTTCCGGATCCAGTCCCCTCTTTCCCATGAATTGAAAATCGACCAGAGCGTCTCACACAATGGGGTATGCCTCACGGTCGTCGGCGTCGATGCCGATACTTACTACGTCACGGCGATCGACGAAACCCTGCGCAAAAGCAATCTGGGGTCGCTTAAAATTGGCTCACACATTAACCTGGAGCGGTGTATGCCGGCCAACGGGCGGTTTGACGGGCATATTGTTCAGGGCCACGTCGACCAAACCGCCGTCTGCACCCGCATACAGGACGAAAACGGCAGCTGGCTGTTTGATTTTGAATACGACACCGCCAGTGGAAATGTAACCGTCGAAAAAGGCTCGATCAGCATCAACGGCGTCAGCCTGACGGTCTTCAATTCCGAAGCCAACCGGTTCCGGGTAGCCATTATTCCATACACTTACGAGCATACGACTTTTTCTTCCCTGCGGGAAGGCGATTCGGTCAACCTGGAGTTTGACATCGTCGGAAAATATGTCAAGCGGCTGCTGGGACTGAACGCATAAGCGGCATACCTCCTTCAAATGAAATTTAATATTCGCTTTATCCTGTTTCTTTCCGGAGGATGGTTACATTGGAAGCGGATTTTTTCATTCGTACGAAGCCGGCGTCTGCCAGGGCGCGGCTGATCCGCTTATTTTCATCCCTATGAACCGTAGAAATTTTCTTCAGGCATCGTTCGGGCTCGGCGCCCTTGCTGCCTCCGGAATGGACGTATTGGCGTCTGTTCAGGCCAAATCCATCGGCCTTCAGTTGTATACCCTGCGTGACGATATTCAGAAGCAGGGCATCGAACGTATCCTCGAGCAGGTCGCAAAGCTCGGATACAAAAAGGTGGAAAACTTCGGCTATACACAGGGAAAGTTCTTCGGAAAATCACCGGCTGAATATGCCAAAATCCTGAAAGACAACGGTCTCTCTGCTGTCAGCGGCCACTACCTCACCGCCCGGTCAAAGAAGATGGCGATGAGCGACGGGCTCACGAAAAACTGGTCGAAAGTAATCGACGATGCTGCTGCCATCGGGCAGAAATTCGCGGTTATTGCCTACCTCGTGGATGACGAACGCAGTCCGGAAGACTACAAAAAGCTAGTAGACCTTCTTCACAAAGGCTCCGAAACCACCAAAAAAGCAGGTATTACCCTCGGGTACCACAACCACGATTTTGAGTTTACCCAGCGCGTGGATGGCGTCAAGCCGTACGACCTGCTCCTTAAACAAACGCCGGTACACATGGAAATGGACCTGTACTGGGTTACCAAAGCCGGTGAAAAGCCCCAGGAGTACTTTGCGAAGTACCCGGGCCGGTTCCCGCTTTGGCACGTGAAAGACATGGCCAAAACGCCGCAGCAGGAATTCGCGGAGGTTGGCACAGGAAGCATTGATTTCGGCGCCCTGTTTAAGCATGCGAAGCAGGCCGGGCTGAAGCATTACTTCGTCGAACAGGACGTTTGCAAGCGCCCGCCGCTGGAAAGCATTAAGATCAGCATCGGGAATATTCAGAAATCGAACTGGGGTTGATCCGTCTGTGTATTCTGTGAAGTCTGTGAGCTGATTTTTTTTCTCACAGACTTCACAGAATACACAGACAGGAGGAAAGCCGTCCTGTTGTGGGACGGCTTTCTTGTTTAATAGTCGTTTTCTTCTTCTTCCAGTTCCGGGTCCGCCTTGTCCCACATCGCCCGGAACGTCGGCGCCATGTACAGCATCTCTTCCACCTTACTCCGTGCCGCGTGAAACAGCCGGTAATTATAGCCCTGATCCAGTATCTGATCGAGGGCGTGGATAAGCTGTACCATATCCTTGACATTGACCGAAAAATCCCGGACAACGTACATCGTAAAACCCCGGTCGTAATCGTCCGCAAAAAACAGCACCAGACAGAAATCCTCGCCCCATAAAAACGACGTCACCTGACTACGGGAAAAATCCTTGAACATCGCGCCATTGTCGACCAGCGCATCAATGATTTCCACGTCGTTATTGGTGATATAAAAATTCGGGGTAAGGTTCCGGGAGATCTCCTCCATAACCAGGCATCACATTGTTGTTCGGCCATAAAGTTGATTATTTTTTGGAGAAATTTTCATCTGCGGGGAATTTCCTGCTTTCTCTTCCGGACGATCTCCTGCTGCACGTATACCGGCTCCCTGACAATCAGCCTTTTCCCAACAAAAAAGCGCTTCCGACTAAACGGAAGCGCTTTTCTTTTCTGTCAAAAACCGGAATTAAGCCAGTTCAGGCAGGGAATTGCGGTATTTGACTTCCACGGCATGGAGTTCGAGCAGCGGCTTGAGGAACTCCTCGAGCAGGCTGATATCGAGCTGGCTGGCCGCGTCGCAAAGGGCTTCACTCGGGCAGGTGTGCGCCTCGATGAAGAGTCCGTCGATACCGGCAGCGACACCCGCGCGGGCGAGTACGGGCAGGTATTCCCGGGCGCCTCCCTTGGAGTCTTTCGACGGGATACCATACTTCCGGATGGCGTGCGTCACGTCGAATACCACAGGGTATTGTGTGCGGGCCATGTGGTAGAAGCTGCGCGGATCCACTACGAGGTCATTATAACCGAAGGAATAGCCGCGTTCGGTGAGGATGATCTGGTTGTTTCCGGAATCTTCGATTTTCTTGACCGGGTGCTTCATGTTTTCCGGGGCGAGGAACTGCCCGTGCTTCACGTTGACGACGCGGCCGGTTTGAGCGGCAGCGACGGTCAGCGTGGTTTGCATACAGAGGTATGCCGGAATCTGAAGAACGTCGACGACTTCAGCAACAGGAGCGGCCTGATCGGGGTAGTGAATATCGGTCAGGAGGGGAAATCCGAACTGCTCCTTCACTTTGGCAAGGATCTGGATACCCTTATCCAGGCCCGGACCGGAGTAGTACTCCAGGCTGGAACGGTTGTCTTTCTGGAAAGAAGACTTGTAGATAACCTTGATTTTCAGTCGCTCCGAAATCTCTTTGAGTTTTTCGGCGACAGTCATCATGATTTTTTCGTCTTCGATCACGCAGGGACCGGAGATGAGGAAGAGCTCATCTGATCCGCACTCGATATCGCCGACACGAACAATTTTCTGAGACATGGTATTGCTGGCGGGCTTTCGGGGGAAACCCGGCCGTTACGGGTGAATAAATACGTGTTAGAGTCTCCGGAACAGGTCCTTCAACAGGTCAATCGTGATGGTTTCCTGCCAGTTTTCACCGATGGCGTGCAGCCACATGTGGGGAAGGTTGTAGGAAACATGAGCCATTTTGGTAATGGTTTCGTCGTCCCAGTCTTTGGCAAGGCCTTGCGGCAGGGTGACGTTAAACCGCTTCACCATCTCCTTGAATTCGGCTACGCCTTCGGGGTAGTAGTCTTCCAGGTGATTCATAATGAGGCAGTTGGCATAGCAGTGACGGGTACCCAGGATCTTGGAAAGACCGTAGCTCAGCGCGTGGCATACCCCAACTTCGGAGTACGTCAGGCTCAGGCCGCCCATGAGGGAGGCTACCATCAGCTTGTCGTCGTTTTCGGCATTCTGCCCGGCGTTTTCGCCGAGGTAGATATCCCGGCAGAGCTTCATCGCCTGCTCCGCAAACGCATGGGAATAGGCGTTGTTAAAGCGGCCGTTTTCCGATTCCACGCAGTGGATGTAGGTATCCATGCCGGTATAGAACCACCAGTCGGTCGGAACAGAAGCAATCAGTTCCGGATCGAGTACTACCTGGTTGAAGACAGTCCATTCGCATTTGAGGCCAAGTTTTTTCACCGGGCCGGTCAGTACGGCGGTCATGGATACTTCGGCGCCGGTACCGGAGATAGTCGGCACGCCGACGTGGTACACGCCCGGTACCTTCACCAGGTTCAGGCCCTGGTAGAGGGTGGAAGAGCCTTCGTTGGTCAGCATGAGGGAAAGCGCCTTGGCGATATCCATCACGGAGCCGCCGCCGATACCCACTACGCCGGAGGGAAGTCCCTGTTTGGCAAGGATTTCGTCGCGGAGCGTATCGATCTGCTCGGTAGTCGGCTCGTGGACATCGACATCGATGAAGTACACGAGGTCCTTTCCTTCGGCCGGAACGCGCACTTCGAGGTCTTTTCCTTTGAAATACTGATCGACGATGAACACAAAATACTGTTCATTTTCGACCCGCTTCGGGGCCAGGATTTCGCCCAGTTGGTTGAAACTACCCCGCCCGTAGACGGTTTTTTCGATTCCTTTGAAATTCTTATGCATGCTTTCAGAAACTAACGAGTGCAGGTTATTCCCACACTGTTACGACGTCATAACTACTGAAAAAAAGATCTTTCGAAACAACCGGAAGGTTTTCCGCCCGTGCCTGGCTGATAATGAGCCGGTCAAAGGGATCTCTATGAATATCGGGCAACTGCTGTAATTGAATAAGGTGCTCAAATTCGATCTGTAGCACTTCAATATGGTTTCGTTCTATAAAATGGAACAAATCAGGGATACCGCTATCCAGCTTCAGCTTACCCAGCCCCAGTTTTATGGTAATTTCCCACAAGCTGGCAACACTGAGGTAACAGCGCGTCCCGCTTCCACGGATCAAACGTTGCGCCTTATCGGAAAGGGCAGAATCTCCACTATAAAACCACAACAGGGCATGTGTGTCCAGCAGTAATTCCATCTCTCAACGGTACTCGCTAAAATCATCCAGCGGAGCGTCAAAATCCTCCGAAATCCAGACCTTGCCCTTTCCGTATCCGAACTCCCGGTCTTTTAACGGACTCCGTTCCGACTCCATCTTCTTTTTGAGAAACGAGATGTAATCCTCCGCCTCTTTCCGCAATGCCGGAGAGAGTGTTCTGATTTCGGCTAACAACGCAGCGCTGCTGATCATAATTACCTCCTTTTCTTAAACCTCCACACTCATCACCTTCGTCACCGCCGCCGAAACCTTCGCGACCAGCGCGTCAACTTCTTCGTAGGTCCAGGTGCAGCGAATGCCGAAAGAGATCAGGCGTCCGATGGTTTCCTGCGCCTTCGGAATGTCGAGGTTGTGGTAGTCCTGCGGTGCACCGAATTTCTCCACGCCGAGGGCCGAGGCCGTCTTGAGATCCTTCAGGTGATTCCACTGGTTGATAAAGTGGTACATATTGGTGTACCAGTAGTTGAAGCCGCTCACGCCGGAAGCATTGAATTCGGCGACAACTTTCCCCGCCGTTTCGGTATCGGGCAGGAACATATTGAGGAACGTCGCTGAATCGCCGTCCGGGTCGGGCAGCGTGGCGAAGGAAATACCCGGTACCTGTCCGAGTTTTTCCATCAGGTATTTCTTGTATTCGTTGCTCTTTTCACGGATGAACGGCACGCGCTGGGTCTGTACCTTTCCGATCGCGGCATGCAGTTCCGAAATACGGAAGTTGAAGCCAATGATCGGGTGCTGTTCCATCCCGCGGTTGTTGCCGATATGGTCGTGCCCGTGATCGGAATAGCTGTCGGCGAGGCGGTATACTTCTTCGTCGTTCGTTACCATCACGCCGCCTTCAGCTGCTGTGGCGATCTTGAAGAAATCATAGGAATAAGCGCCTGCTTTGCCCCAGAGGCCGGTTGAAATGCCTTTGTAGCTGGCTGCCATGGCCTGACCGGCGTCTTCCACCAGAATCAGGTTATGTTCTTTTACGACCGCCATGATCGCGTCCATGTCGGCCATCTGACCACACATGTGCACGAGGCAGATGGCTTTCGTTTTCGGGGTGATGACTTTGCGGATACCTTCGGCGCTGAGGCACAGCGTTTCGTCGATATCGGCGAAAACGGGAAGTGCGCCAACCATCAAAACGGCCTCAACCGTCGCGATGTAGGTAAACGGCGGAACGATGACTTCGTCGCCGGCTCCGATGCCGGACGCCGCCAGGGCGCATTGCACGGCCGTCGAACCGGAAGAAACTGCATGGGCATATTTGGAGCCAACGAGTTTGCAGACTTCCGCCTCAAATTCGCGGGCTTTCCAGATGTTATTCCGTTGTGCGTCGTGGTTATAGCGGAAGAAAATACCGGTCTCGAGGACGTCGTTGATTTCCTTGCGTTCTTCGGCTCCAAATAATTCGGTTCCAGGCATGTCGATTTATGTTTTCAGGGTTACTCGCCGGTACTGCGGCTGGTTCAGATTAACACCGCAAAAGTAAGGATTCGGCCCGGCAATCTGAAGGGTTAAGTTAGTTTTGATCTTTTCCAAGAAATACTACCTGATTTCGGCGACAATGATTGGATAAATCTATGTCACCGGCCTTCGGAATAACCCCTACCTCGTCACGATTCGTTCCCGGGTAATCTCCGGAATTGCACGGCACCCCGCCAACGCCATTGTCAGCTCGAAATCCGCAGCCAGGTGCTGCAGGTACGTTGCTACTCCTTCCTGACCGCCTAACGCCAGGGCGTATGCATAGGGCCGGCCCACACAAACCGCCGACGCCCCCAGCGCAAGCGCCCGGAAGATATCCGCGCCGCCACGTATTCCGCTATCCACCAGTACCGGCACCTTCCCACCCACAGCCGCTATAATACCTGGAAGCATTTCGGCAGTACTTACCGACCCGTCTACCTGCCGGCCGCCGTGGTTGGAGACGATCAGCCCGTCGATACCGTAATCAAGTGCCTTGCGGGCGTCGTCCGGATGCAGAATACCTTTCAGCAAAACCGGCAATCGCGTTCTTTCCCGCAAAAACGAAAGGTCCTCCCACTGCAACGCCGGATTGGAGTAGATACGAACAAACTGCTGCACGGCTTTCAGCGGCCTCCCCGAGCGTAACTTCTTCCAAAAGCCGCCTCCGGGATACCGTTTGGTCAGGGTCATCAGCCCCAGGATTGACTGAAGGGTAACACGCCGCTTCACAGCCGGAAATTCCGCTTCGTCAAGCATACGCTGAAAAACCGGATCGGAAGTATACTGCGCAATGCCCTTTCCTTCGAGAAACGGCAGGTAAGCATGGTCCAGGTCGCGGATTCGCCATCCCAGCAAGGTAGTGTCGAGGGTGATGACGATAGCGCTGCATCTGCAGGCTTCGGCCCGGGCAACCAGGCTCTCCACCAGGTCCCGGGATTTGCTCCAGTACAGCTGGAACCAACGTGCACCTTCCCCCATTGCCGAAGCAACTTCCTCCATCGGCCGCGAAGCCTGGTTCGAAAAGATATAGGGAATACCGGCTGAGGCCGCCGCCCGCCCTACGGCCGTATCAGCTTCAGCATGAGCAAGTTCGAGTACTCCTATTGGTGCCAGCAGCGCCGGCAGGGGTAGTCGCTGCCCGAAAAGCGTTGTACTGAGGTCCCGCGCGGATACATCGTTGAGCATACGCGGCAGAATCCGGTACCGGTCCCAGTCCGACCGGTTCGCCTCCATCGTTTGCTCCCGACCCGCGCCGCCTGCCAGGTAGTCAAAGGCACGGGCCGGCAGTTTCCGGCGTACCCGCTCTTCAAGCACCTGAAAATCAGCAGGGATCAGCGGGAGGCTTCCTGCGAAGCCGCCTAAGTACAGCGCGGCCTGCCAGTCGGGAGCGGTCAGCATAGGTAAAGAGGTTTCGTTGCCTGCAATATCCGAAATGTCGCACAAAAAGTGAGAGGCTGCACCTCAACGGTACAGCCTCTCGCTTTTTGTTTCGGAATAGTCCCTTATTGTCGGTCCAATACCACGAAATCAAAGGAATAGGCGTGCTTTTCATCGGCCGGATGGTGCTCGCGGGAGACTTCCTTCCAGCCCGCGGGTATTTCAAAAAAGGCATCGCCTTCAATCCGGGTATGTACTTCTGTCAGGTATATCCGGTCGGCGACAGGCAACGCCAGCCTGTAAATCTCCGCTCCGCCGATCACGAATACGTCTTCGCGGCCGGCCAGGGCTTCTTCCAGCGTGGCAACTACTGTCGCCCCCGGTACCTCATACCCTGTTTGCCGCGTCAAAATAACCGATTCCCGGTTGGGAAGCGGCCGCCCGATGGATTCATATGTTTTCCGGCCCATGACGATGGCATGGCCCGTGGTAAGTCGCTTGAATAACCTCAGATCATCCGGCAAGTGCCATAGCAGCTGGTTATCTTTTCCAATCGCGCCGTTTTCTGCCGCCGCTACGATGAGGGATGTCATGGGAATGGTTTTCGGTTTTCGGTTTTCGGTTTTCGGTTTTCGGTTTTCGGTTTTCGGTTTTCGGTTTTCGGTTTTCGGTTTTCGGTTTTCGGAAAGTCTTCAGCTATCTGTTTGTTCCCGGAAACGCTTTTTCTTTCCTCAAAACTGAAAACAAAAAACCGAAAACCGAAAACTGCCTCAACACTCCGTCATACTCAACGCCAACCCCGCTTCAGAGGTCTCTTTATACTTCTGCGACATATCCCGTCCGGTGGCGCGCATGACTTTAAGGACGCTGTCGAGGGAGATTTTCTGATAGCTCGGATCGCTCGCCATCGCCAGCAGGTAGGCGTTGTAGGCTTTGACTGCCCCCATGGCATTCCGCTCGATGCAGGGAATCTGCACATAGCCGCCGATCGGGTCACACGTCATACCGAGGTGGTGTTCGATGCCGATTTCCGCCGCCGCTTCCACCTGCGCCGCCGCGCCGCCTGCCGCATAGGTCAGCATGGCTGCTCCCATAGCCGACGCCGTGCCTATTTCCCCCATACACCCCATTTCCGCGCCGGATATACTGGCAATGTGTTTTACCAGAAAGCCGACAGCGGCGGCTACCAGCAGTCCGTCCCGCATTTTCTGGGGAGAATAATGGAAGTGGTGTTTCATCAGGTACGTGAGTCCCGGAAAAACGCCGGACGCGCCGGATGTCGGAGCCGTCACAACAATACTGCCTGCCGCGTTTTCTTCCGAAGCCGCCAGGCAATACGCGTTGAGAAACATCAGAAAGCTATCCGACGTCAGCGAATGACTCTTCGCCTGCTCGTATACCTTTGGGGCCTTGCGTTGCAGGCGGATAGTACCCGGCAGCAATCCCTTTCCGCGCAGGCCGCGTTTCACGGCCTTCTCCATCGCTTCCAGGATAAAATCGAGGCGGTGGTTGATCTCCCGCTCGCTCAGCCCGGTGAGTGACTTTTCGTTTTCGATCATCAGTTTCGGGAGCGACAGGCCGGATGCAGCGAGTTGCTTTTTCAGGCTTTCCATATTTTCATACGGAAAACGAGGCTCCGTATCCCGGGTACCTTCTACCGGCCGGCCTTTTCGCTGGATGAACCCGCCGCCGACAGAGTAGTACTCGTGTTCGAGGAGGATATTCCCTGCGCCGTCGGTCAGCTTCAGGATCATGGTATTGGGGTGCGGAAAGTCCGTTTTGCCACGGTGGTATATAATCTCTCCGGCAGCGGTGGTAATCGAAGCATCGGAAACGGGCAGGGTATGCGCGTCGTTTCCCAGTTCGAGCAAGGCTTTGGGATCACAGGTATCCGGCAGCCATCCGAGTAGTCCGCCAACAATGGCCCGGTCGGTACCGTGGCCTTTGCCCGTCGCCGAAAGCGACCCGAACAGGTGAATTTCTACTTTCCGGCCACGGGCTGCGTCGGCGCTGTTCCGGATTTCCAGGAGAAAATCGTATGCGGCTTTCATTGGTCCGATCGTGTGCGAGCTCGACGGACCCGGTCCGACTTTGAATAAATCGAATACAGAGGTCGTAATCATTTTTTTATGTCCGGGTCCAGTGGAATCCGGCGCGTATCGTTGTTGATGAATCAGTACTCCTATAAACCTTTAATACCTCTGAGCAGTTCTTCGATGCCCATCCGTTTCTTTCCTTCGAGTTGCAGCTCGGTCAGGGAAAGCCACCCATCGGCACAGCGAAATCTCAGGTAGGTTTTATGATCGGTTGTGTAGTTGCCCGGCGCGGCCTCTTCCGATGATTCGACCCGTTCGGCGCGGTATACCTTACACGTTTTGCCCAATAAAGTAGTCCAGGCGGCCGGGTATGGCGACAATCCCCGGATGTGATCGCGGACGGCTTCCGTCGGCCGGTTCCAGTTGATTTCACAGGTTTCCCGGAAAATCTTCGGAGCAGCTTTCAATTCGCGCGATTCATCCTGCGGAATCTGCGGGTAATTTCCGGCTTCAATCGCGCGGACGGTTTTGACCACCAGCGCAGCGCCGCGGTGCATCAAACGCTCATAGAGCGTCCCAACCGTATCATCCGGCCCGATGGGTTCTTCTTCCTGAAAAATGAGCGGACCGGTATCAATTTCATGCTGCAGAAAAAAAGTCGTTACCCCGGTTTTCTTTTCTCCATTGATAACAGCCCAGTTGATCGGCGCGGCGCCCCGGTACTGCGGCAGCAGCGAGGCATGCAGATTAAATGTCCCCAGCGGCGGCATATTCCAGACTACTTCGGGCAGCATCCGGAAGGCGACAATTACCTGTAAATCGGCCCGGTAGCTTTTCAATTCCTCCAGAAAAGCAGGATTTTTCAGCTTTTCCGGTTGAAGGACCGGTATTCCGGCCGACACGGCGTACTGCTTCACGGGCGATTGCTGCACATGCTGCCCGCGCCCCGCCGGCTTGTCGGGAGCCGTAACCACCGCTACGACATTGCATCCGTTTTCGACCAGCGCCCGGAGGCTCTCGACCGCAAATTCCGGGGTACCCAGAAACAAAATTCTCATGGAAACGTAGTAAGATTCGTTGTCTGACAGACAACCGTCTTCAAATATCATGCTTTCCGCTGCCGGTCCATACCGCGACCGCGTAATTCTTCGCGGCGAAGGCGCCGGCCGGCTCTCCTCCGGCTGACGAAAATGAGATTTTACTTGCTTTTTACGGTAAATGTGCTAATTTTGTTGACCCATTCATCATGAAGTCGTCCATGCAAACACGTACGATTCATCCATTGGGTCTTCGGCGGGAAGATTGATTCTGCATCCGGTATACTGTCGGGTGAATTGCAGAGCGGTCTTGTCACCGTTCTTTTTTTTTGTCATTACGTTCGAGATTTCCGAAGCACAGGAACCTTGAAATTCAGACACTTAACCAAAAGTTGCCTGAATTTTTAACCTGGGCTTCTTTTTTCTGCCCCCGGGCAACACCCTGATAACCGTCCGACAGGGCGCGCGATCAACCCAAAAAAAGTTACACCTGTAAATGAGATTTTGATTATGGGAAAAGTGGCCTATTATACCGAAGAAGGGCTCAATAAGCTTAAAGCCGATCTGCATGAACTGAAGACCAAGGGCCGGGCGCATATCGCACACCAGATTGCCGAAGCAAGAGATAAAGGTGACTTGTCTGAAAACGCTGAATACGACGCGGCCAAAGAAGCGCAGGGCCTCCACGAGCTGAAAATTGCCAAGCTCGAGGAGCTGCTCTCCAATGCCCGTATCCTGGACGAGTCTATTATTGATACCTCCAAAGTTGCGATCCTGTCGATTGTCAAGATCAAAAACAAGCGGAACAATATGATCGCTACCTATACGCTGGTAGCGGAAACAGAGGCCGATGTCAAAACCGGCAAAATCTCCGTTCAATCACCGATCGGCAAAGGCCTTCTCGGCAAGTCCGTCGGCGATGTGGCAGAAGTACAACTGCCTGCCGGCAAAGCGGAGTTTGAAGTACTGGACATCTCCCGGTAGGTTTTAACCTTCTTATACTATCCTGAAACGGGGCTGCTTCTAACCAGGCAGCCCCGTTTTTTCTTGCTTCTGTGTAGTCTGTGTTTTCTGTGAGAAAAAAATAAATAGCTCACAGAAAACACAGAATGCACAGAAGTACTTTTTGCAGATTCCTTCGAATACACCCTGCATCTTCTACATTCGTTGTCTGAACCAAACTACCGGACCGATGCCGTCTATTTTCACGCGGATCATTCAGGGAGAAATTCCCTGCCACAAGGTTGCCGAAGACGACCGATACCTCGCTTTCCTCGATATCTCGCCCCTTACGGAAGGCCACACCCTTGTGATTCCGAAAAAGGAAGTGGATTATGTCTTTGATCTGGACGATGCGACGCTTTCAGGACTGATCCTGTTTGCCAAGAAAATCGCGCCCGCTATTCAGAAAGCCTGCCCCTGCGTCCGTCTCGGCGTCAGTGTCATCGGCCTGGAAGTTCCGCATGCGCACGTCCACCTGATTCCGATGAACTCCATGCGGGACGTCAATTTTGCCAATCCGAAACTGTCTCTTTCCCAGGAACAGCTGGCGGTTATTGCTGCCCGCATCCGAAGCTATCTCGACTAAGCCATGCAATTTCACCTCCAGGCATACGACCACCCCGATGCGGCAGAGCGGCGGGCGGCTACCCGCCCTGCGCACCTCGCCCGCGCCCGGGAACTGAAAGCGGCCGGACATTTCCTTATCGGCGGCGCGCTCCTTTCGGACGACGGCCGGATGATCGGCTCTGTCATGATCATGGATTTTCCGGATGAAGCGACCCTCCGCGCCTGGCTCACTACCGAACCGTATGTAACCGGCGGCGTCTGGGATGAAATTAAAATTCAGCTTTTCAGGGTAGCCGATGTATAGAACATTCTAATTAGTTAAAGAAACCTGTTTTATCGCGCATATCTGCTCATTTTATGAACCGACGCTCTATGCTGAAGAAAACTGCGGCCGCGGCTGCCACCTCTTCGCTGGGTGCCACACTGGAAGCTGCTGCTGCCCAGCCGGCCCTCAAAGGCAATATCAAGCATTCCGTTTCCCGCTGGTGCTTCGGCTCCATTCCCCTCGATGAGTTTGCACAAGCCTGCAAGAACATCGGTATTCAGTCGATCGAACTGACCGGCCCCGCCGAATGGCCGACACTGGCCAAGTACGGCCTTACTTCTGCCATGGGGCAGGCCGACAGATGGCCCGACGGCACCGGCCTTCCCAGCTTCTTCAATAATCCGAAGAATCACGACAAGCTGGTCGAATGCTACGAAAAGCTCATTCCGGAGGCGAAGGCTGCCGGCGTCACCAACCTGATCTGTTTTTCGGGCAACCGGAACGGTCTCGACGACTACCAGGGTATCCTTAACTGCCAGAAAGGACTTAAGCGGATCATGCCGACCGCCGAAAAGCACGGCGTAACGCTGACGATGGAGCTCCTCAGCTCCCGGCACTCCCACCCGGACTACCAATGCGACACCGTACAATGGGGCTCGGTACTTTGCGAGGCTGTTGGGTCGGAACGCTTCAAACTGCTGTACGATATCTTCCACATGCAGTCCATGCATGGCGATCATATCCGTAATATCCAGCGGTATGGCCAGTACATCAGTCACTACCACACCGGCGGGATGCCCAACCGGACGGAAATCGACGATCGCCAGGAGATTTACTACCCTGCGATTGTCAAAGCGATCGTTGCAACCGGCTACAAAGGCTACATCGGTCAGGAATTCGTCCCGACGCCGAAGGACAAGGCAGGTATGCTGGAATCCCTGAAGCAGGGCGTACTCATTTGCGACGTTTAAAATCCGGCCGTCCGGCCGGATTCAAGATTATAAAATCATTTTTGTTAAAGGACGCCACTCCCGGCGTCCTTTTTCTTTTATCATTTGATAATGATCCATTTACCGTCATATAGTCCTGTCAGCACAGAATAACCTTTATAAAAGACCGAAAAAGTCAGCTTTTTGACCAAACATCGTAAAATTTGAACAGTTGGGAAATTTTTCCACACCTGTCAAAACCCCTCAAAACAGGCCCTGAGGGCATTTTTGGTCTTTTTCCGCCTTTCACCAGTTTCTTTTCAGTTATGCCGAAAAACCGACGTTTTATGCACTTGATCGAATAACGGTTGTATAAACGTAAAAAATGATCCATCTTCGAATTGTCAAACGACACACCACACGCTTTATGAAAACCCGGTGAAGTCCATCCGTTGGAGAGTCCTTACTTCGATCTGACGTACACTTCTTACCGTTATTGATTAGTTTCGCCTCGACGCCTTCAGAATGAGTTCGCTTTCCCGTCCCGCCAGGGCCTTTCAGCTCGGAAAGTGACAAACCTCCGCCAGAGTAAAAAAACGCCTCCGCCAGGTATGGCTGTATGATTTGCCGGTTTTTTCCGGGAAATGGTTGCTCTGTTTTTCCGCCATTAACGATGTATCGGTGACTTCGTCCGGATTCACCCTGGAAGAGTCGTATTGGTTCACACTGACAGCGCCGGAAAAAGCGCAGGTTATCCGCTATTACCCACATGAAAGCTTTTTACTCTTCCCTTCTGCTCGGAGGGATACTGGGACTTCTTTGCCTTTTCGCTACGTCCACTGTGGCCCAATCCCTTGCCGCCAGCGATAAGAAGATCTTCCGTACGCTCAGCGGCTACGTTCGCGAAGCGAAGACGGGAACGGCGATGACCGGCGTGCATGTCAGCGTACCCAGCCTCGGCGTCGGTACCACCACCAACTCCGCCGGCTTCTATACGCTTGCGGTGCCGGCCAAATGGTCTGTCCGCCCCCTCATCCGCATTTCCTATTCCTTTGTCGGTTATCAGACAGAAAACCTGACGGCTGATCTCAACTTCAATTCCGATATGAACATCGAACTGAAGCCGGAACTGACCAACCTCCGCGAAGTCGTTGTCAAAAGCAACGCCGCCACCCGGAAGGCGTCCGAATCGGTTCAGATGTCCAGCCTTTCCGTTCCGATTCAGCAGGTGAAGGAAATTCCAAGCCTGCTGGGCGAAAAGGATGTGTTGAAATCGCTGCAACTCCTTCCCGGCGTCCAAAAAGGCTCGGAAGGCTCCACCGGCCTCTATGTGCGCGGCGGCGGTCCGGACCAGAACCTCATCCTGCTCGACGACGCCCCGATCTACCATACTTCTCACCTCTTCGGCTTCTTCTCGCTTTTCAACGGAGATGCGATCAAATCGGTAGACCTTACCAAAGGCGGCTTTCCGGCGCATTTCGGCGGACGTCTCTCTTCCGTTGTGGAAATGCAGATGAAAGACGGAAACCGCGACCGCATCAGCGGAGAAGGCGGAATCGGCCTGATTTCTTCCCGCATGACGCTCGAAGGCCCGCTGAAAAAAGGAAAATCATCCTTCCTGATTTCCGGCCGCCGGACCTATGCCGATCTCATTCTGAAACCTTTTGTCCCTTCCATTTCCGACCATACCGGCTACTTCTACGACCTGAACCTGAAAGCGACGTTCGATGTTACGCCAAACGATTTCCTGTCTGTCAGCGCCTATACCGGAGAAGACCGGTTCGTTTATAAAACCAACGGCAGTGTTACACAGGAAAACGGCAACCTCCGCTGGGGCAATTCCGCCGGTACGGTACGCTGGCAACACCGCTTCAACAATGCGCTGAGCGCTACGACGTCCCTGTTTTATTCCCTGTACCAGTCACGCGTGAACATGAACCGGGATGTCATGTCGGAAGACGAAGTCGTCACCTACGCGCTCCGCAACCTTTCCGGCATCCGCGATGCCGGCCTGAAGTCTGATTTTACCTGGAATGCCGGCAGGCAACATACGCTTCGCTGGGGGCTGGCTCTGACCTCGCATCAGTTCCGCCCGAGCTCGACGACAATGCTCGACGGCGCTTCCGGCAAACCCTCTGCCGACAGCGTAGCGCTCAACAGCTGGGAAGGCGCGGTATACCTGGAAGATACCTGGCGACCGGCGGAGGGGCTGCAAATCAATGCCGGATTGCGGTACAGCGGATTCACGAGCGAAGGCATGACCTACTCCCATCCCGAACCCCGCGTTTCGGTTGCGTATAGTCCTGGCCGGAACTGGGCCGTGAAGGCTTCCTATGCGTCGATGAGCCAGTACATTCATTTGCTGTCGAATTCGGGTATCGGCCTGCCGACGGACCTCTGGGTTCCGTCAACTCCCCGCACGGCGCCCCAACGGTCGCAGCAGGTAGCGCTGGGTATTGCGAAGGATTTCACGTCCGGCACCACTCTGACGATTGAAGGTTTCTACAAAACCATGGACAACATGGTCGCTTATAAGGAAGGCGCCAGCTCCCTCTCCATCGGCAATACACAGGTGGCGCCCAACTGGGAAGATCAGATTACCTACGGAAAAGGCTGGAGCTACGGAGCGGAGTTTCTTCTTCAGAAAAAAGTGGGCCGCTTTACCGGCTGGGCCGGGTATACCCTCTCCTGGACGCAGCAACAGTTCGACGAGCTGAACTTCGGAAAGCCGTTCTGGGCCCGCTACGATCGCCGTCATGACGTTTCACTGGTGGGGATCTTCCACGTCAACGACCGTATCACGCTTTCCGGCACATGGGTATACGGTACAGGTCAGGCGCTTACGCTTCCGCAGGGCCAATACTGGGTACAGGGGTCCAACGGGCTCAAGAAACTCGGAGACGCCAAGCCCTACTATACACAGCGGGTATTCTCCGAATACGGTGAACGCAACAACTTCCGCCAGGCACCGTACCACCGCCTGGATATCGGCATCCAGTTTCACAAGAAAATGGGTCGCCGCGAACGTACCTGGGAAATCAGCTTCTACAACGCATACAACCGGCAAAATCCTTTCTTCTATTACCTCGACGCGGTCAACGTATCAACCGAACCGCAGGTGAAAAAAATCGAGAACCGGCTGAAACAGATTACCCTGTTCCCTGTCCTGCCGAGCGTCTCGTACGGATACAAGTTCTAACCACACCGTTCCCTGAAAATTTTTCCTTTCGGACCCGCTGACGCGGGTTCGCAGGGCGTTCTCACCCCCAATCATCACTTTTTGCTTCGAAAACCGTGAAAAAGGCCCTTTTCTTCTCTGCTCTTTCCCTGATCGCAACGTTGTCCTCCTGCGTCAAAGACTCCAGCGACGTGCTTGTTGCGACTACTCCCAAACTGGTCGTAGAATCTTACCTGAATCCGGCAGACGCCGAAATTTCGGTTCTGGTGAACGGTAGCCGCCCGATCGACGGCGCCGGCAGCGGCGACCGGGGTAATGTTAACCCGGTGAAGAACGCTACCGTTCTGCTTTCGAACGGAACAAAAGAAGTAACGCTGTTGTCAGCGGGTACCAATGTCTATAAAATCGCTGCATCCGCCCTGCCGCTCCGGCCCGGTCAAACGTATACACTGAAGGTGAGCGCAGCCGGCTACCCGGCTACCGATGCGACCTGTACGATTCCAAAGGGAATCAGCGAACCGGAGTCTGTGGACGGCGACCTCCAATATACCCTGACAGACGCCCCTTCTTCCACCTATACCGTCTACCGGAAACGGACGATGAAATGGTCGCCCAGCGAAACAGGCCGGAAATACTACATGGTCGGAAGCGGCGAAGGCTCTGTTTCTTCTACCCGCGTGAATGGCAGGGATTCGGTTTCGGTCCGTCTTTCCAACATGGAGGTAGTGGCCTTTTTACACGACGATAGTAATACCTCTTATACGACTCCTCAGCTGGCCTACCCTGTCGGGAAAGCAAAGGCCGACAAGAAGCTTATCAAAGGCGTTCCCGTTTTTGCTTTTGCCTATCAGGTGGATCGGAACTACTATGAATTTTTCCGAACGGCGAAGCTGCAGCGGGAAGTAGGCGACAATCCGTTTGCCGAAGCGGTCCCTGTGTTTACGAATATCCGCAATGGTCTGGGTGTTTTCGGAGCCTATGTTGCACGTATTCAACGGCTCTGAGTACTATCTTTGGTACCTGATAGCCTCATTGTACCATGATATTCGACAAACCCTCCCGCATATTGCTGACGCTAGTCGTCGTTTTTTCCTCCCTCCAGCTCGTACTGGCGCAGTCTCCGCAGGAACAGATCAGCCAACTGGAGAAGAAACGTTTTACGGCGATGGTCGACGCAGACGAAAAAACCCTTCAATCCCTGCTCTCGGATCAGCTATCGTATACCCATTCGGACGGGAAAGTAGACAACAAGGCCGGGTATATCGCCTCGGTGATGAACGGGACAATGGATTACCAGGAAATAGCGGTTCTGGAAGAAAAAATCACGGTAATACAGAAGACAGCGGTAGTATCCGGAAAAGCGAAGGTACGGGCCGTCCGCAACGGGCAGCCCCTGAACCTCACGCTACGGTATACGGATGTTTATGTCCGGGAGCAGGGCAAGTGGCATATGCTTGCCTGGCAGTCCCTGAAATTATAAGCCTGTTTCGAGAACGATTTTGCCGAACTGGCGGCTTTCCTCCATTTTTCGGAGCGCCGGTTCGATCTCTTCGAGCGAATACACCGAATCGATGACCGGGCGGATCTGTTTCTCTTCCACCAGGCGGAGCATGGCGTGAAACTCTTCCGGAGTACCCATTGTGGTACCCATTATGTCGAGTTGTTTGAAGAATACTTTAGCAGGAACGATATCTGTCAGGTTACCGAGCGTACCGCCGTACATGACAATGCGCCCGCCGAAACCGGCTACGTCCACAAGCTTGGAAAAACCGGGACCGGCGGCAGAGTCGATGATGACATTGAACAAGCCAGCTTTCGTTCCCAATTCCTTTTGCCATTGTGGCAACCGGTAGCTGATGCCGTCTTTTGCCCCCAGCGCGACAGCGCGGCTGATCTTTTCGTCGGAACCGGACGTCACATACACGTCGCACCCGTGAGCAAGCGCAAACTGAAGCGCGAAAAGCGCTACGCCGCCTCCTACTCCCGAGATCAGCACTTTGTCCCCTTCCCGTAGTTTTCCGCGGCTGAAAAGCGCCCGGTAGGCCGTCAGCCCGGCCAGCGGCAGCGCCGCCGCCTCGGTCCAGCTCAGGTGTGCCGGCTTATTATGCAGGTGAGCGGCATCAATACGGACGAATTCCGCGAAGGTACCATCTTCCGGCATACCCAGAATACGGAAGGTTTTGGGGTTATAGTGTGCCGGATTATTTCCCCAGCCCAGCGACGGATTCAGGATCACTTCCCGGCCGAGCCAGGTATGGTCTACTCCTTCACCCACGGCGTGTACAATACCCGCCCCATCCGACCCCGGCGTCACGGGAAGTTTCATTCCGGGATAAAGTCCTTTTTGTACCCACACGTCGCGGTGATTGAGCGCGGCGGCTTTCAACTGGACAATGGCTTCACCCGGTCCGGCTACCGGTTCCGGCAAATCAGTCAGGCGAAGAGGCGTATAGGTGGCTTCGAGTACGGCTGCTTTCATATCGGCAATTAAGGTAATTCGGCGAGAACCTGCCGGATTTCTTCCCAGTTTTTCAGTTTTACCTTGCGGGAAGCGGCGATTTCCTCGATACGCGCCGCCTGCTCCGGCAGGGCTTCGAGCAGGGATTTTTTGTCTTTTTTAACCCGGATAATCTTCTGATCCGGGCGGACGACATAGTAGCTTTCGTTGAAGTCAAACCGCTTTTGTTTGGTCGCCGAGTTGAAGGACGTCACATCCATCAGTGACGCCTTGACATAGCGGACCAGCTTCACCGATCCATCGGAAAGCACTTCGTAAAAGCTTGCCGGGGTCTGTTGGTCGACCGCCGGAAAACCCGCCCGATACTTCTTTCCGCTGAGCGTATCGCCCAGGACAAAAGCCGTCACCTCAAACCGCGACTGGTATACCTTCTCTCCTTCCCGGAACTCAGGTTTACCGGTGTAGGCGTTGTAATTAAGGGCGTCGGACAGGTACCATTTTCCGTTCGTACTTCTCAGAAAACCCTGGCCCCATTGTTCAGACACATAAGGCTGGTTTTCGTATTGCGTATAGCCGCCGACAGCAATCTGGTTGCTGCCTTCGATCTTGTTCGGACCGAACTGGTTGACATTGACCTGCTGGGCGGCCGCGTGCAGCGAACCGAACAGGAGCAAGATACCTGCTGCTTTCTTCATCGTGTCAGGAAGGATTGTGGATGGCTTGACGGACCGCCTCCCGGAACTGGTCCCCGCGATCCTCATAGTTCTTAAACAAATCAAAACTGGCACAGGCCGGCGACAACAGGACGATATCTCCCGGCTGCGCGTATGCAAGGCCCCAGGCAACCGCCTGCCGGACATCCTGCGTTTCCAGTATCACGGGTACTTTGCCACCGAAAAACGCTTTCAGCTTTTCATTATCGATACCCAGACAGATCAATACCTTCACCTGGCCGGCGACCAGCGCTTCGATCTGGGTATAGTCGTTTCCCTTATCCACACCGCCCATAATCAGGATGAGCGGGTTGGTATAGCTTCCCAACGCAAAAAAGACCGAGTCGACGTTCGTCGCCTTGGAGTCGTTGATAAACCGGATACCCTGGTACTCGCCCACAGGCTCCAGGCGGTGCGGCGCGTTCCGGAAGGTCTTCAGGTTTTTCCGGATTTCTGCTTCGGAAACACCCGCGGCTACCGCAGCGAGTATGGCGAAGCTGGCGTTCAGCGCATTATGCGTACCCGCAATGGGCAGATCAGCCAGGGCTACGCCAAATACCCCTTCAGTTGTCTGCACCTGAATTATGCCATCGGCAATACCGGCGCCGGCGGCAGGCTGCTCCTGTGCGGATACTGCCCAGCGCCGCGGCGTCAGGGTATCGGCGCCTCCCCGGCGTTGCAGTTCTCCTGCGATGGCCTCACTTTCCTGCCAGTAGATAAAGGTATCCGACGCCGTCATGTTCTGTAAAATCCGGAACTTGGAGTCGATGTATTCCTGGAAATTATAGTGGTAGCGGTCGAGGTGATCAGGCGTAATATTCGACAGAATAGCGATATCCGCCTTGAAATCGAACATGGTATCCAGCATAAAGCTGCTGATTTCAAGGACATAATAATCATAGGGATCGTCGATCACCTGTTTGGCGAAGCTGTCGCCGATATTCCCGGCCAGCCCGACGTTCCAGCCGGCCTCTTTCAGCAGGTGATAGGTCAGCAGGGTCGTGGTCGTCTTCCCGTTCGAACCCGTGATGGCGATCAGCCGGGCGTTGGTAAAACGGGCGGCGAACTCGATTTCGCCGATAACCGGAATACCTTTTTTTTTCAGTACTCCGATCAGGGGCACTTTGTCGGGGATGCCCGGGCTTTTGATGACTTCATCTGCCGAGAGAATACGCTCTTCGGTATGCGTCCCTTCTTCGAACGCAATGCCATGACGAATCAATTCCTCCCGGTACTTTTCGCCGAGGCTGCCCTTATCCGACAAAAATACCTCATACCCTTTCGCCTGGGCCAGTAACGCAGCACCTACTCCGCTCTCTCCTCCTCCCAAAACAGCTATTTTTTTCGCCATACTTCCGGTTATCAATTCGAAGCGAAGTTAGCAGGGGATTGACAAAAAGAAAGCGGTCCGGATTGTCAGGAAACGGTTTCTTTCTCCTTCAGCAGGTCCCGGATTTCGGTAAGCAGCGTTTCCTGTTTGGTGAGCGGAGGCGCCTGCGTTTCGTCTTTCTTCATCAACCGGTGAACCAGCCGCACGAGGAGGAAGACGATAAACGCGAGGATAAAGAAATTCACCACCACCGTTACGAAATTACCCCAGGCAAAGATCGGGCCCAGCTTCCGGGCTTCGGCCAGCGTAAGGCCGAGGGGTACTTTTTTCGATAGCGGGAGATATAAATTACTGAAATCAACGTCTCCGGGAATACTGACCAGGGGCATGATCAGGTCGTTGACGGCTGAATCTACGATTTTGCCGAAAGAGGCGCCGATGATTACCCCGACGGCGAGGTCGATCACGTTGCCGCGTTTGATAAACTGAACGAAACTTTTCAACATGGCGGAAAGAAAAAAAATGGTGATAGCCTTGTCCGAAAAAAACGGTTCCAGCGGCCTTTTCGGATGTAATACTTTCAAAAAAAGAGCCCGGCCAGGCCGGGCTCTTTTTTGAAAGTATTGTTTTTCCTGCTTATCAGGCCTTTTCGTCGGCTTTCTTGGCCGTCAGACCAGCGCGGTTCGCGCCTTTTACGACCAGGAACAATACCCAGGCGATGATGACAAACTCCAGGAGTACCTGAATAAAAGCGCCATAGGTAATGGCTACTTCGGGGGTTTTGGCAGCTTCATCCGCAGCTTTCAGTACCCATTTCGCGTCCTTGAAATCTACCCCTGCGAGCAAAAGCCCGATCGGAGGCATGATGATGTCATTGACAAGCGAAGTAGTGATTTTTCCAAAGGCTGCCCCGATGACGACGCCGATAGCCAGGTCAAGCACGTTGCCCTGGGCAATAAACTGTTTGAACTCTTTAAGCATAACAAGACGGATTTAGGTGAACAAGTGAAATCAGAAGGTATACAGGAAGCCGAGGCCCATCGCCTGAGCAAACTGGATCTTGTTGACCTGGTCCTGATCGTACAGGGCAATCAGGTCAAAGCTGAAGTTCAGGTACCGGTTGATTTTCGCAGTCAGTTTGGCGTCCAGGCGGTTGTCAATCGCGGCCAGGTCGCTGAACGAGGCAAACGCCTGATACCGGAATTTCAGGTTGACATTCTTGGCGATATCCTTGTCAAAATTCGCAACGAGCTGCATCAGCGCTACTTCCGTCCGGACGGCCTTGCCGCGGGTTACGCCGTAGTTTTTGAAGTCAAACGGATCTTTGCCCGCTTCTACCTGCGTCAGGTTCTTCTGGTCGATATCCTGATACATGTTTTTGTCTGCCAGGATGGTGTGGCGAACAGCGCCGGGCATGAAGTTCAGGTTGAAGAACTTCGTCGGCTTCCATTCCACACCCACCGCTTCGGTCAGGAACATCGGCGCGAGGAAACCGGCCATGCGTGGCGATGTACCGTCTTTGTAGGTATAGTTGTAGTCAAAGCCGTTGGCAAACTGCGAGAGGAAGTTGAAGTTGGCGACGAAAAACCACTTTCCGTCGGGTCCTTTTCCGAGTCGGCGGCCATACTTTGAGTCGAAGAAAATCCGGTCAATACTCTTCCGGAAATCCTGCCCTTTGATTTTCTGAAAACCAAACTGGCTCTGAAAGTCATTCGTCCAGTTATCCCGGTCCTTGAGATACTCGGCCTTTGCATTGAAGAAAGAGCCGAATCCGTAGTTGTTCACGCCCCCGCCCTGCCAGCTGTTGCTGAAGGAGCCCTGGTTGAAGTTAAGGCCGAATTCCTTTTTCTTCTTCCAGTAAGTAGTGTCTTTGGGCATTTCCTGGGCGACAGCAATGGTGGCAAGACTGGCGGCGACCAGGGACAGAATAGATTTTCGGATAAACATACGTATAGAATTAAGGAAAAATAAGTAAAACTATTCACTCATTGAGTAAAAACAAGGGTTATGGTGCCAATTTATGTAAAAGTGCGGGAAGTCTCCAAAGGGTCATGAGTAAACCCGTTGTAGTATTTTTGCCATAAAAGGTCACAAAAAAAGCGGTCACCGGAATCGGTGACCGCTTTTTTTCGACGAATGGGTCGATTATGACAGCGAAATGCGCTTGAATTCTGTTACGGTAAGGCCCTTCTGGGTCTTCTCGAGGAGTTGGGCGATCGTCAGGGAACCGTCTTTCACGAATTCCTGAGCGAGCAGCGTGTTTTCCTTGTAGAATTTCTCCAGACGACCTTGCGCGATACGATCCAGGATTGCTTCGGGCTTGCCTTCGGCGCGGGCTTGTTCGCGGCCGATTTCGAGCTCTTTTTCAACGATGGAAGCGTCAACCTGATCTTTGTTCACGGCTACCGGCTTCATCGCCGCGATTTGCATCGCGATGTCTTTTCCTACTTCGGCAACGTCCGTACCCTGAACATGGTTGAAGGCAACGAGAACGCCGAGCTTACCATTGGAGTGGATATAGCTGACAACCTGTTCGGCCGTTACGTTTTCGTAGGCAGCGATAACGATCTTCTCGCCGATTTTACCAACGAGCTCGGTGATCGTTTCCTGTACGGTACGACCATCTGCCAGGGCGAGGCCGAGGAGTTCTTCCGTAGACGCAGGGTTCTGCGCAACAGCAACTTCGATGATCGCCTGAGCGAGGTTCTTGAAGTCGTCTACTTTGGAAACGGGTTCGGTTTCGCAGGCGAGAGCCACGAGCTTACCGTTTCCGCCGTTTTCGCTTACCTGAATAAGAACAATCCCTTCGGAAGTGGTGTTGTCAGCGCGTTTCGCAGCTACTTTCTGACCAGCTTTCCGCAGGATTTCAATTGCTTTTTCAAAATCGCCATCGGCTTCGGAGAGTGCCTTTTTGCAGTCCATCATCCCCGCGCCGGTCATTTGGCGGAGTTTATTCACGTCAGCAGCGGTAATAGCAGCCATTGTAGTGAGTTTGTTTGTTACCGTGAAGGTGGGGCGTCGGCCCCGGATTATGAAATTAAGCTTTTGTTAAGCCGGACGAACCGACTGTAACATGGAATAGCCCAAAGCTGAAGCTCCGGGCTATTCACAAGGATGATCGGGTGATCAGACAGGGAATTAAGCGGCCGTTTCTTCGTCCGAAGAAGCTGCAGCTACGGGAGCAGCAGGAGCTTCAGCTGCATCACCTGAATCGGCTGCACGCTTGGCTTCTTCTTCTTCCTGAACGCGGGCGTCGTCCTTGTCTTGTTTCCGCTCCAGCAGACCTTCTTCGATGGCCTTACCGACAGCCAGGGTAATCAGGCTGATCGACTTGTAGGCATCATCGTTGGCAGGAATCGGGAAGTCAACGAGCTCGGGGTTTGAGTTCGTATCGCACATGGCGAAAACGGGGATACCCAGGCGTTGCGCTTCAGAAACAGCGATGTGTTCGCGCTTCACGTCTACCACGAAGAGGGCAGCCGGGAGACGGGTCAGGTCAGCGATACCGCCGAGTACACGCTCCAGTTTGTCCTTCTCACGTGACAGAACCAGTTTCTCTTTCTTGTTCAGGTTGCTGGCCGTTGCGTCGTCCTTGAGCATTTTCTCGAGGGAAGACATCTTCTTCAGCGACTTGCGGATGGTGGCGAAGTTCGTCAGCATACCACCGAGCCAGCGATCCGTTACGTACGGCATTTTCAGGCGACGCGCTTCTTCAGCTACGATTTCCTGAGCCTGCTTCTTCGTCGCAACGAACATGATTTTGCGCCCTGACCGAACAATTGCCTTGATGGCGGCAGAAGCCTCATCCAGACAAGCTACAGTCTTGTTCAGGTCAATAATATGGATGCCGTTTTTCTCCATGAAGATGTAAGGAGCCATCTTCGGATCCCACTTACGGGTCAGGTGACCAAAGTGTACACCGGCATCGAGGAGGTCTTTGTATGTTACTTGTGCCATTAGTGCTTTAGAAAAAAAGATAACGCTTGTTCCCGACACCGGACACTGTAAGCCGGAAACAGAGGCAATAGAATTGTTTTCCGTTTGCGGTTCTCAGTTGACTGAAAAACAGACAACTGAAAACTGAAAACCGGTATTAGCGCTTGCTGAACTGGAAGCGACGACGAGCCTTGCGACGGCCGGGTTTCTTCCGTTCAACCATACGGTCGTCACGGGTAAGGAAGCCGACTTTCTTAAGGGCCGTGTGATGTTCCGGATTCAGTTTATCCAGAGCACGGGAAATACCCATGCGGAGTGCCTCCGCCTGGCCTGCCACGCCACCGCCGTCCAGGTTCGCCTTGATGTCGTAGGAACCCAGGGTATTGGTGGTCGTAAAGGGCTGGTTAACAATGATCTGGAGAACTTCAGAAGGGAAGTACTCCTTGAAATCACGGCCGTTTACCGTAATGTTACCATTACCCGGCGTCAGATAGACACGGGCAACAGCCGTTTTACGGCGACCGAGCGTATTAATAACTTCTGCCATTTGAGTTTGGAATTTGTTGACCGTTAATCGTTGGAAAGATTAACGAACTGATTACAATTCGATTTTCTTCGGTTGTTGCGCTTCATGCGGATGGCTCGCGCCAGCATATACATGAAGGTTCGTAAACAAACGACGACCCAGACGATTTTTCGGCAACATACCTTTCACAGCATGTTCGATTACCCGACCCGGAATCCGGTCAAGAATCTCACGGGGAGTAGCAAAACGCTGTCCACCCGGGTGACCCGTGTGACGTACGTACTGCTTTTCCGTCAGCTTGTTGCCGGTAAGACGGATTTTTTCGGCGTTGATTACAATGACGTTGTCACCGCAATCGACGTGAGGAGTGTAATTGGTCTTGTGCTTACCCCGCAGGATAGCAGCGATTTGACTCGTCAAACGACCCAGCACCGCGTTTTCGGCATCAATAACGACCCACTCCTTATTGACGGTCGCTTTGTTAGCCGAGATAGTTTTGTAGCTTAACTGATCCACGATTTCTAAATTGCTTAAAATGTTTCCACTTGATTTTCAGGTACTTTGGGCATCTTCGCTGAAAAAGGGAGTGCAAATATAGCCGCTTTATTCCTGTAGATCAAAGACTTATTCAAGAAAATCACAAAAAAAGCGGCTTGCCGGACAACGTTTCCGGCAAGCCGCCTCTGACTCACGGGTTTCCCCGCTGTTATTTCATCTTTTCTTTCAGGAACAAGGCCGTATGATTGCTGTCCGGCAACTGAATCATCTCCTCAGGCGTACCCGCAAACGTGATCTGCCCGCCGGCTTCACCGCCGTCCGGCCCCAGGTCAATGATGTAATCCGCACACTTGATTACTTCCGTATTATGCTCGATCACCATCACCGAATCCCCCTGATCCACCAGGGCATTGATGGACTTCATCAGCTTCCGGATATCGTGGAAGTGAAGACCCGTCGTCGGTTCATCGAAGATAAACAACGTCTTCCCCGCATTCGGATTGCCCTTTCCCAGGAAACTCGCCAGTTTCACCCGCTGTGCCTCCCCGCCGGAAAGCGAGTTGGACGATTGCCCGAGCGTCACATACCCCAGCCCTACTTCCTGCAGCGGCACCAGCCGGTCATGGATCTTCGGCTCTCCCTGGAAAAACACCACGGCTTCGTCTACCGTCATATCCAGGATTTCTGAAACGTCCTTATCCTGGTACTTCACATCCAGAATTTCCTGCTTGAAGCGCTTGCCTCCGCAGGATTCGCATGTAAGGTAAATATCAGCCATGAACTGCATCTCGATCTTCACCTGGCCTTCTCCCTGGCAGGTTTCACAACGACCGCCGTCGACGTTGAACGAGAAATGGCTCGGCTTGTATGCCCGGGCCTTCGCCAGCGCCTGATCGCTCAGCAACTGCCGGATATGATCGTAGGCTTTCACATAGGTTACCGGGTTCGAGCGACTGGACTTGCCGATCGGGTTCTGGTCAACCATCTCCACCGCCGCCAGGCGCTTCAGGTCGCCCGTCAGCTCCGAGTATTTGCCGGATTCGTCCGAGTAGGTTCCCAGCATTTTACCGAGCGCGGGGTACAGAATCTTCCGGACCAGCGTCGATTTCCCGGAACCGCTGACACCTGTTACCACCGTCAGCGTACCGAGCGGGAAACGCGCATCTACGTCGCGCAGGTTGTTTTCCCGGGCGCCCTTCAGCTCAATCCAGCCCGACGGTTTCCGGCGGAAAGCCGGCAACGGTATCTGATCCTGCCCCGTCAGGAAGGCAATGGTATGGGACTCGCCGGAATACGTACTTTCGGCCAGGCCGGCAATATCCGCCCAGTTTCCCTGGAAGACCAGCCGGCCGCCGCCTGTACCCGCTTCAGGGCCGATATCGACGATTTCGTCGGCTGACTTCATTACTTCCTCTTCGTGTTCGACGACAATCACCGTATTTCCCAGATCCCGGAGCGATTCCAGTACGGAGATCAGCCGCTGGGTATCCCGCGGGTGAAGACCGATACTCGGTTCGTCAAGAATATACATGGAGCCAACCAGCGCACTACCCAGGGACGTAGCAAGTTTAATACGTTGAAACTCACCGCCCGAGAGCGTATTCGTCAACCGGTTCAGGGTAAGGTACCCCAATCCTACCCGCTCCATATAGTCAAGCCGGTTGCGGATTTCCGTCAGGATACGGCGCGCTACTTTTTCCTGAAAATCAGGCAGTTCCAATTCCCGGAAGAACGCCGCTATTTCTGAAATCGGGCGCAGTACCAGATCGATGATCGATTTTGATCCGATTTTGACATACCCCGCATCTTTCCGCAGACGGGAACCGCGGCATTCCGGACATACCGTCCGGCCACGGTACCGGCTCAGCAGCACGCGGTACTGAATCTTATAGGACTCTTCTTCCAGCATTTTGAAGAAGGCATTCAATCCCGAGAAATAGGCATTTCCGGTCCAGAGCAGTTCTTTCTCTTCCGCGCTCAGGTCTTTGTAGGCCCGGTGAATCGGGAAGTCAAACCGGATGCCGTTTTTCAGCAGCGGCGTCAGCCACTCGCTCATTTTTTCAGTCCGCCACGGCGCTACGGCGCCTTCAAAAACCGACAGGTTCCGGTCCGGAAAAACCATGTCATTATCAATCCCGAGTACGGTTCCGAAGCCTTCGCAGCGTTTACACGCCCCATACGGGTTATTGAAACTGAAGAGGTTAACACTCGGCTCTTCGAAAACGAGACCGTCGAGCTCAAACCGGTCCGAAAACTCCCGGTACTCTCCGCCGGCAATCCGGACAAAACAGGAGCCTTCTCCTTCAAAAAAGGCCGTCTGCACCGAATCACCAAGCCGGAACTGCGTTTCCTCATCGTCCTGTTTGATCGCTATCCGGTCGATCAGAATGTGTACCTCTTTTTTTCCGGATACCTCTGCCAGCGCTTCGGCGTCTTCCAGCAGCTCTTCGATCTGCCGCATCTCGCCGTCGGCCACAATCCGCGTAAACCCTTTCTGAACCAGAATGGTCAACTCTTCGGCGAGGGAGCGGTTTTCCTTCCGGATCAGCGGAGCAGAAATCAACACCCGGGTTCCTTCGGGCTGTGCCAGGAGGTAATCAACGACATCAGTGACGGTATCCTTGCGGACCTCTTGTCCGGAAACCGGCGAGATCGTCTTTCCGATGCGCGCAAAAAGCAGCTTGAGGTAATCGTATATTTCAGTGGTCGTACCGACAGTAGACCGCGGGTTTTTCGTCGATACTTTCTGTTCGATGGCGATGGCCGGGGAAACGCCCTGTATCCAGTCAACCTCCGGTTTTTCCATTCTCCCCAGAAACTGGCGGGCGTAGCTGCTGAGGCTCTCGACGTACATGCGCTGTCCTTCCGCGAACAGCGTATCGAACGCCAGAGACGACTTGCCGCTGCCCGATAACCCCGTGATTACCACGAGCTTGTTACGGGGAATCGCGACATCGATGTTTTTGAGATTATTAACCCGGGCGCCTTTGATCAGGATGTACTTCTTGGGATCAAGGGTTTCTACGCCGGGCCGTACTCCGGCCAGTAGTTCGGAAGAATTCATTGTACAAAGATAGCCCGTCCGGGGCTGGGAAGAAAAGGGTGATTCATTGTTTTCACCGAACGGCCGCAAGCGGCGCAACGTCGACAAAAAAAGAGGTTTCCATCGCGGGAACCAGCGGTTTGTGCAAGAAATTGCAGCATGATCCGTTACATGAGGACGTGCAGGGAGACCTTATCGCTCCGGAGAGCGTTCGGGTTTGCCGGCAGCGCGGTTTGTTTCCCAAGCAACTATTTAGGTTTTTTGGTGTCAGAGAAGAACGTGTTTCATCCTTAAAAATGTTCCGGACCCCCACCCGCCGGTCAGCCGGCGGTCGTCCTATTTACACACAACGTCATGATCCGAACCATTCTGGCAGGCCTGGTCCTTTTTATCGCCACAATTCCGGCCGCCTTTTCCCAGATTGACTCTCTTCCCCCGAGAACTTCCGACCGCCCCGTTATCATCCGTCAGCAACCCCTGGACGAAAACTACCGGGAAGACGGCGAAGAGCGGGAAATTCCCTGGCGCGCTGTTCCTTTCAAGGATAAGCTCCGCTATGGCCTCAACGTCACGACTCCTTCCCTGAGCTTTTTCGGCGGTAGCAGTATTTTCAGCTTTGATGTCTCTCCGATGGCAGGTATCCGGGTTACGCCTACTACGACGGCCGGTCTCGGTATTACATATAGCTACTATACCGGTCCTGACGGACTTACGGTCAAAGGCCGGGAAAAGCTGAGCCTTTTTGGCGGGCGGGTTTTTGTACAGCAGCACCTGAATTTCATCAAGGATGTCGTCCCCGGCCTTTTTCTCTGGGGCGAAGCCGAACAATACCAGGTACTGTCCTACCGCAATTCCCAGGGTAAAATCAATGGGTATCAGTTTGATCCGGGCTTCCTGATCGGCGGGGGCTATGGCGCGCCCGTCGGCGAAAAGGGCTTCCAGATTACCCTCCTCTATCATACCAACTATAACTCGAATCCGAATACCTACTCGTCCAGCGGCAGTCCGCTGGTGATTCGGATTGGGTGGTGGTTTAAGTAAGCAGTTTTCAGTTTACGGTTTTCAGTTTTCAGAAGAGTGCCTGAACAGGGTTTTACCTCCCGTTTCAGGCACTTTTTTTACATCAACACCTGCCGCGCATCAAACTGAAAACCGAAAACTGTAAACCGAAAACTGAAACAGAAACCCGCAAACAGAAATACCGAAAAACTTCAAAACCCGCACATTCACTGACGGAATCTTCCGGTTATCTGCTAACTTTGGGGTTGAATTGATATCCATTTCGCCCTTCCGGCGACTTTTTTGTTTCACATGCTCACGACAGAATCTGCCTCTCACTACGATCATTTGGATGAAATGTCCGTCCGCCAATTGCTGGAAGGCATCAATAACGAAGACAAGACCGTTCCCCTTGCCGTCGGGAAGGCGCTTCCGCAAATTGAAGCCCTCGTGACAGGCATCGTGGCCCGGATGAAACAGGGTGGGCGTCTTTTTTACATCGGAGCAGGTACCAGCGGGCGACTGGGTATTCTGGATGCTTCGGAATGCCCGCCGACCTACGGCGTGCCCTTCGGGCTCGTTGTCGGTCTGATCGCTGGCGGAGACACCGCGATCCGGAAGGCTGTTGAAAATGCGGAAGACGATATCGAACAAGCCTGGATCGATCTCCAGGAATACGACATCAACGAACTCGATTCACTCATCGGTATCGCCGCTTCGGGCACGACGCCCTACGTCATCGGCGGATTGCGTGAAGCACGTAAAAACGGTATCCTCACCGGCTGCGTGGTTTGCAACGCCGGCAGCCCGATCGCTGCGGAGGTGGAATTTCCGGTCGAAGTAGTCGTAGGTCCCGAATTTGTCACCGGCAGTACCCGTATGAAATCCGGTACCGCTCAAAAGCTCGTCCTGAACATGATCTCGACCACGACCATGATTCAGCTCGGCCGTGTGAAGGGTAACCGGATGGTAGACATGCAGTTATCGAACAACAAACTCGTCAACCGTGCCGTCAACATGGTGATGGAAGAATTGGGCACCACGCGGGAAATCGCGGAAGATCTGCTGGCGCACAACGGCAGCGTCCGCAAAGCCGTAGAGGCCGGACGCAATAAAAAGGCATCAATTATCGGCTGATTGCCAGCGATTATTTTGTTTTTTTAACAAAGGGTGGAAATAATTTTTCGCTACTTTTGCGTTTGACCTAGTAAAAACGAGCCTTTTTTCTCCATTTAGAGTTGAGTTTGACTATGAAAAAAATGCTGATACCCATGGCAGGTCTTGTGGCCGCCATTGTTTTGGGAACTTCCACCAATTCCTCTGCTCAAGCGAAGACCGAACCGCCGGCCGAAGTAAAGGCCCTGCTTGAAAAACACATTTGTTTGACTTGCCACAAGGTTTCGGAGCGTCTGGTAGGCCCTGCCTATACAGAGGTTGCGAAGAAGAAAAAATACAAAGCCGAGCAGATCGTTGAACTGATCTACAAGCCGAAGCCGGAAAACTGGCCCGGTTACCCGGCGATGGCGCCGATGACGCAGGTTCCGAAGGAAGATGCGCTCAAAATCGCTAAGTGGATCGTTTCACTCAACGGCGGCGCTGCCAAGCCTGCCAAGAAGAAGGCCTGATCTGCTGTTCAAGCGCTTACCGAAAAACCCCGGTCCGTATTCTGGCCGGGGTTTTTCGTTGATTTGCAGGTCTTTGGCTATTTTTGCCGGATAATTCTTTTTATACAACCTTCTGCCTGTCGGGCAGATTTTTCTTTGTTAACAATACGACACTCTGATAATGAGTCTACTAGCTATCGGCACCGTGGCCTTCGATGCCATTGAATCCCCCTTTGGAAAAACGGATAAAATCATCGGCGGCGCCTGCACCTTCATCTCCCTTTCGGCTTCTTATTTCACCAAACCGGTTCAGATTGTTGCCGTTGTCGGAGACGATTTCCCGCAGGACTACATCCAACTGCTGGAAGATCACGGCGTTGACACCGAAGGCCTTCAGATCAAGCAGGGCGAGAAGTCATTCTTCTGGTCAGGAAAGTACCACAACGACATGAATACCCGGGATACCCTGATCACGGAGTTGAACGTACTCGCCGACTTCGATCCGGTGATTCCGGCCAGCTACCAAGGTTGTGAGTACCTCATGCTCGGTAACCTTTCTCCGCAGGTACAGATGACGGTTCTCGAGCGACTGGAAAAGCGCCCGAAGCTCGTCGTTATGGACACCATGAATTTCTGGATGGAAGTTGCCCGGGAAGACCTCAAAAAGGCAATAGCTAAAGTAGACGTCCTCAGCATCAACGACGAGGAAGCGCGCATTCTTTCCGGTGACTACAGCCTCCGCAAAGCCGCCAAAGCCATTATGGCAATGGGCCCCAAAACCCTGATTATCAAGAAAGGGGAGCATGGCGCCCTGTTATTCCAGGGTGACGATGTCTTCTTCGCACCGGCGCTGCCCCTCGAAGAAGTATTCGATCCCACCGGAGCAGGCGATACTTTTGCCGGCGGTTTTATCGGTTACCTCGCTGCTACTGACGACATCAGCTTCGAAAATATGAAGCGCGCCCTGATCTACGGCTCAGCGATGGCTTCTTTCTGCGTCGAGAAATTCGGTACCGAGCGCCTGCTTAATCTGACAAAAGAAGAAGTGGACGCCCGCATTCAGGAGTTCGTCAAACTCTCCGGTTTCACCGTAGAAGCATAATTACTCCGGGCTTCAGGCGCGTCCTGACGCCCGGGCTGCCACAGGCTTATTGGGAGCCGGTCTGGGATTCCGGATCGGCTTTCCTTTCTCTCCCCTGATTTTTCCGTCTGCATAGGCTACTTCCCCGTTCAGAATAACCGCCCGGATACCGGCAGACTGCTGGTTGGGATTTTCCACTGTTGCGAGTCCGTCGACCTTCTCCGGATCAAAAACCGTGATATCGGCGATGGCTCCCTCGGCTATTTCTCCCCTGCCCTTCAGCGCCGGACGTACCAGCTTCGCGGGAAGTGTCGTCATTTTCGGCAGTATTTTTTCAAGCGGCATGTTGATGCGCCTGGCGTGCGCGAGCGCCGTCGCAAAACAGCCTGCACCGCGGGGATGCGAATTCGCCGATTCCACCGAAACAATCCCCCCGTCCGAGCCGATGAGGCAAAAGTCGGTCTGCAGGGCCAGGTCAATCGTCTTGTCAAATGGCATCGCTCCGTCCGGAACGGCCACCAGGTATCCCGGATGCTTGCGGTAATAGGCAAACGATTCGGGCGTGAGGCGCTTGTTGGTGCCTACGAGCCGAAGATCCTGATAACCAAGACCATATCGTTCCATCCAGCCGTCGTCAAACCGCTTGGAGTGCACATAGGTAGCCCAGTAGCTGTACGGGTACACACAGGTCGTGATTTCCAGTCCGCTTTGCCGGGCCTTGCCGATGAGTTCGAGCGCCTGTTCCATATGAAAGGTGCCTCCGGTTGAGTGCAGGTGGTCCAGGTGCATGCGTACGCCTGTTTCCTTCGCCAGACGAATACCCTCCTTTACGCCCGCCAGTTCCTGCTCTCTGGAAGAGTAGCGGAGGTGGAGAAACATCGGACGGTTGTACTTTTTCGCCAGTTGGGCATAGGCTCTCACTTCGTTGTATGGCGTCGGCTGATACTCCAGGCTATGCGAAACGCTGAGCGCTCCTTCCTCCAGCATTTTCTCCACATGCTTCAGCCGGTCGGGTATTGTTTCAGCTATTCCCCGAACGCCCATGACGTAAATACCGACTCCGTAATTGGTATAATGCGGTTTGGGATCAAAGAAGCGGTGATAGTCTGACGGATTATCCCGCCCGCCGTGAAGTTGCAGGGTCGTCGTAACCCCGTCCGTCAGCTTGAATTGTTCGAATATCCGGTAGTTCTCGGACAGGTCTTTCGGCCCGTCCGCCAGGATATCGATGAACCCGGGGCTGACTATGCAACCCGTCGCATCGACAACTTCCGCGCCAGCCAGCGGACTCTCGCTCAGGTGGATACGCCCTTCGGCAGTAATACCGACATTCCGGAGAAGGAGTTTGCCATCGGTGAATACCTTCCCGTTTTCAATCACAATCGGAAAGGTATCTCCTTCGGACGAAGGCTTGGAGGTCGACGACAAACATCCGGTCAGGACGGCTGCGGTAGAAAGCGATAACCGGTTAATAGCTTCACGGCGATTCATGATGGGAGAAATTAAACCCCCTCGGCACTTCCGGACCGAGGGGGCGGGTATCTGTCAGACCGGCCGGTTTAATGATTGGCCAGGTCTGATAATTTGATAGACTTGGCGACTTCCTTCACGAAATCAGTATTGGGCTGATTCGTTGCCGATACCTGTACGAAAAAGCGGTCGGCAACGCTCAGGATCACTTTCGCGTCTTTCGACTGCTTTCCGTATTCTTCGTATCCCTTGACATCGTCCACGCCCGGATTCCAGCTTTTGGTAATCTGACTTTCGTTTTCCATTTCAATGCCGGTGGCCAGGGCCATCGTTGACATGGAAAGCAGCGCGGCAGCCGCGTTGTAATCGATCAGTTGAATTTTAACGGTCGACTCTTCCCCTTTCTTGTATTCCTGCTCGTAGGAAGAATAGGAAAAGCCCTGCATGTTCATCGTTTGCCCGGCCGGATCGTGTGCCGGCTCGTATCCCGAAACGCCCGAAGGCATGAAATTGGCCAGCTCCTTGTAGGGCATTGCCAGGGTATCTCCTTTGGCGCGGCGCGCTTCCACGCGCTTGCTGATCGTCTCTCCGGACTTGGCAATGTTCTCGGCAGCCTGTGCAACATTCTGTGCGTTCTCCGCCGTTTCCTTCGCTTTGCTCACAAAATTACAGGAAGTGACGGCCATGACCATCGATCCGAAGAGAATAAGGTGTGATGTAAGTTTCATAGGTTTGAAAAGGATGATTGAACGTAACAAGACCCGTCTGTTTTCACCGGCACGGCTGCCAATTTAGCGGTTTATTTCTGTCGGGACGCCGCGATGCGGAGGCAGTTCGTGAACGGTTGCCGGTTGCTATTCTTCCACATATGTTCCGTTGCGATTGACCAGGGTCTTGAAGCATTCAAGCGTTACCCGTATTTTGACGCCGTCGGCTGTTTCTCCCTCCAGCGTTACCGTTTTCTTTCCGCCTCCTTCTTTCAGGGATAGGGTCCCTTTCCCGGTTTTGGCGCCGGCCATCGGATTCGAGGATCCGTTAATTTCATACTTGCGTCCAACCAAAACTTTGCCAAAAGCCACTTTTACGTAAAACTTGTCGGTTCCGGTGCCGGCCGCGGATGCATCGTCTACGATCAGCTGCAGGCTGGAAAATTCAGCATCGCTCTTGCCTTTCTCGGAATACTGGTTTCCGAAAGAAGCAGGTCCCGTCAGTCCTTTTGAACAGGTCGTTTTCGGTGTCGACACCGTGTAAGTGCCGGCATTCGCGCCGCCTGTCAGCGTAACCGTTATACGGGATCCTCCTTCGAAGGTCGAACAGGAGCATTCCGGTTGCCCGGACGGCAGCAGCAGCAGAAAAGAAAGGAGAAGGTTCATCATAGCAGGGGAAAGTGAACCTCCGCAAATACACGAAAATACGCTGCAAAATACCGGCCGTTCCATAACCGGACTCAACGGATTAGTAAAAGAGCAATCGACGCGATCAAATGGGTCAGATCTGCCCCAGACGTGTCATGAACTCGTCTTTTTTGCGCTTGCTGACCTCCGCGTGCCGTCCGTTGCTCATCAGCACATATCCGTCCGACTTGATGTATTTCTTGATGTGGTTCATGTTGAGCAGGAAGGAATGGTGGCTCCGGAAGAAACCATGGTCCGTCAGCAGCTCCTCGTATTCTTTCAGGTTGTGTGACGAAATAATCTTGGTTCCGTCCTGCAGGAAAAATGTGGTATACGGTCCGTCCGCTTCCAGGTAAATGATCTCCTCGATGTTCAGAATCGTGATTCCGTCGGCTGCCGAGATCGTGATTTTGGAAGGAAGTTTTTTCGGTTCCTCCAGCGTCTTCATCAGCAGGTTCAGGCGGGCGCTCAGGGTCTGGCTCTGGCGTTTGGATTGCAGGCGGTGCATGGTAGCCTTGAGCTCGTCGGGGTCGACCGGCTTGAGCAGGTAATCGAAAGCCGAGTACTTGTACGCCTTCACCGCAAACTCATTGTAGGCGGTCACGAAGACGATATCAAAGTCAATGTCGTCCAGCGCCTCGATCATCTCAAAGCCGGTCATTCCAGGCATTTTGATGTCGAGAAAGATAAAATTCGGCTTGTATTTCCGGATCATTTCGATGCCTTCCAGCGCGGAGGAAGCCATGCCCAGCAATTCAATTTCCGGGCAGTAGCGGTTTACCAGTTCTCTCAGCAGGTTTCTACCCCGTATTTCGTCGTCAATAATGAGCGTGGTCAGCATGTTGAATAACAGATTAATAAATGCGTGGATCAGATGGGCAGGGTAACCATCACCCGGGTTCCGGCGGGCCGGCCTGCGGGATCTGCGAGGTCTTCGACTTCAGCGAACGCATTGACGCCCTCCCGTTCGCTCAGTGCCTGCAATCGCTCGTCGGTCAGTTTCATCCCGCGGGACTCGTATTCTTTTTTCAGGGGATTTTGTTCCTGACCGGCTTTCGCCCGTCCGATACCATTATCCTGGATCTCGATGTACAGAAATTCATCGTCCGAAAAAAAAGAAATCGTCAGCTTCCGGTCTCCCTCCTTGTGCAGCAGGCCGTGCCAGATGGCATTTTCCGCATAGGGTTGGACAAGCATCGGCGGAATATTGATCAGGGAAGCGTCAATATGGGTATGTACCAGTATTTCGTAAAAAAAAGCCTGCGTAAACCGCAGCGACTCAACATCCAGGTATAGCCGGAGGCTTTCGATTTCGGACGACAGCGGTATCATCTGCTTGTCGGAACTCTCCAGAATCAGCCGTACCAGTTTGGAGAATTTCGCCAGGTAGCTCGCTGCGGCATCGGTCTGCTCGGTCAGAATACACTCCTGAATCGCATTGAGCGAATTAAACAGAAAGTGCGGATTCATCTGTGCCCGCAGGGCCTTCATCCGGAGGTCGCTCAGAAGCTTGTGCGTCTGCTGGGCGGCAAGTTTGGTTTCCAGCCGCTCCCGCTCCAGTTGCTCCCGTTCCCTGGCCAGTTGCTCAAATACGACTGCCTTTTCGATACTGGCTCGGCGGTGGCGATAGGCCAATCCGAGCGAGAAACACAGCAACTCCAGGATAATCCCGATCTGCATGTAAAACAGCGGCGCTTCCCAGGGCCGAAGGGGCGTACTCGGCCGGATACCTGTGATGGTGGTAACCATGGCAATCGCCCCGAATAATACCAGCAGCAGCGAACCGGCGACAAAATACCGGATGACCCGGTCAGGCGCCTGGGCCATCCGCCAGATAATATAGCCGGAGGCCAGAATCAGGATCGTCCGCATCGCGATATGCAGGTACTCGTGTACCGGTAACCGCCATCCTTCCGAAAAAAAACAAAGGCCCATTTCGACCAGCACATACACCGTCAGCAGCGCCTGTACCCGGGAAAAAAGCTTCAGCAGTTTCTCATCCCGCAACCGCGTAAAGACCGCTGAAAAATCATAGTAAACGAAGTACGCCATCATCGGAACGGCCACCCGTACAAAATGATACGTACCCTCCCGCAGCCATGCTTCTCCCTCCTGACGCAATACAAAATACCCCAGCCACAACAACATGAACAGCGTGTAGTACCCGTAAACCCGCTCCCGGTGGGAATACCACTGCATGATGTTGAAAAGCAACATCGAGGTAACCATCCCCACGAAAGCAATATTCCAGGTATCAAATGTCATGCGAACGCGAGCCTGCCGCCTGCCTCCCGAAACCGGAATTTCTTCCGCTGACCGGAACGGCTGAACGAATTTGATTCCTTAAAATGGAAGAAACCCGGAGGATTAACAAGCGGAGTGGCGGAATTAATGGTCGGATATATTCGCCGCCGCCGGACTCGGAAAAGCCGGAGGGTTTCACGTATTTTGTCTTTTCATTCATCACATACCGCCTGAAACGCCGGGCGGAAAGATCCGGAGTTTATGATTTTACCCATCGTCGCATTTGGTGATCCTGTGCTGAGAAAGGTTACCGAAGATATTCCGAAAGATACGCCTGTGAACCTGCGCGAGCTGGCCGATAACATGTTCGAGACCATGTACAAGGCGTCGGGTGTAGGACTGGCCGCGCCGCAGGTCGGTTACAGCCTCCGCCTGTTTGTCGTGGACGGAACGCCTATTATCGACGGAGAAGAGGAAGACAGCGAAGATTTCGACCCGAGCCTCGTCAATTTCAAGAAAGCATTCGTCAACCCCGAAATCCTCGAAGAAGAAGGGGAAGAATGGGCCTACGAAGAAGGCTGCCTCTCCATTCCGGGCATCCGGGCGGATGTGCTTCGGCCCGAACGCCTCAAAATCCGTTACTTCGATCTCGACTGGAACGAGCACATCGAAGACTACGAAGGCATTGCCGCGCGGATCATTCAGCACGAGTATGACCACCTCGAAGGCATTCTCTTTACCGACCACCTGCCCCCGCTGAAGCGGACGCTTCTCAAAAAGAAGATGTCGAACATCACCAAAGGGGAAATCCGGGTAGACTACAAAATGAAGTTTCCGAAGTAAGCCATGCGGCGCCGGAATCCCTTCAAGAGACACCGCATGCCGGGTATTTTTCCCGGCCTGTGGTGTCTCTTTTTTTGGGGGACGACGTATGCCCAGCTACCCAATTCCTCCGCGCAGGAGCTCGCGCCGGTATTTTCGCCGAAGGGAGATACCCTCTTTTTCGTTCGCGACGGACATCCGCAGAACAAAGGCCTTCAGGATGCGTGGTTTTCAGTTCGCGGGCACGACGGCCGCTGGAGCGAAGCCCTGCCCCTGCCCCTCAATACCCGGTTTGACGACGCCGTTGTGGCGCTGACAGCGGAGGGACTCTACCTGGCCAATCAGTCGACCGGCCGGCGATCCCGCCCCGGTCTTTCCCTGTCCCGCTACCGCAACGGGCAGTGGCAAAAACCGGAAGCCATCGACCTTCCCGGGCTCTCCACCGCTTCCGGGCATATCGGTTTCCATGTCGTTTCTAACTCCCTCCTGCTCGTTGCCATGCCGGCAGCCGGCCGGGAGGACGACGATCTCTTTCTCGTCCCGAAAACAACTTCCCGTGCGGAGCCAATACCACTTGGCCTGAATTCGGACGGAAACGACTTCGCCCCTTTCTGGCGGGAGCCGTACCTGTATTTTGCGAGTGACCGCGGAGGAAATGCAGACCTGTACCGTGCCCGGCGGCTATCGGACGACTGGTCTGAATGGGGAGATCCGGAGCCGCTTGCCGGTATCAATACTCCCGGGTTTGAAGCGTATCCGGCGTTTCACCCGACAGAAGGCTGGCTTTGTTTCGTACGGGCGGAAGAAGGCCGCGACGCCGACCTCGTCGTCGCTACCGAGACGATGCTGTTCAAAGAAAAGCCTATCGAGGTACCGGCAACTACCGGCCTGGCCGTCTCTCGTACAGGCACTATCTACTTCCCTTTCAATTCGGCCGAACTAGTGCCGACTGCGCTGGATCAGCTCCGGCGGCTCGCCGCTCACGCGCAGCAGGAAGCGCCGCGGATCATACAGGTAGTCGGATTTGCGGATGCAGTCGGCGAGGCCGGTTCCAACAAAACCCTTTCCATGCGGAGAGCGGAAGCGATCCGGGCATTTTTGCTGGAAAAGGGCATCCCGGATTCCGTCATACGCCTGTCTGCCGAAGGAAAAGAAAAAGCGGTCGTCCCTTCCGATTCTCCGGAGACCGACCGCCAACCCGACCGAAAGGCCGAGATACAGTTCCTGAAATAACCTCAGAACGGATTCAGGTAGAATCCTATTCCTGCCCAGGTATTGATTTTTCGTTCGAAGACGCTGTATGGCAGCGGCCCGTGAAAAAACTGTAGCGCCAGGCTGATCGGATTCCGGTCCGTTTCGCCCAGCTCAATTCCGAACGCTGCCGAGACGCCCGGGTGAAACTCTGTTTCCTCGATCATACGGGCGTCCACTCCACCCCACCAGCGGGCTTTCTGCCGGTTGGGTTGCTTCCAGACAAACCCGGTCTGCACGTAAAGCCGTTTCCGCTCGGACGACGGACGCAGCCCTAGTCCCACCCCTCCATACAGGCGAACGGCACGGCCCTGATGGCTGTACAAGGCGTCGACCTGCTCGTAGTTGACGGCATTGGGAATGAAATAATTAAGATTCTGCCGGATGAGGTAGTCGTCGCCAAGGTGCGACGACAAGTGATAAATCCGGAAACGCCAGCTATTCGCGCCCCGCTTCAGATTGTAAAGCAGTCCGACACGGTAGTCGACATTAAACAGGTACCGCCGGAAGCGGTTTTCCTTGCTATCATGAAACATTTCGAACTGGGTATTCGCGACAACGTCAAGCGCCAGCTCGGAAGCGTGCTGCTCATCGCGGGACCAGCGCACAAAACCTTTCTGAAAACCAATGGAAAAAGGCGCGAATACGCCATCCTGGCTCACGCCCTCCTGCGAACGGCGCACAATGGAACCACTGGTTTTTGCCTCCAGCGGATCAAGTACGATCGGTTCGAATAGATGTCCTTTGGGAAGAAATTCAGCTTTATTCTGGGCGTAGGAAGAAGAAGCGACCAGGAATGCGGTCAGGAGATACAGAAGACGCATAGAAGCAAAAAAATCCCGGTCTGCCGGGCGGGCAGACCGGGAAGTTGTCAGCGGGAGAGTTCCGCAAAATGTTTGAAGAACAACGGAATCGTTTCAATTCCCTTATAGAAATTGAACAGGCCGTAATGTTCGTTGGGTGAGTGAATGGCGTCGGAATCAAGTCCGAAACCCATGAGTACGGTTTTAAGCCCGAGCTCCTTCTCGAAAAGTGCTACGATGGGGATACTGCCACCGCCGCGCGTCGGGACGGGCTTCTTGCCGAAGCTCTCCGCCAGCGCCGCTTCAGCCGCGCGGTAAGCAGCCGATTCCAGCGGGGTCAGGTAGGGCTGACCGCCGTGGTGCGGGGTTACCTTCACTTTGACGGATTTCGGAGCGATGCGGCGGAAATGCTCGGCAAATAGATCGGTGATTTTGTTCCAGTCCTGATTCGGCACCAGGCGCATGGAGATTTTCGCAAAGGCTTTGGACGGGAGAACCGTCTTGGCGCCTTCGCCGGTATACCCGCCCCAGATGCCGTTGCAATCGAGCGTCGGCCGGATACTCGCCCGCTCCCGGGTGCTATACCCTTCTTCTCCCTGCACATCGTCGATATCCAGGTCGGTTTTGTATTCGTCGAGGCTGAACGGCGCCGACTCCAGCAGTGCGCGTTCGTCTGCGGTCAGTTCCACCACGTCGTCATAAAAATGCGGAATCGTGATATGGCCTTTCTCGTCGTGCAGGCTGGCAATCATTTTCGCCAGCGTATTGATCGGATTGGCAACAGCTCCGCCGTATACGCCTGAGTGGAGGTCGCGGTTCGGACCCGTTACTTCGACTTCCACGTAGCTCAGTCCGCGCAGACCGGTATCGATAGACGGCACGTCGTTCGCAATCATGGCCGTATCCGAAATCAGGATGACGTCTGCTTTGAGTTTTTCGCGGTTGCTGGCGACGAAGGTACCGAGGTTGTTGGAACCCACTTCCTCTTCTCCTTCGATCATGAATTTGACGTTACAGGGAAGCGAGCCCGTTGCCATCATGGCTTCGAAAGCTTTGACGTGCATGAAGAACTGGCCTTTGTCATCGGCCGAGCCACGGGCGTAGATCTTCTCGTCTTTAATAACCGGCTCGAACGGAGGCGAAGTCCAGAGTTCAAGGGGATCAGCGGGTTGTACGTCGTAGTGGCCGTATACAAGGACAGTCGGCAGTGCCGGATCGATGATTTTCTCACCGAAGACGATCGGGTGCCCGTTGGTCTCGTGGAGTTCTGCCACGTCGGCGCCGGCTTTTGCAAGGCTTTCGCGGACGTATTCGGCGGCCTTCCGGACGTCGCCTTTGTAGTTGGAATCAGCGCTGACGGACGGAATCCGCAGGAGTTCAAGTAGTTCGTCGAGGAAGCGGCCTTTGTGGGCCTGGAGATAGTCTTGCATAGAGAATGAATTCAGACGTGCAAAAATAGGAAAACCCGTGCGGTGCGAGCGCATGGAACATGAAAAAGGAGGTAGGTTGGGTTTTCTCACAGACTTAACAGAACGGGTCTTATATGACAGGATTCTGTTTTTTCTCACAGACTTCACAGAATACACAGACAAAAAAGACTGAAACGATAAGGTACCTTCTGTGAAGTCTGTGTTTTCTGTGAGAAATAAAATTTATCTCCCGACCAGACGGGTCTGCACGTCAGGGACTTTATTTTTCTCACAGACTTCACAGAATACACAGACAAAAAAGACTGAAACGATAAGGTACCTTTCTGTGAAGTCTGTGTTTTCTGTGAGAAATAAAATTTATCTCCCGACCAGACGGGTCTGCACTTCAGGAACTTTATTTTTCTCACAGACTTCACAGAATACACAGACAAAAAAACCGAAACGATAAGGTACCTTTCTGAGAAGTCTGTGTTTTCTGTGAGAAATAAAATTTATCTCCCGACCAGACGGGTCTGCACTTCAGGGACTTTATTTTTCTCACAGACTTCACAGCATACACAGACAAAAAGACCGAAATGATAAGGTCTTCTGTGAAGCCTTTGTTTTCTGTGGGAAACAGACCAAACAAACAAGGGCTGTCGTCACGTTGTGAGACAGCCCTTGCTCTGATAAACCAGTCCGGTATTACCGGCTCCGGCGACGACCGATCGGCACCCGGCTTTCTTCGCCGCGCAGCAGGCGGCCAATGTTCTTGTGGTGCGTATAAACGATCAATGCGAATAAGACAAATCCAAAGATAATCAGCAGGTTACTTTCCGGACCGAAGAGTCCGAAGACCATCATCAGCGGGAAAGACAACGTCGCTAGGATAGAACTCAGCGACACGTATCGGGATGAAATCATCACCAATACAAAAACAGCTATACAGGCTCCGGCTGCTTCCGGGTGGATACTGAGTACCATCCCGAGCAGGGTAGCTACCCCTTTTCCGCCTTTGAAATTGGCAAAAACAGGGAACAGGTGACCAATCACCGCGATGATACCGAAAGCGAGCTTCATCGGCACGCGTTCATCCATCGAAATCTCCCCGAGGTAAAATAAAATCAGGGCCAGGTTGGCTGCAATCCAGCCTTTAAGCACATCAATCAGCAACACAATTGTTCCGGCACGCTTGCCTAATACCCGGAAGGTATTCGTGGCTCCCGCGTTGCCGCTACCGTGATTCCGGACATCAATACCGAAGAAAGCCTGTCCATACCAAACTGAGGTAGGAATGGAACCCAGTAAATAAGCCAGAATACCGGCAATCAGGACGCTTACAGTCATTTGAGATGCGTATAAAAGCTAAGGGTCAGGGCCGGCGCCTTAACAATTCCGTAACGCCAAGCCAACCAAATATAGCGGCAAAACGTCCCAGGCAGCCTATCCCCAGTTTACAAAAATACAAAATTAATAGGTTTTTAAGAGTTCGCCGGAGGTTTTTATTTCGCCCCTTCCGGGCGTTGGCACTCCGCGCCCGGGACAGTCCCGACTGTCCCGATTATCTCCTGTTAAATAAACGATATTTTTAGTTCCTAGGTTCTTTTCACTGAGCTCCAGAGGCCTGAACGAATGCTTCGCCAGAGTATTCCCCAGAAACTTTCACCCGGAATACGGGTATAACGGATCGCTCCGGTCCGTACTTCCTTCCGGGGCATCGGGTTGTGTTTGTAGACAAGCAACCGGTTGGCCGTGAACGATAACAGGTCCCGGATGCGAAAGCCCTTTCCTTCGTCGTGCTTCAGGATTTTAACAGAAAGATCCTGATACAAAAACGAAGCCGTCCCGGAAGACGTGCGTTCGTCTCCCGAAAACTGAAACCGCAGGTGATTTACCCGCCCGGATTCAATCGAAACCTTCGCCAGCGGCTTAAATACAGGATTCATCGACGGAAGATCTACCGGCCCCAAATCCGCCCGGCATTCATAGTAGCCCTTCGCAGATCCCTGCCGAAATCGGAAATCAACGCGGAGCGGATATTGCCCCATGAAACGGGTATCGAAATGAGCCAGGCACCAGGGTCGGGTTTTTAAGACGGCGGAGTCGTTTGAAAGCCCCGAAATCGTTCCGCGGATACCCCTGAAGCTGACGCCGCCGGTCTTCCGCGTATCGGGATTGAACTCATCGTACCGGACGTTAATACCGGCCACCGAAATCGTATCACAGGAAACGAAAAGCGGTAGTTTTATGAATTGCTGCATAGGAAAGGGATTCCGTGGGCCGGATGCCTTCGAAGAACGGTTGCGGACTTCGAATACGGCAACATCGCCCTCGTCCACACGCAACGTCTGCAACCGCACGGCGGTATCACTCAATTGCACTCCCTCAGCCTGTATATGCGCGGCAGAGGCTGCCGTGTAGGTATTCCCGCCGGATTTCCGTACATGTTCGAACCGTTTGTTCCGGGGTTGTATCGAAGCGGTATTCATCTCCAGCCGGCTGTTTTCAAATGAAAGAGAAGCGAGGCGGTAATCCGACCACTCGTCGCCCGTCCATAGTGAATCAGCCTGAAGCGAAACCAGTCGGCCGGGAAGCCCGTCGGCCCGTGCCTGGTGCTGCAGGGAGTCGACCTGAAACGTAATCCGGCCGATGGCAGCAACAGCAGTTCCGGTAGAATCGAGTACCCTGAAATGCCCCTCCCGGCATTGGACCGACCCGACAGACCATTCTACACCCTCGCTGCTTTCGGAAGTTGACACACGTGCCGGACGGTACGCGAAGTCGGGACGGATAACCAGGATTTCATCTATGCGAATTTGATTAGTCTTCCACCATGCCAGAAGATGAATGGAACGAATATCGATTTGTGCAATAGTACCCACGACAAACGCTCCGCGCGTAGCTGAGTCCGCCTGGATTTTCAGGCCCGACAGCATACCCGCCCCCGTCAGGAGATTATAGCGCATGGAACCTATTTCGAGGCGGTAGCCGGCTTCTTTTTCCGCGACGCGGATGAGCCGGTCGCCCAGCAGCGGTTTGAGGAAAAACATCCCCACTATCCAGGCAAGTACCGGTATCAAAAGGAGAATGGAGAGTATAGCGCCTATCCGGCGGTAAAGGGGACGTGCCGCAGCAGTACCCGCGGATGGAGGTGTGGACGTATCCATGGTATGGCCTTTTCGGGTTGGATGAAAACCCTGTACCAGTTTGTTCCTATGGATGCCACCGGAAAGATCTTTCGTCTGGGTATTGTCGGCCTGCTTGCGGTACTGTTGATCGCAGTAGGTGGCAGCCTGCTGTTCCTGCCGCGGAAAAGACCCGGTCCCGAACCGGGGGTAACTGCCTCGGATACCATTTTCGGCGATACCTTGTTTGAACCGGTGAAGCGCGCAAAGAAGAAATAAAAAACCTTCTGTGTATTCTGTGCTTTCTGTGAGAAACTAAAAAATTGCTCACAGAAAGCACAGAATACACAGAAGGCTAAATTTTTCCTGTGAAGGAATCAGTGTGAATCCCTCAGTTTCCAGGTACCGGAGTTTCCGACGAGAAAGTCAAGGTCTGCGCCTTCATGCGACTGCTGAACGTGCCGGAGATAGAGGTTGACATATCCGCGGTCATATCCGAGGTTCAATGGTTGCCATTCCTTCCGGCGGGTTTCGAGTTCTTCGTCAGATACATGCAGGTGGAGGGAGCGGTTCGGCACATCGAGCGTAATGAGGTCTCCGTTCTGTACCAAAGCCAGATTTCCGCCAACAGCCGCCTCCGGTGAGACGTGGAGTACCACGGTACCAAACCCGGTACCGCTCATCCGCCCGTCCGAAATACGGATCATATCATGCACGCCCTTTTCAATGATTTTCTTGGGAAGCGTCATATTCCCGACTTCCGGCATACCCGGATAGCCACGGGGGCCGACGTTCTTCAGTACCATAATGCACGTTTCATCGATATCCAGATCGGGATCGTCGACGCGGGCTTTGTAGTCGTCAATGTCTTCGAACACCACGGCCCGACCGGTATGTGTCATCAGGTGCGGACTGGCCGCGGAGGGCTTCAGTACGGCCCCGTTTGACGCCAGGTTACCTTTCAGCACCGCCAGCCCGGTATTCGGCTTGAACGGATTATCGACCGTCGCGATAATCTCCCGGTTATGGGCGCCGGCATCGGCGATATTGTCGCCCAGCGGCGCGCCGGTAGCGGTAACTGCGTCCAGGTGCAGGAAACCTTCGAGTTCCTTCATGACAGCCGGGATGCCGCCCGCGTAGTACAGGTCTTCGAAGAAATGCTCGCCGGAAGGCTGTACGTTCGCGATAAAGGGGATTTCTTCCGAAAGCTTGTCAAAGTCTTCAAGATCGAGCTCTACGCCTACCCGGCCGGCAATCGCCTTGAGGTGAATGACGAAGTTCGTCGACCCGCCGATGGCGGCATTGACCATGATCGCGTTTTCAAACGCTTTCCGCGTGAGGATTTGCGACATTTTCAGGTCATCCTTCACCATTTGCACAATGCGGCGACCGGTGAGGTGCGCCAGGGCCCGCCGACGCGAGTCGGCAGCCGGAATAGACGCATTATTCGGCAGGGTCAGTCCGAGGGACTCCACCATCGACGCCATCGTTGAAGCCGTACCCATTACCGCACAGTGACCGGCACTGCGGGCCATGCAGGCTTCGGCGGCGATGAATTCCTCCTGCGTCAGCTCCCCTACTTTATAGGCTTCAGCAAAGCGCCAGACATCCGATGTACCGATTTTGCGGCCTTTGAAATGCCCGGCCAGCATCGGTCCTCCGGAAAGTACGATCGTCGGCAGGTCCACACTGGCCGCTCCCATGACGAGCGAGGGCGTAGTTTTGTCGCAGCCGCACATCAGTACGACACCGTCAACCGGATTGGCGCGGATCGATTCTTCCACATCCATGCTCACCAGGTTGCGGTACAGCATGGCAGTAGGCTTGATGAGGGTTTCCCCGAGAGACATCACCGGAAACTCTACCGGAAAGCCGCCGGCCTCCCAGATACCCCGCTTGATGTGCTCGGCCAGTTCGCGAAAGTGACCATTGCACGGCGTCAGCTCCGACCAGGTATTGCAGATACCGATAACCGGCTTTCCGGTAAACTCATCGTGCGGAACACCCTGGTTTTTCATGAACGACCGGTAGATGAAGCCGTCTTTGCCGCCTTTACCGAACCAGTCCTGCGAGCGGTACTTCTTTTCTTCTTGCATAGGTGTTAGAGGAAATCTGCTGATAGGGTCTCCGGAGAAAAGACGTCCGTTGACGGGCGTTTCCCTGCGTCAGTCGACGACCAGTTTCTCAATCAGCATGATCAGGATATGAATGATTTTGATGTGAATCTCCTGAATACGATCGGCATAGCCAAAATGCGGAACACGCAGTTCCACGTCGGCAGTACCGGCCATTTTTCCGCCATCCTTACCGGTAAGGGTAATGACGTGCATGCCTTTCTTCCGGGCGGCTTCCACCGCGCGGATGATATTGGCGGAATTGCCCGAGGTACTGATACCCACCAGTACATCTCCCTCCTGCCCCAGCCCTTCGACAAAGCGGCTGAAGACAAACTCATACCCGTAATCGTTTGATACACAGGAAATATGGCTCGGATCTGATACGGCGATGGCGGGAAGCGACCGGCGGTCGTCCCGGTAGCGTCCGGTAAGCTCCTCGGCGAAATGCATGGCGTCGCAATGCGAGCCGCCGTTGCCACAGGAGATGATTTTTTTTCCGTTCTGAATAGCCGACGCCAGCAGTCTGGCGGCGTCTTCGATGCGTTGAAGGTTGGTTTCCTCTTTCAGGAACCGGTCCAATACCTCCTGAGCTTCTGTCAGTTCCTGATGAATAAGGGTTTGTAATGACATGAGATGGGTATGATTGTCGGCCCTATGCCTGAGCCTCGTAATGTAATGTCGAACAATTTGCGGGACGGAGAATGGATGCGGTAGCGGCAGCAATGCCGTCGGCCGTTACGGACTGAATCCGTTCCGCTTCGCCGTTGACCCAGCCGGCGTCGGCGCCATTGGCGGCGAAGGCCAGGTTCATGGCCCGGTTGAGCAGCTCTACCTCGGCAAAGGCCAGGGTAGCTTCCGCCTGGTTTTTAACTTTTTGTACTTCCGATTCGAGCGGGCCCGTTGCCAGCAATTCATCGATTACCGATTGTACGGCGGCTTCTCCTTCCTCGAGCGACACGCCCCGGTTCAGGTTACCCTGGATGACAAACAATCCCGGTTCCAGACTGGCCGTCGGGTATGCGTTGATGGAATTGAAGACCGGATTTTCCTTCACCAGTTTCCGGTACAGGCGGGAGGACTTGCCTCGGCCAAGAATATCCGCCATCAGGTCGGCTTCGTAAAAAGCCTGCTCATACCGCCCGCCCATGTGGTAGGCTTTGTAAAGGGCGTGCAGGGGTACTTTGGCGCCGGTTTTCAGGAAGCGGGCTTCGGTCTGAACGGGTTCTTTTGGCAGATGGCGGTTATAGGCGGCGCCAGGCGCGATCGGTTCAAACCATTTCCGGCAAAGTTGCTTGACCTGTTCGGTGGTGACATTGCCGGCAACGACCAGCACTGCATTATTGGGCAGGTAATACCGGAAGAAAAAATCACGAACGTCGTCGAGCGTAGCTTCTTCAATATGGCTGATTTCCTTGCCGATCGTTGCCCACTGATACGGGTGAGTCGTATACGCGAGCGGACGCAGCTTCAGCCAGACATCGCCATAGGGCTGATTCAGGTACCGTTGTTTGAACTCTTCGATGACCACGCTGCGTTGCACTTCCAGCACCTCAGGATCAAAGGAAAGCGACATCATCCGGTCGGACTCGAGCCAGAAAGCCGTTTCGAGGTTGGTAGCCGGCAGTGTGATATAGTAATTGGTAATATCGGCGGATGTAAAGGCATTGTTTTCCCCGCCGACACGCTGCAGGGGCGTGTCATAGTCGGGAATGTGCGCCGATCCGCCAAACATCAAATGTTCGAAAAGGTGTGCAAACCCTGTCTTTTCCGGGTTTTCATCCCGGGAGCCCACGTTGTAGATCACGTTGACCGCCGCCATGGGCGTCGTCGGATCTTCGTGAACAAATACCCGGAGGCCGTTATCCAGCAGGAACGATTGATAGGGAATCATGAGACAAAAAGCGGGTGCTGCGAATACGGAACATCCGCTTCGGAAAGACAAATCTAAGGGTCTGGGCGAAATGCTTCATACCTTTACCGGATCATTCTTATTATCGGTTTCCGGCGGAGCCCACCGTCCGGAAGCCTTTTTTCCCAAGCCATGAACTACCTATTCAGAAAAGTACTCCTCTGTCTCCTGCTCACGGGAGGCTGTTTCTTCCCTGCTCAAAGCCAGATTCTTCACGACAAGGATACCCAGCACCTGGTGCTGGAAGCGCTGCGAAACCTCTACAACTTCGAATTCCGGGAAGCCGAACCCTTTCAGCAGAAAATCCGGGCACGCTACCCGGATCACCCCGTCAACCCGCTCCTTCAGGCGATTCAGTTGTATTGGCAGTACCTGCCTCTTGTGGAAAACCAGGCGATGGCCGGGAAATACGAAGCCTACCTGCGGCAATCGCTTCAGCAGGCGGAAAAAATGCGGTCGGCCGACAAGCACGACACCGAAGCTACCTTTTTTCTGCTCGCGTCACATAGCTACCTGGCCATGCTCGAATCCGACCGGGGCGATTTCATGAAAGCCCTCGGCGAAGCCAAGCGAACCTATACGTACATGCGCAAGGGCTTTAAGCTGATGGACCAGAACCCGGAGTTTTTCTTCTCTACCGGTCTGTACAACTACTACCGGGAGCAATACCCGGAAGATCACGGAATTGTAAAGCCGTTTATGTTCTTTTTTCAGGGAGGAAATAAAACCCTCGGCCTGAAACAGATGGATACCGCTTTTGAAAAATCCCTGTTTTCCCGGACAGAAGCCGCCTACTACCTGGTACACGTCTTCCTGAAACATGAAAACAGTCCGGCCAGGGCGCTTCATTATTCCCAACCTATCTACCGGGAGTTTCCCGAAAACCTCTTGTACCTGACCCGGCATGCGGAAGCACTGACGCTGGCCGGCCATTACCAGGAAGCCGAGCCGCTCGCCCAGCAGCTGACGCAGAAAAAAGGATATGTTTTCCGCTCTGCCGGGGAGACCTTCCTCGGCCTTATTCTCGAAAAAGGCAAGAAGAACGATGCCGCCGCCGCTGCCCACTACCAGCGCGTCATCAAAGAGAAAATCAACGAGCAGTATACCCAGGACTACCATGCAATGGCTTATGCAGGCCTGGCCCGTATCGCCGACCGCGCCGGGCAAACCAAACAGGCACGCGAGTACTACGCCAAGGCCGGCAAACTGGGCGAGTACAGGAGTACGTTGCAGGAAGTGAAGGCGTACGGGAAGTAGCGGGGGGCAAGGGGCAGAGGGCATAGGGTAGTCTACTCGCCCTCTGCCCTCTGCCCCCTGCCCCCTGCTTTTTAACAGGGATTTAACCCCCTTTTTTCTCCACCGATACAGATTCTCTCTAAGTTTGTTCGTGTCCAAAGACGCTGAAAACACAACCTAACAGGCTGTATGACAGCGCTTTGCCCAAACAAAACGAACCTCCAAAACAAACGCGTTTCACTCATGAAAAAAGTCCTGCTGCTCATCGCTGTGGTTTCCCTGACAACGACTGTTTTTGCCCAGGAACCCAAAGCCAAACACCACCATCACGCCAAAAAATCGGAGATGGCCGGTGATATGAAGAAGACCGAAGCTTCTGCCGAAAAAACAGGCAAGGAATCGAAGAAAGAAATGAAAGCTGAAGCGAAGAAGGCGAAGCAACATAAGTAGCAAAGGGCATGGGGCAGAGGGCATAGGGTAGCGTATTCGCCCCATGCCCTCTGCCCCATGCTCCATGCAAAAAAGCACCTATTTAGTCTGCGGGACAGCGACAGTCGGCGAGTATCCCACCCCATGCCCTCTGCCCCATGCTCCGTGCCAAAAAGCACCTACTTAGTCAACGGGACAGCTACAGTCGGCGAGTATCCCACCCCATGCCCCATGCCCCCTGCCCTTACTCACTCTTCTTCCGTTCCGCTTCCAGCGCCAGGATATTCTTGTTGGCGACCTTGATACCCGCCGGTACTTTCTCCAGGACTTTCACCTGGACATAATCTTCTCCCTCGTTTTCGACTTCCACCTTCAGCTTCCGGAGCGGAATCTTCGCTGCGTTGGGTTCTGAGGTACCGAAGATATAGTTGGCTTCGCCATCGTTTAGTATAGCTGTTTTCGGTAATGTATTCGGGCTGTTTTTCTCCGTCGCACCGACAATACGCGCCCGCACGTTCATTTCCGAGAAGATAATTTCGTTTGTCTTCGGGCGTTTGAAGTTGACATACAGCGTAATAGCTCCGTTTTCGGTATCAAGCGAGCGGGAGACATTCGCTACCGTTCCCTGTACCATCGGAATGGCTTCGTTCGGGAAACTGATGTCTACCTTCTGCCCTACCTGCACCAGCTCCGCGTCTTTTTCATAGACATAGATATTCGCCTGAAGCTGCTCCGTGCTGATGATTTCCACGAGGGGGTCGGTCGGATTGGCCAGTTTCCCGAGGTTCTGGAATACTTTCAGGATCGATCCGCTGATCGGCGCCCGGACAATTACCACCGGAGATATCTCGGCCTTCCGGACGTTATTAAGCTGATTCGCGTCGAAATTGAGCAGGCTCAGCTTGGCCTTCAGGGCTTTTACCCGGCCCAGAGCGGCGTTGAGTTTCGCTTCGGTGGATTGATATTCCGCCAGTACACCCACGTTGCTTTTCTTGAGTTCTTCCTGACGCTTGTATTCGATTTCGAGGAAGTCGGCCTCGCTGCGTGCGGAGATATACTGGTTTTGCAGTTCCAGAAACTCCATACTGGTCAGCTTGAGCAGGGGTTGCCCTTTCGTGACAAACTGGCCTTCGCGTACGTAGATCGCATCGACGTGGCCCTCCACCTCGCTGTGTACTTCCGAACGGCTGTCGGGCAGCAGCTTGATTTTTCCGCTGGCGTTGATTACCGGACGAAGCTGGCGGTTTTCGAAACTCACAAGGTTTACATTCACCGATTCAAGCTGCTGCAGCGACAACCGCAGGGAATCGGCGCTGGTGGTTACTTCCTTCTTTTCTTCGGCGGTTTCTGTCGCCTCGCTTTCCGAACACCCGCTGAGCGTGGTCGCAATAAGCGCCAGCGCGGCGATAACGGGCAAAAATGTCTTTTTCATGGATTATTCTCCTTTGAGGTATTGAATCGTGATGATGGCGTTGTTGACATTGCGGAGCGCGTCGAGGTGTTCGGCCCGGATCCGGAATGCCTCCTGCAGGTTGAGCAGGAAGTTATAGTACCCGATGCTGCCCAGGCGGTAGCTGTCCTGCGCCGCTTTGATAATCTCGTCGGCCTGGTTCAGACCAAAGGTCTCGTAGTAGGCCAGGGATTCGCTGTACGCCCGGTAGTCTGAAAACGCTTTGTCGTGCAGGCCCTGGAGTTCATACCGGTTGAGCGCAATCTGCTGCTGTGCGATTTCGATGTCCTTGCGGGCGCCGGCCTGGCGTGATTTGTACTGCCATTGCCAGAGCGGTACGGTCAGTCCGAATTCCCAGCGGAACTGTATGGGCGTATCGCGGTTGCCCTGGTTCATGTATCCGAGGGAGATACCCGGCAGCTTGCGGCTTTTCTCGACGTCAAACATCTTCTCGCTCAGCTTCCGGTTTTCCTCGTAGAATCCGATGCGGGGATTGCCGGCAAACGAAGAATCCAGCGGGGAGACCGGTACCTGGTACTTGATGCGTTCAAAATCTCCGTCTATTGCCCGGGTACTGTCGGGCTCCAGGCCGGTCAGAATCCATAGCTGAATCCGGGCGCCGCGGAGGCGGGCCCGCGACTGGCGCAGGTAGATCTGGTTTTCGCGGTACTGCGCTTCGGCGTTGAGCCGTTCGATGCGGGAAATCTGCCCGACATTCAGCCGGACATCCGTCACCTTCACGAAGTTGGCCAGCAGGCTGTCCTGCTGTTCGTAATTGGCGATTACCTTGTCGTAATACAGAATCTCATTGTATACCGAACGTACCTGATACGACAAGTCGTTGATCGTCACCCGTTTCTCCGACTCATTCAGCCGGATCTGCTGGCGCTGGGCCTGCTTCTGATGCGAATACACCGTCGGAAACTGGATGTTCTGCATGAACCCGAGACGCATGTTTTCACCTGTCGGCGACTGTGTGTAGATACGGGGCGCGTCGATGTTGACCGTCGCCGGAAGCAGGACCTTCTGCTTTTCAATCCGCAGGTCCGCCAACCGGGTCTGCGGGTTGTTTCTTCTGGCGAGATCGAGGGCTTTGTCGAGCGTCAATACCCGGACGTCTTCCTTTTTAACCGGCGCCTGTCCGTGAGCAGCGCCTGCCAGCAGCAGGACAGCCAGGATAGTCGTGACCGGTACAGCCTGCGCCTTCCGTCCGCGGGGATGTCCGCCTCTCGACGGGCGTTTTACAAACAGGGCATACAGAATGGGTAATACTATCAAGGTCAGAATCGTCGCCGTCAGAAGACCGCCAATCACGACCGTCGCGAGCGGTTTTTGTACTTCTGCGCCTACGCTTGTCGACAACGCCATTGGCATAAACCCAAGCGCTGCCACAAACGATGTCATCAATACCGGGCGGAATCGTTCTTCGATTCCCATCAGAACCCGCCGGTCAGGGTTGTCGATCCCCTGGCGGCCCAACTCGTTGAAGTGGCCGACCAGCAGGATCCCGTTCAGTACCGCCACGCCAAAGAGGGCAATAAACCCGACGCCGGCGGAAATACTAAAGTTCATATCCCGGAAAAGCAGGGAGAAAACGCCGCCAACGGCCGACAGCGGCACAACGGCATAGATCAGGAGACTATCCCGGAAGTTCCGGAACGTCAGGTAAAGCAATCCGAAAATGATGACAAGGGAAATCGGGACGACAATCGCCAGGCGGGACTTCGCCCGGGAGAAGTTTTCAAATTCCCCTCCATAGTTTACGCTGTATCCCTTGGGAAGTTTGACCTTGGCGTCGACTTCCTTGATTACATCGTTCACGACCGACTCCAGGTCGCGCCCGCGGACGTTGAACCCGAGGTTGACAACCCGCTTGAGGTTTTCGTGGACAATCTCCGAAGGCCCGATCGTTTCGGTGATATCGGCGATTTCCCGAAGCGGAATAGGATTGTTATTCTGGTCGTTGATGAGCAGGTTTTCGATGTTTTCCGGGCGGGTACGGTCCTCTCCCGTCAGCCGGAGCGTCACGTCAAAACGGCGGTCGCCCTCGTATACCACGCCGGCTGTAGCGCCTCCGAAAGCCATTTGTACGGCCCGATTGACCTGCTCTACCTTGATGCCGTGGATCGCCATGCGCTGGCGGTCATACTTGATATTGAGGTGGGGAAGCCCGAATACCTTGCTTCCCTTGACATCCACCGCTCCGGGTACATTCCGGACGATCTGGATAATCTGCTTGGTCCGGCTGACGAGGGTATCCAGATCGGTACCATACAGCTGAACAACAACATCCGTCCGTGCCCCGCTGATCATGTCGTTTACCCGGCTTTCAATGGGCTGGGAAATAGCGTAGATCGGTCCGGGGAACTGCGCCATGTACTCGTTGATTTTTACAGCCAGCTCTTCCTGGTTATGCGCTTTTTTCCAGAACTTCTTGTCTTTCAGCTCCAGGTAGAGTTCCTGCGATTCGAGGGGCAGCGGATCTACCTTGACTTCCGACGTACCAATTTTAGAAACGGCTCCTTCTATTTCATCCGGGAAAGCACTCATCAGGCCCTTCTGGAAAATCTGGCTTTGGCGGATGGATTCGGTGAGCGTTGTCCCGACCGGAAGATCCATGTCCACGACGATATCCCCTTCCTGAATCTTCGGCATAAACTCGCCGCCGATCTTTCCGAAGCCGATCACCCCCCCCGCCAGCACTGCAAAGGCAAAGACAATGACGGCCCATTTGAACCGCAGGCCGAGCCGGATAACCGGGCGCAGGCCTTTGAGGAAGAACTGGACAATTTTTTCGGAGAAACCGTCGTGATGCGCCGACTTCGGCGGCCGCAACACTACCGCGCACATCATCGGCACATAGGTAACGGCCAGTAGCAGCGCGCCGATAATCGCGAACCCGACGGTCTTGGCCATCGGCGAGAACATCTTGCCCTCGACGCCTTCGAGCGTCAGGATCGGGAAGTATACGATCAGGATGATCAATCCCCCGAAAACCACCGACTTCTTCACCTCTGCCGCCGCGCTGATGATGACGTTCTGCCGGTCGGTATAAGTCATTTTCTTTCCGGCAAACTTACCCAACGCCAGCGCCAGGTAAAGAACGGCGGACTCGACAACGATAATCGCCGGGTCGACCAGCAACCCGAAGTCAATCGCGCCGAGGCTCATCACGTTTCCGACGACGCCGAACAGCTTCATCCAGATAAAGGCAAAAAGCATGGCCAGCGGAATCACCGACGCCGCCAGGAGGCTCGCCCGCCAGTTTCCGAGAAATAACAGGATCACCAGCATGACGATGATTGCGCCTTCCACCAGGTTTTTCGCGACTGTCGCGATGGCAGCATTCACCAGCTTGGAGCGGTCGAGGAAGGGTTCGATGACCAGGCCCGGCGGCAGCTCCTTCTGAATCTCCGCGAAACGCTCTTTCAGCGTTGTAATGACCTGATTACCATTGGCTCCCTTCATCATGAGAATAGAGCCGCCGACTACCTCTCCTTCCCCGTTGTTCGACAATGCGCCAAAACGCAGGGCATGGCCAAATTCCACATCCGCGACGTCCTTGATCAGGATAGGTACGCTGCCGTTTTTCTTGATGACGGCATTGGCGATGTCTTCGAGCGACTGCGCCAACCCGATACCGCGGATGGTAAAAGCTTTGTTTTCTTTTTCGATATAGGCGCCGCCGGTATTGGAGTTGCCTTTGTTGAGGGCTTCGTAGAGTTCGTCGACCGTTACGCCAAGCGCCCGCATCTGATCGGTTTTGATCTTGGCCTGATACTCCTTGGCATACCCGCCGTAACCGCTGACGTCGGCCACGCCCGGCAGGCCGAGCAGCCGGCGACGGACGACCCAGTCCTGAACCGTCCGGATTTCGGTCAGGGTATACGGACTGTTATTGAGATCTTTCGGACGGATCACGTATTGGAAGATTTCGCCGAGACCGGTGGATACCGGCCCGAGGATGGGAGTACCTGCTCCCTGCGGGATTTCGGCCTGTACCTGCGTCAGGCGTTCGAAAACCTGCTGACGGGCCCAGTAGATGTCTGTATCATCGGTGAAGATGAGTTTGACAACAGAGGAACCGAATTTCGAGTACGAGCGCGCCTCGGTGAGCCCCGGAATATTGGCCATAGCCATTTCGATGGGCGTCGTGATATAGCGCTCGATTTCCAGTGAGGATAAGTTCGGTGAATTGGTGATGACGTCTACCTGCTGATTGGTTACATCGGGCACGGCATCAATTGGGAGGGTTTTCAGCGAATACCCGCCCCAGATGGCCATGAGCAGTACCAACAGGCCGACGGTGTACGGGCTTCGTACACTGAAAGCAATAATCTTGTCAATCATAGCGGTTGGGGGATGTCCGGTAAAACAACCGGCATCCGTTTGTGGCAGAATGGTAAATACGCAGTCCGGCCTCTCCGGACGAACATCCGGAGGTCTGTCTGGCAGACCGGTGCAGAAAAGGCAGTATTATCCTGCCCGGGGCGGCGGCGGCACCAGGAGGCTGTCTACAGACTGATAATGGAAAGCATAGGGAGTACTCTCGGATACCGGCCGGAGAATCAATACGGCAAGCCGGCAGGGAGCGGAGATGAGAAGCCCGTCATCCGAATAAGAAGATACGCCGGAATCCTGAGGGGCCTGATCTTCACCGGACTGGGTTTCCCAATGAGGTTCTATCCCCGGACCCTCTACATACCGCACCTTGAGGCAGGTCTGGTACGCCGGCATAATAGTCGAAGTATTTCTTTCTAAAGTACAATTATTTTCCACCCAAAGCGTCGCAGCGGACACCTTGGCCAGGCTTAGAAAAAATACCCACAAACAGAGATAAAACCGCATTGAAGTTCTGTTTGAAGACTATCCGGTAATAAAATCCGGGAATAAAACACTGTAAAGAAGTTAAATTTTCATTAGAATTTCAAGGTATCGGCCGGATAAAGTGCAATTCAAAAGGGTATTTGCGACGAACCGTCCGATTTCTGCTAGAAAACAAAAAGCCTCTCCGGAAAGGATTCCGGGGAGGCTTTACCGGCAAAAGGCGGTCTTTGCCGGTCGTGGAAGCGGGGTGAGCGCAACCGTATCAGTGCAATTCGGAGAAGGCTTTGGGCTGCGCTTCGGCAACCTGCCCGTTTTCCTGCGGGCGCAGAAAAACGCCGTGAATCGGAAAAGCAATTTCAATGTCGGCTTCCTGGTAGTAGGCCCATAATTTCTTGATGAATTCATGTTTGATGAGGTACTGGTCGGTAAACTCCAGTCCCCGCATGATGACGCTGAACGTCACGCCGTAGTTCGCCACAGTATGAAACCGGATAAACGGTTCGAAATTCCGCACGCCGCCCTGGGTATGCTGCATGATGTAGCGGGCGGCTTCGATCGTCACGCGTTCTACTTTTTCGAGGTCATTAGAATGGCTCACGCTGATATCCACCAGTACGGCAATTTCCTTGTCCGGCAGGGTAAAGTTCCGTACCGTAGCCGCTGAAAGCTTGGCGTTTGGCACCAGTACCAGGTGGTTGGGTAAGGTCTGGATCGTGGTATTCCGCCAGGTAATGTCCTGAATATACCCTTCCATCCCCGGTTCGATCTGGATGAAATCGCCCGGGCGCATTTTTCGCGAGGCGATGAGCTGAATACCGGCGAACAGATTGGACAACGTGTCCTGCAAAGCCAGTGCTACCGCCAGACCGGTTACCCCTAGGGCTGTCAGCGCCGGGGTAATCGAGATACCCAGCGTCTGAAAAACGATCATCAGCCCGATCGCGAAAATCACGACGCCGGTAATATTGCTGATGATCGAAGCCGAGCGCAGCGATCCCGAGGCCGTTACCCCGGTTTTGGAAGATACCCAGGCCATCGCCAGCCGGGCGATGATCCAGGTACCGCTGAAGATACTCAGGACCAGCAGAATACGGCCGATCGGCTTGTGTATCTCCCGAAGCTGCGGCAAAAACCGGACAATGGCATACATACCTGCCATCAACGTCCACAATACCACCATCCGCCCGATACTGCCTTCCATCCGGGCCGAAACGGGCCACTTGCGCGCCCGCGCCCAGCGGGCGGCGACGGGCACGAGGTAGCGGACCAGCAACAGGCCGGTCAGCAGGGAGGCAAGCAATACGCCCGTTACCTCCATCCATTCCCAGTTGGAAAGCAGTTTATTCACGCGGAAGCCAGGTGGTTCGCCGGCATCAGCTCAACAGACGAGTCAATTCCGGCGAAACGTTGCAAAAAACTTAATACGGCAGCCGTATCCGGCAGGCTGTAGCGGGCGAGCGTCTTCTGCTGCCCGACTTTGATGGTAACGGCCCGGTCGGTCAGCGCCCGGAACATGTCTTCATCCGTGCGGTCATCGCCGATAGCCAGAATGAAATCGTATTGATCGGCGGAGGCGAGACGGCTGGCAACGGACCCTTTGTCCACCCCGGCGACGCGTACTTCCACCACCCGGTTTCCGTCGATCACCTGTAGCTGGTTACCGACCGTCGCCATCAGCGTTTCGATTAATTCCCGGGAACGGGCAAAGCCGAGATCCGGCGGCGCATTGCGGTAGTGCCAGGCCAGCGAATGCGTTTTTTCCTCGATAAAAGCTCCCGGACAGCGCTGAACAGCGAGGTTCATGGCCTGGAAAATATTGGCTCTCCATTCGGGATGAAATGCGTCGGGGTTTTCCTGCCAGGTGCCATCTGGCAGCCGGATCGCGGCGCCGTGCTCGGCCACGAGTTGTATCGGAAGATTACCGAACCAGCCTTCCAGGGCCTTTTTATCCCGCCCGCTGATGATCACGACCTGGTTTTGCGGCATGGCAGCGAGCTCATTCAGCAGCTCGACGACCCGCTCGCCGGGCCGGGCAAGTTCCGGGAATTTGGCAAAAGGCACGAGCGTGCCGTCGTAATCAAGCAAAAGCAGGCGCTTGCGCGCGTTTTGATAACTATCCATCAGTTCCTTTCTCCGGGCAGTACCCAGGAGGCGTACCTCCCATTGGTGCTGCTGGTTTTTGGCGTTGAGTAATTGGGTGAGAAAATCGTCGGCCCACTGTACCACATCATAATCGCGGATGCGTTTCTGCATCTGGCGAAGACGCTCGGCCTGTGCTTTTTCGGGCATGGTCAGTGCTTGCTGAATGGCCGCGGCGACGCCCTCCCGGTCGGTCGGATTGATCTGAAGCGCTTCCCCGAGTTCGGCCGCCGCACCGGCTACTTCACTCAGAATCAGCACACCGTGCTCGTCCTGGCGGGTAGCGACGAATTCCTTCGCAACCAGGTTCATGCCGTCGCGGAGCGGCGTAATCATGGCGATGTCACAAGCCGTGTAATAGGCGCAGAGTTGTTCGAACGACAGGCTCCGGTACTGGTACAGGACCGGCTGCCAGCTCATCGTGGCAAAGCGGCCGTTGATTCGCCCTACGTTTTCTTCGATCAGTTGTTTCCGTTCTCCGTAGGAAGAAATTTCGCTGCGGGACGGCACTACTACCAGCACGAACGTGATTTTGCCGCGCCATTCCGGGTGCGTTTCGAGGAAGGTTTCGTACCCCTGAAGCCGGTTGAGGACCCCTTTCGTATAGTCCAGCCGGTCCACCGAAAAAATCAACCGGATATCCTGCAGCTGCTCCCGGATTCTACCGCGCTCCGCAACGACTTCCGGAAGGGTATAGGCATTGTGAAACCGGTCATAATCAATCGAAATCGGAAACAAATCCACCCGCACCGGCCGGTTTCCGACCTGAATGGTGCGGAGTTTGCTTTCCAGCCCGACAAGTCGCTGCACCGATTTCTCAAAATGCTGGACATAATCGTTGGTATGAAACCCGATGAGATCCGCGCCCAGTAATCCCCGAAGCAGGTCTTCCCGCCACGGTTTGGGGAGCATGCGGTACAGTTCGAAAGAGGGAAATGGGATATGCAAAAAGAACCCGATCGACGCATCCGGACATCTTTCACGAAACAGACGGGGCAACAGCAACAGGTGGTAATCGTGGATCCATAGTACGTCTCCGGGTTGATAGAGGTTGTCGAGTTGTTCGGCAAAAAGGCGGTTCGCCTCCTGATAGCTCTGCCAGTGGGACTCGGTGAATTCGGCGATAGACGGGAAGTAGTGAAACAGCGGCCAGATGGTCGAATTGGACAAACCATTGTAGAAACCTTCGTTGACGGAACTATCCAGCCACAGCGGCTCGATGGTGAATGTTCCGCCTGCGGATCCGCTCGTCCGGTACTCTTCCCACAGCTCTTTCGGGAAATCGGCGTTGCCGACCCAAACGACCTCTTCTGGACTAAACGTGGAGCGTCCCTGCGCTTCCAGGTAACTTTTGAGCGCGGTGGCCAGGCCGCCCGCGCTTTCGAGCATGCGGACGCCGGACTCTTCCCGGATCAGTTGTATGGGTAATCGGTTGGATACGATTATCAGTCTTTTCATACGTGTCAATGGCGGTTTTGATGGATGGAAAAAAAACCAGCGCCTGCTCCGCAAAGCGCGCAGCCTGTGGAAAAGTGAGGAAATAGCGTACCTTTTTCCCGATACAGGAAAAGGCGACAGGCTATAAGGAGCGGCAAAAAATCACCTGCTTCTCCGGCCTGGAGAAGTGCGTCAGGTTAAAAGACGGGAAACGAACGGAAGGAAATCAGGCCAGGCCTTCCATTACAAGCAGGTAGACAATACCGGCAGCCAGGGTGAGCAATCCTAAAAGCGGAGATTTTTCGGATGTGGGTAACAGCCGCAGGTGGCGGAGTTTACGGCGGCGGAGCCTTGACCAGGCGATGACATGAATCGGTTCGACAATCATGGTATTCTGGTTTGGTGCTGAAACAAAACTAACGCGGAAGGCTTAGCCTCGGCTTAACGAATTCTTAAAAAATCCTTAAGGCGAGGATATGTTCATTCTCTTCCACACAGATTATGAGGAAAATAATCGTTCCATCGGGCTTCTTTTCAGCATAATTTTCTCCTTTTCTTCTCCGGACGGACGCCCGATCCTGCCCGGATTTTGACTAACTTTCGGCTGGTTTACTCTTGTCCCATGCGCCTTCTTTTTCCTGGAATTCTTCTCGTTCTGTTCTCTGTCCGACTCGCGGCTCAGTCTCTTCCCGACTCGCTTTTTACCGGTACGTTCAACGGGGTCGTTGTACTCGGTGAAAAAGGCCGTGTTTCGTTCATCCAGGTACGCGGTTGCTCAGATTGCGGGCGGAACGTACCCTTGCGACGGGATGCGCAGTTCGTCATCGGCTCGCTGAGCAAACAGATCACGGCAGTGCTGGTACTCCGGGAGTACGACAAAGGCCGGCTTCGTCCCGAAGACCCCGTCAGTCGGTACCTTAGCGGTATTTCCTGGGGCGATTCCGTTACGATTCACCAGCTGCTGAACCATACGTCCGGCGCAGTTGCGACCGATAAACCGTTGACACACCGGCCGGGTACCAAATTCGTTTACTCTCCCACTTTTACATATGGACTGCTGGCGCGGATCATTGAAAAAACAAGCGGAAAGTCATACGACGACCTCGCCGCCGACCTGTTCGTCCGGTGCGGTATGAAGCATTCTACAACGCCCGCACGCTACTCCGGTCAGCGGCTTTCACAGCCCTGCCTGCGGTATCCGGATGGGCACTACCAGGCAGAAAAGCTGGATTTGCAGTCGTTCAGACCGCTCGCCGCCGGCGGAGCTATTATTTCTACCGCCGAAAACCTCCTCCGCTGGAATACCCACCTTCACGGCGGAAAACTCCTCAGCGTTGACGCCTATCGAAAAATGACGACCCCGTCTTCCGAACGGGACCATACAATCTGGGGAAAAGTCGGCTATGGATACGGAATCCAGATCGGGCAAAAAGGTGATCTCGGCCACAGTGGCTATCTGGACGCCTACAATTCGATAAATTTTTATTATCCTTCGACTGGAAAGAGTCTGATCCTTCTTTCCAACGTGGACGCCTCGCCGGATGACATCATCCGGTGTTTTGCTGTGCATCGTCAGCTCTATAATCTCATCCGATAACACATGCGGTCGCTGCTGGTTCTTCTGGTATTCCTGTTGATTTCGGGCGTGGTATCCGGCCAGGATTTCCCGCGCCGGCCTAAAATCGGGCTGGTACTGAGCGGCGGCGGTGCCAAAGGCATCGCACATATTGAAGTACTTCGGACACTCGATTCCCTTGGCATCGTCCCCGATTACATCGCCGGAACGAGTATGGGCGCGATTGTCGGCGGATTATACGCGGCCGGCTACCGCGGTGATACCCTCCGCAAAATCGTCGAGAAGATAGACTGGACCGAACTCCTGACCAACAAGGTACCTTTCCGCGAAATCAACATCGAAGAAAAGGACGAATTCGGCCGGTATATCGCTGAAATTCAACTGGATGGATTTAAGCCCCGCCTGCCGCTCGGGCTGGTCGACGGGCAGAAACTCGATGAACTCCTTGCCGGGCTTACCCTGCCGGTCTGGAATGTCAGCCGGTTCGACAGCCTGGCTATTCCCTTCACGTGTGTTGCCTTTGATATTTACCGTGGCGAAGCCGTCATGTTTCATTCGGGAAGCCTGATGCGGGCCATGCGCTCCTCTATGGCCATTCCTTCGTTTTTTACACCTGTCGCGATGGATAGCCTGCTGCTTGTAGACGGAGGCGTTTACAGCAACTTTCCTGTCAGCTATTGCCGGGAAATGGGCGCGGAATTCATCATCGGGTCGGACGTCGGCGGAGGCTGGTACGGGAAAGACAAGCTCAATTCTCTCCCGAAATTGCTGGCACAGGCAGCGATGCTGTCGTCCAACCGGGATCAGCGGCGGCAGCGGCGGCTGACCAATATCTACATCGACCACGTCCATTATCTCAAATACGAGTCGGCCGACTTCGGGTATGCCCGGGAAATTCTGGCAGCCGGCAGGCGGGCGACAAACGCCGTTCTGCCCCAATTACAAGCCCTGGCTCAGGCGCTGCGGCAATTTCCGGCCGTTCCCCGGAAATCCCTTCCAAACGGCGTATCCCGATACCGCCTCCAGACCATCCGCACGGAAGGCATGAGTAACCGGACACTCGGTACTGCCATGGGCAAATTCGGGATTCATGAGGGTGATACCGTCACGATCCGCCAGCTCAACGAAGCCATGCACCGCCTCTTCGGTACGCGGTTGTTTTCGAAAGTTAACTACAGCATTGAAGGTACTACCGCCGGCGATGCCCAGGCCACCGAGCTAACCCTCAGCGCCCGGGAAGCCTATCAGGGTGCCGCCAAAATGGCCCTGCATTACGATTCCGAAGCCGGTACCGGCATCATTGCCAACCTTACCTACCGGAACCTGCTGGGCCGGGGCTCCCGTCTGCTCGCTTCGGTTGATATCGCCGAACGCCCCCGCTTCCGGGTACACTACTACCGTTTCCTCGATACCAAAGCCCGGTGGTGGATCGCAGCCGGCGGATACGGCGAGCGGGATATCCGCAATTCGTTTTACCAGGGGCGCGCCCTGCCCGACGTGATCAGTTACTACGGCATGGGGTTTGCCCGGCTGTCCTACAGCTTCGATACCCGCAGCTATGCAGGCTTCGGGATCCGGAAAGAGTACTCGTGGTATAAACCGCGGATTTCCCCGGCCGATCTCCCGCCGAATACCCCGCTCGCTTTCGACAAATACGAGCTGAACAATACCTCCGTCTTTGCCCAGTATCAGTTCAACTCCCTCAACAAGGTATACTACCCCAACCAGGGCGCGCAGCTGTCGGCAGAGGCGAGGCTGACGGTCGACAACAACCTCCTCATCCGCCTCTACCAGCCCGACAGCGCCCATAAGTGGCAGGTCGAAGAACGGATCAATCCCTATCTGCGGTGGCAGGTAAGCGGGCAGAAGTTCTGGCCGCTGTCGGAAAAGGTATCCTGGATCGGGCGGTTTTCTTCCGGGATGACGTTCAGCCTGCTCCGGAAGGCGTCGAACCTGGATATGGCCGACGGCTCCGGCGTAGGCGATTACTTCAACATCGGCGGGCAGGCCGACCGCCCCCGCGGCCTCAGCGTTCCGTTTTTCGGGCTTCGGGAGAATGAGCTTTCTACCCCGCAGGTACTGGTTCTGGCGACCGGGATCCAGTGGTCTCCGCGGAAAAACCTGCATATTCTGCCGATGGTCAACGTACTGGCCGGCGGGTACGACGCCGGGCAATTTCTGCGGCATCTCGGCTCCTGGGACAAGATCAGCGAAAGCGGTCAGGAGCGGGCGTTTAACGCCTTCGGATATGGGGTTACGGCGGCATTTACCAGCCTTCTCGGGCCGATCAGCCTGACCGTTTCCCGCACAGAGCAGGTTGATAAATTGCGGCTTTTCTTCAACGTCGGGTTTCAATTCTAGCCACAGAAATGTACCTTGTCGTGTTATCCAAAGGAATCCGCTTATGCTTTATCACATTGTCAAACCAGCTTATTGGTACCAATGTCAGCCGGACGAAGCCTATGTTCCGGAGACTTTTGCCGAAGAAGGGTTTATTCACCTGAGTACCCGTGAGCAGGTCGCCGGCGTTCTCGAACGCTACTACAGCGGCATCCGTCCGCTGATTGCACTCCACCTCGACGAGTCGCTGCTCACAGCCGAACTCCGGTACGAACCCTCCACCAACGGGGAGCTCTTCCCCCACCTGTACGGCCCGCTCAACCGCGACGCCATCGTCAGTACCGAAGAGCTTTGATTTCTCTTTCATCCCATAGCAAAAAAGCGGCTCCCGTGCAGGGAGCCGCTTTTTTTACACAGGAAAGACAGATCAGGTCAGGCGATCGTTTCTTCGAGTACGGGGTAGTCGGTATATCCTTTTTCACCAGGAGTATAGAACGTATCCGGATCAGGGTCGTTGAGGGCCGCGCCCTGCTGCAAACGTTCCACCAGGTCGGGATTGCTGATGAAGGGCCGGCCAATAGCAATCAGGTCTGCCTTGCCGGATTCCAGATCGGCTTCCGCCGATTCTTTCGTATACCCGCCGCTCAGGATCAGCGTGCCGGTGTATGTTTCCCGGAAAAGCTGTTTGATGGAATCAGGGACAGCCGGTGCACCCAGTGCGCTGTGATCGACGAGGTGCACGTATGTGACGTAGTCGCCCAGTTTTTCCGCGAGATACGCATAGATCGAATCAAATTCCGGTTGATACGGCATATCGCTGGCTACGCCATAGGGAGACAGGCGGATGCCTGTTTTGTCTTTCCCGATGGCAGCAGCGGTACGTTCGGCGATTTCCAGTGCAAACCGGGCGTAGTTTTCGGTAGTCCCTCCGTATTGATCGGTGCGCTGGTTGGCTGTCGGACGGATAAACTGCTCGATCAGGTAACCGTTTGCGCCGTGGATTTCCACGCCGTCAAATCCGGCCGTCACCGCGTTGATCGCCGCCTGAACGAATTCCTGGACAGCATCCTGTACTTCTTCCGTCGTCATTGCACGCGGAACGGGATGGTCTTTCATGCCTTCCTGATCGGTGTAGATCGCGCCTTCCGCTTTCACGGCCGAGGGCGCCAGCACTTCCCCTCCGTTCGTCAGATTCAGGGCATGGCCGATACGGCCGGTATGCATCAACTGAATGAAAATCTTTCCGCCTTTGGCATGTACGGCGTCGGTGACCTTGCGCCAGCCTTTGATCTGGGCTTCGTTCCAGATGCCGGGAATCCGGGCATAGCCTTCGCCGTTGGGAGACGGGCTCGCGCCTTCTGTAATCAACAACCCGGCAGAAGCCCGCTGGGCGTAATAGGTGGCGATCTCGTCCGTCGGAACGTGAAGCGCCGTCGCCCGGCTGCGGGTCATTGGCGCCATCGCGATGTGATTGGAGAGCGTCAGGTTGCCCAGCTGAGCCGGAGCGAAAAGTCGGGATGAACGCATAGCTGTAGACAGATTACGTATTCAATTTTTTAGATACGTTGTGAGAAACAACTGTCCGGGCGAATAGTTCACCCCGTTTTGAAAAATGTTTCAGGACAGCGCGCTGAAAAAGCGGGACAGCTCTCCGAACTTTTCCTTATTGAGATAGTACTTGTGGAATTTCCCTTCTTTCCGGCTGGAAATCAGGTCACAATCAGATAACAGCTTGAGATGGTGAGAGCAGCAGGGCTGGGATAGACCGGTCAGCTCCTGTACGTCGGAGCAACACATTTCTCCTCTTTCCTGTAACGCCATGACGATGCGGAGGCGATAACGGTCTCCGATCGCTTCCGTGGCTTTTTCGACAAAAGACGCTTCGTTCATGGTAAAATCCGGTTGCATCGCACGAAAATAAGCGTAACTCGCCAAATTCGGTTCCCGCGTGTACCTTTGAACCATGTTTTTCACTGAGCCTCCGCGCCTTCCGGACGAGTGGATCTCCCGCATCCGGAACAACGCCGATACTGCCGAGCAGCAACGGGAGCTTGCCGCCGATACCTTGTCCCTGTTTTTTGAGCAGGGCTGGTTCAAAATGCTTGCCCCGCGGTCGGTCGGCGGCCTGCAATGGGGCTTACCCCGCGCCATCCGGCTGGAGGAGGCTGTGGCCTATGCCGACGGCAGTGCCGGCTGGGTACTTACCCTCTGCTCCGGCGCCGGCTGGTTCGGGGGATTCATGGATCCGGTTTTTGCCGGCGAGGTGTTCCGCCATCCGCAGGCCCTGCTTGCGGGTAGTGGCGCTGCTACCGGAGAAGCCGAGCGTCTGCCCGACGGGCAATACCGCGTCAACGGACGCTGGAACTACGCCAGCGGCACGCCGCATGCTACCCATTTTACAGCCAACTGCGTACTGACGGAAAACGGCATACCCGTATTGGACGATGATAATCAGCCGGTTATACGACCTTTTGCCTTTCTGCGAAGCGAAGTAACACCGCTCGATACCTGGCGGACGATAGGCCTGATTGCATCGGCAAGCCATTCGTTTGAAATTCAAAACTGCGTGGTTCCGGCAGAGCGTACCTTTTTACTTGATCCTCAGGCGGTTCGCGCTGATGATCCGTTGTACCGGTACCCCTTCCTCCCGTTTGCCGAAGCTACCCTGGCCGTCAACCTTTCAGGTATGGCCGTGCATTTTCTGGAAGAATGCGAAGGGTACTTCCGCCTGAAGAAAACGCGCGGAGGTATTCCTGTTCTCTCCCACCTGGGCGAAGATTTTGACCGGCAGGTCAGGCAACTCGACGACGCCCGGCAGCAGTTGTTCCGGGCGGTCGATGAGTCCTGGGAGGCCTGCCGGCAGGATCGCTTCTCCGACGGCCACGCGTCTGCGATTCACGACCACGCGCTCGGCCTGGCTTCCGCCGCGCGGATGCTCGTCGATACCCTTTACCCGTATGGCGGCCTCACCGCAGCCGATCCTTCCCATGTACTCAACCGGATCTGGCGGGATTTGCATACCGCCAGCCAGCATTCCCTTCTGATGCCATGATTGTACTTCGTCCTTTTCGTGCGGGCGACGAAGCCCTGCTTCCAGACCTGGCCAATAATCCTCTGATACACACTAATCTCAGGGATTCCTTCCCCTATCCCTACACGCGGGAAGACGCGGAAATATGGATCAGTATCTGTGAAAAACAAGGTAATCCGCCGTACAACGTAGCCATTGAAGTAGACGGCGAGCTGGCCGGCGGTGTGGGCGTCACGCCCGGTGCGGATATCTACCGCGCCAGTGCGGAAATCGGCTACTGGCTCGGCGAACCCTTCTGGGGGCGGGGAATAGCGACCGAAGCGCTGAAGCTGTGGACAGAACAGGTATGGCGGGATTTTCCGGAGCTGGAACGGCTCTGGGCGGGCGTATTCGCTTATAACGCTCCTTCCATGCGGGTACTCGAAAAAGCAGGATTTGTGAAGGAGGCCGTCCTCCGGAAGTCACTGGTGAAAAACGGAAAACTGGAAGATAATCACCTCTTTGTGTTGTTCCGCCCGGCTATTTTCGATGGAAATAAATCATGAAGGCAAACAGCAATATCCACAATACGTCCACAAAGTGCCAGTAGAGCGTTACCAGGCTCAGTTTCAACTGATTGGGAGGATTAACGCTGTAGATATAGGCGTCGAGGTACTTCCGGTTGCGGATGGCTTCAAGAAAGGCCCGGCTGAGGAAATACAGCCCGCCCAGAATATGGGCGATATGCAGACCCGATATCAGGAAGATGAAGGAACCGGGAGGGCTGTTTTCCATCCGGATACCATGCCCGATCATATCCCCCCACCCGATCATCTGCATGATGACGAAAAGGATACCGAGGAAAAACGTCAGCCCCAGCATGATGCGGTAATTCAGAAAATGCTCCCGCTTAAAAGCAGACACAGCGGATTGCAGGGTAGCACTGCTGGCCAGAATAAAGGCCGTTGACAGCCAGAAAATACGCGGCAATGTCACCTCCGACCAGTTCGCGCCGTGGCGACGGTACAGGTATACCACCAGAATAATCAGAAACACGAGCACGCTGCCCAGCATCGCCAGCGCCAGCATGAACCGGTATGGTTCGTGGCGTCTGGAGAGCCAGTCTCCCGAAGAAGAATTAGGCCTGGCGTGACGGGTTCCGTGTTTTTCCATGCCGATGAGTGCTAAAATAGACCGGTCCAGGTTTTCATTCCGGGAAATAAACCGGCCGGCGCATCGCCTTCGTAAATTCCGTAAACGGTCGACCCGGACCCTGACATACTCGCATACAGGGCTCCACCGGCATACAGCGCCTCCTTTAGTGCCGGAAGTGCGGGGTATTTCGGGAAGAGGGAATCCTCAAAATCATTGCGGAGCCACTGCTTCCACTCCCCGACCGGACTGGCGGCGATCCGGCTCCAATCCACCCCGGAAGGCTTCGGCCGGACACCGGCATAGGCCTCTGCGGTGGAAATATGAATTTCCGGATTGACCAGTAAAATCGACTTTCCAGCCAAATTAATGCTGATTTCGGAAAATTCATCGCCTTTGCCGTAACAGAATTTTACCTCGTTGCGTATAAAAAAGGCGCAGTCGCTTCCCAGCAGCCGTGCGTATGCTTCCAGCGGTTCGCCAGGCAATCCCAGCGAAAAAAGGTCATTCAGCATCTTCAGGACAAAAGCTGCGTCGGAAGAGCCGCCGCCCAGCCCGGCGCCGATCGGTACAACTTTATGCAGGTGCATGTACACCGGCGGCAGGTCAAAATCAGCCGCCAGGAGCCCGTAAGCCCGGAGGCAGAGATTCGTGGAAGGATCGCCCGGAATGGGAATCCCCGAGCTCTCAAAGCGGGTTTCGGCGGCGGGAAGAATCTCCAGCACATCGGTCCAGCCTACCGGAACGAACACCGACTCCAGGTTATGAAACCCATCAGGCCGTTTTTCCGTAATAAAAAGGCCCAGGTTGATCTTGGCGTTGGGAAAAGCAATCATGAAGTTCGTCGGGTACTGTCCGGCTCGTGCCGGTGGTTGCCTGTTTTGGAGCAGCCGGCGCAGCCGCTGAGCATACACGCCAGCAAAAACAAAGCGACTCGGGTTTTCATAGTGTTTTTCCTACTTTGGACGTAATCTGTATCGTGAAACGACGGTTCGCAATTTCATTCCGCGGGTCCCGCGATTTGCCGAAGTGCCCGCTGCCGACGATCAGGATTTCGCAGTTCGGAAACCGGTCAAAATCCAGCCCGTTCCGCTTCCAGAAATCGGTCAGCGCCAGCGCGCGGCGGTAGCTCAGTTCATACCCGTTCTGGCGGCCGAACGCGCTCTGCCAGTTGTCGTTGGCCCGCTGGGCATTTCCTTCCACCACGACCATATAGCTGACGTCGGGGTTTTCTTTCGTGACTTTCTGGATTTTCCGGAAAAGTATACGGCCCGCTTCGAGCAGGTCGTCCTGCGTCCGGCTGTCGAGTTCTGAAATATCGGCTTTATTGGGGCGGAAATTCACGTCCACACCCAGCCGGAAGCGTTTGTTGTTCTCATCGTACCGGAAGTAGGTACCGTTCAGTTCCTGCAGCGCCCGCTCAATGGTCTGGATTTTCTGGTACTTCAACGCGTCGTTGATATACCCGGCTTCCTTGGATTTGAGGATGGCAACAGTCAGGACATACAACACGAGCATGATGAAAAACAGGCTCGTCATCAGGTCGGTATAGCTCGGCCAGAAAAAACCGGAATCCTTCGTTTTCATGGCTTCGAGGAAAATAAGCGACCCCAGGCGCCGCGTTCCAGCCGGCGGACCATCCGCTCCATCAACTGCAGTGTCAGCTCCTGCTGCTTGCTGAGAGATTCCAGTTGCTGGCGGATCCGCTCCTGCCGTTGCGCATCCTGCTCCTGGTAGGTCGACGCTTTCCGTTCCAGCAACTCCAGGTAATCGAGCTTGCTCAGTTTGTCGCGGTTTTGGGTAAAGTATTCGTCGGTGACGTTGATTTCCCGGATCTTAATATCCTCGATTGTCTTCAGCTGATCGTGAATGGTACGATCCAGCGAGCGAAGGCTCTGCGCGATGAGGTCGTCGTATTGCCCTACCTTGTTGGTAAACGCCCGGCCGTGTTCATCCAGTTGCTGAAAATGCCCGGTGAGGTACAGATACAGGTCCTGCGACTGCTGCAACGTCTTGGAAATCTGCACAGAAATATCGTCGACATGCTGGGTACGTTCTACAATTTTCTGGGCGTTATCGACCAGCCCGTTCAACTGATTGAGGTAAAACCCGAATTTTTCGAGCGCGTCGAGGCTGCGGTCGAGCTGCCCGAGTACCTGTACGTTGAACCCGGCTACCCGGCTGAGGTCTACCTTTTGCAGGGTATCCAGCGCTTTTTGCTGCGCCATGAGGGATTCGTGATTGCGGTCGACCATCCCGCCCAATTCCCGCACGTTATCTTTAAACGTCAGGCTGAACTCCTGAATACTCCGGTTGAGGGTGGCGAAAAGCCCGGCATTCACTCCTTCTGACAGTACCGGCAATAGCTCTGTTTGCAGGAAAGAGTAAAAACCCTGTTTCCGGCTTTCGAGAGACGCTTTGGCATTCCGGAAAATCCAGGAATTAAGAACCGTCAGGCAGAGCCCGACGAGGCTCGCAATCATCGCGATTTTCACCCCCCCGATGAGGTTGTTGATCCCTTCTCCCTGCAAAAAACGGGCAGAACCCACATCAGGCATGGCAAATAACCCGATGACGATACCAGCCATGGTTCCCATCAGACCGAGGTACAGGGGTATCGGCAGCGTCAGGTTGATGCCTTCTTCTTCGGCGTCGAGGTTGCGCTCGGTGATGTCTTTGAGCAGGTTGAAATCGGCCAGCGACGTACGGTTCCGAACCAGGTAGCTATTGATTTCGGAAAGAATCCGGGCGACGCCTTCGTGTTTTTCCTTCGTCCGGATGAACGGCAGTTCGAATACCTCCCGCTGTGCCTGTGCGGCGCGCAGGCCGAGTAACTCATCGCGCACCTGCACCAGTTCCTGTTCGGCGTCGGCGCGCATGGTTTCGTGCAGTTCGTTTGAGAGGAGTACCACGAGCTGGTCTTCGCGGCGCGTGAGTTCTTCGAGGCGCTGCCCGCTGAGCTGGGTCCGGGCAGAAAGGCTGTCGATCTGCTGGAGCACATCCCGCGTAGGGAGGTGCTGCACGTCCTGCCGCAGTACCTTGTAGCGTTGCAGGCGGAAAATGGAGTCGTCCGGAATCAGATCCTGAAACCGCCGGATTCTCCCCCTTGTATCAAACCAGACCCACGCCTGCGCCGCGAGAATGAGGAGGATAACGATGATTTCAAGCAGTTGAGTCATGGACTGTCGGGATTAATCGTGTAAAAATAAAACGCAGCTGATGCGAATACCGGATTCCCGGAGAAATCCTTCGCATCAGCTGCCGGAACAGCGCCGGGGAAGTTATCCCTCAAAGCGGATAATCGCCTTATGCTGGAGCTCCCAGCGGTCGGCGTCGATGTTCGTTTTCAGGAGCCGGCCCTTCGCAATGGTAAGGATATGCCGCGCACCGTACTGAATGCCGCCGCCGTAGTCGCACACGGGATCGAGGAACGTTTCAGGATAACGGAGCGCTTCGCTGACCAGAATCGGATCATTCACAAATTCAAACTCTGCCTCAAACGGCGAGATCTGCACCACCCGGTACAGGGATTGCGACGGGTCGAAGCGGCTCGCCCGGAGATCCCGGAAGGAACCGTCCTTATTGGGCGTCGACAGGTAAAATTCTGCCGGTTCTTCCGGAGCGGGTTCTTCGGCCGGTTGCTCTTCTGTAACCGGTTCGGGCGTTGCAGCGGGAGGAGGCTCCGGCGCGGCGACAGGAGCGGCCGGAATCAATGACGGCGCCTCCTGCTGTGCCTCGGTCAGCTGGGTCTGTAGCGATTCAATCTGTTGAGTGTATTGTTTTTTGTCGGCTTCCCACCGGGCCTGGTGTTCTTTCAATACCCGCTGATGATCGGCAATTGCTTTCTCATATTCCTTGATTTTCGCGATCAGCTGCGGAACCTGCTTCTGAAGCTCCGCCAGTGGTATCGCCGAAGACGCCGGCGTCGGCGGAATCGGCAGTACCGCCAGTTTCGCCTCGGCAGCTTCGCGCTGTTTCTTTTCTCCGACATACAAAAAACCCAGGGCTCCTGCCGCGACGATTCCCAGCCCGGACAATACCCACCAGAACCAGGGGGAGCTTCTGGTGTCCTTCGTCACCGGCACAGCTGTATCCAGCGCGGCATTGGCAGCGGTGTCGGGAACGGCCTGCGTGGCATCCTCTGTCACAGAATCGCTTTCCATATCCGCCGGAACACCGGCCAGCTCTTCCCGGAGATGCCCGACATAGCTACCCAGCGCCTGCCGGGTCTGAAGGATCGATACCTGCTTGCCCGTCTTCTCATCCCTTTCCTTCAGATCTTCGATGTCTTTGAGAATTTTCTTCAGACGGGCCTGATCGTCTTTCGAGAGGTTCTTTTTCAGGTAAGGTTCCACCTGGCGAAGCAGGCCGGCTACTTTGGGCAGGTCCTTTCTTCCCTTGAAAAAATCAGCCATTTTCTGGTGGAAAACGGCATAGGTTACTTTTTCCGAACCATCGGCCGACTGGAAGGTCGCCTGTTTGCTACCGAGGTTGTTCTGTGCCGCAGCGATCAGTACGCTGAACATCGCGGCAAAAAAGAAGAGGATCCGCTTCATGTCCTGTTGAGGGGTGGAAAAGGGGGCGCCAACGCGGCGCCCCGTTCGGGTATCTACGGGACTCAGCCGTTGGCGGCTTCCCACGCGAGCTGATTGAGTGCGCCGAGCAGCGGATAGAAGAAAAGGGATTCTTCGATCGGGCTGTTGAGGTTATCAAGGCCTTCCCGTCGCATTTCCCAGCCGCTGTATACATTTTGCAGGAGATTCCGGAGGAGGATGTCCTTGTACTGCTCCAGCCGCCCTTCGTTCACACCGAATTTTCCGCTGAAGGAGAATTCGAGGCCGAAAAGCATATCCACAAACTTCTTCACTTCGTCGGCTACGCCCTGCAGCACTTCGCTGTCTATCTTCTGGTAGGTATCGCCGCGTACGACGAGGCGATCTTCCGTCGTGCCCCACAATACGGTCTTGATCTTGTCCATTTTGGCTTCGAGCGTACCGTCGTCCTCCCTTGCAAAATTGAGGCCGGGCATTTTCAGGCCGCCTTTACAGGTCGATTCTTTCGGGGAATTGCGCTCCCGGACGATATCGAGGCCGTCGGCATGGTACGGCTCGCCATACACATCCTCGAAAATCAGCTTGGCCAGGTCAGCCAGGGCAACGTTCCGCGGCGTCAGGATATCCAGCACCTTCGAGCCGGTACCGCTGAAAGCGATGTACCGCGGGAACTGCTTGCCGTTTGCCTTCATCAGCCGCGCCACGTGGTAGATCAGCGCTGTGTAAAACACCAGCGGGACGATCTTCATGTCGGCGTCGTTGGCGAGGCGGTCGTTGAAATCGTAGGCGGCTTTTTCAGCAAGGTCTTTGTTATTCTTGAGGGAAAAGTAGAAGGCAACAATGTCTTCGGAGTGATTACCTGACTGTATCGCTTCGTAAGCTGTATTCAACTTTCCGAAATTTGTTTTCAGGTGATGCTCAACTTCCTCATGGTACTTTTTGTAATAACCATTCCTCGCTCTTGCGCCGTCCAGCGTAAACCCGTCGCCGAAAATGGCATTTGCGGCAAACCTTACTGAAGTCAGCAACGAAGGCTCATTATTTTCAAAAATAACTATATCCGAGGTTCCTCCTCCAATATCAATTAATGCTGCCGGATACAGATTAGACGTGATGGGCTGACTGCTACTTCCTCCTCGACTATACCAGTAAAAAGGTGCGATACTTTCGGGAACTTTCCGCGGAACACGCTCCCTACTGATGGTTTCCGAAAAGAGCTTATTCCACAATCCTTCGAAGTAGTTCCGTTGGTTCTCAACCATGCTTAAGGGATAAAACCAAAGCAGCTCAGTTTTGGATAAGTCACCTCCATTCAGCAAAACTTTGTTACGGATAAGCAGCAAAAGTGACTGCAAGAAACCTTCGATGCGTTTTTGCGCTTTTACGTTTTTACTAAAATCAGACCATTTCAGGTTTGTTGATATGGTATAATCCGAAAGGGATGTCTTTTCATACAAAAACCCAATATTGAAATCACCAAAACCAAATAAATTTTCTCCTGAAAAACTGGGCCTGTTTTCAATCAATGCAGTGCGTTGAGGAAACTTACAGAGATACGTCTCACCCAATCGCTCCGGCATCAGTTCCAGCGGCACCAATTCAGAAATAAAAGATGCCTTGGTATTATTGAATCCTTTGTCCTGCTCCGCAAACGCAGGGTCATACAAAGTCGCAATCTGTACATCGGTGTCAATCGTAAACGGTTTAGGCTGACGATCTTCCGATGTAAGAAACTCAACGTGCGTGTTTGTCGTCCCGAAGTCTACTGCAAATGTGAATACAGTATCTTTCATCTCACGAATTTCAAACTTCGGCAAGATGACACCTCTATGTCCGGCGACTTCGACAACTATTCGCTCAAAGTCTGCTTCTAAGACGTGGACTTCTGATTTCGCTCCGCTGTTAATGGCCTTCTGGCTCCGTGGCCGGACCCGGTTCGCCGGAACGGGTATGACGTCGTTTTTCGCGTCGAAGAAACTGAGCTTGTACTCGTTTTTGAAGCTGTGAGCGGCCACATCCCGGTCTACCAGGTGCACGCGGTACATGGGTTTGAAGTCGGAGTATGCCGGCCGTTTCACCTGTACAAACGGAAAAACCGTGAGTCCGAACTGGTGCTCGGCGATTACCCCTTCGTTTTTCTCTTCACTCGGCGTCTTCGTTGGGTCGTCGTAATACATCCGGGAGAGCTTCAGGGAGCGCCCGGTCGGGACAACCTTCTGCACGGAAGCATCCCAGCGACCGAGGGGTATCTGGAGCGTCACCCGGACCGACCCGCCCGCCCGTTCTTCCATCTGGATATTCACTTCTCCACCCCGGATCAGGTCCTGTGCCGAGAAGAAGGTGAAGAAATCGGGCTTCAGCGGGAGCAGGTAGCTCTTCTGAACGTTTTTCAGTCCCCCGTCAAAATACCGCTGGGAATGAATGGGATACACCAGCCGGATCAGGTATGGCTCCAGGAAATCGCTGGTGGTGAGGTAGGGATAATAATCCGCCTGACCCGGTAGCTGGCGCTGGTTTTGCCGCCAGTCTTCCGGGACATAATGCTTCACGTCGATCGTATCCTTCCACGGAATACGGGTATACGGAATCGGCTCGAAGAAGTCCTTCGACAGGATCATCGGCGCCGGTTTGCCCTGGTAGCGGGGCCGGCGGGCGCCGGTTTCATCCGTTTCCTCGGTCGGGCTGATGAGGAAGTGACTCAGGCCCTGGATGACTTCCGGTCCGGAGGCCACTTTCCGCATTTTGAAGGCAGGGCCGCCGTTGCCGGCGATAAACTCAACGGTCTGGTTGGTATCGAATTCCAGTTCCGGGAAATCGGCGTTCCAGGCTTCTTCCCGCAGGTTCTGGCCGTTCGCGCCAATGCGCTGCCAGAACTCGTAGTTTTTGCTGTGCAGGATTTCGAGGCTGCGGCTGAGGTATTCCGATACTTCCGGAAACAGCTCCCGGAAACCCGGCATAAACCGCTTGAGCCCGTGCCAGAATACCTGGTATTCGATGTCTCTGTCGTGCAGCGGCACCGGGTTATTCCGGTCGAACACCCGATGGTTGCCGAAGGTGATATTGACGAAGCCGAGGTCGTTGGGCGCGGTAAAAAAGAGCGTCGCCGGCGAGGTCCCGCCGATCACGCCCGTTCCTTCCCGGCTTTGGTAATGCAGGATGAATATCTTCCGGAGGCCGTTGAAATTGTAGCTGCCGGAATCTTCGCGGAGGTACAGGTCGATCGCACTACCCAGACGCTGGTGGTTGCGTGAGCCGTTTTTCAGTGTGCGGAGTGCTTGTTCACGGTCCCAGGTAATGATACGGACCGGTCCGCGCGGCGATTTGAACTTGTCGTAATTGTAAAAAATCTCCCCGACATCGAAGCAGGCGGAAACCATCCGCTCGTCGTTGGCGGAGCCGCGCAGGTCCCCGCGGAGAATCAGATTCCGGAAAGCGGACTTCACCAGATCAAACCGGGCAAAGGGACTCGGAATCGACGTAGGATCCTTTTCAGTATCCCCCTTCGCCTTGTCCTCGATGGCTTCGATCAGATCGGTATTATACGGTTGGGAAACAAACCAGTGGCCGTCTACCGAAGCGGAGCGGTCGTGCAGGGTCAGTTCCCGTTTCAATGACTGATCAGACATGGTACTTGCGTTTCGTTGGTTGACAATACGGCCGTTTTCAGGCAATCAGCTGGGGGTATTCTTTCCGGAGGAACTGCGCCGTACAGGAATCCATGAGCTGGAGGAACTTGTCTTCCGGAGTCACGTATGTTTTCCCTTTGGATTCGGCATTGAGGTACTCGTCGAATTCCCCTTTGTTCATTTCAATTTCCACGTCGACCGTCTTGCCGAAGAGGTTCTTTTTTGTTCGCTCAAAACCAGGAACAAACTTGCCGAGGTCTTCTGTAGCCAGGTTAAACGGCCGGAAGGTACGTTTGTTGAAGATATTCCGGTCGTGGTCGTTCATCTCGGTGAGCCACAGGCGGAAGCCTTCGTTGAAGTCGTGCAGGTTCCGGTAAAACTTCGTCTGCCGGAAATCCGGGCCGATTTTCGGGGCTTCCTTGCTCGACCACGGCGCGCTGTTGCTACCCAGGATACCGTCCCGCTCGATGCGCGTTTTGAGGTATTGGCTGAGCAACGCCATTTGGGCGAGCGGTCCGCCGACAACCTGTCGTGTTTTATCCACAAAATCCGCCAGGGAAAGCCGGGGATTATTGGTATTCAGGCCAAATTCAGAGTAGCGGGGATTACGGGCTACTACCTGCCCGTTGCGCAGTTCGCATTCAAACTCGCCGGCATGTTCGCAGAAATCGACGACCGACAACGCCGCCACCATTTCGACATAGTGGGCGTCGTTTTGCTGACCTGCTGATCCGGGATCGTACTCATACGGGCTCCGGAAGCTCTCAGCCAGGTAGTAGAGGGCATTCAGCTTGGGGTATTCCCGGCTGGAAAGGCTGTTCTGGTAGTACCCGAGTGCGGCTTTGGTTTTGGAGATAAAGGTCGCATTATCGATTACCTTATCCTGTACCGAAGCGGAGTACACATCGAAATACGGCTGCACGGAAATAGCGCCGATACGCGCCTCACGTACGTCCTTGGCGTCCGACCCGCCGTATCCGCGGATGTTTTTCAGGATAATCGGGAAACCGGCGGCGCCTGTTCCCCCGAAAATAGAACTGACAATGAATACCTTGTCTTCCTTTTTGAAGGTACTGACGAAGGCTTTGAACTCCTCCGATTCCTCGAACTGGTTCAGTACCACGGATCCGATATTCGGGTTTCCGACGAAGCCGATATCCATTTTCGTGGCGAGCTGTTCTTTGGAGAAAAGCAGCCCTGCCAGCGCCTGGTTGGCTTCGTCGAGGGAGTCATAGCCGATGTAGTTTTCGTATTTCTCATCGCTGACTCCCTTGAGTTCGTATTGAAAGGAATCCGAGATGGAGGCGCTGGGCAGCTGCCGTTTCAGCGTCTGAATATCGGTTCCGAAAAGGCCTGACGAAGGCGGTGTCTGCAAAGACGAGCGGACGTTCTGGTAATAGCTCAGCAACTCCCGCGTCCGCTTGAGATCCTTGTTTTCGGCATGCGGGTCCATCAGAATCGGAATCACCTGCGTGGTGTTCCGGAGCTTGACACCCGACGCCAGCAGATACGTCAGGGATTTGACTACCCGCGCACCCGTCCCGCCGATGGCGAAGAGAAAGAGTCGTGACATACAGTGGTAAGTTTGCGGTTTGCGGTTTTCTGTTTACAGTTCAGGGAGCCGACCGGCCAACTGAAAACCGTCAACAGAAAACCGAAAACACCTAAAACGGAATCTTCCGGTTATTCGTACTCAAATTCTTAATGATCAGGGAGACGACGAAGAAGACCAGCGCCGAGAGGAGCAGCATTTCGAAGCCGAAGCCGAAGAAAACACTACCGCCCTGATCGAAGTAGCGGCCGAGTTCGGGGTGGCCTTTCTTCCGGGGTATTTCCTGCGCCGCTTTCTGGTTACAGGTCACAATCGTGATGATCATCACCAGCACCGAGCAGGCCGCCAGCATACTGCTCCATACCGAAAACTTGGCATAGCGGACCTTGTTCAGTCCGAAGTAGAAAATAGCAGCTCCGATGAGGGGAATACCTTTCATCATCAGCGTCAGCGGAGTGAGGAGAGTCTCATCGTAGAGGTCGTCAATGAGGGAGCGCTCGGCAAAAAGCGCATAAAAATCATAGAGAAGGTTTTCCATATCGTAGATGGAGAGAATGAGGTAACGGTTTTTCGGGCGGGGACGAATCCCCTGATTATCAATCCTGCAGGTATACCGTCACGGCAAAATACGTGTCAGCTTTCTGCGGGTTATAGGCTTTTTCAATGCCGCGGGTGAAGTTGAGCAAGCCGAAAGTCGATCCGGCAAAATCCCCGGAGCGGGTATCGGTGTCGTCTTCGGTTGTCGTCCGGGCGATCCAGTCCGGCGGGAACCGGCGCTTCAGCCGCAGCGTAATTTCCCGTTTCCCGCCGCCCTGAGGCTCAGCGGTATTCAGCAGAAATTTGTGGGTATACCCTTCGGGGCCTTTCTCGGCGATGATTTTCTGGATACGGAACCCTTCGTCCGACTCGAGTACATACGATTTCGGATTGGTTTTATATGCTTCCGGCAGGTAAAAACCACCGAGGTCTACGCCCAGTACAATCGTCAGGCCCTTTGTTTTCCGGTCGGCATCGATGCTCTCCAGCGTATGTACGGCGGCTTTGTCGTTCTTGCGCTCCTGGTGGCTTTGTTCAAAGCTCCCGGCCTGGTCGGCATCTTTCAGCAGGACGGTATAAAACGGAACGTTGTCTGCCGCGCTGGTAAAGTAGTGAAACGACTCAAAACCCGGCAGTTCTTCAAACCGGCGGAGGGATTCGAATTTCTCTTCCGACAGCAGCGCCTTCATCGTGGCGTTGGTCGCCAGGAGGGCAATGTAGTATGGTCGCGAGCCGGCATAGGCTTTGCCGCCGCCGTGATGCGGGTAATAGGTACCTTTGAATTCGCCGGTGAGTTGCAGCAGCAGCAGGGATTTGCCTTTGGCCTGGGGCGCGAAGGTCGTCTGCATCAGGGTTTCAACATCTGCGAGGATTTTGGCGGACGACTGCGCGGAGGTCGACGGCGTCGAATAAATCAGATCGGAAAACAATACCCCGACATCTCCTTCCTTCAAATCGGAAAGAATCGTCTTGAAAATCAGGCTAAAATCCGTGTTTTTCGAATCACCTTTTCCCCGAGCGAGGCTGAAGACGTCCGGCTTTTCCACCAGTTCCTGAAAACTCACGCCGAGCGGATATACATTGTCATTGACCGCAAACAGCTCCGTTGAACCTCCCTTTTCTGTTTCAAACGCTGTGAGCAATTGTTGCAGCGAGGCATTGAACTCGCCTTTGCTGCCGGGCGCGTCATACGGAAACATGCTTCCGCTGGCTTCCAGGTACAGCTTGGCGCGAAGGGATTTGGGGGCGGCGGCAGACGGCCCGGCAGCGGCCGTACCCGCGGCAGGTTCCTGCGAGGCAGCCGGCGGATCAGTCTCTTCTTTGCCGTGATTACCCCGGCGACCACCTCCTCCACAGGAAGAGAGTACAGCGGCGGCGACAAAGGTGTAAAGGAAGGTCCGGAACGATAAAGCGATCATGGAATAAGCGTCAAATACAGGTTCGTGAAACGACCTCAGATGTGAGAACGACGCGAACTTGTTCCGAATTTCATCAATCTTCAACAGAATTGATAGCTAAAAGGAAGATTTCGGGGGTGAGTGATCCAAATCCGGGTTGAGTATGCTTTTTCTGGGACGAATCACCGGTTTTCGCGGGACGAAAATCAACGCAGGTTTCGAATTAAATACCAAACAAAAATCCCTGCCGGTATCCGGCAGGGATTCTCTTTCTCTTCCGGATACCTCCGGACCCGGCTTATAACTTATAGCTCAGGCTGGCAATAAACTGGCGGAGCGGCTGGGGATCGTAGTTGAGCCCCCAGTATTTCTGCCCCGTGAAATTGTTGAGCTTAATACCAAGCCGCCATTTGGGCTGATCGTAGAAAGCTGTCGCATCGAATTTGGTGTAAGACGGGATCGTCAGCGCACCCGACTCGTTGTTCGGATAGCAGGCGCTGACGTAGTTTCCGCCGATCCCCAGGCCAATGCCCTTCACGGCGCCGGTCTGGAAGCGGTAGCTCGCCCAGAAATTGGCCATATCCGCCGGCAGACCCGACCCCTGCCCTTCGTTGACAGCGCTGGATTTGGTGTACTTGTAGGCGTTGTGGCCATACCCCGCCACGAGATTCAGGCCGGGAACCGGGTTCGCGACAATGTCCAGTTCGATACCCTTGCTTTCCTGCGTACCGTCCTGGATCTGAAAGCCCGGCCGTGTCGGGTCAACCCGCACGGCGTTGCTCAGGTTGATTGTATAGTAGCTGACGGTTGCGGCCAGGCGGCGACCGAAGGTTTCCGCCTTCGCCCCTACTTCCCATTGATTCCCGTACTGCGGTTTGGGACTGAAAACCGACTGGTCCGGTTGCGTAATCGGTGCGACGTTCTGGAAGCCGTTCATGTAGTTCGCAAAAACGGAAAGCTGGTCCTTGATCGGCTGGTACACCACGCCAAACTTCGGCGAAACCGCCGTTTGCTGGTACACGCCGGAAGCCGCAGGCGTCTGCCCGTTGACCGAAGTACCCTGGTTGTCCAGTTTTTCGACCCGTACAGAAGCCATCGCCATGAGTTTGTCGGTGATATTCAGCACATCGGAGATATAGACGCTGTACCGGTTTTGTTTTGCCAGCGAGGTAGACATCGTCGCATTCGCGGCGAGTTGCTCTACTTTCGCCATCGAAATCGGGGTAATCGGCTTCCGGATATTAATCACATCATAGGCAATCGTCCCGAGCGATTGCGTCAGCGCCACATAGCCATAAGCGTCAAACCCGATCACGACACGGTTGCGCAGCGCACCCAGCCGGATATCGCCCGTAACATTTTGCTGAAACTGAGACGAACGCGTATAGCTGCTCCGACCGGTGGAGAGGTTCCGGGCAATGGTACTGTCGCTCGTCCATGTCGCCGGCCAGATGTAGTTTACGTTGTTGAAATCCACATTCCCGTAAGCATACTGCGTGGTCGAAACCCAGTTCCGGGAAATCTTGTAGTCGGCTTTAATGAACACATTCTGCGATCCCATTTTGAGAAGGGGATCGTTGCTGTTGATCGACTGGGTATAGCCAATCGGGGCGTTTTTGATGTTTTTGAAGGTAACGTTGGCGAAGGAATTGGCGGGCATCGTCGACCGCTCCGTCTTGTAAAATTCCGCATCAACTAAAAACGACAACCGGTCGTTGACTTTGAACGAAAAACTCGGCGCCACGGCATAGCTCCGCTGAAAGCCGAAGTTCTGGAAACTACGCTCGCTATGGGCAGCCGCATTGACGCGCAGCAGGGCTGATTTATCGTCGTTCAGCGGGGTATTGACGTCGACGGCAAGGCGGCTGAGGCCCCATTTTCCACCGGTATAGCTCACTTCTCCGCCAAAGGTTTCGTAGGGTTTCTTGGTAACGAGATTCGAAAGTCCCCCGAACGAAATCAGGCTCGAACCGAACAGCGTGCCGGAGGGGCCTTTGTACACTTCCACTTTTTCCACATTTACCGGATCAATACCGGCGTACTGCTGGGAAGCCATGCCGTTGCGAACCTGACTCGTCACCCAAAATCCGCGGAGAATGAGGTAGGTAACGCCGTTGTTGACGCCGCCGAAGCCGACACCGGCGCCGGGTACGTTGCGGAGCATGTTTTTATAGTCGACAGCCAGTTGCTCCTGTGCCAGCTCCTTCGTCACAACGTTGTATACCTGCGGGTTTTCCAGGTTTTTGATCGGAAGACGGGCGGCATATTCACTCTCCCGTTGTCCGAAACGGTTCGTGCCGGTAACGGTCACTTCCTGAAGGGTCTGGTGGTCTTCGTTGAGTTGAATGGTTTCGACGGTCGTCGTTTGCCCCTCAGCTACCTGTACCGGAATTTCGCGGCTTTCGTACCCGACAATACGAACCACCAGTACCTGCGCCCCTGAAGGGACGTTGCGCAGCGTCCAGTGGCCGTTTTCGTCCGTCAGTGCACCGGCGCGGGTATTTTTCAGGACAACGCTGACAAAGGCGGCCGGCTTCCGGTCCAGCGTCAGAATAGTCCCCTGCAGCACATTTTTGCTGCGCGTCTGGGCGTAGGCGAGGCATCCTGCCAGTTGCAGCAGGACGAAGATCCATAGTCGTCGGTTCATCAGGATATGGGTGAGATCGTGAAGGATAATAAACAGGTAATCAATAAATTACCCGGGCTCCGTTGCCGAAACCCGGGTATACAATATCAATAGCGGAAGATCACGCTGGCAGCTATACTGCGGGGCTTCTGGGGCTCGACTGTCGTCCATCCTTTCCAGTAGAGCTGGTTGGTAAAGTTGTCGGCCTTGAGGGCGAACCGAAGCGACGGCGTGTCATAAAAGGCCGTCGCATTCAGCACGGTATAGGCCGGAACGATAAACTGACCCGTCGCGGCTGAGTTGGTGATGATGTTTTCACCGGCATAGTTTCCACCGATACCAAAACCCAGGCCCTTGAGCGAACCGGCGACGGGCGCATAGCTGATCCAGAGGTTGGCGAGATCGGCAGGGCCCGAACCGACCGTCCGCCGGCCGATAGAACCGGCATCGGTTTTTTCGTTTTTACTGTCATTGTGCGCATACCCGGCGATCAGGTTGAGGCCTGGTACGGGATGCGCCGCCAGTTCGAACTCGATACCTTTGCTCGACATGTTTCCGTCCTGAATCGTGAAACCAACGCGCTCGGGATCAGGCCGGGTAATGTCGCTGACATAGATATCGTAATAGCTCACGCTTCCGGTCAGTTTTCCGTCAAAAAGCTCACCCTTCACACCGGCCTCGAACTGGTTGGCCTGCTGGGGTTTGAATACGGCGACGGAGCCGTCCGGCTGCGTTCCGTTGCCTACGTTCTTGAACCCGTTCATGTAGTTCGCGAAGACAGAAAGACGGTCTTTCATGACCTGATATACCAGGCCAAACTTGGGCGAAACGGCGTTTTGGGTATATGCGCCGGTCGTAGCTCCGGTCCGGATGTTGTAGGTACCCTTATTGTCAAACCGGTCGAACCGCACGCTCAGCATCGCCAGCAACTGGTCCGTGACATTGATAACGTCGGAGACATAGGCACTATAGGTATGCGATTCAGCAGTGTTTTTAGTCGGAGCCGTTACCTGCGCCAGCTTCGCTTCTACTGCCGGGCGGGTCAGTTGGGAGTACCGGACATCATTGAGACGCACACTATTAACATTATCAAACAGAATATAGGACGAATAGGTACGCGCTTTGGTACCGAGGTAATCAAGACCGGCGACTACCCGGTTCCGGACCGATCCGATGCGGAAATCGCCGATGAAATTCTGCTGGAGAGACGTCGTCGTCGTCGTCGCGTTCTGATCGCCTACATACCGGCTCAGCAGGGTATCGTTTGCCGGTTTGACCGCGTCCAGAAACATTACATAGGAGTATAGACCCACCGACTTGCGGACGCTGGAAGAGACGTTTGTCTGCGACGTCCATTTGTCAGAAAGTTTATAGCTCACCTGTCCGTACAGGTTGGTAGTAGGCGTGCTGACGGTAATGTCATCAGAGGTAAACGAGCGGTTCCAGTTGATTCCCAGCTCTTTCGGCGTTTTGGCGATCAGCGTCCGGGAGCGGTTGAGGAAGACCATCAGCGGGTTGGTGGCCTTTGAAGTGAATACTTCCGCGTTGAGGTGTACCGTCAGGCGGTCGCTGGCCTTGAAGAGCAGCGACGGCGCGATAAATCCGGTGCGTTTGAAGCCGGCGTCCTGGAAGCTGTTTTCGGTATGAAGCGCGCCGTTTACCCGGAAAAAGACTTTGTCCGAAAGCGGAGTATTGACGTCTGCCGTGAGCCGGTTCAGGCCATAGGAGCCGGTCGTGTAGGAAAATTCTCCCTTGCTGACTTCGTGCGGTTTCTTCGTCACGAGGTTGATCAGACCTCCGAAATTGACCAGGCTGCTGCCAAAAAGCGTTCCGGAGGGGCCTTTGATTACTTCCACCCGTTCGATATTGGCGGGGTCCAGACCGCCGTTCGACAGACCGGCTACCCCGTTGATCATACTGGGCTGAATCGAAAACCCGCGCATGGTGAAGTACGCGGCGCCGTCGCCACCCCGGCCGGTTGAGGTCCAGAGTTTATCCACACCCGGTACGTTTTTGAGGGCGTCGTCGAAGTTGGTGACAACCTGTTCTTTCAGCAGTTCGGATGAAACTGTCGAATAAATCTGCGGGTTTTCCAGGTTTTTGATCGGAATCCGGGCGACGTAATCGCTTTCCTGCTTGTCGTACCGGCCTTTCCCGCGAATGGTTACCTCATTCAGTGTTTTTTCATCTTCTTTCAGGCGAACGATATCTGCCTGATTCACGCCGGTTTTTACGTCTATTGCTACCTCCACGGCCTCATACCCTACCACGCTGATCAGGAGGATTTGCGGGCCGGTGGGTACGTTTTTCAGCTGGTAATTACCGGATTCCATCGTCAGGCCACCGATGGCGGTTCCTTTGACGAGGACGGAAACGAAAGGCGCAGGACGGTTGTCACTCGTCAGTACCTGCCCCCTTACCTGCCCTTTTTGCTGGGCAAAGGCATTCATCGAAAAGAGCAGTAGAAAACCCAGCAGGATGCGGAGCGCCGGGCGGCGGGAATATTCGTCAGACATCTGTTTTGTGGTTAAGAAAGCGACTGTTTCAGGTGCGGGTTGGCATGCGACATCCGGGAGGAAGGGCGAAACCGCCCCTCCTCAGCCGGGAATCGGGAAAAGGAACAGATCAGAACCGCTGGATCAGGCCGAGGCGCAGGTTGCGCGGCGCTTCTGCCTGCCAGTAATAGTAGGCGCCGTAAGAGGCTCCGGTATAGAGGTATTTATTGGCAATGTTGAAGACGTTGAGTGTCAGGCGGGTTTTGCCGTTTTCCCAGAAAGCGCCTCCGTCAATACGGGTATAATCCGGCAGGGGCATTTGTCCGGTAGCGCCCGGCCAGCTCCAGGTGGTCCGGTCAACCTGGTAGTTGATCCCCGCCGAGATGCCGAGGCCTTTCAGTACGCCTTTTTGCAGCTTGTAGTTCAGCCAGGCATTGCCGTTGTGTTTCGCATAACCGGGCACCTTGTTACCGATTTCCGATTCGGTCGTCGATTTCGTGATTTTCGAATCGGTCAGGGCGTAGTTGGCGACCAGCGTCAGGCCGGGAACGATTTCTCCACGGAGATCGAATTCAATTCCTTCCGTTTTCGTCTGGCCAAATTGAACGACGTACGATTCTCCGGCACCGTTACTTGGATCCGGAACAGTCTGGTTGTTCTTAATAATCCGGTAAACCGTCAATGACGTCATCCACTTGCCGCCAAACCAGTTGCGTTTGATACCGGCTTCGAGGTTGTCGCCGGTCATCGGAACGATCGATTTGCCATCCCGGCGAAGCCCGCTTTGCGGTACAAACGTCTGATCGAACAGGGCATACACGGCGGTGTTATCGTTGATCGAATAACTCAGACCGACCCGGGGCGTGAAACGCTTCGCGGAGGTAACGGTATTGTAATCGTTGTTGCGGGCGTCGGTATAGCGACCGGCCAGTGTCAGGCGCAGGCGGTTATCAAAGAAACCCAGCTCGTCCTGCAGGTATAAACCGGTATACGACTGGCTGACAATCCCGTAGAGACCGGCGCGCTCGCGGAGCCCTTTACTGCGGTCGAATGAAGGGAATCCATTCGCCGGCATGCCATATACCGGGTGGTGAATATTGAACGATCCGGTGGTATCCAGCGCATGGGCCTGGTTCCAGTCGGCCATGTATTCTTTGCTGCCCAGGTCCAGTCCGCCAAGGATACGGTGGCGGACAACGCCCGTTTTAATATCGCCGTTGACAAATACCTGACCGAATTTCTGCACGTTCGACGCATCCCAGATACTGACACTGCGGATGATCGATCCGTCGGGATTGACGGCGTTCGGCCACATCGAAGACCCCTGCTGCTTGTAATCGAAGTACGAAAGCTGAGCGGTAAGTTTCCAGTTATCAGAAAGTTGATGCTGGAACTGCAGGTTCAGGTTGTGGTCGTGGATGGTTGTCGGGTCCAGACCCGGTTCCATCAATGTAAAATCGCGGGGCAGCGTCGCATATCCTTTTGTATCAAAGACGTAGTAGCTGCCGACGTTCGACATCCGGGCGAACTGGTAAATGTATTCCGCTGTCAGTGTGGATTTATCGCTCAGTTTATAAGTCAGCACCGGTGCGATGCTGAAGCGGTTGTTGTATTCGTTTGCCCGGAAGGAGTTTTTCGACTGACCCATGGTATTGACGCGGTAGAGCAGCCGGTCGTTGATTTTTCCGTCGAGGTCGAGCGTCGCCCGGTAAAAATCAAAGCTGCCGAGCATCAACCCTACTTCACCTCTGGTTTCGCCGGTCGGGCGTTTGGTTACGACGTTATAGATACCGCTCGGATCTCCGTTGGACATCATGAAGCCGGCAGGGCCTTTGACAAATTCAATGCGTTCGACGAAGCTCATGTCTTCCGTCAGCGGCCCCCACGGCGATGTCACGTTGACACCATTCCGGAAAGCAGCAACCCGGTCACCCCGCGCATGTACGTTGGTGTACATATCGCCCCAGTGTTCGAGGCGGGTAGCGCCGCTCACGTTGCGGATGACGCCGTCACTCATGCTCGTAACCTGCTGATCTGCCAGCATTTTACTGCTCAGGAGCTGTACGTTCTGGGGAAGTTCAAGGATGGGAGTTGCCAGACGGAGCGAAGGAGACACTTCGCCTTCGTTGTATTTGCCGGCTCCGGCAAGAACGAGCACTTCCTGAAGCTGATTGGCATTTTCTGCGAGGAAGATATCCGGAACGTTCGTAACCTGTCCGGATTGGACCTGAATGGACTGTTCCTTTGTTTCGAGCCCGACGAGGGAGACACGCAGGGTATAGGTACCGCTTTTGACGTTTTTGATTTCAAATCGTCCGGAAGCATCAGAAAGCGTTCCGAAGCGGGTGCCGAGGATATTGATGTTGACGTATTCGGCGGCTTTGCCGTCGACCGTAGTAATCTTTCCACGGACGATACCTGTTTGTGCCATCAAACTGGTGCTGCCGACCAGAAGGGCAGCCAGTAGGGTAAAGAACCTCATTGCAAATTAATTTAGACCAATTCTAATTTGATGCAAAACTGAGGTCTGAAATCTGCTTGTGCAAGATTTTATTTAGTTTTTTTCTAAATAAGCTGTCCGGTTATCCGGTTCAGAACGAGGATGTTAGCTCTGCGGTATCATTGTCTTTCTTTTCTTCAATTTCATCCTGTTATCATCCTGTTTATTATCAAAAGGGGCATAAAAAGAGCCTTCGTACGACGAAGGCTCTTTCTGAACTAACAACGAGCAAAAAAACGATGGAGTGTTAAAAGATGCTGTCCCCTTTATCTTCTGTCCATCTTGACGACACAAAGGAAGTGAGTTATTTAGATTTATTCCAAATAATAGAGAAAATAATTTTTACTTGTTCTAAATAACTTGTTTTAAAAGCCCTCTTGGTGCTATCTTTGTGACGAGAGAGTTAACGTTTTCAAGTAACCGGTCGATTACTGTGTACGAATTGTATAAAACCCCGAAAGGCACTACCTACCAATGTGATGTGACCAATCGGATCGTGCTGGACTTCGCAGGTCAGATTTCGGCATTTCGTTATTCGGATTTCGTGGCATTTCGCCGACGCGTGGAGCATGTAAACCTCCATGAGATGATTTTCAATCTCGGCGACGAGTTTGATGTGGAAGTCATTGAAGCCCCGAAAGCGGACCGGACGTTTGTTCTTACCCTTTGTGACCTCGTTCAACTCCGGGAGCTTCTTTCCGGCACCCAGTTTACCCTGAATCTCAATTCCATGCTGCACGAGACGCTTTATAGCTATGCGTGAGGCAGTTAATGAGGTGGCTATAGGCGATAAGCTATAGGCTTTAGGCCCGGTTGCGGCGGGACCTGCCCCGCTCTTATTTAGTATCTTCCTTTTCATTTCTTCCCCGGAAGCCGCTGACGCCTAATTACTTGTCTGTGAAGCACAGCCGCTTTCCCATAGCTTAGTGCTTACAGCCTATCGCTTATAGCCTGCAGCTTTTCCTGCCCTCCCAATCCCCTCCCTTATTTATTCTTGTTACAAGATTCTTTCTAAATTTCTCTTTTTCAGCGGGTTAGTATTTCAACGTGTCCGGTGGCATACTACTTTTGTTTCACAGTCAGACGAAGAAGAGTCCATCAAGGCACTGACAACGAGCATTTTTTTGATCTATCGCATTCATAACATACTCAGTCACCAATGAAAGATCTGCAACGCCTTCGTACCTCCCTCAAAGAGGAAGTGGAAATAGCCCTCAACGCTCAGGTGAAAATGGAAGCCGAAGCTTCTTCCAAATACCTGGCGATGGCCTCCTGGTGTGATCGCAACGGATACCGCCACTCAGCCGACTATTTCTACAAGCAGTCAGACGAGGAGCGCGGTCATATGCTGAAGATTTTCCACTACCTGGCCGATCAGGGCGCAACTGCTTACGCTCCTGAAATCGGAGCAGTTGCACAGGATTACGCCTCCTTCCGGGAAGTATTCGAAACCGCTCTTCAGAGTGAAATCAATGTAACCAACGCCATCAACCGGATCGTTGGCCTCTGCCGGAAAATTGACGACTACGCGACGGAGAGTTTCCTCCAGTGGTTCGTACAGGAACAAATTGAAGAAGAACAAAACGCACGCCGGGCGGTCGAACTCTTCGACGTCATTGGAGAAGCCGGAACCGGCCGTTTCCAGATCGACAAGGAGATTGCCAAAATCAACGGCGCAGAATAGGCATCTGTTACTCCCCCATTTGCGAAAGCCCGCCCACCGGCGGGCTTTTCTCTTTTTCCAGTATTTTGCCGAGGATTTGCACCTTTCCTGTCCTTTTGATGAACTTAGCAGTCGCATTGTGATACCTAATCCCCGGCATGCTCTACTATCTCTTCGACTACCTGGATAAAGCCTTCAACATCCCCGGTGCGGGAGTTTTTCAATACCTGACCTTCCGGGCTGCCGCTGCAACGGTTACTTCGCTCATTATCGGAATTCTGTTCGGGAAACGGATCATCTGGTTCCTCCAACGCCTGCAAATCGGCGAAACCGTCCGCGATCTCGGCCTCGAAGGCCAGATGCAGAAGAAAGGTACTCCTACCATGGGCGGGTTTATTATTCTCCTGGCGCTGGTTGTTCCGGTACTGCTGTTTGCCCGCCTCAACAATACCTACATCATACTGTTGCTGATTTCGACAATATGGACTTCGCTCATCGGGTTTGTGGACGACTACATCAAGGTCTTCCGGAAAAACAAGGAAGGTCTCCCCGGACGGTTCAAGATTGTCGGGCAGGTAGGTCTCGGGCTTCTCGTGGGCCTGACGATGCACTTTTCCCCCGATATTAAAATCCGGGTATACGAAGACGCGAAAATCAATACCCCCGGCGGTTTTGAAGACGTACGCCGGTTTACCGATACCAAGTCATTCCTGACGAACGTTCCCTTCTTTAAAAACAACGAGATCGATTATTCACAGATACTCCCGGATTCCATCCTGCCCGACGACTACACCTGGATTCTGTATACCGTCATCGTTATTTTCATCATTACCTTCATTTCAAACGGCGCGAATATTACCGACGGAATCGATGGCCTCGCGGCGGGTTCTTCCACCATCATCGGACTTACGCTGGGTATTCTGGCTTACCTTTCGGGTAACAAGGTTTTCTCCCAGTACCTGAATATCTACTACATTCCGTATTCCGGCGAGCTGGTCGTCTTTTGCGGCGCCTTTATCGGAGCCTGTATCGGGTTTTTATGGTACAATACGTATCCGGCTCAGGTTTTCATGGGCGACACGGGCAGTCTGATGCTGGGCGGCGTCATCGCGACGCTCGCGATCGTCCTCCGGAAAGAGCTCCTCATTCCTGTTCTCTGCGGCATCTTCGTGATCGAAAATATGTCCGTAATTCTGCAGGTGGGTTATTTCAAATACCAGAAGAAACGACGCGGCCTGGAGTATGCGCAGTCTCACAGGCTTTTCAAAATGTCGCCTCTTCACCACCACTACCAGAAATCGAATATCCCTGAGCCGAAAATCGTGATGCGCTTCCTCATCGTAGGCATCATTTTCGCGGTATTCACGCTGGTAACACTCAAGCTGAGGTAGCAAAGGGCATGGGGTGGATACTCGCCCCATGCCCTCTGCCCCATGCCTCATGCGCCATCACATCTTCATCAGAAATTCATTCAGGTTCTGTTCCGTAGCCAGTTCCAGCTTGCCGCGCAGGCGGTAGCGTTTTAACTCCACGCTTCGGACGGTGATGTTGAGCAATTGTGCGATTTCCTTGCTCGACAGGTTCATGCGCAGGTAGGCCGCCAGTTTGAGGTCGCCCGGCGTGAGGTTCGGAAACATCTCCAGCAGCTTTTTGAAGAAGTGATCGTGAACATCGTTGAAATTGGCCTCAAACAGCTCCCAGCTGTGTTCGTCGGCGAGGTTGCGGTCTATCAGTTGTACCAGTGTCCGGTACTGCTGGGCGCCGCGGTCGGTCCCCATTTCTTTCCGCAGTTTTTCGAGCTCCTGCTTGAGCGTTTCGAGTAATTCGTTTTTGTGCAGGAGGTTCATGGCGGAGTTCGCCAGCTCTTCCGATTTCCGGTGTACATCCTTCCGCAGCTGTTCGTTTCGCAGTTCTACGAGTACCTGGGCATTGCGGCGCTGCTCCTCGTCGAGTTCGGCCTGCATTTTCTGACGGATGCGGTTCTGGTGAGTCTGAATCCGGCGTCGGTACAACCGGTACACCAGATACAAAAGCCCGATAAGCAATAAGGTATAGATCAGCTGACTCCAGGTATTCCAGTACCAGGGCGGATGTATCCGGAACGGCAACACGGTTTCATCCCGGGAAGAAGCCGACCGGAGGTGCAGGACATAGTCGCCGGGTGGCAGCGCCGAAAACTTGAGGTAATCGTCTTCCCGCCAGGTTGACCACTGCTCCTTCCCGCTGCCTTCCAGCCAGTATTGCCAGGCAAAAATGACTTCGTACTGGGTAGAACTGATCCGGAAACTGAGGTCGTTCTGCCAGTGCCGGAGCGCGAGATTGGGTAACGGCTGGCGTGGATACAGCTCCATTTCGAGCTGATCGGTCCGGATTTCGCGTATGTCAGGACGGGTAAAGGGCATATCTTCCCGCTTCCGGAGGTACGAAACAGGCAGTACCGAAAAACCATCGTCCCGGCAGATGAGTACCTGCTCGTCGTCCAGCGGAACAATGTTCTCATACCCTTCCACCCATTGAATATGCCGCAGATTTACCTCCTGGACGGGCTGGTCGGGGCGATAGTAGCCCAATGCGCCGTTGTTTTTCAGTACGACATAGGACTGGTATCCAACCGGAAAGATATTCCGGATAGGCGCTTCTCCAAAGAGGGATACCGGGACGATTTTCCGGTTGCGTATCTCGTAGGAACGACCGCCGGCGCATAATATTCCCCGGCCCTCCATCGAGGTCAGGCTGGCATCCTGAAAACCGTCAATGGTGCGGACGGAAGTCAGTTTGGATACATCATCCGACAGGGTAATCTCCGCCAGACCGCCGTATTTCCGTTTGAGCCAGACCGATCCGTCGGCCAGTTCGGCGAGCTGGTGCGTCAGCGAGAAATCACCGGAAAGAACATGACTGAATTGCCAAGCGCCGTCGATCTTTTTATATACACATAAATGAGTATAGGTCCCTTGCAGCAGTACCCCGGGATGGCGGGTGAGCGGGATCAGGGCGAGGCCGCCGGTGACGGACGATATCTTTTGAAAGGTACCGTCCCGGATCAGAAAAGTCCCTTCGTTGTGACCACAGAAAAGCTCTCCATCGATCACGGCGAGGTCCCAGACCTGCCCCTGACTACCGGGAACGAGGCGAAAACCGGCATTCCGGTCTGCCAGCGGTACTTCGAAAACACCGTGATTGGTTCCGACGTATAATTTCCCACGGAAGACGGCCGCGTCGTATACCGTACCCAGCACGCCGTCCTGATCCTGGTAATAACGGAGCGGTAAACTCAGCAGGACGAGGTCTATTCCGCTGTCGTTGCCGGTCCAGACGTTGCCGTCGGCGTCGCGTCTGAGGGCGAGTACCGTATTGTTCTGAAGTCCTTTTTTCTGGTTGAGGTGGGTGAGAATGTTTCCGTTTTCATCCGTGAGAATCAGCCCGTTGAGGATCGATCCGAAAGCCAGGGTACGGTCATCGACCCGGATGGCCTTGTTGAGGTGGTAGGCAGAAAGAAACGACTCCGCTTCGGATTGCATGCGGGTGAACTGCTGTCCGTCGTATGTCAAAAGCAGGCGGTCGGTGCCGACGAGCAGCCGGTTGCCGCTCAGGGGCAGCAGGCAGCGGATACGCTCCTTCCCCAGAAACTCGCTCCCTTTGAGCAGCACAAACTTCTCTCCCACCCACTCAAAGAGTCCTTTGTCTATAAACTGGATCAGGAGGCGGTTGTTGACTTCATAGGCGAAGAAGACGTTGCCCGGCGTAGGTATCTGGGTGATTTTGTTGTTTTTGTACCGGAAAAGAAAAGCAAAGGAGTGAAAATAGACCGCATCCCGGACGGGCAGGATATTCCAGATTTCTTCGTTACGGAAACGTTTGTCCTGAATCTGCCCCGCGAGGGAATGGTAGCGCAATACGCCTTGGCTGTCGGCCTGCCAGAAACCAAACTCCTGAAGGGCCCCGGTGAATATCTTCCCGTCGGCCACCGCTACCGACCGCACAATCTGCCGGCGGGGTAAGGTATAAACCTGCCATTTACGGCCGTCGAATTCCAGCAATCCCTTCGAATTACCGGCGTACAGGAAGCGGGTTTTCGGATCCTGCACCAGGCTCCAGTTCTGGCGTTGAGCCTTGTAATCCGCCGGTGTAAAATGTACTACTTCGGGCAGGCACATCTTCCCCAGCGCACCTTGAAAGGCCAGGAGCGGCCCGGCGCTCAACAGCGCGACCAGGCCCGTCAGTAACGTCCGCTTCCAATCAGAGGTCTTCATCGCCTTTCAATCAATTTTTTCTCCCTTTTGTGCAAATATGTACGAATGATGTACCGCATGCAAGGCGCGGAGCACTTATGATGTGGTATTGATGTAGTGCTTTTTTAGGACATTCTTTTTCCGTTGCCGTACATTTGCTCTCGAAATAATACAATTACATTTTGATTTTTTCCTATTAGAAACACAAACGGACGGTCTTTCTTCCCAATCTGCCTGTAACAGCGCCTTTTTGAGCGCACGGCTTGTGTTCGAATCCTTTTCCATCCACAGAAGATGAATCAGATGTATCCCTTAACCCGATCAGTCAGCCGGAAGCTCAGTTTGCTGCTCCTGCTGACGCTCCTTTTCCACCTTGCACAGGCAGCTGACATCACGGTGACCGGAATCGTGCGCGACGCGTCGTCCGGTGATCCGGCGATCGGCGTCACTGTCAAAGTCAAAGGCACTTCCACCGGTACCATTACGGGGACGGACGGGCGGTTTTCCCTCCGGGCTCCCGACAATGGAACGCTGGTCTTTTCTTCCATCGGCTACGAATCCGTCGAAGTCCCGGTCAACGGGCAAACTTCCCTGACCGTCTCCATCAAACCCTCCGCGCAGGAACTTGCGCAGGTCGTGGTAGTAGGCTACGGCACGCAGCGGAAAGTGGACGTGACCGGCGCAACCGTCACCATCAAAGGGGAAGACCTCTTCAAGCAACCGGTCATGACAGCCACGCAGGCGATGCAGGGGAAAGTTGCCGGCGTGCAGATCATCAGCAGCGGGCAGCCGGGATCGTCGCCCGTCATCCGCGTCCGCGGAACGGGTACAGCGCTTGCCGGAACAGCCGCTTTGTTTGTGGTAGACGGTGTACTGACGGACGACATCGCCAACATCAACACAGCAGATATCGTCAATGTAGATGTACTGAAAGACGCGTCGGCAACGGCGATCTATGGTTCCCGGGGAGCGAACGGTGTTGTGATTATCACGACGAAAAAGGGCGCTGCCGGCAAGATGAGTATCAACTATACCGTCAACGCGGGGGTACGGAGCGCCGCCAATCTGGTGAAGATGGCTAACGCCGCCGAGTATGCCAATTACGTCAGCGCCGCCAGCGGCAACCTGGTGCAGCCGGGAACGGTGTCGACCGACTGGTATGGCCAAATACTCCGTCAGGGTTTCCAGCAAAACCACAATTTATCTATTTCCGGCGGGTCAGAGAAAGGTACCTACTTCCTCAGCCTGGGTTACCTGACCGATCAGGGAATCGTCATCGACAACCAGTACAAGCGCCTGACCCTGCGCAGCAACAACGAGTACAAGCTCTCGGAAAAGCTGAAAGCCGGCGTGACGGCTTCCTATTCCAACGGCGACAACCAGATCGCCAACCTCGGTTCGGCGTATAACAACGCCTACCGGGCCGCGCCGATTATTCCCGCGAAAGTCGGCGGACGGTATGGAAACACCTCCGTTTACCAGAATGTAGGCAATGCCGTTCTCGACATCGAGAATAACAACAACAATGTCAAAGACAACCGCCTCCAGGGCGCGGCGTACCTCGAATACAAGCCCGTCACCTGGCTGACCTTCCGGAGCAGCATGGGCGCCGACTGGATCAATACCAACGGCCGGGTGTACAACTATAAATTTGAGAATGATACCGTTACTTTCCTTTCACCGGGTGGAAACCAGCGGAATCCGAACAGTAACCTGTCTTTCAAAAACGAAAAGACCCTGCACTGGACCTGGGATAATACGGTGACGTTCAACCGGACGTTTGGCCGGCATACCATAACAGCGCTCGCCGGAACCACCGCCGAGCAGTTTACCTATACCTGGTTTACGGCTTTCCGCAAAGACGTACCCGCTGCGCCAAACCTGTGGTACATCGGAACCGGGAATGCGAATACGTCTACCAACGACGGAAATGGCGACAAGTGGTCCCGAAATTCCTACATCGGTCGTCTGAATTACAACTACGACGATACCTACCTGCTGACAGCTACGCTGCGGGCCGACGGCAGCTCGCGGTTTCCAAAGAATAACCGCTGGGGTTACTTCCCGTCGGTCGGGGTAGGCTGGGTCATCAGCAACGAAAACTTCCTGAAGGGCCAGAACCTCTTCCAGACGCTGAAGCTCCGTGCCAGCTGGGGTCGCGTCGGGAACGACCGGATTCCGTCTGATGCCTTCACCGTCACTGTTACGCCCAACCTCGCCTATCCTTTCGGCGGTGGTATTGCCACGCCGGGAAGCGCTGTCACGCAGATCAAAGATCCCAACCTGAAGTGGGAAACGACTGAAGAAACCGATTTCGCCGTGGAATTCAGCGCATTAAAAGGCCGGCTGACCGGGGAAATCGGGTATTACAACAAGAAAGCGTCCGACCTGCTGATCAACGTAAAAGTGCCGTCTGTTTCGGGTGATGGCGACGGGGTAGTACTCACCAACGCCGCTTCGATCCGCAACCAGGGGCTTGAAGTAATGCTGAACTGGCGGGGAAAAATCACGGAAGACCTTTCCTATCGCATCGGTGGTAACCTGACCCTCAACAAGAACTCGGTCATTGGCCTCAACGGCGGGCAGCCTATTCTCGACGGCGGAATCGGCGCTGCCCAGCAGTACACGACCCGCACGGACAACGGGCAGCCTGTTGGCAGCTTTTATGTCCTGAAAGTACTGGGAGTTTTCCAGACGGATGACGAGGTCGCAGCCTACAAAAATGCCCAGGGAACGGTCATTCAGCCGTCGGCATCGGCCGGGAGCTTCAAGTACCAGGATACCAACGGCGACGGCAAGATCGACGATAATGACCGGGTATTTGCCGGCGCTTATCAGCCCAAGGCGTATTTCGGCGTAAACGGCGGCATTACGTATAAATCGTTCGATCTCAGTTTTGATATCTACGGCAACGTTGGCAATCAGGTATACAACGGAAAGAAAGCCTTCCGTCAGGCGGTAACCGACAACGTGGAGCGTAGCATGGCTTACGGACGCTGGACACCGGGAAGCGGCATTCAGAATGAACCGGCAGCGAATGCCGGAAACCTCCCGGCCTCGACGTACTACCTCGAATCCGGCTCATTTGTCCGCCTCAACAACGTCACGCTGGGATATGCCCTGCCGGAGACGGTCCTCAAACGTCTCGGTATCTCCACGATCCGCGTGTTTGCCACGCTTCAGAACATTTACACCAATAAGAAATACAGCGGCTTCACGTCCGAGTTGCCCGGCGATCCGACCAAGTCGGGTATTGAGCTCAATGCTTATCCCACGACAAAAACCATCGCTTTCGGACTCAACCTCGGATTCTAACCCAGACGCATCATGAAATTCCTGCTATACACCGGAGCCGCTCTATTGGGCCTGGCTTCCTGTCAGAAAAGTTTCCTTGACGTGCCGGTACAGGGACAGGCTACCACGGCTACCGATCCGAACCTGGCCACCAACCTCGTCACCGGCGTGTACAATAGTTTGCTGAATGGCGAGGCCTTCGGCGGGTCGGGCGGCGATACCCACGGCCCCAGTTTCATCGCTGCTACGAGTATTATTTCCGACGACGCGGACAAAGGCAGTACACAGGGCGACCAGCCGGCTATGGGCGACATAGACAATTTCAGCCTTACGCCGACCAACAACTTCGTCGCCGCACTCTGGGACGGATACTACAGCGGTATTTCGCGGTCGAACCAGGCGCTGGCCGCGTTGCAAACGGCCTCTATCGATGCAAAAACGAAAAATCAGCTATCCGGCGAAGTACGCTTTATCCGGGCCTATTACTACTTCAATCTGGTACGGTTTTTCGGAAAAGTACCGAAGGTAGTGCGTGTACCGAAAGATGCGCAGGATGCCAATACCGATCCGAATTTCCAGACCCGGGCGCCGGTTGATACCATTTACAAGGTCATTACGGACGATTTGCAGTTTGCCATCAACAGCCTCGACCTGCGCTCCGCTTCCCAAACCGGCCATATCAACAAAGGCACTGCCCAGACGCTCCTGGCCAAGGTATACCTCTATCAGAAGAAGTGGAAAGAAGCCTATGACCTGACGCAGACCGTGATTTCTTCCGGGCAGTACAGCCTCGTTCCGGACTATTCCACGCTTTGGCGGCAGGTCGGCAACAACAGCGCCGAATCGATTTTCGAAATCCAGAGCGGGCAGTTTAACAATTCGGACATGGGTATCTCCGGCTACAGCATGTGGCAGGGACCGCGCGTAGGCGGTAAAGGCGGCTGGACGGATCTGGGTTTCGGTTTCTGTACGCCGACACCCGACCTGGTAGCTGCCTATGAACCCGGCGACGTCCGCAAGGCGGCGACCATCATCTTCATCGACAACAGCGGCAAATACACCGGTACGCGGCTGTTTGACGGCTTCCGGATTCCGAGCGCTGATTCCGTCCAGAACCTGTATTACAACTACAAGGCTTACCACAGCGAAAATCCCCAGGTGGAATCGTACCTCGGCAACCGCGGGCAGAAGCAGAAAAACGTCAAGATTCTGCGCTATGCCGAAGTACTGCTGATTCACGCAGAAGCGGCGAATGAGCTTGGACAGACGGCAACGGCCATCGCCGACCTCAATCAGGTGCGGACCCGGGCCAAGCTCGCAGCGACAACCGCCGCTGGCCAGGCCGACGTCCGTAACGCCATCTGGAAAGAACGGCGGGTGGAGCTGGCGATGGAGCACGATCGCTTCTTCGACCTCGTCCGGACGGGACGGGCAGCGCAGGTGATGAAGGCGGCGGGCAAGAATTTCGTCGCCGGAAAAAATGAACTTCTTCCGGTACCGAGCCTGCAGATTGCCCTGAGCGGCAACCGGCTCGACCAGAACAACGGCTATTAACCAATCCCCTTTTTTAATCTCTCACAAAACCAATCAACAATGAAAACAACGAGAATCTCGGCATGGGTAGCAGCGGGTCTGGTCGTAGGGACAGCCTTGTTTACGGCCTGCAGTAAGAGTGATGACACGCCTTCTTTGCCTCCGATCGGGGGGTATAATAGTTCGAATGAGGTGGCGGCTACGAATCTTCTCGCGCACTGGACATTCGACGGAACCAATAACGAACGTATTTCCAGCACCGCCCCGTCTACTTCCAAGAACGCTACGTTTGGTACCGGAGCCAGCGGCAAGGGACAATCCCTTAGCCTGGCGGGAGGTTATGTTCTTTTCCCGACTATCGCGAAGCTGAGCAGCGCCAACGCCATCGGCAGTGTGACCGTAAGCGCGTGGATTAACACCACAAACAACGGAAAAACGGCATCCTCCGTTTTTGCGCTGACTCAGGCATTGGCCAGTCAGGGCGACTGGAACGACGGTCCAATCAACATGTACCTCGAAAACTCCAAACCCACGACGAAAGGGGACACGCTGACCGTACACGCAGCCTTCCACACGCTTAAGGACGGCAAGTATTCACTGGGCGGAGATAATATCAACGACTATGGTGTTGCAGGAACAGACTTTCAATATGTGAAAGGTGGCGGAAAATGGATTCACTACGTTATGGTTTACGACGGAGCCAACTCCACTATCGATCTGTATGTTAACAACGTACTGGTCTCCAACAAGAACTTCCGCCTCAGAACTGCCGGTACGCCGGCCGCTCCTATCGGACCCATCACCATCGCCACGCCCACGCAGGTCGTAATCGGTGGCTGGCCGAATGCAGATTCCGGCTATACCAAGTCGACTACGCAGGCATGGCAGGGTCTCTTCACAGGCGGTATCGACGAAGTCCGCGTGTATGGCAAAGCTCTTTCTTCTACGGAAATCGGCTCGCTGTATCAACTTGAAAGTGCAGGCCGGTAACATGTATTCTGCTGACCGGCGGCGTTTCGGTTGCCGGTCAGCTACCTCTCCTTTTTTCCCGACCCAATTCCATCGATCATGAAATACGGGCTTCTCCTGCTCGCACTGGCGCTTGTTTCCTGCAAAACCGACAAAGACACCCCTGAGCTTTTTTTCTACCGCTCAGTTACGGTGGACGGAGCAGCGAAGTTCCGGGGCGTCTCCCTGCAACCTGCGATCCGGGTGAGTTTTTCGGCTCCGCTTAACCGGAGTTCGGCCGAGAAATCCATTCGTCTCGTCAATGGTGCAACGGAAATACCTCTTGCCTTTACGTATGGCGCTTTGGATACGACGGTAACCGTCACCCCCAAATCTCCCCTCGGCTCCATCACAGCGTATAAACTGCAGGTGCAGCCGGGACTGACTTCCCAACACAATACCGCGCTCAATACTACCCTCGAGGTGGCGCTGGCCACCGCGGTGGATACTACGGACAAATTCCCGGTCGTGAGTGACTCGCTCCTGCTCGACCTCGTTCAAAAGCGTACCCTGGCCTATTTCTGGGATTTCGGACATCCGGTTTCCGGAATGGCCCGGGAGCGTAACAGTTCCGGAGACGTCGTTACTTCCGGCGGAACCGGCTTCGGCATCATGGCCATTGTAGCGGGCATTCACCGGGGTTTTATTTCGCGGAAAGACGGCCTGGACCGCATCGCCAAAATCGCCGGATTTCTGAAAAACAATGCCAAAAGCTATCACGGGGCCTTCCCGCACTGGCTCAACGGAGCTACGGGTGAAACCGTCCCTTTCTCCCAGAAAGACAACGGCGCTGACCTCGTGGAAACGTCCTACCTCTTTCAGGGACTACTCACCGCGCGGCAGTATTTCAACAGTACTTCTGACGCCGGCGAAATCGCGCTCCGGGCGTCGGTCAACGACCTCTGGGACAAGGTAGAATGGTCCTGGTTCACCAAAAACGGCGAAAATGTTCTGTACTGGCACTGGTCTCCAAGCTACAACTGGGACATGAACATGCCGATCCGGGGCTGGAACGAATGCCTGATTACGTACGTCCTCGCCGCTTCATCCCGTACGTCCGCCGTTTCGAAAACCGTGTACGACGCCGGTTGGGCGCAGAATGGAAAGATGGCAAACGGAAACAACTATTATGGCATCAAACTGCCGCTGGGGCCGGCAAACGGCGGACCGCTTTTCTTCTCCCAGTATTCGTTTCTAGGCCTGGACCCGCGGCAACTCAGCGATACCTACGCCCGGTATGACGAGCAAAACAGCGCGCATACCCGCATCAACTACGCGTACTGCGTAGCCAATCCGAAGAATTACTACGGCTATGGTCCGAATTGCTGGGGGTTGACGGCAAGCGACAATGCGTCAGGCTATTCGGCGCATTCGCCGGATAACGACCTCGGCGTCATTACGCCTACTGCGGCGCTGTCGGCAATGCCCTATACTCCAATAGAATCGATGCGGGCACTCCGGTTTTTCTATTACAAACTGGGTGATAAGATTTTTAAGAATTATGGTTTTGTCGACGCTTTCAACCTGACGGATATCTGGTTTGCCGATTCGTTTCTGGCGATCGACCAGGGGCCTGTTGTCGTCATGATCGAAAACCACCGTTCCCAACTGCTCTGGAAGCTGTTTATGAGCTGTCCGGAAGTCAATCAGGGTCTTAAGAACCTGGGATTCACCAGTCCGAATGTCAAAAGTCAGACCCGTTTCTGACCAATCTGTTTCCTGCTATGCGTTACCGCCTTTCTACCCAACTTCTGGTACTATGCCTGCTGGCGGGCCTGTCGTCCCGGCCCGCACTCGCACAAACGGCCGCGAAACCCGCGTTACCGAACGAAAAAAGTGAATACATGACCGTCGTCCAGAAGGCTACTTTCCGGTACTTCTGGGACTTTGCCCATCCGGTTTCGGGCCTGGCGGCGGAGCGTACCGCAACGCCCAATATTGTCACCTCCGGCGGGTCGGGCTTTGGCATCATGTGCCTTGTGGTAGGCGCTGAGCGACAATGGATTACCCGGGAAGCAGCCGTAGAACGTATGCTGAAGATCACGGCCTTTCTCGAAAAAGCCGACCGCTTCCACGGAGCCTGGTCGCACTGGCTCGACGGCAACACCGGCCGGATGGTACCCTTCGGCCAAAAAGACAACGGTGGCGATCTGGTCGAAACCGCCTACCTCGTAAACGGACTGCTGGTAGCCCGGGCCTACTTCGACGGGCCGTCGGCAGCCGAAAAACAACTCCGCGACCGGATCACGAAACTCTGGGAAACCGTGGAGTGGGACTGGTACGTACGCAACGGCAAACTGCACTGGCACTGGTCGCGGGAGTACGAGTGGGCCATGAATATGCCCATTACGGGTTATAACGAATGCCTGATTACCTATGTCCTGGCGCTCGGATCGCCGACGCACGCCATTTCGCCGGAGGTATACGAGAATACCTGGAAAAAGAGCACACACTTCGTCAACAACCAGGAGTACCTGGGATACCGGCTGAACATCGGGTTTCCCTACGGGGGCCCGTTGTTCTTCGCCCATTATTCGTACCTGAGCCTGGATCCGCGGAAGATGCAGGATCAGCATACCAATTACTGGCAACTGAATCAGGCTCAGACACTTATCAACTGGGCGTACTGTGCGGATAAAGCGCCGAAAACGTACAATTATTCCGAAGATAACTGGGGATTGACCGCTAGCGACGATTACAATTTTTACGATGCTCACTCCCCTACCAACGACAACGGTACCATTTCACCTACTGCGGCACTTTCCTCCTTCCCCTATGCGCCGCATCAGGCGTGGCAGGCACTTCGGTATCTGTACCTGAAACACGGTAACCGGCTTTTTGGGGAGTATGGCTTTCTCGACGCCTATAATGCCACGAAAAACTGGTATTCGAATCAGTACCTGGCGATCGACCAGGGGCCGGTAGTGGTGATGATGGAGAACTACCGCAGCGGGCTGATCTGGAAGCTCGGCGACAAAATCGCCGAACTCCGCAACGGGCTTACCAAAATGGGTATCACAAATCCCGCGTATCCGACCGGGTTTTATGCCTATCAGCCAAAACCCGGCACGAATGAATGGTATCTGCCGCGCCATCCCGATTCCGGTAAGTTTCCGCTTGAATTTGCCGTGCAGGGATCTGCGCCGGTGACACTGGAACTGGTCAGCAAAGACAATGCCCTTTCTATTCTGAAGAACCAGTCACTCGCGCCCGGCACATATACCCGTGAAATCGACGCTCCCGGCGGCACGTACACGGCAACCCTCACGCAGGGCGAAGTGAAGAAGACGATCCAGCTTATTCTCCGATAACCTCATGAAAAAACTCCTTCTGTTGATGCTGGCAGGGTTTACCGCCCAGGCCCAGGATGCGAAGATGAATGCTTTTGTGACCCGCCTGATGGGTCAGATGACGGTGGATGAGAAGATCGGGCAGCTCAACCTTGTTACTCCCGGCGGCTTTACCGCTACCGGGGCGACGGTCTCCCAGAACGTCGAAGCCAACATCAAAGCCGGAAAGGTCGGCGGGCTGTTTGGCATTTACGACCCGAAACTGGTCCGGAAGCCGCAGGAGATGGCGGTGAACGATTCCCGTCTGCATATTCCGCTGCTTTTCGGGCTGGATGTGATTCACGGGCATAAAACAAGCTTTCCGATTCCGTTGGCGATTTCCTGTTCGTGGGATCTGTCGCGCATCGAACAAAGCGCCCGTATTGCAGCGACGGAAGCGACAGCCGACGGGCTGAACTGGGTATTCTCGCCGATGGTGGATATCGCCCGCGACCCGCGCTGGGGCCGGATTTCCGAAAGTTCGGGAGAAGACCCCTACCTCGGTTCCCTTATTGCGAAAGCCATGATCCGGGGATACCAGGGAAGCAACCTGTCGGTGCCGAATACGGTACTGGCCTGCGTCAAGCACTTCGCGTTGTATGGTGCGGCGGAAGCCGGGCGTGACTACAACACGGTAGACATGAGTCGAATCAAGATGTACGAATACTACCTCCCGCCGTACAAAGCGGCGGTGGAGGCGGGCGTCGGCAGTGTGATGAGTTCGTTTAATGAGGTAGATGCCGTTCCGGCGACGGCCAACCGCTGGCTGCTGACGGACCTACTCCGGAAGCAATGGGGTTTCAAAGGACTGCTCGTCACCGATTATACGGCTATTAATGAGATGATTGCGCATGGTTTGGGCGATCTGAAGCAGGTTTCGGCGCTTGCGCTCAAGGCCGGAACGGATATGGATATGGTCGGGGAAGGTTTTCTGACAACGCTGAAACAATCCCTCAAAGAAGGAAAAATTACGCAGGCCGAAATCGATCAGGCGTGCCGCCGGGTACTGGAAGCCAAGTATAAGCTGGGGTTGTTTGACGATCCTTACCGGTACCTCGACGAGTCCCGTCCGGCCAGAGAAATCCTGACACCGCAGAACAGGGCCTTTGCGCGGGAACTGGCCGTCAGAACCCATGTATTGCTGAAGAACAGTCATCAGACCCTTCCGCTTAAAAAATCAGGCAGCATTGCGCTGGTCGGCCCGCTGGCGAACGACCGGAAAAACATGCTCGGAACGTGGAATATTGCGGGCGATTGGAAGCAGGCCGTCACCGTTCTCGAAGGTATACAACATGTAGCCGGTAATGTGACGGTGAAGTATGCGAAGGGCGCCAATTTTACGAGTGATACCCTGCTGATCCGCCGGCTGAATGCGCAGAACGGTCTGGTGGACGTCGACCCCCGGCCAACACAGGTATTGATCGACGAAGCGGTACAGGCCGCGCAGCAATCCGACGTAGTGGTAGCGGTAATCGGAGAGGCGCAGGAAATGTCGGGCGAGGCCGCGAGCCGTTCCGACATCGGTATCCCGGAAAACCAGCAGGAGCTTCTCCGCGCGCTGAAAAAGACGGGCAAACCACTGATACTGGTGGTGATGAGCGGTCGCCCGCTGACCCTTGGCTGGGAAAACGAGCATGCCGACGCAATTCTCCAGACGTGGTTCGGAGGTACGGAATCGGGTCATGCCATTGCTGATGTGCTTTTCGGAAACTATAATCCGTCGGGTAAGCTCACGGCGACTTTTCCACGGAACGTCGGACAGATTCCGATTTATTACAACCATAAGAATACCGGCCGGCCCTATCAGGGCGTATTGCTGGATAAGTTCAAATCGCGCTACCTCGACGTTCCCAACGACCCGCTGTTTCCGTTCGGGTATGGCCTGAGCTATACGACTTTTACCTACAGCCCGGTAACGCTGAGCAAAACCCGGCCGAAGGGCAACGACCAAGTCGAGGCAACGGTCACGGTGACGAACAGCGGCTCTGTTGCCGGAGAAGAAACGGTACAGCTTTATATCACGGATCCGGTGGCGAGTGTCACCCGCTCGGTGAAGGATCTCAAAGGTTTTCAGAAGGTCTTTCTGCAACCGGGCGAAAGCCGGAAGGTCACGTTTACCGTCACACCCGAGCAACTGAAATTCTACCACAGCGACCTCTCCTATGACTGGGAACCGGGTGAATTTCAGGTACATATCGGAACAAATTCGGCGGAGGTGAAGAGTGCGGGGATGAATTGGGGGAGGTAGGGTTGGGGGGCTGTTTTCAGTTTTCAGTTTTCAGTTTACTGTTTTCAGTTGGAGGCGGGCAGAGCTTGTCAGAACGGTTTGCCTGCCGTGCGTAGCTCCGCTACGGTAGCATCCGCTACGCACTTTTTTCTAATAGGCTGCGCCTAATGGTCTATACACGTTAAGTAGCTAAAGACCAAATAGCTTTCAACGTAATCCTATGCCTGCCGTGCGTAGCACATGCTACGCACGGCAGGCAAATAGCGCTGACAACCCCTATCACGCTCCAACTGAAAACTGAAAACAGCAAACTGAAAACAACAAACCGAAAACCCCTAAACCGCCTGCTTCCCCCTCCCTACCCTCCACCAAAACCAGACAAAAATCCCTACTCCCAGCACCGACGGAAGTAACTGACTATACGGCTGGTAATCCCGCAGCACATTTCCGCCGAAAGCGGACAACAGTGCACTGAAGGCCGAGGTCATCTTATAGATATGCTCGTATAACCAGAGCTTTTTCCACCGTTCGAAAAACCAGAAGTACTTAAGCAGGTCGTACACCGTCACCAATACCAGCGCTGAAAGCGTGGAAGTAATGACCGAGCTGTTCCAGGAGATATTCGGATTCAGCAGCTGACTGCCGAGACCGGTCGCCAGTACCCCCGCTGCGACCAGCATATCCTGAACAGCCAATCTCCGTTCCCGAAAACGGACTACCCGGAAACCGGCATATCCGACATAGCCTGCCAGCAACGTCAGAATCAATAGGAAAGGACTCGCCCGGAAAAAAACGGCGCCTATAAGCCCCGTACCTACCACAACTGCCAATGTCATCAGAAACCAGCGGCCGAATTTCCGGTGAGCGGGCCCTCCTTTGCCCGTCGTAAGCGCGAAAGTTCCCAAAACAATTGCCAGCAGCCCGGCGGCGACGTGAACGAAGATGTTCCCCGAATGCAGAAAAGACATAGACCGTATCAATTAAGTACGGTCCGAATCTCCGCCGGTGAACCGGAGGCCGCAAACGTTCTGTGACCAGCCTTTTTCGCCAGTGACAAACAGCCTTCGTCACTTTCCCGGGTCATCCCCAAACGGGATGTTGTACCTTCGGCATATGAATTCGCCTATTCTCCGGAACATCCTCGGCTTGCTGGCATTGATTGGTTTACACCTCGTGGCCGATCGTTATACGCTCATGCAGCGCCCGATGGCCGACCGTTTTTTGCCCTATCTGTTTTTGTTGGGCATGTATGCCTGGATCGTCGTACACAACCGACTGCTGTTTGAAGGGTATTTCCTCCGCGGGAAAAAGCAGCTTTATCTCCTGATCTTCACTGCGGTGATGGTGTTCTTTTCCATCAATATGCACCTCATTCTGACACACCGGTTTCAGGTGGAAGACACCTGGCCGGCCATTATCCGGTTTTGGGTTTATACGCTCGCGGGTTTGGGCGTTTTTGCTTTGTACCGGACACAGGTACAACCGGAAGAAGCGCCCGTTTCTCCGAAAACCGTGCCTTCCGGTTTCGTTACGTTCTCTGTTGACGGAGAACGGATGACACTCTCCGTCGATCAGGTTTTGTACCTTGAAAGCCTCGAAAACTACGTCAAGGTAGTGACCGACTCCCGAACGTATGTCACCCGCCTGACTTTGAAACAGGGTGAAGAACTATTGCCTGATTTTGTCCGGATCAGCCGTTCCCATCTTATCAATCCGAAGCGTCTGGACAGTACATCGCCCGATCAGGTGACTGTCGGCGGCCGACCGCTTCGCGTCGGAAAAGTATATAAGAAGTATGTTGCGGAAATGCTGGGGGAATGAGGAGGTTTCCGGTCTTCCGTTTGCTGTTTTCAGTTTTGGGGTTCGAATTGCGGTAGGCGCAGCCTACCAATTATCATTCTACTCCAAACACTAATCCCCCAATAAAAAACGACGCCCGTCTCCAGGCGTCGCTTCTCATCAAGGCTTGTTGGAATCGACAACAATCCGCTTATCCCGGTTAACCAGCTCCCAGGCGGTATAAAACACCAGGCGGGCGGTCTTTTCGGCTCTGTCGAACTCGATCTTGTCGACATCGTCGGTCGGGCGGTGGTAATCGTCGTGTACCCCGTTGAAATAAAAGATAATGGGGATTTTTTTCGCCGCGAAATTGTAGTGATCGGAACGGTAATAGAACCGGTTCACATCGTTCGGATCGTTGAAGGTATAATCAAGATCCAGCTTCGTATACTTCTGATTCGCCTCTTCGCTGATGGCGTGCAGTTCAGACGAAAGCTTGTCAGAACCAATGACATAAATATATTCCCCCTTTCCTTCATGCGCTTTATCGACCCGGCCGACCATGTCAATATTGAGGTCAGCGATGGTGTTTTCGAGCGGAATCAGCGGGTGATTTACATAGTATTCCGAGCCGAGAAGGCCTTTTTCTTCGCCTGTCACAGTCATGAAGAGAATACTGCGGCGCGGGCGGTTGCCGTCTTTCGCCGCTTTTGAGAACGCCTCTGCCAGCTCCATTACGCTCACGGTACCGGAGCCATCGTCATTGGCGCCGTTGTTTACCTGCCCGTCGGGTGAGATACCGATGTGATCATAGTGAGCCGTCACAACGAGTACTTCATCCTTCTTGTCCGTCCCTTCCAGAAAACCGACAACGTTCGCGGTATTAACCGGCGTCTGTTTTTCTTCGGCTTTGACAGTCAGGGTATGGTTGGTCGGGCCCTGCTTGGTTTTACCCGCCATCAGATCAGCGAGTTGTGTATCGTCCAAACCCAGAATTTCCTTCGCAAGACCCTGCTTCACCTGTACCGTCAGGAGCGTCGACCCGGGGCGGGTCTGGTCCTTGAAGATAATCCGGTTCATGCGGGGCGAGTACGCCCGCATGCGGCCATACAGCTTATCGGTTTGCTCATCGGCATTCGGGGCGATGGTCATGACGCAACGGGCGCCTTTCGCCTGAAGCAACGCCATCTTTTTCCGGCTGCCTTCGGGGTTCTTACCCCAGGAAGACGCCTGATCTGTCCCGGAAATCAGGAATGTACCGTCGGCTTTTCGGGGTTCCCCTGACAAAATCAGGACTACTTTTCCACTCAGGTCAAGGCCGGCAAAATCCGAGTACTTCTCGTCTTCGATACCGTATCCGGCAAAGACGATGTCCAGGGTTTCCTCTTTCGACAGGTTGCTCGACCCTGTCACATAAAAATCTTTCAGCAGCTCTTTCTGGCCGGAAGCAGTTTTGAGGTATACCTCTCCCCAGCCCTGATCCACCAGGTCTACCGGCTGAAAGTAGCTGCCGTTCGGACCGATAGGCTTGAGTCCCAGGCTTTTGAAATGATTGGCGATATACTCGGCGGCTTTCCATTGGCCGGGGGTACCGGTTCCGCGTCCTTCAAGCTCATCCGAAGCCAGGTAGGTCAGGTGTTTCTTCAGATCCTCGGCCTTGATCGTCTCCGCGAATTTCTTCGGATTCTGTGCCTGCGCCCACGTCAGAGGACTCAGGGCAAGCAGCGTCAGCAGTTTTTTCATTTTTTAGAATGCTGTAAGCGGTTGGCTGTAAGCGTTAAGTTTCAGACGCGTCCGGGCTTTCAGTATCCCTCCCGGCAGCATCTAGCCCATTGCCTACAGCTTAAAGCTTACAGCCCGTTACTTATTTGTTGATATCAAACTCCTAAGATACATGCTGACAGCAAATCCGGCAAAATCAGGCCTATTGGACATTTTTGAAGAAGGTCGGCGAATTCCCGTACAGCGGCGTCTTCCCGTCCCACTTTTCAATAAACTGCTGCTGGATCAGTAACGGCGTCAGGGTACGCTGCCGGAGCTCGTTGGCCTTGGCGTCCGCTTCGGCTTCCACGATTTTCTTCCGGGCCTGAGCCTCCGCCACGCGGAGTTCATTTTCCACCCGCATGGCTTGCTGGACCGCCTCGTTCTTGGCATTGATGGCCGCGACGATCGTCTCCGGATACCCCAGCCCGCTCGTCAGCTGCTCCAGGTGAAAGCCGTCGGATTTAAAAGACGAGTCGAGTGTTTTCTGCACGTCGTTTTCAAACTGCTGCCGGTTGGAGATCAGCTCGTCGGTCGTGTACTTGTTCATCTGGATCCGGAAAGCATCCTTGACATAGTTGAGCAACGTCGTTTTCGTGATCTCTTCTATTTCCTTGCGGTATTTGGTGAAGATGTGCGGGCTCCGCCCCGCTTCGATCCGGAAAGAGATCGTCGGGTCAACGGTAAACACACTTCCATCCTTCGCATTGACCGTAAAAGCTTCATAATCGGCCGTTTGCACATATAACGGTGACTGATACACGTCTTCCGTCAGCGGGTTATACCAGACCCGTCCCGTCACCAGAACGACGTCCTGAACACCCTTGTCGGAGCCGTATTGTTTCACCCGGATTCCCTCGTGACCGGCGTCGATACGGGTACAGGAATAGAGCGTGCCGACGGCGGCTACAAGCAGGAGTACAGTTTTTCTCATTGTTTGAATACGAGTTTCAGTGAATAGCGAATCAGCAGGTAATGTGCGTACAACAGCCCGCAGAAGGCGGTGAGTCCCCCGGCAACCGACCAGTCGGAAGCCGCAGAAAGCAGGTGAAAAATCCAGGTGATCGCCCAGATATCCCCGGCGATCAACAGCGGTGTCAGGAAAAAGAAGTTTTTGAACATGGTGCAGACGTTGCCCGGCCTGCTAATTGCCGGAAACACGATGCATAGTTAAAAATAGGTAGCCTCTTCCACCGAACCGAATGTGATGAACGATTACGGGACAGGCTGCGTGGTGATTTTTCGTGATGCGTTTTCAGCCGAAAATACCAGCGGCCTCCGGCCAGTAACGCCGGAAGCCGCTGGCCAATCTATTGATTTACTGCTAGTTACCCACAACCAAAGCCCCTTCCGCCCGGATTTTTTCGCCGATTTTCCGTACGTCCTTCATCACCCGGAAGAAATTACCGCTCCAGATTTTCCGGAGATCTTTTTCGCTGTAGCCGCGGCGGACCATCTCCACCGTCAGGTTTTCATACTGCGAAATATCGAAACAGTCGGCCAGGTAGCCGCCTCCGTCCAGGTCTCCGCCGATGCCGACATGGTCGACGCCCATGATCTTGACAAAGTGATCGAGGTGATCGATCGCGTTTTTCACCGTCGCCAGCGGCAGCGGGAATTTCTTGTTAAGCTCCCGCATCTCCGTCCGCATTGCCCGGGTTTGCTCTTCCGACAGCGTTCCGGTGTATTTCTTCCGGATTTCTGCCACAGCCGCATCGCGCTCCGGGTTCGCCGGCGCGGTAATGATGTAGCTGCTGAGCAGGTTGAGCTGGACAACGCCCCCCTTTTTCGCGATTTCCTTCAGGAGGTTGTCGTTCAGGTTCCGCGGATGCTGGCAAAGTGCCCAGGCGTCGGAGTGCGTTGCCACAATCGGCGCCTTTGAGCGCTTGATCAGGTCCCAAACCGTGCTATCCGATACGTGGGATATGTCAATAATCATCCCGAGGCGGTTCATTTCAGCTACTACCTTCTCGCCAAAGGGGCTCAACCCGTTGTATTCTGCTCCTTTCGGATCGGTGGAAGAATCACAGATATCGTTATTATAGGAATGGCACAGCGTCATGTACCGAACACCCCGGTCGTAAAACTTCTGAAGCATCGTAATGTCATTTCCGATCTGGTAGCCGTTTTCCACGCCGATAAAGATGGAGCGCTTGCCGGCCTTCTCCAGTGCCGGTACTTCTTCCGGGCTGGTAACCACTTTGGCCAGCCCGGGATACCGGCCCACCTGGGCATGAATCGAGTCGAGAATGGTCATCGCCATTTGCTGTACTTTCGCGTTGGCTTCCGGCGTGCGGGGTCCCTGTCCCTGATAGACAGCGAAGAAGATTCCATCCAGTCCGCCTTTTTTCATCCGGGGAAAGTCGATTTTCGAGTCCATCCCTGTCGGCGAAGCCGGCGTATTATCTTTGGAAATGTCAAAGCCTTTCCCCACCATCCGCATCGGCGTATCGGCGTGGGTATCGAGGGTAAAGGCTTTGGCGTGGATCTTTTTGGCCTTTTCGATCAATTTGGCGTCGTCCTGCGCCATCGCAGGCAATCCCAGAAAGGCAAAAGGCAGTACGTACAGAATGTTTTTCATGTTTGTCGAGGAAATGGTTTTATGATATTGGGAAAAAAGTGAATCCTAATATAAGACTGTTTTGTCAGGATCGGAATGGCGGTGCGACAACTCCGCTGATTTCGGCGAGCAGTATTCTTTGGTATGGCAACAGCAGCGCTCATCGGCGCAGGTATCGGCGGCATCGCCACCGCTATCCGGCTGGCCGTCAATGGCTGGCAGGTCACCGTCTTCGAAGCCAACGCTCGGCCCGGTGGCAAACTAACTGATTTTGAGCAGGATGGATTCCGGTTCGATGCCGGCCCTTCCCTCTTTACCCTGCCCCATCTCGTCGATGACCTCTTCCGCCTCGCCGGAGAAAACCCAGCCGATCATTTCCGTTACATGCGGCTTCCGGAAATCTGCCGGTACCGGTGGAACGACGGCACACGGCTCGTCGCCGACGCCGATCCGGAAATCTTCGCCCGCAACATCGAACAAGCCTGGGGAGAACCCGCCGGACACGTCCGCGCATTCCTCCGCCAAAGCGCCTTTCAGTACCGGACGACCGAAAACCTGTTCCTTCGCCGTTCCCTGCATCAACCGGGTACCTGGTTCAGCCGGGAAGCCCTGCGCGGATACCTGGCTATCCCGAAACTCGATCTCTTCCGGACCCAGCACGCCGCCAACGCAAGCCGTTTCCAACATCCGAAAACGGTTCAGCTATTCGACCGGTACGCCACTTACAACGGCTCCGACCCGTATCAGGCGCCGGCTTTGCTCAACCTGATTCCGCATCTGGAGTGTCACGAAGGAGCCTATTTCCCGGTCGACGGCATGATCGGCATCACCAGCGCCCTCGAAAAACTGGCGCAACGGCTTGGCGTGGTATTCCGGTATGAAACGCCGGTGACGCGGATTCTGGTGGACCGTCGCATCGCCACCGGTGTACTGACGGAAAGCGACGAACGGCATGTTTTCGACCGCATCGTTTCCAACATGGACATCACCCCGACGTACCGGCGCCTGTTGCCGGACGAAAAAGCGCCGGAACGTATTCTCGGGCAGCCCCGCTCCGGCTCCGGGCTGGTCTTTTACTGGGGTATCGGAAAGACCTTTCCGGAACTGGGGCTGCATTCGCTTTTCTTTTCGGACGACTACCGGAAGGAGTTTGAAGATCAGTTTATCCGGAAAACCATCGCCGATGATCCGACCATTTACCTCCACATCACCGCGAAATACCGGCCCGATGACGCTCCTCCCGGTTGTGAAAACTGGTTTGTACTCGTCAATGCGCCGGCCAACGAGGGGCAGGACTGGCCCGTGATCATCGCCCGTACCCGGCAGCATATACTTACCAAACTCAGCCGGCTGCTGCAAACAGATATAGCTGCCCTGATCCGGACGGAGGCCATTCTGGACCCGATCCGCATCGAACAGCGGACGTCGTCGGCACAGGGTGCGCTGTATGGTACCTCGTCAAACAATCCGATGGCGGCCTTTCTCCGGCATCCCAATTTCTCGTCCCGGGTCGGGCATCTGTATTTCACGGGAGGAAGCGTCCATCCCGGAGGCGGGATTCCGCTTTGCCTGTATTCGTCCGAAATTGTGGCCTCCCTGATCGGAAAGCCCGGAAATACTACCTGCAGGTAATGGTGGAGGAACAGGAGAGTCGTCCCTTTTTCCAGGACTAACACGTAACCGGCATACAGTTCGGGAACTCTTTTCCGTTGTTTTCTGAAACCTTAGCCTGAACAATTCACTTCCTGTGCATACCCGATCCGCTTCTCCCTGACCTGCCGACCGGAACTACTCCCGGGGCTTCTACGTTGGCTTCCGGAATGGCCGGACAAAAAGCTATACTTTTTTGGCGGATTTTTTATGGAAATTTCAGAATATTTTCCGCCCCACTGTTTCGCATCCCCTAACTTTGCCCAACTATTCGAGCAGTAAATCAGCTATGGACCAATATTCCTATATCGCCAACGCGGATGTTGATTACATTTCCGAGTTGTACGATCAATATCAACAGGATCCTGCCAGTGTGGATACCAGCTGGCAGAACTTCTTTAAAGGTTACGACTTCTCCCTTTTATACGGTGAAAACGGAGCCGGTACTCCCAACGGGAACGGTTCCGCCAACGGACAGGCAAAACCGGCCGATGCCGGCATGATCGCCAAGGAAGGTTCTGTACTCAGTCTCATCAAGGCGTACCGCTCACGCGGGCACCTGCTGGCCAAGACCAATCCCCTGGGGTATGATCGAGGCGTAGAAGCCCGTCTGACCCTGGCCGACTACAAACTGTCGGAAAAGGACCTCGACACCGTTTTTGAGGCAGGGCATTTCCTCCTCGGCCGCGCGGCTACCCTCCGGGAAATCATGGCGGCACTGGAAAAGGTGTATGCAGGGAAGATCGGCTTTGAGTACATGTATGTCCGGAACATGCCGGAAAAGGAATGGCTCCGCAACCAGATCGAGAAGGCAGCACTTGTTTTCGACCCGACGAAGGAAGAAAAAGAGCGCGTCCTGAAGAAACTCAACGAAGCCGTTACCTTCGAGCAGTTCCTCCACACCAAATTCCTCGGGCAGAAGCGTTTCTCCCTGGAAGGCGGCGAATCGACGATCCCTGCCCTCGACACCATCATCAACCACTCCGCCGATCAGGGTGTGAAGGAAGTGATGATCGGGATGGCGCACCGGGGCCGTCTGAACGTGCTGGTGAACATCATGCACAAGTCGTACGATGAAATCATCAGCGGCTTCGTCGGCCAGGTACCCGAAATCGAGGAAGATCTTCCGGATGACATCAACTTCGGCGGCGATGTGAAGTACCACCTGGGATACTCCAGCCTCCACGTAACGCCCTCGGGCAAGGAAGTCAGCCTTAAACTGGCGCCGAACCCCTCTCACCTTGAGACCGTTAACCCGGTTGTCGAAGGCTTCGTACGCAGCCGCGCAGACGGCATTTTCGACGGCGACTATGACAAGGTTCTCCCTATTCTCATTCACGGGGATGCGGCAGTAGCCGGTCAGGGTATCGTTTACGAAGTCACCCAGATGGCCAAGCTGCCGGCCTATACTACCGGCGGTACCATTCACTTTGTCATTAACAACCAGATCGGTTTTACGACCGACTCGGTAGAAGGTCGCTCGGCCATCTACTGTACCGATATTGCCAAGATCATCGACGCGCCGGTCTTCCATGTCAACGGAGACGATCCGGAAGCGGTCATGTTCGCCTCCAAAATGGCGGTCGAATACCGGCAGGAGTTCAACCAGGACGTATTCATCAACATGATGTGCTACCGTCGCTGGGGACACAACGAATCGGACGAACCGGCCTTCACCCAGCCGACGATGTACTCGCAGATCAAGCTCCACAAGAACGTGCTGGAGCTGTACAACGAGGAGCTCGTCAGCCGCGGCAAGGTCGACGCCCAGCTTGCCAAGCGCATGGAGTCGGAATTCAAGCAGTTTCTCCAGGATCGCCTTGACGGCGTGAAGCAGGCGGAAGCGCCGACGTTCCACCCGCTCAAACTCGACGAAGACTGGAAGGCCCTGCGCTACGGTTCAGCCGAGGATTTCGAGCAGTCGCCGGCAACGGGGGTTTCCCGCGAGATTCTGGACGAGATTTTCAAAGCCCTGACGACGCTGCCCGAAGGCTTCAAGCCGCTCAAGCAGATCGACAAGCTCATTACGGACCGGAAAAAGCTTCTTGCCGAAAACGGTCAGGTCAACTGGGCAACGGCGGAGCTCATGGCTTATGGTTCGCTGCTGCTCGAAGGCAAAACCGTCCGGATGACGGGCCAGGATGTGCAGCGGGGTACATTCAGCCACCGCCACGCCGTCCTCCACGATTCGGAAAACAACTCGACCTATACCCAGGTCAACCATATCCGGGAAGGCCAGGAGCAGATGGATATTTACAACTCCCTGCTTTCGGAATACGGCGTTCTCGGTTTCGAATTCGGCTATGCCATGGCCAACGCGCATGCGCTGGTCATCTGGGAAGCCCAGTTCGGTGACTTTGCCAACGGCGCGCAGATCATCATCGACCAGTTTGTCAGCTCCTGCGAATCCAAGTGGGGTCTGCAGAACGGCCTGGTAATGCTTCTCCCCCACGGCTACGAAGGTCAGGGTCCGGAGCACTCGAATGCCCGGCCGGAGCGCTTCCTGCAGCTTTGCGGTGATTACAACATGGTCGTAGCGAACCTGACTACGCCGGCGAACATTTTCCACATCATGCGTCGTCAGCTGACGTGGGATTTCCGGAAGCCGCTGGTCATCATGTCGCCGAAATCCATGCTGCGCCATCCGCTCAACGTTTCACCGATCGAAGACCTCGTGAACGGCGGGTTCCGCGAAGTAATCGGCGATCCGTACGCCGATCCGAAGAAAGTCAAGAAGGTACTTCTCTGCACCGGGAAAGTGTATTACGACCTCCTCGAGAAACAACAGAAGGACGGTCGCAAGGACGTGGCCATCGTGCGCGTCGAGCAACTTCACCCGCTGCCGCTGAAGCAAATCCAGGCCGAACTGGCCAAATATGCCAAAGCCCGGATTTACTGGGTACAGGAAGAACCGAAAAACATGGGCTACTGGTCGTTTATCCTCCGGGAATTCGGCTGCGGTCAGCTTGATGTTATTTCGCGTAAAACCTCGGCATCTCCGGCAACCGGCTTCCTCAAAACGCACAGCGAAGAGCAGGCGGCTTTGATTCAGGAGGCTTTTGCCTAACTTTAACACCAACCGGTCCCTGCTCCGTAGAACCGATCTTCTCCGGGGCAGGGATTGGCAAGTGAATATTTAAAATCCGAACGAATCCTCCCGCGAGGGGAAGTACCAAATCATGGCAATCATCGAAATGAAAGTCCCCGTCGTCGGGGAATCCGTCACCGAGGTTACCATCGCCACCTGGAACAAGAAAGAGGGCGACGTGGTAAAGATGGATGAGGTATTGTGCGAACTGGAATCTGATAAAGCAACATTTGAACTTCCCGCTGAAGCCAGTGGAACGCTTCACATCCTGGCCAAGGAAGGCGACACCCTCCCGATCGGAGCTGTTATCTGCTCGATCTCGACGGACGGCGCTGCTGCCCCGACCAACGGTGTAGCCGCTCCGGCCGAAGCTGCTCCGGCTCCCGTTGCCGAACCCGCGGCTGCTCCCGCAGCGCCCGTGGCAGAAGCTCCGGCCGCTTCCGGCGAGACCAGGGTCGTCGAAGTGAAAATCCCGGTGATGGGTGAGTCGGTTACCGAAGCCACCATCGCCAATTGGAACAAGAAAGAAGGCGACGCCGTCAAGATGGACGAGATTCTCTGCGAACTCGAATCAGACAAGGCGACGTTCGAACTGCCGGCAGAAGTAGCCGGTACGCTTCATATCGTAGCCGAGCCGGGCGCTACGCTGCCCATCGGCGCGGTGGTTGCCACCATTACCGTCGGCACAGGCGCAGCTGTTCCGGCGTCTGCACCGGTTGCCGCTCCGGCTGCTGCCGTTGCCTCGGCTGTTGTGGCCGATAAAGCAGGCGCGGTTACTCCCGTTGCCGCAGCTATCCTCGCCGAAAAAGGCATCAACCCGAAAGACGTACAAGGTTCAGGTGAAGGCGGAAAAGTAACGAAGGCCGACGCCCTGAAAGCGACGACCGCTCCCGCACCGACGCCTGCTCCCGCACCCAAACCGGCCGCAGCTCCGGCACCGGCAGCTCCCGCCGCTCCGGCTGGCGCACGTGCGGAGCGTCGCCAGCGCATGACTTCCCTGCGGAAGACCATCGCCCGCCGCCTCGTCGCCGTCAAGAATGAAACGGCTATGCTGACGACCTTCAACGAGGTGGATATGCAGCCGATCATGGAGCTTCGTTCCAAATTCAAGGATAAATTCAAGGAAAAACACGGCGTAGGCCTCGGCTTTATGTCCTTCTTCACGAAGGCGGTATCCGTTGCCCTGAAGGAATTCCCGGCCGTAAACGCTTCCATCGACGGAGACGAAATCGTCTACCACGATTACGTTGACGTATCTGTTGCCGTGTCGACTGAGCGCGGTCTGGTAGTGCCCATTCTCCGGAATGCCGACCAGCTGAGCTTCGCCGGTATCGAAAAAGGCATCCTGGACCTGGCTGTCAAAGCCCGGGACAACAAGCTGACGATCGAAGACATGTCAGGCGGTACCTTCACCATCACCAATGGCGGGGTATTCGGCTCGATGATGTCGACGCCGATCATCAACGCGCCGCAGGTGGCCATCCTCGGGATGCACAACATTGTGGAGCGCCCGGTTGTCGTCAACAAGGAGATCGTCATCCGCCCGATGATGTACGTCGCGCTGAGCTACGATCACCGCATCATCGACGGCAAGGAGTCGGTCAGCTTCCTCGTTCGTGTGAAACAACTCCTCGAAGATCCGACCCGTCTGTTGCTGGACGTTTAGGATTTTCATTCACGATAAATCCCCGCCGTAGCTCCCGCTGCGCCGGGGATTTTCCTTTTTCATCATGGCTATGAACCGATTACTGCTCGCCGGTCTGCTGTTGCTCGCAGGCTGCGCACCCAAAACATACCTTTCGGTCCCGAAAAACGGGCTGGAATCCTACCTCAAACCCGGCGGAAAAACCTTTATCAGCGCGCACCGCGGCGGCGGAGACTATGCCGGTTATCCCGAAAACTGCATCGAATCGTTCTCCTACCTGGCCCGGAAAGCCGCTATGGTCATCGAGTGTGACATCGGATTGACGAAAGACAGCGTACTTGTCATGCTCCACGACGACGTCCTGAACCGGACGACCACCGGCACCGGCAAGCTCAACGAAGTCAGCTATGCCTATACCCAGCAGCTTTTCCTGAAAGACAACGCCGGTACTGTCACGAAGTACCGCATGCCAACGCTGGAGAAGGTACTAAACTGGGGAAAGGGAAAAGTCATTTACACGCTCGATATCAAGCGGAATGTTCCATTTGAGAAGATAGTTGATCTCATTCACAAGACGCATACCGAGGATATCTCCGTCGTGATTACCTACAACGCGCAGGATGCCGCCAAAGTCCATCGCCTGGACCCGAACCTGATGATCTCCGTGACCATCCGGAACGAGGCCGAGTACAACCGCCACCACGAACTGGGTATTCCGGACAACCGCATGGTGGCGTTTGTCGGCACCCGCGAGCCGTCTGTTGAACACTATGCCTTCCTTCACAAAAAAGGTATCCCGTGTATTCTCGGAACCCTGGGTAACCTCGATAAAATGGCGCAGGCCCGCGGCGATAAGGTATACCTCGATTTTGTGAAAAACGGGGCAGACATTATGTCGACGGACCGGCCGCTGGAAATGGCGGAGGTGCTGAAGAAATAGCAAGGGGCAGAGGGCATGGGGTGAGAAGCTCTGCCCCATGCCCCATGCCCTCTGCCTACCTCCACCCATCCAGTACTCGCCTCACTGCTTCCGTATAGTTCAGGGAAGGCGTGCGTGAGTAGCGGGTCAGCTGATCAACGATTTCGGGGAGATAGATAAACTTCCGCTCGTTGGTATTGTAATCCAATAGCCGCCGGGCGTCTTCTTCCCTTCCGGCATTCCGGGCGATGACTACCTCTCCTGCGCGGACGAAATGTTCGTACAGACATATTTTCCAGGTTGGATAGCCCTGGTTTGTCATGGATTCACGAATGGGTTCGTAGCGCTTTTCCGTTGCCTGTATTGCTTCCGATTGTTGTTTGTCGATTTCGGGATTGGCAAACGGGTGGCTGAATTCGTGAATGGTCAGGTCGCGCAGTCGCTGTACGTCCGCGAAGCCGTTACTTCCTCCCTCCTGATTACTGACCGGCCCGAAGACGTTGAGTATGTGGTTCTTCCCCTCCTTTTGCTGCCAGATGCCGAAGCCCATACCAGCCGGAAGGGTCAGGCTCGGCACAAGTGTATAGCTGTCTTTTTTCGACCGGTAAAACTGTTCAATAGCAGTAACGATCGGCTCCTGAGGAAAGCGGGCTTTTACTTCTTTCGCTGTTTCGGCATAGAGAGGCGCTTCTCTTTTCCAGTAATTATCAAAATCGGCTTCCCGGTAAAAGGCATTCAGTCCATCCAGAAACTGCTGAGCCAATACCTTTGCTTCGGTTTTGTCTTTTTTCTGTGAGAAACGGAGATAGGCCGACTCGGAAATGGTTTCCGGCAACCGGGCATTGGGAAACTCGTCCACCTGCACCAGCAGCGCGATGAGGTAATCCAGCCAGAGGTGATCGGCAACGCCGAGGCTTTTCTGCAGGTTGGGACTCCCGGCGTACTGCCGGAACTCGGTGTAGTGTCGCCAGGCAATGGGGTACTGCCCCTTCTTTGCCGGGTCGGCTTCCAGCTCCGGCCCGTGAAAGCCGATGAGATAGGCCAGGCCGAGTACTTCCACATTTTTTTCGAAGCGGACGGGTAGTTCTTCGCCCCGAGACGTAATGGCTTTTCCAAAGAAAAGAAGAAGAAAGAGGATCGCTGTTTTCACGTTTTTTTGAAGCAAAACACGGAAAGCAGCGGGCGTCTGTCGACCGGAATCACGATTCCGGACCTCCGGAACTACGATTCCGGGCCTGTCTGTACGCGGCGAAAGTATTGAGAGGGCGTCTCGCCGGTGTGTTGCTTGAAGCTGTCGTTGAAGGACGATTTCGAGCTGAACCCGCTTTCGAGCGCGATACCGAGGAGGGTTTTGTGCCGTTCTTTCGGGTCACGCATGCGTTCGACGACTGTCTTCACGCGGTAGCTATTGACGAAATGGCTGAAGTTGGCGCCGTGGTAGTGGTTGACGAGCGCCGATACATAGCGCGGGGGAAGACCCAGTTCAGCAGCGACAGATTCCACCGTAATCCGCGCGACGGTATGTGCCTGCCCTGCTTCAAAAAGGTGGTTCAGGCGCTGCCATTCCTTGTCATCGTCAGCAGTACGTTCTTTCTTTTCGGGGGAAACAACAGGCGCCGTGAAAAACGTCGTCCGAAAACAGGCGATGAAACACAACAGCACAAATCCGCCGATCAGCAGGCTTTCCGTATAGCCAAAAAGAGGGAGTTGAAGGAGTACTTCTCCGATCCAGAGTAACGTGAGACCGGAAAGTACGCCAAACAGCGCCGCCAGACCGGCAGATAACCCGGCGGATTGCCGGAGCTGCCACGCCCGCAGACCGAAAAATACCATGACGCCGCCCATGGCCAGCACCGGGAGTATTTCCGTGAAAAACAGCCAGAATGAATTGTCCAGCAGCCGGACAACCTGCCCGGTGAGCTTCCCCCGCAGATAAAAGGCTGATTCTGTTACGATCTCAATAGCCGCAGGAGCAAAAAGCCAGCCATATACCGGCCTGAACCGGAAACCCGGTCGTGTGACCGATTGAATAAAGCACCAGAGCGCTGCCGGAATAATCAGAAAGGACTCCACCAGCCAGAAAGGCGGCATGCTGCGGTGCACTCCGCTTTGCATACCCCAGGCATTGAGCAGTACCAGCGACAGCACGAAGAGTACCAATCCGAGAAATACGCCGCCCCGGTTGCCGCGCAGGGAGGAAGCCATCAGTCCGACGCTCAGGACAATACCCTGACCGCCGGCGAGGAGGAGAAAAGCCGTTTCAAGGGACATGATCAGCCGTTGGAACTATGGGCAAGGGATTCGGTAATCAGCTGTTTGAGGACAGCAATATCAATATCCGACAGTTTCTTTATATACAAACAGGCCTTGCTTGTTTTGTGCTTTCCCAACCGTGCGAGCAGCTCCTCCCACTCCGGAAACCCCTGAAACAGGTACAGCACCTGTGAGTCTTTTCGCGGCGAGAATCCGATCAGCGGCATATCCCCTTCGTGTCCGCTCGCGTACTTGTAATGATAGCTGCCGAAACCGATGATGCTCGGCCCCCAGAGCTTCGCCGGGAAGCCGGAAAGTTCTTCCATCCAGGCGAGGAGCTGCCTGCCGTCGCTCCGCCGGGTTTCGTCGGGTACGGCTTGGAGGAAATCTTCGACGGAGGCGTTGGTTTCGGTGGTTTTGTTTTTGGCCATGGTCGTTGCGGGAGAACAATCGGTTTATGCCATCCGCAGCACCCCGCTGCGGATTATGTCGCTCAGCTACGTGCCGCAGCCGAATTTGCTGACTACAAACGTACTTTTCAAACCAGACAATACCCCGCCCCTACTCCATCACCCGCTTCATCTCATTCAACTTCAGCAACGCCTCAATCGGGGTTAAGGTATTGATATCCAGCCGGGAAAGTAATTCTTCGATTTTCTCGAAGCGCGGGTCTTTCTCGGCGCCGAACAGGCTCATCTGGTATACCGGCGCGGGCTTGGGTACTTCGCGGATTTTTTCGGTATGCTTTTCGCGGATGTGATCCTGTTCGAGGTGCGCCAGGATTTCATTCGCGCGACTGACAATACCCCGGGGCATCCCCGCCATCTGCGCCACGTGGATACCGAAGCTGTGCTCCGAACCGCCGGGTTTCAGCTTCCGGAGGAAAATCACCTTGTTACCGGCTTCCTTCACCGATACATTGAAATTCCGGATACGCGGAAAATCCTCTGCCAGCTGGTTCAGCTCGTGGTAGTGCGTCGCAAACAGGGTTTTCGGGCGGGCCGTAGGCAGGCTATGCAGGTATTCGGTGATACTCCAGGCAATGCTGACGCCGTCGTACGTACTGGTGCCCCGGCCGATTTCATCCATGAGAATCAGGCTTCTGTCGCTCAGGTTGTTGAGGATACTCGCCGTTTCGGTCATTTCCACCATAAACGTACTTTCCCCTTTGCTGAGGTTATCCGATGCGCCGACGCGCGTAAACACCTTGTCTACCAGCCCGATCTCCGCCGCCGATGCGGGTACATAGCACCCCATCTGGGCCATGAGGGTAATCAGGGCGGTCTGCCGCAGCAGCGCTGATTTACCGGCCATGTTGGGCCCGGTAATCATGATGATCTGGTGGGTTTCGTCGTCCAGAAAAATATCATTCGGAACGTACGTTTCGCCCAGCGGCAGCTGCTGCTCGATGACGGGGTGACGGCCTTCTTTGATGTTGATCGCCTTGCCTTCGGTCACCTGCGGTTTGACATACCGGTTTTTCCGGGCCGTCCGCGCGAAACTCAGCAGGGTATCCAGCACGGCCAGTACCTGGGCGTTTTGCTGGATCGGCCCGACATATTCGGCCGCGGTTTGGATGAGCTCGTTGAAAATCCGCTGCTCGATGACAAAAATTTTGTCTTCCGCATTCAGGATCTGGTCTTCGTATTCCTTCAGCTCCGGCGTGATGTACCGCTCGGCATTGACGAGCGTCTGCTTCCGGATCCACTCGGGCGGTACCCGGTTTTTATGGGAATTGGTGACTTCGAGGTAATACCCGAATACCTTGTTATACGCAATTTTGAGGGACGTAATGCCCGTATTCACAATCTCCCGGTTCTGGATACTGATCAGAAAATCCTTCCCGGCATAAGCGATCTGGTGGAGCTGATCCAGGTCGTGGTCTACGCCCGAGCGGATCATATTTCCCTGATTCGTCACCAGTGGAGGGTCTTCCCGAAGCTCGGCTTCGATCTTGTCAAACAGGAATGGACAAGGATTGAGCTGCCCGGCGTATTTCTTCAGCAGGTCAGTACTATGCTGGGAAAGCAGTTGCTGAATCGGAGCGATGTGGGAGAGCGCCCGCTTCAGCGCGAGCATTTCGCGGGGGTTGATCCGGCGTACGGCGACTTTCGAAATCAGGCGTTCGAGGTCGCCGATCTGCTTCAGGTGGGCTTCCAGTCTGTCGGCCAGTTCGGGGTCGTTCAGCAGCAACTCTACCGTGTCGAGGCGCTCGCGGATCGGTTTCAGCTCTTTCAGCGGCAATACCATCCACTTGCGCAGCATGCGTGCGCCCATCGGCGTGAGGGTCTGATCGAGTACCTGAATCAGCGGCACGCCGCCTTCCTGGGCCGACGAGACCAGCTCCAGGTTGCGGATCGTGAAGCGGTCGAGCCAGACGAACTTTTCCTCTTCGAGCCGTACCAGGCTGGTAATGTGCCCTACTTCCCGGTGCTCGGTTTCGGCGAGGTAATGAAGAATGACCCCTGCCGCCACAATTCCTTCCGTGAGGTTTTCCACACCAAAACCTTTCAGCGTGGTGGTATGAAAGTGACTAGTCAGAAGCGGGTAGGCAAAGTCAGAAGTAAACGCCCAGTCATCCAGTTGGTACGTATTCAGCTTGTCGCCGAAAAGCTGACCGAATTCCGCTTTGTTTTTCTTGCAGAAGAGTACTTCGGCAGGACTGAATCCCTGCAGCAGCTTTTCCACATACGCCGCGGAGCCCTGTGTTGTCAGGAATTCGCCCGTTGAAATATCGAGAAAAGAAATTCCGATGCTGTCTTTTTGGAAATGAACGGCCGCGAGGTAGTTGTTCCGCCGTACGTCCAGTACGTTATCGTTGAACGATACCCCCGGCGTGACGAGCTCGGTAACGCCCCGGCGGACGATACCCTTGGCCGTTGCCGGGTCTTCCAGCTGATCACAAATAGCCACCCGCTCACCGGCACGTACCAGTTTGGGGAGGTACGTATCGAGGGAGTGGTGCGGAAAGCCTGCCAGCGGCGTCTCTTCGGCGCCGCCGTTATTCCGCTTGGTGAGGGTAATACCGAGAATTTTGCTCGCCCGGACGGCGTCTTCCCCGAACGTTTCGTAAAAATCGCCGACCCGGAAGAGCAGAATGGCCCCGGGGTACTGGGTTTTGATCTGGTTGTACTGGCGATTTAACGGGGTTTCCTTCGCAGCTTTTGCCGCTTTCACGGCGCCATCCTTCGGGGGTCGAGACATAATCGATTGGTAATTAGGATTCTGAGCGGGTCGGACGGGTCGTGAATGACAGGATACTGACCAGCCGCCCGGGTAGCTCAGAGCAAAGATAGCCAATACTTCTCTCCGGGGATAGTCTGCCCGGCGGTAACGCCTTCTTTCCAGCCTGCGGAAGCGGCAGGGTATGTACTACCGGTTTTTTTCGGGAGAAGGGAACTTCTTCCGCGATATTCGTGTAATTTTGCAACCAAGTTGCAAGAGCTATGAAGTCATTGATGTATGCTTCCACGTCGTTGCTGACGGTTGTCGCCCACTGGTTTTGCTGCCTGCTGCCCATCGCGGCGGCGGTACTCGGCCTGGGCGGATTTTCGTCTGCCATGTCGTGGGTGGTCAACTACCGGGCATACCTGATCGCTGCCCAGGTGGTGTTGATGGGCTGGTCGTTTTATCACCTGTATTTTCAGCATGCCGGAGAAAGCAGGCGCGCCCGCTGGGAGCGCGCGATGCTCTGGGTACTGGTCGGCTTTTCGGTCGTTGCCTGGGCAATGCCCCACCAATGGCTGATGTCGAACGACCAGAAGCTGGCTACTGCACAGGTACAGCGGGTTTTCAACGCCCGCAAAGTAACCCTGTCGCTTCAGGACCGGACAACTCCCCGGGAAGTAGAGCAAAGCCTCGCCCACCTCAGCGGCGTTCTGCAATTGAAACCGGAAGAAGCCGGGACGGTATCTGTCCGCTATGATTTCCGCCGCATCAGCAAAGACCAGCTCCTGGATGTATTGCGTAAGCAGGGAGTGGCCGTGGAGGAAGTGGAGCTGTAGGGAATGCTGTAAGCGTTAAGCTATAGGTTGTAAGCATTAAGCTACAGGCGTTAAGCCGGAGGCAGAGGGTTTAGTCGCGCCTTTTTTTCTTTTTCTTTCGAAAGTGTATCGCATATTGCATACAGCTTAAAGCATATAGCGTTCTATTCCGACTACACTACCTTTTCACCATGCGTAAACTCCTCCTCCCCGCCCTCATTCTCGGGCTTGCTGCCTGTCAGGAAAAAGAAAATCCGCAATTGAAGGAAGCCGCTGTTATCCACAACGAAGCCCATGAAATCATGGAGCAGGTGGAGCCGGAAATCAAAGACCTGGACCTGCTTCAGTCGGCGCTGACGACAAAAAAAGCGACGGCAAAAGACACGGCGGCTATTTCCGCGGCGCTGGTGGCCGTCAATCAGGTGAAAGCCGAATTCAAGGAATGGGAAGAAAACCTCGTGACTGTACCCGGTGTGGAAGACGAGCATGAGCACCACGATCACAAGGAAGGCGAAGAGCATCACCACCACCACGAGCATAAGAAAGCACCGGACGTAGCACCGGATCAGCACCTGGCCATTCAGAAAGAAATCAAGAAAAATATCGAGAAAATCCAGGCAGATCTGAAAGCGGCCAAAGCGCAGGCAGAGGCCCTTCTCAAATAATCAAATACCCTTCTGTGTAGTCTGTGTTTTCTGTGAGATCTATTATTTTTTTCTCACAGAAAACACAGACTACACAGAAAAAAGGGAAAGAGGATGTCGCGACATCCTCTTTTTTTGTGCTATGAATCATGAACTGTTCATGCAACGCGCGCTGCAACTGGCCCTGCTCGGCCAGGGGCACGTAGCCCCCAACCCGATGGTCGGCTGCGTCATTGTCCACAACGGCCGGATCATCGGCGAAGGCTGGCACCGGCAATACGGGCAGGCACATGCCGAAGTAAACGCCCTGAATAGCGTGACCGAGCGCCATTTATTACCGGAATCGACAGTCTATGTAACCCTCGAACCCTGTTCTCACTTCGGGAAGACGCCGCCCTGCGCCGATCGCCTTGTTCAGGAAGGCGTTAAGGAAGTCATCGTCTGCAACGACGACCCGAACCCCCTGGTTGCCGGGCGCGGGCTCAATAAGCTGCGACAAGCCGGCATACAGGTACAAACCGGCATGCTGGCCCAAAAAGGGCGGGAACTGAACCGGCGGTTTTTTACCTGGATCGAACAGCAGCGGCCGTACGTCATTCTGAAATGGGCACAGACGGCCGACGGCTTCCTGGCCGGTCCCGATTACCAGCCGGTGCCCATCTCGGGGCCGTTAGCACAGCGCCTCGTCCACCGCTGGCGAAGCGAAGAAGACGCCATCTGGGTCGGCACGCATACCGCCCGAACCGACAACCCCCGCCTGAACGTGCGCGCGTGGACGGGTCGTAACCCGCTCAGAATCATACCCGACCGCACTCTTTCCTTACCGCCTGACCTGCACGTATTCGACGGCAGCCAGCCTACCCTTGTTTTCACTGAAAAGGAACGGGAACCGGGTCCAAACCTAACCTATGCTACGCTGTCTGACTGGTCGCTGACGACGATGCTTGCCGACCTCAAAACCCGGAATATCCAGAGCGTACTCGTCGAAGGCGGTACACGCCTGCTCGAATCCTTTCTTGCAGAAAGCTGCTGGGACGAAATACGTCTGTTCCGCAGTCCTGCCTTCCTGAAAAAAGGAATACCTGCCCCGCATTTTACAGCGAAGCAGGTATTGAGGGAAAGGGTTGGTGTTGATGAGCTTACGGTATGGCAGGGGGCAGAGGGCAGATGGCATGGGGTTTGAAAGCCCTATGCCCCATGCTCCATACCTTCCCAGATTTCCCACGACTTCTCCGCCTGCAATTCCAGCATGCGGTAGCCGTTGTGAGCGGCAGCGCCCTGTTCCCGGCCTTTGGCCATGAAAACGGTTTCTTCCGGGTTGTAGACCAGGTCGTACAACAGGTGATGATCCGTGAGGAAGGAGTAGGGAATCGGCGGGAATGTATCGGTTTTCGGGTAGGTACCGAGGGGTGTCGCGTTGATAATCAGGGTATACTGAGCCAGTATATCTTCGGTCAGGTCTTCGTAACGGAAGAAAGCGGGGTCGTCTTTCCGGGAGACGGTTCTAAAGGCAATACCCAGGTCTTCGAGAGCTACGCGTACGGCGCTGGTTGCACCGCCGTCGCCCAGAATCAGGGCATGTGTCGGCCGGTGTTGCAGAAACGGCGCCCAGGTTTCGAGGGACAGCCGGAAACCCCAGTAGTCGGAGTTATAGCCTTTCAATTTGCCGCCGGGCAGTACCCTGATCACGTTTACGGCGCCGATGCGTTCGGCCAGGGGATCGAGCTCGGCCAGGAACGGCATGACGGCCTTTTTGTGCGGAATCGTAACGTTGAGTCCTTTCAGATCCGGGTTGGCGGCGATCAGCTCCGGTAATTCCGTCGCCTCCGGAATTTCGAACAGTTCGTACCGGTAGTCGGAAGAAATACCCTCCCGCTCAAATTTTTCGGAGAAATAGCGTTTCGAAAAGGAATGCCCCAGCGGGTATCCGATCAGGCCAAAGAGGTGCATGGTGAAATGGGTTTGAGGCGATAAGCAATAGGCTGTAAGCCGTAAGCGATAGGCTCCAGAGCCCTTTCTCCCGCTTATAGCCTACAGCCTATCGCTTAAAGCTTACTAAAAGCCTATGCCGCCTTACTCAGAAACTTCTCTTTAATAATCCCCCACACAATCGGCAATACAGACAAACCGATGATGCCGAAGACGACAATTTCAAAGTTCTTCTTGACGATTTCGAGGTTACCGAAGAAGTAGCCGAGCAGGGAAATGCTGGTTACCCACAACACAGCTCCGGCGATGCAGAAGAAAATATAGCGGCCGTAGGTCATGCTGCCGGCGCCGGCCACAAACGGGGCCACCGTCCGGACGATGGGGACAAACCGGGCGATGATCACCGTCTGCCCGCCGTATTTGGCGTAATATTCTTCGGTCTTGGTCAGGTAATCCCGCTTGAAAAACAGGATGCGTTCCCGCGACTTGATCAGACTGGAAAAGTTCTTTCCGACAAAGTAATTCAGGTTATCCCCCATCAGCGCAGCGACGATCAGCAGGGGTATGATGACAAGAACGGAGAGCTCGTTGGTATCGCGGGCGGCGAGCGCGCCGGCAGCAAACAACAGGGAATCACCGGGCAGCAGCGGCATCACAATCAGGCCTGTCTCGACAAAGACAATCAGAAAGAGAATGCCGTAGGTCAGGAGTCCGTACTCGTTCACCCAGATATCGAGATATCGGTCCAGGTGCAACAGAAAATCCAGTAATGCTTTGATGATTTCCATGGAAGAAGATTCAAAACGGGGTGTTTACAGATAAAGGCTGAACGTATCGCCACGGAGACCGAGGCGAATGGTTTCCACCGAGATAACCTCATGGGGGGCAATATTGCCCAGGTTGACATTGGCGCCGAGCAGCTGGACAAACCAGACCTGCTGGGCCTTCTGGGGAGCTTCCCAGATGATATTTTCGGGGGGAATCTGCGTGAGAATTTCTTCGACCAGGCCCTGGCGGACTTCACCCGAAGAACGGAAAAGACCTACGTTTCCGCCTTCGCGGGCTTCGCCGATCACTTTCCAGGCGCCTGCTTCGAGCTCGGCGCGCATGAGCTGAATCCACTTGTAGGGAGGAATGATTTTGGCCTCGTCCTTAGACCCTACTTCTGACAATACCGTCACCTGTTTGGCAAGGGTATTGATATACTGACACTTCTCCTCCTGGTGCATATCGATCGACCCGTCGGAAACTTCGGCGTACTCCAGACCGAACTCGTCGAGTACCCGGCGGTAGTCGTCAAACTGCCCCCGGATGACGAAGGCTTCGAACAGCGTGCCCCCGAAATAGACCGGAATGCCTGCCTCCTTGTAAACTTTCAATTTCTCTTTCAGCTTCGGCGTCACGAACGAAGTGGCCCATCCCAGCTTGACAATGTCGACATGATCGGCGGCGATGTCGAGAAAATCTTCTGTCTGTCTGATACTTAGACCTTTATCCATCGCCATCGTTAATCCGGACTGACGCGGCTTCTGGGTGCGCTCGGGTATCTGCTTTAAAGTGTAATTCATAATAAGCGATTGCTTTCACGAGAAAGTGCAAAAGTAGCCGAGTCCGCGTGTAAGACAAGGATTAGGGACGAAAAGTCTGGAAAAAGCTGGGTCAGATACAGGTCAAACACCCGCCATTCATCCCGATTTTCCGCCATTTCAAAAAAAATAGAAGCACAATGGTTATTTACTAAACACTGTTCAGTAGTTTTACAGCCATCATTAACAACGAAACGATGGGCATTGCCGAGCGAAAAGAGCGGGAGCGGCATGAGATGCGCAAGCTGATCCTGGAGAAAGCAAAAGAAGTTTTTATAGAAGAAGGATACGACAAGGCCTCCATCAGAGCCATTGCCGAGCGGATCGAGTACAGCCCTGCGACGATATACCTGTACTTCAAAGACAAGGACGAATTGTTCTTTGCGGTACACGAACTCGGTTTTTTCGAGCTGTTTGACCAGATGCAGACCCTTGCTTCCATTGAAAATCCACTGGAACGACTGCGGCAGATGGGATTTATCTACCTGCGGTTTGCCGGAGAAAACCCGGAGATGTACGACCTGATGTTTATCTCCCGGGCGCCGATCAACGCATTGAAAAAAGACCCGACGGAAGATGAATGGTACTGCGGCAACCGGGTTTTCAACCTGCTGTGCGCGGTGATTCAGGAAAACATGGACAAGGGAATGATCCGGCAGAACGACCTGATGGTCACGGCCCTGTCGATCTGGTCGTTTGTTCACGGCCTGGCTTCGCTGCATATCCGCGGGCGGCTGGACGTCTTTCCGCAGGAACTGGACCTGCGCGAGTTGGTTACCCATTCGATTGACAATCTCATCAACTTAATAAAAGCCTGATATGTCCGTGTTCCGCCTCTTGCAGTCCCGCGTGGGAGAAAAACTCGGGGTCCACAGCCCCTCGCCGTTTGGCCGCTGGCTCGACGGCACGCTGACGCATATCGAAGAAGGGACCATTACGGTCAACTTTCACGTCCGCCCCGAAATGTGCAATCCGGCCGGCGTACTGCACGGAGGCGTAGCGGCGGCGATGATGGACGAGGTCATGGGGATGACGGTCTTTTCCCTCGACCTTGATCATTTTTACATGAGCGTCAACCTGAATGTCGACTACCTCTTCGGCGCCCGCTCCGGCGAGCACGTCAATGTCCGGTCGGAAGTAATCCGGAAGGGCAAGAAGGTAGTCCATACCGAGTGCAGGATTTACGATGCAGCGGGGCGGCTCCTGACGAAAGCCACCTCGAACCTGATTGCCACGAGTATGCCCGCGGGAAACACCAACGGGCAAGCGTAAACAAAGTCGTCTTTCCCTATCAGCCATGCAAACCATTCTGGGCGCCGGCGGGGCCGTATCTGCCCCGCTCGCCCGCTACCTCAACTCGTATTCGTCCCGCCTCCGCCTGGTGGGCCGAAACCCGAAAGCCGTCAATCCGACGGATGAGCTCGTTGCTGCCAACCTGCTCGACGCCGCACAGGTTGCCGGCGCGGTGGCCGGTTCGGAGGTTACCTACCTCACAGCCGGACTGGAATACAAGACCTCCGTCTGGCAGGAACAATGGCCGAAAGTCATTGAAAATGTACTCGCGGCGTGCCGTCAGCACGGATCGAAACTCGTGTTTTTTGACAACGTGTACGCGCTCGGGCTGGTCGACGGCCCGATGACGGAAGACACCCCGGCCAATCCGGTCAGTAAAAAAGGGGAAGTCCGCGCCCGGATTGCCGAACGGATTCTGTCGGAAGCGAAAGCAGGCAATGTACAGGCGCTCATCGCCCGTGCGCCGGATTTTTACGGTCCGAATGTGGCAAACAGCTTCGTCGATGCACTCGTTATCCAAAACCTGAAAAAAGGGAAGAAAGCACAATGGTTCTGCAATGCCGATCTTCCACACTCCCTGATTTTCACGCCTGATGCCGCGCGAGCGACGGCCCTGCTCGGCAACGCGCCCGATTCGGCCTATGGCAAAATCTGGCACCTGCCGACAGCCGCTCCGGCGCCGACAGGCCGGGAAGTCGCCGCCGCCTATGCCCGCGAACTGAACGGACCGGCAGGTTGTACCGCCCTGCCGAAATGGATGCTCCGCGGTCTGGGTTGGTTCATCCCGATTATCGGAGAAAGCGTGGAAATGCTCTACCAATACGACCATCCTTACGTGTTTGACAGCAGCCGGTTTGAACAGGCATTCGAGTTCACGCCAACGTCGTACGAAGAAGGCATCCGCCTGTCAGCACAGGCTGCCCGGTAGTACCAAGCCCAGGTCCGGGCTTTTTTTTCCACCCCTTGCTAAACAGTGTTCATTCCTTAAACATCTCTCACATGATATCCCTGAAAAACGGCTCTGTGATGCTGGCAGCTTGTCTCCTGACGTCGGGAGCGCTGGCACAAAGCCCCGTTCTGGATGCGTATATCCGGGAAGGTCTTCAGGCCAACCTCGCTACCCGGCAGCAGGGTTTTCAGCTTCAGAAAAGCCTGCTGGCCCTGGAAGAGGCACGGGGACTTTTTCTTCCCTCGGTCAACTTCAATTTTACGTATTCGACGGCGCAGGGCGGCCGGACGATCGCCTTCCCCGTCGGCGACATCATCAATCCGCTCTATTACGTAACGGGATTGGCGCCCGCCGGCTCCAATCCTATTCCCAACGTCAGCGAGCAGCTCGTCCCCAAAAACTTTTACGATACCCGGATCAAAACGACCATGCCGATCCTGAATGCCGAAATCCGCTACAACCGGCAGCTCCGGCAACAGCAGATCGGTCTGGTTGAAAACGATATCGTCATCGTGAAGCGGGAGCTGGTCAAAGACATCAAGATTGCCTATTTCAACTTCCTGAAGGCAGAAGAAGCGATTTCGATTTATGAGAACGCGCGGAAGCTGCTGCTGGAAAGCCAGCGGGTGAACCAGTCCCTCGTCAACAACCAGATGGCGAATCCGACGGTACTGGTGCGGTCCCGGAACGAAATTGGCCGGATGGATGCCGATCTCGCCACCGCCCGCCTCACCCGCGAAAATGCGGCTGCATACCTCAACTACCTCCTCACCCGCGACCTGGCTTCGCCCGTGAAAAGCGATACCCTGCTGCTCAATTCCGAGGCCGACTGGAGCGCTTCATCCGCAAAACGGGAGGAACTCGACAAACTGCGCAATGCCCTGGCCATCAATCAGACCATGCTGAAGCTTCAGCAATCGTACCGTACCCCGAAGATCGGCGCGGCGCTGGACCTCGGCTCCCAGGGGCATGTCAATAACATCGACCTGAAGAGTAACCCTTTCTGGCTCCTGGGTATTTCGCTGGATATACCTCTCTATGCCGGTAACCGGAACAAGCTGAAAGTCAGGCAGCAACAAGAGGAAATTCATTCCCTCGAAACGCAACTCGAACAGGTACAGCGCCAGCTCGACCTCCAGGTATTCACTGCCCGGAATGCTGTACGCTCGGCACAGGAAGTATTCCGCAGTCGCGAGCAGCAGGTCGAAACCGCCCGCCGCTACTACCGGGATATGTTCCGGCGCTACAAGGAAAATACGGCTGCGTTTATCGAACTGCTCGATGCACAGACCCAGCTCACCTCGGCTGAACTGCAAACTACCCTGGCGCGCTACGATATCTGGCTTCGCCTGGCTGAACTCGAACGTGCTACTGCCGCATATGGACTTTAACCCCTTTCCCATGAAAACTCCTCTCCTTTACCCCCGCTTTGTGCTGAGTGATCTGGTGATGCTGATCACGCTGGCTATGCTGGCCAACGCCTGTCAGAAAAAGAAGGAAACTACTGCGACGCTCTCGGAAGAGATCGTTGCGGTGAAAACAGTGGCCGTCAGCCGCGAAAGCCAGGCGGAGCCGATTCAGGCTTCCGGGCTCGTCCAATCCGAAACGGAAGCACGTCTTTCCTTCAAAACCGGCGGCATTATCCAGAAGATTTTTGTCCGTGAAGGGCAGTCGATCCGCAAAGGCGAACTGCTTGCCACGCTCAACCTCACGGAAATCGACGCGCAGGTTCGCCAGGCTACTGAATCCGTGACAAAAGCGGAGCGCGACCTGGCCCGGGTGACGAACCTCTACAAAGATTCCGTCGCCACCTATGAGCAGGTACAAAACCTCACCACGGCGCTCAATGTCTCGAAACAAAACCTGGAAATAGCCCGGTACAACCGTAGTTTCTCTGAAATACGGGCTACCTCGGGCGGCGTAGTTATTAAAAAAATCATGAACGAGGGAGAACTGGCGGGTCCCGGCTCCCCGGTCTTTTACGTCAACGCTACCGGCCCGAAAGACTGGGTTATCCGGGTAGGCGTGGCCGACAAGGACTGGATCCGCCTCAAGCCCGGTAACAAGGCCGAAGTAAAGTTTGACGCCTACGCCAACCAGCCGTATCCGGCGGTCATCAGTAACCTTTCTGCGGGCGCAGACCAGGTTTCGGGCCTGTATCAGGTGGAGCTGAAACTGACCGTACCGGTACCGAAACTGGCAGCGGGCATATTCGCCAATACGCTGATTTTCCCCGCAGTACAGCATTCGCTGGAATCCGTTCCGATTGACGCACTGGTGGAAGGAAGCAACCAGAGTGCCTTTGTGTATGTCGTGCAGGGCGACCGGGCGAAGAAAGTACCTGTGCGTGTGGCCTACCTGAACGGCCAACGTGCCTTTATCGAAAGCGGTCTGAACGGGATTTCCCAGGTCATCACCGATGGTTCGGCCTATCTCACGGATGGGGTCAAAGTGAAACTGCCTTAACCGCCCGTCTGCCATGAAAATAGCCGAATTCTCAGTCAAGAATTACCAGTTTACGCTCGTCGTCTTCCTCGCGGTGCTGTCGCTCGGGATTTACTCCCTCTTCAACATGCCCCGCAACGAAGATCCAGAATACTCCTCGCCTCAGTTCGGGGTCGCGGTGATCTACCCCGGCACCAATCCGGAAGACATGGAAAAGCTGGTCGTGGAGCCGCTAGAAAAGAAACTCAGCGAGCTCGATAACGTCGATTACATCCGGACGGATATTTCCGACGGGCTGGCGTTTTTTCAGGTGAAATACCTGTTTTCGGAAGACCCGGAGAAGAAGTACCAGGAAATCGTCCGGGAAGTCAATGCTTCGCGGAAAGACCTCCCTGCGGATATCCTCGACGTCCGGATACAGAAGTTTGTGCCGTCCGACGTCTCCATCTACCAATGGGCACTGGTCAGCGAGAATGCTCCGTACAGCGCCATGCGCAAAACGGCGGAAGACCTGCAGGACGAACTGGAAAAAATCAAGGCGCTGAAAAACGTCAATATCTGGGGCTTTCCGGAGCAGAAGGTAGTCGTGGACCTGAACCTGAGCAAAATGGCGGCAGATAAAATTCCCGCCGGTCAGGTACTTCAGGCGATTCAGTCGGAAGACGTGAATATTCCCGGCGGCGCTATCCATGCCGGTCAGAAAAAATTCAACGTCAAGACCTCCGGCGATTATTCCTCCCTCGAAGAAATCCGCAATACCATCGTTTTTTCCAACGGTTCGAGGATTGTGTTGCTGAAGGATATCGCCGATGTCCGGATGGGATATGAGGATGAAAAGCACGTCACCCGGTACAACGGGCACCGCTGCCTTTTCCTGACCGTCAGTCAGAAAGACGGCAACAACATCATTCAAACGCGGGACAAGGTTGAACCGGCTATTGAAAAATTCCGGGAAAAGCTACCGAAAAACATGGACCTCGTGAAGGTATTCGACCAGCCGGAAAGCGTGAGCAACCGCCTCAGCCGTCTCGGAAAAGACTTCGGTATCGCGATCTGCCTGGTACTCATCACGTTGCTGCCGCTCGGCACGCGGGCGAGCCTCGTCGTGATGATTTCAATACCGCTTTCCCTCGCGATCGGGCTGACGCTGCTCAACCTCCTCGGTTACAACATCAACCAGTTGAGTATTGTAGGGATGATCGTGGCGCTCGGGATTTTGGTGGATGACAGTATCGTGGTTGTGGAAAATATTGAACGCTTCCTGCGGGAAGGGCATTCCCGGCGTGATGCGGCCATCGGCGCGACGAAACAGATCGGCATGGCGGTAGTCGGGTGTACGATCCTCCTCATTTTCGCCTTCCTGCCGATTGTTTTCATGCCGGAAGATGCCGGGGCGTTTATCCGGAGCCTTCCTCTGGCGGTGATTCTGACGGTATTTGCGTCGATGATTGTCTCGCTGACGGTAGTACCTTTCCTCTCCAGCGTGATTCTCTCCCGCCACGAAAACCCGGACGGCAACCTCATCCTGCGCACCTTGAAACGGGTTATTTCCGGTAGCTATGGCAAGGCGCTCGACTGGGCCCTGAAACATCCCATAGCCATGCTGGTGATTGCGCTGACGATTTTCGGCGGTTCACTGGCGCTGATTCCGTCGGTAGGTTTCAGCCTCTTTCCACGGTCCGAAAAACCAATGTTCCTCGTCAACATCGAACTGCCGGCAGGTACCAATCTGTACCAGACGGATAGTGTGGCAAGGTATGTAGAAGGAGTACTGAAAAAGACGGAAGGCGTTCGAAGTATATCGACGAACGTTGGCAAGGGTAATCCGCGGGTGTACTACAATGAACTACAGAAGAACGAGACGCCGCACTATGCACAGCTCTTTGTCCAGACCGATCCGGAACTTCCCACGAAAGAAAAAGTCATCCTGATCGACTCCCTCCGGATGAAGCTGAAATACTATCCCGGGGCGACGATACAGGTCAAAAACTTCGAGCAGGGCGTACCGGTAGCCGCGCCGATTGCCTACCGGATTTACGGAGAAAACCTCGATACTCTACGCCGGTTTGCCTTCGAAATCGAAGCCATGATGAAAAATACCGCCGGTACTATCTATGTGGATAACCCGCTGAAGGTACAGCCTACGGATCTGAAGGTTTCGATCAACAAGGAAAAGGCCGGTCTGCTGGGCGTTTCGACGGCGGAAATCGACCGGATGACACGTCTGGGTATAGCCGGGCTCAATGTCGGTACGTATCGGGACGAGGCGGGCGACGACTACCCTATCGCCGTCAGTATTCCCCGCAAGGGTCCGATCCAGGAAATGGACGTATTCTCCCGCCTGTATATCAACAATGTGCAGGGAACAGCCATGCCCCTGAACCAGTTGGCCGATATCCGGTTTGAATCCTCGCCCAACGGAATCCGCCACTACGACAAACGGCGGTATGTCATCCTTTCCTGTTTTGCGCAGACAGGCTATAACGTTTCCGAGCTCAACAATACCCTGATTCAGAAGCTCGACAAGATGAAATTCCCGACGGGTTTCAGCTACGACGTATCCGGGGAGCAGGAAAGCCGCGAACGCAGTTTCGGCGGGATGGGCGTCATCATCATCATCGCGGTATTCGGCTTTATTTCGGTCCTCATTCTCGAATTTGGCAACTTCAAGAGCACGGTGATCGTCCTTTCGGTAATACCGCTCGGTGTGATCGGCGCCATACTGGCCCTGCTGTTTGCCGGCGAAACGCTCTCGTTTACGGCCACCATCGGCTTCATCGCACTGGTAGGTATCGAAGTGAAAAACTCGCTGCTGCTCGTTGACTTCACCAATCAGCTCCGGGAGCAGGGTATGGGCCTGAAGGAAGCGATTCTGGAAGCGGGGGAAATCCGGTTCGTTCCGATTCTGCTGACCTCGCTGACGGCCATCGGGGGGCTGGTTCCGCTGGTAATCGAGTACTCCGACCTGTATTCGCCCCTGGCGCTGGTATTGATCGGCGGGATCATCAGCTCGACGCTCCTGTCGCGCCTCGTGACCCCCGTGATGTATTTGCTGCTGCCGCCCCGCGTTGCGGAAGCATAGGGCTCGGGGCAGAGGGCATGGGGCCGTTTTCCACCCCGTGCCCTCTGCCCCATGCCTCCTGGCACGTCGTTTTCAGGTATTGCCATCATGAAAACGACCCTATTTCTCCTCACACTCGCGTTGACGGCGTGCCAGAGCATGCGGTCGACGCCCTCGGGCGGTGATATGTCCGACAGCCTCGCCCTGGCGGAACGACCGGCCACTGCGCCGGACGGCGACTCCACGCGCACACCGATGACGACGCCCGCCGAAAAAAACGGCATCAACGCGCCGGAAGCCATGACGGCTACGCTTTCGAACATGGAACAGCCGACGGCCGCCAAGGGAGCACCCCTGGCCGACCGGATTGAACAGCAGCTCCGCGCCATCGGGCAGGAGGAAAATTCCGCCCCGACAACCGCGCGAAAACAGGAGCTGACAAGCATGAAACAATCTCTTTTGCTTGCCCGCCAAAAATTACAGGAGGTAGAAAATACCCTGGCATGGGTGGAAAAGCAGCAGGACAGTCACAAAAAATAAGCGGTTTTAGCGTAATCTTTCCGTGATTCGTCGGCAAAAAGCCGCGGTTGAGCAGGATATTATGCTGTAGGACGGTGTATTATTAGAATTCTGTAATCCCTGTATTTTTTTCTGCCACCGTTTCCAACTATACGCTCTTTTTATCCCAAATATTCTTATGTTACTACATTGAATTTCAGTAGATTATTTTAAAATAAAATACAGAATCGGAATTTATTAGAAAATTCCAGCAAAGTTGCGGCAACACTTTTTTAATAAAAATTATCTACTTTTGTGGCGTTCAGGCGTTTAACGACGTCTGAATGTCTGGTTGGATTTGGGAGTATATCTCAAACCAATCCAAAACAGACAAAGGTTGAAGGTTGAACGTTATTGGGCATTGGCTTTGCTTATGCCCAATTTTTTTGTCTCTTTCGGGTACGCCATCACATTTTTTGCCCGTATGCTTTTCTTTTTGTCGCTTATCTCGCTTTTAGACACCAGACCGCAGGAACCCCTCGCCATCACGTTCACGAACCTGAAAGACACCCGTTCTCCGATCGTTGTCGGCATTTTCCGGAAAGATGACCCTTTTACCAAAAAGACATTCAAAAATTATACGCTGGACCCCGCAGGCACGCCGACGCCTACCCTTTTTGTCGACGGGCTGCCTTACGGTGAATACGCCATCGCCATTTTCCAGGATTCAAACCGGGACGGAAAGCTGAATACGAATATCCTCGGCATTCCGAAGGAACCGTATTGCTTCTCCAACAATGTCCGGCCGCGGTTTTCGGCGCCGAAATACGAGCAGTGCAAATTCACGTATTCCGAACGGGAGCATCACCAGTTTCTCGAACTGCTGCATTAACGCCCGGTATTGAACAATAAAAACGAACCCATCCCGTAATTTCGCCGCATGAATTACTATGAGCTGAAACTGTCGGTTTCTCCCGGGTTTGCCGACATCTTCGTGGCCGAACTGGCCGAGATCGGTTTTGATTCTTTTGTCGAAGAAGACGACGTTCTGCTGGCCTATGTGCCGGAAGATCAATACAATGAAGAGGCCGTCCGGGAAATCATCGGGCGGTACGAGCCCCTGACCGGCCCGCTGACCTTCGAAACCAGCCGGATGGAAAAACAGAACTGGAACGCCGAATGGGAGAAAAACTACCCGCCCATCGACGTGGAAGGCCAGGTTTTGGTCCGGGCCGGATTTCATGAAATGGATACTTCCGGTTTCACGCATGAGATTGTGATCAATCCCAAAATGTCGTTCGGAACCGGGCATCACGAAACGACCTGGATGATGCTCGCCCACCAGCTGGAGATCGATCAGGAAGGAAAAAGCGCACTGGACGTAGGTTCGGGCACCGGTATTCTCGCCATCATGGCAGCCCTGCGGGGCGCGAAGTTCGTGTCGGCCTTTGACATCGAGGAATGGGCCGCTGAAAACGCCGGGGAGAACGTCGGCCTCAACCGGGTCGAAAACATCGTGCGCGTCCGGCAGGGAACCATCGAAACCGAGCCGGCTGAGAAGTATGAAGTCGTTCTGGCCAATATCAACCGCAATATTCTGCTGCGGGAAATTCCCACGTATGTACAATACCTGACGCCCGGCGGAACGCTGGTCGTCAGCGGTTTCTACGAAGGAGACCTGCCCGAGATACAGGACGTAGCCGATGCCTCCGGTCTGGAACTCGTTTCTGTCAAGACCCGCAACGGTTGGGCGGCTGCCCGCTTCCGGCTCGTCTGAGTAAAACCCACTGTACTTTTCCGGATTCAGGCCCTGGGCCGGGGTCCGGATTTTTTGTTTTCGGGAGAAGATGTTATCGCCGCGACGTTCCGCTTCCTTTTTTCGTATTTCTTTTGGCGAAAACAACCCGCTCCGACGTTTATGAAGAAACTGTCGTTCCGATACAGTCACCATCCCGCCCCGCGGGACCCAAGCAGGTTCATTATGAGGATAAGTCTGTTACTTGTGTTTTTTCTGATTGCACAATGGTCTCATGCTCAGCAGATTAAACTCTCCGACCAGCCCGATCAGTTTGTGCAGGATGTCCAGACGCTGACAACGTCCTTTGGGCAAACCCAGGCAGGCGCCGATTTTTCTGCTGCATGGAACAACTTCGGCGCCGATCAGAAAACCCGGATCATTGCCCAGACAAAGGCCATGATCGGAAAAAACATGCGCCAGCCGGCCTACCTCCTGCCCTGGTTTCAGGCGCTGAGCGGGCAGCAGCTGACGGGCGACGGCCTCGCGCAGTTTCTCACCACCACCGAAAAAACCTTCAAGGCATTTGATTCCAAGGTTTACCTCAGCTACCTCCAGTTCGCGAAACTGTTTCTCACCTCGCGGCAACTGTATACGTCCAACTACCACAAGCTGGTGACGTCCGGCGGCCAGTTTACCTTCCGCTATGCCGATCAGGCCTTTGACGTGGCCAACCCGGTCGCGGAAGTCAAACCCGAGGCGAAAAAGGAAGAACCCGCCGAACCCTCCGACGACGGCTGGGGAAACGGCTGGGATGACAACAATTGGGACAATCCGACGTCGGCAACGTCCGACAATACCTGGCAAACCGTCCCCGAAGCCAAAACCATCGCGGCCGGCCCGGTACTCGAGTTATCGGGCATTTCCCTGGCGCTCGTTTCGGCCCAGGATTCCTTCGTGGTCGATAATACGTCGATGACGGTGGGTATCCGGGAAGCCCTGTTGTATGGAAAATCAGGCAAGTATGCCTGGCCGCAGGCCGCGCTCAGCCAGGCGAGCGTAGACTTGACGTCGTACAAAATGCTCTTTAAAAATCCCCGGCTGCTGGCAGACGAGGCCGTTCTGCATTACGACGCCCGGCTGAAAGAACCGGTGAAAGGTACCTTCCGCTTCGATGGCCGGAAACGCGCCCCGAATGCGCCCGTGACGCAGCCGCAGTTTCAGTCGGCCGACGCGAAGGCCGAACTCAAGAACCTCGGCAGGGATGTCGTATACAAAGGCGGGTTTTCGCTGATCGGTACCCGTGCCTATGGCTCGGCAGCCAACGGCCACCGCGCTACGCTGACCGTGCTGCAGGATGCGAAAGTAGCTTTCCTGGCTGTCAGCAAGGGTTTTGAGCTGAGCGATACGCTTATTTCCAGTCCGTCCGCGCAGTTTACGGGGTACATCGGGGCAACGGATTCGCTGACGCATCCCGCTGTCCGGTTCTTTTATAATTCCCAGACGAAGAACCTCCGCCTCGCGAAAATCGAGAAAGGCGGTTACCGGAGCGCGTTGTATACCGATAGCTACCACGGCTTTTCCATCCGGGCCGACGCGCTGAAATGGAGCCTGCCGGGACAGCATATTGAGTTTGATATTATTTCGGGACAGAATGCCGTACCGGCCCGGTTTGAATCGGCCGACTACTTCGAGCCGACGCAGTACGAAAAACTGACCAGTCCGCAGGGATTCCACCCCGTAACTATTCTGGCTAACTGCCTGAAACAAAAGGGAGTTACTTCGATTACCATCGACGAACTGGCGGCGCACTACCAGCGTAACGGCAAGCTGATGCGCGACGCGCTCGTGCCGCCCATCGAACAGGGTTTCGTCGATTACAACCCGGATACCGACCGGGTTTCGATCAGTAAAAAAGGACAACACTACCTCGGCGCTACCCTGGCGAAAAAGGACTTTGATAACCTGATTATTCTCTCCACCCAGGCAGGATCCGACAGGGACAGCCTCGCCAACGCATCGATCAATTTCAAGGATAATATTCTGACGATCCGTGGTGTCGCGCCGTTCAAAGTCAGCGATTCGCTGAAAATCTACATCCGTCCTGCTGATCGGATCGTGAAAGTCGGTAAAAACCGATCCTTCCAGTTCAACGGTGAAATGAAGCTGGATAACTTTCGCTTCAAGGGTCGGGATCTGAACTTCAACTACGAGCAGTTTTACGTCAATCTCGACAAGCTGGATACCGTCACGTTCGTCCCTCAGCAAATGAAGGGCAAGAAAAACGCGAAGGAAATCGGGCAGGATTTGCAGTACACGTCCGGGGGGCGGCTATACCTCGGAAAACCGAATAACAAATCCGGAAAAAAACCGAGTGTGCCGCGGCTTGTGGTACCGGATGGGGTGAATATCTATTTCGACGATACCTCGCACCTTGCCGGCGTGTACAACCGGAAGGTGTATTTCAAGATTCCGAAGATTGACCAGGATAGCCTTACTTCCCGGGATATTGAGTTTCTGGGAACCTTCTATTCCGACGGCATCCTGCCTCCGATCCAGACCAAGCTTATTACCATGCCCGATAACTCGCTGGGCTTCAGCTACAAAGTACCGGAAGCGGGGATAACGCTCTACGGCGGCAAAGGCAAAATGAAGGTAACGGGAACGCTGAAAATGGATTACAACGGTCTTCAGGCGGACGGTAACCTGGCTGTCCTGGCGGCGTCGCTCGATGCGAAGAAGTTTATCCTCACCCCCGATTCGCTCGTGAGCCTTGACGGAACGGCGGGACGCATTCAGGAAGGACTCCGCGGAAAGGCTTATTTCCCGGAAGTAGTCCTCAAAAACTATGAAATGAAATGGGTTCCGAAGCAGGATAGTCTCATCATTCGTGATAAGGGAACGCCATTCGATTTCTACAACGCCAGCTCGAAACTCAGCGGAAGCCTGGTGGTCCGGTCTTCGGGACTTTTCGGGGATGGCGTGATGAAGCGGAAGGATTCCGAAATCACCTCATCAGCCTTTCAGTTCCGGCAGAACCAGTTTGTAGCCGAGCGCTCGCAGATTCAGGTCGGCAGTGCGGCGAAGCCGGCGCTGCTCGGCCGGGCGATGGATGTAACCTTCAATACCGTGGCCCAGACGGCAACTATTCAAACGCCGAAAAACGCCGCGGTGGAAGATTCTTCCAGCCTTTTCTTCCCGTATGCCGCGTATACCACGACGATCAACCGGGCCGATTGGGACATCGCGAAGAAAACCATCACGATGAAAGGCAATGTCAAAACCTCGGTATTCAGTTCCACCAACCCCGGGCAGGAAGGGCTGAGCTTCAACGGAGCGGAGGCTTTGTATGACATTGAAAAGATGTCCCTGAATATCAAGGGAGTACCGTTCATCCGGTCTGCTGATGCGAAGATTTTGCCGGACAAGGGCCTGGTTTCCATCAAGCAGGACGCAGAGATGGCGCCGCTGAAGAAAGCGAAAGTCATCGCCGACACGCTCAACGAATTTCACCACCTGGCGGATGGAAATATTCAGATTCTGTCGGCCAAAAAATTCGAAGGGAACGCTATTTATCAGTACATCCGGGCGAAGGGTGATACGACAAAGCTGAAGATGGACGCGTTCGAATTCAAGGAAATCGCCGACGCTCCCACTGCCGCGCCGAAGCGCCGGACCCGCGGCGCTGCAACACCTGCCGCTTCGGTGAGCTACTCTACCAGTGCACGGGCAGGAATCGGGGAGGAAACCCGCTTCCTCCTGACGCCCCGGCTGCTTTTCAAGGGTGATGCCGTCATGAACGCCGCCGAGCAGGGTCTCCGGTTCAAAGGAGCTATTCAGCCCAACCTGAAAAGTCGTTTCGCCGAACCCGGCTGGATTCCGTTTCAGGGAAATAACGGTGACATTCTGAGCCTGAAAGTAGACGGACTGAAAGGAGAAGACAATGCGACACCACTCTACGCCGGGGTTCACTTCGGTTCGGAAGGCTTGTATCTGACCTTCCTTTCGGCCAAGCAATCACCTCAGGATCAGGATCTTTTCCTGGCCAGCGGATCCCTGCGGGACGATCCCAAAACCCAGCAGCTGACTATCGCCAACGACGCCCGGGCCAACGACCAGACCCTGGAAGGCAAGAAGTATGTACTCGATGATGCGAAGAAGGTCATTACGTTTGACGGTCCGCTCAACCTCTTCTCGCCCGCTACGGTGCTGCAGGCGGCCGGTTTCGGGCGGCTCGTTCCCGACTCCGCCAAGTACCTGCTCAATACGATGATGGTGTTCAATACGCCCATCCCGCCTCAGGTAATGGCCATCGCGGGAGACAAAATTGTCAAGACCAATCTGGATGAAAAACTGAGCGAGGAAGTAGCAGAAGAAGATTTCGACCGCCTCCTCGCGAAGATATCGAACATCGCAGGCGGAAAAGCAGCGGAGCAGTTCAGCCAGAAATCGACCAATGGCGCGAACGTCCCGCTGCCGACTATATCGCCCAAATTTGCCGCTACGGCAGTCCTTTCCAACGTCAGCCTCCGGTATAATCCGGAGAATCAGGCATTTTACAGCGTTGGAAAAATCGGCATCTCGAACGTAGGCACAACGGATATCAACGGCCTGTTTGACGGTGCCGTCGAAATCCGGAAAAACCCGGACGGAAACGATAACCTCTTTTTGTACATCGAACTGAACCCGGATGTGTGGTACTACTTCGCCTATGCCCAAGGTACGACGGAAGTCATCAGCTCCGATCCGGATTTCAACAACCAGGTACAGGCCAAGGTCGGTAAGGATAATAAAATCATGGTCGTGACGGAAGAAGACAAGAACTCGTTTGTCGACCGCTTTGCAACCATGTACCGGCCGCGCACCAAGGCCAAACCTGCTCCTCCGAAAAAGGTCACCAAAGCGCCGGAAGTAGCCAAAACGCCCGAGTTGAAAAACGAACCGTCGGATGAGCCTGTGGAAGAGCAGCAGTCCGTCGCGAAAGCGCCGGCGAAAGGAAGTAAAAAGAAAGACTCCAAAAAGGTTACGGCTCCGGAAGAAATCGCGGAAACCGATACCCTCGCAACGGACGCGCCCGCGGGCAAAACATCGTCCAAAAACAAAAAGAAAATCAACGTCGCCCAGACGGCGAAGAAAACCGCCGATTCGACCAAGCTCAAGCCCCGCGTTTCGCTCTCGGAAACGGACGAGGCCGCTCCGGCGAAGAAGCCTGCCGAGAAGAAAACCGGCTTCTGATCCGTTTTGCCGCCAGATAAAAGCTTTCCGGTATGATCGCCGGAAAGCTTTTTTTGTGCTCTCCGATTCCGTATTTTCCGCCCTGAATCGTCTCTAAATCTATTTGCCTTTATGTTTTCGTTTGACAATCAGGTGGCACTGGTAACCGGCGCCGGACAGGGAATCGGGTACGAAATCTGTGTACAACTCGCGGAGTGCGGTGCGGCGGTAGTCCTCAACGACCTGGACGATACCCTCGCGCAGCAGGCGGCGGAACGCATTCGTGAACGCGGAGGCCGGGTTATAGCCATTGCGGGCGACGCTTCCGATGTTTCTTTTATCCGTGTGCTGGTCAGCGAAGCGGTGGCCCGCTTCGGGAAACTGGATATCCTGGTTGCCAATGCCGGTATTACCACTTTCGGCAGCTTTTTTGAGTACCAGCCCGAATCCCTGAATCAGCTTCTTCGCCTGAACCTCCAGGGCAGCTTTTTTCTGACGCAGGAAGCTGCTTTGCAGATGCGGGAGCAGGGTACGGGAGGCAGGGTATTGCTGATGTCGTCGGTGACGGGGCACCAGGCCCACGCGTTTCTCGCAGCCTATGGTATGACGAAAGCGGCGCTGGAAATGCTGGCGAAGGCCCTGGTCATCGAGCTATCGCCTTTCGGCATCACCGTCAACTGCGTGGCGCCGGGGGCAACACAGACCGAGCGGACGCTCGACGATCCGGAGTACGTCCCGACCTGGTCTCGCATTACGCCCATGGGCAAGCCTGCGAGTGTGCAGGATATTGCCTCGGCGGTGTTGTTTCTCGTCTCACCGCAGGCCGGCCATATTACCGGGCAGAGCCTGGTAGTCGACGGCGGGTGGACGAGCGTAAGTCCTTCTCCTTATTGACTTTTTCTATGGTTACGTTTACTCTGAAGCGTTTCGACGAACTGACACTTCACGAATTGTATGCCCTCCTCGCCCTGCGATCGGAGGTATTTGTCGTCGAACAGCAATGCCCTTACCAGGATGCCGACGGAAAAGATGCTGTTGCCTGGCATTGCCTCGGCACAGACGAAACCGGCAAACTGGTGGCCTATACGCGTCTTTTCGCGCTGAACGACAGCTACGAAGGATACACGTCGATCGGCCGGGTAGTTACGTCGCCGTCTGCGCGCGGCGGCGGCCTCGGCCGGAAGCTGATGGAAACGTCGATAGCCCTCTGTCACAGCTTATTCGGACCGGAACCTATTAAAATCGGCGCACAGCAGTACCTGCTGGCATTTTATTCCTCGCTGGGTTTTGAGCCGACGGGGCACGATTACATCGAAGACGGCATCCCGCATACCTACATGATTTACCGGTGAAACAGCTTTTTCTCCTTCTCCTGTTCGCTCTGACAGCCCGGGGACAGCAGCTCACGCAAACCGTTCGCGGACGCATTCTGGATCAGGAAACGCGGACGCCGCTGCCAGGCGCGACCTTTCTTTTGGCGGAAAACGGAAATACAGGTGCTGTCGCTGACGCCGACGGGTACTTCCGGCTGACGGGCGTACCGGTAGGACGCCGGACCTTCCGGGTATCGTTTGTGGGTTACCAGACCCGGCGTATTCCCGATGTGATCGTCGTCAGCGGGAAGGAAACCGTCCTGACCATTGAGCTCGAAGCGGACATCCGGCAATTGACAGAAGTGAAGGTACGTGCGGAGCGGCGCGCCGTCAACGAGATGAGTACCATCAGCACGCGGCCGTTTTCGGTGGAAGAGACCGGGCGCTATGCGGCCAGCCGGGATGATCCGGCGCGGATGGCATCGAACTTCGCCGGCGTGCAGGGGTCGGACGATTCCCGGAATGACATTGTCATACGCGGGAACTCGCCGCAGGGCCTGCTCTGGCGACTGGAGGGCGTCGCGATTCCGAATCCCAGCCACTTCGTTATTCCCGGCACGCAGGGCGGGTCGGTGACGATGCTCAACAGCAAAACGCTCGCCAATTCCGAGTTTATGACGGGTGCCTTTCCGGCTGAATTCGGGAATGCACTGGCAGGCGTGTTTGACCTCAACCTCCGGGCCGGAAACAGTGAAAAGACAGAAGGTACGCTTCAGGCGGGGCTTCTGGGTCTGGAAGCGATGGCGGAGGGGCCGTTGTCCCGGAAAAACAAGTCGTCGTTTCTGGTAGCTTACCGGTATTCCACGCTGAATCTTTTTCAGAAACTGGGCGTGCAGATCGGTACCTCCGCCGTGCCCAACTACCAGGACCTGACGTTTAAAATCAACCTGCCGACACGCCAACTCGGGACCTTTTCCGTTTTTGGAATTGGCGGGACGAGCGCCATCGATATTGTCGTCTCGAAAAACAAAGACCTTCAGGAGGACCTGTATGCGGACAAGGACCGGGATCAGTACTTCCGCTCGTCGATGTATACGGTCGGTGTCCGGAACGATTTTCCGATCAACCGCGATACGTATCTTCGGACAGTCATTTCCCATAGCCGGCTGCGGAGCTGGGCCAATCACGACCTGCTGGATTACAGCGCCTCCGGCGAAATGACCGGAAAACACTACCAGATGGGTTATGATTTCCGGGATACCAAAACAACGCTGAACAGTACCCTGACCCGGAAAATCGGCCTGCGGACGACGCTCCGCGCCGGTATCAACCTGGATTACCTCGGCTACAGCGATTCAGACAGTATCCTGCGGGAACCTCCCCGTTTTCCGGCCCGGTACTGGGAGCGGCGCTGGGACTATGCTACGCATGCCTGGCAGATCCAGCCGTTTGCGCAGGTGAAAGTACGGGCGACGGAGAAATTGACGCTTACCGCCGGTATTAATGCCTTGATTTATACGTTAAATACGCATTCGAAGGGAATCGATCCCCGGTTCGGGATGCAGTACCGGCTGACAGACCGGGACCGGTTCAGCCTCGGTATTGGCCTGCATCACCAAACCCAGCCCAGCTATACCTATTTCTACCAGCAGCCGGCGAATGGCGTGCCGGTGCGCTACAATCAGGACATGGGCCTGACGAGGAGTCTGCACTATATCTTCGGGTATGACCGGCAGGTATCTCCTTCGGTACATATCAAAGCCGAGACGTATTATCAGCGGTTGTCGCATATTCCGGTTTCAGTCAAGCCGACATCGTCGTTTTCCCTGCTCAACCAGGGTTCGGCCTTCAGCCGCTCGTTTCCGGATACTCTCACCAATACCGGTATCGGATATAACATCGGCGCGGAATTGACGGTCGAGAAGTACTTCAGCCGGAACTATTACCTGATGTGGACCGGGTCAGTATACGATTCCCGATACCGGGCCAACGACGGCGTCTGGCGGAATACGGACTATAACGGCCGGTTTGCCACCAACCTGCTTGGCGGGGGAGAATGGCCGGTTGGAAGGAAAAAACGGACTACCCTCGTGGCCGGCGGAAAGATCACCTGGGCGGGAGGCCGCCGGTACGGGCCTGTGAACGTCGCCGCGTCGCTGCTGCAGCGGGAGGTTGTTTTTCAGGACAGAGACCGGAATAGCGGGCAATTCCCGAACTACTTCCGGCTCGACGTGCGACTGGGTTTCCGGAAAAATGCACTCGGGCTGAACCACGAGGTAGCGCTGGATCTGATCAACCTCACGGGACAGCAGAACGTTCTGGGTGTGACGTTCGTACCGATTCCGGGGGAGGCGCCGTCTGACCGGTATCTCAAGCGTCAGTATCAGCTCGGGTTTTTGCCGTTGTTTTATTACAGGGTGGAATTCTGAAGGAATTTGAGTCTTGTCCTTTCGCAACATTATCGGGAAGCTGTCGTTGGTAGCCAGTAACGGTATTGTCCTTCCCACACAGGCATACCGGAACTTCACCCATCGTTTCCCAACCCGAAATACTGCGAATGAGGCCTCTTTACCTTTTCTGGGGAGTTGTTGTTTGTCTTTTCTTTGGGCTTGCTCCGTCTGCGCTGGCTACCCACGTACGCGCCGGAGAAATCACGGCCAGACGCGTTTCCGACCAAACCCTGACCTATGAAGTTACCCTGACTATTTATTGTGATTACCTGACGGGGAAGGAAGCTACTGATACCCAGACTACCGCGACGCTCTGTTTCGGAGACGGTTCGCCTGTCGAAGTTGTTCAGCGTGAAGGTTTTCCGGGAGGTCTCGTCGATGTCGGTAATAATACCCGACGGCTGGTCTTTAAAACCACCCACACCTTCAGCGCTCCCAGTACTTATACCATCTCCGTCGGTATTGAAAACCGGAACAGAAACACGCTCAACATTACAAACGGCGCATCTGCTATTACTCCGTTCTATATCGAATCAACATTACTCATCAACTCGTTTCTGGGGCTTAATCATACGCCGGTGATGAATAACCCGCCGGTTGATTTCGAAGCTTGCACCGGTCAGCGCTACATCCACAACCCCAATGCTTTTGATGCTGACGGCGATAGTCTCGCCTATCGGATCAGTCAGAGTAAAATGACGCAACCTGGCCAGTCCTGCAACGGATTTGTCATTCCCAGCTTTGTTCAGCCTACTTTGGTGCCCAACTGCGCCGGACAGAACGAAGCCCTCACAGGACCTGCCACCTACTCCATCAATGCCCGTACAGGCGACCTCATCTGGGATGCTCCCAAGTGCGCCGGACAGTACAACGTCGCCTTTGTCATCGAAGAATGGCGCAACGGCATCAAAATAGGCGAGATCACACGCGACATGCAGATCATCGTCCGAGACTGCCAGAACAAGCGGCCCACCATCGAAGTACCCGCCGATATTTGCGTTGAGGCCGGCAAGCCCGTCAACTTCACCGTCCGCGCCACCGATCCCGACGGCAACCGCCTCACCATTTCCTCCACCGGAAGTGTCTACAAGCTCTCGCCCGCAGGCATCGACCTCATCAAAGCGCCCTTTGCCACCTTTACCGTACCCACCCAGCCGCAGGCTACACCCGGTACCGGTACCTTCGCCTGGCAGACCTCCTGCGATCACATCCGTGCCCTGCCCTATGAAGTCCTCTTCAAGGTCGGAGACAGTCCCGGTTCGGTACAGCCCTCCCTGGTTGATTCCAAAACCGTCCGCATCCGCGTCGTTGCTCCTGCCCCCACGGGCCTGCGCATCACCAGCGGATCTGCCACCGCAGGCTTCACCCTGGCCTGGGATGCCTATCCCTGCCAGATTACAGGCGCCCAGATCATCATTTACCGCAAGCAGGGATGTACCAACCTCACCCCCGATGTCTGTAATCCCGGACCCCCGCCCGGCTATGTCGAAGTAGCCCGCGTGCCGGCCACCCAGACCACCTATACCGACAACAACGGCCTCAGACCCAACACCGAGTACAGCTACCGCCTGGTGGCTGTCTTCCCCGGTGCCAATAACCTCACCCAGTTCTACAGCACCTTCTCGGCGCAGGCCTGCCAGCTCAGGCCCAACCAGCTGCTCTACATCACCAACGTCACCGTTGACAACACCGGCACTGCCGACGGGCAGATCACCGTCAAGTGGACACGGCC
>NZ_FNGS01000011.1 GCF_900103285.1 Siphonobacter aquaeclarae | reverse complement strand
CTGTGAGACAATAAACCTGAAGTATAGATCGGTACATAACTGATTTTTTATTTCTCACAGAAAACACAGACTTCACAGAAGGGTACATACCGTTTTAGTCTTGCCTATTATTTCTGTGAATTCTGTGTTTTCTGTGAGAAATAGAAATCCATAAACAACAAAAAGGCTGCCCCCGTCAGGAAGCAGCCTTTTAGATGAATATGATCCCGGTCCTAGCGACGGTACAGAACGGCCTTAACGGCGTCCACTACGCGCTTCGGGCTCGGGAGTACCTCTTCGATCAGCGTCGGCGCATACGGCAGGGGAACGTCCCGGCTGGTTACGCGGCCAACAGGAGCATCAAGGTAGTCAAATGCATACCGTTGTACGTGGTAGGCTACTTCCGAAGAAATAGAGGCCAGCGGAGCGGCTTCTTCCACGATCACGAGGCGGTTGGTTTTCTTTACAGAATTAACCACCGTTGCATAATCGATCGGGCGAACCGTGCGGAGGTCTACCAGTTCTACCGAAATACCTTCCTTGGCGAGTTCTTCAATAGCCGGTACCACGATGCGGGGGATAACTTTTCCGAAGCTGACGAGGGTTACGTCCGTTCCCTGGCGCTTGACATCTGCCAGGCCCAGCGGAATGAGGTATTCGCCATCGGGAACGAGGCCCTTGTCGCCATACATCTGTTCCGACTCCATGAAAATAACCGGATCGTCGTCGCGGATAGACGCCTTCATCAGCCCTTTGGCATCGGCGGGATTCGAAGGAATCACGACTTTGAGACCAGGCGTGTTGGCATACCAGCTCTCGAAGTTGGACGAGTGCTGGGCGGCCAGCTGGCCGGCATTGCCGGTGGGTCCGCGGAAAACGATGGGTACATTGTACTGTCCGCCTGACATTTCATACATCTTGGCGGCAGAGTTGATGACCTGGTCGATCGCGACGAGCGAGAAGTTGAACGTCATGAATTCAACGATCGGACGGAGCCCGTTTGCGGCTGCCCCTACGCCGATACCCGCAAAGCCAAGCTCTGCAATCGGCGTATCGATAACGCGTTCAGGACCAAATTCGTCCAGCATCCCCTGGGATACTTTATAGGCACCGTTGTATTCAGCGACTTCTTCGCCCATCAAAAAAACGCGGGGATCGCGCCGCATTTCCTCACTCATGGCTTCGCGGAGCGCCTCCCGAAATTGCAATTCTCTCATGTTCAGAGTATCTGTCGTAATGTCCTGCTTGAGCGTCTTCGTAAAGACTTCCAAAATTAGCCACGGATCAGGAATAGACAAGGATTTCCGGTCTTCCGGGGAAATCTTTTGCCGGCGAACGTGTTTACAGGTCGTAATCCTTCCAGAGAATCCGCGTCTGGAGGGTTCCCTTTTCGGCGGCATTCCGAAAAGAACGAAAAAAAATCCCGGAAACATGCTAAAAAATATCCCTAAACCCTTGAAGACGAGCACCGTATTTTGTTAATTAGTAACCGAATCCCGCGTGTTGAGAAAATGAGTAGAGCTTTCCTCTGAACGACATTACCCCTTTTTCCCCCGATTGCTGATTGGACGTTCGGCCCGACGTATATGCCGGGTGCGCTTTGTTGAGAAAATAGACAATCTATTGCCTGATTTTCTGACGGTTAGCCTGTTGAGTAGCGTGTCATGACCTGAGTTTCACCGAATCTTAACCCGATTATCATGACGTTGGAAGAATTTCTTCAGAGCGACGAGTGTATTCTGATGCTTGTGTTTCAGCAATACAGTCCCGCCGTCAGCCAGTCAGAACGTATTCTGGAACGGTTTGTCAGCCAGCATCCGAAGGAAGCCCGCCTGCTGCGCGTAGCCTGCGGAAGCGAGGATGAACTGTATCAGCGCTTTCAGATTCATTCCAACCCGACCGTCCTCGGCCTCCGGCACGGACAGGAAATCTGGCGGCACGAAGGGCTGACCGATGCCCAGACACTGGTTCAGTTGGAATCGACGCTCACAGCGAATGCCGTCTGAAGGCATAGCAGGAAGGAAAGTTTATGCTACTTTTGCTTCCTGAGCTTTTGATTCATTGTTGATGGTACCTATTCGGTCAGTTCTGGCCAGGCCCGTGGCGGCCTGGATGGTCTCGAAACGTCGTCAGTGGGAACGTAAACCCGCTGAGATACAGGAATATTGGTTTAGGAAGTTGCTGGATTCCGCCCAAAACACAGAATTTGGGCGGAATCACTATTTTAAAGATATCCGGACCCAGGCTGATTTCCGGGAGGCCGTGCCCGTCCGGGATTACGAAGCACTCAAGCCCTACGTCGAGAAAGTTACCCACGGCGAGCCGGATATTTTATGGCCGGGAAAACCCCTGTATTTTGCCAAAACATCGGGTACTACTTCCGGTATCAAGTATATCCCCCTTTCCCATGAGTCCATCGGTTTTCATATCAACGGCGCCCGGGACGCTCTCCTCAGCTACGTACATGAAACGGGTAAGTCGGGGTTTCTGGACAAAAAACTGATCTTCCTCTCCGGCAGCCCCGAGATGATCGTGAAACACGGTATTCACGTAGGGCGCCTGTCCGGCATTGTCAATCACCATGTTCCCGGTTACCTGAGAACCAATCAGTTACCCAGCTGGGAAACCAATTGTATCGACGATTGGGAAACCAAGCTCGACCGCATCATCGACGAAACCCTGCCCCAGCCGATGTCCCTTATTTCCGGGATTCCGCCGTGGGTGCAAATGTATTTCGATCGGATTATCGCCCGGACCGGCAAACAGATCAAAGATGTATTCCCTGAATTTCAGTTGTTTGTCTACGGCGGCGTCAATTTTGAACCGTACAGGGCCAAGCTCTTCGATTCGATCGGGAATAAGGTCGATTCCATCGAAACATACCCTGCTTCCGAAGGTTTCATCGCCTATCAGGACAGCCAGATTCACCCCGGACTGCTGCTACTGCTGAACCAGGGTGTTTACTACGAGTTTATTCCGGCGGAGGAGTTCTTCAACGAAAATCCCACGCGGGTTTCTATCCAGGATGTGGAGATCGGGAAGAACTACGCTGTGATTATGAATACCAATGCCGGTCTCTGGGGCTACAACATTGGAGATACGGTGAAGTTTGTGTCGAAAGACCCGTATCGTCTCGTCGTAACGGGCCGTATCAAGCATTTTATTTCCGCTTTTGGCGAGCACGTCATCGGCGAAGAAGTAGAAAAAGCCATGCAGTATGCGGTCGAACGCCAGCCCGAAACCCGGGTTGTCGAGTTTACCGTCGCGCCGCAGGTGACGCCCCCGGAAGGCGGTTTGCCCTACCATGAGTGGTTTGTGGAGTTCGATCAGCCTCCGGGAGACCTGACGAAGTTCAACGACGACGTGGATCGCCGGCTGACGGAACTGAACGTTTATTACGACGACCTCATCACCGGTTCCATTCTGCGGAAGCTCAAAATCACGACACTCCGCAAAGCCGCCTTCATCGATTACATGAAGGGGCAGGGTAAGCTGGGAGGTCAGAACAAAGTGCCCCGCCTGTCGAACGATCGGAAAATAGCGGAGGAATTGAAACATTTTGCGGAGTAGTTGATGAAGAATATCGCTCTATTAGGTTCGACCGGCTCGATCGGTACCCAGGCCCTGGACGTCGTCCGGAGCCATCCCGACGCGTTTCGGATCGAAGTGCTGTCGGCCCAGAACAACGCCGCTCTCCTGATTGAACAGGCTGCCGAATTCCGGCCGAATGTGGCCGTCATCGGACGCGAAGAACTCTACGATCAGGTATTCTCGGCGCTCGATCCGCTCGGTATCAAGGTATATTCCGGCGCAGCGTCGCTGGCATCAGTAGCTCAGATGGATACGGTGGATCTGGTACTGACGTCAATGGTCGGCTATTCCGGTCTCCTTCCGACGCTGAAAGCGGTAGATGCCGGCAAGACCATTGCCCTCGCCAACAAGGAGACGCTGGTAGTCGCCGGCGAACTTGTTACGCGAAAAGCCGCGAAGAAGGGCGTGGCGATCTATCCGGTGGATTCGGAGCATTCCGCGATTTTCCAGTGCCTTGTCGGGGAGTTTCACAATCCGATTGAGAAAATTGTACTGACTGCCTCGGGCGGACCGTTCCGCGGAAAAAACCGGGAGTTTCTCCGGAACGTAACCAAGGAACAGGCGCTGAGGCACCCGAACTGGGTCATGGGGGCCAAAATCACCATTGATTCGGCCAGTCTGATGAACAAGGGACTGGAAGTAATCGAAGCGAAATGGCTGTTCGGCCTTTCCCCGGAACAAATTGAAGTAATCGTTCACCCGCAAAGTATCATTCACTCCCTTGTTCAGTTTGAGGACGGTTCGATGAAAGCCCAGATGGGCCTGCCCGATATGCGCCTGCCTATTCAGTTTGCGATGGGCTATCCGCAGCGGCTGCCATCTTCGTTTCCGAGGTTCAATTTTCTGGATTACCCGTCGCTGACATTTGAGCAGCCGGATACGGATACATTCCGGAACCTGGCGCTGGCATTCAGGGCGCTGGACGCGGGTGGAAATGCGCCCTGCGTTCTCAACGCTGCCAATGAAATAGCGGTGGAGGAGTTTCTCCGCGACCGGATCGGCTTCCTCGAGATGTCAGACCTGATCGCAGATTGCCTGGACCGTATTCCGTACATCGCTCAGCCGGACTATGACGACTACGTTCAGACCGACGCCGAAACCCGGCGCATAGCCCGCGAGCGCTTCTCACATGCCTAAACCGAACCGCAGTATATGCCACGTTTTGCCTTAGCTCTTGATCTGGTGGACGATCCCGCGAAGATCGCCGAATACGAAAAGTACCACGAGAAAATACCGGCCGAGATCGACGCCAGTATCCGCGAAGCCGGAATCACCAACATGGAGATTTACCGCCTGGGTAACCGCCTGTTTATGATTATGGAAACGACGGATGAGTTTTCGTTTGACGCCAAGGCGGCAGCCGACGCTGCCAATCCTCACGTCCAGGCCTGGGAAAAGCTCATGTGGGGCTACCAGCAGGCGCTTCCGATGGCCAAACCGGGCGAAAAATGGCTGTTGATGGATCAGATATTTAAGTTGTAAGAATACCCGGCCGCGAACGCCGTATTGCATGCGATTCCAACGTTACCTGGGCATACGACCCCACGAAGCCCGGACGGTCTGGCTTTTCTTCCTGCATCATTTTCTTATCGGGATCGGTACTATTCAGGTTTACGTAGCCGCGAATACCATCCTGCTGGAAAACGAACCGGAAACGAGCCTGCCGTTCGCCTACATGGCCTCCGCGCTGATTTTGGTGCTGGCAGGGAAAGTCTATGCCCATTTTGAACACCACCTGGGGCTCGGAAACCTCTCGGTCCGGATTTTGTGGACAGTAGCCCTGCTCACAGCCATGGTGATCCTGCTGGTCTGGCTGGGACATTCGGTCGCCGCTGCGATCTCGATCATGGTCGGTTACCGGCTGATTTACCTGCTGACGAGCCTCGAATTCTGGGGCGTATCGGCCGTTGTTTTCGATACCCGGCAGGGGAAGCGTCTCTTCAGCGTTATCAGCTCGGGCGATATGCCGGCCAAGGCGCTGGGTGCAGTTCTGACCGCCCTGGTACATGCTCACGCTGACCTGATTACGCTCCTTTTTATCTCCTTACTGGCCTTTCTCGGTTCTTTATACTCATTGAACCGCATCGTCCGCTCGCATGCGGTGGAAGTGCGCGGAGAGCATACGCACCACGGGCGGGAGGCCTCCCGCTGGCTCCGGAAGCTGTTCGGAGGGAGTGAACTCGTGTTTTTCCTCAGCCTGGGTATTGTCGCGATTGCGGTATTCATGGCCCGCGTGGAATTCAGCTTCTTCATGGACGTGAAACATCGCTTCCACGACCAGGCCGATGTCATTAAATATGTCAGTTTTCTGCTGGCCGCTACCTACCTGGTCGCGATGATCGGAAAGCTGATTTTTTCGGGACGGGCGCTTGATCGCCTCGGTGTGCGGCGGTCGCTTCTGCTGCTGCCGGCAGTAGCGGTTCCCGGCCTCATCATCGCCGCCTATGCCCGGACCGAGGGTGTACCGGAAGCCCGTATGATGGCTATTTCCTGCGGTTTGTACCTGGTGCTGGAAGTACTTCGGAAGACGTTGTTTGACCCGGTTTTTCTGGTGTTGTTCCAGCCGCTTTCTCCGCATCAGCGTTTGCAGGGGCATACCCTGGTGAAGGCGCTTTACGAGCCGCTCGGTCTCGGTTTTGCCGGGCTATTGCTTTGGCTGACAGCCCACTCCGACGGAGTGATTTCGTGGATATGGGTCGCTTTCCCCGTTGCGGCGCTCGCGCTGTACCGGAAAGCATATGTCTTTTACATGCATACGCTTCGGGAGGCACTGGCCCTGCGGTTTCTCGCCGGTGAGCAGGTCGCTTTTCCAAGTGAACTGAAAACCGCTGTTCACCGCGATTTTCAAAGCCAGAAACCGGAACGGGTATTGACGGCGGTCGACTGGCTCCTGCATCAGGACCCGGGCTACCTCCAGCGGAAAGGACCGGAGCTGTTAGTGAAGAATGCGTCGCAGCCCGTGCGGCTCCGGCTGCTCGATGTGCTGACAGCAATACCCGACGAAACGCTGAACATTCTGTTGACAGATTCAGACAGTCGGGTAAAAGAAAAAGCAGCCGAATGCCTTGCGCGCACCGAAAACCGGGCCCGCACGGAAGCACTGCTGACGGAAGGCGAACCGCCGGTCCGTCGCGGCGCCATTCGCGGCGCTTTGCAGAAAAATCCCGACGATGCACTCGCCAAAAGAAGCCTGGAACAGTTTGCCCGTTCTGCCGAACCGGCTGAGCGAATTGTCGCACTGGGTATTCTGGGCGGGCAGAAAGGGTATTCGGAGTTTATTGAACGAAGCTTATCGGACGAAGACGGCGCCGTGCGTACCGCTGCCATCGAGGCTGCCGGAAGCTCCGCGAACCCGCTTTATGCCGTTTCTCTGGCGCCTCTGCTTGGACATCCAACGCTCGGTCGTGCCGGCCTTGCCGGCCTGCGCCAGATCGGGGAGGGAAGTTTACCAGCGGCGATTGGCCGATGGACACCTGAAGCGTCTGCTTCTTTCCGGATAGCGCTGGCTCGTTTATGCGGTTCGGTGCGGTCGCCGGAAAGCCGGCAGGTACTGGTGAAGCTTGTCGCCGATCCTGACCGGAATGTCCGCGAAGCTGCCTTATGGGCACTCGGGCACCTCGCCCGGGAAACGGAGGGTCAGGCGTCGTTTATTGCGTTGCTCGACGAGGAAATGGAATTAGCCGGATTTCTCCAGGAAAGTACCGGACGTATTTCCGGAGCGGAATGGCAAAATACCATCCGGTATGAACTCGAACGCATCCAGAAGCGGGTACTGTCGCTGCTGTCTCTCCTGCATGATCCTGAGACGATTACCAATGCCCGGCTCGGACTGACGCACCCCTCAAGGGAGCGTCGTGCCAACTCCCTCGAAATACTTGAAAACCTGGTTTCCAGACCGGTATATCTTTTTCTCCGCGACCTGGCAGAGCCTTCCATGCGGCCCGTTACCGATGATTTCAACGGTCGCGCGGCCCTGATTCGACGGATTCTGACGGATGGCCGGACTATTTTCTCGGACTGGACCGTCAGCGTCGCCCTACGCCACTGGACGCCGGATGCGGGAGAACCCGCGCTTTTCATCCGGTATACCGACGCTTCTGACGCCCTTCTCCGCGAAGGCGCCGCACGCGCGGCCCTGCTGTTACGTGATCAGGCCTGTCAGCTCTTCCGCGAGCTGGAAGCCAGCCACCCTCAATTGACGACTATGAGCCACGCCGTCGCTTCTGAAACCATTTCCCCGGCGGAGATGGTCTGGATGCTCAAAAACACGCCTCTTTTTGCCAGTACACCGGAAAATGTCCTGGCCAGTATCATCCCGATTCTGAAAGTCACGGAAATCCACGAAGGCGGAAACGTATTCCGAAAAGGAGATCCGGGCGACAGCCTTTTTGTTGTGTTTTCGGGGGAAGTAGGTATCTACGACAACGATGTCCTGCTTGCCGAAATGGGCAAGGGAGAGTTGTTCGGAGAACTGGCGCTGCTCGACGCGGAACCGCGCTCGGCGACGGTCACGGCGTTGTCTGACGCAACGCTTTTCCGTCTCAATCAGGACGACTTCTACGACCTGATGGAAGAACGGCCGGAGGTACTCCGCAACATCATGCGCGTGCTGTGCAGCCGCATCCGCAAGCAAAACGACGCGCTGACGGGCAGTGCGTCAGAGCGCGTCGAGTAGTTCCTGCAAATGCTGCTGTTTGCCGGGCTGGCGTGTGGCGATCGCCGTATCGGTCCAGTACCGGTGCGCTTTCAGAAACCGGATCTGTATGTCATTCCAGGTATCCCTGTCAGGTACCAGGTGCCGCTCCGATAGCTCCCGGAAGAGGGTATCGGCAATGGATTCGAAATCAGGCCGGCCGAGGTAGTCCAGGTCGGCGTCACACAGGATCTTTTCGAGGTGCGTCAGGGGGTCCTGCGGTACCTTCGTCGCCCGGATCATGTCACAGATAACCTCAATCTGATAAGGTTCGTAACCGAATTCGGGCAGGTTGGCTTCAACAATGCGGCAGCCGGCTTCCTCGTGCTGCTGGTAGGTACTGATGAAGCCGCAGTCGTGGTAGAGCGCGGCAGTATGCAGCAATTTCAGGTCTTCCTGCCCGGTAACGCCTTCAGCTTCGGCGAGCCGGGCCGCCGCCGCGACAACATCCCGGATATGGTGTATGCCGTGGTAGTACAGGTTATGCGGGAGCTCCTGTTCAAGCAGGTTCCACAAAAAAGCTTCAGCTGCGGAGAGATTCATTACCCGAGAATTTCAACGATACTGACCGGATTGGCTTTGTTTTTGAGGGATACCTCTCCCAGAAGCGTCCCCTGAAACGATTCTTTGATCTGCGCGAATACCGCCTCCGTGACGAGTATCTGGCCGGGTTTGGCGGCCGACTGAAGCCGCTGTGCCGTATTGACCGTGTCTCCGATAACGGTATAATCCAGTCGCCGCAACGACGCAGATCCGATATTCCCCGATACCATTTCCCCCGAATTAATCCCTATCGAAACCTTCGGCAGAAACGATTGATTGGAAAGCGTTTCCTCAATGGTTCCGATCTGGGCACGGACGGCCAGCGCCGCTTCTATGGATCGGTCGAGGTGGTATTCTCCCCGGAAAACGGCCATCACCGCGTCGCCCATGAACTTGTCGACATACCCGCCCTGCGCAATAATCTCCTTCACGATCACATCGAAATACTTGTTGATGAGACGGACGACGACATCGGCCGGCTCCCGCTCCGAAATAGCGGTAAAGCCGCTGATATCCAGGAATATCACGCTGCCGTCGATCGTTTCGCTCGCGGTAAGGGAAGTCTCGAATTCTGACCGGGCCATGAACTTGAGCACGGTTTCGTCGACATACATCCGCAAAATGTTGTTTTCCTTGACGGCCTGAAGCGTTTCCCGCAATTGCTGCACGTATTGCAGGGTTTTCTGCATGGTGACTTCGAGGTCGTCAAACTGAATCGGTTTGCAGAGAAAGTCGAATGCGCCCCGGTTCATGGCCGTGCGGATATTGTCCATGTCCCCGTAGGCTGATACAATGACCGCCTTGACGATGGGATTGAGCTCGCTGAGCTTGACGAGCAGTGTGAGCCCGTCCATTTCCGGCATGTTGATGTCGCTCAGGACGATGTCAATATCCGGATGCGCCTGGAGCTGCTGTATGGCTTCGACGCCGTTTTGGGCGAATACAAATTCATACTTTCCTTCCCGTATCTGCCGGCGGAATTTCTGCTTGATGAGCAGTTCGAGGTCCGATTCGTCGTCGACAACCAAAATCTTAGCCTTCATAAATTCCTTTCAGTTTTTCCTTCAGCGCGCTGAAATCCAGTGGCTTGGTGAGGAAATCGTTGGCTCCGAGCGACAGCGCCCGGCGGTGATTTTCCTCGTCTCCGTATGCGGTGATCATCATCACAACCGGCGGGGCCAGGGGATTGTTCCGGCGGATTTCGCCGAGCAGTTCCAGGCCGCTGATGCCGGGCATATTGATATCAGAAAGAATGAGAATCACTTCGGAAGGGTGATCGCGGAGAAAGGTCAGCGCCTCTTCTCCCGAAAAAGAAAAATAAAAAAACAGTTCTCCGTTTCGTATCTCGCGGCGGAACCGCTGTTCAAACAGCAGGCGAACATCCTGCTCGTCGTCCACAACCAGTATTTTCATGAGGCGGGTATATGAATGATAAATTCGGTGTACTCGCCGTCCTTCGTCCGGACGTCGAGTGTGCCGCCATGCCCTTTCGTGACGATGTCGTAGCTGAGGGATAGCCCCAGGCCGGTGCCCTGACCGGTAGGCTTGGTGGTAAAGAAGGGCTGGAAAATCTTTTGGCGAACGGCTTCCGGCATACCTGTACCGTTGTCGCGTACGCGTATTTCGATGCCGTCGGCCTGGCGCCGGGTCTGAACGGAGACCTGCGGTTCGAAGGCTCCGCCAAGGGCTTTCTTCTTTTCAGTAACGGCGTAAAAGGCGTTGGTGAAAAGGTTGAGTAGTACCCGGCCGAGGTCCTGGGCGATGACGTTTGCCTTCCCCAAAGCGGGATCAAACTCCGTGACCAGTTTGGCGTTGAATGTTTTGTCCTTGGCGCGCAGCCCGTGGTAGGCAAGGCGGAGGTATTCGTCGGCCAGGGCGTTGAGATCGGTCTCTTCCTTCTGACCCGTACTCACGCGGGAGTGCTGGAGCATGCCCTTGACGATGCTGTCGGCACGCTTGCCGTGGTGGGATATTTTTTCGAGATTTTGCCGGAGGTCCTCGAGGAGATCGGAGATGAGTTCCGTATCCGGTTTGTCCTTTGTTTCTTCTTCCCGGAGCTCGTCGATGAGTTCGACGGATACTTCCGAAAAATTATTGACAAAATTGAGCGGATTCTGGATTTCGTGGGCGATACCGGCTGTCAGCTCGCCGAGCGAGGCCATTTTCTCGCTCTGGATAAGCTGGTCCTGGGTAGCGCGAAGGTGCTCGAGCGTTGTCTCGAGTTCCTCCTTCTGGGCGCGGAGTTCGGCGGTACGTTCCTCAACCAGGTACTCCAGCTCATTTTTCTGAGCGGCGATGACCTTGTTTGTTTCTTCTTCCTGCTGCCGCTTTTCCCGTTCCACGGCCAGGGCCTTTTCCTGCTTGCGCAGGTTCATCCAGGTAGCGGCAACCCATATGAAGGCGGCAAACGTCGCAATTTCAAAATAGAGCTCATACTCGTCGTAAAACTTCGGGACAAACCAGCGCGCAAGTTTTTCGAGTACCGACAAAAACAGGTAGGGAAGGAGCGGGACGAGTGTGGGGCGGAAAAATTCCAGTTCCGGCGTCCGGTAGGCATACCCCGTCAGAATAGCCATCCACAGCAGGCCGAGTACTCCTGTGCCTTTGTTTGCTTCGATCAGAAAAAGCAGTCCGGTGATGATATTGGCCCAGAGAAGGAGTTGATCCCAGTTCGGAATGGCCGGGCGGGCCGACCGTTTCAGGTACCGGAAAACAAAAAACAGGATCAGAAAGGAAAGCAGGTTCATCTGCGCAGTTCGGAGATTTCTTTCAAAAAAAGGAAATATCGGTGAATAATCGTGTTTGAGGCGATTTGAGGAGTGAAAAGGACAGATGGGGAGAATTCCCGCAGGACGGAAAAGGAGTCAAAAACAGCAAATAGCTGAAAATGAAATAGTTATAAAAAATATCACTTTTGTCTGGTTTTGGATCGGAATTTTTGTAACTTCAATTCGTCAATCGGACGTGAAAGGTGAAAGGAACAGCAGGTGAAGGATATGAGAAAGACCCTGAGGAATTTCAAAACGATCCATCATTTTGTTCTTTGTTTTTCCCGAGCGGTGCCGTGCTGGTCACGGTAGTACGGGAAAAATACTGGAGACACTTCGTTTGTTAACGGAATGCAACCGATTCTATCTGTAATCGGACATTTTCGGCTCCTGAGAGCGCACCAAACGGACGCGGTTACTTCCGGAAGAACAAGGCAATTCCCGGATCGATGAGGAAAAGACGGGAGTACCTCGCGAAGGACTCTGAAATCTTCTCCGGACGTCAGGTGACATAGAAAAGTGGCCGGTTTAACTGACCACTTTTCGCTTTTTGTGGGGGAAGGGGATCGAAAAGGAGATTCAGACGATAAGCTATAGGCAGTAAGCAATAAGCAAAAGAAGAGATGCTGAATAGAGTAGTCGTTCTCTATTCAGTATCTCTTCTTCTAATTGAACAGAATGCCGCTCCCGTACCCGGTGCTTATAGCCTATAGCTTACAGCCTGCTACACCATCACCTGGTACGTCACAAACGCTGCCACATACGCCAGGCCGGTCATGTATGTGAACTGGATGAAGGGATACCACCAGGATTTGGTTTCGCGGTAGGTGGTTGCGAGGGTACTCATGCACATCATGGCGAAAACGTAGAAGACGAGTAACGAGAAGGCTACCGCCGGCGTAAACCGGGGTCCGCCCGTTTCCGGGTTGATTTCCGTCCGCATTTTGTTCCGGACGGTATCCGTATCGTCATCTCCGCCAAGGCTGTAGATCGTTGACATCGTGCCGACAAATACTTCCCGCGCGGCAAAAGACGTCAGCAGGGCAATACCGATTTTCCAGTCGTACCCCAGCGGGCGGATGACGGGCTCAATGAAGTGCCCGAACCGGCCGGCATAAGAAGCTTCGAGTTGAGCAGAAGCTATTTCGTTTTTCAGGTCTTCTTCCGGGAGCGAAGGCTGTTCGGTCCGTACCTGTTGTTCGACTTTTTCAAAGGAATCGCCGGGACCGTAGCTCGCCAGTACCCACAGGATAATCGAAACCGCTACGATAACTTTCCCGGCCTCCATGACAAACGCCCTGACGGCATTCCATACCGTCAGCGCAACGTGGTTGAAGCGCGGAAGCTGGAAAACAGGCATTTCCATGACAAAGAAACTCCGGTCCTTGACCTTCAGAATCTTCTTCATCACCCAGGCAGAAACGAGGGCCGAAACAAAACCCATCAGGTAAAAGCCCATCAGCGCCAGGCCTTGATAGTTGAATATACCATAGACCGTCTTCTCGGGTACAACCAGTCCGATCATCACCGTAAAAATCGGCAGGCGGGCCGAACAGCTAACCAACGGCGTCACCATAATGGTAATCAGCCGGTCTTTCCGGCTTTGGATGGTCCGCGCACTCATAATGGCCGGAACGGCGCAGGCGACGCCGGAAATCAGCGGTACTACGCTCCGGCCGTTGAGGCCTACTTTCCGCATGAGCTTGTCCATCAACACCATCACGCGGGCCATGTAGCCGGATTCTTCCAGCAAGGAAATGAATGTAAACAGGAAGGCGATCTGGGGGATAAAGACCACGACACCTCCGATGCCGGCAATGAGCCCGTCTGTCAGCATGCTGGTCAGTAATCCTTCCGGAAGTACTGACTTAACCCAGTCGCTGAGCGCCGCTACGCCGGCTTCGATCCAGTCCATCGGATACTCGGCAAGAGAAAAGATCGAGTTGAATATCAGCAGTAAAATCAGGAAAAAGGCCAGGTACCCCCATACCGGATGCAGCAGAATCCGGTCGAGTTGCCGCGTGAGCGTTTTGGGCCGCACGTTGTTTTTCGGGCGGACAGACTCCTCCGCAATTTTTCCGAGCAGCGCATACCGGTCCATCGTTTCCTTTGCCTGAAAGTCGGTTTGTTCAAACCGGTGGCGCAAGCTGATGTCTTCGAGCTGCCCTTTGTGCTCCTGACTCAGGAAGCGGAGCTTCTGACTCTGACCCGCCATGAGCAGGGCGAGGTAGTCGTTATCGATGCGGAATTTGTCCTTGACTTCTTCGATGAAATCCCTGGAAATACGGGTAAGGGGATAGGTCGGCTTCGGGCGCTCGGCATGTTCCAGCAGTTCGCCTTTGATGGCGAAGCGGAGGTTATCGAGGCCTTCGCCGGACTTGGCGTTGATGAATACGACCGGTACCCCGAGGCGCTCGGAAAGGAGCTCGTCGTCGAGTTCCAGACCGTGGGCTTCGGCCACGTCGACCATATTCAGCGCCAGAATGGTATGAAAACCAAGGTCAACGACCTGGCTGAACAGCAGCAGGTTACGCTTGAGGTTGGAAGCGTCTGCAACGACCACCGTCACGTTCGGGTAATCCGGGCTCTGCGGGTTGGCGAGCACGTCGAGTACCACCTGCTCATCGGGCGACTTGGGATACAGGCTATAGGTACCGGGAAGGTCGACAATCCGGACGTCCGTTTGCGAATCGAGGCGCATGGTGCCGGATTTCCGGTCGACCGTTACTCCTGGAAAATTTCCGGTTTTCTGACGGAGGCCGGTCAGGGCATTGAACAAAGACGTTTTTCCACAGTTCGGATTGCCTACTAATGCGATGATGGGATTCATTTCTCAGCGGGTAAAAGGACTATTCGTGGATGTCGACGACCGCCGCCTCATCCAGCCGGAGCGACAGGGTATAGCCGCCCACTTGGAGGCAGATCGGATCGCCGAGGGGAGCGATGGCCGTCAGCCGAATTTCCGTTCCGGGCAGGCAACCCATTTCCAGTAGCTTGAGAGCCAGGTGCGTATCTCTGAACCCCGAAATAACGGCGGTTTCACCAAGCTTAAGCTGAGATAAATTGCGTGTTGCCATAGTCCGGACGAATCCGTGAGAAAACGAATTCTTTATTTGGAATTATTCTAAAAGAGGCACAAAAATAGGAAATAGTTCCAAAGTTGGGCGGGAATTTTTGAGCAGGGGGCATGGGGCAGAGGGCATGGGGCCGGCTGATTCACCCGCTGCTCTATGCCCCATGCCCTCTGCTTCGCCTCACTCATCCCATACCTTCCCCTATTCATCCCAGTTTTGGAATATTTGAACCAACCAGTGGATTTGTGCCGTACCTTTGCGGGCAAAAACGGGAAGAGATTCGTCTCCGGTTGTGTTCATGCAGGAAGTCAGTGCCCTGATCGAAAAGGAAATACGTCTGGAATGGAGGCAGCGGTATGCCCTGAACGGGATGCTGCTGTATCTGGTCAGTACCATTTTCGTGTGTTACCTGAGCTTTCGTCAGAAGGCCGGTCACCTCGAGCCGATTACCTGGAATACGCTGTTCTGGATTATCCAGTTGTTTACGGCGGTCAGTGCAATTGCCAAGAGCTTCACGCAGGAGAGAGCCGGCCGGCTGCTGTATTACTACTCGCTGGCCAGTCCGCTCGGGATTATCCTCTCGAAGATGCTGTACAACACGGGGCTGATGCTGCTTCTGTCGCTGCTGGGGTATGTCGTCTATGCCTTTGTGATGGGAAATCCGGTAGGAGATCCGGGCATGTACCTCGTCGCGATCGGATTGGGAGCCATGGGTTTTGCCGGCACGCTGACGATGGTCGCCGGCATAGCGAGCAAGGCCGAAAATTCCCCGACGCTGATGTCGGTGCTGAGTTTCCCGATCATTATTCCCATGCTCCTGGTATTACTGAAACTGTCGAAAAACGCGCTCGACGGCATCGACCGGAGCTTCAGTACCGATGAAATACTAACCCTGCTCGCGCTGAACGCGATTGTGTGGGTGTTGTCGTTGATATTGTTTCCGTTTCTGTGGAAAAGCTGAAAAGCAGTTTTCTGTTTACCGTTTGCAGTTGTCAGTTGGGAAACCGGGATGAGCTGCGGAACTGAAAACCGAAAACCGAAAATTGAAAACTGACTATGTCCTGGTGGAAATACCTCTGCATTCTCCTCATGATTTACGTGTACACGGGTGGCATTCTCATGCCCATTCCGCGCCAGCCGATTCTGTATGAAACCGCGCGGAACCTGTACTTCCACGTACCACTCTGGTTTGCGATGATTCTGCTGCTGGCCCTGTCGGTCTGGCATGCGGTACAGTACCTCCGGAGCGGAAAAACGGATCACGATCTGCAGTCGGTGGAGCTTGCCAATACAGGCCTGGTTTTTGGTATTCTCGGGTTTGTAACGGGCGCTATCTGGGGAAAATATACCTGGGGAAGTGCTTTGCCGCAGGATCCGAAACTGCTGTCGACCGAAATCGCCATGCTCATTTACCTGGCGTACTGGGTGTTGCGCGGTTCGTTTCGGGACGACCAGCAACGGGCCAGAATATCAGCCGTTTATAATATTTTTGCATTTGCGGCATTCATTCCGTTGACGATTATTCTGCCGCGCCTGGCGACGGATTCCCTGCACCCGGGCAACGGCGGTAATCCCGGATTCAAGATCTACGATTCCGACCACAGCATGAAGCTGGTTTTTTACCCGGCGATTATCATGATGATGTTGCTCGGCTACTGGATTTCGACGCTGCGGATCCGTTACCGCCGCCTGCTGGCCATCGTAGAAGAGTGAGGAAAGTCATTGCCGGTATATCCGGAAGTCTGTCCCTTTGTTTATTGCTAACGAGATTAACCGGGTCACGATCCCCGTTATACATGAAAAAGTCTGTTTTATTTTTGCTGCTCCTCCTGCTCTCGGGCAACCTTTTTGCCCAGACCGACGTTGAAATGGCCGATACGATGCGGTCCAACGGCAAGATTTACGTGGTCGTGGCGGTCATCGCCGTCGTCCTGACCGGACTCATCGCTTACCTCTTCAACCTGGATAAAAAGCTTTCCAGACTCGAAAATCAGATCAAGAAGTAACTTCGGGCAACACGATGAAAAAAATACATCTTCTCGGGATTGCGGTCATTGCCGCAGCCATTTTCATCCTGATTACGACGGCAGGAGATGCCAGTACCTACGTTGATTTTACCAAAGCCGAGCAAATGGCCTCGGAGGGGGATGACAGCAAGGTGCACGTCGTCGGAAACCTCAAAAAAGACATGGCCGGTCAGATCCAGGAAATGGAGTACAACCCGGCTGTGAATGCCAACCTGCTGACTTTTACGCTGGTGGACGACAAGGGCATTGCCCGGAAGGTAATCTACCACGAGCCAAAGCCGCAGGATATTGAAAAATCTGAAAAAGTGGTCGTGATCGGCCGCATGGAAAACGGCATTTTCGTTTGCGATCAGGTGCTCCTGAAGTGCCCGTCGAAGTACAACGACGCCAAGGCGCCCACCGCGATGAAGTAACCGACCTCTTTCTGAACGCTCATGCATTACTGGATTGGAAATACCGGCCACCTGGCCATCATCAGTTCGTTCGTGACGGCGCTGCTCGCGACCTACGGGTACGCGCAGGCGTCACGCAACACGCTCGAGGCCCCGAAATGGCAGCGTTTCTCCCGGATCGTTTTCGGGATACATGCCGTGTCGGTCGTGACGGTCGTAGCGAGTCTGTACTGGATCATTTACAACCACTATTACGAGTATCACTACTCCTGGGATAACTCTTCGCGGTCGCTCCCCGGGTATTATGTCATTTCTTCGTTCTGGCAGGACCAGGAGGGTAGTTTCCTGCTCTGGATTTTCTGGCTGGCGATGATCGGCCTCGTCCTGATCCGGTACTTCAACGGAAGCAAGGCGGAGCAGAAAATGAAATTCGAGGCGCCAACGCTGGCCGTATTCGGTCTGGTGCAGGCGTTTTTATGTTCGATGATCCTGGGCGTGGTCATTCCCGGTCTCGATTTCAAAATCGGGTCGTCGCCATTCCTGCTCCTGCGTGAGGCGCACCCCGAATGGCCGGTTTGGGCGATGAAGCCTGATTTCATTCCGGAAGACGGAAACGGCCTCAACCCGTTGCTCCAGAACCCGTGGATGGTCATTCACCCGCCGACCCTCTTCCTCGGCTACGCCCTGACGCTGGTACCGTTCGCTTTTGCCATTGCCGGTCTCTGGCGGAAAGAATACAAAAACTGGATCAAACCGGCTCTGCCGTGGACAGGCGTAGGTGCGCTTATTCTTGGCGTCGGGATCATGATGGGTGCCATCTGGGCGTATGAAACCCTCAACTTCGAAGGCTACTGGAACTGGGACCCTGTCGAAAACGGCATTTACGTTCCCTGGCTGGTACTCGTCGGTGCGCTGCACACGATGATTATCTATCAGAATAATAAGAGTACGCTTCGCATTTCGGCTATTCTGGTGATTGCGCAGTTTGTGCTGGTCCTGTATGCGACGTTCATGACGCGCAGCGGTATTCTCGGAAATGCGTCTGTGCACTCGTTTACCGATCTGGGTCTGTCCGGGCAGTTGCTTATTTACCTGCTGACGTTTACGATTGGGTCTATTGCGCTGCTGGTATGGCGGTGGAAAGACATGCCTTCTTCCGAAAAGGAAATCTCGACTTACAGCCGTGAATTCTGGATTTTCTGCGGGGCGACGGTCATCTGCATGGCGGCATTCCAGGTGATTGTGACGACGTCTATTCCGGTGTACAATACCCTGCTGGCCAACTTCGGCATCAAATCGAACCTGGCGCTTCCCGCCGATCAGGTTAAGCACTACACCCAGTTCCAGCAATGGTTCTTCGTGGTGATTGTGATTCTGAACGGTATCGGGCAGTTTTTCTGGTGGGGTAAGGTCAAGCGCGAGCAGCCCGAGCGCGTAGCGAAAGGCAAGATGGTTGTCGAAGCAAAAGGGATAAGCCTGAACCTCGGCCCCTGGGAGGTATTCTCCACACCGCTGGTGATTACTCTTTTGGCTACGGGCATTCTGATTGTGCTGATGGGCGTATCGAACGTCACCTACATTATTCTGTTCCTGACGGCGATGTTCTCGATCGTGACCAACTTCACGACCATTGTCACAGTACTCAAAGGCAAATGGAAGCTCTCCGGCGGGGCAGTCGCCCACATCGGGGTAGCGCTGATGCTGATCGGGATTCTGTTTTCGGCCGGGTACTCGAAAGTCGTTTCCCAGAATAAATCGGGTCTGATTATCTTCAATGACAAGAACGTAGCCACGAAGGAAAACGTCGAAAACCAGCTGCTCTGGCTCAACCAGCCACAGCAACTCGACAAGTACCTCGTTACCTACAAAGGCAAGTATGTTCAGGCCCGGGATATGCCCGGCTATGTCCCGCGGGAATCGGTTGAACTGATCGAGAACGACTTCCACGCGGTGGCACTCAAGGACCTGACGCACGACGGCAAGACTTACCACAAGAAGGGAGATACCCTCGAGGTATTCCCCGAAAACACCTATTACGAAGTAGAGTACCGGCAGCAGGACGGCAAGATCTTCAGCCTCTTCCCCCGGATTCAGATCAACCCGCGTATGGGCAATGCCGTCTCTCCGGCGATTCGTCACGAGGTGAAGCGGGATATCTACACGCACATCATGGATGCCCCGATGCCGAATCAGGAGCGCCAGTGGAGTGAGACTGAAAACTATACGGTAGCCATCGGCGATACCCTGTTCCTGAATGATTATGTAGCCCTGTTCCGCGGTGTACAGCCGGTGAAGGAAGTGGAAGGCGTGGCACTCGGACCGGGTGATGCTGCAGTCAAAGCCGACATCGAAGTATTTGACAAGAGCGGACGGAGCGTGACTGTTGATCCGGTTTACTTCATCAAAGACCGGAACGTAGGCCTCCGCGCTGCCACGAGCGACGAGCTCGGCCTCCGCGTACGCCTCACGCAGATCGACCCCAAAACAGGCAAGTTTACGTTTGGCGTCAACGCGACCCAGCGGGACTACATCGTCATGAAAGCCATCGAAAAGCCCCATATCAACCTCCTCTGGATCGGCACCGGCCTTCTGGTCGTGGGCATGTTCCTTTCGACGAAGCGGAGATTTGGGGAGAGTGTGGCGGGATAAATCGGTTGCCGGTTTTCTGTCTTCAGTTTTCGGTTTTGTACCTCGACGGGCAAACCGAAAACCGAAAACTGAAAACCGAAAACTCGCAAAGCAATGAAAGACTATTCTCTCAAAGAAATCCTCCTCCTGTCCGCTGCCGTGGGGTTTTTGATGATCTGGGTCGGCGAGATTATCGCCGGGCAGGTGAGCTGGAAGGAGTCGTACTTCTGGGTGATGTTTTCGGTAGCCTGCCTCATGGCCTTTCAGTATGTCAAGAACCAGCGGCTCCAGAAAGAGCAGGCAAACAAGCCGGCTCCGCCCAGGAATCCCCGGAAAAAATAACCAGAGCCCCGCCCGCGCGGGGCTTTTCATTTACGGTATTCTCCGTATTTTGCGGGTAGATTGGCGGGAAACCGGACGTGCCCGTCTCACGACAAAAAAGAGTACATGACTTCCCAGGAATTTTTGATCATTCTGATTTCCATGCTTGCCTCGGCCTTTTTTTCGGGCATCGAGATGGCGTATGTATCGGCCAATAAGCTGTATTTCGAGCTTCAGGCCAAGCAGGGAGTCGTGACCGGGCAGATCATGTCGGCCTTTCTCAAGCAGCCGTCCAAGTTTATCGGGACGATGCTCATCGGCAATACGCTGGCCCTGGTTGTGTACGGGATTTACATGGAAGGGTTTCTGCACCACGAGTTTGAACTCTGGCTATCGCAGTTGCCTCCGTCGCTCGGTTTTCTCAACAACGATATTGTTCACGTCCTGCTGCCGTCGCTGCTGGCTACGATCCTGATTCTGGCGGTGGCAGAGTTTACACCGAAATCGCTTTTCCTGCTCAATCCTGACGTTTTTCTGGAAATTCTGGCTATTCCGGTCTGGATCGTTTATTACGGTATGTACCCGCTGGTTTACGTCATTGTCTCGGCGTCGAAGTGGTTTATCGTGAACGTACTACGGCTGAATTACTCCGAGGTCAAACCGATCTTCGGGGTAACCGACCTTTCGAACTACCTGGAAAACATCAACGTACCGGAAGGGAAGAAGGAGGAAGTGGCGGACGTAGATACCAAAATATTTAATAATGCGCTGGAGTTCAGGCAGGTACGGGTGCGTGACTGCATGATTCCACGGACAGAGATTGTCGCGATTGATATCGAAGACGGTATGAAGGGTCTGAAAAAGATTCTTCAGGAAAGCGGTCACTCCAAAATTCTGATCTACCGGGAAACCATCGAGGACGTCATCGGCTATTGCCACGGCCTGGCGATGTTCAAAAAGCCGAAAGACATCGAAAGTATTCTCAATCCGATTCTGATCGTTCCCGAGGCGATGTCGGCGCAGGACCTGATGGTGAAGTTCACGCAGGAGCGTAAGAGCGTCGCGCTGGTAGTAGACGAATTCGGCGGTACCTCCGGCCTCGTCAGCCTGGAGGATATCATCGAGCAGATTTTCGGAGATATTCAGGACGAGTACGACGATTCGGAAGACTACATCGAGAAGAAGCTGGACGACCGTACCTACCTGCTCTCGGCCCGCCACGAGATCGACTACCTCAACGAGAAGTACAACTGGAACCTGCCTGAAGGAGACTACGATACCCTCGGCGGCCTGATCATTACCATCAACGAAGACCTCCCGCAGCCCAATGAAACGGTGCTGCTGTATCCTTTCCAGTTCCAGATCGTGGAAATGAAAGACGCCCGGATTGATACCGTCAAGATGACGATCACCGGCGCACTTCCCGAAGAACGCAAGCCTTCCAAAGAAATCCGGCACTAAAAGAGCCAGAACGGCAGTAGAAAGATGCCGTCGCCTACCCAGCGGTACCGTTCATTTTTCAGGTAAAAGCGATAATCCCGACGAATTTCGACGAGGACGAGACTCATCAGTACCTGCGTAAAGGCAAAACGGCGCTGATAGGGGACCAGCTCCGTAAAGCTGATCGCCAGAAACAGCCCGATGATACCTGCCAGGCACAATCCAAAAAGTACGTCCGAAAACCCCTCCCGCAGTATACTCGACAGGTTAGGTACCGGCGGCTTGCCGGCGCGCGTTTCCATCCACGAAAAGAGCAGCAGATTCTGAAAAGCGATCAGCAGGAAGATACCCGCCTGCGCTTTTTCTTCCCAGGCAATTGCTTCTTTTCCCGAAAAAGCTACTCCCCATACGCCGGCCGTATAGACCAGGGCCGTCAGCGGCTCCTTGAAGAGGTGCAATTTGCTCTTGGGTCCCAGGCGGTTGACCAGGAGCAGATACGCTGCCACAATGCCAGCGAGGATTCCTCCGGAACGAAGGAGCCCGGCTGGTAAAGTCAGGGCAAGGCCTCCTGCCAGCGCAGCAACGCCGGCTGTAAGCTTCCAGAGCCACCCGGCGTTGGCCAGGTGAAACCGGTGTCGTGGGGTGGATGGGACAGGCTTTTTCCGGACATCGAGCAGGCGGTCTGCGGTATAAATCACCCATACGGTCAGCATGAGTACCACAATCGCCATGCGGTTGACAGGTCCGGCGCCGTCCGGCAGCCGGGAGGCAGCTGCCGCGCAAAGTCCGGCGCCGGCGGCCACATCCAGGTTAAGCCAGTGTAATTCCTGTAATCTTTTCAGCACGCAAGTAATCAGATATCGGGCGCCAAAAATAGAGTTTTTCTGACCGCTTCGTCAATAAAAACTTTGTCAGCGGAAGAAGTAGTGAAAAAGCAGTATGTGTCGCAAAGACACGAGTATCCGTCGCAGGAGGCTTGGTTTCTGTGAGTCGAATAATATATTTGAAAAGTAATATAACTCAAACTATTACTGGATTTTTTGAAGAAATTCTACAATCATTTAGGGTTTTGCCGGAGATGATTGACTATACCACAAATTCAGCCGCTGGATGATGGGACGCTTAACCGACGAGCAATTGGTGGATTTCCTGCAGCAAGGCCAGAAAAAGGCCTTCGAGGAAGTGTATAACCGCTATTGGTACACACTGTACGGCGTGGCGTATCAGTCGACCGGCACCCGCGAAGAAGCCGAAGAGCTCGTTCACGATCTCTTTGAAAACCTGTGGAACCGAAGAGAGTCGCTCGTCATCCGCCACCTGGGTTCCTACCTCGTCGTGGCGATCAAGCACCTGGCAACCAATTACATCAAATCGAAAATTACCCACCGGAAGTACCAGGAGTACCTGATTCTGAATGAAATCCGTCAGTCGTACTCCACCCAGGAAATCCTCGATTTCGAAGACCTGTCAGAAGCGGTGGAAGAAGTAATGAAGCGCCTTCCGGAGCGTACAAGTGAGATATTCCGGATGAGCCGGTTTGAGAACCAGTCGGTTAAAGACATCGCCAACCGCTTCAATCTTTCCGAAAAGGCCGTCGAATACCATATCACCAAATCCCTGAAGGTCCTCAAGGAGGGACTTCAGATGTATGACAACTGAGCCGAACCCATGAATCAGCACGCATTCGACCAACTGTTGGAAAAGTACCTCGCGGGGGAATGCACACCCGAAGAGGAGCGGTTGATCCGTGAGTGGGCCGACCGGACAACGGGTAAGGCGCCGGCTCCGCTGACTCCGCAGGAGCGCGCCGATACCGGCCGGCGGATCCGGGTGCGGCTGGAAACGGACCTGTTTCCCCGGACCCGGCGCCTGTGGTCCCTGTGGGCTGCTGCTGCGGCCATCCTCGTCGTCATTTCCCTTTTCTGGATCAGGCAGGAGCCGCGGCCGGAAATACAGGATGGCGTCATGGTCCACAATACCGACAGCCCCCTGAAGCAGATCCGCCTCGAAGACGGCACCCTGGTAACGCTGAAGGAGGGAAGCCGGCTGACCTATCCGCCCCGTTTTGCGCGGAAGGCGCGGGAGGTATACCTGACCGGTGAAGCTTTTTTTGAAGTCAAACGGGATGTTTCCCGGCCGTTTATCGTGCATACCGGCGACCTGGTGACGCAGGTACTGGGAACGAGCTTCACAGTGCGGTCGTACGACGAAGCGCGGTCGATCGAGGTGCAGGTCGCAACCGGTCGCGTCGCCGTCTATAACAACGCAACCCGAACGGGCGGAAACACCCGGGACGGCATGATTCTGACACCTAACCAGAAAATTACGTTCGACAAGCATTCCAAGCGGCTTTTGCCGGGGATTGTCGACACACCGGCGGTTATCCGCCTGCCCGAGCAGAAGGCGAGCTTCGTTTTTGACGAAGCGCCGCTGCCCCGGGTATTGGAGCTGCTGAAAGAAACCTATGGCATTGATATCGTCCTGGAAAGCCACCTGTTTGACCAGTGTGTGTTTACCGGAGACCTGAACGACCTCCCTCTTTTTACCCAGATGGACCTTGTCTGTAAATCGATTGACGCGACGTTTGAGCGGAGGGGAACGACCCTGTTTATTCAGGGAGACGGCTGCGGCGGAAAACGCTGAGAAACAGCCTGTATAGCTGAAGGATACCCTGTATCATCAAAAAGCCGGTAATGGTGCGAGCATTACCGGCGGCATACTGCCGGGCTGAAAATCAGCCGGGAGTGATCTGTTTTTGCTTCTGTATTACTACAAAAACGCTTGAATCTATGAAGAAACGCCTATTAAACAAAAGGCTGGTCTTGTTGGCTATGCGAATCACATGTACCCAATTGCTGCTGGCTGTCCTCTTCTGCAGCCTTTCGTTTGCCCACCCGGCGCGGGCGCAGGAAGTGCTGAACCGGGAGGTTACGGTCCGCGCGGAATCAGTAACCGTCAAACAACTCCTTAAACAGATCGAGGAGCAGGCTGATATCCGCTTTGTTTACAGCTCTTCCGCTATTCAGACGGATCAGAAAGTGTCGTTCGCGGTGAACAGGGTACGGTTGTCCAACGTACTCGACGAGCTGTTGGGAAAACTCCGGATTTCGTATGAAGTAGTCGGTAACCGCATTTTGCTCCGTCGTCAGAATCAATCCTTTATCCCCGCGGCCGATATCCGCATGGAAATCGAGCAGCTGGTAACCGGTACGGTCACCGATGAAAAAGGCGAGCCGCTTCCCGGTGTAAACGTGGCCCTGAAGGGTACCACCACCGGCGCGGTAACAGACAAGGACGGTAAGTACAAACTGAACGTGCCGGACGCCCAGGTCAACGGAACGCTCGTGTTTTCCTATGTTGGCTATATAACAAAGGAAGCGCCAATCGGCGCAGGCCGGACGGTCGTGGATATGCAACTGCAAACGGATACCCAGGCCCTGAGCGAAGTGGTTGTCGTGGGATACGGCTCGCAGAAGCGGTCAGATCTGACGGGTTCGATCGCTACCGTGAAGCCTTCTGATCTGCGCTCACAGGGAAGTAATACGGTGCAAAAAGCCCTCCAGGGCCGCGTACCGGGGGTGAGTATTGAATCGGCAGGAGGTAACCCGGGCTCCGGCGTACGTATTCTGGTACGCGGCGCCGGTTCACTGAATAACAATGACCCGCTGTATATCGTCGACGGAGTACAGGTAGCGAACATCAACAACATTCTTCCCTCGGATATCGCGTCGATCGATATTTTGAAAGATGCCTCGGCAGCGGCTATCTATGGCTCCCGGGCGGCGAATGGCGTCGTTTTGATTACAACCAAAACGGGCAAGAAAGGCGAAAACAAAATTGATTTCAACGCCTACTTCGGCGTGCAGCAGCTGGCGCACAAAGTCGACGTGCTGAACGCTTCCGAATGGGCTACCGTCAGCAACCGCGCGCACCAGGCGGCCGGTTTGCCGACGCTTGATATTGCGAAGAATCCCGAAACCCTCGGCGCCGGAACCGACTGGCAAAAGGCCATTTACCAGACCGCGCCCATGCAGAACTACGAGCTGAGTGCGAGCGGCGGCGGCGACAACTACAACTACAGCGTTTCCGGCGGGTACATGGATCAGGATGGGATCGTCAAGCTGACGAACTACAACCGCCTGAACCTCCGTGTCAAATCTGACTTTACGAAAGGCCGTATCCGGATCGGGGAGACCATTCTGCTCTCGCGCGAGCGCTGGCGTACTTCCGCAGGCGGCTGGGGCGGACAGGGTGGCGGCCCGGTTGGCTCCGCGCTGAAAATGATACCGGTATTCCAGATTTATGATAAGACAGCCGTCGGCGGTTTTGGCGGGGCTTACGGACCGGTGACAAACATCGCCAACCCCGTCGCGCAGTTGTACCTCGAAGACCCGAAGAACTCGTCGACCAACGCGGTCATCAACCTCTTCGCCGAACTCACCCTCGCGCAGGGGCTGAAGTACAAGTACAACGTCGGCTATACCAACACGAATACCTATAATTACGACTACACGAATCCGTACAAAGTAGGCGCACTATTTCTCAACGAAAACGCCGACCTCAGCGAAAGCCGCGGAGAAGGAACGCTTTTCCTGCAGGAACATACCCTGACCTGGGACAAGTCGATCAACAAGCACAACTTCCAGCTCCTTGGCGGGTTTACCTTTCAGAAGGGCGCTACGCGTACCCTGAGCGCTTCCAAGAGCGGCATGCCGGACGGCATTACGGTAATCGATGCAGGTACTACCAACACGGCTGCCGGTAGTAATCTGTACGAAAACGCGTTGGTTTCCTACCTGGGTCGCGCGGTGTATTCGTACGACAGTCGTTATCTGTTGACGGCCACGTTCCGCCGGGACGGATCTTCCCGTTTCGGATCGACGAACCGGTTCGGCAATTTCCCGTCAGTCGCACTAGGCTGGAACGTCGCCAACGAAAACTTCTTTGCCCCGCTGAAGAAGACGATCAATAACCTGAAACTCCGCGCAAGCTATGGGGTACTGGGGAACCAGGAACTGACCGATTACCAGTATAGTCCGGTTATTTCCCTCAACGCCAACTACGTCATCGGGCAGGATCAGCACTTGTGGGCCGGCTCGATTCAGCGGGCGTTTGCCAACTCCTCCATCAAATGGGAAACATCCAAAACCTCTGATATCGGTGCGGACGTCGCGTTGTTTGACAACAAGCTGAACGTGACGATGGATTACTTCGTCCGGAAAAACTCCGACATCCTCCTTCAGGTACCCATCCCGATTTCCACCGGGTCGAGCAGCAGCCCGTATATCAACGCCGGGCAGGTGACGAACCGCGGTTTTGAACTGGGTCTGACCTATAATAATCAGGTCGGAGAGCTGACCTATCAGGTACAGGGAACGTTTACGTCCATCAAAAACCAGGTAGATCAGCTCGGTACGGGTAGCCAGCAGATTTTTGGCGGACAGCCGACGCACCACGGCGCTTCGGCGACGGTCACCCAGGCAGGCGGCCCGATCGGCGCTTTTTACCTGATCAAGACCAATGGTATCTTCCAGTCGCAGGCCGAAGTAGACGCGTATACCAAAGACGGCGTCAAGATTCAGCCCAACGCTGCTCCCGGAGATATCCGTTTTGTAGATGCCAACGGTGACGGCGTGATTTCAGACGCCGACCGCGTTTATGCCGGCAGCCCGACGCCGAAGTTCCAGTTTGGCCTGGGTGGTAACCTGTCCTGGAAAGGCATCGATCTCTCCATTTTCTTCCAGGGAACGTATGGAAACAAAATTTACAATGGCCTTCGCATGGACCTGGAAGGCATGAGCGAAGAGTACAACTACGCGAAGTCTACCCTCAATGCCTGGACGCCGGAGAACCACTCCGGCATTCCCCGCGCGGTGATCAACGACCCGAACTACAACAGCCAGACGTCTGACCGTTTCCTCGAAGACGGCTCCTATGTCCGTCTGAAGACTCTGCAACTCGGGTATACGCTTCCGAGAACCCTGCTCGATAAGGCGAAAATCTCGAACTGCCGGTTGTACCTGAGCTTTGACAACCTGTTTACGCTGACGGGCTACAAAGGCTTCAACCCGGATCTGGGCCGTACGTCGTCGATCCTCGACCGCGGCGTCGACTTCGGTCACGTTGCGTATCCGCTGGCGCGTACCTCCATGCTGGGCGTTCAACTGTCGTTTTAATCTCATCCGGGAAGGGGAGTATTCTCCCGCAGTTTCCCTTCTGAATCGAACTGAATATGAAAAAATACATAGGCATGCTGGTTCTGGCGGCGCACCTGATGGGGTGTACCGGTGAGCTGGAACTCGTTAACCCCAACGTAACTACGGCTGAAACCTACTGGAAATCAGATGCTGACTTCCTTTCTGCGATGGCGGCTACCTACAAGGTTTTCAAGGATGTGAACAACGGCTACTGGGGCGTGCGCGGCGTTGAGCTGACAAACGGCCGGGGCGATGATTTCTTCATCCGGAACGACGTCAAGGACCTCTATCAGTTATCTACGTTTACGAATACGCCCACTACGGGGACACCGTCTTCCATCTTTTCCGGCGCGTTTACCGGTATATTCCGGGCGAATCAGATCATCGAAAATGCGCCCGGTTCGCCGCTGAGCGATGCTTCGAAAAAGCAGTTTATCGCCGAAGCCAAATTCATCCGGGCTGTCAACTACCTCCACCTCGCCATCAATTTCGGAGCAGTACCCCTTATCACGAAAGTACCGGTGGACCGGAGCCAGTATTTTGTAAAACAGTCGCCGGAAGCCGACGTATGGGCGCAGGTAGTGGCTGATTTACAGGCTGCCAAAACAGACCTCCCGGTTGCGTACTCCTCTGACTATGTCGGACGGGCGACGCAGGGAGCCGCCATCGGCTACCTGGGCAAGGCCTACCTCTACCAGCAAAAATGGGCGGAAGCCGAAGCGGAGTTCAAACTGCTGATGAGTGCGCCGTTTACCTACCAGCTTCTGGCCGATTACGGTCAGAATTTTCTGAAGGAATATGATAACAACGCTGAATCGGTTTTCGAAATCCAGAACCAGAACGTAGGGGGCTCGCAACCCTGGGCGGGGGAAAATGCCAACGAATCGCAGGGGGTGACAACTGCGCAGGAATTTGCGCCCTCCGAAGTACAGGGATGGTTTGAAGTATCGCCGACGGACAAGATTTTCAACGAATTCCAGAAAGAAAAAACGACAACGGGCGATTTTGACCCCCGGATGTATGCTTCACTGGTTTGGGATTACCCCGGCGCGACGTTCTACAACAAGCCGTTCAGTTCCTTTTCGCTTGTATTCGGATACAAGTCCATGATCAAGAAGTATCAGAACTACAAAGACAACAACGAGGGAATTTACATTTCGGAAATCAACGAGAAAGCCATGCGTTTCGCCGATGTCCTGCTGATGTACGCCGAGGCGCTGACTATGCAGGGTAAAGCGGCGGAAGCCTATGCGCCGCTCAACCGGGTCCGGAACCGCGCCAAGCTTGCCAACCTCGCAACGGGCTTTACGCAGGACCAGCTCATGGCCGAAATCCGCCACCAGCGGGCTATCGAACTCTTCCGGGAAGGCGTGCGGTTTTATGACCTGAAGCGCTGGGGATTATTGAAGACGGAAATCGCGAACAGCGACAAAATCGGCAAGGAATTCTTCAACGAAACGAAGCATACCTACTTCCCGATCCCGCAAAACGAAATCAATACCAACCCGGCGATTGAACAGAATCCGGCCTGGAAATAGGCCATCTTCCCATGTGAAAGCGGCCGGAGCGGGGTGACCCGTTCCGGCTTATTTGTTTACAGCGGAGGATTTTTCCGGGTGTGGACGACGACTTCGTCTCCCACTGAAATACGACCGAGCTCCGGACCGGGCAATATATTCTGACCAAAAAGGATTTTGCTGTTCCAGTTCCGGTACCGGGCCAGCGTGCGGAGCGGTTCTTTTCCTTTTTCAGCCGTTTCGGGGTCGATGGTGGTCATGACGCACCGGGCGCAGGGTTTGACCGCAAAAAAGGCCTGCGAGCCGATTTGAAAGGAATGCCAGGCGTCTTCGTCAAACGCCGGACCGCCCGTAAAAACCATATTCGGCCGGAAACGGAGCATCGGTAGCGGCGTTTCGAGTCGGCTGTTGAGGTCGTCCAGCGACGATTGTCCGATCAGCAAAAACGGGTATCCGTCTGAAAAACTGGTGATTTCGTGGTGATGGGCATACCGGGGGTCTACCGGCCGCCGCGTGGCCTCCGGCTGGTAAATCAGCCGGCAGGGGCGGGAGAGTACTTCCGTAAACCACGCGTCGGCGTCGGAGAAGCCCGTTTGCCCGGGCATGGTATCGTCCCATACCTGAACGTCGACGGTATTCGTTGAAGAAGAAGCTAACGGAATGACCAGTGGGTCGACGGGACGGGTTTTATGCCGGACGAGGAGCGCGTCGTCGGTCAGCTCAACACGCAGCAAGGCCATTTCGGGAAAAGTACGCTGGGAAAGGAACCGGCCGGTTTCGTCGACAAGCATCCAGCGCCGGTCATGAGCTAAACCCCGTTCGGTCAGCGTGGCGGAAGTAAGCGAAATACCTCCCAATGACTTAATCGGGTAAATCCACAGCTCGGAAAGACGCAGGTTTTGGGGCATAGTTGGTGGCGATAAGCTATAGGCTTTAAGCTGTAGGCTATACGCTGAATGCCCGTCGGCGTGTACTGCCTATAGCTTACAGCTTAAAGCCTATAGCTTCCTTTTTACATTTATTAACAAGAAAAAAATCGATACAATGTATATACATTTAATGTTGATGTATATATTTGCATCCACATTGAAGCAACGCCATGACAATTGAAGAGGAAATAAAACAAAAAACGTTCGCAAGTCCGCATCACAAGGTCGTGGTAAACCTGATTTACACGAATAACTGGCTGGTGAACCGGCATGCCGATGCCTTGAAGCCCTTCGGGTTGTCTATTCAGCAATACAACGTACTTCGCATTTTGCGGGGACAGCACCCGAACGCGATTACGGTCAACGCGATTATTGACCGGATGCTCGACAAAATGTCCAATGCCAGCCGTCTGGTAGACAAGCTGGTGGTAAAAGAGCTGGTTAACCGGGTGGAATGCCCGAAAGACCGGCGGGCCGTGGACGTGAGTATTACCGAAAAAGGCCTGGATCTGCTGGCGGAAATCGACCGGCATTCCGGGGAGTGGCAGGCGGATATCGTCGAACGGTTAAGCGACGAGGAAGCCGAGCAACTAAGCGGTCTGCTTGACAAGATCCGGTCGACCGAATCCGTTGACTGTGACGGAAATCCTGTAGAGAGTTAATTCCTCCTTATACACAAAACCAGTTCCCATCTATCAATCGAAACACACAATGAAAACGATTAAATTCTTCGCTGCTGCTCTGGCTGCTACTGTCCTGTTCGTGAACGCAGGCAAGAAACCCGTTCCCGTGAAAGTAGACGCTGCCAAGTCGACCGTCAACTGGCTCGGCAAGAAGGTAACCGGACAACACAGCGGAACCATTGCCCTCAAAGAAGGCCAACTCCTCCTCGATGGCAAGAAACTGGTTGGCGGTAGCTTCACGATGGACATGACCACTCTGGCCGTTACCGACGTGAAGGACGAAAAAATGAACGGCAAGCTGAAAGGACACCTTTCTTCTGACGACTTCTTCGGCGTAGCCAACTACCCGACGTCTACCCTGAAGGTAACGAAAGTAACCCCGAAAGGTGGCAACGCGTACGAAGTAACCGGCGACCTGACCATCAAAGGCAAAACGGCTCCGGTAACCTTCCCCGCTACGGTCGACCCGAAAGCTGGTACGGCTACGGCGAAAATCACGATCGACCGCTCCAAGTATGACATCAAGTACGGCTCGAAGAGCTTCTTCGATAACCTCGGTGACAAAGCCATCTACGACGAGTTTGAATTGGACGTGACGCTGGCGACGGCATCGGTGCAGTAGTCAAAGGGAATAAACAGAAAAAGCCCGGACATATCCGGGCTTTTTCTGTTTATTCCCTTTGATTACTGTTTTCAGTTGGGTGAGAGAATGGTTTTGCAGGTTTTTAAGGGTTAGTAACGAATCCGGAAATCCCTCGAAAACCGAAAACCGAAAACCGAAAACCGAAAACCGAAAACCGAAAACCGAAAACCGAAAACCGAAAACCGAAAACCGAAAACCGAAAACTACTCCTCATACAACTCCAACGGCAACCCATCCGGGTCCTCAAAAAACGTAAACCGCCTGTTGGTAAACTCATCCGTCCGGATGGGTTCAGTTGCGACGTCAAACGAGGTGAGGCGGGCAATGGCCGCTTCGAGGTCCCGTACGGCGAAGGCCAGGTGGCGCAGGCCGGCCGCCTCGGGCCGGCTCACACGTGCGGGCGGGTTCGGGAAGGAGAACAGCTCGATCTGGTAGTGCCCGTTGACCGCCAGGTCCAGTTTATAGGAATCCCGCGCTTCCCGGTATACTTCCCGGATGATTTCCAGCCCGAGTACTTCGGTGTAAAAACGTTTCGACGCCGCGTAGTCCGAAGCGATAATGGCAATATGGTGAACGGCCAGCAGCATGAATCAGTGATTTTTCATCCGGCGGATGAGTTGGTTCGCATATAAAAACTCCTGAAGTTCAGGTACGTCCGTGTCGAGGATATTCTGGTTGCTGCCTTCCCAGAGCTTGTGACCCTTGTGCAGAAACATGATGTATTCTCCGATGCCGAGAACGGAGTTCATGTCGTGGGTAATGACGACGGTCGTAATCTTGTATTCATCGGTAATTTCCTGGATGAGCTCGTCGATTTTGACACTCGTCAGCGGGTCCAGGCCTGAGTTGGGCTCGTCGCAAAACAGGTATTTCGGATTCATCACGATGGCCCGGGCAATGCCTACCCGTTTTTTCATCCCTCCGGAAATCTCCGACGGCATGCGCTTGGCGGCATTTTCGAGCCCGACGCGCTGGAGGCAGAATTCGGCCCGCTCTATCTTTTCTTTTTCCGACTGATCCGTCAGCATGTCCAGCGGAAACTTCACGTTTTCGAGGACGTTTTTTGAGTCGAAAAGCGCCCCGCCCTGAAAAAGTACGCCCATTTCCCGGCGGATATCCCGTTTGACGTCGGCGTTGCCCTCCCAGAAATCCCGGCCGGCATACAACACGTTGCCGGCTTCCGGCTTAAAAAGTCCGATGATGCACTTCAGCAGCACCGATTTCCCGGTGCCCGATCCGCCGATGATCAGGCTGCAATTCCCCGGTTCAAACTTACCGGAGATGCCGTCGAGCACCTGACGTCCGTTAAAGGCTTTGCTTACATTCTGAATTTCAATCATGGTATCATCCGGGCCGGGCCCGTTACATGGCTTTATTAAAGAAGGAGCTGTGCGAGCAGGTAGTCGGCCACAAGGATGGCGATACAGCTGTTGGTTACCGCTGTGGTACTGGCCTTGCCGACCTCCAGAGCGCCGCCTTCTGTATAATACCCCTGAAACGCGGAAATAGAAGTGATCAGAAACGCGAATACCACTGTCTTGATCAGCGCGAAAGGTACGTTGAACGGGATAAAATCGGCCCGGATGCCGTATATGTATTCGTCCGGGGTGATCGCGCCGGTGAGTGTACCGGCTACATAACCTCCCCAGATGGACAGAAAACCGGCAATCGTAATCAGCATCGGAAAAACCAGTACCGCCGCCAGGATTTTCGGCAGGACGAGGTAGGAGACCGAATTAAGACCCATCACCTCCAGGGCATCTACCTGCTCCGAAATCCGCATGGTACCCAGACCGCTGGCGATATTGGAACCGACCTTTCCGGCCAGTACGATGGATGTGATGGTCGGAGCCAGCTCCAGCAACGTCATGTCCCGGACAATCAGCGAAATGACATAATCAGGAATAAATGGACTGACGAGGTTGTAGGCCGTCTGCACACAGGTTACCGCTCCGATAAACGTCGATACGATGGAAACGATAAAAATGGAGTCAATACCGAGAAGGACGGCCTCCTCCAGGGTTTGCCGGGCATAGACGGAAGCTTTTTCCCGTCGCCGGAACAACATCCCCAGAAAAATAAAATAGCGTCCCAGTCTGGTCAATAGATTCATGGCTGTAATCAATTAGTTCAGAAGAAAAACCCCGCTCCGAAGCGGATACTCAGCGTTCCGGCGGTTTGGGTAAAGCCTGGCCGGACGGTGTCGAGGGTCACCGGTCCGAGGCTGCCTTTGACAGAAATATCGTCAAACTTCGGATGGGAGCGTAGTCCGTCCACATCCGCAAACACACGAAACGCTCCAGTGACGTGGTACGTCAGGCTGCCGCCGGCTCCGTAAGTAAACGACGCAGCGCTCGACTCAGCCGTAACAACCGACAGCGGATAGTCCTTGCCGTCGAGCGGGCTCGTTGCCGTACCGTCTCCGCGGATAACCGGAAACTGCATATACATGATACCGCCGTTGAGCCGGATATCTACACGCAGGCGTTCTCCCAGGTAAAAAGCGTAATAGGGGGAGAGGTACCCGGTGACGAAGCGAAAATTGTTGGAGGAAGTACCCAGCGACTTGACATACGGCTGATACGCCGCCGGCAGGTACTGCTCTTTGAGGTATTCTGTCATCCGCTCATTCCGGACGGCATGCTGCCAGACGGCGCCGGTCAGTGCGAGGCCCCAGTGACGGCCGAAATCATGCCCGATCGTCAGTCCGATATTCGGACCCGTCCGGACCAGCTTTGCGAGGTCCTGAGTTTCAGCGTCTTCGAATTTTCCGTATGGAATGCTCAGGCCGGCCCCGACCTTGATGAAGAAATCCGATTGTGCGTGAACGAGGGAAGCGACCAGCAACAAACCCGACAGAAGGGCGTATTTTCGCATCTTGGGGTTAAATTTTTTACGAATTAAACGATTGTAGACCCGTTCTGTATCCCCTTTTCCGGACGATCTTTCGGGAAAGTTACCAAACGGATAATTAACTGATTGACTATGAGTGAATTAGTGAATAACGAAGCAAGGCCGCTGGCGGTCGTGACCGGCGGAACCAAAGGGATCGGACGGGCGATCCTGCGCCGTTTTGCGGCCGGCGGTTTCGACGTTGTGACTACAGCCCGGCATGGGAGCGACCTCGAAACCCTGCGTCAGGACACGGAATCGGCCTTTCCGGGTTGCAGGGTTTTCATTCTGGCTGCCGACCTGGGTAGCCGGGAAGACGTGGACCGGTTCGCGGCGTTTGTCTCTTCCCTCGGCCGTCCGGTCGATTTCCTCGTCAACAATACCGGCGTTTTTCTGCCCGGACAGGTACATAACGAGGAGGAGGGGACCTTTGAGACCATCATGCAGGTAAACGTCGCTTCTGCCTACCACCTCACCCGCGCGCTCGTCGGCGGGATGATCAGCCGGAAGAAAGGCTACATCGTCAACGTCTGCTCTACGGCGAGTATCACGGCCTATTCCAACGGCGGGTCTTACTGTATCTCGAAATATGCCTTGCTGGGGATGACGAAAGTCCTCCGCGAAGAACTCAAAACCCACCAGGTGAAAGTGACGGCGATTCTGCCGGGGGCTACCTTTACCAACAGCTGGGCCGGTACCGACCTGCCTGAAAGCCGTTTCATGGCGCCTGAGGATGTGGCCGAACTGCTCTGGACGTGTTACCATCTGTCACCTTCCGCTGTGGTAGAGGAAATTCTGGTCCGTCCGCAGCTGGGAGATCTGTAAGTTTTTTCACGCGGGGCGTCGTATTTTAACCGGATAAAAAGCAGAAAACACTATTTTCGCCCCAGTTTTGAAATTAATTTAATAAACCTGTTTCCTTCATTCATGGCCGATAATCAGTACCTAGGGATAGACGTTGGTGGAACGAACGTCAAAATGGGCCTCGTAGATGCTACCACGGGTAAAATTTCCAACTTTTACAGCCACGATACGCTCAGCTGGCGGCAGTCGGGACACTTTGAGGAACGTCTCGGAGATGCAATTTCCCTGCAACTGCTCGATCATCCCTCCATCACGAAAGTCGGAATCGGTCTTCCGGGTATGATCAACCGGAAAAGAACAACTCCCATTGAAATCACAGCTATTCCCGAACTGAACAATATTCCCCTCGTGGAGTACCTCAGCAAGCGGTTTCCGGGTGTTTCGTTTTTCCTGGAAAACGACGCTAACGCAGCTGCGCTGGGAGAGTTCTACTTCGGCGAAGAGAAAATCGACGAGAACTACATCTTCATCACGCTCGGAACGGGCGTTGGCGGAGCGGCTATTCTCAACCGTCGCATCTTCACGGGTGGTAACGGCAATGCGATGGAGCCTGGCCACATCCCGTCTGCCAACGGAAAGGTACTCGAACGGAATATTGGCAAAAACGAACTGCTCCAGCTCGCTGAAAACATGCGGGCAGAGTATACCGGAGAAACCCAGCTTCCCGGCGACGGCTCTATCTCAACCACCGGCCTCGTTGCCGCGGCGGTTGAAGGAGACGACCTGGCGCTGAAGATCTTCGATAAAGTAGGGGAAATCCTCGGCGACGGACTCGCGTCCCTCGTCCGCATTCTCGATATTAACCTGATCCTCATCGGAGGCGGTCTGTCGGCGTCGTTTGAATTCATCATGCCGGCGGTACACCGTCGCCTGCAATACTGGCTGACGCCGTACAACCTCAATACCCTCCAGATCACGCGTGCCACCCTCGGTAACGACGCGGGACTGCTGGGCGCCGCTTCCCTGTGCTTCGATGTACAGGACGGCGCCGGTGCCGGAGAATAAACAGCAGGCCATGAAGAAAAGGGCCGGATGCCGTCAGGTATCCGGCTTTTTTTGTGTCAGGTAAACGCAATAGGCTTTTGTGTTTTTCGAAGGAAATCCTCGTTTCCGCCACAGAAACCCTATTTCATTTCCGGGAATCGGGACAGCGCCGGACAGCTTTGTCAGCTTTATTTTGTTCTTTTGCGGGATTAATTTGAACAGAATGAAGTACCTGGTTTGCCTGTTTTGGTTCCTTTCGGTCGTCGCAACGGCCCAGTCTCCCACCCCCGTCAACACGGCCAAACCCTGGGCCTACTGGTGGTGGATGGGCAGCGCCGTCACCGAAGAAGGCATTCGGAAAAACCTGGATGATTTCGCCGGAGCCGGGCTTGGAGGCCTGCACATCATCCCCATCTACGGGGTCAAAGGATATGAAAAGGACTTTCTCGCATTTCTCAGCCCGAAGTGGAATGATATGCTGACCTTCACCGTCCGCGAAGCCGCCAAACGGGGGATGGGCATCGACCTGTCACTCGGGACGGGCTGGCCGTACGGCGGGCCGTGGGTACCCACAGCCGATGGTGCGCGGAAGTTCGAATTCCGGAACGATTCCCTGCAGATTGTACCTACCGGACAAAAAGTCAAACGGGCAGCGCCGGGCGGCGAAGGCCTCGTCGTTAATCCGTATGACGCCGGAGCGGTAGACCGGTACCTGGCTCATTTCATGGCCAATCTCCCCGCCGGAAACGGCATCCGGTCGTACTACAATGATTCCTATGAAGTATATGGCGCAAACTGGACGAACGATTTTGCTGCTGAATTTCAGCGCCGACGGGGATACAGGCTTCCCATGTCTGTCCTCCAAAAGAAGAAAGACCTGTCGGAGGAGGATCGCCGGATGTGGGCCGACTACCATACGACATTTTCTGAACTGCTTCACGATCGGTTTACGAAACAGTGGACCGACTGGACCCGTACGCAGGGAAAGGTAACCCGTGATCAGGCTCACGGTTCGCCGGCCAATATTCTCGATCTCTACGCGCTGGCTGATATTCCTGAAACCGAATACTTCGGCAGCAAACAATACCGGATTCCCGGCTACCGGCTGGACAAAGCCTATGATTCGACGCGCTTCGGCGTGCCGGGTACGCTGACGATGCAGTTTGCGTCATCAGCCGCGCACCTGACAGGCCGGCCGTTGGTCTCCTCCGAAACGTCCACCTGGCTGGGGGAGCATTTCCGGGTATCGCTTTCTCAGATCAAACCGATTGTGGATGAGTTGTTTACGGGTGGAGTAAACCACATCTTTTATCACGGTATTCCCTATTCCCCGCCGGGGGAAAAATGGCCGGGCTGGCTGTTTTATGCCTCCACCAACTACAATCAGCAAAGCCATTTCTGGAAAGATCTGCCGGAACTGAACCGGTATATCACCGAATGCCAGACCCGCCTGCAGGCCGCAAAACCCGATGCACAGGTATTGCTGTACTTCCCGATTCAGGATATCTGGCACGGCGTAGCGGCCGGAGAGGCGCCTTTTCTGTTTGATGTACATGCCAATTCCCGCCGCTGGCTGAACGATACGCCCTTTGGCGCGACTGCGTCACACCTGCGCCAGGCAGGTTACCAAACTGATTTTGTTTCCGATCATTTGCTGGAAAGTTTTTCGGTGAAAGAAGGAAAGCTGGTATCCGGCGGTGGTGCGAGCTACCGGGTATTGGTTGTTCCGGCTGCGGAATTCCTCCCGGACGAAACCCTGCGGACGCTCGAGCGACTGGCGAAGGCTGGCGCCCGCATTCTTTTTGAACAGGATATTCCCGCTAAAACGGCGGGGTATCGTCGTGATGAACAGGCATTCAAGACGCGCAGAGAGGCATTGCGGCCGCTCGTAACGATCCGTCCGGATGTGGTTTCGGGACTGACCGGTTTGGGTGTGAAAGCCGAACGCTTGCCGGGTCTGTCCTTTATCCGGAAGAAAAATGCCGAAGGAACGATCTATTTTATTACAAACTTATCGGATTCCTTCCACCGTGGACCGATTGGACTGGCTACAACCGGCCTGTCTGCCCAGTTGTTTGACCCGCTTCACGGGCGTGCCGGCTATGTGCCGGTGGCGCAGCAGGCAGACAGTACGCTGTCGCTGGAGCTCGCGCTCGAACCGGGCGAGTCGGTCTTCATTCAGACCTACCCGTCACGCCGCAAAGGAATACCCTGGCCGGAGACGCCCGTTTTCAAAGACTCGCTGAATCTTACAGGTATCTGGCAGATTGATTTTCTGGAAGGAGAGCCGAAAATGCCGCCTGCGCTGGGTACGTCCCGGCTGGTATCGTGGACGGAGCTCGATCACGTCGAAAGCGAAGCCTTCAGCGGCACGGCCCGGTACACGCTTTCGTTCCGGCTGCCCGCAGCCTGGAAAGGCCAGAAAGACGGCTACATCGACCTGGGAGAAGTACGGGAATCGGCGGTGGTTCGGCTGAACGATCAGGTAGTCGGTAAAACCTGGTGCCTCCCGCACCGGCTCCGGCTTCCGTCGGGCTTGCTGAAGGCAGAAAACAAACTGGAAGTAGACGTCACCAATCTGTCCGCCAACCGCATCCGCGCGCTGGATGCGGAGAAATTTCCCTGGCGGAAGTTTTATGATATCAATTTTGTCAGCATCCGGTACGAACCGTTCGACGCCTCGAAATGGGAGCCGGAACCTTCCGGGTTGCTGGGACCGGTTGTTCTGCGTCGCTAGGCCCGGTCAAACAAATCATCCGCATCAAATTTCACCGGCAGCAGATCAGCGATGGCGTTCATAGCCAGCACGCCGCCACCGGGTTGCAGCATGAGGAGCCGGATAGGCTGCTTTTGCCGGTGTTCGTATTCCAGCAAAGCCTGCCGGCAGGCGCCACAGGGCGATACGGGTTTGAAAATCCGGTCGTCTCCCGGCCGGGCTACTACGGCAATCGATAGGATTTTCCGCTCGGGATGGTTGGCGCCGATCCAGAAGATGGCGGATTGCTCGGCGCAGGAGCCGGAGGGAAAGGCGGCGTTTTCCTGGTTATTGGCAGTGAAAATGGTGCCGTCGTCCAGCAATACCGCCGCGCCTACGTGGAAACGGGAATACGGGGCATAAGCCTGGTAAGTGGCTTCTCGGGCACGTTCCAGCAGCGTTTGCTCGGGCGCCGACAGCTCAGTTTCGGTGGAGTAGGCGTTTACCTGGATGCGGAGTTGCAGGGTTTTCATCATGGTTCATAAGAGGAGGGAAGAAGGTAACGCGCAAGCGCCGGCAAAAGTTTTCTCCGAAAAGAAAAATAGGGCTGGGAGCCGTATCTGCGACGTCTTCTGAAAATAGTAAAATAGTATGCTTGCATAATAATACTTCTTTGTCGAACTTTCGGATATCTATCTAAATCAAACAGACTATGATCGCTACCAAGCCAGGAGCTTCTATAAAAGGAGGAGAGTTTCTCATTCAGGACATTCCGGCGGATTCGGTGTTCATTCCGGAAGAATTCGGAGAAGAGCAACGGATGGTTGCCGCAACCTGCGAAGAATTTCTGAATCGCGAGGTACTCCCGCGGATGAAAGAACTGGACGAAGCCAAAAGCTACGAACCCATCGTCGGATTACTCAACAAAGCCGGCGAGCTCGGCCTGCTGGCGACGTCGATTCCGGAAGAGTACGGCGGTTTCGGGATGAATTTCAATACGTCCATGCTCGTGACCGACAAAATCGGCGCGTCCGGAGGCTTTGCCGTCGCGCTGTCGGCGCACACCGGAATCGGCACCCTGCCGATTCTCTACTACGGAAACGAAGAGCAGAAGGCCAAATACCTGCCCAAACTGGCCACCGGCGAGTGGAAAGCGGCATATTGCCTCACCGAACCCGACAGCGGCTCGGATGCCAATTCGGGCAAGACGAAGGCGGTGTTGTCGGCCGATGGCAAGCATTACGTCCTCAACGGGCAGAAGATGTGGATTACCAACGGCGGTTTTGCCGATATCTACATCGTTTTTGCAAAAATTGATAACGACAAAAACCTGACGGCGTTTATCGTCGAGCGTGACTTCGGCGGTATCACCATGAACGAGCCCGAGCACAAGCTGGGCATCAAATCGTCTGATACCCGTCAGATTTTCTTCAACGATTGCCAGGTACCGGTTGAAAACCTGCTGTACCAGCGGGAAGGCGGCTTCAAAATTGCTGTCAATATCCTGAATATCGGGCGTATCAAGCTGTCGGCGGCCTGTATCGGTGGCGCTAAAGCCGTTGCAGCCCAGGCCATTCAATATGCGAAGGAACGCAAGCAGTTCGGAACGGCGATCGCCAGCTTCGGCGCGATTCAGCATAAGATTGCGGAGATGGCTGTGAAGCTATTCGCTTCTGAATCAGCTACCTATCGGGCCGGTCAAAACATCGACGACGCCATTCAGGCCCTCATCGCCGAAGGCATGCCCGAATCTGAAGCCAAGCTCAAGGGGGTAGAGCAATTCGCCATCGAATGCGCTATCCTCAAGGTACACGGATCGGAAGTTCTGGATTATGTCGTGGACGAAGGCGTACAGATCTACGGTGGGATGGGCTACTCCGCCGACGCGCCGATGGAGCGGGCGTACCGTGACAGCCGCATCAACCGGATTTTTGAAGGCACGAACGAAATCAACCGCCTGCTGACGGTGGATATGATTCTGAAGCGGGCCATGAAGGGGCAGCTCGATATCCTCGGACCCGCTATGGCTGTTTCGAAGGAAATCATGAGTATCCCGGATTTCGGTGCAGAAGAAGAGGAAGGCCTGTTTATCAAGGAAAAGAAAGTCATCAAAAACCTGAAAAAGGCAGTATTGATGACAGCCGGAGCAGCCGTGCAGAAATTCATGATGGCGTTTGACAAGGAACAGGAAATCATCATGAACCTGGCCGATATGCTGATCGAAGTATATGCCGCGGAATCGGCGCTGTTGCGGGTTGAAAAACTGATCGGTATCAAGGGCGAAAATGCCGTAGCCGTGCAGAAGGAAGCTGCGCTGGTATACCTCCACGAAGCGGTCGAAAAAGTAGCCTGGGCTGGTCGTCAGGCGATTACGAGCTTTGCAGAAGGAGACGAGCAAAATGTAATGCTGCTCGGCTTGAAGCGGTTTACGAAGATCGATCCGTATAACCTGAAGGAAGCCCGGCGCAGGATTGCTCACGCGGCACTGGAAGCGGGAGGATATCCTTTCTGATCCTGATACTATAAAAAAGTCCTCCGGTGCATCCGGAGGACTTTTTTTGTATCCGATAGGGATTATTTACCCCACCATGCGGTACGGATTTTCTGGTGAACATCCGTATTCGGGAAGATACCCCGGAACAATTCCGCGCCGGGACCAAAGGCAAATACCGGTACCGGGTTGGCGGTATGGTTCGTCCACGTGAATTTGCCTTCTACGACGCCGTTGCGCCAGTCGCCGTTGGTCAATGAAAGTCCGCCTGTTTCGTGGTCGGCGGTCACAATGACGAGGGTTTCACCGTCTTTCTCAGCGAAGTCAAGCGCTGCACCTACTGCCTGGTCAAAATCGAGCGTCTCGGTCAGGATATACTTCAGGTCGTTGGCATGGCCGCCCCAGTCGATCTGCGAGCCTTCTGCCATCAGGAAAAAGCCGTTTTTGTTCTGGTTGAGAACAGTAAGCGCCTTTTCGACTCCCTGCCGAAGCTCGGGGCCGCGGCCTTCCAGTACTTTCTTCGGGTTGACAAAAGCCGTAAATGCGACGAGCTTTCCACCCTTCGCCGTTGTAAAATCAGCTGAGGTATCGGCTACGGTATAGCCATTTTTGCGAAACGTTTCGAGGAGATTCTGGCCGTCTTTCCGTTGAACAAAGTACTTCATGCCTCCGCCGATGACGACGTCAAGTCCGGACTTAACCATCTGACCTGCAATGGCTTCGTGTTCGTTCCGGGATTTGACGTGTGCGTAGAAATCGGCCGGAGTAGCATCGGTGATGTCGCACGTGGTGACGATACCCGTCGCAAGTTTGTGTTGTTTGGCGAGCTCGGCCAGGGACGGGTGGGGGGTACCGGAAGAATCGACTCCGACAGCGCCGTTTTTCGTCTTCACCCCGATGGCGAGCGCAGTGCCGCCGGCGCCGGAGTCGGTGACGAAGTCCCGGATAGGGTGGGTGGTCGACAGCCCCAGGTACGGGAAGCGGTTGAGGTGAATCGGCGCTTTGTTCGCCAGTTGGGCCGCATACACATGGTTGACGCCCATTCCGTCGCCTATCAGCAGGATGACGTTTTTGGGTCGTTTGGCGGTTTGTGCCGAGGCAGCTACCGCCAGCATAGAAAACAAGAGAAAGAAAGAACGAAACATGGTGGTTCGGTTTGAACCGGCAAAAATCCGCGGGAAAGCAGAGATTTCTCCGGCCAATGAATCAACAAATTGTTAAGATCAGCCGGCAGAAAATCACGAATTGATGAAACGGATTCATTTGAAAATATTCCATACGGGAAAATGCAGGAATAGCCGGCTTCTTTCTTTATTTGTCCGACGATCCTTAACCCCATAACACATGTCCCCTTTCCACTAAACTACCTGCGGTAGCTTCTTTCGCTGCTTTCCTTTTTTATCCTCCGTTAACCTGCTGTCCGAAATTTGTATTCCGAGTTGTATGAGACTTTTTTTAGTACTCGTCCTGTCTCTTTTTTCAGGATGTATTGCCTTTGCGCAGAAGCGATCTGTTCCCAAGATTACAGCGGATGATCTCCGGATGACGGTGTATCCCGGCGATTCGTCGGCGGATGCCGCTATTCTGGATGATTACACCTACCTGAACCTCCCGGAGCCGGAGGGTGGATACTACAAAATCCGCCAGGAGTTCTTCCGGCGTATTAAAATCTTCCGGAAATCAGCATATGAGCGAGCGACTATTTCCATCCCCCAATACCGGAACGGAAACCGGTCAGAAGAGTTTGTTGTGAACGTAAGAGGGCGGACCTATTGGCTGGAAAACGGCGTCATTCAATCGGAAGAATTCCGGAAATCGGCCCTGTTTGAATCGAAAGCAGGTGACCGCCTGTACCTGACTAAATTTACCCTTCCCCACGTGCAGGAAGGATGTATTATTGAGTATCAGTATGAGCTGGCGTCGGACTTTATTTTTCAACCGAAAGACTGGTTTTTTCAATCCGATATTCCGGTTCGTCGAAGCGAATGTGCCGGATTTTTTCCGCCTAAACTCTACTACCGTACGATCTTCCAGAATCCCAGACCGCTGAAAGTCAACAAGACAGACAACGATGACCGGTATGGTATGAATTTTCAGTATGTGGTCGAAGACGTCCCGGCGATCCGCACCGAACCCTATACTACCAACCCGGAAGACTACCTTGCCCGGTTACGGTTTGAGCTCGAACGCAGTGCGCTCGATGGGATCGTCAAGAGCTACTCCAACCGCTGGACCGACATTGACAAAAGCCTCATTAACGACGATCAGGTAGGCCGGTATCTCCGGAAAACCAGTTTTCTGAAAGAGCTTGCCCAGGCTATTCGCGCGGCGCATCCGGATACGCTCGGAATGGTGGCGGAAGCCCAGAAAACGATTCGCCAGCTGATGACCTGGAACGGTAAATCACGGTTTTGGTCTGAAAGTACGCCGAAGACAATTTTCGAACAGAAAACAGGTAACTCGGCCGAAATTAACCTGCTGCTGATCGGGCTGGTACGGGAATTGAATCTGCCGGTATTTCCGGTTCTGCTCAGTACCCGTGACAACGGTATGGTCTTCCTCGAATTTCCGATGCTCAGCTATTTCAACGAAGTGGTAGGCGTCACGTACATCGGCGGAAAGCCGGTTTTTCTTGACGCAACCGACGCCTATCTTCCGCTAGGCACGCTGCCGTACCGCTGTCTGAATAAAGTAGGCCGCATTGTAGACAGGGACAAGGCTGACTGGATTTACCTCGCACCGGTAACGAGCCGGGAGGTTATCTCCCTGGAGTACAACCTCAAAGCCGACGCCAGCCTGACCGGTAAAATAGCGTATACCTGGTCGGGTTATGAAGCGCTTAACCGTCGGCATGAGTTAATAAAAAGCAGCACGGAAAAACTGGCACGTTCCTGGATATTAGGCCAGTCGGGCGAAGGGTCGGTCTCAAACGCAAAGGCGGAATTCCTCGAGGATCCGGCCAAAAGCTTCGTCTTTTCGGCGGAGATCGCGTACGAGGACGCCTGCACCCGTACCGGCGACAGGCTGTACCTGGACCCGTCCCTCGGCCGGGCGATTTCCCGCAACCAGTTCAAGCATGCTACGCGGTTGTATCCGGTCGACTTTGGCCATCCGACCGAGCAGGTCGTCATGGCTACCGTGAACCTGCCGGAAGGGTATCTTCCCGAGGCGCTTCCGGCGCCGAAGGTAATCGTGCTGCCGGAAGACGGCGGCCGGTTTACTTTTCAGATGCAGCTCGCGGAAGACAAGCAGTTACTCTTCGTGAGCCGCCTGCAACTTAAAAAGCCTGTTTATACCTCCGACGAATACCCTTACCTCAAACAGCTGATGGACATGGTTATCGCGAAACATACCGAGAAGGTCGTCCTCAAAAAGAAATAACATGCGTCTGATCTGGTTGCTGCTGGGTTGCCTGCCGTTTTGGGCGCAGGCTCAGCAATACCCCGCCTTCAGTGTCCGTCCGGAGCTGAAGCGGGATGCAGGAGCGGTTATCCGCCTCCGCGAAGAGGAATTTGAAATTACGGCGGCGGGAGAGGCTGTCGAGCGCGTCCGGGAGGTGGTGACGATTTTTGATGAACGGGGGCTCGATTATGCCTCCAAAGAAGTGTTTTACAACAAAAACGCCCGGATCCGGTCCTTCGAAGGCCGACTGCTCGACGCCTCCGGCAAGGAGCAGAAACGGCTGAAGAAATCGGATATCGTCGATGCTTCCGCCCACGCGAGCTACTCGCTATACGACGACTCCAAAGTACGGCAGGCAACCTTCCGGTATGCTGTCTACCCGTTTACGGTAGAGTTCGCCTATGAGCTTGTTTCGAAGTCTACGGCCTTCTATCCGTACTGGTTTCCGCAACAGGATGAGGAGGCGGCCGTGGAGCAGTCGTCCCTGACGGTGCGCGTGCCCGCGTCTCTCGGCGTCCGGTACCGGGAGCTGAACGGAGCGAAGCTGCTTCGGAAGACGGAGGAAGCCGGCATCCTTACTCAAACCTGGGAGGTTCGAAACCTGTCTCCGAGAGAAAAAGAACCTTATACGGATCCGTATGCCGTTTGCGGGCCGGCGGTACTGATGGCTCCGAATGCTTTTCAGATGGAGGGATACAAAGGCTCCGCCGCTTCCTGGAAAGAAATCGGTCAGTTTTTTTATGACCTGAATGCCGGACGCGATGAATTGCCCGAAACGACGAAACAAGCCGTTCTGCAATTGGTCAGGGATGAAAAAGATACCCGCGTCAAAATTGCCAGACTATACCGGCACCTGCAGCAGTCTACCCGTTATGTCAGTATTCAGGTGGGAATCGGCGGCTGGCAGACGTTTCCCGCGTCCACCGTTGCGGAAAAGGGGTACGGCGATTGCAAGGCGCTTTCCAACTACCTGAAAGGAATGTTGAAAGTGGCTGGTATTCAATCGTTTACGGCGTCCATTACAGCGGGGAAAAGCCGGCCGGATATTTTGCCGGACTTTCCGTCGGTGGTATTCAACCACGAGGTACTTTGTGTGCCGCTGGAAAAGGATACCGTATGGCTGGAGTGTACCGACCAGTACGGCCAGCCGGGGTACATGGGCAGTTTCACCGGCGGAAGGTATGCCTTGCTGGAAACCCCGGCGGGGGGTAAACTGGTCCGGACGCCCGACTATCAGGAGCAACAAAACGGCGTATTCCGGCGTGTGAACGTACGCCTGGATGCAAAGGGCAGCGCCCGGGTGGACATGGCAACGCGCTACACCGGTATTCAGCAGGAAACCCTGCGGGAGGTGAAGGAGACTACGTCCGGAGAGGATCTGCGGAAATGGATGCTGCAACAGATTCACCTGGCTTCGTTCGACCTGGTTCGTTTTCAGCTGTCAGATGCATCGCTGCCGGCCGGTCCGGTTATGACGGAAGAACTGACCCTGGATATGCGGCAGGCAGGAACGCTGACCGATCACCGCCTGTTTGTTCCGCTGGCTCAGTTTTCCCGGAAGATGCCGGTTCCGGATGCGACGGTACCGCGCGTACACGACCTTATCTGGAAGCGGGGATTCACGGACGCGGATACCGTTACCTGCCACGTACCGGAAGGATACCAGCTGGAGGGGCTTCCGGAGGCGGTGGAAATCAAAACCCAGTTCGGGACGTACCGCGCAAAAACAATGGCAGGGCCGGAGGGACTTACCTATATCCGCACGTTGCAGGTGCTGCCGGTCCGAAGGCCCGCGTCCGATTATGCAGCATGGATTGATTTCTGGAAAAAAGTAGCAAAAGCCGATCGCGTACAGGCTGTCTGGAAAGAAAAATGACCCGTTGGATGAGGGAAGGGGCTGCCTTCGCCTCATCCTGACGGGTGATCTGGTTTTTAGTTTTACGCGATGAAATTCATAATTCCGACATACGGTAATAGTATGCTTACATACTATTGGGATGCTCAAAGATAGAATGCATACCTAATATTATGCAAGCATACTATTTAATTTTTTGGAGAGAACTTTTCGGAGGACGCAAGGTTTATACAGCGCATGCGAGCCTTACGTTACACCGAATAGGAAGAGATTGTAAATTTACGTATGATTATATCAATAGCTTCTATGAATATTCTGTGATCCATTTGCGTAGTTCAATACAAAACACATTCTTTGCATAGTGCAATAAATCACGGCAAAGTGCAAATGCGAGCTTTCCCCGCTTGACCCTTATGTATATCAACGCGATAAGTAGCTATCTGCCGGAGCAAGTTGTTACGAATGAACACTTCGCCCGACTGAATGGATTGTCTGACCAGTGGATTGTGGAGCGGACGGGCATCCGAGAACGTCGGAAAGCCGCCCCTCACGAAAACACGAATACCATGGCCATCGAGGCCGTACGCCAGGGACTGGCGTTGCTGCCTTACCCGGTTCAGGAAATTGACCTGATTGTTGGGGCCACCTATACGCCGTATGATACCATCGTTTCCCTGGCCCATGCTGTCCAGCATGACCTCCAGATTCCGGATATTCCGGTGGTGTCGGTTTCTTCGGCGTGCTCGTCCCTGCTGAATGCCCTCGAGGTAGTGCAGGGATATTTCTGCATGAAAAAAGCGACGCGTGCGCTGGTAGTGGTGTCTGACAATAACACCGCTTACAGCAATGACGAAGACAAAGTTGCCGGTCACCTCTGGGGAGACGGCGCTGCGGCGTTGTTTCTCTCGGCAGACCGCGTATCCGAAGGAGATTTCAAGATCGTAGACATTCTGACAGGCGGAGCTGCCACGGCCGGTAAGGCTATGGAAGGCGTCGTCCTGAAGCCGAAAGACGGCGGGTTTGTCATGCCCAACGGTCGCGACGTATTCATCAACGCTGTTGTGTATATGCCCCGTGCGAGCCGGCAGATCCTCGGTCGCAACGGCATGACCCTCGACGACGTGGATTGGGTACTTCCGCACCAGGCCAACTTCCGGATTTCGAAAAAAGTCATGGAAGAGCTCGGCCTGCCGATGGACAAGCTGCTTTCCAACATTCAGTACCTCGGCAATACCGGCTGTGCCGGCTGCGCCATCGGGCTGGATGAAAACAAGTACCGTTTCCAGAAAGGAGACAAGATTGTCGTCACGACCTTCGGCGGCGGCTACTCGTTCGGGGCGATGCTGGTGGAAGCCTGATTCAAACAGACAAGCATAAAAAAGGGATTTCCTGGCCGGAAATCCCTTTTTCTATTTGGGTCAGGTAGGAAATGAGCCCTTATTCAAATTTCATTTCAATGGTACGGTCACGGCTGTTGTCGTAGGCGTCTACCGTCACTTTCAGACTGCCCGGTGCTTTGGTCAGGTGGTTGTACGGGTCGACCTGATCCCAGAAGCCGGACGTTTCCTCGCCGAAGTCGATGGTTTTGGTTGCGCCCGGTTTTCCAATCACGAGGTAAAAGTGTTTGGCCTTCTTGCCCATATCCGCGTACTTCTTGAATACCTTTTCCTGATTCCAGGTCATTTCCCGGATGGCGTCGGCGCCGTCTACTACGTCTTTTTTCTTTCGGTTGATCGACACGAACGTATCGTACACCGCGTAACCGATAAACGCAATTATGACAAGGGGAAGCAGGCGGGTATAGATATCTCCCTGACCTTTGCCCGCGCCGATACTGCCCAGGCCGGGTATTTTCATCTTGGGCCGCTCCTTGTGAACGCGGCGGTAGTAGGGATTCTCTTCCTGTTGGTCGCTCATAGCGCTGATGACGTTGAAAAAACGAACTAATATAGTAGTTATAGGGCGGGTGAGAAAAGAAAACCCGTTCACTGACCGTTTTTTTGGTCAAAAAAGGCGGACCTGTCCGACTGCTTCTGATTTTCTGTCAATTTGTCCGATCTGCAAAACCTTTTGGCCGCTTTCGGGTCCAAAGCGGTGTTTGGGAACTTTTTTTTTGCTTTCGGGTGCGGAGAATAGCGTAAATTTGTCTTCTGCCTGTTGTCCGACCCCCGGTGGGGGCTTTTTGTTTGAAGCCGTCACAACCGATTTGTATTGAAAGTCAGCGTGTCACATGGTTGACTAACCACGATTAACGGTGCTTTAGCACAGAGCTATGCTTAAACTCATCACCAAAATTTTCGGCACGAAATCCGATCGGGACCTGAAAGAACTGTATCCCTACGTCGGAAAGATTAATGCCGAATTTGCCAGGTTAAAGGATTTATCTGACGATGATATCCGCCAGCAATCCGCTGATTTGAAGGCAGTTATCAAAGAACGTCTGGCTCCCATTCAGGAACAGGCCGATGCCATCCGTCAGCGCATTGACGTAGAAGCGGACCTGGATATCAACGAAAAGGACTCCCTGTTCAAGCAGCTCGACGCCCTCGAAATACAGTCGGATCAGAAGCTCGAAGAGGTATTGCTCGAGATTCTGCCCCGGGCTTTTGCGCTCGTGAAGGAAACCGCCCGCCGGTATACCGAAAACGGGCAGCTTGCCGTCACCGCAACGGTTCACGACCGCTTTATTGCTTCGAAGAAATCGAACGTCGTCATCGACGGCGACAAGGCCATCTGGAAAAACACCTGGGACGTAGTCGGCCAGCCGATTACCTGGAACATGGTCCATTACGACGTACAGCTCATCGGCGGCGTGGTACTGCACCAGGGTAAGATTTCCGAAATGGCGACGGGGGAAGGTAAGACGCTCGTTTCGACGCTGCCGTCGTTCCTGAATGCCCTCGGCGGCAAAGGGGTACACATTGTCACGGTCAACGACTACCTCGCCAAGCGTGACTCCGAGTGGAATGCGCCGCTGTTTGAGTTCCACGGCCTGACCGTCGATTGCATCGACCGCCATGAGCCGAATACCCAGGCACGCCGCAACGCTTATCTGGCTGACATTACGTACGGTACCAATAACGAATTCGGGTTCGACTACCTCCGTGACAACATGGCACGGAGCCCGGAAGAGCTCGTCCAGCGCAAGCACCACTTCGCGATGGTCGATGAAGTGGACTCCGTCCTCATCGATGACGCCCGGACCCCATTGATTATCAGCGGTCCGATTGTGAAAGACGACGACGTACAGGAGTTTGAGGTACTCAATCCCCGCATCCACAAGCTGGTCGAAGAGCAGCAGAAGCTCGTTCAGGGCTTCCTGACAGACGCCCGCCGCCTCATTGCCGCCGGCAATACGAAAGAAGGTGGTCTGGCGCTGTTCCGTGCGCACCGCGGTCTGCCGAAGTACAAGCCCCTCATCAAGTTCCTCAGCGAACAGGGGAATCAGGCGATCATGCGGGCGACCGAAAACGACTACCTCCAGGAGCAGGGCAAGCGTATGCCGGAAGCCGATGCGCCGCTGTTTTTCGTCATTGAAGAGAAAAACAACTCGGTCGAACTGACAGAAAAGGGAATCGATGTCATGACGTCGAAAAACGAAGATCCGAACTTCTTCATCCTGCCTGACCTGTCGATCGAGCTCAACCGCGTAGACAAATCCGATCTTCCCGAAACGGAAAAAATCCACCGGAAAGACGAGATTATCCGCGACTATTCCATCAAAACACAACGTATCCACACTGTCAGCCAGCTCCTCAAGGCACATACCCTGTTTGAGCGCGACGTGGAATACGTCATCATGGACGGGAAGATCAAGATCGTCGATGAGCAGACGGGCCGGATCATGGAAGGCCGCCGGTATTCGGACGGGCTTCACCAGGCCATCGAAGCAAAGGAAAAGGTGAAAGTCGAAGACGCTACCCAGACCTATGCGACGGTAACGCTGCAAAACTACTTCCGGATGTATCACAAGCTGGGCGGTATGACCGGTACAGCGGAAACGGAAGCCGGCGAATTCTGGCAGATCTACAAACTGGACGTTGTCGCGATTCCGACGAACCTCAAGATCGTCCGCGCCGACCAGGAAGATAAAGTATACAAGACCGTTCGGGAGAAATACAACGCGGTTGTTCAGGAGATCGACGAACTGGTGAAAGCCGGTCGCCCGGTACTCGTCGGTACAACCTCCGTCGAAAACTCCGAAATCCTGAGCCGTCTGCTCCGCATGCGGGGTATTCAGCACCAGGTCCTCAATGCCAAGTACCACCAGCGCGAAGCGGAGATCGTCGCCAGCGCCGGTCAGCCCCGTAACGTAACCATCGCCACCAACATGGCGGGCCGGGGTACGGATATCAAGCTGACGCCGGAGTCCAAGGCGGCGGGCGGACTTGCCATCATCGGTACCGAGCGCCACGAATCCCGGCGGGTAGACCGCCAGCTGCGTGGTCGTGCCGGTCGCCAGGGTGACCCGGGTTCTTCTCAGTTTTTCGTTTCGCTGGAAGATAACCTGATGCGTCTGTTCGGTTCCGAGCGGATCGCGAAGGTGATGGACCGGATGGGGATGGAAGAAGGAGAAGTAATCCAGCACTCGATGATTACCTCGTCGATCGAACGGGCGCAGAAGAAAGTCGAAGAAAACAACTTCGGTATCCGGAAGCGCCTGCTGGAATACGACGACGTCATGAACTACCAGCGGGAGGCGATTTACAAGCGCCGCCGGAACGCGCTCTTCGGAGACCGGCTGGCCCTTGACCTCGCCAATATTCTGTTTGACGTATGCGAGGAGCTGGTGAAGAATAACCCGTCTTACGAAGAGTTCGAACTGCGCGTCATCGAGTCGTTGTCCATCCAGGTTCCGTTCTCGAAAGACGAATTCTCCCGTCTGCGGCCCGAACAGCGTACCCAGCAGCTCCACGCCGCGGCAGAAGGCCACTACAATGCCAAGAGCCGCGATATCGCACACCGGATGCTGCCGTTCTTCCAGCAGTTGTTTGACGCCAACCGCGGCAATGTCAACGACCAGTCGGTCATTGGCCTGCCCTTTACCGACGGCGAGCACCTCATGGGCTTCCAGGTCAACTTCCTGAAGGCGCTGCACAGCGAAGGCCGCGACGTCACGCGGGAAATCGAGAAGTCAATCGCGCTTTCTGTCATCGACCAGGAGTGGAAGGAACACCTCCGCGACATGGACGACCTGAAGCAGTCGGTACAAAACGCCGTTTTCGAACAGAAAGACCCGCTGCTGATTTACAAATTCGAGTCGATCGAACTCTTCCAGCAGTTTGTCAATAAAGTCAATTTCGATATCGTACAGTTGCTGATGCGCTATGATGTTCCGGAATTGCAGGTAGACGAAGCCCCGGCCGCTCCGCAGGCGCCCCGGCAGGCTCCGCCGCAGCAGAAGCTGCAAACCAGCAAGGACGACGTCGCCGGCATCACCGGAGGCAGCGCGCCAACCGCCGAGGAGCTTGAAGCCCTTGCCGGTCCGGCTATCGAAGACCGCCCGCGTCAGCAGCCGATCCGTTCCCACAAGATCGAGCCCAACCAGCGGGTTTCGGTACAGTATATGGACGGCCGTATCGAACGCGACGTGAAATTCAAGAAAGTAGAGGAAGATGTAAAACGCGGTCTCTGCGTGGTCATCGACTAAGCTTTCCCCTGGTTTTGAAGCCGGATCGGTGCAGGCTGATCCGGCTTTTTTGTATCTTTCGGGGAGGGGGAGCGGCAGGTTTTGGGCGATAAGCTGTAGTTTTTGGGCGATAAGCTTTAGGCTGTAAGCTATAAGCAAGAGGCTGAAACACATTGCCTACGGCATAAAGCCTATACCGCAAGCGATAAGCTCTATGCTTTAAGCTATAAGCAGGAGGCTGAAACACGTTGCATGTGGCATAAAGCCCATACCGTAAGCGATAAGCTTTATGCTGTAAGCTATAAGCAAGAGGCTGAAACACGTTGCATGTGGCATAAAGCCCATACCGTAAGCGATAAGCTTTATGCTGTAAGCTATAAGCAAGAGAGGGCTGAAACACGTTGCCAGCGGCCTAAAGCCTATAGCCTAAAGCATACAGCCTAAAGCCTACAACGTATTGCCTAAAGCTCTCCACCATCCCATTCACCCGTACCCTATGTTTTTTCAGCTTCAGTATGTATTGACAGATGCTTCCCCGGTGATGGACGCGCTCGTCCGGAACGAAGGGGAGCGGGATATCCTGCTGCTGCTGACGGGGCTGATCGGAGAGAGACACGCGGAGCTCGAAAGTACAGAGACGCCGAACACATGGAGAATCAGTGCGGAAGAAGGCTCGGAGGGTATTGTACGTCAGGTATTCAGGGCCTGGACGACGACCGAAGATCTCCCGGTACCGCTTCGTGAAGCCCGCCGGAATTTCTACCGCCGCCTGAAGTACTACCCGAAAGTGACAGGTGTGATCTTCCGCTGGTATGGCGCCGAGCCGGAAGAAGGAGAAGAGCAGACCATCGTGCGCAAGGAGTTTGCCCGGTGGCTGACGCCTGATCCGGTCGTCAGTGACCCTGAAGCGGTGATCGACCTGATTGCCCCCGTACTAAAAGGCGGGAAATTTGCCTGGAAGGGTCTGTATCAGGGAGAAGTCATCGAATTCAATCTAAAAGACAACGCCTTCCGCGAAACCATCCGGAAGCGTGAAATAGAGTTCGTCAGCGGCATGGCGCTGAAAGGAGTGCTCACCCAGCGGAGCGTACTGGAGAAGGTAACGGAGGTACTGATCCTCGACGAGACCCTCAAAAAGCGGAAGAAGTACGTCCATCCCAAACGGGAGCAGAACCAGTTATCCATGGAATTCGACTGAAAACTACCTGATACAATGAAAAAAGTACTGCTTCTGCTCCTGCTGTGCGCCACCGGCGCTTCGGCGCAAACGACCTATGACGAGCCGCTGGCCCGAAAACTCGGCGCCGACGAGTACGGAATGAAAAAATACGTACTGGCCTTCCTCAAAACCGGTTCTGTCAAAATCGAAGACAAAAACGAGCGGATGAAAGTCCAGAAGGAACACCTCCGCAACATGAACCGCCTCGCCGAAGAAGGCAAGCTGATCGTAGCCGGGCCGTTTCTTGACGGAAAGGAAAACAAGGGTATCCTGATCTTCAACGTCGAGAGCATGGAAGAAGCCCAGAAACTGGCCGAATCCGATCCCGGCGTCAAAGCCGGCATCTTCGCGCTGGAGCTGCATCCCTGGTACGGTTCGGCCGCACTGATCGAAACGCCCCGCCTCCACAAAACGCTTCAAAAGAAAAACGTCGCCGACTAATCCGCGATTTGTATCGGAAACAGGGCAGGGAATACACCTTACCGTGTATTTTTGGGATTCCTATATTCCTGCCTGATGAAATCTCTGAACCGCTTTTTTTCGGCATTGCTCTTATCTCTTGCCGCAACCAGCCTCTTTGCCCAGCAAAAAGTCACTATCCCGATCGAGACCGGCCGCAATGCCCTGGTGCTGCAAACGGATAAAAACAATCGCCTCAATATTGTCTATTTTGGACGGAAACTGACGCAGCCCGGTGAATACGCCTCCGTCCCCGGTCAGTACCGCCAGGATGATGGCAATGCCGGTATCTATGCGTCTCCGTATACGCCCAGCGGAACCGTCAGCCTTTCGGAGCCGGCTATCCGGGTAACCCACGCCGACGGGAATACCTCCCTCGAACTACTTTACCAAAGCCACGAAGTACAGCAGCTGAATGATAATGTAACGCAAACAATCATCCGGCTCAAAGATCCCGTGTATCCGGTTGAGGTGACGTTGTTCTACAAGGTTTACCGGAAAGAAAACGTGGTGGAGCAGTGGAGTACCATCCGCCACCAGGAAAAGGCGCCGATCGTCATGCACAAGTATGCGTCGGCCAACCTGTACTTTGCTGCCGGACAGTACCACCTCACCCATTACCACGGCGGCTGGGCGCGGGAAATGAACCCGGAAACGACGCAGCTCAAGGCCGGGATTCTCTCCCTCGATTCCAAGCTCGGTACGCGTGCGAACCTGTTTCAGCCGCCGACCTTTCAGCTTTCGTTCAACAAGCCGGCGACGGAAGACGAAGGCGAAGTACTCCTCGGTACCCTCGGCTGGTCGGGTAATTTCAAGATTGACTTCGAAGTCGATTCGTACGATAACCTCCGCCTGATCGCCGGTATCAACCCGCATGCGTCGGAGTATCCGTTGGAGCCGGGTAAGGAGTTCAAAACGCCCTCTTTCCTCTTTACCTATTCCGACAAAGGAAAAGGCGAAGCTTCCCGCAACCTGCACGACTGGGCACGCAAGTACCGTGTGCTCGAGGGCGAAGGCTCCCGCCTGACCCTCCTCAATAACTGGGAGGCTACCTATTTTGATTTTGATGAGACGAAATTGACGGGTCTCTTCGCTGATGGCAAAAAGCTCGGCGTAGACCTGTTTTTGCTCGACGATGGCTGGTTTGGCAATAAGTACCCCCGCAACGGCGACAATGCAGGGCTCGGCGACTGGAAAGAAAACGCCAAAAAACTCCCGCATGGCATCGGCTATCTCGTGAAGGAAGCCCAGAAAGCCGGGGTTAAATTTGGCATCTGGGTGGAACCGGAGATGGTCAACCCGAAGAGCGAGCTGTATGAAAAGCATCCGGATTGGGTTATCCGCCAGCCGGAGCGCCCCGAACATTACTTCCGGAATCAGCTGGTACTGGACCTGTCAAATCCCCAGGTGCAGGATTTTGTTTTTGGTATTCTGGATGACCTTTTTACCAAAAATCCCGATCTGGCATTTATCAAGTGGGACTGCAACGCAGTTATCTACAATGCGCAGTCAGAATACCTGAAAAAGACCAAGCAGGCGGAGTCGAAACTGTATGTAGACTATGTTTTTGGTTTGTATAAAGTCCTCGACCGCCTGCGTGCCAAGTACCCGAAAGTACCGATGATGCTGTGCTCGGGCGGCGGCGGCCGGGTGGACTACGAAGCCCTGAAGTACTTCACGGAATTCTGGCCGAGCGACAATACCGATCCCCTCGAACGTGTATTTCTGCAATGGGAATACTCGTACTTCTTCCCGGCGATTACCCACTGCGATCACGTTACGGACTGGGGCAAACAACCGCTCAAATTCCGGACCGACGTAGCGATGATGGGTAAAATGGGCTATGATATTGTGGTCAGTCACCTGAGTCCGGACGACCTCAAATTCAGTCAGCAGTCTGTTGAAACGTATAAGTCGATCAGCGATGTGGTCTGGCATGGCGACCTGTACCGGCTCGTCAATCCCCGGGAAAACGACTTTGCGTCGCTGATGTTTGTGAATAAGCAGAAGACCCGCTCGGTGGTATTCAACTACCTCGTGAGCAACCGTTACGGCGCGGGTTCCAAAATTCCGGTGAAATTCGGCGGACTGGATCCGGCCAGGAAATACAGCGTGAAGGAAATCAACCTGTATCCGGGCAAACGTTCAGCCATTGCATCGGAATCGGTATTTACCGGTGATTTTCTGATGACAGCCGGGTTCAATCCCGTTGTCAACAATGGCCGTACCAGCGTTATTCTGGAATTGAACGAGGTGAAATAGTTGTGGACTTTGGGCTGTAGGCAATAGGCTTTAAGCAGGTACCCGCAGCGGGAAGCCGTAACAACCCGATCTAAATAGTTTCTGTGTATTCTGTGTTTTCTGTGAGAACTTGATTTTTTATTTCTCACAGAAAACACAGAATACACAGAAAGCATATAAGCAAAAGAGCGCGTCCCATCTTCGGGACGCGCTCTTTTGCTTATAGCCTAAAGCTTACAGCCTATCGCTCAATTAAAAAAATCCTTCATCTTCTCAAAAAACGACTTATCGTTCTTCGTCGGACGGGGTTGGAAATTAGGCGAGCTGCGCAGTTTTTCAAGAATACCTTTCTCTTCCGAAGAAAGTACCCGCGGCGTCCAGACGTTCACATAAATAAGTTGATCGCCTTTTCCGTAGCTGTTGAGGTGAGGGATACCCTTGCCTTTCATGCGGAGGATCTTGCCGGATTGTGTGCCGGGTTCGAGGGTGATCTTGGCGCGTCCGTCGATTGTCGGAACTTCCATCGAGGTACCCAGCGCGGCGTCAACAAAATTCACATACAGTTCGTACACAACGTTGTTGCCATCCCGCTTCAGGTCCGGGTGTTCTTCTTCTTCGACGACGATGAGCAGATCGCCGGCAACGCCGCCGCGTGGCGGAACGTTTCCTTTGCCGCCCATTGACAGTTGCATGCCGTCGGCTACACCGGCCGGAATTTTGATGGAGATAACCTCTTCTGCCAGGGTACGTCCTTCGCCTACGCAGACGTCGCACTTCGCGTCGACAATCTTGCCTTCGCCGTTACAGGTCGGGCAGGTAGAAGACGTGACCATCTGGCCGAGCATCGTCTGCTGCACGCGGCGTACCTGGCCGTTCCCGTTACAGGTAGGACAGGTGCGGAGCGAAGTACCGTGTTTGGAACCGTTGCCGCCGCAGGCCTGACAGGTCACGTGGCGCTTGACTTTGATCTTCTTTTCGACACCGTTGGCGATTTCCTGCAGGTCGAGCTTGAGCTTGATCCGAAGGTCGGAGCCTTTCCGGACGCGTTGTTGCCGTCCGCCTCCGCCAAATCCGCCTCCGAAGAAGCTACCGAACGGACTTCCTTCCCCGAAAATATCTCCGAATTGGGAGAAGATATCGTCCATGTTCTGGGGCCCGGCGCTACCGCCCATACCCGCATGGCCGTATTGGTCGTAGCGGGCGCGTTTGTTGCCGTCAGACAGTACTTCGTACGCCTCGGCGGCTTCCTTGAACTTTTCTTCGGCTTCCGGATTATCGGGGTTCTTATCGGGGTGGTACTTGATGGCGAGCTTGCGGTAGGCCTTTTTGATCTCGTCATCCGAGGCCGACTTCGACACGCCCAGTACTTCGTAATAGTCTCTTTTTTGTGCCATCTTCTTAACAGGGGAATGATAGAATGAAAAAATGACAGGAATGATTCATCCTATCATCCGCAATTACGTCATGCTCCAACCACCACCTTGGCGAACCGGATAACCTTGTCGCCGAGGTAGTAACCCTTTTCCACTTCGTCAATGACTTTGCCTTTGAGGTCTTCGGACGGAGCCGGGAACTGCGTAATGCTCTCGTGAAGATCCGGGTTGAATACCTGGCCTTTGGCTTCCATCGGCTTGAGGCCTTTGGAAGAGATGGTCTTGGCCAGTTTATTGAAAATCAGTTCAATACCTTCTTTTTCGACCTTGCCGTCTTCCGAAGCGGCAAAAATGGCCTGGGCGCGGTCGATGTCGTCCAGGATGGGAAGAATAGCCTTGATTACGTCTTCCGAGGCTGTTTTGACCAGCTCGGTTTTTTCCTTCAGCGTCCGCTTGCGGAAATTGTCAAATTCGGCGGCCAGCCGGATGTATTTATCTTTCAGCTCCGTCAGTTCGGCCTGAAACTTCTCGTCCGGGCTGACTTCGGTTTCTGCGGCGATTGCACCTGCGGATGCTTCCTGTGCGTCGGAAACGTTGTCAGTAGCCTGTGATTGTTCAGTCTCTTCGGGTTGCGTGAATTCCGGATTCGTCATGTCGTTCGTACCTTTATGCTGTTAAACGGCAGGCAAAATTACTTTGCCACAGGCCGTTTCGCTGACAGATTGACATTTTTCCGGGGAGGATTCTCCCGTCCTGCATGACTGTTTCAGACCTTGTCCGGCAACGGCATACCGCTTCCGTGAAGGAAATCGCCCGGGACCTCGGGTTCGATTTCTGCGGAATTTCCGCGGCCGGATTTCTGGAAGAGGAAGCGCCGCGCCTCGAAAACTGGCTTCGCCGCGGCCGCCACGGGAAAATGTTGTACATGGAAAACCATTTCGACAAGCGCCTGGACCCCACGCTGCTCGTCGAAGGGGCAAAGTCAGTCGTTTCCCTGCTTTACAACTACTACCCGCCCGAACGCCTGCCGGAAGGAGAGGAAGATTTCAAACTGGCCAAGTATGCGTACGGGACCGACTACCACTTCGTCATCCGGGATAAACTGAAGGCTTTTCTGGATCGGATACGCGTCGAAATCGGGGAGGTAGACGGCCGCTGTTTTGTTGACTCCGCGCCGGTGATGGAAAAAGCCTGGGCAAAAAAAGCAGGGCTCGGCTGGGTCGGAAAAAACAGCAATCTCATCACCCGGGAAATCGGCAGTTTCTTCTTCCTGGCAGAACTCATCATCGATCTCGATCTGGAGCCGGATGGTCCTATTACCGACTACTGTGGCACCTGTACCCGGTGCATTGACGCCTGCCCGACGGATGCCCTTTCCGAGCCTTATTCAGTCGACGGCAGCCGCTGCATCAGCTACCTGACCATCGAATTGAAAGAAGCTATTCCTGGTGATTTTCAGGGAAAAACAGACAACTGGATCTTTGGCTGTGATATTTGCCAGGACGTATGTCCCTGGAACCGCTTCTCCCGCCCGCACCGGGAAACGGCCTTTCTGCTGCCGGAAGAGCTGAAGTCATTCGGACGGCGTGACTGGCAGGAAATGACGGAGGAAACCTTTCGCCGGATTTTTCAAAAATCCCCGCTGAAACGCGCGAAATGGGAAGGATTTGTCCGAAACCTGCGCTTCGTGTCGGAAGAAAATTCATCAGTGTAGAAAACTTTCTACGCGTTTTCAGCCGTATGTGTTTTCGTACGCTTCTTTTTACAACGAGCGATGAAAACACACTTTCACATGAAAAAGTATCTGCTGATTACTTTCCTCCTTTCTGCCCTTTCAACGGCCTCCTTTGCACAAGACAACCTTTCCTGGGGCCCGATGGCCGGCGTTTCTGTCTCCAATTTCCGGGGCGATGTTTCGAATACCGCCTGGAAAACCGGATTCACGGGTGGCTTGTTTATCAACTACTCGATTGTTGACCGGTTTGGTCTCGGCGGGCAACTGCTCTATACCCAATTGGGTGCGAAGGTGAAAAACAGTGACGCAGAAACCCGCCTGAATTACATCCAGGTGCCGATTCTGGCGACGTTCTACCTCAACGGGCGCGGGAATGCCCTCCGGCCGAAACTGTTCGTCGGACCGCACGTAGGCTTCCTCGTCGCTGCCCGCAACCAGAACGGTGACAACCTCAACGCCGATTCCAACAACAAGCAGTTTACCGGAATGGACGCAGGCTTGACCCTCGGCGGTGGGCTGAACTATCGCCTCAATAACCACATGTGGCTTAATGCCGATGTGCGCTATGGCCTGGGGCTGGTGGATGTCGTAAAGAATCCGAATGTGTCAGTTTACAACAAGAACTGGGGCGTCAATGTAGGTGTCAGCTTCCCGCTTGGCAAGTACACGCCGAGTAGCGGTAAGTTTACTCCGAGCCGACGCTGATTTCAATTTTAAACAATAAAGTCCTGCAGATGACTCCTGCAGGACTTCTTGTTTTTCCGCCCGGGAGAGTGGTGAAAATCCTATCGTTGCCGATCGAGACTGTCGAGGGATAATCTCAGTTTCAGAATTTTCTCCTGTTCTTCCAGCAGAGCCCTGCTGTTCTGAAGTTTCTCCAGTGGGGTCTGTGGTTTTAACAGGGCTGCTCCTGACGAGAGGGCAGCACCGGCATTTTTTACCTGATCTCCTGTGATTCCGGACGTCTTCATACTGACCGACCTCAGAGCTCCGGTCGCGGGATCCAGTTCGATGGAATTCGTCGAAACTTTGGGACTGAGGAACGCAATCTTTCCGAGCTGTGGCATCGGTAAATTGGCACCTGCAACTGCTGCAGAGTCAGTAGCTTTACCCTCAGTAAGCTTGATTGCAAACCATGAGGGAAGATTGTATACCAGCCCGGTGCGGGTTTTTCGGTTGCGGAGATCCGCCATGGTGAAATGGCTGAAGGCGCTTTCGATGGAATTTCTTGGGGATGCCAGCACATGCAGGTAATATCCGTTGCTGGAACGTGTGTCTCCCATTTTTTTACGGAAACTCTTATAAATTCAGAGGTTTGAGCCGACAGGCGGTTTTTCGTCCTCAGGTAACATCAACCCGGAGGATTTATCGAACCAGAAAACCGGATTTTCTGAAAGATTGGCAATATCTTCAGGGTTCCTGATCAAAATGTCCTTACGGATGAGGAGTTTTGTCTTTGTTTCAGCATATGTCATTAAAGATATCAGGTTTTCTTCTTGACGTTTCAGCTCATCCAACCGAAGGCGAAGTGCTCCTTCCGGCATATGCCCGTATCCCAGATTCCCGTCAGATTTTAAAAGAGAAAAACGAGCTTCTCGTATCTGCCTTAATTCCGCTTTGTATTTGCTGATTTGGCAGGAATCTTTTGTCATTTTTGCTGGATCTGAGCCTTTGAAAGAGACTAAAGCCTGCGTGATGCCAGCGATACTCTGCGCAGCCTGGATGACAATGTCAAACGTATGGTCTTCGACTTCCGCTTCGGCTTTTGATAATATGCCTAAATCATTCATAGATAATTGAAGAGCCTGCGTTTTTTTCCAATTGCCTTTAATGGCTACGTTGAAAATTTTTTCAGCGTCAGGTACTGGCCGGCTGGAGATAGCAATGTCTCCCAAATCATAAGTAGTTATGAGTGCGTCTGGGTTGTTGTGACCTAATGGACTGGACGCCAATAATGTTGAATCCGGAAAATGGACTACTTTCCTTTCAATTTTCGTGACGGGAATTTCGAGTGTGATCATTGTCATTGGAAGTGCATAAAAAACGCCGCCACCGAAGCTTTCAAACGTGTCTGTATCTCTAACAGGTGAGACAACTATTTTCCCGCATCCGATTGTTGCAATCAGGAGGAAAAGCGAAAGGCCAAAGCGTGTAGTACTGCTCATAGGACGATGGGGTTATTTAGTATCGAAATAGAATGGAGGATTTGTTATAAATTCCCGGCTGACGGGACCCAATTCAGCGTAGCTAATACTGGCGGGGCAATTGTCGGCAACGTACCGGCACCATTCCCTATAGGAGCTCACAGTTCCCCTTGCCGGCGAATTTGGCGAAAGGAAGAACAGCAATTTTTGAGTAAATGGACTGCCCTTTTCATCCCCTCCAGGAATAGTACCCTTGTCATAACAAGCGCCGATGTACACCATTTGATATGGTTCGGTCGGTTGGCGGAAAATACTGATGCAATTATCTTCGGAATGTGCAGACTTGTCGAAGCCGTATTCGGCGAAGAAGCGCACGGAGTCGGGTCTAAGTTCAGAACCTCTCTGCGACCCGTTGATACGGATAAAAGGGGGTTCCGGGTGTGTAATTGGAGTATTGGTGGTACGCATTCGGGTACGCCATTCTTCCTCCGCTTCTACAATTTTTCTGAGCCGCGTTTCATTAGCCCAAATACCATGAAAGCCGGCCGGTGTTGGTTTATGTGCAAAGTCCATTATACCAAACGTTGTACCGGAGTGGCAGGCATCGACAAGCATTATTAGTTTGACGCCGGGTGCGAATTGGGTCCAGGCAGACCGAAGGTCATCGTCGCGAATCGCTTTGTCGGATGCGATCAAAACCTCGTCCGCACCATCTATCTCGTCGTATGGAGGCTGATCCGGTACCTGATCTCCATGTCCCGAAAAATAGAAAAAAACGAAATCTCGCGTTTGAGATGCCTTTTGTACCAAAAGCCGGAGAGTACTAAGTATAGAATCCGCCTTCGTTTCTTCCGGCGTGGTCAGTACTGTAATATTTTCCGGCTTGAAACCTCGTTCTTTGAGTGCCGCGGCGAAGCACTGGGCGTCGAACGCAGAACCTTTGGTTGCGTCGTCAGGATAGGAGCTTCCCGGCCGTGCAGGCGCGGTTGTTTTCTTTACACCAACAAGTAAGGCGAATCCGGCGGATGGCCTGGGAATTTGAGCCTTGCCGATACTCAAAATCAAGAGCAAAGCAGATGTTAATCGGATCGATTTTTTCATTCCGGATCATATTGACATTGTCAAAACTAGGTGGCCTGATTGTGGTTGACAATGGGCTTTTTACGGAGTTTTTCACCGTATTTTTCCCGAAACCTGTTTGTCGATAAAAAAAGCGACTATTCTCCGAAGACCGCTGTTCGGGAATAGTCGCAACTTTCAATGGAATCTGTGCTGATAGCTATTTATTCCGCTTCCAGTTCGTTCAGTACGGCTTCGATCTGGCGGACATAGGGTGCGTAGTATTTCTCCACCCATACCCGGGCGATAAGGTCAATCACAACGACGGCTGTCAGTAATACTACGGCGACGATAATAACCTGCTCTGTTCCGATTGTGTGGGTACTCATATACCGGTGAATGGAGAGGAAGGGATCGGGAAATTTGTCCTGAAGAGCAAACAGTAATCCCAGCGGAATCAGGAAAATACCAATACAATAATTGAAGGCTTTGTATGCTTCAATATTCAGCTTCATTTCGAAGTAAAACCGGTACAGGTTCTTTCGCGTATCCATGTCCATCCGGATGGTATCCCGGTAAAACCGAAAGAACCGGGTGAGGTAATAGCCGGAAATCGCGAGCACCACAGGCAGAAACGAGTAATAGATGACTAGGAATTCTCTGGACGATTTCATCAGCGCCGGTGCCAGGCTGATCACCAGCAAACCAATGAGTTGAAACCAGAATTCATTTTTCATGTTTTGGCGAATCTTTTCCACGGGATTACGGGCTTTTTTGAGTGAATCGAGTTGAACAGGGAGTTGAATATGTTCGTCGGGCTGCTGCTGCCACTGTTTTTGAAGATCATCTAAATTCATAGCCTTGGCGTTTAATGATTTCCTGAAGTCGCTCTTTGGTCCGGGTAAGTTTGACGCGGGCATTTCCTTCCGTAATACCCAGATTGACTGCGATATCTTTATGTGATTGTCCTTCGAGAAAGAGAAAAATGAGTGCTTTTTCAACCGGAGATAATTCCTGTACGGCGCGGTAGAAGTAATCCAGCTGTGTTTCTTTTTCACTGTCGGATTTGTCTTCGGCGACTTCCATTTCGGGAGATAATCCGTGGCGGTCGGGCTTCCGTTTTTCTTTTTTGAAATAGGTGAGTGCGGTGTTGAGCGAAACTTTGTACATCCAGGAGGAAAACAGGCTTTCGCCCTGAAAATGATCATAGGATTTCCATAATTGAAGGATGATTTCCTGGAACAGATCTTCCCGGTCTTCGGGATGATCCATATACATCCGCGCTACTTTATGGATAATGCCCTTGTGTTTGTCGATGTGAGCTAAAAACTCCTTTTCGCGGTTATTCACAGGCGGTTGCGGTTATTCCAGCACGGGGGTCACGGTGTATCCTTTTTTTCGGAGGAGTTGAATGAGGCCTTTTTTTCCGGAAAGATGCGCTGCGCCTACTGCAAAAAAGGAGGTATTTTGCTGCATGAGAGCGGGAATACGGTCTGCCCAGTTTTGATTGCGTCCGTCGAGCGATACTTTCCGGATTTCCGGGTTCATGAAACGGGAATCGTTCAGCAATTCCCCAACTTTGTCGAGCTCTTCTGCCTTGTAGGCTTTTTGTGCCTCGGCGATCAGACTCGTGTATTCCGGCGTCAGGGATAGCTGGGATACCAGGTCATCCGGAGTATAACTTTGCCGGATAGCATCCATTTGCGCGGCTACTTTTTCCAGCCCGCCCATCGGTTTGTTTCTGGATTTGGCCAGCTTGGAAAGCTCCATTTCGTAGGAGCGGAATTTGGTGCAACCGACGGATTTATACGAAAGATAGCTGATCATCATCGAGGGAGAAAGTTTGTCGGCCTGTTGGATGGTCATGCCGTAGTATTTCTTCAACGCGTCTTCCAGTCTGGCTTTTTTTTCGGGACTGAGGTTATTTGTCCATGATCCGGTGGATGTCATTCCTTTCTGCATTTCCGCTATTTCCGCCGGGTCGTCATAATTGATTTCAAAATAAAGCTTTTCACTCTCATCAAAGGCGCGGGTTACCTTTTCCCGGAAGAGGTAATTATCCTCGCAAATCATGTGAATGGTGCCGAAGAGATAGGACGGAGTAGTAAGTCCTTTTCCCGTTATTTTCCAGAGAAGTGATTGCGGTTTTTCTTTGGCATTTCCGTTTCCGGCGATGAGGCAGATACAGATCGTAAAGAAGGCGATGGCGTTTTTCATTGTTCTATTGATTGAGATTCTGAACAGTTAGTACGCGCAGCCGCCGATTCGTTACAGCATCCCGAAGACTTTTTTTGAAAAAAGTCCGGAATAAGGAGGGAATAGCCTGATGCTGAGGAAGAAAAAATAAAAAAAAACTACCTTCCGGATGAAAGGTAGTTTCGAACCTGAGCGGGAAACGGGTCTCGAACCCGCGGCCTGCAGCTTGGGAAGCTGCCGCTCTACCAACTGAGCTACTCCCGCTTGGGACTGCAAGTATAATACGGTTTGGGGCGAAATGGTACGGCTGGGGGAAAAAAGCATGGGGCAAAGGGCATTGATTACCCCATGCCCTTTGCCCCATGCCCCCTGCTAATTTTCTCTGATATCCATCAAAATCCGCCAATCCTTCGGCAGGTAGTTGTTGAGGCGGTTGGGGAGTACCTTGACCCAGCCCAGGCCCAGCCCGTCGAAGGTCACCAGTTGCCAGCCGCGGCCGGTTGCGTCGTAGTCAAATTCTTCACGTTTGAGGTAGCGGAGGGCGGCGTCGCGGTCAACCGGTAGTGTCGGCACCGACGTATTTACTGCAACACTCAGCGCCAGTTCGTGGTCGGGAAGGAGCTCTTTCCCGGCCAGTTTTCCGAGGCGGACGCCGGCCTTTCGCAGGTACAGGTGCTGGCTCAGCGCGTCAAAAGCTGCTGTATGTTCGGGTTGGAGCAGGAAGTAATCACCGTTTTTTTCGACCCACGTATAATCGGAGACATCCGCTATCCAGGGAGAAAAAAGGCTCTCCTCCTTTCGCTTGTTTTTCGGAAGATTCCGGAGGCGTAATTCGGCTTCCTGTGCCGTTTTCCGGAAGGCTGCGATAAAGAATCCTTCGCCCTGTACTTTATCCGGCCAGAAACGGTAGCCGGTATTGCCACGGGCGGTATGGGTTTCGACTACACCCGTCGGCAGCTGATCCAGGGCCAGCGGTTCCACGGAGAAATGACTGCTCAGCCAGTCCAGAATCGCTTCGTTTTCGGCGCGGGAATAGGAGCAGGTGGAATAGATGAGCAGGCCGTCTTCCCGCAGCGCCGGCCAGATATCCGCGAGAATCCGCTGCTGCCGTTGGGCACAGAGGGCTACGTTGTCGTCTGACCACTCGCTGATTGCCGCCGGATCTTTCCGGAAAAGCCCGGAACCGGAGCAGGGAGCATCCACGACGACGGCATCGAAAAATCCCGGTAACCGCTGAAAATCCCGTGGATCATTATTGGTGACAAACGTATCCGTTCGTCCCCATTTGGTCAGGTTATCGGCCAGTACACCCGACCGCGGCCGGATGACTTCATTCGCAACAAGAAGCGATTCTTCGGGCAACACGTTGGCGATCAACGTACTCTTACCGCCGGGCGCAGCGCAGAGGTCGAGTACCCGCAGCCCTTCGTCCGGCAGAAAAGCGGTCAGCAGGCGCTCCAGAAACATGGAACTTGCTTCCTGCACGTAGTATGCGCCGGCATGAAAAAGCGGATCCAGTGTAAACACGGGGCGCTCCGGCAGGTAAAAACCGGTAGCTGTCCAGGGAACCGGCGTCGCTGCGGCCGGCGGTTCTGTCTTTTTAAGAGAATTTAACCGGATCGAAACCGGCGCCGGAAGCGCATGGGCCTCCAGGAAACTTTTTCGGTCGAAACCGGCTTCTTCAGCCAGGGATTGTAACAGGGAATCAGGAAGTTGCATGACACTGGGGCGGCGATGGATACCTGCCGGAACGAACAAAGCTACGACGCTTCCGCATTGACTTTCTCCGGTGAAACGCCTATTTTAGTTTCAGTTCAAAAAAAAACCACCCCTCCCGTTTTGAATCTTTCAAAGAAAATTTGCTTTATTTTGCCTCAACGATTGTCTTAAACCGGGAAATGAACTATTCAATCAAGCACGAAGACGGATACCAGTTTATCGACGAAGGACAGGGCGAGATCGTCATGATGCTTCATGGCCTTTTCGGCGCGCTGTCCAACTGGGATGCGGTCATCAATACATTTCGGGATCAGTATCGGGTGATTATCCCGCTGATGCCGGTTTATGAAATGCCCCCGCGCGAAGCCGGCGTGGAAGGCCTGACCGCCTTTATCGAAAAATTTGTCACCGATCGCCACCTGAGTGAACTGACCCTGGTCGGAAATTCGCTCGGCGGTCACATCGCCCTGCTGTACACGATCAAGAACCCGGAAAACGTCAAGCGCCTTGTGCTGACGGGCAGTTCCGGTCTGTTCGAAAACGCCATGGGCGGCAGCTACCCGAAACGTGGAAGCTACGAGTACATCAAGGAGCGCGTCTCCTATACCTTTTACGATCCGAACGTCGCCACGCCGGAGCTCATCGAAGAATGCTTCGAAATCACGAACAGCATTCCGAAATGTATGAGTATCGTTCAGATTGCCAAGTCGGCCCAACGAAACAATGTCGGCAAAGACCTGCCGGGCATTCAGGTACCGACGCTGCTGATCTGGGGCCTGAACGACACGATCACGCCGCCGACCGTGGCGCACGAATTCAACCGCCTGATTCCGAACTCGGAGCTGCATTTTATCGACAAATGCTGCCATGCCCCGATGATGGAACACCCCGTGGAATTCAACCAGATACTGGCCGGATTCCTTCAGCGGACGAAAGACGTCGCCCTCGTCGAGAACTGATCGTCCGGATAAATCGTTTGGCCTGTAAACCCGTCTAACCCGCAAATCCTGATCGGTTATTTAGAAAGAATGATTCATCATGCTCGCTGAAGACTTAATAGACCCCCTGTTGCCTACGCTTCGCCCGACTGACACCGTCGGCAAGGCGCTTGACTGGATGCAGGAATTCCGTATTCCCCAGCTGGTACTGGCGGACGGCGAGCATTATGCAGGACTCTTATCCGAGGAACGCCTGATGAATGCCGACGAGGATGTAGCGTTGTCGGAAATACAGCCCGAACACGCCGAAGTATCTGTCCAGCCCTATCAGCATTTGTTTGACCTGCTGCGGACGTCGCAGGTATACCAGCTCGAAGTACTGCCGGTTGTCGACGAAGAACAACATTTTTCGGGTAGTATCTCGGTCAACGATCTGCTCCGGAAGTTCTCGGAAGACATGGGAACACAGGAGGAGGGCGCCGTGATCGTCCTGAAAATGGAAGACCGGGATTATTCGATGGCGGAAGTAAGCCGCCTCGTCGAATCCAATGATGTCAAGATTATCAGCAGCTACTTCAAATCCGGTGATTATGACTCCGGTGAGCCGGGTAAACTGACCCTTAAGCTCAACCGTCGGGATATCCGGACCGTCGTCGCTACCTTTGAACGGTACAGCTACAACATAGACTCGGTCTTTACCACCGAGCCACTCGACAATACCGATCGCGAGCGATTGGAAATGCTTCTCAAATACCTGAATATCTGATCGAAACCCGCCCTGTACGGCGGGTTTTTTATTGGGGTGGAATTACTTTTTTCTGAAGGAAATCAAATCTTCTCCGTCATGAAAAAAAATCACCTCTCGTTTTTTGAACGCTTTTCTTCGATCATTACCCGGGCTACGGGCAGTCCGGCGGCTTTCTTCACCGCGCTGGCTACGGTGCTTGCCTGGGCCGTTACGGGTCCGCTTTTTGACTATTCCGAAACCTGGCAGCTGGTTATCAATACCGGTACGACGATCGTCACATTCCTCATGGTCTTTGTGATTCAGAAAGCCCAGAACCGGGACTCGATATCTATCCAGCTGAAACTCAATGAACTCATCGCCGCTACCAACGGCGCGAGCAACCGCCTCGTCGCCGTTGAATCGCTCAACGAAGAAGAACTGGATATTCTCAGCAAACACTACGAAACCCTCGCCGAGCTGACCCGGAAAGCAAGTGACTTACGGAAATCGCACTCAATCGAAGAGGCATATAAGGATACCGAGGCAAAACTGAAGCGGGAGGCAAGCTGATTCATTTCGTTCGTCCCAGCCACAGTAGGCCATTGATTATCAGTTTATTCTGGTCTTCTGATGCGAACGTAAACGAAAGCTCCTTATTCGTTCCGTGCTCGTAGTCAATGTCGTTATGCCCCATGTTGAGGTACAGCATGCGGAATTTGCGGTTCGTCCAGACGACGGGGTAGTCGCCCTCATGCCAGATTTCATGCGGTTTGGGGCCGGTTCCGAGCGGAAAGCTCGACGGGTCGACCGACAGCAATACGTCGATATTCGGGTTTTGCCGGAGGTTGTTTTTCCAGCTATACCATTCGTTGGGCGTCGTGACGACGATGCCGGGAAGGCCCTGAGTAGCAGGATGGTTGTGATTCTCGATTTTTAGCCGGGCAGACGTCGGCCGCCACGTATTCCCCTTGTATTCCCCCGAACCGAGGAAGGTAGTATGGTACCAATCCCAATCTTGCGGGTATTTGGACGGCGTCAGCGCGAACGCTGCGAAGTGAAAGCCCATCCAGGCGCCTCCGTTCTTCATATACGTCTCAAAAGCAGCGCGTTGGACAGGTAGTTCCGGCCGGGTATCCAGAAAAAGGATTACCTGGTACCGGGAAAGGGTTTCGGTGGTCATGCGGGACCAGTCGCTCGTCGTGTCATACGAAAACCCGTATTTCCGGCCCATTTCCGGAAACCACCGGTTCGCTTCCTGCACAAAACTGACATGCGCCCGGTCATTTTTTCCGGTAAAAAAAGCGAGTACCCGGAAATGCTGGGCATAGCTCTTCCCGGCAATGACCAGCAAAAGAAGAAAAAGAAACGTTTTTCGCATCGGTTCAGAAGATTCCCTGAAAATACAAAAAGCCGCCCGTTGGAGCAGCTTTTTGTGGTGGGTAAGGTCCCGGAACTACCAGCGTACCTGTCCGTCGCCTTCGATCACCCATTTTTCGGTGACGAGTTTTTCGAGGGCAAACGGCCCGCGGGCGTGAAGTTTCTGGGTACTGATGCCGATTTCGGCGCCGAGACCGAACTCTCCGCCGTCGGTAAAGCGGGTAGAAGCGTTGACGTAAACCGCCGCGGCATCTACTTCTTCCAGAAAACGACGACCTACTTCCTTATTCTCTGTCAAAATGGCCTCTGAGTGGCGGGATGAGTTGACCCGGATATGTTCCAGCGCCTCATCGGCATCGTTGACCGTCTTGATACTGATCTTGTAGTCCAGCCATTCCTTGCCGAAATCTTCCGGTTGCGCATGGAAAAGCAGGGGGTATCCGGCCTGGTGGAGCACGCGGTAAGCGGCTTCATCGGCATATACTTCAACATTCCATTTCAGGAAATCTTCTGTCAGCCGGGGTAAGAACGCTTCGGCTATGGCTTGGTCGACCAGCAGGGAGTCCAATGAATTACAAACCGATGGCCGGGAAACCCGGGCATTCACGACGATATCCTTCGCTTTTGCGAGATCGGCTTCTTCGTGCACATAGGTATGGACGACGCCGGCGCCCGTTTCGATCGTCGGTACCAGGGAATGCTGCCGCACATATTGAATGAGCTTGTCTGACCCCCGGGGAATGATGATATCTACATACCGCGTGGCAGTGAGTAGCTCTTTCATCAGTTCCCGGTCGGTGGGCAGGAGCGTGATCGCTGCTTGGGGTACGTTGAACTCCCGGAGAACCTGATGTACCAGGCTGACCAGGTACACATTCGAGTGCCAGGCATCCGAACCGCCGCGCAGTACTACGGCATTCCCGGAGCGCAGGCATAGTGCTGTTACATCGACGGTTACGTTCGGCCGGGATTCATAGATTACGCCGACAACACCCAGCGATACCGCGATCTTGCTGAGGCGAAGGCCGTTGGGCAGGGTACGTTCGAGCAATACCTGGCCGGTAGGGTCGGGGAGCGCGGCCACGTCGCGGAGGCTTTGTGCCAGACCCTCAATACGCTTTTCATTCAGGAGAAGCCGGTCCCATTTTGGGTCCGTCTGCGGCATCCGGTCGAGGTCCAGCCGGTTTTCGGCCATGATAGCGGACGTATTTTCGAGGATGACATCAGCCAGCCGGAGCAAAATCGCGGCTTTTTGCTCACCGCTCAGCCGGCGAACGGCAGGAGCGGCAGCATGGGTGGCTTCGAGCAGAGGAAGGATGGTTTCGGTTTCCTGAGAGGTCATGGGGCCTTTCGGTTAAAGCAGTACGATATCGTCTGCGTGAGCTACTTCAAAATTCTGGGTTTTCAGGTTGGAAATGACCGTCGACGACGACTCGCGGGCTTTCGCCACCGCAATAATCTGCCCCGCCGGGTCGGTAATTTCAATGACTTCGCCTTTGTCAAAATCGGAATGAACCTGCGTGATACCGACGGCCAGAAGGCTCCGTCGGGAGAGCAGCGCCTTCACAGCTCCGTCGTCCACCGCCACCTGCCCGGCCACTAAACCGCCGGTGCCAAGCCACTTTTGCCGGGCGTTCATCGTAACGTTTTCAGGGACGAAAACGGTTCCGGTTGTTTCCTCCAGGGCTTTCAGGATGCCTTCCGGCGTGTGTATGCCGAAAATAACAGCCCGGATACCCATGCGGACGGCCCGCTTGGCAAAGCTCAGCTTGGAGACCATACCGCCGAGGCCGACGGCCGTTTTCGAGGTATCGGCCATGCCGAGGATGTTTTCATCAATTTTTTCGACGCGGGGAACGATTTGGCCCTGTTTGTCGAGCAGTCCGCCGACAGACGTACTGAACAGCAGCGTATCGGCGCCGAGGCCGGCGGCGAGCAATGTAGCCAGTTCATCGTTATCCGAAAACTTGAGCTCCAGATCGGAGACTACGTCGTTTTCGTTCGCGATCGGAATGACGCCGCTTTCCCAAAGCGTTTCATAGGTCTGTTTCAACTGGAGAAACTGCGGCCGGTTGGCAAAATGCCCGCGTTCGCAAAGGCTTTGTGCCACCGGAATACCAAACGCTCCGAAGTACTTGGCGTAGAGACCGAGCAACAGCGGGTTTCCGATTGCGGCTGCGGCTTTCCGTTGGGACAGTTCTCCGCGGTAATCGCGGAGGTATGCTTTTCCGGCGCCGACGGCTCCGGATGACACGATGACGACGTGGTAGTGCTGGTGCAAACGGGCGACCTGGCGGGCTATTTCCAGGATGACGGCTTCGTCAATTTCGCCGTTTGATCTGGTCAGGCTCGCCGTGCCGAACTTGATGACGAGAATGGGTTTCATACGCCCGGCAAAGGTAGGAATCCGGACCCGAAAACCGGTCTGCAAGGCACTTTTGTCGGATTGTCTGAAAATAGGTTTTAAAAAAGACGATTTGGATGAAAATTTTGTCGAATGATCATTTTTTAAGTTACGAAATGACGACAAATGGAGACATAAATTGTAAAAATTAGAAAAATGAGTGTTTGGGGTTGCTTGGAATCTCCCAAATGAAACCCTATTTTTAACCTCAGAACGGGAAATAAATTTTCAGAATTTGGTATATTTTAGAAAATTTTCTACTCCGTCTTCTCATAGTCCCATTTAGGCCGCACGCACACTTCACTATCAAAACCTTTACAAAAGATGAACCGTCGTCTATGGCTTAAGAATTCAGCTGCTTTGACTGTAGGTGCAACCGCGCTGCCTTCGTTGCTGCAAAAGGCCTATGCGGATCCTGTGGCAAGACAGGAGTTGTACCTGGACCTTTCTCATGAGTTCCGCGCGGCCCTGGCAGCCGACGCACTGCCTCCGGCGGCCGTAAAGGCCCGGCTTGGGGCGAATGAAAATCCGTGGGGACTTTCCGCCAAAACGAAGCAGGCCGTCGGCGACTCGCTCCTGGAAGCGAACCGCTACGCCATGCGGGCTACGATGGATCTCTACAAGGCCATCTCCGAAAAAGACGGCGTTCCCATGCCCCAGGCAGCTGCCGGCGGATGGGGCGGCCCGTCGAAAAGCTTCATCAAGCTTGGCTGCGGTTCGACCGAACTGCTCAACGCCAGCCTGATGCACTTTGCTACGAAAGGGACGATCATGGTCGGCGATCCGTGCTACATCTCGGGTAACGACGAGAAATTCCCGATCGACAAAGTCAAACTGACTGCCGATTACCAGTACGACCTCGACGCGATGGCGGCTAAAGCCGATCCGGCCAAACACAGCCTCATCTATATCTGCAATCCGAATAACCCGACCGGTAATATGCTTCCGCCCGATAAGCTGCGGAAGTTTATCGACGAGGTATCGCCGAAGGTACCCGTGCTGGTTGACGAAGCCTACATCGACTACGCCACGGACCCGAAAACGGATTGCATGGTCGACAAGGTGAAGGAAGGCAAGAATGTTATCGTACTTCGCACGCTTTCCAAGCTGTATGCCTTCGCGGGCATGCGCCTGGGCTATGCCCTCGGCAAGCCCGAGCTGCTCCAGGATATTTCCAAATACACGATGAACGGCTTCGGGCTGTCCCTCCCGACGATCCGCGGCGCAATCGCCGCCTTTGCCGATGCCGACAACCAGAAGATGGTATTGACAAAGACCGCCGAGTCCAAGAAATATGCCATGGACTTCCTCACCAAAGCGGGGTACAAGGTCATACCGTCGTATGCCAATTTCATGCTGTTTCCGGTCAATATGAAAGGTTCCGAACTGAATGCCAAGCTGATGAACGAAGGCGTCATGGTCCGGAACTGGTTTTTCGACGGCCAGCACTGGTGCCGGGTTTCGATCGGTACCATGGATGAAATGAAGGCCTTTACGGAGGCGTTCACCAAAGTCGCTTCCTGATTTTTCCGAACGAAGACTGCCCGGCGGGAGTCGCACTGGTCTGTGGTTTCCCGGCTCGGCAGCCGGGCGGTCTTCGTCCTTTCCTTTCCCATTATGACGAGAAGAGAATTTATCGAAAAGTCGGGTAACAGCTACCTGGCGATGGCGGCGTTGGGTTTTCTTCCGGAAGCACCCGCAAAGCCTTTTCATCTCCCCCGAAACGAAAAACCCAACGGCAAGAAAATCGTCATCCTCGGCGCCGGTCTGGCAGGCATGTCAGCCGCATATGAACTCGGCAAGCTGGGATACGATTGCACGCTTCTCGAAGCCCGCGACCGCACCGGCGGACGTATCTGGACTGTCCGGAAGGGTACTTCCGAAACCGAAATCGGCGGCGAAAAACAAGTCTGTCAGTTCGACGAAGGGTACTACCTCAACGCCGGCGCCGCCCGGATTCCGCATCACCACCACCTGACGGTTCAGTATTGCCGCGAGCTCAAGGTGCCGGTCGAAATATTCGGCAACCTCAACGAAGCCGGCTATTATTTCTCCGAAAGTACCCGGGGAGCACTGGCTAACAAGCGCGTTCGCGCCCGGGAAGTACACGCCGACATGCGCGGCTACCTCACTGAACTGGTTGCCAAGGCGGTAGATCAGAAAGCGCTCGACCTGCCGATGAGCGCCGAGGACGTTGAACGGTACGTCGCCTGGCTCCGGGAAGAAGGCGATCTCGATCTCAACAAAAAATACAAAGGCTCCGAACGCCACGGCTACGCGACACCGGCGGCAGCGGGCCTTCAGGCCGGTAAAATCGCCGAGCCGTATGCGCTGAAGGACATTGTGGAATCGGGGCTGACACATCCGGCCTTTGCAAACGTCGGGGAGTATACCTTCAATCAGCAGCCGATACTCCTCCAGCCGGTCGGCGGGATGGACATGATCCCCCGGGCGTTTACGAAACTGCTTGGGGACAAAATCCGGCTTTCCTGTGAAATCCTCGAAATCCGGAAGACACAACCGGGCGTCCGGATCGTCTATCTCGACAAAAAAACCGGGCAGAAGCAGGAAATGAAAGGAGACTACTGCATCTGCACCCTGCCGCTACCCATGCTGAAGGGCATCGCTTCCGACCTATCCGGTGAAGTACAGCGCGCGGCCGATTTCGTGCCGTACATGGAGACCTGCAAAATTGGTATTCAGTTCAAGCGGCGTTTCTGGGAAGAAGACGACGGTATTTTCGGGGGAATCTCCAAAACCAACATGGACATTACCCAGATCTTCTACCCCGTACACGGCATGCTCGGCCCGAAAGGGGTCCTGAAGGGTATGTACAATTTCCACGGAACGGCGAAGAAAGTCGGCGCGCTCTCCCTCGCCGAACGGCAGAAGCTCGCGCTGGAGCAAGGGGCCAGAATTCACCCGCAATACGCGCAGGAGTTTGAAAATGCCTTTTCCCTGGCGTGGCACAAAATCCCGTATTCGAAGGGCGGCTGGGGCGTATACTCCGATTCGGCCCGGCAGCGTCTGTACCCGGTCATGACCCGCAACGACGATGAAATCTACTTTGCCGGCGAGCACGCCAGCAACCTCCCGGCGTGGATGGCAGGGGCCTTCGAATCGGCCCGCTATGCCGTTGACATGCTTCACAAGCGCGTTTCTGCCGGATAAATCACTCTTTCTTATCTCGTTATGAAAAAAACATTCTTTACTCTTCTTGCCTGCTCACTGATGCTGCAGGCTGTTGCCCAGGACGGTGAAAAGCGCCCCATCACGGCAGCTGAATACGAAGCCGCGAAAAAGATCACGGTCAAAAACCTGGAAAAGGATACCTACGTCAAGGCCGGAAGCTTTATCCTCGACCGCAGCGGCGATCCCTTCGTGTTCAAGTTTTCCGACGGGACCGAACGCCGTGTATACCTCTTCAAGCTCTTCGAAACGGAGAAAATGGCCGAACTGGGCATGTACGTGATCTATACGACGCCCAAAGACGGCAAGTTCCGCGCCTTCCCGATGCCGAGTCCGGATGCGCCGGGCGAGGTATGGGGCAAGTACATCGACGACCTCAAGTATGGTGAAGAAGCGATGAAAGGCATGGCGTCCTGCATCGCCTTCGCGTTGACGAAGTCGGGCGCAGGCGGCACACCGGCAGCCGCGAAGGAAGGCGAAAAGATCGAGTACTGCTTCCCTGCTGACGCGCTGGTAACGCTGGCAGATGGCTCGCAGCAGGCAATTTCAACAATTCAGAAAGGTGAAAAAATCCTGAGTATCCATGCGCAGACGAAGCTGTCTGAAACCGCGACGGTTCTCGGAACAGACGTACATACCGGCCGGTCTTTCTCCCTGACACAGTTGACGCTGATCGATCCCGCGGCGCGGGTAACGGCATCTGCTGCGACCGGCTGGGCGACTACCCGCCTGGAAGCTACGGCCAATCACCCGGTACTGACTGCCCGCGGCGCGATGCGTATGGAAGAGGTACGGGTAGGGGATACCCTGTATGTAGCCGAAAACGGTACCCTGAAAAACTATGAAGTATTTCTGACACAGAGCCATAGCCGGTCGACAGAAACCGTATACAACCTGGTGACAGACAAGGGTACCTATGTCGTCAACGGAACAGTAGTCATGACCAAGTAACCTGAACGCAAACAGGCAGGTCCCGGGGATACCTCCGGGACTTTTTTTATGGGGTAACTTCGAGCGGTTCAGAGAGAATAACCTCGCGGTGTTTTCGTCCCCAGGCCACAATCGCGCCGATCAGCGGTTCGAGGGATTTCCCGTGCGGCGTCATGTAGTAGGAGACTTTCGTCGGCGCTTCTTCGTTCCGGCCGATGAGTTTGTTCAGTTCGAGGTACTTCAGCTCCTTGATAAGGATACGCGGGGTAATCTCGCCAACGTCGCGCCGAAGGTCGTTGAAGCGTTTTTCGCGGTCGCACAGACTGGCGAGAATGGCGCCCCGCCAGCGCCCGCCGATGATGTCAATGACGTCCTGCACGTCCCGGAGCTGTCCCTGCTTGTGTTTGTTTTTCACGACGGTGGTATCCTGAAAGGTAGTTGTTTCTGCCGCCAAAATTAACAGTCGCCGGACGCCCCGTTTTAGCTTTGGGAAAAGAAAAAACGGGAATAATATGAATCTGACCATCATCGGGGCGTCTGCCGGCGTGGGGCAGGAAACGGTCAGGCAGGCGTTGGACCGGGGACACCGGGTAACGGCCCTGTCGCGCTCCGGAACGGGACTGCCTGCCCATCCGGACCTCACTGACCGGAAAGGCAGCGCGCTTGAGAAAATCGATCTTATGGATGTAATAGCCGGCGCCGACGCGGTAATTGTTACCCTCGGCACAGGCCGCAATACCGGGGCTACGACGCTGTATTCCGATTTCGCCTGTCTGCTCATCGAAGTGAAGAATGAATTGAATTTTCAGATACCGGTGGTGGTACTGACCGGATTCGGAGCGGGGGATAGTGCTGCCTTCAATTCCCTGCCGATGCGGTTGCTGTTCCGGCTAATACTTGGCGACGTATATGCAGACAAGACCCGGATGGAATCCGTCGTCGCCAACTCGGCGATGAAGTGGGTAATTGTCCGTCCCGGGCGACTGACAGACGGCCCCTTTACCGGCCACTACCGCGTTGAAACGGAGCTATACAAAGGCATGGGTATTGGCGCGGTCAGCCGGGCGGATGTGGCGGATTTTTTGATCCGGCAGGCGGAAAAACCGACGGCATTATACCGGTATCCGGCGTTGTCGGGGAAGTAGGCGACGGCGCAGGTATACCCGTAGAAATAATTTAAAAAAGGAAAATGAACGGGCTTCGGAAATATCCGGAGCCTTTCGTTTTTTGCGGAAAATTAACCCATCGTATGCCTGATCAACTCAACGGACTTTATCCGCCTGCGCCCTCTTCTATTCCTGCCGACTTAAATCAACCGTCTCCTGAGTACAAGAAGCACGTCAGAAAGGTTATTGGCGGGATTCTACTTTTTATACTGACGTACTTTCTGGTGCTTGTGGCTGCAATTGTGCTATTCGCTGCGCTTTGGTGGCTGCTTGTATTTCTCACCGAGAATTCCCGTATCAGTCTTCTTCTATTCGCCTGGGTGGGATTGCTCGGGTTCGGTGGAATGACCCTGTTTTTCCTGATTAAATTTCTGTTTACCTGGCAAAAAACCGACGTGTCAGGTATGATTGAGATTCGGGAAGCCGACGAGCCGCTCCTGTTTGAGTTTGTATACCGAACTGCCCGGGAAGCGCATGCGCCGCTGCCCAGGAAGATATTCCTTTCTCCGGAAGTCAATGCTGCGGTGTTTTATGACTCCACTTTCTGGAGTATGTTTCTTCCCGTCCGAAAAAACCTGATTATCGGCCTTGGTCTGGTAAATGCTTTGACAATCAGTGAATTGAAGGCAGTTGTCGGGCATGAATTCGGGCATTTTTCGCAAAAGAGCACGCGCCTGGGCTCTTATGTATACCAAACGAACAAGATCATTTATAACCTTCTGTATGAAAACGACGGCTGGTTGAATCTGCTTCATACCTGGGGTGAGTGGCATTCTGTTTTCGCCATTTTCGCAGGTTTGACCCGCTGGTTTGTTACCCAGTGCATTCGCGTTCTCCGGTCCGTTCATAACCTGCTTGCAAAAACGAACATGGGCCTTTCCCGTGAAATGGAATTCGATGCCGATGCAGTAGGAGCAAGCGTGGCCGGGAGCGAACAGCAGATTCAGGCGCTGCGGAAAATAGAGGTAGCATCCGCTGCTTATGATGCGATGATCCAGCAGTTAAACGCCCTCATCGGACTGAAATACAGGTCAGCTAATGCCTACCGGAACCAAAGCTGGGTAATGGAGAATATTGCCCGTGAAAAAGGAATTGCCTTTGCGAACGGGATGGTTCGGGTGGAAGACGAAGACCTTGCCCGACTTATTACCGGTCGGGTTAATTTCAAGAATCAATGGGCCTCTCACCCCGCACGTGAAGAGCGGGAAAAATACCTGAGAAAACTCAGTATTCCTTCAGAGAGTTATACCGAACCGGCATGGGTTTTGTTCACACAACCGGAGAAGTTTCAGCACGCAATGACCGATCTTCTCTACGCCCCTGTAAAATTTGAAGAAACGCCTGTAGTCCTGGATCATGCCGGCTACGTAAAACTGGTTGAAGAAGACGAAGAGAAATACGGTTTCCCCAGGCTGTTTGGAACGTATTACAACAACCGCGTGATCGAGTCGTTCGACCTGGAGGGGGGGATAGCCGGGGAAGACTGGGTATCCGTTTTTTCCGATGAGGTACAGGGACTTTCAGACTGGATCAGCAGTGATGAAGAGGATTACAACCTACTTGGCTTTATTCAAACCAACGCAAAGGAAATCCGGACGTTTGATTTTGATGGCAGACGCTATAGAGCGGAAGGTGCTTTCACCCTTCAACGGGAACTGGAAAAGGAAATTGAGGAGCTTAAAACAACCCGGAAAGAAGCAGACCGGGCGATTTACCTGTTTGCCAAAAGTAAGGACGGGCCAAATCAGGAACTGACAAACGCCTACCGCGAACTGTTTGCTTGTACAGCTGCCCGCCAGCGTTTTGTAACTGAAACGGAAGAAATAGGTACCCGTCTCAACGCAATGGTGGAGGAACCGGAATCGGCCACGCAAAACCAATGGATTCGGGAGATTCAGGCGTTGGAAGAAAAGGAAAACGATGTCAGGTGTGCTTTTGGCGAGATTCTTCCATTGCTTCAAAAAGAGAGGGAAAACGACACGGACGGAGAATTGATCGGGCAGGTCCGTGCTTATGTGGAGACTGCTCCGAAGTACCTTGATGACCAATGGCATGTCGACTTTCGCACCGTTTCGGAAATCGTCAAGCTGCGGTTTGATGTCTACCAACGCCTGCGCTTTCTTGAAGGAAAGGCCCAGAAAACATCACTTGAAAGGCAGGCCGCACTGGTTTCTTTCGGAACGGCTGCAACGTTTCCCCCATCTTCCGCATCTCTTTCCCAAAACCAACATCCCTGATGAAAAAACTACTCGCCCTTACCGCTATGCTGGTCGCCGCGCAGGCGCACGCCCAGGAATGGAAAAAATCACGGTCCGTATCCGGTTTTTCCGGTATTCAGGTCAGCCATGGAATTGATATTTACCTGAAACAGGGAAACACGGAATCGCTCACGTTCGAGGTAAAAGGACTGGAGGAAAAGGAAGTGATTTCGGAAGTGAAAGACGGCACCCTGATTCTGCGTATTGACCGTGACGGCGTCGGCTGGAAGCGGAATAACTCCGTCAAAGCCTATCTGACATTCAAGAGCTTCAACAAGCTTCGTGCCGGCGGCGGTTCAGACGTTTTCTCCGAAGGTACGCTGAACTTCAAAGAACTGGTACTGGATCTGGGTGGTGGTTCTGACGCCAAACTCGCCCTGACAGCAGACCGGCTTACTGCCTCCGCTACCGGCGGTTCCGATCTGATTCTTTCCGGAAAAGTAGCCCGGTTTGACGCGAAATGCAGCGGCGGCTCCGACCTGAAGGCCAGTGACCTCGAAGCGGACCGCGTCGCGGTGGACGCCTCCGGCGGTTCAGACGCCTACATCCACGCCAACGAAGAAGCCATTATTGACGCCTCCGGCGGCAGCGACGTCTATTACTCCGGCAAAGCCCGCAACGTGCAGGTGCATAAGTCGGGGGGGAGTGATGTGCATAAGAGAAATTAGTTTTCAGTTTATAGTTTTTGGTTTTCAGTTGGGGTGAGCGGAAATCTCAGCCCAGCCAACTGAAAACCAAAAACCGAAAACCTGCTCATTTTTCCTGAAACACAATCGCATACTCCGGCACCCCGTCCGCAAACTGGCAGCGGAGGTCGAGGGCGATACGGAGGCGGAACATGTATTCGGCCCGGGCGATTTCGACAGCGCCGTAGCGGCGGACATTGTCGTTGATAAACTGGGTATCCAGCAGGGAGTAATGCCGGTCTTTCAGGCGTTCGATGAGGTGGTGAAAAGCTACTTTGGAAGCGTTGGGGACAGAATAGAACATCGATTCTCCGAAAAAGGCCCCGCCGATGGCTACGCCGTACAGACCGCCGACGAGCTCATCGTCGAGGTACGCTTCCACCGAATGGGCGAAACCGTAGCGGTGGAGGTCGGTATAGGCCTCGATGATTTCTTCCGAAATCCAGGTGCCTTCGCCGTCGGAGCGGGTACGGGCGCAGCCCCGCATGACACCTTCGAAATCGGTGTTGACACGTATATCAAATGTTTTGCGATTGAGAACCGGCCGGAGCGATTTGGCCGGTTTGTATGTTTCAATGGGGATAACAGCGCGGGGATCGGGAGAATACCAGTACAACGTGCCGTCCGAATCGGCCATCGGAAAAATTCCGTTCATATAGCCGTAGATAAGGTCTTCCGAAGTGAGTTTATTCGTCATAATCGTCCCGGGATGCGGCGGTCCATTAAACCTGCCGGCCGTCCTGTCATCCAACCGTCAGTCTAAGATAGACAAAAAAATCTTGGGTTGCTTGTGTGAAGTAACGCGATTTTTTTAAACTTTGCGTCGTTTTAAGGAACAACATCTTTCTCAAAGGAAAAATGAAATCACGGGGCATCATCGAGCCTTTCTTCAATACCAAGCTTCCGAGGCAGCCTTTCTTCAGGCCTGAGCGACGGAGGCCGGTACGTCTGTGATTTTTTCGCCGTCCGGCACACTTTTCTCTTCCTTTTCTGGTTGTAATGGGTCGTTAAGCAAGGCTGTCTGACAAGCAGTCAACTGTAACCTTTCATTCAACGCCGTTTTTTTTCCGTTAGTAATACAATGAACGAATATAAAGTCCAGATAGCCTCGAAAGAGCATCTGTACCTTGCCGAGGAGATTTGCTGGCACATGGAAGAAAGTGCCAAGCAACGCGGGACCGGTATTGCCAAACGTTCGCCCGAGTACATCCGTCGCAAGATGGAGGAAGGGAAGGCCATTGTAGCCATGACCGTCAGCGGGCAATGGGTAGGCTTTTGTTACATCGAAACCTGGGACCACGGCAAGTTTGTGGCCAACTCGGGCCTGATCGTCCACCCCGATCACCGCAAGAGCGGTATCGCGAAAATGATCAAGGAGAAAGCATTTCAGCTTTCCCGGACGAAATACCCGAATGCCCGTATTATTGGCATCACGACCAGCCTCGCCGTGATGAAGATCAACTCGGACCTGGGATATAAGCCGACTACCTTCAGCGAACTTCCCGTAGACGAAGCCTTCTGGAAAGGCTGCTCGTCCTGCGTAAACTTTGACGTCCTGACCCGGACGGGGCGGAAGCACTGCCTCTGCACCGGTATGATGTTTGATCCTTCGTGGGAAAAGGAAAAGGAGCGTAAACCTTCCTGGAACTTCCTCAAGAATGCGAAGATTTACGAACGCTGGAACAGGATCAAGCAACGCCTGCTGCTCAGGCATGACGAAAACGAGGAAATCGAAGAACCCGTCCTTTGATGTGTCGGCCGGTATGGCTGACCTGTATCGTGTTGAATCCAGACGGGTAGGGGATGTCCCCCGCCCGTTTTTTTGTATAACCGCCGTCCGCAGATTCGTTTTCAGGCTCGTCCGGACGTACTTTTGCACCGGCTTTCAAGCCCGGCATCCCTAAAATCCCTAGATCAATGAGTAAACCGAAAGTTGTGCTGGCGTATAGTGGCGGTCTCGATACCTCTTTCTGTGTCAAGTACCTGGCAGAAGACCGGGGCTACGAAGTACACTCCGTCCTGGTAGATACCGGCGGCTTTACGCTGGCCGAACTCCAGACTGTTGAACGGAACGCCTACGAACTGGGCGTAGCCAGCCACGCGACCCTCGATGTCGTCAACGATTATTACGACAACTGTCTGAAGTACCTGGTATTCGGAAACGTCCTGAAAAACAATACCTATCCTCTTTCCGTCAGTGCGGAACGGGTATTCCAGGCATTGGCTGTGGCAGAATACGCCAAGCAGATCGGTGCGAAGGCTGTTGCGCACGGCAGTACCGGCGCAGGCAACGACCAGGTTCGTTTCGATATGGTATTCCGGATCGTCGTTCCCGACGTGGAAATCATCACTCCGATCCGTGACCTGCGCCTCAGCCGCGAAGCGGAAATCGAATACCTCACGGAAAAAGGTGTACAGCGCGACTGGACCAAGTCGGCTTACTCGATCAACAAAGGACTCTGGGGGACGTCTGTCGGCGGAAAAGAAACCCTGACTTCCGATGGCTACCTGCCGGAAGAAGCCTGGCCGACGCAACTCGAACGCCAGGATACGGAAAAAGTAACCCTCGAATTTGTACAAGGCGAACTCAAGGGCGTTAACGGCGAAACCTTCGAAAACCCGGTAGACGCGATCCGCAAGCTTCAGTCTATCGCAGCGCCTTTTGCCGTAGGTCGTGACATTCACGTCGGTGACACGATTATCGGCATCAAAGGCCGGGTCGGTTTCGAAGCGGCGGCTCCCCTGATCATCATCAAGTCGCACCACGCACTTGAAAAGCACGTCCTCACCGAACAGCAGATTTATTTCAAGGAACTGCTCTCCGGAAACTACGGTACGCTGCTGCACAAAGGCCAGTTCCTCGAACCGGCTATGCGTGACGTAGAGACATTCCTTCAAAGTACTCAGGAACATGTGACCGGAAAAGTCAACGTGTTACTACAGCCGTACCGCTTCGTGGTGACGGGTATCGAATCACCTTACGACCTGATGAGCAACGTCTTCGGCAGCTACGGAGAAATGAACAACGCCTGGACCGGAGACGACGTCCGCGGGTTCTCTAAAGTAGCGTCCAACCAGACGATGATTCACCGCAAGATTACGGAACTCAACGCGTAGGCAGCCTGGAGCAAAGGAGCTTATCCCCTGTGCCCCATGCCCCACGCCACATGTTATGAAAGTAGGCATCATCGGAGCGGCCGGCTATACCGGCGGTGAATTGCTCCGCATTCTCATACATCACCCGGAGGCTACCATCGCGTATGCACATTCGAAAAGCCAGGCCGGTAAGCCGGTGGCTTCGACGCATACCGATCTCTTCGGCGATACGGATCTTCGTTTTTCGGAAGAATTCCATACCGACGTCGACGTGGTTTTCCTCTGCTCCGGACACGGTGAATCAAAGAAATTTCTGGCCGCGCAGCCGGAATTCGAACAGGTACGAATCATTGACCTGAGCACGGATTTCCGGGACGAATCCAATGGCTTCGTGTACGGTTTGCCGGAACTGCAGCGGGATACGATCCGCGGCGCGCAGAAAATTGCGAACCCCGGTTGTTTTGCGACCAGTATTGAGCTGGCGCTGCTTCCCCTGGCGCAGGCAGGTCTGCTGCGTGATGAGGTACATGTTTCGGCCGTGACCGGAAGCACCGGCGCCGGGCAATCTCTCAGCGCTACCAGTCATTTCAGCTGGCGGAACAACAACCTGAGTATCTACAAGGCATTTTCCCACCAGCACCTGACGGAAATCGGCATGGTACTACGGAAAGGGCAGCCGGACTTTACCCGGGAGGTTAACTTCATTCCTTACCGGGGCAATTTCACCCGGGGAATCATGGCAAACGTCTACACGGCTTTTGATGGTACTCAGGAAGACGCTAAACGTCTGTACTCCGATTACTACACCGCGCATCCGTTTACGCATGTCAGCGAAGCGGGCATTGACCTCAAGCAGGTCGTCAATACCAATAAAGGACTGCTCCACCTCGAAGTACACGAAGGTAAATTATTGATTACCAGTATCATCGATAACCTTACCAAAGGTGCTTCCGGGCAAGCTGTCCAAAACATGAATTTGCTTTTCGGCCTGGACGAAACCACCGGGCTGAAGCTGAAATCTGTCGGGTTCTAATTTCTGAAGATCATGCAGCCATTCAATGTATATCCGCTATACGACATCGAGCCGGTAAAGGCGCAGGGAAGCTACCTCTGGGATAAGAACGGGGACCGCTACCTGGACCTTTACGGCGGTCACGCCGTCATTTCTGTCGGCCATACCCACCCGTATTACGTCGAGGCATTGACCCGGCAGCTTTCCCAGATCGGATTCTACTCCAACTCGGTGCAGATTCCGATTCAGAAGGAATTGGGGCAGAAGCTTGGCGAATTGTCCGGCTACCCTGACTATTCGTTGTTTCTGGTGAACTCCGGCGCAGAGGCGAATGAAAACGCGTTGAAACTGGCATCGTTTTACAACGGCCGCAAGAAAGTCATCGCGTTCAAAAACTCGTTTCACGGCCGGACGGCCGGCGCAGTAGCGGTTACCGACAACCCCGCCATTGCGGCTCCGATCAATGACCGTTCTCACGTGACATTTATCCCCTTCAACGACATCGAAGCTTTGAAGGCGGAGATGAGCGAAGAGATTTGTGCAGTGATTGTGGAAGGGATCCAGGGAGTAGGCGGGATTCAGGTAACCTCCACCGAATTTTTGCAGGAAGCCCGTCGCCTCTGTGACCAGTTCGGCTCCGTGCTGATTCTCGATTCGGTTCAGTGCGGCTATGGACGTACCGGTAAGTTCTTCTCCCACCAGTTTGCAGGTATTGATCCGGATGTGATCACGACTGCCAAAGGTATGGGCAACGGATTTCCGATCGGCGGCGTACTGATCTCCCCGAAGTTCCAGGCCAAATTCGGCATGCTCGGAACGACTTTCGGCGGTAACCACCTGGCTTGTGCGGCGGCGGTTGCGGTACTCGATATCATGAAAAACGAGAGCCTCATCGCCAACGCAGAAAAGCAGGGCGCGTACCTGATGGAGCAGCTGAAGGGTATCAACGGTATCAAGGAACTGCGCGGCCGCGGACTGATGATTGGTATTGAATTCGAACAGCCTGTCGATAAAATCCGCGACAGCCTCCTGTTTGAACACAAAATCTTCTGCGGATACGCCGGCAAACATACCCTGCGTCTGCTGCCGAGTCTGGCCATCGGCCAGGCCGAAAGCGATCAGTTCCTCGAAGCGCTGGAGCAGGTGCTGGCGGTGAGTGTATAAGTAAAATTTTCAGTTTTCGGTTTTCGGTTTACGGTTTTCGGTGGGGAGTATGTCAACTGAAAACGGTAAACCGAAAACTGAAAACCCCCAACTGATATCCTCGATGAAACAATTTCTTTCCGTTCATGATGTCCCGGACCTCTCGGGATTGGTTCAGGAAGCGCTCCGTCAGAAGCAGAACCCGTTTGGGGACGAGCACCTGGGCCACCATAAAACCATTGGCCTCCTGTTTTTTAATTCCAGTCTGCGGACACGGCTGAGTACGCAGAAAGCAGCCGAAAACCTGGGCATGAAGGTCATGGTGATGAACGTCACCGCAGATTCCTGGGGACTGGAGTTCGAAGACGGCGCCATTATGAACGGGAACAAGGCGGAGCATGTGAAGGAAGCCGCCGCCGTCATCGGGCAGTATTGTGACATTATCGGTGTACGCAGCTTCCCGACATTGAACGACCGCGAAAAAGACTATAGCGAAGAAGTTGTCAACCAGTTTGTGAAGTACGCCGGCCGGCCGATTCTCAGCCTGGAATCGTCTACCCGACACCCGCTGCAATCGCTGACCGACCTCGTCACCATCGAAGAATACAAAACAAAACCCCGTCCGAAAGTAGTCCTGACTTGGGCGCCGCACGTGAAGGCCCTTCCGCAGGCAGTGCCCAACTCCTTTGCGGAGTGGATGAACGTGGCGGACGTGGACTTTGTCATTACCCACCCCGAAGGTTACGAACTGGCCCCCCAGTTTTCCGGTAATGCAAAAGTGACCTATAATCAGAACGAAGCCTTTGAAGGCGCCGATTTCATCTACGCCAAAAACTGGTCTTCCTACCGGGAATATGGAAAAATCATCAACAGCGATCCGGCATGGCGCGTGACAACGGAGAAAATGGCGCTGACAAACGACGCCAAATTCATGCACTGCCTGCCGGTGCGCCGCAATGTGGTCGTCGACGACGCCGTCCTCGATTCTCCCAACTCCATTGTCATCCACGAAGCCGGTAACCGGGTTTGGGCGGCGCAGGCGGTGATCAAGCAAATGTTGACGGCTATCCGTTGATTAATCGTTTTCGGTTTTCTGTTTTCAGTTTTCTGTTGCCTGACACGGATGACTGAAAACAGAAAACCGAAAACCGAAAACGATTTCACATGTTATCAGTCATCAAAATAGGCGGAAACGTCGTCGATAACCCCGGGTTGCGGCAGCAGTTTCTGCAGGACTTCGCGGCGTTGGAAGGACCGAAGATTCTCGTTCACGGCGGCGGCAAGATTGCCACGCAGGTAGCGGTAAAACTGGGAGTTGAGACTGTGATGGTGGAAGGTCGCCGGGTAACGGACGCCGCCATGCTTGACGTCGTGACCATGGTTTATGGCGGTCTGGTTAACAAACAGCTCGTCGCCTGGCTGCAGGCAAACGGCTGCAATGCGTTCGGGCTGACGGGTGCCGACGGCGCAGTCATCCGCTCGAAGAAACGGACGGGCTGGTCGGTCGACTATGGTTTTGTCGGAGACATTGAAGCAGTAGATGCCGGGCAGATTGCCCGCTTGCTGGAGGCCGGTTTTGTGCCGGTTTTTGCCCCGCTGACGTTCGATGCGACCCTCGCGTCGATGCTCAATACCAACGCGGATACCCAGGCACAGGCTATTGCCGTTGCGCTTAGCCAGCTGTTTGACATAAACCTGGTGTATTGCTTCGAGAAAAAAGGCGTACTCGTGGATCCGGACGACGATTCGACGGTAATCCCGGAACTGACGCCTTCGCTCTTCGCTGAGCACAAAGTCTCCGGCGTGATTTCGGCCGGGATGATTCCGAAGCTGGACAATGCCTTCAAGGCGTTGTCGGACGGCGTCCGCCAGGTCACGATCTGTCATGCCGAAGATATCCGCGGCGCGGTCGCGACCGGAACGGCCGGTACGCGTATACGCCTGTGACGAAGTTTTCGTAATTTGCAGACGTCCAAAATTTGCAACACCGTATGACTCCAACTCAGATACAGGGTTTTTTACTGGGTACTGCGGTCGGAGACGCAATGGGGGTTCCCGTTGAGTTCACGACCCGCAAGTTTCTAAAGGAGAAGCCTGTGTCCGGTATGCGGGGCTACGGCACGCATCACCAGCCGCCGGGTACCTGGTCGGACGACAGTGCCTTGACCTACCAGACGACAGAAAGCCTGATTGGCGGTCAAATCGATTATGCCGGACTCGCTCAGCGATTTCTCAATTGGTACCTGTATGCCCACTGGACGGCCAACGGCACCGTTTTCGATGTCGGAATTGCCACCCGGAACGCGCTGGACAGGCTTGAACAGGGAGTAGAACCCATTCTTGCCGGCGAAACCCACGAGTTGTGCAACGGAAACGGCTCGCTCATGCGGATTCTGCCCCTGGCCTTTTTCTTCCGCAGCGTTCACGGCGCCGGCTTCTCACAAGCCGAACGTTTCCAGCTTGTCCGGAATGTATCCTCGATTACACACGGGCATATCCGCTCTGCTATTGCCTGTTTCATTCTTGTCGAATTTGCGGGTCTGTTGCTCGACGGTCTTTCCAAAGAAGCTGCCTTTGCCGGTATTCAGTCCGGGTTACCTGCTTTTCTGGAAACCCAGGCTCCGGCCGACGAACTGGAGCTTTTTCACCGCATTCTGGCCGAAGACCTGGCATCGTTTCCGGAGAGCGATATTTACTCTTCGGGATATGTTCTCCATTCCCTCGAAGCGAGTTTGTGGAGTCTTTTGACTACTTCATCTTTTCAGGAGGCGCTGCTGCGCGGAGTTAACCTGGCTGGAGATGCCGATACCACCGGTTCTGTAACGGGCGGCCTGGCCGGCCTGTATTACGGAACAGACGGAATCCCTGCCGAATGGCTGGCTCCCCTGGCCCGTAAGGAAGATATTCGACAGCTGTCCGACCGGTTTACCGCCAGCCTCCTTCCCCCCGCCAATGGGGCTCCTTTTAACTGATTTGCCATGACGCAATTGCTTGACGCGCTCACCGCGGATGCCATCACCCTGCTTAAACGCCTGATAGAGACCCCTTCCTTCAGTCGGGAAGAAGAAAATACGGCTTACCTGATTGAAGAATTTTTCCGCGAAAGGGCAATGCCCTTCCGCCGGTTGAAGAATAACCTGTGGGCACGGAACCAGCATTTTAATCCGGCTCTGCCGACGGTGCTTCTGAATTCCCACCATGATACCGTCAAGCCCAATCCGAAGTGGACGATGGACCCGTTCAAGGCGCTCGTCGAAGACGGAAAATTATACGGACTCGGTTCCAATGACGCCGGCGGATGCCTGGTATCCCTTCTGGCTGCGTTCTGCTACTTTTACGGCCGTACTGACCTGACATACAACGTAGTATTCGCTGCCTCTTCTGAAGAGGAAGTATCGGGCAAAGACGGTATGGAGCTACTCTGGAGTTCCGGAGAGCTGGGAGAAATTGAGTTCGCTATTGTTGGCGAGCCGACCCAGATGCACCTTGCCGTAGCCGAAAAAGGCCTGCTGGTACTCGATTGCCTGGCCCAGGGCAAAGCCGGCCATGCCGCGCGCGAAGAAGGGGAAAATGCCTTGTACAAGGCTCTTGACGATATTGCCTGGATCCGTTCCTACGAATTTCCGAAAGTTTCGCCGACGCTCGGGAAAATGAAAATGTCGGCGACGGTCATCAGCACCGAAAACCGGCAGCACAATGTCGTACCGGCCAGTTGCCAGTTCACGATCGACGTCCGTGTGACCGATCAGTATACCCTCGAAGAAGCCTGTGAAATCATCCAGGCCAATATGAAGTCGGAGGTGCAGGCCCGTTCCGTACGGCTGCGCCCGTCGAGCATCCCGATGGAGCATCCCATCGTACAGGCCGGCGTGGCGATGGGTCGGAATACGTATGGTTCGCCGACGACGTCCGACCAGGCCGTCATTGGCTGTGCGTCGCTGAAAATGGGACCCGGCGATTCGGCGCGCTCGCACCAGGCCGACGAGTTCATTTACCTTCATGAAATCGAAGAGGGCATCCGTCTGTATACGGAAATGCTCAAACGCGTAATCCTGCCTTGAAAATCCGGACGCTGCTGGCTCTGAGCCTGTTATACCTGCTGCTTCCCCTGGGGTTGTTTTTCGGTGGATGGTTGCAGCCGGCAGTGTCCTTTGCAGCACTTTTGTCGACAATCGCTTCTGTTGCAATGGGTTATCGCCGGTTGCAGCCCGAAGGCCAATTGCCGCCGGCGCCGCTGTGGTGGCTGCTTATTCCGGCAGTCGGCTGGGCGGCACTATCCGGCGCGGGAGAGTGGGTGTTACAGGTCGGCGACTGGGAAAAGCATAACCTCGTACTCCACGATCTGATTGTACGCCCCTGGCCGGTTCGCTACGCAGAAGGCGACGGATTCTATCTCTGCTACTACATCGCATTTTATCTGGTGCCTGCGCTGGCGGGAAAACTGGCCGGTATCCGCGCGGCATTGCTTGTGTGTTTCGGCTGGACAACCCTCGGCTTGTGGCTGAGTTTTGCCTGGTTGTACATACTGGGTCGGAGAAATGCCTGGCTGCCGGTGTGTTTTATGCTTTCCGGAAACCTGCTTTGGCTGGTTAAGGCGCCGCAGGGACTGCTGGCATTATTCAACGGTCAGGGACTGGCGAATGCCTGGCGAGGCAACGGCCATTTCCTGAATGCGCTGGTACCTGCCGGTTCGGTTCCGCTGACCTTCGATTCGGCAGCGGCAGGACTGCTCTGGATTCCCCAGCACCAACTGGGTATCTGGGTGGCGATGGGGATCTGGGGAGCGGCATGGACGGGTCAGATTTCCCGGAAATGGGTAATACCGGCCGGACTGGCATTGCCGTTCTGGTCGACCGTCGCAAGTATCGGTTTTCTGCCCTGGCTGCTGTTCCTTTTCCTGAAAAATCCGAAAGTACAGAAGACCGAAACGATCACAGCACTGGCCTGTTTACCGGCATTGCTGATTCTCGGCGCGTATTTTCAGGGCCATATGCCGCTGAATCAGTCCGGCTTCTTTTACGCCGGGGTATCCGCTGAAAAGGCGCTGATCTTTCTGCTGCTGACCTGGGGTATTTATTATGTTTTCGTTCGAAAGCAGACAATGCTTACCTTCTATACCTTTCCGTTCGCCGGATGGACGGCACTTTGCCTGATTACCGGTGGCAGTATATACATCAGCAATGTCAATGATTTTGGCAATCGGTTTGCGTTGGCGACGCTTTGGGTCGTCTGGCTGGGGAGTTGGGAGTTTGCTTTCTTCGGAAAGAAGGGAAGAACCGTGATGTGGATAGTATTGCTACTTTCCACGCAATACGCAGCCAAGATCCTGCTGCTGGTCCCGGGAGGGCAATACCAGCGGGTAAGTGTACTTCCTTCTTCCCGCTTATCCGAAATCGGAAGCCGCTGGCCGGACCTCGCCCGGTATAATGCCACAGGCGACCGCGTCCTGGCCAATCAATACATGGGGCGTTCGGAGAGCTTTTTTGCCCGGTATCTGCTGCCTCCGGACATAAAAAAGTAGGTTCTTTCCCGAAGGATTCCTTTTTTTGAAATTCAATTGGAATTAGACTAAGTAGAACGACACAAACATGGAAACGCAGGAACCCGGCGTGCCGAAATGGAAGGCATGGATCAAGCGGTTGGGTTGGGCCGGCTTTTTCTTTTTCCTGATAAAAGGATTGATCTGGCTGGCCGTAGGCTACTTCGGCTTTAAGATTTTTGAATAAAGAAGAAGGCGCCAGAGGGCGCCTTCTTCTTTATCAGATCAGTCTGACATGAATAAGCTCCCGGGAGCGCACCCAGACAAAACCGACGATCAGCAGCGTCAGTCCACCGCCAAGCAGTACCGACGGTACCGCTCCGAATACTTTCGCCAGCAGTCCCGATTCAAACGCCCCGATTTCGTTGGAGGCGCTGACGAAGATACTGTTGACCGAGATAACCCGTCCCCGGATCTCATCGGGTGGTACCAATTGCAGGATAGCCTGCCGGATGACGACGCTGATACTGTCAAACGCCCCCGTCAGAAACAGCATCGCCACCGATAGCCAGAAGTGCGTAGATACCGCGAAAACCAGCGTTGCAAGGCCGAAACCAGCTACTGCGATCAACATATTGAGCCACGCCTTCCGCACGGGAGACCACACCGCGGTACCCAGTAATGTCAGTACGGCGCCGATAGACGGTGCAGCGCGGAGTACTCCGAGGCCTTCTGCCCCTACGTGCAGTACATCCTGCGCAAATACCGGCAGTATGGCGACCACTCCGCCGAAGAGTACTGCTACGAGATCCAGTGAAATCGAATACAGCAGCAATTTATTTCCGAAAACGAACCCGATACCCTCGCGGATACTGGCCCAGACACTTCCCGTTTCGTGACTGGCCATCGGAATCGGTTTTCGTGCGATCAGGGAGATCAGCAGCAGGACGCATACCATCAGCGCAATTACCAGCCAGAGCGTACCCGACATCCCCATCCAGGCATAAAGAAAACCGGCGAGGCCGGGTCCGAGAATCGCCCCGGCCTGCCAGAATGAACTGTACCAGGTTGCGGCATTGGCATATACTTCCCTGGGTGTCAGAAAGGCCTTCATCGAAGAAGAAGCCGGGCTGAAAAAGCCCCGGGCAAACCCGATGAGCGCGACGACGGAATAGATAATCCCAAGCAGGAAACGATCGTCGTGGATCCGGCGCGTTTCCGGCAGCGTCGCCCAAAGCAGTACCCCCGATCCGGCCAGAATCACGACGAGGCTGATCTGCATGATCCGTTTTTTATCGTACCGGTCGGCATAGTGCCCGCCAAACAGCGCCAGCGACATGTACGGAATCGCTTCTGCAAGGCCTACGAGGCCCAGCGCCAGCGGGTCATGCGTGATCCGGTAGATCTCATAACCCAGAACTACTTCCTGGATGAGGAGCGCGGTTGTCAGCAGAAAGCTGCCAAGGCCGAAAAAAGTGAATTCGCGGTAGCGGAGGGCTGCAAAGGGATCGTGTTGAGACATGACCGGAAGAATGAGAACGCAAAGGAAGCAAATAGGGGAGGTACCTGCGCGTTTGTCCCGACCGGGCGCCGGAAAACAACGACGAAACCAGGGATATAAAAAATGAGGCCGTTCTGCTGAACGACCTCATTGATCGGGGGTACCGGATTATGCCTGGGAAACCGAGTTCATCACTTCCGTTTGCTTCCGGATCGATGCCTCGTGGATCAGGCGGTACAGGTCTTCTACGAGATCGGAGTAGAGACCGAGTTTCTTCGCCATTTCGGCGCGGGAAGCGTGAACCTGCTTCCAGCGGTCGATCTGGAAGATCGTCACGCTGTTGTCGCGCTTGTATTCACCCATTTTTTCCACGATCGCCATCCGGGCAGCCAGTACTTCGAGGAGTTCGCGGTCGATGTTATCGATCTTCGCGCGGAGCTCGTCCATGTGGCTGTGGTAAAGGGTATCTGCGGAATCCGGTTCGCGGACCTGCAGCTGGCGAAGCATTTCGCCGAGGGCTGCCGGCGTCAGCTGCTGGGAAGCATCTGACCATGCCTTATCCGGGTCGCGGTGGGTTTCGATGATGAGACCGTCGTAATCGAGGTCGAGGAATCGCTGGGTCAGCTCAGCCAGGTAGGCGCGCTTGCCGGCCATGTGGCTGGGGTCACCGATGAGGGGCAGGTTGGGTACCTGACGCTTCAGTTCGAGGGCAATCTGCCACATCGGAGAGTTCCGGTACTTGGTTTCCTGCATGTTGGAAAACCCGCGGTGGATAGCCGCCAGCTTCTTCAGACCTGCGTTCTGGAGACGCTCAAATGCACCGATCCAGAGCGCGACGTCGGGGTTCACCGGGTTTTTCACCAGAACCGGCACGTCCACCCCTTTGAGGGCGTCAGCGATTTCCTGAACGTTAAAGGGGTTTACCGTCGTCCGGGCACCGATCCAGAGAATGTCGACGCCGTATTTGAGAGCCAGTTCGATGTGCTCGGGGGTAGCTACTTCGACGGCCACCGGAAGACCGGTTTCTTTCTTGACCGCCTGCAGCCACGGAAGAGCCGCTTCGCCCATGCCTTCAAAGCTTCCGGGGCGGGTACGGGGCTTCCATACGCCCGCGCGGATCACGTGAGCATATCCTTCTTTGGCGATTTGGGTCACCGTTTCCCAAACCTGTTCTTCTGTTTCTGCACTACAGGGACCCGCAATCATCAAAGGCTTGCCGTTGGTGTTGATCCAATCCTGCAAAGGCACAATATCCAGCGTCGCACTCATGTTGTAAATCGTTAATTAGTAAGCGTTTATTTGTTCAAAAAGCCGGGGAGCAGTTTTTTATGATGAAGCGAACCTGTAAAACCAAATCTTATATGTTTCAAAAAAACGTAAATGACTACTGTTCAGGAACTTAGGTTCAGGCGAAAAGCATAAAACCGGAAAAAAAAACCACCCGGCTTGCAAATTTGAGAAGGGATTGCCCTTAACTTTGTTGCCACTTTTCGAGAAGACCGGAACCCGCCGCCGCTTTTTTTCTTCCGGGATCACCCGGGCCGACGGAAAGGATGAGGTCAGCCGAACGACACATTCACCAACGAATCAACGAGCCTGCTTTTCAGCAACTTTCATTGTTCCCACTAACGGTTCACTTCCCATGTCCAAACTGGATATTCTGAAAGCTCCGAAACGACAACATCACGAAATCAGTATTTCCTTCGATGACACCTCGGTAGCTTTCGCTCATCAATCCGACTGGCAACTCAAGAAGACCTATTTCATTTTCGCTTCGATGAATCGAAATTGGCTTGTAAAGATAGGTACGTTTTTTATCAAATTGTTCCTAATGCTCAAATTTCCAATTAAATGGGCCATTCGGGACACCATCTTTGAGCATTTCTGCGGAGGAGAAACCATCGCCGGATGTGAGAGCACCATCCGCCACCTGGAGAAGTCCCGCATCGGTACGATTCTCGATTATTCGGTAGAAGGAGAGGACAGCGAAAAAAGTTTCGACGACACCGTTCACGAGATTCTGCTGACCATCGAGAAGGCGGCAGAAATGACGTCCATTCCGTTCTCCGTCTTCAAAATCACCGGCATAGCCAGCACCGAATTGCTGGAAAAAGTACAGGCCGGGCAGGAGCTTTCCGAAGAAGAGCAACAGGCATTTGACAAGGTAGAAGAGCGTCTGGATACCCTTTGCCGCGCTGCTGCCGATCGAAACGTCCGGATTTTTGTCGACGCCGAGGAAACCTGGATTCAGGATACCATCGACGCCCTCACTTACGATATGATGGAGAAGTATAACCGGACTGCCTGCATTGTCTGGAATACGTATCAGATGTATCGTTTGGAAAGTTACGATAACCTCGTTCAGGCAACCGAAACGGCACGTGAAAAGGGCTATACGCTGGGTGTCAAACTTGTCCGCGGCGCCTACATCGAAAAAGAGCGCCAGCGGTCCCACGAAATGGAATACTGTGATCCGATTCACGCTACGAAGGAAGAGACCGATCACGATTACAATAAAGCCATTGGCTATTGTCTCGAAAACCGGGATATCCTTTCGATTTGCCTCGGTACGCACAACGAATATTCCTGCCTGCTCCTCGCTGAAAAGATGCACGAGCTGGGCATTGACCACAAAGATCCGCACTTCTGGTTTGCACAGTTGTACGGCATGAGTGACAACATCAGTTATAACCTCGCCAAAGCCGGTTATAATGTTGCGAAATACGTGCCTTACGGACCGGTCGAGGCCGTCATGCCGTATCTCTTCCGCCGCGCAGAGGAAAATACTTCAGTTGCCGGACAGGCCAGCCGGGAGTATATGCTCATCAAAAAAGAAATGCGGCGACGCAAACGCGCGCTGCGGCGGAGTACGCCGAAAAAGGCAGCCTGATTCCTGGCCCCGCTCCGGTAAAGAGCGGGGCTTTTTGCGTTTGGCTGCTTACCTTTGCAGGAAGCCCGTTGCCCGGAAGGGTAGTCCGGAGAAAATCACGAGGCCTTCCGGCCGGATAGTTTCAGACTTGTTGATGAAGAATCCCATTAAGTTCTTTTTGCTTACGCTGTTTATCATTCTGCTGGATCAGACGGTGAAGCTGCTGGTGTACCGGAACATGTATATCGGCGAGAATATCCCCCTGCTGGGCGATTGGCTCAGTATCCATTATGTCCTGAATCCCGGGATGGCGTTTGGGATGCAGCTCGATCACCAGTATGGAAAGCTGATCCTGACGACCTTCCGCCTGGTAGCCATGGTAGTGATTGCCGTATACCTGATTCGTCTTGCGAAAAAGGGCGCGCCCGATGGCCTGCTCTGGTGCATCGCTGCGATTCTCGCCGGAGCCATCGGTAATGTTATTGATTCGACTTTCTACGGTGTTTTGCTGGACAATGCACCGCCGGACGCGCCGTCTCCCTGGTTCCACGGTCAGGTGATAGACATGATCCTGATCAACCCGTGGGAGGGGTATTTTCCGGACTGGCTGCCCGTTTGGGGCGGGCAATATTACGCCAACCCGGTTTTCAACGTGGCGGATTCTTCCATCTTCCTCGGGGTTGTTTTTATTCTGCTGTTTCAGTCCCGTTTCTTCAACGAGAAACCGACGGATACCACGCCGGAACTTCCGACGGAGCCGCTTTCCGACGAACCGGTCAGCCCGGATGAAAAGGGAGAGGAGAGAGAGCAGGGAGCCTAAGAGGGTAGGTGGCGATAGGCAGTAAGCCTTCGGTAACAGGCAGTAAGCTGATACAAGAGCGATTCGCAAGGCGGGTCGCTCTTTTTGATGGGGAGAATATATACCCGGCGGTGAGCTATAGGCAGTAGGCGCTAAGCTATAGGCTATAGCCTGTAAGGCCGTACAGAGATGCTGTTTTGCAGGGTAGGTGCAAGACATAAATGAGAACAGATCCCGGCTTTAACGGAAGCAGATGATTAGAAGCAACCGACGAAACACAGCAGCCTACTGCCTATTGCCTATAGCTTACTGCCTATAGCTTACCACCTACCGCCCCAACAAAAAAAGAACGACCGATATCGGCCGTTCTTTTTTGTCTCCTGAAAAGAAGGGATTAGTTCTTTTTCGGAGCTGCAGGTTTTGGGTTCGTCGCCGGAGTGGTAGCAGCCGGTTGTTGTGCAGCCTTCTTCAGTGCTTCGGGATCGATGCCCATTTTCTTAAAGACCAGGTCCGTCACTTCCGTAGCAGGGTCAGCATAGAGAACAACAGGGTTCAGTTGCATGCTGATAGAGCTGGAAAGGATGAACGTGTATTGATTTTCCTTCGCAACGGCCTTGATGGCATTGTCGATCTCCGTCAGGATGGGCTGAAGGAGCTGCTGTTGCTTTTGGGCGAGTTCCGTTTCAGCGCTTTGTCCGAGCGTCTGGTAGCGCTCCTGGAGGCCCTGGAGTTCCTTTTGTTTGTCAGCCTTGATAACGTCTGACATCGTGTTTTCCGCCTTCTGATAAGCACCGATCTTGTCCTGAATTTCCTTCTGGAGCGTTTGGATCTGGTTCTGGTATTGGGTACGGCGGGTGTTGAGTTCCGCTTCTACGGTTTTCGTTTTCGGGTGACCTGCCAGCAACACGTCGATATCCGTGTAACCGACCTTCAATGCCGTTTGGGCGTTTGCATCTACGCCCAGGATTGCCAGGGCAACTACGGCTAGAACGGCAAAAAGTTGTTTTTTCATTTGTTTACTGCTTAGTCTTTGTTTTTTGCGTTGGTGCGTTTGTCGGGTTTGTTTGAGTTGGGTTTGCTTTCGGATCGATTCCCAGTTCTTCCAGTACGTAATCGGAGTAGTCGTCCCGCGGGTCTGTGTAAATCATCACGAGGCCGTCTGTCGACTTGTCGAGAATCATCCGGAGCTGCTTCTGGCGGGCTACTTTTTCAGTCGCCCGGTAAAGCTCGTCCATCACAGGCTTCAGAACGTCTTTCTTCCGCTGGTTATACTGGCCGTTGAAGCCGAATATTTTGTTGTTCAGGTCGTTGTTCTCCGCAATTTTCCGGTCGATCTCCTGCCGGCGCTGCTGTTTCATCGCCTCGGTCAGCAGGGGTTCTTCCGCTTTAAAAGCCCGTTCCAGTCGTTCGATTTCCGCATACTTGTCGGCAATCTCTTTGGTCCGGGCCTGTGTCCAGCGCTCCATTTCACTGTTCACTTTCTGAAACTCGGGCATGCGGCTGACGATGTATTCGGAGTCGATATACCCGAATCGTTGCGCCATCGCAGGCCCTGCCTGGGAAAGGAACGCCAAAAATAGAAAAAATACACTGGTTCTCACGTGTTAAAGGTTGTTATGAACAGGTGGTGTTGGAATTAGAAAATTTTAAGCCGCTACTACCGGATCTGTTGCCCGATGGTAAAGTGGAACTGTCCTTTTCCTGCTGCCTGGATACCGTTCGGGCCGACGTTGCGGTCGAAACCATACCCGTAGTCGATCCCGATCATCCCGAATGCCGGCATGAAAATCCGCGCGCCGATACCGGCTGAACGCTTCAGGTCGAAGGGGTTGAAGTACTTGTAGCTGTCCCAGTTGTTACCCGCTTCAAGGAACCCGAGTACGAAGACTGTTGCAGACGGGTTAAGCGAAATCGGATACCGGAGCTCGGCTACGTACTTGTTGTAGACGACCCCGCCGTTCCCCTGATAGGTACGGGTCGGGTCGGTCCGGACGTTGCGGTCATCATACCCGCGGAGACCGATAATGTCCTGGGCAATCGCAAACTGGCCCTGACCGGAAAGCCCCGATCCACCGAGAACAAAACGTTCCATCGGGATAATACCGAGACGCTTCGAATAGTTACCCAGGAAGCCCATGTGCGCCCGGGTGTGGAAGACCAGCTTACCCGTCAGCGGTACATACCAGGCCATATCGAGCATCCACTTGTGGTATTCGAGGAACTCATATTTGCGCTGAAGGTCCGTCGGGTTCCAGTTCGGGTTGCGGAACAGGGAGTAGGGCGGCGTCAGCGTAGCAGAAAGCGACAGCGACGATCCCTTCCGGGTATACTGCGGGTTATCCAGATCGTAACGTGTCAGCGTCGTGATCAGGGAAATGTTGTTCGCGTTTCCGGTTGAGAATTCGCGGATCAGGATACCGTAGTTCTTGAAATCGTAGCGCATGTACGAGAGCGCTACGTTCAGGCCAAAGCGGTTATCCGGACGGCGGAGACGTTTCCCAAGGCTGATGGAAATACCAGTGGTATTAAAGTGACCCTGTTCGGTTCCGAGCGAAGTCGGATACCCGCCATACCCGCCACCATAGCCGCCGCCGTAACCATATCCGCCGTAGCCATAAGAACCGCTGAAAATCCGGTAGATCTGACGGTTTACGCTGATGGAGAACGAGTTCGGCTTCTTTCCACCAAGCCAGGGCTCAGTGAAGGAGAACGAATAGTTCTGAAACTGCTTACCGTTTGCCTGAAAACGAACGGAGAGCTTCTGTCCGTCACCGGCCGGAAGCGGACGCCAGGCGCGGGGATTCGTGATGTTACGGGCCGAGAAGTTATTGAAAACAACCCCGAGCGTACCGACGAAGCCGATGTAACCGCCCCAGCCACCGGAAAGCTCGATCTGATCCGATGCCTTTTCTTCAACCGTGTACTCAATATCTACCGTATAGTCGTTACGGGGAATCGGGTTGATGCCGATTTTTTCCGCATCGAAATAACCCAGACGGGCCAGTTCCTGCTGCGTACTGACAACGGCCGTCTTCGAAAACTTCTGACCAGGGAGGGTCAGGATTTCCCGCAGTACGACGTGGTCGGACGTCTTGGTGTTTCCGTTCAGAATAATCTTGTTGATCGTAAACTGCTTTCCTTCGAAAATGTTGAAGTTGATGTCGATCGAATCGCCGTCGATAGCAGTCTCTTCCGGATCGGCCCGGAAATACAGGTACCCCGCATCCATATACAACGAGGAAACGTCGTAGCCGGGACTTCCCTGCAGGCGTTTCTGCAGGTCTTCCGGGTTGTACACATCGCCTTTCTTGACGCCGAGAATCTCCGTCAGGACTGAATCCGAGTGGAGGTAGTTGCCTTCCCAGGAGATATTTCGGTAGTGGTATTTTTTGCCTTCTTCCAGGTTCAGTAATACATTGACCGTCTTCCGGTTGTGCGCGTAGACCGAATCGTAGTTGATCCGCGCGTCACGGAATCCTTTCTTGTTGTAGAACTCGATGAGTTTGCCTTTGTCTTCCTCAAATTTCTTGGGAATAAACTTCGATGGCGTGAAAACCCGTCCGAAACGCATTTGTTTCGTGCCTTTCAGTTTGTTGCGGACCGTCGCCTCGCTGATCTCCTCACGGCCTTCAAAAGCAATGTTGTTGATTTTGATCTTGGGACCTTTGTCGACCGTCACCAGCAGCGCGGCGTTATTACCCAGCGAAGAGTCCGAAGCGGCCTGCTTTACTTTGACAGACGCATTGAGGAAGCCTTTTTCTACAAAGTGCTTCTTAATGGTGGCCTGGGTATTCTTGATCAGCGCTTCGTTGATGATCTTACCCTTGATGAGCTTGACCTTGTCATTGAGCGCGTCCTGCTGTCCTTTCCGGATACCGCTGAACGTGATTTTGTAGAGACGCGAACGTTCACGCATGAAAATATCCAGCCAGATATTCTCCCCCTCGATTTTGGTAGCCGTGATTTCGACGTCCTCGAGGATACCCTGATCCATCAGTTTTTTGATGGCTCCGGAGATGGCGATCCCCGGAATCATAACCTTGTCGCCCACACGCAGCCCGGAAATAGACACCAGAGAAGCCGCGTCATAAAACTTGGTTCCGCTGGTGGTCAGTCCTTTGATGGTATATTCTTTCGGCTGAGTATATTCCAGACCACCCTGTTGAGCCTGAGCCTGAGGCGTAGCTGGCTGTCCACCCAGTCCGACACGGGCCTGGCTGAAAGAAAGGAACGGTAAAAAAAATAGGATGAGGGGGAAAACCTTTCTCATGGGTTAATAGTTCAATTTCCAGGTGCCTGTGCGCTTACCGGCGGGTTCTCCAACCGGGTGGAAATTACGTGTATTATTAGGCTTTAAGTTGTTCACTCGTTTTTCCGAACCGACGTTCTCTTCCCTGAAAATCGCGCAGGGCCTGATCCAGGTGCTCCCGCCGGAAATCAGGCCAGAATACGTCGGTAAAATGGAGTTCCGCATACGCAAGTTGCCACAGCAGAAAATTGCTGATCCGGCGATCTCCTCCGGTGCGGATCATCAGATCCACGTCGGGGATACCTGCAGTCGCCAATGCCCCGTCCAGATCACGTTCGGAAAGGGCTTCCGGTGAAAGTTCACCTTGCTGAACGGCTCTGGCAATCTTTTTAATCCCCTGCACGATATCCCATTTTCCACTGTAACTGAGTGCCAGAATGAGGGAAAGGCCGGTGTTATTCCGGGTCTTGTCCATCGCGGTTTTCAGATCTGCCCGGCAACGTCTCGGCAGACTTTCGGTGTCGCCGATGGTGAGCAGACGAATGTTATTTTTCAGGAGCTTGGGCGTTTGATCCGCAATCGCCTGAACGAGCAGTTCCATCAGGGCCTCGACTTCTTCCTGGGGACGGTCCCAGTTTTCCGTCGAAAACGTATACAAGGTCAGGAATCCGATGCCCAGTTCGGCACATCCTTCCACGACTTCTTCAACCGCTTTAATCGCATGGCGGTGGCCGAATATCCGGCTGACCATGCCTTTTTGTTTGGCCCAGCGCCCGTTTCCGTCCATGATAACGGCGACATGGCGGGGGAGATTGTTAGGATCGATGCTTTCCTTCATCCTCTGATACGAAAAACCTGTAAGGCCTCAAACCTCACAGGTTCTGAAACTATGGCGCAAAAGTAAGGATTTCGCAGCAGTTTTCAGCCTGGTCGGCCATCCGCTTAATCCGGACACGCAATTTTCAGGATGGTATAGCTGACAGAGATGGAAGAATAATAGTACATATCCTTCCGGGTGGGATCAGATTGGTAATTTTTGGGGATACCGGCGCCATGCGCATTGTAGTTATCCAGGTAGTCGGTAAAGGTCTTCCGCGTGCCAAATTCCACGCCGATACTCCAAGGCCCCTTTACCTGCCACTTGATACCTGCGCCAAACGGAATCGCGAGACCGGTTGTCTTATACGGCTCCACTTTTTCCTGATCGGGTTTGAACGTAAACAAACCCAGACCGGCGAAAACGTAAGGCGACCAGTTTCGCGGCCGGCGACGCGCATAGTTGAAATCCAGGAAATTGAATTGCACGTCTGCGCTGGCTTCGATGATCCTTGTTCCAAAAATAACGCCTCTTTTCTGTTGGAACGGATCTGAACTTTTGATGTCACTCCCGTAAATGCGGCCGCCGGTCAGAGAAAATCGACCGGAGACCGCTTTCGTGGCATTATAACGGAAGAAGAGATGGCCGCCGGGTTTCATGAATTTCGGTTGAAATACAGGAGAAATGTCTCCTTTGTAATTCATCCCGCCGAAGCCGCCGCCGAATTCGATCTTCTGGGCGCGGACAGCCGGCGCGAGACCTGAGGCAATGATCAAAAGGAATAATATCCGGACGTGCATTCGAAAAATCAGGTGTATCACAGAAACCAGCCGGTTTCTTCTCGTCAGATCGTGTGGAAACAGGGTACTACCGCAACGGCGGGCACTTTACCTTGGGAGCCAGGATGTAGTTGACGTGAATATTGGTCAATAGGTACATATCCGGGCGGCCGCCTCCACGATCAAACCCCTGGGTAAAGCCGGTGATTGGCTGTGCAAAAGGGTCAAAATTGGTATTGTCGGGATAACCGAGCTTCTCAACCATATATCGACGGGCACCAGCCGTGCGGTCACCGCCTTTACGGGCAGCAGTCCGCTCCAGGCTTCGGTTACTCATTGCAATGGCTGTCGGATTATCCAGCATATCTCCGGGATTTGCGTACACACCGCCTACATCGTCGATGTAATCAGAAAAAGTGTACCGAAATCCGGCCTCAGCCGAAATATCCCAGCGCCGGTTAATTTTATACCGGAGGCCAAATCCGAACGGAATAGCGGCAGTGATCCGTGAGTAGGGTTTGGCATAGCCGGGGCGTCCCTGGCCTTCGGTTCCGAGGGGTTGCAGGCTTACCCAGTTATTCCCCATATCCTCCGGAGTTCGTGCTTTGGGATTGTGTGCTATGACGGCAATACCCAGGAAAACGTAGGGCGTAATAAGCGACCGGTGTGTAAAGTCCCTTCCTTCAGGAACAAACTGATAATGACCGGTGAATGCGAGTTCTTTGACGTCATTTCTGAAGTGAAGGTTCCGGACGAAATTATAATCGTACTTAGGCTGTCCATTCGCAAATTTATAGTCGTCTCCAGTCAGTCGGGCAAGCGTCAGTGCGACGCGGCCGCTTAGCTGCGGGGTAAAATGCCGGGTATAATTGGCCGAGATATTCCACCGCATCAACTGAAACGTTGACCGAATCGGATCGCTCAGAGGGGCCAGTTCCCCGTAGTAGCTCGACGTCCCGACGCCAAACGCCACGCTGGAGTATGGCTCGAACTTTGGCTTATAGCCTCCTTTTCCGGAATTTTTGCTGAGGCGCAACTGAGCATGAGCTGCGCCGATGCCCAGTACGCAAAAACTACTAATCAGTAAAATACTTTTTCGCATGTTGCCTAGGTTTCAGATCCTCCTGAACGCTTCAAAGGTAACCGGTTAACGCGAACCTCCTTTGCTTTGGTATATGAACAAAGACCTAAATTCTGTCGGGCTAATTCCGTATGTCCAGTCCCCAGTTCAGTTTGCTTCGCAACGTTTCCAGGAATGTATCGCCCTTTACCTTGACCAGTTGGGCGCCGAATTTCTCTTTTCGCACGGTAAACCGGATGGAGTCGTCGACGACTTTCGAACGGGAGTCCAATGAAATCAGGCAGTTTTTGCTCCGGCTTTCCACACGTACCTCGATTCTGCTGCTGTCGTTGACGACGATCGGCCTGACATTCAGGTTGTGCGGGCTGATCGGAGCGATAATAAAGTTATTGGTTCGGGGCAGAACCACCGGGCCGCCCACGCTGAGACAATAGCCGGTTGAACCGGTGGGGGTGGAAATGACCAGGCCGTCTGCCCAGTACGAATTCAGGAATTCTCCGTCCAGCCAGGTATGAACCACGATCATGGAGGATCGATCTGTTTTCGTAACTACGAAATCATTCAGGCCAAAGTTTGTCCCTTCGAATACATCCCGGTCATTTTCGACGTGCAGCAGTACCCGTTCATCCAGGGAATAGTTGCCGTTTTCCAGCCAGTCGAGTGTCTGTGCAATTTCTTCGGGCTTGATTGTAGCCAAAAATCCAAGACGTCCGGTATTAACACCGACAATCGGAAGCCGGCGCTCCCCTACGTGGGTTACGGTTTCAAGCAGCGTACCATCTCCTCCGATGCTGAAAACGAAGTCTGCATCGAAAAGATCCGCACGGGAAGTATACAAAGAAGTGAACGGGTGCATGACGCCCCATTCCTGGAGCGTTTGCCCGTAAGCATCGTTGATCTGGACCTCGGCCCCTCGTCGGGCCAGCTCACCCAGGAGAGCCTGGATGGCAGCTTTGGTCTGGTCGGTGAGCGGGCGGCCGTTCAGCGCGATTTTCATAGAATCAGACAGGAGACAGAAACGCTCTGAAAGCGCTTCCGCAGGGTTTGTTGAACGCTATAATTTGGGGCGATGGTATTGTTCGATTTCCTTGTAAGCCACATTGAACTCATATCCGTCCCGGACCTGCTGCAGGAGCCGTTCGAGGCCGGGTTTTCCAACGAGACCCGTCCATCTGGCCACTTCCATACCTGCCGTAACATACGACCGGGCGGTGCGCGACGGATCGGCTTTCCCGCGCTGTGCGCCGAAAAAGCCGCTTATCGTTTCGAGTTCCTGTAACCGCGGACTCAGCTTGCCGTGCCGCGTCAGCACGTCCCATTCCTGCACATATCCGGAATAACGGCGGGCAGTATCCGGGTCGGAATAGCGGTAGTCGGTCATCAGCGCCAACCCTTCGTCGAACCACTGCGGCAGGGCCGACTTGGCCTTCATCCAGCCGAGGCGTGCAAACAGTTCGTCATGACACATTTCATGCGCGATGACATCTACGTTGAGTCCGTCGGGGTTCAATATAATCCAGGAACCGGTCGGCGTACCGAGACTACAGCCGGCGCCTTCATACAGCAGGCAAAAAGTAAGGTATTCTTCCGGATTGGAACAAAAAATGATGGTTGCATTTCCCCGCTGGTCGCCCCAGAAGTTCCGGATGCGTGCCCGCGCCTGACCGATCAGGTTGACGAGCGAATCCCGGCGGGGCTGGCTGGTATGGTTACTCACATAAACCGAATTCTCAATTTCGGTATAACCGCGAAAACGCACAGTCTGGCACGCCCAGATAGGAGGAAACCAGAGGTAGTAAGCCACGAGAAGAAAAATCCCAAGAAGAAATATATTGACAATCAGTCGCTTACCACTCCAACGTATCATAGCTGACCCTGCACCTAACCATTCAGCCAGGCTCGTGTTTTCGTCAAAAATAGGCAGTTCAGGCCAATAAGCAATAAGGAAAAGGGGAATTGTCCACGCCCATCCGGAGTGCAAAATCGACCTGAACGCCTGTTAGTCAGTGTCTTATAAGCCTATGGTTTTGCGAGGGCTGGAAGGTTATTGAAGCTGGTGCAACAATGCCAGTAATTCCGCCTGCGTCGTCAGGGTTTTATCCTTTGCATACCAGGTATGAAGCCGGGTCGTGAGTTCGTCGAAAGGAACCTGCCCGTCTTTCAGCGACCAGTAGAGCTCCTGTGCGGGTTCCGGTCGGGGGCCCCATTCCGCCGCTTCCTGTAAGGTTTCGGCATCGGCAACAACCAGCTTCGGAATGGCCCGGCCGCCTTTTGTCAAGTGGGCGTCCATGAATTCCGGGTGTTCGTCCCGCAAAAAATAGCGGGTCTGAATCCGGCCATTTGAGGCGGTGGCGATATGCTCGAAAACGGGGATGATCTGTGCGGCGTCTCCGCACCATCCTTCTGTCAGAACGAGCCAGAAATAGGAGCGATCCAGTTGCCGGGCAGCCTCCGCCAGCTCCGGCATCAGAACGGTCGTTTTATCCAGACGGTGCATGCGCTGGACATTGAGCTGTGTATATTTGGTGAGTGCCTCGCTTTGCTTCGGGCCTGTGGTTTGCCCCTTTGCGAGAAGGGTGTCAATCAGACTGCGGTAGGATTCGTAAGAATAAGCGGAATCAATCTGTTCACGCGTAAGCTGGAAAGTGTCAAGCATGGGGAATCGGGTTGTTGGGTTTTCGGTTTTTAGTTTGGGGTTTCGCGTTGAGAGTTTAGTGAGGCCCACGTTTTTGGGAACAGACATTATAAGAAAATGGTTTGCCCCGTAGCAGGAACAACATTTTACACTACTCCAAACCCAATCTCTCCGTAAACAGAAAACTGTAAACAGAAAACCCAAGCCAGCCTCCCATGCTCGTCTACTCTACCGAACGCCTGTTGTCAGCAACTGATTACATTGATTTACTCAACCGATCAACACTTGGGGAGCGACGGCCGGTCGACGACATACCCCGCATCCAGCAGATGCTTGATCATGCCTCTATCCTTGTAACGGCATGGGATGGCGACCTGCTCGTGGGGGTTTCGCGGGCGCTGAGCGATTTCAGTTTCTGTACGTACCTGTCTGACCTTGCCGTCGACGAAGCGTACCAGCATCAGGGAATCGGTCGGCAGCTGGTCGACAAAACACGGCTGGCCGGCGGCCCCAATGCCATGCTCATTCTGCTCGCCGCACCGAAAGCGGTGGAGTACTACCCGAAAATCGGAATGAAAAAAAGTGAGGTATGCTATTATTTTGACCGCCAATAATGCATGAAAAGTTTCTGGCTTGCTTCCCTTTTGATGACGTTGCTGGCCGACAAGCCGGCCTACCTCGTCTACGACCGCCAACTGAAGACCTCGAACTATGAAGCCCTGCTCCGGCAGGCCGGTCAGGCCGATGTGGTCCTCTTTGGCGAGTTGCACAATAATCCTGTTTGTCACTGGCTGCAGCACGAGCTGGCGGCCGATCTGCTGGCCGGCGGCAAGAAAGTTGTTCTGGGCGCGGAGATGTTTGAGGCGGATAACCAGCTGGTACTGGACGAGTACGTCAACGGAACCATTACCGCCCAGCAGCTCGAAGCCGAAGCCAAGGTATGGCCGAACTTCAAAACAGATTATAAACCGCTGGTAGACCTGGCCCGCGAGAATCACCTGGCTTTCGTCGCGACGAATATTCCGAGACGGTATGCCAGTCTTGTCGCAAAAAAAGGCCCCGGCGAACTGGAGACTCTTTCACCCGAAGCCCGGAAGTCCATCGCGCCCCTTCCGGTGGAAGTAGACCTGCAACTGCCGGGCTATGCTGCCATGCTTAAAATGGGCGGACCCCATGGCTCGGCGACGAGTGGTGAAAACATGGCCCGCGCCCAGGCAATCAAGGATGCGACGATGGCTTATTTCATCCTTCGAAACAAAAAAGACAATGCTGTTTTCCTGCATTTCAACGGAAGCTATCACAGCGATCATTTTGAAGGTATCAGCTGGTACCTTCGGAAGGCAAACCCTGCCCTTCGGATTGTTACCATCGCAACGACCGAGGAAAGAGATATTGCCGCGCCGGTAGAAGCGAAGCCCGGCCTGGCTGATTTTGTATTGACCGTGCCGGAATCCATGACTAAGACTCACTAAATCAGTGTCAGTTCATCGGATGAACGACGATCCGTCAGCCGGCCCAAGTTGAAAGGGGTATCTTACTTATATGACAGGAATCTTTGAAAACTCGACCGGGAGACTTTGCGAGTTATCGAAGGAGAAAAAGAACCTGAGCAATGCAACTGATTTGACCGATTCGGGAAAATTACCAAAAGTGAATTCAAGTTCGGTCTGTACATTCCGAACCAGGTAGTAATTCTGACCGATTGTTCCTTCACCTGTTTTTGTACCGATGCGTCCGAGTGTTGGTTTGTAGTCGACGCCATTGTCTCCAATAACCCTTGCTGTAAATTGATAATAGTTCACGACAAAGGAGGCGATCCGGTCTTTTTCGGGACTTTTTACAACCAACCGGCATACAAGATTGTCTCCGTTGCGTTTGCATTCCAGTAGTTGAAAATCCAGCCCGTTTATATTTGACGATTTAATTCCTTTGACTGGCGGAGCCGGTACGTAAGCTTTTTCGTCCGAGAATGGAATAGCATAGAATTTGACCTCACTTCGATTGTTTTCTGATTCAATAATCAGCCGCAGAAGTGATGCGCCTTTCGCGGTTTCCTGTACCTCGTCAAATTTGATTTCGAGCGGCGTTTGAATGTTCTGAACTAGTGTGTAGTCCTGTCCTACAATACCGTCCGAATGGCTGTTTCCCAGTGAGATAGTGTGCGAAAAATACTCTTGCCCCTGCTGGTCATACAACCTCGCACTGTTTTCATAGTATTGGGCAATAAACCTTACTTTTTGATCTTTTACGTTACTTTTTACGAGCAGACGGCATACCGCAGAAGAGCCATTCCTGATGCATTCCATCAATTGAATATCCAGCCCCATATCTTCCCGGGACTGTATTCCTTTTTTGAGAGGGTTTAAAAATTTGTCGGATAGTCCTGCGAATTGCAGATTTCGGAATTTAATCTCGCTGATGCCCTGGTCGGGTATTTCGATGACGAATCGAAACAAACTAATTCCTTTGGTATCATCGGGTATTTCGTTGAATTTGAATTCAAGCGGAGCTTTTACACCTTTCACCAATGTATAGTCCCATCCGACCTGTCCTGTCTCGGTCTGGTTTCCCAGTCGAACATATTCAGGTCGGAACTCCATGCCGTTCTGATCGTATATCCGTGCAGAATTTTCATAATAGTTAGCGATGATCAAGATTTTACTGTCTTTTATTTCGCTTGTTACAAATAACTTACACGTAATGGAAGAGCCGTTCTTTTTGCATTCGGCGAAATCAAATCGGAATCCTCTTTCAGTGATGGATTTATAAGAAGGAAGAGGAGGGCTTGAAGCATTGTGCTCAACCTTACCTGACGAAAAAAAAGAACTAAGCGTTTTGTCGATGATGTCTGCCCGTAGAACAATGCCTTTATTTTCCGTATCGACTTCCATGAGCATTCCCAGATAAACCCGCTTACCGTTCGCCAGAATGAAGAGAGAAGAGCCGCTCATTCCCTTGATAATTTTGTCGTTAGGGAAGCTCGGCCGGATTGTTATGTAAGTTTCGTCCTTTTCGTTCAGGAAAACCTTGATTGCTTTGCTGCTTCCGTTTTCCTGAATGGTCTCGAGAATACCCTCGTATGTTTCGTTCAAGGATTTATCAAAGTCGGACGCGATATCCCAGTTTTCGCAATTTTGTTTTTCTCCTTCCGTAATACGGAGCAAGCCGAGATCTAATTGGTACGTCCCGATAAACAAGGCTTTTGAAAGGGTATTTTGCCGGCCCCTTATCTCCACCGGTTTCGATTCTTTTTCTACTACGTGAAGGGGAGCGATTACAAAACACTCGCCGTTCCTCGATTTCAATATTCCCTGACCGGTTTCGCGGGCCCGGATATGAACGGGTTGTTGTCCGAATGTGTTGGAAGACAGGCATATTGCATACGCCAGTATTAAGTAGATGTTTCTCATTTCCGCAATAATCTCAGTAGATTTTTGTTCGGGATAATGTCGACTAAAAAGGTGATCAACGTCGTAATAATTACCAGGGATCCGAAAAAGAGAGACGCAAACTGATAGGTCGGGGATTTAAGCAACCTATCCAGTTTTGTCGCCCGTATGGCATATCCGCTTCCTTCTATTTGCGGGCCTGATTTTAGGACAGTCGCCTGGTTAGCAGCAACCCGGTAGGAGGCCTGCATGCCAGGTTCTTCGTTAATAGTGACGAATCCAAATGCGTTATTTTGCTGCTTTTCGAAGACAATCTGGTCTCCCAGAAAAAGCTGTATGGTCCCTGCGTCAAAGCTGTCTGCGAAACGCGAAGAGCCTACCAGACTAATCTGACCACTTCGGAAAAGCGCGGTACTTTCGCGGAATGTTTCGAAGTCAATCGAGCGGCCGATGCTTACTTCTCCATCTATCGGTACAACAGTTGTAAAGCCGCTATCCGCCTTCGCCCTGAGGTTCTCCAGAAATACCTGGAGGTAACGGCCTGTATGTCTGACAAATTTCCCCGACTCGTTAAACAGCGTGCCGGTTGTTGTTCCCGAGGCTGTAGTAAACGTGAGAATCGCCGGACCGTAGGCAATTCGTTCGATCTGGACAGACGTCCCTCGCTGAAGCTTCAAAGACCCGTTGAATCCCTGATAAATAGGTTCTGTTCCCTTATCGTAAATAGTAGCTTCATACAGATTAATTCTGCTGCCGTTATCATCCAGTATATTCACAGAAATACGTTCCGTCTGAGCGGTAACGGAAAAAGAAGTGGAGACCGGGTCCAATAGTGCCAAACCAGTGAAGAGACAGACAAATACACCCATAATGCCGAGAATCCAGGTTCCGGCCGGGAGTTTCAATACGTTAAAAGCGAACCGGGAAATCGAGGAAAACATGGTCTTTTCTGGGCAGGCGTTTTGAAATAATCTGACGAATTCTGCTACCCCTGTATTCTTCCAGATTATAGCCGGAAATAACGCAGGAGCAATTGTAGGAAACGGAATTACCTTCCGTGATCCGGTTGCATTCGATGATGCGTTCAGTGGCGTGCGAATCCTCGAGAATAAGATCTGTCGGATGTTCTGAATTCAAATACACATACGCCAGATTGTTTTTGAAAGCAGGACGATTCCAGCAAGAAAGAACATAGCATTCCGGATCCCTGTCTTTTGCCGGCACGATTTTGCTCAGTATGGTTATGTCCCGGACAGTGTAGCTGTGGAGTTCACTTATATATCGTGTTGGTAATTCAAGTTCGATTACCTGAGGTTTGATGGACGAAATGTCGTAAAACAGATTTGCCTGGTAACGACCGTCGCGGGAACTGACCTCAACAGACAGGATGGGAGATTTGTGTTCAGGTATTCGGACAAAAAAGGAGGTAGGAACTACTTTGTCAGCGGTTTCAAAAGCCATCAGCCCAACCCGCGTCTCTCCGCTGACCGGAATTTGCGAATAGTAATTTTCCCACGGTTGTTTCATGTACCGTCGATCAGGACGGATTTTGACCGAAACGGCCTGCCCTGATGCTGCAACAGAAGCGAAAAGTTGAAGCAGGACAACCAACGCAATTTTCATAAGATGAATGGGTTACATAGTGGCCGTTAAGATAAATGTAATTGGCATTTCTTCCAAAATATTATTTTGTTAATGATGAAATCATTTGTTTTTGATTTTGTTTACATGCGTTCTGCTGATACATAATTGAATACTTTTTCCAGTTGGGAAAAGACAGATAAAAATACTTATATGAACTGCTTGAAATAGGTTAAAACAAGATGGTACGCGGGAATATGACCTCTACCTGCCCGGATAGCCGATTCTTACGGGGCAGCGGTTTTTTTGCTGCATAATCAGGAATGACATTAATTTACCCGGAATCCGTCGAAGTGAATGAGATCGTCCGCTACCTTCGGGGACGATGCAATCGGGAGGCGTATGCCGGAAAGACAACGTTCGGATCGGCAACACAGGCTACCGGGGCGAAATGCCCCGTTTTGCCGCACGCGTTCAACTCTCATTACCGATAACAGTAAGCATTATTAAGCCATGCAGGACATAGAACCTTTTTACGGCTGGGAAAAACAGTATACGGCGGCGGACGACAGCCGCTCGCCCTTTTACGGCCGCGAATACAACTTCCAGGAATACGAAAACGCGATCTACGGCTACTACATTCACCCCAACTGGGATGAAATCGGGTCTGAGACGCTGTATTGTAAGATTCTGTTCACCGACTACGATCAGCACTATACCATCATCGAACTACTCGGCGAATGGAATGATACCCTCCACAATGACATTATGTTTTTCAAGCGGAATGTCGTCGATCCGCTTGTGGGAGAAGGTATTAACCAGTTCATTCTCATCGGGGAGAATGTGCTGAATTTTCACGGGACGACGGAGGACGACTACTATGCCGAATGGTTTGAAGAAGTGGAAGACGGGTGGATTGTGGCGCTCAATTTCCGTGATTTTGTCGAAGCAGAATTCACGAAGTACCACCTCGATTACTACATCAATTACGGCGGTACGCTCGAAGAAATTCCCAACTGGCGTACCCTGAAGCCGAACGTATTGTATGAAGTCGTCCGCCGGCTGATCCAGCGGCGCCTCGGAACATAAAAAACCCCGGCGGCGGGCCGGGGGAGACAGGTATTTCAGCGGATGCTGACAACGCGGCCCATCATATGTGATTTCGGTGGTTCCGTGATTAGGACTACTTCTTTGGTGATGGTCTCTACACCGTTCGAAATCTGAAATTTGTATACCCCGTCGGGCAACTGGTTCAGATCGAACTTCCGCCAGTACCCTTTCTTCCGCTTAGGCATGACGTCGCCTGAAAGGATGTTGCCTTTGGCATCGAGTACTTTGATATCCAACGGCACATTGAAGTACTTTTCGATCATAACATTCATCTTGGTCTTCTCCGTTGTCGGAAAGACGTTCACGGCAAAGGTCCGGGTCCGGTTGGCGGATACCGTTTCTTCCGCTTCGGTCAGCGACTGCGTTTCCTGAGCCGAAACGGCCTGTACCGAGAGTAGTCCGGCACCGGCGAGCAGAAGGGTAACAAGGGAGGTTTTCATGGCGACGATCGATTGATTTTAACGACAATCAAAGGTCAGAATCAGTCGGTTAGGCTCTTTCCCCCAGGCTGAGTGATTGGGATGAGTGGTTTCCTTTCCTGATAAGTGTGAAAAACCACAGAATAGCGGTTGAAAAGATGGTGGCAGCGCGGTTTTACCAATGAAAATCCGCTCCATCCGGCTTAATCCCATACCACATTCTGCGCGTAACAAGAAAGGCAACCCGGTGACGGGTTGCCTTTCTTGTTACGCGGTTTTCTGTTTTCAGTTGGGTCAGCTGCAAGATTCTACAGCGTCGCTAATCTCTCAAAACTGAAAACCGCAAACTGAAAACTATGAACACGAGCGGGAATTCCAGCCTGCCTAATCCACGTCCCACCAGACCGGCGTCAGGATATCGCCGGGGGCGATGCCGGTTTGGCTGACATTCGGGTTCCGCTGAAGCTCTGAGTCGACATACGGCAGACGTTTCATGTACTTGCCGCCTGTGATGTTTGTCACCGGTAGGGGCATCGCCGGGAAGCCGGTCCGACGGAATTCGGCATAGGCCTCCAGACCGCCCGTTCCAAACAGCGCCACATATTTCTGGCTGATGATAGCCTGAATTTTGTTGGTCGCCTTGGTGTAGTCGACTTTCGAGAGGAAGTCGCCGATGGCTACACCGTACCGGCTCATCGATGCCTTAATCGCATCTTCGTAGAGCGCTTTCGCTACTTCCTGTGCGGGAGCCCAGCCGCGTTCTGCCGCTTCGGCGCGGAGGAAGAGGCTTTCTTCGTAGCTCAGGAAAATCGTCGCACGGGCACGGGCGTTGTTGTTGTCGGTAGTAGACACGCCGGAAGCAACATCCGTTCCGCGGATGGCGCCGTTCGTAAACTGCTGGCCGATAAACCATTTGCCGGGATAGGAGGTCTTGTCAGGTGTATTGCTTGCCAGCGTTCCGTTGGGGACAAAGACATAGTCCATCGCCGGCGTCGACAGATCGGCGTCCAGGAAAAAGACCGGCATACGCGGATCGCTCACCGGCGTCATGAGGTCGCCGATGGTTTTGGAGGCCGTCAGGTTATTCGGAAGCCGGAAGACAGCCTGCCAGAACGGGTTTTCTGCATTCGTGTTGGCTGAATTGGCAAACGTGAAGCTTTCGGAAGACCGGATAAACTCGTTCTGTCCGGAGTACAGCGCCTGAACCCCGGTTTTGGCGGCGGCAGCATCTACCTGACTCAAACGGATGTAGGAGCGCAGTTTGATGGTATTCGCCACGCGCGTCCATTTCTCCATGTCGGCATCGGACGATGCCTTATAGATCAGATCCGCCTGACCGGGGAAACGTCCCTGCTTCTTCGCAATATCCGCTTTACCCTCGTCGAGCAAGGCCTGAATTCCGGCGTAGATATCCTTTTGCTTGTCATACTTCGGCGTGACGGTCTTGTCAGCGTCGAGTGCTTCCGTAAACGGAATATCTCCGTACAGATCCGTCAGGACGTGGAAGGTATACGCCTTCATGATTTTGGCGATACCGACCATTCTCCACTCGTTTTGTGCGGTTCCGTTCGTGATGACGTTCTGGAAATCCTGCATGGCGCCGGAATAGAGGGCAACAAACTGCCCGCCGTTTCCGTCGAGGGTCGACGAGTTGATGTTGTACTGGTCCCATTGACGGTACTGGTTACCGCCTTTGGGTGGTGTCCAGTATTGCCCCAGCGTACCGCCGAGGATGTTGAACTGGCCTCCGACGACAAAGCTGACGAATGCCTGACCTGAAGGAAGGACCAGGTTGATATCCGCAGTTGTCGGGTTGTTCGGATCCGTATTGATGTCCAGGTAGTCGTTGCAGGCTGTCGTCGCAGACAGCAGCACCGAGACCAGGAAGATGGATTTCACAAAAGATTTCATAGGAATGATATCATGGACGCGGGCCGGAGCCCGCCGAAAATGCCTGTTTACAGAATTACTTTCACGCTGAAACCGTAGCTGCGAGGCGACGGATAAGCCAGGAATTCATATCCCTGGGCGTTGCCGGTACCGAAGGAGCTGACTTCCGGATCCACCGTTTGCTGGGACTTGGGCGTCCACAATGCCAGGTTCCGGCCGATGAGCGAAAGCTGTACATTGGTCAGGCGTGCCTTGCTGATCCACGTGCGCGGAAGGGAATAGGAAAGGCTGATTTCCCGGAGCTTGATGTAAGACGCATCAAAGAGGGAGTTTTCGGAGATATTCGAGATCGTCGACCAGTAGTTGAATCCGCCGTCCGTCTTCACCGTGGTATTCGGGATAAAGCTGCCGTCCGCCTGCTTCAGCACCGAGTTCGGATAGAGAAACGGCTGGCGATCGTTGTAGGTCGTTTCTTCCAGAATACCGGAGAAACGGCCTGCTACGCGCGTCTGCGAGTAGAACTTGCCTCCCTGACGGGTGTCAAACAGGACGTTCAGGTTGAAGCCCTTGTAGCTGAAGTTGTTGACAAGACCAGCGGTAAAGTCCGGCTGGATATTACCCAGCGGAGCCTGTACGGGATCGACCATCGGGCGACCGGTTGACGGATCTACTACCACGTTTCCGTTCGGGTCACGCAGCATCTTCGAGCCAAAGAAGGTACCATAGGGCTCGTTCAGACGTGCCTGAAGGCCTGTCGCTCCGAGACCGCCGAGGTTAACCGGCGCCAGGGGATTATACAATTCCGTGACCTTATTCCGGTTGCGGGTGAAGTTCACGGCGATATCCCATTTGAATCCACCCTTCGTTTTCAGCGGCGTTCCGCTCAGCACGACTTCGATCCCCTGGTTTTGCATCGTTCCCGCGTTCAGCGTTTGGGAATTGAAGCCGGAGGTACTGGAAATCGGGACGTTTACGATCTGGTCTTTGCTGACAGAGTGGTAGTAGGTGAAATCAAGACCAAGGCGATTCTGGAAGAATTGCAGGTCTGTTCCGATTTCCCAGGATGTTGTGATTTCCGGACGCAGATTTGCATTGCCGCGCACGTTTCCAACTGCGAAGCCCGGTATGCTGTTAAGCGGGAACTGATACAGGCCATTGAAACCATCTGTGATGCTGGAGCGGGTAAAAACCGGCAGCAGCGAGTACGGCGCAGCAGTCTTACCTACAGAAGCAATGTTCGCACGCAGTTTACCGTAGTTCAGCCAGCTCTTGTCTTTCAGACCCTTGAATGCGTCGGTGAAGACAAAACCAAGGCTCGTTCCGGGATAGAAGAAGGAACGGTTTTTCGTCGGCAGGGTGGAAGACCAGTCGTTACGACCCGTAAAGCTCAGGAAGAGGTAATCCCGGAAGGACAACTGAAGGTCCCCGTATACCCCGAACAGGCGGGTATGGGCGTCGGCGCGGGTATTGACCGTCGTCGTGACGTTGCTCAGGTCATAAAAGTTGGGAACAATGAGGGGCTGTCCGTCTGCCACCGAACGCGACGTATTGTTATCCTGCAGGTTGTGACCGAGGATAAGGCGCGCGTTGAGATCCGGCGTAATATCCCGGTTGATCGTGACGATGAAGTCGGAGAGGAAATTTTTCGACAAGGTATTGTCTTCCACGTAGCGACCGTCCACCAGGCTGATGGTACCCTTGGCAAATTTCTGCTTCCGGTAATCGGAGAAGATATCGGCACCCGCGCGATAGGTAAAGGTAAGCCAGGAGAGCGGGGTATAGGTGATCTGCGCATTACCCAGGATACGGTTGACATTATCCGTCAGCAGGTTATTGTCCAGCAGCCAGTACGGGTTGTTCCGGAAACCGGCCAGGTAGTAGTTGTCCAGATCATACCGAAGGATCGTTGTAGTTTTTCTGGTCAACCAGACTCACGTTACGCGGGGTATTGTAGATCGTTTGCAGGATGTTCGAACGGCCTTGTCCCTGAACGCCGCGATCACCGCCTGAATTGGTATAAATGGCAGAGAAGCTCGCACGTACCTTGTTGTCAAACAGGCTGGTACCTGCGCCGAGGTTCAGCGAGGTCCGCTGATACGAGGTATGCGGAATCATCGACGTCTGGTTTACGTTCGAGATCGTCATGGAATAGTTTGACGTCGCGCTGTGGCCCATCATCGAGAGGGACAGGTTCCGCGTTACGCCTGTCTGGAAGAAATCCCGGACGTTGTTTTTGTAAGGAACGAAGGCGACTGAATCCTGCTCAGCCTGCAGCCCGTTGGCCACCAGCCCTTCGGTCCGCCAGTTGGATACCATACGGCCATCCATCTTCGGACCCCAGCTGACGTTGTTCTGGGGTTCGTATTTCCCGTCAAAACCGTTTCCGAAGGTATTCTGAAAGTCCGGCAGGCGCAACGGCGTGTCAAACGTCCAGGCAGCGTTCAGGCTGATCTGCGAGCGGGGACCGTTTTTCGAGTTGTTTTTCGTCGTGATGATGATGGCTCCGGAAGCTGCCTGCGAACCGTAAAGGGCTGCTGCGGCCGGGCCTTTCAGGACTGAAATCGACTCGACGTTGTTCGGGTCGATGTCCGTTGCACGGTTGGCAATGTCGACGCCGTTGTTGAGGTCGCCACCGGTACCGGCTGAAGTCGTGGTGTTGTTGTTCGAGATGATCACCCCGTCGACCACATAAATCGGCTGGTTGTTTCCATTGAACGACTGCGCACCCCGGATCACCACGCGTGTCGCGCCGCCGGCTGCACCGGATGCGCCCGAGATTTGCACCCCGGCGATCCGTCCCTGCAGCGAGCGAAGCATGTTCGATTCGCTGGCCTTGGTAAAATCGGCGTTTTTCAGGTTGGTGACAGCATAGCCAAGCGTCTTTTTCTCCCGCTCAATGGCCGAGGCGGTGACGACTACCTCGCTGAGCAGAGACTGGTCTCCTTCCAGGAGGATCTCGATCGAGCTTTTTGAGCCTACCGGAATTTCCAGGCGTTTGAATCCGACGGAACTGACCACCAGGACAATATCGCCGGAGGGAAGAGGAAGGCTGAACTTGCCGTCCGAGTCGGTAACGGTTCCGCGGTTCTTGCCTTTGACGGCAACGTTGGCTCCGGGAACGGGCATTTGGTCAGTCGTGGACCGGACCGATCCCGTCAGGACGCGGTCCTGAGCCAGGACCCACTGCCCCAATGCGATCCAGAACGCGAACGTCCAACTGATCACGTGTACAGATTTTTTCATGACAGAGTGTTTTACTTGGAAAAGTGATAATTCACAAAATTCTCCGTGAAACGCGCTGCCTGAATAACTCGGTATGGGGGATTTTAAAATGGCATTTTCTGCCTATGTTTTAGGCTTATAATTTGTAGCATCCTGTCTGTCAGTTGTTTGAATAATGATAGAAGGCAAATGGAATGGGGGACGCTGTCTCCCTCTTTGCGGACAGAATGGGGGAGTGGCGCCTCCTTTTTGGAAAGTTAACCCGGGAATAGTCGACTTAACGTATATACATAAGAGGGAATTGTCAACCCTAAAAAATACAAAAGCTCCCTCCCTTCGGAAGAAGCTTTCAGCGAAAATGCTGGGGGCATGGGGCAGAGAGCATGGGGTAAATCGACCCTCTGCCCTTTGCTCAGATCAACCGTTCCTTCGTAGCCTTCTCAATCGCTTCTGCTTTGGAGTGGACTTCGAGTTTCCAGTAAATATTCTTGATATGCGTACGGATGGTTTCCTTGTCCACAAACAGCTCATCGGCGATGGTGGAATAGCTCTTGCCTTTGGACAGGAGTTCGAGGACTTCCGTTTCCCGGGAGGTCAGGGGTGAATTCCGGTTTTTCTGGAACGACTGCACCACCATTCTCGCCACATTGGTACTCATCGGAGCGCCGCCGCCCTGGATTTCCTGAATGGCTTCCAGTAGCCGCAGCGGAGGCATGTTTTTGGTCAGGTACCCGCCGGCGCCCGCACACAAAGCCTTGAAAACGAGGTCGTCGTTTTCATACACCGTGATGACGATGATATTGGTCTTCGGTTTCAGCTTCTTGATTTTGCCGATGCCTTCGATACCGTTCATACCCGGCAGCTCAATATCCATCAGGACTACGTCCGGATCGTCATGCTCCAGGTTTTTGAGCGCGTCTTCGCAGCAGTGGTAGGTATTCATGACCCGGAAGCCGTGCGTACCGTTGATCAAAAGGGCAAATCCATCGCGTATGACCGAGTCGTCTTCCACGACGCACACTTTAATAGATTGAGGAGGTGATAGAGTAAGGCTCATGGCTTTTGCAAAAAGTAACCTAAAGATAACATTCCGGCCCCTGACGTTGCACGAATAGTCGGATATACTGAAAAATAGATAGATAAACGGCGGATATCCGGCTATTTGGAGGCAATCTTCATGTCCAACACGACAGAAGTACCTTTCGTTTCCTGACTGTCGACCTGTACCGTTCCGTTGATTTTGCGGGCGCGGTTTTCCATGTTGAGCAGACCGTTTCCGGCAAACCGGCGTCCGTTGGCGAAGCCCTTGCCGTCGTCTGTCCAGCTGACGCGGGCCGTGTCTCCGTCGACCGTAAACTCCAGCCGCGTCGTCGTAGCCAGGGCATGTTTGAGGGTATTGCTGATGGCCTCCTTGAAGAGGAAGATGAGGTGGCGGCTCGCGCCCATCGGCAGTACAAACGAGCGGAGCGAGGCATCGAGGCCGACTACCTCGAAGCGGATACCTGTTTTGTCGAGTACATCGTCCCCGAAATCCTTGAGCCGGATTGCGATTTCGTAGAGGTTATCGTGCTCCGGGTTGATCGCCCAGATAAAGTCTTTCGTGCCCTGGTACATCCGGTTGGCGTTGTCGCTGATTTTCGTGAGCAGCGGCAGAATATCCTCCGGATTACCGTTCAGCCGGGTTTTGATGATTTCCGTAAGCATGGAAATCCGGGTGATGGTATTGCCGAATTCGTCGTGCAGGTCCTGTGCAGCGAGTTTCCGTACCCGTTCGTTTTCTGCCAGCTTCACTTTTTCGAGCTCGAGCAGGTGAGCAACCTGTTTTCGTACCCGGTAGGTATAAAACAGCCGGGCAATCATTCCGACTGCCAGTAGACAGAGTCCATAAAACCACCAGCGCTGCCAGAACGGAGGAATGATGCGGATCGGAATTTCGAGGATATGGTCGTTGTTCCAGATACCTTCTGAGTTGGCTGTCTTGATTTTCAGGACATAATCCCCCGGACTCAGATTCGAAAAGCTGACATACCGCCGGGTACCGCTGAAGTTCCAGTCGTCCTGAAACCCTTCCAGCTGGTATGCGTACTGGTTTTTCTGGGGATTCGTATAGTCAAGAGCGTTGAAGACAAAGGAAAAGAAGTTCTCGTTGTACTGCAGCTCAATACGCCCCTGAGCCGTGAGGATACTATCGATCGGAAACGACCGCTCAAACTTCCGGAAAGAGGTTACAACGACCGGCGGCATGTACCGGTTTTCCGCCATTTCAAACGGCTTGAAGCTGACGAGCGTCCCGATCCCCCCGAAGAAAAACTCCCCGTCGCGGCTCCGGTGAAAAGCGCCGGAGTTGAATTCGTTTCCGGACAGCCCGTCACTGCTGCTGTAATTCCGGAAGGTACGGGAGCGGGTATCGAACCGGGAAATACCCATGTTGGTACTCATCCAGAGCCGGCCCTGGTTGTCTTCCAGGATGCCGTATACAACGTTGTTCGACAGACCCTGGTCTTCCGTAAAATGCTCGAAACGGTACTTCCCGTTTTCCTTATGCAGCAGGCTCAGGCCTTTGCTGCTCGCAATCCATACCTGCCGCAGCCGGTCGATGTGAATGTCGTAGATTTCGTTGCTCAGCAGACTGGTCGGATCGTCGGTGCGGGTATAGAGAGAAGTGATATGTCCTTGATTGTCAATATTATAGAGACCTCCGAGTGTGCCGACCCAGATACTGCCGTCCTTGTCTTCCTCAATGGCTTCGATCGCCATACCCGGGCCTTTCGAGGCAAATTCGTACCGGGTAAGGGTACCGTCCATTGCCCGGCGAAACAACGCGTGGCCGGTGCCAATCCAAAGGTTATGAAGGTGATCTTCATACAGCTTGCTGATGTACCCGTGACTGCTTCCAAGCGATACCCGCTGAAAACCAGTACCTTCCCGCCGGAATAAGCCGGATTCGCTGCCGGCCCAAAGGGTACCCTGGTGGTCTTCGAGCAGGGCGACGACGCGCTCGCCCACGGTATTTTCCTTGAAATGATCGGTCTTCCGGGTCCGCCGGTCAATGCAGAATAACCCTTCGTAGGTTCCCACCCAAAGGTGATTTTTCCGGTCGGTACAAAGGGAAAAAATCAGCCTGGAGGACGACGACCCCGAACCTGCGAGTTCGCCTTCCCAGCGTTTGAAGCTGTTTTTGGCATAGCTGAATACCTGCACGCCCGCGTCGCGGGTGCCGATCCAGACGACGTCTTCGTCCGGAGAAGGACCTTCGTAAATACAGGAAACCACGGCACTCTTGAGGCCTTTGCGGCTGTCGGCCTCTTCTGTCCACGAAGAAATAGGGTAGAGCTCACCGGGGGCAGACAGGTCGAACCGGTGTACGCCTTCGTTGAGCACCGATACCCACAGCGTTTTCCGGTGGCTGGCGAGAAGCGCGGTAACAGGCGAGGGTGTCGTCAGCATAAACCGGATCTTTCCGGCTGTGTCGAGGAGATAAACGCCGTTTTCAGTACCAAACCACAGCTGCCCGGCAGCATCGCGGACAAGGCAGTAGACATTTCCGGGTACCGATGGCCACGGCGTCAGCGAGATTTTTCCCGGCGCCTGCGTCGAAATCCGGACCAATCCCCGGCTCGTACCGGCCCAGATAGTTCCGGCCGGATCGGAAAGAAGGGTATGCACGACGATGCCCTTCAACTGGTAGTTGGCAGACTGGAAAATATATTGAAAATCGGCGTCGGGCGTAATCTGGGGCGAAATACGCAGCAGCCCGTTGTGTGTACCGATCCAGAGAAAGCCCTGTTTATCCTGGCAGATGGCGTTGACAACCAGCTTGCTATACTTGTCTGTGCCGCCATAGCGAATGAAAGTACCCGTGGCCGGATCGAACCGGTTGAGGCCCTGGCGGGTACCGACCCAGAGTTGTTTTTGCCGGTCTTCGCAGAGTGAAAGGATATAATCGTGCGAGAGACTGCGCGCCTGAAACGGCTGGTGGCGGTAATGCGTAAACTGGTGTCCGTCAAAGCGGTTCAGGCCGTTTTGCGTGCCCATCCAGACATACCCCCGGCTGTCTTTGAGGATGCAGCTCACTTCGCTCTGGGTAAGACCGTCGTCGACCGTGTACTGATCCAGAAATACCGAACCGGATTGCGCGAGACTACTCCACGAAATCAGGGTGAAAAAAAGAAGAACGTATCTGAATACCATCCGCGGGGGAAACCATGCCACAAAAACAAAGATAAGCACGTCCGTTTTTGGAAGAAATCCCCCTGTTTGTGGGATATTCCGGGAGGCAATCCTTGTTTAATTTTGGGATGAATTTTACAAAGTTTTGGTTAAGGGAAAAAACAGTTCTGTCTTGCGGGGCTGTTTTTTAGTTTATAAGGGTTTCCATGCGGAAGATTTCCCGGAGGAAAACCGGCACAAGACGCGCCGCTGCGTATTTTTGACCGGTTATCACTTCATCCCTCTTTCCCGCATGCAACACCGCTTCCTGTTTCTACTTCTCTTTCTTCCCGGCGTACTCCTGGCGCAGACCGGCAAAGTGTCTGTGACAGACCTTACGCGCATCCGGACGGCGTCGAATCCGACTTTTTCTCCGGATGGAAAAAAGGCCGTTTATGCTGTCCAGTCTGTCGAACCCGACGAAGCCAACAAATGGGAGTATGTCTACCGGACACACCTCTGGCTTACCGACTTCCAGAACCCGCCCCGCCAGCTTACCCGCGGTGAGGAGAGCGTCAGCCGCGGCATCTGGCAGGATGACCGTACGCTGCTCTTTACCCGGGTTATCAAGGGAAAATCCCAGCTGTTTCGCCTGTCGCTCGACGGCGGCGAACCCCAACCCCTGACCGACTGGAAATACGGCATTTCTGCGCCTGTGCTTTCACCGGATGGTTCCAAAATTGTCTTTTCCGTCAGCCTTGGCTTGCAGGAGCTGCTGAAAGACAGCCTCTTTAATCCCAAAAAAGAACTCCCGGCGTGGTCGTTCGAAAAGCCCGGATTCAAAGACAATACTTTCCTGAAAGAAGGAACGAAGGTCAAACCGAATCCGGATGGCTCGCTCGAGGAAATCCGCGCGTTCCTGAACCAGGACGTCACCGATAAAAAAGCAAAGGTCATCAATCGCCTGAATTTTCAGGGAGAAGCGACGACACAGCCGGAAATTTCCGTCAGCCACCTGTGCCTGCTTGAGCTGAAAGAGGGTGCAAAACCGACGGTACTGACAACCGGTTTTAAGTCGTTTTCCGGCGCTGCCTGGACAGCCGACAGCAAAGCAGTTCTCGCTTCAACGGGCCAGAATACCGATACGCATCCCGACCGCGAGCAGGTATCCCGTATTGTTCGTCTGGCGCCGGATGGTACCTTCTCCGACGTCTACCGGAAGGAGCAGGAACGCGCATTCGCTCCGGTACCCTCGCCGGACGGAAAGTACCTGTTGCTGATAACCAGCCCATCTGAAGGCGTTTCGATCCCGTCGCTGGTGCTGATCCGGGACGGAGGTACGCCTGCCGTGGTACGGTTCGACCGGGCGCCATCGAATTTTGCCTGGTCGAAAGACGGCGCCTATGTGTACTTCACTGCGGCATCCAACGGCGGGCAGCCGCTGTACCGGCTTTCCGCAGCCACGCTGGCTGTTGAGCAGATTTCGGACGTGGAAAGCGGCATACTCGATTTTGATGTATCGGCGGATAAGCTACTGTACGTTCGCACCGAGGTAGCAAATCCGAACGAACTCTTCGTCGTGACTCAGCCCAAACCTGCGAAAAAGGCGAAGACAATTACCCTGGCCGACTGGCAAACTGCCTGGAAAGCCGGTGCCAAAGTTGGCGCGCTCAACGAATGGGTTGCCGGCAAGCGCCTGAGCTACCCCGAAAAACGGACGTTCAAAAACGAGAAAGGCCTGACAATCGAGTACTGGATCATGAAACCTACCGGCCTCGAAGCCGGCAAAAAGTACCCGTTGCTGCTGAATATGCACGGCGGCCCGACCGCCATGTGGGGTCCGGGGGAACTGAGTATGTGGCATGAATTCCAGTATTTCTGCGCGCAGGGGTATGGAATCGTGTATGCCAACCCGCGCGGGTCGGGTGGGTACGGTCTTGAATTTCAGCGGGCAAACGTGAAGGATTGGGGTACCGGTCCGGCTTCTGATGTACTGACCGCCGCTTCGGACGCTGCGAAAGAGGCCTGGGTAGATACCTCGCGGCAGGTGATTACCGGCGGCAGCTATGCCGGTTACCTGACAGCCTGGATTGTCGGGCATGATCACCGCTTCAAGGCGGCTTTCGCCCAGCGCGGGGTGTATGATCTGACGACTTTCCTCGGCGAGGGTAACGCCTGGAGACTGATTCCGGCGTATTTTCAGTATCCCTGGCTCGACAAAACCGAGAAGGTACTCGAATCCGAATCGCCGTATACGTTCGTCGACAAAATCCGCACACCACTGCTCATCAAGCACGGTGAAAACGACCTGCGGACAGGTGTTATTCAATCGGAAATGATGTACAAGTCCATGAAAATCATGGGTAAAGAAGTAGAATATGTCCGCATGCCGGGCGGTACTCACGAGCTCAGCCGCTCCGGCAACGTACGCCAGCGTATCGACCGTATGCTGCGTATTTATGAGTTTTTTGAGCGGTACATGGGGAGGTAGAGGAGATTAGAGTTTTGAGTGGGAGGGCTTCGTCGGTTGGCGGAGCCCTTTCGTGTTTTCAGTTTTCGGTTTTCGGTTTTTTGTTTTCGGTTGGAAGGGCAGGTATGCTTGTGATGAGCTATTGTATTGTGGGTGAGTGAGTTATGAGGTATCGTTGGCGCTGCTGCCAAATCCGGTTGCCTGCCGTGCGTAGCTCCACTACGGTAGCATTTGCTACGCACGTTTTAGTTGGTAGGCTGAGCCTGCCTTCAAACAATAAAATTAAGAATGGTAGGGACTATCTGATATTCCATTATTTACCACGAACCCTTCTCGCTTTTGCCTGATACTTCTCCGCTGCAGTAGTATTCGCGAAGCGCAGGTAAAGCTGAGCAATGGAGTCGAGCAGGTGTACATTCAGGGAGTCGGTGGCCAACTGCTTTTTCAAACTGATCAGCGGCGTGACATAGCTCTGCAATTCGGCCAGCGTCGGGTTACCGGCCGCAGCATAGTTAAGATAGGGCAGGGCTTCCTCAGGCCGGTCCAGTTTCAGAAGCGTTACGAACAAAGGTTGAGCCGTTTCCAGGCTGTTTTCCTGATGAAAGGCTTTACGGAGGTAGAAAAGCCCTGTCTCCGTATCCTCCAGTGCCAGACTGAGCTTGCCGGCCTGAACAGCGTAGGTCGTTTCCAGCGGACTGTCCAGCGCCAGCGCTTCGGCTACCTGACGTGCGCCGCGCAGGTTCTGTGCTTTCAGGTAGCCCGCTTCCAGGCGGTTCAGGGCATCTGACCAGGTAATCTGCCGGACCACCAGGCCGCCGGCAAGCTCTTCTTCCATTGTTTTCGGCCGTTTTTCCTCCGGCGGCATCGGACTATTGAACGGCCAGCCTTCCTTCAGAATCAGGATTTCGTAAGCGCCCTTGAGCGAATCCACCGGAGTGATCGGCATCGCCTGCCGGAGTTCCGCGAAGGACAACGTCCGCGTTGGATGCACGAGGTGTTTCATTCCTTCGTAAAACGCATCCGACAGCAACGCATACCCATACAAATTCGGGTGAACGTGCTCCAGAAGCGTTTCTTCGCCCAGGATGCCGTGAGGAGATACTTCCCGGAAACGCGCTTCGGCATCGACGAGCGTCACCCCCGGAATGTCCCTGACCAGGCGCCGGACGATTCCGTTCATCGCTTCCGGCGCCCGGAACCGCAGCTTGTCCCGCTCCCGCGCGAGGCGGAATTCCTTCGCGGCAACGGCGAAATGCCCCGCCTGCCAGGCACGGGTACCGGCGGCGAAATGGGCGTCGGCGCCGTCCGGACCGGGGTCGCTGACAAACGGCTTCAGGTCCTTTTCGTTGCTGACGAGGGTACTCAGGAAAACCGGAATTTTCTTCTCTGAGAAAAGTCGGCACATAGCGGTCATATTCGCCTCAAACTGACGGATGCCGTCGTGATACGCTTCCGAGTCGTAGGGTATCTGCTGCCCTTCGGCCATGCGTTTCATGAGGTTTTCGCGGAGGTCTGCCGGCCGGGAAGTAAGCCGCGAAGCGGTATTCTCGATCAACTGTACCACGCGAAAATCCCGCAGGCGCAGCACGAACCGGTTGAGCGCCGGATTCTGGAAAAAAGCCGAACCTACGCCCGATGCGCCGTAGTACTCATTGTGACCGCCGTAAACGAGTACGGCATCCGGCTCCTGCTCCGCTACTTCCCGTGCGAAACCCAGCATGGTATACGAATTCACGGCGGTCAGGGAGACGTTGATGACTTCAAACGGCGTATCCGGCGCGCTCCGCATCAGCCGGTATTGCAACCACCGGTGAAACGATCCGTTGTGGAAGTAGGGATACCCGATCGTCGTCGATTCCCCCAATACAAAAATCCGGAAAGTCCCCTCGGGCTTCTTTCGGAGAAAAGGCTCCTGATTTCCGGTGGTAGCGTTTTGCTGATTCCGGAAGTAGCGCTCCGACGCATGCGGATTCATGACCAGGTAGTCGGTTCCGGACGGCATGAAGAGCGACAGGTCGTGTCCGTAGCCGGTAAGCCGGAGTATTCCTTCCAAAACCAGAAGCGCCACAAACGGGAGCGACAACGCAATCAGCCGGAAAAGCAGGAGGCGACGCCGCGGGAGGACTTTTTGCATAGGTTAACTGCGGGAGGAGATCGCATACTTTCCTACCTCGGAACCGTCGTCACGAAGCATGGAAAGCTGCAGGTTTCGGGTATCGGCGGTAAGCCGGATGACCGTCCGGTTGCCGTCTTTCGGTCCGCCGCCGATCACGACCGGGTAATGATGCTGCCCGGCTACCGGCGGGTGAACGCCATACTTATGGGTATGTCCGCTGACGCAGAGGTCTACTTTGTATTTGTCGAACAGCGGAGAAAACAACTGCTTGCAATGGGTAGCGCCGTGCCAGTCGCCCGAGTACTGCGGCGGAATATGCATCAGTACTACCCGGAATGCCGCTTTTTTGAAGGCTTTGCTCTGCATTACCTGCTCGGCCCAGCGGGCCTGCTCCTGACGGTAGGCGTCAAAGTCGACGAGTCCGGCATATACCGGCTCGGCATCCGGCTTGTCTTCACCGGTATCGAGCACGAGGAAGTGTACCGGTCCCCACGTAAAATCAAAGTACAACCGCTGATCCGGGAAGGTGAAATAATCCGCCCAGTCGGAACGGAAGGCGCCCCGGGTTTCATGGTTTCCCCGGACATACAAAAACGGCGTACGGGACGCGAACGTCTTCGTTGCCGGCGCCAACAGATGATCGATGAGCTGCTGCTCATTGTTCTGGTGATCGAAGATGTCTCCGTTCAGAAAAACGAAGTCACGGTCGTTTACGCCCGCCAGTCCGCACAAATGCCTGATGGACTCGGGGCGGTCATGCAGGTCATTGAAAATCAGGGCAGAAACCTGCTTGCCGGCGGCTTCCCGAACGATAAACGACAGGATATCGCTCTGGATCGTTTCTCCATATGTCACTTTGTATGGTTTGAATTCGACGACTTCTTTCGAAAAAATACGGTAGAAGTACTTTTTGCCCGGTTCCAGGCCCGTAAGCGTAATGGCATGCACGCGGTTGTTGGCATCGACGATACCGGCCTTCACGCTTTGTGCCTTTTGGCCGAGTGCTTCGGTCGGGCCGAATTCAACCCAGGAGTACGTCGGTTTTGCTGTGATCCACCGAACGGTCATGGCGTTGGAGGCAGGCGGCTGAAGGTACGGTCCGGCGAGGAAAACGTGGGCGGTTTCGTCCGGCAGCGACAGCGGAGAAAACGATACGCCGGTCGCGACGGCCGTTTTGAGAAATCCCCGGCGGGAGGAAGTGGGAAATGACATGAAAAGCAGAGGTTTTTAGAGGCAATACTACCACTATTTCCCGTATCGCCGGCCGGAGAGATACAGATCACCCTCCGGCCGGCGGCGCGTCAGGGACGGATGAGCGTACCGTCGACTTTCCGTACCTGCCAGTTTGATTTGGTGGAAATCGGGTACTTCGCCGCTTCTTTTTCATCGATATCCACACCGAGGCCGGGGGCTTCGTTGACCGACATATACCCGTTTTTCATGGTCGGGCAGCCGCTGAATACTGCCTGTGTTTTTTCGTTGAAAGATACCGCCTCCTGAATACCGAAGTTCCACACGGCCAGGTCGATATGGGCATGGGCGGAGTGGCCGACGGGAGAGACGTCGCCCGGTCCGTGCCACGCCGTACGGATATTGAAAAACTCGCCGAGGCGGGCGACTTTCATCGCGGGGGTGATGCCGCCGATCTGCGACACGTGAATCCGGATGAAATCAAACCACTGGTTGGCCATCGGCTCCCGGAATTCGTTGATGTTGTTGAACAGCTCGCCCATTGCAATGGGTACCGAGGTGGAGGCGCGTAATTGCTTGAACCAACCCATGTTTTCCGGAGAAAATGGATCTTCGATGAAGAACGGCCGGTACTCTTCCACCGATTTGATGAGGTTGATGGCCTCCATCGGCTGCACCCGCTCGTGGATGTCGTGAAGGAGTTCCACTTCGTCTCCGCAACGCTTTCGGACTACATTGAAGAGATTGGGTACTGATTTCAGATACGTCCGGACGTTCATGTAGTTATCCGAATCCATCCCGAAACCGGCTTCCTTGAAATCCGGTTTATCGGCCGTAGAGCCGACTGCGCCATACCCGCCCTGCTGAATCCGGACGTACTTGTAGCCCTGTTCCATGATCTTCTGGACGTGCTCGGCAGTACCCTCCGGCGTATTCGCCCCGGCGTGGGTATAGCAGGGAATCGCAAACCGTACTTTTCCGCCAAGTAGTTGGTAGACAGGCATGTTCGCCCGTTTGCCCTTGATATCCCAGAGCGCCTGGTCGAGCCCGCTCAATGCATTGTTGAGAACGGGGCCGTTCCGCCAGTAGGAACTCACATAGGCGGCCTGCCACATGTCTTCGATGTTGTCGACATCCCGGCCGACGCACAGTTCGTTGAGGTAAGTATTGATGGCGACCACTACCGTCGCCGCCCGCTGCGTGAAGGTCGCACAACCCAGTCCGTACAGGCCGGGCTCCGTCGTCTCCACTTTCACGACAATGAGGTTGGACCCCTGCGGCGCCGTGGCAATGGCTTTCACGCTTTTGATTTTGAGGGAAGGCAGGCCTTTCTGCCAGGTGGGAGTGGTACGGTCCCGGGCTTCGGCGGAGGTGCTGCCGAGGAGGCCGGCAGCAGCGCCAAGGCCCAGTAGTTTGAGGGTGTCGCGACGAGCAGTAGACATAGGTATGCAGAGGTTTAGTGCGATAAGATAGCTGATTTACAGGGAAAAGGCCATGTAGTAGCCGCCGGGCTTATGGCCGTTTTTGGCGCCGCCGACAGCCAGGACGATGTACTGTTTGCCGTTGACCTGGTAGGTTGCCGGAGTGGCGAATCCTCCGGCAGGAAGCTGGTATTCCCAGACTACTTTCCCCGTCCGCCGGTCGAAGGCCCGGAAGCGTTCGTCTTTTGTTGCAGCGATGAAAACCAGGTTACCGGCGGTAACAATCGGGCCGCCGTAGTTTTCGGTTCCGGTGACCGGAACGCCCTTTTTTGTCAGTTCCGGAAACTCGCCGAGAGGTACTTTCCAGAGGTATTCGCCGGTATTTAGATCGATAGCGTTGAGGGTACCCCAGGGCGGCTTGATCGCCGGATAGCCCTGCGGATCGTGGAAACGCGTCCAGCCGTTGTTGATATACGGTGGAATGTAGGGAAACTGTCCCTTTGCGGGGGCAGCCGGCGCGGAAGCGGTCGAGTGCTGTGCGTCGCCAGCTGGTTTTTGCTCCAGGTTGAGGAGGAAGGAGACGATGGCTCTCCGGTTGTCTTCCGTCAGATGACCGAAAGCCGGCATCCGGCCCTTACCGCTTTTGAGGAGGGTGAGGAGTTCGTCCCGCGTGCGTTTTTCGCCGATCGCCAGCAGCGAAGGATACTCCTGCCCGCTGCCTTTGCGGTCGGCTCCGTGGCAGACGGCGCAATTGCTCATGTAGAGCGACCGACCCGCAGACGCCTGATCGCCGCGACCTTTGAAGTCACTCATTTTCAGGTCCCAGACCATTTCGTTGGCGTTCTGGTACAGGATTCCCGACGGATCGATGGCGTTGCCGCCCCATTCGGCGCCTCCGCCCAGGCCGAGGACGAGCGTGCCTTCTTTGCTCGGTGGCATAAACTTGTTGCCGGACCGGGTCTGATCAAAGCGGTTTTTGACAAAGGTATGCGCCTCGGGCGAGAGGTCGGTGATATCCGCCTCGGTGAATACCTGCCGGGAAAAGGGAGCCGGTTTCAGCGGTACGCGCTGTTTCGGCCAGGGTTTTTCTCCGGGAAGGCCCTCTGTTGGTACCGCGCGCTCTTCCACCGGAAAAAGAGAAACGCCTGTATCCCGGTTGAGGACGTAAACGAGGCCGTCTTTCGTGGTCTGGACGACAACATCGACCTTTTTGCCTTTGTGCGTAACCGTAGTAAGGTTGGGCGGACAGGGGAGGTCCCGGTCCCACAAATCATGGTGTACAGTCTGGTAATGCCACTTTCGCTTTCCTGTTTCGGCGTCGAGCGCCATGATGCAATCTGAAAACAGGTTGATTCCGGCCCGTGCGCCGCCGTAAAAATCCACCGATGGCGACCCGGTCCCGAAGTAAACCATACCCCGTTTCTCGTCCAGTACCATTCCTGACCAGTTATTCGCCCCGCCGATGAACTTCCAGGCGTCCTTCGGCCAGGTTTCGTAGCCGAATTCGCCGGGGTGGGGAATGGTATGAAACACCCACTTCAGCTTGCCGGTGCGGGTATCGATGCCGCGGATGTACCCCGGCGCCGCGTCGCCAAACTCCCCGACGCGTGAACCGATGACAAGGGTATTCCGGTAAATCACGCCGGGACTGGTGGCGTCTACGGCGAGCCGGCTGATTTCCCGGCCCGGCAGGTCTTCCAGCCCGATCCGCAGGTCTACCGCTCCGTTGTCGCCAAATGAGGTATTCGGCAGCCCCGTCGCCGGGTCAATGCAGTACAGCCACATCCCTGCCGTGTAAAATATACGTTTACCTTCTTTCCAGTACATGAGCCCCCGGTTGGCATGGTACCTCGGCGGCTTGCTCACAAACGGATCGAACTTCCAGAGCGGCTCGCCGGTATCGGCTCTGACGGCGAAGAGTTTCAGCATCGGTGTTGTGCCGTAGAGGATGCCGTCGAGGATAATCGGCTGACACTGAATCTCCAGCGGGCGCTCTCCTTCTGCCGCGAAGTACTTCCAGGCGAGCTTCAGCTGGGAAACATTACCGGTATGGATTTCTGCAAGGGGGGAGTAGCGGTTGCCCGCATTATTGCCGCCATACGCCGGCCAGTCGGTTGTGCCACCATCCTGCGGCATACCCGGCGGCGCACCGCCCGACGGACGGATCAGGCTCAGCGCGCAGGCGCCGGCCAGTAAAAAGATATACTTCATGGTTCAGAGGTTAACGGGTACTCAACGGGTGAAAAACGTGTATTCAATGGTCCAGGTATCGGTTTTGCCGGGGTCGGCCCGGACAGCGATATAGGGTTCCGGTGAAAATACAGTGGGAATAGACCAGTAAACGAGGCGCACCAGGGGCTTGTTTCCCCGGATTTCCACGCCGATCTGCCTGTTTTCTGCCCGGATTTGGTAGTCGGCGGCCGACTTTCCAAACCCGGACAGGTAGGAATGGGTACTTTCTCCCTTTACGAGCGGACGTAGATAGGTCCACTGATTACCATCCAGTTGCGCCAGCGTACCCAGGCCGCGGGGCGTGGTGGAGGCCTCCGGTTCGAGTCGGAACGGAAACGTGACACGGGTATCGGGTCCGGTAATTTGTCCGTCCAATACCAGGAAATTGTGATCGTAAACGGTTGTCTCCAGGGGCTTCGTTCCGGTGTTTTTCAACCGGTGGGAGAGAATGAGTTTGTTTTTCCGGAGACGGACCGTCTTCTCATACCGGTATCCATATCCCTGACTATCTGACAGTTCGTGGACAAAGACGATACGGTTCCGGTAAACTTTCGTCGTCCATGTCCCGCCGTTGGTATTTTCAAACGGAGCAAAAAACCGGTAGGTCGACTGGTCTTTTTTCCGGAGCATACCTACTCCGATTTTCAGAAAAGCCTCCCCCGGCTGAGCAGTCTCGTAGCCAATCGGCGTAAATTCTTCCACCGGCCCGCTGATGGCGTCGTGCAGGTGCGGATCATACTTTTCAAACCATTTCCCGAAATAGGTATGCCCGCCGCAGGTCAGTTCAGCGATCACGCCCGACCAGTCGAAGCGCGCCGCCCGGTAGTATCCTTTTTCTGTATCGGGCAGGTAGAAACGGGCCTTGATCTGCCCGTTGTCGAGTGTGGTTTCCGGAAAAGAATCCTGAGCCGACGCGCTCAGGCAGGAGGCGGCCATTCCGCCGAAAAGGACCAGCGATTTCCACATAGCGGTTGTCGGAAAATCCGGAGCCGGGTATGTGCCCGGCTCCGGTCAGGCGGAATTAGTAGCCGGGGTTTTGTTTCATTTTTACGTTGGATGTCAGCTCATTGATCGGAATGGGCTGCGCATAGTCCGTCGCGTCAAACTGAATGGTACCTCCGCGGATCCGCTGGTAATAGGCGGCTTCCTTGTCCCCGATTTTCCATCGGCAAACATCAAACCACCAGTGTCCTTCCCCGAATAGCTCGGCCCATCGTTCGTATTTGAGCGGGTCGTTTTTGAGGACGGCGTCGGTCGCCATCGTGGCATCGCTCAGGCTCTTGTAGTCGACCGGCGAGGCCGTCCCGACAGGATACCCGTACGCACGCCGCTTGACTTTATTGACATACTCCAGCGCGCCGGCGTTGTCTCCGGTATGCGTCAGCGTTTCGGCGTAGAGCAGGTATACATCGGCGAGGCGGAGCCAGAGGAAATTGGAACCGTTGGCCATGTTGACTTCCCCTTCCGTTCCGTCAAGGTTGACGTACTTCCGGAAGCTCCACGCTTCCATATCCAGTTCGCTGATATCCAGGTAGTGGGAAATGGCTTTTTTCTGGCCGCTGACAATCATCGAATCAACATACGGCTGTAGGCAACCTACCCACAGGCGGGGATCTACGGTCTTGTTCTTTTTCGCGGCGACAGACCGGGTGACGTAGGCCATGTCGACATTGGCGGCGTTGGCCGACGTCGTACCGGCCTTGAAATAATGCCCCTCGTTGAACCCGAAACGGGCAATATTCTTCGTATGCGGGAATACGTTCGACCAGGCAGAAGGCGCCTGCCCGCCGTTGTCCGCCACGTACGTCGGCGCAATGACCATCCCGATGCTCGATCCCATGGACTGCTCTGTATTGCCGCGGGCGGTCAGGTCGACGTTCATGTTGAGCTCAAACAGGGATTCGGAATTGAATTCGTTCTTCCCGTTGAACATCGTCTTGAATACGTCGAACGAAACCAGGGATTTCCCGCTGTTGGTCACAACGTCCCCGAGGTACGTCTTGGCGTTCGTCCAGTCCTGCGTGAACGCATACACTTTCCCGAGAAAGCCTTTCACGGCCCAGATGCTCACCTTGTGTTTTTCGGTGGCGGCGGTCCACGTTTTGCCCGCCAGGAGGGATTCGGCGCCTTTCAGGTCTTTGAGGATCAGGTCCCAGCCTTCGCGGACGGTTCCGCGGGCTACCTGGGTCTGATCCAGGCTGTTGGAGGTTTCGGTGATGAGGGCGACGCCCATCTTGTCACCGCCCTGCCCGTTGACGATAAACCCTTCGCCCCACAGGCTCACGAGGTAGAAATAGTACCACGCCCGCAGAAAGAGCGCCTGCCCTTTGATAAGGTCGATAGCTGCCTGATCCTGAGGCGCTTTTTTTCGGTAGGCTTCAATCGCCGTCAGGAGGGTATTGCTGCGCTGCACGCCCCGGTACAGATCCCGCCAGGTTTCGGCGAGGAAGCTGTCGTTGGGCTGGGAGTTATTCTGCGCGAGCTGTATCCACGTCGGCGTACCCTGCCAGCTGAGGTCGGTGGTATGATCCCAGAGGTAGGTGTTTTTGCCAAGCATGTCGTGGCCGAAAAGTCCGGGCGCGTCCATCGTGGCGTACAGACCTGTCAACAATTGTTCGAGGTCGGTAACAGAATTGGGATAGTTGGCGGGCGACAGCGCTCCGGGGTTGTCGACCGAAACAAAATCTTCCTTGCAGGATCCCAGTCCGGTCAGAAGGGCAAGGAACAGAGAAAGTCGGATAATCAGTTTCATAGTAAATGTCGGTTTCTTGGATCAGAAGCTTACGTCGAGTCCCATGGAAATCAGGCTGGTACGCGGGTACGAGTAAATCGTATCGACGCCGCGTCCGGTGGTACCGTTCCGGCCGAGTACTTCCGGATCAAGCCCGGAATACCCGGTGAGGGTCATCAGGTTTTGTCCCTGGACGTATACCCGGAGACCGGACATTTTCCAGCTCTTCATCAGGTGGGCCGGCAGGTTATAGCCGATCTGCAGGTTCCGGAGTTTGAGGAAGGAACCGTTTTCGACGACGAAGCTTGAAATCCGGGTGTAGTTCGAGTTCGGATCCCGGACATAGTTGCCCGAAGCATCGGTAAAGCCCACACGCGGGCGGTCCGTCAGCCCGCCGCCATTGAAGAAGGACGTTTTGAAAATGTCGTTCGTCGTGTTATAGTCTCCGACAAAAAACTGTGTATAGTATTTGTTGCCGTTGAAGACATCCACCCCGGCAATTCCCTGAAACAGCGCCGAAAGCTCGATGCCTTTCCAGGCCAGGTTCAGCGTGAGGCCGTAGGTGACCTTCGGCCAGGGATTACCGATGAACGTTTTGTCGTCGATCGTGATACGGCCGTCGCCGTTCGTATCCCGGAAGCGCAAATCCCCGGCGCCGGTACCCGCGGCCTGGTAGAAGACGGAAGAAGATCCGGCTTTTTCCTGCGCGGTTTTGTTCAGCGCGGCGACTTCCGCGTCGTTTTTGAAGAGACCATCCACGATGTATCCGTAAAACTGGCTCATCGGGAGGCCGGCCTGGGTACGGGCGACGGTACTTTCGAGGTAGTCTCCGGCGGCGCCGTCGTTGATCGGGTTGTTATTGGTGCCGCTGAGCTGCTTGACGAGGTTGCGGTTGAAGGCGGCGTTGGCGCTGACGGAATAGGTGAAGTCGCCTTTTTTACCCCGGTAGTCAATAGCCAGTTCGAGCCCCTTGTTACTCATCTGCCCGATGTTGGTATAGACGCTGGAGTTTGAGAACCCGGCCGACAGCGGCACCGGGACCTGGTAAATCATGTCCTGCGTCTGGCGGCTGTACCAGTCGGCGGTGAAGTTCAGGCGGTTGTTGAACAGCCCGAGATCAAGCCCGATATCGGCCTGATTGACCTGCTCCCACTTGATATTCTGGTTGGTCAGCTGTGCAGTGAGGGCATAGCCTTTCGACCGGGAGCCATCCGGCAAACCGAGGATATTGGTACCGCCGTTACCGCCGTAGGACGCCTGATAGGTATACTGCGGAATGTTGCTCGTACTGCCGAGTTTCCCGTAGCTGGCGCGGATTTTCAGGTTGGAAACATAGCTCAGGTTATCCCGGATGAAGGCTTCCTCGCTGAGTTTCCAGCCGACGGAGAAGGACGGAAACACGCCCCATTTGTTCGTCGGGCCAAAGCGGTCGGAACCGTCACGGCGGACGTTGGCCGTAAACAGGTACTTGTTATCAAAGGTATAATTGATCCGCCCGAACTGGGAGAGCAGGCGCGTCTGCGGGAATTCACCGCCGCTGGCCTTGTAGGTACTCGGGTTGGTGGTCATGGCAAGGTTATAGGTCACAACCTGAAAACCCTGCGCTTCTCCGTGGAGGGAGCTGAGGTCCGATTGGTACGCTTCATAACCCGCCATGACCTTAAAGTCATGCTTGCCGATGGTCTTCCCGTACGTCAGTACGAAGTTGGCCGTCAGGTTCCGCTGGTTGTTGATATCCCGGCCGAGAAAGGCGATGGTATTCTTCACCGTACCGAAGTCATACGCTTCGGTAAACTTGTAGTTCTTGACGTTGAAGACGGAAGCGCCGAACGTTGTCCGGAAGTTCAGGCCGTTGATGATCTCCCAGTCGGCATAGACATTACCTTCCAGGGCATACGTTTCGTTTTTCGCGTGGTTGACGTACTCGTTGCCCACGAGGTTCGGTCCGCCGAAAAACGTCCCCGTTTTTGCCCAGCCGCCGTACGGGTTGCTCGGATCGTATACCGGCACCAGCGGGGCCGACCGGAAGGGGAAGGTACTCGTCTGCACCGGGTTATTGCCGGTCTTCCAGGCGTAGAGGGTTTCCCCGATCTTCAGACGCTTGTTGATCTTGTAGTCGGCGTTGGAGCGGAGGCCCATGCGGTCAAACCAGTTGTCGATGATCGTTCCGTCTTCGCGCTGGTAGTTGGCCGAAATGTAGTAGTTCGTTTTGGCGGTAGCGCCGGAGAGGGAGAGGGAGTAGCTCTGTTCCCGGCCATTGGTGTATACCTGATCCACCCAGTCGGTATTGGGCAGGGTATTCGGGTCGCCCCAGCCGCCCGTGTTTACGCCGGAGGCCTGCTTGGCTTTGATGTAGTTCGGCGTGTCGAGCAGTTTGTACAGGTTACGTGGCTGCCGGACGCCATAGTACGAATTGAAATTGATCGAGAGCTTGTCGAGGTTGGTTCCACGTTTGGTAGTCACGAGGACGACCCCGCCGGCAGCCTGCGCGCCATAGATGGCGGCGGCGCTGGCGTCTTTCAGGATTTCGATGGATTCGACGTCCTGAAGGTTGAAGTTATTGCCGGTGCCCATCCGGATGCCGTCGACGATATAAAGCGGCGACATACCCCCGATCGACCCGACGCCCCGGATCACAATATCCGAGCTGGCGCCCGGCGAACCGTCGTTCCGGGTTACCTGTACCCCGGCCGCGCGGCCCTGCAATGCTTCGTTTACGCTTCGTACCGGCAGGTTCTTCACCGCATCCGCGCTGACGGACGACACCGCGCCGGTCAGGTCGGAGCGTTTCTGGGTACCATATCCGACTACGACTACTTCTCCCAGCGCTTTCACGTCCGACGACAGCATAACCCGGATCGTCGTCTGTGAGGGATTCACGGCCAGTTCCTGTGTCACGTATCCGACCGAAGAGAATACCAGCACGGCCGGTTCATCGGGAAGGGTGATGCGGAAACGTCCGTCGTTTTGGGAGGTAGTGCCGGTTGTCGGGCTGTTTTTAAGCCGGATATTGACGCCGGGGAGACCGACGCCCTTTTCATCGACTATTTCCCCGGTCAGGATAAACAGCGGACGCACTACTTCCGAACGCGTCACCGCGCCCGTGGCGTCGGTCAGCAGCTCCGGCGCCTTCGGGCTATCGCGCTTGAGGATGATCTTCTTTCCCGACACCTTGTATTTCACCTGATATGGCTTCAGGAGCGCGTCGAGAATAGTAGCGAGCGACTCGTTGGTAAAGTGAAGGGACGTCTTGACGTTATCGTCGAAAATCTGATAGTTGTACAGGAACTTTACGTCGGAAAGCTTCTCCAGGCGCTCCAGGGCCTGCTCCGCCGGAAGGCTCGTCACCTCTACGGAAACTTTCCGGGAAAGGACGTCCTGAGCTTTCAGCCCGTGTGCCTGTGCAACTGCCGCCAGCGTGCATGACAAAAAGACCTGATATAGGCTCAGCCTCATAATTTTTAAAACAGTTTGTGAAACTGCGTCATTTTTTTTCATAGTTTAGAGTGTTTTGTCGGTTTTTCGATTCGGCAAAAAGATTCCCTGTATCCGTTTTTCGGACACGCTCGAAAGGAAAAAGGGGATGATTTTCAAGTCGATGGTGTTCGCGGCACCATCGACTTTACTTTTCCGGATGGAAGAATGATGTAGGGCCTTTGGTCATGCAGTATTCATTAGGGTGAGGCCATTCCTGAGAATGGCAGTGAAACGGAAATAGATTCAGAGGTAAGCAGAATAAGATTATTGACATCCGGGCCCGGTGATCAGGATTTCACCGTCCAGTTGTTCGTATCGGGCATCGATGGTCTGGCAGATCAGGTTCAGCTTTTCCAGCAGCGGTTCGTCGCTCAGGTTGGCCGTCAGAAAACAGCGGCGCAGTACTTCCCTGTCATAAACAATCCGGATTCCATAAGCTTTTTCCAGGGTCGTAAACACATCGGCGACCGGCGTCCGCCGGAAATGAAAATCAGCCTGCTGCGGTATTTCCACAAAAGCCGGCAGCTGGATCAGCGAGCGGACCATCCGGCTGTTTTCCTTGTTAAACACCACCTGCTGGTTCGGAATTAGGATCAGGCCGCCGGGAGCAGTACTGACCGCACGGGCTTTTTCTTCCGCCCGTGCAAACACGGACACGCGTCCGGTTTTCACAATTACTTTTACATCCTTGTCCTGCTCGAAAGCCCGGATCGTAAAGCTCGTTCCCACGACCCGCGTCACCAGGTTATTGGCATACACGAAGAAGGGGTGAGCGGGATCTTTCGCGATTTCGAAGAAGGCCTCACCAGAGAGGAAAATCTCCCGCTTGTCAGATCGGAACTTCCGCGGATAGCTGATCCGGCTTTCCGGCTGGAGAATAACCGAACTTCCGTCTGAAAGCATCACCAGTAAGGGTTTAGGCGTAGTATTGGCTTTCTCCACCATCGGATCAGGTGTTTGCTCGAGCAACTGACGGTAGGATATCACTGCGGGCGCTGCTTCCTGCCGGGTATACCAGTATGCACCCAGACCTGTCAGCAGTACGACCGATGCGGCCGCCGCCCATTTCCAGGGCTGCATACGGCGGACCGGCGGATGTACGTCCAGAAGCGCCGCAAACCGGTCGGCCTCTTCCCGCAGTTCTTCCGGCGTGGTTTGTTCAAAGGTATCATGCATTGCCAGCAGGAGCCGACGTGCCTGGTTAAGAGCATCCGTCTGGTCGGGATAGCGATTGAGCCAGCCGGTCCAGTACAGCGCGTCCTGCGGGTTATTTTCCAATACCCACCGGCGGAAGGACTCGTCGGCGGCAAGTTGCTCAGGGGATATGTCTCGGAACATATCTTGTTTCGGATGAAGGGTTTAGGATAAATCCGAAGCAAGGACGAAGCGAAGAGAAAGAAATACTCTTTTTCTGAGAAAAAATTTAAATAAAATAATTTAATAATGCAAAGTGCCTGATAGTCAGCAAGGGAAGAAAAGTGCCGAGCAGCGGCAGCAACAGAAAAGCATAGCGGACAAATACCGCCTTCAGCGCCTGCAATGCTTTGTAAAGATGATTGGCGACCGATTGCCGGTTGATCTCCATTACCTCAGCGATGCGGTCATTGTCCATCCCCTGGTAAAAGCGCAGAAACAGTACTTCCTGCTGCCGGCGGGGCAGGCGGGCAATGGCCTCCCGCAGACGGGTACGCGTATCCGACTGATCTTCAGTCAGAATCAGGTGGTTTTCGATCAGAAAATCATCGGGAATACCTTCCTCTTCGCCTACATCTGTGAAGCGGCTCTCGATCCGGAGGTGGTCCAACAGACGGTTGCGCAGCGCGCGGAGCAAATAGATGGTGACTACCTGTAAATCAAGGGAGTGCCGGCTTTCCCAGATACCGAGAAAAAGATCCTGGACGACGTCCTTGGCCAGCTCGCGATCCCGGGTGAAATTCCCGGCGTAGTTAAGCAGTATAGGCCGCTGCGACTCCGTCAGCTGGCAAAAGGCCGCTTTGTCTCCGGCACGCGATCGATGCCAGAGTTCAAGCAATACCTGGTTCTTCCTTGCTGCGGTGGTTTCCAACGTTTCAAACGGCCATTACGGGTAAAGAGGTACTCAAATATCATTAATTAAAGTTCATCCTGTGTTATTTTTTTAAAAAAGGGAGCTAAAATGGTATCGCTGGGCCGGGTATCGTTTTTTTGCGGTTCAGGTACCGGGGAAATGACCGGGTACCTGTATTTTCGCCAACATACGCTCATGAACCGACTTACCTGTTTCCTCACGTTGCTGGCCGGTACGGCCTTCGGTCAGGCGCCCGCCGATTCCGTGGCGCTGCTCAAAACGAAATGGACCTTTCAGGACATCGCGCCGGGGGTCACGTGGAAACATGCGCATTGCAGTGCCGGTCAGCTGTTTGGCTCCAATCAGAACATTCATGTTTTGGATACCAAGCTGAAAAACAGAAAGATACGATTTGGATTTGCTTCGGCAGATACGCCGGGGGACAGTACCCGCCACCTCGTCCGTACGTCGGAAATAGCCCGGAAGGCGGGCGCGTTCGCTGCAGTCAACGGTACCTTCTTTCACGTAAAGGGCGGAGGTTCGGAAGACCTGGTCCGGATCGGTGGTCGCCTGCTGGATACCACCCTTTATGTTCCGGGGAAACCCATCCAGGAACACAAACAGGCTGCCATTACCATCCGCGGCCGCAAGGTACGGATTGAACGGGCCCCGGAGCAGAATCCGGATATAGCTTACGGCTGGGATCAGCGCCTCAACGCGCCGGATGTCATGGTTACCGGACCCCTCCTGATCTGGGACGGCCACGAGGTTCCCCTGAAGAAGAATGCATTCAACGATAACCGCCACCCGCGTACCGCCGCCTGTGTCACGAAAGACAAGCACCTGCTGCTCGTGACTGCCGACGGCCGGAACGCCCAGGCACAGGGGCTTTCCCTGCACGAACTGGCCTACCTGCTGCGGCAGTTCGGGTGCGACCGGGCGGTGAACCTCGACGGAGGCGGCTCGACGACGATGTATATCGAGGGTCAGCCCGACCAGGGCGTCGTCAACATGCCCTCCGACAACAAACTCTGGGACCACCTGGGCGAGAGACCGGTGAGTAATGTGTTTTTGATGAGGCGAAAATGAAAAAGGGGCTTATTGAGCCCCCTTTCTGTTTTCAGTTTTCGGTCTGCAGTTTTCAGTTAGCCGTTAACGGACCGCAACCGTAAACTGAAAACGAATACCTATTTCTTCTCTTCCTCACCCTCATCTCCGCTAAACAAATTCGAGAAGAAGCCTTTGGCCTTGTCGATGGCGTCGCCGGCGGCGTCTTTGAGGTCTTCGAATTTTTCTTCGGCGGCGTCTTTCAGCTCGTCGATTTTATCTTCAGCCGCGTCTCCGATGGAGCCGAGCTTTTGCCCGGTCAGGCTTTCAATCTTTTCTACCGCTGCGTCTTTGAGCGAATCGAATTTCTCTTCCGCCGCGTCCTTGAGGGCGTCCAGTTTCTCTCCGGCCTGATCTTTCAGATTGTCGATGCCTTCGTTGGCGAGGCTGTCGATTTTTTCGGAGGCAGCATTCTTAAGGGCGTCGATTTTTTCGCCGGCCTGGTTCTTCAGTTTGTCAAATTGGCTTTCGGTTGATTCGGTAGACATGGTCTTGGTGGTTTTCTTGTGGACCACCAAGTTTGGAAGAATTTCGGAGGAAACAAATGGGGGAAAGTCAATTGCGTAGGAATTTAATATCAGCCGGTTGCCACCATTCCCGCGAAAAAAATCTGTGAAGTCTGTGTAGTCTGTGAGAGGTTTTATTTTTCTCACAGACTACACAGACTTCACAGAAAAAAGGGGTGTTTACAGATTCTGCTTCTTCATCTCCTTCACCGCATAGTCCACCGCCCGCGCCGTCAGCGCCATATAGGTCAACGACGGGTTTTGGGTAGACGTAGACGTCATCGACGCGCCGTCCGTCACGAATACGTTTTTACAGTTATGGAACTGATTCCACTTATTGAGCAACGACGTTTTCGGATCCTTACCCATCCGGACGCCGCCCATTTCGTGGATGTCCAGCCCCGGCGCTTTTTTACTGTTGTCGTACGAACGTACATTTTTGAAACCGGCTGCCGTGAACATTTCCGTCAGCTGTTCCATGTAGTCCTTCGTCATTTTTTCGTCGTTGTCGTCGTAATCGACAGACACGCGCAACTGCGGAATACCGAACGGATCTTTCAGGTTCGCATCCAGCGCCACAAAATTGGTCAGCTTCGGAATTGTCTCGCCCATCATGTGGGAACCGACGTGCCAGCCGCCGTATTCCGTCCGGAAGAGGTTGTCTTTCAGTTCGGTACCGATACCGTCTTGCTTGTTATAAGAGCTGCGTCCGGCGCTGAAACCGGCTGCGTAGCCGCGAAGGAAGTCCGTTTCCTGCTTGTAAACATTCCGGAAGCGGGGAATATAGGGCGAGTTCGGGCGGCGACCATCCGTCGTTTTATCGAGGAAGCCGTCGTACTCACCGGAGACCGTCGCCCGGTAATTGTGAAACGCGATGTACTTGCCCAGCAGGCCATTGTCGTTGCCGAGGCCGTTCTGAAAGCGGGACGACGTCGAATTGAGCAGAATCAGGTTGGTATTCAGCGCTGCCGCATTGACGAAGATGATCCGGGCATAATACTCGGTCATTTGCTTTGTGTGTGCGTCGATGACACGTACGCCCTTCGCCTTTCCTTTTTTCTCGTCATAGATAATGGAATGCACGACGGAGTCGGGGCGTAGGGTCATCTTTCCCGTTTTGGCCGCCCAGGGAATCGTCGATGCGTTGCTGCTGAAGTAGCCGCCGAACGGACAGCCGCGTTCGCAGATCGTCCGGTGCTGGCATTGTGCCCGGCCCTGCTGGAAGTGAATCGGCTTGGGGTCGGTCAGGTGCGCGCAGCGACCCTGAATGACGTGGCGGTCCTTGTATTTTGCCGCTATCTGTTTTTGGAAGAAATCTTCCACGCAGTTCATCTGGTGCGGGGGCTGGAACTCGCCGTCGGGGAGGTTCGGCAGGCCGTCCTTGTTTCCGGAGATACCGGCGAATTTTTCCACGTAACTATACCAGGGAGCCAGATCGGCGTAGCGGATGGGCCAGTCGACCGCAAACCCGTCCCGGGCCGGGCCATCAAAATCGAAGTCGCTCCACCGCTGCGTCTGACGCGCCCAAAGCAGGGATTTGCCGCCTACCTGGTACCCGCGGATCCAGTCGAAAGGCTTTTCCTGGACGTAGGGATGCTCGGCGTCCTTCACAAAAAAGTGGCTCGATCCTTCGTAAAAAGCATAGCACTTGCTTACGATGGGGTTTTGCTCCCGGATTTCCCGGGGGAGCTGCCCGCGGTGTTCGAACTCCCACGGGTTCATGTTGGTGGTGGGGTAGTCGGTGACGTGTTTGACGTCCCGCCCGCGTTCGAGCACAAGGGTGCGGAGCCCGTGCTTGGTCAGTTCTTTGGCGGCCCAGCCTCCGCTGATCCCGGAACCGACGACGATGGCGTCGAACGTATTGGCCTTCGTATCGAGGTAATGCATGTGCTTATTTGTTGAGAGGGACACAACCGTAATAATGTCCGGGAATCAGCTTGTAGTGCGCGATGTTGGTCATGTAGTATTCGGACGACGTATATCCTCTGACGGTCAGTCCCTTGATCTGGCTGAAGAAGGATTTGTCGCTGTCGGACAGGCGACTGATAACGTCCGTCCGTTGTGTCGCGTCGCAGGCCGTAAAGGCCTTTCCGTGGAGCTGTTTCGCGGAGGCGTCGGTTGCAGCGAGGCCTTTTTTGAAGGTTTCCTGGGCTTTCGGGTCGAGGCAGTCGGCCACGATTTTCTCAATGAACGTATGAACGCCGAGGGCCTTCGCACCGGGAGTAGTGGTGGCCGGCAGGATGGTTTCGACGATTTCGGCGAGGATTTCTTCCTGTGGCGCAGTAAGGAATCCGCTGGTTTTCAGCGACTCCTGCGTCCAGCCGTTCGCCCAGGCGGGCAGGGCGAGCAGCCCGCCGACGGCGGCTGCCATGTTTTGTAAGGCTTTTCTTCTTTGCACGGAAATGCGGTCTGGTTAAGCGTGAACGGGGCTAGACAAAGACCCGTGAACCTGAATAGTTGTTTCGGAACTCGCGGGGGGTACAGCCGTTTTTCTTCAGAAACGTCCGGTTGAAATACGACAGGTTGTTAAACCCGCATTTATAGGAAATTTCAGCAATCGTATGCGTCGTATCGATCAGCATCCGGGACGCGTGCCCTAGGCGGATCTCATTGAGGCTGTCGATGAAGGTCTTACCCGTTCGTTTTTTAATGAAACGACTGAACGACACTTCGGGCATGTTGACGACTTTGGCTACTTCTTCCAGCGTAATCTTCTTATCGTAATGCATCCGCATGTGTTCGAAAGCCTTTTCGATGCGGCGGCTGTTATAATGAATCGTGTCATTGGTAAACGACACGTTCGACAAGGTCCGCATGTTGCGCGAAATCGACAAGTCATGCAGGATAGACATCAATTCCAGCACGGAGTCAAATCCGCTCTTCCGGGTGAGGGCTTCAAGCCGGGGCTGAAGCTGTTCGACCGTCTCCCGCGAAAATAATACACCTTTCGACGCGCGCTCCAGTAAGGTACGGATGAAACTCAGCTGATTCCGGCGGAGAAACTTCTCGTCGAATAAATCCCGGTGAAACTGAATCGTGATCTCCCGGATTTCCTTGCTCTGATTGTGGTGATTGAACCAGCCGTGCGGCAGGTTGCTGCCTACCAGGACCAGCTCCAGATCGTCGATGGCTTCGGAATGATCGCCGACAATGCGTTTCGTTCCCGGCGCATTGGCGATGAAGTTCAGCTCGAACTCTTCGTGGTAATGCAAGGGGAAGTCAAACTCCGATTTCACACGGGAAAACAACGTAAAACAGTCATGCGGAGTAAGCGGAGTGATCTCCCTGTACAGATTACTCATACGGCAAAGGTATAATAGGTTTTAAAGGAATGCCAACGAAGCTGCTAACATAGTATTAGTTAAGGGGCGAAAATCAGCGTTTCGTAAGTTTGACAAAACTAAGAAAAAGACAGCATTATTTCGTTAAAATAGGAAAATAACAATAATTTATGGTAAAATAGTAAAAATACACAGGTAATAAGTTCAAAAAAACGATAAAATAATATTACAAGCTGGATAAGATTGAAACATAATTTTGTCCCGAAAAAATTGTCTGTAAATGAACGTCATAAAACTTTATCTTTTCCTCTTCGCCAGCCTGCTGGGTGTCGGGATCGCGTCTGCCCAGGACCGGACCCTCAGCGGATCGGTCGCCGATGAGAAAGGGGAGCTTCTCCCCGGAGTGAGTATTTCCGTCAAGGGCACGACGGTCGGTACCAACACCAACGCCGAGGGCCGGTATACCCTCCGCATTCCCGCCGGGGGCAAAACCCTGGTGGTTTCGTTTGTCGGGATGCAAACGAAAGAAATAGAGCTCGGCAGCCAGTCGACCCTCGACATCGTTCTTCAATCCGACACCAAATCGCTTGACGAGGTCGTCGTCATCGGGTACGGATCTTCCAAGAAAAGTGACCTGACGGGTTCCGTCGCCTCCATCAAGTCTGATCAGCTGACACAGATCGCCACGCCCAACGTCACCCAGGCCATTCAGGGCCGGGTAGCCGGAGTGGATGTGACGTCCAACTCCGGAGAGCCGGGCGGCGCCAGCCGTATCCGCATCCGCGGCGTCGGGACGATCAACAACGCCGATCCGCTCTATGTCGTCGATGGATTTCAGACGGCCGACATCAGCTTCCTCGCACCGGGAGATATCTCCTCGATGGAAATTCTGAAAGATGCCTCTGCCACAGCTATTTATGGTTCGCGAGGAGCCAACGGGGTCGTCCTGATCACCACCAAACGCGGGAAGTCCGGAGCCGCGCGCATTTCGTTTGACGGCTACGCCGGGGTACAGCAAGCCTGGAGAACCCAGAAAATGCTGACCGCCTCCGAATACGCAACTCTGCGCCTGGAGGCTTACCAGAACGACGGCACCGTTCTCGACCCGGCCGGCAGCCAGTACAAACGCCTCAATGCCGCCATCCAGAGCAACGCCAAAGGGACCGACTGGCAGAAAGAAGTCATGCAAACCGGTGCTATTCAGAACTATAGCCTGAATATTCTCGGCGGCTCGGAGAATTCCCGCTACAGCATTACCGGTACCTATTTCAGCCAGGATGGTATCGTGAAGAACTCGGGTATGAAGAAGTATTTCATCCGGTTCAATAACGACTATACCCTCACCAAATGGCTGACGGGCGGCGTTTCCGGCGCTTTCTCCCGGACAAATAAAACGTACACCAACAACGACCTCTACGCCGGTGTACTGACAACTGCCCTCCGCGTAGATCCCCTCACGCCGGCCTGGGATGCTGCGACCAACAACTGGGGCCGCGCCGATATCTCCTATGAAAACAACCCGGCACGTGCCGTGAGTGAAATGGCCGGCAATAAGGGGTATGAAAGCCTGCTCAATGCCAACGCCTATGCGGAAGCGTCGTTCCTGAAGCACTTCAAGTTCCGGTCGCAGTTTGGGGTGAACTACAAGAACCTCCACAACAAGCAGTACCTGCCCAAGTTCTTCATCGACGTGGTGGAACAGCGCGCCAACAGCCAGCTGACCGAGCTGCGCGGCGAGCAAACCCAGTGGGTAGCTTCGAATTACATCACGTATGACAATACCTTCGGCAAGCACCACATCGGTTTCATGGCCGGTACGGAAGCCCAGCGTGTGCAGTATGCCGACTTTGGCGTCACTGCGTATGACGTTCCGGCAGATGCCGACCTGCGCTACATTTCATCCAGCCGGGCGACGAGCTACAACGTAACCAGCAGCCAGTCAGACGAATCGATTCTTTCCTTCTTCGGACGGGCCAACTACAGCTACCGCGACAAGTACATGCTGACCGCCACGCTGCGTCAGGACGGCTCTTCCCGGTTTATGAAAAACAACCGCTGGGGTACTTTCCCGTCGTTTGCCGCCGGCTGGAATATCACGGACGAGCCTTTCATGGCCAATATCCGCCAGCTTAGCAACCTGAAACTCCGTGCCGGCTGGGGCCAGGTGGGGAACCAGAACTCGGCCGCCAACTACGGCTATGTGACGACGCTCTCGGGTGGCAACCGTTACATCCTCGGCGGGCAGATTGTAGAAGGTTTCGCACCGACTACTGCCAGCAACCCCGAGCTGAAATGGGAAACGACGACCAGTTCCAACATCGGTATCGACGCGGCGTTTTTCAACAATGCCCTGACGCTTACCGCCGACTACTTCGTCAAGAAGACCACCGACATGATTGTACGCGTGCCCATCCCGGTATTTGCCGGTGTCGGACCTCCGTATGTCAACGCAGGCAGCATGAAAAACAACGGGATTGAGCTTGCGGCGACGTACCGCAACGAAGTCGGTGGACTGACCTACGAAATCGGGGCAAACTTCACGAAGATCAAGAACGAAGTGACCAGCCTTGGCGGCGGTTCTCCGATCGAATCGGCAGACGTAAGCCGGGTCGGAAACATCACCCGCACGTCGGTCGGACGTGAGATCGCCTATTTCTACGGCCTCAAAACCGATGGTATTTTCCACAACGCCGCCGAACTCGAAGCACATAAAAACAGCAGCGGAGCGGCGATCCAGCCAAACGCGCAGGTTGGCGACGTCAAGTTTGTAGACCTCAACGGCGACGGCGTCATCGACGACAAGGACCGTACCTACCTCGGCAGCGCCACGCCGGGCTTCACCTACGGCTTCAATACGACGCTCGGGTACAAGAACTTCGATCTGAAGGTCTTCTTCCAGGGAGCCCAGGGCGTGGAGCTGGTGAATGCGCTGGATTACTTCACGAAAAACGCACAGGGACAGTGGAACTCCGTAGCCGACCGCATGAACCGCTGGACGCCGACGAATACCAATACCAACGAGTTCCGGATGACGCTGAAGGATGCCAACCAGAACTACCGCTTCTCTGATCGCTATGTACAGGATGGCAGCTACCTCCGCCTCCGCAACGTGACCCTCGGCTATACCCTGCCGAAGGCGCTCGTGCAAAGCTGGAAAATGGCCAACCTCCGGGCCTATGTATCGGTAGATAACCTCCTGACTTTCACGAAGTACAAGGGTCTTGATCCGGAAGTCGGCGAATACGGATACAACCGGTCTTACAACCCGCTCGCAGTCGGCGTAGACGTAGGTACCTACCCTCAACCGCGCACCTGGCGTGCCGGTCTGACGGTTAATTTTTAAGGAAGACGGCACTCCACGGCCGAAAGCATAACGAGACAAGTCTATGAAACTGAAATACGTCGCCATGCTGGTTCTGACAGGTAGCCTGTTGCAGAGCTGCAGCGATTTCCTCGATAAAAATCCGCTCGGGAAGGACACGGACGTGACCTACTTCACCGACGCCAACAACGCCATTCTGGCTGTCAACGCTGCCTATGATGTCATTTCGTGGGACGAAGGAAACGACGGCCTCGGCAACTACGTCGCCCACAACTACGAATGGATTTTCGGCGATATGCTCTCCGAAGACGCAGAAAAAGGCAGTATGCCGGGTGATTTTCCGACGATGCTCGAGTTGAAGGAATGGCGTGCCAATTCCAACAATGACATCGCCAGGGCGGTATGGCAGAACATGTTCCAGGGCGTGTACCGGACGAACCTGATTCTCCAGAATATTCAAAACTCGCCCATCGACGAAGCCATTAAAAACCGCCTGACCGGCGAGGCGCGCTTCCTTCGCGGGTATTGCTACTTCTACATGCTGCGCCTGTACGGCGGCCTGCCGCTGTTTTCTGCGCCCGTGAAGCCGTCGGAATACAGCAATGCAAAGCGTGCAACGATCAGCGAGACCTACGCATTCATCGAAGAAGATTTCAAGAAAGCCATTGAACTGCTTCCTGAAAAGAACGGATACGATGCAGTAGATATGGGCCGGGCGACGAAAGGCGCTGCCCGCGGATACCTCGCCCGGGCCATTATGTACCAGATCGGTACCGATAATACCCGGAGCCATACCTGGCAGGAAGTATATGACCTGACGGATGCGATTGTGAAATCCGGTCAGTACGGGCTGACGGCCAACTATGCGGAGATTTTCGAAGAGGAAGGCGAAAACAATACCGAATCACTCTTCGAAGTTCAGTTTGCCGAATCAAACGTGAGCTGGGGTATTCAGCGGGTCGGAACGGAAAACAACATCATCCAGAACAACCGCAGTACCTGGGGCTGGGGCTTCAACAACCCGACGACCAGCCTGGTCAATGCCTTCGAAGCCAACGATCCGCGCAAAGCGTGTACCGTATATGGCAACGGCGATATCGCGGTAGGTATCGAACAGATTATCAAGTACCCGGAAGAAAATGCGACCGGCTACCTGAACCGCAAGGCGGCGATTGTCAAACCGACAACCCCGTCGCAGTCGCCTCAGAATATCCGCAAGATGCGCTACGCCGACGTCCTTCTGATGAAAGCCGAATCGGCTGCCAAACTCAGCAAGGAGCAGGAAGCCCGCGACATCCTCAACCTGATCCGCGACCGCGCCCGCAAAGCTACCCGCCCGAAGGGATCAAAGCTCGGTACCCTGACCTATGAAGCTGCGGGTACCCCGGCAACGGCCCTGCCCGCGATTGCTGCCACCGTCACCGGCCAGGCCCTGCTCGAAGCCATCTGGCACGAGCGCCGCGTGGAGCTGGGTATGGAAGCGCTGCATTTCTGGGATCAGGTGCGTACCGGTACCTATTTCAGCAGCCTGTCGGCCACGATCCGCACGGCAGCGATGACGCACGCCGTCACTCAAAACGTCGTGAACCCGATTCCGGTGCTGCCGATTCCGGTCAACGAAGTACAGTCCTGGGGTCTGCAGCAAAACCCCGGGTACTGACCCAACGCATTCCCTGCCGGTACGCCGGCAGGGTTTTCTTTCCTGTTGAAAACGCCGGTTATCCGGCCGCCATAACCGGGCTTTTATTCGAAAGAGTAAAAGCCCGGCTTTTTTAAAAGGAAGGAATGGCGGAAATTGGTCGCTCTTCTATTTCCGAACACAACATGAAAAAAATTGCCTGGATACTGACGCTGCTGGCATCGGCTGCCTTTGCTCAGACGTCGCCCGTCGATCCCGCTGCCACTCCCGAGACCCGCAACCTGCTGCGCAATTTGCGGAAGGCGGCTGCGAAAGCGACGCTGTTCGGCCATCAGGATGACCTGGCCTATGGCGTAGACTGGCGCGACGTGCCGGGACGCTCCGACGTCAGGGATGTGACGGGAGAATACCCCGCCGTTTTCGGGTGGGACCTGGGTCGGATCGAAGCCGATAGTCCGAACGAAATCGACGGAATCCCTTTTGAAAAACAACGGCAGTACGTAAAAGACGTGTACGCCCGCGGCGGAATCAATACCTTCAGCTGGCACCTCAACAACCCGCTTTTCCCGGAAAAAACGAGCTGGGACAAGGCCGACTCCACCATCCGTCACCTCTTCGCCGATCCGGCTGCCCTGCAACGGTACGACAGCTGGCTGGACAAAATCGCGGTGTATTTCCGGACCCTGACCGGCCCGAAAGGAGAGCCGATTCCCTTGATTTTCCGCCCGTTTCACGAACACACCGGGAGCTGGTTCTGGTGGGGCAGGGGGCATTGTACGCCGGAAGAGTACATCCGGCTGTGGCGGCATACGGTCGATTATCTCCGGAAAGAAAAAGGGTTGCATAACCTGCTGATCGCCTATTCGACAGACCGGTTTACGTCAAAAGAAGACTACCTGGAGCGCTATCCGGGAGACGATTACGTGGATATCGTCGGATTTGATATCTACCACCGCCCGAAAACGCCTGATACGTTCGTCGCCGATACCCGCCGGATGGTCGAAACCCTCCGGACCATCGGGCAGGAGAAAAAGAAAATATGGGCGATTACCGAAACCGGCCTCGAAAAACTGCCCGTTGCCAACTGGTGGACGGAAGTATTGACGCCGGTAATTCAGGATGCCGGACTGGCTTATGTACTGGTCTGGCGGAACGGCAATCCGACGCATTTCTATGCACCGTACCCCGGTCAGACCAGCGCGGAAGATTTCCGGCGATTTGCGCAACGTCCCGACGTCTGGTTCGGAAAGAAGGCCGCCGCAGCCCGGCTTTATAACCGTTGATGTCGATAAGTGTAGGATAGACACGTAATTTTTGCGGAACTTCGCGTTTCGTTGGACGGCCCTGGCCGTCAACGGGATCAACGAAGCAAAAATGAAGCTGTCTGCCCTCGACGTTGGTATCGTCGTTACCTACTTGCTGGCGGTTATAGTACTGGGTCTGGTACTGAAAAAACGTGCCTCGCAGGACAAGGAAGCCTACCTGCTGGGTGGGAAGAAACTGCCCTGGTACCTGCTCGGGCTGTCGAACGCTTCGGATATGTTCGACATCTCGGGTACAATGTGGATGGTATCCCTGGCGTTTGTCTACGGCTTCAAAAGCCTGTGGATACCGTGGCTGTGGCCGGTGTTCAACCAGGTTTTCATGATGATGTACCTGTCGGTCTGGCTGCGGCGCTCGAATGTTACGACCGGCGCGGAGTGGATCGGAACGCGGTTCGGAACCGGTCCGGGTGTTACGGCTTCGCATACGATCGTCGTGGTATTTGCCTTGCTGAGCTGCCTGGGATTTCTGGCGTACGGGTTTGTCGGACTGGGGAAATTCGTGGAGATTTTCCTGCCGTATGATAGCGTGGCGGAATACCTGCCGTTCGACGTTAAACCAGCCTACGTTCCGCACTTCTACGGAAGCGTATTCACTGCGGTAGCCGTGTTTTATGCGATTCTGGGGGGCATGACCAGTATCGTGGTCGGAGATGTGCTGAAGTATGCGATCATGACGGTTTCCGCGTTTGTAATCGCCGGAATTGCCATCGTACACATGCAGGGTCACTACCTGCCGGTACCGCATGGCTGGTTTGATCCGTTTTTCGGGTGGACGCTCCACGACCTCGACTGGACAGATATTTTCGACGAAGTCAACGAAAAGATCAGCTCCGATGGCTTTTCACTGTTCGGGATATTTTTTGCCCTGATGACGTTCAAGGGCATTCTGGCGAGCCTGGCCGGTCCGGCGCCAAACTATGACATGCAGAAGGTACTCTCCGCGCGCTCCCCGCGGGACGCCGCGAAGATGAGCGGCTTCGTGTCGGTGGTGCTGCTGCCTGTCCGCTATGCGATGGTAACGGGTTTTGCCGTGCTGGCTCTGCTGTATTTTGATCAGCTGGGGCTGAAAACCGGCGACAGCATTGATTTTGAGAAGATACTCCCTGCCGCCATACTGCAGTTTGTACCGGCGGGGTTGCTGGGGCTGCTCCTGGCCGGATTGCTGGCAGCGTTTATGGGAACCTTCGCCGGGACGCTCAATGCGGCCCAGGCATACCTGGTAAACGATATTTTTCTGAAATACCTGAAGCCGGACGCCGGCAACCGGCAGGTTGCCTGGATGAATTACGGAGCCGGCATACTGGTGGCGGGACTCGGAATATGGATGGGTTTCTACGCCCGTGATGTCAACAGTATCCTGCAATGGATCGTCTCAGCCCTATATGGCGGGTATGTTGCCGCCAACGTGCTGAAATGGCACTGGTGGCGTTTCAACGCAGGCGGCTTTTTCTGGGGAATGCTCGCCGGAATCGTGCCCGCCCTGATTCTGCCGGTGGTATTTCCGGATACGCTGGAGCTGTATTTTTTTCCGGTGTTGTTCGGGCTGTCGCTGATCGGATGCGTGGCCGGATCGCTCCTGACACCGCCGACGGACGAGCGGACATTGAACGAATTTTACCGGACCGTACGCCCCTGGGGCTTTTGGAAGCCGGTTCGTGAGCGGGTACAGGCCGACGATCCGGGGTTCCGGCCCAACCGGGGCGCCTGGCGGGATACATTAAACGTCGCGATCGGCGTCGCGGCCCAATGCTGCCTGACACTCCTTCCGATGTACGCCATCACGGGTATGTACCGGCACCTGGCCGTCGTGGGCGGAATACTGTTTGCCTGCAGCCTGATATTGAAGAAAACCTGGTGGGACAAACTTCCCGCTGAAAAGGAAGAAATACTGGAATTTTCGTAAGCGTCCCGCTGATCTGTTTTTAGGCTTGCAAAAGGGCATTTCCGTCGACGAATCGGGACAAACACGCTTTCTTCCGTACATTACGTCCGTTTTTCACCCAAACAGTAACTTCATCATGCCATTTTCGTTTCGAAAAGCCGGAATGATGGCAGCGGCCGCACTTATCTTCGGACCTGCCTTCAGCCAGGATGTGCAAAACCTGCCGGTGCCCCTGGAAATTCAGAAAGCCTATGCAAGCGGTACCCGCAGTACCGACGGAAAACCGGGAGCCAAATACTGGCAGAATCATTCAAACTATAAGATTCAGGTAGAACTGGATCCGGCTACGCGGCGGATCACCGGTTCGGAGAAAGTAGTTTATACCAACAACAGCCCCGAACGCCTGCAAAACCTGGTTATCCGCCTTTATCCGGATATTTTCAAGAAAGACGCCAACCGGGACGACCGGGAAATCGACCCCGCTGATATCAACGACGACGGCGTCGAGATCGTTGAAGTACTCGTCAACGGAACCAGGGCCCGTGCCCAACGGAACGGCACCAATATGTTTGTCCCGATTCAGGGCGGGCTGGCCACCGGCAACGAACTTACCCTCGATGTCAAATGGACCTACCTCATTCCGGCTAAATCCCACATCCGGGAAGGTACCTACTTCAAGTCGTCCTTCATGGTGGCCTATTGGTATCCGCAGATCGCCGTATTCGACGACCTCCAGGGCTGGGACCGCCTCGATTACACCGGTCAGAAGGAGTTTTACAACGATTTCAACAATTACGAAGTAGAGATCACCGTACCTGCCACGCACCTCGTCTGGGCTACCGGCGAATGGCAGAACCCGGAGAAAATCCTGGCAGCGGAGTACCTCGACCGGTACAAGCGTTCGCGGACGTCTGACGAGGTCATCCGTATCGTTACTCAGCAGGACCGTGAAAAAGGCGGCCTTACCGTTGCCAAAGACGGCAAGCATACCTATTCTTTCAAAGCGGAGCACGTACCCGATTTCGTATTTGCTGCCTCGGATACGTACCTCTGGGACGCTGCCAGTGCGCTGGCGGATGCGAAAACCGGCCGCCGTACCGGTGTTGCCGCCGTGTACCACCCCACCAGCCGGGATTTTCCGGAAGTGGCGCGGTATGCCAAGCAATGTGTGGAGTATTTCTCGACGTACCTGCCGGGAGTACCTTTCCCGTATCCCAACGAAACGGTATTCAACGGCTCCGGCGGGATGGAATTCCCGATGTTCGTGAACGATGGCTCTTACCCGCATACCTTCGCGGCAGAGGTAACTGCCCACGAAATCGCGCATACCTACTTCCCCTTCTACATGGGGATCAACGAGCGGAAGTACGCCTGGATGGACGAAGGCTGGGCACAGACGCTGCCCAACTGGATGGAATTCGATACCCCGGGAGCAGCCAAGAAGTTTATCCCGCAACAGGGTAACGCCCAGTATTTCGACATGTTTGCCGGCAAGGAACAGGAACAGCCCATGATGGTACCGACGAACCTCCTTACCGGAAACGCTTATACCATTGCTACGTACATGCGCCCGTCGCAGGCATACACGTTCCTTCGCGACATGCTCGGACAGGAGAAGTTCAAAGCTACTCTCCAGGAGTACATGGCCCGCTGGAATGGCAAGCACCCGATGCCGTACGACTTCTTTTTCTCTTTCAACGATTACCTGAAGGAAGACCTGTCGTGGTACTGGAAACCCTGGTTCTTTGAGCGGGGCTATCCGGACCTGGGTATCGGCGAAGTATCAGTGAAGAAAGGCAAAACCAAAATCCGCGTCGACCGCAAAGGCTCCCTGCCGGTACCCCTCCGCCTGATTGTCCTCTTCAACGACGATACCAGCGAAGAAATCAACGAAACCGCCCGTATCTGGAAAACCGGCGCTACGAGCTTCGATGTCGAGAAAAAATTCGATAAGCCCATCAAAAAAATCACCCTCAGCGGCATCACGATTCCCGACGTCAACCGCAAGGACAATACCTGGGAACCGGGCGCGCAGGAGAAGTAGCTTAGGGAGTTGTAAGCTTTAGGCTGTAAGCTTTAAGCTATAGGCTGTAAGCGGGGCCGTACCTGTCTCTTAAAACCCGACCGTCTCCGTCCGGAGGCGGTCGGGTTTTTTCTTTAAGCCGTAGGCACGCCGAACCGATCCGGTTGTGTTGCCCATAGCCTAAAGCCTACCGCTTAAAGCTTTAAAATTAATTTTTTAGTTAATTAACTGAACTTTCAGTTGTTTAATTGAAAAATCCGTTATTCCTTTGATTCATCAATCGGAAAACATGGAAGAACTAACCAAAACCGAAGAGCGTATCATGCTGGCCGTCTGGGAGTTGGATGCGCCTTTTTTCGTGAAAGACCTGGTGGAGCGCATGCCGGAAAAGCCGCCGTACAATACTGTGTCGTCGGTGGTACGTATTCTTGAAAACAAGGGATTCCTGGGGTATAAGGCGTATGGCCGGACGTACGAGTACTTCGCCAGCATTTCGAAGGAGGAGTACCGGAAAAACGGGCTGCGACGCCTGCTCGACGGGTACTTCGACAGTTCGGCCGTCAGCCTGCTGTCGTTCATGGCCAAGGAAGAACAGATTTCTCCCGAACAGCTCGATGCGCTCCGCAAGCTCATCGACGGAAACTGACGCGCCATGCACTACCTGCTGACATCTTCCCTGATTCTCGCCGGATTCTACGCCGTTTACTGGCTGCTGCTGCGAAAGCTATCCTTTCATACCTGGAACCGGTACTACCTGCTGCTTGCGCTGGCGCTGAGTCTGGTTATTCCCGTTTTGCCGGTACTGCCGCGGACGGAGGAGATCGTTGCCTTTGACCAGGAACCCCAGGAGGTTCAGGTGGTAACGGTCGCCGCTGCGTCGGTGACCGAAGAACCCATCGACTGGATGCTATGGGGCGAACGCCTCTACGGTGCAGTGGCGATTATCCTCCTGCTCCGCATCGGTACCCGGCTGGCGCTGGTATCCCGCCTGATGAGGAAAGGGGAGCGGACGAAATGGAATGACCTGACGGTCTTCCGGAGCGAAACGGTTCCCTCGGCTTCCTTTTTCAACCGCGTATTTCTGAACGATCATTTGCTTTCGGCCCGGGAGCAGGAGCAGGTACTGCGCCATGAGCAATTGCATTACCACCTCAGGCATTCGGCCGACCGCCTGCTGATTGAATGCGCCAAGGCGTTTGGCTGGGCGAATCCGGTGGTCTACTGGTGGGGGCGGTCGCTGACCGACCTGCACGAATACGAAGTCGACGAGCGGATGTCTGCCGAATACGAAACCAGAGAGTACGCTCACCTGCTGCTGAAACTCGCCGTTCCGGCCGGCCCGGCCCTGTCGAACCGCTTTGCGAAAGAACCGTTGAAAAGCCGGATTCAGTTTTTGCTCACTAAACCCTCTCAAACAATGAAAAAAGCGCTGTTTTTGCTGGTACTGCCGCTTACGGCAGCGTCCGTGATGCTCTTTGCGCAGCAGGTACCGGCTCCGCCCGCGCCTCCTCAGGCGCCGGTAGCTCCCCCGCCACCGCCGGCTCCTCCGGGGAAAGTCCCTCCGCCACCACCACCCGCGCCGCTGGCCCCGGTGGTCGAAGAGGTCAAATCAGGCGAGTGGATGCCTTATACCGTCAATTACCGGGAGTACGATAAGTTTGTAAAGTCTGTCAAGGCATCGGGCGGAAACTGGAAATCCCTCGTTCCGGATGGCTGGGACACCTATTTTGCCCGGTATGCGGACAAGCCGGAAGTTTCAGTCAGGTTTGTAAGTATTGAACAATCCAATGCTTACATCGGGTGGAAAAACCGTCGCAACCGGAAGAGCGGAATGGTCTACCGGCTGCTTCTCAACGATGATGTCGAGAAAAACCGGTACCCGGACGTCTGGTGTGTCCGTGGAAAATTCCCGCCACCGCCTCCTCCGCCAGCGCCGCCTTCCATTCGGGATCCGTCGGAGCCGCCGCCTCCGCCACCAGAGTTGGATAAGTCTGGGCCCCTCGATCCTCCCAAAGTGGATATTTCCCACTTTAAGGCGAAGCCCCGGAAGGCCACAGTTGTCGAAAAGGTAGTCGTAGAAGAAAGGCCCAAAGTCGACGTGGTAGAATTCAGGGCCAAACCCAAAGACGGGACGGTTGTTGAAAAGGTGATCGTGAAGGAACAGCCGAAAGTCGAAGTGATCGAATTCAAGGCGAAACCGAAGGACGGCCCGGCCGTTGAGAAGGTAACCGTCAAAGAAGTACGAAAACCGGAACCGAAAAAAGCAACGAAGCCCTGACAAAAAAAGCCTCCGCTGATTCGTCAGCGGAGGCTTTTCATTCCCTTGAAACTTACAATCCCGCTACCGTCCGCTTGATAAACTCCGTCAGACCTGCGCCTGACAGCAGTCCCTGCGAAAGGAGGGCGAGGTCTACCAGTTGTTTCGCCAGCCCCTGGTCGCCGGCGTTTTTCACGCGGAGAATAGAGGGGTGGTTGGCGTTGACAATCAGGTTGTAAGACATCGGCATGTTACCGAAGAAAGACGGTTGCCCGCCGGCTTTCGACATGTCGTTCATCCGGCGCATGAATTCGTTTTGGGTCAGTACCACGGGCAGTTCATCTGCGCTGAGCGGCTGTACGTCAACCGTATAGGCTTGTCCGGCTACACTTTCGAACAGTTCTTTGAGCGTTTTTTTCTCGTCGTCCGTCAGGATACTTTCTACCGTAACGCCCTTGTCGATCAGCTTGTCGAGGCTGTCGGCGTCTACGCGCTTGAAGGAAGTCTTCTCGAGTTTTTGTTCCAGCTTACCGATGAAGTGCGGATCGATAATTGTGTCGAGTACCAGCACGTCGTATCCGCGGGAAACGGCCGACTGAATATAGGCATCCTGTTTGGCGGCATCGGTGGTATACAGCCAGACGAGGTTGTCATCCTTGTCCAGTTGCGTCGCCTGGGTTTTCTCCCGGTACTCGTCCAGGGTAGCGTAGGGGGCGTCTCCGGCACTTTTCAGGAGGACAATATCTTTGGTTTTGTCGTAGAATTTCTCATCGGAAATCATCCCGTATTTCACAAACAGGCCGATATCTCCGAATTTCTCTTCGTAGGCGGCACGATCTGCCTTGAAGAGTTCGACGAGTTTATCGCCGACTTTCCGGGTGATGTACCCGTTGATTTTCTTGACGTTGGCGTCGGCCTGGAGGAAGCTGCGGCTCACGTTCAGCGGAATATCCGGTGAATCGATCACTCCGTGCAGAAGCATGAGGAAGTCGGGAACGACATCCTTTACTTCGTCCGTAATAAATACCTGACGGCTGTAGAGCTGAATCTTCTCCCGGCTGAGCTGCAGTTCGTTCTTGATTTTGGGGAAGTACAGAATACCCGTCAGGTTGAAGGGGTAGTCGACGTTGAGGTGAATCCAGAAAAGCGGCTTTTCCGAGAAGGGATACAGCTTTTCGTAGAAGCTGAGGTAGTCTTCGTCGGTGAGATCGGTCGGGTTTTTCGTCCAGATCGGCTCGGTTTCGTTGATCACTTCGCCTTCGAATTCCACTTCTACCGGCAGGAAGCGTCCGTATTTTTCGAGGATGCTTTTGAGACGGAAGGAGTCGAGGAATTCTTCGGAGTCGGGAGCGACGTGCAGGATGATATCCGTGCCGCGGTCTTCTTTCTCCGCGCCGGTGATTTCAAATTCGGTCGAGCCGTCGCATACCCAGCGGGCTGCCGGCGCGTCCTGGTAGGAGCGGGAGATGATTTCGACCGATTCGGCGACCATAAAGGCCGAGTAAAACCCGAGCCCGAACTGGCCGATGATGGCCCCGCGTTCGACGCCCTGGTCCTTGTATTTCTCGACAAATTCCAGCGCGCCGGAGAAGGCGATCTGGTTGATGTACTTTTTGATCTCCTCAGCGGTGAGCCCCAGGCCCCGGTCGCTGATGGTAATGGTTTTGGCGTCTTTGTCGACCGAAACCTTGATTTTCAGGTCGCCGAGTTCGCCGGTGTATTCGCCGATGGAGGCGAGGCGCTTGATTTTCTGGGTGGCGTCAACGGCATTGGAAACGAGCTCCCGGAGAAAAATCTCATGGTCGGAATAGAGAAATTTCTTGATGATCGGGAAAATGTTCTCGGTGTGAATCGAGATGTTGCCTTTTTCGTTGAAAGTGGTGCTTTCCATGGGTGATGCAGTAAGAATCGTCTGGAGAGTTTACCGAAAAACTCCATTCCTCTGCCCGCCCGGATGTCAATCTGTCAGTTCATTCCGGCAGAATTCCGCGCTGTACTTCTTTTTTTATTCAGGAAAATGCAGGCCGGCTAACTTTTTTTGACCGTTAACAAAAAATAACATTAATAAAATATTTAAAATAAACCCACTGAAAACCAGCAGGTTAATAGGTATTTGGTAGTTGTTTCGAGGGCAGTTATGCGTTTTTTGATTGCCATCTTTGCGAATTGTCAACTAATTTTGGGCCGCCGGCAAAACCGAAACGTTCCGGCAGCCGTTGATATAGGGTAGCCCTTCGCCCTGGCAAGGCGTTTCCCTTTGGATATCGTAACAATTTTGTTTTTATATTTGATCAACCTTCAGAATATACTTCAACCTTTTAGAAGCCAAGTGAACATGAAAACTCGTACACCCTCACAATCTATTGCCGCTACGGATTACCTGATCGTCGCTATACTGATTCTCGGTTTGCTGCTGACGGTTGTTTCGTTCAGCCAGATTCACTAGCAGGAAATACCTTACCGATACGATATACCTCCGTTTCCGCGGAGGTTTTTTTGTGCCCGTCCGGAAAATGAAAAGAAACTTGCTGGCAAGGTATTTAGCTCCTTTATTCGCCCCGAAATACTAAACTGTAATTGGGTGAATACTCTTTGGGGAATTGACCTGGGCGGCACGAAAATCGAATGCGCCGTCCTGGATGCCGCTGATATCAAGAAAGTACTGATCCGCCGCCGGATCCCGACCGAAGCCGACCGGGGCTATGAACACATTCTCAGTCAGATCGAAAAGCTCGTCGGCCAGGTAATCGAAGAACTCGGCGACAAACCGGAAAAAATCGGTTTCGCCACGCCCGGCACACTCGACCCCGTCACGCAGACGATGCGCGGGTGCAACACAGTCGCGATGAACGGCCAGCCGATGAAAAAGGACCTCGAAGCGCGTTTGGGCGTTCGCTGCGAACTGGCCAACGATGCCAATTGCTTCGCTCTGGCAGAAGCGCTGATGGGCGCCGGACCGGCCGTAGCACCGGATGCTCAGGTGATATTCGGCGTCATACTCGGCACGGGCGTCGGTGGAGGCGTTGTCATCAACGGGAAAGTATGGGGCGGTCGCCAGGGGATTGGCGGCGAGTGGGGACATATCTTCCTGGATGAAACCGGAGGACCCTGCTACTGCGGCAATACCGGCTGCGTTGAAAAAGTCATCGCCGGCCCGGCCCTGCAGGCCTGGTATGAAAAGCTGTCGGGCGAGAAGCGGTCACTGGCCGAAATCATCGAACGCCGGAATACGGACCCACATGCCGCGGCCACGATCGAGCGCCTCCTCGATCAGTTCGGCAAAGCCATTTCCATTATCACCAACCTGCTCGATCCGGACCTGATTGTTCTCGGCGGGGGCGTTTCCAATGTCGATTTCCTGTATACAGAAGGACTGGAGCGGGCACAGAAACACGTTTTTACACCCAAACCCGATATTCTCGTGGTTCGCAACGTACTGGGCGACAGTGCCGGAGTCTTCGGCGCGGCGCTCCTCTTTGCGTAAGCGACGGATCCCGGGCCTTTTATCTGACCATTTTTAACCCTGAACAACAATGAAGTTAGCACCGGAACGGACGGCCCTCGTCCTCATTGAATTCCAGAATGATTTCACCACCGAAGGCGGCGTATTTCATGGCGGCGTGAAGGGAGTAATGGATGCGACCAACATGCTCGCCAACACCGTGGAAACGGTCAGGAAAGCCCGGGAGGCGGGCGTGACGATCGTCCACGTGCCGATCTCATTTACGTCGGACTACCACGAACTGACGCCCAATCCCTACGGTATTCTCAAGGGAGTGAAGGACAACGGCGCCTTCAAGAAAAACACCTGGGGTGCGGAAATCGTCAGCGACCTCAAACCGCATGCGGATGACCTCATCATCGAGGGCAAGCGCGGTTTGTGCGGGTTCGCCAGTACCAACCTTGATTTTGTACTCCGGAGCCGTGGTTTTCAGAATATCGCGCTCGGTGGCTTTCTGACTAACTGCTGCGTGGAGTCGACGATGCGGACGGCCTACGAAAAAGGCTATAACGTCATCACCCTGACTGACTGCTGCGCCACGCTCAGCCAGGAAGAGCACGACAATGCCCTGGCGAAAGACTTCCCGATGTTCAGCCAGCCCATGACCCACACCGCCTTCCTCGATACCATCGGGGAAGAAGTGGAGCTGGTGGGGAAGGGGTATGAGTGAGCATGGGGCATGGGGCATGGGGCATGGGGTAGCGCGTCATATGAACAAGCGTCTCCCAAGCGGTGGTAGAACCCCATCGAAACCATCCGGCGCTGTAGTTCCATACTAAAAATGCCCGCCTCCTTACGAGGCGGGCATTTTTAGGCTATATGCTCTAAGCTTCAGGCAACGCGAGAGAAGGTCGGGATTACACAGCTTATAGCTTACGGCATAAAGCTTATAGCCCCCAAAACCCTTGCCCCCTGCTACTTCAAAAGCGCCAACTCATACAACTCATACCAGTCTTCCTGCGAGAGGCGGATCGTGGCGGCGGTGACGGCGTTGCGGATGCGGTCTTCGGAAAGTGAGCCGATCAGCGGCAGCGCTCCCAGCTGGAAGAGCCAGGCAACGGCCACCTGCTCAACATTTGCGTCGTGTTTCCGGCCGATTTCTTCGAGGCGGGCCCGGAGAATGGCCGACTTCGGGTCGGTACCGTTGAGGATTTTTCCACCGGCCAGCGGCGCCCAGACCAGCGGTTTGCTGAAACGCTGCTTGATAAAATCCAGACGGCCGTCTTCAATCGCGGAGGTATTGTCGAGGCTGAGTTCGATGTGGTTTGTAACGATCGGCCGGCGCAGGTGCGATTCGAGCAGCTGGTGCTGGAATACCGAGAAGTTACAGACCCCCAGGTGCTTGACTTTGCCGGAACTGACGAGTTCGGAGAGCGTCCGGGAGGTTTCTTCCGGATTACTCAGCATATCGAGGTGATGGAGGAGGAAAATATCAAGGTAATCGGTCTTCAGCTTCCGCAGCGAGCTTTCGACGCTTTGGAGGATATGCTCGCGGGAATTGTCAAAATAGGTCACACCGGAGGGTGACCGGCGGATGCCGCATTTGCTGAACAGCACAAGGTCTTCCCGCCGGATGGATTTCTGCTGAATGACTTTCCCGAAGGATTCTTCGATTGTAAAATTGCCGTAGCTGTCGGCGTGGTCGAACGTGTTGACTCCCAGCTCAAGGCAAAGGCTGACGACGCGGTCCATTGTCTTCAGGGTGTCTGTTCCCTTGTCTTCCCAACGCCAGAATCCGTAAATCGCTTCCGACACCTTCGGACCGGAATCACTTAAATATACCTTTTGCATGAGACAGATTGATATCGGTGACGCGAAACCACCAGTGGTTTCTGCTCAAAAATAAAGGGAATGTTCGATCTGTGCCAAGTCTTTCGGGAAATGAGCGTTTCGTTCGGAGGGGCGCCGGCGAAAGGCTGGAAAATTGGCAGCGAGGTCTTACCTTTCCGCTTTCGTTTCCAAACCTCGCTAACTCCTATGTCGCTCTCTTCTCGCCGGATTGGCGTTTTGCTTGCCTTTTGCCTTGGTTTTCAGTCTGTTTCCGCACAAATCCCGAAGGGGAAATGGGTATCGCTTTTCAACGGAAAGGATATCAATGACTGGATCGTCAAAATTCACCACCACGACGTAAACGACAACTACGGGCAGACCTTCCGGGTGGAAGACGGTATGATCAAAGTACGCTACGATCAGTATGATAAATTCAACGAACGCTATGGACACCTGTATTACAAAACGCCGTTTTCGCACTATCACCTGGTAGTCGAATACCGGTTTACGGGGGAATGGCGGAAGGATGCTCCGTCGTACACGATTCTGAACAGCGGCCTTATGTTCCATTCCCAGGATCCGCGGACAATGCCGAAGGAGCAGGACTGGCCGATCTCGGTGGAGATGCAGTTCCTGGCCGGTCTGGGCGACGGGAAACCCCGACCCACCGGCAATATGTGCTCCCCGGGTACCAACATCGTATACGAAGGCAAGCTGGATACCCGCCATTGCATCGATTCCAAATCCAAAACATATGGAAAGGATGAGTGGGTCCGGGCGGAGCTGATCGTGCTGGGCGACTCCCTCGTGACGCACATCATCAACGGAGAAAAGGTACTGGAATACGCCAAGCCGCAGATCGGCGGAGGCGTGGCCAACCGCTTTGATCCCGCTCAGAAGATCGACGGCAAGATCCTGAAAGAAGGTTTTATCGCGCTTCAAAGCGAAGGACAGCCCATCGATTTCCGCAAAGTGGAGATCATGGACCTTTCCAGCAAGAAATAGCCGGTTTTTGCAACTTTCTGCATTTTTTAAAAACGAAAAACAGTCGGGAAAACGGCTGTTTTTCAGTTTTTTATTAGGTTTTTGTCGAAATGAGCATAGGAATTATGTCGTATATTTTCGGGATGTTGCCACTTTTGTTTGCAAATACACGTAGTCTTCTCTAAGTTAGCGTATCCCAACGGGCCCGCATACCAGCACGATACTTCTTTGAAACAGCTTTCGGACATAGCGCTACTCGACCGCTTGAAAGTTCACGACGACCGCGTGGCTTTTGACGAGTTGTACCTCCGGTACTGGGACGCTGTTTATACCATCGCTGTCCGGAAGCTGGAAGACCACGAGCAGGCCAAGGATCTGGTCCACGATGTGTTTGTTGACATCTGGTACCGCCGGCATACGCTGGTCATTCATACGTCCTTCGCCGGGTACCTGTACACAACGCTCAGCAACCGTTTCATCGATATCGTGCGCCGCCGCGCCGTACATACCCGCATGCAGGAGGCACTCCTGCGCGAACTGGAGCAAACCTCCGAAAGCGCCTACGATGTCATCGCCTACCAGGAGCTGGAATCCCGGCTGATGACCGAGATCGACAACCTGCCGGCAGCGATGCGGCAGATTTTCCTGCTGAGCCGCGACGAACAGCTTTCCGCTCAGGAAATCGCCGATCAGCTTTCGCTTTCCCCCCAGACGGTTAAGAACCAGATCCACAACGCCCTGGAGCGCCTGCGCGCCAAAGAGCTGTACCTGCATAGCCTGGCGCTTCTTTTTTGTGCCGGTATCTATTGATTACTAAATACTTACCTCCTTTCTCTGATTTTTTTTCGAAAAAAGTGCGTAGGCGTCTGGTACCGGATCAGACCTTATCCGTCATGATACCAAATGCCCCTGAAAAGGGCTGATGGCCGCTGAATGGACAAAAAAGATCTCTATAAAAAATTCGGACTGGAAGAACCCGGCCATACGCCGCCCGACGGTGTGCGCAGGGAAATTCTGGGCCGGATACATGACACACTGGGGTTTCGGGAGAAGAAGGTCCGGCGTTTCCGGCCGGCGCTGGTGGCTGCGTCGCTGGCGCTGGTAGCCGGCGGAGTGGGGGCGACCTGGCTGCTGAGCCGCCGCCCGGCGACGGCTGAGACCGTTGCAGTACCTGCCGGACAGGTACGCCATATCATTCTCCCGGACAGCTCGGAAGTATGGCTCAATGCCGCTACCCGGCTTACTTATGGGGAGGATTTCCGGCAAAACAGAGAAGTATTTCTGGAAGACGGCGAAGCCTTTTTCAAGGTCCGCCATGATACAACGGCGCCGTTTGTGGTACACGCCGGCGTCATTCAGACCCGCGTACTCGGTACTACGTTCCGGGTGAAAGCCTACCGTGAGCTTTCCAATATCCGGGTATCGGTGGTGTCCGGGAAAGTGGCCGTCCGCGAAGGCAACAAACCCCTCGCCATCCTCGGAAAGGACCAGGAAATTACCTATTCCAAGACCGACCGGAAAACGGTGGAAACCCGCGTGGAAGCGGAGGAAACCGTGCAGTGGCAATCGGGAAACGTGGTACTCCGGTCTGTCAGCTTCGAAGACATCGCCCTGGCGATCGGAAAAGCCTACGATGTAACGCTTGTTTTTGACCGGGAGACCTTCAGCCGGTGCGAAAGCAGCCTCGTCTTCAACACCCACCAGTCATTGACCGAGGTGCTGGACCTGCTGCGGGATATTCAGGGAATTAACTACCACATTCAGGGAAAGGAGGTGAGTATTTCGGGCACGGGGTGCCATTGAAAACCCGGTTTTCAGTTTTCAGTTGACGGTTTTCTGTTTGTCGAGCGGATCAACTGAAAACCCGAAACAGAAAACCGAAAACGAAAAAGGACCATGCCTGCTCGAACCAGGCACAGTCCCCAAAAAGTACGCAGCATTTTCCGGTTCACGATTTGGCGATCAGCGGACTCGGAGGCACTGCTGTGTTTAATAAACCCTATTAAACATGCTTAAATGTATGAGAAAAAACAGTACAAAACTATTCAGACTCATGAGGGTTGGAATGATTGCGTTTGGGATGCTGTTGACCGCCGCGGGGAGCCTGCTCGCCGAAAACGGATACAGCCAACGCCTGACCAACAGGAAAGTGACGCTGGAAATAGGGGATGCCACCCTTGAAAAGGCAGTGGAGAAAATCCGGAAAGCCAGCCACATTGATTTCACCTACAACAACAACGAACTAAGGAAGATCCGCATTCAGGCCGGAGCATTTACCAACGCCGGTCTGGACCAGGTTTTGAATACCCTGCTTGCCTCAACCCCCTACGCTTACCGTGAAACCGATAACAGTATAGTCATTTTTAAACGACGGGAACCCGCTGTGGCCGCGGTGCAGCTTCAGCGGAACGGAGAGCTGGTAACCCCGACGTTCACAGCCGCGCCCGCCGTCCGGATCAAAGGAAAGGTATCTGACAACAAGGGTGGCGCACTGCCGGGCGTCAGCGTGACGGTGAAAGGCACCAAACGCGGGACTTTGACCGATCAGAACGGGGAGTTTACCCTCGTCGACGTTAAAGAATCTGATGTATTGACCTTTTCATTCATCGGATACAAACCGCATGAACTCGTCGTCGGCACCCGCGTAGACATGCAGGTGATCCTCGAAGAAGACATCAAAGGGCTCGACGAAGTGGTTGTCGTCGGCTACGGTACCCAGAAGCGCGCCAACCTGACCGGCGCGGTTTCGACCGTCGAAATCGACAAAACGATGAAATCGCGGCCGGTGACGGACGCCGGTCGTGCCCTTCAGGGCGCTGTACCGGGTCTGACGATCTCGACGACCTCCGGCGACCTCGGCACCAATCCCCAGATCCGCCTGCGCGGTCTGACCGGGTCGCTCAACGCCGGGAACGGCGCGCAGCCGTTGATCCTCGTCGACAACGTCGAAATCCAGAGCCTTCAGATGGTCAACCCGGACGATATTGAGTCGATTTCGGTGTTGAAAGATGCCGCTTCCACATCGATCTACGGCAGCCGTGCGGCCTGGGGCGTAGTGCTCATCACCACCAAGTCCGGGAAGAAAAACGCCCGCAGCGTCGTTACGTACTCCAACAACTACTCGTTCAGTACGCCGACGACCACACCGAAAATCGCCGATGCGGCTGCCGGACCGGAGTATGCGCTGGCCGCTGCACGTCGCTCGAACCCCGCCGCTACTACCTTCGGAACCGTCGGAATGTACTTTACCGACGAGAGTATCCAGAAAATCCGCGACTGGCAATCGACCTACGGCAATCAGAAGCTGAGCAACGAAATGGAGCTTGGCCGCGACTTTGAAATCAAGGACGGCCGCCTGTACTTCTACCGCCCCTGGGATGCCGAAGCGATGTACATGCAGAAATGGGCTCCGCAGCAGAACCACAACCTGGGCGTCAGCGGCGGCAACGACAAGACGAGCTACAACCTGAGCCTCGGGTACCTCAATCAACAGGGCGTTCTGAAGGACAAAACCGACAAGTTTGACCGGTACAACGGTACCTTCAGCATCAATACGGCGGTTAACAAGTGGCTGGATGTCAACGGAAAGATCATGTTCTCGAAGAGTGTCTTCGAAACGCCGTTCTCGTTTGGCGGTACAACCTACGATCCGTTGTACTACCTCTACCGTTGGCACAAGGTATACCCGTACGGAACCTACCAGGGCAAGCCTTTCCGCTCTGCTGTCACCGAAGTACAGCAGGCGAATATGATCAATACGCAGTCGAACTTCATCCGGGCGACAGTCGGCGGTACGATCCACGTCACCAAAGACCTGACATTCAACGCCAACTATACCTATTCCAATACCAATACCCATGTCCGCGACGTTGGCGGAACGGTATCGGCCTGGAACCAATGGAACGGCGTACCCCTGAAGTATGAATCATACGCCAGCGCGTCGTATGACCGCGTGGTATACCGCTCCAACTGGAATGAACTCCATACGGTAAAGGCTTTCGGAACGTACGAAAAGGGCTTCGACCAGCATTCCCTGAAAGTAATTGCGGGGATGGATGTCGACGCCTACTCCTACTACAGCCAAAGCTCCGAACGCCGGAACCTGCTCGACATGGGTATGGGTGAGCTGCCCCTCGCCACCGGCGATCAGTATGTAGACGGTTCGCGGGGTCAGTGGGCGACGAAAGGTTTCTTCGGACGGATCAACTACTCCTGGAAAGACAAATGGCTGCTCGAACTGAACGGACGGTATGACGGCTCGTCGTTTTTCCCATCCAATAGCCAGTGGGCGTTCTTCCCGTCGGTATCTGCCGGGTATGTGATTTCGGAAGAACCGTTCATGAAGCCGCTGTCGTCGGTACTGAACAACCTGAAACTGAGAGGATCCTGGGGCTCGCTCGGGAATACGGACGTGGGTAGCACGACCTTCCGCCCGACGATGTCTTCTTCCAACTCCGGCTGGTGGATCGGCAGTACGAATATGTTGACCGTCAACACGCCGGCACTGGTACCCGGCTCCCTGACCTGGGAGACGATCAGTACGCTGGACTTCGGTTTTGACGCGCGGCTCTTCAGCAACCGGTTGAACATCGGGTTCGACTGGTACCAACGGAAGACGTCCAACATGATTACCTCGGGTATTCTGCTGCCGAGTACGTTCGGGGCAACGGCTCCGAAGCGGAACTACGGCGCGATGATGACCGAGGGCTGGGAACTTTCGGTGGATTACAACCACGGCTTCTCCAATGGCCTGAATGTCAACTTCGGCGTGTCGCTTTCCGATTTCCAGGAAAAGATCACCAAGTTTGAAGGAACCCTCGTCAACGGAAACTACTCCGGCAAAAAGCTCGGCGAGATCTGGGGATATGAAACCGACCGTTTCTTCACCAAAAACGATTTTCAGCAGGATGCTTCCGGGAAACTGCTTACCGACGCCAGCGGGCACTACATCCTGAAAGACGGAATCCCGTCGCAGGCCAAGCACGAATCCGGCTGGTTCTTCTATGGCCCGGGTGACGTGAAGTACAAGGACCTCAACGGCGACGGGCAGGTCTTTACCGGCAGCAGCAGCCTTGCCGACCACGGCGACCTCAAGGTTATCGGCAATACCACGCCCCGCTATCAATACGGCGTGCGCCTGGGCGCCGACTGGAAAGGCTTCGACTTCAACATGTTCTGGCAGGGGGTAGGCAGCCGGCAGATGTGGCCGTCGGGCGCGATCTTCATCCCGGGCTTCAACCCGAGCGATGCCATGTATCAGCACCAGATGGACTATTGGACCGAGCAGAATCCGAATGCGTTCTACCCGCGTGCAACCAACACCGGTCAGTCCAACAATACCCAGAACTTCCTCATTCAGAGCAAGTACCTGCTGAACATGGCCTACCTGCGACTGAAGAACGTAAGCCTCGGCTATACCTTCCCGAAAACCCTGACCGAGAAGATCCGCATCGCCAAGCTGCGTGTGTATGCCAACGGTGAAAACCTGCTCACATTCGACAACCTGTCGATTCCCATCGATCCGGAAGTAGGATTCCTGACGCCGTCGAGCCCGGCGGCCACCTTCGGCCGGGTATATCCCTACCGCAAAACGGTTTCCTTCGGTCTCCAACTTTCATTCTGATTCGGTCATGAAAAAATTCACCTATATCCTCTCCGCTTCGTTGCTGCTGATGCTCGGCTGCAAGGAGGACTTTCTTACCCGACCGCCGCAGGATGCGCTGTCGGATGATACCTATTGGAACAGCGAGAAGAACGTCCGGACTTTTGCCTGGGGCTTCTATACCAATTATTTTGATGGATACGGTTCCGGCTTTACCTGGGGCAGGTACTTCTCCGGACAAAGCCTGAACGACGACTTCGCGCCGTCTGCTCCGCCGCAGTTTACCAAAAATGTACCCGCCAGCGGCGGCGGCTGGTCGTTCGCCTGGATACGGAAGGCCAACCTGTTCCGCAACCGGATTCAGCGCGTACCGATGGAGGCCGAGGCCACCCGCCACTGGATAGGCGTAGCCCGGTTCTTCCGCGCACTGGAATACCACGGCCTCGTGAAGCAGTTCGGCGATGTGCCCTGGTACAGCGAAGCGCTGGCTGAAGGCGACGTGAAGGAAATGTACAAGCCGCGTGATCCGCGGGCGATGGTCATGGACAGCGTACTGGCCGATTTGCAGTATGCCGCCGCCAATGTACGGGCGGACGACGGCGAAAAAGGCCTTACCGTCAACAAAAGCGTCGTTCAGGCGTTCATGTCCCGGATCATGCTTTACGAAGGTACCTATCAGAAGTACCAGACGCAGGACCAGGCCCGCTCCACGAAGTACCTCGAAGCGGCCAAATGGGCTGCCAATGAGGTCATTACGTCGGCCCGGTATGCGGCGACGGATAACTACCGTTCGATGTTCAACTCCCTGAGCCTGGCGTCTTCCAAAGAAATGATCCTATACCGGAAGTATGAAACCGGTATGCTGACGCACAGCCTGAACAGCTACAACAACAAGGAGCCGCAAACAGGCGTCTCACGGAATGCCATCGAATCCTACCTCTGCAAGGACGGCCTGCCGATCGGTGTTTCGAAGCTGTACAAAGGAGATAAGGGCATTGCCAATGTCATCGCCGACCGCGATCCGCGCCTGACTCAGACTGTCGTCAGCGAGCTGCGCATCAGCAAGTATGCCTCCAACTTCTCGACCAGCGGCTATGCCACGCTGAAGTTTCTGAACGAGGAAACGAAGGAACTTCCTGAAGGCAGCGGTTCGCTTAACCAGACCGATGCCCCGGTGATCCGATACGGCGAAGTACTGGTGAACTACGCCGAAGCCTGTGCCGAACTTGGTACGCTGACGCAGGCAGATCTGGACAAGTCGATCAACAAGCTCCGCCAGCGCCCGGGTATTCAACTGCCTGATCTGCAGGTGGTAGGCGGACAGCCGGCGGTGGCAGGCGTTGCCTATGACGACCCGGCCCGCGATGCCTCCGTGCCGTCCCTGATCTGGGAAATCCGCCGCGAGCGCCGCATCGAGCTGATGATGGAAGGTTTCCGCTGGGATGACCTCATCCGCTGGAAGAAACTGAACTACTCCGACACCCAGGTGAATTTCACCATCAACCGCGGCGCCTGGATCAAAAAAGCCGACTACCCCAATACCGACGCCATTATCGAAGGTACCACGGAAGGGTACATCATTCCGGCTCCGAAACCCGAATCGCAGCGGTTGTTTGTCGACCCGAAAGTCTACCTCTCACCGCTGCCCCTCGATCAGATTACACTTTATCAAGCCGCCGGCTTCGAGTTGAAGCAGAATCCGGGCTGGCAATAGAAAACGGCTTTGCTGGGTTTTCGGTTTACTGTTTTCGGTTTTCGGTTTTGTCTCCGGAGTGGAGAACTGAAAACCGAAAACAGTAAACTGAAAACCCGCAAGGCTATCCGCTTGTCATGAAACACCTCTTCGGTTTTTTCTTCCTTTTCTGGACGACGACGGCCTTTGCCCAGCAGCCGTTCCGGTTTGCATTCGTAACCGACCTCCACGTGGGCGGCGCGACCGGCGCCGACGATCTCCGGAACACCGTCAAAGACATCAATGCCAACCCGGATCTGAAGTTTGTCGTACTCACGGGAGACATCACCGAGTTCGGCTCCGACGCGGAGCTGAAACTGGCCAAATCCATCATCGACAGCCTGCAAAAGCCCTGGTATGCCATCCCCGGTAACCACGACGCCAACTGGTCGGAGAGCGGCAGCAATACCTTCAAGCGCCTTTTCGGCAGTGAAGCGTTTTCGTTTCAATACGGTGGATATGCGTTCGTAGCGACGGCCTCCGGCCCGAACATGCGCATGGGGCCGGGGCAGGTGCCGCGCGAGCACCTCGTCTGGCTCGACAGTACCCTGGCCGCGCTGCCCGACCGGAATATGCCGCTGATTTACCTGAACCATTATCCGCAGGATTCATCGCTCAACAACTGGTTTGATGCCCTGGACCGCGTCAAAAAATACAATGTACAACTGATCCTATGCGGCCACGGACACTCGAATACGAAATACGATTTTGAACATGTGCCGGGCATCATGGGCCGGTCGAACCTCCGGGCCAAAGCCGCTCTCGGCGGATACAACATCGTGACGATAGCAAACGGCGAGGCTGTATTCGAGGAAAAAACACCTACTACCGACCACCTCCGGCGCTGGGCAACGATACCACTCGTCAACCATCATTTTGCACAGGATACGACGAAGTTTTTCCGGCCGTCTTATGCGGTGAACCAGCGTTTTGCCAATGTGAAGGAAGTCTGGACGTATCAGGATAACAGCGATATCGGTTCCGGAACGGACGTCTCGGGCGACCGCATTTTCTGTTCCAATACAAACGGTGTACTCTACGCACTGTCTGCTAAAGGAAAGAAAATATGGGCGTTTCAGACCGCCGGAAAGGTATATGCCACCCCGGCCGCGTCGAAAAAATACGTCGTCATCGCCTCCAGCGACCGGTTCATCTATTGTGTCAGCCGGAAAAACGGTAAGCTGGTCTGGAAGTTTGAAACCGGCCGCGCCGCGGTCGGTAGTCCGGTGATTGAGCAGGACCGGGTATATGTTGGCGGTTCGGACGGACATTTTCGTGCCTTCGATCTGGCTTCCGGAAAGCTTCTGTGGGATTTCGGAGAAGTAAAGGGTTTCGTCGTAACCCGCCCGCTGATTTACCGCGGAAATATCTGCTTCGGTGCCTGGGGCAATGAATTCTATGCCCTCAACCTGCAGACAGGTACGCTTTCCTGGAAATGGAGCAGCGGCGCGGCCAACCGGATGTACTCTCCGGCGGCCTGCTTCCCGGTGGGCGCAAACGGAAGAATTTTCCTGGTTGCCCCGGACCGGTACATGACGGCCCTCGACGCCACCTCCGGAAACGTCATCTGGCGAAAACAGGTACCCGACGTACGCGTCCGTGAATCGATGGGGCTGTCGGCGGATAGTTCGCTCGTGTACGTCAAGACGATGGAAGGAAAAGTTTACGGCATATCTGTCACCGCACCGGACATGGAACTGACCTGGAAAACAAAGCTGCAGTTGCCTTATGAAATTTGCCCGACGGCGATCGTGGAGCAGGACGGTCTGGTATTCGTGCCCTCCAATTCCGGTCTGGTATCGGCCATTGACCGGAAAACCGGCGAAACCCGCTGGCAGCACAAGGTCTCCAACGCCCTTGTAAGCGGCATTACCCCGATGGGTAAAGGACGGGTAGTGGTGACAACGATGGATGGGAAAGTAGTCTGCCTGTCAGACCGCTGATGCTTATTTGAACTTGAAAAAGTGACGGTATACGAAAAATGCGGGGGAATACCTCCGCATTTTTCGTATCCGGTTGTCGTGAATATTGGGGATTTCGGGAGAAGGAAAGTGAAGGCAATTTTGTCCCATCAATCAACCTTCAACTACCTTTTCATATGAAACGCCTCTGTGTTTATCTGCTCGTACTTCTCCCGTTGTTCCAAACCGCCTGCAGCAAAGACGGTGAAACAGGACCTGCGGGCCCTGCCGGTCCTGCGGGTCCGCAAGGCCCTGCCGGTCCTGCCGGAAACGCCAACGTCATCCAGATTACCTTCGGCTCCAAGACCCATTCGGGATCAGAAATCAACTACAGCCTGACAGGGGTTACGCAGGCGCAACTGAGCGGGTCGGCGTTCTTTACCTACGTCAACCCCGGAAACGGCTACTGGTACTCGCTTCCGGGTACCACCGCCGGCGGCTCGAAAGAGTACCGCACCTATGTACAGGCGACCGCCACCAGCACGCCGCTGCTGTACGTTACCCGGGTTGCAGGGAGTGGTTCGGAGACGTTTGCCTCTACCCGTGTGGTGATTATTCCGGCAAGTGTGCTGACCAACGGCCGCATCAACGTCGACTTCCGCAATTATGAGGAAGTGAGGAAGGCGTTTGGGCTGGGAGAGTAGGGGGGATTGGGTTTTCAGTTTTCAGTTTGGGGTTTTCAGTCTGGGGTTTAGGATTTGGGGAGATAGCCGGTGGTTGAGCCCCGTCGAAACCAGCGTGGCGGACATGTTCAGGAATGAAAAAGGGGCGGCTGCCGGAGGTTTCGACGTAGCTCAACCACCGGGGGAGAGCTACGTCTCTGCGACGCCCCGCCCCATGCCCTCTGCTCCCTGCCCTCTGCGCAATAGCCGGTGGTTGAGCCCCGTCGAAACCAGCGTGGCAGACATGTTCAGGAATGAAAAAGGGGCGGCTGCCGGAGGTTTCGACGTAGCTCAACCACCGGGGGGAGAGCTACGTCTCTGCGACGCCCCGCCCCATGCCCTCTGCCCATTACCATTCTGTTAAGACTTGAGCATTCCAGGTTGAGACAGAGCGTCCGGTCGGTACTTTTGCTGGCGAAGGAGTATTGTACGGCCCGATTGCTCTTCTCAACCCGGAATACTCCACGTAAAGGCTGAAACCTGATTACCCAGAATGAAAAAATTCCTCCTGCTGGCGGCTCTTTTCTTTTGCCGCGACCTCTCTGCCCAAAAGATCCTGTGTTACAACATTCACCACGCGAACCCGCCTTCGAAAGCCGGGGTGATAGATCTGGAAGCAATCGCGTCAGTGATCCGGAAATCGGGAGCGGATATCGTGTTTCTGCAGGAAGTAGATGTCAACACCCGGCGCTCCGGCTCGGTAGATGAAGCCGCGAAACTCGGCGAGCTGACATCCCTGCACCATACCTTTTTCAAAGCCATCAACCACGACGGCGGGGAGTATGGCGTCGCGATCCTTTCCCGGTACGAACTGAAAAACCCGCAGACTATTGCCCTCCCGCTCGATCCGGCTTCTCCCGGAGAACCCCGCGTACTCGGCCTGGCAGAAGTACAGCCTTCCGGCAAAAAGAGCATCCTGCTGGCCTGCACCCACCTGGATGCGCAACACGGACCGGTGAGCCGCAACCTTCAGGCCGCTGAAATCGTCAGCCGGTTGAAAGGGGAGAAGCGCCCGGTTATTCTCGCCGGCGACCTCAACGATACCCCGGACAGCGAAGCGCTCGGTCTCATCCTGAAGGCCGGATTTACGTCAACCTGCACGGACTGTCCGTTCACTATCCCGGAAATCACACCGAAAAAGACGATCGATTTCATCCTCACCCGCGGAGGGAAATGGAAGGTGAAAAAACATGAAGTAATCGCCGAAACGTATGCGTCAGACCACCGCCCGGTCTTCGCCGAACTCGACTAACTACTTTTTCTTTCGGGAACCTGCCTCCATCGAGGCAGGTTTTTTTGCATTTTTGCGGGGTAATACCGATTTGATGCCCCCTGCCATGGAACGTATTTTCACCCTCATCACAACACCGACCTATATTTTCTTTATTCTGCTCGAATTGTACATTTCTCACCGGGAGCGGCTGGGACTTTACAATTTCAAGGAGACAAAAAACAGCCTGCTTCTCGGATTGGGCGGGATGGTAGTCGACATCCTGATGAAAGGGGTGACGTTCTTCATCCTCGACGGCATTGCCATGCACTCGCCGTTCTGGGGTTTCTGGCAGGAACATCCGGTTGTTGCCTGGGTGGGTGTCTTTATCGCGCAGGATTTCTGTTTCTACTGGCTTCACCGGGCCGAGCATTACTGCCGTATCCTCTGGGCCGTTCATTCCAATCACCACTCGGCCGAGCTGTACAACTTCACGGTGGCGCTGCGGTCGTCCATGTTCCAGCCGCTGTACCGGTACCTGTTTTACATTCCGGCGGCGATGGTGGGGTTCGACGGCATCCACATCATGTTTATCTATGCCGTTAACCAGGCATACCAGTTTTTCCTGCATACGGAGACGGTCGGAAAGCTCGGCGTCTTCGAGAAATTCTTCGTTACACCTTCCCACCACCGGGTACACCATGCGTCGAACATTGCCTATCTCGACAAAAACATGGGGCAGGTCCTGATTATCTGGGACAAACTCTTCGGTACCTATGCCGAAGAAAAGGAGGAAGATCCCACCCGTTTTGGTCTGACGAAACCCCTGCCGAGCCAGCGGTTTGTCGACGTAGCCTTTGACGAATGGAAGAAAATCGGCCATGACCTGCGCCGGCCGGGATTATCCTGGAAAGACCGCTTCAACTACCTGTTCGCACCTCCGGGCTGGTCGCACGATGGCAGTACCCTCACGTCTTCGCAACTGAGAAAGGAGATGGAACAGGAATCCGTTTCGGCGGGCGTGCTGCACAGCCGGGCAGACTGATTACTCCTGCCTATTCCATAACAAAGCTGAAGCCGTGCCGGGTGAACCCGAGCGACTCGTAAAAAGCATGCGTACGGGTCCTGCGGAGGTTGCTCGATAACGCCATTTTATAGCAGTGTTTCTGCCGGCAGACGTTCAGCGCGAATGCCATCATTTCCCGCCCGATGCCTCTTCCCTGGAGCTCGGGCAGGACGGCTACATCTTCCACTACCCCTGATTTGGCACCGTTATGGCCCAGGTTATCCATGATGAGCAACGCGAACGTACCGACGATCTCCTCCCCTGATTCTGCCACGTAAAGCGTATAGTCGGGGTATTGCTGCATCTTCCGGAACGTAGCCAGCGCGGCTTCGTCGCTGAGGAGGACGGGGTCCTCTAATGCCGTTTGGTAGAGGTTCAGTACCCCGGGCAGGTCAGACTCTGTAGCCGGACGAATGAGTATTTCAACAGGAAGCATATCACATTTAAAGAAAAGGAAAGTAGCAAAATGTTATGACCAATATACCATTATCATAAGTTTGCATTGCATTTGGTTTTCCGAATGTGCATTTCCTTGTTATTCCGGTTTTTCGCCGCTACCTAACTCTCGATGAATAAGATCCAACGCCTGGCCATTGCGGATGACCACAAGCTATTTTTACAAACAACGGCCCGCATCCTTTCGACGTGGGAGCGGATTGAACTGGTAGCCACCGCGACGCACGTGGAGCAGGTCAAACAGGTCATCGCCCAGCACCGTGTGGATATCCTGATGACGGACCTCAAAATGCCTTCCATGGCAGGCGGATTGTCGCTCATCCGCTGGGTCCGGGAGCACCATCCTTCGGTAAAAATCATGGTCGTGTCGATGGATGCCAACCCGCAGTCAATCCGGGCGGCGTTTGAACACGGCGTCAACGGCTATGTCTGCAAGGACGACGACATCGTGGAGTTGGAGCGTGTTTTCTGGCTGGTGGTAGCGGGCGGCCGGCACCTGAGTCATAAGGCAGTAGAAGCAATGACGGAAGAATCCTTCCCCATACATGATCTCACCAGCCGGGAGCGGAACGTGTACGATCTCCTCGTTCAGAAATATACCGGCCCCCAGATTGCAGAGCAACTGGAAATCAGCCCGAAAACCGTGAAAACGCACCGGCAGAACATTCTCAAAAAACTCGGTTTCAAAGATACTATTGATTTGATCCTCAATCACTTCCGGAAGGATAATTCGGCAAAAGGCGAGGGCTGAAATACCAGGCCGCAGGAAAGAGAAATTGCCGGTTCTCCTAAAAAACTTCTTACTTTGCTGCCAAATCTCAGATCAGCTGCTCCGGCGGCGGTCTGTCACTTCAAATTTGAACTGAATCATGGCTTACGGATTACTTAAGGGAAAAAGAGGAATTATTTCCGGCGCACTCGATGCCAACTCAATCGCCTGGAAGGCGGCGCTGAAGGCGCACGAAGAAGGCGCCCGTTTTGTCCTGACCAACGCCCCGATCGCCATGCGCATGGGTGCTATCAAGGAACTGGCGGAAACCTGCGAAGCGGAAATCATCCCGGCCGATGCGACGGAAGTCGGCGACCTGGAAAAACTCTTTACCCAGTCCCAGGAAGTGCTCGGCGGGAAGATAGATTTCGTGCTGCACTCCATCGGTATGAGTACCAACATCCGGAAAGGACGCGAGTATGGCGACCTGAACTACGAATGGTTCCTCAAGTCGATCGACGTATCCGCTCTGTCTCTCCATAAAATGCTGCAAACGGCTGAAAAGCTCGACGCGATTGCCGAATACGGCTCGGTCGTAGCACTCAGCTACATCGCTGCCCAGCGGTCGTTCCCGGATTATACCGATATGGCCCAGGCCAAAGCCATGCTTGAAAGCATCGCCAGAAGCTATGGCTACCGCTATGGCAAGGCGAAAAAGGTACGGGTGAATACGATCTCCCAGTCGCCGACTAAAACCACTGCCGGTACCGGTATCAGCGGATTCGACGCGTTTTATGAGTATGCCGACAAGATGTCTCCGCTGGGGAATGCCTCGGCAGATGCCTGCGCGGAATACATCGTGACACTGTTCTCTGATTTTACCCGTTCGGTAACGATGCAGAACCTTTTCCACGACGGCGGTTTCTCCGGCGTAGGTATTTCCCAGGAAATTGCCGATCTGATGATCCCGAAGGAATAGTTTCCCGATACACGCAAAACGAGGCTGTCTCTTTGAAGGAGCAGCCTCGTTTTGTGTTTTATGTGTATTCAGTTCCGGATGTTGACGGCCGCTCCGGACCGATTCGACGGCGTTGGTCCGTATACAGCAGATCGTATTTCCGAAAATGAGGCCACGTAAAGTTTTTCGCCTTCCCCGAATGCTACGGGGCTATCTGTCAGCACGCCCTGATCGGTTACGTTGAATAATCCGCCCGCAGCCTGCTTGTCGAGCGCCCGGAAATGCTCCGAAGCATAGTCCGCAAAGACGTAGCGGCCTTTCAAGGCGGGTTCTGCCGGTACCTATGTCTTGAGGGTTTCTTCGTACAGGGCCGCGTACCTTCCCGCGATGACTTTCTCGGAGTAGGACGCCAGTACCTTGGCCCGTGCATTTTCGCTCAGGCGGTCGTAGCCGGGGGAGTAGAGTACTTCGGCAATTTTGCGGGACAGGCTTTCGGCAGAGCGGTAAGTCGCCAGTCCGCCGTTAATCCCATCGTCGATCAGCTCCGGAATACCACCTATCTCAAAACCCACCGCAGGCGTACCGCAGGCCATCGCTTCCATGATGGTATAGGGGAGGTTTTCTTCCAGAGACGGAATCACGAATACCGACGCGGCTGCGTAGGCCTGCGCGATCCGCTGGGGATCCGAGAGACGGCCGAGCGCATGCGCCCGGTAGGGTAGCCCTTCGAAATCCTTCGCATCTGACTGTCCGAAGAGCAGCAACCCGGTGTTTTCCCGGCTTTCCGGGATCTGCTGCGCCAGCCGTTCCAGGGCTTCCCGGAAATAAGAGAAGCCTTTCATCGGCGCATCAAGCCGCATGGCGGCGAAGAGAATCAGGTGTTTGTCCTCCGGTAATCCCAATGCCCGTCGTGCGGCGACTTTAGAAACAGGCGTAAAAACTTCTGTATCAAGAGGATTCGGGATCGAAACAACCTTCCGCGCGCCAAACAGACCGCTCCGTTGGGCCCTGCCAGCCAGCCAGTCGCTGCACGCGACAGCCGTCAGCCGCGACGGAGCAAGCGCCTTTTCCTTTCGTTTCCAGATGGAATGTGACAGATCGGAAGAAGAGGGATTCCGGAGGAACTTGCAGTTTCCGCAGCTTCCGGTATAGTTTTCGCATTCGCCGCTGTGGTGACAGCCGCCGGTAAACGGCCACATGTCGTGCATGGTCCATACCAGCGGTTTTCCCAATAGGGCGAGGCCCGCCAGCGAGCGGGTCGACAAAAATCCGTGATTAATCCAGTGAAGGTGAAGTATGTCGGCATCGGTAATAGCCGGATGGTGCTTGAGGTTCGCGCCGAAAAGCGCCGGATCAAACGCCCAGTGCTGTTCCTTCGCTTTCTCAAACGCCTTGAGATACAGACGCTCCGCTGCAAACCGGCCGAACGCGAAGCGTTTTTCGATTCCGGAGGTGGAATAGGGCAATACGGCGGGGTTCGCCGTATTCTTTTCCCGCGTCAGAATCAGGCTGTCCCAGTCCGAATACCGGCTCAGCGCCTGTTGCAGGCGAACAGCGCCGATGGAGGCGCCGCCCATGTTGTCGGACGTACTGAGTAAGGTAACAGATCGGGACATGCTCGTAGTCAGGGACGGACGCCGAAGCGCACGAAATTGATGATTTTCCGGATCCAGCTCAGGCGGAAATGCTCGCGCAGCCGCTGATGGATGCCTTCGTCGGGCGTAACCGCCCGCGTGAGAAACGTAGGCCGTTCAATTCGGGAGACGTCCCACCGGTGAGTACCCCGCCCGAAATTGGTGCCCGAGCCGTCCATACCGGTGCTTTCCAGCTTGGAGGCAATGGGATGGAGGTTATAGGCCTGGTTTTTGTAGTGGGCATAGCTCCACCGGATTGCCCAGGAATTGAGCACACCGGCCTGTTGCTTTTTGAGCATGGGAAACAGGTCTTCGCCGCCCCGGTTAAACTCCCGTATCGCTGCCGGGTTTTTACTGAATTCCCGGAAATCAGATACTTTCCAATCGGCTTTGGCCCAGCGGTCCGGCCAGGTACCCCATCCGTAGGAGCATCCGCGGGCGAGCAACAAAACGTCGTGCGGGTAATCGGTCGGAATATCAATGGGATACAGATAGCCGGATACTGAAAATACGCGTACATCCTGCCGGTAAAACTCCAGCGCCTCGTTCATGAAGCGAAGGTAGTCGCGGGTGCAGAGGAGGTCGTCTTCCATGACCACTATGCGGTCGTGGTGCTTCAGTACCTGTGTCACGCCCCGTATTACCGACGCGCCCAGGCCGCGGTTGGTATCACAGAAATCATATCGTACCTGATCAAAACCGCGGATACTCCTGACATAGTCCCGCACCGCTGCGACAAGGGGCTCGTCGGCCTCGGTTTTCGGCCCGTCCGAGTACACATACAGCGTACTGAAAGCGGCTTCGGGGCACCCCAGCAGGCTTTCGACCGTCTTGCGGAGGTGATCCGGACGGTTGTAGCAGAAGAGGGCGATAGGTGCATACATACTAGAACTGCTTGATCAGGATTCCCTGCCCGGTCGGCGAGGTGAAAATGGTATGGCCAACCGATTTGGCAAAGGCGTCATGCCCTGCTTTCTGCGCTTCGCAGGTCGGGAAACCATAGTCGTCGAAGATGATGATACCACCCGGTACCAGCTTGGGCCAGAAATACTCAATGGCGGCCACTTCGGGTACGACGGCGTTCATGTCGATCGACAAGAAGCAGATCTGATCAGTATCCGCTTCCGGCAGGGTATCCGGAATGGCGCCCCTGACGATGCGTACATTGAAGTCCCGGAAGGTTTCCTTCACCTGATCGTACAGGTTCTGCGCCTCGGCATAGCCCATGGTATGGTTCCGCTTGATTTCGAAGTCGGAGCTGTACCGCGGGTCCAGGCCCTGAAACGTATCCATGAGGTAATACTTCTTGCCGGTTTTTCCGAAGTCGATGTAGTCCATGATGGCGCGGTCGCAAAAGCCGGAAAATACCCCGCAGGCCACAAAATCGCCCGGGAGGTGCCGGACCTGGTCGGCTGCCCAGCAAAGCAGGTATATCCGCCATTCCATACCCGTTTTCGGGAGAAGCGGGCCGCCGAGTTTTTCGGCCCAGCGATAGGCTGACGCGAACCGGGGATCTTTCTTGAAATCAGTATTGACCTCGGTATAAAGCTTGTCAGTTGCGTAATTGAATTTATCTTTTTGCAGAAGATAGAAATTCCAGGGCTTCCGGATGAACTTAATATAGGGTATCCAGGAGGGAGGAAATACCTTCGACAGAAACGAGAGTGCCATAGCAGAAAGCGGGGCCGGAGCCCCGGAAAAGCAGTTGAGAAACAGAAATGCCTTCGCGTTACGCGGCATTCCCCCGCAAAATAACACCCATTTTTTCAATTCCCGGGGTAGGGAGATGGGGGTAGAGGGGATAACTTCGCAAACAAAAAGGCGATTTTTATGCCGAAACTTTCCGTCTGCATTCCCGCGTATGGCCAGCCAGAATTACTGGAGCGGGCACTTTTGTCGCTGGAAATGCAGCATTTCCCGGATTTCGATGTCCTTGTGACGGACGATTCGCCGGATGATGCCGTCGAACAGCTGATTGTCCGCTGGAAAACGCGCCTGCCGTTGCGGTACTTCCGGAACCACCCGGCGCTGGGTACGCCCGAAAACTGGAACTCCGGTATCCGCCGGGCAGAAGGGGAGTATATTCTGGTGCTGCATCACGACGACTGGCTCCTGCGGCCAGACAGCCTGGCGCTGCTTGCCGGCGCGCTCGACCGCGACCCCGAGGCCGGCTTCGCCTTCGCCAATACGGATATCCGGCGATTGGGTACCGACGAACGGATACGCCTCAACAAGCCCTCGGCGGTGCAGTTGGCACAGCTGGTAACCGAACCGGAAGTACTCATCACCGCGGATTTTGTCGGAGTGCCGAGTACGGTGCTGTTCCGGAAATCGCTCGGAGAAGTATATGATAAGGCACTCAAATGGCTCGTCGACGTCGAATTTTACGTACGTGTACTGCGCAAGTGCGGGAAAGCCGCGTATGTACCGGAAGCGCTCGTCGGCGTATCCATCCATGATAAGCAGGTGACGGCTTTTGTCACGAAAGACAAAAAAACCCTGCTGTTCGAGTATTTTACCGTCGCCGAACGCCTGGGTCTGGACCTCTCCCGGGAGCCGTACGCAGGCGCTTTCGGATACTGGTTCTGGCGGTTGAATGTCAGATCGGTCGACGAAATCCGCCAGGCCGGATTCTCCGGGACGATTCACCCGGCGACGCAACGCCTGATCGCCGGTCGCTGGAAATACGGTGTCCGCCACCGGTATATCAAGCTCGTTATGTTTGTTAAATACCGCCTCCTGGGCCTCAAACGAAAGGATTTACATGAGTGAACTGCCGATGTCTGTCGTGATCTGCACGTACAACCGCGCCGACCTGATCGGGAAGGCGCTGGAAGACCTGACGCACCAGACACTGGAAAAAAGTCAGTTCGAGGTCATTGTGGTGGACAATAAGTCGACCGACAATACAGCGGAGGTCGTCCGTGTCTTCGAACAGAAATATCCCTATATCCGCTACGTCTATGAGGCTAACGCAGGGCGCAGCAACGCCCGCAACCGGGGCTGGCAGGAAGCGGTGGGGTACTACGTGGCTTATCTCGATGACGACGTACGCGTTTGCCCCGACTGGGCAGTAAGCATGCTGGGCGCCTTGCGCCATGCGTCGCGACCGCTGGCTGTCGGCGGGCTTGTCGAGCCCTGGTATGAAAGCAAGCCTCCGGCCTGGTTTATTCGTGATTTTGAGCTGAGAAGCTGGCGAAAGGAAGCGGGGTACATTTCCGCGAAACAGGCGCCGTTCGGATTTGCGGGAGGAAATATGGGCATTGCCCGGTCGCTCCTGCAGCAGTATGGCGGGTTTTCACCCGAGCTGGGCGGCGATTCTACCGGCATGCCGCGCATGGGAGAGGAGACGGACCTCTTTTTCCGGATTTATAAAGATAATAAAGACAAGGCCGACCGTATCTTCTGGTTCGAACCCGACGCCGCCATTCAGCACTGGACGCCTGCCCGTAACTGGCAGATACCCTACCGCCTCGAACGCAGCCGCGCCAGCGGCGCCGCACGTGCCTGGATGATGCAGATAAAGCCCTATTCGCTCGACTACTGGCGGGTGATGGCCTTCGGCGCCAAAGCTACCTTTCGCTTCTTCCGCGATCTGGTGACGGGTAAAAACCCGGCCAAAACCGAATGGATCAGGTACCGGCAAACGCTGGCGTACCTGAAGGGAATTCACCAGGAAAGTGTAGCCGGACGCTAGCCGGCGAGCGCTTCCGTGATTTCATCAAACCGGATTGCAAAATGAGATTCGTTGTAAACACACACACCGTCACGGATGACCAGTACCTGCGGCGACTCGTGTTCGATCCCGAATACCTCCGCAACGGCATTTGAAACAGACCGGTACCGGAGGAGATCGAGGTAGTAGGCCTCAATACCGGCGTCGGCCGACCACTGCCGCTCCAGACGGGCCTTGGCCGTCGAACTGATCGAGCAGGTGACGCTGTGTTTGTAGAGGAGTACCGGATGATCAAACGACTCCTGTTTGATGGTTTCCAGCTGGGAAAGGTCTGTAAGCGGATGCCAGGTCATGTGGTTGCGTAATTTTACCGCCGCAAATGTCTACTTTTGCGCCTTCAAAAAAGGCTGACGTTGCAACGTTTTTTCTATAACCTGTCTATCCGGCTAATGATTCCCGGCTTTTACCTGGCCTCGCTTTTCCATGCGAAGGCGCGGAAGTGGGTAGAAGGCCGGAAGTCGCTGCCTTCGCTGCCACCCGCAGCCGGGAAAACAGCCTGGTTTCACTGTGCGTCGGTCGGGGAGTTTGAGCAGGCACGGCCGGTACTGGAGGCTTTCCGGGAAAAATATCCCGGCTGGCGGATCGTGCTCACCTTCTTTTCTCCTTCGGGATACGAACTCCGGAAGCAGTATGACCAGGCCGATTACGTTCTGTACATGCCTGCCGATACTCCGGCAAAAGCGCGGCAGTTTCTCGATGCCATCCGTCCGGATCTTGTGTTTTGGGTGAAGTATGAATTCTGGTACCACCACCTGGCAGAGCTGCGCCGGCGGGGTATTCCGGCGATCCTCTTTTCGGCGATCTTCCGGCCCGATCAGATTTTTTTCAAAAGCAACGGCGGTTTTTACCGGGAAATTCTGGAATGCTTCACGCATTTATTCGTTCAGAACCGGCAGTCGCAGGAGCTGTTGAAAACGATTGGTTTTGAGAATGTTACGACATTGGGGGATACCCGGTTCGACCGCGTTCTTGAAATAGCGGAGCAGGCCCGTACCATTGAAATCGCCGAACGGTTTGCTGCGGGCCGCCGGGTATTGATTGGCGGTTCGCTCTGGCCGGAAGACTGGGAAGTACTCCGGGAGGCAGACCTGCCGGGGCAGGGTATTCGCCTGATTCTCGCTCCCCACGAAATCAACCCCGCGCAGATCCGGAAGTGGATGACCGAGACGCCTTACCGGGCCGTCCGCTACTCCGAAACCACGCCTGAGACCGTCGCGGATGCCGATATACTCTGGATTGACAACGTCGGCATGCTGGCGAGTCTGTATCGGTACGGACAATATGCGTTTATCGGCGGCGGGTATAAAGATGGCCTCCATAATATCCTGGAAGCGGCCGTCTGGGGGATGCCGGTTTTCTTCGGAAACAAAAAATACCGCAAATTCCAGGAAGCACTCGACCTCCTGGAGGCGGGTTCAGCGCATGCCGTGGCCGATGCGCGTGCTTTTCGGCAGATATTTGACGAACTTTCGGCTCCGGGCGACCGGCTGGCCCGCGAAGCGCAGATCAGCCGCGACTATGTCCGGGAGCAACGTGGAGCGACAGCCGCTATCCTCGCCTGGACAGAAACCCATTTGATGAATAAGCATTGGCAAAAGGATTAATCATACGATCGACCGGCTCCTGGTACGATGTACGGGACGAGGAGGGCCACATCTGGCAGGCGCGTCTGAAAGGCAAATTCAAAATCAAAGGCCTGCAGACGTCGAACCCGCTGGCAGTGGGCGACCGCGTGTCGATGGAAATTGAAAGCGAAACCGAAAACACGGCCGTTATCGACCGGATCGAAGACCGGGAAAACTACATCGCCCGGGCATCGGTTCACAAAACCGCACAGGCGCATTTGCTGGCAGCCAACCTGGATCAGGCGTTGCTGATTGTGACGCTGGATTTCCCGCGGACATCGCTCGGTTTCATCGACCGGTTTCTCGTATCGGCCGAATCCTTCCGGATTCCGGTGACGATTGCCTTTCACAAACAGGATATTTTCGACGAAGAAGGCCGCGACCAGCATCAGCCGATCATGGATCTGTATGCCGGTCTGGGGTACGGTACCATCCGGACTTCCGCGTTTACCGGCGAAGGAATCGACGAACTCCGGGCTTTTCTCCGGGGGAAAATTACCCTGATCTCCGGCCATTCCGGTGTCGGAAAATCGACACTCGTGAATACCGTTGCGCCCGGCCTGGAATTGCGAACGGGCGAAGTATCCACGTTTGCCAACAAGGGCGTGCATACCACTACCTTCGCGGAAATGTTTGAAATCGAGCCGGATACCTTCCTGATCGATACCCCCGGCATCAAAGAGCTGGGACTGATCGACATGGAACCCGCCGAAATAAGCCACTATTTTCCCGAAATGCGGGAACTACTGAATGAGTGCCGTTTTCATAACTGCCTGCATATCAACGAGCCGGCGTGCGCCGTGCGCGATGCCGTGGAGGAAGGCCGCATCGCTGCCAGCCGCTACCACAGCTACCTCGGCATGCTGGAAGGAAACGATAACCGACGATAACCCCCTATGCAACCTGTAACTCCTAACCCCATGAAGCGTGCGTTCGGCGCGTTTTTTACCATCCTCGGAACAGTCATTATCCTGTTCGCCTGCGTCGCCTTCCTCAACGACGGCAAACCTACCCTTGGCTGGAAGATTTCCCAGTGGGAATCGCTGGTTCCGTTTCTCGTTGGTACCGTCTTCCTGATCACCGGCGTCAGCATGATCAGCAAGGGCTGACAGGTTCCGTCGGGCGCGTAATAAAAAGATTTACACGAACGGCCTGATCTTTTCCGGTTGGTTATTGGAATTATGCAATAGGAATGCCTTACTTTTGCGTTTATTGTTCGATAAATTCAATTTCCAGTTTGCCAATATGAAGCTACATCCCGTCGACGTAGTCGAAAATATTTCCGGCGAGGAGTTTCGCGAAAAATACCTGAAACCTCACCGCCCGGTTATCCTCCGGGGAATCACGGAAAAGTGGCCTGCTTTCGAGAAATGGCGGCTTGACTATTTCAAGAAACTGGCTGGTAATATTGAGGTCCCCCTGTACGATAACTCGAAGCCGACGCCCACGTCGAAGCTCAACCAACCGGACAAGGTGATGAAATTCGGAGAGTACCTGGACCTGATCGCTTCAGGGCCGGTAGACCTCCGGATGTTCCTCTTCAACATCTTCGATCACATCCCCGATCTCTGTAACGATTTTACCTTCCCCGAGCACCTCATGAAGGGCTTCCTCAAGAAGTACCCCATGATGTTTTTCGGCGGCGCCGGCTCCATTGTCTACCTGCATTATGACATGGACCTGTCGAACGTGTTCCTGACCCAGTTTCACGGAAGAAAACGCGTCATCCTGTTTGATCAGAAGTACTCCAAGCACCTCTACCGTATGCCCTACGGTATCCTGAGCTACGTAGACCCGGAAAACCCGGACTACGAAAAGCATCCGGCGATGAAGTACCTCGAAGGATATGACTGCGTGATGGAACATGGAGATATGCTCTATATTCCGTCCGGCGTATGGCACTACATGAATTACCTCGAGGGCGGATATGCCCTGGCCGTCCGTGCCTGGGATCCTTCGCTGTCGACCCGCGCAGAAGGTATCTTCAACATTACAGCGATGCGCACCTTCGACGACGTCATGAAGAAAAACTTCGGCCCCCGCTGGTGGAATTACAAAAGCCGCAAGGCAGAAGAATATGCCAACCAGATAGTGGTCTCCAATGGGGGCAAGGGACGGGTTCTCGAACCTGCCTGACGCGGAGAAAATGATATTTTCAGCCGGATCACGTATTTTGTCGTGATCCGGTTTTTTTGTGTCCGGGAAGGGCTACCTTTGGCGCCGAACTCAAAAAAGCTTCCCGGTTTTATGAAAAAAGGTTGGATCCTCAGTTGTGTGATGAGCTCTCTGATTTCCTCCGCGATCGCCCAGCAGCCTGCGCTGGACGACTACTCTTTCACCACGGCCGACCCGGTCGTCGGTACCCTTGTCGGATTGAAGAAGGCAAAGCTTTCCGGTCCGCAGGCTAAACTATTCGGAATCAACGGCAAACAGCAGGTTTACTTCAAAGGAAAGACGGCTGATCAGGACTGGTACGACCTCACGGTAGAAGGAACCGGCCCCGCCGGAAAGGTCAGCGCTACCTTTCGGGTTGTGCAGGATCGCTTCAACCGCAACGGTGTCATCGCGCACCGCGGGGCCTGGAAAAACACCGGCGCCAGTCAGAACTCCATCGCGTCGCTGCGTGAAGCGGCGAAGCTGGGATGTTTCGGAAGTGAATTCGACGTTCACATGACGGCGGATTCCGGCCTCATCGTCAGCCACGACCATATGCATGACGGCGTCAACCTCGAAACGGCTTCCCGCTCTGAACTGGCGGCGCTTCGCCTGAAAAACGGAGAAACCCTGCCTTCGCTGGAAGAATACCTCACCGAGGGGATGAAACAGCAGAAGACGCGCCTCGTCCTCGAAATCAAAAGCTCCAAAATCTCAAAGGAACGTTCCCTGAAGCTGACCGAAAAGGTAATAGCGAAAGTACGGGAGCTGAAAGCCCAGGGCTGGGTGGATTACATCGCCTTTGACTTCGACGTATGCAAAAAAGTGAAAGAACTCGATCCGTTTGCGAAAGTCGCGTACCTCAACGGCGACAAGACCCCGGAACAGCTTGCGGCCGCAGGTATCGACGGATTTGACTATCACTTTTCAGTACTGAAGAAAAACGAAGGCTGGATTCCGGAAGCCCACGAACGGAAACTGACGGTCAATATCTGGACGGTCAATGACCCCGAACTGATGAAAGGCTTCCTGGCACAGAAAGCCGATTACATCACGACGGATGAGCCGGAGAAACTCTTCGCTCTGAAATCGGAGAAATAATGTCTGTGAAGTCTGTGTAGTCTGTGAGAAAAGTATCTCACAGACTACACAGACTTCACAGACAAAGAGCAGAAGGAAAAGCTGTCTGAATGGCAGCTTTTCTTATTTCATCCCGATCAACTCTTTGTTTTTCAGGAATTTTTCGATGGTTGAACGAATCTCTGCTTTGTTTTCAGCGGTAGGTTTCGGCGCTTTGGCGTAGGCGTCGGCGAGGTCGTTGAGCGACTGGCTCAGGCTTTTTCCGCCGGCGTTTTTCTCCAGTTGAATGCCTTTTTTCCGGGCGATGATATCTCCCCATACGTTGCGGACATCGACCCAGAAGGTCCTGTTTTTCGTCCACCAGTCTTTCGCTGCCTTGCAGGCATTGACGTTAACGCGACGGTAGTCGTTGATACCTTTTTCGTAAGCGATGATTTTTTCGCCATCGAGCGTACGCAGAATCTTACCATTGTCCTGATCATGGAGGTAGCCATAGCTGGTAATGACGATGCGGTTGGTCCGGCGCATGACGTTGTAGTCGTTCCGGGTGGTATACTCCCGGCGGGGCAGGGGAGCATCAGTAGTATTTTCCCAGACGTGACGACCGTCGGCATGAAACCAGGTAGCCGACCCTTCATACCGAGGGCTGTCGTCTACTTCGAATACCTGCTGAGACCATTGGCCTTTGGCTTCTTTCGGAGAAATAGCCTTGTACTTCCAGTTATGACCGTCTTCGTAGGCGAGGAGGTCGGTGTTCTGGTACTTCCAGTCTTCTCGCCAGTGCTTGATGACGGTGCTGTCGTTGATGACCAGCAGGTGCATCAGTACCAGCTTGTCGGGTGTTTCTTCGTCGACGAAGACGTATTCCAGCCCGCCGAGCTCCTTCCGGTCTTTGAACTTGTACTCTTTGCTGGGAGAGAACGTTTCAGCATACTTGAACGTAACTGCCTGGCAACCGCACTGGCCTTTGATAGCCTGAATATCAGCTGATTTCTGGGCGAAAGTCGTGAGCGCAAGGCCGCTCAGGGCGAGGGTAAAAAGGGTTTGTTTCATCGGGTGATCGGTTAATGCTCTTGTTTTCTCCACTTCCAGGATTCGAGGGTAAGCAGGATACTCATCAGGGCGACGAATGTCAGCAGCAGTAATTGAGAAGGATCTCCTTCTTTGATTTCTTCGAAAACATGCGCGAGGTGTGACAGGGTGAAGGGGATCGTCAGGCCGAAATTGATCGTTCGCCACAGGCCGGACGACGCATACAGCAGCGCCACGGCCCAGATCAGCGGGAAAATCTCAAAGACGAAGCGGATGACAACCAGCGCTGCCGGCTTTTGCCCGTTGGCCCCCGGCCGGACAATATCAATGCCATAAAACAGGTCTCCGATGTGAAAGTCGAAGTGCAGGATCATGGCGACGGTCGTCAGGACCCAGAAAAACAGAATGCGGATGCGGGTAACGGACATATCAGGAGTACAGGATTTTTTGTGCGTCGACCAGCAGACGTAGCTCGTCCATCATCTCGATGAGGTCGTCGAGCTCGTTTTCGGCCAGGAGAATATTGAGATTCATGATCGGCGAGCGCATCATGATTTCCTTGCCGTGGGTGGTGGGGAAATAGGTCATGTTGGTCCGCTCTTTGAGCATCTCGAGAAAGTACTGGTAGTCGTCTGCATTGAAAACCAGCAGCAGGTTCTGGTACGCAACGTTGTAGCTCTGGCAGCTGTCACAATAGCCGATGTACCCGTTTTCGCGTTGGGACAGTGTCCGGAAGCAATGGTGCTGGTGCATAGGCGGTCAGTTCGTTTTCAGACGTTTGCATTGGCGGCCCGAACGGCGCATGGCGTCTTCGATGCGCTCCGGAGCGATCCATTCGGTGAATACTTCGAGCGATTGGGTGACAAAATCGACGCTGAACCGGGTGATACCCAGCCGGAAAAGGTCGTCACGTACCTGTTGCAATCCCAGGGGAGACGGCAAATCGATTCGGAAGCGCAAACATGTATGGTTCATCAGTCTATGTTTGTTTATTTAGACTAATTATAATTAATACAAATGTGCAAACCGAACGGATACCGTGCAAGCGATCCGGAAAAAAAGTGAAGAAAGAGCAGAAACAAAAAAAGCCAATGCAGAGGAGCATTGGCTTTTTTGAAGAGTTTACAGTTTTCGGTTTACTGTTTTCAGTTATCGGTTCGGGTACATTACAGGACATTCAACTGAAAACAGTAAACCGAAAACAGTAAACCGCTTTTACACATTAAGCGCACGCTGGAGCGAATTTCCATGCAGGTCTTTCGCTTCAGCGGTAGCAAGAATTTCTGCGCCGTCAACCGTCAGACCGCCGGCGGTTACCTTGCCGAGGAGACTGAAAGACGCGTTGCTGTCGAGGAGCAGGTGCTCGAGCGCCGCCTGTTGTGCCGGTTTCACGGAAACAATTACCCGGCTCTGACTTTCTCCGAAGAGGAAGGCGTCCTTCCGGAATTCACGGTCGCTTTCAATCGCGAAGCCGAGGTTATTCCAGATCGCAGCTTCTGCGAGGGCCGTGAAAAGCCCGCCGTCGGATACGTCGTGAACTGAGGCGACAGCCTTCGCTGAGATCAACTCTTTGGTGACGTTCTGAATGTGGTATTCTTCATCGATATCGAACGCAGGCGCCGGAGACGCTTTCACGCCACGGTAGCTGTAGAGGTATTCCGAAGAAGCGATGTCGTTTTTCGAAGAACCTACCAGGTAAATCAGGTCGCCAGCTTCCTGGAAGGCTAGCGTCGTCAACAGATCCGGCGTCGCCATTTCACCGAGCATACCGATGGTCGGGGTCGGGAAAACCGGACCACCGTCGGACGACTGGTTATAGAAACTCACGTTACCGCCCGTAACCGGTGTACCGAATTTCTCGCAGGCACGGCTCATGCCTTTGATGGCGCCGACAAACTGCCAGTATACTTCCGGAACATACGGATTGCCGAAGTTCAGGTTATTGGTGATCGCGAGGGGCTCGCCGCCGGTACAAACGATATTCCGGGCTGCTTCCGATACCGCGATGGCAGTACCTACTTCAGGGTCGGCGTTGACATAGCGGGCGTTGCAGTCTACCGTAATCACGATCGCCTTTTCCGTACCGCGGATCTGAACTACTGCGGCGTCGGCGGGCGTATTGAAGGTCCGGGTGCTGGTACCGATCGTGTGATCGTACTGCTCTGCTACCCATTTCTTCGACGCAATATTGGGGTGTGACAGCAGGTGACGGGCCACGCTGCGGATTTCTTCCGCATTGGCGACGTCGGCTACGGTCTGAATATCAAATTTCTTGAATTCCTGATAATAAGCAGGCTCGGTATACTCCCGGTGGTACTGGGGAGCGCCGCCGCCGAGGACGAGGTCTTCCGCCGGTACATCGGCTACGAGCTCACCGTCACGGTAGAAACGCAGGCGCTTCGTATCCGTTACTTCCCCGATCTGCACGCAGTTCAGGTCCCACTTCTCGAAAATATCCTGGATGATGTGTTCCTTGCCCTTTTCAACAACGACCAGCATGCGCTCCTGGGATTCGGAAAGAAGCAGCTCCCAGCCCTTCATGTTCTGCTGACGCGACGGTACGAGGTCGAGGTTGATCTCCATTCCGTGTTCGCCCTTGGCAGACATTTCAGACGTCGAGCAGATAATACCCGCGGCACCCATGTCCTGAATACCCACTACATGGCCGGTTTCGATGACTTCCAGCGTCGCTTCCAGGAGAAGTTTCTCCATGAACGGGTCACCTACCTGCACGGCAGGCAGCTTTTCCGTTGATTTTTCGGAAATATCTTCGGAGGCGAAGCTCGCGCCGCCGATACCGTCTTTGCCGGTCGACGAACCAACGATGAATACCGGGTTACCCACGCCATAGCTCGTTGCTTTGGCCACTTTGCCTACCTCCACGATACCTGCCGAGAAAGCATTGACGAGGGGGTTGACATTGTAGCAATCGTCGAAGAATACTTCTCCGCCGACTGTCGGAATCCCGAAAGCATTGCCATAGTCACCGATACCCTTGACGACGCCTTTGAGCAGGCGTTTGGTTTTCGGGAGATCGATATTGCCGAAACGGAGGGAGTTCAGCTGAGCAATGGGGCGGGCGCCCATCGTGAAGATATCGCGGTTGATACCGCCGACACCCGTCGCCGCGCCCTGGTAAGGTTCCAGCGCTGACGGGTGGTTGTGTGATTCAATCTTGAAGGCACAGGCGATACCTTCTCCGAGGTCGACCAGCCCGGCATTTTCTTCTCCGGCCTTGGCCAGCATCTTCGGCGAATCCTTCGGCAGTTTTTTCAGCCAGACGATGGAGTTCTTGTAGGAGCAGTGTTCCGACCACATCACGGAAAAGATACTCAGTTCGGTGAAGTTGGGCGGCCGGTTCAGGATTTCGCAGATGCGATCGTATTCTTCGGGAAGCAAGCCGAGTTTCTTCGCGGTCTCGACGGTAGGCAAGGCCTCAGTAACTTGTGCCATTGGTAGAATTTCGGATTTCGAAAAACAAATCTACAGAGCGATCAGAGACTAATCGTCCGGTTTTTCTATCTGGTCACAAAGGTATGGCTTTGCGAGGGGAAAGAGAAATATAATGAAGGAAGAAGAGGACGAAGGGGTATTCCGGCACAAAAAAAGCCCCGGGACGGCCGGGGCTTTGTCGTGGAGGCGATCCGGCTCACGCCTGCATTCCTCCGTCAATCACATAGGTACTTCCGGTAATAAACCGGCTTTCATCTCCGGCCAGAAACAACACCAGCTCGGCAATTTCGGTGGGCTGGGCGTACCGTTTCAGCGGAATGGCCTCTGCAAACTGATGCTGCGCCTGCTCGGCATGCCCGGGTGCAAATCCGCCTTCGAGGCTCCGCATCATGCGGTTGTCGACCGGCGACGGGTGTACCGTATTCACCCGGATTTTACGGGGAGCGGCTTCGAGCGCAACCGTCCGCATCAGCCCGATGGTCGCGTGCTTGCTCGTGACGTAGGCTGATACGCCGGGCGTACCGCCAAGTCCGGCAACAGACGAGGTAATGATGATACTCCCCCCGTCTTTCATTTCCGGCAGGACATATTTACAGCCCAGCCATACTCCCTTGACGTTGACGGCAATGACTTTGTCGAATACTTCTTCCGGATACTCTTCAATCGGTTTGACGACGCCTTCGATGCCGGCGTTGTTGAAAAAGATATCAATCTTCCCGAAACGCTTCACCGTTTCCTTTACGTAATTCTCTACGTCGGCCGCCTGGGTGACGTCCGCAACGGTATAGGCTAAATCCTGACCGGTACCGATACCCAGTCGGTGAACGGCATCCTGCAGGGCTTCCTCGCTGAGGTCAACGAGCATGACTTTTGCTCCGTTCTGACGGAACAGCTCGGCGGTGGTCAGCCCGATACTGCCGGCGCCTCCGGTGATCAGGGCGACTTTGTTTTCCAGACGTTTCATACTTATTCGGTTTGTGACAAAAGACGACGACTGACACGAAACAAAAAATGACTTTTCCTGAAAGAGAAAAGTGACATTTACCGAAACGGAGGGGAAAAAGCTGTTCCCGGGCGTTAACGTTTTTTAACGGGGAGAAAGAGGAAAGTATTAAACCGGCAGGGCTAATTTACTTCAAAATACCGGTAACGATTCAACGTCATGAAAAAGATACTGATCATCGCTTTCCTCGTTGTTGCTGGATTTTTAACCGGCTGTACAGCAAGGGTTTATCCCTCCGGATATGGGTATGGAGGGTACGGGGGATATACAGGGTACGGATACGGACCCTACTACGCACGGCCCCGGGTGTATGTTGCGCCCCCGGTTGTCCGTCCGATGCCGAGATACTACCATCCGGGTCGCGGATGGCATGGCGGCGGCCGTCGGGGCGGCAGATGGTAATGGTTATAAAGGAAGAAGGGCGGGGCCATTTGGCCCCGCCCTTCTTCCTTTACTGGAATTTCTTACGCATTGATTTTGGCGAGCGCCTGCGTAAAATCCGCGATGAGGTCGTCAATCGCTTCCAGTCCGACAGCTACGCGGACCAGCCCGTCGGTGATGCCGACTTCCGCCCGCTCTTCCTTCGTAAGCTTCGAGTGCGTCGTACTCGCCGGGTGGGTGAGGATCGTCCGGGTATCGCCGAGGTTGGGAGAAATCGACGCGATCTCCAGGTGTTGGGTCAGCGCATTGACCGCGGCAAAACCGCCTTTCACTTCAATGGTCAGGATCGCGCCGCCGTATTTCATCTGTTGTTTGGCGAGCTCGTACTGCGGATGTGTTTCAAGGAACGGGTAGTGTACTGCCGCCAGCGCCGGATTCCCCTGAAGGGCTTTGGCCAGCGTCAGGGCATTTTCACTGTGTGCCCGCATCCGGACGAAGAGCGTTTCGAGGCTTTTCGAGAGTACCCAGGCGTTAAACGGAGACATCGCCGGACCGGTATGCCGGGCAAAAAACCGGATGGGCTCAATGAGGTCCTTGCGGCCAACGAGAATGCCTCCCAATACACGGCCCTGTCCGTCCATGTACTTCGTTGCCGAGTGCAGCACGAGATCCGCGCCGAGCTCAATCGGATTCTGGATAACCGGCGTAGCAAAACAGTTGTCGACCACCAGCGCTACGCCGTGCTTTTTCGCCAGCGCTGACAGCGCGCGGAGATCCGTCAGTTCGAGGCCCGGATTCGAGGGACTTTCACAGAAATAGAATTTTGTCTTGTCCGTCGTAGCGGCATCCCATTGGGCGAGGTCATGACCGTCTACAAACGTCGTCGTTACGCCCCATTTCGGCATGATCTTGTTCAGGATCTGAATTGCTGAACCAAAAAGGGCTTTGGATGCGACGACATGATCTCCGGCGACAAGACTACCGGCAAACGTCGCGAAAATCGCTGCCATGCCGGAAGCGAACGCGATACCTTCCTCCCCGCCTTCGAGCAGGCATACCTTGCCGATGAACTCGTCGACGTTGGGGTTGGAATAACGGGAGTACACGTTGCCTTCGATTTCGTCGGCAAACATCGCCCGACCCATTTCAGCGTCTTCAAACGTAAAACTGGAAGTCAGGTACAGGGGAACCGAATGTTCCCGGTTATGAGAGCGCGCAGCCTGTGCGCGGATGGCCAGTGTTTCTTTTTGTGCCATACAGCTATGTCATCAAGGTGAATACGATGGCACAAAGGTCGGCAGAAAGAATAAATGGTCGGGTGATTTCTGTAATTTTGGAAAAACACACTATATAAGATGTAACTGGTAGTGTGTTTATATGGAACGGACGACTGATTTCCCACTTCTGTAGAAAAATAATCTATGCTCGACGCAACCGACCGGCAAATTCTGACCCTGCTCCAGCAGGATGCCTTTATTTCGAACAAAGAACTATCGCAGCGTCTGAACCTGTCGCTGACGCCTATTCACGAGCGCGTCAAGCGGCTGGAACGGGAAGGGTACCTGAAGGGATATGTCGGATTGGTAGACCGCAAGAAAATCGGGCGGGACCTCATCGCCTTCTGCCAGGTGTCGCTCAAGGAACATACCCAGGACTTTATCCGTGAATTCGAAGCCCGTATCGGCAGCCTGCCCGAAGTAGTCGAATGCTACAACATCGCCGGCCCGTTCGACTACCTGTTGAAGGTGGTGGTGAAGGATATGGACGATTACCGCCGCTTCGTCGTCGAGCAACTGGCAGCATTGGCACATATCGGCGGCCCGCAGAGCCTGTTCGTTATGGCGGAGATCAAGGCAACAACCGCGCTGCCAATTGACCAATAATCAGTGGTTTCCGTAGTTTTTTTCTCCGGCCGGAATCCGCACGGCCAGCTTGTTCTGCACCGGCGGAAGGGGGCAGGTCGCATAGGGTGTAAAGGCACACGGCGGGTTGATGGCCTGGTTGAAATCGAGGACCGTCGTACCGTCCGGGCCCGGCTGGTCGGCATACAGGAAGCGACCGGCGCCGTAGCTTTCCCGACCGTTGGTCTTGTCTCCGAAAACGACAAAGAGCTTGCCCTCTCCCGTTGCATCCAGTCGATACGTCTTTCCGTCGAGTTCAAAAACGAGTGTCCCGGCCAGGGGCTGGTCGCTCACCAGGCCGATAATATCCGTAATGCGGATGGTTTTAGCTTCCGTCGGTTTCTCAAAACGGGCTTTGACACGGTAGCGCTCGGCTACCGGAAAGCGCTCAATGCCGTGAAATTGCTTCAGGTTTTCGCTTTCCAGGTCGCGCAGACGGATACCATACCGATCTCCGCGCTTGATAATGAACCATTTCAGCGAACCCTGCTGTAATGTTTTCGGCTTTTTTTCGGAGGTGAAAATCTCGGTCTTGCCTGACAGCGCTACGCCGTCTGTCGTAACCGAAGTACCTGTCGCAGGCGTAAACGAGACGATACCGTTTTCAAGATGAAATACGCCGGTATGCGCCGCGCCGGAAGGAAACACAATGCTATTATCAGAAACACTCCCGGCGGTATTGTCTCCTTCTTTCAGCCAGAACAGGCCGGCGAGGTTGAGCCACCCGTCTTCCCGCTTGAGCGATGCTACGCGTTTTTCGTGCCATTCGTCCAGCTGGCGGACATAGGCGGGATCAACCGTAAAAAAGAACGTTGTCAGGAAGGAAGCAAAGGCCAGGAGTCGCATCGAATTTGCTGTGAAGTTTGGAACAAATATAGTATATAGATTTAGTAGAATAGAAGCAGGAGAGGAAGTTTCCGTTCACGAAACGGCAGGGGCCTGCGCAGGGGATTCCTCGGGGCAGGGCTATATTTGGCCTTTCTTCTTAACCACGTCATGGAGTTGAATACCCCTTTGCAGCTGGCGGCCGATTTTATCCGGTTCACTGATAAATCGGTTTTTCTGACCGGCAAGGCCGGAACCGGGAAGACGACCTTCCTGCATACCCTGCGGAAAACGCTGCCGAAGCGCATGGTGGTTGTCGCGCCCACCGGCGTAGCGGCGATCAATGCCGGCGGCGTGACCATTCACTCGTTTTTTCAGCTTCCGTTTGGTCCATACCTGCCGGGAAGTACCGCTGTACAGGTCAACCGCTTCAACAAAGAAAAAATCAGCCTGCTCAAGAGCCTGGACCTGCTCGTGATCGACGAGATCAGCATGGTCCGGGCGGATACCCTGGACGGTATTGATGAAGTACTGCGTCGATACCGCGACCGCGACAAGCCCTTCGGCGGGGTGCAGTTACTGATGATCGGCGATTTGCATCAGTTGTCGCCGGTAGTGAAGGAAGACGAGTGGGCGCTTCTGCGTGACCGTTATGATTCCATGTTTTTCTTCGGCAGCCGCGCCTTGCAGGAAACCAATCCGGTGCGGATTGAGCTGACGCATATCTACCGGCAGTCGGATACTTTTTTCATCGACCTGCTGAATAAAATCCGGGAAAATCAACTGGATGAAGCCTCGCTCGCAGCACTGAATACCCGTTATCAGCCTGATTTCCGGCCCGACGAATCCGAGGGATACATTACCCTGACGGCACATAATGCCTCGGCTCAGGAAATCAACCAGTCGCACCTGAGCCGCCTCGACGGCCGTTCCTATTCGTTTGCCGCTGCGATAGACGGCGATTTTCCGGCCTATTCCTATCCGACAGAGCTGAACCTGGAACTGAAAGTCGGCGCACAGGTCATGTTTGTGAAGAACGACAGTTCCCGCGATAAGCTGTTTTACAACGGCAAAATCGGGCGTATTACCCGCATCGAAGCCGAAACGATCTACGTACGCGGCAACGGCGATTATGTCGATACCGAAGTAGTACAGGCCGTCTGGGAAAACATGAAGTACCAGCTAAACCCGGAAACGAAGGAGGTAGAGGAGCAGGTAGCCGGTAGTTTCACCCAATACCCGCTGAAGCTGGCCTGGGCCATTACCATTCACAAAAGTCAGGGGCTGACATTTGAAAAGGCGATCATTGACGCCAATGCGTCCTTCGCGCACGGGCAGGTGTATGTGGCGCTGAGTCGCTGCAAAAGCTTCGAAGGCATGGTATTGCGGAGCCCGATTGCGACGCGCAGCGTACGGACGGACGAAATCGTTTCTGCCTACAACCGCGACATGAGCGCCAACCCGCCGGGCGAGCGCCTCCTGACCGATTCCAAGAAGCTTTTTCAGCAGCGCCTGATTCGGGAATTATTCGATTTCAGTGAAATCCGCCGGCTCACTTTTCAGTTGAGCCGTGCGCTGGAGGCGCATCAGGGCGCCGTTCCGCCGGAGTTGCTGGAGACGGTCCGTGCAGTCAGGGATCCGGCAGACCAGGATATCTACTCCGTTGCTTCCCGTTTCGAAGCCCAGCTGAATCAGTTGTTTTTCGACGAAACACTGCCCGAAGAAGATCTCCGCATCCAGGACCGGGTGCAGAAAGGCAGCGCCTATTTTCGGGATAAAATGACGCTTTTCGCTGATTTTCAGGCGATGGACATTGAGACGGATAACCAGGCGGTAAAGAAATCGGCAGTGCTGTGGCTCGATCACCTGCAGCGGGCGCTGACGCTGAAAATGGCTACGCTCCAGGCCGGTGCAGAAGGATTTCATCCCGAAACGTACCTGCGTTCACGGGCGGATGCCGATATCGAATTCAAAGGGCGGAAGAACGCCAAAACCGCAAAAGCACCTGCCAAAGGCTCTCCCCAGCAACGCATGTTCCAGGCGTTGCGGAAATGGCGGGATGAGACGGCGGCGGAAAATAACGTACCGGTATACATCGTCCTCCCGCAGAAAGTACTGCTGGAACTGGCTGAACGGAAACCGCAGTCACTTGCCGAGCTGGAAGGCATCAAAGGGATCGGAAAGACGAAAATCCGCCAGTTGGGCCAGCAGATCGTCGACATAGTCAATGCTGTACTGAATCAGGCGGAGGAAGCCCCGTCGGAAAAGAAAGAAAATACGAAAAAGATTACGCTCGATCTGTTTCAGGAGGGAAAGACCATCGGAGAGATTGCCGCCCAGCGGGGGCTGACAGCGCAGACGATAGCCAATCACCTCGTTCATTATGTGGAAACGGGGGATATCGATGTCATTCGTCTCGTTTCTGCTGAAAAAGTGACAGGTATCGAAACCTACCTCCGGGAAAACCGGGGCCTGACGCTCGGCGCGCTGAAAGAAGGGCTGGGAGACGAGGTATCTTACCTGGAAATCAAAGCGGTACTGGCTCACCTGACGCATCTGGATAGTTGAGACGGGCGCCGGTGGTATCCGGCCAGCCAAGATTGCGGGTACGTAGCCTGTAAGTCCCTCAAAATTCGTACTTTTGCGCCTCGAAAACCGGTTCTTTCTTCCAACGAACCGCAACCTGTGAACTAATACAATGGAGTACGCTTTTCGCGATATTGAGAAAAAATGGCAGGCATTCTGGGAAAAGAACCAGACCTACCGGGTTGAAAACCAGTCGGACAAGCCGAAGTACTACGTCCTGGATATGTTTCCGTATCCGTCGGGCGCGGGGCTGCATGTAGGCCACCCGCTGGGCTACATCGCCAGTGATATCTTCAGCCGGTTCAAGCGGATGAAGGGCTTCAACGTCCTGCACCCGATGGGTTTTGACAGCTTTGGCCTCCCTGCCGAGCAATACGCCATTCAGACGGGGCAGCACCCCGCTGTTACGACGGAGCAGAATATCTCCCGGTATATTGAACAGCTGAAAAACATCGGCTTCAGTTTTGACTGGAGTCGTGAAGTCCGTACGTCCAACCCCGATTACTACAAGTGGACGCAGTGGATTTTCCAGGAACTCTTCCAGCATTATTACGACAAAGACGCCGATAAAGCGCTTCCGGTGTCAGAACTGACGGCACGTTTTGCAGCCGCCGGTACGAAATCCGTCAATGCGGTTTGCGACGAAGATGTACCGGTACTGTCGGCTGACGAATGGAACGCCCTTTCCGAAACCGAGCAATATGCCATCACGCTGAAATATCGCCTGACGTATGTCGCGGATGCAGTCGTGAACTGGTGCCCCGCCCTGGGAACGGTTCTCGCCAATGACGAAGTGAAGGACGGCGTATCCGAGCGCGGCGGCTATCCTGTCGAGCAAAAACTGATGCGCCAGTGGATGATGCGCATCACGGCATATGCCGACCGCCTCCTCAATGGTCTCAATACCGTCGATTGGTCTGAATCTATCAAAGAACAGCAGCGCAACTGGATCGGCCGGTCGCAAGGCGCGAGCGTACGCTTCCCCATCGAAAACAGCGAGCGCCAGATTGAAGTATTTACGACGCGTGTCGACACGATCTACGGGGTAACCTTCCTCGTTCTGGCTCCCGAACACGAGTATGTGGACGAGCTGACGACGCCGGAGCAAAAAGCTGCCGTAGATGCGTATGTGGACGCGACGAAGCGCCGTTCGGAACTCGACCGCATGATGGAAGTCAAGAAGGTTTCCGGGGTATTCACGGGTAGCTACTGCCTCAATCCGTTCAACGGAGAGAAAGTACCTATTTACCTGGCTGACTATGTCCTGGCCGGATACGGTACGGGTGCGGTGATGGCGGTACCGTCGGGCGATCAGCGCGACTGGAACTTTGCCACGCATTTCGGCCTGCCGATTATCCCGATCCTGGATGCCCAGAAAGATATTGCCGAACAGGCTGATGCTACCAAGGAAGGCCACTATATCAACTCCGGCATCATTAACGGCATGTCCTACGCCGAAGCGGTACCGACACTGGTGAACTGGCTCGAAGAACGCGGTCTCGGCAAGGGCAAGATCAATTACCGCATGCGCGACGCTGTTTTCAGCCGTCAGCGGTACTGGGGAGAGCCTGTGCCGGTCTTCTTCAAGGACGGCCTGCCGTACCTGATCGATGAAAAAGACCTGCCACTGGAACTGCCGGCGGTAGACAAATACCTGCCGACCGAAACCGGCGAGCCGCCGCTGGGCCGCGCCGCCGATTGGAAATACAAAGGAGAATATGAATATGAACTGAGTACCATGCCGGGCTGGGCCGGATCATCCTGGTACTGGTTCCGTTACATGGATCCACGTAATGACAATGAGCTGGCGTCGAAAGAAGCGATAGCGTATTGGAAGAGTATCGACTTGTACGTAGGTGGTAACGAACACGCAACGGGCCACCTGCTGTATTCCCGCTTCTGGAACAAATTCCTGAAGGATATCGGAATCGCGGAGGAAGAGGAGTTTGCGAAAAAGCTCGTCAACCAGGGGATGATTCAGGGCCGGTCGAATTTTGTTTACCGGGTGAAGGATTCCCAGCCGGCGACGTTCGTCAGCGCCGGACTGAAAGGTCAGTATGAAGTGACACCGCTGCACGTCGACGTGAATATTGTCGAACAGGACGTCCTGGACGTCGAGAAGTTCAAACAATCCCGGACGGATGTGCCTGCTGATGCTGTATTCATCCTCGAAGACGGAAAGTACGTTTGCGGCTGGGAGGTGGAGAAAATGTCGAAGTCGAAGTTCAACGTCGTCAACCCTGACGATGTCGTCGAACGTTACGGCGCCGATACCCTCCGATTGTACGAAATGTTCCTGGGCCCGCTGACGGATTCCAAGCCCTGGAATACCAACGGTATCTCCGGAACGTTCAACTTCCTGCGGAAACTATGGCGTCTGTTTTTCGATGAACAAACCGGCAAAAATGTCGTCACCGAAGATGCTGCTACGCCGGAGGAACTCAAGGCCCTGCACAAGGCGATCAAGAAGGTAGGCGAGGATATCGAGGTATTGTCGTTCAATACGTCCGTACCGGCGTTCATGGTACTGGCTAATGACCTGACCTCATTGAAGTGCCACAAAAAGGCTATTCTGAGCGATTTCGTGAAGATTCTTGCTCCGTTCGCCCCGCACATCGCCGAAGAGCTGTGGGAAGTACTCGGCAACGAAGCAGGTACTGTTACGTTCCAGGAATTCCCGGTATTCAACCCGGCGTTCCTCGTCGAAAACTCGTTTGAATACCCGATTCAGATCAACGGAAAGGTACGGGCGACGCTGAGTTTCCCGGCCGACGCGCAACCGAAGGACATCGAAGCCGAGGTACTGGCCAACGAAACCGTGCAGAAATGGCTGGAAGGTAAGACACCGAAGAAGGTGGTAGTCGTGCCGAAGCGGATCGTCAATGTGGTGATCTAGTATCCTGCACTGTCCTGAGAAAAGATAAAATTTTACAATTATTTAAGAGTAATTGCAAAGCCGGATCGTCTCTTATAAGTCAAGAGGCCGATCCGGCTTAGTGTTTAAGTTGAAATGTTTAATGGTTAGGCAGAAAAACCCCGGTCATGCCGGGGTTTTTTGTTTCTGGTAACCACTAAAACGGGTAGAGACTATACGCTGAGCTGCGCTTCCCGGTGAATGATCGCTTCGCGGTCGGGACCGGTGGAGATAAAACGGATAGGCAGTTCAAGATTTTCTTCGAGGAAGGCGATGTAATCAGCCAGTTCCTTCGGCAGGTCGTCGTAGCAGTGGTAGGCGCTGAGATCCGTTTTCCAGCCTTTGAACGTCTTGTAAACCGGCTCAATAACGAGATCATTGAGGTCGTGCGGAAGTTGCTCCGTCAGGGTACCATCCGGCAGGCGATACTGCGTACACACCTTGATTTCGTCGAAAATATTGAGCACGTCGACCTTCATCATGATGAGTTGGGTCACGCCGTTGAGCATCATCGCATACTTGAGAGCGGGCAGGTCGAGCCAGCCGGTACGGCGGGAACGTCCGGTCGTAGCGCCGAATTCGCGACCTTCCTGACGGATTTGTTCGCCGGTTTCGTCGTTGAGTTCGGTCGGGAACGGACCGCTGCCCACGCGGGTGCAGTACGCCTTGAAGATTCCGTATACTTCGCCGACATTTTTCGGAGCGACACCGAGACCGGTGCAAACGCCGGCAGTCATTGTTGTAGAACTCGTCACGAAGGGGTAGGAGCCAAAGTCGATATCAAGGAGCGATCCCTGCGCACCTTCCGCAAGGATGGTTTTTCCGCTGTTGATCGCATCGTTGATCACATATTCCGTGTCAACGAGCTGGAATTGACGGAGGAATTCGATCGCTTCGAAGAATTCGGTTTCGATTTCCGTCAGGTCATAGCTGAACTGATAGAAGCCCAGGATCATCTTGTGGGTGTCGACGAGGCGGTTGTACTTCTCCGTAAAGTTGGGAGAGAGTACATCCCCGACGCGGAGGCCCTGGCGGGATACCTTGTCGGTATACGTCGGGCCGATACCCCGCAGGGTGGATCCGATTTTGGAATCGCCCTTGGCCTGTTCATAAGCGGCGTCGAGCAGGCGGTGCGACGGGATAATGAGGGAAGCTTTCTTCGAAATCTGAAGGTTTTTGGTCAGATCGATTTCGAATTTGGCCCGGAGTCCTTCGACTTCCTTCTTGAACACAATGGGATCCAGTACAAGGCCGTTTCCGATGATGTTCAGTACCTCCGGACGGAAAACGCCGGAAGGAATCTGGTGAAGGACGTGTTTCTTTCCGTCGAATTCAAGCGTGTGTCCGGCATTGGGACCTCCCTGGAAGCGTGCAACCACCTGGTATTGCGGCGCGAGAACGTCCACAATCTTTCCTTTCCCTTCGTCGCCCCATTGAAGGCCCAGCAATACGTCAACTTTCATGATAAAGGATTATGAATTGAATAGAAAGGGAGGTTATTGCTGTAGGCAATAAGCCATAGGCTTTAAGCAAAAAGCGCCGGAACCGGCATGCTGCCTAAAGCCTACAGCTTATCGCTTATAGCTTTACTCCACTGATACGGCATAGCCGGTACCCGGAACCGGCTTGCGATTTTCGCAGTTCGGTTTCGTGCAGGCGCCGTAGAAAATGAGGCTGTGGTGCATGATGTTCGATTGCATCATCTCACCTACCATGCTTTGTATGTTCTGTACACGGGGGTCGCAGAACTCCGTGACATGATGGCAGTCGGTACAGATCAGGTGATCGTGCTGGCGGCGTCCGTACGATTTTTCATACTGGGCCTGGTTTTTCCCGAACTGGTGTTTGGTAACCAGGTTACACTCTACCAGAACGTCCAGGGTATTGTAAACCGTCGCCCGGGAAACCTGATACTTTTTGTTCTTCATGGAAACATATAACTCTTCCACGTCGAAATGGTCATCGCGGGAATAAATCTCTTCCAGAATCGCGAACCGTTCGGGCGTTTTTCGAAGACCTTTATTTTCCAGAAACGCGGTGAAGATCTGCCTCACCGTCGTGAAACTCGATTCGTTAAGAGGCATTGTTTTCGGAATAAATTGCAAAGAAAGGGCATTTTGGGTGTTTCCCGCCGAATCCGGCTGCCTGTCTGAAAATAGTTTGTGCCCGACGGGTATACCTGTCAGGCTAACTATAAGCAAAATGTACTGATTTTCAGTTGATTGTCCGAAGTTTGGGACTGTCCTTCCTTTTGGTGAATAAAACGGATTGGTGCTCGCCTCAGTCGGCATACTCGAACCGGATGACCTCGAAAATTCCCTTGACCTTTTTCAGCTTGGCGATGAGGATATTGAGGTGTTCGGTGTCGTGTACGTACAACTTGATTTTGCCGTCAAAAATTCCCCCCTCGTTGGTATCCACGATGATGGAGCGCATGTTCACTTTGTGCTCCTTTGAAATGATCTTCGTGACATCGTTGACAAGGCCGACCCTGTCTGTACCCTTGATCCGGATACCTGCCAGGAAGGCCACGAGCTGGCTCGTCCATTTGGCCTTGATGACCCGGTTGCCGTGTGTGGAGAGGAGTTCGCGGGCGTTTTTGCAGGTGGTTTTGTGGATTTTGATGCCTTCGTTGATCGTAACAAAGCCAAATACTTCGTCTCCCGGAATCGGATTGCAACAGGACGCGAGGGTATAGTCAATCTTGTCCATGTCTTCTCCGATGAGCAGCATGTCGGAATCGGGCCGGTCGCCATGCAGCCGTTTCAGCTCCTTGACGAGCGCCTTGCCGTCTTCGATGGTGCCGTTCAGAGCTGCTTTCGCTTCCTGGGCCTTTTTGTGGGAATCCCGGGCAATCCGCCAGCGCTTGATTTCATCCGGCTGGAGATACCCTTTCCCGAACCGGTAAAAGAGGTCGTTCGGGTCCCGGGAGTTGAAAAAGGCGCGGAGCTGATTGGTCACGTCAAATGTGAGCTCCAGGCCCAGGACTTTCAGCTTGCGGGCTACGATATCTCGGCCATCGGTGACATACTGCCGGTTGATTTCCTTCAGCGCTTCCTTGATATTGGCCCGGGCCTTGGTTGTGACGACGAATTTGAGCCAGTCTTCCCTCGGGGATTGCTTGGTAGAAGTCAGAATCTCTACCTGATCGCCGTTTTTCAGGGTATGGCTGATTTCGACGAGTTTGCCATTGACCTTCGCTCCGAGGCAGCGCGAGCCGATCTGGGAGTGAATGGAATAGGCAAAGTCAAGCGCGGTAGACCCGGCCTGCAGTACTTTCAGGTCGCCCTTAGGTGTGAAAACAAAGACTTCGTCCTGAAAAAGATGCCCGCGGAAATCGTTGATAAACTCAATCGCCGACTTGTCATTGTGCTCCAGTACTTCCCTGACCTGGTTGAGCCAGGCGTCGATACCTTCGTTGACGTTGGTCTGGTTGCCTTTGTACTTCCAGTGCGCGGCGTAGCCTTTTTCGGCGATTTCGTCCATCCGGCGGGAACGGATCTGCACCTCCACCCACTGTCCGGAATGACTCATAACAGTGGTATGAAGGGATTCGTAGCCGTTGGCCCGGGGATTGGAAATCCAGTCCCTCAGCCGCTCCGGATTCGGGCGGTAATGATCGGTGACGATGGAGTATGCCCGCCAGCAAATGGCCTTTTCATGCTCCGGAGTTGAATCCAGAATCACCCGGATCGCGAACAGATCATAGATCTCTTCGAAGGTCTTGCCCTGGTTCTTGATTTTGTTCCAGATCGAGTGGATGGACTTCGGGCGGCCTTTGACGGCAAACGACATGCCTTCGGCCTTGAGGTCTTTTTCGATCGGCCGGATAAACTCGCGGATAAACTGCTGGCGACGGGTTTTGGTCGACTTCAGTTTGGCTGCTATCTCCTTGTATACCTTGGGTTCGGCATACTTGAGGTACAGGTCTTCCAGCTCGGTTTTGATGGCGTACAGCCCGAGCCGGTGGGCAAGGGGCGCATACAGATACGTGGTTTCGGAAGCGATTTTAAGCTGCTTGTCCCGGCTCATGGAACTGAGCGTCCGCATGTTATGGAGGCGGTCGGCCAGCTTGATGAGAATCACCCGGACATCCTCCGAAAGCGTCAGCAACAGCTTCCGGAAGTTCTCTGCCTGAGCAGAGGCGCCCTGCTCAAAAATGCCTGCGATTTTCGTCAGCCCGTCGATGATCTTGGCGACTTTCGTCCCGAAGATCGCTTCAATTTCATCGAGCGTGATGGTGGTGTCCTCGACCACATCGTGCATCAGGGCACAGATGATGGCCGTCGTTCCCAGTCCGATTTCCTCGACGCATATCTGCGCGACAGCGATGGGATGGTAGATGTACGGCTCACCGGTTTTCCGCCGCATGTCCTTGTGGGCATCAGCAGCCAGTGTAAACGCCTTTTTAATCAGCTTGGCGTCGTTGTCCTTCAAAAAGGGCTTAGCCGTACGCAGCAGTTTGCGGTACCGTTTCAGGATCTCCCTGCGTTCGGCCTCTAGATCAATCTTTAGTTCTACTACACTCATTACAGCTACCCTGATTTCAAACTGAACGGATTGAACAAGGGTTGTTTTAAGAAGAGCCAGGCTCTTGTTCCGGGGATAAAGGAATGGTCAGGTGTTCAGATCGTTTCCAGAGAGGGATCTTTTACTAATATACACAGGGAACGGGCAAACCGTACCCATGCTGTAAAAAAAAAGAGAAAGTAAATAGCGAGGTTGACATAGCAGGGATTATGTTTTACCTTTGCGTTCCCAATTTCGGAGGCGGGTTTCAAAACCCCCTGATTCTGAGGTGGAAATACGGACGTGGCGGAACTGGTAGACGTGCTAGACTTAGGATCTAGTGCCGCGAGGCGTGGGGGTTCGAGTCCCCCCGTCCGTACATCATCCGGTCTGAGTGAGGGCCCTCAGAGTCGATTCGATTCTGAGGGTTTTTTGAATTTCAAACCATTACCTCCGTAGCGTCGCCTGCCCTTCGACAGCGCAAGCACCAGATCTGATACGGATTCGATCAAGACCAATCATGAACATCACGCTCGAAAAAAGCAGCACTACCGAAGCCTCCCTCCGCGTCGCCCTGACGCCGGAAGATTACCAGGCAAACGTTGACAAGAAAATCAAGGAATACAGCCGTCAGGCCAACCTCAAGGGCTTCCGCCCGGGCAAAGTGCCGACGTCTGTCATCCAGCGCCTGTACGGCAAGAGCATTCTTGTCGACGAAGTAAACGACAAGCTGTCCAAAGCCGTCAACGAATACATCCGCGAAGCGAAACTGCTCGTAGTGGGTGATCCGCTGCCCGACCGTGCCAAAGCCGACGAAATCGACTGGGATACCCAGAAAGACTTCGAATTTGTGTACAACCTCGGTCTTGCTTCCGACTTCGACGTCGATTTCACCAAGCTTCCCGAAGTAACGGTATACGAAATCCAGGCCGGAGAGAAGGAATACAACGATACCCTTGCCGACCTCAAGAAGCGGATGGGCGAGCACGCACACGTGGAAGAAGTAGGCCAGGCCGGCGACCTCGTGTACGGTACCTTCAAACAGGGCGACTATTCTGAGAAATCAGCGATCCCGACCGACAAAATCACGGAAGCTGCCCTCCAGCAATTCCTCGGCAAAAAGAAAGAAGACGTCCTGACGTTCGATATCCAGACGCTGTTTGCCGATGAAAAGGGCCTTAAGCTCGCTACCGGCAAGGACGACCTGACCGGCGAATTCGAATTCACCATCGAAGACATCACCCGCAACCAGGACTCGGAACTCAACCAGGAGTTTTTCGACAAAGTCCTCGGCGCCGGTAAAGTATCTTCCGAAGAAGAATTCAAAGCTGAACTCGTCAAGATCATCCAGGAGAACTACAAGCGCGAAGCAGAGTTCCTGCTCCGCGACGACGTGCAGAAGATGCTCCTCGACAATATCCAGATCGAACTTCCGAACGAATTCCTCAAGCAGTGGCTCCTCGTAACCAACGAAGAACTCACCGAAGAAGAAGTGGAGAAGGATTTCGACAAGTTTGCCAGCGACCTTCGCTGGACGCTCATCCGCAACAAGATCGCGGAAGCCGGCGATATCAAAGTCGAGAACGAAGACATCAATACCTATGCTGAAGCGATGGTACGCCAGCAGTTCGGTATCTACGGAGATGACAACGGTATGGGCGATATCATCAAGAAAGTTGCTCAGAACTACCTCCAGGAAAACAAAGGCCAGAACTACATGAACGTGTTCAACCGCGTTTACTTCGGTAAAACGATGGACTTCATCCTCACGCAGGTGAAAACCAACACCCAGCCGATCGACGTGGAAACGTTTAAGGCGAAGGCAGGAGTGGAAGAGTAGCGGTTGGCTGTTGGCTTTCAGCTCTCGGCAATCAGCTTTCGGCTTTATGCTGTAGGCAATAGGCTTTAGGCAGTACCCGAAAAAGTAAGCGGTCCGGTAACCCTTTGGTTGCCGGACCGTTTACTTTTTCTCTATGAGAAGTAGGTTGCCAACACACCTCCGGTTCCCTCTTACCTGCTGCAAGTCTGTTTCCCTTTCACGTGTCGAAAACCATCTGCCAGCGATAGTCGCCGGCCAACTGCCCAAAGCCTATTGCCTACAGCATAAAGCCTATTGCCTACAGCATAAAACCGACCGCCTATTTAAACCCGATCGGCTCCCGCTGCGAAGCTGCGCCGATCCGGTAGAGTTCCTGGAGAAGGCGGGTTTCGAATTTTTCTTTGAGATAGGTATTTTCCTGACGTAGTTTTTCATTTTCGATCTGGAGCTTTTCGTTTTCCAGCCGGAGGGTATTGTCGCCCGGAAGGCCGAAAAATGCTTCGACGCCGACGCCCAGTACCTGCAGTATCCGCTCAAGACGGGCCAGGGTCAATTCGGTTTTCCCGCGCTCTACGTCGCCGTAGGCGGTTGTCGATAAGTCCAGTTCTTCCGCCATGACTTCCTGCGAATATCCTTTTTCGAGGCGGAGCTGACGGATCTTTTCGTGTATTTTCATGGTGTCTCAAGTTATTCCGATGAATTGACGGATTTTCCGGCAACCGTCTGTCCGGCAGGTTTGCAACTTTGTGCCAGACCGATGACCGGACAGAATGGCAGAAAATACGCCTCCATATTTGGTAAAAACCCGTTGGAGTTGTTTTTTGGCAAAGCTGTTTGTCTCCCGATCCGGGAGCTGCCGGTAACCGGTTCGGAAACCAGTCCTGTAACTAACTACAATTTACATGTTGAACGCAGAAGAATTTCGCAAATATGCCGTGCATCACCGCGGTTTGAATGGATTAACGGTTGACCGGTATCTCCAGCAGGTAGGCGGTTCCGCCGGCCACTATGTTGAAAACATGACCCGCGCCGTCATCGAGGAGCGTCCGATGCCCTTCCGGGAAGTCGACGTATTCTCGCGCCTGATGGCCGACCGGATTATTTTCTTCGGGACGCCGGTAGACGACCAGATCGCCAATATCGTGGTGGCGCAGATGCTCTTCCTCGAATCGGCTGATTCCCGGAAAGATATCATGATGTACATCAACTCTCCGGGTGGTTCGGTATATGCCGGCCTCGGAATCTACGATACGATGCAGTACATCCGTCCCGACGTGGCGACGATCTGTACCAGTCTCGCGGCGTCTATGGGCGCTGTTCTCCTCGCCGGCGGCGCGGCAGGCAAGCGGTCGGCGCTGCCCCACGCCCGGGTGATGATTCACCAGCCGAGCGGCGGTGCGCAGGGTCAATCCGTAGACATCGAAATCACGGCCCGTGAAATCGTGAAGCTGCGCGACGAGCTGTACCAGATCCTGGCGGATCATACCGGCCAGACGAAGGCGCAGATCGAGATAGATTCTGACCGCGATAAGTGGTTCCGTGCGGAAGAAGCGAAAGCATACGGCCTCATCGACGAGGTACTGCACCGCGAAAAATAGCAAGCCCGTTTGACAGGCGCCTGCTCCGGTAACGGGGCAGGCGCTTTTCTGTTAACCTTTGGCAGCGGGCCGGCATGGATCAGGAGAATACTACTTATCCATGTTGTTGAAATCGTATACCTCCGTCCAGGCCCTGCGGGCTATTGCTGCTTTAAGTGTTGTCGCCTTTCATGTTTCAGAGAATATCGAGCGGACGAGCGGGGAGGCGGTTGCCGGCGGCCTGTTCCGGAAGGGCTTCGCCGGCGTCGATTTGTTCTTTGTTGTCAGCGGATTTATTATCGTTCATTCTTCGGGCCGGTATGCCGGTCGGCCTCAGGCGCTGATTCCCTATCTCTCGAAACGGTTTTTCCGGATCTTTCCGCTGTACTGGTTAAGCGTAATCCCGTTATTACTTTTTCTCGGCCTGTTTCCCGACAGTCGCCTGATTAATCACCTGCCGGAACGGACGTTGTCCGACCTTCTTTCCACGCTTTTCCTGCTTCCGGGGCACAATGAGGTGAATGCGGTCAGCTGGACGCTGTCGTTCGAATGGTATTTCTACCTGCTATTTGGTTTGGTGATTGTCAGGCGGGAGACCGTTTGGGGGCTGTCGGCGCTGGCCATAGTGGTATTGGTCAATGGGTTGGCGCTTTGGTACGAAGGCATCGATTCCGGAACCGCTGCCGGCCGCTTTTTTTTCTGAGTCCGCTGATGCTGGAATTTGCTGTTGGAGCAGGTGTGTCTGCTCTTATCCGACGGTTTCGGGTGCCGTTTCCCTGGGTATGGGTAGGCGCGGGAGTGTTGATCGGCTGGCTGTTTTGTCCTGAAAAACCGTGGGACCTCAACCGGGTCTGGTCACTTGGACCGGGCGCCGGCCTGATTTTGCTGGGCGTCACGGGGGCGGAAGCGCAAAACCGCCTGCGCGTACCCGGCTGGCTCGTGACGCTGGGAGATGCGTCCTATCCCCTGTACCTGATTCATTTCCCGCTTGTGGTCCTTTGCAACAAGCTGCTGATACTGGGCGGAGCGACGTCCGTATCCATCCGGTGTACCGTCGACCTGATCCTGGTAGTCGTTTTATGTTGGATCAGCACCGCCATTCACCGGTATGCAGAACTTCCGGTTATGCAGTGGGCCAGGTATGTTTCGCCGGACAGGGTACGGTAAAATGGCACAGGAATTTTGGCAAAACAGGCAGTGGGAGGCAGGGGTTGACGGGCAGCCGCCGCGTTGCGTATACCCCGATAGTCAGGAACGCAAAGGTGGCATGCAGCCACTTTTTTACTTCCTTTCCCGATAATTGTTATCTATTACAAAGTAATGGTAATTTTGGGACTGCAATCGGTTTCGATGCGGTGCGTTCCGGGCCAAATGCCGGGTTCCGGTTTTTGTAGCCGGCGCGGCAGCCGGGTTTTCCCACGTATCGAAACCGCCATTATGAAACGGGCCAGACACAGGATGTCGCCCGGTCCGGTAAAAGAAAAGACTCCGTGAAGGATATGCGAATGGACGCAAGTTCCTGCTCATTCTGTGGGCGAAAGAAAAAAGATGTTGACCTGCTCCTCTCAGGGATGGATGCCCTGATTTGCAATTTCTGCATCGAGCAGGGCTGGGACCTGGTTCAGGAAGAACTGGGAATCAAACCGAAGAAAAAAGAATCCGCTCCCTTCCAGCCGTTGAAGGTACCGAAGCCGCAGGACATCAAGCGTTTCCTCGATCAGTTCGTGATCGGTCAGGATGATGCCAAAAAGGTGCTCAGCGTAGCGGTATACAACCACTACAAACGGATTCAGCAGGATAAGGCGGAGGATGACATTCAGATCGAAAAGTCGAACATCATCATGGTGGGAGAAACGGGAACCGGTAAAACCTACCTGGCCCGGACGATCGCGAAGATTCTTCAGGTGCCCTTTGCCGTCGCAGATGCGACAGTTATCACCGAAGCCGGCTACGTCGGCGAGGACGTCGAAAGTATTCTCAGCCGCCTGCTCCAGGCTGCTGACTACGACGTGACGGCCGCCGAGCGGGGTATTGTCTACATCGACGAGATTGACAAGATCGCGCGGAAGTCGGACAACCCGAGTATCACGCGTGACGTATCCGGTGAAGGCGTACAACAGGCGCTGCTCAAGCTATTGGAAGGTTCCATCGTCAACGTGCCGCCGCAGGGAGGCCGGAAGCACCCGGAACAAAAACTGGTAGCGATTAATACCGAGAATATCCTCTTCATTTGCGGCGGGGCGTTCGACGGTATCCAGCGGCATATCTCCAAGCGCCTGAATACCCGGCCGATCGGCTTTGGTACAGGCGATGACGTACACCGCGTCCTCGACTCCCAGTACCTTCTCCGGATGGTGAGCCAGCAGGATCTCAAGTCGTTCGGCCTGATTCCGGAATTGCTCGGCCGTCTTCCGGTAGTGACTTCCCTCGATCCGCTCGACAAGTTTACCCTCCGCAAAATCCTCACCGAACCCAAGAATGCCCTGACCAAACAGTATGAAAAGCTGTTCAACATGGAAGGCATCCGTCTGCGGTTCGACGACGAAGTACTGGAGTACATTGTCGACCAGGCCAACGAGTACAAACTCGGCGCCCGCGGGCTCCGGTCCGTTTGCGAAGCGATCATGACGGACGCTATGTTCGAGCTGCCGTCCGAGGCCAATGTGGAAGAATTTACCATCTCCCTGAACTATGCCCGGGAGAAATTCGAGCGCTCTGCCTTCTTTATGATGAAGAAAGTGGCCTGAGTGCGGAATAAGATGCAAAAAGCGGTTCGTTGTGTGGAAAAGAATTCCCATAACGAACCGTTTTTTGTGTTATAACGGAAGGTCGTCCCCGCTGCATGTATTTTTCCGTTTCTGAGAAAAACCTATCTATCTCCCTTCACATGCGTCATTTTTTCCTGATTCCCGCCTGCTTGTACTGCCTGGCTTCGTGCGCTCCGCGCTACCAGGCTCATTTTGGGAAATCGTCGCCCGTCGCCTATGAACGTTCGTCGCTAGCGGTACGGACCGAAGCGCCGCCGGTAGCTGCCGATACGGCGCGTCATATGCCTTCGGAAACGCCCGCCGGGACCTTGCCGGCGACTGTGACGCCGGAGCTGTTGGCGAGTACGGCGGAAAAGCTCGTCGCCCGGACCAAAGGAACCGCCTACGAGCGCAAAGCGCTGAAAATCCAGCGTCAGCTCCGGGAGGTATCCAACCGGACGCTCGTCGCCAAAACACCCTCTACCCGGGCCGAGCAGCAGTACGCCCGGAAGCTCACCCGGAAGATCCAGGACCAGGTCGCAAAGGCGAAGAAGCTGCAGAAAACCCAGGCGACCAACAGCGGCATCCGGACCGGTATAATCCTCCTCCTGATCGGGTTGCTGCTGACGCTGCTTATCGCGAATCCGACAGTCGTTGTGATCGGTCTTATCCTGATCATTGTCGGAGCGGTAGCGCTGATTATCGGGCTGTTCGATACGCTATAAGGAAACTTGCCGGGCGGAAGATACTTCCCCCGGCAACCTGTTATTTTTGTCTTCTTAACCTGCTGGTGATATGGTCTATCCTCTTGTTCTCCTCCACGGCTACGGCGAAGACCAGAAAGTCTGGGACCTTGTCAGGGCCGCTTTCTGGCCCGACGAACACGTGGTGACGCCGAGCTACGCCTCCCGGTCCGATTTCCGGAGTATCGAGGAATACGGCGAGCATGTATACCAGGAACTGAAAGGCATGGGTATCGACAAGGCGATTCTCATCGGGCATTCGATGGGCGGATACATTGCGCTGGCCATTGCCGATCTGCATCCGGAGTTTGTCGTCGGTCTGGGCCTGTTTCACTCCACCGCTTATGCCGATTCCGAAGAGCGGAAAGAAATGCGCCTGAAGAACGTGGCTTTTCTGGAAAATCATGGTCCTCAGGCTTTTATGGAGAATTTTGTGAAAAACCTCTACGCGGAATCTTTCGCGAAAGAACACCTTGGGCTACTGGCGGAACATATTGCGCATTCGTCGCAGTTTCCGCTTCCGGCGCTCACGGCGGGAATGAAAGCCATGCGCATCCGTCCCGACCGCCGGGCGGTGCTGGAGAAAGCTCCTTATCCGGTGCTCTTTATTATCGGCTTGCAGGACAAGGCCGTCAGTCCCGACGATGCCCGCGAACAGGTAGGCCTTCCGGCACATACGCAGGAACTCATTCTACCCGAAGCCGGGCATATGGGGATGGTAGAGGCGCCGGAAAAATGCATCGACGCTATTCAGGAGTACTGGCGGCGAATCAATGAATCATTCTGATCAGATCGGAACCAGTTTGAAGAAGATCAGTTGTGTTTTCTGACGACGCCGGGAAGCCTTCCCGGCGTCGAATTTATTAAAGTTGTTGTCGGAAATGAGGACCAGCGTCCGATGTCCGTCAATAACCGGGCCCCAGGTCATTCCTTCGAGGTTATCCGGACGGAGGGAATCCCAGCGGACATTCAGTGGCGTCTTCGCCAGGATATGGGCCGTTTTGCTTTCTCCGGGAACCGGGCGGGGCAAGGCGCTGACAACATATAACTGAATCGTGAAGCGGCTTTTGTCTTTTTCGCCCGACCAGCACCTCTCCATTACAATCATCTCTTTTTCAGGCGTTAACAGGATATCGGAGATGCCGTTATCGGGGTAGCCGCAGGCATCCCGCACGAGTGGGTAGAATGCCGTGACGACGGTATCCTTTTTACGGAGATCATAGGCGAAAACGCGCGCATAGGGGCTCTGTTCCTGTTCCGGCCATTCGCTTGCGCCCCAGAGGAGACTGTCCGGGGCGAGGGCAAGGCCTTCATAGCCTTTGTTGTTCGGGAAGCCGGTATAGGAGCCGATGGGAATGGCGGTACTGTCTTTGGTCCACCGGATGACCTGTCCGTGGGCTTCGCCGGAACCTTCCTCTGTGGTCAGGTAAAAGGCCCCTTCGCCGCTGCGGTACCGGAGCGATTCGGCACCGCGGACACCGCGGAGTGCCCAGCGCCGGTAGGTTTGCGTCTGAAAGGTAGAATCGAAGGAAAACAGGTAGCTGGTCCGGTCGGGGTCCCTGCCATCCGTGATCAGGTACCAGTTGCCGCCGACGTAGTCAATTCCGGATATTCCCCCGAAGAAAGGATCCTCCTTAAGTGCAGGAGAGTCGCTCAGGTTTTCATAGCGCAGCAGTTCCAGCCGGAAGCGTTGCGCGTGGCTCTGAAACACAGTCAGAAACGTGGCGAGCAGGATCAGGTATCGTCTCATGGGGATATAACGGAATTTCGCGGGAGGATGAGATAAAAAAAGCCCGCCAGGCGGCGGGCTTTTCTGTATCAGATCTGGTAGACCCATTCGTGGGGGTCTGCTACGCGACCGTACTTGACGTCGTCCAGGTACCGTTTTACCCGGTTGGCGAAGTTATCAGGCTTGATTTCCGGGAGGTTGTAATCCACGCCTTCGTGGCCGATGGCGTAGATCGGCGAAACAACGGCAGCAGTACCAGCGCCGAAGGCTTCCTGCAGGCGACCGTTTTTGATACCTTCAATCAGTTCTTCGACCGAAACCTTGCGTTCCTCCACCGTCATACCCCAGTCTTTGGCAATCTGTACGATGGATTTCCGGGTGATACCGTCGAGGATGGAATCGCTGACGGCCGGCGTCACGAGTTTTCCGTCGATGATAAACATAAAGTTCATCGTACCGGCTTCTTCCACGTATTTGTGTTCCTTGCCATCGGTCCAGATCAGCTGGTCGTAGCCAGCTTCCTGCGCGAGTTTTGCGGGGTAGAGCGACGCGGCATAGTTGCCGGCGCACTTGGCAGCACCGGTACCCCCGGGGGCGGCGCGGACATATTCGGTTTCCACTTTCACCTTGACCGGTTTGGAATAGTAAGCGCCTACCGGGCAGTTGAAGATGATGAAGCGGTATGTTTTCGAGGGAGATACGCCGATGTACTCGTCGGTCGCGAACATGAACGGACGGATGTACAGCGAGTAGTTGTCGCGCTGCGGTACCCACTGCGCGTCAAGGCGCAGGAGTTCCGTGAGTCCGCACATGAAAATGTCTTCCGGAATTTCAGCCATGCAAAGGCGGTGGGCAGACCGGTTGAGGCGCCGGGCGTTGTCGTACGGACGAAAGACGAGTACTTCGCCGTCTTCCGACTTATAGGCCTTCATACCTTCGAAAATGGCCTGGCCGTAATGAAGGGGCATCAGGGCGGGCTTAAACGGCATGTCACCGTAGGGCACGATCCGGAGGTCCGTCCACTCTTTGCCGTCGAAATCAGCCACAAACATGTGATCGGCAAAAGTATGGCCGAATACGAGGTTATCCAGATCCAACTCATTGATCCGGCTCTGGGTGGTCGGGTGAATCCCGATGGAAATGGCGTCAATCATGGCAGCGAGGATAGTAGATGAAATTTCAGGGGTGTGTCCGCGGAATCCACCGGACTTCTTCCGTGCCCAGTTCCTGGGACATCTTCCGCGATAGCACGAAAAAATAATCAGACAGCCGGTTCAGGTAGCGGAGAATCAGGGGGTCTGTTTCCGCTTCTTCCGTCAGGGCTACCACCTGCCGTTCGGCCCGCCGGCATACCGTCCGCGCCACATGCGCAAACGAAACCGAAGGATGGCCGCCGGGCAGCACAAAGTGCCGCAAGGGAGGTAGTTCCCGGTCCATTTCATCCATGGCCTGCTCGAGCCCGTCCACATCCGATTCGAACAGATCGGGAATCCGCCGGGCCGCAGAACGGTCGGGGTCGTCGGCAAGGTGCGCGCCGATGGTGAACAGGCGGTCCTGTACTTCTTTGAGAAAGGCTTTCCGGGATTCGTTGACCGGTTGGTCGCGCAGCAGCCCGATGAAGCTGTTCAATTCGTCTACAGTACCATAGGCATCAATCCGGAGGGCGGCTTTGGATATCCGTTTGCCGCTGATGAGGGCAGTAGTACCGTCGTCTCCCGTCCGGGTATAGATTTTCATGCCTGAAATGAATCGTCTTTTCGCAAAACTAAGGTATTTCTCACAAGCCTTTCCAAGAAAAATCAAAAATTAATTGTCTTGACAACTAATTTTTAGCCGTCGGCTTTCGGCGGCCGGCTTTCAATAGGGAATTGCCGGTCAGGTGATCTGAAAAGTGGGCCGGAAGTACCCGGAAATGGGACGAATCGGAAAAGGTTTTCGGCCGGATACCGGACGCAACGGCAAGTTCGTCGTAACTTTGCGGGCCGAAACCATGCCTGCCTGAAACGAGCTTAAGAGCAGCGCTGACGATTCTACCAAAATGACCATTTCGTTTTTTGCTTCCCAGATAGGCCGGTACGTATCCATTCTGGCCTTTATTACCTTGCTGATGATGGCTTACCAACAGATGCCGGCTGATGTGAGTATCGAATTCAGCCCTTCCGGCGGTAACGCGAAAGTATATTCCAAGGAAGTGATTTTTTATACTGTAGCGGGTTTCATGCTGCTCGCCAACATGGGTTTTCTGTGGATGATGCGGCTGTTTCCGAAACTTCCCGACGGATTCATCAAATTGCCCGGCGCCGTCAAATGGATGTTCTACCGGAAACAACTGAATGCCATCGTCGCTGAATGGCTTAACTTCGGCGCCGTTTTTGTAAACATGCTCCTGGCCGTTTCGGTCTATATTCTTTCCGCCGTGAATGCTCCGGAGGTCAAACAGCCGCTTTCCCGCTTCGAATGGGTACTGGGCGTGGCCTGTTTCCTGCTGGTTCTCTGGGTCGTGTATGTGCCGATGCGCCTGCTGCTGACCAACCCGGTGAAGGAGGACTGACGGATGGAAACAGTACCCATCGCAGATTTTACCTACGACTTACCGGATGACCGCATCGCGCGGTTTCCACTGGCCGAACGGGATCAGTCCCGTTTGCTGGTGTACCGCGGAGGAGCTATTCGACACGGGCACTTTACCGACCTGCCCGCCGAGCTGCCGGAGGGGTCACTGCTGGTTTTCAATAACACGAAAGTCATTCCTGCCCGCCTGTTTTTCCGGAAACAGACCGGAGCCCTTATCGAGCTGTTTCTCCTGCATCCGGTTGAGCCCACGCCCGTGATTCAACTGGCAATGGAAGTATCCGGCAGCGCGGTATGGGAATGCCTCATCGGCAACCGCAAGCGCTGGAAGGGAGGAGAAATCCTCGTATCGGAAATTCCGGACGGCGGAGGTTCCTTCCCGTTATCCGCGCAACAGGTGGATGATACGCACGTACGGCTTTCCTGGGACGCGGCCCTTCCCTTCGCGGAAGTGGTTCAGCGCGCCGGAAAAATACCCCTGCCGCCATACCTGGACCGGGAAGCAGAGGAGTCGGATCTAACGACCTACCAAACCGTCTATTCCGAAAAGAAAGGAGCTGTAGCGGCGCCGACGGCAGGTTTGCATTTTACCGACCGGGTATTTGCCGCCCTGGCGGAAAGAGGAGTAGGGACGGAATTTCTGACGCTGCATGTGGGCGCCGGCACGTTCCGGCCTGTGAAAACCGAAAATGCACTCGAGCACCGTATGCACGGCGAACAGATCGTGGTCCGGGCAGCTAATCTCCGAAAGCTGATCACAGAAACGTGTATCATTGCGGTCGGGACGACCTCGCTCCGGACACTGGAGTCGCTGTACTGGCTCGGAGTGCAATTGCTTTCGGGAGAATTGGCCGGTCTGTCCGACGGATTTTATATTGAGCAATTTGTTCACCGGAAGGAGCGGGTAGCCCTGCCGACCTACCCCGACGCATTCCGCGCGATCCTCTCGCACCTGGAAGCCGCCGGGCGGGAGGAGGTGACCGGAGAGACCGGTATCATGATTTATCCGGGATATACGTTCCGGGTTATCAAAGGACTTGTGACGAATTTTCACCAGCCGGGATCCACGCTGATGCTGCTGGTTGCCGCCCTGGTGGGAGACGACTGGAAGCGCATCTACAGCGAAGCACTGGAAGGGAATTACCGGTTTCTGAGTTACGGGGACTCATCCCTGTTATGGCCGTCAGGCACAATTTTCAACCAATAAAGAAGGAAAGTATGTCTCAGGTAGATGTCTCCATCGCCTACTTCGGAAAGCCGTACCAGACGCTGGTATCGCTGCTAAGCCTTTTGAAATACAGCCGTCAGCATATCGGTACGATTCACCTGACGGTTGAGTGCAAACAGCCCCACGGAGATATCAACGGCATTTATACCGTATTGGAGGGACTGAAAAACGAGAGGGTACAACTGAATTATCCCAATCAGTTTTATCAGTTGGGACCACTGGATTACGAGCAGGTCAAGAATGATACTTCGCTCCGCTGGAGTTTGCCCTACCAGTATGCACTGGAGAAATCGACGGCGCCGTACCTCTTCATTCTCCATAATGATATGCTCTTTCATGCCGATATGATCGGCGCGATGCTGGAAGAGGGTTTCGGAAAACGAAAGCTCGCCGGCGCCGGCTCTATCGGGCAATGCTGGTCGTGCCCCGCAAGCTGGGATAAAAAATGCTCCGGCGCGCAGCAGGAGCAATATGTGCCCGAAATGGCGGAAGCCATCCGTGTGCACGAGGCCCACGCTACCCCGCGGCAGGCCCTGGATCTGGAGATTATCCGCTCCGGACGGGTATACCCGCTTCCGGAATGCCGCCTGAATGAGTATGCCTGCCTGGTTCATGTGCCGACCTACCGCGAGAATACCCTTCCCGCCGGCCCGGCCCGTTGCTTTGGCGGCGTATGGAACGGCGCGGATCTCGGGACGAGCTGGTTTTACGATATGGTCAACAAAGGACACCGTTTCCAGCATTTTGTACTGGAAGACTATGCCCTTCACTCCACGTTCAACCCGCTCGGACAGGGTAGTCAGGACTACAGCAAGGCAGAAAGCTACCGGATCTGCGAACTGCGGGCAAAGGACTATCTTGCCGAACACTATTCCGTGCCGCAGCCCGGATTAGCCACACAACTGAAAATGACGGGCAACACCGCCCGGTATACCCTGAGAAAATGGGCCGGAAAAGTCTACGCGAGACTTTGGAAACTGGTCCACTGATCTGATAAACGAAATGAAGACGAATTTTATCGAAGAACTCCGCTGGCGGGGGATGTTGCAGGACATGATGCCAGGTACCGAGGAACAACTGGAAAAAGAAATGACCTCGGCGTATATCGGGTTTGACCCGACCGCCCCCTCCCTGCATATCGGAAACCTCGCCACGATCATGCTCCTCAAGCAGCTTCAGCTTGCGGGTCACAAACCCTTTGCCCTCGTAGGCGGGGCGACCGGAATGATCGGTGATCCGTCGTTCAAGGCGGCTGAGCGCGCGTTTCTTTCGGAAGAAGCCCTCCGATTCAACCAGGATGGCATCCGGAAGCAACTGGAGAAATTCCTCGACTTCGATTGTGGTGAAAACTCAGCCGAGATTGTCAATAATTACGATTGGTTTAAGGATTTTACCTTCCTGGGATTCCTTCGGGAAGCAGGTAAATTCCTGAGTGTCAATTACATGATGTCGAAAGATTCTGTAAAGAAGCGCCTTGAAACGGGTATTTCCTTTACCGAGTTTTCGTATCAGTTGCTGCAGGGATACGATTTTTATCATCTCTATAAAACCCGCGGCGTCAAGCTTCAGATGGGGGGCTCCGATCAGTGGGGAAACATCACCACCGGTACCGAAATCATCCGCCGGAAAGAAGGCGGAAACGAAGAGGATGCCGAACGCCGCGCCTTCGCCCTGACGACGCCGCTGGTGACCAAAGCCGACGGTACCAAATTCGGCAAGTCGGAGAGTGGAAACGTCTGGCTCGATCCCGAGCGGACCAGCCCGTACCAGTTCTACCAGTTCTGGCTCAATGCAACCGACGCCGACTGCCCCCGCCTGATCCGCGTATTTACCCTGCTTTCAAAGGAGGAAATTGAAGAACTGGAGCGTCAGCACGCCGAAGCGCCGCACCTGCGGATTCTGCAAAAAGCGATCGCGAAAGACGTCACGATCCGCGTACACTCCGAAGCCGGCTACGCCATGGCCGTTCAGGCGAGCGAAGTACTCTACGGAAAAGGAACGCTGGAAACGCTTCAGTCACTTGACGAAGCGACATTCGAACATATCTTCGAAGGAGTACCCCAGACAGAAATTTCACTCGCTGAGTATGAAGCGGCTGGGAATGTGACTGATCTGCTGGCTGTTGCGCAGGTATACCCGTCCAAAGGGGAAATCCGCCGGGCTATTCAGGGAAATGCAGTATCGATCAATAAAACGAAGGTAGCAGATGCGGCGCAGGAAGCTTCTTTCCAGTTATTGCAGGGCAAGTACCTGCTCGTCGCGAAAGGAAAGAAGAATCACTTGGTGAAGGTGATCTGATTGGAGAAAGGTATAGATAGAGAAGCGGCTGCCGGAGGGTAGCCGCTTTTTGTTTTTCTCACAGACTTCACAGAAAAC
>NZ_FNGS01000007.1 GCF_900103285.1 Siphonobacter aquaeclarae | reverse complement strand
ACACCTACCGGGTCGATGTCTTTACCGCCGCGGGAGCACGCGTCGATTCTTCCGCCTCGGCCAGCAGCGTCTGGCTCACCGGAGCGCCCCTCTCCCGCTCCATCCGCCTTTCCTGGCAGGCCAATGTCCCCTGGAGCAACGACAACCAGACTCACCGCGTCTACCGTCAGAGCCCCTCCGGCGCTTTCAACCTCATCCAGCAGGTAGCCGTTCAGGGAGCAGGTACCTATGTCTTTGTCGACGACGGCAAGGACCATGTCACCTCCGACGGTGACATCTCCACCACCCTGCATCCGGATTCCTCCTACTGCTACCGCGTCGAAACCGCAGGATCCTACAACGATACCCGCATTCATTCAGGCCTGCTTTTCAACTTCTCCCAGAAGCTGTGCCTGTCGCCCACCGATACCACCCGGCCCTGCCCGCCGGTGCTCAGCCTGGAGCTGCTCGACTGTCCGGCCTACCTCCAGGGCGCCTGTCAGGACGGACCCTACAGCAACAAAATGAGCTGGGTCGATGCCACCACAGGTCCCGGTGGAGAAGCCTGCGACAAAAACATCGTCCAATACAACATTTACTACAAGCGCTATGGGGATACAGGCGACTTTGCCAAAGTAGGCGAAACCAAGGCCCCGCCCACTCCGCCCAGCCGCAACTTCACCCACGACAACCTGGACAGCTATGCCGGCTGTTACTACGTCACATCCGTCAACCGGTTCGGCGTCGAATCCAAACCCAGCAATACCGCCTGTCAGGACAACTGTCCCGACTACCTGCTGCCCAACGTCATCACTCCCAACGGCGACGGCAAAAACGACACCTTCGAACCTATGAAGTGTCCCCGCTTTGTCAACCGGGTCGTCTTCCGGGTTTACAACCGCTGGGGCGTCAAGGTCTTTGAGCGAAGCGACGACATCCTCATCCGCTGGGACGGCAAAACCGACGGCGGCAAGGACGTCGCCGCAGGCACCTACTACTACGAAGCACAGGTCTTCTACCAGCGTCTCAACAAAGCCGATGAGAACAAACCTGTTGTGGTGAAGGGATGGGTGCAGGTGGTTAGGTAGCATGGGGCAGGGGGCAGAGGGCTTTAAGCTGTAGGCCTTAGGCGGTAAGCTGTGGGCGAAGAAGGTGGGGGTGTGTTGCTTACAGCTTATAGCCTATTGCTTAAAGCCCATTTAAAGCTTTTCCGTACCTTCCATCTCCATCCCCAACCTCTATGAAATACCTCTTCCTGCTTTTTACTGTCGTTGCGTTGCCGGCTTCGGGGCAACTGCCGTACCAATCCATCGTCCGGATTGACCCTAAACGACTCTTTTTCAGGGAAATAAGCTTAACCTATGAGGTCCCGATCAAAGGTACCTTTGCGCTGGAGGCTGGATTGGGCTACCGGTTCAACCGCCCCCATGCCGGACCCGAAATCAAGGGCATCGGAAGCGGCATGTTCGGCGGCTACGATATACAGCAGATGGCAAACCCGCATTTGCAGGCAATCAGCGTGTCTGTCGCACCCAAATGGTATGTTCCGGGGAGGGCTATGTTCTTGTCGACCATGCTCTTTTCCCGGTACTGGTGGTGTGATAAGGTCCGGGCTTCCTACGACAACGTGGAAGGCTATCGCTTCGATGCCCTGCGAACCGAGCGCATCGGCGTTATCGGCGGGAAGCTCCTCGTCGGTACCACCAGCAAACCCCGCGAAGTACTTTCCCGCGTGAATTACCTCATGACTGTCTACGCCGGCATAGGTTGGCGCTGGAAAGACATGCGCTATCAAAGCTGGGACGGGCAAGTCAACGACGAGCCCGTCGTTTACCTCGAAGAGCACTACCGCCAGAATATCCCCTCCCTTCACGGTGGTATACTGATTGGATTTGGGTTTCACAGGAAGGGAGGCAAGCTATAGGCTATAAGCTGTAGGCTATAGGCAATAAGCGCGCAAACGCAGCCTATCGCTTATAGCCTACAGCTTATTGCCATCATTACTCGCTATCAGGTGCCGCGGTGACTTTGATCGAAGCGGTTGATGTAAACGTTCTTCCGTATACGTCCTTCGCGCGTACTTCAATGGTTTGATCGCCTACGGGCAGTTTATTGGGCAGAGAAGCCTTCCAGAGGTGATCGCATTCTACCGGGTTCGACGGGCGGACGCCTTTCAGCTCTTCCGTCGAGCGGTCCCAGCGGAAACGGGTTTCCACCATCGCCGGGTCGGGTTCTTCGGCGCGTTTCATGGGTTTCCATTCGCCGTTGCCGATGCGGTATTCAAGTTCGTCTTTCGCCGTACCCTGGAAAAAGTTGGCATATACCTCCCCTTTTTCGGTCTGATTGGTTGCCATGACGCGCGGAGCGAAGATCCCAATCTTGTAATCCGCGGGCTTGCCTGCTACGCGGTAGTCAAACGCGTATTTGTTTCCATTGAACGTCAGGAACATATATCCCTTCGGCGTACCGTCGCGCATGGTCGATACCGGAATACCCTGGTCGTTCAGTTCGCCGGAGTACCAGTCGCCCGACGTCGTCCCCACGTTGTATTCATGGTGCGGTACTTCCCGCTGAAAACCTTCTTCTTTTCCGAAGAACGCATGCCGCTGGTAGTGCGTGTGCGCCGACAGGGCCAGGGTATTCGGGAAATCTTTCAGGGCGTTGAAAAGACGCTGGCGGTCAGCCGGCCGTACGTCATCAAACATCGGGATGTGGTAAGCCAGCACCACGAGGTAATCTTTCGGAACGAATTTCAAGTCGTTTTCCACAAACTCCAGTTGTTCCGGACGGAGACCTCCCCAATATCCTTTCGTATCGCGGGGGTCCGGATAGAGGATGTCGTCGAGTACGATGAAGTGTACTTTTCCCGATGAAAAAGCATAGGTATTGGGACCGAAGGCCGCTTCAAAGCTCTCGTCCGACAGACTATCGGCTTTCGCGTCGTAGTTCATGTCGTGGTTTCCCATAACGGCAAACCAGGGTACTCCCAGTTTCCCGATTACCTGCTGATAGGGTTGAAACAGCGTCGGATTATCCCCGACGAGGTCGCCGAGGCTGATGCCGAAACGGACGTCCTTGGTGAGGTTACGCGTTTCCTCTACTACTCCCTTGTCGAAAAAGGCAAGTTGCTGAGTAGTATATGCCTGCGGATCACCGAAGACAAGTACCTTGAAGTCAGCGGGTTCGTCGTCTTTCGTCAATCCGAAATCGACAGACGCCGGTAATACGCCGGTCGGCGCTACTCCCGCAAATTTGGTCTGAGGCGATCCCTGGGGTTTGTGACGGCGGAAAAACCGGGGCTGGTTGTCAGGTCCTACCGGAATCTGGTATCCTGACGGTTTAATGACAGAAATAATGTTATCCAATCCGACCGGCAGTGTATAAGCGCCTTTTGCGTCGGTGAGTACGACCTGGCGACCGTTCGTGACTGCTACGTTTGGAATACCGGCTTCTTTCTTGTCCTTTTTCCCGTTGCCGTTCGTGTCTTCAAACACCAGGCCGCGTACCTGCGATTGGGCCGCAGCAGATCCGAGTGAACCGGCGAGGAGGCCGGCCATCAGTATTTTTTTCATGTTCAGAGGTATTAGCTGTCCCAGTCGTCGTCGTCCGGAATGGTATCGTATTCTTCTGCCAGAAACTCAACCGCTTCTTCAAACAGGGCAACAAGCGGTGTATTCGGCTTTTCGTCGAACCAACGGACAACCGAATCAGGCGTGATGTACGGCGTATCGTCTTCGTCGCGCTCTACCTGCGCCAGAAATGCGGGATGCTCGGTGTGAATAAGGAAGTCGACATCGCCATCAGACGGAACGGACAGCAGAAATTTGGGAAGCATAATCAGAGACGTATGATTTCCCTGCAAAATTGCCCCCGCCGGCAGGCCGGAACAAGTTATCTTTTTGTGAAGCGGCTTAATGGGAAGGTAACGTAGCGGAGAGCATGGGGCAAAGGGCATGGGGCAGAGGGTACCCCCCATGCCCTCTGCCCCATGCCCCCTGCCCTACTCCAACTCCCCAAACTGCCCATACTGAAAATCCACAATTGCCTGCTGGATCTGTTCCTGGGTATTCATCAGGAAAGGACCATACTGGGCAATGGGTTCGTTGATGGGTTCGCCGCTCAGAACGAGGACGATACTCTGATCCATACCTTCGATTTCAAAATCGGTGCCCTCGTTTTTGAAGAGAACGAAGTTGTTTTCCGGAGCGATTGCCTCCCCGTTTACCTTCACTTTCCCCTCGATGACGAGCAGCGCTGTGTTGTCGGTTTCGGGAAATGAAAACGACGCTTTGCCGCCTGCGTTCAGGTGCGCATTGTACACGTTTAGAGGCGAAAACGTCCGGGCCGGGCCCGCCGTGCCTTCATAGCTGCCGGCGATGATGCGGATTTCTCCGCCGTTGTCCGGCAGGGCAACTTTTCCCATTTCAGCGGCAGTCAGCGCCTGATAGCCGGGCGCCGTCATTTTGTCTTTGGCCGGGAGGTTTACCCAAAGCTGCACCATCTGGAAAGGACCGCCTGCCCGGCTGAAGGCCTCTTCCTGGTATTCCTTGTGGAGAATACCGGCGCCGGCTGTCATCCATTGCACGTCACCCTCGCCGATGATACCGCTGTTGCCGGTACTGTCGTGGTGCGCTACCTTGCCTTTGTAGGCGATGGTGACGGTTTCAAATCCCCGGTGGGGGTGTGCGCCTACGCCGCGTTGTTGGGCCGACGGCGGTACAGTCATTTTTGCGTTGTAATCCAGCAGGAAAAAAGGACTCATCCGGCGGATTCCGATGGGGGTTCCGGGGAAGAAATTATGGACTTTGAATCCGTCTCCAACCCAGTGGGCAGGCGGCGGCGTCAATACGGCTTCTATCTGTTTTGTTTTCATGATCGATTGAAAAATGTTGATACAAATTTATTTCTATTAGCTATACATTTGTAAGTACTATATCAGAAGTAAGCACTAACCTTTTGTTTAGTATGGAAGAGACAGTAGACGGCCTCACGCAAAGCGAATGCATGCGCGACATGATCCCGGTCCGGGACGCAATGGATGTACTGAATGGAAAATGGAAACTCCCGATCATCGTTGCCTTACGATTCGGGACCAAACGCTTCCGGGAAATCAGCCGGGAGATACCGAAAATCTCCGACCGGATGCTTTCCAAAGAACTGAAAGACCTGGAAATGAATGAGTTAATCCACCGGAAAGTCTACGACTCCTTTCCGGTGGTAGTGGAATATTCCCTAACCGAATACGGCAAAACCCTCAACGCGGTGATTGAGACCCTGCGGGACTGGGGGCAAGCACACCGGAAACGGATGCTGGAGCGCTGATTTCGAAGCGGTTATGCGCTCCTTTGATTTCTCCGTGAGATTGTGACGCAACATAGGCCAGCCCACCGACGAACACCAGCGTCGCCAGGGTTCCCAGCGTCCATTCCCGCGGGGAAAAGTCTTCGGAAGCAAAAGGCGTCTGTACCTTCTTCATCCAAACCAGAAGCACCAGCCAGTTCACGATATACAGGTATTGCTCCGGGCGATACAGGCTCATAAAAGCGCCTGTAATGATCAGGCTATAAGCTGTGTAGAGCGCCAGATTGAGGAAGAAAAACGCGGAAACATCTGCATAGGTCGCTACTTTCCCGGCAAACCGCCGGTACGACCAGACAGCGAAGGCCAGTAACAGCGCCAGCGCTACCCACCGCACGAAAGCGGCAGTACCACTGTCGCCACCCAGCGGCTCCAGGGTTTCGATCAGGCGCTTGTCGGTCACGGATTGCTCCCAGACCAGAAACGGAATCACCAGTGCTACCAGCAGCAACGGCGCTATCGGCGTGGTTCCTGATTCTTCTTCCGTCTCCCATTCCGACGTGAAAGTCCCGTATGCCATCCCGATTCCACCGAAAAATCCGATGGAATACTCCATGACATTCCAGAAGTTAAATGCGATTTCGGACACATGGCCCATCGTCTGCAGGAAGTTGCCGAAACCAAAGCCGAAACCCGCGCCCAGCGCCGAAAAGAACGCGACGCGCAGCGCCGATCCATACCCGTTTCGCACCAGATACCACAGCAGGGAGGCTGCCATGCCGAAACATACCGCCCAGGCTTCCGAGCGGGGCGGCGTCATGAGGTACCCGAGCTGCTCGATGAGCAGGTAGTACCCGATCACACCCGCAGCGACGAGCTCCGCCATCAGCAGGTGCCACTGCACCGGTTTTTTGCGGGAAGATGACAGGGCCAGTCCGAATAGTCCGCCCCCGAGAAATCCGAATAACGCGCCGATCAGGAAGAGCATGCCCAGCCCGTAGTACGCATTTCCGAAGTCGGTGCTGCGTCCGTACCCCACCACTATTCCATACGAAATCATGCCCGTGACGCCCCATCCGAGGGCCGAGGCGAGGGTCGCCGGAAAGAGCCGGGCGTACCAGTCCGGCCGTTTGGCCAGCAGGATAATGGCGATCGCACCGAACCCTCCGGCCCAGGCAGCGCCCTGTTCGTGACCAAACTGCCCGCGGATGGCCCAGGCAGTACCCAAAGACATCCCCGCCAGCAGCAGGGACCAGATAAGGCGGTTGTTCATTTCCGGTGGTGCCGGAGGTATCAGCCGGCCCGGATAGTACGTCGCCGGGATTAAAAAAGACTATCCGGCGGGCGTTTGCTTTACTTTTTCAGGCTTTCGAGGATGATTTTGTTCTTTTCTTCCGGGGAAAGCGTATTCCGGTAGCGATAAAGTACCGTCTCCCAATCGCCATAGGCAGAATTGGGGAGAACGATGAATTTCTTCCCGAACAACCCCGCAGACGCATCGAGAGCTTTCTGCCGGCGGTCTTCCGGCGTCGGATCATCTTTTACTTTATCAAAGACAGCACTGAAATCCGACAGGTTGTCTCCCAGCAGCAATGCGATTTCAAAACGCTCCTGTACCTTTTTCCGGCGGTTTTCCTTGCTCGACTCGCCGCTGCGAAGCACCAGGTGCGCGTCGTCCGCAAAGGGAAACCGGTACTTCCGGAGGTTTTCAAGGGTTGCGGCGCGTTCTTTTTCATCCCGGTTGGTGATGTAGAATACCTCCACGCCTTTTGATTCGGCATAGGAAAAGAAGGCCCGCGCCCCGGCGAGGGTATCCGCCCGGGCCTCGGCCGTCCACGCCGCCCAGGATGCCGGTTCATAGTCTTTTCCGGCGAGGCTCTGGCGTACGGCGTACGGACTGTTGTCCAGCACAGTTTCGTCGATATCCGTCACCACGGCCAGGGGTTTGGTGTGGGGCTGGGCAAGGGCCTCGTCGAGCCGGAACCGGGCCGTTGCATATGCCTGAAAACACAATGCTCTGTACTCGGCGGCTTTTTGCTGAAAGAGAGAGGCCCATAGCTTGCCGTCGACCGACACCGGACGAACAGCCGTTTTCTGGGTATGGCAGCCGGCCATCGCCAGTACCGACAGGAAGAGGAGTGCTTTTTTCATACGGAGGGTGTGATGAACAGGGCAAAGGTATCAGCCCGTGAGAGACTTCATCCCGAAAATAGAAAAAGGGCTGCCTCTTTCTCAGAGACAGCCCCGGCGACCTGATAGTCTGTGAAGTCCGTGTAGTCTGTGAGAAAAAATCGGCTCACAGACTACACGGACTTCACAGACATTACCACCCCTGATTCTGCGTCAGCGTATTCTTGCTGTTCTGGATTTCGATCGGCGGGATCGGCCAGACGTGGTGTATCTGCGGGTTGAAGGTACGGGCTTCGTAAATCACCCGGCCGTCTGCATGGTGCAGCGGCTGCGCGTATACTTTCTGGGCATCGCCCCAGCGCACGAGGTCAAAGTGACGGTCGGTCCACTCCCCTGCCAGCTCGCACCGGCGTTCCCGCTTGAGGTCGTCGATGGTTGCATTGGTCAGGTTTGCCAGGCCGGCACGGTTACGGATCGCATTGATCTCGGTATCGGCGTTTTTACCCTGCATGAGTTTGGCTTCGGCCTTCATGAGCAGGAGATCGGCGTAGCGGAGCAGGGGTACGTTGAGGGCGGTCGACGGCTTGTCACCGTTTGCATTCACGTACGTCCCGATCGGATTCAGGTAGCCATAGGGCTCCATGTACTTGCGGAACTGGTAGCCGGTCCGGTTGGAAGAGCTGACCACGAACCCGCCGACGTTGTAGGTACGCTCCAGGCCGAAGTACATGAACTTGTCTCCGGTTTTGAGGATGGTCGCTTCGCGGCGTTTGTCGCCCGTTTGGTACGTGTCGTAGAGTTCTTTCGTCGGGTAGAAGTTCCCCCAGCCGTTGTACAGACCCCAGCCTTTGTCGTCGAGGCAGACACCCGGGAAGATGCAGCCGTAGCGGGTATCTGCGGCGCTGGAGGTTACCGACCAGATGTATTCTTTTGACCAGTTATTGGCCACTTTGAATACGTCTTCGAACGAGGTCAGCAGGCCGTGTTTGCCGCTCGCAATCACCATATCGGCATATTTCTCGGCATTCGCCCAGTCCTTCGCGTACAGGTATGTCCGGACGAGGTACGCCCAGGCAGCGGTCTTGTGGGCACGGCCGTAATCGCTCGTGGTGTATTCGTTGAAATACGGCAGCAGATCTGCCGCTTTCTTCAGATCCTCAGCGATATAGGCATAGTTTTCGGCCACGTTTTTCGTCCGGGGAACGTAGATATTTTCCGGATTGGCGCGGTCCTGAATGGGGATACCTGCGCGGCCGTCGCCGTACCGGTACGCCAGTTCGAGGTGCATCACGGCGTGGTTGAAATAGGCTTCGCCGAGGTAGCGCTTTTTCAGGGTTTCGTCCATCGTAATGCCCGGAACGTTCTTGATTACGTCGTTACACCGCTTCATCACCTGGTAGTGCTTGGCCCAGATGTTCTTGGTATCCGATTCGTTGCCGTCGACCTGGAAGTTCTTGATCCGCTCGGCATTGGCGCGGGGCTTGGTACCGATGTCGTCGGAGGCGTTGTTGAGCCAGAAAAATCCGCGGCCGTACATATCGTCGTCGCTGTAGAGCTCGTAGATGCTGTTGACACCGGCGAGGGCGTCGCTGGAAGTTTTCCAGAAGTTGCCGGTCGTCGGCGCCCCCTGAGGCGTGAGATCCAGGCTTTTATCACACGAGGTGCTCAGCAGGCACAGGGCAGGCAGGAGAACTCGAAGTACGTTTTTCATCGCTTAGAAAGAAAGGTTTACGCCGAACATATACACACGTGACAGCGGGTACTTGCCCACATCGAGGCCGAAGCTGCTCACGCCTACTTCCGGATCCATGCCGGTGTATTTGGTGATCGTCAGCAGGTTCTGTCCGGTGAGATAGATCCGGGCACGGACCGACTTCGTCACCGTTGCCGGTACGGTATAGCCGACCGTCAGGCTCTTCAGGCGCAGGTAGCTGCCGTCTTCGAGGTAGAAATCGGAGATCCGGCCGAAGTTGTTATTGGGATCCGAGCCGGCACGGAGGCGGGGAATCTTGCCGCCGGTGTTGGTCGGGCTCCAGGCATCTTTGACGTCTTCCAGCATGTTATAGCCGGGGTATGCGCCGGGATTCATCGCCAGGTTACGGAGAGAGTTGAAGACCTTGTTACCAGCCGATCCCTGGAAGAACACGTTCAGGTCAAACCCTTTGTAAGACGCGTTTCCGTTGAGACTGAAGGTCTTCGTCGGCAGTACGCTGCCCAGCACAACCCGGTCCTTGTCGTCGATTTTTCCGTCGCCATTGTTGTCGATAAACTTGAAGTCACCGGCTTTGGCGTTGGGCTGATAGGCCGTTCCCTGTGCGTTGACGTACTTTTTGGCCTCTTCATCCGACTGAAACAAACCGCCCGTCGTATACCCGAAGAAAGCGCCGAACGGCTGGCCTACCATGTGGAAGTTGGAGTACGGAAGGCTGCGGACGGTCGAGCCGGTTTGCAGCATTTCCTGTCCGGAAGGCAGCGCGCGTACTTCGTTTTTCAGGTAAGCGAAGTTGACACTGACGTCATAACGCAGCGCGCCGCGGCTCTGCTGGTAGTTCAAACCCAGCTCAATCCCGCGGTTTTCGGTTTCACCGGCGTTGATCGTCCGGCCGTTTGGTACCCCTGCCAGACCGGGAAGCTGCTCCTGGAAGAGCATGTTTTTGTTCTTCTTCGAGAAAACGTCGATCGTGGCCGACAGGCGGTTCTGCAGCAACCCGAGGTCGAGACCGATGTTGGCCTGCTCGGAAGTCTCCCAGCGAAGGTTCGAGTTCGACAGCGCGGTTTCAGCGTAGCCGTAGTTGACCACCGGCGTCGCGCCGATCATCGCCTGCGTCTGCGCCAGCGGAATACTGTAGGCATAGTCTGACAAGCCGGCCAGGTTTCCGATCTTACCCCAGCTCGCGCGGAGCTTCAGGTTCGACAACCAGTTGACGTCTTTCAGGAACCCTTCTTCCATGATATTCCAGCCCGCAGAAAGCGAAGGATACCACTCCCAGCGATTGGCTTTCAGCAACTTGGAGGTTCCGTCGCGACGGATAATCGCCGAGAACAGGTACTTCTCGCCATAGTTGTAGTTAACCCGGCCGACATACGATTCCAGCCCGCGTTCGTACACGTTCGACTGGTCATACACAATCAGCTTGGCATTTTTGAGGTACCGGAGCGACGGATCTTCGTTGTCGAAGCCGGTACCCTTCACCCCGAAGCTCTCGCTCTTGGTGTACTGGTAGGTATGGCCGGCGAGGAGTTCGAGGTTATGCTTGCCGCCGAAGGTATGCTTGTATGTAACCGTCTGCTCGTTGAGGAAGTCGGTCGTCGACGCATTACTCTGGTACAATTCATTGTAATCGAAGATCTTACCCGGCTCCGTGATGCGGACGTTGAACTGCTTGTAGTTGTTCTTGATCTGCGTGATACCCCAGTTGCTGCGGAATTTCAGGTCTTTCAGGATATCCCACTCCAGGTACGGGTTGATGAAAACATTCGACACCGGATTCCGGTTGTCAAGGCGCTTCAGGTAGGCGACCGGGTTGATAAGGTCTCCATATGAACCGGCATATTGCTCAGGTACCCCGCCGAAACGACCGGAGCCGTCGGTGCGGTAGATCGTCGCATTCGGCGGATAGAAAATCGCCGTCAGAATGGCGCCGGTATACGCGCTGTTGGTATTCCCGGTCTGCCCGTTGTTGACAGTATAAGACATGTTTTCGCCAATCGTCACGCCGCGGGCAATCTTATGCGAGGAATTCAGGCGGAAGGTATAGCGATCGGAGAAGGTATTCAGCAGTACCCCTTCGTTTTTACGGTAACCTCCTGAGAAAAAGAAGGTTGACTTTTCTGATCCGCCGCTCACTGACGCATCGATGTTGTAGATTTTCCCGGTCTGGAATACTTCGTCCATCCAGCGGGTTTTGGTAATGCGGGAATCCGGGTTGATGGTAGCATCAAAAGCCGGAATCCGGGGCAGCCCGGCATTGTCGGTTGCCGTGTTCATCGCGTCGGCAAAGCCGGCTGCGTCGAGCGGTTTCAGGCGTTTCGCTACCTGCTGGAATCCCTGCTGATAATTGAGGTTGACTTTCACCTGACCGGCGGCGCCTTTCTTCGTCGTCACCAGAATAACCCCGGCAGACGCCCGCGCACCGTAAATCGCTGCCGACGCATCTTTCAGTACGCTGACCGACTGGATGTCATTCGGGTTGATGGAGCTGAACGTTCCGGGATAGATCACACCGTCGACAACCAGCAGCGGGCTTTCGTCGTTGAGTGAGCCGATACCCCGGATTTTGATCGTGGGCGAAGCGGTAGGATCGCCGCCTTCGTTTACGACCGTCACCCCGGCAACCGTTCCCTGAAGTACTTCGGCCGCGCTGTTGTAGTTCCGGCTGCCGATTTCCTTGGTCGGGATCGTCGATACCGCGCCAAGTACTTCTTTTTTCTGCTGGGAACCGTACCCGACAACGACCATTTCTGACAGCTGGCGGGCGGTAGGCGTCAGGGCGACGTCCACCGATGTACGGCCCTTCACGTCTACTTCCACCGAGTTGTACCCGACGTAGGAAATAACCAGCATCGTATTTTCATCGGGGACATTGAGGCGGAACCGGCCGTCCGCGCCCGTAGTCGCGCCGGTCGTTGTTCCGCGGACGACTACCGTGGCGCCTGAAAGCGCTTCGCCGGTCTGCTGGTCGCTGACCCGGCCGGTGACGATAAAACGCGGACTTTCCGGAGCGGCTTCTTCTTTTTTACTGATTTTCAGAAGAATATGTTCTTCAACCTGCTGATAACCCACGCCGCAGGCCGGTAGTACTTCGTTCAGAACACTGAAGATAGCCCGGTTGCGGGCGTGAACGGATACTTTCTGTTTAAGCGCTTCGCTGAGTGACGAATTATAGACAAACCGGAAGGTTGTCTGATTCTCAAGGCGGGTGAGGACGTCTTTCAGCGGGACGTTAACGGCCTCCAGCGTGATGGTAGCTTCGGGGCGATCCGGCTGGACATGGCCCTGAGCAAGGGGAAGAATGCCGGCGAGGAGCATCAGCATCATCCACACAGTCTTTTTACTCGAATAAATGTGGCGCATAAGGTGATCGGTAAGTAATGTTCAGGGGAGAGTCTTTTTCAGACCTGTACGAAGAGAGGGTGATCTGAAAAGCAGTTGAGCATAGGCAGTTGATGAATTTTGGGTGTGTAAGGGGCTAGTTGCATCCTTTTCCGGTGAGCGTCACGCTGTTTCCATCCTGCCGGTAGCGCGCGCCTACATAGGCGCTCACGACGGCCAGAACTTTCTCCAGGCGCGGATGATCAAATCGGGTAGTCAGGCGGCAGTTTTTCAGTTTTTCGTTGGAAAAAGTCAGGTCAATACCGAAACGGCGGTGAAGCATGCGCCCGATTTCGGCCAGAGAGGCGTTATTCAGGACCAGGTTATCTTCGGTCCACGAACGGTAGATACTCACATCCGGAACGACTTCGCTCATTAGTTTTTGCGACGATTTGTCGAATACCGCCCGTTGTTTCGGCGTCAGGTTTACCGCTGTTTTTTCGTCGTGGGAAACGTTCACTTTGCCGGTGAGAACGGCCACTTCCACCTCCGGCTCGTCGGCATACGCCCGGACGTTGAAGCTGGTACCGAGTACTTTCGTCTGCACGGATCCACTCCGGATCACAAAGGGGTGAGCCGGATCCCGGTGTACTTCGAAGTAGGCTTCCCCTTCCAGTTCAACATTCCGGTCCCGGAAGGATTTGGGGTACTTCAGGCGGCTGTGCGCATTCAGCCATACCCGCGAGCCGTCGGGTAGTGTCAGCCGGGCCGTTTTGCCGGTAGGCACCGAATATTCCGCGTAAACAGGTATTTCAGCCACCTGCGGCACCGATCGGGTAAACCAGTACGCGCCGGCGCCGACCAGTAGCAGCAGCGAAGCCACGGCGCCATAGCGGTACCAGGTAGTCAGGCGGCGGGGCATTCCGCTCCGCAGGCGCGACCAGATACGCTGATACGCTTCCTCTTTATCGTCCTTATCTTCAGCGAATTCCCAGCTTTCCTCCGCAATGACTTCCCGGAGCAAGGCCTCTCCTTCCGGCGTGGCAAGCAGCCGCAGGGCTTCTTCCCGTTCCGGTCCGGTGCACTCGTCTCTCAGGTAGCGTTGTATCAATCTTTTTTTCAATTCGTGTTGCTTTTAACCGCCATACACGAAAGCCCGGGGAGCAGGGTAGTCCGGGGATACCATTTTTTTGAAAAAATTTCAGCGAAAGAGAAATGCGAGGAGCAGGGTCACGTCCAGGTGCCGGCGCAAGACGGCGCGGAGCAGCTTTCCGGCCTTGACCATGTGGTCTTTGACAGCATCGCGGGTGATGCCGAATTCGGTAGCTACTTCTTCGTAGGATTTTTCCTCAAACCGGCAGCGTTCGAATACTTCCCGGCGTTTGGGGGGCAGCAGGGCGAGGGCGTCGCGGGTGAGCTGTTCGTACTCCTGTCCGACGAGCGGGTCTTCGTCGGTCGAAACCGGCAGTTGCCGCGCGGCTTCTCCCGTCAGCCGCTCCCGGCGGGCCTGCTCGCGAAAATGATTGAAGACGTGGTTCCGGGCGAGGGTGTGGAGGTATCCGCCGGCGGACCGGTCAGGGTCGAGCTGCTCACGCGTATCCCAGATCTTCAGAAACACGTCATGCGTAAGTTCCTCAGCCACAGCATCTGATCCGGTCAGGCGAAGGACAAAATGGTAGGTTGTTTTCTTGTAGGCGTGGAAGAATTGTTCGAACGCGGCGGGGTCTCCTGCTATCAGTCGATGCAGCAGTTGCTTCTCGTCGTTTATCCTTGCGTGAATCGCCATGACCTGTCAAATGTCTGCAAAATAGAGGACCTTCCGGAAGAGGCCCCCTACTTCAGCCATTATCTTATCATGAATTTTCCTAGAGACCCGTCGTTGTGACCGTCAGCGTAGTCGTATAATTTCCACCCGGTTTGTAAAAATCTGGCCCTCCCAATGCGCGGTAGCGCACATTGACCGTGATATCAATCGCAAGCAGCGTCAGCAATCCTGTAGCCAGATTTTGATTCACAGTCGAAAGAAAAAATTCCGAGCTGGAGGTCAGCAGCGACACACCTGTACCGGAAAACGAACTGGCATACATCGCCACCTGCGACACGGGAATGGTGTAGCTTCCGTTGGTCAGGTTACCAGAAGCCCGCACCTGTATCGCCCAGGCAAGGCCGAGCGTACCGGTTACTTTGAAGGTATTATGATTGATGGTCACCCCGTTTTTGTAGTCATTGACGGTAACGAACGAGATAGTCGGGCTGCCCAGGGTTGTGACCGTCAGGGCGGCAGGCTTTTCAACCGGCTTATCGCGGTCGTCTGCCTGTGCGTCAGGACATACCCAAAACAGCGTAAGGAGTGCGGCGAGGTACTTCATTCGATTTTCATTTCCAGTTCGGCAACTTTCACGTCGGCATCGGGACCGCTGTCGGCGATGGCTGAGAGCAGGTATTTACCGGGTTTAACAGTTGCCGGCAAATCAATTGTCACCCAAAACGACTCTCCCGGAAGCGAATTGAACGGCACCGGATCGAGTTTGACTTCCGCATCGGTGTCCATATTCAGCAGTTCCAGCCGCATGAAACTCTCCAGCGGGAGGTTGCCTCGGTTTTCGATACGGGCCTGAATCTGGCGGACAGAGCCGTTTTTTGTCGCACGGATATCCGTCACTTCCACCTGCCGGTGTTTATTGGCCGATGGCAGAAAATACGCGTGAACGCCCAGTTGCAGCTTAAACAGCAGCATCGCCTGGGCTTTCGATTTGGCGGCGAGCTCCTTTTCGTTCACCTGAGTCAGGAAAATCATGGCGTTCCGAAGCTGCCGGTCGGCCGGTTCCGGCGCGCGGAAAGACACCAGAACCTGTGCTTCCTGACCGGCGTTGAGTTCAACGGATTCAGGACTGAAGCGCAGGTAGCGGCAGCAGGTAGTAGGCAACTGGCCGGGGTCGTAATAGACCTTGGAGCCCAGGGAGTCCCGCTTCCAGTCGGCACAGCTCAACTGCAGCACAATTTTCTCGGCGGAGGGATTGACGACCCGGATGAAGGCCGTCTGCGCAGTTCCGACCGATTCCGGAAAAAACAAGCGCACCGGACTGACCTGAACGCCGGTCTGCGCCCGGAGGGACAGGGAGATTCCTCCTGCCAGCAGCGTCAGGAGTATACGGGTAAATAGGTTCATAAAACGCGTCAGGCGCCCGGCGGACGTCAGATAACTAAGAGCTCATGCAACTAAGAGGAAGGGTCGCCGGAGCGGCAGCCCTTCCTCCAAATACCTGATACCGCTTTCTTACAGGGCGGTGGCAGTGTACGTTAAGGTGGTCGTATACGTACCGCCCGGCTTGAAGAATGCCGCGTCGCTGCCACCCGGGGTGCTATATCTCAGGTTAAGCGCTTTGGACATGGTCCCCGGAACATTGGAGGCCAGGGCCTGGTCGGCAGTCGTCAGTGCCACACCCGTAGCAGGCGTTACGCCGAGATCCGTGTTCGTGATGGCTACGGTTACTTTTCCAATGGCGATGGTATTGCTGCTCGGTCCGGTGAGATCGCCGGCAGCCTTTACTTTCAGGTCAAAATTCCGGTTGCTGGAAACAACCAGCTGGCCCGCCACATTCACCGTCACTCCGGAGGTATAATCGGCTACTGTCGTATAGTTGATGTCAGTCGTTGCAACCGATGTTGTCAGCGAAAGGATGTTGGTCAGGTTGACATTCAGCGTCACGCTCTGAGCCTGCGCACGGATACCAAAAAGCAATACAATAATCATAAAAGACCAGACGGTCTTCCCGGCGGAAGGGACAATCTTTTTCATGAAGGAGGGGATTTTTTTGTTAGGATTTTTTTTACTTTAGCATCAGGTATTTGTTCCCCCTAGTTTAGAGAATATTATCTGTTCCGCCAAATGCATTTCCGTTTTTTTGGTTTAGTACTCCTTATCTGTATAAGGGCGTCGGGACAGACCGTTCCGGACCAGGCTTTCTCTATACGTTTTACGAAGGATTCGCTGGTCGCCGAACCGGGCACGACCGTCTCCACCCGCCTGCTGATCCGCAATATTTCTGATCGTTCGCTGACGCTTCCCGCACAGTGGGTATATAGCCCTGACTGCAAGAATATTAGTACATTACCTACTCAAATTACATTAGCTCCCGGCGCAGAAACCGGCTTTCCCGTCAAATTTCTCCTTTCGCAAAATCCGCACTCCGGCCAGCAATTGATTACCGTCCGGATTACCACTTCTTCCGGAACGGTACAAAGCACCTTACGTATAAGGTTAAGCGACCCGAATCCGGCATGGTTATTAAGTACCGATCAGGATCAGCCGTCTTTTCTCAATCCGACAGAGGGATTACGCCTTTCCGTACGCATACGCAATCAAACGTTTCGCGCGCGAAATGTCCGGTTCGAGCTCGGCTCCTACCCCGCCGGGTTCGATCTGCCCGCCGCCCGTGAAAAACTCCTGATTCCGGCGCGGACCGATACCACGATTACCGTCTCCTGCGTCACCAACCGCTATGTCAATACCCAGGCCAACTACCTCCTGACACTGACGGTCAAAGACTCCACCGGCGACCACATCGGCTCCCTTCTCTTTAAACCCTTTTTCCAGACCAGCGAGCGGCGTTTTACAAGTGCCGACCCCGGGCGGAATCTGTTCCCGAATGCCATTCAGGCGGGGTTTGCACGACTGGGTTCGGGCATCACGAACCGGGAAATCAGGCTTTGGGGGCAGGAAACCTCCGAAAACGGATCCTTACGCTATCAGGCTCAGTACCTGAACATTACACCCGGCCCGCGCAATGAACTACGTGACGCGTTCGTGGAACTGCAAAAAAAGAGCACCACCATCCGCGCCGGCAATCTTTATGATTACCAGGAACTGGCCCTGCTCGGGCGGGGCCTTCATATAGGAAAGGGCCTGCCTGCCGGCAAACTGGACTTCCGGGTGCTCGACAACAATTGGAACCTGCTCCATTCCTTCCGCGATACGACCAACGTCACTACCTATTCGCTTCAATGGCAGGGATACGCCGGCAAAAACAAACGGCTGCTGCTTGGCCTTTCACCCAACTACCAGACCGGGCACCGGTTTCAAAACGGTCTGATCTATACGACGGCTACCTATCAACCCAATTCCCGCCATTTCTTTTCCCTTGTTCTGGGAGGCAGCAAAACCTGGTCTGCAGACCGGCGCTATGCCCGCGACGGCCAGGCAGCCGGTCTTTCCTATACGTTCGATATTCCGGCGCTTGAATTCCGGAATCGCCTGTACTTCAGCACACCGGGCTATGCCGGTTTTCAGAAAGGCGCCCGCAACATCGATTCCTGGCTCGTCGCCCGGAAATCCTTTCGAAACCGGTATGCCCTGCACCTGAATACGTTCCGGTATGAAGACGCCCGGCAACCGGACCTTCCGCGATACGGCATGACCATCGCGGAAGGCATCTATACCCGCACCTCCGGCCGCTGGGTATTTACGCTGAAGCCGTACTATTTCGGTCAGGTCGGCGGCGATACAGTGGCACGGCGAAGCGATGCCTATCGGCTTGCCTCCTCTGTCGCTTACCAGGCAAAGCAGACCCGCATCGAGGCCGGATACGATCCCGGACGAACCTTCGGTGTGGATCCTGTCTTCAGCCAGCGGTTCAACCTTATCCTGTCATCTCCCGTCTTCGGTCTCTATGCGCTGTATCAGCGCGGGCCGTATTTTCTGACGGATGTAGCGGAACATCCCTCGGATTTTCGTCTTTTCTCTACGACGCCCAGCGTCCATTTCAACGGAAAGACCTTTAAAGGATATGTAGGCGTCAATGCTACGTTTGACACGCGCGCAGGTGGGTGGACAACCCAGCTGGTCGGCCAGATGACCGTCCGCATTACAGACGATGTATTTCTGCTGGGAGAAGCCGCTGCTTTTTCCCGGGATGCAACCCTGTTCCGGCAGCCGGAAACGATCGTCACGACCGGGCCGCAATACCGCCTGAGCGTACAAAAACGGCTTCGCAGTTTCCGGAAGCCTCCGGGACGGACCCTCCGCCTGCGGTTTTTCGAAGACCTGAATCTAAACGGACTGCCGGATACCGATGAACCGGGCTTGCCCCGGCTGGTAGTCCGGATCAACGGCTCTACGCTCGTGACCGACGAAAAAGGAGCGATTGTGTTCAAAGGACTGCCGGAAGACACCTATGAGATACAAGCCTACGGCACCTTCCAGTCAGGCAACCCGGCCATGTACACCGAACGAATTTCCCTGACGCTGTCCGTTTCCCGGGAAATTCCGCTCAAGCGAACCGTACGCGTATCAGGCGTACTCCGGGCGCCGGAACAGAAATACCTGCAGCAAAAGGTGGACTTCAGCCAGTTCAAGCTGGTCGCAAGCGATGCGGCCGGCGTCGGATACCCGGGATACCCGGATCGTGACGGGCATTTCTGCCTCTTCCTGCCGGCAGGAAACTACCGGGTCGATATCCTCGACCTCCGGCGACCGGCAGCGGAAGCTGTGGTGTATTCAGCCCCGCTGACGGTTGAAAGCCGCAAAGAGCCCGGCTCTTTCGATATTCTGCTGGAACACCTGCACCGGTCGGTCGAGGTACGTCGCCTGCAAAGCCGGCTGTGAACAATTACTTCCGTTTTCCGGTCCTTCCTGCTTTCTTTACGGGCATTGGCTCATCGCTTCTTCCTTCCTGCTATGAAAAAACTCGTTACTCCGCTATTGCTGCTGGCCGGCCTGCATACAGCCGCCGCACAGGTTTCGTATCAACCTCCTGTTTTTACGGATGAAAACAGGGCTCAGAAAGTCTCGGCACTCATTCCGGCTGTCGAAAAAATCTACAAGGAGTATGCCGAGAAAAACCACCTGCCCGGCATGGCATGGGGTATTGTGGTAGACGGCAAACTCGTCGCTTCCAATGGATATGGCTACACCGATGTAGCTAAAAAAGTAGCGGCTACACCGAAATCCCTTTTCCGGATTGCGTCGATGAGCAAGAGTATCACAGCGATGGGTATTTTGAAGCTTCGGGAAGAAGGCAAGCTTAAACTGGATGATCCGGTGGCGCTTTATATCCCGGAATTGAAGAAATCTCCGGCGCTGACCAAAGATGCTCCATCGATTACCATCCGCCACCTGCTCACGCATGCGGCGGGCTTTCCGGAAGACAATCCCTGGGGAGACCGCCAACTGGCCGATACGGAACAGGAGCTTCTCGATCTGCTTTCCACCGGAATCGCCTATTCCAACGCTCCCGGGCTTACCTATGAGTACAGCAACCTCGGGTTTGCCATGCTCGGCCGGATCATCAGCGTTGTCTCCGGAAAACCATATCAGCAGTACCTCAATGAGCGCATTTTCAAGCCATTGAGTATGGAAAATACCGTTTGGGAATATGAAAAAGCCCCGGCGCCGTTGCTCGCGCATGGGTATCGGTATGAAAACGATGCCTGGTCGGAAGAGGCCCTGCTGCACGACGGTATTTACGGAGCGATGGGCGGCGTCATTACTTCTGTAGAAGATTTCGCGCGGTATGTAGCAGTTCACCTGGATGCCTGGCCCCCGCGCGACGACCGGGAGACGGGTCCTGTACCCCGCCATGCCGTCCGGGAAATGCACCATCCGTGGAATTTCACGGGGATGTTCAACCGTCCGAAAAAAGACGGAACGCCCTGCATGGCCGCCAGTGCCTACGCTTACGGCCTGGCCTGGAACCGGTATTGCGACGGGAAAGTAAGCATCGCGCACAGCGGCGGGCTACCCGGATTCGGGAGCAACTGGCGCATTCTGCCTGAGTATGGCGTTGGTATTATTTCCTGCGCCAACCTTACCTATGCAAATATGGGGTATGCCAACAGCCTCGTGCTCGACACCCTCTTAACCGTCCTGACGCCCCGGAAACTACCGGTTTCGTCCGTACTCGAACAACGGAAGCAGGCCCTCATTCCTCTCCTTACCAACTGGAGCGGCGCGGAGAAATCGGGGCTGTTTGCGGAGAATTTCTTCGCCGATCAATCCGTCGCCCTGCGTGAAAAACACTGCCGGGAAGTATTCGCACGGGTCGGGAAAATCACCCGGATAACAGCATTAATCCCCGAAAACCAGCTTCGCGGCGCATTCCGGATGGAAGGCGAAAAGGGAACCATTCAGGTATTTTTTACGCTAACGCCGGAGCACAGGCCGCTGATCCAGCAACTCGACGTCTGGGAAGCCCACCGGTAACCAATCAGTTTTATGGAATACAGAACACTGGGGAATTCCCCTGTACAAGCCTCTGCCGTGACGTTCGGGGCATGGGCTATTGGCGGATGGATGTGGGGCGGCTCTGATCGCGCCGATGCCATCGAAGCCATCCGGGCGTCGTTCGACGAAGGCGTTACTTCCATCGACACCGCTCCTATTTACGGCCAGGGACACAGCGAAGTGCTGGTGGGCGAAGCCATCAAAGGTATCCCGCGTGAAAAAGTGCAGCTGCTGACCAAATTCGGTATGCGCTGGGATACCCGGCAGGGTGATTTTGCTTTTCACACGACGGACAACGACGGCAACCCGCTGGATGTATTCAAATACGCAGCCAAAGAAAGTGTGATCCGGGAGTGCGAAGACAGCCTGCGCCGGCTCGGCACCGACTACATCGATCTGCTGCAAATCCACTGGCCGGACAAAACGACGCCCGTCAGCGAGACCATGGAAGCGCTGGAAATCCTCCTTCAGCAGGGAAAGATCCGCGCGGCCGGTGTCAGCAACTATTCGGCGGAGCTTTTGAAAGAAGCCCGCCAGACACTCGCCGTTGCCTCCGATCAGGTTCCTTACAGCATGGTGGAGCGGTCGATCGAGAAAGAACTGGTCCCTTATTGCCTCGAAACGGGTACATCCATCATTGCATACAGTCCGCTGCAGCGGGGGTTATTAACCGGGAAAATCAAACCGGATCATGTTTTTGCTCCGGGCGATCACCGTCCGGGAACGCTCTTCTACCGTCCGGAAAACATCCGCCGGATCAATGCCTTTCTTGACAAAATCCGGCCGCTGGCGGGAGACAAAGGGGTATCGCTCTCCCAGCTCGTTATCCGGTGGACGATCGATCGACCCGGCATCACGGTAGCGCTTGCCGGCGCCCGGAACGCTGCCCAGGCGGCAGAAAACGCCCGTGCGGCGGCCTTTTCCCTCGCTGCTGACGAACGAAACCTGATCGATACCGCACTTGGCGAACTGGTACTGGAAAGCTGATCAGGCGGTTTTACGATAAATCGGGCGGACCTTTCGACAAGGTCCGCTCTTTTTTTATTCAGTTTCAGAGAGATAATCCGGCCGGAAGGGAACGAATCCCGTAAGCTTGCTTTTTCTTTGCTTCTTTAAGCCGAAAACACCTATTTTTGCCGCATCGCATCCGGAAGGAGGACAGAACTGATGTCTCTTTTCTCCTTTCATGTATTGAGCAAAAAACAACCGTTTGCCTGACCGCACGAGTAATCCGGCCCCGAAAAACGGCCGGTGGTCCCCTGCGCAATGGCCCAATTCGCGAAAGCATGATCCCCGAAGTTGTCCAGCGGATACCGCTTCAGTACTACATTTTCTTCGCTTCGGCCTTGTTTGTGATCGGCATCGTGGGGGTATTGACCCGCCGCAATGCGATCATCATCTTTATGTCCGTCGAGCTCATGCTGAACGCGGTCAACTTATTGCTGATTGCTTTTTCGACATACCGGTCCGACCCCAACGGGCAGGTTTTTGTCTTTTTCATTATGGCAGTTGCAGCAGCTGAGGTGGCCGTTGGCCTGGCCATTATCGTTATGATTTACCGGAATGTCCGTTCGGTGGATATCGGCCTTCTCAACAAACTTAAGTGGTAACCTGTTCCGCCGCCCTGCGTGCACGTAATCCATTAGCTGACAGCCATTTATGAATCTTGCCATACTTATTCCCCTCCTTCCTTTTCTGGGTTTCCTGATCAATGGTCTGGGTTTCCGCCGCATTCCCAAGGCCGCTGTCGGCCTGATCGGAACCGGCGCCGTCCTGGGTTCTTTTGCCATTGTGCTGAGCCTGTTCTCGGGCTTTACCGGAACGGCCCAGGTGGTACCCGTTTACGACTGGTTTACCGTCGGCGATTTCAATGTCTCCTTCGGTTTTCAGATTGACCAGTTGTCGCTGCTGATGATGCTGATTATCACCGGCATCGGTTCGCTCATTCACTTGTACAGCATCGGCTACATGCATCACGACGAAGGTTTCGGCAAATTTTTTGCCTTCCTGAACCTCTTCGTTTTCTTCATGCTGCTGCTGGTGATGGGTTCCAACTACCTGGTGATGTTCATCGGCTGGGAAGGAGTAGGTCTCTGCTCGTATCTGCTGATCGGGTTCTGGAACAAGAATCCGGAATACGGCTACGCGGCCCGCAAAGCTTTTGTCATGAACCGCATCGGGGACCTCGGTTTCCTGATCGGTATATTCCTGATTGTAGCCCGTTTCGGCAGCCTGGAGTTCGCATCGGTATTCCCGGCGGCGGCACAGCTTCAAACGGGAGACGCCGGTCTTTTCTGGATTACCTTCTGTCTCTTTATCGGAGCGATGGGTAAATCGGCACAGATTCCGCTGTATACCTGGCTGCCTGACGCCATGGCCGGCCCTACGCCCGTTTCGGCCCTTATTCACGCCGCGACGATGGTAACGGCCGGTATCTACATGATCGTCCGGTCCAACGTACTCTATACCCTGGCGCCTGAAACCCTGCATATTATCGGCTGGGTAGCACTGGCGACGGCCCTCCTGGCAGCGTCCATCGGTCTTTTCCAGAACGATATCAAGAAAGTACTCGCCTACTCGACCGTTTCGCAGCTTGGCTATATGTTTATGGGCCTCGGCATGGGCGCCTATACTTCCGGATTCTTCCACGTGATGACGCACGCGTTCTTCAAGGCGCTGCTGTTCCTTGGCGCCGGATCGGTCATTCACGCCATGAGCGACGAGCAGGATATCCGCTACATGGGCGGCCTGCGCAAGAAACTGCCCATTACGTTTACGACGTTCCTGCTTGGTACGATTGCGATTTCCGGTATTCCTCCCTTTGCCGGTTTCTTCTCGAAAGATGAAATCCTGGCGCATGTATACGAACACAGCCCGCTGATGTGGGGCCTGGCCGTTTTCGGTTCGATGATGACGGCGTTCTATATGTTCCGCCTGCTGTTCCTGACGTTCTTCGGCGAATTCCGCGGTACGCATGAGCAGGAGCACCACCTGCATGAGTCTCCGCTGACGATGACCCTGCCCCTGATGGTTCTGGCAGTCCTCTCAGTTATCGGCGGTTTCTTCAATGTTCCTGAAATCCTCGGCGGGACGGCCAAACTGGAGCAGTTCCTCGATCCGATTTATCAATATGCCCGCCAGGCCAATCCGGAAGCGTTTGCCGGTGTCCACCTGGACCACTCTACCGAATTCATGCTGATGGGTGTGTCGGTAGCCGGTGCGGTTATCTCCATTATTGCGGCCTGGGTTATCTATATCTCCCGGAAGAGCGTTCCGGCGCCCGACGAGCAGGTATCCGGCCTTCAGCAGGTTATTTACCGGAAGTACTATATCGACGAATTATACGACGCCGTATTCGTCAAACCCATTCAAGCACTTTCACGCTTCTTCTACTCTGTTGTAGATAAAGGCGGTATTGATCGCTTCGGTGTGGAAGGCGTAGGTCGTTTCGTCAAAGGCCTCGCCAACGAGTTCCGCCTGTTGCAGACGGGTGCTACCGGTTTTTATGTACTCATGATGGTGACGGGTATCGCCGTTATCCTGGTGTACAGCCTTCGGTCATTGATTTTCGGATAATCGTTCCAACTACTGGACAACAAGTACATGCTTACTCTTGCTCTGATTCTGATTCCTCTCGTGGCGGCCGGTGTGTTGCTGGCGCTGCGTGGTGGTGCGGTAAAGCGGGTCGCCCTGATTGCCTCCCTTGTGGAATTTGGCCTGGCCACGTACCTCTTCACGGCTTTCCGTCCCGATACCTCCAGCCAGTTTGCGCTGTCGTTCGACTGGATCAAATCCGCCGGCATTCAGTTTGCCATCGGTGTCGACGGCATCAGTATCCTGCTGCTGCTGCTCAGCACGCTGCTGGTTCCGCTGATTATTCTGTCGACATTCCATCACAGTTATAAGAATCCGTCTTCGTTTTACGCCCTCATCCTGGCCATGCAGGCCGCGCTGGTGGGTGTATTCGTGGCGAAAGATGCCTTCCTGTTTTACTTTTTCTTCGAAGCGGCGCTGATCCCCATTTACTTCATTGCCGCTCTCTGGGGCGGGGAGAACCGGATTGCGGTGACGTTCAAGTTCTTCATTTACACCATCTTCGGGTCGCTTTTCATGCTGCTCGCGCTGGTGTATCTGTACCTTCAGACGCCGGGTACGCACTCGTCTCTCATCTCTGCTTTTTATGAGCTGAACCTTTCGGCGGCGCAGCAATCCTGGTTGTTCTGGGCGCTGTTCATTGCTTTTGCGATCAAAATGCCGGTGTTCCCGTTCCATACCTGGCAGCCGGATACCTATGTAGAATCACCAACGCCGGCAACGATGCTGCTCGCCGGTATCATGCTCAAAATGGGTACCTACGGGTTGATCCGCCTGCTGCTGCCGGTGGTTCCCGAGGGCGTTCATCAATGGGGTACGGTGGTGATTATTCTGTCGGTGATCGGAATTGTGTATGGTTCCATTATCGCCATCCAGCAGCAGGATATGAAACGCCTGGTGGCGTATTCGTCTTTTGCGCACGTAGGCCTGATGTCGGCGGGGATTTTCTCGCTCACGCTCGACGGTCTTCAGGGCTCCCTCATCCAGATGCTGGCGCACGGTATCAACGTGGTGGGGCTTTTCTTCATCGTCGAAATCATTTTCAGCCGGACGCAGTCCCGGGATCTCCGTCAACTCGGCGGGATTACCCAGCATTCACCCGTCCTGAGTGTATTCTTTATCATTCTGGTGCTGGGCAGCGTTGCCCTTCCGCTCACCAACGGTTTTATCGGCGAATTCCTGCTTCTCAAGGGCGTGTTTACATACAACGCCTGGATCGGGGTAGTGGCCGGTACGACAATCATCCTCGGGGCGGTATATACCCTGCGCATGGTGCAGAAGTCCATGTTCGGATTGCAGACGGCAACAACCGAACAGTTCACGGACGTCAACACCAACGAAATCCTGGTACTGATTCCGCTGGCGATTCTGGTATTCTGGATCGGACTTTTTCCGAATGTGTTTCTGAAGTTGACCGAACCGGCAGTAGCAGACTTGCTTCGTTCTCTGAAATAACCGTTTCCCGGCGATCGATTTCCCGGCGATTCATCCCTATTGAATTATGCTCTCCATCATCTCATTATCGATTTTCGGAATTGTCAACCTGTTTCTGGGCTTCCTGAAATCCCGGCGGATCCTGCTTCCGGCTACCCTGCTGTTTCTGATCGTCGCCCTGATACTGAATTCCATGGACTGGAACCAGCAGGCCCTGTATTTCGGGGATATGCTGCGGGTCAACAACGTGTTCGTCAATTTCGCGGGCATCGTCCTGATCACAGCGCTGCTGATCGTCGGTATTTCCCGGCATTTCGGAAACGATGAAGAACATACGCACCCTGCCGAATATTACGCCATTCTGCTCTTTTCGGTGACGGGTGCGCTGATGATGATCGGATTCGAAAACCTCATCATGCTGTTTGTCGGGGTCGAAGTACTGTCGGTCGCGATGTATGTACTGACGGGTACTGACAAACGGAATATCCGTTCCAACGAAGCCGCGCTGAAGTACTTTCTGATGGGTTCTTTCGCGACGGGCCTTTTGCTCTTCGGCGTAGCGATGGTTTATGGTGCGACGGGTTCTTTCAAGCTCGGAGGGATCGCTTCCTATGTGCAGATGGCCTCTATGTACGGCGCGGTTTCTCCCCTGCTGTATGTCGGACTGCTGTTCCTTTTCATCGGTATGCTCTTCAAGGTATCGGCGGCGCCGTTCCATTTCTGGACGCCCGACGTGTATGAAGGCGCACCGACGATTTTCACGGCTTTCATGTCGACCGTCGTCAAAACCGCCGGTTTCGCCGCGTTCTATAAAATTGCTTCTACAGCCTTTGCCGGCGTATATGGTTTCTGGGCGCAGAGCCTGGCCGTGATGGCGGTACTGACGCTCCTCATCGGGAATATTACGGCGGCCTACCAGGGCAGCTTCAAGCGGATGATGGCCTACTCCAGCATCTCGCATGCCGGATACCTGCTGCTCGCAGTAGTAGCCAAGGTACCTTCGTCGCAATCGGCTATTCTGTTTTATTCGCTCTCTTATTCGCTGGCTACGGTTGCCGCTTTCGGGGTACTGATGGCGGTATCGGAAAGCCGGCAGTTTGAAGGGCGCGGAGACGACCGCTACGAAGCGTTCAACGGCCTGGCCAAAACCAATCCGTTGCTGGCCTTTGTCCTCACCGTATCCATGCTGTCGCTGGCGGGTATTCCGCTGACGGCGGGCTTCTGGGGTAAATTCTTCATTTTCTCTGCTGCGGTTCAGGCTAATCTTACTTCCCTGCTGGTCATCGCTGTACTGATGTCATGCGTAGGGATTTACTACTATTTCCGCGTCATCATTGCGATGTATCTCAAGCCTGCAGAAGGAGAAGGTATCTCGGTAAGTGCCGGATTTACCTTAACTTTGGTGTTGACAACCGTACTTACCCTGCTTTTGGGCGTGTTTCCCGACGTTGTCAAGAATATTTTCTGACACAACCTTCAATTGTCAACCCGTTGAGCAAGTCTGTTGAAACACAATCATTGGAAGCCAAAAACAAGAAGTTACTTAACAAACGTGATCTGATTGCCTATTTTCTCGTGGCAGGTACCGGGGCGGCGGTGCAGATCATTGCAGGAGGCTTTTTCAGAGAATACATGGGGTACGACGAGTCCGTCGCGCTCGGCTATGTTGTTTCTTTCGTCGTTGGATTTACGCTCACCAAGCTATTCGCCTTCGATGTCAAGAAATCCGGACAGACCCGCCGGGAAATGGTGAAGTTTGTCATGGTTTCCGCCCTTTCGTTCGGCATTACCGTCGGCGGCTCCAGCCTCGCTCTTTCTGTGCTGAACTCCTTCTTCCCGGGACAGCGTCTGTTCGTGCTGCCCATTTCCTTTCTGTCCGACAAAGCCAGAACCATCAACCTGAAAGAGTTTGGCGGTCTGCTTTTCGGGATGGGAGCCAGCTTCACGAGTAACTATATTCTGCACAAAACCTTCACGTTCAAGTCTACCGGTTTTTACGACCGTATTAAGGATTACCTGAAGGGAATTCCTGAGTAGAAAAATCGAATTGGACTTTTCCGTCCCGTTCTGCTCCCCGAAAAAAAATTTCTCTTCTGGCTTCGGACTTCGGATGGCCTGTTTGTGGTATGAAAACGGCCTCTGCTCCAAATATTATGAAGATTTTTTCGTGGAAATTCAGAATTTCCTAAACATCCTTAAAAAAACCTTAAAACAGGACTTGCATAATTCAGAAAGACACTCCAACTTTGTCACGGCAATAAACCCTAAAATCATCACACAAAATGAAAAAATTGTTCGCCCTGGCTCTCGTAGGCACAATGGTTTCTCTGGCTGCTTGCCAAGAGAAGAAAGCTGAATCTACTTCTGCTGATACGACTGCTGTGACTGTAGACACCACCAGCGCTCCTGACACGACTCTTGCTGCTGACACGGCTGCTGCTGACACCACCAAGAAGTAATCTTGTCGGAACCCGATTATAAAAAAGCCTTGCCGTAAGACAAGGCTTTTTTCATGCCATGGAAAACCTGTTGCGCCGGTATGTGCCTGCTGAGGCGGTTCTCTACTGCCTCCGGCTCTGGGAAGAACATCCCTTTCATTTTACCGTTACGCGCCCACGCCGGACCAAGTTCGGCGACTATCGGTTTCTGCCTCCTCATACCCATCGCATTTCGGTCAATGGCGACCTGAATCCCTGCGCCTTTCTCATTACCTACCTCCACGAAATAGCGCACCACCGGGTATGTCTGCGGTTCGGCCCGGGAACGGAGCCTCACGGACGGCACTGGAAGAAACAGTTCCGGGACCTGCTGCTGCCGGTTCTTTCCGGTAGTATCTTTCCTTCGTCCGTTCTGGAACCGCTGTCAGACTATGCCCGTTCGCCACGGGCCGCCACCGCCTCTCACCCCGCGTTGTATCAGGCTCTGCGTAGCCTTGACGTGCGTACCGACGGTAGCCTTCGACTGGCAGAGCTTCCCGAAAACCGGTCCTTCCGGATTGGAAACCGCATATTTGTCAAAAACGAAAAAAGAAGAACCCGCTACCTTTGTACCGACCGGGCTTCAGGCCGGAAATATACCGTGCCGGCAGAAGCAATGGTCGTTCCCGTCGATTAATCCCCGTCGTTACTCAATCTTCCGGACTCCGGAGCGTTGTCATTACCACATGGATGTCCGATGCAAAAACTTTTCCCTGTCCTTTTTTGCTGGTTTTTCGGTCTTGGCTGCTGCTTCGGGCAGGGATCTGTCCTGCGGGAAGGTCCCTGGCTGAAAATCGGCATCGTCCGCGACGGTATCTACAAACTCGATGCATCAGCGCTGCGCAGGGCAGGCTGGAATCCCGGTCAAATCAACCCTGCCCTGCTTCAGCTGTACGGCAACGGCGGCGATGTACTTCCGCAAAACCTGTCTGCTGCACGGCCTGTTGATCTCAGGGAAAACGCCATTCAGGTCACCGGCGAAAACGACGGGCGATTCGACGATCAGGATGCCATTCTGTTTTACGGAGCCTCTCCGCATAAAATCCGCCTCGATACGTTGCAGGGAATCTTTTCCCATACGCTGCATCCTTATACAGATACGACCTACTACTTTCTGACAATAGGTACGACGGCCGGCAAGCGGGTCGGTGCATTGCCGCCGGCGACGCCCACGCAAACCCTTACCGCATACGACGACTACCTCTACCACGAATCCGAACAAAGCAACCGGGTAGCTTCCGGACGAACCTGGTACGGAGAGAGCTATTATGTGCTTTCCGAGCGATCGTTTCCTTTTACCGTTCCCAACCTCCCTGCCAATACGCCCTTTATTCTGACGTCGGCGACAATGGGCTATGCCTCCGTACAAACCCGTTTTGATCTGAAAGTCAACGGGATAGCCTTAGGAAGTCAGCCCATACCTGCCGTGACCTATGACCGGTATGATTACAAGGGTGTCGATGCGGTAAACCGCTTCGCGGGGGTACTTCCGGCCGGAAATTCGGTTTCCGTTACCGTTTCATACGACCGGAACGGCGATAATGCCGCACAGGGATTACTCAATTACCTGGGCCTGCAGCTCCGGCGGCCACTGATCTGGAACGGTGAGGCTTTCCGGTTCCGGTCGCTCGACGGCAAATCCGCCGGCGGTTTGCAATGGCAGATTACCGGCGCGCCGGCTTCTCTCGCTGTATGGGATATTACCACGACCATCCGGCAGGCGGGCGTTGCCAATGGTGCATTCAGCTATCAGCCGGGCGGTATGGTCCACGAATTTTTTGCCTTTACGCCGGATCAGGCGCAGGCGCCTGCATCGCTTCGGCCTCTCCCGAATCAGAATCTGCGAAGTACAGCTACGCCCGATCTGCTGATTGTCACGGCGCAGGCTTACCGGGCTCAGGCCAATCGCCTCGCGGCCTTCCGAAGACAACATGATGCCCTGACTACGCTGGTCGTCACCACCGACGAGGTTTTCAACGAGTTTTCCTCCGGCCAGGCCGATCCGAGCGCCATTCGGGATTTCGCCCGACTACTCTCTCAAAAAGGCAAACTGCGCTTTCTCCTTCTTTTTGGCGATGCTACCTATGATTACAAAAATGTATTGGGGGAAAATCAGGCAGCCGGTTATGTTCCGACGTACGAAAGCCGGGAATCCCTTCATCCGATATACAGCTATTCTTCAGATGATTATTTCGGTTTTTTGAAGGATGGGGAGGGCGACTGGCCGGAAGACTATACCGGCGACTATGCGCTCGATCTCGGCGTTGGCCGGTTGCCGGTCAAGAGCGTTGCAGAAGCTACCGACGTAGTCGACAAACTCATCCGGTACGAAGATTCGCGCGGGACCTGGCAGAGCCGGCTGGCGTTTGTTGCCGACGACGGCGACTACAACATACACGTGCAGGATGCAGACCGGCTGGCCTCCGGACTGGATACGCTCGCCTACCAGGCCGACAAGATTTACCTGGATGCGTATCCCCAGACCGGTTCCGGTACCGACCAGAAAAGCCCGAAAGCCTCGATGGCGTTGAACCAGGCCATACGCGACGGCCACTTGATCCTTTCCTTCGCCGGGCATGGCGGCGTATCAGGATGGACGCAGGAGCAGATTCTATCCCTGAAAGATATACTCGGCTGGAGAAACCGGGACCGCCTGCCGCTGTTTCTCACGGCTACCTGTGAATTTGGTCGTTACGATGACCCCGGGGTCGTTTCCGGAGCGGAACTGACGCTGCTCAATGCACAGGGAGGGGGTATCGGCCTGCTGACAACGGCGCGGCCCGTTTTTGCGAGCAGTAACTTCCTCGTCAGCGATGCGTTCATGAAGGCAGTATTCCGGCGGCTGGACGACGGGACACGCCCGCGGCTCGGTGATCTCATCCGTATCACCAAGAATAATAGCCTGTCCGGACGAGTCAACCGTAATTTTACCCTACTCGGCGACCCTTCCATGCACCTGGCCTATCCGGATGAGGAAGTACAGGTACACGTGACGGATACCCTGAAAGCCGGAGCTGTGGCGACGGTTTCCGGTACAGTACCTTTTGACGGCACCGCCTGGATTGAGGTAGCGGATCAGCCAGCGGTATTGAAGACGCTGGGAGACGAAAGCCAGCCGTTTTCCTACACCTCGCGCAACAGTATACTGTTCAGCGGTTCAGTGCCGGTAACAGGCGGGCGGTTCAGTACCTCGTTTGTCGTTCCGGTTTCGATGATGGCAGGCTCAGGGAAAGCAAGAGTGCGGGTATTCACTTGGAAATCAGATAGTACTGCCACGGCACTCGGCGCAGCCTTTCCGGCCACGGGCGGTACATCCGTTAATCCGGTGAAGGATACAACCCCGCCTGTGATAGCGGCAGTTCTGAACGATGACAATTTCCGGGATGGCGACGTGACAGATCCCAACCCGCTCCTGCTTGTTTCCGTTTCGGACAATACAGGTGTCAGCCTGACGCAGGCGCAACCGCTGACGGTCGTTTTGAACGATACCCTCACGCTGACGCTCAATGACCGGTATACTCCGGCAACAGATAAAAGCGGAAAGGCTAGCTATCCCTTCCGGTCACTCCCGCAGGGAAATCACCGCCTTCTCGTCCGGGCCTATGACGTCTTGGGAAACCAGGCGGAGAAAATGATAGAATTTTCCGTCCAACCGTATACCAAAGCAAGTCTTCGCAACGTTACCGCAATGCCGAATCCTTTCCGGGAAAGGGTTCGTTTTTCCTTCAATCACGATTTTCCAGATGAAGACACCGACATCGACCTGTATCTGTATGACCTGACCGGCCGGCTCATCCGGCACCAGCATCTGCAAAGCTTCGCAACTCCTTCCCCATTCGAAGAACTGACACTGGAGAATCCGGAACTTCCGACGGGATTATACATTTATCGTATTTTTGTACGTGCCGATTCCACCGGAAAGCTATTGTCCGGTAGCGGGAAACTTTCCCATATAAACTGACTTTTTGTAACTTTGCTACCTAACAGATCCCCACGAATGTTTTACGCTCCTGTTCGTTCGTCCCGACTGACGACAACACCCAACCTACGGTCTGAATTTAACTGCTTAACCCAATCTCGGATGAAAAGACTTCAATCCCGGTTATTTCTAGTTGTTGCTCTCTTCAGTAGTTCATCCATCGCCTGGGCCCAGTCGGGTACCGGCGTAAATGGCCAGGTCAACAGCGACCGGGTGCCGATTCCGGCCGTTCCCTTTCTTAACATCTCTCCGGACGCCCGTTCCGGTGCACTGGGTGAAGCCGGTGTGGCGCTGAGCCCGACCGACGCAAACGGTACCTTCTGGAACGTCTCCAAACTCGCTTTCGCCGAGAAAGACGCAGGCGTTTCCCTGACGTATACCCCATGGCTCCGTAACCTGATCGGAGACATGTGGCTTTCCTACCTGTCCGGCTACAAGAAAATCGGCAAGAACCAGGTAGTAGGCCTTTCCCTCAATTATTTCAACATGGGCCAGATTCAGTTCACCAACGATCAGGGACTGGAAACGGCACAGTTTGATTCCAAGGATTTCAGTGTGGCCGGTTCCTATGCGCTTAAGCTGTCCAACAAGCTTGGCCTCGGCCTCAGCCTCCGGTATATCAACTCCAACCTGACCGGTAACCAGGTCATCAACGGAGTAGCTACCAAGCCCGGGAGTACGGTTGCCGGCGATATCGCCCTGTTCAGCAACGGATACAGCCCCGAAAAGAAATGGTATGCCAACTACGGTGTGATGATTCAGAACATCGGCGGTAAAATCAACTACGGCGGCAGCCAGAACCCGTACTTCATTCCGACAAACCTGAAGATCGGTACGGCCATTACCAACCGTCTCGACGAGAAAAACTCGCTGACCCTGGCCGTTGACCTCAACAAACTGATGGTACCGACGCCGCCGCAACGCGACCAGAACGGCAACATCATCAAAGGCAAGGACACGGATAAACTCGGCCTCTTCGAAGGCGTATTCGGCTCCTTCGCCGACGCTCCGGGCGGATTCAAGGAAGAACTGCAGGAAGTGACCATCTCGACCGGTCTGGAATACGATTGGAACAAGATTCTTCAGGCCCGCCTCGGGTACTTCTACGAAAACCCGAAAAAAGGCAACAGAAGCTATATCACCGCCGGTTTTGGCGTACGCTACCAGTCGCTGGGTCTTGACTTCTCCTACCTCTTCCAGGGTAACGGACAGCAAAACCCGCTTAACAATACGCTGCGGCTCTCGCTCTCGTACCTGATCGACAGCAAGGTCCGGATTCCGGAAGCGCCGCGGGACGAGAACTAAGCACATTCCGCTTTTACGAAAAATGGCACTGAACAGGTGCCATTTTTCTTTTGTCCCCGTTTCCGTTTCTCTTTACCGGATTCGGGCTAACTTTCCGGATCATACGGGGCCAGCTGTCGCCACCGCCCTGTCATTACGCCAGCACATGATGAGTTTGGATCGCACAAAAGCACCTGATTTTCAATTAACTGATCGGATTTCTCTCGTTCAGGCCGCGCCCTACCGGCTCGATAACGGAGTACCACTGTACCTGATCCGTGCCGGGGAGCAGCCTGTCGTACGGGTGGAGTGGGTATTCGAAACAGGCGGATGGGACGAGCTCCTTCCTAACGTCTCCTGGTTTACCCTCCGGCTTCTCAACGAAGGCACGCGGCAACGGAAAGCAGCGGAGCTGGCTGAGTTTTTTGACCAGTACGGCGCTTTCCTGGAGTTTCAGCCTACGGCCGACCGCTCTACGGTGACGCTTTATGCCCTCCGCAAGCACCTGCCGGTATTACTTCCCGCCGTTCATGAGTTTCTGAACGACGCTATTTTTCCGGAAGAAGAGCTGGAAACCCAGCGCACCATCGCTCTCCAGAACCTGGAAGTAAACGAAGGGAAAACCTCGTTTCTCGCAGGAAGAGCCTTTCGCGAACAACTCTTCGGCGCCGATCACCCCTATGGCAAAAGCCAGACCCGTGAGAACCTGCGGGGCTTCGGAAGGGAAGACCTTGTTTCCTATTTCAATACGCGGATTGCCGGAAATCCGTTCCGCCTCTTTGTAGCCGGGCTGGTAGATGAAACGGAAGTATCGCTCCTCAATCGGTATTTCGGGCAGTCGGCGCTTTCGCCGGCCCCGGATCGCCGCAGCTATGCCGATCCGCACCTGGGAGATCTGCAAAGTATTCTGCTGCGCGTGGAAGACAAAATGCAGTCGTCCATCCGCATCGGGAAGCGCATGGTTAACCGGCTGCATCCCGACTATTACCCCGTGCTCGTCACCAATGAAATTCTCGGTGGCTATTTCGGTTCCCGCCTGATGAAAAACATCCGGGAAGACAAAGGCTATACGTACGGTATTTACTCCCAGATCAACCACTTCTCCCACGCGAGCCAGCTCTTCATCGGAACCGATGTCAATAAAGAAGTAACCCGGCAAACGCTCGACGAAATCCGGAAGGAGATTCTCCGGCTTCAAACGGAACCCGTACCCGCCGAAGAGTTGCAAACAGCGAAGAACTACATGACCGGCCAGTTTGTCGGCTCGCTGAATACGCCTTTTGAAATCGCCGACCGGCATAAAGTCCGCATTCTGAACCAGCTTCCGGACGACTATTCCCTTCGTTTTATCGAGCGGATTCAGGCCGTCACGGCCGAGCAGGTACTCGACGCGGCACAGGCGTGGTTTCAGTGGGAAACCCTCGTGGAGGTCGTCGCCGGCGATAAATAACTACCTCAGATTCAGGAAACAGCCCATCTTCGGACGGGCTGTTTTTTTATTGTATTTATTTGGAAAAAGTTTTCATTTTTCGGTACTTTAAGAAGTGTCAAACCTTAAACCACAGGGAGTTATGAACAAGGTATCGAATCTGATTTACCGCAAAGGCAACACGGTTCATACCGTCGACGCCTCCGCTTCTGTGTACAGAGCGCTTGAAATGATGGTATCCAAAAACGTCGGAGCGCTGGTGGTTTATCACGAAAATGAATTTGTGGGAATTCTGACGGAACGGGATTATGCCCGTAAAGTCATCCTGAAGGGAAGACACTCCGACGAAACGGCCATCGCCGAAATCATGGATTCAAGGCCGGCAACCGTTTCGTTCGACGACTCCATTGAGCACTGCATGGCGCTCATGTCGGACAAGCATATCCGTTATCTCCCGGTGCTGGCCGACGGGCATGTAGTCGGCCTTGTGTCGATGGGAGACCTCGTACGATTCATCATCGACGATCAGAAAAGTACGATCCAGCAATTGCAGAATTTTATTTCGGGGAGTGTGTAGCGAAAGCTGTAGGCAATAGGCAATAAGCTGTAGGCCAGGGGTTTGACGACCTTCTGTAATCGTCGGAATCCCTGGCCTACAGCTTATTGCCTATTGCCCAAAAGCCTCAATCCAGCTTCCCTGTCCGGAAAACTTCATACAGGCTTTGGGCGAAAATCAGGATCAGGATGACGGGCAGCAGGTGTGCGCCCCAGATGAATCCTTTACCGGTATATTGATACGTTCCGGAAGAAAACTGAATAAAGACATTCAGGAAGATCATCGCCGAAATCACCAGCATGAGCGCCAGCACGAGTACAGCCGTTCGTACAGGTAAAAAGCGCTTGACTGTCTCACTGATAATCAAGCCAATACCTACCGCCAACAGCACAAAAAACAGCGCCCGCGGGAATGTTTTGATGTAAGTGTATTTGTACAGCCAGATGCCCACCCGTCCGACAAGGTTGGGATGTGACAACAGCCAGGCGTCCGTCACGGACAATACCAGATAGAGCAAATAGTGGGAACGAAATCGCATGCGGTTGGCAGGTTATCCGTAATCGCCGTCAATATATCATTTTCCGGCCATACCTTCTTCTATCCCGTTTATTGCTCCTGATAGAGTACCTGGGTAACGGTCTGGCCGACAGCCTTCAAAACGTTCCTATCAATTACTTCCATATTGTCGGCATGAGTATGGTGGTACTCGCCGAAGGTTTTGGGGGAATTGACCTTCATTTCCACGATATCGACCATCGGAATTTTCGCTACTTCGTTGACCGCTACGTGGTCGTCCGTCAACCCGCCTCCCGGAACCGGCAGGAAGTACGGATCATAGCCGAGTTTGCTGGCGGTATTCCAGATATTCTGCACGATGCTTTGCGCATACTGGAGGGAATTGGCTTCCTGCGGGAATTGAGCACCTTTCGCGCCAACCAGATCGAGCAGAATACCATAGTAGGCACTGTAACCCGGTTTATGCAGGTTTTTGGCCCAGTACTGTGAGCCGAGCGCCCAGTTTTCGCGGTTACCGGAACGCTCTACGCCTTCTTTCTCTCCCCAATCCTCAATGTCAAAAAAGATGATATCGATTCCGACATTACCGAGCGGTTTCGCGTGCAGGTTCCGCGCGATTTCGAGGAGAACCCCTACGCCGCTGCCGCCGTCATTGGCGCCGTCAAACGGTTTGTCCTTGTACTTCGGATCGGTATCCTTGTCGGCAAACGGGCGGGTATCCCAGTGCGCAGTCAGCAGGATACGCTTGGCTGCGTCAGGGTTGAAGCTCCCGATGATATTGCGGGCATTCAGTTTGGTACCGTCGTACGCCGTTTCGGTAAATTTCTGTTCGGTTACCGTAAAGCCGTAGCCTTTCAGCTTGGCAACGAGCCAGTCGCCGCACGCCTGATGCGCTTTCGAGTTCGGAATACGGGGACCGAAATCTACCTGCTTCTGAATGAACGCATACGCCGAGTCAGCATTGAATACAGGCGCATTGACGAGCACTTCCTGGGTTGCTGAGCCGCCATCGGTCGACTCCGTTTTCTTCGAATTTTCCTTGCAGGATTGCAGGGACGCCGCCCCGAGCACGAGCAGGAGGGCTAAAGAGGGGAAAAGCTTCATAGGTACCGGTTTAGGGCGGGTATGCTCCGCATACCCGCCCGGGGTATTATTCTTCGTAGGCCCAGTCGATCCGATGCTTCAGATCTTTGATCACAAGCCCGTTTTGTTTGAATACGGAACGAATCTGATCCACTTTGTCGTATTGCTTCTCGGATTTGAATCCCCGGTAAAGGTCCAGAAGGCCGTCAATAAGCGGTTCAAACGACTCATTGCGCTCTTCCTTCAGACCGAGAATATCCGCCAGGAATGTCACATAAGTGTTTTTCAGGCGTGTAAATACCTCTTCTCCGAGCTGCGCCGGGCGCACCTGCTGCATGTACAACTGGTTGATTTTCTTCACCATCGCGAACAAGTGGGCAATGGCAACGGCCGTATTGAGGTCGTCATTCATGCCTTCATAGGCGCCTTCTACCGCTTTTGTGACCTCTTCTACCTGCGCCGGATCAATGGAGACAGCTTCGTCGGCGATGTACTCCATATCGCGCAGCAGGCGCAGCCCGTTCATCAGGCGCTTGTAACCCTTCTGCGCGGCCTTGAGCGCGTCGTTCGAGAAATCCAGCGTAGAGCGATACTGGCTTTGCAGCATGAAAAACCGGACGGTCATCGGCGAGTAGGCCTGCTCCAGCAGGTGGTGGCTTCCCGCGAAAAGTTCCGCCGGAAGGAAGGAGTTACCCAGTGACTTGGACATCTTCTGCCCGTTGACTGTCAGCATGTTGGAGTGCATCCAGTAGCGCACGGGCTGGACGTCGTTCAGGCCGGTTCCCTGAGCGATTTCGCACTCGTGGTGCGGGAATTTCAGGTCCATCCCGCCGCCGTGAATGTCGAACTGATTGCCCAGGTACTTGGTACTCATGCAGGTACATTCGAGGTGCCAGCCGGGAAAACCAAGTCCCCACGGGCTCGGCCAGCGCATGAGGTGATCCGGCGCCGCCTTTTTCCAGAGCGCGAAGTCAAGCGGATTCCGCTTTTCGCCAACGCCGTCGAGGTCACGGGTTTCGGTCAGCAGGTCTTCCAGAATACGACCGGACAGACGTCCGTAGTCGTTCCCTTTTTCGTTGTATCGTTGGATATCGAAGTACACCGACCCGTTGGATTCATAGGCCAGTCCTTTGTCGATCAATGACTTAACGGCTTCAATCTGCTCCACGATGTGGCCGGTGGCCGTCGGTTCGATGCTCGGCGGCAGGAAGTTGAATTTCTCCAGTACCTGGTGAAAATCATTGGTATACCGCTGCACGATCTCCATCGGCTCGAGCTGCTCCAGGCGCGCCATACGGCCGATCTTGTCTTCGCCTTCGTCGCCGTCGCCCGTCAGGTGCCCTACATCCGTCAGGTTCCGCACATACCGGACCTGATAACCGATATGACGGAAATAGCGGACGAGAACATCGAACGTCATGAACGTACGGACATTACCGAGGTGGACGTAATTATAGACCGTCGGACCGCAGACATATAACCCGACATAGGGAGGATTGAGGGGTTGAAACAGTTCTTTCTCCCGTGTCAGGGTATTATAAATTCTCAGGGATTGCATGAAAATGACATTGAATGAGGCTGTACCGGAGTACAATAGGGAAACAAAACGGCCGGAATCGGGACCGTCTCAACATCGGAATACGGGGAAAGAAAAGGAAAGAAGAGCCACGTGATTCATGTTTTCCGTTACAAAGGTAAAATCTTCAGGGGAATGCGGGCAAATCCGGAAAAGTTTCCGTCCGAATACTTCGTCAATCGCCCCGGGGAACCCGTTTAAGCAGGAGATTGTATATTTGATGACCGGTTTGAACCGGTTTTCTGTAGGCATGGCTCTGAAACTTTATGAAGTCGGTTCTGATCCGGCCCGTGTCCGGGCGTTTCTCGAACTACCCGTCCGTCTTTACCGCAACGATCCGAACTGGATCCGCCCCCTCGATCAGGATGTTGAATCCGTTTTCGATCCGAAGAAAAACAAAGCCTTCCGCACCGGAGAGGCTATCCGCTGGGTATTGGAAGACGCTTCCGGGCAGGTAATCGGCCGGGTGGCGGCCTTCTTCAACCGCGAGCAGCAGGAAGAGCAGCCGACAGGCGGCATGGGTTTCTTTGAATGTATCGAAGACGAAACCGCGGCCTTTACCCTTTTCGATGCCTGCCGAAACTGGCTGGCAAACAAAGGCTTCGAAGCGATGGACGGCCCGATTAATTTTGGCGAACGGGATTCCTGGTGGGGACTGATGATCAAAGGCTGGGACCACGAGCCCACGTACAAAATGCCGTGGTCAAAACCGTACTACATTCCGTTTTTCGAAAACTACGGCTTCAGGGATTACTTCCAGCAGTATGTGTATACCTCGCCGATCCGCGAAGTAGTCGTAGCGCCTTCTGTCGAAGAAAAGGCACAGCGGATTTACACGAACCCGGAATTTACGTTCCGTTCCATCGACAAAAAACAGTTACCCAAATTCGCGGAAGACTTCCGTGACATCTACAACCAGGCCTGGGCCAAGTTTCCGGGTGTACACGCCATGACGCGTGAACAGACGCTCGCCCTCGTCGGGACGATGAAACCCATTATCGACGAGCAGCTGATCTGGTTTGCGTATGCCGGCGAACGTCCGGTCGCTTTCTTCATCGTTATTCCGGATCTCAATCAGGTTGTCAAACACCTCAACGGCAAATTCGGACTGCTCGCGAAGCTGAAATTCCTGTATTTACTGAAGTTTAAGAAGGTTGTGACCCGGACATGCGGCGTCATCTTTGGCGTCATTCCGGACTACCAGGGCCGCGGCGTGGAATCTGCCATTGCCCTTCGCTTCCGCCAGGCCGGCCGCGACAACCCTGATTATCAGTACCATACGATTGATATGAACTGGGTCGGCGACTTCAACCCGAAGATGATGCGGTTCGTCTCCCAGCTCGGTACCAAAATCGAAAAAAGCTACGTTACCTACCGCTTCCTGTTTGACCGGGAGAAGGAGTTTAAGCGGTGTCCGAGGGTGTAGCGGGGGCTGTAAGCTTTAAGCTATAGGCTTTATGCTATTGGCTGGTGAGCAAACGGGCTCGAAACGGCTGGTATTTAGCTGTAAGCTCCAATGCGAACTACTCCCGCCTATAGCCTATAGCTTAAAGCCTAAAGCCCACGACACGCTACTCCCTCTTCATCCGATACACCCGCACATATTCCACTTCCATTTTTTGCGGGAAGATCGATTCGTCGACGCCTTCCTTTCCACCCCAGTTTCCGCCGACGGCGATGTTGAGAAGCAGGTGCTGCGGCTTGTCAAACGGCCACTCCTGCCAGCCCTTTCCGGTATTGGAAAACGTGAAATACTGTTCGCCGTCGATAAAGGCTTTGATGGACGCAGGCGTCCATTCAATGGCATAGTCGTGGAAGCTTTCCATCGCATCCGGAATGACCTTCTGGGCGTTTTTCTGGGTATGGATGACGTGGTTAAAAGCCTTGGTATGAACCGTAGCATGGATGCGGTTGGGATCATACCCGACATGCTCCATGATATCAATTTCACCGTTATCCGGCCAGTAGGTTTTGCTGAGATCGCTCTGACTGGCCAGCGTCCAGATCGCCGGCCACGTACCTCGCCCTTTCGGCAGCCGCGCCCGTACGACGATCTTTCCGTAGGTCCAATCGCCCTTGCCCTTCGTAACCAGCCGGGCCGAAGTATACTGCCGGCCCTGGTAGTCTTCCTTCCGGGCTTCGATGATCAGTTTCCCGTTTTCGACACGGGCGTTTTCGGTACGGTCTTTTGTGTAATACTCCAGCTCGTTGTTGCCCCAACCGCCTCCACCGACGTCATAGCCCCATTTTTTAGGATCAGGCAAGCCGGAGTAGTTGAATTCATCTGACCAGACGGGCGTCGTTTCAAAGGAATAACGGGGATCTTCTTTCCCGCAAAAGAGCAGGGAACCGCTGAGGAGTAGTAACAGGCTGCGTTTCATAGTCGAGGTTATTTCCGGCAAGTTACAATCTGGCCGGTACCTGCCCTGTTTTTTATATACCTTAAAATGAAACGAGTGCGGTTAAACCTGCCTTCCATATGCGTATCTCAGGAAACAAACGCCGACACGTTTTCCTCTTGCCATGAACATACACGAAGCGAAACACCTGTTTCTCCGGGCCGGCTTCGGCGCCACGCCGGAAGAGCTCCGCGAAGCCGGGCGGCATTCCACCCGAAAGGTCGTGCGCCGGCTGCTCGAAGATGCTGACAATGCGCTGACGCTCCATTCCATCGATCCGCAGCAGGTAGGCTATTCCCGGAAAAACCTGCTCGAAATGGTCATGCAGCGCGACAGCCTCACCGCTGAACAGCGCAAGCAGATGGTGCGGGAAGTACAGCAGCAGGACCGCGACCAGATCGGAGACCTCAACTTCGCCTGGCTCACGCAGATGGGTCAGGGGAAAAGCGCCCTCCGGGAAAAAATGACGCTATTCTGGCATGGGCATTTCGCCTGCCGCAGCAACAATCCCCTCTTCGTTCAGCAACAGAATAACCTCCTGCGGGAACATGCGCTCGGGAAGTTCGGCGACCTGCTGGGAGCGATTTCGAAGGATCCGGGCATGCTTCAGTTTCTCAACAACCAGCAGAACCGGAAGCAAAGTCCCAATGAAAACTTCGCCCGGGAAGTCATGGAGCTATTCACCACCGGGCGCGGCGCGTATTCCGAAAAAGACATCAAAGAAGCCGCCCGGGCCTTTACCGGATGGGGTTTCAATCCGAAAGGCGAGTTTGTCTTCCGGAAAAACCAGCACGACGACGGCGAGAAACTGTTTCTCGGCAAGCGCGGAAATTTCAATGGGGAAGATATCCTCGCCCTGTTGCTGGAACGCCCCGAGACTGCCCGGTTCGTCGTCGGGAAAGTATATACCTATTTTGTCAACGACGTTCCCAATCCGGCGGTCATAGCCGACCTGGCCAAAGACTTTCACAAAAAAGACTATGACATTCGCTGGCTGATGGAGGAGATTTTCACCTCTTCCTGGTTTTATGAACCGCAGAATGTCGGCGTCCGGATCAAATCTCCGGTGGAATACCTCGCGGGCCTGCAACGTACGCCGGGTGTCTCCTATGGCAGCAAGCAATCCGTCTTATATGTGCAAAAAGCGCTGGATCAGGTCCTTTTCTACCCGCCGAATGTAGCGGGCTGGCCGGGCGGTACTGCGTGGATCGATTCGTCGAGCCTCCTTCTGCGCATGAAACTGCCTGAAGTGATTCTGCAATCGGCAGAATTGAATTTCCGCGCGAAATCGGACGGCGACGTCAACACCGACTATCTCTCCAAACGTGGCGCCAGGCAGTTCCGGGATGCCCAACTGGATTGGAGTGTATTCGGAAAACCGTTTGAAGGACTTTCCGGGGAAGGACTTCTCGACGCCCTGACTGAGACCCTGCTCCAGCGCCCGCTCAGCCCGGCACAACGCCAGCTGATTCTCCGGCGCCCGCGGAAAACAGAGCTGCGGGATTTCACCCTCGCTCTCCTGACACTTCCCGAATTTCAACTCTGCTGAGCCATGAACCGAAAAGAGTTTCTCCGCCAATCGGCCATCGCCGCCATCGGTACCTGGCTGGTACCCGACTTTGTCAAGGCTTACGAACACCGCTCTCCCCTCCGTCAAAACGATAAAATACTGGTCGTTTTGCAGTTTTCAGGCGGAAACGACGGGCTCAATACCATCATCCCCTACCGCAATGATATTTATTACCGGGAGCGGCCGCGGCTGGCGATACAGGCGACGGAATCACTCCCCTTCACCGACGAAATGGCCTTTCACCCGGCCCTGTCGAAGCTCCGGAAATGGTACGATGACGGTTATTTCACGGTGCTGTCGGAAGTCGGGTATCCCAACCCCGATCGTTCTCATTTCCGGTCGATGGATATCTGGCAAACGGCCAGTGATTCAGCCGACTACCTCCGCACCGGCTGGATCGGGCGATACCTCGACGCCCAGTGCAACGGCGCCTGCCAAGCATACCATGCGGTGGAAATCGACGACCAACTCAGCTTATCGATGAAGGGTACCGCGGTGAAAGGACTGGCTGTTTCCGACCCGCAACGTCTTCACAATCAAACACAAAACAAGTTCTACCAGGAGCTTGCGAAAGTCAATCACGAAGAGTACCACAATGTGGATTACCTCTATAAAACCCTGGCGGAGACGATTTCCTCATCGGATTACCTGTATGCCAAAACGAAGGTAACCGAGCCGCCGGCGGTATACCCGGCGCATGACCTTGGGCGGAAAATGCGGACGGTTTCCGGGTTTATCCGGTCAGGCGTCGAAGCCTCGGTATTCTACGTATCCCACGGCAGTTTCGATACCCATGTCAACCAGAAACCCCAGCAGGATCGCCTCCTCGGGCAGTATGCGGAGGCGCTCGACGCCTTCCTGGCTGATATGAAGAAACTCGGCCGGCTCGACGACGTCATCGTGATGACCTTCAGCGAATTCGGACGGCGCGTCCGGCAGAATGCCTCGAACGGCACCGATCACGGAACGGCCAATTGCCTTTTCTGGGCAGGTGGTACGCTGAAACCGGTGCCGGCGCTGTCGGCAGCACCCGACCTATCCCGGCTCGACGAAGGCGATCTGCGCTACCGTACCGATTTCCGGGATGTATACGCGACGCTGCTCGACAAATGGCTTCAGGTGGATTCCACCGCTATTCTCGGCCGGAAATTCCCCGGGTTACCTCTGGCCTGAGCCGCCTGCGTCTTTTCCGGACGGCGCCGAAGCGGTATGTTTGTGTATGCTTCAGAAAACCCGCGGCCTCGTGCTGAATTACATCCGGTACAAGGAAACGTCGATCATCGTCCGGATTTACACGGAAGAGTTCGGCCTGCAGAGCTACATCGAAAACGGCGCGAGAAGCAGCAAGGGAAAGAATAAAATGGCACTGTTTCAGCCCCTCACCCTACTCGACCTGGTGGTGTATTTCAAGGAAAGCGGGGGGCTGCAGCGGTTGTCCGAAGTGAAGGTAGGATATCCGTACCGCAGCATTCCGTTTGACATCGCGAAATCATCCATTGCGCTGTTTATGACGGAGATACTGGGCCGTACGCTGCGCGAGGAAACCGGAAACCCGCTTCTCTACCGCTTTTTATCCGAAAGCCTGACCTGGCTTGACCAGGCGCCTGACGGGTTTGAAAATTTTCACGTCTGGTTTCTGCTCCGGTATAGCTTCTACCTCGGCTTTGAGCCGCAGACGGCGGCGCAGCTCTCGCGGGAGCTAAAAGAAGCAGGCTATCCTATTCACGATGAAGAGACGCTGGTGCTGCTCGATGCACTCCGGCATAATCCCGACCTGCGCCTGAACCGGGCCAAAAGGCATTATTTACTCGAGGTACTGCTCAAATTTTACGAACTTCACGTGGCAGATATGGGCGAGATCAAGTCCCTGGAAGTACTCCGCACTATTTTTACCTGAAACAGCACACAAAAGATCGCTTTTTTTCGGAGCGCGGCTTGGCGGCTTGCCAAACTATTGCTACTTTTGCGTTCCAATTTCCGAAAGCACTGATAAACTAAGCAATACGCTCATGGCAAAGAAAGGCAACCGCATTCAGGTCATCCTCGAGTGCACCGAGCAAAAAAATTCTGGCGTTCCGGGCATGTCACGGTACGTAACGGTGAAAAACCGCAAGAATACCACTGCTCGTATTGAACTCAAAAAGTACAACCCTTTCCTGAAGAAGCACACGCTCCACAAGGAAATCAAGTAATTCCTGATCTCAGCGATCCGGTTGAGTTATCGGTTCACGGCAATCGCCGGCAGATAACTTGAAAACTGCTGAGCCGCATTGTTCACTGATAACATTTTACTGCAATGGCAAAGAAAGTAGTAGCAACCCTGAAGAAAGAAGGGGGCGTTAAATACGCTAAAGTCATCAAGGCTGTGAAAAACCCGGCTACTGGTGCTTATACCTTCAAGGAAGAAATCGTTCTCCAGGACGAAGTTCAGTCTGCGCTGAAGAACTAGTCGACCATGACGCGTCATTCCTGATCCTCCGAATATTCTTCGGGGGATTTTTTATTGTAGATTTGGGACGGGTATGGCCTGTCGCCGCAAGGAAGGCCGCCCTCTTAACAACATAACTAATGGGCTTATTCGATTTCTTCACCAAGAAAAAGGAGCAAATTCAGCAGGAGCAGGCGGAGTCGCTCGACAAAGGTCTTGAAAAAACCAAAGAGGGTTTCTTCTCGAAGCTGAGCCGGGCCATCGTGGGCAAGTCGAGGGTGGATGAAGAAGTACTCGATGAGCTGGAAGAAATCCTGATCTCCTCCGATGTCGGGGTCGAAACGACGGTCAATATCATCCGCCGGATCGAGGCCCGCGTCGCTCGTGATAAATTCACCAGCACCACCGAACTCGACTCCATCCTCCGGGAGGAGATTGCCGGGTTGCTGTCTGAAAGCCGGTCGGCCGACGTTTCCGGCGATTTCGACACACCTCTGGGCGTCAAGCCGTATGTGATCATGGTTGTCGGCGTCAACGGCGTCGGCAAAACCACGACAATCGGCAAGCTGGCGGCTCAATACCACAAGGCAGGCAAGAAGGTAGTCCTCGGCGCCGGCGATACGTTCCGGGCCGCGGCCGTAGACCAGCTCAAACTCTGGGGCGAGCGGGTCGGCGTACCGGTCATCGATCACGGCATGAATACCGACCCCGCGTCGGTAGCGTATGACGCCGTGAAGCAGGGCGCGGAAACGGGCGCCGACGTCGTTATCGTCGATACCGCCGGCCGTCTCCATACCAAAATCAACCTCATGAACGAGCTATCGAAGATCAAGCGCGTCATGCAGAAGATTTCCCCGGAGGCGCCGCATGAGGTACTGCTGGTACTCGACGGCTCAACCGGCCAGAACGCATTTATCCAGGCGCAGGAATTTACCAAGGCTACGGACGTGACATCCCTTGCGATCACCAAGCTCGACGGTACGGCGAAAGGCGGCGTTGTGATTGGTATCTCTGATCAGTTCAAGATTCCGGTGAAGTACATCGGCGTCGGGGAGCGTATCGAAGACCTCCAGGTATTCAACAAGCGGACTTTTGTAGACAGTCTGTTCAAGAAAGACTGATCTATTTCCGCTTTAAACGAAAAAGACAGGCTGTGATGGCCTGTCTTTTTGCTATTTCTTCATCTCGTTGAGTTCGACGAGGTATCCGTCCGGATCGGGAATATAAATCTGCTTGACGCCGTCGAAACGCACCTGCGCGTGATACGGATAGTTTCGCGCCTTGAGGTATGCTTCGGCTTTCTCCATCGATTCCACGAAAACAGCGAAATGGCTGCCATTGCGGTCGTTTACCACCGGCTCGGTACGCCCGGCAAGCAGGTGGATCTGCTGGTCGGTCCCGATTTTAAACCAGGCGCGGATCGCCTTCAGATCCGCCGGAACTTCAATCCGTTCGAGGCCGAGGAAATCCCCGTAAAACTTTGCAGAGGCCTGAATGTCCTTTACCTGCAATGCCAGGTGGTTGTGCTTGACGATACCGATCTTGTCCTGAGCTGATAACGAGAGGGATACTCCCAAAAAGAGAAGCAGAAAAAGCCGCATGCGCATAAGAGGAGTTAGAGGCATAAAAAAACGTTATCCGGAATCCGGTTAGACTCCCAGATAACGTATTTGTCAAATCAGCGCATCAGGGGATGGGCAGTACCTTGCTTTCCTTGAAGGTCGACAGGATGACCATCGTCTGGGTGCTGGCAACTTCTTCGATCTCGTTGATCTTTTCCAGCATGAGGCGCTGGTAAGAAGAAATATCCTTCGAAATCACCTTCAGCAAAAAGTCTCCGGAGCCGGTAATGTGGTGGCATTCCACTACTTCCGGAATGGAATTGATCTTTTCAACGAAGGAATCGGTTACCTGCTTTTTGTGTCCGACCAGGGTGATCTGCACAAATGTTGTCACACCGAGACCGACCTTTTCCCGGTCGAGCTGCGCATGGTAACTCTGAATGATCCCGGAGGTTTCCAGTTTTTTTACTCGTTCCAGCGTAGGAGCAGGCGAAAGACCGATTTCCTTGGAGAGTTGCGCGTTGGTAATCTTGGCATTGGACTGCAATATCTCAAGTACTTTGCGGTCGATGTGGTCGAGTTTCTGAAGTGTGTTCATATACGCGGAATTGCGAGAATTTTATTCGGTGAGTGGCAGAACTTTTGCCAGCAAATTTCAAAAAAATACGGCAAAAAAGCATTAATGTAAAATATAATTTTTTTCTGCCCCCTAAAACAGGATGTAATCCCTTCCAAAAGACGGCGGAGCAAAAACGAAGATTATTCGGATTTAAGAAGCCATAATTGGATTCTGGCCGGATCCTTTGAAATCGGGGGTGCAAATTTCGTCATTAGACTCCCCCCCTTGTCAAGTTTTTTCGGGATTAAACTTTTAAACGGCGGATAGACGGATTCTTTACCCAAATTCGGGGAGCGGTGCGCGGGGGATTTTACGGGGCAGACTAGCCTTCCGTGCAAAAGGGATGTACCTTTGCCTTTTCACTGTCCTGCTCTGAAGTACCTTGCTATTCCGCGACGTTCCCGGCCTGCCCGAACTCAAAGAAACCCTGATCCAGTCGGTCAGGAACGACCACGTGGCACATGCCCAGTTGTTCCATGGTCCGGTCGGAGGCGCCGGGCTTCCACTGGCTATCGCTTTTGCTACCTACCTCAACTGTGAGAACCGCGGAGAAAACGACGCCTGCGGCTCCTGCGCTTCGTGTGTTAAAATGCGGAAGCTGGCCCATCCCGACGTCCATTATATCTTCCCCGTTGCCATTACCAAAAAAGTAAAGGACAACGAATCCGACGCCTACATGCCGCTCTGGCGGGAATTTATGGCGGCCCAGCCGTATGGTTCGCTGTCCGACTGGCTGACGTTCATCGGAGTGGAAGGCAACCGGCAGGGAAATATTTCCGCAGAAGAAGCCCGGAATGTCATCCGGAAGATTTCCCTCAAGGCATATGAGGGAGAATACAAGATCCTGATTCTCTGGCAGCCGGAACTGCTCAATGTCTACTCGGCTAACGCCCTTCTGAAAATCCTGGAGGAACCGCCCGCAAAAACGGTATTTCTGCTGGTGACAACGGATGCGAACCGGCTTCTGACGACGATCATCTCCCGAACCCAGCGAATCGGGGTACGGGCGTTTACGGAAGAGGAAGTAGCAAACTACCTGTCGGCCACAACCGATGCGAAGCAAGCGAAGCATCTGGCCTACCTCAGCGAGGGAAACCTGGCCAAAGCCCTGGAGCTGGCAACCGGCGAAGGCGCCGAAGAACACACCTGGTTTGCCACCTGGATGCGCCATTGCTACCGGGGATTGCCGTCGTTTCCCGATGTGGTGAAACTGGCCGACGAATTCGACTCGAAATCCAAAGAAGCCCAGAAAAACCTCATGGCCTACGGCCTCAACGTCTTCCGCGATCTGCTGCTCTGGCAGGGAGGTACGCCGGAACTGGTACGACTGGAAGGAGACGAGCTTACCTTTGTTCAGAATTTCTCAAAAGTAATTGTCCCCGAACGCATTGCGTTCATTGTGGAAGAGCTCACCACAGCTTACTACCACCTGGAACGAAATGTCAGGGCTAAAATGATCTTTCTCGACCTTTCGCTTTCGCTGGCGAGACTGATGAGAAAGTAACAGTATTGACGCTATGAAAATCAGAATTGGTTCCCGGGGTTCCCGGCTGGCCCTCTGGCAGGCCGAATACGTTGCCGAGCAGCTCCGCCACGGCGGGCTCGATCCGGAAATTGTCATCATTGAAACCCGGGGAGACAAAATCCTCGACCGCTCCCTTTCCAAAATCGGCTCCAAGGGCGTGTTTACGGAAGAACTGGAAGAGCAGCTGCGCTCCGGGGAAATCGACATTGCCCAACACTCTGCCAAGGACCTGCAGTCTTCCCTCGCCGAAGACCTCGAAATCATCGCCTTTACGCCCCGGGAGGCCGTCAACGACGTGCTTTTCAGTCTTAACCCGGAGCTATCCCTTGAATCGGGAGAGCCGTTCGTCATCGGTACCTCCAGTACCCGGCGTGTCGCCACCCTGAAGCGGTATTATCCGCATATTCAGGTCGTAGACATGCGGGGGAACCTGCAGACGCGTCTTCAGAAACTGCAGAACGGCGCCTGCGACGCGCTGCTGCTGGCCTATGCGGGCGTCCACCGGATGGGATATGAAGAGTTTATTGCGGAACATTTATCTACAGATATTTTTACGCCGGCCGTCGGGCAGGGAAGCGTCGCCATCGAATGCGCCGCCAGCCTCGATCCGGTCAAGAAAGCCCGCGTCCGGGAGCTGCTCAACGATCCCGTCACCGAGCAGTGTATCCGAGCCGAACGGACGTTTCTGGCCGTACTCCAGGGTGGATGCAGCGTGCCGGTATTCGGACTGGCTACGCCCCACGGCGACCGTATCGCCCTGACGGCCGGTATTATTTCACTGGACGGAAAACAGGAACTCAGGCGCACCGAAATCAACGATGCCGGCAAGGCCTCTGACATGGCGCAGCAACTGGCCGAGCGCCTCCTCCGCCAGGGTGCTGCCGAAATCCTCCGGGAAATCCGTTCCGCCCTTTGATCCGACTGATGCGCACCTATCTGCTCTCCGCCATACTGCTACTGGAGTTACTGTCTCCCGCCATTGCCCAGCGCCGTGACTACCTCGTCACGATCAAAACGCCGTACGGCCCTGTTCAGGCTGTTTTGTTTGACCAAACGCCGAAGCACAAGGCCAACTTTGTCAAACTCGTCAAAGCGCATTTTTACGACGGCGTCCTGTTTCACCGGGTTATTCCCCAGTTCATGATTCAGGGCGGTGATCCGAAGTCGAAAGGCGCCGAAGCCGGCGCTCCTCTTGGCTCAGGCGACGTTGGGTATAAAGTACCGGCCGAGTTTCACACCGGCCTGTTTCACCGCAGGGGTGCGCTGGCTGCTGCGCGCGACAATAATCCGGAAAAAGCTTCTTCCGGGTGCCAGTTTTACATCGTTCAGGGGAAAGTCTATACCGACTCGACGCTCGCGCCGCAGCTAAAGCGTGCGGGCAGAATGCCGACTGATGAGCAGAAAAACGTCTATAAAACCGAAGGAGGAACTCCCTGGCTGGATGGCAATTACACCGTCTTCGGGCAGGTAATCAGCGGCCTCGCTGCCGTCGACAGTATCGCAGTGCGCCCGCGGAATGCCGCCAACCGCCCCTTGTCTGACGTAGCGATGACCATGACGGTCAGGAAGATAAGCAAGAAAAAGATTCGCCGGCGGTATGGTTATGTTTTCCCTGCCTTCTAATTTTGCTGCGGGCTATCGGCTAATATTCCTTTCTTCTCCCCACAGAAATGACTCAGAAAAAAATACTTATTACCGGTTCCAACGGTCTGCTTGGACAGAAACTGGTTTCCCTTCTTCTTCAGCAACCTGACATCTCTCTGATCGCAACCGCCCGCGGCGCAAACCGCCTGCCGGATACGGAAGGGTACGAATACCGGGAAATGGACATCACGGATCCGGAGCAGGTAGCTGCCGTGATGGATGCCGTCCGGCCGGACGCAGTTATCCACACCGCCGCGATGACGAATGTGGATCAGTGCGAATCCGAAAAAGAACTCTGCTGGGCGATGAACGTCCTCGCAGTGGAATACCTCGTAAAAGCCTGCGAAGCACATGGAAGCTTCCTTTGCCACGTATCGACCGATTTTATTTTCGATGGAAAAAACGGTCCCTACCCCGAAGAGGCCGCTCCGAGCCCATTGAGCTTTTATGGCTGGAGCAAATATGCTGCCGAGGAGGTCGTCAAGCGTTCCGGTATCCGATGGGGCATCGCCCGTACGGTACTGGTCTACGGCATCGCCGCCGACATGAGCCGGAGCAATATCATCCTCTGGGTAAAAAAATCGCTGGAAGACGGGAAAACGATCAAGGTGGTAACCGATCAGTTTCGCTCTCCGACACTGGCGGAAGACCTTGCCCAGGGCTGCTGGCTCATCACCGACAAGGAAGCCCAGGGTATCTTCAATATCTCCGGTAAAGATTTTCTGACGCCTTACGAAATGGCGATTGCGACGGCAGACTACTTCGGGCTGGACAAATCTCTCATCACCGAGGCTGATTCCAGTACGTTTACGCAGCCTGCCCAGCGCCCGCCCCGTACCGGCTTCATTCTGGATAAAGCCGTCAACGTTCTCGGGTATAAGCCGCATTCCTTTGAAGAAGGTATCGGCATTCTCGCCCGCCAGGTCGCGGAACGCGGATAACCCGATCCGCGTTGTACAGGGAAATGGAAGAACTTCTGAACGCATACGGACGGGAACGAAAACCCTGTCTGTTTGTGCTCGATTACGAATTGCAGCACCCGCTGGTCTGGCCGCTGGACGACGTCCCGTCCGGGCACGTGTGGTATGACCTCGGCGGCAGGACGAATGTCCCGCCGCTGGCGGTCAGGCCGGACGCCTTTTCCTTTTCCCGCTTTCCTGTTCCTTTTGAAGAATTCCGGCGAAAATTCCGGTATGTACACGACGAATTGCTGGCCGGGAATTCCTTCCTGACCAACCTCACCGTCCGGACGCGGGTGGAAACCTCGCTTTCTTTCCGGGAAATCTTTCAGCGAAGCCAGGCGAGGTACAAACTTTACATCGACTCCCTGCCGGAAGGCAACCCCTGCCCGCCTTTTGTCTGCTTTTCTCCCGAAATCTTTGTCCGGATCGAAGGCAACCGGATCGCTTCCTATCCGATGAAGGGAACGATGGACGCCACCCGGGAAACCGCGGCGGAAGAACTTCTCGCAGACGAAAAAGAACGGTTTGAGCACGCGACGATCGTCGACCTCATCCGGAACGACCTCGCCCGGATTACGACCACGCGCTGGGTCGAACGATTCCGATACCTCGAAGAAATCCGCACCAATGGCAAGCCGCTGCTCCAGGCCAGTTCGGAAATCGCCGGTACCCTGCCCGAAGGCTGGCAAAACCAGCTCGGCACCCTGCTTGCCCGCCTCCTTCCCGCCGGTTCGATCACCGGTGCGCCTAAACCCAAAACCATGGACATTATCCGGGAAGCCGAAGGCGAACCCCGGGGCTATTATACCGGTATTGTCGGTTTGTTTGACGGGAAAAACCTCGATACCGGCGTACTGATACGCTTTCTGGAACAAAGAGACGACGGCCTGTGGTTTCGGTCCGGCGGCGGGATTACCTTTCTGAGCGAAGCGGAAAAAGAATACCAGGAAGTCATCGACAAAGTATACCTCCCCATCCTCTCCTGATGCAACTGCTCGAAACCATCCGGTATGCCGGCGGAACGCTGGAAAACCTGTACTACCACAACGACCGGCTCAACCGGAGCCGGAAAGCACTCTGGCAGCAGTATGATCGTCTCGATCTGGAGGACCTTATCCCGATACCGGATAACCTGGCCGACGCGCCTGTATACCGCTGCCGGGTACTTGTCAGTGAAGCGGGTATTGACCTGGCGGAGTTTATCCCCTATACCAAACGGGAGGTACGCTCTTTGCAGGTAAGAGATGCCGGAGAACTGGACTATGCCCACAAGTACGCGGACCGGACAGCGCTCCAGGAAAAAGCGGAAGGAATCGAAGCCGACGAGGTATTATTTGTCCGGAACGGCCTGCTCACAGATACGAGCTATGCCAATGTTGCTGTTTTCGACGGAAGTGAATGGTATACCCCTCATCAGCCGTTGCTGGCAGGTACGCACCGCGCCCGGCTGCTCGCCACGGGGCGTGTTATTCCCGAACGACTGGCCGTCGACGACCTGAAGTACTTCCGCGAAATACGCCTTTTCAATGCCATGATGACGTGGGATGAGTCGCCTACCCTACCCGTCACCGCGATCCGGCTATAGCGCCGGTTTTGATTTCAATTTCAGACGACGGACCTTTTTCCGGACTGCTTCCATGAACGCGTTTCCGGGATCGGTTTTCTGAGTGATGTAGTTGGGATCTGTTTCTTTCCACAACGGCGTATTCCGGAACGCATAATACTCGTGATGCCCGATGAGGTATTCCAGCGGGTACCGGGCAGCCAGGTACTTCACGATGCGGATATTGGCTTTGACCTGCGCTTCGGTCAACGGATGGCCGCCGCCGTCTCCCACGTTTTCCACCCCTACTGCCATGTAGTTCAGGCCGATGCAGTGCCGGGCAAAGGTCGTATCCGGAAGAAGACGGTAGATGGTGCCGTCGTAATCCACCAGAAACTGCACGGACACATTGAGCGCGCTGTTGGTTTGAAGATTGGCGCGACCTTCCAGTACCGGCTTGTCGAACGCCCGGAATGAACCTTCCAGCGTCGGGATAGCGGTCCAGTGCAGCACGACCATTTTCGGAATGATCGTTGGCTCGCTTTTTTCGATACCGTGCCGGCGGGAAAGGTATTCGAGCGAGAGTGCCCGGCGGGTGGAATCCCAGACAATGGGTCGGTTGACGACTTTCAGCGTCGGGCGACAGGATGCAAGCGCCGCCACGAAGGCGAGCAGGAGTATGTTGTTGAGAAGAAGTAACCGCTTTTCCATTTCCCGAAACTAACCCAAAGAACGACGGAATCCGCAGCGGCCGCGCCGAAATACCCCGCCTTCCCTTCCAAACGGTAAAAAGCCGGGACGAAGGCACGGAAAATCCCGGCGCAATCGCCTAACTTCCCGCTGTTCAGCCTTACGCGCAATGAAATCCCTGCTTAAGAAATTCCTCCTCATGGTCGACGTGTTCGGGTTCTTCGAACGCGACCCGTTCGGCAACCTTGTTTTCACCAAGCGGGTGCTGATCGCCAGTCTGGGGTTTCTGACCTGGAGCCGGTACATGTGGACGAACAAAACCCGTATTTCCGGCACCGAACACCTCGAAAAACTACCGCAAAACGGGGTTCTTTTCCTCTCCAATCACCAGACGTACTTCGCCGACGTTATCTGCCTGTACCATATCTTTTGCAGCGTCAAATGGGGATTCCGGAACTGGATCGGGCTGCCGGTATACCTGCTGGCGCCGAGAGCGCGGATGTACTATGTCGCCGCCAGCGAAACCATGAAAGACAGCGGCCTGATCCCGAAAATCTTCGCGCAGGCCGGCGCCCTGACCGTCAACCGCTCCTGGCGGGCAAAGGGGCAGGACGTTCACCGGGAAGTGGATAAATCGGCAGGAGACAAAGTAGGCAAAGGACTTTCCGACGGCTGGGTAATCAGTTTTCCACAGGGAACTACGAGTCCATACGCTCCCGTTCGGAAAGGAACGGCGTTTCTCATCAAAGAACATCATCCGATTGTGGTACCCGTGGTCATCAACGGCTTCCGCCGGGCGTTTGACAAAAAAGGATTACTGCTCAAAAAACGGGGTTCCATCCTCTCCGTTACCTTCAAGGAACCCATTGAATTTGACCCGTCACTCTCCGTCGAAGAAATCACCGCCCGCATCGAAGCCTTCCTCGAACAGGATTACCCGGAAGGGAAGGAGTGGTTTAGTCGGGTGAAGGGGAGGTGAGGCGGGTTTTCAGTTTTCTGTTTTCTGTTTTCTGTTTTCTGTTTTCTGTTTTCTGTTTTCTGTTTTCTGTTTTCGGTTGGCAGTTGGGGTGAGACCGTGGGCTTACATAACCCGGCGTAACCAGCTCGGCAACAAGTGTTTGATTGTCCCGGCTCCGCACTGCCGGAGGAAGCAGTCGCCAACCGAAAACTGAAAACTGAAAACCGAAAACCGAAAACCCTCCCTACTTTTGTCCCCTTCCGCATTCCCGATATGAATTCCATTCAATACGACTATAAACCCGACCACCACGTCCGTTCCGACCCGAACAAGTACCGGGTCGAAAACCTGAGGTCGGAGGAGATGATTCTCAGCCTCGGGCCTCAGCACCCTTCTACCCATGGCGTACTGCGCCTGGAGGTGGTGAGCGACGGGGAGCTAATCGTTGACGTGGTTCCTCACCTGGGTTACCTGCACCGGTGTTTCGAGAAACATGCGGAGAATCTTCCGTTCAATCAGATCATTCCGTTTGTAGACCGGATGGATTACCTCGCCGCGATGAACTCCGAGCATGTTTATGCCATGGCTGTTGAGCGGATGCTGGGAATCGAGAACGACATTCCGAAGCGGGTGGAATACATTCGGGTACTGGTCGCAGAGCTGAACCGGCTGGCCTCGCACTTTGTCGCCATCGGTACCTATGCGATGGATATTGGCGCCTATACGCCGTTTTTGTGGCTCATGCGCGACCGGGAGCACATCCAGCGCATGCTCGAATGGGTCTGCGGGGCGCGGATGCTCTATAACTACATCTGGATCGGCGGGTTGTTTTACGACCTGCCCGTCGGGTTTGAACAGCGCTGCCGCGAGTTTCTCGTCTACCTGAAACCCAAACTTCAGGAGTTGCAGGAACTGGTGATTGAAAACGAGATTTTTGTCCGCAGAACGGCGAACATCGGGGTACTTCCCCTTTCGATGGCCATCAACTACGGCTGCACAGGGCCGGTTTTAAGAGGCTCCGGCCTCCGCTGGGATTTGCGCCGGGCAGACGCCTATTCGGTGTACCCGGAGCTGGACTTCGAGATTCCTGTGGGGCAGGGATTGGTTGGCACCGTGGGCGACTGCTGGGATCGCAACCACGTCCGGGTACTCGAATGCCGGGAGTCTCTCCGGATTATCGAGCAGTGTCTTGATCAGCTGGAAGGAACGTACAAGCGGACAACAGACTTTGACCCGCAGGCTTTCGTCCCGAAAAAAATACGTCCGAAAGCCATGGAATTCTACGCCCGTGGCGAAGGAGCAAAGGGAGAATTGGGCTTTTATATCAAAACGGACGGTAAATCAGACGTACCGGTTCGGATGAAAGCCCGCGGGCCTTCGTTCCATAACCTCTCCGTTATCCATGAACTCAGCCGGGGGGCACTGCTGGCCGACCTGGTTGCAGTAATCGGTTCGCTGGACCTCGTCATGGGGGAAGTGGACCGCTGAGTATCCATTCACTTCAAACAAAAAACCATGTTCCGTCTTGACCCAGAGCGCAATTATCCCAAGAAAACCGAATCGCATTCGATCATCCGGTTTCAGGATTGCGACCCGCTCCAGCACCTGAACAACGCCAAATACCTCGATTACTATTTCAACGCCCGGGAGGACCACGTCTTTTCGATCTACGGATTCAAGACCGACTATACCTTCCGGAAGTACAATTGCAGTTGGGTCGTCTACAACCACCAGATCGGATACGTCCGGCCGGCGAAGGTCAGCGAATGGGTGACGATCATTACCAGCGTGATTTATTTTGATGAAAGCACGATGGTAACGGAATACGTCATGACCAACGAAAACAAAACCGAGCTGAAGAACGTGATGTGGACGACGTCGAAGTATATCTCGGTTCCGACGGGTAAAGTAGTCCCGCACCAGGAAGATATTCAGCAGTTTCTCAAAACCGTTTCCGTAGAGGGTGTGGATTTTCCGGAGATTACTTTCAACGACCGGATCAGGCAGATTAAACAGGCGCTGATCGAGGGAAGGTATTGATGCTATAAAACGAGCGGGGGCGGCCTTCGGCCGCCCCCGCTCGTTTTATCCCCACGCCTTTCGCAAAAACCGCAGCCAATTCCCGTGAAAAATCCCCTCTATATCCTCTTCCGAATAGCCTCTTTTCCGGAACAGGTCGGGCAGTTTCTGTAAATCGGCAATGGTTTCGAGGTCGTACGGGCATTGTTCGCGACCGAACGCGCCGTCCAGATCCGTACCGATCCCGATATGCCGGGTATTTCCGACGACCTGGCAGATGTGATCGAGGTGGTCGATGAGTACGTCGAGGTTGCAATTCATCCCCTCCGGCGTTGAAACGCCCCGTACCCAGTTCGGCACCATCATCCAGGCATCGAGCGCGCCGCCGATAACCGCACCGCGGTCTGCCAGCGCCCGGATCATTTCGTCGCTGAACTGCCGGTTATGGTTGACGAGGCTGCGGCAGAGGTTATGGCTGGCCCATACCGGACCGTTGAAGTGGTCGAGCGCTTGCCAGAAGCTGTCGTCGCACAGGTGCGTGGCATCGAGAATGATGTTCAGCCGCTCCATTTCGCGGAGCAGCCTGAGACCGGCCATATCCATAAAACCCGTCGCGTCGGTTCCCTGCGCATAGCGGCCGGGGCCGTAGTGAGCGGGGCCGATGGCCCGAAGTCCATAGTTCCAGGCACGTTCTACATGCCCGACGGTTACGAGGGAATCGGCGCCTTCCAGGCTGAGTATGTACCCGATGGGCTTGCCATCGTTCGGTGTACCGTCGTTCCAACGGGCCAGGTGTGCGTCAAGCGTAGCCCGATTGGTGATGGGCGTCAGCTCTCCGGCTTCTTCCATGGCCTTGTACCAGGCCACCTGGGCCTGGGTCTGAGCCCAGGCCTGCTCGGGCGAATGCCAGCCGGGCAGGGGATTGCCGGGCGCTACGTACCGGGCAATCTGCGTGGCGACAACAATACCGATATTTCCGCGGCGAAGCTCCGGAAACGAAACGGTGGCTTTGCCGCGGTCCGGCTTGTCGGTCATGCCGGCCTCACGGGCATTGATATCGGCGACGGGCAACCGGAGGTCCCGGTTCCACTCCATCGCGTTCATGCTCAGGTCGAGGTGCGCGTCAAACGTAAACATGAGGTCAGGCGAGTTCAAAAAGGGCTTCGATTTCTACCGGAATGTTGTCGGGCAGCGAGCCGAACCCTACGGCGCTGCGAACGCCGATGCCGTTTTCTTCTCCCCAAACCTGCGCAAACAGCTCCGAACAGCCGTTGATGATATACGGATGCCGCTCAAATTCCGGCACGCAATTCACCATTCCGAGTACCTTGATGACCCGCTTTACGCGGTCGAGACTGCCGAGGTGGGTTTTGATCGTCGACAGGATCGTCAGCCCTACCTGACGGGCTGCTTTCTTACCCGCTTCGGTGTCGATATCGCTGCCGATCCGCCCGATAATCAGGCTTTTATCGTCCTGAACCGGACCATGCCCGGAAACATACAGGTATTTCCCGTCGATCAGGTACGGCTTATACACACCGAGCGGCAGAGGCGCCGGCGGCAGGTGGAGGCCCAGCTGGGCAAAAGAAGCTTCGGGGCTAAGGCGTTCGGAGGTTGTGCTCATATCACAAAAGGGTTTGCATCTTTTGCAAACATAGCGAAGTATCCCTTCTGAAACTGCGGGAAAGAAGGAAAAAATTCCACCCGAACCGCGTCATATTTTGCAGTATCAGCAAATAAAATGCAAATTTTGCAACAAACCGATCAGAACCAAACCGTTCGCTCAGTATGCCGAATATCCTTCGGTGCTTTTTCTACCTTTGTTGATCCATCACTTCTTACCGAATGGCCGTTGTTTTGTTGAAGGAAGATCGCAAGAACCTGATCATTAATCAGTTAAATCTGCATACCCGGATATCCCTGTCCGATCTGGCGCAAATTTTGCATGTTTCGGAAGACACCATCCGCCGGGACATCAACGACCTGGCCGAAGAAGGAAAGCTGATCCGGATACGGGGTGGCGCCATGTCGAAAGCGTACCACTACAATGCCGGTCCGGTTGAAAACTATTCACAGGAGCAGAAGGCCCGCATCGCCGAAAAAGCAGCGGCGCTGGTAAAGGAAGGGATGCTAGTACTGATCGGCGGCGGCACGACCATCCGGGAATTTATCCGGGCGATTCCGGACGACCTCCAAGCTACCTTCCTGACAGTCAACCCATTAACCGCTGTCGAATTACTCGACAAACCCTTACTGGAGATTATCCTGATCGGCGGCCCGGTTTCCCGACACAGCCGGATGACGGTCGGCGCCGACGTCGGTGAGCGGCTCTCCGAAATCCGGGCAGATCTCTGTGTAATGGGTACTACGGCGCTCGACGCGCAGGCCGGTATGACCGACTCCCACTGGGAAACCGTGCAAACGAAAAAGGCCATGATCCGCGCCGCCAAAAAAACGGCCGTTCTTTCCATCTCGGAAAAGATGAACTCGGTACTGTCCCTCAAGGTCGCAGACCTGCGGGATATCGACTACGTGGTGACCGAACTGCCGCCCGATTCTCCGGGTCTGGCGCCGTATAAGGAAGCAGGTACTACCCTGCTTTGAGCTATTCCACCAACTGGTAAATGCAGGGGAGATTCCGTCCGAGGCCATCGTAATCCAGGCCATACCCCAATACAAAGCGGTTTTCGATAGCAAAACCCACGTATTTCAAGTTGACCGGAATACGCGTAGCTTCCGGCTTGTGCAGCATCGTAGCGATCTCCACCGAACGGGGTTTGCGGGCGGTAAGCTGCCCGAGAAGCTCGGCCATGGTATGACCCGTATCCACGATGTCTTCAATGATGATGACGTCCCGGTCCCGGATGTCTTCGTTCAGCCCCAGGACCTGCTTGACGACGCCGGAAGTTCCCGTTCCCTGATACGAGCTTACCCGGATGAAGGTAATCTCGCACGGTATTTTGAGGGACTTCATCAGTTCGGCAACGAAGAGGAACGACCCGTTCAGAACAGCGATGAGCAGCGGCTGGCGATCCGAATAGTCGGCATTGATCTCCGCAGCGAGGTACGCAATGCGGTGTTCAAGGGTTTCCTTGTCAATAAAAACGTCGAAGAACTTATCGTGGACCTGAATCACAGCCATGGAAGTTTGGATGAAAGAAAGGGCGAAAATACGCGGTTCCGGAATAAAATGCCGCAATCCACGCCCGGCGTTCGTACCTTTGCGGACAGAGAATTTTCCGGCCGCTCATACAACTACCCTTCCGATACCGTTGAATAGGCGGATGGTCATGAACGACACCGGAATCCACACAAGTCATGAAAATCAAGGCCTTATTCTTTCTTCTTTTTCTTCCTGCCTTCGTCTTTGGCCAATCTTGGTGGGAAACAACGGAAAAAAACGAGCAGGAACGCTCGGGTGGCATTCTGCTGAAACGCATGGAAGTGCAGATCGAAGCTACCGAGGCGATCAATGCGATGTATAATTACAACTTCCCGGAAGCCACGCGGGAATTTGGATACCTCAAAGCGAAATTTCCGGAGCACCCTCTGCCCTACTTCCTCTTTGGGTTGTCGGAATGGTGGAAAATCGTCCCGAATACCGACAATACCATGTACGACTCCAAGTGCGAGCTCTACATGGATCAAGCTATTGAAAAAGCGGAAGTTTTGTACGAAAAAGGCGGTAATGAGCAAATTGAAGCAAGTTTCTTTCTCGCAGCGGCCTATGCCTTCAAAGCCCGTCTGTATGCCGAGCGCAAAAAATGGCTGAAAGCCAGCGGCGCCGGAAAAAGCGCGCTCAAGTACTTCGATAAGTGCAAAGGGCATCAGGACTTTTCGCCGGAACTGGCTTTCGGCGACGGCCTTTACAACTATTACCGACAGTGGGTCCCCGAAAACTATTCGGCGTTGAAGCCTATTTTCTGGTTTTTCCACGAAGGAAATAAAAGCCAGGGGATCGGTCAGCTGGAGTGGGTATCCCGGAATGCGTTTTACACCCGGACCGAAGCGCAATACTTCCTGCTGCAGATCTATTCCATGGAAAACCAGCACGAAAAAGGCTATCAACTGGCCCGGTACCTGCATACGACCTATCCCTGGAACCCCTATTTCCACCGGATGTATGCCCGGGAATGCTTTGTAACCGGTCGTATTCAGGAAGCGGAGACTTCCGCCAAAATGCTCCTCGAGCGGTTCGACAACAAGCAATATGGCTATGAGCCGGTTGGCGGGCGCTATGCGTCCTATATCCTGGCATACTACAATCAGTACTTTTATCACAACTATTCCGCTGCGAAGGATTACTACAAGCGTACAATTTCCTTCGCTGAAATGAACGATGCGAATGAATCGGGCTATAATACGTCGGCCTTGCTCAACCTCGGGAAAATAGCTGACGCCGAAGGAAACCTCGAAGAAGCGAAGCAATACTACGAGAAGGTAATCGACTACGCCGATCGCAAGACCGCGCAGCGGGAAGAAGCGAAAAAGCTCCTGGCAGAGAACCGGAAAAAGTTGAAAGCCCTGCGCAAAGCCCAAAAATGAGCCATGAACGTCCTCGCCATCGGAGACATACACGGGCGCCGGAATTGGGAAACCCTCCGGTTTGAGGACTATGACAAGGTCATCTTTGCAGGCGATTATGTCGACTCCTATCACGTCGACGAAGCGGAAATCACAGACGTCTTTACCGCCATTCTTGCCCTGAAACGCAACGATCCCGATCGGTTTGTCCTGCTTCTTGGCAACCATGACGTTCATTACCGGTATTTTCCGGAATATCCCTGTTCCGGTTTCCGGCCGGCAGCGCAGTCCGTGTGGAGCCGTCTTTTCCGGGACAATGAAGACCTTTTCCAGGCCGCATGGCAATACCGGAAGTATCTCTTCACCCATGCCGGCGTTTCGGAGCGCTGGGCCCGCAAACATGGCATTGCCCCGTCTTCCGATCTGTTCAACAGTATGCTTAGTCACCGCGACGGCAGGGATATCCTCTTCGAATGCGGTGCGCTGCGTGGCGGAGCGCCGTCGGCGCTGAGCGGTATTGTATGGGCCGATCAGCGGGAAACCTACCGGGATTTTTACCCGGGCCTGCACCAGGTAGTGGGCCATACGCCGCAGCCGTTTATCCGGCGGGTCGGTGATGAAGACGGTTCTGTCACCTATATCGATGTGCTGGAACGGACGACTGCCTTCTGGGAAAAAGTACTTGCATAACGTCCTTTTTTTCAGTTGGTTTGACGGGCAACCTGACTTCTTCTCCCATGCATTACTTCTTCCGGCTCATTGCTCCGCGTACGACCTACCACCTGGATATGTCTGACGCCGAACGAGCCCTCATGACACAGCACATCGACTACTGGAAAGCACTGACCGATGCAGGAACTTCCCTGCTGTTTGGCCCCGTTTTCGATCCGAAAGGGGCGTTCGGAATGGCCGTTATTGAGGTTTCTTCGGAGGATGAAGCCCATGACCTTTCACAAAAAGACCCCGTCATTGCTGCCGGGGTCTGTACGTATGAGCTGATTCCGATGCGTATCGGCGCGATTCGGAAAGCCTAGTGAATTTTCGCCTTCAGGTCTTCCGGAAGCACGGCTTTCGGCACAATCACCGTCACCGTATTGAGCGCGAAGTAGGGTTCCGAAACATAGATATAGCCTTTGTACGGACCTACTTCGCCCCAGGAGTTTTTCACGAGATAAAACTTTTTGCCGGAAGGACTGGCGGCCATACCTGTGATCTGCATGAGGTGGTCGTCGGTCGTGACCTGCGTATCAAACAGGCGCTGACGTACCTGCTGATCGGTGGGCTTTTCCGGGGCATCGGGTTCCGCTGAAGACGGTTTCGACACATATTCCAGGGCATATCCTTTGTCCTGACCCCAGCCGGGATTGCTGACATCAGCATCCCACATAACTGTATAACCTGCTGATACCGAAGTTTGTACAACAGACGAAAGCTCTTCCAGCGGAACATTGAGGTAGCTGCCGTTCGCCCAGTTGTCCGGAATTTCAACGATAAACGGCTGGTAGAACGGGTGGTGAGAAAAGCTGGTCAGGCCGATATAATCGTCGGCATGAAATTGTAATACTTCCTCTGCAAACTGTCGGGGCGTATAGGTTTTCCCCTGGTAGTCAAACTGTTGCGGAATAGCGCCCAGGCGTTCGTCCAGGATACGGACAAAGCCGGTTTCCCAATCTGCCGGAACCGGAGTTTTCTTCAGGATATCCGTCAGGTATGCCCGCAGGTCTTTGACAAGCTTCTGATGATCGTGCGTCCGCGCGCCGTTGACCAGCCCCGAATAGGCTGATTCGGGTACGGCTCCGTATTGCGCAATCGCGTTCAGGACGTCGTGACCAAGACCGCCTTCGTCGAACTGCGCCTTTCCCTGCCGCCGCACATAATTCCGGGCCTTCTCCAGGTAAATATTACGGACGATGTACATCTCCGAAAGATCAAATTCCCCCAGGTTTTTACGCAGGCATTCCGATTCGACGACAGCCGTCGTGGAAAAGCACCAGCAAGTACCTGTAGATCCCTGGTTTTTTACAGGGGTTGCAGGTAGCTGGCGGGTGATGTGTACGCCGAGTTCGGGGGTTTGGGCGAGGGCGGCCCCGCCCGACAGCAGGCAGGCGACCAGCACAAAAGAACGTTCAAATACCTTCATAGTCTGCAATCTACCGGAACCGGCAGAGTCCTTCTGTCCGGTTCCCTGTTTGTTTGTATCTTTGGTTGATGAAATGATTCATCCAAAATACGACAAAAGACAGGAGGCTCCGTCAACAATGGTCCGGCTTTCTGTCTTTTGTCTCTTTTTCCTGTGCGAAAGCCATGTTCGAAGATTTAACCAAAGGCCTCAACGATCCCCAGCGGGAGGCTGTGCTGCATACCGAGGGGCCGCTCATGATCATCGCCGGCGCCGGCTCCGGCAAGACCCGCGTGCTGACGCAGCGGACCGCCCACCTTATCAAAAAAGGCATCAATCCGTTTTCCATTCTCCTGCTGACCTTTACCAACAAGGCCGCCGGTGAAATGCGGGAACGGATCGAAAAGGTCGTTGGCCACGACGCCCGTGCCATCTGGATGGGTACCTTCCACAGCGTCTTTGCGAAAATCCTCCGGTTCGAGGCCAAATCCCTTGGCTTTACGTCCGATTTCTCGATCTACGATACTGACGACTCCAAGTCCCTCCTTAAATCCATTATCAAAGAGCGGGGTCTGGACGACAAAGTCTACAAACCCAACGTGGTGTTCAACCGGATTTCCGGGGCGAAAAACCGGCTGGTTTCCGCTGATGCGTACCTGGCCGATCCGATTATTCAGGCCGACGATGCCGCTGCCCGCCTGCCGGAAATCGGTCGGTTGTACAAACTGTATGTCGACCGCTGCTTCAAAGCCAACGCGATGGACTTTGACGACCTGCTTTTCAATACCAATATCCTTTTCCGCGATTTTCCTGACGTACTCAACAAATACCAGCATAAATTCAAGTACGTGATGGTTGATGAGTTTCAGGATACCAACGTTTCCCAATACCTCATCACCCGCAAACTGGCTGCTATTCACGAGAATATCTGCGTCGTGGGCGACGATGCGCAGTCGATTTACGCCTTCCGCGGCGCCAACATCCAGAATATTCTCAATTTCGAAAAAGACTATCCCGGCCTGACGACTATTCGTCTGGAGCAGAATTACCGGTCGACCAAAACCATCGTTGAAGCGGCCAATTCCGTCATCGCCCGTAATAAACGGCAGCTTCGCAAGGAAGTATATACCGAAAACGAAAGCGGACAGCTTATCGAGGTAATCAAGGCCGCTTCCGATGTGGAGGAAGGCCGCCTCGTTGCCACGTCTCTTTTCGAAGAAAAACTCAATAACGGACTCATTAACAGCGATTTTGCTGTTCTGTACCGGACCAATTCCCAGTCCCGGGCATTCGAAGAATCCCTCCGGAAACTGAATATCAAATACCGGATTGTCGGGGGATTATCCTTCTACCAGCGCCGGGAAATTAAGGACCTGCTGGCTTACCTTCGTTTCACGATTAACCAGAACGACGAAGAAGCCTTCAAACGGATCATCAACCTGCCGAAACGCGGAATAGGCGACCAGACGGTGGCCAAAATCGCGGTGACGGCGGCGGAACAGAACGTGACGGTCTGGGATGTTGTCGCTAATATTCAGCACTATAACGCCGGTCGTTCGGCTTCAGCGATTGAAGGATTCTCGGACCTGATCAAGTCGTTCAAGCTGATGATCGACAAAAAGGATGCTTACGAAGTCGCCAGCCATGTAGCCAAGGCTTCCGGCATCCTCAAAGAGCTTTACGAAGACAAGACCGTGGAGGGCCTGAGCCGGTACGAAAACGTACAGGAATTGCTTAACTCTATCAAGCAGTTTGTTGATAATCAAGACAATGAAGATAAGTCTCTCGGTGCTTTTCTCCAGACGGTATCCCTGCTCACCAACGCGGACGAGTCGGACGAGGACGGAGACAACGACCGTGTCACGCTGATGACCATTCACCAGGCGAAAGGGCTGGAATACAAGGTTGTATACATTGTCGGGCTGGAAGAAGACCTGTTTCCGAGCCAGATGATGCTACAGTCGAGCGATGATCTCGAAGAAGAGCGCCGGCTGTTTTACGTAGCGATCACACGTGCAGAAAAACGCCTGTACCTGACATACGCCGAGACAAGGTACCAGTACGGGCGATTGAAACCCTGTGAGCCCAGCCGGTTTATGGATGAAATAGACGGCAAATACATTCACCTGAGCCGTGCCGCTGCCCGCCGCATGGCGGAAATGCAGCGCAGTACGGAGCGGCCAACTCCGGCAGCGTTCCTCCGCAACGTCGCCAGCAAGGCGGCACAGAACGGCGGTTCGCAGGAAAAACGGACGCCGCCTACCCGTTCGGCTACGCCCCAGAGTACCCACGTACCCAGTCCGGATTTTCGAGCGTCTGATCCCCGGAAACTGGCTTCCGGCCAGCGGGTCGAACACCAGAAGTTCGGTTATGGTACCGTCAAGCTGATTTCCAACGACCAGAACGGGGCCAAAGCGGTGATTCAGTTTGATAATCAGGGAGAAAAAACACTTCTGCTGGGATTTGCGAAGCTCAGAATAGTGGAGTAAAGCAGCAGGCAGTAAGCCATAGGCTTTAAGCGATAGGCATATAGGTGCGGCCTCTCCAGGCAACTGCTTAACGCCTACAGCTTAAAGCTCTCCACAAGGCACAAAAAAACACGGATGGCCGCCACCATCCGTGTTCGTAAAGTTTGTCTGCTCTCGTCAGAGAAGACAAAACAAAGATACATTTCTTTTTTTATAATTCTTATGACCCTGCCAAGCCGAAGGCAAAAAAAAAATATATCTCCCGTTTAGAAAGTAGTCACTTTCCTGCGGATACGGCTCAGGCTGTCCGGGTGGATCCCTAAGTAGGAAGCCAGGTCCTTGATCGGGATGTGCCGGACGATATTCGGATCTTCGGTCAGAATCTGTTCATAGTTTTTCTCCGCATTCATCGTCAGCATTTTCATCTCCTTCCTCAGCTTGTTGAGGTAGAATTGTTCGGTCAGCAGACGGACGAAACGCTCGGCTGACCGGGACTGATCGATCCATTCCTGGATAGCTTTCCGGTGAATACGGAACAAGAGAGTGGGGGTCAAAGCCTGAAGGCTGACCTCTGAAGGTTTCTCTGTGAAATAGGAAATAAACGAGCAAAATACCTGGTTTTCGAAGGCGAAATCCAGGCATATGTCACGTCCTTCCCTTTCCACAAACATCCGGACCAGGCCCTTGAAAACAAAATAGACATGTTCCTCCGGCTGCCCCGCAGCCAGAATCAGGTCCCGTTTCCGGATAGGTTTTTCTTCAAAATGGGTTGACAGAAAGAGCCAATCTTCCTTAGTCAATAGCGACACGCGGTCAAAAGCTTCCCGCATCGCGACAGGAATCACAATCATACAGCGGGACGAGGTTTGTTGTGGCGGCAACTGCACCTGAAGGAGGGCTTCAGATAACCGTCCGTTATACGTATACGTTGTGCTAATATAGTCGAGAAAAAGCGATCCGGAATTATTTTCCGGACAAAAAGGTTACCATCTTCGACGTCCGGCACAGGTCTTTTCCCGGAGACTTACGAATTTTACGGGGGCCCGGCCTGACGATGTCAACCGTACACGATACTGATTCTCAAAAGACTGCACGCTTCCGGACCGGAAGCGGACAACGGTAAAAAAATCGAAAAACCGGCAGCTATAATTTAAAAAAAATGTCTCTTCCCATTCGCGTGGATGTCGTTTCTGACATCGTTTGCCCCTGGTGCTACATTGGAAAACGCCGGCTCGAAGCCGCGCTGAAGACGCTGGAAAACGAGGTTTCCGCGGAGATTGTCTACCACCCTTTTCAGTTGGACCCTACGTCTCCCAAACAGGGACGTCCCTTCCGCCATCACATGGAAAGCCGGTTTGGCCGGGAGCGGGCGGCGACGATGTTTTCGCATGTGGAGCAGGTCGCTTCTGAAGTAGGCCTGGATTTCAATTTTGCCGAAATCGCCAAGGATTTCAATACGCTCGACCTGCACCGCCTGCTGACGGTCGCCTATGAAAAAGGGTTGCAGTCGGTCACCAAAGAAGCCCTGATGGACGCCCATTTTGTCCGCCGGGTGGATCTGACAGATGAAGCTACCGTGATCGCCACGCTGACAGCCGTTGGCTGGTCGGAAGAAGACATCCTCGACGTTCTGAAATCGGACAAGGGATACGAATCCGTGCAGGGGGAGCTGGAGTATTTCCGGCAACTGGGAGTCACGGGCGTGCCGTTCTTCATTCTCAATAACAAATACGCACTTTCCGGCGCCCAGCCGGAGTCTGTCTTCGTCGACGCGCTCCGAAAGGTACTTGCCGAAGCAAAACCCGAAATCATCGCCGCAGGCGCCGCCTGCGATCCGGTAACGGGCGAATGCAACTAACAGCAAAGGGGCAGGCTCAACAGTCTGCCCCTTTTTATTCGCTACTGCCGGTCCTGCTCCACCGACCGGTAAATAGCCGTCAGAATAGCTTCTTCGTATTCGGCAGCCAGGATGTCGGATAGCTTTCCCGGACCAAAGTCCTGACTGATCGCATAGTTCCGGACAAACTGCGTCTTCTTTGCTCCGACGGCGTAGTGCCAGGTTCCGGCGTTTTCTGTTCTGACGAAAATGACAACCTCGTCGAAGGTCATCAGTGTTTTCTGTGCAAAAGGAGGATTCTGCCTGTAGACTGTTTTTGAGGCTTTGTCGAACGTCATGCGCACGTTTATGCGAAACAGATAGTCGTACAAGCCGTGGATCGTCAGGTACGCCATTATCGCCAACCCCAGCACAATCCAGCCTTCGTCCACTTCTCCGTAAACACCCGGAAGTACCACGCCGATCGCGACAGTTGCCACAAAAAACCAATACAGACTCTTCAGCTCCTGCCGGTGAGGTTGCAGCGAAAACGAACCTGACGCTTCTTCCACCCGGTACTTGTCTCTAATATCCATGCCTTCCAATAATCTCTTCGATGTCATTAAGCAGCCGCTGCATGGACCGTACGGTAAATCCCTGCGCCAACGGAGCTATTTTCTCCTTGCCGTCTTTGTAGTAGTACAGATTTAACGAGGCATTGATCGTGATAAAAAGCTGGGAGACGGAATGCAGCTCAAAATGATCAATATCCGCCAGGGATACTGTCACCGGCGGGCGCAGCAAAGCGAGCTTGACCCGGATTTCCTTCCGATCCATATCGATGACAAACGACTTGGTCATCATCTGGATTCCCACCAATACCGCCGTAATTCCAACTATCCAGGATAATGCCGGTACATGAATCACAAATCCGAGAATAAAAAGCCCTGCCAACCCTCCCATAAGCAGGATTGAAAACATATATTGTGGCTTCATTTTGTAACTATTCCCGTCCTGTTCAAAGCTCTTCATTCGTATGTTTCTCTGTTTTTTGTTTCAGGAATTTCCGATTAATCTCTTTTCATCGGTATCGGTTATAAAGTACCAGTCCGGGAATAAGGCATAGGAGCGAAAGCAGTAATAACGGCCAGTCGCCATACATAAACATCCACAGCGTCTCCTCTGCCGGACCTACCTTCAATACGAATACAAATGCAAATCCGATGAGGATGAGTATGATTCCGAGGTATTTCTTAACAAGCATAATTGAATAGTTATCAACCGATAAACGAGAACTTGTTTTCAAACATTTTTCCAATTATAGGGAGCGGCTTTTTTACCTCGTTTGCTGCATTTATAGCGCCGATAATCAATAATACCAGCACAACAAGGCTGAGATAACCCAGCGAATAAAGCGATGTAATGGCCATCAGAATGTTCAGTCCTATACTCAGCAGCAAGCCGGCAATGAGCAAACCCAGCGACTGGCGCAGGTGGTATTTGAGCAGGTCATTTGCCTGATCCTTTCCGGTAAAATAGGCAATAAGCCAGCCGATGAGCGTGATATAAGACAGAATAGAAAGCGATTTGTTGTTCATTTTATTGATCCAATAAGAAGTCCGGCTGCCCTTGTCAGCAGTCGGGACAAAACTGATACCATCCGCCCCGGCGAACAAACCGGTACCGGCTACACTATGGCTACGGCCCGCAGCTCGCAGCGACTACAAAGTGACTACATATCCCATAACCAGCTAATAAACAGCCTATTGCAAAAGAAGTAGTTTGAGTGCTTATGCCGGCCTGTCGGGCTAACGCCCTGTTTTTTCACTACTTTTACCGGTCCAAACCCGCTTATGTACTCGTTTCCCTCTCCCATGCGGTATTGTAGATTTCTTTGCAGCAGTATTCTGTCTGTGTTCCTTTTGTTGTCAGCGGGATGTCTGACGGGCTTCGCTCAGGCTCGGAACATTTACCTGGACAGTCTCGAAAACAGACTGGCAGATAAAGCGGTATCCGTTACAGAAAAAGCCGGTATTTACAATATCCTGATTGAATCGCACCGAACATCAGACCGGTATGAACAGGCTTTTCACTATATCCGTCTGCTGCGACGCCTGGCTGATTCGGCACAACTTCCGGTTGAACAGGTGAAAGTATTCGTCCACCTGGGAACTATAGCCGGAAATAAAGGCGAGTACGACAAGGCGCGGCTATATGCAGATACTGCTGAGCTTACCGCCACCAAATCCGGAAATAACCTGGCAAAATCTTATAGCAGCTATCTGCTGGCGCATAGTCAATTAAATCTGAGCGAATCGGAGAATGTTGTCAAAACCGTGCACAAAGCACTCTCTTTTTTGTCCGCCTATCCGGAAGAATATTCCCTCTATGCCAAGCTGAATTATTTTCTGTATGCAGTTTACACCGATTGGAATAACCTGGATAATTCCCTGCGATACGCTCGGGAATCCGTAGCTTTCGCGGAGCGATCCAACGATAAAAATCTCCTTAGTAATGCGTATACTGCTCTCGCCGTTTCTTATACCTACCAGTATGAGAAAAGTCGTAGCAATAAAGATCTTCAGCTGATTATTCAGACGCAGGAAAAAGCAGCCGATTTATACCGGCAGTTTCCGGGAAGAGTCGCCGATTTTACGTTTGCCCTGGCCCGGACCAACAAGGCGGATTACCAGTTGAGGTACTACCCTGATTTGTCTGCTTCTGCGCAGCAACAGATTGAAAAGGAAGTCCGGGAAGTACTTGATGTAGTCGGGAAGCTGAAAAACAGCCAGCCGGTTGTCGCCAGCGCCCTCGGCATTCTGGCAACGCTGGCGAAAAGAAATGGCGACCAGCCCGCCGAAGAGCAATACCTGCTTGAAGCCCGCCGCGTGCTGCTGACACAACAACCCGTTTACCTGCACACGTTGCAGATGGTTACGGGACAACTCGCTCAGTTGTATGCTGAAAAAGGCCAGTTCCGCAAAGCGTACGAATACCGGAACGATGAGATTAATTACACGCACCAGCTTTTCGACCAGGATCAGGCCGCGTCGGTCCAGCGGCTGACGGCACAGTTCCAATCCCAAAAAAGAGAAGCGGAAATGAAAGCCCTGGAAGAAAAGGCGGAAAGTCAGCGCCGACAGAAGCTTCTCTATATCGGGCTGGGAATCGCCGGCCTGGCAGGCTCCTTTTTCATGTTCCGTTCCTACCATTTCCGGCTTAAATACTCGCTGGAAAGAGCCAAACAACTCAGCACCGAGAAAAGCGAAGCAGAATTACTGATTAAGTTTCAGGAAGAAGAACAAGCCCGCCTCCGCATCGAGCAGCAATTGCTGGAGGTCAGTCAGCAGAAATTGCAGGACGAGGTCATGGCCAGTCAGCTACACATCCATCACAAAAACGAGGTACTTTCTCAGCTGAAGGAAACCATCAGCGGCGGGACGATCAACACGATTCAGCAGATTTTGCGGAAGGAATCACTGATGGACAATGACTTTGAGAAAGCGAAATTTCGTATTCAGGAAGTACATCCTCATTTTTTCCGGAATCTCAACGAAAAAGCAGGGCAAAAACTCACGCCTCTGGATCTCCAATACTGCGCATATCTCTATCTCGGCATGGATACGAAGCAGATTGCTTCCCTGCTGCACGTCGAACCGAAAAGCGTACGCGTCACCAAATACCGGCTCAAAAAGAAATTCGGACTGGACGAAAAAGACAGCCTGATTTCATTCCTCCAGCAATCGGCCGGGTAGTCGTTTTCCAACCAACCTTCCCTTTCACGCAACAGGCAGGCCCGAAAGCCTGCCTGTTTGTATTTATTTCCGGTCGGAAATGGCCGCCGAGTTATCGAAACCGGCCCGGTGAGGGTACTCTTCCATCACCCGGGCAACCGTTTCCCGGATGAGTTCGTCCCGGTTTTTCTTCCGGGCATTGAGTTCTCCCTTCGCCCAGCCCTGCCAGACCATCTCTTTCGTTCGTGCGTCCAGCAAGCTGATAATCAACCTGTTTTCTTCGTAGTTGCGGGAGCTTACGTTGTTATTATTCCCCCACCACCATCCCCACATCGGGCCGGTATTCATGGATTGAATCTGCTGCAGGTTGCGGGCGTCGGTCTCAAACCGGATCAGCAGATCCGGCTGCTGCGACTCCTTATACCCTCTCGCATTCATCTCATTCTCAAGCGCCTGCGTAATGCGCTTCTGCATCAACTGGCTTCCCATGACAGGATCGGGATTGGCTCCCGGCGCCGATACCACCGCGTAGGTGCGGTAGCCCCGGAAGTCTGCCCCTCTGTCATAATCGGACCGTACCTGGATGGTCGGCGAGCAGGCCGTCAGCCAACAGGCGGCGGCCACTCCTATCACGCTGTATTTCATGGTTTTAACAGGACAACGTTCGACTTTGGTTAAAAAGAGAAAAGCTGCTTCATATCCCCTGAACTGCGTGATGGTTTACTGCTCAAAAAACGCGGGCCACCTTCCGCAAATTGCCGGAAGGTGGCCCGCTCAGCCGTTCAGGACGGGTTATTTAAGACTTTTTAACGCCTGGTCGAGATCCGCAATCAGGTCGTCCGGATGCTCCAAACCCACGGATACGCGCAGCAATCCGTCGGGCGTCGGGCTATCGGGTCCTTCGTAAATCTTCCGGGGCTCGATGAGGCTTTCGACGCCGCCGAGACTGGTCGCCTGCGTAAAGACCTTCAGCGCTCCCGCTACCGAGCGGGCGGCTGGTAATCCGCCACCGACTTCAAACGACAACATTCCGCCGAAACCATCTTTCATTTGCGCCAGGGCGACTTCATGCCCGGGATGCTCCTCCAGACCCGGATAGTAGACCTTTTCTACACCCGGTTGGCCCACCAGCCAGCGGGCTACTTTCTCTGCATGTACAGACTGCTGCCGGACACGCAGCGGAAGCGTCTGGATACCGCGCGTAATCAGCCAGCAATCAAACGGAGACGGGATACCACCGGTCAGGTTCTGAATCTGCCGGAGCCTGTATGATAATTCTCCTTCTTCGGCGACGACCAGCGCGCCACCAAGTACATCGGAATGGCCGCCAAAGTACTTGGTCGTGGAGTGCATCACCACGTCTGCGCCCAGCGCCAGCGGGCGCTGAAGTACGGGTGTCGCCCAGGTATTATCCACGGCACAAACCGCGCCTACTTCATGGGCCAGTTTAGCCAGGGCAGCAATATCCGTGATGCAGAGTAGGGGATTACTCGGCGTTTCGAGCCAGAACAGACGGGTATTGGGGCGGATGGCCGCTTCTACTGCCGCGATATCTGACGTATCAACCAGGGTATATTCCAGTCCCCACGGCTCGAAAACGTCTGCCAGCAGCCGCTGCGCGGCATAGTAGACAAACGGCGTGGTAATGACGTGGTCGCCGGGCCGGAAGGCCTGAAACAGCGCCGCAATGGCCGCCATTCCCGATCCGAAAGCCAGTCCTGCTGCACCGCCTTCGAGGATTGCCAGGCTTTTTTCCAGCAAATCCCGGTTCGGATTATTTCCACGACTATAAAGAAACCCATGAGGCAGATTTCCTTCGTGATCCCGCTCGAATGTGGACGTCAGGTAAATGGGCGTCGAAACAGCGGAAGCGTTTTTGTCATGAAAACGGGTAACCTGTATGGCAAGGGTTTCAAGATTCATCGGATACATCAATTTTTAACAATGACAAACTCCACGCGGCGGTTGCGCTGCTTGTTTTCGGGCGTATCGTTGGGAGCGACAGGGTGGCTTTCCCCGTAGCCTTTCGCCACAACCCTGACCTCTGCTATTCCTTTCGAAATCAGGTAATTACGAACCGAAGCCGCACGATCCTGAGAGAGTTTCATATTGGCCTCGTCGGTACCGTCGCTGTCGGTATGCCCGGCGATTTCAACGGTCATCGCCTTCTGTTTGTTCATCAGTTCGACGACGCGGTTCAGTTCCGGGAAGGACTCCGGCTGCAGCGTTGCTTTCGCCGTTTCGAAGAAGACGTTATTCAGATCCACCTTCGCACCGGCGGCTATTTTCGTCACGACGAGATCCCGGTCATTCAGCTCCAGGTACCCGCCGCCGCCGAGGGTCTTCAAATCGAGGTTGAGGGACTTGCCGACATACCCTTCCACTTCCGGACGGATCCCGTACTTGTCGCCGTAAGGCAGCGAAATCTTGTATTCGCCCGTGACGGGGTCAGGCGTAGCCGTACCCAGCTCCCGGCCGTCTACGAGGCTTTCGAAGACGATACGGGCGTTTGCCGGTACTTTCTTCGTTTGGGCGTCATACAACTTGCCGATAATCATAACGACAGCGTTCGAATTTTTGCCCTGGGTATTATCAACAGGTTTTCCGGTCTGTACAGCAGGTTTGTCCACCGTCTGGGCGACCGTCGGAGGAGCAACGGTATCCGGCGCGATTTTCTGGAAGAGAATCCGTGCGACGTCGGCTTTCCCGTTCGTAGTTGTCACAAAATACGCCCACTCTCCGGAAGCCGGAATGGTAAAGTACGCGTCAAATTCGGGAGTATTGATGGGTGCGCCGAGGTTTTCGGGATTGCTCCACTTCCGCCAGCTTTTGTCCAGCCGGTGGGAAACCCAGATATCGTTCGAACCAAGACCCCCCGGCCGGTTGCTGGAAAAATACAGCGTCTGGCCGTCGGCCGCCAGAAACGGTGTGGTTTCGTCTCCGTCCGTATTGATATTCGACCCGAGGCTCATCGGCCGCGACCACTTTCCGGCTTTGTCCAGAAAGCTGACATACAGGTCGGATTCCTTTGCGTTTTTCTTTTCGGAGAACGCCAGCAGCAGGGTCTTTCCGTCGTTGGCCAGGTAGCCGTACTGGTAGTATCCCTTGTTCATGTTGTCGAGCCCGGGAATATCCAGCTTCTTCGGCCGTTCCCATCCGCCGGCCTGCTTTTTCATGGTTGCAAAGCCACGGATACTCAGGTCGTCTCCGTCTTTCTGGGTCCAGTGCGTGAGCAGGGTATTCCCGTCGGGCGTGACGCTGTAAATGACATTATGCTCTTCGGAATTGACCGGGTTCGGCATCCGGCGGGCGGCGGTCCAGAGCGTACCCGTGAGGTATTCTGAAAACCAGACGTCCTGACTGCCCTTTTTATTGGAAGCATTCTGCGGGTGACTGACGCGGCTGAAATACAGCGTCTTGCCATCCGGCGAAATCACCGGTTGAATCTCTGTAAACTCGGAGTTAATCATGTCCCCCAGCTTTTCGGGTGTCTGCGCATGCAGCGCCTGACAGGCCAGAAGGAGGACGGGTATAAGGCGTTTCATATGTTAGTTGGGTCAGAAAAGCATTCGGGTCAGATCTTTTGCCGGTCAACCCATTTTTCGGCGACGACAGGCTGGTGATCCAGCATTTGGGAAAGGAGATCTTCCGCGTCTCCGGAAACCAGCAATAACTCCCGGTTGGATTCTTTCAGAAAACCCGCTTCCACCATCCGGTCCATCATACCCAGCAAAGGATCGTAAAAACCATTGATATTCAGCAGTCCTACCGGCTTGCGGTGAATCTGCAGCTGCTTCCAGGTGAGAATCTCGAACAATTCATCCATTGAGCCGAAACCTCCGGGGAGCGTAATAAAGCCGTCGGCCATCTGCGCCATCAGGGCCTTCCGCTCGTGCATGGTTTCGGTGACAACCAGTTCCGTCAATCCGTTGTGCGCCACTTCCCACCGCTTCAGAAAATCGGGAATAACGCCGACTACCTCCCCGCCCTCCCCGAGCACCGCATCCGCGATGACGCCCATCAGCCCTACATTTCCGCCTCCATAGATCAGTTTTACCTGCTGCCCGGCGAGAACTCGGCCCAATGCCGCCGCGGCTTCACGGTAAACGGGATCGGAGCCGGTACTTGCTCCGCAAAACACAACGATTGATTTCATTCTTTCGGGGAAAATTGTGCGGCAAATTAACGAGATCCGGCCGACTGTTTCTTCTTGTTTTTGGTGGAAGGCTTTTTTCCGGCCGAACGGAAGCCGTCGAACCGGGCAATCAATCCTTTCGCGCCCACTGCCCATCCGGCCGAACCGGCAAAGCTGACGGAGTGAAAGGGAGAATCGTCGAGCTTTTTCCAGTCCCTGCCCCCGTTCATGGAATAGCAGGTACCAGATGGCCCGACAGCGATGAGGCGCTCGATAACCGATGTCACCGGCGCACCGCCTACCACAGCAGTATTCTCCTGCCGGTACAGGCGTACGGCTTCTTTCAGCCCGGGGGGATAGGTTGATTTTTCGAGGTTCCAGGTCTTGCCGCCGTCCTGCGTCGTCAGCACATTCTGGGTAGAATCAGTGACACGCACATAGTCGCCGCCCACGGCTACGCCCTGAAGCCGGTTGTGAAAGTAGAGTCCGAAAATACCGGAGGTTTTGCCGGCCGGGAGCGGCGTTTCAGCCACTTCCCAGGTTTGACCGTAGTCTTTGGAACGGAATACCCGCGCAAAACGGCTGCCGCCGGTACCGATCCAGGCCCATTTTTTTCCGGCGATGGTGAGGGAAGTACCGCTGGCGGCAAAGGCTGCTTCTCCTTCCTCGACCGCCGGAAAGTTCTCCCGCGGTACTTCGGTCCAGGATTTTCCCCCGTCGGAAGTCGTCAATACAAAGAAGGCATGATCGACAGGATCGCCGAAGCAGATGCCGTGTTCCTTGTCCCAGAACTCGACACCATCGAGAAAAGCGCCTTTCTGGTGTGTCTGGTACACCAGTTTCCAGGACTGTCCGGCGTCTTCGGTGCGGTAGATACGGGCAGCGCCTTTGTCGGCGTCGCCGGCACTCATGGCTACCGCGACCTCTGCATTGAAAGCATGAATATCCCGGAAATCAAGCGCTTCCGCTCCGGGAATGGTATGAATTTCCCAGGTCTGGCCGCCGTCGGCCGTGCGGAGTACCTGCCCTTTCGTTCCGCCTATCCAGCAGACTTTGGAAGATATTGCGCATACCGACCGGAAGTGGGCTTCGGTACCGGAAGGCTGTACCGTCCACTGTCCCGAAACCCGACCGGCCACCAACACGAGAAAAAGCAAAAAGTAACGTAAAAACATAACCCGATCTTTGGTTGAAATAAACGAAAAATCGGGTCATTTATGAGGCAATACGGAAAAAAGCAGCTGTGAGCGTCGCCAGTCAGGACAATGTCAGGCGCCCGCGGATGGTCTTTTTATCGATTTTTCCGACGGATGTTTTGGGAATAGCTTCGGCAAACTGGATGCTGTCCGGGACGGCCCACTTCGAAATTTCCCCGCGGTCCACCAGCGGCTGCAGGTGTGCACGGATGTCTTCGGCAGCTACCTCCTGCCCTTGTTTCAGTACCACCAGCGCGAAGGGCCGCTCTCCCCATTTCGCATCGGGAATACCTACTACGGCTACTTCCGCTACGCCAGGATGTGTCCCGATGAAGTTTTCCAGATCGATGGATGATACCCACTCGCCACCGGTTTTGATGACGTCTTTGATCCGGTCGGCGATTTTGATCGATCCGCGTTCGTTCATCGTCGCGACATCGCCGGTATGGAGGTATCCGCCGCGCCAGAGCTGCTCCGAAAGTTCCGGCTCCCGGTAGTACCCCTGGGTCAGCCAGGGCGAACGGACGACAATCTCGCCCATCGTTTCGTCGTCGGCCGGTACATCCCGCATGTCTTCGTCCACGACGCGCAGGTCTACAAACACCGTCGGCGATCCGGTACGTATCCGCATCCGGATTTGCTCGCTGAGGTCTTCTACGGCCCTGTCTTCAGGACCGAGGTATGCCGTCGTCAGGAATGGACATGTTTCCGACATACCATACCCCGCCACAATATCGACACCCCGCTCAAGAGCGGCCTTGCAAAGCGCAGACGGCAGCGCTGCTCCACCGATGATTACCTTCCAGCGCGACAGGTCCACGTGTTTGGCGGCCGGATGCCCGACAAACATTTGCAGGATCGTCGGCACGCAATGGGAAATCGTCGGTTTGTGGGTCACGAATAGCTTGAGCGTCATTTCAGGCTCGAAACGACCCACCAGTACCTGCTTGATTCCCAGCAACGTAGCCACGTAGGGAAATCCCCAGGCGTGGACGTGGAAAAACGGCGTCAACGGCATGTATACCGCCGAGTTGTTAAAGGAGCAGGCTTTGTCGACCGACATGAAACTAAGCGCCACCGCCAGCGTATGCAGTACCAGCTGCCGGTGCGTGAAGTACACGCCTTTGGGACTGCCGGTCGTTCCGGTGGTATAAAAAGTCGTCGCCACGGCTTCCTCGTCAAAATCAGGAAAGTGAAACTGGTCGGAGGCAGCGGCGAGCAATTCTTCGTATTCGCCGGCGATGGTCAGCGGCGTTTCCGGAATGGGCTGTCCTTCAGAGGCCACGATGATCTTTTTTACGGATGTAAACTGCGGGGCCAGCTGTGTCAGCAATGGCAGAAAATCGACATGCGTAATAATCACGACGTCTTCCGCATGATTAATCGTATAGAGAATCTGTGCGGAAGATAACCGCCAGTTGATGGTATGCAGGACATTTCCGGTCATCGGAATACCAAAGAACCCTTCGAGGTACCGGTGGCTGTCGTAATCGCATACAGCGACCGTCTCCCCGCCGGAAAGGCCGAGGGAAGACAGGACGTTTGCCAGTCGGGCAACCCGTTTTTTCAATTCGGCATAGCTATAGCTGACCTGGTCCCGGTATACGATTTGCCGGTCGGGCTCCAGTACATCGGAATACTGCAGGATATGTTTGATCAAAAGGGGAAACGAGTAAGCGCCGGATGCTTTGGGCAGTTTGCGGATATTCATCGGATAAACGGGTTTCTTTCTCCCGTAAATACTGAATAATCTTGGATAACTACCTTTTATCCGCTAGAAAAATATGGGTATTGGCCGTAAGCAGTAGGCTACAGGCTTTAAGCAATTGCGAGTGCTTTTGTGTGAACCCCCTATTCTCAAAAACAGTCCCCGCCTTGCCGCATATCTCAAGCGGCAGGGCGGGAATTGTTTTCTGAAAGAGCGCGAAGCCCTGCTCAAATACCTTTCGTTCCGGCATAAAGCTTAAAGCCTATTGCCTAAAGCTCCTTCTCACGCCATACGCAGAAAGTGGCGCCGGCAGCGCTGGCACTGGTAATACCGGACAGGAAGAAAGAATAGAAGGTAGCGAACGGCCGCGGGGCGGTTCCGTCGTTCCAGAACAGTGGACCTGCAATAGGGACACTGCCGATTCATCGTAACGGGTGACATGGGGGAAGAGAATTAATTGGCGGATTAATTGCTAGTAAAAATAGAAGAATCACGGCGATTTCCTCCCTGGCCGGAACGTTTCCTACCAGATGTTTACCCCATAGCAAAAGTACCCGGATTTTACGATCAGGCGATCGGCATTCCTACCGCCAAAAAACTCATTGTCAGGCCGTTATCAGCCTGCCGGATAGGCGCAGGCACAAACCGGAACGCATCGCTGCGCCGGCCGGTCAAACGCTCCAGTTCCTGAACAAGCAACTGATGTTCAAGCAGCCGCAACGGTGTTTCGCTGGCGACGACCGTCAGCAACCGGCTGGCGCCGGCCGGAAGGGCATAGTGGTAGTTGCAGCCCGCGTGCAGTTGCTCGAGGCAGGCTTCGAGCCGGCGGGAGCCGTCTGCCGTCGTATGAGCAACGAAAGCCATGCCTCCGTCTGTCAGAAGCGGACGCATGTCAGCAAGCGGCAGCGGCCCGCCGAGAAGATCCGGGAAAAGCCGCGCCGTATTAAGAAGCAACTCGTCTGCCTTGGCATAAAACTCAGGAATGGTCAGGTTTTCGGAAAGCTGTTCGGCCAGTTTATCCAGGGAAAACGCGATTACGGTATCGCAATGCTTGCGGAGGTGGCGCAGGCCATCGGCCGCAAATTCCGTCACCGACGAGCCCTCGGAGGCAAACGGCATCGTCACGCAGGCGATGGAAAGAATGCCCAGCTCCCGCCCGATACCTGCCAGTACCGGCGTCGCTCCGGAACCGGTCCCTCCGCCCATTCCGGCGATAAAGATCACCAGTTCAGCGCCGTTGAGCCAGGCTGCGAAGAGGTCCTTCCGGCCTCTAGCCCACCATTTCGCCCGCTGGGAACTCATGCCGGATCCCTGTCCTTCGTCGCCCAGAAGCAGTACAGAAGGGAAATCTGTCAGCTCGCCAAAGTCGGTATGACAGGCAAGCAAACTGACACCGGGAAGCGAAAGACCGGACAATTTCCGGATTACCTGGCAGCCGGCTGAGCCGACGCCGACGATTCTGACGGGTTTCACGCGATAGGTGATTGATTCAAAACGTATTAGGGCATTCTGGCACTTCCCGGATTCCGGACGACCAAGATAAAATTACCTCGCCGAAAAACGGCTGTTTCACCGATTCTTTTTATTCCCGGACGCATCTGTTGCTTCCGAAAGACGGGTATCCGGAAGGACAGCGTCTTGCAATAAAAAAACACGTACATTTGTGCGACGAAAAAGCACTTCCCAAATGAGCAATACGCCCGCCTACAAAATCCTCCTGGTGGACGATGATCCCGACATTATTGAATTACTGCAGTATAACCTGGAAAAGGAAGGCTACGAAATCGAAGCTGCCTCCGACGGGAAGAAAGCGGTAGAGCTGGCCCGGCAGTTTGCTCCGGACCTGGTGCTGCTTGATATCATGATGCCCCAGCAGGATGGTATTGAGACGGCCCGTCAGCTTCGGGAACTACCTGAATTGAAAAATGCTTACATCCTGTTTCTGACGGCCCGTTCGGAAGAGTATTCTGAGATTGCTGCGTTTGAAATCGGCGCCGACGATTACATTACCAAGCCCATCAAGCCCCGCGCGCTGATGAGCCGGATCAAGGCTCTTTTCCGCCGGGAAGCCCAGAAAACCGATCCGGGAGACCGCATCGAAACCGCCGGCCTGTCGATCAACCGGCAGAACTATACGGTCACCGGCGAATTCGGGTCGGTCGTCCTCCCGAAAAAAGAATTTGAACTCCTCTTTTTCCTGGCGCAGTATCCCAACAAGGTTTTCAGCCGGGAAGAACTGCTTCAGCGTATCTGGGGTGCTGATATTTATGTACTGGAACGGACGGTCGACGTCCACATCCGGAAACTCCGGGAGAAAATCGGAGAATCCTACATCAAAACCCTGAAAGGCGTTGGCTATATGTTCAACGACGAACAGGAATAACCGGACAGGAAGTGCGCGGCACTTCCTTTTTTCTGGACCATGTCTCCGCTCAACCCCAAAGTCATTTCCATTATCCTGGCCGTGCTGGTTTCGGCTATCACGTCAGGATTTCTGTGGTTTATACCCGGCACGCCGGGGGGCGCTATTTTCGTTGCCGGAGCGACGTCCTTTTTTGCTACGCTGATTCTGACGTTTTATGTGCTGGATTACCTCATTTTTGAGGAAATCAACAAGATATACGACACCATTCAGCGGCTGAAACTGAAGGATTTCAACTTCTCGAAGAAGAAGGTAGCCCGCAGCGAAAATCCGCTGAAGAAACTCAACAACGAGATCTTTATTTATGTCGCCAAAAAGCAACGCGAAATCGATGAGCTCAAGCGCATGGAACAGTTCCGCCGGGAATTTCTGGCCGACGTTTCCCACGAGTTGAAAACGCCGATTTTCGCCGCGCAGGGATTTATCCACACGTTGATCGACGGCGCCAAGGACGATGAGAAAGTCCGGGACAAGTTTCTCCAGAAAGCCGCCAAGAGCCTAGACGGCCTCGATGCGCTCGTCGCCGACCTCCTGACGCTCTCGCAAATCGAAGCCGGGGAAATCAAGATGCACCGGGAGCGGGTAGACCTCGTCCGGATTACGCACGAAGTCATTGAGCAGCTCGAAACCAAAGCCCATAACCGGGATATCCGCATCAAGCTGACGACTCCTTCGGATCAGATCTGGGTCAAAGCCGACGGCTACCGGATCTCCCAGGCGCTCACCAACCTGATCGACAACGCCATCAAGTATGGCCGCGACGGTGGCAAGGTGTTCGTGACGTTCGAAGAAGACAAAAAAGACTGGCAGATTGAAGTCCGCGACGACGGTCCCGGTATCCCGCCCGAACACCTCAACCGTATTTTCGAGCGCTTTTACCGGGTGGAAAAGTCCCGGTCCAAAGAAAAAGGAGGTACCGGTCTGGGTCTGGCGATTGTCAAGCACATCGTCAACGCTCACAAATCCAAGATTACTGTGATGAGCCGGGTGGATAAGGGTACGGCGTTTACGTTTAAGCTGGATAAGGTGGAGTAGAGGTACTTCTCTCGAACAACGAAAAACCCGGCGGTGAGACCGCCGGGTTTTTCGTTAACCTGCTTTTTTCGCCTTGTACCCCTTCTGAATCAGCCAGGCCAGTATTTTTTCCCGGTGATCGCCCTGAACGAGGATTTCTCCGTCTTTGGCTGAACCTCCCACTCCGCAAAGCGTTTTGAGTTTTTTGCCCAGATCGGCCAGATCAGCCTCCGTACCGGTAAAACCGGTTATAAGCGTTACCTGCTTGCCTCCGCGCTGCTTTTTGTCGAGCTGGACGCGCAGGTTCTGCTGCGCCGGCGGGAGGGTTTCTGCTTCTCCGGCGTCATCCGACTGGTATTGAAAATCCGGATCAGTCGAATACACGACTCCGGTGTAGTTTTTCTTCGCCATAGATGTAAAGTTTAGAGTTTTAGAGTTTAGAGTTTAGGGTTCAGAGCAGGGAGACGCGCCCCAACTCTAAACCCTAAACTCCCAAACACTAAACTTTATGCCTTATTCGCCGTACAACGCCGCCCGCTGTTCTTTCGTCCGGTTGTCGGTGAGGTAGTCGTCAAACGTGGTCAGCTTGTCGAGGCAGCCGTTCGGCGTCAGCTCGATGATCCGGCTCGCGACAGTCTGGGTAAGCTGGTGGTCATGGCAGGCAAAGAGCATGACGCTGTTGAATTCTTCCATACCCTTGTTCAGCGCCTGGATCGATTCCAGGTCAAGGTGGTTCGTCGGCTCGTCGAGCAACAGTACGTTTGCCCCGGAGAGCATCATCTTCGAAAACATGCAGCGCTGCTTTTCGCCTCCGGAAAGTACCGTACATTTCTTCAGGGCTTCTTCGCCTGAGAAGAGCATACGGCCGAGAAAGCTCCGCACGAAGGTTTCATCCTTTTCAACGGAGTACTGCCGGAGCCAGTCCACGAGGTTGAGGCTGCCGTCCTGAAAATACTTGCTGTTGTCGTTGGGCAGGTAGCTCTGCGACGTGGTTACGCCCCAGCTGAACGTACCGGTTGTCGGCTTCCGTTCGCCCATGAGAATATCGAACAACGCGCTCACCGCCAGGCCGTCCTTGCTGAGGAAGGCAATTTTCTGGTCGTTGAGAACGGTGAAGCTGAGGTTTTTGAAAAGAACGGTACCGTCTTCGAGGACATAGCTGAGGTTCTCGACATTGAGTACCTGGTCGCCGATTTCACGTTCGGGCTTGAAACCGATGTACGGATAACGGCGGCTGGAAGGCTTGATCTCGTCGACCTGCAGCTTATCCAGCATTTTCTGCCGGGCGGTAGCCTGCCGGGACTTGGCCACGTTGGCCGAGAAGCGGCGGATGAATTCTTCGAGTTCTTTCCGCTTTTCGTCGGCTTTCTTGTTCTGATCGGCCTTCTGGCGGGCAGCCAGCTGGCTCGATTCGTACCAGAAGGTATAGTTACCGCCGTAGATCTGGATCTTGCCGAAGTCGAGGTCGGCGATATAGGTACAGACGTTATCAAGGAAGTGCCGGTCGTGGCTGACCACGATCACCGTATTCTTGAAGTTCATCAGGAATTCTTCCAGCCAGAGGATGGAGTCGATGTCAAGGTTGTTCGTCGGCTCGTCGAGCAGCAGGATATCCGGGTTACCGAAGAGCGCCTGCGCGAGAAGTACTTTCACCTTCTCGGACGGGTTCATATCCGCCATGAGGGTATAGTGCATATCCTCCCGGATACCCAGACCGGAGAGCAGGGCAGCCGCATCGGACTCCGCCTCCCATCCGTTCATTTCGGCAAATTCAGCCTCCAGATCAGCGGCCCTGTTGCCGTCGGCCTCGGTAAAATCCGCCTTCGCATAGATGGCGTCTTTCTCCTGCATGACTTCATACAGCTTGCTGTTGCCCATGATGACGGTATTAAGTACCGTCTGGTCGTCATAGGCATTCTGGTTTTGATTCAGAAAGGACATCCGCTCGCCCGGATCCAGCGACACGGTGCCGGTAGTCGGCTCAATCTCTCCCGAAAGAATTTTGACGAATGTCGACTTCCCTGCTCCGTTGGCCCCGATCAGACCGTACACGTTGCCGGGAACGAATTTCAGGTTGACGTCTTCAAAAAGAACCCGCTTCCCAAACCGCAGGGAAATATTATTGACTGAAAGCATTCGGATTTCTGGTTTTCAAGCCGCAAAGGTACGGATTTCCACGCGTTTCCGGACGGAAGAGACGGATAAAATAGCCGGTTTACGACGTTTCGCGGGAGAGTGGCCGACAGCTGTTAAGTCATTCTTTCCGTTGGCTCGGTATTCACCGCCACTTGCTCATTATCAATAGGGTATTATAGCAAAAAAACGGTATTTGGCTGACCTATTTGTGGTTAGGTGGAATTCCTCAAAAAACGCGATCTGGTTTCCGATCGCGTTTTTTCTTGGTTCTTTCTGATCTTTGCGGGATCACTATGCATTCATCCACGCAACAGGTTCTGGAACGATTCGGCGGGTACGTCCGGGTACGCGTTTGCGGTATCGCGGTCGATGGCAACCGCATCCTGGTCATCCGCCACCACGCATTGCTGCACGACGGCCCGTTCTGGGCGCCGCCGGGTGGCAGCGTTGAATGGCAGGAGCCCCTGCCCGACGCCCTCCGCCGGGAGTTTTCGGAAGAGACAGGATTGATTGTCCGCATAGGCGACCTCCTGGCTATCAACGAGTTCATTCATCCTCCCCTGCATACGCTGGAACATTTTTTCCGGGTTTATCCCGAAAGCGGTACGGCCGCACTCGGGTCCGATCCGGAATTTGCCGAGCCCATTATGGAAGAACTGACGTGGATGCCCTGGGCCGATCTACAGGCGCTGCCCGAAAGCCATGTACACCCTTTTCTCCGGTCTGCGGCCTCTCCCGCCGAACTTTGCTCCTTCCGGGGCTATATCCGGCAATCTGTTTAAGTTATGGCGGAACTGACTCCTTCTTTTTTGCTGCGGCAAAAATTCCCGTTTCAACCTACTTCCGGGCAGCTCGAGCTCTTCCGGCTGATGGATACCTTTCTGGCAAACGACGATGCACAGGCATTTCTGCTCAAAGGCTACGCCGGTACCGGAAAAACGACGCTGATCAGTACGCTCGTCCGCTGCCTGCCGAAACTCGGGTACCGGACGGTCCTCCTCGCCCCCACCGGTCGCGCCGCCAAAGTCATGGCTACCTATGCGAAAAAGCGGGCCATGACTATCCACAAAAAAATCTACCGGCAAATGGCCAATCCGTTTACAGGCGGGTTGGAATTCCGGCGACAGGCGAACAAACACAGCGAGACGGTATTCATCGTCGACGAGGCCTCGATGATTGCCGATGACACCGATTTCACCGGCCTGAACGGACTCCTGACCGATCTCATCGAATATACTTTCGGGAACGAAGAAGGCGGTCCGAATAAACTCCTCCTCGTCGGGGATCTTGCCCAGCTGCCGCCCGTCGGGAAAGACGAAAGTCCGGCGCTTATGGCCGACTATCTCCGGGATAATTTCCACATGGACGTCATGGAAGTGGAGCTGACAGAGGTAATGCGGCAGGATCAGGAATCAGGTATTCTTTACAATGCGACGCATTTACGGGAGATTTTGTGGGATAAAGTACCGGAAATCAAGCTATTCACCCGCAAGTTCAGGGATGTGTACCGGATGACGGGCGACAAACTGGAAGACGGCATTACCTATGCCTACCGGAAGTATGGGGAAGAAAATACGATCGTCATCACCCGGTCGAACAAAACCGCCGTGGCCTATAACCGGTACATCCGCGTCCGGATCAAGTACCTGGAAGATGAAATTTCGACGGGCGACCGCCTCATGGTCGTGCGCAACAACTATACCGTACTCGACGAAGATTCTCCCGCGGGCTTTCTGGCCAACGGGGATTTTGTGGAAGTCCTGAAAATCCGGAACTATGAAGAGCAGCACGGCCTGCGGTTTGCCAATTGCCTGCTGCAGTTGTCGGACTACCCCGATCAGCCGTCGTTCGACGCTAAAATCACACTCAATACCCTCGACAGTCCCTCTCCCGCCCTTACCAAAGACGAAAACCGGATGCTATACGAGGGCGTTTCCGCTGATTACGAGCACGTCGTCTCCAAAAAGGAGCGCATGCAGGAAATCCGCAAAGACCCGTACCTCAATGCGCTTCAGGTAAAATTCGCCTATGCCCTGACCTGCCATAAATCACAGGGCGGACAGTGGAGTGCGGTGTTTATCGATCAGGGATACCTCACCTCCGAGCAGGTTAATGCCGAGTTTATCCGCTGGCTGTACACGGCTGTTACCCGGGCGAGCCTGGAGGTGTTTTTGGTGAATTTTCACGGGGATTTTTTTGAGTGAGGGAGCAACGCGTCACGTTGTCGGGCTTTAAGCCGTAGGCTATAAGCAATAGGCATAGGCGAGAACACCAGCCGCCGCTTATTGCCTATAGCTTACCGCTTAAAGCCTAATATAGCCTAAAGCTCCACCTTACTTCTTCCTCCCATCCTGCAACGAATACGCTGCCGCTTTTTGCTGCAGCATATCCAGCCATTGCATGCGGCGGGGGGCCGAGGCTTCGGTGAGTTCTTCCTGTACCTTGTTTTCCTGGTAGTCGGCCAGGTCGAGCAGGAGGTCTTTCAGCAGATCGAGGCGGTCAGCGCCGAGGATTTCCTGGAAACGGGCGTCGATGACCTGGGTACAGACTTTCCACTCCAAGGTAAACCGGGCCCCTTTGTTGGTGATTTTAACGAGCACAGACCGGGCGTCGTCCGGGTGCTTCTCCGTCTCCACATATCCCTGCTCCTGCAGCTCTTTCACAATCTTGCTGACTGCCTGCTTGCTGATGCCGATGTGAGCGGCCAATTCGTTGATCGTAGAGCCATCTACGTTCACGTGCACGAGCAGGATCAGGTGGCCCAGGCGATAGGATTCATATCCGGCCTGTACCAGGTGTTCACTGGAAATATCGACCACCAGGCGGAAGGCCCGGCTGAGTAATCGTCCCAAAATCCGGCTCTTCTGCGCCTTAAACTCCTCGAGTTGTTTTTTCAGTTCTTTGTCCATCGTCCGTCTCGAAAAATTCAGGGAAAGGCATCCTTTCACCCGAAAAACTCCTTTTAATGGAATTTTAATGTCACTGAGAAAAATACAATACCAGTTATGAATCTTTCAGTTTCGGAAATTTTCTCTTTTTCCGACCCTTCCGCATCCACCCCTCACACATAACTGATTTACAGAACACTACACTCTTTATAATATATATACCTGCTGCCATAGCTTCCGGAACAGGTATACCACCAACGAATCCGCTACAAAAATAGTTATAAAAAAATAATAGTCAACCAACTTGACTTTTTTAGTCAACCAAGTTTACATTTGCATTGTCAATTTGGTTGACTATCTGACACCTGCCGACGAATCCCTTTTTGAAAACAAACAATAAATGATCAGCACATGGCCACGCCAGAACAATCTTCCTTCCGTAAACTGTTGCCCCGCATCATCCTGCTTGTCGTCCTGGCAGTAGGCGCCTGGTTCGGGTTCTCAGCCTATCAGCATGCTCAGGCATTTGAGGAAACCGACAATGCGCAGATTGAAACCTACATGGTACCCGTTCTGCCGCGCATTTCCGGTTACGTAAAATCAGTTAGTGTTAACGATTACGACAAAGTCGAAAAAGGTCGCCTGCTCGTCGAAATCGACGACGCCGAATATCAGCTTCAACTCGCTGAAATGGAAGCCACCTACCGCCAGATGGAAACGGACGTGGAAAACGCCCGCGCCAGCCTCCGCAACGCCGAGCTGACCATCAAGGCACAGGAAGCCAACCTGAAAGCGACGGCCATCCGTCGCGACAAAGCGAAACAGGACGCTGACCGTGACGCCCGCCTCCTGGCCGACAAGGCTATTACCCGCAAGCAGGCAGACGACAGCCGCAACGGCCTCGATGTACTCGTACAGCAATACGACGCCGGTCAGGCCGATATCGTTGCTTCCCGCTCGCGCCTGGACATCCTCCGCACCGGCATCGCGAAAGCGCAGGCCTCTCTCCAGGTACAAAAAGCCAAAATCGACGAACAAAAACTGAAGCTGACCTATTCGAAAGTATTTGCTACTTCTTCAGGCCGGATCGGCCGTAAAAACGTTGAGTCCGGTCAATATGTACAGGCAGGACAGACGCTGATGACCGTCGTGCAGGACAGCACGATGTGGGTCGTTGCCAACTTCAAGGAAACCCAGGTCGAAAACCTGCGTATCGGCGCCGACGCCACCATCACCGCCGATGCCTTCCCGAATGAGAAAATGAAGGGCAAAATTGTATCGTTCAGCGAAGCAACGGGCGCCAAGTTTTCCCTCCTGCCTCCCGATAACGCCTCCGGTAACTTCGTGAAAGTAACCCAGAAGATCCCGGTGAAGATCGAGATTGAAAACCTTCCGAAATACCGCGGACTGCTCCGTGCGGGTATGAACGTGGAGGTGAGTGTGAAAATCAAATAATCGGTTTTCAGTTTAGGGTTTACAGTTTTCAGTTGTTGCATCCATCACTGAAAACCGTAAACAGAAAACTGAAAACTGATGCCAGTCACCCTAACATCTCTCATAACATGGCATCCTATCCCACCGGATTTAATCGGGCGATTATTGTCGCGACGGCGATCTCGGCGGCCATCATGGAGTTGATTGATACCACGATCGTAAACGTGGCCCTCAACGAAATGGCCGGCGCTCTGGGCGCGACGATTGAAGATATTGCCTGGGTAGTGACATCCTATGCCATTGCCAACGTCATCATTATTCCGATGACCAGCTTCCTGGCCGAGTACTTTGGCCGGAAGAATTACTACCTGACATCGATTATCATCTTTACCATTGCCTCGTATTTCTGCGGGCAGGCTACCAGTCTCTGGGAGCTCGTTGTCTGGCGGTTTGTACAGGGTGTCGGCGGCGGTGCGCTGCTTTCCACCTCACAGTCGATCATCTTTGACGCCTTCCCGCCTGAGAAACGGGGTATCGCGTCCGGGATTTTTGCGATGGGGATTATCCTTGGCCCGACCTTCGGTCCGGTACTCGGCGGGGTTATTGTCGAAAACTACCACTGGTCAAATATCTTCCTGGTTAACATCCCGGTTGGTATTCTTGCCGCGATCCTGACTATTCTCTTTATCGCAAAAAAAGAAGGAGAAGGTACCCGGAAACACCTCATTACGATCGATTACCTCGGCATTATCCTGCTGATGGTCGGCGTCGGCTCGCTTCAGTTCGTCCTCGAAAAAGGAGAATCGGAAGACTGGTTCGACTCCCGCCTTATCACCAGCCTGAGTCTTCTGGCGGCGGTCGGGATGATCGGTTTTATCTGGCGGGAACTGACAACGTCCCACCCGGTAGTCGACCTCCGGGTCATGGGCAAAGGTACCCTCGGCGTCACGACCATTTTCAGTTTTGTGGCAGGTATCGGGCTTTTCACCGCCATGTTCGTGTACCCGGTTATGGTACAGCGGATTAACGGATATACGCCAACGATGACGGGCCTTTCCCTCCTCTGGCCAACGCTGATCGGGGTATTCATGATGCCGATCGTCGGGCGGAGGTTATCCGCCGGCGCGTCTCCGCTCCCGTTTATTATTACCGGAATCTGCCTGATGATTGCCTTCGGTTTTTATGGCGGGACCTTTAATGCCGACGCCAGCCAGTGGCAGTTCTTCCCCGCGCACATGCTCCGGGTGCTCGGCATTTCCCTGCTGCAACTGCCGCTGACAAACCAGGCCGTAGCCGGTCTGACGCCCAAAGAATACCCGAACGCCATCGCGATCAACAACATGATCCGGCAACTCGGGGGAGCCTTTGGGGTAGCCCTGGCCAACAACTTTGTTGCCATCCGCTACGCCCAGCACCGCTCCGATCTGGTGAGCAATCTCTACCCGGGCAACCCGCTGCTGACCGAACGGCTGAATGCCATGGGCGGCGCAACCATGCGGGCTTACCGGATGCTGGAACTGGCGGTCGACAAACAGGCCTACATGCTTTCGTACCTCGATACTTTCCGGATTGTCGGGGTGTTTTTCCTGCTCATCCTGCCGCTGGTGGTGATGCTGCGTCAGAAAAAGAAAAAATCCGCCGAAGAAATCGCCGCTGCCGCGGCTGCTATGGCGGAAGCCCACTAAAAAACGGGAGGCGACTCCCGCTTTTCACTCCAAAAGATTTTTTCCGATGAAATACCTTCCATTCCTGGCTGTCGGATTATTCACTACTTCGGTGGCCTTCGGCCAGCAGTCGAACGAAGCTGCACTCAGCGGACTGATCCGCCAGTCGTTCGACTACTACCCCAAACTAAAAGAGCAGCAGCAGGCCATTTCCCTCGGCCAGACCAAAACCAAAATCGCGGAAGCAGCACGCCTGCCGACGGTCGGCAGCGATGCGTCCTACCAATACGTCTGGCCGCTTCAGCAGGTTCAGTTTTCACTGCCCGGCGTAGGCGACCGCTCGATTCAGTTCATGCCCCGGAACAACTACAACGTAGGCATTTCGGCCAGCCAGACGGTCTATGATTTCGGGAAAGACGCCGCACAAATCGACAAGACCAAGACCGAAACATTGCTTTCTGTCGAGAACCTTGAAACGGCGAAGCATCAATTGGCGTATCAGGTAGCACAGCTCTATTTCGGCGTGGTGTACCTGCAAAAGGCTATCCGGGTGCAGCGTTCCCAGGAATCACTCATCAACGCAACCGCCAAAGTCATCGAAGACCGGATCAAAAGCGGCGATGAAATCGACTATAACCTTGTGGCAACCCGTGTGCGTTACAAAAATGTAGCAACCCGTATTGTAGACCTGCAAAACCAGCTCGACCGCCAGTTTATCGCGCTCGGCTCCCTGGTTGGCAAGGATGTCCATCCCGACGTCGATACGACGGCTTCCTTCGATTGGAAAGCCCTTTCACTGACGGAAGACCCGCAAACGCTGGCTCAGTCCAACAACCCGGACCTTCGCCTGGCCCGTATGCGGGAGCAGGTTGCTGAGAAAGATATTGAAGTGGCGAAGGCATCAAAAATGCCGAGCCTGTCGTTGAATGGGGCAGCCGGTTTCAAAAACGGCATCCAGCCGGAAATCGAGCAGTTTCGCTTTAACGGCGGCGTGGGCGTGAAGATCTCCGCTCCGATCTACGCCGGCAAGCGCTACCAGCTGCAGGAAGAACTGGCCCGGAAAAACCTGCAGATGAACCAGTACAGCACTGAAAACGCCAAGCTGGGTGTGCGTACGCAAATCAGTCAGGCGCTGTCGGAACTGCAATCTGTAACCGAGAAGCTGAAACTCTCCGACACGCAACTGCAGGAAGCCCGCTATGCGCTGAAACTGGCCGACGTCCGGTTCCAGAACGGCGTTATCACGCAGCTGGAAATTCAGTCGGCTCAGACCGCCGTTGAAGAGGCCGAGTTCCAGCAAATCCAGTTTTTGTACCAGCAGGCCCTGGCTCGTCTGGAGCTCAACCGGCTCGCGGGAACAAAAATCTGGTAAGCCTCCGGATCAAACTTTTACCCGAAATTTTGATCTAAGAGATATAAACTATTTTGCTCGTTGATCCGTTATTTCCTATATCCCCTGTAAAAGCCATGCATACTACTTTCTATCAATCAAAGGTGGTCGACACCATCCGAAACATGGTCACCGAGCACTTTTTTATTAATCCCGAGTTTTTTCGTTTGAATCGAACTTTCAGGAATGACTTCGGGTTTAATAGTTTAGAAATGACCGAGTTAGTTGTAATGATTGAACAACAATTCGGAGTCCAGTTACCGGATGAGGCGTTGGAAAATGTGCGGAATGTAAGTGATCTGGTTCGCCTGACGGAACAGAGCCTTGTTCGGGTAACTGCATAGAAGAAAAAGACAGATAGGTTGAAGGTTGAACGATGATTACCGGCCTGCTTTGCGGGTCGGTAATTTTGTTTTATGCCCCTTCCGTTTCCTCCCTCCCGCTCTCTCCCGGCCCGCTTTTTGCCAGCATCCCTCAAATCCCACTTCCCGGAATAATTCAAAACGGAATATTATTCTGGCGGGTGGCTTTTGGTCGTTGGTTGTCGGCTTTAAGCAATAAGCTATGGGCTGTAAGCAGTGGGCTGTAGCTTCAGGTCTTAAGCTGTAAGAGATAATAACATGATCCACTTTTCAATGAACCCAGTCGCCAGCATGCCTAAAGCCTATTGCCTACAGCTTAAAGCCGCAAGCTGACAACCGACTGCCGATAGCCAACAAAAAAGCCGCCTGACTTTCATCAGGCGGCGGGTTGGTTGGCTTAGTTGTTGATTGTGATGAATGCTGCGGAAAGCCGTGGATCAGGCCACGATGACTTTTCCAAGGATATCTTCGACCGGCGTCAGCGAGAGGTCCCAGGCGTCTGCTACGCCTTTGTAGACCGTCTTTCCGTGTACGATGTTCAGTCCTTTCTTGAGTTCTTCGTTGTCGCGACAGGCTTTCTTCCATCCCTTGTTGGCCAGTTGCAGTGCATACGGCAGGGTGGCATTGGTCAGCGCGAGGGTAGAGGTATAGGGTACCGCTCCCGGCATGTTAGCGACGCAGTAGTGAACGATGTCGTCGACCACAAAAATCGGATCCTGGTGCGTCGTGGCGTGCGACGTTTCGAAGCAACCGCCCTGGTCAATGGCCACGTCGACCATCACCGTACCCGGCCGCATCAGTTTCAGCATGTCTTTCGTGATGAGGAACGGAGCCTTGGCGCCGGGGATCAGCACGCCGCCGATGATGAGATCGGTATGCTGGACAAGCTGACGCAGGTTGTACTCATTTGACATCACGGTGTCGACGTTGGCCGGCATGATGTCTTCGAGGTACCGGAGGCGCTGGAGGTTTACGTCAACGATCGTTACGTTGGCGCCGAGACCGGCGGCCATTTTCGCGGACTGGGTTCCGACGATCCCGCCGCCAAGCACGAGGACGTTGGCAGGTTTCACCCCGGCTACACCGCCGAGCAGGATACCGCGGCCACCCATCGGTTTCTCGAGGTATTTCGCTCCTTCCTGTACCGCCATCCGGCCGGCTACTTCACTCATCGGAATCAGCAGCGGCAGGCTGCGGTCCGCTTTTTCCACCGTTTCATAGGCCAGGCAGACCGCGCCGCTTTCGAGCATGGCATGGGTCAGTTCTTCCGACGAGGCAAAGTGGAAATAGGTAAAGAGAAGCTGGTTGGCCTTGATGAGGGGATACTCGGATGCGATCGGCTCTTTTACTTTCACGATCATTTCCGCGATGGCATATACTTCTTCGATCGTGGCGAGAATGGTAGCTCCTGCGCCGGTGTAGTCTTCGTCACTGATACCGCTGCCGATACCCGCTGTGCTCTGCACATACACCTCGTGCCCGTGTTTCTTCAGCTCGGCTACTCCGGCCGGTGTGAGGGCAACCCGGTTTTCATTGTTTTTGATTTCTTTGGGGACACCAATAATCATGTGCGTATCTGTTTTGGTTCTTGACGAAGTACAGGACGGAAACCCGCCCGCCGGCGGTCGTACCGGATCACGCTGCAAATTTCCTGCATCTAGAATTATTTTCTCCGATACCCATTTAAATAAGAATTTTATTGCCCGGTATTGACCCAATATTGATTTTTTTTCTCCCAACCTGATATATTGCACATCATTCCCCGAAAATTTTTCTGAGTGAAATTTCGCCTATTTTTACAAACCAAAACTTAAACTATGGAACTGGATTCTACTGATCGGTTACTTCTGAATCTTCTACAGGAAAATGCGCTCCTCACCGTGCGCGAAATGGCGGAAAAAGTCCATCTCAGTATCACCCCCGTACACGACCGGATCAAGAAACTGGAAAATCAGGGTATCATCGAGAAATACGTGGCCCTGGTCAACCGCAAGCGGATCGGCCGCGCGATGATGGTGTATTGTTTCGTGACGCTCGACAAGCAGCGAAGGGAAGGGTTTCAGGAGTTCAACGAGGCCATCCGGCAGCTGCCCGAAATCCTGGAATGCTCGGTGGTTTCGGGAAATTTTGACTACCTGCTGAAAATTGTCGTCGCCGACATGGAAGCCTACAACACCTTCTACCAAAGCAAGCTGAGCGTACTCAGCAGTGTTTCGCACATGAGCAGTTCGTTTGTGATGGAAGAAGTTAAAAGCACTACCCTGCTCAACCTCTGACAGACAGCCGCCAACGCGGGAATCGGGGCTAAGTTCTTGTTTTTAATGACCTTAGCACTGCAAAACTGCCTTCGTCGCTACTTTTGCTCGGTTTATCTCAGATTGCCCGCCGGGCTTTCGGCACCTGTCTAATTTAGTTGAACAGTCTTGTTCAGAAAACGGTCCGCTGCGCAAACACGGCGGACCGTTCTTCGGGACGCTCAACCGTATTCCCCATGTACAAAAAAATAGCCCTGGTATTCGGCTTTTTTACCTTTTCCTCTACCCTTTTTGCTCAGAAAGCGACTGAAGTACTCACGCTGGAAAACGCAGTGGCTACGGCTCTTGAACGGAACTACGCAATCAAGGTCGCCAAAACCCAGGTGAAGCTCGCCGAAAACGACAATACCCGCGGGAATGCCGGTATGCTCCCGACGGTTATCGGCACGGCGCAACCGAACGCGACGCTCAACAATACCAATCAGACTTTTTTCGACGCCGTACGCCCTCCCCTCGAACAGCGCGGTATTCTCAATCGCTCACTTGCCGCGTCGGTACAGATGACATGGACGCTTTTCGACGGGATGAGTATGTATATTCTCAAAAACCGCCTCGAAGAGCTCGTTAAATCCGGTGAAGCGCAGGCGCAGGTTACCCTCGAAACAACCGTCGCGAACGTTGTCAATACCTATTATACCGTCGTCCAGCTTGCGCAGCAGGTACGGACGTATGAAGACGCCCTGGTTATCTCCCGGGAACGCCGCCGCCTGGCAAAAGACCGGTTTGATATCGGGCAGGGTTCGAAAGTGGATTTTCTGAATTCTCAGGTTGATTTCAATGCCGATACGTCCATCCTCATCGCACAGCGGCAGGTACTGGTCAACACCAAGACACAACTCAATCAATTACTGGCACGTGATCTGGGAACGGACTTCCGGACGGCAGATACCCTTCTGCTCGAACGCAACCTGATTTTTGAATCGCTTCGCGAACAAACGTTGAGCCAGAACCCGCAGCTGATCGTCGCCCGTTACAACAACCGCGTCGCCAATCTCGACATCAAAAACCAGCAGGCGCTGCTCTGGCCGACGGTCGACCTGCTCACCAGCTATGCCTACAACGCTCAGTGGAACGGCGGTTCAGGCTTCGGGGTGAAAAGCGGCAACAGTACCAACCTTGTCGGCGGGATCCGCCTGAGCAGTACCATCTTCGACGGTCTCAACCAGCGCCGCCGGATTCAGGGCGCCCGCATTACCGAGGAGATTACCCGCCAGCAGGAAGAAGACCTGAAACTGCAACTGCTTTCCAACCTGGAGCAAACCTATGCCAGTTACCGGAATAATCTGAATCTGCTGGACCTGGAGTATCAAAACCTGTCCGTGGCTCAGCAGAACGTCCGCATCGCGTTCGACCGCTACAAGATCGGCGTAACCGGCTCTCTGGAGCTCCGGGAAGCGCAGCGCAATGCCGTCGCAGCCGAAACCCGGCTGATTCAGGCGCAATTCAATGCCAAGCTATCCGAAGTAGAGCTGATGCGGTTGAGCAGCCAGATTGTGAAGTAGTCAGTTTGCGGTTTTCAGTTTTCTGTTTTCAGTTTTGGATGGCTGTATGGAATGTGATTTGGCTAACATCAAAGAGAAGGGCGGCTCCGTGCTATCGGAGCCGCCCTTCTCTTTGATGGGTATTGCTTTCCTCAAAATCCGGCGATTTGCGTGGATTGACGGATGGTTTGGTAGATCATTTCACCAAACTGCGTCCGGATGTTGAGCTGGCCGATCTTGCCGTTGTTTCGGGTCGGATACACGCGGTTTGACAGGAAAATGTACATCATCCGGTCCTGCGGCTCCACCCAGACAAACGTTCCCGTAAAGCCCGAGTGACCGAAACTGAGCGGCCCGGCCGACGGAGGTCCGGAAAGGCCCGGCTTTTTGCGGTCCGGCTTGTCGAAGCCGATTCCGCGGCGGCTGTTTACCTCCACTGGAAACGGATAGGATGTCCACTGCTTAATGGTCTGCTCCCGGATAAACCGCTGGCCGCCGTATTCGCCTCCGTTGAGGTACATCTGATACAGCTTGCCGAGGTCGTTCGCATTCCCGAATAAACCCGCATGACCGGAAATTCCACCCATCATGGTTGCACCTTCATCGTGTACCCGCCCGTGAATCAGTTCTTTCCGGAACAGCGAGTCGTACTCCGTCGGAACGATACGGTCAAGGCTATACGCCGTACGCGGGTTATAGGTGAGCGTGGTTGCCCCCATCGGCTTGTAGAAGGTATTTTTCAGGTAGTCTTCCCAGTTTTCACCAGCCAGTCGCGCCACAATCTGCGGATAGAGGTAATAGGAAAGATCGCTGTAAACATATCCCTGCTTCGGGTTTACCGGCGAGTCTTCGATCTGCTTCAACAGCTTCTTTTTATACCGGCGGTGCAGGAACAGGTGATCGGCTACCGCAATCGGGTATTTCCGGCTTTGTTCGGTGCTGAAGGTCTTCCGTTTCCAGCCGCTGGCCCGGGTAGAGTCCAGGCAGGTTTGCCAGAAAGGTATCCATGCCTTCAATCCCGCCTGGTGCGTCAGGATATCAATCAGTTTCAGGGAAGCCTTGTTTGATTTTTTCCATTCCGGAAGCAGTTCGCCGAGGGTCATATCCAGCCGGAACTTGCCTTCATCCTGCATCCGCATCAGCGCCAGCACGGAAGTACTGACTTTGGTTACAGAAGCGAGGTCGTACAGGTCCGACTCACGTACTGCCTGATTGCTCTCATAGGTATGCTTGCCGTAGGCTTTCTTGAAAATAACCATACCGTCTTTCGCCACGAGTACCGAAGCTCCGGGGTATGCCTTCGCGTCAAGTCCCTGGTTGACAATGGAATCCAGACGGGCGTTCAGCAACCGGGAATCCACTCCCACTGCTTCCGGCAGGCCATACCGGAAACGGCCCATCTGTTGTACCGTCAGACCGTCGCCAAATTTGAATTGGGTATTGACCGTCACCGGCAGCTGGCCGTTCGCACCGATACCCCCTCCGACGAGCTGCGCCGCCAGTTCCTGCATCACAGTCGTTTCCTGATACGTCACAACGAGCGCTTTCGACTTTTCAATACCCGGCAGTTTGTCCAGTACATAGGGGTTACCGAAAAACAGGTACGCTGCGTTCGGCATACCCACAAACGCATTGGCAAGCTTCAGGTTTGCCTCCGGCCACGCATTTGCGGAGCGCATGAAGGGGCTATGCAGGGCAACGACTACCACATCGTATCCGGCGAGCTTCGCTTTCACCGCAGCGAGTTGCTCGGCTGAGGTTTTTACATCTACCCGGAAGGTATCCACCGGCAGGTAGTTCAGCAGCATCGCCTGTTCGGCTGTCGGGTTAACAGGACCTTGCGCCGGCGCACCAACGCTGATAGCGGCTACTTTGGCTGTCGCCAGGTTTTTGAGCGGCAGTACTCCGCCTTCGTTCCGCAGTACTGTCAGACTGCCCTCGGCGAGTTTGCGGGCAAGCGCCTCGGCAGTCGGTTTGTTCAGATCAGCAAGCAGGTTATTCAGCGGCGCGGGCTGGTAATGATCCAGTCCGAGCCAGGCTTTGGCCCGCAGTACGCGCAATACCTTTTCGTCGAGGTCCTGCATCGGAATTTCTCCGGAAAGCACGGCGCTCTTGATGGCCTGAAACATCGAAGGCACATCGGCAAACGTCTCCAGTACATCGTTTCCGGCGAGAAGCGCCTTCACACCCGCCACGCCGGGAGGAAAATGCTTGGCGACGCCCTGCATATCCATGGCATCGGTAAAGATCAGGCCTTCAAAACCCAATTCCTTGCGCAGCAGGCCGGTAACAATAGGCTTGGAGAGCGTCGTCGCCTGCTTCGGCGTCGGGTCGAGGGCCGGAACACTCAGGTGGGCAACCATCACGCCGTTCAGGCCGGATTGGATCAGCTTCCGGAACGGAAACAGTTCCACCGAGTCGAGCCGCGCGCGGGAATGGCTGATAACCGGCAAGTCAGCGTGGGAATCCACGTCGGTATCCCCGTGCCCCGGAAAGTGTTTTGCCGTGGTGATCAGGCCGGCATCCTGCATGCCTTTCATGTAGGCCGTAGCCCGGCGGAGTACTTCGGTCTGGTTTTCCCCGAACGACCGGAAGCCGATGACGGGGTTATTGGGGTTATTGTTGACGTCGGCGACGGGCGCGTAATTGATATGAATTCCGGCCCGGCGGCATTGTTCTCCGATCTGTTTCCCCATGCGGTAAAACCAGTCGTCATTTCCCCGGATCGCTCCCAGCGTCAGCGCGTAGGGATAGCGTATGGTACTGTCGAGGCGCATGGTCAGCCCCCATTCGAGGTCTTCCCCCATCATCATCGGAATAGCCGAAAGGCCCTGCAGTTCGTTGATCATGGCCGTCTGCCGGGTAGGCTGGTTGGCAAACCATACCAGACCGCCGATTTTGTAGTCCCGCACCCAGGCAGTCAGTTTGTCGCGGTCATACGGCGCATTGGACGTATTGGCGCGCGGCATGAGCAGCTGGCCAATTTTTTCGTCGAGAGAAAGACGGGCGAAAACCGAATCGGCCCAGCGCTGGTTGCCGGTGGTAAACGGCTTCTGCGCAGAGGCGGAAAGACCGGCCAGTAAAACAGAAAAGAGGAGGAGAAAACGTTTCATGCAGGCAAAAATAAGGCAAAAGCGCCACTTTACTGCCGAAATATACTGCGCCTTTCTGCATGTTTGGGCGTTTATTTGCCAATTTTTCATTTGTGTCGACAAACAAAAAGCAGGGCACGACGACCCTGCTTTTTGTGAATGACCTGTGGCAACGGCTATTCTGCCGGAACCGACACTTCAATCGCCCGGATTTCTGCTGCCGACAGTTCCGAAAAATGCCGGATCACGCGGTCAGCCTCAATCAGGTCTTGCCCCAGCGTATGCTCACTGGCGTAACCGATGCAATACAGGCCGGCCGCTTTCGCCGCACGGATGCCATTGGTCGAATCTTCGATGACGATGCACTCGTTTTTCGGCGCTTTCGACAGCGACGCCGCCTGCAGAAAGATGGCCGGATCGGGCTTGGATTTCGGAAAGTCTTCGCCGCTGACGATATCCGTGAAATACGGATAAAGTCCGAAACGCCGGAAAATACGCCCGATCGTCACTTTAGCTGACGACGACGCCAGGATAAGCTGGATGCCGTTGGCGTAAAGGTCTTCGATCAGCGTCCGGACGCCGGGCAGCAGATCGAGGTCTTCCTTTTCATCAAAAGCATTATTAAAAATAGCACGCTTGCGGTCAACCAGCTCAGCTACAGTACCTTCCACACCAAATTCATCCTTGATGCGCTGGTAGACATTGCGGGTAGATTGTCCGGTAAAGGTGACGTACTTTTCGGTGGGAATTTCGATGCCGAGTTCATCAAAATGGCGGAAGAAAGCATATCGATGGACCGGTTCGGTGTCAACTATCACCCCGTCCATATCGAAAATTACAGTACGGATCATCGTTCTCTGTTTGGGAAGACACAAAGATACAAAAGTGCCTGCCCGTTCGTTGCCGAACCGCCTGTCCTATTTTATCTTCGTTCCGACACCGCCGGCTGTATTTTCGTCACTCACGAGTCCTCCCATTCCATGAAAAAAGCACTACTCCTGCTTCTGCTCTCCTGCTCCGCCTTTGCGCAGAAACCCCGTAAACAAACTGACCGGTTTGCCGGCCTTGATACGGCCTTCAACCGTGCCTTAAAAGACTGGAAAGCAGCCGGTTTCGCCGTCGCGGTAGTCGAGAAAGGCCAGGTCGTCTACGCCAAAGGCTTCGGCTACCGGGATGTCAGCCAGAAACTACCCGTTACGCCTCAGACCCTTTTCGCCATCGGCTCCTGTACCAAGGCGTTTACGTCGTCTCTGGTAGGGCTGCTCGAAAAAGAAGGAAAGGTAGACCTCGACAAACCGGCGCATACCTACCTGCCGGAACTGACGTTCGCGCAGGAGTCACTCACCAAACAGGTTACCCTCCGCGACATGATGTGCCACCGGACGGGCCTCCCGCGCTACGACCTCTCCTGGTACCTCAACGCCGGCAGCCGCGACAGCCTGCTTGCCCGCATCGCGTTTATGGAACCTACGGCTCCGCTCCGCCAAACCTGGCAGTACAATAACTTCATGTTCCTGGCACAAGGCTCCCTTACGGAGAAGCTATGGGGAAAATCCTGGGAGGACAACATCCGGGAAAAACTCTTTCAGCCGCTGGCTATGAATACTTCGGGCTTCAGTCTTGCCGATTTCCGGAAAAGTACGGACGCTTCGCTCGGATATGCTGAAGTCGGCGAAAAAGACACGAAACCGCTGGATTACTATCCGATTGTCGGAATGGGCCCGGCCGGCAGTATCAACAGCAATGTTCTCGACATGGCGCAGTGGCTCCGGCTCTGGATTGCCGGCGGCAAGCTCGACGGCAAAGAAATTCTCCCGGCCGGATATGTTCGCGAAGCCATGTCACCGCAGATGACAATGGGCGGCGGCGTGCCCGATAAAAGTCAGCCGGGCCTCTCCTTCTCTGACTATGGTTTTGGCTGGATGCTCAGTTCCTACAAAGGACATTACCGCGTATAGCACGGCGGAAACATCGACGGCTTCAGTGCCAGCACGAGTTTCTTTCCGACCGACAGCCTCGGAATTGTTGTCCTTTCGAACCAGAGCAACTCGGCCGTTCCGGGGATTATCCGGAACCTGATCGCCGACCGGCTGCTGAAACTGGAGTATCAGGACTGGAACGGCGCACGCCTGGCTGTGATCCGTAAGGCACGGAAAGACGAAGAATCTGTTCAATCCGTTGATCTTGAAAAGAAGGGCACCCGCCCCAGCCATGCTGCAGCCGACTATGCCGGCAATTTCCACAGCGGTGCTTTCGGAACATTCCAGGTACTGGTGAAAGGAGATTCTCTTTTTCTCCAGACCCGGCGGGAGAAATTCTGGCTCCGGCACAAGCAATACGATGTATTTCAGCCGATTAGCATCCGTCCGAAAATCGATACAACCGACAAGGGATCCATCCGCCTGCAGTTTCAGACAGGTGTAACGGGCGATATCGAATCATTCCTCGGCTATGGGCTGGAAGCAGCTGACAAGCCGTTTACCTTCACCCGGGTGCCCGTTGTACAGCAACTCACTGCCGATGATCTCAAAAAATACACCGGCGAGTTTCTCCTGGCAGGTATGACGATCAAGTCCTACATCAAAAACGACCATACGCTGTACCTCTTTGTACCGGGACAACCGGAGTATGAACTTGCCTCTACCGGGAAAGATCAGTTTAAGTTAATCAAACTGGACGGCTACAGCGCCCGCTTTGAGGTTCCGGACGGCAAGGAAGCGGTTTCTGTCACATTTATTCAACCCAACGGTAATTTCAAAGCCGTCCGCAAAACCAAATAGGCATGAAACCACGCATTCACCTGATTACGCTGGGCGTCGCCGACCTGCCGCGGGCGCTTGCCTTTTACGAAGAAGGACTGGGGTGGAAAAAATCACCCGACAGCAATGAAAATGTCGCCTTTTTTCAGCTGGGCGGCGTTGTACTCAGTCTTTTCCCCCGCCACCTGCTGGCCGCCGACGCGGGTATCGACCCCGCAGGCACAGGATTTTCAGGCCTGACGCTGGCCCATAACACGGGCTCGGAAGCGGAAGTAGACGAAGTCATGGCCGAAGTAGCACGACTCGGAGCTACCATCGTCAAACCTGCCGAAAAAGTATTCTGGGGCGGGTACAGCGGCTATTTCCGGGACCCCGACGGGCACCTGTTTGAAGTCGCCTACAATCCGTTCTGGCCTTTTGACGACCGGGGCCATATCGCCCTGCCCTGACATGCACTACCGGACGATCCCTCCGTCGCCGGCACTGGCCGGTTTTGTCCGCTTCTTCTGGGTACTGGAGGGAGCGCCGGACGGGATCTACCATCACCGTACCCTGGCAGATGGATGCGCCGAAATGGTGTTCCATTACCAGGGGCGGTTTGACGAATGGTACGGAGCGGGCACGGAGAAGTCGTTCACCTCGGGTATACACGGGCAATCGAGCCGGTTCAGGCGGTTTTCTGTCGGAGAAGCCTTCGGTATTTTCGGAGTATACCTGTACCCGTATGCCGTTCCGCTGCTGATCCGCCAGCCGGCCTCTGATCTCACGAATGAGATGCCGGACCTTGGCTCGGTTTTCGGGAGGGAAGGCAGGGCGCTGGAGGAACGCATGATGCTGGCGGTGGATACAGACCAGCGGATAGCCATCGTTTCATCATTCCTCGAAAAAAGATTCCGGGAGAAGGCTCCGCAACCCGGTGTTTTTTCCTGTATCCGGTCTGTCATTGAAACCCGCGGAATGACCCGCATCGAGTTGCTGGCGGATGCCTGTTCACTCTCTCAGCGCCAATTCTCACGGAAATTCCACGAGTATGCCGGCTTTTCGCCCAAGCTGTTTTCCCGTATTATCCGGTTTCAATCTGCTATCGCACATCCGGAAACGTTTGAGTCGCTGACGGAACTTGCCTACCGGTGCGGGTACTACGATCAGTCGCATTTCATCCATGATTTCCGGGAATTTTCCGGATTTCATCCCGGTCATTTCTTTTTCCGGGAAAATGAGGCTACCGGCTGGATGGGCTGGTGAAATGTCCGTTTTTTCCAATTTCCGGAAGAAGCGCGATCCGAATTTTGGACCTCAACCAACTACTTCACTACCATGAACATTCCCAATGGTCACCAGGCAGTCATGCCGTACCTCATTCTGAACGGTGCGCCGGCGTTCATCGCTTTCACGCAGGAGGTCTTCGGTGCAACGGAACAGTTTCGCCGCCAGCGCGACGAGCACACGATCATGCACGCAGAAATCCGTATCGGTAACAGTACCATTATGTTTGCGGATGCTACGGAGCAGTATCCACCCGTTACCGCGCACTTGTTTGTCTATGTGGAAAACGCCGATGACGTCTATGAGCGCGCGCTGAACGCCGGCGGCAGTACTGTCATGGAGCTTTCCAATCAGGACTATGGCCGCACCTGCGGCGTCGCCGATCCGTTCGGAAATACCTGGTGGATAACGTCAGTCGCCTGATACCTGCTATAGGCAATTGTGGCTTCCTGTAAGTCTGTTTCAGCGTCTAAAAAACCGCGATTGCCGTATTTTTTAGACGCTGATTCTGTTTCTTTACCAGCCTAATCAGGTTTCTTCTACGCCGTATTTCCTTCCCTTCCTACTCGGCGTTTCGCTGTTTTTTTTAATTCAACGCCTTTTGGCGAATTATTTCCGCGATTTGGCCGCCCGGCACTGCCGGCCTTCTCCCTGGCAGGTATTGCTGCCTATTTTTGAGTCATTCACGGCAATTCGAGACCAGTTCCCTTTCTACCGTCCACCTATCCAAACTTAAATGTAAAGTACGCTTATGCGTTTCATTCAATTGACTGATGAAGAGCGGGCGCAACTGGCCCGCCTGGCCAAGCGCAGCCCCAACGCCAATGTCCGCAAGCGGAGTCAGTGCATACTCCTCTCGTCGAAGGGAGTCAGTACGACCGTTCTGATGCAGGTATTCGCTGTTTCCCGGATTACCCTCTACCACTGGTTCGACAAATGGGAGGAAAAGCGTTACAACGGGCTGGTAAATCAAAGCGGGCAGGGAAGAAAAGGTAAACTTGTCCGGGTACCGGTCGACTGCCTCGAGAAAATCGTTGCTCAAAACAAAAACAACCTTGTCAAAACGCTGAAGGATATCCAGGCGAACTATGGCATTACCTGCCACACGATTACGCTTCGCCGTCACCTGCAGCGGACCCGCCTCCGCTGAAAGTCAGCAAAAAGGGCCGAAGCGCGTTGCTCCGGCCCTTTTTCCGTCTGAAAGAGTGAATACTATTTACCGCCGAGGGATTTCCACAACGCTACGGCATAAACCAGCCGCTGGCCCTGCAGTTGCACAAGCTGGCGCTCCGCGTCTATCGTCGTACGCTGTGCGTCAAGGACATCCAGGTAGGTTGTCAGCCCTTTGGCATACACTTCACGTACCAGGCGTTCGGTCTGCCGGGCGCTTTGAATCACGGCCTGCTGGTTGGTCAGCTGGGTTTCGAGATCACGGATATTATCGAGTGCTACCTCCGCCTCACGCTGAGCGGTAACTACCTTCTGATCTACCGCCAGTTTCGCGGTTTGTACCTGCTGACGGGCGAGGTTGATGTTTTCCCGGTTCCGCTTGCCTTCGTAGATAGGAAAGCTCGCTCCGGCGCCCACGGTATAGGTGTAGCTCGTCGGATACAGTACCTTTTCGATGGTACCGCTTTGCAGACCGCCTGATCCGAGGAGGTTGATCCGCGGCTTCAGGGCTGTCCGGGCAATGCCTACCTGTACATCGGCGGCATTGGTCAGCAGGTCAGACTGCTGGATATCCGGCCGGCTGCGGAGAAGATCCACCGTGATGTTCTCATAGGTCGGCGTAGCATACTCCGGCAAAGTAGCTGGTGTGAGGCTGTATGCGCCAACATCCTGACCGGTCAGGATTGCGAGGCCGTTGGTCAGCTCGTGCCGGCTGCGTTGCAGAGCCGTCTGCTGGGTTTTAAGACCGGCGATTTCGGTTTCTGCCCGGCGGACATCCATTTCACTGGTCAACCCGATCCGGAAACGCTCACGAACTACCGCCAGAACAGAATCCCGGGAAGACAGCGTACGGGTAAAAACCTGCTGTTCGGCGTCATTGGCCCGAACGAGGGCATATACCCGGGCGATTTCCGAGGCAATAGCCAGGCGGGCAATCCGCACGTCTGCTTCGGACACCTGGGTCTGAATCTGAGCCAGTTGCACGCCCTGACGCAGGCGTTTGAAGAAATCGAGCTCAAAGCTGGCGTCTACCGGAATCTGAAAGGTACTGACCTGCACGCGCTGCACGTTGACATTGGCAAACTGTACCGGCCGGTTGGGAGAAAGGCTCTGCGTCTGAACAAGGGGGTTTCCGCGGACAGTCGGCTTGAGGAACGATTCTGCCACCCGCACCCGCACCCGGGCTTCGTCGACCCGGCTGACGGCATTTTTAACATCCGGGCTGAAAGCCAGCCCTTTGTCGATAAGGTCACTCAGGACGGGGTCCGCAAAAGGCCGCCCTTCCTGCGCACGTGCCTGCAGCACGGTTACCGAAAGGAAAGCCAGTACTAGGATGGAACGATTCATGCGTATCTCAAAGAGCGTCCCGGAAAGCTCCGGGACGGGGAATTAGTTATTTTTTTACACGGACCATAGCTCCGTCGCGGAGGCCGTCCGAAGGATTCATGACCAGGCGCTCGTCGCCCTCCAGCCCTTCCAGGATTTCCAGGCTGGTACCGAAGTCGCGGCCGATGGTGATCGGCGTCATGTGAACCTGATTATTGGCCGAAACCACGACTACGCGGGGACCTTCGGGCGTAATGAGAAGGGTATTGGCAGGAATCCGCACCGGAGGATGCGCCGAACGGACGTCGAGCGTAACCTGACCGTAGAGACCAGCTACCAGATCGCCTGAGCGGTTCGGGATGGCTACTTCCGTCAGCAGGGTCCGGGACGAGGCGCGCAGCGTTCCGGATGTACGGACTACCTTGCCGGTGAACGTCTTGCCCAGCTCCGGAATTTTGACCGTAGCCGGCAAACCGATACTCACCATCTGGAAATACGTCTGCGGAACATCAATATACACACGAAGCGTATCGAGCTGGGATACCGTAAAGAGCGGCATATTTCCCGTATTGATGAGGGCTCCTACTTCCACGCTCCGCGCCGTCACGATGCCATTGAACGGCGCCCGCACTTCCTGAAGTGCCTTCAGCGCTTCGAGGCGTTGCAGGCTTGCCCGGCCGACTTCGAAACTGGCCTGGCGGTTATCCACATCCTGTTGGGAAACGGCACCGGGAAGGGTGACACTCTTGACACGGTCGAGGTTGACCTGCGCCAGTTTCAGATCGGCTTTGGCTTTCAGAATGTCCTGATCGAGTTCGGGAGCCTCGACAGTTGCCAGCAGGCTGCCGCGCCGTACTTTCGATCCGATATCAACGAGGCGTTGGCGCAAAAAACCTTGTGTACGGGCAAATACCTGCGTTTCGCGGTAGGGCATGATCTGTCCGGGAAGGGTCAGACCGGTGGTATCGAGGGAGCGCTTCGCGACGATGACGTTGACCAGCGGCAGCCGGTTCGACGCGGCATCACTTTCCGCGTGCAATTCCTGCTGATTCTTCACCCGGGGCAGAATTCCTACGAAGAAAAACAGTGCCAGTAACCCCACCGGAACAAGCCAGATCCAGAAACTTTTCTTTGGTTGCATTATGTGATCGTGTTTACAGTTGTCAGTCTTCGGTTTTCTGTTCTCCGTCACTGAAAACGAAAAACAGAAAACCGTAAACCGGTTAAATTTCCATTTCAGCCAATTCCTTTTCTTCCGCGATTTCCTGCTCGGTCCGGTTCTTCGCCAGGTAGCTGAAGACGATGGGTACGAAGAGCAGCGTCGTAAACGTAGCCAATACCAGCCCGCCGATTACCGCGCGGCCCAGCGGCGCATTCTGCTCGCCGCCTTCTCCCAGACCGAGAGACATCGGCAGCATCCCGATGATCATCGCCAGCGCCGTCATCAGAATCGGACGCAGACGGGTCCGGCCGGCATCGAGCGCAGCTGCCATCGGGCTCATGTGGTGGTGGAAGACCTGCTCCTGCGCAAATGATACCAGCAGGATGGAGTTGGCCGTTGCCACCCCGACGCTCATGATCGCTCCCATAAGCGAAGGAATACTGAATGTCGTCTGCGTCAGGAAGAGCAGCCATACCACGCCGCACATCGCTCCCGGCAGTGCCGTGATGATGATGAAGGGATAACGGAACGACTGGAAGTTCACGACCATCAGCATGTAAACAAGGACAGCGGCAAAAATCAGCCCGAGTCCCAGACGTGAAAACGCCGAGTTCATGCTTTCCACCTGTCCGCGGACTTCGATCTTGTTACCCGGCTTGAGTTGGCTCTGGTATTCCTTGATGATAGACGTAATCGCAGTCGACACGCTGCCAAGGTCGGTACGCTCGACCGAAGCATAGACATCGTACATCGGTTGTGTATTGAGGCGGTTGACGACCATCGGGGCAGTCCGCCGTTCGATACGGGCGACGTTGGCAAGCGACTGGGGCGTGAGCTCGCCGGTATTCGTCACCAGCGGCGTCTGCATCAGCTTGTCCAGGGTATTGAGTTTATAGGGAGGCGTCTGAACCGCAACAAGGTACGGGAAACCCGTCACCGGATCCGGCCAGAAGTTGGGGCTTACCTGCGTGGTACCGCTCATGGAAATCATCATGTTGGTAGCCACTTTGCCTTCGTTCAGGCCAAGCTGATTGGCCCGTTCCCGGTCGATGTTGACAAACAGTTCCGGCGCACTCATGACCTGGTGCAGGTGAACGTCCACCGCACCCGGAATTTTCGAGACTTTATCCCGGATTTCCTGCGCAATACGGGCGTTGTTTTTCCGGTCGAAACCGGTTACCTGAATATCAATCGGCGACGTCAGACCGAAGTTGAGAATTTGTGAAACGATATCTGCCGGCTGGAAGAATATCGTTACGTCCGGCAACTCCTCAGCCAGCCGTGCGCGAAGCTTGCGGACGTACTCGCCTGTCGGCTTCGATTTTTCCTCCGAAAGTGCTACCAGCAGCTCGGCATCTGCCGAACCGATCGACGAGTTATCCTGGAAAACGAAGTTGTAGCTTTCGCTCGTCAGACCGATGTTGGCGATCACCGTGGAGATTTCATTGGCCGGGATCGTTTCCCGGATGATTTTATCCACCTTCGTCGCGATGCGCTCGGTTGCTTCCAGACGGGTACCCGCCGGAGCGCGCATGTGGAGGCGGAACTGACCGGCGTCGACCGTCGGGAAGAAATCCCGACCGACATAGGGTACCATAAATGCCGTCCCAATGATTACGACCAGGAATACCGCGAAGACCGTCTTCCGGTGTGCCAGGTTCCATTCCAGCACGCCGGCATACCGCGACTGAAACCGCTCAAAGCCCCGGTTGAAGCTCAGGTAAATCCGGCGGAAGGCGTTCGGACGTTTTGCATGACCATTCGATTCGTGCTGGTGCTCGGCTTTCAGCAGCATATCTGCCAGCGTCGGAACGAGCGTCCGCGACAGCAGGTAGGAAGCCAGCATCGCAAATACCACCGACAGGGCCAGGGGGCCGAAGAGGAAACGCGCCGGCCCTTCGAGGAAGAGCACCGACACGAATACAATACAAATCGTCAGGGTAGCGACGAGCGTTGGCGTGGCAATCTGGTGCGCGCCGACCATAATCGCCCTTCGCAGCGGCATACCGAGTTCCTCATTCCGGTGAATGTTCTCAATCGTCACCGTGGCATCATCGACCAGAATCCCGATGGCGAGAGCCAGACCGCCGAGCGTATTGATGTTGAGGGTCTCTCCCATCAGGTACAACACGCAAAGCGACGTCAGAATCGACAAAGGGATCGAAATAGCAACAATCAATGTACTGCGCCAGCTACCAAGGAATAGCAAAATCATGGCAGCCGTCAGCAAAGCCGCAATAATACCTTCCACCAAAACCCCGTGAATAGAGGCCCGGACGAAGACCGACTGGTCAAACAGCTCGGTAATCCGAAGCGACTTGGGCGCCGCACCCCGGACAGCCGGCAGTACTTCTTTCCGGATCTTATCCACAACCTCGGTCGTAGATGCCGAACCGGTCTTGACAATATTGAGCAAAACCCCGCGGGTACCGTCCTGCTTAACGACGTTCGTCTGAACAATAGCGCCGTCGTGCACATAGGCGACATCCCGGAGGTGGACAACCACGCCGCCGGAGATGGTTTTAACGGGGATATCATTCAGCGCCGTAATGGCGTCGGGTTTGGTATTGAGGCGTACGTTGTATTCCTTGTCTTCCAGCCGGAGCTGACCGCTCGGCAGCGTCAGGTTTTGCGCGGCTACGGCATTGACCACTTCTTCCGGCGTAATACCGCGGGCGGTAAGAAGGTCGGGATCGAGGTCTACCATAACCTGGCGTGCCTTACCACCGAAAGGCTGGGACAGGCGGCTGCCCTGTACCGTCGAAATCATCGGGCGGATACGAGTGGTCACGTAGTCGGTAATCTGCGACTCCGTGAGGCTGTCAGAAGAAAGGCCCAGCTGCAGAATCGGAACGTCCGTCGCGTTGTACCGGACAATAATAGGCGGTTGCGCACCCGGCGGCATCCGGACGCGGATGGTCTGGGAAATAGCGGTAATAGCGGCAAGCGCTTCTTCGATCTTTACCGTTGGCTGGAAAAAGATCTTCAGTACGGCCACGCCGTTGTAGGTCTGGGACTCAACCCGCTGGATGTCCGAAGCGTTGTTGATGACCGATGTTTCGGAGAAGTTGGTAATCATTTTCTCCATTTCATCGGTTGAGAGGCCACGATAGGTCCAGATCACCGACACGACGGGGATGTTGATTCTGGGGAAAATGTCGGTCGGCATCTGATTGATCGACACCACTCCCCCGATAAGAATCAGCAAGGCAAGCACCGCGATGGTGAACTTACGCTGTAGGGCTAATCGAACTATCCACATAAAAAGAGGGGCTCGGGTAAGGTACTGGATGAACAAATTTCCGGGTGACCAGGATGGCCGGTGCAGGTGGCCCGCACAGGCGCCGGAAGGATTCCGGGAATCGGAGGCGTGATACCGGACTAATGAGAAAACACCAAAGAAAAGTTCAGGTACTCAGGGTTTTCCCATAAAACTCTGCAAATAATGCAATATCGGCAGAACGGAACACGATTCGTCAATGCAACCGGCGGAAGACCGGAACGGGTGCCGCGAGGCATCACCAAACGAGAAAAAAAACCGCCGATAAGTGCTTGTCAGAGGGTGTCATCCGGTCGGGAGGTATATTCAGCTTCATGAGGATGGGAAAGAAAGGATGCACAGAATTTCCTGCAAAATTTGAAAGATAGCCCATGAGATACTTTGACTTAAATCAAAAAAAAGAAGAACGACCATAAAAATTCAAACAATTCACGACCAATCGGCAAAAGGCAGCGACACCCCGGCCTGAAGCCCGGGCATCGTTTTTTTCAAAAAAAAGTTGCGGCCTCCCCCGGTAGGAATATTTTTGCCGTGGAACTGCAGACAGCAGGTATGTACCCTACGAAACCAATTTCACTGATGAAATTCAACACTTTTCTGGTCGCCGGGCTGGTAGCCATTGCTTCTCAGGTATCGGCACAGTTTACGCAGGCTCCTCTGCCCTACGGTTTTGATGCCCTGGAACCGAGCATCGACAAACAAACGATGGAGATCCACTATGGCAAGCACCACAAAGCTTATGTAGACAACCTGAACAAGGCTGTAGAGGGCAAACCGGAGGCTTCTCTGACGATCTACCAGCTCGTGAAAAAAATCAATAAAGAAACAGCTCCGGCTGTTCGCAACAATGCCGGCGGACACTGGAACCACACGTTTTTCTGGAATACGATCGGTCCGAAGCGTGGCGGCGCGCCCTCCGGTGAGCTGGGTGACGCCATTACTAAGACGTTCGGCAGCTACGATAAGTTTAAGGAAGAATTTGCCAAAGCCGCTGCCGGCCGCTTCGGTTCCGGCTGGGCATGGCTGATCGTTACGGCCGACAAGAAGCTTGCGATTGTCTCTACCCCCAACCAGGATAACCCGCTGATGGCCCTCGCCGAAACGCCGGGAACGCCCGTTATCGGTCTTGACGTCTGGGAACATGCCTATTACCTCAAGTACCAGAACCGTCGCCCCGACTATGTGAAAGCATACTGGGATGTTGTTAACTGGGAAGCAGCAGCGAAGAACTATGCTGACGCCCTGAAATAGGACGCTTTTTGTCTGGAAAAACGGCATCTCCCGAAAGTGAGATGCCGTTTTTTATGTCCGGCCCTGAAAAAGAACGTTGATACCGGCGCAACACCGGCCATACAAGGCCCGTTGGGATTGTGCCGGAAACATGCTCCCTTTGGCTCAGTTCTTTCCCGTAAGCCACTGAAAAACATGTTGAATCTCATTTCGATCTTCATCGGTATCGTCGCCTTTGTCCTTGCTTTTGTGGGACTGATACCACTCGTCGGCGTCGTCAACTGGATCGCCATTCCGATTGCGTTTGTCGGGTTGGGCATCGGCGCGCTGTCGTCTGCCAAAGGCGGCCGGAATCTCAACACGATCGTGCTGGTCGTGGCCGTTATCCGCCTGTTTTTAGGCGGGGGTTTTCTGTAGGAATTCAAGTGCCGGAATCGCTTTCAGCCTGCTCTTCACCAGTTTTCTTCCTGTTTATCGCCAAAAAAGGCGGACCGGTTACCCGGCCCGCCTTTTTCATGGCTTTTCAATCAGTATGCTTCCGCGGCAGTAGCTCCGAGGGGTTTCTGCCGGGCTTTTTCAGGGTCGTAGTTCACGAAGATATTCAGCCAGGTCCGGCGGGCCAGCCGGAAAAACCAGGGCATCAGGAGTACCAGGGAAGGTACGAGCCAGATCAGGAAGTAGTCCAGATCGGCTTTCAATACCTTGACGAAGAGGAAAAACGCCACCAGGCAGTAGAGTACGTACAGTCCGTAGCTGACGTATAAGGCTCCCCAGTAAAATCCGTTTTCCGGCACCAGGTTTTCCCCGCAGTGAGGGCAACGGGCATGCATTTTGTCAAAGTTCCGGGAAAAGGCCGTTTTGCTGACGAAAAAGTCACCTTGATGACATTTAGGACATTTGTTAAAGGCGATGCTATATAATTTACTGTGCGCAGACATGGTAGAGGAAAATCGGGAGAAAATAACTTCCTGATCTTCGGATACAAAGGTAGGGCAGCCCTCTCGCCCGCGGAAGGGATGATTAACGGGTACTATGGTACAAATCAATGATGGTCTCCGGCACGAAACTCCAGCGGTGTCAGACCGGCATGGGTACGGAAAAACCGGACGAAGTACGAGGGATCTTCAAAATGAAGCAGATAGCCGATTTCCTTTACGGACATGGCGGTATGGGTGAGCAGCCGCTTGGCTTCGATCACGAGCCGGTCGTACAACAACTGACTGGCCGTTTTTCCCAAAAGCTTTTTGCAGATATGATTCAGGTGATTGGGCGTGACGTTGAGCTGATCCGCATACGTCTTTACTTCCCGAACCGTCAGAAACTGCTGTTCGAGCAGCTCCTCGTATTGCCGGAGGCGGTCGTACGACGGCGTCGCTTCTCCCGGCCAGGTTTGCTGGTACGTCCGATTCGCTTTTTCGAGGATGATGTGCAGGTAGGACAAAAACACCTCCTGGCGTTGGGGAGCTTGCGACCGGTACTCGGCAAACGCCAGGTCGTACAGGGTCTCGAAAGCCGGATCGGGCATATCCAGCAGCGGACGGTGCTGGTGCGAGTGAAAAAACGGATAGGAAAACAGGCGCGATGAAAACCGGCTCCGGAAATACCCCGGTTCAAAAAACAGGTTGTACCCCCGGATATCGGCCGACAGCTCCCAACTGTGTACCTGCCCCGGCGTGAGAAAGTACAGCTGGCGCGGACCGACATCATACGTCCGGAAATCGATAGTATGCTTTCCGGTACCCGCCACAATCCACATCAGGAGGTAAAAAGTATGCGAGTGCGACCGGTCGATGCCTTTGAAATCCCGGACCAGCTCTTCCAGGCGGGTCATGTAAAAAGGCGCTTCGGGTTCGTGATGCGGAAACGCTCTGAGGTTATACGTCGGGAGTTCGGGATGCATGCGGTTCAGGAAACCCGGGCAAACTAGGAAAGTCCCGGAGATTAAACAATCCCGAAATAGTTACTTTTGCAGAAACCAACTAACTACTTCAACAACATGGCAGAGGCAGGTACCTTACTGGACGCGATCCCTTCGCTGGATCTGGCCGACTTTACCTCCGGCGACCCCGCCCGCAAAGCGGCGTTCGTAGCCGACCTCGGAGCGGCGTTCAATAATATCGGGTTCGTCGCGATTAAAAACCACGGATTGACGCCCGAGTTGCAGGATAAGCTATATACCGCCGTAAAAGGCTTTTTCTTTACGGAGGAAAGTTATAAACGTCAATATGAAATTCCGGGTATTGCCGGGCAGCGCGGATACGTCGGCAAAGGCAAGGAAACGGCAAAAGGTTTCAAAGTTGCGGACCTGAAGGAATTTTACCACGTCGGCCAGCCTCACCCCGAGCAGGAAGACGGCGATCCGGTATGGGAGCAATACCCGCGTAACGTTTTTCCGGATGATCGCCCTGATTTTCAAACCTATACACTCGAAACGTACCGGACATTCGAACATACCGGCAAGACCCTTCTCCGGGCTATTGCCCTCTATCTCGATCTTCCGGAAGATTATTTCGAGGACAAGGTACGCCATGGAAACAGCATCCTGCGGGCGCTGCATTACTTCCCGCTCGACCCGAACGTCGTACCGGAAGGCGCGGTCCGCGCCGCCGCGCATGGCGACATAAACCTGATTACGCTGCTGATGGGCGCCAGCGCCGAAGGCCTGGAAGTACTCCGCCGCGACGGGGTTTGGATTGGTATCACGGCTCTGCCGGATCAGATTATTGTCAATGTCGGAGATATGCTTGACCGGCTCACGAACCACAAGCTGAAGTCGACTATTCACCGGGTAGTCAATCCGCCGCGGGAACGAATGAATACGTCGCGGTTCTCGATTCCGTTTTTCATGCATCCCCGGTCGGAAATGAACCTGACGTCGCTGGAAAACTGCATCGACACCGAACATCCGAAGTTATACACCGATATGACAGCCGGAGAATTCCTTGACGAACGCCTCCTCGAGCTCGGTCTCAAAAAATAACCGTATCCCCGGCAGCAGGCCGGGGATTTTTTTGTGGCGTTTCGCGGCATACGGCGGCTGAATGCGCATCTTCATCGAATATTCCGTATTCTTGAAAAGAGAATCAGGTATCATCGCAACCTTTAACAACACACTACTATGCGCTGGATTGGTGGACGCGAAAGTGATAACGTAGACGACCGTCGCGGCAGCGGCCCGGGCGGCCTGGTCATCGGCGGCGGAATCGGCACCCTCGTCATCGCCGTGATTGTCATGTTGCTGGGCGGTGATCCTTCCGCCCTGCTCAATCAGCAGGACGGCGGGGCTCAAACCGAGCAACAGGCGCCGGTCAATAAGCAGGCCGACGATGCAGCGGCCCAGTTTACCCGGCGTGTACTTGCCAGTACGGAAGACGTCTGGACGAAACTTTTCGCCGAACAAAATGCGCAGTATGAGCCTCCGGTGCTGGTGATGTACCGCGGAGTTACGTCATCGGGTTGCGGAACGGCTCAGAAAGCGATGGGACCGTTTTACTGCCCGGCTGACCGGAAAGTCTACATCGATCTTTCGTTTTACGACGAACTCGCGGAGCAGTTTCAGGCTCCCGGCGAGCTGGCGATGGCCTATGTGATTGCCCACGAAATCGGCCACCACGTACAACATCTGCTGGGTATTACAGATAAAACCGATGCGATGCGTCAGCGGATGAGCGAGCGGGAGTACAACAAGGTTTCGGTGCGGGTAGAGCTTCAGGCCGACTATTTTGCCGGTGTCTGGGCGCATCACGCGCAGGGCCAGAGTATTTCGATTGATGAAAACGATGTGGCAGCGGCGCTACGGGCGGCCAATGCCATTGGCGACGACCATATTCAGCAGGAAACCCAGGGGCGGGTTATGCCGGATGCCTTTACCCACGGAACTTCTGCCCAACGGATGTACTGGTTTAAAAAAGGCCTTCAGAGCGGAGATATCAACCAGGGGAATACGTTCAATACGCAGGAAGATGCGGGATTACAATAAGAATACTTCTTTAACAAAAGCGGCACTGCCAGTTGGCAGTGCCGCTTTTGTTTGTGCCGCCCTTACCGCTCTTCGGGATGCCGTGCGGAACATCTCACAGAGCGGGGGAGCGATGCTACATCACCAATCTTCTCGTCCATTCCCATACACTCAACAGCCTCACAACAGTCAGCGAAACGCCGAAGGTAAAGCCTGCGATCAGCCCGATTTTGATTGCAGCCGGTGCGGTTGTAGCCGGATATACCAGGTCATACCCCAGTTGCACGAATACAAAATGACAGAGGTAGACGCCAAATGTCTGCGAGGATAGTTTCCGGAGCCGCGGCGAGGGAGTTACCTGGATTTGCTGCATAATCAGATAGACAGAAACCGTCATCATAAACACATTGACGCCATAGAAATACCAGATGACTTCCAGGCTGGCATAGTTTCCCGGGGAATAGTGCTGTGTCAGGACAAACCCGCCGAACGTAATCGCGAATCCGAGCAGAAACAGGGGTATTGCCACTGCCAGCGTCCGGCTCATGCTCCAGTTCAGCGGATAGCGCCTGAGGTAAAATGCCAGAACAAGGTACCCCAGAAAGCCGGAGAAGTAATAAAATGTCCCGAAGGCATTCCAGTCGCACACGCCCAGCAGGCCCGTATTCCCATAATTACCGAGGTAACCCGCCAGCGGCGCAGCCATCTTAACATAAGGCAGTACCAGGCTGATACCCCACCAACCGAGAAACCAGTGCAGGTCCCGGCGCGATGCCTGCTGCAGCCACGGGCTGATCACCGGCATGAAGAGATACAGCCCGATGAGCATATAGATGTACCAGAGGGCCGTTGTATCGTAATGGAAATTAAACAGAAAAAGGTAGAGCTTTTTGAGTGTCATGCCGACGGTATGATCGGCCGCGATCAGGTTGGGACTGACCGTCTTCATCCCCGAATGCACATAGAGGTAATACAGTACCGGCAATGCCATCGACCAGAACACGAAAGGCACCAGAATACGCTTCATCCGCCGGCCATAAAACGTGCCCATGTCTGTCTGAACCGGCAGCAGCAGCGCGCCGGAAAGCATGACGAACAACGGCACGCACGGCCGTACCAGACTTCCGATAAAAGCTCCGGAAAGAAATTCGGCCCGGTTGTTGTCGAGCTGCCCGACAAACGGATCGCAGGAGTGAGAAAGAATGACGAGAAAACACGCGGCAATGCGCAGCCAGTCGGCCCAGGCGAGCGGTTCTTTTTGCATGGTTCAGAGGTATCAAACAAAAACGGTAAACTGACAAAATAGCGTCGGTTTACCGGAATAACAGCGTAAAACATGCAAAATACCTACCTATACCTGCGAACAGGAGACGTTCTGCCGGATCTGCAATCGGGTTATCAGGGCTTGTAGTCGTTATACTCCTCCTCCGTGACACGCCCGAGCCATACCACAGCGCCGCCTTTGCTCGCGTTGGGGTTGATGGCGATGTGGGTAAACCGGCTGTCGGGAGCAGCGCCGTGCCAGTGTACGACGTCCGGCGCGATATCGACGGCATCCCCGGGATGCAGCAACTGAATCGGCTTTCCTTTTTCCTGATAGTAGCCGGTTCCGGCCGTCACGACGAGAATCTGGCCGTTGGGATGGGTATGCCAGTTGTTTCGGGCGCCGGGTTCGAAGGTAACGTCGCTGACAACGCAGTCTGCCGCCGTTCCGGCAGGGACCAGTGGCTTCACCCAGGCGGTACCGGTGAAGTAATCGGAAGGGGCCGCCGTTGCTCCTTCCGGTTGCTGAGGATGTTCCATACAAATGCTGAGTAAAAGCGCCGGCAAGAGTGCCGCGCAGAAGGTTTTGTTCATTTTTCCTTTCCTGATGGGGCAAAAGTACCGCCTCAGGCAGAAGGCCGGATAACGGCTTTCAAACAGAAAGGTATGAAATTCAAACCTTCTGCACTACCGGAAAGGCCGCTGATGTATTCTGACTACCAGTAGGTTAAATCGCTTCGCTTCTTTACTTCCGCTATTCACGTCTATCCTGAAAACAATGAAACCTTCTTTACTCGTTGACGCGCCTGTACCCGTTCGTTACAAACAGGCAGCACTGTGGACCGCCGTTATGTTTTGCTATGTATATGGCGACTATTTCTCCCTCTTTGTTCCGGGACAAATCCAGGATATGATGGACGGGAAGACCGGCGTGGGGCCTGTCAGCCCGCAGACTTTGCTGGCCTTCGCCCTGTTGATGACGCCTCCGCCGTTGATGATCTTCCTCTCGCTGGCATTGCGCGCTCCGGCCTGTCGGTGGGTCAATATTGTCTTCGGCACGCTGTACTCTCTCCTCATGCTGCTCATTTTCGCGACGACGATGCAGAAATGGATGCTGTTTTATGAGTACTATGCCCTGCTGGAAGCTATTCTGACGGGGATTGTTGTTTGGCTGGCGTGGAAATGGCCGAGAGAGTAGATTGGTTATCCGGTAGCGCTCCTTGTGATGTTCCGCGGGGCATCCCGAAGTTCAGATAATGAAAGATATCTACCTCTAACGTAATTCATCGATTCTTATAGTAGGTATCTGAGCTTTGGTATGTCAGACGGAAATGATTTTTCAGATTAAAATCTGAGATATCTGGCTTCGAGATGTCCTGCGGAACATCTCGAAGAGCGGGTCAACTAGCTGATTTCCAAATTGGTATTTGAGCTTTGATACGGCTAACAAAACTGCCTCTTCAGATTCAAATCTGAGGTATCTGGTTTCGGGATGCCCTGCGAGCATCCCGAAGGGCGGAACAAACGATTAAGTAAGTCTCCGATCTCGATAACATATATAGTTATATATAATTAAACCCACTCAAAAAGTATATTAATATACTTTTTGAGTGCTAGTTATTTTTTCTTCAAAAAACTACCTAATTTTGACGACTATTCTATTCCGCTACCGCCAGTAATTAAGAGCTATTGCAAGCCACCGTCTTCTATATTTTACCGCCATTCCATCTATAGTTCTCCTGTCGCCTGGTAAATAATAGCAGTTACAACCATTAAGTATCGAAGCCTTTCAACCAGTAGTCAAAAACCAGCGATCAGCAGCTGTTGATCCATACGAGTGTCGGGAAGAGACACTATCAACCTGATCTGCTATTCTCCAATAGCGTTTTCTTCCACCTCTCTTTTTTAGTAATGAGCAAACCTTTACCAGTTTTCTGGTATTGGGCGACCTTGCTATTTTGCCTGGTCATCCAGTCCAGGGCCCGGTCCTGGCAGACTCACCCTGCCGGATCCAATGGAACCGTTTCCGCAATTGCTTCCTCAGGCATTCGTGTCTACATCGGTGGTGATTTTACGTCGCTCACCACTACTCCCTCTGCATCTGTACCCGGAAGTTCTTACCTGGCCGTCTCACCGAACGGGCAATTATATGTCGCCGGGTTATTGACCTCCGTCTCCGAAACAGCCGCCAATGGCGCGGGCCAAACAGAACCGGTTGTCAATCAATGGAATATACCGTCGGCAGGGAGGTTCCCACCTTATCTGCCTGCGACGAAGCGATTCCCTACTTCTTCCGTCCGGCAGGTCATTGCACGCTCAAAATATACAGCCTGCACGGCCTGGAGCCATTCAAACCTTGCCTGTGCTGATACGAAGGTCCGACACACCGGGTTGGTGGGCCCGGTGCCTGCCAATCTCCCACTTACACACTCATACTCCTGATTGTCAGCAATTTCCGGTACTTCTCCGCCATAATCTATTGAATTATTCCATTTTCAACTATCAACTGTAATCATGAAAACGAATTATATGTTTACGTGGCTCCTGAGAAGTTACTGGACATTCCTGCTATTCTTATCCTTCTCCTCTTACGCCCAGACATTTGAGCCCAGCTATGGCGCTCCTGCTACTCCGCTCCAGGTTTGTGGAAGTGATGCGGAGTTTCGGGTGAAAATCAACTCAGGAGGTACGGCGGTGACGGGCGCAACGCTCCGCATAACTCTACCCACCGGTTATGCTTATACCGACGGTTCGGCAGCCTATGTCTCCGGAGGTGCCGGCGTCATCACGGATACGCAGGTCGGCTCCAATGCCAATATCTATGACCTTACTGTCAATATTCCGGCTTCCGGGTCGGTGGAAATCAGCTATCGGGCCGCAGCCACCTGCGCCGTGATCGGATCCACCGGGTCGGGCTTTGTCAGCTACACACTGAGAAGCGGCACCGGAACACCGGCGCTCGCCTCCAACATCACGGGTTCCAGCGGTGCGGTCAACTTCGACAATGCGAAGCTGGTGATCAACAGCGTCACGAATCAGAACTATTCCGGTACAGCGGGGGATACCTACACGCGTGACATCACCATCACCAATACAGGCTATGGCAGTATCACAGGTATCAACCTGACGAGCAATAACTCGGCGGGACTGACCATTACCTCGCCAACGGTCGTTTCCACAACCGGCTCGGGATCCACCGCCGTGACGGTCTCCGGCACAGCGCCCAACCAAACGTATACGGTTGCCGGTGTCACGCTGCAGCAGAATCAGTCTATTGTCATCCGCGAAAACGTTCAGATCACCTCCTGCTCCGGAAGCCTCACCACCGCGTATGATGCCTGGTTTGGCTGTACTGCAAAATGTACACAGAGCAACGTAAACGGAACACAAACGGCCGGAGCGTCTGTAACGGCAAGCAAGCCGGTCATCACGTTCAACAGCCGTACCGTCGTCTCTCCTAAATGCCGCGGGACAGATCAGCTTCAGCTTTTCTCCTACAAAAACACCGGCGCCGGTACCGCACAAAACCTGAAGGTCACCCTGGTTTCCAACACAGCAGGTGGTACGACGATGGGATACAATGCCAGCGGCGCAATTGAATTCCAGTCGGGTTTCAAAAATCTGGAATATCAGGTCGGGGGAACTTCCGGCGCCTGGACACCTCTGGCTACTACCGGAAATGTCTTTGCATCGGGCAGCGTCACACAAAACTGCCTCACCACAGCGCCCATTTATACACAGGCAACGCTCCCGGATCTTGCGCCTGGTGCTGTCATTTACATCCGGTATACCGAAGTAACCTGCTGCCCTTCCTATTGCCTGAGCCGGGGATTGATGTATCCCAACAACGTGGTTCAGTTCAATTATAAGGATGCCTGTAACAGTTCATACAGCACGGATCCTTTCAAGCTCCGCGCAATTGGTGACGGAGTATCTACACTGTTAGGACATAACCTTCCATCGGACATTGTTGACGGACAAACCTATGACTTCAAATGGGACATCGGCATATCGGGTCCGGACGCAACGTATAACAACGGAACGTTTAAAGTTGTCGTCACCCTGCCTGCCGGAACGGTAGCTCCCACAGCAGCGCAAACCGGTATTTTACTTGCCAACGGCACGACGCTCTCCCCCGCTTCTTTCTCGGTTGCCGGAAATGTACTCACTGCAACGTTCAATGTCACAGGAAGTCTCTCCATGCTAAACGGATCGCAGTTCCAGATCAACGACCTGGCAGCGACGTGCGTCGGTGTGACAGGGAATACATCCGTCGGAATACAGATCTATGCCGCGCAACCCACCTGCGGCTGTGAACTCAACATCGGTTGCCTGACCTCACCCATCGGTACCCACTGCTCCCCTTGCCCCAGAGGCGGACTCGCCTTCAAGAATTTCAGTATCCAGCGAGTTTCGTATGGACTGCCGGACTCCGACAACAACGGAATACCGGACGGTTCCCTGGATTTGAGCAAAATCCGCACCGATTACGTCATGCAGGGCGATACCCTGGTGGCCGTACAATATGGCAAGTTCGTTCCGGCCACTGCTCCGAATACGCTGCCTACCCTGACGCATGCATACGTGAAAAACACCTTCTCGACGCGGACCGGTGACTTCAACGCGCTGTATGCCAGCGTTCAGATTTTTGCCGCCGGCAGTACGACCCCGACCTATTCGACAACCAGTTCGATTCCGATGACCTATGCGTCCGGAACCGGTTCGGCCGACATCAGCGTCGACCAGCTTCATGCGCATGGCGTGCCGGCTTCCTATACGGCATTCGCCACAGGTGACAGCATCGTGGTGAAAACCTTTTACGTGGTTACCGGCGGCGCACCGGCGGCAGGCGGCAACACCGCCATCAGCGTCACCAATGCCATGTACGCCAGCAATGTCGCTGATCCGACAAACGACACGGATATGTATTACTGCGACAGCTTTGGCGGTAGCTTTCAACTGTTCGACTATGCCATCCGCTTTAGCTCCTTTGATCTAGCGCAGGCCAATGTCTGCGGGAGCGTTACAGTTTCCCCTGGCTACATCATGGAATTCGGTGTATTTCAGCGGAATCTCAGCAACTTTTTCCCGTATGAGGTCCGAAGACTATCCTATCCCAAAACCGTGTCAGTGACGGTCCCGGCCGGATACACATTCTCTTCTGCGGCTGCCACTTACATCGCCTATGGATCCAATGCAAGCAATGTGCCGGTCTCTCCGGTAGATCCGAATGCCAATCCGCTGGTATTTAACCTGGACGCACTCTTCACCAGCGGCGCAATCAAATGGGGAGACGAAGCCATCAATACCTGGATAAACGTCACCTTCGCCGTTGATTGCAATACGCCCGCCGGAAACTCGACTATTACGGCAACCTACACGCAGGACAAAGCACCGTCTTCTTCCATCACCTTACCGGCTAACTGGACCACCTTCAACGTCAATCGGACGGCGGTTTACACACCGGGCGTTATTCAGATGAGCAGTTCTCAGGCCTCGGTCACGACCACAGGGAATACGGTTTCCTGGGTAGTGGCGGTGAAAAACGGAAACGCCGGCACCATTATCGGCACAACCCTGCCCAATACCTGGCTCGCCAAACAGGCAGGATCAGGTCTGACAATCACTTCTGTGCAGGAACTGGCCTCCGAGACGGCGGCTTCCGGAACAGTTATCAGCCCTACCGCAGGCGGCATTTACCAGCTCGGGGATCTTGCCGGAAACGGAACGACAAAGTATTACCGGGTAACAGGTACCCTCACCAGTTGTACCACCACGACGCTGACTCTTGCTTATGGATACGCCTGCCATGCCTACCCGTCCAACGTCGGCGTGGCATTGTGCAAGAACTCCTTTGACCTGACGGCGCAGGCCCAGCCACTCAGCCTTCAGCTAACGGTTCTCAATCAGCCCGGAGCCAATCAAAAATACAATCTCTGTGATCCGGTCGACTACGAAATCGAGGTACTCAATCCCTCCCAGGGCGCCGGCACCACCCTTAAGGTCATCGCCTCCCTGCCTTCCAGCGGCGGGGTGGCATATCAGCCCGGTTCGTTCCAGGTGAAAGTCCCCGGTTCCGCTTCCTATGTGGCTGTGTCAGATGCGAATGTAAGCGTGTCTCCGACCTCGATTACGTTCTCCATCCCGACCGCCAATATCGATACCCTGGCTCAGCTGGAGAAGTATTCCATCAAGTTCCAGGTCCGGACGACTGCGTGTGAGTTTGTCTCCGGCTCCAGTCTCCGGTTCCGCCCTTCCGGCGTGGATCAGTGCGGCACGACCAAACTCGGCGACAACAAGCAGAGCAATCCCATCAGGCTCACCGAAGCGCCGGATACCTACAACACCTTTACCATTACATCCGATGTGCAGCTGGTAACGGCCTGCGGCACGTCTGCCGTTTCGACCAACTACCATTACAAGATGGTCAACAACAACGCGGCGACTGCCATTGTCTACAGCTTTGAGATTGAGGTACCGGCTCCGTGGGAAATGGCGTCGCCGTCGTCTCTGTCGTTCGGATCCGGCAGCTACACCGGCGTTACGTACCAGGGTGTTACGACCAATGCGGCCGGAAACAAAGTATATGCTTTCAACATTGCTTCCGGTATGGGATCAGGTGCTTATGTGGAGTTTACCGAACCCCTGACCGCTCCGAATGCCTCTGCTCTGTCCTGCGGCGTTTCGGATCCGATCAAGGAAACAGCGTTGCTCGCTTTCCAGGCAACCTGCAGCCTCGACGGCACTGTCTGTACGACCAAACAGATTGTCTCTGAAAATGAAACGTCAACGATTCAGGTCAACAAACCTGACTATTCCGTAGCGGCGCTGACAGCGACAAAAACCTCTGAAACGACGGTTTCCGGAACGGTGACGATCAACAACGGCTCGTCAACCTATGTAGCCCAAAACGGCGTGCTCAAACTGTATAAGGATGCAGACGGCAACGGCGCTTATTCAGCCGGCGACGTGCTTATCGGTTCGCAGACGCTCACACTCGCTAATTCGGCTTCACAGATACTGCCTTACTCCGTTACTTCGTCCTATGTCGGCAACATCTGCCCGCTTGTAGCCGTCGTCGAGATCGCCTGCTCATGCTCTCCGGCGCCATCGCTGCCGTATACCTGCAACATCCCGCTGCCGGTGTCGTTTGCTGCCTTCACGGCCAAAGCCGACGGCAATAGCGCGAAGCTGGAATGGGTCACAGCCTCTGAGTTGAACAATGCGTTCTTTGAAGTACAGCACTCCGTCAATGCCCGTGACTTCGAAACGGTCGGCACCGTAAGCGGAAACGGAACGACACAGGTGAAACATACCTATGCCTTCACGCATACCGGTCTGTCTGCCGAGTCCATCCATTATTACCGGCTCAAGCAGGTTGATCTTGACGGCAAATTTGCCTACAGTCAGACCCGTTCCGTTCAGCTCGATGGGTATAAGGGCATTCTGATGCGGGTATCCCCTAACCCGGTGAGCGACCGTACGCTGAAAGCCTCCGTGGAATATGGAGACGAGGCGCTTCCGTCTGCGGCTGATTTGATCGTGACGGATGCCAACGGCCGTGCTGTGGATCGTCTGTCTGCTGAGCTGAAGAAAGGACTCAATACGTTTGCCTTCCGTCTCGATTCGCAACCGGCAGGCACCTACCTGCTCACGCTGAAAAATGCAGGCCTTCTCAAGCCAATCGTCGTGAAAGTAATCGTGAGATAATAGTTGAAAGGAAAGTCAGAAAGGCTGGTGTCATTGGCGCCAGCCTTTTTTGTATGGCGAAAACACAAATCCCCGCTCTTCGAGATGCCCTGCGGAACGCCTCGAAGAGCGGGTACACTATTTCACGACAATGGATCAGCCGCTTTCCTGAAATGGACAGTTGGGTATTTCTGTGTGGTGGACTATTTTCAGATTAAACGTACTGCACGATTACCTGTTTCGGCCATTTTCTAGCAGTGAAGACGCAGCGTCGCCCCCTCCTCTATCGTTATTCCTCCGTCGAATACTACTTTCAGCCGCTCCCCGTCACGTGTGTGCCGGATACGGAGCGGGAGACGCTTTCCGTCTTCTTCCAGTACTACTTCCACGGGTGATCCTGAAAAAGACAAGACCAATTCGTTCAGCCGGAGCTTTCCATAGCGCACTATAACCTCCGCCCGCTGCACTTTTCCGTCCCGCTGCTGGGAGAAAGTCCCCCACCCTTCCGCTGCTGTAAAAGGCGCCCGGAATTTTTCAGGATGGATTTTGGGATCGAGGGCCAGATACCCTTTCGGACCGTGGTACTCAAACCCGCAGGCCATCAGAAAAGTCCCATAGCTGGCCATCGCCCGGGCATAGTGATCGCTGCATTCGATTTCATTATACGGATTACGTTTGGCAGCATGATACCGGTCATGGATCGCCCGCGTCAGGACGAGGGCTTCGTCTGTCATTCCTTCTGCCATCAGGTGTGCGGCTACCTGGTGTTCGAAGCCGCTCATGCATTCATGAAAATACCCCAGTTGCCAGGTAACATTCTCGCCGTAGGGCTTGGGTTCATTGGCGGGGTTCGTGTTCATGATCATCCCGCTCTCACCAGCCAGGGCATAGGGTCTGCCGCCTACGTGGGTCTTGATATAGGGGCCTACGTCCGGCGCAAAATTGTATTTCCACAACGCCCGCAATGCCTGGAGGCTTTTCTGCCGGTCAAGCACCCGGGGTAGCCCCACCTGAAACGCCCAGCTTTGCCCGAATACCTGATCGATGTGGCAGGTATTGTACGAACCGAGTTTACTCCGGCCGGCTGCCGCATCCGGACGGTGAATGAAGTACTCGCCATTGAAGAGCTTCTCCCCCATATTCCGTTGCCCGTCCTGCACAAAGCGTGCGCAAACTGCGGCAAAAGCTGTATCCTGCATTTCCTCCGCCATCGCCTGACCGGCGCGGACCGCCGCGATACAAAGGCCGACAATCCACGCAATTTCACCCTCCCAGATTGCGTCGAGGGTATTTTCCATAGGCGTATCGACCATACCGTCTCCGTTTTTGTCCTGCGCCAGCACAAACGAGACAGCCTTTTTGATAGCGGGCCAGTTACCGGACAGAAACCGGCTGTCGGCAGATACCTGATGCTCCCGGTAACAACGCAGCACAGTGCCGGCCTGCCCATCTATAGCGGGCCGGCTTTCGTTTTCCGCCCGGAAAATAATCGCGCCGGAGTCCGGTCGGAAACCCACGCCCAGGTCCACGTGCTGGCGCAGCCCGCGTTCGAGTTCCGGAAAAATCCGCGCCATCGCCTGCGCATATTGCCAGACATGCGTACAGGTTCCGGCACAGGCCCCTACCCCCTCCCAGGCCCAGAAGCGGCCACTGGCAAAGCGATAGGTGTTGGCCGTCGCCAGGGTACCGATATTCACAAACGTCCGCTCCAGAAACCAGTGCGGCAACGTAGAATCCGTCCAGGTTTCGGCCCAGCGTTCGGTCAGGGAAGAGAGCTTTTCGAAATCCCGGGACAGCGCCGTCAACACCGCGCGGGCGTCAGCGAAACGGGTTCCGTAGTAATAACCGGCATTGGCATCGGATACCAGGTTCTTCAAACTGGTCTTCGGTTGATTAAAATGCCAGCCGATGATGAAATCTTCGTTCAGGCGCTTGCCGGGTGCCAGACGGCGGCTGATGGTGAGGCCACCGACCAGTTTTCCGTCGACCGGCACGTCTTCCTTCCCTTCGAAATGGCTGTCTGTCACCGGCCACGGCGTCAGCGAAGCGAGTACTTTTGCGTCTTTGTTTCGGATTCCAAACGCGGTAGAACCGAAATCAGCTGCTGTTTTGACTTCATTTTTTTCGGTGAAATAGTCGGAGAATATACCCGTCAGCCCGTCGGACCGGAATACGGTGTTCCGCTTTTCGCCATTACCCGGTTTGGCCGACAACTTGCTCGCGCCGTTTTCCATCCAGCCGAGCAGGTCGACCGCCACCTCCTCCTTTCCCCGGTTTTGAACCGATATCCGCAGAATACTTGCCGGATAGGAAGAGTTATCCGCATCCAGCGGAATAAACGGGCTGTAGGCTTTCAGCGTTACTTCGACCGGAAAATCCGGATCGGTATAGCGGACCGTTGCCACAGGATAACCGGCTTCAAAAGCCACCTCTTTCCAGTCGGCTTCGTTGAGTTCTTTGATCCGGGATTGTTTGCCGGAACGAACACGGACAGCAAATCCCTGCTCAAGCGTCCGTTTGTTGTTGGCAATGGCGGGTTCGACGTAGGCTGAGCCGTCCCGTGAGCGGATACTTCGGACTTCCTGCCCGTCGTCCCAACGGACGGTTTTCGGATCGATTCCTTCGCACTTTCCTTCTTCCGATTGGTTGTAAATCCCCCAGAGCCACAAACGCCCGTCGCCACCCAGGTAAACTGTCCCTGCATGCAACCCGCCCACGGGCATACCCAGGTAGGCAAGCTCCCGGCGGGACTTGAGGTAGGTCGTCGGCTTACCGCGGTCGTACAGCGATTTTACCCAGGCAGGATTTAGTTTTTTGTCGGCCGGGATATTATGCCGGGGAAAAGCCATCGGCGGTACTGCCCATGCCGAACGGCCGGAAAGCGCGACGGCAGACAGGAAAAGGCTCCCGTTTTTCAGAAAAAGACGTCTGGAAGTAGACATAGGTTTTTGAGGTATTCGGTCCGGTAAGTTAAAGAACCCGGGCCGTCGGATCATACCCGCGGCATCCGCTGAATACCCTGCGATCGGAGCGAAAATGAAGTATTTGTTTCGTCAGGGGGCCGGTAACTAAATTTCTCCGTTTTCAGGCCGACGAATCGATGGCATGTTGCCCTGGTTTCTCTGCCGGATTGTATCTTTCGGCTACCGCTTGTTACCCTTAACCTTCTCTGTTTCAGCATCGGCCCGGCATTCGGCCTCATTTCTGTCCTCCAATGAAAAAATACCTTCTGCTCGCGTTTGTGTGTGGTGCATGCGGCAGCGCGTTTGCCCAGAATAAACCGGCTGCCGAAGCGGCGGTTCCCTGCACTGACGATGCGGATGCCGACCGGCTACCCGGTCATTATTACGATCATACACAACCGAAATACCCCATCAGTCTCGGCTCTTATCCGGCGGCGGACAAAGCCGCGATGACCAAGCAGCTGATTGCACTTGAAAAGCTGGAGGAAGCCTCGCGAAAGGACTTTCAGTTGGCCGGTTGTGTCGCGCGAAGTCATTTCAGCACGCTTTCGAAGGGATTCTTCGGCAACTACTTTCACGCTTCCTACGGTTACCAGCTTTCACTCTATCAGAACGTTTGCCACGTACGGGAGCACGTCGTGAAAACGGTTGGCGAGTACCGGTCCGTCCTGCGTGTGGATGTCAATCCCCCGATGTCAGACCGGAATTTTTATAGCCGATCCGGCGATTTTTACCTCTCGGACAAAAGTGTCCGCTATGACATTCCGGCTGACGCTACCTATGACAAACTAAACTCCGGCTGGCTGGCTACTCACGCCGGTAGTCAGATCACGCTTTTTGTGTCCCAGGATCAACTGGGCGGAAACAAGGAAAATTTCGACAAAATCAACACCGGAACCGGTTATACCGAAGACGGGCGGACGAGCAATGATCCGAAGAGCTACCAGTTGCTTACCCGGGTCTGGTACGTAACCCGGCCGGACAAGCCGCTCTTTCTGCCTATCACCCGCAAAGCCTACCTGGAGGCGCTGCTCGAGTTTTATGAAATTGAAAAAGTCAATTTCGCTCAGGTGATGACCTGGAAAATTCGGGATGATTCGAGGAGTAACAGTCCGGAAGCCCGCAAACGGTTAGCTATTTACGAAGTTGACAAGGAAGCCTACCGCAAAATCTATGAGGACAAAAAGGAAAAGGTAAGCCGGCTATTGTCTTCTCAACCGGCCGAATGGCTGCAAAAGCAGGCAGTCGTTGCTCCCGTTCGCGACCTCAGGCCCAACGACTATAACAAGCCGGCTAACGGTCTGCTTGATTTTGAACGATTTTATGACGGCGAGGTCAAAAATACACCATTGTATCAGTTCAACCCCGAATACTTCAGTCTCAACGCCCAGCAGCCTGTCAAACCCGTGTTTATGCGGGTACAGCTCCGGTATGAACCGACACGCGGGTTTTCGGAGCGGTTTTTCGAAAACTTTCTGAAGAATTACGACTTTGGCAGGTTAAGAGAAATGTTGAAATAGGCCTGTTTTTTTAGAATATTCTTCGAAACATACTGAAGCCTCCATCATATACAATATCCTGCCTCTGTTGTGCTTATTCAATTTTCAGAATATTTAGCAAACGCGGCGAAACGGCTTTCAGTTAGTATATTTTATTCCTTTCTGATTCAGCAGATTGGCAACTATTGTCGTAGATATCAGACAAAAACAGCCAGTTGCCACAGCCATCATATGGCATCAAATCCACATCACTTATTTCACTAATAATCAATCAGTTATAGATACTGTAGTCGTTTTGTAACTCCTCAATTTCTATTCGGTAGTCGCTCTGTAGTACCTCCCTTCTTGAGCCACCAGGCTTTTCCTCCGAACTTTGTGTTTCTTCCAAATCATTCAAATGTTCGACATGAATAATTTACAGTTCTATCAGGAATCAAGCCAAAACTGCTACCGAAGAAAAGACCAGCGATTACAATTTATAGCTACTGCATTGATTCTTTTCTCTATTGCGGCGTGGTTTTTCATTAAGGCACCCGGGGTTGAGGGATATATAACTGTCGTCATTGCTGTGTTTTTTGGGCTTGTCTTCATCAATCGGATGTTTAATTCTGTTACGATTGATCTTAACAACAACACTCTTGTACAAAAATCCAGTCTTTTTGCTCCCACCAGGACCGTCTCCCTTTCCGACATTCAGGGCCTTTCGATACACAACAGAATTTACGGCCTGGTTCTGATTTCCACAGCTACAGTTGCTATCAATCAGGAAAATGGAACGAGCCATCTTACTCTGTGTCAGAATATCATGAATACCAAAAAGAACGAGCAATTTTTGCTTGAAACCGAACAGTTACTGAAAATAAATGACAGATAAAACCATACGATGGGAAGGATCTGAATTAATCCTGACTCCCAATTACTGCCATACCAGGCAGGTAATTTATATACTCATGATTGGCTTTTTATTTCTATGTCTGAGCGCCTTTCTGGCGGCCTGTTATCAGGATTACTGGCAACTTCCGCTCGCGATCAGCATTTCTTTGATACTACCGGGGATACTATATACGTTTTTCAATACGAATAAGCAGATACATATTTCCGGTGACGGCGTGCTTTATATGAGTTTCAGTGGCTGTTTCAAGCACGAAATATTATCCAAAAAGGATATACAAATAGTCCAAAATATATTAAACGGAAAGCCTTATATGGCAATAGTAGCAAAAACGAACCCGTATGGAGTATCCTATCAGGTAAGCCCCTTCCTGACCAATGAAAAAAGAACGGCGTTGTATTATGAGCAAATCGCTCCGGCAATTGCGCAGCAGCTGAACGGTAATTTATAAATAAGATGCTCTTCGGAATATCCAACAGGGTATCTCGAAGAGCGTCTATTCGGAAAAAATTCGCTCCTCAAGCCATTTTCGAAGCACTATTTTCCTTTCTCTGCTTAATAATCTGAAAAACAGTTCCTATTACAAACAAAGCCAAAAGCGCAAGCAGTGTCTGTCCGATAATCGGATCTGTCGGCGCTTTGGCCAGGGGGTGTCCGACAGGGACCCGGGTAAACGTTTCATTCACAGTAGGAATCAGTGATAGAAAAAAGCTAAAGGAAAGAAGAAAGTTTTCAAAAAACCTCGACTTATTGTTCCCTTTCCTTTTGGTATGAAGAAAATAGGAACACAATACCACAATAACAATAAAAAGAGCAAACACATGGCCCGGATTAAACCCGCCCTTTTTGGATAAACCCAGCGCTGTTAGTGAAGTAATAATCGTCAGGTAAAAATAGACTTTTCCGCTTGTCACATTCAGATCAATCTTTCCTCTTTTCGCGAAACTTACAATCGCGCTTACGATTGCAATAACACCTATTGCAGTATGAAAAATACCTAAGCCTGACAGTCCCATTATTTTTGGCGTTTGATTTGATAGTCATCTTTGACACGACAAAATTACCAAGTCAAAAAACCAACACCTTTGCAAATCAGGCCATTTTCTTGTTAATTTAGCTCATTCGGCAGCCGGAGCGACACAACGGCGATTCGGTCACGGGAAGCATATATCTACACCTGAACTATTTAAATACGTAGCTCGTTGTGCAACGGCTTTCAGTCCGAGCAACACCGGTACAGGCGCGGATAAAGGAATAACACGAACTATAAATTCGAAACGGGGAACCAATAACAGGAGAGATTTCGATCTGTAATAATCAAGCAAATGGTCCTTGACTATAAGAAATTTGACCTGTTTGGAAAGCAATTTATTCAAAAGGTCACCATTGAACCGCCCTTCGAATTTATTTTCCCTGTAGCGGAGCATGCGTGCTTTATTTATGTATTGAAGGGGGGAGTACAATTTCAGTCCAACAGCATCCGTCTCGATGTTCCAGTCAGCCATGCATTACTACTGCATTGTATCGACTCAGGAAAACAAATCAGTGAGTTAAAAGACAGTATCAGCGAGCTCGTAATTGTTACTTTTCATCCCGATATACTCAAAAAAATATACGAAAGAGAGCTGCCTCTTATCTTTCAAAACAGCGTTTTTGTCTCTAATCAATCAAGTGAAAAAATAAAGAATGACTTCCTCATTCTCAAATACATAGAGGGGTTGCTTTTCTATTTTGAAAATCCGTCGTTGATGAATGATGAGATTCTGATTTTAAAGTTAAAGGAAATTATTCTTTTATTGTCTCAAACTCAAAACTCGGAAGCAATACAGTTTATTCTTTCTCAGCTTTTTTCACCAAAATCATACACCTTCAAACAAATAATTGAGGCTAATTTGTTTTCACCGGTCACCCTCGATGAGTTAGCTCGAAAAACCAATCTGAGTATTTCCACTTTTAAAAGAGAGTTCAAAAAACTTTATAATGAGTCTCCCGCCGGCTACATCAGGGCTAAAAGACTCGATAAAGCGGCCGAGCTTCTCGCCATTTCCGACGAGCGTATTGCTGACGTTGCCTTTGATTGCGGATTTAACGATTTAGCTAGTTTTACCAGGAGTTTTCGGGACAGGTTTAATACTACACCTACAAACTATCGCGCAGAACTAAAAAATAAAGAATAGGGAGTGCAAGTACCTTCCCGGCCGCTCTTCGGGATATTGCGCAGCGCATATTGCAGCTCAAATAATAGAAGTATCCGACCTTAATGTGTCACACTCACAATCGCTTTTCTAAACGGCATACGGGGAATTGTCGGGAGCGAATTTTTTCCGATTTAAATTTCGGCTATTTGAATTTCGGGATGCCTTGCGGAAGATCCCGAAGAGAGAGATCTGGGCTGAGTTTTTAAAGCTTTACTCGGACTAAGGCAATATGGCTGGTTTGTTGCTCTATCTTTGCAAGATCACCCAGGTTACCCATATTCAAATTCCATGAACTATCAAGATTTCGTCTACGGTCACGCCGACATTGATGAGCCGGTTTTGATTGAGCTTATAAACACCGCCGCCATGCAGCGGCTCAAAGGCGTTCTGCAACACGGTATTACTGCCTTTTTGGGCATTACAAGGCCCATTACCCGTTTTGAACATTCAGTAGGCGCCATGCTGTTGGCCCGCCACTTCAAAGCACCGCTGACTGAACAGATTGCTGCGTTGCTCCACGATGTCAGCCACACTGCTTTTTCGCATGTAACTGATCATGTTTTCAGCACACCGACCGGGGAGAGTTTTCATGAAATCATGAAGGAAACTTACCTGAGGCAATCAGATATCCCCCAAACATTGGCTCGCTACGGATATGACTGGCGCGATTTTCTGGACGATTCGGTTTATCCGATCCTGGAGAGGCCTGCGCCATCGCTGTGTGCTGACCGTTTGGATTATTTTTTTCGGGATAGCCTTGCTTTGGAGATAATAACCCATGAAATGGTAACCTATATGCTTTCGCATCTGGTGATCTGGGAAAAACAAATTGTTGTCAATAACCTTGCCGCCGCCCGGTTGCTGGCAGAAGCGTATATCCAAGCGGACGAACAAAGCTGGTCGAGTTTGCAAGCGATTGGTTTATACCAGCTAACAGCGAGCGCGATTCGACGAGCCCTGGAAGTGCACGCGATACAAGAAATTGATGTGTGGGGGACTGACAACGAATTGTGGGATAAATTAATGGCTTCCCAAGATTCCATATTAAAAGATCAAATAGCCGGACTGTCTTCGACTGCCCATTTTGTAGAAGCGGCTGAAAATCCCCTTTTTGTCGTCACACCCAAAATCCGGACTGTTGATCCTTTTGTTTTAATAGATGGCCATCTGGCGCCGCTTTCCGCTTTGGATGCGGCTTATTGGCAGCGTAGAGAAGTGTATCTGGAAAAGAGGCAGAGGCCTTTTGCTTTTCAGCGTGAATAGAATGTTCGGGACAGAAAGTAGTCGGGTAAGCAAAAATCGGTCGAATCAAGCATGGTCTTCGACAGGTGTCTTATCCTTGGGTTTACCAGGTCTGGTCGCCACCTAATGCTTCCTCTAAAAATTGAGGGTAAGACCCCCTTCCTTGCCAATAGAACCGGCTCTTCGGGATGTTCCGCAGGGCTTCTCGAAGCCAGATAAAAGAGGTATTCTACCTCTCGGTTAAGTGACACACTCTCAGAGCTGCTCTTATAGTCGTCCGAAAATTGCGCTATTGAAAGACGTTATCCTGGTCTTACAATCACGCGTCGAAGGGGTATGTGGAAAATAGTTGGAAGCAACGTTTTTTCAGATTTAAATCTGAGTTATCTGAACTTCGGGATGCCCTGCGGAACATCCCGAAGAGCGAAAGAGCAAACGTCATTGAGATAGCAGGGTAAAGCCGTACCTTTGCCCCGGAATCTTTCCTTCTGAAAGAGGGTTAGTCCTGGCAGTACCCTGGGATTCTACCCAAAATACCAATACAGCAAGTTGCGATTTCGGTTGATTTTCGGATATAACCAACTGATTTTCAAAGAAATCAATTCAGATCACATTACTAATCGCAGGGCCTTGAACCCTGGCTGATTCACATGAGCAAACACGGACGTATTCTCGTCGCCATGAGCGGCGGCATTGATTCTTCACTGGCCGCCGTCCTTCTCCACGAACAAGGTTACGAAGTCATCGGCATGACGATGAAAACCTGGGACTATGCCAGTTCCGGGGGTACCAAAAAGGAAACCGGCTGCTGCAGCCTTGACAGCATCAACGACGCGCGCAACGTCGCCGTACAGCTGGGTTTCCCCCATTATATCCTCGATATCCGGAATGAGTTCGGGGATTATGTCATCGATCATTTTACCAACGAATACCTGGAAGGTCGCACGCCGAATCCCTGCGTGCTCTGCAATACGCATATCAAGTGGGATGCCCTGTTGCGGCGCGCCGACAAGCTCGACTGCGAATTCATCGCTACCGGCCACTATGCCAACCTGCGGGAAGAAAACGGGCGCCACGTGGTCTCTAAAGGCCTCGATGCCTGGAAAGATCAGAGCTATGTACTCTGGGGTGTTTCGCAGGAAAGCCTCGGCCGTACCCAACTGCCGCTGGGGAATTTCCGCAAGTCCGAAATCCGGGAAATGGCGAAGGAACGCGGATTCTTCGAACTCGCCAGCAAGGCAGAAAGCTATGAAATCTGTTTTGTTCCGGACAACGATTACCGCGGCTTTCTCAAACGCCGTATCCCTACGCTCGAAGCGGAAGTAGCCGGCGGTAACTTCATCGACCACGAAGGAAAAGTACTCGGCACGCACGAAGGATACCCTTTTTATACCATCGGACAGCGGAAAGGCCTGGGCATTGCCCTTGGGTACCCCGCTTTTGTCACCGAAATCCGGAAAGATACCAATGAAGTGGTACTGGGCCGCGACCGCGACCTCGAACGTACCGGAATGGTGGTCGGACAATTGAATCTCCAGAAGTACGCTTCCATCCCCGAGCCCCTCGAAACCGTCACCAAAGTACGTTACAAGCACGAGGGCACACCGGCTGTTATTTCCCAAACCGGCGACAAAATCGAAGCTACCTTCCATGAGCCTGTTACGGGTGTAGCACCGGGACAGGCGGCAGTCTTTTACGAAGGCGACGATGTGATCGGCGGCGGATGGATTTTGAAGGCAGTGAAATAAGGAGGCTTTCGCCTGTTTTCGGTTTTCAGTTTTCGGTTTTCGGTTGGCGCTCCGAATGAAGTTGTTCGTCTGAAAACTGAAAACCCAAAACTGAAAACAGGCCACGCGCCATAATTATGCAAGTCAGTTCCATAATTATGTAGTGGTTGAATGGCCCGGAGCCAGGAATTTTGCAGCCGGTGAGAATTCTTTCACGGCATGAAAAATTTGCTTCGCCTGTTATTTCTGTTGCTGTTGGCGGCTGGGGCGGATGCCTGTCCGGCCGATGATCCTGTGCCGGCGCATGAGCGCAGCCCGCAGCCGGAACAAACGTTCCTCCGCCGAAACGATCATTCAGCGTTACCGCATCACTACGGTACGTGTGACCGGGCGAATTGCCCGTGTTTCTGTCCCCGCGCCACGGGGGCGCCTGCCTGCTTCACGACTATTTCCTTTCCTGACTGGGCCGTCGGGCGCCCGTTTTCCAACTGGTTTTTCCGGCAAACCAATCCCCGTTCTTTTCCGCGTATTCCCTGGATTCCACCGAAAATAAACGGCTGATTCATATCCGGTTTTGATCACAATCCTGCGTTCCGCAGCCTGGCAAAGGCAGCGGCTTACTGATTTTTCCTCTGACATAGAATTTCACGGCAATACGTCCTTTCTTATGAAACTGACACGCATTTTCCTGACAGCTTTGCTGCTGTTGTCCGGCCTGTATTTACACGCCGCTATCTCAAATAAAGTAACCGAAAAGGTCCGGGTGGCGGGTTCCGCCGAAGCCTGTAAAGCGGGAATCGAATCGGCCGCCTATATGCGAAACACTGCCGAAGCTACCTGGGATGCTGCAACCGGTACCGCCCTGATTTCATACGACAGCCGGAAAACTACGCTCGACGTTATCCTGCGGAAAATTGCGCTGGCCGGCTATGACAATGCCCGTTATCTCGCCCCGGACGATGCGTATGCAAAACTGACGGACTGCCGGTATCCGCGCCTGGTCAAGCCGGCGCCGGTTGCGTCGCCGGCCATTCCCAATGCACCGGCCGTAGATCCGCTGACACCCGTATTTGACGCCTATTTCGCTCTCAAAAATGCCCTGATCGCTGCAGATGCAAAGGCCGCAGCAGCCCAGGCTGCCACGTTGTCAAAGGCTGTAAAAGCGGTCAATATGAATGAGCTGAGCCATGCCTCACACGAAGTCTGGATGAAGATTTCCAAAGACGTGGCCTTCGATGCCGAGCATATCTCGGAAACCCAGGATGTCGGTCACCAGCGTGATCACTTTGCGTCACTTTCGGACGACCTGTATACCCTTGCCAAAACCCGTAAACCAACCCAACCGGTTTACTATCAGCATTGTCCGATGGCTAATCAGGGTAAAGGGGCAAATTGGTTAAGCCTCGAATCTGCCATCCGAAACCCGTATTATGGCTCACAAATGCTGACCTGCGGTAAAACCACCGAGACCATTCAATAGCCTTACGTCCCGAATGCATTTGAATCACGGCATTCGGGGCATTTTTTTCTCTTCTTCAAGCCATATGAATTTTGTCAAAACCTCGATTTTTTTCGGGATTTGCTGCTTTTTTTTTGCCTCAGACGGGCTTGCCCAGAAGATCGTCCGGTATGACCTGCATGTACGGGATACCGTGGTTCATTTCACCGGAAAAAACCGGCGGGCCATTGCCGTCAACGGGCAGATACCCATGCCTACGCTCACGTTTACCGAGGGAGATACCGCTGAGATTTACGTACACAATGAGCTCCGCGAGGAGACGTCCCTTCACTGGCATGGGTTGTTTCTGCCCAATCGGTATGACGGCGTTCCGAATCTCACCCAAATGCCGATTAAAGCCGGAACCACTCACCTGTACCGGTTCCCCATTATTCAGAATGGTACGCACTGGTATCACAGCCATACCGGCTTGCAGGAACAGATCGGTATGTATGGTTCTATGGTTCTGAATAAAAAGCAGGAACCCGAAATACCAACAGTACCGGTTATTCTGAGTGAATGGACCGACCTCCGTCCCGGAACGGTCCATCGGATGCTGCATAACGCCTCTGACTGGTTTGCCATCCGCAAAGGAGCCACGCAAAGCTATTGGGAAGCCATCCGGCAAGGGTACACCGGAACGAAACTACGCAACGAGTGGAAGCGGATGAATGCGATGGACGTCAGCGATATTTACTACGACCGGCTGCTGATCAACGGAAAAAATGAAAGCCAGCTTTCCCATTTTAAACCCGGTGAAAAAGTCCGTCTCCGGATTTCAAACGGTGGCGCTTCTACCTATTTCTGGCTCAAATATGCCGGCGGAAAAATGACCGTAGTAGCCAGTGACGGGAATGACGTGGAACCCGTGGAAGTGGACCGGCTGATTATTGCCGTCTCCGAAACCTACGATGTGATCGTTACAATTCCGCCGGTCACGGACGGTCAATCTCCTGTTTCCTACGAGTTTCTGGCAACGTCCGAAGACCGGACCCGTTCTGCTTCACTCTTTCTTGGAGAAGGGATTCGTCAATTGGCATCTCCCCTGCCCCGGTTGAATTATTTTGAGGGAATGAAGATGATGAACGGCATGATGAAAATGAACGGCGACCTCGACGCCATGGGCATGAACATGAGCCTCAATCAGATGGACATGAATGCTGTTATGTATCCTGAAATAACGGGGTCTCAACGTTCGCCGGGGAAAGAATCCGGAGCACACGATGGTCACGCAGGGCATACGCCGGCATCCATTACCACACTCAATTATGCTATGCTGAAAGCGACGGAAAATACGTCGCTGCCGCAGGATGCACCGGTGAAAGAGTTCCGCTTCGTCCTGACCGGAAACATGAACCGATACGTGTGGAGCATGGATAATAAGGTCGTCTCCGAACGGGATAAATTCCTCATTCGTAAAGGTGAAAAGGTACGCCTCATTCTCTATAATAATTCGATGATGCGGCACCCGATGCACCTGCATGGTCATGATTTCCGGGTGCTGAACGGGAAGGGAAAACATGCGCCGCTGAAGAATGTCCTGGACATCATGCCGATGGAAACAGATACACTGGAATTTGCCGCCACGGAAAGCGGCGACTGGTTTTTCCACTGTCACATTCTCTACCACATGATGAGCGGAATGGGCGGCGTTTTTTCCTATGAAAACTCACCGCCGAATCCGGAAATACCGCGTCCGAAACTGGCCCGGCGCAGGCTCTTTGCCGACGACAGGCAGTTTCACCTGATGGCTGAGAACGATTTTGCTACCAACGGAAACGACGGCCAGGCAATGGTGCAAAATACCCGCTGGAGTATAGGCACGGAATGGCGCCTGGGTTATAACGACGGGCATGGATACGAAACGGAAACGCATATCGGCCGATACCTCGGAAAAATGCAGTGGCTCATGCCCTTCATCGGGTTTGACTGGCGATACCGGAGAATGGGTATGGATGTGGAGGAGAAAAACCTCTTCGGTCAGCGGAACACAAAAGATAATCGTTCGTTGCTGAGCGTCGGTGTCAACTATGTACTGCCCATGCTTTTTACGGCTCAGGCCGAAGTATTTACGAACGGAAATGTCCGGTTTCAGCTCGAACGCCAGGACATACCGGTTTCCCCGCGAATGCGCATGAATCTCATGGTGAATACCGATCGGGAATACATGGCCGGCCTGAGGTACATTCTTTCAAGAAATACCGGCGTTTCGGTTCACTATGACAGTGATATGGGTTTGGGATTTGGGCTGATGGTGAACTATTGAAACCCTGCAACCGGGCTGAGGCCTGGTTGCAGGGTTTCAGTTTTCAGTTTTCTGTTTTCAGTTTTCAGTTTGCGCCACAAACGAAGACGTTGGCCCCGCAAACTGAAAACTGAAAACCGAAAACTGAAAACAAAAAGAGGCTGACAAATATGCCAGCCTCCCCCTCAATACCGCTCCACTTTCCACTCCGCAATTCCTCCGTCGAAACGGATGTTGATTTTCTTTTTGGCAGAAGAATAGCCCGGGGTTTCATAGGCGTCCCCGATGCGGGTAAAGCCCTGGAAGTTTTTATCGGTAAGGGCGCCGTGTGTTTCGATGCGGCAGCCTACTGATTGCGGGACCTTGATTTCGACGCTGGCGACACCTGCATCTACATCTACCTCCAGGTTATCCGAACGGTCTCCGAGTTTGAGATCCATCTCCGCCGCGCCGGTTTCCAGTTTAATCTTCCGGATCTGGAACGGAGAGAGGTCAAAATCTACCTTCCCGGCTCCTACTTTCATGTCGAGGTCCCAGATCGGGCGCGGGTTAAGGCGAACCGCCACGTCGTTGTGGCTGCTTTCCTTGTGCCACTTCCACTTTCCATGTCCTTTCATACTGAGCGTCACCTGATTGCCTCCGTTGCCGGAAACCGTCTTCAGGTTGAGGTTACCGAAGTCCAGGTTGCCGTCGGCCTCGGCCAGTTGTTTGTCTGACGTGCCCATGGTAAACTCGGCAGCGCCGCCTTCGAGCCGGAAAGAAGCCGTCCGGATGCTGTCGGCCATCGGTTCGGCGAGGTATTGCTTGCCGCCTCCGCGATCTGCTTCCTCGTCACTGTTGTCTTCGTCATCGTCGTCACCAATATGGATGTCGAAATCGTCATCATCGTTGTCCCCGTCATAGCGGAATACGCCGGGTGCATTATCGCGGATACGGTCCCGGACTTTCGTGGCGATGAAAAACGGGATGGCGATGGCGAGAAGAATAAGGGTAACGACGGTCACGTTGCGGTTCGATTTTCCCCAGATGAAATTGATCCCCAGCACAACGAACAGCAGCGGCCAGTAGCGGAAGATTTCTCCGAAGTGGAAATCGAACCAGCCCATATTCCGGCCCAGGAAAAGGAATCCCAGCAGGACCAGAAAACCTCCTAAAAACAGATTCTTCGTATTCATGGTTTGTGGTGGTACCGAGTACGTACCGATTGGTTTCAAGACAGATTATTCGGCGGGATGCTCTGCTGACCGCGGATCTTCGGGAAACGGCCCCTCGGGCGGTGCCGGATTGCTGTATCCGGTGCCCGATTGGTTGTAGTCGTTGTTCGGCGGGTCCTCGCGTTTTCGGCCGAGAAGCCAGATACCGAGAGCGATCAGCCCGATAGGCCACATACGGCGTATCCAGTGCCAGTCGAAATAAAACAGGTCCAGCTCCTCGCCCAATTTGATGAGGCCGAAAACGATAAACGCTGCCCCGATGATCACGTTGGAAGGTTTCATGTTGGTTTGGTCTTGGGTGTTTGAAGCGGGATCAGGCGATCTTCTCCCGGATCTGGTCCCGGAAAATCAGTCCGAGACCGGCGATTATAAACAGTGCGGGCCACAGTTTGTGCCAGGTGAACCACCAGGTGAATTCATCGAGCAGGAAAATGGACCCAAAAAGAATGGCCACGATACCCCATGCCTTGCTGTTGTCCCGGCGTGGTGACGGTACACCGGATACGACGGTCTCGATTCCATCCTGCCGCTTCGGCAGGGCGATCCAGAGAATGATATAGGCCAGGATAAACGGCGCATGGGTAAAAAAGGCCCCCAATACGAATACAACCCGGATCAGGGCGGTGTCGGTGTTGAGGTAGGAAGCTATACCGGCGGCAACGCCACCTATCATCTTTTGCGAGGGAATACGTTCTAAGCGGTTCATGGCTTTCTATGTTTATGGCGCCTTGCGGCTGCCTTGATGATTCAAATGTGGGGGCCGTTTGCCGTCCGGAGAAGCCATTCTGGCCTAATGGCAGGCAGGATGGATCAGCGGACTATTTTATGGATAGAACTTTGCATTACCCAGTACCATCGGGGAAAACACGGGGATGAAGGGGAAATTCACCCGATTCTGAAATTACGTATTTCTACGTAAAAGAAACACTACCCAACCTGGCAACTTTGCATAGTCAACCTTCAGCCTTCAACGCAAATCGCTTGTGAAATAAAAGCCATGGAAACAGGAATGTCCGTTTTGGCTATTGTCTTGCTGGTCATCGGCATAGCCCTTCCGTTCGTGATCCGACCGGGAAAAGATGATCGGTATCCGGTAAGATAAGCTACGAGCTGCTCTATCCAACTCCGTCTGAAATAAGCCTCCTCTCCCGGAGGCTTATCTTTTTTATTTGCCTTCTTGCAGGTATGAATGCACTGATTACCGGCCCGACGTCGGGCGTCGGCCGCGCCCTGGCTTTCGCCCTGGCCGGAGAAGGGTACAATCTCCTTCTCCTCGTCCGTGACCCCGCAAAAGGCCGGGCACTCGCCGGAGAGCTGGCAGCATTGTTTCCCGCCGTACAGACGGACGTCATTCCTGCCGATCTCGCTGACCTGGCTTCTGTCCGCGCTGCTGTCACTGTTATCCGCAACCGGTATAAACGCCTCGACCGCCTTTTCAACAACGCCGGCTACGCGCCGGCCCGGTATGAAACGGTCTATGGGTATGAAAAGAGCTTTGTGACCAACCACCTCGGGCACTTTGTTCTGACGACCGGCCTGCTCGATCTGCTCGAAGCCAGTGGCGACGGGCGGGTAATCCAGGTGGCTTCAGACGCCCATATACTCGGAAATGCCCGGCGGTTTTTCGGGAAAACGCGACGCTGGGTCTGGGGAGCCTATGCCGACGGCAAGCTCGCCAATATGCTCTTTGCCCGGGAGCTCGCGCGCCGGTATGCCGACCGCCGCATTCTCGCCTTCTCTTTTCATCCCGGCTTTGTTAATACTGCTTTTGCCGGAAAACTCGGTCCCTTCTGGCGGCTGATGATGCGGAGTATGTCCTTCCTGATGATTACCCCCGAAAAGGCCGCTCAGACCGGCCTGTATCTCTCCTCCGCTCCTGCCGATCTGTTGAGCCGTTTTTCCGGCTGGTATTTTGTGCGGTCGCGGCCCGCCCGCGTACTCAACAGCGGTTTTTCGGACGGGCAGGCAGAACTTCTCTGGAAAAAAAGCGGGGAAGCCGTCGCCGCCATCCTGCCGGCGTGATCGCCGGCTGACAATCATTTCCGGGCTTTCTCCCCTATATTGGCCCAGAATTTCCCCGCGGGCATGCATACCGGGGGTTTGTTCCGTTTTGTGCCATGATCGATCCGACCGATCCTTTTACGAGTTTAAAAGACTACCTCCTGCTCAGATATCCCTTTCCGGACGAAACGCTTTCGTTGATTTTCAACCATTTCCGGGTGAAAGTCGCTCCCAAAAACGAAGTGTTGCTACCCGCGGGGGAAATCTGCCGTCATTTCTATTTCGTCAGCAAAGGATGTATACGGTTGTTCTATACGCAACCCGACGGATCGGAAGCGACCCGGTACTTCGCCCTTGAAAACAGCTTCGGAACCGGCCTCCAGAGCTTCCTCACGCAGGAAGGATCCCTCGAAACCGCCCAGGTAATCGAGCCTTCCGAGCTCCTGATGATCGGAAGAGATGACTTTTACCACCTCTATGATACCGTACCCGGCTGGGACATGGTCTACCGGTATATCATCGAAACGGCATATATCGTCAATACGCGGCGCATCGAGACATTTCTCTGCCTGGATGCCGCCGACCGCTACCGCTGGCTGCTGCGGACAAACCCGGCGCTGGTCAAGCGGTTTTCCAATAAACACATCGCTTCTTACCTCGGTATTTCTCAGGAAACGCTGAGCCGGCTTAAGTCACGGTTATAAAAGAGGAGGCTGCCCCACCGGAACAGCCTCCTCTTTTCTGTGAAGTCTGTGTTGTCTGTGAGCCATTTTAATTTTCTCACAGACAACACAGACTTCACAGAAATTAATTACCCTGCCTCGACCGTCCGTTTCAAATGGCTCACGGCCATTTCCTTATACAATTGCAGATCCGGGATAGGCTTATTAGTTTCCTTCGCGGCCTCGTCCCATTCCCGCATTTTGATACTCAGGCGGAAGTACGGTCCCGCTTCAAATGCCTTCGCTTCCCGTTCGGGCATCACGCCGCCCTGAAAGGCGAGCGTCTCACGACTGGCATCGCTGAGCCGGGCAAAATACTCCGGAAATTTCCAGCAGAGGTACCGCTTTGCCTCGACGTGTTTTTGAACGAGCTGGGCGATCTTATCCGAAAACCCGTTCTTAAGCAAGTACTCCGCTCCTACCCGCTCATGCCGGCGATGGCCGAACCCGTTCATGTCTTCCGACGGGCGTTGGGGCAGCAGGTGACCGATGTCATGGAAAAGGGCAGCCAGAACGACGTCGTCGTCATATCCTTCTTCGTGCGCGAGTTGCGCAGACTGAACAGAATGCTCCAGCACGCTGACCGGTTCTCCGATGTACTCGGTATCTCCGTAGGATTCGTAAAGGCCGAAAAGGGCGTCGACCGTCGCCTGGATTTCAAATTCTTTCATAGAGGTTAACGTTTTCCCTGTTCCCGAAGGAATCCGATGAGCCCGGCGGGTTTATCGGTCTGGAGACCGTGAAGCCCAAGGTCTACGGCTTTCTGCCAGGAAACAGGTCCTTCCAGGGGGTGTTGGATATCGGCCCAGATTCGCCGTTTGCGTTCGGCGGCCACCCGGACCATTTCTTCGGTGTAGACGGTATACGGGCCGTCCAGAATCTCCGCATCACAGCTGTCGAGAAAGCTCCGCAGCGTAGCCCCGTTGAAAACCTGTTTCGGCAGGCTGACAATCAGCGGCACTTCCGGCGCCACTTTCCGCCATTCCCGGAAGCTGTGATCATTGTTGATGTACACGGCAAGGCTCTTTTCCATCCCGGCTTTGCGGAATACTTCCCAAACCCGGGCAGCATCGGCCTCTTTGAAATCAAGGTAAATATTGATTTTTCCCTTGCATACCTGCAATACCTCTTCCAGCAACGGGATCTGTTCTTCGCCGTATTCGGGATGGTATTTGTTGATCACCTTGAGAGATCGCAGCTCGCTCAGCGTCAGATCTCTAACGTTGCCGGAACCATTGGTAGTACGCGAGACGCTGCCATCGTGCATCACGACGAGCGCCCCGTCACGGCTCGTCCGGACGTCTACTTCCACGTAATCAACCCCGAGGGAGATTGCATTCCGGAAGGCCTTAAGCGTTCCTTCCGGAGCGGCAGTATGATCGCCGCGGTGGGCGATGACAATCAGGCGGGAAGAAACCGTACTGCTGAACAGACCGGCAACAAGTAACATGGCGGCAAAGAACTTCATCGGTGTATTTTTTCACATACTACGAAACGGCGTCGCAGCAAGACCATCCCCCAGGCCTGAAAACGGAATTAAAAAAAGCGGCAACACAAAGTACTGCCGCTTTCGGATCGTTTCATTCACTTAACCAAAACAAATGCGTATTGTATAGGATGGATAGACTCCACAAACCTACCTCGCCAGGATTACCTCAGTTTTACCCGCAGGTAAAGAAATCCGGCATTACTTCAGGAGCCAGAGCTCATCGGTGACGTCGTCCCGGGTTTCGGAGCCGAACTGGCTTTTCAGCGCTGCTTTGTAATTTTTCTCGTTGTATACCCGATCCGAGACCGGATACTGCCAGCGGCGGGGTACTCCGCCCGCATACGAACCCAGGCCCGCGCCGGTGGTGGCGAAGTTGGTCGGGAAACCCGTCCGGCGCCAGTTAAAGAGCGGTTCCAGCCCCGTTGTCATGAACAAAGCCAGGTACTTCTGGGTCAGGATCTGCTGACGTCCTTCCGCTGTATTGCCGGCGTATTTGACGGACGGTTGCGCGAGGTAAGCCGTCAGATCAACGTTGACATTGAACGACTGGAAAGACGCTTTCCCGTTATCCCGGATTTCAAACGTGAACGTATTCGCTCCGTTTTTGATACCGAAGAAATCGAAGTTGGTTTGAATGCCTTTCTGGTAGTAGTCGGCGGCATCTCCGGCAATCCAGCCCAGGTTGATCGCTTCCGCAATGTTGAAGCACTGCTCGGCATACCCCAGGATCACTGTCGCTTCCGGCGTGTAGTTTTTGTAGTAGCGCGTCCGGTTGATGAAGGAATACGCGCCATTGTTGGCAGACGACGACATTTCGTCGAGGCTCAGTCCGGGACTCGGGGCGGCAAAAGCGGCGAAATCCGTCGGTTTGGCGCCTTTCTTCAGCTCTGCTTCCGCCGGCTCGCAGGTAACAAAAATCCGGGGATCCTGGAGTTTCTTCAGCAGATCGACGTGCGTAGCCGACATTTCCTGGCGCGTCGCGTCGTTTCCGAGGTTGTCAGGGTTGACCGGATACTTGTTGTAAACGGCGTTGTACACATACTGTAGATTATCCCCGGCGCCCGTCAGGATCGGGTATTTGGCCGGGTTACCGAGTACCTCGGCGAAACGGGCCTTGACTTTCAGGTCGGCGTCGTCCGTCCGCTTGCTCAGGTTGATCAGTACCCGAAGCTTGAAGCTATTGACCACTTTCTGCCAGGATACCAGGCTGTTGTTGAGATACATATCTCCCTGAAAAGGCAGCGTTGTATGTCCTGCGGCGATCAGATCGGCCAGGTCCGCGTTGGCTTCGTCGAGCCATTGCAGCGACTGGACGAATACTTCTTTCTGCGTATTGTACTTCGGCGTGATGTTGTCCATGCCTTTGAGGGCGTCGGTCATGGCCACGTCACCCACCCGCATCGTCATCCACACCCAGAAGTACGCCCGGAAAAACTTACCGAGTGCGGCGTACCCGTTTTTGTCAGTACCGAGCGTTTTCTTCGCTTCCTCCTCCATTTTCAGCACGTTTTTCAGCGTGGTGTATTTGTAGGAAGAAGAAGTCCAGTCGTACGCGTTGTTGCCGTAGTAGTTGTAATTGACGGTGTAGTATTGGTTGTAGCGGGAATCCTTGTTCCACGTTCCTTCATACAAATCATTCAGGACGCTCTTCAGGACAAGGTTGGCAGGTACCTGCGTCGGCAGGTTAGGATTTTTCTCCAGATCCGAGAATTTCTGGCAGCCGCTCATTCCGGCGAGCAGCAGCGTAAGCAACAGTATCTTTTTCATGGGGATCAGAAAGTCAGGTTAATGTTCACACCGTAGCGACGCGTCGTCGGGGTCTGAAGATCAGAGCTTGTATTGGAGTAGTTGACAAACTGCTCCACGTCAAGGTCTTTCTTCGCAGCGAAGTAGAGCAGGTTCCGGGCTACGAATGAGACGCTCGCGCCCTTGAGGAAGCTCATCCGGCCGGTCAGCAGACGGGAAGGCACCTGGTACCCGAAGGTCACTTCCCGCAGCTTTACGAAGCTCCGGCTGATGATGTTTGCTTCGTTGGTGTTATAGTACCGGCTGATCCAGTCTTGGAGATAGGTCTTGTACTTGTCTGACATCGGCGTGAAGCTCAGCTTGTCGTAGTTCGTGATCTTTCCGTCTACATCCGGCTGGATCGATCCTTCGGTGAGTACCACACCGGGGCCTACCCACGACTTCACCCCTTTGTAATCCTGGAACCGGGCATCACCCATTTTGCCTTCGACGGTCTCGATATGGCGACCGCCCCGGAAGGTCTGCTTCTGGATGTAGTCTTCGATGACACCGCCGACGCGCCCGTCAATCTGTACATTCAGGAAGAAATTCCGGTAACTGAATTTGTTGATGAATCCGAAGGCAAAGTCGGCATTGGTATTACCCAGGAACTGGCTGACGGCATTGACAATCGGGCGGCCGGACGCGTCGTTGATGATCTGTCCTTCCTTCGTCCGGTAAAATGCACTGCCGTAGTAAGCATCGAGGCGGTCGCCGATTTTGTAGAACTGGTTGAGGCGCGCCTGGTTACCATAGATTTCCTTCAGGTATTCCTGGAACGTACTCCAGTTGACGGTCACGTCCCAGTTGAGGCCGCGGGCACTCTTCAGGGCAGTTCCGGTCAGGGCGATTTCGAGGCCGCGGCGCTGGGACTTGATCCCGTTTGTGGTCAGGGAGGTATACCCCGTCGCTTCCGGAAGCGTCAGACCGAAGATCCGCGGGCCGTCGAGGTAGCTGAAGTAGGACACATCCAGGCCGATCCGGTTTTTCAGGAAACGGATGTCAAGACCGGCCTCGAAACTCGTCCGGGACGAAGGCTTCAGGTTCGGGTCCAGCAGGCTGTTGCTGTAGGAGGCTGCTACTTCGTTGTTGTACGGACGGGAAATGGTATAGGCTACTGTCGTTCCGTACGAAGGCCCGTCATACGGCGAAGCAAACGTCTGGCCATACCCGAGCGGATTACCGCCCGAAAGCGCCGAAAACGCCGTGTAGATATTCTGCTGGGTGAAGGCATCCTTCACGTTGGCATATGAGGCGCGGAGCTTCACGAAGGAAATTGCCTGCGGCATCGGCACGAAATCGGAAATCACCGAGCTTACCCCTGCCGACGGGTAGAAAAAGACGTTTTTGCTCGACGGCAGCGTGGAGTTCTTGTCCCACCGGCCGGTTGTGGAGACCGTCGCATACTTGCCCAGGTTCACATCAACGCTGTAGAGCGCGCTCAGTACCTGCATCTGCGAGTTGAAACTATTCGCCCGAACCGCATTCAGGGAGTTGTCGAAGCTGTAAACGCCCGGTACGTTGAGGTAATCGGTGCTGGCATAGTTGCCGTTGTAGCGGAAAAACCGGCCGCTCAAACCGGCCACGGCACGAACCGAGATTTCGTTGCGGAAGGTCTTGTTGTAGTTCAGGAGAACGTCCGTGTTGTTTTCCAGCAGGGAGCGGCGGTCTTCGCGGTAGTCGCCTTTTGCCTGCTCGCGACCGTACGTCGTCGCAGAATAAGGCATCTTTTCATTTCGGAAAAGTTCATATCCGGTCACCTGGGTACGGGCCTGAAGCTCAAGGTCGTCCCGGAGGCGGAATTTCATGAGCGCGTAGCCGTTGTATGAGTTGTTGTAATGCCCGCGCTTCCACTCTTTCGCGACAAACCAGGGGTTGTTATAACGCTGGTACTCAGCATAAATCTGCTGGATACCTTCCTTGCCGGGTTGCCAGAGCTGCTTCATGTCGTCGACGTTCCAGTCGGCACCACCCCAGATGACCATATTGTAAATCAGGGAGTTGGGACCATAGTTAACGTCCGGATAATTGGCTGAAGCCTGGCGGCTGAAATTGAAATTGGACTCGAAGCGAACTTTGTCGGAGAGGTTTTGTCCGAGTGTTGCGCTGAAGGTTGTGCTGTTCAGCTGCGTATTCGGGATCATCCCCTGCTGGTACTGATTGGTCACGCCGAAACGCAGGTCCGTTTTCTCGGAAGAAGACGATACGGAGACGCTGTTGGTCGACAGGATACCCGGACGCAGGAAGCGCGTCAGGTTGTCTTTTCCGCGTGCAATCCAGGGCGTGCCTTTGCGGATACCGGTTGCGGGATCAACGGGGCTGTCGTACTGCGGAATCAGCTGTCCTTCAAATTTAGGACCCCAGATGTCGTAGTCGCCGTCGTTCTTTCCACCCCCGCGGCCATCCACGAAGGAATAGGTACCGTGGTCGCCGGGACCGTACAGATCCTGCACTTTCGGAATGGCCAGGAAACCCTGCTCGACCATCGTGCTGGAGTTCACCTCGACGGATACGCCGCGTTTGTCGCGCGAGCCTTTTTTCGTCGTGATGATGATCACACCGTTTACTGCCCTTGAGCCGTAAAGTGCTGATCCGGAGGGACCTTTGATGACATCGTACGATTCGATATCATCGGGATTGATGTTGTAGGTATCGGAAATAATGGGTACCCCGTCGACGACAAACAGCGGCCGGCCACCCCGCAGCAATACCTGCGGCGCCCGTAGAAGCTCCGCGCTGGCGCCGATGTTGAGGCCGGCGATTTTTCCGACAAGGGCGTTTACCGGGTTCGGTTCCCGCGCCTTGATCAGGTCCTGAGCTTTGATACTCTGGGTGGCGTAGGAAAGGTCGCGCTTGGCTTTCTGGATCCCCAGCGAAGTCACAACGACTTCGTTGAGCAGCTTGTGGTCGGTTTTGAGACTGACCGATAATTCAGTGCGATTACCGACCACTTCTTCCGCCGGTTCATGGCCGACGAAAGTAAAGACGACAATGTCCTTGTCGGACAGGATGGTGAGACGGTAGCGGCCGTCGGCATCGGTGTTTACGCCGCGGTTCGTGTTTTTCACGCGGACCGCTACACCTGCCAGCGGTTGACTGTCTTCGGCGGAAAGGACCTTGCCGGACAGCGTACGTTGCTGGGCATACCCCGGGAAAAGAAATCCGGAGACACAGAGCAGAAGCATACAAATACCTGCCTGTAAAAGCTGTTTCATTGGTTCTGGTTTCGTTTGCGTTTTGGAAAAAACCAATGCAAACTTCAGAATCAGCTTTTAGGCAAGTTTGACCGAAATGTGAACCTATCGTGAATAAAAGAGACGGTTTGTTAAGTATTTGTAAACCACTTGTCCAGAGAAATCCACACTCTCCGAAACGGCGTAGATCAGGCCTTGTCGACGAAGAAGTAGAAGACGAGCATCAGCGCGTCGGAGTCTGTCAGGTTAGCCGGGCGGTGGGGAATCCGTCCGTCGAAGAAAAGGGAATCGCCTTCCCGGAGGTGGTGTACTTCATCGCCGATGATGTATTCCACTTCTCCGCGAATGAGAAACTTGAACTCGAACGCTTCGGTTTTGATGGGCTTGTTCCGGCGGGCGCGGGGTTGAAGTTCCAGCAGGACAACGTCCATCGGAACGCCGCCAACGGTCTTGGTCAGAATCCGGCGGTAAGCAAACTCGCGGACGTCTTCCTTGTAAAACGTCTGGTACTCGTCGCTTCGCCGCAGCAGGACGCGGCTGTTGCCGGCGCCGTTTGCTAATTCTTCAAAAAAAACGTTGAGATCGACACCCAGCGAACGGATCAGGTTGATCAATACGAGCAGAGAGGGTATCGTCCGGTTGTTTTCGATCTGGGAAATCAGGGCTTTACTGACTTCGGCACGGTTGGCCAGTTCCTGAAGGGTGATCCCCTGACTTTTCCGGGTTTCCCGGAGACGACTGCTGATCTGAAGGAGGATGTCTTCCTGCATAATAACTGAGTAAAAACCGTACAGGCCCGTTTCCTAGCCCACTTTCCGGCGAAAATACAGCCAGGCGAAAACCAGCAAGCCGACCGAAATCACCGGTACCAGGTAGCTGAAACGGACGTAGAAGCGTAGCCAGGATAGCCCGGCATTTCCGAAATTCCGGAAGAGCAGGATGCCCACGCTTCCCAAATATCCCGCAAAATCAGCAACGTAAAACAAAAAACCAACATTGGCGCGCTCGCCCCGGACGGCGATGAGCCGCTCGAACAGCATGCCGTTGAACGGAACATATGCCAGGTAAATCCCCAGGCCCACGAGTATCATCCAGACCAGCGGCGAGACCTGCCCTGATTGAAACAGCCAGGTACCGCCCGGAATGAGGATGATACCGGCGCCGATAAAGTACAGGTTTCCCCAGAAAGCCAGCCGGTTACTCTTGACAAGAAACAGTAGTCCTACCAAAACCGTGACGATACCGCCTACCCAGCTTTCCGTAATGGAAAACACGGCGGGCGTGCTGACACCCAGCTCGCGCCAGATTTCGACAGCGAAATTGTCGCGCACATCCCGCAGTATCGAAATCAGTACATAAATCGCGATCAGGCTGATCAGCCCCGGCGCAATCGAACGAAAGAATACCCGGCGGTCTTCTGCCGACATGGGCAGCCGCTCGCGGCGGGCGGCCTGGTCCTGGTCCGTCGGCCCCGGCGATACCCGCAACATCCAGACCGATACCCCCAGCAATGGCAGAAACAGCGCGCCCACCAGCGCAGGCATCCAATATTCCGATACTCCCTGATGCAATACCCAGACCCCTGCCGACTTCACCATACCTGAGGCCATAATAAAGCTCAGGCAGAGGCCGGCGCCGAGCAGGTCCGTGATCCGGCGTCCTTCCAGGAAGCCAAACACGAGTCCGTAGACCATACCCAGCGGTAATCCATTGAAAAACAGGAAAATCCAGTTATATGGCGGAGGTACCAGCCCGAACAGAATCAGGGCTATTTCCGCCAGGCCGATCAGCAGCAGAATCCGGCCCGCCCGCTGATGCGGACGCGTCTCCGAAATGACTTTGATACCGATGCCCTTCGAAGCGGCATACCCGAAAACCTGCGCCACCACGAGGATAATCTTATAGTCCATTCCCCACAGGGTCTGCCCTTCGAACGTACCGGCCGTAAACGGCTTCCGAAACGCGTACATGCAGAAATAGGTACTGAAAGCGGCTACGGTCAGCCAGACCGTCAGCCAGACGTTGCTTCGGAACGTCAAAGGGGAAGATGTCACGTCGATTTCGGCGTTTTACACATGGGAAGATCGGAGAAAATCCGGAATTCCGGCGGCCGGAGACAGAAAACTATCCGTTCTCCCCGCCGTATTTTCAGAATTAGCGACAGCAAGTTTAGTATAGATACACAATTACTGCGTTTACTGGGAAGTAATTTAACAAATACTTAACTTTGAAACGAGAATGGATCCGGAGATTGCCCGGAACTTTGATGCGTCTTTTACACCTCTCCGCGCTGCCGGAGTGATTCTATCTATTGCCTATGTTACCTATTCGATTGGTTACGCTGGATATGGCCGGAACGACCGTCCGCGATGAACATGAAGTAGAACACTGTTTTGCCCGGGCGGCGAAGGATACCGGCCTCACCGTTTCCGATGAGCGCGTGCTGGCGCTTCAGGGATACCACAAGCACCAGGTTTTTGAAATGTTGTGGACCGAGCACCTCGGCAGCAATCACCCCGAGTGGTCGGCGCGCGTCGAGCATTCGTATGAAACCTTTACTTCCATCCTCGAAAATCATTATCTCACCCACCCTGTCTACCCGACGGAAGGCGCGCTCGAACTTTTTCAATGGTTGCGGGAGCAGGATATCCGGATTGCACTGACAACGGGCTTTTACCGGAAAGTCACCAACATTATCCTCGAAAAACTCGGCTGGCTGAAAGGCCTTGACAGCCGGTACATCGCAACGGGCGCCAACTCCATTATCGATGTTTCGATTACGTCGGATGAAGTTGTAGCCGGTCGGCCGGAGCCTTATATGATTCAGAAAGCCATGGCGACCTTCGGTATCACCGACGCCGCCGAGGTCATCAACATCGGCGATACTCCTTCGGATCTTAAGTCGGGCACTGCGGCAGGCTGCCGGTTGTCTCTCGGCGTCGTGAACGGTACCCACTCGCGGCAACAGCTTGAAGCAGTGCCTTCGGATGGTTTGCTGGAGAACGTCGGGGAATTGATAAAGGTGATTGGGGGACGCTGAGTTTTGGAGACTGGCGGGGACGCTGGTCTTTGGGTTTTTGGTTTTCAGTTGGGTGAATGCGAAGCCGCCTGCCCGCCATGCGTAGCATCCGCTACGAACAGCAGACAGACAGCTTCGCATTCACCCAACTGAAAACAAAAAAACTGTAAACCGAAAACTGAATTTCTCACTTCGAAAACCGTATCGCCTCCACCGGCTTCATCCGGCTGATGACAAACGTGGGAATCGTCAGAACGAGAAGGACCAGAAGCAGTGTCGCGAGATTAAGCATCACGACGATCTCCCAATGCATATCAATCGGCACATAACTCATGTAATAGTTTTCCGGATCCAGGGGAATGACCCGGAAGTATTGCTGGACGAGGCATAGTCCTACCCCCAGTATATTACCAAAGAGCAGTCCCTTCAGAATCATGGAAACGGCCTGCCAGAGGAATATCTTCCGGATTTGCCAGTTCGGACTACCCAGCGCCTTCAGCAGCCCGATCATCGGAATCCGCTCCATGATCAGTACCAGCAGGATAGATACCATATTAAAGCAGGCCACAAAAAGGATAAGCGTCAGAAAAACGCCCAGGTTCCGGTCGAGCATACCGAGCCAGTCAAACAGCGCGCGGTATTCCTTCACGACGCTGTGGAGGTCCTGATCGTGTTCCAGCAGTTTCGATACCTGGCCGACAGCCTGATCGATGCGGTCAAAATCCTTCACAAAAATTTCGTATCCGCCTACTGTATCCGGCCCCCACTTGTTGAGTTTTTGAACGAGGCGTAAATCTCCGATGATCAGCTGCTTATCCAGTTCTTCGAGACCGGTATCGTAGATGCCCGTGACTGTCAGCCGCCGGGGTCTCGGCGGATACTGCATGATAATCAGGGTGACTTTGTCGCCTGTTTTCAGTTGCAGCTGATTGGCGATACTCCGGCTGATCAGAATCTCTTTGGAGTCGGTGGTATCTTTTCCAAACTCCGGCAGGCGGCCTTCGGTCAGGTTTTGCCCGAAACTTTTCCAGTTGAAATCCGGACCTACACCTTTCAGCAGTACCCCCTGAACGGCTTCGTCTGTCTGGAGTATCCCGGCCTTATGGGCAACCATCTGGAAATGCGCAATGTCCGGCAGGGTTTTATATGACCGGCTCAGGCGGGAGTAGCGGGGCAGGGCCGTTTCTTCGTAGGATTGATTCAGCGTGTACCGCGTCACTTTCATGTGGGCAGACAGGCTGAAGAGCTTTTCCCGGACTGTCCCCTGAAACCCGAACAGCACCGCAAACGCCACCATCATCACAGCCAGACCAATAGCGATACTTGCGATACCGATGCGGGTGACGGTCGACGAAAACGACCGCCGTTCCGTACGGGAGCGAATACGGGAAGCGATAAAACGGGGTAGGTTCACGGAACGACGCATACTGTTACCATCCTGAACGGAAACCGGAAAGGCCGCTTCAGGAAGCCGCTAAATTACCGGATGCCCTGCTGAATTCCGGTATACTTCGGGTCAAAAGGAAAACTTTCGTCAGTCATCTGTAAAACCCATCCGGTCCGTTTCCCCCGTGAAAACCGAAAAACGGGTTTGTTTTTTCCCCGTTTACCCCGAGATTTGCACATGGTTTCGTTTCGTACAACCGGGGCGCTTGCCCTTTTTATCTTTCTGCTTTCCCTGACCCGGATTTGGGCTGCCGGCCCGGTCCTCGGGATTGAGCGTACCGGAGAGTACCTTCCCCTGCTGAAGGGCAAGTCTGTCGGGCTCGTCGTCAATCATACCTCTGTTTTTCCGAATCGTACCCATCTCGCCGATTCCCTGCGGTCTCTGGGCGTTAAGATTACGGTCATTTTCGGCCCTGAACATGGTTTTCGGGGAAAAGCCGACGCCGGCGAGCATGTATCCAATGCTGTCGATGCCCGAACGGGTATTCCGGTGGTTTCCCTCTACGGATCTCACCAGAAACCCACTGCCGAAGACCTGAAACCGGTTGATATCCTGCTGTTTGACATTCAGGATGTTGGCGCGCGGTTTTACACCTATACCTCCACGATGCATTACGTCATGGAAGCTGCGGCGGAAAACGGCAAGCCTGTTATCGTACTTGACCGGCCGAATCCGATCAGAGATTTTGTAGACGGCCCGGTACTCGACCGGCGCTTCGCCTCCTTCGTCGGCCTGAATCCGGTACCTCTCGCACACGGCTGTACCGTCGCCGAGCTGGCGCGCATGATCAACGGCGAAGGATGGCTGAAAGAAGGCCGCCGGTGTAACCTGACGACGGTTTCCTGCCTGTCCTATTCTCACTCAGATTCCTACATACTGCCTGTTCCGCCATCGCCCAACCTGCCCAATCAGCAAAGTGTCCGGTTGTATACTTCCCTTTGTCTGTTTGAAGGAACAGCGATTAGTGTCGGACGGGGTACTGATACTCAGTTTCAGGTAATCGGCGGTACTTCTTCTGCGTATGGATCCTATTCCTTTACGCCGGAGGATAAACCCGGCGCGATGAACCCGCTCCACAAAGGGAAAGTCTGCTACGGGCTCGATCTCCGGAAGGAGCCTGTCACCGGTTTTACGCTCCGGTACCTGATAGATTTTTACCAAAAGTCGCCGGATAAATCCGCGTTTATTACCCGTCCGAAGGCGTTCGATCAGCTCGCCGGGACGGATCAGCTCCGGCAGCAGCTGCTTGCCGGAAAGTCCGAAGCCGAAATCCGGGCAAGCTGGGAGCCTGCACTGTCGGCCTACAAACAGCTCCGGAAGAAGTATTTGTTGTATCCGTAAAAACCGGCCGGTCCCCGGCCTTTCATTCCTATTTGCCGACCAGACGTTGGTACACACATGACAGAGAAAATCCTTATTCTTGATTTTGGCTCGCAGTTTACGCAGCTGATTGCCCGCCGGGTCCGCGAACTCAGTGTTTATTGCGAAATTCACCCGTATAACCACTTTCCGGAAATAGATGAAACCGTCAAAGGCGTCATCCTTTCCGGCAGCCCCTGCTCGGTACGCGACGAAGATTCTCCCCGCCTCGATCTCAGCCAGTTCCGCGGTAAGTTGCCCCTCCTCGGCGTATGCTACGGCGCGCAGTTGCTCGCCCATACCGCCGGCGGCGAAGTAGCTCCCTCCAAAATCCGGGAATATGGCCGGGCGATGCTCCATACCGAGCACGCCAGCCGCACCCGCCTGTTCCAAAATATCCTGGCAGATACGCAGGTATGGATGTCACACGGCGATACGATCGTATCTGTTCCGTCCGGGTTCAAGGTAATCGGGTCGACTGAAACGGTATCCGTGGCCGCATTCCGCATCGAAGGCGAAGAAACATATGGGATCCAGTTCCACCCCGAAGTAACGCACTCGCTCGAAGGCAAGGAAGTACTCAAGAACTTCATCGTCGATATCTGCGGCTGCCATCAGGACTGGACGCCGAGCAATTTTGTCGACGAAACCGTACAGGATCTCAAGAAAAAACTCGGTGACGACAAGGTAGTCATGGCGCTTTCCGGCGGCGTGGATTCGACGGTCGCGGCCATGCTCGTACACCGGGCCATCGGCAAGAATCTCTTCTGTATTTTTGTGGATAACGGGCTTCTCCGGAAGGACGAATTTGAGCAGGTTCTCCATTCCTATCAGGATATGGGTCTGAATATCAAGGGCGTTGATTCGAAAGACCAGTTTTACATCGCACTCAACGGCCTCACCGATCCGGAAGACAAGCGGAAAGCCATCGGCCGGACCTTTATCGAGGTATTCGACCACGAAGCGCACCTCCTCGAAGGCGTCAGCTGGCTTGGCCAGGGTACGATCTATCCCGATGTCATCGAGTCGGTTTCGGTGAAAGGCCCGTCAGCTACGATCAAATCGCACCACAACGTAGGCGGCCTGCCGGATTTCATGAAACTGAAGGTTGTCGAACCCCTCCGGACGCTGTTCAAGGACGAAGTACGGGCCGTCGGCCGGGAGCTTCAGATCTCCCAGAATATCCTGGGCCGGCACCCCTTCCCGGGCCCGGGTCTTGCGATCCGGATTCTTGGCGATATCACTGCCGATAAGGTGGCTATTTTGCAGGAAGTCGACGCTATCTTTATCAACAAGCTGAAAGACAGAGGCTTGTACGATAAGGTATGGCAAGCCGGCGCCATCCTGCTGCCGATTCAGTCAGTGGGTGTCATGGGCGACGAACGGACCTACGAACGCGTGGTCGCGCTCCGGGCGGTCGCTTCGGTAGACGGCATGACGGCCGACTGGGTTCACCTTCCCTACGATTTCCTCGCCGATGTTTCCAACGAAATCATCAACCGCGTCAAAGGCGTGAACCGCGTGGTATACGACATCTCGTCGAAGCCCCCGGCCACCATTGAGTGGGAATAATTTGCTTTGCCGAAGAGGCGCAGGCAGACAAGTATAAATCCTTGTCTGCCTGCGCCTCTTCGGAGTTTTCCTTTATCCAACCGTATCATGAAGAAATTACTTTTCCTGGCGATTCTTTTGACGAGCTGCGTCAAAGAAACCGGCGTGGAACCCGGCAGCCTGCTGATCCGGATCAAGACGTCGAACGTCGGAAATTCGGCAGTCCGCCAGGTTATTTATGCCCTGTATCCGGAGTCCTATGTATCGGCGACGAAATCCATGTCGCCGCTGAAAGACGGGGTTTTGTCGGTGCAACCGGGCAATACAGCAGAAATTACCTTATCGGATCTCAATACAGGTACCTATTTCCTTATTTATACCGTTAGTAGTAGCGGCGGTCAGCAGACCCGGCCGGTTCAGGTAACCGGTGGTACATCCAGAACATACGAATTTTAACAACCCCTCCTATTCTTCACCAGCCTGCCTTACCTTCACATCATGAAAAAGATTTACCTCCTGTTGCTTCTCGGATTGAGTATCTGGGCCTGCCGCAATACCGGCACCGAACCGGAAACAGGTTATGATTATTTTCCCCTGGAAAAAGGGAATTACGTGATTTACGATGTAACCCAGATTGATTACGTGATCAACCAGAACCCCGATACCAGCCGGTTCCAGATCAAGGAGCGCGTCGGAGATTCGTTTACGGCGCTCGACGGGCTGATGTCCTACCGCATCGAGCGGTACCGCCGCGAATCCGAGCAGCAGGTCTGGGCGTTTGATTCGCTGTGGACAGCGCGCCGGGCAATTGACCGGGCCGTACGCACTGAAAACAACGTCTCGTTTGTCAAACTGATCTTTCCGGCACGTAACGGACAGACGTGGAATCCGAATATTCTGAATACACAGGACTCGCTCCGGAGTATCATTCTCAACGAAGGAGAGCCCGTCACCATCGGAACACAAACCTTTGACAAGACATTGACCGTTCAGGTACAGAATAAGCAGACGCTTACCGACAGCATCATCCACAAAGAGGTGTACGCAAAGACGATCGGACTGATTCAGTCGGATATTACCCGGGTTGTTACCTGTATTCCAGACTGTGCGGTGAGCAAGATTTCATACGGCATTAAATACAAACAACGCATTGTGAGTCATGGGAAAGAATAACCTTCGCTGGCGGAATACAGGTCTGGCGCTGCTATTGACGGCGTCGTCTGCATTTGCCCAGACGGCTTCCAAATACCTCATTCTTTTCAAAGACAAGGCGAATACTCCCTATTCGGTCGACCGCCCGCTGGAATTTCTTTCGAAGCGGTCCGTCGAGCGCAGGCTGAAACAGAATATCTCCCTGGCGGAGCGGGACCTTCCTCCCAACCCGGCCTATATCCAGGCCGTCCGGGAAAAAGGCGCCAAAGTCTGGTACAAAACCCGCTGGGCCAATGGTGTGCTGGTTGAATGCACGCCCGAACAGTTGCAGGCTATCCAAACCCTGGACTTCGTCAAAGGGTATGATGGAAATATCGCGCTGAACGCTGTTTCAGCGACGAAAACGGCAGCGAAACCGGGTACGAATTCGATCGACCTTCCGCTGCCCGTTTCTTCCAACCTCGCCAATCCGCTGAATTACGGATTTTCCCAGACTCAGATCGGGCAGATGCGGGTAGACTCCATGCATGCGCGTGGATACCGGGGAGAGGGCATGTGGGTAGCTGTGATCGACAACGGCTTCATCAGTGTCAACTCACAGGCTGCTTTCAAGCACTTGTTTGATGAAAACCGGATTCTCGGCACATATGATTTCGTCGCCAACAATACCAATGTATACGATCAGGGTACGCACGGAAACAGTGTTCTTTCCTGCATGGCCGCATACCTGCCCGGACAGCTGATCGGGACGGCCTACAAGGCATCCTACCTCCTGCTGCATTCGGAAGATAACTCCGGGGAAAAGCGCCAGGAAGAAGCTTTCTGGCTCGCCGCCGCCGAGTATGCCGACAGCGTTGGGGTAGATGTTATCAACTCGTCGCTTGGCTATACGACGTTCGACAACGGCGTTGGTGATTATACCTATCAGGATCTGAACGGAGACAAGGCCCTTTCTACCCGCGCAGCCGACTGGGCAGCGCAGGCCGGTATTCTCGTCGTGGTTGCAGCCGGAAACGAAGGCAACGATGCCTGGAAATACCTCACCGTGCCGGCGGATGCCGATTCTGTTATCGCCGTAGGCGCGGTAGACGCACAGCTTCTCCGGGCCGGTTTCAGTTCGGTTGGCCCGTCAGCAGACGGCCGTATCAAGCCTGACCTGTCGGCGATGGGTTACGGAACCGTTATCACCAACCCGGCCAACGGACAGGTTTCCGGTGGCGCAGGCACGTCCTTTGCCTCCCCGCTTCTGGCAGGAATGGCAACTTCGTTCTGGCAGGCATATCCTTACCTCACCAACATGGAGGTAATCGCGCTGTTGAAACGTTCCGCCACACAAGCCGGTAATCCGGATGCCTTACTCGGCTACGGTGTTCCCAACTTCCTCAAGGCGGCGGAAGCCACGCGCAGCTACCGGCAGGGAAGCATCCGCATCATTCCGAATCCAACACGCGGCGGGCAAAATCCCTCTGTTGAAATACCTTTTAACGAACAAAACCGGTCCTATCAGGTCAATCTGCTCGATACACAGGGGCGTATTTTCTGGGAAGGGCAGGTCACCGGCCGCCATGCCGAGCTACCGGTAGGCTCACTGCCGCTACCCGCCGGGCTCTATGTCCTGCAGTTTCAGCGGGACGGGGAGAGCCACTCGGCGAGGTGGATGAAGTGGTAAGAAAAAGGCCCGACCTTCCGGTCGGGCCTTTTTTGTCTTCACTTTTCGGCTCCCAGTCGCTTGATTATTCGAATCTTGTCAGAAAACAAGTACCTTCTGCGTCATTCACTCATCTTCCTCCACATGAGACATCTTTTACTCCTCCCCTTGCTGGCGGTAGCCGGCCTGGCTCATGGACAAAAGAAAACCAAGACGCCTCCCCCGCCTCCCAAAAAGCCGCTGACGCATGCGGTGTACGACTCCTGGAAGTCGGTGACTTACCGGACTCTTTCCAACGACGGCGCCTGGGCCATCTATACCGCCAACCCGCAGGAAGGCGACGGAACGGCGATCGTTTACGGATTGAAAAAGCCGTTGACAGACTCCCTCCGCCGCGCCGCCGATATCCGGGTTGGTTATGGCTCTGACTTCGTCTTCTACAAAATCAAACCGCCGTTTGCCCTGGTTCAGGATGCCAAACGGAAGAAAAAGAAGAAGGAAGACATGCCGAAGGACTCCCTCGGTATCTATGCACTCGGCAGCGGTAAAATCGAGAAAATCGCGAATGTACCGTCCTTCAAAGTCCCTGAAAAAGCAAGAGGATTCCTCGCCTATCAGGTCGAAACGGCTGTTCGCAAAGACACGGCCCGCAAAGCAGCCAAGCCGCGAAAAAAAGAATCGGATGAAAACGGCTACCGCCTGATTGTGCGGAACACCGCCAGCGGCCAGCAATCGGTCTACCCGTACGTTACCGAATACGAATTCAGCAAGAATGGAAAACGACTGGCGTTCATCTCTACAGGCAACGACAGTACACAGAAAATTCCTTCGGTTCAGGTAATTGACCTGGCTACGGGCCAATCGCAAAAAGTCTACGAAGCCAAAGGCAAATCGAAGAAGCTGACTTTTGACGAAACTGGCGATCAGCTCGCCTTCGTCGCCGATCCGGATACCAACGCCAAATCCCTCGTCCGGTACCATAAATTGTATTACTGGAAAGCCGGCGAGGTTCAGGCCCGGAAAGCAGCCGATGAAACCGGCCAGAAACCCGGCTGGCTCGTCAGCGGTGATGCGCCGCTGAGCTTTGCCAAAGACGGTTCCAAGCTCTTCTTCGGTGTCGCGCCGAAGCCTGTCGTAGCCGATACCACACTTCTGCCCGAGGAAATCGTGCAGGTGGAAGTATGGAGCCATTCCGATCAGCACCTCCAGCCACAGCAGAAAGTTACCCTGGAGCAGGATCGCAAACGTGCCTACACAGCGGTCTGGGATCCCGCAAGCGGCAGACAGGTGACACTGGGCACGCCTACCCTGCCCGATATTTACCCTGCCAATGAAGGCCGGGCGGATTATGTACTGGCTACGTCGGATACTGCCTATTCGCACGCGCACTGGGACTGGAACCCGCATACCGACGCATACCTCTTGTCGACCAAAAACGGCTCTGTGCGACCGGTGGCGAAAAATATCGTCGGAAATGTTCGCCTCTCGCCGGAAGGAAAGTACGCCTACTGGTTTTCCCTGCCTGATACGGCCTGGTTTGCCTGGTCTGTACAGAGCGGAAAGACGTTTCAGTTGACGAAGGGTCGCTCCTTTGCCGATGAAGACGATGACCACCCCGACTACCCGCGGGCCTATGGCCTGGCAGGCTGGACGAAGGGCGACGAGCAGGTCTATCTCTACGACAAATATGACCTCTGGGCTGTTACGCCCGGTTCGGAGCCGGTTCGCCTGACTTCCGGCCGGAACGACAAGAAATCCTATCGCTACATCCGCCTGGACCCGGAAGAACGGACGATTGATCCTTCAAAGCCGCTTCTTTTGCGTCAGTTCAGCGAGCCGACAAAAGCAACGGGATATGCCAACCTGTCGAACGGACAGATTTCGGTGTTGTATCAAGGCGATTTTGATGTAACAGACAACGTCGTCAAGGCAAAAAATACCAACGATATTCTCTTCACCCGTTCCACCTTTCAGGAGTATCCGGACCTGCTGGCAACGGACCTGACCTTCAAAGCGCCGAAAAAAATCTCTGCGCTCGGCGATCAGATGAAGCCGTACCGCTGGGGTTCGGTGGAGCTGGTTCACTGGGTTTCGGGAGATGGACAACCACTCGACGGCCTGCTGTACAAACCCGAAGGATTTGATCCGTCGAAAAAGTATCCGATGATTACCTACTTCTATGAAAAGGAATCGGACAACCTGCACCTGTTTGCAACGCCCGGACCGGTGTCCAGTGCGCGCAACAACTATGCCTATTCCGTTTCGAACGGATATCTCGTGTTTGTGCCGGATATCGTTTACCGCGACGGATACCCTGGCCAGAGCGCGTATAGCTGCATCATTCCCGGCGTATTGAAACTGCTGGAAAACAGCTGGGTAGACCGGGGGCGCCTCGGCATCGTCGGGCATAGCTGGGGAGGCTATCAGACTGCTTACCTGATTACGCAGACGCATCTCTTCAAAACGTCAGTGCCCGGCGCGCCGGTTGCAAATATGTCCAGCGCATACGGCGGAATCCGATGGGGCACGGGCATGAGCCGCCAGGCACAGTACGAACATACCCAAAGCCGGATTGGTGGTACACTTTGGGAAAAGCCCCTGAATTTCATTGAAAACTCGCCGCTTTTCTTCCTGCCGAATGTCCAAACGCCGGCGCTTATTCTTCACAACGACGACGACGACGCTGTCCCCTGGTACCAGGGCATCGAATTGTACATGGGTCTCAAACGGTTGGGAAAACCGGCGTGGATGATCAACTACAATGGTGAGAAGCACGGCAACCGTCTTCGGAAAAACCAGAAAGACTGGACCATCCGGATGTGGCAGTACCTCGACTACTACCTCAAAGACGCCCCCGCGCCGAAATGGATGGCCGATGGCCTTCCGATGGTCGAAAAAGGTATTAACCAGCGACTGGAGCCGGCGGGGAAATAAGTTTGGGGTTTGAAAAAGTTTAGGGTTTAGGGTTTTGAGTTCAGGGTTTCCCCAACCAACTCAAAACCCTAAACCCTAAACTTTTTCAAACCCTTAACGCCTATGCTTCTTCCCGGATGATGGTCACTTTCTGGATCTTGTCACCCTGGCGGATGGCATCGATTACGTCCAGGCCGTCGATCACAATTCCGAAGGCAGTATGCTTGCCGTCGAGATGCGCGGTGTTTTGCCGGTTATGGCAGATGAAGAACTGGCTGCCGCCGGTATTGGGGCCACGGTGCGCCATGGAGAGGACGCCGCGCTCATGGTGCTGGCGCTCCGCTTTGGTTTCGCATGGAATGGTATATCCCGGACCGCCGGCTCCGGTGCCGGTCGGATCGCCGCCCTGTACAACGAAGGCAGGAATAACCCGGTGGAACGTTACGCCGTCGTAGAATCCTTTTTCCGACAGATCGACGAAGTTCTTCACGGTAATGGGTGTTTCTTTTTCGTAGAGTTCGATCAGCATCGTACCCTTATCGGTCAGCATTTCAGCTTTCAGCATCGGTATGTTTTTCTGTGGTTTCGGATGCGAAGTTAGGAATTCTGCCCGCTCGCGGGAACATCGGAAAAATTTGTGAAAAAAATCCCGGATGCCGTTTTCACACCCTCTTCCGAAAAAAAATACGTGTTTTCAGAAAAAACAGTAAGAATTTGAATAGCTCCGGATCAAAATCCAAACAAAATTTTATTCTTCCGGATTAGTTTCCAACGTTTATTCTTCTCGGTATAGTCCTATGTTTTATGAAAAAAGATACATTCGACCCAAATTTTCCCCTATCTTTGTATAGAGTCCGACGAAAGAATGGAAGCGGGAAGGTCCGCCGGACTCCATGAAGGACCCCTGCGCGTACCTATTAGACAGCACAGTCATGAAACGTTATATGCTGATTGCGGCGCTTCTCGGTTTTGCCGGAGCAGCCAGCGCTCAAACCCAACCGATTCTGGATCACGGTTATTCCACCCACAACTATAAGCACCCCAATAAGGCAGCCGTTGCCATGAAGAAAAAACTCGCAGAAAGCAGTACTTCTTCCATTCAGCGTGACGGTTCAGTACGGGAAAACATCGGTCTCCAGTCGACCGCAAACTACAAAATACAGCGCCCCTACAGCACTGCGGGTAAACTGAATTTCCCGGCGTCTCCGGTGAACAACTACGTCACCACCGACCCGAGTCAGTCACCCCGGAATTACAAAACGGGCGTACCGATGGGATCCGCTGCCGCTCAGACGGCCACGAAAAAGGATACCAGCAAGGTCAGCGTAGGAGACTAATCTAATCCGCTTGATACAGTAAAAGCCGGGCAATTGCCCGGCTTTTTTCATGTGAGCCGGAGGGAAACCGCCGGCCGATCGGCCTTCAGCCCGAACAATACCCGCGTTACGGCAAAGCGACGTATCACGAAATGGTACAGCACAAAACATCCGCCGAACGTAATACCTGCCAGCAACCAGAATTTGAGGAACCAGGGCATAGCCAGCGGCGCCAGGTAGTATCCGGCTGACACCGTAATCGTCTGGTGCAGGATATAGAACGGATAGACCGCTTCATTGGCGTATACCAGAAACCGGTTGGAAAACCGCAGGTACCGGTACGCGAATGCGAAGAGGGTCAGCAAGACGCACCAGCTGTTGGTCGTTGTCAGTGCCAGAAAACCATACCTGGCCGTGTCTGAAAGCTGCGGCCGGTCGATCCAGAAAAATGCATACAATACCGTCGTCAGCACAATGACCACCGTCAGCAGCATATGCCGGTAGCGGACCAGCGTCTCCCAGAAAACAGCCTGTGTACAAAATACATACCCCGTCAGGAACAGGGAAAAGTAATGCCAATGCTGGCGCCAGTCGTGGATAAAATCATTGGTAGTCGGGTATTTCCCGTCCCACCAATACTCGGCGAGCCAGTGCCAGGCGACAGGAAGCGCGATCAGCGCCAGCGGATTGGCGGCAAGCTGACCGATCCACCGGGTGAAGCGTTCGCCGGTTTTCGTCCGCAGGAAAAGAAAGAACGGCAACCCCGCTACGCAGTATACAAACAGATAGGCAAGGTACCAGAGGTGGTGCCAGCTGAAATCACCCTTCGGGTAAGGCTGGAAATTGAGTACCCGGGGGTAGAACTGGGCATACGACAGTACCTCGCCCTGCGTCAGTCGCTCGAAATAAATCTGCGGCGGAACAATGACCAGCATTCCGAAAACCAACGGAAGCAGTATCCGCTTGGCCCGTTCGCTCAGAAACTGCCCGGGCGTACGCCGCTGAAGCGCCCAGTACACGCCCATGCCGGAGATCATGAAAAGCAGGGCCATCCGCCACTGGCTGGTAAAAATCATCGGGTACTGGACAATCCTGGTCTGCACGTTGTTTTTGACGTGCCAGCCCCAGTAGTTGAAAAACATACCCGTGTGAAAAAGGATCAGAAGACAGAAGGCCAGTACCCGGAGCCAGTCGATGTCGTAACGTCGTGTCGTTTGCATAATTGAGGTGAAAAGGAACACCTCAAAAGTGGCAGATGGGCGGGCTATCGGGCGACTTCCCGGATAAGCGAGGCGTTCACGCCGATCGGGAAGCACTCCGGTACGCCGATGGCGTTTGTCCGGACAGCCGCTTGAATGCACCGTTAAACGCTGATTTTGAGCTGTATCCAACCCGCTCGGCGATTTCTTCGATCCGGACATGGTCCATAGCCGGATCGGCGAGCAGTTGTTTCGCTTCGTCGATGCGGTACGTCGCCAGAAATTCAAAAAAGTTCTGCCCCAGGGTATCGTTCAGGACCTGTGACAGGTGGTGGGTGGATACATGCAGGCGCGCCGCCAGGCCGGGAAGCGAGCAAAGCGGATCGAGGTAGGGTTTTTCTTCCTGAAAAAGCGCCCGGAGTTTTTCGAGCGTCCGGCTTTCAATGTCGGGAGTGAGGGACGACTTTTCGTACTTCCGGGTTTCGGCGGCAGGCGGTTCATGCCGGAAAATCCGGGACTCACGAAGGATAGTAAAGCTCGTTGCGTAAATGACAAAAGCCATATGTGCCACAACGATATGGTCGCCAAGATCCCGCGGGAACGTCAACAGAATGGTAAAAAACACGCCGACGATCATCGTCATGTGAACGAGTAAATCCCGGTACCACGCGATCCGGCCTTCGTGTGCTGACCAGAGCTTCCACCCTCTCCGCCGGAATTCCAGTATAACTTCCCGCCAGCTCAATACCATGTAAAGCAGCAGGCTGGCGCCGGTAAACTCCTTGATGAGTCGTTTGGGCCAGAACATCCATCCTTCTCCGTACCATTCGTAGTCGAGCGCGGGTAGTTCGGGATGGAAGGCCGAGCGGAAGTCGTGGTACTTGCTGCTGATCGGCTGCGGGTACACCATCACGCACATGTAGGCAAAATACAGGATCGCCGGGAGAAAATGCAGCCATTCCCGTTTATGAAAGCGATGCCGCAGTCCGGAGCGCACATACAGGTAAAAAAAAGGGCCGATACACAGGTTACAGGGCTCGGTGAAATCATTCAGCCACAGCACCTTCATCATGTAATTGGTGTACCCGAGCCATACATCCGTCATGACAAGGGTAATAACCAGCAGGGCCCCGCCCTGAAACCGGTTCGGGAACTGATCTCCCTTACTGTTACTGAAGAAGAAAAAGCACAGCAAACACCCCTGCACGATACCGAGCAGGATTAGAATGGCGAACAGATCGACCCGGGGAGGGATGTATGGCATCATCACAAAAAAAGCTCACCGGAGACCGGTGAGCTACGAAATTACATGGACGGGAGTTTATTTACTTCAACAGATTGAGCAAATACGTCCCGTACCCGCTTTTCTGCAGCGGAAGGGCTATTTCACGGAGCTGCTCGGCGTCGATAAATTTCATCCGGTAAGCCACTTCTTCGATACATCCGATTTTGAGGCCCTGGCGCTCTTCGATGACCTGAACAAACTGTCCGGCCTGCATCAAAGAAGCAAAGGTACCGGTGTCTAGCCAGGCCGTTCCCCGGTTGAGTACGCCGACTTTGAGCTTACCTTTTTCGAGGTACACACGATTGATATCGGTGATTTCCAATTCGCCACGGGGACTGGGCTTAATATTCTTGGCGATTTCGACGACGTCATTGTCGTAAAAATACAGTCCCGGAACGGCGTAATGCGATTTAGGCTTTTCTGGCTTTTCTTCGATGCTGAGGACGTTGAAGTCGGCATCGAATTCAACCACGCCATACCGTTCGGGATCGTTGACGGGATAGGCATACACAACCCCTCCTTCGGGGTCGTTATTCGCCTGGAGCAGCTTGCTCAGCCCGGCGCCGTAGAAGATATTGTCACCCAAAACCAGGGCTACCTTGTCGTTTCCGATGAATTCTTCTCCGATGATGAAAGCCTGCGCCAGCCCGTCCGGACTCGGCTGAACGGCGTAGCTGAATTTGCAACCGATCCGGCTGCCGTCGCCCAGCAGCTTCTCGAAATGCGGGAGGTCATGCGGAGTGGAAATAATGAGGATCTCCCGGATTCCGGCCAGCATGAGGATGGAAAGCGGGTAATAAATCATCGGCTTGTCATAGACCGGCATGAGCTGCTTGGAAACAGCCAGCGTCAGCGGATGAAGGCGCGTGCCGGAGCCGCCGGCGAGGATAATTCCTTTCATAAGCGAAGGAGCAGAGGGCAGAGGGCGTGGAGCATGGGGTAGCCCCTCTGCCCTTTGCCCCAAGCCCTCTGCTCTATTATCGGTTAGTATACATCGATTCGTAATAATGCTGGTAACTTCCGGAAGTCACTTCCTCCAGCCATTCGGTGTTGGCCAGGTACCAGTCTACTGTTTGGGCGAGGCCTTGTTCGAAGGTAACAGACGGCTTCCAGCCAAGTTCGTGCATGATCTTACCGGCGTCGATGGCATAACGAAGATCGTGTCCGGCGCGGTCGGTGACGTAGGTAATCAGCTGTTCGGCCGTTCCTTCGGGGCGACCGAGTTTCTCGTCCATCGTCCGGCAAAGCAGCTTTACCAGATCGATATTCTTCCATTCGTTGAAACCGCCGATGTTATAGGTTTCGCCGTTTTTACCCTGGTGGAAAACCACGTCGATTGCCCGTGCGTGATCGATGACGAAGAGCCAGTCCCGCACGTTCTCGCCCTTGCCATACACCGGCAAGGGCTTGCCGTTGAGGATGTTGTGGATCATGAGGGGAATCAGCTTCTCGGGGAAGTGATTCGGCCCGTAGTTGTTGGAACAGTTGGTCAGTACAAACGGAATGCCATAGGTATTGCCGTATGCCCGGACAAAGTGATCGGAAGAAGCCTTGGAAGCCGAATACGGCGACCGGGGATCGTACTTCGTCGTTTCGAGGAAGAACTCGTCCGGATTATGCAGTTCGCCGTAGACTTCGTCCGTCGAAACATGGTAAAACAAGTGATCCTGGTAGGCACCGGCCCAGTGTTTGCGGGCGGCGTTGAGCAGGTTCACCGTCCCGATTACATTCGTCAGCACAAAGGCCATCGGATCGGAAATGGAGCGGTCGACGTGGCTTTCTGCCGCCAGGTGAATCACGCCGTAAAAATCGTGCTCAGCAAAGAGCGTATCCAGAAATTCCGCATCGCGGATATCTCCCTTGACAAAGGTATAGTTGGCCTCCTTTTCAACGTCCTTGAGGTTGGCCAGGTTGCCGGCGTACGTCAGCGCGTCCAGGTTGAAGATCTGGTAGGTGTCAGAGTACTGCGTCACAAAGCGCCGCACGACGTGGGAGCCGATAAACCCTGCTCCGCCGGTAATCAGTATTTTCTTCATGGGATGTAATGGATAGACAATCAAAGCGTTTGCTGCCAGCGCCAGGCATCGGCCAGGGCTTCGTCGAGAGTCTTCTCCGCTTTCCAGTTGAGCTTCTCGACTGATTTGCTCACATCGGCATAAATCGCAACGATATCGCCGGCGCGGCGGGGAGCAAACGCATAGTTAAGTTTCACCTGATTCACCCGTTCGAAGGTATGGATCAGTTCCAGAACGGTGGTTCCACGGCCCGTTCCGATGTTAAAGTAATCGTAATAGTTATGGGTATCCTGTTTGATAAGCAGTTCGAGCGCCTTGACGTGTGCCTTGGCCAGGTCCACAACATGGATGAAATCGCGGATACAGGTGCCGTCGACCGTATCGTAGTCGTTTCCGAATACCATCAGCTTTTCCCGGAGACCGGCCGCGGTCTGGGTCAGGTAAGGTACCAGGTTAGCAGGTACCCCGCGCGGGAGTTCCCCAATCAGCGCCGTGTGGTGTGCGCCGATGGGATTAAAGTACCGGAGCGCAAGCGCCTTCAGGGGCGCGCCGGATGCAACGGTATCCCGGATGATTTCTTCGCCTACCTGTTTGGTATTACCGTACGGGGAAGCCGCCGGCTGCACCGGAGTATCTTCCGTCACCGGAATCTGCTCAGGCTGTCCGTAAACCGTGCAGGAAGAAGAGAATACAAAATTGGATACGCCGTTGGCCGTCATCGCTTCGAGGAGCGTCACAAGCGAGGAGATATTGTTCCGGTAATACAGCAGCGGTTTTTCGACTGATTCCCCTACTGCCTTGCTGGCGGCAAAGTGAATAACGCCCTGAATAGCTTCCTCCTTGAAAATCCGGGTCAGCAGGGCGGCGTCGTTGCAATCGGCGGCATAGTGCTTGACAGGGCGTCCGAGAATGGTTTCGAGCCGCTGGAGCACGCTTTTGTCGGAGTTGGAAAAATCGTCGAGAATGATGGGCTCAAAGCCTGCTCCGATCAGTTCGACGACCGTATGGGAGCCGATAAAGCCGGCTCCGCCGGTGACGAGAATATTCATGAAGGTCAGTTACGAATCTGTTGTTCGGGGGTCAAAAATAGGCAAATTCCGGTGCAACGGACAAGCCTGCGCCGGTTATGATTTCGCAAATGGTATTAGCGGCCACTCCTGTGGCTGCTTCCCTGACATCTGACAGTAGCCCGGAACCTGTTCCCGCACACTGTTTGCCTCCTTTTGCTAAATTGGCATTTCGTTTGTAGGTTAATGCAAAAATCATCGCCCGATATGGATAGCCGTGAACTGAAAGCTTTGGTTTCTTTGCTGGAAGACGACGATCGGGAAGTCTCCCTACTCGTGGAACAGAAAATACGGTCGCTCGGCGATACCGTGATTCCGTTTCTCGAAGATCACTGGGAGAATTCCGGATTCAACCCGGTCATTCAGAAACGCATCGAGGACCTTATCCACGACCTGCAGCTGCATACCCTTACCGAGCGGCTGCGTACCTGGAAAAACAACGGCGGGCAGGATTTGCTGGAGGGCCTCTGGCTCGTTGCCACCTATCAGTACCCCGACCTTTCACTCGAAAAGGTACAACGCGAAATCGATCAGATTTTTTACGACGCCTGGCTGGAGTTCCGGCACGGCATGCATCCTGCCGCGCAGGTTGATACCCTCAATTACGTCTTCTTCCGGAAGCTCAAATTTGGCGCCAATACCAAAAACTTCCATTCGGCGGCCAATTCCATGCTCAACGTAGTATTGGAAACCCGGAAAGGTAACCCTATCAGCCTCTGCGTGCTGTATATGCTCGTCGGCCGGCGCCTGGGTATGCCGGTCTACGGCGTCAACCTGCCGAACCTGTTTGTGCTCACATACAAGCTCGGCGACGATGCCTCGTTTTACATCAATGTGTTCAACAAAGGGCTGATTTTTCAGCGAAAGGATATTGATAATTACATCGCGCAGCTCAACCTCGCCCCGAATCCGATTTTCTACGAACCATGCAGCAACCTCGACATTGTCCGCCGGGTACTCCGTAACCTGATTCTTGCTTTCGAGAAAACGGGAGACGACGACCGCGCCGGAGAAGTAAACGGATTGTTGAAGATGCTGGCAGACGGCGAGAGCGTGTAGTTTAGCGTTGGAATGTTTAGAGTTTTGCATCACAGTCTGCCTTCAGGCCCCCAACTCTAAACTTCTCAACCCTAAACTTCTCAGCTATCTTTTTCCGCCGTCACCGTCAGCATGCAATCCGCGACGGTGTGGACTTCCAGTTCATAGGCACGGCTGCCGTGTTCGGTACGTATCCAGCCGCGGATCAGCGTGCAGTCCTCCGGAAACGGATCTACCGGGAGATTCTTTTTAAAACTCAGCTTTTTCTTCCCGTGCAGTTTATACAGCGCTTCCTTTGCCGTCCAGTATACAGCCAGCTGCCGGAGATTTCCGTTGGCATGCCGGTATTCGTCTTCGCTCAGAAACTTATGGGCAACTACCTGTAATTTCTCGTGAACAGGCTCAATATCAAGCCCTACAAAAGCCGAAGGATGCCATACTGCAGCGGCGTACCGCAGCGAATGAGACAGTGAAAACTGGTGGGTTGTTCCTTTCAGAAAAGGCTTGTCGAACGGATCTTTCAGGATACCGCGGTAGGTTTCTCCGGCGGTTTCGACGAGCGTCCGGACGAGTATCCGGCTCGCCAGAAATTCCCGCTGTTTCTGCGGGTGATGAATCTGCTCGAATTCGGCAATGTCTTCGTCGCTCCCCCGGAAGGACCGGCGTAACTCTTCCAGTTCTTCCGTAATTTCCCAAATTCCGAGGTAACCGCGCCCGTCAAAAGGCCGCACCCAAACCAGTGGCATACTGTTGCAGTTAATTTTGCCCCAAAAATAGGAAGTGAAGGGGGTATTCGGGCGGCAAAACCGCCGGATGGAACAAAAACGCGCCTCTACTCCTTGTTCCTGACGTATTTTTGCACGCACATATGGCCTTATCAATTGAACGAATAGATACGTTTGCCGGTCACCGCGACGCCGTGTATGCCCTCACGGCCGCCGCCGAGCCTCATCGCTTTTATTCGGCGGGAAGCGATGGCATGGTCATCGGCTGGGACCTGACCAAACCTGACCTGGGCACCCTCGTAGCCCGCATTCCGGCGTCGGTTTATGCCATGGAGCGCGAGGCCTCTACCGGTCTTCTCTGGGTCGGGCAGAATTACGACGGCATCCACCGCATTGACCCGGAGGCGAAACAGGAGCAGGACTCCCTCCGCCTGACCTCCTCCCCGATTTTTGATATCTGTCTGTTTGAAGACCTGGCGTTTGTCGCGCAGGGCGATGGCGTCGTAACCGTCATCGACCGCCCTTCTTTCCAGATCAGGAAACACCTGCGCGCCAGTGAGGCTTCGGCCCGCAGCCTGGCTGTTAACCCCGCCACACGCGAGCTGGCCGCTGGCTACTCCGATCATACTGTCAAGATATTCGACGTCGATTCGCTCGAACTGAAATTTGTCATCGCCGCACATACGCATTCGGTCTTCACGGTTCGTTATGATCCTGCCGGCGGGCGACTCCTCTCCGGTGGCCGTGATGCCCACCTCAAAACCTGGAAGGCCGGCGATCCGTATGTGCCCGGACAGGACATCGTGGCGCATATGTTCGCGATCAACCACCTTTCCTTCAGTCCCGACGGGCGATGGATCGTCACCGCAAGCATGGACAAAACACTGAAACTGTGGGATGCCGAAACACTGAAACTCCTGAAGGTGGTAGACTGGGCCCGGTTCTCCGGACACCGCACGTCGATCAACCGGACCTTATGGACCGGTGGCAGGCTGATTTCCGCATCCGACGACCGCCTGATCTCGATCTGGCAGGTCGGCGCCGTCTGAGAAAGGCCGCAGTTTTTCCGCGGAAGGCTTGTATTTCAGGCTTAAATGTGATTGTATTGGATGATTTTTGACTAAAAAACCTTCACAAACGGAACGTCTCCGGCCGGCAACACCCGGAACATTCTCCGTTTTCAACGATACTCCCATGAAGATTACGCCACTTGATATCCGGAAACAGTCGTTCGAACGGGTTTTCAGAGGATATGATAAAGACGCAGTAGACGGATTTCTGACGACGCTTTCGCAGGAATGGGAACGGATGCTGGACGAAAACCGGCTTCTCCACGAACGCATCGAGCGTACGGAAGGCGAATTCAGTAAATTAAAAGCACTCGAAAATACCCTCTATAAAACGCTGCAGACGGCCCAGGCAACCAGCCAGGAAATGGCTTCCAAAGCCCAGGAAGAGTCACAGCGGAAGGTAGTTGAGGCCCAGCAGCAGGCAGACGACGCCGTCGTCACAGCCCGGAAGGAAGCCAGCATGCTCCTGACCGACGCCGAAAGCAAGGCCCGCTACATCATCGAAGAAGCGGTCAATGAACTGAAGGGCCTCGAACGCGATATCAAAGCGATTGAGAAATACCGCGAAACCCTCATTGCGCAAATCAAGGGATACGCTGCCGATACCCTGGAGAAAGTCCAGCGTTTTGAGGAGAAATCCCGGCAGATCGTCTTCGATGAGAAGACGGCCGAACTCCGCGAAGTGCTGGAGAATATTCCTTCGGCACAACCGGAAGAAACGCCGGCGCCCGTAGCCGAAGTACCTGCCCCGCCCGTTGAGCAGCCCGCAGCGGAAACCGAACAACCCAGCGAAGAGGGTTCCTTTTTCGACAAACTTTAACTTTTCCGGAAGCGCACGCTTCCTTTTTTCATGGGAACGATCGCCCTCGAAGGCCTCGAGTTTTTTTCATACCACGGTTTTTACGAAGAAGAACAGAAAATCGGCAACCGCTATTCGATTGACGTATTCATTACCGTCGACTTTCAACAGGCTGCCATTCACGATAAACTGAGCGAAACGGTCAACTACGCAAAGGTGTACCAGATAGTGGCAGAGATCATGAAACACTCCCATAAGCTACTGGAACACATTGCGTATCAGATCATCAGCGGTATCCGGGAGAAATACCCGCATGTCGAAAAAATTGAAGTAGCTGTTTCAAAATTCAACCCGCCGGTAGGCGGAGTCTGTGAGCGCTCACGCGTAACCCTACAGGGCTGAGCGACCGGATTTCCGCGCTGGTCCAATCGTCAGTATCTATGCACTACCAGTTTGTCGACCCGGAGCGGGAAGCCCTCCACAACGAGTATTTCGAGATTTCCTTTCCGGGCGACGATGCGCCCGCCCGGAGCCTTTTTTTCATTTCCAACGAAGAAAACCTGGAAGAAGTCGCCGCCTATATCGTCGGCAAGTATGTCGGAAATGAACCGGAGTGGACACTGATTCCGCATCGCAAACGGCACGGGTAAACGGTTCAGCTTCCGGCGCGTTCCGTTCATGGAATGTTTCTGCCAGTTGACCGGAACGCGGTGGTACCAATCCGCGGCTTTTTCCTATTTTTCGGAAAAACCTACCGTTTAGTCATGAAGAAATTCACCTTGCTGGCCCTGCTCCTCGCGGGTGCGTGGGCCGCGGAAGCAAAATCCCTTCCTTCGCCTTTGCCTGTGGCAGCCGTTCGGGCTGATAGTACGCTCTGGAAAGATTATGTCGGAAAATATAAAGGAGTGGAAGGCTCCTTCGACTCGTTCATTGTCTCCATAGAAAATGGCAAGCTGATGGGCGAAGCGACCGGCCAGGGAAAAGGCGAGCTCGTGGCGGATCAGAAACAGACCGATGTTTTCAACGTTCCCGGCTACGATGCCACGGTTACCTTCGTCCGGGACGACGCCAAGAAAGTCATCAAATACAAACTCGCTGTTCAGGGACAGGAATTTGAAGGAGAAAAGCTCTGATTACCTCCTTCCCGTGAAAACGCCGCGCTCCTTCCGGAGACGCGGCGTTTCTTTTTGGTGAAAAAACCCGGGAGCAACCATTCCCCGGGCCGGTCTCCGGAGAGACCACTTTTATTTTTCAGGCCAGCAGGCCGGTTAAAATTCCGGCAGGAATAAGAATATACGGAGGAATACGCCCCCAGAGCAGCAGGAAGACCGTTATTCCGGTAACTAACTGCCAATCAGCGGACAAAGGTACAAAAAGACGCAATCCGGCCGCTATCGTTATCCCAATATTTGCGGCATTGATCCCGACAAGCGAAGCCCGGATGCCGCGGTACTTTTTCATCTGTTCCCAGAAACGGTAAGCGAAGAAAATCAGGAATGTTCCGGGCAGGAAAATCCCGAGCGTTGCCATAGCTGCGCCGATCAGTTCTCCACCGAAGCCTTCCCCCTTCAGCGACAGCGAACCGACAAACGCCGCCAGCGAAAAATTCGGCCCGGGAACCGTTTGGGCCAGCGCCAGTCCCGACAGAAATTCCTGCTCGGTCAGGTATTTTTTAAAGGAAACGAATTCGGTAAACAGCATAGGCCCCAATACCTGCCCTCCTCCGAAAACCAGGCTGCCGTTGCGGTAAAAATTCTCGAATAGCCGGAGCGGAAGCCAGCGCGTCAGTCCACCAGCTACGGCCGATCCTACCAGTACACCGAGCCACAGGATAAAATTGGACCATTCAATCCGGACCGGGTCTTTGGGCTCCTCCGGCAGCCGGTGATATTCCCGCGCCGTAATACCTCCGCAGATAATCAGCGCTACCGGGCAGGCCCACGGGCTCGGCCAGAAGTACGCCAGCAATGCGGAAGCGATCATCAGCGCGATCTCCTTCCGGTTGTGGATAACTTTCTTCCCCAATACCCAGCCGCCGTGAAAAATAAACCCGACGGCCATCGGCCCCAGAAAACGCGTAAAATGAAGGGATACCTGGCGGTCTTGCAGATAGGACAGAAGGCCGGCAAAGGCCGTCATCAGCAACACAGACGGCATGATCCAGACGAGCAGCGTCAGATATGCCAGGTTGGGACCGCCGATCCGGAAGCCGACTGCGGTAATGGTCTGGGTGGATGTCGGGCCGGGAAGTACCTGGCACAATGCGGTGAGTTCGAGCAGCTCGTCCTCCGTCAGGTACCCGCGCCGGCGGACGAGCCGGTCCAGAAACAGCATGGTATGGACCTGCGGACCTCCGAAGGCCGTAAGGGCGATGATGGCAACATCCTTCAGAAAAATCAGGTAGCGAATCTGCCGGAACGGCCGTTTCCAGGTCGAAAGCGGAAGAGACGTAGGTTTCGTTTCAGACACGGATTTGGGTAACTCAGGCTGCAATGTTAAGCCAATCCCTGAAAAAACGGAGCGGTACTTTCTGGTTTTTCACCCGTTTGCCCGGCGGGGAAGCGCCGGAATACGCCCGCTTTCCGTTCAAAAACCCTAGTTTTGCATTCGATCCGGGCTTTTTCCGGACTTTGCTATGGCATTACAAACATTGGTTAAGATATCCGACGTTACCAATTTATCGGATGCCCGGTACTGCGCGGGCATGGGCGTCGAATGGCTGGGGTTTTCGATGGATACGCTCTCTCTCGAGAAATTTCAGGAAATACGGGGCTGGCTGGCCGGCGTCTCGATTGTCGGGGAGACTGGCTCTGCTGACTTTTCGGCGATCCGGGAGCTGGTGGAACGATACCAGCCTGATGTTGTGCAGATTATGCACCCGGAGCTGCTTCCGGCGGCGAAGACGCTCGGATTGCCGGTTATCCTGCGGATAGACCTGGCCGACGGGCTGCCGGCGTCTCCGGACGGCGCAGATTACTACCTGATCGACCATTCTGATCCTTTCGCGCACCTCGACGTTCCGACACTCAACTACCTCGATCCGTTTGCGTTCCGGTATCCGACGCTGATCGGATTCGGCCTGAATGTCATGAACGTGAAGGAAGTCCTCAAGCAGATTCCGTTCAAAGGTATTGCCCTTACCGGTGGCGAAGAAACCCGTCCCGGCTACAAGGATTTCGGCGAAATGATGGATATGCTGGAGTTGCTGGAGGAGGATTGAGGGGGACCTGTTTTCTGTTTTCTGTTTTCGGTTTTCAGTTTTCGGTTTTCAGTTGGGAGGCAACCGCCTCGCCCGCCGTCCGTAGCATTCGCTACGGACTTTTTTAATTGGGCGGCTTCGCCTCCCTGCGGAGCATGATTTTCAGCCGGTTCACAATCCATTTATCACTCTTAACCCGAAACTGAACAGTAAATGGAGAACAGGTCGCGTTTGGGACTAAGGGGACGTGTCAGGTTTGATTAGGCATGGTTCAAAAACAATGATCATTTGCGGGAGGCGAAGCCTCCCAATTAAAAAAGTCCGTAGCGAATGCTACGGACGGCGAGAGAGGCGGTTGCCCTCCAACTGAAAACAGTAAACCGAAGACTGAAAACAGTAAACTGAAAGCCGCCTTCTCACCCAAAAAACAAATACCCCACCACAATCGCCGTAACAATCCCGGCGAGGTCGGCGAGGAGGCCGGCGGCAAGGGTATAGCGTGTACGCTTCACGTTGACGGCGCCGAAGTACAGGGCTATTACATACAAAATGGTATCCGAAGCGCCCTGAAAGAGGCAGGCCAGCCGGCCTACGAGCGAATCGGCGCCAAAGGTTTTCATGGTATCGATCATCATCGCGCGGGAACCGCTCCCGCTGAGGGGGTGCATCAGGGCGGTAGGAAGGGCATCTACCCATTCGGTACGGATGGGGAGTACTTGCAGGGACCACCGGATACCGTCGACCAGGTACCCGAGTGCGCCGGAATTACGCAGGAGACCGATGCCGACGAGCATACCTACCAGATAGGGGATCACGCGGACAGACGTCTCAAATCCGCTTTTGGCACCTTCCACAAACGTCGAAAACACATCTATTTTCTTCCGCATCGCCGCCAGCAGAAACGACAGCACAAACGCAAACAGAATACCATTGCTGAAGACTTTTGAAAAGGTCTCCAATCCCTCCCGGGTGAGCGTAGTGAGGTACCCCAGCAGGGCTACTACAGCCAGCGTTATTCCTCCGAGCCAGCTCAGTATAACCCGGTCGAACAGGTTGATTTTCTGACGAATACCTACTATCAGTAGCCCCGTGAGAGTGGCCACGTATACCGCAATCAAACAGGGAATGAAAATATCGGAGGGATCTGCGGCGCCGTAAATGGCACGCTGCGCCATCACGCTGAGCGGTATCAGGACCGGTCCGGCCGAATGCAGCGTCATGAACATGATCTGCGCGTTCGTCGCCGTTTCCTTATCGGGATTAAGCTCCTGCAGGCTCTGCATAGCCTTGAGACCGAAGGGCGTGGCGGCGTTATCAAGCCCCAGCATATTGGCAGAGAAATTCATGATCATCTGCCCGTGGGCGGGGTGATCTTTCGGAACCTCCGGAAAAAGACGATTGAAAAACGGCCCGATGATACGGGCGAGAAAAGCGATGACACCTGCTTCTTCGCCGACCTTGAGAATCCCCAGAAAAAACGTCATCACACCGGCCAGCGGAAGCGCAATTTTCATGACCGACATTTCTGCCGAGTCAAACATACCGTCGATCAATACCTTGAAAATCTCCGTATCTCCGAAGAAAATCAGCTTGACGAGCGCGACCAGAAACGAAATCACAAAAAAGGCAATCCAGAGGTAATTGAGAGCCATGAATCAGGAAGGTAAGTAAGCAAAAACCGGAAGTTACGTGCGTTCGGACGCCGGGCAATACCTTAAACCCGAAAATAACCTTAAAGTAGGTTAAACTTCCTGCTTCGAAAATTCTTTGTATTCTTACTTCGATTACCACTAACGACGCGATTTATGAAGTACCTGCTGACATTTTTATTCCTCCAACCCTTCTGGCTGGTATGCGACGAAGAGAAAAAACTCGAAAAAGCCGGTCTCGTTGACATCCGGACGGTTGATCCTACCCTGCTCGTGGATCTGAAGTACTCCACCTCCGACAATTTCATGCACAAGGACGTATACGGATGTATTACGCGGTGTTTCCTCCAGCCCCTTGCGGCAGACAAGCTGAAAAAAGCGCACGACTGGCTCAAACAGCACTACCCTGATTACCGCCTCCTCGTGTACGATGGCGCACGCTCCCGCTCCGTGCAATGGAAACTCTGGGATGCACTGCCGCAATATGCGCCGCGGCTCCGGGAGAACTACGTCGCCAATCCCCGCCGGGGCTCGATTCACAACTATGGCTGCGCCGTGGACCTGACCGTAGCAACGGCCGACGGGAAGGCGCTCGACATGGGCACAGCTTTTGATTTTTTCGGCAGCGAAGCCTACCCCCGCAAGGAAGCCGAGATGCTCCGGCAGGGAAAAATCACCAAAGAGCAAGTTGCCAACCGGGAAATTTTGCGGAATGCGATGAAATCGGCGGGATTTATGGGTATTACCAGTGAGTGGTGGCACTTTAATGCCCTGTCTCTGGAGCAGGCCAAAGCACGGTATTCCATCGTGGAATAGCGGCTGTTTTTCAGCCGGTTGCGCATTCTCCCAAAAAAAATACGACCCAAAGCTTGCCAAAGGGGCTTTTCGTTTCCTATGTTTGCAGTCCCAAACGCAAGGGGCGAGTAACAACACAGGGGTGATTAGCTCAGCTGGTTCAGAGCATCTGCCTTACAAGCAGAGGGTCGGGGGTTCGAATCCCTCATCACCCACGTAGCACGCACCGAATGGTACGTGCTTTTTTATTTCGACTTTCAGTCGGGTGATTAGCTCAGCTGGTTCAGAGCATCTGCCTTACAAGCAGAGGGTCGGGGGTTCGAATCCCTCATCACCCACAAAGCACTTATCGGAGACGGTGGGTGCTTTTTTGTTATACGTCGATTCTTCTCTCCGCTTCTCGTTGCGCAGCGACATGCTTTTCTCCCCCAACCTCCCATTGCTTAACTTTTGAAAAGTATTTGCTGCATTTTTGTATAATTTCTATAGTAAATTTTTACTTTCGGGGGAAACATAGTGCCCTGTCATTCAGTGAAGGAGGTTTTACTTTGGGAGGAAACGACGGCCGGCATCATCTATGTTCAGGTTGTCAATCCTTTCGAACTCCAAATACCTCCGCCCGATGAAGAAAAGCTACTTTTCCCGCTTGTCCTTTCCGCATACCCGTTCCTTTCTGGCCGCCGTTTTTTTTGCCGTTGCCGGTTTCAGTGTTCATGCCCAGGTTGGCGTCGGCACCACTACACCGGATCCGAGTGCGCAACTGGAAGTGAAGTCCGCCAACAAAGGTTTATTGATTCCCCGTATGGCGGAAAGCGCCCGGACGGGTATCTCTAATCCGGCAACGGGCCTGCTGGTATACCAAACGGATGGCGCAGCAGGTTTTTATTATTACACCGGCTCCGCATGGACGGCGCTTAAATCCGAACCTGCCGCTGCCTCGCCGTCTATTATTCCATTCGCTTCCGGCGCTCCGGTTGCGCTGACAACGCTGATAGGAGGCATCACCGGAACAGGCGCGGCGCTGGGATTCGGGAGTGCTTCCACGGACATTCCCCTTGTCGTTCCGACAATAGATGCGGCGCAATTGACAAATGTGGCCTTTTCAGTACCCCGGGATGGCGTTATTACTTCTATTTCAGGCTTTTTCAGTACCACCGTCGCCCTGAGTCTGATCGGACCGCCCGTTTCGGTACAGTTTCAATTGTATCAGGCTCCTCCGGGAAGCAATACCTTCTCAGCCATACCGGGAGCAACCGCGACATTGAGCACTATGTCGGGGCTTATTGTCATCGGAACCACCAGTTTTGGGACAACTTCCGGGCTCTCCATTCCGGTAACGGCCGGAAGCCGGCTGCTGCTCGTTTCCTCTGTCTTTGCACCGGGATCGCCTTTTATTCTTTCGGTGATCGGTTATGCCAGTGCGGGGGTGGCCATCAACTGATTATAAAAAAGGCCCGGGAATCTAAGTCCCGGGCCTTTTGGTTTTCTACCCTTCCAATAATCGAGTCAGGAGACACTACTTTATATGAAATCACATTAAATGAATTCGATATTCTTATTTTCGATATAAACTTTCTCAATCCTCCCCTTCTCGTTATCTTTGGGCATACCTCTAATGCCCATGAAATCGCTGTTACTTCTCCTGCTGGCATTGCCCGCCGTTGCCCAGGGTGTATATCCGACGCTTGGCAAGCTCGTCAGCCATGACCCGGCGTTCGACAAGCTCATTCCGCCCGGCGAGAAGATTGAAGTTCTCGCCACCGGTTTCGGGTGGACAGAAGGCCCGGTCTGGGTCAAAAACGGCGGCTTCCTCCTCTTTTCCGATATTCCCAACAACACGATTCACCAGTGGAAAGACGGCCAGCTTTCGGTCTTTCTGAAACCGTCCGGTTTTACCGGTCGCGGGGACTATGGCAATGAGCCCGGCTCCAACGGCCTGTTAGTCAACCGAAAGGGCGAACTCGTCGCCTGCGAGCACGGCGATCGCCGGATTTCAGCGATGCCGTTTTCCGGCGGCGGAAAAGTAACCCTCGCCGCTCACTGGCAGGGCAAGCGGTTCAACGCACCGAACGATATCTGCCAGCATTCTTCCGGTGCATACTATTTTACCGATCCGCCGTATGGTCTTCCGAAAAAAGAAAACGACCCCACCCGTGAAATCAGGGAATTCGGGGTGTATCGGATCGGAACCGACGGCGTCGTGACGCAAGTCATCAGCGACCTCAAGCGCCCGAACGGCGTCACGCTTTCTCCCGATGAAAAAACGCTGTACATCGCGCAATCGGATGATACAGACGCCTTTATCCTCGCCTATCCCGTTCTTCCGGATGGCTCTGTCGGAAAAGGAAAACTCTTTTATGACGCTTCTCCCTTGAAGAAACAAGGGTTGCAAGGCGCTCCCGACGGCATTCACACCGATTCTGAGGGCAATGTATTTTCGACCGGCCCGGGCGGCGTCCTCGTCCTGAATCCGCAGGGAAAGCTCCTCGGCCGGATTGAAACGGGTGAACTCACGGCCAACTGTGCCTTCGGAGAAGACGGGTACCTCTACCTCACGGCCAATCATTACCTCTGTCGTATCAAAACCACTGCCCGCGGCGTGTCTGCCCGGTAACTCTTCTTTACCATGTATATCAACCGCAACGCCGCCAACCAGTTTGACGCCATTGTCGTCGGCTCCGGAATTTCCGGCGGCTGGGCCGCCAAGGAATTGTGCGAAAAAGGACTCAAAACCCTGGTACTGGAACGGGGCCGGGATGTCCAACACGTAACCGATTACACCACGGCCATGAAAAATCCGTGGGATTTCGATCACCACCTCCGCATGCCCGCGTCGTTTCGCGCCGAAAACCCCATCGCCACGAAATGCTACGCGCTGGACGAAGCGACCCAGCAGTTTTTCGTCAAAGATGCCCAGCACCCCTATGTACAGGAAAAGCCCTTTGACTGGATCCGGGGATACCAGGTGGGCGGAAAGTCTCTGCTCTGGGCCCGGCAGACCCAGCGGTGGAGCCGGTACGAGTTCGAAGCCCCCGGTCGGGACGGTTTTGCGGTGGAATGGCCCATTGGATATGAAGATCTGGCGCCGTGGTACAGCTATGTCGAAAAATTCGCCGGTATTTCGGGAAACAAGGACGGTATTGACACGTTACCGGACGGCGAGTTTCTCCCGCCCTGGCAATTGAACTGCGTCGAAAAACATATACAGGATAAAGTCGCTGCAAACTACCCCGACCGCCGGGTGATCATCGGTCGCTGCGCGCACCTGACCCAACCGCAGAAAGTTCACCTTGATCTCGGCCGCGGGCAGTGTCAGGCCCGCCATCTCTGTTACCGCGGATGCCCTTATGGCGGGTACTTCAGCAGTAACTCGGCGACGCTGCCCGCCGCCCGAAAAACAGGCAATCTGACGGTACGGCCATTCTCGACCGTTCATTCCATTTTGTACGACGAGAAAAAAGGCCGGGCTGCCGGCGTACGCATCGTCGATACCAACACCAACGAAACCCAGGATTTCTTTGCGAAGATTGTCTTCGTCAACGCCGCCTGCCTCAATACCAATCTGATCCTGCTGAACTCGAAGAGCAATCGCTTCCCGAACGGGCTCGGGAATGACAACGGCCTTCTCGGGCGGTATGTGGCTTTCCACAACTACCGGGGTTCCGGCGGAGCCACATTCGAAGGCTACGACGATCGGTATTATTTCGGGCGGCGCCCTACTTCGGCGTTTATGCCTTCCTTCCGGAACGTCAAAAAGCAGGAAATGGATTTTCAGCGGGGATATATGGTCGCTTTCTCGGCCGGTCGCGCGGGGGCTACGTCCCACGTCAATTCACCCGGCTTCGGTGCGGAGTTCAAGGAAAAATGGGCGAAACCCGGTCCCTGGAGCGTCTACATCATGATGCAGGGCGAAACCGTTCCGAAATACGAAAACCACGTACGCCTCAGTACTGACCTCAAAGATCCCTGGGGTATTCCGCAATTGGTCACTTCCGTCGGGTACGACGACAACGACGGTAAAATGGTCAAAGACTTCCACGCGCAGGCCTCTGAAATGCTGGAAAAGGCTGGCTGCCGGAATATCCACATGGGTGATTCGCATCAGGCGCCGGGCCTGGATATCCATGAGATGGGCGGCGTCCGGATGGGAAAAGACCCGAAGACGTCCCTGCTCAATAAATGGAGCCAGCTGCATGCCGTTCCGAACGTATTCGTCACAGACGGCGCGAGTATGACGTCCGTCGGCAATCAAAATCCTTCACTAACCTTCATGGCACTTACCGCCCGCGCGGCGAGCTATGCGGTGGAGCAGTTGAAGAAGCGCAACCTGTAGGGCATGGGGCATGGAGCAGAGGGCATGGGGCCATTACGCCGCCCCCATGCTCCATGCTCCATGCCCCATGCATTTTGAATTTCTCTCCCCAGGTCGTTTCTTTACATGCCTTCATTTCTGACCTGAGCCGATGTTTTCCTTACCCAGTTTTGATCCTTTTCCCACTGTTTACCTGTTTACCGCCTATGCGCTGGCGGCCATCGTGGGCGCGCTTGCCGTCCGTTCCGGGAAAGGAGTCAGTTACGGATATCTGTTCGGGGCGTTGGGGCTTTTTCTTTTCGGGCGATTACCTGTCATTGCGTTCAACCGGGAGCTGAATGTCGATGAGGCTCAGATGCTTACCCAGGCAATGACGCTCGTCCGCGATCCGGTATACTGGCGGTCGGTAGACGGTACCACGGGCGGCCCGCTCGGCAGCTATTTTCTCATTGTGGCGTCGTGGGTCACCGGCAACTTTAGCTATATCACGGCTCACCTGGCCGCTTTTTTCCTGGAGAGTCTGTTTTTTACGCTGACATACCTCGCAGTCAAAAACTGGTGCGGCGGCAAAGCGGCGGCGCTGGTTACATACCCTGCCCTGCTGTTCCTGACGTTTACGCAGTACGGGGATTTTGTTCATTATTCGAGCGAGCTGATTCCGGTAACCCTGCTGTCTGCCATCGTCTTCCTGTTTTCTGCACCCGGATTTCTGGCAAAAAAACATTACGCTTCTTCGGTCTGGCTGGGCATACTGTTCGTGGCCATGCCTTTCGGAAAAATCCAGAGTATTCCGCTCCTCGGTATCTGCGGCTTATATTTCCTGATACAAGCGCTGCGGAAGAAGGAGTACCTGCATATCCTGGCAGCCGGCGCCGGCGCGCTCGGTATTTTGGCGTTGCTCGTGCTGGTTCTTTGGGCGAATGGTGTGCTGGATGACTTCCTGTTCTACTACATCAACGCCAATTTTAACTATGGCGATAGCGGCAACTGGTTCGACAACCTCCTCAAACTACCCGCGCAGTTTATCGTTGGAATGGATTTTCTGACCGTGCTGATTCCGATTCCGGTATTGCTGCTTTTTGCGATTTCCCACCCGACACGCCCGTCGCTCCGGCTATTGCTGTTTTCCGCCGGATTGATCGGTATGGGTGTACTCGCCATTTCGCGGACGGGCACCGGATATACCCATTACCTCTTTTTTCTTCTGATCCCGTTTGTGCTGTTCAGCGCGTCCGTTTCTGAAGTATTGCGAAGCGGAAAAAGCCGTGCGCCGCTGGCCATTACCGGGCTGTCTCTCCTGAGTATCATCCTGCTGACGGCCGTACACTACCGGCAAAACAAGGTCCTGAATCTGTATGCTTCCGGCCCGGTCGAAAACCGGACACTACCCTTCTCCCCTGTCGGCAAAGTACTTGACGGGTACAAGCAGCCGGGAGACTACCTCGTTGTCTGGGGCTGGAACTGCCAATATTACATCGAGACCCAGCTTCCGCAGGGCGTAGCAGAGAATCATACCATCCGTTCTGCCTATTCCCATCCGTTCCGGAATCAGTACCGGGAGCGGTATGTGGGGGATATGATGCGAAACAAACCGGCGCTGTTTATCGACGTTACCGGCCCCAACTCGTATTGGATGCAGGATTCCGTCACGCAGGGATACCAAAGTTTTCCGCAATTGAAGGCGTATGTCGACCGGCATTACCGTCATGTCAAAACCGTCGATCACGTACGGATTTTTCTGCGCTCCGACCGCGCTGACGCTACCCGTTGAGCGATTTCCGCCACCTCTTCTGTGCGTAAGAAACCCGGTCACCACAGGTGATTCGGGCAGTCTTTTGGCTAATCCGGCAAGGAATGGCAATGAAGCCTTTGAAATTGTCTATTTTTGCGGCAGAAACAGCATGTTTTGCAATCGTTTATGCTACGTACACATACCTGCGGCGAAAGCCGCTTAACCCACGTCGGACAGGAAGTAACCCTGTGCGGATGGGTCCAACGGATCCGCGATAAGGGCGGGATGATATGGATCGATCTCCGCGACCGCTACGGAATTACCCAGTTGATTTTTGAAGAAGGATCGACCGCAGCTGCCGTACTGGAAACGGCGCGCTCTCTCGGCCGGGAGTACGTTATCTCTGCCACAGGCGCTGTCGTAGAACGTATCGCGAAAAATCCCAATCTTCCTACGGGAGATGTTGAAATAAAAGTAGACCGGCTGGAAATCCTCAATCCGGCCAAGTTACCTCCCTTCCTGATCGAAGACGAAACAGACGGCGGCGACGATGTCCGGATGAAATTCCGGTACCTCGATCTTCGCCGGAGCATCGTCCGGAAAAACCTGGAGCTGCGCCACCAGGTAACCCGCCGCACGCGGGAATACCTCGACAGCCTCAGCTTCATCGAAGTAGAAACGCCTGTTCTCATCAAATCCACTCCGGAAGGCGCCCGCGACTTCGTCGTGCCGAGCCGCATGAACCCGGGTGAATTTTATGCGCTCCCCCAGTCGCCGCAAACTTTCAAGCAATTGCTGATGGTTTCCGGATTCGACCGGTATTATCAGATCGTGAAGTGTTTCCGGGACGAAGACCTTCGGGCCGACCGCCAGCCGGAATTCACCCAGATCGACTGCGAGATGTCGTTTGTCCGTCAGGAAGACATCCTCGAAACCTTTGAAGGGCTGGTCCGCTACCTCTTCAAAACCGTCAAAGGCATTGAACTGCCGGAAAACCTGACCCGCATGCCCTATTCAGAGGCGATGCGCCGGTTTGGCTCCGACAAACCCGATATCCGGTTCGGCATGGAATTCACAGAGCTCAAGGGAGCCGACGCGGACCTGACCTCCGGAAAAGATTTTGTCGTTTTTGACTCCGCTGAACTCGTCGTCGGTATCGCTGCTCCCGGTTGCGCCGAATATACCCGCAAGCAGATAGACGAACTGACGGAATGGGTGAAGCGCCCGCAGATCGGCGCCAAAGGCCTCGTTTATGCGCGGGTCAATGCCGACGGCAGTGTAAAATCTTCTGTGGATAAGTTTTATTCGGAAGAAGAACTCAAAGGCTGGGTGAAGCAATTCAACGCCCAACCCGGCGACCTGCTGCTGATCCTTGCCGGCCCGGCTGACAAAACCCGGAAGCAACTCAACGAACTGCGTCTGGAGATGGGCAACCGCCTCGGTCTGCGCAATCCGGAGACGTTCTCGGCTCACTGGGTTGTCGATTTTCCGCTGCTGGAATGGAGCGAGGAAGAAAACCGCTTCTTCGCCATGCACCACCCGTTCACGAGTCCGAAGCCGGAAGACTTCGACCTCATCGCCACCGATCCCGGCGCGGTGCGTGCCAATGCCTATGACCTCGTCATCAATGGCGTGGAAGTAGGCGGCGGTTCGGTGCGGATTTTCCGGAAAGACCTGCAGTCGAAGATGTTTGACCTCCTCGGGTTTACGCCGGAAGAGGCCCAGCACCAGTTCGGCTTCCTGCTCAACGCATTCGAGTACGGCGCGCCTCCGCACGCCGGTATCGCATTCGGTCTCGACCGTCTTTGCTCGCTCCTCGGCGGCGCTGACACCATCCGGGACTTCATTGCCTTCCCGAAAAACAACGCCGGCCGCGACGTGATGATCGACAGCCCGTCGACCATTTCGCAAAAGCAGCTCGACGAACTCGCTATCAAAACGGTAGTCTAGTCCTCCGTTTTTCCCGTATACCCGGAAAGAATGAACCGGCCTTGGGGCTTTTCATTTCTTTCCGGGCTTTTTTATGGGCGAATGGAAAGCTCTTTCCCGGAAATTTCCGTCAAATCTTTACTTTTGACGCGAGCAAAAAAGCAACCTCTACTTCCCTATGTTCCTCAAATACCTGGCTCCCTGTGCCGCCACGGCTGTGGCCTGTCTCAGCCTGACTTTTCCTTCGACTCCCCCTCCCGAAACGGCTGATGCTACGTTCAAAAAACTCTGCTCGAGCTGCCACGGGGATGTGCAGGCGTTTGTCGACCGGAAATGGAAACACGGTACCACCAAAGCCGAGCTCATCGCCAGCATTTCCAAAGGTTATTCCGACTTCGGTATGCCTGCCTGGGAAGCCACTCTGAAACCGGCACAAATCGAAGGCATCGCCGACCTGATTCTGAGCAGTATTGAAAAAGGCAGCCGGTATTCGTTCAACAACAAACCCAAGTCGAACGTGTTCAAAACCGAAGCGTATACAGTACGGCTGGATACCGTCGCTTCCGGTCTGAGCAGTCCGTGGGGCATGGCGTTCCTCCCCGGTGGAGACCTGCTGGCAACAGACCGGACCGGCAAAATCTACCGGATCGGAGCCAACGGGCAGAAGTCGGAAGTAAGCGGCGGCCCGCAGGTACTCGCCGAAGGGCAGGGCGGATTACTCGACGTGGTTCTTCACCCGAAATTCGACACCAATCACTGGGTATATTTTTCCTACTCCGCTGTCAAGGATTCGCCGGAAGGGAAAGTCGGGACAACGGCTATCCTCCGCGCCAAACTCGACGGCACGCAGCTGACCGACCAGCAAGTCATTTTCGAAGCGCAACCCTGGTCCAAAACCCGGCATCACTACGGCTCCCGCCTGGCGTTTGACAAGGCCGGATACCTGTTTGTGACCGTCGGCGAGCGCGGCAGCGAATACACCAATCCCCAAAACCTGGAAAGTGATCTCGGCAAGGTACACCGCCTGAATGACGACGGTACTCCCGCAGCCGGCAATCCCTTCAAAGACAAAGGCCGTGCGACGATCTGGTCGTGGGGTCACCGGAATCCGCAGGGCCTGTACATCGACCAGGCAACGGGAACAATCTGGGAAACCGAACACGGCCCCCGGGGCGGCGACGAACTCAATATCATCCGCAAAGGCGCCAACTACGGCTGGCCGGTCATTTCCTATGGCATCGGGTACGACGGCAAGGCTTTCACGAGTCTGAAAGCCAAGGAAGGCATGGAGCAGGCGCAGCATTACTGGGTGCCGTCCATCGCGCCGAGCGGCCTGGCTCTGGTGGAAGGAACGCGCTATCCTGCCTGGAAAGGTAACTTTCTGGTAGGCTCGCTGCGGTTTAAGTACCTCAACCGCTGCGTCATCAAGAACAACAAAGTCGTCAAAGAAGAAATCCTTTTCCCGAACATCGGGCGGGTCCGGAATGTGAAGATCGCACCGGACGGATATGCCTATGTTGCGGTGGAAGATCCGGGTGTCATCCTGAAGGTAGTCACTACCGGAAAATAACCGCCGGTTTTTGTCGAAAAAGGGACCTTTCCGGTCCCTTTTTTTTGTTGCAACCTGGTACGTTATTACCTGCCTTTTGAGGGAGGATATTGGGAATTTTCTGTTTCTGTACGCATATTCGAACCAGTACATCCCCACTTGACACTTTTTATGCTTTCTCCCGCCGAAAAACAACGCTATCAAAAGCATTTGCTACTCCCGGAAATCGGAGCGGAAGGGCAACTCAAACTGAAGAACGCCAGGGTACTGGTGGTTGGCGCCGGAGGACTCGGCTGCCCGGTTTTGTTGTATCTTGCCGCTGCCGGTGTCGGTAAAATCGGCATTGTCGACGGCGATACCGTCGATGAATCCAATCTCCAACGGCAGGTACTCTACGAAGCGGACGACGTGCACCGCCCGAAAGCAACTACCGCCGCTACCCGGCTCCGCCGCCTGAACGACCTGATCGAATACAAGGTCTTCTCCACACACCTCGTCCCGGAAAATGCCTCAGGTATTGTGGAAGGGTATGACATTGTGGTCGACTGCACCGATAATTTCACGGTCCGGTACCTTATCAATGATATTTGTGTGACGCAGGGAAAACCTTTCGTTTACGGCGCGATTCACCGGTTTGAGGGGCAGGTATCCGTCTTCAACTACAAGGATGCCGCCGGTGTGCCCGGGCCCACGTACCGCTGCCTGTTTCCCAAGCCTCCGTCGGGTCTTGAAGTACCGAACTGCGCGGAAGTAGGTGTAGTCGGCATTCTCCCCGGCCTGATCGGTATGATGCAGGCCACGGAAGTCGTCAAAATGCTGACCGGTATCGGGACGGTGTTATCGGGCGAACTGCTGCTCGTCGATCTCCTCGAAAACGAACAACGCAAGATGCGGTGCCGGAGACGGGATGATGCCGAAGAACTCGCCCGGGAAGGTCTGGCCTCGCACCGCTCTCCCGTTCAGGACTATCCCGACGCGGAAATTTCAGCGCTGGAGCTCTCCCGCCTGCTCAAAACCCATCCGGATCTCTTTCTGCTTGACGTCCGGAACAACGACGAATACGAAGTCTGCCACCTGCCGGGCTCTGTGCTGATTCCGATGCAGACTATCCCCTACCGCGTGAAACTGATTCCGAAAGACCGGCCTGTGGTTGTTTATTGCCACCACGGTATGCGGTCAGCCAGCGTGATCCGCTACCTCGAGCAGGAGCATGGTTTTCAGAACCTTTCCAACCTGGAAGGCGGTATTCATGCCTGGGCCGAGGACGTTGATCCGCGTATGCCGCGGTATTGAGGCTTACCAGCCGAAATAACTTTCGGGTGTGACACCCTTCAGCCGGAGGTAGACAATCGCCTGCCCGCGGTGGTGGATGATGTGGTTTTCGAGCGCGTAGCAGAGCTGTTTTCCGGTCAGGGATTCTCCCGCAAAATCAAACTGTTTCGCGAGCTGGACAGCGGGAACTTTCGCGATGGTCGTCCCTACCCATTCATAGAAGCGGTCGAGTTCGGCAGCGATCTCCGCCTTGCTTTTCTGCGCCCAGCCCTGGACGTCGGCATAGGGATCTTTTACGCCAAGACGACCGGCCAGTTGCGCCGTCGTATACGTAATACAGTGCGTAAACTGCGTACGAAACGCAAACATCTCCGGCATGGGCTTGAAACCCATGTGCTCTTCCGGCATGAGGTTGAAGGTAGTGAGCGTGTAATCGCGGGAGCGCTTCCAGGCGCGCTTGAATTCAGCCTGAAAAACATCTTCGGCAGTACCGGCTGCAGAGGTAACCAGCACGGTGCCGAGGAGGGTACGGAGAGCCTGACTTCTTTTCATGGAGGTTGCATCAAGGTGAGGGAGGAAAGATACTGAAAAGCTTTAAGCTATAAGCTGTAGGCTATAAGCAATAGGCTGTAGGCGGCGAGGTGGTCGCCCTCCAATTGCCTATAGCTTAAAGCTTACAGCCTATTGCTTATTACTGCCTTCGGCTCCAAGCTACCCTTCAGCTCCCACCGCCACCTGCCTCCGTGCTTTTTTCTTTCGGCGCTTGCGCCAGATGAGGAAACCGGTGACGGGTAGTGTCGCGGTGATGAGGCCGGTCAGAAAGAAGAGGATTTTACCCGGCCATCCGAAAAACCGGCCGGTATGGAGGTCAAAATTGGCCATGCGCATGTTATCGCCGGCGTTGTAATTCTGGTACAGATCGGCTTGCAGGAGTTCACGGGAATAGGCATCGTACTGCAGGACGTTCTGCTTGCGTACCCATTTGTACGGATATCGCAGGGTGATTTTGACCGGAGCGAGAGAATCCGCCGGAATCGGGACAATCGCCCAGGTATAGGTTCCGTAGGGTTTTGCCAGTTCCAGGGCTTCGTCGAGCGTCATCGGCTGGATACCCGGCTGGTAGTCCGACTTCCATTTCTTCTCGACAGGCTTCCTGCTTCCGGTAATGAGATAGGTGAAGTTCTTCGCCCAGTCGAACGAAAAGTATAATCCCGTCCACGCGATAACGAGCAGAATCAGGCTGATGTAAAACCCGCCTACCTTGTGCAGGTCATAGTTCCGTCGCGCCGGTTTCGCACTCCATTTGATCCGGAAGAGGTCTTTCACAAACCGGCGGTTATCCGGCCACCAGAGGATCAGCCCGGTCAGGACGAGGATGAAAAAGACGAGGCAGTTGTATTCGATGATGATTTTGCCGGTTTCTCCCAAAAGCAGCGTCCGGTGGATTTTCAGCAGAAATGCGAGCGGATCGGAAAACGTCGTCCGGACGGCTACGATTTCACCGGTGTACGGATCGGCAGAAATTACTTTTTCGCTTTTGGTGTAGGCGAAGACCGTCGCCCCGGGCGCGCTCCGCAGCCGGTATTGCGTGATTTTTTCTTTGGGAAAAGCAGCCTTGACTTTCTTTCCGATGACATCGAGGGATGCCTTTTCTGCCTGCCGCGGCGTGACGTAATAGTACTTCCGCTGGGTCCATTCCCGCAGGTCTTCTTCAAACGCCCAGAGGCAGCCTGTAAGCGCTACGACAAGCACAATCGCCCCGGAAACCAGTCCGAGAATGCGGTGTACTTTCAGGAGAAAAGGTTTGACTGTCTTCTTCATGCTCGTTTTGGTATAAAAAGCACGTATCCATTTTACTTCCAGGGAGAAAGAAAAATGGATACATGCCGTTTGGTAATGGGTCCGGATCAGAACGAATAGCCCAGCGTCAGGAGGAAGCGGCGTCCGCTGCCACGCGTGTAGTTATCGTTGCTGCCGTAGTACTGGGCGATATAGGTGTAATAGCTGGTATTCAGGAGGTTTTCCACACCGAGGTTCAGTTTTACCTGCTTCGTGAAAGCATAGTTCACGTTGACATTCCACAGGTTGAAGCTGTTGATTTTACCTTCGTAGATGCGGTATTTGGCCGTTGCGGAAGGCGCCGGCTGAAAACGATCCCGATTGCCGAGCCGCCACCAGTTGAGATCCACGCTCAGGTTTTTCACGCCGGTAAAGCGCAGGTATACCGTGGTCTTCGGCGGAGCAATCCGGCTGGCATTCAGGTAGGTATCCTTGTCGCCATTGTACTTGCCGTCACCGTCTTTGTCCACTTTCCCTTCGGTATAGGAGAAATTCCCGCCGAGTGAGAGGGAGCGCAGCACTTTCCAGTCGGCCTGAAATTCATACCCCCAGACATGCTCCGGTGCGCGTTCGGCGATGTACTTGCCGTCGCCCAGATCCACAAAATTCGCACCGAGTTTCGACGTACTTAGATAAGCCGCAGCCGTCAGTGACAGCGGGCCAACCTGACTGCTGAAGCCTGCTTCATAGTTGTTGACAATGATCGGCTCTGTCTGCAATTTGGAAATCGTATTTTCGGTAGCACTGCGCAGGATACGGCCGAGGTCATACACCGAGAAAGCCTGCGAATAGCTAACGAAGGGGTTAAACTGTGGCAGTTTGGCATACCGGAGACCGGCATTGAAAACGAGTGCATTATACCCGAGATTTCCACCTTTCACCGCAATACTGCCTTTGCCGTCAGGACCGGTAGCCAGCGTGTTGAAATCGTCGATGTGCATGTTGATGTTCTCCGCCCGGACGCCTGCTTTGAGAGCAAGGCCGTCAAAAAGCGTTGCCGACAACTGCGCATACGGCGCGAGGTTGCGCATGTTGATGAGGGGTACCCAGGCGCGACCATCTACCAGGCTTTGGGACGTCCGGTCGTTGAGCAGGTCAAACCCGTAGGTCACATCCCCGCGAACCGAGCCGGACAGAATGAACGGGCTGGTGAGGTTGACGCGGATACCTTTCTTGGCAGAAGGAATCTGGGATTGCCCGCCCATGTAAAAACTCGCAACGTTGGAGTATACCGTCAGGAAGTCCTGCATATACAGGCTGACGTTGACGCTCGTCCCGCCGATGATATTGCGGCCGAAGTACTGCAGGCTGGCGTTGTGGTTGTAACGGGTCCCTTCGTCGATCCCGGCCCGCTTGCCGATCACCCCGATGGAAGGCCGCTCGCCGTATATGCCTGATTTCAGGACGAATGCCGAATGCTGGTTCGAGCTGTAATAATTATACATCGCCTCGATGCGGTGGCGGGGCGAAATATCATAGCCGAGCTTGGCGTAAGCGTTGTACATGCGGGTCTCGCCAAGGCCGTATTCCGGAGAAATAACCTTGCCGTCTCCGTCCCGGAAAACGCCCGTTTTCTCGTGCATACCGCTGACGAAGTAGTCGAACTTACCCGTACGGCCATATAGCTGCTGCGTAAACCGGAAGCCGAGGGTACTGTCGCCCTGCGTATTTCCTGTCATGCCGAGCTGGGTATAGCCGCCGAAGCTGACGCCGGCGGGTGCTTTTTTCGTGATATAATTGATCAGGCCGCCGTCGGCGCCGTTGCCGTAGATGGACGTTGCGCCTTTGATGACTTCAATGCGTTCGACGACGTTCGGATCGATCGTCCGGACGTCCCGGCCGCCGGCGCGCAGGGGCGTTGATTGCGGGATACCGTCGATGAGTACCAGCACGTTACGTCCGCGCAGGGTTTGGCCGGTGTTCCCGGTCTGGTTGGTCGACGGCGCCAGGCCCGGTACCGCGTTGGAAAGGATATTGGCGACATTCGCGCTGATACCGGATTGTACTTCCAGTTCTTTTCCGCCGATGACGGTGACGGACGACGGCGTTTCGGCGAGGGTTTCGATCCGGCGACCGGCCGACACCACTACTTCCGCGAGGCTACTGTTCCGGTCAGAGGTTTGCAGGTCTGCTTTCGTGGTTTCCCCGGCCCTCAGGGTTACCGCCTGACGTACCGTTTCGTATCCCAAACCGCTGACGACCAGCGTATAGTTTCCGGCAGGAGCCCGGAACGAAAAACGACCGAGTTCATCCGTCGCGGCGCCGTAGCGCACTTTTCCGGCCTCGTCGAGAGATACCGTCACATAGGCGGGCGCGCCGGACGTCGTCAGTACCGTACCCTGAACGACAGCTTTGGGAGTTTGGGCAGAAACAGCAAGCGATAAAATCCAGAGGGAAAGAAATAAAAGTCGGGAATACATAGAAAAGACCTGATTTACCCGCAAAACTAATCTTATTTAGATCAATTATAATTTAATATAGTCTTAAATATTTTCCAGGAAGGGTGTTTTTGAACGGGAAAACAAAAAGCCCCGGAGGTTTCCGGGGCTTTTTGCTATTCGATAGTTTTCTACTTTTTTTTCATGGTGATGAGAAGTACGCCATTTCTGCCTCTTTCGCCATAGACCCTGGCACTGGCCTCATCTTTCAGGACACTAATCGACTCAATGTTGTTGGGTATAAGATTTTTGAAGTCTTCGTTGGTAGCTTCTCTTCCGTCTATCATTACCAACGGATCGCCAATATGCCGAAAAAAGACGCCTCCCAACGGCTTATCTCCGGGATCCTGCAACGTTCCTTCATTAAACATAAAGACGCTTTTCTTATCCAGAAGTGGTCGGATATCTTCCCCTCTCGTATCCGGAATGAGTACCGGTTCAACCAGTCTTTTGGCGGGTCTTGCTGGTTGTTTTGAGACTTTCTGCCCTGTAGTTTGCTTTGGCTGCTGCTGTTGTATTGCCCGTGCTGGTAACCAGCTCAGCGACCGCTCCACCTCTTCCGTCACCTGCCGCGGCGCGAACGCCATCGTCAGAAATGCCAGCATCGGCAGGGTACCGAGGAGTTTCAGGAATTTCCAGCGGGCGGAGTCGGGCGTATTGATCTGCCGGATCCGGTTTTTCAGTTCGGAAACATTGAACTGGTTGGTCACCGGAAGCGCCATGCCGCTTTGCCGCAGCAAATGGTATTGATAGTGCCGCGCTTCCATGCCGGAGGCGAGTACGTCGTGATCAGCCAGAAACTCCAGGTTCTGGCGCACGGCTTTTCCCCACCACCACGCGACCGGGTTGAACCAAAGGACAACCTGCATGGCTTCAACGAGCAGTACATCAAGCGAATGCCGCTGGGCTGCGTGGATTTCTTCGTGCCGGATGACTTCTTCGAGTTCCTTCGCCGTATACTGACCGGGATGAACGAAAATCCATCCGAAAAACGAAAAAGGATCGGTATGCCCCGGCGCGATCAGCAGCCGTCGGCCCGCCACCGCTACGCTCCCTGCGCTCAACCGGATTCGAAACAGCTGAACCAGCTGGTGCACCAACCGAACCCCCATCCAGACCATACCTGCCACCCAAACCGCCTGCAATACATCGGGCCATTGCCAGGCGGGGCCTGTCGTTTCGGCTACGGGGAGGGTATCGAACCGGAAACTGAGGTCCGGCACGTAGGTCTGTACCTCTGCCTCCCGGGAATACCATTGCCCGGCAAAGGGCAGAAGAAACGCTCCGGCGCCTGCTATCCAGAAGTACAGCCTGTTCCAGCGGTAGTACGTTTCACGCTGCAGCAGGAGGATATAGAGACCGGCAAAACCGGCCAGCGCCAGGCTGACCTGGAGCAGATAGGCGGTGAGTGTCATGGCTGTTTTCCTTTTTCGATCAGGGAAAGAATATCCCGCAGGTCGTCCGCCGAAATTTTCTGCTCTTTGGCGAAATGGGTAACGAGGCTTTTGTAGGAATCTCCGAAGTAATCTTCCACCACGCGATCAGCCATCTGCTCCCGCTCTACGGCCGGGTAGTACTCGTATACGCTGCCGTACCGTTTGTTTCGGACGTAGCCTTTCCGTTCGAGGTTCTTGAAGGTCGACGCGAGGGTATTGTAATGGGGCTTCGGTTCGCTCATCGCATCGAGTACTACGCCGAGCGTCCCCTGCCCGATCCGCCAGAGCGTCAGCATCGCCTGCTCTTCCGAAGGTGTCAGTTTTTCCATTATTCCGAAAAGAAAAGTATTAATCCGAAATTTTCGGAAATGTAGCCAGCCGAAACCTGATTACCAAAGGTTTCGGACAAAATCAGATGCCGTTGACGACGTTTTTGGGAGTTCCTTCGAGGAAAGCGGCGATGTTATCGGCAGCAAGCTGCATCAACCGGCGGCGCGCTTCTGTCGCGACCCAGGCTACGTGCGGCGTAATGACGCAGTTCGGAGCATCGGCGAGGGGATTGCCACCCACCGGCGGTTCGACAGACAGAACGTCAAGGCCTGCGCCGGCGATGGTTCCGGCGTGCAGGGCATCGGCGAGGTCCTGCTCCACGATTAGCGGGCCGCGGCCGGTATTGATGAGAAAGGACGTCGGCTTCATCCAGCCGAGGCGCTCGGCGTTGATGAGGCCGCGGGTATCGTCGGTCAGCGGGCAGTGCAGGGAGATGACGTCGCTTTCCCGGAACAGTTTTTCCTGGCTGACGTTTTCGACGAACGCATAGGCCGGTTCAGACTTCGGGTTACGGCGGTGGGTAATCACCCGCATGCCAAACGCGTGTCCGATTTTGGCTACTTCCTTCGCGATATTGCCAAACCCGATCAGCCCCAGGGTCTTGCCCGCCAGCTCGGTAAGCGGGTTGAACCAGTAGCAGAAATCGGGGTTATGCTGCCATTTCTTCTCGGCGACCGACTGCCCGAGGCGCGCCACATCATTCGTAAAATGCAGCAACAGGGCAAAGGTATGCTGGGCAACGGCCTGCGAGCCGTAGTCGCTCACGTTGGTCACCGGGATACCCCGTTCGCGGGCCGCTTCGATATCGACGATATTATAGCCGGTCGCGGTAATGCCGATGTACCGGACATCCGGAAGCTGGTCGAGTACTTCCCGCGAAATCTGCGCTTTATTGGTCAGCAGAATCTCCGCGCCAGAAGCCGCGTCGACAATTTCATGGGCTTTTACCCGGTCGTATACCTTGAAATTTCCGAGGCTGGAAAGAGGAGACCAGTCGAGGTCTCCGGGGTTCAGCGTATAGCCGTCAAGCAAAACGATGTTCATGCGTATTCCTATTTCAGCAGCGGTGTAAGCGCTTTGGTCCATCGGTTATACCCCTCTACCGTCATGTGCAGGCTATCGGCTTTGAACAACGCAGGCTCGGGGCGAAGGTCTCCGTTGAGCATAATCGGCCAGACATCGAGGAATTTTGCATTCTCTTCTCCGGCCAGGAAGCTCTGTATGAGGTGATTGGCCTTCTGTACTTCGTCCTTGCGGCTCCAGCGGGAAGGGCTTGGCTTCAGCGATACAAAAACGAGCGGAACGGTCGGCATATCCTTCCGGATCTTGCCGTAGAGCTCAATAAACTGCAGGTATGTTTCTTCTCCGGTTTTGCCGTCCGACACGTCGTTCTCACCGCAGTAGATCACAATCTGCCGGGGTTTGTACTTCGGAATCAGGCGTTCGTAGTAATAATTCATGTCCCAGAGGTGGGCTCCGCCGAAACCCCGGTTGAGAATTGGTTTTTTCGTCGGGAAATAGCTTTGCATATTCTCCCAGAGGCGGAAAGACGAGCTGCCGGTAAACAGAATCGGATTAGCGGGAGGGGGCGTAGTCTGATCCTGTTTTTCAAAGGCCTGAATTTCGTTTTCGAAGGCGTGCTGGGCGCAGGCAGTCAGGGTAGAGAAGCAAAAGAGAGCGGCAAAGACACTCCGCAGGCGACGGCTCATATCGGTCAGAGGAAAATGAAAACGTGCGGATGAGTCGTTCATCCGCACGTCAAAAAAAGGCAGAAAAATGCCGGAATCCTAGATTTCGACCTGTTCCATCTTCGGCGCGAAGATGTGCATGGCCGTCCAGGCCGCGAGGTATGCGAAACCGCAGATGATGAAAACGATGTTGTAGCCACCCACAATATTACCGGCGGCCTTATAGGTATCGAGCAGGTTACCGATCAGGATCGGGAAGAGCATTCCGCCGATGGAACCGGCCATACCACCCATACCGACTACCGAGCTGACAGCCTTTTTCGGGAACATATCAGAGGCCGTCGTGAAGATATTCGCACTCCAGGCCTGGTGAGCGGCCGCGGCGAGGCCGATTAGGGCCACTGCCGTCCAGATATCGTTGATATACTTCGCGCTGATAATCGGCAAAACGGCCAGAGCATAGATGAGCATGGCGGTTTTACGAGCCGTGTAGACTTTCCATCCGCGTTTGATGAAATACCCGGAGAGGTAGCCGCCGCCAATACTGCCGATCGTAGTTGCCGTATAGACGATTACCAGCGGCAGACTGGGCTTTTTGAGATCCAGCTGAAAACGCTCGGCAAAGTACGACGGCAGCCAGAACAGGAAAAACCACCAGATCGGGTCGGTGAACAGTTTCCCGAAAATGAAGGCCCAGGTCTGCCGGATACCGAGGAGTTTGCCCCAGGAAACGGACTTCTGCGGACCTTCTTCCGTGATGGCAGCCAGGTCGGAATCGCTGTGGATGTGCGCGTACTCCGCCGGGTCCATGTTCTTTTTCTTCGCAGGAATTTCATACAGCCAGATCCAGAAAACCAGCCAGATGAAACCGATGGCTCCGGTTGCGAGGAAGGCTTCCTCCCATCCATAAGCACCGAGAATCCAGGGTACGAGAATCGGGGCGACTACTGCGCCGATGTTCGCTCCTGAGTTGAAAATACCTGTCGCAAATGCCCGCTCCTTCTTCGGAAACCACTCGGCTACCGATTTGATGGCCGTCGGAAAGTTTCCGGATTCGCCCAAACCAAGCAGTACCCGCACACTGATGAACCCGAAGGTACTCGTCACTGCCGCGTGAAGCATCGCAGCGATACTCCAGAAAATAATGGAAATGGTGTATCCCATTTTGGTCCCGATCCGGTCGACAATCCGGCCGAAGAGCAGCAACCCGAGCGCGTAGGCTCCGGAGAAATACGTCACAATGCTGCTGTAATCCGATTCGGTCCAGTTAAACTCCTTTTCCAGCGTGGGCTTCAGCAGACCGATGATCTGCCGGTCGACGTAGTTGATCGTCGTGGCGAAGAAAAGAAGTGCGACGACCGTCCACCGGAAATTGCCCATTTTCGTGGAAGCAGGCGGAGCGCCCACCTGGGGAGGATTGGTATTCATACAATTAGCTGCGAATTAGAGGTAAAAAGACGATCCGAATGTACCCTTTACGTTTGATAGAGACGAGAATAGCGGTCGGGTACCCTGAAGGGTTGGGGAAAAAGTGGGTTTGGGGGTAAGTTGGCGGCTGTAAGGGATAGGCTTTAAGCTATAGGCAGTAAGCAATAGGCTGTAAGCAATACGCTGTGAGCAATAGGCTGTGAGCTATAGGCTTGTCCGATTCGATCAGCCTATTACTTAAAGCTTATCGCTTAAAAAAGCTATAGGCAATAGGCACCCAACCCGCATGGGTCAGTTTCCTATTGCCTACAGCTTAATGCTTACAGCTTAAAGCCAGTGCCCGCCGACCAGCTTCGGCAGCCCCATCCGCTACTTCGCCGTTTTTTTCTCCGGCAACAATACCGCCTTGATCAGGTTGGGGCCGAATACTTTGGCGGCGAGCGCCTTCACGGAGGCGACCGTAACGCCGTCGATCAGCTTCATTTCCTTCAGGATATCCTTCGGATCTTCGCCGTTCTGGTACGCAGCCTGTAGTTCGGCCGCCCAGTAGCGGTTTTCCTTCTGCTGTACTTCGAGCTGGCGTTTGGTTTCGATTTTGTACTTATCCACATCTTTCTGGTCGGGACCGTTCTTTTTGATACCTTCCAGAATCGCCAGGGTTTTTGTGGCAAGCTCCTCTACCCGACCGGGGTTCGTACCGTATCCGATGCTGAGCGAGTAGGTCTGCTTCGGAAACTTGCTGGCGTCCGACTGCGCATAGATGTAGTACACCCCGCTTTCCTTTTCCCGGATTTCCTCAATGAGCTTGATATTCAAGATCTCCTCGATGGCGTTGAGGTTGGTAATGTTCTCCGGAGTATAGGGCAGATCGCCGGAGTAGACCAGCTGCGCGGCTGCCTTGTCGTCGATACCGCGGTAAACGGTCTTATTCACTTTGCCTTTCAGCGGGCGGATGTTCAGGTCTTTGTACATTTCCTTCTTACCCGTACCCGGCAGACTGCCGAGGTATTTCTCCAGCAGCGGCTTGAATTCGTCGACCTTGAAATTCCCGACAAAGAAGAAGGTAAAGTCCGAGGCATTGCCGAAACGTTCCTTATAGAACTTGAGGGCTTTGTCCACATCGATTTTATCTACATCCTGCGGCTTCAGGGGAATACGACGGGGGTTGTACCCGCTCATCACTGCCGATAGGGTATCAAAAAAGACGCTCTGCGGATCCGGCGTCGCATATTTCTGCACCAGCTCGTCTTTCATGTTGGCCAGGTACCCTTTCACTACTTCCGTGTCTTTCCGCGGCAACATGAAGTTGGCGTAGATGAGTTGGAGAGCCGTTTCCGTGTCTTTCGGTGAAAAGGCGCCATTAATACCCTCGCTGGTTTCTCCGACATACGTAGAAACATTAGCTACTTTCCCCGTCAGGTATTTCTTGAGCTGAGTAGATGAAAAATCAGCCAGGCCGCCCTGTGCGGCGATGACGTTCGACTGATCCGCATTGAGGTTATCTGCCACCGAATACAGTGATGTCCCGCCGAAACTATAGGAACGGAAGAGAATCTCGTCGTTTTTAAAATCGGTCGGCTTCAGCACCACTTTCAACCCGTTGGAGAGCGTCAACTCGGTCACGCCGATTTCCGGAATCTGCTTCTCGGCTGTTACCTTGCCGGGCGTCGGCAGCGTCGCGAGGAGAGGTTTGGTAATGACTTCGTCGACATAGGCCGTCACATTCTGGCCCGCGTTGTCGATCCATTCCAGCAGCTGGGATTCCTTGGGCAGGGTTTCCTTTTCTTTCTCGGGAGCGAGGACGATCACCGCGCGGTTTTCCTTTGAAATGAGCTGCTTCGGCATGGCGTTGATTTCGTCGAGCGTCACGCCGGGAAGTTCAGCTTTCACGAAATCAAAGTACCGTTCGATGCCCATAGACGGGACCTCATTGACAAAATCGCCCATGTATTCGTTGGCAAACGCTTCGGATTTGGTCTTGTCTTTCTCCTTGAAGCGTTTTTCGGTCGAAGTCAGCAGGTTTTGCTTGGCGCGATCAAGTTCCGTTGCCGTAAAACCAAACTTAAGCACGCGGATATTTTCATCCAGCACCGCTTTGAGTCCTTTTTCGATACCACCCGTTTTGGCGACCACGAAGCTGCCGAACGAGTCATACTTCCCGAGAAACCCGCCGATATTCGAACCACCGAACTGATACGGAGGATCGGCCTTCTTGGTGAGTTCCTGGAGGCGGTTATTCAGCATCTGGTTGAAGAGGGCGCGCTTGATTTTCTCGCGGCTGTCGGCAAATGTCCGTTCCTGCAACTCCGGCAGGCGGGTCAGCACCTGAACGATGGTGTAAGGCTGCTCCTTATCGGTGACGATCGCCACCTTGGTATCCGCGTTGGCCGGAATGGGGTACTCGCCCAGCGGCTTCGGATTGGGTACGGCCGGAATGGCGCCGAACTTTTCCTTGATGATTTTTTCGACCTGATCCGGATCGAAGTCGCCCACAGCGATAATCGCTTCGTTATGAGGCTGATACCAGGTTTTATAGAAGTTCCGGATGGTTTCGGGCTTGAAATTTTTGAGAATTTCTTCCGTCCCGATGACGTTCCGCTGGCCCCATTTCGAGCCGTTCATGATGATGGGGAAGTACTTGTCCCGCATCCGCTGGCCGGCGCCTTTTCCGCCGCGCAGCTCTTCCAGGATGACGCCGCGCTCCTTGTTGATTTCGCTTTCCTCCATGGTGACGTTGTGCGCCCAGTCTTCGAGGATATCAAAAGCCTTGAGGAATACCCGGGCCGAATCCGTCGGAACCGGCAGGAAGTAAACCGTTTGTTCGAAGCTCGTGAAGGCATTCAGGTCGTCGCCGAATTTGATACCGTTCGACTGAAGAAAGCTGACGAGTTCGTTTTTGGGAAAGTTCTTCGTTCCGTTGAAGCCCATGTGCTCGGTAAAGTGCGCGAGGCCGTTTTCATGGTCTTCTTCCTGGATCGAGCCGACTTTCACGGCGAGCATCAGGTGCGCCCGGTTTTTGGGTTCTGCATTCTTACGGATGTAATAGGTCAGGCCGTTGGGAAGCTTACCGACTTTTGTCTGGGGATCAAACGGGATAGGCTGGTTCAGGTTTTGGGCCACTGCATTGGCCGCCACCATGAGAAAACCTACCACAAAGGTCAGGTGGGATTTCATAGTAGTTGTTTCGGGTTTTATCACCGGCAATAAACGAAGTTTTTAGTAACAAACAGAGCACGTTGATTGGCAACGGCGGGAAAGAAAGACGGCCGGTCGTCTACTGTCCGTCGGCGGCCATTTGCTCCATCGCCTGCCGGAAGGATTTCATCAGGTTCGGGCGCTTGGGGTCTTTGGGCAGGGAGCCGGTTCGCCGCAGTGCTTTCAGGTACAGGGAGTATGCCCTGAGCGCCTCGTGTTCATCGAAAAACAGGGCTTTCCAGGAGGCGGGCGCCTCGGCAAACGACCGCATACCGATCCCTCCGCGGTAAAACTGAAAGGGCAATACCAGCAACCGCGGTTCGAAATAGGGCTGCTCCTTCCGGATGATCAGGTCAAAGTAGTCGGCGGCATAGCGGAGGTGAGACCGGACTTTTTCCCGGAGTTCTTCGTCCGACAGCGGTTTGGAAGACCGTAGCCGCCATTTGTTTCGTTCGGGAACGAGGAGGTCGTCGCTCCGGTATTCCAGGTATGGTTTTTTATGGAAGGTGACGATGCGTTCGCTGCCCGGGAGGCGGGCCGACCACGACAGGTCAAAAAAGGTATACACCGGCAGGCGGAGCAGCGGCAGCGCGATGACTTCGCGGTGAAGGTATACCTGACCCTGAGCGAGTTCCCAGGTTGAAAGGATGTAATGACCTGACGCGGTATAGTAGACGGAGCGGCCATCGGGATACAGGCGGATGATTGTCTCCGCCGTCGCGGAATCAGCCGGGAGGCCGTCGCGGCGTTCCAGGTCCATATCCAGGGTCGCCCAGCTCTGCATAAAGCGATCTTCTTCGCTCTGGCAGGCGAAAAGCAAAACCAGCAAAAGGGGGAACACGTATTTCATCCTGATCGGAAATGGAACGTTCAAATCTACGATCAATCAAAGTTTTTTCGGAAACGATCGTCTCAATGCCTTCCGGAAAAGTATTTTCGCATGGAAATCCATCTTTATACAAGGAATCAACCTCCTATTTCGTATTTATAACGCGAATAGCCATTCCTCCAAAAAACCGATTCTGATTCTCTCCGTAAGCATGCTGTTACAGACTCTCACCATGACCGACTCCACTGCTGCGGCAGCGCAGGGCGGTGGCTCCATCAGCCTTCTTGAATTGCTCGCCGCCGGTGGCTGGCTTATGATTCCGATCGCGTTTCTGCTTTTTCTGACCATCTTCCTCTTCATTGAGCGCTGGCTCTACCTGAAGAAGGCGATCTCCCTCGGCGCTGCGTTTGAAGCGAGTTTCTGGGGACTGGTTCAGTCAGGCAACCTGAACGCCGCCCGTCAATTGTGCCGCAACGATCATTCGGCAGTATCGCGCGTGTTGGAAAAAGGCCTGAACCGGATCGGCACACCGATTCCGGAAATCGAGCAGGCTATGGGTAACTCGGCTCAGCTCGAGATTTCGCATATGGAAAAGAACCTGGGCCTGCTGGGTACCATTGCCGCTATTGCGCCGATGTTCGGTTTTCTCGGGACGGTTGCGGGGATGATCCGTGCCTTCCACGCGATTTCCGTCTCCAACAACCTGAGTATCGGGACGATTTCCGGCGGTATCTACGAAAAGATGATTACGTCTGCCTCAGGTCTCGCCGTTGGTATCCTGGCCTACGTGTTGCTGACGATCCTCAACGGGATGGTTGACCGCGCCGTTGCCCGGTTGCAGTCGGCTACCAACCAGTTCGTCGACGTCCTCTATCAGCCGGTTTCCGCCTGATAGCTTTTTCCGAACGTCAAACGCCTGTGTATGAAAATCGAACGCCGTAACCGGCATAAAGCGCATATCGAAGCCGCTTCGCTGTCGGATATCCTGTTTTTCCTGCTTTTGTTCTTCCTGATGGTCGCGACGCTGGCCAGCCCGACAGCTATGCAGATGCTGCTGCCCCAGTCGTCGACGGCTCCGGCAACGCCGTCGAAGGTCATCCACCTTTCGGTGATGCCGAACAAGATGTACAATGTCGAAGGAGAAACCGTCTCTTCTGATCAGCTGGAAAGCGCGCTCAGCAGCCGTGCCGACGGAGTCGAAAACCCCGTCGTACTCGTCCGCATTGAAAAATCAAGCCCGGTACAGGACCTGGTCGACGTCGCGGATGTCACCGCGAAGGTCGGGGCGAAGCTGGTGCTGGCTACTTCGGCGAAGCCGTCGAGGTAAGTGAGGATCCTGGTATTAAAGGAAAGCGTCCGGGGGTTGTGGAACCCCCGGACGTTTTTTTTGCGACCCCGGAGGGGTCTAATGCCATTGGCCCCGGGCGGCAGCCCGGGGAGACTGACGCTTCTGATAACCCGGGGCTTCCGCCCCAGGTTATTGGCGTTCGACCCCTCCGGGGTCTTTCCATGCCTACCAGCTTCTTTTTACCTCACTTTATTCAGCGTGTAGCAGGCCAGGCGGCTCAGCAGCGGCTCTCCGACTTTACCAACCAGGTCTCCGAGACGAAATTCGTAGATATAACCGGGCTTCAGTTCACCGAGCGTTACCTCGGCACGCAGGCCATCCGGAGAAAGGGTCACACCGGTCACTGTCACAGGCGTCTCGTCAAATTTCTTCGAGCCGTATTCCCGGTGATATTCGTAGTAGAAGCGTTTCACCGCAAATAATTCTTTGGGCGCGCTTTTCAGCGGACGGGTAAATGTCAGCGAAAAACCTTTGCTCGTCAGCGTCATACCGGCAATATCAAGGGGTGTTTTGCCTGTCCACCGGATGCGCTGGATTCCTTCGCTGCCTACCCAGCCGCGGTCGGTCTGCCCGACCCACAGGCTGCCATCCGGCGCAAAAGCCAGGCGATTGTTCCCCCGACGAAGCCCGTGCACATACAGCGGAATACAGGCGCCCTGCGTCTCTCCGCCTACTTCTTCCAGCAATACCCGCAGCAAAAACGGATGATCCATCTCGCCGACCAGCGTCTGATTCCGGAACGGACCAAATTTCCCACCCGTACGATCTACCACCGGTTGTGCCGGAGAATTGGCAACATATCCATGCGGAAAAGCCACGGCCTCCCGCGTACGCATCGAATCCAGCGTGGCCACGGGTAATGTCAGCGGATCTGTTTTCGGGAAACCCTCTTTCCATACCAGACTCGCCGGATGCCCGTAGAACCGGCCTTCCTTCACGACATATAACTTACTGGTACCCAGCCAGTCACCCTGATTATCGCACACGAGTAGCCTACCCGCCGCATCAAAACCAAGGGTATTGGGCGACCGGAACCCAAGCGCATACGGATGCAGCTTGCCGTCGGGAGTCAGCTTCATTACCCAGCCCCGGTACGGAACGCAGGAGTACATCCGGCCCGGGCGGCCAAGCGGATTATAGGTACCCCGTACCTCCGGCCGGATACCCGCGCCATTGGAAGCAGTATTCAGAGCGATGTACAGATTGCCTTTTGCATCCGCAACCGGTCCGAAGTTGAACTCATGGTAGTTACCTGTCATTCCGAAATCATCGGTAACAACGGCAAAGTCATCGGCCTTACCATCACCATCTGTATCCCGTACGCGGGTCAGCTCGGCCCGCTGCAAGACCAGTATCTCCTTCGCAGAAATGGCCTTGATACCCAGGGCGTCATGGATACCTTCAGCAAACAGGTACCAGCGGGCGGTTTTGGGCTGGTAGAAATAGATTTCGCCGCGGTGGAAGGTCGCGACGAGGCGCCCGTCCGGCAGAAAATCAATCGCGCCTACTTCTCCTTTCAGACCGGGAGGCAATGGTATATTCTCCGCCACCCAGGCCGTATCGCCCGGCGTGACAGCCGCGGCATGGTGGTGATGCTGCGCTGCCGCCTTCAAGCCGGTCAGTAACAGCAGAATCAATATCTTTTTCATGGACGGACGGCGAGGGAAAAGGTCGTGGATTGTGCGAGGAATAGTCCGCTTCCGGCCGGGTCGGCTCCTGTCGGAACAAAGGAACCTTTTCCGGAAGCATGAAAGTAAATTTTCCGGGAAGAAGGATTCCGGACGACGGCAAAGCGCCGCACCAGTCCGATTTCGCCGGGTAGTGCGGTAAGGGTCTCGTGGACTTCAATGTCATCGATCAGGTACCGGAATGTCGGCAGGCGGTCTTTTAGTTTATAGCCAAGGAAACGTACCTGTGGAATATGGTCGGGACTTCCTACCCGCAGCGGGTAATTGAGCGAATCTTCTTTCCAGTAGGTTTCTCCGACGATCTTCGAGTACTTGTCGCCTTTGGAGTACCATTGCTCCTCGTTGTCGACAAACCCGCCCGTCCACGCATAGCGCAGCCGGCATTGGGCCGCATCCCAGCAATAGGAGCTATTCCCGTCGAAACTTACCACAATAGCAGCCGGGCTTGCCCCCGGCACCCAGGTACGGTACAGCGCCGGGTATTCGAGTGCGAACGCATGCGCCGGCTCCTTTTTCGCTCCGAGTTTTTCCTTGACTATCGGGGCCAGATTAGGGTCCTTCGCGAGCGGCGGCAGGGGCTTCGAAGTAGCATACAGCGGCCCGTACATGATGAAGCCATGACCGGGATACGTACATACATAGGAATAGGTCCCTTCTTCCACGCGGAAGGTCACCTGCTCCGACGCGCCGGGAATGACGATTTTGGTCGACGCCACCACCAGGGGAGACTCCGGAACGTAATTTTTTTCCGCCGTTACTTTCAGCGCCTGCTCCACGACCGTCAGCCGCGCGCCGGGCCGGGTAACGACCAGGTTATGCGCCATGTCGTCGTAGTTTTCGAGGATTAGCGTCACCCGGCTGCCGGGCTTCACCTGAATGCGCGGAAGATCGTACTGCATGCCGGCAATGGCCTTGATGACGAGGGTCGTATCGGATTGACCCCAGGCCCAGAGCGGACCCAGGCAGAGAAGCAACAAAGTTCGGTACATGGCACAAACGTAAGAAGAGCGCGGCTGTTTTCCACCTTTCAGGCAAGACCCGATTCCGCGGCATTCTCCCTATGCCGCGGGGCGGCAGCTGCCTCCGCCGGGCGGAAAAAAGCGACGTTCCGTTCCTTCGGCAGGTACGCGAATATTGTTTGGAGCGATTTGGATTTGACATAGAAAAGGATGGAATCCATCGCTGTTTCGGGTCTGCCGCCAAAGAAAATTCTATGTTATCCCAATGTGAAACTAAACCCAAAACGCGGGAATCTCAGCGGTAACTCCTAACTTGCGGGCCTGGAAACCTGAACACTCGTATTTCCGCAAACATGCCTTACCAGAAAAAGACCAAAATTGTTGCCACCGTTGGTCCGGCTTCCCAATCCAAAGAAATGTTGCTGAAGCTCGCCCAGTCCGGTGCGAACATCTTTCGGCTCAACTTTTCCCACGGTACTCACGCTGACCATCTTTCGAGAATCCAGGCAATTCGTGAAATCAACGCCGAATACGGCTATAACCTCACCATTCTCCAGGATTTGCAGGGGCCCAAAATCCGGACCCAACTGGTTGAAAATAACGGAGTAGAACTGATTGCCGGTAACCCCCTGACCTTCGTCATGGACGAAACCCTGCTCGGTACTTCCGAACGGGTGGGAACGACCTATACTTCCATGTACCTCGACGTCAAACCGGGTGAGCGCATCCTGATGGACGACGGCAACCTGGAAGTAAAAGTTGACGACATCGACTACGACAAAAAAGAAGTACACACCACGGTTGTTTACGGCGGCATTCTGAAGTCCAAAAAAGGAATCAACCTGCCGGGTACCAAGGTCGGCCTGCCCGCCCTGACTGCCAAAGACGAGGAAGACCTCTATTTCGGTATTGAAAACGACGTGGACTGGATCGCTCTTTCCTTCGTTCGTTCGGCAGAAGACATCGCCGCTGTGAAGGAAAAAATCGCAGCCCGCGGCGGTCGCGCCAAAATCATCGCCAAGATTGAAAAACCCGAAGCCGTTGTGCCCGAAGTACTCGATGCCATCATCGATGCGACCGACGGTATCATGGTTGCCCGTGGTGATCTCGGAGTCGAACTCGATGGTGCCATGGTGCCCGAGTTGCAGAAAACGATGATCAAAAAGTGCATCAAGCACGCCAAGCCGGTCATCGTGGCAACGCAGATGCTTGAGTCCATGACCAGCTCTCCGCGCCCGACCCGCGCCGAAACCTCTGACGTTGCCAATGCCGTTCTCGACGGTGCTTCCGCAACCATGCTCTCGGCGGAGTCTGCATCCGGACAATACCCGATTGAAGCCGTTTCGACGATGTCACACATCATCGAAGCTGTTGAAATTCAACAAAATAACATCCCTATCGTATACGGGGACGAGTCGGCTATCTACTTCAAGAATCACATGCTGAAAGGCGAAGAAGATTCTCCGACCATCCTCAACGACCGGGTTATTGCTGCCGCCTGCCGCCTCGCACGGGACGTACGGGCCAAGGCTATCCTCTGCATCACCAGCAGCGGCTATACGGCTTACCGCCTGTCGTCGCACCGCCCGAAAGCCGATATTTTCGTCTTCTCGTCCGACAAAAACCTGATGACGCAGATGGGGCTTCTCTGGGGAGCGCGCGTATTTGAATACGACAGCGCCAACCAGAACTCGGAGCAGATTTCCCACAACATTGCCAAAATCCTGGTGAAGGAAGGTTACCTCCAGAAAGGCGACGTCTTCGTCACGCTGTTGAGCGTTCCTGCCCAGCAGGATCTCCGCACCAACACGGTCAAGATGGGAATTATCGACAAGATCGCTGACGAAGTAGAGGCCGGACAATAGTCTTCTTTGCTTTCTGAATAGAAAAACGCCGGTGTATGCCGGCGTTTTTTGTTTTCGGGGGAAACTAGGCTTCTTCCACTTCTCTCACCATCCGCGGGGAGCCGATGTACAGCGGGCAGCGCTGGTGTACCGATTGCGCCGGAACTTCCAGCAGGCGCTGAAAACCATTGCTCGCCGCGCCTCCCGCCTGCTCGTTGAGAAACGCCAGCGGATAGCATTCGTATAACAGCCGCAACTTTCCCTGCGGGGCTTTCGCCGTCGGCGGATACAGGTAAATCCCGCCCTTGAGCAAATTCCGGTGAAAATCCCCGACGAGCGAGCCGATATACCGGGCGGCATAGTTCCGCTCCCGGCACCGGTCGATATACGTGCGGATGCCGCCGGGAAAAGCAGGCAGATTTCCTTCGTTGACGGAATAGATCGCACCGTCTTCCGGCGTCCGGATCATCGGATGAGACAGGAAAAACTCGCCGAGCGAAGCTTCGTAGGTAAACCCGTTGACGCCGCGGCCGGTGGTGTAGACGAGTACGGTCGACGTGCCATACAGCACATACCCCGCCGCTATCTGAGCCGTTCCGCCTTGTAAAAAATCATCTAAAACAACCGGTGTCCCGAGCGGGCTGATCCGGCGGTAAATCGAGAATATCGTTCCGATGGATACGTTGACATCGATATTGGAAGAGCCGTCGAGCGGATCTATCGCGACAACGTACCGGGCCTGGTCGTTTCCGGTATAGAGGATTTCTTCCTCTTCTTCCGAAACGATACCGGCTACTTCTCCCCCGTTGGTCAGCGCCCGCATAAAGCGGATATGGGCGATGACATCGAGCTTTTGCTGGGATTCCCCCTGGCAGTTGGCAGCGCCGCTCGCCCCGGTGATATCGACCAGACCGGCGCGGTTGACCTCCCGGTTGACAATTTTGGCCGCCAGCGCGATGTCCCGGAGGAGCTGGGACAACTCTCCCGTCGCAAACGGAAAATCCTGCTGGTTCCACTTGATGAAGCGGTCGAGCGTCACGCCGACAGGCAAAGCCAGTTTTTCGTCGATCGTATCGCGTACAAGGCGGTTATCCTTCATAGACAGGCTCCGGACGGCCAACCAGCACATCGGCGCTGACCCGTCCTTCGAATCGGTTGAAATTCTTCTGAAAGGTCACGGCCAGTTTGTTGGCTTGCAACAGGTACTCACCTGCCGACGCCCATGTCAGCCGCGGGCATAACAGCTCATCGGGCACTCCCGGGCAGTGTACCGCCCGGGCCACGCCGAACACTTCGTCGGGCTCAAAGGCCGTCAGCTGCCCTTCCAGCGCTGCCGAAATCATGGCCCGTGTGTAGCGCAGGGGAATGCGGGAACCGGTACCATAGCCGCCGCCGGTCCATCCGGTATTGACGAGCCAGACGTTGACGTTGTACTTCCGGATTTTCTCACCAAGCATCTCTGCATATACAACCGGATCCAACGGCAGAAACGCCGCGCCGAAGCACGCTGAAAAGGTACTGCAGGGCTCCGTCACCCCTACTTCCGTACCCGCCAGTTTGGACGTGAATCCGGAGAGAAAGTGGTACACAGCCTGGCCTGGCGTCAGCCGCGAAACCGGCGGCAGTACCCCGAAAGCATCCGCCGTGAGAAAGAAGATATTTTCGGGAATGCCTGCGACGGAGGGCAGTAACGCTCCTTGGATATACGTCAGCGGATAGGCCGCCCGGGTATTTTCGGTAATAGCATCGCTGGCATAGTCCGGCGTTCGGGTTCCGTCGATAAACGGGGTATTTTCCAGCACGGCGCCGTCGCGCACGGCGGCAAAAATCTGCGGTTCCCTTTCAGCGGATAATCCGATGGCTTTCGCATAGCAGCCTCCTTCGAAGTTGAAAACGCCGGTATCCGACCAGCCGTGTTCATCGTCACCTACGAGGCGGCGGTCGGGATCAGCCGACAGGGTTGTTTTTCCTGTCCCGGACAAACCGAAAAAGACGGCGGTATCGCCCTGTTTTCCGACATTGACGGAGCAGTGCATGGGCAATACGCCGCGCTCGACCGGCAGCAGCAGATTCAGCACCGAAAAGACTGCTTTCTTGATTTCACCGGCATAGCCCGTCCCGCCGATGAGTATGCGCTTCCTGGCTACGTCGATAACGGTAAAATTACCCTGACGGGTACCGTCTGTCTGCGGGTCCGCTTCGAATTCAGGAATACTGTAAATGGTCCATTCCGGCGCAGTATTGTCCGTTTCGATAAAGAGATGCGAAACGAAGAGGCTTTGCCAGGCGAGTGTCGTCACCACCCGGACATCCAGCCGGTAGTCGTCGGCGGCGCAGGCACGGGCATTGCGGACGAACACCTCCCGCCCTTTCAGGTATGCTTCCATTTTCCGGAAAAGTCCTTCTGCCTGTTCGGGGCGGATGGCCTGGTTGACATCTCCCCAGGCGATCCGGTCCCGCGTGAACGCGTCGGATCCCCAGAAGCGGTCTTTGGGAGAACGACCGGTAAACCGGCCGGTCATCACACGCAGGGCGCCGGTATCCGTCAGGACACCTTCGCCCCGGAGAAGGGCTTTTTCAAGCAATTCGGCAGCGGAAGCAGGACGGCTGTCCGTTTCGGGCTGAAGTACGGGAGCATTGACCATAAAAAATGAAGGAATAAACCGATAAATCCGGGACGAGGCAGGGACCGGATACGGAAGCTCCGTAACCGACGGAACAAAGGTATTTGCGAATTTTTTCATTTTAGCGAATTTTCGCTAAAAATATTTTATTCGCTGAAAATGATAGCAGGAAGGCAGTTTTTGATCGACGGTGCCTTTCCGGGGTTGATAATCCGGGAAACCTGCTTCTATTTCGCGGAAAGAATCAGGTACGATGGCATCCCACAATTCGGAAAAAGTACGGCTTATCTTCGGCATGAAACTCCGGCAGCTTCGCCAGGAGAAAGGTATTCTGTTGACCGAGCTGGCCGAAAAAGCCGGATTATCCGTATCCTATCTCAACGAAATCGAAAAAGGGAAAAAGTACCCCAAGGCAGACAAGATACTGGCCCTGGCCGACGCCCTCGGCAGCGACTATGACGCGCTGGTTTCCATGAAACTCAGCAAACCGCTCGAACCGATTGCGGAGCTGTTCAACTCGAATATCCTCCAGGAAATCCCTTTTGAGCTGTTTGGTATTGAGCCGTCGGACCTGCTGGAGCTGCTCGCCCAGGCCCCGGCGCGGACGAGCGCCTTCATCAGTACCCTCATCGAAATCTGCCGCAACTACGGGATGCGCGTCGAACAGTTCTACTTTTCGGCGCTGCGGAGTTACCGGGAGCTGCAAAACAACCATTTCGAAGACCTGGAAATAGCCGCCGAGCGGTTTCTGGCTGAAACAAAAGCTCCGCTCTCAGAAGTAACGCTGGAGCTCCTGCTGACCGAAACCTACCGGTATCAGGTGACGTATTTCACTGAAAAAAGCCATCCCGATCTCAGGACGATCCGATCGGTCTTCCGGCCCGAAACCCGTACGTTGCTCGTCAATGAGACCCTCACGCCGGCACAGCGGGCGTTTACCTTCGGCCGGGAAATCGGGTATCAGGTACTGGCGATCAAAGACAGGCCCTATGTATCGTCTGTTCCAGAAGCGGAGTCGTTTGAACAGGTACTGAACAACTACCGGGCTTCCTATTTCGCCGGCGCGATTCTGATGCCGCGGCGGGAGCTTATTCCGGCACTCGACGCTTTTTTCAGCCTTGAAACCTGGCAACCGGATGCTCTCAAGGCTCTTATTGGCCGGTTTCATGCCACACCGGAGATGTTCCTTCAACGGGCCAGTAACCTGCTTTCGGGGCATTTCGGCATTTCCCAGTCGTTTTTTCTCCGGTTTGATCACCTCGCCGGTGATACGTCGTTTCATCTTTCAAAGGAACTGTACCTTACCAGTCTCCATACCCCGAATGCGGCGCTGAACGAACGGTATTGCCGACGCTGGGTAGCTCTTACCATTCTTCAGGAGCTCGCCGCACTGCAGCAGGCCGGCACGTGGGACGGCGACCCGCTCTGCCGGGCGCAGGTTTCGGAGTATGCCGATACCGGCACGCGTTTTCTTGTTCTTTCCATTGCCCGGCCTTCCCCGCCTACGCCCGGGAAAAACAGCAGCCTGTCGCTCGGCATGGCGGTTGACGAAAACCTGATTTCCCGCATCCGGTTTCTGAAAGACGTACCTGCCAGCCTCGTAGGCGAAACCTGCGAGCGCTGCGCCGTCGCTCCCTGTGCCGAACGGGCGGCAGAACCGGTTGTTCTCCGCAAAAAAGAGCAGCTGGACCGCATCCGCGAGGCGGTTCGCCGCCTCTGAGCATCCCTCAAATTAGGGATTTTCTCCTCCCTTACTTCTCTCCAGATTTGCTTCCTCAGCGTACCTGCCACCCGTCCGGCTGAAAGGACGGGCGCGAATCGTCACCGCGTTCCGTGACCTCAAAACCGTCAGTGCCATGGCTATCAAAGGAAGTGAATTCCATGTGGTTCTGGGAAACATGAAGCTTTCCCGGGAATCCGAGCAGCGCATTTCGTCGGCTATTCAGAAAGCTGTGCTCAGTGAGCTGGCCGCCTATAAGCCGAATCCGGACGATCCCGGTAACCCGTTCGGGCCGCGTGTCCCCGGCGGCGGAGGCCCTCATCCCCACATTATCCTGAGACCGGAATGGCTGGGGATCATCATGCACCGGCTCGAAGGCATCCGCGAACTCGAAGGAGTAGCGAAAGAACTCGAGAAAGTAGGCCAGCAACGTTTTCTGGGTTAGGCCATGATCACGCCGCATACGACGCTGTGCCCCAGCGCCAAAGCTGAGCCGGGGGCACTGGTCATCGGGATCGTTTCGGAAGACCGGGTCGACCTGCTGCCCGAAGCCATTCCGGTGACCGAAACCCTGCAGCAACAGTTCGGGCAATTGGAAAAGCCGGAGAAGCACTTCCGGTTTGCCAACCGCTGCGTCAAATCGGGTTGTCAGCAGTGGCACGACGGGCGGTGCGGCGTGATCGACCTTCTCGACCGTCTCAATCCCGACGCCATCGCCCACCTGCCTGTGTGTGCCATCCGTCCGCAGTGCCGCTGGCACGGGCAGGTAGGCCCCCGGGCCTGTTCGCTATGCCCTTTCGTCCGGACTGACAACCGCCCTTCCGAGGAAGAACAACTGGCTTACATCGCCGGGCATGAGATTCCGGCTTCCTGATGAATTTTTCTGCCAGCGCATTTTTTATGTCCTGAATAACCTGCAACCAGACTGCACCGTTTCGATTGCCGTTGCCGCCGGAGTTTTCCGGCGGCATTTTTTGTGTTCGAAGGAAAAGTGGCCGCATGGTTTTGGAAATCAACATTTTACTATCTTCCCTCAGATTTTAATCCGCTTTTAAATTTTCTTTAAGACCCCTATAAAGTCCCCGGGAAACCTTTGTCCCAGGCAGAGCAACCCATATCCCACTATATCCACCATAAAAAAACCGTATCATCACCCCGATACGACCCGTCGCTGTGAAACTCCTGATAAATTCCTTTCCGGATGTCCGGAAAGTGCGGAAGCTCATCCTTTCGCTGCTCGTCTTCCCATTGGCGCAGACGGCCTTCGCGCAGGCGGATACCATTCGCCTGACGCTGCCGCAGGCCGAGGAGCTTTTTCTCCGGAAAAACTTCGTTCTCCTCGCTCAGAAATACAATGTCAACCTCGCAGAGGCGGCCGTGCAGCAGGCACGTCTCTGGGATAATCCCAATCTTCAGGTCGAAGTCAACGCCTATAACCCGAATACCGGCAAGCTGTTTCCGCTTGTTAACCGCACTCATGACCCTATGAACCCTTCCGGCGGGTCCTATTCCTGGCAGTTGCAGCAGATGATCAACCTGGCCGGACGTCGGAGCAAGCTTGTTGCCCTCAACCAGACCAGCGTCGACATTCAGCAGGCTACTTTTCAGGACGTCATGCGGGCGCTTCGCTTCCAGCTCGCCCAGACCTTTGGTAATCTGCAGGCCGAACAGGCGCAGGTGCAGCTTTTGCAGGAAGAACGGCAGCGCCTGTCGGGCCTGATCGACGCCTTCCGGGCACAGCTCAAACTCGGTGTGGTCGCGGAGTATGAAGTCACCCGCCTGGAGCTGGAACAGAAAAATGCAGATGCTGATCTCAGTCGGCTACAGGCACAAATCAGTCAGGATGAAGCTTCGCTCCGGGTACTGCTGGCCGATGCGGGGACTACTTACTACGTTCCCGACATGCCTGCTTCCACGGCGGCCCAACCCGAACTGAACAAGCTCCTGGATGAGGCCCTCGCCCAGCGACCCGATCTTCAGGTCGCACAGAAACAGGGCATTTTTGCCAGCCGGAACCTCACCTACCAGAAGTCGCTCGCGACGCCGCAACTACTGCTGGGCGCCGATTACGAACGCTTCGGGAACGCATATCCGTCTTACCTGGGACTACAGGTGGGTATGGACCTGCCCGTCAAAAACCGGAATCAGGGAAATATCCAGGCAGCGAAAGTCGGGATTGAGCAGGCCAAAGACGTGACCAGCCAGGCTGAACTACAGGTACGGCAGGACGTTATCTCCGCCTGGCAACAATGGCAGAACGCCCTGGCGCTGAAAGCCGGTATCTCCGATGATTACCTCGGCCGCATCGCGGAAATCAGCCGGAATGCGACTGCCGACTATCAGAAGCGCGTGATCGATCAGGTCAGTTTCATTGACAAAATCCGGTCGTATAAAGACGCTCAGCTTAATCTCATTCAGCTCAATAACCAGGTCTTCCAGGCGCAGCAACAGCTCAACTTTGTCACCAATACCCACTCCTTCTGATGAACAAGCCATTCTTCTTACTGCTTCCGCTGGCGTTGATGACGCTGGCGTGCAACCGCACCCCGAAAGAGCAGGAAACGGTGAGCAAAGACACCAGTTCAGCCTTCAAGACTGACACCGTACATCTTCAGGGTTTCAAACAGGAACTGCAGTTTACGGGCGAAGTGACGTTCGACCAGAAACAGGTCAGTCGTGTATTCCCGATCGTCAGCGGGAATGTAGTCGACGTGCACGCTGAGCTCGGAACCTTCGTCAAACAGGGACAGTCCCTTGCGACCATCCAAAGCGCCGATATCAGCCAGTATCAGCGGGATTACAATCAGGCCAAGGCTTCCTATGACATCGCCAAACGCAATGCTGATAATGCCGAACAGCTGTACAAGAGCAAGTTTTCGAGCGAATCGGACCTGATCAATTCCCGGAAGCAACTCGAAATCGCTTCCTCTGAACTGGATCGCTCTTCGCAGGTACTGAAGCTGTATGCGGCGAACGGCTCTTCGCAGCCGACCTATACCGTCAAGGCCCCCGTCAGCGGATATGTGGTCGAGCGGAATGTCAATCCGAATACGCAACTCCGTTCGGACAACGGCAACAGTCTCTTCACGATTTCAAACCTGTCGGACGTGTGGGTACTGATCAACATTTATGAATCCGATATCGAAGCGGTGAAAGTCGGCCAACCCGTCAACATCAAAACCCTCGCCTACCCCGACAAGGTATTTGAGGGCAAAATCGACAACATCAGCCAGGTGATTCAGGACGACAGCAAAGTACTTCAGGCGCGCGTTGTCCTGCACAACCCCGGCGGGCTCCTGAAGCCGCAGATGTTCTGTACAGCGCAGATTCACATCGAACGACCGGAACAATTACTGGCTGTCAACCCTAAATCGGTGATTTTCAGCCAGGACAAGTATTATGTCATTCTCGATGAAGGGCATGGGAAGTACAAACCGGTGGAGGTGAAGGTACTCCGCAGTACCTCCCGCTACAGCTATGTCAAGGCTAACCTGAAAGACGGAGACGCCGTCGTCACGGAGGGAGCCCTCCTTCTTTTCAACGAATTAATGGATTAGTCCGGCCATGAATAAGCTCATCAAAAGCATCATCGGCTTTTCCCTCCGGCATAAAGGCATTGTGTTCATGATGACGGTGCTGGTCATCATTGCCGGAGCGGTCAGCTTTTACAATACGCCGGTCGAAGCCTATCCCGACGTCACGAATACCGAAGTCGTCATCATCACGCAGTGGCCCGGCCGGAGCGCGGAAGAAGTAGAACGGTTTATTTCCATTCCCATCGAAACGGAAATGAACTCCATTTCACACAAAACCGCTATCCGCTCCATCAACCTCTTCGGTCTTTCGTTTATCAAGATTGTGTTCGAAGACGGTGTGGATAACTTCAACGCCCGGATGGAAGCAAGCCAGAAGCTGGCCAATGTAAACCTGCCCGACGGCGTCGACGCGGAAATCCAGCCGCCGGCCGGCCCGACGGGCGAAATCTACCGGTACACGCTCATTTCGCCGAACAAAACGTCTACCGAACTGAAAACCCTGCAGGATTGGGTGATCGAGAAAAACCTGAAGGCCGTACCGGGCATCGCGGACGTCGTCAGCTTCGGGGGGCACGTTAAAACATTCGAAGTAAGCGTCAATCCGGCGTTGCTGGCGAAGTATGATCTCACCGCGCTGGATGTATATGGGGCGCTGCAACGGGCCAATGTGAACGTCGGCGGGGATATTCTTCGCGAAGGCCAGCAGGCGTTTGTTGTCCGCGGGATCGGGATCGTGAAAAACGTCCCCGACATTGAAAAAATCATCGTCAAGAACATCAACGGCGTACCGGTACGCATGTCGAATCTCGGTACCGTTCATGAATCCGCCCTGCCGCAACTGGGTATTGTCGGGCGGGATAGTCACGATGACGTCGTCGAAGGTATCGTCCTGATGCGGAAAGGCGAAAACCCCGGCCTGGTACTGCCCAAGCTGAAGGAAAAGGTAGACTACCTTAACTCGGTCGTACTACCGGCCGGTGTGAAAATCAAGGTTTTCTACGACCGGACCGAACTCAACAACCATACCCTTCATACCGTCGGGGAAAACGTCATCATGGGTATTATCCTGGTGACAGTCATTCTGCTGATTTTTCTGGCAGACTGGCGGACGACGGTGACCGTCGCCATCGTCATCCCCCTCGCGCTGCTCTTCGCGTTTATTCTGATGCGGATGAAAGGCATGTCGGCCAACCTGCTTTCCATCGGCGCGATCGACTTCGGTATCATCATCGATGGGGCCGTGGTGATGGTAGAAGGGCTGTTTGTCATGCTTGCGCACTGGGCGGAGAAGGAGGGTATGGAGCGGTTCAACAAACGGGCGAAACTCGGGCGGATCCTGAAGACATCGGTGGAAATGGGCAAATCCATTCTGACGTCCAAGCTCATCATTATCACCGCTTTACTGCCGATTTTCTCCTTCCAGAAAGTAGAAGGGAAACTGTTCAGTCCGCTGGCCTTTACGATGGGTTTTGCCCTGCTCGGCGCGTTGCTGCTGGCGCTGACGCTGGTACCGGTACTCAGCAGTATTTTCCTGAACAAAAAGGTGCGGGAGCGGCATAATCCGGTCATTTCCTGGCTGAACCGAAGCTATGCTCCCCTGCTCGATCACGTGATGGATCACCCGAAGCGGGCGCTGGTAACGGCGCTTGTCGCCCTGGGTATTGCCCTCGGGTCTTTCCATTTTGTCGGGTCGGAATTTCTCCCCCACCTCAACGAAGGGTCCATTTACGTGCGGGCCAGTATGCCGCTGAGCATCAGCCTGGAAGATTCCTACCACTACACCCGGAAGTTCCGGCAGGCATTCGAGGAATTTCCGGAAGTACGGGGCGTTATCTCTCAAACCGGCCGGCCGAACGACGGTACCGATGCGACGGGCTTCTTCAACCAGGAATTCTTTGTCGACCTCTTTCCGAAAGAAGAATGGAAGCGGGATATATCCAAGGACGAACTCATCGCCGAAATGCAGGCGAAACTCGCCAAGTACCGGGGTATTGACTTCAACTTTTCCCAGCCCATCTCCGACAACGTGGAAGAAGCCGTGTCAGGGGTAAAAGGCTCTATTGCAGTGAAGATACAGGGGGACGACCTCCATATTCTGGACAAAAAAGCCGACGAAGTATACGCCATACTCAAGAAAGTACCCGGTATTCAGGACCTCGGTATTTTCCGCAACCTCGGGCAGCCCGAGCTGTTGATTACCCTCAATCCGGATAAGATGGCGCAGTACGGGGTAGACGCGGCAGATGCCAATGCGGTTATCGAAATGGCGATTGGCGGCAAGGCCGTCAGCCAGGTATTTGAAGGCGAGCGGAAGTTTGACCTGCGGTTGCGGTATGATTTGCCGTTCCGGTCGTCCATCGAGCAGATATCCAACCTCCAGGTACCGACGCTCAACGGCGGTAAAATACCTCTGAAAGAAATCGCTGACATCGGCAACGTCGCCGGACCAGCTTTTATCTACCGGGAAAACAATGCACGCTTCATCGCGGTGAAGTTCTCCGTCCGCGGCCGCGACCTCGGCAGTACCATCGAGGAAGCCCAGCAGAAAGTCGGCGCTGCGGTGAAGCTCACCAAAGGCTATGAAATGAAGTGGAACGGGGAATTTGAAAACCAGCAACGGGCCGAAAAGCAGCTTGCGATCGTCGTTCCGATCAGTATTCTGCTGATTTTCTTCATCCTGTTTGCCGCGTTTGGCAATGCGCTGGACTCGGTACTAGTGCTGCTGAACGTACCCTTCGCCCTCATCGGCGGTATTCTGGCGTTGTTTTTCACGGGTGTGAACTTCAGTATTTCGGCGGGTGTCGGGTTTATCGCGCTGTTTGGCGTGGCGACGCAGGACGGCGTCATCCTCGTCAACAAGTTCCGGCAAAACCTGCACGAGCGCATGCCGCTGGTAGATGCTATCAAAGATGGCGCCCGCTCCCGGTTACGGCCGGTCGTGATGACCGCGCTGATGGCGTCACTTGGTCTGCTGCCGGCGGCCCTGTCCACCGGTATCGGCTCCGAAACCCAGAAACCGCTGGCGATTGTGGTTATCGGCGGATTGATAACGGCCTCTATTCTATCCCTGCTCATTTTGCCGACCGTCTATGAATGGGTCTACAGCAGCCGGGAGCGCAGGAAGAAGCTGATGAAGGGAGAATAGTTCTTCTCCGAATTTTCGACCGGAATTAAATTTTCAAAAAGTTTTGAAAATTTAATTCCGGTTCTTTCTTTTGCATCATGACGTACGACGAAGGCAAAGAGGCACTGGTTCAGGCCTGGGGAACGCTGGGGTCCCAGTGGGGTATCAGCAGGACGATGTCGCAGATTCATATTCTGCTGCTGACTTCTCCCGAACCCCTGACGACCGAGGACGTCATGGAGCAGTTGCAGATCTCCCGCGGAAACGCCAACATGAACCTGCGGGACCTGATTGGCTGGGGCATCATCCGGAAAGTACTGCGGGCCGGCGAGCGGAAGGAGTACTTCGAAGCAGAGAGGGACGTCTGGAAAGTGGCGATGCAGGTAGCCCGTGAGCGCAAACGCCGGGAGCTGGAGCCGCTGCTCGCGGTACTGGACCAGGTATCGACGGTAGAAGGCGAAGGCCCGGAAATAGCGAGAATGACGGAGGCCGTCCGCGACCTGAAAAAGTTCGCCAATAATGCCGACCGCCTGCTCGATACCATGATCAAAGCAGAAGAAAACTGGTTCTGGGGAAATTTCCTCAAAGTACTCCGTTAACGGAATCAATGGCCTTCAGGCCTTTTTTCAGTGAACAAACTTTCAATTATTCCTGAAAATTCAAATAGTTCAAACTATGAAAGTATTGATATACGACGATGCCTGCCCGCTCTGTACCTGGTATTCCGGGGAGTTTGTGAAGCGGGGCGCAGTAGATAACCGACTGGCTTTCAACCAACTACCCCACCGCCTACGGAAAGCGATTGATCTGCAGCGGGCATGCTCCGAAATTCCGCTGGTGGATACCGAAACCGGGCAGGTAGACTATGGTGTAGCAGCAGTACTTCCCGCATTGGGGCGGTTGTTCCGGTATGGCGGTTTGTTTCGCTCAGCAGGTATGCTCGCATTGGCCCGACCGGCGTATGCGCTGGTTTCGTATAACCGCCGGATTGTCATTCCGGTAGCGCATCCCCGGGAAGGGTTCGATCCGGCGCCTCCGTTTCACCGGGGCTGGCGACTGGCCTTCCTGGCTGTGCTGCTTGCTGTCATCGCTGGCGTTCAGTATTTTCTGAGTAGTCAGACAGGGGAACCGGTGTGGGTACTGTCGCTGGGTGTCGTCGCGCTGGTAGCGACAGGCGGACTATACAAACACCCCGCCGCGTGGGAATATGCCGGCCGGGCGGCTCTTCGTTACGCCGGCTGGAGCCTGCTTTCGCTACCGGTAGCTTTTCTTTCCGGTCTTCCGGCGCTGCTTGTCTGGTGTTTGTTTCAATATGGTTTTTTTGTTCACCTTTTCCGGATGCGGGGGTGACAGCGATACCGGCAATCTGCCAACCTGATTTCTTCTACCTACCCGCATGTCACCGCGGCGTTGGAACAGCTACTGCGGTAATGTGTTTATCCAATCCACGAAAAAGCCCCCGGAGATTTTCCGGGGGCTTCTGTTATGTTTCAGGAAGGGGTAGCTTTAAGCAGCTGCTTCTTCCGTCGCTTCGTCGGCATTGAATACTTCGGGGAGGTATTGCGACAGCAGGTTATACCACACGATCATCTTCTTGATGTCTGACGGGTATACTTTTTCCTGATCGAATTCAGGGAACACGCTGCCGAGGAATTCGCGCAGATCGGCGTCGGTAGCCGTTTTGGTTTCCAGTTCTACCTTCTCGCCGTGCTTTTCGCGGATCGCCGTGAAAATGTCCGGAAGGGGCTTCGATCCTTCTTCGCTTTCTGAATAAACGGAAATTTCTTTCAGAACGGAGACGCGCGCATTCGCGCCGACTACCGTGCGGCCTTTTTTCTCATCGATCGTTTCCACGATAACCCCGGTGCGGGTCGGCTTCAGGATGCGGTACAACCCGGGCTTGCCGGAAATGTGGGCGATTTCTTTTAACAATTCCATACGTTGTGGTTAGAAGACGGACCGCTTCCCGCCCAAACGGGAGATCCCTGGATCCGCTCTGTCAGTTACTATTTCGTTTCGTTCTGCAAAAGTAGCCAAAGGAAAGGCCATTACCGACGAACGCTCTTAAATTCCGCGTTCAATTCTCCGATCGCCTGCGTTATTTCGTCGCGACCCAGTCCGTCAACGGACGAAGTCACAAAGTATTTCGGCATTTCCGAGAAAAATTGCAGGAACCCTTCGCGGTAGCGGGTAACCTTTGCCGTCAGCTGATTCTTCGTCAGCTTGTCGGCTTTCGTAAAGACGATGTAGAAAGGAATCTGTGCCTCGGCAAGCTGGGACATGAATTCCAGGTCGATCGACATCGGATCATGTCGTACATCCACCAAAACGAACGTACAGACCAGGTTCGGCCGGTTTTCCAGGTATCCGAAAATCATCGGCTCGAATTTCTCCTTCTCGCTCTTGCTGATTTTGGCGTACCCGTAACCCGGCAAATCGACGAGGTACCAGGTATCGTCAATGCCAAAGTGGTTGATCAGCTGGGTTTTACCCGGCGTCTGCGAAGTCTTTGCCAGGTTTTTCTTTTTGACAAGGCTATTGATCAGGGAGGATTTCCCTACGTTCGATCTTCCGATAAAGGCATATTCCGGCCGGTCCGGTGGCGGGCACTTTTGCCAGTCGGTATTGCTGACGACAAAAACGGCTTGCTTAATCTGCATTGGTTTTCAGTTTGCCGCAAAGGTACGAAAATCAGGCGGGGGTTCCGAAAATCGCTGGCAGACCGGCGATTTCCCCCTCTGCATACCTCGCGGCAAACCGTTTTCGCCTGCTATCTTTGCGGCATGGAAGTTCTTCAAAACGATTTGTTTTTACGGGCGGCCCGCGGCGAGGAAACCGAGCGCGTTCCCGTATGGATGATGCGGCAGGCCGGCCGCATTTTGTCCGAATACCGCGCCGTCCGCGAAAAAGCGGGCAGTTTTATCCAGCTCTGTACCACTCCCGAGCTGGCCGCAGAAGTCACCATTCAGCCTGTTGACCTCCTCGGTGTCGACGCCGCCATTATCTTCTCCGATATCCTCGTTGTTCCGGAAGCGATGGGCCTTCCCTATGAAATGGTCGAAGCCCGCGGGCCGGTATTTCCGACGACGGTACGCACCGCTCAGGATGTGGATAACCTCCGCGTGGCTGATCCGGAAGCCGACCTCGGCTATGTACTGGAGGCCATCCGGATCACAAAAAAAGAGCTGAACGGCCGGGTACCCCTTATTGGCTTTGCCGGCGCGCCATTTACCATTCTGTGTTACATGATCGAAGGAAAAGGATCGAAGACCTTCTCCGTCGCCAAGAAATACCTCTACGCAGAGCCGGAGCTTTCACACCGCCTGCTTCAGAAAATCACCGACAGTACCATTGCGTATCTCAAAGCGCAGGTAGCCGCGGGCGCCAACCTGGTCCAGTTGTTCGATTCCTGGGCAGGTATTTTGTCTCCGCAGCAGTACCGGGAGTTTTCGCTGCCCTATATCGCGCAGATCTGTGACGCATTGCAGCCGCTGGTACCGGTGACGGTTTTCGCCAAAGGTGCTTTCTTCGCCCGGCGGGAAATGAATACGCTGAACTGTTCAGTCGTCGGGCTCGACTGGAACATGGACATTACCGAAAGCCGTGAAATGCTGCCGGATAAGGTCCTCCAGGGGAATCTCGATCCCTGCGTGCTCTACTCCGACTACCCGGAAATCCGGAAGCAAACCCGTGAGATGCTGACACAATTCGGCCGCCGGAAACACATCGCCAACCTCGGGCACGGTGTTTATCCCGATACCGATCCGGATAAAGTGCGGTGTTTTATCGATACGGTAAAAGAATTTTAAGTACTAAAAAGGCCTCAGGAATGTCCTGAGGCCTTTTTTACGCCAGTTGCGACGGCGGCATTCCGAAGGCTTTCTTGAATGCGAAGGAGAAATGAGACAGGTCCTTGAACCCCACGTCGAGGTACACATCCCCTACTTTTTGTTTTCGCTCCTTCAGCAGAAAATAGGCTTCTTCCAGGCGTTTCTGTTGCAGCCATTTGTTGGGAGAGGTATGGAAAACTTTCTCGAAATCCCGCTTGAATGACGCCAGACTGCGGCCTGTCAGGTAAGCAAACCGGCTGATGTCGACATTATACCGGTAATGCGTATTCATAAATGCCTCCAGGTCGATCTTCCCCGGCTCGCTGAAATCAAACAATACATTCTTCAGTTCCGGATATACTTCCAGCAAGATCATCACCGCCTCCCGGACTTTGACACCGGTGAGCGTTTCGCTGATCCGGCCGCTGCCGTTCTGATACGGCCGCAGGGATTCGAAGTAGTTCTGAAACAGCGGATGCGGCCTGAGTTTCAGCACGCTTTCACCGGTATAGGGCTTGTCCGGGTGCAGATCATAGGCTTCGCTTATTTCCCGAAGCGTCTGCTGATCCATTGAAATGGCCAGCGATTCGTACAAGCCGTTTTCCGCCGGCCACTTGGTATACGAGGCCAGCTTATTTCTCCGGACAAAGCGAAATTCTCCTTCTGCGAACCGGTACGTCTTTCCGTCGATATGCATATCCGAAACACCGGTCAGCTGCAAACTGAAAATATGGGCGGGAATAAACTGCTCCCCCTGCCGGTTTTTCTGCGAATAGCACGCGTAGATGACGTGCGGCAACTGTGTATCTTCCATTTCCTGAAAGCGTTTCCGGTAATAACTTCCCGGAAACAAGTTACTAAGCATTCTGAAAGGCTGCGTATGCTTTTCCCAGCGGTGTTTCGAGGAAAGGCGTCGCTTCGTCATGATCCGTGGAGACGCTCACGGCTTTCCATTCCTCAAACTCCCGTTTCCGGTTGGTATCCGCCATTTCGAGCAGGGCGACCGCTTCGCTGCCGAGTACCAGGTGAACCGGCGGAGCGGGATGAGCCGCTACTTTCACCATCACACTGGCCGCCTTGGCCGGGTCGCCCATGGGCTCAAACGCGCCGCTCCGGAAGGCTTCTGCGCGTTGGTTGACAACGGTATAATCGGCCATTGCGGGGGCGAAGCTCATGCTGTCTCCCGCCCAATCCGTCCGGAACCCGCCGGGTTCGATGCTTGTCACAAAAATACCGAGCGGCTCTACCTCCTGCCGGATGGCTTCGGTAAAGCCCGACACGCCGAACTTGGCCGCCTGGTAAATCGAGACACCGGCTGTACCTACCCGCCCGCCGATGGAGCTGACCTGCAGAATCCGCCCGCTTCCCTGCGCACGCATGTGCGGCAGCACCGCACGGGTGATCTGTATCGGTGCGTAGAGGTTTGCTTCGAGCTGACTGCGGACCTGCTCATCGGTAAATGCTTCGGCAGCCCCTGTGATACCGAAACCGGCATTGTTTACCAACACATCGATCCGTCCGAAACGAGCGATGGCAGCCGCTACTGCGGCATGGACCGCATCGTTTTGGGTAACATCCAGTGTAAGCGGGAGGATTTGTCCGGCGTATTTCGTCACCAGGTCATCCAGTGCGGAGATATTGCGCGCGGTGGCGGCTACGTGATCGCCCTGACGGAGTACTGTTTCGGTGAGATGACGGCCTAGGCCGCGTGCGCTTCCGGTAATAAACCAAACTTTGTTCATCGTCATTTATTGTTTTGTTTGACGATACAAAGCTACCGCGCCAGGCCGCGGGCTATTTTGTGGAGAAGCTCAACCTGTTTTGTTGAAAGGCTCACAAGACAAAGCCAAAAAAATTCTGTGCATTCTGTGTTTTCTGTGAGAAATAAAAAATGTTGCTCACAGAAAACACAGAATGCACAGAAAGATGTTCAGAACAGTTATCAGCTCTGTCCGTAGGGATTTGGTCTGACTTTTTCGAGGTATCGTTCCGGCTTGGCGAGTTCACTGAAACCGAAACGCGAGTACAGCGTATGCGCGTCGGCGGTGACCAATACCCAGCGCCGCAGGTCGTGCAGGGCGGGATCTTCGAGGATGTACTCAACCAGTAGTTTGGATACTCCGTTACCCCGGTATTCTTCCAGAATGAATACGTCAGCGAGGTAGCCGAAGGTAGCTTCGTCGGTAATCAGCCGCGCGAATCCTACCTGTTTTTCTCCTTCATATACCCCGTAGCAACGGGCGCCGGCGATGGATTTTTCCACAAGCTCCCGTGGAATACCCTTCGCCCAATACGAACGATTACTCAGGAAATCGTGGATCATCCCGATATCCAGGCGGGATTTATCCGTAGATACGACAAAATCAGCCATGATCAGATTCCGGCTTTGAGGGCTTCGGCGAGTAACCGTTCCTTGTCGATCGGTACCACGCCGACTTTTTCACATACCAATCCGCCACCCAGGTTTGACAAACCGGCAACCTGGTCCGGCCGCAGTTTCAGCGCCACACAACATGCCGCGATGCTGATTACGGTATCTCCGGCGCCGGAAACGTCCGCGATCTGGCGGAGGTGCGCCGGGAGATGATGTTTTTGCTCCAGGTAGTCAATATATACTCCGCGTTCTGACAGAGTAATCAGCGTTCCATCGGCTGATAGGTGCTCTTTTAAGCGCTGCGCGGCGTGTTCAAGTTCGTCCCGCCGCGCCGGATCAAAGGAAATATTCAGCCCTTCCCGAAGCTCCTTCAGGTTGGGTTTGAAAAGGGTTACGCCGTGGTAGTGGAGGAAGTTGCGCTTTTTGGGATCAACGACCGTCGGAATACCCTGCTCTTTGGCCAGAGCAACTACGTCCCGGATCAATTCGGCCGAGATCACTCCTTTGTCGTAATCTTCGAAGATGATCACGTCACAACCGGTTGCCAGCTCCCTGATTTTGGCAAGAAGAAGCATTCGCTCCTCCTCCGAAATAAGGGCGTCGGTTTCGGTGTCCACCCGCACTACCTGCTGACTTCCGGCGATGATCCGTTCCTTTACCGTCGTAATCCGGTGCGGGCTGCGGATCATTCCCTCTGTGGTGAGGCCCTTCTCTTCGAGGTGTTTGCAGAGCTCATCCCCATACGAATCCTGCCCTACTACGGAGCAGGCAATGGCCCGCGCGCCCAACGCCTGCACGTTGAGCAGCACATTACCGGCGCCGCCCAGGCGGAACTCCCGCCGGTTGGCTACTACCACCGGTACCGGCGCCTCCGGAGAAATCCGGTCGACACGCCCGAAAACATAACTATCCAGCATGACGTCCCCGATGACCAGGACGTCCAAACCGTTAAATGCATCAAATACAGCCTGCATGAAAAAATCGGGGAAAAACACCGGGATAGCTCCCGCCTTTTCCGTTAGAATACATTGTCAAACAAATAACCGAGGGTGAGCCCGTACGTGCGGTTTTTCACATCCAGTCCGAGACCGGAAACATTCGCGAGTCCCTGCTGATAGAACGCCGTCAGCTGAAAAAAATCGAACTGTATGCCAATTCCACCCTGAACGCCATAGTCAAAACGCTGAAGATCATAGTTAAACCGGACGCTGTACTCGTTTTGAAGCTGCCCTCCTACCCGGTCACGGGTCTTCCCGCTTAGCCCGCAGGCGAGATATCCGCCTCCGAAAAGCAGAAAACGGGTACTCTTTTCCTGATTGCCGATCTTCCACAATACGTTGACGGGAAGGTCGATGTAATTGAGCGTCGTCGTCGACCGTCCGGATTGGGTCTTGAAATTGGCAACATATCCCCGCTGCACAAACTGCAGTACCGGCTGAATCGCCAGGCGGTTTTCCAGCAAGGGGTATTCCGCCCCCAACCCAACGTGAAATCCCGGCTTTGAAATAGGGTTGTCCAGTTCGGCGCTCAATGCGTTGCTCATACTGGCGACGTTGAAACCTCCCTTGAACACAAGCTTGTTCTGCGCCAGAAGTACCCCCGGTAAAACCAGCAGGCACATAACCATTAACACACGTTTCATAAGCGGCGGTTTTTAGAACGCATCGTCAAAGTAATAGGAGAGGAACAGTCCGACAGCCCGGTTGCGGATCGGATCTCCCGAAACAGCCAGGTCGGCCAGTCCCTGCGAGTAGGTTATCCCAAAAACAGTATACCCTCTCCGGAAACCGACTCCAAAATTGGCGCCGTAATCCAGGCGATTCAGCTTGTCTTTAAAAGGATCGGTGCGCGTGGTATGTTTTGCGTCGACGGTCGGGAAGGTTCCGTTCGCACCCGCCACAACATCCTTGTTCCAGAATTGCAGCTTTTGCTGGCCATATACACCGATGCCAAAATAGCCGCCCGCTGTCGCGAAGAATTTCGTCCGCTCACCGCCAAGCTGAACGACGAGATCGACCGGGACATCCAGGTAATGCAGCGAAAGCCAGTTACGGTCTTTCGATACCTGCGCGCCCAGCGAATCTTTCGACTTATGTTGAGACCAATAGCCACGCGGACTGTAGCGTAATCCGACATTAACACCCAGCATTTTCGGAATGATTTCAATGTTCCGGGAAACGCCGAGGGAGAACGCCGGCTTCAGCATGGTCTTGCCGGTAGACGGGACGAGATTGCGGTTCATGTCTGTTCCGGTCACGCTCATGCGGAAAACCCACCGGGGATCTGCCTCGCGCTGGGCAAACAGGGACAGGGAAAGGAGGAAGAAGGTAAGAACAAGAAAACTCTTTTTTCTCATGCCTGATAACGTGTTGGTCCGGCAAAGAAACGAAAGGTTTCGCGATTCTTCTTAAAGATTTATTTTCCGGAGACAGCGGCTCCGGCTGTTGGTTTACAAGAAAAAAGGCGGGCCTCTCAGCCCGCCTTTCCGTTATTTCTTTTTGAGTGAAACCAGGTATTCGACCAGGTCGGCCAGGTCCTGATTGCTCATGTTTTCGTGCAATCCGGCCGGCATCATGGAGTCGGCCTGCTGTTTCATGCTTTTGATCTGGGACGTTTTGAGCCGTTGGCTGCCGCCGCCCGGGAAACGGACGTCGACATCGGTTTCCGTCTTGCTCGAAACGATTCCGACCACTGTCGATCCGTCCTTCATCTGAATCTCCCATCCTTCGAAACCGAAGCTGATCCCGGCCGACGGATACAAAATGGCCATATACTGGGCTTCTTTCGGGAGTTTCGATCCGATTTCCGAAAGCTTCGGCCCGAAATCCGCTCCCTGACCGTTTACCTGGTGGCAAATGGCACAATTCTGAGCGAACAGTTTCACGCCGTTTTTGACATCCCCGCGGAGCGCTACCAGGTCCTCCACTTTCGGCAGTGGCTTTCCGGCGACGGTCGCCCCGCCCAGGTAAGTCGTCGCTTCTTTGGAAATCGCCTTCCGCCAGGCATTCGCAACGCCCTGAACGGCATACGGTATATAGTCCTTGTCGATCTTTCCTTCGCGCAGCAAGGCGAGGATACGGTCTTCGCCGGCAAACGACTGACCGAGGTTCCGGGTAGCGAGCTGGCGGACAGACTTCGTGTATTTTTTGTCCAGCGCCACAGACTGAAGCAGTTCGAGCGACTCTTTCATCCCGACAAAACGCAGGGCATTCAATGCTTTCCGGATTTGGTTTTCGTCCTTTCCATTGAGAACATTCTGAACGAGCCCCGAGCCCTTTTGCTGCAGCAGCTGGCTCATGGCATTCCGACCGAGGTTATCGTCCGGCGGAGACAGCGCCAGCTTCAGTAGTTTCGGATTCTCCTCCGGCAGCCCATAGCGGCTTTCCATTTCGAGGTATTCGCTGCCTTCGAGGCCGGCAAGCATTTTCTTGAGCGCGGTCTTCGCTACCGGGTTGCTGCCGACAAACGCCTGATCCAGGTGCAGCAGCGCCAGCCGGTTGATCTGAGGGGCAGACTTTCCGTCCAGCATTTTTACGAGTGCTTCTGATTTAGCCTTTCCAGACTGAAAATCAAATGCGCGGAAGTACCGGAGGCGGCTGTTCAGGTCGGTAGATTCGTCGGTAGCGAGGCGTGCCAGAAAAGGTACTGCCGCGTCGGTTCGTGCCCGCCAGACGATATCCCGTCCGGCCGCCGAAGCGATCGGATCGGCATTCTTACGGAGATACGCGGCAAAGAAGCTATCCCATTGACGATCAGCTGAAATACCAAGGGCTTCCAGGTACCAGCGATCCTGCCCGTCATAGGCGGCGGCGAGCGTCGTCCAGAGCTCGGCGGCTTCCGGCTCAGTCCGGTGACGAAGGGCAATCAGGCATTCGCGGCGTACTTCCGGTGCCGGATCGTTCGCGAGCTGCCGGACGTACCCGATGACATCTCCGCCTGTCTGCCGGGCGGCGCGCAGGCCGGTAACACGGATATCCGGATTGGTATCTTTAATCGCTTCGTCGATATAGGGACGGCCTTTCAGTTTCGCCAGCACCCAGAAAGCGCGGGCACGGCTCCGGGGATTTTGCGAGGTGCGCCAGTACCGTTCGAGTACCGGTACTGCTTTGTCTCCCAGGCTTGTCAGCGCATTCCAGGCCTTGAAACGGACGGACATATTCGGACTCATCAGCGCGAGAACTGCGCCCTCGGGATCTGCATACGTATACGAAGGAGCCGTATAGGGGCGTTTGGGAGGCGCTACCCGGTAAACCCGCCCGCGGGTCTGATCTCCGGCCTGGTGCCCGCCGACTCCCGGATCGTACCAGTCTGCTACAAGGATAGAGCCATCCGGCGCCACGCAAACATCTGCCGGCCGGAACCAACTGTCACCTTCGTTTTTGAGCAGGTTTTCGATCGAAGCCGAATAGCCGGCTCCCGCTTTTTTTGCGGGATAGCTCCGGACGACGTTATGTCCCGGCTCGCAGTGAAGCAATTCATTCCGGTATACTTCCGGAAGAAGATTCCCTTCATAGACAAGAAGGCCCGTCGGTGAGCCGCTGCCGGTTTGCAGCAGGTTCGGCACAACACCGGGATCGTTCAGGTGCCAGTGACGGCGGGGTATTTCGGGTTCGATATTGGTGCGTTTCGCCGACCAGTTGGCGCCGGTCATTTCGTCCTTGTAGCCGTAGTTTCCGCCTTCCAGTACATAATTGATACGTACGCCCTTGTTTCCGTCGTCGTCATTATCTGATTGCCAGACGGTTCCATAGCTGTCTACGGCTACTTCAAACGGATTCCGGAAGTTATTGGCGAGTACTTCAACGTTTTTAAAATCCGGGTCGCAGCGGAAAACCATTCCCTGCTTGTACTTGCCTTTGTTTGTCGCAACAATCGGATCTCCGTCCGGGTCCTTCACCGGCGCGCCGGAAGCGTCCAGGAGTTGTTTCCCCTCGTTACCAAAGTTGAAATAGAGCTTTCCATCAGGACCAAACACGAAGGTATGCATGCCGTGGTCGTGTTGATCTCCTTCAATTCCCTGAAAAATCACAGTTTTCTTATCGGCCTTGTCATCGCCGTCGGTATCCTCGAAAAGCCATACATAAGGGCTCTGAGAGACAATCGCTTTCCGGCCCATGACGAAAATACCGAGCGGCGCATTGAGCTCCGGGCCCTGATACCAGACCTTCCGGATATCGGCTTTGCCGTCTCCATTGGTGTCTTCCAGAATCAGGATGCGGTCGCCGGCGGCGGTAGTCGGGTTGCCGGTAATCGCCGGGCGGTAGTTGTAGGCTTCTGTAATCCAGACCCGTCCGCGTTCGTCGATATCCATGTTTGTCGGATTCTGCAGCATGGGTTCCGTCGCGAAGGTCGTCACCTCCAGGCCATCAGCAGCGCGCAAGGTACGGAGTGCATTTTCGGGAAGACGTTTCTGCGCGTCGGTCAGGACGGAGTCGAGCAGAATGTTGACTGTGTGAACCAACCCGGTTTGGCGGGTTGCCGTCAGGCCCAGCAGGGAGCCGCCCAGCGCCAGCGCCAGTCCGAGGCGAACGGCGCGTCTCGGCGAAACAGAAGAAGTCATAGCGTACGGAGGGGGTTTAGAAGCAAACTATTCTCGCGTAACTGCAAAAATAACTTGGTTTCTGAACAGAAAAATTAAAATTGTCGATTTGACACTTTTAATTTCAAAAAAGCGCCTTTTCCGCTGATATCCCTGCTTTTAAATCCAGTGTTTCCGGCGGAACCACGCCAGTACGGCGACCGAGGAAAGGAGCATCATTCCCAGCGAAAGCCAGAAACCATACGGCTGGGCAGAGGTAGGAATTTCGTTGTAGTTCATTCCGAAGATACCGGCGATGAGCGTCGGCGGCATGAACACAATCGTCACGACCGTGAAGATTTTAATAATCTGGTTTTGTTCGAGATTGACCAGACCCATAAAGGTATTCTGGAGGTATTCGAGACGTTCAAAGTTAAACGTCGAATATTCGAGCAGAGAGCTGATGTCTTTCAGTACCAGGCGGAGGCGCTCCCGGTGCGAATCCGGAAAGAGCTGGCTCCGGAGCACGTTCGAAAGTACCCGCTGTTTATCGATGATACTCTCCCGGAGCATCATGGTATTTTCCTGAAGGGCATTGATGCGCAACAGGACATCCTGGCGGGGTTTCTGATCAGCACTCAGCGATTTGGAAAGGGTCGTAACGTCCCGGGAAATGGCTTCGAGCAAATCGGCGTCGGTTTCGATCCGCGTTTCGAGCAGCAGGATAAAGATATCCACACCTACCTGAAACGTCTCGTCCCCGCTCACCTTCATCCGCTTGACGGTATCGGCAAAGGTCTTGGAATCACCCCGGCGGAAGGTAAACAGCGTGCCATTCCGGAGAATCATCGACACGGGATAAATATGAAACCCTTCGGAATCGATCCGGAGGAAGTTGGAGTTCGCGTTGATGGTATCGTTCTGCTCGAAGAAACGGGCGGAGCTTTCGATTTCGACGATCTCCTGCGGGGTCTGAAAACTGACCTCGTATTTGTTTTCCACCCACTCTTCCTCTTCCTGACTGGCCGATTGCAGATCTATCCAGATCACGTTTTTCAGGTGACCCAGTTCCTTGACATCGTTCTCCTTCCGGATTTGCTTTCCTTCCTTGTAATAGATTCTGACCACGACGCTGACCTGTTAGCTTGTTCCGTTCTCAAAACAAACAACAAGCTGCCAGACAAACAACTACGGGCGGGAATAACTCTGCGGAGGGAAGGAGGCATGGGGCGGAGGGACAATCCGAAACACTAAACTCAAAGCACTAAACTCAAAACTGATAAAGCCCGGCTTCAACGAAGCCAGGCTTTCCGTGTTCAGCGAATCTTAAGAAAATGCCGGCGGCACCGTTCGCACAGGTACCACTGGGTAGGGACAAAAAACAGTAGAATTTTAAGCGAAGCGGGCCGGCGACGACGTTCGGTTGACGTCGACCCGCAATGTGGACAACTCGTACTGGTGGTGGAAGACATAAATCGTTCAAGGACAGGTTAACTCGATTTCCATTTCATGGAACTCCGCTTGAAAACAGGGCAGTAGCTTCGCTCGACGGACGTCAGGAACAGCGAAAGGCGTATAGACTGGCGTATCGTTGGCAATAGATACCCGGCCTTCGTGGCGGCATGAAATTTAGATACAGGTGCAAATGAGGCCCTTTTTCAGGCCGTCAACCAAATTAAAATCATAGACTTAATATAGACAGGTGTTGATTTGACCTGTTTTGGGGCGATTTTTACGCAGGAAATTCCGTCACCGCCATGGCTTCTTTGCTACCCGCCTCTTTGTTTGTTTCTGTCCCCGATGCATACGCTTCCGAGTTCCGCTCCTACAAGCTGGCAGCTACCCATTCCCGTCTGAAAGTCATGTTCTGGGCCGGGATTGCTTTTCTGATAGAGGTCATCCTGATCTACTTTTCCCGGTATCAGCAGGGTATTCTGTTTTCCGATTTGCGGCACAGGCTCCTGCTCTATTCCGAGATTGAACTGTTGATGAACCTCGTGGCGTCGTTTTTCCTTTTCCGGCTATGGCCTTCCAAAAACGACCCGCTCCCATCCCATGCGCGGCTGCTGTATCATTTTGTTATCGTATCATCCTTTGTGTACCTGTTTGGCCGGTCGCTGCTGGTGTACTTCGACCGGCAGTCGCTCGTCTTTTACCTGACGTCCCTGATTTTGTTTCAGGTGATGTTCCTTCCGGACCTGAAACCCCGTACGATCCTTTCACTCAGCGGAATGGTGCTGATGTGTATCGTGATTTACCTGTTGCCGGCCGTAAGCCAGGACGAGAAGATTACAAATCTCTTTGAATGCATCGGCATGACGGTGATGACCTACCTCGTCTCTACCTATTTGTCTAACCTGGAAGTACAGCGTTTCCTGCACATCCATACCATCGAAGGCCAGAATGAAAAGCTGGAGAGCTATTCCCGCCTATTGGAAGAGCAAAGCCGTGAGCGGGAGGAAGAACTGGAACAGCGCAGCCGCGAACTGACCAGCTATACGCTTCAGGAAGTGAAGAACAGCCGGTTTCTGGAAGAAATCAAAAAGCGGATCCAGGAAGACAACACCGCCGAAATCCGGAAGATACCCAACCTCATCAATACCCACCAGCAGGGCGAGGCGAAATGGGTGCATTTTAAGGACGTTTTCGAGAACGTCCACCCGGAATTCTTCAGCCGTATTCATCAGCAGTTTCCGGTACTCAACTCCCATGATATCCGGTTAATGGCCCTGTTGAAAATGAACCTCAGTACAAAGGAAATCGCCGATATTCTCGGTATTTCTCCCCAAAGCGCCAATACGGCCCGCTACCGGCTCAGGAAGCGCCTCAACCTGGCTCCCGATGCCGATCTGGAATCGATGGTCCGGAATGTTTAGGGCATATCGAAGGAAGCGCCGAGTTCGAGGACATGATACGGGGTTCCGTATTTTTCCGCCCAGCGAATAAAGTGGAGGGGATCTTCGGTATTGAAGGCAAACAGGTGGTAATGATGCGGGATGACGCATTTCGCGCCGATCTCCCGGCCGAGACGGGCTGCCTCCTCGGCGTTCAGATTACCCGCTACCCGGCGTTCGGGTTTGTTCCCGTTGATGGGCAGAAAGGCCACGTCAACCGCAAAGGGGCGTAGTATATCCTCCAGGCCGTCAAACCAGAGCGTATCTCCTGAGTGATAGATGCGGTAGGAGCCGAATTCCGCGATAAAGCCCATGTAGAGGCACCTTCCCTGATCGTCGCGGTCGAGCCCGTTGTGCGCCGCCGGTATCCCGAAAAACCGGAAATCGCCGAGTACTACGCTTCCGCCGTCGTTCAGTCCGGTCGGAAAGGCAGGGTTGCACTGCAGCCGGTTGGCGACAAACTGCCGGTTCGCCTCCGGAATCAGCAGCTGCATCCCCGGATTATTCGCAAGCAGGGGCAGCAGGGTTTCGGCATCAAGGTGATCCGTATGGTTGTGGCTTGAGGTCACAACGTCGATAAACGACAACTCCGCAGGGTCAATGACCCGCTCGCTCATGCGCTCGTGTGGTTTATCGGTATCCGCGTATTTCCGGGTAAGGGAATCGGACAGGTACGGATCAAAAAGGAGGTGTTTTCCCTTCCACTGTACCAAAAAACCGCTTTGTCCCAGCCACCAGACACGAAACCCCTTGTCGCTCATCCGGGTAGACCGGATGTCGTGCAGCAGGCGTTCGTCTTTCTGATGTGGTTTGATCATCGTTTCAATATCCAGCGCCAGACGATTCCGTCGTCCGGATCTTCTGTTTCTCCCGCATGTACGAACCCTACCTTGGTCAGGACGCGGGTCGAAGGGCTTTCCTCGGGCAAGGTATGGGCGATCACGGAATTCACTTCCGGAAAGGTGAAGGCATAGTCCACAAGCGCGTTGGCAGCTTCCGTTGCCAGGCCTTTTTCCCGGTGAGTGGCTTTGATTTCGTACCCGATCTCTACTTCTCCGGCTTCATTGGGCTTTCCTTTGTAGCCACAGCTGCCGATGAGCAGGTTATCCGGCTTGTAGACAATGAGGTTTCCTCCCCAGGTTTCGAGGGTCAGGTCTTTCTTCACCTGTTCGTAAAAAGCCGGAAACGCAGCTGCGCTCTCGGTCCACTTCCGGGGTACGTTCGCACCGATGACCTGGCTCAGGACATTATTTCCGGCCAGAACGGCCTCCCAAAGGGTACGGTCACAGGTCAGCAGGCGAAGCCGCGCAGTTTCAATCATGGTTCCAGGGATGAATTCTCAGCGAAAATGGCGAATAATCTACCAAACTCATAACCCCTCCCGGACCAGCTTTGCGCCCGCCACCATGCTGGCGAGCTTCTTTTTGGAAGCCCAACGGGCCGTTTGGCTCAGGCCGCAGTCGGGCGCGACGGCCAGCTTTTCCGCCGGAACATAAGGCAGGCACTGGCGGATACGCCCGGCAACGTCCTCCGGTGTTTCGATGTAATAGCTCTTGACATCGATCACTCCGACGGCTACATCATATCGCTCCGCAAACTGCTCCAGCAGGTGTACTTCTGCGAAATTGAGGATAGTCATTTCGGTATGAAGTTCGTCCACATTCATATCCAGGAAAGACGGAAGCATCGGAGCGATTGTTTTCTTGCCAACCGAACGCCCCTTGTAGTTTCCAAAACAGAGGTGCATCGACAACCGGGCTTTTCCTACTGCCGGCGCTATCGTCCTGTTGAAAATATCGACAAACCGGCGCGTATCCTCTTTGTATGCATAGCAACTCATCGAAGGCTCATCTACGCAAATTTCGGTACATCCTGCGGCGACCAGATCCGCGATTTCCTTCCGGACAAGCGGCAGCAGGGCTTCCGTCATCTCCCAGCGGTCGGCATAGATTTCACCGGGCAGCAGCCGGCCCGAAAGCGTATACGGCCCGGGAATGGACGCTTTGAGAATGTGCCCCTCCGGCGCCAGTCGTTTCAACCGCCGGAACTCTTCGACGACACCCAGTCCAGCCGGTGCCGTCAGGTGTTCGACTACCGTATGCTTGCCCCGCTGGTCGTGCGCAGGCGGGCCAAACCGGCGTGTTTCGGCGTGATTTGCCAGAATACCCTTGATAAATCCGTAAAAGGACAAATTGAAGTCAAGCCGCGTCTGCTCCCCGTCCGTTATCACATCCAGACCGGCTGCGACCTGGTCATGGATAGCGGCGATGACAGCGTCTTCGATCATTTCTTCGACATCGGCGGGACCGTAAACATCGAGTTGCTGACTGGCTTTTTCCAGCCAGCCGGGAAAAGGAAGGGAACCGACAACGGTTGTTTTGATAGGCAGAGGTTGCATGGAAACCGGATTAGGACTCGATTTTTTGGCAAGATATGAGAAATATTTTCACTAGAATTACCAAAAACTTTCACCCGATAATCCAATAAACTGTTCTGCATGGCCGGTTGGCTGAAAAACAAAACACTGGTGGTCATCGGCGGCACCGCGGGCATTGGCCTGGCTGCCGCCAGCGCGTTCATCCGGGAAGAAGCGCAAGTCCTCGTGGTCGGGAACGATCCGGATACATTCGATACCGCCGCCCGTACGCTCGGACCGAAGGGTCATGTATTGGAGGGAGACGCGACGAATGAACTGACCGCCGCCCGCGCCATCCGGCAGGCGATTGTGGAGTTTGGCGGGTTCGACGGACTGTATCACGTCGCCGGCGGCAGCGGTCGCCGGTTCGGGGACGGTCCGCTGGACGCCCTCACGCTTGATGGCTGGAATGAAACCTTCCGCCGGAACCTCACCGGCCTGATGCTCTCGAACCAGGCCGCTGTACGTCAATGGCAGAAGCAGAAAACGGGCGGCAGTCTCCTCAATATCAGCTCTGTACTCGGTTACTCCCCGTCTCCGGATTTTTTTTCAACCCACGCGTACGCCGCAGCTAAATCCGCGGTGATCGGCTTCAGCCAGTCTCTTGCGGCCTATTATGCCCGGGACGGCATCCGCGTCAACGTCCTGGCGCCCGGACTTATCGAAACCCCAATGAGCCAGCGGGCAGCTACTGATCCGGAAATCATGGCCTTCATCCGGACCAAGCAACCACTGGACGGCGGCAGAATCGGCCGTCCGGACGACCTCACCGGCGCGGCAGTCTACCTCCTCTCCGATTACGGTCGATTTACTACCGGCCAGGTACTGGCTGTCGACGGCGGATGGACCGTCTCCGAAGGCCGGAAACAATCCTGACTTCATTTACCTCTGAACCTATGCAACCAACCGCAATCGGTATCGACCTCGGCGGCACAAACATCAAGGGACTGCTGGTGTCGGCCGATGGAGAGATTCACCGGCAGCATTACATTCCGACTGCCGATACCGGCGACGGAAGCTGGAAGGAAAGCGTGGCCGAAATGGTCCGCTACCTAGAAGGCTATCTGCAAACGCCGGTTTCCGGTGTGGGTATATCGGCCCCCGGCCTGCCTGATGCCACGAATGAAACGATTTCAGTAATGCCGGGACGCCTCGCCGGCCTGGAGCATTTCCGGTGGTCGGAGTTTCTCGGCCGGCCTGCGCGGGTCATCAACGATGCCCATGCCGCGCTGATGGCTGAAGCCCGTTTTGGTAACCTGCGCGGGTACCGCAATGCCCTGCTGCTGACGCTCGGTACCGGCGTAGGCGGCGGCCTGCTGCTTGACGGACGCCTCTACCAGGGCGTTGGGCAAATGGCAGGGCACCTCGGTCATACGGTTGTAGATGCCGGGCTCCATACCCGGGGTATAACGGGCATGCCGGGTAGCCTGGAGCACGCCATCGGCAATCATTCCGTTCCGGAGCGTACCTGCGGGAAGTATACTTCGACCTGGGAACTGGTAGAAGCTTACCGGAAAGGAGAGCCCGTTGCGACCTGGGCCTGGTTACAGTCGGTACAGCGGCTGGCTACGGCTCTTGCGTCTTGGATGAATGCGTTTTCTCCGGAATGCATCGCCCTTGCCGGAGGAATTACATTGGCCGAAGACGCGCTTTTTGATCCGCTGCGGTCGTTTCTCCATTTATATGAGTGGACGCCAGGCGGCAAGCAAACGCCGATTGTCCAGGCCCATTTCGGCGATATGGCCGGCGCGCTCGGCGCCGCCGGATTTGTGTTACATCCCTCTTAAACCAACTGATAATGAGTGTCATTCAGGACTACCTTCGTCGTAGTCAGCACATTCTTGATGTCGTATCGGCGCAGGAATCCGCCATTGCCCAGGCCGCCCAATGGTTTTCAGAAACCATTCTCGCCGGCCGTATGGTGCATGTATTCGGCAGCGGACACAGCCGCATTATGGTCGAAGAAATGTGGCCGAGATACGGTTCGTTTCCGGGTTTCAACCCGATTGTGGAATTATCGCTGACGTTCCACAACCTCGTCGTAGGCGCCAACGGCCAGCGGCAGGCGATGTTTCTGGAAAATGTCCCGGGACTCGCCGAGCGTATTCTCCGGAATTTTGACCTGCAACCTGCCGATACAGCGCTGGTGATTTCCTCCAGCGGATGTAATGTCGTTCCGATTGAAATGGCAGAGTTGTTTCAGCAGCGGGGTATCCGGGTGGTAGCCGTTGTTACGCAGGAACATTCGGACGCCAGTACCTCGAAGCGGGCTGATGGTAAGAAACTGACCGATTTTTCCGACCTCGTGCTGGATACCGGCGCGCCCGTCGGCGACGCCATGGTCCTGATTCCGGGACTGGATACACCTGTATCGCCGGGAAGTACTGTCGGCGGTGCGCTGCTGATCAACTGCATCAAAGCCGAAACCGCCCGTTTACTCACCGAAGCCGGCCAGCCTCCGAAAGTACTGACTGCCGGAGCGATTGTCGGAACCGAGCGCGCTGTCTCCCTGTTTGAGTCGGCATATGACGAGCATGCCCGCCGATTGTCGGGCCTTTATGCCAATACCGGACGACCATGAAAACCTTTCGAATATGTTTTTTTCTGCGATGAAGTACAAAATCATCAGGCAGAGATACTCCAATAGTTTTCAAATGATATTGAGGTATCTTCAAAACGCCTACCTTTATCAATCTATTACGATAGTTACCATTTGAAAGAGCTTTCTACAAAAAGACTTTCTTAAGTATTATCTTTTGTAAGTACTTTAAATATAACTTCTAAATACATGACAACCCAAAATTCAATCTTTGCTTTATTTTTTTCTGCAGCTATAGTAATGATAGGCTGCAGCGGTCCAAATACAGAAACTGAAACAAATTCTGAAGCAGTTCAAAAAGCTAGTACGAAAGAGAAAAATCTTATCTTAGATTTTAACACAATTAAAGGAAAAACATTAACAGAAGTGGAAAAAGTCCTAGGTAAGGCTGAAAATATAGTAAAAGTGAAGGGCTATCCTTGCAAAAACACAGGATGCCAAAAAGTATTTTTTAAGAACGGAGTCTATGAAATATTTTTTAAACTCAATAAAGTAGACCGTGTTATTATCAACAAAACCCCTAATCTAACTAATGACGATAACGCAATAACAACTTTGGGTTTAACAGGTGGTGAACCATCTTTTAAGAATCCTGGCATTGTAATTCGATGGCAAAGTGTCGATAACATAAAGGAAATTGATTTTTTTACGGACTATATTTTAATACAGGTAACAAATCCTGATTGAGTTATTTATTATTAGATGATATTAATATATAGTTTCTTAGACATTAATAAAATATTGTATTAGTACTAGGAACAGGCAATTTCGTTCAGACATACAACACAGCAATTAAAAACAGAGCAAATTATTTGTAGGAAGCATATGAATTCCCAAAAATCGAGCATGCCCGCCGATTGTCGGGCCTTTATGCCAATACCGGACGACCATGAAAACCTTTCTGATTTTGTTTCGGGAACCCGACGGGCGGACCGACGAACATTCCGAAGCGTTCACCCAAACACACCAGCAGCACTGGCAAACCTGGCTGCAAGCCCTCCGCGCAAGTGAGAAGCTAGTTCACGGAGGGTCGCTTACGATGGACGGCAAGGTCATCAAAGATCCTTCGCTGCCTGCCGAAGACGGGCCCCTTTTTCATGGACTTGAATTTGTCGGAGGATTTTTACTGATCCGTGAAGAAAACCTGGAAACGGCGACTGCCCTTCTCCGGTCCTGTCCCATCTTTGAATCCGACGGATGGGCTGAAATCCGTGAACTCCAATACTCATGAATGACTTTGCCGCCCTCTACCACCGCGACATTACCCGCCTCCGGCAGGAAATCGACGCCTATGCTACCGAAGATGCGCTTTGGCTTACCACCGAAGGCATCAGCAACCCCGCAGGCAACCTATGTCTGCATCTGATTGGCAATCTCCGGACGTTTATCGGCCTCGGATTGGGCGGATATCCCTACGTCCGGGACCGCGCCGCTGAATTTGCCAGCCGGAATATTCCGAAAGCCGAGCTATTGGCGGCGCTGGACGAACTGCTGCCCATTATCACCGATTCCGTCGGGAAGCTATCGGAAGAAGACCTGAAGAAACCCTATCCGGATAATCCGCTCGGGTATGAAATGTCTGTCGGGTATTTTCTCATCCACCTCAACGGGCACCTCAATTACCACCTCGGTCAGATCGACTATCACCGGCGTATCCTGACGCACAATGGAGCCATTCCACTAGCCTCGAAATAAAAAGAGCGGGAGATCATCCCGCTCTTTTTTGTTAGTCTGTGAAAGGAACATAATCCCGGAACATCTTCTGGAGCCGCTTGTCCTGCTCCTGCGCGTTCCTGGGCATATTCCGGTCCTGCCAGCTGGCGTCAAGTTCAAGCGCCAGGAGGTCGTTGACTTTCATCGACGATTCGAAATCATCCAGGTCGCGGGCAAACTGGGTCGGCGAGCCGCTGCCCCGGCGGGACGACCGCAGGTTATACTTCCGGGCGAAAATGTCTCCCTTCGTCTGCAGTTCGTTTTTCTTGACGATGATTTTGTTGAGCTGATCCACCAGCGGGCTGATGGACCGGCCGATGACTTCGGTCGCTTCCAGCGTACCGACAGTAGCGGTGGCTGTTCCCCCGATGGTCGAAACGAGCGTCTTGTTCGGGTTCGTGCCCATCGTAAGCGGGGTAATCGCCGTAGCCGCCCCGATGCCTGCGTTCATGACCGACCGGTTTTTCTTGCCGGATTTCGCGCGGGAATACAACCGGCGGAGTTCTTCCTGCTTTTCAGTCAGTTGTGAAATAAGCTCCCAGGCACGGATCAGCGCCGTACGGTACTGTGTATAGAGTTGAAAGTCCTTTTCGCGTTCGTTGACAGCATTTTCAACCGTGATATGGATTTTCTTTTCATCCTTTTTCTGCGACTTGTCAATCACGAAAAAAGTAATGTTAAAGCCCAGTGTATCAAGGGGATCCTTGACAAATTCATAATCGGGCTTCCAGATAAATTCATATTGATTGTCTGTATTTCGCTTCAGGGACGATTTCGGAATCGACGGATTATCCGACAGGAAGGAAAATTCCTGAATATCTTGATCGCCATTCGGATCGGTCAGGAAAAAAGCCAGGCTGAGCGTGCTGTTTTCCCGGATTTTGAATGAGCGGGTATTGGGCACAACCGAGATTTCAGGCGGAAGGTCGAGCTGGGTAACATCGATCTTCAGACGGCCCTTGCTCCGGGATTTCATCGGCTGGTCTTCCACATAGAATTCCACCCACAACGGACTCGCCTTCAGCCGATTGAATTGTGTCTGAGAAGGTTTCCAGGTGAATTCGCCCTGCGCGGAGAGCTTGGCTCCTTCAGGCATTTCATCCGGGATGGGGATGAACACGAGGGGATCTCCATCCGGATCACGGACGGAATTACCGTCCACCTGATAGGTATTCTGAACGTTGTACTGTACGTAGAAAGGCTTCAGCTCCCCTACGTATGGGGCGCGGTTGACGTGCAGCAACCGGAACTCGGCGACCTTGCGGATCTGCTCGCCGCCGCGGACGGATGCTTCAAACAACACCGGGAATATCTTACTGCCCTGGATGCGGTCCACCAGATCAAACGATGGCGTCCAGGCGAAGTTTCCGAGTGAATCGAGTTTCATCCCGTCTACACGACCTTCAGGAATAGAGAACTGAAGGTGGGTCGAATCGGGCAGGTTCCCCTTGAGGCGAAGCTGGAAGGAAATCGTCTTTCCTTCTTCCACCACGTTCCAGTTGGATTGGTCGGGCAGGATCAGGCTCGTTTGGGCATTAGCGGAGAGGCCCAGCAGGAGAACAAAAATAAATTGGACGAAAGAAAGTCTCTTCATGAGATACCTGTATCATTATGGCAATATCATGGCCAAGGGTGATCACTCTGTTGGACGAAATCAAAGCCCATTTATTGCGTAAACAGGCCAATATTTTCCCCCAGCACCCTGATCGAAACACGCTCCGGCCTGGTATTCCGGGCCGGAACATGCACTTGTTAAAATTGTATTTTCTGAACCCGCTTCCGCGCGGGAAAGTGCCCGGCCATGCCGGAAAGGCTACATAAAAAGCAGAATGAGTGTATTCCCGTTTTCCGGAACCCACTCATTCTGTACCCCGAGTATGTCTAAAACGGCTATCGGATCGCCTTGATAATGTCGACAAAATCGCGGGACTTCAGGGAAGCACCGCCGACAAGGCCGCCATCTACGTCCGGGCAGGCAAACAATTCAGCCGCGTTGGCTGCGTTGACACTACCGCCGTATTGAATCGTCGTGTTATCTGCTACTTCGGCGCCGTATTTCGATGCGATGTGGCTGCGGATCGCCGCGTGAACTTCCTGTGCCTGGTCGGCAGAAGCCGTCAGCCCCGTACCGATCGCCCAGATCGGTTCATAGGCAATGACTACCTGTCCGAACTGCTCGGCCGGGAGGTGGAAGAGGCTGTTGGTAACCTGATCCCTGATGATGGCGAGGTAATCTTCGTTCTGACGCTGCTCGAGCGATTCTCCGCAGCAGAAGATCGGCTTGAGGCCGTTTGCCAGGGCGATGTCCACCTTTTCTGCCAGGAGAGCGTCGGTTTCGCCGAAGTACTGACGGCGTTCGCTGTGACCCAGAATAACGTAGGGCACGGAGAGGGATTTCAGCATCGGGGCTGAAATTTCACCGGTATACGCGCCGGAAGCTTTCTGGTGACAGTTCTGAGCGCCGACAGAAATGCGGCCGCCAACGTACCGCTGAAGCGCAGGCAGGTAAATGAAGGGAACGCACAGCACCACTTCTACCGAACCCGTCACTTCGTCGGCAACCATGTTAACAATTTCCGAGGTCAGCGCGACGGCTTCTTCGGCGGTCTTGTTCATTTTCCAGTTGCCCGCGACAATTTGTTTTCTCATACGAAAAGATAGAATAATCAGAAGAAAGTTTGTAATCAATCAAAGAAGGCCCTACAGGCATCAGGAAAGCATTTTCAGCCGGGCTATCCGCGCGGCGAAAGTAACGAAAATCCCTGAAAGTGCCTTTGTTCCCCTGTTATTGATCGACGAGCATCTTGATTATCAGGAAAAAAGAATGTACATTAAGGGCGTGTTAGTCCTTAATTCCGGACCGCCATGAAACACGTTATACCACTCGTTCTGCTGTTCGGGTTGGTTTTGGGTTTTGCACCCGGCAGCTGTGGGCAAGGTCAATTTGGACTTTACCTGAAGGGACGCCATAAAACGACCCGTATTCCTTTCGAGCTTCAGTCTAACCTGATCATTGTACCGGTCAAGGTGAACGACTCTGACACGCTTCGGTTCATCCTGGACTCCGGCGTATCGACCATTCTGATTACCGATCCCAAAGTACCTGTTGCCAAAAAAATGAAGCCCGTCCGGAAGGTGCAGATCGCCGGCGCCGGAGAAGGCGGCAGTCTTTCCGCTACGGTCATGATCGGCAATTCGATTCAGATGGGGCATATGGTTGGCTTCAACCAGAACGTGGTGGTACTGGATCAGGATATTCTCCAGATTTCGGAGTATGTCGGCGTGCCTGTCCACGGAATTTTCGGGTATGAGCTTTTCAATCATTTTGTTGTAACGATCGATTTTGCCCGCAGGGAGCTGCTCCTCGAAGAACCCGAGCATTATACCTACAAACGGCGCAAAGGCGAACAATTCCCGATTACCATTGAGGAAGCCAAACCCTACCTCAATGCCGTAGCGCTGGTGGAAAAAGATCGTACCGTCCCGCTTAAAGTAGTCATCGATACCGGCGCCGGACACGCGCTGTCGCTGGATATTCACTCCCGAAGCAACATTCAGCTGCCGAACAAGGTCGTTCGCGCGCAGCTTGGCCGCGGGCTTTCCGGCGTCATCAACGGCAGCCTCGGACGGGTCGAAAAAATCCGTATCGGAACTCTGGAGGTCAATAACCTGATTGCCTCCTTCCCGGATAGTATGGCATATGGCATGAAAATCGCCCATAATATTGAGCGTCAGGGCAATATAGGTTGCGAGTTGTTGCGGCGGTTTAAAGTCACGTTCAATTACCGGGACCGCTACATCGTCCTGAAACCGATCCGCCGGCGTCTGCGGGAAGCATTCGAGCACAACATGAGCGGCATGGACATCATCGCCCGGGGTACCGACTACCACGAATACATTGTTGAAAAAGTGGAAAAGAACTCCCCGGCAGAGCTTGCGGGTTTGCAGTCGGGCGATCAGCTGGTGAGCGTCAACGGCGAGTTCTGCAATGATATCTCGATCTCAGACCTTTACAAAATCATGCAACGGGGAGAAGGACGAGAAATCGTCATGGCCGTCCGCCGGAAAGGGCAGCTCTTCATCACGAGCATGGTACTCCGGCGGATTATCTGACGCCTTACCAATTGTTTAAAAATCAACCGCTTTCCCTCCGGCCTCGGCCAAAACCCGTACCTTTCACGCAGCTAATCAACGCCGCCACGTTTATGCAGCTACGTTCAATCCTTCTGTTTGTTCTCTGCTGGTCGGGAGCGCTATCCTCCTTTGCCGTTCATTTTCCCGGAGATTCTGCCCGTTTTTCGGCTGGTCTTGCCGGCGGAACGCTGGGATATGGTGTGGAAGGTGCCTGGCGTCTGAATCATCGCTGGCAGTTCCGGCTGGGTTTTACCCGGGTGGCCTATAAAAAGCCTTTTGACGTGGATGCCAACAAGGAGTCCACCTTTCACCTGCAGCCGCTCGTCCGCATGAACCTGCTGCATGCCGGCGCGAACTGGGTACCTTTCCGGAAAAGTTCGTTTTACCTGACGGGCGGACTGGCCCTTCAAATCGATCCGAGCTACTCCGTTTCCGGCAATACGCTGACAGGTCTTCACGTGGATGCGATCAATATTTCCCCGGAAGAATTCGGACAGGCCCGGCTTTCGCTGAAATGGTGGCCGGTTATCCCGCACCTTGGCCTCGGTTTTGGCCGTGCAGTGCCAAAGAAGCGGATCGGCGTCAGCTTTGAAATGGGATGCCACTACCTCGGAAGCCCGAAAATCAACTTCTGGACCGACGGCCTGGTCGAATCCACTACCCTTCCCGACCAGATTCCGAAAATCGAGCACAACATGCGGAATTACAGCTACCTTCCTTACCTCATGCTCTACGTCCGGTATCGGCTTCCGGATCGGAATTAATCGGGCACAGACAGCGAATCCCAGCGCATTCCCGCTTATTTTGCTGATTCAATCAGCTTATTTGCGCATGTCTTTTCGCATCGGACACGGATACGACGTACATCAACTCGAAAAAGACCGGCCGTTCTGGCTCGGCGGCATACAAATTCCCCATACACACGGCGCCAAAGGGCATTCGGATGCCGATGTGATCTGTCACGTCATCTGCGACGCGCTCCTCGGCGCGGCCAATCTCCGCAACATCGGGTACCATTTTTCAGACAAGGATCCGCAATGGAAAGGTGTTGACTCCAAGGTACTTCTTCGGCGGGTGCTGGAAATGATCCGGGAAAAAGGGTATGAAGTCGGCAACATCGACGTGACGGTCGTATTGCAGGAACCCAAGCTCAATCCGCATATTCCGCTGATGAAAATCGTCCTCTCCGAAGTCATGGGGATCGACGAAGAAGACCTTTCCATCAAGGCGACGACGTCCGAACACCTCGGCTTCGTCGGCAAAAAGGAAGGGATCGCGGCCCATGCCGTTGCCCTCATTCAATCAAAATCCTGATATCTCCTTTTCCTCCTATGCGAAAAACTGCTACACTTCTTGCCCTTCTGCTGCCGGGGTTTCTCAGCGCGCAGACGACAGACCAGCCTCTGGGTTTCGAAGAGTATGATCCCGTTTCGACGTTACGGGTCGAAGAGCATAAGTTGACCCGGGCGAAATTTCCGTTTATCGACGTCCACAACCACCAGTTTCAGATGCCCACGCAAAACCTGAAGGAACTGCTGGCACAAATGGACGCGCTGAATATGCGGATCATGGTCAACCTGAGCGGGCGGGGCTGGACCAACAACCTCCCTGAGAGTACGCAGTTTTTCGACCAGGCACTGGCAAACATTGGCCAGTCGGCCCCGAAACGCATCGCGTTATTCACCAATATCGTCTTTGACGGTCTCGGAAAGCCGGGATGGACGGAAGAGGCGGTAAAAGTGCTGGAAGAAGACGTGAAAAAAGGAGCGCGCGGTCTGAAAATTTATAAGAACCTCGGCTTCAACATCAAGGACAATACCGGTAAGATTATTCCGGTGGATGATCCGCGCCTGGACCCGATCTGGGCCAAATGCGGCGAGCTCGGCGTACCGGTTCTGATCCATACCGCCGATCCGCGCCCCTTCTGGGACCCGCTGGACCGCTACAACGAACGCTGGCTGGAACTCAAGCTCAATCCCGGTCGCCGGCAGGGCGGCAAAGGCGGTTATACCTGGGAGCAGCTGATCGACCAGCAGCACAAGGTTTTCCGCAAGCATCCGAAAACCCAGTTCATTGCTGCGCACATGGGCTGGTACCCGAACGATCTCCGCAAATTGGACAGTATCCTGACGGTATTGCCGAATGTAAATGTGGAAATCGGCGCCGTCATTGCCGAACTGGGGCGGCAGCCGCGCACGGCCCGTAAGTTTTTCGAGAAATACCAGAACCGTATTCTCTTCGGGAAAGACAGCTGGGTACCCTCCGAGTATGCAACGTACTTCCGGGTACTCGAAACGGAGGACGAGTACTTCCCCTACCACAAGAAGTACCACGCGTTCTGGCGCATGTACGGGATGGGTCTTCCGGACGCCGTTCTCAAAAAGGTATACTACAAAAATGCGCTCCGGCTGATACCGGGACTGGATAAGTCGGCTTTTCCGGAGTAGCGGAGATTTAAGCAATAAGCTGTAGGCTTTAAGCTATAGGCAGGGACCTGCTTATTGCCTACAGCTTAAAGCCTACAGCTACTCAACAGCTGGGTACCCTCCGAATATGCGACGTACTTCCGGGTACTCGAAACGGAGGACGAGTACTTCCCCTACCACAAGAAGTACCACGCCTTCCGGCGCATGTACGGGATGGGTCTTCCGGATGCCATTCTCAAAAAGGTATACTACAAAAATGCGCTCCGGCTGATACCGGGACTGGATAAGTCGGCTTTTCCGGAGTAGCGGAGATTTAAGCAATAAGCTGTAGGCTTTAAGCTATAGGCAGGGACCTGCTTATTGCCTATAGCTTAAAGCCTACAGCTACTCATACGATATCCGCCCCACAATACTCCGGCCGAGGGTAATCTCGTCGGCATATTCGAGGTCGCCGCCAATGGGGATACCCCGGGCGATAGTAGTGATTTTGAGGGGGAAAGAACGCAGGCGCTTGGTCAGGTAAAACGACGTGGTATCGCCCTGCATGGTCGGACTGAGTGCGAGTACCACTTCGCGGATTTCTTCTCCGGATTGGGCAACGCGTTCGATCAGGGATTCTACCTGCAACTCCGCGGGGCCGATGCCTTCGAGCGGGTTGATGAGGCCGCCCAGTACATGGTACAGGCCCCGGTACTGCCCGGTATTTTCAATCGCGAGGACGTCGCGGGTATCTTCGACGACGCAGATCAGGCTGCTGTCGCGACGGGGACTGGCACAGATATGGCACAGCTCTTCGTCCGAAATGGTATGGCATTGCCGGCAATAGCGGGTCTTCTGCCGCAGACTGACCAGGGCTTCCGCCAGCTGAGTCGTCTGTTGCTCCTCCCGTTTGAGTAAATGAAGTGCCAGACGAAGCGCCGTTTTCTTCCCGATTCCCGGCAGCTTGCTGATCTCCTCAACGGCGTCTTCGATAAGCTTGGAAGGATAATTCAAGGTGTATTCCCGGATAAAGTTTGCCTAGACCACTTCGGCGCTGATGCCCCGGTTGCAGATGGCATTGCGCATCGGCGCGAGCTCCTCGAAAGGACCTTTTTTCACCGCGCATTTGCCTTTGAAGTGGATGAGAATGGTACATTGCTCGGCCTGCTCCGGCGAATGCCCGCAGACGTCGATCAATGTATCGATGACCCAGTCGAACGTGTTCACATCGTCGTTGAATACCACCAGATCATGCTCTTCCTTTTCGTCGATGAGCTCCAGTACATCAACGTCTTCCTCTTCCCACGGTTTTGGTAAGGTGTTCACTAACATGGCTTTTCGAAAGGACAGTTTTCAAAATTCAGAACAAATTTAACGGGAATAAACCGCATACCCAACCGTCTTCCGGCGAACTTTGCCAGCTTTTCCCCCGAAACAAGTAATATGTGGTCCGGATTGATTAGGTTTGCAGGAATGTGCGTTTTTCGACCCATATCCTGACGGTATTTTCTGATTTCTACTCCTGTTGCTAACGATTCATTCATGAATGCTTACCTCGCTCTTTTTATCCTGATCGGCTATTTTGCTGTGCTGGTGGCGGTTTCTTTTTACACCTCCAGAGGCGCGGATACGAATGCGTTTTTCACCGCAAACAAGCAATCGCCCTGGTACCTGGTGGCTTTCGGGATGATCGGCACGTCTTTGTCCGGCGTGACGTTCATTTCAGTACCCGGAAACGTCAATACCTCTCAGTTTACGTACTTTCAGGTTATCCTGGGGTATCTGGTCGGATACTTCGTCATCGCCAACGTGCTGATGCCGATGTACTACAAAATGAACCTGATTTCGATCTATACCTACCTGGAAAGGCGCTTCGGGTTCTGGTCGTACAAAACAGGGGCCGGGTTCTTCCTGGTTTCGCGGACAGTCGGCTCTGCCGGCCGTATGTTTATCGCGGTGCAGGTGCTTCAGCTGGCCATTTTTGACAGGTTTGGGATTCCGTTCGAGGCGACGGTCGTTTTCGCCATCCTCCTCATCTGGATCTATACCTTCAAAGGCGGCGTCAAAACCATCATCATCACGGATACCCTGCAAACCTTCTTCCTGGTCACGGCGGTATTTCTGACGGTATTCCTGATTGCCAAACAGCTTAACCTCAACTTCTCGGAGCTGTGGACGACGGTGCAGTCGACCAGCTACTCCAAAATATTTGTGTGGGACTGGGCGCCGAAAAACAACTTCTTCAAGGATTTCATCTCCGGCGCGTTTATCGCCATCGTCATGACCGGCCTGGATCAGGACCTGATGCAGAAAAACCTGACCTGCAAGAACATCGGCGAAGCGAAAAAGAACATGCTCTGGTTCTGCGTGGTACTGGTGATCGTCAATTTCGCCTTCCTTAACCTAGGCGCGCTGCTGCTGATTTACTCGCAGCAGATGGGTATCCAGCTGCCGGCCAAATCAGATGATATTTACCCGATGCTCGCCCTCGGCAATCACTTCGGGATTGTCGCGGCCATTACTTTCCTGCTGGGGATTACGGCTGCAACCTATGCCAGCTCCGATTCGGCGCTGACGGCCCTGACGACGTCGTTCTGCATCGACTTCCTCAACATTGAAAAGTACGCGGAAAAAGACCGTGAACGCATCAAAACCCGCGTCCACATCATGTTTTCCGTGCTTTTCCTGCTGGTGATTATGCTTTTCCGGCAACTGAACAGCCAGGCCATGATCCGGACGATTTTCGACCTCGCCGGGTATACCTATGGCCCCCTGCTCGGTCTCTACGCCGTAGGTCTCTATACGAAATGGCATGTGCGGGATTCCTATGTGCCGGTTGTCTGCCTCGTTTCTCCGTTGCTGACCTACCTGATCGTAACCAACTCCGAAGGGCTTTTCGGCTATACCTTCGGGTTTGAGAAACTCCTGCTGAACGGATTCATTACGCTCGTCGGCCTGGCACTGCTCCGGCAGCCCAAACCGCTTGCCGCCTGATTTTTCGGAAGGTTAATTTTTCACTATTGAAGAAATAATATAACTTTGAAGCGAAAAACGTAACCTCTCTCAATCTCTATTGACGGACTGACTTTCTCCTGTTTCTTGATTTTCAAGGGATTCTGGAAGAAGTCAGTCCGTTTTTTTGTGACATTCGGCCGCGAAACCGGATGCTTTTTACCGCCCTTAACCGAATAAAAAATGCCTGATTCTCCTTTCCTCCGAATAAAATTCAACCTTCCGATTGACTAGCTCTCAAAAAATACCGACTTTTAATTAGTGTTTGTTTCCCCCAGAACTTGCCTATGACCTTATTCTCTACTTTCCCGATTTCCAACCGGATTGTGCGGCTGTTCGCCTGCGGAGCCGTTGCCGCTCTATCCGGAACCAGCAGCGTACTTGCCCAGACACCTACCGATGGCATTATGATGGGTAAGCACCTGATCTGTAATGTTTTATCTTATTCTAACAGCCAGTGGGACACTTACTGGGAGGGTACGCTCAAACGCCAAAACGGCAACATCGGTACGTTCGTCAATCAAAACGTGACAGCCATGAGCGCCTATGGCCTGACGAAAAACCTCAACGTCATGGCGGCCCTGCCGTACGTATGGACCCATTCGACAGGCGGTCACTTCTCCGGTCAGAAAGGCCTGCAGGACCTCTCCCTCTGGCTGAAATACCGGGCCGTGAAAGCTGAAGGCAAAGCCGGTACGTTTGCGGCCTTTGTAACAGGTGGTGTTTCGTTTCCGACGACGAACTATATCCCGGACATGCTGCCGTTTTCGATTGGTATCCGTTCGAAAACAGCTTCTGTTAAGGGCGTTCTTCACTACAAGCTGCATGGCTTTTACCTGACGGCACATGCGGGGTACCTCTTCCGCTCGAATATCCACATCGACCGCGACGCCTACCAGGCCAACGGGCAGATTTACGATACGCACGAAGTGGAAGTACCCAATGCGATTGATGCCTCCGCCCGCCTCGGGTATATCAACAAACATGTACAGGTGGAAGGGTATGTGGAAAACATGACCACGCGGAAGGGAGATGATATCCGTCGCCAGGACATGCCGTTTCCGACCAATAAAATGGATATGACTTCGGTAGGCGGCATGGCAAAAGTGCATATCTACCTGAAAAACGGGAGCTTCTTTTCGCTCGTCGGCCAATATGGCCGCGTCATCGCCGGACGCAACGTCGGCGAATCCACGATGTATACCCTCGGCGTCCAGCATACCTTTAATGTTACCGGCAAATAGCCCCTTTTCCTGACTTTCATGAAACTTTTTCCGATTACCGGACTTGCCCTGCTGGCGCTCTTTCTGGGCAGCTGCGATAAATCCATTGAACAGGCCAGCTTATCTCCCTATGTTCCGGCGGGGCTCGACGCCAACGGCGGGCAATGGAAAACATATGTACTGGGCAGCCCTGACGAAGTAGCCGTAGCGGCTCCCAAAGCCGCGAATTCCACCGAATACCTGGCAGAAATCGCTGAGCTCAAGACTACTGTTTCAAAGCTTACCGACGCGCAGAAAGACCGCGTGCAGTTCTGGTCGGCCGGCGGCGTTTACCGCTGGAACGAACTGGCCCGTACCCTGGCAGCCAACTACAACCTGCCGCCGGTATACGACGAAGTACAGAAGAAGTACCCGGTACCCGACGCTGCGAATCCGAAAGCGGAACCGAAGTTCCCCTTTTGTAACCCGCCGTACGCCTCCCGGATGTTTTCCTACCTGGGCGTCGCCCAGTATGACGCGCTGGTTGCCGCCTGGAAATACAAATACCTCTACAACCGGGCCGCGCCGGGCAAAAACGACGCGACGCTGAAACCGCTGCTGGCGGTGACAGATCTGCCCTCCTACCCGTCGGAAGACGCCGTTGTTGCGGCCGCGTCGCTCGAAATCCTGAAGCTCATGTTTCCCGGAGAAGTAGATAAACTGACGGCGTTTTACGAAGAGCACCGGAATGCCCGTATCTGGTCCGGCGCCAATACCCGCAGCGATCTGGATGCCGGCGATGCGCTCGGCAAAGCCATTGCGGCCAAGGTCATCGCCCGGGCAAAGGCTGACGGCATGGGCGCAGCCAATAACCAGGCCGCCGTACCGGCAATGATCGCCGACGCAAAAGCCCGCGGGCTGAAAACCGAATGGGTAAGCCTCGACATTCCGGCCCGCCCGCCGATGCTCCCGACGTTCGGAAACGTAAAAACCTGGAATTTTACCGATGCGCAGAAAGTGGCCATGCGGCCGAGCCCCCCGCCGGCGCTGGGTACTGCTGCTTTTGAAAAAGACCTGAATGAATTACGCGGGATGGCGTCGCGCATTACGCGGAACGAACACCGGATTGCGTCCTACTGGTCAGACGGCGTCGGCAGCTATACCCCTCCGGGTCACTGGAACCGCGAAGCCGCCAACCTGACGCGCAAATACAAGGAGAATGAGCTCCGCGCTGCCCGTACCATGGCGCTCGTCGGCACGACGCTGATGGATGCCGGTATAGCCTGCTGGGACACCAAGTACTATTACTACACACCGCGTCCGTTTCAGGTAGACCACGAAGTCCGTTCGACTATCGGTACGCCCAATTTCCCGAGCTTTACCTCCGGCCACTCCACGTTTTCCGGAGCCGCTGCAACGGTACTCGCCTACCTTTTTCCGACGGAAGCCGACGCGATGAATGCTCTTGCGCTGGAAGCTTCTACGTCCCGCATCTACGGATGTATTCACTACCGTTCCGACTCCGAAGTGGGCCTGGAACACGGCAAGGCCGTTGGTCAGTATGCCATCAAACGTGCTCAGGCAGACGGTGCCGGCCTGTAATTGCGTATGAAGAAGTTCTTTTATGCCGGACTGGCAGGACTGCTGGCTTTCGAGGTACTCCGGGTGTATTTCATTATGCCCATGCCGGGAAGCCAGCGGTCCCAGAGTCTGGATACCGCCTATTTTCTGCATCAGTGGCGCTGGGAAATCCGCGCGCTTTTCGGGGTTTGCTGCGCCCTGGGCCTTGCCGCGGCGCTCAGGCCTTCGTCCCGCAAATCGACCATTGCCCTGCTGGCGATTGGAGCGGCTGTTGTCTGGCTTTTCAACGGGAAGTTCTCGGCCGATCACATGTTTCTCGAACCGGAATCAGTGCGGATGCTACCCGCAGCATCGAGCAAGGTACCGGGAGAACGCCTCGTCATGGGGCTCGTCATGGGCCGGGAAGCCCGCGCCTATCCGATTCAATACCTGGCCTATCATCACCAGGTACGGGATACGGTCGCCGGTACGCCGGTACTCGTAACCTATTGTTCGGTTTGCCGGACAGGCCGGGTATTTGCCTCGCTGATCGACGGGGAGCCGGAGACCTTCCGCCTCGTTGGCATGGACCACTTCAACGCCATGTTTGAAGATTCCAAAACGGGCACCTGGTGGCGCCAGGTAAACGGCGAAGCCGTAGCAGGACCGCTGAAAGGTACTTTTCTTCCGGAAATTCAAAGCTTCCAGACGACCCTTAGTCAGTGGCTCAAACTCTACCCGAATGCCCGAATTCTCCAGGCAGACCCCGCGGCAGAAGGGAAATACAGCAAAGACCTGAAGTACGAAAAAGGCGCCTCACGCGATGAGCTGACCGGCACCGATCCTGATTCCTGGAAAGACAAGTCATGGGTAGTGGGTGTGCAAGCAGGTACCGCTTCCAAAGCATATGACTGGAACCGGCTGAAAAAAGAGCGCATTGTCAACGACTGGGTCGGAAAAACACCTGTTGTGCTGGTACTTGCCCGCGATACAGCCAGTTTTGCCGCCTTCCAGCGCCCCGACGATCAGGTCATTTTCTCACTTTCCGGAGATTCGCTCAAAGCCCCCGGATACGCATTCGACCTGATGGGACGCTCTCCCTCCGGCCGCCTGCGCGCATTGCCCGCTTCCCAGGAATTCTGGCATAGCTGGAAGACCTTTCAACCCTCCACCGCCCGATACTAGCCGATGAAGCACCTTTCCTTTTTACTGTTGCTGTTGTTCGGGCATCTTTCTTTCGGGCAGGTACTTTTTTCGGGGAAAGTCATTCAGTCGGAAGGAAAAGGCGTTGCAGGTGCTGCCGTCCGGATCACGGGCCGGCCGGGCCTGCTGACGACCGATGCTTCAGGCGCCTTTCAGGCAACGCTCTCAACCGGAACCTACGACATCCGTATTTCCCACGTCGGCTTTTCGACGTTGCGGCAAGCTATCTCGGTATCAGGCACTTCGACCCGTGTTTTTCTATTACAGGAAGACGTTTCGCTGCTGAATGAAGTAGCCGTACGCGAGCGCCTCGATCGTTCCGTTCGGCCCCTGGCGGATGTCCAGGGCACTTACCTCCTGAGCGGGCGAAAGTCGGAAGCAATCCCCGTCGCACAGACCGACGCCAATCTGGCCGAAAAAAACATCCGCCAGGTTTTTGCCAAAGTACCGGGAGCCTTCGCCTATGACATGGACGGGTCCGGCAATCAGGTCAACCTCGCTACGCGCGGCCTCGACCCGCACCGGAGCTGGGAATACAACATAAGGGCAAACGGCGTGCTGACCAACTCAGATATGTATGGCTATCCGGCGAGCCATTACTCGGTTCCGATGGAGGCCGTGGAGCGCGTGGAGCTGGTTCGCGGCAATGCGTCGCTGCAGTACGGAGCGCAATTCGGTGGCATGCTCAACTATGTCCTGAAACAAGCGGATACTTCCCGGGCGTTTTCCTATGAAACCATGAACACCGCCGGCTCCTTCGGCCTCCAGAGTACCTTTCACCGGGTAAGCGGCAAAACGGGCCGGCTTTTGTATAACGTATATTACCAGCGTCGGACGTCCGACGGATACCGCCGCAACAGCCGCTCTGTTTCGGAAGCCCAGTTTGCCAGCCTTCGTTTTCAGGTAAGTCAGCGCCTGATGCTGACGGCGGAGCTGGGTCGGTCGACGTACCGCTACCAGATTCCCGGTCCGCTGACCGACTCGCTGTTTGCCGCCGACCCGCGCCAGGCTACCCGCTCCCGCAATTACTTCAGCCCGGATATCTACATTCCTTCGCTGCGCGCAGAATGGGCCGTTTCACCCCGGACAACGATTCAGGCTACCCTGTCGGCCGTACTTGGCTCCCGGAACAGCGTTACATTTGAAGGGTTTGCCAATCAGCCGGATACAATTAACCGGGCGACGGGGCAGTATAAAAACCGGCAGGTCGACCGGGACCAGTTTCACAGCTATACCCTCGAAATACGCGGCCTGCACCGATACGGAATCGGCCGGGTACCGGCTATCCTGGCAGCGGGTATTCAGCTGATGAACAATGACTTGCACCGCCGGCAGGCAGGCAAGGGAACAACAGGCACAGATTATGACCTGACGCTTACCGGACCCTTTGCCAGGGACCTGCATCTGCGGACGAAAAACGTCGCTTTCTTCGCCGAAAACCTCTTCCAGCTCACTTCCCGCCTGCACGTAACGGCGGGTGTACGGGTGGAGTCCGGCACGACAAAATCCACGGGATACCTGGCTTACTATGATCCGAAAGGTATTCCCAATCAATTCGACCACCATTTTCCCCTTTTCAGCCTCAACGGGCAATACCGCCTGCGGGAACATATCCGGTTATACGGCGGCTGGTCGCAGGCCTACCGGCCTGTCGTCTACAAAGACATCATCCCGAACAACATACTGGAAAAAGCCAATCCGGATACAAAAGACGCGCGCGGACACAATGCCGAACTGGGCATCAGCGGTACTGCCGCCGACAACCGCCTGACTTTTGACATCAACCTGTTTGAACTGGTCTGCCGAAACCGCCTGGGTAGCCAGGTCATCACTGAAAACGGCCAGTCGTACATCTATAAAACCAATATCGGAGACAGCCGTACCCGCGGCGTGGAAGCCTATGCCGAGTATGCCTTTGTTCAGCAGAAGCATAGCCGCGTTTCGCTCTTTTCGGCGACGTCGCTGATGGATGGGAAGTACCTCTCCGGGCGCGTCACTGACGGAACAGAAAAAAACCGGGACATCACGGGCAATACCATCGAATCCGTCCCCCGCTGGATGAGCCGTAACGGCCTGCAGGTAAGCTGGTATGGGTTCTCGGCTACGCTGCAATACAGCTATGTTTCGGAGACGTTTGCCGATCCGCTCAATACCATCAAACCGACGGCCAACGGCGCCAAAGGTATTGTTCCGGCGTACGGCCTGTGGGACCTGAATATGGGATACCGTTTCGGCGGCCGGTTTACGCTCCGCGCCGGTATCAGTAACGCCGGGAACAAAAGCTATTTCACAAAACGCCCGACGATGTACCCCGGCCCCGGAGTATGGTCTTCCGACGGACGGGCCATCCAGGTTTCAGTGGGTCTCCGTTTATAAGCTATCTCCAGAATCTTCCTGCTGAGATTGACAAACGATCTGTTTCCTTTTCCCGAATATTTGATAGCTTCCGGCCAAAATCAGTCTGATTGATTGCTATGGAATCCGGAACCTGCCGTGTCTACATTACTGGTGTTTTTCCCGAACTGGAGGAAGGACGTTTTTCGGCCAAAGGCCTTGCGGGAGACGTGTTTACGGTCGAAGCCGATTTTCTGTCCGATAGTTTCGAACGGGTTTCCGGCCATCTGCTTATCCGGCACGAAACCCGTCAGGAATGGGAGCGTGTCCGGATGGAGGACCTGGGCAACGACCGGTTCCGTGGTCATTTCAGGCTCACAGAAACCGGATTTTACGTTTTCACGGTCGAAGCCTGGATCGATCACGCCCTTACCTGGCAGGAGAACCTGCGGATCAAACTGCAGGACCGGCAGTCGGTCGAGCATGAAATCGCGGAAGGTATTCGCCTGTTCAGCCGGATGGCGGAAGACGCCGCGCCGGAAGACAAGCCCCGCCTCGAACAAATAAACAGCGAATTAGCTGGCACGGATACCTTTCACCTCGCCTTGAGTCAGGAAGTAACCGACTGGATTCACCGGTATCCCGTTCCCCGTCACCGCACGCGGTACCGCCGGGAGCTGACGGTTTTTGCCGAACGGGAGCGTGCCGCTTTTTCTGCCTGGTACAACCTCTTTCCCCGCTCAACGGCCCCTGCGAAGGGCCTGCATGGCACGTTTGCCACAACGGCGAAGCTGCTCCCCAGGATGGCGGAGCTGGGTTTTGATGTTTTGCAGATTCCGCCGGTTCACCCGATCGGGCGTCAGTTCCGGAAAGGACGAAACAACGCTGCTGTTGCGCAACCGGGTGAGCCTGGCGTGCCGTATGCCGTGGGTAATGAGCTCGGCGGTCATGATGCGATTCACCCGGAACTGGGTACACTGGACGATTTCCGTCACCTGATCCGGCAGGCAGCCGCACATGGCATCGAAATCGCCATGGACCTGGCGGTGCAGTGCGCGCCTGATCACCCGTGGGTTAGCCAGCATCCGGGCTGGTTCCGGCACCGGCCCGATGGCAGTATCCAGTACGCCGAAAACCCTCCCCATAAGTACCAGGACAGCTATCCCTTTGATTTTGAATGCGATGACTGGGAAAATCTCTGGAAGGCCCTGCGGGACGTTGTCTTCTGCTGGGCGGAATGGGGCGTCCGGCTGATCCGGGCCGACCAACCGCACGGCAAGCCTTTTCTCTTCTGGGAATGGCTGATACGGGAAACGCGGGCAAAGTACCCCGACCTGCTTTTCGTAGCGGAGTCGTTTACAAAGCCGAAAACGATAGACCTGCTGGGAAAGATCGGTTTCGCCCAAAACTACACGTATTTTATCTGGCGGAATACGAAAGAAGAACTAACGGAATATGTACACGAACTGGCCGGTAAATCCGCCTTTCTGCGGCCCAATTTCTGGCCGAATACACATGATATCAATCCGTTTCCACTGCAAAGCGGACTGGAGCCGGTCTTCCTGACCCGTTTTTTTCTGGCTGCGACGCTCTCCTCCAATTACGGCATTTATGGCCCTGTTTTTGAACAGATGTACCACGAGGCCTTCCCCGGCCAGGAGGAATACCTCAATTCCGAGAAATACGAAATCGCGCATTGGGAGTGGGATCGGGAAAACAAGCTGACATTGTTGATCCGCCTCGTCAACCGCATTCGGAAAGAGAATTCCGCTTTGCAGCGAACCGACAACCTGACGTTTGTACACCTGCCCAACGACGCCCTGATCGGATATCTCAAGGTACACGAAAACGGGAATCAGGTACTTTGCGTGGTCAACCTCGACCCGCATCACCGGCAAAGTGCGGGGATCTACCTGCCGCCGGCGCTGATCGGTCGACGGGAAGATGAACCGTACCTCGTGCACGACCTGCTTACCGGCAACCGGTGGCAGTGGCAGGGTGACTGGAACTACGTTGAGCTGGACCCGGCGATTTTGCCCCTTCACCTGTTCCGGATCGAGTACCCGGTTAGTTGATCAGCTTTGTCAACTGACTGATACTCTGAAGCTTTCCTTTTCGGTAGAGTTCTGTTTTAACAACGATACCGTTTGACGGCGCGTACCACTCCGTGGTTTCGTAGTCGAACGACATAACCGATTTCATTTGCTGCCGGGTCGTAATTTTGAGGCAGTCGTAGGTCCCCGCAGGCGTCGTAACGGATTCTTTACCAACGACCTGTCGGTCGGTTACCGACAGGTTGAGCGACATGATTTTCATGCCGTTCATGCTGGTTTCCAGGTGAAAGTTGCCGTCAGGGAGGCGGCTGCCGGTGGTCATGTTCCGCGGGAAGATCAGGTAGGAGTCGTCGGCCTTAACCTGCATGTCTTTCATCCCCTGGGTTTGTTGTGCGGGAACGTAGCTACGCATATTCATGCGAAACTCGGAACCGGTACATTGGTAAACCACATCAGCTGTCGATAGTTGTTTTTCTTTTTTGTCGAAAACTGTCGACTTCACAACAGCTTCTACGTGGTTTCCTGTACTTTTGGTCTCAATCACTTCATACTCCACCCTTGTTTGGAGTTTCCCACCCTCGTCCGTTGTACGGAATTCCAATTTTGAATTCTTTTTAAAATAACTGGAGACCAGGCAGTCCTGTGCCCAGGCATTTTCCATTGCCCAGAGGAGGAGGATGGCAGAAATCAGCGTTTTCATTTCAGGAGAGTTTCTTAGAAAAGTACAAATTTTCATTTTTCATTCCGGGCCTTTTTCCAGCCTTCTGAAAAAGGAAAGAGAAAAAAAATGCAAAATTTTTTATTCACATAACCAATTGATAATCAATAAATTAAAACATACAAAATCGGTTTTCTAAAATTTTTTCTGTTCGAGCAGGTTACATTTTGCCTTCCCGATTGATATAAGGATGAATTCGGGACATAAAACTTAAAAAAATGAAAACTTTTGCACGACTCTCACTCTTGAATCTGCTCTTTGCGGCAAGCCTGTTCTCACTCGCTTCCTGCCAACGCGAACTCGATGAGATTACCCCTCAACAGACGAAAACGAAGACCGTGAGCCAAGTCGTGCAAGATGCTGATTCCGAAGGAAGTATTCCTCCGACACCGGTAATTAAAAGATAAATTATAAAGAGATAACGGGATTCACCTAGCCGTTGAGACATAGTACTGCAATTCAAGTATCTTAAGAAATCCGCTCAGGCAGTACTGCATTCGCCAAAGCAACCACCTTCGGGGCGCACCGCCATGCCCCCGGAGGTTTTGGCGTTTTTAGGAGATTATGGTTATTTTGTACAAGTGACTTATTGCCGCGGGAGCTATGCTGTGTTCCACTAAAAGCGGAAGGCTTCTTTCGATCTTGTGCGCGCTGATGCTCCTGTTCCTCCAGGCAGCACAGGCACAACAGGTATTGCCCGCTGATCCGATTCGGACATTACAGCAAAAAGCGGAATCAACTTACCTTGGCGGAGATTATAACGGGGCCATTAAACTGATGGAAGAAGCGGTTTCCCTAGCCCGTCAGCAAAAGAGTACTCCGCGCGTTGCCGATCTCCAAGTTGAGTCTAGTACCATCTACTTTGTTTCCGGAGCTACTGCGAAGGCCGTTGCAGCATGCAAGTCAGCTATTGATTTGTTGCACAAGACGCCGGTTGATTCGATTCGGTTCAAAGCCTTCTCCAATCTCGGATACTTTTACACAGAATCTTTTCAGGAAAAGCAGGCCGATTATTATTACGGACTGGCTGAAAACTTGCTGGAAACGGCGCCAAAGCTCGTTCAAGAGACACCCGCCTACGTCGCAGCCTATTATAACCAGCGGGGTGTTTACTACAATAACACCTATGACTTCATTCAGGCGACAATTTATTTCGAAAAATCCGTCAGCGTCGCTAAAGAATATCACCTTTCCTCATTGCTCTCCTTCTTTACCAGTAACCTCAGCACACAATACAACAACTTAGGTGACTACGAAAAGTCTCTTCGTCTGAGTCTGGAAACCCTGGCGAACGAACCTGAACCCTACCGACAGATCGTTTATCAGATCAATGTAGCCCAAACCTATTCCAAGCTCAGGAATAACCGGGCTGCCCGTCGATACCTGGAACAGGCTCAGCGACTGATTGCTCAATACAAACAGCGCAGTTCCGGTGATTTTGCCGAACTGGCCATAACATTATGGCGGAACTGGGGAACGTATTATACCGGAACGCATCAGCTGGAGCAGGGGATAGCAGCCTTTGACCGTTCTATACGTTTATCTATTGCTTATTGGGGAGAACACCATCCCACCCTCGCCGTTTCCTACCGCGACAAAGCCCGACTCCTGGAAGAAAACGGCCGTTATGAGGCCGCGCTGGAAAACTACCGCCATGCCATGAGCGCCGTCTACCTTGGCGCGCCGCTTGGTAAGGGAACTTCGTTGCCTGACCTGAACGAAGGCATTCTGTCTGACCGTGAGTTGTTTGAGGCGTTGCTGGGCCAGGCCTCCGTACTTGAAAAGATCGGCCTGCAGCGCAGGAAGCCTTTTCTGGAAGAAACCTTTGCGACGTACCAGCTTGCTCTTCACCTGGCCGAACGGATCCGGACGAACTACGACGTAGCCGATGCCAAGCTGCTTTTCGGTCAGCAGGTATCGGCTGTCAACGAACAAGCCCTTCGGATTGCCTATGAGCTCTACGCCGAAACCCACCAATACCGTTACCTCAAAAAAGCGTTTGAAATCACGGAAAGTACCCGTGCATCTACCCTTTTTGACGCCCGGAAAGAACAGTCGCTCAAATCAGCCTGGGTTCCGAGAGATCTTTCCATGCAGGAAAGCCAGATCAAGGGAGAAATTACTTCCCTGAAACTGCAACTGCAGCAACCGCTCAGCAAGGAGGAGCAGGCCAATCTGAAAGCCAAACTGGTCGAACAAAAACTGGCGCTCGACAAATTCCGGCAGAAACTCCGCCAGCGCATTCCAATGTATGCCCGCTACCGGGCAGCCAACGAAACGCTCGGCGTGGACGACCTGCGGACCAAGGTACTCGACGACAAGTCGGCCGTCCTTTCCTATGTACTGACAGATCAGGATGTATTCATTTTTGTGGTGACAAAAGGCGCGGTAAAATGGTTACGCCGGCCCATGAACGAGCACATCCGCGGCATCATCCAGAAATTGCAGGTATCTCTTTATGAAAATCCCGGCATCTCGCCTTACAAGGGCCATCAGGCGGCGCAGTTCGCGTATCAATACCTGTTTGCGCCGGTTCTGCCTTATCTCAGGGGTGTAGACCGCCTGATCATTATCCGGGACAAGGAACTGAATTACCTGCCGTTTGAAGTACTTGAATCCGACGCGTCCAGCCACGGGTTCCTGCTTCGGGACTATGCCATCCGGTACGCATACGGCGCGTCGCTCGCCCAGATTCATTCACCGCCTCCAAGTTGGGGTGGCGGGCCGAGCGGCGTACTCGCCATGGCTCCGTTTTCCGATCTCTCTGTTCAGAAGAATACATTCCGGGATAAAACGCTCGGAACACTCCCGGCTTCCCAAAAAGAGATTATGGCCGTGGGCGGTATTCAGTTTGCCAATAACAAGGCGACGAAAGATCAGTTTCTGAAGAGCTACGCCTCCTCGGAAATCATACACCTCGCTACACACGCCCGTACGGACGACAAAGACGCCGAGCGTTCGTTTATCGCTTTTTATCCGGATAATTCACAGTATAAGTTATATACAGACGAATTATATAATCTTTCGTTCTCGCATACGCGCATGGTCGTGCTCAGCGCTTGCGAAACCGGCCGGGGACGGCTGCACCGCGGCGAAGGGCTGATGAGCCTCGCCCGGGGATTTCTATACGGCGGTTGTCCAAGCGTGGTTACAACGCTCTGGAACGCGCACGATCAGTCGTCGGCCTATCTTTCTGAACGTCTGTATTATCACCTCCGCAAGGGGGATTCGATCGACGAGGCCCTTCGTCAGGCCAAGCTCGACTTCTTCTCGTCCAAGATGGGCGTGCTCTATGACCACCCCTACTACTGGGCCAATATGATTCTGATCGGAGATGCTTCGGTGCTGTATCAATCCAAGTGGAAAAGCATCGGCCGTATCTCGCTCGGTATCTGCCTGATCGGCAGCCTTTTTCTGGGGATAACGCTGGCGCGGTATTGGTTTAGGGAGTAATTGCTTTGATGGGCTTTAGGCGGTAAGCTTTAGGCAGTAAGCCTTAGGCAGGCGGTAGGCTTTCGGCACGAGTCCTGGCTTAAAGCTTATTGCCTAAAGCCTACCGCCCTCCAAAAAAATAAACCCTTCCCGGGACAAGGAAGGGTTTTCGGGTTGGATAGTGAACCAATCTATGGTTATTGCCTGTGAGCGAGACAGCCTTTCAACTCAGTTTGACTTTCCGAACCACTTTGCGATTCGGATCTGCCAACGGATCTTCTGCTTGTCAAGCCAATTGATATCGTACTGAAAATCAGGATTTTTGGTTATTTCCTGATACATATTCTCTGCCTGCTGGGCCTGATCTGCCTGGAGATACGCCACCGTCAGGTACCATTTGGAGGCATCCTTGAAGTAGGGACGGACTTCGCAATCGATCACCTGTTGGAGACGCGGAATAGCCTGTTCAGGCTGCTGCGTCATCACAAAGGAGCGACCGGCATAAAAATTCTCGAAGCAGACACGGCTGGGCTGTTCGGAGATGCTGTTGTCTCCGCCCCGGATAGTCTGGCTCAGGGAATCGTGTAACTCAATGGGACTGAGCGTAATGTAGCTCGTGAAGGCGATGGTCGCCGCGGCGGCCATACCTGCAGACCACTTCCACCAGGGAACCCGGCCGGCGGCGGGCTGATGGAGCGGAACAACGGGAGCTTCGTGAACCCGGGGTTCCTCTGCATGCCATTCCTGCACTTTCTCTGCGTGGATTTCGCTGACCATCTCGGCAAGCAGAAAATCATCTACCACGTCTTCGACCTGCTGCATAAAGGCAACTTCCTTGGCAAATTCCGGATTAGTACGCAACTCGTCCTCGAACTCAATACGTTCCTGAGGGGGGAGAGCATTCTGGAAATATGCGTCTATCCATTCCAGTTGCTCATAGGCTGTCTTAGGTCTCATAGCGAAAGAGGGCTTTGAGTTTTTGTAAACACTTATATTTTTCATTGATGGCGATTCGTTCATTGTCATACCCCATCTGCCGGGCGATTTCCTTCATGGAAAGCCCGTCCCGGCGATAGGCCGTCAGGATAAACCGACACCTCTCACCCAGTAGGTTAAACAACTTCAAATAGCGTTCCTGGTCTTCCCGTTCTTCCATGATTCTCTGGGCTGAAGCCTCCCAGAAATCCACGTCGGCCACCGTTGATTCCATTTCCTGCACATAATCGCGCATTAGTCCCCGCTGCTTCAGGGTATTCCGCCAGCGGTTTTTAGCCAGTACAAAAAGAAACGCTTCAATCGTTGTCCCTTCCTGTAACTGGAAACTACCATTCCGTACGGCCTGTACGAAATTGAGGACTGTAATCTGCACTAAGTCATCCGCGTCCTGGGCGTTCCCTCCATTCTGCATGACGAAGTATCTGACAGGACTGATATGGTGGCTGTAAACGTCCCGAATGGCTTCATTCAATTCGCGACGATCCTTCGAACGGAGCCGAGCAAGCAACTTTTCCTGGCTCTGAATCCCTATCAATTCCTTGAAATTTTCCATATATCAATCGAGATGGGAAAATGTAACCTCCACTTTTCAAAAAAATTTTCCTACCCTTTACAAGTGCCTGATAATCAATATATTAAATTTTGATTTTTTTTTGCGTTTTGCAACGGCCTCCTGCGGAAAAATCACCTCTTCCGGTTTGCAATCCGACGGTTTGAAACAAAAAAAAGACCATTCCTAGCGGAAAGGTCTTCTTCTGGCCGGCAAATTTTGCTAAACCGACAGAGATCGCTGCCGGATCGCTTCAAAAAGCATCACACCGTTGGCCACCGATACGTTGAGCGAGGAAACGCGGCCCGTCATCGGGATGGAAACGAGCTCGTCGGCGATGCGCAAAAGTGTATCAGAGATTCCGTCTTCTTCCGAGCCCATGATAACGGCCGTCGGACCCGTCAGATCTGCCTCGTAAAGCGTTTTCGATACCTTCTCGGTACAACCTACCACCTGAATCCCGGATTCCTGCAGGAAACGGATCGTCTGCACGAGATCGTTCTCCCGGCAAACCGGAATAAAGTTAAGCGCGCCGGAAGACGTCTTCATGGCGTCGGAATTGATCTGCGCGGCTCCCTTTGTCGGGATCACGATAGCCTGCACGCCGGCGCATTCAGCGGTACGGGCAATTGCGCCGAAATTCCGAACGTCGGTCACCCGGTCCAGAATCAGCAGCAGGGGCGTCTTTCCTTCGTCAAAAATGCCGGCAACGACATTCTCCAGCTTCGCATAATTAATCGCGGAGACGAAGGCGATGACGCCCTGGTGGTTCTTCCGCGTGATCTGGTCGAGCTTCGGACCGGGAACCTTCTGCGTCGGAATACCCCGCAAACGGGCAAATTCCAATACTTCCACATTTCCCAGCTCCCGCTGTACCAGCAGCTTATCTATTTCTTTTCCTGCCCGGATAGCCTCCAGCACAGGCTGAATACCGAAGACGATCTCCGATTTCAGCTCTGCCGCCGGGGCTTTCGGCCTCGGGTAATAGGGTTTCCGATTTTCCTGGTTCGGGCCTACTCGATTTCCCCGTTTCTCCATGCTTCTACAGCCGGGTACCAGATGGGTTGAAACTCCACAAACCGCGAGAGCTCGTAGTGATCTTCGACAAACTGGTTACTCCGTTTATTAAAGGTAAAATTGATTTCTGAAAATTGAGAATTGCGTTTGTTGTACACCCATACCTCCCGGTCCTTGCTCCGGTTGACGCGGTTTGGCGGTCCCATGATGATGTATACCATGCCGCGATCGGTCTTCCAGCCTTCCTTGTAGCCCGTAAACAGCTTATTGGCCTGCTCCACGCGGCGGTAGAATGCCGAGATGGTCCGTTTTGCCGTCTGCTGATTGCCGTTTGACATGGCGAGCCAGTAGCGGTCGAGTGCCCGTTTGGGTTCGTTTCCGTTCCGGACGTCGTTGATTTCCTGGTTCGTACTCATGTACACGAGCGGCCGGTTGAGCTGCTGCGGGAAGGTGTACCGGGGATACCGGTCGGGTACGCCTACCAGGCCAATGCCATAGGTTTCGGTCGTGTCGCGGACAAAATAATGAAGCCCCTCCTTACCGACCACAAACGGTTTGCCGGTTGCGACCCGGGCCATCGAATCCACGTAAAGCTGCTTCGGTTGCGGCCGCATGGTAGCCATCGGCGGCAAGGCCGGATCAAAGTCGAAGCCGTAATGAAACGACTTGAAAGCGGTATCGGCGCGGCTGAGGCCTTTGAGTTGCAGCGTATCTCCCTGACGGGCGAAATTGGTCAGTACCGGTACTTTTCCGGCAGCATCAAAAAACGCAAAGTAGTCACTCACTTTGCCGGATTGAAACCGGATCGGCGTATCATTCACAGCCGTACCTCCCTTGGTATCCGTGATTTCCGTCATCGCTACGCCGGTATAAATCTGTTTATCGGCTGCTGGTTTCGGCAAATCATACCAGAGGATAAAGGACTGGCCCTTTTTGAGGAAATTCTCTCCTTCTGTCAGTTTGACGGCTCGGGCCGGCAGTAATTCCTGACGGCTGTTATAGTCCGGCAGGAGCGAGGTACGGACCGTAAACTCCTGCGCAAAAGCCTCAGGCGTCAGCTCCCGTTCCGGTTCTACCGAAACATACACCCGGACCTGATCTCCGTTATCCAGAAAACGGCTGCGGAGAGCAAACAGAAAAGGATCCGAACTGCGCGAGGAAGTCGCTCCGGCGGAACTCCCCGTCCGGGCCTTGGTTTTGACGTTCGATGGCGTACAACCGGCCAGAACAGCGAGCAGACTGACGAAATAAATCGGGTATTTCATGGATACATGCACGAGTGATACAAAGATGGGCTTTTTATTCGGAACCACCCTACCCGGCGCGGGGTGTAACGAATAACGAAAAAAGCCGGCGTTCTCACCCCGGGGAAGCCGATATTTTTCGGCATTTGCTCTCAAGATGGTATTTTTGCCCTTCAAATAACCTGATTTTGCGATCCGGCCGGGTCAGTACCACGCATCCGGCACCGCTCAATCCACCAGCTAACGCCATGTACAAAACCACCGAAATCGCCTCCTCCGAACTGGTATCCGACAATCCTGTTCACCAGCGCCTGCTTTTTCCCTATGTGGAAGCCGCCGGGATGGTTCACGGAAACCTGCTCGAAATCGGATGCGGTACCGGCCGCGGAGTAGCCGTACTGGCCCCCTCCGTCTCCGGCTATACCGGTGTCGATAAGAACGAACCGCTGATGACCAAACTGAGTCAGGAATACCCTGCGTTTACGTTTGTCGATATGTTCTTACCTCCGTTGAAAGGTATTCCGGACAATACCTTCGACTATATTGTCACCTTTCAGGTCATCGAACACATCGAGGACGATGATTTCTTCATCCGGGAAGCACATCGCGTTCTGAAGCCGGGCGGCAAACTTATTCTTACGACCGTCAACCGCAAATACTCCCTCACCCGAAACCCCTGGCATGTACGGGAGTACCTCGCCGGCGAGCTCAAAAATCTGATTCTCAAGCACTTTCCTGCTATCGAAACGAAAGGCGTTCACGGTAATCAGAAGGTATGGGATTACTACGAGCAGAACCGGAAGTCCGTTCAGCGGATTACCCGTTTTGACGTTTTCAACCTCCAGTACCGCCTGCCCCGGCGCCTGCTGCAGGTACCCTATGACATCGCCAACCGCCTCAGCCGGAACATTATCCAGCAGTCGGCCGGTAACCTCGTTTCTGATATTACCTACAAGGATTACTTCCTGACGGACGATGCAGAAAACTGCTTTGACTTTTTCTATATCGCCACGAAGTAACGTACAGCCGCCGGCATGCACCTTTACCTCCATATTCCCTTTTGCAGGCAGGCTTGCTACTATTGTGATTTCCATTTCAGTACGGCTTTGAGCGGCCGGTCGGACATGACCGCCGCCATCTGCCGGGAAATCGAGCTGCGAAGCAATTTTCTGCCGGATAACCGGCTGGAAACCATCTACTTCGGAGGAGGAACGCCTTCGCTGCTCGAAGACGCCGACCTGGGTAAAATCTTCGAGACCGTCCACCGGTATTTCGTAGTCGCTCCCGGCGCCGAGATAACCCTGGAAGCCAACCCGGACGACCTGACCCCGGAGAAGCTGACCCAGTTGCGGCGCCACGGCATCAACCGGCTGAGCATCGGGTTGCAGTCGTTTCACGAACCGCACCTGAACTACCTCCACCGCGTGCATACGGCTGCAGAAGCCAGCCGCTGCGTAGGGCTGGCGCAGGATGCCGGCTTTTCCAATCTGACAATTGATCTTATTTACGCCATTCCGAGCGACGAGGCCGATCCGCATCGTATCTGGCGAAGCGATCTGGAGAAAGCCGCCGATCTCGGCGTGCCGCATATTTCGGCCTACTGCCTGACGATTGAACCGAAAACGGTTTTCGGCAAATGGCTTTCGTCGAAACGCATCGCGCCGATTGACGACGAATTTGCAGCCGGACAGTTTCAGATTCTGGTGGATTTTCTCCGTCAAAAAGGATACGAGCAGTACGAGATTTCCAATTTCGCACAGCCCGGTCACTACAGCCGGCACAACAGCAGCTACTGGAAACAACGCCCGTACCTGGGCATCGGGCCGTCGGCGCACAGTTATGACGGCAGCCGGACCCGGCTGCATGCCGTCTCCAATAACCAGCAGTATATCAAGGCCTTGCAAGCCAACACTCTGCCGCTCGAAACCGAATACCTTTCCGATCAGGACCTTGTCAACGAATACCTCCTGACGAGCCTCCGGACACAATGGGGCAGCGACCTCGACCGGGTCAGCGCCTTATCGGCAAGCGGAAGAGCGGAAGTAGACCGGGAATTGCCGGGGCTGGAAAGCAGCGGCTGGGTACGGCGCGAGGGGTCGTTTATCTACCTGACCGAAGCCGGAAAACTCATGGCCGACCGCGTAGCCGAAATCCTGTTCTGGGTATAAAGGCGGATTCTTTTAGACCCGTTCTAACGAATTCTCCTGTGTCCTCTTATTTTTGTTTCTCGACTTAACCACACTTTCCCGGCATTTCGGCCGTTTTTCGAAGATATCCGGGGTAGTTGTCGGGGGCATAGCCCCGATCGCAAGCATTGTATCATTTATGCCCGCTTCCAATCTTTCCTGGCCACAGCAGGTGCTTCGTTTTATTGGCAAACTGATTTTCTATTTCCTGATCAGTTCCATCGGCGCAACCGTCTTTTTCCGGTTCGTACCCATTCCGTTTACGTGGACGATGCTCGACCGCAAGTTTTCCGGCGGCGGGGAGCTTCATTACGACTGGACGCCGTACGACGAGATTTCGCCGGAGATGGCCCTCGCCGTTGTTGCTTCCGAAGACCAGCGCTTTCCGCAGCATTTCGGTTTTGACTTTGAAATGATGGGCAACGCGTTCAAAAACAACCTCAAAGGTCGCCGGATCAAAGGCGCCAGTACCATCAGCCAGCAGGTCGCCAAAAACGTATTTCTGTGGCAGGGGCGGAGTTATTTCCGGAAAATTCTGGAAGCCTGGTTTACCCTGCTGATCGAGGTGATCTGGGGAAAGCAGCGTATTCTGGAAGTATACCTCAATGTAGCCGAAACCGGACCGCAGACCTTTGGGGTGCAGGCTGCCTCGGCGCGCTTTTTCGGCAAACCGGCGGCTTCGCTTAGCCGGACCGAAGCCGCGCGTATCGCGGCGGTACTGCCAAGCCCGATCCGCTTTTCGGTGACGAACCCGTCGGGGTATGTACAACGCCGGACCAACGCCATCGCGCGGCAAATGCGGGCATTGGGCGGCAAATCGTACCTCGCCGGTATCTGAGTCCTTTCAACAAAAAGATAAACGGAAAACTGTTTTCCTACTCCTGCACGAGGTACGGCTTCAGCACGTCGTATACCCGGTGTACGGGAAGACCCATCACGGTGAAGTAAGAACCTTCGATGCGGTCGATGCCCACCATACCAATAAAATCCTGCACACCGTAGGAACCGGCTTTGTCAAACGGGCGGCAGGTTTCGAGGTAGTAGCGGATCTCCCAATCCGTCAGTTCCCGGAACCGAACCCGCGCCGTATCGGCAAACGCTATCGTTTCTTCCTGCCCCATCAGGCATACGCCGGTCGTTACTTCATGCGTCTGTCCGGACAGCCCGCGCAGCATCGCCGCCGCTTCCTCAGGGCTGGTAGGTTTATTTAAGATTTTTTCGTTGATTCGGACAACTGTGTCAGCCGTCAGTACCAGTTTTTCACCCAGGGTTTCGCGAAAGGCTTCGGCTTTTTTCCGGGCGAGAAAAACGGGTACTTCTTCGGTCGGCATATCAGCCGGAAAGTCTTCATCGGTCGGATGGACTTCCACCGAAAACGGGAACCCGGCATCCCGCAGGATCTGCTGCCGGCGGGGCGAATTGGAACCCAGCAAAAGAGGTCTGGAAAGGACTAACATGCAGGAAAAATTGACTCGGCGGCAAAAATAAGCGGAACGCGCAGGAAACCGTTCCGCAGTACCGGAAAGACATACCATTCCACGGGGCATGTCCGTTAGAAAACAGATGGCTGCCGTCCAAACATAAGGATGGGCAGCGTAGTTAAGGAGGCACCGGACCCGTTCCGGGAAACGCTAAATCGGGGATCATTGAGTACTTTTATGCGCATCGGAATGGGGTTCTTTCTGCTCGGCTGGCTGCTGCTGCCGTCCAGTGGCACGGCCCAGAAAAGCGCCCGGCCCGATACCCTGCCCCGATCCGTAGCCCGGAAGGATACCCTGCCCCGCCTCACGCCTGCTCAGCGCGACAGCATCCGGTTCACCAATCTCCGGACCAAAATGAAAAAACGGAACTGGACCGGCAGTCTGTACGACCTGCTTTTCCGGTATCCCTACAATACCAACGCCCAGAATCAGGAAGTTTCGAAAATCGAGGAAAACCCGTTCAAAGTCTATTCCGGGCGGATTATCCGCAATATTTATGTCAAACGCCTCGACGTCTTCGGCCCCAGTATCTACGATACCACACGTGTAGCCTCCAACTGGTTTGAGCGCCTGGGCAACCGGCTGCACCACGATACCCGGGAGCAGACTATCCGCCGGTCTCTTCTGCTTTTCAAAGAAGGGGAAGAAGTCAATCCGGATGTACTGAAAGACAACGAGCGGGTTCTCCGGCAGACGCCTATTCTCCACGATGCCCGGATTTTTGTGCTTCCGGTGGCGAATTATTCACACGTGGTAGATATACTCGTCGTGACGCAGGATCTCTGGTCGCTTATTCCCGACGGAAGCGCCAGCGGTCCCCAGAACTTTAATTTCGCCGTCGAACAGAAAAACGTCCGCGGCATGGCCCATGCCTGGAAAACAGGGATTGCGTATAAAGGAGACGCGCCCTACCAACCGCTTGAATTCTTCAGCCGGTATTCGCTGCCGTATATCGGCCGGTCGCTGACGACTACCCAGCTGTATTTAGACTATCTGCGGGATAAAAAGCAGGTTGGCGCGCGCCTGCAAAAGGACTTCATCACGCCTGAAATCAAGTATGCAGGAGCTTTTGAGGTATCGCTGGTACAGGAGAATAAGTTCGTCTTCGTCAACCCGAATTCAGATACAACGGTACGGGCCCGCCTGCGCTACGGGTTTCAGGATGCCTGGTTTGGCCGCGCCTTCAAGCTCGGCTTCCGGGACCAGAAACTCAACAGCCGGACACGGCTCATCCTGGCGGCGCGTACCAGCGGCTACGGCTACCTGCAGCGGTCTAACCTGCCGGCCGGGGCGGAAAACCTCTTTCCGGGATTGCGCGTGTATCTGGGAAGTATCGGTTATTCCAACCGGAACTACGAACGGGACGTCCTGATTTACGGCTTCGGACGGACGGAAGACGTTCCCGTCGGCTTTCTGGCGTCCCTGACCTGGGGCAAGGAAAAGTCGGATATAGGCCTCCGCACCTATTCGTCCCTGCGTCTGGCGCACGGCACTTACCTCGGAAACAAGAAAGGGGGATACCTCTACGCGCTGACTTCCGTCAGCGGCTACCTCGAACACGGTCATATTCAGCAGGGTACCTTCAACATCGAGGCTAACTACTTCAGCCCGCTGATGACGCACCGGCGGTCCAGCTTCCGGCATTTCGTCACCTTCAAGTATACTGCCGGTATCAACCGGTTTCAGTATGAGTACCTGACGCTGAACAACAACGACGGGATACCCGGCGTATCCAGTAACTTTTTACGGGGTACCAACCGGGCAATTATGAACCTGCAATCTGTCTTTTTCTCCCCGTTTCAGATGTTCGGCTTCCGGACGGCGTTTGTCGGGTTCATCGACCTGGGGCTTTTGTCGTTCGACAACTCCCACCTGTTTTCCAACATTTACCAGGGCTATGGCATCGGCTTCCGGTTCCGGAACGAAAACCTGACGTTCAATACCTTCCAGGTCCGGCTGGGGTATTATCCGAATTTCCCGGGAATTACCAACAGGCTGCGCATTGAAGGCAGCGGGGAATCCGTCCTGAGAATGCCCGACTTCCGGGTAGAAGCGCCGGACCGCGTCGACCTTTTCCGTACGTCCCGGTAACTACAGCGCCCGGATCTGGTAGCCTTTGGCACGCAGGAGCGCCAGCACACCTTTCGGCCCGCCGAGGTGCCCGGCGCCTACCGCGACAAACGTCGCTTTCTCCGCCATCGCCTTCTCCAGTACTCCTATCCAGTTGGCATTGCGGTTCCAGAGTAGATCCTCGATCTGATCGGCGTAGTCGGGTTGTGATTCGGTGAGGCGGTACAATGCTTCCACGTCCTGCTGCCGGTAGAGATCGAGCATTTCGTTGAATTCATTCCGGGATTTTTCGTATTCCCGGACAAATTTCACGAGCTGTTCGGCGGTCTTCTTCGGCCCGGGTTTATCGATGACGGCAAACTGGTCTGCCGCCTTTTCAAGCCCCATAATCGGCTTTTTGGCCGTCGATGCCGCCTGCATAAACACCAGCTCCGGCGAGCCCGGCGAGCACCCCAGCAACTTCGGATACAACAGGCTCATCAGCATGAAGGGCTTCATTTTCCCGACAGCGGCGAGGCTGATATGCAGGGAATCCTGGTAAAACCGGGAGAGGAAGGCATAGTCTGTCGAATCGGTCAGGTCCTTCAGCGTCTGGCCTTTCAGGTACATATTGTTCATCATGGACGACATTTCCTGGGGATCGTCCATGTCAATTTCGAGGTACATCTGTCCGGCATCTTTCAGCTTTTCCATCGCTGTCGGACTGATCTTCAAGTCTTTCTGACACAGCAGGTGGAACGTACCATACAGATACGAAGGCTGTTTCAGACCGTTTCCCGAAACTTCCCACAAAAGAGACTTCTGCTGGGCGAAGGCACTTCCCGTCAGCAGGCAAAACAAAACAACAACGCGCAGCATAGGTATAAAAAGAGGGCAGGGTTCGCCCCTGCCCTATCGGTTGATTTATTCGGTTGTCCAGCCGATGCGGTCACAAATAAACGCATACTGGAAGGCTACTTCCTTGAGGTAATCGAAACGGCCGGTGGCTCCGCCGTGCCCCGATCCCATGTTGATCTTCAGCAGCAGCAGGTTTTTATCCGTTTTCAGCGTACGCAATTTGGCGACATACTTTGCCGGTTCGTGAAAGCCTACCTGCGAGTCATTAAGGCCGCCCGTCGCCAGGATATTCGGATAGGCCTGCGCCTTGATATTATCATAGGGCGAATACTTCCGGATGTAATCATAGTCGGCTTTGACGTTGGGATTACCCCATTGCTCGTACTCCTGCGTGGTCAGCGGCAGGCTGGTATCGAGCATGGTATTGATCACATCGACGAACGGTACTTCGGCAATGACAACCTTGAACAGGTCTGGCCGCATATTGGTCACAGCGCCCATCAGCAGCCCGCCGGCGCTCCCGCCCATGATAGCCAGGCGATCAGACGCCGTGTATTTTTCCTTGACGAGGTACTCCGCGCACGCGATGAAGTCGGTGAAGGAATTGATCTTTTTCTGCAGCTTGCCGTCTTCGTACCATTGCTCGCCCAGGTCTGATCCGCCGCGAATCTGCGCGATGGCATAGACAAAACCCCGGTCGATGAGGCTGAAAGCGTTCCGGTCGAAATACGCGTCCGATGAAATCCCATAGGAACCATAGCCCGTCATGAGCAGGGGATTTTTACCGTCCAGTTCCAGCCCTTTCTGATAAACAGCCGCAATCGGCACCTTGACGCCGTCCGGAGCCGTCGCCCACAGCCGCTTCACTTCATACTTTTCAGGGTCAAAGCCGCCGGGTACTTCGGTTTCCTTCAGTTTGACCGTCTCGCCGGTTTCCATGTTGTATTCAAACGTACTCATGGGCCGGTTCAGGGAGGTGTATCCGTAGCGGATTTTGGTCGACTTGAAATCGGGCAATCCCATCGAAAACGCGGTGTATACCGGTTCCGGGAATTCGACCGTCTTCGTTTCGCCCGATTGCAGGTTGCGGACGCGGATCTGCATCAATCCTTCGTTCCGTACCTCAATCACCAGGTATTGCTGGTATACTTCCGTGTCCTCAATCTTCACTTTCGGGTTGTGGGGAACGATTTCCTTCCACGTCTTCCGGTCCTGATAGCCTGTTCGCGGCAGTTCGTAAATCTTTTGATTCAGGTTCTGCTTGTCCTTGTAAGTCAGGAAGAAATGATCGGGATGGACATCCACGCCATAAGTCACGTCTTTCTGCCGGGGGAGGAATACTTCCGGCTTCCCGGCCGGGTTTGCCGTCGGAATGAGCATGACTTCCGACGTCGTAAAACTACCGGTGTAGACGATGATGAATTCTTTTGATTTCGAGCGACCCACGTTCAGGGTAAACAGCGGGTCTTTTTCTTCAAACAGCAGTACGTCCTTTCCTTTTTCCCCGAGGGTATGGCGGTAAAGACGGTACGGACGTAGCGCCTTGTCGTACGTGACGTAGTAGAGGGTCTTATTATCTGTTCCCCACGCAAATCCGCTGATTCCTTCAATGACATCCGGGAGAAGCTGGCCGGTCCGTAAATCCTTTACTTTCAGGTCAAACTCGGCATAGGAGCCGGTATTGTTGCTTTGGTAGGCCAGCAGATTCTGGTCTTCGCTGGTTGAGGTACCGGCAAGTATAAAGGCGTCGTGTCCTTCGGCGAGCTTGTTCCCGTCGAGGATGATTTCCTCCTTTTCAGACAGGCTACCTTTCTTCCGGCACTGAATGGCGTATTGTTTACCGGTTTCAGTACGGGTGTAGTAATAGTAGCCATTGGAAAAGACCGGCACCGACTGATCGTCTTCCTTAATCCGGCCTTTCATCTCGGCAAAGAGCTTCTCCTGAAAGGGTTTGGTATGTGCCAGAACGGTGTCGGCATACGTATTTTCGGCTTTCAGGTAGGCCAGTACTTCCGGGTTCTTTTTGTCTTTCAGCCAGAAGTAATCGTCGGTACGCTGGTATCCGTGTTCGGTAAAAGTCTGGGGCTTCCGGGGTGCTACCGGAGGCTTGGGGTAGGCGTCTTGGTCAGGCACAGTGTGTAATTCTTTCGGTGAGTGGCAGGCAGAAAGGCCCATCAGACAGCATAAATAGGCGGTGAGGAGAAAACGTTCCATAGGACGAGGGGGTTTTCCGGAGCGGTTCCCGCGCCTGGCGGACGGGTGATCCGGATGGGTTGTCAACCGGATCAGTTCCATTCACCGGCGGGGTAAGATACAAAGAAAAAGTCCTCCGCACTCCCGCCTGGCGGGCCTGCGGAGGACTTTTCCACCTGCATTACTTACTTCACCACCTTCAGCTTGCTCTGCATCAGCGTATGGTGCCCGGGGTACGTACACAGCATGGTGTACTCGCCGGGTTGGGCCGGGGCCGTGAAATAGATCGTTTCGGACGATTCCGGCTGCAACAGATTGGTATGGAACAGCACCTTGGGCGAGTTCGGAACGTATTGCAGATCAGGACCTTTCAAGCCGAGATTGATCGCTTTCGTACCTACTTCGTCGGCCGCTCCGGGCGCTACCACGACGCAGTTGTGCGTCATGTCGTCGTTGTTGTTGAAGACCAGCTTCACCTTCGAACCGGCGCGGACCTGTACCTCGGCGACGTCGAACTTCAACCCGGGTTTGGTACCCACGGTAATCACCTGATCCGGCGCCGACCACGACGCGGGCATCTCAGTCACCCGCTTGGCGGAAGCCTTACCGGGTGTCTTGGCCGTTGCCTTGGTATCCGTTGCCGGCATGTCCATGTGGTGATGAGCCGTTTCCGTCGCTTTGAACGGGGTAAAGGCTGTTACGACATCGCTCTTGGCTACGGCATTCAGCGTGTAATAACCCACGGGGTGCAGTACTCCATCGTTTTCTGCTGACCGTACGCCTTCAGGCTTGATTTCATAAATGTAATGCTCACGGAAAGTACCATCCAGAACGATACGTACCGAACGGCCGTCGTCCGCTACTTTGATACCCTTGATCTTGCTTTCTTCAGCATTGATAATAGGGCTACCATAGTTGTGGTGATACTTGTACGTGAAGCTTGATACCTTGTAGTTTGCCGGATTGGCTGCCGTTTCCTTGTCCACCGGTTTGGTGAATACTACTTCAAACCCATCTGCTTTTGAGTGGATTTCCTGCATTTCGAAAGGCGTTTTTCCGGACCAGATGAGGCGTTGCAGCGCGTAGGGAGCTTTACCGGTAGACGACCAGCCGCGGCTCGTCATCCCGCCCAGCATGGAGCCGTCGAGCCCCCATTGCAGGCGCAGCAAACCGGAAGCCCATCCTTCCCGGAAGGGGAAACAGGCGCCCTGGTACTCGCCGTTTACCTTTTCGAGGTACATCCGCATGACTTTGGAGTGTCCCTGATCGCCGACGAAGTACTGCCCCTTGAAGTGCGGGCCAAAATGCCCTTCGGTATCTTCGAGGATATCCGAGGTCGAAATACCCATCAGTACATGCGGGAACCAGCAGGCCGGAAACTGGTAATTCGGAATGCGGGTACCGGCAGTAGCGACCGCCTCACCGGTATCCGGCAGCTGATCGATCGTCAGTTTGAGCGGGGAATCAGGCTCTTTTGTCCATTTGAGGCTTTGACCGTGGCCAGCAAAAGTACCTTTCTTCAGAAGCGTAACCTTTCCGGAAGCAACCCAGTCTCCCTGGTTTTCCGCATAAAAAATATCTCCGGCAGAATTGATCATCAGACCGGCCGGCGACCGAAGTCCGGCAGCGATAGGTTCTACCTTGCCATCGGGGGAGACTTTGATGAGCCATCCCCGCCATTTCGCCAGGCTGGCGCCGTATCCTACCCAGGCGACGTTGAGCGTGACCAGCATATTGCCATCCTTGTCAAACACCGGGCCATAGCTGTATTCGTGGTAGTTTCCGGTGACGGGTAGCTGAATAACCGGCTCATAACGGTCGGCGCGGCCGTCTCCGTCTTCATCCGTGATCTTCGTCAGTTCCCCGCGGTTCGAGGAATAGAACGATCCATCCTTATACGTAAGCCCCAGCGCTTCATGCAGGCCGGAAGCAAACCGCTTGAAATACGGTGCAGTACCGTTTTTCTGGTAGGGGTTTTCTACCATCCAGATTTCTCCGCGACGAGTTGAAACCGCCAGGCGACCGTCCGGGAGGACCGTCATCCCTCCCACTTCCAGAATAGCATTTTCCGGAATGGGAAGCGTACGGAGCTGGTAAAAATCGGCTTCCGAAGCCGGCTTCTGCGCATACGCAGCAGAGGCAGCCAGCAGGGAAGAGAGAGTTAAATATCGGGCTATGCGTTTCATGTGATTACCAGATCAGTTCGTACTGGACGGGGGCACCACCGGCTGCCCGGAGTTCCTGTTGTCCGTTGTTCGGGACGATACGGACGCGGGCCGTCGTCTGCACATAGAAAATACCGTCGACGAGGTAGAGGCCCTTGCCGACCGAAGCGATCGTCCGGCCTTTCGCCAGGCGGTACTCGAGGCCTGAGCCGCCCTTCAGGCTAACCGTCCGGGACAGGCCTTTTCCACTTTCATACGGCTGAATGAAATCCGTGAATTCGGCGCCGGCCAGTTGATAGGTAAAGGTCGGATGTCCCTGTCCGTCAAGCCGATAGCCTTTGTAGATCAGACCCGCGGTCGAATCCGGCGTCGCGGAGCCTTCCGCGCCTACGGGCGCAGTAGCCCACAATGGAAGTACGGCTCCAAGCGGCTCGCTCGTCTGCGCTTCGCCGCGCTCGTGCCAGGCATCAGCCATGTTGATAAACCCGCCGCGCCAGCTGACCAGCAGCGACGCCTGATCCAGATCGTAGCTGTAATGCACGCCTGTCGGGTCTCCAACGTGGAGTACACGCAGTTTTTTGTTGGCGTCTCCGGCCGTAAAACCGGGTTTCCAGACAAATGAGCGTACCTGCTCGGCTTCGTTTTTGGGTTCAACGGCGATCACAGGTACAGGGTCCACGTCTGGTACGGAGCCGAAACCATGCAGTTCCTGGAGGTTGCCGCCTTTTCGTTCGGCATAAAATCCGATGACTTTGGGCGCCCAGGAAAAGTCCTTTGCCTGCAGCAGGGAATAGGTATGCTCGCCTTTTGACAGTGTTACGTCGACGGTCTTGGGCTTGTCATACCAGAGGTCTCCTTCGAATACATTTTTGCCGTCCACGACGAGGCGGCCTTTACCGGTCCATTGGACAATCAGCTGATACTGATCGGCATCCGGCGCAGTGAGCTTTCCGTTGAAAACCAGCAGGTAGTCCGATTTACCATCCGCCAGCGTGCTGTTGACTTTTTCAACCGTACCGGTGCGAACGGGCTTGGCTTTCAGCGTATCCAGGTTCGGAATGACACTGTATTTCCCGGAATAAAACGCGTATTCTACCGGACCGGCTACCAGCGGCGCCTTGTCGAGCAGTTCGTATGAAACAGATCGGAATGCTACCGGACCGTGATCTCCCTGAAGCACAAGCGGTCCGCGGGCTTTTTCATCGTTGTAAAGAGACGCGCGGGTAGGTCCGAACACGTCGATGTTTTCGTGGATGATCGTGCCGTTCAACACTACTTTCACAAAGCGGGCATTCGAAATTTTCTTCCCGGAAGCATCAAATTTCGGCGCCTTGAAAGCGATTTCCAGGTGCTGCCAGAGGCCGGGAGCCCGGCTGGCATTGAGGCGCGGAGCGTGGCCTTCGTAACCGCTGGGGGTACGTTTGTCGTCCCAGCGCTCGTACAGGGCTCCGCAGTCGATCGACTTCGGATTCTGCACACCCCAGCTGTCGTAAAGCTGCACCTCGTAGCGGCCCATCAGGTACACACCGGAGTTGGAGCCCTTCGGAAGCATAAAATCCAGGGAGATGTTCATATCCCCGTGCTCGAACTTGGTGACGAGGTAATCGGCCTGGTTGTAGAGTTTGCCGGGGGTGGCAAGAAGTACGCCTGTTCCGGATGCTCCTTTGAGCGCGGCGTCTTGCGGAGTTCCGCTGGCGGCGCCAACGATACTCCAGGATTTGGACGGATTCCGGAACGACGAAAGGTCAGTCAGCGGAAGCGGTGTCTGCGCGGCGACGGCCGTCCAGCCCAGACTTAACCCCAATACCCGGCACCACCGGGCATTCCATCCTCGGGAGAGAGGAAACTTCATAGGTTTTAACGAATTGTGAGGAATATCCACTATTGATTATCAGTGAATTAGTCAAAAATAGGGAACTTTTGTCACTATGGGTGTTATTTCGACACTTATTTTTTCATGACCGATGCTCCGATAAGCGCAGGAAGCGCATTTCCTACCCGTTTGATCGTAAAAAAACACCCCGCAGGGCGAACCTTGCGGGGTGTCCGGAACCGGAAATCCGGTAAACTACCAGAATACGGCGTACAGAATCGCAACAGCGAGGAGAACCAGACCGGCTCCCATCGCGAAAGTCGGTTTCACCCGGAACATCGACGGATCGATCGCCAATCCCTTGCTGCTCGGCTGGGCAATACCCAGAATCACCATCACCACCACACAGATGAGGAAGACAAACCCCATCGTATCGAGGAAGGGAATTTCATAGAGATGTGAGGTCTCATTGAGAACCGCGAAACCGCTCGGCGCGAGAAACTCCAGGTTCACCATTTCCGGCAGCACATTCTTGAAGAACAGCGACAGCACAAAACCGCCCACAATAGCGAAAAGCGCGCCGGCCGAGTTCGTCTTCTTCCAGAAAAAGCCCATGATAAAGGCGGCAAATACGCCCGGAGAAACCAGACCGGTCATTTCCTGGATGAACTGGAATCCGCCTTTTTTGTCAATCCCCATGAACGGCGAAATGAGGATCGCCAGAATCATGGCTACCCAGATGGCTACCCGGCCGACCGTCACCAGCTGTGTTTCAGAGGCATTCGGCGCGATGTATTTCTTGTAGATATCAAGCGTGAAGATCGTCGAAATGGAGTTGGCTTTACCTGCCAGCGACGCTACCACCGCAGCCGTCAATGCTGCAAAGGAAAGTCCTTTCAGCCCGGTCGGCAGGAGGTTGAGGAGAACCGGATACGCCCGGTCCTGGTTCAGCTCTCCGTTCGTCAGCATATCCTGCTGGAACAGCCCCTGCTGATAGAGCGTATAGGCGGCGATACCCGGCAATACTACGATGACGGGCATGAGAAGCTTCAGAAAAGCAGCGAAGAGAATCCCTTCACGAGCTGTTTTCAGATCGGCGCCCAACGCACGTTGTGTAATGTATTGATTACAACCCCAGTAGTTCAGGTTTACAATCCACATACCGCCGATCAGGATCGTCAGACCCGGCAGCGATGCATAATGCGGGTGGCCTTTAGGGAAGATCATCTGGAAGTGATCGGCCGATTTGCTCAGCATGAGATCGAATCCGTTGAGCAGGCCCTGCGTACCGTTTTCAGAAGAGACAAGGTTGATCGCCAGGTAGGTCGTTGCCAAACCGCCGAGAATCAGGAAGAATACCTGAATAACGTCTGTAAAGCCGATTACCTTCATACCCCCGATGGTGATGATCACGGCGAAAACCGCCAGACCGATCATGCAACCCGTGAAGTTCAGGCCGGAGATCGTCGAAACGGCAAGCGCCCCCAGAAAGAGGATAGACGTCAAATTGACCAATACGTACAAAAACAGCCAGAAAATGGCCATGATCATCGACACCGTATTGTTGTACCGCTGGGTAAGAAACTGCGGCATCGTGAAGATCCGGTTCTTGAGGTAGATCGGCATGAAAAACACCGCTACGACAATCAGGGTAGCAGCAGCCATCCATTCGTAGGTAGCGATGGCAAGCCCCATGGAGAAGCCGTTTCCGGACATCCCGATAAACTGCTCAGCCGAAATATTCGAGGCAATCAACGAGGCTCCGATTGCCCACCAGGTAAGAGAACCCTCCGCCAGAAAGAAGTCGGTTGTGGATATTTTTTCGGTCTGCTTCTTCTTGTAAATCCAATATCCGTAACCGGCAACGATAATAAAATAGACCAGGAATACGAGGTAATCTAGCGTCTCCAGCTGTTTTGAGGGCATTTGGTCAGGGAATTAGGAATGGTCGGTTTAAAATTCCCGGAAAATTAAGCTATTTTACCCCAACGCGAAAAATAGTAATATGCATTTCATGGAATTAGTCAATTTTGTATCGCGTTTCCCCGAATTTACCATCGTTTTGTACTATCCGGCCGGATCAGGCACTCAACCGTCAGCCGGCACATTCCACCACTTCAACACATGGAACTTATTGAGTTGCTTTTCATCGGTCTGCTCGGGACCGGAGCCGGTTTTGGCGTCGCCACCCTCTTTGGGAAACTGAGTACTTCCCGCCAGAAAGAAATCCGGACGGAATCAACCGTGCTGCTGGAGCGCATTGAGAAAGTCTTCAAAGTCGTCCTCGCCGAAGGGCATTTTTCCGAAATCCACGATCATACCGACCGCAAAGACCTTTTCATGGGCCTCAAGGCGGGCTCCAAAAAGGCGCTGATCGTCACAAAAGCCAAAGTCATGGTGGGCTATGATTTCCAGAAAGTGCACATGCGCTGGGAAGAAGGCTCCCGCCGGATGATCATCGACGAAATGCCGGAGCCGGAAATTCTCAGTATCGATTCGGACTATAACATCTACGACATCGATCAGGGCCTCTTCAACCGGTTCAACAAAGACGAGTATACCAAGCTGCTCTCCGACGCCAAACAGGTTATCCACAACAAGGCCGTCGCTTCCGAACTACCCCAGGTAGCCCGCCGACAGGTACAGATTCTGCTGACGCAACTGGCTGAAACATCCGGCTGGAAAATCGAATACACTTTCCCCCCTGTCATCGAAAACCCCTGAAAAGGAAAAAAGCCGCTCTGAGGCAGAACGGCTTTTATCACTAACCCACTTGTTACGCAATGAAAACGGGGTCAATCATTTCTCAGTTCTCTTTAAGTGAAATTTCTCCCGAAAGAATTACGAACCGAAGTTCGCATGGTGAGTATCCGTCCGGGGGTGTGTCTGAGAGTCCAGGGAAAAAAATGACCTGTTTTGATTAGTTTCAGAAGCAATATTCTCCCTTTTTCAGCCAATGACACATGACGACAGTTAGGTCGAAATGTGACTAAAATCATTTTTTTAGTCGCACGAAAGTACGATAAGTCACTTTTTTCTCATTTTTTCATCAAATATCAACGATCTGTCTTTCCAGAAAATCGATCAGTAAACGGACTCCATAGGCGGTTCCGGCACGTTGCGGAGCAAAATCAGTATCTCCATAGGCAGTCCCGGCAATATCAAGATGCGCCCAGGCGGAATGCCCTTCTGTGAATACTTCCAAAAATTTCGCTGCCGCAATAGCCTGTGAATGAGGCAGTCCGGAGAAATTACGAATATCTGCCACATCGGATTTCAGGTGCTCGGCGTATTCTTCCCAGAGTGGCAAACGCCAGAGCCGCTCGCCGGTATGTTCCCCGGCCCGTTTGAGTTGTTTGCCCAGCTTGTCGTTGTTGGTGAAAAGTCCGGCCGCCTGGTATCCGAGGGTCCGTATCACGCTGCCGGTCAGCGTTGCGAGGTCTATCAACACATCCGGTTGATAATTTTTGACACAATACGCCAGTCCGTCAGCCAAAATCAGGCGTCCTTCCGCGTCGGTATCCGTCACTTCAATGGTTTTTCCGGCATAGGATGGAATGACATCTCCGGGTTTCATGCTTTCCCCGTCGATGCTGTTTTCCGTCGTCGGCACGATTCCGACCAGGTGCACCGGCAATCTGAGGCGGGCAGCGGCCTCCATTGTCCCGAGCACCGCAGCGGCGCCACCCATATCCGACTTCATCAGGTGCATGTTTTCGGAAGGCTTGATGGAAATCCCGCCGGTATCAAACGTAACGCCCTTCCCGACGAGGCCCACGGTCTGCGAAGCGCCCTCTCCCTTGTATTCCATGACGATAAATCCGGCTTCGTTGGGGCTACCCTGTCCGACCGCCAGCAGCGAGGCAAGGCCCATCGCCTGGCATTCGCCGGCATCGAATACGCGGACGGAATACCCGTAGCGGTCGCCCGACTGCATTGCCCAGCTTGCCAGTGTCCTGGGATTCTTGTGGTTAGCGGGCGCGTTCAGCAAACGGAAGAGCTGCAGCTGCGTTTCAGCCAGGATTTCCCCTTTCCGGATCGCAGCAGAAGCATCGGCGGCCAGATGAAGTTCCAGCCTGCCCTCCGGTCCGGCCCATACCGGAGCAGGTTTGGTATCGGTTTTATACAGCCCAAAGTCATATTCCGCCAGCCGTACACCGTTCGCGACAAACTCCGCCCAGGCAGCGGGCAGGTTGCTCATCTCCACACCTATTACGGCAGAAAGTTTCGCTTTATGGCGAAAAACCACCGTACGGAGCGCTCTGATGATATCGGAAGAACGGGGGTCTTTGCCTAACCCGACGATGAATACCCGGCGCTCATTGGCGAAAAAGGGGGTTATTTCTCCCTTCTCTCCTTTGACTTCTTCCCGGAGCAATGCTTCGCTGACTCCGGTAGCTGTTGCAAGGACCGACCAGTCAGCCCAGTCGGAAGTAATGGGATAGATCAGTGCCTGACAATCGTCCGAAAACTGAGGTACGCAAGCAATTTTCATGTATCATACGGTTGATTCGTCCAACAAATAAGACAAGGCAAAAGGCAGCTCAGCGCTCCAGGCGGCTTCTGAATGCGTGGCTGCCGGTTTTTCAGAAAGAGCCACTGCCGCTCCGGCTTCCCGGAGTACCCGGTTCATTTTACGGACGGCCGCGGCCGTTCCGGCAGATTCCTTCCCTCCGACATAGAGGTATATTTTCGTCCCCAATCCGCTGCGAATCGTTGCGGCATCGGTATATACCTGCTGCGAAACCCACAGCGAAGGACTGAAAATCAGCCCCATACCAAAGATATCCGGAAAATGCGCGACGCCATACAGGCTGATCAGGCCTCCGAGTGAACTGCCGCACAGGCCGGTATTCCGGCGGTCGGGTAAGGTACGGAAATGCCGGTCGATTTCAGGCTTCAGCTCCGTCGTCAGCCATTGCAGGTATTTCACGCCTTCCCGGTGCCGGGCATAGGGGTTAAACTCCGCGCGGCGCCGTTCGGCTCCGTGATCGATGACGACGCCGATAAACGGGCGCCTGCCCTGCTGCGCGCGGATGGCCATTTTGCGGTCGAGCGCCCAGTCGCCATAAACACTGCCGCCGCCATATATATTCTGTCCGTCCTGAAAATAAAGCACCGGATACCGCTCATCGGTATTGCCATAGCCCGCAGGAAGCAGAATAGACACACGCCTTTTCCGGCGGAGCGGCTTCATGGTCATCTCCGGCCATATTTTCAGCCCGGGAGACATCCAGGGATCAAAGGCCTTCCCTCCGGTCATAAAGTGCGGTACCGTATCCGAGCGGGTGGCTACCCGCCCGATCCATTCCCGGTTCGGGGTATCCCAGCCGCTGGCGTCGAGTTCGACGGACGACCAGTCTCCCTTCGTATACTTGTACGAAAAGGGTGGACGTACTAGTTCCGGAAAAGTAAATTCATAGCCGCCGGCGCCGAGATTCGTCATCCGGAATGCGGGCAGCTCTGTCTGCCAGTCGCAGAACGATCCGGTCAGAAAAACAGGCCGGTCGTCATCAGAAAGAGTTTTCAGGTGTACTTTCACCACCGAAGGTTGTTTTAGGAGCGGAAAAATACATGTATTTGCCCGTTCCCCCGGTACGTTGGCCGGAAACCTAAACGCGAAAAACGATGACTTTTCAAGAATTTTCCGGGACGCTGGAGCAGCCCGAACCTCCTGCCGGCTTTCCGGATGTGTTGCAGGCGCTGTGGTACGACGGGAAGGGCGACTGGGAATCGGCCCATGAAATTGCTCAATCCGCCGAAGGCACCCGCCCGTATGATCGTCTCCACGCCTACCTCCACCGCAAGGAAGGAGATGAATGGAACGCGCGGTACTGGTACCGCCGGGCAGGCGCAGCATTTCCCGCCGTTTCGCTGGACGAGGAATGGGAGGCGCTTGTGCGCGAGCACCTGTCATTCCGGCAATAACCCGCCTTATAACCGCATAAACCGGCAGCGTTACAGGGATACATCGGAAAAGGGCCTTACCTTTGCGGGGACAGCAGGCGGCTATGCCTGCGTCGGGCCTTTTCCGGGCTGATTATCCATGCAAGTTGCGTTCCTTTTTTGGTGTGAATACAATGCCTGCCTCCATCGAAGCCTCCCGCTTTGACGTTCTCCGGTCCCGTTTTCAGGGAGAACTTTACTACAACAACACGCCTGAGCATCATGCCCAACGGATTCTGTATGCAACGGATGCGTCTGTATACCGGGAAAAACCGGTGGCGGTGGCCATCCCGCGGAACGTACAGGACTTGCACGAGCTGGTTGCTTTTGCCCGGGCTAACCGGACGACGCTCATTCCGCGGACGGCCGGTACATCCCTTGCCGGGCAGGTAGTAGGAGCAGGCATTGTGGTGGATCTGTCGAAGTATTTCACCGAAATCCTCGAAATCAATGCGGAGGAGCGCTGGGTTCGGGTGCAACCGGGAGTGATCCGGGATGACCTCAACAAAGTACTGGCGCCGTACGGGCTGATGTTCGGACCGGAAACGTCGACCGCCAACCGCGCCATGATCGGCGGGATGGTCGGCAATAATTCCTGCGGCCTCCATAGTATTGTCTGGGGAAATACGCGGGATCATTTGCTTTCGGCAAAGGTGATTCTCTCAGACGGTTCGGAGGCGGAATTCCGCTCGCTTACCCCCTGGCGCTACCAGAATAAAGTAGAAGGTACCGACGCTGAAAATGCCTTCGAAACCCGGATTTATCAGGGATTACACCAACTGCTGTCGGACAAGACGAATCAGGAACAGATCGTCCGCCGCTTTCCCAAACAATCGCTGACCCGCCGCAATACGGGCTATGCGCTTGACGCCCTGCTTGAAACGGATCCGTTCAGTACGGGCGGTTCCGATTTTAACCTATGTGCGCTTCTCGCCGGATCGGAAGGTACGCTGGCGCTGGCAACAGAACTGAAAATCAATCTCTTACCACTCCCTCCGGCAGAGGTAGCGGTGGTGTGCGTGCATTGTACCTCGATCGACCAGTCGCTCCGGGCCAATCTGGTGGCGCTGCGGCATCACCCGATGTCGTCGGAGCTGGTTGACAAATACATTCTCGATTTCACGAAAGACAATCCCGAGCAGAGTAAAAACCGCTTTTTCATCGAAGGAGATCCGGCGGCAATTCTCATGGTCGAATTCATGGCCGATACGCCGGAGGTATTGCAGGCGCAGGTCGACGGATTTCTGACCGAACTCCGGCAGCACCAGCTGGCCTATGCAACGCCGGTGATCTATGGAGAACAGACGAAACAGGTATGGGACGTCCGCAAGGGTGGCCTTGGCCTGATCCGCAATCTTCCCGGTGATATACAGCCGGTTAACCTCATCGAAGACTGCGCTGTAGCGCCGGAGGAGCTTCCGGAATACATCGCCGACCTCGAAGGAATACTGAAAGGTCACGGCCTGCATGCCAGCTACTACGCCCACGCCGGCGCCGGCGAGCTGCACGTCGAGCCGATGATCAACCTGAAAACGGCAGAAGGGCAGCGGCTTTTCCGGCAGGTACTCGCCGATACCGTCGAGCTGGTCAAAAAATACAACGGCTCGCTCTCGGGCGAGCACGGCGACGGTCGTCTCCGCGGCGAATTTATCCCGCAGATGATGGGCGAGCAGGTATACGGCCTGTTCCGGGAAGTGAAACAGCTTTTCGATCCGGAAGGCCTGTTCAACGCCGGGAAGATCGTCGACACGCCGCCGATGAATCAGTTTCTGCGGTATGACGCTGACAAACCGGTTCGTAAAATCAATACCTATTTCGATTTCTCCGGACAGGAAAACATCCTGCGCCTGGCCGAAAAATGTTCCGGATCAGGAGATTGCCGCAAAACAGAGCTTTCCGGCGGCACCATGTGCCCCAGTTTCATGGCTACCCGGAAAGAACACGATACGACCCGGGCACGGGCCAATATTCTCCGGGAATTTCTGACGCGGTCGGATAAGAAAAATCCGTTCGACCACGCCGAAATCAAGGATGTGATGGATCTCTGCCTGAGCTGCAAAGGCTGTAAATCGGAATGCCCGAGCAGCGTCGACGTAGCGAAACTGAAAGCCGAGTTTCTTCAGCATTATTACGATGCGCACGGAGTACCGTTCCGTTCGCGGATGATCGGCAATTTCACGGCCCTATCCCGCATCGGAAGCAAAACACCTGGACTCTATAACTGGATGATGACGAGCAAGTTACCTTCAACCGTCATCAAAAAAGTCATGGGATTCGCACCCGGTCGCTCGATGCCCGAAATGGCCCCTCAAACGCTGCGGAAGTGGTTTGCTGAAAACGAAGCCCGCCTCAACAGTACCGGGCGGGTCAAGTTCAAGCGTATCCTGTTTTTCTGTGATGAGTTTACGAACTACAACGACGTAGAAGTTGGGAAAAAGGCGATTCTGCTGCTGAGCGGTCTCGGGTATAAAATCGAAATTCCCTACCACGTCGAGTCGGGCCGGACGTATTTGTCCAAAGGAATGGTCAAGCAGGCGAAAGCCATTGCTATTCAGAACGTTAAACTACTTTCAGAAGCGATCCGGGAAGGCGCGCCGATCATCGGTCTGGAGCCTTCCGCGCTATTGACGCTGCGGGACGAGTACCTCGAACTGGTACCCTCCGAGCTTCAGGAGCAAGCCCGGCAGGTAGCCGAGCGGGCCTTTATCTTCGATGAATTTCTGGCGCAGGAGATCGACAAGAAGAATATCAAGTCGGATCAGTTTACAGCCGCCAAACGGCTCATCAAGCTGCACGGGCACTGCCACCAGAAAGCATTGTCGAGCCTGACGCATACCAAAAAGATCCTGTCGCTACCGGTTCAGTACGAGGTGCACATGATTCCCTCCGGATGCTGCGGAATGGCCGGCAGCTTCGGCTATGAAGCGAAGCATTTTGACCTGTCGATGCAAATCGGAGAGCTGGTGCTGTTCCCGACGGTCCGTAAACAACCGGAAGACGTACTGATCGCCGCACCCGGCACGAGCTGCCGGCACCAGATCAAGGACGGTACAGGGCGGATTGCGCTCCACCCGGCAGAGATTCTCTGGGACGCCTTCAGCAATGACATCCACTAAACCCGGTTTCCGGCCGGAATAAAAGAAATTTTACCTTTGGCGTGTTTTTTGCCGGATATTTGAAAAGAATCTCGCGGCCCGTCCATGACCGAACTACTTATTCTTCTCCTGCTGATCGTCCTTAACGGCGTTTTTTCCATGGCGGAAATCGCCCTGGTTTCCGCCCGCAAAATCCGTCTGAAAAACGACGCCGAGCGGGGAGACGCGCGCGCGAAACAGGCCCTTCAACTGGCAGAGGCACCCGATACCTTTCTTTCCACCGTTCAGATCGGCATTACCCTTATCGGCATCCTGACCGGTATTTATTCGGGCGAGAAGCTCGAAGGCAACCTTACCGCATGGCTGATGGGATTTCCGTCACTGGCGCCCTATGCGCCGACGCTCTCCCGGGCACTACTCCTGCTGCTGATAACGTATGTGACTCTCGTCGTCGGTGAGCTCGTTCCGAAACGGATCGGCCTTACCCGGCCCGAAGCGATATCAAAGACGCTGGCGCTGCCAATGTCCCTCCTCTCCCGGCTGACCTATCCGTTTATCTGGTTATTGTCGATGTCTACCAACCTCATCGTCAAAGTACTGGGCATCCGGAAGGGTGATGACGGGATGGTGACAGAAGAAGAAATCAAGGCTATTGTCAACGAAGGGCTGGAACAGGGAACGATTGACGTCATTGAACAGGAGATCGTCGAAAATGTATTTAACGTCAGCGATCGCCATATTGTGTCTCTGATGACGCACCGGAGCGATCTGGTCTGGATAGATGTCAACGATACGCCGGAACAGGTCCGGCAGAAAGTAGAAGCAGAGCGGCACTCCGTCTACCCCGTTGGCGAGCGTTCGCTCGACAACATGCTGGGATACCTGACTGTCAAGGATTTGTACCTGGCCACTTCCGAAACGCCCCTCCGCAGCCTGATCGAAAAACCGCTTTACCTGCCGGAGAACATTTCGGCGTATCAGGTGCTGGACGAATTCCGGAAGTCAAAGGTACACCACGGTTTCATCGTCGATGAGTACGGGATTTTGCAGGGTATGGTAACGGTCAACGACATATTTGAAGCCATCGTGGGGCAGATTCCGGACGACGAAGTAGTTGACTTTACCTTCCACCGGCGGGAAGACGGCTCCTACCTCGTGGAGGCGCAAATGCCGTTTATTGATTTCCTGACGCGGCTGGGCCGCCGGGATATCCGGGATTTTCTGGAGGAAGACTACTCGACCGTTGCCGGATTTATGCTGCATCACCTGCGGCGGATTCCCGTCGAAGGAGACGAAATTACCTGGGGCAACCTCATTCTGGAAGTGATCGACATGGATGAGCAGCGAATCGACAAGATACTGGTCCGGGAACGAAACCAGCCGGACGAAGACTAAAAAAGAAAAAACGGAGTGGCGACTCCGTTTTTTCTTTTTTAGTGTGTTTCTCAGTAGTTAACGAGCTCTAATTGCAGATCGAGATAATTTTCCAGTGTGATTCCTTCACCCTTGAATCCGAAACAGGGGTAATAGTACCCCGAACCGGCAAACAGACGAGCTTTCAGGTACTTCCGGTTAGGATAGAACTCCTCCAGCTCCAGCAAACGCTCCGAAGAATCCACGAGACCGAACCACAGATTTCCATCAAAAAAGAAGGGTTTCAGGGAGGCGTCAGAGCTGAACAGGGCATTTTCGTTAGTCAACATTCGGCATATCAGGTTAAAGTTTACGCGAACGCACTGCATTACATGCCGCCGGCGAAGCGGCTGTGGCTGCGCACATAAATTCAATACCGAAGCACTAATTGAGTAAGTGATTGCAAAATAAAGATAAGGCTTTGAATTTCAAGGCATAATACCGTTCCAGCTAATCTGTTCGGTTTTATACTTAAACGACTAATTACTTATTTACAATTAAATAACTTAAGCAGAAAAACAATATTTATTGTCAATCGGTAGAACACTTCCATCCTTACTTTTCACCGTATCCTTGCTGGTCAGTTGTCCCGGCGTTCAAAAAAAAATATCGCCCGCTACGTAAAAAACTAACTGGTTAGTAATACCTAGCGGTGTAATGCTACATCTTTTTCAGGGGATAGGCCGGGTATTTCTGTTCAATGCGTCGGCCGGTCGCGCACCGGAGCAGATGCGTGGCTTTCCCGCGCGATTTTTTCCGCATATGTATCCAGCAATTCGTTTACACGTTGCCGGCTATCCGACTGCACAATCAGCCCGATGTGAAATTCTTCATTCATCCGCCACCAGAGTTCCGGCGCCTCATACCCTGCCAGGTCCGGATGGGCTTCTTTCACCAGTGAAATAACAATCCCGGCGTGCATCGACCGGACAGGCGGCAGTTCATAAGTCAACCCTTTCGCCGCCGCCGTTTCGAGCCGGGCCCATTCCCGCCAGAGGTTGATCCCGGTGGCTGCCTCCACCATTTCGGCGAGATGCGCGCCACCCACGCGGGAGGCCGTTTCCAGAAAGTACCACTCCCCGTCTTCGTGGCAGCGGATAAACTCGGTATGGCTGGCCGAATCGGTGAGGCCGAAGGCTGTCAGTAGTTTTTCGTTGAAATCAAGCAGCGCCGCTTCTTCTTCCGATCCGGTTTCCAGCGTCGCAGAGCGGAAAATTCCGCCGCCGTGCGCCACTTCCATCGGTGTCGACAGGTAGCGGCTGGCGCGGCTGAAAACGACTTTCCCGCCGGCGGTCAGGGCATCGACATGGTACACATCCCCCGGCTTGAACTGCTCGACGAGGTATTCGTGGCGGCGGTCGCCGAAGCTGTGGACAACCTGCCAGAGTTCGTCCTTGTTCCATACCTTCCGGATGCCCGTCGTAGAGGCCTCGCCGCGGGGTTTTACCACCATCGGGAACGCGTGCGAATCGGCAAAGGCGGTGATCGTTTCATCGTGAAAAAGAGACGAAAACGCCGGAATTCTCAGGTCTGCCTCAGTGGCTTTTACCCGCATGGCGAGCTTGTCCCGGAAATACCGCGCCTGCGTCTGGCCCATGCCCGGAAACCGGAATACTTCCCGGAAGTAGGCAGCTTTTTCCACATCAAAATCATCGAGCGCCACAACGCGGTCGACCTGCCGGCTGCGAAGCATATAGGCAAGACCTTTCGCGGTTTCTTCCAGGTTCAGCTCCTGTCCGGCAGGCGTATCCACAAAAAAGATCTCGTCGATGAAATCACGGACCCAGGGCTTGTGTTCCAGTTTCTTTTCGGTGAGGAGGTACACCGTATTCCCGGCCTGTTTACAAGATTTCAGAAATTCATTGCCTTTGAAGAAGGTAGCGATGCAGAGAAAAGACAGTCCCATAACCGGCTCAGATTGAAGAGGTTTCGTTCCCACGTAAATTCCAGTCCAATAAAGGGAAGCCGGGGCGTATTCCCAAATGCGGATTTCCTTCTTGGGCAAAAAGGCTACCTTTGCCGCATGGATTCCAGCCGAAGTATCTACACGATCCAGTTTTGGCTGCTGTGCGCCAGTAACTTTCTCTTCACTGCCAGTTTCAACATGATGATCCCCGAGTTACCGGGGTATTTATCGGCGCTCGGCGGGCGCGAATATGTCGGGCTGGTAATCAGCCTGTTTACGCTGACAGCAGGCTTTTCCAGGCCTTTTTCGGGAAAATTGACGGATACCGTCGGCCGGGTACCCATCATGGCATTCGGCTCGCTCGTGTGTTTTGTCTGCGGACTGCTGTATCCGTTTATGGTAACGATTTACGGGTTTCTGCTGCTGAGGCTTTTTCACGGTTTTTCGACGGGATTCAAACCCACGGCGACGTCGGCATATGTAGCCGATGTTGCTCCGGAAGACCGCCGCGGCGAAGCCCTGAGTGTTATCGGTATTTCAGCGAGTATAGGCATGTCGGCAGGACCGCCGCTGGGTAGCTGGCTCGTATCGTGGTCGTCGGTCAATACCATGTTTTACGTGTCGTCGGCGTTTGCCCTCCTCTCTATTCTGATTTTGATGAATCTCAAAGAGACACTGGAACACCGCGAACGCTTTTCTCCGCGCTTGCTTCTCATCCGGAAAAACGAGGTATTCGAGCCCCGCGTACTCGCTCCGGCCATCGTCATGCTGCTGGTGAGCTATGCCATTGGGATTATCCTGACAATCGGCCCGGATCTCTGTACCGCCGTTGGTATTACGAATAAGGGGACGTTTTTCATGACCTATACCCTGTCGTCTCTGCTCATCCGCCTGGTAGCCGGCCGGGCGTCAGACCGGTTCGGGCGGGTAGCAGTACTCCGGTCTTCCATTCTGATTCAGGTAGTGGCGATGCTGGGCCTGGCCTTTGCGACCGACGCCTGGATGGTACTGGCCATGGCCTTTCTTTTCGGTATTCCCTGGGGTCTGAACTCGCCGGCACTACAGGCATGGACAGTAGACCTCGCCCATCCGCTGTTCCGAGGACGGGCCGTCGCTACGACCTACATCGCCCTCGAAGCGGGTATTGGTCTGGGAGCCCTTACCTCCGGCTGGATGCATAACCACTTGCGAAACAGCTACCAGATCAACTTTCTGCTCTGCAGTCTGATTACCTTTGCAGCCTGGGTGTACATCCGGATGCGCAAATCTCCGGCAATGAACTACTGACCGTCATGACATTCGAAGAATACCTCCACCAGAAAAAAATCAACGCCCAGGCCTTTGCGAAAGCGGAGCCTGAGCGTTTTGAAGAGTGGAAGCAGCTGTTTGCTCAACTGCATCCGGACAGCTTTACTGCCCAGAAAAAGTTTCTGATCAACCCCATCCGGCGCAAGTACCGGGCTGCGGAGTAATCAGGATTTGGATTCGTCGTCTTTCTCCCCGAAATCGGCGTAATCGGGTAGTTTTTCGTTCAGCTTCACCATATCGATGTTCCGGCGGAGGCGCATGTTGATCAGCTCTACTACCAGCGAGAAGGCCATGGCCGTGTACAGGTAGGTCTTGCTGACCTCCTGGTGAAAGGCTTCGGCAACGAGCATGATACCGATCGCGATGAGGAACGACAGCGCGAGAATTTGCAGCGTCGGGTTTCGGTTGATGAAGTCGGCAATGACACCGGAAAACGCCAGCATAACGCCCATCGACAGGACCACGGCGATAATCATGATCCATACGTTTTCGACGAGACCTACGGCTGTCAGAATACTGTCGATCGAGAATACCGCATCCACGAGTACAATCTGCACGATGATCAGGCTGAGCTTCGAGTACTTTGCCATGCCTGTTCCCTCGGCGGCGGAGTCTTCCAGTTTGTGGTGAATTTCCAGCGTACTTTTTCCTACCAGAAACAACCCGCCGCCCAGCAGAATCAGGTCTTTCCAGCTGATTCCGACCGGATTATCGGTTCCATGTTCATGCAGAAAGGGTACTTCAAACAAGGGGCTCGTCAGTTTCAGCAGGGAAGTAATCCCGAAAAGCAGGCAGATCCGGAAGACCATCGCGAGCAGCAGCCCGATGGTACGGGCGCGGCGCTGCTGGGCCGCTTCGAGCTTGTCGACGATAATCGAAATGAAAATGATGTTATCGACCCCGAGCACAATCTCGAGGAAAGAGAGCGTGAGAAGACTTATCAGGACGGCCGGGTCGGCCAGGTTTGGGAATTCCATGCAGAAGAGCTAGTTGTCGGTAAAGGCAGGCAGCAAAAGAATCCTGCCGGGTGCAAAAGTAAGGGAGACAGGAGATTAATACCTGCTGCCCCAAAAAGGAAAATCCCGGAAGGCAGCCTTCCGGGATAAGTGGTTATTTCATCGCCGGAAAGCTACCCCAGTACGACGGGGCCGTTCTGGTTGATTCCGGAAACGTAGATTTCGCTGTCGATCTGGACACCGGCAAACGCCCGTTGCATGGCTTCGCCGACTTTCTTGGCCGTATCGCGGTCTTTGCTGAGCGCAAACATGGACGGGCCTGCCCCGGAGATACTGCATCCCAGCGCACCGGCTTCAATCGCGGCCTGTTTGACTTCGGTAAATCCCGGAATGAGGATGGCCCGCACCGGCTCGATGATGACGTCGACCAAACTCCTGGAAATCAAGCCATAGTCACCTTTCATCAGGCCGGCGACCATCCCTGCTACGTTGCCCATCTGGGTAATCGTGTTTTTGAGGGATGTTTCTTTCCGGAGAATATTCCGCGCATCGCGGGTATTGACCTCAATCTGAGGATGTACAATCGTGGCAAAAAGCTCGGCCGGCGTGTCAATTTTGATGACGTCGATCTTCGGATCGTAGCTACGGATTGCGACGAAACCGCCGAGCAGACTGGGCGCTACGTTGTCGGCATGCGCCGTACCGCTGGCAAAACGTTCGCCTTCCATCGCGAAGGGAAGCAGTTCCAGTTGCGTGAGCGGACGCCCGAGCAGCTCGTTCAGGGCATAGACGCCTGCCACCGAACTCGCCGCCGACGATCCAAGGCCGCTGCCGAGCGGCATTTTCTTCTTCAGCTCGATACTGATCCCCTGATTGGCATTGATATGCCGGAGATAGGCCAGCATGGAAATGCAGGCGGTATTCCTTTCGGGATCAAGCGGCAGACGCCCTTCGTCTCCCTCAATTTTGAGGATTTCGAGGCCGGGAGATACTTTTTTCCGGAGAATGATTTCATCGCCGGGGTTGTCGACGGCGAAACCGAAGATATCAAAACCGCAGGCTACGTTGGCAACTGTCGCCGGTGCAAATACTTTGATGGATTCCATGAACAGGACAAAGAAAACGGCGTTGCGCGGGGGGCCGCCTGACACTGTGAAAAACTCGACCGCAAAGGTAGGGAAAAGTGGACCGGGAGCCAAGCCGGTTTCCGTTACGGCACCGGCAGCACATCCACCGCTACGTGAAACTCATGCCCTCCCGAACTGAACAGGATGCCTTTGAGCGGGGGTACGTCTCCGTAATCCCGTCCCCAGGCCGTGACAATGTGCCTTTCCTGCGGGACCACGTCGTTGGTCGGATCAAAATCGCACCAGCCCATGCCCGGCACATACACGGATACCCAGGCATGCGTGGCATCTGAGCCCTGCAGCTTGGGTTTTCCCGGCGGCGGCTGGGTTTCGAGGTACCCGCTGACATAGCGGGCGGCAAACCCGAGACTGCGGAAGCAGGCGATAGCCAGGTGAGAAAAATCCTGGCAAACTCCCTTTTTCTCTTTCAAAACCGTCTTAAGCGGTGTATAGATCGTCGTAAAATCCGGAACGTATGTAAACTCCGAATAGATCTTGTGGCACAGGCGCCGGGCGCAGCGGTAGAGCGGCTCATCATCCGGAAAACAATCGCGGGCATAGTTCCGGATCTCGTCGTCCCAATACACAAACGGACTGGGCAGCACATATTCCAGCAGCTTGTTTTTCAGGCTATTAGCCAGCAGCTCCCGCACTTCGGCACAGGTAATGAGCTGCTCCGGGATAGTAAACGCACGGGTTTCAATCAGGCTTTTGGCCAACACCGTCAGCCGGGTATGCGGCTTGTGAATCGAGAAATAATGAACGGTATTCCCGAAATAGTCGGCGCGCTGGCTGATTTCGTCCGGAAAGGGAGAAATGACCAGCGAGAAATTCGAGCATTCCTGCTGGGGCAGGCTTTTCGGCATCACGCAGGCGAGGCTGTGGTAGCTGCTGACCGGCCCCGCGTATTTGTACTGCGTTTTGTGGATCAGTCTAAACTTCATCTTCCGGCCCCGGGATCGACTCGTTCAGCGAGTGCTGCGTCGAGGTATGGTTGAAATACAAATTCGTGGTATGGTCCGACACCGATAACACCGAGTCATAGACCTCCGACAATACCTGATCCAGGCGCACATAGTGCATGGTACGGTGTTCGGGCCGGCTGACCTCGTGAATATCAACGAGCTTGATGCGCGTCGACGCTGACAATACCGCCTTCTGGGCAGCACTGAGGCGGTCGTCCGTTGCCGGTAACTGCGTCAGGCAATAGCTCAGGGAATCAAGCAGGCTCACGAGCGACGAAGGTATCTGCTTGTCGAGCAGTACCATATCGAGCACATATTCCGTTTCCAGATTAGACCGGTAAGCGGAGCGGTAATGCACGAGTGCAAAGTGATTCATCAATACCGCTTCCAGCAATTCGTTTTCGATGAAACGATCCGTCTTTTGGCTGAATACGGAACGGAGAATTACGATTTTCGACAGTATCCGCTCGATGAGTTTACCTGCTTCGAAAAGATAGTATCCGTTTGTGCGGGGTACCGACTCGACTACAATCCCGTAGAATGTAAATAAGCGGGTTTGAAGCTTATCGAGGGATTTTTGAAGATCGGCTCCGGGATTTTTGAACTTGTTGGTAATATTTTCAATAAGGTCGATGATCCGCCACGTCACGAGGTTCCATTTTTCCCGGACAGAAATCATCGCCCGCAAAAAGGATTCGGTACTGGAGACGATCGTACCGGGTTTCTCTCCGTTCGAAATCATGTCCAGCACCACCGGATACGGGTCTTTCAGGTACTCCTCCCCTTCTTCTCCCAGGAAACCCGGCTCCACCTGCATGAGGTGGCTGAGGCTTTTGAGGAGTATGTCGATGTGCTGGCTCTTGTTGGTATTCCCGAAGTTGCGCTGGAAATTGAGCGCGTTGAGGGTAATTGTCAGGAAGGTCGCCGCGGCCATCGACCGCTCGCTGTACCGGCCGGCCCAGAACATATTCTCGGCACTGCGGCTGGGCAATGACGACAGGGCGTTGACATGCGGCGTCAGCGCAGGCAGCACGATTCGATCCCGGATGATCTCCGCTTCGTTCGAAACGATCCAGGTATCCTTCGCCACGCCTCCGTATTGGTTGGAGAACGTAAAGCGGTCTTTCAGCGGAGAGCTGCGCGTCAGCCCGCCCTGCATGACCTGATAGCCGTTGGGCGTAGCGGTCAGAAACGCGCGGATGGCGGCAAAACGCGGTTCGATGCGGTCGTCAACGAACGCAGGCGTCGTCGAAAAACTGACCTCTTCCTGCGCCACATACTCCGCCGGATTGTTGAGGATCTGCTTTTTGAGTTCCGCCAGCTTTTCGGCAGACAGCTCCCGGCCGTACACCGAGCGGAATACCTGCTTGCGGTTGGCTTTTTTGATGATCAGCCGGGGAAGGTTTTCGAGGACAAAGCGAAGTTCCTTTTCCTGCCCGCACCACCACGTCGCTACCGATGGCAGTTGCAGTTCTTCGTTCAGGAAATACCGGCAGGCCGACGGTAAGAAGGCATTGAAGGCATTGTTTTCGAGGACGCTGGCGCCGGGAGGATTGATGACCATCACGTTTCCTTTCCGCATGGCTTCCAACAGGCCGGGTACGCCCAGGCGTGAATCTTCCCGGAGTTCGAGGGGATCGCACCATTCGTCGTCGACCCGGCGGACGATCACATCTACCCGCTTCAGGCCGTCGATCGATTTGATGAAAACGTGCCCGTTTTTCACCACCAGATCGTCCCCCAAAACCAGCGTATACCCCAGGTACGACGCCAGGTAGGCGTGCTCAAAGTACGTTTCGTTGGCCGGCCCGGGCGTGAGGTAAACGACGTTCAGGCTTTCGGTTTTTTCCTTGAATACCTTGAAAATCGATTGCTGAGCATGGGTAAAAAACGGCGACAGGCGACTGATGTACATATCCTTCGCCATGTCGGACATGACCTTGCTCACAATCACCCGGTTTTCGAGGGTATACCCGGAGCCGGACGGCGACTGCGTCCGGTTGTCGAGAATCCACATGCGGCCGTCCGGTCCGCGGGCCATGTCGGCCGCGTACATAACCAGCTGATTTTGCGTCGGCAGCTTCACATCCTGGCAGGGGCGCAGAAACCCGGAGTTGCCGAATACCAGCTCGGCCGGGAGTACCTGGTCTTTGATAAGCTTCCGTTCGCCGTAAATATCCCGGAGAATCAGGTCGAGCAATACAGCCCGCTGCTGCAATCCCTTCGAAATACCCTGCCATTCCTTTTGCTCGATGAGAAAGGGAATCGGATCGAGCTTCCAGGGCCGGTTCATGCCGTCGGGACTTTCGTAGACGTTGTACGTCACCCCGTTTTCCCGGATTTTATTCTTGATTTCCTGGTTACGGTTTTTCAACTCGTCCATACCCATGGCTCCGAGCGACGAAAACAGCTTCTTCCAGTGGGGTTTAAAGGCCCCGCCGGCATCCAGTACTTCGTCGTAAGAGCTGATTTCCTTCCGGTATGCGTCCAGCAAATCCTTCGTAATTTCTGCTACCATTTCATTATCTGTCCGCGAGCGCCACCGGCGTCACGGGGTTACTTTGATCTCCAGAACCGCCGGAGATCGAGCAGGGTCGGATACTCCGGGTTCACCAGGTCCACAGGCGCATCGGCGCGGAGATCCTTCTTGTGTTCGGCCACAAATCTAGAGATACTCGGAGTAAATTTTATCGGGACGGGAATCTGCTCCGTCCGCGACGGCGTATGGCCAAAGCCCCAGAAGCGGCTGATCTGCCGGGATTCTGCTTCGTAGCCATTGACGGGATAAGTATCAAAACTCCGCCCGCCCGGGTGGGAAACGAAATAGGTACACCCGCCGAGGATCCGGTTATTCCACGTATCCACGATATCAAAAACCAGGGGCGCATCCACACCGATAGTCGGATGAAGGGCCGACGGCGGGTTCCACGCCTTGTACCGGATACCGGCTACGTATTCGCCTTTCGTGCCTGTACTGCGGAGCGGTACCCGGCAGCCGTTGCAGACCAGAATATGCCGGCCTTCCACAAAGCCCGTCACTTTCACCTGGAGGCGCTCCACCGACGAATCCACAAAGCGGGCAGTACCCGAGCTAGACAATTCCTCGCCCAGTACATGCCAGGGTTCGATGCCGAGGCGCAGTTCCAGTTCAACGGAATCGACCGTCACACGTCCGTAAAGCGGGAACCGGAATTCGAAGAACGGATCGAACCAGGAAATATCGAAGTCATATCCGGCCGTTTTCAGGTCGTTCACGACATCGATCATGTCGAGATACGCATAATGCGGCAGCAGGAACCGGTCGTGCAGCTCGGTACCCCAGCGGATGAGCTTTTTCTTGTAAGGCTGTTTCCAGAACATCGACACCAGCGCCCGGATCAGCAGGGTCTGCACCAGGTTCATGTGCTTGTGCGGCGGCATATCAAACGCCCGGAATTCAAGAATACCGAGGCGGCCGGTCGACGAATCCGGCGAATACAGTTTATCGATGCAAAACTCCGTCCGGTGGGTATTGCCGGTAATGTCGACCAGCAGGTTCCGGAAAATCCGGTCTACCAGCCAGAAGGGTATCTCGCCCTCTTCCGGAATCTGATCGAAGGCGATTTCCATTTCGTAGAGACGTTCGTCCCGGCCTTCGTCTGCGCGCGGCGCCTGGCTCGTCGGGCCGATAAACGCCCCCGAAAAGAGGTAACTCAGCGCCGGGTGATGCTGCCAGTACGTAATCAGGCTTCGGAGCAGGTCAGGACGTCGCAGTACGGGGCTGTCGGCCGGGCGACTGCCCCCTATCGTTACGTGGTTACCGCCTCCGGTGCCGGTATGACGGCCGTCAACCATAAACTTCTCCGTCCCCAGACGCGACAGAAACGCTTCTTCGTAAAGAGCCGTGGTATTGTCGACCAGCTCCTGCCAGTTGGCAGAAGGGTGAATATTGACTTCGATGACGCCGGGGTCGGGAGATACCACCAGCTTCTGCACCCGGTAGTCTGACGGAGGCGTATATCCTTCGATCCGGACCGGCATACGCAACCGGGCCGCAGTAGCTTCGATAGCAGCAACCAGGTCGAGGTAATGTTCGAAATAATCAACCGGAGGCAGAAAAAGGTAGATAATACCGTCCCGGGCTTCCACGGCCAGGGCCGTTTTGATCGTATCGATGTGGAAAAGCGGCTTTCGCTCTTTTTCTGCCTCGTCTTCTTCCAGCACCGGTGCTACCGGCGCTTCGTAGGTAGCCGTCACGGCTCCGTAGCGCTGCTCGACAATAGGAGCAAATGCGCCGAGCGGCGGTAACTCCTCAAACGGGCTCCGCTCGACCGGTTTCTCTCGGCGGTTGGTTGTCACATACGGAAGGGAGTTCAGCGGCAGGCGAAGACCTACCGGCGAATTGCCGGGTATGAGGAAGCAGTGCTTCCGCCGGAACTGCCATATACAGCTGTTCCAGGCCTGTGGGCCGTAGTTCCAGGCGAGCGGCAATGCAAATCCGGCCGGATTATTCATCCCGCGTTCGAGGATACTTGCGAGGGTACGCCGTTCGACGGAATCTTTCAGGTCTACTTCCAGCGGGTCGACGTTGACCGGCAGCCGGTCTTCCTCCAGCGCCCAATACACCGGGTCTTCATAGGCCGGTTGAATATTGGCAACATCAACGCCGAGGTATCGGGCGAGTTCCGTCAGAAAACGTTCGGCGTCAGCGAAGGTGTAGCTGGTTTCCCCCTCCCGGGCGATCAGGTCGTCGTTTTGCCAGATGGGAAATCCGTCCTTCCGCCAGTATAATCCATATTGCCATCGTGGAAATAATTCCCCGGGATACCACTTGCCCTGGCCAAAATGCAACAGGCCGCCATGTGCGAAACGCTTTTTGAGGCGAAGGGCCAGGTCATAGGACAATTTTCGTTTCAGGGGACCGTCGGCGGTCGAGTTCCATTCCGGCGATTCCCGGTCGTCAATCGAAACGAAGGTCGGTTCTCCGCCCATCGTCATCCGGACGTCACCCGCCTGCAAATCTGCCTCTACCGTGTTGCCGACTTCCATGATTTGCGCCCACTGCTCGTCGGAGTAGGGTTTCGTCACCCGGGGATCTTCGTGGATGCGATAGACTTTATTTTCGTAATCGAACGTCACTTCGCAGGCATCCGTCGCCCCGGTCACCGGCGCGGCGCTTTTGTAATGCGGCGTGCAGCAAAGGGGGATATGCCCTTCCCCTGCAAACAGCCCGGAAGTAGGATCCAGACCGATCCAGCCCGCGCCCGGCACGTAGGCTTCCGCCCAGGCGTGGAGGTCGGTAAAATCGGCTTCAGGGCCGGAGGGGCCGTCGAGCGATTTGACATCCGGGGTTAGTTGAACGAGGTATCCCGAAACAAACCGGGACGCAATTCCGAGGTGCCGGAGTACCTGTACCAGCAGCCAGGCCGAATCGCGGCAGGAGCCACTGCGGATCGTCAGGCTGTCTTCGCAGGTCTGCACGCCGGGCTCCATCCGGATATTATACCCGATTGTGGCGTTGATGCGCTGGTTCAGGTGAACGAGGTAGTCTACCGTCCGGATTTTTTCGTCTATGCGGTTTTCGGCAATCCATTGTTTCAGCAGCGGACCGTCTTCCCGGATTTCGAGGTAGGGAATCAGTTCTTTTTCCAGTTGTTCGTCGTATGAAAACGGGACATTCTCCGCATAGTCTTCGACGAAAAAATCGAAAGGATTGATGACCTCCATCCGGGCGATCACCTCCACTTCGATGCGGAGTTCCTTTGTTTTATCCGGAAAAACAACCCGCGCCTGGTAGTTGCCGAACGGGTCCTGCTGCCAGTTGATAAAGTGATTTTCCGGAAATACCTTGAACGAGTATCCTTCGATCGGCGTCCGGGAATGCGGCGCAGGACGCAGACGGAAAACATGTGGGGAAAGGCCTACCAGCCGGTCGAAGTGGTAGCTTGTTTTATGGGATATCGCAACTTTAATAGCCATAGAAAAGGAAGACGCACGTGTTTTCAGAAATGGGAACAGCAGATTTCGCTAAAATGATGCGACAACTACATTTTACCAACTATTTTAATGCAAATATCGGGAATAGTAAAAGATTATTCCGAAATAATCCTTCGATCCAAGACTACCAACTCCATCTACGGGGTTACAATCCCCGGTTCGCGGCATGCTTTTTGTCTAACGTGAACCGGTCAGCAAACCCAACCGGCCAGACACATGAAAACCTTCGCCTGCCAATGCGGCAATACCCTTCATTTTGAGAATTCCCGCTGCGTTTCCTGTGGCCGCGACGTCGGCTGGTGCCCGTCGTGCAAAGGGATGCGCTCCTTCACGTCAACCGGGACGCCCGCTTATACCTGCGATCACTGCCAGGCATCTACGGTGCAATGTACCAATTACCGGGATTTCCAGGTATGTAATCAGATGGTAGCTGTCACCACCACCTGGGAAGAAGCGCCTGCCTACTGTTCCTGCTGCGCGCTCAACCGGACGATCCCCGATCTCAGCATACCGGGTAACCAGGAAAAATGGTACCAGCTCGAAACCGCCAAACGGCGGCTTTTGTACAACCTGGACCTTCTCGACCTGCCCTATGCGTCGGTATTTGACGGTTTTGAGCTGCCGCTGACGTTTGAGTTCAAAGACGATGTTGTGGAAGAAGACGGGCAGGTCGAAAAGACCTTTACCGGCCATGCCGACGGCGTCATTACCATTCATATCCGCGAAGCCGACCCGGTGGAGCGGGAGAAAAACCGCGTCGCGTTCGGCGAAGCGCACCGCACCCTGATCGGGCACTTCCGGCATGAAATCGGCCACTATTACTGGCAATTGCTGGTTCAAAACCGCCGGGAAGAAGCATTTAAAGTCGTTTTCGGAGACCACGACAATCCTTCGTATTCCGAAGCGCTGGATACGTACTACCGCAATGGCCCCGCACCCGACTGGCCGCAGCGCTGCGTCAGTGCCTACGCCAGCATGCACCCCTGGGAGGATTTCGCCGAAACCTTCCGGGCTTATCTCGAAATGATTTCCGTATTGGATACCGCCGAAAACGTCAGCCTGCTTCTCGACGAAGAAGAAAAGGAGAGCTTTGCCGGCATAGAACTCGACACGCTGCTGCGCCATTACGAGCAACTGGGCATCAAAGCCAATGAGCTAAACCGGGCGATGGGCCTGCCCGACCTCGTTCCCGAAGTATTCACACCTGCCGTAGCGGACAAAATGCGCTTCATTCACCGGCTGGTCAAAACCGGCCGCCGGATGAAGAGAGCATGGGGCATGGGGCAAGGGGCAGCGGGCATGGGGTAACAGACCCGCCACCCCATGCCCGCTGCCCCTTGCAAAAAAAAGAGGCCTCTCAGCCTCTTTTTTTCACGAAAGGTAACTTCCGATGGATACGATATCTGCGAAGACGCCCGACGCGGTTACTTCTGCGCCTGCGCCCGGCCCTTTGATGACCAGCGGCCGGTCGTGGTAGCGTTTCGTGGTGAAAGAAATGATGTTATCTGCGCCTTCCAGCGGGTAGAGCGGATGGTCGGCGCCGACGGATTTGAGCCCGATCTGGATCTTTCCGTTTTCCAGCGTGGCGACGTAGCGGAGCTTTTCGCCCTTGGCGTCGGCATCGTTGACCCACTTTTCGAAGACAGCGTTGCTTTTTTCCAGCTCTCCGAAAAAGGCATCGACGGTCGGCGCCTGCTGGCAGTTTTCCGGCAGCAGGGGCGTGATTTCAACATCCTCAAAATCCAGTTCCAGGCCTATTTCCCGGGCCAGAATAAGGATTTTGCGGGCTACGTCCTGACCGCTGAGGTCGTCGCGCGGGTCCGGCTCAGTATATCCTTTGGCTTTGGCTTCCCGAACGACCTCCGCAAAGCGCAGGCCCGGCCGGAAGGTATTGAAAATGAAACTGAGCGTGCCGGAGAATACCCCTTCGATCTTCTGAAAACGATCTCCCGAAGCAATCAACCCCTGAATGGTATTGATGACCGGCAAACCCGCGCCGACATTCGTTTCGTAGAGAAACTTCACCCCTTTTTTCAGGGCCATGCGGTGGCGGCGGGCGTATTCGTCATAGGGCGCGGCATTGGCGGTTTTGTTCGGCGTCACGATAGAGACCGATGCTTCCAGTATGCCTTCATAATAGTCGACAATCGGCTTATTGGCCGTACAATCCACGAAAATGCTGTTCGGCAGGTTGAGGCTCTTCACTTTTTCAACGAAGTAGCCCAGGTCTGCCTGCTGCCCTTCCGTGTCGAGGCGTTCCTGCCAGTGTTCTTTGGAAATACCGCCTTCGTCGAAGAGCATCTTCCGGCTGTTGGTCACGCCGATGAACCGTACTTTCAGGTTTTTGTATTTCCGGAGATAATGCTCCTGCTGCTCCAGCTGGCGGATCAGGGCTTTGCCGATGAGGCCGCTGCCGACGAGAAACAGGTTGAGCGTCTTCACCTGATCGGCAAAGAAGCTCTCGTGGATGACGTTGAGGGCTTTTGAAAGGTCTTTCCGCTCGATGACCACCGAGATATTCAGCTCCGAGCTGCCCTGGGCCGTGGCCACAATGTTGATACCGTTCTTTCCGAGGACGGAAAACAAACGCCCGGAAACGCCGGTATGGCGGCGCATACCTTCCCCGACAATCGCGATAACCGATAGTTCTTCCTGAATCTCAACGCCTTCCAGGTCTCCGGTACGGAGTTCGTTGCTGAATTCGGTTTCGATTACTTCCCGGACTTTTTCAGAATACTTCGGATCGATGGCGAAACAGATCGAGTGTTCCGACGACGCCTGGGAAATCAGGATCACCGAGATATCATAGCGTGCCAGTACGGTAAACAGCTTCGCCGACACCCCGGCCACGCCGATCATACCCGAACCCTGGAGATTCACCAGCGCCAGGTTATCGATCGAGCTGATACCCGTAATGATGTATTCGTGCCGCGGCGCCTGCCGGGTCACAATCGTACCCGGATGTGCGGGATCGAAGGTGTTGAGAACCTTGATGGGGATATTCGCCTTGAACGCCGGCGTCAGGCTCGGCGGGTAGATTACCTTCGCACCGAAATGCGTCAGCTCCATGGCCTCGGCATAGCTTACGACCGGAATCGTAAAGGCATTGCGTACCTTCCGGGGATCGGACGTCATCATACCCGGAACATCCGTCCAGATTTCGATGACAGAGGCGTTGAGTGCCGAGCCGAAGATACTGCCGGTATAGTCGGATCCCCCGCGGCCGAGGGTCGTCGTGATGCCGTCTTCCGTCGACCCGATAAACCCGGTAATCAGTTGCAGGGACTTCGTTTTGGCGAAATGATGCTGGATGAGGTGGTTCGTCAGTTCGAAATTGACTTCCGCCTGCTGAAAATGTGCATTGGTCTTGATGACTTTCCGGGCATCGAGAAAGGCGCAGTCTACGCCGCGGTCTTTCAGGATTTCGGTAACCAGAGTCGTGGAAAGGCGTTCGCCGAAGCTGACGAGGAGGTCCGATGTTCGCGGAGAAATCTCGCGGATCAGGGATACTCCGCGGAGGAGGTCTTCCAGTTCATTGAAAAGCGTCATCACGTCTGCGATAACCCGGCTGCGGAACCGCGGGCCGATGAAATGGTTAATCACTTCCAGGTGACGATCGGATGCTTTCTTCAAAACATCCCGGTAGTCTTCATTCCGAGCCGCCCGGTTGCCCATTTCGAGCAACTGGTTGGTAAACCCGCCCATTGCCGAAAACACAACCGCAATTTTCTCACCGCGCTGAAGATTATCCTGAACAATGCCCAAAACCGACTCGATGGCCTTGATGCTTCCTACGGAGGTACCTCCGAACTTTAGAACTTTCATACGCTGATTACCGGCCCTTCGGGCCATGCCTGATAAGTTGGTAAGACCTTGGGGAAAAGGCCTTATCGATTCTGACCGGCAAAGATACGGGAGTCGGGCGTTTCAGTCGTGTTGTTTTCGTAAATCCGCAGGATTTGCCGCTTCCTGGTGTTTCCAGAGTTCGGAGAAGCGCGGTCCGTTCCGGCGCAGCCAGTCAAACGGCCCTTCTTCCACAATACGGCCCGCTTCCATCACATAGACGTAGTCAAACTGCCGCAGCAGGTGCAGGCGGTGCAGGGAAGACACCACGGCCTTATCGGCAAAGGCCTGAAACAGACTTTCGTAAATCAGGGCTTCGGTTTTGGGGTCTACGGAAGAAGTAGGTTCATCCAGCAAAACCACCTGGCTTTCCTGCGCCGCCAGAATACCGCGGGCCAGGGCCAGACGCTGCTTCTGCCCGCCGGAGAGGTTCACACCCTTTTCCTGAATGGACGATTCCATTCCGTTTGGCAACTGGCGGACTACTTCCTGAAAATGAGCAATTTCACACACTTCCTTCAGCTTTTCGTCGTCAAACGGCAGGCCGAGCGTGATGTTATAGGCGATGGTATTTTCGAAGATTTCCGGCTCCTGCGGGAAGAGGGTGACGGTTTCGTACAGTGGCGTCAGGTCGTCATACCCCTTTCCGTCCACCTCAAACCGGTACCCGGCTTCGGGTTGATACAAGCCGCGCAGCAGCGCCAGCAAGGTACTCTTGCCGCTGCCGCTTTCGCCTACCAGGGCAATCCGCTGCCCCCGCCGGATACGCAGTTGCAGGCCATGCAGGCCGGAAATACGCTTGTCTTCGTGGTGCGAAAAGTTCAGCCCGGATAGTTCCAGGGTATGCCAGTTGGCCGGCAACTCTTCCGTCCCTTCCGGGAGGTGCTCCTGCGCATAGGCATCGGCAATATCCCGGGCAGTCTGCAAGTCAGTGTTGTAGCGGACGATTTCGGTGTATTGCCAGGCGACGTCATGAAACACACTCGTAAACTGATTGACATACCCGAGCAGCGTCACGAGCGTGCCGACGTAGAATACCTTATCCGGTTCCCAGTTCTGAAAAATAAAACCTACTGCGACAGTCGCATAGATCAGCCCGACAAGCATATCCGCCACAAACCACTTCCATTCGTTAATAACAACGTTTTTCCGGAACGGAGGGAAAATAGCCGCTACCTTCTCCAGCAGCCCCGACTCCATGCTCTTTTCGAGCCGGAGGGTAATGACGGTGATGATGTTGGAAAGGCTGTCGAACAACGTCGCCGAAACAACGTGCTCCTTTTCGTTTACCTCGTCGAGCGTCCGGACAAAGGGTTTGTCAAACTGGAAAATAATCCAGATCGCCAGCAGGCCGATCAGCATCCCGATCAGGCCATACAGCGGTGAGAAGTACAGCATCGCTCCCAGCGAAAAGAGAAACTTCGCAAAGGCATGGAGGTACATAAATCCATTCTGAAAAAACTCCTTCAGGGCCTCATAAGCCTTCCGGATACGGTTGATCGTCGCGCCTGAATGGTGATCCTGGTGCCATTTTACGGGTAAATGAAGCGCCTGGTGATACCGCTCCTGCAGGAAATTCCGGCTCAGGTTAAAAGCCAGCTCGCGCTCCATGACGCGCGCCGGTCCGTGAAATACCCAGAATACCCCGCGCAGCACCAGGTAGCCGCCCGCGTACCACCCGGCATACCGGAGGGCATTGAGGCCGTCGTGCTGCAGTTTGTCGACCAGCCAGCCAAGAAACAACGGCAATACCGCATCCACGACGTTGGAAAGAATAAAAAGGGTATAGACCAGCACATACCGGCCGCGTTCTTTCCGGGCATAGTGCCAGGCCGTCGCCAGCAGGGATAAGTACGGATTTTTCATGGGATTACCGCCGCGTCAGTTGAAAGAGCCGGGTACCGTCCGGGCGTTCGCTGATGTGAACGTCCAGGCGTTCCTCCGGCCAGAGACCGGAAATTTGGGAGGGCCATTCGACAAAACAATAGTCTCCCGAATAAAAATACTCTTCTACCCCCATGTCCAGCGCCTCTTCTTCTTTCTTAATCCGGTAGAAATCGAAGTGATATACCACGTCTCCGGTAGTCGTCGCATACTCGTTCACCAGCGCGAAAGTCGGGCTCTGGACCGTCTGCGCAACACCCAGTACGCTGCATACCGCCTTGATGAAAGTCGTTTTGCCGGCGCCCATTTCGCCTTCCAGCAGCCAGACTTTCCGGTCGGCGGCAAAGGCGAGTACTTGGCGTGCAATTTCGGGAAGATCGGCTGTCGACGAGCTGATGAGTTCGGTAGTCATGGGTAGTCAGGTAAATAGCTTACGCCGGAATAACTTTCTGGAGACGTTCCACCACCTCGGCAACTGCCGGGCATATCTGCGTATTGGCCAGCGTCAGGTCCAGAATCTGGTGCATGCGTCTCCGGTTGGTATGCGGGTATTCCCGGCAGGCTTTCGGGCGGACGTCGTAAATGGCGCAGTAGTTTTCGGCGTCCAGGAAAAAACAGGGAGAACTGTTGAGTACGTAATGCCGGTCTTCGTCGAGATGCAGGTACTTTCCGATGAAGTCCGCCGGCCTCATTTTCAGGTGTTTCGCAATCCGTTCGATATCGGCATCGGTAAAAATCGGGCTGGTAGTCTTGCAGCAGTTGGCACAGGCGAGGCAGTCGGTTTCCTCAAAAACTTCCTCGTGTAACGCTTCGAAAGCTTCGTCCAATTTTTTAGGTTTACGGGCCTTCAGTCGATTCAGGTACCGCTTGTGCTCCGCGTAACGCTCGTTCATGGCGCAAAGGTACGACGACTTGGCCGGAGTTCGGCACGATCGGCTTTCCGGTCCCGGCATCCGAAGCGTATCACCCGGCTGACAGACAGCCTACTACCTGTTTCCCATATGATCCGTACCGCTCTTGTCGGTTTTGGCGACTCTGCTCATTACCTGCATGCTCCGTTCATTCTCGCCAATCCGGCTTTCCGCCTGACGCACGCCTACGAACGTTCGAAAAACCGCGCCAAAGAAGCCTACCCGTTTCTGACGGTGGTGCGTTCGTTTGAAGAACTGCTGACCAATCCGGAAATCGACCTGGTCGTCATCAATACACCCAACGATACCCACTACGCCTATACCCGCCAGGCCCTCGAAGCCGGAAAACATGTACTGGTGGAAAAGCCCTTTACCCCTACTTCACCCGAAGCCGAAGAGCTCATCGCCCTCGCCGAAGCGAAGAAGCGGGTACTGACGGTGTACCAGAACCGGCGGTGGGACAGCGATTTCCGGACCGTACGTGAGATCCTCGACAGCGGGCAGCTCGGCGAACTGATTTCGTATGAAGCCCATTTCGACCGGTACAAGCCCGTTCTCAACCCCAAAGCCTGGAAAGAAACACCCTCGCCGGCGGCAGGTACCCTGTATGACCTCGGTTCACATATCCTCGACCAGGCACTGGACCTGTTCGGGTTGCCCAAAACGGTTGCGGCAGAAGTCTGGACCCAGCGGGAAGGTACCGGCGTAGACGACGCATTTGACCTGCGCCTCGATTACGGGCGGCTCAAGGTACGGCTGCGTTCCAGCCTGCTCGTGAAAGAACCCGCCCCCCGCTATACCCTGCATGGTACTACCGGTAGTTTCCTCAAGCCTGGTATTGATATTCAGGAAGATCAGCTGAAGGCGGGGCAGATTATGCCGGGTCATCCCAACTTCGGGGTTGAGCCGGAAGAACTTTGGGGCCTCCTTCATACCGAACTCACCGGCGTGGAAGTCCGCCGGAAAGTGGAAAGCCTCGCGGGCAACTGGGGTATCTTCTACCAGAACGTCGCCGATGCGATTCTGGAAGGCAAAGAACTCTTCGTGAAACCCACGCAGGTACTCGATCAGATCCGCATCATCGAAGCCGCTTACCAAAGCTCCCAAACCGGCCGGATTATCACGCTATAGCCGGATAGTCGCCGGAAACGCTCGGCGACTATCCCTTTTTACCAGCTTTTTCGGCCGGCAGCGCACCTTTTCTCCCTGAGAATAGTTATAGTTGCATTGCGAATTGGAAGCTATGGAAACAGCTTATTCCCAGAATAGTTCAATTAAAACCCACTCCCTGTCCAATCTTTGGCGGACGGCTGAGCGGGGCGGCTATCCGGCTGCACTCTGGCGTTTGCCGAAAAGCAGCGAGAAACAATTGATTATCGACCTGTCGGGGGAAGACCGGCGGCTGCGCATTGATCTCGAAGAACTGCCGGCCGGTTTTGCCATCAGTCCGTTTCTGAACCCGGAAAGCGATCAGACGCGGTTTCTGCGGGCGGATCTGTACTTTTCTTTCAACGCGGAAGAGCAGTTGATCTCAGAAGAGACGGCCTCTCACGCGGATTTCTGGCGTATTCAGGCGTTTGAAGACGACGCCGAGGAAGACGCCGAAGATGCTGTTCCCTACTCTCCTTCTGCGCCGCATCATGGCCCTGCTACGGCCGATGAGCGCGAAAAATTCGAAGAGGCCGTTCGCCACGCCGTTGCGGAAATGAAAATGGGCGCATTCCAGAAAGTAGTGCTCTCCCGCCGGAAATGGGTCGAACTTCCCAAACGATTTGACCATGTGGCGGCCTTCAACCGCCTTTGTGACGCGTATCCCCACGCATTTGTTTCGCTCGTATCGCTGCCGGAATCCGGCTCGGTCTGGCTGGGCGCCACACCCGAACTCCTCGTCAGCCAGGATTTGCAGGGTACCTTCCGCACCATGTCGCTCGCGGCTACGCAATCCGCGACAGGTACCGATGGCCACGCCATTCCGCTGGAAGAGGCCCGCTGGTCGCACAAGGAAATCGAAGAGCAGGCCCTCGTCAGCCGGTATGTCATTGAGTGTTTCAAGAAAATCCGCCTGCGGGAATACCTCGAAAGCGGCCCCCGTACGGTGCGGGCCGGAAATCTTCTCCACCTCCGGACGGATTTCAAAGTAGATACCCAGGCAGTGGGATTTCCGCAACTGGCGACGGTCATGCTGGATCTCCTCCACCCGACGTCTGCCGTTTGCGGTACGCCCAAAAGCTCGGCGCTCCGCTTCCTGGAACATTACGAAGCGTATGACCGCAGCTACTACAGCGGCTACCTCGGTCCGGTGAATATTAACCAGGAAACACATCTCTTCGTGAATCTCCGGACCATGCAGATCGAGGACGACGAAGCGACGCTCTTTGCCGGCGCGGGTATTACGGAAGATTCTGTCGCCGAAAACGAGTGGATGGAAACGGAAATGAAGTGCCAGACGCTCCTGTCGGCGCTTTCCCTCTCCTGACTATTTTTTGGGTAAGATGATTTCGGTCGTATTCAGCCACGACCGGTTGTTGGTTGTGCCCGACGCGCTGCCCGAAACCGGTTTCTTTCTCGGGAAAATATAATTGAAGCTCTTGGTATAGAGGACACTACCGCCGACGGTCGGGGTATTCTGGTTGAACGTCGATTGCAGCAGGGTATTCTGCGGAAACCGGCTGAATGCCTTCAGGCGCCAGCGCGCATCGGGTGTCACCTGCCATTCGGCAGCCCAATCGCCGATGAGGTTGGCGTTGGCGGTACTATAAACAGACGAAAACCCGCCATCCCGGCTGATTGTCAACCCATTCCCGAAATTATAGGATACTTTGGCGCGAAGCTGGTCGGCCAGCGTCGTCTGTGTTGTACCCGTCACATTGACGGTATTGATATCTACTTCTACTCCGTTTGCCACTTTCGACAGAATATCGCTCAGCACGCTGGTACCCGTCTCCGCCAGCAAGTTCAATACGTTGATCTGGCTGAAAGCTGCCGAGTTCTGGGGAATCAGCCGTCCCGAAAAAAGAATACTGCTGACCTGATTGTTGAGCTCCTGTTCGTCGTTGGCGAGGCGGGCTTCAAACGCCTGCACCGGTCCGGAATACGTCGGATCGAGGGGGTATTCCTTCACTTTGAGACCGAACGTCACGTTGGGCTTCATGAGTCTGTCTTTCAGGTTGATAGCGACTTCCACCGGATATGCCCGGCGGGCGTCGGTAGCCTGCTGCTGGTCGCTGGTGAGAATAGGCGACAGGGAGGTGAGCTTGGTATATGTCGCTTTGACGTCCACAATCGCTTCATACGGATCGCCGAACCAGCTGATGCGGCTGTTTGGCTGAATGGAAAACTCCTTGGAAACGAGGGCTTCGTACTTATAGAAGTACTTTCCGCGGTCCAGTTCATACGTCCCTCGCATGGCAAATTCACCCTTGGTGTCCACTTCGAGGTTCAGGTTACTATGACCGAAAGCTTCGAACCGGTCACCGGTGCGGCGGTCGAGAACCAGCACGCATTTTGCATCGGGTGTGATGTCAAAATTGAAATCCATCCGGATACCGGACCTGACCCGGCGGCGGGCTTTGGCTTCGTCTGCGTTCTTTTTCCGGGGAATGGCCAGGTTCACAAACTGGATATAGTCGGTATTGCTAACCTCGGTCGCGTTATCGATCGGAATAGTGATTTCAGTTCCCGGACGACTTCTTGCATTGGAGCGGACGACCAGGTTATCAAGCGATCCGGCGCTTTCCACGCTCACGTCTCCCGTGACATATGCTTTTCCGAAAAACAGTTTATTATCCTTCAGCGTCGTATTCAGTACTTTGAAATTCCGTAATCCCGCCTTGAGATCCATCGCATAGGAGCCGTCCCCGCCGGAGTAGATACCCATGCGGAGGTTTCCGGCATTGCCCTCCTCATCGGTCAGCAATAGTTTGGCCTGGATATCACTGCCTCTGAACCGGATGGTATCTGAAAAATTCAGGCGTACGCCGAGGTAGTCGAATTTAAGCTGGCCCTTCCGGATATCGGCGATACCGCGCAGCTGGGGAGCTACCGGTGTTCCCCGGATAACAAGCCTGCCGCTCGCCTGGCCTTTGATGTCTGAAAACAGGCCTTCAACAAACGGTTCAAAAATCTGCAGGTCCGTCCGGTTGAGGGTGGCCGTCAGGTCAAGCGGGTTATCGTCCAGGTCGGGCGTGTAAGTACCCTTCACGTTCAGAATCGGGTTATTCATCCGGTCCACACCGAGGTTGACGTTGACCCGGCGGTTGGTCCGGTCCCACTGCGATGCCCCGTTCACATTTCCGATCAGAAATCCTTTATATACCAGCTCATCGACGATTACTTTCCCGTCGAGGCTGGTGCTTTCGTAGGCGTCGCGCAGGGTAACATCGGCGTTGAGTGTCCCGGCGATATTCACCTGCAAAATCGGCTGTAACGTCTTGAGATTAAAGTCCTTCGCTGTCAGCAAAAGCGTCTGCTGCGGATCTTCGGCGACTACCCCGTTGAGCGAAATTGCCTGCTCGATGTTCTGGAAATTCAGGTCTTTGACATCGATACGACTGCCCCGCAGGCGGACCAGGTTGCCGGGGTTGATATTCCAGTCCTGATCCAGAATCCGGATTCGGGACCGGCGGAAGTGCAGGTCTGTTCCTTCCGGCCGGAAAAAAATATCTCCGTTGAGGTTCAGCCGGTTGGTACTCTCACGCTGCCGCAGGCGACTGGTAAAGGCAATGTGATCTTTCTCCCAGGAAGCTTCGACCAACAGCTTTTCAGTAGGTGCTGCCGAGTGGATCTGCTGGGCGTCAGAGGTAATGACAGCAGAAGCCAGCACATCGTTTCCGGCGGAAAACTTGGAGGTATTGAGATCCACTTCCGACCGGAAAAACCGGTACTTCCCGAGCAGCAGGGTATCCGATTTGGCGTTCAGGGTAAAGACGGAAGTATTACCCATCGCAACCGTTCCTTCAACCAGACTATTGGGCGAAACATATCCCTCGGGGTACAGGAAGGCCATCAGCGGGCGCGCATCCCGGAACAGGACGGAGTACTTCAGGTTATATCGCTCCGGTACCGGTCGGAGCGACTTCTTGAAATAGTAATCCTGCCGGGAGGAATCCAGGCCGGTAAAATACAGCATATACTCTTCCGCCAGCGCCGGAACATCTTCCAGCGCACGGGAAAGCTGAAAGGGCCCCTCCACCGTTGCATTGAGGATATCCGACTGCACAGACAGGTAGCGGTTTCCGATCGGTTTCGGCGCGAACAGATACAGGGTATCGATCAGGAGGTTGCGGTCCCCGTCTTCCAGGAAACGTGTCAGGTAGGCATTTTTCAATCGGGCAGCACCGAACAATTCGTCGATATCCAGCCCGGTCCAAACCACGTGGAGTTCGGATTGGAGGCGGATATTCTCCCGCGCAATACCCAGCGGCTTGAGCATCATGCGGTTGAGCTTTCCGTCGATGTCGAAGTAATTCCGGTTTTGCCGGATATCGGCTTTTCCTGCGAGGTCAAAGGCCAGGTTGGTATCGTTGAGTGCGATACGGCCTTCGAAGAGGCCGAGCTGCAACTCGCCGTCTACCCGTGCATTCCGGTAGTTATATCCCCGGAAGCCGAACTTTCCGACATCGGTATGCAGCTTCACCACCGCGGTTTCCTTCTCAAATCCGCGTCCTTCGATACGGCCTTTCAGGTCCAGGTTCTGAAGCAGTTTTGTGTCGTCAATGATTTTGCCCAACGCCAGATCAATGATCTCGATGTTACCCTCGTAGGTTGAATTCTCGATACGGGGGCTGATTTTCATCGCGAGATCAGGAATGACGGTTCCCAGGTCTGTTTTGAGAATGCCTTTCGCTGTGAAGTCGTTGTATCGTCCGGCGAAGGTACCGGCGTAGTTCAGCGTCCCGAACCGGGTAAGGGTTTTCACGGTCTTTTCGCCGGTATACTGCGCCAGGTCTTTGGCGTTGGTTACGTACCGGGTCAGGGAAAAATCCATGTCAGACTGCTCGAATTCCGGAAGTCCCTTAAACGCAAAAAGCCCTGAAGCATAGCTCTGGGCGCCGTAGTGCAACTGATCTGCCTGAAACCGGAAGTCGATCACCTTGCCGTCAAAATGGCCGGAGGCGACCCATCTGTCTTTGTACTGGTAAAGAGGATGTGCGAACCGGGCCAGGTCTTCGGGGTATACAACCGCCGAATCAAGATCCGCGATGATGCGGATTTTCTCATTGAAATCGCCGAGATCCCGGCTGTGCCCATACCTGAACTCGGCGAATTTCCGGATAACCGAGCGGTTGACGCGGACGAAGAGATCATTGAACCGCATGCGTTCGTTCGAAAACAAAAACCGCGTATCGAACTCATGCACCTTCATATCTGCCACCCGGTCGATCCCTTTCAGGTTATCAATATCAGCGGCGATGGTATCGGCAAAAACGAGGAAATTCCGGACGTCTCCGCTGAGGTCATTCAGGACGAAATGGTTGTAGTCGAACGTACCCTGCCGCCGGAACGGCTTTTTCCTGGGATCGTCGTAATGAAACTCGCCCTGCTCCACCCGCGCATAACCGATGGTAAAGGGAACGATTTTCGGCGGCCCTTTCCGCGGTGTTTTGGGGGCTGTCAGCCGGTCTATCGCTGCAATAAAATGGTCGATGTTGAGGTCGCCGTTTTTCTGGACAACGAGCCGGACATCGGGATGAACGAGCCGTACCTTATCAAGGTGAATATGGGTATTGGCCGAATCAATCAGCTGAAACAGCGGGAAGTTGATCTCCAGCCGGCCGATGTCAATCATCGGCTTTTTCAGGGTATCCGGCACGGATACCTTCTCCAGAATCAGGTTATCGGGGAAACGGTAATCGACCCGACCTACCCGGACCGGATAGTGCGTTTGTTCGAAAAACCAGTCGGTGACATACCGCGTAAGCCGCGTCTGTACCGCCGGAATCCGGAGTACGGCCATGCAACTCACACTCAAACCGACGAGTACGATCCAGATCAGCGTGGCGTTTTTGACAATGCGGGGTGTTTCTTCCAGCAGCCAGGATTTAACGGCTTCCTTCGCGACCGGAAAAAAGGAAAGCACACCGATCAAGACCGCCCCTGCCGGCAATAACCCGAACAGAAAGCCCTGGCGAAGTAATTCCGCCTGGTCCGGCGTGATGTCAATCAGTGAAAAGTGCCACGCCAGTGCGACTCCAAGAACTCCGGCCAACGCGAGCGTCAGGACGGTTCTCAGGAGAATGCGCAGCACCTTATTCATTGTGGAACGAGAAAGTTCAGACCTGTTTCCGGACAAAAAACTAAATTCCAGAACGTTTCAGCCGTACTTTTGTTGACTTATCGGTAGTTAAAAATACAAAAAAGCAGGCCGGTTCAGGGAATCGGCTGCCTGAATTCCATATGGTATTACTTGCGATCGAATCGTCTTGTGACGAAAGTTCCGCGGCGGTACTTATCGACGGAAAACTTCGATCCAACGTCGTCGCGACCCAGCTCGTTCACCAGCAATACGGCGGTGTCGTACCCGAGCTGGCCTCCCGTGCACACCAGCAACACATCGTCCCGGTGGTCGAAGAGGCCCTGAATCGGGCGAAAGTTACGAAAAAGGACCTGAACGTCGTCGCTTTTACGCGCGGACCAGGCCTCCTGGGTTCGCTATTGGTAGGTACATCGTTTGCGAAATCGCTGGCGCTGGGGCTGGATATTCCCCTGGTGGATGTCCACCACATGCAGGCGCACGTGCTCGCTCACTTCCTCGAAGATCCCCATCCTTCATTTCCGTTTCTCTGCCTGACGGTATCGGGCGGTCATACCCAGATCGTTCTCGTCCGGGACTACCTCGACATGGAGGTGATCGGGGAAACGCAGGACGACGCCGTTGGCGAAGCCTTTGATAAAACGGCCAAACTCCTTCAATTGCCCTATCCCGGCGGGCCTCTGATCGACAAATACGCACAGGAAGGCAATCCGGATCGGTTTCCGCTGCCGGCGGTGGATACCCCCGGCCTGACCTATTCCTTTTCGGGAATCAAAACGGCTATCCTGTATTTCCTGCGGGACCAGACGGCGAAGGACCCCGATTTTATTCAAAAAAACCTGGCCGACATCTGTGCCTCCGTACAGGGAACGCTTGTCAAAATCCTGCTGACGAAGCTCAAGCGCGCCGCGCGGGAAACCGGCATCCGGGACATTGCCATTGCCGGAGGCGTTTCGGCCAACTCGGGCCTGCGTGCCGAACTGCTTCGCACCGGCGAAAAACTCGGCTGGAATGTTTTCATTCCCAAATTCGAATACTGCACCGACAATGCGGCGATGATCGCCGCAGCAGGCTACTATAAGGCGTTGAAAGGTGATTTCTGCCCTCAGACAGTCTCCCCCCTTCCCCGCATGGAATGGTAGCCCTGCCCTCTGCCCTCTGCCCCATGCAAGTAAAAAAAGGCAGCTCGTGAGCTGCCTTTTTTTACTTAAAAATCTCTTCGTATTTATCCGCCTTAAACCCCTGCGCGATGATTTTGCCGTCGCTTTCGATCAGCGGGCGGCGGATCACCGAGGGGTTGTCGATCATGGCGGCGATGGCTTCCTCGGCATTTTCGGGTTTGACTTCGAGGGCTTTCCAGGTAGTGCTCGCCTTGTTGATGAGCTCGTCCCACGGCTTCTGTTTGAGCCAGTTTTCGATTGTTTTCCGGTCTATTCCCTCTTTTTTATAGTCGTGGAACTGGTAGGAAATTCCTTTGCCGTCGAGCCAGACCCTGGCTTTCTTGACGGTATCGCAATTCGGAATAGCAAATAAGGTAAGCATAGGCAGTGGAAGCAAAAAGAGCGACCGTGCGGCCGCTCTTTCGTGCTTGGGTAAAGACGTTTATTTTCTCGGCTCCCGTTTTTCCAGATATGCTCCTACGTAGAAGGAAGCAGCCATCAGCACTACAAAAAAGGCGATGGGGATAATGGTGGGCATCGGAATATTCAGCAGCATATGTGACAAAACAGTTAGCAGTGTTCAGATTCGATGGGCGCAAAGGTAAGCCACAATCGCGAAAGTCTAAAGGAAACTTTTCACAAAACCCCTTTGGTACTCGGGAGGTTGTTGAGCTCCCGGATTTCCCGCCGTACGGCCATCTTGATCGCTTTGGCCCAGGCTTTGAAGATGGATTCGATCTTGTGGTGCTCGTTGGAACCTTCGACCTTGATATTCAGGTTGGTCAGGGAGGTATCGGTAAATGATTTGAAGAAGTGGTGGAACATCTCCGTCGGCATATCTCCGATTTTTTCCCGTTTGAAGTCGGCTTCCCAGACCAGCCAGGGCCGGCCTGAAAAATCGATTCCTACCTGCGCCAGGGCTTCGTCCATCGGCAGAAGGAAGCCGTACCGGGCAATTCCGCGCTTGTCGCCAAGCGCTTTCCGGAAGGCCTCTCCCAGCGCCAGGGCCGTATCTTCGATGGTATGGTGCTCGTCGATGTGCAGATCTCCGTTAACATGGATGGACAGATCGAGCCCGCCGTGTTTGGCCAGCTGATCGAGCATATGGTCAAAAAAGCCGAGGCCGGTATGGATGTCGGCTTTTCCGGTTCCGTCGAGGTTGAGCGTAACGGCGATCTGCGTCTCCTTCGTATCCCGCTGGACGGTGGCTATGCGGTCGGGCAGACGCAGTTTCCGGTAGATTTCGTGCCAGTCGGGCGTAGCCAGCGCCAGGTACGGTTCCAGTTCGGGCGTTACGAGCGGGCGTTCGGAGGCTTTGTTTCCGGGTTCGATGAGCAGGGCTTTGGCGCCGAGGTTTTGCGCCAGGAGAACGTCGGTCAGGCGGTCGCCGATGACGTAACTGCCGGCGAGATCATAACTGCCGTCGAAATACTGCGTGAGCATACCGATGCCGGGCTTCCGGGTCGGGAGCTTGTCCTCCGGGAACGACCGGTCGATGTGGACAGCAGCAAAGCGGATACCTTCTCCTTCGAGGATGGCGAGCATCTTGTTATGAGCGGGCCAGAAGGTATCTTCCGGGAAAGCGGGGGTTCCGAGACCGTCCTGGTTGGTCACCATGACGAGTTCGTAATCCGTTTCTTCGGCGATCTTCCGCAGGGCGGAGATAACGCCGGGGAGGAATTCCAGCTTTTCGTAGGAATCTATCTGAAAATCTGTTTGCGGCTCGAGGATAAGGGTGCCGTCCCGATCGATAAATAGTGCTTTTTTCATGCCATCCAATTTGAGCGCAAAAATGCCGCGGAAAACGACATTTCAGAATTCCGCCGGGTATTTAATCCGTCAAATCCCGGAAAAAGCCAACGGAACAGCATATTTCTCTGATGATATAGTACTATTCCCCTATATAATACAATTTAGTTGCACGGTTGAACTCTTTGTACCAATTTTGCATTAGAAAATCAGTCGGCAGTCCGTGCCGAACAACTGAAAAGGCCTCCCGTCTGCCTTGCTCTGATTGGTCCGCTAGCCGGACCCTCCTCTGTCTCTCACACTTTGGTCATCAGACGCCCGACGGATGTGTTGGCATCGTTGTGGTTTAGTTTACATCATTTATCAAAAACCGATTGTACCGCAAACTTCTGTTTGTGTCGTCTTCGGAGCAGGGTATTGTCCTGCAGGTGGCCGGAGCACAAGGGAATCTTGTGGTATCACTAATTCATGGAGAATCAAATTCTTTTTGCTGACCTGGGTCTTTCAGACGAGGTTATGCAAGCCGTCACGGAAATGGGTTTCGTGGCACCCTCGCCTATCCAGGCAGAATCTATCCCTTTTCTTCTCGATGGCCGTGACGTGATTGGCCAGGCGCAAACCGGAACCGGTAAAACCGCTGCCTTCGGGATTCCTCTGATCGACAAGATCGATCCTAACGACAAATATGTTCAGTCGCTGATCCTTTGCCCCACCCGCGAACTCGCGGTACAGGTATCCGAAGAATTGCGTCGCCTTGCCAAGTTCAAGCGCGGCGTATGGATCACGGCTATTTACGGTGGTGACAGCTACGAGCGTCAGAACCGCGACCTCCGCAAAGGCTGCCAGATTGTAGTCGGCACGCCGGGCCGGGTTATGGACCACATCGAGCGCGGTACTCTCCGTCTCGACCAGCTGAAATACATCGTGCTCGACGAAGCCGATGAAATGCTGGACATGGGCTTCCGGGAAGACATTGAAAGCGTCCTCGCCGATTGCCCGGAAGATCGCCAGACGGTCTTCTTCTCGGCTACCATGCCGAAGCCCATCCTGGATCTGACGAAGCGTTACCAGCGCAATCCGCAACTGGTAAAAGTGACGAAAAACGAAGTCACCAACGCCAACATCGAGCAGAGCTGGTATGCCGTCCGTCCGGATGCGAAATTCGAAGCGATGTGCCGCCTGATCGATTTCCATCAGATCAAGCTGATGCTCGTCTTCAGCAACCAGAAAGCACGTGTGGATGAAATCGTGGAACAATTCCAGATGCGGGGTTATGCCGCTGAAGGCCTCCACGGCGACATGCGCCAGGCTGCCCGGAACCAGGTCATGAGCAAGTTCCGCGGCGGTACCACCCAAATCCTCGTAGCAACCGACGTTGCTGCCCGCGGAATTGACGTGGACGACGTAGAAGCTGTCTTCAACTACGACGTTCCGATGGATTCGGAATACTACGTACACCGGATCGGCCGTACGGGCCGTGCCGGCAAGTCCGGAAAAGCCTTTACCCTGGCTTCCGGCTCGGAAAAATACCGCATCCGCGACATCCAGAACTACACGAAGGTGGAAATCCCCCGTGGAAAACTGCCGACGTTCGCCGATGTCTTCGCGATCAAGAAAACCCGCTTCGTCGAACGCGTTCAGCAAACGATTGAAGAAGGTACGTCCGAGTTCTACTCTGATATCTTCGATACCCTCCAGGAAGCCGGTTACGAAGCCAGTGCCATTGTTTCTGCGCTGGCTCAACTGAACCTCGGCGGCGTGAAGATGACGGAAGACAACCTGGAAGAAGAAGCCCGCAAGAAGTTCGACCGGGCGCCGGGCGACCGCAACGGCAACAGCCGCTTCGGAGATCGTCGTGGCAACGACCGCTTCGGCGACCGCCGGAACAACTACAACGACGGCCGCGGTGGCAACTCCACCCGCGAACGCGTTGATCGCGATGGAAAGCCCTTCCGCCGCGGTACCGATGCCGGTATGGTTCGTCTCTTTATCAACATCGGGAAGAATTTCAAGATCACTCCGAGCCACATCGTGGGCGCAATCACGGGTGAAACCGGCCTTCCCGGCAAGGTAATTGGTCAGATCGACCTCTTCGACAGCTACTCGTTTGTCGACGTACCGAAAGAGCACCAGCAAACGATCCTCAATGCCCTCGACGGAAACACCATCAAAGGCAAGCGGGTAAACGTAGAAGTAGCACGGGTATAATCCTGTTACGGATAGATAAGTGAAAGGGGTTGGTTCAGAAGAACCAACCCCTTTTTTCTGTGTATTCTGTGTTTTCTGTGAGAAAAATTAAGTTTCTCACAGAAAACACAGAAAAGGCTTTAAAGACTGGCTGAATAAGCCTTCGGAGCCCGTCCGAAGCCAACCCCGGCCGTAATCTGCCAGAGCGATACCTTCCGGCTCAGGGCTTCGTTGACGGAAGAAGACCAGTCGGCATTTCCCAGGTCCACCTTCGTCTTCATCACATCCGTAATCCCCCCTTCATACCGCAGGTCAAACGTAAACCGCCCGCCGTCCACGCCGATACCTGCCTGGTAGTTGACGGATATTCCCTTAAAGGCATTCGAAAACTGATCCTGCTGGCCTGCTACCTGCGCCTGCATAGCTTGCAGCAACTGGCCCTGGAGGCTGTATTTCCGTTCGAGGAAATCAGAGGCGATGCTGCCGAGGTCTCCGTTGTTGCCGGTATTGTAGGATAAAACGATTCCGCCGTTTACCCGAAACAACCGGAAAAACCGCACGCCGACAAGATTGGTAAAGTCAATATTCGAAAAACGTACATCCACATTCTTCAGATTGACCTGTCCGCCGGTTCCGCCGATGGTAAAGGCACCGCCTTTTTGCGACAGGCCCAGTTCGTGCTGGGTAAAAAATGTACCTCCTCCTCTCCGGAAAAACAGCGCCGCGGTGTAACCCCAGGTATGTGCTGTCTTTCCGTCAAAATAGAAGGCGCCGGGAGATCCCACCGACTCGCCGGTGAGCTGATTGTAATTTGCCCCGAGGCGCAGGCCCATCGAAAAACGACGGTCGGGCATTTGCTGGGCAACAGAAGAAAAACTCAGGAGCAGTAAACTCCAGAAGGCGACTTTTTTCATGGCGTGGTAAACAATGGTTGTTGGTTGAAAATGAGGCACTAAGCTACGTCACAAAAGAGGTACGGAACTGGAAGACTTCGTAAACGGCGGGCGGTATTTATCCCCCGGTACAGCGGGCTTTCTGTTAAAGAGTGTTAAGGCTTTAAACGGGACAAACTAAGACGATTCCAAGAGTCGTATTTGGATAAAAAACAACCAATAGCCATGAAAACCTCATTCGTTCAAAAGTCGCTCTTCTTCTCTCTCCTTCTTTTGGTGACCGCTTCCGCCTGCACCCGTGCCCAGCAACCGTATGGTCGTTACGACGACCGCTACGGCCAGTCAGACCGCTACGACCGCGGCGGATACGGAGGCGGATATGGTGGTGGCTACGGCCGCTTCAACCCGGAGATGCGCCAGCGCGAACAAAACATGCGGATCGAACAGGGTATCCGTTCGGGCCTTCTGACGCGGCGTGAAGTACGTCACCTGCGTTCGCTGCAGGCCGATACCGACCGCGCCATTTACGCAGCCCGCGCCAATGGCTATACCTCGCCCCGCGAACGGGCGATCATTTCTGACCTACAGGATCGGATTGACCGCGCCATTACCTGGGAAAAACGCGATTACGACCGCAACGGCCGTCGCTGGTAGTCAATTGGCCGACGGATCAGCACCGCGTGAAAGGTGACCGGAAACCGGGAGGCTGACGATGCGATATACGTCCCTTTCCCGCGAGTACTGATCCGCCGGCCCGTTTCCTGCCTTAATAGATAGATCTTGGTTTCCTTCCCCCGTTTTTTACCGTGATTGAGTTGGTTTGACAGGTGGCCGGAGTGGTCGGTGAGCTTTCGCCGGCCACTTTTTTTGTTTACATTTTGCCACTTCATCACGCCTCACTATGAAAATACCTCGCCTGCTGTGGACGCCCGCTCATCCGGAATCGTCCCGGCTTTCGCACTATGTATCCTGGCTGGCTGAGACCTCGGGCCTGCATTTTACGGACTATGCGGATTTATGGAGATGGTCGACCGACGAAACCGAAGCCTTCTGGGAATCCCTCGTCCGGTACTTTGACATCCGGTTTCACAGCCCATACACTTCCGTGCTTACGGGAGTTATGCCCCGCGCCCACTGGTTTTCAGGCGGTACGCTCAATTATGCGGAGCAGGTCTTCCGGAATGAAACAGACGCCTGGCCCGCACTTCTCTTCTGCTCTGAAAATCAGCCCCTCACCGAAATTTCCTGGAGCGAACTACGCGCACAAACGGCACGGTTTGCAGCCTGGCTGAAAGAACAGGGAGTAGGTCCGGGCGACCGCGTCGCGGCTTACCTGCCAACCGTACCCGAGGCAACCGCGGCACTTCTGGCGACGCTCAGCGTGGGGGCAATTTGGTCTTCTACTTCTCCCGATTTCGGGGTAGGCGCCGCCGCGGACCGCTTTGCCCAAATCGAACCAAAAGTATTGCTGGGTATCGGCACGTATCGGTACGGCGGCAAGCTCTTCGATAAAACAGAAGCCGTACTCGCCCTGGCAGAAGCCCTGCCCGGTTTACCGGCGGTCGTTTGGGTACAACAACCGGGAAAAGCCCCTGGCGTCTACTGGGAGTCTATCCAGCAAAGCCCGGAGCCTGAACTAGCCTTTACTCCGGTGGAATTCAACCATCCCATCTGGATTTTATACTCTTCCGGAACAACGGGGCTTCCGAAACCCATCGTTCACTCACATGGCGGCGTGCTGCTGGAACACCTGAAGTATCTGGTTCTTCATAACGATGTCCGGCCGGGAGAGCGCTTCTTCTGGTATACCACCACCGGCTGGATGATGTGGAATTTCCTGAATGCCAGTTTATTGGCAGGAGCAACGGCGGTATTGTATGACGGCAGTCCGGGGTATCCCGGCCTCGACTTTCTCTGGCAACTTGCGCAGGACGCCCGCATTGCTCACTTTGGAACATCGGCGCCGTTTATCGGGTCGTGCCTGAAGGCGGGACTGACACTACCGTTTGATCTGCCGCATCTGCGCACGATCGGATCTACCGGTTCTCCCCTGTCTGCCGAAGGATTTGACTGGGTGTATGCGCATGTAAAGCCGGACGTCTGGCTGAGTTCCATGTCGGGCGGGACCGATATTTGCACCGCCTGGGTGGGGGCTAATCCCTGGAGGCCGGTTTACGAAGGAGAAATTCAGTGTCGCTGCCTCGGTTGCGCGATGGATAGCTTCGATGAAGACGGGCATCCGCTCGTGGACGAAGTCGGCGAGATGGTTGTCACGCAACCGATGCCCTCCATGCCCGTATTCTTCTGGAATGATCCTGATTTTCAACGCTATACAGAAAGCTATTTCGAAACCTACCCGGGAGTCTGGCGGCATGGCGACTGGCTGAAAATAACAAAAAGGGATACCCTGGTGATCCTTGGCCGTTCGGACGCTACCCTCAACCGGCAGGGTGTACGAATCGGCACGGCAGAGATTTACCGGGCGACCGATACCTTTCCCGAAATTCGGGACAGCCTCATCGTCCACCTGGAAGAAACCGACTACATGCCGCTTTTTGTGGTATTACAGGAAGGTATTGAACTAAGCCCGGCACTCGATCAGCGTATCCGGCAGGCTATCCGGCAGGCCTGCTCGCCCCGGCACGTACCCGACCGGATACTGGCCGTACCCGATATTCCCTATACGTTGTCCGGCAAAAAACTGGAGAAACCGGTCAAGCAATTGCTGCAGGGTAAGCCGCTCGAAAAGGTTATGAACCCCGGCTCGGTCCGGAATCCGGGAGCGATGGAGTGGTTTAATCATCATAAAAACCGACTATCAGACCATGGCTCCGATTCGTAGTTTACGGGTCAAAAAAGGGCATAAAACCCCTCTTTTTCCCCCTATCCCCCATTCTGTAGAAAATTATTTACGTACCTTGGCAGCGTTCAACTCAGTCTAACCCCAACTAGTTATGTCTACTTTAGCCCGCCGCCTTGCCGGCATCCTTCTCCTTTCTGTCGCCGTTGTGTCCGGCGCTTCGGCCCAGGTTGCCTTCAGTCTTCACGGAACGGTTGCCTCCACCACCCTGGATGATTCCAAAGTAAAAGGAGGCCTCGGCGCCAATGTGAAATTCTTCCTCGGAGATAACCTCGCCGTCGGTGCCGCTGTCAAGTACATCAGCCTGTCATACGAAGCGACGGAACTCCCCGGCGGATCGGTTCGCTCTGTCGGATCGCTGATCCCCATCACCGGGACGGTCGATTACTATTTCACGAAAGGCTTCGTCCGGCCGTATATCGGCGGGGAAGTCGGCGCCTACATTCACCGCTATGACCTGGAGCTCAACGGTAACAACGTGTATAACAGCACCAATACCCGTCTCGGCGCCACGCCGAAGCTGGGTTTGACCTTCGCGCTCGGCAACTTCGGTATCTTCGCAGAAGGCAACTACCACTTTATTTTCTCGAACAAGGATGGTAGTGCCAATATCGGCTCCGCCAACAACGTAAGCTTCAAAAACCCGGATAAACTCTGGGGACTGAACGTGGGGATTACCTTTGGTCTTCCCAAATAAAGTTGTAGAAAATTTACCACACAATTCTACCGATGCCAGACCGGATTCCCGGTTTGGCATTGTTTTTGTGCCCTTACAGGACAACCAATTTTTTCCTTCTATCCATGAAAACGATGCGTTTCTATTCCAGCCTGGCACTTTTGGCGCTGCTCGTATCCTTTGCCTCCACTTCCTTTGCTCAGGTCGGTTTCACCCTGCACGGTACGCTGGCGTCCCCGACGCTGGACGACGTCAACAACAAAGTCCGGCCGGGCGTCGGAGCGGGATTGAAAGTCTTTCTCGGCCCGCAGGTGGCAGTAGGTGCGGCAGTCAAGTACATCAGCCTGAAGTATGACAAAACGGAGGCCGTCGGACAGGAGCTGACCAACACCACCTCTCTCGTACCCATCACGGGAACGCTCGACCTTTATCTGACGAAAGGGGCTGTCCGCCCGTATATCGGCGGTGAAGCGGGCGCGTACATCCGAAGTACCAAAGTACGATTCAACGGAAACGAAATCTCCAGTTCAAGCGCCACCAAATTCGGCGCGGCGCCGAAGGCCGGTGTCATGTTTGCCCTCGGCAACGTGGGTGTGTTTGCAGAAGGAACCTACCACTTTATCTTCGGCAGCAAAGACGGCAGCGCGAATACCGGCACGCCGAACAACATTGAATGGAAGAACCCGGACAAGCTCTGGGGCCTGAACGTCGGGGTGACATTCGGCATTCCGAACTAAAACCGAAGCACAAAATGCTGACGCGGCTGTTTCTGCCGGAAGAACACCAGTCCAACAAAAAACAGATCGATCGTAACCGCTACGCGGGGATGAGCCTGGATATCTGTCCAGGCTTTTTCCATTTCTTCAGACCAGTGAATGTCGTCGAAAACAAAGACACTTTCGTCATGCGCCCGGGTCAGGCAGGCTTCGAAATACCGGAGCGTCGGCTCATACCGGTGGTTGGCATCGAAAAAGGCGAAATCCAGGCGCTCGGTACGTGCAAGCGCTGCAGTCAGGGTTTCATCGAGGTTTCCGACGACGATTTGTACATTATTCCGGCCCGACAGGTTTTCCTGCGCGACGCGGGCTGTTTCCGGGCAGCCTTCAAAGCTGGTAATCTGCGCATGCGGAGCCGCATGCGATTCGTAGAGCGTCGTCAGACCCAGCGAAGTACCGAGATCGAAAAGGGTTTTCGGTTCAAACCGGCGAATCAGCCGGTAGAGCAGCCGGGCGAATTTGGAAGGCTTTTGTGCGTTTTTGGCAATCGTTGAGATCTTTTTCCGGGGAGTATTGCCTTTCCGGGAACCCGCGCCGAAATCAAGTACCTCGATCTCTTCGCTGCTGTTTTTCATTTTGGTCCGGATCGCTTCGATGCCGGCAAAAGCGGGATCGGGCGTAGTCGACCGGGGACGAATCGTCCGGGTATACAACTCAAAAACAAAAGGAGAATGGAGGGAATGTTCGTTTCCAGCCGAAAACAGGTACCGAAAATAGGATCGAATCAAAACAGCGACGAATCAAGTTGGAAAGACGGCTAGTTGAGCCGGTAAGGGACGATGAGCATGAACTCCGGAATCTCTACAAAAAACTGATATCCGTCGTACTGGCGCTCCATGAGGTAATGGCCGGCCATTTTGCCCATGGTCGACTGCAGGTTGCTGCCCGAAACATATTCATGGGATTCGCCCGGCTCGAGTACAGGCTGCTGCCCGATGACGCCCTCGCCTTCGACTTCCCGCGTGATACCGTTGGAATCGTAGATAAACCAATGCCGGCGCAGCAGCCGGATCGTAAACTCTGATTGATTTTCGATCCGGACGCGGTAGGTAAACACAAAATGTTGCAGCGAGGCGTTCGAGTGATTGGAGATGAACTCCGTAATCACACTAACTTTGATCCCTTCCGTGATGGCCGTTACCATAAGCATTCCAGTTTAGGCAGATGATGTGCTGCCGCATAACTGACCGAAATTAATCGCCAGAACGCGAAAGGACAAATCCCTGATTTGATTTTTCCATTTTCTAAACGCCTGATTTCTTCCGGAATTTCATCTCCGGAAAAGAATTCTGCCAACCGAAATATCCTATCCCTCCTATGAATGTTCAGATCGCCGAGTCCTGGAAACCCTTCCTGCAGCCCGAGTTTGAAAAGCCGTATTTTCTGGATCTGGTCGATTTCGTGAAAACCGAATACGCGACTCACCGCATCTATCCGCCGGGAAAAAAGATTTTCAACGCCTTCAACCACTGCTCCTTTGATAATACCCGTGTCGTAATTCTCGGGCAGGATCCGTATCACGGTGAAGGACAGGCGAATGGCTTGTGTTTTTCGGTAAACGACGGCGTCCGGATGCCGCCTTCGCTGATCAATATCTTCAAGGAAATTCAGGATGATCTCGGCAAACCCATGCCTCCTACCGGCAACCTGGAGCGCTGGGCGGATCAGGGGGTACTGCTGCTCAACGCTACGCTGACCGTCCGTGCCGGGCAGGCCGGCTCACACCAGGGACGCGGCTGGGAAGTGTTTACCGACGCCGTGATCCGGATACTTTCCGAAGAAAAAGAAGACCTCGTGTTCCTCCTGTGGGGATCCTATGCCCAGAAGAAAGGACAGGTTATTGATACCAACAAACACCTAGTACTGAAAGCCCGCCACCCCTCGCCCATGTCGGCCAATAACGGCGGTTGGTTCGGCTGTAAACACTTCAGCCAAACCAACCATTTCTTAAATGCGAAAGGGAAACCGGAGATACATTGGTAGGTGGAGGAAAAGATTTTTTGGGGCTATAAGCTGTGGGCAGTAAGCTTTAGGCGGGCTGTATACCGGGCATTGTCGCAAGCCTACAGCTGATAGCCCAAAGCAATACGCGGATACGACGCCAGGTACTTTCCAGCTCGCGGCCTACAGCTTATAGCCTGCAGCTTAAAGCTTCCCCATCACTCAAAATCCCGCTTCATCAACGCCAGCTGGTCGCATATCTGCAACATCAGGTAGCGGCGGGCCTGGGGGCTTTCGTCCAGAAACGTCTCAATCTGCTGCTTTTCGAAAACGAGCAGAATGGACTCGTCGTTGACCTTGACCGACGCCCGGTGGTAGTCGTTGAGCAGTGCCTCGTGCAGTCCGAGGAAACACCGGCAGCCCTGCACGCGTACTTTGGCGCTGTCGCTGACAATCTCAACCGAACCGTCTTTCAGGTAGAATACATATTCCGCGGGTTGCTCCCGTCGATAGAGGAACTCACCCTTGTGCGCATACAACTCCGTCCCTCGGGCGAGTAGTTTTTTCTCCGTGTCTAATAGCATGGCTCTTCTCTCATGTACCCGTCAAACAGCACGGGAACGAATTATAAGTGATGAGGCGAAGTTGTTGAGAATCAGACGACGGTGAAATGATATATGTCACTGCGGGCACTGAATAAACAACCGGCATATTCCTTTCAGGCAGGTTTTCCGGCGAAACAGGGTTTGAATTAATCGTACAACTGGCTGATTTTAAGCAAACGCTCCGGTTTGAGGAGTGTAATCGTACTGCCGTGAGCAGAAACGATACCGTCTTCCTTGAACTCCGAGAGGAACCGGATGACGGTTTCCTTGGCCGTTCCGACGATTGCCGCCAGATCATCCCGGGAAATCGCGATGCTGAACGGCTCGGCGCTTTCCGCTTTCTGGTAAGTCGATCGGAGCAATAGCAAGGCTTCAGCGAGGCGCTCCCGCACGGGCTTCATCGCCATGTGGATCATGCGTTCCTGGGATTCTCCAAGGGCCTTGGCCAGCATTTTCATCAGGTCATTGGCAACCTTGACATTTGAATCCACGAGCTTGTTGAAGTCGGACGCCGGCACGAAACAGGCCTGGGTGTCGTCAAGGGCGACAGCCGAAGCCGAGTACTTGGCGTTTTCAATCAGCGAACGGTACCCGAGCGTATCTCCGGGCTTGGCCAGGCGGATGATCTGCTCTTTGCCTTCCGCGTTGAGACGGCTGATTTTCACCTTTCCATCGAAGACGCAAAACAACCCGAACGGACGGTTTCCTTCGTGGAAGATCACCTGTCCCTTCTTGTACGTGTGAAAACATTTGTTCTCGTTAATGTCTTCCAGTTCACCTTGCTGGCAGTTCTTGAAGAGTGAAAACTCCCGGAACGTGCAGCGCTGGCATTCGGGGGCTGCTTGCGATTTCATGGGATAGTGCGTTTAAATGGCTGTACCATTCGTTGTCGAATGACAAGGGCAAAATTGGCCCATGAAGTCAACCGGAAAAATGATAAAAATCAGTCGGGAGTGTTATTTCCTGTCATAGGGATCGCCCGGCAGTCACCGGAGTTTTGGGGCATCATTTCCGGGGCGCTGCGCCCCCTGAAGCCATGAGTGCTACCCGTCTTTTCACACCCGTTCATACTGTTTGTTATCACTGCGGCAACGATTGCCCCGACGAGGCTCTTTCGTACGACAACAAGCCGTTCTGTTGCGAAGGGTGCCGGACGGTATACCAGCTTTTGTCGGAACACCAGCTCTGCCAATACTATACGCTCGACGGAAAAGGCATTTCCCCGACGTCGACCCGCTTCGAGTTTCTCGATAATCCGGAAATCGCGGAGTCGCTGCTCGATTTTCAGAACGAGCAAACGGCGCGGGTTACCTTCTTTCTTCCGGCGATTCACTGCTCTTCCTGCCTGTACCTGCTCGAACACCTGCCCCGGCTCAACGGCGCGGTGGCTTCCGCCCGGGTGGATTTCCTGAAAAAGCAGGTAGTTGTTCAGTTCCGGAAAGATCAGCTGACGCTCCGCCAGCTCGCCGAGTTGCTGACGTCGATTGGCTATGAACCGCTGATCAGCCTCCAGGACGTCGTCCGGGAGCAGCAGCAACCTTCCTACCGGAGCTTGCTGACGCGCATCGGCGTAGCCGGCTTCTGCGCCGGCAATATCATGCTGTTCAGTTTTCCGGAGTACCTGGGCCTTGACGACCCGACCTATAAGGTACTTTTTGGCTGGCTGAGTCTGATTTTGTCGCTGCCTGTCGTCTTCTATTCGGCACAGGGGTACTTTGTCTCGGTATATAAAAGCCTCCGCGCCGGACGGCTCAACCTCGATTTCCCGATTCTCCTGGGTATTATGGTGGCCTGGACGCGCAGTGTGTACGAGGTCGTTTTCCTGCATCAGAACGGGTATTTTGATTCCCTTACCGGGCTGACGTTCTTCCTCCTTGCCGGGCGCTGGTTTCAGGAAAAGACCTATTCGTTTCTGTCGTTTGAACGGGACTATCAATCCTATTTTCCGCTTTCGGCCCAACTGGTCGGCAATGCGGGTGCTACCACCCCGGTACCTGTCCGCCAGCTCCGGAAAGGCAACCGGATACGTATCCGGCATGGGGAGCTGATTCCGGCCGACGGCCTGCTGTACCGGGGTACCGGCCGGATCGACTATAGTTTTGTAACCGGAGAAGCGGCGCCCGAAACCCATACCGTGGGTGATCTGCTCTATGCAGGCGGGCGGCAAACCGGCGATTCCATCGAACTGGAAGTACTCAAGGAAGTCTCCCAAAGCTACCTGACCCAGCTCTGGAACGACGCGGCTTTCACCCGAAAAGAGAATAGCCGGCTGCGGACCTTTGCCGACGCTGTCGGAAATTATTTCACAATCAGTGTGCTGATACTGGCGGCATTAGCAGCCGCCTGGTGGTATTTTCATGATCCGTCGAAGGCCCTGAATGCCTTTACAGCCGTATTAATCATAGCCTGCCCCTGTGCGCTGGCGCTGTCGTACCCGTTTGCGCTCGGGCATGGCCTCCGGATTCTGGGACGGCAGAAGTTTTACCTGAAAAACGGAGAAGTACTCGAGAAACTCGCCCAGTGCGATACCATCGTCTTTGACAAAACAGGTACCCTGACGACGACCTCCGGCCAGGAGCTGTCGTTCACCGGTACCGAATTGACCGGCGAAGAACGGCTGCTTGTCGCCTCGCTCGTCAGTCACTCTACTCACCCGCTGAGCGTGCAGGTATACCGGCACCTGCAGGAACCGGTACCGGCAGCGGTAGCCGATTTCACGGAAGTCAGCGGAAAAGGTCTTTCCGGAACGGTTTTGGGACACTCCGTTCAGGTCGGTTCAGCCGGATGGGTCGATGCCCAACCGGCCCTTCCCGGTGGTACGCGCCTCTTCATCCGTATCGATGGCACGCTGAAGGGGCACTACGCCGTCGGCAATACCTACCGGGAAGGACTCGAACCGATGCTCAGCCAGCTGGGCCAGCAGTATACCCTCTGCCTGCTTTCGGGAGACGGCGACGCCGAGCGCCCCTACCTCAGCCGCTGGTTTCCGGAAATGCACTTCCGGATGAAGCCGGAAGACAAACTACAGGTAGTCCGCCGCCTGCAGGAAGAAGGGCGGAAGGTACTCATGCTCGGCGACGGTCTCAACGACGCCGGCGCGATCCGGCAGGCCGACGCCGGTATTGCCCTGACAGAGAATACGTTACAGTTCAGCCCGGCGAGCGATGGCATCCTCGAGGCCGGCGAACTCCGGCTGCTGCCCCGGTTCCTGCAATTCAGCAAACGGGGATTGACGGTCATCCGCTTCAGTTTTATCATTTCGCTTATCTACAACCTGATCGGGCTGAGCTATGGCCTGACGGGCAATCTCTCTCCCGTCGTTGCCGCTATCCTGATGCCGCTGAGCTCTGCGACCATGGTCTTCATCGCTACCCTGGGCATGAAGCAGGCCCGCCGCCGGTACTTTCCTTCGTAACAAAACCGGGCTTTGCCCACCTTGCATGTATATTTTACTCTTTTTCGTTGCTCACTGGTACCTTTCCCTTTTTTCCCAGACGTTCTTTCTCCACCGGTATGCGGCCCACCAGATGTTTACGATGTCGAAAGGCTGGGAGCGGTTTTTCTACGTTTTCACCTGGATTACGCAGGGCTCAAGTTTTCTCAGCCCCTATGCGTATGGCGTGATGCACCGCCTCCACCATGCCTATGCCGATACCGAAAACGATCCGCACTCGCCGAGCTTTTCCGAGAACCTGTTCGACATGATGTGGAAAACCAAGAACCGGTACAATGCCATTCTGCACCATCCGGATATTGTAGAGCCTAAATTCCGGAAGAACGTACCGAACTGGCCGCTAATGGAGCGTATCGGCGACAACTGGCTCTCACGCGTGGGGTGGGGTACGCTGTATACGCTTTACTACATCCATTTTGCCACCAGCGGCTGGGAGTACCTGTTGCTTCCTGTCCATTACCTGATGGGACCCGTTCACGGCGTCGTCATCAACTGGTTTGCGCACAAGTATGGCTATACCAATTTCAAGGTCAACGATACGGCCAAGAACCTGCTGCCGTTTGACTTTCTGATGATGGGTGAATCCTATCACAACAACCATCATAAGTTGGGCGGACGGGCCAATTTCGGGGTAAAATGGTGGGAATTTGACCCTACTTATCCGGTTATCCTCGTGCTCAATGCCGTTGGGGTAGTGAAACTGAAAAAGAACAACGACCTCAATTACATGTAACGGATTTACGGCGGAAGGCGAAACCTTTCCGCCGGATTTTTACTTTTGCCGGTATGGAGACAACGAAACGGACATTGGAGACACCGGAGGATATTCGCCTGCTTGTCGATCGTTTTTACGAAAAAGTACAACAGGACGACCTGATCGGGCCTATTTTCACGAATGTAGCGCATGTTGACTGGTCCCATCACCTGCCGAAAATGTACGCCTTCTGGGAGAATCTGCTCCTGGGAAACGATGTCTACCATGGGCACCCTTTCCGCCCGCACCTGATTATCAATCAAAAGCATACGCTTACGCTCGATCATTTCGAGCGGTGGTTGCAGTTATTTACACAGACGTTGTCGGAAAACTTTGAAGGAACCGGCGCCGAAAACGCCCGGCAAAGAGCTACACAGATCGCGCTGGTGTGGAATACGAAGCTGGAATACCTGAATAATGACGCGTATATGGAACGTTGAGCGTTCTTTCTGATACTGAAAAAGACCGGCCTCGTCCGGTCTTCTTGCTTTTGCTAAGTCTGTGAAGTCTGTGTAGTCTGTGAGAAAAATGATACTCTCACAGACTACACAGACTTCACAGAAATTATTTACCCTCCTTCAGTACCATATCAATCGTAATGGCAGCCGAAACGATTGCCATTTTCGTCCGGTCTTCGGCTACGCGCTCCTCGATGTTGACAACGTACTTATCGGCCGTCGTAAACGCCTCCCGGGCGAAGCCGTTCCATTTTTTCGAAATCGTACCAATTACTTCGCCGGAGGGATTGGTGATGGAAAAATCCCACGCTTTCCAATCGCCTTGTATTTCAGCGACCTGCACCTGCTGATGATCGTATACCAGAAACCGGGGCTTGAGGAAACGGAATTTCTGTTCGATGAATCCGATGGGACTATCATAGGCGTCGGTAATGGCAATTTTCGACATGAAAAGCGTCCAGCCGCGGTGGATTGTCGCCAGTACCTGCCCGTTCGCATCCTGGATTTCGAGCGTAAACGGCATCATTTTCTTGATATCGCCGATGATCCGCAGGAACTTGTGAAACCCGGATACCCGCTGCTGTACGAGACCGATTTGCTCACCGGTGTTGTCAAACACTTTGTAGGCATTGGAGAACTTGAAAAGGCCGACTTTCTCGTCGATCAAAAAGGTATTCTGAAGAAAAAACTGGGGAAATACCGGTTGACTCATTGGGTATGGAAATTGGCTAAACGCCGCAATATGCCCTCTTTTCAGTAGAAACTACTCAGATTTCCGTTCAGAATTGAGCAAACGGCAGCTTTTTGCCATCAGCGGCTTCCCCGTTTATACCCCGATACGTACCCGGGCATAGCTGTTCCTTCGGCCAGTTGCGGGTCGGGTTGCGGCTCGCCGGGCATAAGCCGCAACGGCAGGATACCGGCCCAGGCGGGGAGGTTCAGGTCTTCCTCGTCGTCGAGTACGCCGACGGTCCGGAGCTTCGCCGAGGCTTCGTCAAGGGGAAACGAGATCACCATCGTTTTCTTCATTTCGCTGGCGGAAGGCCACCGGACATCGTCCCAACGACCCGGTACGACGTGCTCGGTGATGATCCGGAGTGCTTCCCAGCGTTCGTCGTCATCGGTTACGACCGTTCCGGAAGCGAAGGCGACTACGGAGCGGTAGTTAACCGAATGATGAAAGGCCGACCGCGCCAGTACCAGTCCGTCGATCAGCGATACCGTCAGTACTACCGGACGACCGTCGGCAATCGCCCGCATAAAATGGCTGCCCATTGATCCGTGGATATACAATTTGTCTCCGACCCGGCCATATCCGGTCGGAATCATCATCGGTTGCCCGTTTTCCACATAGGCTACGTGGCAGAACAACCCTTCATCGAGGATACTGTAAATCATCTCCTCGGAATAATCACCCCTTTTCGGCGAACGGCTGATCCGGGTTTTCTCGGTAATTGCTTTCATGGTTTTTGTCGGGAAAGAATGGCTCGTATTCCCTGGCTTCCCGGCAAATATCTACCTTTACTGGATGCCTCAAGTGGTCCACTTTTATACTTTGAAGTAGTCCAGATGATTGTACCTTCCCTGATCCGGCTGAGTCCGTCTTCTGCGGTGCCGATGTACCTGCAGATTGCCAATAGTCTGATTGCCCATATCCAGTCGGGCGTACTCAAAAAAGGCATACGCCTGCCCGGTACGCGGCAGCTCGCCGACGCCCTGCACGTACATCGGAAGACGGTGCAATCCGCCTACGACGAATTGCAGGCCCAGGGCTGGATCGATGTTCTCCCGCAGCGCGGTAGTTTTATAGCGGAGGTGCTGCCGGAGGTAGTGCCGGCGCCTTTCGGTCAGAATGAACCCGGCAGCGTCGCACCGGTGGTACCGGATCTTCCCTTCAACAGTACGATAGTTATCCCGCAAACTATCCGGGAGCGGATAGCCTTTAACGACGGCCTGCCGGATGTACGCCTGGCTCCCCGGGAAGAGCTTGCACGGCTGTATTCCACCTATATCCGTTTCGGCGAGCCGGCCGTCCTGCAATATGGAAGCGTATTCGGGCAGGCGCGTTTCCGGGAAGTATTCTCCCGGTACCTGAACGAAACCCGCGGGCTTAAAACCGGTCCCGAAAACCTACTAACAACACGGGGAAGCCAAATGGGGCTGTACCTCGCCGGTCTCGCTCTGCTTCATCCCGGAGATTGTGTGATCGTGGGGGAACTGAACTACCGCGCCGCTAATATGACGCTCGAAACCCTCGGCGCACGGTTGCAGACCGTACCGGTCGACGACGACGGACTCGACATCGACGCCGTCGAAGCACTCTGCCGGCAGATGCCCGTGAAAGCCCTGTACGTCACGTCTCATCACTATCATCCCACTACCGTTACGCTCAAACCCGAGCGGCGGGTACGACTCATTGCGCTGGCCAACCGCTACCGGTTTTTCATTATTGAGGATGATTACGACTACGATTTCCACTATGCCAACCGCCCGGTACTGCCGCTCGCAAGTGCTGACCGCAATGTTATTTACCTCGGGTCTTTCACGAAGCGGCTGGCACCTGCCTTCCGGGTCGGGTATGTAGCCGGACCGGAAGAGTTGATTGCGGAAATGGCGAAGCACCGGCGGATTATCGACCGGCAGGGAGATTCCATCCTGGAGCTTTGCCTGGCTGACATGCTGGAAAACGGCGCCCTGAAACGACATGCCTCAAAAGCGTTGAAAATCTATCGGCAGCGCCGCGATCTGGCCTGCGAGCTGCTGACCCACTACCTCGGAGACGCCATCCGGTTTCAGGTACCGGAAGGGGGGCTGGCAATCTGGGCGCGGTTCGACCCGTCCGTTGACCTTCCGCTTCTCTCACAAAAAGCGGCCGCGAAAGGCGTTTACCTATCCAATGGCGCGGCGTATCCCGGGCTGAATGCCTGCCGGATGGGCTTCGCCGCGCTCAACGAAAAAGAACTGACGGAAGGCGTGCAGCTCCTCGCCCGGTGCCTGGCATAAAAAAAACCTACCCGGTTCCCCAGGCAGGTTTTGAACACTTGGCAATAGAATCCAGTAAATCTTAGTGGAGTTTCGCCACAGCTGTTTTGATCCGGTCTACTGCTTCGGCGAGTTGCTCGTCGGCCGCGGCAGTGGAAATCCGGATGCAGTTCGGAGCGCCGAAGCCGGAACCGGCAACGGTAGCCACGTATACTTCGCTCAGCAACCAGTTACAGAAGTCGTCCGAATCCTTGATGGTCGTCGTACCGTCTGACTTGCCGAAATAGTAGCTTACGTCGGGGAATGCGTAGAATGCTCCGTCGGGAACATTCACCTTGAAACCCGGGATTTCCTTCAGCTTGCCGACAACGAGGTCACGGCGGCGCTGATAGGCTTCTTTCATTTTATAGGCTTCGTCGAGCGGGCCGTTGAAAGCAGCGACGGCAGCTTTCTGGGCAATTGAGCAGGTACCGGAAGTTACCTGGCCCTGTAGCTTCTCAACGCCGTCAGCGATCCACTTGGCTGCGGCGATGAAACCGATCCGCCAGCCGGTCATGGCATGGCCCTTGGCTACCCCGTTGACCGTTATGACGCGGTCTTTGATTTCCGGAATAGAACCGATGCTGAAGTGACCTTCCGGCGTGAAGTTGATGTATTCGTAGATTTCGTCCGCCAATACAAAAATGTTATCGTGACGGGCGAGCACCGCACCGATGGCGCGGAGTTCTGCTTCGGAATAGACGGAGCCGGTCGGGTTGTTCGGAGAGGCAAACATCACCACTTTCGTTTTCGGAGTGATGGCTGCTTCGAACTGTTCCGGGGTTACCTTGAAGTTGTTTTCAAAGGCGCCGTCGATGACGACCGACTTGCCTTCCGCCAGCTTCACCATTTCGGAGTAGCTTACCCAGTACGGCGCGAAGATGATGACTTCGTCGCCCGGGTTCACCAGTACCTGAATGACATTGGCGAGGGAATGCTTTGCACCGGTGGAGACCACGATGTTCTCGGGTTTCCAGTCCAGGTTATTATCGCGTTTCAACTTATCGGCAATGGCTTTCCGGAGATCGGGATAGCCGGCAACGGGCGAATAGCCATGGAAGCCATCATCAATAGCTTTCTTGGCGGCTTCGCAGATGTGTTGCGGGGTTTTGAAATCGGGCTCACCTACTGAAAGGCTGATCACCTTCAGTCCCTGAGCGGCCAGTTCGCGGGCTTTCTTCGTCATGCCCAGCGTCGATGACTCCTCCAGCGCATTGATGCGGTCGGCCAGGAGGGGTTTCACTGCCAGTTCTGCCACTGCCATTTTGAGTAATGTATAAGAGTTGTTGAAAACGCGAGGCACGCAGGCGCACGCTTTGCAAAGCTACGTGTTTTCGGAGGAAGAATCGGGCAAGGATCGTCTGATTTTTAAGGAGTAAGGGAGTTTTTTACAAAATTATCAACCAACTCCTCTATTTATTGCCTGATTTCAAACGAACGCCTGCTATCTACCCTATGCCCCCTGCTCCATGCCCACTGCCTCACAACAGCTCTCCCACCGCCGTCCGGATGCCCGCAGCGATCGTGTCGGTCGGCAGGTCATTGGCATCCGCGCCGAAGGGGTCTTCGATTTCCTCGGCGATTTCTTCCAGACTGGCCAGTACATAAAAGATAAACAGGGATACCGGTACGACGGAGTAATGCAGCGTCAGCACATATCCCAGCGGCAGGGTGAGGCAATAGATACTGATGAATTTCTTCAGAAAAGAACTGTAAGAATATGGAATCGGCGTTTTCCGGATACGCTCGCAGGCGCCGCATACGTCGGTAAACGACTGGAATTCAGCATTAATAACCAGCAGATGCTCCGGCCGGATGATACCCCGCTGGTATAGTTCATCGAGTTTGCTGAAAATCCGCATGGCCATCTGGTTGGGAACGTGCTGCGATGGCTTGAGCATCGTTTCGTCAAATCCCGGCGCGGGAAGTATTTCGCGTGGCTGGTAGATACCACGCAGGTGGTTTTTGAGCGCAAACGCGTAGTTGGGTATCATTTCCCGGAAAAAAGCCCGGTCTTCCGTATCTGCCGCCGGAATGATATGCGCCAGCTTGATGGCCAGGTTCCGGGAATTATTGACCAGCGAGCCCCAGAGCTTGCGACCTTCCCACCAGCGGTCGTACGCCGAATTGGTCCGGAAAACCAGTAGCATCGACATCACGAAACCCAGGAGGGAATGGACCGTAGAAATGCTTTTGAGGTCGGAATCAGGACCAGGGTGCCAGAATTCGATGACGACATAGGCGACGATGGAAGAGTAAACCGTCATGGCGACCAGCAGCGGGGCCAGTTTCGAAATCGTGTCGGCCTTGTGCAGGGAAAAGACCGCTTTGAACCAGTCTTTTGAGTTGTACTCGATCATGGAGAAATGCGTGGAGATAGCGCGAATCGGGTCAAAAATAGAAGAAAACACTCCATGTTCTCCGCGCTTTTCGAAAAAAGACTACGTCAATTCAACCCGAAAACAGGCCTTTGATCCGATTTCCGTTTTCAGGAATGTCAGATGCCTGTTACCTTGCTTTTCTTGTACGACATCAACAACCACGCTATGCGTCACCTTTTGTTAACGGCTCTGGGTGCCAGTCTGCTGCTCCGGAGTGTCGGCCTGATGGCCCAATCCCCCTCGGAAACACTGCTGCTGCGTCAACCCAGCCTTTCGTCCACACACATTGCCTTCAGTTACGGCGGCGACCTGTGGGTCGCCAACCGGGACGGCTCCAATCCCCGCCGGCTCACCGTCGCCCCCGGTACCGAGAGCGGCCCCCTGTTTTCACCGGACGGCCAGACCATTGCCTTCACCGGCACGTACGACGGCAACGCCGATGTGTACACGATCTCCATCCAGGGCGGCACGCCGAAGCGCCTGACCTGGCACCCGGCGGCTGAAATCGTCAAAGGCTGGTCGCCCGACGGCAAGAAAATCCTCTTCGCCTCCAACTCCGCTTCGTCCAGCCAACGCTACCCGAAACTCTTTGCGGTTTCGCTCAACGGCGAGCTGCCGGAAGAACTACCCGTGCTCATGGCAGGCTCCTGGGCCAGCTACTCGCCGGATGGACAAACGCTGGCGTATACGACGATCGGCGACGCGTTCAACACCTGGAAGCGGTACCGCGGCGGGATGACGACGCCGATCCGGCTGCTCAACCTGAAGACGCTGGATTCTGACGTTCTTCCGCATGTAAACGCATCGGATGTACAGCCTGCCTGGATCGGCGACAAGGTGTATTTCCTGTCGGATCGTGACCGGATCATGAATGTCTATGAGTACGATCGTCCGACGAAAAAACTCCGGCAGGTGACCAAATTCACGGACTATGACGTGAAATCCCTGAGCGGAAACGGAAAAGAACTCGTATACGAATACGCCGGCCGGCTCCATATCCTGGAACCGGGCTCCGGCAAGACGACGCCCGTGCCGGTCTCCATTTCCCCCGAAATCCTGGCACTCCGCCCTACCTGGAAAAATGTATCCGGTTCGATCCGCCGCATCGGCCTGTCTCCGACCGGTATCCGGATGGTGGTAGAAGCCCGCGGGGATATCTACACCGTCCCGGCCAAGAAGGGCGACTGGCGTAACCTGACCCAGACCGACGGCGTACACGACCGCAACCCGATCTGGTCACCGAAGGGCGACAAAATCGCTTATGTATCGGATGCAGGTGGGGAATACCAGCTCATCATCGCCGATCAGAAGGGCGAAAAACCGGCAGAGACCATTTCATTGGGCGACCCGACGTTCTATACCCTTTCGGAGTGGTCGGCCGACGGCAAGAAAATCCTTTACCAGGACAAAAAACTGAACCTCTGGTACATGGATCTGGCGACGAAGAAGCCGGTGAAGGTTGCCATGGATACGTATGGCCCGAACTCGTCGATCGACGCGCATTTCTCGCCGGACAGCAAGTGGATTACCTATTCCAAAAAAGAAGACAACTACCTGAGTACCATTTACCTGTATGAACTGGCGACGGCAAAATCGACCCCGGTTTCCGACGGAAAAAGCGACGCCAACAACCCGGTATTCAGCCGCGACGGCAAGTACCTCTTCTTCACGGCCAGTACCAACACCGGTCTCGCTTCGGGTTGGCTGGATATGACGGCGTACGACCGCCGGGTGACGAGCAGTCTCTACCTCGCCGTCCTCAACGCCAAGGATTCGTCTCCGTTTGCTCCGGAATCGGATGAGGAAAAATCGACCGACGAACCGAAGAAAGACGACGCCAAGAAAGAAGAGCCGAAGAAGGATGACACGAAAAAAGGCGAGAAGAAAGACGAGAAAAAGGACGAAAAGAAAGAAGACAAGAAGGACGAAAAACCCGCAGATACGGCGCCTAAAGTGGTCATCGACCTCGACGGTATCACCCAGCGTATCCTGGCGCTGCCGGTGCCGGCAGCCAATATCGGCAATATGGAATCGGCCGATGGCGGTAAGCTCTTCTATGTCAACTACGGAGGCCCGGATGCCCGTCCGTCCCTCAACCGTTTCGACCTGAAAGAGCGTAAATCGGAGCCGTTCCTGCCGGGAGTAGCTGTCTATACCATCAGCGCTGACGGCAAGAAACTGCTTTACTATGCCGGCAGCGACAACATGGGCATCGTGGATGTAGGCGGAAAAGTGAATATGGGCGACGGCAAAATCAACGCGAGCGGTCTCCAGGCACTGATCGATCCCCGTGCTGAATGGAAGCAGATGATGGATGAATTCTGGCGCATCGAGCGGGACTACTTCTACGTTCCCAACCTCCACGGCGTAGACTGGGCAGCGGTGAAGCAGAAATATGCCCGTTTCCTTCCACACGTATCCCACCGTTCGGATCTCAACTACCTCATCGGTGAAATGATGGGTGAAATGGTAATCGGCCACAACTATGTATCCGGTGGCGATTTCCCCGAAGTAAAACCGATCCAGGTTGGGCTGCTGGGTGCAGACTATGAAATCGCGAATGGCTTTTACCGCTTCAAAAAGGTCTTCAACGGTGAAAACTGGAACCCGAACCTGCGCGCGCCGCTGACGGAGCCGGGTGTCAACGTCAAAGCCGGCGAGTACCTCATTGCGGTCAATGGCAAGCCCATCCGTTCTACAGATAATATCTATCGCTTCTTCGAAAACCAGGTGGGCAAGCAGATTGTCCTGACGGTGAATGGCCAGCCTTCGGAAACCGGCGCGCGGAAAGTAACCGTTGTGCCCGTCGCCAACGAAGCCGGCCTCCGGCAAATGGATTGGGTGGAAAGCAACCGCCGCAAGGTAGACGCCGCCACCAACGGGAAAGTAGCCTATGTGTACCTGCCAAATACCGGCGCAGACGGTTATGAGTTCTTCAACCGGTACTATTACAGCCAGCTGGACAAGGAAGCGGTCATCATCGACGAGCGTTTCAACGGCGGCGGAATGGTTGCCGATTACATCATCGATATGCTCAACCGGCCGTTGCTGAGCTACTGGGCTCCGCGCGAGGGCAAGCCGTTTACTTCTCCTTCTGCTTCTATCTACGGACCGAAAGTGATGATTGTGAATGAATATGCAGGTTCCGGTGGAGACGCCCTGCCGCATTTCTTCCGTCGCCGGAACCTCGGTACCATCATCGGCAAGCGCACCTGGGGCGGCCTGGTGGGTATCTCCGGCTATCCTCCGCTGATTGACGGCGGCAGCGTTACTTCTCCGAGCTTCGGTATCTATAGTCCTGACGGTAAGTGGGAAGTAGAGAACGTCGGCGTTTCTCCCGACATCGAAGTAGAAATGGAGCCCAAAGCCACGCAAAACGGCAATGACCCACAGCTGAATAAAGCCATCGAGACCGTCCTCGAGCAGCTCAAACAGCACCCGGTCAAGCACCAGCCGATTCCGAAGCCGGATAACCGGGCGAGGGATTAGGATGGAGTTCTGTTTAGAGTTTAGAGTTTGGGGTTGATACCGGAAGCGGCAACCCCAAACTCTAAACCCTAAACTCTAAACATCAAACCCTCTCACGCCCGCTTCATCGCCACTGACCTCCAATTCATCACCACAATCGCACTCAGGATAACGACGATGCCCAGCCACTGGGTACCGACGACGGTCTCGTCGAGGATGAAGTAGGCCATGGAAACTGAAACGGGGATCTCGAGGGCGGTGATGATGGTACCGAGTCCCAGCCCGGTAAGCGGCATACCGGCCGTGAACAACAGCGGCGGCAGGATCGTCCCGAAAAGAGAAAGCACCAGGCCGTATTTCCAGATTACCCGGACATCGAATTTCTCCAGCAGGTCCGGCAACGCCACACCGGCAACCAGCAGTAACGCTCCCGTCATCAGCCAGAAGCTTCGCTGCAACGACGGGAGATCCGGCGCAATCCGGTTTGACGCGACCACGAATACGGTATAAGACAGCGCCGCCAGCAATCCCCAGCCTATTCCCCGCCAGTCGAGCGTTTGCAGGTTATGTACCGCGTCTGTCGCCAGTATTGACCCGACGCATACCAGGAGTGCACCGCCCGTTTTCAGCCAGGAAGGAGCGCGTTTTTCGAGTATCATTTCTGCCACAACACCCATCCAGACCGTCTGCATCAGCAGGACAATCGCCAGCGACACCGGTACATACTGCACCGAGTAGTAATAGAAAGTACCGGTAAAGCCCATCGACGTACCGGCGAGCATGAGCTTACCGGCCTGCGCCGGTCGCACAGGCGTACGCGTCGTTTTTCGGGCGAAGAGATTCAGCAGGCCGATTCCCGCAAAACCGAGGAAATACTGGGAAAATGTTACTTCGGAAGTAGTAAAATGTTCGTCATAGGCCAGTTTCACGAAGGTAGCGAGGATGCCGTAACTGGCGGCGCCAAGCGCCACCCATACGATCCCTTTGATCTGGTCTCGATTCATGCAACGAATTGGTTGGTTCCGGGAGAATAAACCCGAAAACCCTATTTTGATTCCCGTCCGGAGCGGAAAAGCGGCTTCCCATCCAGAAAGGAGCGACAACTACTTTCCCTGAAATTCACCCGGTGACGTAGTTTTCTGCCGGAAGGAATAGTCCCCGATGCCCGAAATCCCGTAGTAGAGGCTACGGGATTTTTTGTTTCTTGCACATTCACTGAACCTCTTTACCGTTTTGGCTTCCGTATCTACTGAGTTCCGGGCGGGTCGACTGATGTCGATGGATGCCTACCGTGGCTTTGTCATGCTCCTCATGATGGCCGAAGTACTGCAGTTCGGGAAGGTTTCCGAGGCGCTGCCTGATAGTTCGTTCTGGCGTTTTCTGGCGCATCACCAGGACCACGTCGAATGGCTGGGATGCTCCCTCCATGACCTGATTCAGCCGTCTTTCAGCTTCCTGGTAGGGGTTGCGCTGCCTTTTTCCATCGCCTCCCGGATCAGCAAAGGCGAGTCGTTCGGGACGCAGCTCGGCCATACCATGCGCCGGTCGCTGATCCTGATTCTGCTGGGAATTGCGCTGCGCTCCGTCGGACGCGTTCAGACCAATTTTACCTTTGAAGATACGCTTACACAGATCGGGCTGGGCTATACGTTTTTGTTTCTGATCGGCTATCAGTCGGTGCGGACGGGTTGGATCGCCCTGGGCCTGATTCTCGCCGGCTACTGGCTGGCCTTTGTGCTGTACCCCGTTGCGGGGCCTGACTTTTCGTATGAAGCGGTAAAAGTACCGGCCGACTGGCCCCATCACTTCACCGGTATCGCCGCCCATTTCAACAAAAACAGCAACCTCGCCTGGGCGTTCGACACCTGGTTTCTGAACCTGTTTCCCCGGGAAAAAGCATTCATCGCCAACGGAGGCGGCTATGCCACCCTCAGCTTCATTCCGACGCTGGGAACGATGATCCTGGGTCTTCAGGCCGGTCGCTGGGTACGGGCCAATATGGGTGAAAAGGCCTTGCTAAAACGACTGGTGATTGCGGGTATTGCAGGCCTGGCAACGGGTTGGTTGCTGAGCGTTACCGGCATCTGCCCGTCCGTGAAACGTATCTGGACACCGTCATGGGTACTCTTCAGCGGGGGCTGGTGTTTTCTGCTCCTCGCTCTTTTTTACTACCTGATCGACGTGCGCCAATGGCAGCGCTGGGCGTTCCCGCTGGTGGTCATCGGCATGAACTCCATCGCTGCCTATGTCCTGGCGCACCTCGTGGATCATTTCATCGCCGATACCGTTCAGACCCACCTCGGCGCAGGTTTCTACGATCTCGCCGGTCCGGCCTACCACAGCCTGCTGCGGGGAGCGGTGATCCTGACCGGATTATGGCTTATCCTCCGGTGGATGTACCGGAAAAAGCTCTTCATCCGGATTTAGGCTTCGATCAGCAGCAGGATGGCGTTGTCCGACAGGGCCTCCCATCCGATGGTCTCTGCGCCTGTCAGCGCGAGGCCGTCACGCGGGTGCAGCAGCCGGTTTTGTACTTCAAAAGCACCTTCGAGCACATACACAAACACCCGTGAACTACCCGGCCGGCAGGTACCTTCCTGCCGGCCTTCGTATTGCCCGATACCCCAGAAACGGCCAATGGAGAGATCGTGCAGGGTATTTTTCTTCGATAAATCAAAGACTATCGTTTTTGAAGCGGGCGGCGCGGCGCTCCGCCAGATCTGCAGAAAATTGATCAGCTCGGTATCATACGGATTCCGGACGGTATAGCTGCCCGGCGATACCCGCGCTGCGTCTCCGGGTTCCAGCAGGTATTCCCGACCGGAGGCATCGGTATACGCCAGACTACCTGCCACCGGCAGGAGCAGTACTTCCATTCCGGCGGCAGGTTCCATTTTCCGGGAAATACCCGGCGCAAGCGTATCGTCGTTCAGGACCTGCAATACCCCGAACGGTTCCCGGCCTTCTTCCCGGTAGTCCCCGAAAGCCAGCAGGTGATAGCTGCGAAAAGCCTCCGACTGGCTGACGCCACGCCGGTCGGCCAGAAAAATCCGTGCTTCTTCTACTGTTGTCATATGCGGAGGGAATGAATGGAAAGAAACGGTTGCTGCGGAATCAGATCGGTTTCGACTTCCCGGCCGGCTTCCAGGTCGTCACGGCGGTCGCCATAAGCCACCAGCCAGTACGCACCGGGTGTATCGATCCACGTAAGCGGGTCGCTGTAAAAGGTCACCGCGACGGTATGTTCTTCTTTTTTCCGGAAATCAGATTGGATCACCTCAAACCGGAAATCCGAAAAGGGCAGGCAGCGCCTGCCGTATGCGTTGAGGATGTCCGGGATTTTTCCGTCCAGCTGGCGCAGGTACCCGACGGCCGCCGTACTCGTCAGGGCATGCAGTTTTTCTGCTGCCGTTACCTGCGCAATCAATTCGGAAAACGTAGCATACTGCCCGTCCGGATTGAAGTACTGTGCCTGCATGAACAGTTCCCGCCGGGTATCTTCGTATACAAATTGCTCCCAGGGCTTGTCGGAAGCCCGGCTGATGAGTTTCCGGAAACCGAGCCGGATGATTCGGTGGCTCATACGGGTTGAGAATCAGGACCGCGAGCCGCCTTCCGGCCAGCCCGCGGTCAGGTGTAGTATCTTATCCGTTGGCGACGATCGTGTGCGTCAGCACATACCCGGCTGATATACTGCCCGTTACACTCGCCAGTTCGAGGGTAAACCCATCACTGAATACGTTGTCATTTTCGTTCTTCGTATCCTGGGTTCCTTTTGTATAGCCGTAGGATTGAGCGGTTGTGTAGACAGTATTACAGACATCGTAGGGAAAAGCTATCTGCGTAACCAGCAGGGATTTTCCCGACGAATCGTAGATATGCACGTGGATATGGGGCGCCCGGCCCGAGTACCAGCCGGGAAAAATGGACGTGAACGTCACCAGTCCGTTGCTGTCTGTCGTCTGCCGGCCGCGCAGAAAGTGGACAGAGGTATAGTTGGTCGATTGCATCTGCGTTCCGCCATATTCGGAGTAGTTTCCGGCCGCATCGCAATGCCAGATATCCACCAGTGCCCCGGAAAGGGCCGCGCAACTGTTATTCTTATTCTGAATGGTGATTTTGACGGTCAACAGTACACCTGTCCGGTCGGAACGGATGTCGTTGGTCACCAGGGAACCGGGAGTTTTTGTGGGAAAGGGGCCTTCGGTTTCCGTCGGCGTCGTGGTGCAGGAGCCGGTGGTCGTTCCGGTACCCGTGCCTGTTCCGGTGCCCGTACTTGTGGACGTAACGTCGTCGTCTTTTTTACAGGCGCTGACCAGCGGTGCAACCGTCATCATCCCCAGAGCGGAAAAGCTTCTTTTCAAAAAATCCTTACGTTCCATGTTCTTGCTTGTTTCAGTGGTCGTTTCAGTTCAGAATACGTCTGAAACAGCAGGAACGTTGTAGAAGGAAGCCGCTTTGAGGTAAACGCGCCGATTCCTGCGGTAAACCTTACCCCGGAAACCGCCGGAAGAACTCCTGCTCATAGCTGGCTCCTACCGGAATCTCCTTCCCCGCGCACGTAATCACTTTATTCCGCACCGAACCGATACGCGCCAGCGGAACGATAAACGAGCGATGCACGCGGAGGAAATCCGCTTGGGGTAGTTTTTGCATCAGCCCTTTCATGGTCATCCGGGCGACGACCGGCCTGGCGCCGTCCAGATGTATCCGTAGGTAGTCGTCCAGCCCTTCGATATACAAAATATCCGACAACAGAATTTTGTGCAGGCTGTAATCCGCCCGGACATACAGGTGCAGGGGACGTGCCGCTTCTTCCTGCCGCAGAAAACGCAGGTACTCGTCGGCTCGGGTCACCGCCTGCATAAACCGGTCGTAGGTAAACGGTTTCAGCAGGTAATCCACGGCGCTGAGGTTGAATCCTTCGACCGCATATTCGGCATAGGCTGTGGTGAAGATGACCGGGCAGGATTGCGGAATATTCTTGTAAAATTCAATACCCGACAACGCCGGCATGTTGATATCCAGAAACAGCAGGTCAACGGGCTCTTCCTCCAGAAAACGATATGCTTCGGTCGTACTGGTGAAGGTCCGGAGGAGGTCCACCAGCCCGGTACGCGCACTGAAATGGGTAATGACGCGCAGGGCAGGCGGCTCGTCGTCGATGGCGATGGCGCGGATCATGACAATCGGAGAGTCAGGTTGACGGTAAAGGTAGTGCCTTCGTCCCGGATGGTGAGCTCATGCCGCCGGGGGTACAGCAAGCGAAGGCGGGCGCGGGTGTTTTCAAGGCCGATACCGGTTTGTTCGTCCTGAAAAACGCGCACTTTGCTGTTTTCCACCAATAAATGAAGAGTATCGCCAAGGATGTCTACGCGGATACGGATACCGGATTTTCCGTCGGGATTGACGCCGTATTTAAAGGCATTTTCGATGAAGGATATCAGCAGCAGCGGGGCGATTTCCAGTCCGGCAGGATCTCCGCTGACCTGAAAGTCTACCGTAGCCGTATCGTCCAGGCGGAGTTGTTGCAGCGCGACATAATGGCTGATATAGTCCAGCTCTTTGGAAAGCGCCACGCGGTCGTCGTGCGCCTCCCGGATTACATACCGCATGAAGGACGACAGACGGACGATGGCGTCGGCGGTGGCATCTGACTTTTCCAGCGCCAGCGAATAAATACTATTGAGCGTATTGAACAGGAAATGTGGGTTGATCTGCGCCTTCAGATACGATAGCTCGGTACTCAGGCGGGCCTTCTCTGCTGCGCGCCAGCGATCGGCAATACGCAGGGAAAGCGACAGAAACAACGCCAGCAGAAAGAGAAAAAACTTCTGGCTCAGGTCGATATCCATTGGTGGATGCGGCATCGGATGCGGCCCCGGGTCGCCGTGCATGCCCGGTGGCGGCGGTCCCTGTCCACCAATCACAAAGGCAATCACCCAAAAACAAACCAGCGAGCAGACGCCAAACCAGACATACTGCCGGGTAAAAAACAGGCGGGGAATCAGCAGCAGGTAGTTCAGGTAAAAGTAGGCCAGTATGAGCAGGTACGACGACAGTTTGGTGCGCTCATGGGGATTGTTAAACGGCGAAAATCCTTCCGGAGCGAAGATATACGGCAGTGCCAGGAAGGCGAGTCCTCCCAGTACGTGCGCCGCAATCGTCAGCAACCTGTTTTTCATACCCGATCGTTTGGCGTGAAGCTACGCAGGGTCGCCGGGTTTCGGAAGTATCGTCGGTGAATAGCCCGATTGTGTCGGATTTCCGGACGGAACAGGCGAGCGGTCCGGTTTTCATGTGTTATTTAGCCACCACGATGAACCTCGATCCTACCCCCGTCACCCGCCACCTCCGCGCCATGTACGGCTCCCGCGTGCTGATAGCCGCGGTGTGCCACCTGCGTGTTTTTGATCTTCTGGCTGAGCAGCCGCTGTCACTCGCCGAATGCGGCAGGCAACTAGGCCTGGCTCCGCGCCCGGCGATGGTCCTTTTCCCTACCCTGCTCGGCATGGGATTACTTGAATGGCAGCCCGACGGACGGCTCGGCGTCTCCGATACCGGCCGGTACCTGACCTCTGGCGCGGTACCGAGTCTGATTGGGTATGTGGGTCTGGAACAGGAGGATGCGGGCGTGCTGGAGATGGTCGCCCGCCTGAAAAACGACGGCCCCGCCGATACTTCCGACGGACTTTCCTATGTCAAGGAAGGAGACGATCCTTCTCCGATGGATGATCCGGAAGAGTCCCGGCGGTTTACCCTGGCGCTCGCCGGACGGGCCCGCCTGCTGGCGCCTCTCGTCGCGAAACACCTGCCGACCGGCCCGAAACACCTGCTGGACGTGGCCGGTGGTACCGGCTACTATACCTTCGAATGGCTGCTCCGTAATCCGGAGGGTACTGCTACGCTGTTCGACCGCCCGCAGGTACTCGAAGTAGCAAAGGAGCTGATGGAAGATTTTTGCCGGGGAAAACAGGTACAGTCTTTCGGCGACCGCATTACCTTTTGCCCCGGAGATATGCTGGAAGATGCGCTGCCACAGGCGGATTTGCTACTCGCCGGAAGCCTCTTTCACGACTGGCCGGACGATACCTGCGCCTACCTCATGGACCGCTTTGCCGGCGCCCTTCGTACCGGCGGTGAGCTATGGATACACGATACCTTCCTCAACGATGACTTTGTCGGTCCGGTACCGGCCACAGACTACTCAGCCGCCCTGTTCTGGGCCACGAAAGGCCGGATATACAGCCGCGCCGAGCATGAAGCCTGGATGCGCGCGTCCGACCTGACCCCCTCTGCCAACCGACCGGCGACGGGGTTGGAATACGGGCTTGTGAGTGGGAGAAAGCAGTTTTGAGTTTAGGGTTTAGAGTTTGGGGTTCTGGGTTGCCTGTACTCTCACTAAGTCCCTGAAATATTCCGACTGAGGCGCTCCCGGTTGCCCGCAGCAACTCCAAACCCTAAACTCTAAACCCTAAACTATTTCAACTCAAAACCGTCCGCCAGCAACTCAAACGACCGGATTCTGTCCTCAAAATGATAGGCCATCATGGATGCCATGATTTCGTCGACGCCGTATTCGTCGGCGAGTGCGGTCAGTTGTTCTTTGACGAAGTCGGGGGTACCGGAAACCACGCGGTCGGCATGAAACCGGAGGCGCTCTTCCTCCGCCATCGTAAACTCGTAGTCTTTGATGGATTCGTAGTCGTCGATGCCGTCAAACTTGCCTTTGTCCATCTGGACGAGCCGGTAGTCGAGTACCTTCCGTAGCTGCCGCGCTTTTTCCTCCGTATCAGCGCAAATCACAAACAGGGCCAGTAAGGCTTCCGGTTTTTCGAGGGATTCCGACGGCTCAAACGCCCGGCGGTAATCCTCCACAATCCGCGGAGATACCTGCCCGTTGATAAATTTGGCAACGGCCAGCCCCATCCCGTACTCCGCCGCCAGCTGGCTGCTGCCTCCGCTGGAGCTTAATATCCATTGAAGGGGGATGGTATCGGCCTGAGGGACAGCCAGTATCGGGCCGTACTGCGTTCCGGCTGTATCTGTAAAAAAGGTCTGGAGGTAATCGAGCTGGTGCCGATAGCTCTGCTCACTGAAATCGTTGGACGGATTCAGCAGGGCGGATGAAATGCGGTCGCCACCCGGCGCACGCCCCATCCCGAGATCAATACGTCCCGGAAAGAGCGCTTCCAGCAAACGGAAATTCTCTGCCACCTTGAGGGCACTGTGGTTGGGCAGCATGACGCCGCCTGAGCCGACGCGGATGCGCTGCGTTTCGTCAGCCAGTTTGACCATCAGCACTTCCGGCGCAGAGCCGGCGATGGCAGTGGAATTGTGGTGTTCGGATACCCAAAAGCGTGTAAATCCCCTCCGGTCAGCCAGTTGGGCGACAGCGATTGTCTGCCGCAGCGCCTCGGAAGCCGAGCCGCCCTTCCGGACCGGGGATTGGTCCAATATGCTTAGTTTCATGACCTGTCGGGAAGATGTTATTCCGACGGGGATAATCATTTTCCGGGGGCAATCGTTCCGCCGGCGCCGTCGAAATCACGTCGGTGGTACCAGGCAGTATGCGCGCTTCTTCCGAAACGGATGTAAGCGGCTCCGTGGCAGGACAGTGCCGCGGTTGTATCCCGTTCCGACAGTATCACATCGGGCCGGAAATTGCGGTCTTCCAGGGCGGCAGAGGCATTCTGCACATGAACATGGCGGAGGGTACCGGCTCCGAAGTCCTGCTGATACGCATAATCCCATCCTCCTTCATCAAAAATAAGGCCGATACTGGAAGGATGCAGCGCCAGTACCTGCGTCCGGACGGAATCCATCTCTGCAAACCGGTCCCGCCAGATCATTTCCTGCCGGGATTGCTGGAGAATACTCTTTTTCTTCACGCCCGTCATACCCTCCACCTGAACGCCAAGGTTCAACTGCCGGTTGACCGCCGGGAAAAGGTGATCGAAAAACCATTGCGTCGACACCAGCGGGCGGCTGTTGCTCAGCAACACAAACGGCAGCGCGTATACCCATAGCACCGCCCCCACCCAATACAGTAACCCACGGCCTGCCTGCTGCCAGATGGCGCCGATAGCCGGCGCAACCAGCAGAAAGAACGTGGTATGCAGCCGGGTGGCGTACCACTGGTAGGCGATCAGCGTACAGAAAAGCACGAAGCCCGCCCAGCAGCAGGCCCAGTACAACCGTACCCTGAGCGGAAATTTCGTCAGAAAGAATGGCAGGAAGCTGAACAGTATCAGCCACATATGCACAAAATTGGCGGAAAAATCTTCGTGCGGATTCGTGCGGAAGAGCTTGTACGTCATCGGATTACCGGGCTCGTCCAGCGGCACGCCTATCCATTCATGGAAACGGGCCACGCCGGCTACCAGTGCCTTGTTGTACCGGTCACCCGGCGAAACGCACGCCAGGTGTAGTACAGTTTGTTTGACGACTGACGAAACGGTCCGCACCGGGCTCAACACCTGATTCTGTGTTCCATTGCCCATCGTTCCCATCGGTGCGTGGTGCAACGTCAGGTTGCGGATCAGGAATGGAGCGGCCGTCAGCGCCATGACTACTCCCACCCAAAGCCCCAACCTGAGGGCCTCCTGCCAGCGCGTGCGCAGGAGATCAATACCGCGCCAGATGACAAACGGCGCGACAAAAAAGAGAAACGTTGGCTTGGTCAGAAAGCCGGTCGCCATCACGGCGGCAATCATACCAAAAGAGCGCGTGGTCGTCCCGCCATCCAGCAGCAGCAATACCGCAATCAGTGCCCAGCAGGCGGCCAGCAGATCGTTTTGCGTAGTCATCGACTGCAACAAAACCATCGGGATGGTAGCCGCGAACAGTAACGAAAAGCGGAAAGCGCGGGGCGAGGGGTTCAGCCATTCGGTCAGCAGGGATACCGCCGCCAGCGATCCCGCGAAGGCGGTCCATTGAATCAGCTGATACCACCAATCATGTCCGGAAAGCAGGTACAGGTGCAGTATCAGGTATTCGGCGAGCGGTGGAAAGGTAACTGACCGCTCCACATGCGATGCATAGTGGGCGACGCTGCCCTGTTGCACCCAATGATAGATCCGGCTGGCGTGATAGCAGAGCGAGTCCGGGTTATTCGGCGCCGACGCTATCGCCACCCAGGCCGTCAGACCCAGCAGCAGCCCTATTCCCGCTGATCCAGGCGGGCCGAGTTTGCCGGCAAATGCCCGGGCATGCCCGCCGATAACAGGCAGCAGGTGCCGCTGTTTCCAGGAAAAAAACGACAGTACAAGCCCCACAATACACCAGAAACCCTGGATTGCGACGGCATTGATCTGCCCGAAAGCACTGAATACCTCTGTACTAACCAGCGTGAGAAAGCCGATGGCTGCAAGTCCCGACAAAAGCGAAGCCCGGACGCGCCGGCGGGTAAACGACCAGCTGCTTCCGAAGAAGCAAAGCGTGCCTGCCGCAAGGGCAAGAAGAAAAAATAATGTCATGGGGGTTAACGTGGAAATTCCCGTCGGCAAAAATACGTCTTTCCGCAGTACCTCATACGGAAACAAAAAAGCGGGGAAGGCAGGTGCCTTCCCCGCCTCCGGAGGTTTTTTCTTACAGGGAGCCTTTGGTGTAGATCGTCCGGAAGTTTTTGACGCTTTCCAGGATCTCAGGTCCGTTGTTTTCCCAGTGGTACTCATATTCGGCAGAGATGGGGCCCTTGAACTTCTGGCGCTTCATTTCTGCCTGAACAGCCGGAATATCGCAGACGCCGGTACCCCAGACGACGTCGTGGGTTTTCGGGGATTTTTCGGCGAGATCCTTGAAGTGCATGCCAATGACGTGGCCTTCGAGTTTTTTGAGGCATTCCACCGGGTTGAGGCCCGAGCGTACCCAGTGCCCGATGTCGGCACAGGAGCCGAGGTACGGATTATCGCCGATCACAGCCAATACCGAATCCGGGTGCCAGTAGTGCGACGGCTTCGGGTGATTGTGAATGGCCACGTGGATTTTGTACTCTTTTGCCAGCTTGCCTACGGTCGGCATCAGAGCGACAGGCGGCTCAGCGTTGATGTTGCGGACACCCATTTCCTTTGCAAACTCGAAGAGCGCTTTCCAGTCGGCTTCGTCTTTCGGAGAAACAACGCCATAGGCTGTCAGCGTGATGCCGCGCTCCTTGAGCAATTTTTTCACGCTTTCCCGCGTGGCGGCATTCATTTTGAAATCCATTTTCCCTTCGATGCCTCCGCCGATGTTCTGGCCGGGAAAAGCCTCGACGTTTTTCAGTCCGCAGCTATCGATTTTACGAAGGGCTTCCGCGAAGGGATACAGGCGGAAGGAATACGACTGTGCGCCGAGCAGCCAGCCCGCTTTGGCTTCCGGGGCTTTCTGGGCGAAAACAGGCGACGCCAGCAAACCCAGCAGGAGCAGCGTAAGTGTTTTTTTCATTCGGGTAAAGAGGTTTGTTTCCGGGCAAATATTCAACAAATTCTCTGGATCTCAGCTATGCTTTCCGGTGTTTTCCATCGGTCCGGACGCCCCTTCCGTTTCGTAGATATTCCTGTTAAAAAGGGTTAAACAGCTGCCCGCCGCTAAACTCCGGGAATACCTCTTTATCCAAGAACCAACAAGGAAACAACCTGAAACCCTGTTCAGACTTTAACATTTTTTAGGTAGCGCTTTCCCTGTAATATCGTCAACTTTAGTCCGTTATAGAGAATCAACTGATTCGCAGCAACCATGAAAACCGGCAAATACATACAGACTCTCGTCATCGCGGCTTTTCTGCTGGTAGCAGGAAGAAGCGCCTCTGCTCAGGTGAATGTTAACTTTCAGACGTTCTATGACGAGCTTTCTCCCTACGGGCAGTGGATGCAGAATCCGGAATACGGTCAGGTGTGGATACCCAACGCCGGCCAGGATTTTCAACCTTACGGCACTGCCGGACACTGGGACATGACCGACTACGGCAATACCTGGGTATCGGATTATCCCTGGGGCTGGGCGCCGTTTCACTATGGCCGCTGGACGATGGACCCGCGCTGGGGCTGGTGCTGGATTCCGGGATATGAATGGGGACCGGCCTGGGTAGGCTGGCGTACCGGCGGCGGATATTATGGATGGGCGCCCCTCGGACCGGGCATGAACATCAACATCAATATCAACCTGCCCTGGAATTACTGGGTGTTTGTGCCCCAGAGCTACATCTACCGGCCTCGGATTTACAGCTTCTGCGTGCCGAGAACGCGGGTGGTGAATGTCTATCATACGACGACCATCATCAACAACGTCTACCGGTACAACAACCGCTCTTTCTTCTCGGGCCCCTCCCGCTATGATATTCAGCGGGCTACCGGACGCACTGTTTCCGTCCGCCGGGCAGAAGACTACGGCCGCCGCGCCGGTTTCTACAACGGTGGAAACAACGGCTACCGCGGAGATAACAACCGCGGCGCCTGGGCCGATAACCGGGGCAATCGCGACAACCGCGACTACCAGGGTAACCGGCAGAACGACCGTAACTGGGACCGTTCAGGCAACAATACCCCTGACTATCGTTCCAACCGGCAAAACGGCCCTGACTTCCAGGGTAACCGCCAGGGTGGCTTCGACAGCAATCGCGACAATACACCGGGTAACCGGCAGGGAAATACCGACTTCCCCGGTAACCGTGACAATACGCCGGACTACCGGTCCAACCGCCAGGCAAACCCGGATTTCCAGGGCAACCGGCAGCAGGGCCAACAGTCGTCCCCGGATTTCCGCGGCAACCGCCAGGGAGACTTCCCGCGGCAGCAGCAAAGTATCCCGGATGCCCCCCGTTCACAGGGTACACCTGACTTCGGCGGCAACCGCCAGGGGGACTTCCCCCGGGAACAACAACGTATCCCGGATGCTCCCCGCTCTCAGGGCACGCCGGACTTCGGCGGTAACCGTCAGGCCAGCCCGGATTTTGGCGGTCGCCAGCAACGAAGCTTCGGCGGCGGGAATGCTGATCGTGGTTTCGGCGGAGGCAGCCGTCCTGAAATGGGCCGCGGCAACGGCGGAGGAAACGGGGGCTTTTCTCAACCGCGTGGCGGTGGTGAGAGTCACGGCGGCGGCGGTCCCCGTGGCCGGGGCGGCAGAAATTAGCGTATAAAAAAAAAGCTGCTTCACGGTGGACTAGCCCCCAAAAGTTGGACAGGTAAAAGTTACGATTCGATTCGAAGAGCTCGGTACTGAACCGGGCTCTTGCCGTTTAAATTGAGTTTGATTCTGTCGTGGTTGTAATAATGGATATAGTCGATAATATCCTTTTTGAGTTGGTCGATGGAAAGGTATTTGTTAAGGTAAAACAACTCAGCTTTAATAGTGCCAAAGAAGTTCTCGATAATGGCATTGTCAAGACAGTTGCCTTTTCGGGACATACTTTGGATGATACCTCTGGCTTGCAAAAGCTTCTGATACCGCTTCATTTGATACTGCCATCCCTGATCCGAATGAAGGATAAGACCCTTGGTTTGAGCCCGTTTTACTTTCCTGAATGCCTTTTTGAGCATGTCCGTCACCTGAGCAAAGTTGGGTGATTCCGACAGGCTGTAGCTGATAATCTCTCCGTTGAAAAGGTCCAGGATCGGCGACAGATACAACTTCCTGTCTCGAACTCTGAACTCAGTCACATCGGTTGCCCATTTTTGATTAGGCTTCTCAGAGAGAAAGTTCCGGCCCAGGACATTGTCTGCAGCCTGGCCTGTTTCCCCCTTTGTAGGAGCGATACTTCCTCACGCGGATCAGTGAGCGCAGCCCCAGGCTTTTCAGAAGCCTGAAGACGGTCTTGTGGTTGATGATGGTTCCGGTTTTCCGGAGTGCAAGTGTCAGCCGCCGATAGCCCAAACGACCCTTATGCCGGTGATAGAGCTGTTTTAGCTCTTTTTTCACCAAGGCGTACTTGTCTGATGCCGAGGCGGCTTTGAGGTGATAGTAGAAGTTGCTACGGGGAAGCTTAACCAGCTTTAACAACACCTCCAACGGGTATTTCTGCCTTAATCCCTGGATGGCCTGCGCTTTTTCTGAGGCGCTGCTTCCCGTTCCCGGATTAAGGCATCCAGCTTTTTTAGCAACTCGTTCTCCGCCCGCAGATACAGGTTTTCCTTTTCGAGTTCTTCCAGACGCGTCAGAGGTCTGGATTCCTTTTTAGGCTGCTTCATGGATCGGGGCCGGCCCCGGCCCTGTTTTAGACTTTCCACTCCGGATTGCTCGTATCGTCGTAACCAACCCAATAAAGTACTTTCACTACGGATGGCATACTTCAGGCAACATCCTCTCAAAGATAGATCTCCCTTTATATACGCCTGAATTATCTCCTGTTTAATTTCCACCGCATAATCCCTTCCGTACTGCTCCAACAGGCCCTCAGCGCCCAAACATTCATACTGCTTTACCCATTTTTCCAGCAGAGAATGAGCAATACCATGTTCCCGCGCCAACCGTTTCAATGAACCCTCCGAATGATACTTCTTTACAAGCCTTGTCTTGAAGGCTACACTGTGTTTGCGGTTCCTTCTCTTTTCATTCATAAAAAAGCCCCCAAAAAGTGTCTAACTTTTTGGGGGCACTCCA
>NZ_FNGS01000001.1:489514-969157 GCF_900103285.1 Siphonobacter aquaeclarae | reverse complement strand
GCCAACGGGCACGACTACTGGATTCTTGCCCATGCCTGGAACAGTGACGCTTTTCTGGTCTATCTGCTGACGTCGGAAGGCATCACCGAAAGCAAACGGATGGCGGTGGGCAGTTTTCATGCGAAAGGAAAAGTCAGCGATGCTGAGTCGATGGGCTATCTCAAAGCCTCCCCGAACGGAAAAATGCTGGCGGCCGCTGTTTACGGAACAGATCGTCCTTTTGAGGTATTTGATTTCGATGCCGGCAAAGGAGAAATCACCAACGCGCGCAGCCTGGGAAATTTTACGGGACAATACGGCGTCTCGTTTTCGCCCGACAATACCCGGCTGTACCTGACGGGTTTGTATGCGCATCAGGATGCCTATGTATTTGACCTGAGGGCCGGCACGAAAAAGCCGCTGGCGATCGGGGAAGAAAGCCGTTCCGGCAAACAGCAACTCCGGATTGCCGGCGCCCTGCAACTGGGTATCGACGGACGGCTGTATACCTCCTTCGGCCGGGCTCAGGTGGACGGAACGTATAAACTAGCCGTTCTTGAAACGCCGGATCGTCCGGAGCCCTCGCCTGCCTGGCTGACGCTTCCGGGCAGAAACCGGGCGCCGGTGTTTGGCTTGCCCAACTTCATGCAGTCGGTGTTCAATACCGAAAAAACAGGTATTTCTTCCGGAGAGAAGACACTGGCCTATCCCAACCCGGTTTCGGGCGGAACGCTGACCATCTTCCGGAAAGCAGCCACGGCTGAGGCCGTGAGGGTTACGGACCTGCAGGGAAAAGATATCCGGACGGGTGACATCAAGCTGCTGCCGGACCGGATTGTACTGAATACTGCATCCTGGCCGTCGGGCCAAACTTACCTGGTTCAGGTAGCGGGAGTCTCTTATAAAATTGTTAAAATCTAACGGTTTATCAAACCTATTGGGTAAAGCCAATGGTGAGAAACGCTTCTGCTGTCCTTATATACCGATAACCACATTGACTTCTATTCTCAACCCAATCTAATCCCAGCGACAAAATGAGACCTCTTCTTATTCTTCTTTGCCTCCATTTGTGCTTTGCTTTTTCTGCTTCATCTCAAACAATATCTCCTGTCTATGAAATACTCGATTCATCTGCATTTTCCGGATTAAGCTCCAGTTATCAAACGGTCATGTACAAAGGATATTCCTGGGTGAGAAAGTCCGGGCCGAGGACTTCCAACGGAGGTACCATCTTCTTTTCTGCGTCAGGTATTTACTATGAGCGAATCTTTTCAGGACCGATCAAAGCAGACTGGTTCGGCGCCAAAGGTGACGGAGCAACGGACGATTCACAGGCTATTCAAAAGGCGCTCAAAGTCGCCAATGAATCGGCCAAAACACTATTTATTCCGGCCGGAACATATAAAATAACAAGCAGCATCTCAGTTCAACTGAAGGATACCACCGATAGTCCCGGTACCTCGCGAAAGCTTTCAATTGAAGGCGATAATGTCTCCAATACCATTCTGCTTTACAACGCCGCCGCTGACACTACGGTTTTGGAAATCACGGGACGCGGAAATGATCTTTTTACCTTGAAAAACCTGCAGATCCGGCGCGTTGCAGGCAGCGACCGGGCAACCGGTCTCCGTCTGAATAAGATGAGCCAGGTGCAAATTTCGAACATTCAGATCATGGGGTTTCAGACGGGATTCAAGATCCGTGGTGTTAATTCCGGTCTTTTCGACTTTATTTCTCTCTCCTGGAATCAGAAGGGCCTCGACGCCCGAAGCGATGGTGCATCCTTTTCACTGCCTAACCTGCTGCGTTTCCAAAGCTGTACATTCAATTCCAATTCTGTTTTGGCAGCCGGAATTTATACAGGTGTAACCAATACCTTCTCAAGCTGCGATTTTACCAACAACGGATCGCCCGGTGCAGGAACATCGCCCAGTACATCTAATGCCATCGAGATCGTCCATAGCCCTGCCAACGGAGCCGTTCCCGTTACAATAAGTGACAGTTATTTTGAAGGGAATTATGGTACCGATATTTACATTCAGGCTGATCCATACCTGAGTGATTGGGCAGGGGTAGCGACGATCCGCGGTTGTACATTTAACAAAGTTAACGCCACGCGATTCGCGACGAATCACATCAAATGCGTGAACAATTCCGGAAAGCAGTTTCGCCTGCTGATGAGCGGGAATGGCACTTTTTACGCCAACGGATATGTACCGGATGCCACCCGCCCCTTTATCGTCTTAAACGTCACAGGCAACAGCTCGTATTATGTCGAGGATTCGAACGTGTACCAGACTGCTGTTGAAGCGCCGAAGTATAACTACGATCGCGACTATATCGACAATCAAAAAACGAAACTGTTCGCCACAGCACGGATTTCAGATACGGGTGTAGTATCTGCCGCCTATAACATCGCCAGTGTAACGCGGATGTCGACCGGTGTGTATCAAATCAATTTCAAACGACCGACGAATGGATTCGTCTATCCGTCCATTACCGGCCTTACAACAGGCGTTGTCGGGCTTATTTCCAACGAAAACGACAACTATTCTACCCTTATTCTCAGGAACTCGGCAGGTACCAACGTCGACGCCCCGTTTGTCGTTGTTTTCTATGGAAACTGATCGTCAAAGTAGCTTCTTTATGCCGGATATTAGCTCATCCGGCTTGTCTAATCAAAGGAAAATGAAAACCCCGGCACACGTTGTGTACCGGGGTTTTCATTTGACGTCCGAGGGAAGGCATTTTGTCTGTCTCCCTGAATGGAAGCTATTGGATCGCCACCTTCCGAACGAGCGGCTTCTTCAGTCCGGCATTCCGGAGTGTTACCAGGTAAATGCCGGATGGGCGCGAGCCGAGTTGAAAGCTGAATGAGTTTAAGCCTTTTTTCAGATTAGCAGATTGTTGCTCGATAGGCCGTCCATTTATATCCGTAACGCTTAGCTGCGCATCCGTAGGAAGTGCGTCGTCTCCGAAGTCGACAGTCACTTTTACGACGCGGTCGGTTGCCGGGTTGGGCGTTACCTGAAGCAGAATGCCTTTGTATCCTTCCAATTGAACCGACCGGGTTTGACTGTAGCTGAATTTACCATCGGTATCCACCTGCTTCAGTCGGTAATAATGAATGGACTCCGGGGAGAGGTTGGCGTCCGTAAATGAATACGCCTGCCTGATTTGCGTCGTTCCGCTTCCTTTCACGATGCCAATGGTTTCGAAGACGCGGGCATTAAGCGCGTGTTGTACTTCGAAAAAGGCGTTGTTACGTTCCGAGGCTGTTGTCCATTCCAGTTTTGCATTACTGCCGTCTGCTCTTGCCGTGAAAGTGGCCAGTGAAACGGGCAGCGGCGCGTCAAAGGGGACGAAGTAGTCTTCGACCTCACCGATGCCGGACGACGGAGCAAACGAGGTTGCCGCGTCGGAAGCACTTAGGGGACTGTTGGTCAGGATGATTCTCAAAAAAGTACCGGACAATCCGGCGGCGCCTGTAAGCGGCATGTTATTCCAGGTGAAGGAAATCGGCAAATTGCTGCTACCGGTGGCCACTGCAACCGGAGCAGAAGCTTCGCCGGCGTCAAAAGTCCCGTTTCCATTCCAGTCAATCCAGGCAATGGCATTTGCCGCGGTACCGCTGGTGTTGGAAGCCGTCGCATTGACGGTGTAGGATGGAATAACCTGATTGGAGGTGCCGTTATTAGGCATGCTGTTGACGGCCGCGACGCCGTCTTCGTCGTTGCTGTTGGTAGTGTTGTCACCGTTGGCATTTGCGCTCGACAGCGTACTGTATTCCGTGTCACCACCATGAGCTCCCAGGCGCAACAGGCCTCCTAAAGGAAACAGGTTGGGACCGCCGTAACTTGCCGGTGCGTCGCCGCTGTCAGTAGCCCCTTTGGCGAAGGTGAATGACCAGGAATTGCTTGCTGAAAACGAAATATTGCCGGTTTGCGTAAACCGGACGCTTTTTACAGTATTGGTAAGCATCACAAACGCCCATCCTTCATTGACTACATTGGTGACGGGAGCACCGGCATCGATGGAAACAGAAGTTGCGCTGGGGTATGCCAACGGCGCACTCTGACCGGCAGCGTCATTGGTCAGGTGGATAATCCGCACATTACCCTGAACATTGATGGGATTGCCGCCGGCATCCAGAAATTCAAAGACTGCCGTTTCGCCCCCATCGCCGAGGTCGCCGACAATGAGTTGGTCCAGTACACTCAGGTTACTGGCAAATGTGGCTGTACCCATACTTCCCGCCGGTATGGCCGTGGCGGCGCCGCTGGTACCGCTTCCCCGCCAGGTCAGATCGATGTAATTTCCTTGTGACGGGTTGATCAGATTTGAATTAGTGCGATTGAGGTACGGTCCCCAATTGGGCGGGGCTATTGTTACCCCCTGACCGGTGGCTCTGGCCGCCGTCCCCCCATATCCGCCGTTGCCCAAATTAGCCAGGTTAGTAAAATTTACCGTAAAGGGATTTCCACCCAGATCCCCGTTGATCGTGGCTCCATACGGCGTTCCCAGCGTATAGCCCGGATAGGTTGCGTACACCGTTTGCGCGTTGTAGTAGTACCAGTCAATATCCGAGGCATATGCGTTGGGATATTGCGCGCTTGAGTCGGTCGAAGCCAGCAGCCCGACAACAAGGGATAAGACGAAAAGCCTGGAATTAAAGAAGGTAGATAGACGTGTTTCCGCAGATCTGTCGAAAGGTTTCATATCAATTGCTCGAATTATTTTGATAAATTCCTATACAGGCGGGGGGGCGGAATGGATCGTCTGGCGGGATAACTTGAAATAGCTGTGACTAGCACCGGCTGGCTTTATTCTATCAATCCTGATTCAATGCGGACCTATTTGCGACGGCAAATTTGAAAGCTGCCTGAACAGCATGGAGGATTTTTCGATGTATTGCAAAAATACTACACGATTAAGTAGATTTTCTGGCTTGAACTGGTAGTATATGCAAAAATCATATCTATATACTAGTACTTAATTTTATCTAACCGTTTATGTGGATTTTCATACCGCCACATTTGCTTCCGAAAACCCGGGGCCGCAGGTAAATACGACAGGTTGAGAGCCCATCGGGAAAGCGAATAGATTTCGGGCTTTTTGCAGCCGGGTGGGGAGTCGGTCGAACAGGCATCGATTTTTCCCTTTGGCTTCCGGGCGGTCCCGCTTTCTTCCCCGCTTGCTCAGTCCACGCCCTGATCGCAGAGGGGTGATTTTGTATAATTGTGCTGGTTTGGCCGCTTTGCGAGTGAATGCACACGCCGGTTTTAGCACAGGTATTGAAAAGATTCTGTCATCGCACTACAGCAAAAAAGAGTTGGCATACCGAATAGCGTGCCAACTCTTTTTCAAATACGATATCAATGCCCTCTAGTCCGATTTCAGACTTTTCACCGGATCGACCATCGCCGCGCGAAGCGCCTGGTAACTGACCGTTATCAGCGTTATGCCGATTGCGCCCAGGCCGGCCGCGACGAATATCCACCCGGATATGTCTGTCCGGTACTCGTATTTGCTGAGCCAGTTTGTCATACAATATCCTGCCAACGGACCTGCAATGGCACATGAGAGTAAAACAAGCCCAACGAAGTCTTTCGACAATAGTTTCCAGAGGTTAAATACGGATGCGCCCAGGACCTTTCTGACACCGATCTCCTTGGTCCGCTGTTCTGCCAGGAAGGAAGCCAGACCAAACAGTCCGAGACAGGAGATGAAAATAGCCAGACTGGTGAAGAAAGCGGCCAACGTGCCAATACGTTCTTCATTGGCGAATTTTTCCCCGAAAGCCTGATCGACAAATTGATAGTCAAAAGGCGCAGAAGGAATGAGTCGTTTGAAAACGGTTTCAACTTTCGCCAGCGAAGCGGATATACTTTGCGAAGGATTCAGTTTTAGTATAATCCACTCGGCATTATTGGAATCAAGGAGGTATAATCCCGGATTCACCGGATTGTAGGGAGACTCCTGGATCAGGTCCTTCACTACTCCGGCAATGACGAATTTCTTGTTGTCCCATGTCAGAACAGTACCGACAGGATCTTTCAAACCGGCAAACCGCACGCCTGCTTCGTTGATAATAACAGAAAGAGAGTCCGTTGCCAGGTGACGGGAAAAATCCCGGCCTTTCAATATTTGCCAACCTATCAGCCTGCCAAATTCCGGTGTGACCCAAACGGTTGAAAATCTGGCATCGAGATTGGGATCTTTGCCCTGCCATTCAAATCCCTTGCTGCTTGACCAGATGCCAGTCAGCGGGCTGGAAGATTGCGCGATGTCAACAACCGCTCCGGTGTTTTTCAATTCATTCCGAAGGACATTGAATTTTTCAAAAAAATCCGGCGATTTCATCTGCAGCATGACGAGATTTTCCTTGCTGTAGCCAACCGGCCGGTTTTTGGTATACTGAATCTGACGGTAGACAATGAGCGTTCCGATGATAAGCGTGACTGACACGGTAAATTGCAACGTGACGAGTACTTTCCGGGGAACGGATGCGTAGCGGCCTGCCCGGAAAGTTCCCTTCAGCACGCTGATGGGCTGAAAAGAGGAAAGATACAAAGCCGGATAACTGCCGGCGAGCAAGCCCGTTGATACGGCAAATAACAGGGCGGCTGCCCAAAAGGCCGGATTTGCCCAGAAGACAGACATTTTTTTTCCGGCTATTTCATTGAACCACGGCAGACTCAATTCGACTAACAAAATGGCCAACGCAAGCGAAATCATCGATACCAGAATCGCTTCGCTGAAGAACTGCCCGATCAGCTGAATACGCAGGGAACCAATGGTCTTCCGTATCCCCACCTCCCGGGCCCGTTTTTCAGAACGTGCCGTGCTCAGATTCATGAAGTTAATGCAGGCCAGTACCAGAACGAAAATTCCGATCATACCAAAGAGCCACACGTACTCGATTTGTCCGCCGGTTTGATTTCCATTCCTGTCCCAATGCGAATGCAGGTGCCACTGCGACATCGGATGCAGAAACAGCTGTGACTTGTACTTTCGATCTTCCGGAGCGACGTGGTTATACTTTACCGGACCGATGCGTTTGCTGACCGTAGCAAAGTCTGTATTGTCGGCAATCTGGACATACAGCTGAAAAGAATTATTGCTCCACTGGCTGCGGTCGCGGGCATTTTTTATCCAGTCTTCCGACTCAACATAGAGCAGCCACGGTGCGATGAATTCCAGCTCCCGGAAATCGGTATTATGCGGAAGGTCTTCGAATACCCCCGTTACCTTGACATCCAGTTTGTTATCAATTTTCAGGCGCTTTTCCAGGGGATTGGCGTCGCCGAAAAAGGCCTTTGCGGCAGACTCGGAAAGGAGAATCGAGTGCGGGTCCCGGAGGCCGTTCCGCGTGCCGTATTTCATTTTCAGGGTGAAAATATGCGGGGCGTCGACGTCCATGTATACCCCCGTCTTGGATAGCTTCTGATCGCCGGTGCTCAGGATATGCCCGCCCATCCAGGACGACATCGCGACATACTTGAACGACGTACCGTAGGTCGTCTGCAGTTCTTTTCCAAGCGGAAAAGGAATCGAAACCTGAGATCCCGTTTCGCCGTTGGCGGTCTGGTGCTGCATCACCCGCGCTACCCGGTCATAGCTTTCGTGGTAGCGGTCGTACGACAACTCGTCGTAAATCCACAACCCGACCAGAATGGCTATGGCCATGCCGAGTGCCAGTCCGACAATGTTGATGAACGAGTACACCCTGCTTTTCATCAGCGCCCGAAGGGCTATTTTGAGGTGATTCCGAAGCATGAAAAGAAAAAATTAGGATTGGAACGTCTTTTGACCTGTCCGGGAAAACCACCCGACCAGCTTGCAGGTGGCGGTGTGCCATTTCTCCTTTTCGATCTGGTAGGAAAGCCGTGCCAAAGTAACGCCGTCTGCCTCAATGCTGCATTCAGGGATTTTCTGCGGGTTGGTAACGTTCGGAAATGAACAGCGTGTGTTCGATTTCGACCAGCAAGCAAAAAAGCCGGACCCCGGTTGTTTTTAATGTCTCATCATTACCCACTCCCTGTTTTGATACGGACAGCGGGACGGTTTACCGTGGTCAAACGGCCGGAGGTAACACTTCTCAGGTCGGTGACATAGCCATGCTGGTTGGTTTCGACGACCCCAATACTTCAGCTGCGGGTTTTCCGCAAAGTGCATGGAAAATTGCCCGGCGATGTCCGGAGGAAAACGGATAAATCTGACCGGTCGTTGGTCCTTTCTCGACCCCCGCAAGTTGAACGTCCGTTGGCCCTCAGGCCAAAACAAAAGCGTCCGAACCTGAAAATATGGATTTTCCAGGTTCGGACGCTTTTGAGATTCCGGCTATCCGGCCGGAGGTACGATTCTATTTGACCAGGAACGTAGTTGACTGCGAGTCCTTTCCGGCAGAAACGACGCGCAGGATGTACGCGCCGGGAGCAAGTCCCTTCAGATTCAGGTCTCGTCCGTTTTCCAGTTTCTGGCTTATTTTCCGGACGCCGGCGGCATCGTATATTTCCGCTGCCTCCGGCTCCATACCCGATACCACCACCGACAGCTTCCCGTTTACGACGGGATTGGGATAAACCAGCATGCCGCGCACCGTCTCCGCCTGCAGCGACCGCGTCTGGCTATACGCAAAAGCGCCGTCCAGGTCGACCATCCGCAACCGGTAGTAGCTTGTCCCCGTCAACAGCGAGAGATCGTTATATTGATAATTCAGTTCGACCGAACTGTTTCCATTGGCAGATTTGGAGTTGACAAAATCGAGGGTTTGCCAGGTCCTGGTATCAGCCGACCGCTGGATTTCAAAACCTTTGCTGCCTTCCTCCGAGGCGGTCGTCCAATTCAGGTAAGCAACGCGCCCCTCTGCCGATGCCTTGAAGTTGACAAGTCTGACGGGGAGTGAACTTTCCCAGATTCCCTCCGCTTCACGGTTCGGGTAAGTAATGTCTCCCTGGCTGCGCCCGACGAAGTCCTGCAAAAGCGTAGCGTCGGTCGTGCAGGGCCGGTATGCCTTGAAATTATAGACGTTCCAGAGACCGGGCTTTTCGTACACCACTTTCAGGGTCGCTTTCTGCTGCGTAGCGCTTACTGCTGAAACGAGGACCGTTGCCGGGAGTGACGTGAACGTCAATACCCCTCCGGCGTAGGTGGCATCGCCGGATACATTCGAGATCGTCACACCGGCCGGCACCACCAGCTTCACTTGCTGGGGATCGGTAAAGAGACTCGGATTGTAACCGGCCGGCAAGTCGAACTGAAGGGTAAACACGGCCGGGTTATTCGGCGCCACCGGCGCCACCGGACCCGTCAGTGAAAAGGTGGGCTCCGCGGGATTTGGTATGCTCGGAATCGTCGTCACGGCATCGCCATTGACTCCCCCGTAATTGGCGCCAGGGTAGATCACGGTGACCCAGACCTGGCCTTCCATAACTTCCATATCCGACACTGTCACGCCGGTTGTCGCATGAGCCATCATATAGACAAGACGCGCCATGATCAGGCGATCGGTATCGTCAAACGTTCCGGACCGGTCTATATCGGTGATGATCTCTTTGGTATAAATGGTCTGACCCGGATACCTGCCGCTGCCGAAGCCCACCGCGTTTCTGCTATGGTCAAGACAATACACCATCTCCGACGAAACAAACTGCCGGTTGGCATCAATGTAGGCGACGCAGCTGGGAGTAAAAGAGGAGTGCGCGTAATCCCTGTGACCGTCGATAAGCGTATAGGAATCAGGCGTTTGAAATTCGGTCCATAGAGCCGCCTTGTGGCCCTGACAAGTAGACGGGATCAACTGATTTCCCGTCATAGCCAGGATGCTGATATTGAAATTGCCGCTGGTTGGCGTGGAGCTTTCAAAGGTAATTGTAACCGGGCCGACATGCGATTCCGAGGTCAGTATAAACGACGCCGCATTGGTGGAATCGATGGTTTTGACCAAAGTGCCTGTCTCGTCTGTTCCCTCGTAAATTTTGATCAGGACGTTCGGAGCAGCCATCACCAGTGCCTCGAATTTCAAGGTTACGTACCCTGTCGCTCCGCCCGGCAACTCCGGATGCAGGGTGGTGATCGTCTTGGGATACACTGCATTCATCGTGGCGCTGCTCCTGAAACGGGCTACCGTCGTCCGATCCTGCCCTGTCTTTCCGGCAGGAAGAGCACCCGGATAGTAATCTCTGGCGCCGGGAGCCGTCATGGTAATAGTCCGGGAACCTCCTCCCGGGTCACCACAGGCCTGTGCAAAGACAAAAGACCAATTGGCCACGAACAGGAGTGTCACGAGAACGACCCTGATAGCTTGCCATGCGTGAAATGAGTAATTGTTCTTCATAGAAAATTGAATGGTTGAATGGACAGATGCAGGAATGGTTATCCGGAGCAGAAATTCACCCGTAAAGTGAACATTCTCTCCCTGCGTATTTACCGGAAGATTCTTCGTTGGAAATCTGCTGTGTGAAGTGTCTGTAACGCCCCGGACCGGGGCAGGTGGAGACGGCTGGCCGTCTCATATCAGGCTTTTAATCTGTCGATAATTATTTTCTTCTAGAATACCGGTAGAAGCAATACATTCCCAGCCAAAGGCCCTCCCGGTCTTTGGCGATAACTGATTCATCTGCGTTTGCTGTGCGTTTGTTTCTGATCCGCTTTTTCTGAATGTCTGTACAGACAGTGGCAACGTATTCCGGTTAAATGGCGGAGTCGTTCATAAAAGCGGCAGGTGATTGACATCCGGAATCAATTTCCGACGGCCGGGTACTATCTCCCGGACAAAGATGATCATTCGGTTCAGAAGAGAGGGTAGATAATTTTTCCAAAAAGGGTAGATTATCTTCTCAACCGGTATTTCTGTTTGATTTATTCACCTGTCTCACAAGCGGCGGGTATTTACCGAGGAGACGCTTGCGCTTATCTTCTGCGTATAGCTGCCGACCGCGTCCCGACCGGCCCGCGTATATTCAGGAGACCGCCGGTGCACTTCTCGTAAAATCTGAATTAGCGACTAATTATACATTGGTGCTTCCTCAACAGCAAAGCGCCAGGCAGTCGTTATTGATCAATATTTGTGAGATGAATTCTCAAATAGATAGTGAAATGGAAGGGTTGTTTTCTTATAACTATAAATATTTCTCGTTTCATAATTTGTTTATGTTAAATAAATATGTCCGATTACTTGTTAACGAGGATGGATTATTGGCCTGAAAATAATCCATTGATTTTTGTCCATCGGGACTGATATTTCGTAGGCCAAGGGATTGAAAGTGAGTAAGTCGGCGATACAAATTGGGCCAGGCAACCATTGCCTGGCTTCTTGCATTCTGATGTAGGAAAGACATCAGGGTCTTTTCCTGTATCGCCCAAATACCATGCTTTTATCAAAACGCCTGTTGCTGTTTTCGTTGATTTTCGCCTCATGCAGCAAGGAATCCTTCCTTTCGGGAGAAGATAAAACGATCCTTTTCGCTGAACCTTCGGCTATGGAAATCAGGCGAGTATGGCAGGACTGGAAGGCACGGAATCTCGTTCCGACCGATTATAAGGTCGAACAGGAAGCGATTTTGCTCTCCGGAAACTTCACTTTCAAAATGGTATCCTTCCGGCTTAACGGGATAAAAGAGTATGGTGCGTTGCTCATTCCGAAAGCGGCACAGAAAGTACCTGTCCGGATGCTCATCGGCGGATTTGGACTGGATGTAACAACCAACGCCTTTAACCTGATGTCCGACAGCACCGCAGGGGCATCTTCACATATCCTGGCTATTCCGGCGCTGCGGGGTCAGTCACTTCAGTTGGGACTTAACGGAACTACCTATACCTCTCCCTTGTCGGATGGGAACCATTGTGATGCATTTGATGGTGCGACGGATGATGTGTTGGCTTTCCTGAACGTCATCGCGGCGACGGAATCCAAAGCAGATGTTGACCGGACGGCTGTCCGCGGGGGTAGTCGGGGCGGAACCGTTGCCTTACTGGCGGGCATCCGCGACACCAGGGTGAAACGCGTCGTTGCCGTTGCCGGTCCGACGAATATGCTCGAACTCACTTCCCGAAATTCTGATGACCCAACCTACCGTTGTCAGTTTCTGAGCGGCTTTAAAAGCGGCCAGCTTTCGGCGGCGCAAACGCGGACACTGCTTATCGCCAGTTCCCCGCTTTACTTTGCCGACCATCTTCCGGCTACACAGCTCCACATGGGCCTGAGGGATTGGCAGGTACCTGTCGCGCAGGGAAGCGCGCTTCAAGAAAAAATGACGGGACATTCGGACGATTTTCAGTTTTACACATATGATCGAACCCACGAAGACATAGCCAGAAGCAATCCGGTGCTGGAAGAGAGGGTCACCGCATTCTTGAAGCAGTTGTAGGCTGGAAGCAATACCTGTCGCACAAAAAGAAAGAAACTGATTAAGACTTTTAAGCTTTAATCACAGATCTCAAAGCTATGACTAAGCTTGTGTCAATTGTTTTCCTACCCTTTCTGTTAGTTGCCTGCGATGTGGCTAAAAAAACCAATACTTCGCAACCGTCGACGAGTTTTGAATCGAGAGTTTTCTTTAGAAGTTTATCTGATACCCTTTCGATTTCTGTTCATTTACCCGAAAATTACGCAAAGCAACCAGAGGCCCATTATCCGGTGGTCTTTCTGCTGGATGCAAATTTGTATTTCGATATCATGGCTAGCATTGTCAAAAAATATTCAGCTGTTGGCCTGGGTCCGGAAGTAATCCTTGTCGGCGTTGGCTATAAGGATTTTGCCGCCATGGATTCCCTACGCACTAGGGATTATACCTATCCAGTTGCCATTCCGGAATATGAAATGTCTACCAGTGGAGGTGGATTAAGATTTTTATCTGCACTAACCAAGGAGGTAATTCCATACATTAACAGTAAATACCGAACCTTGCCATCCCGACAAATCCTGGCAGGTCATTCACTGGCAGGATACTTTACTGCATTTGCTCTATTGCAACAAATGTCCGGCGCTCATAGCGCATTCTATGGATACATTGCTGCAAGTCCATCTTTTCATTATAACAAGTACTATTTATTGGATCAATTTGAAAATGTTGGGGTTGAGAGATCTATTCCTGCTCGCGTGTATTTTACCTTCGGCGGGTTGGAAGATAACGAAAGTCAAATCGACTCCTCTCTGTTGAGCCAGCGCGTCGTGTCTCAACGCCTGCTATCAAGACTTGGAGCAAAAGAATCAGGACTGATATATAAAAGCGAGATTTTCTCCAACCTCGATCATATGGATACGCAGTTACCAACATTTATAAAGGGGTTGCAATGGACGCTAAAAGAAGAATAATCAATCGTAGTAAAAGTCTTCGAACGCTCGCTCCATTACAACGAAGTTTGCGGGTCATCGTCCGCACCGCTGATAGTATTCGTGTATTGTTATATAACTTAGATTATGATAAATAGGATCAAACATATATGAGATATCCGCTATTATTTCCGATACGTATATCAGTATTCTGACCTACATACTTTTACCGATATACCCGAATCTTCATCGTATGGGGGCACGGTACACTACCCTCTGGGTCCGCATTTCCAAAGACGTCCCGCCATGACCACCTCCAATCAATTGGGAGAAGCTCCTATCAGGACGCTTTTTTTCAAAATTATGGTCCCGCGATCATTAGCTGCTGTCAGCGCGATTGTTCCGCAGAGCTAACAGGATGTCGACATCTGATCTGCTTGCCTCCGCGCGGGTTTGAGATACGGGTGCGGTATCAGCTGCGTATACTACTACAAAGTGTAATGCGGATGTCAACGGCCTGTATCAAATCAATTTCAAACAGCCATCCTTCCTATTCCACACGAAAATGGTACTCTCCCGAGCCGACAACTATACGCGCCCGGTCATTTTCCACCGCCTCCGGCTGTACCGCCCGTCCACTCTCGGTAATATGCCGGCCTGGTTTCATGGGCAGGTATACCATTGCGCGGGTATTCGGCGGAATACGTACCTGCAGGGAGAACGCACTTCCCTCCCGCCGCCATTCGCAGCGGATGTGGCCATAGGGCGAGCCATAGGAAGCCCCGGCGAAGGTCACGTCTCCCACCGGCTGCGGGTAAATAACCGTATTCCGGAAGGCAACAGACGCTTCCGTCTGCTTGATCCCGACCAACCCTGCATACAGCCATTCCATCAAATGGCCAAGCATAAAGTGATTATTGGACGAAGCTGCGAGCGCCTGCCACGACTCGGTGAGCGCCGTAGCTCCCTGCGCCAGCTGATAGCCGTAGCCGGGAACGTCGGAGCGGCTGTTCATGTCGTAAATCACGTCAGAGCGACCGGCATCTTCCAACGCCCGAAGCAGGTAACGATACCCGATATCCCCGGCGGTCAGGCTGTTATTGCGGGAACGTATGTCCTGTACAATGTGGTCAACTATTGCTTTCTCATCCTGAGGATCAGCCAGTTTCATAAAGAGCGCCATGGCGTTGGCGGTCTGACTATTGGTGGCGTACTGTTTGGTATCCGCGTGAAAGAAAGTAGTGTTGAATGCTTTTTTCACGGAGGCTGCCAGGTTACGATACTGTTCGGCATCGGCATCTTTTCCGAGGAAGGCAGCTACCTTTTCCAGGATATTCAGGTCGTAATAATAAATGGCGGTTCCGGTAACACCCATCGGCGTCAGCTGAGATACTCCCGGCGCTTTGGGCCCGAGATCATACCAGTCGCCCAGTCCCTGCCGGAGAATATGACCGTCGGCTTTGGTACCAAGGTAGGCAATGTACCGCTGCATCATGGGGTAACTTTCGCGGAGTACGTCGCCGTCGCCAAACCACTGATACAGGTACCACGGCACGATGATAGCGCTACTTCCCCACTCCGGCGAGTCACGGAAAATACCGCCGCCCCAGTCAAACTGAACGTATTCAGGAGATATTTCCGGCACCAGCCCGTTGGGTAACTGTGACTGCTGCATATCCCGGACGGCCTTCCGGAGCAGGGTTGCGATGTCGTACCGATACCGCACCGAGCCCCCCATGAGGTGCAGTTCTTCCAGCCAGCCGAGTTTTTCGCGGTGGGGACAATCGGTGAAAACACTCGCCATGTTGCTTCGGATGGCCCAGTCGATGAGCGTATGCGTCCGGTTGAACAGGTCGTTTGAACAAGTAAAATCACCGATCGCAGGCGCGGCGTTCCGCACGTGCAGGCTCGTCAGCTCCAGGATTTCCGGGCGGTGAGCCGGGTTTGCTTCTCCGGCCGGAATACCGCCCTTCACCTGGACATAGCGGAAACCATAGTACGTAAACTGCGGCTGCCAGGTCTCTTCGCCGTCGCCGCGCAGGATATACTGAAAATACGAAGGTCCGCCTGATGCCTGCTGATCTGCCGTACCGTCTTCTTTCAACAGTTCGCCCGGGTACAAACGCAGGGTATCTCCGGCCTTTCCCCGTACACGCAGCCGGATAATCGCCGAGGCATTCTGCCCGAAATCATAGACCCAGTCTCCATTCGCGTGCTGTTGTTTTTTCTTCGGGGAAAAGGTTTCGAAAACCTTCAGTGGCTCCTGGGTTTGAGGAATAAGGGAGGGTGGACCGTCGACAACCAGCGCCGGCTTCCAGCCCTGACCCCGGAAGCCGGCCTGATCCCAGCCCGGTTGCTCCAGGCGCGCGTCGTAGTCTTCGCCTCCGTAAATGCTGGAAAAGGTAACCGGTCCCGGCGCCGTCTGCCAGGAGGCGTCGGTGACCATATCTTCCGAGGTTCCGTCTGCGTACCGTACCTGCAGCCGCGCGATCAGCTTTGGGTAACCAAACATGCTTTTCAGCTTGCGATACCGGTTTTTGACGGGCGGAACGTAGTAAAATCCATTCCCCAGCATCACGCCGAGGGCATGATTGCCCTCTTTTAGGCGATCAGTGAGATCGAACGTGACATACTGAGCCTCCTTGTCGTATTTCGTCCATCCGGCGTCAAGAAAGTGATCCCCGATCCGTTGTCCGTCGAGGCTGGCGTCAAAATGCCCCGGTCCTGCGATGAACAGCGTGGCAGACCGGACGGGCTTCTTCACCGAAAACTCCTTCCGGATCAGGGGCAGGATATTCCCGCCCTGCACCTTGTCTTTTTTTCCTTCGGGAGGAAGCGCCGCCACAAGCGAATCCGCGAGCTTTTCATACGCAATCCAGGAAGCGCCTTTCCAGTCTGCCCGCTGCAGGAGTCCTGTCTGCCAGCTGGCGGTACGGCTCCAGTCGGGCCGGCCTTTCCGGTTATCCCACACGCAGACTTTCCAGTAGTACTTCCGGGTAGCTTCCAGCGGTTTTCCGGCATAGGCAACCTGAATGGACGCGTCGGAACGTACCTTTCCGGAGTCCCAGACCAGGTTTCGGCCGCGTTTCAGGTCTTCCGGCGACTCGGCCACCCTAATCCGATAGGCTTTTTGCAGGACATCGCGGCGGTCGTTCGTCAGCTCCCAGCTCAGCATGGGTTGTGCGGATGACACGCCGAGCGGATCCACGCGGTAATCGCAACGCAGGTTCGCAGGAGCCTGGGCCAGCAACCGGCCCGAGAGCAGCAGGAGGAAAAGGTAACGCATACATAATGAGGTCAGTACAGCAAGTACGTGAAAAGAGATGTCCGCGCCATCCTGTTCCGTTACGCCGGCTGAAAAACCGATTTGAGAAAGCGTGTATTCGCGCCAAAGTTCTTTTTGACGTTGCGCGGGTCGTTCGCATCGCGCGAGCGTTCGATGACCAGCCAGCCCTGCCAGCCGAGGTCGTCGAGCGTATCGCGGACTTTCCGCATGTCAAGGCGGGTATTGTTTTCGAGTAAAACCCCGTCTTCGTCGGTACAATGAATCTGGCAAATGCGCTTCCGGCCCAGTATGCGTAACTCGGCATGGAGGTCTCTTCCGGCTTTCAGGGGGTTCGAGAAATTGAAATAGATCTGTACGTGTTTCGAGCCGATTTCCTGTAACAGGGCTACTTCTCCGCGCGCGTCGAGCGCCGTTTCGATCCCAATCACAACGCCTGCCTGCTTCGCCATCTTACCCGCCTCCCGCAGACGTCCGACAATGGCCGGGCGTAGCTCCGGATGTTGAAGCAGATCTCCCTGTACCCCCAGCGGCAGAAATACTACCTTGACATTCAGGGCTTTGGCGGTATCCAGGCAATCCTGAATCATGCGCTTCCAGGTGGGGCGGGTCGCGAACGACTGCGCATAGAATCCCGTCATTGCCAGCGAACAAATGCTGATATTCAGCTCCCGTGCTTTTTCGGCAAACAGCTGACGGATAGCCGGATCAGCCAGTTTGTTGTCAAACGTCTCCCGGTTGCCAAGGCCCCCCATGTCCAGTTCGAGGCCGTCTGCGCCTATTTCATGCGTGAGATCAAACGCGCTCAGTTTTTGGCGTTTGAGGATCATCAGGTCTACCACGGCGATACGCCGGGGCAGGGATTTTGCTTCCGCCAGAGGCGCGGACAGGCAGCCTGCCACTACGGTAGCCGTACTGCGGACAAGAAAATCACGACGGTTCATAGCAGGTCAGTGAGAGGGTATCGGCACTTCCTTCCGCCGGCGCCGGTACAGCAGGTTGTCCGGGCAGTCAGGCGCCGGAAAAAACAGACTCGCCACATACCCCACCCCGATGACGACGAGGTGGCTGTAAACGCCGAGCATCAGTTTGTGGTGAGGGAAATTATAAGGTCCCAGATCCAGCAGCAGTCCCGAACCCACCGGAGTAGACGTCAGAAACGCATAAGCTGTAAACAACACACACACGACAATCGCGATATTCACCCCCTGCCGGTTGGCCCGTGAACTGAAAACCCCCAGCAGAAAAATACCGACAATTCCTCCCGAGAAAATTGCATACAGCGTAAACACCACACCCAGAACGCCCTCTCCTCCGGCACGCAGGTAGATAAACCCGATCGCCATGGCCAGTATTCCTGAAAAGACCACCATCACCTTACTGGCCCGGAGGTATTCGTCGTCCGCGCGACCGGGACGGGCTTTTTTATAGAAATCTTCCAGGCCTACCGCCGCCAGGGAGTTGAGGTCGGCGCTGAGGCTGCAAATCGCTGCCGAAATCATCGCGGCAAGAATAAATCCGACAACGCCCGGCGGAAAATGCGTCATAATAAAATAGGGAAAAACCCCATCCGGCCGGGTGCCCTCAGGCAATGGGTTCTGACGATAATACACAAACAACGCCGTTCCGATAAACATGAAGAGCGACCACACCGGAACCGTCAGGGAAATACCGAGCAGCGACGCCCGGATCGCGGAACGGTCCGTTTTGGCGGTGAGGTAGCGCTGGACAACCGTCTGGTCCGTTCCGTATTTCTGAATGGCATAAAACGCACCGTTGATCGCCATTACCCAGAACGTCATACGTGTCAGGTCCGCGTCGTACGGACCGAATCCGGTCCGGCCGTTTTCAGAAGCAACACGCCATACTTCCGGCAGCCCTCCGTTCACCGAAAACAATATGACGACCAGGCAAAGTATCCCGCTGGCGAAAAGCATAAACCCCTGAAACACATCCAGCCAGATCACCGCTTCGATGCCGCCGAGCAGGTTTACGGCGATAATGATCAGGCCTACTACCAGAATCAGGTACCACGTTTCGCCTCCCGTAATCCGCGTCAGTGCGACAGAAAGCAGGAAAAACACCGTCCCCATACCCGAAAACTGCCGCAATACAAAGGCCACGGAAGCATAGTACCTCGCCAGCAGCCCGAATCGTTTCTCGAAATATTCATAGGTACTCAGGCCGATTACCCGGCGGTAAAGCGGCACGATAAACCAGATCGCTCCGAGCAGGACGAGGGGTACCATCAATCCCTGTACCAGCAGCAGCCAGTTGGAGGCGTATCCTTCGGCGGGATAGCCCAGAAACGTCACACTGCTGATCAGGGTCGCGAGCAGCGACAGCCCCAGCGCCCAGGAAGGTACCCGTCCTTTCGCTGCGAAATACGCCTGTGTCGTTTGCTGTTGGCGGGCATAGCGCAACCCGAAATAGAGGTTAATCGCCAGTACCCCGACGATAAGGACATAATCCAGTATGCCCAGTGCCGAAGTATTCATGTTTTTTCAGTCGGCCACCCACAGGCCGGGGGCCCAGGGATAACTGCCAGGTTTGAGGATCACATGCCGGTTGTCCGGCAGGCGGCACCGGACTACTCCCGGCGCCAGTTCGTTTACATCGGTCAGGTGGCGGAAATTCAACTGCCGCAGTACCGCCGCCGCAGTCGCACCACCTTCAATCAGCAATTCTTCCGGAACAAAATCGGTATATAGCTCCGCAGCATACGTCGCCATGCGGTATTTCACGGCGTTCGGATCTGCTTCCCGTTCCGTCGGTGCAGCCAGTATCAGGGTATCCCGTTCCGGCAATACCGCCTTCTGATCGTTTTCACGGGGGATAACTACCACATTTCCATCCGTTTGCGCCGCGCGGCGTGTCTTTTCAGAACGAAAGGTACTGCCGCAGATATACAGGCGGCGCTTTCCGGGAACCGGACATTCCGGCATCACCGGCGCACCTGCCCGCTGCCTCAGACAGGCTTCGAAAAAAGGCGCGGCGCCGGCCAGCAGGCCTTCGCAGCGCATCGCCCATCCTGCTATTTCTTCCGGAGAAGTCGCCTCCCCTATGAACCAGCCGGCGAAGGCGGGAAGCGGTTCGCCAACACGGACTGACACAGCTTCAGGCAGATTGAGCAGACGCGTTACCCGCGCATCTTTTACCGGAAATTCCGGGTCATGGGCAAAGGCCGTTTCCGAAATCAACCGTCCCCCGCTAACATAAAGTCCGTTTTTGACACCCCGTTCCATTAACGGATGCGCGGGAACGATCCATACTTTTTGTTGACCGAAAACCGCACGCTGTACCTCCAGCTCCGCCCGTACGTGTCCACGCAGTACCGAATCAATCTTTTTGTAGACCCATTCGGGATTCAGGGTCAGCAACTTACGGCATAGTTCGCCGGTACGATGGATCGCTTCTTCTTCGCTGAGCGACCGGGTATCGGCCGTGACGACGAGCAAATCGGGCTGTGTATCCGGAATGATATCCAGCGCCAGCTCCGTCCGCAAGCCGTACCGCCTGCCGATACCGGCGATTTCCGCGGCGCCGGTGAGGTCGTCTGCCAGTACCGCTATCACGACCGTCGGTTTTCGGCCAACCGGACGGCCGAGCCAATAGCCAGGATCATCGCATCAGGGCTGGCAACGCCTTTCCCTGCAATTTCAAAAGCGGTACCGTGGTCGACCGATGTCCGGATAATCGGCAGCCCCATCGTAATATTTACCCCCTTTACGCTATCCATCTGCTGTTTTTCGGCGTTCCACCGGAATCCATTGAGTTTGAAAGGAATATGACCCTGATCGTGGTACATCGCCACTACGCCTCCGTAGTATCCCGTTGCCGCTTTGGAAAAAAGGGTATCGGCGGGTACCGGCCCGTCCACGTCGAACCCGCGCCGGCGGGCTTCTTCTACGGCCGGGGCGATTTCCTGGTCGTCTTCCGTGCCGAACAACCCCGAATCACCCGCGTGCGGATTTAATCCGGCTACGCCGATTTTCCGGTTGGCTTCCCCCAGGGAAATAAGGCCCTGGTTCAATAGCTCGACGACTTCGACGATCCGGTCCTTCCGCACCAGGTCACATGCCTGCCGGAGCGATACGTGGGTAGAGACATGGATGACCTTGAGGTTATCTTCCACCAGCAACATCCCGTATTTCTTTGTATTCGTGAAATGGGCATAGATTTCGGTGTGTCCGGCGAAAAGATGCCCGGCTTCGTTGACTGCTTTTTTGTGAATCGGGCCGGTGACAGTCGCCTCGATATCTCCGGCCAGTGCTAATTCAATCACCGTCTTCACCGCCGCAAAGGAGGCTTCTCCGGCCATCGCCGAAATTTCCCCGAAACGCAGTTGATCAAGGTCTACGTTCTGAAGGTCATAGACGTCGACCGTTCCCTCCTCAAAACGGGCGTCTTCCACCCGGCCGACCGGGTGAATGGCGATATCGATCTGAAGCCGTCGGGCGATATCGGCGAAAACGCCTGCGTCGCCCACCAGCAACGGCCGGCACGTGTCCCGCACCTGCGGAATAGCTTTCAGGGCGATTTCAGGACCGATACTCGCCGGGTCTCCCATGGTAATGCCGACGATGGGCTTTGTATGTGTCATTTTTCGAGAAGTTCTTCTTTTTCAAGGAGTTCGGCTAAGGCGCGTCGCAGGCGATCGGCTTCGCGGTCAGACAGCGCCTGAAGCGGAGGCATGACCGTCGGGCCGCAGAGCTCATATTCCTCCATCAGCACTTTCAATGCCCAGAGAGACTCTCCAAGCGTTTTTCCGGACTGGTACAACCCGCCGATCAGGTCCGATTGCTTTTGGAAGAGATACGCCCGTTCGGCATCTCCCTCTTCCACCGCACGCAGCATACTGCGGTAGACCGACGGAAGGACATTTCCGGTACTCGGTATAAGCCCGTCGCTCCCATGCAGCAGGGCATACGCCGACTTGGCCGCCCAACCCAGCAAATGACTGAAGTCCGGCCGGTGCGCCCACAGGCTCAGGGACTCATTCAGTCGTTGCTCGCTTCGTTCCGAATCCTTCGTTCCGACGATCCGGTCGTGGTAGCTCAGCCGGTCGATCACGCCGAGCGGAATAGACATATGCGTCGTAGACGGAATGTTGTAGATAATCAGCGGTCCGGGAATACGCTCGGCAAGCTGCTCAAAGTACCGGAGCATCTGATCTTCAGAAAGGTAGTAATACGTCGGAAGGGTCGCAGCTACCGCGTCGACTCCTTCGTCAAAGCAAAAGCGGGCAAAATCGACCGACTCTTCCAGGCAGTTTCCGGAAATCCCGGCATAGAGCATACGCGGTTTCAGTCGCACAGCCTCCCGCACATACGCCTGCTTTACTGTGACCGGCAGGGAGGCCGCTTCGCCGGTTGTTCCGAGGATAAAAGGCATCGCCTCACTGGCCTGCAGGTGAGTGTGCATGCGAACCACCGCCGGCATATCGAGGTGGTACGTTTTTGTCAGAGGAGTCACCAGCGGCACCACAATGCCCCGGTAAGGTTTTGGCTCTTTCATCGGTCAAAAAGCGGCCTGGTAGATCGAAACCGCGTCGGCGAGCGTGATTTCTCTTGGGTTGTTTTTCAGTAATCGCTGGATTTTCAGGGCATCTCCGGCCAGAGCCGGCAGGTCTTCTTCCAGTACTCCGGCGTCCCGCAGACGAGCCGGAATACCGCAGGCAGCTACCAGATCCCGAACCCGGTCGATACCGGCTTCGGCCGTTTCCCGGATCGTCAGGCCTTCGGGGCAGCCCAGCGCCCGCGCCACGTCGGCATACCGGCTTTCTGCCGCCGGAACATTATAGGCCATGACGTAGGGAAGTAAAAGGGCGTTTGACAGTCCGTGCGGCAACCGATAGCTCGTTCCCAGCGGATAGGCCAGCGCATGCACGGCGGCGGTATTCACGGGCCCGAGGCAAAAGCCTCCCAACAGGCTTCCGAGGGCTACTTCACTCCGGGCCTGGATGTCTGAGCCGTCGCGAACGGCCTGTACCAGGTGCGCGGCTATTCTCCGGATGCCGTCCAGCGCATAGCCATCGACCAGCGGCTGGGCAAACCGGTTTGTATAGGCTTCCAGGCAATGCGTGAGCGCGTCAAGACCCGTCGCGGCAGTGATTGCCGCCGGTACACTTACCGTCAGCAGCGGATCTACATACACGACATCGGGCACGAGAAACGGGCTGATAATGCCTTTTTTCTGGTGATCCGCGTCGTCGATGAGGATGGCATTGGGCGATACCTCGCTGCCGGTACCGGACGTCGCCGGCACACAGATCAGGCGGGTCGTCCGTCGCCGGAGTAGTCCGTTACCCACAACCTCTTCCAGGCGCTGCTCGTTGCCACACATCGCGGCGACCAGTTTGGCGACATCCAGCACGCTCCCGCCGCCGATACCCAGCACCGCATCGGGCCCGAAGGACTCTGCCTCTGCCAGGAGGCGGTGAAAATCTCCGAAGGACGGCTCCTGCGCAATGCCCGTATCGACGCGGACTTTGCGCCCGGCATCTTCCAGCGCCTGTATCAGCGGAGTTATGGCCTCCAACAAAGGCGGAATTGTCAGCAAGAAGACCTTCGACGGCGCAAGGCTCCGTACGTCGTCTGCCAGTTGTGCCAGCGTACCCGGCCCTACCACGAGCTTACCGGGAAAGTAGATCGGTTGCATGTATCAGTTGGTTGTTCCGGCGACAGGCGGCTGGTAGCCCGGCAGGGCCGGCCACTGTCCGTCGCGGATCGTTTGGGGTTTCAGTGCTTTCGGATCGATGACAGCATGCCGGATTTTCTGCCTCCGCCAGGTATAGACGACGTGAACGAGCCCGTCTTTCGTCTGAATCACAGAGGGATAGGAATACTGACTGACCGGAGAGTCTTCCAGAATAGCCGCTGCCTCCCACTGTTTTCCATCCTTCGAAACCGACACGTGGAGCGGCGTCCGGGGACCTTTGGCAAGGGTACCGGGAGGCAGTACGTGGTTGTAAACCAGCAGCTGCCGGCCGTCCCGGAGCGTCACCGCATCTGTTCCGGAGTTGTTGTTGGGAAGGGTACTTTTGGTGAGCGGCGTCCAGGTTTCGCCGTCGTCGTCCGACCAGGATTCCACCAGCGCCCGGTCCTTGCTACGTGCAAGCAGCTGCAGCCGGCGCCTGCCGTGAAAAAGCACGCTGGGCTGGATGGCATTCAGGCCGCCATCGGGAATGGCTACTTTTCGCCAGGTTTTTCCGAAATCCGGCGTGATTTCCAGAAAGAGCTTCCAGCCCTTGCCTTCGGTGCTGGTCGGGCATACGAGGTTGCCGTTGGCGAGTAGCACCGGCTTATTTTTTACGGGGCCGATATACCCTTCCGGCAGCGCGCGCGCCGCAGACCAGGTTTTCCCACCGTCAGCAGACGTTTTAAGCCATCCTTTCCAGGTCGACGGGCTCGGGCCTGTTTTATAAAAAAGCATCAGTTCGCCGCCGGGAATCTGGTAAAGGACCGGGTTCCAGCAGGCGTAGCGGAGGGTGTCGTTGACGATGCCGTCGGCGACGCGGGCCGGCGCCGTCCAGCGTTCTTTTTCCAGACGGCTTACCCAGATGCAGACGTCCGGATTCCGTTCCTTCGTCCCGCCAAACCAGGCCGTTACGAGGCCGGCAGGCGTTTCTGCGATCGTCGCCGCATGGCTTTCGGGAAACGATGCCTGCTCAAACAGAAATTCCTGCTTCAGCACTCCGCTCTGCCATTTTTCCACCTGGGCGAAGGCCGCATTTCCGGCCATCCAGATACCCAGCAAGGCGTACCATTTTTTCATATCGGTTTTTATTTTTTCCGGCGAGCCGACGGCTCCGTTAGCTGCTTACGGAACGGTCGCGCAGGCCAGCCCTCCCGGTTGACAAGATTCGCCTGTCCGACCTCGTCCCATCCGAAACGGACGGAGACCGGGTGTTTCACCGTTTTCGCATGTACCCTGATTTCTGTCTCGCTGATGATATCGGCTTCTGCGGGAACGAAAACCCCGTCATTTCCGGCGAGCTCAAATCCGGTGAGGTATTTGCCGTCACGACTGGCGAGGCCTGCACCTGTCTTCCCGAAAGAAAGAACCAGATTTTGCCCACAGGTTTCTGCCTGACGCAGGACCGGGCCGGAGTCTGTTTCATCCTTTCGCTGATACGTATCGGAAAGTGCCAGGCGCGCCAGGCGCCGCCCGATCTCCCACTTGAAAGGCGGGTGCAGGTCGCCCGGGTCGACGATCAGGTCCGTTATCGTAACCATTCCTGTATACGGCTCGGTCAGTACTGCTTCCTGCGCTTCCCAGAAGGCGGGCAGAGATTCCCGCGTCAGGTGTACCTTTCCGGACGCCGCCGAATACCGGTACGGCGCCAGTTGGACGAAATAAAAGGGTAGCTGCTGGTCGTTCCATGCCGTCCGCCAGTTGCGGACGAGCGTCTTCAGTTTCCGGGTGTAGCGGTCCGTTTCTCCCAAAAAGCAGTTCGATTCGCCCTGGTACCAGAGTATACCGGCGAGAGACAAAGGCGCAAGCGGCCGGATCATCGGCGTGAAAAACTTGCCGGGGTCCCCTTCTTCCACAGAAAACGTTTCGCGGTAAACGGTCGGATCTATCCACGGCTCAATCCGGCTGCCCGGTACCGCTGAGGCGATCACGCCCACCGGTACGCCAAGCTTACGCTGCAGTTCTTCGGCAAAGAAGTACGCCGGCGCGGAAAAGGTACGGACCGACGGGTCCGTCGCCGGAAGCCAGCCCGCATGTGCGGAGTCCGGTTGCGGCAGGGTCTTCCGGTTGACGAGAAACCAACGGATCGCGGCAGGTCGCGGTGCGTCGAGTACTTCAACGGGGCTGCGCCCGTCTATCCGGTATTTCTCCCCCAGTTCCGGGCTTACTTTGCTGTTTTTCCGAAGGGTATATTCCATGTTCGACTGCCCCGAACACAGCCATACCTCCCCTACCAGAATGTCCTGTAACACAATCGTATTCGTCCCCTGAATCACCAGATCCGCCGGGACAGCCGACGCCGGAAAAGCAGGTAATACCACCTGCCAGCGACCATCCGTCCCGGCATACGTCCTGGCCGACCGTTCCGAAAACCGCACGGTTACCCCCTCCTCCGCCGCAGCGTTGCCCCACACCGTCAGCGGCTTGCCGCGCTGAAGGACCATGTGATGCCCGAAAACCCGGGGCAACACGACCTCAGCCCGCACAACGGCCGAAACCAGACAAAAAAGCAGCATCCAGCGTACCATCCTATAATCCGTTGATCGGTTCCGTTTTGAATCGCGAAATCCGGAAAACCGCCTCCGCATCGCTTCGCCCTGCATCCGGCAAGTCGAATGACTGATCGGTTGGCGTGTCCGCGTCCGGAAAGCGGCGTACCGGTCCGGTCCGGAAGCTGATCCGGCGAAAAGACGCTACCGGTGCGAAAAAGATTTTGAGACCCGCGTCTCTGCCGTCTACCCGGACGCGGCACATGCGCTTACCGGCGTCCAATTCCAGGCGAATGACATGCTCCTCACCGGCTTTGTATCCGGCAATACGGGATTCCCGGTATCCGGTTTTGGCTGAAAGCACACTGTCCGGGCCCAGCGTAAGCCGCACGGCAGCCGTTCCTTTCGCGTCCAGCGCTTCGATCTGCAGCCTTCCGTTGTAGTGTTCTGCCATAACGGCAAACTCCACCGCCAGCCGCCGGGATTCCGGTACGACACGTTCCGCTTTTGCGTAATCAAATGGGTCTTTGTCTCTCAATACCAGCGACTTAATATTCTTCTTTTCGATACGGGCGGTTGCCTCCAGCGGGCTGTACAGGTTCCAGTAGGTCAGTTCTTTCCCGTCCGGGAGGCGGTCAAACGTTTCGTCGGGATGAGAAGTGACTGTCTCCGTCACCGGTACCGGAATTTCGGCTACCCAGATATCCTCCTTGTTCACGCTGTATGCTACCCACAGGTTACTTCCCGGAGGCGTACCGTCTCCCTCCTGAATACCCCGCACATACTGCGGGCCATAGGATTTGTAGGCGCCACCATAGCGCATCGTGGTAATTTCTCCGTTGACCAGCAGTAAATCATTGTAATTCAGACCGTTATCGCTCGTTGAAATAGCCAGCGGCCAGCGGAATTCAGAGGGATTGTAGACGGTAGCATACCGGCCGTCAGACGTCCGCTGCCCCCAGATCTTTGCATTGCTGTTTACAAATCCCGGAGCACGTAACGGGCTGTACTGCCAGGTTTTTCCTTCGTCGGTGCTGACGGACGTCAGGGCATTTTTCCAGAGACCAACCACGCGTCTGTCCGCCAGATGGTAAAAACTGAAGGCTTTCAGTTCTTTCTTCAGGGGGATGAGCGGGTCATCCCGGTCGGCCTCTTCCACCCATTGCTGCATCATCAGCGGGTTGGCCATTAATTCCTGACAGGCTTCGACGAATCCTTTGTCAGACGACGCCGAATACAGCGGTAAATCCGTCTTTCTGACGTCAAAGGTTTTGTTGGGACGAATGAAGTAAATCGGCCCGTATGACCCGTCTGCGCGGATTTCACGGACCACCCGCCCGATACCCCGCCCATCGTTCGGATCATCTTTCGGACCCATGACGATGCCGTAATACGCCAGCGTCAGGAGGCGCTTTTTCTTGGATACATAGAACCCCATGCGCTGGTGCATGACTGCCGGAAGGTCTTTGGCTATTTCGGGCCGTCCCTCTTTTTTCCATCCGTCGGGTACTTTTATGACGGGGAAAATCACCCCGGGTTTTGACCAATTGTAGCCATCTTTTGATGTGAGAAGTAATGTTCGGCCAGGACCGACGTGCTCCCCTACCGGATTGCTCAGGTACTGGAGGTAAAAGGTACCATTCCAGTAAGCGAGCATGGGCGCGTGGTTGTAGGTCCAGTCGAATCCGCCTGCGCGTTCGGGATGCTCGCGATTGGCACGCAGTACCTGGGTATTGTGTACGCCGACGGCCACCGGAAGCTGCCCATGGTGGTAGTCCACGTTCGACAGGGTACCGCCTGTATACCGGACCGTATCCTGTGCGCAGACCGTCCGAACGGCCAGGCTCGTGAGCAATAACAGTTTACTGATTCGCTTCATATCCTTTTTTCCGCACTTTCTCCGGAAGGCGGAGAATAGTGCCGTGTTTATGTCCTTCAGGGAGAGATACTTCCCCGGAAATATCAACAAACGTTTGAAAATCAAGCGTTTTCATGCATCCAAACCGCTTATTCCCGTAGTCATCAAAGTAGATCAGGTATTCTTTTCCGGTCCGGACTACTGTCGGCCCTTCGGTCAGCTTTCCGGTAAACGGCGCCGAAACGCGGGTATACGGTCCCGCCGCCTGCCCCGAAAACGCTACCCGGAGGTTCCGCTCCGGTCGGGTATTGTCTTTGAATACCAGGACATAGTCGTCTTTTTTCCGGCGGACGATAACGGCGTCAATCGCGCTGAACCCGGGATCAAGGAATAATCCCGTCGGAGAAAACGTCTGGAAATCAGTCGTTTCCATGTAATACAGGCGATGATTATTATCTTCTGCCTCTACCCCTTTTTCAAACCGGTGCGGAACCGTTGAGGCCCAAATAATCAAAAACCGGTTATTGTCTTCGTCGTAAAACAGCTCCGGCGCCCATACATTAACGGTAGACGGCTCCTGCTCCATCACGGGTATATAGGTCGGCTCGGACCAGTGAATCAGGTCTGCTGATCGGGCGTAGCCAAACTGCCGTTCACCTTTCCAGGCGCTCGTCCAGACGACGTGAAACATGCCGTCTTTTCCCTGCGCGATGGACGGATCGCGGAGTACTTTTCCTTTCTCCGGGACAAGTACGATTCGCTGGCTATCCGTCCAGTGCCGGGCATCCCGGCTGGTCAGCAGCCGCAGGCCGCCATTGGCCGGCTCCCGGAAGGAGGTAAATACCCAGGCCTTCGGATTGCAGGCGGCCAGCGTCAGACTTAGTATCCACGCATACTTTCTCATCCTTTTTCCACGATCAGCACCCAGTCATTACCCGGCGCGGGGGTTCCCGGAGGGTCAAAGGAGAGTACCGGTTTGGCGTCGAACGTCCCGATAGTCGTTTGTTTTCCGTTTTTTGGAGAGTACCAGTAGGCTTTCAGCTTCTTCCAGCCAGTTTTTCGGGCATTGAATTCAATCGTTCGTCCGGTATACGTATAAACCAGCGCGTATGCTGCACCCCGGCACGCGGGCAGGTAGGCATACCGGGTGCCGGAATTGGCGACGAGCGACTGATCCGGCACCCGGTCAAAGAACGAACGGGACTCCAGCAGTTTTTTGAGGTAGACCATCTGCCGGGCGCCTTCGGCATTCAGCGCCTGTTGCCAGGAATCCAGTGCGCCATAGGACGACTGGCGGGCCGTCTGCCGGTGCATCTGCATAATCGAATTATGTCCATAGGTATAGCCAAAAGCGCCGGCGAAAACCGACCAGTAGCCATAGCGGCGAACGTCGGCGGCCTGCCAGCGGGGCTGTTTCGGATCGTGGAGGCCGTGGGGAATCTGCTCGTACGAGGGCTCGCCGTCGATCGTCGGTTTTGCCGGTTTCAGGCTGTAATCGTGTTCGGCAAATTTCCAGTTGTCTTCGCCGAAGTGCCAGCGCTCCGAAGCTGTCGTATCCTGCTCATACGTCCGGTGACCCGACTGGAACATATTGAAATCCAGCCAGTTTTCGGTGTGAAACCACTCCGACGACGTCGTCCGGCCGCGGGGATGAAACGTAATCAGGTGATGCGGGTCGGTTTGCCTTAACGTCCGACCGATTGTTTGCCAGACGGCCAGGGAATCACTCCCCTTGATATCCCCGCCATTGAGCCAGATGATATTCGGCCGTTTTCCATAGCGCTCCGTCAGAAACCGGGTATACACTTCGGCCCGGGCCGGAGAAACGTGCCCTGCTTTCACATTCGAACCCCAGACAGGTACCAGTGCGAGGTACAATCCTTTCGCGGCGGCCCGGTCGGCGACGTAGTCTACGTGATCCCAGTAATCATATGCCGCGGCGTTACCCGGATCGGCGCCGCCGGTCACGAGAGGTGTCGCCACATTTTTATTCACCAGCGCCGAATCGCCGTAGGCATTTTTCGCACCCAGGGTATGCAGCACCATAATCTGAATCACGTTGAAGCCTTTCTGCCGGCGGTCTTCGAGGTATCGCTCCGCTTCTTCCCGGTTCAGCTTCCCAAAAAGCAACCAGGCCGTATCTCCCAGCCAGAAAAACGGTTTGTTGTCGTCTGTCGCCAGAAAACGGCCCGATACCTTCAGCGGACGTACCTGGGCAGTGCCTGTCAGCGCTGTCCCGAAAAAAAGCACAGACAGTAGTAGTTTCTTCATCGTATTACTTTCGTTTCAACCAGATTACTTCGGATTCCAGCGCCTTGAAAGTCAGCGGTAATCCGCCTTTTACTTTCCGGACGGTAGTACTCACCCGGCCCGTTTTCCGGTCAATTATCTTCCATTCCCAGGTACCGGTCGCGGGGGTCAGTTGCCCCTCTCCCGCCAGTACATAGCCAACCGACGGATTTCCCAGCCCCTGCAGGCCGGAAAGAGGCCCCATCGCAGCGATATCCGCTGCAAACCGACTATCGGTCACTTCAGGTATTACAGGTAGCGAGCCTCCGGCCAGCAATACGGCCCAGCCCATGCTGTCGTACTGATCTCCCGAATACATCACTGCTTTGTCCGGATACTTTTCCCGGTATTCGCGAACGGCCCGGTATACCTGTTCAAAAGAGGTCTTCTTCGGTTTGAGCAGACGGGCATGCTGCCGCGGTGCAAGATTTCGGCCGCCAGCGGGTGCATAGGTGGTTCCGTCTGCCTGGTAATGCCAGTACCGGATATCGATGAGGTCGACAAGGCGGGCGGTTTCCGGATCCGCCAGGAGCGAATCCTGCACATCTTTTGTCGTGCTGAGCGCGGCCAGTACCGGCTTATTGGTTTCTTTTTCCCACTCTCCGATGACCGACAACCAAAACCGCACAAAGGCGGCCGGACCGGTAAATTCCGCGCCGGTAAGCTGGATCACCCCCGTATTACCGGAGAAGTTACTGAGACACTGCCGGATATAGGCCCGGTGCAACGCCCGTCGTGCCGGATTCGACACGTCGTAAAATTGCTCTGCCATGAAAATCCGTTTGTCGCCGGCATACGGCGCCGGCTCCGGGAATCCGGTCTGGTTGATATTATTGGCCGTTCGCCACGGGAAGTCTGCATAGTGCGCGCCCGCTTCCAGGATATTGTGCTGGAAATAATTCTGATGAAGCAGTAACAAGCCTTTTTCATCTGCCAGATCGGCAAATTCCTGTAACCTGCCCCAGTACCAGCGGTTGTATTTTGTTAAGTCATATTGGCTGAGGCCGTCCCATGCAGTACCTTTTCCGCTGCGGGCAAAGGGGAGTTCGTAAAAGGGAGGCACTACCTCTCCGTCCATGCGCCGGATGCGCTCGTGGTCATCCCGCCGCCGGTCGTACCACAGTCCGTAATTGTGATCGATCGCGACGATGTGTTGTTTCTGCAGCGAATCGGTCATTGACGACAGATCGTCCGTCAGTCCCGGTCCGCTCCTGCCCGGTACAAACCGCGTAATATGCGGCCGGGGATTTTTCAGTCCGTAAGGACGGGCGCTGCCGTTCCACCAGGGTACTTCCCGGCGTTCTCCATTGACAAGCGTTTTTCCGCGGACGAGGCGTCCGTCGCGTACCGTCATCGCGTCCGCGCTTTTCTTCTTTTCGGGGGAAGGCAGGGCGAGCTGATCGATTGATTTTCCGGATTCTGTTACCGGCAGAGGCAGGCGTTTGGCTGCGTCGCGGATAAATACCGCCAGCGTCAGCGCCGGATGCACGGCTTCACGCGTCAATTCAGCCGCTACTTCTACACGGGGACTACTGGAGGCTTCCGACGTTACCGGAAGCAGTATTCCCTGTACTTTGTCCCCGATCCGCTCTCTCAATTGCGCATAATACAGGCTGCGCGGCTGAATATGCTCGTTGGACTGATCCCAGTATCCGTCTCCCTGAAACTGCGCCCAGGTACCAAAGGCCCAGTTCTGCGCGGTAGGCGGCCGGTCGCATGCCACGCGGGCCGCGGAGCATTGCCAGAAAACGCTGTTCGCCGCAGCCCATCCGGCCCCGCCGGCGTCCTGGCCCAGGTTCGCAAAACGCAGGGCATTTCCGTCGCTGTTAACGATATCGAACAAAATGCCGGACGCCCAGCTGTCTATTGCACCGCTGAAACTCAGTGGCAAATGCGCTTCACACTGGACAAAGGCATTCGGCCCCGTCGCACAAAAACCGACGGCAAAATCATGGTATCCGTTTTCGGAGTACAGGCGCTGGAAAAGCGTCTGCTGGCCATTGGTGTAAAAGGTATTCCGTCGTTCGGCTCCGATTTCGGAAACAGGTTCGAGGGCGAGACAATCCTCCACCGTCACCCGCCGCGCCGATTCCTGAACGCGTACGGCCGATCCTGCGAAATGTGCGAAAACCACTTGCCGGACCCAGGCGTCCTCGGCGCCGGCAATGGAGATGGCGGTCCACCGGTGGTCTTCGTCTTTCGGGTTGGATAGATCATACGTCGACTCCAGCCGTAGGTTTTCGACACCGGAGCGGGTAATTCGCCGGGACATATCCTGGCGGGCTGCGGTGCCGCCGCCAAAGGACACATCGAGCGCGGTGGTCAGCGGAGCGTCCAGGAGGAGCGTATTTCCTTCCACGGCTATTATCTCCCGATCCCAGAACAGGTCGCGTTGCCCGGCTTTCCAGCCAAGCGCCGTCACCCCTCCCCCGAAATGATCGGCTCCGAGGGTACGAATCCACTCGGCAGTAGAGGGTCGCCGGATGACTACCCTGTCCCCCGCTTTCCAGTCACCTGGATCTTGTACGGTTATTTTCAGGGCATTTACGGGAACATAGGGATCTGCAACCGGAGTCTCGGGAGACAGCAGTCTCCGAACAGTTTCACCCGACAGTATAATCAGGTCTTCCCGGCTGTAGCCTGTTCCGCGAAGCGTTGTTGCTTCTATTCCGCTTCCACGCAGTACGACGCCGGAGGCCTTGATTTTCAAGCTTCCAGCTACTTCAAAAACGCCTTTTCCCAGCAATACTGCTCCACGGATACCATCCTTTCCGGCTGGTAATGCGGCAACATAATCCAGCGCGGCCTGAATCCGGCGGGTAGCATCGCCTGCGCATGCCGGTACGGTTACCTGAACGCCGGCAATAGGTATCGACTCTGTTCCGGCGGCAAAACCGGCATAGGAAAAATCGGGTATGCGGTTTCCCCGTTCGTCCGGCACATAGGTCAGCCTGCCCCCGGCGTCTGCCGAGAGGGGCTTCTTTTCCTGGGCGTACAGGCCGGCGGGAAACAGCAGCAAGAAGAAAAGGAAACAACGCACGGAACTAGCGGGGTTTTACCTGGTCGACCGAAACGACGCTGTTGAGGTATTCTTCAATATTGGTATAACCGTCCTTATCCCGGTCTTTCGCGGCGTCGGAGGCGTCTTTCGGATTCAGTCCGTGTTTGGTTTCCCAGGCGTCGGGCATACCGTCGCTGTCGGTATCGGTATAGGGCTTGCCTTTGTATTCGGGATACCCTCCTACCTGTACGATGTCGGTGATGATTCCTTTTTTGTAGGAGTCGATCGGCAGACGGCGGTGTTTGAACTGGGTCTCCGGTAGTTTCACATCCTCCCGGTAGGTGATTTTACCGGTCCGAACCTGCTCGACGACGCGTGTATCGACGGCGTCCCGTTTCGGAAGGGTCGCTCCGGCATTGGCAAGCACGTAATCGTATGCCTTTTGCGTGGGGAGGATTGTCAGTTTCGGCATCGGCAACGGCTCGTTCCATTTCATGGCTGCGGTATACTTGCCGGCGTCGGCACGGTCTTCTACCTGAACCCCTCCGTCCCAGTTATCTTTGGTAACGCGGTCGTTTCCCTCCACGATATTTCCGCTGACATACGCTCGGCCGAAAACGAGGTACCCGAGTTTGCTCCTTCCGGACTCGGGTTTCAGAATCCGGTGGCTCAGGGGAGAGTCCTTTGGCGTCATCGGCCCGGGTTTGTAGTAATTGTTGATGATGTTGTAGAGAGCGGTATAGTCGCCTCCGTCCATTGAGCGGTGTACCCAGTTGAAAATGACGTTATTGGCGAAGTTGAAGATGCCGTTCCAGCCGATAGAAGGGTTTCGTCCGGCGTTATCCGCCCACAGGTTCCGCATGAAGGTACAGTTTTCACCGCCCAGCGTACTGCCGAAAGCGTGGTTCCAGGTATCGAGGGCTTCGGAGAAAATGGAGTTCTGAATGGTAATGTTGACGGTTGGAAGCTTTTCTTCCACGGGCTTGCCGGTGCTGTCGTTGTACATATGCCGGTACATCGACATGTTTTCGTCAAGCCCCCAGCTGGCAGACACGTGGTCGATGAGGATATTCCCGATCGGATTGCCGCCGATGGAATCGTCGCGGCGCCCTACGTTGGTCTCACCCCGGCGAAAACGCATGAAGCGGATCACGACATCGTGGGTATTGATCCAGACGGATTCTCCGGCTACGCAAACGCCGTCGCCCGGAGCGGTCTGCCCGGCAATCGTTATATATGGCGCCCGGATGATCAAGGGGCTTTTCAGGCGGATAATGCCGGCGACGTTGAAGACGATCGTCCGGGCACCTCCCTGCTCACACGCGTCCCGGAGCGTACCCGGACCGCTGTCTTCCAGGCTGGTGACGACATAAACCTTTCCACCGCGACCGCCGAATGAATACGCTCCTCCCCCTTCCGCGCCGGGAAATGCCGGTATGGCCGCCTGCGGCAGGTCGGTCGGCCGCGCTGCCCAGGGAACATACGGCTTTCCTTCCTTTATTTCCTTCTGAATAATGGGATAGGCTTTTTGCCAGGCTTCGTCAGACCGTTTGCGGGCGTCGTTCAACAATTCGTCGCTTTGTTTCTGAATGTTCGGCGGTATCGTCGGATACTGAGCGCGGCTCTGAAAAGCAAGGAATGCAAGCGCCGAAGCGGCAGCAATAAGGCGTTTTTTCATGTAGAGATCAGCGTATGGACGACATTCCCGGCACAGTAGGCTGATAAACAACCTGTTGACATTTTTCTTTACCGGACGAGAGGTTTCCTGATCTCAAAATAAGGCAAAAAAAAAGCCCTATAAGTATATCATGTTTTCGATACTCTGTACCATCTTTCCATAGAAGACAGACATTCCAGGAAAAACCGGGAAAGCATGCTACAAAAAACAGAGCCGGAAACCGGCTCTGCCTGATCAAAGCTTAATCTTCCACTCCGGACGCAGCTCCCGGCCCAGCATGGCCGTCGCTTCCGCGTCATTTTTGAATTTCTCCTTTTTAGGATCCCAGTCGAGCGGGCGCTTCAGTTCGTAAGCAATATTACCCAGCGTGCAGACAGACGCGGTACGATGCCCTACTTCCACATCGCAAATCGGCTTTGTCCGGTTACGAATCGCGGCAAGAAAATCCTTGTAGTGATTCTCGCTTTTATACACATGTTTTTCGGAAGGGCCGATTACTTTGTCTTTCAGGGACGTCGGCGTCGTTTCCAGTTTCCGGCGCTGCACATCCAGCTGACCTTCACTCCCGATAAAGCGGATGGCGTTATTAATACCAAAGTGCTCGTGTGTCACTTTGAGTTTGTCGTCATAAACATACGTCAGGTGTGTATGTTCCTTTCCATCCGGCGGGATAATGCGAACAGGACCGCTGTCATCCTTGTCCAATGCCCATTGCACAATGTCAAACATATGCGCACCCCAATCGGTCATTCCACCTCCTCCGAACTCCTTGTAATAACGCCACCGGGGAAATACATCTTCTGACAATGGCGGGGCTAACTCATGGTTAAACGCTAACGGTTGATTAGGCCCCAGCCAGCTTTCCCACAACAGCCCATCGGGAATAGGTTCGGCTGTCAGGCGGTACGGCTCCGGCGGCCCACCTACGGATACTTTTACGCTTTTCAATTCGCCGAGGTATCCGTTCCGGATTAACTCGGCCGTTTGGCGAAACTCCGGCCAGGAACGCTGCATACTTCCCGTCTGGAATACCCGCTTGTTTTTTCGGGTAGCGTTGACCATGGCACGTCCTTCCTTGATCGTCAGGGAAAGGGGCTTTTCACAATAGATATCCTTGCCTGCTTCGGCAGCCATAACGGCATGAACGGCATGCCAGTGATCCGGCGTGGAAATAACGACGGCATCGATGTCCTTGCGGGAAAGTATTTCGCGGAAGTCGTCATACGGCTGAATTTCGGAATACTTCCGGTCTGTTTTACCCTCGAAATACTTCTTAGCTGTATCGAGGAAGAGCTGACGCTTGGCTTTGTATACTTCTGCGGCCGCCAGGATATTCACTTCGTCCGTATCCAGGAAAGAACGAAGCAAACTGCGGCTTTGCTTGCCGGTACCGATGAAACCAAGGGTAATGCGGTCACTCGGCGCCAAGTAGCCCGGACCGCCGAGTACATGGCGGGGAACAATAAAAAATGCGGAAAGCGAGGCGGCTTTCCCCAGAAAGGTGCGTCTGTTTGTGCGCATACATGAAGGAGTTTAGAGGCGCCTCAATATACGCAACATAACGGGACGCTGTATTCGCTACGCCAGTTTCGGAAATTGAAAGACGAGCCCTACTACCCTTTGCCGCTCCTTTATTTCCCGGAAGAAAAACGAAACATCATGCGGCGCAAGCTCTTTCTGCGCCTGCTGAAGAACAAACCGTTTGAAATCGAAGTACCGCTCGTATTCGGTCGGTTCCAGCCGAAGTACCGTACGCAATTGTTCAAGTGTGATCGAGTACAGTCCCATCGGCTTACTGACTTTCTTGAACAACTCGTACAAACATTGAGAATAGTAACTTTTAAAGCTAACCAGTTTCTCAAGACGGAAAAGCAGAAACTCGCGGCGCAAATGCTGTAGATACGGATACAGTAGCGGATCAAATCGCACCTGAATAATCCCCTTCCCTTTTACATACCTGGCGCTGCTCAGCAAACCTACCTGCAGCAATCCATCCGCCTCAGCGATGCGGCAAACGTGGCGGATCAGACTCAGCGTCGCCTTTTGTAGCTCCTGATAGGCTGAATTACCTTTCAGTTCACTCCCGACGATGATATCTTTCGCATCTATCTCCAGCGCCGGAAAAACCGCCGTTCCATCGATTTCTTCCAGCGCCTCCGGCAAGGCCTCTATCACTTTCAGAAAAATCCGCCGCTCGTATTGATTCATGGCATACTGCGCCATGATCAGGTCGTGAAGCTGCTCGATACTCTCGGCCGGGATAACGGCCTCCGCCGGTATAGACGGCGAAAATAATTCCTGCTGACGTCCACTCATACACGATTGATTTTTACCAAATCTCTCGTTTTTCCGCCGGACTTCCAAATACTAATAAGCTTAGCAAGCGGGTGCTGTTACCTCATTGTCAGACTATTATCGGATTCAACTTTTGAAAAGAGAACGAAAATTCGTTTTCGTTTTTGAATCGTGCCTTTCCCGGACTGTCCACGTTTTTGACTCAGGTTTTCCTGCGCATGCGGGGCTTTCTCATCTCTCCTTCCCTTTCGTATCGATCATCAGTAAAACTTATCGGAGCAACTCCCGTTCCAGTTCCCGCAGACGGGGCAAATACTGGCTTTCCACCACCTTCAGCTCGTCTTCGCAGTATTGGCGGCCCAGCTCCCATACCGCGGTTGCAAACAGCATTTTGTCTTTGTAATTCTGCTCGTCGCTCAACTTTGGATCAAAAGCAAACGGCACGGTCTTCTTCGCCTGCTGTATCAGCTCCACCCGCAGGCTATGCCGGATCGACAGAAAAGCCTGAATAACTTCATACTGCTTTTCGTACCATTTGTTCTTCCACTGATCGACAATCTCCTGATTCTTTTTCCGGATTTGTTCTTTGTCGATCCGCTCCTGTTTCAGCTGGTGGCCTTTCGTCGCTTCCGGATTCACAAACAGCGGCGGCGAAAGAATCAGGGTATTCAAGTACCCGCCCACGTTCTGAATGGCCGAATTTTTCTTCTTCAACTGCTTCACCGTCGCCTGAATGGAAGCGCGAATATGGTCAATCGGCGCTTTTTCAAGCCATTGCGCAACGGTTTGCTCGGTCACGAAGTCTTTCACCTGGCTGTAGATTTCGTCAAAGAACGGGTGAACAACTTCTGCCGGCTCCGCAGGAATAGCAGCGGGCGCTTTCAGCTTCAGCATCGGCTGCTTCACCGTACGGCTGGCGTCATTTTTAGTGATATTGTAAAACCGAATCGCTACTACTGCATTCGATTTCAGCTTTACCGGCAGCTCATACGGGTAGTTTTTAGCCTGAACGCCCTCATATTCAAAGCGGATATCGGTGTATTTCTGCAAATCTTCCTTCGCTTTTTCCAGGACGCGGTCGCGGAAGTGGCCATACAACTTGTACTCCTCCTCCATCCCGAGCATCGCCTTGAGTTCCTGCAGTTCGATCATCCGCTCGCCCAGTTTCTCGTATTGCTTGAGCAATTCATAAATCCGGACGGTATACGGGCTGGACAAATCGAGGATATTGGCCATTTCATAGACCAGATACCGCTCCTTGAGCTCGATCAGAAAAGGCTTAAGATCCGGGTGAAAGGATACTTTGAGGTATACACGATCGTCGTCGAGGCGCTTGGACTGTACAATTTTGCGGTGTACATCATCCGGAGTCTTGATCCCGCCGATGATCGGTGTTTCCAGGGTTTCGTAGATGCCGTCGGTTTTCACTTTCAGCTTGATGATCTTACTCATCAATCCCCTTGCTCCTTCCTTCAGATCTTCGTAGGTTCGTCCGTCCCGGCGAAGGCCGAAGTCGCGGATAATATCGCGGAAATAGATCTTGTACTCCTTAAAGTCGCGATCTTCCCAGTCAATCATGGACACCATTTTGGCGAAAACGCGGGTTTCCCAAATGGTGAACTTATAGTGGGCTTCCACAAGCGCGTTGGACTTGCGAATCAGAACAAGCGTGTTGTTCTTCCGTTTTTTACGGACGTTGGTGCGAACGGCTGCCTTATTCTCCACTAATTTTTCCCTTTTATACAGATGGTACAGAAAGTCTACCCGCCTCTTTCTTCAACTATCACATAATTCACGTGGGGCAAGGTACAAAACTTACGTGAATCTTGTGATACATAAGTGTGGATTTTGTGATGCTTCAGAGTGATTTATGTGATAGAATTGCGTGAAATCTGTGATGGAAACCTAAATAATCGACCAGTAAATACCTGTATATCAATACATTAGAAGGCATTTTTTGCGCCGAAATACATATAAATAAAAGTAAAAAAACATCAAAAAAAGTTTTGCTGTTGATTTAGTGGTGTTTTTAGTCATAAAAAGCTGAGGGGTGCGCGCGCATCCGGTGCCCATCCCCCTGGCCAGGCCTTTCATTCTCAAGTAGTTTGGAGAGGTATCTGTTTAATTTTCTGAAGGTGAAGGGATTGGAGCGTGAAAATAAAGGATTCGGGTGCGTGCATTTTGTGATAGTTTAGCATAAGAGATGGGTAAAAGCCTGTAAATCAGTACTTCTTTTTACCTTTTTCCGGGTGCTGTAATATCTGCGTTCCGTCTTTCCACTTAATCATATAAAATAGAGGCGTTTCAACTATCACAGATTGTTTTTGTAATGTATTGATTTATAGAATGTTATGGGTTTCGATAGATTCTGGTCGACGCAATTCTTTCGGTATGCGGCACCGGTGTTTCCAGCGAAGTATCACAGGTTGTTTCTTCAATGTATTGAATATCAGATAGTTATATTGGATATCAGAGTATGAAACGAGCTTTGGCTTTGATAATGGGGAGGTTTCTTCACAACTATCACAATTTGTTTTCTTAATGAACTGATAATCAGACACACGGTCTTTCGGCTAATGCAATGCTTGAAGCTGCGCCATGCAGAGATAGAAGCGACCAGAATGCAACTATCACAAATTGTTTTTATAACACATTGATAATCAACAGTATAAGGTTCAGCTATTTTATATCTGCACCGGGTTTCTTTAAAAAGAGCATACTATCACAGCATGTTTTTATAATGACTTGATTATGAAGTAGTTGTGGAGATAAGCTTCAGGGGCCTGTTGTTAAACTGTTCAAGCGTGGTTCCGGCGGTTGTATTCACGTAAATTCATAATGAGCTGATTTACAGGTTCATCGGATTGATAAATGTGGAGGTCGTTAAATATTGGGCCGGCTAAGGAATAGTAACAGCTTGATTATCAGAGGAATCAGCGCGTGCAATTTGTGATAGTTGTTTAAAGGGTTGTGGCATGCCCTGCGTACAATCTGTGATATTTGAGAGGAATTCGACGCGTGCAATCTGTGATAGATTTGAATATATAGCTATTCTTCGGGAAAATGACGGGTACCTCCCGTAATACAAAGTGCCTCTGAGAATCGTGCAGAGCGGTTTTCCTGGAGTGCGACCCGTCTCGTTCAATTCTCATACAGGGTATCCCGATTTTCCTTCGGGGGAGTCATTTCGGTCATGACAGTTACGGGATATTTGTGATAGTTGAGTGGGCTCCTCCCCTCCTCTGCTGACAATGAAGGGTTTGGAAAAATCGGCACCATTTTCGGACGCGTGAAAAATGTGATAGTTGTGTTCCATTTTGTCACTTTGAGAAACAGAGTACATTTTCGGGTGATAAAATCCCTTCTGCGTTCATGTTTGAGCATCGTACCGGCACCTCAGGGAACAAAACGTACTTTCTGAAAAGAGAAAGGTACGTTTTGGTACTTCGCTTCGAGAAATAATGTAATAACAGGCTCCTCCCCTCTCCTATTCGTTCGCTCTCCGCGTTTTTGTACGGACATCAGACATGTTCACGTTCTGCCTGGGTTATGGGAATTCTGAGACAAGGTTTAGTGATAATTCGAAGAATCTTATTGCTGCTCTTTAAAATCAGGTTGCCCGGACTCATCGAAAAGGAAGGATAATACTAGAACCGATTTTCATACGCCACGGAATCAGCGAGAACTTTCCAGTATTGGTTGGCTGGTCTAACCGCGTTCTATTAGGAATAGCAGCAGAACCAGCCATTGGAAACGTAATGGAATTGGCAATGACATGAGGAAATGATAGCCGGAAAGGATGAGGAGCAATCATTCCATTGCAAATTCCAAACAGGACTTGCCAAACAAGTTTCTTTAAGCCGGAGTTGCCAGGCCGCTGCTGGCGTGTAAACGAATGCAGGTCTGCTTTACGGGTCTCATCACTGGAACTGCTTTATTATAAGGCTAGCCCATAGAAACTGCGGTAGAAATCATATCCTGCACACGTCGCCGAGATCCGAGTTTGGTTGGTGAGCATGCAGCTCAAATAGATAGAGTTCCCGAGACCAGGAATTACCGGTTAGTTACCTTGGTTTAAGAATGAAGGTTTTTTCTTCGGGAATTATTTTAAGCCAGTCAAAGTGGATAGTTGTTTGCTTCGGTCTTCCACGATGCCAGAGAGCCAGGTAGCAGGCAGCGGATGCATTCGGATTGGTAGTCTTCTTTGCAAGCAAGCGATCTTAGTACAGTAGAATTAGCAAATCAAATGGTGGGTCGGCTCGGTTTTGGCCGATTGCTGCCTTTCTCCGTTTATACTTTCCTGTATTCAATTTATGGTGACTGATGTTTATGAGAAAGCTTGTTTGATTCGCATGGTTGAACCTTAAGCGGTATACCCGAATTTCCTGGGAATCGGACTTGGCTTTGGTCTTGCGGTTACTGGTTCCGCGTATGCGTCGGAGCAAGGTAAGCGCAGGGAAATAAAGAGAAAGCGGGGTATTGGGTGCTGGTGAGTTTTTCTATCATTGTTTCGCAGCCCTTGCTTACATGTGGATTTTATGTATGTGCTGTGCAGTATTTTCATGGGCAACAGATGTGGCTTAACGTTTAATTATGGAAGACCTATGCGGGGATATTTTTGCGTTAAAGCGGGGTCGTGTTCCGGAGCCGTTGGTATGGTGACGTGGTTCAGCAGTATCGTTCGTGGCAGAGAGAGAGCGTTGTTCGATTGGTCGGCAGGAGGTTAGTATAGGTGATTTGGCTATGTAATACGCCAATTGTTGCTGGCTTAAGAGACGTCTGATTTTGGAATTTTTGCCTGATTGCCGAGGTGGCAAATTATTCGAACGGGCCATTAGAATCACTGATATTGACTATGTAGCACAAGTATCAATGTGACAGCGTTATAACGTATCGAGGGCAAAGTGACACCGTGTCACTTTGCCCTCGATACGTTATAAGAAGATGTTCGGAGATTTCGGATATTGGTTATCAGGACGTTATCGACGTGCCAAAGTGACAACGTGTCACTTTGCGTCCAGCGACTGCATGTATTGTTGCAGCAGTGCTATTAGTCGTGTACAGGATTCTTTCGTTAGAGAGCCCCGGGATATGGACCGGATTTCCCCTGCCAATTGAGTCTCTTCGTCCTCAGATTCCTCTGATTTAACAGTCGGACTGGCGATCAAAGCGAGCACTTCCTGCATGCTGGAAAGGAGGGTTTCGGTCTCCAGTTTGGACAGTGTGTTGATCGAAGCCTTCGGTAATTTCAGTTTACCGGTAAGAATTTCCTTCTTGAAATCCGGGGTCAGTTTCTCCAATCCGGATGCAAAATCTCCATCCCGCTTGATCGTCCTGCTGCTTACTCCATACTCTTTGGCAAGGGCCATTGAGACATCGATTTGCTCGGAGTCGCCGTACCGATTGCCGCCACGGAGCGATCGCTGACGGATGTACCGCAGGCCCCGGAAGTAGGAAGATTGCTCCGGACTGAGATTTCGCCGACCCAGCTGGAAGTCGATCATATAGTCCTTCGTTTCTTCCATCGAAGAAAAACGAACGATATTGATGCGGTAGTCCAGCTTGTATTTCTGGCAAATTGCAAACCGGTTGTGTCCGTCGATCAGAATGCAAACCGGCGTGTTGGTGTCGTCGATCCCCGCGACCGTCGAAGTTGTTTCCCAAACAGTCAGCGGGTCTTTTACTCCGTGTTTGAGAATGTTCTGCTCGAGTTGATATAATTCCTCGCTGATCAGGGGAGGAATCAAGTCACGGAGGGGCTCCAGAATACGAATCTGGCTTTTGATGTTTTCTTCGGAAGAGAGAAGGGAAGGCTTCAGATCAGTGGTCTTCTCCTTCATCAGGTTCATGAAATCCTTTTTTGCCATGCTACAACGCGATTATTTCGTGAGCGAGATGATAGTATTGTTGCCAGGAGATGGACTTGGGCGCATAGGTAAACAGGTCCTCTTTCGCGACCTGGGACTGCTTGATCACCGTTGATACCTCGATGATCGTCTCATATAAGTGAAAATTGCGGTAGTTCTCCCGGATGTGAGCCATCATGCTCTTATGTACGCTCTGGTTTTTGTGAACCATCGTAAAGACAATGCCTTTCACAACCAACAGCGGATTGATATAGGTCCGGATTTCAGCGATACGGTTAAAAAGGCTTTCCACTCCATGGTAAGCGCTTGCTTCCGGCTGAATCGGTACAACGCAATAGTTGGATGCAACCAGTGAACAGGTCGTGCAGATGCCGAGGCTGGGAGGACAGTCAATCAGAATGAAATCGAATTTATCCCGTACCTCTTCCAGCTTCAGGGTAAGGCGACGATCAGCGCCGATGGAATTGGCAAGCTCCGATTCCCGATACGCCATCCGGATGTCGGAGGGAGTGAGGTACAGGTTTTCGGTGATCTCGATGAGAGGGAGCGGGGAATTATCCAGAAGCGAATCAATGACCTGCTCCTGGGGGTCGTGTACCCCGAAACACTGGGATAAATTTCCCTGAGAATCCATGTCAATCAGCAATACCCGGTTCCCAAGTAAACTGAGTGCTTTCCCGAGATTGATGACTGTGGTTGTTTTTCCGACGCCTCCTTTGTGGTTGACAATGGAGATAATCTGCGCTTTATCGAACAAACCATCGGTATACCCATATCTCCGGAGCGCTTCGTCGAGCGCCGGGAGATGTTTGGCCGGGATATCTTTTTGTTCGGAAAAAGCCTTGTGCAGAGTCTTAGAAGGAATCCCGGCTTCTTTTTCAATTTGTGAGAGGTTCAAAGCCGGTTTGGAGCGAAGGAACCGAATGACGTTCTCAGGCGAGATCATGAGGATCGAGGATAAATTTTTATCTTTTAACAAATGTATAAAGAACTAATTTTATCCCAAGGAAAAGAAGAGAGAAAAATGCGTGTGTTTCAGTGGAAAATACGGGGAAAATGGGAGGGAAAAGTGAAAAAAAGAGCCAATTGCTGCCCGACGGCCATTTTTGTTCGTTTCAGGCGAGTGTTTTTTAAATCCGCTTTTTTTACCTTTAACTCATTGAACGTCAATTGACTGGTTTTGCTTCTTTGCCAATTCCAACCGCGCGAGAATCGTGTGAATGCAAGCAGTTCGTACAGTAGACCGGTTTGTCCAAATCTCAGCACGTTGAAAAGCAGCCGGGTATGACTTTTTTGGTGAACAGGATTCCGAACATCGCTGTCTATGAATAGAATCGTCTGCCTGGTGGGAATCTGCCTGCTCGTATCCCTGCGGTTGCCCGTACGCGCGCAGGAAGTCCGTGTTGTGAAGTACGACGCATTAGAAAAATTACTGAACCGACAATCCGATACTCTGTATGTCGTGAACTTCTGGGCCACCTGGTGTGCTCCCTGTATCCGGGAGCTTCCTTATTTTGAGCGGCTTCGGATTGCATTTGAGAAACAGAAGCTACAGGTGGTATTGGTCAGTATGGATGAAAGGACGGACCTCGCGACCAAAGTCGAGCCGTTCGTCCGAAAGAGAAAATTGAAATCACGTGTGTATCTGCTGGACGAGCCTGATCTGGAAAAATGGGTGGATCGTCTGGCACCGGAATGGTCCGGCGCTTTGCCGATGACCATTCTTCTTCGGGGAGCCAAACGGAAAGTACTCATCAAGGCCGTCGAAGAAGCTGAGCTGCAAACACTTGTACAACAATTCTAAACGAAACGCGCGTATGAAAAAGTACCTCTGGATTGCGGTGTTCTCCCTCATGGGCTTTGCTCAGGGTGGGTATCAGATTGGAGATACGGTCCGGGATTTTTCGCTGAAGAACGTGGACGGCTCGACCGTTTCCCTCAACGGGAACAAGACAACAAAGGGCGTAATCGTGGCATTCACCTGTAATACCTGCCCGGTGGCCAAGGCATACGAAGAGCGGTTGATCGGGCTGCACCAGTCGTTTGCTGCAAAGGGGTATCCGGTCGTCGCGATTCAGTCGAACGACGCAAGTTTGTCGCCGGGCGATTCATTTGACCAGATGAAGGCCCGCGCAAAGGAAAAAAACTATCCGTTTCCGTATTTGTATGACGAGTCCCAGGCCATAGCCAAGACCTTCGGAGCAACGAATACGCCACACTTATTTGTGCTGAAAAGGGTAGGGGAGGACCTGCAGGTTGCCTATATCGGCGCGATAGATAACGCCAAAGATCCGGGCGCTGTAACGAAACACTACGTCGACGACGCCGTTTCCGAACTGCTCGATGGCAAACCGGTGACAACACCCAGCGCAAGGGCTGTCGGATGTGGCATAAAATGGAAAAGCATGTAGTAATAAGGGAAGGGCGACCTTCCCTTATTCATTTTCCTCCGTAGAAAAGAAAAGATGGGTAATGTAAGCAATCGGCACTCCGATCATCAATATCAGGATACCTATGTTGAGAAATGCGCTTTTTGCTGTTACGGGCGCCTGCGCCACATGCGTGCGGGGAAGCAATAGTAAATTCATAATCAGCCAGACAAATACGCCATAAAGTGCGCCGCCCGCCAGGTGAAGACGCCGCAGGACCGGAAAGGACTGATATAGTAAGATATAAAAACCTGAAAAACAGGCTGTTATAAAATAGTGAAAGCCAACCCCGGCCCACACCATTTCAGAACCTCCTGTAAATGCCGCCGGTCCGAATGCTCCGCTCGCAATGAACTGAAAAACCCGGATGTAGTTGAATTTGCCGAGTATGGCAACCGCTGCGACGGCATCAAGCGTACCCGCGATAAGCGTGGCCAGCAGGATGGATTTCAATGCGTTCGGCCAGGAGATGGGTTCCATAGAACATCAGATTTTCTACAAAATAGATAAAAAAATCATCTAATAGTACTGGCATAGATCAAACTATATTTTTAGTTGAATAATATAAAAAAAGCCGCCAGATAACCGGCGGCCTTTTCCCAAGTAAAACACGAACTTTCACTTATCCATTCCGTCGCGTGCCTGACGGAAGGGAGTAGGGGAGGGGCCGAACCCCTCGCTAGCTGGATCGTCTGACTTTGAAAAAACCTTCGATCGGCACGACGCCGACGTATGGATTTCCACCGTTATTCGGCAGTACTTTTCCGGCCCGGCTCATGTGGAAAATACCGATGACCGGCTCACCGATTTTACCGAATTTGAGGATGCGGATTTCTCCCGGACTGAGCTGTTGCACACCAGGAGGAACGACGTGGAAATGATTATACTGCTCTGATGCAGTGGGAGTTGAGAAAAGAAATCCCGGCGTTTTATAGTTCCAGCCGTATGACGCCCCTGAGTAGCTGGACAATGGCCACTGGATGGTCGCGAGGCCGTAGAAATTCGTTCCGTTGGTGAAGATGGTCCCCTGCACGAGGAAAAATTCAGGGCCTTTCATGACGCCCATTTCTGCCGGCCCCCATAGCCAGGCGCCATTATTGATCCGGATGTTGACCCCATCCCGGCCGATATAGATATTCGAAACGAGCAGAAAGGCCTTTCCCTGGTATTCCATGTTGACACTTACGGCCACCGGATTTCGTGCCGGGATGGCGGCAGGCGCTTTGTAGGACGCTTTATTACCGAGCGGCAGCAGATCGCCTTCTCCGCCCAGGTTCCACTTTTTGAGGTAATTTCCGGCACTTTTCGGGGCGATGACTTCAGCGTCTTTTGTCAGCGGCGCCAGCAGATCTTCGGCAAAAAACTGCTGAACTTCAAGGTCCTGGGAAGCGCCCGGCTCGACAATAGCAAGCTCAGGAACCAGGCGGAACGACTCCATGAAACTCCAGTCGCTGAAATGCGTCGTCTGAATACTCACCGTATGTGCGCTGGTGTCGGTCTGCGCTCCGGCCGGCGCCACCCAAATTCCCTTTTCATTCTGGGTGGCGATACATAGTGCACGGTAAGAACTGCCGGCGAGCTCTTCGTTTTTGTACTGAAAGGTTAGCGTAACGGGTTTGGAAAAGGTTACGCCGTGCGGCAGGATGCGATAGGCCTCGCCGACGCCGCCCGGATTGGTATTCGTAATGGGTTGAATCTGAATGGATTGCTCGGAAGCGAAAGCGCCCGCAGGTATGGTAAGCTGAAGGCGGTTGTCATCGGATTTGACGGTTCCGCCGGCCGGACCGATGGATTGAGTCGTGAGAGTTCCGCTGGTGACGCCTGTTTCACATACCAGTCCTGTTTCGGCGGGGGGATTTTCGAGGCTTTCCGGATCTCCTTTTTTGCAGGAAAAACAGGTGATCAGGCAGCAGATAAGAAGAGCCGGAAGTCCGGTTTTTTTCAGCATGGCAGTAGGAAAAGGGCCGGAGGCAAACGCCTCCGGCAATTCGGAATCAAAGAACGGTCCAGGTCATGGTCAACGTCGTAGTTTGGCCGTTGTCCACTTCTTTGTACTGGATTTTGAGACGCTGGTTGTTCGACTCAACGACTTTCCAGTCTTCGTAGGTTTTGTCCGGGTTGGTCAGACGGATGGTCTTCGTCGCATCGTCATAGCTCCAGGTTGCGCCTTCTTCGACGACGGGATCTTCGGTTCCGGAGCAGGCTTTCGGGCCTTCTTCACCGGAAAAAGTGCCTCCTGATTTGAAAATCAGGACATTGTCTCTTACGCAATCATCGAGCAGGCTGATCATTTCCGGATCAGGTTTTCCGTCGCCGTTGATGTCAATAGGAGGATCCATCACGAGCGAGGTCAGTTGCAGGCGTTTTCCGACGAAGGCAGGGCCGCCTCCCGAGGGAGAGTTTTCAGAATCCTTTTTGCAGGAGGCGACGAGGGCGATCAGAAGGCCGAGGATAAGGAATCGGGTTTTCATACGTGTTTGAAGGGTAAAAAAATGAAACAGATAAAAGGAAGGTTGAACGTATCCACCGGTGAAAGCCGGTTTCTGCCATGAACCGCAGCGCGGCGTTGCCGCCGACCCGGACCGTTTTCGTCCCGCCCCGAAGGGTGAAACGGTACTCACTATTTATTAGGTTGAAGGCTCATCGAAGCGTGGCGTGCCATTCCGTTACATACTGGCGGACCGCAGCAGTAGCCTCCGGGCCGGCGCGAAAACACATTTTCCAGTAAGAAGGCCGCGTTTCATAGGTCGGGTTGACGAACTTCATTTTTCCCCCCGGTGCGGATTTGAGCGCTGCCTTGAAGTCTATGTCTTTTGTTTCGGAGAGGAATTTCTCAAGATAGGCTTTCAGTGGCGCATTCGCTGACTCGGGATATTCCTTCTTCCAGCGCGTCAGATCGGGGTTGGGATCATCGAGTTCGGTGAGAAGCTTCTGCGTATCGGACAGTCCCTTCTGGTATACTCCTTTCAGGTTTGCCGGGGCGGTTTTCAATGATTCCCTGTACTGCTGAATGGTCTCGGTATAGATTTTGCGCAGCTCTTTTTTTGTTTCTTCCGGCATGGTTTGAGGTGTACCGGTAGGACGCATGCTGAGCCGGTATTTTTCATATCGCTGCCGGAAGTCATCGGATTCTACATAGGTCCGGATGTACGCGCAGTAGGCTTTGGCGACTGACGCCCGGCTGCCTCCGGCAATACCTTTCAGCGACCGGAAAGCGGTAACATAAAAGGACTGCCGGTTGAAATTGTCCCAGATTTGACTGCGGGCCTGAGATTCGCTAATTCCCAGATCTTCAATCAATCCGGCCGGCCGGAAACTCATGGTAAGCACCGCGGCTCCCGCCACAGCGCAGGCTGTGACGGCAAGTACCAGGCGGCTAAACAGGCGGTTTTTCATGATTACGGATAATATTATACGTTGAAAGTTGAGAGCTTGTCAGCGAAGGCACGCCAGTAAGTTGCCCGTTCCCTGCGGGTAGCGTGACAGTCGTTTGGCTGTCCGGGAAAGGTGACGTTGTACCCGGGGAGAGGAGACGTCGAGCAGGGTTCCGGGAATGATTTCTTCGTAAATAACCCGATCTGAGGCGGAATAGAACCGGACGATGGAAACGGGATCCGGTTGCCTGACCGATTCCACAACCCAGTACACCGGCTGGCAGGTATGAGCCGACGCTACGCCGGACAGAAGCAGGAAGGGTAGGAGGATGCCTTTCATATCGGTCAGTGCTTCACGTAGTTGTATCGGGTGGTCAACGTACCGCCGGGAGCAGTAGTCGTCCGGGTTAAGGGATAGCCTTCCGCTGAATAGGTATAGGTATGCTGCTTGCGGGAAGTCTCACCGACCCGGTCGTGTACTACTTCCAGTCCCGGATTATTCTGCCGCAGCTTTATCTGGGGAATCAGCGGATCACAGGCCCAGAGGTTTTCGGGGTTTTTCTTGTCGTCGTACCCGGAATAGAAGAAGGTGAACGTCGGTTGCCAGGGTGCGGTTTCTCCCGTTCGTTCAGTTAGTTTGAGTTGAGAGAGGTTGCCGTTGGCATCATACTGGTACTCGCTTCTGACGTTGCGGTGGTCGGCATAAAAAGCCTCTTCCATTTCTGTCAGCTGATTGGCTGTGTTGTACCGGAGCGTCACAAGAGAGCGGGGCTTACCGGCCTGGTCGTAGCGTTCGGCATGGGCGACGAGCCCTCCTTCATACATGTATTGCGTATAGCTGCCGTCGCTGCCGTTGAGGCGATACAATCGTTTGTCCGGTCCGTATTTAAAGGTAAATTCCAGTCGTTTTACTTCGCCCGTTCCCTGAATATACAGGTACTGGGAAACGTAATGCTGCGGCAGGCCGGCGGTGTCATACTCCACTTCCTGGAAGTCTGTGTCGGCATAATCCAGGCGAAGCTGCTTAAGGGGTTTCGCCGGTTTCTGAGGTTCTTCGGGTTCCTGCGGACGAACCGGGTCGGAATGGCAGGCGCCCATAACCAGGGCAATGAGGCAAATAAATACGTGTTTCATGGCGTGTGTGTAATGGCCGGGGGGCGACCGTAATCCGGAGTGAAAGCGGGTGGCGACCTGATTTCGTTTGCCGGTTGACGTTGCAAAATTGGGGTGGGAAAGGCCTACCGTTCAATCGCATAAGCGTGTGAATCCTGTCATCGGAAAGCGCATTGAGCGAACGGTAATGTGCCCGCCAAGTACCTCAATGACCGGCGCAGACACCGGATAAGCGGTAAGGTTGGAAGCCTCCGAATGCTTTTTTATGCGTTTTTCATCGCATGTTTATGTGAATTTAGGAAGTGGTTGCAACCGGGATTTCGACAAAATAACCTTCCGCTGTACCTTTATATGCAGAATCTGAACCCCGGGATGCGCCTTTTATCTGTCCTCGGACTCTGGCTGATCACCGCCCTTGCGGGCTATGCGCAGCAGGCATCCGACTTCTCCTTTCAACACCTGACATCCGAAAACGGACTGTCAAACGATCACATCACCTGCATGCTGAAAGACCGGCGCGGGTTCATGTGGTTCGGTACCGCGAGCGGGCTCAACCGGTTCGACGGTATTTCGTGCAAGGTGTTCAAAAAAGACGGTCGCAACGGCCTCGCCGGAAACAAGATTCTCGGACTCACGGAGGATGCGGATGGATGGATATGGGTGTCGACTCAAAGTGGTCTCTGCCGCTTTCACCCCGGTTCCGAGCGCTTTCAGTCCGTTGCGCTACCGGATAAAAACCACGCGCCGGTCGTTTCCCAGCTCATGCTTCAAGGGAGGGAATATGCCTGGTTTTCAACGCTGGAGCATGTATACCGGATTCACCTGCCGACACTCCGCGTTCGGCTTTTTCCCTGTCTGGGTGACCCCGTTTCCCGCCACGAAGTACAGCGGATCTTTCCCGACCGGGCCGGACGTATCTGGGCTATGCAGTACGGCGCCCTCTACCGCCTCGATCCCGCGACGGGAACATACACCTACCACCTTGGTCGCGATATTACCCATCTTCAGACAAATGTACTGGCTCAATCCCTGTACGAAGACCGCAAGGGGAAGCTCTGGCTGTCTACCTGGGAAGCGGGTCTGCTGACCTTCGAAAAGGATCATTTTGAGCCTGTACCCGGTACCTTTCCGTTTGCCAGTTGCGTGCTGGAATATGAAGCGCCCGGTGGCGACAGGCTCCTGCTTGGCGGCGGCGGTACCAACGGACTCTTTCTCTACCTGCCGGGGAGCGGGCGTACCGAGCAGTTTGTCCAGCGTTCCCGCGATGATTTCAGCCATAATAACAGCCAGGTAACTTGCCTCTATGCCGACCGGCAGACAGGCATGATCTGGGTTGGAACCGAGCAGGGTATCGAAAAGGTCGATCCGATGACGATCTTCTTCAAACGTATTCTGATCCCTCCGAAAAAGGAGGAAGCTTCCCTGTCGTTCTACGGCCAGTTCAGTATCGTAACCGCCATCCGGCAGGATCGCACCGACCCTGCCCGGTTTTTTATCGGTTTATGGGGAAAGGGATTGCTGATCTGGAACCGGGCGAAGCAGTCTTTTTCCTGGTTCAACGAAGGTCTTTCGGACAATGAAATCATTGACGTGCTGCAAAGCCGCAGCGGGCAGCTGTATGTAGCCGCCAAGGGCGCGTTGGACGAGTGGGATCCGGCATCGCAACACTGGCGGCATTGGAAGGATTTTTACCATACCCCCGGTATTCAGCACCGGATTGTTGCGATTCTGGAGGATGAAGCCGGCATGATCTGGCTCGGCTCCTCCTACGATGGCCTGTTTGTTCTCGATCCGAAAACAGGCAGTATCCGGGCCTGGACTTTTCCGGGCCAGGCGTATGGCATCGGCAAGCGGTTTCAGGTATACCGGATGACGGAAGACCGCTACCGGCGGCTCTGGGTATTGACGTCGGGCGGGCTTTTTCGCCTCGATGCCGCCCGTACCTATTCCCGCGAAATACGTCTGACGGGGATCTCAGAGGCATTTATGCCGTCGGATCTCATGCAGACAGCCCTCAAGATCGATTCGGAGGAGAATCTCTGGGTAAGCGATGCCGGCCGGGTACTTCGGGCAGATCTGGACGGCCGGGTGACACGGGTGTATACGGCCAAGGAAGGTCTTCAGTCTGACTATGTCCACGGTATCGAAGAAGACAGGGAAGGACGGTTGTGGATGACGACCGACAACTTCCTCCATCGCCTGGATCCGGCGACGCAGACGTTCCGCTATTTCCGGAAAGACAACGGATTATTCGGTAATGCGTCGAGTAATGTGATCACGCGGGCGTCGACCGGCGAGCTTTTTGTCGGGTTTACGGAAGCCATCAACTACTTCCTGCCGGAGCAGGTGCGGCCGAATCCCGTAGCGCCGGTACCGGTGGTGACGGACGTCCGCATCGGCAACCGTCATCAGGATATTGTAGCCGGCGAGGCGGTAACGATCCGGCCCGAGGAAAACGCCTTTACCCTGTCTTTCGTCGGACTGAACTACAGTCAACCCGAAAAAAACACATACGCCTACCGCCTCGACGGCTTCGACACGGACTGGACGACGACGTCTGCCCGGACGGCGACTTATACCAATCTCGAACCCGGGACTTATACCTTCCGCCTGCGTACAGCCAATAACGACGGACGCTGGAACGACCAGATGGCACAGCTTGAAATCCGGATCATTCCCCCGTATTACAAAACGACGTGGTTCCGTACCCTGGGTATCCTGTTGCTTGCCGGCCTCGCGTATGGGGTATATCGTTACCGGGAAGGACAACGCAGGCGGCTGGAAGCCGTGCGTGAACGGATCGCGACCGACCTGCATGATGACATGGGCTCCACCCTCAGCAGTATCCGGATTTTCTCCGACGTTGCCCAGGCGCAGATCAACGGGAAAGTACCCGAAGCCTTGCCGCTGCTGCAACGGATCAGTCACAGCGCGACGGCTCTGTCGGAATCCATGCAGGATATTATCTGGACCATTCAGACACGCCACAACAGCCTGGAGGACGTCGTGACGCGTATGCGTGAGTTCGGGTTGCGGATGACCGAAGCACGTGGTATCGCGTTCCGGATGGACGTTTCGGAGAAATTCAGCGAAACCCGCTTGAACGTCGAACAGCGACGAAATATCTACCTGATTTTCAAGGAATCCCTGAATAATGCCGTCAAATACTCGGAGTGTAAGGAGGTGACAGTCAGTCTTTCGGCATCGTACCGCCGGCTGGCGCTGACGATCCGCGACGACGGAAAGGGCTTCGACCGGTCAACGATCCGGACAGGCAACGGTCTGCCGAACCTGGAAAAGCGGGCAAAGGAGATCAAAGGTACGCTGACGGTTACTTCTGCGCCGGGCGAAGGCACCCGCATTGAGCTCCGCATGCCGTTCACATGATTATGCTATTTATTTCTGAAGGCAAGCCTTTTACCTTTGTCGCATGGAAACATCAGTCGGCGTCATTTACTACGAAGATAACCGGAACCTGCGGGAGGGTATTTCCTTTTTGCTGCAGGCAACGTCCGGGCTGGAGCTGTTGGGAGCGTTTGCCGACTGCCTCAACCTGGAGGAAGAAATCCGGACGCTAAAGCCGGACGTCGTCCTGATGGACATTGACCTGCCGGGAATCAGCGGTATCGAAGCAGTTTTGCAGGTAAAATCCTGGAAACCAGATGCTCAGGTGTTGATGCTAACCGTCTTTGACGATGAAGAAAAGATCTTTGAAGCCTTGCGGAACGGCGCGAGCGGATACCTGCTCAAGCATACGCCGCCTTCTGAAATCATCGCCGCGATCTTCGATATTCACCAGGGCGGATCGCCAATGACCGCCAACATCGCCCGGAAAGTACTGCAGTATTTTCAGCAGCAGCGCGTCAGTCGCGCCGATGTATACAACCTCTCCGCGCGCGAGCAGGATATACTCAAAGGCCTGGTTGCCGGGTATAGCTACAAACTCATTGCCGACGAACTCTTCATCAGCATCGATACCGTCCGTTCGCACATCCGCCATATATACGATAAGCTACAGGTTAATTCGAAAACTGAAGCGGTGTTGAAGGCGATGAAGGAGCGGTTGATTTAACGAAAAAGTGCGTTTCTAACGAAAATAGATGGATTTGGACGGTTTTCTCCGTCTGAATTGGCCTGTGTTTTCGGAGGAGGAAAGGATCTGCGATGAGGAAGTTATTCACGTCTCTTTCATCCAGCTAACCCGGAAGTACTGGTAAGTTACCCGCGAATCAGCTTCCACAAGTTCTCCCTGTAAAAATCGCCGATTGGAATGAGTTTCCCATTGATTTGAATACTGTTCCGGTCGAGCAGATCTATCTTGTGAATAGCGACAATATAAGAGCGATGGACGCGGACAAAACCCTCCAAAATCAACCGCTCTTCAATCCAGGCCAGGGTAAGTTGCGTGATCCACTTCTTCTCTGACGTGTAAATCATCACATAGTCTTTTCGGCCTTCAACATACAGGATGTCCGAAATATCAAGGCGGATAGTCCTGCCTTCACTCTTGATAAACAGGCTTTTAGCCGGAAACACTGTGGGAAGTACGGGAGATTCCGCCCCGGCCACAGGAGCCAACCTCTCCTGTGCCTTGTGAATGGCCTGGACAAATCGCTCGAAGAGAACAGGCTTCAACAGGTAATCCAGCGCGTTGACTTCATAGCTTTCCAGCGCAAACTCCTGATAAGCCGTTGTCAGGATTACCAACGGCGGGTTTTTCAGCATACGAAGCAACTGCAGCCCCGAAAGATCGGGCATTTCTATATCCAGCAGCAACAGATCCACCTGCGTGTGTGCCAGTACCTGAAGCGCCTGCATAGGTCCGCGACACAGGTCTATTAACCGGATATTGGGAACTTTTGCACAATATGCTTCAATAACTTCCAGTGCCAGTGGTTCATCGTCTACAGCGAGACATCGGATCATTTGATAGATGTGTAACGTTTGAGAGCAAAGCTTCTTACAGATCGATAATCAAAGTAACAAGGAAACGGCCATCCTGCTCTTTCAGCAGCAATTTATGCCGGTCCGGATACAGGTAGTTCAGGCGTTTCAGGAGATTGGCAAGCCCGATTCCTCCCGGCAGGTCTGTTTTTCGTCCGTTGATACGGTTGCACGTATGCAGGGAGAGCTGTCTTTCGGATACCCGGAGCCCGATCGATATCGGATTCTCTCCATGTTTGAATATATTCTCGATGACAGGCAGCAAAAGCAAAGGCTCCAATCGAACCGAAGATGGATCTCCTTCCACATAGAATTGCATTTCATATCCGGGCGGAAGCCTTAGCTTTTGCAGGTCGAGGTACCTGCCGATGACTTCTATTTCCTTTTCCAGGGAGATTTGACCGTCGGCAGATTCGTACAGCATATAGCGCATTAATCCGGCGAGATGCAGAATAGACTGAGGTGTTTCCGGTGCCTGGCGGAGCGACAGCGCATAGAGTGAATTCAGGCTATTGAATAGAAAATGCGGCTGTATCTGTGCTTTCAGCATGGCGAGTTCTGACCGAAGCCGGTTGTTCTCCGATTCCCGCGCTTCCTGCTGATGAACAAACCAATCTTTCGTAAATCGGACAATAGCTGCCAGTATAACGAAGAATACCAGCTCAAAAAAACGTAGGACAAATTGCTCGTGGTAGGGCAACGTCCGTTCAGGCCGGAGTTCGGATGGGTATAATCTGCTGATTACATGGTATCCTTCGATGGTAAGGCTTTCAAGAAGCAGCACACAACCCAGGTTTGTCCAAAGAAAACGGCCTGTCTGCGCGCGACCGAGCAACCTCGGAATAAAATAGCTATAGTTGGCGTAAAAAATCGCGACCTGCCCCAGAAGGTGCACGCCCGGGTGTGCCAGCAATACCGGTATGCCATGGTAGGCAGCCATGTAAAAAATCACGATCCCGTACAGCGTCCACCCGGCAAAATGCAGACAGAGGACAAGGCGGTTTGCCGGCCTGATCAGTTCCCGAAGAGCCTTCATCGCAGTAAGGTACAAATGACGGGTACACTTTTGTCCGAAATAGGGTAGAACGCTCCTGACGCGCCTTGAATAGCCCATTGTTACCGACGAAAGCCGTCGTCCGCCCGCCCGGCTCTTCCACATCGGATCAGCAGACTCCGGTCTATTTTTTGTCTTCTGCGGGTTTACTTCCCGCTTGTTTCGGAAAACCATTCACATGACTCCGATCATTCAAATTAGTCAGCTCAGCCATTGTTTCGGGAAACAGCAGGTATTGCACGACCTGTCACTTGAAATTCCCTCCGGATCGCTCTTTGGCTTTCTGGGACCTAATGGCTCCGGTAAAACGACAACTATCCGGCTGCTCCTCGGACTGCTGAAAAGTCAAAACAACGCTATTCGAATATTTGGACAGGACATACGCTCCTGTCGCGAATCCATTCTGCGCCGAACCGGAGCGCTGATCGAATCACCGGCATTGTACCTGCATCTCTCGGCGCATGATAACCTGGAAATTATCCGATCAGCCCGCCAATCGGACAAACGGCAACTGGCAGAAGTACTGGAGATTGTTGGATTATCGGGACAGGCCCGTCAAAAAACAGGAGAATATTCGCTGGGAATGCGGCAGCGGCTTGGTATTGCCATGGCCATGATCGGTAATCCGGAGCTGTTAATTCTGGATGAACCGACCAATGGGCTGGATCCGGCCGGAATACGACAAATCCGGGAGCTGCTCCTGGCACTTTGCCAACATCATGGCAAGACGGTTTTTGTATCCAGTCATTTGCTGGATGAAATAGAAAAAACGGTCTCTCACCTGGCAATTCTTCACGATGGTCGTCTGCTTTTTCAGGGTTCGCTTGCCCAACTGCACGAACAGCAACCCTTGCAGCTGGCGATCGAAACAGACAACAACCTGCATGCCGCCGAAATACTCCGAAACGCGAATTTCAGAATCCCGGAAATTACCCAGGATCGGCTTTTCGTCGCAGTCGCTGAAAAACATCAGATTGATCGTATCAATCGCCTGCTCCTGGAGGAAGGTCTTTGCGTCTACGAACTAAACAGAAAGCAAAGAACCCTGGAAGAGGTTTTTTTTTCAATGACAGCAGATCCCTCACGTATCAATCTTTAAAAACGATGGTTTCCTTTCTTACTCATTTCACGGCGGAAATACGAAAACTGAAAGGTACCCGTGTGATTTGGCTGGCTGCCATTGCTCCGTTTTTCGTTGTGATCACGGCCTGGCTGGCGGCGTTTCTCAACGGCGACCGTATGTACGTCAGGGGTGTAAATCCCTGGATTGACTTCACCGGTCATGTACTCATCGGTTGGACATTATTCGTCTTCCCGATTTACGTCAGCCTGCTCTCGGCATTGTTTCATTCCATCGAACACCGCGCGGATATGTGGAAGATGGTATATAGTCTTCCGATACCCCGTGCAGTAGTTTATTTCGTCAAGTTTCTCCTTTTCACCGCGATTGTTTTTTTCAGCCATATACTGTTGTGGGGAATGGCGGAAAGCGGCGGCTGGTTACTTGGGATCGCACGCCCGTCTCTGGATTTTCAGTTCTACTCTCTTCACCGCGTGTTACTCGAAGGTTGCTCCGGATGTTTTCTGGCCGGACTTGGCGTTGTCGCTATTCAGTTTTTCCTCGGCTTTCGGTATAGTTCCTTTCTCATTCCGGCTGGTATGGGCTTGCTTATTACCATGACAGGAGCGATTTCCCGGTCCTGGCCGGTCAGTCAGGCGTCGCCCTATCTATGGGCGGTTTCGTTTTTCAATAGTTCAATTGACGTTCATAACTGGCAGTATATTTTCATCCTTCTTGGGATAGTAACGTATTGCCTGGTCGGTTTGGCAGGAAAGTATAGCGCTCCCGACCGCATTTAAGTCGAAGGTATTTCGCTATTCTGTTGTATATGACCTGACTTAACCTGCCGACTTTAGCAGGACCGGGAATAAAGGTCACCAGTTTTGAAAAAAAGAGGAGCGGGTACCCAAAAAAGAAACGTGGAGGCATCATGCCTCCACGTTTACTGTAATCGACCTTTCAACCAAAAACTAGCTTACCGTATCACAACACGTACCGTAATCGGCTGACTCAGCGACTCGTGCCGCAGCGATATCAGGTATGTGCCTGCCGGATACGAATCGGCTGGCAAAAGCACTTCGTTCCCGCCCGGTGTCAGGTTAAGCCGGCGGACAAGGAGTGAGCGCCCGCTGACGGTGAATAACTCCAGTTCAGCTGCCGTAGCCAGCTGATCGTCGTCGTAACCGACCAACGCGCGGATGGTATGGCCCGTCGCCGGGTTGGGGGTCACCCGGAGGCTCAACCCGCCGTAGCCGGGTAGTACAACCGACACGGTTTTGGTATACTGGAACTTCCCGTCGGCATCTACCTGCTTCAGGCGGTAGTAATGAATGTGCGAGGCATCCAAACCTTCATTGAGGAAGGTATATGACTGCTTTTGCTGCGTCGTACCGTGGCCTGCCACCTGACCCACCGTTTCAAAATCCCGGGCATTCAGCGAATGCTGGATTTCAAAGAAGGCATTGTTCAGTTCGGAGGCCGTTACCCAGTTCAGGCGGGCAGACGAGCGGCCTTCCGCCGCAGCCGTGAAGGAGGCCAGGGAAACCGGCAGCGGAATGTTACAGGCATACGCATACTGAAGCGAGTCAGCACAGGCGCAGGTGAGATCCACTACTGCCACGATCGGGCAGACATTGCCTTTGTATGACGAAGCAATGTCATAGTTGAACGTCTGACTGGCCGTATTGGCGACGGCAAACGTCTGAGAACCCAGCAGCACGTCTCCGGAAGAGTACTGCCCGTTACCGTCAGCATCCTTGAAGAGCGAAACAACCGCATTCTGCGAGACATACGCGGTATTCGTGTGCGTCAGCGTGAGCGTTCCGACCACGTTGCTGCCCGTTGCGCTCGCCGCGCCGGTAAAGGCACTGATGGCATATGCCGGCTTCGTGACGTCGATGACCGTCGCCTCGTTTTCCCCTTCGGCCTGAAGCGATCCGGTACAGGTCGGGCCCGACGGCGCGCAGGTACTGGTAAACGTGTAAGCGATCAGCTCTTTCACGGGGAACTGTCCGCAGGCGGGAGTACCGGCAGTGGTCAGCGGCGCGGAGAACGAAATGATTTCGCCTGCGGCGACACCTGACGGAAGCGTCCAGACGTATGTCGTCGAGGTCGCGTCAGAAGTAACCGTCGGCGCAGCTCCCGAAGTGAAGTTGGAAATACCCGTAACCGCCCCGAGTGTAAAGGGTTTCTCGAGGGTGACACGGACCGTCTCTCCGGCATAGGTAGCGACCGGACCTTCGTTTTTCGCCGAGAAGGTATAAGTTACCGGAGAAGACGAGCAGGTTACCGGACCCGACACCGACGACGTAATCGTATAAACGTTCGGATTGGGGTTTTCTCCCTTGATGCGGATCGTCTGGGTTTGCTGAGCCGTTCCGTTAATGGCAGAACCGCAACCGTTTTCACCCAGCGCCTGCAACGTCATCTTGGTGCCGCTGATGAAATCACAGGCAACCGTCCGGACGCGGTAACGAATGGTGTATCCCGCGTTGTAGGGCAGATTTGCCACAACGGACGCCGGAATGGTAAACGTAAGATCCGTTGCCGTTTCCGAAACATAGGTCGCATCATTTCCGACAGCGGTAAACGTCGCCGTAGCCGGCTGAATCGTCGGAGAAAGCTGGTAGCTGTTGGCGATATACGCTACGCCGGCCGGCTTTTTCACGGTAAAAGTCAGATCGTAGGCAGTTCCTTGTGCGGGGTTTTTCACCTCAGCCGTGTATTCCAGCTCGCCGCAGAGATCGTTCGTTCCGTCCGGATAGGTGGGAACCGGCTGCCCGATCAGACTTACCTGCAGGTTCGCGTCGGTCGGAATCACGGTCAGGTTGGTGACATTTCTGCACGCCGCCGCATCTATCGAAGCCGGATAATTACCGCAGACATAACCAACCGCCAGCGGCAGAACATCCTGACCGCAGTTGGTGAACGTCGCTGTTACCCGGTAATACCGGCTTTCCTGCCCGTACGTACCCAGCTGATAGATACCGCCGACCGCAGAAAGCGCCGCGCCCGAGACCGTCCCGCCAAAAGCGTTGATCGGTTCGATCGACTGGATCGTAACCCCATTGGTGCTGCCGCTGTTTTCTGCCATCCATACCTTCGGAGAGGTACCTGGTTGGGTATTGGCTACCTGAATTTCCCAGGTAACCGTATTCCCGTTAACCGTCTGAATGGGTGAATTGGCGTTAACAACCAGGTTGGATTTCGTCAGTGAGATAAAATTGCTGGTAGAAGTCGGCGTAAAATTCGCCGCTGGCAGCGTTTCGTTCAGCGCTGTACCCGGCAAGATCTGCATAGTGAAGGTGACGGGCGCATTGTTGACCGATTCACAGCTGGGTCGCAGCACAGCTGAAAAATCCACATAGAATCCTTCGTCCGGCAACGCCCACGGTCCTCCCTGATCTACGAACTGCTTACGCATGTTGTAGGTGTAGGTTTGACCGGAGACGGCATCCGGAGACGGGTTCGTGATAAAGGCAGAGGTCTGGCCGTAGTTGGTCGTTCCTCGGTAGTAAGTAAACGTGATTGACTCCAGCGTGTATCCGGCCGGGACGGTGATGTTGTAATTTCCCGGAACACCCAGCTGACGGTATTCATCGGTATAGAAATCCCCTCCGGGACCTCCGGTGTTGACATTATCTCCTACAATGGAGCCCGCGCGCCCGGTCGCTGTGACAGTATTGCATTCATTTCCGGTGAATAACCGCGAGCTGTAGTACGTCGTCAAACCCACCAGGGTGTAGACACCTGAGAAATTGTCACAGGCCCATTTATCCGCTGTAACACTTCCGGTAGGGTTGGCGGCATCGCTCAGGTAAAAGTCCGTGCTGACAACGGTGCTCGTCAGCTGGGCGCCGATGCCGTTGCTCACCTTCAGCGAAAGCGTAATGGTCACTTTGTCGGTATTCACAAACTCCGTGTAACCGCTTACACCGGCGGTGATGAGCTTGTCGATGCTGTAATCCACCACCGCGGTGCCGCTGCTGCCCGAGCTGGTATAGGAGACCGGGAAGTTGGTTAGGTTGACTTTGGTGACGGTACCTGTCGCGTCGGTGATCTTCACCGTTGCCGAAAGCGCGGTAAATTGGGTAGCGGTACTATTCGGAATGGTGAATTTTGCATAGCCGTATTTGAAATGGTGGACGGCTGATCCGGCGTCGGCCACCGTTCCGTAGAAGGTGAAATCAAGCGTATCGCCGCGCGAAACCCAGTTTCTGTGCACATTTGTGCTCAGGCTGGCGCCGTTTGCAGTCCCGTTGTTGGCGTTGTCGGGAGCGCCGTAGTTTCGCCGGACAACGGTGAAATTGTCATTGACCATTCCGGCGTCACAGGGCGACGGACAATGCAGGGCAATCGGCTGATCCAGACAGGCAACCTGCTCCTCGCAGCTACAGGAAACGCCTTTGTAAAACAGCTTGGTGGTCACGTTGTTACCGGCTCCGGCAGTCCGTAGTGAACAGTCCAGCGTGATGCCGGGAATGCTCAGAACCGCTTTCAGGTGTGCGTTCGTCGTTGTGAAACCGCCCGTACCCGTTACAAACGAAATAGACAGGGTATTACCGGTCTGCGTGACAGACGCAGGGGTTGCGGTGCTGCCGTCTCTGGCCAGCATGGTGATGGCTCCGCCGTTGTACACCATGCCCGGCGCCAGCGTGATTTCATACCGGACTGTACTTCCGTTTGTATATACCGATGTAGGATAATCAGCGCCGACTGTTTGCCATTTCAGGGTATAGGATGTTCCCTGGATCATGTCCGTCGGGAAATCCGTTGCCAGCGTAGCAGAAACGAATACCGAGTTTCTCAGCGCGACGAAACCGCCGGAGCTTATATTATTGACGACCTCGGTACCGCAGGGATTGGAATACTTCAGCTTTGCAAAACTACCGGTAATCGTGGATCCTGCGCATTCCGTGTAGCAGCAGTTGAGCTCATCGTATTGGAAATAGATTTCCTGACCGGGGGCAAGCGCGGGGATGACGACGTCCAGGCCGTTGGGCGCCGCAGAACCCAGGCAGCTGGGCGTAAGGTAGTTGACCGGATTGGTCAGGGTAACGCCGGACGCCGCTCCGCTCGGAACAGCCGCATACGTACCCGATGCCCCGATCTTGTACTGGAACGACCCGGGAACATACCCGATCTGGGAACGGGCATCCGTCGCCGGGCTGTCTGTGGTGTGATAAAGCCGGACGAGAACGTCGGTGGCCGTCGCGGTGCCGTTATTGACAACTTTGATCGTTTGTGTTACCGGCACTCCGCGGCAGGTCGCCGGTGCAGAGAGAACTGCGGAAATCTGCACATTCGGTTGTTTCGCATTGTTGATGGCAAGCGCTGTCGTCTGCGTGTCGTTCTGAGGCACGCAGGGCGTCGGGTTGGGGCTGCTTCCATACCAGGCGTTGAGGCTGGTATTCAGGTTGTTACAACTGGCAATTTTCAGGTTTTGGGTGAACGTGAAATACTCATTTTGCCCAAGGTGGTTGTCCTGAGCGGTGTTGCTGACAATAAAGCGGTACAGGTAGGTAGTATTGGTTCCGGATGTAGTCGTGGAAAGCAGGTCAACGGTAACAGTCGCGCCGTTGTTCGTCGCAGATACAGAATGACTGACATGTTCTACACCGGTTCCGCTGATGTCGGTGACATATAGGGTATCGATGCTCCCGAACCCGTTGTTGTTGATCCGGTACGTCCGGACGTAGGAATCGCCCACAACCCCCGCTGTAGCCGGTGCATTGGCCAATTGGGTGATGTTGATTTTGGCATTGACCAGGTTGAACGCATTGCTGAGCTTTTCGGGCTGCGCAGACCCGCCGGCCGGCGTGAAAACATACGAGGCCTGATTGCCCGAAACCCCGATCGCCGCGCACGTAGCACGGGCCGTAAACGTAAAGCTGGCCGAGCTGCCTGTACCCGGAATGCCGGACAGATTCAGGGACGCAGTATTTCCCGAAGCGCTGGTCTGGCTGACGGTCAGGCCGCCGGAACCGATCGCCGAGCCCGAATCAAACACATAGCCGGTGGGCAGCGTTACCGTCAGTGCTCCGGACGATGCAGGGCCGCCGAGCACCGTTACCGTAAATGTCTGGGGGCCGTTTGCCACCTCGAAATTGGCTGCAGGAGCGCCGCTGCCCGATTGTATTTGCTGGGCTGACAGCGCTCCCGACGACAGGAGCAGGATTACGTATAAAAATATACGTAGTTGTGACAGAAGGAAGTGCTTCCTCTTTCGAGTGGAAAAAGAGCCTGTACGTTCCCTCGTTAAAGGAGTTGGGTGTATTCTTTCCATAATGCATGAAATTGAAATGAGAATAAATCACGCTGGCGGATATAGCCTGGGCGAACTCTTTCGTAGCGGCGGATGGAATCCATCCCTCGGGGTGCGGGGTCCGGGCACGCCCGGCTGATTCGGATACAAAGGGAGAACGAGGCCGTTCCGATGCCAACCAGGTTGACGGAACTGTTTTGCCCTTCGTTCGCCGACAGGACAAAGCCTCCTTTCAGACGGACGAATCTGCATCGTCTGCCCGGAGCAACAGGTCCTGTTTTTCTATATTAAATGGAAGGCAGCGGCCTTCGGTAGTCAATCAAAGGGAGAAAAACTGCTTTGTACTACACCAAACGTTCCTTCAAACAACAGATAGTCAGTTTTATATGATAATCGACATAACGATAGCCTTAATTCGTGACAAAATTAGTACGTCGTGTTGAAATAAGCAAACGTATCTATGTATAGACAGCAAAAAAGCAATTCAGTGAAATACTTTTATTGAAATCGTATTATTTATCGGGTATTTAAGGGCGTGTTTATCCTTATTTTGTGTGACGTTGCTTCGTATTACGACGAACAGATTTCCAAATAAATCTGACAAAACAGAAGAAACCTGATCCAAGCAGAATGGCTTTAAAAAGCAAAAAAAACAGCAGAAGGGGAGAAAAACACCAAAAAGATGGAATACCTCCGCCGAAAATAGAGACTACTCGCTGCCTTCTTTTAACACATTTGTCATCAGAATAAAAAATTGAATTAGCTATAGATAGATTAACAATAAAAACATACTAGTAGATTTACTATTAATCGAATAAATAGTTCTAGTACTGAAAAAATAAAGATCAAAATTTTGACTAAATATCTTATATTAATGGATAATAACTGATACTAATTTGAAAAATATGTATGAAATAATTGGCTAATAAATATTCCGAAAAATTCACAAAAAAATTGCCAGATAAATCGCCGTTATTTGATTTTATTTTACCTTTTTTTCAAATTAAAATAGAGATAAACGAATTGTTTTGAGGATATAGAAGGATAAGTATTACGGGACGCAGCATACCTGCTGCCCGTTTGCCGCAGGTATGCCAGAAATGGATTTTGAGCGGAAGGAAATGCTCTTTTCGCCGTGTGACCGAAACTACCGGCTGTCGGTGTCAGACGCGGCAATGGAAGGAAAGCAAGCGAAAGATGGGTCGTCGGCAGCGCGCGCAAACGTATAAAGGCCGCAACGGAGCGTTTACGGCCGGAACAAAGAAATAACGATCAAGACACTACGCAGCACCCCCGGCAGGGGAGCGACACGCAGTTTCAGGAGTACCTCGGATGGTTTTCTGCCTGAACGAGCACCATCTTCAGCATCATTTCCTCCAGTTTCGATTCGAGGCGTATCATGCGGGCGTACAGGGCCTCGCCGGCGTCGGCATCCGGGAGCAGGTAGGAGGGCGAAATACCAAATACCTGAGAAAGATGAAGTAATTGGCTGATATTCAGTAGTTCGGGTTTTGTTTCGAGCCTGATGTACGTCGACCGGCTGACGGCCAGTTGTTCGGCCATGTATTGTTGGGAGTAGCCTTTGGCAGTGCGGATGGCCCGTAGCTTTTCAGACAAGGTATTCATGGGGTGGATAGGATTACGTCTAACAAGTAAGTAAATATACGGATGTTGGTAGTCCAGCCGCTTTGATTCGTGTTTTCACGCAAAAAACAGATCAAAAACTGAGCGAACGGTATAGAATCTTGCAAATGACAGCAAAAGCAGGCGCTTTCTGCCGCAGGATCAGGAAAAGAGTACGGGGAGGCCGGGAGAATGAGCCCGAACGCTGAGGTGTTTTGCCTAAAACAGAAGCGGAACCGCAGGCGGAAAGATACATAACCCACAGCATGCGGGCCATCAGCGGGAAGGGGAAGCGAAGGCCCGCGGGAAATACCCCGGTTTCATTGGTAACCGTAAACCGAAATACCGGATTGTAAGAAAAAAGCCGGAAGATTCGCTCCTCCGGCTTTTTTGAACGACTATTCTTTCCGCGCCAGCTTCAGCGCCTGCGTTGTCGTATAGTACTTCGCGATCATGTTCGGTACTTCCCAGGCGGGTAGTTTGCCTTCCTTGAGGAAGCCCATGTACTTGTCGGCCACCTGCGAGAAGTGCGATTCATGACCGGTGTCGTACTTTGGATCGATGACCACCTGCCAGCCGTTCGCGTCCGCTTTCAGGTCGATACCCGGATAGCGGGCCTGTACCTTTTTGAATGCTTCGGCCACGGCCTGACCGTACGCCGGCGATTTTTCGACCGCCTCGATGTACAGCACCGGCTTGAACTTTTGCTCCTTGCCCTGACGGATGACAAGGCGCGCTTTTGTCCCCTTCATGACAGAGTAATGCGTGTCGCCGGTTCCTTCCGGCGCCTGGAAGTTCCAGATAACCGACACCCGGGCATGGACGCCCTTCAGCGCATAGTCGATGGTACCGTTGGCGTAGACCGACAACACGCTGTCTTTCACATCTTTATGCAGGAAATCAGGATAGGAATCCTTCTTCGTCACGAGTTTGAACTGAGACGGACGGATCTGTGTCGCGGAGTGAGCCGCTTTCGTAATCTGAATATCCTTCTTATAGTCAAGAACCTGATCGGGGAAACAACTCCACTGGATCAGGTCAACCAGGTGCGTGGTGACATCCACAATACCTTCGCCCTGCTGGCGGGTGTCAAAAAACCAGGCCGGCCGGATCAGCGGCTCGCCGGCTACATACTTGAAGAAGTGGTGCACACTTTCTTTCATCACCGCGGGATCTTCCGGCGTGCCTTTCTGCAGTGTGCCGAACAGCTCGGGCAACAGGGCGAGTTCACGCTGGAGCGTATTGGTGATTTCATACCGCTCCGTCATGATGTCATACAGCAGTACCCTGTTTTTTTCGGCTGACTCAAAAGCAGATTGCAGCACGCCGAAACCTGCCTCATCGATCGCCATCGGCTTGTCAGACAGGACGTTCAGGCCCGCATCTACCGATTTTTTGATGAAATCTGTCTTTTTCTGGTTGTTTCCGGCGAGGACGACCACGTTTCCCTGCTTCTCGCTCAGCATCTTTTCGAGGAAGTCGGGGCCGGTATAGACCTTTTCCTCCCAGTGGGTCGGATTCTCAGCGCGGGCATTGAATTTCTCGATTTTCGCCAGGTAATCCTTGACTTCAGGGCCTTCCGTCGCATAGACGTGGACGACGGAATCGAGCTCATCGTGCCGGAATTTCTGAACGAGGGCGGCGTGGAAGTGCCCCGGTTCCAGTACAATCAGACGGAGCGATTTTCCTGTGGTCGTTTCGGGTTGATGACACGAAGTGATCATTGCTCCCAACGCCAGAAATGCAGCCACAGTCAGTGCTTTTTTACGCATGTGATAGAGGTTAGTCCGCGAACGGACGGGTGAAAAGGGTGCCTGTTTTCCATAAGACGATTTCCCGGCGGCCGTCCACTCATTTTTTACTCCGCAGTTTTTTCCAGAAAGCCGGCAGCGCTGTCGCGGTCAATAAACAGCGTGGCCTCCGGATGGCGCCGGAGGATGGTCGACGGATGCGCATTTGATATTGGTTCCAGCAATGTTTGCCGGATGGCTGTCGCTTTGGTTTTTCCGGGGACGACGACGAATAACGCCGGCGCCGCCAGCAGCGCCGGTACCGTCAGCGTGAGCGCATAGACCGGCACCTCGGCCAGTTGCGTGAAGCAGCCGTCATTCACCTGCTGCTCCCGGCTTTCCAGATCGAGCTCCACGCGGCGGACCAGTGCTGCATCTTCAAAATCAGCTTTGTACGGATCGTTGAAAGCAATATGGCAGTTCTCCCCGATGCCCATGCAGACCAGGTCTGCCGGGTATTTCCGGAGCAGCGCGGCATAGCGCGTGCACTCCTCTTCGGGATCCGTTGCGTTGCCGTCGAGGTAAAAGACCGCTTTGGGTTTCGCTATGTCAAACAGCCGGGTCTTCAGAAAATAGCCGAAATTCTGCGGTGCGTCCGCCGGAAGACCCACGTATTCGTCCATGTGAAAAGCATTGATACGCGACCATTGGATTCCCGGATCGCCACTCAACGCTACCAGCAGTTCATTTTGCGAGGGCGCGGAAGCGAAAATGATGTTGATTTCTTCTTTGCGGGTCTGAAGGTCGCGTATGTGTGCGGCAACGGCGGCGGCGGCTTCCCGGCCAAGTTGCCGGCGGTCGTCAAAAAGCCGGATTGCCAGGGCGTCTACCTGCAACTGTTCCGGACGGGGATCGCTGAGATTCATGCAAACGGGGTTATGAAGTATGTATTTCAGACAGGGAGGAATAAACGGCGCGGCCGGAGATGAACGTAGCGTGTACGTCGAACTGCCGGTCAAACACCACGATATCAGCGTCTTTACCTATAGCGAGGGAACCTTTGCTCCGGTCCAGACCCAGTATGCGCGCCGGCGTGAGGCTGGCCATCCGGATGACTTCGGGCAGCGGTATGCCGACTTGCACCATTGTCCGGATCAGGCGGTTGAAGGTGGCTACGCTTCCGGCAAAAGCCGTTCGGTCGGGCAGTTTCGCCACGCCGTCTTCCACGAGTACGGGTAAGCCGTTTTTGAGGGACCCAAGGATACTGTCGCCTTCCGGCAGGCCGGCGGCACGCATGGCGTCGGTGATGAGGGCAGTACGGTCGGCACCCTTGATTTTGTAAACAAGTTGCAGCAGGGGATGAGGGAGGTGAACGCCGTCGGCGATGATTTCCACATCCATATCCAGCAGGTAGGCGCTTTCGATCACGCCGGCATAGCGGAAAGCATTGCGGCGCGTCACGCCCGACATGGCCGAGTAGAGGTGCGTCGCCAGCGAATAACCGGCCTCGTATGCTTTTTCGACTTCCTCGTAAATCGCGTCGGTATGGGCAATGGCTGCGAGGATATTTTTCTCCCGTAACCGTCTGCCGAAAGCCAGCGCTCCCGGTAGTTCCGGTGCGGCGCTCCACCGCAAAATGGAAGAAGAATAGGCCAGAATTTCTTCGTATTCGGCCGGATCGGGATTGCGGATGTACTTGGGGTCCTGCGCGCCGCGCTGACTGACTGCGAAATAGGGTCCTTCGAGGTGCATACCCAGCAACTGACTCCCCCGGGTATTGCGTCGTCTGGCTGCTTCGAAGGCGTCCAGTGTCCGGAGAAGGTCCTCTTTTTCGGCGGTCAGCGTAGTGGGTACCAGGGCGGTTGTGCCATAGCGGGCATGGAGTTCAGCTGCGGTGACGAAAGCTTCTTCCGTCGCATCCATAAAATCGGCGCCACCGCCACCGTGTACGTGCAGGTCAATGAAGCCCGGCGATATATACCTGCTGCCGGCGTCATAAGAAGGGCAGTCGGGTACTTCTTCGCGGCTGTCGAAGACACCGGCTATCCGGCCGTCGCGCACGAGGACCGTCCCGTTCGCCAGGCACCGCGTTGGCAGTATTATCGTTCCGTTTGTGATCTTGAACAACATGGTGGATCAGGGCTTCCAGCGTTTGACACGGTAACCCCGGAACGCGTAAAATATCAGGTAGAAATAGCAGGGCAACAGTACCCAGTAGGCTTCCCGCAGCGACCAGCGGTCGGCCAGGTATCCGTATACCAGCGGTAGCAGCGCATTGCCGCAAAGGCCCATGATAAGGAGGGAAGCGCCGAGTTTGGTAAACCGCCCGAGCCCGTCGAGCGCCAGCGGCCAGATACCCGCCCAGACGAGGGAATTTGCCAGGCCGAGCAATACCACAAACCAGATGGATAGGTCGGCAGTATGGCCCAGAAAATGAACAGTACCTCCCGCAAAGACAATGAGCAGCGTCAGCACACCGCCCAGCAGGGTACAGAACCGCAGGGCGTTCAGCTGACTAATGTACCTGGGTATCAGCACAATGCCTGTGAGGTATCCGCATATGGTGCAAAACAGGGTATAGGAAGGGAACGTCTTGGCTTCCAGCAAACTGATACCCATCGACCCCGCATACCCGATCACCGTGTCAATGGCGATGACCTGGGTTCCTACGTGCAGAAAAATGGCCAGCGCCCCGAGAATCAGGTAGGGAAAGTCGAAGATGCTCGTTTTATCCGCATTGGCGGCGGCTACCTGATCGGTTTCGTGCTCGGTATCGATTTCCGGAAGCGGCGAGCGGTATACCAGAATACCGAGGGCAAACAGAAATGTTCCGAGCGCTGCATACGGCCTGATTACCCGGCGGATGAGCTCGTCGAGGGCTCCGGCACGCTCCGCATCCGTCATGTGTGCGAGTTGTTTGAAGAGGTCGGTGTCCGTTGGGCGAAGAATCACCGCCGCAAACAGAATCGGAGCGAGAATACCGGCGCCCTTGTTGCAGATCCCCATGAGGCTGATGCGCTGCGCAGCCCGTTCTTTTTCGCCGAGAATAGTAATGTAGGGATTGGCAGCCGTTTGCAGAATAGCCAGGCCTGCGCCGATGGTAAATAACCCGATCAGGAAAATCGCGTACGTTCGGGTGAGGGCCGCAGGGATGAAAATAAAAGCGCCTGTGGCCATCGCCCAGAAACCGAACATCATGCCCTTCTTGAACCCGACCGTTTTGAGCAGGTAGGAAGCCGGCACCGACATCACAAAATAGGCAATGTAAAAAGCGAACGCCACGAGGTACGACTGAAACGACGTCAGCTCGCAGGCGATCTTGAAATACGGAATCAGTATCGCGTTCACCCACGACACAAACCCGAACAGAAAGAACATCACTCCGATCAGGAACACCGACAGGTTGGTTTCACGTTTGGTGAGGAGGTGGGCGTGGATGGGCATGGGAGGGGATGGTTGTGGTGGTTTACAGTTTTCGGTTTACAGTTTTTGGTTTTCAGTTTGACAACCGGGCGATATCCGATGCACCGGAGCGTGACTTCGAACGTGCCTTGTCATCGCCAAATACGCTTACCATCAAACTGAAAACCAAAAACTGAAAACTGAAAACAGCCGACAGATGGGCGGACTAGATCGTCGGCTCCCACCCCCTCTCATACTCCCGTTTCCACAGTTTCTGAGCCTGGGGGTTGTTTTTGATGTGGCCGTTTTTGGGGTCGATGTCGAGGACGCCACCGGAGCGCAGGGCAATGTTGCCCAACTGGCAAAGCAGCGTACTCTGGTGCCCGCTGAGGATATCGGAACTCAGAGTTGTACCCTTTTTGATCCCGTCGAAAAGGTTTTGGATGTGTATGGCATCCAGGGCTTGCGACGGGTTCATTTTGTTCCGGGGGTCGATGACGAGGTCATTTTTGACGTCTTTGACGACTTTGTTATTGAGGTCGAAAACCTTGTAGGAGTTGCCGCCGTCGAGCAGGAGGGAGCCGTTTTCTCCATAGAAAATCACTCCTACGCTCGACCCCTCAACGGTCCGGCCGTTGCAGCTGCGGCCTTCCCAGGTCATGCCGGTATTGTTGGCAAATTCAAGGGATATTACCTGGGTATCAGGCGTTTCCCAGTCGTCCTGATAGCGGTAGCGCCCACCGGTGGAAGTGACGCGTGTCGGATAGTCCACGCCCAGTCCCCAGCGCATGAGATCCAGCATATGGGTGCCGTTGTTGAGCGCTTCGCCTGTGCCCCAGTGCCAGAACCAGTGCCAGTTGTAGTGGATGAGGTTATCCTTGAGGGGCCGCCGCGGCGCCGGTCCCTGCCAGAGTTCATAGTCGAGCCAGGAAGGGACGGAAATGACTTTTCCTTTTCCAATTGATTCCCGGTTATTCGTATACCAGCCTTTGGCGAAATAGGCCCGGCCGATGATCCCGTCTTTCAGTTCTTTGATCCCGGCGGCAACGTTCGGCCAGGAGCGCCGCTGATTGCCCATCTGAATCACGTTTTTGTACTTCCTCTGGATGGCCACCAGCAATTCGCCTTCATGCGGATTATGGCTGCAGGGTTTTTCCAGGTAGACGTGTTTGCCGGCTTTGGAGGCAAGAATAGCCGCCGGGGCATGCCAGTGGTCGGGCGTGGCGATTACCATCGCGTCGATGTCCTTGTCTTCCAGTACTTTCCGGAAATCCGGCTGACCGGCTGGTTTCCGGTTCTGTATTTTTTCGACGGCGGCTATGCATTTTTCCTGCGACCGGGAATCCACGTCGGAGATCGCCCGTACCTCGCAGTTGGGCTGCAGGGCAAAGTTCGACGCCAGGGCCAGTCCGCGGCTGTTGACGCCCATCACGCCCACGGCGATCCGTTCATTTGCGCCCGAAATGCGGGCATAGCTTTTCGGGGAAAATCCGGGAAGGATCCCGCCGACCGACAACGCAGTCGCGCCTGTCAGGGTTTTGCGGAGAAAATCTCTGCGGGTGTTTGGGTTCATGAGGGGAGGGGATTTGAGCTCAGGCGGCAAGCTTTAAGCAATAAGCTCTGGCGAGAGGTATCCGTATATTGTTTATGACATGTTACAAGGTTAACACCAGTAGCCTACAGCATAAAGCCTATAGCTTAAGGCATTATAATATGCTTTGGCGACATGTATCCAAAATAGCTTACGACAAACTGGCAAGGTAACAGCCTACAGCATAAAGCCTACAGCCTATAGCTTTTTCAAAGCTACCGCCTTACCGCCCTGCCGTTTGCTTTCGTCGGCGGCTTCCATAAAGGCGAAAATTTCGAGTGTTTCCTTCGGGGTTACCGGCACCTCGCCGGTTTCGAAGTACCGGATGATATCTTTCAGAAGCGGTTCGTAGCCGGCATAGGGGCCGAGAACCTGGTTTTTTTGCTTCATATACACCGTACCGCCGTAGTCGTGTAGGCCGGTGCGCGTACCGCGAAACGTACCGATGCGGCCGTCTTCCCAGGTACCGATGACGATGTCCGTCGTTTCCGTATGCACGCGTACGACTTCCCGGCAACCGGTTCCCATCACCGCAAACAGCGTTTCAACTCCATGAACGCCATACCAGAACAGATCCGGGTGTGTTTTTTCATAGACAGCCGGACTGAAGGTATCCGCTCCCGTGACACTGGCTTTGTCGATATTTTCGATGCCTTTGATGTACCGGAGCGACGACGCCGAGAACACCGGAATACGGTACTTTTCCGAAGCCTGGTAGATAGCGATGGCGTCTTTCAGCGAAGCCGCAACCGGCTTGTCGATAAACACCCGCTTACCGGCTTTCAGTACCTGAAGGGCCTGCTCCAGGTGCAGGCGGCCGTCGTTCGTTTCCAGCAATACAACATCTACCTTCCGGAGCAGGTCCGCAATCGAATCGACGATTTCAACACCCAGCTTTTTCACGTCTTCCGTGTATCCGGGAATGCGCTTCGCACTGCTTTCGATGTCCCGGCTTCCATACGGATAGGCCGCAGTAACCTTATACCCTGCATAGACGGCCGGGGCATCCGGCGCGTTGAGTACCTTGGTAAAGGCCAGGCTGTGAGAGGTATCCAGCCCGATGATGCCTACCCGCTTGCCTTCGAAGGCCGGGAAGAACGTCAGGGCAAGGCCACCCATCGTGGCTTTTTTGAGGAAGGAGCGGCGGTCGCTGGAAAGGTTCATTTTTGGTAAAGAGGCAGGTTAGCTCCGGCTTTGATTGTCATGGTATTACGATCACCGGGTACGTACCCGTAAATATAGCGCCAATTTTATATTCGCAATTTTATTTACCCTATTTAAGGAAAATTTTACGGGATGGGAGAGAGGTGGAGAGCTTTTGTGGCAGAACAAGAATATATCTCTTTCAGACATGCGGCCCGGTCAGTAGTTCAGACAACCGCAGCGCCGCTTTTTTCCGGTAGGCCGAACGGAGCCACACCAGCGACGCCTGCCGGTTCATACCTGCTCCTTCAATCGGAATAGCGGTTAATCCTGACTGCCCGGTGACCGTCGCCATCGACAGAATGGTATGCCAGTGCCCCGTCCGGACAAGGTCGAGCAAAGTGGGAATATCATTCAGTTCCATCCGGATATTCGGGCGAACGTCCGCTTCGGCAAATGCCTGGTCCAGAAACTGCCGGGTACTGTAGCCGCGAACGGGCAGTACCAGCGGCAGTCGGCCGATCTCTGGCAGCGTTACCTGCTGCCGGTCGGTCCACTCCGTACTTTCGGCGGCGATCAGCGCCATGCGGGACTCGAAAAGCGGCTCGCTGTCGAACGAGTCGTCCCGGATGCCTCCTTCCCGGAAACTCAGTGCCAGGTCGATCTCCGCCGCCAGCAGTTTTTCCGCCAGCTCCTCCGACGTCGCAAACAAGATATGGATATACACACCGGGAAAGGCAGTCGAGAAGGCGACCAGCGCCGGCGTCAGCAGCGTGCGCAGGGTATACGTAACGCCGATGCGGAGATCGCCCGTCTCCAGACCGGCGAGATCCCGGAGAATCTCCAGGCCACTGTCGGCGCTGGCGACGGTCTGCCGGGCATATACCAGAAACCGCGTTCCTGCTTCCGTCAGCAATACGCGTTTGCCAATTCGGTCGAAGAGAGGAGTCCCCAGCTCGTCTTCCAGTTGCCGGATCTGCTGCGAGAGGGTACTCTGGCTGATATTGACGGCTTCCGCTGCCCGGGTGAAGTGCAGCAGTTCACCCGCTTTCAGAAAATAGCGAAGTTGTCGGAGTTCCATTAATCGGTAATATCGATCATTCTGATAGAAAAATACCTTTTTACAAATTTAGAAGGCCACTCTACTTTTGCATCGGCAAAGCGGAAAAGTTTGCAATGATGACGAAAATGCTTTCTTCCCTGCGAATCAGCAGCTTTTTGGGCCTGGCACAACTACTGAGCTGGGGCGGTTCTTTCTTCCTGCTGGCAGTCCTCGCCGATCCCATTGTGCAGGATACCGGCTGGCCGAGGCAATGGGTACTCGGCGCGCTGTCTCCCGGATTGCTGATCTCGGGTTGCCTCGCTCCGGCAGTAGGCCGGTACATCGGCGGGCACGACGCCCGGAAGCCGCTTCTGTATGCCGGTTTTGTACTCGGCGCAGGGCTTGTGATCCTGGCGATCTCTCCCTCGCTGCCCGTTTTCCTGTTCGGCTGGTGCGTCATCGGCGTGGGTATGGCAATGGGGTTGTATGATGCCCTGTTTGCCGTATTGGGTAAATTTCAGGGAGCGCAGGCCCGCAAATCGATCACGACGGTCACCCTGATTTCCGGATTTTGTACGACGATTGTATGGCCCCTTCTCGGCGCTATGCTTACCGCCTGGGGCTGGCGCGGGGCCTGCCTGGGATATGCCGTGATTCTCTTTACAAGTATCTGGCTACTGTATCGCTTCGGTTTGCCGGAGGAAGAGACGCCTGTACCGGCAGCCACAATGCGTTCTGCCGCTTCATCACTTCCGATAAGCGACTCGCTTCTGAACCTGCTCGCCGTCAATTTTACCCTTGCGGCTATTATTCTGACGGCAGTGACCGTGCAGCTCCTGCAAATCCTGCAATCAAAAGGCATGTCGCTGCATACCGCCATCGGCATCGGCGCGCTGATCGGTCCGTGTCAGGTAGGCGTGCGGTTTCTCGATGTCCTCGCACCGAAAAAACACCCGATCTGGACAACCTTCGTCTCGGTTATCCTCACTTTTCTGGGACTGCTTTTACTGGAAATGGGGCCATCTGTAGCCTCCCTCGCCGTTATTTTATACGCCCTCGGAAACGGCATGCGGTCCGTGCTGAAAGGAACGCTGCCGCTCGAACTGTTTGGTCCTGAGAACTATCCGATGGTATTAGGCCGGTTGGCCCGGCCGGCGCTCATCGCGCAGGCGGCAACGCCGCTTGCCGGAGGATACCTGATGGAACATTTTGGGGCCACCGGCCTGTTGGGTACCCTGACGGCCCTCGCGCTGCTCAACATTGGAACTACTATCGGTGTTCGCCTGCGCATGCGGCACCCCGAACCGGTCGCAGCTATATGACTATTCTTCCCCTAACCGAGGGCCTTTTTGTTGTCGATTCTGTCAAACGTTTTGTACCGTTTATCTCCGGGATGCCGAGGATACCGGGAACTACCCTGCTCGCCATACGTCCGTTTCTGATCCGGATGCGCAATGATTGTGTATTGCTGGATACAGGACTGGGAACCGCATCCAACGGCATGCCGGCTATTCTCGGCCTGCTTGAAGAAGCGGGTATCCGTCCGGAAGATGTGACCCGGGTTATTCTTTCACACCTGCACAAGGACCATACCGGCGGCCTCGGCATGTGGGACGACGGCCACTTCCACCCGCTCTTTCCCCGCGCCAAACACTACCTCCAGCGTCGGGAGTGGCTTTACGCGCAGGCGCAGACCGGAAATCCTTCCTACCACGAACCGACATTGCTGGCGCTCGCGTCGCTGCCAAACCGGGTATGGCTGGACGACGACACAGGCGAAATCGCCGATGGAATCACCTATGCCGTCAGCGGCGGGCACACGCCGTTTCACCAGACCATCCGGCTGGAGGAAGACGGAGAAGTGATTTTTTACGGAGCCGATGAAATTCCGATGGCCGTATACCTCGACCAGCACTCCGCATACCGCAATGATTTCGACGGAAAGAAAGCCCGCGATAACCGCCGGGAATGGAAAGAACAGGCGGAAGGCTGGACGTTCCTGTTTTACCACGACCGCCGCCTTCCGCTCAAAACCCTTCCTTAATAGTAGTCGCAGTTTTCTTTCGTGACAATGTCAATCGGCATGAAATGTACCTTGCCGACGGCCGTACCCAGTACCAGCGACTGGTACAGCGCCATCACGCTCCGGTAGCCCTGCTCCTCCGGTTTGTGGCAGATGAGAAAGTCGATCGTTCCGTTTTTCAGGTGGTCGATGTTTTGCTTCAGAAAATCATACCCGATCAGTGGAATGCCGGCCAGATCGTTTTCTTCCAGAAAGCGGGCTACTGAAAACACACGGGAATTGGTCACAAAGATACCGTCCACTGCCTCCCGGGAGTGCACTACCTTTTTCAGGCTTTTGGCGACCGACAGGTACGACGTATCCCGGATATCCAGGCGAATGATGGAGTGGGAGAGGCCTTCTTCCCGAAAATAGCTCCGGAAACCTTCCTCGATTTGCAGGTAATTGTAAGGATCAACCTCCCGCGAAAGGTTGACAACCAGTATCGTACCTTCCTTTTTCTGCCGGTACATGAGCAGCTTCGCAGCAACCGTACCCGACTGAGCCAGGGGGGGGGCCAATGTAGCTCAGGCTTGCTGCCTCCGGCAGGTTCGAATCGATGAGGATAAAAGGTATTTCTTTCTGTTCGCAATCCCGGGCAAACTGGCGGGACTCTTCGACAAACGAGGGAGACAACAGTATGGCATCCGGCCCGGACGCCAGGATTTTCTTTGCCTGCGCGGCAAAGGAGGCCGTATCGTTCAGGTCAAACAGGTGGATATTGACCTGAACGCCATACTGCCGGATTTCGGCTTCTGCGCGCTGAATTCCACGCAGCGGCGCTTCCCAGAAGTCGGTTTCTTCCGAAACATCCGGTATCAGAACCGCCAGGTTGAGGATTTTGCGGGAAGCCAGCCGACTGGCCAGCAAATTGGGCTGATACGCCAGCTCAGCGATTATTTTGTTGATTTTGTCACGCGTTTTGGCGGAGACGCCCGTGCGGTTGTGGATGACGCGGTCGACGGTCGCGATCGAAACGTTGGCACGTCTGGCAATTTCTTTCACTCCGCTGTATTCCTTGGGAGATGATTTCATTCGCTACTGAGTTAAAGGAGGTTACGGCGGAAATTCAGTTTTGGGGTGTGAAAAGATGGCAATTTTTTGGGAAAAACCGACCTTTTCCGGAGACAATATACAGACAGTCCGGACTCCGGAAATACCGGATATGCGGCGCCATCTGTCCAATTTCATCCCGGAATGCCGCTAAAAAAGTTTAGTATTTGTAAACATTATTGATTTTGCCGCGAAAAACCATACAAACTACTTACTTTCCTGGTTCAACAAAGAAGATAATTTTGCTATTGTTCCCTCAAAACCCGATCGATTTTGAAGGAAAGCCTCATTTGCAAAAAAGGAAAAGCAGGGTCTGAGGATCGGGGAAGGAGGCCTTTCGGGGCTGCGCGGCGGCGTTCGGAAATGTGTATATCCGGCACAAATATAAAAAATTTTATTAATTACGGGTGCGTACCCGATTTCTGGTCCGACGGTCTTTTGTCAGCAATTAATATATTGTAATTTATTGATTAACAGAGTATTAATCTTGCGAAAGGAAAGTCGGAGCAATAGCGGGCTACCCTCCCGAGACGCTGGAAAAACAGCCCGCAACGCATCCGGCCGGCCTTCCAGCCCATGGCGGGGAACATCCCTTTGATATATTTGCAATGTAGTCTGTCTTCGTTTGACCGGGGTATACTCCTTATTAACATCACGAACATACTGTTTAGCATCCTCCTCTTTACCCATGACCAACGAATCATCTTCGTCTAGACGGAAATTCCTGAAGTCGTCTGCGGCCGCCCTCGCCGCGTTTAGCATCGTTCCCCGCCACGTGCTCGGGAAAGGTTACCTGGCGCCCAGCGATCAGCTGACCAAAGGCATCATCGGGGTCGGCTCCATGGGCCGCGGCCACATTCCGTACGCCGGTACCCGGGTCGTCGCTATGTGTGACGTCGACCGCAATCACCTCAAGCAGGCCGTCGAACTCGCCGGTGGCAATGGCATCAAGACGTTCGGGGACTACCGCGAGCTGATCCAGCTGCCCGAAGTGGACATCGTGCACATCGCGACGCCGCCCCACTGGCACGGTATCATGGCGGCAGACGCTGCCCGCGCCGGCAAGGACATCTGGTGCGAGAAGCCTATGACCCGGACGATCGGCGAAGGAAAACGGGTAAAGGAAGCCGTGAAACAGCACGGACGGATTTTCCGCCTCAATACTTGGTTCCGCTTCAAGGATAATTTTTACGGAATGAATACCACCGTCGAGCCGATTAAAAAGCTCGTCGACAGCGGTCTGCTCGGCTGGCCGCTCAAAGTAACGGTGAGCAAGCATACCGGTTTCGACTGGAAATTCTACTGGGTAGGGAAGACCAACCTCGAACCTCAGCCGGTCCCGGCCGAACTCGACTACGACATGTGGCTCGGCCCCGCTCCTTATAAACCGTATAACGCCCACCGCTCGCACGGAACGTTCCGCGGCTACTGGGATTACGATGGCGGCGGTCTCGGCGACATGGGTCAGCACTACCTCGACCCGATCCAGTACTTCCTCGGAAAAGACGATACCAGCCCTGTTTCAGTAGAAATCGACGCGCCGGAACAGCACCCGGAAGCGGTTGGTACCTGGCGGCGCATTGAATATACCTATGCCGACGGTTGCAAAATCATCCTCGATGGAGAAGGCCGCGATGTCGACGCTCCGTACATCGAAGGACCGAAAGGCAAGCTGTATCCCAACTTCCGTTCGGATATTCCGGACCTCGCGAAAAAGCTCGCGGCATTCCCGGATCCTGTTCCGCAGGTAACGGATTTCGTAGAAGCCTGCAAAGACCGCAAGCAGTTTGCTTTGAACGAAGAAAACGGATTCCGCTCCTGTACCATCGTCAACATGGGGCTGGCGGCGCTCAAGCTCGGCCGTTCCCTCAAGTTCGATCCGGTGAAGCAGCTTTTTGTGGATGACGAGGCGGCTAACCGCCTGATCGATCAGCCGATGCGCGCTCCCTGGACTATTTAATCACACCTCTACACAACAAGGGTTACCATCCCGTACATATGAAAAAAGTAGTTTACTCCATCCTCCTCGCAGCCCTGCTCGCGCAGGCCGGATGGGCTCAGGATAACCGGACGCAGCAGACGCGCATCGCCGACCTGCTGATGAAAGCTCCCGCCAGCAACAGCGTCCAGCTCACCAGCCTCATGGCCGAAGTTGCCACCCTTGGCGAAGCCGGCCTGACCGAGCTGGCGTCGATGATGACGCCCCAGGGAAAAGGCGATAACACCCAGATCCAATACGCCCTCAGCGGGTTTTCATACTACGCGGCACAGGGAAACCGGGAGTCTGACCGGCTCCTGGCGTCCAAAGCCTATCAAAAAGCGCTGACCAAAATCAGCGACCCCGACGCAAAGGCATTCCTCATCGCACAGTTGCAGATGGTGGGTAAAAATGAAGCAGTGGCAACGCTGGCGAAGTTCCTTACCGACGATCGCCTCGCTGATCCCGCCGCCCGTGCACTCGTCAAAATCAATACACCGGCTGCGCAGCAGGCACTGTTGTCGGCGTTGAAAGGCGCTACCGGCAACCGTCAGCTTTCCCTCATCGAGGCCCTGGGTGATACCCGTGCGGCTTCGGCGGTGGCGGCGATCACGCCTTTTGCTTCAAACAGCGATGTGAAAGTGCGGAAGGTAGCCCTGTATGCCCTGGCGCATATCGGTAACGCGGCGTCGGGCCCGGTAATTCAGGCGCAGGCAGCCAAAGCCGGCTATACGTTCGACGAAGCCAACGCGTCGTCGTCCTACCTCTACTGGATCAAGCGTGCCGCTGAAAACGGACAGGCCGCTGTTGCTTCCAAGGCAGCCAAGGCCCTTCTCGCAGCGGCAACCAAGCCGACCCAGCTGCATACCCGTAGTGGCGCACTCAGCCTGATCGCTTCGATTGAAGGAGACAAGAGCCTGCCGCTGCTCGTCGCCGCTGCCGGCGACGCCAACGGGCAATACCGCGGTGCAGCCCTCAAAAACGCTCAGTCTTTCAAAGGCAAGGGAGCAACATGGGTTGCGGCCCTTAAAACTGCAGCTCCGGCGGCGCAGGCGGATATCATCCGGATGCTGGGTAACCAGCGGGACGCGTCGGTACTTTCCGCGCTGACTTCGGAGGTGAAGAACAGCAATGCCGGTGTTCGCCTTGCCGCTATCGAAGCGCTCGGCAAAATCGGCCAGGGATCGTCCTTGACCCCGCTGCTGTCATCCCTGACGTCGGGTGATGCAGAGACGATCGCCGCTGCCAAAACCGCGCTGCTGTCTCTCAAAGGTACTGACGTATCCGCTCCGGTAGCTTCTGCTCTGAGCGGGGCCTCGTCCGGTGCACAGGTTGCGCTCCTGGATATTCTCGGCGCGCGCAAGGCATCTGCCCACGCGACGAATGTCCTCGCGCTGACGGGCAGCAGCGATGCTGCGGTGAAGTCGGCCGCCATCCGTAACCTTTCGGGTGTAGCTACCGCTGCTCAGTTACCGGCGCTGTTTTCGCTCCTGAAGTCGGTTTCCGGTCAGGAAGACATCAAGGCGGTACAGTCGGCGATTGTACAGGCTTCTGCCGAAAATCCGTCGCAACGTATTTCCCTGATCCTGGGTCAGTTGTCTTCGGCACCTGCGGAGAAGAAGCCTCTGTTTTACGGTATCCTTGCACAAATCGGCGGCAAGGAAGCCCTGAAGACCGTTGTCGGTGAATTCCAGAACAACAAAGCAGCGGTTATCGAAGCGCTGAGCCAGTGGAGCGACGCATCAGCGGCTCCCGAACTCTTCCGCATCGGCCAGTCGGTTGCAGGTACGGAATTGCTCGATCCGGCGCTGAAAGGCTTCGTACGCCTCGTCGCCAAATCGAACTATCCGGACGCCCAGAAGCTTGTCCTCCTGAAAAATGGCATGGAACTGGCCGCGACTACCGAGCAGAAGCGACTGATTCTGAACGAAGTATCGCGTACCCGTACGCTTCCTTCCCTGATGTTTGCCGGGAAATTCCTGGACGACGCGGCTGTTGCTCCTTATGCAGCCAACGCCGTCACCAGCATTGCGATGTCGAACAAGGAATGGAACGGTGAAGAAGTAAAAGCCCTTCTGACCAAGAGCCTCGGCAGCATCAGCGGTACGGACAGCGAATACCTGAAAACTGCGGTGCGCAAGCATATTGCCGAACTGCCGCAGGGCGCCGGATACGTGTCTTTGTTTAACGGAAAAGACCTGACCGGCTGGAAAGGCCTCGTCGCCAACCCGATCAAACGGGCGCAGATGGATGCTACCACACTGGCGGCGGAGCAGAAGAAAGCGGACGATATCATGCGTACCGGCTGGAAAGTGGAAAACGGAGTTCTCCTCTTCACGGCACACGGTGACAATATCTGTACCGAGAAGAAGTACGGCGATTTTGAAATGTACGTCGACTGGAAAATCTTCAACGACGGCAAGAAAAACGGCGACGCCGGTATCTACCTCCGCGGGACTCCCCAGGTTCAGATGTGGGACACGTCCCGCCGCGACGTAGGCGCGCAGGTTGGCTCCGGTGGGCTGTACAACAACCAGAAGAACGAAAGCAAGCCCTCTAAAGTAGCAGATAACCCGCTCGGCGAATGGAACAACTTCCGGATCGTGATGCGCGGGGACCGGGTAACGGTATACCTCAACGGCGAGCTGGTTGTCAACAACGTACCGCTCGAAAACTACTGGGACCGGAAGCTACCGCTCTTCACCGAAGAACAAATTGAGCTTCAGGCACACGGATCGCCGGTAGCATACCGCGATATCTTTATCAAGGAACTGCCGAAGCCGAAGGCGTTTGAACTTTCTGCTGACGAAAAGAAGGAAGGTTTTGAGGTACTTTTCGATGGAACCAACCTCGACAAATGGACCGGTAACCTGAAGGATTATGTGGTGGAAGACGGTAACCTCGTCATTTACCCGACCGACCACGGTCACGGTAACCTCTACACGAAGGAGGAATTCCCGGATTTCCACTACCGGTTTGAGTTCCAGCTGACGCCCGGCGCCAACAACGGCCTTGGTATCCGCACCCCGCTCGAAGGTGACGCCGCTTATGTAGGAATGGAGCTCCAGATCCTGGACAACGACGCGGAGATTTACAAAAACCTCCAGCCGTACCAGTACCACGGTTCCGTTTACGGGATTATTCCGGCGAAACGCGGGTACCTGAAGCCTCTGGGCGAATGGAACTACGAAGAAGTAATCGTCAAAGGCTCGAAAGTAAAAGTCATTCTGAACGGTACCACCATTGTGGATGGCGACCTCGAGGAAGCGACCAAAAACGGCCCGGCCGATCACAAAAGCCACCCCGGCGTGAAAAACAAAACGGGTCACCTGGCCTTCCTCGGCCACGGCTCGGTGGTAAAATTCCGGAACATCCGGGTGAAGCGGTTGTAAGAAGCAGGTAGTAAAAGAAAAGGGGTCGCTCCATAACGGAGCGACCCCTTTTGCATTTCATGCCGACCTACTGCTGTATTTCGGTGGCAACAAGGTAACTACCCGTTTTCAGGGTATAGTTGTTGACATTGTTGGTCGTCTGCCGGCCGGTTTGGATCATGAGGGTACCTGCGGATGTTGTTACGACAAGCATTTCAACGTCATAGCGCGGAGAAATGGAAGTTGTATTGCTGATCCCGAAGCCTGCCGATTCCGTATCGTGCGTTCCGGTACTGTTGAAGGCACTTCCCGGGATGTAGCTGCCGTTGACGATAATACCTCCGACCGGCGTAGTTGCCGCACCCGAATAGGTGAGCCGATAGGTCGCTCCGGTAGAGCCCGATGCTGTTCCGATTTTGGTAGTCAGTATTTTACCACGAATAAGATACCTCTTGTTTGCCTCGAGCGAAACACCGAGGGCGTCGACATAGGTCGGCGCCTGAATGGTAACGTCTGTGTCTGTTGTCCGGGTGACGTACTTCGTCGTTCCGGAGCTGGCCGTAACTGCCGACCAGGTACCGTCTCCCCGCAGAAAGTTCGAAGCGCCCGGCGTACCTGTTGCGTTGATTTTTCCGAGTAATACGGCGTTGTTGGCGATCTTCCCGCTGGTAATCGCGTTGCTGCCAACAGTGACGACGCCTGCACTTGTAATGGAAATATCACCCGAGACCGACTGCGGAGCCTGCGGAGCAAAAGGAGAAGTCGAAGATGTAAGGTAAACCTGCCCGCCTGCCGTACCATTGGCAAAGCCCGGACCTGCCGGACCTGTTGCACCGGCTGGCCCGGTTTGTCCCTGCGGGCCGGTGGCTCCGGTGACGCCGGTTATCCCCTGAATACCCTGAATCCCTTGCGGGCCCTGGGCGCCCAGCTGAATCCAGCTGGGAGAGGCCGGTGTGCCTGCGTTGTAGTAAAACCCTGAGGTTCCGTCTGTTTGCCAGATCAGCAGGCCGGTTGCAGGATTGGAGATACCGGCCCGTTGCGACTGATTCATGCGCGGAACCAGTACCCCCTTGTTGGTACTGGTTACATCGAGCGCGGCCGAGGCGTCCGGGGTAGTGGTATTGATGCCAACGTTTTGTTGGGCAAAGGCAGTAGTGGCACCCAACAGGGCAGCCAGCAGGTAGGGTAAACGCTTCTTCATACGATGTTATTGATGTGAGTTAAGCTGTTGGTTGGCGAAATTATAATTTATCTAATAAATTATTGTAAAATGATAAAATTTATTATGTTTTATAAAACACGTTACTAACCATTTGGCGCAACCGCGCAAAACAAAAAGCCTCTTCAGGCATGCGCTTGAAGAGGCTTTGAAGGATAGTCACGATCGACCGGCTACTGAATCGGGCTTGCGACGAGATAACTTCCTGATTTGATAGAAAAGTCGTTAGTGGTATTGGTCGTTGCACGTGCCGTCTGGACCGTCAGGGTTCCGGCAGAAGTAGTGGATATGACCGCTTCAATTTCATACTTCGGCCCGGGTGTCAGCGTAGCCGTCAGTCCGAAACCGGCAGTTTCCGTGTCAAACGAGGAACTGCTGAACGCCGAGCCCGGAAGGAGGCTGCTTGAATAGAAAACCCCGCCCGTTAGCGATGTCGCGCTGCCGGTGTAGGTCAGCCGGAAGGTGACGTTGGCATTGGTCGCACCGGTTTTGGCGGCAATCGTCTTTCCGCGGATCAGGTATTTCTTATTGGCTTCGAGCGAAATACTGACAACATCCACATAGGTGGGTGAGGAAACGGAGACGGTCGCGTCCGACGTCCGGTTCGCAAAAAGGGATGATCCGCCGCCCGCTGAAGCCCAGACACCGTCACCGCGGAGAAAAGAGGAGCCGTCGGCTGTTCCGGTCGCCGAGATTTTTCCAACCGTCACCGCATTATTGGCGATTTTACCGGTGGTGACTGCATTGGTGGCGATGGTCGTCACGGCTGAACTGGTGAGCGTTACGTCGCCCGTGACCGTCTGAGGGACTTGCGGCGCATAGGGAGCAACGGAGCCCGTCAGGTACACCTGCCCGCCGGTCGTACCATTGGCGAAGCCGGCGCCTGCTGGTCCGGTGGCGCCTTGCGGACCTGTTGCGCCGGTCGGCCCGGTAGCCCCCTGTGGTCCGGTAGCGCCCGTCGGACCTACGGGTCCGACCGGTCCGACCGGCCCCGCAGGCCCGACGGGTCCCGTTGCGCCCAATTGAATCCAGCTTGGCGAAGCCGGCGTTCCGGCATTATAATAAAAGCCGGACGTTCCATCTGTCTGCCAGATCAGCAGGCCCGTGGCCGGGTTGGAAATTCCGGTTCGTTGCGACTGATTCATCCGGGGAACGAGTACTCCTTTGTTGGTGCTGGTGACGTCGAGCGCGGCGGATGCATCGGGAGTAGTGGTGTTTATACCAACATTTTGTTGGGCAAAAGCCGTTGTGGTGCCCAGTAGCGACACCATAAGGTAAGTAAGGCGGTATTTCATAGTAAACTTTTGATGTGAGGTAATATCATTGAAAGCTTAAATGTATTGATTTACAGTAAATTCCCTGATAAGTGATAAAATAAATATGTTTTTGCGTCGTTTCACGGATCTCGTTTGTTTTCTAACGATCTGTATATACGTGGCCATCTTTCGGCTCACCGGTATTTTCTTCTGCGGAATCAACCAAAGAACGGGTATGATCCTGCCTTTCTCCGATTCTGAAGAAAAAGAAACGGCATGAATCGACGCTTCCTGACCGGAGCCCTTCTCTGTGCAAGTGGTCTGCTTCCCATAGCAGCGCAACACCATTTTGTCTCGCTGCTGCCCAACGACCCCGACCTGATCCGCAAAGCAGCGACGGTTACCCCGACTCCCCGGCAGTTCCGCTGGCAGCAGCTCGAACTGACGGCATTCTTTCACTTCGGCGTCAATACCTTCACCGATCGGGAGTGGGGCGACGGTACAGAAAGTCCGTCCATTTTCAACCCGACTGCACTCGACGCCCGCCAATGGGTGCGCACCTGCAAGGAGGCAGGTATCCGCCAGGTCATCCTCACGGCGAAGCACCACGACGGCTTTTGCCTCTGGCCAACGGCCACGACCGGTCACTCGGTCAAAAACAGTCCCTGGAAAGCCGGAAAGGGAGATGTGGTGAAAGAGGTCGCTGACGCCTGCCGCGAATACGGCATCGGCTTCGGCGTATACCTTTCTCCGTGGGACCGCAATGCACCGGTTTATGGTACCGATGCGTATAACGATCTCTTCGTCAATCAGTTAACCGAATTATTGACGCATTACGGCAAAGTAGATGAAGTCTGGTTTGACGGAGCCAACGGCGAAGGTCCCAACGGAAAAAAACAGGTATATGATTTTCCCCGCTGGTATAAACTCATCCGGAAACTCCAGCCGGAAGCGGTGATCGCCATCATGGGTCCCGATGTACGCTGGGTGGGTACGGAAACAGGGTATGGCCGGGAAACGGAATGGAGTGTTGTTCCGGCCAATAATCTCGATCAGGATGCCGTCGCCGCCAATTCCCAGAAAGACCTGCTCGTCAAACCTGCCGGGTATGTCAACAAGGGCGACCTCGGCGGCCGGGCAGCTATCGCGAAAGCCAGAGGCCTGGCCTGGTATCCCGCCGAAACGGACGTTTCCATCCGTCCCGGGTGGTTTTACCACGCAACGGAAGACGACAAAGTCAAAACGCCTGAAAAACTGACGGATATCTACTTTCACTCCGTCGGTAAAAACGGCGTGCTGTTGCTGAATATCCCGCCGGATCGCCGGGGCCTGCTGGCCGACGCAGACGTCCGCAGTTTGCAGGGGTGGAAAACCATGCGCGACGGTATTTTCAAGGACAATATCCTGAAAAAAGCATCCGCCTACCCCAGACTCACGGACGGTAAATACGATACCTACTGGATGGGCAGTGATACTACTGCAACCCTGGAATTTGACCTGAAATCCCCGCAAACGTTTGATGTACTGTCGCTTCAGGAGAATATCCGGGTCGGTCAGCGCATAGAGGAGTTTGTCCTGGAAGTTCAGGAAGGGACGGAGTGGAAAGAAGTAACGAAAGGCACAACAGTAGGGTACAAGCGCCTGCTCCGTTTCCCGGCCGTTACGGCGCGCAAAATCCGGCTTCGGATTCTTTCATCCCGCCTCCAGCCGACGCTGGCGGGGGTAGGGGTGTTCGGGCAGGGGAAATAGGGCATGGGGCAGAGGGCATGGGGCGGCGCTTTCGCCACCCGTACTCTCTGCGAGGTTACTGCCTATGTGGCTGATACATATGCGGAATAGACAGAGGGCACAGTAGGACGCTTCCGCCACCCCATGCCCTCTGCCCCATGCCCCCTGCTACTTCACCCGACCGGTTGCCCGGTCCAGTTCGTAGGTTGCGTTCAGAAAATCATGCACAGCCTGGAGGTAGTTGGCCCGGGCCTGTGTCAGGGAAAGTTCAGCGTCGGTGACGTCCAGCCGGGAGGCAATACCCTGCCGGAACCGGTCCCGTGTGATGCGGTAGCCCAGCTCTGCCACCGATACGGTCTGCGCCTGAGTCCGGATGCGGAGGCGTGCTTCTTCGGCTTTCGACCGGGCAATCTTCACTTCCGCCCGGACAATTTCCTTCAGGTTGGCGAGTTGGGTAGCGGTCTGCTGACGGGTAATTTCCGCTTGTGATATCCGCGCCAACTGTTGGAATCCAGAGAAAATAGGCACATTCAGTTGCAGTCCGACGAAGGAACTCACCGGCCAGCTATTCCACTGAAACCGGTTGGTTTGTGCCTGTGACTGCACCAGTCCGACGGCAGAGAGCTTGGGCCGCCGGTCGGCCTCCCGGATACTTACCTGCGCCTGATTGAGCTTTTCGGTTAGTTCCAGCCTGTGAATTTCCGGTCGGGACTGGATAGCCTGGCTGTAAAAATCGGCTTCCTCGATCGGATTTTCCTCATAACGCAGGGAGTCGGTCAGATCGAGTACATCGCTGTCGTCCAGACCGATTACGCGCTTCAGAACCGTTCCGGCGATATCCACCTCATTGGTCAGCCGGATGACCGCCGGCCGGAGATTTTCAATCGTCACATACGCCCGCAGGGTATCCACGCGGGAGGCGCGGCCCTGCGCCAGAAGCGCGCGGGCGTCTTTCAGCGCCTGTTCGTTCCGCTGGATACTCTGCTGTTGCAGGCGAAGCTGTTCCTGCGTGATCAATACAAGCAGGTAGGCTTTGCGCACGTCGGTTACGACCCGGGCGCGGGTTTCGGAAATGGCCTGATCGCTGATATCCCGCGCCAGACCGGCCGCACGTATCCCTGCTTTGATACCGGGCTGGAGCAGCGGCTGGCTGATGGTGACACCGCCCAGAAAGGCGCTGGAACCGCCCACGCGGAACGTTGCCAGCTGATCATCGCCAAGTCCTACAAAACTTCCGGGAAGAAAAGACACCTGTCGTAACGGATAATACTGATACTGTGCCGATCCGGCGATGAGCGGGAGCGCATAGCCTTTGGCTTCCCGAACCTGCTGATCGGTTTTGGCTGCTTCCAGGCGGGCAACCTGCAGATCCCGGTTTTTGTCTATCGCCAGGGATTCCGCGTCGCTCAGCGCGAGGCGGCGCTGGGCGCCAGCCTCGGAAAAAGCCACGAAAAGGATTAAAAGGGAAAGGATGGTTTTCATACAGTTGCAAGTTCTGGCTCCGGCTTTTTCTTATGGGAAGAAGTGCGGGAGAAATACGAGTAGATCGCCGGGATGACGTACAGGGTAAGCAAGCCGGCGAACGTCAGACCGCCTACGATGACCGTACCGAGGGAGCTCCGGCTGTTGACCGTCAGGGCGATAGGTATCGCGCCGAAGATCATCGCAAGACTCGTCATGAGAATGGGGCGGAACCGGGAGGCCGCCGCGACGCGCGCTGCTTCCAGCGGTTTCAGGCCTTCTTCCTTGCTCTGGTTGGCAAATTCGACGATCAGAATCCCGTTTTTGGTGATAAGCCCGATCAGGGTGATGATCCCGATCTGACTGAAGATATTAAGTGTCTGGCCGAACAACCAGAGGCTGAGCAACGCCCCCGTCATGGCCATCGGAACCGTCAGGAGGATGATGAGTGGATCGATGAGGCTCTCAAACTGCGCCGCCAGAACCAGGTAGATCAATACCAGGGCGAAAACAAACGCGAAGAGGAGGCTCGAAGAACTTTCAGCAAAATCCCGGGACTCGCCCGCCAGTGATGTTTTGATGGCCGGAGGAAGGACCTTCGCCGCTATCCGCTGCATCTCTGCGATGCCGTCGCCAATGGTTTTACCGGGCGCAAGACCACCGGATACGGTTGCCGAAATCGCCTGATCATACCGGTAAATCGCCGCCGGACTGATGCTTTCCCGGAACGAAACCAGGTTATCAATCGATACCATCTCGCCCGTCCGGGTACGGACAAACATGGACTTGAGGTCATACGGGGTACTGCGGTCGTCCCGCTGCAACTGTCCGATGACTTCATACTGCCGGTCGTTGTAAATGAAATACCCGTACCGCTGCCCACTGAGGGCGAGTTGCAGGCTTCGCGCGATTTCCGCGGTGGAAATACCCAATTCCGCCGCCTTATCCCGGTTGATCTGAAGTACCAGCTCGGGCTTGTTGACTTTCAGGTCAGAGTCCACGAAACGGAGTACCTCGCTTTTCCGGGCTTCTTCGATGAATTTCGGGAGAACCTTCGTCAGTTCCGCCAATTGTGTAGCCTGGAGGACGAACTGAACCGGCTGCGCCTGCCCGAACCGGCTACCGATCGTCGGCGGCTGAACCGGAAATGCCAGCACACCCCGGAATTGCTGGGTATTGCGGGAATAGATATTGAAGACATCTGCCTGGGTGGTTTTCCGCTCACCGGGTTTGGTCAGAAAGACGTTCTGAATAGCCAGGTTGACAGGGGCCGGCGGGCCGAATGTCAGCGCCAGGATGGAATACGACTGGAAGAGACCCGGCGTCGAATCGACGGTAAACTTCGCGATCTCGTTCATGTACTTTTCGGTGTACTCGTACGAAGAACCTTCCGGCGCGAGTACCGCCAGAGAAATCTGGGAGCGGTCTTCCAGCGGCGCGAGTTCCGAGGGTAACTGTTTGCCAATCACGTAGATCAGTCCGATGTTGACCGCCAGTGCCGGAAACGCCAGCCACCGGTAGCGCAGGAACCACGCCAGGGACCGCTCATATCCCTTGTTCAGGCGAACGAAGAAAGGCTCCGTTTTCCGGTACAGCCAGTTTGGCTGATCCTGGTGTTTGAGGAGATAGGCGCTCATCATCGGCGACAGCGTGAGGGCCACAAAAGCAGAGACGAGTACCGATCCGGCGACGACCACCGCGAATTCCTGGAACAGTTTCCCTGTAATACCCGGCAGAAACAGAATCGGGAGGAATACAGCCGCCAGGGTAATCGTCGTCGAGATAACCGCGAAATAAATTTCAGAAGAACCTTTGAAGGCGGCTTCGAGCGGGCTCATTCCTTCTTCTACTTTGGCGTAGATGTTTTCGAGGACGACGATGGCGTCGTCAACGACCAGCCCGATCGCCAGTACCAACGCCAGCAGGGTGAGGATGTTGATCGAGTACCCCGCGAAATACATGATGAAAAACGCCGAGATAATCGAAACGGGGATAGCGACGACGGGGATAATGGTGGACCGCCAGTCCCGCAAAAAGATAAACAGGATCAGGATCACGAGGCCAAACGCGATGAACAGCGTTTCTTCCACTTCTGAAATAGATGCCCGGATTGGTTCTGTAAAGTCTTTTCCAATAGTCAGTTCATATTCTTTCGGTATTTCCTTCCGGAGTTCCTGCAGGCGTTTGTAGAATTCATCGGCTATGGCCACGGCATTCGCGCCGCGTTGTGGCTCCACAAAGACACCGATGGTAGCAGAGTTTCCTTTCAAACTATTGAGGATTGCAGTACGCTCGTTTTCAGCGCCAAGTTCGGCATAGCCCAGGTCACGGAACCGGATGATGCTTTCTCCTTCCTGCTTGATAATCATGTTATTGAAGTCGTCCTCCTTCGTCAGGCGCCCCAGGGTACGAACGGTCAGCTCGTTCCGGTCGCCTTCGACGCGCCCGGAGGGCAGATCGACGTTTTCCCGGCGCAATGCCTGCTCGATATCGGCAGGCGTGAGTTGGTAGGCGGCCAGCTTCGCGGGGTCGATCCGCAGGCGCATGGCGTATTTCTTTTCGCCGGCGATACCCACGCGCTTCACGCCGGGAATGGTCTGCATGCGCTCCTTGATGACGGTCGACGCCAGGTTACTGACTTCCAGAATCGAGCGGGTTTTGCTTTCTACTGCCATGAAAATGACAATGTCACCGCTATTGGCTTTTTCGACGATAGGCGGGTCGACGTCGGCGGGAAGCAACCGCCGGGCCTTCGTGACCTTGTCGCGTACGTCATTGGCGGCGGCTTCCAGGTCGGCGTCGAGGTTGAACTCAACGGTAATCACGCTGGCGGCCTCCCGGGATACTGACGAAATCGTCCGGATACCATTCGCTTCGCCGATGGCTTCTTCCAGCGGCTTGGTAATCTGATAGGCGATGACGTCGGGGCTTGCGCCGGGGTAGGAGGTGGTAACGGTGACGATAGGCGAATCGGTAACCGGGTATTCCCGGATCCCGAGGTACGTCAGTCCGACCATCCCGAAAAGTACAATCAATACAGAGAGTACACCGGCCAGAACAGGCCGCTGGATACTCAGACCAGATAAACTCATGTGGATATACGTCTGTTATTCGATGGTGGCGGCTTTAACAGGCACGCCGGGAGCAATCCGGAGGAGATTGGTAGTGACGACGGTATCGCCGATGGACAAACCGTCGAGAATTTGCACCAGACGCTTGGTCCGGTTTCCGGTTTTGACGTCCCGTTGTGCCGCGAGGCCTTGTTTGAGAACGATCACCGCATAGCCCTGAGGCGTCGGAACGAGGGCCTGGGTCGGGATCAGAATGCCGTCGCCGGTGCGGTGAACGGGTACTTCGATTTTAGCGGAGGTACCGGCAACGAGTTTACCGGATACGCCCGATGTCATGGCTTTGACGAGAAGACTGCGGGTATGAAGATCGGTTTTGGGCTCAACGGCCGTGACGCGGGCTTCAAAAGGCAGGTTACTGGTTTCGGTCTGGAACCGGATTGGCTGGCCGACCTGTACGATCGACGCATACCGCTCGGGTACGGTGAATCGGATTTCGAGGCGACTGACGTCGTGAAGCGTGGTCAGAACCGTACTGGGCGTCACATAGGCGCCGATGTCCACCTTCTTCAACCCTACTTTGCCGGAAAACGGCGCGCGGATTTCGGTCTTCGCGAGGTCTACGTTTACGGCTTCGATTTCAGCCTGAAGTACCTGTAAATGAGTCAGTACCTGGTCGTATTCCTGCTGGTTGACCGACTCGGTGGCGAGCAGTTCCCGGAAGCGCTTTTCATCCAGCACCGCCAGTTTTTCCTGAAGCTGGAGTTTTTTCTTGCGGGCGAGCAGATCGGCGTCGTCAAGTTTGAAAAGCAGCGCTCCCTGGCGGACGGTACTGCCTTCGCGGACGAGAATACCGGTCAGTTTGCGGGGTACTTCGCTGACCAGGTCGACTTCCTGGCTGGCGTTAAGCGTACCGGTGGTTTGCAGGGCGTCGTCGATGATGGTCGCCCGGATCACATACAGATCGGAGGCAACGCGGTTATCGGCGGCACCCGGTGCGGCGGCACGCGGTGCGCCGGCACCCGGTGCGTCTCCCGGAGTTTTCTTTTCCGGCCCTGAGGAGAACAATTTGGGAGCGAACAAGAGGCTCCCGGCCAGTAAAATACCGGTCCCGGCCAAAACCGTTCGTGCGGAAAAAGAATTCATAGTATTATTGTTTTAGAAAAATAGAACGTTGAGGAAATGACAATATTCGAATGTTCTATGACTATCGAACTATATCGATTTGCAAATGGTTTCTCCTGTGATGAATTTTTTTTGAAGGGCCGGACGTTATTCTTCGTCAGTCCGATTGTATACAGAAGGTAAGCGCTTGAAAATGAGCGTGAGTAGCGTATGAAACAGTATCCGCATCCGACAGCGGATCAGATTAACCTGACGTGCGTCCTGCATGCGTTGAGTGATCCGGTCCGTCTGAATTTTGTCCGTTGTCTGGCCGAACAGTTGTGTGAGCAGCGTTGCGGCGCGATTCCGACGCCCGTCGCCAAGTCGACCATGTCTCACCACATCCGTGTTTTGCGGGAGTCGGGATTGATCCGCGTGCGTACAGAAGGCACGCAGAGCCTGACCTCGCTCCGCAAGGATGAAATCGAGGCGAAGTTTCCGGGTCTGCTCGCAGCGGTACTCGAAGCGGCGAAGGAAGACGAGGCGATTATTGCCCTTTCAGAGAAGTAAAAACAGGCGTATCGCCCGCGTAGAGTGCCACATTCCGGATGGCGCCGGTTCCCTGAAACTGGTAGACCATCCCGACGATCCGCGCCGGGTCTTTCGCCGCGGGCCGGCGCAGGGCCTCACGCCCGTTGACCAGGATGCGCAGCTGCCCGTTTTTGCCCTCCAATACCAGCCGCGTCCATCCGGCTGAATCAATTCCGAACGCAGACAGGTCCGTATCTCTTCCCGATACCAATTCGTTCCGGAGCATCACCGACAAATCGGCGATGCAGCCCGGCGCTGACAGCGGCACAAGGTAAACGCCGTCGGTCGTCAGCAACAGCACCTGCATCTTCCGGCAGGCAGCCGAACCTTCCCCGAACTCGTGCCGCAGTTCGGTCTCAAACCGGAACGCATCCGATTTAACTCCCTGAAAATCTTTCACATAATAGTAGCTCGTCCACGGTGTCTGCGGCTGAAGAGGAATTCCCTTTTTCTCAATAAGTGAAGCGGGCAGCCGCATGACTGAATCGCTGACGGCCTCCTCCGACCGGAAATACACCGGTACAGGTTCCTGTATGACGAGTGGCAGCCAGCCGTCTGTCGGAACGAGAAGATCATGCTCTTTCACGACGCGGTTTCCGACGATGAGCTTCGCCCGGAAATACCCCGGCGAATAGTAGATGGAAGTATGTTCGTGCTGGTTTTTGGAGACGCGGGCGCGCCGGCGGTCGTCCCACGACTGCTGAATAAAGACCGAATCGGCGTCGGATTTCGAAGCATCATACCGGAAGATGACGGAATTGGGTATGCCTTTGACAACGGGCCGGCTGTCAAACGAAAACTGATCCGGATCGGGTGCTTCTGCCGGGCGGACAAAATAGAAAACACCCAGCAGCAAGCCTGCCAGTCCGAGGCCATAGAAAGGAAAACGGGCGGAACGTACCGCCGGTTTCGGTTCTTCCGGCGAAGGTGAAACAACTCCCGCCGCCGCCTGCCGGTAGGCTCGCCAGCTGTCGTAGGAAAGAAAACCGGCAAGGGCATTCAGCGTGGCGGTATTGGGTTCGCTGGTATAGCTGGCGCGGCCCCAGATACGTTTGAGCGTGCTGACGCTGATCCGGATGCGGGTATCGGTTAAAATACGTTCGCTGAGCAGTTCAAAGTCCTGACTTGTCCAGGCCTGCGGATCACCCCAGCCAAGTTTCGCCTCGATTTCGAGCCGGCATTTTTGCAGCAGATCTTTGTCGGTTGGAGGCGTAGACATGATTGATAGTCAGGTAAATAGATTTATGAACGAACTTGAACAGCCTTGTATGCACGGTATGCGGAATAGTCGGCGATATTCGTCCCACGTAAAAGTAAAACAAAGAAACTACCATGCGAAACCTGCTGTTCCTGCTTCTGTTTTCGACACCCGTACTTGCTCAGCAATCGTATTCCCTGGCCGATCTTCAACGAAAAGGAGCGACCCAGGCGTATAACCGCACGGCCGCCGTATTCACCGAAAACGACCGGACGGGTCTTCAACTCAACGAACAACCCAACGCCGGAGCGATCTGGCTATCCGGCGAAACCTTTGGCGAAGGTACGATCGAGCTGGATATTCAGGGAAACGACCGTCTGCAACGGAGCTTCGTCGGTGTGGCATTTCATGTACAGGATTCGACACATTACGAAGCGATCTATTTCCGGCCGTTTAATTTCCGGGCGACCGACCCTGTCCGGAAAATCCATGCGGTACAATACATTGCCCTGCCACAGTATGATTGGGATGTGCTGCGGACGAATCGTCCCGGAGAATTTGAAAAAGCAGCGAATCCCGCGCCTGACCCGAACGCCTGGTTTCATGCCCGGATCGAAGTAGGGGAGAAGGAGGTACGTGTTTTTGTCGACCGTGCAACGAGTCCGAGCCTGACTGTTCCGCGGTTATTGCACGAAAAATCGGGAGGTATCGGCCTCTGGGTCGGAAATCAATCGGGTGGGAAATTCGCGAATCTGACGATCGAGCGGAAAAAATAGACTTCATAAAAGAAACGTCCCCGGAACATACATTCCGGGGACGTTTTGCTTCCGGCACAGACCGTATCAGTGGGTGACGAAGACTTTTTCAGAGCGGCTGCCGCCGGTGACTTCCCGCACCGTGAGCAGGTACAGACCAACCGGTACCCGTTCGATCCGGTAGGTACCTTCCGCAGCCTGCTCGCCTGAATGGAATTCCCGGCCGTTGACGTCGGTCACGGTTACCCGCGCACCCGCCGATACACGATGCAGCACAATCACGCGGGATGCCGGGTTGGGATACACCTGCCACGCCAGACTGCTGAAGGCAACGCTTCTCGCTGCAGAAAATTCCGTCTTCCCGTCCAGGTCAATTTGCTTGAGCCGGTAGTACTGGGTTGGTGCGACTACCTGCGCGTCGCGGTAGGTGTACTTAAGGGGCCGGTTGGTACTCCCGCCGGTAGCCTGACTGGCAACGAAGCCGAGCCGCTCCCAGATCTTTCCATCGATACTCCGCTGAATATCAAAGCCGAGGTTTTTGGTTTCGGAGGATGTACTCCAGTCGAGCCGGGCCTGATTTCCGTCGTTTACCGCCGTGAAACCGATCAGAACGACGGGCGTCGGGGTACAATTGATCGTCAGGCGGGAGGTATTGCTGAGCAGAACACAGCTGCCGAAGGTAATCGTCACCTGGTAGCTGCCGGTGTCCGCAGGATACTGAACTGCCGGCAGTGAAAGCTGATTCGCATTCTGGCCGGCGAGTACTGTACCGTTTTTCGTCCACTGATAAGTAGCGCCGGGGATGGCATCTACGGAAAGCGTAACGTTTTCCCCCGGGCATACCTGACTGGACGAGGCAAATACCGGAATACCGGCTTCGGCGGTTGACGTCGTCAGGCGCGTTGCCGATCCGCATTCATCCGTTACTTCCACCACATATACTGTATTGGCATTCAGGTTGTTGAAGATGGAGGAAGCCTGCGGTCCGGCGACGAGATTACCCGCCGCGACGCTGCCCTGGTAGAGCGAGTAGGTATAGGCACCGGAACCGCCCTGAGCCGGGGCCGTCAGCGTGGCAGACTGCGCAGAACCGGCACATCCGGCGAGGAAGCGGGCGCCGTTGAGCGTCAGGGGAGACACGCCAAGGGTAACGACTTTTTCCGTCGCCGAGCATCCCGGCTGGAGGGTATCCGACTCGGGCAGTTGCAGGCGTATGGTATAGGTTTGTGCTGTGAGTCCTGAAAACTCGTAAGTCGTCTGTCCAGTCGGAAAATTGTAACTCATACCGGTCCGCATGGGCGTCAATACCGTACCGGAAGGCGTCACGAATGAGATCGTCGGATAACCCTGAAAAGGTTGTACATACCGCTGACCGAACTCGGAGAGGTACTGGTAACCGGAAGCCGTCGTAACCCGGGCCTTGCCGTCACAGGTATAGGTAACCGAAAAATCAGTGTTCAGCATCAGATCCGGAGGAATGGTGATAGAAGCCGAAGTAGTGCGGGGGCAGGCGCCGGTTGTATCCAGAAATTCAAAGGCATAATCGCCGGGAATGATATTCTGAAGCTGCCCGGGGAAATAGACGCCTTCATGCCAGTCGGTAACGGTAAACGTTGCCGGAATGCCTGCGCCTGCCGGTTGCTGCAGTACTTTGACGATCATCGGCCGGTCGTCCGAAATCGTATTACCGCCGTTTCCGGTAGGATAAAAGCCGATGCGGGCGCGGTCCTTGCAGGCCAGCACGTTTTCTGCCCGGAGCTTGATTCCGAGGGGAACCTGCTGCAGGGTTGCGCTGACTTCTTCGCTGCGGAAACAATTGGCGCTGCTGTCGGTAATCCGGAAAGTATAGGTGCCAAACGGCAGGTTTTTGAAGACGTAGGTACTGCTGCCGGGCGTTGTCGGCGTACCGGTCGGGAACGGGCTGACCCCGGCAGGCGCCTGGATCATCTCGACTTTCAGGGTTCCTGTCGGATTGGCCGCTCCGGCATAAATGTCTGCTTCACAGCCTGTTCCGCGGAGTTGAGCCGCTGAGACGAGGAACGGCGGTGCGTCGGGAACGGTGAGCGTCTGCGACAGGGTATCGCCGCAGAAAGCAAAAAGGACGTTGTATGTCTGTCCGCGCTGTACCGTAAAGCGATTGGTGCCGGCGGCGTTTTCAAGCGGAGCCCAGGTGGCGCCTCCGTCAACGGAATAGGTAACGTTTTTGCCGGTATAGGCCCAGGACGTAAACTGCCCCCACGGGCCGTTTGACAGGTAAACCATGTACGTGACGCTGTCGCAGCGGGTTCCGTCGTACTGTTCGATACGTGCCTGAAGAACACCGGGTTCAGCGATCTGGCGGTCGTATCGGGTAACAGTACCGCAATCGTCCCGGAAGCCGATTTTGACCGAAACGGGCCAGGCCGGTACTGACGACGGAAACGGAAGCGCCGGATTGTATGCCGTACTCAGTTTGCTGAGGTGGGCGCTGACCTGCCCGTATTGCGTGCTGTTGTAGATGGCCCGGGAGGTATCGGCGGTACCGTCGGGCCACTCGATCCAGGTGGTTCCGGGGAAAGCAGTATTGCTGATCTGGTAATCAAACTGCAGCGTATCGCAGGAAATACGTCGCCGGGAAATATCGGAGGCCGTATACGTCCGGGTCTCCAGGCCGATATCAACAGATCGGGTGATGTAGTTGTCGCAGGCATCGTAAATCCGCACATAGTACGTTCCGGCGCAGAGATTGAGGAACTGCGGATCATTCGTTTGCTTCGGCCGGACATAGTTGGCCGGAATATCCGGCGCATTCAGGCTGTTGACCAGGGAAATGGCCGACAGTTCGAACGCGTCGACGTAAATGTTCCCGTTGCAGCAATTGATCGCGTTGCTGGGATAGACGCCATACAACTGGACCGGCCGGTACAGGGATACCAGGGAAGCATAGAGCCGAAGCGTATCGCTGACTCCCGAGGCGCATACCCGACGGACATACACATAATAGGAGCCCGGATCCAGGTTACGCAGGGTGCTATCGCTTTGCCAGGATTTAACTTCCTGGCCATCGGCTGTAAACAGGGCAAATTGGTAGACGTCCGGCGCGGTTACAGCCGGGCTGACGAGGCTCACCTCAATCTTGCCGTTCCCCGGGCAGGTGACCTGTGTAACGGTAACGTTACCGGCGTACTGCGGAGCAGGGCATTGCGCATGACTCTGAAACACAGGAAACAGAGAAGCGAAGAAAAAGAGCAGGCAGAGTTTTTGTCGAAAGGTACACGGGTTGTTCATGCATAGTGCTATTAAAATGGATACAGTTGAAAAGGCGGAAAAGCATATAAGACCGGTCCGGACAATGTCCGGATCAGCATGTTCCTGGCGGAAGGGCGGTGATAAATCAGGCGGGAAACGTACCGGAGGCGAACCGGTGAAAAGCGATACAGACAGGCGGAAAGAGTCAAAAACACTCCTTCATAAAGAGTATTGCAAATGTAGTATTTTTATGACTTTGTAAAATAAAGACAGGAGATAAAATAGATAAAAAATCTAATACTGTTATTTGATAATAATACAGAAGAAAGGAGTATCAACCAGGTGAATTGATCGGATTTATGTATTGAAATAACCAAATACATTCGGAGTTATTACGATAATCTATTTAATTATTTCAGAAAAACCCGAATAAGTATATTCTGTATTTTACTTAACATGGATGGCATCAGTTGTTGCCTGAATGAGTAGTATTACGTTTGTCCGGGCGATTCAAAACGAAGAATAGAACGATAATTTTTCAGCCGGAAAGAGGTAGAAAAGTAAGGCTGATTTTCTGAAAATCAGTCGGTTTTCGGTTGGAAGAAGACGGATTAACGTATAGCTTTGACGTTCACCTCAGTCAACAAAATAACCCGCCATGCGTCTCAAACCCGCCACCTTTTTCCTGCTGTTGCTGGCTGCTCCGGCCTTTTCACAGACGGCCGACGAGATTCTCGACAAGCATATCGCTGCCCTCGGCGGCGCCGGAAAACTGGCTGCTGTTAAAACCGTTTATTTCGAACGGACAGCGAAAGTCAAACTGCTGAAAATTCCTGCTTCGGTAACCGTCCGGGTAGGAAAAGCTTCTTTTACCGAATTCAGTCTTTTGGGTATAAAGACAACCATTACCGTAACCCCCGAAGAATCCTGGGAGGTAATCGGTTCCAATCCGCCGAAGAAAGTAAAGGAAAAAGAACACAAGCAGTTGGTGGCTGGTCTGAATCCGTTCGGGCCGTTATACGGCGCCCGTTTGCAGGGAGAAAAAGTGGAGTTAATCGGGAAAGAAACGCTGGATAAAACCGACGTATTTCACCTGAAAGTAACAGACAAGGATAACGAAGCGACCGACGTATTTGTCGACGCCGGCACCTATCTCATCAAAGCCATCAAAAACGATTACATCGAATCCGAACTCTCGGATTACCGCCAGATAGAAGGTATTCCTTTTGCCTTCGAAACGGAAAATGAAAAACCGAAAGGAAAGGCAACGGTACACGTTGTCAAACTAAATCCGGACGTACAGGATACATTGTTTATGCGGCCGTAAGCAATGAGGAACCAGACAGCCGGCGCGGGGAGACCTGCGCCGACTGTTTTATACCTGCCGGGTAACATACCGGCATACGTGTCACAATTTTCGGGGAAAATACCCCTTCCCGGAAGAAACGCCGGAATCCCGGAATCCTTCCCCGTTGAGGGAAACGCCGCCAACCTCCCGTCTTATCGCAAAAGCATAGCCCGGCAAGCCGGCGAAGGAGACAACCGAGTATCTATCCCTCTTTCGCCGATTATGACAGGAGAAACCCGTTTGATGCGACGATGAAGGAAGGCAACGAACCCGACGGAATCCAGGCCGGAGATCAGGCGCTGCTGCTGCGGCTGGCGGCCGGCCATGAGCCCGCCTTCCGGCAGGTATATGACCGGTACTGGAAGATGGTTTACCGGACTGCGGAACGATTTCTGGCGTCGGATATACTGGCCCAGGACGTCGTGCAGGAGGTTTTTTCGACGATCTGGGTACACCGGACCGAAGCGGCGGCCATAGGCAATCTCGAAGCCTACCTCAAAACCGTCGCCAAAAACAAAATCTACTCCGAGCTGAGAAAGTGGTCTCGCGAGCGGAAAAACCAGGAAGCCTATCTGGGCGGCAGCGAAGTGTCTGTCGCCAACGGTGACTTTGCCCTGCTTGAAGACGAAAACGAGCAGCGCCTCGCCGAGGTACTGGAATTGCTGCCGCCAAGACAGCGGGAGGTTTTTCTGCTCGCCCGGCAGGAGGGTCTCTCGCACGAAAAAATAGCCGAGCGGCTCAATGTTTCAGCAGGTACCGTCAAAAACCACATGGTGCGTGCTCTTCAGTCGATCCGCCAGCAAATGGCGCCGCACCTGCATACATTGCTGGGCGTTTTCCTGCCTTAGTTTTCCCCCGAAAAAAAATTTCATTTTCCACTGTCCCTCCCCTGAGGTTTTGGCGTCTAGACAATAAGGACCTGAAAAAGTTCAATTTTTTCCTGAAACAGGTCTGTTTTTCGCCGATATGGAAGATCGCCTCCGCTACCTGCTTCCCCGACACCTTCGCGGTGAACTGACGCAGGCCGAAACCGACGAATTTCTCCGCCTGGCCGGCCGGGAGGAGAATCGCGCCTGGATCCGGGCGGAAATTACCCGCGAGCTGAACCGGTCGTCGGCAGAAGAAGCGGACGACGAACTCGGCCAAACCCTGTACGCCGGCCTGCTGGCGCAGCATGGTATCCGAAAGGAGACAACCGTCCGCCGGCTGCTGCGTATCAGCAGCCGGGCAGCAGCGGTGCTGGTGATCATCGGGTTGATCTGGATCTTTTTTCCGAAACAGCAGGCGGGCCGGGCGCCGTACCGCCCGGAAACGCAGCTGACATACCGGAATAAAAACCTGATCCGCCTGCCGGACGGCAGTACGGTACTGCTCCGGAATAACAGCGCGCTGACCGTCATTAGCCGGAACGGGCAGTTTACCCGGGAAGTTATGCTGAAAGGCGAGGCCTTTTTCGACATTGCGCACCGTGCCGGGCGGCGGTTTGTCGTGCATACAGGTACTGTCCGGACAGAGGTACTGGGTACGGCCTTCCAGATACGGACGGTGGACGGCAAAGTCGACGTGGCCGTCACCCGCGGCCTGGTTGAAGTCCGCGACGACGGCAAAGTACTCGGCCGCCTGCATCCGAAAGAGCAAATCCGGGTGGTATCTGCCAGGGAATTCAACATATCGGTATCGCCGGAACTGTCCGGCCGCGCAATGGAGCCCGATCCGCTGGTATTTGAAGAGGAAACACTCGCCGAGGCGTTCAACCGGATCGGGAAGAAATTTAACCGCGAGATTTTCCTTGAAAATCCCCAGATGGGCCGCTGCCGCATCTCGGCGCGCTTTGACCACGACGAATCGCTTGATGATATTCTGAGTACCCTTTGCGAAATGCGGCAGTCGACGTATACCACCGAACGGGACAATGTCCTGATCCGTGGCGGTATTTCCTGCCGGTAACAACCTGATACATATGCTACCTGCTTCATTCCGGATCATTCCGGACACACCATCTCTCACTCGCTAACTTATCCGTTTATGCTTCACTTTTCTACCGAACCGACGGGTTCCGGAGGGCTGCCTATTGCCCGGCCGAAGCGTTCCCGAAAGCGTCTTTTTCTTCGTGCGGGGCTGCTGTACTTCTTCGCGGCCTTCGCCAGTGCGCAGTTGCTGCTGGCCAATCCGGGTATTTCCCAGGAATTATCCGATCAGATGATCCGTATCGGCTTCCGGAACGAAAGCCTGAAAACGGTCCTCAAGAAGATCGAAGAAAAATCCTCCTTTTCGTTTGTGATTCCGGTGGATGAGGTCGAGGCATACCCGAACGTAACCCTCGAAACCGAGCGGCGGAGCGTCAAGGAAACTCTTGACCTGGTGCTCCGGAATACCCGTTTGTCCTACCGGCAGGTCAATGCGCGGACTGTGCTGATTTTTCTGGTGAAACCGGCCCGCCCGGCGGCGGCTGACGAAGAGCCTCCGAAGACGCCGGCGGAAATACGCCTGACCGGGAAAGTCTCCAACGAAAAAGGGGAGGGGCTGCCCGGCGCCAGCGTCGTCGTGAAAGGAACTACTACCGGTACCGTGACCGGCGCGACCGGCGACTATGCGCTTTCCGTACCCGGTGAAACGACGGTAATCGTGGTTTCTTCGGTCGGATACATTACCCAGGAAACGGAGGTAGGCAGCCGTACCCGCATCGACTTCGCCCTGAAGCCGGATGTCAAAGCACTCGAGGAAGTGGTGGTTGTAGGCTACGGTACTGCCCGCAAGCGGGATATCACCGGGGCGGTTTCGAGGGCGGATATCAATGCCTTCAAAGAATCGCCGAATGTGAGTATCCTGCAATCGCTGCAGGGTTCGGTACCGGGCCTGAATGTGGGCGCGGTATCCCAGGCGGGGCAGGACCCGGATATTTCGATTCGCGGCCGGACGTCGGTCAACGGCAGTACGGCCCCGCTCATCGTACTCGACGGCATTATTTACCGGGGAAGCCTGGTGGATATCAACCCGAATGATGTCGCCTCCATCGACGTACTGAAAGACGCCAGCGCGGCCGCTGTATACGGTTCGCAGGCTTCGAACGGCGTTATCATCATTACGACAAAAACCGGAAAAGCCCTCAAAAAACCGACAATCGAATACAGCACATCGTACTCGGTTCAGGAAATTACCAACCGGTCGATGCTGCCCGACGATGCCGCCGGTTTTCTCAAAAAGAAAGCCGACCGCTACCTCGCCCTCAGCCGTACCGGCCCGGGATTGCTACAGCCCAACCCGGATTTCGACGTGACCAAGTACGTCAGCGCCGAAGTACTCGCAGGCATGCAGAAAGGGACCAATACCGACTGGTGGAAGTTGCTGACCAACTCCGCGCCGGCTATTCAGAACCACGATCTGAGCATCAGCGGGCGGAGCGAACTCAGCTCGTACTTTGTTTCCCTCGGGTATACGAATCAGCAGAACGTCGTCAAAAATGATACCTACAAGCGGTATAATGCGCGGATCAACCTGGATACGCAGGTACTTCCGTGGATGAAGCTCGGCGTACAGTCGTTTCTCGGCGTGAGCGATTACTCCGGCGCCGCGCCCAGTCTGGACGACGTACAGTTCATGATTCCCCAGCTCGGGTACCAGGATGCGAACGGCAACCTGATCCGGATGCCGGACAACTCCCGCGTCAACCCCCTCTTGCAGATCACCCGGAGCAACCTCGAAAAGCGCAACAACCTGTTCGGCCTCGTGTATGCCGATATCCAGGTACCGTTTGTGAAAGGACTGAACTACCGGCTCAACTTTTCTCAGAATTCCATCACCGACCGGAACTACAACTTCAGTCCTTATGCGCAGAACTTCAACGGAGAAGCCTCGAAGCTCAACGGCTCGCAGTACCTGCTCACGCTTGACAACATCCTGAGCTACCAGAAGACCTTCGGCGATCACTCCGTCAACGCCACGCTGCTGTACGGCGCCGAAAAACGGAGCTATGAAAATACCACAGCCAAAGCGACCTTCTTCGCGAACGACATCCTGGGGTACGACAAGCTCGACGCCGGGCAGGCCGGGCAGCAAACCACGACGTCGTCTGCCTGGAAAGAAGCCAGTCTGTACTCCATGGCCCGCGTGATTTATTCCTTCCGCGACAAGTATATTCTGACCGGAACGGTGCGCCGGGATGGGTTCTCCGGGTTTAGTACCTCCAATAAATTCGGCGTGTTTCCGTCCATCGCCGCGGCGTGGTGGCTCAGCGAAGAGAAGTTCCTGAAGGATAAGGTCCCGTTTCTGGATGACCTGAAGATCCGGGCGTCGTATGGTGTGAACGGCAACCGGACCGTCGGCCGCTACCAGACCCTGGCGAAAATTGCGGCATCCGTAGGCAACGGCTACCTCTATGGCGACGGCGCTGCTGCCCAGCAGGGGCAATACATGAGCGCGCTGGCAAACAGCAACCTGAAATGGGAATCGACGCGGTCGCTCAACTTCGGGGTAGACTTTGTCCTCTTCCGGAACCGGCTGTCGGGTAGTTTCAACACCTACGTCTCCAATACGTATAACCTGTTGTTTAACGTAGACCTGCCGGTACTCAACGGTTTTGGCAGCAGTCCCGCCAACATCGGCAAGCTTCGCAACAACGGGCAGGAGCTGAACCTGACCGGTCGTCCGATACAACGGGGTGCGTTCAGCTGGGACGTGACGCTGAACTTCTCCCGGAACCGCAACAAAGTCATCAGTATTCTCGGTATTGACGCGGATAAGAACGGCAAAGAGGATGACCTGGTTTCTTCCAAGATCTTCATCGGCCATCCCTACGGCGTTGCGTATGATTTCAATATTACCGGGATGTGGCAGGTAGCTGATTACGAGGCGAAGACCATCCCCGCCGGCTTTACCTACGGAACCTACAAGGTGGAAGACATCAACAAGGACGGAGCCTATACCGCTGCGGCTGACCGCAAAATCCTGGGCTACAACGACCCTTCCTACCGCTTCAGCATCATGAATACCTTCCGGTACAAATCCTGGGAGCTGAGTTTCTTTGTCAATTCGATTCAGGGAGGGAAGAAATGGTACTATGGTCAACCCGGAAGTACCTTGCCCAATCCCGACAATATCAGCAACGGGAATATCTTCAAATTTGACTATTGGACGCCGGAAAACCCGGACGCCCGCTACCGGCAAATCGGCTACTACACCGTTGCGCTGGGAGAGACGTTTTCTCCCTACGTGCAGCGGAGCTTCATTCGCCTGCAAAATGTCACGCTGGCGTACTCGCTGCCGAAGCAGCTGCTCCAGAAGATCCGGTTTAACCGGGCGAAGGTATTCCTCAATGGTAAAAACCTGCTTACCCTGACCGACTGGGACGGCTGGGATCCCGAAACCGGAACCGGTCTTGACCGCGCCGCCTATCCTCTCCTGCGTAACTACACGGTTGGTCTGAACATCGAATTCTAAGTCCATGAAAAAAATCACGCGATTCCTCCTCGTGGCCCTGCTCGGAACGGCTTTCTCCTGCAACGAGAAGACCTTCCTTGAAGAAAAGCCCCTCGATTTCTATACGCCGGATAACTCGCTGGAAACCAATGCGCAATTTCAGGCGGCGATCAACTTTCTGCACAATCGGCTCCGGAACATTGTGTACGGCGGTATTGACCTGGACTCGTTTTTTGCGCTGCGGTATGCCACGGATTTTGCCGTCAATGCGACGGACTATCAGCCCGCGGTGAAGCTCAACGACTACAAAAACACGATGGTGCCGACGTTCAACGTGCCGCTTGTCATCTGGCAAAACGTCTATCAGATCATCAGCAACGCCAATGTTGTCATCGCCCGGGCACCAAAATCGACGAAACTGACCGATGCAGATAAGAAGCTCTTCCGCGCGCAGGCCCAGTTTTTCCGCGCCTGGGGTTACAACATGCTGGCGAATCTGTACGGCGGCGTGCCGCTGATTACGGACGAGATCACGACGCCGCGCCGCGATTTTGTCCGCGCTGCCCGCGACGCCGTATACGCGCAGTGCAAAGCCGATCTGATCGAGGCCATTGCCGTGCTTCCGGATATTGACAAGGCAAAAGACGGGGCCGTCAACAAACAGGCCGCGCAGCATATTCTGGCCGAAGTACTGATCTCCCTGAAAGCCTATGACGAGGCCATTGCCGCCGCAACGCAGGTAATCAGCTACCCCGGGGTGGGGCTGATGACCGAGCGCTTCGGTACGCACAAGGATCAGCCGGGAGACGTATACCGCGATCTCTTTGAGCTCGGGAATCAGAACCGGACGAGTGGTAACCGGGAAGGGCTGTATGTCATTCAGAGCGATTATCTTAACCTCGCGTCTACCCAGCGCGATGCCATGCAGTGGGCCATTATGCCGTCGATGCAGAGCCTGACGATCAAGTCGGCGGTAGACGGCAAAAGCGTCAGCGCCATCAAAGGGCCGAACGAAAAATGGTCGGGCCGCGGCGTAGGCTGGATGCGGCCGACGACCTTCGTCCTATACACCATGTGGCAGGGCGGCAAAAACGATATCCGGAACTCTCCATACAATATTCTGCGGGATTTTCAGATCGATGGGGTAGCGTCCACCTCGCCGGATTTCGGAAAATGGTTTGTGAAAGACGGGTACCAGGCCAAAGTCACCAACTTCGCCGATACCATCCGGAACTGGTTTCCGATCCTGAAGAAGAATACGATTTCTGCCGGAGATTTCCCGGATGCCTATTTTCAAAAAGATGCTTCGGGGAATGTCCTTACGTCGCCGCTGGGCGGTCGCCTGCTGATCAATGCCTCCGATCTTTTCCGGGACGGTTACCTGATCCGCCTGCCGGAGACCTATTTTCTCCGGGCGGAGGCGGCGATCCTGAAAGGCGATAATGCCAGTGCCGCCGCCGACCTCAACGTTGTCCGGGCCCGGGCCAAAACATTCCCTGTCACGGCAGGGGACGTCAGCATTGATTTCCTGCTCGACGAGCGCATGCGTGAACTCTACGGCGAAGAATTCCGCATGGTGACGCTCACACGGATGGGCAAACTGTACGACCGGGTGAAGAAGTACAACGAAAAATCCGGCCTCTCCATCGAATCCTACCATAACCTCTGGCCTATACCTTTTAGTGAAATCAACCGGAACGTCTCTGCGAAACTGGAGCAGAATCCGGGGTATAATTGAGTTTGGGAGTTTAGGGTTTAGAGTTAGGGGTAACGCACCCAACACGGCAGTCCAACTCTAAACTCTAAACTCTAAACTCTAAACTCTAAACTCTAAACTCTAAACTCTAAACTCTAAACCGAACCCTTCTATCCAACCCACAAAAAAAAGCCCCTGCCATCACCGGCAGGGGCTTTTTTTCTACCGCGGCGGGTCTTACTTCGCCGGGGTGATGACGATGTTCCGGTATTCGACCGGGCCGTGGTCGCCCTGAATCAGAAGCGGTCCGGGTTCGCCTTCGTGGGCGTCGATTGCGCCACCGGTGATACCGGGGATTTCCTGGTTGCAGATAACGGTTTTGCCGTTGGCGACGATGGTTACCGTCCGTCCGATCAGCGTGATATCGTAGGAGTTCCACTCGCCGGCATCCTTAGCAGCCATTTCATTCGGCATCAGGAAACCATAAATCGCGCCCATCTGGTCGAGGGCGGGTTCCATGCCTTTGCTGTCGGTCACCTGTACTTCATACCGGCCGCGGAGGTATACGCCGCTGTTGGAGCCTTTCGGGATACGGAATTCCACGTGCAGTTTGAAATCGTTGAATTTCTCGTGCGTCACGAGGTTAGCGCCTGACTTCGGGCTGCGGAGGATACCATTTTCCGCGATCCACTGGTTGGTACCTTCGGCATGCCAGGCAGTCATCTGGTTTCCGTCGGTCAGTTTGACGGGCTTACCCCATACCGGCTGGGCAGTACGGCGGAGAACAGGCGCACGTACGCCTGTCCAGTTGTGCGTCTTGCCTTCCGGGGTAGTGAGCTTGCCGGAGAGTTTTTCCCCGTTGATAGCGCCTTCTACTTTCAGATCGGCGGTACCGTTTTCCCACTGCGGGGGAATCGCGAACTGGAAGGTATTGTCTTTTGTGTGCACAACAGAAATGGGACGGGCGCTGCCAACGACACAGACAAACTGCCCGATGAGCGTATGGTGCCCGGAATGGCGGACTTCGAGCCAGCCCGGCGCGGGTTTGCCGTCTACGTCAATGGTGATATCCCAGCGGCCTTCGAGAGGAGAGGGGGCGGCCATGCCGGAAAAAGAGAGGAGCGTGAGGGCCAGTACCGAGAAAACCCGGCCGAAACGACGAGATAGAGGTTCAGATTTGTGATGCATAGAGCGTAAAGGAATTTTGAGGAGCGTAAAGGTACAAGAAAAGTGATTGCAGCTTTTGTTTTCCGGCGAAGGAACAGGGAAACCGGAGGCAGCAAAAAAAGACTGCCGGCACACGGCAGTCTTTTTACGATAGTTCCTGATCGCCGCTATTTCAGCAACGTTTCCGGTTTCACAATTTTCAGTGTTCCTTTCATCATACCCCAGTGCCCCGGGAAGGTGCAGACGAAGATATACTCGCCCGGCTCCTCCGGCGCGCGGAACCGAAGCTCGCGGCTTTCGCCCGGATTGAGCAGAGGCGTAGCGTAGAGTACTTCCGGAATGGCCGGGACGAAGTTCTTCTCGAAACCGTCCTTCTGCGCTGCCATTGCATCGGCGGCCTTGCCGACTTTCTCCAGCGACCCGCCCTTGATAATGACCAGGTTATGCGGCATTTCGTCCGGATTCTCGAAACGGATGGACACCGGACGGCCTGCCGGTACCGTGATCGATTCCTTGTCGAACAGCATTTTTGACGGCAGCGTCGTGATCTTCACTTGGAACGTGCCGGTACTTTCGAGGATGAACGTGGCCTTGTCGGCTTCTTCCTTCGGCAGCCTGGCCGCGGTTTTCTTCCCCAATGCTACCAACTGATCAAACCAGGGTACCTGACGGTCCTTTTCCGGCGTTGCCCGGGCTATGGAAACGATCGCCCTGGTCAGCGGACTTGCAACGGGCGCAAGTTCCGTGTCAGGTACTTTGGACAGCGCCTCGACAGCTTCCGGAACAAAGGGTCCGCCCGGGCGAAGTTCAGCCAGGAGGAGGTCCACGCGGCCGCTGGCAGTCAGCGCACCGAGCGAACGGACCGCTTCCCGCCGCGCCGGTTCAGGGATATCCTGCCGGTCGAACAGCTTGCGTACCGAAGGAAATACAACCCGATGGATATCCGGATTACCGAGCAGGCGGAGGCTGCGCAGCACTACTTCTTTGTCGCCTGCATCTGCCTGTTCCAGAACGGGTTCCAACGAGCCATCGGCAACAACGAGCGCGGCATAGCCGGTTTCCCGCAGCGGAGCCGACTGGTTGACGGCCGTCAGGCTTTTCAGCTCGTCCCGGTGGCTCCCGAGGCGGTCAGCCGAGCTGGCAATCAGTTGCGTACCCAGTGTGCCGACAGCCTTTGGCGCCGCTTTCCGGAGGAGGAAAATCAGCTCGGGAATTTCACCCCTGCCGTGTTTTTGGGCCAGCGCCTGGAGGGCTTCCCGTCGATCAGCCTCCTTCGTTTCCGGATTCGAGATCCGGGCGCGAAGTACCGCTTCCGAAGCCGGCAGCCCCGCCAGGTCTTCCTGAGACGCATAGAAAAGCAGCTGATCGGCGCGCTCCGGCTGATCATTGAGGTAGTTGGCATCTTCCCGGAACCGCGCGATCCAGACCGGCTTCAGCGCCTTGATGGTTTCGGAGCGGGCATAATCGAGGTAGTAATCCTGCTGGTAATCCGTCAGGTTCAGGCTTGCTGCGACGGCTTCGGGGCTTTCATAATAGCTCAGCGCGACGACGGCCTCCAGCCGGACGCGGGGCGAGGGATCATTGATCGCTGTACGGAAAACATCCAGCGACCCCGGTACGCGGTCTTTCCAGAAACGCAGTACCCGGAGGGCGGCAGCGCGGGCGCGGTATTCTTTCGCAGCCAGTAGTTTCCGGAGCAGCGGCTCGTTGACTTCGTCAAAATCCTGGTACAACCACAGCGCTTCGAGCAGGTGGTGTTCATAGTCCGCATCAGACGGAGACAGGCCTGCTACCCAGGTAGCCAGTGCCGGAAGTACGGCTGTCGGCTCCTGTGCGCGGATCAGGCCGCGGGTACGGTAGCGGAAGCGGTCCTCGTATACTTTCAGGTTATCGAATAAGGCCGGGAGGGATTGCTTCGTCAGGTCCGTCCGCGGGATAAGCGGCCGGTCTTTGTACGTAATGCGCCAGATGCGCCCGTGCGCGTGGTCACGCCGGGGATCGCGGATCGAGTGCTGCATGTGGCCGATGAGCGGGTTGAACCAGTCGACAACATACAACGCGCCGTCGGGCCCGAATTTCAGATCAACCGGCCGGAAATTCGGATCGCTCGATTGCAGCATGGGCTCGGCGTCCGAACCTTCGATTCCGGAGCCGGCAACTTTTACCTTATGGCGTTTAATCCCTTGAAAACCAATGGTGTTATTGACCAGAAAATCCCCCTGCATGCTATCCGGGAAATGCCGGCTGGATATCAGCTCAATCCCTGCCGTGGGCCGCACGCGTGACGCCGTAAACATTTTGGTGCGCGGATGCGGGTTGGGATATTCCACTTTCCCCGTCATCGGCGGCGCATAGTAGTTCATCCCGTCCGACGCATCGCCGATCAGCTGCGTTCCCCAACGGTCAAATACGTTCCCCCAGGGGTTGTTGTAGTGGTAGGCGACGAGGTTGATGAGCTTGCCCGTACGCGGTTCGTACCGGTAAGTAGCTCCATAACTGCCGCGGACGGGCCCGTACGGCGTCTCGACCTGGGTATGCAGGAAGGTGCCTTCGTGCCAGTAGAGGCCGCCATCCTGCCCGTAGGTAAAGGCATGAAGCGCGTGGTGGCTGTCTTCTGTACCGAAACCATGAAGGATCACTTCCCGGGTATCGGCTTTGTCGTCGCCGTTGATATCCCGGAGGTAGATGAAATCGGGTTCGGCAGAAACCAGGATGCCGTCTTTCCAGAATTCGAAACCGAGCGGGAGGTACAGCTTGTCGGCGAAGACCGTATGCTTGTCGGCGCGCCCGTCGCCATCTGTATCTTCGAGAATAACGATGCGGTCGTTTGGAGGCGAACCCGGCAGGTAATGCGGATAGCTGGGAATAAGCGCTACCCACAGCCGACCTTTGGCGTCGAACGTCATGTTGACGGGTTTCTCCAGCGGAAAGTCCTGCTCGGAAGCAAAGAGGTTGATTTCAAAGCCCTTCGGAAGTGTAAACTGGCTGGTAGACGCCGGGTAATGTCCTTCTCCGGACGAGCCATGGTGGGCATGTTCGGAACGGGGCGGCGTTTGAGGCGCACCGGTTTTGTCGTCGACAATCGCTTTGGCTTTCGCATAGGCGTTCGACTTCGGATTGGCGCTCATCTGCCATACCGCTTTGTCGAGTCCGGCCACCATCTGGTCCAGTTTCTGCATTTCTGCGGGAAACGAGCGGATGCCGAACGGCGCCTTGCGCCGGCCATAGATATACTCGCCGTTGACCGCCCGCCAGCGGTACAGAAACTCCTGATTTTTCATCCGGATGATGTCGCGGAGGCGGTTGGTTTCGGCGGCGGTATACGCTGCTTTCTTCGCGGGAAAACCTAATTGTTTGCCCATCCACTGGCTAACGACGCGGTAACCCTTTTCCGTCAGGTGAATGCCATTGGCAGTCAGCGGCGCTTCCTTTGCGTTGAGCGTCGGCGTATACAAATCCAGGTACCGGAGCTTCCGTTCGGCGGCGATGCGCTTCATTGCCTCGGCATAGATCGACAGGGAGGCGTTATGCGCGGCCGGGTCTGGCCAGTACCCGCCGAGTTTTTCGTGGGCAACCGGCGAAACGAGTACGAGCTGCGGAGCGGATTTTCCGTTGTACTGATGGCTGCTCAGGTCGGCCAGAAAGGTATTCAGATCCTTTTCAAAACCCGGTAGCCCTGCCGTGCCCTTGAATGCTTCGTTCATCCCGAAACACACAAAAACAATATCCGCTTTCTGCTGGGTAAGGTGCGTGTGAACGTCTCCGAAACTCAGCGGCCGGGGTTGCAATGCCGGCTCGTCGGCGCTCCAGCCGAGGTTCCGGACCACCAGCTGGCGGTCGGGGAAGGTCTGGTGCAGGAGCAGTTCAAACTCCGGGAAGTAAAGCATCCGGTCGGCAAATGTATTCCCGACAAAAACAATATGAGCGCCTTTCGCGGGTTGGAAAGACTGAGCGCCCGCTGCGAGAGAGAGTAACAGCAGGCTGATCGTCAGTAGTTTACGCATGGGTCAGGGTTTTTTCGGATGACCGTAGGGGACGTCAATGGCGATTTTGCCTTTCCATTTTTTGGGAACGGACTTGCCGAGCGACCAATACACGGCATTGATTATCAGCCGTTGAAAGGACTCTTCCCGGAAGTCTTCCGGGTGCCCGAGGGTCGTCATAAACGAGCGACCACCAGCGGGTGTTTTCCACGTCCAGGCAACGGGATTTTCGATCGCCGGTTTGTCGGGATTGACGGCCTTGCCGGATAACAGCCACACCGAGCCCTTCGCCGGGTAGTCGGGCAGTACGTGGTACAGCCAGGAGGCGGCATGAAAAGGCGTTACGCCGGTCAGAATAGGATTGGAGGCCGCTTCCGGGATAATGGACACATCCGTCGTGCTTTTATGCCCGTAGTGTGTATGCTTTGCTTTTCCTCCCCAGCCCGGAGGCGCGCCGAAGGTTGTTTCGGCGAAGGCATTCCAGGACCGGCGGTCATCGCCCTCCGGGAAATTGAAAGCGTGCGTCGTCGTCCGGAACCCCATGACCGGTTTGCCTGATTTGACGTAGGCGTCGATATACGCCAGCTGTTCTTTGGGCAGGCGCCGCCAGCGCAGGTAAAACACAGCCAGATCTGCTTTTTCAAGGATTTCGAGGCCGGGAATATCCGTTTCCGACAGGTAGTCCGGGGATGCTGTCAGGACTTTGGTGCGGAAACCGTACTTCGTTTCCAGCTCCTGCGCAATCAGCGGCAGGGTCAGCTCGCTGCTGTACTCATGATCGCCGGTAACGAATACGATCAAAGGTGCAGCAGATGGAGCGGAGGGGCGATGGGCAGTCAGCCCGGTCAGGGTGGTCAGACCGAGGGCCGCCTGCTGCAGGAAGTTTCTTCTTTTCATTCCGTGAGGTTTAGAGCAATAGCAACGCTGGTTGGGCATTTGTCATCTAAAGAGAATCCGGTCGGCTATATACTTGTTTCGCAGGAAAAAAGGCACTCGTCGCTATTCCGGATAAAGTCCTGAAAAATACCGGAAATCTTCTTTTCTTTTGATGGAAACCTTACTTCTGCTATGAAATCATTACTTCTCATTACCTGTCTTGCCGCGGGGTATACCGCCACGGCCCAGAACCGTACTCCCGGCGACACGCTCCGATCGCCTCTTTCCTCCGGCCCTGGCAAGGCGCTTATCCGCCTGTATGCACCGAAAGCGAGCGAAGTCAAGCTCGTCGGCGACTTTACCCGCACGCCGATAGCCCTGACGTCCGACGGGCAGGGTATCTGGAAAACGGAAATCGGCCCGCTGCGGCCGGACTACTATACCTATACGTTGATCGTCGACGGTGTCCGGACACTCGATCCAAAAAACGCCTCCATCAAGCAGGGAATAGCGTCGGTCGAAAACGTAGTACTCATTCCCGGAAGCGAGACGGCTTTTGAAGACGTACAGAACGTACCTCACGGCGAGCTGCGGCAGGTATGGTATTCGTCGTCGACGCTCGGCCGCATGCGTCGCATGCACGTTTATACCCCGCCCGGATACGAAAAAGGCAGGGATAGTTACCCGGTTTTTTACCTGTTGCACGGGGCGGGCGACGACGATTCCGGCTGGAGTACCATCGGTCGGGCCGGTTTTATTTTCGACAACCTCATTGCGGCGGGGAAGATCAAGCCGATGGTCGTCGTGATGCCCAATGGCAGCATGCCGACGGAGCCAGGTACTCCCCTGAATATGAGCCGGATGCGGGATCTGTTTTCATCTGAATTACTGAAGGATATTCTGCCGCGGGTGGAAGCAGGCTACCGGGTGAAAACGAGTCCGGCCGACCGGGCCATCGCCGGGCTGTCGATGGGCGGTTTTCAGACGCTCGATGTCGTATTATCCCGGCCGGAGCTGTTTACCTATGCCGGCGTTTTCAGTTCGGGATTTTTCGGACCTTCCATCGACGAAGCCGAAACGAAGTACAGCAAGTCCCTGAATGACAAAGACTTCAACAGTAAAAAGAAACTCTTCTGGATCGGTATCGGCAAAGACGATTTCGTGATGGAAGCCAACCGGAAAACCCTCGCCCTGCTCGACAAGCACCAGATCCGGTATCAATACAAGGAAACCGAGGGCGGGCATACCTGGATCAATTGGCGGCAGTACCTCAACGAGTTTACGCCGATGCTGTTCCGCTGATCATTTTTTGGGAAGAAGTATTGCGCAAGTGAAAGCTTGCGCTTTATATTTGCAAGCAAATACTTGCATAATATGGAAGCACGACGGGATGTCTTTCAGGCCATAGCCGACCCGACCCGGCGGCAGATCATTGAATTACTATCCGGCAAAAGCCTGAATGTGAATGAGTTGTCGGAACATTTTGACGTGAGTCGGCAAGCAGTATCTCTCCACGTAAAGATACTGGAGGAGTGCGGGCTGATTGTCGTGCACCGCCGCGGGCGCGAGCGTTACTGCGAAGCCCGGCTGGAGAAGCTGGAACCCGTCACCAACTGGATCGGGCACTGCCGGCAGTTCTGGTCGCAACAGTTCCTTTCCCTCGATGAATACCTCAAAACCAACCAGCAGCCATGAAAGAAGCCTTTTTCTTTGTCCAGACATTCGATGCCCCGAAAGAAGCGGTTTTCCGGGCCTTTTCCACTGCCGAAGCCCTGAATGCCTGGTGGGGGCCGGCGGAAACGGAAAACAGCGTTGTCCGCCTTGATTTTCGCCCCGGCGGTACGTTCCATTTCAAAATGGTTGCCGGTGGAACGGTCAGTTACGGAAGGTTTCACTACCTCCGCATCGAACCAAATGAGCTGCTGGAGTTTACCAATGCCTTTGCGGATGAGGACGGAAACGTCGTTCCGGCGCCTTTCCCGATGCCTTTTCCCGAAGAAATTCACTATCGGATCACGTTCACGGAGGAAAAAGGGAAAACCGTCGTATCGCTGACCGGCCGGCCTGTTAACGCGACGCCGGAGCAGGAGGAGTCGTTCCGGTCCATCCACGATAGTATGCAAGAAGGCTTCGGCGGGACTTTTGATAAGCTTGTTAGTTATTTGGAAAACAGTGAGTTATGAGAGGGGTTTTTCTTGGGGCAGGTAGCGCAGGCTGTTCATGCAGATGACATACTGATCGGTCGCACCGTTGAGCTGGGGGACAATACGCTCTGGCCGAGCGTTGGCACCGGCGATTCTGCCCGGATCAGCTTTCTGGTTCGGACTCAGAAACTTACCGGGGAGTGTTCGCCGGTGATTTTGATCTTCGTCAGACTCAAATAATAGCGGCGAGGTTTGATTCTGTATTGGCTGGCTGATTTGCTTTCAGAAATAGCCTTACAAGAATATATTTTGATTGGAAACGATATGCTCAGTTGGGGCCATTGTCTCCTGTAAGGCCTGAATTCGCGTCGTGACCGAGTCCGCTACCAAACTCTTACATCCCGTTCAGACGCATGCGGCAAAATTAGCTCTCTCATTGTGCATTGTTAACGTAGTACATTTCTGTAATATATTGAATATCAGGATGTACATATTTAATTTCTCTCTCAGTTTTAACCGGATGAAAGATTTGCAGTTTGTTGATGTACATCAACTTTCGTTGTTCGTTTGACGATTAAATTTGCCGCGAGATATTAACAGAATTAGTTACGCACGTACTGGCATTTCAAGACAAAAAAAGCAAACTGCAATGAAAAACGAAATATTTAGCCAACTGCAAGAACTACACGTTGCTGCCTGGAATGAAAAGGATGTGACAACGCGCGACGAAATACTTAAAAAGATCTATTCTGAGGATATTAAGATGTACGATAAGGAGTTTACATTTGACGGATTACGGGCAGTTTCTGATTTTATAGGTAAGCTTATTTCCGAAGACCATTTGTTTAACTTTTCTGCAGCTAGGCCCATTGAATCACTTCAAAATGGCGCAAGACTTTTCGGACACATTCAAACGGGAGGAGGTCTGTTAAACAGCATGGACTTCTTTTTAGTCGAGGATAACAAAGTGAAGCATTTATATGCATTTATCGAACCTGCCAATTAAATCGACAAAAATCAGCGTGCAGCGTATTAGAAAGAAGTTATCTCATCGTCATGGGTAACTTCTTTCGATTTAGTATCGATAGGTAATTATTCTTAGAGTAATTTATAAGTTTTCAAGTATGCGATCTACCAGAAAGAGCCGACTCACTTACATCTATTACTGGTATGAATTTGATTTATAGTAATTCTAAAAAGCGAAAACTTATCTTTGATGCGTGTAAATTTGAATGATTGGAGTAATCTAATTGCGCTGATTGAAATATTAAACAAGCCTTTGCCCTCCATCGACGTGGATAGTTTCTCCCGTCATTATTTCATTTGTCATGAGGAATAAAATGGCTGAAGCAACTTGATCAGGGGTCGCTATACGTTTAAGCGGTAATTTATCTTTTACTGAATTTATAAATATTTCTCTGTCAGCACCTAAGGATTTAGCCAATAACGGTGAATCTGTGGTGCCCGGAGAAACAGCATTCACCCTCCGAGGGGCGAGCTCAAGACAAAGGCCTCGAACCAAAGCTTCTACGGCGGACGATGCAGCCGCTAATATTGCCATTCCCGGTACCGGTCGGTCTGCCAGCACACCTGAAGTAAAAGTAATGGATGCATTACTCGAAAGCCTAGTACCTAACGCACGAATGATATGCAGTGAGCCCCAAATGCGTTCATCAAACGCTTTATGCAGGTAAGTTATATCGGCATTTAGAATTGGCCCGGCAACAAATGTCCCGGCGAGCAGGACCAGATGATCGACCTGCTGAACATCAGAAAGTGTTTCGTAGATAGTTTCTTGTTTTGTTACATCAGCAACTCTCCAATTAAATTCGTTTTCTTCGGCTATGAGTTTGGTTTGATCGGGATTGTACCCCAAGATGGTAACAATGGCCCCTTCTGCTTTTGCCTGTTTTGCTGTAGCAAGTCCAATACCCGAGCTTCCTCCAACAACCATTACCTTCTTGCCATTTATTTTCTCCATTATGCGCAGCTTATTATTTTGCAAGTGAGCAATTTTGATTTCCATTTTTATGATGAGCGAAACTATAGCGTGCTCATTTAGGTTACGATGCGATATGATAAAAAATAATGTTAATGTACATCAACAATACTCTGGATATATGCATTTCATATAACCAGGGCTATTAATGTTTTTCGCATCTGAGCAATGAAAATGTTGCATCCTTTACTTGCGGCGCTGTGGTGTCATAAGCACCGGCAACGCTATGGCTGGCATTCATGACTCCAATTGGTTTGTTACAATCTAAATAGTATATTGGCCGTAGTGTGGTGAGGAATGTTAATCAAAGAGATTGATATACCTCAACATCGGGCGCTATTGCGGAGCTGTAATGACTATCAAAAAAGGTGCTATTTACTTTTGGACAATGTTTACTTCACTCTTTGATTACTTTGCACGGCAAACGACTGTTCCGCTCTCTGAACAGGATGTACAGTTGATCCAAAAGGCGTTTGTACCGAAGAAATTCAAGAAACGGCAGTTTCTGCTGCAAGAAGGTGAAGTATGTAAATTTATTTCTTTTATTGTTAGAGGAGCCGTCCGCCAATATACAGTAGATGACAAAGGAAACGAGCACGTCCTTAATTTAGCCATCGAAAATTGGTGGACGTCAGATCGCGAGAGCTACCACAAGGAAACGCCGTCGATCTATAATATTGATGCCTGGGAGGAAACCGAAGTCTTAATGTTGCCCAAAGCAGACGGCTGGTATGACAAAGTAAATGCTATTCCGGCGTTTTGTGAATTGCGGAAGAAACTTGACGATGCCCATCACATGGCCATGCAAAGCAGGCTGCATATCTCGATCAACCATACCGCAGAATATAGATACAAAGAATTGACGCGAAAATATCCCGAATTTGTTCAAAGGTTCCCGCAACACATCATTGCCTCCTATTTGGGAATTACCAAAGAAACCCTTAGTCGTATTCGTAATAAGTCTGTCAGAGGGTGAAGAGATTGGCTTATATCACCTACCTGAATCTGTTGAAGCAAGAGCATGATCCCATCGATACCACATTGGCCCATAGGCGGCTTATATATTCTTTCTTCCGTACGTTGACGGGGTTTGAGCGGATCATCACCCGGGAGCGTACGAAAGCCAGGTCTTTCGAAAGAAGCAGAAAGTAGGGCCGACGCCGGCGTTTTATAGCCGGAAGAATAAGACAGTTGACGAAATTGCCAAGACACGGGGAATTGGACGGGCGAACGTCTACCGGTAGGCCAATCTAGTAGCGAGTTAGCAAAGACCTTTGATACCGCAAACACCAGCAGTCCCGGATTCTTTCATTGGGGCCGAGAGTTTAAAAGCGCTTTGAATTTACCTGTAATCACCCTTTCTTCCGATTGTAACGTTATCCGCTGGCCTGGAATGGGTGTCACCCTACGTCTCCTTTTTAACAATGGTAGTGTATAGAATCCAACGATATATAACGGATGGATCGTCCCGGCGATCAGTGCAGTATTGCTAATCATAAGCTGCAGTTTTTTTGCCGAAAAATCCAGATCAGGCAAGGTTGAAAAACAAGACAAAATTCGCAAGTAAAAAGGATAGAAATCCTCAAAAGAAGGCTTTTGACTATCGCAAGAAAGCAAAACCCCGGGCATTGACCTGCGCGGTTTTGGCCGGAGTCGGCCCGGATTATTCCTGCTGATCGGTCTCTTCCTGCGTCGTTGTTTTCCGATAATCGGCCGGAGTCAGACCAACGATACCCTTAAACTGCCTGTTGAAATAGGAAACACTGTTGAACCCACAGGAGAAGCAGATGTCGGATATATTCCGGTCTGTTTTGCTAAGTAAATGCGTGGCATGGGTGATGCGGACGGTGTTCACAAACTGGGAAAAAGTCTTTTGCGTTCTCCGCTTAAAATACCGGCAAAAAGCTGCGTCCTGCATGCACGACAATGAAGCGGCCTGCTGGGTGGTCAGCTCTTCGCTGAAGTGACTTAATACATATTGATAGACGGCATCGAGCCTGGAATCAGCATGTTGCTTTTTCTGGGAAACCTTCAAAACGGGATCGATGATCGTCATCAGCAGGCGCTTGCTGCTGGCAAGCTGATGCAGCGTATTCATAAAGAAAAGCAGGTTCTGCAAGCCTGCATTCTTCGATTTCAGCATTTCAAACGGAAGGGAAAGAATTTCCCCGCCGACTTGACTGAACTTAATGCCGGCTTCGGCTTGCTTCAGAAGCCCGCTTACAACCCGAAGTTCCGGCAGCAGGGCGAATACTTTTTCGAGCGATCCGTCCCGAAATTGAATGATGATGGAATGTCCGGTCTGACCTGATTCCAGGAAAGCCCGGTCATTGACAAAGTAATGCGGAAAGTCCGGCCCAAACAGGTAGACATCTCCCGAATTGAAATTCATTACCTGATTACCGCCGTAGAACTTTCCCTGGCCTTTGATGATGAACAACAGCTCATATCCCTTGTGGAAGTGAAAGGGGGCAGCAAACTGCGTCGCACGCTCCTGATGAATGGTGAAACTCGCGTTTGCGACAGGCTGTATGTCGCGGAAAATGGTCTTCATGTGATACAAATATGTATATGACGAACCTGTTCGTATCATAAATAAGGTAAATTAAGTGCAGGAAGTAACCAATCAGCGCTTCTTCTTTCCGGACTTTTGATCTGTACCTCGTCACCTAAGCATCGACAAGAGGAACACCGGCGCTTGCCCGGGTAGGTGACAATATTCCGCTCTGCGTATGTGATGAAACGTTAGTTATCGGTATCCCGGAAGAAGAGTTGCTTCGCAGGCGTCGGTCTCCGGGAAATCAGCCGGCGACCGGCAGAACCGAATAGACGGCCTTGTTGGCATTCTGCCATCTGCTGCGTAAATAGTGTGCAAGCATTGGCAAATTCTGTACTTTAGGCCGGCTTGTACTTTTTCTACATTTGTTTGTTGTTTATTCCTGGCGGGTGGTATTCGGAGACGCTGCGTCGCAGCCGGACATCTGTCAGGAGACGCGCGCCTTGTTACCCTATGCTACATCGGAAAATAAGAATGGGGATAATCGGGGGCAGACTTGATGCCGATTACTTGACAAAATCGCCGGAACCGGCTATGGAAAACAAATTAATGAAAAGGATTACGCGGAGCGGCCTGGGCGCCTGCCTGGCAGCGGTTGCAGGCTTTTCCTGGATGGCCGCTGTCCAATCGCCTCAAACAGATCGATACGCTAACTGGACGGAGTATGGAGGCACGCATGAAAACATCAAATACTCCTCACTGGCACAGATAGATACCTCCAATGTCCACCGGCTGAAAGTGGCGTGGATTTATCATTCTGAAAACAGGGATTCGACGAAATTCGGTTCGGCCATGGAAAGCAACCCGATTGTGATCAATGGCGTTCTTTACGTAGCCTCCCCGACTCTGAAGCTATGTGCAGTAGATGCCGCTACCGGCAGGGAAAAGTGGAAATTTGACCCATCCGACCCTCTTCAGAATAAAACCTGGCCGGTACGCGCGAACCATATGTGCCGGGGTGTTTCATACTGGACAGATGGCGCCAACGATCATCGGATTATTTACACGGCAGGTCCGTTTCTTTTTGCCGTAAATGCCCTGACAGGAAAGCTGATTTCTACATTCGGAACAGACGGCGGCGTAGACCTGCGGACCGGTCTCGACAGAGATCCGGGAAAAATGTCCGTCGCGTTAACTTCCCCGGTCAAAATTTACAAAAACACGATCATCACCGGCTGTGGGCAGGGCGGTGACGATACGCCGGGTCATATCCGGGGTTTTGACGTAGTAACGGGGACACAAAAGTGGATTTTTCATACTATTCCCTATCCGGGAGAAAAAGGATTTCATACCTGGAAAGACCCGGAGGCGTATAAAACGAAGGGCTCGACAAATCCCTGGAGCGGTTTCAGTCTGGACGAAAAACGGGGAATTGTATTTACCGGAACGGGGAATCCCACGAACGATTTTTACGGAGGGGGCCGGCTGGGTAACGGACTCTTCGGAAACTGTATTCTGGCTATTGACGCAAATACCGGCAAATTAATCTGGCATTTTCAGACGGTTCACCACGATGTTTGGGACATGGATATTTCCAGTCCTCCCGTCTTGGTAACACTCAACCGGGGTGGAAAAAAAGTAGACGCTATTGTGCAGTCTACCAAAATGGGTTTCCTGTTTGTTCTCGACCGGTTGACAGGAAAGCCGGTATTTCCGATTGATGAAAAGCCGGTTAAAACGAATGGAGCTGTTGCCGGAGAAATTCTCAGCCCGACGCAACCTTTTCCCCGGTTTCCGAAACCCTTTGTCCGGCAGGTGCTCACTGAAAAAGACCTGAACAGGCTCGTGCCCGATTCTTCCTATCAGGATATTAAACGCAGATTCCATTCATACCGGTCGGAGGGTATTTACACGCCGCCATCCGAACGGGGAACGGTCATTTTGCCGGGTTATGATGGTGGCGGTGAATGGGGCGGACCTGCCGTTGACCCCAGGACTAATATACTCTACGTCAATGCAAACGAAATGACCTGGGTGCTTCAACTCGTAAAGGCAAAGCAATCGGAAAAAACAAATAACCTCACTAACAGGGAAGCGGGCCAAACGCTCTATTCACGGACCTGTATTGCTTGCCATGGCCCGGAAAGAAAGGGCGGAGGAGAAGGAGGAATCCCTTCTCTGATCGGGCTGAATAAAAAGTACACGACCACTCAGTTTGTAGAATTTATTTCTTCAGGAAAGGGGCGGATGCCTGGTTTCGGCTATCTCTCGGCAGAGGAGAAGAAGGCGATTGCTTCGCTGATTCTTGAATTGACCGAAGAGCAGGACAAGCCATACAAAGGGCCTTCTCTAACCGATCGCCAACCGGCCGGGCCTGATTACCACAGTACCGGTTATCATAAATTCCTGACGAAGGAAGGGTATCCGGCCATCTCGCCGCCCTGGGGCACAATCAGCGCCATTGACCTGAATACCGGACAATACAAATGGAAAATTCCGTTTGGAGAATTCGAAGAATTAAAGAAAAAAGGAATCCCGGCAACGGGCCGGGAGAACTACGGAGGACCGGTAGTAACCGCAGGAGGATTGCTCTTCATCGGCGCTTCGGCAGATGGAAAATTCAGAGCGATCAATAAGCGGACAGGGAAGATTTTATGGGAATATGACCTGCCTGCTCCCGGAGTCGCTACGCCTGCTGTGTATGCAATTGATGGCAGGCAATACGTCGTGATCTCAGCCGGTGGATCGAAATGGGAAAAGAAGAAGAGCGATGCCTATGTCGCGTTTGCTTTGGATTAAAAAATCAAGTAATGCTATAAAGATAAAGCCAAGAAAATGAAACGGACTTACCTGATGACGAGCCTGTTATGTATAGTATTTTTTACCTCCCGGACTTCTTTCTCTCAGTCACTTGAACACCCGACTGTTGGTAACGTCAGGTTGGGTGTTGCCCTCTATTCGTTCCATAAACAGCCCTTTGAACAGGCCATTAAACAGGCCGGAGAAACGGGCGTTCAATACGTGGAAGGGTTCTCCTTCAGCAATATGGGGCCGGGTTTTGGAAACAAACAGATGATTGATGCGACGGACGGAGAAATAGCAATGGTCCGGAAACTGCTGAAACAGAATGGAGTAAAGATGGTTTCAATGTATGTAGCCAACGGAAAGGATGCTCGTGACTGGAAGCGCATTTTTGACCAGGGAAAGAAATTCGGCGTGACGTATTTTGTGTGCGAGCCGGAAACGAAACACCTCGACAGCATCGACAGTCTTGCTGGTATTTACGGAATCCGGATCGCCATTCATCAGCATGCCAAAGGAGAAAGCGCCTACTGGCATCCTGATTCCGTTCTGGCTGCAATAAAAGGGCACCGTCACATCGGAGCTTGCGGGGATATCGGGCATTGGGTACGCAGCGGCCTTGATCCGGTGGCCTGTATTAAATCCCTTTCCGGCCATATTATCGGCCTTCATATGAAAGACATAAACCAGGCAAAGGAAGACGTGGATCCCGGTACAGGTGCTATCGCGTTCGAGCCACTTTTCCGCGAGCTGAAACACCAGAAATTCGCTGGATACGCGCAAATTGAGTGCGAGCACAACATGACAGACAACTTAAAGGAGGTGAAATCGGCATTTAAATATTACCGGAAAATGATCGGGAAACATTGATTGCCGAAATCGGATGATAGTCAGTCGGTTTTAACCTATTTTATCGGATAAGCGACATCTTTCAAACTCGCTCTTCGGGATGTTCCGCAGGACATCCCGAAGCCAGATAAATCAAATATAAATTTGAAAATAGCCCGCTATACAGAGATGCTTAGCAATTCATTTCAGGAATGCATCTGAGCAGGATGTATGGGTAACGTATCAAGTATACGCGCGAACTTTCTCGTGTCATACTGCCGTAACTATCCATACATTGCTGCAGTTGGGTTAGTATGCAGTATCCGCCAACTCACTGTCCCTCAAAGCAGCAATCCGCTCAAAAAAGGCCTCTGCTTCTGCGAGGTATCTTGCGGCAAAAGTTTCTGAAGGAGCATGCTGATTGATCTGCATGATCCGGTTTCGGAAGTCACCAAGTTCGGGTTGCTCCGGGAAAACAAGTCTGTCAAAGTGCAGGATAATCAGGTGATGGGTATTGGCCGGAAGATCTCGCGTGAGCAGGTGGGCCTTCGCTGCGTGAATCATTCCGCTGTAGCCATAGTAAATCGCATTGACCCAATCCTGCCGGTCGAACGCCTCTCGTGCTTTTTCGAGTTTCACACGAGTTTCGTCGAGAACGATGGCCACCTGATCCACCAGCGCTCCCGCGCACTCCCCGACACCCACAAGGGTTGCATACTGCGTATCTTCTCCCCAGTCGAGGAGAAAATCCTGAGAAAGGACCTCCAACTCGGCAAGCGGTTTCAACAGTGTGTAAAAATACGCTTTGCCTTGTCGGGCAAAGTACGCATGAAACGGTTCCTGGTTTTGGGAATGAGTACGAAAGTCATCCAGAAGCACTCTCAATGCCTGCGGAGTACGTTTGGAAGGCAGTTTGATGACCTTTTCAGCGAGGATTCCGTCGCCGTTTCCCAGAATTGCACCACCCAGCAGCACCTGCATCCCGGGCAGTACGAGCTTTCCCTGCCTGATGGACATCCCGTGAAATCCGATGTCAGCAATTGTATGGTGTCCGCAGGCGTTCATACAGCCTGAAATCTTGATTTTCAACTGCTTTTCGGTGATCATCTGCGGATATTCTTCGGTGAGCATCCGCTCAAGTTCCCGCGCAAGACCCATAGAACTGGCAATACCCAGGTTACAGGTATCGGTACCGGGACAGGCGGTCACATCATGGAGGGTATCGAACCCGGGCCGGGCCAGGGCCAGGTCCTCCAACGCCCGGAACAGCGGAAACAACGCGTGGGCCGGCACGAATTTGAGCAGCAATCCCTGGTTGACAGTCACCCGTACATCGTCTGCTGCAAACGTTCGGATGACCTGCGCCAGGTGGCGCGCCGTGGCAGCCGGCAGGTCACCGTTGGAAATCCGGAGTTGTACGGCAAAATAGCCGGCTTGTTTCTGAGCGAAGACGTTCGTTGACCGCCAGACTTCAAACAGCGATCCGGCAGGAACATCCATACCTGTATACGCGTCCACTTCCGGTGGTACGACAGGCTCTGCCTCCGGCCTATTCACCGGAAAAGATGACCTTCCCAGGGCGAGGCGCTCGCTTTCCACCAGAGCCAAAAAACTGTCGATACCTAGTTCCTGGATCAGGTATTTGAGACGCGCCTTGTGCCGCCGTGTCCGTTCGCCGTAGCGGTCAAAAATCCGGATGCAGGCTTCGGTAAACGGAATCACCTGATCTTCTTCGAGAAAGTCGAGTACGGGAGTGGCCGCGAACGGCTGTGCACCGAGGCCACCGCCCAGCAAAACCCGGAAGCCCAGCTGAGAGCCATTCGTACCGGTCCTGATTTTCGGGATAAACCCCAGGTCATGGATGAAGGTGAAGGCTGTATCTTTTTCGGAAGAAGAAAACGCAATTTTGAATTTCCTTCCCAGGTCCTGGCAGATGGGATTCCGGAGAAAGTAGGAAAACATGGCGTGCACGTACGGCGAAACGTCGAACGGCTCATCGGGGTCTATGCCGGCGATAGCCGAGCCTGTCATATTGCGAATCGTATTCCCGCAGGCTTCCCGCAGTGTGATGCCTGCGTCTTCCAGATCGGCCCACAGCTGGGGCGTATCTTCCAGTTTTACATAGTGCAACTGGATATCCTGCCGGGTGGTGAGGTGCAGGTTCCCATGTCCGTAGGCGTCGGCACAATCGGCGATCCGGATGAGTTGTTCCGGCGTCAGCCTGCCGAACGGGAGTTTGACACGGATCATGTGGACACCGTCCTGACGCTGCCCGTAAATGCCGCGGGTCAGCCGGAACGCGCGGAACCGCTCGTTGTCGAGATCGCCTTTCCGGTAGGCGGAAATAACCTGCCTGAGTTCAAGGATGTCGTGTCGGGCGGCAGGGTCGACACGGTCCGATAATTGAAGTTCCATAGAAGAGTAAGGACGGCCACAACAGGGTGGCCGGAAGAATGCAAAGCTCTTTTATCTTATTAGGTTGCTGCCGCAGATCAGCTCTTTTCCCGCGGAATGATGCGCGGATTCTCCTCATACCTGATGCCGGAAAAGAGATAGATATACAGCACCCGGGCGATCCGGAAATTGAAAGGTGCCAATAGCAGTATCAGGCCGACCGACATACCGATGTACACAAATGGAGAAGGGTCTCCGAAAAACTGGAAGAGGACAATCGCCGTTACAAGCACGATTCCGGTAGAAAGAGCATAACTCACGTACGCAGCTCCCATGAAGAAGCCCGGTTCATTTTCGTATCGCTGACCGCAATGCGGGCAAAATGTGTACATATCCGAAAAGTGCCGTAGCCGGTAGTACGGATATCGGAACAGGTCGCCTTGCCGGCAATGCGGGCACTTTGCCCCCGTCATGGCAGATAATTGACTTCTTTTCATATCACTGATGTTGTTTCCGGAATTCCTCCGGCGTCAGACCGGTCTGCTTCTTGAAGAACTTGGTGAAATAGGAGTTATCGTTAAAGTGAAGGGCGTAGGCGATTTCGGAAATACTCATACCGAAATTGATCAGCAACCGTTTTGCTTCGAGGGCAATGCGGCTACGGATCAGCTCGCCGGCCTGAAGACCGAGATGCTCCTTGCAAAGCGCATTCAGGTGATTTGGGGTGATGTAAAGCATCCGGGCGTATTCCGAAGGACGGTGCAGGGTCAGGAAATGCTGATCGATCAGTTTCCGCAGGTTTTTCAGAATGAGGTAATTATAATGCCCGACGGGCAGCCTGGGAACCGGTTTAACGTAGGTTTCGACTGTCTGAAACAAGCGGAGCAAGAGTACCCGCAGCACGTCTGGCCGGCCTGGCGAATGGTTGAGGAGCTCCTCCAGTTGTCCTTCCACACCGGCAGACGGCGGCAGATCAATGATCCTGGCTACGCCGTCAAAAAAGGGAAAGGTTTCCAGGTAGTCGGGTCGCAGCAGAAAGGACTCAAAAAAAGACGGAGAAAAATTAACGATGAAGCCTTCCGGTGCATCGTCAAACTGCCAGACATGTACCTGTCCGGGTACCATGAAATATATCTGGTTTCGGTGGACGGGAAAATGCTCGAAATCAATCGTATGCGTTCCTGCTCCTCTGGTAAAAAAGAGAAGGTGATAAAACGTATGGCGGTGAAGATGGCACAGGTTGGTATGCTCCCCGAGATACTCACTAAACCGCCGGACCATGATTTCAGAAGACCCCAGGCCGGTTACCGAGCAGATATCCACCATCGGAATGGCATTGTTTTTCATGCGACGGGAGATGAAATACCGGAAGAGATTGTACTGTTTTGCAGCCATGACAAACACGTCGTCATGAGTTGTTGCGGATCCGTCCCGGCAAAAAGCGCCGTTCCCATGCTAACGGCGACAGCGCCGGCACCCATCCATTGGCGGATGCCTTTTTCCGTCGGTTGGATTCCCCCTGAGACAATGGCTTTCAGCTCCGGCATTGGCCCCTTCAGCGTCTTGAGGAATTCAGGCCCGAGCGCATCTGCCGGGAACAGTTTGACGAAATCGGCTCCCTCCTGCACGGCCAGGTAGCATTCGGTCGGGGAAAAAACACCGGGAATCCACGGGATACGCGCTTGTCGGCACAACTCCCCCAAGGGAGGATGGACGATAGGCGAAACCAGAAAGTCGGCACCGGCCCAGATGAATTTGTTAGCCGTGGCAGAATCGAACACGGTGCCGACACCCAATGCCAGATCGGGCAGGTGTTTTTGGACATACATCTTCAATCCGACAAATACCTCATACGCTTTTTCGCCCCGGTTAACAAATTCGAAAACACGTACACCTGCCTGATAGGCCGCCTGCACGGCTTCTATGCAGGCAAGAAGCTCCGGATGGTAAAACACCGGGATCAGTCGGGTAGAAAGCAGTGCGTTGACGGTATGGGAAGAAAGATGAGCAGCCATAATCAGTACAGATTGCCATTCTGACGAATGAGAAGCGTTAAAATTCCTGTCAAAGGTACCCGGACAGTTGCGGGCAGGCAGGAGAGGATTCAGGGGAGTTATGGTACAAATAACAGATGTACTAATGTCCGCCGGACTTCGCCGAAATCTCCTCCTGATTCTGCCGGAGGGAATGGATGATGGCCTCTTGCGCAAGAAGTTCCTGCTCTTCCGGCAGGTTCGATTCCGGCGTTTGGGAGAAGGGAACCGTCTGCGGAATAAAGTCTTCCGAAGCCCCGGGTTTGGAATAGTCATAAGGCCAGCGGTAAACGGCCGGTACGGGTCCTTCCCAGTTCCCGTGTCCGACATTCACAGGCGTTGTCCACTCAAGGGTATTTGACCGCCAGGGATTCTGAGGCGCCCTTTTTCCACGGAAAATGGAATGGAAAAAGTTATAGATAAAAAGGAGTTGTGCCGAGAAAGTAGCGATGGCGGCTATGCTGATAAACTGATTCAGATCGGCAAAAGAACCGTTAAGATCATAAGACGAAAAGGAATAATAGCGACGCGGAAAGCCTGCTATTCCGAGGTAGTGCATCGGCAGAAATACGCAATAGAGCCCAATGAAGGTAATCCAGAAGTGAACATAGCCGAGCGTCCTGTTCATCAGCCGACCATATAATTTAGGAAACCAATGATATACCCCCGCCAGCAAACCCATGAAAGAGGCGGAGCCCATGACCAGGTGGAAATGCGCCACCACGAAATAGGTATCGTGGAGCTGGATGTCAAGGGCCGAATTACCCAGGATAATGCCGGTAATGCCTCCTGCCACAAAGAGCGAGACCATCCCGATGGCGCAGAGCATCGCCGGTGTGAACACGATGTTTCCGCGCCAGAGCGTGGTGATATAGTTGAAACCCTTCACCGCCGAGGGAACCGCGATGATCAGTGTCAGAAACATGAAGATCGAGCCCAGAAAGGGATTCATTCCGGATACGAACATGTGGTGCGCCCAGACGATAAAGGCAAGCAGCGTGATGCCGAGGAGCGAGCCGATCATCGCCCGGTAGCCGAAGATAGGCTTGCGGGCATTTGTCGAAATTACATCCGACGTGATCCCCAGCGCCGGCATGACCACGATGTACACCTCCGGGTGCCCCAGAAACCAGAACAGGTGCTGAAACAAGATGGCGGATCCGCCCTGGTTGGGCAAAGCCTCCCCGCCAATGTATATCTCTGAGATGTAGAAACTGGTACCGAAGCTTCGGTCGAAAATCAGCAGCAGCACCGCAGAAAAGAGAACGGGAAACGACAGGGTTCCCAATACGGCGGTGAGGAAAAAGGACCAGATCGTCAGCGGCATGCGGGTAAAGGACAGTCCCCGCGTACGAAGATTGATGACTGTCGTGATGTAATTCAGACTCCCCATCAGTTGAGACACGATGAACAACGCGATGGAAAAGAGCCACAGCGTCATGCCCAGACCTGAACCTCCCGACGCTGTTGGGAGGGCCGAAAGAGGCGGATAGATCACCCAGCCTCCGGAAGCGGGTCCGGTCGAAATAAAAAGGGAACTCAGCATGATCACGCTCGCCGTCAGAAAAAACCAGTACGAGAGCATGTTGAGGAAGCCTGACGCCATGTCCCTGGCGCCGATCTGCAGGGGGATCAACAAGTTGGAAAAGGTGCCGCTCAGCCCTGCCGTCAGTACGAAGAAAACCATGATGGTGCCGTGAAGCGTGACCATTCCCAGGTAAAATTCCGGTTCAAGTTTACCTTCCGGAGTGATCCATTTCCCCAGCAGCCAGCGTAATCCCTCCAGGTTCAGATCGGGAAATCCGAGTTGCAAACGAAAAAGAATAGATAACAGCCCTCCGATAAACGCCCAGACAATTCCGGTAATCAGATACTGCTTGGCAATCATCTTGTGGTCCTGTGAGAACACATAGGTTGTCAGGAAATTCAGGCGGTGAGGATGAGGCACCTCGTCGGTAAGCGATTCCATACGGATTACGGGTAAGAATGTACGGATCTGCAGGAGCATGTTGCCCAGGCAGGTTTACGACACAAAGTTCTGACCCGGGCCGGAAATGGAGTGGTAGTTTTCGGGGAAGCAGTGGTAGCGAGAGTGGCCAGACTCGTATTTGCTCAAGGAGGCATTGAAGGTTCTATCGAAGCAGTTCCGGAGACTGTGGCATTGGTCCTTCATGCGGGGGCTTGGCGGATCATTTGTTATGTCTGTGAAAAGATTTTTGGTCGTTTCCAAGGATGTTCCGGGGGGCACATGCGGCAAGACAACGAATTAAGGTGCCTACCGTCGGAAGGAAGGATGATTCTCACACGCCTGTTGCTCATCAACGAGAGCAGAGGCGAATGCGAAGAGAATATAGCGATGCTCCATTGTCTTTTTTCAATTCGTTAAGCGATTAGGTAAAGGTGGGAGCAATTGAAAGGAGGCAATTGGCGCAGGCGGGGTATCAGAGTATGTAATATCCCAAGACGCTTCGTGGCCTGATGTAAGTTGTAAGCGTCCCCAAACATATTCGTTGGGGCTGTTCCTGCTGTTGATGATACAGGCCGGGCGAAGGCTTGCTTGCCCCCAAAGGTTGGGTCGTTCGACCTATTTTACAGCGTTGGGACGATTGTCCACCAGTTTGGGATGATTTTCCACCGGCCGGAGCCTCTCGGCTTCTTCCTTTGCGAAGGAATGGAAGGAATCAAATTTTATTTTATCCTTTTCTGGGAAAGTCTGCAGAAAAGCCTTCCGGAGCAAAACGCATTCGTTGCTCTCAATCCCGAATCCTGCTAACTGAAAGTTTTCTATGAGCGCTAAAACTACGTGTAGAGTATTTCCATCTTTCCTCTTGCTATGTGTATGCTGGCTATTGAATGTCGAGGCGTCAGGGCAGCATATCCAGGCAGGCGCGACGATACAGGTAACAGGTTCCGTGGCTGACGAAAAAGGAGAACCGATGCCCGGCGTTTCAATACGGGTGAAGGGGGGTAGCCTGGGTACTGTATCTGATAATAATGGAAAATTCAAATTAGCTGTTCCAGACAGGAGCGCGGTTCTCCTGTTTACATCATTGGGGTATCTGGCAAAGGAAGAACCGGTGGGAGACCGAACCGTTTTCACCATTACCCTCCAGCCTACTGCCAATGAGTTAAAAGATGTTGTTGTCATTGCTTATGGGATAACCTCCCGAAAGGCAGTTTCGAATGCCGTTGCCGGAATCGGTGCAAAGGAAATTGCAGGTAAGCCAATCGCTACTGCAGCCGAAGCGCTTGTTGGCGCCTTGCCCGGCGTGAATGTGCAGCAGGGAACTGGCGAACCAGGAACGCCACCGCAGATTAAGATCCGGGGGATGGGTTCGTTGCGTGCAGGCAACTCGCCGTTGTATGTCATCGACGGCGTACCTATGGTCAACGCAGATAATTTCAGCCAATTAAATCCCGCCGACATTGAAAGCATAGATGTGCTGAAAGACGCGGCGGCGGCGGCCATGTACGGCTCCAGGGGAGGAAACGGTGTCGTACTGGTAACGACAAAGCGTGGGAAACCAGGAAAAGTCAGGTATTCATTCGATGCCTATACCGGTATCCAGCAAGTGTCGAAAAAAATTGATGTGCTCAATAGAGATCAATACATCGATTACGTAAAAGACGCCTTTGTCAACGGAGGAAAACCTGTTCCGCCAATGTTCAATTCGCCGGAAAAATTGGCGGATACCGATTGGCAGGATTTGATTTTCAAAACAGCACCCATGTCGAATTATCAGCTTTCTGTTTCCGGAGCTAATGAGAATATGGATTATTATGTGTCTGGCTACTATATGAATCAAGGCGGTATTCTGCGAAATACGGGATATGAACGCTACGGTGTGCGGTCGAACCTGAACGTCAAATTGAATCCCTGGATGCGATTTGGTATTAATCTTTCCCCTTCGTTTTCCACCACAGATATCCGCCCGGCCGCCGGAACCGTTAACAGTGGTGCTATGAACACCAGCTTTGGCCCCAATCCAGGGCTGGGGGCACCAATAACCTTGGCCAGGCTGCTGCCGCCGATTTTCCCAGCCTACCAGCCCAATGGTGATTATACCAGCATTTACAACTTCGGGCCGTATACTGATCCAGCTAACGCGCAGTTGTTTAACGGGCAAACCTATAGTCCGCTGGCGGTCCTGGACCTGTATAAGGATAAACTGAAATCACTTCGCACCGTTTCGTCAACCTACTTGGAAATCGAACCTATTGCCGGACTGACATTTCGGTCCAGCCTGGGCGTGGAGTTTCTCTTCAACGAACGAAAATGGTTTATTCCCAGTACGTTGATGAATGACGCTAATCCTCTTGCCAATTTATCCAACCCCGTTTTAAGTAATATACGTAGTACAATGGCTAAGGGGAATACCTATAGCTGGACTTGGGAAAATACAGCCAACTACCGGAGGACGCTCGGGGAAGGGCACAACCTCGACGTAATTGCCGGGTATTCCGCCCAAAAGATGACGAGCGAGTTGATCAGTATTTCCTCACGTGCCGGCACGGCCACAAGCCTGCTGGTAGAGTACCCCACCAACTCGACGGGAATCGACGGAACGCCGTCGTATTCGGCCAGCAGCCTCGTGTCTGTTTTCGGGCGGCTCCAATACAATTACAAGTACCGGTATATCCTGTCGGCTGCCGTTCGCCGGGACGGTTCCTCCCGGTTTGGACGGGCCCAGCGGTTTGCGACATTTCCCTCCATTTCGGCAGCATGGGCGATACAGGAAGAGCCTTTCTTCCGGAATCTCATCTCTGCCGACCGGGTCGATGAATTCAAAATCCGGGCCAGTTGGGGAAAAACCGGAAACAACAACATTGGGGATTTTAGCTGGCAGGGATACCAGGTAGTTGATAATGCAATCCTGGGCCCCGGGACGGGTAACCTGGCGGTTGGATACGCACAAGGAAACTTTTTGCTCAACAACCTTACATGGGAAACCAACATTCAGAAAAATTTCGGCCTGGACCTGGGATTGTTCCGCAACAAGCTGGCCTTTACGTTTGAATGGTACGACCGGACAACTAAGAATCTCCTGCTCAGCAAGAACGTCCCGGCGTTGATCGGATTTACGAACTCGGTGCTCACCAATGTCGGCGAAATCCGGAACAGGGGGATCGAACTGGCTGTCAGCACGCGGAATTCGCTGGGAAAAGTGAAATGGAATTCCTCGTTCAATATCTCCTTCAACCGAAACAAAATTCTATCGCTGGTTGATGGCTCGCCGATCATGTATGACGTTGTCAGTTCGCCTGGGTACCAGAATTCAATCCGGGCCGTTGTGGGCGGATCGATCGGCGACTTCTGGGGATACAAGCAGACGGGGGTTTACCGGAATGCCGCCGAAGTGGCAGCAGGCCCGGTTTGGGAAGCTGGCGGATCGGTTCCAGGGGACATCAAATACAGCGATGAGAATAACGATAAGATCATTAATTCCAAAGACATCGTCAAGATCGGTACTGCCTTACCTAAGTTTACCTATGGCTGGCAGAATTCGTTTACCTATGGGAAGCTGGACCTTGCCGTTACTGTCCAGGGGACGTATGGCAACGACATTGCCAATGCTACTGACCGGTATTCCAATACGTTTGTCGGAGGCACGAACGTAACGACAGACGCCCTGAACCGGTGGCGTTCACCCGAGCAACCCGGCAACGGCTGGACCCCCAGGGCTAACAACCCCGGCAATGCAAGTCCGTCATCGTTGTCTCAGTTTTCCACCCGAAACCTGTTTGATGGTTCCTATCTGCGCGTGCGGACCGTAACACTGGGTTACAACCTGACGTCGCTGATTTTCCGGAAGCCCACCCAGCAAAGCGCAAGGGTCTATGCTACAGCCCAGAACCTGTTCACATTCAGCAAGTATCCTGGCTACAACCCAGATGTCAACATGTGGGGAAGTCTTGATCAGCCGCGACTTGGCGTAGATCAGGGCGCCTATCCGCTTGCCAGAACCTTTGTAATAGGGCTTAACCTCGGTTTCTGATTGTTTCTGTTTCCAACTAGTAACGACATGACGTTCAAACATAAACTAACCATTCTTGTTGCCTGCTCGATAGGCCTTGCCTCCTGCAAGGATTCTTTCCTGGATATTGATAATCCAAGCCAGACGCCGACAGCCACCTATTATTCCGATTCGGCAAGCCTTGCCAATGCGGTAACAGGGGCATACGCGGCACTGCAGAGAATTTACGGTTCCTCCGGCTCCGCGGGTATGTATCTCATCGGGGACCTGGCTGCCGACAACGGCTGGTCAGACGCGACTGCTGTTGACGGAGTCGAGCCACTCGTTATCGATGCTACCAACACGAATATCTCGGCGTTGTGGATCGCCCATTATCGTTGCATCCAGCGCTGCAATAATGTTATTGGGAATGCCGGGAAAATTCCAATGGGAGAAGCTGCAAAAAAGCGGTATCTCGGCGAAGTGAAATTTATCCGGGCACTCTGTAATTTCAATCTGGTTAGGATTTGGGGTAAGGTACCACTGGTCGTCAAAGACTTTCAGGATCCTTCCGACGCTTATGTAGACGGGCGAAATGCCGTAGAGGACGTTTACAGCCAGATCAATGCAGATCTGACCGACGCCAATGGCGTTCTTCCCAATTACTATGCAGCGAATTCGGCCGGATTGGGAAGAGCCACCAGGGCGGCTGTACTTGCACTGTGGGGCGAGGTGCTGCTGACGCAGAAAAACCATGAGCAGGCGCGTATCAAACTGAAAGAGCTTGTCGAAAACGAATCAGATTTCGGGGTGGCGTTGCTCACCGACTATGCCTCCATTTTCTCTACGTCGAACAAGATGAACAGGGAAATTATTTTCGCTATCCGCTATAAGCAGGGCATCAATTCAAACGGTGCAACTGAAGGAAGTCCATTTAATAACTGGTTCATGCCGCAGGCGAGCGACAATGTCCTGACTTCGGCCGGCGCCGGCTATTACTACAATCTGGTTCACTCCGATCTTAGTGATGCCTTCGAGCAGGGGGATCTGCGCAAAGATGCTTCCGTCGGCTCGTTCTTCGGCGCCGGAAGAACCCAGTTATATACGAAGAAGTTTATTAATTCTGGCGCGATGGTGGTCTTTGACGGAAACAACGACTGGATCGTAAGTCGTTACGCGGACGTACTGCTTCAGTACGCCGAGGCGCTCAACGAAGCAGGGCAAACTGCAGATGCCGGTAGAATTGTAAACAGAGTTCGTAAAAGAGCCGGTTTGAACGAAGTAGCGGTGTCCTCTCAGTCGGACATGCGCCTGCTGCTCGAGAAAGAAAGACGCCTGGAACTGAACATGGAGGGGCATAGGTGGTTTGACCTGAAACGAACAGATCGTCTTCTGCCGGTTGTCGGTGCCTACCTGTCCAAATACAAGATACGTCCGAACGGAAAACCGCTGGAAGCTTTCCGGGAGCTGTTTCCTATCCCGCTGACCGAAACGCAGGTTAACCCGAAACTTTTACCCAATAACGACGGATATTGATCTACAGAAAGCAAACCCGTTTTGCGCGCTGTGAAGGATGTTTTTATGAAAATTTTCTATGTGCTCCCGCTCGTTTTTTTGCATCAGTCTCTTTTGGCGAAAACCGTCCCGATTGAACGGCGGGACGATGGATTTCGGATACAGATCGGCGCTGTCAGCACCGAAGTTCATTTTCTGACGGACCATATTGCCCGCGTGCGTCGATATCCAGGGGCAGCGCCCCTTTCAACGGAAAAGAGCCTGGTCGTACGCTTAGCAGAGAAAGCTGCGTTGAAAATCCGTTTACAGGAAACGCGCGATTACCTCCTGGCGTTTTCACCTACCCTTAAAGTGAAGCTGAACAAAGCAAACGGACAACTTCGGTTTTTTGACGGACAGGGGAAACTACTGCTGGCGGAAATAGCCGATAAAGATCCATTCATACCCACCGACGACGATGGGCGTACCAGCTACCGCATTTCTCAGTCCTATTTGCTGGCGCCGGATGAAGCCATATATGGTCTGGGTCAGCATCAGAATGGAAAGATGAACCAGCGCCATCAGCGACTCCTGCTGAAGCAAAAGAACATGGAAATAGCCATTCCTTTTTTTCAATCTACTAAAGGATATGGTCTTTACTGGGATAATTATTCAGGCACTGTTTTTCAGGATAGTCTGGGCAGAGCTGCTTTCACGTCCGAAATAGGGGATAACATCGACTATTACTTTCTGGCAGGAAATAAGCCGGATGACGTTGTCCGAAGGTATCGGGAGCTGACAGGGCACGTACCAATGCTGCCACTTTGGAGTTTTGGCTACCTCCAGAGCAGGGAGCGCTACAGAAGCCAGGAAGAATTGATAGCGGTAGTCGGCCGGTACCGCCAGCTTGGTGTCCCGCTGGATGGCATCATACAGGACTGGCAGTACTGGGGAGAAGATAAGCTTGACTGGAATGGAGCTGCATTTAATCACCCCAGGTTTCCTGAGCCGAAAAAGATGATTGACCGTGTGCACAAACAGCATGCGCGCCTGCTGATCTCCGTATGGCCTTCGTTCGGCAGTCATACATCGATCTACCGCGAGCTTGAAAAAGGAAAGATGCTGTATCCTTTCCTGACCTATCCGGTTTCTCCGCAAGTGAAAGTGTATGATGCCTTTCATCCGGAAGCCCGGAAAATCTATTGGAAATACCTGAACGACAACCTGTTTTCGGCAGGTATAGATGGCTGGTGGCTTGACGCGACTGAACCTGTTCAGAAGGAAGTCAGTACGGCTGTCCAAAACGGACCGGAGCTGGCCTACAAAGACAGGATAGACAGCCCGGCAGGCATCTCCACCTACCTGGGAAGCTTCCGGCGGATGGGCAATGCCTTTCCCCTGATGACAGTTGAAGGCGTGTATGAGGGGCAAAGGGGTAGTTCCGGTGTATCCAAGCGCCCGCTGATCCTGACCAGATCTGCGTTTGCCGGCCAGCAACGGACCGGCAGTGTACTCTGGTCCGGAGATATTCAGGCAAGCTGGCTAACGCTGAAAAAACAGGTTCCCCTGGGGTTGAATCTTTCGCTTACGGGCATGCCCTACTGGAATTCCGATATTGGAGGGTTCTTTACATCAAAGAATTATCCGGAAGGCATAAGGGACCCCACGTATGCAGAGTTGTATATCCGTTGGCTCCAGTTTGCGGTATTTACGGGTATGATGCGGTCTCATGGCACAAATACGCCGAGGGAAATCTACCAATTTGGCCAGCCGGGCGACCTTGTCTTCGACATCCTTCGCAAATACATCGGTCTTCGTTACAGGCTGCTTCCCTACATCTATTCTTCAGCCTGGTCGGTGAGCTCACAAGCATTGTCTTTGATGCGACCGCTGGTGATGGCGTATCCTGAAGACCGGAACGGATGGGAGCTGGGAACGGAATATCTTTTCGGGCCTTCGCTGCTCGTTGCCCCTGTAACAGACTCTTTGTTTGCTCGCGGAGCGACGGCTTTGGATTTAAAAAGAACCCTTCCGAAAGAAGTCTACCTGCCTCATGGAGAGTGGATTGATTTCTGGACAAACAGACGATTAACCGGTGGGAAAAAGATTATCAGGCACGTTAGCCTGGACGAGATACCGGTATTTGTGAAGGCGGGTTCTATTGTCCCGTTTGCAGAAGAAGCACCCTATGCGTCTATAAAGCATTTTCAATCGATGGAAATCCGGGTTTACCCTGGTCGGAATACGTCTTATGTTTTGTACGAAGACGAGGGCGACGGCTTCGACTACCTCAAAGGTGGATATTCGCTTATCCGCTTTACCTGGAACGAGGCACGGAAGGAATTGCTTATCGGTGACCGGACCGGGGATTTTAACAGCATGGTGCCCGAAAGGCAATTTAAGATCTCAATCAAAGGAACAAATCTTCCTTCCAAGACAATCCGGTATAACGGAACAGCTCAGGTTGTTGCTTTTAAGTAAATTTTTGCCTGAAAATAGCTATATAGAGGCGATATTTCTATATCTACTCAAGCCGGGTTGGCGGATATGTCAATCCGGTTTTTTCGCTTAAAAAGGAAACTGATTCGGACATTGGCTACGGGCAGTTTCGCATGAAGGTACTAGGGGTGCCCGGTTATGAATTGGAGAAAGATTCTGCTCGTCCTCGTGTCGGTGGCTTGGTTGGAGCTGACAGGCTATGGTTTTGCCTTGGGTTACGGAAGGATTTCTTTCAGACGTATAGGATTGACCGATGGACTTAAACAGACGGCCATATCTGCCATTGCCCAGGACAAACAAGGGTTTATGTGGATCGGCACTTGGAAAGGCCTCCTTCTTTACGACGGATATGAATTCAAAGAGATGGCGCTTCCATACGCCCGGGGATCGAAAAGACCGGATGATCATATTACCCACTTAACTGTAGACAGCAAAAACCGGGTATGGATTGCCACTTATCAGGATTTGTATCTATACGATCCATTGGTTAATCAGATACGACGTGTCCTTTTAAAAGGGAAAGACCGGCTTTTGATCACCTCGGTTTTTGAAGATCGTAACGGTTACGTGTTTTTGGTAACCCCGGTGGTGCTGTACCGGATTGACGGTTTTTTCCACCATCGGACCATACCTGTGAAAGCAGGCATCGGACTTCCCCGGATCAACTGCGCCCTTCAGGATGTCTCTGGCCGTGTCTGGCTGGGCACAAACAAGGGTGTCTGGTGTTTTGAGTCCTCGAGTAGCCGTTTCTGGCCACTTGTAGTAAAAGCAGGCACTCTGGAGGAAAAAATAACCGCTATCGGTAAAGATAGCCGCGGAAACTTGTGGTTGGGTTCCGAAAAAAAAGGCGTCCTGAAGTGGGATGCAACATCCGGGAAAGTTATCCGCTATCAGGTAACGAACAGTCCGCTACCCTCTAACTGGATCAGACGGATATTAACAGAAGGGGATCACGTATGGATTGGTACCCGAGATGGGCTGAGCGTTGTACATGTTACGGACGGGTCATTTACCAATTATGTCCATCATAGTGAGGATCCGACCTCCCTGTCGGACAATAAGGTCTGGTCCCTTTTTCAAGACCGGGATTCGGGGATATGGGTAGGTACTTTCAGTAGAGGTTTGAATCTCTTTCATCCGGTTAACGCAAGGTTTCTCAACCTCCAAGCCCGTGTCGGGAACGGTCCGGGACTTCGATATCCAATTGTTCATGCGCTGCTTGAAGACCGGAAGGGATATTGGGCGGGAACGTTTGGCGGAGGGCTGAACTTTATCGATTCAACTTTCAGCAAAATCGATGATTATGATTTAAAAAAAGGCGCGAATACCTTCTCGAATGAAGTAAAAACTATCGTTATGGGCCCAGATCAGTCAATCTGGGCGGGAACGACCAACGGTTTGATTGCTCTCGATAAAACCCGAAGGCCTTTTGGCGCCCGTTTGCTGGAATTAGGAAAGGAATCCGGAGGGGCGGGTCTGATTAATATTCTTCTTGTAGAGGATCGGGGAATTTGGGTTGGAACGAGCAATCTCGGATTGATTTTTCTTCAAACGAATGGGACGCGAAATAAAAATGATTTTGCTGAGCGACGGACGGCCGTGACCAGTAACATCACGTCGTTACTTGAAGCCGGGGCAAATGGCCTGCTCGTAGGTACAACAGAGGGACTCTTTCACTATGATAAAGCGGAGAACAGAATTATCAGGAAAATACCCATAAAAGGGACGACTGATCTGACAGATGCATGGATTTCGACCCTCTACCGAGACTCCCGGCGACGTATTTGGATCGGAACAGAAAGAGACGGTCTTTTTTATTACGATACGCTGAGCGGTAACTGTTTTGGATTGCAGGACGCTATTTCGGACAAGGTGATTCATACCGTTCTGGAGGAAAGCCTCAATGGCTACTGGGTCAGTACTGATGACGGAATTTTTAATCTTCGGTTTCGACGGTTTTTGCCGCCGTTTGCCCCGGAAGACCGAGAAGTTCGGCATTATAGCATTAGAGATGGCTTGGCGAGTAACCAGTTCTTATCCAATTCCGGGCTGCGCGACCGGAAAGGCCGTCTGCTTTTCGGGGGAATGAACGGGATTTTGGTCTTTAATCCGGCAACGCTACAACCCGATAGACAAGCCCGCAGGGTGGTGCTGACGGCGATTCTCGCCAATAATCAGCCGGTTCAGGGGGAGGAGAACCTATCTGGAGAAATTGACAGAATCCGTCTCTCGTATCAGCAATCTCACGTATCCATCAGGTTCTCTTCTCTTACTTACCGGGATATTTCGGGAACGCGTTATTGCTACCGATTGATCGGAAACGGTGGATATGAAGAATGGATTCCAACAACTGCAAATGCTGTAACATTTCATGGATTGCAGCCTGGCGAGTATCTATTCGAAGTAACGACGGTAACGCCAAATGGAAAGCGGTCGGATCAAATCCGGAAACTGATTATACGTATTACCCCGCCGTTTTGGAAAACCGGCTGGGCCTATGGGCTCTATGTTTTGTTGACAGGGCTGCTGGTTTTTCTGATTGTTCGCTATTTTACCACAAGAGCCAGTCTCGTACAGCAGCAGCGGGCTTACCAGTCAAAAGTGGATTTTTTTACAAACATATCGCACGAAATCCGCACGCCGTTGTCGCTTATGGTCGGGCCCCTGGACAATGCGCTTTCGGCAACAACCGGACAAGGAACAGTTACCCGCAACCTGCTTCTGGTTCGGGAAAACACGAATCGCCTGCTCCGGCTGATCAACGAATTGCTGGACTTCCGAAAAATGGAGGAGGGAAAAATGAAGTTATACCTTTCCGTATCGGATATTATTGCGCTCGCTGAAGAAGTGTTTGTTTCCTTTGAACACCTTGCCGTTGAAAAAGACATCCGGTATCATTTTCTTCATCAAGATGCAGCTGTATGCTGCGATTTTGACCGACAGAAAATGGAAAAGGTATTCTTTAATCTGTTGTCAAACGCGATTAAGTTTACGCCAAGGGGAGGGGAAATTACACTCGCAGTCAACAGGGAAAAGATATCCGACGGAAGATTTGCTGTCAATATCGAAGTCGGTAATACCGGTGAAGGCGTCTCTGAAAATAATCTTCGACGCGTGTTCCATAATTTCTTTCAAACCGACATTGTCGCAGAAACCGGCCAGGGAACGGGCATTGGCCTAAGCTATACCCGTTCTATCGTCCTTTTGCATGGCGGTTCCATTTCCGTCAGCAGCCGGCAAAAAAACCTGGAAAGCGAGGGATATACCTCTTTTCAGGTGTCTATTCCGGTTTCGGATGCTGCTCTCGGATTGTCCGGAGAAGTGGCGCCCCCTGGGAAGACAGCAGTGTTGCCAGGCGAGCTTTTCAGAACAAAGCATTCTACGGAGAACAAGGCAGGTCTCGGAAAGGGGAAATATCGCATTCTGGTTGTAGAGGATCATCAGGAACTCAGGGAATATTTGCTGGAGACATTTAGCCAGGAGTATATTGTTTCCGGTGCAATGGATGGCACGTCAGGTTTCGATTATGCCACCAGAGAAATTCCGGACCTGATCATTAGTGATTTGATTATGCCAGGTGAAAACGGATTAGAGTTTTGTCGCCGGATCAAGCGGGATACCCGGACTAACCATATTCCTTTCCTTTTATTGACTGCCAGCACGATTTACTCTCACCAACTTCACGGTTTTGAGAATGGCGCCGATGCTTATATAACCAAACCATTTACACCTGACCTGCTCTTGCTGCAGGTCCGAAACATACTCGCTTCCAGGGACCTTATTCGGAAAAAAAACTTTGCAGACATTTTGAGTCCTTCAGGCGATAGGGATCCGGCTCCATCTGCTGACAGTGTTTTCTTGAAGAAACTGATTGATTTCATTGAAGCGAACATCGGTAATCCGGCTATTAACGTCGATATGATTGCTAGGGAAATGCTGATGTCGCGCACGGTACTTTACAGGAAGGTGGCTGCATTAACGGATTCTTCGATCCTGGATCTTGTTAAAATAGCGCGGTTGAAAAAGGCTGAATCACTGTTGAAAATTTCCGGAAAAACAATTTCCGAAATCGCTTATGAAGTAGGATTCAATGATAATAAGTACTTCAGTAAAGAATTTAAAAAATTCTTTCACATAAATCCATCGGATTATGCTGCCGCTAATCGGCCGAGACGGGAGCAAAAAAATAATATGTGAAAATTTATAGAAATACCACCCCGTTTTTCGGAGTGAAATCCAATTCTTGCAAGACTTTTGAGTAGGATTTTTCGAGATTTCTCTATTTGTCTTTATTCCTGAAGCAGCTGTAGGTTGAAAATATGCAGCAGGGAAGATATCAAACCTGCTTGGCGGATGGCTCAGAGAGAGTCTTTGGGGTTAACGCGAACATAAAAAAATAGCCATCGGCGTTTAATACATTCGCTATTAAGTATTGGTCAAAAGCGTTATTGAATACAATCTCTATGGTCATTCGCGAAAGTATAGTTGAAGACATTGCTCAGATTCAGGTCGTGCGTAATGCTGTACAAGAAAATAGGTTGTCCGATCCCGGACTTGTTACGGACGCGGATTGCGGGGAGTATTTAACGGAGAGGGGGAGAGGTTGGGTATGTGAAACAGGCCCCCGGATCGTTGGATTTTGCATCGTTGATGTAAAGGGGCACAATATTTGGGCTTTGTTTGTCCATCCCGATTATGAGAGGCGTGGAATCGGCAGGAGGCTGCATGATGTAATGCTGGACTGGTATTTTGAACTGACGTCGACACCCGTTTGGCTAGGAACGGCTCCGCATACTCGGGCCGAGGAGTTCTATAGAAGGGCTGGATGGAGAGAAATTGGCCGGCATGGCGCAGGGGAGATAAAATTTGAAATGAGCTTCGATGATTGGCAGAAGAGAAGAGCTGAGGTCGAATAGAAAAAGCGAAAATAACGTCATTAGAAAAGTCTTCATTTTTCGCGGCCGGAGTATCGGAACTGTGCTAGTAGCAAAGAATAGCAAGGATCTCGACCAAAAGGCCAGTCGGCCCAGACTGGTTTCAACGCTGTATTCGCTGCCCGGTTGCCGGAGCAGGGTTTTCAGCGACACGGGCGAGGAAGGCATCCCCGGAAGGCCAGGGCCGTTATTACCTTTAACATACCCCGGGAACTTGAGATATATAAAAGCTCTTTGATACTTAGATTGAGGCAATTAATCTAATTTTGTTAGCCTCCCACGAACGAAAAAAGGTGTCATCAGGCACCTTTTTTCGTTCGTTAAGATCATTAGTGTATCATTTACGCGTAAAGATGAGCAACAGTGTTTTTTCTGACATAAATGCAGTACGACCAATGAGTTGAGCTGATTGGGTCCTTTTCCAACCACGCCCAGGCCTGCTGCTGCAATGAGTATTTTGTACGGCAAATAACACCCCGCGCTGGCCCTAAAAGCGACGATTGTACTGAGAAACAGAAGAATGACCCGTAACAGCATAGCTTCAACCCGATTTAATTATTTGTCCATACAACAGTGGGGACCGTCGGTTATGCTGAGGGTATTTTTGTGCCGGCAGTACTTCCAGTCAGCCGGTGAGCAAAAGTGAAAATGAATCTGGAAGAAATTTGAAATAACCGGAGGCAGGAAGAGATGCGACACCAGCGCATACACGTGCGTCACCGGCGCGGAAGAATTCTGTTCAAACCGGAAGAGGCGCCTGGATGCAGCAGACAGGAAAGAGCGGGTCGCCTTTCAACATAAAGGAACAAAGGCCTAAGTGCTTACACCGGTCGGCCGGCAAGACTGTTTTGGGTCCCGGCGAATCGTGAAGAGGCAAGAAGGGGCATCGGGGAACACAAAAGCGGTCAAACCCGCCTTGCCAGATTCAACCCCCTTTGTTTGGTTCGTTCCTTTTTCAGGAACAGCCGTAGCTGGCGACCTGGCTATTCTTCGTTGAAAAGAACCCGGGAAAGAGCCTGGGTGACAGTTTCATGCAGGCGCATCGTTTGCTAAAGGCCAGCTGAACGAAGGCCCGATCATTGAGTTGGTTTTTCTTTATCAACCTGGTAACTTCGGGAAGGGGAATTGGTATTCGCAACGCTTCCCCGGCAAAAAAGGACCTTCCGTATTCATCTGGTACCATTTTGCTGCGCGACCACCCCGCCGAAAAATACCACCTTCCAACCTTTCAGACAGTCTATGTGTCAAGCAGTTGAATTCGCTCTCTACCTATGAAAAAGTGGTACCTCCTCTGCCTGATTGCCATTGGCTTCGCCTGTTCGAAGAACAAGGAAATCATACCCAAACCGACTAGCCTGGTCGGCAAATGGAAACTCTCCGATATTTACGGCAACGAATACTGGGGCGGCCCGCTGCACTGGAAAAAGCCGACCGCATCCATTGAAATCGAGTTCAAGGCCAATGGTGAGTATTACCGCAGCCCGACCGACGGTTCCGTACCCGAACTGAAAGGTACTTACCGGGTGCTGTCCGACAGCACGCTGGAAATTACCCAGAAGGTACCGGCGAATCCCGACTATCCTTCTTATAAACTGGATTACAAGTTTGAGGATGGGGGTTACCTCACCTGGGGCATATTCGGTTACGAAGGCGTTGTCGAAGAGCGCTTCCGAAAAGAAACCAACTACTAGGCCGGTCGTATGAGACCGGCCTTTTTTATCAGCATACGCGGATAAGTGTCATGCGAAGAAGATGCGCGAGTTTTTCCAGCGTCGCCACCCGATGTCCGATACCCACCGCACAGTGATGCGCCGGTCCGTGCCGGTTCCATTCTTCCACAAAACGCCGCGCGCCGATCGGAAAGCGGTACCGGCTGTTGGTATTGCCGATTTCGAGAACAGGTCCGGGAACGGATTCACCCTCGGCTGCGAGCAGGACGATTTTCCCGTCTACCGTTTCCACAACAGAAAGCAACGTCACCGGCCCGTGTTTGACCGACATCTCGACGGATAGCCCGTTACCCACCTTGCCGTGGTACACATACAACGGACGGACTTTGGTTTTCCCTTCCGCAATGGCAATATGGCCGGGCCCGTCGTGGCCCATCAGTACCACATCGTCCCGGAAATCCATTGCGTAATACTCTGTAAAAGAGCCGCCTGCGCCGAGCAGGTCGAGGATTTTCATGGCCTGAACATTTTTCACTTCGTATTCTCCGGCGACAGGGATACCCCTCGCCGTGAGTAACGAGTTGCCGAGAATCACCGAACTCATCGCGTCCCCGTTTTCAATACTGCCGGTTCCTTTGTAGTAGTAGGCGAGGGATCCGAGGTTCAACTCCGCCACGAGGCGATCGAGCGCTACAGATGTTTTCGCTGCCCGCTCTACTTCCACCGGCAGACAATCGTCCTGAATCGCAAACGATTCCGAAAAGAGCGCTACCCGGTCGCGGATCTGAGCGGCGGTTACCTCCCGGCGTAGCGCCGACAGCCGATCTACCTCCACCATTTCCATGTGTGTTCCGAAGACGGCGCTGTGCAGCGTCAGGTTCGAGTAGATATCGAGCATGCCGCTGTAGTAATTGCCCATCAGGCCGAGCCGGTTGTGGGCCATGCCGTGGGCTGCGCGGGCGGCTTCGATCCAGTCGTCAATCTCTTTCCAGGCGATGGGGTCGTTTTCGAGCATACCCGTTACCTGATGAAAAGGAATACCGGACCGGTGAAAAACACTGGCAATCTCCGGTACCGGGCAGGCTGAGCACCAGGCCAGCCATTCGCCGGTCATCCGGGTGCGGTCGCCCAATTGGTTGAACCATTCATACGGGATGGCGGCGTCAGGCGCCAGGTTAAGGACGACCACCGGCACGCCCGCACGGCGCACGACCGGCAAAACGGTCGACGAAAGGGCGTAAGTCGTCACATAAAGGAAGATCAGGTCGACGTCCTGCCGCCTGAATTCATGGCCGGCAGCGAGCGCTTTTTCCGGAGAATCAATCAATCCGAGGGAAACCAGCGTCACGCCCGGACGCTCCATGCGCCGGGATAATTGACCGAGATAGGACTCCAGTCGTTCCCGAAGGCCGTCGAACTGCGGCCAGTAAGCTTCCAGCCCAATGCCGAAAAGCCCGATGCGAAGCGGAAAAGCAGTCATAGGTTCAGAGAAAATCGGCGTTCCTGCCTTCGGACAAAAATAGGAGCGTGGATACACCGGCGCCATGTGTTTTTTGGCAGGCTGTATCGCTTTTTTGATGGAACCGGAAGTTGGTGTCCGGGGATTTTTTTCCACAGACTCAGGAAGTTAACTGCCCGGCTGCCGCACGGATGCGCTTCTCACTCAGGCAGTTGTTGATGGAAACAGCACCGTTCAGGGAAGATACCGGCGTCGGACGGCAAAAAAATCCCCCGTCGTCCTTTGATACCAATCTTGATTTTCATTAATTGCTTTTGTATTGTTACACTAACCCCATAATGACTACGAAACCTACCGCGTCCGCCGGCGTTGTTGGAATGGTCACCATCCTTTACTCCCCAACAGTCTCCGCATATGCCGGAGATCCGCCAACTGTACCTGTTCTCTTAATCGAACCCCAGCCGGGAAGCTTCGGTGATCGCTCCGGATGGAGTTGACAGGACCACGTGTTTCTCGACGAACGAATCTGTCTTTCGGATCGACGCAGGTGTGGTGACCTGTGATCCCCGGAGAAATATTCTGACGTTACCGGAAAAGCGCCGAAAGCCTGTGGTGAGTGCCTGACGCGCCGCCGGGAGAGACATGTTCCTGCCCCTGAAGTTTCGGTTATTTCCTGATTGCCAGCTATTTTCTGTCGCCGGAAAATGCATATGGATATGCTGTGAAATAACCTCCCGTCGACGGTGACGCAGTATCCCTGCGTAATGACCTCCTGACTTTTTGCATACTCCGGCCCGTATCGCCGGAGCCAATTCCTCTGAATCTGGCATGAAAAGGGTTCTGTCTCCGGGAGAAATTCCGGTTGACCGGAAGCCGCGGAATACTGTGTTGATTCCTGCGTATAGCGGGAGCGTTTCCGTCGAGGCCGGGCTCGGTCATCCTTTTCAGCACCTGTGAATAAATAGGTCAGGAGTGCCATGCAACGGTCCGTGAAAACCCCTTAACCAGGGTAGCATAAAGCTGATACCGCCCGCGGAACCGGAATTCCGTTACCCCGGAATTCGGGTTGTCCATCCCAGGGATTGTGATTACGATGCGTGACAGTGCCCTCCTATCAAACGCGTCCAGGATCCACGTCCTGAGCGAAACCTACTTGAAGCCCAACATGAAAGAAATTATAGGTGTAACTCCCTTTGAACAACCAGATGTAGCACTTTTACAAGCCCTTTCACAATCCGGTATTTTTCCCGTCCTGAGTACAGGACGAAACCGCGCGGATGCCGAAGAAGCCCTCCTTCGGGCCGCGCAGCAGACGGCTTCGTTTGGTGTACACATCACCTCGGACCGTCTTCGGGGCATGGTGCTGCCGGACGCGGCGGGCACCGTGCTCCTTCCTTATGGTATTCCGTTCGCCTATTCGGGACGACGCTGGATCAGCATCGTCACCGACCTCGCCTCCGCGCTCCGCGCCCGTGACGAGGGAGCCGATGGCCTCATTATCAAAGGCAATGAAGCCGGCGGCGCCATCGGAAGCGAATCTTCCTTTATTCTTTTTCAGCGGGTCATACGCGAAGTACGCGACATCCCGGTATGGGTCATGGGCGGCGTCGGCCTCCATACCGCGCCGGCTGTCATGGCCCTCGGCGGGGCAGGCGTGGTACTCGACAACCAGCTCGCTCTCTTTCCCGAATGTAGTGCTCCCCGCGAACTGAAAGAAGTACTCTCTAAGCTTAGCGGCACCGAAACCCGTGTGTTTGACAGTTTCCGGGTATTGGTACGTCCAAACTCGCCGGAATGGCCGCAAACGCCTGATACTCTGGATGCTGTCCTCGCCGGTATCGATCCCGCACAGCACCTGCTGCCGCTGGGCCAGGATATTGCGCTGGCGGCGGATTATGTCACCCGGTATAAAAAACTCGGCCGGTTTGCGTTCGCGCTCCGCGAAGCCATGACCGGCCATATCCGGCAGGCGCAGCACCTTGATGTGGTGCGCCCCGGAAATCCCCTGGCCGAGGAGTTGGGCATTACCTATCCCATCGCGCAGGGACCCATGACGCGCGTCAGCGACGTCCCCGCATTTGCGGCGGCCGTTGCCGAAGCCGGCGCGCTGCCGTTCGTTGCCCTGTCGCTTTTGAAAGGAGAGAAAGCCCGTGAACTGGTGCTCGAAACGGGCCGCCAGGCCGGCGCCAGGACCTGGGGCGTGGGTATTCTCGGCTTTGCGCCGCCCGAACTTCGCGCCGAACAGCTCGACTACGTATTGGAGGCGAAGCCGCCGGTGGTACTCATCGCGGGTGGTCGCCCTTCCCAGGCAAAACCGCTCGAAAAAGCAGGTATCAAAACGTTTTTGCATGTGCCGTCGGCAGCCCTGCTCGATCTTTTTCTGAAGGAAGGCGCCCGGCGGTTTGTTTTTGAAGGACGGGAATGCGGCGGGCACGTAGGTCCGCTGTCGAGCTTTGTGCTGTGGGAAAAACAGATTGAACGCCTGCTGGAAGAAGATCAGCCGGGCGATATCAGCGTATTTTTTGCGGGAGGTATTCACGATTCGGTGTCCGCGGCGCTGGTGGCTGTCATGGCCGCGCCCCTCGCCGCCCGCGGCGTGAAGGTGGGCGTATTAATGGGTACCGCCTATTTGTATACGAAAGAGGCGGTCGAAACGGGTGCGATTTTACCCGGTTTTCAGGAGAAGGCGATGGCAGCAGCCGATACCGTCCTCCTCGAAACCGCGCCCGGCCACGAAACGCGCTGCCTCGATTCACCGTTCGCTTCGTTCTTCAACGAAGAGAAAAACCGGATGCTCCGCGAAGGCCTCGACCGGAAGGAAATCTGGGAAAAACTGGAAAGCTTGAACGTAGGCCGTCTGCGTATCGCAGCGAAAGGTATTGAGCGTCAGGGTGATAGTCTGCTGTCGATCGGCGAAAGCGACCAGCAGCAACGCGGTATGTACATGATCGGTCAGGTAGCGGCGCTGCGCAGCAGCGTAGTATCCATGGAAGACCTGCACCGGGAAGTATCCGAAGGAAACTATCCCCTTATCCGTCAGGCCAGTGTCCCGCAAGCCCCTGAGGAGAAGGACCGCTCGCTCGATGTCGCGATCATCGGGATGGCCTGTATATTTCCCGGCGCCCGAAACCTGGACGAATACTGGCAGAATATCCTCCTCGGAAAGGACGCCGTTACGGAAGTACCCGACGAGCGTTGGAACAAGGACCTCTACTACCAGCCCGACCGCGAAGGCAGCGACCTGTCGCATTCGAAATGGGGCGGATTCATTCCCCGTATTGACTTTGATCCGCTGGAATTCGGTATTCCCCCACAGTCTCTGGCGGCCATTGAACCGACGCAGTTGCTAAGCCTGCTCGTGGCGAAGCGTGCGATGGAAGACGCCGGGTACACCGACAAAGGCTTCGACACCGAAGCCGTCTCCGTAATCATCGGTGCAGAGGGCGGAAACGACCTCGCCAACAGCTACAGTTTCCGCGGCTACTACAAACAGGTACATGGCGGGCTGCCGGCCGAACTCGACGCCGCGCTGCCCGATACTACCGAAGATTCGTTCCCCGGTATCCTCGCCAACGTCATCGCGGGCCGGATTACCAACCGCCTCAACCTGGGCGGGCGGAACTATACCGTCGACGCCGCCTGCGCTTCCTCGCTGGCCGCCGTTGACCTGGCCTGCCAGGAGCTATTCCTCGGAAAATCAGACATGGTACTGGCCGGCGGCGCTGATCTTCATAACGGTATCAACGACTACCTGATGTTTTCGAGTACGCATGCGCTGTCCCGAAAGGGCCGGTGTGCGACGTTCGACTCCGAGGCCGATGGTATTGCCCTCGGCGAAGGCATCGCCATGCTCGTTCTCAAACGAAAAGAAGACGCCGAACGCGACGGCGACCGGATCTACTCCGTCATTCGTGGCGTAGGCGGGTCGAGCGACGGAAAAAGCCTCGGCCTGACTGCTCCGCGCAAAAACGGGCAGGTCAGCGCGCTCGAACGTGCGTATACGCAGGCAGGTATCAGCCCGGCTCAGCTGGGTCTGGTAGAGGCTCATGGAACGGGGACGGTCGTTGGCGACCGTACCGAACTCAGCGCTCTCACCGATCTCCTGACCCGCTCAGGCGCAGTAGCCGGGCAGACGCACCTCGGCTCCGTCAAGACGCAGATCGGGCATACGAAATGCGCGGCCGGTCTGGCGGGACTTATCAAAGCATCGCTTTCCGTATACCACGGTATCAAACCGGCGACGCTGCATTTGCGGCAGCCAAACGCCTACTACCGTCCCGGACAAAGTCCTTTTGCCTTCCAGGCCGAAGCCGGTATCTGGCCGGAAGAACGGCGTTTTGCCGGTATCAGTGCCTTTGGTTTCGGGGGAACAAATTTCCACGCCGTCATCGAAAGCGGAAGCAGACCGGCTGCCGGCCAACCGGCCGTCAACGCCTGGCCTGCGGAATTGATCGTTCTGCGCGGAGATACGGAGGAGCAGGCTGTGGTCCGCGCCCGTCAGGTCCGTGAGCTGCTCGATACCAACGACTCGCTGCCGTTGCGGGACATTGCCTATAGCCTCGCGCAGGAAAGTACCGCGCCGGTTCGCACCAGTATTGTTGCGACTTCAACCGAAGACCTGAAAGAAAAAATAGACCTTTTTCTCGCAGGGGGTTCGGGCAAAGGCCTGTACCGTACGTCGCCGAAAGAAGGAAAAGTAGCCTTCCTCTTCCCCGGTCAGGGCAGCCAGCGGGTCAATATGGCCCGTCAGTTGTTTGTGCTTTTCCCGGAAATGCGGGAATTGCTGAATAAGCATCCGGAATACCTTCCGATCCTTTTCCCGGACGCGGTGTTTGACGAAGCCGCAGCCAGAGCGCAGAAAGAGGCCATCCGCGATACCCGCATGGCGCAGCCGCTGCTGGGTATCGTTGACCTGGCCATTGCCCGTTTCCTGCAAAGCCTTGGTATTGAGCCGGATATGGTGGCGGGGCATAGCTATGGCGAACTTCCGGCGCTTGCATTCGCAGGTGCTTTTGACGATGCGGATCTGGTGTCGCTGAGCGCGCGGCGGGCGGAGAGTATCCTCCGGTCGGTCGAAGGCTCGGGCGATACCGGCGCGATGATTGCCGTCAACGCACCGGTAGAGGAACTCAAAAAAGCGCTGGCGGAGGCCGGAGACGTGTATCCGGTGAACTTCAACAGCCCGCAGCAATGTGTGGTAGCCGGAACAACGCCGGCCATTGAACGTGCTTCGGAGATCCTGCGGGAAGCGAAAATATCCTTCCGTCGGCTGGAAGTAGCCTGTGCCTTCCACAGCCCGGTAGTAGGGCGGTCGCGGGAGATTTTCCTGGAAGTACTCAGCGAAATTTCTTTCCGGGAAACGCAGGTACCGGTATGGTCGAATACCACGGCTGCGCCTTATCCCTCCGACGCTGATGGAGTCCGTCAGCGCCTGGCCGACCACCTCGTCGAACCTGTGTACTTCACCCGCGAGCTGGAAGAAATGTATGCAGGCGGCGCCCGGATTTTCGTGGAAGTAGGTCCCGGCAAGGTACTCAGCGGTCTGGCAAAAGCCACCCTGGGAAAAGACGAAACACTCCTGCATACCGAAGAGTCCGGTCAACTGGTACACCTGCTGCAAACGCTGGCCGCGTACCTGGCTACTGGCCGTTCCCTCCACCTGAGCAAACTATTCGAAGGCCGGCAGGCCCGTCAACTTTTTATCGATCAACCTTCAACTTACCGGAAAAGTCCGGCGACCTGGTACGTAAACGGGCATTACGCCCGGCCGGCAACGGGTAATCTCCCCGCCAACGGCGCCTTGCCCATTATCCAACCTATTGCGTTGCCGAAGGCGGTCGCGCCGGCCGTTGCGCCGGTGCCCGCCGGAGGCGCGGAGCAGCTGATGTACCAGTACCTGGAAAGCATGAATCAGCTGGTACAGGCGCAGCGGGATGTGATGATGACGTTCCTCGGCCAGTTTCAGGGAATGGCTCCGGTGGTAATGCCGGTCACCGGAACGACCGTTGTTCCTGCGTCCCAGGCCCCGGCTAAAACAGCTCGGGTACAAACTACTGCCGCTGCGGCAACGCCGGAGCGACCGAAAGAGAAGGATCTGCGCGCCCTATTGTTGAGTATCGTCAGCGACAAGACCGGATACCCGGCCGAAATGCTCGGCATGGACATGGATCTCGAAGCCGATCTGAGCATCGATTCCATCAAGCGGATCGAAATCATCGGTACCCTGCGCACGGAATTGGGCGGCCTCAGCCGGGGAGACGAAGACGCGGCGATGGAGCAGCTTTCCCGCATCAAAACCCTGAACGGGCTGGTGCGCTGGCTGGAAGAAAACGCCGCGGCGACAGCGCCGGATCCCGTCGCAACAGTTGTTTCGGAAACACCGGCTTCTTCCCAAAAGCGGACAGCCGCCGAACTGCAACGCCTCATCCGCGGCGTCGTGAGTGAAAAAACCGGCTATCCGGAGGAAATGCTGGGGATGGACCTGGACCTCGAGGCAGACTTAAGCATCGATTCCATCAAACGCATGGAAGTACTCGGCGCACTGAAAGGCCAGCTGGGGCTGAACGGAACACAGGGCGATGACCACATGGAAAAACTGGCGGCGCTGAAAACGCTTCAGGGTTTGGTCGACTGGCTTCTGGAATCAGATGCTACCGGAACCGACTCAGTAGCTATCCCTGCCGCGATGCCCGAAACGGCCGTGCCGGAAGCCCTTTCCCGGCATCGTTTCGAACGACGCCCCGCTGCGGGAGTACCGGGGGGCTCCCTGGCCGGACAGCGTTTCGCCATTACTGCCGATAACGCCGGATATGCCGAGGCCATCCGGCAAAGCCTGGAGCAACAAGGAGCCTCCGCGGATATTCTGACGGAAGAGGCGAATTTGCAGGAGTACCAGGGCCTTATCCTGCTCAACCTGTTTGCGGCGGGTAAGAAAGCAGCGATCATCGACTATTTCTCGCTGATCAAACGACTGGATTTCAATGCGGTACGATGGGTATACCTGTTCTCGGATACCACGAGTCATTTGCAGGAATACACCGATCCGCTCGATCTTCGGCACTACCAGGGCTACTCCGGCTTCTTCAAAAGTCTCGACAAAGAATACGAGCAGACCAAGTTCCGGATTGTCAGTGTCGACGCGGGCCGCACGCCCGAAAGCGTGGCGGGTATCGCCGTTCAGGAGCTGCGGCAGCGTGACGAGCCGTCCGAGATTATTTACGAAGGAAACGAACGCTTCATCAACATACCGGTACCGTCGCGGCTGGCAGCCGGGCGTACCTCCATTGAACTGGAGAAGGACAGCGTGGTACTCGTACTCGGCGGCGCGCAGGGAATCACAGCCGAGCTGATGATTCACTTCGCCCGCGAGTACCCGTGCACCTATATCCTCGTCGGCCGCTCCGAAAACCCGGCCGGAGGTACCAACGGCGCTTCGCTGCTCAAAACAAAGGAGGAAATCCGCCAGTACCTCGTCAAACGTGGCGACCTGCGGACGCCGGCGGCTATCGAGCAGGAAACATCCCGCATCCACAAAGCCAACCAGATACTCCAGACGCTGCATGCCCTGGAGGCAACAGGTTCAAAGGTCGTGTACGAATCCCTCGACCTGCGGGACGAGGCGGCACTGGGCCGGCTGATTGCGGGCATTTATGAACAGTATGGCCGGATCGACGGCGTGGTCCACGGCGCCGGACTCCTGGAAGACAAGCTATTCCAAAGTAAAACAACGGAGTCTTTCAAGCGGGTTTTTGACACGAAAGTGAACCCGCTGCGTATTCTCGCCGAGCAGTTGCGGCCGGATACCCGGTTTGTCGTCCTGTTCTCCAGCATCGCTTCGGTGTATGGAAACCGCGGGCAGACGGACTATGCTGCGGCCAACAGCGTCATGGATCTGTATGCCCGGGCGCTTCGCCGGAAAATCAACGGGAAAGTCACCGCGATTAACTGGGGGCCGTGGAAAGGCGCCGGCATGGTGTCTCCATCCCTCGAAAAAGAATACGAACGCCGGGGTATTGCCCTCATCCCGCTTCAGGACGGCAAGGAGACCTTCCTCAACGAAATGAAATACGGAAACGAAAGCCAGGTGCTCATCATGGCCGGCGATAACTGGTAGCCGCTCATGCATAGATCCAAACCGACCAATGACATTGCCGTCATCGGCATGTCCTGCCTCTTTCCGGGGGCCGACGGCCCGGAGGCTTTCTGGCAGAATATTGTGAATAAGGTGGATTCGACAGGCGCGGTGCCTGCCGACCGCCTTGACCCGGTACACTTTGAATCTTCGGGCGGGCCGTTTTATTGCTCCCGAGGAGGGTTTGTGCCGGATTACCGTTTCGACCCCCGGCGATTTGGCATTCTGCCGGTTGCGGTGGAAGGAACGGAGCCGGATCACCTCCTCACACTCGACCTCGTACACCGCGCCCTCGAAGACGCCGGCATGTTGGGCCGGGAGGCAGGTTTCGGCAAAACCGGAATCATTATCGGAAAGGGCAATTACGCCGGACCGGGCGCTACCCGGGCTATTGAAATCGTCAGAACAGGGGAGCAGATCGCTTCGCTGCTGCGCGAATTGCTGCCGGATTTACCGGAGAAAGATATTGCCCGCGTCACGCAGGAGTACCGGGACCGCAAGGGGCGTTTCGGTCCGGATACGGCTATGGGGCTGATTCCCAACCTGGTCGCTTCGCTGGTCGCCAACCGGTTTAATTTCGGGGGTACGGCGTTGACGGTCGACGCCGCCTGTGCCAGTTCCCTCATTGCGATCGATCAGGCCCGCCGCGAGTTGATCGACGGTCGCGCGGATCTGATGATTGCCGGAGGTGTTCACGTGGCGCAGAACGCCGCCTTCTGGAGTATTTTCACGCAGCTCGGAGCGCTGTCCCGCCGCGGGCAGATTCAGCCGTTCAGCGAGGAGGCCGACGGCCTGCTGATCGGGGAGGGCTGCGGGTTTGTGGTCCTCAAGCGGCTGGAAGACGCCCGCCGCGACAACGACCGCATCTATGCCATTCTCAAGGGAACCGGCGTAAGCAGCGACGGGAGCGGGGCAAGCGTCATGAGCCCGTCTGTCAGCGGCCAGTTGCGCGCCATGCAGGAGGCCTGGGCCGATGCCGGAACGCCGGTGTCTCAAATTGGGTACATCGAAGCGCACGGTACCGGTACGCCACTTGGTGACAAAACGGAAGTGGAAACCCTGCGTCAGTTTTTCGGGGAAGAAGGAGCAAAGGCGGGGCTGGGTACGGTTAAGGCCAACATCGGGCATGCTATGCCCGCCGCCGGTATCGCCGGCTTTATCAAGACTTGTCTGGCCCTTTACCACGATACATTGCCACCAACCCTGCATTGCGGGCGTCCGCTGCCGCAGCTGGAGCAGACGCGCTTTCAGCCGCAGCAGGAGCCTGTAAGATGGTCGGCGTCCGGGCTGCCCCGGATAGCCGGTGTCAATGCGTTTGGTTTCGGCGGAATCAATGCCCATGCGGTGCTGGAGGGAACCGATACCGTCGTCCACGATCCGTTGCTGCTGCTGGCGCGGGAAAGCCGGGAGGAACTTCTGGAAGCACTCGACTCGGGCGATTTCCGGATCGGCTCGGGACCATACCGCCTCGCGTTGTTTGAACCTACGCCGGAACGCCTGAAGCGGGCGGCGAAAGTGGTGGCCCGTAATATGCCCTGGCGGGGTCGTCAGGATATGTGGTATACCTCTTCACCGCTGTTGTCGTCGGGCGGAAAGCTTGCTTTCGTTTTCCCGGGACTGGATGGCCTTGCAGGGGGGGAGGTAGACAGCGTCAGTCGTTTCTTCGGGATTGATCAGCCGGTGGAAGACGGGCCGGAAGGCTTGCTCCGCGAGGCGCTGACGATCCTGCACCGGACGTCGGTACTTGACCGCGCACTGAAGCAGATGGGCGTCCGCTCCGACCTGAACGCCGGGCATAGCCTCGGCGAGTGGCTCGCTGCCCGGTCATCCGGGTTAGCTGAAGAAAGCTCCGTTTCCGAACTGCTTCAAACCCTTAATCCCGAGACATTTGAACTGAAAGACTCCGCGTTCATTGCCGTAGGCTGCGGCATCGCCCAACTGGAGCCGCTGCTGGCCGGTATTCCGGATGTCTATCTGTCCAATGATAACTGCCCGCAGCAGGTAATCCTCTGCGGGACGCACGCGGCGCTGGACCAGCTGGTACCGTTGCTGAAAGAACAACAGATTTTCCATCAGATACTGCCGTTTCAATCCGGTTTTCACTCGCCTTTCGTCGCCTCGAAAATTGATGTATTGCTGGCGGGGATGGAACGCATGCAATTCCGGAAAACAGAAACACCTCTGTGGTCGGCTACGACGCTCGAGCCGTATCCGGAAGGCCTGGAAGCCATCCGGCAGCTGTCCGTCGAGCACCTGATCCGGCCGGTCCGGTTCCGGGAGCTGACCGAACGACTGTATGAAGAAGGCGTCCGGGTTTTTATTCAGGTAGGTTCCGGTGGACTGAACGGGTTTATCGAGGATACACTGAAGGGTCGGGAGTTTAGCACAGTCGCATCAAACGTCCCGATCCGCGGCGGTCTGGCACAGCTACAGCGTGTGAAAGCCGCACTCTTTGCAGAGGGGCGCGAGATACCCGCTTTTGAACAGCGAATACCACCGGCCGCAAACAGCGCCCGGACAGGTATGAAACTCGAACTCGGCCTGCCGATTCTGAAAGACTTGCCGGCGGTGAGGGCGTTGTCAGTCGCACCCCAAAAAGCAGCCGAACCGGCGGCGGGCCCCTTGTTTCAGGCGTTTCAGCGAAACGTGGACGAGTGGATGGATATCCAGGGCGATCTCCTCCGCCGGTTTCAGGAGCACCGGCCGGCTGCGGTAGCTGCTCCGGTGGTGAGTAACGCCCGGACTGCCTTCGAGTATCCGCTCGATATCAGCCTTCAAAACAGTCCGTACCTCATCGACCACGCCCTGCTCCGCCAGCCGAAAAACTGGCCGCACGTAGCCGATATGGACCCGGTGGTACCGATGACAATGATTTTTGAACTCTTCGGAGATATCGCGGCCATACACGCACCCGGCGAAGTAGTCCGGAAGATTCATCAGGTGAAAGTATTTCAGTGGATGAACGTGGTGGAGCCGTTACGGGGTACCGTGACCGGTACCTGGAAAGCACCGGACCGGGTATTCCTCGACCTCGACCGGTATGCCAACGCCGAAGTAGAGCTATGGCCTGCGGCTGGAGGAGGGGAGACGCCACCCGAAGCCTGGGTATTGGACCGTGGCGAGCGCCTTCCCATCACCCGGACGCCCGAACAAATCTATGAGGAGCATATGTTCCACGGCCCGCGCTACCAGGGTATTCGGGAAGTAAGCTATGTCGGGACAAAAGGCATCACCGGTATCATCGAAAGCAGCGGCGGCAAAGGCTCCCTGCTCGACAACGCCGGCCAGCTTTTCGGCCTGTGGCTGCAACTGACGCTGACCAAAGACCGGATTGCCTTTCCCGCGAAAATCCAGGAAATCGAATTTTTCGGAGACCGCGAAGACCAGTCCGGACACTTCGAATGTACCTGCGTGCTGACGGAACTCAACGACGACTTCGCCACCGGCAACTTCGAACTTCGCCGGAACGGGCAGCTCTGGGCCCGCCTCAGCGGCTGGCAAAACCGCCGCCTCGAAATCGACGAAGCCCTTTGGCGGGTATCCATGGCGCCGATGGTAAACCGGCTGTCGGAAGAGATCGCCCCGGGTGTCTTCTTCTTCCATCAGGCCTATAGCCGGGTCGTTTCCTGGGACTTCGTCCTCAAACGGTACTTCAATCAGGAAGAAAAAGCGCATTACCTCAGCCTGACGCCCAACCGCCGGAAAGCGTGGATGATCAGCCGGGTAGCGGTGAAGGACGCTGTCCGCGACGTCCTCCTGAAAGAACGCAATACCCCCTGCTACCCGATCTCGTTTGCCATTGGCTCGGAGCCTTCCGGACAGCCGTATACGACGGGCGGAAACGCCGCCGGTATCTACGTGTCCCTGGCCCACAAGGGAACAGATGCCGTGGGGATTGCGCGGTCGCAGGGGCCGGTCGGGATCGACATCGAGCGCATCGAGGAGCGGGGGGATAGTTTCGCCTCGGTCGCCTTTACCGAAGGCGAGAAGGAACTGCTTCGCGGTCGTGATACGGCCGAGTGGCCTACCCGCTTCTGGGTTGCCAAAGAGGCCTGTGGAAAGTACCTCGGCACCGGCCTGAAAGGCGATCCCAAAGCGCTTGAAATCGCCGAAATACAGGGCGATGTCCTGAAAATCAAGAACATACTTATTCAAACGATACACTTTCAAAACTTTATCATCGGATGGACGCAGCCGTAACACGCCTGACCTATCAGGAAATTTTCGATCTCCTGAAACAATTCATTACCGACGTGATCGGCGAAGAGTTTGTCGAAGAAATGGACATCGAGCCGCAAAGCTCGTTCACAAAAGACCTCGAAATGGACAGCATCGAAATCGTCTCCTTCTCCGAAAAAATCAAAGCCCATTTCGGAAAAGAAATCGATTTCACCGGATGGCTGTCGGGTATGGACCTCGACCAGCTAATCAACCTGAACCTCGATCAGATCATCCGATACATCGAAGAATGCCAATCCTGAATGTCAACGGGCGGGAAGTGCACGTCCAGGAGCTGAACCCGGAGGGAAAGGAAACGCTGGTGCTCGTCCACGGTATGTTCAGCAACCTGTCGGTCTATTATTTCCACATCGCGCCGGTATTGGCGACGACGTTCCGGGTGGTGATGTACGACCTCAAAAGCCACGGCCTGAGCGGTCGCGTCGCCGAAGGGTATGATCTCAACAGCATGAGTGAAGACCTCGAGGGCCTCGTCGACGTACTCGGACTCGATACGTTTCACCTGGCCGGGTATAGTTTCGGCGGGCTCATCGCCCTGAATACCGCGCTCCGCCTGGAGGCCCGAATCCGGAAGCTGGTTGTCATCGAAGCGCCTGATCCCGCCGACGAAAAAGCACGCGGGATCATCGACGAGTACAGTCGGGAATTTCTCGAAAACTACGTCAAAAATTATACCGATACGACGCACGTCCGGATGGGCAAACGGCAGCTGGAGCGGAACCACCGGATGTATGAGTACCTGTTTTACCAGACGAGTATCCGCCGGGATATGCAGCGGGAAAACGACTTTTTTATCCGTCCCGAACTCCGGGCGCTGGACCGGAAGACGCTGCTCGTGTATGGGGATACCTCCAACTGCCTCGATTCGGGCCGCTACCTCCATGCCTGCATACCGGGTTCGGAGCTCGCGACCCTCTCCGGCGATCATAACCTGCCGGTACAGGAGCCCGAGCTCCTCGCCGACCGGCTGCTGACCTTTCTGACTACCTGACTATGGCTCGTTTTGCATTCATCGTTCCGCCGTTGACCGGCCACGTCAATCCGACGCTGAGCCTGGGTGCGGTACTGCTCTCCCGGGGGCATGAAGTAGGGTGGATATCCCTCGACGCGTCGCTCGGCGAACGGCTACCTGCCGGCGGGCAATTACTCCTGATCTCGTACGAAGAAAACGACGAAAAGAAGCAGCAAAACGCGGAGTACCTGGATATCATCTCCCGGAAAAACGTCTATGGCATCGACAGCGTGCGGTTTTTGTACGAAGAAGTACTGATTCCACTCAACCGGCATTGCTACGAAGGCATCCGGCAGTGGCTGCAGGTATTTCAACCGGAGCTGGCGATTGTGGATCATCAGCTGTTTACCGGCGCGGTTGCGGCGATTCAGGAAGGTATTCCGTATGTGACGACGGTCACCGCACCCGCGGCCATCAAGGTCATGGAGGAACTGCCGAAGGTACACGAGTGGGAAGAAAAACAGGTCATCGCTCTCCAGCAGGAGCTGGGGTTGACCGGGGAAGCGTCTGTAGCCTGCTCGCCGCTACTGACGATGGTACTGACTTCAAGGGCTTTTTTCGGGGAAATGGAACTGCCGGAATACTACCGCTTCGTCGGTCCGGTACTGCACCGGCGGGAGAATACGCCGTCGTTCGACTGGGACGGATTTCACGCAGATACCCGCCGGAAGGTACTCGTCAGTATCGGTACTACGTTCGACCACGCCTACAAAAAGGCCTTTTTCACGAAAGTAGCGGAGGCCCTGGCTGATGCCGACCTCGGTGTTGTCGTCGTATCCGATCCGGAGTTACTGGAATCCTGGCCGGATAACTTCCTGGTCCGGCGCCAGGTACCGCAGCTGGAACTGCTGCCATACCTGAGTATGGTCGTCTCGCACGGCGGACACAATACCGTTTCGGAGACGCTGACGAACGGCCTGCCGCTCGTCGTCATTCCCATCGCCTATGATCAAAGCCACGTCGCGGGCCGGGTCGTGCGCGTAGGCGCCGGCGTTCGTCTGAACTACAACCGGTTCAAAGCCAAACACTTACGGGAAGCGATTGACGAAGTACTCGGAAACCCGGCTTATCGTCTCGCCGCCCAATTCATGCAGGAGTCCTTCCGGGAAGCGGGAGGCGTTTCGACCGCCGCTGATCTGCTGGAGCAAGTCGGCCAACCCATCTGTTAGCCTATGTCACGTTATTTATTTGTCATACCTCCTTTTTTCGGGCACGTCAGTCCGACCCTGAGCGTGGGGGCTACACTGCTGGCACGAGGCCACGAAGTAGCCTGGTTCGGTATTACTCCCCTCAAGCCGGAGCATATTCCGGCTGGCGGCAGCTACCATGTTCCGGATCTGACGGAATATGGAGAGGACATTGCCCTGATGCTCCGCCGGCAGGATGACGGACCGTCTGTTTCCGGCCCGGAAGTACTCAAACTGGCGCTGGAAGAGACCTATCTGCCCATTGCCCGGTTTATGCGGAAAGGGCTGCTGGATTTTCTGGATGCCTGGCAACCGGATGTTGTTGTCAACGATTGCATCACTTTTGCCGGCGCGTTGTGCGCGCGGCTGAAAGGTATTCCCTGCGTCACGACGACGCCCGTACCACCCGACGTGATGGGAAATGCAGAAGAAACCGCTCCGAAAATCGCGGAATGGCAGCAGAACCTGATCCGGGGTTTGCAGGAAGAATTCGGAATACAGGAAGAAAGCCTCCATATCCATTCCCACCGGCTGAACATGGTGTTTACCTCCCGGACCTTTGCGGGACTGGACCCGGCGCCGCCGCACATGGAATTTGTCGGGCCGGTCCGGGGAAGACCCAACGAAGTGCTGTTCGACTGGGAGCGCCTGCGTCAGGCGAAAGGACCCAAAATCTTTGTATCGCTGGGTACATTACTTGTCGACATCCGCAAGGCCTTCTTTTCGAAACTCGTCGAAGCGTTTGCCGATGAACCGCTGACGATTATCGCTGCTACCGACCCGGCAGCGCTCGAAAGCTGGCCGGAAAATTTCATCGTTCAGGGATTTGTACCTCAGGCGGCGCTCATGCCGCATATGGACCTGGTAATCTGCCACGGCGGGTTCAATACGGTCAACGATACCTTCGTCAATGGCCTGCCGATGCTCATTACGCCCATTGCGTACGACCACTTTCATACCGCCAAACTCATCGAACGGGCGGGTTGCGGTATCAGTATTCGCTATAAGCGGTTAAGAATCAATGAGTTGAGAAGTGCGGTATATGAACTGCTTGAAAACCCGGTCTACCGGGAGGCGGCCGTTCGTATCCAGACGACCTTCCGGGAAGCCGGAGGCAACGACCGCGCCGTGGAGCTGCTCGAAACATTCGCCCGGGAACCTGAATACGCATCGTAATGGAACGAAAATTACTTTTTGGAGAACGGATGCTGCACGGTGATGGAAACACGCCGTTCAACGCCATTATACCGTTTCGTCTCCGGGGAAATTTCACCGAATCGGCTGTTCATAACGCCCTCGCCGGTGTTCAGAAAAAACACCCCTGGCTCAAAGCCCGCGTCGGGATCGACGAGCGCGATTGCCCCTGGTTTTTGGTAGATGGTACTCCCCGCCCTATTCCGGTGGAAATACTGCCGCGGAGGTCGGAGGACGACTGGCTGACCGAATCCCGCCGGCAATGGACGGTACCTTTCGACACGGCAAACGGGCCGTTGCTGCGGCTTTCCTGGATTCGGGACGAACAGTTTTCCGATATGATTCTGACGATTCATCACTGTCTGTGCGACGGTGGGTCGGCGATGACGATTCTGGCTGAATTTCTGACGTTGCTGGAAAATCCCGCAGCCGAAATCGGTTTGGAAGACCCGGTAAAAGGAATTGCGGACATCGTCCCGGCGGCGGTATTGAATCATCCCGCAAAAAAAATCAAAGCAAAGCTGACCGGGGGCCTTATCCGGACGGCGCTTCGGGTCATCCCGGTGAAGAAACGGCCGTTTGACCGCGGCGAGGACTACCTCCTTCACTGGAAATGGGAGCGGGCCTGCAGCAGCGCGCTGATACAGGCCTGCAAAGAGGCAGGGGTGACTGTCAATACCGCCCTGTGCACTGCCTTGCTGCTGGCTTTCCGTGAAGTACGCGGAGAAAAGGCGTTCAACAAGGTATCCTGCCCGGTCGATATCCGCAGGCTGGCGCCGGAGATCCGCCCTGATCACATTTTTGCGTTCGGGATGATGTTTGTGGTTTCGGCAGGGAAAAACCGCTCGTTTATTGAAAACGCCCGTGCGATTCAGGCGGACGTCGACCGTAAGTCATTGAAACTGAATCCGTATGCAACGGTGATGGCGATGGAAGAGGCGCATGCCGCCATGGCCGATTTTACGGACCTGCTGCGCTATGGCAAATCCAGTAACGACTGTATGTTCTCCAACCTCGGCCGCATTCCGATCCGGAGCGAATATGGTTCGTTTGTGCTGGAGACGATTTTCAGCCCTTCGGTGATCGGTCCGCTGGGGAATACCACCACGATGGTAACATCGACCTATGGCGGGCAGATGGATTTTTCTTTTATCGGAAGCGAAGGATACTTACCGAAACGGGACGCTGTCGCTATACGGGAAACGCTCACCCGTTTGCTCACCGAAGAACTGCTGCAAACCGAACCTGTTCCCGCATGAACCGTACCATGATTACCGGCGAACGGATCATGTATGTCGACGCCGCGACACCGCTCAACTGCGTTTTCGTCGCCCGTATCCAAGGCGCGCCGGATGCGGACGGTATCCGGCACGCGCTTGCCGGTATTCAGCGAAAACACCCGCTGTTACGTGCCAGGATAGAAAATGGCCGCGTACCCCGGTTTGTCAGCGATCCGGAAATCGGAGAAATTCCGGTACGGATCGTCGACCGGCAAACTGACTATGATTGGCAGGCCGAGTCAGAACGCGAATGGGTTACCCTGTTCGACAATCCGGGATTACCACTCGCCCGGCTGGTATGGGTGCGATCGGCGGGACGATCGGAGCTGTTGCTTGTCCTTCCGCATTGCGTGTGCGACGGGACAACATTCGTGGCACTGATGCGGGAGTTACTGACGTTGCTGGACAATCCAACGGCTGATATCGGTTTTTCAAAAGGATTTGACTCCGTCAGCGACCTGCTGCCGACGGGTTTCCGGGCGTCCTTCGGAAAGACGCTGAAAACGCGGTTTTTCGGGTTACTCGCCAAAGGATTTTTCCTGCTGAAACCCGGCGCTGAACACACGCCGGCGGGCAGGGCTTATGCGCTTCGGTGGTCGCTCGACGAACCGGAAACGACCGCCCTGCTTCGGTATGCGAAGGAGACAGGCGTTTCGGTGCACGTCGCTATATGCGCGGCGATTTTGAAAGCGTTTCAGAACGTCAGGGGCGCGGAGGCACATGGAAAGGCCATTTGCCCGGCCGACATCCGCCGGTATTTACCCGCGATTACCGACGATACCATGTTCGCCTTCGCGCCGATCGTCGAGCTGAAGTTGCCGGAAGAAGGAGAATTTCAGGAAGCAGCAGTCTCGCTGAAGAAGCAACTGGCAGAAAAGCTTGCCGGACTGGATGCCGCCGGATTGCTGTGGTCGAGCGAATTTTTCCACGGCTCTGTTCGCAAAATGGTGTCGTTTTTACGGGCGACACCCGGCACGCACGACGTGACGTTCAGCAATATGGGGAAGGTCGCGATTCCGGAGGTATTCAGCTCTTTTGAGGTCGAACGCCTCTTTACCCCGACGGTCGCTTTTCCCTGGATGAATCCGAATACGCTGGTCGTCAGCTCCTACAAAGGGAAGATGGATTTCGTGTTTCTTTCCCGGGATACCTTTCTTCCGATCGAAGAAGCAGAAAGAATCCGCGACCGTGCGCTTCAGTTCCTACCCGCTCTGACTCATGCCTGAACCGACCGACGACCGGATGAGGCGATTCATCCGTAAAAACCTGCTCACCTACCTGTTGCCGAATCTGGTCTTCAACACGCTGATACCCTATGCGTGTTTTATCCACGCGCCGGCGGTTTACCTGTTTCGGGGAGAGCAGAATTTCGCCCGGTTTCTGATGCCGATGGCGATCATGCTGCCGTTTATTATTACGTTCGATATCCTTCGGAAAACCACAGAGTTAGCCGAAAAAGGAGGTATTGCGTGGGTTCCGGCAGACAAGTATCTAAAGAAAGCCACGCTGTTCAAACTGGCAGGTATCAACGGCCTGCTTGCCGGAATACCCCCGGCGCTTGGCTTGCTGATCCTTTACCTGATTCTTCCTCCCGACTATGCGCTGAATCCCCTGGTGTTGTCGGTCGTGGTCGGCGGACTGGCCGGTATCTATTCGGTTTGCTTCACGCTGATACCGCTGCGGAAATGGAAACGCGACGCGACACGCGTCGTAGCTATCGGGGAATGGCGCGAATAGCCGCTTCCAGATCGAGTTTGGGGTATTTTTTGCGGATGGATTCGTCGAAGGTAAACTTGTTGTCTGTAAACCGGACCTGCGACGTTTCGAAATGCCACGTTCCGACATAGTGAAGCGTCTCCGGGCGGACCGTGAATGTAAACGCCGGCACAGTCCCCTCTTCGGCCCCGTCATCCGCCGGGCGTATCACCGGTTCCCAAAAGACAGCGTTGGATATCAATCCGTTCTTCGCGTAAAAGTACCGTACCATGGCGTACGTGCCTGGTGGCACATGCAGGCAAAATATATTCTCCCGCCGGCCGTCATACTTTTGGATCACTTCGCACGCGAGTAGTTCATCGGTTTCGAGGTCCTTCAGCAGGATATATTGCGGCAGAACAGACTGTTTTAGCAGAGAACCCACGCGCTGGATGAAATTGCCGTAAATGATGCCGAGACCCCGCCTGATCGTATCGTTCTTGCGGACGCGGTCGGAAAGTTGTGTTGGTTGGGTATGTGCGAGGCTGGAGCAAAAAAAGGAAAAGAAACAAAACGAGGTATTTCACGTAATGAGGCGGGGTTTTAAAATCTCTAATGGTGAGAGGCGCGCGAAGCGCGCCTCCCTGTTCAGATTGAAATACGTCTGGTCAAATACGATGACTCGTTCTCACGAATAGTCCGGGCGAGCTCGCCGAGAAAGGCTTTCCCCCGTGACCCATACGCGGCCTGCTCCTCCCGGTTGAGGGCAACGACAAAGTCATACAAACCGACAGAACCACATACGACACTGAAAATCAGTTGTTTATCTTCCGAAAGAAACAGCGTGTAGTTCCATCCTTCTTTTTCCAGTTCTTTCATACGCTATAAGGGTGTCTCGGTGTATTTACTCTTCGGGATCCGGTTGACGACTGCCTCGGAGTAACCCGTCGGCAATTTACCACCCGGAAGCCAAAGTGCATTGGCGCCCATCTCATTCCCGGAAGGCAGGCGCAGGTTCAGCTCCTTCGGATTGGCTATGCTGATCCGCACCATAGGCTTGTCTTTCCAGCTACCGGCCGGAATACCCAGCTCGGTTTCAATCTTGGAAATGTCTTTTCCGGTTTTAACCAGCATAGCGTCCATCTCACCGGCGGCCATGACAAACTGGGTATTGTCGGGATAGCCCAGGGTATCGCGGCCGTAGTTGTCGAGCGTACTTTTCGGGACGAGGTAAGTAGCGCCTTTTTCGAAGAGGGAGAGTTGGTAGGTAACGTAGTTGGCTTCGAGATACACCTCGGGCAGCGGGCGGCTACCCTTGGCGAGCGCCAGTACTTTTTGTGAATCCCAGCCTGATTTCCAGGAATTAGCGAGCGAAGGTGGCGCGGGATCTACCTTGTCTTTGTCGGAACAGGACCAGCTGACGGCGGCTAGAAAAACAAGGAGGACGGACTTGAGAAGGGTAGTTTTCATCACGATAGCGGATTTTTGACGGTTGGTTGGTTCATACACATAGGTCCGGACATGCGTATACGTCAAAGCTAGTGAAAACTACCGGGGCCGCCGCGCGGTACGGGGTGGATTTTCCCCTGAAACCGGAAAAACCGACCTTTTCGGGTCGGATAGTTCGTGAACGGTCTGTATCGTCAAAAAACAGCACGCACCCAGAAGGCGCGTGCTGTTCGAAAGGTTTCCCATACTGGCGTCCCTGAGGCGGGTGGGACGCTGGAACATAACCAAAGCAAAAAACTACTTTTTGTCCCACCAGATGCGCGTATCATCGAGATCGGCGCCCTGGCGTGCATTGGCTGCGTTGTAATTATCCGTGTTGAGCTGTGCTTCGGTGGTCGGGTACTGCTGGCGCCGCGGAATCTGCTTCGACGGATTCAGCGCGCCCGGCGCCGGCTTCAGGAAGTTCGGATAGCCTGAACGTCTCCACTCGGTCCAGGCTTCGTAACCTTGCATGTAGAGGGCTACCCACTTCTGTGTGCCGATGAGCTCGAGGGCCTGGGCATCGGAGTAGGCAACGCCCGTCTGCGCGATGAATGCCTTGTAGGTATCTTCCTTGTAGACACCCCACTGCTCGAACGAGGACTTGATCGCCGCTTCGTACAGCGCTTTCGGATCTCCGGAAATCCAGCCGAGTTTCGCTGCTTCTGCCTGCATAAACAAGGTCTGTGCATAGGTCATGACGTAGGCCGGAGCGGTTACGACCGTCCGCAGCGCTGCTGCCGGGAGGGATACGTCCGCCGGTTTTGCTCCCGGGTTCGTCAGACCATAAGGCATTCCGACATAATCCTGCTTGTTGGTGGATTTGTCGGCATAGGCCGGCAGGCGCGGGTCGGAGAGGGGCTTCATGTAGTCGACAAGCGTCGTGCTTACCGCAAAATCCAGACGACCGGAGGTTACAAAGCTGGCAAACCACGGGTTCGGGTACAAGGCGTCGTGGTTGTAGAGTACGTTGTCGGACGTTGCCGACAGTCCGCCCGCCGTATAGGCAGCTGCAAACTCTGTCTTGCCCGTTGCCGGATCAATTTTCGAGAGACGCAGCGCCAGGGCCATCCGCAGGGTATTGGCGAATTTCTTCCATTTAGCGGGGCTGCCGCCAAGAAGAACGTCGCCTTTGACGTTCGTTCCGCCGTCGAACTGGGTTACTGCATCCTTCAGCTCCTTGAAAAGGTCTGTGTAGATATCCTTCTGCGCATCGAATTTCGGGCGAAGGGACGTTTGTCCTTTCAACGCATCCGAATAGGGAATATCCCCGAAACGATCCGTCAGTACCGAAAACTGATAGGCTCTCAGAATACGGGCGATGGCGAGCTGATTGGCATTGGAACCGTTGGCGGTAACCGACGCCTTCGTAGCCGGGTCGGTATTGAGCTGCATGATCGTCGCGAGGCTGATGAGCGGTCCGGCGTAGAAACCGTTGTAGTCAAACGTCGACGCACCGTAGCGGGAGTTTGTCGTGTACGTAATTTCCGACCAGTGCTGCGCATACAGGTTGGGCTGGGCGATGGTATTGGTCACCGAGCCCGGTACGCCGCTGTTTCCGGAAGTAGCGCCGGTAATAGCAGCCGTCAGCAGAAACGCTGTATTGGCCGAAGACGCCCGGTTCGGGTCGGTGTTCATGTCTCCGAAATCGCTGCAGGAGCTGACCAGCCCGGCCATGAGTAACAGGGCAGCCTTTCGGATGGGAGATGGAATCTTGTGCATACCGATGTATTTTTCAGGAAAAAAAACTTCCGTTAGAGACTGAATTTAACGTTGAAGCCCATCTGGCGGACCGGAATCTGCTGACCGCCTTCGCCCCAGTACGTCTGGGTTTCAGACGGGTCTACACCACCGCCGACCTTGCTGTAGATCAGGAAGGGGTTGCGGACCATCAGCGCTACGTACGCATTGCGGAACGGGGTGCGCTTCAGGAACGTCTTCGGCAGGGTGTAGCCCAGGTTTACTTCACGAAGCTTTACATAGGTTTTGTCAAAAATCCAACGCTCGTTGAGGTCGAAGAAATCAGACTCATACAGGGTCTGGGTATCGACGTACTTGGTATTCGGCGTACCATCGGCAAAGACAGCGTCCTTGATCATGACACCGCCGCCGTTGTCGGGGGAGTCACGCTTGGGCTTGCCTTTGTCGTTGAGGCCCGCGGTTTCAGCGCTCAGACCTGAACCGGCATTGAACATCCGGGTAGTTGAGTAGAACTTCCCGCCGATGAGCCAGTCGATGTTGAAGCGCAGTGTCACGCCCTTGTACGTAAACGAGCTCAGGAAACCGCCTTTTGCCTTCGGAAGTACCGTGGCCAGGTCCTGATTCGGTTTGGTGAGCGGGTGGCCGTCGGCGTCAACCAGGATCTTACCGTTTGCCGGGTTGGCAACGGGCTTGCCGTTTCCGTCTACCGCCTGGAAGCGCTGGAAAGCCTTCCCGACAATCGTTCCCCAGTCGGAACCTTCCCGGGCAATGAAGCCGAGCGTCGTACCGCCGAAACGGGGTACGCCGGAGAAAATACTCGTGCTGCCGAGGTAGCTTTGGAGAAGATCATAAGTCTTCAGACCGGCAGCAAGCTGGATGACTTTCGAGCGGCTGCGGTCGACGTTCAGGTCGAGATCCCAGGTGAAATCCGCGGTTTTGATGGGCGTCGCTCCAATGTGCAATTCAATACCTTCCGAGCGGATGTTACCGGCGTTGATCAGCGCGGAGCTGTACCCGCTCGATCCCGGAACAGCCAGGGGCAGGATCTGATTGGTATTGTCCTGACGATAGGCCGTGAATTCCAGGCTGAGGCGATTGTTGAGAAACTTCAGGTCAACCCCGATTTCCTTGCCTTTGGAAAGCCCCGGTTTCAGAGCGGCGTTCGGCAACTGCGTCGGGAGTGTTTCGGTAGTGTTGGAACCGTATTTCGAGCCGACGTTGTACGTCGTCAGGATTTGATACGGGTCGATGTCAGAACCTACTTCAGCATACGATGCCCGGATCTTTCCGAACGACAGAATACGCTTTTCGTGAATGAATTCAGAGAAGATGAAACCGCCCGTAACCGACGGGTAGAAGTAGGAGTTATTACCCTTCGGCAGGGTAGAAGACCAGTCGTTGCGCGCCGTCGCTTCCAGGAAGAGGAAATCGCCGTAGTCCAGGCTCACGTATCCGTAAACGCTTCGTACTTCCCGCTGCGACTTTAAGTTTGATACCGTCATCGCGTTGACAGAGTTCGAAATGTTGTAGAAGTTCGGAATCGCCAGACCGCCGCTGGTTTCTTCGTTAAGATAGGTACGGTAGTTTTTCCGGATGTTACCCCCGGCGTTGGCGCTGACCGTAATCTTGTTGAATTTCTTGAAGAATGTCAGCAAGCCTTCGTAGTTATCTTCCCGGCGTACATCAGTCCGTGCGCCGAAATAAGGGGTACCCTTCGTAAACGAGGCCACGCGGCGTTCGTACTGGCTGGTGTACATGTCGCGACGGGCCGTCACCGACGCCGAGAGGTAGTCGGTAAACTTGTAGTTCACGCCGAAATCGCCGAAGAGACGGTCATTCTTTTCCTTGTTGGTGTTTTCATATACCTGGGTATACGGGTTATCCCAGTACAGCGGCGTGGTGTTTTCCGGCCCTGTGATGTTCCAGGAACGGTAGCTGCCATCCGGGTTTTTGTAGACACGGAGGTGATCCATGTCGTTCTGACGCTGCCACCACTGATTGAACGAGCCAATTGTCTGGTTCTGACCGCCGTAGCCGTCTGCGGGGCGGTTGGTCGTATTTTCCGTGGAATAGTTGATGTTGGTAGTCACGGTCAGTTTCGGCGTGAGATTCAGGCCGAGTTTCGCAGACAGGTAGTCGCGTTTCTGCGTCGTGTTCGGAATAACCCCTTTCACGTTGTAGTTGGTATACGATACCCGTGCGTTGTAATTGTCGCCACCCTTGCTGAATGCGACGTTGGTGTTGACCGTCGTACCCGTATTGAAGAAGTCACGGATGGCATTCGGATGCGGAGAGAAAGGTACCGTTTTGCCGAATTCCGGATCTGACGGAATCCAGGAGTACCAGGGGCGGTACGGCGTGCCGTCCATTTTCGGTCCCCAGCTTTCATCTGCCGAATAATCGATGATGTTTTGTCCTTCAAAAGCCTTCCACGATTCCGGGTGAACGGCCGGGTTGTAATGGAACTGATCAAACGCCTGCGTATAGCCGCCGCCGTATTCGTTCTGGTAAGTAGGAAGAAGACTGACCCGGTCGAAAGTAGTACTGTGGTTCACATCGATGCCCAACCCTTCCTGGCGCTTGCCTTTCTTGGTGGTGATGACGACAACACCCGCTGAAGCCCGGTTTCCGTAGAGTGCGGAAGCCGCAGGGCCTTTCAGTACGTTGAGGGACTCAACGTCGTCCATGTTGACATAGTTGATGTCGGTAATCGTACCGTCCACCACGTACAGCGGATCGCCGCCCGTCAGGGAGTTGACGCCGCGGATACGGATGTTGGGCGTGCCGAACTTCGCGCCCGACTGGCTGAATACCTGCACGCCGGCGACTTTCCCGGCAAGGGCGTCGGCGACGTTGTTGTTCCGTGCGATTTGCAGTTTTTCCGAAGAAACCGTCTGAATAGCCGAGTTGATGGCCTTTTTATCCCGGCTGATGTTGAGCGCGGTGATGACGACTTCGGTCAGTTCACTGCCGGAGACGGCCAGGACTACGTCGATTTTGGCCTGATTGCCGACTACTACTTCCTGCCGGACGAAGCCAATCGCTGAAAACGCAAGCGTAGCGCCGTCTGCGACGCTGAGCTGGTATTCGCCGTTGGAATTGGTGGAGATGCCGCGGGTAGTTCCCTTGACAGTTACGTTGACACCGGGGATCGGAGCGCCATCATCGGCGGAGGTCACCCGACCGGATACGACCCGGTTTTGCGCGCTGACTGGAATGCACAGCACGCTCAGCAACGCGAAGGCTGCGAGTAGAATATTTCTCATTTGTTTTGGTTAAGGAGTTAGAGAATCTTTGGAAACTCTAAGTCAAACTTAATGAATCGTTGGCCGGATGTCAATTTACTACTACATCAATAGTCGATGGTGTGCTGACATAATGACAAAAAAAGGCCACCATTATTGAAAAACTTTCAATAATGGTGGCCGTCGCCGCAAACGGCGAACGCCGAATCTATCGTTTCCCTGAATCCTTAAATTGAGATTAAAATAGAAAAATGCCGGGTTTGGAGGTATGGAATGTGCCCCGCGGGGCGACCAATGCCTGCTTTTCAGCGCCGGAAAAGGATGCCTGATTTTACTCCGATTTCAGACTTTTGGCCGGGTTCGCAAGGGCCGCCCGGACGCTCTCGTAGCCGACCGTCGCCAGGGCAATCACCAGTGAAAGAACCCCCGCCGACGCAACCACCCAAACATCTACCTGCGTCCGGTAAGCGAAGCCTTCCAGCCAGCGGCTCATGACATACCAGGCAAGCGGAACCGCCACCAGAAACCCGATGCCTACCAACCGCAGAAAATCCCGTGAAAGCAGTCCGACGATACCGGTGACAGACGCCCCCAATACCTTCCGGACACCGATTTCCTTGGTTCGCTGCTGCGCCGTGAAGGCGGCGAGACCGAAGAGGCCGAGACTGGCGACGAAAATGGTCATTCCCGCAAAAATGGCCAGAATCAGCCCGGTTTGCTGCTCCGCATGGTAGGTCGCCGTAAACCGGTCATTCAAAAAAGAGTAGGTAAAAGGCTGATCAACGCCGAGAGCCTTCCACTCGGCGCGCGCCCGTTCGATGACGCCCGTCGGGTCGCCGGCCCGCAGTTTCAGGATAAAAGGTCCGCTGTTTCGCGACAAAACCATCACCAGCGGCGAAATGGCTTCATGCAGGGAGCGGAAGTGGAAATCCCTGACGACACCCACCACCCGCAGGGTAATCCGTTCGCCGTTATTCGGGTAATTGGTGACAGTATGGCCGAGCGCGGAGCCCTTCCAACCGAACGTCCTCGCCGCCGTTTCATTGACGATTACCGCTGATGAATCGGTTCGGTACGCGTCCGAGAAGTTCCGCCCGGCAGCCAGTTGCAAACCCAGCGTCGGGATATAGGCCGGGTCCACTTCGTAGCGGAGGGTTTTAACCAGTTGTGACGGATTCTGGTCCGGCGACAAAAAGAAGTTATTATTTCCAGACGGCCCCGCTGGCAGGAAGCCCGACCGACTCACCGATACAATCCGCGAATCCTGCCGCAACGCATTCAGGTAGCTGTTTTCCTTGTTACCCAGCGCCCAGGTATCCGGCAGCACAACCACCTGCTCGCGGTCGTACCCGAGCTTTTTGTCCTGAATAAACGTCAGTTGGCGGTATACCACAAGGGTACAGATCATCAGCGTTCCGGAGATAAAAAACTGGAAGACGACCAGCCCGGAGCGAAGCCCGCCGCGTTTGCCCGAAAATCGCCCCTTCAGCACCGTAACCGGCTGAAAAGAAGACAAATACAGTGCAGGGTAACCGCCGGCCAGCAAACCGGCCAGAAGTCCCGCTCCAAGCAGCCACGCGAGCGAGCCGGGTGAGGTGAAGAGCGGAAATTTCAGGTTTTTCCCCGATAGCTCGCGGAAAAGCGGAAGCCCCAGGTCTACCAGCAGGGCTGCCAGCACCAGGGCAATACCTGTCAACAGCAACGATTCAAACAGAAACTGACGGATCAGCTCTTTGCGGTCGGAGCCGAGTACCTTGCGGATACCCACTTCGCGGGCCCGGCGCGCGGCGCTGGCAGTCGACAGATTCATGAAATTGATACACGCAATCAGCAGCATGAATACCGCAATGGCGCTGAAGATGTACACATACCGGATATCGCCGGCCGGGCTCAGGTCATACCCGTAGTGCGAATGCAGGTGAATATCGGTCAACGGCTGAAGGTACAGCCCCAGCCGGTTTCCCTTTTTCTGAAACTCGGCATACGACATATGAAATGCCTGCTCCAGCTGCGGACCGAGGTGTTTTGCAACAACCTGAGGGAGTTTTGCCTCCAGTTTTTTGTAGTTATATCCTTCGGGAAGAACGAGGTAGGTGAAGTATTCCGACGTCATCCACGACCCGGAGCGAGCATCGGCGATGTCGGCCATTGATCCGAGTACATCTGACTGAAAATGAGAATGTTCCGGGATATCTTTCAGGACGCCCGTCACCTGCATCGGCGTGTCCCATCCCTTGAAAAGCACCGTTTTACCAACCGGATCGGTCGCGCCGAACCAGTCTTTCGCCACTTTCTGCGACAGCACAATCGAATGCGGCCGGAGGAGCGCTGTAGCCGGATCGCCGGAAACAAACGGAAGCGTAAATACCCGGAAGAAATTCGAATCTACATAGGCAAGAGACTGATCCTGAAGTGTTTGCCCGTCTCTGACGAGGCGGATATTCCCGCCTGGCCGGAAGCGGGTGGCTTCCTGTACCTCCGGGAAGGTGGCCTTCAGCGTCGGGGCGACCGGCGGCATCACGTGTGCATCGTTGATGGTCCCGCCGTCCGTGGTACCTTCAAAAACAACGCGCACAATCCGGTCGGACTTTTCGTGAAACCGGTCATAGCTCAGCTCGTCCGTCACATACAACAAAATAGCGAGGAACGTTGCCAGGCCAATGGCCAGCCCCGAGATATTGATCGCGGTAAAGGTGCGGTAGCGGAGCAGGTTGCGCCAGGCGATGAGCAGGTAATTCCGGAACATGGGAGAATAAAGCTAAGTCCAACCTTATTCCTTCAATTTCATGCCAGAAACGCTGCTGGAAAAGCAAACCGCTGGAAATGAGCCTTTTTTCGGAATCAGGTTGTCCGTTTCCGTACATGTCCTCGTACGGAAACGGACAAGCAATCAGTGCAACCAGCTTTCCAGTATCGCTTTCTGAAGTGTATTGGGTTGGGGCATGCGTGAAATCGTAAACGGTTTTTCCCGCTTTTGCCCAGCCGGAAAATGAACGGTCCTGGGGCCCTTTTTATCGGCGATGAAAAGGACGACGTCCACTCCCGGCTGGAGGGAAGCTTCGACAGGCATGAGTACCCGCGGCGTGGCGCCGTTTTTACTCAGGACGATCATGCCGGATCGGAGACCGGCCTGCCAGGCGGGGGATTCGTACTCGACGTTCCGGATTGTGAGGGAGTCGTTACGGGTAGTCGCGGTCAGCCCTGTCCAGCCACCGGGTACTACATGCTGCGTGGTGTCGATGTTCAGGCCGGCATAAGCGAAGTACTTCGGGTAATCTACCGGTCGGGTGGTGGAAGCATAGTCGAATACCTCATTCAGCTGCTTTCCGGCGATGGATTCGCAGGTTTTCCGGAACTCATCCTCTGTAAATCCCCGCTTTTTCTCTTTGTAATAAGTTTGATAGAGGGCGCGCATTACATCGTCAAGGGACTTTTTGTTTCCGGTAACGTAACGAATGCGAAAATCCAGCAGCAGCCCGAGTACAGGACCTTTGTCGTAATAGGATATCGTTTTATTCACTTCGTCGCCGGTCCGGCCGAAGGGGCCGTCCGACCAGGTTTCGTAACTGGCCTGTGTAGCAGACTGATACAGGCGACCGGGCTTGTTTTCGTAATTGCGTAGATTTTTTTCGAAGGAAGAAAACAGTTCTTCATCGGACATGAGGCCGGCCCGGCGGACAACCAGGTATTCATAGTACACCGTGAACCCCTCGGATACCCAAAGCATACGGGTTTTGTTTTCGGCATCGTAGTTAAACGGCCCGAGCTCTACCGGACGAATACGCTTTACATTGTAGTGATGGAAGTACTCATGTGCGAGAAAGTTGTAGAGTTTGAGCCGGCCGCCACGGGTATTGAGCTGGTTGCCGTCGAACGCCACCGAAGTAGAATTCAGGTGTTCGATACCGCCCCCTCCCCGCCCGATGGCGATAAACGTGTAGTGTTTGTACGGAATATCACCGATCAGTTCAGATGCTACTGTGACGATCTTCGACAGATCGGCCATAAATCCCGGCTTATCGAACTGGCCAAGCTGGTACCCGACAAAGTAATGAGGTATGCCTTTAACGGAAAACGCCGGTAATTCCTCCAGTTTGCCCATCAGGATCGGGCTGTCGTACAATACATCGAAATCGGAAGCGGCGAACGTATAGGATTGTCCGGCAACGGGCTCTAGCCCTGTGGCAATCCGGGGACTCCAGTCGGGCAGGGGTTTAAGCGTCACCGTTACCGGCAGCGTGATGCGGTCTTTCAGGTGCAGGAATACCCCCGCCGGAGAGAGGTAGGCACGGTCGTGGTTGAGGTAGCTGGCCGCGACAAAGGAACGGGTAGCCAGCACGTCATACCGGATCCGGAGGGAGGTGTTCTTCCCGGCGTCTATTTTCCAGGACGACGGGGTCGGTTTGCTCCAGGTCAGGGTTTTTCCCTGTGCATCGGTTGCCGTAAATCCGCTGACATTGCCGGCGTAGTTCATCAACTGGTAATAACCGGGCGTCCAGACAGGCATTTTGAAGACCGGCGCGGCATTGGTACTGCCGTCTACCTGTAGCTCGACGTGCACAAGGTGAGAAGCCGGATCGGGAGTAGTGACCGTATACGTCAGCTGTTGTGCAACCGCCGGTATACTCAGCAAATTCAGCCAGAGAATGTTTCGGAAAAGGGACATCGGTTTGTCGGGAAGCAGGTGGTATTTCCCAAATATCCGAAACGAAAAACAGGTGAATGGAAAGAAAAAGAAATATATATAAGGTTTTTTGTGAAAAGGACAAAATAGTATGCGTTCAGGCTCATGGGCGGGAAACGAGGTACTCCATCCCCTGAGCGATCCAGTCCCGATCGCTGCGCAGAATAACGCCGGGCTGCACGCCGACGCCTTCGAAAGGCAGGTAGCTACTCTTCATATCCGTCACATAGACCCGCGCGGTTTTGCCTGGAAGCGGTACGGTTCGACCATAGTTCGAGCCATAGGTCAGCGTGCCCTGCGTGGGTTGCCCGAGCAGGGTTACATTGGGAATATCTTTGAGCCGGAGCGCAAAGATCTCGCCCTGACTCATCGTACCGTAGTTGAGGAGAACCGCCACCGGATGTTTGGCAGCGTATTCCCGCACTATCCGGAGGAAGGGCCGGGCAACCTTATCTGCTCCGCCCTGGTTGTCACGCAGATCCAGGAGGAGTTTGGGGGCAGTAAGTGAGTCCGCGATGGATTTCAGAAACGCTTCCGCTGCCTTTTGGTCGGCGGGTACGGCGGAAAAATGGCCCAGCCGGACATAGGCCATTTCAGGAGAAAGTCGCCGGAACTGAAAAGGCGCTTCTTTTCGGGAGATACGTACAAAGTCCTGTTTTTCAGGATGTTTTCGGTAGATGTCGTCCGAAACCGATCCATAAAAAAACGACCCGGCCAGCGACCGGTTGACAAGGGCTTCGTTCGGGTACAGCATCAGGTTTTTGTAAACCGGGTGTCCGTATACGGCGAGGTACCGTTGGTTGCTCCTCCCCAGCAGGTATACCGCGATTTGCCCCGGCGCCCAGACCGGCAGGGATGAATGCAGCACAACACCGTGCCAGGCAGCCATTTTGGGATGGACCTGATACAGGCCAATGGTCAGGTGCCCGCCGTAATGGTAAATACCTTCGAGGGAATCATCCGGGGCCTGTCGCAGGGCAGTTTCCAGGGAATCGAGGTTGACACGAACGCGCAGGTACTGACGGAATGCGGCCGTGGCTTGGTATCGGCGGACGGCCGCCGTATCCGACCACGAGGCCCGGTTCAGCACCGTTTCCGGGACCTGGTAGAATCCGAGGTGATTATCGCGGAGCGGAGAAAAGAGGTAGATCATGCGCATGAAGGCGTCGGCCGGCGTTTTTACATTGGCCGTATCCCGGCGCATCCACTGTACCAGCCGGTCAAATTCCTGCCGTTTTTCACCGGTGATCTGCTCCTGGAAAGAGGGCGTAGACTGAAGAATCAGGGAAAGACTGTCGATATCACGCTGAAACAGCCGCCCCGTTTGGGCAGTCGCGGAAAGAGTCAGCACGCAGAGGCAAAACGTCAGGATACGCATGGACAAGGGGGTTGGAAAGCCCAAAACTAGCTGTTCGCCGGTAATAATGCCAGTTTGAAAAGGGAAGCCGCGGTAATGCATCCTCCCTGTAAAAAGAAAAAAAAATCGTTGCAACCAAACCGGCTAGTAAAGGGTCTGAGCCACAGGTATCAAATCTAAATCTGCATGAAATACATCGTTACCGGACTGTCCGTTTGCGGGCTGCTTGCCCTTGCCGGATGCAGCAGCGAAACGCCCGGTCCTCAGATCACGGGCCCTGAGCCTGTTCCCGTTGTCAAATTCCTGGGTCGCGACAGTATTTCTGCCGGCGATTACCGGGGTATTCAAATCAAAGGTTCTACAGAGGATGCATTTGTGGTACTAGAGCAATACCGGCAGCGGGATGCGGTGCAGTATATCAGTGCGGTGAATAACTATTTTTCGGATGTAACCGACTTAAAAACGCGAATTCCACGCTTTTCCGAGTTGGTGTTGGACGAACAATATGATACCGATTCGGGTGTGCAGGTACAACTGGAAGCGGGAAAAGTAAAAAGTATCGCCCTCAATAACCGCAGGCAGCTGACACAATGGCCCGAGGCAGCCGATACCCGGGATGCTATTAGGCCAGGGGATAGCGGCGACCCGCTTTATGAAAAGCTGGTTGCCCTCAGCAAGCAACGTGACTATGCTCCCAAGTTTGAAAAGATGGTACTGCTAACCCGCCAGACCTATGCCATTTACGATCCCGTCAAGGCGGCTATGCCCTGGAACGTTGTTTACAAGGACGCTGCTAACCGATATGAAAATGTTCAGATTCACATCAGAGATAAGAAAGTGGATTATGTAATCGTGAATCGGTTTGAGAGGTAATCAAGCGATTGCGTTAAGGAAAACAGGTCCCGGAATCATTCCGGGACCTGTTTTTTTTTGAGTATGAGCAGAAAAGGGTCTGATTGCAAAAAATTAGCGAGGATATGTTTTTACCTGAAACGCTATACCATACCGCCCGCCTGCTTCCAGTACTTCCTCCAGCGTCACTACTTCGTCAACGGCCCGGAAACCCGGTGTAAGTCCGTTCTTCACCTTCTCCAGGCATACTTCCAACAGGAGACTGCCTGCGTAAAAGGCATCCGATGCCACGAATGCCTGATTCGTCTCCCCATCCGAAACGCAGAATTCGATAGGCGTTCGCTTTTTTCCGAAGACAACGCCCCGTAAAAACCGGAAATACGCTGCCAGCAAACGCCGTACGAGGTTCGATGCAGGCAGCAGATTGGCGGTAAAACCCAGCCAGTTAATGGCGTCCGGCCGGACCGAGAGATAGGTCGCGGCCTGTTGAATACCTGTTGAACGGAAGAGATACTCGGCATCGGCCAGGTAGACTTGCATGGCGGTGTGCTTACCGTCAGACCATGGGAATATAGCCGACGGAGCAACCGGGGGGCCTTCTTTCCGCGCGCCATTTTCCAGGCGGATCGAAGGCCGTGTCAGCGTTTCGGCCATGAGGAGGCACATGCCCGGTCCTGCACCGCTGAACAGCCGGTAGCGGATAGCCAGATTCAAAGTGCCGGTCGTCGATGAAAAGGAGTTCACCAGCACATTCGTCAGTCCCGGAAATACGCCAACCCCGATCATCACAGCGCCCGGTCCGGGAGAAACGGACGACTTCCAGTCCAGCAACTTTGCCGTCTGCAGCGGGTCGGCGGTGGTTTCAATCCAGGTCCGTCCCCGCTCCATAAAAAGGGAAAGACATTGAAACAGGTGCTCATCCGATGGCCAGGGAGCGGCGTTTACAACGACGTCATAAGCGAGCAGCCTGGTCAGGGTTTCTTCAGGCGATTGCCAGTCGACCACCACGGTTCTGTCATCCCTCTGGCGCCGGGCGCCGATGTAGAGATCATGGGCAGGGTTATGCCGCAGGACTGCCAGCAGATTACTTCCGAAATAGCCATATCCGCCGAGGACCAGGATTTTCATCAGAGCGAGGGTTTGCAGCGGCAATTAGCATGAGGGAAGGGGAAAGAGAAAGTAAGTGAGGGAGAAATGTCGGGATAGGCAAAAGCTAATCCCAAAGAAGCATCCAGCCTCTCACTCCACCACCCCAATCACGACCGGCCCCAACAACCCCGACGGAAGCAACGGAGACTCTTTCGTATAAAACCGGTGCGGTGCAAACGTATACCGGCCGCTGGTGCGCGGGGTATTGTGGAGTAACCAGTCGGGCCATTTGCCGTCTTTGATGCCGTCGTCCGGTAAAAACTCGTCGCCGATCAGGCGGTTGGGCCAGCGGTTGGCAACGTCGATTTCAAGGAGGTTTCCGGAGGGTTTCAACCCGGCTGGCAGGGCGATTTGCCACGGTGACGTCCATACCACGCCCAGTTCACGGCCGTTCAGGCGGACACGCGCCATGTCTTTCACCGTGCCCAGGTCAAGTACCAGCCGGCGCCCGCGCGGCGCGTCGAACGTCTTGCGATACGTGGCAATGCCGGAGTAATACCGGATGCCGTTTTCCGGCCGGGTAGTCCAGTCTTCCAGCCGGGTGAAGGTTACTTTTTCCGGCCCGCCCCACTTCGGGTCAAACCGTACTTCCCAGGGGCCATTCAGTTTCTGTACCTCTTTGATGTTCAGTATGTTTTTTCGGGAATTGCCATTCGCTTTTTCGCCGGAAAAGACAATGAAAAAGCTCTCATGCGGAGCAAAACGCAGCGGGAGGGAAGTCACGCCGTTGCGGAAGGTATGTTCCGGCAATGCACGGATTTCACCGGTGACGGGATTCCAGCATTGAGGTTGGCCCGTCGCCCGAAACGACAAACCCGCCGTTTGCGCGGAATCACTCCGATTGGAGACAAAATAAAGGTCCCAATCGGAATGCGTCCGGTGCGTATACCGGATCGGGGCCGTAGTCTCGAAATCCTCCGGAATGCCCTGATTTTCAAGAAGAGACGCTGTCAATGCATACGACGGATACAGGCTGCCAGCTTCCGGTTCCATGCGGCGGATTTTCCCGTCGGCCCAAATCCGCTGCGCCAGTCCCCGCACGCGGGTATCGCAGGCGGGGTAGTCGGTCAGACCCGGCGCCGCTACGGGCGGGTTTCCGACGATGGTAGCGCCGGCCCGGGCGAGGGACCCGATTTTTTCGAGCAGCCGGGGTGTCATCGTCCGGTAGGCCGGCAGTACCAGCATCCGGTACGACGCGCCGGAAGGGAAGGTAACGCGACCGTCTTTCACAGAAGCATCCATCAATTGGCCGGGGTCGCATCCGTCGAAGTTGTAACCCCGGCGGTCGGGTAGGAAATCACTGCCGCTCAGGGCCGATTTGGGTGGTAAAAACACGTGCGGAGCACTTTCCGGGGTGAGATACAGGATGTCGGCGACAGTCCTTCCCTGCTGCAACAGAAACTGACAGCGCGACACATACCGGTGATACGCCGGAACCATTGGCCACCAGGTTTGCCCGCGGTCCCAGTGCACGCCATAAGGCCCCATCGTCATGCCGGGCCGCAGGCCGTTATCCGGGTATTTATGTTGAAAGGTATGGTATACGAGCCGGTTGATGCCCGTGGCGAAGGCCCAGTCCCCCTGGTTTTTCATCGATCCGGGATGTTGTTTCCAGGCTTCGCGGTGGTCGGCGGTAAAGGCCTCGGCAGGTACCAGCGCGTTGCCATTGACGTGCGCGATGGACGTCGCCTCCAGGCAACTGAACGCCGCCTCAAACCCGTACCCTTCGCTCCAGAACTCACACATGGGGATATCTGCGACGGCTCCGAGAGCGAGATCGGCCGTTGGATTCATGTCATAAGGCTCGATGGATAACTTCAAACCAAGCCGGTGACTGATGCGCTTGAGCTGCCCGGCATGATTTTCCAGGACGAGTTCCTGGGCTGTGGTCCGCAAATCCCATAAAAAACGCTCGCTGCGCTCGTCTGACCCGACAATCCAACCGGCGTAGACAGGATAATAAGGCAAGGGGTCGTAGCCTCGCCTCCTCCGGAATTCTTCCCGGAAGCGCCCGGACCAGTTTTGCGCGCCCATCTCCCAGCTATCCATGTGCAGGCGGCGAAGACCGCCAGACGAGCTCCGTTTTTTCGGCAGCAGCGGATAGAGGTAGCTATGCAGGTGAGCCTCCAGTGCGACAGTATCAAACTTGTCGGCTTCGAAACCGACGCCCGGAAGGGGAGCGGGTCGGGTGACGGCGCCGTTGTTACGCGCGGCAAACCGCAGGATCGTCCATGAACCGTCCGGCACAGTCCATTCCAGCGTACCATCCGGCTTCAGGCGATCCGTCAGGTCGATGATTTTGTCGGGTGAAATGCCGGAGATACCAGCCGGAACGGCATCCGGAAAATACGGGCGGACGTTGGCCTGAGACGTATACGGTGCCCGGTAATACAGGGCTTTTTCGTCAATTGCCTCGATTTTAGGTATTCCGGAGGGAGTAGGGAAGGCGAGTACCGCCACATCGCTGTACCAGTTTTCCCAGTTTTTACGCATGTCCGGCGGAAAACCTCCCGCTCCGAAAAAGGGCTTCTTCGGGGCGGGTACGGGAAGTGTCAGGCGGGCGGGACCGGGGCCGCGGACCTCCGTCGCAGTGGAAACCAGGTGCTGCATCGATTGCTCCGGCCGGACCCAGGGACCGCCGCTGCCCGTCCACCCCGGACCTACCCCAAGGGTCATGTCAATGCCCAGCCGCTCGGCTTCCCGAACGGCGTGGGCAAAGTCAGATTTCCACTCTTCACTCAGAAAATTCACTTTTCCCCGGGGAACTCCCACGTTTACTTCCAGAAAAACCAGATTGCCGATACCGGCGGCTTTCATGGCTTCGAGGTCGGCAGTCATGGCCTCTTTTGATAGATTGCCGTCCATGAAGTACCAGTAGACGCCGGGTCTGGCGGAGTCGGGTGGGTTCAGAAATCCCGCGCGTAATTGTTCCAGCGAACCGATACGCCGGGTGCCCGATCGCGGGGAAATCTGAAAGGAAGCAGCCAACAGGAGCAGAAGCCCGGGGAAAAGGAAACGGATCATATGGGTGTCAGGGGACCTTCACGTCAGACGATTTGTAAACGTATACCGGCTTTTTCTTGCCCGGTTCGCTGACTTTCAGGCCGGTGAAATTGGATTGATGTACGTCGTCGAGTACAACTGCCGTCCGGTAATCCTTCTTCTGACAAGTTAAGGTGACGTTGGTCATCGTCACGTTTTTCGCATGACGAATGTAGAAACCCCATGCAGGCAGCTCGCCGAACATGGAAAATTCCGGATAGGAGGTCGCCTTTTCCGGCACTTTATCCAGTTCTGTCAGCAATACCTGGGCAAAATGCGGCGTGCCGCCGCCGGGGAAAACCAGCTCCACATTTTTCAGCGTTACGTTGGAAATCAACGCATCCGGCAGGCCGGTGATACCCGAAGGAGAAACGTTCCGGGGCATGTCTTCGACCGGCCCCTCGTATTCATATCCTGCATCGGGTTTGGTGGCCGGGATTTCGGCATATACGTTGGAAATCCGGATATTCTCCATACGGCCCTTTTTGCCTTTTACCCGTTCGCCGATCCGCAGAAAAATGGCGTTGCCTGTGTTGTAGGCCTTCAGGCTGTCGACTTCGACGTCTTCGACGAAGCCCCCGTCAACCGCCGCCAGCGTCACCGCCGAACGATAGGTATCGTACACTTTTACGTTGTAAATCTGGATATGCCGGAAGCCGCCGTACGTCGCCGTGCCAAACTTGACCCCGTTCGCGCTGGAACGAACGGTACAGTTACGCACCAGTACGTTCTGACATACTTTCGACGCGTCGTGCGATTTCAGACAGATTCCGTCATCAGATGCGTCAATAAACGAATCGGTGATTTCGACACCATCGCAGTCAACGACATCTATACCGTCGTTATTCCAGTACGCTTTGCTGTCGACAGCAATACGGTTCAACTTGACATTCTTACACTGGTCGTAAATCTGAACCCAACTGGCGGAGTTCTTCAGGGTAACATCGGTCAGGTTGACGTTTTTGTTTTCCCGGAAATAGATCAGCACGGCGCGGGCTTCTGCCTCGGGGCGGTCATACCGGAACAAATCCTTGATCAGGCCTTTCTGGATCATGGTGACGACATTCCGGGCGAGGTACCGGCCCTGCCCGTCGATCACGCCTTTGCCGGTAATGCTGATATTTTCCTGATTATGAGCGAATACCAGGGCGGTCCACACTTTCCGGTCGTAGTCGAACGGGTTGAGGGAGCCGAGCAACACGGCGCCTTCTTCGAGGTGGATCGTAACATTCGATTTCAGGTGAATAGAACCCGTGAGGTACCGCCCGACGTAAAAAACCAGGCGACCGCCGCCGTTCTGGTGAATGTGGTCGATGGCATACTGGATCGACCGGGTATTGAGCGTCACCCCGTCCGAATAAATGCCAAAGAGGGACGCAGGGTAGTCTTTTGCCTGAAGACTCAGACTTCCCAGAAACAAACAAAAAGAGAGCAGGTACTTCATGCGATCGGGGTTTTGGAATCAGGAATAAAGGGTGACAGGTCCGAGAATACCCATCGACTGAATGGGCTGGTTTTTCCGGCCGGTATTGGTCCAGTACTGCGCGACGGCATTGTCCGTCAGCGTTTTCATGTAATTGCCCATGCTCGTCGCTACCTTGATTTCCAGGGTATTGCGACCGGCTTTGAGTTTTCCGGCGAGCGGGAATACCCGCCGGCCGTACCATTGCACACCTGCCGGCTGGCCGTTGACCGCCAGCTCGCTGACCCCATAGACTTTCCCGAGATTGAGGAAAAGCGGTTTTGCCGGGTCGGTTACGTCTACTTCTGTCCGGTAGAGGACGCTCCCGGCAAACGAAACCCAGTCGGGACGGTCTTTCAGGTCGACGAGCGAATCGAGCGCGCCTTTTTTCACGGAACCGTCGATATGCCGGAATTCGAGTTCCCAGCGGCCGGGCCGCAGCTCGCCCGATCCGGTCAGGGGAAGGGGTTTCCAGTCGGTACCCTTGCTGGTTTTATCGAAGACAAACAATCGGCAATCAGCCGGCCCGAGGTCGAGCGATAGTGTTTTTTGCGCCGGCAGGCGGAAGCGCTCACCGGTGACGGCGTCCCAGATCCAGCCTGTTTTCTTCGCAGTAATCGAATCGGAAAAAGAGAGGTCAAGTGAGACAGGTTTGTCCATATTCGAATTGATCAGCAGGATCAGGTCGGCGTCGGCGGTCTGGTACCGGATCTGCGTCACAAATGGGTCGGGCTGGCTCAGCTTCAGGTAAGGCTGAATACCATACTGCTTCTGAATGCCTGTAAACCAGGGCGTAAAGGCTTTTTCCGGTTTCGGGACCCGGATGAAGCGGTCGGGGAAGGCCTGCAGTTTCGATACCCACGCCGCCACCTCGGCGTCCCGCTGCTGCCGGTTATGCCAGCCCAGGGATTTGGTGGGGATTGTTTCGACGCAGAATACCCGGCCGCCTGCCTGGACGAACGCGTGTATCTTCTTCAGCGTGTCCGGTTCTGTTCGTTCGATGTTGATCAGGACGAGGGTGTGGTAGGCGCGGGGGCCGTACGTGAGTTGTCCGTTTTTTACGACAGAATCCCGGATGACGCCTTCTGAGACATAGTCGCAGGCATTACCGTTCTGGTGGATGGATTCCCAAACGAGCGACTGGTAATTCGGGTGAATCAGGCCCGGGAACGGCTCATTCTGATTGCCGTACAGGCTCCAGGTATCCGGTACCGGCGGCAGTACGGCGATGTCGGCAAACATCGTTGCCTGCTGCAATACGGCGGAGATACGGGCCTTATAGTCCGTAAAATGCCGGAAATACGGCCACCAGGTATTCTTTTCGTTGAAATACGTCCCGTAGCGGACCCAGCCCGGAAAGGGTGCATCCGGCGGCGAATAGTTGAAGCCGTGGAAGATCGGGTGCGTCACGCCGGAAATGGTACTTTGGTCGCCGCCGATTTTCAGGATTTCCAGGGTATCGTTAAATACCATGTCCGTATTCGTCAGTTCTTCAGCGCTGACATACTTTTTGCCCTTCAAATGCGCTGCCGACGACAGGTACTTATTCGCCATTGTATAGGCGCGGCCGATGCGGTAGTCTTCCCCGCTCATCTCCTTGCCCAGGCCGTATTTGATCCAGGTTTCACATTCCGGCAGATCCACCTTGAAACTACCTTCCAACGGGTCATATCCGCGGCCATACGCCTGAATCCGCGATTGCAGGCCATGCTCCCGGCACCATTGGGTGAAGTAGCTGACGAAGCGTTCCTCCAGCAATTCCGTCTGGGTGAGGGCAAAATCGTAGCGCATGCGCTCGATCATGTCTTTGAACTCGCCGGTCATTTCGGCGGTGTAATTGAAATCCCAGATATTTCCCATTGCTCCTATTTTGAAAAGGAGAAAGGGAAGGTACGGGACGAGGTCATAGCCGCGGCGTTTCCGGAATTCAGCCATGAGGTCGGCCGACCAGTTCGCGCCTTCCAGCTCCATGCTGTCGGTAAACAGCGCGCGGACGTGTTTTTTGAGCGGACCGAGCCGGCCTTCGATGGCGTCGGTCATGCGGTTGAGGTACTTTTTGACCGCTGCCGCGTCGTAGTGGTTCAGCACGGGGCCGTCGGCGCCCGGCGCGCCGTTAATAACCTCCATAAACCCGTGCGTTTTCACGAGGGCATAGAGCACGTGTTTGCCTTTGGGAATATTGACGACGACTTTTCCGGATTTGATCTGCGACGACAAATCCTGAATCTGATCCACGCTGCTGAGCGGGTTTGGCACGAGCTTGAGCTGCATCACTTCGGGCTGCCGGCCGGTATACGGCGACGTAATAGCCGGATCGCCTTCCTTGCAAAGGTCAAACAGGGAGGCTTCGTATTCGAGCGGACCTTCCAGTTTGCGGGTCGTAATCGTCAGAATCTGTGAACGCTCTTCGCCCTGCAGGTATTCCGCGCCGAAGGGCCAGCCGGAGCCGACAATGAGGTCGCAGGTGAGGCCGAGTTTTTCGGCTTCGTCGAACGTCGCTTTCAGCAGGTCGATCCATTCGTTGCTCAGCCAGCGGACCGACGGCGTACCCATGTCGTCCGTCCGGGTCGGAAACTTCACCGGGTTGATTTCCACCCCGCCGATACCCGCTTCCTTCATCAGGCGGAGTTCGCGGATGAGTTCATCCCGGTTGACTTTGTCGCCATTCCACCACCAGCGGACAAACGGGCGGTAAATCGCCGGCGGGTTCTGAAAGAGTGTATAGAGGTCTTCTTTTTTCGGGGGAAAAGCCGCGACCAGCGGGGAGTTTGCCAGCCACAGGCCACCCGAAAGCAGTGATCCGTTTCGCAGGAAAGTTCTTCGTTTCATGTAAAAGGGGTTAAAAGGAGGCGTACCGTTTTTCGAGTACCCTTTTCATCCAGAGGTTCAGGCGGAACTGCTCCTGATCATCGGGCAGGGAACGTTTTCCCTTTACGAGATACGGCGGAGGACCGAATTCGGGCGTCATCGTCATCACCTCATCGCCGAGGCTCCTCCGGTGCCGCACGCAGGCGTCCCAGACGTCCAGGTGGGCACGGAGGGCATCGGCGTATTCATCCAGAGCGGGGTCCCAGACCTGGGGTCCCTGGGTGTGTCCGACCCGGGTATGAATATGGCGGGTGTGGCGAATCGCCCGCCGGACTGTTTCCTGCTGATCTTCCAGAAAACTCTCCGAGACGCAGAACCAGTGCGAAATATCCAGCGTCAGGGGCAGCTGCGGGTGGGCTTCCAGCACGGGTCCGACGACATGCGCGGCGTACGACCATTTGTTCCGGTGAGTTTCCTGGTAGACAGGTACGCCGGTAGTTTCGGATACCCGCCCGCAGACTTCCAGTATCCCGTCGATCTGCGGGCGGGTGTAGTATTCCCGGCCGGTCTGCGCGCTGATAAACAGCGGCTGCCCGGTCCGGGCGTGGGTCAATAGCTGCCGCTCCAGGGCCTGAAGATAGCCGGGGAAGTCGCCCGGGGCATCCCGTACGGTCATGACAATACTGAGGTCAAGACCGTATCGGGCAAGCAGGCGGACAACATCCCCGGTATCTCCTGCCTCGCTGAAGGGATACCACTCGATTCCCGAGAATCCTTCGTCTTTGACACCTTTCAGAAAGGTATCCCAGGGAACGTGCTCGAATCCCCAGCGGGGGCAGAAAAAACGGATAATCATGGATAAATCAGCGGGTTCTGTTCGTCGTTGGCGAGGGCGTCTCCAATCCGGAGGGTACGCACATAGTCATCCGGCAAGATGTTCTTCTGCCCGTTGAACGTATTTCCGTCGGGCATGTAGGCGCAGGTCATGGCCCGACGGTACCCGCTGGTCATGTTGGCGCCGGCGCCGTGTATGGTAAGTCCGTTGTGGAACGAGCAACTGCCGGCCTTCATCGGAACGGAAACAGAGTTTACGGTCATAAACTGGGGATAGATCGTGAAAATACCATCCATGTTTTTGCCTATGCCGCTGTTTTCAAACGTGGTTTCCTGAAACGATCCCGGAATGAAATACAGGCACCCGTTTTCGAGCGTCGCGTCGTCGAGCGCCACCCAGATCGACAGGGCATTCCGGTCGTAAAACGACCAGAAAGGCGTATCCAGGTGCCAGGCGGTCGGGTTGGCCCAGGGGCGCTTGAACAGCGCCTGATCGTGCCAGATCCGGATGCCTTCCACGCCGGCGAGTCTGGCAGCCATCTCGCCGATGCGCCGGTCGAGCATCAGTTCCCGGACCCCGTCGTGGGTCTGCCAGAGGTTGAGCAATTGGTCGAATACCTTCCCGAAATACTCGGCATCTTCGTTAATACCGTCGTCGTCACCCACTTTGACCATGCTGCCGGGCATCTTCTGTCCGGCACGTTCCCGGACAGCTTCCATCACGACCTTCCGCCAGTGTTCCAGTTCTTCCGGCGAGAGAAAATCCTCGATCACGATAAACCCGTTTGTGCGGTACGAACGAATCTGTTCCTCTGTCAATTGATAGTTCATTGCGAAAAAATTATGGTTGGTTAATACCCTGTATTCTGTACTAACTTGGTATTCAGCTGCATTTCCCGGAACGGAATGGCATAGACCAGGCGGTTGTTAGTGACGGTATAGGAAGTCGGCAACAGGTAGCCGTACTTTTCTTTCTGAACTTTCCCGAAGGCGGTCATGACGGCGATGGCCTTGTCCTGGCGGACGAGGTCCAGCCAGCGGTAGTTTTCAAAGGCCAGCTCAACGCGGCGTTCTTTGTCGATCGCCGCCCGGACGTCGGCCTGTGCCGTAACGGTGACGTCTTTCAGACCTGCCCGCTTCCGGACCTGGTTGAGGTAGGGCAAAGCCTGGGCAGACGCGCCGGTCTCATTCAGGGCTTCCGCCAGCAGGAGCAGGGCGTGCGGGTAGCGGAATACCGGCCAGTTTTCCGGGGCATTGTACTCCGTCCGCGTCGGGAGGGTATACGGCGGGTGGTAGTACTTCCGGATGAAGCGGCGGGCGATCACGCTGGCCGGGAGCTTGGCGTTGATACTCACGATGCTGTCGGGCAGGAAGTCGGTGTTGGAGTTATAATGCCCCGCCACCACGCCGATACTGGGTTCCAGGCGCTTGTCTCCGGGTTCATACTGGCTCAGCAGGTCGTCGGTCGGGATATTCCAGCCGCCGATGGAGTTGTTGTAATTGACGCCGAGCATGTTCTGGGACGACGGCGATACCGGCAGAAAGCGGTAGATAAAGGCGCTGGACTGCCCGTCATTCGCGCCGGTCCGGTACTGCACTTCGAAGATGGATTCGGCGTTGTTTTTCTTCGTCGGATCGAAGACGTCCCTGTAGTTGTCGAGCAGGGTATACCCCATCGTCGTCACACTCTGAAGCAGCGGAATGGCTTTCGCATAATCCTTCCGGGTGATGTACACCAGCGCCAGTTCGGTGGCGACCATCCCTTTTGTTACGCGGCCCGAAGCCGGAAATTTTGCCGGAGCGGAAAGCAGTGCCAACGCATCCGTAAAGTCCTGAATGATCTGGGTATACACGCTGTCGACACCCGAACGGGCCAGGTACGCATTCCGGCTGTCTTTCACCTCATGAAGATGAAGAGGTACCGCGCCATAGTGACGGACGAGGTCGAAGTAATAGTGCGCCCGCAGGGCCTTTGCTTCTCCCGAAATCTGCTTCTTGTCGGCGTCCGCCATGACAAATGTGATACCGGCGAGGCGGTCCAGGATGACATTCGTCCGGGAAATCCCGTTGTACGCGGCCTGGTACCGGGTCGCGATGACGCCGTTCTGGGCGTCGTCGAGGAAGTCGGCGAGCTGCTCGTAGCCGAGCCCGCCGCGGTCTTTGGCGTTGTATTCATAATGCGTGTTGTCGGAACGCATTTCGTCCATGTAAAACGCAATGTTTGCGATGTCACGGAGGGGCACATACGCACCGTTGACGGCCTGCTGGAAGTCCAGCGTAGTCTTGTAAAAGTTCTGCTCGTTGATCTGGCCTTCGGGGTACAGTTCGAGGAAATTCTCCTTGCAGGAAGTCAGGAACAGCAGGCACCCGGCCACGAGGTATAGAAAGGAATACGTTTTCATAGCTCGACTAGAAATTGATGTTGGTACCGATGAGGAATGTGCGCGGAACGGGGTAGGAGCCGTTGTCAAGCCCGGCCGTTGTCTGGCTGTCGCGGGTATCGTTGACTTCCGGGTTCTGGCCCGGGTACCGGGTAAACACGAATGCCTGTTGTACACTGGCGTAAATCCGGGCCGACTTGGCATACTTCAACCGGCTCAGATCCAGGGTATACCCGACGGTGATGTTCTTCACCGTGAGGTAGTCTCCCGAGAAAATCCAGTTCGAATTCGCCAGGCGGTACAGCTCCGTCGTATTGGCGAGCGTCCGGGGTACCTTGCCGTTTCCGGGGTTTTGCTCGGAGCGCCAGCGACCGGCCATGTCCCGTGTCATGTTGAAAATCCCGTCGAGGTTCTGGAGGTTCTGGTTGTTGATGTTCATGATCTTGTTACCAGCCTGTCCGGCCATGACGACGCTCAGGTCGAACTTCTTGTACTTGAAGTCGTTTGTCATCCCGAAAATCACACGGGGATTCGGGTTGCCGAGGTACGTCTTGTCGTTGGCATTGATGACGCCGTCGCCGTTGATGTCCTTCATGCGGGCCGAGCCGACCGCCGAGGTCGCTTCCTTCGGCTGGCTGTTGTACTCGGCCTGGGTCATGTAGATGCCGTCGAAGACATACCCCCAGAGCTCGCCGATGCGGCGACCGACCGTCGTGCGGTTGTAATCGTTGTACTTGCCTGTTCCGCCGATCGGGGTATTGTCCTGGAGCCGGACGACTTTGTTGTCGTTCAGGGCGACGTTGAAGTTTGTATTCCACGTCAGCGCGCCGGTCAGGTTTTTCGTACCGATCTGAAACTCATGCCCCCACATCCGGAAGGTACCGACGTTGTAGGCGATCGATGAGTAGCCCGACGCGTACGGAATGTTGATCCGGTAGAGCATGTTCTCGGTATTCTTCCGGTAGTAGTCGTAACTGAAGGTGATGCGGTTGTTGGCAAACGAGGTCTCTACTCCGAAGTCAACCTGCTTGGACGTTTCCCAGGTCAGGTTCGGGTTTCCGAGTGAAGTAATCGAAAGCCCCTGGGCGAGGTTGCCGTCGAAGAAGTAGTTTGTCGCCCCGACGAGTGATACCTGCGTGTAATCCCCGATGTTGTTGTTCCCCGTCAACCCGTAGCTGCCCCGCAGTTTGAGGAAGGAGAAGGCGTTGGATTTCGGGAAAAAGGTTTCATCGCTCACTACCCAACCCGCTGATACCGACGGGAAATACCCCCAACGCTTGTTACTTCCGAAGCGGGAGGAGCCATCCCGGCGGATCGTCGCCGACAGGAAGTACTTACCGGCGAAATCATAGTTCAGACGACCGTACCAGGAAGCGATATCCCAGGCGTTGTTGTTCGTCGAACCGGAAGTAGTAGCTGCTCCCGAAATCCAGGGTACTGCGTCGTTCGGGAAGTTGGAGCCATTGATCGACCGGTAGTTACGGTTATACTTCTGTGCTGAGTACCCTGCCAGCAGGTCAAAGGAATGCTCGCCCTTCTTGAAGTTGTACATCAACATATTCTCGCTTAGCCAGGAGGTATAGTTGTACGAGCTATGCGCGGCCGAAGGAACCGATGGCGGCGGCGCACCGAATACCCCGTAGGTAGTCGGGTAGTAGGCGTTGTAGTCGGCGGTACCGAGGTCTACGTTGATGGTCGACTTGAAATGCAGGTTCTTCACCAGTTCCAGATCGAGGTACGCGTTCGACAGCAGGCGGAGCGTGTTCTGCTTGACGTTCATCGTCTTCAGCTGCTGGTAGAAGTTCGGCAGCGCATACATGCCGTAAGAGCTGGCTTTCAGGGGGTAAGTACCGTCGGGATTGACCGGCGAGATAAGTGGAGAGCTGATTTCCGCACCGACGAGCACCTGACGGTTGCCGTCGAGCGAGCCGCGGGTATTGTTGTCGACCTGGTACGTCGGTGAGAAACTGAAACCGAGCTTGAGCTTGTCGTTGGGCCGGTATTCGTTGTTGCTCCGGAGGGAGAAACGCTGCATGCCGTTGTTCAGCAACACCCCCTGCTGGTTGAAGTAGGTGACGCTCGTGCTGGAAGATACCTTGTCGGTACCCGTCGACACATTGAGCGAGTAATTCTGAATCGGTGCGTTGCGAAGCAGGGCGTTGTACCAGTCGGTACCCTTTCCGTATTGAGACGGATTCTTATAATCGTCCGGAATTTCTGCCAGACCGGTAGCCGGATTCACCCATTTCTCGTACTGTATTTTGTCCTGGTAAAAGCCGTTCATGAACTCGGCAAACTCCCGGGCATTCATCAGGTCGGGGCGGCCCCGCTGCGGAACCGACTGCGTGCCGTAATAGGCATTAAAGGTGATGTTCGTTTTGCCGGCTTTGGCCTGCTTGGTGGTAATGATGATGACGCCGTTGGCTGCGCGCGAGCCGTAAAGTGCTGTGGCAGAGGCATCTTTAAGTACGGAAAAACTCTCGATATCGTCAGGGTTAAGGAGGTTAAAATCGCCCATGATGGGTTGCCCGTCTACCACGACCAGCGGCTGGTTACCGGACCCGAGGGAGGCGGCACCCCGGATGCGGAAGGTCATTCCCTGGCCGGGGCGACCGGTTACCTGGCCGATCTGCACGCCGGCAACGCGGCCCTGCAGTTTCTGGCCGAATTCGGCCGCCGGAACGTCCTGCAGCTCCGACGCGCTGATGCGCTGAACAGACCCGGTGATGTCGCGCTGGCGCTGCATCCCGTAGCTGACGACGACCACCTGGTCGAGGTTTACCTGGGATTCCTGCAGGACGACTTCGATGCGCGTCTGGTTTCCGACCTGGATTTCCTGCGTCTGATAACCGATGCGGCTGAAAACCAGCAGTGCGGTTTTCTCGGCGGGAATCGTGAAATTACCGTTCCCATCCGTTTGGGTACCCCGGTTGGTACCTTTCACCAGAACGCTGGTTCCGGCGGCAGGCTCTCCGCTGCCGGAGAGGGTGACCCGGCCGGAGACGGTGACCTGCTGTCCGAACGCCGTCAGACAGCCAAGAAAATAGCATAACAAGAGGAGCAACCGGGCACGCGGACCGGCTTCCGGGGGACAGAATAGCCTCATAGGAAAAAGGATTCAGTGGTTGTTGAGTGGATTCTGAGTATATCGTTTATATGCCAGCGGGGGATGGCTGAAGGCAGGCTTTGTCGACGATTCAAAGGTCTCTAAACAGGACAGTACAGTACATCCATAAATTGAGATACAATATGCATTTTTTGAGATGTGGTATTAATTTCCGGGCATCGTTTCATCAAAACAGACCACCATGCTGAACTATTTCAAATACCTTCCGGTCGGCCAGGAGGACGAAAGCTGGGGACTGGAGGTCCTCACGGCCGGATACGCCCGTATACGGCCGAACGAGGAATATCCCTCCCGGGAACACCCCGGGCACCATTATTTCAACTGGGAGAAAGGGCGGGTACTCAATGATTGTTACGCCGTGTACATCACCAGTGGCAACGGATATTTTCAATCCCGGCAATGCGATCCGATCGAAATCGAAGAAGGAACGGTGATGATGCTCTACCCCGGCGAGTGGCACCGGTACAAGCCGGAGCAGTCGACCGGATGGGACGAATACTGGGTCGGATTCAACGGCATCATCATGAAAGACCTCATGAGCCGGCATTTCTTCCACCCGTCCGACCCCTTGCTGAAAATCGGTATACAGGATAACCTGCTTCAGATTTTCCGGGATATCATCGACTCGGTCAAAAGCGAGAAACCCGGCTACCAGGCGCAGGCCTGCGGCGCGGTGATGTATCTCCTCGGATCCATTCACGCATCGATCCGCCGGAAAAACAACGTCTCCTCCGACAACACCGAAGTCCTCATCGGACGCGCCCGCATGCTGATGCTCGTCGGAATGGAGCGGTCGGTAACGCCGGAGCAGATCGCCGACGAACTCAACGTGAGCTATTCCTGGTTCCGGAAAACGTTCAAGTCGGTCACGGGGCTTGCTCCTGGTCAGTACATTCTCCAGCTCAAGATCGAACGGGCTATTCAGTTACTGGCCGATCCCGCAAAATCCGTCAAGGAAGTAGCGTATGAGCTGAATTTTGAGTCCGCTTTTTATTTTTCCGCCCTCTTCAAGAAGAAGCTGGGCGTTTCGCCGGAGCAGTACCGCGCCCGGTTTTTGCGAGCCTGATTGCCGCGCACGACACCGTTTTTTTACAGCCATGAAAGATATTTCCGTTACAGGTATCCTGGAATCCGCTCTCTATGTCCGGGATTTAACTGCTTCTCTCGCCTTTTACCGCCAGCTTTTCGGGTTTGAAGTACTTTTCGGAGACGATCGTCTTCAGGCGCTTTCCGTAGCCGGTCGCCAGGTATTGCTGCTGTTCCGTCAGGGAGCTTCGCTGAAGGAAACACCCCTGCCGGGCGGGTTTATTCCGCCGCACGACGGGCAGGGTCCCGTTCACCTGGCTTTTTCGATTCCCCCAAACGAACTGGAAGATTGGGTAGCCCGACTGGCCGCGCTGGATATTCCGCTGCTGAGCCGGGTGACGTTCAACGACGGCGAAAGCCTCTATTTCCGGGATCCCGACGACCACCTGCTGGAACTGGCTACGCCGGGTATCTGGAAGGGACTGCGCTGATCCGCGTCCGCAGTGTTCGCTCGACATCGTGTTTGTACAGCTTGCCAATGGGAAGCTGTCGGCCCTGCACGTCTACATATGCCGCTGAAAACCCGCCGACTCGGGCTGACGAAACCAGGAAACTGCGGTGAATCCGGAGAAAATGACCGGGAGGCAGTCGCGCTTCTACCGACTGGAGGGTCTGCTTGGTAATGATCGGGCCGTCGTCCGTCATCACCCGTACGTAGTCTTTCAGGCTTTCAATAAACTGAATACGGGACGGAAGAACGCGTACCATCCGCCGATTGACGCGGAAATGCAGCGCCTCCTCGTATTCAGGCGCCGGAGAAGCCATCCCCAGCCGCGCCACAGCCCGCAGAAACCGTTCAAACGACAATGGTTTGAGAAGGTAGTCCAGCGCCCGGAGCTCAAATGCCTCCACGGCCGACTCCCGGCAGGTAGTTGTGAAAATGACCGCCGGCGGCTCCGGCAGGCTGCGGATCAGGTCCGTACCTGATAACAACGGCAGGTGTACGTCCAGAAAAACAACATCCGCCTGGTGTCGGCGCAGCCACTGGAAGGCTTCCAGCCCGTCGGAGCATTCGCCCGCGGCGGTGAGGAGCGGCGTCTGGCCGATGTATTGCCGGAGTGCCTCCCGGGCAGAGGGGTCAGCATCGATGATAAGACAGCTGTGCATAGATGGAATGGGGCGACAAATGGCTCAGGTCGGTCGACGGAAGACGTTCAAACCGCCTTTCCGGACGAGTAACATCCGGAACAGGGCGCCCGTCGGTTTTTCCGGCGCGGCAAATTCCGCTGCTTTTTCTTTGCGGCGAACTATTTCTTCAGCCGAAACCATGAGACGTTTTTTTGCTTTTTTCTTCCTGACGGGCCTGATGGCCTGCAGTAAATCCGGCGACGCGGGCGCTGACGGGCCGAAGCCGGGCGTCGTGACGGGGCACGTCGTTGACAGCTACGGCAAACCCCTCGCCAATGCCACGATCGTCGCCAGCCATACCGAGTTCTATAACAAGAATGTCATCGGCACGACTGACGCCAACGGGAATTACCGCCTCGAGCTGTCGGTCGGAACCTGGTACGTCCGCGGTTCTAAAAACATGACATTCGAAGGCAAGTCGTACCGGATGGATTTGTTTACAGAAAACGACGGACCGGTGTCGGCCTCGGAAGGCGCCGTCAAAAACCTGCGGCTGAAATTATCCGGCGACCGGACCGGGAATTTCGGAGATGAGGGATATTACGGGGGAACTGTAGAAATATTCGGAGGAAATGAATTTTACGACTACACCAATACCGAAATCACACTTGAACCTGTCGGTACCCTTATCGACGGAAGTACCGGTAAGAAAATCGTTTCCAAACTCCAGCAGGGGCTGTACGTCCAGGATGTGCCCATCGGAAAGTACCGGGTCACGGCGAAGTACCTGGCTGATAACTCCCCGCTCTTCGTCCGGGTACGGCTGACGGGTAATTATGACAACTCCGTCGTCGCCACTTTTGAAAACACCACTCCCGGGTCCAGCCGCCTTGGATATAAGATGAACATTCAGGTAGCGCAAACAAGGTAACGACTGCGCGGGTTGCTCCGGACCGGTTGCTCCAAACCTGGTCCGGAGCAACCTACCCCGAGAGAGCAGGAAAGCTGCGTCCGTCAAATCGGGCCGAATCGCCTATCTTTGGCCGGCCTCTTCGACAGTCAGCAACGAACACATGAAAAGATTCCTGTTTCTCCTTTGCGCCGTTACGGCGTTTTCTTCCCAGGCCCAGCAACACCTCGTTCCCTATGTCCGTCCGCTGATCGGGACCGAGAAAATGGGACATACCTATCCGGGCGCGACGGTTCCCTTCGGCGCGGTGCAGCTCAGTCCGGATACCGATACGCTTTCCTACGAACTCAACGGTCGCTACAACGGCGACGTTTACAAGTATTGCGCGGGGTATAAGTATGAAGACAAAACGATCGTCGGCTTCAGCCATACGCACTTCAGCGGTACCGGTCACTCGGACCTCGGCGATTTTCTGCTGATGCCGACGCAGGGGCCGCTGCAATTGACGCCCGGCGTAGCTTCCGATCCCCGTTCGGGCTTCCGGTCGGCCTTCTCCCACGCCAACGAAGTCGCCGAAGCCGGTTACTACAAGGTACGGCTGGACGATGATAACATCCAGGCCGAGCTGACCGCGACCGACCGCGTCGGGGTGCACCGGTATACCTTTGCCCAATCGGCGCCTGCGCACGTGATTCTGGACCTGATGTCCGGCATTTACAACTATGACGACAAAGTAGTCTGGACCTACGTCCGCGTCGTCAACGATACCCTGATCACGGGCTATCGCCAGACCAACGGCTGGGCCCGTACCCGGACCGAGTATTTCGCGCTATCCTTCTCGAAAAAATTTACGTCCTACGGTCAGCGGAACTTTGATAAGCCGCAGGTATACAAGGGTTTCTGGCGGAAATTCGACCAGAATCATAACTTCCCCGAAATCGCCGGGAAGCGTATCCGGATGCACTTCGATTTTGACGTGAAAAGCGGGGAAGCTGTCGTCGCCAAAATGGCCATATCGCCCGTCAGTCAGGAAAATGCCCTCGCCAACCTCAAAGCGGAAGTACCCGGCTGGAGCTTTGACGCGGTGAAAAAGCAGGCGCAGGACCGCTGGAATACCGAGCTGAACAAAATTCAGATCGAAGCGTCCGAAAACGATAAGATTAATTTTTACACCAGCCTCTACCATACCTTCATCAACCCGACGGTATACATGGATACCGATGGCCGGTACCGCGGGCTTGATCAGGAAATTCACCAGGCCAAAGGCTTCACCAATTACACGACGTTCTCGCTCTGGGATACGTACCGGGCGCTGCACCCGTTTTTCAACCTGATTCAGCCGGGACGGAATAACGACATGGTGGCTTCCATGATGAAGCATTTTGAGCAGAGTACGATGAAAATGCTGCCGGTCTGGTCGCACTATGCCAACGACAACTGGTGCATGAGCGGGTATCACAGCGTGTCGGTCGTAGCCGACGCGATCATCAAAGGCGTGTATACCGGCGATGCCAATCAGGCCCTGGAGGCGTGCATCACAACGTCTAACCGGCGGACGTACGAAGGTATCGGGCCGTATATCGACCTCGGGTATATTCCCGCTGAAAGCAACGGAACGTCCGTCTCCAATACCCTGGAATATGCCTACGACGACTGGTGCATCGCCCAGCTCGCGAAGAAGCTCAACCGGATGGACGTCTACGAAACCTACCTCAAACGTTCACAGAACTGGCGGAATGTCTTCGATACCTCCATTCGCTTCATGCGTCCGAAAAGCAGGGAGGGTGTTTTCAAGAAAGATTTTGATGTATACAGCACGCATGGTCAGGGTTTTATCGAAGGAAACTCCTGGAATTTCAGCTTCTTCGTCCCCCAGGACCCGGCGTCGCTGATGGCAGCAATGGGAGGCCCCAAAGCCTTTGGCGCCCGCCTCGACACCCTGTTTGCCATGCACTTGTCGGATCAGTTTTTTGCTGAAACAGAGGATATTACGAGGGAAGGTATCATCGGCGGATACATTCACGGCAACGAACCCGCACACCACGTCGCCTACCTCTATAACTGGGCCGGACAGCCCTGGAAAACCCAGCAGCGTATCCGGATGATCCTCAAGATGCAGTACAAACCTACGCCCGACGGCCTCGGCGGAAATGACGACTGCGGGCAGATGAGTGCCTGGTACCTCTTCTCTGCAATGGGCTTTTATCCGGTAGCGCCGGGGTCGGAGCAGTACTCCCTCGGCAGCCCGCTGGTCAAATCAGCCCGGTTGCAACTCGAAAACGGGAAGGTATTCAACGTAGAAACCGTGAATCAATCGGAGAAGAATGTATATGTCGAAAAGGTACTCCTTAACGGTAAGCCTCTCAATAGTCTCTTCCTTTCGCACAGCGATATTCTCAAAGGCGGAACAATCACTTTCCATATGTCGGCAAAGCCGGTAAAGAAGTAAGAATACCGAAAAAGAACGACACTATTCCCGAATTTGCCGCGGGAATAGTGTCGTTCTTTTTTGATTCACGTACATTGCCTACTAGTTAACTAGGATAATCACGTGAAGAAACTTTTCCTCCTTCTCGCCGCATTCTTGTCGGGGGAAACGGCCATCCAGGCTCAATCCCGGCCCAATGTTGTTTTCATACTGGCAGACGACCTCGGATACGGGGACGTCGGCTTCAACGGGCAGAAGCTCATTCGTACGCCCAACATCGACCGGCTCGCAAGGGAAGGCATGCGGTTTCCGCAGTTTTATGCCGGTACGTCGGTCTGTGCGCCATCCCGCTCATCGCTGCTGTCAGGGCAGCATACGGGTCATACCTTCATCCGCGGGAACAAGGGTGTTTCGCCGGAAGGCCAGCAACCCATCGCGGATTCGGTCGTGACCATCGCCGAGGTATTGAAGAAAGCCGGATATGTGACGGGTGCTTTCGGCAAATGGGGCCTCGGCCCGGTTGGATCGGAAGGCGACCCGAACCGCCAGGGATTTGACCGGTTTTACGGGTACAATTGCCAGAGCCTCGCGCACCGGTACTATCCGAACCATCTGTGGGAAAACGATAAACAGGTTTTTCTCACAGCCAATGAGAATCTCCGGCAAAACAAAGAATATGCGCCGGATCTGATTCAGAAACAGGCACTTGCCTTTCTCGACCAGCAAAAGAAAGACCAGCCCTTCTTCCTCTTTTTGCCCTACATCCTGCCGCATGCCGAGCTGGTTGTACCGGATGACAGCCTCTTCCAATATTACAAAGGCAAATTCCCGGAAAAGCCCTACAAAGGGGCTGATTACGGCCCGAACGCCACGGGCGGAGGCTATGCGTCACAGGCTTTGCCGCACGCCACGTTTGCGGCGATGGTCGCCCGTCTCGATCTCTATGTCGGGCAGGTGGTCGCCCGCCTGAAAGCCAACGGCCTGGACAAAAATACCCTGATCATTTTTACGAGCGACAACGGCCCGCACGTCGAAGGCGGCGCCGATCCGGCGTTTTTTCAGAGCAGTGGCGGCCTGCGCGGCGTGAAGCGGGATTTGTACGAGGGTGGTATCCGGGAGCCGTTTGTGGCGCATTGGGCGGGTGTGATCCGGCCGGGTAGCGTCAGTGCGTTTACCGGCGCTTTCTGGGATATTCTGCCCACGGTCGCGGAGCTGGCCGGAGCTAAAGCACCGGCGAGGGTCGACGGTATATCCATCGCTCCGACACTCACCGGAAAAGGAAAGCAAAAGCAGCACGACTACCTCTACTGGGAATTCCACGAGCAGGGCGGTCGCCAGGCCGTTCGCCAGGGAAACTGGAAGGCGGTGCGGTTGCAGGCCGCGGCTGCTCCGGGCGGCCCGGTTGAATTGTATGACTTGTCGAAAGACCCCTCTGAGAAAACCAATCTGGCAGCCGATTTTCCGGAAAGGGCGAAAGAACTGGCCGGGTTGATGGAGCGGTCGCACCGGCCGTCGGCGTTGTTTCCGTTCGGGAAAGAATAACAAAACAACCAAATAGAATGAGACCTGCCCTTCCGGACCGGTCTCATTCTTCGTTTTAAGCGATACCGGTCTCTATTTCACCGGATTATGCGGTACCTGCAGCTCCGTGCCCATTTCCTTGTTGAGCCGCTCGATGAGGTAGGCCGAGAGGAGGGGAGATGCTTCTTCGTGGTTTTGGTGGACGAAAAAGTAGATATGCTCGATACCCGCTTCCATCCAGTTTTTGAGGCGCTCAAACCAGTCGTCAAGGCGGGTATAATCCGAATCGACGTTCGCGCCGTTGTACCGGATGAAGGCCGTGGGGGTCGTCAGGCGCATGTGCAGCAGGTCACGCCGACCGGCGGAGTCGGTAATGATGTGCGAGATCTGGTTTTTCTCAAGTACGTCGTATAAATCGTCGCTGTTCCAGGTGCCGTCGTACCAGCCCTTGTGGCGAAGCTCCAGCGCCAGCGGAAAACCCTTCGGCCAGTCTTCGAGGTAGCTTTTGAGCGCGTCCCAGTTTTTCGGGCTGAAGTTATCCGGCAACTGAAGAAACAGCATGCCGAGTTTGTCTTTGAGGTGGGAAATGCCGTCGAGGTACACTTCTGTTGCTTCCTTCGCTTCTTTCAGGCGTTTCCAGTGGCTGATTCCCTGGTGCAGTTTTGGAAAAAACCGGAAGCCGGGGGTCGTTTTTTCGTACCAGCCTTCGATCGTCTCGATCGGAAAATTATTATAAAACGTAGCGTTAAGTTCAATACTGTTGAATTGGGAAGCATAGTAAGCCAGCTCATCTTTCGTACCGCGGGGGTAGAAACTTTTCAGGTCGGTCTTGTTCCACTTGGCACAACCGATGCAGATGTCTGTCTTCCCTCTGCTGCCCTTGAGAAGGGCGGTAGTCCCGGGGTGGTCGGGCGGGAGGGCAAAATCAATATCGTCGGGGTTTTCGACTTTTCCGAATTTCATAAAGGACAAGAGAAGGATGAAACAATGGTGAAAAGTTAGGAGGGAAATCGATTTCTCCGGGTATCGGAAAGGAAAACTTTTACCCTTTCAGACGGAACCTGAAGACGCTCAGACGCGATGCATGGATTGGGTACGTTACCGCTTATGTCGCAGCAAACAGGGGAAACGATCGTTTTTTCGGGGAAGACGCCAAATAAATGAGTCCTTTTGAAGGACGACGACGTATTTTTACCTGCTTATCCGTCTGTCGACAGAGACGGGCAGGCGGCGTCCCGCTCCGGTAGCGCACCGGGGCCGGCGATGGTACCACCTCTATACCTGTTTATCGTGCATTTGAGAATCGCTTTTCTTGGTTTGTTGCTGACCGCCCTATGGCAGTTTTTCCCGAAAACCGATGCGCGGGTCGCGGTACCCGCCAGTGATACTCCCTTTGTTCCGGCGTCGGAATCCATCCGTCATATGGCGGTGGAGGACGGCTTTGAAGTTCAGCTGGTGGCGGCGGAACCACTCGTTTCGGCGCCTGTCGCCCTCAGTTTCGACGGCAAAGGGCGCCTCTGGGTAGTGGAAATGAACGGGTATATGAACGATACCCTCGGAACCGGCGAAGAGCGCCCGTCCGGAAAAATCGTTATCCTCGAAGACTCGGACAAAGACGGCGTAGCCGATAAGCGGAAGGTATTTCTGGATTCCCTCGTCCTTCCCCGCGCGATTTGTTTTGTGGGAAAAGGCATTCTCGTGGCCGAGCCTCCTTCTCTCTGGTACTATGAAGTGGTGAACGATAAACCGGTGAAAAAGACGCTGGTAGACGGCGCCTATGCCAAAGGCGGAAACGTCGAACATCAGCCGAATGGCCTGTACAGGGCGCTGGATAACTGGATTTACAACGCCAAGTCCGACAAGCGGTACCGGTTTGTAAAGGGGAAATGGATCAGCGAGAAGACGCATTTCCGTGGACAGTGGGGTATTTCTCAGGACGACAACGGCCGTCTCTACTACAACCATAACTCCCAGAACGCGATCGGAGATTACTTCCTGCCGGGTTTCGGGTCGGAAAATACCCACCAGCGGAATCAGGTAGCCGGTTTCAATGTCAACGTTGTGGAAGACAACCGGGTGTATCCGGCCGGACCCACGCCGGGCGTTAACCGCGGCTACGCGAAGGGAACCCTCGACAACCAGCAGCGGCTCGTGCAATTTACCGCCGCCTGTGGACCGCTGGTATACCGCGGAGGACTCTTCGGAAAAGAATACGACCGGAATGTCTTTGTCGCGGAGCCTTCCGCCAATCTGATCAAGCGGAATGTCCTGACATTCAACGGATATGTGACAAGCGGGAAACAAGCCTATGCCGGAAAGGAATTCCTGACCAGTACCGACGAACGTTTCCGCCCCGTCAGCCTCTACGACGCGCCGGATGGCGCGCTATATGTCGTGGATATGTACCGCGGTATCATCCAGCACAAAACCTATCTCACCACTTACCTGAAGGGGCAGATTGCCAAACGGGGATTGACCCAGCCGCTTACGGCCGGCCGCATCTACCGGATTGTTCCGAAAGGAACGAAGCCTGTGGTTCAGCCTGTCACGGCAGATGTACGCTTCCTGGCCAGTACCAATGGCTGGGTCCGCGACTTTGCCCAGCAAAAACTCGTAGACGCCGGGAAACCTGTTGCGGCCCTGCGCCCCTTGCTGACAAGTACCAGCGAGCTTCAGCGCATTCACGCCTTCCGTACGCTGGAAGGTCTCGGACTATTGACGGTAACGGATATCACCAGCGCACTCAAAAGTCCGTCCTGGAGCTATCGCGAGCAGGCGCTCGGAGCAGTACCCTCTGTGCTGACGAAGGCTGCTGCGCCCGTGCTGGCAAAGGCGCTGGATGGGTTGCTGGTACGCCGGGATACGCTTTCCTATCCGTATATCGCGTTTCTGAGCGGAAAAATTGCCGTATTTGACGCGGCGGCTGCGGCCAAACTGCGGAGTAATGTCTTGAAGGCGGCGCCGCAAAACCGGTATGTGGCCGCGGCTGTTGTGAGTACGCTGGAGGACCGGGAAGAGAGTTTTCTGGATGAGCAGACCGATAGTACCGCCCTCATCATCCGAGACCTGAAAAGCGCTGTCCGCAATGCCCGCAGCGCACGTGGCAACCACGATCCGGCTGTATTGGCACGGCAGTACCCGAAAGGCGCGGCTCTGTTCAATACCATTTGCCAGACGTGTCATGGAAAGGATGGGAACGGGGTACAGTCGCTCGCTCCCCCGCTGAACAAATCGGAATGGGTGACGGGAGACAAAAACCACCTGATTTCCATCGTATTATTCGGATTGACGGGGCCGGTCAATGTCAACAACCACCTCTACAGCGCGCCGGAAATCGCCGGAGACATGCCCGGCATCGGATACGACCCATCGCTGTCGGACAAGGACATCGCCGAGCTGCTCTCCTACATCCGCCGGTCGTGGCAAAACAACGCCGACCGGATCTCTCCCGCCGAGGTAAGTCAGGTACGAAAGAACCTTGGAAAAAGAGATAAAGCCTTTACGATCAAGGAATTGACGGGACAATAAAAAAACGGAAGCAGGGCGGAGAGATCCGCCCTGCTTCCGTTTTACAGCGTCAGAAATAGTACCTACTCTTTCACAAACCGGAAGGTCAGTGTGGTATTGTCGACTTTCAACACCAGGAAGTAGAGACCGGGCTTCAGGTTCCGGACATCTTCTTCGAGTAGACCGTTGCGGAGTATTGCTTCCTGCTTTGCCATCGAACGTCCGGAGACGTCGAGCAGCTCCATTTCTGCTTTGCCTGAAATTTGCCGGTTAATCAGCACATGCAGCGGCTTTTGCCCGACCGGTGAAGGATACAGAACGCCGGTTAGTGCTTTGGCTTCTGCCGGGGCTGGCGCTGCTTCTCTGTAGGAGGAGACGGGGAGGCTGTAGGTGGTGGTACCGGCGGGCAAAACGAGTACAATAAAGTCGAACGTGCCACTCTGATCGTGGTAGTTACACGGCCCTGGATAAGCAAGCCAGCTATTCCAGTATCGCAGACGAAGACGGGTATAACCCGGATTAGCGGTAGCAGGAACGTTCACCGTCTTCAAATAACTCCTCACGACGGGATTGGTGCCGTCTGAATGGAATTCTCCTAAAGCAAACAGGTCTTCGTTACTACCATCCGAGAACGCCCCATCCCCGTTCCAATCCGCCCATGCGCGCATTTGAGAGAAGTTGGTTGCTTCATTGGCAGTGCCGTTTAGGCTAAAGGAGCTACCTGCAGTCACCGCCAGCACCTCGTTGTCATACAGCCGGTATCCTCTTTGCAGTTTCAGTTCGGAAGCTGAGTTTAAATTATGTAAGGCGCCGGATGTGGAAAGTGATGTGAGAGAAATCAAGGGTGCGTAGCTGGTGACGTTGGTTTCCGGCTTGCAGGTCGCACTTCCGGACGGCAGAACGAGCACGTCAAAATCAAACGTGCCACTCTGACTGCTTTGACCACATGCGCCCGGATAAGCTACCCAGCTGTTCCAGTATCGCAGGCGAAGGCGGGTATAGCCCGGCTTGGCGGTGGCGGGAGCATTAATGGTTTTCAGAAAGTCCAGCAACGGGGAATTATTACCGTCTGAATGGAAGTCACCCAGGACGAACAGCTCTTCATTTCCTCCATCGGTAAACGTACCATCCCCGTTCCAATCTATCCACGCACGTATTTGTGAGAATTTGGCCGCGTCGCCGGTAGTGCCGTGGAGGCTGAAGGAACTGCCGGCGTTCACCGTCAGCACGTCATTTTCATATTTCCGGTAGCCTCTTTTCAGTCTTAGTTCCGACGTTATGTTCAGATTATGTTTGGCACCTGAGGTGGAGAGCGATGTAAGGGAAATGAAAGGAGCATAGATAGTGGAGTCTGTTTCTGGTTTGCAGGCTGCAGCTCCAGAGGGCAGAATCTGCACGGTCACGTCGAATGTGGCGCTCTTGTCAAGGTAGTTACACGAGCCGGGGTAGGCTACCCAACTATTCCAAAACCGGAGACGGAGACGCGTATAGCCTGCTTTAGCTGTGGCTGGAACGTTGATCGATTTCAGGAAGTCCCGAATGGCAGTGCTGGTGCCGTCAGAATGATAAGTGCCAATCGAAAAGAGATCTTCTCCAACGCCGTCTTCAAATATTCCGTCGCCATTCCAGTCAATCCACGCGCGCATCTGTGCCCATTTGGTTTCTTCACTGGTTGTTGCATGAAGATCGAAGGTGCTTCCCGCGCTGATGGCCAGAATGTCGTTGTCATATAGTCGGTAGCCTCTTTGCGGTTTCAATTCTGAAGTCATCGTGAGATTGTGGGCGGCACCGGAAGTAGAGAGCGATGTAAGAAAGACATTTGGGGCGTAGGTTGTTTCATCGGTTTCAGGCTTGCAAACAATCGCTCCTGAACCCAGAATCAAAATCGGAAAGTCAAACAGACTGCTTTCACTGGCAGCGTTGCATGGTCCCGGATACGACGTCCAGCTATTCCAGTATCGAAGGCGAAGACGGGTGTAGCCTGATTTGGCTGTCGCCGGTACAGCGATTGTTTTCAGAAAGTCCTGAACGTCATAGTTATCGTCTTCTGCGTGGAACTTGCCCAGCGCAAAGAGATCTTCACCACCTCCGTCGTCGAATACGCCATCACCGTTCCAGTCTATCCAGGCCCGCATTTGCGCAAAACGGGTTGTTTCACTACCCGTGGTATGGAGGTTGAAGGTGCTTCCGGCATTGACAACGAGCACATCGTTTTCATATTGACGATAGCCCCTTACGGGTTTCAGTTCTGCTACTATATTCAGATTATGCGCAGCTCCGGAAGTTGACAGTGTTGTTGGGTAGACATTTGGTGCAAAACCGGCATTGTCGGTTTCCGGCTTGCAACTGACCGTCCCCTGTACATTGATAAGGAAATCAAACGTCGTTGTACCCGGCGCATCCCCGCAAGGGTCGGGAACTGAATACCAGGAGTTATGATTCCGGATCCGGGCACGTACGGTGCCCGGGCGGGTTGTCAGCGGGACGCTGACCGGCTGGTTGAAGTTGAGAACGGCAGGACCATTGTCGTTTGCATTCCGAATACCGAGTGTAAAAATCGACTCGGAACTTTCAAAAGAACCACTGCCGTCCCAATCGATCCACAACGAGATCTGGTTGAATCGGGTTCCGGGAGTAGCGGTTCCGGCTAGGCTGAAGGAGCTGCCGGGAGTTACGGTAACGGCATCGTCCCGGTAAACCTGATAGGCGTTTACTGGTGTCAGCGACGCGGCTGGAACCATAATATTACGTGAGGCACCGCTTGTTGAGAGCGATGTCAAGTATCGATCCTGATCATGGCCATCGCTACCTGCCAGACAGTAGGCGCCACCCTCTGGAGTTTCAACCTTAACGACGAAATCAAAGGTGGTACTCTTCGCCGCGTTCCCGCAAGAACCGGGATACGATTCCCATGCATCGAAATACCGGATGCGAATCCGGGTCGGACCGAGCTTAACAGTAGCCGGGACAAAAACGGACTGGCTGAAATTCCGAATCGCGGCGTTGTGAGCGGCCGAATCGACCGCTGCCGGCGCGTGTTTTCCGAGATCAAAAAGAATTTCTGATGCATCGTCGGCAAAGATGCCGTCGCCGTTCCAGTCGGCCCAGGCCCTGACTTGAGACGCCTTGGCCTGGTCGGAAGAGGTTCCGATCAAATCGAAGGTGGTTCCCGGAGAAACCGAAAGATAATCGGCAGTATATTGCCGGTAACCGTTCTGAGGAAGTAAGGGTGCTGCAATGTTTAAATTGTGGGGAGCATTCTGAGTTCTGAGAGTAGTGGGATACCGAGTATCAGCCGTGCCGTCGCCGGAGGCAGTACAGTAAGCGGGAGTGGCCGGAGAATGAGCCGTCGTTGTATCCACATAAACCGGAAAATCAAACGTCGTATTCTGAATCTGATATCCGCAAGGTCCCGGGTTATTCTCCCATGCCCCGCAAAAACGAATGCGCATGACCGTATTGCCGACCTTCGCGTTGGCAGGTATATTGATCGACCGGGCGAAATTCTCAAGAAGAGCACCGTTGTCGACCGTTGGATTGGAATCCCCAACGACAAAAGCCATCTCGGTCTGATTGTCGGAGAATATGCCGTCTCCATTCCAGTCTACCCAAGCACGGATAAGCGAATATTTGCTGTCGTTGGTAGTGACGGCATTCAGCTTAAAACTCGACCCTTGTTTCCCCCGAATAGTCTGATCCGCGATTGCGTAGGCATTGGTGGGTTTCAACGGAGTAGTCAGGTCTATGTTTTGCATGGCCCCCTCTGACCAAAGTTTGGTAAAGTAACGTTCCTGGCCTCCAGCGTCACTCGTCGGAACACAGTATCGTGCTGTTGTGTTGTAAGAGAAAGTATGAGAAACGTTAATGACCTTCTTGTCTGTCGTCGTCACATACTTCAGGTTGCTCCGGTTAGCGAAGCGGATGCAAAATGCGGTATCGCCAGCCACATCCGGGCTGAGCGGGAGAATTCCAAAGCCGATCTTATAGCTGCCGGCTGCCAGGCTGGCGGGCAGGGGAATCGCCCCCTGCAGATAGTGTTGCATGCGGGAGGTCGGACTGTCCCCCGGGCGGAAGGGATGCCAGTCGGCCGGATTGGCGTCCAGAGGTGCTTCCGCCAATTTCTCGCCGGCGTCATTGAGGAGATAAGCGACAACTTTGTAGCGGTTGTATATCCTGGAAAATCCATAGTTCCGGAAAGGAATGCTGAACGAAACCTTTCCGGCTGCAGATTGAATTACATCCTTGTCATAATCAAAGTAAAGGTTATACCCGAAGTGATCGCGGACAAACTGAAACATCGTCCTTGGAACGGTAATACCATTATCTTTGAAATACTCGGGGTGGAAGGGTATTCCAATGGTATTCAGCGAATCCGCAGTGAGGTTGTAGGTAGTCCAGCGACGGATATTGAGCGGAGTATTTTGCGAAATATCTAGTGAGGTATAGTGATGATCCCGCAAGGTTACGAGAGCCTTCGATACGCTTATCGTGTCGTTGAAGTTCCACGCATTGCCAGGACCGTCGAAAGGCATTTCCCCTCCGACAGGTACAAATGGAGAACATTTCTGAGCGGCTATGTAATATTGATTAACATAGTCATTTCCCGGAGCAAATTGATAGGCGCCTGCAGTAAAACCGTCGTTGTGCAAGCCGATGCGTTGCATCAGACCGTCCTCGAAAGCAAATAATTCCCGCCAGTAGGGGATGCGCACCTGAACGGTGCCACCGACTGGAACAATATCAAGCATTTTCCGGATCATAACACGCATGGAATCCGGGGAGTCGAGCAGGTCATAGAGTTTAGTGCCGTTGATATCTTTTCGCTCCGTATCGTGCCATTCCCCCCATGCGCCAAGCATTCCGGCCTGCCAAGTATGAATGACACCGGCATTTTTCTGGATGATTGGTGCAAGTTGGTCCAGATGTCGGTTAATGTCGGTATACCGGGCATTGACAAGTCCTGCCTGGTAATCATAAGCGAAGCGCAGTATCATCTTTACTCCTCGTGAACGGTGGGCCTGGAAGAGATTATCAATGGTTGCTAATGCCTGGTCAGAAATTCGCTTGCCAACGAAGTTCGTCAGGTAGATATAGCTTTGAGACAGGGTTAAGTGTTGCGATTCGCCCAAGTGTTTCTTAACATAGTTTTCGCATGACTCAGTAAGTTGAGCCATATTGAAACTCACATTAAGATCGCTCGGATCTTTTAGACTGCCATCCGGATTGACGATCGCCGAAATCGATTCCAAATGCCACCCCCTGTCCGGGTTCTTCAACGGCGTAAGCGGCCTCTGCGCCCACGCCGATCCGCTCAGCAGGAGCAACAGCCCCGCAGCAAAAAATAAAGGTGATTTCATCTGAGATTTGTTAACAGGTTGGCAAAAAGAAGGGAAAAGCATCTTTCCGGACGGTATCCGGAATCGATTTCAGGTAAGAAAACCGGGCATAAAGTAACGTGTTAAGGTTGGGATTGAATCAAAATACTAAGTAATAACATTTATTTAACTGCCACAATTTTTCAAAAGATAAGAATGTCTGAAAACAAAAAAAGCTGCCTCCGTTGAGAGACAGCCCTGAATACAGTGCCGGATCAGTTACTCCTTCAATCCACCTCCAAACGTATACCCTACCTTGATGGTGAAGTACGAATTCTTGCCGACCAGCTTATCGCCCGTTGTGGTGCTTTTGTCTGTTACACTGGGAATGAAATTATACGCCAGCTCGGCCGACCACTGCTCGATTTTCAGACCGGTCCGAAGGAGCAATCCCGTACGGGTCGCGGTTTTCAGCGTGTAGGGCTGCCCGTTGATGGTCTTCTGGCTACTGCCAAAGCGGTACAGACCCACGCCCGTACCGGCGTACAGCTTCACGGTCGTCGCCAGCCGGATGTTGTAGTTCAGCGTTGCCATACCCGAAAGGGCTGATTTGGCTTCGCTGTCATAAGCCAGGCCATTCAGGACCTCCGGCCGGTTGATGAAGGCCTGCTCCAGCCGCAGCCCGATGTCGAAAAAATTACTGACACCGTATTGCGGCTCGGCGCTGTAGACAAAGCCGGACTTGCCGCCTTTGTTCCAGGGCCGGGCATAACCGCCGGCTACCGTCAGTTTCCAGGGCTTGTAGTCCTGCGCGTAAGAAGAAAATCCTGCCAGTACCAGCAGGGAAACCAATACCTTTTTCATCATTTTTCGGGGTTAGGTGCTCAAGATAAACCGAAGGAGCCCAAAAAGGTTTTACTTCCCTGACGTTTTTTCACGGATGACCACGCTGATGTTTCCGCTGCTTTCGAGGTAGCAGGCCTTGACTTTACGGGGGTCGTCCACCCCGTTTTCCCGGAGAAGACCCTCCAGCTCTTCCAGCGAAAGCAATTCTTTTTGAAGGTTCCTGTTCAGTATTTTACCGTTCCGGATAAGCATAACGGCCTTTGGAACCATCCTTTTCCGAAACCAGAGACTGTGATACCCCATGTAATCGATGGCATAATCCCAGAAAAACAGGGTAACAACGAGCGCCAGCCCTTCGGTGATTGACTTGTAGTCGCCCGCCATGCCGTTCTGTGCCGCGTCGGCGATGAGGGTAATCAGCAGTACGTCGCTGATCGTGAGCTGCCCCGTACCCCTCCGGAAGAGGCGGAAAAGCAGAAAAATCGCCCAGTAGGTAATGCTTCCGCGAAGCAGAATTTCCGGGAGGGAAGTTGAAGGCAACCAGAATGCCTCCCAATCGATGGTCAGTATCATGGTTTGTTTTTTCCTCCTTTCTGAAAAAGAATATTCCACAAAAAAAGATGCCCTCAGAGAAGGCATCTTTTCGGAAGACGGGAACATACCGTCTGTTGATTTCCACATTAAAAATAGTGTGAGAGCGCAACAAAGGTATTAATAAATGCAACAACGTTGCATTTATTAATACTATTTATTTTAAGGCTGATAATCAGTCGGGTACCGTAGCTTCCTTTCTCCGGCTGAGGTAATAAACCGGTATGCCGAGGAGTATCAGTCCCAATCCGGGCAGGGTATATTCGGTTTCGAAGAGCAGCAGCAGTAACGCCAGGAACGACGCCACGACGACATAAATGGCGGGGAGAAACGGGTACCCGAACGCCTTGTACGGGCGGGGAAGGTGCGGCTGCCGAACACGAAGCACATAAATACCGATGATCGTCAGAATATAGAAAATCAATACCCCGAAAATAACCAGGGCCAGCAGCTTGTTGTACCCGCCGGAAAGGCATAGTACCGATGCCCAGATGCATTGGTACCAAAGGCTGTTCTGCGGCACGCCGAAACGGTTGAGTTCACCGGCTTTCCGAAAGAAGAGACCGTCTGCCGCCATGGTGTAGTACACCCGTGCTCCCGACAAAATCAGGCCGTTGTTACACCCGAAGGTCGAGATCATGATCATCACCGCAATAGCCAGGGTACCGGCAGAGCCGAAAATGGCGTCGGCGGCGACGATCCCGACCCGGTCGTTGGGCGCGAAAGCAATGTCTTTCAGCGGAACGACCGCCAGGTACATCACATTCGTCAGCACATACAGGATAGTTACGATGACCGTTCCCAGAAACAGGCTCAGCCCGATGTTGCGCTGCGGGTTCCGGACTTCCCCGGCGATGAAGGTAATGGAATGCCAGGAATCGCTGGAAAACAGCGTCCCCTTCATCGAAATGGCAATCGCACCGAAAAACGCCAGGCCCGTGAGCGCGGTCGATGTCAGCTGATCCCCGTCCAGCGTCAGTGCCGATAACGTCCAGGCGTCCTGCCAGTTGGCGTCCCAGACAGCCGAATCCGCGCCGTAAAAAAGTCCGGCAAGCGTCAGACCAAGCAGGGAGAGTATTTTAACCGACGTCAGCACCGTCTGGATCACGACGCCGTTTCGTACCCCCCGCGAGTTGATATACGTCAGCAAAACAATCGAAGCGATGGCCAGCAGCTGCGCGGCTGTTACCTGAAAGAGCCCGGCATCCAGCAATACCACCTTTTCGCCGACTTGCGGCAGGAGGTAAGCCGTGAATTTGGAGAAAGCAACGCCAACCGCGGCGATCGTACCGGTCTGGATAACGGTAAAAAACGTCCAGCCATACAAAAAAGCTGGCAGCGGCCCGTAGGCTTCCCGGAGGTACACATACTGTCCGCCGGCCCGGGGATACATTGCCGCCAGCTCTCCGTAGCTCACAGCAGCAATAATCGTCACCAGACCTGCCAATACCCACATACCCAGCATGTAGCCTGCTCCGCCGACACTCCGCGTGATTTCGGCACTGACAATAAAAATACCGGACCCAATCATGGATCCGGCAACAATCATGGTAGCATCAAAAAGGGTCAGTCTGGGTTTGAATTCCGACGGTGTTGCCATTCGTTTGAGACAAAGTGTAGGTTCACAAGATACGGAAATCGCGGTGCTTTCCCGCGCGGGTTCAACGGCCGTCGTAAAAACGCCACCCGGCCTGGTAATCCGGCTTCAACTTCCGGTCGGTAAGGGAAGCACGGATCAATTCCACCGGCAGCGCGTTCAGGCGCATGATGGCGTCGTGAAAGGCCCGATCGGTCATCTTTTTGCTGTCTACCAGCTCTTTGTGCAGGGCGTAAAACTGCAATCCGCCCGTCATGTACGCGAGCTGATACAGCGGCGGATAGTTGCCGGCAAACGAGCGGCGTACTTCCCCTTCGGCATTGGCGCGTTCGTGCCCGACGCGGTCTACGAGAAAGTCCACGCATTGCTGCGGCGTCCAGTTGCCCAGGTGGAAGTTCAGCGAAAAGATAATCCGGGCACAGCGGTGCATGCGCCAGAAGAGCATGCCAATACGGTCTTCCGGCGTTTTCGCAAATCCTTTGTCCCACAGCAGCATCTCCCAGTACAACGCCCAGCCTTCGGTCCAGAACGGCGTGTCGAAGTTGCGGTAGGTTTTGTACCGGTCATTCATGAAACCCTGCAAATGATGCCCGGCAATCAGTTCATGGTGTACCGTCGCTTTTGAAAAATGCGGATTATTTCCCCGCATACTCATGAGTTTGTCGGCATGCGCCATGCCCGAAGTCGGATACGAAATGATGATCTCTTCTCCGCCTAGAAAGAAGGGATTGACCAGTTGCCGCTCGGGTGACATCATGCTCATCCGCCAGGTTTCCTCGGCGACCGGCGGAATCGTGATGAGGTCGTTTTTCTTCAGAAAATCGATGGATTCGTTGTACAACCGCAGAATCAGCGCCGGTTGCTCGCCCGCCGGGACATAGCTGTTCTTGACTTTTTCCTGGGCGGCTTTCCAGTTGTCGCCGAAGCCCATTTCGCGGGAAGCTTTCAGTAATTCCTTGTCACACCAGGCAAATTCCTTGTTGGCGATGTCGACAAGTTCTTCCGGCGAATAGGGAATGTACTCGTAAGCGAGTTGGCGGACGAGTTCCTCCCGACCGGCAGCAATGCCTGTAATTTCCTTGCTGTCAGCCGGTTCGCGTACCTCTGTCGGGTCGAAACTCCGGCCGTAAACGGCAAGTTGATCGTACAGATACTGGTACGGCTTTGCTACCCACCAGGTAAAATCAGGGTCGTAGTCGTAGTAAAAGGTGTAAACGCTCTTTAGCGCTTCCCGCAATCCCTGAGCTACCCGACCGGCCCGCTGTGCGAGTTTTCCCGGAAGAGGTGTTTTATTCGCCGCCTTGGCCGCGTCAACCTGCCGGCTGAGGCGATCGAGTTCCCGGGCGATGGCGGGGCCGTCGACCGAAAGCCCCCGTCGCCGCCGTTTTTCCATCACATAAATAGAATCCGCAAAGGGAAACCGCTCTTTTACCTGCTGGTACTCAGTGGCTTCCGTTTCCAGTTGCTTCAGGTCTGCTTCGAGGTTTCGTTTGAAGAGTACGTAGTCAACCTGCTGATCAGTGGGCAGTTTCGCGAAATTCAGCTTTCCGAGCCGGGCAAGGTAATCCCGATCCAGTTGCCTAAACCTTTCGCAGCGTTCGGGCGACTGCTGTATGATATAAAAACGGCGGAGGCTGCCCCGGTCGGCCTGGTATTGCGTGAGGATCGACGGCGTATCGTCCGACTGCGCACCGGCACCCATCGGCGCCGCAAGGATCAGGGAAAGGAGAAGTCGCTTCATGGATTCGGAATAAGGGCGTTCCAGGCAGGAGGTTGAAAACCAAGGAGATGGCGGACGAAAAAGTCACGACGTTTCCGCTCCCCGAACGCACCGCCGGAGGAGTGGCCTACGCCCGGCAGGACGACCAGGTCAAAGTTCTTGTTCGCTTTGATGAGCGCATCGGCAAACTGGTAGGTCGACGACGGATCGACGTTGTCATCCATCTCTCCGACCAGCAACAGGAGTTCTCCTTTCAGCTTTCCGGCGTTGACAACGTTGGAACACTCGGCATACTGCGGGCCGATCGGGTACCCCATCCATTGCTCGTTCCACCAGATTTTGTCCATCCGGTTGTCGTGGCAGCCACAGGAGGCGACGGCGACTTTGTAGAAATCGGGATGAAAAAGAAGCCCGCCGGCGGCGCTTTGCCCGCCCGCTGAGGTACCATACAAACCTACCCGTGACAAATCCATCGACGGATATTTCTGCGCCGCTGCTTCCATCCATTTGATCCGGTCCGGAAAACCGGCGTCCTTCAGGTTTTTCCAACACACGTCGTGAAAGGCCTTGGACCGGTTGGAAGTACCCATGCCGTCGATCTGAACGACGATAAAGCCGAGCTCAGCGAGTTCGTGCATCGCCGTAAACGTCAGAAACGACTTGGGCACAAAGGCACTGTGCGGCCCGGCGTAGATATTCTCGATCACCGGGTACTTTTTGGATGGATCAAAATCTGTCGGCCGGATGATAATCCCCCAGATATCGGTTTGCCCGTCGCGGCCCGTTGCCGAAAATACTTCCGGCATTTTCCAGCCTGCTTTTTCGTAAGCGGATATATCGGCACGTTCGAGTTCGCGGATAACCGAGCCGTCACTCAGCCGCCGCAGCACCGTGACTGGCGCCATATCCGCCCGGGAATAGGTATCGAGAAAGATACTATCTGCCAGGGTGATACTGTGATTGGCGGGTTCGGGCGTCAGATCCGTCAGACCGGTTCCGTCGAGCTTAATGCGGTAATAATGAAGGAGATAGGGGTCTTCTCCTGCGTTGCGGCCGGAAGCGGCGAAGAGGACCGTCCGGCTTTTTTCGTCGACATTGACTACACGACGAACGACCCATTCTCCGCGGGTAATCTGCTTTTTGATCTTTCCCGTTTTTCCGTCGAAAAGATAGAGGTGGTTCCAGCCGTCCCGTTCGGAGGCCCAGACGATCTCGGCGCCGTCTCCCAGGTCTTCCCGGTACTTCTTGCCGCTGTAGTCAATAAACGTCGGACTTTTTTCTTCGATAATCGCTCTGACGCGACCGGTGGTACCGTCTGCTTCGAGTACCCGGTATGTCTGATGACCGCGTTCGTTGAATTCGAAGGTAAAAGCCCGGCCGTCTTTCCGCCATTCCGGCCTCGAGAGGCTGAACTGTTCCCGGAAAAGACTCATATCCAATGGAATAGCCCGCTTGTCGTCAACCAGAAACAACACCGGCTGATGCACCGGAAGCGCGTCTCCGGGTTTGAGGTAATTCCGGGTTTCGAGTTTGGGCTGAAGCTGATCGGCGGGAGAAGAACGGATCAGGTAAATCTGATGCGGCGTATTCTTCCGGATTTTGACGGAAACGAGCTTGCGCGAATCCGGCGACCACCGGATATCACCCGAATAGTATTCTCCCGCTGAGCCGTCAAAGCTCAGGGGCGTTTCCGTTTTGGTTTTCTCCGACCGGATGACCACGTTGTACTCCCGGATAAAGGCAGAATAACTGCTGTCGGGGGAGTAGACAGCCCTGCGCCCGGTTTCCTCGTCCCGATCCCCCCAATACCGGGCTTCCGGTATGTTCCGGAGTTTCCGGAGCTGGTCTTTTTCCGGCGCATACTGCCAGACGGCTCCTGAAGCGGTAAACTCGAACCCTTCCCGCACCGGAGTCAGTACCCGGAAGGGCAGGCGATAGGGATCGGTTTTTTCACCGGTCGTCTTCTGCCAGACCGCGGCGAGTCGCGCTGGGTCAAAGGCCGGTTGGCGGCCCTGTGCGTCGCCAACCAGCCATTCCGTACCCTTCGGAGTCTGGACGTTGTACAGAAAAGCCTGCCGGCCGGGAATAGCCGACGGCGAGGCAGGAATATACAGCGCCTTATCCTGTACCTGATCGCGCAGGCGGTCTGCTTTTTTGTACCGGTCGACGACCTGCTGGGCACGGGCGGCCGATAGCGCCGCCAGCATCATCGGAATCAGGTAAAACGTTCGTTTCATAGCGGCTAGAGGAGTATAATGGATGAAGCGTTATTCTGACACGTTAAAACCGGTCGGGCCGGAACGGCGCCGGGTCTACAGCCTGTAGCCCGGATGTAAGCAGTTGCGCAACAAGCTCGCCGGTGGCCGGACCCAGGCTGAGGCCCATCATGCCGTGGCCGGTGGCGAGGACGACGTTTTCCCACTCCGGCAACCGGCCGATGTACGGCAGTCCGTCGGGAGAACAGGGGCGAAGCCCGCTCCATACCTGCTTCGTCGGTGGCGCAGGTACGTCAAAATCAGGATAGTACTGCCGCAGGGCCTGGTGAATACCCCGCACGCGGTTGGGATTGACAGTCAGGTCCGTACCGGCAATTTCCATGGTACCGGCAAAGCGTATTCCGCCCGCCATGGGCGTAGCGGTAGCCCGCGCTTCCAGCAGGATAGCCGGTACCCGGAGGTCGGGTGCGCCGGTTGCCCACTCAAAACTATAGCCCTTACCGCCCTGAAGCAGGAGGGGGTAGTTGAGGAGGCGCGTCAGTTCGGGCGACCAGGCCCCGGCAGCAACGATGATATCATCTACCGGAAAAACAGCTCCACCGGCTTCGATACCCGCCACCCGGGAGCCATTTCGCTGAAAACCTGTTACCGCGGCGTCCTCAAAACGAACGCCCCGTTGTTTGAGGCCGGCGACCAGCGCCCGCATGACTTCTCCGGGCGTGACGTGCGCATCTCCCGGAAAATACACCGCACCCCGTACGTTTACCCGGACATTGGGTTCAAGTGTCTGTACCTCAGTGGCAGACAGTACTTTCGCTTCGATACCTGCCCCGTTCGCGACTTCGGCTTCGTGCCGCATCTCCTTTTCAGCGCTCTCCGTTTTGTAGAGCATAAAGAGGCCGTTTTCGGTCCAGGTGAAGCCGAGGTCTTTGGCGAGCTGCCGGTAGAGTTCCTTGCTGCGCAAACTGAGATCCCGCAGGGCAGGAATCGAATGCGCTACGTGCTCGTCATTGGCATGCCGGTAAAACTGCCAGCCCCAGCGCAGCAGCGCCGCATTGAGGCGTGGTTTGATGTAAAACGGGCTGGTCGAATCGAACATCCAGCGCAATCCCTTGGCGATCATGCCGGGCTGTGCCAGGGGTATGATGTGACTCGGGACGATCATACCGGCATTCCCGAAGGAGCAGCCATCGGCGATCGGCCCGTCGTTGAAAATCGTTACCTGCCGGCCTTCCCCGACGAGGTACCAGGCGGCGCACAGGCCGGAAATGCCGCCGCCGATGATGCCGGTTTCGCTCATAATACCTGAAATCCGTGGCAATACGGATCGTCTTCGTCGAGAATAAGGTGGTTGTATCCGTGAATCAGCGCCCAGCCTTCAATGCTTGGTACAATGGCCGGCCGGTCGCCCAGTTGTGTCTCCGCTTCAATCCGTCCGTTGAAAATCGATCCGATGATACTTTCATGGACGAAGGTATCGCCGGGTTTCAGGAGGCCTTTGGCATACCATTGCGCCATACGCGCGGAGGTACCGGTACCGCACGGAGAGCGGTCGATCGCTTTGTCTCCGTAGAAAACGGCGTTCCGGGCAGTAGAGGTAGCGGCAAGAGGTTTCCCCGTCCACAAAATATGGCTGAGGCCGCGGATGGTATCGTTTTCAGGGTGAACGAAGGTATGCGTTTCGTTGAGGCGCTGCCGCAGTACCCGCGCCCAGGAGATGAGCTGGTCGGCGGAGTAGTGTTCCAGCCCGGGGAAATGGGCCTGCGGGTCGACGATGGCGTAAAAATTACCGCCGTAGGCGACGTCCACCGTCAGCTTTCCGAGATCCGGGCAATCCACCTCAATGCCTTCCGCTGCCAGGTATGACTTAACGTTCGTAATCCTGACCGATTTCACCTTCCGGCCTTCCTGTACATACTCCGCGCGGACCAGGCCGGCGGGTACTTCCAGATTCAGCACACCGGGCGTTTTCGGCGTAATGAGGTTTTGTTCAATGGCGACCGTCACGGTACCGATCGTGCCGTGCCCGCACATGGGCAGGCAGCCGGAAGTCTCGATGAAGAGTACGCCCGCGTCATTGGCAGGATCAGACGGCGGGTAGAGAATACTCCCCGACATCATGTCGTGGCCCCGGGGTTCAAACATCAGCCCTTTCCGGATCCAGTCGTATTCCCGGAGAAAATGCTGACGCTTCTCGCTCATATTCGCCCCTTGCAGAAAGGGGATGCTGCCCCCTGTGACAACCCGCACGGGATTGCCACAGGTATGCGCATCAATACAAAAGAAATGGTAGGCTGCCATTATGCGGGAGTCAGGACGGGACGGGTAGCGAGCGCCGATTCAATGATACCCAATACCCGGGCACGTTCGTCGCCGATCAGCGGCAGGCGGGGTGCGCGGACGTATTCCGATCCGATACCCGTCAGCGTTGCCGCCAGTTTGATATTTTGAACAAGTTTGGGGTGAATGTCGAGTTCGAGCAGGGGCATGAACCAGGAGTAGATGGCGCGGGCTTCCTCGATTTTTCCGGCTACTGCCAGGTCATACAATACGACGGTCTCTTCCGGGAAGGCATCGACCAGGCCGCCGACCCATCCGTCAGCTCCCAGTACGATCGATTCGAGCGCCAGGGTATCTACGCCGCCGAGAAGTTTGAAGCGGTCGCCGAATGCGTTCCGCACGCGGATGATATTGGTGATGTCACGGCTTGATTCCTTGATTGCCTGGATATTGGGAAGTGCCGACAGCTCTTCCAGCATCGGAATCGTAATCGCGATTTTGTAATCAAACGGATTGTTATACAGCATGATAGGCAGGCTGGTCGACTGCGCTACCGCCGTGAAAAAGGCTACTGTTTCCCGCGCATCCGCATAATACCGCATCGGGGGAAGGAGCATCAGGCCGTCGGCGCCGTTGGCTTCGGCTTCCTGCGCACAAGCAATGGCTTCACGGGTGGATTGCTCGGCGATGTTGACGAGGGTGGGTATACGTCCATCGCCTACTTTCAAGGCGCGTTCCAGCAGAGCGACCTTCTCGGGGCGCGTCAGCGTACTGGCTTCTCCGAGGGAGCCGCCGATAATGAAACCCTTTACGCCAGCCTGGACCTGGGCGATTAGGTTTTTTTCAAAGAGATCGAGATCCAGCTCATCGTCCGCGGTAAACGGGGTGAGCAACGCAGGGTACACACCCTGCCAGTTGACGGCAACGTTCATATTCGGGATATTTAGGAATATCAAAATTCGGTAATAGGAAATTAGGATTCATCCCAAATAATGATCGGCTTTAATACTTTTTTCACTACTTTTCGAAAAAATCAGGAAATAGGGCAGTAAATTTATACCAATGAAACCGCTTTTATTCCGCGTTCCGGGGATCGACCACCGCTCGTTTCAGGTGCAGGTCGACGACGGCCCCGTCTTTTACGAAAAACTGCATTTCCACCCCGAGCTGCAACTTACCCTGATTGGCGAAGGGGAGGGGACGCTCGTGGTGGGCGACCGCATCGACCGTTTTCAGCCTTTAGACCTGCTGCTGCTCGGCAGCAACCTGCCGCACGTATTGCGCAGCGCGCCGCCGGAACCGGGAAGCCGGGCCGTGTCCACGTCGTTCATGTTCCGGACGGAACCGATGGAGAAAGGTATTCTAAGCCTGCCGGAAACCGGTCATCTGGCGCAGTTGCTGTCGGAGGCCCGACAGGGCGTGCGCCTCCGCGTCGGAGCGGATGACGCGCTCGTGGCAAGGTTCCGCGAACTGCCGGCGCAGCGGCCGTTTCTTCAGTTGATTTTTCTGCTGGAAGTATTGGATGTGTTGTCGCATAGCCCGGACCGGGAGCTGCTGTCCCGTACGTCTTACGAACGCCCCGCCCGACCCGGCGACCACCAGCGGCTGGAGAAGATTTTCTCCTTTATTTTTCAGCACTACGCGTCTCCGATTTCATTGGAAGATGTATCGAACGTCGCGAACCTCACGCCGGGAGCATTTTGCCGGTTCTTCCGCCAGCATACGCGCAAGACGTTTTCACACCTGCTGAATGAAGTTCGGATCGAGCATGCCTGCCGGGCGCTGCGTGAATCGGACGACAGTATCAGCCAGATCGCGTTCCAGTGCGGATACACCAATCTGTCCAATTTCAACCGCCAGTTCCGGGAAATTTCGGGTATGTCCCCGACGGAGTATATCAAGACGTATCGGATGTGAGGCGTGCTTTTAGCGATAAGCTATAGGCAATAAGCGGTAAACCCGGATATGCGAGCTTGCCGCCTACAGCCTATCGCTTACAGCTTATTGCCTATTCCTACCCCTCATTCTTCACCCCCGTTGCCCGCAGCATAAACGTATGCAGATCAGTATTCTTGACGAAAGGCGGGAGTAGCTCGCTGCCGGGGCCGACCATCGCCAACTCTACAAAATCGGCCGAGTGATCCTTGCCGGCCCAGCCGACGGACGTATGCGCGACCTGCATCGCTGCCAGCTTCTGGAAAGGCAATTTACGGGCGTTGTATACGCCGGATTCGTCGAGGTGCGTATAGTTTTCGAGAATAGCTTTCGCTTCGTCGGGTTTCAGGACGATACCCTGTTCGGCTTCGAATAGCTCCGTAATCCGGGCCGGCGTGTCTTCCCGCGTGATTTTATTCAGAATCCAGTCGTTCGTATGCCGGAATTTCTGAATGCGATCAAAGTTGACGTTGATATTGCCTCCGCCGCAAAGGCCCGGGTTGCTGTTGCCGTGATCGGTCGTGATGATGACGAGGGTATTTCCGTCTTTCTCCGCAAAATCCAGGGCTACTTTCAGCGCGTCGTCGAAGGCAAGCTGCTCGTTGAGCAGGCCGCCGATGTCGTTGGCGTGCGCCGACCAGTCAACTTTCCCGCCTTCTACCTGAAGCACAAACCCTTTCGGATTCCGGCTGAGGCGGGCCAGGGCTGTTTTGGTCATTTCGGCGAGTGTCGGAATGGTCTTTTTCAGGTTTTCATCCTGCTCCCGGTCCAGCATATAAGGCAGACCATCGGGATGGAAGACGCCGAGAATAGGCTTGTCGAACGATAGCTTCAGCATTTCATCCCGGTTTACCGCGACCGAGAAATCCTTGTCCCGGAAGGCTTGAAACAGGTCCCGTTTGTCTTTCCGGGTTTCCTTGCTGAAAACGTCCGTTCCCCCGCCCATCATCACGTCAAAACGTAATGTGAGATACTGGTCGGCGATGTCTTCCATGCTGCCGCGGCTCTTGCTGTTGACGCAGAACCCGGCCGGCGTCGCATGGGTAATGGGTACGGTCGTCACGCAGCCGACAGACTTGCCGGCGGCTTTGAATTTCTGGAGAATAGGCCGGTAGACTTCGCCGTTGGCTCCGACATTGAGCGAGCCGTTTGGCACCCGGACTCCTCCGCCCCAGGACGAGCTGGCGGCTGCCGAGTCGGTCACCAGCGACGAGGCTGAGGCAGTATCCATCAGGGCGCGCCTCGCTTTGTTTTCCCGGTAAAGGCCGAGCCAGTGGGTACCGTGGCCTTCCCTCCGCTGGCGGTAGAGATCAGCCATGTTGAGGGTGCCGGTGCTCATGCCGTCGCTGACGAGGAAAATGATGTTCCGGGCTTGTTTCGTTCCGGCCTGAACCGAGGCGGGAACCGCCGTTGCGATCGTTGCCAGCGTACCCTGGCGGAAAAAGTCTCTGCGTTTCATTGCAAACTGTAGAAGTGATTCCGGAGGAAATACCCGATAAGGCGAAAAAGAGACTAAGGTCGGCTCAAAAAGTGGGAAAAGGATCCCGGAATCGTACGCCGTTTTCCATCTGCCGGATTTCAGCGGCAGTGCACAAACAGGTTTCCAGCTCTTTCCGGATTCGGGGCTCGTCGAGATCCTGCCCGATGATGACTAATTCGTTGAGGCGGTCTCCGAAACGTGCGTCCCAGCGACTCCGGATCAGCTCCCGGTTTTCCCGGTAAGCCGGGTGAAGCGCCCGTTCGGTATCCGGAATAGCCGCCCACCAGGTTCCGGCCGGCTCCGCCCGCAGCGAACCGCCGGCCTGCCCCCAGTTGAGCGCCTGCTCCGGACGGGAAGCGAGCCAGAACAGACCTTTGGAACGGATGACACCGGCGGGCCAATGGTCGGACAGGTACGACCAGAACCGCCCGGGATGGAACGGGCGGGCATCCCGGAAAACAAACGACCGGATACCGTACTCTTCCGTCTCCGGCGTATGGTGGCCGCGGGTGAGTTCCTGTTGCCAGGCTTCGGTACCGGCCGCTTCCTCGTGATCAAAAAGATGCGTATTCAGCAACTCTGTCGGGTTGATGGCTCCGAACGACGTTTCAAGGATGCGCGCACGGGGGTTAAGCTGCTGAAGAATGGCTTTTGTTTCACCCAGCTGAAACGGGGAAACCAGGTCGGCTTTGTTCAGAAGAATGACATTGGCAAACTCAATCTGATCCGTCAGGAGGTTGACAATCGCCCGGGTATCAGCCGGATCGTCGCTGTTGAGGCGACGGGAGCGAACAGTATCGGCAGAGCCAAAGTCCTTCGGAAAGTTAAAGCAATCCACAACCGTCACCAGCGTATCCAGGCGACTGAACCGCGACAGGTCGATCCCCGCGGCTTCGTCCAGATAACTGAACGTTTGCGCCACCGGCAGCGGTTCGGAAATGCCGGTCGATTCAATCAACAGGTAATCAAAACGGTTTTCCCGCGCCAACTTTTCCACTTCCAGCATCAGGTCTTCCCGCAGGGTGCAGCAAATGCAGCCGTTGGACATTTCGACGAGCTTTTCCTCTGTCCGCGATAACGTGTTTTCGTCACGCACCAGCCGGGCATCGACGTTTACTTCGCTCATGTCATTGACAATCACTGCTACCCGCAGCCCGTGCTTGTGGTGCAGGATATGGTTGAGGACGCTCGTTTTCCCGGCGCCGAGAAAGCCGCTGAGGACCGTCACAGGTAATTTTTCCATCGTACCGCGTTGTTTATTTGCAACATTGTTGCAAATAAACAACAAATGCAACGTAGTTGCATAAATGCCGTCTGGAAAATTCAGGGCAACGGTTCCAGGACCAGATCCTTATACCAAACCTGCGCTTTACCGCCGCCGTGAATTTGCAGGGCAATGCGACCGTTTCGGGGAATGGACGGATCGGTTTCGGTGTAATCGACAGTCTCATGTCCGTTGAGGCGAATCCGGATGCGGGGGCCTTCGCAGCGGATTTCATAGTCGTTCCAGTCGTCCGGATGAAGTATACGGCTGATCAGCGCAGTATCCGGGGCGGCGAGGGTCTTGTTCCGGCGGGATTCGTCATATAAGCTACCCCAATAGCCTTTGCCGAGATCGGCCTGGTAGCCGGTCATTTCGTAGTCCGGCTTTACGGTACGCTGGCTGCGGAACTGAATACCGGCGTTGACAAACCCCGTACCTTTCAGCTTGAAGCGGAGGCGGAGTATGAAATTACCGAACGTCTTGTCAGTAGCCAGAAAGTAATTGTGCGGAACGGTTTCGGTCAGCGACCCGCCGGTGATGGACTGCTCTTCAATCCGCCAGGTATGCGCAGTATCTCCTTCCCAGCCGGAGAAGGACTTGCCGTCGAACAGGACCAGCGGAGGCAGCGCAAGAAGCAGCAGGGCAATATAGTTACGCATTGATTCAGAGGTTTTTCCGTGAAGAAACGGTTTTTCCTCCGAAAAATCACTTCGAAACCAGCGACAGGCCGAGGTTCACAATCAGCACAAGAAGGCCAGCCGCAAAAACGCCCGCAATCCACAGAATATACTCGGTTATCCCGAACCAGTTGAGGGAATGGAGCGTCAGCAGGGCGATGGTACCGGCCAGTGTCAGAACGAAATGTACAAGCGTAAGCATCAGCTTCGGCTCGCTGCCCAGAAACTGGATGAGCTTATAGGCGACTGCTCCCATCAGAAAAAGTATTGCCGCGAGTTCAAGCGACGTGCGACGGGATAAAGCGAAATAAGTACTTTCTACCTCAAAGCTGAGTACATGATGCGGCACAACAAACGCCAGCACAAAACAAAGTGCCGCGAGGATAGCGGAAGGGTATTCGGGACGATGAAACACGGAGCGTTTACGCAAAAGATGGAAGGTGCAAGCTACGTTCACCGGCTGCTCCCGGCAAGCGTAGGGCCGGAATTTTCAAAGAAAGACGATGCCGGAGGTCCGATCAATTCTCTTTCCGTCGGAAAAGAAGGCAAATAAGACCGTTGACCAGCAATAGCAAGAATCCGGCGACAGGTGCAAGGGCCAACAGGAAAAACCAAAGCGAATGATATGCTATCTGGTTTGTCAGCTCCATAGTCGAGAATTTTGGCCGCTCGGGTTCTGGAAAAGTCAGGAGATAGATACACCCTATCGCCGTCAGCGCCAGGTGAAGCGATGTCAGGATCGGCTCCGGCCGGTAGCCGAAACGGAGCAGCAGCGAGTACACCAGGACACCGACCAGGCAAAACAGCAGGCATACCTGCAGCAGAAAGATCTCGTTCAGCACCAGATAGGTATCATAGAGCTGAATATCAGGAGTACGGTCGTGGAGCAGCAGTGCCAGGAGGCCGCATACGATGGCTAGTCCCCAGCAAAAGAGGGTAGGTCGACGAAGAAGGTTGGGCATAGGCGTACGTGGATCGGAACAGCAAGGTAAACGTAGCAACCCTGACCGGCAAATCCTGCCTGTTATGCATGTGTAAAATTCCCCGGAGCCGGTCCCGCTCCGGGGAAAGAGCTATCCCAGCGATACGTTTTCTGCCGAAAGCAACTGATCCAGCTCCTGAACCTCTGTACCCGTCAGCGGTGTCAGTGGGCTGCGGAGGTATCCTCCTTCGATACCCTGCCATTTCAGCCCCGCCTGTATAGCGCGCGGCAGGCCCTTTCTGACGATGAACTCCAGGATAGGATATTGGCGGTAAAATACTTCCCGGGCTGCTTCCGCATCGTTGGCCAGTACGGCCTGATACAGCAGACTGTTCAGTTCCGGGATCAGGTTCAGTGCGGCGGTGCACCAGCCTGCGGCTCCGGCGGCAAAAGCCGCAAGGGCCAGCGGATTCGAGCCGTTGAAAAAGGCAACTTCTTCCCCGAGTACCCGTCGCAACTGCTGCATGCGCTGGATATCGCCGGTACTTTCCTTGATCATCGTGACGTTGTCGATCTCGAGTAGCCTCCGAAGCAATGCCGGCGACATATCAAGCCCGCCGGTCGCCGGGTTGTTATACGCCATAATCGGAATCGAGATGGCGCGGGCCACGGTTTCGTAGTGCCGGAAAATCTCGTCGTCCGTCAGCTTCCAGTAGCTCATCGGCAGAATCATCACGGCAGCAGCGCCGGCGTTTTCGGCAAAGCGGGCGTGGTAAACCGTTCGTTCCGTTGTCAGGTTGGAGACGCCGGCGAGGACAGGCAAACGGCCGTTTACCTGCTGCAGCGTAGCTTCGAGTACCGCTTCCTTTTCCTCGTCTGTCAGGTAGGGAAGTACGCCCGTACTACCCAGCGGCGCGATTCCGTGCGAACCGGATACTACCAGCCGCTCCACCAGCGAGCGAAACAGGGGTATGTCGACCCGTTCGTACCGGTCGAACGGGGTAATCGGATAGGCAATCAGGCCTTTTAATACAGGAGTCATAGTTGTTGGGGAGAAAGGTCAGAGATCGCGGCCTTCTTCTTCGCGGAGGGCAACGCCCAGATTCTGAAGCTGAGGCGCATTTTCACAGGCAATGTACCGGGCCGGTTCGGTCTCGCTCATGTTCTGGTGCCGGTGCCAGGCCCAGCTGGGAATGTAAACCGCGTCGCCGGCTTCCCATTCCACCCGCTGCCCTTCAATTTCCGTGTATCCCTTTCCTTCGATGACATACAATACCGTTTCATAGGTATGACGGTGACGGTTGGTAAGCTGGCCGGGAAGCAGACCGCCGATGGTCATGCTGACGTTGCGCGTTGGTAAATCGACAAAGAAGACCGGATGCTTCCGTTCCGTCGAAAACTGCTCGTGCTCCAGCGAGCTTTCAACCCGGCGGTGAATGAGTTTTTCGACTTTCCGGTAGACGGGACGGGCGAAGGTTTCGTGGAAATCCTTCGAAGAAAAGGCTGTCTTCATGTGCTTGAAAAGTTTTAGGCCCAACTGTCTGGACGCCACAAAACTGTTCGATCTTTGGACCGTTTAAATCCTCCAGTTTTGATTAAAACAGATGGTCCAGTCTCTTCGCTCGTGGAAACTTCAGCTGGTGCTTGATTTCCGCAGTCATACCGCCGTATTTCTTCAGATTGCCGATGGTATTATCGCCGAAATCCGGAAAGGGCGCCTCCAGCCCGGAATGCCGCTGCCGGGTAGCCGGGTATTGGCCGGCGACCTGGGCGTCAACCGGAAAACGGTCGTCCTGGCATATGAGGAACTCCTGGCCGGCGGCTGGGCCGAATCTTCATCAAGAAAGGGCACGTTCGTTTCCCGGACACTTCCGGATTGGGTACTTCCGGAAGAGCAGCCTTCTGCCGGAAATGCAGTCCCCTTTGCCTTCAATGCTTTCGAGACGCTGCCGCTTAGCGATGCCGGACGCGGCAGTATTGTGTTTGACGACGGGCTTCCCGATGTCAAACTGGCCCCGCTTGACGAGCTGGCCCGCGCCTACCGCCGGATTTTCCGCCAGAAAGCCCGCTGGAGAATGATGGGCTACGGCCATGAAAAAGGAGAACCCAAACTGCGGGAAGCCCTCACCCGAATGCTTCGCCTTGAACGGGGTTTGCAAACTGTCCCGGAAAACCTCTGCGTCACCCGCGGTAGCCAGATGGCACTATACCTGGCAGCGATGACGCTGGTTTGCCCGGGCGACAGGGTAGTGGTGGAAGATCCGGGATATTCGCCGGCGCGGGAAGTATTCCGGCAGGCCGGCGCAGTACTGATTCCTGTGGCGGTCGATGCTTCCGGAATCCGGACGGATGACCTGGAATCAATTTGCCGTCAGGGGCCCATAAAGGCCGTATATGTGACGCCGCACCACCAGTTTCCGACGACGGTAAGCCTCAAGGCAGATCGCCGGATGCACCTGCTCCGGCTTTCCCGGCAATATGGCTTTGCGGTGGTGGAGGACGATTACGACTACGAATACCATTTCGGACTACGGAGCGTACTGCCGCTCGCCAGCCTGGATCCGGATGTCATCTACATCGGATCGCTCAGCAAACTGATTGCTCCCGCCGTCCGGATTGGCTACCTGACGGGCCCGGTTCCGTTTGTTGACGCCGTCGCCGCACTCCGGATGCGGATCGACCGTCAGGGCGATACCATCATGGAAAACGCCGTTGCCGAGCTGATGGACGAGGGGATCGTCTCCCGGCATACACGGAAGGCGTTTTCCGTTTACAGCCGGAAACGCAGTCGCATGGAGGCGCTGCTGCATCAGTACCTGGGTGATCAGGTTATGGTGGGACGGCCTGAAGGCGGACTGGCATTCTGGGTGCCGCTGCGCACACCGCTGTCTGTAGACGACCTGGCGCGGGCAGGCGTTCAGGTCATTGATACGCGGAGATTTTGGTTTTCGGGGGATGGCCCCCCCGCGCTGCGGCTCGGCTATGCTTCACTGACGGATACGGAGCTGGAAGACGGACTCCGCAGAATTGCGCTCGCCCTTTCCGCGAAAGACAGAAAAAGTTAATAAAAAGGTAATGTGTATTTTTAACTTATAGCATACATTTGTTTAGTATTTATAAAAATCTATTTTACATACAATGAAAAAATGGCTGGTTGCCGGACTCTTCCTCTGGGTTGCCGGAACGGTACACGCGCAGGTACGTCACGCAAAACACGTACTGCTGATCGGAGTCGATGGATTGGGCTCCTATTGCTTTCCGAAAGCAACAATTCCGACGTTTCAGAAAATGATGGATAACGGCGCCTGGACGCTGAAGGCCCGGAGTGTATTGCCCTCCTCCAGCGCGGTCAACTGGGCGTCTATGCTCATGGGTGCGGGACCGGAAGTGCACGGCTATACGGAGTGGAATAGTCAGGTGCCCGAACCGCCGTCGCAGGAGACTACCGAGTATGGAATGTTTCCTACCGTCTTCTACCTCTTGAAAAAGCAGCGGCCAAAGGCAACTTCCGCGGTGGTGTACGAATGGGACGGCATTGGCTACCTGTATGAAAAACAATGCGTGACGACGTCGGTTAACTGTTCAGGCGATAGCGCCACGGCCGTCGCAGCCATACAGTGCATTGAAAAGGATAAGCCGTCTCTGCTATTCGTGCATTTTTCGGAGGTGGACAATGCCGGGCATGCCGTGGGGCATGGTACCCGGCCATATATCCAGGCGGTAAACCGGACGGATAGGTATGTCGGGCAACTGCTGGCTGCGCTGGAACGGGCGGGTATTGCGGATGAAACGCTGGTATTGCTGACGTCCGACCACGGCGGCATCAGCCGCGGGCACGGGGGAAAGTCGCTCCAGGAAATGGAAATTCCCTGGATTCTGTACGGAAAAGCCGTGCGGCAAAAAGGGGAAATCCGCCGCAGCGTTATGACATATGATACCGCGGCAACGCTCGCGTATGTCTTCGGACTGAAAACGCCGGAAGTCTGGACCGGGCGACCGCTTTCGTTTCTGTTCTGAACAGACCGTTGGCATAATTTCCCTGCCGTTCGCTCATTTTCATCACCGGATCGGAATGGGTGCACGGTCTTTTTGAGGGAAATATCGTTAAAGATGAAAAAAATCGGGCTTTGTATCGCCCTCGTCGTCCTGAACATAGCCCCGGAGTGGGAAATCCGCCCGGGGTATGCCATTCGGTTTCGCGACCGGTATGCGACCGGCGAATTCCGCAGTCTGGAAGGCCGGCTGCTGTTTGATCCGGATAGTGTTTCCCGGTCTTCGTTCGTTGTAAAAGTGGAAACGGCGTCAATCGAGACCGGCAATGGCCTGAAAAACCGCCATGCCCGAAGCGCAAAATGGTTCGACGCAGCTGCTTTTCCGTATATTGAGTTCAGGTCTGATAGTATCCGCGTCCGCGGAGAGGCCTGCGCCGCCTTCGGGAAGTTGCTGTTGCATGGCGTGAAGCGTTCGGTGACGATACCGTTTGCTTTTGAAGACGGCGCCGTTTTTCGGGGCCGGTTCAGGATCAACCGCGTCGATTTCGGCATCGGAAAACCCCGGGGCGGAGAAGCCGACTCAACCGATATTGAAGTGACAGTACCCGTGGTACGCCGGTGAAAGTCTGCCGGCCGCGGGAATGCGTATTTAAGTAACTCATCCATCCCACATATGGTCAAAGGCATCCGGCGCTACTACGAACTGACGAAACACGTCTCCAATCCCGGCGAGTACTATTTTCACAAAGGTGAGCGGCGGAAGCGTGACCTGGTGTTTCAAACCCGTCCTCATGCCATCCGGCTGGAAGTACCCCTGCGGTTGTATATTCTCTTCAAGGAGATTTTCATGGAGGACGTATACGGTATTCAGGAACTGGTGGCATCGCTGCCTCCCCGGCCCAAAATCATTGATATCGGCGCAAACGCGGGCTTTTTTAATTTTATTCTGTTGTCGAAGACGGGCCAGGCGGATATTCTGGCATTCGAGCCGATACCTGCCAATGTGATGCGTTTTCAATATGTACTGGATCAGAATCCGTGGCTGAAGCCCTACATCCGCCTCGAGGCAAAGGCGGTTACCGGGCAGCCGATACCTGTCCTGACACTATATGCCGAGGAAGGCGACGTGAATCAGACCGTTGCGTCGGTCTTTGCCGATTTCCACGAAAACAACACCCGGCAGATCGAAGTACCGTCCCTTTCACTGACGGAAGTACTGGAAGATGAATCATCCGTAGACCTGCTGAAACTGGATTGCGAAGGCAGTGAATACGATATCCTGTACCATACCGACCCGTTGCTGATCCGCCGTATCGGCCGTATTCTGGCAGAAATACACGACCTCGACGAAGACCGGCGTAACGTACGGGAAATGAGCCGTTTCCTTCAGGAAGCGGGGTTCCGGGTACAATACGAATGGCTTCAACCGCAATGCTACATGCTGGCGGCTGTCCGGGAATAGGCAAATCCTGTCTATTTTTACGGTATGTCAGAGATGGTTTTACCCCGGGCGCTGGCCGGAAAGGAAGTAGGTCCGGCTTACGTACATGTGTATGAAAATGAGTTGCACGACACGGTGAAATGCCGGGTGACGTCGACCCATCATGCCATCAGCTTTTTGTTTGACGGGGAAAAGACGGTCTGTTTCGCCGATGAGACGAAACAATTAGCAGGTCAGGAGGCTATCCTTTTTCCAGCGGGAAACTGCCTCATGACCGAGCGCCGTCCGCAGCGGGGAGCCTACCGGAGCGTAGTCCTTTTCTTTGACGATACGCTGCTGGCTGGTTTTCTGGCAAAACATGCCAGTGTTTCCGGTAGTGAAAGGGCCTCGGGTTTCATTTTCGGGCAGGATCCGTTTATCCTGCATTTCGCTGCTTCGCTTCGGCTGCTGCATAATCAGCCTTCGGAAGAGGCGTTACTTTTTCTCAAAGTAGAGGAGATTCTTACCTATCTGACGCTCCGTTTTAGCGGTTCCTTTCCGGCTTTTCTTCACGGGATTGCCCGGCGTTCGGCGGAAGGTACCTTCCGGCGGATCGTTGAAAGCAATAGTTTCAACCGGCTATCGCTCGACGAGCTGGCTTTTCTTTGTCACATGAGCGTTTCGACGTTCAAACGCCGTTTCGAATCCGTGTACGGCATGGGGCCTTCCCGCTGGTTTCACGCCCAGCGGATGAAGCAAGCCGCTATCCTCCTGCGGCACGGCAGCGCGCGTCCGAGCGATATTCACCTCGAACTCGGATACGAGAATCTTTCCAGTTTCATTCAGGCTTTCAAAAAGGAATTTGGCGTAACGCCCCGGGCCTACCAGGGGCAGGATTGATCTTTTCGAAACAGAATACGGTCTTTCCGGTATCGGTTGCTGCCTGGCGACCCCGGTACCTTTGTGTGGTAAACCTTTTATTCCACACGCATGAAAAAGCTTCTTTTTTGCTTCCTTCTGGGAACAGGCAGCCTGAGCGCGCAAACATTTACCCTCAAGAGCGCCGAACTGGGCGGACAGGCGACGCAGCGGCAATTTTTCCAGGGCTTCGGCTGCACGGGAGAAAATATTTCCCCGCAGCTATCCTGGGAAAATGCGCCGGCGGGGACCAAAAGCTTTGCCGTCACGATGTATGACAAGGATGCGCCGACGGGCAGCGGTTTCTGGCATTGGGTGCTATTCAACATCCCGGCGGACGTCACCTCGCTGAAAGCAGGGGCCGGCGACGCTTCCGGCAAGGCAGCGCCGGCGGGTGCCGTCCAAAGTATCACGGATTTCGGAAAGCCGGGTTACGGCGGTCCCTGCCCGCCTCCGGGCGCGCCGCACGAGTACCTGATTACCGTTTACGCCCTGAAAGCGCCGCTGGAGCTCGGGCCGGGTACGCCTCCGGCGATGGTCGGATTCAACCTGTCAGGGTTGCTGCTTGGAAAAGCGTCGATTGTGATGTACGGGCAACGCTGAAAAAAAAAGCCGCAGGGATACATCCTGCGGCTTTTTTTAATACGAAATAAGCCCTTCGGAAACGGCGATGGAGAGTAGTTCGGTGATCGAATTGCAATTCGCCTTTACCATCATATTACGGCGGTGCGTGATAACAGTATGGCGGCTGAGGCTTAGCGCTTCCGCCGTTTCGGCAATGTTTTTTCCACGCTGGGCGTGGCGGAGTACTTCCCGCTCTTTCGGGGTAAAGTCAAGGCGGAGAGACCGGTCGTGCCGCGCCGCCAGCAGGCGCGCGAGCGAGGACGACAGATACGACCGGCCTTCCCGCAGGGCGGCGATGCAACGAAGCAGCTCGTCGGTGCTGTCGGTCTTGTTGATCAAACCATCCGGTTTCAGGAGCAGGACTTCTTCAAACTGCGGCAGATTGCGTATATGGCTGACGAGGATGATAAACAATCGCTGGCGGGTAGGAATCACTTCGCGCAATCCGATACTCCGGTGGTCGGAGATCAGGTAAACCGGTCCGTCCGGCAACGCCGGAAACGGGTTTTCGGCCAGTTCGGTCGCCGGGGGTACGGTATACACCCGGGAGAAACGGCCCGTCTGCCGAAGGAAGACAGCCAGGGTTTCGGCAAACAGGGTAAGTTCATCGGATACGATTGCTATACCGAGGGAACTGTTTTCGGGAGGCTCATCCAACACATTCATGAAAAAAGAACAGATAAAACGAAGCCGATAGCCACTCAGCGGGTAGGAGAATGAGTGGGTCGGACGGTTTAAATATCTTTCTTGAAAAACGTGATTGGGGTGCCACAAAGACGAAAACACCGGTTTTATGAATTGAGCGTCTTAAATGGATAAAATAACACCGGAAGCAGTTCCCGGTTGCCTAAACTGAATAATAGGATCACGATTTATCCGTAAAGGATACTTTACGGATTCTAATCGACCGTTAAATAATTAACTAGCAAATTTTTTTGATTAAACCGATGCCCAACAGGGCGAAAGAAGCAGGTCCTGCGTCAGGGCAAAAAACGGCCTTAGCCGGTTCGGAAGACAGCTATTTCAGTCACCTTTCAGAAGACTCGCAGCAAGGATACCGGAAAAGTGCAAAAAATATGCGTGTTTTTCCCGAAAAAAGTCTGCGATACCCCTATAAATAGGGTTATGAGAAGTCGGGGGGCTTCTCTACTTTTGACTCGACAAAGTTGGTTCCCAATCCTGCTTCTATTCATGAAACACCTTTTACCCCCCAGATTGTCCGCCTCATTTCTTTATCTATCGCTCCTTTTTCTGCTTTCGGACTGCAGAAAAGACCTCCCGAAACGGGAATTTCCCAAATGTGAAACTGCGATTTCTTCGGTTTCCCATCAGGCGACTCAACTGAGCGTTGAGTTTACGGTTTCCTCCGCCAATAATGCCACATTTGACAAAATCGAGTGGGATTTTGGAGACGGAAAGAAGGACTCCGGTCCGTCGTTAAAAGTCACGCATAAATACGAAGCTAGTGCGACTTATGAAGTCAAACTTGTGCTAACTGATAAATGCGGAAATGTAACGTCTGACAAACATACTGTGGTGGTCAGTGACGCTGTCGTCCCGACATTGGAGGCTTGCGAAGCAACGTACACAAACACAACTGCAACTATTAAATTCAAAGTTGGCAGCGATGGGAAAAGCGCTATCAAAAACTGGGGAATAATCTATTTTGAGTCTGATCCTTCGTCTGCAGGTAATGCAATCGGACCCAAACCGGGCGAAAGTATGCCGGTGACAGGGGAGCAGCGGCAAGTGACTCTTTCCAATTTAAAAGAAGGTACTCGATACTATTATCGCGTATTTCTTACCAATGTTGCCGGAACTGATACCTGTAGTAACGAATTTACAACGACAGCCGATGCAGAGGTAACGACGCTCGATGTATCAAATGTTGGCAATACGTCGGCAACGTTTAATTTGAGCCTGAAGAAAACATCACAACCGGGAATCTCCGAGGTCGGATTTTATGTGTCCACTAGTTCGAACCCGAACGCTTCTAATACAATCAATGTCCCTTCCACAACTTCTGTCGCCTCCGCTGGTCAGTCGTGGGGCAGCAAAGTTGAAACCCAGCTGACGTTCGGAGGTAAATATTATTATCGAGCTTATGCAAAATATGGTAGTAAGGAAGTTGTTGGTGGAGTTAAATGGTTTATTGTGGCAGATATTACGTCCAATCTTGTCGCCCATATTCCATTTGATGATAGTACTCCAGCAGATTTGACGACAAGAAATACACCGACACTTCCAAAATCTGCGTCCTATGGTTCTGGTCCCAATGCCGGATTTGGAAATGCAATTATTTTTAACGGAACCAGTCAGTATTTAGAAATGCCAGATAACTCTGCTTTTCGCGGAAGAAGACTAACAATAAGTGTTTGGATAAAAACGACTGATATCGTTGACCGATGGATGCAGATATACAGTAAGAGTGTCTTTTCTGACGGTTCCAGCCAACAGCTAAGTGCAAACCTAAAGCAGGCAGAGGCTGGTCAAGCCGGCAACGCAGTTATTAATGCAGATTATAAACAGGGGAGTGGCGTGAATTGCTCACCAGGTGTTGGTTGGCAGAATGTTGCGAGTCCTTTTACGCATTTACCGGGGAAATGGTATCATGTTGTCACTGTATTTGACGGATTAACAGCCTATCTCTATGTTGATGGGGTATTGAAAGGCACCAAAGGCATGATCGGCAATGAACTGGATCCATGTAACGATGGCGGCTTGCGATTTGGCGCTGAAAATTTGGCTCCTGGTAATCTTGGGGGACCTAGATACTTTAAGGGCTCTATGGACGAAATACGTATTTATTACTCAGCGCTTTCAAAAGAACAAGTTTGGGCTTTATACAATCAATACCCCAACCCATGACCCTCTCCAATCGTCTCCTCATCGCGCTGATCTGGCTGGGTAGCCTGGGTAGTGCCGCCGCGCAAACGGCTGTTTCCAATATCAAAGTAGAAACCGACGCGCAACGCGTTAAAGTGACCTACGACGTCACCGGAATCATACCCCGGGACTCGGTTTACCTGCAGATCGAAAGCCGGTCGAAGGGAATTCTGCCGCTGAAGACCGTCACGGGGGACGTCGGCCGAAACCTCACCCCCGGAACCGGCAAAACGATCTACTGGGACTATGTACTCGATAATGTCCAGCTCAACGGCGATATCCGTGCTTTTGTCGGTGTACATGAGGTCGTCCGCCCGCCCAAACCGGGAGGCGGTCCGGCCAACGCGCTGTTGTCCGTTCTCGTGCCGGGCCTCGGGAATATCATGGTGCAGCCGGGACATAAAATCGGCCTGCGACCGCTCATTACCGTTGCCTATGGCGGCCTGATTGCCTTCGGGTTGATTCAGAAAGGGAAATCCGACAAAGAATACAACCTCTACCAGTCAGAACCTTACGAGAAAAATGCGGTTCCGCACTACGACGAGGCCAACCGTCTGAACAACCAGTATGTCTGGGCTATCCGCGGCGCAGCAGCGGTGATGGCTTCCGACGTGATCTACACCCTGATCAAAGGAATCCGCAACCAGAAACAGCAGCGCAGCCAGGTGTCCCTGCAGTATATCGGAAATACGCCGGTAGTTGCCTACCGGGTTACGTTTTAAGCCACGTCGAACATGAAAAAATACCTGTTTGCCGTATTGGCCGGCCTGATGGCGGTTGGCGCCGGCGCCCAGCAAAAAGATCCAAAGGTTTCGGTGAGCGGCTGGACGCCGGTCAAGGTGACCCTTCCCGCGCCGGTAGTAGTCTGGCAAAATCCGGTACAGGAGCGCCAGTCGATTGAAAAACCGACGCTGGTCGTCCGTGTGTGCGTACAAGGCGCTGATCTTCAGCAATCACACTTTGTCCTGAACGGTCGGCCGGTCGGCAGCGCCCAGCGCGGGTTCAAAAAAGTGACCTGCGGGGACGAGTTTTCGACCGAGCTCGCACTCGTACCCGGATTGAACGAAGTTCGTTTTCAGGCGACAAATGCCGGCGGAACGACGACGTCCGAATCCCGGTACATAACCTACAATGCTCCGGTAGTTGCCAGCGGCCCTGTTGTTCAAAAACGATATGCGTTGATCGTCTCCAATGCGAACTATTCCAAGTATCCGCTGAAGAATCCGGTCAATGACGGACGTGCCGTCCGCGAACAGCTCGAAAAACTCGGGTTTGTTGTCACGCTGACTGAAAATCAGTCGCATAAGGAGCTTCGTAAGACCATTGACGCCTACGTCGCAAACCTCACGGACCGGTCTGTCAGCCTGTTTTTCTACGCCGGGCACGGTCTGATGGTGGAGGGCAACAACTACCTGCAGCCGGTGGACGCGACGCCGGCCAGCGAGTCCGACGTCCGCTATGATTGCTATCCCCTGCGGCAGATCATCGACCGCATGGAGGATGCCAACAAAAACGGCTCCAACCTGGTATTCTGGGACGCATGCCGGAACAATCCGTACCGGTCCTGGACCCGCGGCGGAACGGATCAGCTATACGCAACCACGAATCCGCCCGTCGGCACGCTGATCATCTACGCGACTGAGCCGGGCAAGCCGGCACAGGACGGCGATCAGGAAAACGGCCTTTTCACCAGCGAGCTGATCCGGCACCTCAATACCCCGAATCAGGACATCGTCGAACTCATCAACCGGATCGACATGGGCCTGGAAAAGCGGGGCTTTCATCAGCCGCCTTACATGGAAGGGCGTCTTCGGGGAAAATTCATGTTTAACCCCTCCGGGCAATGAAAAAACTGGCTTTGTGCCTGTTAATGAGCATAGGTCTGTCCGCGCACGGGCAGACCTTTCATGCCCTGCTGATGGCGGACACGCGTGACGAACTCCTTTCGGGCGCCTGCGAGCGCGACCTGGAAGTGATGCACCGGCAGTTTGAGCAGATCTCGTCGGCCATCGGCTTCCAACTCAGCGAAAAAGTTATTTCCCGGGATTTTTTTACGGTGAATGAGCTGGAAAAAGTGCTTGATTCCCTGCGGATTGCGCCGGATGACGTGGTGTTTTTTTATTACACCGGGCACGGCTACAATGTCGCGGGGCGGGCGGATCGTTTTCCGATCCTGCATGTCGATAAAAAGAACATCCGGCGAAACCCCGAGCTGTCAGCGATTCATGAACGACTGCGCGCCAAAAAGCCGCGGTTGTGTATTTCGCTCGGCGATTGCTGCAACGACCTGCTGACGAGTACCCGTGGAATGGTGAGCCGCAAACCCATGATCCGCGGACTCAACCTGACCGACGATTCCCTCAACGCCAGCTACCGCCGTCTGTTCCGGATTCCTGCCGGAGATATCCTGATTGCCAGCAGCCAGCCTCCGCAGCAATCGAGCGCCCACCCGGATTCCGGTAGCTTCTATACGCGATCGTTTACGGAAGCGCTGGAAACCGCGACGCGGTTTGCCGGTAATCCTACCTGGGAAGCGCTGCTGTCGGATACCCAGGCGCGGCTCGGGCGGCATTCGGCTACCCGGGAGAAGAAATCGCTGTACCGCGTGCGACTGGCAGGCGCTGAGCCGTCTCCGTCTCCGGTAAATTTCCCTGAAATCAGCCGGTACCTCAATTCCCTGATCAATACGGATATTCCGGATACCAAACGCTTTGGCCTCGTAACGGATACGCGCAGGTATTTCACCGAAAAAGCGCGGGTGAATATCTATGTCAATAATACGCTCGGAGAAGTACAGCCGATCGAACAGGTGGCCCGCCGTCTGTACCTGAACGCTGACAAAATCCGGCAGGTGAACCTGATCGAGCGATTGTCGACGGTCGACGGAAAAGTCCTCCGCACCGTCGCGATTCAGGAAATCTGGTAAAAAGCGATAACCTCAGGCCTGCCCCGGTCATAGCTGGACAGGATGTAACGTCTCTCCGAATCGAAACAAGCATTATGAAAAGGTTTTTCTGCCTGCTGGGATTATGCTGGTCCCTTTCCGCCTCAGGCCAGTCTTTGCTTCCGGTTGATAAAAACCTGGTGGTGGAGGAAGACAAACTCAGCGAACAGCAATTGCGTGATTTTCAGGAACTGACCCATCAGAAGGTGGCCGAGTTTCAGAAGTACCTCAGCGTCATCGCCGACCCGAAACAGGCCGGCCCTGTCCGCGAGCTGGCCATCGAAAATGCCCTTCTGCTGTTCCTGCCGGACGCGCGCATGGAAGTAGGAACCATCAAGACAAACATGCTCGTCCGTGAATACCCGCTGAGCGTATACCTCCGTCGCCTGAAAAACCTCGACAAAAAGTACTTCGACGTATCCATCACCTTCTACGACCTGGCACTGGTAGGGGACTGGCAGAAAACCCAGGCGGGATATGAGACGACGGCCACCTATTTCCAGCATTTTCAGGGAAACGGCGGTACGATCCGGTACGAAGACAAAACTGTGAAAAAGATGAACGTGGATCTGCGTAACCGCAAGGATCCGTTCTACGAGGAAAACCGCTGGACCGTACTGCTCGGCAATGTACGGGTAGCCGAGATTCAACCAGCCACTCCCAAGTGACCTTCCTATGATCTATCGATGGGTTATCTGGATCGCATTGGCGCAGCAAGGTTGGCAGGGCTTCGGAGACCCCGAAAAACAAGGTCTGGACTGCCTCAGGCGCTATAGTGCCGCCGTCAACACGCTGAATCCATCTCCGGGCGGACGTCCGGTGGACGCACGCCGTCGGGAAATCCTGGAAAACTGGTTTTCTGCTGCCGACATGCCCGTCCCCGACGTACTTCAGCCGGCAGACAGCTACCGGAATACCCTGCCGCAACTTCCGGCGGGGCAATGGCTCGCTCAATTACCCGGCTTTTTCTGGGAAGGATTTTCGTACCGCCTCGACTCCCTCCGACTCGATCAACCGGTTACCAGCCGGGACTCGGTCGTTTTCGTCGCGTCGGTTCGATTGCACGGCCTGCAGGCAGCTACCAAAACAAAGGTGGATTTTTGTGAAAATCAGATGTTTACGCTGAGAATCAAAGGGAAATCCTGTGTGATCGAAGACATCCGGGGGTTGGGTACCGGTTTTCGGGAACCCCTTTCCGGAAAGCGGTTGAAAGAAGTATATACCGAATTCGCCGTACTTCTCCGCGAACTGGTGTCGGAAGCGACCGGCGCCACGCGCCGGCGGGAAATCCTGGACCTTTTCAGCCGCTGGCTTCCGTTGGATGCCGCCTGCTGCCAGGTTTCGGGAGAGCGCCGGTCCCTGCATGAAATCGCTGCGCTCCGGCTCGCACCCGAACGGGCTGCGGGATTGGAGATCAAGCGGTTGGATATTCGCCAGTCGGGCAATTATTACATCGACCGCGATGGCAGCCTCAATGCCGACTTCCTGGCCTTTCAGGGAGTGACTTCCTGGCGGGATGCCTATCCGGAATGTGCGTCGAGGCAGCAAAGTACCCGAAAACTACCCGACGGGCGCCGGCCCGGAGACCCGGTGGAGATTGCCAATGTGGTGCTGGACTTTTAACGATGGTGTCTATGAAAATGGCCAGCTGGCTCCTGTGGCTTGGTTGTCAGGGAATCCCTGCCTGGCAGGAGGCCACCCTACCCATCGACCGAAAAGTAGAAACCGCCCTGGAGTTGATGCACGCGGCGCCGAAGCAGCCTGAGCGCTTCCGGCAGTTGTTTGTTCCTTCCGGCTATGTCGTAATCCAGCAGCCAAACGGGTCGGAAACCTGGCTTCCGGGCGAGCAGTTTTTGCTGAAACGACGCGCCGGCGTACGCTACCGCCTGCTGTCGGCAAAGGTGATCCACTTCCGCGATATTCGAAAAGACGAAAAGGGCGGCTACACGGCCCTCGCTACGGTGTATTTCGATGTCCGGACATTCCGGAACGGCCTTCCCGTAACGAATACCCGTACCGAAGTACGTATGCCTGTCACCGATACTACGCCAGATTCCTGGCGGATTTACGAACTGAAAGTCAAAGGACTATGAAAAAATATCTATGGATTGCCCTCTTGCTCGCTTCTGCCGCCGCAGGAGCGCAGCAACGGTACCCGACAGGTCTGCTTTTTGATCCGGCCGGATACGAAAAAGTACCCGTAAAGGCCGTCGTCGCTAAAGGCACAACACTTCCGCGCAAAGTGTCCTACGAAGAATATTGTCCTCCGGTGATGAACCAGGAAGACTACAGTACCTGCGTTGCTTTCGCGACAACGTACTATCTCCGGTCTATTCTCCAGAGTATCACCGGAAAACCTGCGCTTTTTTCCCCCAGTTACACGTACGAAAAGATCAAATCGCCTGACGATCTTGCCTGCCTCAAGGGAGCCCGTCTGGCCGACGCCCTCTACCTGCTGAAAAAGACAGGCGCGCTGCCGTATGACGCGTTTCCCTATCCGAACTGCGGTATGCCGGAAGGCGAGCTGGACCCGCAGGCGTCTCCGCACCGCATCGGGGATGTCATCCGCCTGTTTGGAGAAAAGGCGCCCGCCGCGTACCGGATCGCGACAATGAAGAAGGCGCTGAGTGAAGGCTACCCCGTCGTCATTGGCATGGAAACGCCATTTTCGTTCTTCATCACGCGGGACGTATGGGAGCTTGCGCCGGGTGAAGTTCCGTCAGCCGCGCCGGGCCATGCGTTGTGTGTGGTTGGGTATGACGACGACCGGTTCGGCGGGGCATTCCGCGTGATCAACTCCTGGGGATCGGGCTGGGCTGACAAGGGCTACTGCTGGGTACGGTACAAGGACCTGGCCCGGTTTGTGCGCGAAGCATTTCAGGCATTTCCGGAAATTGTTCAGCCGGTAAAGGGGTCGATGCGGTTGCTTACCGCCGATGGCAAACGAATGGAAACTACACGGACAGATGCACAAACGGGCGGATTTTACCGGGCCAGCGAGTCTTTTGGTTCCGGGACGAAGTTCAAATTGTACGTATCCAATTCGCAGCAGGTGTATGTTTACGCGCTCGGTACCGACTCAACCGGACATATCAACCGGTTGTTTCCCGACCGGGACGGAGTCAGCGCACTGCTCGGACGGAATACCACGGTCGTCTATCCCTCTGAAACACGCTCCATTGTCCTCGATCAAACACCCGGAACAGACTACCTGATTGTTCTTTTTTCGCAAAAGGAATTGAATATCAACGAAATAATGACTCGTTTGCAATCGGAGAAAGGCTCCGTTTCAGAGCGGCTGCAGAAGGTTACCGGTCCGGTAGCTGCCCGGTATGAATCCGATCAGCCGGTATTTGAAACCGATGGAAAACAGGCGATTGTCCCGCTGGTAGTCGCCATCCGGCATTTGTGATATGATACGACGAATTTGTCTTTTCTGGTTGCTGGCGTTGCCGGTTATGGCGCAGACGTTCACTCCGTCCGACCAGGCTACCCTTGCGCGGAGCACGCGCAAACTGCTGGAAGACCGGTATTTTACCAACCTGGAAATTCTGACGCATTACGAAGTACACCAGCCGTTTGAAGCGCTGGAGCCACAGCTGGAAGGGATGCTCCGAGACGCGTTCCGGAGTAAAGACGTCTTGATATTCAATGAATTTCGTAGTTCCCAAAACCCGAACACCACCCTCGCAGAGTACGTAAAGGACTGCCGCATTTTTTCGGGAGGACGGCCGGTAACAAACCACTTTGACTGGGCGGAGGCCCGTTATCGCCTCGGAAAAACGCCGGCCGGAGAGCCGTATGTCAACTTTTACATACGAAAAACCCTGGCGGGGACCGACACACAGGACAAACCCTTCCGGTTCTCAAATCTGGTGGAGTACCGCGTTCAGTTCGTCCATCATTCGGCGCTGCGCGTATTCCTGGACTTTCGGATTGCGGGAATGGTGCGGGTAGACCATATACCGGACGACGCCGTACCACTTCCCGGAAAAGAAGAACTGTCTGCGCAGCGAAACGTAGAACTGCCCGCCGTCATCGACCGGCTTTCCGACGTGATCCGGCGTTTTGCCAATGGCAGGGCCATCCGGTTGGAACGGTTTACGTACCGGAATTGCGGTATCAACGATGCCCTGTCGGATCGCCTGGCCGCAACTTTACGTGCGGCGCTTCCCAAAAACGGACTGACCCTTTCAGATACTGCCGCATTGCGCCTCCGGGGTGATTATGCGGAGGAAGTCAACAACCTGCGCATCCGCTTTGACCTGACTGACATGGGCCAGGGTATCAACGTCGCCTCCGGTTTGAACGACGAGCTGCCCCTGAGCTGGCTGGCGTCGGAAAAACTGACGCTCCGGCCGGAGGATTTCGGCAAAGTGGAAAGCGTCCGGGATACGTTGAAACGCCTCGTCGCACCTCAGGCGACACCGCTGCAACTGGAGCTGCTAACGGATCGTGGCCGTAGCGGCGTCGAGTACTGGGAGGGGCAGAGCATGAAGATACAGCTGCGGGCCAACCGCCCCTGCCACGTCCGCCTCGTCTACCGTCTTGCTGATGGTACGCAGACGATTCTGGAAGAAGATTTTCTGGTTTCGCCGGGGAAAGCCGGCCAGCTGGTGACGGTCGCGCCGGGAGATCAGTTTGTCTGCGCAGCGCCGTTCGGAACGGAATACCTGCTGGCTTATGCCTCGGAGGAAGGGTTCTGTCCCCTGCCGACCCGGCCCGACCGGCGCGGGTATGTGCGGGAGGAAGGCGGCTACCGGATTTTTGTCGGCTCCCTCCAGGCGATGAACGAGATACTGACCTGCCGGGAAAACAAATCGGCGGGGTTGACGGAAGACTGGATTCAGATTACCACCCGTAGTAAAAAGAAGTAGCAGTTGCGGATATTCAGATTGCCGGCAACTGTCTGTCAGAACAAAACACGGTTACTAATACCCTTACCCATGCCTAAAAAAGGAAAGTGCACCAATATTTTCTGCAAGGAAGACGGAAAAGTCGTTCCACTGGATGCCAATCATACCTGCCCGGCCTGCGGCCATCCGCAGACGGAAGTATCCGGCGGTATTTCGTTCGGCAAAACGCTGCTGATCGCGGTTGTTGCGATTGCCGCTGTCGTGGCGTTGTGGAACCGTTTTGCGCCGAAATTTACCGAAGAGAAAAAGGAAACGACCATTATCGCGGAAGAAAAACCCGTCCGCCGGAAGCCGACCGGCCCGAAAACGACCCTGCTGCCGGCAGGTACCCGGGTTCCGGGCTCGACTAAATGCCAGGATTGCGAAGCCTTTTACTGGGTTGCCGACGGCAAGGGCGGCAAAGTCAGAAAGAGCGAAGGCTACACAACGGAATGCTGTAAATGCGGCTCGCGGGTAGCCTTCAGTGATGGATACTACTATGACATCGTCTGCGAGGGAAGCCGGATATCCGCGAAAATGGGAGATCCGGTAACGCCCTGACGGTCAGGATTTCCGAATCACAAAGCCATACCGCACAAACCGCCCCATATCGGTATACGTAATCCAGCAGTATCCGCTGTCGGCCCAGTTTTTGCCGAAGCTGTTGATGATGCGAAAGGCGCCTTTTTCATCGTCATACCCAATTACACACAGTGCATGGCCGGTTAGCTTCGGGTCGGCGGGGTTATCTCCGGGCGCGGGCTGCCAGGTACTGCGGGTGAAATAGAAAGACGCGGGTACGGCCAGTCCGACCACCACCGGCTGCCCGTCGGCCAGGGCTTGTTTGAGGTACCGTGTTTTGTCGGACGGCGTATCTTTCGCCAGAAACACCCGGTCATAGCCAGCGATGCGGAACGTACGGGCTGACTGATCCGCCTTCCCGGTACTCTTTCCGCAGGAGGGATAGGGATACTCGCGGATAGGGGTACTGCCGTATTCCTTCATGACTTCCAGCGCCTTTACGAGGGAAATACCCTGGGAGCAATCGTAATCTTTTGAAGACTTGGCTTTTTCATACACATACCCGGGAGAAAAAGCGATGGGTGTTATCTGCGATCGCGTCGTGAGTCTGCGGCTCCGCGCCTCCAGGATGGTGTGGAGGTAGTATCCGCACGCGAATCCGACACAGGTAGAGTAGGGGCCCTGTGTTTGCACGACCGGGCACCAGGCTTCCATCGATATTTTCGCAGGCAGGGGTCCTTTTCCCAGCGAACCGGAAAACGGCAGTGCCTCATAGCCCGGATCGTCGAAGACGAGACCCGTTTTGGGAACCGGCTGCGCCTGCAGGATTCCCGGAAGAAACAGTCCGAATAACCACCACCAGCGCTTCATTACCGAAGTTCTTTAGCGGCCTCGGCCTGATAGGGGTGACCTTCTGTCGCCGCGATGCGTTCCAGCAGTCGGCGCGCGTCTTCCTTCCGGCCCTCCTTGCGGTAAGCGATGGCGAGGTACCACTCCGCGCTGGCTGTCCAGTGGTTGAGCGGTTGGGAGGCTACTTTTTCCAGTGCCGGAATCGCACTTTCGGCGCCGGTATGGCGCAGGGTTGTCAGGGCTGCCGCGAGTGCGAGCGAATCGGCAGTATGCCGTTCCGGGCTCGCGCCGAGCCGTTCGTCGTCCGGCAGCAGCACCGGTTCAGGCTTGGGGCCGGCGGCGAGGTAGCGGTCGGTTGCCTGACCGGCCCACCACCACCAGCCGATACCCAGGAGCAGCGCCAGGCTCGCGGCAATCGCCAGCGGACGCCAGGGTAAACGCCTGACGGGTCGGGCGGCGATGGCAGTTGCCCCGATCACTTCAGCGTGAATAGCCTTGAAGCGCTCTTTTTCGGCCAGTATTTTCATGCCTTCGCGTATTTCCTGCTGAAGCTGTACTTCGAGGCGGAGGCCGTCTTCACTTTCCATCCGGCCGGCAAAGGCGTCCCTTTCCGGACCCTGCATGGTGCCGTCGAGGTAGCGGGCTATGTCGGTAAGCAGTTCGTTGGTCAAATCCATGATTAATCGTCTTTTCGGTATCGGAAATACAGATCCCGGAGTTGTTGTGCGCAGCGGAAGCGTTTTACTTTGGCCGAGCCTTCCTGAATGCCGAGGAGTGCGCCGCATTCGGCGAGGGATTTCTCCTCGACGTAAAAAAACTGCATCAGCTTCCGGCAGCCATCCTGCAATTCCAGCATCGCTTTTTCGAGGGCGTTCAGGTCTCCGCCGGGCGTGTTGGCGACGTCGGCCAGATCCCACTCGAAGTCCTCGTCGTCGTCCTCGCCGGTTTTCCGGAGACTATCCAGCGGCAGGGGTTTATCGGTATCCCGCATAAACGTATACCATTTTAATTGACAAAGGCGAAAGACATAAGCGCCTACCGGCTTGCCGACAAACTGGTACCGTCCGTTGCGGAGGTTTACTGAAAAAACCGCGAACGCTTCCTGAAGGATATCACCGGCATCGTCTTCGGAGACCGTGCTTCGTTGCAGGGCATAGGGGATAAACCGCCGGTAAACATCGGCATAGAGAGTATTCCAGGCTTTTTTCTCGTCGGAGACAAGCGCCTGATACAACGCTTCGTCCGCTTGAGAGGAGGACAAATGACCGCTCGGATACATACAGTGGGGTTGAGAATTTCCCGGGAAAATAGCCACTTTACTTAGTATGCAACACTGCAAAATAGGGTTATCGGCCCGATCTGGAAAATTTTAGATTTGTCGAAATACTTGCTGTCTCAGAAGGGCGGTCCGGTTTTGGCGCAGCCGGAACATTGTCCGCGCTTCGGGCTAGCCCGCCGACGCCTTTTCGGCGTATTCTCCGGTACATCAGTTGCTGTCAGGTATGTTTCGTTTTATAGGTATTGTCTTTCTGCTGGGAACGGGTGTCGCGCAGGCGCAGACGGGCAGCGCATCCGAGCCCGTCCGCTACGTGGGTGGAATCAGTGCCGATCCGCAGGTACACGAAGGGCGGCTCCGGTATGCCATCGGTGTCGAAAGCCGTCAGACCGTCCGGGCCAACCGCACGCGTCCCGAAGAAGCAGACGGCTTCGGCTGGACCTACAACCACGGGTCTGATCTTTGCTACTGGAAGGGGAAATTTTACCAGGAATACCTCAGCAATCCGGTAGACGAGCACATCGCTCCGGGACAAACACTCCTCGTTACTTCCACCGACGGGCGTACCTGGACAAAACCCCGCGTTGTTTTCCCGCCCTATTCTGCGCCGGACGGCGTGAAACTGCCCACCGGCTCCACCGGATATATGATGCACCAGCGAATGGGCTTTTTTGTCGCACCCAACGGAAAGCTGCTCGTACTCGGTTTCTATGCCCACGCCGAAGAGCCCTTCCGGGAGGGCGGTATCGGCCGGGTAGTGCGCGAAATGCGGGAAGACGGTACGATGGGGCCCATCTATTTCATCCGGTATACCAGTCATACTTCGGCGGACGGTGTGCGCTGGTCGGAAAAGAATACCCGCTATCCTTTCTACCGGTCGTCGAAAGACGCCGGATTTATCGCCGCCTGCGAAGCCCTTCTTGCAAATCGCCTGCATACGCTCCAATGGCGGGAAGAGGACAACGGACTGGATGGGTTTTACCGCAATAACCTCGATACTGCACTTGATTTACAGGCCTTTAACTGGTATCACCGAAAAGATGGAAAGCTGGTAGCCCTCTGGAAACGCTCCAAAGCTGCGCTATCAGAAGACGAAGGAGCGACGTTTTCCCTGCCCGTCAAGGTTCCGACACTCACCATGGCCGGCGGCAAGCAATGGGGGCAGCAAACGCCTGACGGCCGGTATGCGATCTGCTATAATCCCATCGAGACGGATGAATACCGCTATCCGCTGGTCGTGGTTACGGGAGACGACGGTATTCTCTACGACCATATGCTGCTGGTTCAGGGCGAGGTACCCCCGCGCCGGTTTTTCGGCCGGTGGAAAGACTTCGGTCCCTGCTACATGCGGGGTATCCCGGAAGGCAACGGCAGACCACCCGGAAACGATATGTGGCTGTCGTACAGCATGAACAAGGAGGATATCTGGATCAGCCGTATTCCGACGCCGGTACGGTATGCGGTGCAGGGGGATGTCCTGGATACCTTCAACAACCTGACCCCGGGCGGTGCAGTACCCGACTGGAATATCTATGTGCCGGCATGGGCGCCGGTGACAATCGTTGACCGGAACGGAGAAAAATGCCTGGAACTATCGGATCGCGACCCATACGACTATGCCCGCGCCATTCGTGTTTTTGAAGAAGGTACAACGGTGGAATGTTCGCTGAAAATAAAGCCGGCACAGGCTAATCACGGAAGCCTCGAGATTGATCTCACGGATCAGTACGGCAACCGTCCGGTACGCATTCGTTTCGATGACCGCGGGAAAATTGTTGCCCTGGACGGAACCGTCGAAAAAATAGCCGGTACCTATGAGCCGGATCGGGAATATGCGGTGAGTATCCGGGTACGTACCGGCCTGACCGCCGGGTCATTCGATCTTTCCATCAACGGCAAACCGGTTCTCGAAAAAGCCGCGCTGGCGGAAGCAGTGAAATCGGTCGAGCGTTTGTCGCTGCGCACCGGGCCCTACCGCGATTTACCCAATCGTAAAACACCGAATGAAGACCCACATCCGCCGCTGCCGGGAGCAGACGAGCCGGTACGTATGGCGTCTTTTCTGGTTGATGATGTGGTGGTACGGGTGAAGCGATAACAACGAAAAACGGCTGAGCAGACGCTCAGCCGTTTTTCGTTCGGACAAAAATCAGTATCCCGGATTCTGCGTCAATGCACTATTGACAACAAAAGCCGTCGTCGGTACCGGGAAAATCCGGCGCGTAACGGCCGCATCGGTTTTGAAACCCCATTTGCCTTCAAACTTCCCGAAACGGATCATGTCATTGCGGTGCCATGTTTCGTAGGCGAGCTCGCGGGAACGCTCTGCGAAGAGGTCTTCGAGCGTCACCGAGGTCCACGCCGGGGAAGTAGTCCGGTTAGAGCGTACCATGTTGACGAGAGACAGCGCCGTATGTCCCATCGTCGGCGCTGCACCGCGAAGCAGCGCCTCGGCCTTCATCAGGATGACGTCAGAATAACGGAAGACGGGTACATCGTTGTTTTGGTTCCGGGAAGTAGAGGACTGATCCGGGTAAAACTTGATGTTCCGGTAGCCCATATTCCAGGCGATTTCGTCGTTTCCGCAATCAAAGGTCGTCACGTCCTGCCGCAGCGTTACGTTCGGCGTCAGCTCCACCTGGTAGGTATAGGGCGCTGCGCCGTCGGAGCCGGCATAAAACTGATCGTACCCCTTTTTGGTGGTGGTGACAGTGACGGGCGTGACGCCGTCGTTCATGTACTGCTTGCCGGTCAGCCACTGACCGTTGCGGACGTCGTTCGGATCGTTGAAATGCGCGTAAAACTCCGGAAGTGTACTTTCTGCCGCACTCGGTGTAAACGGCAGGTTGAATTTGGCGCGGGCCGATCGCGGAACGTCGTACCGGGCCCGGTACATGAATCCGTTGGTACCCGGCATCGCGATCGCCGCCGGATCGTACGGTACGGCAAAGATGAATTCCTTCATCTGCGGGCCGTTGTCCGGGTAAAACATCTTCAGGTACGAACTGCGCGGCTCAATCGCATACAAGCCGGTATTGATGACGCTGTCGCAGGCTACCACGCAATCCTGATACCGGGCGGTTCCGGTGTAGTACTCGGCGTTGAGGTACATTTTGGCGAGCAGTGCATACCCGGTAAACTTGTTGGCCCGCCCGTAGGTAGCCTGGCCCGTCGCCCGGCTGAGGTACGGCAGGGCGGCTTTCACTTCTTTCTCGATGAAATTGAAAACCTGCGTCCGCGGTACGTTCGGGTGTGGCGTATAATCGCCATAGGTGGTATCAATCGGGACATTTCCGAAAAGATCCATCATCATGAAGTAGGCCGTCGCCCGCAGCATTTTCAGCTCGGCGAGGTTCATCGGCTTCGCTGTCGAATTCGCAGGAATGGTTTTGTCGAGAATCGACAGGGCCTGATTGGTAGTACCGATCACGGTCGACAGCCAGCTCCATGCACTCGCCGTCCACGGGTGATCTTTCGTCCAGCTGTGGTAGTGAAGCATCATATAGTTCTGATTATCATACCAGTTGCCGCCGCGGGCCGGGAGGATGGCCTCGTCAGTACTGAGCGTCTGCATGAACCAGTAGTCGAGCGCGAAATTGCCCCGGAAAGCCGCGTACGGAGGTCCGGATGCCTGGATAAACTGGGCAGAATTCTGGGGGAAAATTTCGGGAGTCAGTTCCGTGGTGACCGGCACGTTGATGTCGTGACACGCCGTCAGGGCGCCGGTGAGCAGGAGGAGGAAACCGCCAAATATTTTGTTCATGATTCGTTGCTGTTTCAGAATGACACGTTTACACCAAAGAGAAGGGTACGGGTTTTGGGGTAGAAGTTGTTGGAATCCACCCCGGGAGCAATCCCTCCCTGATTCACTTCCGGATCAATGCCCTTGTACTTCGTCAGCACGAAGGCATTGTTGACCGTGGCATAGAACCGGACCGAGCGCACCGACGGACCGAGGTTGCGGAAGTTGTACCCAAGCGTTGCGTTATCGAGCCGCACATAGCTGCCGTCTTCGATGAACCGCGTCGAATACTTGTAAGCGTTGACGTCTTTGATTGACTCATTTCCTGCTTCCACCAGAATATTCGAATACTGCGCCGTACTCGGGCGGAACAGATCCGCCCGGGTGGCGTTGAAGATCTTGTTTCCGAAGACTCCCCGGAAAAAGATATTCAGGTCAAAATTGCCGTAGCGGAAACTGTTGGTCCAGCCGACGAGCAGCTTCGGCTGCGGGCTGCCGGCGTAGCGGTAGTCCACGCCAATGGACGGGGTCGTCGTCAGACCGCCATTTTTCGTGTAATACTGCGACACGCCCTGGTCGTTTTTCCCGGCATACTCGATCGTAAAGAACTGACCGAGCGGCTTGCCGGCTTTCAGGATTTGCAGGGTACTGTTGGTCTGACCGCCGCCGTCCGGTTGCGTCAGGCGCGTGGAGTCGCCGCCGGCAAACAGTGGGTTGGTGAGGCTCGTGATCTTGTTGACGTTATGGGCCAGGTTCAGATTGGTCGACCAGCTGAACCGCCCGGCTTTTACCGGCGTCGCACCCAGGCTTACCTCAATCCCCTTGTTGTTCATGCTGCCTCCGTTGGCGACAATGCTGCCCGACGGTACCTTCACGGGGTCTACACGGTAGGAGTAAATCATGCCGGTGGTATTCTTGTCGTACCATTCAACGCTACCGGAGATTTTGCCTTTCAGGAGGGAAAAGTCTACGCCGATGTTGGTCGTCGCGGTCTTTTCCCACTGAAGATCAGCATTGGAGGCCTGCGTCGGACCATACGCTGCCGTCTGAACGCCGTTGTAATAGTAGGTGCCGAGGCTGCCGGAAATGACCTGCGCGGTATAGGCATTGAAACCGGAAGAGTTACCCGTCACGCCGTAGCTGGCGCGGAGCTTCAGGTCGTCGAACGTCGACTGGTTTTTCATGAAGCCTTCCTGGCTCACGCGCCAGGCTACCCCCGCTGCGGGGAAGTACCCCCAGTGATGATTGGCGCCGAATACCGAGCTGCCGTCGCGGCGGATCGATGCCTGCAACAGGTACTTCTCTTTGAAGTTGTAGTTCAGACGGCCGAAGTCCGAAATCAGCTTTGTTTCCTGGTAGATACCATCTGCCCCGAAGTTGATCCGGTAAGAGGAAATCGCATATGGATTGCTGAGCGACAGGTTGTTATACGAAATATTGTCTACCGGGAAATTGGTGCTCGTCGTCTGGAAACCGTCTCCATAGACATTTCCCTGATAGGAATACCCGACAACGGCATTGATCGAGTGATCGCCGAAGGTCCGGTTCCACGTCAGGAAACTCTCCACGATCTTGCTCGTATTCTGGTAGGTATTCCGCAGAGCCGAGCCATTCGTTCCAAAATTGACAAGTATTTTCGTGGCCGGAGGATCGGGGTTGTTGTAAAAGTTGGCGCTGTTATACTGGGAATAATATGCGCCATAGTACTCGCCGTGCATCGACGACAATCGCTGATACGACACATTCAGGTCATAACTCAGCCCAAAGGGCAGGTTGAGGTGTGCCGTAAACGCGCCCGTCAGGTTGTTGTTCTTGGTGTTATCCTTTCCCTGTTCGACCATCGCCACCGGGTTGAAGTAGCCGGTGTTGATGAAGTTCTCGAAATAGGAGCCGTCGGCATTCCGGATGGGCGATACCGGCAGGTGGTTGATCATCTGCAGGAGGACGTTATTCCGCATCGGCGTATTGTTGGCATTGCTGCTGGAGTTCGTGACGGTCAGGCCGAGTTTGAGCTTGTCGTTAAACGCCGATTGCTCCATTGACAACCGCGCAATGACGCGGTTCAGCGAACTTCCCTGCAAAATACCCTGCTTGTCGAGGTAGTTGAGGCTCATCGAGTAGGTACTGTGCTCGGTACCGCCTCCCAGCGAAAGGTTGTGGTTGTGGGAGATAGCTGTACTCCGCTGAACGGCATCCTGCCAGTTGGTATTCGCGCCTTTGTCGTCGGCAGGCGAGAAAGACAGGTTGTTTTTCGTCAGAAAACCCCGCAGCTGATCGGCATTCATGACGTCGAGCTGGTTCGATACTTTTTCAATACCGACATACCCGTGGTAGGAAATCTGCATCTGGCCTTTCTTTCCGCGTTTGGTCGTAACGAGAATAACGCCGTTGGCGGCCCGGTTTCCATAGATAGCGGTTGCCGCCGCATCTTTCAGGACGTCGATCGACGCGATATCATCCGGCGCAATGGTTGAAATATCTGCGCCCGGAATGCCGTCGATCACGTAAAAAGGTCCCTGTGAACTATTGAGCGTCGACGCCCCGCGGAGAATAACCGCCGCATTGGAGTTCGGGTCGCCGCTGGCCGAAATATTAAGTCCCGGAACTTTGCCCTGCAGCAACTGCCCGACATCGGCGATGGCGCCGACGTTCATTTCGCCGGGTTTCACCGTCGAGATAGCACTCGTCAGGTTCTGGCGGGTTTGGGTACCATATCCGACCACCACCAGTTCCCTGAGGCTTTGCGTATTTTGTTTCAGGGCGACAGTCAGTTCGGTTTGCTTACCGACTGCCACTTCCTGCGATTCATATCCTACATAACTGAAAACGAGCGTCGTACCTTCCTCTTCCGGAATATCCAGCTGGAAGGAACCGTTTGCGCCGGTGGTAATTCCCCGGCTGGTGCCTTTGATCAGTACGTTCACCCCCGGAATGCCCTCACCGTTTTCCGCGGCGGTGACGCGTCCGCGGATGGGCCGGGCCTGGGGGCGGTCCTGCGGCGTTTCAACCCGCGGACGGGCGCCCAGGACAATCTGCCGTCCGGAAACGGTATACGTCAGCGCGCCGGGAGCCAGCAGCTGCTCCAGCACCTGATCAAGGGGCTTGTCGGTTACCTGCAGGGTTACGGCCGGAAGGTTTTCGACGAGGTCCGCGCGGTAAAGAAACTTGACCGCCGTCTGCTTTTCGATGGCCGTCAGTACTTTCTTCAGACTCTGGTCATGAACCTGAAGGGAAACGCGCTGGCGCAGCAACTCCTGCGCCTCGCTGTCATGGGCGAGGGCGAAGCTGCTGCAGAATAAAACAAGGAGGAGATGACAGACCGATATCCGCATAGCTTGTACGACAAACGCAGAACCGCGTAGCGATTTTTTCATACATTTACTTGTTTTTGTTTTTGAGGAAAAGGCAAAAACTCCCCATGGTCCCCGGCAAGGGACGACGACGGCAATCGTTTGGGGAACAGGGTCGGTCATGAGGCAAATGACCGGCCTTCTTTTTTGAAAAAGGGAATCAGGAAGTCATAGAAGAGGATTTTCAGGGTGAACAACCTTTCGCGGTAATCACAATCTGCCCGTCGACAAGCTCGTACCGGGCGTCAAGTCCCTGGCAAAGCAATTGGATCTTGTCCTGCAGGGATTCGTCTTTCAGCGACGCTGTCAGCCGGCAATGCTGCAACAGCGTTTCGTCGAAGACGATCGTGACGCCATACGCCTGTTCCAGTTTCCGGAAAATCTCCGGCGCCGGAACATTATCGAATTCAAAATCGGAGGTTGCCGCCGTGGGGAGCAGTTGCGGTCGTTCGACCAGCGTGCGCCCTGCCGGTTTGTCGCTTCCGTCAAAGGTGAGTTGCTGATTGGGTGTGAGGACAATACCGGTAAGCTGGCGGTCCGTTGTCTTCTGTTCTGCCTCCGGATCGGTACGCGAGAAAACAGATACCCGACCCGTTCGTACTTTCACCGTCACCTGCCGGTCGTTTTCCGACGTTTCGACGGAGAAACTGGTCCCGAGGACCTTCGTTACGACAGTCCCGGAATACACCAGAAAAGGCTGCCGGGGATTTTTTGTCACCGTAAAAAAGGCATTTCCGGTCAGGTAGACCTCCCGTCTCGGAAGTTCCTTAAAATCAGCGGCATAGCTGATACGGCTGCCCGGCGCCAGGTCAACCGTACTGCCATCTGCCAGCCGTACCTGTTGGGTACGGTCGGTTTCATTGACCGTTTCCAGGAGCGAAGTCCCGGCCTGGCTGACCAGTTCCCGGTACACGGAAGCACGGGGGCGGAAGTAAAAATAGAATGAGGTGAAAAACAGGACGAGGAGGCAGGCAGCGGCAGCCCAGCCGGTCGCGCCAAACAGACGTCTCGGTGGTGCCGGATGCATACCGCGCTCGATGTGTTGCCACATGCGGTCTACCTGTGGTTCGGCCGGGCGTACTTCCGGCAGGGTCGAGGCAGCGAGAATCAGCGCTTTTGCCTGTTCAGCTACTATTTTCTTCTCCGGATGCTGCCGGAAATAGTCTTCCCAGAAAGAAGAATCATGCCCCTGACGAACCCAGGCAACAAAGGAATCATCCTCCCAGAAGTCTTCTGCGTCTTGATACGACATCGTTTTGAAAGCCTTACGAGGGTACCAAAGCAGGAAAACTTTTTTTTAACTCACTTATTCTGAAAAAAAAATCTCACGAAAGTCCCGGATACATGAGGAGAGGCAGAAAAGCCGCCAGCAGACCGAAAAGCTCTTTTAGTTTGCGCAGGGCGCGCTGAATGAGGTTGCGGACCGACTGCTCGTTCATCTGCATAATCAGAGCGACCTGCTCCCAGGAAAAATCATCAAAGAAGCGGAGGCGGATGGCTTCATGCTGCCGCGCCGGCAGTTGCAGGAGTACTTCCCGGAGACGGTGGAGATCGAGCGTATGCTGTTCCTGAAAGATATAATCCGCTTCATAGGAAGGAATTGCGTGATCGGAAGACGGCGAGTCCGGAATCTGCACGGTCAGACTGCGACCCTCGGATACCTGGCGAATCCGCCGGCGAAGCGACCGGAAGAGGTAAAATTTGACGGAAGTCGTTTCCGAGAGATTTTCCCGCAGCCTCCAGAGGTCGATAAAGAGCTCCTGAATCGCATCCTCCACTTCCGCCGCATCGGCCAGAAAGTGATACCCGTAATTGTACAGTACCCCGACATACCGCTGATACAGCCCGGCAAAGGCATCGGCGTCTCCTTTCCGGAACTGATTCCAGAGTTGAATGTCATCGCTGGTATGCCAATCGGTTTTCATCAGGGGACGGGAACGTAGTAGGTAGGGAGAAAAAGCATCGGGCAGAAAAGACGGCCGTTGACCAGAGTACCCCTAATGATACTACCTGCGACTACCGCCCGGAGGAGTTGTACCATTGTGTCCAAAGATAGTTGAATATTGATATATTTTTCCCAATCGGTCCAATTTGGTTGCAAAGAAGCAGGTGAAGATGTGTAACTTTAAATGCATTTCGAATAACATTTCAACATCTCTGATACTATACCAACTATGGAATTTCTGGAAACCCTGTACCGGGAGTTTACGGGATTTTTCGGTTTCGAAGGCCTGATCAAGATCATTCAGTCGGGCGATTACTCCGTTCTGCTGACGAAAGACGGATTTTTTACCGCCATCCGCCCGGTAATCCCTGTCTTACTGGTGATTGAGATCATCCGGGGGCTGATCGAGAAGAACTTCGATTTCAGGCACTACCGGATATCCCTGCTGACGTACATCTTCAACCGCGTCGTCTCCCGGTTTATCTCCATCGCCGCGGTGACATTTTGCATCGGCGTTTTTGAACCGATTTCGCTCCTGAAGACCAGCATGACCTGGTACTGGTTTATCTACGGATACATCGTCTGGGAACTGGCGCACTTCGTCTACCACTATTACGGCCATAAAGTGAGGCTGTTCTGGTGCCTGCATTCCACGCACCACGCGCCGGAAGGAATGAACCTGTCGGTGGCACACGCGCACTTTTTCCTGGAAGGACCTTACGCGGACGTCATTCGTACCTCGATCTGTATTTTTCTCGGCGTCACACCGCCGATGCTTTTCCTGATCATGGCAATTGACGGTACCTGGGGAACGATTATCCACGTTGGCGAAAACCTGATGAAAGACGGCCGTATGGGCTTCTTCAACCGGATTATCCTGACGCCGTCCCACCACCGCGTGCACCACGCCCGCAACCCGGTGTACATGGATACCAACTTCTGTAACCTGCTCAATATCTGGGACAGAGCGTTCGGAACGCTGCAACCGGAATTGAAGGAGGTGAAAATCGAATATGGCATTACCCGGCCTATGAAATCCGGCGATTTCATGGATGCCTATTTCGGGGAATTCATTGCCCTAGGGAAAGACGTATACCGTGCACCGGGGCTGAAAAATAAACTGCTCTACATCGTAATGCCTCCGGGCTGGAGCCATACCGGCGACCACAAAACGGCGAATGTCGTCAAGCGGGAATACCTGCAGCATGATCAGTCCGCCGCAGTAGAGGGATAGTCAGGGCCGGCTTCTTGCCGGCCTTTTGTTTTGCTCCGGATACCGGAGTTCTATGGCTTGTTACCAACGTTCCGGATATTGACCAGCCGCACCAGCAGATCAAACCAGAACGGGGCCCCGAAGCTGAGCGCCGTAGCGGTAAGTACCCAGCCGAGCAGGCTCCAGCTCGCGAAGGCATGCAATACCTGGCTGCAGCCGTCTCCGAAAGACGAACCCGGCCGGAACTTCCAGCCTACCGGAAGGCTGAATCCTTCCACGTTGTCCTTGAGATACTGAAGGTAGGTGGCCCGGACCTGTACCTGTTGCATGGCAGTGAGATCCGTGCGTATGGCGCCATCGGCCGTTACGACGTCGGGCAGCCGGCCTGCCAAATAGGAGCGGAAAGACGCGTCCTGGCCGAGGGCAGCGTCGGAACGGGCTGCAACTCGCTCCGCCTCGGAGACGAGCCGGGCGCGCAGCGTGTCATCGTTCAGCAACCGCTGCGTCAGGTGGATCGTATCCAGGTTGAAGAAAAGCGTTATCACCACTGCCACGATCCGGACTATCCGTTGCGCGTACTGTTTGAACCAGCCCGACACCTGCTCCATGTAGCCGTCGTACCAGGTTTCGAGCCGCCGTTCAAAATCCTCAAAACCCGACGCCTCCCGGAGAAAAGGCTGTACAAACGCCAGCAACGAACCTGCCGCCGGTACTGCGGTCTGCGCAGCTTTTCTCAGCTCCTGGAAAAACGCGTAGGACCCCAGCGCAGACGCGCCGGTTTCTTTGGCAAGAAGATCCAGTACGACGGTCGAAAAAGAACGCCCCGACAAGTAAGAAATAGGCTTTTTCCCGCTTTTTACGTGAACCAGCGGATGGTCGTAGAACGCAGCCAGCTGACTGGCCGACACTAGTTTACCCAGCGATTCTTTGAGCAGTTCCGCACGCTTTTCAACCAGCGAATTGAGGAACTCAACCGTCCCTGACACGAACAGGCTGAAGACAAAGAAGATAAAGACGAGGCTGAGCGCGACATCCAGCAGACTGGAGATTTCCATGTGCTTACGATCAGAATAGGTTCCTGACGTTCCGAAGGTCTTCCCGGTGCGCGGCGACGGCATTCAGGGTATTGGGAGACGCCGCCTCCAGGCACTGTTCCAGAACAAGATAGGGGTGGATTTTTAAATCCCGGAACCGATCGCTCAGTCGTTTGTAATCAATATCTCCCTCCGCCTGAAAGGCTTCCAACCAGGTACCGCCCACCGACTGCCGGAGGTGTACGGCGGCGATCCGCTTGCCATAAAGTTCGACGATGTCAAACAACGCAACCTGCGAATTTCCCGAACCGCGGTACACCCAGTGGGCATCCAGGCACAGATGTACGTGCGCGGGATCTGTCGCCAGCATCATGTGGTGAAATTCCCGGCCGGCAGCCCGTAATTCCACGTCATGGGTGTGGTAGGCGAGCGTCATACCTTCAGACCGCAACCGGGCGCCGAGGTCGTCCAGGTAGCGGGCCTGCGTCATCAGTTCTGAATCGCTTTTGTTTTCCGGACCACCCCATTTGATCGGGCTCGGGTTGGTGACCACGATCCGTGCGTCGGCCTTCCGGGCTTCGCGGGCAATCGCGAGTACGTCGTCGACGGACTGCTTCGCCTCCTGCTCCTTGTGCAACAGCGTATTGACATACAGCGAGGGCATCGTCAGCCGGTGCTTTTGGAGAAGGGGAATGAGACGGCTGATCTGTTCCGGTCGGGTGATACTCGGCTCGTAGGCCGTCAGCCCGCTGGAAGCAAAAGCGGCAAGGGAGGCATCCAGGTCGGCGTCCCAGTCTTTTTTCTCCCGCCGGTAAAATGTTCCCCAGGCATATTGGTTGCAGCCTATGGGCCATTCGGCCGACCAGGCAGAAAGCGCCGCCATCGCCGGGACGGTTGCAAGAAAATGTCGTCTGTTCATATCAATGCTTTTGAAAGCTGAGCAGGTAGCCGGTAATATCGGAAATATCGTCTTCCGATAAACCAAGTGCGGCCGGGTCAGGCATCAGGCTGGTTTTGAGAGCTTTACGGTCTTTGATCTGGTCTTTCCGGATGGCGATCTGTTTGCCGGCGGCGTCGCGGAGAACGACCGTCGCCCCGTCGCTCACCAGAAAACCATAAATCGTATCGCCCTTGCGGGTAGTAATCAGCCAGGGTTCATATCCGAATACAAGCGCTGCGGACGGATTGACTACGGCATCAATCAGGGCCAGTCGATCCATTTTTTGGTGGATTGTGCTCAGATCCGGCCCGATTTCAGCGCCTGTTGTACCGTGCTTATGACAGGTCGTGCAATTTTTTTCGAACAGCATTTTACCGCGGGAGGGGTCGGGAGCCCGTCTGGCAATGATATCGACTGAATAGTTTCTGCCTTCCCGTGGAAAATAATCGCTTGCCAGTGTACGGACACTTGCGTCAGGGTTTTCAAAAATCTTCTTTCCGATCGCTTTCCTGAGCGGACCGGGTAAGCGGTTTTCGGCTGCCAGGCCAACCAGCATCTTCCCGCCGATCGGGTCTTTGGCCATTTCCAGCGCTGCTGCGCTGCGTTCATCCATCGTATGTTCGCCCGTGACTTCCACCTGAAGCTTCAGCATCTTCTGGTGAGCGGGGGAAAGCTGCGCGGTGGTTTCTTTCCAGTCGACGAGATCAGCCCAGTCGTTCGTCTTCCGGAAATTCAGCCACCAAAGCGCCTGTTCGGCTACATCGGGGAGAGGGCTTTTGCTTAACGCCACCATGGCTTCGGCAGCCGGGCGCGTCCGGATAAATGCGAGGGCGGTCAGTGCCTGCTTTCGCTGGCCGGCCGGTACGGCTGAAGACCCCGCGCGGGCCTTCAACGCCGGAATCGCAGCTACCGGGTGGGTTTCAAAAACCAGTCTGGCAAGCGGCAAGGGCCATTTTTCCGGCGGTTGCGGAAAGAGTTTCAGCAGTTCCGGATAAAACGCCCCGGCTTTGCTGCCGTCGAGTGCCGTACCCATCGCGACCCGCATCCAGTCATCTTTTCCGTCAAACCGGCGGGAAAGCTCACGCAGGATATCCTGGCACTGATCGAGCGGTACATCGCGGAGCGAAATCGCCACCTCCCGGCGAACGGCAGGGTCAGCATCGGTCGCAAGGATGCGCGCAGCCGGAAGAAAATCGCCCGTGGCGCGAACTGCCCGAAACGCGACAAGACGGATACCAGGATCCGGACTGCCGAGCAAGACCGACATATCTCCACCGATATGCGGAAGCAGGTAAATGGCCCGGGCCTGTATGTACGGATTGGGATCTTTCAGCAGGTGCTGAACAACTGGCAGCGCAGCCTTCCCCTGCTTCACCAGACCCGTAAAAGCAGCATTCCGGACATTCACAGCCGGGTTGCGAAGCCCTTCTTCGAGCCCGTCAAGGGTAGAAAAATCGAGTTTGGGTGCTGTCAGCTTCCGGTTTTTCGGCGTAATCCGGTAGATTCGGCCAAAGCCTTTCTTGTCGTGCATCGCATGGCCGCCGACAATCGGGTCATACCAATCGGCGATATACAGGGCGCCATCGGTTCCGGCGAGTACGTCGCTCGGACGGAACCACTTTCGCCGGTCTTCCGCGACATTGTCATTCCACTTGTAGTTGACGTTGTCTTCCGGCAGTGAGGAGACGAGATTATGCCGCTTCAGATCGAAACCGGCGCCGTTTTTTTGCGGCCAGTAGGCATAGATTACGTTTCGACCGGCTTCTGCACTCAGGAGCATCCCCCGGTACTTCGGACCCAGTAAGTCGCTTTCGTAGAAGGCAATACCCGTGGGCGACCCTGCTCCGGTATTTTCCGGGACGGGCATGACGCCCGGGTCGTCCTGATGCCAGTGTGCCGTGAATACGTCCTGCCCGGGCCGGCGGTCGGCCTGCCAGTACCGGCTTCCATCTGCCGAAAAGTACCCGGCGTTGCCGTTTTCGATGAGGTAGCTCGTCCGGCAGGCGATCACCTGATCATCGTTATCATTCTGCCACATGTTGCCATAGCTGTCCAGGCAGGTTTCGAAACTATTGCGGAAGTTGTGTCCGAGGACGCGAAGGCCGGTACCGTCGGGCCGGATGCGGAACATCAGTCCTCCGGTCCACACCCGCCCGTCGTCACTCTTCTGCCCGCCGTTGTTGGTTTTATTGTAGGGTGTGCCGCCGGTGTAGAGGCTACCGGAATGGAGGGTCCAGCCGCTTCGGTCGGTGACGTTATGCGGTCCGGCGTTACCGACATTGAAGTACCAGTACCCGTCCGGTCCGGCTACTACGCTGTGCAGGCTGTGGTCGTGATCAAGGCCGCCGAATCCGGTCAGCAATGTTTCCTTTTTATCGGCTTTGTCGTCGCCGTCGGTATCGGTGTAAACGAAGAGATTCGGCGCGGCAGAAACCAGTACCTGTTTGCCGATGACCGCAATACCGAGAGGAGAGACCAGCTCCTTATCTTCCACGAAAACGCTGGATTTATCCGCCTTGCCATCCTGGTCGGTATCTTCCAGGATGACGACCCGCTCTCCGGCGGGGTGGCTGAGGTGGTCTTTGTTGTTAAAGTCCCGGTAATCAACGGCTTCCGTAACCCAGATACGACCACGATAGTCTACATCGATATTCGTAGGGTTGAATAATTGTGGTGATTCGGCCCATACTGTTGCCTGCAGGTCTTCCGGCAGAAACAGGCGCACGGAATCTTCGGCAACAGGTACCGGATTGAGCGCAGCGGGCTGAAAAGCGGCTGCGAGTACAGAAGTGAGTCCCGCGAGAGGAAGAACAAAACGCATACAATCAGGCCGGAAAGAGGGTTCGGAGGTAGCGGAGATTTTTCTGATAGGCCGGGACGACAGCATCGCCTTTGGGAATAGCGCCTTCGATCTGCATCCAGCCCTCGTAGCCGATGTCGGCGAGGGATTGCCGGATCCGCTTCCAGTCCAGCGGGCCGTTTTCCAGCAAAAAACCGTTTTCCTTCATGTGGATTTCGGCGATGAGGCGCTTGCCGAGCAACGGAATTTCCCGGTAGATGTCCTGCCCGGCGTCCGTTGCATTCCGGAAATCATAGTAGACTTTTACGGCGGGCGAGCCGACCGCTTCAATGATGCGAAGATGGTCTTCCGCCGAAAGGTATGACTCAATAGCCAGCGTCACCCGGGCTTTTTCCGCTTTGTGGGCGATCTGTTTCAGCCGCCGGATGACTTCGTCCTGTCCGGGCCGGTCGTTCCGCAGCTCTCCTTTGTCGAAAAACGCCAGAAGAATACAGTTGATACCAAGGGCCTGCGCCGCGTCAATCGCGCCGCTGACCCATTCTTCGGTACGGGGGTCGCTTTTATACGGAACCTGATTCAGCTGGGCAATTCCGATGCTGGCCATGCGGATTCCGGTACGGGCTGACGCTTCCCGGTATTGTTCCTGAATCTCTTTCCGGGACAGATAGGTCGGGTCGGCGCCGGTGTTGTAGCTGATCTGAAGGCCGTCGAGGCCGATTTCCCGGGCGACCTCGAAAGCAGCCGGTCGTGCCATCTGGCCGATGGACCAGTCGCAGGCTCCGATCCGGTAGCTCCGGCGGGGTATTGCGAGCAAAACGCCGGCGGCTGTTGTCTGCAACCATTCCCGGCGGGAGTATTCTTTCATGATTCAGAGGTCAAGAGCCGAAAAAGACGCTTCGGTCCTGAAAATTAGACAAATACCGGAAAAACCCATGCTTCCCGGCAAGGGGTTTCATGACAGGGCGGGATGGTTTGGAAAAACAAAGCCCCACCGGTGCACCGGCGGGGCAATCAGAAAAGAAAGAGAATGCTATTTCTTAATGAAACGTCCGGTTTGCCGGCTGCCGTCAGTCAGGGAGACTTCTAGAACGTAGCTGCCGGCCGGCAACTCCGCAACCGGAATGTGCAGGCTGTTTCCGGAGGTTTTGACGGCACGCGCCTGCTGATCGAGGACGGTCACATTTGTCAGGCTTTTTCCGGAAGGCAGTTTCAGAAAAATCTCGTTGGTGGCAGGATTCGGCCAGATGGTAAAGCTGGTCGTCGCTCCGACCGCGTCGCCGGAATAGGCGAGGGCTACTGCCGTGATGCCGGTATCGTGGAGAATGCCGTGCCCGTCCGATCCCTGGAGGCGCATCCATTGTTGTTTTTCGGGATGGAATCCGACAACAAACACCGTTCCCGGAGTTTCTTCCGGAACCGGGAGGCTGATTTCTGTCTGTGCCTGTCCGGGGGTGACAAGCCAGTGTCCTTCTGAAACAAAACCGGCGATTCCCGCTTCCGGAACGGCCGGGAGTTTCGCTGGCGCCGTGTTTTGGTAGCGGGCCAGGAGCACGGCTTTTGGCGAGTGCAGGGTAATGGGGAAGTAGCGCTGCCCGTCGCCCAACGGGAGAACAACCGGCTGGTTTTCTGTCCGGGCGTGGACAAATCCCTTGATGTGGTTGCGGTCTCCGGCGTGTTGAATCGTTACATCCGGATCGAGAAAAACGGCATTTGCACCGCGAAATGTATCACCGGCCGGGGTAATGATTGCCCCGTTGCCTGATTCCGCGAAGACAAGCTCTTTTGCAATCCGGATGCCACCCGGGCGGTTGGAAAGCGGAAATGCGCCCGTATTCAGCACATGGAGACGACCAAAATAAGGGATACCGGCACCCTGAATACCTTTGCCCTGGTAGCCGGATATTCCGGTTTGTGTGCTGCCGAAATAATCCGTCCCGGAGCGGGCGTCCCAGCTTTGCAGGTTGGTAAACTGGCCGATGTGCTGAAAGCTTCCGCCGTCGGCCTTGTAGTTGGCCTTGTTGACGACTCCCTGGCCCTTATCGCTCAGGGGTTTCGTATTCACAAAGCTGCTTTGGTAAACAATCTGAGCCTGAGCCGTGGCTATGGAGAAGGCGAGGAGAAGGGTGGAGTAGTGTTTTTTCATCAGGGGTTGTGAATCGAAGAAATGAAAATTTGACATTTAATGAGAACCCGCCGGCCCCGGAGCCGCCTCTACCCGTTTCGACAAATCACTCAGATAGACATTTTCCCAGGAACATTGCCGGAATGCGACGTCTTGAACAGGCTCTTTTACGACAATAGCATTCGTAATAATGCCAGGCGGAAGTTCCGGGCGCTGTTCTTCATCGGGTTCTTCGCCGCTGAAATGACATTGCTGAAAGAGGATATGCTGCCCCTGCCGGATGTCAATCAGTTTCAGAAAATGGGCCGGTTGATTTCCCATTCCTGTCAGGGCCTGTTCCGCCGGAGCGGCAACTACTTCCGCGTCCGCGTCGAACGGCCGGTGGAAACCGGTTTGTACGAAAGATAAGTATTCTTTCGCATTTCTCTGGCTATTGATAAGCAAGGGGATGTCCCACCCGCTGAGTTTTCCGCCGGTGACGCGCAGGCTCCTGCCATTATCCAGCACCATCCCGAACCGGAGACGAAATCCGGCAGATACATTCTCCAGTTCGCAGCTTCCGGCATTCCGGAAATGGATACCCGTGGCCTGCGAGCGGAGCATACCTGCTACTTCCACATTTTTCAACTTCACGGAGCCCGACACCGACAACAGCGTTCCGGTTTCAGCCGCCGCATCGAGATAGAGCGAAAGCTCCTCCAGGCCGCCCGATTTTTCCGAAGAAGGAATATGGATCGCAGTGCCCGCCGTACCCGGAGCGGCAATGAGTACGGTTCCCTTACGGATACCCGCCGTCTGTCGACTGATCTGATTCGGCCCTTCTCCCCGGAAAATCAATCCGCCCGGCAGCGTCAGCGACGAAATGCGGTATTCCCCCGCCGGAAACAGCAGTACCCCGCCGTGCGGCATCGCCGCAATGGCCCGGTTGATAGCGTCGGTATCGTCGAGGAGATCGTTGGGTATAGCACCGAACTCGGTGACAATGCGTTGATTATCTGTCGTTTCCCCGCCAGCTCCCATTTCATATGTGCACGCGGCAGCGCCGGTGGCTGTTTTTTCCACCGGCGCCGCCGAGAGCGACAATAAAAGACTGATCAGAGGTAGCTGGTTCACGTCTGGAGGTCTATTCGGTTCCTGTCACGGTAATGGAAACCGTTCCGTTTGTGGTGGTGCCGGTACCGGTGCTGCGGGTAAGACGTACTTTCACCTCGTATACCCTTCCGGAGGCGTCTACATGGGTTCCGACTACCTGAGGTACTACTTCTGTCGTGTTCAGGCTCTGTGAAGCCGGCGTCCACGTTGGAAGTATGGAATGTACGACGGGGAATGTCGTGCCGAGGGAAATGACGACGTCAACCGTAGCAGCAGTAGTAGCTGAAACAACGGCACGTTTTGTAATCGATTTCGTCGCAAACTGCCGTGAAACAGTGGTATCCGAATCGACAAAGGTTCCAAGCGGACGGGTCGATCCGGTTACTTCATCTTTGAGCAAATCAGGGTAGGCGGTGAACATCAGCGGATTACGTGACGAGTTACCATAGCGGAAAATCCGGGAACCATCTGTACTCTTTTTCCGGAAAAGCATATTATGCCCAAAGGTATAGGAGGTATTCTGATAATCATCTACCAGGTAATCCTGCACGGACGCAATCCGGTTACCTGAGAAAATAAGTCCCTTTGACCCGTACACAATTACTTTATCTGCATAGGTTGAATCGGGATGCGGGACGAAGTCGTTTCCGGTAACCGTCGTATTCTCCGTGTAGCTGGTGATGAGCTTTGCCGTATAGAACCGGTTCCGTTCGACGCTTGCGTCCTTCGTATAGGAAATGTCCAGATCAGCGTCGTTGAACAGGTTTCCGACAAAACGATTTCGATTGTTAGTACCTCCATATCCGAAAACCGGACCATGTTCGATGACATTACTCTCAAATGTCACATTACTTCCCCAGACTTTTGCGGCAAATGTCCTGGTCGCCAGGTTGGTCCAGTTCTGTATGAAATTTCCCGCAATCCGGACGCTGTCACTCTTATAAACGTACAATAAGCCCGGCTCTGAGATTTTAGGAGAATTAAGGGGTGATTTTCCGTCGATAAAATTGTCGGAAGCGATGATGTTCTTGCTCAGGGCAATGTAAAGTCCGCAGGCTGATTTATATGTTTTATTGCCCCGAACAGTTACGGAAGTGCTGGTTTCAATATGGATCGATCGGTCATAACCGTAAATGGTGTTATTATCGACAGAAATATTCCGGCTGGAGTAGTCTACCGCAATGCCACACCGACCGAGTTCATTTCCACTGAGAATCAGTACATTGTTGGAAACGGTGACATTTGAAATGCGGTCTTCCAGCGAAATCCCATCCCCATAGTTGTCAACGATCGTGGTTTTTCCGGAAGGTATTGGTACCGCCGTCTTTCCAAATACACTTTCCAGGTAAGTATTTTTCGGTACATGTTGACAAATAGTTCGCAAACGGAACCGCCTTGCCCCAACATTGCATTCCGGTGAAAATCCTGCACGTCTGAGTAACCGATTTCCGATTTGTCCCCAGTTTTCTCTAAAAGACGCCCTGTTTCGACCCCTGGCCCGCCATTAGTAGGCCAACCCGCCAGTCCCCTCCGGCAGCAACCCGCCGGAAGGTGGTTGTCCTTCCCCGGTCCTTGCGGCCTGCCCACCCGATTTTGTCCTTTCACAGGACCCGCCGAATTGTTCAACCCAGTGTTTCGACCATGATGAGAACCTTACTTGAAGGGGCTGACGAGCCGCCTTTCTTCCGGAAACTGCTCCTGCTTGTCCTTCTTCTGCCCTTTGGAGAAGAGGGAAGCGCCCAGCAAACCCAACCCGACACGTTACCCCGTCCGGACTCCGTCCGCGTGATACGGCGGGATACCATGCCTGATTCACTTCGCAAACCAATCCGGCCCGACTCGCTTCCGAAACGCGATTCCGCCCGGGTAGTCAGGAAAGACTCCCTCCCGCAACCGGCCCGACCCGACTCTGCCCGGAAATCCCAGACCGGCAACTGGCTTCCGAAAGAGGACTCCATCCGCCTGCCGGCGCAGCAACCGCCCGCCCGCCACGACTCTGTTCCGGGCACCGGTCAGCTTGTTCAGGGCAGGGTACTCGATGAAAAGGGCTCCGGTCTTCCCGGCGTCGCCGTTACCGTTAAGAATACGCAAACAGTGACCGTGACGACGCCCGACGGCGCCTTCCGTGTCCGGGTACCCGACAACCGCTCTCTCCTTACGTTCAGTTTTACTGGATACAAGCCCAAAGAACAGCTGGTCGGGAATATGCGCAATCTGACCGTTACGCTTGAGCCCGATGTGAAGGTGCTTAACGAGGTCGTAGTGGTCGGATATGGTACCCAAAGCCGGAAAGACCTGGCAAGCGCCACCTCCCGCGTGGCGGCGAGCGAGATCAAAACGGCGGTGATCAATACCGTCGACCAGGCCCTGCAGGGCCGGACTACCGGCGTACAGGTGGTCGAGACTTCCGGCGAGCCGGGAGCGGCAGCCGTGGTCCGGATCCGTGGGAATAACTCCCTGAGCGGCAATAATGAACCGCTGTATGTCATCGACGGATTTCCCATGCCGCCGTACCGGGAGGCCGCCGCCAACTTCACCGGCGCCTATTCCCAGAACGGCCTTTACGGCATTAATCCGAACGATATTGAAAGCATGGAAGTCCTGAAGGATGCCTCGGCTACGGCTATCTACGGCTCCCGCGGAGCCAACGGCGTCGTGCTGATTACTACCAAATCGGGCAAGCGCGGGGAGGGGCGCGTGGAGCTTGTCAACCGGACGTCTTTCGGGCAGATTTCCAATCCAATCAAAATGATGAACGGCCCTCAGTATGCCGAAATCATCAACGAAAACTACCGCCTTACCAACCGGAAACCGCCTTTTGAGACCCCGCCGACGACCAGTACCGACTGGGTTAAGGCGATTACCCAGCCGAGTTTCCGGCAGGACCTGACGTTCGGGGTGTCGGGCGGAAGTCCGAAGTCGTCGTACTACCTCTCTGGAAACTACCTCCATGAGCGGGGGACCATCATCCGGTCAGACAATAACCGCGGAAGCCTGCGGGCTAATTTCAACAGCGATGTCAACGACTGGTATACCGTTAAGGCGCAGCTTTCCTTCACCCGGCAGCAATCCAACCGGGCGATTACCACGTCGAAAGCCTGGCCGTCGTCGGGTGGGCTTATGGATGGCCTGCGGGCTGTGCCGACCGTCGCGAAGGACTACGCCGGATACAACAGCCTCGGCATTCCCGGCTATTCAGGCTACTACTTTTCCAATCCGTACCTGGAGTTGACGTCGAAGACAGACTTGTCCAAAAATGACTACTCCATTCTGAACATCGAAAACTGGTTCCGGCTGGTCAAAGGCCTGCAGCTGGTGGTTTCCGGCGGAACCAACCAGAACCTCACGCGCCGCCAGGTATTCATGCCGCCTGTTACTGCTGAAGGCCTCGGGCCAAATGGCAGCGGAAGCAGCGCCGTCGCCAATACCTACAGCTACAACGCCAATGCCTATTTTCTCTACGAGCATACCTTTCAGAAAAATCACTACCTGAATGCGACGCTTGGCGGGGAGTACAACAGCCAGACGCTGGAGCAGCTGACCACGATCTCATCCGGATACGACGTGCCGGCGTTTGGCGTCGATAACATCGGAAGCGCTCATATTCAGAGTATTGGCTCTTACAAGGAAAGCCGGACGATCCAGTCGGCCTTTGCCCGCCTCAACTACACCTTTAAAGGCCGCTATGTCCTGAATACGTCGCTGCGGCTGGATGGCGCGTCTCCCTTCGCCGCCAACAAAAAGTATGCCCTGTTTCCGGCAGTAGGGGTTGCCTGGAACGTGGATGCGGAGGAGTTCATGAAAAAGGTGAAATTCCTGTCCAATCTCAAGCTCCGGGCTTCGTACGGGGAAACGGGTAGTCAGGCCATCAATCCGTATGCGTCGCTGTCGCAATTCTGGAACGGGTTTTACCAGTTGGGAACGGACGGTAAGCCGGTTACAAGCCTGTACCCGACCACTTTAGGTAATCCGAATCTCTCCTGGGAACGGACGAGTCAGTTCAATGCCGGGGTCGATTTCAACCTTGCCAACGACAAGCTTGTCGTGAGCTTTGATTATTACCGCAAACTGACGTCCGGCCTACTGCAGCAACGAATATTGCCCTCACAATCAGGGGTAAGCAGTATTCTGGATAACTACGGGACGATGGAGAACCGGGGCCTGGAGCTGAGCGTTCAATTCAACGTTCTCCGGAAAAAAGACCTCACTTTTTCTTCCCGGCTGTCGGTTTCCCGGAACGTCAATATTCTCCGCGATCTGGGAGACCGCAAGACTCCCGACTATATCAACATTTCCGGTAATCTCCTCGGCGGTACCTCCGGTATCCTGGTACCGGGTGAGGAAGTAGGTCAGTTTTTCGGCTATAAAATCATCGGGCTGGCGCAGACGAAGGACTTCGATGCCGAAGGAAAGCCGCTGTACCCGTCACCTGGTGTAGCTGAGCAGATTCCCGGCGCCTGGAAGTATGAGGATAAAAACGGGGACGGCCAGATCAATGCCGACGACCGCCAGGTACTCGGAAAATCTACACCTGATTTTGTGTTCGGGTGGACCAATGATTTTACGTGGAAACGCTTCACCGTCAGCGCTTTCATTACCGGATCGGTCGGGAACGACGTCCTGAACCTGACGCGGTTTTACCTGACGGACGGGCTCGTGGACTATGCCGGCGTGTCGTTCAACCAAACGGAAGAGTGGTACCGCAAGCGGTGGACGGCCTCCCGGCCGCACAACGATCCCCGTTTTCCGGGAACCCAGATCGGTATTCCGACGGGAGATATCAATTCCGTTATTCTGGAAGACGGCACGTTTGTCCGCCTGAAAATGCTGACGCTGGCCTATCAGCTGCCGAAGCTGGGGCCGGTCAAAAACCCGCGCCTCTTCCTGACCGGTACCAACCTGTTTACGCTGACAAACTACACCGGATTTGACCCGGAAGTCAGCTCCTACAACCAATCCCTCCTGCAACAGGGAATCGACTACGGCGCCTATCCGGCTCAAAAATCCTTCACCATCGGGTTCTCCTGTAACTTCTGACCGTCATGAAACTTGCCTATTTGCTGCTCCTGGCCGTCGCGCTCACGGCCTGCCGGGATAACCTCGAAGAAAAGCCGTTTTCGTCCCGTTCGGGCGAACAGGTTTTTCAGGACGAAGACGGCCTCAAAAAAGCGACCCTCGGAGTGTACCATATCTGGACATCGCTCGACTACAACGACGTCTGGAACCGCTTCATACTCAGCGAGTCGGGGCATCGGTACGCCACCGGCGGAATACTCGGCGCGAGCGCCAATCCCTATTACCGCTTCGGGCACCTGCCTACTGCCGGCGCCTTTGACCTCGTCTGGTCGCGGATGTACAAGGTTGTTTTTCGGGCGAATACGGTTATCGACAATGCCAGAAAGGCCGTCTCCGCCGACACCACCGCCAACAAGTACATCGCCGAAGCCCGCCTGCTGCGCGCGTATGCCTATTTCAACCTGGCGCGGGATTTCGGAGGAGTGCCGCTGATCGACCGCGAAATCAAATCCCTTGAGGACCAAGATCTTATTTATGCGCCGAGAGCGACGCTCGAAGAGGTTTACGCCCTGATCATCGAAGACCTGACTTTTGCCGAAAAACAACTGCCGGATCAGTGGGATGTCGCCAATGCCGGTCGCGTTACTGCCGCGACCGCCAAAGGATTACTCGGCAAAGTATACGTCTACATGGCCGGGAAACCACTTTCCAAAGCCGAATACTACCAAAAGGCGATTGACAAACTGACCGAACTCACCGAAGCGGAAGCGCGCTATAACATCGGCCTCGTTCCGGAATTTGCCGATGTCTTTTCCCTTAAAAATGAGCGGAACAAAGAGCTGCTGCTGTCGTTTTCCTACTTCACGGACTCGGCCAATCCCAACGGGACCATCTTCCCCTTCTTCCTGTTTCCGAGGGGATTGACGAACGGAGATGAACAGACCGGCTACGGATTGACCTGGGCATTCTACCAATTATTTGGGAAGACGGATACCCGGCGGGACATGACCGTTGTGGCGAAATATGTCTTCAAAGGCGTTGAAAACGGCGGCGCAACGCCCGGAGACAGCATCATCTACGACCCTGAAACGTGGCATTACCGGGTGAAGCGCACCGGTGACATCTTTTTCCAGCCGAATTTCGCCTGCGGCCTCGCCTATGCGAAGATGGACAGGGCCGAGCGACCCGCCGGCGCGCCGCCGCACGGGTATGGAAACGATCTGATCGAATTGCGGTATTCCGACATACTCCTTTTGCTGGCGGAAGCGCTCATCGAAACCGGAAAACCGGCGCAGGCGCTGCCGCTGATCAACCGGGTCCGGGAGCGGGCCCATGCCACGAAACTGACCGCTTCGGCCAATCTGCGGACTGCCCTCCGGCTGGAGCGGCGGCTGGAACTGACGGGCGAATTCAATACCGTATACGATATCCGCCGCTGGGGAACGCTGAAGGACGAAGTAGCTGCGATGACGCCCGAAATGATCATCGGCGCTGAACTTACGCCTTACAATCCCCGCTTCGAGCTCTATCCGATTCCTCAGTCTCAGCTGGATGCCAATCCGAACCTGAAGCAGAACGACGGCTGGTAGGAGGTGGTCTTTCCGGCAAGCAAAAGAGGCTGTCCTATTGGTATGGGACAGCCTCTTTGACTTATTTGAATAGCAGGAAATTATCCTCCTCTCTCGTATTTGCTGACCGTAATCGAACTCAGCTTCCGGCCCGAAAAATTAAGGTGGACCAGCGTCGTTTTCCCGAATGAAGGACTAAACGCAAAGTACCACTGCGGAGAGTCGCTCATGGACGGATCGTAGCCGGTTGTGAGGTCTTTTGTAAACAGGTTGAACCGGCGGAAGGAATTTCCGGAGGACAACGTGAGAACTTTCGCGTAGAGACCGTCCACCGCGTCTCCGATAGCTATTGCCTGGGATTTCGCGGCAGACTCGGGCCATTGGATCAGGGCTTTACCGGTCGACAGATACATCGTTGATATGCTTCTTTCCGAAAAATAAAGCTGTACCGAGATGCCGTTGCTTTGCTCGATATCAAGGCTTTGGTAGAGCGGAATGCGTTTCTCGAGATCAGTGAGTCTGGTAAAACTATTCCCTACTACGTTGACATAGCCCACACTGGCGGTTTTTTGCAGCGACTGCAGGACGGGGTAGAGAGATTCCGGTGTTTCGCCCAGTTGCAGGCCCATATACAGGTCACCGGTACGCGACAACGTATCCGTGCCGAGGTAGGTAGAAACAGGGTCGGTGACGAGATCCCGCAGCGGACTATCGTCCTTTTTTAGGCAACCGGACAATCCGAACAATAGTATCAGGGTGGGAAAAAAGTAACGCTTCATGTTTAATTTGGTTTTCCTGTAGACACAGATAGCGGCGCTGAAGTTGCAAGCAATGCATCCACATGCGTGACGAAAAAAAGGCCCGGCATGCCGGGCCTTCAGAGAGGAGTATGCCACGCCTTCCGGCGGCTATCGTTTCAGCGTCCAGTTCACCGCGTTTTCTACCATACCTGTAAACTCCGGTTCCGCCCACGCTTCTGCGGTATGCCCCATGGAGGTATAAAAGGTTTTCCCTTTTCCGGCAGTTCGGTACCAGGCGATAGGGTGGTATTTGCCCATTCCGAAGTTTTTGTTCTTGATCCACAGCATATTACCATTGGGAATAATACGTGTGCCGTCGATGTAAGAAAGGATATGTACCCCTTTCGGCTGCGTCAGAAAAACATACCATTCGTCTTCATGGACCCACGACGCCGGCAGGCCGCGCGTGAGGACAGAATCCCTCCCCGGTTCGATGAATACCTGGGTTTTTTGTAGATGCGGATCCAGCGAGTGGTGGGAAAACCGGGTTCCGAGCAGGTTTTCTTCGTACCAGGCCCAGTGGTGGGAGTTGTCACCCGCACCGTGAATACCGATGAGGGAACCGCCTTCTTCGACATAGGCGGCGAGGGCGTTTTCCTGCTCATCGTTCAATACCCGGCCCGTCGAATTATTGAACACAACCGCATGGAACCGGCGGAGCTGATCGGGATTGAATACGCCGCCGTCTTCCGTTTCATAGACGAACCAGTTATTCCGTTTCGCCAATTCCTGAAAAACGGGTTTGGAAGCGTCGATCGACTCACTATGGCGAAAGCCCGTCGTTTTCGAAAACAGCAGGATAGCAGGTCTTCCTTCCGGAAAATCGATCTTCGGAGCGTCCGTTTCATAGCTCACCGGAAAACCATAGCTGATTTTGTAAATAAAGAACCCCATCGCCCCTCCGAGTACCAGGATCAGCGCGAGGAGGCTCCAGAGAATGATTTTGATTGCTTTTTTCATGGAAAACTAGTTGAGAAGCTGAGCGGTGACCGGAACAAACAGAGGGGACTTACCGGCTTTTTCATTCCGGAAAACGAAGTACAGGTCGTGTACGCCGGCAGTCGGCGTGAGCGTCGCACGGGCGGTAACGGGTTTGAACAGGTCGGCCGGGTTTTTGGCTTCGACGGGCGTCAGTTCCTCCGTCTGACCCAGAAGCGGGCCGGTCGGGGAGTCGGCCCGTACTTCAATCCGGCCGCCGGCGGCATTCAGCTGGGCTTTGGGCACCGAAACCGAAAACTCCATTGCCTTGATACCGGTGAGATCCAGCTTGTTGAACTGCACATAGGTACCTGACGCCATGACAATAACTACCGGCATTTGCCCTACCTTATACAGCATCGTTCCTTTCGACTGTACATCGCTCTGACCAAGCACCAGCAACGGATTCCGGAGCAATAGTACCTGCTCGGTGGTTTGGGGCGGAAGGCCGTTTGCGCCCTTGTCTTTGTATGAAGCACGGAGTACTAGCATGCCCTGCTGGTCTTTGGCGGGGATAACCGTTCCGCTTACCGGCAGGGATGGCGGCGGGCCGGCTTTCGCCGACAGGGTCAGGATGTACTTCACCATTTCTTCCGCGTCGGAAGCGGTAAGCTGCGGGTGCGCCGTCATCACGGCATCGCCCCAGACGCCGCCTCCGCCTTTGATGATTTTGGTGGACAGAGACGCCACCGCGCCCGCGTCGCCTTTGTACCGTTTGGCGACTTCGGCAAACGCCGGGCCGACTGATTTTTTGTCGGTGAAATGGCAGGACTTGCAGTCGCTTTTCTCCAGCAGCGTTTTCCCGGCGCCGAGGTAGGCCGACTCGGTAAACTGGTGTCCGGCGGGGTCGGCCGTCGCGTCCTGATAGGTACTGCGGACTACTACCTGTTTCGCCTGGATTTTGCCGGAAGCCAGGCTGCCGTCTTCCTTGTCGGAGACGCTCACCCGGTAGCGGATAGGCTGTTCCGGAAAGTAGAAGCTCGTATTGGCGCCCTGTATATCTACCTGTACTACAGGCGGTTGATTGCCGGCGATGATGGTTAGTTCACGGGAATCAGACAGGCCTTTGTCGTCGCGGACCATCAGCGTTGCCTTGTACTGCCCGGGTTTCCGGAACGTAAAGGAGGGATTCGGCCCGTCGAGCAGGGTAGCTGCTCCGCCGGATTTCGGGGTTACTTTCCATTGATAGGTCAGCGCGTCTCCGTCAAAATCTTTGGTACCTTCCGACGAAAACGCAACCGTCAGCGGTATCGCTCCGGCGGTGCGGTCGGCAGCGGCCTGTAAAGCAGGTTTGCGGTTGCCACCGTTGTATTCGATCCGGACAAGGCGGGAGTCGTCGTTTTGTACAAACCAGCCGGTGCCGTATTCCAGCACATAGAGGTCTCCGTTCGGCCCGAAAGCCATGTCAATCGGGTGACTGAACGGCATATTGGGCAGGAAGCGCTCCATCTTTACCATATCGCCTTTCTCGTTGAACCGGACATTCAGAATCATGTCCCGCATCCATTCATAAAGAAAAACCTGACCGTTGTAGTAATCGGGAAACGGACGTTTGGCTTTGGCAAAATCCTGTTTGTAGTAAGCAGGCCCTGCCATGGCGCTTCTGCCGCCTGAGCCGAGCAGCGGAAATTTCTTGGTTTCTGCTGCCGGATAGGAAATCATCGCCGGCCGGGCGGGAGGAAGCTCGCGCAGGCCGGTGTTATTGGGCGAGTCGTTGAAGGGATGGGCCGGATCGAAGAGCGCGCCTTTTTGCCCGGTGGCAAAATTGACGTCGTTATAGGCTTTGTTATCGCCCACGAAATACGGCCAGCCGAAGTTACCCGGCTGCCGCGCCTGGTTGAACTCGTCTTCGGCCGTCGGGCCGACGCCCACCGAATCCGTTCCCGCATCCGGCCCTACGTCACCCCAATACACATAGCCGGTATGTTTGTCTACTGAAATGCGGTATGGGTTGCGGTGCCCCATGGTGTAGATTTCCGGGCGGGTTTTGGGCGTACCTTTCGGGAAGAGGTTGCCTTCCGGAATGGTATAGGTGCCGTTTGCTTCCGGGTGTATCCGGAGGATTTTGCCGCGGAGGTCGTTGGTATTGCCCGACGATTTCTGGGCGTCCCACGGCGCACGGCCTTCGCGTTCGTCGATAGGCGCGTAGAGCGTGGCGCGGGGACTGGTATTATCTCCGGTCGACAAATACAGGTTGCCGGCTTTGTCCCAGTCGATCGAGCCGCCGGTATGGCAGCATTGTTCGCGTTGAACAGGTACTTCGAGCAGTACCTTCCGGGAGGAGAGGACGAGCTCGTCCCCGCGCAGTTCATACCGGGTGAGGATATTTTTGGCGTCCGGTCCGGCAGGAGAGTAATACAGGTAAATCCAGTGGTTCTGAGCAAAATCCGGGTCAATATTGACGCCGAGAAGCCCGTCTTCCGCCTCCGTTTCTACTCCTTCCCTGTCTTTGTATTTGGTACTTACCGGAATGGTCGCGATGGTTTTGAGCTGCTTCGTTGCCGGAGAATAGATGCGTACCGCTCCGTGCCGTTCGATCAGCAATACCCGCTCATCGGGAAGAATCGCCATTTCCAGCGGCTCGTTGAGTTTTTCGGCGAGGACAACTTTGGTGAAACGGTTCTCTTCCGGCTTGTCGTCCGACGGCCCGAAAGGCGTGTACGACCACAGCCCGAAGGCGAGCCCCGTCAGCAGCAATGCCGGCGGTAAAACGGAGGTAGATTTCATCCCGATTGGAAGCTAGGTTTTGTGCGTATATTTGACGCAATAGTACAACTTTTTCGTGTGTGTAAATAATACGCGCTCTCTTTATTTTTTCATGGAATTACGAGGAAAACTACAAGAGATTCTCCGGGATATCGAAGAGAACTACCTGCCGTCGGTTTCGCTCGACCTGGTTGTTTTCGGGTTTCACGAAAGCCAGCTGAAGGTATTGCTGCTGCGTTTCAAGGACTCGAACGACTGGATTCTGCCGGGTGGCCGGGTACGGAAGGATGAAAACCTCGACGAAGCTGCATACCGCTCGCTCCGGGAGCGTACCGGCCTGGACAGGCTGTTTCTGCAGCAGTTTCATACATTCGGAAACGTAAACCGGATGACTTATTTTTCCAGGGAAGAGACGCTGGAGCGCATGGGACTGGCCGAGGCAGCCGCCGGGTTATGGGACTCCACGTATTGGGCCAACCGGGATATTTCTGTTGGCTATTATGCCCTGGTGGATTTCACGGGAACAGTACCGACGCCCGATTTCATGGCCGACGAATGCCGCTGGTGGGATATCGCCGAAGTACCGCACCTGCTTTTTGATCACAATGAAATGATCCGGCTGGCGCTGCGCACGCTCCGCCGCCAGTTGAGCTACCAGCCGGTGGGGTACAACCTCCTGCCCGAGACGTTTACCATGACCGAACTGCAAAGCCTGTATGAGACCATCCTCGGCCGGAGCCTCGACCGGCGCAACTTTTACAAGCAGATTCTTCATTACGACGTACTGGAACGCCTCGGCAAGCGCCCGACTATACCGGCCAGCAAAGCGCCGTACCTCTACCGGTTCCGGAAAGAGCGGTATGAACAACTACTGAACGACGAGGACCTGTCAGTGGGCTGATCCGGCGACGGTTATGTATCTTGCTGCCAAACCCCCGTTCTGTATGAAAAAGATCCTTCTTTCGCTTCCGGCAGCCTTTCTGACAGTTCTGACAGCGCAGGCCCAGCAGCTTCGCGCGTCGGTTTCCGACCTGGCGTTTCTCGCCGGAACCTGGACCCAGCAACACGCCTGGGGCGATATGGAAGAGGTATGGCAACCGCCGATGGGCAATTGCATCGTCTCAACCTTTCGGTGTGTAAACCAGGGAAAAGTCGTTTTTTACGAATTCATGGTGGTGGAACAGGGGCAACAGGTGCCCGAGCTGAAACTCCGTCATTTCAATCCCGGAAGTATTGGATGGGAAGATAAAGAGCATCCGGAAGTATTACCGGTGACGGAGCTTGGCAAAAACAGGGTTGTCTTCTCCCGTGCCGGCCTCAAGCTTACTTACGAGCGTTCCGATCCCGGAAAGCTTACCATCCTTCTCGAAGAAGAAAACAAGGAAAAGAAATGGGACACCACGCGGTTTGAGATGTCCCGGAAACCTTAGATCAGCAGCGAATCGATCCGGTGCGCGTGAACCATCCGCGTTTCGTCCGACCAGGCGAAAACGGTAAAGCGGCCGTCCTGCGATGCCACCAGCGCTACCGAACCGCGCTGATCAAACGCAAATTGCGCCGCCGAGAGATGGCGTGTTCCGCCCGTTTGGGTCGGATGCACCACGCGCGGCTCTCCATCCACCACCGGCTCGGTCAGGAGTACCTCTTCGACACGGATGCTATGATCGGACCGCCCGATTTTCGCGCCAAAGCCCATCAGTTCGTATTTGTCGTTCAGGATCGTCGCGCCGTCTACCGCGGTCAGTCCCCCAACCGCTTCAATCGCCTGGCTCATGTCTCCCTGCCAGAGGTGAAGGCTGCGCTCCTCGCGGTTTTCATCCATCAGTTCAGACAGGCGGGAGAAAACCGGCGTAATCGGGTAGGTCATCGGGTGGATGATGGAATCCCGCCAGGCATCGTTCAGCGACGGAACCAGCAGGAGTAGCCCTCCTTTGCCGTGAGCCCGCATGGAAACCGAGAGATCGACCAGCACATTCATCGCGTTGACGCCGGAATAGGCGACACGGAAGCCGGCCATTGCCGTCAGGGAAGTCAGGTACTCAGGTAAGTCCGTGATTTTGTCGTCGATCAGCCGGACCTGGTCTCCCTTGAGTACCGCAACGTTGACGAACTTTCCGAACCCGCGGATGCGCCGGTGCTTGACGACGAGCAACCCCGGTTCGACTACCTCCAGCACGAAACAGTTGCCGGGTACTTCCCGCGTCATTCCCCAAATCTGAAGGTCCTCGCCGTTGAAACTCACACCCAGGTGAATACCCGGACGTTCTACCGCCGGCGCCAGTTTGTTCAGGATAGCCGGGGTGAAGGCCAGCGGCTGCTCAAACAGCAGCGGTTGCTGAGCCATTTCCGGCGGCAGGAAGGCAATGGAAATTTTGGGAGAGGCGCCCTCTTCTCTGCGGAGACTGGCCCAGAAGGCGGTATCAACCAGCGCCTCGATGACCGGCGCAGTGGGCGTCGGCGCGAGGCACTCGTGTTTCATTTTGCAGGCAGTTGTCAGGCGCAGAGCGAAGTGGGCTTCGAGCAGCCTGGCCACCGACCGGGCGGCCTGATATGTCGGTTCCAGAAGCATTCTGTCGTTTGTCGGTATGCGGATCATAGGAGGGATATCTGGTAGCGGAACACCGGAAGCCCGCTATTGGTTTGGGAAGTCCTTTTCAAATTTCACACTACCTCCTCCGCTACGGTTGAAAATACTGAGAATGATCCTGTTGCAAAAAAGTATAGCGATAAATCCCTTCCGGAAACATCAAAAACCGCTGATGACAATTTGATAAAACGGAGGTAACACGGGAGTAATACAGGCCGGTGATTTTTGTGCATTCAACTTTTACCCAATCTGTATGAAACGTACGCTTACGACAACGGCATTCCTGACGATGGCCCTGCTGGCCTGCAACAACGACGACGACAACAATACTCCCCAGTCGCAAGTCGTGCTGAAAAGCCACTCCACCACGCCTGTACTCCTGAAAAAACAAACGGGTTTCGACGCGCTTGAGCTGTTCGCGCTCGTCGGAACGGACGACAAGCTGGCGGAATCGCCTTCCTTCGTATTCGGCGGTTCGGCCGATGGCTCCGGTCTCCTGAAAAACGCCGACGGAACGTTCTCCCTGCTCGTCAACCACGAAGACAACTTTTCGGTCTCGCGGATTACGCTCGACAAAACCTTTAAGCCGGTCAAGGGAGAGTACATCCTCAACTCCGACGGCGGTCAGTACCGCCTTTGCTCCGCAACGCTGGCTACGCCGGCTGAGCATGGTTTCGGACCGCTGTACCTGACCTGTGGCGAATCGAGCGAAGAATCGCAGATTCATGTCCTCGACCCGACGGCCCCGGCTTCCAGTGCGGGTATGTCCCGGACGAAGGCTTCCCTCGGCCGCCAGAACGCCGAGCAGGCACTTCCCCTGCCGAAGACGGCCTATCCCGGCAAAACGGCGATTCTCGTCGGCGACGATGACAGCGGTACCAACGGCGGGCAGGTATTCCTCTACCTGGCTGACAAAACCGGCGACCTCGACAACGGCTCCTACTATACCCTCCGCCGGAAAGACCAGAACCAGAAGGAGACGGATATGGTCGTCAGTCAGTCATACGATGTAGAGTTTGCAAAAATTGATGCTCCCCAAACCCTGACGGGCCGTCAGCTCAACGAGAAAGTCGACAAAGACCTGAAATCCATCAAGTTTGGCCGGGTTGAAGACATCGACTACCGCAAGGATGGCGTAGGTCGTGAAGTATACTTCAACGTCACGGGCCAGAATACCACCGGCGCCAACGCCGATAAGTCCCGTACCAAGTACGGCCGTACGTACCGCCTGACGCTCGACGCTGCCGATCCGCTCAAGGGAAAGCTGGAAGTAGTCCTCGACGGCGACGACCGCAGCGGCAAAGCCGGCAAATTCCAGGATCCGGATAATATCTGTGTGACGAAAAACTACGTCTACATCCAGGAAGATCCGAACGGCTACGGCGACGAAACGCACGACAGCTATCTCTATCAATACAATATCGCCACCGGCGAGCTCAAGGTCGTATTTGAACTCGACCACCGCCGCACGGCTGCCGACAAGGAAAAATACAACCAGACGAACGTAGGTTCCGGCCCGGATACTCAATTCGCCCTGTCCAAATTCGGCGACTGGGAGTATGGCTCGCTGGTCGATATCTCCGAGCAAACCGGTATCGAAGGTACTTTCATGCTGATGGTACAGCCGCATACCTGGCGTTCGGCGTCGTATGCCGGCGTCGACGGCGGCAGCGTTCGCAAAGCTGAGAATCAGGCCAGTCAGGTCGTGATTATCAAAGGACTTCCCCGTTAGTTATTTCCCATGTAATTGGATAACCTTCCTGTCGTGGCAGGAAGGTTACTTGTTTTTCGTATGCGTTGGTACTGCTTGTTTTTTCTCGTTTTATGGACGGGCTGCCGGAAGGAGCCTGCATCGTCGGAACGTGTGGAAGCGCTCTTCCGGGAGCGCGTCGCGCAGCTGGTCACGGCCGTTGAGCAGCTGGAAGCAGGGGTGGACGGGCATGTTACCGGTCCGGAACTGCACCGGCGTTTCCGCGCTGCCCGCCTGGCATACAAGCGCGTGGAATGGCTGACGGAGTACTATTTCCCGGAAACTGCCCGGAACCTGAACGGGCCGCCATTGGATGAGTTCGAGGAAGACGACAACAAAGTAATTCCACCCGAAGGTTTTCAGGTAGTAGAAGCCCTGCTCTTTCCGGAGTGGGACACTGCCCGGGCGGGCGAGCTAGCCGGGCATACGGATATCCTCCGCGCCAACATGAACCGGCTCCGGTGGGTAACGGCCTCCAACCAGCTTACCGACGCACACATACTCGACGCCGTCCGGCAGGAGCTGTTGCGGATTATGTCGCTGGGAATCACCGGATTCGATTCGTCGGTAGCCCTTCATTCGCTGCCCGAAGCCCGCGCATCGCTCGCGTCGCTACGGGAAATACTCGCGGTGTATGAAGATCCGGAACTTGATCGCCTTTTCCGGAAAGCCGAGGCCTCGCTGGGCGGCCAATTCAATGAATTCAACCGCCTTTCCTTTATCTCCACCTGCCTGAATCCGCTTGTGCGGGAGCTGAACCGCTTCCGGAAAGAGCGTGGCATCGAACGCATCCGGACGTCGTCGCTCCTCCGCAATGACAGCGAGAGCTTTTTCGGAAACGCGGCTGTAGATCCCGACCATTTTCGGGCCGGCGCTGCTGATACAACGACCATCGCCCGGATAATACTGGGAAAGCGCCTGTTTTCCGATCCCGTCCTTTCGGGAGACGGGACGCGATCCTGCGCAGGCTGCCATCGCCCGGACCGGGCGTTTAGCGAAGACCGGGCGACGAGCATCTCTCTGTCCGGCAAACCCCTGCTCCGCAATGCGCCTTCCCTCCTGAACGTAGCACTACAGGCGCGGCTCTTTTATGACTCCCGGGTAGTATACCTGGAAGATCAGGCGACGGATGTGATTGGTAATCAGGAGGAAATGCACGGTTCGCTGGAAGTAGCGGCGGCGAAAATCCGTCGCCAGCCGACCTATGACCAGGCTTTTCGGGCAGCCTATGCGGGTGGCGCTTCTGCCGAAACCATCCGGCACGCGCTGGCAACCTACGAGCGGAGCCTTACGGCGCTCGACAGCCGTTTCGACCGGTATATGAACGGAGAAACGACGCTGCTTTCGCCGGAGGAAAAGCGCGGATTCAACCTCTTCGCGGGAAAAGCAAAATGTGCCACGTGCCATTTTCTGCCACTGACCAACGGTACTGTACCACCTTTTTTCGAGAAAACGGAGAGTGAAGTAATCGGGGTGCCAGCTATAACGGGCTGGAAAAATCCGAAACCCAACCGTGATCCGGGTAAGTTCGCGCTGACCGGCGCCGACTTCCACCGCGGTGCGTTCAAAACGCCGACCGTGCGGAACAGCGCCCTGACGTCCCCGTACATGCACAACGGGGTATACCGTACGCTCGAAGAAGTAGTTGAATTTTACGATCGGGGAGGCGGGCAGGGCCTCGGACTCGATATCCCTCACCAAACCCTGTCTCCCGATCCGCTCCGGCTGACCCATACAGAAAAAGCGGATTTGGTTGCGTTTCTACAATCGTTGTCCGCGGAGGCTGCGAGCCCGGTCCTGTAGTTAAATACGGGGAGTACCGGGACCGGTCTTTTTCAGCCGATCAGTTTCCGCAGGTGACGGTTCAATTCTCCGACGTCAGTAGCAGAAAAAAACGAAAGGTCTGTCTGCTCCACTACCGGAATCGCCCGGCGTACCAGATCGATACCTGCCGGCGTGAGGACGACAGTCTTCGCCCGCGTGTCCGTTGGATGTTCGGCACGCTGTACCCAGCCTTTCTTTTCAAGGGTCCGGAGTACCGTCGACGTCGTCATCGGATCGATTTTGCTATGTAATGAAAGGTCTATCTGCGTAACCGGGCGTTCCTGCCCGGTCAGCCATAGCAGACTCGCCAGTAGGACATACTGGGAGTGGGTGACGTTGAGTTCGTCCAGGCGTTTCTTGATTTCCCGCTGCCAGAGCGTGGTGACCTGCCAGAGGAGGTATCCCGGGCTGTCTTCTGCTTTTCCGAAGCTAAATACCGTGTCGTTCATGATCCGTCTGCGTGGTTCGGCAGACCAAAGTAACGCCATTTTCCGCGATTTCGCAGAATAAGGAAGCGTGTGCCCGGCCTGCCCAAAATTACCGCGCGTTGCTGATCTGGCGTTTCAGGTCTTCCGGCAGGTTTGCGACAATATCTTTCATCACCAGCCGGTTCCACAAAAAGCCGAGCGGACCGCGCATGGTCATCGTTACGGTGATTTTGAGGCCGTCTGCGACGGGTTCATACCAGTGCTCGCCATACATCCGGGCGCCGGGAAACCGGGTACAATCCCGGAAATAGGCGCCCTCGCGGACTTCTTCGAGCCGTATTGTCACAGCAGGTCCTCCCTTCGGCCGCAGTTTGAAACGTGAACCGGTGGCAAAAGGACCGGAAAGCCGGGCCGATTCGATCGTCGGATCCCAGTCGGCCCATTGATCTACCGCTGCCATGAGTCTCCAGAGCTGCGCGGCGCTTGCCTCTTTTGTCGTGACGGAAATCGTTTGCTGTATCATTGTTTTATTGTTTGTGCAAATATAATAAGTATTTATATAATAATAACACATTGATATTTTAATGAAATAAGAAACGAAATAGGATGATCATGGGAGAGAGGAAGCATCAGGTGCCGGGAGCACCGCTTCTTAAGGACAATTCGAAGAACCGGGAAAATAACTGCCTGAATCTTAGGGGAGTCGGTTCTAAACGTATAGTTTTACCCCTCGTTCCGCGCTTCTTGCCTATTCGTAAAAACAGCTTACTCCCCATACCCGCAGCAAGGCTGCCCCGATACGAACTATCTCAGGTTGCCTAAACAGAACGGGTAATGAAACCTCTTTTTTTAATCGTCGAAGACGACCGGGACGATCGTGAATTGCTTTCCCAGGTCAGCTCGGAAGACGAATCACTCTGCGAACTCCGGTTTGCGGAAAACGGCGCGCAGGCGCTCGAGTGGCTGTCGACAATGCCGGAAAAACCGTCATTGCTGATGATCGACCTGAACCTGCCGCGAATGAACGGCATGGAACTGCTTTCGAAAGTGAAAACGTCGATGGAGTGGCGGAACATTCCCGTCGTCGTTTTTTCGACATGCGGGAGTCCGGACAGTATCCGGAAGGCTTATTCACTCGGCGCGAATTCGTACATCGTCAAGCCCGATAGTTTTCAGGCGCTGACGCGGGTGTGGAGTACTTTTTGCCGCTTCTGGACGGAAACGGTGCAGTTGCCGTATAGCCGGTAAGGTTAAAGAAGAAAAAGGACTGCGAAGAAATGCAGCACGCTTCCGCCCAGCACAAACAGGTGCCAGATACTGTGGAAGTACGGTTTGCGGTCCCGGGCAAAGAAATAGGTCCCGGCGGTGTAGCTGACGCCGCCGGCGAGGAGCAACGCAAAACTCACGCCCGGCAGGGCATCATACAGCGGTTTGATGGCAATCAGGGCTACCCATCCCATGACGATGTACATGGCAGTGGAGAGGGCTTCTTTTTTACCGGTGAACCAGGCTTTCAGGACGATGCCGATCGCGGCGCTGCCCCAAATAATACCGAACAGCGTCCAGCCGATCCAGTTGGGCAGCGCTACCAGACAGAACGGCGTATAGGTCCCGGCGATCAGCAGGAAAATAGACATATGGTCCAGTTTCTGAAAAAGAGCCTTGACCCGTTCGCCCGAGAAACTATGGTATAGCGTAGACGCCAGGTACAGGATGACCAGCGTACTGCCGAAAACGGTGAAGCTCACCACATGCAGGGCTGAGCCATAAATCGCAGAAAAAACAACCAGCAGCACCAGGGCTGCCACAGCCAGCATGGCCCCCAGACCGTGGGTCAGGGCATTGGCGAGTTCGTCTTTGGGGGAAGAAACAGTCATACGCAGAAAATCGTCTTGCTGAACTAACGACGTTTCAGGGAGAAACATTCTGCGTACGACTGTCTTCGCAGGAATAAAAATCAGAAAGAGAAGTAATGACCTGAAATTCAGGTAACATTATTGGCTGGCGTACCGCTTGCCGGATCGTGTAATCCGGCTGGCCGACATCCGCTCGAGTAACAGCAGGCGTTCTTCCAACTTTTGCAGCTTCGCGCGGAGTACGTTGTTTTCGCTTTTGAGGGTTTCCGTCCGTTTATGCAGCGCCTGGATGGCGGCCATGTTGACACCGTCGATGTCGACCGTATTGATCGTTGTATCACTGCCGATGCCCTCGTGCCCGAAGGCGGCGAAGAAGTCCTGCGCCATCGGCCCGATGTGACGCTCGCCGGTAGGCTGCGTCTTGTAATTCCAGGAAGTCAGCGGCATGCCGGATACACGACGGAGAATCTCTTCTGCATTGACAGGCCGGAAGTTCTGTTTTTTGCGCCGGTCGCTGACGCTATCCCACGATCCTCCGCCGGGCGAAATCGTTACGCCGGTTGTCATGGATTGGGTAGTAAAGAGGCGCATCCCGCCGACAAACCGCATAGTCAGCTGGTTATTGAGGGTGCTGTAGGCGCTGTCGGAACTGAAGCCCGCGCTGGCGTCGCTGATGACGATAGACCCCTGGTGCCCGGCGCGGGCATTTTTTCCCAGGGCCATCGAGAAATTGCCCCGCGCACTGTTTTGCAATCCGATTGCGACGCCGAAGCTTCCTCTGGCGATGGATGGACCGAGAACGATAGAGGCCAGTCCGCTGGCGAAGGACGACGGGCCCATCGCCAGGGCGTCGTCATTTAATGCCTGGGCGCCGCTGCCGATCGCTACTGCCCCGATGCCGCTCGCGGTCCCGTTGAAGGCAAAGGAGCGATCAGCGGAAGCTGTTCCATTGTTGCCGAATGCAACGCTTTCCGAGCCGCTGGCGGTCGTTGCCAGGTTGGCGGCAAAGGAGTTTGTTCCCGACGCCCGGGTATTGTTTCCGGTCGCAAAGGAGTAATTTCCAACGTTGGAGGTGTTCCAGTACGCAGTGCCGTACGACCCGACGTATCCCACCCGAAAGGCAGCTTTTTCTGGATACCACATCAGGCGGCGGCCTCCGCCGGTAACCGGCACTCCTTTTGAGCCGGAGATATCGCCGTCGGCAGAGAAAACGACCGCGCTGTCAGCGACATGAAGACCGGCTTGCGGCGTGGTAGTGCCGATACCAACTTGTGCGTAGAGACCCGTGCTGAGCAGCACGGCGAGAGAAGTAGAAAAGTATTTCATAGAGGACGGATTAAAACACGAATGAACAACGCGGATCGGAATAATCCAATATTGTCGTTGCTGAATACAGGATATCCCCTGTCTGCGTTGAAAAAAAATAACGGGCGGTTTTTCTTGAAAAACCGCCCGTTATTTGTCAAACTCCTGAAATCAGTGCCCCGTCCGGCGGTCCGCCCGAATCGTCTTTCAACCCTACTCCCGAAATCCCGAGCCGGAAAGCGCCTTCAATGAGGTACATGATTTTGTCTGCGGCCAGGTCCGGAATCAGGCCCTGCCTCCGGATGTTGGAGATGCAGTTCCGGCGCTCGTCGGTCAGCCCGGGTTGCGGCGCGAAGGTCAGGTAGGCTCCCATGCTGTCGGCGGAGCTGAGCCCCGGCCGCTCGCCGATCAGGATGACCGTCAGTCGGGCGTTCAGGCGCGAGCCGATTTCATCCGCGAGCGCAACACGCGCCTGCTCCGCCAGCACGACAGGCCCGAGCGTGAGGCCTCTTTCCGACGCTTTTTCCCGGAGACGGAGAAGTACCGGCAGCGCATTTTCATTCACGGCGGAGGCCGATAGTCCGTCGGCTATAATGACAAGGATATCCGGTGATCCGGATGGCTGTAAAGTCTCTGTTGAATCAGGATCAAGGATACGGCCCAGGTCAGGCCGGCGCAGGTACTCGTCGCGGGTACCGGCGCGGCTGCGTACGCGGATGAAGTCAAAACCGGCGTCTTTCAGTTCACCCGAAAGGTCGGCCAGCTCGGAATATACTGCATCTTTCGCGTGGGCGTGAGCGAGGCGGAAGGCCAGCGATTCCCGCATAGGTACCGAAACACCCGTACGGCCAAGCGCAATCCGGGCGTCGGTATACGTTTTCAGGACGTTCCACTCGTCTTCTTCAAAAGGCTGTATCATCACGAAAAGAATTGAGCTACCAGTTGGCGGCTGCCCGCTCCCGGAAGACGGTGACCGGTTTCATCCATGATTCCCTGCTGCAACAGCCAGGCCTCAAACTCCGGCGCCGGGCGGAGACCAAGTACCCGCCGCAGATACAGAGCGTCGTGAAAGGATGTCGATTGGTAGTTGAGCATGATGTCATCCGCGCCGGGTACGCCCATGATGAAATTGATACCCGCCACGCCGAGCAGGGTGAGCAGGTTATCCATGTCGTCCTGATCGGCCTGGGCGTGATTGGTATAGCAGATGTCCATCCCCATCGGCAGGCCGAGGAGCTTTCCGCAGAAATGATCTTCCAGGCCGGCACGTGTAATCTGCTTGCCGTCAAAGAGGTATTCAGGGCCGATAAACCCGACGACCGAATTGACCAGAAACGGTTGAAACTTCCGCGCGACAGCATAAGCCCGGACTTCACAGGTCTGCTGATCAACGCCGGCATGCGTACCGGACGACAGCGCGCTGCCCTGGCCCGTCTCAAAGTACATCAGGTTTTGCCCGACCGTACCCCGGCGCAGGGAAAGACCCGCTTCGTAGGCTTCCTGCAAAAGAGAAAGGCTGACACCGAAACTGGCGTTGGCCTTTTCCGTTCCCGCGATAGACTGGAATACCAGATCAACCGGCACGTTCTGCCGGATGAGTTCCAGGGTAGTGGTAACATGGCTTAACACGCAGCTCTGCGTAGGCATGGAAAAGCGCTCCCGCAGGCCGTCGATCATGTAGAGCAGACGGGCGACGGCCGCGGTGTTGTCCGTTGCCGGGTTGATACCGATCACGGCATCTCCGCTGCCGTACATCAGGCCGTCTATGATGCTGGCGGCGATGCCTTTGGTATCGTCTACCGGATGGTTGGGCTGCAACCGGACCGAGAGGTGCCCGTGCAGGCCGACGGTATTGCGGAACCGGGTAACGACCTCACATTTTCGCGCGACGAGGATAAGATCCTGATTGCGCATCAGTTTCGAAACCGCGGCGACCATCTCCGGCGTCAGGCCGGGACGAAGGCGTTCGAGGGTATACCGGTCGGCCTGATCGCTCAGCAGCCAGTCGCGAAACTGCCCGACGGTAAACGACCGGATCGCATGGAAGGCTTCGGCGTCGTGTTCGTCGACAATCAGCCGGGTTACTTCGTCCTCTTCATACGGAATCAATAATTCCTCCAGAAAACGCGTCAGCGGAACATCGGCGAGGGCTATCTGCGCAGCCACCCGCTCCTCGTAGCTGGCAGCGGCGAGGCCGGCGAGTACGTCTCCCGAGCGCAGCGGGCTGGCTTTGGCCAGCAGGTCGCGCAGGTCTTCGAACCGGTACGTAAAGCCGCGTATGGTACAGGAATAGCTCATGCGTTGGTAGGCAGGGCCTGCTTGTATCGTCCGGAAAGGTAGAAAAAGAGGGTGATCGCGGCCAGTCCCCCGAAGAAAAGAAGGCATAGCCACGGATAGCTCCAGGCCATCGCCGCGAGCGCAATCGTTGCGAGGCCAAGGGCAATAGCCGGGAAATAGGGATATAGCGGCGCTTTAAACGGCCGCTCCAGATCCGGCTGGGTCTTGCGGAGACGGAACAGCGCCAGCATGCTGACGATGTATACGACGACCGCGCCAACTGTTGACAGAATCACCAGCTTGCTCGTATCCAGCAAAAAAAGAGCCAGGATACCCAGCCCCGCTCCAATCACCAATGCGACATACGGTACCTGCCGTTTGGGCGATACCTTCGCCAGACCGGCCGGAAGGTACCCCGCCCGCGCCAGGGCAAATAGCTGCCGGGAGTAGCTGATGATGATGCCGTGGAAAGATGCGACGAGACCGAACAGACCGACGCTGGCAAATAGCTTCGTAACCGGATTCTCACGACCCAGTACCAATGCGATGGATTCAGGAAGCGGATAATCGAGGTGGTCGAGTTTTTCCCAATCAGCAATCCCGCCCACGCAAATCATTACTGCCAGCGCCAGTACCGCCAGCGTGAGCAGCGCAGAAATATAGCCACGGGCGATGGCGCGGTGACCGTCTTTTACTTCTTCAGCCACCATTGCCACGCCTTCCAGGCATACAAACAGCCAGATGGCAAACGGCAGGGCAGCGAAAACGCCGCTCCAGCCGAAGGGCATCGGATTGTGCAGAAACGTCTGCAACTGAAAATGCGGCGCAACGACGGCGATGAATACCAGCAGCTCAACAATCGCCAGAATTGTCATGATGAGTGAAAACCACGCGGCTTCCTTGATACCCAGCATGTTGACAATGGTAAAGACAACAAACGACGCCACCGACGCCAGCTGAATCGATATCGCAGGGTACAAAAAATGCAGGTAGCTGCCCAGGGCGAGGGCAATGGCGGGAGTAGCAAACAAAAACTCAATCAGCGTGGCATACCCGGCTATGAGCGCGCCGAGTGGGCCAAAGGCTTTAAGGGAATAAGCAAACGGACCGCCGGCGTGCGGTATGGCCGTCGTCAGTTCCGTAAAACTGAAAATAAACGTGAAGTAAAGGGCCGTGATGACCAGCGTCGCGATGAGTAGTCCGACGGTGCCGGCGACACCCCAGCCGTAATTCCAGCCGAAGTATTCTCCGGAAATAACCAATCCGACACCAATCGCCCAGAGGTGGACGGGTGTTAATGCTTTTTTCAGCTCTTTTTGCGCTTCAGCCATGAAACTTGACAGGTTTATACTTGAAAAGGGACTCTGGCTGCGGCCTGGGTAATCGGAAAAAGCGGGCGGAAAGGTTCCGGATTTCCGCCCGCCTGAAGGATTCAGCTTCCCAGCTGCGGATCGGTGAAACCGTGCGAACCGGTTTCAACCCGACCGGCAAACTGCTGGCTGTAAGCGGGTATCTGCTTCGACTGAATACGGAAATCATACCAATGATGACTATCCGACAACTTCAGTACCAGCGTTTTTTCTTCTCCTTTTTTGAGCGTGAAAGACTGGTTTTTGTAGCCATAGGCCAGGTGAACCAGCTCGAGGGCGATCGGATCTCCCGTGTTTTTCAGTTTGAGAACGAGCGCGCCGGTAGGCCGGCCCTTCCCGTCTTTCTGGTAATAACAACGTACATCGAGCACGGGCAGAAGGCCGGCGAACGAACGGAAAAATCCGTTAGGCCCGTACACGTGAAGTTCGGCGTCCGTATTCCAGCCGTCCGACAGTCGGTCACCCTTCCGGACGGTATAATGGCGGTTGGCGTTTGCTTTTATGTCGTAAACGGCGAAGGGAGCGCTCGCGCCTGCTGATTCGAAATGTACAAAAACACCACCGTCTTTCCGCTCGCCGTGTGCCGAGAGTTCATACGGCAGTGCACACGACGCCCGGATACCTTTTTCCTGTTTCGGGAGATAGGACGCCGCCTTGCCGGTCTTGAAATCTTCTTCCGAAAAAGAATGGAAATCAGTCGGAAGACGACGGAACTGCGCCTGGTGAATACCGGCGAGGAAGGGGTCGCGGTCGACCGACGCCGGAAGACCGATCTTCTCTCCGTTGTAAGGACGGAAAACGGACGACAGGTCTCCACAAATCTCCCGTCTCCAGTCTGAGATATTGGTTTCGCGAACGGTTTTGCCGGTTTTGTGGCTGAGGAAATTTTCGAGCAGCCGGAGGACCGACGTATGGTCAAATACCTCGGAATTGACGAATCCGCCCCGGCTCCACGGCGATGCGATCACCAGCGGCACGCGGAAGCCCAGACCGATCGGGCCGGTCCGGCCGTTGGGGCGACCGGCTTCCTGTTCGGCGGTGACGAACTCCGTCCGGGTATCAATGCCGGCGCTGATTTTTCCGGTTTCGGGCTTGTCGGGATGCGGCGGGACAAAGGGCGGCACGTGGTCGAAGTAGCCGTCGTTTTCGTCATACGCCAAAATGAAAATGGTTTTTTTCCAGACATCCGGCTTGCTGGTCAGGATATCCAGCATCTCGGAAATGTACCAGGCGCCATACCAGGGCACGCTCGGGTGGTCGGAGAACTTTTCCGGGGCGACTACCCAGGATACCGTCGGCAGCTTCCCGGTCTTCACGTCTTCCCGGAACTGATGGAGGACATCGCCTTTGGGTACTTTCATTTCGCGGCGGGTACCGTTGTCGTCATAGGTGATTGACGCCAGCTGGTGGTAGTCCGCATCGCCGGTATTGGTCGTAAACGCCTTTTCGTGAATGTTTTTTTCCCGCTGGCTGAGGCGCTCGTAGTTGGCCGGCGCATAGGTAACGAGGTCGGCTGTGATGGTCTCCTGCCATTTTTTCTGCTGGAGCAGGGCCCGCTGGGTTTCCTTGTATTCCCTGTCGCTTTCGGTCAGTCCGGCGAGTTTCTTCTCCAGACGCTGGATATTCTCCGGAACGACCTTGCTGTACTTCTCGATAAACCGGTAGTACGGGGCATGAAACTTCACCTTGTATTGTGAAAACCACTCGATCGGGTTGTCGGTGAAGTTGCTCAGCCAGCCGTATTCTTCGCCTTCGAAACCGCACGGCAGGCTGATTTCGTTCTGGTAGATTTTCCAGGAAACGCCGAGGTCTTCGACCCGTTCGGGGAAGGTCGTCCAGTCCACCTCCGCCGTATAATCGACGTTTTCGTTGCGGACATTGGCAATTGCCTCCGGTTTCCGGGGATCGCGGATAGTGCCCGTCCAGAGATACAGGCGGTTGGGCGTGGTACCGGTCAGCGAGGAGCAGAAATTCTGGTCGCACACGGTAAAGGCATCCGCCAGGGCGTAGTAAAACGGGAGGTCTTCCCGGTTGTAATGGCCGAGGGTAAGCGGGAGTTGAGCGTATTCGGGGTTACCGGATTTCTTGGCGTCGAGCCAGCCGTCGTACCGGCCGTTGTTCCGGGCGTCGACCTGGTTTTCCCAGGAGTGAGGCAGTGCGCTCATCCAGGTAGCCTTTGTATCGCGGATATTGAGCCGGTAGGGGGCATAGGTCCGGCCTTCGGCGTTGGCCTGGAACCAGACTTTCCGGCCGTTCGGCAGGAGGATCGCCCTCGGGTCGCTGTAGCCGCGGACACCCTGGAGGGTGCCGTAGGCATGGTCGAACGACCGGTTTTCCTGCATCAGGATCACAACATGCTCGGCGTCAAGGTAGGTAGTACCGGCCTCCGGATTAATCGCGAAGGCTTTCTGAACCGACTCAGGTAACAACCCGGACAGCCCGGCCGTACCGGAGAGGATGGCTGCTTGTTTGAGAAAGTCTCTTCTGGGATGGTGCATGGGTAGGAAAGCGGTTTTCAGTTTTCAGTTTGTGGTTTTCAGTTTTCAGTTGGGCCGCCGGCAGCAGGCGTCGGCGTGTGAGAAAGCAGGTTTGCAGTTTTCTGTATCCGGAAGGAGCCGGTCCGTATGTCCAACCCAACTGAAAACAGAAAACTGCAAACAGAAAACTGAAAATCAACCTACTTCAACAACCACATCTGCTGGTTAAAATTATCACTCCCCCCGTACTGGCTGGTGATAGCCTTGGTGACGTTGGCGTTGTTGTAGTCCAGTTCTTTCTGGGGATACAGCCAGCGGACGGGCATTTTGTCAGCAGGTGTGTTTTCGTTTGAGGCCGTGTTGATCGGGAAGGCCGGGTAGCCGGTCCGCCGGTTCTCAAAGAAAGCATTATACGGGGCATGAAGGAACGTATGCAGGTATTTCTGCGTCAGAATCTGCTCGATCTGCTGCTCGGTGGTACCGGCCAGCTTCACACCGTCAGACGCCAGGTACGTGGTAATATATGCGTCGGTGATCTTCATGTTGTGGTGGTAGTCTGCATTGTCGGGCGTATTGCCGGCTACGAATTGCAGGGCCGCTTTCACGCCTTCGTTGTAGTGATCGGCAGCAGTACCCGTAATCCAGCCGCGCAGCGTCATTTCTGCCAGCATGAATTTCAGCATGGGATAGCTGAGCTGGAATACCGGCTCGGCATTGGCCATTTCGGTATACCGGCTGTTGAGTCCGGAATAGTCCTTCGACGTATAGATTTTGCTGATATCGGAGTAGACCATCGCCGGATCCGTGCCCTTGTAGGCGGCGTAGTCGCTGACGGCTTTGCCGGCGGCTACCTGTACAGGCGACGGGTTGGCATAGTAAAACAACCGGCGGTCCTGCAAGGTCTTCAGCTTGCTGATCAGTACGTCCGACACCATCGGGTAGATCGTGAATGGGTTCCCGAGCTTGTAGAACGGATAGCGTTGCTCGTTTTTATCAGAATAAACCAGCTGGAAGTTGTCGGCATTGCCGGTAAACACCGGGCGGTTGGCCACGATGTCTTTCGCCCGCTCCACAATCTTCAGATCGGTCTCGCCCGTCTTCTTGTACAAACTCAGCAATACCTGAAGTTCAAAGGTATTGACAGCCTTCCGCCATTTGGTAACGTCGCCGCCGTAGATCGGGTCGCCGTCGAACTTGACACCCGCCGCAAACAGCTTATCGGCCTGATCGAGTTCGTTGAGAATCCCCGCGAAGACCTCCTTTTGCGTATCGTACTTCGGGGAAATGACGTTTTGCTCGCCTTTCACGGCATCGCTGTACGGAATATCACCGACGCGCATGGTTTGTTCGTAGAACTTCCATGCCCGGACGAAGTTGCCGAGAGCCGTGAAGGAATTCCGGGTCGGGCCTTCAACGGTATAGCTCTTCATCTTCTCGACGTTCGTGAGAATCGTCATGGCGTCGAAGCTGGCGCGGCCGAGGTAGTTGTACTGAAAATCTTCGGCAAACTCCGTCCAGATCATCGACTTGCTCAGCAGAAACGGCTGAATGAAAGACTTTTGCGTACTGATGGACTTTTCGGTGATATCGAGGATCATCCGGGTAGCCAGCATGGGCGCCGTGGCGTTGACGGCGGTATCCGGGTTCGAGTTCAGTTCGTCGAACTTGTTACATCCGGCCAGGCTCGACACGAGCAGACCGGCAAGCAGGTATTTGGAAGCGTATGTTCTCATCGGTGCAGGTGCCTAGAAGGTGAGTTGAATGTTCATCCCGAGGTAACGAACAGACGGAGAAGTCAATTCGGTATCAGAAGCTTTGTCCGGATCGGCATACCGGAAGGCCTTCGTCCACATCCAGACGTTCTGTCCGGTGAAGGAGACCATCGCCGACCGCGCGCCTACGTGCTTCGCCACCGAACCCGGCAGGGTATAGCCGATCGAGATTTCCCGGAGTTTCAGGAAGGTCGCGTTCGTGACGCCGCGCTTGCCGTCGCCATAGCTGCGGGCATAGCTCTGGTAGGAAACCTTGGTGTCGTTGGCTGCAAATACGCGGGTATCGCTGGTGATCTGGCCGTACGCGTCGTATTTGACTTCCCCCGAAACCACTTTTACACCCTGACCTACGTAAGACGTCTGTTTGTTGACGACTTCGTCATACCGCCACTGGTTGTCAGAATCCGGGTGTGAACCGGTATCCCACATCTTGTAGGCGGTGTTGTTGTACAGAATACCTCCGACGCGGCCGTCAAACGCAATACCGAAACGGAAGTTGTTCCACCGGATGTTGTTCGACAAACCCCAGACAAAGTTCGGGTCTGTCAGGCCGAGGAGGTAGTTGTAGTCGCTGGCGAGCGGCATACCGTTTGAGCGGTGCACAACCTTGCCGGAGGGATCGGTTACCCAGATTTTGCCGGTGTAGGTATCGTACCGTTTGCCCTCTTTCGTCCAGAGGTTATCTGCCGAGTAGACCGGATCCAACGCCTTGAAGTACTGGTGGTTAAACGACCAGTTGGCAGTAGCGTCCCATTGCAGGTTGGCCCGCTTGATGACGGTCGCGTCGAGCGTCAGTTCCACCCCGCGGCGCACGAGCGTTTGCCCGAGGTTGATGAGGGTTGTTCCGAAACCGGACATAGACGAGATATTGGCGCTCGCCTGGATGTTGTAGTTGTACTTGTTGAAGTACGCGGCATCAAACCGGAGGCGCTTGCCAAGGAAGTAGGCAGATGTACCGACTTCCCAGGTACGGAAAGTTTCCGGCTTCACGTTGCCGCCGCGGATGGTGGTCGGGTAAAGCGCTGAGTTATAGTTGTCCCAATCGGCGGTAGTCGTTGTATACGCCTGGTTGGTTGCATACACGTCAAGGTCTTTCTTCGACAGCGTCCACGAACCGCGGAGTTTCCAGAAATCGAGCCAGGCCGGCATGGCGTTTTTCAGGAATTCGCTCATCACGACGCTACCGCCGACAGACGGGTAGAAGTACGAACGGGAAATCTTCGGCATCGTCGAGCTCCAGTCGTTCCGGCCCGTTACATCGAGGAAGAGGGCGTTGTCATACGACAGGGTCACTTTTCCGTACAAGCTGTTTACCTGCTTGCGGCGGGTCCAGGCGCTTACGTCCGGGCGCTCCACCGAGTTGGCCAGGGAGTAAAAGCCCGGAATAACGATCCCGCTGCGGGTTGCTGCATAAAGATCCCGGTCCTGGTACTTGTAAATGGTACCCCCGGCGAGTGCGTCAATACCCAGCTTGCCGATGGATTTGTTGTACATGAAAAGTGCGTCGCCGTTGAAGCTGTAGCCCGTCAGTTTGTCGATCGAGTACATACCGGCCGCGTTCCAGCCGCGGGTCGAGAGGATATTGGGCGGGTTACGGCGGGTCTCGTCGTTCTGGTACCAGTCAAAACCGGGGCGGACCACGATCTTGGCGCCGGGGAACAGCTGATACGTGGCCGACAGGCTGGCGTTCATCTTGTTCTGCTCGATGCCGTTGAGCTTTTCATAGGCAATCAGGTACGGGTTGTCGTACCAGGCCTTGTAGTGCCAGTTCTGCGTCTGATTCGGAACGATCCAGTAGTCGCGGTACTTTGAAAGGTCGTATTCCGGACCCGTCCAGAGCAGGATCTGGTACATGTATCCCTGATTGGTATAGCCGGAGCCGGTTACCTGGGGAGCCGTCTTGCGGTTATAGCCGATCTGGCTGTTGAGGGAGAAGCGCTCGCTGACCTTCATTTCCCCGCCGAGCGAGAAGTTAATAGCGTTGGATTGCAGGTTCGGATACTGACCCTTGTTGTAAATATGGTTCAGTGACGCGCGAAGGCTGCCGTTTTCACCCGTCTGCGTGATGTTGATGTTGTTGTTGGAAATCAGGCCCGGTACGAGGAAGTTCTGGAAGTTGTTCTTCCCGCGGGAAGTCAGTTCCATCGTCTCCATCTGCTTTGTTTCGGGGTTCCATTGCGGTACTTTGGTACCGATGTCGAGCTTGGCGCCCCAGACGTAGTCCGTCGGATCGTAGGTGCCGCCCAGACCGGCAGAGTAGCTGTGCTGTACTTCGGGCAGCATCAGGAAGCCGGCGTTGAACATGTTGTTGGAGTTGACCGAAATGCTCAGGCCTTTGGAAGACGCGCCGCGCTTGGTCGTCACGATAATCGCCCCGCTGCCCCCGCGCGAGCCGTAAAGGGCTGCTGCGGTAGGGCCTTTCAGCACGTCGATGCTTTCGATATCGTCCTGCGGAACGTTGTTGATCTTCATGTTTCCGTACGGTACGCCATCGATCACGAGCAGCGGCGTTTCACCCCGGAGAGACAGCGTCGGATCTTCGTTGAATTCCGTACTGTTTTTCACCCAGAGACCGGAAACACGACCCGTAAGGGAGGTGGCGACGCTCGTACCCTTGACCGTTTTCAGCATGTCTCCGTTGACTTTCTGCACGGCGTAGCCGAGGGAGCGCTCTTCGCGCTTCACACCGAGAGCGGTGACGACTACTTCGTTCAGCAGTTTCTGATCGTCATCAAGGGAAACGTTGATCTCTGTCCGCGTTCCGACGATTTCTTCCTTCGGGGAAAAGCCCACGAACGAAAAAATAAGGGCGTCAGATGAGGTGCTGACCGTGACGCGGTAGTGACCGGCGGCGTCCGTCGTCGTACCGCGCGTGGTTCCTTTGACGAGGACGCTCACGCCTGGCAGCGGCTGGCCGGTTTTGGTATCGCGGACAGTACCGCTTACCGGAATATCCAGCACGGATTCCGGAAATTCCTGCCAGGAGACGGCCTGGAAGAGGCTTTCCTTTTTGGCAGGTGCGGTTGTTTCTTCTGTTTTCAGCAGAATACGTCCGGAAACCACTTCATACGAAATGGACATCGGACGGAGCAGGTTGTTCAATACCTCCGCCAGCGGAGTGGAAGAGACCTGAAGAGACACCCGGCGGTCTGCCTGAATGGCCCGGGGGCTGTAGGCAAAACGGACAAGTGCCTGTTGTTCAATCTGTCCGAGGACGGTGCGAAGGTCGCTTTTCTCGGCCCGGAGCGTAATGCGCCGGCTCAGAATTTCCTGAGCTTTCCCGTCATGTGCATGAGAAAGGCTCACCGTCAGGATCAGCAGGAACAGTTGCGCAAGCGAAATCCTCATAAGTGTGTACAGGACGCTACGGCCAGTAGAGCACCGTATAGAATGTTTCATACTTTTGTGATGTTCTGTTTGGTAAACATGGACAAAGGGTACCGTCCGTATCGTGACGGATTTCGGACGGTCAGGCCGGTTGTGGTGACGCACAGCCGGCTTTTTTGGTACTTGAGGTTTGGATGAGGAGGCAGAGTGGGACGTCGGGGCTTAGCGGCAGCCCTGACCCCGGATGACGATCTGGGCTTGTTTGATTTGATAATTCGCGTGAATGGATTGGCAAATCAGGTCTAACTGTTCATAAAGAGAAAGGTCGTTGAGGTCCCCGGTAAACGTACAGGACCCCACCAGCGGATCGGGTAAGTCAATGACGATCCCGTATTTTTTACTGAGCTTGGCGGTGATGAGTTGTATCGGCGTATTGGTGAAGCGGAATTGTCCGGAAGGAGCGGCCTCGCCGACAGGGTTGTCGACAAGTCCTTTTTTCAGGTCGCCGGTCGTGGTCGAATAGGTCGCCCGCTGATTCGGCAACAAGGTAACCTCATTCATCGACTGGTAGGCAACCCGGCGGTTACGGCGGTCATAAACAGCTACTTTCCCCGTCACTACATCCAGCTCGATGGTACGCGCCTGCGGCTTGGTCCGAAGCCAGAAGCTGGTTCCCAATACCCGGGTGACCATATTACCGGCATAGATAACGAACGGCCGGTGTTCGTTGCGGGTAACCTTGAAGAATGCTTCTCCCGAAAATTCCACCACACGCTCGCCGTTCGGCGCATCCCGGTAGCGGGCGTGGCTGTTGGGGGAAAGGGTTACCACGCTCTGGTCAGGCAGGGTGACCTGCTGTACCTGCGTAGTCGTATGCCATTCGGTAACAGTACTCGTTTGCCGGGTGAGGTAATACCAGACGCCCGTTCCGGCTCCGGCAAAAATCGCCAGCGCAGCAGCCGAGCGGATAAACCAGCGGCGGAAGGCCGCCGGGCGGCGGATATGGCGCATCACAGCCCGGACGTCGGCCTCTTCGGCTTCGTCCGACGGCTCGGTACCGGCTGTTTCCCGGAACGAAAGCAACAGCCGACGGGCCTCTTCCACCCGTCCGTGTGCCTGCGGATGACTGGCCAGCCAGTTTTCCCAGAAAAGGGCATCTTCGTCTGACAGGCCCAGCACCCAGCCGATGAAAGAACTCTCCATCGCCAGTTCTTCGGCACTCCAGTCTTCGTAACGTTCCATGCTCGCTTGAATAATCTACTACAGGTTGCAGCGGGCAGGGAATTCTACTGATGCCGACGGAAATTTTTTTTAAAAAACGTGAAAAGGACTTTCGTGAAGCTGTGAAAGCAGGAGGTACACACCCACCGGCCCCCACTGCCGGCGAAGGCGCCGCAGGGTCTCGTGCAGGAGATTATAGACCGACTGCCGGTTCATTTTCATGACGTCGGCAATCTCTTCGCAGGAGAGATTCTGATAAAAACGAAGGTGGATGATTTCCTTCTGGCGGGGCGGGAGCGAGTTGAGAAAGGTCTCGATTTTCTGTCGCGTCAGCAGGTCTTCCTCCCGGGAAATCAACACGTGATCGAAGGAAAAATCGACATGAAACTGATCCGCCATTTCGTCCAGCCGCTCCCAGCGCGACTGACGCAGCTCATACAAAATACGCTTGCGGAGCGATCCGAGCAGGTACGAACGCGGTGAGTCGATTTCCGGAAGCTTGTGCCGCCGCTCCCAGACAGAGATAAAAACCTCCTGAATGGCGTCCCGGACGAGGTCTTCATCCGCGTGAATCCGGATGCCATACCGGAAAAGCGACTTGTAATGCCTGCGCATCAAGGTATTGAAAGCGGCCTCGTCGCTGTCGCCCACTCCGTTCCAGAGCAGGAAATCCTCGGTCTTTGCAGGGTCAGTCACGGACAATCGATTTCAAAAGCAGTGTACAGGAGGTGGCGACCCGCAGGCAGGAGCGAAAGCGCGAAGGCGTTGTTTATTGATGATCAGCGGTTTAACAGGAACCCGCACCTTCGCGCATACACCTGACCCCCGTCCCGGCTTTGGCCTCCGTCCCGAAAACACGGGAATCCGCTGAACCAAAGCCATTCCGGAGAATGGGGAACGACAAAGGTACTAACTTTTTGTGACCTCTCGGGCGGATACCGGGTTAGGAAAATACCACCAGCCCGAAACGGAATAAACCGGCCATCCGGATACCCCGGGCCAACCCCGCCTCCGGCAGACGCTGCGCTTTCGACGGACAGTACTTCTGTCCCGGAAACGAATGGGATGCGGCTTTCCGGCAGGTTTGTCCGGGGCCTGATCCCACCCGACATTTTTCAGTTGTTAGTTTTTGGGCATAAAAGACAAAAAACATGCCGCATAATGGCAGGTTTTCTGTCGCCTGACAAGATTGTCTACCATTATTGGGAGAATCGTCTATCCAGCGGTCCTGAAGGGACCTATACATTTGTGGATATCAGTTACGAAATAAGTATGTTTTAAATGCAGTAGAATGAGATATTTATTCTGAACAATTGTTCAAAATAAACAACAGTCAACAGATCCCGTAAAAGCCAGTTGGAGGGTACTATTCAGAAGAGGCAATCCGTTCAATTCTGCTGATTGCAATCCCTTTTATCATCTAAAAACATGTATCCGGAATAGCCGGTATGTATACCTGATCATTTTCAGTATTCGGTAAAAGAATAGTGAAACGAAGAATAGTACCGCCCGATGATATAACCCTAAACATGCCGCCGTATTTGAAAATACTTCTACCACTGTAATGTCCCCTGCGCATGTCCAATTTTACAAAATCACTGGTTGCCAGATTTTTTATCGCTTTTTTTCTGCTGAGCAGTACCCTTTATACGGGTTCTTTTGCTCAGGTAATAGGAAACTGTACCGCTAATGCCGGAAGCGCCCGTTCGGTCTGCTCTTCCTCGGTTACGTTAACGGGATCCGTAGGCGGAACACCTAGCGCCGCAAACCCAACCTGGACGTTTGTTTCCGGCCCGGTCACGCCGGTTATTGCCACACCGAATCAGCTAACAACGAACGTAACTGGTATGACGGAAACCGGCGACTACCGGTTTCGCCTTTCGCAGCCCTGCGGGCAGGGAGTTCCCGCTACGTCGGTCGTCACCATCACGGTGAAAGATTGCAAACCGCCGCTGGCGCAGCTCGTTACCTATACGCTGCCATCCCAGCCAGTGCAGGATCAGATACTGACGTATGACGGATCACCGGGTAACCCGCCTGCACCTCGTGGCTCAGATGCTGAGGACGGGTCGCTCGGCGGGAGTACAACCACCAGTACATTGATTATAAAAGCATTACCTGCGAATGGTATTCTCTCATACGACGGACAGCCCCTTTCCGTGGGAGCGATTATTCCCGCGTTCGATGCGACGAAGCTGACCATTCAACTGACGGGAACCGGGTACCAGTCGGTTACCTTCCAGTACAGCTTCCGGGACAGCGACGGCTTGCAGGGAAATATTGCGCCGGTTACCGTCAATTGGTCGCAGCCGCTTCCGGTGACGCTGGTATCCTTTTATGCGGAGAAAACCGGTAGCAGTGTACTGCTGACCTGGAGAACTTCCGAGGAGAAGAACAATACCGGTTTCGAATTGCTCCGCAGTGCAGATGCTGCGGTATGGGAACGAATCGGATTTGTGAAAAGTCAGGCCGACAAAAGCTATGTGAATACACTCCTGAATTACTCGTTTCAGGATACCCGTCCCCTGGAAAGTGCCGGCTATTACAGGCTGAAGCAGATTGACTATGACGGTCGCTATCAGCTTGGTCCGGTGCGCTCAGTAGCGGCGGACGGAAGTCGTGAAACCGTTCTGATTTACCCGAACCCGACGACTGATAAACTGACGATAGAGGGTCTTTCCGGAAAAGAAATCATACGCCTTTCCAGCGAATCAGGAAGGGAAGTGTCGGTGATTCGAAACGAATCAGACAAGCAGAAAATCATACCCACACAAGCCCTGAAACCGGGTGTCTATATACTTACTCTTACGCGTACGGACGGAAGTACCCTGACCAAACGAATTGTAAAAATCAGGTAGCCACGAAAAAGAAAGCCCGCTGGTTTGCGGGCTTCTTTTTTGTCGTAAAAAGCAGAAATCAGGATAATATTACTCGCTCTTTTTCAATACATCACTGGGTAATTTTCCGTTGATTCTCCGGAATTCACGACTGAAATACTTCGGGTCGTCAAAGCCGACAAGCGTAGCAACTTCATTGACCTGGTAGCGGCCTGATTCCAGGTATTCCAGCGCTTTTTTCATGCGTACATTTTTGATGTAGTCGTTGACGGTAATACCCGTAAGCGCCCGTAATTTCCGGTAAAGCGCCGAGACGCTTAGCCCGGCCCGGAACGCCAACTGGTCTACGCCAAAGTCCTGGTCCCCGATGTTGTCTTCGACGATTTTTCTCAAGTCCTGAAGAAACCGGTCTTCGAGCGTATAACCGGTTTCAACGGCCGGTTCCATACTTCCGGAAGCGGTTTGCAGATACCTGCTCCGGAGATTCTCCCGGGTCTGAATATGGTTGCTGATTTTCAGACTCAGTACTTCTATGTGAAACGGTTTGGTGATGTAATCGTCTGCGCCAACCGAGAGCCCTTTGATGATATTCGGTACGGACGTTTTGGCCGTCAGCAGGAGAACAGGGATGTGCGAAGTAGCCAGCTCTGACTTCAGCCGCCGGCATACTTCCAGGCCGCCGATTCCCGGCATCATGATATCACAGACAACGAGGTCCGGAACGCGCTCCTGCGCAATTTCAAGTCCTGCCTTTCCGGTCCCCGCTTCGAGGATATTGTATTTCTCGCGAAGCGCTTCGCGGCAAAACGCACGCAGTTCTTCGTTGTCTTCGATGAGGAGAACGGTATGCTTGTGGCGCCCGTCGGGAGAAGCCGGCTCATCGGTTAAGTTTTCCGGCAGGATCGGAGGTTCATTGTCGACAACCGGAGCGGGGTTCTCGACCGTAAAAGTGGGATCAAAGTGCATTTTTCCTTTGGGAAGACGGAGCGTAAAACAGCTCCCGTGGTCCGGACTAAGCGGGTCTGCGTTGCTTTTAACGGACAGTTCTCCGCCGTGCTGAAGGATGATCTGTCTGGCGAGGGCAAGGCCTATTCCATAACCGGTATTGTTCTGCTCGGCGTCATATACCTGGTAGAAATTCCGGAAGAGGTGCTGCAGGTGTTCGGGCGCAATTCCCCGTCCGGTATCCTGAAAATCGACGAAAACAAAGGCGTCTGTCTCCGATACGGAAACCGAAACGTGGCCGCCTTCGGGTGTGAATTTGATCGCGTTTCCGATGAGATTGAAAAAGACCTTCTGCATCTGAATCAGGTCATACCAGCAGGTGATTGTTTCCTGTCCGGATGTGAAGTGGAGATTCACGTCTTTTTCTTCTGCGACGTGCTGAAACGCGCCGAGTGTATTGGTCAGCGAATGGACGAGGTTGTGCGGCGAAACGTGGAGGATAATCTTGCCGCTTTCCATTTTGCGGAAGTCGAGCAATTCATTGACCAGGTTCATCAGCCGCTCCGAATTGTTCCGGGCAAAAGTCAGGTACACCGATGCTCCCTGACCTGCCTCCTGAAGCTGAGAAGCCTTCTCAATCGGGCCGACAATCAGCGAAAGGTGCGTCCGTATTTCGTGGGAAACATTGGTAAAGAAATCCAGCTTTGCCTGGTAAAGACTGGCTTCTTTTTGCAGCGCACTTTTCCGCCAGAAATAACGGACGATGAAGTACAGCGACAGCGAGAAGAGCAGGAAATAAACAAAATAGGCCAGGTTGGATTTCCACCAGGGCGGAAGTACGGTAATGGAAATTTTGGCGGGTTCCGGATTCCAGTATCCGTCGCCGTTTGAAGCCCGGATCAGCAGGGTATAGTCCCCGGCGGGCATGTTAGAGTAAGTGACGGACGGGTTCGAGGTATGGTTCCATTCTTTTTCGAATCCTTCCAGCTTGTAGGCGTAGCGGTTTTCGAATGATCGCCTGAAGCTAAGCAAAGAAAAATCGAGGGTAAATGTGTTTTGATAATGCTGAAAAACAAGCTCTTCGGTCTGATACGTCGGACGCGTAAGAATGCCAGTGCTATCGCCCGGCCTGACCTCAAAATTCCCAAGGCGCAGAGATGTCGCGAAAAGGCGGGAGGGGCGGCTGTCGGTCCGGACGGAACCGGTGTTGAAATGAACAATTCCTTCGGTAGTAGCAATGAAGAGAGTGCCTCCGGGTGTCAATGCTGTCCCTTTCAGCCGGAGGGTTCCATTAGCAGGCAGACCGTCGCGGGTAGTGTACAGCTGCGTAGTATTTTTGTCAGGGTGAAATCGGATGATATTTGAAGGGTCACCGAGCCAAAGATATCCCTGTTTGTCGCGCTGAATATCAACCAGCATGCCGTCTGGTCTGAGGCCATTAACAGGGTGAGACGTCAGTTTATGGCTCTGTGTGTTAAAACAAAAAAGGGATTGATTTTCGCCGCTAGCTATCCAGAGACGCCCTTTGGGATCCCACAGGATTTGCCAGACCTGGCCGCCCATTGTTAAATCCGCATTATCACTTCTGAGAGGGAATATTTCGAGCTTTCCGGAGAGAAGATTCAGACCATAAAGGACATCTTTTGATCCGGCGGCCCACAGCGTATTCTCAGAGTCAAGGGCATAGCAAAAGATGCTGGCAACGGAAGATATGCGATAAAATAGTCCGGTATTTTCATCGAAACGAAATAGACCATAGTCCCCTCCAAGCCAAAGAGCTTGCTGCTTGTCCCTGACGATGAATCGGGTCCGTCCGGTCACGGGTCTGCCATTTTCGATAGGGAACGGAAAATCTTTCCTTTTCCCGGTTGAAAGGTCAAGTTTGCTGAGCAGGGAGCTGACGGAACACCAGATTATATTTTCATCTTCCGGCTGGAACGTATCGTACCCAATGGAAGTGGGGAGAGGAAGTTTCCGGGTAGTTGTTTGACCTGAGACTTCGTTGTAAAAGAGGATATCCTTCTTTGAATCCGGTATCAACCACAACTGTTTGTCCCGTAGGGTAGTCCCGATCCAGCCTTCACCAAAGTCGGTGCGACGGGAGTCCGACTGGGGTACCGGCCAGGAAGAGAATGTCAGAAAGGTGGGATTGAAATAGGCGATACCGAGGTAGTAGCTGCCTATCCAGACACCGTTATCATTGTCACAATAGATTGACATGAGACCGTCGTCAGGGAGCGAACCAGGCAGGTTTTTGTTGTTCTGATATGCGTTCACCCTCCCTGTTGCCGGATCAAGTTCAGCGAGCCCGTTCAGAGTTGCGATCCAGAGCTTTCCACGTTTATCCTGAGTGAGGGAATTTACTTCCAGATCCTTATTATGAAGCGCTTCACTGACGGCAGTTATTTCGCGGAAACTACTGGTTACCTGGTCAAAAAGATAAACGCCGTTTTTGGAGCTACCGATCCAGATGTTATCCTGAGTGTCGACATGAATAGACGTCATTTCGTTCTTATACCGCTCGTTCACGCGCTCAGATACTCGAAACAGCTTACCATTTGTTCCGTCTTTACGGACCCGGATCAAACCTTCGTCGGTAGGTATCCAAAACCAACCGCGGTGGTCTTCCTTCAGCATTTTGCACCGGAAGCCATCCTTTCGGATGGCCTGAACAAGATTAGTAGAGAAGGAGAGCTTGTTACCTTTTATTTCAACTTCATATACACCTGAAGTGTTTGTAATGAAAATGCGATTTTCGGAATCCTTTGTCACGGAATTAATTCCCGAATTCAGTGGGCTGTTCTTCGGGTAATTCTTGGCGAAAAAATTGCGGAAATGTTCTTTTTCTGCGTCGAAATAGCTAATCCCGTGAACAGTAACTACCCATATATTCCCCTTGCGATCAATAGCAATATCCCGTGTAAAATTGCTCGGAAGTGAGAGGGAATCTTTAGGAACAGCTTTATAAGTTTTACATCGATGTGAATCGTATCGAAGCAGTCCTGATGAAGTAGCGAACCATATAAATCCGTTTTTGTCCTGTTCTATATCCAGCACAGCAGTAACAGGTACGCCGTCCTGTTCCGAAAGCTTTCGAAAAGTTTGGCATACAGACTCTGAAACAAATAAAACGGAAAATAAAAGGATAATTACAAGTTGAAAGGATAACGGTCTCACGGAAAACACTTGATGAAAGGAGTTGCGAAACAAAAGAGGGTTAGTGGGAATATAGAGACATTACCTGATAGAGAGAAAGAACCGAAGTGCTGATCAACCAGGTAGAAATTCTTGCAATCACTGAACATTAATTGATTCAAAAATCAAACCATCAATAAATTAATACGCTGATTATCAGATAATTAATTTACTATTTCAGATAAAATGCAGGATTGGAACGGAGACGCTGCATAGTTAATTGAATATTTCAACTTAAGCAAGAATTGTTAGCCGTTGTGTAGTAAAAATTTGAACATAGCAAGATTGTCTACCTCAATTGACAAAATTTTCTCCCCTGTAGTTTCAATACACCATACATCTTTGCTGCCAAGTAATTCTGTTGCCTTTTTCTTTCTGAGTAAAAAGGAGAAGTCAGAAAGTTAATCTGGCTTATGCAGCATTTGCAGCCGCCGGATGAGGAAATTTCAGATAGAGCAGATACCCGCTGCAAATTCGCCGGAAAGAAATGACAGCCGTTTACGGTAATCCGGGTCATCAGGTATCATTCAAGATTAACAAGTCGCCATATTCTGCTTATTAAGCAACTTTGACAACTTGAAATTAAGATGAAGTAATGGCCGAAAGTGAAGCGGAATGTATGAGTAAAAAAATGGCCTTTCAATAGTAAGTCACCGACCAATCCTTTGAATCTATTCCGCCATAGAATGAGTAGCATGATGGAGTAGTTACAAGAGCTTGAAGCTTTTTTTAAGTTCCCACTAGTAACCCTTGTTTCAACTGTTAATCACTTCGTTATGCGAAAAATTCTATCCAAGATCTTGCTCGCTGCAGGCATTCTGGGCAGCGCTGGCGGCTTTGGGCAATCGCCCGGAGGTGTATCCAACCCGGTTGTCTGGCTTAAGGCGGATGCAGGCACCAACACGACCACCTCTGCCGCCAGCGTTTCGGCCTGGACCAATTACGGCAGCTCCGGAGGAAGCGCCGGACAACTTTCAACCCTTACTTTGCCCACCTTTCAGCGGGGCGCTCACAACTTCAACCCGGCTATTGTCGACGGTGTTGCCAATGCCAACGGCGCACTGGTGTTAACGAACGTTTTCCCTTCGTTTGCACAACGTTCGCTTTCAACGTTTGTCCTGCAAAGTCAGCCCGACGTAACGCAAACCCGGTCGTTTGTGTCATTCGTTAATCCGAGTTCGTGGGATGTACCTTATCTGGGAAACCTGGACGCATCCCGGTTTTGGTTTTATTGGGACGGAAGCTATCAAGCATACGTGACGCTTCCGAATTCGTTAAAGCGTGTGAATAATACGCCGTCCATTAACGGCTATTATCTCCCGCAGTGGACGACCAACCCGCACACCACAACCCTGAGCATGAACGGCGCGCAGGCGACTGCCTCCGGTAATTCAAGTGCCGGTACAGGCGTCGGGCAATCGCTTTACATCAGCAACGACGGCGGCAATAACGTCGCTTCCAGCGGGAGTATTTCGGAGATTATCACGTTTGACAAGGTACTCACGGATAACGAAAAACAGCGGGTCAATTCCTACCTCGCTGTCAAATACGGGATTTCATTGCTGACCGCTGCCGGAACGGCGCTGCCGGATTACCTCAGCAGTAATTCTACTGTTATCTGGAACGCGGCGGCCAATGCAAGCTATAATAATAGCATCGCCGGTATCGGGTTCGACGCCGGTTCGGCGCTCAGCCAGAAACAGTCGAAAAGCGTAAATGCCGGTAAGCAACTGCTGATCGGTACGACGGGTTTGGCTGATGATAACCAGGCCAATGCGACGGCTTTGACGGACGGTCAGTATCTGCTGTGGGGTGACAACGGACTGGCGAAAGTCCCGACGGTTCAACTCACGGGCGTTGCGGGACTGAACTACCGTTTCGGCGCGATCTGGAAAGCCCAGAATACCGGCTCGGTAGGAACGGTACGCGTGACCTGGCCGAAGGGGTTGACCAAGCTTTCGCTCATGCAAAGCTCGGATGAAACCTTTGACGGATCGGACGCTGTAACGGACATGACCGGTAATACCATTACGGTAAACGGCGTCGTATATAACTATGCGGATGTGACGCTTTCCAATGGTCAGTTCTTTACGTTTGCGGCCTTCGTACAGGCGCCGGGCGGCGTTGTTGCCAACCTGCTCATGTGGCATAAGGCGAATGACGGAGAAGCAACTGCCGGCGAAAAGGATATCTGGAAGGATCTTTCTCCGAACGGACGTGATGTCATCCAGACAAACAACACGACTTACCGGCCGAAACTGGTAACGGATGCAGCCTATGCCGCTGACAGCAAGAACTACTTCTTTAACTTTAACCCGTTCTATTATTTCGACGGAAGCAACGACTTTTTCAACCGTCAGAACGACGATTATTTCCCGACGGTAACGAGCGCCGGTTCCTCTTATGGCGTAATGTTTAATTCCGCTTCCGGTGGATGGCGCACGCCTTACGGATGGGGCGACGATGATCCGAACCTGAACCGGGCGGGCGATAACTATTCTGTCTGGCGTGAAAATGGCCAGGTGATCGACCAGAACCTCGGGTTAACGACACGTCCTGCACATATCGGTGGTATGGCCTGGAAAGGTGGTGGCGCCGCCAACAACGGGATCTACCTGAACATGAACGGCCGGATTTACGGGACGACTACCTATAATATCGGTAACCTGAATGACGCCTCGAATTTTGCTATTGGCAGTGAAGGTGTAGGCCTGACCGGTAACGGCAACGAGGTGTTCCAGGGAGGTATCTCGGAAGTATTTGCCTACAGCGCTGATCACCAGAATTCAGCCGGAAACGAGAAGCAGCGGATCAACAGCTACCTCGCGCTGAAGTACGGGATTACATTGAGCAACGACGGCGGCACAGGCGTACCGGATTACCTCAGCAGTACGTCTGCCGTGATCTGGAATGGCGCCGGAAACGCGGCTTATGGAAACAACATTGCCGGTATCGGGGTAGATTACAATTCAGCGCTGGATCAACGCCAGTCGATCAGTGAAAACGACGGCAAGCAGGTCGTTATTTCCACGCCGGGTCTGGCCAATACCAACGCGCTGAATGCACAGGCGCTCAACAACGGGCAGTTCCTTCTTTGGGGCGACAACGGTCTCGCCAAAGTACCCTCAGCAGCGGTGAGCGGCGTTGCCGGCTTTAACTACCGCTTTGCAGCCATCTGGAAAGTACAGAATACCGGTTCGGTTGGTACGGTCCGCGTTGCCTGGCCAAAGGGGGTGAACAAGCTCGCGCTTATTCAGAGTGCGGATGAAACGTTTGACGGCTCGGATGTCGTAACGGACATGACAGCGAATGTTGTTGCCCTCAACGGCGTCGATTACAACTATGCGGATGTGACCCTGGCAAACGGGCAGTTCTTCACCTTTGTGACCCAATTGAACGGCCCCGGTGGCATTTCCCTCGATCTGCGGGTATGGCTTCGCTCCGATGCCGGATTTGCTCCGCAGGAATGGACGGATATGTCCGGTAATGCCAACGACTACACGCAGACCAATGCCACGCGTCAGCCGTTTTTGGCTACTGCGAAATACAACTTCAATCCGATCGTGGATTTCGGTACAAACGGTGCTGATGCCCGTTTCATGGCCGTTCCGAGTGGTAAGCCCTATACAGCCAACGGGACAGCAAGCACGTTGTTTACGGCGTTTCTGAACCGCTCTGTGAGTGGGTATGCGGATATTGTCGGCTTCGGAGCAACAACAACGGGAACAGGCCTGATAAACGCCAACTTGCCGGTATTTACGACGATTGGCGACAACCCGGTTCTGTACCCGCAAGCGAGTGCCGGATCAACCCTGGCAATCAACAAGCTGTACCTCAACGACGCCTCTTTCACGATCGGTTCGGGAGGGGTTAAATACGGGCAAAACGGTGTTGCTTCTACGGTGGCGAGTAACGTTGCCGCCGGAAACGCCCTGTTTGCCAACGGAAGTATCCTGGGCTCACAGCCGGAAGAAAGAAACGGTCTGATCGGTGAATTCATTGCCTATCAGCGGGATCTGAGCGAAGCAGAGAAGCAACGGGTGCGCAGCTACGTAGCCATCAAGTACGGCCTCACCCTGCCGCATAACTATACCGCTGCCAACGGTACGACGGTCTTCTGGGATCAGGCGACCAACACCGGCTTCGGTAACAACATTGCCGGTATCGTCCGGGATGACGAAGGTTCGCTCAATCAGAAACAGTCCTGGAGTATCAATACGACCAAAGAAGTACTGATCAGTACCACCGGACTGGCTGACGACAATGCCGCCAACGCGACGACGCTGAACAACCAACAGTTCCTCGTCTGGGGCGATAACGGTCTTGCCAAAGCGCCGGCCGTCTACAACCCGACCATCAACGGAAGCGTCAACGTACTCTTCAAGGCCATCTGGAAAGTACAGAACACCGGTTCTGTCGGAACAGTACGCGTCGCCTGGCCCGCCGGATTGAAGAACCTGTCGCTTATTCAAAGTGCCGATCAGACGTTCGACGGATCCGATCAGCTCACCCCGATGAGCGGTAATACGCAGACAATCAATGGCGTAACGTATAACTATGCAGACGTCACGCTTGCCAACGGACAGTACTTTACCTTCGCGTCGCTGCGGGAACACGCGCCGGGCGGGGTATTCGCCGGCCTGTCGCACTGGTACCGCGCCGACATCGACGCTACCAACACCGGCGACGGCACCGACCTGACGGCCTGGAAAGACTACACCAGCGGTGTGGTTTCGGCCCAGATCAGCACGGCGCCGATTCCGAAGTACAAGCAGGGCGCGTTCGATTACCTGAACTTCAACCCGGGCGTCAACTTCACGGCAACCAACCAGGTATTCGGAAACATCACCGAGCAAACGTTGACCAGCCTGAATTTCAACATCTTCACGGCTACGAAAGAAGGCATGGCGGGTGCGCGCTACTTCAACATCGGGATGGACAATACCACCTTCAACGGGACCAACTGGGATCAGCCTGGTTTGTATGCCGACGGAGGTATTGCCCGCCGGACCAATACGGGTGCTATTAATGCACTTACCAATCCCGGTTCAGTGGCCTTCTCCGGCACGCAGCCGAACATCGCCTACTTCACCTTCTGGGATCTCGGTATGAGCAAAGGGATGAACGGTGCACCGCGCGGAGCTGCTTACACACACGCTGCCATTGGATCCGTAACCGGCGGTCACATCTTCGGCTCCAACGGGATTACCACACCTCCGGGTGGAGACGACGGCGGGATTATCGGAAACATCGGTGAAGTCATCGTCTACGGTGCCGATACCATCACAACGGCAGAACGTAACCGCGTCGACAGCTACCTCGCCATCAAGTACGGTGTAACGCTGGACAACAGCGTGAACTACGTCACCTCGGCCGGTACCACCGTGTGGGACAAGACCCAGAACAGTGCCTACTACAACAACGTGGCCGGCGTGGGCCGGGATGAAATTTCAGCCCTCCACCAGAAACAAAGCCGCAGCCAGGCGTCCAATACCAACAACCAGGTCATCATGGCCCTGGGAACGGTAGCGGCTACGAACGCGGCCAATGCAAGTAACCTCGCCGACGGCCAGTTCCTCCTCTGGGGTGACAACGGCAACACGCAGGCCATGACCAATAGCGCTTCAACCTACACCACCTTTACCTACAGCGGCAATACCGACAACCGGCGGATGAACCGGGTCTGGAAAGTGCAGAATACCGGCGTAGGCCAGAGCCTCACGCTCCGTTTCCCGGTGGCATCGGTGGGTACGACTACGATCGCAGGCGAAGGCAGCTGCGCCAAGTATGTGCTGGTGTTTGCAAGTGACGCCGCGTTCACTTCGAACGTATCCATCGCCAACCTGACCGTAAACGGCACCAACTACGACGCTGCGCACACCTTCCCGGCAGGAGCGAGCTACTTTACCTATGCGAAAGTGAGCAGCACGGTGGATGGCCAGGCATACCTGCCGTCTACGACCGAGTCGACGGTTATCTACAGTAACTGTACCTCCGGCGGATGGAACTACTTCCTCCAGACGTCGAATACGGCCAACAAGGTACTCGCCCTCAACGGTCTGACGAATACGCAGCTCTCGAAACTGACCGTGACGATCACGCCGCAGGGTGTGAACTACGTCAGCGGTACCCGGAAGACCAACCTGATGCCCCGTCAGGCGTCTGTTGCCGATGCTGACAGCGCTACCTACAGCGGCGTGAAGGTTCGGGTGTACTACAGCCCCTCTGAACTGGCGGCTACCCAGTTGCCCGGCGCCGTGACAAACGGTTGGTTCAAGTATGAAGGAACGGCCGGCGCGGTAATCAGCGACCTCCAGGCCGACGGTGTCTTTACCTACGGCAAGGCAGTACCCCTTACTCCGGCGGCTTCGGGTGTGGAAGACGGTGTGAATTATGTCGAGTTCCATAACATCACCAAGTTCTCGTCCTTCGTGTATGTGTCTTCGACTGAACTGGTTGAAACGGTTCTTCCGGTAAAACTGGTGCAGTTCAAGGGAGAGGCTGTCGGCGATCAAGTAGCCCTGAGCTGGACGACCTCCAACGAAGAAGGCAGCAAGGGCTTCGAAATCGAACGCAGCATCAATACCCGCGATTGGGCGAACATCGGCTTCGTATCCAGCAAAGGCGAAAACGGCAACGGCATCCGGAACTACGGTTTCACGGACCTGAACCCGTCGAACGGTACGAACTACTACCGCCTGAAGCAGATCGATTTCAACGGTGATTCGGAGTACAGCAGAACCATTTCAGTGAGCGTCGCAGCCGAAAAAATGGGCCTCGTTGCTTACCCGAACCCGGCTGGCAAGGGTGAGCTGAGCTTCCTGCTGAAGCACGTTTCAACGCCGGTCGCATCGGTTCGCGTGTATGCGGTCTCAGGCGCGGAAATCAGCGGCCTTCAACTTCAGAATAACGTCCTGAATGTGAAGAACCTGGCTTCCGGCATGTACCTGCTGAAAGTAACGCTCGAGAGCGGAGACGTCCTGACGACCCGCTTCGCCGTGCAGTAAATAACAGACAGGCAGGTGGACGCGCCGTTCACCTGCCTGTACAACAACGATTTTATTTCCACTTTTCCGAATGAAACCGACGGTAGGTATCCCAACCAAACCCCGGATTATGCTTTAGAATCTATGTACTGTTCTGTAGCTATACAACGGCCGAAGGGCACATAAGGCGATAGACAACGATCTTTCAGGTGTTTCGATTCTGCCCCCGGCAAAACGATGCCGGAACCGCAGATCGATAAGTTGGCAGTACCAAGAGTACAGTTGAAAGGATTTGATAAGCCGGGAAGCCTCTTCCCGGTTTATTTTTTTGAGGGAAGACATGCCGGTTCGGTGGCATAAGCCTCCCGGCCTCCGGACGGAAAAAAACAGGAAAAACTTCCGCGGAACCGGTGAGCGGAGAGCCTCGCACGGTATTTTTATCAGTGGGAAAGGCGTTCCCACTAATACCTCTCTTAACCTCCGAAACATGAACAGACATTTCCTGCTAATGGCCGCCCTGCTGACGGGCGCGGCCGCCACCGCTCAGCAGTGGCATACCCTGGCGCCGTCCGGGACGGTTGAAAAACGTCATGAAAACGCACTCGCCGTTGTGAGCGACCGGCTTTACCTCCTCGGCGGGCGCGGCGAACGCCCGGTCGACGAATACGATATCGCCGCCAATACCTGGCGGCCTGGCGCGAAAGCTCCGATGGAAATGCATCATTTCCAGGCTGTTACCTTTAAAGACGAAATCTATGTACTGGGTGCGTTTACCGGGCCATACCCGCACGAAACCCCCATCCCCGATATTCATATTTATAATCCCGTGAAAAAGGAATGGCGGAAAGGACCGGCGCTGCCGGCCGACCGCCTCCGCGGAGCAGCCGGGGTGACGGTTCACAACAACCGCATCTACCTCGTCTGCGGAATTCAGGACGGGCATTGGGACGGGCACGTAGCCTGGCTCGACGAGTTCAATCCCGAAACCGGGGCATGGAAAACCCTGGCCGACGCACCCCATGCCCGAGATCACCTCCATGCCGCGGTGGTAGACGGAAAGCTGTACGTGGCCGGAGGCCGGCTATCCTCGGCCAAAACGGGTAAAGTACTGAATAGGACGGTCGGCGCGGTCGACGTGTACGACTTCCGTTCCAATACCTGGACCACGCTCGACAGCACCCTGAATATCCCCACCAAACGGGCAGGTGCCGCGGCCGTCGCGTGGGACGGCAAGCTGGTTTTGCTGGGCGGCGAGAGCGACCGCCAGGTACCCGCCCATAGTGAAGTGGAAGCCTATGACCCGCGCCGCCGCCAGTGGATCACACTACCGGCCCTGCTTCAGGGGCGTCACGGAACCGGCGCCGTCACTCACAAACGAAAACTCTACATCGCCGCCGGCTCCGCCAACCGTGGCGGCGGCCCGGAGTTGGGGGAGGTGGAGGTGTACCCGTGACGGGTTTTCTGTTTGCAGTTTGGGGTTTTCAGTTTCGCGCGGAGGGAGCCTTTTCCAACAAACTGAAGACAGTAAACCGAAAACTGAAAACCCAAAACATCTTCCCCCCCAATCCAGTTATTACACCAGAATCCCCGGCTGTCACCGCATATGTCGTCGAATCAACCTGCTGAAATACCGCATAAATGGGCCGACCACGACCGGCTGGAGTCTCTCTTGATCAATCAGGCAGAAGTACTGGAAATGATCTCCGAAGAGGTTCCGCTGCCGGAAGTGCTCACGCACGTGCTGCGGTGGGTACAGGAGCAGAGCGGCGAGGGAGTCCGGACGTCGGTCTACCTGCCGGATCACGGTATGCTGCGGCTGACGGCCTCGGCAGGCCTGCCTGCCATACCTGCCGATTTCGGCGTTGTGGAAGACGAAAACCCGGAAGACGGTATCCGTCAGGCATTGCAGACGGGAGAAATGATCGTTTCCGAACTGAGCGAATCCGAAGCCTCCCGGCCGGAGGAAGCGTTGCTCGTCCGCTACCTCGGCGTATCATCCAGGTGGGCAATACCGCTCCGGGCCAAAAGCGGGTCGACGCTCGGCGTGCTGGTTTTCTACCACCCGACGGCGACCATGCCGCAGGCAGACGACCTCCTCATCATACGCCTCGTGAGCCGGACGGCGGTCACCGCCATTGAGCGGACCCGCGACCTCGAACAGAGACAACGCTTTCTCCGGAAAGAAAAAATTGCCCGCGAACGCATCCGCGTCGCCGAAAACATGGCCGAACTCGCGGCAAGCGGCGCAGGGATGGGCTCCTTTGTAATTGACCTGGCGACAAACGACGTGATTTACTCCCACGGCCTGTCACGCATCCTGACCGGGCGCGAGGCAGAAACCCGTGACCGCTCGCTGTTCGTAGGTGCGTTGCACCCCGAAGACGGAAAAATCCGAGATCAGGCTTATGAAGAATGCCGGAAAACGGGTGAACTGCGGTACGAGGCGCGCTTCGTCTGGCACAACGGGTCCATTCACTGGATCAAGGTCATCGGTGGCTATGCCTATGATACATCCGGCGCGCCCGTTCATCTGCGCGGAATTGTGCTTGACATCACGACCGAGATGCTGGGTCGCAAGGAACAGCATAAACTGATGACGCTGATCGAAGACAGCGCCGACCTGAAAGCGATGTTTTCGGATACCCGTCAGCTGACTTACCTCAACCAGTCAGGCCGGAAGCTCACCGGATGGGAGGGCGGGCCGCTATCGCTCGATGAACTCTTCGCGGAGCCGTTTGTCACCGATATACTGCCTGAACTCTTCGCGTCGGGTCGCTGGGCAGGGCCCGTTCATTTGAAAAATGGGGATATTCCCTGTCACGCGGATCTTACTACCATTTACGGACCTACCACCGGAAACCTCATCGGCATCGGCGTGACGCTGCGGGATCTCCGGGCGGAGCTGGCAGCCCAGGAAGCGCTGCGCCAAAGCGAAAAAAGCTACCGGGAGCTGTCGGAACGACTGGAACAACACGTGTTGCAGCGTACGCAGGACCTCGACGAAAAGAATAACGAACTCATCCGCACCAACCGCGACCTGGAGCAGTTTGCCTACATTGCCAGCCACGACCTGCAGGAGCCGCTCCGGAAAATCCAGTCGTTCGGCAGTATGCTGGAAGACCGCTTCCGGGACCGTCTCGGCGAAGAAGGGCGGGAGCTGCTTGGAAAAATGCAGAACGCCGCCGGAAGGATGCGTACTCTCATCCGGGAAATCCTGGCTTACTCCCGCATCAGCAAAGCCCGGGACCATTTCACCCGGGTAAACCTGAACGATGTGGTCGGCGGGGTGCTCGATGATCTTGACGGCCGTACCGATGCCGAAATACACATCGACACGCTGCCGGAGCTGGAAGCAGACCCTTTTCAAATGGTCCAGCTTTTTCAGAACCTGCTTTCCAATGCCTTGAAATTCAGACAGCCGGGACGTGCGCCTGTTGTTTCCGTTACCTGCGATACGGTTTCGGGAGAAGAAACAGGCATGCGTCCGGGAATGTATTACCGCATCAGTGTGCGCGACAATGGTATCGGCTTTGAAGAAGCATACCGAAACCGCATTTTTGAAGTTTTCCAGCGGCTCAATCCATCCTATCCCGGCACCGGAATCGGCCTGGCCATCTGCGCAAAGATCGCCCAGAACATGAACGGGGCCATCACGGCCGACAGCGTGCCGGGAGCGGGAGCGGTATTTACCGTGTTGTTGCCGGTGTAAAGCGTAAGATACTGACCTTTAATAGTTTATTGCCAAATAGGAATATCCCGGCGGGAAACGTGTCCCGGTATTTCCCGCCGGAAAATAGCTTAAAACGCCTTCTCAATTTCCGCCAGTGACACGCCCAGTACTTTGCGGCTGATGGCATCCAACTCTTCCTTTGATCCTTCGAGGTGGAAGGTACGGTGGTGGTGCGTGAGGCTTCCGCCTTTTTTCAGCGGTTTTACCGAAGAAGAAGATTCCAGTTCATAAAACGGCCCCATTTGCGATCCGTCGGCGAGGGGGCCGTCGTTGTAGGCATTGAACGCGTCTCCGCGATAGGGCTCGGCATGGTGTTCCCAGGTCGATTTGAGGTAGTCGCCTGCGGCGTCAACGTCAAACTGAACCAGCGTCAGTACCTGGCGGGCAGCGTCATAGCTGCCGGCCGCGCCGGTTGTTGAGCCGGGCGTAAGGCCGATTTTGCTGCGGTACTTGCCATCGGCCCGGAGGAAAACAGCTCCGGAACCCTTCCGGAGCCGTTCGTCCGGTACTTTTCCAAAATAGTTATCCGTCAATTGCAGTTCGTTGTGATAGGGTGCAACGATGGTCGTAGCCGGCGCAGGCGTAAACATCCCGAGTATCCAGACGCCGAGTAATCCGGTATCTTTCTGCCAGTCGGCCCCGTGATTCACCAGTGTATTCTCGGATTCGTACCCCACCCAGCGGATACCTTCCGGCAGGGTGGTTCCCAGCCATTTTTCGTTTTCTTTCCGGGAGAATACGCGGATTTTCCGGAGGATTTCGATATCAAAGGACGTACCGGAATGGTTTTCGAGCATAGCCCGCTTCCGGAAAGAGGCGGATTGCGCGTTTTGGGCGACGGTTTCGAACGCAACGGTATCGATCAGGGGCGGCGTCTGCCAGTTGTCAAACGTAAAGTCCTTTCCTTTTTCAAAAAAGACGGAGTACTGCCCGCCTTCGGGCGACAGCCAGAAGCGGTCTTCGCCGCCGTAAGCGTTGATATGCGGCTGATAGGTACCCTTGCTGATGAGCGACTGGTTGATCCAGCCATATCCCGAACCGGCGGCGCCGGTCGCGGTACTCGTCATGACGCGGCCCTGCCAGGCGCCTACAACGGCTACCTGGGCATCCGGGTTATCTTCCGCCTGTAAGAGCAGAACCGACTGATGTTTGCGCAGAAATTCGAGGTCTTTTCCGAAAGATGAATCGGGCATAGCAGTTTGGCAGCCGGCGCCGAGTCCGGACAGGAGCAGCAGCCAGGCATGTTTTTTCAGGAAATACATAGGTTCAGACAAAAAAGGCTAATGGCGGGAGAGGTTACCCGACCGGAAAAATATCATTCTTAACCGACAAAAGCAGGGAATATCCGGGGACTACCTGCTTTCGCACAAAAAAACCGGTGCAGCCTGCGCCGCACCGGTTGATAGAGGGAATTGGTTAAGGAATCAGTATCCTGGGTTTTGCTTGAGATTTTTGTTCAGAGCCAATTGGTCATTCGGAATCGGAAAGAGATTTCGGAAGGCCTGCGAGGCAGGTTTGAAACGCCATGCTTTGTTATACTGTCCAAAGCGGATCAAATCCTGACGGCGGTGTCCTTCCCATGCCAGTTCACGTCCGCGTTCGGCCAGAAGCTCGTCAAGAGTGAGTGTGGCTGCGGTATAGGTGGGAACGCCGGCGCGAGCGCGTATAACGTTCACGTCAGCCAGGGCTTCAGCGGTTTTACCCAGGCGGAGATAGGCTTCTCCCCGCATAAGGTAAACGTCTCCAAGCCGGAAGATCACGAAATCGTTGTCCTGATCGCCGTAGGGATTGTTTTTCTGGATTTCGTATTTGGCACAGCGCGCACCACGCACCCGGGAATCGGCTCCCGCTGGCAAAACCAGCGCGGGAACCTCGGGGTTGAGTACCAATGGAATATTGTCATCCATGAGCTTCGTGCCATCCGCTGCAAATCGTTGGCCAACCATCCACATTTTGTAACGGAGATCGTCCTTGGTGAAGGAGTTAAAAAATTCGGTTACTGCGCAAGGGCCGTTCCAGGGGCTGTTCCCGATATTGAATTCCAATTGCTGCTTGTAGTGCAGTGTGGCCATCTGAATGAAAAAACCGGTGCGCTTGGTTTTATCAAAGGCAGTTGAAAGGATCGATTCAGGAGCGTTCTGGTTGTTGACACTGAATGTGCTGAAGAAATCCGGCGCCAATGAAAACTTGTTCGATTTGATAATGTTGTCGCACCGGGTAATCGCATCCTGCCACCGCGGCGTACCAGTGTACACTTCCGCATTGAGGTACAGTTTGGCCAGAATCATGTCCACTACATACTTGTTAAAACGCGTATAGTAAGCTCCGCCAACGGTTTCAACAAGGTCGGGATAAGCCTCCAGCAATTCTTTCTCAATCCAATTGAAAACCTCCTTGCGGGTACTTTGTTTCGGAGCGAGATCATCTTTGTTGTCAGAAATGATGACGTTGCCGAAATAATCAAGCATCTGATAGTGGAACATTGCCCGCAGGGCGCGGAGTTCTGCCTTCGTCTTGGCGTCAGTTACTGTAGCCAGGTGAATGTTGATTTTCGAGATCGGGTTATAGCACCAGGTCCAGGGACCGTTGAAGCGACCGTTGTCAAGCGCAGGATCCCAGGTGTGGGTATAGAGCCGCACCCACTGGTTGCCATCTCCCCAGTCACCGCCACGAGTAGGAATCATTTGCTCGTCGGTTGAAGTATTTAACCAGAAGTGATTTTCCCAGTATCCACCAAGTGCGTTATAAAGAGGGCCGATAAGGGCCGCCTGCTGATCTGCTGTGCCACCGAACTGATTGGTCGGGATGACGTCATAGGTTTTTTCCGTCAGATCCGTACAGGCCTGCGTTCCCAGCATCAAAGCAGAAAGCGCGAGAATGAGTTTATTACGTTTCATAAGTACGTTCAGATTTTCAGAATCAAATTTCTAGAATGTCAGGTTCAGACCCAGTTGGAACGTGCGGGTTTTAGGATAGATCGAACTGTTGTCCAGACCGAGCGAATTCGGAGTTTGAGCCGTATTCGACGACAAATCGCCTTTGGTCTGAAGTTCCGGGTCGATACCCTTGTATTTTGTCAGAACAAAGAGGTTGTTACCTCCAAGATAAATGCGGGCATTGCTGATCGACTTGTTCTTGACTGGAATGTTGTAACCAAGCTGCCAGTTATCGAACCGGACAAACGTGCCGCTTTCCATCCACATCGTTGTCAGAATGTTGGTGCTGTAGCCGACAGGAAGGGTATTGACATCCTTCAACATGTTGGTTTCCTGAATGGAACCCGGCAACATCAGGTTGTTACGGATGTTGTTGAGAATTTTGTTACCAAACGTTCCCCGCAGCTGGAAGCTCAGGTCAAAGGCTTTATACCGGAAATTGTTGGAGAACGACGCTGTCAGGAACGGCTGGGGATTTCCCTGTGCAAGGAGGTTCCCGTTCGTTACGGCAACGGCTGCATCTGATTTTGACACATCGGTCGTCGGTTCCTGGCCTGCACCCGGTTTCATCAGAACACTGCCGCTGGAATTGAATCCTGCAAAAGTCGGAACGTTGTTGAACTCACCCAGCGGACGGCCCGGAATCAGGTAAGAAGCGTAAACATCGGAAAGCCCGCGACCGCCGAAGGCATTGAAACGAATCTGGCCGATGTTGAAGTCATTGTTTGAAAGAGCGACGACTTTGTTCTTGTTGTATGCGAAGACGATGTTTCCGTTCCAGCCAAAATCCTGCTTGTCGATAATAGCGCCGCCGAAGCTCAGCTCAATCCCGGAATTCCGCATGCTGCCTACGTTGGCAAGGATGGTGTTAGTAACATAAGGACCACCTGCCGGCACGTTGACGGTATACAGCATATCCCGTGTGAGTTTGTTGTAGTATTCGATAGTTCCGGAGAAACGTCCCTTCAGGATCTGGAAATCAAAACCAACGTTGGTAGTTTCAAGTACTTCCCATTTCAGATTCGGGTTCGCGTTTTGGGAAAAATCATAGCCAGGCATGAAATCGCCCTTAAGGCCATCGTAATATGTTCCGCTCTGCCCATACAACCTTATCGAGTTATAGGGGTTAATCCCTTCAGAGTTGCCGGTCTGTCCCCAGCCTGCACGTAATTTCAAATAGTTGAGGAAACCAAGGTCAGCCAGGAAAGGCTCGTTGCTCAACGTCCAGCCCAGACCTACAGAGGGGAATACGCCCCACTTGTTATTGGCGCCGAATTTGGAACTGCCATCCCGGCGCACGGTTGCCGTCAGGTTGTACTTGTCTTTCAGATTCACTACGCCCCGTCCGAAGAAGGAGATGAGTTTCGTTTGATTTCGGTAGGAAGTGGCGTAGGTGTTGCCCGGGCTGATGATCGTCCCTGAACCGAGGCCCAGGTTATCCAGGTTGGCAAAATCTGTCACGAAACCGTTGTTGGCCGCACGGAAGCCGTCTTTATCCGATTGCTGATATGAGTAACCCGCTAGGACAGAAAAGTTACTCCTATCGCCAAATGATTTCGCATAGGTAGCTGTCAGATCCATGAGCTTGCTCGTAACATTGTCGAGAGAGCGGCTTGCCCGGCCATTTGCCGACGCATATGCTTTAACGTTCGGATTGCTCCAATAATCTTTCACGTCAGTGCTGCGCTGAAGCTGGCCGTTTACACCAAGAGTCAGCCCGTCGATGATTTCATAGCGAAGATTGACCCCGCCTTGTGTATACCGGTACTCGCCCTTGTTGATCGCATTTTCAAGCATTGCTACTGGGTTGAAGAGGCTGAAGTTACCAGGTACTTCGTAGAAAGACCCATCCGCATTCCGGACCGGAAGAGTAGGCAGGAACGTCGTCGCATTGGCAATGATGTTGCCATCTGCATACTTGGAATGTGTTTCGGTGTACGCCAGGTTGTATTGAACGCTGAGCTTGTCGTCAAACGCCTTCTGGTCCAGGTTAAAACGGGCTGTCAAACGATTCAATCCGGTATTTTTAACCAAACCTTCCTGATTGATGTAGTTCAGTGACCCCCGGTAGCTGAATTGATTTGCGCCTCCGGAAAGAGCCAGTTCGTGATTATTCGTATAGGCGGCTCGGGTAATTTCCTTTATCCAGTCCGTGTTATAGGGGTTTCCCTGAGCGTCCTTGGGGAACTTCAGCCCGTCATTAAGAGCGGCATCACCTTTGATCCTGCGGACTGCATCCGAGTATCCCTGACCATCCAGCAAATCAAAACGCTTCGAAATCGTCGATACACCGACGTAGTTGTTGAACGACAGCGTCGTCTTGCCTGATTTACCACGCTTGGTCGTGATCATGATGACACCGTTGGCAGCCCTTGAACCGTAAATAGCCGCTGCTGACGCATCTTTCAATACGTCCATCGATTCAATATCGCTCGGAGAAACCGTGTTGATGGGTACGCCGATCATACCATCTACTACATACAGCGGATCGCTGCCGCCTGCAAGGGAGGTATAACCGCGGAGACGAACGGTCGGGTTTTGCGTCGGGTCGCCGGAAGGCTGCGTAATAACCAGACCGGCTACCTTGCCCTGAATGGATTGCAGCGGGTTCTGGTTGACCCCGGCGTTCATGTCCTTCGCCGCGATGGAGGTTACCGAACCGGTAAGGTCTTTCCGCTTGGCGGTACCGTAGCCGACTACCACGACTTCGGAGAGCGACTGGGCGTTTCCCTGCATGACGACGTTGATGGTCGTCTGATTGCCGACTTCGATTTCCTGAGCAACCATACCGACGGACGTAAACCGGAGCTTTCCGCCTGTGGGAACGGTGATTTTATACGTACCATCCGCCTGCGTCTGGGTACCGCGGGTCGTACCGACGACCTGGACGCTGACGCCGGGCAGTCCGACCTTGTCATCGGCCGAAGTAACGGTTCCCGTAACCGTGATGTCCTGTGCCAGGGCCGAAAAGGCAGCAAAGAAGAAGGCGACAAGTAATGCGTGTTTACGCAGACTTGACAGCCTGAACAGGTATGCCTGATTCATGTGATTAAGGATTAAGTTGAATACGCTTGTGACTAGGAGAAAAAAGGAAAGAGGGTTTAAGGGTCAGATACGCATGGATCGGTCATGGATTAGAAGTATAAAAAGCTGCATTGGATTAGGTGTTGTTCGTTCGTACAATTCAATTTGATCTGACAAAAGTACCATCATCTCAAGGGCAAGTCGACCCACTTTGAGAATTATTGAGATTTTACGAGAAATAATTGTACTATACTGATCGTGAAGGAGTTAAGGGCGTTTCGAAAGGAGCGTTTTAGGAAAGTGGCACGTCTTTCTTTTACAAATCCCCGAAAAAAGAGACCTATTTCGTGTCGCGTCACCGGTTTTGAGGGGTACAATCCGACAAACTGATACTGTGTCAACCAAAACTGATACGGAATATACAGAAACCGAAAGAACAGGGTGAGGGGAGTCACCCCCCGAAGGAAAGACCGGATTCACACCGGAGAACATTCCGCTATGCATAAAAAAGAAACGTGTTTACTCTGGCGCAAAGTTTAGCCGGAGTAAACACGTTTCTTCACTGTGGAACTTCTTATTCGGCTTCCGCAGCCAGGTTGAAATACTCCCGCGGGGTCTTCCCGGTGATTTTTTTGAAGGACCGGTTAAAGGCCGATTTGGAGTTGAAGCCTACTTCATAGGCAATACTCAGCAACGTGAAATTCCGGTACGCCGGATCTTCCACCCGCAGCTTGAACTCATCCACCCGATAGGAATTGATAAAGTCGAAAAAGTTCTTTTCGAACCCTTCATTGATAACTTTCGACAAGGTATGCGGCGGCAGCTTCAGCTTCACCGCCAGTTCGTTCAGGCTGAGCTGAGGGTTCGTGAACGGTTTGTTTTTCAGCATGTACGCTTCCACCTTTTGTTTCCAGGCAAGAAGGCTTTCGTCGACAGCCGCTTTCTCCTCTGTTTCGGGAAGAATGGCCGTCACCGGCTGTTCCAGTACTTCGTCGAAAATGGAAAAAGTCTGCGGAGTGACTTTGAACGTTTCCGGCTGGTGAATGGCAAAGTACCCGACGAAGTAGGTGATGGAGGAAAAAGCCAGCCAGATGCAATCGACCGTCCGTTCGAGCGTCGGTGTGATGTCCATACCCGCCACCCGGCCGAAGCCAAGCGCCAGATAGAAAAACAGCCACAGGCATAGACAAGCCGCCTGAATCAGCAGTACTGTATTCAGGTAAAAGAGATTCTGCTCGTGTGAATGGTTCGTCTTGAACTCTTCCCGGTAAAAACGAAGGGCCTTCCGGAAAAGCAGCCAGTAGTAGATATTCCAGATCAGACCGACGAAACCCACTGCCAGAAATACGCCCTGCAAATCCCAGTCCTGATTCATGATCTTGTACTTCAGCGTAGAATCGCTCATGAGGAAGTACGTCAGGTACACAAACGTCAGGACGAATGCCGGAATGAAGTGGTAGAAAATCCGGGACGATTGTTCCTTGACATCGAAGAGCAACTTCTGCAGGTAAAAATAAAACAGCGGCGCATACAGAAACATCGCATAGTCCGGCAGAAAAATGATCTTCGTAAACGACTGTGCGACAGCCCGGTATCCACTCAGTACCTGCGCGAAAATCAGCGCGGAGGCGACGGCTATGGAAATGACCAGCCAGCGGTTGGCGGCCTTGTTATAGTCCTGAATAGTCGGGATCGCGATGATGAGTAGGATTCCCTGAAAGACCGAAAACAAGAGAAGCAGGTCATAAATGGAGTAGAAGCGGAAGGTACTCATGAGGTCTTCCCAGCCCTCAATATCCACGTCAATCGCCCACGGAACCACCCGCGGATGCTGGGAAAGTACCCGGTTCGGCCGCCCTTTGCCGCTGCTCCGCCCTTCAACCGACTCCCAGCTTCCCCGCGTAAACTTGTATTCCAGCTTCGGGCGATCGGTGAAGACCGTCACCCGGTAGGTTCCATCCACGCTTTTATGCAGCTTGTAGAAAGGCGACGCCGGTTCCCAGTTGTTGAAATTTCCGGTAATATAAAGAGAGGCGTCTTCCGGGGTATTTTCCGGGAGGTTGCGCACGATAAAGCTGTAGGCAATTTTCTTTTCCCAGCTTACGATCACATCGCGGACAACTTTGGGGCGGCTGTATACGCCATATACCCGGTTGATGCGGTTATGGCCCGTCGAATCGCCTTCGACAAGCGTCCAGAAACCCTGGGTAAATTTGTATTCAAACGTCGGCGGAACGTTGGGAAGATCAATGTAAAATACCCCGTTTTTGTCCTTTTTCATGACATAGTTCGGGTCTCCGGGATTCCAGTTGTTGATATCGGACGCGAAGTAGAGGGGCGCGTCCGGCGCCTGAAGAGGGGGGTATTTTACGACCTCAATACGGACCTGCGCTCCTGCCGGTACCCCACAAAACAGCCAAAAAAACAGGATCAGGTAATAATATCGCATAAACTGGTTGAAAACCGGACGGCTTCGCACATTCCGGGTTGGGGAAACCAAGGTAGCAATAATTGCTCAATATGGTGATCGGTTCGCCAGGTGATTTCCGGTTGAAATTTGTCAGAATCATGCTTCCGAGACAGACTCGGCCAATCATACCAGACCGTACCGGTCAAGCAGCAACCGGAGGTGATGGGTCGCATGCCCGACCGTCATCCAGCCGAGACTCCGCGCCGAGTACCGCATCTTTCCCGGAAAGTCGCAAAAGTCGATCGTGTCCTCTGTCATGTGCCGGAACAGGTGAATTGTCGCATCCCGGAGCAGTTGAAACTCCTCCGCAATCGCTGCCAGCGGGCGGGGCGGGGCATTCCGGGCGTAGGTTTCCCGTTCGGGTGCAAATTCGAGCGAAATATCCACCTTTCGGGACGCGCTGAACGCACGGTATGCATAAAACCGCTCGGTATCGTTGAGGTGAAGAAAGACATCCCGAACCGACCACTTATCTGCCGCATACCGGTAATCTTCCCGACCGGGCGGCACGGCGGCGATCAGGGCCAGTACGGCTTCACGGTTCCGGTGCAGTGCGTCAAAAAGATCACTTTCCGGTACCAGACTGAAGAAATAGGGACACCAGGGCGGAGCGTCCTCCGGGTTTGGCCTTCCGATGATTTCCATGTGGTTAAGGGTGTTTGCGACTCGATTCCCGGATGATGAGTTTTCCGGGCAGCGTAACCGCTTTGGGCTCAAAGTGCTTCCTGGCGATGTGTTTCAGGAGCAGTTCACAGCTGATTTTCCCGATTTCGAAGGCGGGTTCGGCAATCGTTGTCAGGGACGGGGAAATAATGCCCGATACCGGATCATTCGTAAAGCCGACGACACCCACCTCCGGACCTATCTGTACGCCTCGCGCCTTCAGGGCGAGCATTGCTCCAATCGCTTTCCGGTCATTGACGGCGAAAATCGCATCCGGTTTAACGGGTAGCTTCCAAAGTTGTTCGACGTCCTGCTGCCCGCATTCCTGGGAGAAGCCGGAGTGAACGACCCACTCTTCCCGGAGGGCCAACCCGTTTTTTTCAAGCGCGTCGGCATATCCCTGCCTCCGCTGACGGGAAAAGGCCAATCCGGCCGGCCCGCCGATGTGTGCAATGTGCCGGTAGCCGCTGTCGATGAGGTGCTGGGTTGCTTCAAAAGCGCCGTTGTAGTCGTCCTGCATGACTTTCGACGTCCGGACATCGCCGCCGACGCGGTCGAAAAACACGACCGGAATACCGTTTTCCAGTACCTGACCGTAGTGCCGGTCTTCGGGCGAGGTAAGGGATACCAGCAGCCCGTCCAGGCTGCTGAGCGAGAGATCCTGAATCAGCCGCTGTTCCCGTTCCGGCGAATCGTTCGTCAGAAAAAGGATAAGGTTATATCCGTTTTCATACGCTACTTCCTCAATGCCGGTAAAAACCGTCGAGAAATAGTAGTTTGTAATACCCGGCATCACGACACCGATGTTATGGGTATTGCTTTGTACGAGACCGATGGCATTGAAATTGGGCTTATAATGCAGTTCTGCGGCTTTCGCAAGGACTTTTTCCCGTGTTTCCCGGTTGACGTCGTACGCGTCCCGGAGCGCGCGGGAAACCGTCGACACGGAAATACCCAGCTCCCGGGCAATATCTTTTATGGTAATGAATTGGCGTCGCATGGATCCTGACTTTCCGTAAACTTAAGCAAACTCGGCCGGACGAGCCCTTCCCGGTACCAGTTATCGGTTGTTTCCGGGAACGTTCTCGCTACTTTATTCTGCCCATATATTGATCGGTGGTCTTTATTACTGCTATTTCGACCAATGGCAATTCGATTGTTAAGCACTTAACCCCTTTCTCAGAATGAATAAATACTTTATGCTGCGACTATCCGCCGTCTGGCTGATAGCAGGCTTCCTTTTTGTCGCCTGGCCAGCGTCAGCCCAGTCGGATATCCGCGGACGGGTAACCGACGCCGCGAATCAGTCCTCCCTCGCCGGCGTGAACATCCGGGTGAAGGGGACGGTCCGCGGGACGTCGACCGACGCCGAGGGGCGGTTCCAGTTGTCTGCCGCTTCCTCCGAGACCCTTGTTTTTTCCATCATCGGGTATGAAACGAAGGAAGTAACCGTTGGCAATCAGACCGACTGGAGCATCGCGCTGCAACCGGCCGCCCGCTCGCTGAATGAGGTAGTTGTGACGGCGCTGGGTATCGAACGACAGACCCGTTCGCTGGGCTATGCTACCCAGCAGATCAGCGGCGCGAGCCTGACGGCGGTCAAGGATCCGGGCGCCAACCTCATGAACAGCCTCAGCGGGAAAGTCGCCGGGGCGGTGATTACGCCTACGGCCACCGGCCCCGGAGGCGCTGTGCGGGTAGTACTGCGGGGAAACCGGTCCATCAGCGGCAATAACAATGCCCTGATTGTAGTCGACGGCGTTCCGATCGACAACACCATGTCTACCGAGCAGGGTGGCGGCGGGTCGGCCAATACCATCGCGACCCAGCCGAAAGGCATCAGCAGCGGGTACTCCGGCAGCGACGGTGCGGCGAGTATCAACCCGCAGGACGTCGAATCCGTTACCGTACTGAAGGGCCCCGCCGCCGCCGCGCTCTACGGCAGCCGCGCGGCCAACGGCGCCCTGATTATCACCACCAAAAGCGGGAAAAGCGGCGCGCTGTCGGTCAATTACAACGGAAGCGTGGCGATCGACGAACCCTTCCTCCTTCAGAAGTTTCAGAACACCTATGGCCGGGGCAACGGCGGTAAAGCCGGCGCCGAAGCCGCCGGAAGCTGGGGAGCGGCCGCGCAGACCTATTCGAATAATGTCCGGGATTTTTACCGCACCGGCAGCTCGCTGACCAATTCGGTGGACTTGTCAGGGGGAAACGAGAAGATCCGCGGCTACGTCTCGTATACCCATAACCGGAATGAGGGCATTGTGCCGCGGAATGGGCTCGAACGGAGTACGGTGAACCTGCGCCTCAATGCCCGGCCGGTAGAGCGGCTGACGACCGACGTCAAGATTACGTATATGGATCAGCGTATTCGGAACAAACCCCGTCTGGGCGATACAGGTATTCCGAATGAAGCGAATATCATGCCCCGCGACCTCAGCCCGGCGGAACTCGCGAAATATGAAACGATTGACGCAACAGGCAAGCCGGTTCCGGTCTACTGGACCAATTCGTCGATCTACCGGAATCCGAACTGGGATGTCTACCGGACCAGTCTGAACGAAGACCGCAGCCGTATCATGATGCTCGGTACCGCGAAATACCAGCTCACCGACTGGCTCAGCCTGCAGGGACGCTATAGCCTGGACCGGTACGATGATAACATCACGGCGTCGTATTATGATGGTACTGTGGCACTTCCGGTACAGCCGGGCGGGCGCTACCTCGAAGGATTCATCCGCCGGTCCGAACGGAACATGGATATTCTTCTATCCGGGAATAACAAAATAACCAACGGGCTGAATGTCAGCTACAACGTCGGAGCCAGTACCTTGCACATCAAAGGCAATAATACCCAGGCGCTGGCCAATGGCCTGAGTATCCCGAACCAGTTTAACCTGAATTTCGCGACGACGCCCGCCTTCTCCAATCTCCCGTTTGAGAAAAAGATGCAGTCGGTATATGGAAATGTCCAGTTCGACTTCCGCCAGTTGCTGTACCTGGATGTCAGTGCGCGAAACGACTGGTCGTCCACGCTGCCGGCACCGCACAGCTACTTTTACCCGTCTGTCGGTTTGTCGACCGTGGTATCGGAATGGCTCCATATGCCTTCCTGGGTGAGTTTCGGCAAAGTCCGGGCATCGTATACCCAGGTAGGGAACGACGCCGATCCATACCTGCTCATGCAGACGTACAGTTTCAGCCAGGGGGCCGGAAACGGTTTTGTATCACGGGATAATGTCAAGTATATCAGTAATCTGAAGCCGGAGAAAACCCGCTCCTATGAATTGGGGATGGAATGGAAGTTTCTGGACGGGCGCTTCGGGCTGGACGCGACAGTCTACAAATCCAATACCATTAACCAGCTGATTTTCATCGGGCTTCCACAGGCAACCGGGTATAGCCAGCAATACATCAACGCCGGAAATATCCAGAACAAAGGCCTTGAAATCTCCCTCACCGGCGACCTGATTTCCCGGAAAGATTTCCGGTGGACGTCTGCCCTCAACTTCGCCCGGAATATCAACAAGGTACTGTCCCTGAGTCCGGGAATTGCCCAGGCAAATCTGTCGTCGAGTACTGCGCTGGGAAGCTTGCTGGTGAAGCCCGGCCAATCCTACGGCGACATTTATGACTATGCCTGGACGAAGGACGCAAACGGACGCTATGTGGTAAACGCGTCCGGTCTCCCGACCGTCACCGCTCTTCAGAAACTCGGTAATTTCAACCCGGATTTTACATTGGGCTGGAATAATACGCTGAATTACAAGCGGTTCAATCTTTCTTTCCTGATCGACGGACGGGTAGGAGGTATCCTGGTTTCCGGTACGGACGCAACGCTGGCGTACTTCGGCGTGGGCGACTATACCACCCGATACCGCGAAGGCGGACTGGTTCTGAACGGCGTAAAAGCAGACGGATCAGCGAATACCACGGCGATTAATGCCGAACAGTTCTGGACGTCGGTATCGCAGGGAGGACGGACGGGTTACGGGCAGTTCTTTGCTTTCTCGACGACGAACTTCCGGCTCCGTGAGCTGTCTCTGGGCTATAACCTGAGCCTGAAGACGAAAGCAATCCGCAACGCCCGCGTTTCGCTGACGGCCCGGAACCTGCTGTTTCTCTATCGGGGCAAGTCCATCCTGGATATACCGGGGATTGGCAAGCGGACGATTCCCGTTGACCCGGAGTCGGCTATCGGAACAAGCAACTACCAGGGCATCGAATCGGGCATGCTGCCCCTCACCCGAAGCATCGGCCTGAACCTCAGTCTGTCCTTCTAACTTCCTGACACACATGAAAAAGATACATTGGCTGGCACTGGTTCTCGGCATGACGGCCTGTACCGGCGACTTCGAATCGATCAATACCAACAACGGCAAACTGACGGAAGCCGGCGCACGGGAAATTCCCTTTCTGTTTTCCCGGGCGCAGTCGGCAGCGGCCATCAACCAGTCGTACTACCAAACCACGCAAAACCTGTATGCTGATTTGTATGCACAGTATTTTGCGCTGACGACGACGAGCTTTCTCACCGATCGCTACGTCATGAACGATGGCTGGCTGCCGCGACCGGGTATTGTGACCTATGTCATGACCGTTCCGCAGCTGAAACTCATCCTGGATAATACGAAGAATACTTCCGGAGAATACGCCCTGGCGAATATCATCTGGGCCTATACCTTTCACCGGATGACGGATTACTTTGGCCCTGTTCCCTATTTCAAGGCAGGGGAGGCGCAATCGGCCATTCCCTATGATGCGCAGGACAAAATTTACGACGATCTGTTCAAGCGGCTCGACGCTTCCGTGACGGCGCTGAAGCAATCGGGTTCGGCGAATGTTTTCGGAACGTATGACCTCATTTACAACGGGGACGTCCAGCAATGGATACGGTTTGCCAATACCCTGCGTTTGCGCCTCGCCCTGCGTATATCGCGGGTAGCACCCGAACGGGCAAAGGCCGAGGCCGAAGCGGCCGTCGCAGCCGGTGTCATGACCGAAACCAGCCATACTGCCTGGTTGAAGCGCTCGCTGAAGGGCAGCGACGGGTACGGTTTGTCGAACATCAGCTCGTTCAACGAATTCAGCATGAGTTCGACGATGGCTTCATACCTCAAAGGCTATAACGACCCCCGGCTGAAGGTATACTTCCAGCCGTCGGTAGGCTCCGGGCAGTACCGGGGCGTGCGCAACGGTTCTACAGCGGTAGCAATCAACGATCCGCTGAACCGGCCCGCGCAGACCTCCAACATCGGCACGCGGTGGGTAACCTGGAGCGGATCGGCCTGGGTACCGCAACTGGAAGCCTCTCAACCGGTTTTGTTCGCCGCAGAGGCTTTTTTCCTTCGGGCCGAAGGCGCGCTCAACGGCTGGAACATGGGCGGTACTGCAAAGGATCTGTATGAAAAAGGAATCGAAACCAGCCTCCGGCAATGGAATGTGAGTGATGCTTCGGTGATTTCGGGGTACATTCAGTCGACCGATGTACCCATAGCTCCGGGAGACGTCGCAAATTCGCCTGCAGTGGCCGATATTCCCGTCAAATGGGGCGCTTCGGAACCGGTACAGCGGCAACAGGTGGGCACGCAGAAATGGCTGGCGATATACCCGGACGGGCTCGAAGCCTGGGCCGAATTCCGCCGGAGCGGCTACCCGAAGATGTACACCGTGCTGCAATCGGATAATGCCGACCTGCCGGCCGGGACGTTCATCAAGCGACTGCCGTACCCGTCGTCCGAAGCCAGTACCAACGCCGACGAACTGAAAAAAGGAATCCAATTACTGGGCGGCCCCGATAATGCCGCGACCCGCCTCTGGTGGGATGTTGACTGATGTATATGACGTTGTTCACGCTAATTTCCGTACTCATGCTCAGCGCTTCCGGCGATTCGACGGGCAGCAGGCCGCAGGATCACCTGCCGAAAGTCTTTCGAGATCAATCAGTTGATCTTATCGAGAAGGCACTCCGGAGGGAGGCTGCTGTCGCGTATCAAACCCACCCGGTCCCAGCCGATGGAAAAACCTGGGCGGGCCATCGGGAAGAGCTGCTGAGCCGTATCCGCCGGGCATCCGGCTTCCGGCAGTACCCTTCTTTGCCGTTGGATTTGCAGGAAACAGGCCGTATCGACCGGAAAGGGTATTCCATCCGCCGCGTCGCCTTCCGGACACGGCCCGGGGTGCTGACGACGGCCAGTCTGTATGTGCCGGAGGGAAAGGGTCCATTCCCGGCAGTAGTCAGCCTGCATGGGCATTGGTATGGCGGGCATACGGCGGAGATCGTCCAGAGCATCGGGCATACCCTCGCACTGAACGGATATGTCTGCCTTTCGCCTGATGCGTGGGGAGCGGCGGAGCGGTCCACCGATCACGAAAACTACGAGTACCACGGTTCCAGCCTCGGGGCATCGCTCATGGATGTGGGCGAAACGCTGCTGGGTATGCAGCTGACGGACAATATCCGGGCCGTAGACCTGCTGGCATCGCTGCCTTATGTAGATCCTGCCCGCATCGGCGCTACCGGCGCGAGCGGCGGCGGCAACCAGACCATGTGGCTGACGGCTGTGGATGAGCGGATTAAGGCATGTGTGCCCGTCGTCAGTGTCGGTACCTTCGAAGCCTATATCCTGAACAGCAACTGCGTATGCGAGCTGCTGCCCGACGGGCTGACGTTTACCGAAGAAGCCGGCGTCCTCGGCCTCATCGCCCCGAGAGCAATGAAAATATGCAATGCGATGCAGGAGGCGAACCGCTCGTTTTTTCCGTCTGAAATGATGCGCAGCTACGAGGCGGTGCAGCCGCTGTATACATCGCTGAACGCCCGGGAAAACCTCAGCTACCAGCTTTTTAACCGCCCCCATGGATACTGGCCGGAAGTCCGGGAGGCGATGCTGGGCTGGTTCGACTTACACCTGAAATCCGCCGGCCACGGCGCACCGAAGGCAGAGACCCCTTTTGAGCTGGTACCTCCCGAACAACTGCTGGTGTTTCCAGCGGGGAAACGCCCGGCAGAGGTAGTTACGACGCCGGTATTCTGCCGGAAACAGGGTGAGGAACTCCGCGCGGGACTTCTTCGGGAAAAAAACGGAAACTCCGGCGCCAAACGGCAGGAACTGAAACAGGTTTTGCGCCTGGACGAGACAGCGTCCATTCATAAGGTACATACTTTTTCGGCGGAAGGCGGCTGGGAGCGCCTTGCGATTGAGACGACGGACGGCAAACTGATTCCCGTGCTGCTGCGTCCCGGAAAAGCCGGCGAATACGTCATTCTGACGCATCCGGGTGGAAAGGATAGTCTCCATATCTCCGCCGAATATGCCGGAAAAGGGTTGGTAGTGGTGGATTTATGGGGAACCGGCGAAAGCCAGTCGGCACTTGCCCGCAGCGTCGACGGACAGCTTCCGCCCTTCCATACCCTGGCGCGCTCGGCGCTCTGGCTGGGGCGGACGGTGATGGGCGAATGGGTGGGCGACCTGCAGCGGGTGGGCGAGTACCTCCGCCAGGAGCGGAAGGCTACGCGCCTCGAAATCGACGGTACGAAAGAAACCGGCCTCGCCGGGCTGTTTTATGCGGCACTCTCGGAAAATATCGCAGCGGTGACGCTGCGGGAAAGTCCTACCAGCTACCTGTTTGACAACCGGAAAACGGTCGACCACTTCAACATGGCCATACACCTGCCAGGATTACTGAACTGGGGCGACGTCTCGCTTGCAGCTGCGTTGAGCCAGGCGACGGTAGTCTGGTACGGAGCCGTGTCGATCTCCGGAGGGCCTGTAGACCCGGCGAAGGAGTACGATTCTGTCCGGGTAGCGTATAAAGGCCAGGGAAAAACGATTTTCAAGCCTGCAACAAAATGAACAACCGAAGGGATTTTTTGAAACTCACGGGCCTGACAGGCCTTGGTATCGCCGGGGACTGGAGCCAGTTCGACATACCCCGCAAGCAGAAATTCAACATGTCCGGGTACGGCGCGCCGGCAATCGACACGGTACGGATCGCGTACATTGGTGTCGGAAACCGGGGAACGGGCGCTGTCAAACGCATTGTCCGTCTCGAAAACGTAGACGTGAAGGCGATTTGCGATATCCGTCCCGAAAAAGCCGAAGAAGCCGCGCAGGTATTCAAAGGAACGGGCCATGCCCCGAAGCTATACTCCGGAAGCGCCGACGCGTGGAAACGGGTGTGCGAGCGGGACGATATCGACCTTGTCTATATCTGTACGCCCTGGGCGCTGCATACGCCGATGGCCGTGTATGCAATGGAGCACGGCAAGCACGTTGCCGTTGAAATTCCGGCGGCTAAAACCATCGAGGAATGCTGGCAGCTCGTCGAAACCTCGGAGCGTACCCGCAGGCACTGCATGATGCTCGAAAACTGCTGCTACGATTTTTTCGAACTCATGACGCTGAACATGGCGCGGCAGGGGTTTTTCGGGGACATCGTGCACGCAGAGGGAGCCTATATCCACGACATCTACGATTCGTTGTTCGACAAGTCGAAACGGTACGACCTCTGGCGGCTGAAAGAAAACCTCCGCCACGGTAACCTGTACCCGACGCACGGTCTCGGCCCGGTATGCCAGGTACTGGATATCAACCGCGGAGACAAAATGGACTACCTCGTTTCGATGTCTGGCGCGGATTTCATGCTCGGAAAGCGGGCGGAGCCCCTTGCCCGGCAGGATACCGACTTCCGTTTTGCCGCCGGGAAATCCTTCCGGGGCAACATGAATACAACCACGATCCGGACGCAGAAAGGGCGGACCATCCTGGTCCAGCACGACGTCACGTCTCCGCGCCCGTATTCCCGCATACACCTCGTGAGCGGGACGAAAGCCACCGCACAGAAATACCCCCTGCCGGGCCGGGTTTCGACAGGGCACGAGTGGTTTTCCGAACCCGAAATGAAAGCGCTGGAAGAAAAATACCAACCCGAAATCGTCCGGCGGGTGGGAGAGCTGGCGAAGCAGGTCGGCGGGCACGGCGGTATGGACTTCCTGATGGACTGGCGCCTGATCGACTGCCTGCGGAACGGCCTCCCGCTCGACCAGGACGTTTATGACGCCGCGTTGTGGAGCGCCATCGGCCCGCTGAGCGAGTGGTCGGTTGCGCACCGCTCCAATTCCATCGACGTTCCGGATTTTACCGGCGGTTCCTGGAAAACCAACCAACCCGTCGACATCAGCCTCAGCAAGGGAGGAACCACCCGAGTCAAAGCATCTTAATCCTCGTTTTTACATGCAAGTATCCATTTTACCCTCCAGCCGCGAGCTCGGCACGCTCGCCGGCCGGGAAACCGCGGCATTGATCCGCGCCGCCATTGCGGAGCGCGGTACCGCGCACGTCATCCTCGCTACCGGCACCAGCCAGTTCGAAACGCTCCGGCAATTGATTTCGGAAGAAATCGACTGGAGCAAAGTAGTAATGTTTCACCTCGACGAGTACATCGGCTTGCCGGAAGCGCATCCGGCGAGCTTCCGTAAATACCTGAAGGAACGGTTCCTGGCGCGGGTTTCCCCACTGAAAGCTGTCTTTCTGATCGACGGAGAAGGAAATCCCGAAGAGGTAGCCGCCCAACTCGGCCGGGACATCGCGCAGTATCCGATCGACGTCGCGCTGGTGGGCGTAGGCGAAAACGGGCACCTGGCTTTCAACGATCCTCCGGCTGATTTTGAGACGGAAAAGGCGTACCTCATCGTCGACCTCGACGAGCCCTGCCGCCGTCAGCAGATGAACGAAGGCTGGTTCGGGTCGCTGCAAGAAGTTCCGACACAAGCGATCTCCATGTCGGTCCGTCAGATTCTGAAGTCCCGGCACATCATTTGTTCGGTTCCGGACGCCAGGAAGGCGCAGGCCGTCAAAGACAGCCTGGAGCAACCGGTGAGCAACCGGTATCCGGCGAGTATTCTCCGGGAGCATGCCGATTGCCGCTTTTACCTCGATGAACCGTCGGCCTCCCTGCTCGAAACACGTCTGGCATGAAGGCAGTCCCCGTCAGTGAACTGACCCGGAGAGATACCCGGATTTCCCTCCTGATCATCGGTACGCTGTTTTTCATTTTCGGGTTTGTGTCGTGGATCAATGCCATCCTGATTCCCTATTTCAAGATAGCCTGCGAACTCAACCACTTTCAGTCGTACCTGGTGGCCTTTGCGTTTTACATTGCCTACTTCGTGATGTCGGTACCTTCTTCTTTTGTCTTGAAGAAAACCGGCTTCCGAAAGGGAATTATGCTGGGTTTCTGGGTGATGGCCGTGGGCGCGTTCCTGTTCATACCTGCCGCGCTGACGCGTACGTACGGGCTTTTCCTGACCGGACTTTTTACCATCGGACTCGGGCTGGCCTTGCTGCAAACGGCTGCCAACCCGTACATCACCCTGCTGGGGCCGCCGGAAAGTGCTGCCCAGCGCATCAGCGTCATGGGCATTTGCAACAAAGGCGCGGGGATTCTCGCACCGATACTCCTGGCAGCGGTGATTCTGCGGGCGACGGACGGGCAGTTTCTTCAGGATCTGGCGCAGATGACTGGTGCGGAGAAAGAAGCCGCGCTGGATGGATTCATCCGGCGGGTGATTCTCCCCTACGGCGTCATGGGGGTTATTCTGGCAGGACTGGGAATCGCGGTACGCCTCTCGCCGCTTCCCGAAATCGATACCGAACATGAAACGGATGCCGTCGCGGAAGCGAATGCCGGCAAGACTTCCATCTTCCAGTTCCCCCACCTGATACTGGGCGCCCTTGCTATCTTCCTTCATGTAGGTACGCAGGTAATCGCGGTCGACACGGTCATCGGATATGCCGGATCTATGGGTATAGGTCTGCTGGAGGCAAAGGTATTTCCGTCGTACACCCTTGCGATGACGATAGTGGGATACCTGCTCGGTATTGTATTGATTCCCAGGTATGTAAATCAACGCGCGGCGTTGTGCTTCTGTACCTTGCTCGGGACCGTACTGACGCTGCTGATCCTGTTTGCCGGTGGGAATATCCGGTTGCTCGGGCACTCCGCTGATTTGTCTCTGTGGATGGTGGTATTGCTTGGATTAGCCAATTCCCTGGTATGGGCCGGTATCTGGCCCCTGGCGATGGACGGCCTCGGGCGCTTTACCAAACTCGGCGCATCCCTCCTCATCATGGGGCTGTGCGGAAACGCCCTGCTGCCGCTGGTGTATGGATACGTTTCGGACCTGGCCGGCGTCCGGAGCGGGTACTGGGTATTACTGCCGTGCTATCTTTACCTGGTATTTTACGCGTTCCGGGGTTGCCGGATACGAAAATGGACCCGCTGATGGCGCGTTATATTCTAACCAATGCCCGCATCATTACCCCTTTCCGGATACTGGACGGGGGTAATGTGTATGTGGAAGACGGAAAAATTGTTCACGTCGGAGAAACCGACATGGCGGACGCGCAGGTCATCGATGCCGGGGGATGCTACCTGTCGCCCGGCTTCATCGACCTGCATGTGCACGGCGGCGGCGGAGCCGATTTCATGGATGGAACGCCGGAAGCGTTTCTGACCATAGCCGAAACACACGCCCGCTACGGCACCACGGCGCTGGTACCGACCACGCTCACCGCTGAAACGGATGACCTGCTGGCAACACTCGACGCCTATACCGCCGCCCGCCGCGTCAATACCCGCGGCGCGGCCTTTCTGGGTATGCACCTCGAGGGGCCGTATTTCGCGTTGTCGCAGCGTGGCGCGCAGGACCCCCGGTATATCCGGAATCCCGATCCGGCTGAATACCAGCGTATTCTGGATTACAGCCCGGATATCGTCCGGTGGAGCGCCGCGCCGGAATTGCCCGGCGCATTGGCTTTCGGAAGATGCCTGAAAGAACGGGGTGTATTGGCTGCACTGGCGCATACCGATGCGGTGTACGACGAGGTCGTCGCAGCCGTGGAAAGCGGCTATTCGCTGGCGACGCATTTCTATTCGGCGATGTCGGGTGTGATGCGGCGGAATGCCTTCCGGTATGCCGGTGTCATCGAAAGCGTATACCTCCTCGACGAAATCGACGTGGAAGTAATTGCGGACGGCGTCCACCTGCCGGCGCCGTTGCTGAAGCTGATTTACAAAGTCAAAGGCATTGACCGGATAGCCCTGATTACAGACGCCATGCGGGCAGCGGGTATGCCGCCGGGAGAGAGTATCCTGGGTTCGGAAAAGAATGGTCTGCGCGTGATTGTGGAAGACGGCGTCGCGAAATTGCCTGACCGTACTTCGTTTGCGGGGAGTGTGGCGACGGCAAACCGCCTCGTCCGGACTTTCCGCGATCTGGCAGCAGTACCGCTCCACGAGGCCGTTCGCGCCGCAAGTCTTACCCCGGCCCGCATCATGGGCATCGATACCCGCAAAGGATCGATCGCCGTCGGAAAAGACGCTGATCTGGTTCTTTTTGATGAAAATATTGACGTTAGATGGACGATGGTGGAGGGGAGGGTGGTGTTTGGGGGCAGGGCGCATGGGGCATAGGGGCATGCGCCGCAAAAACGAAGGCTTGTTTATTTTTCTGTGAAGTCTGTGTAGTCTGTGAGAAAAAAATATCTCTCACAGACTACACAGACTTCACAGAAAGTATGGAGTCATACTTGCCACCCTCTGGCTCCCGCCCTTTAACCCCCCCAATCGTCCGCTTCCGCCCCTCTTTTGTCCGGTTCGGCTGAAAACCCGTTCCCGAACCGGTCGTCTGTGAGGAGTTTTGGATCACCGAAAGGCACCAAACAACTCCTGTCATGAATCGCAGACCTATTGCCATCTCCCTGATTCTCTTTTTGTTACAAGGAATAGCCGCCGCTCAGACGAATTCCTTCGATACCCTCAAACAAATCAACGCCGGCGTCCTCAACGTCGGATATGCCGAAGCCGGACCGGCCACGGGCCAGCCCGTCATCCTTCTCCACGGCTGGCCGTACGACATCCACAGCTACGAAAAAACGGCCGGCATCCTTGCCGAAAAGGGCTACCGCGTGGTCGTTCCGCACCTTCGCGGCCACGGCACTACCCGCTTTTTGTCCGACGATACCTTCCGCAACGGACAGCAGGCCGCTATCGCCGCCGACATCCTCGCCCTGATGGATGCGCTTCACATTCAAAAGGCTATTCTGGGCGGGTTCGACTGGGGCGCCCGCACTGCCGACATCCTCGCGGCGCTGTGGCCGGAACGCTGCCAGGCGCTGGTATCCGTCAACGGCTACCTCATCAACAACCTCGAACGAAACAAACAGCCCCTTCCGCCGAAAGTCGAGTATGGCTGGTGGTATCAGTATTACTTCGCGACAGACCGCGGGAAAGCCGGATACACCGCCAACTGGCACGATTTCAATCAACTCATCTGGAAAAGTGTATCACCCCGCTGGAATTTTGACGATGCGACCTACGAAAAAGCTGTCGCTTCTTTTCAAAATCCTGATTATGTGGCAATTGTGCTCCATAACTACCGCTGGCGGCTGAGCCTGGAACCGGGGGACCCGCAATACGAAGCCATCGAGCGGAGGCTGGCGGAAGCTCCGGCCATTACTGTCCCGACCGTTACGCTTGACGGCGATTCTGACGGCGTCGTTCCGGCGGGAGACGGCTCCGCCTATGCACGGAAGTTTACCGGACGGCACGTACACCATATCGTCAAAGGCGCCGGTCACAATCTCCCGCAGGAAGCGCCGGAAGCCTTCGCTGCCGCTATTATCGAAGCCAATCAGTTCAGTAATCCCTAGTCAATCAGTCAATCCCGAAAAAACCATGGAAACATCCAATGCATTTCAATCGACCCCGTTTGCGGTGTCACAGGTACTCTACACCGGTCAGGTCCACATCACGGGAGGCCGGGAAGGCGCTGCCCGCAGCAGCGACGGCCGCCTCGACATAGCCCTTTCCACGCCCGGAACCAAAGGAACCGGCACCAACCCCGAGCAATTGCTCGCGGCGGGCTGGTCGGCCTGCTTCATCGGCGCGATGAAACACAACGCCTCACGTTTACAGGTGACCGTTCCTGCCGATGTCTCGGTGGATACGGAGGTGGATCTGGCAACGGGTGAAGACGGTTTCCGCCTCCAGGCCCGCCTGAACGTTAACCTGCCGGGGCTGACGTCTGAGCAGGCCGTCGCCCTGGTACAGGCTGCACACGAAACCTGTCCGTACTCGAAAGCGACCCGTGGAAACATCAACGTGACGATCCAGGTGCGGGTTTAGCAGCTGATTCTGACTTAGGGGAGGCGCGGAAAGTGTCTCCCTTTTTTTCGCCTCCGGTATTGTCCGCTTTGCAGGCAATCGTGTCCGGTTCGGCGCGAAAACAACAGGTTAGGTGGTTGACAGTCAGTTAGTTTGATTCAAAAAACGATCGTCATGAAAACAACATATAAACCAGTACTGCTTGCGGCGACTGCCTTCCTGGCGGTCCTACTAGCGCTCCAGTGGGTCCGGAAACCTGTCGAAAATCCGCCGGTAACTCGCCCGATCCAGGCGCCGGCAGAGGTTACGGCCATTTTCCGGAAGGCCTGTTACGACTGCCATTCGAACGAAACAAAACTGACCTGGTACGATAAAATCGCGCCGGTATCCTGGCTCATCGCCGCGGATGTGGAGGCGGCCCGGACCCGGTTCAATTTCTCCACTTTCGATAGCCTCGCTCCGGCCGATCAGCAAGGGAAACTCTGGGAAATGGTGAATATGGTCGCCATGGGACGCATGCCCCTCAAGCCGTACGCCGCCCTGCATCCGGAAGCCCGGTTGACGGGTACCGATCTCGATGTGTTGAAAAAGTACGTACGCAGCCTCAGCCCGTCGAAATACCACGACAGTACCGTCGTCAATCAGGAAGCAAGAGAATTTGAACAGCTACAGCGGGAGACGAAGACTATCCACGTGCGCCCGGTAGCGGCCAATGGCATTGCCTACCTGCCGGACTACCGTAACTGGCAGGTAATCAGCACCACCAATCGCTTTGATCTGCACAGTATCCGCATTCTTTATGGAAATCCGGCAGCGGTCAAGGCGGCGAAGGAAAACCGCCCCTTTCCGGCCGGCAGTATCCTCGTCAAAGCTGTCTGGAATAGCATCGAAGAGGCCAACGGAGACATTACGCCCGGTTCGCTCAACAGTATTCAGATGATGGTGAAAGATCCCGAACGCTTTCCGGATACGGCAGGTTGGGGTTTTGCGAAGTTTAACGGGCTGACACTCAAGCCCTATGGCAAGACGGCCCTTTTCAATACTACCTGCTACAACTGCCATCAGATTGCGGAGAAGAACGATTACGTGTTTAATCTTCCTGCCATATCTCCTGCAAAACCATGAAGAAATTTCTGATCGCCGCCGCGCTGGCGGCAACCTCCTGTACACAGCAACCTCAACCCGTCCGCGATTTTTTCGACGCCGGCAACCTGACCGTCATCACCGCTTTTGCGAACACCCGTCAAAAAACGATGGCGCTGCTCTTCGGAAACACGGCCGCCGGTCGGAGTGCCCGGGCGGGCTACCGGCACCCCGAACCGGGTGCGGTATTCCGGCTTGTGATTTTCGAACAGACTGATAATCAGAACTGGTACGGTAGCCACATCAACGGAGCGGTCCGAAGCGTCGAATCGATTTCGGTAGCGGCAGGCGGACAGCTGGTCTACCGGCTCGAACAGGGAAGCGCTCCCGGAAAACCAACAGCACGTATTGCCGCTATCTTCGCCCACCGGCCGGCTGTATTTCCGCCGCAGCTTTGACAGAACCGATGAAAAACCTCAAGATATCGACCGCCACGATCTGGATCAGCTCCCTGATTCTGGGACTGCTGTCGTCCGTACCCATGATTGCCGAGCCGGTTTTCAGGGCGCCGGAGGCAGCGGCGAACGCCGCGCTTACCGCTTCCTTCGCGGTCGCGATGTGGTATTTCAATTTGTACCTGATCGCGCGGAAAGCGAACTCGCCGAAGCGTCAGAGTATTTCCTACCGGGAACTGATGAGCAGCCTGGTGTTTGGTCTCGTCCTCATGCTGGCGTTGGCGTGGATTCAGCAGCTGATTTTGTCGCATATTCCGTTCGGGCCGACGATGCTGATGGTGGAAGTGCGTGGCATTCTGATCAACCTGGTGTTTTTCATGTTTCTCCGTCTGTTGCAGCAAAACTATGTGAATCAGCATGTTAACATGGAGCTGGAACGGACTAAAAGCGATAACCTGAGCGCGCAGTACGAGTTGCTCAAACAGCAGGTCAATCCTCATTTTCTCTTCAACAGTCTCAATACACTGAAGGCTATGGTCGAAGACGGGGAGAAAGAGGCGGTGGATTTCATCCTCAAGCTCTCCAATTTCTACCGCTTCACGCTCGAAAGCCGCAAGCTCGACCTAATCCACGTACAGGAAGAGATGGAAATTCTCAACGCCTATCTGTACCTGCAGCAGGCGAGATTTGCCGGAGGCTTTACGTTTACCGGTACGCTCGAACCGAAAACGCTGCAAACGCTCATTCCGCCGTTTACCCTTCAGCTGCTGGTCGAAAATTGCATCAAGCATAATGTTGTTTCGCTGGACAAACCGCTCAAGATCCGCCTTTTCGAGGAAAACGGGTGTATTGTGCTGGAGAACGACCTTCGGCCCAAAACCGGCGAACCTTCTACCGGCGTGGGCCTGAAAAACATCGATTTACGCTACGAACACCTGCTGGGCCGCCATATTGACGTCGTCCGGGAAGAGAACGTCTTCCAGGTAAAACTTCCGCTTATTTATGAACATCATCATCATTGAGGACGAGATCCGTACCGCCAAATCCCTGATCCGGATACTGGCGGAGCTGCGTCCTGAAAGTCGTATTGTCGGACAGTATCAGAGTGTAGAGGGGTCGGTTGCGGCGCTGTCGGCCGGGCCGATGCCCGACCTGATTTTTATGGATATTCAGCTCGCTGACGCACTTTGTTTCGACATTTTCAAGTCGGTTAAAATTACCTGCCCCGTGGTTTTTTGTACGGCGTTTGACGAATACTCGCTCGAAGCTTTCAAAAACAACGGCGTGGACTACGTCCTGAAGCCCTTCTCCGAGCAGGACATCCGGGATGCGCTGCGGAAAGTAGACGAGTTGAAAAACTTCTTCCAGCAGAAAGCCTTGCCGGATCTGACGGATTTGCTATCCCGGCTGGCGCCTCCTCCGCCGACCGGAAAATCGAGCTTTCTCATCTTCAAAGACCAGAAATACAAGACCGTACCGGTCGAAAGCATCGCCTTCTTTTTCATCCGGCATGACATTACCTGGATCATGTGTTTTGACAAGCAACAGTATTCCCTGAATCAGTCGCTGGATCAGATTACGGCTTCGGTCTCGCCGAGGCAGTTTTTCCGGGTAAACCGGCAGTATCTCATCAATTTTGATGCGATTATGGAGGTGGAACCCTATTTCCTTCGAAAACTGCACGTCAGGCTGACGCTGGAAACGCCGGATAAACTGCTCGTCAACAAAGAAAAATCGCATTCTTTTTTGTCGTGGATGGAGGATAGATAACAGGACAGAAGGAGCAACGGATTTTGGGCTCACCCCCAAAGCTGGGCAGGTAAAGGTATTTACTGAGATACGACAAATCTGCGTGGATGATGCCAAAGAAGCTACCGCTGAAGGAATTACCAGGACAATCGCCTTTTCAAACATGCTTTGGGTGATGCCTGCGGCCTGTTAAAATTGCTGATACAGCATATCTGGTATTGTCATTCCTGCTCCGAATGACCAATAGGGTCCTTCGTTTGAATACGTTTTGCTTTCGCTCGCCCAAACGATCTTTATGCCGGTCAAAGAGTTGGTTGGGTTCCTTCTTCACCGAAGCATACTTGAAATCATAAAATATGTTAATGCCTTTAAAGACAAGGTGTTAATAAGTTAATCCTTGATAGCTTGTGGCGTTTAAAAATTAGCGCATGAACCAGGCTTTTTGGAAATATTACCTTGATTTGACAAAATTCAATGTTGCTATTTCCCTGTTACTGGCATTTGTAATAGGTCCGACCAGTGGGATTTTTTCATTTCTCAGTACCGGGATGGTCCTGAGCTTAATTGCTTACTCGCTTTTTCATGGAAACGAATACTATCTGTATTATAACCTGGGCTTAACGAGGGTACGGTTAGTGCTGACATCCTACCTGGTAAATAGTTGTATAGCCATTCTGGCCGGAGCCTTCTTCGCAATCTGATATGCAGTTAGAGGTAAAACATATCGAGAAACAGTTTGGAAAAAGAGTAATCTTGAAGAATGTAAATTTTCACCTGAGAACTGGCGAAGCAGTTGGGATTTTTGGCAGAAATAGCTGTGGTAAATCTACTCTCATGAAAATTTTATTTGGCACGATGACGTCCGGGAGAGACTCAGTATTTGTCGACAATAGCCGATTTTGGCCAAAGGCAAATATTTCCGGTAAATTAATCGCCTATCTGCCTCAACATAGCTTTCTGCCCCGTGATATGAAAGTCAGAAATCTTATTGCTATGATATTCACAGATGGGGAAGTACAAAACAGAATATTTTATTCACCCGGTGTCGCATCGTTTGAAAACCAGCGGGTTGGAGCGCTCTCTCTGGGTATACTAAAGTACTTTGAGTTCCTCATATTGGCTCATATGGACCACCCATTCCTCATGCTGGATGAACCGTTTTCAATGATAGACCCGCTCTTTCATGATGTTATTAAGGATGTGATTACGACTAAGTTGACAAGTAAAGGTATTCTCCTGACCGATCACTATTATGACGACGTATGGCAGGTTACAGAAAGAAACTATGTACTTGTTGATGGATCGACATTCGAAGTGAAAACGAAAGAAGATTTAGCAACACACGGTTATCTGCCGGGCCGCAAATAACTTAGCCGTACTTTGAAGACTGCGCTGAGTTTTCGATTCCTTCTCTTTTCATTCAGAAAAATGTTCCTGAAAAGTACCTGACGTTTTAGGAGCATTCCATTTCCGGCGCCCCTTTTGTCTGATCCGGGCATAGATGTGTCCGTTTCGGCTGGTTTTCGCTGTGTTCCGTATCGGGTCGCCGGTACTTTTGAATCAACAAAATCAGCTAAAAATGAGAACATTACACGTCCTGGTTACCGCGCCGGTCATCGTCCTGATGGTATTTGCCGCCGCCGCCCGTTGCAAATCCGAACCCGATCGCCCGATGGCTGCCGACGGGTTTGCCGTCCTCGAACTGTTTACGTCGGAAGGGTGCTCCAGTTGCCCGCCTGCCGACGCCCTCCTGGCCCGCATCCGCAGCGAAACGGGAGACAAGCCGGTTTATATCCTCGCCTATCACGTCGATTACTGGGACCACCAGGGCTGGAAAGACCGCTTCAGCAGCATCGCTTTTACCCGGCGGCAGAACCGGTACAGTCGCTCGCTGTCGAGTCTGCTGTATACGCCGCAGCTGGTTGTGAACGGGAGCGACGAGTGCATCGGTTCAGACGAAGCGAAAGTACGCGCCCGGATACGAACGGCTTTGAGCCGGCCTTCGGCTGCGTCCCTCGAAACGCATGCCGAATGGCAGAACGGGAAACTGGCACTTCACTATACCACGAAAGGTGCCGGCTCCGGCGATGAACTGCTCGTCGCCGTTGTACAGAAAGAAGGGATAAGTCAGGTCAAACGGGGAGAAAACGAAGGTCGGACCCTGTCCCACGTGCAGATTGTCCGCGATCTTCAGACCTATCCGGTTTCGGGTGAAAATACGCGTCAGATCCCTGTACCGGCGGGATTTAACACCGGAGATTGGGAGTTGATCAGCTTCGTTCAGAACCGCGATACGGGTATTATCTCCGCTGCTTCCCGGGCAGTGGTAACGACGCCGGAAACTTCAGGGAAGTAATGTCATGTGATACAAAAAGGCCTTCGTATCCGATACGAAGGCCTTTTTGTTGTCGAAGCAATTAAATAATCTTCAGCCGCTCCTCCTCCAGATCGAGCTGGTAGAGCTGCCGGCGGATAATTTCCTCGCTGAGCATGGGATCGTTGTTGGCGTCGGCCAGGTACCGACGCTGGCTTTCCAGCATTTCAATGAAGATGACGCGGGTTTGGTCGTCCATCCAGTTTTCTTCCGACGACCGGTTTTTATCCTCCCAGTGCCGCAGTAACTTCTGAACCCCGGCATGATCGTGAAATCCGTTTTCGTGCTTGTGCCGGAGAAAACGGAAGGTATGCTCCCGCAGACCCTGTTTCAGCTGCTGCCGGGCCTGCTCTTCGCTCTCTTCGTATGCGGGAGTGTGAATGCCGCTTCGCCGGATAATGAAGGGAAGGGTTAATCCCTGTACGACCAGCGTCAGGAGAATGACGACAAACGTGATGAAAAGGATCAGGTTACGCTGGGGAAACGCCGCGCCGCTGTCGAGCGCGACGGGTATCGCCAGCGCTGCCGCCAATGAAACGACGCCCCGCATACCCGTCCATCCCAATACGAGCGGCATGAGCAGCGACCGCCGCCGCGATTGAAAGATTGGGGCGACGCTCGGCCGGAAGATCAGCGTAGCAAGCATTGCGGCGTAGGAACTGATGATTCGTGCGGCGACGAGCACGCCGGTTACCAGCACGCCATACCCGATAGCCGTTGTCAGCGGGATACCTTTGGAACGGAGGCCGTCGACGATCTCCGGAAGATCCAGCCCGATAACCAGAAAGACGACTCCGTTGAGAATAAACGCGAAGCTCTCCCAGACACCATAGCTGCCAATGCGGCTACCGCTGTTGAGGAAAGACAGGCGCTGCGTCGACATATACAACCCGCCCGAAACCACCGCGAGTACGCCGGAACTATGGACCTGCTCGGCGAGCCAGTACAGGAAGTAAGGCTCGATGAGGGTAAGCGCGATATCAGAAGGCGCATCTGTCGGGAGTCGCTTGTGCGCCTGTACGAACACCCAGGCAAGGCCGAGACCTAACCCTGCTCCGCCGACGATCATCCATAGAAAACTAAGCGCTGCTTCCTGCCAGATAAACTGGCCGGTACCAACCGCGATCAGGGCGAAACGAAAGATAATCAGGGAGGAGGCGTCGTTGAGGAGGCTTTCGCCCTCCAGAATCGTTGACGTGGAATGCGGAACTTTCACAAACCGCATGATCGCACCGGCGCTGATGGCATCGGGCGGAGAAACAATTCCACCCAGCAAAAAGCCCAGCGCCAGGGTGAAGCCGGGAATCACGTAACTGGTCACCACCGCGACCGAAAGCGCCGTGAAAAACACCACCAGAAACGCGAAGCTTCCGATGATCCGCCACCATTTTTTCATCTCCTTGAAGGAAATGGACCATGCCGCTTCGAACAGGAGCGGAGGTAAAAAGATGAAGAAAATAAGGTCCGGATCGATCCGCACCGGAGGCAGTCCCGGAATGAAACTGACGAGCAACCCCGCCAGAACGAGCAATACGGGATAGGCAATTTTCAGTCGCGTGGCCCACATTTCCAGCAGGACAACGGCGGCTACCATCGCCAGTAAAAACGGTAAAATGCTGTGCATGAACAAGATAGGTTTCGCTGAGAAGCTGTCGGGAGTTGCCGGCCGGAGGAACGGACGCCTTCTGCAGAGACCGGCTGGCTTTCCCTGAGCGGTTTTCCCAATACGATTCTAACAGATTTACCGGCAACATGCAATATCCTGATGGAAAATACCTAGCAGAATTAAGTGAATACCGGAGCAAACGAAAGCGTCCTCTGTCTGAACCGACAGAGGACGCTTTTTCCGGATAATTCAAAGGACTATCGGGCGACAGATACAGACGCGTGCCAGCCGGGGTATAGTTTCCGGAACATGGCATAGGTGACGGAAACCATAACAAATGCAACAACGGCGTCGACTGTGGCCGGCAGACCGAGTACGGCCAGCTTCGAGCCGAAAGCGAAGAGGATATCAAAGAATACTCCGGCGAATACCCATTCTTTCAAACGGAGCAGCTTATCGGGAATCAGCAGCACGATAACGCCGGATACCTTTGCCACGCCGAGGATATAGATGAAGTGGGCCGGGTAGCCCAGTTGCTGTGTGATCTCCCATACCAGCGGGTTTTTGGTCAGTTCGAAGAAGCCGCTGGCGCCAAACCAGAGTGAAGTGAGCAGGGCGCCAATCCAGTAGATGATGGTTGCAGTTTTGTGTGACATTGTCTTGATAGTTAAGAAGTTATGACACAAAACTAGGCTGCTCTTTTCTCGCCGGACACCGGATTCCGGCCGAGGCGGACAAACTTCCCCCCGAATCAGACAGACACCGGGGCGAAGGTTATCTCCACTGCATCAGCGCGGCGTTGAGGGCGTCTTCCACCCGCCGTCGGGGCTGGTGAAAATAGCTCATCCCGTGCCCGGGAAGCATGACGTCGGTATCGATCCGGGCGAAGCGCCGCAGGGAATCGATGTACAGGGTTTTGTTGAAGTCGATGGAGCCGCTCCAGCCGAAGTCTCCGCTGAGGAGGGTACCGATGACGTCCCCGCTGATGACCACTCGTTTCCCGTCCCACAAAAAGAAAAAGGCAGTGCAACCCATGCTGTGGCCCGGCAGGTGCATAACGGTGATGGTCAACCCTGCAAGGCAGATTTCCTCCCCGTCGACCAGTACCTGATCTACTTCTACAGGTGTAAAGGTTTTGTGATAGAGGTATCCGCAGCAGCGCTCGTCTCCTGCGGCGACGGCCTCTGCCGTTTCACGGATAGCCAGCAACCGGACGCCGCGCTGCCGGAAAAGGTAGGCGCCGCCGGCATGGTCAAAATGGGGGTGCGTGAGAATGGCGTAGCGGATGTTGTCAGGGTTCAGACCCCAGTAACGCATGTTGGCCAGCAGCTGATCGAAGGTATCTCCGCAGCCGCAATCGAAGAGGATAAGGCCTTCGCCGGTATCAACTATATACGAATTGCCGTCGTTCCAGAGGGCGTCGGGCTCGTCGAAGGTGATTCCGTTGAGATCACCCCCGATCTGGTAAATATGGCGTAAAAGCTGCATAAGGTGCGGTATTTCTGGTAATACGCCGGAATGTGGCGTCGGGGCTATCGCCGCGGAATCAGTTGTTCGCGCAGGACATGCCGGGCTTTTACCAGGTGATTTTTGACCGTATTACGGGAGATATGCAGGAGCTCCGCGATCTCCTGGTACGAATGATCCTGCTCGATGGTCAACAGGAGAATGCGCTTCCGGCGACGGGGAAGGGTATGGATCGCCTGACGCAGACGGACGAGCCGCTGCTCATGCTCCTCATAATCTTCGTCCCCACAGGCATACTGGCGCTCGGCATATTGCTGGCGTACGAAGGCGTCACGCTCCATTTCCTTCAGAAAATCAAAGCATGTATTCCGGAGACAGGTAAACAGGTAAGCGTGAAAATTGAGCTCCGGGTTGATGAACGTTCTTCGTTCCCAAAGCTTGATCAGTACTTCGTGAAAGATATTTTCGGCTTCCTCGGGCTCCTTCACGATGGCGAGGCAATAGCGAAGCGCCGAGGGCCGGTACCGGTTGTACAACAGGGCAAATGCAGATTCATTTCCTTGCGTGATGTCGTTGAGGAGCTGCTGGCTGGGAGGGTTCATAGGGTGTTGCGGGAGGGCATGGGGCAGAGGGCGTGGGGCATAGGGTGGGGTAGTCCCGCTCCATGCCCATATGCTGCGCGGTGGCCGGTGGTTGAGCAACGTCGAAACCAGCGGGGCGAAAATGTCAGGGATGAAAAGAACGCACTACAGGTGATGTGGGATAGCATGGGGCAAGGGGCATGGGGCAGAGGGTGGGAGTACGCCACCCCATGCCCTCTGCCCCTTGCCCCATGCTATTTCAAATACCACATCAGGGTATACTCATCATCTGCGCCAAACGCTGCGACGGCTTTTTTGTAGTTCTCGTTGTTCGTGGCCGTCTCGGTATCCGGGTAGCGGAAACGCTGCGGCATTTTGGACAGGAGGGAAAGCGGCCCGGGCTGGAAGACCGGGTAACCTGTCCGCCGGTTATCAAACCACCCTTCGCTGCCTTTGAAGAAATTGGCCAGCCATTTCTGGGTGATGAGCTGCTCGAGGGTGCCGTCGTACTTCACGAGCGGCTGCGCCGCATAGCCCTGTGTTGTGGCCTGGGCTTTGACGCCCCAGTAGTCCATCGATGCGTCTATCCCCTTGTAATACAGGCTTTCAGCGGTTTCTCCGGAGAACGTCACGGCCTTCCGCTGGAGCGCTTCCGCCAGGATAAAACACTGCTCGGCATAGGTAAGCATGCTGGCTTTCAGCTTGTCGTCGGCATTTTTCCGGATGAGGGTACTGAAGGTGGAAATATGCGTTTCGCCGCCGTTGTACGACGCCGGATCGGCGATGGCGTGGGGTACGCCGACGTACGTGTTTTTGTCGACCGTCGCCCCCGTTGCAGCCGTCACCGGCGCTACCCATACCGGCAGGCGGGGGTCGTTGCGCGCGGTGAGGCGATCCACCAGCTCCTTACTCGCCTTCGTTTTCGTGAAATCAAAGTCGATCATGGCCAGGGTACCTCCCGGCCAGCTGTTGGCGGCGAGGGTGCCGAGGTACTTGATTTCGGGGTTGTCGGCGTTGCTTTCGAGGATGGGGTACTTCGTTTTATCGCCCAGTATTTCCTGCATTTCAGTAAACGCCTGGGGATAGTTTTTCGAAATACGCAGCAGGTACCGCAGGCGCAGGGAATTGGCGAACTTCCGCCATTTCAGGGTATTTCCGGCATACAGAACGTCGGAGGTCGCGACGATGGTTTTCGTCGTCGTCTGAAGCAGTTCATTGGCTTCTTTCAGCTCTGTCAGCAGGGCCGGAAAAATCGCTTCCTGCTTGTCATAGGCCGGCCGGGTCAGCCCGCTTTCTTTCGATTGCAGCGCCAGGCTATAGGGGATATCCCCGTATAAATCAGACAGATACCCGAAATTAAAGGCCTTCATAATCTTCGCCACCGCCAGGTACTGGTCTTCCCCTTTTTCCTTTGCCTGCTGGTAGAGGGTGTAGTTGAGAGTGAGGTAGGCGTAGGGATCCCACCAGCCTACCGGCCCCCAGTTGAAATTGGTGTAATCCGTGTTGCGAACCAGGGTAATGTACCGCCCCGCATTCGCGGCCCGGCCGGTGAAGGCCTGGGTCTGGTAATAGTAGGCGGACGACAGGACTACATTCGACATCAGGTAGTCGGAATTGATCGTCTCCGGAGAGTTCGGATTCTTGTTGATGTCTTCAAACCCGTCGGTACAGGCCGACAGTATCCAGACGGAAAAGAGAAACAGAAGTCGGTTGCGCATTGGTTTGATGCTTAAAATTGAAAGCCCAGCTTGAATCCGTAGGAGCGCACGCCCGGGAGCGTCCAGTGCCCTACGCCGCGGCGGAAGCCGTCTTCGGCGACGCTCATGCTTGTTTCGGGGTCGAATCCGTTGTCACACGCCGTCCAGTTAAACAGGTTCCGTCCGATGAGAGAAACCGACAGGTTATACACCGGCAGGCGGCTGAGTACCTTTTTGCCGAACTGATAGGTCAGGGATGCCTCGCGGAGCTTGACAAATGAGGCGTCATACGTGGTGCGCTCGTAGTACTTGTTGTACAGGTTGTCGTAGTAAGCTGACGCCGACAGGATGTTGGTATTTTCCCGGTACGTACCGTCGCCGTTGGCGATGTACCCCTGGACGATCATCCCGTCATTCCGCTGGCGGCGCTCGCCGTCGGTCCAGGCCAGGCCTCCGGTTTCTGCGTCGCGACCGCGTAGCGTCAGTGCCGAGGTACCCTGGAGTATCATCGTTTTCATCGGGTACGAGTAGAACTTGCCGCCCTGGCGCCAGTCGATCAGGAAGTTGAGCGTCAGGTTTTTATACGTGAACGTGTTGTTGAAACCGACTGAGAAATCCGGGTTGTAGTTGCCGAGGTAATCATAGGTAGTCTGGCGCTGAAGCAGGCCGGCCGACGTCAGCAGGGGCTGGCCCTTGTACGGTCCGTCGGGTACCTTGATCCAGCTGGGCGTATACATATCCCCGATTTTGGTACCTTCCTTGAGCAGGTAGCGGATGTTGTCGCCATCGGCACTACCCATCGAATACTCCGTCAGCCCGTCGATCAGCTTGATGACTTTGTTGATATTCCGGGTATAGTTGGCCGAAATTTCCCAGCGCAGCACCGCATCAATGGGTACAGCCCGTACCCCGATTTCAATTCCTTCGTTCTGAATATTTCCGGCGTTGACGAGGCGGGTACTCGAACCGGCCGCAATGGTAGTCGGGATCTTGATGATCTGGTTCCGGTTGTTGGTCTTGTACCAGGTAAACTCCAGCCCGATCCGGCCGCCGCGGAAGAACCGCAGGTCGGTACCAAGTTCATACGAAGTTGCGATTTCCGGCTTCAACAGGCTGTTTTTCAGGGCGAAATCGAGGTTCGGACGCTTCACCGTGCCCCAGTCCGTATCAAACAACAGGGTATTGTAGAGTTGGTAGGGATCGGTGTCGCTGCCTACCTGTGACCAGTTTGCCCGTACTTTCGCAAACGTGAGTACGTTCGACTGCATTTTGAGCATATCCGTCACGACCGAACTGAGCGAAAAGGACGGATAGAAAAAGGAGTTGTTTTGAGATGGCAGCGTACTCGACCAGTCATTCCGCCCCGTCACATTCAGGAACAGCATGTTTTTGTACGAAACCTCCGCAGTACCGTAGATGCTGTTGATGCGCTTCCGGGTATTATTCTGAAGCGTCGTGACCGTTCCGGCAGCGGCGTTCGAGAAGTTGTAGATGCCGGGCAGGACCAGGCTGCCGGCGGTAGTCGCGGTACTGCGCGACTGCTGGTCCATGCGGTTGGCGCCGACAGAAGCCGAAAACTGCCAGTCGGGTGTCAGCGTCTTCTTGTACGAAAGCAGGAAGTCGGAGTTATGTTCCGTAAAAAACAGGTTGTTCAGGTAGTACCCGCCGAGCGGCGTCCGCTTGCCGCTGAAGGGCCGCTTGAGGTCCTGTTCTTCGGCATAAAAATCCATCCCGGTCCGGACCATGAGACTGAGGTCTTTCGTGATATCCACGAACGCCTGTACGTTTCCGATGATGCGGTTCCGGCGGTAGCCGTTGGTTTCTTCGTAGGCGACGAGGTACGGGTTGTCGAGGTTTCCGGGGTCGTACGTAAACTGCTCAAACCCTTCCCGGCCGGGTTTCCAGTAGTTGCGGAGCGGGCGCAGGTCCACGTTCGCTGGCATTTTGTACAGAATTTCCGTGACACTCTCCCGGTAGGCGGCGGCGCGGTTGGCGCTGCTGTTATTGGTATACCCGACGTTGGTGGAAATACGTACCCGGTCGTGCAGCTTGTAATTGGCTGCCAGGTCGAGCGAGTTGCGCTTCAAACCGGTATTCGGTACGACGCCGTTGTTCGACAGATTGGTATAGGAAAGACGGAAGCTTCCCTTTTCACCGTTCGACGTCACCGCCAGGTTATTCGTAAAGGTCGTTCCTACTCTGAAAAAGTCGCTGATCCGGTTGGGGTACGAGACCCAGTCTGTCGGAATTCGGTTGCCGCTGGCGTCGAGCGGGCTGTTCCACTGGGCTTTCTTCATGCCAACGTCCAGACGCGGGCCCCAGGCGCTTCCCTGCACGGTGTTGGCCGTTCCCGGAAAATCCCCGGTGCCGAACTGATTCTGAAACTCCGGGTATTGCCAGATTTTATCGAACATGGTGGTGGAATTCACCGTCACGCCGAGACCTTTCCGGGCTTTTGAGCCTGTTTTGGTGGTAATGAGGACTACCCCGCTGCCGGCCCGGCTGCCGTACAGGGCCGCCGCGCTGGCGCCTTTGAGGATGGTAACGCTCTCAATATCATCGGGGTTGATATCGCCGATGGGGCTGCCGTAGTCGGTGACTGACCGGCCGATGGCCATGTTGGGGGTCCGGAGAGAAGGCGCTACAGGTATGCCGTCCACCACAAACAGTGGCTGATTATCCTTCGAAATGGAAGATTGCCCGCGGATGGTAATCAGGGCCGTCGAACCTGCATCCGTACTGGTGCTGACAATGTTCACGCCCGCTACTTTTCCGGCCAGGGCGTTGAGCATATTGGGCGATTTGACGTTGGAAAGCTCGGCGCCGTCGATCTGCGCGACGGAATACCCGAGGGCTTTCTGTTCCCGCTTGATCCCCAGCGCCGTGACGACTACCTCGCCCAGCGCCTTGGTATCGGCTGCGAGGGAAATAGCCAGGCTCGTCCGTCCGCCGAGGGGTATTTCCTCGGTCTGGTACCCGATCGAGGAGACTAACAGGATACCCTGGCTTTCGGCGAGGCTGAGGGTAAATTCCCCGGCTGCGTTGGTAGAGGTGCCCTGACCGGTACCTTTCAGCAGGACGCTGACGCCAACGAGCGGCTGGCCCGTCGCCCGGTCGGTTACCTTTCCTTTTACCGGCGGAATGGCGACGATCAGTTCGGTCCGTGCCGGCGAAAGGCGTATCGGTGTGGCCTCGGGCGGGAGCGCGTTGCTCCGCTGTGCCAGGAAACTGACCTCCGGCGCGGCTTGCTTCAGGATGTACGTGTCTTTTTTGACTTTCCTATAACGTAAACCGGTGGATGCCAGCAGGTGATCGAGGTTTTGCTCAAGTGTTGCATCACGGAGCAGCGCGCCGCGAACAAGCAGTTGCTGATTTTCCTCGAAGAGAATATCGACCTGATACCGCTCCTTCAGTTGAAGCAGGACATCCCGCAGTGGAACTTCATGGGCGAAGACCCGGGCTTTCTGCGCCGAAAGGGCATAGAGCTGGGCATGGGTCATGAGCGGGGTGATTCCGACCAGTACACAAAGGGACAGGGCCCGGACGGGGGGTAATCGTCGCATCATAGCAGTCAGACAGTTAGAGCTTTAGTAGGTGTTTCTGCGGGGCAGGAGAAGCAATTTCTTTTTCTGTTTTTTCACTTCGATGTCCAGCATCTCCGACAGGATGTCGAGCAGTTCCTCGGCGGTGGTTGCCGGATAGGTACCAGTCAGTTCACGGCGGGCCAGGGCCTTGTCTTCGATGTAGACGTGGACGTCAAATACCTCATTCATCCGCGTCGCCACCTCCTGCAGCGGCGTGTGGTCGAAGACGAAGCGGTGTTCTTCCCAGGAGCGTTCGCTTTCCGCCTGCGCCGGCGTCAGGTTTTCGACTTTGACATGACCGGCGGGGAGGATGGTCGCGCGCTCGCCCGGTTTCATCGCCAGCGGCCGCGGATTTGCCGGGGAAGTCAGCTGTACCTTCCCGCGGTTGAGCACCACGTGCGTCCCTCTCGGACGGGCATATACGACGAACTCGGTGCCCAGAACCGTCACTTTGCTCTGATCAGGAAGGGTGACGGTAAAACGACGGTGATCAACCGTATGCCGGACCGAAAACGTCGCCTCGCCGTTGAGGCGGACATCCCGGGTATCCGTTCCGAAGCCCCATCTCGGGACCGTCAGGACGGAATTGGCGTTGAGTACCACGCGGCTGCCGTCGGCCAGCTTGACGGCGCTGACCTGACCCGGACCGGTTTCATAGGTTTTTTCCAGGATCTGTGCGCGCTGCCACCAGGCGGTCAGCAGGAGGGTAATCGTCGCCGCAGCAATCCACCCCAGCCGGCGGGCGCGGCGAAGCGGAGCCGGCCCTGGGGTCGCCGTTTCATGCTCCGCCGCCGGTTCCGCCAGGCGGTTGGAAAAGTGGGTAAACGCTACGTCTACGTCGGGTATCAGTTGCGGCTGACCGGCTTCCCATTCCTCGAGCCATTCGAAATACAGTTCGACATGGGCCGGATGCCGCAGCCATTCCTCCAGAAGGGCCTTCTGAAGCGGCGTTGCCATTCCGGCAAAGTAAGAGAAGACGCTATCTTTGGATAATACAGGATTCATATTGGTCATAAATGGGTGGTGCCAGTCGGTTAAAGGACGTCGTGAAAAGCCAGGGTAATCAACACCAGCCAGTGATCTTTCAGCGCCTCCCGCAGGGTCCGGAGGCTTTTGGAAATGTGCGCCTCTACTGCTTTCGTTGAGATAAGCATCCGCTCGGCGATTTCCTGGTAGCTGCGTCCTTCGTACCGGCTCATGAGAAAGGCCTTCCGCCGTTGCGGAGGCAGTTCGCTGACAATCTTCTCGATGTGCAGGTGCAGTTCGTCGTATTCCACCAGCGAATCGGGCAGGGGAAATGGAGAAGTAACTTCCGGGAAATCAGGTGCTTTACCCGTCGTCATTTCTGCCCGGAGATAGGAGAAGCACCGGTGCCGCACAGCCGTAAAAAGGTATGCCCGGAAAGACGTGGTGATTTCGAGGTGGAGTTCCTTTTTCCAGAAGGTATAAAACACGTCGCTCACAAGATCTTCCGCGATTTCACGGGTATACACATACCGCGCAGCATGACTGCACAGAGGCGCGTAGTAACGGCGGAACAGCAATTCACATCCTTTTTTCGGATCCTGCCGGAAGGATTGCCGGATGAAATACTCCTTGTCTGCCTCCCGGGGCATTTCCCCGGAATGGAGCTGGAGTACCGGCTTTTCCTGCCTGGAGTCGTCTGGAAGATTCACAATGCGTCGATTAGAAATGAAAAGCAACCGGTAGACGCAGGGAAAGGGGCATACCCTACCTCCACCTCCTGACTTTTAGTACTTTTTTTCCGGATGAAGGGCTATGAAAAAGCGGCCGGGATGTGTTTCTTCTTGAGGAACACATCCCGGCCGCTTTGATAATCAGTGGATTGTCTGCTTTCGACAGTTATTATTCTTTTCAAACCAGAGGAAGAAACCGTCCTATCCGTGTGCCTCTTCTTTCTGAAAACTATACAACAGGTAAAACAGCGCAGGGAGAATGAAAATACTGCCTGCGAGCAGCGCGATACCCAGCGACTCGATGGTTTTGGCCTGCCCCTGATGTGCGAGAAGGGACAGGGTATCTCCGTTTTTCAGCAAAACAATATCCGGGAAATGGCGGTACGTGGTGATGAGCAGTATCATCGTCACCTGAAAACCCGCCAGCAAGCGGATAATAACCGGTTTCCCGGCGCGGAGATAGTACCAGAGAAAGATGAGGGAAAGCGTCGCAGCCGAGAAACCGATGATGCCGGGTACATTTCCGAATACCCATTCTGTCAGCGGAATGCCTTCGACCCAGGCCGTAAGAAAAACCAGGCCACCCATTCCGATGGCGACGCCCGTAAACAACTGTGCTTTGCGGATGAAGCGGAGCTTCTCGTCCGGATCGTGCGTTTCGCCAATGAGGTAGATAGCTGCCAGATAGCCGCATATCGCGACGGTAAACAACCCGACGGAGATGGAAAACCCATGCAGCCAGCTGAAAACATAGGCGTGGAGAAAATCGCCCGCTTGTGTATCAATATATCCCGATACCGCGCTGCCGGCAATGATACCCAGAAACAGCGGCGTCACAAACGACGAATACATGAAAATCCGGTTGTAGAGTACCTGCATATCGTCCCGGACGGCGTCGTAATGCCGGAACGTAAAGGCGGTTCCCCGCGCGATGATACCCAGCAGCATAAGCGCCAGGGGAATATGCAGGTACGTCGACATGGTCGTGTAGATCACCGGAAAGCCGACAAATAATATTACAACCGTGATAATCAGCCACATATGATTCGCTTCCCAGATAGGACCGATGGCGTGATACAACGTTTTGCGGGTTCGGCTCCGGTTTTTCCGGGACGTAAAGAGCTCGATGATACCGGCGCCGAAGTCGGCGCCGCCCAGCAACAGATACAGAAGAATGGCCGCCCAGAGGTAGCCGATGACGACGTATAGCATGGCAAGTCAGGCGTTTGTGTGATAGAGTTTTCCAACCATCCGGATCTGCCGGTACAGCATAAACACTACGACTACCGCCAGCGAAAGGTATACCCCGGTAAACAGGTAAAACGAATACCGAATGCCCGGCATCGGCGTAACGGCGTCGGCTGTACGCATGATGTTGTGGATGATCCAGGGTTGGCGGCCCACTTCAGTTACCGTCCATCCTGCCTCTACCGCAATGAAACCCAGGGGAGTAGCAAGGGTAAACAGCCCCAGCAGCCAACGTCGCTGCAACCATCCTTTCCATAACGCAAGAAAATAGAGAAAGGAAAGGCCCAGCAACAGCATACCTGCGCCGACCATAATCTGAAACGCGAAGTGGGTAGGGGCGACGGGCGGTTGGTTTTCTTTGGGTATCGTATCGAGACCGGCGACGGGCTTATCGAAATCGCCATGCGCCAGAAAACTCAGCATACCAGGGAGCCGGATCGCGTATTTTACTTCCTGCGCGTCTTCGTCCGGAAGGCCTCCAACGATGAGGGAAGCCCGTTTTTCGGTGTGAAAATGTGCTTCCATCGCTGCCAGTTTCGCCGGTTGCCGTTTCGCGATGTCTTTCGCCGATAAATCACCGCTCAGGGGTTGCAGTACGGCAGCGACGGTACCAAAGACGGCGGCGATCCGGAACGCTTTGCTGTGAAAATCAACGTATTGGCCCCGCCGGATCATGAGGGCATGAACACCGGCGACCGCAAAACCGGTAGCCACAAAAGCCGCCAGACACATATGCAGGGCCTGAAGCGGCCAGGCATCGTTGAACATCGCTGCGATGGGATCGATGTTGAGGTATTTCCCGTCGACGTAGTCAAACCCGGCCGGACTATTCATCCAGGCATTGGCGGAAACGACGAGAATGCCGGAAACGAGTCCGCTGATACCGACTACAACACCCGTCGCCCAGTGAAACCACGGGTGAAACCGGTCCCAGCCATACAGAAAAAAGCCCAGCGCGATGGCTTCGATGAAGAAAGCTGTGCCTTCCAGCGAAAAGGGCATGCCGAAAATCGGACCCGCATGCTGCATGAACGTCGGCCAGAGAAGCCCCAGTTCAAAAGAGAGTACCGTTCCGGAAACAGCGCCTGTCGCGAAAAATATCGCAACGCCTTTGCTCCAGGCCTTCGTGATGTTGCGGAAAACGGGGCGCCCTGTACGCAGCCAGTAAAAGTGAGAAACGGCCATGAAAAAAGGCATGACCATGCCGATACACGAGAAGATAATGTGAAAGCCCAGGGAAAGGGCCATCTGGGAACGGGCAGCAAGAAAATCATCCATGGCATTTTCGGGGTTTACAGAGAGGCGCTTTCCACCTGCCCGGCACACGGGCCTCTCCACGCCAAAGCTACAGTCGGATCGGCAAAGGCAGACGAAAAAAGATGACTTTGGGGCGAAGTAAAAGCAAGGAAGTTATTGTCCTAAAATAACCATAAATACTCATAAAAACTGCCTTTTGCAAAGTGACAGACTGTCCTTTTGCTGAAAAACGGATTGATGAGTATTAATGCTCAGTGTATTTCAATATGACCCGCAGCAGTTCCTGCGGGTTGAAGGGTTTCAGGACGATGTCATTCAGCCCCGCTTCCCGGACTTTGTCTTCGATTTCGGGAACAAGACTGGCCGTGAGCGCAACAATCGGAACGTTGATGCCGCGTGCCCGCAGCTGTTTGGTGGCTTCGTAGCCGTTGAGAATCGGCATTTGAAGGTCCATCAGCACCAGAAAGGGCTTGGTTGATTCCAGTTTTTCCAGTGCTTCCTGGCCGTTAATGGCGACGTCGACGATCGCTCCCCAGCGTTTGAGAATGCCGCGGGCGGCCAGAATGTTCATGGGTTGGTCGTCGACCAGCAAAATAGGAACCCCCTCCAGTGCTTTTTCATTCAGCACCTTGACCGGCGTTTGCGCTTCGGGGACCGGCTGGGAAGATTTCTGGAAGGTTTGCAGGAAATAGAAGGCCGAACCACGGCCCGGCGTACTGTCCAGATGCAGTTCAATGCCTTGCAGCGCCAGGAGGTTTTTGCAGATGGCCAGCCCGAGTCCCGTTCCGCCGAAACTCCGGTTCATGGACGAATCCGCCTGCGTAAACCGGTCGAAAATCAACCGTTGTTTCTCAGGCTCAATGCCTATGCCTGTATCTTCTACAGTAATTTTGAGCGTGATCTGTGTATCTGTTTGATTTTCAGTATCAACACTGAGCTTTATCCAGCCCTTCTGGGTGAATTTGATGGCATTGTGGACAAGGTTATTCAATACCTGGGATGTACGGGTAGGATCACCGATAACGAGAGTCTGAATCGACGGATCGACGCGCAGGTGCACGTCGATCTTCTTTTCATCGGCATAGGTACGGTAGCTTTCAAGGGTATTGCGGACCAGCGTCCGGATATCGAACGGGATCGATTCAAACCTGATTTTCCCGGCTTCGATCTTGTTGAAGTCCAGAATGTCATTGATAATGCTCATGAGGTGGTTGGCGGAGAATTGCATCACTTCCAGGTGATGTTCCTGATCGGGCCGGGGATTTTCGGCCTGAAGCAGGTTCATCATCCCGATGACAGAATTAAGCGGCGTGCGAATTTCGTGACTCATGGTACTCAGAAATTCGCTCTTGGCCACGAGTCCCTCTTCTGCCTGCTGGCGGGCCTGTTTCAGCGTGTAGGCAAAGCGGAAGGAGAGGATAAGCGATTGCAGGAAAAAGAACAGAATATAGCCAAGGAAAACCAGGGTTTTTCCGACGATCGATACCCCGAAATAGTCCAGATTAATCGCAACAAAAACCGTCAGGAGCACACCTGTACTCAGCAGCGCATAATTTGCTCCCGGCCGGTGATGCCGCGCCGCGATGTAATAAATATAGAACGCATAGCCGATGTAGAGAAACATCAGCACCAGAAACGGGTTGATCAGTCGGGTGAAAAGAATCGGCGGCAGCACAATCACCAGTAATCCGAACCCGAAGCAGAGCCAGGTCATCGCCCGGAGAATACGCGGATTGCCATCCAGGGGGTACAGCGCCCGGGTATACTCCACAAACATGGCCACGCCCAGGAAGAGCGTCAGGTACTCCAGCCGCACCGTAATAAACCAGCTGATAAAGGGAAACAGGGAATGGAGTACATACCGGTCTGTTCCGATGATCCGGTAACTATACAACAGGCAAAACAGCGAGAAATACAAAATGGCCCTGTCGTGCTGTCCGAATACAAACAGCCCGAGAAAGAACAATCCGCCCATAAACAGGCAGCCGGTCAGAAACAGGTCGGACGCCTGCCCGATGAAATCCCGGGAGGCAAGAGCGGCTGCATCCCCGATTTCGATGGATTGATACGGCCCGCCTTTTGAATGCCGGTAATTAGAGACGTGGAGCAATAAACGAATGGTATCTGCGGCAGGAAGCGGGACCGCACGAAAGGACCAGAAAGGAACAGATTTATCCTTGGATGTCGCCGGAACGCCGGACTGGGCGACGAGTCTCCCGTTGACAAACAACCGCGAAGCGGAGTACACATCCGGCAGATTAAGCGCGAGCCGCTCTCCTGCCGCCGGATGTACGATGACCATTTCGTAGGTGGCAAATCCTTGAGATTCAATAGGTTGCCCTTTCCAGGTACTATTGTTCCATAACGTTGGAAAGTGGATGTATTCGAAATCGGTATCCACTTCCCAGGGCTGTTTGAAGCGGTTCCAGTACCATTTCCATTCCCCGTCGAGGAGGACAGACGTCTCTTTCAAAGACTTCCCTTTCAGATCCAGTACACCTTGCCGAACCCCGGATTCATGGGTTTGACTCTGCGCGGAAAACACGTAGAAAACGAGCAATACCAGATAAAGCGATCGTATAGAGGCTCTCATGCTACGCCTATAGAGCAAAGGTCCGATTGGCAGCAGGCCAGTCGGATTGACAGATGCGGATGAATGGATAAGGTCGCGGTGGCAGAACGGGAGGGCGGTTCCCAATGGCGTAAATATAGACTTTTTCGGAAGGTTTGAAGATCGGCAGGAAAATTTGTTGGCAGGGGATAAGCATACCGCCGGGCTCCATCCGGCCGATCCGACGGTTCAGCGTATTTTCCGGGACATCCGGCGAAATATCGGAAAACAGGCAGCGCCGGTAGCCCGGCAGCATGTACTTTTGGAAAAAATGAACACCTGATGACACCAGCCGCAGAAGCCCTGAACCGGATTATCCGGACCCGCAGAAGTATTTTCCCACCTGATTATACCGGAGAAGAAATCCCCGTTTCCGTTGTGGAGACCATTCTCGCCAACGCCAACTATGCACCGACGCACCGGCTGACGGAACCCTGGCGGTTTACCGTTTTCCGTGGCGAAGGTAAAACCCGGCTCGCCGACTTCCTTGGCGATACCTATCAAGCACAAACGCTGCCTGAATTGTTTTCTGAAGCCAAGTGGAAGGGTACGCGGGAGAAAGTGACGCGGTCGTCATGCGTCATCGCCATCTGCATGGAACTTCACCCGGAGAAAGTCCCTGAGTGGGAAGAGCTGGCGGCAGTTGCCTGTGCGGTGCAGAATATGTGGCTGACCGCCACGGCGCTGAACGTTGGAGCGTACTGGAGTACGCCGGGGAATTTGGCCTTGTTCAGTGAATTTCTGGGACTGGGACCGAATGAAAAGTGTGTCGGACTTTTTTACATGGGCTATCACCAGCTGCCGGAACGGACTCCCGTCCGAAAGCCTATCGAAGAGAAGGTGAAATGGGTGACCGAATAGCCGGTATATCCGCGACCGGCTGCTGGCTTTGGAAAAAAAGTGAGAAGACGCTGTAAATTTGTTTTTATACTGGCATTCCCTGTTCTTTTGCCGGGAAGTTCCATCGTTTATATGAAGCAGTTTTTTATTGTCTTTTTGGTATTCGCGTTACTAACCGGCTGTAAAAAAGAGAACAATGATCCGGTAGATGATTCGCTAGCCGTTCCGGAGCTGTCTCCGAAACCCGGATATGTACCTTTCAATACGCTCGTTCGGGTCAGTTCGGACGTCGTCGGTGGCAAAACCGAGTATTCGGTCAACGGGACGGACTGGATGGCAGGGGACAGTCTGCTGCTTACACAGTCGGCAAACCTCCGTATCCGCACGCGGGTAAACGGAAAAGTGTCGCGGTCTGTTGATGCGCAGTACCAATTGACGTTCAACAAGGTGCTGATTATCGGAAACAGCATCACACGACATCCGCCTGCACCGCAGCTTGAATGGTATGGCGACTGGGGAATGGCCGCCTCGGCAGCCGATAAGGACTATGTATCCCTCCTGAAAAAGGAATTGCTGAAACGGAATCCCAAAACCGAATTTTTGGCGACAAACAAAGGATCCACGTTCGAGACGACGTTCTGGACGATGGATACCAGGCAGTTTTTCAAGGATGAAAAGGCGTTCGGAGCGGACCTGATCATCATGCGTATCGGAGACAACGTGGGTGAGACGTTCGTCAAAAAACTGAATTTCGAACCGGAATTCGATACCCTGATGACATACCTCACGGAGAATTTCAAAGGAAAGGTGGTTTGCACAGGTGCTTTTTTTGACCACCCCGAGGCCAGTGCGGCAATTGAGCGGGTCAGCATCAAGCGCGGTTTTGGTTATACGTACCTGTATTCCATCAATAACCGGGGAAATACGGCCTATGGTCTGTTCAAAGATGCCGGAGTAGCGTCGCACCCTTCCGACGCGGGTATGGAGGCTATTTCCAAGAAAATTTTGGAATTTCTATAATACAGGCTATGCTACTCTTAATGGTTGGTTGACGACGTAAATTCGCAGCCCGAAAAAGTTGGATCGGTAGGCTGAAAAGAGATCATCGCTTTAAAACACATTTAAAAAGCAAATAAGGAAGCAGAAATGCTTCCTTATTTGCTTTTCAGCGGATAGTTCCGGCACTTTTCTGCGTCCCTGTAAAGCAGGGGTATTGTGCTATCTTTAGCCGCGGATACTTACTCTGGATCATAAAATAACGGACAGCCGCTGTATCTGATTGTTTGTTTTTCAAAATCCATACAGTCGTCTTTTTTTTGAAATTAACTTACTATACAAGTAATTGAAAATGAATAGATTATAATCCTGTATGCTTAACAGATAACTACTGCGCAAGCGGCGTGTTTTCCGCGCGGAAAGGTATGATTGCCGCGAAATAAATACCTAACCGGTGTTTTATCGGAAATGTATCGCAGACCGGAATAACCGTAAAATCACTCGTAAAAGGATGCCTTGCAAATCGGGGAAATTCTATCGAAATTTGCGGGCCTTCTCCAATGAATAGGTATGAGTCCCGGAGATTCTGACGTCTCCTGCTACTGCTTTCATTGTCGTTGGCTGAAGCGTAATCAGTTGATTGCAGAAGTATTGTCCATACTGTCAATGAATTTATCCGACGAACGCCATAACAACCTCGACTTTATTCGTTTTCTCGCGGCCTTGTCGGTAGTCGTATCTCATTCCTATGATCTTTCGGGCCGGGTATTGGAAGAGCCTTTGCGTATTCTTGCAAACTATTCGTTCAGTTTCTTCGGCGTGCGGACTTTTTTCGTCATCAGCGGATACCTTATTTGCAGCAGCCTGGTCAGCAATCCGGATGCGGTCAGGTTTTTCAAGCGGCGGGTGAGGCGTATCTTCCCGGGTCTTGTTGTCGTGGTTGTCCTCTGTGCGTTTGTTCTGGGTCCTTTGGTGACAATCCTACCAGCTCGAGAGTACTTCCTTCTCCCCGAAACCTATAACTACCTGATTAATATCCTGCTATACCGCTCGCAATTCAGCCTGCCGGGTGTCTTCTCTACAAACGATACGGACATTGTCAACGGGTCGCTTTGGACGCTGGTGTACGAATTTTCCTGCTACATTGGATTGTTTCTCATGCACCGCGCCGGAGTGCTTCGGATGCGGTCGCTGGTACTGGCCTTCTTTCTGCTCGGAATTGTCGCTGACGCGCTGATTTCCGGTACGACATATGCCAATAATTTCTACCCCTCGGTCAACATGGTCGCCGGGTCTGCCATCGAATTTACTACCTTCTTTACCGGTGGGATTGTTCTGTATCTCTACCGCGAAGAAGCACGCCGCCGGCGAAAAGTGCTGGCACTTGCTTCGCTGGCGGGGTTGGTATTGCTGGCAATGCTCCCGGCGCCGTGGAGCCGCGCCCTGGCTTTTCTGACACTTCCCCCCGGAATTTATTACCTGGCCTTTCAACCCGGTAAACTGAATACCTTTGGCGCGAGAGGGGATTTCTCTTACGGTATCTATATCTATTCTTTTCCGGTTCAGCAGACGCTGTTGTATTACTTCCCCGGCATCCACGTCGGGTTGCTGATCATCCTGTCGGTTGTTTGCACGATGCCCCTGGCGTGGTTCTCCTGGAATTTTGTCGAGAAACCCATGATTCGGCGGAGAACAACAGCCGTTGTTGCGTCTCCTCTTACTTGACTTTCAGCGGCAGACCGGAAACCATAAAACACGCGTGTTCGGCCAGTTTCGCCACATACTGATTCGCCCAGCCCTGTAAATCGGTGAAGGCACGGCCCAATTCCGTTTCGGCGTGCAGGCCCATCCCCAGCTCATTGGAAACAACGATAAACGTCCCTTCCCGGGCCGCCAGCGCATCTATCTCACGCTGGAAGGCCTTGAGAGCCGGCTCTATCTGACTATCAAACGCAAAAAACAGGTTGGTCAGCCAGAGCGTTACGCAGTCGATTACTACGACGCGCCCGTCGAGCGGAAGAGAACGGATTTCCTTTTCCGTCTCGAATGTCGTCCATTCGGGCCCGCGCTCGTCGCGGTGGCGTTCCACCCGTTTGGCAAAATCTTCATCCCAGATACGGGCGGTGGCAACATACACCGGCTCCCGTGATAACTTCAGTGCCAATTCCTGTGCATACCGGCTTTTCCCGCTGCGGGCTCCACCGGAAACGTACCAGATCATTCTTTGAAGCGTTTGTAGAGAAACAACTGCCATTTCTCCTCCGCGACGCCGGCTTTGTCCATTTCAGCGCGGGCCAGCGTGAAGAAGAGGTCCGACAGACGGTTAATATACGCCGGAATTGCCTGGTGTACAAGGTCTGTTTTGAGGAGGGAAACCAGCCTTCTTTCCCCCCGGCGTACCTGTGTCCGGATGACGTGGCAGAGCGCCGATACTTCGTTTCCTCCCGGTAAAAGAAAGTAATCGGATGGCGAAGTCATCGCCGCTTCGAGCGCATCGATCCAGGCTTCGCAGAAGTCGCTTCCGTCAACCGGCATCGGGTTTTTGTTTTCCTTTTTGGCGTCAGAAGGCCGTGACAGGTGCGACATCATGTCCATCAGGTCTTTCTGAATCCGGTGAAGATTGGGTTGCCAGGGATGTTCGTTGCCGAGTTTGGACCGTAACAGTCCGATCGTCGAATTGACCTCGTCGAGCGTACCGACGCATTCTACCCGAACGTCGTCTTTGTCGACACGCTTGCCGCCAAACAGGCCGGTGGTGCCTTTATCTCCTTTTTTCGTATAGATTTTCATTGGAATAACTGGTTGCGCAGGTGCGCGAGAAGTGTTTCAATCGTGGTAAATAACTGACCATCAGTAGTTTTCCACCCGCTTTCTTCTACCGAAAGAAGATAACCGCCGTCGGCCCGGATCCGGTAGCCCTCGCGGGCGAGCGCCTGACGCAGCCAGATAGAATCCGGACCGGCTAAGGAAACAACCGGCCCTTCTTCCGTCAGACGGATGCGGAAACCACCGGTTTGCCGGTCGAACTGGAGTCCGTCCCGGGCAAAGGCCGTTTCAAACGTTCCATTGAGTACCAGATCCTCCGGAACACCGGCATGGAGCGTCCCGTCGCGCGTGATCAGCCAGAGACGGTCGGCCGTTTGCAGGGCCAGGTCCAGCTCATGGGTCGAAAGCAGTATCGCCTTACCCGTGGTTCGGGCCAGCCGGTGGAGCAATTGCATCATCGCCACCCGGTTAGGCAGATCGAGGTGTGCCGTCGGTTCATCCAGCAAAATGAGGTCGGTATCCTGTGCCAGGGCCCGCGCCAGCATGACCTTTTGCCGCTCGCCGTCGCTCAGCTCCGGCATTCGCCTGGACAGCAGAAAGCCGGTGTCTGTCAGGTCAATAGCGGTTTGGATTTGCTGCTGGTCGACCGGCGTCAAACGCCCCAGCCAATTGGTATGCGGCGTACGTCCGAGCGCGATTACTTCCCCGGCGGTGAGGTTCCCCGGGTCGGTACGGTCGGTGAGGACAAGGCTGCGTTTCCGGGCAAGCTCAAGCGGAGAAAGCGCCTCCAGCGGAATCCCCTCCAATAAGATGGAGCCCTTCAACGGCGCCTGCAGGCCGGATAATGTCCGCATCAGTGTCGATTTTCCGGCGCCGTTCGGCCCGAGCAGGCAGACCAGTTCCCCCTTACGAAGCGAAAGATTGAGCGGTCCCGAAACCGACCGCGACGCATACCCGATGTGCAGGGCATCGGTTTGCAGGAAAATGCCGGTCATACGGAACGGAAATTATGCCGGCGAACGATCATCCAGATAACGACCGGCGCGCCGAACAACGATGTCACAATATTAATGGGCAATACGGCCTGCGTTCCCGGAAGTTGCGCGATGCTGTCGCACAACAACAGCAATACCGACCCCAGCAGGGCCGAGGCCGGAATCAGCAGGCGGTGATTGGACGTGCCGAGCAACGCCCTCGTCAGGTGCGGTACGGCAATGCCGACAAACGCCACCGGACCACAAAACGCCGTAATACTGCCCGTCAACAGGCTGGTACTGAGTAGGATAATCGTCCGGGCCCGACCAACGGTCAGCCCCATGCTTCGGGCATACTGCTCTCCGAGAAGCAACGCATTCAGCGCTTTGGACGACGCATAAGCCAGAAGCAGACCAAACGCCACAACAGACGCCAGTACGGTCAGGTGATCGTCTACCACGCCGCCGAGCGAGCCGAAGGTCCACATGAGGTATTCCTGAAGCTGCTCCGGCTGACTGAAGTACTGCCAGATACTAATGAGCGATAAGGTCATTGTGCCGATCATCACGCCGACGAGCAGCAGAACGACGTTGTCTTTCAGGCGACCGGCTATCATCAGTACCAGGAGCAGTACGGCTGCCGAACCGAGCGACGCCATCGCAACGATCAGCCAGCTACCGGATAGCCCCAGTTGCCGGATTGCGTAGAGGCTCGCGGCGCTCCCACCGGACAGCATCACCGTCGCGACGCCCAGACCGGCGCCGGCTGTAATGCCGAGTTCGGAAGGACCGGCCAGGGGATTCCGGAACAGGGTCTGCATCTGTAATCCGCTGACGGACAGGCCGCTGCCTACGAGTATCGCCGTCAGTGCTTTGGGCAGACGGATTTCCCGGACGATGTACAGCCAGGCCTCGTCGTCCGATTTTCCATCCAGCAAAATACGCACGATTTCCCCTGGAGGAATTGCCACCGAACCAATACCGATGTTGAGAATCAGGCATCCGGCAACAGCCAGCAGGAGGCAGCCGATGAGGAGTCTGCCTGTCATTTGACTTGCTGGTAATAGTATAGTTCGTGTGTGGGAAGCAGTTCCGGATGCAGGATGCGGATCAGATCGGCGAGTACCCGGTGCGGGCTCACCGCCCCGGATTCCCAGTAATCGTTGGAACCGCGGCTGTTGGTCCGCTTACTGTAATTATACATCCGACCCGACTTAAAAGCCTTGAATTCGGCATAACGCGGATCTTTTCCGAGGACGCCCTTCTTCGTATCGGCGTCGGTCAGTCCGACATTCAGCCAGACATCCGCCTTTAATCCTACCGGAAAAACGGTTTCGAAATTCAGGGGCAGGCTGCCGGTTGACCGGGTATGCGCCCACGGATAGCTCGCCCCGGCGTCTTTGAAAAACCGTGCCATGTAGCTGTCTCCATTCGGAACAAACCAGGAGTCTTTGTATGCCGTACCGGTAATAACGCCCGGCCGGGTCTTCACCGCCCGGGTGAGGGCCGCCAGGCGGTTGTATTCGGCTTCTACTTTCGCAAACTGTTGATTGACGAGCGTCTCGCGGTTCAGCAAAACGGCGACGAGCTTTACCCACTCTGCCCGCGCAAGGGGTGTGGTTTCGACCCATTCCGAGTTGACCAACACCGGAATGCCGGCCCGCCGGAGCGTTTCATACCGGTCGAGGCGCGCGTTGGGCGTTCCAACGGCCATCACCAGGTCGGGGTGCATCGCTACGACCAATTCCTCGTTAAGCGTCTGGTCCTTACCGACTTCCTTTACTTTTCCTGCTTCAATCCGGGCAATGACTTTCGGAGAAGAAACGTACTTCAGGTTACCCAGTCCCGTCAGCACGTCTTCCGCCCCCAGAAAACCGAGCAGTCCGATATGCATCGAAGACATGGCCACCAGGCTCCGGACCGGCGTCTCGACGACCTCGTAACCGGCAAAACCCTTTGGGCGCGGCTTTCCCCGCGGAATCAGCAGGTACCGGGCCGTATCCGTCGATTTTCCAAACGGACTTAATATGTGAACGATTTTGTACGTACCCGCATAGCGGACCGAAAACCCTTTCGCATATCGGATGCGAACCTGCTCCGGTCGGGTGCTGCTCTGGGCAGAAAGAAAAAAGGAAACAAGGAGGAGCGGGATACAGCCCCACCATTTGCCGAAACGGCAGGTAGTCAAAAAATGGATCATGGTTTCTACCGGCTTTTCTTCCGAAAGCCATCAGGTGAATCAGCCGGGGCAGGTCTTCTGACTTTGCTCCCTCCTCACCGCCTTCCCGCGTGGAGACGCAGTGGCGAGTGGTGAGGAGTTTTCGGTTTTCAGTTTTTCGTTTTCAGTTTGGAAAACGGTGCGCACCGTAAACCGTCAACGGTAAACTGAAAACCGGGTTCTCACAGCAGCGGAGACTGTTCCGGATTCCCACCGGCATTCCCGTTTTCACACAAAATGTGACCCTGGCTGGTTGCAAAGCTAATCAAGAATCGGGGCGATTGCGCGATCCGGCGGCGGGGATTGCGGTAATACCGAGCGCCTGAAGGATTATTCCGGCCCGTTCTTCCGGCGATGAAAGCGGTAATTCCCGGAGCCGGAATCCGAGTGACAGATATGTTTCTGAAATGTGTTCATACAAACGTACTGCTTCCGGAAACGTCTGCCAGCGTTCGTCATCTTGCTGATAGATAGCTTCCCAGGGTGGTGCTATCCACACCTCCGGGTGGTATTCGCACCGCGCCAGGGCCTCGCGGCAGGCGGCAGCTACCGGCTGCCCGCCGGCCACGAGGTATGCGACGATATCCGGTATGCCACGGTCAAAAAAAGTAAGGCCAGTTGCCCGATGATGGTCTTTTTCCATTTCACCCAGGCATTTTCCGGCGAAGCAGGCCAGGTTTTTCCAGGGTAAACAGTCGGATTTCACTGCTACTTCTTCCCGGATCAGCCGCCGCGATACTTCCTCCGAACAGGCATAACCCAACCCGGCCAGCGTTTCCAATAATGTTGTTTTGCCCGCTCCGGGGCCTCCGGTCAGAATAATCCGGGTAACCATATGCTGATAATCAGTAAAATACAAACGAAACATACCCGGTGGTTGACGGAAATCGCCGTGCTGAGGTCTTCCTGCGTCAACTCCCGGTCGTTTATCCCGATGTAAGGTTTAGATACCGCGACGCCGTGGTACACATTCGGTCCGCCGAAACGACAGTCAAGTATTCCTGCCAGCGCGGCTTCCGGATACCCGGCATTCGGGCTTTTGTGGGCACGGCCGTATCGGAAGACAAAGCGGATCGCCCGGCGGCTTCCCGTCACCAGCACCATCAAAAAGGCTGTCAGTCGTGCGGGTAGGAGGTTAGCAAGGTCGTCCAGACGGGCGGCGGCCTTCCCGAACTGTTCGTACCGCTCGCTTCGGTAGCCAATCATGGAATCGAGCGTATTGATCATTTTATAGGCCATCATCCCCGGAACGCCCGCAAACGCGAGGTAGAAAAGCGGCGCTACGACGCCGTCGCTGAGGTTTTCGGACATGGTTTCGAGAACAGCGGTTCGGATCTGATGCGGAGTCAGACGGGAAGTATCCCGGCCGACAATGCGTGACAACTGTTTTCGGCCTGCTTCCAAACCGCGTTCTTCCAGCGCCCTCCCCACGTTCCGCCCCTCGTCAATCAGGCTCCGGTTTGCCAGCCCATACCATACCCAGATACCGTTAGCGGCTATCGCCAGCCATGGATGAATATGTTCGAGCAAGCGGTTCGTCGCCCAAAAAAAGAGAAATACGGCCGGAACAAGGATCGATGCCAGCAAAAGGCCCTTCCCGAACCGGTTTGCACCGGTATTCAGGATAGTCTCTCCCCGGGCAATGGCGGTTCCGAATACCCGCACCGGATGCGGCCAGTTGTCCGGATCACCCAGAAGCAAATCCAGGCCGTACCCGATCAGCAAGCTCAGGATAACTCCCATTCAGTCAGCGCGTTAAGAAGCCATTGGTTTCGGGTCGGATCGAGTGTGGCGAGCCGGAAATGCCGCGGCGACAACCCCCGGAAATTTCCTGCGTCGCGGATCAGCAGGCCGTGGCGCTCCACGAGCCAGGACTTGAGGTCAGCCGCCGTAGCTTTTGTTGTTTCACAAAGGAAAAAATGGGTATCCGTCGGGTGGACGACAAGCGAGGATATCCTTTGCAGTTGTTGCCGGAAATCATCCCTTTCCCGGAGATAGGAAGTCAGTTCAAAGGGAGCCGGCTTATCAAGCAGGTAATAACCGGTCTCCAGCGCGAGGGCGTTGACCGTCCACGGAGGCCGCACGGCCCGGACCCGGTCGAGTACTGCCTCACTTCCGGCGACATATCCCAGGCGTAATCCCGGAATGGCATAGGTTTTGGTCAATGATCGGAGAATGAGCAGGTTAGGATACCGGCCGATCAGCGGAATCAGGGAAGATACCTGATCCGTGAAGTCGATAAAAGCTTCATCCACCACAAAAATCGTCTCCGGAAACCGGGAAAGAAGGGATACGAGCGAAGGAAAGGTCTGCCCTGTTGGATTATTCGGGTGGCAAATGAAAAGCAGGGTACTGCCGGCTTCGAGCCGATCCAGGTATTCCCAGGCGACAAACCGGAGGGTATGACCGTGCAGCCGGCAGGCGTCTTCGTATTCAGAGAATGACGGATAGACAATCGTCGTAACAACGCCTGCGAAGGCCTGCGCGAGCAGGTAAATGCTCTCCGCGGTACCGTTGTGAACGAGTACCTGCCCGGCCCGCAAGCCCTTTTGAGCAGCGATCTGATCGGCGAGCCGCTCGGCGGTTACCTCCGGATACCGGTTTACCCGCGCCCAGTTGGCGAAGAGGTGTTCTTTCAGGCCTTCCGGCTCGCCGCCATACCAGACGTTGGTGCTGAAATCGGCCCGTATGGGTTGCGGATAGCGGTATCCGTCGTCTCCGTGTCCGTGTAACATAGTCAGAATCAGAACACTATCTCAGCGTTCCATAGATATAGTCGAGGTCGATGTGGCTGCGGAGCCAGTCGGCCAGTTTGTCGTATTGTTCTTCTTTCCAGTCAGGATAGGAAAAAGGGGCCGCCCGTGCAGCCGTATGCGGTTCGAGGACTGCATTGACGACAGCATCGTTGTCGAGGATACCATGAAGATAGGTACCCCAGCAGGTATTGTCTGCGCGGCATCCGTCCGGAGTACCGTCCGCCAGTATTGCTACCGGTTGGCCGCCGCCGCTGGTCACACCCATGTGAATTTCATATCCCGAGCACGTTGCTCCCTGAAAGGTAAAGGTTCGCTGATTCGTCGTTTTATGCGGAGTCAGTACCGTCCGCACGGGCAGAAGACCCAGGCCGGGAACGAATGGAACGGTACTTTCCACCCCTTCCGGATCTTCGACCGATTCTCCCATCATCTGATAGCCGCCGCAGATTCCGATCACGGTTTTTCCGTTTTTCCGGGCGGAGAGAATGGCGGCTGCCATGCCCCGCTGGCGAAGCGAAATCAGGTCTTCGACTGTGTTTTTACTTCCCGGAAGAATCACCACATCGGCGGCTTCGAGCTCCCGGGGCGTCGCGGCATAGTAGAGATTTACCCGGGGGTCCCGTTCCAGTCGGTTGAAGTCGGTAAAATTGGACATGCGGTGAAGAAGTACGACAGCGACATTCACTTTGCCGTCCAGGGCTGAGCGCCGCTTCCAGTCGAGTGCTACGGAGTCTTCTTCCTCGATGTAAATATCGCGGTAGTAGGGCAGTACGCCGACTACCGGGACGCCGGTCAGCTCCGCAAGCATGCGTTTGCCGTCTTCGAACAACCGGGCATCTCCGCGGAATTTATTGACAATAATACCCTGGATACAGGTTCTTTCCTCAGGTGTCAGCAGCGCAATGGTACCATAGACACTGCCAAACAGCCCGCCCCGGTCGATATCGCCGATGAGGTATGTAGCTGCGCCGGCATGGATAGCCATGCGGAGATTGGTAATGTCGCGGTGACGGAGATTGAGCTCGGAAATACTTCCCGCGCCTTCCATCACGATGGGCGAATAGCGGGCCGCAAGCCGGTCATACGCTTCGGTGACGGCGGTGAATAGCGCCTGGCGATCGTCCGCCATGAAATACTCCCACGCCGATTGCGTACCGACCGGTTTGCCGTTGAGTACGATTTGGGAGGCCTTGTCGCTTGTCGGCTTCAGCAAAACAGGGTTCATGTCGGTATGGCAGGGAATACCAGCCGCCTCAGCCTGTACGGCCTGTGCCCGCCCGATCTCAAGGCCCTCGGGCGTGGCGTAGCTGTTGAGCGACATATTCTGGGCCTTGAACGGCGCAGGATGATAGCCGTCTTGCCGGAAAATACGGCAAAAGGCGGCTGTAATGACACTTTTGCCCACGTCCGACGCCGTCCCGACCAACATCATCGGTTTCATCATTTCTTTCGGTAGGAGGTAAGAAGACGAAGGATATTTTCGGAGGAAAAAGCTTCCGGAGATAAACAGGGTGCCTGCAGTGCCTCAGCCAGGCGGGCGGCCTGACCGGAAGGAAGAAACCCGATTTCCGTATTCAGAACGATGGCGGGCGTACCCGCGAGGCGTCCGGCGATGGTGAGTGCCTGACGGATGGGATCACCGCCGCCCGGCAGGGGTACATTGGCCTTACCGTCACTGACGATGACCAGCAGCGGGTTTTCCGGCCCGAACCGTACGAGTTCTTCTGCGAGGAGCAGCGCATGCGCGAGCGGCGTACGCCCGCCCGTTGGGAGCGACCGCAGCGCTTCTTCCGCGTGTTCGGTACGCTGCGTGGGCGCCAGTACTACCTGGGCTTCGGCGCCACGGAAGGTAATCAGTCCTACCGTATCCCGTTTCTGGTAGGCGTCGGTCAGGAGAGACAGGATCGTACCTTTCACCGCTTCCATGCGCCGGTTGGCAGCCATGGAGCCGGAGGCGTCCACGACAAACAACAGAAAATGACCGGTTTTTCCGCTCCGTTCGGCCTGTTGAAGGTCCTGCCGGGTGAGGCCGGCGTTATCCGGATCACGCAGCAGCGCCTGGCGGATGCTGGCTTCCAGGGCTAATTCTGTGGGGAAGGGCGACGGCGTCGTCCGGACAACGGGCCCCCGCGAGCGGTCAGGGGTTTGGCTGCGACGACCCGCCAGCCCGGCCAGCCCGGTATCCCGTACTTCAATCACCGGTGCTGCTCCGGTCGGGAGAATGCCGAAAACTTCCTCTTGCTTCTCCGAACCGCCGGCAGGAGGATCGATCTGCGGCGGTTCCGGTGACCCGCCCGAAGGCCGGTCTGGTTGCCGGTTTTTCCGCCGGTGCGCCAGGACGAGTTCAGACGCTTGTTGTATATCCGATTCCGTTACTTCGTTGCGTTGCTCGAGCGCTGCCCAGGCGAGGGCCGTCTTGTATAAAACGATATCCGCCCGGAGGCTTTGCACACCGGCGTCGCGGCAAAGCTGACTGATGTGCAGCAGCAGCTCGTCGGACAGACGGACATGCCGGAGCAGGGCGCGTGCCGCGAGTATGCGGGTTTTGAGCATATCTTCGGTTTCCTGCCAGGCCTGACGGAATACCGCCGGTTCCCGCTCAAAGGCAATACGACGGCGGATGACTTCGGCGCGGACAACCGGATCATCCGGTGCATGCACGTGGACCATCAAGCCAAAACGGTCCAGAAACTGAGGCCGGAGCGATCCTTCCTCAGGGTTCATTGTTCCGATCAGAAAAAACCGGGAGGGGTGGCTGACGGATAGTCCGTCGCGCTGGATGGTATTCACACCGGAAGCGGCGACGTCCAGCAGGACGTCCACCAGGTGATCCGGCAGCAGGTTTACTTCATCAATGTATAGAATCCCCTGATGCGCCGCCGCCAGCAGGCCCGGTTGCAATGTCCTGCGGCGTTCGGTGAGTACGGTTTCGAGGTCCAGCTGCCCGATGACCCGGTCTTCCGAAGCGCCGAGGGGAAGGGTAACAAAAGGAGCCGGAACGAGTTCCGCTCCGGAAGTACCATCCGTTTCCTCCGGCGACAAATTCAGCGGAGAGCCGACCGCCCGGCGTACCGGAGGCAGGATTTCAGCCAGGCCGCGGGCAGCGGTACTTTTGGCCGTTCCCTTGTCTCCCTGGATCAGCACCCCGCCGATACCCGGATGAACAGCACAGAGAAGAAGCGCCCGGACAAGCCGTTCCTGTCCGACCAACGCCGCAAATGGATAAATCATGATCGTTATTTATGAGCGACGATGACCGCGTAATCACGGATGACCGACTGCCCGGTATTGCCGACGATTTCTTCGGTTTGAAAGACTACTTCTTTCCGGGAAAAAGACCCGAGCACGGCGAGTGCCGCCTGCTCGTCATAGAGGCGGAAGCCGTAGGTGACGAAGGGTAGTTTTTCCATGAACGAGCGCAGGGCAAACGCGAGGCAAAAGGTGCCTCCCGGCCGTAAAACCCGGTAAATCTCATTCGCGTAGGCTTCCGGTTGTTGCCAGAAATACAGGGTATTAACCGTGAAAATGCGGTCGAACGAATGGTCCGGATAAGGCAGGCGATCGGCCGGAACCAGATCGAAGGCAGCCGTTCCGGCTGCTACCCGCGCGTGGTTGATGCGGCGAGCCTCGGCGACCATCAGTCCTGAAATATCCGCCCCCTGGTACTGCACGTCGCTCAGTTCATGGACATGTTCGCCGTTTCCCGGGCCGATTTCCAGTACCGTTTCGCCCGGTTGCGGGTTAAGCGTCCGGATGGTGAAGCGGGTCATGCCACCGTTGGAGAAGTTCATCTGCTCGGCCGTTTTCAGGCCGTTCTCACCTTCGGGGCAGCTCAGCTGCCGGGCGAGTTCTTTCAATTGTTCCGTTTCCATGGCTATTCGTAATCATCGTCGGCTCCGTGCGTAAGCCGTTTCAGCGGTTTGAGCAGCAGGAGGATCAACCCTCCGAAAAGGACGCAGAAAACCGCGATGCCCGTGAAGGTTTCGAATTCTCCCCAGGTTTGCGACCACGCGCCCAGCGTTCCGGCGAGTTTTTCGCCCATTCCGGTAGCCGCCCAATACAAGCCCATCATCATGGAGGCGTACTTGGCCGGCGCGAGTTTCGTGATAAACGACAGCGACACCGGCGAAGACGACAGCTCCCCGATCACGTGGAAGAGGTAAGCCAGTACCAGCCAGTACATAGCCGCTTTGCCGTCTGCCGCATATTGGAGCGACGCTGCTGTCATAAAGAAGAATCCGGAGCCGGTAATCATCGTCCCGATCGCCAGTTTAGCGAGGGAAGACGATTCCTTTCCTTTTTTGGCGCGGCGGCTCCACCAGGCGGCGACGATCGTTCCCAGTGAAATTACGAAAATGCCTGGCAGCGACTGAAACCAGGACGCCGGTATCTCCATACCAAGTAAATGCCGGTCGGTTTTCTGCTCGGCATACAGGTTCATCAGACCGCCGGCCTGCTCGTATGCTCCCCAGAAAATAATGACAATCAGGAAGGAAAGAACGAGCACGAGTACCCGGTCTTTTTCGACGGGCGTCAGCGGCTTGTGTAATTTTTCCCGGTCGGAAGCGTCTTCGCTGGTGCCGAGGAAGTTACCGACAGATTGCAGGTATTTCTGGCCTTGCAGGTACCCGAGAAAACCCAGCGCCATCCCGACACCCGCCAGGCCGAAGCCATAGTGCCAGCCGTATCGATAGGCTACCCAGCCTACCAGCAGTGGCGCAATTGCCGCGCCGATGTTGATGCCGATGTAGAAGATTGTAAATCCTTTGTCGCGGCGGGTATCGTGCAGGCCATATAACCCGCCCACCATCGTCGAAATATTCGGCTTGAGCAGGCCTACGCCTGATACGATGAAGAATATCCCCAGGTAAAACGCCCACATCGCCTGAATGGCCAGAATACCGTGGCCGACCGTCAGGAGAATGGCCCCGATCATGACCGTCTTTTTCTGCCCCAGCCATTTGTCAGCGAGGTACCCCCCCGGAAGACTGGCCATGTACACGCTGAAACCATACCAACCGTAAAACGTGAGGGCTTCGGCATTGCTCCAGCCCAGACCGGGGTTCAGGCCGGTCATGGGCGCGGTCAGGTACAGCACCAGAATGGCCCGCATGCCGTAGAAACTGAAACGTTCCCAGAGTTCGGTCAGAAAAAGGATGAAAAGTCCGCGGGGATGGCCCAGCCATTGGGAAGAAGAAGTTTGACTCATGCGATTACAGCGTCACGGTTTTTCCGGTTTTGGCCGACTGGCGGGCGGCATCCAGAATCTGAACGGCGGTCAGGTTATTAATGGGCGAATATAAGTCATAGGGCCGCAGTTCGATTTTTCCGCGGATGACGTCATGGAAGTAGGCAAACGGGTCGTCATACACCCCGAGCGCCTCTTTTGAAACCTTCGTCCTGCGCTCCGGGTGGGTCCGGTTGCGGAGACGGTAATCGGTGTTGTTATCGGTGATGATATAGCCTTTGTCGCCGTAGACTTCCATGTCTTTTCGCCCGAAAGGCCAGTTCCACGACGCCTGGATAATGCATTGAGAGGACGGATACTCGACGATGATCGTCGCCTCGTCGTCTACCTTCGGATATATTTCCGGCTTGAACTGACGGGTAATCGCCGTCACCGAAAGCGGCTTTTCGCCTTTCGTGAAATACGTCATCAGATTGGCGCCGTAGCAGCCGAAATCGATCAGGGCGCCGCCGCCGTTCTGGACGGGGTCGGTCAGCCAGTCGAAAAACTCTTTGCCGACGCCGATTTCTTTCGGCCCTTCGTGTCCGGTATGTACGACTACCTTTCGCAGTTTTCCGACAAAATTGCTATCTGCTACGAGTTGAAAGGCCTTTTCAATCGACGGATACCAGGAAGTTTCGTAGTTCGTCAGCAAATAGATATGGTTTTTCTCGGCCAGTTCCACCATACGTTTGGCATGATCAAGGCGGTAGGAGAGCGGTTTTTCGACCATGACGTGGATGCCCCGCGGAGCGCAGGCCTCTACCACGGCCAGGTGCTGGTAGATTGAGCCGAAGGCGACGACAGCTTCCGGCTTTACTTCGTCCAGCATCCTTCCGAGGTCGGTATGAAACAGCTTCGGGTCGAGCTTGTAACGGGCTGCATACCGGGCAGAAAGTTCCTTATCAGGCTCGGCGACACCGACCAGCTCGATATCCTTTTTGTCTTTCCGGTTGAGAATCCAGGGAACGTGTCCGTGCGAAACGCCGGCTACTGCCAGACGAAGCGGTTTTTGCGCGTCAGCCAGGTAAGACGCCAGCAGTAAAAGGCCGAAAATCAGTGTTTTTTTCATCAGGATTTAGAGAACGGAGAATGCGGTTGAAGATACGGGCTTCGTCCCTAACTTTGGCAACCCATGAAACACTTGCTTTGGATATGCCTGCTGGCAATCGGTCTGCCTGCCTTCGCCCAGTACCCCCGGATACTCGTTCTGGCAGAGCGCGGCGAACAGCATCAGCCATATGTTGATACCGCGCGGATATGGCTCGACCGCCTGGCGGCAACGGAGCACTTTTCCATTGATTATGTGGAAAATACGGCTTCCTTTACCCAAGAGTCCCTCGCGAAATATGCCCTCGTCTTCCAGCTGAACTACCCGCCGTACGGATGGCCGGAAACGGCGAAACAGGCGTTCAAGGACTATATGGAAAGCGGCAGGGGCGGCTGGATCGGCGTTCATCATGCGACGCTGCTCGGCGATTTCAACGGGCATACTGTCTGGCCCTGGTTTCAGGAATTCATGGGCGGTATCCGGTTTACATCGTATATCCCGACGTTTGTGGCGGCGGAAGTCGTCGTGGAAGACGCTACGCACCCGGTTATGAAAGGCGTTCCTGCCCGGTTCAGCGTTGTGAAAGAAGAATGGTACACCTACGACAGAAGCCCGAGGCCAAACGTCCGGGTACTGGCTGCGGTAGACGAATCGACGTATCAGCCCGCTTCCGACCGGAAAATGGGAGACCACCCTGTCGTCTGGACCAACGAGCAGATCAAGGGAAAAAACCTCTATATCTTCATGGGGCATGACCCGAACCTGTTTGAAAACGCTTCTTACAAAGTACTTCTGACGAACGCTTTGCGCTGGATACTCCGGCCGTGATCCAGCCATGTCTGTGACGCATGCTGAATCGGTTTGTGACTGTTGCGGTCGTTCAAACTCGCCGTCGGAAAAGGTTCCGGCCGGCAGTATGTAAACCTGTTGCCGGGTACTCAACGCGGTTTTTCGGAAATTCCAGAGCAAGACCGCGGGCGAAGCCCGCGCTGACTTTTATTCTCCCCGTATCTCCAGCATTCCCTCGTTACTCAGTTGCAGTTGCTGCAGGGCTTCGAGGGTAGCAGCGTCCGGCTCTTTCCAGAGATCCCGGCCTGCGGCTTCCAGCAATCGCTCGGAGATGGCCTGCAGAGCCCAGGGATTGTTTTCCTGCAAAAACTGCTGCATGTCCGGGTCGAGCGCATAGGTTTCGGCTACTTTTTCGTACATCCAGTCTTCCAGAATACCGGCTGTGGCATCGTAGCCGAAGAGGTAGTCGACTGTAGCCGTCAGTTCCAATCCGCCTTTGTACCCGTGTTTTTGGATACCGGCGAGCCACTTGGGGTTCACCACACGCGACCGGAACACCCGCAGTGCTTCTTCTTTCAAGTCCCTCACCACGGGCCGCGCCGGGTTCTGGGAATCACCAAAGTAGTGTTTGGGCTGCTGCCCGGTCAGGCTACGGATACTGGCGATCATTCCGCCGTGAAACTGGAGGTAGTCGTCGCTGTCGAAGATATCATGCTCCCGGTTGTCCTGGTTATGCACCGCTACCTGTATGCCGGCCAATTGCTGCCGGAATTCCGGTCGCGCATCTACGCCCTGGGCGTTACCGGAATAGGCATAGCCGCCCCAGTTGACGTATGCCTGTGTGAAATCGGCTTCTGTTTTCCAGTTTTTTTCCTGAATCAATGGCAGAATACCCGCGCCGTAGGTTCCCGGCGCAGAGCCGAAAATACGGTAGGCAGCTTTTTCCTCGGCTTCTTCGACGGGTACGTCCGACGATGTCAACAGGTCAGCGAGGTAATGTTGCCGGACGAAATTATCCGGCTCGTCGAGCTGCATGACTACCCGGAAGGCCTCGTCCATCAACTGAATCAGGTGCGGGAAAGCATCCCGGAAAAACCCGCTGATGCGAACCGTAACGTCGACTCTCGGCCGGCCCAGTTCTTCCCGAGGGATGACTTCCACGCCGGTGAGCCGGCGGCTTTCTGCCTGCCATACCGGCCTTACGCCGAGCAGCGCGAGTATTTCCGCGACGTCGTCGCCATGCGTCCGCATCGCGCTGGTACCCCAGATGCTGATGCCCACGCGTTCCGGATAGGCGCCGGTTTCGCGGAGGTGCCGCCGGAGTACTTCGTCGGCGAGTTGGCGACCGACTTCCCATGCCGCCGCGGACGGCAGCGCCCGGGGGTCTACGGCGTAAAAATTCCGGCCTGTCGGCAGCAGGTGAGCCATCCCGCGGGTGGGCGCTCCGCTCGGTCCGGGAGGGACATAACCGCCTGATAATCCATGAAGCAGGTGATGAATTTCGTCATAGGTCTGACCAAGACCGGGTACTAATTGCTTGCAGATGCTCGTCAGGACGGAGACCAGGGGGTGGTTTTCCGGAACTGAAAAGCCGAACGTTTCGTGTATCACATCGCGGATCCCGCTAAGGTCATACCGGCGCCGCTGCAATAGCTCAAGCAGGTGATGACCGAGTTCGTCTGTTATTTCCCGGGCGTCGGCCACCGTGACGACTGGCCGGCCCGCCAGCGTTGTCAGCCGCGCGTCGACGTGTTGTAACCGCTCTCCGGTGGCTTCATTCCCCCAGATAAGCCCAAAAAGACTGCCGACGGCATCGGGCAGGCCCGGCGTGTGCAGGCCCGGCAACCGCGTCAGCGCCTGTAACATATCGGTTAGTTCGTCTCCCTCCGGCATTTGCCCCAGGATGTGCAAACCGTTGCGTATCTGGGCGGCTCCAAGTTCGCAGAGGTATCCGTCGAGGTCCTCGATGAGGTGGGCGACGTCCTTGCCGCCCATTTCACTGAGCGATACCGGTACGCCTTCCGGGGTCATTTCTTCGTCCCAGTCGTGTTTGTGATCACCGTGATCCCGGCTGAGCAGCGCCGCCAGGTCAGTATCCAGGTTGGTTTGCCGGATGAGGTCCCATATCTGGCGTTGCAGCAGGGGCAATTTGGCGGGATCGAGAAGTTCGACCTGGTAGTATTCGTCTACCAGCCGCGTCAGCTCGGCCAGTTCGCCATAGGTATCGGCAGAGGTCATCGGCGGAGTCAGGTGGTCTACTACAACGGCATGTGCGCGCCGTTTGGCCTGAGAACCCTCCCCCGGATCGTTGATGATAAACGGATAGAAAAGCGGCATATCCCCCAGTAAGGCATCCGGAAAGCAATTTTCGGAAAGACCAGTTCCTTTTCCCGGCAGCCATTCCAGCGTTCCGTGCTTGCCGACATGCACGATGGCGTCTGCCCCCCACGTATCCCGCAGCCAGCGGTAGACGGCATAGTAGTGGTGTGTCGGCGGCAGATCCGGCTGGTGGTAGATCGCGTCCGGGTCCATGCCATAGCCCCGCGGCGGCTGGAGCAGGACTACGACATTGCCCAGGTCGATACCCGCGACCGAAATGGCGCCATCTGCGACATACGTTTCTCCGGGAGGCGGGCCCCATTGCCGCAGCATTTTTTTCCGGATCGCCTCAGGCAGATCGGCAAACCACTGCTCGTATGTAGCCTGCGGGATCCGGGCAATAGCCTGGCGGAGCTGTTCATCCGTCAGAAAAGTCTCGTCGTATGAACAGCGATCGAGCAAGGCGTGTATCAGCTCCGTACCCGTCTCCGGAAGAGCCGAAATACCATAGCCTTCCGCCTGCATCGCGATCAAAATATGCCGTAACGATTCCGGTGCATCCAGCCCGACGGCATTTCCGACCTGTGAGGCTTTGCTGCTTGAATTGGTGAAGACAAAAGCGATTTTCTTCCGTTTATTCGGCAGGTGTTTCAGACGGGCAAATCGTGTGGCAATTCCGGCAATACGTTCGACCCGGTCTCCGACGGGTTCATACCGCGCGGCGCTTCCTTCTTTTTCCTTGAAAGACAGCGGAACGGTGATAATTCGTCCGTCAAATTCCGGAATGGCGACGTTCATGGCCGTATCCAGAGGGGTCAATCCACGGGACGATAACTCCCACGATACCCGGCCCATACCGCTCGTAATCGCTTGAAAAACAGGCACATCAAGCGCCCTGAGTGCGGAAGAGGCCTCGTCTGCGTCACCGAGGGCATAGGATACGGTGGTAATCAGCCCGTCGACCGGCGTCTTCCAGCAACTGAAAGCAGACGGGAGGCCGGTATCGGGATCGACGGATTTGAGCGACGTCGTATACACCGGCAGCGCATTGACGCCCCGGTCTTCCAGCGCCCGCACCAGCGCATCGATAAACAAGGTATTGCCGCTGAGCCAGTGCGAACGGTAAAAAACGATGGCAATAGTCGGTGCGTGAGGATCATGGCGACGGACCCAGTCGTCCGGATCCGCGTTTTCAGGCAATTCCGGGTGGTAGATACCGTGCTCGGGCAGAAGCACCGGCGGCTCCGCTCCGAAACCCGACAGCAGCAGGTGATCAGACAGGTAATACAGCAGCGACGTGAGGTTTACATATCCCCCCGCCTGCAAATAAGCCAATACATCCTGCTGAACGGCCGGAGATACGGTCGAGACCGCCGCAAATTCCGGGTTCAGCTCTCCCGTTCCACTCACCACAATCAGGTGCTGACCGGTTTCCCGCGCGCGGGAAACCAGCTCGCTGAAACCCGGAATACTACCGGGCCTTCCGTGAATGCGGACGACAATGATCTGCGCTGCGGCGATTTCACGGTCCAGCAGCTGCGCCATGTGCGCGTCGGTTTTGACCGACATGAGGTTGATACCGCGGACCACCGGAAACTCCTCCGGCAATTCCTGCATCACCCGCGCCAGCGCCAGCAGGTCGGTATCAGCATGGGTGAGGAAGACAAGACTTCCGTCTGCTGTTGCCGTTTCTCCCGGTAGCGCTACAGATTCGGGGCCTTTCCACGTATAAAACTGAAAAACATATTCGGCGAGCTCCGCCGGTGGCGCCAGGAAGCGGTCGGCTTCCAGCATCTGTTCTATGTAATCGTAAATCGCCCGGACGTGCCATTCGCTGTTGACGGAATGGAACCAGACCGAATGCCCGTCGAACAGCAACGTGGCGACGTTGGCCAGCGTACACGGTCCCAAACAGCCCCCTTTCGTCAGGTGGATGCGGTTGCGCAGCTTGCGGTTCAGCCATTCGTTTTTATAGATATCGACGGGAACGGGCGCATAGCCGCGGTCCGTTCGCCCGCAGCAGCAGGCATTGTAGCAATAGGACAGGTGCCCCCGTCGCTGGACGAGGTTGACGGCCTTGCCGTCGGGGCGGATGACGCGCTGACGTTTGTGTTCGGCCATAGTCAGGAAAGGAGAAAGGCTTTCAACTGGGTTCTCAGCGAAATGGAGAGTCGCGGAAGCCCGGGTACATGCAGCGGAAGGCTTCGGCCGTCGCTTTCCCAGCTGCCTGTCTGATTTCCGAACCGAAGCACTCCTTCGCTGAAGACACGTACCTGCTCCGGTCCGGCTTCCATCGAAACAAAAGAAAGCGGTCGTAACACGCCGGATTCCCGATCAAAAAACAGCCACTGGTAGATGTCTTTTTTATCGGTTGACTTAGGATTATTTCGCTTGATTTCAAGAATATCCACGTTGCTTCCTTCCAGAAAAAACAGGATAGTAAATCCGGTATCAGTGTCCTTACCCTGCTTTCGGAGCAGTTCCAGTAATAAGTCAACCCGCTCTGTCACAGGGACTTTGGGTATTTCGATGCAGGAATAGCCCCATTTCTGGTAGAGATCCGAGATTATATCGCAGGTGCGGACAGCTTCGGCAAAATCCTGCGTCCGCTCGGTATCGTTTTCATAAATAGCTTCCCAGGGCGGAAAGAGGAATACCGTCGGGTGATAGGGATAGTTTTCCCGCAGCTCTGCAGCCTGCGCCGTTTCCTGCCCGATCAGGCGCAGGTACCCGACGGCGTCAGGGATACCCCGGTCAAAAAACACGGGAAAGGGCGAATCGCCGGTCTGATAATCCTGTTTGGAAACGTCCAGCATGCGGGCAGCATAGGCCGTCGCGTCTTTCCAGGGCAGGGCGTCGCCTCCATTCCGGACTTCTTCGCGGATAATATCCCGCCCGGCTTCGGGCCGGATCAGGTGACCGCGTCGGGCCAGCTCGGCAAGGGCGGTCGTTTTGCCCGCTCCCGGTCCTCCGGTGAGAATAATGCGTGTATTCATGGCTGAAAAGAGAACAGGCGGGTCAGAAGCGTCGGGTCTTCTCCCCAGTATAAATGGATGTAGGAAGCAATGGTATGTTGTTTCCGGTAAAAAGGCGTTGGGACGGGTATTCCTTTCGCGCTCAGTACTTCCGCTACCGAGGCGATTTCATCCGTTTCCGAAGCTGCGGAGTAATGAAATTCGTGACCCCGGAATGCATGGTCTTCCCAGCGTACCTCCCGGTAGCCGAGCGTGAGTTTGTGCATGGCAGTTTGAAGCGGGAATACACCGGCCATGGGAAAAGTACGGCCTTCCGGATCGGTCAGGGATTCGCCGAGGTACATCAGTCCGCCGCATTCAGCATAGCAGCGCCCGCCGTCGAGGCAGTAGTCGGCAATTGCCTGCCGCATGAACGTATTGGTACTCAGGGCTTCTGCCGCCAGCTCCGGATACCCGCCGGGCAGGTAGAGCAGGTCGGCTTCCGGAAGAGAAGTATCGTGTAAAGGGCTGAACCAGTGAATATTTCCGAACGACTCCAGCATCCGGATATTCTGTTCATAGCGGAAGCAAAAGGCCTCGTCACGCGCAATGGCGATGTGGTAATTCCCGCGTTGCTGAGGACGGGAAGTAACCTGCCGGAACGGTTGACAGGTAGTAAGGGAAAGCAGCCGATCGAGGTCTACTGTCTCCGGAAGCGCTTGCGCGATACCGTTTATGATCGCTTCATAGTCCGTTTCCCCATACACCCGCAAACCGAGGTGCCGGGACGGTATGGCAAATTCCGGGCGGGTTGGCAGGTAGCCGAGCGCCTCGATTCCGGCATCTTCCGCCGCTTCGGCGAGAATGCGGTAGTGTGTCGGGGTGTTGACCTGATTAAAAATGACTCCCGCAATCCGAAGGCCAGGCCGGAAGTTTTTGAATCCAAACAGGAGCGCCGCCGCGGAATAGGCCATTGCTTTTGCATTGACAATCAGGATAATAGGGATGTCGAGTAGTTCCGCGATGGCGGCGCTGCTGGCCTTCATCCGGTCTGCTCCGTCAAAAAGGCCCATGACGCCTTCTGTAATGGCAATATCGGCGTCGGCGGTGGTATAGAGGTGGCTCACGTGTTCTTCCGACGACAAAAACAGGTCCAGGTTGAGGGATGCCCGGCCGGCGGCCGCCGATTGGTGCAGTGTATCGATGTAATCCGGGCCACATTTGAACGGCTGGACCGAATACCCCCTGTTCCGGAAAGCGCGCAGCAAGCCCAGGGTCAGGGTTGTTTTTCCTGAACCGCTGGAAGGCGCCGCGAGCAGAAAATGTGCGATCATGTCAAGCTGTTTTTGGTTTTCCGGCGAAGCCAGCGGTATCCGAGTACCAGTCCGGTGACGCTCACCGCCAGTCCGCCCGTCATCAGCACGCCTACCACGATGTCCCAAAGCGGCCGGCGGTAGACCAGCCACCGGAAGTCGAAACTATGCAGTCCGTGGTACAGCCACCGTTCCAGACGCGTGGCCGACTGGTGGCGGAGGACTACCTGGCCGGTATGGAGGTCGACGTAGTAGGCGGTTTCATCCGGGTCGGCGAAGGTAACACGAAGAACCGGCAGGCGCTTCTCTCCCCGTTTCGAATAGTAATAATCGTCATAGGCTGTCAGGAGCGCGGCTTCGCGGATGGTTGCGTCCGGGCGCAGCCGGGCGAGCGCCTGCTGTTCGGGGCGGGTTGGAAGTACCTGTATGCTGCCGGTTGTCAGGGAGTCAGCCGGCAGCAGTCGTGTCCGGTGTTCGTCTTCCCAGGCGAGGTAATACGGCCGGCCGTGGACTACCTGGAAGTGTATTTCCTTCAACCGAAATCCGGGTAACGAGCCGATGGAGGAGGGAGGAAGTTTCCAGTCCGCCGTCTCCGGTGATCCGCCGCTCCAGGCCTCCGCTTCTTTCGCGGTAAGTTTGGTGGACGGCGCCCAGCCAAACGGGCTCATCGAAAACAACCCGCTCAGTACCCAGGTAAAGACAAACAGCCCGAACACAAACCCCGTATAGTGGTGCCAGCGAAACCAGCGTTTTTTGTAGGGACTGATGGCGAGTATAGGTGCCTTCCGGCGGCGTTTCACCCGGATAATCCCCATGAGGATACCCGAAAGCGACATCACTGACCCGGCTATGGATACCCAGATGACTACCTGACTCCAGATAGGGCGGTTGCGGATGAGTATCGTCGGATAAATCCAGTGTGGAATCGGGCCCAGCCAGGCCAGTATGCGCTGCCGCTGCGTGACATACTGTACTACCTCTCCCGAGTGAACGGCTACGTACACATACATGCCGTCTGTCATCTCAAACCGGTAAACATGCGGCAGATAACCCTGGTATTTATGCCCGGCCATCCATTGGTCGATCTGCGTCAGTTCTTCGATGTGCCTGATCGTTGCCGGATGAAATTCCTGCGCCAATCGGGTGGCAGTCGGCATATCGATGGCGCCGATGCGCTCCGGGGTATCTGCCCGGATCAGTGCGTGTTCGTTGTTCTGCGAAACAAGGCGGTAAACCGGCCGGCCGAGCATCATGCCGAGGCGGGCAGTTTTTAGAGACGATTTCCAGCCGGTTTGTTGCCAGGCCTCCCGCAGGGTAACCCGGCAATTCCGGAAATCGGCTTCCGGCAGTTTCCCGAGTCGTTCCTGGTGCTTCATCGTCGGGAAGGGCACGTACATCATGACAAATCCCGACAGAAACCAGATCACGAACAGGAGGCACAGCACAACGCCGAGGTACCGGTGCGTCAGCAGGATGGCTTTTTTCAGCATCGGATCAGAAGGAATACCGCATCGTCAGGAGGTAATTGCGCGGCATTCCCGGATAAAACTGGTTGGTAATGATGACGTTGGTGAAATAAGCCTTGTCGAAAACGTTGTTCACATTGAGCTGGAGGCCGATTTTCCCGATCCGGTATCCGAGCGACACATCCGCCGTCGCATAGGCCGGGAGCACATAGGTATTGGCGCTGTTGGCATAGGTATCGCTCTGGGCATTCAATCCGGCGCCGACGCTCCACCCGGAAAGCAGGCCGCCGCGGCGCTCGTAATGGACCCAGGCATTCGCCATATGCTCCGGCGCGAGTACCATGCGGTTTCCGGCGACGGGATTCACCTCACTCCCCGAAAACGGCAGGTATTTTGCACGCGTATAGGTATACCCGGCTGTTATTTCCAATCCCGTAAGGGGATTTCCATGCAACTCCACCTCTCCGCCTTTGGACTCTGCCGAACCGATGCGTTTGTAAACACCGCCGGCCAGGCTTTCCACCTGGTTGTCTTTCCGCATGTAGTACGCGGCAAGGGTAGCGGTCCAGCGGGATGACAGTTCGAGCCGCGCTCCGGCTTCGCCCTGGAAGCCGGTTTCGGGGTCGAAGGTCTCGCCGTTCGGAGCAATCCGCCGCGAGGGCTTGAAGTAGGTAGCGTACGATGCGTAGACGGAAAGTGGCGTGACAGGCTGATACACAAGCCCTGCGCGATACGTAAGCGCGCCGGTCCGGATCGTGGTTTTCGCGCCTTTTTCGGTCACGTTCCGGTTGGCATCGACTTTATCCGTATAATATGTTCCCGCGAAGGAATCATAACGCAACCCTACCAGCGCCTTCCACTTTTCTGTGAGGCTAAGCCAGTCCTGCAGGTAAAATCCATGCACGGTTTCGTCGCTTGCCCGGTAAAGGGTAGGAGTATAGCCGAGGTAGCCCTGATTCAGAATGGGATTAGCAACCGGTATTTTCGCGCCTTTGCCCGGACCGGTCAGGGTGGCGCTGTAGGTTTTCCGGTCGAGCAGGCTGAAGGAGTAACCGACGAGGAGTTTTTGTTTGATTTTTCCGGACGACAGGTCGTATGTCAGCTCCAGCTGGTTCTGCAACGGCTTGGTCAAGTGGTTGAAATACAGGGGGGAAGAACGCGTGAGCGAGTCTTTCCGGGCGTTGAAGGTGAGCTGCTCGGTCGACAGGTAGTCGATATTATCCGAGGAATAAGAGAGCTGATCGGACAGATGCAGGTTCGGACCCAGCTCACGTACGTAGCGCAGCTGATAGTCGGTACGTTTATGCTTGAGAAAGTCCGCAGGGTCGTTGTACCGGGTATTCCGGCTCATTCCCGGCACGAGCGTGCCGTCGGGAAGTACGGGCAGCCCCGTATCGGTACGGTAGTGATCGTCGTTGGCGCCGACGGTCAGTAAGAAATAGTCTTTCGTTGTCGGTGTAAACTCCAGCGCAGCATAGGCATTGTTGGTCTGCGCGCCGGCCTGCCGGAAGCCGTCGGCGTCGGAGGTCCCCAAATCGACGCGGTACCGCAGCGTATTGGTCAGCGCTCCGCCTGCTCCGGCCCGCAGGCGCCGGGTCTGGTAGCTGCCGTAGCTGGCGGAGAAATCACCCTGAAAGTCAGCAGTAGGTTTTTTCCGGACAATATTGATCACGCCTCCCAGCGCAGAATGCCCGAAAAGAACCGAGGCCGGGCCTTTCAGTACTTCGATGCGTTCGACATTGGCCAGGTTGGTGTTTGGCGCGCTGGTGGAAATGTTATGACGTTCGTCCCGTACTCCGTCGACCAGTAACACAAAATTGTTAAAGCCCCGAATCGTAAAATGTTGAAATCCACCATAGGTATTGTTTGAACGAACGCCGGTGGTATTCTTAAGCGCGTCGCCGAGATCATCGCTTCCGCGCTGAGCGAGGGTGAGCTGGGTGACGGCGCTGGTCGTCACCGGAAGATCACGGGCCGGTACGTCGAGCTTGTTAAGCGAAACAAACGGCGTGATACGCTGAGAGGATACGGTCACTTCTGACAGCTCGCGGATTTCATGTAACAGGGAGACCCGGACTGTTGTTACCTCGTCCGATCGTATTGTAACCGCCTGTGTGACAGGTTGATACCCTATCGCGCTGATACGCAGGGAATAGGGCCCGGCGGGGAGTTTCCGGAATTCGAACCGGCCGTCGTCGCCGGTAGAAGCGCCGCGGGTACTACCCTCGATACGGATCGCCGCTCCGGCAATAAACCCGCCCTGCGCCGAGCGCACAATGCCTTTGAGACGGCCGGTCTGGGCAAAAACAGAACAAGCAGAAAACCATAAAAAGAACAAACTGACGCCAAATCGTGAGCGACAGGTAGACGTGAATAGCATAAAAGATTGTTTTTGGGAATGAAAAACAAGCCCCAGCTATATTTCACGATGCCGCAGCGGCGGGAAAGAAAAGGAGAAACAGGGGTGTTCCGGAGCGGAACATCCTGAAAGCCAACCCTGACTTGCCTCACCCGTGAAGGCATCGTCCGCACCGAAAAAGGCAGGTCTCCTGACTTGTACCACCCGAATCCTCCTTCCCATTCCCGAAAGAACAGTGGAGATAACGCCGATCCGGATGTGAGGGGAAAGCATGGCTTCCGTCCTCCGGTTACTTACAGTTGCACGACAGCTCGTGATTCACACACGATTCCCTATTAATCCGCTGTTAAGCAGAACCTTTTCCTGTTGGAAGAAATAAAGAAAGAACGTTTTAGCCGACGAATATACCGGATTCCGGTCGAATTGGCGTAATATCGCGGCCGGAAACGGTATCCTTTTCCCAAAGGATTTAATAGGGAATCCGGTGAAAAACCGGAGCAGTACCCGCTGCTGTAAACCTTGTTCAGTTTTCGGTTTTCTGTTGCCAGTTTACGGTTAATGTTGTCCCGCCAACTGAAAACAGAAAACCCCAAACCGAAAACTCTTCACCCCGACGCCACTGCGCTCACCCGCGGGAAGGCTGTGAAGAGAGGGGTAAGCCAGAAGACCTGCCTTTCCGGTATTCGTTCATCGCCTTCGGGAAAAAAGGTGGGGAAGCTGGTTGCAGAGCCTTTTGCAGGCTGTGTCCGTCTTGCCTTTGCCCGTGGGTTTAAAAGCACGGGAGTATGCTTTACCCTTTACTGATTGATTCGCTGGCGCTGGGCGTCCAGCATTCTTTTGAGCCGGATCACCTGGCGGCTGTCTCCGTTTTATCGGACGAAAAAGACCGAAGCCAGGTAAGGAAAGTCATCTGGCGGTCTTCTCAGTGGGCGCTGGGCCATGCCTTTACGCTGATTGTATTTGCCTGCCTGATTTTGTTACTGAAATCGCAGCTGTCGGAAAATGTCAGCGCGTATGCGGAGTGGGTCGTCGGGCCGCTGATGATCGCCCTCGGCGCGAATGCCATCCTCCGCCGTAATACACCCGCAAAACCCCTCGCGGGCCGTTCGTTCGGCGTCGGCATGATCCACGGGCTGGCCGGGACAGGCGCCGCCTGCACGGCCGCGCTGACGCTGGCGGCAGAAGATACGGCGACGGCCGTCTGGGTAATTGTCTTTCAGAGCGCCGCCATTTTGCTTGCGATGACGCTCTACGGATGTTTTCTGGCCGTTTCTTTCCGGAAATGGACCCACATGCCGTCGCTCAACGGCATCCGTATCGGGCTCGGCCTGTTTTCGATACTGGTGGGCCTGGTGACTTTGTTTGAATCCTTTTCTTCTCTTTGATGTATACTTCCCTTTTGATGCTCACGCTGGCGGCGACGCCGGCGGATTCGGTTCGCGTACTTGATCCGGTGGTGGTTTCCGCTACCCGGTCGGAAACCCGTCTCGACAAAATCCCCCAAAAATTAGTGACTATTTCGAGACAGGACATCGCGCTGGTACCGGCGGCAGACCTCCCGGATCTTCTCAAAAAAACGGCCGCCGTCAATATCATCCAGTATCCCAATCTTTCGGCGGGAATTGGTATCCGTGGCTTCCGGCCGCAGTTTTCCGGGTTAAATCAGCGTACGTTGCTGCTGGTGGACGGTCGCCCGGCGGGCGCGACGAACCTGGCTACGCTCATGCTGACGGGGGTCGAACGCGTGGAAGTACTCAAAGGCACGGCTTCGGCACTATACGGTTCCCAGGCGATGGGCGGTGTGATAAATGTGATTACACGGCGGTCGACAGGTGAGCCCGGTGGCTCCGCCTACCTCGATTACGGTAGTTTTCGTACGCTTCAGGCTGGTCTATCGTCGGGCGGAAACCTCACAAAGCGGCTGGATTATGACCTGTCTTTCGGTTATGTCGAGCGTTCGGCAGATTTCCGGATCGGGGGGGATAACCTGCTTCGCAACCTCTTCGGCTTTGGTACAGCGGTGAAAAACTACACGAACAAGCCGTCAGCCGAGGTGGACGACCGGCAGGGCGACGGGCAGGTACGTCCCAATACCCAGCTGCATTACTATTCCGGTGGTCTCCGCCTGGGCTATCAACTGACGGAGGGATGGCGGATGGATGTGCGCGGCGATCGTTTTGAAGCGAAAAACGTGCAATCACCCGGAGAAATTTCCTCCGGTACTACCGACGCCAGCAGCAAAGACGTCCAGCGGAATGCCCTGGAACTGGCTGTTTCGGGGAAAATCGGCGCATATCACCGGCCGACGCTCCGTGTTTTCACCGCAGACGAATCCAATGCCAATTATACCTTGAATTCCGGCGGAAAAGCCATTGCGCCCTATCGCTCAAACCGTACTGCCAACGCCTGGACGGGTCTGCAAATCAAGGATATATGGACGATCGGAGCACATTCGGTCGTTTTCGGATACGATTACCTGGATGCCTCGACGAAAGGCCGCCGCTGGTCAGATGCCACGACAGAGCGTGCGCCAACGCAGCCCGACTATGCCCTGATTTCCTCGGCCGTATACGCGCAGGCCATGCTGACGTTTAACCGGCTGACGGTTCAGCCGGGGTTACGGTATGACAATAGTACGTTCGATGTCAGGGAAACGCCGCTGCTCAGCGCGTATAAGCCGGGGAAAAAAGCAAATGCCTTCTGGAGTCCGAACCTCGGCCTGGTATACCAGCTCCCGAAATACTTCCGGGTAAGCGGAACGGTGGGCCGCGCCTTTGTCACAACAGACGCGTATAGTGTAGCAGGTTATGTGGAAGCGCGGACAACTGCCGGCAAGATCGCCATAACCAGTGGAAACCCTGACCTGAAAAACGAAAGCAGTGTCAGCTGGGATGCAGCGCTCGGCTATCGGAACGCCAAAAATGGCCTCTCCGGCGGAATTACGTACTTTTCAACCGAAGTCACCAACCGTATTGCGAAGGTCGTGCAACAGGTGAATGAACCGCTTGCAAACGGCGATGTGATCGTTTCCCGGACGACGTTCGTCAACGCCGCCGGTTCACGTATCCGCGGCCTTGAAGCCGAAGGAGCATATGATTTCGGCGCAAAAACACAGTATAAATACTCCCTGCGCGTGTTTGCCAATGCGACGGTTATGTTCCGGGCGACGGAGGATATTGTCGGGACGGACCGGTCGGTAGTTGTACGGGACGTCATGAACGTCGCCCGTAGCAACGGACAAATCGGAGTAGAATACGACGACCTGAAGCAGTTCCGGGTACGGCTATCTGCCCGGTGGACAGGCGTCCGGAAGGATATCGACTATACCGATGTAGAAAGCCCTGAAATCGAGTATGCTCCTTATGCGGCGGCGGATGCATCGGCTTCCTGGCGTTTCCGGAAAAACCACTCCGTCACGTTCGCTATCACTAACATTACCGACGAAAATTACTACGAAAAACGCGGGTATAATTTGGCGGGAAGAGCGGTTTCGCTGAGGTATGGGATCGTATTTTGAGGAATACCTGTGTACAGGAATTATCTATCCCCATCTGCTTAAAACTACCTGAAGAAAGGCTCCGGAGACGGAGTCTTTTTTCGTTGTGCCGGGCTGACCCTGAAGGGGTCAAACTCCGGTAACCCCGGGCGTCGGCCCGGGGATCTTCCCCGCCTGCCATAAACCTGGCATTATCCCGAAACTTTTCGGTAACGTACCCTTTTCTTCCTACCAAAAATCCCTCACCTTGCAGTAGGTAATTACTTTTATTCACTTCACCCATCGAAAAATGCGTAAAACTTTACACACTTACCTGATACTCTTGCTGTTTGGTAGTGCTGCCGTCGCTCAACGCGTTCAGGTCAGCGGTACCGTTACTTCGGAGGCGGATGCCTCGCCCGTTCCCGGAGTAAACGTCTACGTCAAAGGAACGTCCCAGGGTACGGTGACCGACGGGAAAGGGCAGTACTCCTTCGCGTTGACCAGCTCCGGGAACCCCGTTCTGGTGTTCAGTTCCGTCGGTTTTACGACACAGGAAGTACCGGTGAGCGGACGTACCGTTATCGACGTCCGGCTCAAACCCTACAACACCGCGCTCAACGAAGTAGTCGTCACCGCGCTCGGCATCAGCCGGGAGAAAAAAGCGCTCGGTTATGCCGCCCAGAGCGTCAGTTCCGACGAACTCATGCAGAACCGGCAGACCAACATGGTCAACGCCCTTCAGGGAAAAGTAGCCGGGGTAACCATCTCCGGTACCGGAGGTGCGCCCGGTCAGGGCGCCCGCATTCTCATCCGCGGAATCAACTCGATTGACGTAGGCCGGGATAACCAGCCGCTGTTTGTGGTTGACGGCGTCCTGCTCGACAACTCAACTTCCACCCAGGGCGGCGACGAAACTGCCAGCCGGGGCATGACCAACCGGGCGGCCGATATCAACCCCGACGACATCGAAACCATCAATATCCTCAAAGGCGGCGCGGCCACGGCGCTGTACGGTCTCCGCGGCGCGAATGGGGTAGTTGTTATCACCACGAAATCAGGCAAAGCCGGCGCTATGCGCGTGAATTATACCGGCAGCTATGGCTTCGATTCCCCGAATAAACTGCCTGAAGTGCAGGATAAATATACCATCGGCTGGATGGGCGTGTACGACCCGAAAAGCTTCTGGCCTTCGTTCGGTCCGACGGTAGAAGAGGCGGTCAAAATTGACCCTACTCACCCGAAAAAGCTCTACAATCAGTTCAAGGACGCGTACCAGACGGGTTCTCAATTTCAGAATAACATCTCCTTTTCAGGTGGTTCAGACCGGATTACGTACCTGTCCTCGGTTTCACACCTTTCGCAGGAGGGAATTATTCCGTTTACGAACTACAAGAAACTCACGCTCCGCCTGAATACCCAGGCGAAAATCAGCGACCAGTTTTCAACTTCCGTGAACCTGAGTTTCGTCAATTCCGGGGGCGACCGCTATAACGCCAACCGGTACAGCGAGTTGCTGAGCTACTGGTCTCCCCGCTACGATGTCCGCGATTACCAGAAAGCCGACGGGTCCATGAACGCCTATTCGGTGGACAACGGCAACCCGATCTACGCGGCTATGACGAATCGTTTCAAGGACAACGTCAACCGCTTCATTGGCGGCGCCGGATTTACCTATACGCCGCTGAGCTGGCTGACATTCAACTACCGCGCCGGTCTGGATACCTACTCGGAAGACCGCCTTTTTACGGCGCCGGGACCGATGGGTATTGCCAACGAAATTCCGTTTGAAGACAACGGATTGGGTTTCGTGAAGCAGCACCACGCCAACTTCCGGGCGATTACTTCCACCTTCTCCGCCGCCGCGACGCATAAGTTCGGCCAGTCACTCAATACTACTCTGCGCCTGGGGCACGACCTCTACGACCGGAAAGTGCGAAGCTTCGGCATCGACGGGACAGAGCTGACGGTATACAACTATTTCGACCTCCGCAACGCGAAGACCATCGTCGCCAGCCAGGGTGGTGAAGACTACCGGTTGATGGGTCTGTTCGGCGAACTGACGCTCGATTACAAGGATTATCTCTTCCTGACGCTGACGGGCCGGAACGATATTACCTCGTCGCTGCAATCGCCGAATAACTCTTTCTTTTATCCCTCGGCAAGTCTCGGGTACCTTTTCTCCCAGCACCTGAACCTGCCTCAGTTCATTACGATGGGGAAACTGCGGGCGTCTTACGCGAAAATCGGGAAGGATGCCGCGCCCTATTCCACGGCCAACGGCTATGCGGCCTACCAGAGTTTGCCGTCGGGAATGACGGGCTTCACACGCGGCTCATTGCTCGGCAACCCCGACCTGCGCCCTGAATTTACCGATACCTGGGAGGCCGGAGTAGAACTGAGCTTCCTCAAAAAACGGCTCGGCCTTGACTTTACCTTCTACAACTCCGTCAGCAAAGACCAGATTATTCAGGTGAATGTCAGCTCCACGACGGGCTATGTCCAGGCCGCCATTAACTCCGGGCAGATGCGCAACCGGGGTGTGGAACTGGTGCTGCGGGGTACGCCCATTCAGTCAAGAGATTTTTCCTGGGATGTCAGCCTGAATTTCTCCGCCAACCGAAACAAGGTACTCAGCATCCGAGAGGGCCTGACGGAGATCAACTATGCTTCCGAATACGGCTATGCCAACTCGACCGTGACGATGAAACTCGTACCCGGTATGGCCTACGGTAACCTCTATGGCCGGGCTTATCAGCGGTACTACCCAACGGCATCGGAAGAAATACCGGGTGTACTCGACAAAAACCGGGCCGTCGTCATCGGAGCCAACGGCTTCCCCGTCATCAGCTCCGCCCAGAAACTGCTTGGCAATACCCAACCGAAGTGGCTCGCCGGGTTGAACAACACGTTGCGATACAAAAACTTTTCGCTGACGGCGCTGTTTGACGCCCGCGTCGGCCAGAAGCGGTACAACCAGATGGGTAACTTCTTTTCTGCTTTCGGAATCGCGAAATACACCGAAGACCGCAACGATGTCAAGGTATTTGACGGCGTGCTGGCCGACGGGTCCCGGAATACCAAAGCCGTCTGGCTGGGCCAGGGCGTCGGACCCGATGGTGTGAACTACGGAAACGGCTTTTACCGGAACGTGCACCGCGGAGCGTCCGAGAATTTCATCGAGGACGCCTCGTGGGTACGCCTGCGGTCGGTCGGCCTGGCGTATTCATTGCCGGCGGCTCTGTTGAAGGGATCGTTCGTGAAGAATGCCCGTCTCAGTGTCACCGGCAACAACCTGGTACTCTGGACAGGGTACTCCGGATACGATCCTGAGGCGAGTACAATGAGCAGCGGCAGCAATGTCGATGGCTTCTCGGGCTTCACCTATCCGGCGCTGCGGAGCGTCCTGTTTACCGTAAACGTTGGTTTTTAATCCTTCTTTCGCATGAAAAAGATACGCTATATTCTGTTGTCAGGCCTGCTGCTCACGAGCCTCGCAGGTTGCAAGAAGTACTTCGATCTGAACGAAAATCCAAACCTGATTTCGAATCCGCCGCTGTCGGCGATGCTATCGACTTCAACCCAAAAAACAGCATTGAACTCCCAGCGGGTGTCGAATATCACGTCCTATTTTGTACAATACCTGGCCAATTCGAGCACAGCGGGATCCACCGATACCTACCAGGTCACGGATTACACCAGTACCTGGGACGCGATTTACCTCGGCATGGCGGATATCTACGACCTGAAGAGGAAAGCAACCGAACAGGGAGCTTCCGAATACGTCGGCGCCGCCGATGTCATGATGGCCTATCACCTGATGCTGATTTCTGATCTTTTTGGAGACGCACCCTATGCAGAGGCTTTTCTGGGAACCATTCTGACGCCGAAGTACGACAAGGCCACGGACCTCTATGCCGCAGCGACAAGCCTGCTCAACGAAGCGATTACCGAGCTGGCGAAAACGGATTCAAAGGTGAAACTCAATGCCTCGAACGACCTGATCCACGGAGGAAAAACCGCGGCCTGGATCAAGACGGCCTATGCCCTTAAAGCTCGCCTGCTGAACCGCGTATCGAAAACGGCATCGTATAAACCGGCCGACGTACTCGCGGCTCTTGGCAGCTCCTATACTTCCAATGCCGACGACGCGCAGATGGCTTCTTTCCAGACCCGGAATCCCTGGGCGCAGGTGGCGCGGAACAATGCTTCCCTGTTGCTGGACGGCTGGTTATCAAGCCAGTTGGTGGACCAGCTGAGCGGTAAAACCTATGGTGTCTTCGACCCACGCATCGAGAAGATTACGGATAAGACGGTGAATGACAACTATGTCGGCACCGTGAACGGCAGAGGTAATGTCGGCGCGGCCAATACGATCAAGGATGAGTGCTACATCTCGCTTAATTCAACGTGGACCGGCGATGAATCTCCCCTGTTTCTCGTCACCTTCGCCGAATTGAAGTTCATCGAAGCCGAAGCGGCTTTCCGTGCCGGAGATAAGACCAAAGCCTATGCGGCGTACCTGGCAGGTATCCGCGCGAACATGGATAAATTCGGCGTGGCGACCGCTGCCCGCGACGCATACGTAGCCAATGCATCCGTCAGCGTAGGTGAGTCTGCGCTGACGCTCGACCTGATTTTCAAGGAAAAATATGTCGCGACCTACCTCAACCCGGAGGCGTGGAACGACGCCCGGCGGTTCGACTACAAGTATAAAGGCTTCAAGCTACCGGAGAACGCTGCGTTGACGACCTTTATCCGACGGGTAGCCTATCCCAGCGGTGAAATCTCCAAAAACGGGAACAATGTCCCCGCAGAAGTACCGCTCTCCGAGCCTTTGTGGTGGGATAAAAAGTAGAGGAAAAGCCGGCCCCGCAAGGCCGGCTTTTTTATTGCCCCGGCGCGGTAACCTGAAGCGCGAGTTTCCAGCCGTCGCGCAGCCGTCGCCAGACACGGAGGTATCCGCCCTTTTCGGAAGGAGAGTAGCCGTACGAGTACCCCAAATCACCGGAGAGGGAAAGGACCGTCCGGAGTGTTTCGTAGGGTCGCCCGCCGGATATTGTCCGGGCATAGGCTTGTGCAGCAGGACCGGAATAAGGGAGCGCTCCGTCCACCAGCAGGCGACTGTGATCGGTGAATACTGCCTTCAACGCTCCGGCGAGGTCGTTTTGCGCGGTCGCAACGAAGCGCCGTTCGGCCTCTGCCAGTTCGGCAAGCGTGCCCGGTACGGTTTCGGGTTGATAAGTTGTCAGGTGTTCATCTTCCGTTGGCCGGGGATGCGAAATCCCGAGGTCCATCCGGTTTTTCCAGGTACCATCTGCCTCTTTTTGCCAGATGGAAACGAAATGACCGTAGCCGGTTGGTTCACCGCCTGCCGGATTGCGGATATCGAAAGGTCCGGTCGTGAAGCCAAGATCCCCGGCAGCGGAAATTTCGGCATAGGCAGGCTTCCAGGACAGCAGAAAAGGTGAAGTATCCGGTACTTTTTCGTAAAAAGCTTTTCCCGGAACAAAACGGGTACCGCGGTATACCAGCGATTCGTCGGACAGGGCGGCAAGAAAAGCAGCTTTCAGGCCGTCTTTGGCGGCAGCCCCGGCAAAATGCTGCTCGGCTTTTATCAGTGTATCGATGGGGCGCTGGCCATAAAGAGACAGCGTAGCCAGAAAAGCCGGGAGGAGCAGGGCAGGTTTCATACGGATGAAGGATCAAACCCAAAAGAACCGCAACAACAGGAAAGATACCAAACCCAGGCGGATGAATTGCGTTCATCTGCTTCCAGACTGAGTTTCAGTCGCTATCTATATCCACGTTGTCAGGTAGCCCGCACACGAACGGGTTACTTTTCCAGCGTCCGGACATAGGCGAAGGCTTCTCCGGCAAGCGATTCCCAGCGGTCGGCGTGAGAGGCGTCCAGTTGTACCCAGCCGTTCATCGGGCGCCCTTCCATTGGTGTGAAGAGTTGTGCGCCATCGAGGCTGAGGGTTTCGTTCAGCGCCGGTTTATCGAGTTTGAAAATCATAAACCCGTGCCAGACCATCAGCGCAGCCTTTCCGTTTGGCGCCTTGAGGCAGAGCGCGCCGAACATTTTGCCTTTTACAGCCTCCGGTAGTTGGGCAGCTATTTCGTGAAAGCGGGTTTCGGCCAGTGTCATGTTTTTTTTTCGGAAAAGTACTCAACAGCGGCCGGAATTGTTGCTTTACCGGACCGAATTGAGTCCGGTTTTCCCGTAGAGCAAACATTCGCTCGCATACAGATCGTACCCCGGATCCGGATTGAGTACGACGATGCGCACAGTATGCGGTTTGTCATCCAGCTGGTATCGCCAGAATAGTTCCGTTCGCCGGTCGTTGACGCCTGTCGGAAAAACCGCTTCTTCAACCTTTGTTCCGTCTACGTACAGCGCGGCGCGGACCGGGCGATCCGCAATACCGTTCTGTTTTTTCCGGACATAGCCGCGGAGGACAAATCCGATACCTTTTCCGGTTTCAAACGTGTATTCTTTTTCAATACCGACACCCAGCCAGTTCTTCCGAAGCGGGATATGACCGGCAAAATTCACCTCCAGTGGCGCCGGTACGGGTGGTTTCCACGGAATCCGGACGGTTTTTTCAGAGACAATACCCCCGTTCAGGCGAATATGCTCCAGGGCCTGGCGGTAGCTCAGGTCGTAGGCATCGCGGAGGCAAAGCGAGGTATGGCTGAATACGCGGTGTTCGGCTTCCTGTACGGGCGCGAGCCAGCGTTCCGGAATATGGCTGTAGCCGATCAGCGTACCAAGTATACCGGCGGCGGTGGAGGGATTACAGTCCGAATCCTGCCCCATCCGGGTGGAAATATCGAGGGTACGGCCTATGTCTCCCTTTCCATACAATAACCCGAGGACGACATAGGCCGCATTCATCTTCGCGTCGATGTCAAGCGGATGAAAAACGCCGTCGGGGCAGCCGGTATCTTCGGCCCAGCGGCGCTGGAGCTCAAACCAGGCGCGTTTCCAGTCGTTCGGAAAGCGGTCGTGCCAGCGGATTGCATCTGAAATGCACTGGTAAAAAGTGCTTTGGCGTGGAATGGCTTTCAGCGCTTCGCGTACCAGCGCCGGGATGGGCCGGTCGGTGAAGGCCAGCGCGTACAGCGTCGCGACATATAATCCGCCGTAATAGCCGTCGCCCGAATTCATGATCCGCCCGATTTTATCGCATACCGCCGCTGCAGCCCGCGGCATACCGGGGCTCATCAATCCTGCAAAATCCGCTTCTATCTGAAAATCAATGTCATCCGCATGCGGATTGTTCAGCCAGTGGCCGGAAGCCGGCGGCCGTAACCCCTGCCGGACATTGTACCGGCCGGCCTGATTGGCATGCCAGAGCTCGTAGTCTTTCCGGGCATAGGCGACGGCAAACGAGTCGGCAGGCGCTTCCAGGCCGAGTCGCCGGAACGTTTCCACAAACGTCAGATCCATATAGAGGTCGTCAAACAAACCCGGAAACTCCGTCATGGCCCGGGAGACATACCCCTTATCCCAATGAATGGGTTGATAATCAGGGATAAACGTACCCATGTGTACGAACTCTGTCGGCCAGCCATAGGTCACCCCGATGGTCTGCCCGGCCCAGCCGCCTTTGATTTTATCAAGAAGACGGTCGTGCGAGAGGGTAAGTGTCTGGGAACGGGCAACCTGTCCCGCGAAAAACAAAACGAGCAGCAACAATCTATTCATGACTTTCCGGAAAACGGGTGAAAAGGAAAAAGCAGAGAATAACAGCCGATACCCCGGCAGGAACGAGCCAGAAGTACGCCCATTGGGTAGTCCCGCCGGCGGTAAAAACGTCCTTCATCCGGCCGGAAAGCAGTGATCCTAATCCCATTCCCACGCCATAGGTCGCAAACGTCAGCAGGCTCTGCGCCTGGGTTTTGATAGCAGGACCGGCCTGCCGGTCGGTATACAATTGACCCGTCACAAAAAAGAAATCGTAACAGATGCCATGCAACAGTATCCCCGGATAAAACAACGCCACATTTCCGGACGCAAAACAGAGGAAGCGAACCGTCCACGCAACCAGGGCGATGACAAGCGTGCCCTTCACACCCAGCTTCCGGTAGGCGAGCGGGAGGAGGAGCAGAAATCCCGCTTCCGATACCTGACCGAGTGACATGGTGCTTTCTACGTTTGGCAGACCGCCGTCGGTCAGGGCTGGGTTCGCCATCGCATAATAGAAAGACAAGGGTAGGCAAATCAGGACAGAAGCGGCGAAGAAAAGTCCGTATCCCGGTTTACTGAGCAAGGCAAACGCATCTACGCCAGCCAGATGCCGCCAGCTCACAGGCGCCGAAGTTGCCGGAGGCGTATCCGGCAATGTCCATGCAAAAAGACCCAGCAGCAGCGACGCCGTACCCCCGATCTGAAAAAGCACCGGGCTGGTTCCGGCGTGCAGGTAACCGATCAGGTTGCTGACCAGTATCCAGGCCACCGTCCCCCAGATGCGGACGCCCGGATACTGCCGCTCGGGAGCGGCCAGGTGGTACATGGCGATGCGCGTCGTGAGCGCCAGCGTTGGGGTAAACGTCAGGCAGTACACGAGCATGTACCCGAAAAAGACAGCCGGATCGCTTATGCCCGGCAGTAAAAAAAGCAGCGCCGACCCTGCCAGCGCGAGAACAGCCAGTACCCTCTGGGCCGAAAAGTACCGGTCGGACACGAACCCCACAAAAAAAGGAGCCACCAGCATCGCCAGGCTGAAGGTCGCAAAAACAGCTCCCTGCTGCTGGCCGCTGGCGTCGAGCCGCACGGCGAGGTATTTGGTGATCTGCCCGTACCACGTGCCCCAGGTAAAAAACTGCAGGAAGATCATCAGGGCCAGCCGGTAATTCATGGGCGGAGAAGTTGGAGGAGACGTTCGGGTTCGTCTGTGGTGATAAAGTCGATGCGGCGATCGATGAATGCATGCATCCGTTCTGAATCGTTAACCGTCCAGACGTTGGCCTTCTGTTTCCGGGCATGCGCTTCCGGCAGCCAGCCGGGGTTCTTCTCCCAGGCGGGATAGGGATAGTCGGCCTGAATACCCCCGGGAAGGCTTCCCGGAGCAATGTCTCCGTTGAGGTAGTAAACCGGTGCTTTGGGGTCCAGTTCGCGGATTTTACGGCAAACCGGCAGCCCGAAGCTGATGTACTCCACCTGTTTCCGGGCTTTCAGTTTTCGGACGAGACGCACACAGTATTTCGTCAGCAGCAGCGAACGTTCCGGACTGATCCGGGATACCTTGATTTCGAGGATGAGCTTCGTTTTTCGCTGACGTAACCCTTCCCGCAGGTAGGCTTCGAGGGTCGGTACAGACTCGCCGTTGGCCAGGCGCACGCGGGAGAGTTCGGCGACGGTGCTTTTTTCGATGGAAAGTCCACCGATCTCGTGGTCATGACTGATCACGGGCACGGAATCGGCCGAGAGGTGCACATCGAATTCGCTGCCGTAACAGCCCAGCCGGATAGCCTCGCGCAGCGAAGCCAGGGAGTTCTGAGCCGAGTTTTTCCAGGCGCCCCGGTGGGCAATGACCTGCTGGGCCGGACTGCTGAAGGTGATCAGCAGTCCGGCAAGAAGAAAGAGTTTGTTCACGTTGGTGGTGCGGTGTCAGAGAACGATGGTTTTTCCGTTCTTCCGGCGACTCCGGTCGGCGGCGTCCAGAAAACGGAAAATTTCCAGGGTTTGCTGCGGGGTAACAGGCGGTACGCCGGTATCAAAAAAGCGTAGAATCTGATCGATCAGCGGCTGATAAGACGAAAACGGCCCCAGCGGTGCAATGCCTTTTTCGCCGAAAGCCGTACCGGCAATATTCGTGGCTCCTTTCCGGATGCCGCGGACGGTACCGATCCGCCCGTCTTCCCACACGGCCGTGACGAGATCCGTACCCGCCTCGTACACACGCGACACACGCCTGCAGCCCGTACCCATTACCGTGCAGAGCATCTCTACCCCGTGAATGGCATACCAGGCCAGGTCCAGGTGATGCGGATCGAGCGTGGCGGGGGCGTAGACATCGGCGCCGGTCACGGCGCCGATCGATCCGTTGGCGACCTTTTGCACGTTGGCGTCAAAGCGGAGGGCCGACGTGGTAAAAAGCGGTGTTTTGGCGTCTTCCGCCGCCTGGAAAATCCGCTCGGCGTCGGCAAGACTGGCGGCGAGGGGTTTGTCGACGAAGACGCGTTTCCCGGCCTTCAGGACCGGGAGTACCTGTTCGAGGTGCGGGCGACCGTCGTTCGTTTCCAGTAATACACAATCTACTTTGTCGAGCAGTTCGGCGATGGAGCCGACGAGCTCAACGCCCATCTTCTGCACCGCCTGTGTTACGCCCGGGCGTAATTGCAGCGCCGACGGAATATCTTTACTGCCCTGCGCATAGGCCGCCACAACGCGGTATGCGCCGGATGATTCATGGATTAAACGGGTAAAGACTTCGCTGTGCGACGTATCCAGGCCGATAATGCCGATACGCCGGGTCTCCGGCGGAGAAGCCCAGGCCCCGAGGCCCAGACTCATTCCAGCCAGGGAGACATTTTTGAGAAAGGTTCTCCGTGGATTCATAGTACCCGCTCGCTGATTTTGCCGCTTTGTTTTTCCTTGACGATGACCTTTGTTCGACCATCGTGGATGGTTTCCTGCTTGATGAGGTAGTGTTCTTCGTCGTATTCCTGCAGGGCAGAGATCTTTGTGACGCCTTCTTTCCCACGCCAGAGCGGCAGCTCTATCGGTTCCCAGAGCTTGGTTTTGGCGGATTTCATCGCCGCGTCCATGATGGCGTTTACGACATAGCCGTCGTAAAACGTCTCACGACCTTCGGTACCGGTTTCCATCGAAAAAAACATATCGGCAAACATGGTATTGTAGCCGAGGTCATGTACTTCGTCGCCCACGGGGAAGATCCAGCCGCTGTTGCTTTCCGATTTTTCGGCGACGTAGTTTCCGCCTTTTCCGGAGACAAACATTTCCAGACCGGTCCGGAGGAAGTTATTGACCCAGATGGTACCCTCGGTGCCCATGACTTCGTCACGGAGGTCGAGGCCGCCGCGGAACGTCCAGCTCACTTCAAACTGCGCTACCGCGCCGGTTTCGTACCTCACGAGGCCTACGGCGTGGTCCTCGGCTGTGATCGGTTTTACCTGCGTATCGGCCCAGCACATGACTTCGACCGGCCGGATGTCTTTCCCGATATAACTGCGTGTGATTTCGATGCAATGGCAGCCCAGATCAAGGATCGCGCCGCCGCCCGACTCGTCCTGGTTCCAGAACCAGTCGCTGTGCGGGCCGGGGTGCGTCTCGCGCGAGCGAGCCCAGAGAATCTGCCCGATGTGGCCTTCCTGCACGCTGGAAAGTGATTTCAGGAATTTTGGCGTGTAAACGAGGTCTTCGAGGTATCCGTGAAAGACGCCGGCCGCCTCCACTGCTTGGAGCATACGAAGGGCCTCTTCGGCGTTGCGGCCGAGGGGTTTTGTGCAAAGTACCCCCTTGCCGGCGGCTGCCGCGGCGAGTACCGCCTCTTCGTGGAGGTTGTTGGGCAGGGCGATGACGACTACGTCTGCCTCCGGATGCTGAATGGCTTCGAGCATAGACGTCGTCGAGTGAGCCACAGCATAGTCATCGGCAAATTTCCGGGCACTTTCTTCCCGGCGGGAGTATACGGAGACAATCTTGTCCTGACTGCGGATTCCCTGAATGGAGTCGGCATAAAACCGGGCGATGAACCCGGAGCCGAGCATGGCGATTTTTTGAGACATAGAAAAACGGTTTTCAGTTTAGGGGTTTTCAGTTTTCTGTTTCCACAGGCTTCGTCGGATCCCCAACTGAAAACCGGAAACAGAAAACCGAAAACAGACTCCTCATTTCCCCACCCTCCCCCAATCCACATAAAACAACTGCTGATTCACATGGTCCGGGTTGCGGAAGAGGAAGTAGAGATCGTGGGTGCCGGTAGTAGGGGTGAGCGTGGCGGAGTGTTCTTTCCAGGTGTCGGCGTGGCCGGCGGCGACAATCGCCGTACCGATCACCGGACCGGTTTTGCTGCCTGTACGGATTTCGATGGTACCGCCCGCTCCCTGTTCGAGCACGCGGAAGGTAATCGAGCGGATACCGGTCAGGTCAAAACCGTTGAAGCGTACATACCGGCCGTCGGTCAGCCCGCGGATGTAGGAAACAAATCCGGTGTTTTTGGTCGCGATGGTAACGCCGACATTCCCTTCGGCATAGTCTTCCATTTCAAACTGCGGGTCCCGGAGGATAATCCTTTCGGACGACGTCAGCGCTTCGATTCCCCGCGCACCGCCGTCTTTGTATGTGGCCTGAAGCAGATAGGCGCCTTCTTTGCCCTGGTGGCGGTCGAGGGCCACCGAACCCTTCAGCGGAAGGGAGACGGGTTTTTCGGCAAGCGCAAGGATGTAGTCGACAATCTCGCCTGCTTCCTGCCGGGGGAGGGTCGGGTGCGGCGGCATGGGATAACTTCCCCAATTACCGCTTCCGCCCTGTATGATCTTGTCGATCAGCGGCTCACGCGCGCCTTTTTCGTGGTAGCGGCGTGCAATTTCTGTCAGGTTCGGACCGATGGATTTGGCATTTACGGCGTGGCAGGATTTGCAGTCGAGCGAGAGAAACCGCTTCTGTCCGCCGGCGTGCGCCGCCGATTCCCCGGCCGACAATACGCTGGCCATGTCTTTTCCAAACGGCAGGTAGTGGAAGGAAACCTGTGTGCGGGTGGGGTCGATTTTTTTGTCTTCCGCGTCGCGGATAATTACTTCGTAATCCAGCTTCCCGCCGTCCTGGTAGAAGGTACGGTTGGCGGCAGTACGAATTGCGACCTGCGGGGGTGTGTTCCCGGCTTTCACCTGAATCGAAGAAGTACTTTTGCCACCGTGCGGATCCGAGACGGTCAGCGAGATCGGGTGGGCGCCGGGTTGCGTAAACGTGTGCTTGACAGACATGCCCTTTTTCCGGATACTACCGATCTTCCATTCATAGGATAACGAGTCACCGTCATAGTCTTTCGACTGAGCAGCAGAGAGTTGTACCGTCATCGGCAGGCCGCCGTACCGCTTGTCGACCCGTATATCTGCGATCGGATTCCGGTTGCCTTCCGTGTACTCCACCCGAATCAGGCCGGCGTCAGTATTCCGGGCAAACCAGTTGGTACCATAGGCGAGGAGGTAGATCGCCCCGTCGGACGCAAACTGCATGTCGATCGGCGCTACCACCTTGAGCTGCGGCAGGAAAGGCTCCATCGAAACGTAATTACCCTCTTCATCGAGTGTCACCACCATCATCCAATGACGAATCCACTCGTAGATAAATAGCTTACCGTTGTAATATTCCGGCAGACGGTAAGCGGCATTTTTGAAACGATCGCTGTAATAAACCGGCCCGGCCATCGCGCTGGCCCCACCTTTGCCGACCAGCGGCCAGCGTTTCGATGGCCCCTTCCCGTACCAGATGAAAGCCGGTTGGGCCGGCGGCAATTCCCGGACACCGGTGTTATTGGGCGACAGGTTTACGGGATGTGCCGGATCCTGTTTCGGGCCTTCCTTCTTCGTTGCGAAATCATATTTCGGAAAAGCCTCGTTCGCGCCCAGGAAGTACGGATAGCCGAAAAATCCCGGTTTTCGCGCCTGGTTGATCTCGTCGTAGCTCATAGTACCTTCCTCGGCCGGGACCTGGGTATCCGGCCCGACGTCGCCCCAGTAGACATAGCCGTTTTTCGGGTCGACAGATACCCGGAACGGGTTCCGGCAACCCATGACATAGATTTCCGGCTTGCCTTTGGAGCCGTCTTTCGGGAAAAGGTTACCCTCGGGAATGGCATAGGTACCGTCCGGCAGGGGCCGGATGCGCAGGATTTTTCCCCGATAGTCATTGCTGTTGGCAGAGGTGCCCTGCCCGTCGGCCAGGGAGCGACCCGGCCGCTCGTCTGTCGGATTATGCCCCTCGATTTCTTCGGCGTTGGTATTATCTCCTACCGAAAGGTACAGGAGTCCGTCGGCTCCGAATGTAATGTAACCTGCTGAGTGACAGCAGTACGTGCGCTGGGTGGGTATCTCCAGCAGGATTTTTTTCGACGAAGCAATCAGCTCGGTGCCCCTCAGTTCCATCCGGACGAGCTGGCTGACGTTCCGGTTCCCAGCCAGGCCGTAATAAAAATACACCCAGTGATTTTGGGCGAATTGCGGGTCGGCGGCCACGCCCAGCAGGCCATCCTCGATACCGCTGTACACGTTGAAATGTGCGATGGTCTTCAGCCGCTTTTCAGCCGAGTCATACATCCGCACGGCGCCCTTTCGCTCTGCTACCAGGACGCTGTTGTCCGGCAAAACAGCGAGTTGCATGGGTTCGTCGAACCCATCCGCCAGGGTCATGTGCGTAAACCGGCTGCTGTCGGGCGGCGCGGTTGTACTTTTTTTCGGAGGATCACCGGCAAACGGCGACAGAAACCAGAACGTAACCAAACTCAGGAGGTAATGCATATCACTTGCTTAAATCGATGCGAAACGAGTCGATAGGGGCCATGCGCCAGGCCAGGTGCTGCGTCGCCGGCGAGGCGGCGAAGAGCGGAGAAAACGTCCGGACGACGATCGTATGCCCGTCCGGCAGGAATTCCAGCAGGCGCAGCCAGCCGTCTCCGCCGTTGCCGTGCCAGCCGCCGCCTTCGCGCTGGGCGTTGAAGAGCATCTGGGCGACAGTTTTCCCTGCCGCATTCCGGTCTTCCCGGTATCCGACATGGCCTTCATGCCCTTCTGAATCAGCGACATGGCCGCAGATGAGGAGTTGCAGATTGCGCGACGGAGCCAGCAGGGTTTTCCAGAGTTCACGACCCACCGTCTGCGTGCCGAGCGGATACGATTCCGCGTCAATCGGCTCGTTGTTTTTCAGAGACGAACGCAGGTAGCTGTGCGTCAGGACGATGCCGGTATGGTCGGCGTACCCGGGGTCGGCGGCGAGTTTTCCGGCCCAGTCAACCACTTCTTTTCTCGGTAAAAATTCGAGTGAAAAGATCAGCCGTTTCTGCCCGTGGGGATCCGTGAAGGAATAGCAGGCATTTTCCAGCGTCGGGATCCCCTGCGCGTTGGCCGTCATTGCCTTCAATAGGCTGTTTGTCAGCGGATTGCGCTCCGGCGGAAACCAGCGCTGGAACTGGGAATAGCGGTTTTCCGCATTTTTAATACCGTAGTCATGGTTTCCGGTACAGAGGATATAAGGTACCTGCCCGTCGAGGTGCGCAAACGACTTCGACACGGCTTCCCATTGCTGCGTACCGGTCTGGTTGCCGTGCGTGCCGTCAGGATGCGGGTTGAGGTTCTGGTCCACCAGATCGCCGGTGCACAATACCAGACCGATATTGAGTTTGGCGGCGTTTTGCCGGATCCATACCGTCATCAGGTCAAACAACGGCTGATTTTCAGCGAATTTGACATAGTTCTGCGGATCGGGCAGCACGACCATCGTCCACGATTTCGGATCACTCAGCGCCGGCGCCCGGTAAGGTTCCTGAGCGAGTGCCGGAAGCGACAGGCCCAGCCATAGCAAAAGGTATTTCATAGGTTCAGCGGTTGGGGAGGCCATCACGGCCTCCCCTGATGATTACTGCTGCCGGACGATGATCCGGTAGGTTTTCCGGGTTTGTCGTCCCGAAACAACGTCCAGCGAAAAAGGCTGACTCATATCCATGACGCTCATCGCGGGTACGGAAACAGCGTCTGACGGTATGGACCCTCTCAGTTTCAGGCGTTTGAGACTGATGTCTATGCCGTTGGTCGTGGCACGGGGTACCGTCACCGTGACCGTATCCCGGCCGGCGCTGAAGACGCCGTTGTACCGGGCCGCATTTTCATCTGCCCCGGGTACGTTCACCCACAGGGCCGATAGCGTAGCGTCATCGTTCCGGAGCCGGACATCCGGCTTGTCGCAAGCCAACAATACAGCCGGCAGGAGTAAGGGGAGTAGCTTTTTCATCGTTTACCAGCCCTGGATTTGTGTGAGTGAGGGGTTATTGACGATTTCGGTCGACGGCAGCGGGATGTAATACGTGATGGGTGCGAAGTACCGGTTTTGCTTGTCGGCATCGACGAGCTCATAGGTAAAGCCGCCCTTTCCATCTGCTACCGGACGATGCCCGTGCACCCGCATGTTGTTGAGGACCACATGTGCCTTCCGCCAGCGGCGCAGGTCCCAGAAGCGGTGGCCTTCAAACGCCAGCTCTACGATACGCTCGTGTTCGACGGCCGCCATCAGTCCGGCTTCGTCGTTCGCTGTTACACCGGGAAGCCCGGCGCGCTTACGTACTTTATTGATCGCGTCCCGGGCGGCAGCAAACTGCCCGTTTTTCGCCTGCGCTTCGGCATAGATGAGGAGTACTTCGGCGTAACGGATGTCGGTCGACTGCAGGTCGCTCGCATTCCGCAGGGCGTCGGTATTCGTCGAATCGATGTACTTTCGGATGTAGTAGCCGGTCACGGTCTTTTTGGGTTCGCTTTGCGAGCCGTAGTCCACATATCCTTCGTTTCCGGTAGCGGTATTCAGCGTCCGCCCCTTCCAGACGGAGCCGTTGAAGAGGATCGTAGCGTAAAACCGCGGCTCCCGTCCGCGGAACGGCGCGGCGGCCATTGCGGCGTTTGTCCAGGAGAACGCTTTTCCATCCGCCATTTCGAAGGCGTCGGCCAGCTCCGCCGTTGGTACGCCCATGGAGCCATAGGCCGGGGTATCTCCCGGAGGGGCATAGTCCCGGTCCATTGCATGCGTGAGCGTGGGGCGGATGAAGTTGAAGGTCAGCAGCATTTCCCTGTTGTTCTTCGTGTAGAATACGTCGGAATACCGCGGCAACAACTGATAAATACCCTTCGTTTCCAGCGCCATGACGGCTTCGGCTGCTGCTGTCGCATTTTTATAGTAGGTTTCTTTTTTGGAAACCGGTACGCCCGTCAGCGGATCGGCATTGTACTGCTTCCGGTCGTACTCGGCAACGGAGGCCGCGTAGAGCCAGGTACGGGCCAGAAGGGCGTAGGCGGCTCCTTTTGTCGCGCGGCCGACATCCGCAGTACCCCTTGTTTCAGGCAGGTATTGCGCCGCGAAGGCGAGGTCACGTGCGATGAAGTTCCAGCATTCATCCTCCGATGCCCGCGGATTGTTGTTGGTGGAAACGGGCTTTTCCAGCAAAATCACGCTGCCATGCAACCGTACCAGCCAGTGATAGACATAGGCGCGGAGGAAACGGGCTTCGGCTTCATAGCTCTTCTTTGCCGTACTATCCGAAAAGGTTTTATACTTCTCTGTTCCGGCGAGGAAGTTATTGATCGCAAAAATGCGCTGGTAGCCTTCCGCCCAATACGAAAACGTCGGGTTGGCCGCCGTGATACTCGACGGGTTGAAGGCTATCATATTCACCGTTCCGTTTCCGCTCAGGGTAGACGTGAATTTGACGAGGTCAGTCAAGCCGTCCGTGGCGTTGCTGTACCCGACCGGAAACTGCCCGAAGGCAAACGTCCGCAGCAGCGCATACTGGTCGAGAAGGTACAGCCGGGCGTTGTTTTCGTTGCCCCAGACGGTGACGTCCGTGTACCGGTCGAGCGGGGTAACCTCCAGCTTGCAGGCCTGTGTCAGCCAAAGCATCGCCAGCGAAACGGCGGTACAGGTGAGGGAGATGAGTTTCTTTTTCATGCAATCAGAAAGTGATATTGGTACCGACGGACATGACGCGTTGCTGGGGATAAAAGCCGGCCTGAACGACGCTCGGCGTCTCCGGATCGGCATATTTGATGTTGTCGAACGTCAGCAGGTTGGAGCCCGCGACGTAAAAGCGCCACTGCTGAATACCCAGCTTACCGAGGAACGGCTTGCCGAGGTTATACCCGACCTGCAACGATTTCAGACGCAGGTAGCTGCCGTCGCGGATAAAGAAAGAGTTCTGGTACCCGTTTTGATTGGTCAGGCCGGCCTTGTTGGCCGTCAGGCGCGGATACTTCGCATCCGGATTGTCGGGACGCCAGGCCTGCTCCACCAGGAAGTAAGGACTGTTGCCGTTTCCGGCGAACGTTTGTGTGTATACGGTGTTTCCCTGGACGCCTGAATTATACACCCCTGCGAGCGCCACGTTCGACCGGGCCGCGCCTTGCAGCAGGGCCGAAAAATCGAATCGCCCGTAAGACGCCTGCAGGTTCAGCCCGTACATGATTTCCGGGGTATTGCTCTTTCCGATCATCGTGACATCCTGCTCAAAGGAGATTTTACCATCCCCGTTCAGATCCCGGTACCGGACATATCCCGGCGCTCCGGGGCCATAGGGGAAGCTCGGCCCGGCGTCGACTTCTTCCTGGGTTTGATAAAGTCCGTCGACCATAAATCCGAACTTCGCTCCGACCGGTTTGCCTACCCGGCGCTGATCCGCGGGCGCGTTGACCGACTCATTCAGCCGCAGCACACGGTTTTTCGCGAAGGTGAAGTTTCCGATGACTTTGTAATTGAGTTTTCCTTTTGACCGGGCGAAGCTCAGTTGGAGGTCTATGCCGCGGTTGTCTACCTTACCGGCATTGACCGTTGAAGCAAAGTTTCCGCCGACTGACGGCGCGAAAACACCGCCCTGACCGGTCAGGATATTCTTCGTCAGTTTGTAGAAATAGTCGACCTCCAGGGTCAGGGCGTTGTTCCACAGTCCGACTTCAAAGCCGCCGTTGTACATATGGGCTTCTTCCCAGGTAATCAACGGATTAGCCGGCGCATTGCTGTACAGGGTCGAAACGAGCTGGTTGCCAATGGCGACAACGGGCGTCGTCCGGAGCTGGAACGTATTCAGGTATTGGAAGGCATCGATGCGGTCGTTCCCCATTTTTCCGGCTGAACCTCTGAATTTCAGGAAGTTGACAGGAGAATTCAATCCCTGGAAGAAATTCTCACGGCTCATCACCCAACCCGCGGACACGGAGGGGAAAAATCCCCAGCGGGTAGACTCCGGAAAAAGAACCGATCCGTCATAACGGGCAGCAAATTCAACGAGGTACTTATCGTCATATCCGTAGTGCAGACGCCCGACATACCCGGCCCTTTTCGTTTGCGAACTCGAACCATACGCCGCGCGGAGATCGTCCGTCGCCTTACTGCCGAAGTTGATATCCTTCAGGTCGTCGATCACGAAATTCCGTGCCTGCGCGCCGTAGCCGTTGGTGGTATAGCCGGAGTACTCGTACAGCAGCAAGCCGCTGACGGTATGTTTCGCAAAAGCATTGTCGTAGGTAATCGACGGCTGGAACGTTGTCCGGGCACTTCCCGCGAAGTCATTGTACAGTGCGTTGACGTTGTACGCGCTCATGCGGGCCGTCGTCCAGGCCCAGCCGTTGGCATTCCGGGTACGGATGGCCAGCGTCGCGGGTTGTACCCAGGTCTTGGAATCGGTGAATCCTTTGTCGTATCCGGCGAGGAGTTTCGCCTGTAACCCTTTGACACCCGGGACCTTGAGGATCAGGGTAATGTTTCCGTTAAAGGTCGTCGTCTGCGCTTTTTTGTTTCCGATATCGTCAACCGCCACGAGGGGGTTGCCGACGCCGGCATCCGAGTTGGCGCCTACTTTCAGGCCGTTCGGCCCGAACATCGGCAGGTTCGGCTGCATGCGCTGGGCGAGGATGTACGGGTTCTGGTAGTTCTGGTCAACAGGCCCGAGCGACGGGTTGAGGCGGTCTTCCATCCGGACGCTGAGGTCCAGGCGGGTCGACAGGTACTCGCTGATCTGCGCATCGATATTGGTCCGCACATTGTACCGCTTGTAGCTGGTGTTGTTCAGCACCCCGTCCTGGTTCCAGTAGCCGAGCGTGCTGAAATACCGGATTTTTTCGGAACCGCCGTTGACCGACAGGTTGTGGTACTGACTGACGCTGGTATTGTTGACCATGATACCCGACCAGTCGGTATTTCCGTAGAATCCGGATTTGTCTGTACCATTCGCGACGGCGTCGATTTCAGCATCGGTATAGGTAAGCGCAAAAGGCGTTTTTCCCTGTGACCGGAGGTACTCATTATCAAGCTCTTCCGCCCGTTTGTACCAGCGCATATAGTCCGGACCGTTCAGGAACTTCGGGTACCGGGTATTCTGGTTGAGCGAGAAGTTGGTTTCGTAGGTAATGACCGGCTTGCCGGATTTCCCGCGTTTCGTCGTAATGAGAATAACGCCGTTGGCTGCCCGCGCCCCGTAAACCGCTGCTGCTGAGGCGTCTTTCAGGACGCTGATGCTTTCGATTTCGTTGGGGTCCATGGTGGTGAAACTGCGCTCAACACCGTCGACGATAACGAGCGGCTGGTTATTCCCCGTTGTGCTGATACCGCGTACGTTGATCGTCGCATTGTCTGCGCCCGGCTGCCCGTACGGTTGTGTGACGATTACCCCCGGCAACCGTCCCGCCAGTACATTGGAAATATTGAGCGGCGGCGCCTGCTTGAGCTGGTCGGAATTGATCTGGGCGACGGATCCCGTCAGCGTCGCGCGTTTTTGCTGGGAGTAGCCCACCACGACTACCTGATCCAGTTCTTTCGACGACTGCTTCAGGCTGATATCGATGCGGCTCCGGTTGCGGATGGCCTCTTCGCGGGGTTCATAACCTACCGACGAAAACACAAGCGTACCGTTTTCCGGAACATTGGCGAGCGTGTACGTACCATCTGCACCGGTATTGGTACCGAGGGAAGTACCCTTCACGACGACATTGATACCCGGCAGAGGTTCCTGCGTGACGGCATCTGTGACCTTTCCTTTGACCTGAAAAGCGGCTGTTTCGGGAAAGGCCGTCGCCAGGGAAGCTGCTCCGGGCAATGCCGCCGGATGTACCGGTATTTCCGGCGATTCAGGTGGTAACTGTTTGATTCTCAGAGGTGAAATTTCAGGCGAAACGCCTTTCTTCTCGTCCGAAATAATATAAAACCCTTCGTTGATTTTCTTGAAGGAAAGGCCGATCGGGCGAAGCAATTGCTCGAGCGTTGCATCAAGCGTGGCCTGGCGCCGGAATTCAGCGATTTTCCGTCGGTTGACGAGCTCAGGATTGTAGAGAATGGAAACCCGGTAGTGTTTTTCGAGTTCCTGCAGGGTTTTTTCCAGGCTGAAACGCGCGCCGGATTGCCGTCCGGAGACGGAGGCGACGGCTTGTTCCGCCTGCGCCTGAACCTGCCCGGCGCATAGAAGGAGGGGTAGAAAAAGAGTAAGGCGTTTTTTCATGTAGTCGGGACGGTTGACAATGGTAAACAACACTCCTGGGGAGGCCCGGCCGAGCTCCGTACGCAATCAGATTCAGAAAAAAGGGCAATCAGCGCTGGTCAGAAAGATAGATGCGGCGGTCTTCCTGACGGATTTTTACCTGGCACGCCTCTGAAATACCTTCCAGAAGCAATTCTACATTGGTGGTCGGCACCGAACCCGAAATACGCCGTTGCAACAGAGACGCATCGTCGATCCGTACGGTAAACCCGTACGTGTCTTCCAGTACCTGGGTAATTTCTTTGAGCGAAGTATTCCGGAATATCAGCTTCTGATCCTTCCAGGCGAGGTACAGGGAAGGGTCTACTTTTTTAAGGGTATAGCGGGAAGGATTGCGGTCAAACTCGACGAGGTCTCCCGGGCGCATCACAACAGAGTCTTCCCGGGCGCGTTCCTTCAGGAGGCACTGGACTTTCCCCTCGCTAAGGACGACGCGGGTACCGCTTTTGCGCTTGCTGACGACAAACTGCGTCCCGAGTACGTCTACCTGAAAATCATCTGCCGTTATGACACTGAATTTCTGATGGTTATGCGTATGGACGACCTTGAAAAAGGCCTCTCCCGAAAGCCATACCTTCCGCTCTTTCTTCCAGTCGGGCGCATACGTGAGCCGTGAATTTCCGTTCAGTATTACTTCGGACCGGTCCGGCAGCACAATCGTTTTCGTTTGACCGAAGCCGGTTGTGTACACCATTTCGGTCGCCTCCGCGGCAGGTACTGACGCCGGCCGGTACAGGAACCAGCCGCCGGCGAGTAACACGACAACCGCAATCACCGCTGCATACCGGAACCAGCTGCGCTGCCGGAGCGGAAGAACGCGGGGTTCGTCGATTTTTCCGTGAATAGCATCGAGCATACGGCTTTCCAGCTGGCGGCGGGCATCGTCGGAAAGGCCTTCGGTAAAATCGGGCGCCGCGTCGAAGCCGCCGTACCAGCCTTCCAGCTCGGAGGTTTCTTCGGTAGTCAGCCGGCCGGCGCGGGCCTGGTCGAGCAGGTAACGCAGTCGATCCCGTGTCATGAAAAGTACGTTGGATAGATCATTCAGCCTGTAAGTCACGCAGGGGATATACCTTCCGCCATTTTCTCCGGAAAAAATCTGAAATTTTTTGCAGACTACTGTAAATCAGTACCCTGGAGCGGCAGGCTACCGGCGACGAGCAGGGCAGAAACCAGGTAGTCATGCAGGTGTACCCGCATGAGCTGCAGGGCGCGGCTCATCTGTTTTTCGACGGTATCGGGGGGGAGGTTGAGTAGTTCGGCGATCTCCCGGTAGGTCCGGTTTTCCTGGCGGCTCAGCACATATACCCGCCGGTATTTCTCGGGCAGGCGCGCCACGCTCGCTTCGACAGCCCGGGCGAGGTCTTCGTAGTATACCTGATCTTCGACGGGGCTGCCGGCTTCGGGCGACCAGCGCAGCAGGTGATCGACGTGGGCTTTCCGGACCAGTTGCGCCCGGATGTAGTTGTAGATTTTATACCGAAGGGCGGTAAAAAGATACACTTCGGCGGAAGTAGTGACTTCGAGCGACTCGCGCCTTCCCCAGAGATCGACAAAGAGATCCTGGATCATTTCCTCGCATTCGTGCCGGTCCTGTACCCGTTTGTAGGCAGAATCGTACAGCCGTCGCCAGTAGTACCGGTACAACGCGTCAAACGTTTCCCGGTCTCCCTGCCGAAGACGGCTGCACCAGTCGATATGTGAGGATAAAACGTTCAGAAAATCAGGCTGTTTGTCAAAACTGCCTCCAAGTTAAACGGTCCTGTCGAGACTTAATAATGATTTGAATTATTAAATTATTACTAACCATAAATTTATATTAAGTTTAATCAGAAAACTGCTGCTTTATTTGGCTGGCCGGCCGATTTTCCGGTAAAAATCCTCGCGATAAGTATCTGAGACGGGGATATATTCGGCGCCGATTCGGATCCGGTCCCGTTCAATACTTTCTACCCGATCGAGCGCGACGAGATAGGACTTGTGGACGCGGCAAAACCGCCCGGCAGGTAGCTGGCGTTCGAGATCGCCGAAGGTCTCGAGCGTCATGATTTTCGATGCGGTGAGATGCAGACGGCGGTAATCCCGCATGCCTTCAATAAAGAGTATCTCCGAAAAGTCGACCTTCTGCAAACGATACTCCGTTTTCACAAAAAAGTACTCCCTGGAGGCAGCCACAGCTTCTTTCACCCGCAGTACGGCCTGCAGAAAACGCTCGAAGGTGTACGGTTTCAAAAGGTAATCCGCTACGCCGAGCTCAAACCCGCGCAGGGCGTATTGGTCATATGCAGTAGTCAGGATAACGGCAGGGCGGTATGGAAGTGCCGCCAGCAGCTCCAGGCCCGAGAGCCCGTCCATCTCAATATCCAGAAAAAGGAGGTCCGGTTTGCGGTTGAGCAGCGCCGGCAGCGCGTCCTCGGTTGATTCAAATACTCCTTCCGGAATCAGAAAAGGTACTTTGCGTATGTAGTCGCTCAGCCGCAGCCGCGCGAGGGGTTCGTCTTCAACGAGCAGGCAGGTCATAGAGGGTCAGGTCTACCGAATAGGTTTGATGTTCTTCCTGAATATCAAGTTGATAGCGCTCAGGATAGAGCAGGTCCAGCCGCTGGCGGAGAAGGGCCTGCCCGATTCCGGCGGCCGGGCGAATGGTCGTTGCCGGGCGATGGCCTTCCGCAAGCTGATTCACGCACCGGAAATGAACCGTGCGTCCTTCAATGCGGAAGAGAATCCGGATGCCATCCGTCACCCGCTTATCCGGCGCATATTTAAATGCATTTTCAATATACGGAATGAACAGAACGGGGGCTACGGATAGGCCGCCCGGGTCGCCTTCGATTTCTATGCGGACGAAATGCTCGTTTGATGTCCGTATTTTCTGCAGGGCGACAAACCGTCCGATGTATTCCAGCTCCCGGGCCAGCGGAATCGTCTCTTCCTGCGTTTCATAGAGCACAAACCGGAGCAGGTCCGATAATTCGTGGAGGTATCGGGAAGCCGTTGGCGGGTCGTGCTCGATGAGAATATCAATGCTGTGCAGCGTATTGAAGAGAAAATGGGGATTCATCCGGGCCTTGAGCAGGGCCAGTTCGGCTTCGAGGCTTCTGGCGGCGAGCGCTTCCTTGAGGTGAATTTCGCCGTACCAGGTTACAAAACCCCTCAGCATCGTCCCCAGCAGGCCATTTACGGCGGCGAGAACGCCGAAGGCAAACAGGAGCGTTGCCTGCCCTTCCATCTCCGGAAAAATGGAAGCAAGGCTGTAAACAACCCCGGAAAGTACGGAAGTCGTAAGCAGCGAAGCGATTGCGCAGACACCGAGGCCCAGCGCCAGGAACGCCGCGGTCCGCCGGCGCGTGAGGTAATCCGGCACCAGCCAGGCGTAGAATGCATAAAAACTGACGGGACCGGTTAAAAAACAAAGCGATGTCAGAAATGCCCAGTCTTCGTCAAACAACCCCTGTGAGGTACCCCTGGAAATAAAATACAAAAAAGTGATCAGGAAGGCGTACAAAAGCCAGTATCCAGCATGGAGCAGAATGACGACTGGTTTTCTCATTTAGAAAGGAAGAAAGAAGCCAGCGTTTCCATTTCCGGCAGGTTGATCGAAACGCCGCTCATATTAGCGGCTACAGCCAGCACGAGGTCATGTTCCGGGTATACGAGGAGAAATGTACGCCCGCCCTCGCTTACGCCGCCGTGGTGCCGGATGGCGCGGCCTCCGGTATCCTTCCCGATGCGCCATCCGTACGCATAGCCGGTGTTTTTGCCGTTTTTCAGCAGTTGCGGCGTGAAAAGAAGCTGCTGGGTATCGCTGCGAAGGATGTTGCTGATTCCCAGGCACATCGTGACCAGGTCAGAGGGACTGGAGAGCAACCCGCCGCCGGCCCATTTATAGCTGTTGTCGACCAGGGGCGCGTTGACGAGGCGCCGCTGTTTGTCGTGTTCGTAAAACCGCACCCGGCCGGTGATGACGCTGTCGACCCGGTCGGCGCAGGTCTGCCGCATTCCCAGCGGATCGAACACGCTTTCCTGCAGGCAGGTCAGAAACGGCTTGCCGGCAGCTTCCTCCATGACATAGCTGAGGAGATTATAACCGTAAGACGAATAGTTGAAGGCGGTTCCCGGTTCAAAAAGGAGGCTATCGGAAAGAAAAATCACCAGTCCGTCTTTCACCCGGTCGAAGTGCCTGGGGCAATCCAGTCCGTCGCGTGGGCCGTAGTGCCGGATCCCCGCCGTATGGGTAGCCAGCTGGCGTACGGTAAAAGGCTGTATGCCGGCCTGCATGCCTTCGATGTGCAGCAGCGCTTCGGGATTTAGTTTTCCCGACTGAATAAGCTGCCCGAGGGCGATGGACGTAATGGACTTGGAGACGGAGCCTACCCGGAAACGGGAAGAAGGCGTCACCGGAACCTGATTCTCGGCATCGGCCATTCCGAAACCTTCGGCATAGCGGACGGCCCCTTTCCAGCCAACGGCCACCGAAAGTCCCGGAATATCCTGGGCACGGCGGAGAGAATCGAGAAAATGCCGGGCGCGGTCGGAAGGCGGTTGCGCGGCGAGGAGGGAGGGCACAAGGAGGAAAAACGCAAGCAACTGTTTCATCTTCGGTCTGTTTTAAGTAACGTTGAACCGAAGTTCAGCTCTATGCTCCCGGCTGGAAAGTCTGTTCTGCCAACCGGGAAAATTTGTCTGCCAACCGGTCCCTGAAGGTAGGAACCGGAGCGGAAAGGCCCAAGTCAAAACCTATCTGTGCAACTATGGAAGAAACGTATGCCGCCCTGGCGCTGATCAACAACACCGATCTGAGACAATTCGAAATGCCTGTGGGAAGTGAACTCGCCCGCATCACGTACAAGCAAACGCCCCACCGCATCTACCTGCTGCATACGGAAGTGTCGGAAGGACTGAAAGGAAAGGGCGCGGCAACGGCCATTATCGAGAAAACGCTGCGGTATATCGAAGACCGGCAGCTGAAGCTCGTACCGATCTGCCCGATGGTCGTATCTTACCTCAAACGCCACCCCGAATGGAACCGGGTCGTCTATGAAGAAATACCCGACTGATCAGGAACTAAACCGGCTCATTCCGTCGTTATCCAACAACTCTTAATGGGTAATGGCGGTTACTACGTTAAGAGTGAGCCATGTTGTTTCATCTGTAAACAGCATGGCTTTTTTTCTACTCTGTTTGCTATGAAACCTCTCTACCGCCTTTTCTTTTTCCTGCTGATATTCCCGGCCACGGGCAGCTACGCCCGCGTTGGTACTCCTCCTGATACGTTGTATCCCGTTCGTGGTTTTTGCATCGCCGCACCGGTACCTGCCCGACTGGATGAATTTGTACAGTTTATCCGTTCAGAACTTGCCCCGAGAAAGATCAATACCCTTGTCCTCCGTGTCGACTTCAACTACCGGTTCGAAAGCCATCCGGAGCTGCGTGACAGCCTTGCGCTTTCCCGGTCGGAGGTGCGTAAACTGGTACGGACCTGCCGGGAAGCGGGGATTCGCGTCGTGCCGCAGATCAACCTGCTCGGTCACCAATCCTGGGCCTCCAAAACCAACAACTTACTCGCGAAATACCCCGAATTTGACGAGACGCCGCACGTGATGATGCCTGCGAAATACGCCTGGCCCAATGCCGACGGTCTTTACTGCAAGAGCTATTGCCCGCTTCACCCCGGCGTGCACAAGGTCGTGTTTGAGTTGGTGGACGAAATCTGCGATGCATTCGAAGCCTCTGATTTTCACGCCGGAATGGACGAAGTCTTTTACCTCGGCGACGACAAATGCCCCCGCTGCGGCGGTCGCGACAAGGCGGAGCTATTCGCCGGCGAGGTAGCCCTTATTCGGAATCATTTGTCGCTGAAAAACAGGAAATTATGGATTTGGGGCGACCGCCTGCTCGACGGGAAGACTACCGGATTGGGTATGTGGGAAGCCAGCATGAACCAGACCCACCGGGCGATCGACCTGATCCCCAAAGATGTCATGATCTGCGACTGGCATTACGAGCGCCCCGACCCGACGCCGGTGCTGTTTGCGATGAAAGGCCTCGATGTCATTACCTGCCCCTGGCGAAATCCGGGTAATGCCGTCCGGCAGTCGGAAGACATGGCTCGTTTCCGCGCCAATGCTACGCCGGAAATGCGAACGCATTTTCAGGGAATGATGCAGACCGTCTGGTCCGACGCCGGCAATTTTCTCGATGAATACTATGGCCGTAAAAAGGCCGATTCGCCCAATACTGCCTCCAACTGTTTCCGTACCCTCTTTCCCGCCCCATGATTCCACAGCGTGTTGCTTCAATCGACGTCTTCCGGGCCGTCACTATGTTTCTGATGGTTTTTGTCAATGATCTCTGGTCGTTGCAGGATATCCCGCTTTGGCTTGAACACTCCAAAGCAGACGTTGATTTTCTGGGCTTTTCGGATGTTATTTTTCCGTGTTTTCTGGTGATCGTCGGGCTGTCCATTCCCTTCGCGCTGGAGTCGCGCTTACAGAAATCAGACCCGCCGCTGTCGATTGCCTGGCATATCCTGGTACGGTCCGTCGCCCTGATTGTGATGGGCGTGTTTACGGTCAACCTGCCCGACCTGAGCGAAGAACGCACCGGCCTGAGCCGGCCGTGGTACCAGATCCTGATGGTGATCGGCTTCTTCCTGGTCTGGAACGCCTGGCCGAAGCAACTGTCCCGCAAACTGACGCGCAGTCTGGAGATCGGCGGTATCGTCCTGCTCCTCGTGCTGTTGTTTCTGTTCAGAGCCGGAACGGACAATGAACCGGTCCCTTTCCGAGCGCAATGGTGGGGTATTCTCGGTCTGATCGGCTGGAGCTATGGTACGGTGGCACTTTTGTACCTTCTTTTCCGGGGAAACGTATGGCTGCTCGCGCTCGCCTGGCTGTTATTCTGCCTGTTTCCGGTGGCGGGGCATGCCGGTTGGCTGACCGCATTACGCCCCGGCGGTCCGAAAGACTGGATTCTCGGCAACGGCGCGTTTCATGCATTTGTAATGACGGGTGTCATGACGACGCTCGTTTGGCGGCGGCAGCCCCGTTCATTTGTCTGGCTGACGATTGCGGCCGGCGTGGCCTTTCTGGCGGCAGGAATTTTCTGCCGGCAGTATTTCATCATCTCGAAAATATGGGCTACGCCTACCTGGGTATTCCTCTGCTGCGGGATCGCGTTGCTGGTTTATGCGCTGCTGTACGTACTGGTCGAAGAGCGGGGGAAAGAACAATGGTTCAACCTCATCCGTCCCGCCGGGACCTACTCGCTCACCTGCTACCTGATTCCCTATGTGCTGTATGCCGGGGCAGAGCTCTCCGGGCTATCGTTGCCGGAGGTACTCGTAACGGGTTTTGCCGGTTTGCTGAAATCGTTGTTGTTCTCGCTGCTGGTTGTCTGGATGACGTCCGTGCTGGTTCGCCGGGGTATCCGGCTGAAGCTGTGAATTAAGCCGGATGGGTGGGTTTTCGTCCAACAAAAAAGTCATCAATTATGGTACTTGACCGGATTCTGGCCTATAACCAACACCGGGACCCCCGATGGGTAACCCGCAAATATGCCGCGCTGACGGAAGATCCCTTTCGGTTCTTCCGCGGTACCTGCCGGCTTTTTTACGAAGACCTCCGCCGGTATGCGGATTGGGATGACCCTACCCGCTGCTGGATCACGGGAGACCTCCACCTCGAGAACTTCGGTACCTACCGCGGCAGCGATGATATTGTTTATTTTGATCTGAATGATTTCGACGAGGCGCGGCTCGCACCCGCTTCCTGGGAGCTGGCGCGGCTGCTGACCAGTATTTACCTCGGGGCGGAAGCGCTTTCCCTGCCGCCGTCCGAAGCCAACAGGCTCAGCCGGTTTACCGTCGATACCTATATGGCGGTACTCCGGCAGGGCAAGCCCTGGGTCATCGAAAAGGAAACGGCTACGGGTTTGCTCCGGGATTTTATCCGCCAGGTACGCGACCGGAAAGAGAGCCGCTTTGTACGGGAGCGGGTACGGAGGAGCCGGGAGCGCCTGCGCACCGACGAAACGCGCACGTTTCGTCTCAAAAAAGATCAGCGAAAACCGCTTCGATCTGACATACAAACGGCTTTGAATCAGGATCATACCCTCCGTTCTATGGAAGTACTCGACGTAGCCTGGCGGCTCGCCGGTACCGGAAGCGTGGGATTGAAACGGTATGTGGTGCTGGTGCGGGAAGAAGGCAGGTTCCGGCTGGTTGACCTGAAAGAAGCCGTTTTATCTTCCCTCGAAAACCTGACAACGGTACCACAGCCGGTCTGGGCAGATCCGGCCGGGCGGATTACCGCCGTCCAGGAATACGTTCAGCATAAATCTCCGGCGCTGCTCCGCCCGCTGCGCGTCGGCGGCACAGACTATGTGATGAAAGAGCTGCAACCCTCCCAGGACCGGATGGATCTCCGGGCCTGCAAGGGCAATTTCCGCAGGTTGCAGGATATTATCGGTTCGATGGCGCGCCTCGCCGCTTCGGGTATTCTCCGTAGCGGGGGCCGTAACGGGTCCAGTATTACCGACGAACTTATTGCATTTGGTGAGAAAAAGCAGGAAAAGTCACTGCTTCACTTCGCCCGCGAATCAGCAGAACGTACCCGGGCTCAGTACCACGAGTATGTGCGGGAATACCAGGCCCGTCACCAGTTTTTGGTATCAGGTACCCAGGTCGATTTGGGGTGATAGTACTTCCAGAGCAGGGCAGATAGTTTTCGGGTGACGGTCCATGCTTCGTTGGAGGGTTCCCAGCTTTCATCCTGGTTGTTTTGGGTAAAGACGGCGAAGACATATGGGTGATCTCCCGCTACATAGACTACTTCACTGCGGCTTTTATTGACGCAGCCGTGTTTGTCGGCCGCAAATACGTCCGGCGGTATCTGCGAGAGTGCATACTGATCCCAGTACTGCCGGCCCAGCAGGCGGAGCATTTTTTCGCTTGCCGAGCGACTGAATACCTTTCCGGCTGCGATCTGCTCGAAGAGCGTCGCCATTTCCCTTGGGGTCGTCTGCCCCCAGCCGATGCGGTTGCGGATATGCTGTCGGCCGGGCGTACGGCTGTTCACCCGCGTCTGCGCGTACCCGAGGCTGTCGAGAATGGCATTGATCCGGAGCCCGCCGCCGGCCAGGCCCTGCAACCACAAACTTGCCGTATTGTCGCTCGTGCTGAGCATCAGGAGAATAAGGCGGCTGATTTCGATTTTTTCGCCGGTTTTCATCGCGTTGACGAGATCGGCCTCGTCGCTTCCCGGGTACCGCAGCGAATCGGTCAGTACCACATTCTGGTGATATCCGAGCTGCCCTTTTTCTATTTTGTCCATGACGCCCAGCAGAATGGGTACTTTGACGATACTGGCAGTCGGGAAGACAGTATCGGCGAGTACCGAGGCCGTTTGCCCGGTTTTCAGGTCCTTGACATATACACCGATGGTACCGTGAAAGCCGGTTGTCAGTTTATCAATTTCTTTCTGAAGCCGGGCGTCGGTTTTTTGGGCCGAAACAGCGGCAGCGGTGAAAAGCCAGAGCAGGAGAATCCGGGTCATGGGCGATACAGGGCGAGTATTTTGTCGAACAATATGTCCAGGTCCTCCACGACGAGATCTTTCCGCGGGTCAACGGGAAAAATCCGCATCCGGGCCCGCTTTTCAAGCAGCAGGCCCGGATGGTCGACGCGTTTTCCTTCAACCACGCCGATGTAGGGCAGGGAAGTTTTCCGGTCCGTCCAGAGGTAGCAGAACATCTTCCCCCGAAAACAAAAAAACGGCATACGGTACTTCCACGCCTCGGTAATGGCGGGGTCTTTGCCCAGGATGTATTCCCGCAGGAAGAGCATGCAGCTCCGGACGGGTTCTTCCTGTTCCAGAAAATAGCGATCCATTTCGCGCATGAGGTGTTACCGGACGGCAACAAAGATAGAAACTTCCGCGTCAGCAGGGTCAGCCGCTCTTTCGCCGTAAACTTCAAAGTCGGCCGTGAAGGCCCGCGGCAGGTCTGATTGCCAGATAGTCACCCACGCATCGTAGATAATCCCGCTGTCCAGGTTTCCTTTTGCAACGATCTCATGGTACTGCCCGGCAGGTACTGTGCGCGTTTCCATACCTGCCGGCGCCTGCGTACCGGCTTCGACCCGGCAACCGAGAAGGGTCGTGTACGGGCCGGTATGGTCGGTTTCATAGTCTGTGTAAAGGCAGTAGATCGCGTTGTCGACGCGTCCGGGAATAGCGGCTGCCAGGTTTTCGGCGAAGAAACGCTGCCAGAGAGCCGGAATGTCGTGCGCCGCCTGTCCGTTTTGATTGGTGGTCCGGATGACAGGTCCGAGGAGTGTGAAGGTTTCCATAACGATCGGTTGTTTTTCCGGCGAAAATGAAACGCCCTGCTGACAACCCTATGTCAGCAGGGGCGATCAATTGTTTCGGCGTGTTTTCCGGATCGGTCTGCCGTATTTCTTCATCTTTTCCTTCGCGTGATCCCGGCGGACGTTGACTTTTTTGTTCTTGTCGATTTTATCGTGAAAAGCGGTGCCGTCGGTTTCTTTCCGGTCCATACGTACCGTCGGAAGCTTCAGGGTTGTCCTGGGCTTTTCGTCTTTCGTCAGTTCAGTGGATAGTTCGAGGTCTTCCGGCAGCTCCTGCACCGGAATGGTATACTGCATCAGGGCTTCAATGGGCGCGATGCGTTCTTCTTCGAGCGGAGAAACCAGGGTCAGGGCAATGCCGCGGCGGTCAGCCCGACCGGTCCGTCCGATGCGGTGGACGTAGTTTTCCGGTGTTTCCGGCACGTCGAGGTTGATGACGTGCGAAACGCCGGCGACGTCTATCCCTCTGGCAACGAGGTCAGTAGCGATCAGAATCCGGTGGGTACCGTCTTCAAACCGCTGTACCGTCAGAAAGCGGTTATTTTGTGCTTTGTTGGAATGGATGACCCCCGCTTCATCCGGAAACAGTACTTCCAGTTTGTCGAAGACGTCGTCGGCCTGCTGCTTCGTCGCCGTAAACAGCAGCGCCTTTGAGAATACGTCCCGGTCGGCCAGCAGTAGTTTCAGCAGGTTGATTTTGGTATGAAAATTCGGTACGTGGTACAGGGACTGGTCGATCGTCGCTACCGGAGACCCCGCCGGCGCCGCTTCTACCCGGACGGGATTGGTGAAGTACTCGTCCATGAGCCCGCTCACGTCGTCCGTCAGCGTAGCCGAAAAGAGCAGGTTCTGCCGTTTCTGGGGAAGAAGTTCGAGCAGGCGCTCCAGCTGCGGCCGGAAGCCCAGGTTGAGCATTTCGTCTACTTCGTCGATGACCAGCTTCTTCACGTTTTTCATCTTCAGCGCGCCGGCCATCAGGATATCGATCAGGCGGCCGGGCGTAGCGACGAGGACGTCGACGCCCTGTTGCAGTTCCGCCACCTGCGTGCGCATGTTGGCGCCACCGTAAACGCCCTGAACAATGAGGTTGAGATAGGCGGACAGTTCTTTCACCGTATCAACGACCTGCATCACAAGCTCGCGCGTGGGCACCAGCACCAAAATCTGCGGCAGTTTCTCCTTCGAATACTGGTACTGACGCAGGCAGGGCAGGAGGTAGGCCAGCGTTTTACCGGTGCCCGTCTGGGCGATCCCGCAGACGTCCCGGCCCGACATCACGACGGAAAATACTTTTTCCTGGATAGGCGTTGGTTGGGTATAGCCGAGATCGTTGAGCGCGTTGAGCAGCTGCTTGTTCAGATTCAGGTCTTCGAACGTAGTCATGTTGCAAAAATACACCTGATCTGCCGGTTTTGGGCACCGTCGCGCCGTATACTCATTTCCCGGACGGAAAAAGCGATTTCCTATAACTTTGCCTTGTTTACACCGCAGATACCTATGCCTTACGATTTTACACTCTCCAGTTCCGTACTGGCGAACGGTCGCACCGCCTACTACGCCAAACTGAATAACTCGAAAGAAAGCCGGTTTATAGTTGGCTATCAAACACTTTACAAGGAGAACATCGGTATTTACAATACCATTATCCCCGCCGGGCAGGCCTATGAGCCGTCTCCCTATGTGAAGGAATTTGGTTTCTGGGCCTATTTCATTCATCCGACAGCGAAAGCCGAAAGCCAGGGCTCGTTTCAGTGCCTGAATACGTACGACAGGGCCAAATTCACCTTCAGCTTCATGCAGTATGCGGCGCATGTACCGAACGGAGACTTCGTCCGGTTTTTCAAAAAGTTGCTTGCCCTGCCCAACGGCGCGACGTACTTTCCGAAGCTCGTCCTCAAAAATGACAGGATCTATTACCGGAATAGCAACGGCACGCTGAAGCAGCTCGAAAACGACGACTCTACCCAGGCGTTGATGGATTACCTTAATCCGAGCCTCAACGAAGTCGAAAACCAGGAACTGATCTGCTCGGCGCGGCTCGTGCACTGGGCGGCCAATGACCCGGCGCATCGGCGGTTGCAGGTGGAGACGGCTATCGACCATTTCCGCGATAATCTGGTGGAATACGACACGCGCTTCGACCTCGACAAAGCGCCTGCCAGCGTTTGCCAGCTGATCTGTGACATCCGGCATCAGGGCCGGGGGACCAACGACCGCATTGCCAACGCCCTCAATACCAACGGAAACTGGGACAAAGCCTTCGCCAATCTGTGCACAATAGGCGCTGTCAACTACCAGACCCGTATCAATACCGTCAAAACGGCGATAACCGGATACCTGAAAGACGGCGTTTTCAACAAGAAATACAGCCGCGCGAAGAAGTCTTTTGTTTAAAACTTAACAATTTCTTGACAGCGGGAAGAGTTCTGGTTGAGGAACTTTGTAACCGGCGTTAACCCCCGATTCCGGGGAGACGCCGGACCTGTCTTGAATGAATATAGCTCTCCCGGCGTCCGGTCTCCGGAAAGCCCAAGATTCCGTCTTCAGCGGCCTCGTCCTACTGGGCGTGCTGATCAATTTTTCCGGGTTGCTTTCCCCTGTGCTCGAAACAGACGGCACGCTTTATGCGACCATCGCCAAAAATATGGCGCACAGCGGAGATTGGATCAACCTGACACTTGAAGGCCGTGACTGGCTCGATAAACCCCACCTGCCTTTCTGGCTTACTGCGCTGAGCTACAAGCTCTTCGGCTATGCATCGTTCGCTTACAAGCTGCCGGCGCTGCTTTGCTGGGTACTTGGCGGCTGGTATACCTACCGGCTGGCCCGGTTCCGGTATTCGGTGTATGTGGCGCAGCTGGCCCTGCTGATGTACCTGGCGGTCGAGCATTTGCTGATTTCGAACGTCGACGTACGGGCGGAGCCCTATCTCACCGGTTTCTGTATCGCCTCCCTGTACCATTTTTACCGGTTGTACCGGGAGAAAAGCCTGGCTCACGCGGTTTGGGGAGCTTTTTTTGCGGGAATGGCGGTCATGACGAAGGGTATATTCATCCTGATCATCATCGGTAGCGGTATTGTCATCGACGCCCTCGTCCGGGGAGACTGGAAGGGTCTCTTTCACCCGCGCTGGTGGCTGGCTGTCGCGCTCACCTGCGTGTTTTTTCTACCGGAATTGTACTGCCTGTACGTACAGTTTGATCTTCATCCGGAAAAAGTTGTTTTCGGGCAGACGGGCGTTTCCGGTCTGCGGTTTTTTTTCTGGGACAGCCAGTTCGGACGGTTTACCAATTCAGGCCCGATCAAAGGCGCCGGCGATCCGTTTTTCTATCTCCATACGTTGCTGTGGGCATTTCTGCCGTGGTCGGTCCTGTTCTACTACGCGTTGTATGAAAGGTTTAAGAATAGAAAAAAAGCCGACGACTGGGTACTGACCGGCGGCGTGCTCTTCTCTCTCCTCCTGTTTTCAGCATCGAAATTTCAATTGCCGCATTACCTGAATGTGCTGTACCCGATGATGTGTATTCTCACGGCGCAGGTCGTCGCGGCGGCGGAGCATAAGCGCTGGATGATCGCCGTTCAGTATGGTATTTCAGGGCTCTTGTTTTTGGCAGGATTACTTGGTATCTACCTGATTTCCATTTCGTTCGGGTGGGTGGCGTTCCTGCTGGTCGGGATACTGGCGGTCGGGGCGATAGGGCTGTTTCCGCCCGTCAGCATTACCAACGCGGTACGGGTAAGCCTGCTGGCGTCGCTGGTGATGAACGGGGTATACAGCCTGCTGCTCTACCCGGCGATTGTGGGGTACCAATCCGGTAACCGGGTTGCCGACTACGTCAACCAGCAGGGTGATATTCCGGAGATATCTGTCATTCCCGGCGACGCGGCCAACTATGCCCTGGAATTTTATGCCGAAAAACCGGTGCGCTACCTTACGTTTCCGGTGGCAGACACGGCATATGTCTTCCTCCGGCCTGAAAAAGCCACCGCGCTGACAGCGGAGGGGTACGATGTCCGTGTGCTCGAACGCTTCCCCCATTACCACATCAGCGAACTGGGTGTGTCGTTTATCAACAAGGAAACCCGGCACGAAACCCTCGACGAAACGCTGCTCGTCCGCCTTACTCGTTAACCAGAAAGTGGACAATGCGGCAGGCATTTCCTTTGCGGCCGGCGTCTTCCTGCGGGAGCAGTTCCACGTGCAGGGTATGTTTGCCGGGCTTCAGGTCGTCGCCAAGCATCAGATACCACGGCAGGTGAAGCTGGGTACTCCATTGTGTGAAGAGGTCCAGTCGCCGGGGTTTTCCGCCGTCGATGCGATAAGAAAGAATACCGGCATCGGGGCCGGAAATGACCGCGATTCCGACTGCCCGGCCGGTAAACGGAAATTCAAAGGACGCGCCCGCCTGTGTTGCCACGAGCATCGGCACATCGACGAACCCTTCCCGCGTGCCGGTTTTATCGGTCGGTTTCCAGGACTCGATCCGCTCGAAACCTTTCGTTTTTATGGCTTCGGTTAACGAACGATACCGCCCGGCGCTGTAGGCATACGGGCTCCGCAGCGCCGGTAGCGTACGCAGCGCAGCCTTTGCCGGCAGGCGAAGCAGCTCTTTCATCGTCTGAAAATAGATTTCCTGCCCGAACGGCGACGGGTGGAGGTCTTTGAAGTCATACTGCCACGAAAACTCCCCGGCGTGAATCCGGTCGTACACTTCCCGGGCCAGGTTCAGGAATGGAATGCCGTAATACCGGGCAAGCTCCTGGTGGATCAGTACTTCCGGCGGGGTCTGCCCTTTGGCAAAATCTTCGTTTTTTTCCGGATCGGCGAATGCCATCAGTACCGCATCTGCCTGCGGATTAGCGGAATAGAGTTGCCGGAGAATACCTTCCAGTGCTTTTTTCTGGGCATCGGTACTGAACCCGTTGACGCGGTCATTCACCGCTGATTCCAGAAAAAGAAGATCCGGCGTTCCTTTTTTCAATACATCGGTTTGAAACCGGAAGGCGTGCGGCGTACTTCCAAGGGAAGGGATACCGGCGGAGATAATGGTAAACTGCGTCTCCGGAAACCGCTCTTTGAGGTATTGGATGACCTTCGTCCGCCAGCCGGGATTATGCGTAATCGAGCCGCCGAGGAAGGCGACGGTACCTTTCTTCGTCGCCGCGAATTTTTCCAGACTACGGCCGAGACCGGCGTTCGGCTCGATGTAGGCTTGCCGTTTGAGCGGTTGCGCGACCGGCACGGAATGATCGTAAAGGAAGTCGGCGAACTGTTCGGGATGTTCAATCGGAAAATGATGCCCTTCCAGGGTCTGCGCCCCCCGACTCATCGGATAAGCCGAGGCAGGGCCGCCGGCTTTCATGTAATTGTTCAGAAAGGGAAAGGTATTTTCGTCGTTCGGAACGAGTTTATCCTGCAAACTGACGACGTGTATTACCGGCACTTTAAACGCCGCCAACCCGTTCAGGTCGTTCAGCGGAATATCCGGGAAAGTAGCCGCTTCTTCGTCAGTCAAGCCATACAATTTCTTCCATAATGCCCAGTCCTGCGCCGAGCCGGGGCTTTTGCCCTTGCCGCCCGGCCAGCTTTTGGGGTCGCATACCGGGGCTTCGGCGTAGATGCAACTCACCTTGTCCGGATTGCGCTTGGCCCAGCCATAGACATACAACCCGCCGCGGCTGACGCCTTCGAGGGCTACTTTCGGTGCGAGGTGCTTGTCCCCGACGAGATATGCATAAAAATCATCCCATACCTGCATGGCTTTGGGATGGCCGAACTGGTCGTTGGTATTGACGTAAGCAACATGAAAACCGCGGCTGAGGAGTATGCTGTCCATCTCCGTATGCCACGCCGGGAAGTGCGCGCGCCATACCCAGGGGTTGCCCGGGACAGCCCGGTACGGTTTCACCAGAAACGCCTGCGTATTTTGGAACGGAAAATCGATGCGTTCGAAGCCTTTCCAGTTGGAAGTGCGCTCCTGCGCCATTACGCCGGTCGACAGCCCGGCCAGCAGGCAGAATAAATACTTTTTCATTGGTTCAGAGGAGGACGACTCTGTCTTCAAAAGAAGGAATCAACGGACGTATACCCGGAAAAGTACGAAAATTGCCGCGTAATCACGGACTGCCAGCCGGCGGGCGACATAAACGCACAGCAAGACCTCCTGACACCTCTATGAAACTGATTTCTTTTCTGCTGACGATTTGCTCCCTGTCGGCTTCTGCCCAATTGCTCGAAAAGGGATTCCGTACGCCTCCCGATTCCACGAAACCCAGCGTGTACTGGTACTGGATGAGTGATAATATTTCGGAAGACGGCGTTCGGAAGGACGTGGAAGCAATGGCCGCCGTCGGCATAGGCCGTGCATTTATCGGTAACATCGGTTACGACCCGCGCGAAGTACCCTACGGAAAAGTCAAACTTTTCTCGCCGGAATGGTGGAAGATTACTAAAACCGCTATCCAAACGGCTAACCGAAAGGGTATTACCATCGGCTTATTCAATAGCCCCGGCTGGAGCCAGAGCGGTGGTCCGTGGGTACTGCCGACAGAAAGCATGCAGTACCTGGCTTGTGATGAGCAGGAAGTGGCCGGTCCCCGGGAAGTAGTATTCCCCCGCCCGGCAGGCGCAATACGCCCGGTAGCCGCCGTAGCCTTTCCGACTGCCCATGGGCAGGTACTCCCGGAGGCTACCCTTACAGCCTCTTCGGGATGGGAAGATCTTCCGGCGCTGACGGATGGAAATCCTGAAACGGCTTCCTTCTTTCCGGCCGGTCAGAAGGAGGATCTTGTGCTCGATCTGGCTTATAAACAGGCATTTACAGCGAGAAGTCTGACATTGGTACCTGCCCCTGTTCCGGTGCGTTTTACCGGCATTTTACAGGTAAAGGAAGCAGACGGTTCGTTCCGGACGTTGCGCGAGTTTGACTTCGACCGCAGTAACCCTGACGACGGCGTCGGCTTCCGGCCGTATGCGCCGGTTGTACTGGCAATCCCCGATGTCAGCGGGAGCGCGTTTCGCCTCCTTATCCGGCATATCCGGGGGAAAGGCGGACTCGCCGAATGCCGGATTTCACCCGAAGCCCGGCTCGAACGCTTCGAAGAAAAACAACTGGCCAAGATGTTCCAGACGCCGCTCCCGCTCTGGAATGAATACCAATGGGTTACCCAGCCCGAACCGAAAGGAGAGGGCCAGGTACTCGACCCGGCCAGGATGATCAACCTCCCGCTGGAGGCCGACGGCTCCCTGCGCTGGGCCGCTCCGGCAGGAAAATGGACCATCGTCTGGTTTGGAACACGGTCTACGGGCCGGACGAACAGCCCCGCGTCGCCGGAAGGCAAAGGCCTGGAGGTAGACAAAATGAACCGGAAAAACCTGCGGCACCATTTTGATTCTTTCATCGGGGCGGTTTACGACAGCCTGGCTCCGGCTGACCGGAAAGCGCTCCGGTATGTCGTTGCCGACAGCTACGAAACCGGCTCCCAAAACTGGACGGACGGAATGGCGGAGGCTTTCCAACAGCGGTATGGGTATGATCCGCTTCCGTGGCTGCCTGTTTTTTCGGGAAGAATTGTGGGATCCGCCGACCGGTCGGATCGCTTTCTATGGGATGTTCGCCGCCTGGTTGCCGACCGCGTCGCCTATGAATATGTGGGTGGCCTGAGAAACCTCAGCCACACCAAAGGCATGAAGCTATGGCTTGAAAATTACGGTCATTGGGGCTTTCCCGGAGAGTTTCTGCAATACGGCGGGCAGTCGGACGAAGTCGGAGGTGAATTCTGGAACGAAGGAGACCTCGGCAGTATCGAAAACCGTGCTGCCGCGTCAGCAGCTCATATTTACGGCAAAAGCAAGGTTGCGGCAGAGTCGTTTACGGCGGGTGGAAAGGCCTTTGTCCGGTATCCGGCGCTGTTGAAGAAGCGGGGCGACTGGTCGTTTACCGAAGGCGTCAACCATACCCTTCTTCACGTTATGATTACGCAGCCGACGGCTGCCTTACCCGGTGTCAATGCCGGCTTCGGAACGGAGTTCAACCGGCATAATACCTGGTTTTATCAGAGCAAGGCTTTTGTCGACTACCTGCGGCGATGCAATTTCCTCTTGCAGCAGGGTAAGTCCGTCAACGACGTCGCCTATTTCATCGGGGAAGACGCCCCGAAAATGACCGGTACCCGTCAACCCGAAATACCCGCAGGATACTCCTACGACTATATCAACGCAGAAGTTATCCTGACCCGTCTGACGGTCGAAAACGGCAAATGGACCTTACCGGACGGCACTTCCTACCATGTACTGGTCCTGCCGCCCCTGAAAACCATGCGCCCGGAAGTACTCGAACGGCTTGCCACCCTCGTACAGGCCGGAGGTACGTTGCTCGGGCCTGCGCCGGAGCGGTCGCCGAGTCTGGAGGGATACCCGCAGGCTGACAAAAAAGTCAAAGATCTTGCCGCGAAGGTCTGGTCAGGCGAGCGGTACGGTGCAGGCCGCGTATTCCGTTCCGGAGACCTGGCTGATATTCTGAAGACACTGAAGGTACTTCCCGACGCGGGGCTCGGAGACAAGGCGCTGCTGTATACGCACCGCCATTCAGCAACGGAAGATATTTATTTCATTACCAATCAGTCCGATCAGCCGGTTTCAGCGCCGGTGACGGTGCGCGTCAGCGGGCGGCAGCCGGAATGGTGGGACGCCGTCACCGGCACGACGCGCCCACTGCCGGAGTACACTTCTTCCGATGAAACGACGACGATTCCGCTCCGGCTGGACGCCTACCAAAGCGGTTTTCTGGTATTCCGGAAAAAGGGATCGCCGAAAGCCGGCCAGCGGAATTTTCCGGAACCGACGGCTGCAAATGAACTTTCCGGCCCCTGGTCCGTCACGTTTGATCCCGCGGCGCGCGGGCCGGAGAGGCCCGTGTCTTTCCCGACACTCACCGACTGGAGTAAACATACCGATCCCCGTATCCGGGATTATTCCGGAAAGGCGGTCTACCGGATTCGATTCACGGCCGATCCTTCCAAAGGAAAAGCCTTTCTCCATCTTGGGGAAGTCCGGGCGCTGGCGAGTGTGAAAATCAACGGCGTCACGCTCGGAACGGTATGGACGGCTCCCTGGGAGCTGGATATCAGCCGGGCCGTTAAAAAAGGCGTAAACGAAGCGGAAATCGAGGTCGCCAATACCTGGGTCAACCGCCTCATCGGCGACAGCCGCCTGCCGGAAGCGCAGCGGCGGACCTGGTCCAACGTCAATCCTTACAAACCGGAAAGTACGTATGAGCCTTCCGGATTACTCGGTCCTGTCCGGGTACTGTACTATCCTGCATCTACCTTTTCTTCTTCGAAGTGACAAAAAAATACCTCCTGGCCCTGAGCCTGCTGGCCGGTGAAGCGGCCGCCCAGCTACCGCCTGTTTTTGAAAACCGGGTTTCTCAACCGGTACCGACCATTACACGTTACCTGTCTCCGGTGCGGATTGTCTGGCAATCCGGTTCGGTGAAAAATGCGTCCCGTTTGCTGGGAGAAGGCAACGGGCAGGCCGACCTGGCCAACCGGAATATGTCTGTCTGGAAAAACGAAAAAGGTGAACAGGCTTCTGTTTTGCTGGATTTCGGGAAAGAATTGCATGGCGGGTTACAGATCGTTTCAGGCATGTCGCCCTCGGGCAAGCCGGTCCGCGTCCGGATACGCTTCGGCGAATCGGCGGCGGAGGCGATGAGCTCAATTGGCCCGAAACAGACCGCTACCAACGACCATGCTATTCGCGACGAAGAGGTACTCGTTCCCTGGCTTGGCAAGCTCGAAATCGGCAATACCGGCTTCCGTTTTGTGAGGGTAGACCTCGTGGAGCCCGATGCCGAGTGGCAGGTCAAGGAAATCCGGGCCGCGTTTATCTTCCGGGATCTGGCATACCAGGGCTCCTTTCGGTGCAGCGACGAATTGCTGAACCGTATCTGGATGACCGGGGCATATACTGTTCACCTGAATATGCAGGATTACCTGTGGGACGGTATCAAGCGCGACCGGCTGGTCTGGGTGGGAGACATGCATCCCGAAACCTCGGCTATCAGCGCGGTATTCGGCCACAACGAAGTAGTGCCTAAGAGCCTCGACCTCGTCCGGGATATTACGCCTTTGCCGCAATGGATGAACGGGATCAGTACGTACTCGATGTGGTGGATCATCATTCACCGCGACTGGTACTACCATAATGGGGACCTGGCCTACCTGCGTCAGCAAAAGGACTACCTGGTCAAGCTGCTGGCGCATTTGCGTACCAAAATCGGTTCGGATCACAAGGAGAAACTGGATGGCCACCGGTTTCTCGACTGGCCATCCAGCGAAAATCAGAAGGGCGTAGACGCTGGTTTACAGGCCATGCTGATCTGGTCGTTGCGGGCAGGAGCGGATCTCTGCCGTATTCTCGGGGAAACGGAAGCCATGAAGCAATCGCTTGAGGCTGTTGCCGATCTGTCGACCTATGTCCCGGATCCGAACGGCTCCAAGCAGGCCGCCGCCTTGATGGGACTGACCGGATTACTGTCCCCCGAAAAAGCCAATACCCTGCTTTCAGAAGGGGGTGCAAAGGGATATTCGACGTTTTATGGGTATTACATGCTGCAGGCGAAGGCCAAAGCCGGCGACTACGACGGCGCGCTGCGGGATATCCGTACTTTCTGGGGAGCGATGCTGAACCTCGGTGCTACTACGTTCTGGGAAGACTTTAACCTCGATTGGCTGCCGGGCGCGTCGCGGATTGATGAGTTGCCGGCAGCGGGGCAAAAGGATATACACGGCGACTACGGCGCGTACTGCTACGTCGGGTTCCGGCATAGTCTGTCGCACGGGTGGGCCGCCGGACCGACACCCTGGCTGACCGAGCACGTGCTCGGAATTCAGGTACTGGAACCAGGCTGCCGGAAGGTCAAAATCGAGCCGCACCTGGGCGACCTGACGTTCGCAGAAGGGACATTTCCGACGCCGTACGGACTTATCCGGGTGAGACATACCCGCGGCGCCGACGGAAAAATCCGCAGCGAAATCAAGGCGCCGAAAGAAGTAAAGGTGGTTAAGTAGCTGACTGTCAGAATATAAAATTTATTTTGAAAAAAATCGACAACAGACACCTGACTTTCCGATAACCGCGGGCGATACACAGACATATCTGACTGAAACACAAACAACTATCAGCTTATGTCACTCTTTGTTATTCCCCGCACCACTCCGGAGCCGGTTACTCCGGAAGAACCCAAAAACGATACGCTTGTCCGCCGTGTCAACCTTCAGTCTTACGGATATGAAAAAGCCGAGCATCACCGCGGCAACGCGCTGGCACTCGAAAATTTACTGAACCAGATTCGTCGCGGCTACATCATCGACGTGGACGCCAACGAAGAACAGCGCCAGAAGCAAAAGGCCGAGCTGGAAGGACGGATCATCGAACGGCAGAAAAATGCCGAAGAGGTCCGGACCGAAATGCGGCAGCTGACCGACACCGACGTACCGCGTCTGGAACAGGAACTCCTGCAACTGGACGAGGAAATTCTCCAGATCCGCCGGGATGAATCGGAAGGCAATAACCGGTATTACCACCTCGATCGGTTTAAGCGGAATCTGTACGCTGCCATGACGATTCTGCTGGGAGTCTTCATTTATCTCTTCTACGTTTCGAGTTTTTACTCGGCATTTTTCCGCGATCTGGCGGCTGAATTGCAAAAGGCAAACGAAAGCGGCGGAAATACCGCCGGTATTCTCTCGGCGGTATTTGCCCGGGAGGCGTTTACAGTGCTCGATTTTCACTGGGCCGGACCTATTCTGCTGTTCGCGTTTGGCGCCATGCTGCACATTGCCTGGGAGTTTGAGGGCAGGCAGAAAGCCGCCGGAGTAGGCCTGTTGCTGGCGCTGATCCTGGGTACCGACGGTTTGCTGGCCTATTTCATCGAGCATAAGTCGTTTGAATTAAAAGTACTGATGGGCCTGGCGAATGCGGGCGAGGAAGCGTGGTGGACTTCGCCGGTCTTTTACCTCGTGCTTGCGATGGGCTTCGCGGCCAGTATGGTCTGGAGCGGATTACTGCATGCCTTTATGCAGGAATATGGCAAGAAAGACGTCCGCCGTATCACCGGCTTGGAAATACGCCACCGGCAAAACCGGAAGGGAGATATCCGCCTGGTGCTGGCAGATATCCGCAAGAAGGTCATCACGCTGGAAGGAACGCTCAAGACCCTGGAACTCGACATCGTCCGGCTCAAGGACGACCGGCAGACGCTCTTCTTCAGCCGGGCCGAGCTTGAAAAATACATCACAGACTTCTACGACGGCTGGCTGGGGTATGTCAACAACCGCCTGCACAACGCGGAGCTGCAGGCTGAATGTGACACGGTGATCCGCACCTTCTACCGGAATCACCTCGAAACGAACACGCCCGAACCCAACGCCGTCGCCGCTTGATGAAAAAGCTGATCCTCCTTGCCTGCCTTTTCCTGATCGGAAAAGGCGGCGCCCTGGCGGGAAATCTGCCTGCCAACTACGTGGTTTTGCTGGATTTGTCGGACCGGATTCTGCAACCGGAACAGGCTAAACGGGATCAGGAGCTAATCCGGATCGTCTTCGAAACGTTCGAGCAGAAAGTGCGAAATAACCTGATTATCAATTCAAAGGACCGGTTTCGGATAGCGGTCGCCCCGCAAAAATCCATGAGCGTGCTTCCCGGCCTCGACGAACTGTACCTGGACATGGGCAAGGTGCCCTTTGCCCAAAAGCGCAGCCGGCTGGAAGCACTGAAAAGAGACCTGCCCGCGAAAGTAGCTCGTCTGTATGCGGCAGCCCTGGCCGGTCGGCGCAAGCCCGCCGATTTTACAGGAAGTGATCTGTGGTTGTACGCCAACAATAACCTGCCGAGCGATCTGGAAACAGGCTATACCAATACCTGGATCATCCTCACCGATGGTTATTTTGATTTCGAAAAGAACTCAAATGTGCTGTGCGAAGGACACCGGTGTACGGATTCCAGCGTGCTGGACCGCCTGAGAAAGATGCCGGACTGGCGGAAAGCCCTTGCTGCGAGAGACGAAGGCCTTTTGCAGATTAAAAAGCCCCTTCCTCCTCTTTCTGTCTATGTTGCCGAGATGCGTGCGAAAAGGGAGTACCTCGGTGAGATGGATATGCTGACCGGCGTATGGCAGAAATGGCTGGGGGAAATGGGTGTCAGGCGTATGAAATACGGAAGCCGGGAGGGACTGCTGAAGTCCGCCGACCTGCTCCGGTCGTTTCTGAAAACCTGAAGTTGTTTGTTTGTTTCAAAAGCCGGCGTCTCTGAAGCCGGCTTTTTTCAAAAATGGACGGGAGAAACCTGTTAACCTCCGCCGCGCTTTCGCATACCTGACTAAAGGCGGGTGTCCGACCTGCCGGTACTTCAACCTGATGAAAGACGGACCGGGTGCTCTGGCGGGGCGCCCGGTTTCGAAATAGGGAACCTCTCCGCCAATTTTTCCTCAATACGTTGTTGCTTGTGAAAAGCCGGCCTGATAGAGCCGGCTTTTTTAATACGATTATAAGACAACCCTCGTTGCCGGATTGGATGTTTCTGCTACTTTTGTCGAAACATCAGATGATAGGATGATTAAGCGGGTAAGTTTGCCGGAGGAATTATCGCGCCGGTTGCAGCAGCAGATTTCACTGGGAAACATACGGGCAGGCGAGAAACTTCCGACAGAGCCGGAGTTGATGCAGCAGTTTGGCGTGAGCCGGTCGACCGTCCGGGAGGCCGTCCGGATACTTTCGAACGCGGGTTGGATACAGGTACGGCAGGGGCTTGGAACGTTTGTATCGCCCAAAATGCCGGATTCGGAGCCGTTGACGCAACGGTTACGGCGGGTAGAGCCCCAGCACCTGCTGGAGGTCCGCCTGATGCTCGAGCATAAGGTCGCCGAGAAAGCGGCACAAAACCGGAGCGCATCGGACCTGGTCAAGATGCGGGCCGATCTGGCTGAGCGGAAGCGCCTCGCCCACGCGGGTGAATGGCTGGCATGTATCGATGCCGACATCCGTTTTCATACCCACATTGCCCAGGCATCCGGAAACGATATCCTGGCTGATTTATACAAGGCTTTTGCCGAGCAATTGAAGGAATCGTTCCTTGCTCAGTTCGAAAACACCGATTCGTTCGTAGCGACCCAGACCTTGCATGAGAACCTCCTCGCCGCCATCGAAGAGCAGGATGCAGAACAGGCCTGGTACTGGGCGCGCCAGATCGTTGATCATTAAAAACCACCTGTCAATCAACCAATTCTATTTTTTTTTGCCATAAACATCAGATGATCGTATGAAAAAGGCCGCAGCCGTCTCCGTTGCCGGGCAGACCGCTTTCCCTATCCTGTTTGCCATCAGTTTTTCCCATTTGCTGAATGACACGATTCAATCGCTCATTCCGTCGATTTATCCCATTATCAAAGATTCTTTTCACTTGAGTTTCGGGCAGGTGGGGCTGATTACGCTGACGTTTCAGATTACGGCGTCGCTGCTTCAACCGTTCGTCGGCTTGTTTACCGATAAGCGACCGATGCCGTATTCCCTCGCTACCGGTATGGGCTTTACGCTGATCGGCCTGCTCAGCCTGTCGGTCGCCAGCCAGTTTTCGACACTGCTGCTCAGTGTGGCGCTGGTGGGGATCGGTTCGGCGATTTTTCACCCTGAGGCTTCGCGTGTGGCATTTCTGGCTTCCGGCGGCAAGCGGGGTATGGCGCAGTCGCTCTTTCAGGTTGGCGGTAATGCCGGCAGTGCGCTAGGCCCGTTGCTGGCGGCGATGATCATCGTCAAACACGGGCAATCCAGCGTCAGCTGGTTTTCGGTGGTAGCCTTGCTGGCTATCGGTGTATTGTGGGTACTGGGCAACTGGTATAAGCAGAACCGTGTCATCGCTACCCGGAAGGACGGCGGTCAGGAGCAGACGTCAGGTTTTACAAAAAGCCGGGTTATTTTTTCGATCGGTATTCTGCTGGTACTCGTGTTTTCGAAGTACTTCTACATGGCCAGCATGAGCAGCTACTACACGTTTTACCTGATGGATAAATTCCACGTCTCTGTTCAGGATTCGCAGCTGTACCTGTTCCTTTTCCTGTTTTCGGTAGCGGTGGGTACGTTCATCGGCGGCCCGGTTGGAGACCGGATCGGCCGCCGGTATGTCATCTGGGTATCCATTCTCGGCGCGGCGCCGTTTACGTTGCTGCTGCCGCACGTCAACCTGTTCTGGACGGCTGTGCTGACGGTTATTATCGGCCTTACATTGTCCTCCGCTTTTTCAGCGATTCTGGTATATGCCCAGGAACTGGTCCCTGGTAAGGTAGGTATGATCGCCGGGTTATTTTTCGGCTTTTCGTTCGGAATGGGCGGCATCGGATCGGCGGTACTCGGCCGCTTGGCCGATGCAACCAGCCTGGAATATGTCTACCAGGTCTGTTCCTTCCTGCCTTTGCTGGGGCTTTTGACAGTCTTTCTCCCCAATACAAAGAAAGCATAGTAGCTATCGGGTGCATACGACGGTTATCGTATCGGTCCCGTCCGGCATTGGCCGGGAAATAATCTCCCCCTCCAATAGCCTGATCCGGCGCAGAATGACTTCCCATTCTGCGCCGGTTGTATGTTGGGGAAACCCTCCGAACGTCAGGGATATACGCTCCTCCTGATACGTCAACCGGATCGCAGGAGATACGCCCGCTGCACAGGCCTGAAAAAGCAGCTGCTGTGCCACGCGGAACAGTACCAGCGAGCGTTCCGGATCAAGCGGAAACGGAGAGCCTTCTACCGCGAGTTCCTGCAGCGGCGGCAAATGGCGGCCTGCCCGCACCAGCTCGCGGTACAGCATCTCTTCCAGCGTCCGGTCTTCCGGAGAAATCAAACCCCGGGTAATGGCCCGGATTTCGTGAATAGCCTGGCCGACAAGCTCGCCCGGATCAGGCTGCCCGGGTACCGGCGTAGCCGTCCGGTGCAGAATGCTGATACGGGCGGCCGAGAGTAGCTGGCCGATGTTGTCCTGAAGCTCCCGGGCGATGGCCTGCCGTTCTTCCCGGTGAATTTCATGGCTGATCTGACGAAGTTCCTGTTGATAGCTGTTCTTCCGAAAACGAACGCAGACCGCGGTTCCGACCAATACAAGCGCAACCAGAACCGCCGCCAGGGATAGATCATTTGTCATGGCAAAAGAGGACCGGGCAGAGCGCCCGGCGGAAAAAAGGGAATCGGTCGGCGGGTTGGAATAAACCGGCAGATATCCGGAGTGAAAAGAAGCGGCGGACTTCCTGTAACAAAGCTAACTCCGTGCACCGAAGGGCAACAGGGGATATTTCCCGTTTTGGCGGGGGAATTTTACGGAAAAGGCTGTAAGCAATAAGCTGTAGGCTTTAAGCAAAAGGCAGTTGGCGAACTAACTTCCCGCTGCCTGCAGCTTATCGCCTACGGCCTATGGCTCCGCTAATCCTCAATCGGCGTCAGGTATCCAATGGAAATCAGGTCGTACAATACCTGCGAGGGTTCGAGGTCGGCGATTTCAGTCGCGTACCGTTCGCGTACGGATTTCAGCAGGATAGTGAGGAAATCCTCAAGTTCGATACCTTCGGTTTGAGGAGCCAGGTCGCGAAGCGCTTCCAGAATCTGAAGGGGGGAATTGCCGGAGATCTGGTCTCCTTCCGGCGTCTGATAGGTCATGTTTTTGAACCGATAAGTGCGCCGGTAAGATACAAAAAGAACCACCGGATGGCGGTGGTCCGGAGTTATTTCGGCTCATAGGTGAGCAAAATCTTGCCCGAGCGGAACGGCCGCGAATGAATCAGCCGGAGCGGCAGACCGGTCACTTTCTCAAAAACGGGATTTCCCGATCCGAGCAGAATCGGGTGAACCATCATATCGAGCGTATCCACGAGGCCTTCGTTCAGCAAAGAGGCCGTCAGTGCCGAACTCCCGAGAATGACCAGGTTACCGCCTGGCTGCTGCTTCAGCGCGCGGATCGCTTCGGCGGCGCTGCCGCGTATCAGGAGGGTATTTTCCCAGGAGGCTTCGGGCAAGGTATCCGAAAAGACAATTTTGGCAGACCGGTTCATCGTCGCCGCCAGTTCGGGGCTGTTCGCGGCTGCCATAGAAGTGGGCCAGTAAGCGGCCATCATCTCATACGTCCTGCGGCCAAACAGGAGGGTATTGGCATCGTCCTGCTGCTGAACGGCAAACTCGTCGGATTCGGCGTCGCCGCCGTGGAAGGGCAGTTCCCCGTGCGGACCCTGGAAGTAGCCGTCGAGGGTCGTCATCATAAACACGCTTAGTTTTCGCATCGGAATATGAGGTTCGAAGGTTAGTCCTCTGCCAGTGCCTTGATTTTGGTCAGAGCGTTGTCCCAGAGGGAATTGAAAAGGGAGAAATATTGGTCCGGCAGGTCCATCGCAATCGTCAGGCGCGTCGCGTCTCCTTCTGCTGTCAGCCGGTAGGATTCACGGGTATTCCGGACCGCGAGCGCTTCAGCGCTGGTAAGGTCCTCCAGACCGGCGTTTAACAGACCTGTGTATTCAAAAGTAAGCACGCGGCCCGGTATCATTTCACGGATAAAGCCGATCATTCCGTTCCCGTTGCCGTCTTCAAACCGGATGTGGCTTCCCGGCTCCCAGTTCGATTCAGCAAAGGAGCCTTCCCGGAATTCCGCCAGCCAGACGCGGGTATAGGCGTCGAGGACCAGAATTTCCCAGATCCGCTCCGGTGACGCTCCGATCAGGATCGTTTTCTGAAGCACTACTTTTTCCATAAAAACGATTGATTACCAGGTTAATACCTGACAGAGGAAGCCCTGGCGACGCACCAGGTTTTTCACCCGGGAAACCGAAAAGGTACTCCCTTCCATGCGCAGGACGCGGTCACAGTCTTCCAGGTCAAAATTGACCTTATGCCCGGGAAAGTGGCGGATGAGCAGGCGGATGACCTGCTCCGCCTGACACCGTTCCCGCACGTCGGTTTTGAAGACTTCAATCATACCTGCCTCCGTTTGCGGTAGAGGGCATAGGAAGCAAACAGGAGTCCGTAACCCAGTACCACGATGATGCCCCAACCGCTGACGGGGTCGCCGACGGCAATGGCCGAGTAGATTGCGCCGGTGAGATCAAAGAACAATCCTGCGTAGGCCCATTCCTTGAGCCGCGGAAAACCGGGAACCAGGATCGCGATGATGCCCAGCATTTTAGCTACGCCAAGGAAAGCGATGAGGTATTCGGGATAGCCAAGATGGCGGAAGACTTCTTTGGCTTCCGGCATCACCAGAATATCCGGAATAGAACCGAAGGCCATCAGGAGCGCGAACAGGCCGGTTACGAGCCAGTAATAGAGATTAATCCGTTTCATAAAAGAGATAGGTTGTTTTGAAAGCGTTATTTTTTCCGGAGGAGTAAAACCAGCTCCTCGTCGTTCTGATACCATTCGATGGCGGGAGATTGCCTATCGTATGCGGGTTCCTGCATCATTTCGCCGAAGTAGTCCTTGATGCAGCCGGTTTGGGTACGCCAGCCGCTGATATTCCGGGCGAGGTAGGTTCCGGCGGGGATGACTCGTGTGTCATACCCTTCCGCTTCGTCGGTGCCGAACGCTTCGGCAGCGGCGAAATAGAGCACCTTGCCGGTAGCGTCCATCGTTGAAACCCCGTAGTACGAGCGTTGCAGCGGATTCGGCAGCGCATCCATCAGGGCGTTAAACGCGGCTTCAATACCGGTCGGGAAATCGGGCACCGTCCGGCCCAGCAGGAGAATGTCGTCGTCCAGTAAAAAATCGTACATGGCTGAGGTCTTTTGTTGAAACAAAACTACTGGGAATCAGGATACACGGTAAGGGGCAAATCCGGCAATAAGAGGAGGAAATTGCGACAAAGGCGTATCTTACGTCACATCCACCACCGAACCCATGTCTGATGACGAGTTGAAAAGAGAGATCAGGGGCTATCAGGAACGACTGCCGGAATTGGCTCTTACGTTCGAACAAGCCGCTTTTTTAGTCGAAAACGATTCGGAAAACCGGTTTGAAGAAGCACGGTTTTCCGTTTGGGAACATTTCGATTATGAATACGAAATCTATAGCCGGATTTTGACGCCAGGGCAGTTTGAATTGTTTGAAGCCGGATGGAAGGCCAAACGCAGCCTGGCGATCGATCGAATCCGGGAATCAGACGGCGAACAGGCGGCGAATTTGGCTAACCATTACGGACCCATGCGCCGATACCTGCTGGATCATTTCTGGCCGGAATTAAAAGGAGTAGCATTTCACGAACAATTACTGCTTTGTTTGCCACGAGATCAGGCGAAAGGCACATATCTGCGGGCGGAATACCGAAAGTGGGAGCAGCGGCGGCGGGCAGATCTCGTTACAGAACATTTTCGGTACAATTCCCGCTTTTCACCTCTTCTTTTTGAAGCAGAGGAATTGAGATTGGATGTAGAAAAGCTTCTGCCTCCGCATAGTCTTTTTTACGCCCAGGCGGACGAAGTGACAAAGGCGGCTTACGACTTTATGCGCCGCAGGTATGATTCTCTGCACAGCAATGCGATGGCGGAATTGATCGAAATAGCCTGTAGATACGAGGCTTTTCTTCGTGAAAAAAGCCATACGTCTATCTCGGGTTGGCATGTGGAAATGGAAGACCGGCGCACGCCGACAGAAAAACGGACGGATTGGTGCCTTACCGTTTTCCTTGCTGACGTCAAAGAGTTCTTTAAACAAAAAACCGAAACGACTGTACCGGCTAGTCAACCTAATCCCATTTGAATGATGACAGAAGAAGAACGCATCAGCCAGATCAAAGGCTACCAGGAAAGGCAGCCCGAACTGGCTCTCACCTTCACGCAGGCGAAGTTTTTGTTTGAAAACGACGCGAATATTCGATTCAGGGTAGTCCCTTTTTCTACGTGGGAATTGTTGGATTACGAGTATGAAATCTACCGGCAGATTTTGTCAGACAGTCAGTTTGAGCTTTTCGAAACGGGCTGGAAAGAACGTCAGCAGCAGACGAAAGTCTTCATCGCCGGTTCGGATGAGCGCGAATCTGAATGGGAAATGGGGTATTTCGCGGACTTGTTGCGTTACAGGGAGGACCATTTCTGGCCGGAAATCAAGCAGATTCCTTTTTTCAGGGTTACATGGCCCTTGTTTGAAGAAGAGAAGACGACGCTGTTGAGGGCTTCTTACCGCCGGTATCTCGAAGAGACAATAGCGGAGCGAATCGCCCGGCATTTTCGTGACTTCCGGCGCTTTGCGCCGTTGCGGCTCAGGCTGGTCGAAGTAAAAAATGATCTGGAGCGTCTGCAGCCTCATTACGGGGCGTTTTACCGCCGCTCGGACGAGGCCGTCCGAGCTGTCTTTGACTTCCTGCGGAAACAAATCGAATCCTGGGATGAGGAATCTCTCCCCGAACTGGATCAGGTCATCCAAAAATGGGAAGAGTTTGAAAGAGAGGCGTTTGCAAAACGCCCTGTCCGATTTCCGACAGCAGTTGTATCTGATCATCGCACCCGGAAACAACGTCAGACAGATATGTTATTGAACCTCCTCCTGGTTAATCACGACGAAATGCCCGGATAGTCAATCCTTTTGGGCGTATCCGGGTTTCTGGTTATTTTTAGGGATAACTCTATTACCTATGAAAAGAATCACCATTCTCGTTCCCGAGGGAGCGATTCTGGGAAGCATCGAGGGGCCGAGGCAATTGTTCACCCAGGTCAACCAATTTTGCCTGGCCAACGGGCAGAAGCCGCTTTTCCAGGTGAAGCTGGTCGGGATGACGAAAGACACCCGTATCAGCGGAGGTCTGTATACCATTCATACCGATCAGGTGCTGGAAGATGTCGATTCCACGGACCTGGTGGTCATTCCGGCGGTAGACGGCGACATGAACCGTGCCCTGGAGGTCAACCGGCCCTTTATCCCCTGGATCGCACAGCAGTACGAAGCCGGCGCCGAAGTAGCAAGTCTGTGCCTGGGCGCTTTTCTGCTCGCTTCTACCGGACTGCTCAATGGCCGGAAATGCGCCACTCACTGGATGGCCGCGCGCGACTTCCGCAGGATGTTTCCGGAAGTGCAACTCATTGCCGATAAGGTCATTACAGACGAAAGTCGCCTCTACTCCAGCGGCGGCGCCTATTCCTACCTCAACCTGATCCTGTACCTGATCGAGAAATACGCCGGCCGGGACATGGCTATTTTATGTTCCAAGGTTTTCGCGATTGAGATCGAACGGGAGAGCCAGTCGCCCTTTATCATTTTTCAGGGCCAGAAAGAGCACGAGGACGACGCCATCCGCAAGGCACAGGACTTTATCGAAGCACATTTTCAGGACAGACTGACTGTTGATCAACTGGCAGACCAGTTTTCCCTCGGCCGGCGTAGCTTCGAGCGCCGTTTCAAAAAAGCGACAAACAACACGGTTTCGGAATACATCCAGCGGGTGAAAGTCGAGGCCGCCAAAAAGGGCTTTGAAATTTCCCGCAAGAATATTCATGAAGTGATGTACGACGTCGGATATACCGATATCAAAGCATTCCGCGCGATTTTCAAGAAGACAACCGGCCTTTCACCGGTCGAATACCGCAACAAATACCAGAAAATGGCATAACGAAAAAGAGCCCGTCATCCGGGCTCTTTTTCATAAAGGTTGAAGGAAGGATGGTCCGAAGACCACCTTGTATCATTTCGCGAAGGAGTTTCTGCGTTTCTGCCATATCTACGGGAGAAAATCGGCCTCAGATTGCCCATTTGGCGTAATTTTTACTTTCCCCCTGATCCTGAACGGTATGAAAATTCAAATTACCCGGACAAGCCTGTCGACGGTAGTCCCTATGCGGGCGCTGTTTCTCCAGCAAGGCTGTTTTCAGTTTGTGCACGACAAATGCCACCGCTACGGTTGGGCCGATACCTGGCTGGTGGAAATAGACGGGGAAACGGCCGGCTACGGTTCCGTATGGGGGCGGGATGAGCGAGGCGCACGGGATACTGTCTTCGAATTTTACCTCAAAACACCCTTTCGGAACCAGGCCTCCCGTGTATTTAGCGAATTGCTGTCTGTAACCGGCGTGCCGTACCTCGAATGCCAGACAAACGATACGTTGCTGTCTGCTATGGTGCTGGAATTCGGAAAGGGAATTGAGGCAGAGGCGATTCTCTTTGCCGACGACAGGGAAAGCAAGTTGATTATGCCGGAGGTACAATTTGGCCGCCAGCGCCAGTCCGACGACGCAGACCACGGCGGATACTGCCTCCAGGTGGGCAATGAAGAGCGCGCCACCGGCGGTTTTCTCACCAATTACAATTTCCCCTATGCTGATTTGTACTTGGACGTTCCGGAACCTTTCCGGCGGCAGGGATACGGTTCCTACTTTGTTCAGGAGCTGAAGAAGGAAATTTACCGGCAGGGATATGTTCCGTCTGCACGGTGCAATGTCCGGAATACGGCTTCCCGGTCAACCCTCCTGAAAGCCGGTTTTCGCGTGTGCGGCATGTTATTGAACGGTGATGTAAGGCGCTGAAGAGCAGATAGTTGTGGAGGTTGCTATTTCATCAGCGCGTCAAAACGCCGGGTGTCCTGATGCAGGCGGCCGGCTGTCTCCTTTCCTTTAGCCGCCATTTTTTTTGCCGATTCCACATCTCCTTTTCGCTTGTAGGCAACGCCCAGCGCGTGGTACAGATCGGCCGCAGCCGGTCCGGCCTGGGGCGTGACGCCGGCGAGCGCGGCAGCAGACCAGGCCGGTACCGCAGAAAGGTAACGACCATCCGGCGCCTGGTCGTTGAAGTAGCGGATGAGGTAGGCATAGTCCTCCGTTTCTGTTTTTCCGCCCGCCCGGAACGCGTTGAAACGGGCGACCGCTTCCGGCGTATTTTTTTCCCGAAAAAGTGCTTCCAGTTCCTTCAGCAGGGTACGGGAAGCAGCGTCATGCGCCGGAATACCCGCCTTCACCATTCCTTCCCGCATGGTCGCGATCGCGGCAGAGGGCCATGCCCTGGCGCCACTGCCGAACAGTGATTGAAACGCGATGGATTCGACGGCTTCCTTTACTTCTTCTTTCGGGAAACGGGACTGATAGTCAGTAAAATGGGAGAAAAAATACGTGGAAAGCGGATTGTCAAACCGGGTGACAAAGCGGCGGAGAATGTAAAAACCAACCGCGTCCGTTCGCTGCTCCGGCGTTTGGAGCTGCTGACCGAACGCCTGGTCCAGCCGGTTTTGCGCGGCGGTGTCGCGTACGGCCTTCGCGTATTTGCCGTATTGGACGAGAAAGGCAAGCTGCCGGTCGCCCGCCGCAAACCGTTCCGGATACCGGGAAGTGGCCTGCTGCGGGTCGAGCGCCGCCCTTCCGGTCGAGATAAGTTCTTCCGCAAACTCGTCGTGGGTTTTCTTTTCCTGTGGCGTGGCGAGGTGCTTCAGCCGGCCGTCCCGTTCAAAAAACAGGAAAAGAGGAAATTCGGGGTACGTCAGCTGTTTCTGCTGCTGGAGCCTTTTGGACGCGTCAGAGTTTGCCTCGAGCTGCAGTGAAACGAAATTGGCGTTATAGAATTCGCCGACCTTCGGATCCTTCAGCAGCGGTTCAATTGCCTGGCAGTGCGGGCATCCGTTGAGGTATATTTCAACGAAGACAGACTTGTTTTGCTGCCGGGCTTTCGCCAGTGCGGCGTCAAAGGAATCGTCCTGAAAAGAGATACCGGTGTGCTGGGCGGAGGCGACAGTACCCGCCAGCAGGAGGCAGAGACCGAGAAAACCGGAAAAGAATCGTGTCATCACTGGGAATAGGTAAGTTGGAAGAAGACAGTGGGTCAGCGGTAAAAATAGATATTCCGGCGGATTTCCCGGCAAGAGACCGGAAAGGCAGTTGGAGGCGAGAAGCAGCCGGTCCCTGCCCGATTTTTTGCTTTTTTCCTGGAAAGAACGGGTATCCGCCCTGACTTCGGTTATTTAGCAGGAGGAGGCAGTTCCTCCGCTCTGAACCTATGACTACTCGTCGGATATTTCTCAAAAACACATCGCTGGCCGGACTGGCCCTGGCGGGAGGGCTTCCGGCCGCCGCCGCGCCGCAGGGCGAAGATCTTTTCAAGCTGGGCATTGCCGGCTATTCTTTCGTTCATTTCAAGCTGGACGAGTCGCTCGCGATGATGAAGAAGCTCGATGTACACTACTTGTGTATCAAAGACTTCCATCTTCCTTACGCCTCTACAGATGCCGAGATTGCCGCTTTTCATGCGAAGCTGGCGCAGTCGGGCGTGACCGGATACGCAGTAGGTCCGATCTACATGAAAACGACGGAAGAGATCGACAATGCCTTTGCTTACGCGAAGCGTGTGGGCGTAAAGCTCATGATCGGTATTCCGAACCCGGAACACCTGCCGTATGTCGACAAAAAAGTCAGGGAATACGACATCCGTTATGCGATTCATAACCACGGTCCCGGCGATAAGCTATACCCGAATGCAATAACAGTCTACAACCTGGTAAAAAACCTGGATGCGCGTATTGGTCTCTGTTTCGATATGGGTCACGATAAGCGCTACGGCGATGATCCGGTCGCCGACCTGGAAAAGTACGCTTCCCGGATTTTCGATATTCACCTGAAGAATGTGACGGCGGGGACCAAGGACGGTACAACGTGCGAGCTCAGCCGCGGCGTCATCGACATTACGGCGTTTGTGCGTGCGCTCCGGAAGGTGAAATATGCCGGTTGCTGCAGCCTGGAATACGAAAAAGACATGAAAGATCCCCTGGCCGGTCTGGCTGAATCGGTCGGATACTTTAAGGGAATCTGTACCGCGTCACAGTCCTCTTCAAAAAAGTCCTGATTTATTTACCGGGTGGGAAACCCGCGTTTTTATGAAAAACAACCGCAGAGATTTTATCCGTAAAGCGGCCCTGGGAACGCTTTCCCTGGCGGGAGCCGGCATGAGTACGGCCAGCTATGCCAGGATTATGGGCTCGAACGACCGGCTCCAGGTAGCGATTGCCGGGCTTGGCCGGCGCCTGTCAGCCTATTACGAACCCATTGCCCGCAAAGAGAGCAACGTCCAGCTGGTATACCTCTGTGACGTGATGAAGAAGCAGCGGGAATCGGCGCTTCAGAAGTTCTCGAAGCACATCGACTACAAGCCTAAGCTGGAAAACGACATTCGTAAGGTGCTGGAAGACAAAGAGGTAGATGCTCTTTTTAACGCCACGCCCGATCACTGGCACGCGCCCGGTGCGTGGATGGCCGTGCAGGCTGGAAAGCACGTTTATGTCGAAAAGCCCTGCAGCCACAACCCGCGGGAGGGTGAAATCCTGATCGCGATTCAGAAAAAGTACGGAAAAGTGATCCAGATGGGGAACCAGCAGCGTTCGTCCCCCGAAACGATCGACATTATCCACCAGATCCACAACGGTGCAATCGGTACTCCGTACAAGGCGCTGGCGTTTTATTCTACTGCCCGCGGGGAGGTACCCCTGCCGAAAAAGGCGCCCGTACCCGACGGCCTCGACTGGGACCTGTTCCAGGGCCCGGCTCCCCGGACGGAATACACGCACGATACCTGGGATTACAACTGGCACTGGTATGGCTGGACCTATGGCACGGCTGAATCCGGTAACAACGCGACCCATGAGCTCGATGTGGCCCGCTGGGCGCTCCAGGTAGAGTATCCGGAGCATGTCGCGACGGAAGCAGCGAAGCGCCATTTTCCGAACGACGGGTGGACGATGTACGATACCATGGAAGCAACGTTTCGTTTCCCCGGTAATAAAATTATTCAGTGGGATGGGAAAAGTCGCAGCGGTGTCGAAACCTATGGCAGTTCCCGCGGTACGTTCATTTACGGCAGCACCGGTAGCGTCTACGTCGACCGCGACGGCTACAAGCTCTTCAATCGTGAAGGGAAAGTAGTCAAAACCAGCAAGGGATCCGGATCCGAAGCGGGTACCGCGCTCGGGGGTGGCGGAGACATGACAACGACCCACGTCGTCAATTTCTTCGATGCTATTCGCGGAAAAGCCAAGCAAAATTCGCCGATCGACGAAGGCGCCAAGAGCACCCTCCTGTGCCATCTGGCGAATATTTCTTACCGAACGAACAAGTCATTCGGCGTGGATACGAAAAACGGCCATATCCAAGACAAAGAAGCGATGAAGCTCTGGGGTCGTACGTACGAAAAAGGCTGGGAACCTCCCGTCTGAGTCGACCGAAAAAACACCCTGCAACGCCTTCCGGAATCACTATCCGGAAGGCGTTTTTGTTGGTAGACTTTGAACCCTGTCGAATCCGGAGCAGGCTTTAACCCCGTTTATATGACAGAACCCAATCGCTATGACGACGCTCTACTTCATCAACTTTCGAGACTTGTATGCGGTCGAATGTATTCATGATTGCCGCCAATGCTGCCGACCAGGAATGGTTCCGGCAGGCGTCTGTCCGGGCGCTGCGTCAGGCGTACCTCCATTTTTACCCTGATCTTTCCTCGGCGCTCGAATGGCTGAAAGGCAGCCGCGAAGGCGTCAACCTGATTCTGTTGGATGCCGACGGATTGAAAACGCCGGAATTGCAGTCTTTCCTGAGCGCTTACCGGCTTTCCCGGTACCGGAAAATTCCGCTGGTGATGTATGGGTCGTCCCCCGATTACCCCGTCCGTACCTATGCCGAGGATGTCAATGCTTTTCTGCTCGCGCCGCCCGACCCGGAAGAACGTACCCGCATGTGGCATTCTGTGGTAGAATTCTGGCTAAATGTGTCGCATCTGCCCTGGGAATTCTGACGGAACGGTTTTTTCATGCACTACCCCAACTTGGTAGAGCAATGAATACGAACGCTAAAAAGCCCCTTTTTCTGGTAGTAGAGGACGATCCTGATCATCGCTTTCTTCTTGACTGGAGTTATCAGAAAAGCAACCAGAGTTGCCATATTCTCTTTGCAAAAGACGGAAAACAGGCACTTGAACTGCTCGATACCCTTCCTGTACCTCCATCGATGGTTCTGCTGGACTATCACCTCCCCGACATGAACGGCGTAGAGGTATTGAAAACCCTCCGGAATTCTACAGTGTGGAAAGCATTGCCCGTTTTGATGCTTTCTTTTTACAGTCAGAAAGAAGTAATCGACCTGGCATATGACGCCGGCGTCAATGCATTCATGAGCAAACCGGGTAGTCGCCGGGAGTATATTGACCTCTGGAACGCCATCTTTGGCTTCTGGCATCAGTATGCGCAGGTACCTCCGGCGGGCCGGATGGACTAGTACAAAGCAAAAAGCCAAAGCGCCCGGGGATATTGCCCAGGGGCCCGCGGCGGAGTTTTCCCGGCAGAGTACGCCGGAGTACAGGATGATCACCTATTTTTGTGAAAAGGTGATGGTGTTCCACCTATTGAACCGCCCGCAACGGGCTGATGACGCCTACGAACGTTTCTTTCTGTAGGTGATGAAAAATTGGCTTCCCGTATTCCGGTACCTCCTTCGCTGGACGTTGCTGGTCCTCCCGCTCTCTGTCGCCGCCGGTTCGGCGGTGGCGCTGTTTCTCTGGTCGCTCGACGCGGTGACCGATGTTCGTTTTGCCCATCCCTGGCTGTTGTATCTGCTGCCGCTGGCGGGCGCCGGTATTTTTTTCCTTTACCGCTGGGGAGGAAAGCAGGCAGACGCCGGTAACAACCTCATCATCGACGAAATCCATGAACCCGGAGCAGGCGTGCCGCTGCGCATGGCGCCGCTCGTGCTGGGTACCACGCTCATCACGCACCTTTTCGGAGGCTCGGCGGGTCGGGAAGGTACCGCCGTACAAATCGGAGGAAGCTTCGCGGAGGGGTTTGCCCGGTGGCTTCGTCTGGACAAGGAAGACCGGAGCGTATTGCTGATGGTGGGTATCGCCGCCGGTTTCGGCGCGGTATTCGGTACGCCGGTGACGGGCGCGGTCTTTGCCCTGGAAGTACTGACCATCGGCCGGATCCGGCATAAGGCGCTGATGCCCTGCTTTATGGGGGCGGTTTTTGCCGATTTTACGTGTTCTGCCTGGGGAATTCATCATACGCACTATCATATTGCTTCCCACCAAAACCTGCCGTTCTATACCCTGCTCGCCACGTCCATCGGAGCCGGCGTCTGTTTCGGCATAGCGAGCCGGCTGTTTTCGGAATTATCGCACGGCATCAAACGGATAGCGGCAAAGGTGGTACCCCGTCCGGAATGGGTACCGGTAGCCGGCGGTCTGGTGGTGATCGGTATGGCGGCCCTGCCCGGCATGACCGATTACCTCGGTTTAGGCGTGCATAACCCGGACCCGGCGGCGGTGACGCTGGTTTCGGCGTTTCACGAGGGCGGCGCCCATACCTGGAGCTGGCTCTGGAAATTGCTGTTTACGGCGGTTACCCTGGGTACTGGTTTCAAAGGGGGAGAAGTAACGCCTCTGTTTTTTATCGGCGCGACGCTCGGCCATACCCTGGCGGTACTCACCGGTATGCCGGTCGACCTCTTTGCTGGGCTGGGCTTTATTGCAGTATTTGCCGGGGCGACGAATACCCCGATCGCCTGTACGCTGATGGGGGCGGAGCTTTTCGGAGGAGAGTACCTGTTGTATTATGCGGTGGCCTGTTTTACGGCTTATTGCTTCAGCGGGAACACCGGCATTTATCTTTCCCAGCGGGTGAGCCTGTCAAAATCAGGGGAAATGTTACCGGGAAAAACATTGCGCGATCTCCGGAAATAAGCGGCGCCGTGAACAGACAAAAATCTGCACAAACGTTTGAACGAATCAGGAAAACGTTTGCGCAGCCCGTTCCGCGTTTCCAGCCCGTATCGCCCGGCGAATAACCCCCCCGGAATGTGCCATTTTTAGTATCTTCGATGATAATAATTTGATAAAGAAGCAGGTTCTGCCCGGTTTTCTTTTTCCCCGTACTTTGCGGCTTTTCCAGCGATGTCGACCATGTACCCGAATTCAACGAACGGATCTTTGCCGGAAGAGGCGATTGCCGACCGGGCGCTGACGCGTCGTCTGCGGGAAGGGGACACCGATGCCTACGAGACCGCTTTCCGCCTGTATCACCGGTATTTGTTACGGATTGCCGTCCGGTACCTCAAGGACGAAGATTTGGCAGAAGATGCTTTGCAGGAAGTCTTTGTTAAACTCTGGCTTTTCCGGGACCGTCTGGACGAGTCACATTCCATCAAAGCCTTTCTGTCCGTTGCCCTCAAAAATCAGGTACTTAACGACCTCCGGAGCCAGAAGCGCCGGATTCTGCACCACCTGGCTTCTCTCGAAAACTGGAGCGAAGAGGATCATTCCACCGAAAACCAGCAGGTATGGCGCGAGTACCTCGATATCCTGACTCAGGGTATCAGTTACCTGACGCCGCAGCGCCGGGAAGTATTCCGCCTGCGGGTGGAGGAGGGGCTGACGAATGAGGAAGTAGCCGACCGGCTGAATCTGTCCGTTAATACTGTCAAATTTCAGTTCTACCACGCTTCCAAGTTCCTCCGGCACTACCTGCACCGGGAAGCTGCCGTGCCGTCCGCGCTGTTTTTCGCCGTGCTTGCCGGGCAGTTGTAGGCTGTCTTTCAGGGTATTAGAAATTTTCTCAACTTTTTTTCGCTTTCCGATCATACTTCCACTATGCCGGCGGTGTAATGGTAGTAAAAGCAAGTAAGCCGCATGATTCAGCTCCTTCAGAAATATCTCGCCGATGGGTGCACGCCGGAAGAAGCGTCGCGCGTGCTGCAATGGCTGGATACTGCTGAAGGCCGCGATGCCCTCCAGGCGGAGCTGGAACGTGACCTTGCCGGATCCTGGGAAGACGAAAGCCCCGCGTCTTCTCCCGGAATCTGGACCGGCATCCGGGAAAGGACGCTCTCCCGGCGGACGGTTCGGATCGGCTGGAGGCGGCTGGCTGCCGCCTGTGCAGGCGTTCTGTTACTTGCCGGCGCCGGTTTCTGGCTGAAGGCCCGGTATTACGATACCATCACGGTGCACAGCGATTATGGCATGGTGGAGCGCGTAACCCTGCCGGACGGCTCGGTTGTGCGCCTCAACGGAAACACCACGCTGACCTATGCCCGCCGCTGGCCGGAGGGCGAACCACGGGAAGTGGCCGTCGAGGGCGAAGCTTTTTTCAGTGTCCGGCATACGGTTGATCACCAGCGGTTTACAGTTCATTTGCCGGATCAGTCGAGTGTAGAAGTAGTCGGGACCGAATTTGACGTCTTCTCGCGGAAAGAGCTCACCCGGGTGGTGCTCAACAGCGGAAAGATCCGGTTCCGGACCCGCCCGGAGGCGCTGCCGCTGGCGCTTCAGCCGGGAGATCTGGTGGAAACCCGTGCAGGGGCCGCGCCGCGCCTTCAGCGCCGGGTAGACACCGCCGTATTTGATTCCTGGAGGGATCATCTCCTCACGTTCGACCGCGCCCCGCTGAAAGACGTGATCACGCTTCTGGAGACGACGTATGGATATACCGTTACTTTGGGGAAAGGGGTTCCCCTGGATGAACGGTTTTCCGGTATGGTCCCGTCCAACGACAAAAAACTCATGTTGGAAGCCCTTTCAAAAGTATTCGGGCTTTCTGTCACACAAGAAGGAAACCGCTTGCACATCGAAGCCAACCCCTAGTTGACGTATACACTGCTAAACCATTTCCATTCTCATGTTCAACATTCGGACGCTGGGCTTCCTGGTGCTGGCAGCGCTATGCCCTGCCCCTCAGATGTACGGTCAGCTACTGGCCTCCTCGCATAAGGTGGAGCAGGTCAGGATAAAGGCGATACCGGGACGTAAACACACGCTCCTGGACGCGCTGAAAGGGATCGAAAAGAAATTCCGGGTGACTTTCCTCTACCGGAACGACCTCGTCGAAAAGGAAGTGGCGGAAGGAAACGAAGGTCAGAAAGACAAGTCGCTCGAAGAAACACTGAAAGGCCTGCTGGCTCCCCACGGCCTTACCTTCGAGAAGCTGCGGACCGATTACTACATCATCGTGCCCGCTGCCCAGAAAAAGAACCGGGCGGTCAGCCAGATACGGGAGGCGGAAACGTCCGCCCTCCCGGTCAGTCGGCCCGAAACCGATGTACTGACCCTCCGGGCGCATCAGTTCGGGTATCAGACGACACTCGCGGAAGACTGGCCCGCACAGGGCCGGGTGACCGACGAAAACGGCGAGCCGCTTCACGGAGCGACCGTTTCCCTCAAAGGAACCACGCAGGGTACCACAACCGACGCCCAGGGGCGCTTTACCCTTCAGGTACCGGGCGTCGGCGCGGTGCTGCAGATTTCGTATGTCGGTTTTGCGAGTCAGCAGGTGACGATCCATTCGCGTTCTGAATTGAAAATCAGGCTGAAACAGGTAGATGGTAGTCTCAACGAAGTGGTCGTCGTCGGATTCGGTACCCAAAAGAAAGTGAACCTGACCGGCGCGGTTGATCAGGTAACAGCCCAGCAGCTGGAAAGCCGGCCCATTACCAACCTCGGCGCCGGTTTGCAGGGACTTATTCCCAACCTCAACGTCACCAATCCCAGCGGGCGCGCAGGTACGGCGCCGAGCTTTAACATCCGCGGGTTTACGTCGATCAACGGCGGTTCGCCGCTGTTGCTGGTCGACAACGTACCGTTCAGCGCCGATGAACTGGCCCGCCTCAACCCGAACGACGTGGAGAGCGTCACGGTGCTGAAAGATGCCTCTTCCGCGGCGGTGTACGGTGCGCGGGCGGCATTCGGAGTGGTGCTGATTACCACAAAATCTGCCAAATCCGACAAGCTGAGCGTATCGGTCAACGCCAACACGGCTTTTCGTACGGTGGGCAAGTTGCCGGAACTCGTCACCGATCCGCTCATGGTGATGGAGTACAAGCACGACGCGGCCTATCCCCTCTATAACCTCTATCCCGACGCCGTGAAGGCATATGCACGGGAGCGGTCTAAAAATCCCTCCCTGCCTGCGGTCACGACCGATCCTACGAATCCGAACAGCGCCTGGATTTACACCGGTTCGACGGATTGGCTGAAGGAAGCCTATTTCAACTCGGCGCCGATGTACAATGCGAACGTCAGCCTGTCGCGCAAAACCGATAAACTGAATTATTACTTTTCCGGTGATTACTACCGGCAGGACGGGATGCTTCGCTATGGAAACGACGTCTACAACCGTTACAACGTCCGCGGCAAAATGGATGTGCAGGTAACGCCCTGGCTGACCTTTTCCAACAATACGCTGCTGACCAGCAGTAACTACGATGCACCGGTATTTCTCGACGGAGATTTTTTCTGGAACGTCAACCGTACGGCTTCCCTCGATGTCCCGAAAAACCCGGACGGCAGCTGGACTTCGGCCGGGGGCAGTCTGCTCGGGCGCCTGCAACAGGGCGGTCGTAAAGACATGCAGCTCAATGACTTCCTGACGACGTTTTCGGCAAAAGCCGCTGTCATCAAGGGTATCTGGGACGTGCGGGCGGACATGACCTTCCGCCGGGGATCGACGCTCACCCGCGCCTTTGACATCCCGGTGCCTTACCGTACCGGACCTGTCAACCCGGTGCAGTATACCGGTTCGACGACGAGCTATGCCCAGAACAACAACATTGCAACGCGGTACAACGTCCTGAACGTCTATACCGACGTCTACAAGAAATTCGGGGCGCATAACCTGCAGGTACTCGCCGGGTTCAACCAGGAATCGAACTACTACAATTCCTTCACCGCTAGGAAGAATGCCCTGATTTCCAATACCCTGCCGAGTATCAACCTCAGTACCGGGACAATGACGGAAAGTGAAGCGATTACCGAGTGGGCTGTCCGCGGACTTTTTTACCGGCTGAACTACAACTTCAAAGACCGGTACCTCGTGGAGCTGAACGGGCGATATGACGGCTCATCCCGCTTCCCGAAAAATGACCGCTGGGGTTTCTTCCCATCGGCCTCCGCCGGCTGGGTCGTTTCCGAAGAGCCTTTTCTGGCAGGTATCAAGCAAAGCGCGAAGCTGGATTTCCTGAAGTTGCGGGCGTCGTATGGCGCGCTGGGGAACCAGGCATCGGTAGGCGAGTACGATTACATTCCCATCATGTCGAGTACGACGCTGTCGAAGCTGCTGGGTGGCATAACGCCGCTGACGGTTAATCAGCCGCCGGCTGTTGCCTCCAGCCTTACCTGGGAGAAAGTATCGACCGTGAACGGTGGTATTGACCTGGCCTTTTTCCGTAATCGCCTCAATATCAACTTCGATGCATACACCCGGTTTACGAAAGACATGCTCATTCCGGGAAAAACGCTGCCTGCTGTATTCGGCGTAGCGTCGCCTAAAACCAACGCCGGCGACCTGAAAACCAAAGGCTGGGAGCTGAAGCTCGGCTGGCGGGATAACGGAACCCTTGGAAATTCGCCCTTCTACTACAACGTGACGTTTGCCCTGGGCGACAGCCGTTCCTGGATCACCCGGTTCGACAATCCCACCCGCTCCCTGAGCAACTATTACGTGGGTCAGGAAATCGGCGAAATCTGGGGCCTCGACGTAGAGGGCTTCTTCCAGAACGAAGAGGAGCTGAAAAATCACGCCAATCAGAAAGCCGTCGGTACCGACGATCAGGGCTATCAGTTCTACGTCGGCGATATCAAGTTCAAAGACCGGAACGGCGACGGCGCGGTGAATTTCGGCAAGTCGACCGTAGACGATCCGGGAGATCTTCACAAAATCGGGAACAACCGCCTCCGCCTGCCGTACAGTTTCGATCTTTCTGCGGGTTGGAAAGGCTTCGACGTCCGGGTATTCCTGCAGGGCATCGGCCGGCGCGACTGGTACCCCGGCGCTTCACAGATCTACTTCTGGGGTATTTATTCGCAGCCGTGGACGAACGTGACGACGCTGAACCTCGACCATTGGTCGCCTCAAAATCCGAACGGCTACTTCCCCCGCGTCAAGGCCTATTCTGCCGAGGATAACATGGAAGAACTCGGGATTCCCAACCCGCGGTACATGCAGAACGCCGCATACCTCCGCGTGAAAAACGTGATGCTGGGCTATTCCCTGCCGTCGTCGCTGACGCGGAAAGTGGGTTTGGACCGCGTCCGGGTGTATTTCTCCGGCGAAAACCTGTTTGAAGTCTCACATCTCAAAGCCCGCCTCGATCCCGAAGGGCTCGACGGCAGCATTTATCCCTTCCAGCGTACCTATTCCTGGGGTTTAAACATCAATTTCTGACATGAAACGGAGACTTTACCTATTGATGCTGGCAGGCGCGGGATTGTTTTCCTGTGACAAGGATTTCCTCCAGCGCGACCCCAAGACGTCCCTCACGGAAGAAACGTTCTTCAAGTCGGTGAGCGATCTGGAAACCTACAGCAACGGCTTCTATAATTTTGTCGGAGCGAATTACTCGGATATTTTTTCCGACAACATCGCCCTCAATACCGGCTCCAGCGAAACGGATAACCTGATCCGTGGCGGTATCACGGCGGCGACTGTCGGCGGATGGAACAACTGGGGCGACCTGCGCCGCATCAACCTGATGCTGAAAAATGTCGGTCAGGCGACAGGCGATCCCACCCAGATTCGCCATTTCACCGGTATTGCCCGTTTTTTCCGCGCCTTGTTTTACTACGACATGGTGAAGCGGTACGGCGATGTACCCTGGTACTCGACCGTCCTCGGCACCGGTGATGAAAAGCTGCTGTATAAGGCAAAAGATCCGCGTACGGTAGTCGTAGACTCGGTGATGAAAGACCTGGAATATGCCGTTGCGAATATCCAGGCGTCGGGAACGAATACCCGCGTGACCCGCTGGGCCGCGCTGACGATCCTCGCCCGTACTGCCCTGCACGAAGGTACCTACCGGAAATACCACACCGAACTGAATCTGCAGGGTACTGCACAGGCGTTTCTCGAACGGGCGGCATCGGCTTCTCTGACTATCATGACGGATGGCGGGTTCGCGCTTTCGGCCGACTACCGCGGCCTTTTCACCAGCAACAACCTCGACGCGAACAAGGAAGTCATCTTCCTCCAGAAAAACAGCCAGAGCAACGGTATCGCGAATAATACCCATACCGTCCTCGACTGGCAATGGGCGCTGAGCGGGCAACTGGCTGACGAGTTTCTGATGGCTGACGGAACGCCATACACGTCGCAGGCCAACTACGCGACGAAGACCTTCGTCGACATGTTCAAAAACCGGGACCCGCGGCTGACGGAAACGATCATGTCTCCGGGATTTTCGACGACGCCGTCTACCAACGCACCGTACCTCATCAAGCCCGGCTTCGGTGGATTGCTGCAGGTGAAATTCTATCCCCGCGATCCGTCGCTTCGCGGAGGCTGGAACCTCAACTACACCGATCTCCCGATTTACCGCTTCGGCGAAGTACTGCTCATTCATGCCGAGGCGAAAGCGGAGCTGGGTACCCTGACGCAAAGCGATCTGGATAAGACAGTCGGCCTGCTCCGGACCCGTGTAGGCATGCCGAAGCTGGATCTCGCCGCGGCCAACGCCGCGCCGGATGCCTATCTGGCGGTTGCTTACCCCGGTGTCACTGGCGCTAACAAGGGCGTGATCCTCGAAATCCGCCGGGAGCGGCGGGTAGAGCTGGCCTGCGAGGGCTTCCGGTATGACGACCTGTTCCGCTGGAAAGCCGGCAAGCTGCTGGAGAAAAACAGCCAGGGTATTTACGTGCCGGCGCTCGGGGCGCTGGATGTTACCGGAGACGGTGTGGAAGACATCGCCATCCTCGAAGCGCAGGGCAAGGAAGAGCCCCTGGCGTCGGTTCCGGAAGCCATTCGTGCGAAGCTGGTAAAGTATTATCTGACCGAAGGCTCCTTTTATCTATCGAACGGCACTTCCGGGAAAATCCTTTTCACGAAGGATAAGTCCCAGCCGCGGCAGTTTGTCGAGCCGAAATACTACGCAAGACCGATTCCGCTGCAGCAACTGGTGCTGAATCCGAACCTGATCCAGCCGTCGGGCTGGGAATAACTCCGAATGGGAGAAGGCCGCTCCTTCTCCCATTTACTCTTTACTTCTTATGTCGCTGATTTACAGATTACTGTTGTGTTGGGGAATGGCGCTTTCGGCCTCAGGGCAGACGGTCTATTCCGGAAAAGTACTGGCCGACGGCCGCCCGCTCAAAGGCGTAGCCGTCACCGATGGCCGCTCGGTAGTCCTCACCTCGCAGGACGGCGGGTACTCGTTGACGAGTGAAAAAACGCCCCGTTTTCTGACGGTTACGGTGCCGGACGGTTTCGCAGCCGACTCGTTTTTCCGGGCCGTACGTCCGGGGGTGACGAACTATTCATTCGGTCTGAAAGCCATTCCCCGAAAAAAGAATATCTCCTTTTTGCACATCGCCGATACCGAAACGGCGGAGTATGGCGACTGGATCGACAACCTCAAGGCCTATAACCGGGATAACCGCCCTGATTTTCTGATGCATACGGGGGATATCTGCTACGAGCCGGGGTTGCGGTTTCATGCGAAGAACGTCACTACTGCCACCATGGGCCTGCCTGTTTACTACGGCATCGGTAACCATGACCTATTGAAAGGGTCTTACGGCGGCGAATGGTTGTATGAGGAGCTATTCGGACCCGTGATGTACTCATTTGAAAAGGGAAATGTGCATTTTGTAGTTGCGCCGATGCTGTCGGGAGACCACCGGCCGTCGTATACTCCGGAAGACGTAGTGCGCTGGATCAAGGCCGATCTGGCGGTGATTCCGAAAGGAAAGCCGGTGATTATTTTCAGCCACGACCTCTGGTCAGACGGAAAGAAACTTGAACTGAAAGCGAAGGACGGCTCTTCCGTCAACTTCCTGGATTACAATACCAAAGCCTTTATTTACGGGCACTGGCATATCAACCACGTGTACCCGATTCCGGGAACGAACGTTCTGACAATCTGCGCCTCCACACCTGACAAAGGCGGCATTGATCACTCGCCGTCGGTTTTTCAGGTGTTTGACGTTGATACCCAGGGGAATATCAGGATGGAAAACCGATATAGCTATGCCGCCGATCAACTGACGCTTGTTTCTCCGATGCCGGGTATGACCAACCGGTCGGCGAATCTGTTATCAGTCAACGCCTACCAGACGAATTCACCTTATGCTTCGCTCCGGGCGGAAATTGTACGCAACGGTAAGCCAGCCGGGAAGGTGGTTCTGAAACAACAATCTTCTTGGAATTGGCAGGCAACCTTGCCGTCAGCGCTCGCGCCGGGAGACTATTCCGTCCGCCTCAGCGGCACGTTGAAAAACGGTGCGAAGGTCAATCGCGGGAGTACCTTTTCTATTCAGAGCGACAACGAGCAGGTATCTTCCGGTGAATGGAAAGGACTGCGGGGCAATGCCGCGCACGATGCGCTGCCAAACCAGCCGACCGGTGCATGGCGCCATCTCTGGACTGCCCATGCAGGCGGCGAAACCTTCATGACATCGCCGGTAGTCCGGAACGGATACCTGGTGACAGCCACAATCGACGATTCGAACCTGGAAAAACAGGGTATTGTCGGGTTTGATCTTCAAACCGGCCGTGAAGCCTGGCGGTTCAAGACGGAAAATTCTGTGAAAAACAGCCTGACGGTTGATGGAAACGCCGTCATCGCTACGGATTCATATGGCATTACCTATGCTTTGAATATCGCGGACGGGAAACTCCTCTGGAAAAGCGCCTCGTCAATGGGATTCCTGCCGGCGTTTGTCAGCGGTATCTGCTCGGAAAATGGCGTGGTATTCACCGGCATGGGCAATGGCCTGAAGGCATTGAAAACAAGCGACGGCGCCGAAATCTGGAAAGGCGGCGGCTGGCACGGTGGCGAGGGTACTTCATCGACGCTCACGGTGGGCGACGGCGTCCTCGTTTCGTCTGCGCACTGGCGTGGTTTGTACGGAAACGACGCGGCAACGGGCAAGCTCCTCTGGAAGCACGAAGACAACAGCCTGCGTTTCCGGGATGGATCGGCGACGTATCAGGGAGGGCTGTTTCACCTGTTTTCGACGGAAACGTATTACGCGCTGTCACCGAAGACAGGAGAAATTGTCCGGCAGTTCAAACTACCCGTTCATTTCCATGCGGCGTCCGCGCCGATCGTGGTTGACAACCTGCTGCTGACGGGTTCGAGCGACGGCGGTTTGGTGGCGATTGAAGCTTCGACGGGTAAAATCACCTGGCAGGCAGCCACCGGCGCACCGCTTTTTTACACCGTCCCATACAACAAAAAGAAGGAAGCCAGTGTCGAGGCGTCTCCGGTTGTGACAGGCAAAACAGTACTGTTTGGCGCGTCAGACGGGTATTTCTACGCCGTATCGCTGGCCGATGGACATATTATTCAAAAAATCAATCTTGGCGCGCCGGTATTTTCGACACCGGCTGTCGTAGGCAAGCAGGTCTATGTCTCTGACTTTTCCGGCAATGTCCACGCCTTTTCTGTAGAATAGTGTATCTGGTTTTGTTCGGGTAACGGGCCCGGTTCTCTTTCGGGAGAATCCGGGCCTGTTCCTTTTCAGGGACTCAGCTGCGCGAAGATGGCATGCGCCGCTGCGACGCGGGCCTGGTTGGGATAGCTCTTGTTGGCGAGGATGACGACGCCCGTTTTCAACGCCGGAATAAAGACTACATACCCGCCAAAGCCGTTGGTGGAGCCGGTTTTGTTGATCCAGACATTGGGCCCGGGGGCTATTGGCGGATTCTGTTGCGTTACAGGGTGTTGTTCGAGCGCGACGGTGGGGGAATTGCCTGCGAGCAATGTCGGCAGATCGGCCCGCCAGGCGTATTGTTCCCACATCAAGTCCTGCGTCATGCCTCCCAGCGATACATAGCCGACATGCGTATTCGTAATCGCGCGGGTCAGTTTGGCATTGACAGGCGTCACAAAAAGCTGAATATCCACGTAGCGGAGTAAATCTTCCGCGTCTGTTTTGATGCCATATGCTTCCGATGCGAACGGGCCTGGATTCACCCGTACCGGCTCGTTTTTCGAGTTATACCCTTGTGCATACTTTTCCATTTCGGTTTCCGGAACGCGTACATAGGTATGGCGCATGCCGAGCTGGGGAAGTAGTTTTTTCTCCATAGCGTCGTCAAAAGGCAGCTTGAGCGCAGCGGCGGCGGCGCGACCGAATACCCCTGTTCCGGGGTTGGAATACGACCGGAAGGTTCCCGGCGTATGGGCAGGTTTCCAGTTCCGGAGATATTCTGTTAGCTGCGTTTCATCGCGAACCTCATCCGGAACCTGGAGGGGCAGTCCGCCGGTGGTATGCGTACCCGCCTGAATGAGCGATATCTGGTCGAAAGCGGTGCCTTTCAGCGCAGGGAGGTATTTGCTGACGGGATCGGTCAGGCGCAGGTGATTCGTCGTCTCCGCAAACGCGGCGAGTGTAGCAGTGAAGGTTTTGCTGATCGAACCTACTTCGAAGAGCGTTTTGGGAGAGACCGGCTGCCCGGTTTCTTTGGAAGCGACGCCATAGGTGTAGAACTGGTGCTTTCCGTCGACCGTAATGCCGACGATCATACCGGGAATGCCGTACTCCTCCATCAGCGGCCGGATGATCGGATCGATTTTTTCCTGAAGCGGCGATTGTCCGTAAACAAGGGAAGTAACAAACGTTAAAAAGAGCAACAACGGGCGATGTACCATATATGATTCAGAATGCGGCGCGGCGGCGCCGGTGAACGGGAAGTGAATGATTCGAAACTACCTCAAAACGAGGAGGCTGTCAATCTGTAACGAGCGGAAGCGGCGAATTCTTATGCAACGGTTGGGCAGGAATACACTGATCGGACATCCGTTCAAATCAGGGGAAAAACCCCGTTTTTGGACCACTTGACCCCGAAAACATAGCTTTTCGGAGCCAGATGGGCGATGTTTGCGGGGTAAATCGTGCCAATATGAAAAAGTTACTGCCCTTTCTCCCTCTGTTGATTTTTTCTGCCTGCAAGGTGACTTCGCCCCGGACTTCGGGGACGATCCGTGCGCAGATTGTTCAGGAAGGACTACTCGATTGTTTTGAAAACGGGCTCGCCAATGCCGACGGAAGTCCGGTTACATGTGAAGGCTCCGCAATTTTGTTTGACGGGCAGTCGGTGCTGGTGGCGAGCGACAAGGATATTCCCGGAGAGCGGTCGTCCATATTCGTCTGGCGGCTCGAAAACGGAAGGCCCGATACCCTCCGGCGGGGCGGGGCGCTGATCAATCCCGTCCTGAAAAAGGCAACCAAGTTTGAAGAGTTTGCCCGCACGCCGGATAACAAACACGTGCTGCTGACGACGGGCTTCGACCGCGTCAGGCCTGGAAGTACTTCCTGGGATAATTACAACTGCCTGATATACTGGCCAATGGGCGAAGCTGCGAAGGCGAAAATGTATGGAGGCGAGACATCGGTCGGCCTTCGCAGTGCTTTCTCGAAAGTACTGGCCGGCCCCGCGTTTCCGGATGGTGTGCCCTATTTCAAAACCGAAGGACTTACCGCTACGAAGGACAGGCTCTACTGGGGTATCCGCGAAGAAGGGAAGAAATACGACGACTTTACCCACAAAATCAAGGTAGTAAGCGTCGGATACCGGTTTTACGGGGATAGCCTGGCGCTGGCGAACGATTGGTCGGTCGTAGCAGACATACACGTCTCAGAACCCGGATTACCTGAACCGCTTGCGATTTCGAGTATTGAATTTGATCCGCACCGTAACCGGTTCTGGATACTGACATCCTATGAAAAAGGCAGCGACCTGGCGTCGTTTTTGTGGACGGCGACGCTGGAAGAATTCAGGGCAGGTAAGCTGACGCCCGTCCGGGACGACGCAGGTCAGCCGCTGCGGTTTCGCCATAAAGGTGAAGACCTGACCTTCACCGACGCCCGGCATCTGATGGTGATTCACGACGAGGACAGGGCGCAGATTCCTGTCAACGGAAAAGTACGCCAGCTGAACCAAACGCCGTATTCCATTGTCCGTATTGAATAAAAACAGGTTGTGTGATACAGATTGCCATTATCAGTGATGTCCATGCCAATTTGCCGGCGCTGGAAGCGGTGCTGGCCGATATCGAAGCCAGGAAGATTGAGCAGGTATACTGCCTCGGCGACCTTGTGGATTTCGCGCCGTATGGAAACGAAGTAATATCGCTGTTCCGGAACCGGAAAATTCCGTGTTTGCTGGGAAATCACGACGAGCGGATCGCGTTTGATCTCCCCGTTTTTCCGCTGTCACATCATGACGCCGTCGAGACCGGTAGCCGGTTCGAAGCTATCGCACAGAGTAAGCATACCGTCACTACCGAAAACAAAGCCTGGCTGGCGCAGTTGCCGTTTCAGCTGGAAATTGTATTCCGGATCGGGGAGAAGGCGAAGCGTATACTACTCGTACACGCCAGTCCCTGGAGCAACGATACTTATGTATACGAACGCGATCCGAAAGCGGATATTCTTGCATTTTTACGGCAACGGGAGGCCGCTATGCTGGTAATGGGACATACGCATGTGTCTTATATCCAGTCGTTTCAGGAGACTGTACTCGTCAATTGCGGTTCAGTGGGCCGCAGCAAAGAGCCGGATCGGAAGGCCTGTTATGCAATCCTGGAGATCACTGAAGCCGGTATTCGCCCGGAAATAATCAAACTGAGCTATGACGTCGGAACGTTGGTCAACGCCATCCGCAAAAGCCCTATTCCGGACTTTTACGCCGACTTTTTCCTGGATAACTGACGAATAGGTATATAAGAACGACCGTCCCGCCCCGTCCTGTCAAAACCCGGTTACCCTAGCGGGTTTCCGGGTTTTTCCATGTTATTTTGCAGGTATTACCTCTGAACCGCGGGTTTGGTTGGCCATTCCTGCAAAATCGTCTGAAATGATTCGTTTTTTACTTGCCAGTTGCTGTGCGGTATTGCTGACCGCCGGCGTGTCTCTCGCGCAATCTAGGATTACCGGTAACGTCACCGACGCCCAATCGGGCGCGGTGCTGCCCTTTGCCAGCGTGCGCCTGTTCCGACAGGCGGATCAATCGCTGGTGACCGGCGCCGTAACCGACGAGAAGGGGAACTTTACGCTGAAGGCGGCTACCGGATCGTATTATGCATTGCTGGAGTTTGTGGGCTATCAGCCATTGAAAACCAACGTAATACAGGTTCAGAAGCAGGCGGTGGATCTGGGTGTGATTTCGCTGAAGCCTTCTGCCAATAACCTGGATGAAGTAGTTGTTCAGGCGGAAAAGAGTTCGATGGAAATGACGCTCGACAAGAAAGTCTTCCATGTCGGAAAAGACCTGGCGAACGCCGGAGGTACGGCGTCGGACATTCTCAGCAACGTGCCGTCTGTAGCCGTGGATGTGGAGGGAAATGTGAGTCTCCGTGGCAGCAGCGCGGTACGTATCCTGATCGACGGGAAGCCGTCCGGGCTGGTGAGTATCAAAGGCGGCAGCGGTTTGCAGCAATTGCAGGGAAGCGCCGTGGAGCGTATCGAAGTCATCACGAACCCTTCGGCCCGGTATGAAGCGGAGGGGATGGGCGGTATCATCAACATCGTCCTCAAAAAGGAAAAAAAAGAAGGATTCAACGGTTCATTCGACATCATCACCGGGTATCCGACGAATTACGGGGCGGCGGCCAACGTCAATTACCGCCGGAAAAACCTGAATTTCTTCGTCAACTACTCCATGTCGTACCGGAATACTCCCGGACGGAGCGACCAGTACCAGGAAGTGTACCGGAACGACAGTACGTTTGTTACCCAGCAGCATTCCACCAACCACCTCAAGGGTATGTACAACAATGCCCGGGCAGGTCTGGACTATTATTTCGACGAAAAGAACATCCTGACGGCGTCCTATACCTACCGGATCAGCAAGGGAAAGCGGTTTTCGGATATCCGGTACCAGGATTACCTGTTTAACCTGTCGAAGCCCACCGGCACGACCTACCGTACCCAGGACGAAACCGAAACGGAGCCTAACTCCGAATACGCGCTGACCTATAAAAAGACCTTTGCTCGACAGGGGCATGAGCTTTCCGCTGATGTTCGTTTTCTGGATAACTGGGAAAGTTCCGACCAATATTTCACCCAGAAAACCACGAAGCCGGACGGTACGCCGGCCGCTGCCGGTATACTCCAGCATTCGCTCAACGATGAGACGGAGAAGCAATGGCTCGGCCAGGTAGACTACGTCCGGCCGTTTGCCAAAGACGGAAAGCTTGAATTAGGCGGGCGTACCAGCTTCCGGAAGATGACGAACGACTATGCTGTTACCCAGCAAAACGAATCCGGTGGCTGGGATCCGATTGCCGGTCTGACCAATAATTTCGTTTACGATGAGCAGATTCACGCGCTCTATGGAATACTTGGCAACAAAGTCAGCCGCTTTTCCTTTCAGGCAGGTCTCCGGGCGGAATGGACGAACGTAACAACTACGCTCAAGCAGACCAACGATGTGAATCCCCGGCATTACGCCAACCTGTTCCCGAGCGTACACGTGACTTACGACCTGCCCCGGCAAAACGCGTTGCAGTTGAGCTACAGTCGCCGCGTCCGCCGCCCGCAGTACAACGACCTCAGCCCGTTCATGACCTATAGCGACAGCCGGAATTATTGGAGCGGGAACCCCGATCTGAATCCTGAGTTTACGAACGCGTTTGAGTTCGGGCATATCAAGTATTTCGAGAAGGGATCGTTTACATCGTCGGTGTACTACCGGCATACCGACGGGAAAATCGTCCGGATCCGGCAGGTGGATGAGAACGGCAATGCCCGTACACGACCGGAAAACCTCGCGACCGAAAATTCATTCGGTGCCGAATTCACCAGTTCCTATGCTTTTTTCAAATGGTGGAAGCTGGACGGAAGTTTGAACTTCTTCCGGGCCATTACCGACGGCGCCAACCTCGATACGGGTTACAAGGCCGATACCTATAGCTGGTTTGCGCGTGCGACGTCCCGCTTTACGATTTTGCAGGGGACGGATTTCCAGTTGAGAGGAAACTACGAAGCCCCTCAGCAGACGCCGCAGGGAAAGCGGAAGGCGATTGCGACGCTCGATATCGCCGTCAGCAAAGACGTCCTCAAAAACAACGGAACGATCACGCTCAACGTCCTCGACGTCTTCAACTCGCGCCGCTTCCGGACCATCACCCAGGGAGACAACTTCTACACAGAGAATAATTCCCAGGGCCGTCTCCGCCAGATCAACCTGACGTTTAACTACCGCCTCCGCCAGGCGAAAAAGAAGGTGAAGGAGTCGGCGGAAGGGGAGTTTTAGGGAGTTTAGGGTTTGGAGTTGAGGGTTTAGAGTTTAGGGTTTGGAGTCAGGCATTGTTGCGTGATAGCTACTGCCGAATCCGCCTGCCGCCGTGCGTAGCATCCGCTACGCACTTTTTAGTTGGTAGGCTGAGCCTACCGCGACGTGCTTCCGCTCTTTCCCACTAAATCTGTCCGTATAGTGGAGGGTTTGGAGTCAGGTATTGTTGCGTGGTAGCTACTACCGAATCCGCCTGCCGCCGTGCGTAGCATCCGCTACGCATTTTTTAGTTGGTAGGCTGAGCCTACTGCTGCGCTGATAATAAAGCATAAGGGGCTAAACTATAGCCATCCCCCGTCACCAACCCTAAACTCTAAACTCTCTCAACCCCCTCACTCCGTCTTCAACGCCTCAGCCGGATTCCTCTTCGCGGTGCGCCACGCGACGCCACCGACGGTCAGGAACGCCAGCACGCAGACGATACCCAGCGCAGTAGCAAAGAGGCCAGCCTGTAAGGGAATCCGGTATGCGTAGCCTTCCAGCCATTTATTCATCAGCCAGCCGGCCAGCGGTGCCGCCAGGGCGAATCCGATGAGGGTGAGCCGGCCAAATTCCTTTCCGAAAAGCCACAATACCTGCCCGGTGGATGCACCGAGAATTTTCCGGACACCTATTTCCTTCTTCCGCGCTTCCGCAACAAACCGCACCAGCCCATATAACCCCAGGCAGGAAGTAAACAAAGCAATCAGGCCGAGTATGCGTGTTATGGCGAAGAGTACATTTTCGGTGGTATAGAATCCGGCGATGAGGTCTTCAACAGGTGTGGAGCGAAAAATACCCTCCGGATACAGGTGGCGCCAATGTGCCTCGATTTCAGGCATACTATTTCTGCCGGACGCCACAGCCGCCTGTTTGGCGAAGCGGGTATCATTCAGAATCGTCAGCGGACGGACCGGCTCGCGGAAGGGCGCCGAACGGAAGTCGGCGACCACGCCCACAATGCGTTTTTCCCAGCCCATTACGCGCATTCGCTGGCGGAGAACGCCGTCGGCCGTCATTCCCAGCGCGCGGACGAAGCTCTCGTTGACCAGTACTTCCGTGCTATCGCCCGACGTCAAATTCCTGCCGGCACGTAACCGGAGGCCAAAGACGGGGAGGTAGTTGTGGTCGCCCACCCGCAATTGCGTTCCCGCTTTTTCGGGGCTGGTCCGTGATCCGAACGTGAACGGTGTCTGCTCCAGTTGAAAGGATGCCGGCGCCTGATCACATAAACTGACGCCCGTTACGCCGGGCAGGCCTGCCAGCTCACGCTGGAGGGTTTCCGGCCGGGACGGAGCCGGAATCAGCGCGATGGACTGCGTCCGAAAGCCCAGATCCGACTGCTGCATGAAACTCAATTGCCGCCACACGGCCAGAATACCGATCAGGAAAAACAGCGTGATAAAAAACTGCGTGACAACCAATGCTTTCCGGACCGATAGCCGACCTGCCTGCCGGTAGGTGAGCCTGTTTTTCAGCGAGTCGGATACGTTGAAGCCGGATTGAATCCAGGCCGGATATCCTCCCGCCAGCAACGTTATTCCGACGAGGAGAAGTATAAACCAGGAAAAAGGGCGCGCGCGGAGTAAATGGCTCACCGACAGGTCAGCGCCCAGCATGTGCAGCGCCCGGTTCAGGAACGGTAGCACGGCCTCGGCCAGAAACAGAGCCAGAACGGCTACAATAGCAGTCAGTAAGACCGTTTCTGTCATAAACTGAAGAATCAGTTGCCGCCTGGAACTTCCGGAAGCCTTCCGGATACCGATCTCCCGGCCGCGACGGAGCGACTGTGCGGTAGCAATGTTTACAAAATTGAGGCAGGCAGACACAACCAGCAGTACGCCCATCGCCATGATAGCGTACAGCAAAGGCCTCGGCGCCGGTCCGCTTCGCTCATGACACAGATCGGAAAGAGGCAGTGCGCGGAAGCGGAAGGTGCCGTCCCCGGCCTGGTATTTTTTTTCGAGCAGGGGAAACGCTGCTTGAAGATCCTGTATCCGGGCTCCTTCCCGTAGCAGCACAAAACACATCGAACGGAGGCGGCTCCAGTCGGGAGAAAGTTCCGGTACCGTAGCCAGCGATATCAGTGCGTCGAAACGCAGCTGGGTATTGGAGGGTGGGTTGCCGATAATGCCGGTAACGGTCAGGTCCGTTTTACCATCCAGACGGATCGTCTTACCAAGCGGATTCGTTTTCCCGAAATACTTGGCTGCATACCGTTCGCTGAGGACTACCTCTGCCGGGCGGGAAAGTGCGCGCATGCGATCTCCCGCCTGCCACCGGACGTCAAAAACCCGGAGGTACGACGGCTCCGTCAGGCAAATATTCCGGGATTCCTCGAAGCGGTTGGCACCGACGGAAAGTACCTTTCCGAACAACGTTTCGAGACGAACCGCATCTTCGACCAGGGAATAATCCTGCCGGAGCGCCTCCCCCAACGGCCGCGGCGTCGCATCCGTTTCGACGGTATTTTCGCGCTTTACGTCGGTCACAACCCAGGCGATACGGGCTGCATTTGGGTGATACCGGTCGAAGCTGAAGAGGTAATCCACCAGCAGAAACAGGACCAGTCCGGCAGCCAGGCCGACGGCCAGTCCGCTTACCTGAACGAACGCCGTCACTTTTCGCCGGAGCAGCGAACGTACCGCCAGATGCCAGTAATGGGCTTGCAGCAGCGATGTTTTCGCTTTTTTTTCGGGCTCATACAACGGCCCGATCGTTCGTTTCCGCCGGAAAGGTGACAAAAACGAGAAAACATCCCTCGCATAACGGATACGTGCATACGTAACGTTTCGCTCTTCAGCCCTGCGCTCAAAGAGTTCGAGCAAATCTCCTTCGATTTCTTCTCTTTCCCGGGGATTGAAAAACAGAGTGAGGAGGGCATTGGCCCAGCGGGGCGGTGTCAGGCGATTTCCCATACAAGCGCAGGTATGCGGTTCCAGAAAGCATTTCGGATGTCGCGGGTTTCGCGGAGGGCCTTTTTGCCGGCGGTTGTAATGTCGAAGAGACGCTTGCGGCGTCCGCCGCGGAGCGCAGTCGCACCGCCCAGCTCAGACCGGAGAAATCCTTTTTCTTCCAGGCGGTAGAGGACGGTATGGACGGCGCTGATGTGTACATCGCGACCGGTTTGCGCGGCCAGGACGTCCGCAATGGCCACGCCATATGCCTCTGTGCCCAGGCAGCAGACGGCGAGGAGGATAAGTTCCTCCAATTCACCGAGATATAGACCTTTCATGGTTTAAAGGATTTATTTCTTTCATAAATGTAAAACAAATAAAACAAGGGAAAATCATTTTACCTAAAATTTTAGTTTAAAAAAGAGCAAACCCCGGACAGGAGGAGAGCGTTATATTCGTCCAAACCGATAATACGCTGCCATGACACATGAATTTCTCCGCCTTGCCGGCGTTCGCTATCCGATTGTTCAGGCGCCGATGCTGGGTGTCACCACGCCGGAAATGGTTGCGGCAGTTGCCGAAGCCGGCGGGTTGGGTTCGCTGCCTGTCGGGGGACTTTCTCCCGAAAAAACCGAAGAACTCATCCGGCAGACCCGTAAGCTGACATCCAAACCCTTCGCCGTGAATCTCTTTGCGCATCGTATTCCGGAAATGCCGGAGCTACAGGCCATGCGGGAGTTTCTGGATGACCTGGCCGGGGACCTGGGCCTGGCAGTATCGGCGGAGCTGCCGGCGCGGCATTATACCTACTCGGATCAGATCGAGGTACTGGTTCGGGAGCAGATACGGTTTGTCAGTTTTACGTTCGGCGTACCGGACGACGAAGCGCTGAACCGTCTCCGTGAAAACGGTGCGGTTCTTAATGGTACTGCTACCAGTTTGAAAGAGGCATTGTATCTGGACGAAAAAGACGTCCAAGTCATTACTGTTCAGGGAATTGAAGCAGGAGGGCACCGCGGTAGTTTTCTGGAGGAAGAACCGCTGCCGCAAGTAGGGCTGATGGCGCTGCTGCCAACCGTAGCCGATCGGATTCAGCGGCCTGTTCTGGCTGCAGGAGCGATATCTTCCGGGAAGTCGGCCTGTGCGGCGATGCTGCTGGGCGCGGCCGGTGTTCAGGTAGGTACGCTGTTTGTAGGCAGTCACGAAAGCAGGGCAATTGCCGCCTGGAAGGAACAATTGCAGCGAGCAGTAGATACGGATACGGTGCTGACGCGGGCGTTTTCCGGTCGCTGGGCACGCGGATTGCGCAATGAAATGCAGGAAACGATCGAAGCGTCGGGCATTCCGATTCCGGACTACCCCTTTCAAAACAGCCTCAGTACGGCATTGCGACAGGAAGCACAACGGCGCGACGACGGCCGGTTTACAAATCTCTGGGCAGGGCAGAACCCTTTCCGTGCGCCGATGGAGCCGGCGGCAGCGATTATTCGCCAGCTGGTAGAGGAAATGAAGTCTCTGGAACTAAAAAATAAGGTATTCATCGAATAATAAACTAGTACTAATATACTATAAATACTGTATTGTTACTGAAATTATAATACCAATTATCGTGTGTTTATGTCTATTTGTCGACTGATGGAGGCCTAACGTCGAAATACGGGGTTGCGAAGGCAGAGTAGAAAGGTATGTTTGATTGATGTTTGGTTACTAACATTCCTTTCTATGCCGAGGGGTGACCCTCACAAAACCACCTGTATGATACGTTTATTGCTAAGGTTTGTCTCCGGCAAACCCAGGGTGCATTATGCCCTGATTCTTCCCCTTCTGTTAACCGCTTTTTCTGCACTTTCGCAGTGCCCGGCATCGATTCAGAATGCTTCGACGTCTGCCACACCGGCAACATGCCCGTCAAACGGTACGGTTTCGATCAGTTCGAATGTATCGGGAAATGCGGGTGCGACGTATCAGATCGTCTCCGGGCCGGCGTCCGGCGGGTATCAGACGACCGCCCAAAGCGGAACCACGTTTACAAGCCTGCCTCCGGGTGCGTATACCTTCCGGATTACCTGTGGAACAGCTACTACGGACGTGTCGGCTACGATCGACAATCAGTATACGCCGCTACAGTTGTCGACCGCCGTTTCCAATCTCTGCCAGAACGGTCAGGCCGGCGGGACCATCACGGCGTCGGCTACCGGCGGCAACCCGGGTTCGACCGGTCTGCAGTATGCTTTTTTGTTATCTGATCAACCCAATGCCGATGACGCACAGTTTACCTATTCCTCCTCCGCGACTTTTCAGGCGACTGCCTACGGCACGTATCAGGTTCGTGTAAAGGACGCCTGTAACAACTTCGTAACCAGGACCGTAGAGCTGGCGCCGTTGAGTCCTGCCGGGCATGTCGGTTTCAACAAGACCGGTTATACCTGCTCGACTACCACGTACAGTGCCTACCTCACCCGAGCCGATGACAATGTGTCCATTGATTATACTGCTTCGCCGGGTTATTACTACGAGGTATATGAACTTGCCGCGGGTGCTACGTGCGCCGTTCCGTCAGGAGGTACCCCAGTCATTGCCAAAACCATTACCCAGGCATCTGACCTTCAGTTTACCCTTTCTTCCACAGCGCCGCGCATTTTGATCCGGACGGTATCACCCTGCGGAGAAGAGACCATTGAGTGTTTTGACATTGCACCGCGGAATTTTTATTCCACCTTCGGAATCACGATGAATTGCGACGGTTCCGGTAACGTTACTGCCAATTTTCTGATGTGGGCACAACAGGATTATGTTTTTCCGATCACAGCTACCGTAACGCCCCAGGGCGGAACGCCGGTGACGCATGTCGTCGCAAACAACAACGAATTGCTGTACGCCTTTCCGGATATGCCACTGGCGGCGTCGTATACCTATACGCTGACCGACGCCTGCGGGCAGGTATTCACGGACACCGTCACAGCCCCCACAGCCGGCGACGGTTTTGCTGTTAATGTAACCAGCGGTTCACTCAGCTGTGTGAATACAGTCGGTTTGAAGCAGGTAGAGCTTTACCTGCGGGGTTACAACCCTGGCGTAAGTGGAGCCGCGATTGAAGTACGCGACGCCGGCGGCAATGTGGTATATACCGGAACGGGTAGCTACGACGGCTATATAGCCCTGCCTCCCCTGGCTCCCGGTACCTACTCGATTCATATTGTGCCAAGCAGCGGTTCCTGCGCGCCGCTCGACGCATCTTTTGTGATCAGCGATACAGATAGTCCCCCGTTGAATTTCACTCTTTCTGCCACTGCTACGCAGCTGTGCGGAGGAACAGGATCGATTACGTCCACGCTGATATACAACGGATCCCAAACCATCACCTATGCCCTGCTCGACGGCAGCGGCGCTACCGTGAGCACGAATACTTCCGGTACGTTTATTAACCTGCCGGCGGGTACCTACACCGTTCAGGCAACGGCTAACTACGCTTCCTGCGGTATTCCGAACCTTACCGGGCAAGTACAGCAGACCATCCAACCCGCCGGAACGGCGCCGGTAGTGACGAAAAAGCTTGGCGTCATCTGCGAAAATGCAGATGGTACACCGATGTCGACCGGCAAGGCCATCTTCCAGTTCTCCGGTTTCGGACCGTTTAAAGTTGAGATGAAGAAGACAACGGAACCGGAAACGGCCTATGTCGTGAAAGGAACGAACGTACCGGCGGATTTCACCGCTGATGGGCTCGATGCCGGAACCGACTACGACGTCCGGATTACCGACCAATGCGGCAACACGGCTGTTACCCAGGTATCGATCGGTGCGTTGCTGCCGCTCAACCTGACCAACCAGTATCAGCCCTGCCAGGGTCAGCCCTATGTGCTGGGTGTCGAGGACGTCGTCGATGCCACCTACACCTGGGAAAAGAACGGAACGGTCATCGCTACATCCCGCGAGGTGACATTCCCGAGCTACAATGCCTCGAACGATGGAAGCTACATCTGCACGGTGGTCCTGGCAGGTGGCTGCGTGACCCGAAAGATTACCGTCAACCTCAGCAGTACCCAATGCGGCGCGGTTCTGCCGGTTACGCTGGTGTACTTCAAGGCGCGGGTCGAAAATTGCGGCGCGACACTGGAATGGCGTACGGCAAAGGAGGATGGATTTGACTACTTCCTCATCGAAAAAAGTGCAGATGCACGGCAATTCGGAACCGTCGGCAAACTGCCGGCAACTGGCTCCGGCCAGACTTATGTGTTCTACCAGAAGGATCTCCCGGTCGGAACCTATTACTACCGCCTGAAGATGGTAGACAAGGACGCTACCTTCGAATATAGCAAAACGGTAGGGTTGAACGTCGTGTGTGACGGATTCGCACCGGGAGCGCTCAACGTATTCCCGAACCCCGCCCGGCGTACCGACCGGATCACTGCGACGCTCCATACCCCTGATTACCGCGGACCTCTCTCGCTGACGCTTTATACCGCTACAGGCGGAAAAGTCGGACAGAAGAATATCTCTATTCAGCAGGACAATACGGAAGTCAGCGTCGAAGACCTCCTCCGCGGTCAGAAGGGCTACTTCCTGCTGAAGGCGGAAGGTTTTGGAGCGGTAAAGCTGGTGGTGGAGTAGGGTTTTGGGAGTTTGGAGTTTTGAGTTTAATGTTTTGAGTTCTGTTGACGGCCCGGTGTTTCGACCTTATTTCGAAACGCCGGGCCGCCGGCTTTTTGCGAAGCAGCGAAGACGAGCACCGCACCCCGGTGGTTGAGCTACGTCGAAACCAGCGGCAGCCGTATTTCTTTCATCCTTCCCGCTCTCGCCACGCTGGTTTCGACGTAGCTCAACCACCGGCTATTGCGCAAAGGGCCAGGAGCAGAGGGCATGGGGTTACACACCGCAACGACGACGCCGCCCCCGGTGGTTGAGCCCCGCCGAAACCACCGGCAGCCGTATTTCTTTTATCCTTCCGGCTCTCGCCACGCTGGTTTCGACGTAGCTCAACCACCGGCTATTGCGCAAAGGGCCAGGAGCAGAGGGCATGGGGTTACACACCGCAACGACGACGACGCCCCCGGTGATTGAGCCCCGTCGAAACCACCGGCAGCCGTATTTCTTTCATCCTTCCCGCTCTCGCCACGCTGGTTTCGACGGGGCTCAACCACCGGCTATTGCGCATGGGGCATGGGCATCGAGGGACAACCGAAAACAGTCAAACCGAAAACTGAAAACCCAACGTATCCTCAAACCCGTATGCACGCATACTACCTGCGCATTTATGCCGGTTTCTGCGTCTTCGGCGGGGGAAAATGGACGATAATCGGACGTTCTATTCCACTTATCGAAAAATAATTACTAGCGACTACTTGATTTTTACCTTTGAATTGACTTTTGATTAGTCTGGAATTCGAGAATTTATCCTTTCACGGCGGGGAAACCTGCAAACGATGAAAATTATGCCTGTCTTCTACCGGTTTGTGGGACACAAACCACATTATCTCGTTGTATTAGCCCTGCTTTTCCTGGCGGTAAATTCCTTCGCCCAGTGCCCCTCGAGTATTCAAAACCTGTCGGCATCTGCTACGCCGGCCACCTGCCCGTCTAACGGAACGGCTACTATCAGTTCCAACGTCACCGGAAACGCCGGCGCTACCTATCAGATTGTAACAGGCCCCTCTTCAGGCGGTTATCAGACAACGGCGCAGAGCTCGGCGACCTTTACGAGCCTTCCTCCGGGAGATTATACGTTTCGGGTGACGTGCGGATCGGCAACTGCTGACGTTTCCGTCACCATTCCGAATCAGTACACGCCGCTTTCCCTCAATGCGTCTGTTTCCAACCTGTGCCAGAACGGCGCTCAGGGCGGTACGATTACAGCTTCTGCGACCGGCGGAAACCCCGGCAGCGGCGGCCTGAAATACGCGTTCCTGCTCTCGGACGAAGCAAATGCCGACGACGCGCTGTTCAGCTATTCGTCTTCCAATACCTTCAACGCCACCCAGTTCGGAACATATCAGGTTCGGGTGAAAGACGCCTGTAATAATTTCGTGACGCGTACCGTGGAGCTGGCACCCCTTTATCCGATGGGGCACCTGAGCTTCTCCCAGACAGGGACAACCTGTACGACCAACTCCTTCCAGGCCAACCTTTCCCGCGCGGACAATGGTTTTCCGATTGACTACAAAGCTAATCCCGGCTACAAGTACGAAATCTACTCGATCGCGCCCGGCGCTGCATGTGCTGTCCCGTCAGGAGCTACGCCGCTCTTTTCGAAGACCATTACCCAGGACTCTGACCTGCAGTTTACCGTTCCCGCGACGTTGCAACGCGTAGCCATCCGGACGATTTCTCCCTGCGGAGAAGAAATTACCGAGTGTTTTGACCTTCCAACCCGGAATCTGTATGTGAGCAACGGTGTAATTCTGCCTTGCTCGCCCTCCGGTATCACGAAGCTCAACCTGCTGCTCTGGGCAGATGGCAACTTTACCTGGCCGCTGACGGCCGTCGTAACGCCGCAGGGCGGATCCCCGATTACGCATACGGTCAACGACAACGGCACGCTCAACAGCATATTTTCCAATGTGCCGTACGCGTCACAGTATGCCTATACGGTTACGGATGCCTGCGGACTGACCTATAGCGCAACGATTTATACGCCCGTTCCGTCGGATGGGCTGCAGGTCTATCCCTCTGCCGGCTATTTGTGGTGTGTCAATACCGTAGGAACGACGAAGGTGGACCTTTACGTCCGCGGTTATAACGCCGGTATCGACGGCTCGACGGTTCAGATTCTCGACGCCGGCAACAACGTTGTTTATACCACCAACAGCATTCAGGATGGCTTCATCCAGTTGCCTGCCCTCGCGCCCGGTACCTATACCCTCCGGATGACCCCGGCCAATGCGGGCTGCGCGCCGACTCAGGCTCAGTTTACCCTTAACGAAACCGATCAGCCTCCGCTGAAATTCACCCTGTCGGCCAGTACGACCCAGCTTTGCGGCGGTACCGGAAGTATCTCGGCGTCGCTGGACTACAACGGATATAACGCCGTGCGTTTTGAGCTTCTTGACGCCGGCAACAATGTGATCAGCACGAACCTGACCGGTACGTTTATCAACCTGCCGGCCGGCAACTACACCGTCCGCGGCGTAGCTGACTATACGGATTGCGGCATCGCGAACCTGGTAGCGACGAAGCCCGTCACCATCCAGCCTGCCGGAACGGCGCCGGTAGTCACCAAAAAACTCGGCGTAATCTGCGAAAATCCTGACGGCTCGCCGACCGGCGCCGGAAAGGCCATCTTCCAGTTCTCCGGTTTCGGGCCGTTTAAGGTCGAAATGAAGAAGACGACCGAACCCGAATCGGCCTATGTCGTGAAAGGCGAAAACGTGCCGTCTTCGTATACTGCCGACGGCCTCGAGGCCGGTACTGATTACGACGTCCGGATTACGGATCAGTGTGGGAATACGGCCGTTACGCAAGTGTCTATCGGTCAGCTGCTTCCGCTGAAACTATCCTCGAATGCCGAGCCCTGCGTCGGCCAGCCGTATCTGCTGAGTGTGGAAGATGTGGTCGACGCCACCTATACCTGGGAGAAAAACGGCGCGGTCATCGGTACCTCCCGCGAGATCAATTTCCCGAGCTACCAGGCCTCGAACGATGGCGCCTATGTGTGCACAGTGGTACTGGCGGGTGGCTGCGTGACGCGGAAAGTTACGGTCAACCTCAACAGCAAAAACTGCGGCAGTCCGCTGCCTGTCACGCTGGCCTATTTCAAGGCTACGGTCGAAAACTGCGGCGTAACGCTCAACTGGCTGACGTCGAAAGAAGAGAAATTTGACTACTTCCTCATCGAAAAAAGTGCAGACGCCCGTCAATTCGGTGTAGCAGGAAAACTACCCGCAGCCGGTACCGGCAATTCCTACACGTTCTACCAAAAGGACATTCCGGAAGGAACATACTACTACCGTCTGAAAATGGTGGACAAAGACGGGACGTTTGACTACAGCAAGACCGTCGGTGTGACGGTATCCTGTGATGGCTTCAAGGCCCGTTCCCTGAACGTCTTCCCGAATCCGGCGCGCTCGTCGGCCCATGTTACCGCGACGCTCCATACGCCCGACTACCGCGGCCCGGCTACGTTGACGCTGTACTCCCTCACAGGCGGAAAAATCGGACAGAAAGAAGTATCGATTTCACAAGACCGCACGGAAGTATCTGTCGACGACCTCGTGCGCGGCCGGAAGGGCTACTTCCTGCTCAAGGCCGAGAACGGAACGGCGGTTTCGCTCGGTGCGGTGAAGGTGCTTGTAGCAGAATAGTTTGGTTTGGTTGCAGTAGAGCAGGCCGTCCGTTTTGGGCGGCCTGCTCTTTTTTTTGGAGGAAGGGAAGGGCGTAAGCGGCTGCGTTCTATTTTAGGGGCAAACGTGTAAGTCATGACCCTGCGGGTACACCGTCGACAGGAACAGAAATGGCTTCGGCTATCGCTCGGAGTCGGCTCGGCGCTGACGATCTGGGCAATTGTGGTCGGGATCGTGGGCGACTCCAAATCCATCATCTTCGATGCGCTCTTCTCCCTCGTCGGCATTAGTTTGTCGGGGGTATCGCTGTTTATCACGCAGTTTGTCCGTAAGCCCGACGACGACCGCCTGCCCTTCGGACGCGCTCAGTTTGAGCCCTTTACGATAACGGTGGAGTCGTTTATCGTGATTTTTTTATGCGTGTATTCGATGGCGACGTCGGTGATTGATATTCTCAACGGCGGAAAGTCCGTCGAGTTGGACGTCGCCCTGCCGTATCTCATTACATCCATCGTGGTCTGTCTCGGGATTTGGGTATTGTTTCGGCGCAAAGCCCGGGAAATCCGGTCGGAGTACCTCCGTGTGGAAGCGACGGAGTGGCAGCTCGACGCCCTGCTGAGCCTCGGCGTATTGGCGGCGCTCTCGTTGAGCTACGTACTGGCGGGTACGGCGTATGCCTGGCTCATTCCGTACCTCGATCCCGGTACGGTCGTGGTGATCTCGCTGTTTTTCATCCGGATACCGCTGATGACCTTCCGGAAAAACATCCGCGAGCTACTCCAGTTTGCCCCCGACGACGACATCGAAAACGCCATCCACGACGCAGCCGAAGCCCTCGCCGCCGAAAAAGGTTACGAAGACCACATCGTCCGCGTCATCAAAACCGGCCGCAGCTACACGGTCGAGATCGACTTTCTCCTGCCGCAGTCGGCCGGGGAAACCTCTTTGATTGAGCTCGACGCCGTCCGGCAGGAGTTGTATGAAAGGATTAAGGGGGAATATTCGATGTGGTTGACGATTAGTTTTACGACGGAGAGGAAGTGGATGATTTAGGGGAATGAAAAGTAACGGAAAAAGCCTGTAGTAAATAGCTACAGGCTTTTTCCGTGTTAAACGTTCGCACCGTTTTTGTTAAAGGTGCCTTCTCTTATTATCTCTACATCTTCATCGAAATTATTTCGTAAAAGAAGCTGCTTTAATGTGAGAATGAATTTCTCTAATTCACGTTCTACTATTAAGTTATAATCAGAAGTTAGATCATTGAATTCACTAGGAAGTAAGTTTGATATTGCGAAATTTATCCCTGTGATAATCGTTGGAAAATCAATGAACTCGATGATGTTGTCTTTAATTATTGTCTCATGATGAATACTTCGAGGCCTTCCTGAGTAGTCGATGTCAATCTTTGTTGTAGAAAGCTTAGATTTTATTTTTTCAAACGCAATGTTGGGATCGACTACAATTTTATCAGGTATAATTATTTTTAACTTAAATTTTTCGTACTGTATCCCATTAAGTTTATATCCTTTGTTCTTTATCAGAAACTTACAAGTCGGCGCAACTAAGTTTTCGAAATATACTGCTGCCAATGTAGCAGAAGGAAAGAAATTGATATCATTATTTGAACTCGAATTAAAAGCATCTCGTATTCGAATTACTGCTTGGTTAAATTCGGCCGGCTTCGACTTATCAAACCTCGCCAAAGTAATGCCTTGAACATCTGATAATACTTTTATATCCTTTTCTATTAGGAATGCACATTTGTTGGGACCAAGCCTTCCTAAAAATAAACCTAGTTCAAATAGTATATTATCTCTAGGTTGAAGGGCAGAAGTTCCCCTGTACTCAACTTTGTCGTCTTTTGACCCAATTAGTATCCCGAAATCAAATTTCAAAGATGCTTTTAGCAAATCAGATAAAAAATTTTGATTGATTCGAAAAACAGCGCTATCCCAGACAGTATCATTCCAAATTGTAACATCAAAATCCTGTTCAAGAAGCAATTTTGCCGCATGAGCAAGCTCTAATTCTTCCGATGAAGAGCCAATAAAGAGACGCTTTTTCATTTTATATTGAGTGGATTAAATTTCGTACTTCAACCTTACTTAATTCTCGCTGGCTATCCATTATAAGCGTATCTAACTCACTCCTCAATTTCTTGAGTTGTTCAACGCAATCATCATTTTTCAACGGATATTCTCTTCCGTTCGGGCTCTGGATATCCTTTCTATATTGTGAGTCCGAAATGATTTTTTCTAGATGATATGAAATATTTTGAGCCAAATATAGCTCCGTGCCCACTGAATGTGGTAAGTTATTATTTGAAATGTCATGAACTATTGACGTGAGCTGAAAACTGTTTAATTCAATATCTGCATCGGCTTTAAGATTCTTTAACATTCTAATTCCCTTTTTTGAGCCATCTGATGTCGAATTGCCTTTCGTGTTGACAGCAGAAATATGAGCAAATGGAAAATCTTTAATTCTGGTTTCATTTTCAAAGTCGAAAAGCATGATTCCTTTTTCATTGTCTGTTGCGGTACTGCTGTGGTACCAGAAACAAAATACGATATCAACCTTTCTATGGAGATCCTTATTGAAAATAGAAATACTTTTTTTCCCACTGTCATCCACATCTTGATAAATCGACTTCAATATTTGAGTAGCTTGCTTTCGTAGCAGTTTGATATCTTCATTTGCATTTGTAGCTGTATAGGGAGAAAGGATAGGTTCTCCATTTGGCACAAAATGATATCTACTTATAATAGTAAGTAGGTCTATATCACTGTGTACTCTAATATTTGTATTGGTCGTTATTGACCCTTGATGGCGATAGTCTCGTTCAAAGTGAAGATTTAGACGTCTTTCCAAGTGATTTTGAACTCGTTCGGCAGCAAGCAAATATTTGTCATTTGATAATTTGTCAATCGGTTGAGTAATCTCTAACAGATACTTTACGTTATCCGGCAGTCCCAACCTATTGAAATACTTGGAAGTATAAAGTTCATTAAGATTTGGATCGAACTTTCTGTTTCTTAAGTTTTCTAGCCTATTGGTGTAGTTTAATATAGCCATTTTGAAAGATGTGGTTTGAAATTTGTACTATCTTTTCGTTTCAAGAATCTTTATTCTCTCATCCTTCTCCCTCAACAACGCCTCATTCAACCTCCTTATCTCCTCATACGCTTCCACTAGCTTATCTAACGGATTAAATGTCGGGTAGAAATTAAAGAATGCTGGCTGCTCACAGTTATCAAAGGAGGCGGTATTCGAAATAATATTCACCACCTTCTCCTCATCAAACTTCTGTATTGCCTCCACCGGTATCTTCAGCGCCTTCGATACCTGGTCGAGAATGGGCGCGTCGATGCGCTCGCGCTGTTCGAGGAGGGAGATTTTCTTCTGGTTCCAGTCGGTGCCCAGCTCTGCGGCGAGGGCTTCCTGCTTGATACCCAGCATTTCACGGAAACGCTTGACGTTCCGGCCTTCGTGGATTCGCATATCGGTCATAAAAGAGGCAATCTTAAGGGGAAAAATGGATACAGGTTGGAGCGGTAAGTATAGTAAATTACGGGTAAACTAAGGCCCCTATTTTACTGAAATACGCAACCGTTTACGAATTGGCTCCAGGCGGAGCAGGCTACCTTTGCTGCGTACTTCAACCCCCGATGCCATGTATCCCTCCCGTAAACTCAAAGTTCAGGAAAACATCCTCTTCACCCGGAGCATTCCTTCCCGCCGGGTAGATCTCCCGCACATCCGCCTCACCGGCAAATGGCTCGCCGAATGCGGCTTCAAGCCCGGGCAGGTGATAGAAGTACGACCGGAAGCGAATAAACTGACGATAGTGCTGGCGGAGGAGGGGAGAGAATAGCGTATGTACTTGACTGCTGTGTCTTTCTGCCGCAGTAGCCGGTGGTTGAGCACCGTCGAAACCAGCGAAGCGAGTGAGTTTAGCAT
>NZ_FNGS01000001.1:0-488664 GCF_900103285.1 Siphonobacter aquaeclarae | reverse complement strand
GCACAATAGCCGGTGGTTGAGCTCCGTCGAAACCAGCGAGCGAGTGAGTTTGGGATGAAAAAATAGGGCTGCCGGAGGTTTCGACGGGGCTCAACTACCGGGGGAGAAAGCCGTCTTTGCTACGCCCCCTGCCCTCTGCCCCCTGCACAATAGCCGCTCATAATCAGCCCTCTACATCTTGAACAGACTTGAACAACCGCTGAACAGGTCCCGGTGGCGGGTGTTTCTACCTTTCGGCCCGATGTCTCCCGAACAAAACAAACGCCATGACCCGGATCCTCTTCCTGTTGCTCACGTGCCTGTCTGTGAGCCCGCTTGTCGCGCAAAATCCTAAAAAGTCGGCTGCGAAGTCCGACCCCATTCTCCGCATCCCGATGGAGCCTGCCTACTGGCAATACGACTCCACGAGAGCCGAGTTTATTACCCACCGTTCCGTAAAAGCCATCCGAAACAAGCCGAAGACCGCCTACCAGGTCTTCCTCAAAAATCACACGTTCACCGAAGGGACGATTGAGTTTGACGTTGAGCTGGTAGGCATGGGCTTCCCCGGTATCAGTTTCCGGATGTCACCGGATCAGAAATACGGAGAGAATTTCTACATCCGTTCCTTCGGTCCCGTGACGCCGGAAGTAAGGTGGACGATCCAGTACGCGCCCATCGTTGACGGCGTGAGCATGTGGGACCTTGCCGACGAGTACCAGACCGGCGCGACCATCCGTCAGGAGGGCTGGAACCACGTGAAGCTCGTCGTGGCCGACAGCAAGATGAACGTCTACGTCAACGACATGACGCACCCGGCGCTGCACGTACCGTACCTGGAGGCGTCGACGACTTCCGGCGGGATTTCGCTCTCCGGAAACGTGATTTATGCCAATCTGACCGTCGATCCGCGGCGGCCGGCGGAGCTGGGAACGGAGCCGACGTACCCACCCCTGGCGACCGACACGCGCTACCTCCGGCATTGGCAGGCAACAGGCCCGATCAATTTCCCGTTTGGCCGGGAGCCGATCTATCCCTTGCCGAGTATGTATGGCACGCTTGCCAAATCGGAAGTACCCGACAGTACCGCCCGCTGGGAGGTAGTAGACGCCAACCGGCGCGGTATCGTCAACCTGACGCCTCTTTATGGTAGTACCGAACGCGACGGACGACGGCTCGCGTGGCTGAAAACGACAATCTATTCCGATAAGGCGCAGGAAAAGACGCTGAACCTCGGATTTAGTGACGAAGTATGGTTGTTGGTGAATGGACAGATTACGTACGTCGGTAAGAACTATTTTGGAACGCCTAATGCAAAAAACGACGGCCGGTGTACGATTGAAAACGCTGCCATTCGATTACCGTTGAAGCAGGGGAAGAATGAAGTACTGATCGGATTGGCGAATTATTTCTATGGATGGGGGATTATCGCGCGGCTGGCGGATACGGACGGAATCCGGTTTTAGCGTCTGTGTAGTCTGTGAAGTCTGTGAGCTGATTTTTCTCACAGACTTCACAGACTACACAGACTACACAGACTATCCGTTTATGGCGGGGCAATCGTACACTTAACATTTATTAATTGTATTCTTCCCTGAAAAACAGCCCGAATCCCCCTGAAATACTGCACTGAAACAACTCTCACCTTGTGCGGTATACATCGTTCTCCCAACTTAAGGACTTCACTTCTAAATCATTAGCCATGAAGACCTTATTGATCTGGGGGATATCCCTGCTGACCGTTGCCTCCTGCCAGCGGCAAACGTATGCCCATTTTGAAACCGACCTCACCGCACCCAACGGAGAAGTCCTCGCCACTTCACAGAAAGAACTGAACGAACGTATTTCCGACTTTCACGAGCGCCGTACCCATGAGGCGTTACCCTGCCGGGTCAAAAAGATCGACTATCAGCCCGTTCGGAGCGGGTATGTGGCGGTGATTACCTATCTCACCTCTGTAAATACCACCGGACAGCTGGTGATGGGTACCGCGCCGACGGGCCTTTCGGCTGATATGGTCGCCACACCCAACGGCATTACTGCCCATCACCCGTGGAAAATCGGAGGTGAAAGCGTCCGGTTTGATGCGAAGGCGAACCAGGTCATTGCCAGGGGGAATTCGCTTGCAGAGTGGTGAGCCGCTTTCGGGCGGTAATCATCGCATATTTTCGATGAAAACGTGGTATATGTCGGAGAAAATGGGGGAATCGTCGTACCTGTGAACGGATTCATTGAAGATCGGGTACCTTGTATATAAGATTCTATCTTGCCCATGTTTACCCGGTTCTTGTTGAATTTTATCTTTGTGATAGCGGCCGTCCTTCCAGGGCGGCCGCAGTCGAAACCACGGGTGTCGTATCCCTATCTGCTGTATCTTCCGAAAGAATATGCTGCGTCTGCAGAGGCGTTTCCCCTCGTTATTTACCTGCATGGCGGTAGTCAGAAGGGAAATGACCTGGAGAAGCTGAAGGCATACGGTCCACCGAAGGAAGTAGCCGACGGCCGGAATTTTCCCTTCGTCATCGCCTCCCCGCAATGCCCGGAGGGGAAGTACTGGTCGACCGACAACTGGTTCGAACCCTTGTATGCCGAACTTACCCAAAAATACAGGATCGACAAAAAGCGTATATACTTAACCGGTATCAGCATGGGCGGCTACGGAACCTGGCAAACGGCGGTAGCCTATCCTGACCATTTCGCCGCGATTCTGCCATTATGCGGCGGATGCGACGACTCCACCCAAATTTGCAACCTGCGCAAGGTACCGGTCTGGACGCTTCATGGAACGGCGGATGACGTCATCCCGATCCATGTTACCGAACGACTGGTCAGTAGATTACAGGAATGCGGCGGAAACGTGCGATTCACGCGGCTGGAAGGGGAGGGACATGGTATTCAGACCTACTATGCCAACTCCGATTGGGTGAACTGGCTGCTTCGCCGGCACCGATAAAACAAAAAGTTCCGGGAGCCGAAGCGTCTCCCGGAACGAGCCCGGCGCAGCAATAGCCGGGTATTAAATCCGAATCTAAATTTATAAAATCAGGTAAACCATATCCCCCTGTTTTACGGGGTATAGTGAGAAAGGCCTGCTCCGGAGAGGATATTCCTTTCCAGGAGCAGGCTTTTTAGGCCGATGTTCTTCGGCGGCCGGATGAATTCTAAAACGAAAGATTTCATCTAAACAACGAGTTGATTTTCAGTCTTTAATCCTTATTTTTCCACATACGATTGAATATTCATTCTAGTGAAACAAGCTAAAAATTTGAGCGGGGTTTTCCCCATCCCCGCAAAACCCGGAAACAAACCACCCGGCCCTTTCCCTCAAAGAGGAAAAGCCGGGTGGCGATCAAAATCCGGTATCAAAAAATCTCCGGATATTATTTAGCGGACAGAAAGTGTTTGTTGCACGCCCAGGCCCCAGTAACCATAGGATACAATGACGCTTTTCTGTGCAGTGACCCGCCAGTTTGTGGTGAAAACACCGGAGTCGGGCGCAGTTTCCTGAACGGTAAGACGGATAGGGTCCTGTCCGTCGGTCGAAATCCACACCGTGCCGCTTTCCGTAACGGCTGGGTCGAGGTTCAGGGGCGCAGTCAGCTCCAGTGTCACGGTTTCGCCTGCCCGTACTTCTTTTGCGGGCTTTCCGTTTTTACCCAGTACCCGCAGCTTTTGCGTACCGAGCGGGGCAAAGGTCAACGTGGTCATCCAGCCACGGTTGGAAACCGACCAACCTTCGGTGGCATAAGCATTCAGACCGATCTGGTCCGATTTAGAATCGGCCGGTTTCGCGGCCGTTTGGGAATCGGTAGTTTTTCGTGGAAACTGGCCGTCGAGTGGCGTGCCGTCCAGCGTACCCCGTACTTTCCCCAATTGCCCGTATCCGTTGGGATGCGCCTGCGGCCAGCCGGTTTCAACGCCCTCCCAGTATCCGCTGATAGCCAGTCGTTCAGGGCTTTTGTTGCTCAGGTGCGCGCCAACGGGATTAACGCCGAAAACAAAATCAACCTGCGCCCAGCCGATTGCCCGTAATGCAGGATCATTCAGAAGATGGGCCACAGCAAACATCGACCCGCCCAATGCCGGAGCGCCGCCAAGCTCCTTTGTTTTAGGATGCGCCCACTCGGTATCACTGTGCACACGGTACCTCCAGACGTTGTTCGTCCGGGCTTTCATGTGGTCGCGCCAGGCCATCAGTTTTTCACGTGTACCGGCAGGCGCCTTGTCGGGCGCGACGAGCAGGAAAAAAGCCAGCGCCTGCGGTGTAATATGTTCGGCGTTCCGTATCCACCACATATGACGGGGATTGTCGAAATTCCAATTGCGGATGATGTCTTCTGCACTTTCCTGCGCCCAGCGAAGGTATTTCTCCGGCTGTCCGTCCGGTTCAGCACGTTCGCTGAGGTACATAAACAGGTTGCTAAAAACCGACTGGCCGTAGGCATTTCCCATTTCATTGAACTCTTGAAAGCCCTGATCCACCCACTTGGTACTGTACGTCCAGTGGCGGACTACTTTATGGCGATCGTACGCTTCCCAACGCTTCCGGCATTCGTTGCGGTATTTTTCATAGGTTTCCCTGGGAAGATAGGGCTTGAGAAACGCGTGGTAAGCAGCGCACACCGCAGCCAGCTGATCGAGGGTATTCCAGTAGTCGTACTGCATGCGGGGTTGCCCTTCGTAACCGAGATCGCCGTGGCGGTTGGCAACCGGACCGTCGTAATCGACGTGGTGATAGGCAAATTCTGCATGCCAGAGCAGCAGCGCAAGGAGGTCAGGTACCTGGTTGTTTCCGAGTTCGGTCTTCCAACGGTCAAACAGCGCAGGATTGGAGGCGTAGAACAGGGCTTCAAAAGTCGTCTCCAGCCCGTACGCGCCGCAGTCACGGGAGGGACCACCGCCGTATACTTTTGCTTCATTCGAGTGAACAGGGTCCAACGACCCACGAACATCTACGAAAAAATCATACGCCAGTTTGGAGGAAAGCCCCTCCATGAAGTAGCTGGCAACACGAAACGGTACCGAAGGATTTCGATTGGGTATTCGGATGATGTACTCCTCTGTCGAACTTTTCGGATCAAAACGGGTAAAATCTCCCGAACCGTTTTTCATTTTTCCGGAGAAAACAACCTGCCCGTCCCGTTTCCGGACAACGTCGAAGGAGGTCTGATCAGGCGCTTCATAGCAGACAAACCGTTTGGATTCTCCGCGGTTATACCCCGCCTGATTAACCAATGGAACAGATAACGGGCTGGTCTGAGCGAATAACGTACCAGTAGCTAACAGTAAGGCAAAAACAAATTTTCCAGGTGATAAGAGGTTCATAGGCATGCGTATTTCAGTCAAATAACGCATGGATACCTCTTTTGGCAGGGCGGGAAGTTGACGAATTCTACGGGAACGTTCCCAGAAAATAGCTTTCGTTTCAGCTATGGGAGAAGCGGAAAGTACCCGAAAGCACCTACGTCAATCCAATGTATAATGTTCCGGATCTGCCTTCACCGGCTCCGGAGTCGGCAGCCCGATCGTTTCCAGCAGCGTGATCTCGATCATGCGGCTGATGGCATTGAGCGGAAGGTCGTTCGGTTCGGTACCGAATGGCTCCTCCAGTTCATCGGCGATGGCTTCAAAGGCGACGAAGGTATATCCGACGAAAACCGTCACAAACGGAGTCAGCCAGTCAAGACTATCCACCAGGCCAAAAGGCAACAGAAAACAGTAGAGATAAACTGTCCTGTGAAGAAGTACCTGGTACGTATATGGAATGGGCGTCGACGCGATTCGCTCGCAACCTCCGACGATATCGGACAGCTTGTTCAGGTTTCCATCCATCGCTGCCTGACCAATAGCGTCGAATTGCCCGTTTTTCCGGGCTTCTTTTGTCCAGAGTCCCATTTCCCGCATCAACAACACCGGTTTATACAGTCCCGCTTTGAGGCTTTCAAAGAGCGGGGAGGGGAGAAGCCGCTGTAAATCGAAGCTCGGATCTGTCTTCCGGAGCTGGTGCCTGAGGCTATAGGTAAAGGCAATTAATAGTTGTGTAAAGTGCCGGACTTCAGCAGATGTTAACTCGTAGTTGGTCAGCGTGAACGACTGCCGGGCCAGCGAGCGGGTATCGTTCAGCAATGCGCCCCATAGCTTGCGCCCCTCCCAGAACCGGTCGTAGCTGGCATTGTTCCGAAAACCGAGAAACAGCGCCATCGCCACGCCAAAAATGGTAAAGGGAGCCGGACTCAGCGGGATTTTGTACCTATAAAGCGTTCCGTTGGCATACACGATGCCGCAGGACAGCACGAACAGCACCAGTAATCGCGGCAACAGTTGCGGCAGCACCGACCCCTGCCACACAAAAAGCATCTTGAACCAATGTTCCTTTTTTCGCTGAATCATGCAGAATTTCCGCGGTTGCGGGATTTGCGGCAAATATAACAGCGCCTCCGCCGCATACCGGGCAGCCGGCAGGTGCAATGTATCACTTTCTATGGGTTGGTCAGACGGGATCGTTCCTCTTTCGGGCTGTCGTCCTGCCGTTTGGTCAGGCCGGTACTGCCGAACGAGCGCGACCAGGTCAGTTTGACGATCGGAAAAACGCGGGATTCAGTGTCTATTCCGACGTGATTACGGATAGAAAAAGCCTCCTGCGTGACCGCGCCATAGTAGCTGTCGATATGCAGCGTCCGGAGTAAATCCGTTACCGTCAATTGAATCCGGCCTTTTTTGAGCTCTTTCCGGACACCTGCATTGACAGCGCCCATCGCGCCGACGCGGATGGTGCCATTGTAAGTAGCTGACGCCAGCCAGCCGGAGACTTCCACCGCCCATTTTTGTGGCAATGTCAGCGTATGGGTCGTATTCAGGGAATAGCCGATGTAGTTTTTCTCGACAGGCGCCGGCGTATGGTCGGCACGAAAGCTGCGCCATCCGCCGGAAAGGTCGTAGCTCATTGTCCACCAGTCGGATACTTTCCAGGGAAGGGTCAGCTGCAGCGTGATGTTTTTCTGCCAGGCGAGGTTCTGCGGGCCGACGTACAGCAGATTCCGCAGCGGACTTTCGGATAATTGATACCGCGCGATCGGGTTGTCGTCCTGACTCAGGAGTAGCGACAGCACATACGCCGGCCGGCTATAGGCAACCCTCAGATTGGTGGTTATGCCGGATCTCAGCAAGGGATTCCCGGTATAAACCGCCGAAGGATCACTATACCGGACAAAAGACGCCAAATCCTGGTACGTTGGCCGGTTTATACGTTTTGAAAACGAAACAGATAGCTCTGATTGGTCAGTCATTCGAACTACTAAAGAGAGATTTGGAAAGAAAATTCCCTGCTTCCGATCTACAAGGAGGGCTTGAGTCTGTGGGTCGGTCATCCGGGTGTGCGCATACTCGAAGCGCAGGCCGAAGATCAGTGTCAACGCGGGCGACAGCACAGATTTCGCCGAAACATAGGCAGCGCCGATGCGCTCGCGCATGACGAGTTCGCCGGTTGTTTCAGTACGGTTTACCCACTGCCCGTTCAACAAACTCTGAATACCGGCTTCACTTTGGTTTCGGGTGAAGGTACCTTTGAGTCCGGCATCGATTTTCCAGCGGCGGGAGAGCTCCTGCACGTAATCGACTTTCCCGACATTCACCTGAATGCCCGTTCGCGCGTATCCGCGTTGCCGGGGTGCCAGAAGGCTGTCGCCGCTTCCTGCGGGCTCGCCGCTATCGTCAGCAAACGTGGCCCGTACCTCCGATGGACTTTCACTGCTGAAGTAAATACGGTCAGCGCCCGCGTGAAACGAGGCTCCGTTCCGGAGGCGTGTATTAAGGTCAAGGCTGCCCGTAGTACTTTGCCACCGGTTGTCTCCGTTGATTTCGCCGTTGAAATAGAGGACGGAATCTTTAACCAGGTAGTAACGGGCTGTATTCCAGTCGGTTGACAGCCGGCTACTCGTATTCCGGCTTACTTGCGCGCGGAGCGCCGATCGGGCGGAAACCCGCCAGTCGGCACTTACCTGTGCATCGTGGTTGGTTTGCCGTGCCTGCGTTGTGTTCCGGACCAATACGTGAAGCGGTCCCCCGAAAAAAGGCATGTCCTGCCGGCTGTCAATACCGATACTACTATACGTTCGGTCGCGCAGAAAGGAATAGCTTGCAAACAGGCTGAACCGGCCGTTCTGGTGAGTGACCGTCGCGGTTCCGTTTCCCTTTTCACCCCAACCATAGCCGCCAGTAAGTGTCAACGAAGCGTTAGTGCCTTGATTTTCATGGGTTTGCGTGACGATGTTGATGATTCCAGCAGTTCCCTCGGCGTCATGACCGGCTCCCGGCGTTGTCAGCAGCTCAATACTTGCCAGGTTATTGGCGCTCATGCCGTTGAGAAAGGAGACGACCTGGTCCGGTGGGAGGCGGAGCAGTTTTCCGTTGAGCATGACCGCTACCCCGCTTTTTCCGTTGAGTGCCAGGCTGTTATTTCGATAATCGATCGTAATGCCCGGCGATTGCTGCAGCATACCCAGCACGGTATTTCCGCGTGCCAAGACGCTGTTGGCAACCCGTATGATGGTACCTTCCGGTGTTTGTTGTATGGTAGGCTTCGCCGACCGGACGACTAATTCTGCCAACTGACGCGTGTCTTCAGAAAGTACAATATTCTCCATCTCGTGCGCTGCTCCGGAAGCAGGCAGTGAAAATACGGACGAGTACGCTGGCTGATAACCTAGTCCACTGATTTTCAATAGGTAACTGCCCGACTTTGGAGCGTTCAGGCGGTATGCTCCCCGTTCGTCGGTTGCCCCGGCGTCGGCCAGCGTTGTATCACGACTATGGAGAAGTACAACCGGTACAAAAGGCACGGGCGCGCCGGTGGTAGTTGTTATCCGACCGGATACCTGGGCATTTACGCCAAACGAGGCGACGGATAACAGCAACAGCAGGAGGGGAGTTTTCATACAGGACCCATTTTCCGGACAAAAAGACCGGAAAGCCCTGAAACCTGGAAAATTGCGGGATCAGCGATGGTAACTACTTGACAACCTGCTGTTTCTGATAGCTGTCCGGCGGAAGAGACTCCTTTTGTGTCAAAGCGGACGATCGTACAGTCTCCGGAACAGTTGGTCAATTTCCCGGAACCGGTCGTCCGTTTCCACCCGGGAAAACCGACAAATAGAGCTATATTGTTTTAGAAGCGATTTCCCGACTACGCAGACCTATGCGCTCCGCCCGTCCGAACTGGTTCTTTCGATTTAAACTCTATCACCTTCCGTTCTGGCTGGTGTACCATTACCTGTGGTGGATCGTGACGCTGGGCAATCCCGTCAAGGCCTGGGAGTCGCTGCTGTACCTTCCCTATACCATCAAGTTCAGTTTTTATGTAGTATTTCAGGCGCTGGCAACCTATTTTAATTTGTATTTTTTGTTGCCTAAGTATCTGGAAACGAGTAGGTTCGGCTTATACGGTATCTGGTTGCTGGGTACCATCGCCTGCGCGACGCTCGGTATTATCGGCGGGTACTATTTCAGCGCAGCGGTGACCGGCCATTCCCTTCATGAGCTGTATGGTGGGGATACGAAAAGCGGATGTTTCTTTCAGTTTTTGGGGAATGCACTGCCGTCGACCGTCGCGAGTCTGACGCTTGCCATGAGTATCAAACTGACAAAAAACTGGATACAAACCAGGCAGCGGCAGCAACTTTTGGAAAAGGAAAAGCTGGAAGCCGAGCTGACCTTCCTTCGCAACCAGTTTAACCCACATTTTCTGTTCAATTCCATCAACTCTATTTTTTTCCTGATTCACCGGAATCCGGATAAGGCATCCGATTCACTGGCCAAATTTTCGGATTTGCTGCGTTACCAACTGTACGAGTGCAACGATCAGTATATTCCTCTTTCTCAGGAGATTACCTATCTGATTAATTTTGTGGAACTGGAGAAATTGCGGATGGACCGGGCGACCGGCGTCGTACTCAACATCGATGTGCCACCAGCAGATCACCTCTGCATCGCGCCTTTTGTGCTGATGTCTTTTGTTGAAAATGCGTTCAAGCATGTTTCCCGGGAGACGGACCGGCCGAGCGAGATCGCCATTCACCTGACGCTCGAAGATCACCGGCTCTTCGTCCATGTCCATAATACCACGTCCGGTCTGGCGGAGAAAGAGGCTGTTCGTTCGGGCGGGCTGGGACTGAAAAATGTGCAGCGACGGCTGGACCTGCTTTACCCGGGAAAGCACAGGCTGTCGATCCGGTCGGATGATGCGTCATTCGACGTCGACCTGGAACTGACGCTTGCCGAGTCTGTTGAAATCAACCTCGAATCGTATGATCAACTGCGTTATCATTGACGACGAGCCCCTCGCGCGGGAGGGGCTTTCGAGCTATGTCCGGGAAGTGGACTTCCTCCGGCTGAGCGGCACCTGCTCCAATCCCGTGGAATTGCTGACGCTCCTTGAGCAGCAGTCCGTGGATCTGCTGTTTCTGGATATTCAGATGCCGAAGATGAGCGGCATTGATTTTCTGAAGATTACGCAGAACCCACCGCTGGTTGTCATGACAACAGCGTATCCGAGTTTTGCGCTGGAAGGATTCCAGTTGAATGTACTCGACTACCTGCTGAAACCCATCACATTCGACCGATTCGTCAGAGCTGCCTGGAAAGCAAAAGAGCAATGTGACTTGCGGTTGCGACCCGCGGCGCCGGTTGCACCTGCCTATGTATTTATCAAGTGTGGAAGTAAATACGAAAAAATCTACGTCGACGATATCCTGTTCATCGAAGGGTTGCAGAATTATGTCACCATTTTTACGACTCGCGGGAAGTATGTTACACTCCTGAACCTGAGAGATATAGAGACGGAATTGGCTGCATCTTCCTTTGTTCGGGTACATAAATCCTTCCTCGTTGCGCGGTCCAAGGTTGACGCCATCGAAGGGAATGAGATTTTCATCGGTTCCCACCGGATTCCGATCAGCCGCCAGCAGCGGGAGGAAGTATTGAGCCGGGTTTTGGCAGATAATGTCTGGAAGAAGTAGGTATGAAAATGCTATTTGTCTGATTTTCAATGGAATACTTTTCGTCGTAAGCTACCGTTTCACGAAGACACCGAGAATCACGTATTTCGGTCCGATGTCAGAAAGAAGGGTGACTATTCGATTCTCATCGCCCATTGTTCCATAATTTTATTATGTTAATCAGTCGGAAAATTCTGTAAGGAATTACCCGAACTTTGTAACGGTGCTATAAGAGTGAAGTAGTTGCTTTACTACATCATCTGTCAAGTCTATCATGAGACACCAACATCGCTATCACTTACATGGATTGAAGACCGCCGAGCAGGCCGCCGCCGTCAAACAGGTGCTCGAAGAGCAACCGGGAATAGTGGCAGCTGATGTCACTATTGATCCGCCGGAGGTTACCCTGACGGTGGATGTACATCCGGTAGTGAGTGACTTGCAGCGTATGGTATCCACCGTGGGTACTTTTCATATGATGGAGGCCGGCGGACACGGTAGTCACACTGCTCAACATCAGGCACATAGCGGAGAAGGTTCCCATCATCCTGAAACGGCCTCCGCGGAAAGCCACGTTCATCCTCCTTCGGGGCATAAAATGCATGAACCTATGCACCCGGCAAATGCTCATTCCGGGACGGAGCATCAGGAACATGCCGGCCATAGTCATCCGGCTGGTATGCACTCCGGTCACGGCCATTCCGGGCATGATCACAGCAGTATGATAGCCGATTTCTGGAAGCGGTTTTGGGTATGTGTTGTTCTGTCGGTACCCGTGGTAGCCTTGTCGATGATGTTTCAGGAAGTGGCCGGTTATCACCTGGATTTTGCTTTTCGGGAGTGGATCGTGATCGGGCTGGCCACTGGTATCTATGTATACGGAGGTAAGCCTTTTCTTACCGGAATGATAGACGAGCTGCGAAACCGGCGACCAGGTATGATGACGCTCGTAGCGGTTGCTATAACGGCTGCGTTCGTCTATAGTGTCGCGGTGTCATTGCACTGGCTGGAAGGAATGGACTTTTTCTGGGAGCTGGCTACGCTGATCGACATTATGTTGCTGGGCCATTACCTGGAAATGAAGTCGGTCGCCGGCGCGTCCCGATCCCTCGAACTGATCGTACAAATGCTGCCCGCCGAAGCGCACAAAGTCAGTGGAAAGCAGTTACAGGACGTAAGAGTGGATACCCTGGAAAAAGGAGATCTTGTCCTGGTCCGCCCCGGCGAACGGATTCCGACGGATGGCGAAGTAGTTGACGGAGCAAGTTCCGTCAACGAAAGCATGCTGACCGGCGAAAGCGTTCCGGTCGAGAAACGGGTAAAAGACCGGGTAATCGCCGGGGCCGTCAACGGTGAAGGCGCCCTGACGGTTCGCGTGACCCACAAGGGAGAAGACAGCTACCTCAGTAAGGTCGTGAAATTGGTCGAAGAAGCGCAAAACGCCAAGTCGGCTACGCAAACCCTGGCCGACAAAGCAGCGGGATGGCTGACGCTGCTGTCGCTATCCGTTGGACTTATTACATTGATTACCTGGTTGTTAGCTGGAAAGGAAACGGCCTTTGCCGTTGAGCGGATGGTGACGGTAATGGTAACGGCCTGTCCGCACGCACTCGGTGTGGCTATACCGCTGGTGGTAGCGATCTCGACCGGGATTTCTGCCGGCAAGGGTCTGCTGATCCGGAACAGAACCGCTTTCGAGGAGTCCCGGAAAATCACAGCTATGGTTTTTGACAAGACCGGCACCCTGACAGAGGGAGCTTTCGGCGTACCCCGCGTCGCTCCTTTGTCCGAGGAATGGAAAGAAGGAATGCTGCTCGGTACGGCTGCGGCGCTGGAGCAGTCGTCCCAGCATCCGATTGCGCAGGGCATCGTCCGTGCCGCGAAAGAAAGAGCAGTGGAAATACCCGCCATTGCTGATTTTCAATCTATTACAGGCAAAGGGGTTTCGGCAATGGTCAATGGGAAACAGATACAGGTTGTCAGCCCCGGGTATTTGAAAGAGCAGCACATTCCTATACCGGAAGCTTCAGCCGGCAAGGCGGAGACGGTCGTATACGTATTGGCAGATGGAAAGCTGATCGGTTTTCTCGCCCTGGCCGACCGCATCCGGGAAGATTCGAAGGAAGCGGTGGGTAGTCTGCAACGCTCTGGTATTAAGGTATTTATGGCGACGGGCGATAACCGGGCTGTTGCAGATACCGTTGCCGCTGAGCTGGGGCTCGACGGGGTATTCGCGGAAGTACTACCGGATCAGAAAGTGAATGTCGTGCGGGACCTGCAACGCCAGGGATTTTTTGTGGCGATGACCGGCGACGGCGTCAACGATGCTCCTGCGCTCGCGCAGGCCAATGTCGGGATTGCCGTCGGATCTGGTACCGATGTCGCCGCCGAAACGGCAGATATTATTTTGGTGAACAGCCGGCCGACCGACATCACGCACCTGGTGGAATTCGGTCGCGCGACATACCGGAAAATGATACAGAACCTGTTCTGGGCGACGGGATACAACGTCGTTGCGATCCCGCTGGCGGCGGGTGTTCTATATCCTGATTTTGTCCTCAGCCCGGCGATCGGCGCGGTACTGATGACGGTAAGTACCGTGGTTGTGGCGTTGAATGCACAATTGCTACGTGGAGCACTGCGCTGATTAACAGGTGGTTATATTTGAATGTTGGGTAAAAAACAGGTAAGGCGATCCCAATGAGACCGCCTTAACCCTAACCTTTCAACTAAATCTGACCGCGCACGTTACAGGCTTACGGCCGGAGGCCGTTGATTCTTACTGAATCAAAACTTTTGCCTGACGGACGATGCCGTTATTTAGCTGTACGGATAACACATACAAACCCTTTGCCACGTTTTTCACATTCATAAAGCCCTGCTCAGGGAAACTTCCGGTATAGACGGATCGTCCGGTCAGATCCTGAAGGGTAACTTCCCGGATATCGGACAGGGGAACTCCGCTGATCCGGAAGAAATCCCGCGCCGGGTTGGGCGCGGCAACGAGCCGGATCAGGTCAGCTGCTTCCACGCTTTGAACAGAACTGTAGGTATAGGTTCCGTCGAGATCCATCATCTTCAATCGGTAGTACGAAACAGGCGTTGCCGGTTGGTAGTCGGCGTACCGGTATGCCAGACGGGTAGTCGCCATGCCGTTTTCTGCCTGTGAGACTATCCATCCGAGGCTTTCCCAACTGTGGGTGTCGGTGCTGCGTTCGACAAAAAAGCCTTTACTATTCGCTTCGCTTAATGTCACCCAGTCGAGTACGACGGTTCCTCCCGATCCGGCGGCTTTGAAGGAAGCCAGTCGGACCGGCAGCGCACCTGCTGTGAACGGAATGGTTACCGTTGCCGGCGGGCTGACCGCGCCACCGTTGTCGGTAGCAGTATACGTGATGACGACACTGGTGTTTCCGTCGATCGGGTTGACAGCTATCGGTTGTGTCGGGTTGCCATTGGCATCTGTCGGGACCGTTACGCCGGCCGGAGGGAAGGTTGCCGGCGTATAGGTATTGCCGTTGATGGTGATGCTTTCGGTATTGGTCGGAAATGCGGTAATGGTAATGGAGGTGACGGTTCCACCGTTTTGGTCATCGCCGTCAAACGAGGCAGGCGGCACGGTATAGTTGTTGCTCCCGCCGGGGTTGGGTTGGGGTGGCAGGGTGCTCGTCAGTGCCGTTGGCGGTTGCTGAATACCCAGGTTGGCGTTGACCACCCTGCTACTCACCGTGCCGATGGGCAGTATCCCGTTGACCGTTCCGTCGCTTCCCATAAAGCTTCCGAGGTGCTCGCCGGTATTGACCCAGCCTGCCGGCAGTGAGGGAGTGGTGCTGTTGGTAGAATCCTGTTTCAACACCACGCTGTAGGTGCCGGCAGATACATTGCCAAAGGAATAGGTACCGTTGACAACCGGAACGGTGGCAATGACGACGCCCCCGCTGACCAGGCTTGCATACAGGGTGGGAAGCGTGGAGCTTGGTTGAGCGCCGCCGTTGTTATCGACCACGTTATCGGTCAGCGCATCGATGTCGTTGTAGACATTTCCGCAGATACTGAAAACGCTGATATTCTGCACACTACTATTGGTACAGGTGGTGTTGACGAATCGGTCGGTGACGGTATAGTTTCCGGCAGGAAGGTTGGCAAATACCGGGCTCGACTGAAAGTTGACGCCGTCCAGGCTGTACTCCACGCCTGATCCGACAGGTGAGGTGACGGTAATTGTCGCACCGGAGCCGCAGTTAGTAGTAACGGTCAGTGTCGGCGCGGCGATCTGTTCGAGCAGAAAGGAGATATCGTCCAGCGCCAGGTCGTTCCCGTTTCCGCCGAAACCCACATTGGAGATCACCAGGTCAATATCGGTAGACGCCGCTGTGAACGTAAAACCAAACTGCTGCCAGGGCGCGGGTGCTGTGATACCCGGAAGCTCGCCGGTGGTATAGGTACCCAGCAGTGCCTGGGTATTGGCATCATAGACAGAGAAATTAACATTCACATTCACCGATGCTTGTGGCGTCAGGTCCACGATCCAGGCCGAAAAGGTATAGTTGCCACCGGGTTTGACGTTGGTAAACCGTCTCCGGAAAAACTCGCCCTTGTCGTATCCGGCATTAACGGCATACATATAACCTTGTCCGTCTCCGGAGGTATGGTCAACAATCGCGGCGGCCGTCGGCCAGGTATTGAAATCCGAACCCCGGTTGACGATTTTATAGAAACCGTCTTCGGCGGGTGTCGACGTGTTAATCAGGTGATAGGTTGTGGTACCGTTGGGCGCCGCGCCGAAGGTCCCGGTAGCACCCGTTCCGAAGGTCTCGGTAAAGGTCGGCGTACAACTGTTCGTCATGTCAAAAGGAACGACGGCTCCGGTTTGAAAAACGACGTGCACTACTTCATCTGCTGCCACATTAACCGTTGCGGTCTTTGCAGGGACATTGGAGGACGAATTCGAGGAAGGATCGAAAACAGAAACCTTTTCGAGGTTCCAGCCTCCGGGCACGGTTTCGGTGATGGTGTAGGTACCGGGCGCCACGGGGATTTTGATGGAATTGCCGGTAGGAGCAGTCCGGATACGCTCATCGTCAATGTAGTAGACATTGCTGCCGTCTTCTGCCCGGGCGAAAATATTGAGATAGGGGTAGGTGAAGTTGTTCCAGCCGCCGCTGTTCATCGTAACGAGAATCTGCCCGCCCGGGCCGCCGGTAATCTGGGCGACATCATAGCTCGATGCTTCGTAGCTGCTCCAGCCGACTGGCAATTTCTTCGAGACATAATAGCCTCCGGCGGCTGAACTGATGAAGCCGGTGACAAAGATTTCTCCCTTGCCGGTGACGGCAATGTCCCGGGGGGCTACGGCTGTATTCCAGTTGGTTGGAGCACCGAGACTCGTCGCTACCCCCGCCGGCGTGACGCTGTAAAACGGCGTGGCTCCGGAGGTCGTGGCAACGGCGACATTCCCGGAAACCGGGTCTACGTCGACGTGCGCGGGTGACAAACTCGAATTGATGACGTTCCAGGTGGTGCCGCTCCCGCTGTAGCGAAGCACCTGCGTTGCGTTGATGGCATAGGGGAGATTATCCCAGCCGCTGCCGATATCCGTAAAGCTGGTTCCAGCCGATATAGCGGTAGAACTGGTACCATCTGCTGTATAAAAGGCAACGCCTGCATTAATGAAGTAGGCACTGGTACCGGCGCCGCCATCTATTCGCTGATTGGAGCTGATCAGAGTCGTTTGTACCCAGGTGGCGCTGCCGACTTCCCGGTACCAGACCTTTTGGTCGTTCGTAACGGCCCAGATCCGTCCGTTTTGGGAGAAGCCGATATCCCGGATGGTGGTTCGGGTGGGCTGGTCGTTCAGGGTGAAGTTCGAAACGGCCGTGGGACCGCCGGATACGGAATAGGTAATGTCGCCGGAGGCGGTTTCATTCAGGGTTTTGGAGTGAACATAGATGTATCCGGTTTGTGCCCGGGTGACGAAGGAAGCTGTAAACGCCGTGCTCCAAATCAGAAAGAGGAAAAATGATTTCCATACCGGGCCGGAAAATCCGCCAAAGTACTTCCGCCCGATTGGCAGGGATGAAGTAAATGATCTCGCATTCATTGTTGAAAGGATGATTGAACTGAATAATTCACAACTGGCGATGGTGTTCTGCGAAACATGACCTCCGGCTGGCAAACGGTGCTGAAGGAACGTTACGAAGGAAATGCGACCCTGATTGCTTCCGGAGAGGAAGACCACGGCGACGTATCAACACGGCGGCAGGTACCTGAAACGGCGGAGATATATAACTTGTTCAGGCGGAGAGAATACCGGGAAACAAAGGGCAGCGATCCACTTTGATGCCGGTAACGATCAAACTAAAATCAGAGACGGAACGACAATCTCTGTTTATACATAACCCTTTTCCGGACGTATTAGACAGGGTATGCCAGATTTAGACAAATGTTCTAGTAACTACTATAGATAAATGACGACGATAACTATAATTTCGTCCACAAACATACTATACTTATTCCATTTGTGATAAAGTATACTTAAGAAAATTATTAGCTGCTGTAGTAGTAAAAAGTAGAAAGAAACGAAAACAGGGAAGAGACAGGGTAATCTCGAGTACTATTTAAATACAAGGCAAATCGAATACTGTTTTATGTGCATACAGGTATTTGACCATAATGTTTGGTAAAATGGACAGAATTTAGTCATTATTTCTTGCAAGATCTTTTTACTTTAATTTTACTGGTGTTATTTCAGCTAGAAAAAGCATGAATGAATAAGTATATAATTAAACTAGTATCAGAAAGTATTTAAATAAATAATACTCATAAAAAATCGAAATATTTGCAACAAATACTAGTCATTCGAACGGCCATATCGCTGTTATCGCCATTTTCAGACAAAAAATCGACTAGTATTTATTCGGCATGTGCTTGGCGCCCGATTACTTAGATGCCGCAAAATGATCATAAGCTGCTTTTGCGATATCGGCAATGAGCTGCTCGTTTGCCTCCATGCTCTCCGTAGAATTGGTGACAAACACGCTGACGGCGATGCAGCTGCCGTCGGGCAGGGAAATAAAACCGACGTCATTAACCGCTCCGGTCACGCCGTTCCGGGTTCCTGAAGTGCCTGTCTTGTGCGCCACAACCGTACCGGCAGGCAGTCGCTTTTTCAGACGATTCTGCCCGGTAGTAGTTTCGGTCATTACTTTCCAAAGAAAATCGTAGCTACGAGTGGAAAGAATTTTACGTTGGTAGAATAACTTCATCAGATCGAGCATTGCCACCGGGGTTGTCCAGTTGGAGTACTGAACATCCCAGTTGCCCGTTGCCTGCATCATTTCTTCTGTATTCCGGATCGCAACGCCCTGAATACCCAGCTCATGGATGACGGTATTGACCCGCACCGGCCCGCCCAACAGCCTGAAAAGGTAGTCGCAGGCGCTGCCGTCGCTATCGGCCACCATAAACCGAATGATATCTGCCAGCGGCAGGTCCACATTCCCACCCGGATAGGCTTCGCTCATCGGGCTGTGCAGGCCAGGTACGTAATCGCTCTTTTTCACATGCATGTTCTGATCAAGCCGGAACCGGCCTTTGTCCACTTCTTTCAGCACTGCGAGGGCGACGTGAAACTTGTAGACACTCTGCATCGGAAGGTGCCTGTTTCTGTTGATGGTCAATGTCTGACCGTCGCGAAACGCATGAATGCCAACGCCTACCGTCGCTTTCCTGCCTTTTGTGATTTGTTCGATTTTTGTCCGGAGAGATGTAATTTGGGAGGAAACGGGAGAAAAAGCCGCCAGCAGGGCAACTGACAGCAGCACGATTCGCATGGCAGGTGTATTCACAAATAAGAGGTATTTTTTCAATGCGTTCTCAATAACTCTATTTAATCGGAAGAAAGGAAGACTGCCCCCTTTATTATTTCACAGTATCCATTACAAAAAAACCAGGTAACCCGGTCTTCGGGCTACCTGGCTATCGGTTTTCAAAAACGGGTTGGTTCATGGAAAGATCCGAATTGCCCGGCCGGCTACCGGAGGTCCTTCGTCCCGTTCCATACCTGATGATCAACGGAAAGGATAACGCCCTTTTTCCGCAGATTTTCCTGCAGATCGGAAACGGCTAATTGCTGAACCGGCTTCTTCTGCCGTACCGCCATTGCCGCCGCGATACCGGCGCTGTTGCCCAGTTGCATCCAGGTCGATTCGACGCGCAGAGAGCAGAAACCCACGTGCGACGCCGACGCACATACCGGAACGAGCAGGTTGGTACATTCCGCCGATTTCGGTGTGATAACCCGGTATGCAACTTCATACGGCTGCGTGATTGCTTCCCAGATACGCCCTTCGTTGACAAACTGCGTTTTCGAAACGGCAACCCGCTGCACGTGATGGCAGTCAATCCAGTGAGAACCCAGGCAGATTGCGTCCGGTTTGGTGCGTTCTTCCAGAATATCTTTCTGTTTCTGTACATAGGCCCCGATCATGCGCCGCGCTTCCCGTACATAGAGGTAGTAGGGGAAATTTTCGTTGTCCCTGAATTCGTCGGCGCTGAATCCGTAGGATTGCGTCTGCTGTCGGAGCGCATCCGGAACCGACGGATCGTTGGCCAGGTAATACATCAGGCCCAGCGTCCAGGCTTTGTGATCGTCGTAAATCGCTTTCCTGCGGGAGTAGTCTGCCTCCGGGTAATCGACGTTTCCCCCGAAATGACCCAGTGAGATGACCGCCTTCTGTTTGTTATTGGTTTCGAACTTGCCCTTCGGATAGTTCCAGGCATACAGGTCAATAATGTCGCTCAAGGTCGTTTCCGGGTGGTTTTTGAGCAACCGGGTCAGCAGTATATAACGACCGGGGTTATACGAGGCCGGTTTGGGGAACGGGCGACGGTCCGCCCGGGTCGATAGCATCAGGCGGAAATTGTAGTTCATTACCCGGTCGCTGGCCTGGCCATCCGATAAGGTACTGCGTTCGACAAAGCCGGGTAGCAACCGGCCTCCGTCGTCGTATGGCGACGCGTCGATCGGCGTATCGATAAACCGAACGCCGGCCAGCGACTCCCCGTATTGTTCCCGGCTTTCCCGACCGTGCGTGTGCGATACGCCGGCTTTCGCCATCAGGTCGCCTTCGTACGTCGCGTCGATAAAGACAAACCCCGTATAGCGGTTACCGTTTGTCAGGGAAATGGATCGGATCGTTGTTCCCTGTTTGGCTACCGACTGAACAAAGGCATCGTATACCAGCGTTACCCCGGCCTCTTTCAGCAGGTCCAGGAACGTTTTTTCAGCAACGTGCGACTCAAAATAGAACGCCGGCCCGTTGCTGCCGTAAAACTTGCCCAATCGCTGGTAAAACTCCAGCGGCAAGCCGGAGATCGTCTCTTCGATCATGTGTTCGGATTCGGCGGTGCCGATACCGCTGGTATTCAGCCCGCCAACGTGCCGGGTTTGTTCGAGCAGGAGTACCCGGGCACCTTCGCGGGCAGCCGCCACGGCGGCGATTACTCCGCCGGGTGTGCCGCCGTAAACGACAACATCATATGTGGCAGCCTTAGGTGGAGCAAACGACTGGAAGACGCTGCCCAGCAGTACCAGCCCGAGTGTAAGCAGGTTTTTCATCTGAATGGATGTATAAAATCGTGACAGGTAGTAACAACGAAAAAGTACCATCAGAATCCCGGATTCTGTGTCAGAGCGGGGTTTGCATCCCGTTCAAACGTCGGAATCGGAAAAAGCAGGTATTTCTCAGATGGGTCATAGCCCTGCTTCCGGGCGGCCTCCAGTAGTTTTCCGGTGCGAAGCAAGTCCCAGCGGCGATGGCCTTCTCCGGCCAGTTCCCAGCTTCGCTCCTGCAAAACAGCGTCCCGGAACTGGCTCTGTGTCAGGCCGGCAAGGTCCTGCGGTCCCGTTGCCGCACCTTTCCGTGCCCGCGCCCGGACCAGATTGATGGCGTTGTAGGCTTCCGCATCAGGACCGTTGAGTTCGTTCAGCGCTTCGGCATACATCAGCAGCACATCTGCATAGCGGATGACCAGGAAGTTGTTACGGGCGGCGGCTGCGCCACAGGCGTTGGGGTCCCAGTATTTATCCAGGTGCGGGCCGGTACGTGACTGCACTACAGTACCATTCGCCAGCGTTTTCTGGGTAATGACAGCTACTTGCCTGCGGTAATCGCCGGCGACAAAGGAATTGGCGTAGGAATCAGTCACCTGAAAAGCGCCGCCTGTCTGGTTAATCGGATAACTGAAGTAGATAGCAAAATTTTCTGCCATAGCGCTGCCGTACTTAGGTTGCAGGCAACTGAATTGAAGGGAGAAAATATGCTCCGGACCGTTTTCCTTGTCCGGGTTGAATACATCCTGATAGTCCGGAACGAGGCGGTAGGTTTTCGAATCGATGACTTCCCTGGCTTTGGCGGCGGCGTTGGCCCATTCCTTATGCGTCAGGTATACCTTCGCCAGAATCGATTTGGCGGCTCCAACCGTAGCCCGGCCGATTTCCGCAGCAGCGGAATAGCTTATGGGCAGCGCCTTTTCCGCGTCCTGCAGATCCTGAATAATCTGCCCATAGACCTTCGCAGCAGGGTCGCGGGGAATCTTGACATTGACGACGTCGGTCGTTGTTTTCGTCACCAGCGGAACATCCCCGAATGCCTGAACCAGGTTAAAATAATGCAACGCCCTCAGGAATTTAGCTTCGGCGACGATCTGATCGCGGAGTTTGGTGTCCATCGCAATCTTCGGAACGTTTTCGATTACCCGGTTCGCCCGGTCAATGGTGATGTACGAGTTGGTATAAAAGGTATCGAAGTAGTTGTTGGACGCCGTGTATTTAAACTGGTCGATCTCGCTGGTAATCGGATCGGCATCGCTGCGTATCCAGAGATCGTCGCCGCTCAGATCACCCAAAACGATCATCGGCATTTGGTAGATTGCCTTGGCGCGGCCGTACACGGCGTTGATGGCCGTCGTTGCGTCATCGGCATTGTTAAACGAATTGGATTCGCTCAGAAAACTGAGCGGCACTTCCTCAAGGTTGCTCCGGCAGCTTTCCGCCGTCAGCAGAAAGCCCATGATACTCAGGATAGAAAGGACTCGGTTCATGGTATGTCTGTGTCTTATCGTTTGAGATCAGAAAGTCAGGGTGCCTCCGATGGTATACGTGCGGGAAACGGGGTAGGCGTAGTTGTCGATTCCGTAGGTCGTATTGCTGTTGAAGCTCGAGTTTACTTCCGGATCATACCCGGAATACCGCGAAACGGTGAACAGGTTTTGCCCGCTGACATAGATCCTGGCTGCTTTCAGCGCCTTGGTTTTCAGCGGAATGCGGTATCCCAGCGATACGTTCTTGAGCCGCAGGAACGAACCGTCTTCAATCAGATAGGAGCTGTTGGAGATGTTCCACTGGCGGGCCGACGGGCGGTTGTTCGACGGCTTGTCCGTCTTCCAGTGATCGTTGATATAGCTTTGCAGCGGGGTAGCGCCCGGGTCAATTTCAGTTACGCTCCGTGTATAGTTAAATACCTGATTGCCTTGTACTCCCTGTATGAATACCGACAGGTCCAGACCGCGGTACGAGACCGTATTCGTCAAGCCATAGATAAATTTAGGCAGGCCGTTTCCGATGATAGCGCGGTCGGTCGCGTTGTTGAATACGCCGTCGCCGTTCACATCTTTGAAGCGTGGAGCGCCTCCAAGGTCTCCCGTTTGCGCCAGCGCGCCGGCTGCTTTGACGGCATCGGTCGATTGCCAGACGCCGTCAAAAACACGGCCGTAAAAAGAACCGATCGGCTGGCCTACTTTGACGATCGTCTGTACCGAGGTATTCGGGTCTGTAACGAGGTACTGATCGGCGTCGGCCAGTTTCAGGACCTTGTTCCGGTTCAGGGAAAAATTCCCGGAAGTCGTCCATTTGACCGCACCGGTGGTATTGACCGTCGAAATACCCAATTCAATTCCCCGGTTCCGGAGACTGCCGATGTTCCGGGTGACAGTCGTGAAGCCGGTCGTGGCAGGCAGGTCTATACCCAGCAGCAGGTCGGTTGTCGTTTTGATGTAATAATCGGCTGTCAGCTGGAGGCGGTTGGTGAACAGGCTCAGGTCGAAACCCGCGTCAAACTGACCGGTTTTCTCCCAGCGCAGATCGGGGTTGCCGATCGTCGCCGCCTGAGTAGTCAGTACCTCTGTATCTCCGAAAACCGTACGCGAGGTAACATAGGAAGACAATGAATTATACAACCCGATACCGTCGTTCCCCGTCACGCCATAGCTCAGCCTGAATTTCAGTTCGCTGACCAGCGGGCTTGTTTTCAGGAAAGGTTCATCCGATACCCGCCACGCAACGGCGCCCGAGGGAAAGAAGCCGTATTTATTGTTTGTTCCAAAGCGGGAGGAGCCGTCTATCCGGCCTGTCAGTGTAAACAGGTACCGGTCCTTGAAGCGGTAGTTTACCCGGCCCAGGTAGGAGTTGAGTCCCCATTTTTGCGCGGTCGTAGTGGGCGCGATCAGTACCGAGCCCTGCCCGAGGTTATTGGCGCCCAGGGTATAGTTGGCAAAATTCTGCGCTTCCTGGTAGGAGCGGTCCTCCCGGTTCGACTGGAACGTAACCCCGGCTACGACGTCGAATGAGTGACTGGTATTCAATACTTTCGAATAGGTTACCGTATTTTCGTTGAGCAGGTTGATGTTGTTCGCGTTGCCGTTCGAACCATAGCCGTTTACCGTATTGGCCACCAGTGTCTGAGGAGTATAGAAGACGTTCCGCCGACTGGTAAGCAGATCCGCTCCCAGGCTCACCCGCGCGCTCAGGCCTTCTGCAATCTGGTAGTCGGCGAATGCATTCCCGAGTACCCGGGTGGTAAACAGCGCATTCGTGGAAGTACGCAGCACCGCCACCGGGTTGGGAATGGAAGCCATCCCGGAGCCGGGTCCTACGTTCAGCAGCTGCCAGTTGCCGCTTGCGTCATGTACCGGGCTTGCCGGAGAAATAACGCGTGCCGCGCCGACCGGCCCGTTGGTACCGGCCTCGTTGATGCCGTTGTTGATGCTATAGGTTACCAGAAAGTTCGTGCCGATTTTCAGCCGGTTGCTGAGCCTTGCGTCCAGGTTCATGCGCGCAGTATACCGTTTGAAATTATTGGCAATGACGATCCCGTCCTGGTTGAAATAGTTGCCGCTGACCAGGTACCGGAGTTTTTCGGTTCCGCCGGAGGCCGAAAGCTGATAGCTCTGCGTAGGCGCCGCCCGGTAGATTTCCTTTTGCCAGTTGGTACCCACGCCGTATTCAGCCGGCGTCTTCGGGTAGGCGGTTGTATAGCCGTACCGTTCGGCAAAGCCGAGATTGCGCAGCTGCTCATTTTTGAGTGCGGTCTGCTGTTCGGCCGTAGCGAGCTGCAGCATATTGGAAATGCTGGAAACGCCGGCATACGTTTCAAAATCAACATTCGACAGGCCTTCTTTCCCGCGCCGGGTGGTGACGAGTACGACGCCGTTTGCGCCTCTCGATCCGTAAATGGCCGTAGCCGAAGCATCCTTCAATACCTCGATGCTCTCAATGTCATTCGGGTTGATCGTTGACAGAACATTCGGAAAATTGGCCGAGCCACCCGCACCCTGTGCCGACGACGGGTTGGTCACCGGAAAGCCGTCAATCACATACAGCGGATCGTTACTGGCCGAAATCGAATTACCACCCCGCACGCGTACGGTGATGCCCCCGCCCGGCGCGTTCGACGCGTTGGTTACCTGCACACCGCTGACCCGCCCCTGGAGCGCCTGGTTGAACGAGGAAATCGGCTGCGCTTTCAGTTCAGTGGTTCCGATCGAACCTACCGATCCGGTCAGGTCCCGCTTTTTGACCGCTCCGTAGCCGATGACAACGACCTCGTTGAGTGCTTTGTCGTCGACGACCAGGCGAATCGACAGCGTAGTCTGGTTCCCGACGGCTATTTCCTGCGTCTGGTATCCGACAAAGCTGAATACCAGCACCGGATCGTTTTCCGGAACAGCAAGCTGGAAGGCTCCCTGCCCGTTGGTGACCGTACCCCGCTGGGTGCCTTTCAGCAGAATACTGACACCCGGGATCGTGTTTCCCTTTTCGTCGGTAACGGTGCCGGTAATGAGCCGCTCGGCGGGTACCTGTCCGCTGGCTGGAGCGACGACCCCGGACGTTTCCTTTCGCAGCACAATGTAAGTACCTGATACCTGGTAACTGATATTCAGTGGCCTGAGCAGGCGGTCGAGTACGGTTTCCAATCGGTCGTTGCTGGCCCGGATCGATACCTTCCGGTGTGCTTCGACTACCTGCGGAACGTACGTAAACTTAACACCCGCCGCTTTTTCAATCCGGCGGAGAATGGTTTCCAAATCCCTGTTCTCGAACTGAACAGAAACCGGCCTGCTCAGTAAATCCTGCGCCATACCGTCCCGGGCAGCGGTCAGGCCGACGGAAAGCAGCAGCAGTAGCAGCGGTAAACAGGTGATTTTCATAAGGGCAGTCACGGTAAATGATTCCCGTAATTTTTTCATATTTTTAACCGTTTTTGTTCGACTGAATGGTAGTTAGGAGCAAAAACATCCCGTCCCCGCTTTTTCAGGGTAGTTGCAAGACCGGAAAAGGGAGAGGTGACGTCAGATAAGACCGGACAACGGATTAGCGCTGGTTGCAACAGCGGTAGCCGGTTGTCCGGTCTTTTTTCGGGGAGAGGTTACGGCAGGTTCATAGTATATAGGTTTAGAGGTTCAATGATTCAGAGGTTATTGATTGGATGTTTCGCAACCGGAACCGGTTACCACAATCCGCGTGTCCCAGACTTCGTAGGTCGCGCCGATTGTCTGGCAGATGATGTCCAGCTTCCGGAAAAGAGGTTCGTTGCCCAGCGGGGCCGTCAGGTTACAGTGCCGGAGCGCCGTCGAATCGTATTGAATCGTGACGCCGTATGCCTGCTCCAGTTTACGGAATACCTGGCTGACAGGGGCATTATTAAAGATAAATGACTGAGTTCCGGCAGCCCGGGCAACGAGAACCGGTTCATCGACCAGGCGTTTGGTCAGTTGCCCGCTGCCGATATCAAAAATGGCTTGCTGGTTGGGTGTCAGCAGCAACCGGTTACGGGAGGCTTCTTCCGCCGCGTTGCGTGTGTAAACAGCTACTTTCCCGGTCCGGACAGCTACAGAAATGGTTTTTGCTTCGGGAATGGCTCGGATCGTGAAGCTGGTCCCGACCACCTGCGTTATTACCTTTCCCGAATACACGATAAAAGGTTGCAGGGTATTTCGGGCGACGTCAAAAAAGCCTTCTCCTTCCAGGTAGGTTTCCCTTTTGGAAGCGTCGAAACTTTTCGGGTACCGGATGCGGCTCCGGGGCTGCAGGACCACCCGGCTGCCATCACTCAGGCGAATGGAAAGGGGAGAAGTGGTATCGTTGACCTTTTCCTCCAGCGTTGTGCCGGTAATCAGCGACCATCCTTTCTGCGCGATAGACCGGTCATAGGTACCGGGTTTTGTAACAAACCACCAGCCGAAACCCATCATCAACAGTACGGCTGCCGCCCGGATCCAGCGGAGACCTATCCGGCGGACGGGCGATTCCGGTATTTCCGGGGTGCTTTCTGGTTCCTGCAACTGTCGCTCAATACCCTGCCACATCCGCGCTCCCTGCTCGGCAGATGGTAGTACCTGGCCCTTTTCAACGGCTTGGAGAAAGGTCCGGGCCGCCGTCACCACAGGCTGTTTCTCGGGATAGCGTTCCAGAAAGCTGCTCCAGAAAAAATCGGAGTCGGCAGTCGGGCGGTAAACCGATTGCTGAAAAAAAGCATCCTGAGCAAACTCTTCGGCAGTATAGTTGCGGTAATTCTCCATGCGTGTCGGGTAGAAAACGGCCTGTAGCGGCACTACCGAACAACAAGAGCACGGCGTTGCAAAATTGTCCCCTCGGTTTCCGGAAAATTTTCTTTTTCGTCAGGAAAACCACCACAGCAGAAAGCCCAGCAACGGTGCCAGAAAGGGAGCCTGCTCGCGCAGATGACTCAAGGCCTTGTGCAGGGTATTCCGAACCGATTTTTCGGTAATACCCATGATCCGGGCAATTTCCTCGTTTTTGAATCCCTGATAGAAGCGGAGCGCAATCACCTCCTGCTGGCGCGGGGGAAGTTTTTCTAACGCATAGGTTATACGTTCAATCAATTGCGACTGCTCTTCTTCCTGCATCAGCGGGTGTTCGGCGGAGTAGCTTTCCGGAGCTGCATGGGTTTCGGTATCCACGAAGTGCCAACCGTCTTCTTTTTTGCTCAGCACATGGATTTTCCGCCGGAGAGAGCGGAACAGGTAGAATTTGACGGACTCGGCGCCGGAGACCGAGCGGCGCATCCGCCAGAGATCCACGAACAGGTCCTGAATGGCGTCTTCTACCAGCGTGACATTGTCGGCTACCTTATAGCCATAGCTGTATAAAGTAGCATAAAAGCGCTGATACAATGCCGAAAAGGCATCCTGATCACCCTCCCGGAGGGCGTTCCAAAGCTGTTCGTCAGATTGCCGTTCGTTAATCAAGCGCGGATAACATTATATGGCTTATAAATTTTATAAAATTAGTGATATTGTTTTAACCGGCATCCTCCGTCGGCGGATATATGGATAAAGAAGTAGCGGGCACGTAGATCCGCACCCGTCAGTTGAAGGAAAATAGTAGAATACGGCAGGCTCCGGGTCAATGGCCGGCATTACTACGGGAAATCGCTTTCAGGCAGGTTCCCGGATGACGCTCATGATTTTAGCGTAGCTGACGCGCTATGGATGCCGCTGATCAGTGGCAGGCCCGTATGCCCGGACTTCGGAAGACGTCTGTCCGAACCGGTGCTTGAATGCGTAGTAGAAATGAGACAGGTTCTCAAAGCCAAGGTCCAGGTAAAAATCAACCGGCTTTTGTCTTTTGTATTTGATCAGATAATGCGCTTCGTCCAGTCGCCGGTTGAGCAGCCATTGTTTCGGAGGGGCGTTGAAGACCCGCGTAAAATCACGCTTGAAGGCTGAAAGACTGCGTCCGGTGAGTTTTGCGAGGGATTCAACAGGAATATTGAACATGTAATGCTCGTTCATGAATTCCGCCAGATCCACTTTGAAGGGGTCGGAAAAATCAAAGAGAATAGTATGAAAATCAGGGTTGCATTGTAACAATAATTCTACCGCCTCCCTGATTTTCAATTCGGCCAGCCGCGGTGTGGCTTCTTTCGTTTTATTGATGTAAGGAGCCAGTGAAAGAAAGTAGCTCCGCAGGAAATCGTCCGGTTCAAAAATCAACTTTTGGCTTCCTTCGTACCGGGCTGCTGCCCTGATCCTGTTTTCCAGGGCGTATTTTTGCAGGACTTCCTTGTCGAGCGTAATGGAAACGAACTTGTAACTGCCTGATTTCGAAGGGTATTTGGTCGTCCGTATGAGTTGATTTTTCCGGACCAATACGATCGAATTTTCAGGAATGATCGTACTGGTTCCTGCGTAGAAGGCATGTGTTTCACCGGCGAGCTGAAATCCCAGAAAGTGTTCCGGAATAAACTCTTCCATACCCCTGACTTTTTCAAAAGCACAGGAATAGACCAGCCTGTCGAAAATTAGTTCTTTCACTGCCTCCATACGAATTTTCAGGCGAATACGGCTGCACCTGCCGCTGCGATTTCCTTGTCTTGTTCGGGCGTACCGCCTGATGAAGCGATGGCACCTACGGTATCGCCGGACTGGTTCCGGATTACGACACCGCCTGCAATAGTAAGCAGTCCGCCGTTCGAATCAATCATTCCGGCAGCGTTAATACCAGCGCCGGCGATAATGGATCCCATTGTGTCGCTGTCGACACCAAATGCAACCGCTGTTTTTGCTTTTCTGACAGCAAAATCTACGACGCCGGAAACGCTGTCGAGCCGCGCCAATGCCATCAGATGGCCGCCGGTGTCGACAACCGCAATGGTCACCGGAATCGAAAGAGCACGGGCTTTTTCCGAGGCAGCGTTCAACACATTCGCTGCCTGCTGGTAGGAGATATTCATCTATATCGGGTGTTAGTTGGGAAGGTACAGTTACGCCCGCACCTTCCCGGTGGAAAATCAACTAGCTTTTGGCCGTCCAGGCTTCAGCCTGAAGCTGTTTGACAAAATCTTCCGTCTCTTTGGGGAAAACGTTCCGGAAGTTGGGATTCTCGTCGAGTACCACGTTCACGATGCATTCGGCCATCGCCTGGGGGTCCAGCTGGTGTGCCAGGGATTCGGCTGCGCCGTCAAACGCCGACAGCGGTGTGAAATTCACGTCGGGATTGTACCAGCGGAAGATCGAGTCAACGCCGCGGTCATTGAACCCCGTTCCGAATACGCCGGGATTACACGTGGCGATTTGGATGTTGAAAGGAGCAAGTTCCGTTTTCAGGCCTTCGGCAATCGAGCCCATGGCATGTTTCGATGCGCAGTACGCCGCCACATACGGTACCGTCCATAATTCGCCCATGGACGTTGTGAAGACGATTTTGCCGGGTTTCTTCTGTTCGATGAATTTTTTGATGAATCCCTGGGCCAGTTCCAGTCCGCCAAATACGTTGACGTCGAACATCGAACGGATCAGCTCAACCGGTTGCTCGGCAATGGGCCCGCCTTCCATAATCCCGGCATTGCTGACGAGAATATCGATGTCGTATTTCTGATGGATATACGCCAGGTCCCGGGAACTGGTGACGTCCAGCTTGTCGACGATGAGATCAATTCCCAGCTCCCCGGCTTCCCTGATCAAATCGCTGACCTGCGGGTATACCTGCGCGGTAGCGATGACCTTATAACCTTTTTTTGCCAGGTCGAACGCTACTATTTTCCCAAATCCGCTGGCCGCTCCGGTGATTAAAATGGTCTTACTCATTTTGTTCGGTTTTAGTTGGTGGTACGGGTTGCAAAGCTCAGGTGTTTCGGTTTCGGACATATAGGTGGAAAGCTCATGGTTGTGTTGCTGAGCGGACCAGTTCAGCAAGTGCCGGCTTGAATTTACGCGTACGGGAGGCGCATGCATGATCAGGAAATAGGCCGCTTTTGAGAAAGATCGGTAAACTCCTGAAGGAGATTTCTGAACGTCCTATCTGGAAACAGGGAAATCAAAGCAGTTCAGGTATGAAGTTACCGGGTACTGGTCTCGCCGAGCACAGGATCATTTATAATGATTTCCTAATGAGCTTAAGGTTATTCGGACGACAACTGTGACAACCTCCTTGTGGCGAAGTCAGACCACCTCTATCCACCATTCCTATGATTTCGCGACGTTCAGGCCAAGGTTTACTTTGTAGCAAGCATACCAAACCTTCTGCATCATGAAAACACATCTCCGCGTTTTGCTACTTAGTCTTCTAGTCGTAGCGTCCTGCAAGAAAAAAGAAGAAATGGTACCTGTCGGTGGGTCGCTCCCGGCCAACTATGAGAATCAGGGGACCATTTCCGTCAAAAACAATAAGCTAAAAATATGTATCTGGGATTACAGTGTTATCGACGGAGACATTATCGATCTCTATGTTAACGGTAAAAAAATTCTCTCCAATTACGAATTGATTGAGGAAAAAAAATGCCTGGAAGTACAATTGGCAGATGGCGAAAACTGGATCGGTGTGGTAGCCATTAACGAAGGATCCATGGGACCGGCATCTCCTCACGTGCAACTGGATGATGGTGTTTCGAAGCAAGAATTTGACATAGACGGCTATATCAATCAACCTGGCGGCTACACGATTCAGGTAGTGAAGTAACGACGATGGACAAAAAACCACTATAAGCACAAGAGGCATGAGAATTTTGGTCATTTCGCTTCGTTCTTCGAGATGTTCCGACGGACATCTCGAAGTTCAGATAACTCTGATTTAAATCTGAAAGACTGTTTCCTGACATCTAGTGAAAAGATATCATATCTTTTTTATCTGGCTTCGAGATGTCCTTCGGAACATCCCGAAGAGCGGAGCCGTTTGCGGCGGAAGGGGAGACGCCGGGATTAACAGAGTATTTTATCAGGATGTCCCGCTTGAACCATAGTCCAGCTTATTGACGTCATATCCATATATCCAGTCCATTTTTTTCTTCTCTGTATGGATAAAAAACTTCAGCACGAGATCGCGGAAAAAGTTGGCGATCGGGTTCGGTTTTGATTTCGCCCGGCCTACTTTTCTCGCCTGTGCAATGACACGGGCTACACGGTCCGACCTCAATTGCTGAAAGCGGGAAAAGGCGAGTCCGGGATTCGGATTGCAGGCCAGGCACTTTGCCAGAACGGCACTGTCTTCCAACGCCAGCGAAGCACCCTGCCCGGTATGGGGAGAGATGGCATGGGCAGCATCTCCGATCAGGCAAACGTTTTCGGTATGCCATTTCTCCAGAGGCGGCATATCGTAGATGGGGTAGGCAAACAGATCACTGCCGGCGAAAATAATCTCCCTGATTTTGCCGTAGTCGTTTTTATGAAGTTCGAGCAGTTCTTTTTTGATATTCTGCTGAAACGAAGGATCTTGAAATGCCTTGCGGTCAGGTTCCTGCTCCCAGTCGTAGTTATTGAACCACCAGACGGTTCCGGTATTGGTCGTGGAAAAACCAAAGAATGCCTTTTCGCCAAACGTCATCTCCACGGCTTCGGAAGCGTCCGACCAGCCTGGAATCTTTACGACGGCTCCGGTCGAGAGCATTTTGGTATAGGTGGGACTAGGGGCTTGCGGAAAAACAAGTTTTCTGCAACGGGAATGGATGCCGTCGGCGCCGATCAGGAGGTCATAGCCGGCGAGGAGACCTTTGTTGGTGTCTATGTTGATTTTAGGTCCCTGGTGTTCAATGGATTGTAGTCGGCAACCGTATTCGATAGGCACACCCAGTCCGTTCAGTTTTTCCTGCAGCAGGTTGGTGATCGCCGAGCGCTTGACCTGGATACTGCTGGTGCCATAGGCGGCCTTTTGATAGGAGGCATCGAGTTCGGCGATCTGCCGCCCTTTTGAATTATAAAAGCGGAGTGTTCCGGGGACGTACTCTTTGTAGAGACCGGAGATATCAACGAGGCCGGACAGGATATTCAGCCCGTTAGGTGATATCCCGAAAAACAGCCCTTCCTGCATCTCCGCTTCGGTGCGGGCTTCGATGATTTTTACCTCAGCTCCTTGTCCGATCAGCTGAATTGCCAGCGCCGGACCGGCGATACCTCCGCCGACGATCAGTACCTTCTTGTTTGATATAGACATCTTTATTGAAGAGTTAATTATTTAGATAAATAAATATCTTATTAACAAAGATAAATTGAAATTTTACGGACGACAAAAAAAGAATCAGAAAAAGCAGGCTTCGGATCGTACCTGACAAGACCATACTGTGCTTCTGTATCAGGCTATTGCACAAAAGATGGGCAACGAAGGACCACCGGCAGGGGAAGCCGCCCGTCGGGTTACCGGGAAGGGTTACTATGTCGCTGGAAGGATCATTGTCAGCGGGTGTATTTTCAATGCCTGGGCTCGATCAAATCCCACAGGTTTCCGTAAAGGTCCTCGAAGACAGCGACTGTACCGTATGGCTCCTGTTTCGGGGCTCTGACAAACCGGATGCCGACCGTTGTCATCCGGTCAAAATCCCGCTGAAAGTCGTCCGTAAACAGGAACAGAAACACCCGTCCACCGCTCTGGTTTCCTACAAACTTCCTTTGCTCTTCGTTTGCCGCTTTTGCCAATAGCAGGCAACATCCGTCGGATCCGGGTGGTGCAACGAGTACCCATCGTTTCTCTTCTGACAGCGTTGTGTCTTCAACCAGACGAAAGAGGAGCTTTTCTGTATAAAATCGGAGGGCTTCGTCGTAGTCCTGCACAAGGAGGGAAATGTAAGCGAGGTGTTGTTTCATGCGTTTTGTTTACCAGGAATACAAGATAGAAAGCTTCAAGTATAGACAGCCCGTTTTTCTTTGCCGACGGCAATCAACTACTCTTCCAAAATTATTCCGGCGTTAATGAATTATTCCAAGGACGTGCGCCCCGGACAGGCGAAGGAATCAGTCAAAGAGGGAAACCCGGATAATATCAGGCGATTATTCGCCTGAACCGCCTTTCCTATAAGATTTTATACCTGCCAACCCGACCAAAACGGCCGCGGCTCCAAATGTAACCGAAGCGCCGAACAGGATATTTTCGGGTTTGGCCAAGCGGACCGGCTCAGTCGCGACCGCGGCTGAAAACAACGCTCCCATGATGGAAGCGCCCGTAATGAGACCCAAATTTCGGGAGAGGTTCAGCATACCGGAAATAACACCGTCCTGCCTGTTACCGGTGTTAGCCATGACAGCGGTGTTGTTACCTGCCTGAAACAATTGGTACCCAGGTGTTACTATGGCAATTCCGATCAGATAACCCGTCACCCCCCAAACCGTCGGGAGAATGGCCAGGTTAATCGCTCCTGCCAGGAGGCACAGTAAGCCTGTTTTGATGATAGAGCCCGACCCTTTCTTATCCACAAATTTTCCGGCAGGTATCCCTGTCAGGATAGAAATCAACGGCCCGATGGACATCACCCAACCCACAGTGGCTTTGTCGAGCTTCAGACCGATCGTCAGAAAAAACGGTCCGACGATAAGCGTGGTCATCATGAGATTGGAAACCAAAAAATTTGCCAGCAATGCGTTTCTCAGCATCCCGTTCTTCAGGATACCGATATCGATCAACGGACTGCTGCTCCGTTTTTGAAGATAGAAGAACATGCCTCCCGACAGCAGACACACAAGAATGAGGAAGCCGGTTCCCGGGCCGGCATACTTCCTCCCCAGCGTCAACGAAAGTGCGTAAGCAGCAATTGACAGGACAAGCGCCAGGACGGAGGGTAAATGAATCCGCCCGGTCTTTTGGGTAGTTGGCTTGTCTTCAGGGAGATAACGTAAACTCAGTCCGAAAGCCAGAATACCCAAGAAGAATAACAACAGAAAAATGGATGGCCAGTCCCAGACGCTGAGCAATTGCCCCCCGACTGAGGGTCCCAACGCTGTACCTATTGCAGACATGGTACCGATCAGGCCCATTGCGCTACCGATTTTGAGCGCTTCACTATGCTTCTTACTGATTGTAATACCAACTGTCATCAAAACAGCAGCACCTATACCCTGAACAGCCCGAAACAGGATCAATACCGGAATAGTAGAAGCCACCGCGCACAAAAGTGAGGCTGTCGTAAACAGTAATATACCGATCCGCAATATCCGGGTATGCCCGGATTGATCGGCCAGCTTACCTGCAATCATTACCGAAACGGTCGTTGCCAGCAAATAGGAAATAGTAACCCACTGAACCGACTGAAACGTTGCCGAAAAGGCGCCTTCAAAAACGGGGAGGGCAATATTGGCGATGCTTGTTCCTAAAGAGGCGAGTAATACACAAAGGGAAACAACAAGCTGTATCCCTGCTTTTTCTTTTTTCATAACAAAACCATTTTCAGGAAAACATACACGGCGGATACTGTGCCATAAATCCCGGCACGATGGATCAGATGAAGAGTACCGCCTTTGAGACAGGGATGTCACGGGGTAGTATTGCCGGGGAATGCGAAGCCGGCATAGACTGAATAAGGAAAACACGGATTCGTAAACTGTCAGACCCAACGCAATACCCCCGGAAATAGCTGGACTTTCGGGCCGGGTTCTTCCGGAAAGAAAAGGAGGAGAAAGGCCAAAGAAATACCCGGATAGCTGATTATCCGGCAGCGCGCCAACTGCAATCCAAGTGAAAGGATATTCGCCGGTTTCGGGATCCCCGACCAGATAGCAGTAGCCAATATCCCACCGATGTCTACGGGAACAATACTTGCAGCTGTTTTCATGTGCTTCGCTTTTTGATGGTGCAAAGCTACAGACCGCTCTTCCTGTTGGATAGGACAAAAATGAAGGACTCCGGTACTTATCTGTATTTTATCCTGAATGCTTCCGGAGCGTATCCTGTATGCTTTTTGAAGAAGCGGATAAAGTAGGATACGTCCTGGTAACCCAGATGCCAGGAGATTTGAGTGACCTGATCGGATGTGGCCAATAGTTGTCGTTTGGCTTCCAGTACAATATATTCATTGATCACTGCAGAGCTGGTTATTTCGAGTGACGCTTTGGTGATCGCATTCAATTGATAGGCGGAAAGATTTAATTGACGGGCATACCAGCCAGCCTGCTTCTGATCGGTGAAATGATCGGCAATCAGATCCTGAAATGCTTCCAGTCGCTCCTGACTATACGTAATAGTGCCGCCCGTGATTGCATCCTTATTCTGGCGCAGCAATTCGATGAAAACCAACTGAAGAAAATGGTGAATTGCCTGCTCGTATCCGAAGTTTTGATCGGCAATCTCCCTGCGGGCAGCCGTCATGAAAGAAGTAATCCTGGCAAGGCTTTCAATCGAGGGGTTGTAACAATTGTTTCTACAGGCTTTTCTAACTGTTTGTCTGGTATGGCTATCCAATCGGGTGTAAAAGTCGCCGGGGAGCCGAACCAAAAAGCCTTCCGTGTCTTTGGCTAATGTTAATGTATGCACCTGGCCTGGCCGCACGATAAACACGCTGCCATCGACAACAGCATACGGGATAAAATCGATGTTATGCTCGCCGGATCCTTTTTCAACAATCAGGATAAAATAGAAACTATGCCTGTGCAGCGGCTGAACCAGATCCTGCCCGCCAAGCCGTTCCCTCAGGCTTCTGACCACCAAACGAGGCGAAGCCTCTGAACCGACCGCATTGGAAGAGATATGCCGCACAGGAATAGTACTGGCCATGAGCATCTGTGATAGTATTGCCAAAGATAACCTGTTTCAAAGACTTTCGCTCCGGACTCATTGCCTTCGAAAGGTCGTGTTGGTTCAAGTATCAACCATTAGCGTTAAGAGCCAATGATCCGTTTGTGAATGTTGATCTTCAATTTATGGAATGCGATGGATGCGCCCTCGGAAAGATCACCAGCACATCGTACCCCAGAATGGTCCGTCTAAGGTCAATATCATCAATTTTGAGCTTTTGACTTTGGAGCGCCCTACGTACCGGCAGTAAGTTGAATACGGCCCATTCCTCTGCGGGAGTGACGTCGAAAAAAGGCTTTATGAACTTCAGGTCGCCGTTATACGGATCGAGTTTTTGAGCCGGCAGCCCTTTGAAGGGACTTCCCTGCACGCCATCCTTGCCAAAAATAGCGATGTGAAAGGACGTTTTGTATTCGCTGTCAGCCAGATTGCTGAGCAGGTTCCCACAGTCGTAACCGCGTAAATAGCTCTCCCCCCGGGCGCAGTGCATGGCGCCCATTTTAACCAGTACTTTTTTGTTTTTGATTGCCGACTCATAGGCCATCATCAGCTGGTGCTTCATGAGTTGTACCCGCAGGGCATGACTCTCGGTTTTGTAAATACGCGCCGATAATTTTATGGCATCCAGAATTTCTTTTTCACGGGCTGAGAGCGGCTCTTTTTCCAGTTCCGCTAAGTCCTGGGAGAAGGCAGCACTTCGCATGTATGTTGGCTGACTCATGTCTGCCGTGAACTTGTCAGCGGCGGCCTTGGCCCGTTCTGCCATAGCAGCATATTGTTTGCGGGAAATGGCACGAGTGGCAGTTCCCGCAAGGTCTTCGTACAACAATGGATCAGAAATCATGGCAATTTGGTCGAGACCAATAAACGTAGTACCGGTCCGATTGGCGGCCTGTAACATCTGAAATTCCTCCCGAAGCCCGTAAAACGAGAGAGCAGCTCCAGTCTGACGAGCCCACTTCATGAGTGAAGCCGTATCGGGTTGCGACAGTTTTTGGTTGAGTATCTGCGCAACATAAGGGTCTACTTCAAGGGCAAACGTATTGAAGCTTGCAGCCTTCAGTACTTGCGTAGTGAAATAGGGGATCTCAGTCATAAAATGGTCTTCGCCAATTAATACGTACTGATTTTGCTGTATACCTTTCTGAATCAGATCCCATCCTTTTCCCGTAAAGCCGTTGGGACCGGGTTTTAGTGTGGTTGTGTTTTCTTTCAGCAATCGGGTCCATAACGTATCGGGCTGTTGTGCGAATCCGGTAGAGAGCATCAGCAGAAATACAAAAAACGGTAGATGGCGAAACATAGGGATGAAATAAGTAATAGTGTATATCGTCGGACAGATGCGGCTTCCAAGTACCGCGTAAATGCTGAAAATATGATTTTTCCGGCGTTTCAACATCGATAACTGGTTAGTTTTTTGCCGTTCCGCTGATTATTATAATCCACCTATGATTATTATAATCCATCTATGTTCCATAATTTAAGTTATGTTAAATAACAAAAAGACTGTATCTGTTTCATCGACCCGCAATTTATACCCGCTCCTACTCTTCTGCAGTACGATATCAGTGGCATCTGGTCCGATTCCAGACTTTCGACGGATCTGCTATTGCTACCGATGCTGCGCGAAGCGTCTGATAGCTGATCGCTATCAGCGTTATGCCGATTGTGCCCAGCCCGGCCACAACGAATACCCAGCCCGATATGGCTGCCCGGCACCCATACTTGCTGAGCCGGTTTGCCCTAAAATACCCCGTCAACAGGCCTGCAACGGCGCATGAAAGTAAAACGAGTCCTGCGAAGTCTTTCGGCAATGATTTCCGGAGGTTCGCCCGGGACCTTTCTGACACCCGTCTCCTTTTCGGCGATGCGAGTATATACCGGTAACGTTTCCGCAATCGTTACCGGTATTTTTTGTTTAAAATCAACGCCTTACCGGTAGTACCTGTAACCGGCGACTGGGGCCTCGCTGCCTATATTTATTGCGGCGAAGACAGCTTTACGTGTCAGTATCCCATCGCATTTTCACAAAAGCAAGCCTGATACGCCGGACGATTACCGCACTTTATTAGGAGCGTTCTCGGACAGCTTGAAAATCTCGTTGAATACAACACAGAACAAGAACGTGTAATGAAGCGCTTATACCGGTTAGTCGTATCGATAGTACTCCTGTTTATCATTTTGCCGCTTTCGGCGCAGTATCGTATCCGTCAACCGAATGCGATTCCGCTGCACGGGGAATGGTGGTTCGTTCTCGATCCGGCGGGGCTGGGCGTCGCCAATCAATGGTATCGCGATGGTATTGCTCAGGAGGGGCGGCAGGACAAAGTGACGGTGCCGCATTGTTTCTCAGCGGATCGGCGCTATGAATTTTATACCGGTACGGCCTGGTACCGAAAAACGTTCCCCTGGAAAATTTCTCCAGGTAAGCGGATAATCCTGCATTTCGATGGTGCCTATTATAAAACCAGCGTCTGGTTGAATGGCCTGAAAGCCGGCGAGCACGAAGGTGGCTACACCCCGTTCCGTTTCGATGTAACCGATCTCCTCCGGGAAGGTAACAACCTGCTCGTGGTCGCGGTTAATAATGATACCTGGAAAACGAATACCATTCCGGGCATCAAAGACAACGGGAATATCAACGATTCATTTGTTGGCTGGATGAACTATGGCGGAATTATCCGGCCGGTTTACCTGACCGCGGAGCCGGAAGTTTACGCGGAAAACGTGAAGATCGAGACGGAGCCTGATCTGGTGAAACGAACCGCTGCCATACGAGCCAGCATAAGGGTTCGAAATGCATCAGCTGAAGCAGCAACACCCAAAATTGAGCTGACTGTCCGGCAAAACAAAAAACAGGTAAGTCTTCGCTGGAAGACGAAAGCAGCACGCATTCCCGCCGGCCAAACGGGCGTCATCGAAGCGGAAGCCTCTTTGACTTCCGCACAGACGAACCTCTGGGATATTGATCAGCCGGCTATGTACGAGCTCAAAACGGTAGTCGGTATGGACACGCTGGTTTCGGCGTTTGGTATCCGGAAAATCGAGATCCGCGGCGGGCAGATCCTGCTGAATGGCAGACCGATAAAAGCCGGCGGTGGCAACCGGGTCATTGATTACCCTGGTCTGGGTTCGCTCGAACCCGACTCGCTGGTTGAAAAGGATTTCCGTTTGATGAAGGAAGCGGGCATGGAGTTTCAGCGCCTGACGCATTACACGCCTTCCGAATATTTCTACGACCTGGCTGACCGCTACGGCATGCTGATCGTCACCGAAGCCGGCAACTGGCAGCTGACGCCCAGGCAAATGGATAATGACTCGATGCGGGTCAAATTCCGGTCGCAATTTCGGGAGATGGCCGAGCGCGACTGGAACCATCCGAGCGTGATTGCCTACAGTGTCGGGAATGAATACCTTTCGACGACGCCCTCCGGCCAGCGCTGGACCAGGGATATGATAGCCTATGCGCGTTCGCTCGATTCTACCCGCCTGTATACGTTCGCGACCATGCTGCTGAATTCAATGCCTGCAAATCCCGAAGACGAAGCCAGTCAATATGTTGATTTTATATCCACCAACACGTATGGCGGCCATGCCAAATCGCTCGACCACATTCACAAGCTGTATCCAGACAAACCTGTCTTCGTCAGCGAATGGGGCGTGCGCGCGGATAGCAAAGGCGGCGAGGCCGGCCAGGCCCGGCATGTCAGTGACGTGATGAGTGAAATCCGCAAACGTCCGTATGTGGTCGGGGCGTCGTGGTGGGCTTTTAACGACTTCCGGAGCAAACTCTTCGGCACCAACGTTAACGGATTCCGCCCCTGGGGTGTTGTGAATCCGGACCGTTCACCCAGACCGGCGTATTCCGTTTATCAGAAAGAGCTATCGCCCGTTATTCTGGAAAAAGTAAGTTACAAATCAGGCGACGAAGGAATCCATAAGCTGATCATCAAAGTAACGTGCCGCGGCGATTTCCCGACCCGGACGCTCAGAGGATATACCTTGAAAACAGATCATGCCAGTATTGCATTGCCCGACTTAAACCCGGGGGAAAGCCAACTGGTAGAAATCCCGGTTACTGGGTTCGACAAACGGCTACGCCTGTCTGTGATGAAACCTACTGGTTTCGTCACCATTCAGAATGACTTTGAACTTAATTGAAATCTACAGATTGCCTGTGGAAATGCCTGAGAATCAGGGCTTGCTGTTGCCGGTAAAAATAAAGCCTCCGGTTGAGACACCGGAGGCTTCAAATCTGCCGCTTTCGGAGGTCATTTACTGCTTGACTACTCTGACAACTTTGCTTGTCGTTCCCGTCTGAACTTTCAGTACATACAGCCCCGGTTTGAGGGTACGGCCCACATTGCTTCCGTCTTCCCCTTTGCCGCTTTCCTGCCTGCGGCCGGCGAGGTCATAGATTTCATAAGTAAAGTCAGAAGGGGCTTTGACCTGGAAAACCCGTGAGGAAGGATTGGGATGGACCATCACACTTCCGGCTTCCTCTGCCGATCTTCCGGATACGAGACTGGCCGCCGCCGTGCTTACCAGTTCGAACCGGAATTGCTGGTTGGTACCATTGCTGCAGGTTGCCTGTTGAACGAGCGCGCCATTGGTCGTCGACGCGTCTGCTACGTCGAGGCATTTACCGCTGTGACGTGCTTTAATCTGGTAGTAGCCCCCTCCCCTGTCGACCAGCTCAAACTGCTGATTGGTACCCGTGCCGGCAGTCCATTGCTGCACTTTGGCTCCATCAGCTGAAGAAAAGCCGTTTATGTCCAGGTTTTTGCTGCTATGCACCGCCTTGAACGTATAGTACCCGCTACCAACGCCGGTAGCTACCCACTGCTGGTTGGAGCCGCTGTTGCCGGGCCACTGATCCACCTGTGCGCCATCGGCTGTTGACGCACTCACCACATCCAGCAGTTGATTGCTGTGTCTGGCAACAATCCGGTAGGTAGCTCCTGAAACAAGCGAAGAAGCGTTTGGGATATCTCCGTAAAGAATGCCCCGTCCGGTTCCTCCAAAGTATACCCGACCGTAAACGCGCGGATCACCGGTCATGACCGTAATCGTGCCATACTGGTGCTGGGCGTCGTTGATCCGGGTCCAGGCGGCGCCGGCGTCATCCGAACGGTATATACCATACGTACCATTTACCGTGCCGGCTATGAACACGGCCGGGTATGTTTTTCCGGAAGCTGCTTTTCCGAATGAAACTGCTGTGGCATTCGCAGCGCTGCTTAACTGGGTAAAGCTGGTCCCCGAGTTGGTGGAACGATACACCCCGCTGGGGTTGACCAGCCAGATATCGCCTTCCACGCCAAAAACGCTGCGGATACGGGTTTGCCAGGCGAGGTAATCCGGAACAGTCGGGAGCCCGCTTGCCTGTATGGAAAAGGAAGCGCCGCCATTGGTACTGACCCATACCCTGCCGTTCACGGCGTCATAGGCATAGAATTTCTGGGAATTCACGCGATCGGATATGGGCTTCAGGTTGGCTGGAACGCTCCCACAGGCAGTCCAGGATGTCCCGCGATTGGTCGAATAATACAAGGCTGAAGCGCCCTCGGGAGCCCATACGATCCGGTTACCGTCGGCCGAAACAGCGATATTACCGCCGTCGCTTGTGCCGGAGGGCACGCTGGGAAAGGAGGTCCAGGTACTGCCTCCATCTGTAGAATACGAGCCATAGTTCCCGCCGGAATTATTATAGGTACGCGCCATAAAGCCCGGTACGCTTTGTGCAAAATCGATACTGATACTCGTGCCATATTGGGGAGACAGGCGACCTGCCGCCGGCGACACATCCAGGTTGTCGTGCTTGAAACCATCGATATCACCCAGGGCGCTCAAAAGCGGGGCGCCGGAAGGGGGACTGATCAGCTCAAGCGCCGCTGTTTCTTCCAAACCCTTGTTCTGAAAAATCCAGGTAGTGGGGCTTGCGCCGAGGTTATTGGAATTATAGACGCCGTAACCGGTTACAAACCAGGCATTACCGGCGTTAAACGGATCGATTTCCACGTCTCCCAGCCAATGCGGATTCATACCGGCCGCGTAGGGAGCCAGGGAATGATCCCAGGCGGCATTCGTCAGGAGAGCTGTCCAGCTGGCGCCGCCGTCGACCGAGCGGTATACTTCATCCCGCGGCCACCAACGATCCAACGTACTCACGATCAGGTGATTGGAGTTCTGGGCATCTACTGAAATTCCGCCATAGCCGCCCTGTCCGGAAGACGGGGATACATTGGTCCAGGTAGTATTGGCCGGGTTGAGTTTCCATACGGCACCGGCTCCGGCGTTATTCGGACCGCTGGCATCGGCGTAGGAAAGGTAAATCGTACCGTTCGAAGCCAGCGCCGCCTGGTGCGGCATCAGATTGGTCGGCTGGCCGGATACTGCTGTCCAGGTAGCTCCTCCGTCCGTGCTTTTGTATAGATTGGTACCTGTCTGCAGTACGCCGACGTAGATGGTTTTCGTAGCGGTACCGGACGTGCTGCTGCTTTTATCGAAAAGCACAAAGGAAATGCCTCCGGAACCAATCGGGCTGGTGCTGACCGGAAAACTGTTGACTTTGCTCCACGCAGCGCCATAGTTGGTACTTTTCCAGAGTCCGTCCGTACTGGAACCCAGGAAAAGCGTACTCCCCAGATTAGGGTCTACCTGCAGGCGCTCACCGGCGGAGCGTCCGTTTTCGTTGCCGCCCAGCTTGATGGACAGGCTGTTTCGGGTCCAGGTAGCTCCTTTGTCTGTGGACGCATAAAGGGCCCCGGGTCCTCCCCAGGATTGCGTATACAGACCGGTGGCCATGTATACCCGATTCGGGTTGGACGGATCCGTCGCCATACTCACGACGCCGTAGTCATCCCCCGAAGCAAAACCATCCGAAAGAGGAATCCAGACCTTGTTGGCAGCATCCCAGCGATAAGCCCCGCCGATATCGGTTCGGGCGTAAACCAGGTTCTGCTCGGTAGGACTGTAAATAATGCCGGTCACAAATCCCCCACCGTGGATCTGAACATTTTTCCATTGATATGCTTGTGCGTATACGTTGACCGGCAGCAGACATGTCAACCAGCAGCTGACCAACACGGCCAGTCTCACCAGGGACTGGGTTTTCCGGCCGGAGCTGTTTGGTTGAGTCATGTCCGTATGCCGCTTGCTTATTTCCCGGTATGTCCCGGACGAGGGTTGGTTTGGGGTGAGCACATCGCGGTTAACTGCATTCCGTGGGTAAGTTCTGGTCATTTTACATGGGTAGTTTAAGTGAGCATGAGAAAACAATCCGGATGAACCGCAGTGTGCAGCGAATCAGGTTACGTGGGTGGATAGAAAAATCAGAAAATCCGTATCGAAAAAGTGGCTGTCCCGATGGAGGTGGTATAGGTAATTTTGTTAGCCAATGCCGGATCAGCGCCCGCAAAACTGTCCGGAACCTTCACAACGACACTGGAATCGGTATATACCGCTCCGGTCAGGTCAGCCTCCACTCCCTGGAATGTTATTGCAGTGGCTTTTTTGAGATTATAGCCGATGATACTGATCTTCTGAGACGGCGATATCGTGTTGAGAACGGTGTCATCAGGCGGTGCGGCGTAGTTTCTCACACGCGTTATCATCGGCGGGCCGGTGATGTTGATGGTGTAGGAAGCCGAGCCGCTGCTGTTCACCACTGTAACCGTGTTGAGCTTGTTTGTCGCTACCGAATCGAACGGGATAGCGGGTACTTTTACCACGATGCTTTGATCGGTCAGCAAGGTATGGTTCAGGGTAGCAGGCCTGGTGCCGAAGTAGACCTGTGAAACGTCTCCGAGGTTCCGTCCGAGTACGACTACCCATTGATCCACTGCGAGGGTTTGCAGCACGGTATCTGCCGGCGATGCCGCGTAATTTCGTATTTCCGAGATAACAGGCGGGGCAACTTTCTCTTTTTCACATGCAGACAGCAGGATCAAAAAAGCGCTCGTGCAGCCAATCAGAAGCGAACACATGCGGGTGTGTTTGATCTTTTTCATTTTTCAGGGTTTTTAAAACGGATAAGGCACCGGTGCGTCGAGTAGTCTGGGATTGGCGGTCACTTCCGGCGACGGTATCGGAAATTTGAATGTGGTGGTATTGGCAGGTGTGATGATGGCCAACGCTTCTCCCTTTGTCACAACGCCTTTGTCATCGTACGTAAAAAGAATACGCTCCTGCTCATTCAGCTTCTTGATGGCCTTCGCTTCATCGTAGTAAGAAAGCCTGACGAGGTCTTCCCAAAAATGGCCTTCTGCTGCCAGTTCAAGCCGTCTTTCCCGGAAAAGAGTCTCCGCATCGAGGGACGTCACCGGCGCAAGGCCCGCTCTCGTCCGGACTTTATTGAAGTATTGCAGTGCATCCGCGTGGGTTGTCGACGTATTGTTCCCCATCACCGCTTCCGCATAAATAAGGTACACCTCGGCGAGCCTGAGCAATGCGTTGTGTTCGGTAGAAGACGTCAGTGTCATCGTCGGTGCACTGTTATCTACTCTCGTGCCAATGATGTGCTTTTTCAGACCGTTGTTTCCGGTGAACCGGTAGCCTCCTCCGGCTGCATTCAGCTCCGGGTAGTAATCTCCTTTTAGCATGAACGTCGCCTTTCGTCTGATCGAATCTCCCCTGTCATATTGCTTATACAAATCATAGGTAGGTGATATGGCGAACCACCCGGCCTGCCCGGCCGCCGAAATCTCGGCTCCTCCCGGCGAGTAGATTTGCAGCATATTTCCTTCCAGCCACCCGGCGCCTGCAGCCCATTGCAGGGCAAAGAGGGATTCGGGATTGTCGTTAAACTGCGTTTTGAACAGATCCGCATAGTTGGGCAGCAGCGATAGTCCGCTTTGCTTGCAGACGTTGCCGGCATACAACTTCGCGCTGTCAAGAAGTGCCTGGTTGCGGGGGCCGCTTCCCTTGGCCCCCAACCCGGCCCAGGTCAGGTACACTTTGGCCAGCATCCCTTGCGCCGACCAGGTCGTGAGTCTTCCGGCGGCATCCCTGGCGGGAAGATTTTTCGCTGCAAAGAGCAGGTCGTTTACAACAACCCGGTAAACGTCATTGGCCGGATTGCGGTACACCAGCGGCGTGGTGATCAGCTTTGTATTGTCTTCGATAATGGGAACATCTTTCCAGAGCAAAGCCAGGTTGTAGTATGAAAAGGCCCGTAAGAACTTCGCTTCGGCAATCGCTCCGTTCCGGTCTTTTTCCGGGATGGAGACCGGCGCCTTTTCCTGAATGGCCTTAATGGTGACATTGCAATGCGCGATGACCTTGTACATAGCCTTCCAGTTGGCAATCATAATCTCATTGCTTCCGCTGACGGAAAAGGTATGCAACTGTACCGCGTCTCCCCAATAGTTCAAGGCCATATTGCCGCTCAGAACCTCACCTATCGGCAGGTAGCAGTTGTAGTTCCATTCCGCCCACGGTTTGCCGCCGTAAAGGGCGGCAGTTGCCAGCCGGAGGTCGTTGGTCGTTTGGTAAAAATTATCGGCGCTGATTTGGGAGAGAGGAGGACGGTCCAGAAAGCCTTTGCTGCAACCGGCCATCAACGCGCCGGCGAAGACGACGACCATCGCCAGTTTATTGTTTATTTTCATTTCTCAGTATTTTGGATTCACAGGAATAAGAAGCAACAGCGGCCCGGAGGCTATTTGGTCAGTTGCAGGCTTGCACCAACGGAGAACACCCGTGGCTGGGGATAGAAACCGTTGTCATATCCCGCATTCAACGGGTTCCATGAACCGATTTCCGGGTCCATACCCTTGTAGTTGGTAATCAGAAACGCATTGGAGACGTTGACGTAAACACGCAGCGCATGTATGTGTGCTTTTTCGAGCAGCCTTTCCGGAAGCGTATAGCCAAGCGATATCGTTTTAACCCTGATAAAAGACCCATCTTCCACATACTTATCAGAGGCCCGGTTATTTCCGTTTGTGTTGTCATTTCGAATACCGGGAATATTTGTATCGGGATTGACGACGTACACGTTATTGATATCCGTAGCCGGCTTATCGGGATCGATCAATGCGAGCTTCGCATAGTTATTCAGCGCTTTCAGGTATCCGAAGCTGGTTCCCGGATACTCGCCGGTCATCCGCATTTGATTGAATACCTTGTTGCCGTAGTTCCCGGTCAGGAATACATTCAGATCAAACTTTTTGTAGGATATTGAATTGTTCAGGCCGAACTGAATCTTCGGAATGGGCGATCCGAGGTAGGTCTGGTCACGCTCATCGATCACACCGTCGCCATTGAGGTCCTTGAATTTAAGGTCGCCGTACCAGATACTTCCTGCAGCTGCGCCGACGGGCAGGGGTGCGCCATTCTTGGTCGGGAGGGCATGCGTTTCGAAATCCTCTTTTTTGGCAAAAACGCCGTCTGCCTTGTATCCGTAGAACTGGCCGATAGAGTTGCCTACTACGGTCTGGCTATACGGCCATCCCACCAGCGACGCGCCGTCCGTATTCAGTTTCAGCACATTGTTGATATTGCGTGATACCGTCAGATCGGTCTTCCAGGTAAAGGACTTGCGCTGGATGTTGGTCGTGCTGATCTTAAAGTCAAACCCCTTGTTGTTGATTACTCCGATGTTGACATAGGGGGCGTCCAACGCACCCGGAGACCAGCCGACGGTTGTACCGGAGTAAAACGGCAACGGAATCTGCATCAAGAGACCGTCCGTTCTGCGGTTGTAAAAATCGACGGAGACGTTAACCCGCCAGGAGAACAAGGCTGCGTCCAGACCGATATTGGCATACTTCGTTTTCTCCCACTCCACATACGGGTTGCCGATGTTTTCAGTTAGTTGGGAGATACCGGACAAACCCGTCGCCACGGTAGCTAACGTCGAGGTATAGGCGAAGTCTCTTACATTCTGATTATTGGTCAAACCATAGCCCAGCCGCAGCTTCAGTTCGTTGATATCTTTGACATTTTTCAGAAAATATTCGTTGTGCGCTTTCCAGGCAACGGCAGCCGAATAGGTGCTTACCCAGCGGTTTCCCGCGGCGAACCTGGAGGAACCATCGGCGCGGATGTTGCCGGTTATGAGGTATTTGTCAAACAGACCGAGGTTCAACCGGCCAAAGTACGACTCCTGTGCATTCTGGGTTTTCGAACCGGAGTTGGTCGCTGACGTGGGGTCGCCGCTGCTGATGACCTGCACATTGTTGGACGGGAAGTTGGTCCGGCCGGCCCCGACACTTTCGCCTTTGCTCAACTGCGCCTCGTGCCCCACCATCAGGTTGGCGTTGTGCTGATCGCCGAACGGACGCGAATAGGTCAGGTAGTTTCTGACGGTTGTGTAGACGCTCTGGCTGTAATTGTAGGAAGCACTGTTGCTGTTGTTGACAACAAGCCCCATCGTATAGCTCGGGTTAAACTTGTCTTCCGTGGCGAGAGAGACGCTTGCCGTTACCTCGTTTCTCAGCGTAAGCGATTTGCTGAAAGCAATTTCAGCATAGGCATTTCCAAACAGTTGATTCCGGTTTATGCGGTCTTTGTTGATCGTCGCCACGGCATACGGGTTGATCGTGCTGTTTACCCAACCGTTGGGGTTATACGCGCCGCCCCAGCTGCCGTCTGAATTCCGCAGGGGAATGTCCGGCGTTTGACTGAGTGCCGAGTTGATGACGTTTGAACTCGTCGTGTTAACGTTCTCCAGGATATTCGCAAGCTGCAGGCTGGTTCCGATTTTCAACCAGCTGGTTGTCTTGTTATCCAGATTAAGTCTGACCGATATTCTTCTGAAATCAGAGCCCAGCGCAATCCCTTCCTGTTTGAGATAGGAGCTGGAGAGCAGGTATTGCGTTTTTACATCGCCACCGTTGATGGTCACCGTGTGGTTCGTCATCGGTGCGTTTCTGAAGAGCTCCTTTTGCCAGTCCGTCCCCGTGCCCAGGTACCTGGCGTTTGCAAATTCGGGCCTTGTGTCAAATCCCCAGCCCAGCCCGGTATTCCGTTCGTTGATGAACGTTGCGTATTCGCGCAAATTCATGAGCGGGATTCTCCTTGGCAGCTGCTGGAAACCGGTGTAGAAGTCGTAGGAGATTCGCGGAGGCGTCACCGCGCCGCGTTTTGTTGTTACGACGATTACGCCGTTCGTCGCCTGAGAGCCGTAGATGGCGGTAGCTGACGCGTCTTTCAGAACGTCGACAGACTCAATTTCAGACGGATTGATCGCAGCGAGCGGATTGATACCACCGGTCGTGTTGGCTGACCCGCCGATAATCACACCATCGATGACATAGAGCGGCCCGCCCGAGCCGAAGGAAGATATTCCTCTGATTTGTACCGAAACGCCTCCGCCGGGCTGCCCGGATACCTGCTGTACCACCATGCCTGCCACTTTTCCCTGCAAGGCCTGGTCGAGGGTAACGGGGTTGGTCTTGCGGAGTTCTGCACCTGTCACGGAGGATATCGAACCGGTAATATCTTTTCTTTTTGATTCACCATATCCGATAACAACCACTTCCGAAAGAGTAGCGATATCGGGCTGCAGGGTGATTTCGAAACGGATCTTATTTCCCACCGGAACCTGTTCGGAGAGGTATCCGACGTAAGAAATCTTCAGGACGTCGTCCGGCTTCGCCTGAATGACAAACTTCCCGTCCAGATCTGTTGTGGCGCCCAGTGTCGTTCCCTGCAACAGAATATTCACACCGGGGATCGGGCTTCCGGTTTCGTTTTTCACTACCCCCGACACCTGCTGCCGTTGCGCGCAGGCTATCCCACACGAAAACAAAACAAGTGCCCAGATACAGAACCCTCTGTACATTTTTTCCATCATTGATTTTGCTTGAATAGGTTACATGGTACGACCAGAATCGGATTCTTTCCATCACAGTAGTCCCAGGGCAGGCGCGCCACATGCCGTCGAAATACTAGAACAATAACAGGGATTTGTTGCACCAAAGGTAGAATACCCCTGGGCTATGGATGGGTATGAATTAGTCCGAATAAGGGGGCTGAAAAGTCCAAAATGGTACTAAACGGCAGAAAAACAGTAAAAAAACGACTCTCCGCCGGCAGTATCCGGTGAAAAGTCGATAGAAGAAGCGTTGCCTGTTGCCAGGGATCTTTTACCCGGCGTGCCGCTTGCCGCCGGAATACTCGGAAGGCAGTACCTGGTATAGCTCCCTGAAATAGCGGCTGAAATATTTCGGATTGTTGAACCCAACCCGGTAGGCAATTTCCGATACCGAGAGGTTGCTTTTTTCGAGTAGCTGCGCGGCATGTTGCAGCCGGATCTCCCGGATTATTTCAAGGGGAGATCTGCCTGTGACCGTCTGAACTCTTTTGAAAAATTGCGACCGGCCGACACCCAGTTCACGCGCAAGATCCACCACAGAAAAGTCGGCGTCGGATATATTCCGCTCAATCACCTGGATCATTTGCTGAAGGAATTGCTGATCGGCAGGCGCTATTTCAATTTCGCTCGCGCTGATACCGTTACGCGAGGAAAACAGATTTCGGAGCGTCTGCCGGGATGAAATCAGGTTTCGTATTCTTGATTCGAGTATCTGAAAATTGAATGGCTTGGGTATGTAATCGTCGGCCCCGGCCTGAAAGCCTTCCAGGAACTGCTCGTCTTCCGACCGCGCCGTGAGTAAAATGACCGGCGTATGACACACGCGCTGGTCGTTTTTTATCATTTTGCAAAAATCCAGACCATTCAAACCGGGCATCATGATGTCTGTCACGATCAGCGCGGGACGTTGCGCGATCGCTTTTTCCCAGCCTTCTTCCCCTGTGCCGGCTTCCATCACGGTATAGGACACCTTCAGGTTATCCTTGAGGTAAAACCTGAAATCCTCATTGTCCTCCACGATCAAAATGAGCGGCTTGCCGGCCTGTTGTGGCTCCGGCCGGACGGTGTGGCCTGATGCAACAGGCTTAACCGGCTCGCTTATCCCCTCGTGCGCAACCGTACCGGCCGGTTTCTTCAACGGCAGTTCCACGACAAAACAACTCCCCTTTCCGGGTTCGCTCTCGACACGAATGGCCCCGCCGTGGATCCGGACGAATTCTTTCGTAATGGAAAGCCCTATTCCGCTTCCCTGGTTGATAATCGTGTTTGGCAGATCGCTCTGGAAATACCGTTCAAAAATCAGCTCATGCTTTTCAGGCGGTATCCCGATACCTGTGTCTTTGACGCTGATGTCGGCGATACTGCTTTCGCCGTCTTCCCGAATGTCGACCGTTACGGTTACTTCGCCCGGTCCGAGCGTAAACTTAATGGCGTTTGAAAGCAGGTTAAACAAGATTTTTTCGAGTTTGTCCTGATCAAAAAGAGTAGTAAACGTTGCAACGTTTGAATGAAAAAAGAGCCGGATTTCCTTCTTTTCGGAAAGATCTGAAAAGGACAGGACGGCATTTTTAACGAAGGAGATGAGATCGCCGTCGGCAGGTTGAAACCGGATCGCATTCACTTCCAGCTTTCTGAAATCCAGGAGCTGATTAACCATGTTCAATAGCCTGCGGGCGTTTCTTTGAATGAGGTCAAACTGTTTCCGGTCCTGGTCGTCCGTGGTTTTTTCGGAAAGCGTTTCAACCGGGGCGAGAATCAGGGAAAGCGGCGTGCGTAATTCATGACTTACGTTGGTGAAAAACTTTGTTTTCAGCATATCCAGCTCCTGCGAACGCCGTACTTCCTCGCGCGTCTGTATAATCGCGAACTTCATCCTTTCCCGGTCCTGAATAAGCCGTATCGCTGCAAGAACAAGCAGCACCAGCGCTACTGCGTACAACACATAGGCAACCGGCGAGCGCCAGAAAGGCGGAAGCACCCGGATGTTAAGCGATATTCCTTCGCTATTCCATAGCCCGTCGTTATTGGAGGCAATAACGCGGAAGACGTAGTCGCCGGCGTCGAGGTTTGTAAACGTCACTTTCCGGTTACCGGCGTCCGCAGGAAGCCAGTCTTTGTTAAAACCTTCCAGTTTATACTTGTATTGGCTCTTCCCGGCCTGAATGAAGTTCAGCGCGGCAAATTCTATGGAAAAGACGTTGTCGCTCGCCCGCAATACAAGAGAAGGATTTGTCGTAATGGAGGACGTCAGGATGCGCCTTCCGCCCACCAGAGATCCGGGACGGATACTTCGGTTAAACAGCTGAAAGTCGGTGAATGCCAGCCGGGGTACCATCGTGTTTCTCCCCAGGTACTGCGGTTTGAACAGGTTGAATCCGTTGACTCCGCCAAAAATCAGCTCGCCGTCACGTGTTCTCAGCGCAGCGTCTTCGGTAAACTGCCTGCCCTGCAACCCGTCTGCCTCCGAATAATTTCTGAAGCGTACCTGCGGTGCTGTTTTTCCGTCTGAAATTGTTGCGCAAGACAGTCCGTTCGGCGTTCCCAGCCAGAGGCGGCCCTCCCGATCTTCCAGCATCGATACAACGGCGTTGTGGGGAAGGCCGTGTTTTTCGCCGAAGTTGACGAATGTATTGGTTTCAGGTACCCATAAGCTGAGCCCTCCCCGGGATCCGATCCATATTCGTCCTTTGACATCCTGTACTATGCCAAAGATATCATTGCTGACAAGGGAGGCCGGATTTCCTTTTTCTGTTTCAAAATGAACCAGCGCGCCCGATGCTTTTTTCAGTACATCGATCCCGGTCGACGTTCCAAACCACATGTTTCCCTCCGAATCTTCAAAAATGGTTGGAACATAGGGAGAGTAAAGTGCTTTCTGGTTGGGATGCGTATACCGTTTGAAGGTATTTTTTGTCCGGTCAAAGAGACACAGGCCGGCATCCAGGGTCCCGATCCAGAGGCGTTTCTGCGAGTCCTCGAATATCTCCCAAACGCTCCTGCCGGGAAGGCTCCCGGGCCTGGCCAAATCATGCTGATAGCGGATAAATTGCCGGCCGTCGAAGCAGGTTAAGCCGCCCAGAAATGTTCCGATCCATAATCGGTTTTGATGATCCAGGCACAAACTCACAATGACATCGCTGCTTACTGACCGCGAATCCCGGGGATTGTGCCGGTAACTCGTGAATTTTCCAGTCTTCCTTTCAAAATAGATTAGTCCTCCCCCATTGGTGCCAAGCCACAGGTTGCCTTTTGCGTCCTCGACAAAGGCATTGATATCTTCGAAAGGCAGACCATAGGGTTTTGTATGCCGGCTAATGAGCGGAAATCGCTTGCTGTCCTTGTGAAAATAATCCAATCCGTTTTTATAGGTGCCTACCCACATGACCCCTTCGCTATCTCTGAGCAATTTCGTAACGGAATTATGGCTCAGCCCGTTCTCGTCGTCCGATGCATGATGTATGCCGGCAATGGTTCTGGTTTTTTTATTGAATACATCAATGCCTGTCTGACCATTGGATATCCAGATAGTGCCATCCGCATCCGCGACAACGCCGGTGATCATGCTGGAGCCAAGACGCGGGGTGCCGAAGGTCTTTCCGAAATACTGTACTTTGCCGAGCCGCCTGTCCCAGTATGCAACCCCCATATCTAAATTGGACGGATATACCCAGATATCTCCGTCGCCATCCAGCGCCAGTTCGCAATGCAACTCGTCCTCTTTGCGGACCTTCCGGTCTCCGAAAAAGTTGATCCGTTTCACCACTTTCGTGCCTTGCTCTCCCGGAACGATGTTTTCTACCAGGCCATTCGAATGCGCCAGCCAGTAGGTGCCGTCGGGGTGCGGGGCGATGGAGGTAATGTCATTGCTGGCTACAGAAGCGGGGTCATGATCGGTATGTTTAATCGAAAAGGCCTTTTTGCTTTTCTCGTTGTAGCAAATCAGTCCTTCGTGGTGGAGGATAAACCAGTAATTGCCCTTATCGTCTGCTACGATGGCCGTCAGTGCGGACGGTTTAGGAATGGAATATGCCTGAAAACCTTGTGAAGGGCGCGAGAAGGTTTCTGTTGCAGGGTCATAAACACAGGGGCCCCGGCTGGTCATGACGCCCATTTTCCCGCCTGGCATTTTGAATAATCCGGCAATGTCATCGTCAGGGAGCGAGGTCTCATCCGACGCGTCGTTCCGGAACACCTTGATCGTGTAGCCGTCAAACCGGTTAAGTCCCGATTCCGTACCGACCCATAGAAACCCGGCGTCGTCACGGTATATGGCCTTGGTATGCGAATGGGAAAGACCCAGGCGGGTATCGATGTGGACAAACCGCCGCTGCTGCCCGACTGCCGGAAAGGAGGCATAGATAAACAGGAGCGCTATTGCCAGCGCATTATTCTTCAATAGACATAGTCGTTTCACCACTTGCATCAAGATTATGGCGTGTCTTTCAACCTTACCGGGCTATCCTCTGCTTTCATCCAAGACATTCAAACCGGCCGAAGGGAATCTGTAACCGATATGTCTAAAAGGGCCGGGTCCGCGATCAGAAAAGGATCCATATTACACGTTCATCTTTACCTGACAACAGCCGAGGAGCGGCATACGTTTTTGCACATCAAGCTGCAAAATAAGTGGTTTTTAGGTGGAGGGCTGTACATGATCAGCTCCGGCCAGGCGATTCCTTTTTACGTACTTCATTCGGCGTCTTTCCAAACGCTTTTTTAAACTCCCGGCTGAAGTGACGCGTGCTTTCGTATCCGACCATCAGCGATACTTCGTTGATGTGATAGGCTCCGGATTCGAGCAGCTGCATCGCCCGCTTCATCCGGAGGTTTTTCATGAAGTCGTTGACCGTCATGCCGGTAAGCGCCCGCAGCTTGCGGTATAGTACCGATACGCTGGTCCCTACTTCCAGAGCCATTTCGTTTACGCCAAAGTCCGGCTCCGGCAAGTGTTTCATTACCAACTCTTTGAGCTGTTCGATAAACCGGCCGTCCTTGTCGTCGACCACGATTTCATCCGGCTCCAGCAGCAGCGACCGGCTGTAGCGCAGCTTCAGCATCTCGCGCACGTGAATCAGGTTGTCGATTTTCAGTTCGAGTGCCAGCAGGTCAAACGGCTTCACCAGGTAGTCGTCTGCCCCTGCTTCAAGGCCCTCCCGAACCTGGGCTGCCGCACCCCGGGCCGAGAGCAGAATGACTGGAATGTGGTTGGTTTCCAGCTCTGCCTTCAACGTCCGGCAGACGCTCAGGCCATCCATTCCCGGCAGCATGATATCACAGATAATCAGGTCGGGTACATGAACTTTCGCCAGGGCAAGGCCCTCGGCCCCGTTGCCCGCTTCCAGGATGGTGAACCGTTGCCGGAGCGCTTCCCGCTCAAACGCGCGCAGGTCCGCGTTGTCTTCGATGAGCAGAATGGTATGCTCCCCTTCCCGGCGCTCCGGCTGCGGCTCCGCTCCTGCCGAAGCAGCTTTCTGTCCGGCGAGCGGTTCCCGCAGTTCTCCCGGCAGAAAATGCGCGCTTCCCTTTCTGAGGATCAGCGTAAAACAGGTTTCCCCGGATTGATCCGGCTTCGCCGGTACGCTGGTTACAGTGAGATCTCCCCGGTGCCGGATCGCAATTTCATAGGCGAGCGCCAGACCGATGCCATAGCCTGTGTTGGCGCTGCCGTTGTCGCGTACCTGGTAAAAATTGGTAAACAGGTGCCTCAGGTGCTCCGGCAGAATACCTTTTCCGTCGTCTTTCACCGCGATACGGACCTCGCCCGAAGTTTCGGATACGGTTATCCAGACGTTTCCACCGGTTCGCGTATATTTATAAGCGTTACTCAGCAGGTTATACAATACCTTTTGCAATTGCGCACTGTCGTACCACAGGAAAAGAGGACCTTCTCCGAGGGTAACGTGTGTCGTGATACCGCGTTCGATGGCCTTGTATTCGAAAGCCGGCAGTACCAGTCGTATCAGTCCGGCAAGATCCTGCCGGCGGACTTCCAGCGCGAGGTTTCCGCTCTGGATTTTCCGGAAGTCCAGCAGCTCGTTGACCAGACTCATCAGCGTATCCGAATTCGTCCGGGCGTAACCGATATAGGTTTGAACTTCCACAGGGAGATCGTCTGCGGCCGAAGCTTTTTCCAGCGGCGCGGCGATCAGGGTAAGGTGCGTCCGTATTTCGTGCGAAATATTGGTGAAGAAATCCAGCTTGGCCAGGAACAATTCCCGGTCTTTCTGGAGCGTCTTTCGCATCCAGAAAAAACGGATGGCCCAGAAAAGCAGCCCGAAAAAGGAAGCGAAATACAGCACATAGGCGTACCAGGTCTGCCACCAGGGAGGCAAAATCCGGATCTGCAGTCGCCTGGGAGTTTTGTTCCAGAGTCCTTCGCCGTCAGCCGCGTTGACAAGCAGGGTATACGTACCGGGAGGGAGATGGGTAAACGTGACAGAGGGGTTATCGGTATAGCTCCACTGAGTGCCGAACCCGTCCAGTTTGTAAGCATATTGATTCCGGTCCGACCGGAAATAACTCAACAGTGCAAACGACAGCGTAAAGGAATTCTGATCGTGGCGGAAGGTCAGCTCCTGCTTCTCTCCGATCGCCTTGTCGAGCAGCTGTGTACTGTCGCCCGCAAGAACTTCCGTATTGAAAAGCTTGAGGGAGGTGAAGATAAGGGACGATGCGTTTTTCCAGGATGTTCTGCTGACCGGCAAGTGACTGAATACCCCTTTCGTTGTGGCCCAATAAAGCCGGTTATCATTGTCTTTCAGGCAGGTTCCCGGACGCAATATCCCGTGTAACGGCAGCCCGTCCCGGTAATCAACTAATTGCTTCGTTTTCTTTTCAGGGTGATAGCGGATAAGCCGCGATGAATTGCTGATCCAGAGATACCCGCGCGGATCGCTTTGCAGGCCTTCTGCCATTTCCGGAACGGCGCTATCGCGCTCCAGGCGTTTTTGTGCCGGATTATATACCTGAAGGCCGTGCTGACCGAAGGCAAACCACATCCGCCCGGCGGCGTCCTCGCAGACGGAGAGCAGCAATACGGGAAGGCCGGGTTCGTTCCGGCGGTCAACGGGAATCCGTTCCATTGTTGTTGCACCTGACTTCAGCAGAAGCACCTCTTCTCGGCCACCAAGCCAGATATTTCCCCGGGAGTCTTCGGTGGCATAATAAATATTTGAAATAGAGCCCTTACTCCCGCTCAGCATTCCTCCCGGATTATGAAACTGGCCCGTCTTTGGATCGAATACCATCAACCTCAAGGGATCGGCAATCCACATTCTCCCGCGGCTATCGCAGAGAATGGCCTTGATACCTCCCTGTCGCTTCAATTTTCCGGCAATAGGATAGTCTTTTCTTTCCCCGGTCCTCAGATTGCAGCATGTCAGAACAGACATTCCTCCGCACCACAACTGCTGCCCGTCGTCCAGGTGAAAAGCATTATACGTGAAAGGATACGGAAGATGCAGGGGGTAGTCGGTGATTGCTTTCGTTCGGACGTTGTAAACAGAAAGAGTGTTTCTTCTTTCGTTTACTGCCCATATATTCCCTTCCGGGGTCTTGCCGAGCTGTATAGCTTTGAACGCGCCGAACGGCTTCGAAGCGTTCATGGCCGACTGATTTGGATACAGGTAACTTATGCCGGTATAATAATTCCCCGTCCAGATTCCTCCCTGATGATCCTGACAAAGCGAGTAGAGCAAGTTATCGGAAAGACTGAGCGGGTTCTCCTCCCGGTGGGTATACCAGACGGATTGGTGCGAAACCGGATCAAACCGGGCAAGACCCGACCAGGTCGCCACCCAGAACTTCCCGTTTTTATCGGGAAGTATTTTTGAGACGTTCGGCAATTCGTTCCGCTCGGGACCAAATTCCTGCACGGTATGAAAGGTACCACCTGTGATATCAAAACGAATCAGTCCTGCCCGGTTGGACCCCAGCCAGATGCTTCCCTTTTGGTCGGCATAGATCGCATTGAATTCATTCCTGGATGGGTAATCGGGACCGGACTGCATCCGGAAAAGCCGCATATTCTTCCCGTCCCTGTTCACGGAAAGGAGACCATCGTACGTACCTGCCCATATGGTTCCGTCTGCCGTTTCCGCAACGCAATGGATACTTCCGGCCCAAAAACCGAGATGGCTGACCTGGAGTCGCCGTACAATCGCCTTCCCACCGCGAAACTGCACATAATCAAGGCCGCGCGAACTGCCTACCCAGTAGCCTTTCCGTTCGCGGTCTTCCTCGATGGCCAGGATATTGTTGCTGCTGAGGGTATGCGGATCGGCTTCGTCGTGGCGAAAAGTGGTAAAAGAGTCCGTTTCCCGGTCATACCGGCTCAAACCGCCCGATGTCGCGGCCCATATCGTACCGTGTGAATCACACCGGACGTCGTTGATATAGCTCGACCCGATCGAGTGCACGTCGGCAGCTTTGGGAGCGTATAGCCGGAACGTTCGCGTATCGTAGCGATAAAGGCCATTGATGGTGGCGAACCACATAAAACCTTCGTGATCCTGCGCGATGCCCATGGAGGTGGAAACAGGCGCGTTGTCGTAGTCCAGGTAATTGAGGAATACCTGAGCGGTTGTAACCCGTGCACTGAAAAGGGAAAAAAGCAGAATACTAAAACAGGCCACGCGGGGAAAAAACCTCACGCATACGGAGGCAGGATTATCGGAATTGCTGCATAAAAATCTCGACAGACGGGGAACGTGTCTTTTGTTATTCATTCTTCTCAAGGTGCGTTGAAAGGGAAACGTAGCCGGTCCTTGGGGTGCCAGGTCACCGGCTGATAAAGCGTACTACTTTAGAATAGCAACGGGGTATTCATCCTATGGAGGGATTCTACCTTTGAATATAGGAGAAAAGCAGGAACATATCAAGGAGATTTAACAGCCTGGATGGCAAGCCAACAGCCGTTTACACGTCTTTTCAAAGAAATGACAAGATATGTGTCATAATTAGCGCAAAAACATGTCACTCTTACAGAAGGCTGTTGAATAAGTTTGCATAACGCATCCGGCACTCTCCGGCTATTACAATAATTTCAATACCAATAGCAATTCTGTTTTCACTAAATCACCATTTCTGTCATTAAGAAGGCATAAATGCCGGCTTATTATTCGTTAAAATACTGTATTTACTTTCACCTATTATCCTGAACTCTTTATGGAATCTGTTTTTGTACATGTAGGCAGTAATGTCCGAAAAATGATGAAAGCAAAAGGTATTACCGTGTCATCGGCGGCGCGCTACCTGGAAATGTCGCCCAGCGGTGTTTACGATATTTTCAAGCGGAAGCAGATTATCGATGAATACCTGCTGGGGCGTATTGCCCAGTTGCTTTCGGTGTCGGAAGCGGCGCTGCTCAGCGGCTCCGGCCGCCAGGCGGAATCTGCCGGAGAAAGGGACAGCAACGAGCTGCAAGCCTCGTTCGACTACGAACGCATCGTCCTCGACCTCCGGAAGGAAGTTGAATTTCTGCGGCAGCAGATCATACAGAAGGACGTCCTGCTGGACCGTTTGCTTCGGAAACTCGTGGATTAGCAACCTTCGTTTACCTTCCATCTATTCAGGCGGCATCCTGCTTTACTTACTACAGGAATGCCGCCTTTGCTTTTTGGCCGGATACCCACCGGCGAATGTCTTCCCGATTCAGCCTGATCGTCAAAAAAAGCCTCTCTGAGTATTTTTCAACGGTATTGACAGTTTTCGTGCTATTAATTGACAAGAAAGCAGCCCGTTGGTTTTTCGGCGTGAGCCTTTCTTTGTGAAGGATTGACAGGGATCAACAGACCTGCGCATTTCCTGATTTAAATCAACTCTTTCAACCAATAAGCAAACACGATGACTATCTGCCTGCTAGCCAACAAATGCCGGGATGCGTGAGAAACATTCCCGCCACTTTTTATTTACTTTTTCTTCATTCTCCTGCTTCCTGAATCTGACTTATTACTGAATCGGGATGCGTATTATTTCCGGTCAGAGCCGCACTATTATCTCTGATCCGGTGGACTTATATGCCTTATTCAAGCACTAAAATGAAAGCTTATGTTAGAAAAAATACCTCGGTTTCCGGGCAAAAAGCAACGCCTCAACAGCATCGCGGCAAGTATGCTGCTTTCGCTGCTGACCGCAGCTTCTCCTGTTCTGGCACAGGATACGGCGGTTGTTCCCGCCAATGACAATACCAAGGTTGCCTGGGTAAATGGCGGCGCTTTTACCGGTACGGTCACAGCTACTGCTTCCGGCTGGACCAACCTGGCAAACGTGACAGACAACAATACCGCTAACTATGGCCTGGTGGCCTATAGCGGTAACGGTACACAGACCACGCCGACCGTTTCCGTCAGCAACGGACAAACCTACAATACCACGGCCTTCACGGGCTACCGGATCGGTATAGTGGCCACGCGGACCAAAAACACGCTGGCCACCTGGAATTTTCTGGGTACCAACCAGATACGTGTCTCGACTTATAAAAGCGGCGCACTGGTAGAACAGGCGGACCTCGATTGGGGAACATCAGCCTCCAATACGGTCGACGCCGACGTTGGATTCTACGCCCATAAACCGTTCGATGAAGTACGTGTAACGCTCGTATCCTCCGTAGCCGGAATCAGCCCGGCGGGCGAGCAACGCCTGAAAAACATCTACCTGCAACGGTATACGCGGGGAGCGGGAGGTACTTCGGGCGACCAGGCTACCTGCAATGCGCAGGTACCGGTAACGGGCCGTGCACTTACCGCTCAGGGCGTTTCAGTTGGTATCGGCGTTCCTCCGTACATCGTTCCGGCGCTGCCCAATATGATTGAAGCCATGGAAGATACGGACCCGTCTACGCATGCCGTTTTTCCGATGATTACGACGCTTTTCGCAGCTGGTACCCGTTACGAGGGCTCGGTGAAGGACGAAGCCGTGGTCTATCCGGCCGGTACGTTCGCCGGGTTTAAATTGACCGTCGGCGCCGGTTTTGGTACCAACGCAGCCGACGTACGCGTACTGACTCTCCTCCGGAACGGGGTGGAAGTGGCCAGTTCGAGTACCGTTGGGCTCGCCGGCGCTGCCATCCTCAGCTCCGACGGAAGCACGACAATCGGTATGATTGCCCCTGTGGAGTTCGACGAAATCAAGTATTCGATAACCACCCTTCTCTCTCCCACGCCGGGTATCAACGCAGTGGAAGTGTACTATCCTGTGGTACAGCGCTTCTGCGACACGCCGATTACCTGCGTCGTGCCGCCGACGCCGATCTGGCTGAAGAAAGGCATACAGGGCGGCCCGACGAACTACCCGGTATGGGTCAAGCCGACGTTCCCGGTGAGCATCGGTACCCTGAACGGTTCGATCAAGGATATTGATAACGTCATCGACAACGATCCCAACAATTATGCTGAAATCTCGCAACTGGTGGCCGCTGTCACCGACTATGGTATCTCTGTGACTTCGCAGCAAACGGGCAACTACCCGGCAGGTACATTTGCGGGCTTTGAAATTCAGGACGTTAACCTCGGTTCAGGTTCGGTGGCCATCCGGCACATCGTGAAGTTTTATAAGGACGGCGTTGCGACGGCCGACAGCTACGACGACGGCGGGAGCCTCGCTTCGGCCAAATTCCTGGCCAACAGCGGACGCTACCTCGTCGGGATGAGAACCACGCAGGATTTTGACGAGATCCGGATATCCATTCAGTCGGCCGGCTCGGTAGGCGTCTATACCACACGGGTTTACAATGCGATAATCGAGCCGTTCTGTAAGGCTACCGTCGCAGCGGCGTGTAACAAGCAGACGCGACTCGACCGGAATATCTTCCCCGTTTACATTGACGGAGAAAATACCGGCACGGACGGCAACTCCATCGGCACGCTGAACAACTACTTCGAGAACCTGAATAACATCATCGATACCGACCCGACCAACTATGCCACGCTGCATACCGCTGTTTCGGCTACTTCGAATGTGTCGGTAGGTATTCAGGACGGAAGCAAGGGTATTCCCGGCGCGAATTATGAACTGTACCCGGCCGGTACCTTCGCGGGCTTCGACGTCAGTTTCCCGACCATCATCGGCGGTGGATTCCTCAACAACGTGGAAGTAAGCCTGCTCGGACCAGACGGTACCGTATTGTCTACGCAAAACCTGAGCGGCAGCCTGGTGAGTATCCAGTCTTCCCTCGCAAGCGGCGGCATCAACCGCCAGATCATCGGTTTTGTGGCCGATCAGCCGTTCAGCGGTGTCAAGTTCAGCGCCTCCAAAGCGGCAAGTGTTAACTGGGGTGAGATCCGGGTGTATTCTGCGGTCATTCAGAAGTTCTGCCCGTCGCCGGCAATTGCCTGTGACCACCTGGATACCCTGGCCTCCCCCGAACATCCTGTTTACATCAACGGCAAAAACACCGGCGTATTCGCCGTATTTGACGGAAACAGCTCGATCCAGAATTCGCAGGATGCGATCGATGCCAGCACGAGCAGCTATGCGTCCCTGCAACTGGGCGTGACGGCAGGCTCTCAGCTTGGCTTCAGCGTTGCGAACGGATATGACTCGTACCCTGCCGAAACCTATGTAGGCTTTGACGTCAGCACCCAAAGCTGGTTTGAAGCCAACGGGCTGTATCAGACCAAAATCGAGCTTTATAACAACGGCGTTCTGGTTCAGACCAGCACCGGAGATCAGCTTGGCGCGGGGATCAGCTCCGACCTGGTAACGGGCGGGTGGAAACGGATGGTCATCGGAACAGTGGGCCGCGTCGAGTTCGACGAAGCACGCCTCCTCGTACAACGGGTAGCGGGTGCGAGCATCGGCGAAATCCGGATTCACAATTTCGTGGTCCGCGGCTTTAACCCGGTCACCGCCGCGGCCTGCGCGGTCGAAATAGAATGTAATAAAACGTACCCGCTGACGGACGGCACAACGACCGGCGCGATTCCGGCGGTTATCGAGTTCGAACATACCGGCTACTCCGGTGGCGCAGCAGCCGGCTATGGCATCGACAATGTCTGGAATGTGGTGAGCGCTTCGACGACCGATTATGCTACAATCCACAGCGCAGCCAACGGTCTTTCCACCGGTTCGATCTCCGTAGCCGCGCCAGGCAAGGTATTCCCGGCCGGAACCTATGCCGGTTTTACCGTGAAAAAAGAACCCTTCATCATTGCAGGCGGTCTTTTTGTAGGTGTGACGGTGACGACGTACCTGAACGGAGTGCAGCAGGAAACAAAATCGGATGCCTCACTGGCCGACTTCTCCCTGCTTACCCAGTGGTTTGGAACGCCGACGGATTTCTACAATCCCGGTTTCAAAACCACCAAGCCGTTTGACGAAGTGCAGATCAGTATCGGCGGCGCGGCGTCAGCGGTAGACCAGACCCTGAAAGTATACGGCGCTTACGTCGACACGCGTGAATCGGCTCCCCAGCCGGGCGATGGAAGTACGCCCCTTGTCTGCGGCCCCGACCTGACGCCGTTCCTGGCTGTCAGCCCAAGTGAAATCGCGGGTACCAAGCCGTTTACGGCCCGTATCCGGGTGCTGAATCTGATAACTTCCGGCGGGCCTACTACCGGCGAAGTCATCACCGTACGCATCCTGAAGAGCAATTTCTGGACGTTCACCTGGGACGGAGCGGCGACGACCAACAGCCTCGGTGCACTCAACAACTCCATCTGGACGTACTCCGGCGCCGGCGCTTACCATACCTGGACGACAACCGCTGTTCTGCTGAAAGGCAGCTCCCGGTACATCGGATTTACCGGAACGTTTACTTCCGGTGCGGCGAGCGGCTCCTTGCCGATCACCGTTCAGATCCGCTTCCCGAGCGGCGGCGAGCGCAACGACAAAAACAACACAGACGTCGAAATCGTCAGCTATTCCGGTCTGTGATTTACGCCGGCCAGTCTCCGGTTGGCAGACTGGCCGGCTTTCTTCCAAAGGTCAAAATCAGACGAAACGTATGAAAAAACTGATATTCTTTCTCTCAGCCTTCAGCCTCACCTGTTTGAGTGCTTTCGCGGATACGAATCCGTTCGTGACCAACGCGGCCATCTCTCCGGCGCCTATTTCAGGCGGTAACCCGTATGCTACCCTGTCATTCAGCGTCGGGAACTCCGGGAGCCAGACCATCAGCCACCAGGATATCGACGGAAACGCCGACCCGATCACCATCCGTATCAGCCTCGCAGGCGGAACATTCGATGCCACGCATTTCGCCACGCCGGAAGAGGCCGTAGGCGGATCCTGGAAAAACCTCTTTTCCTGGTCGTACGACGCCGCAACGGCAACCTACACGGCTACGCAGATTGCGCCGCTTCCGGCCGACGACGCAGGTGACATCACCATTGCTTACAAGGCGACCGTCGCCACGGCGTCCGGAACCGCCAACAACGGGTTTACCGTTAACCTCGAAAGCAACGGCAATGCGCCGAACGGACCAGGTACTAATGACACGACCGACGACAGCACCTCGACCAAGACATTTGTCGACGGTCCCCTGCCGGTAACGCTCGTTTCCTTTACCGCGAAGCCGGAAAACGGCCTGTCCCTGCTGCAATGGGTATCGTCCGAAGAAAAAAACACGGACCGTTTTGAGGTACAACACAGCGTCAATACCCGCAACTGGCGGGCAGTCGGTGAGGTAAAAGCTGCCGGAAACAGCAAATTGCTGACAACGTACAACTTCACCCATACGCAACCGCTCTCGGGTACCAACTACTACCGGCTGAAGATGATCGATCTGGACGGTTCCTACGAATACAGCAAGACGGCCAGCATTGTTTTCGGTGAAATCACACCCCGGCCGATTGTCTACCCCAATCCGACCTCCGGCGTGATCAAACTCGGCCAGGCCGATCTGACCAAGATTGATTCCGTGGAACTGATCAGCCCGCAGGGGCAGGTCGTACACAAATCTGCCCGGTTCCCGGAAGAAGGTATCAGGGTCCAGGCCGGCAAAGGATTTTACCTGCTCAAAGTCAGTAATACCGACGGCTCTCAGTCCACCCATAAGGTACTGATCACCCAATAGCCCGTTAGAAAAACATAAACCGATCATCCGATCCCACCTGACCTTGTTTCGGATACGTTTAGCCCACGCGTAACGCGTATAGTTGAAAGGATTAGTTCAGAAAGGCTACTGTCATTGGCAGTAGCCTTTTTTGTATACTCGTACATCTTCCCTTTTTCGAATGTGCAGGAAAAGCGACGAAGAACTTCATGAATAGCGTATGAAGCTACCGGCCACAAAAAACCCGTCTCCCAACAGGAAACGGGTTTATTTTCATTTCGTTCATTAAACCGGGCAGATCGGCTGGGATCTGCGTCGGGGTTTCAGAGAAACCCGTCCGGCCAGGTGCCGCACGGGCTTCCGTTGCTCTATACGAGCTTATTTGCGACTGCGTTGCTGTCTCTCTCTTTTTTCCAGATAATCATACTCCGGTCAGACCAAATATAGGGATAAAGTACCAGTACCGGCGTAAAAATAGCTATCTGTTAAACGTTCTTCAATCGCTGTATTCCGGAAGATGACGGCCGAAAAAACACGTTGCGGATGTGGTGACACGATCAAAGCGTGCGTAAAGATGTGTTTTCCGGATACCGTCACGCGACGAAAAAGGGATAAATGGTCTGGAAAGGGTAAATCAACGGCCATCCTGCCGGTTCACCGGAAAAAGGGCCGGGTACCGATACGAGATCGTATCAGTACCCGGCCCCAGGCAATAACCCTACAGGTATGCTACCGGTTATGCGTTGCGCGGTTTTCCTCTACGGTTGAATGCAGTGTAAAGAGCGCGCTGTCTTTTTCGGGCGACAGGCGCTGCTTCGGTGCAGTTGGCGCATCCATCGAAAACGCCGTTTCCGCTTCCCGCCGGTATACCCGAAAACGGTAGTGTTTCTCCCCGATCCGGACGCTTACTTCGCATCCCTGACCCGGAATACCGACGATATCCAGTTTCCGGCGGTATTCCGTTAGGTTGGTGTACTCTTCGTAAAGAGACCGGTCCCGCTGGTCTCTCAGTTCTACCTTGTACCGCAACCGGCCCGGATTTTCAACGACAACATGGATTTTGCCTTCGGGCGTCACGAAAGCCTGAACCTTGTACGGTTCAACGGAGAGAGACCGGGCTTTCCCCGGCGAAAGGAGCAACAAGATGGCTGCGAACGCAGCGGGCAGGGTAGTTTTCATGGCCTTGAACAGGAAAGCGTTTTTGTTTCGGATGATCAAAGGAAACACGCCGGCGAATACGGATTCCGGGAATTAGCCCAACCGCTATGCCAGCGCTTCACATGACCTGTCCTGCCTCCGGAGCGCAGTTTGTCGGGAAAAACGGTCGTTTGTCGAACGATTGATGTGTTGGGAAACAGCGCCGCGTCGTTGGGGAGACCGACGTGTTATTTCTGCCCCTGCGTGTGTACATTTGATAGATGCCTGATACAACCGTGATGACCAGTTCCGCTGCTTTTCGCCGGCATTTCCGCGCACAGAGCCTCTTTTGGGCCGGGTACTTTCTGTTTGAATGGCTGAATACCGGCGCATACCTCGAAAACTTTCGTCAGAGCTTCTTTCAGATTGCGCTCAACCTGCCGCTGCTTGTCGTTGCAGGGTATTGGCACCTGCTCGTGACCGTCCGCCGCTACCTGCTGACCGGCCGGATGACCGGATTCTGGATAAGCCTGATTGCCGGGTTGGTGGTTTTCGGCATCACCCGGAGATTCATCAACTATACCTGGCTATATCCTGTTTACTGGCCTTCCGGGCTGGATAAGCCTCTCCTCTATTGGCCGAAAATTCTCGCGGAAGCCATGCAGATGCACCTGGTAGTCGTATTGTTTGTTGCGGTAGACCTGGTCCGGCATGCGCTCCGCCATCAGCAGGTGAGCGAAACCTACCGGCGGGAGAAGCTGGCCGCCGAGTACCGGTTGCTTCAATCGCAGGTACAGCCTCATTTTCTTTTTAATACGCTGAATAACCTGATTTCGGTTTCCATCCATCAGCCGGCCGAAATGCCGCACCTGCTGCACCGGCTGGCCGGGCTGCTGAGCTATCAGTTACACGAAAGTCATCGCCCCGCGGTACCGATCCGCAAAGAGCTCGGATACCTCCGGGACTATATCGCGCTGGAGCAGATCCGGTATGGCTCCCGGCTCGACGTTCAGACCAATTTCGACGAATGGCCGGAGCGGGGAGCGGATCTTTCCGTCCCGCCGCTGTTGTTACTGCCCTTCGTCGAGAATGCCTTCAAACACGGCGCGGCGCAAAGCGAAGCCGACTGCTGGATACAGCTAAACCTGTCCCGGACAGAAGATAAGCTGGTTTTTTCCGTCGAAAATTCAATGCCGGAAGACCTGCCCGAACGGCCCACCACCGGACTGGGCCTGGCCAATCTCCGCCAGCGCCTGGATATTCTATACCCCGGCAATTACGAACTGATGACACTCCCCGAACACAGCCAGTTTCTGGCCGTGCTGAAATTTACCCCTAACTGATGGCCATCCGCTGCTTTGTGCTGGACGACGAACCTCCGGCAACTGATCTGCTCAAAGAATACATTGGCCGGTTGCCCGACATCGACCTGGTCGGCGTCTCCAATACGCCTACACAGGCGCTGAGCCAGTTGCAGCAAACGCCGGTAGATGTGCTCTTTCTGGATATTCATATGCCGCGGCTGACCGGCTTTGACCTGCTCAGGCCCCTTTGCTACCGCCCGAAGATCATCTTCACGACCGCCTTCCGCGAATACGCTCTTGACAGCTATGAATTTGATGTCGTCGATTTTCTCGTAAAACCGATCTCGTTCGAGCGGTTTTTGCAGGCGATGGGTAAACTTTACCGCTTTTTACCTGCCCCGGCAACCGCTCCGGAGCAGGCAGAGCCTGCCCGGCCATCGACCGACTACCAGTATTTTAAGGTGGACAAGGAAATGGTGAAGCTTAACCTCGGAGATATCCTCTGGATTGAGAGCCTGAAAGACTACGTCCGGATCCATACCGTATCCGGCCCGCTGGTCTCCTATCTCCGGATCAGCTACCTGGAAGAAAAGCTCCCGCCGGACCGGTTTGTACGCATCCACAAGTCCTTTATCGTATCCCTCCGTCACATTCAGGCGATCAGCGCTACCTACATCCGCGTCAACGACGCCGAACTACCCATCGGCCGGATTTATAAGGCGAAATTGGATCAGGTGTTGCAGCGGTAAGGACGCTGGTTCGGTTTTCGGTTGACAGTTTTCAGTTGCCCTTCGGAACTGAAAACAGAAAACTGTCAACCGAAAACCCTTTCTTTCCGTACCTTTCCCTCCCTATGATTTTTGACTTTCGACTGCATGTATTCCGGACGGCTGCCCGCAGGCTCAACTTCACCAAGGCAGCCGATGAGCTGTGTATTTCGCAGCCGGCTGTAACGAAGCATATCCACGAGCTGGAACGCATGCTTCAGATCAAGCTGTTTGAACGAAGCGGTTCGGGAATGAAGCTGTCGCAGGCCGGCAAGATCCTGCTGGCGCACAGCGATCAGATTTTCGCGGTATACCGGGAGCTGGAGTTCGAGATCAATGCCCTGATGGAAAGGCAGAGCGGAACGCTTCGTCTCGGCGCCAGTACCACGGTGGCGCAGTATGTCCTGCCTCCTTTGCTTCCGGCTTTTCGCCAGAAGTTTCCCGATATCCGCCTGACAATGGTCAGCCGTAATTCCGACGAGATTTTCCGCCTGCTCGGGGCGGGGGAAATCGACCTGGGTATGACCGAAAGCGCTGCCCGCGAAACAGCTTTCCGGCTTGTGCCTTTTCTGAAGGATGAAATTGTGCTGGTTGCCCGGACACAGCATCCCGTGGCGTCTCCGATACCTTTGACAGATTTACCTCATATACCTCTCCTGCTTCGCGAGCCGGGGTCAGGCACGCGGGACGTACTCGCCCGCGCACTCAGGAACCACCATACAGGGCTGCACGACCTGCAGGTCGACATGGAACTCAGCAGCACCGAAAGTATCAAGCAATACATGCTCAGCTCCGATGCTATGGCCTTTTTGTCCATTCATGCCGTTATGAAGGAACTGGGGAATAACGAGTGCCGGATCGTGGATATTGAGGGATTGGAAATCACCCGGTATTTTTCCTTTCTGCTGCCCCACGGACAGGCGCCGGCATTATCCGAGCTGTTCATGAAGTTTATCCATCATCAGCTGAAAGTATAGATACAATTTTGATTGGAATAATAGGAAGAATAAAATAACGAACAGCGCATACTGCTCAACTCGTTATAACCTTTGATATAATCTATAGTTATATCAGATAACTTATTTGAATGAACAGTTGATCTGTTCGCCCCGGATATTTGTCACGTCCGGTCCGGGTATCGGGCCGGTTTTGCATCACACACAAAATATCCTTTATGAATGAGTTCCGATTACCGCCGCTGGCGGCTTGGCTCGCCATCGGAGCCGTTTCGCTTCCGGTGCTGACAGGCCTGCATCCGGGACAGAAAGCGCCGCCTGCTCCGGCCGACTCTACCGACCGGCCGCGCTGGGTAGTCCCCGACATCCGGCGGATTCCCCAAACGCCGGAAGGCAACCTGATCCGGTATGGCCGGGAGCTGATTGCCCGTACGTCCGACTACCTCGGTCCTGCCGGGAAGGTCCGCCCGTTGAGCAACGGCATGAATTGCCAGAATTGTCACCTGGATGCCGGCACGCGTTTCCTCGGAAACAACTACGGCGCGGTGTATGCCACCTACCCGAAGTTCCGGGCGCGCTCCGGCACACGGGAAACCATCGTCAAGCGCATTTCGGACTGTTTTGAGCGAAGCCTGAATGGCCGCGCGCCCGACAGCACCAGCCGCGAAATGACCGCCATGATCGCCTACATGAAATGGCTGGGAAGCGGCGTTCCGAAGGGACGTACGCCCAAAGGCACAGGCGTGGAAAAGCTCAGGTACCCGGACCGGCCGGCCGATCCCGCCGCCGGCGGGCGCCTGTACACGGCAAAATGTGCGGTATGCCACGGTAAAAACGGGGAAGGTATCAAAGCCGGCAAGTCGTTTGTCTACCCGCCCGTGTGGGGGCCTGACAGCTACAACGACGCCGCAGGACTGTACCGGCTGTCCAATTTTGCGGGTTTCGTGAAAAACAACATGCCGTTTGGCGCCACGCCGGAAGCTCCGCAGCTGACCGACGAGGAAGCCTGGGACCTGGCGGCGTTTGTCAACTCGCAACCGCGCCCGCATAAGGATCAGTCGGGCGACTGGAAAGACCTTCGTCAAAAACCGATTGACTTCCCGTTCGGACCCTACGCGGATTCATTCCCGGAAAAACAACACAAATACGGCCCTTACCGGCCGATTCTCGAATCTCTCAAACAACCTTAATTTCCTGCTTATGAAAGCGCTTCCTGTTCTCGCATTCGTCTTTCTCCTCTCGTCTCCCGTCTTCGCACAAGTTAAAAAGCAGGACCCCGCGGCTTTTCACGGCGCGCTGGCCGATGCCAAAGTTTATAAAGTGGTCTATCAGCTCAACAGCAGCGACGATAAGGTCATCACGGCCACACTCCGGAATATCAAAAATGCCCTGGCTGACCCGCGGCTGAAAAACAAACTGGAAGTGGAACTCGTGGCGCACGGCGGCGGCGTGGAGCTGTTCCGGAAAACCAATCCGTACGAAACGCAGCTCCGGGAGCTGCAGGACAGCGGCGTCATCCTCGCCGAATGCGAAAACACCATGCGGGAGCGCAAAATCGGGAAAGAAGAGTTGTTCGATTTTATCTCCTACGTACCGTCCGGTAACGGGGAAATCATCATCCGACAACAACAGGGATGGGGCATCATCCATCCCTGACCCTGCTTATGAAACGACTCGCTTTTTGTATCCTTTATTTTTTTGCGCACATGGCAGCAGCTCAGCAGCACCGCTTTGATCCTCCCTGGAACAAGCCCATGAACGACGGCCTGAACTTCACCATCAAAGGCATCGACAACGTCCCGGATCTGTATGGAGACATTACCGATCCCCAGCTGGTTGTCTTCTTCGCCGGAAACCAGTTTATGGTGATCGACGAACTACTGGCGGCATTCCGGAAAGCCTATCCGCAATACACCCGTGTTTTTGCGGAAACGCTACCGCCCGGTATTCTGGCAAAACAGATTGAATCCGGGTCCATCACAATCGGTAATATGCGGATCAGCCATCAGCCCGATGTGTACACTGCGGGAAAATCCCGGATAGCCGCTTTTTCTGACCGCTTCAGCCGGACCGAAACGTACGCCAGGAACAAACTGGCCCTCATGGTACCGAAGGGGAATCCCGGAAATATCAGGGGTCTGGCGGACCTTGGACGGAAGGGATTGCGCGTCGCCATGCCCAATCCGGAATGGGAAGGCATCGGCAAACGGATCGAAGAGGCCTATGTAAAAGCAGGCGGAGAAGCGCTGAAACAGAAAATCATGTCGGAGAAGGTAGCCGACGGCACTACGTTTCTGACGCAGATTCACCACCGGCAAACCCCGATGCGTATCCTTTATGGAGAGTCGGAAGCCGGACCTGTGTGGTATTCCGAGGCGTTTTACCAGCAAATGATCGATCATCCGATTGAGCTCGTTGAAATTACCGATAAGGAGAACATCGAGGCCGTCTACATCGCCGGGCAGTTGAAAAACGCCCCGCACCCGGAAGCCGCCCGGGACTTTATGAATTTCCTCACCGGCGCAGAGGCGAAGAAGCTCTACCGCAAGTATGGTTTTACAATAGATTAACCCATTCGGCCCTGGCAACAGCCCCGTGTTTTCTCCGGAAGACACGGGGCTGTTGCATTTCATATCCTTGAAAAAGATCACTTGCCGCACCTGATGGCGGTTTATTAACTGTTTCGTAACGATTTGATAAATACCCCGGCCTCTCCGGCTGACTAGCTTTGCTGGTCTTTCAAGGTTCCGTCTGTAAATTATTTGTTAACTTCTATTTTTTATTTGTTGAATACCATAGACTTTCGTGTGGGAACTACCCCAGTCCCATACCTAAATCTAATTACTTCCTATCATGAAGCACTTTAACTGCTCTTCAGTCGCCGTCCGGTGGCTGCTCCTCTTGTTTTTCCTGCCTTTTCTCGGCCTGGCCGCACCAACCGAGCGAACCGTCACGGGGACCGTGCGGGATGCCGAAACGCATGAGCCCCTTGTCGGTTGCACCGTCATTGTCAAAGGAACGACGGTCGGTGCGACGACCGGACCTGCCGGTAAGTACTCCATCCGGGTTCCGGACAACAATGCCGTGCTGGTTTTTCAGTTTGTGGGATTTACCGCCCAGGAATTTCCCGTGGGCAACCGTTCCGAAATAGACGTTGAACTCAAAAGCGACGTCGCTCAGCTCTCGCAGGTAGTCGTCATCGGCTACGGCAGTACCACCAAAAAGGACATGACCGGCTCGGTATCGTCGATCAAAGCCGGAGAATTCAACCAGGGTATTATCAACTCTCCCGAGCAGTTGCTTCAGGGGAAGGTATCCGGGGTGAACGTCGTATCTGCTACAGGTGAGCCGGGTGGCCAGCAGAACATCACAGTACGCGGTCCGGGAGGTATCCGGACGGGTAGTACGCCGCTGTTTGTGGTCGACGGGCTGCCGCTCGACAACAGCTCTACCGGCGGCAATATGAACCCGCTGACGTTTCTGAACCCTTCGGATATCGAGTCGATCGATGTACTCAAAGACGCCTCAGCGACAGCCATTTACGGTGCCCGCGGTGCGAACGGTGTCGTCTTGATTACGACGAAGAAAGGCAAGTCCGGACACTCCTCGGTTACCTACAACGGCTCGATCGGCATTTCGACCATGGCCCGTCCGCTTGAGGTACTGACGGCCGATCAGTTCCGTCAGGAAGTACCGAAGCTCGGTGGTACGCTGGTCGACAAAGGCGGCAATACCGACTGGCAGAAGGTCATTTCCCGCACGGCTTATACACAAACACATAACATTGCGCTAAGCGGCGGGTCGGACAAGCTGACCTACTATGGATCATTCGGGATTCAAAGCCAGGAAGGTATCCTGAAAAAGAACGACCTGAAGCGGTATACCGGCCGGATCAACGTCAACCAGAAGTTGCTCAACGACCGCGTCAGCGTGGATGTCAACCTCAACGCCAGTAATACCCGCAACCTGCGTCCTCCGATTCAGAGCCTGATCGGCGGTGCAATTACGGCCAATCCGACCTATCCGGCGTATGATGACAAAGGAGATCCGTATCAGTATACCGACGGAACGAACCCGCTCATTCCGCTCGCATTGGAGAAAGACCTGACGAGTACCACCCGGATCATCGGGAATATCTCTCCCTCGGTGACGATCATCAAGGGCCTGGTATACCGGTTGAACTTCGGGATTGACCAGTCAACTTCGCAGCAGGACCTCCAATCGCTGCCGAATGCGGTACCTTTCCAGGAAGGGCGCCTCGCCACGATCAATACGTACAACACCAACCGGCTGATCGAAAACTACGTCACCTACTCGTTTGACCGCGGGAAACACGTATTCTCCGCACTGGCCGGGCATTCGTACCAGCGGATTTTCCTCCAGGGACGTTCCTACAGCATCAACAAGTTTAACGTAACAGACGTAGAGCCGATCTACAATCCCGGCCTTGGCCAGGACCTGACGCTGGTGAATAACCGCCCAACGGGCTACGCGACCGTCAACGAACTCCAGTCGTTCTTCTCCCGCGTGAACTACCAGTTTGCAGACAAGTACCTGGTAACAGCCACGGTACGGGTAGACGGCTCCTCGAAATTCGGCTCGAACAACAAGTACGGCGTATTCCCTTCGGCGTCTGTCGGCTGGCGGGTATCAGAAGAACCCTTCCTGAAATCCATCAAGCAGATTTCCGAACTGAAACTGCGCGCGGGTTGGGGGCAGACGGGTAATCAGGAAATTCCTTCCAAAATCACCCAGGCACTCTTTACCAACAGCGTCACCGGTACGACGAGTTATCCGCTGACCGCAACCGGCAACTATCCGTCAGGCACCATCTACACCCGTCTGGCGAACCCGAATATTCAGTGGGAAGTATCAAGCCAGACCGACCTCGGGGTAGATTTCGCCTTCTTCGACGGATCACTGAGCGGTTCATTCGACTGGTTCCGCAAGGTTTCGAGCGAAATTCTCCTGGAAGTCATTCCGTCGGACCCGGTACAGCCTGCCGGTACGTTCTGGACCAACGTCCACAACATGACGATCACCAACCGCGGCGCCGAACTCGACCTCGCCTACCGGAAAACGTTCAAGAGCGGCTTCCGCTTCTCCCTCGGCGGAAACATCACGTTTATCAAAAACAAAGTGATGAACTCGCCCTACACGGTGATTACTTCCGGCTCGGCGCAGGGATCAGGTCTGACGTCGGCGACGATCAACGGGTATGTCAACGGGCAACCCATCGGAACATTCTTCCTGAAAGACTTCATCGGCTTTGACGACAAAGGAAACAGCAAGTTCCGGGATGTAGACGGCGATGGCATCATTACGGACAAAGACCGTGTCGCGGCGGGTACCGCTCTTCCGAAGCAGATGTTCAACATCAACGGAAGCGTCGGCTACAAAGGCTTTGACCTCTCCGTCAACTTCAACGGCGTATCGGGCAACAAGCTGTACGACAACACCGCCAATTCCAATTTTTATAAGCTGAAACTGTCCAAGGGCGTGAACGTCACCCAGGAAGCGATTGCCTCGACGCAGGAGTCGGTCAACAACGCCGCTCCGGTTTCGACCCGCTACCTGAAAGACGGTTCCTTCCTCCGCCTGAACAACGCCGTGCTGGGGTACAACTTCAACACAACGGCAATGGGCATCGCCAAGTGGGTACCGACACTCCGCGTATCGGTAACGGGTCAGAACCTCTTCGTCATCACGAAGTACAACGGGTATGATCCGGAAGTGAACAACGACCGGTCTGTCTCCGGAATATCCTCCTACGGGATCGACTACCTGAGCTATCCCAAGGCGAGAACCTTCGTATTCGGCGTGACCATCGGCTTATAATCTAACGATCATGAACAAGACACTACTGGCTGCCATTACCAGCCTTCTATTTATCGGATCTGCCTGTACAACGCTGAACGAGGAGATCCTGGACGAAAGTCACAAAACGAAGCAAAGCGATCAGGAAGCGGCCGACGGCACCATTGCGCCGGTATATGCCCTTCTTCCTGAAATCTACAAGCACACCAACTACTTCGCGATTCAGGAAATTTCGACAGACGAAGCGATTCTGCCCTATCGCGGCGGTACGGACTGGGGTGACAACGGGATCTACATCGCCATGCACCAGCATACGCATACCAGCACCGATCCCAACCTGAAAAGTACCTGGGATAACCTGGTGCAGTCGGTGTCGCGCTCGATTACCGCGATCAATACCCTGCCGACGCTGAAAAGCGAAAACGTTCCGACTTACCTGGCGGAAGCCCGGGGTATGCGCGCTTTTTACAACATGCTGCTACTGGATCTGTTTGGCGTCGCATTTGTGAAAGACGATATCGGTAAAACGTCGACGATTCTGCGTGGAAATGACGCTGTTAAGTATATCGAAAGCGAATTTCTGGCGGTAGAGCCCAACCTGCAGGTCCGCTCGGCAGTCGGCTCTGGCCGGTTAACGAAAGGCGCGATCTACGGATTGCTGGCGCGGTTGTACCTGAATGCGCAGGTATACCGCGACCGGTATGCGACGACGGTCAATTTCCCGGCAGAGGATATGGACAAGGTTATTTCGTACTGTGACAAGATCATTTCCTCGGGACAGTATCAGTTGTCAGCCGACTATTTCTCGATTTTCGGGAATAACAACCACGACAACAGCGAGCTTATTTTCGCAGTGGATCAGCGCCCGAACTTGAACGGTCATAACCGCCTGGCTTACTTTTCGCTTTCCGGGGACCAGTTCCCGCTGGCGGCATATCCGGCGGCCAATGGTACGGATGGTCCGGCGATTACATCTGATTTCTATAAAACCTGGACGCAGGCGTATGGTACCGATGATCCGAAAAAGGACCCCCGCTTCTACCAGGAAAATATGTCGGTGTACTCCAATGCCGGCGATACCTGCGTGGCCGACAAGGATTATAAAATCAACCGGGGTATTCTGCGGGGGCAGCAATATGGCGCGATCCGCGTCAACGGGGTATTTCTGCGCTGCCCGGACGGCCGCCTGAAAGTAGGCAAGCTCACCAACGCTACCCGCAACCGCGCCGACCTGCCGGTAAACTTCACCGAGACGATTGACTTTACCACTGCCGGCAGTAACTACAGCACCGGCTACCGGGTAGAGAAATATGAATTCAGTTCGTCATCCAATACGGGCCGGAACAACGGGGAGGCTGATATTTCCATCGTTCGCCTTGCAGATATTTACCTGATGCGTGCGGAGGCCAAATTGCGCAAGAACAACGACGCTGCCGCAGCGCTGGCCGATGTCAACGCCGTGCGGGCAGCCCGTACCAAGACTACGCCGCCGCCGGCTCTGACGTCCATGACGCTCGATCTGCTCTTCCGCGAACGCGGATTTGAGTTCTATTGGGAGATGCTCCGCCGGACGGACATGGTTCGTTTCGGCAAGTACGAAGGTACCTGGACGGAAAAGACCAACAGCGACCCGAAGAAGCGGATTTTCCCGATCCCGCAAACGACAATTGACGGGTCTTCGAATTTGCCGGGGTATCTGGTGCAGAACCCGGGGTATTGATTTTTCTGAATCACCTTACCAAAAAGGGGTTCGCGCTTCAACGCGAACCCCTTTTTCTATTCCCCCTCTCTATACTCCAATATATCCCCCGGCTGGCATTCCAATACTTCACAAATCGCTTCCAGGGTACTGAACCGGATTGCTTTGGCTTTACCGGTTTTGAGGATCGACAGGTTGGACAGCGTCAGGCCCACTTTCTCCGACAACGTATTCAGGGATATTTTCCGCCTGGCCATCATGACATCCAGGTTTACGATTATGGGCATGGCTTAAATGGTTAATTCGTTCTCGGCCTGCATTTCGATTCCGCGCTTGAAAATCTCCGCAATGATAAGGAGGATAACCGCCATAAACACCCATACATCGGCTCCTCCAAGGTGCAATTGCTGGGTATCAGGCATCGAAATTCCCTTTCCCGCCAGCCAGGCGGTGTATCGCACGCCCCATCCGGTGAATACTCCGATACCCAGCGTCAGACCCGAAAGCCGGAGAATAAACCGACGCATTTCCCGACTGAACGGCTGAGAGATCCGTAGCTTCTTACTATATAACATACTGAGAATAAGGTAAAACATCACGGCTTTCAGGGTGGACGCAATACCAATCAGCAGCGCCTCTACCGCGAAGTAGCCTCTGTCAAGCGCATATAGTTCTGTCAGGTTGTTGCCAACCCAGAAATTTTCCGCATTGACCGAGTTAATGAACAGCGTATAAAAGGCACTGAAAAGGACTCCCCCTGCTTCGATACAGACCCCGATAAAGATGACCCAGGTGAGGATCAGCAGCAACGTCAATACCTGCTTTGTCGTAATTTTCATGATTGTGTCTGGTTAAATATTTTGCCAAAATAGAATATATTTTTATTGATAAACAATAAATATTATCCTTTTGTCAGGATTTGCGCGATAAGCGGAATGGCAGGAGGCTGAGCGGCTGTTTTTGCCCGGCGGGCACACCGGCAGCTCCGAAGCTATTCCCAACCGTATTTGAATAGCGCCGCAGGTTCAACTTCCCCGCAAACCGAACGGATCCCTGTACGCGCGCCGGCAAAACCAGGAAGACCGCAAAAACATGCGCCCGAACGCGAGGGGCTGACCTGCTGGCGCGCAGACGTTTGCAAGGGGGTATGAAACGGTACGGACTTTCTCCTCTCACCCCCCCTCCCGAAAACAAAAACGAACGCAGTTTCCTGCTTGATTTCTTTAACTTTGCCAGATGAGCGACCAGTCAGTACACCTGAATGCAAGTGACCTCAAACTACGGGGATTCAACGTCTTTCAAATCGAGCAGTCGGCGAGCGGGGCGCCTGCCTACAGTCGACGGGATTATTATAAAATCGCCTTGTCCACCGGGCACGTCCGGATTCACTATGCCGACCGGAAGTACGAGATCAACGGCTGCTTTTTGTTTTTCTCGAACCCGCGCAAGCCCTATTCCGTCGAATTGCTGTCAGAGCGTCAGTCAGGTTATTCGTGCCTCTTTACCGAGGAATTTCTGAAGGCTGCCGGCCGTTCCGAGAGCATCCAGGAATCACCCCTGTTCCGGATAGGCAGCGTGCCGGTTATGCTGCTTGATGCCGCTCAGGAAGCCGCTTTGCAGCCTCTTTTTATCAAGATGCTGGACGAGCAAAACAGTACCTATGCCTTTAAGGACGAACTGATCCGTACCTGCCTTCAGCTGGTCATTCACGAGGCGCATAAAATCCGCCCGGCGGAGAGCCTGCCGGGTCAGCAACGCGCCGCTACACGTATAGCCTCCCTGTTTCTCGAATTGCTGGAGCGGCAGTTTCCGGTGGAAAGTCCCGGTCGCCCGCTCGCGCTCCGGACCGCCCAGGAATACGCCGACCACCTGTCGATTCACGTCAATCACCTCAACCGGGCCGTCCGGGAGGTAACCGGCCGCACCACCTCCGCGCACGTCACCGAGCGGATTGTCGGCGAGGCGAAAGCCCTGCTGCAACATACCGACTGGAGCGTGGCGGAGGTTGCCTACAGCCTCGGGTTTGAGTATCCGTCGCATTTCAACAATTACTTCAAACGGGCGACGGGCCTCCCCCCGAAGTCATTCCGCGCCTGATTGTTTGATATCATTAATTTTCTGTTTGATATCATTTACCTCCTCCGGTACGCGGGGAAGTATCTTTGTCTTGTCTTCCGAATAAACAAACGTCCGTCACCGGCACGCTTCTTTCCAACAGGTACCGTATAGCACTTACCGTTTTTCACATGCTTCTCCGCCCTTGCGGAGCGCGGCCTGTTCGGACACTGTTTTCCGGAAACATACCCCAACGCAATCAGAACCTATGACGCAAACCATTGGATTTATCGGTATGGGGCCGGTCCATTGCACATTGGCGCGGCTATCCGTTTCAGCAGGCTACCATGTCCTGATCAGTACGTTTCCCTGTACGTCAGCGACGGCCGAACTGCATTCCGGGACGGATGCGACGCCGGAAAAAATCGCCCGCGAGAGCGATCTCATTGTCCTATCCATTCCGTTTCCCGATTTTACCCGGCTTTCACCGGCTGATTTTATTGGAAAGGTGATCGTCGACACGACAAATTACTTCCCGTGCACAAACGGTATCATCCCGGCACTGGAGGACCGGTCGGCGACGTCCAGCGAGCTGATCCAGCGATTCCTGAAAGGCTCGCTGGTGGTCAAGGCTCTCAATAACCTCGATCATCATCACCTCGGCAATGGTCCGCGGCCTGCGGGTGCAGCAGACCGCTGGGCGCTGCCCGTCAGCAGCAACGACGCCTATGCCAAAGCCCGTGTTTTCAGTTTTCTGGACAGGATCGGGTTCGACGCCGTCGACAATGGCTCCCTGGCAGACAGCTGGCGCATGGAGGCGGGTATGCCGGTATACGTGCTTCCTTATATCGTGGAGCCGCCGGCCGGACTGACCGACGACGAGCGCCGTACCTGGTTTCGGGCCGAACGCATCCGTTCGGTCCCGCCCGGCAAAGTGCGTACGCTGCTCGCACGTGCCACGCACACGGGCCGTGTCGGCGGGTACGCGGAGGATCTTCCCTCCGGCCTTATGGAATAGCAGAAACAGTTTTAGGTTTACATTTTACCGTTTACAGCCGCTTCGCAACTGTAAACCGAAAACTATAAACCGAAAACTGTTTTTGCGTTATCTTCGGGTTTCAACAGCCATGACTCTCCCGGTCGGAAACCTGCTCCTCCCTTGTTGACCCGAACGCATTTGCTTTTCTTTCTGGTGACTCTGTCGCTCCTGTCGGCGCTCATGGCATGTCGCGGAGAGAGGCGCACAAACAAGGCAGCCCGCGTGTACGTCGACCAGCAGGAAGGCAGGTATACTCTGATGCGGGATGGGAAGCCTTTCGCGGTAAAGGGAGCCGGTGGTTTTTCTCACTTTCAGGAATTGGAGGAAGCGGGTGGGAACACACTCCGAACCTGGGATACGACCGGCCTCGCCGCCATACTGGACAGCGCCGGCCGGCATCACCTCGCGGTCATCGTAGGCCTTCCGCTCCCGAATAGCAGCGATTTGGCACTTTATGAGTCGCCGGAGAGTAACCAAAAGCGCTTGCAGGCGTTTACGTCTCTCGTAAAACGTTACAAAAGCCACCCGTCCGTACTCATGTGGTGCCTGGGAAACGAACTGGATTTTCCGTACAAATGGAAGTATGCCGATTTCTATAAAGCCTTTAGCGATCTGACGGACATGATCCACACCGAAGACCCGGATCATCCTGTCACGACAACAATCCTGAACTTTAATTCCAAGTACATTTTCAATCTCCGGCTGCGCTGCGATATTGATATTATCTCGTTCAATATTTTCGGCAGACTTTCCACCCTGCGTCAGGATCTGGCAGACCAGGCCTGGTTCTGGAAGGGGCCTTATATGCTGCTTGAATGGGGAGTCAGCGGCCCCTGGCAGGGAACCGAACAGACAGCCTGGAGCGCTTTTATTGAAGATACAAGTCAGAAAAAGGCGGAAGTGTACCGGCAGCGCTACCGGCGGGATATGCCGGTGGAAGATCCGCGTTTCCTGGGCGCCTGCGTATTTTTCTGGGGAAACAAGCAGGAAACGACGCCGACGTGGTTCAGTATGTTTGACGAAGACGGGCGCTCATCTGAGGCCGTTGGCATCATGCGGGAGCTATGGACCGGAAGGCCGTCGCCCGTCACCTATCCACAGATCCGGTATATGCTTCTGAGTCAGCGGGGTGCGCGCGATAATGTCCTGCTTACTCCCGGCGCGGAAACAGGTGCCGAGGTACTGCTTTCCAACCGGCATAACCAGATCCGGTCGATCCGCTGGCAGGTTTTCCGGGAAGACTGGTACCGTGAAAACCACCGGAACAGTACCCGAAAGCTGACGCCGCTGATGACTGTCACGGGCGCGGGCGACAACCTCCGTCTGACTTTTTCCGCTCCCCGCGAGGAGGGTCCTTACCGTATCTTTGCTACGGTGTATGATCAGGGAGGGCATTTTTCCTCCTGTAATACACCTTTTTATGTCATCCGTCAGCCGTGAAGCAAGCGTTGTCCGTAAAACCCCCGACCGGCAGACAGCTGGTGATGCTCCGGCTGATGATCATCCTGGGCGTTCTGGCTATGGGGTTTTTCCTATCCCGGGTATTGTCTGAACCGGTACGGGGATATGCGCCGTTGTACTGGATGCTGGTCACCGGTTTTGTATTCGCCTGCCTGAAAGTACTGCACGAATGGTACCACTACCTTTGCATCAGCGTGCCGCCGACACCGCCCCTGACTCGTCACTACTCCGTCGATATTTTTACGACGTTCTGCGCCGGCGAGCCGTACGAGATGATCGTCGAAACGCTCACGGCTATTCAGGCTATTACGTATCCGCATGAAACTTATTTGTGCGACGAAGCCGACGACCCGTACCTCCGGGACGTATGCGCGCGCCTCGGCGTACACCACATCACCCGGACGGACAAAAAGAACGCGAAGGCAGGCAATATCAACAATGCGCTGCGGAGTTCGTCCGGAGAGCTATGCGTGGTACTCGATCCCGATCACGTACCGTTTCCTGATTTTCTCGATCCGATTGTCCCGCATTTCGACGACCCCGGAATCGGTTATGTGCAGATCGTTCAGGCCTATAAAAACCACGACGAAGGCCTCATTGCCAAAGGCGCCGCCCAGCAGACCTACCAGTTTTATGGCCCGATGATGATGACCATGAACCGCTACGGGACGGTGCTGGCCATCGGGGCCAATTGTACCTTCCGGCGCACGGCACTGGAATCCATCGGCGGGCACGCGGCCGGGCTGGCCGAAGACATGCACACGTCGATGCAACTGCATGCCAAAGGATGGAAATCCCTGTATGTACCGGCGGTTCTGGCCCGCGGACTTGTTCCTTCGACGCTTTCGGCCTACTACAAACAACAATTGAAGTGGTCGCGGGGAGTATTTGATCTCTTCGTCCACGTATACCCCAAACTATTCGGCGGGTTTACCTGGCGGCAGCGGATTCAGTACGGGACCATTCCGCTGCACTACCTGTCGGGTTTTATCTTTCTGATCAATTTTCTGATACCGGTTCTCGCCCTGGTACTGGGCGTCAGCCCGATGCGGTTTGATCTTGAAGATTTTGCGCTCGTCGTCTTACCAATGACTTCCTGCATAATCCTGATACGCCATTTTGTACAATCCTGGGTGATGGAGGACGAGGAAAGGGGTTTTCACGTGGTAGGCGGCCTGCTCATGATTGGTACCTGGTGGGTCTATATACTGGGCGTGCTGTATACGTTTACCGGCAAAAAAATACCCTATGTACCGACGCCCAAAGACGGCAATGAAGCCAACAACTGGCCGCTGAATGTCCCCAACCTGGTAGTACTGGTGGTATCGCTGGCGGCCATCGCATATGGCCTGTACCAGGACTGGAATCCTTACAACCTGATCATGGCCGGTTTCGCGGGCGTTAACTGTTTTTTCATGTGCTTTACGATCGCGGCAAGCAGGCAGCAGCAGATCCGTGAGCTTGCGATCCGCTTCCCCATACTAAAAACCGCCTTTGCAACCATACGGGAGCTGAAGGGGCGGTTCTGGTTGTTGAGACGACGTATTTACAGCGGCGTACGCTCCTCTGCCTTTCTGATTACCATACTATTGGTGAGTGTCATCACTTATTTCAAGGGCTTCAGCCCGCGGTTGGAGCAGACGCTCGCGACCGCCCGGGAAAACCAGCTGTACGCCCAAAGTCTGGCGAAACGGAAGCCCCGGAAGCAGCCGGATGTTCCAGCGCTGTACCGCGCCATGGGCATTCCGCTGTCAGATACCGCTTTCTTTCCGAAAACGTCTGTATCCTTTTTCGGAGGCGTTCACGGCGTCAACTATACGAAAGGGCACAACTGGTCGCGCCGCAAGCCGGCATTCACCAAACAGGAACTGGAGGACGACCTGCTCCTCATGCGTCGCGCGGGCATCACCGCCATCCGGCATTTCGGCCCGGGGATATACGACTACAATACCTTGCAAGCGACGCGCCGGCAGCAAATGAAGGTTCACTATGCTTTCTGGATTCCGGAAAACCTTGATTTCCGGAAAGATACCGATGCAGCGGACGAGCTCGCCGACGAAATCACCAGGACCGTTCAGCAATTCAAAAGCGAACAGGCTATCGTCTCCTGGAATTTCAGCAATCCGGCGCTTCAGGAAGGCCGTCGGTCAGAAAATACGGCCGAACAGCGGGCCTATCTCCTGTGGTTGCGGAAGGTGTCGGAATCCATTCGGAAAACGGACCCGGCGCGGCCGATCACGGCAGACATCGAGCTTACAAACGACGCTCCCGCACTTGCTCACCTGATCAAACGGACGGCTCCGGCAATCGACGCGATCGGGCTGGTCCTGCGTGATCAAACCGGGCAACCTGCGGATCAGGCCCTCCGGAAAATACACACTCCCTTCTTTTTCAGCTACATAGGCCCGGAAGCTTATTCCAAAACACGAAACAAAATGGCCGGTGTGTTTGCTTCCAACTGGCAGGATGAGAAGATATTCGGACACCTGAGTTTTGACGGACTTCGCGACTACGAAGGCCGTTCCAAATACGCTTTCGACCTGCTCGGATCGATGTGGGGCAGGCAGCCGGTACCCGGTCCGGTTGTCCCCTGCAAGATACTCCGGCCGGCGCTGGCTACTTATGAAGGCATTACGCTGGACTACTACGTGATCCGGTGGGAGAATAATGCGTGGAAGTTTCCCACGGCGCAGGAGCGCGGAAGCCGCTACGAATGGAAGCTCGTCCGCACAGACGGTTTTGAAAATCCGGTGGAAATGACGGACGTCGGCACAGGTCCCCGGCTGTCGCTGACGATCCCCAGACATCCCACTCTTTACCGGCTGTACCTGTATGTGCTTCGCGGTCAGCGGGTGGAGCAGATTGTCGAATCGCCGCTTCATACGCCGCTCACACCGGAAGCAGCTTCTTCTTTCTAGTTTTCCCGGAGTACCTGAACGAAACGGTCAAATGTTTGCCGGCTGATCGCCCAGTCGGGCGCCGGCATATTGCCCCATACTCCGGGGTTATCCGCCAGGTTGAAATAGCAGGCGCCCACTACCTCCGGATGCCTGGCTATGACGCGGGCGGCGTTTTCCATCCAGGTTGCCTGAAAATCATCGGGCCCCTTGACACCGAATTCGGTAATAAAAATCGGTTTGGCCGCCAGCTTCATGCGCCAGGCTTTCCGGTTGAATATGGTTTCTAAGGATTCCTGTTTGGCAGGATCGGTGATGTTTTTGTCCGGCAGACCGTAAATGGCAATACTGACAAAATCGACAACATCGTCGCCGGGGTACCATTCCATCGAACCCCGGTCGCCCGCAGGGCCCCATATCTTTCGTACCTGTTTAACATCCTTTCCCAGTTGCATAAAGTGACGGAAGGCTTTGATATAGAGCACAGGGTCTTTGCTCTGCCAGGAATAGCGGTGGATCGGAATCTCCATCTCGTGCGCAAAGCGGACATAAACGGGCTGGCGCGCGGCCGCGACGATCCGGAAAAATTCCCGGAATTCTTCGTCATATACCCCGTCTTCTGTATTCTGTAAAACAGAAGAATCCTTCCGGATTTTGCTGTCCCGCCAGGGTTCAACCGTCACAATAGCCTGATGTCCTCTTCGTACCACCGCCTCGAACTCCCGGGCAAATTTGCCGCTCTGAATAGTACCCAGGTCTATAAACAAATGTTCGGTTTTGACAGCTTCGGAGCCGGTGAGTCCGAGGTTCGGGTCATACACTCCCAATACCGGCAGGGTGCCTGCGGTACGCGAGGCGGCCTTGTTTCGGGCAGTCGATTGAAAAATCAGTGCTGAATCTGTTCGAAGTTGCCGGGCGACCGCAGCAAGGTCTTTCCGCCAGTTGTACGTGCTGTCGGCGGATGGAGTCAGCAGAAACACCGGCTTATCCATGAACCTGGTACGCAGTATTTTCCGCCGGAGTGCCCCGCGCCGGTCCGGTTCAGGCGGATAGGCAGTGGATTCCCGTTCGCTTTGCCCATTCATGGAGATACTAACCACATCCACAACATCCCCGCCCGGCCAGTACTCCTCCGTTCCCGGGTACCCCGCCGGAGACCAGATGATTTTCAGAGAAGGGCGTTCTTTCCGGCATCGCGTGGCCATATGCCGGAAGGCTGCAATGTAGTCGGCCGGCGCCTGATACTGCCAGGGAAAACGTTTCACCGGCACTTCCATGTCAGGGTTCCAGCGGAGATACACCGGTATGCCGGAAGGCAGCGCGCGGCAAAGCTCTGTCAATGCATTATCGAATGAACCCTCAATCATATTTTTTAATGTGCCTTCTTCTTCGGTCAACAGGGTTAGCAGCAATCCTTCACGGGGATTCAGTCCCTTGAAAACAGCGGCAAGTTGCTTTTCAGACGTCCCGGTGTACAACCTGACAGACAGATATTGAAGACGCGGCGGAGTCAGCGAGGTATCCCGTCTATTGAAATAGCCCTCCAGTCGTTCCTGAAAGGCCGTATCAAGCAGATTAATCGTGTCAGTACGGGGTTTTAAAAGAGATGTAAAACGGGTTACGAAAAAAACGAGCAGCCCGAGAAACAGCAGCACCGCCGCCCCCCAAATAACTTTTACCTTCATAGTACGGAAGAAATAGTCGCTCAAATTAGCAAATCCGGCCCGATTTGGCATGTTCCTTCCTGCGTTGACAGAAAACCAAAGCCGGCGAGCGGCAAACCGCCGGCGATTTACCTATTTTCGTTCATGCAACTTCCTCCGTCTCCGGCGCTGGCCGACCTGATCCGGCATTACCTGGTCATCGAATATGCTTCGCTGACCGGGCCGGGGACGTATCGGTTTTTTCCGGATGGCAGTCCGGGTATTGTCTTCTCCTTTGCTGAGCCGCTGACGGGCGCCGCCTTACCTGCCTCTTCGTTTGTATACGGACAGACGTCCCGCCACAGCGACCTGGCTGCCGTCGGAAATCTCGGTTTATTGATTGTCGTTTTCCAGCCGTGGGGCCTGTACGGACTTACAGGTATTCCGGGCACTGAAACCGTTGATTTACGTGTCGGCGCGAATGATTTTTTCAGGACGGATGAAATAGGTGAACGCCTGCAGGAATGCTCTTCCTGGAGTGATCGCATCCGGTTGCTCGAAGTCCTGCTGACGCAACGGAGAAAACACGTCCTGCCGGACCTGCAAGGAATACCGTATGTCGTCAGTCGCATGAACGCGGCAGACGAGCCACTCTCCATCCGTTCGCTGGCCGAAGCAAGCTGCCTGACCGAACGAACCCTGGAGCGGCGGTTTCACCAGCTGGTAGGCATGTCACCCAAGCCTTTTTCCCGTATCCTGCGTCTTCAGAAAAGTCTGAAAATGAAACGGTTGCAGCCCCATCTCAGCCTGATGGACGTCGCCTGTAAGGCCGGCTACTACGACCAGGCGCATTATATCCGGGAATTTTCGGACCTGACCGGCCTGACGCCGGGACAGTACCTGGCCAATCCCGGGCGGCTCGCTGCTAACCTGCTCCCCGTCTGACGGTTTGTCGGATTTATCCAATTATTGCCGTGAGGGTCCGTCTACTTTTGGGGCATCAACAACCACAGAAAGATGGAACCACTACGCATTGCAACGGCTCAGTTTGAAAACGCCAGCGGAGACAAATCCTATAACCTGGCCCGTATCCGTGAACTGACCGGACAGGCAGCCGAACAGGGCGCTCAGGTAATCGCCTTTCATGAATGCTCCGTCACAGGTTATACCTTTGCCCGGCATCTTTCGCGGGAAGGCCTGCTCGCCATCGCTGAACGCATCCCGGAAGGAGAAAGTATGGAAGCGCTGATTCAGATTGCAGCAGAGTATGAGATGGTTATCCTCGCCGGACTATTCGAAAAGGATGAGGAAGACCGGTTATTCAAAGCCTATGTCTGCGTAGACAAAACCGGACTGAAAGCGAAATTCCGGAAGCTGCATCCGTTCATCAATCCACATTTATTGCCTGGTAATGAGTATGTTGTGTTTGACATACTGGGATGGAAATGCGGGATACTGATTTGCTACGACAACAACATTGTGGAGAATGTACGGGCGACGGCCCTGCTCGGCGCCGATATTCTCTTTATGCCGCATGTGACGATGATGACGCCATCGACGCGCCCGGGAGCCGGATTCGCCGACCCGAAGCTATGGGAAAACCGCGCGGCTGACCCTACTTCGCTCCGTATCGAGTTCGACGGACTGAAGGGTCGCGCCTGGCTCATGAAGTGGCTCCCTGCACGAGCATACGACAACGGCATCTATGTCGTCTTTTCCAACCCGATCGGGATGGACGACGACCAATTGAAAAACGGCTGTTCCATGATCCTGGACCCTTTCGGCGACGTACTGGCGGAGTGCAGGGCGTTGGGCGACGACATCGCCGTCGCCAACCTCACGCCTGAAAAACTGACTCTCGCGGGAGGCTACCGGTACCGGAAGGCCAGACGACCGGAGTTGTACAGTGAGATCATCGGGAGGGAGCATAGGTCGGAGCAGAACGTGAGCTGGCTCGTCAATCCCGGCGGAGCATAAGGAATACCGCGGTCTGATTAACGAAATATTGCAGAAGGACAGTAGCTTTGAACAGACGGTTCACCGTTTGTTTCTTTTCCAACCCCTGACTGACCCCTCAGATGAAAAAGCTTTTACTACTCCTTATTGTTTCGGGTATTTGTTTCGATGCCGTTGCCCAGTCTACCGAAGTTGCCGTTGGCTTGTCAACCACTTTATCTCACTTCAGTGGCGCTTCAGCTAACTCGCATACGTTCGTTTCCCAGGAAATGATGAATAGCTCGGTGCATGTCAATAATTCCCTTGGTAGCCGGCCCGCCTGGGGTTATGGTTTCTCCGGAACCATTAAGCGCGTTGGAAAAAGGCATTTTATCTATGGGGCGGATCTGGGCTATGAACGGCTTCGTAGTGCCGTTCATATTGATCGTTTCACGATTTACGGGGATTTTTCAACAGTTGGTTATGACGCTACCGGAACAGCGTTTCTAGAAAGTGATTTCCTGCTCCTTCATCCGTTTGCCGGTTATCGCTTTGGCAGAAAGTCCGTTAGCCTGGACCTAACCGCAGGAATTGATTTCGGATTTCGGTTGAAAGCGAAAGAAAGCGGCCACTTCCATGCCAACGGCGGGGAGCAACCTATTTCAGGGGATCCGTCCACCGTTCGGACAGATATCCGTCCGCGGCTACAACTGGCCTTCAGCTACCGTCGGGCGGGCATCAATGCCGGATATTCCATCGGCATTAAGAACTACCGGGAAGGGTGGCTTGGCGGTGCGACAGAAGCCTATTTGAATGTGGTCAGGGCGGGCATTTTCTACCGTCTCCGCTAATGCGCTGCGGGCTCGTCCCCTTTCTCCTCACTCATCAGCATCAACGTCAGATCCGGCAGCTTCTTTCGTCCGATAGAAAACAGGAGAAAAGCGGTAACCGAGCAGGCCGCCATGACAACAGTCATCGGTACCGCCGTGCCGTCCTGCCATACGCCGACGAGCGCCGAAGCTCCCGCGCCGATGAACATCTGCAACGCGCCCATCAGCGCTGAGGCGCTACCGGCTGTGCGGGCGAAAGGCGTCAGTGATAAAGCCGATGAGTTCGGAAAGATGATACCCTGTCCGCAAACGAACAGAAACAGCAGAAAAGTCATGAATGCCGGCCCGGTCCATCCGAGCCAGGTAGTCGTGACAAGTATCAGGCTTACCAGGCTTTGGCAGAGACAGGCTGCCCGTATCAGCTGCTCACTGGAAAAGTACCTGAGCAAAACGGTATTGACTTGCGTAGATCCGATGAGTCCGGCTGCGATCAGCGCAAAAATCCATCCATAGTAGGTCTCCGAAATCCGGAAAAGCTCCATGTAGACATACGGTGAGCCGCTGATGTAGGCATACAAACCGGCATAGGCAATTGCTCCCGTAAACGCGCAAACATAAAATACCGGGTGAAAGAGAATACTCCGGAAGTTACCCAATACCGCAGCCGGTTTCAGCGAAAAGGAAGGGTCGGGCTGCTTGCTTTCCGGCAGCCGGAAATAGACGCCAACGAGTAGTAATGCGGCAACCCCGGCCAGTACAAAAAATACCGGTCGCCAGCCCCATGCAGCCGCCATGTAACTTCCAAGCGTAGGAGCGATGATCGGCGAGACCGCGACCACGAGCATGAGTGACGAAAATATCCTGGCATTTTCCTTTGCCGGAAAAAGATCCCGGACGATGGCCCGCGCGCCTACCAGCCCGGCGCAGCTGCCGGTTGCCTGAAGCAGCCGGAAAACGATGAGGCTATCGACCGAACGCGCCATCGCACAACAAAAAGACGCAAGCAGGTAAATAACAAGTCCGACAGTCAGCGGCTTCTTCCGGCCAAAACGCTCCAGCAGAGGGCCATAAATAAGCTGCCCTACTGAAATTCCCGCGAAGAAGCTGGAAAGAGACAAAGACACACGCCCTACAGTCGTATGCAGATCCGCCGCAATAACCGGGAACGCCGGCAGGTACATGTCAATCGAAAGCGGCCCGACGGCCGTCAGCAAACCGAGGAGAAGAATGAGTAGTCGTTTGTTTTCCTTCATGCGTAGCGCGGGAAAAAACACAAAAGTAGGCAATTTTGGGGCGATAGGCTATAAGCAGTAGGCTGTAAGCAATGGCCCGTTAACCCGGCTTACAGCCTATTGCTTATAGCTTACAGCCTACTGCTTATAGCTTATAGCCTATTGCTTATCGCTTATCGCCTACTGCTCATCACCTACTGCCCTAAACTCCCCATATCAATCACAAACCGATACTTTACATCACCTTTGAGGAGCCGTTCCCAGGCTTCGTTGACCTGATCCGCGCGAATGAGTTCGATGTCGGAGACGATGTTGTGCTCCGAACAGAAATCCAGCATTTCCTGGGTTTCCTGAATCCCGCCGATGGAGGAGCCCGTAAAATTGCGGCGGGGAACAATCACGTTGAAAGCCGAAACAGCAAGGGGTTCGGTAGGCAGGCCGACGAGTACCATCGTTCCGTCGAGCTTCAGGGTACTGAGGTACTCATCTGCCGAGTGCGGGGCCGAAACGGTATCGAGGACGAAATCCAGCTTCATGCGCCACTGTTTCATCTGCGCCGGATCGGTCGACAGCGCTACTTCGTCCGCGCCGAGCCGGCGGGCATCCTCTGCTTTGGAGGGTGACGTCGTGAATACAACGACATACGCGCCCATTGCCTTCGCCAACTTGATCCCCATGTGGCCGAGACCGCCGAGGCCGACAACTCCCACTTTCTGTCCCGGACCTACTTTCCAGCGTTTCAACGGCGAATAAGTCGTAATACCGGCACAAAGCAACGGTGCGGCCGCCGCCGGATCGAGATTGTCCGGAACGCGGAGGACATAGCCTTCGTCGACTACAATCCGCTGGGAATATCCGCCATAGGTATGACCGCCGAGGTGTTTATCCGGGCTGTTGTACGTATAGGTAGCTCCGTGTTCGCAGAATTGCTCCTGGTGGTCGTGACAAGGCTGGCATTCCCGGCAGGAATCGACGAGGCAGCCAACGGCCGCAAGGTCTCCTTCCCTGAACGCTTTTACATGTGCACCGACGCGCACGACACGACCTACGATCTCGTGACCCGGAACACAGGGGTACACCGTACCGCCCCACTCGCCGCGGGCCTGATGGAGGTCGGAGTGGCAAACACCGCAATACAGAATTTCAATCTCCACGTCGTGTGGAGTTACATCCCGACGCGCAATGGTCAGGGATTGAAGCGGCGCTTCGGCAGCGAGGTTGCCGATGGCCTGCACAGAAACAGTTGGCATGGCTTGATGAAAGAAAAAGGAAGAATGAGAGCAATGGCGCTGGTCAGGGTACCGAAACGGACCGGCTGGCGATGCCGCATAGTTCTGACCTGCGACGATACAAAACTACACGCGTCTTCGCCGTATCGGCTAACAACGATCAAACCAAAAAGTAAGAAATTCAAACCAAAACAAAGAGGCCGTTGCATACAGGATGCAACGGCCCCGGCCTGATGGCGGAAATCAGGTACGTTAATTCCAGCCGCCTCCCAGTGCCCGGTAAATATTTACCATGGCATTCATCTGCTTCATTTTGGTTTCGACCAGGTCGAAGCGGGATTCGAGCGCATCGCGCTGGGTCAGCAGTACTTCCATGTAATCGGCGCGGGCCGACATGAACAACGTATTGGAGATCGTCACCGATTGGGTCAGCGCCTGCACTTCCCTTGACTTCAGGTCGTAGCTCTTTTCCAGGTTGGTGATGTTCGACAACTGGTTGGCCACTTCGATGTAGGCGTTCAGAATCGTCCGTTCGTAGTTAAAAACAGCCTGAATCTGCTTGGCATTGGCATTGAAGTAGGCAGCCTTGATGGCGTTTTTATTGACCAGCGGCGCCGTCAGGTCGCCTGCCAGAGAAAACAACAGGGACTGCGGCGTGCGGATGATATACGCCGGGTTAAAGGCGTTGTACCCGAAGCCCGCTGAAATACCCAGCGACGGATAGAAACGCGCCTTGGCAACCTGCACATCCAGCTTCGTCGCGGCCAGCTCCTGCTCCGCCTGCCGGATATCCGGCCGGTTCGCGAGCAGCTGTGACGGCAAACCGGCTTTCACAGCCGCCGGCAGCATGTTTTCAAATCCACCCACGGTACGCGTAACCGGCTGCGGATACCGGCCAACGAGGAAGTTAATCCGGTTTTCCGTTTCGATAATCCGCTGACGGATGGTGTACTGCATGCTCTGCGTGTTGAGTACCTGGGCTTCGAACCGGCGGACGGCCAGCTCGGTCACCTTGGTAGCCTCTTTCTGCAGGCGGACAATCTTGAGGGCGTTGGTCTGAATCTCGATGTTCCGGTTCAGGATATCCAGCTGGGTATCCAGCGCGAGCAGCTCGTAGTACGAGTTCGCGATTTCGGAAATCAGGTTTGTCACCAGGAAATTCCGGCCTTCAATCGAACCCAGGTACCGGTTGACCGCTGCCTTTTTTGCGTTGTGCAGCTTGTTCCAGATATCGATTTCCCAGGTAGCAAACGCGCCAGCCAGGAAGTTGGGAACAGGATCGGGCATTTCCTTACCCGGCTTGATTTCCGTCGTCGCTTCCGTCGCACCCTGTACCGTGTACCGGCCTACCTTATCGACGCCCATGCTTCCGCGCAGGCCAACGAACGGCAGGTACTCCCCTTTCCGCGCCTGGATTTCATTCCGGGAGATTTCGATTTCCTGCAGGGTGATATTCAGCTCCTGGTTGTTATGCAGGGCGGTATCGATCAGGGAAACGAGGTTCGGGTCGGTAAAAAACTCCCGCCATTTCATCCGTGCCGTGTTGGTGGAATCCTGAGACGAGTCAAAACTGCCGGGAACATTCCGGTTCTCTGTCCGGGTCACCAGCACCGGGGTTTTACACCCGGTGATGGCGATCGACAGGAACGCGACTCCCAGTCCTATGCGTGCGATCCTTTTATACATTGTGAGTGAATTCTTCGGTTAACGGATTCTCTTCCTCGCGTTTGATCAGGCGGCGGTTTTCGGCCAGTTTGCCGAAGATGTAGTACAATCCCGGAACGATAAGGACGCCGAAGACCGTACCAAACAACATCCCTCCGAGAGCGGAAGAACCGATCGTCCGGTTACCGATAGCGCCCGGGCCATGCGCCAGTACCAGCGGAATCAACCCGGCGATGAAGGCGAAGGACGTCATCAAAATCGGGCGGAAACGTACCTTGGCTCCTTCGATAGCGGCGTTGAGAACCGTCTCGCCTTCCCGGTGTTTCTGCACCGCGAACTCGACGATAAGGACGGCGTTCTTACCCAACAGACCCACGAGCATGACCAACCCGACCTGTGCATAGATGTCGTTGGCGAGGCCCATCATCTTGATCAGCAGGAACGATCCGAACACCCCGCAAGGCAGCGAGAACACGACCGCCAGCGGCAGCAGGAAACTTTCATACTGAGCCGCAAGTACCATGTAGACGAAGGCCAATACGATGAGGAAGATGTAGACCGCCTCGTTTCCGCGCATGGTTTCATCTTTCGAGAGACCGCCCCAGTCAATGTCGTATCCGCGCGGCAGCGTATTCTTCGCTACTTCCTGGATGACTTTGATTGCCTCCCCGGAGCTGTAACCCTTCGCCGGCTGACCCCGGAAGGCGGCCGTTGTATACATGTTATACCGGTTGATTTCGTTGGCCCCCTGCGTCTTCTTGATCTTCATGAAGGCAGAGAAGGGTACCATTTCGTCCCGGTTGTTTTTCACATACAGGTTCATGATGTCCTCGGGCAGACTCCGGTATTCCGGCGCAGCCTGGACGAATACCTTGAAAAAGCGCTGGAACTTGATGAAACCGAGTTCATACGTACTACCGATGAGAATCGAGAGCGTGTTCATGGCCCGACCGATGGATACACCCTTCTGCATGGCCAGTTTATTGTCGATTTCCAGCTCGTATTGCGGATAATTCGCACTGAAGAAGGTAAACAGACCGGAAAGCTCCTTGCGCTTCTTGAGTTGCGCCATGAAATCTTCCGTTACCCGCTCCAGCTGCTTGTAATCGCCCGAGTTGGTTTTATCGAGCAGCTGCAGGGCAAAACCGCCCGCGGCGCCGTAACCCGGTACGGCCGGAGGATCAAAGAACTCGATCGTCGCACCCGGAATCACCCTGGCCTTCTCTTCGAGTTCCTCCATGATTTCGTTGACGTTGTGCTCGCGTTCGCCCCACGGCTTGAGGTTGATCAGACAGGTACCGGCGTTGGAACCGCGACCTTCCGTCAATACTTCATACCCTGCCAGCGCCGAAACAGACTGGATACCTTCCACGTGCTCGGCAATCTTTTGGAGACGCATTGCGATGTCGTTCGTACGTTCCAGTGTCGATCCCGGAGGCGTCTGGATAATGGCATAGATCATGCCCTGGTCTTCACTCGGAATAAAACCGGAAGGCAGCGTCGTCGAAATACCGAAGATCCCCGCGCCGAAGGCCAGCAGAATACCCCAGGTCACCATCCGGCGGTTGACGATCATGCGCAGCAGTCCGACATACCGGCCCGTCAGTTTCTCAAAACCGCGGTTGAAGGCGTCGATACCTTTGTCAATGATGTTTTTCTTCCGGGGATGATCGTGGTGATTCCGGAGAATCATCGCGCAAAGTACCGGTGTCAGCGTCAACGCGACGAGACCGGAGATAACGATCGACGTCGCCATCGTAATCGCAAACTGCCGGTAGAAAATCCCGACAGGACCCGTCATAAACGCTACCGGCACAAATACCGCAGTCATCAACAGGGTAATGGCAATAACGGCGCCGGAGATTTCGCGGAGTACTTTCTTAACGGCTTTGTAGGGCGATAGATGCTCTTCTTCCATCTTGGCGTGGACAGCCTCGACGACGACGATGGCATCATCGACCACAATACCAATCGCCAATACAAGGGCAAAGAGCGTAATCATGTTGATCGTCAGTCCGAACGCCTGCATGAAAATGAAGGCCCCGACGAGCGATACCGGTACGGCAAGGGTCGGAATGAGCGTTGACCGCCAGTCGCCCAGGAAGACGAACACCACCAATGCCACGAGAATAAACGCGTCCCGCAGGGTGTGAATAACGTTTTCGATGGACGCGTCAAGGAAGTTCGAAACGTCATAGCTGATCTCGTAGTCCATTCCCGGCGGGAAGGTCTTCTTGAGTTCATCCAGTTTCGCCTTAACGTCGCGGATCACATCCTTGGCATTACTGCCGTACGTTTGCTTCAGCTGAATAGCCGCTGACGGGAGTCCGTTCAGGTTTGAGTAAAGGTCATAGTACTCGCTGCCGAGCTCTACTTCCGCAATGTCCTTCAACCGCAGGATTTCCCCGTTGGCGTTCGCCTTGACAATGACGTTTTTATACTGATCCACTTCGTTAAACCGCCCCTGGTACGTCAATACATACTCCAACGCTTCGGCACGCTTTCCGTCGGCCCGGCCGATACGACCCGGAGACCCGATCACGCTTTGCTCACCGAGCGCGTCCATGACTTCGTCGGCAGAGATATTATAGGCACGCATCCGGTCCGGCTTCAGCCAGATACGCATGGCATACTGCCGCGAACCGAGGATACTCGCCTGACCGATACCCGAAATCCGCTGCAACTCCGGAAGCATGTTTACCCCGGCATAGTTGAAGAGGAACTTCATGTTGGCGTTCTTGTCCTTACTGTACAAGTTGACGTACATCAACATGTTCGGCACGATCCGGTTCACGATAACCCCTTCCCGTTGTACCAGGACCGGTAAGCGGTTCAATACCTGCGCAATCCGGGTATTGACGTTCACGACCGCCTGGTCGGGGTTGGTACCGAGGTTAAAAATGATCTGGATGTTGGCTTCCCCCGCACTGGTCGCATCGGAAGTCATGTACTTCATCCCCGGTACCCCGTTGATTGCCTGCTCCATCGGAATGAGCACAGACTCGGTGAGTACCTTGGCGCTCGCCCCGGGGTAGGATGCCCGGACGATAACCATTGGCGGGGAAATTTCAGGGAACTGCGAGATGGGTAGACTGTTGATGGCCAGAATGCCCATGAATATGATGACCAGCGAAATCACAATCGCGAGTACTGGCCGGTGTATGAATTGTCTGAACATATTCTTGCCTGTTTAGTGACACATACCCTCTACTCGGCGTATACTCTCAGTTTCGGGATAACCGACTGCGGACCTTCGTACTGGAACTGGATCTTATCGCCATCCTTCACTTTCCGGATTCCTTCGAGGAGAATGCGTTCGCCATCCTTCAGACCGTTGCCGATAACATACAGGTCAGGCATTTCGGCAGCGACAGATACTTCGCGGGAGTGTACTTTGTTGTCCGCGCCAACGACGTAGACATATTTCTTTTCAAGTATTTCGAACGTGGCTTTCTGCGGGATAATCAGCGCATTACGCAGCGGAATCGTCATTTCGATATTACCCGTTTCGCCGTGGCGGAGGAGTCCCTTCGGGTTCGGGAACGTAGCCCGGAAAGCGATGTTACCGGTTTCGTTGTCAAAATCCGCTTCGATCGTTTCCACTACGCCGGGGTGATCAAACAGCTCGTTGTTAGCCATCCGGAGCTTCACCTGCATCTTCCGGGTATCGGTTTGCTTGGCCTTGTAGTCGAGGTACTCGGCTTCCGGCACGTTGAAGTAGACCCACATTTTGCTGTTGTCAGACAACGTCGTCAGCAGATCGCCTTCGTCCACGAGACTACCGAGCCGTACCTGAAAGTGATCCATGATTCCCGTAAACGGCGCTTTGATCTTCGTGAAACCGAGGTGAACCTGCGCAAGCGCAACTTCCGCCTTGGCTTTGTCGAGCTTCGCGTTTACCATCGCGAGTTCGTTCGGAGCCACAACGTTGCTGTCAGCAAGGCGCTTCGTGTTCTTGTACTCAATGCCGACGAAGCTGGCTTCCGCCTGTGCTTTTTGCAGCTCGGCTTCATACAGTTTCGGCATGATCTGGAACATTACCTGTCCTTCCCGCACCGACTGACCTTCGTCTACATAAATGTTCTGGATATACCCCCGTTGCTGGGCGCGCATTTCGATGTGGCGGATCGCGCGGATCTGGCATACATAGTCTTTGGTAACCGTGGTGTCAGCTTTGAGCGGACTGGTTACGAGGTACTTCACTTCTTCTTCTTTTTCGTGCTGATGCTCGGCGCAGCTCGAAAGCAGGGCACAGGCACTCAACAGCATGAGAATTTTTCTCATAATAGTCTTCTTTTTAAAAGGGGAACGGTCGTTTGAGTCGGCAGCTGTTGCCACCCGGAGTGCACGTCGGCTGCGGCCTCAGGTGCGGGTGTCGGATGCCGAAAGGGCAGTCCGATAAGAGGTGGTGCGTTTTACCTGCATAGTGAGACGGTTTGATGAGTAGGGAAGAAATTTTTATTTGAGGCGACGGACCGGTCGGACCGGCGGGGGTGCGTTGGGAACCTGGACCAGGCGGTGAATGAGGCTATCCTTTTCCTGATTAGCCCGCTGGCAGTCGGTCAGTTGCTGCTGCCAGAGCGAGTCGTCTACCACGGTATGACCGGAAGACGAGAAGTCATCAAATCCCTGCAGGCGACTCAGCTCGCCCAGCAGAAATCCGTTAAACACCAGGGAAAGCGCCAATGCCAGCCCAAAGCCGTAAAGCAAAATCGAGGGGAAACTCCGGCGTTGCATAAGCTTGTATCTTCATTGCTTTGCAACAAAGCAAGCGCCGGAACATTAAAACGGTGTGAGAAGGAAATTAGAAGATATTAGAAAAGTTTAATATCGGGGAAGAGATTGAAGAATCCAGGGTGTCTGAAATAGGCCTAATCGTGTCAAAAAGAGCGGTTTACGTCCCCCAAAACCGTCTTAATACGGCATTTCGGCAATTGTATTCAATCTTTATATAGTACAATATTATATCGGCTCAATTCCATGAAATTCGCTATACGTAGGCCGGAAGTTTAATGGAAACGGTGGTTCCCTCCCCTTCCCGCGACTGAATCTCTAATACACCCTGGTGAAGTTCGACGATTTTCTGTGTCACCGCCAGGCCGATTCCGTAGCCTGGTACGCCCTCTACGTTCTTCCCCCGGTACAACGGATCCAGGATATGCGCCGTATCGGCGTCTGAAATACCGCGCCCGCGGTCGGTAACGCTTACGACTACCTGATCGTTTCCGGAACTCAGTTCCACCGATACATCCCCGGACGAATACTTGCAGGCATTGTCGAGTACATTCAGAAAGGCCGTGCCGAGGAGTGTCGGATTACCTTTGACGGTGAGAATGTCCTCTTCGTCCGCCGAAAACCGGAGCGGCAGATTCCGGCCGGGGTATTTCCCCTGTACCTGGGTGATGGCCGTCATGAGGCAGTCGTCTACCTGCACAGTCGACAGCGCCACCGGGCCATCTGTTACCTTTGCCAGCCCCAGCAGACCGTTTGTCAGCGCGATAACTTTCTTGAGTTCTTCCACCGCCACTTCCATGCTATCCCGCCAGTCGGCCGGGTTCTGATCGTACCGGAGAGATGTTTCCAGCGTACCGAGGGTATTGGTCAGGGGGGTACGCAATTCATGAGAAGCATGGGAAACGAAGCTGCGCTGCGACACAAAGGCATCTTCCAGCCGGAAGAGCATCTGGTTGAAGGTCATCGCCAGTTGCGCGATTTCGTCCCGGCGGTTGCCCTCGTTCACGCGTTTGTGCAGGTGGCGGGCGGTGATGGTTTCCACTTCGTCGACAATCCGGGAGATCGGCTTCAGTACCCGGCCCGAGAAATACCAGCCGGCCAGTACGATCAGCGCAAAACCCAGCAAATTCGCCAGTACCAGAATCTGCTGGAGGGCGCCGAGCTTCGCAAAGCCGATGCGGTCAAACCCCGAAACAAAGATGTAAAACTGCTGACCGCGGTCCCGGTACGGCATCACGATCGACTCCAGGTGCCCGATCCGGAAGGTAGACAGCGTATTTCCGGACAAAAAGGGTATTTTCTCCTTGTAGTAGTCCGACTCCTTCAGCATCCGGTTGGTAAAGACCAGTTTCTGATCGCTGTCATAGATGCTGATCTGCTCTTCGACGATCGTCAGGAGATCTGTCCGGACCATGTTCTTGAAAAAATCGTCGTGCAGGTGCCGGCGCGAAATCAGGACGCGACCAGCTACCTCTGCTTTTCCTTCCAGCCGGCTGAAAAACTCTTCCTGCCGGTACAGCGAATAGAAGTAGAAAACGAGCAGGCACAGCGTGACCTGAATGGCCATCGCCAGGAGGGTAAAAATGATCGTCAGGCGATTGCGGATAAGCATGCAGGTACGGGTATGGGAAGGGCTACTCTTCGCGGAGAACGTAGCCCATTCCGACGACGGTATGCAACAGTTTCGGCGAAAAATCCTTGTCTATTTTCTTTCGCAAATAACTGATATACACGTCAATAACATTGGTATTGCTGTCAAATTTAAGACTCCAGACCCGCTCGCTGATGTCGACCCGGGAAATGGTTTTTCCCTTGTTGAGCATGAGGTACTCCATCAGGGCATACTCCCGCGTGGTGAGGTCGATCCGCTTGCCGCCGCGGGTAACGGTCTTGGTATCCAGGTTCAGCTCCAGATCGGCCAGTTGCAGTACCTGCCGCTGGCGGGAGCCGTTCCGGCGGGTAAGCGCCCGAACGCGCAGCAGAAGCTCCTGAAACTCAAATGGTTTGGCGAGGTAATCGTCGGCGCCGGCATTGAATCCGTCGGCCTTATCGGCCAGGCTGTCCAGCGCCGTCAGCATCAGCACCGGAATTGTTTCGTTTTCGGAACGGACCAGCCGGCACAGCTCGAATCCGTTGAGCTGCGGCAGGTTTACGTCCAGGATCAGGAGATCGTAAATATTCCGGCGGAAAAGCGAAAGACCCGTGCGGCCGTCATACGCGACTTCCACTTCATAGCCTTCCGCCGAAATTCCCTTGCGGATAAAGGAAGCCAACCGCTCCTCGTCTTCAACTAACAGAATTTTCATGGATTGAGCCTGGCTGTTTGGCACAACGGGCAGGACATGCTCCGGAATGCGTCTCGCCAAAAATACGATACATTTCAGACCCTATCCTACCCGTCCGCATTCGTTTTGATGCAAACCGGTTCCGAATGTCAACCTTCTTTACCGGCGATACCGGCAAATGAGACGAACGGGCTATTCATCACGCCAACGTCATTTCCTGCTCAATACCGATCTCGCGAAGAAAAGCTACATCGTGTGAAACGACCAGCACCGTCCCGGGGTATTCCCGGATGGCTGTTGTCAACAATTCCTGACTGCGAATGTCCAGATTATTGGTCGGTTCGTCAAGTAACAGCAGTTCAGGCGCTTCTGTCCCGGCCGCCAGGCAACACAGGGCCAGCTTGAGCTTCTCGCCGCCGCTGAGATCTCTCGTCGGCGTATACCATTTTTCTGCGGGAAACTGATGCTGGTGCAGCAGGGATTTCAGGCTATGTTCCGGCAACAAGCGGGAATTGAACCGTTCGACCTGTCGCAAAACGGGTAGCGCCGGGTCCAACAGGGAGTAATCCTGATCCAGCCAGGCAAAAGGTACTTCGGCCCGCCAGAGTACGCCGGCATCCGGCTGCCGGCTGCCGGTGAGCAACCGAAGCAGCGACGTTTTCCCGGAACCATTCGGTCCGGCTATCCGGATACGGTCTCCCGAACGAATCTGAAACGACAATGTCCAGAGTACCCGGTCGCTATAAACCACCTGCACATCCCTTCCTTCGGCCAGTAGTTTCCCCTTATGCAGGTGCGGGGTACCAAGGCTGAGCCGGAGGGGCAATAATTCTTCGATGCGGGAGCGGGTCTGCCGGAGCTCGTCAGACAGGCCGCTCATCTTGTTTTCGTGGACTTCCTTCATCCGGGCGGAGCTGACTTCGGCCTGGCGCTGGAGGTTACCGGCAACGATCCGGGGAAGCGACTGTTTCTGCCCATGAGCCTTCCCGCGGACTTCCTTTTTCTGCCGCTGCTCGGCCAATTCCTTTGCCTTCTGGCGGGCCTGTTTCAGGGCTTTTTCCTGCTCATCCCGCTGGTGCTGAAGGGCTTGTAATTGACCGTCCTTCTGCCCGCGGTAGAAGGTATAGTTACCTCCGAATACCTCCAGCCCGAGGGTCGTCAGCTCCAGGGTCGTATCCATCAGGTCGAGGAGGGTACGGTCGTGGCTGACGACGAGAAGAGACCCCGTCCACGTTTTAATAAATTCATACAATTTTTGGCGGCTTTGCTGATCCAGGTGGTTGGAAGGCTCGTCGAGCAGCAGCAGATCCGGCCGGTGAATCTGCGCGCCGGCCAGAAATACCTTGGTTTTTTCGCCGCCGCTGAGGCTGCCCATCGGGCGTTCGGGGTCAACGTCGCCAAGCCCCCACCCGGCGAGCGCTTCGGCGACGCGGTCTTCCAGCTCCCAGTCGTCCTGAAGCTTTTCAAAATGTATTTCAGCGGCATCGCCACCCAGAATAGCCCGCAGCGCAAGCCATTGGGGCTCAACGCCGAGTGCCCGGATAACAGGCATTTCATCGTATTGGCCGGTATGCTGAGGGACTGTCCAGCGGGTGCCGCCGATGGTCACGGCGCCGGCTGCCGGCATCAGTTCTCCGGCCATCAGCCGGATCAGCGTAGACTTGCCTACGCCGTTATGGCCCACGAGCGCGGCTTTTTCGCCGTCGCCCAGAACCAGATCAAGGGATTGGAACAGGGGTTCTCCGTCCGGACGGAGATAGTCCACCATAGAAAGAACGATACTCATGTGAAAGACAGGAGTTTATCGAAAGAAAAAAGAAAAGGAGGCCGGTTGGAAAATGCAACCGGATCAGGACGCCTGAAGCGTATCAGAAAAGAAGGGTATCACATATGTGTCCGGAAAGAAGCCCGCCCGCACAAGCGGCAGCGAAGCTATGATCAGTTTCGAAAGAAGTCGGATGGAAACTGCCGGGGTATCACATAAAGGGCTAAAGAGAACTATTGAGTTGCAAAGATACAAAACATTTCGGTGAATGCCTGTTTCGGACCGGTCCGGGAGCCATTTTTGTCATAGGGTTTTCCCTAGTTTTCTTCGGAATCGGGTTTCCCCTATTTGAGTCACCATTCAATAAATCCTATTTTTGCTATGCAATTTACCATTACCACTGCCTCTAAACCTGTTTTACCGCGCGGCGTATGATACGTGTTCTGATTGCTGACGACCATAATGTTTTTGTCGAAGGAATCGAGTCCCTGATTTCCGGTTCGGCAGGCATTGAGGTGACCGAGCGGTGCTATTCCGCGGAGGCGGTCATGAGCCGGCTCGCGCTAACGGAAGTTGATGTTATTCTGCTCGATATTTCGTTTCCGCGCATCGAAGACGGCCTTTCGCTCTGCGAGTACATTACCCGGGTGTATCCCGGCGTGCAGGTGATCGCGCTGACCATGCACGACGACGCCAGCCTGATCAAGCGGGTCGTCCGGAAGGGCGCGAAGGGATACTTGCTGAAAAACACGACGAAGTCGGAACTCCTCCAGGCAATTGAAACAGTCTGCGCCGGGAAAACGTACTTCAACGATACCATCACGACGATCCTTCTCCACGACAGTCCCAAGCAACGCAAGCCGGCGGCAGGTCTCCGTCCGAACCTGACCCCGCGGGAGTCGGAAGTACTGAACCTGATTTCCCAGGGGCTGACGACGCAACAAATGGCCAATCAACTGTTTGTCAGCGTAAAAGCCGTTGAGTTCCATCGCAGCAGTCTCCTGCTGAAATTCGATGTTCCGAATACGGCACTGCTGATCAAGACGGCCATGGAACTGAACTATATCGACTGATGAAGAGGATACTCTGGCTGTTGCTGCTGATCGGTACGGCGGCCCGGGCATTACCTCCCGGGATAGACAGTACCAACCGGCAAATCCGGATCCTGCTGGCGGACAAGAAATTCGGAGACGCGGCAAGGGCCTACGAGCACCTCGGCTGGCTGTACCAGCAGCAGTATGGTTATAATAAGTATACAGTAGACGCTTATTTCCAGTGTCTCAAGTATTTCCACCTGGAGGGCGATTCGACGGACTATTACCGCCTGCATCACAAGCTGGGAGACTACTACTACCTGCACGATGAATTCATGCAAAAACATGCGGTGAACTATATCCGACGGGCATACCTGTACTTCCGGCGGGTCGGGGATCTGCCCCGGACCATTGACTGTGAGCTGGCACTGGCGAATATCGAGCAAAATTCGAAACCGGTACCCGTTTCGCTCATCACCCGCCTCCGGAAAGCCGAACGGATCAGCGCCAGGGCGGGATTGGCTCAGTCACAGGCATTTGCGCTGAACCTGCTGTCGACGACATACCTGCGGTTTCAACGCCCGGATTCGGCCCGGTATTTCGCCTCGGCGAGCCTGGCCATGTCGAAAAAGCTCGGCGTAAACTGGCTGACGGGTCTGAACTATTTCTACCTCGGCATCACCGAGCAGTTTCGGAAGAATACCGCCGCTGCACTGGACTACTTCCGGAACAGCTACCGGTTTGCCACGCAGGAGAACAACATCTCGATGATGCGGCAGATTTCCCGGCATACCGGAGAGAGCTACGCCGATGCGGGAGATTTTCGGAACGCATACCTGTCACAGCTCAAGGCACTGGAACTCGCAACGCAGTTTTACCAGTCGGAACAAACGAAAAGCATCCGGCTTCAGGAGCTTGACAGCCAGATCAAAACCCTGGCGGTAGAAAAGCAGCTGGTAGCCGAACAGAGTCAGTATCAGCGGTTTCTGAATTCGATGCTGGTGGTGGGTTTGATTTTATCTGTCGTGGGCGTCGGGGTACTGATCTACCTGCGTCGCCAGCAGAAGCTCATTGCCCGGCAACAGGCCGTCATCGCGCAGCAACAGATTCACGACCTCGAACTCAAGTCGCTCCGGGCCATGATCGAAGGACAGGAAAGCGAGCGCAGCCGGATCGCACGTGACCTGCACGACGGCCTTGGAATTCAGCTATCCCGGATCAAGCTCTTTGTCGAAGCCCATCAGGAGCAGCTCCCCGGCGGCGTACGCGAACCGCTGAATCAGTTTCTGGACGAAGCCTGTACCGAAACGCGACTGATTTCGAACGACCTGCGTCCCTATGCCCTCTCCACGTTCGGGTTGATACCCGCGCTGGAAGACCTCGTTCAGAAACTCAACCTCGTCAACCAGACCGAACTGGTACTTGAACATTACGGCGAGATGCCGCCGCTCAGCGAGGAGGCTTCCGGAATGATTTTCCGGGTGATCCAGGAGCTGCTGAACAACGCCCTGAAACACGCCTTCGCCCGGCATATCACGGTGCAGTTGCTCGTTAACGACGAAACAGCCCTTATCAGCGTGGACGACGACGGCCGTGGCGGCGTGCCGGAAGAAGCGTCCGGCAACGGGCTTGCCAATATTCGCTCCCGCATTACCTACCTCGGCGGACAGGTCATGTGGCAGAGCGAACCCGGACGGGGAACTTCCGTCATGATTTCATTACCCATGAACCGATTAGTAGCCCTTAACCCCTCAGGCCGGACCGCCTGATCCATTTCCGAAAAACAGTACCGTTTACGGTCTCCTGTTGCCAGGCGACCCCGGCTTTCTGCGGCCTTTCCGGGCCGGAGCCGGCCATTCCATGTCCTGCACATCTAAACACGATGACTATGACCAAACCTCTTCTTCTGGTATTCTTCCTGCTGAGTTCCTGCCTGGCGGCGTGGGCCCAGCAGCGAACCATCCGGGGCGTTATCTCCGATGACAAAGGCGTGACGCTCCCCGGCGCGTCCGTTTACGTCAAAGGAACGCAGACCGGTACGACTTCCGACGCCTCGGGCCGGTTTACCCTAGCCGTTTCGGCGGAGGCCCGCACGCTGGTGATTTCCTTCATCGGAAAACAAACACAGGAGCTGGAAATCGGCTCACGTACGCAGTTCTCCGTTACCCTGCTGAGTACGGAGAAAAACTTTGACGAAGTCGTTGTGATTGGCTATGGTACGGCGAAACGCTCGGACGTCACTTCCTCCATTACTACGCTGAAAGCTACCGAGTTGAAAGATATTCCCGCAGCCGGTGTAGACCAGCTGCTTCAGGGAAAAGCTGCCGGTGTGACGGTGACGAGCAACGGCGGACAGCCGGGCGGCGGAGTTTCGGTGAAGGTTCGCGGCGTTACGTCCATCAACAGCAACGACCCGCTTTTTGTGATTGACGGCGTGCCGTTTGTCGGCGGAAATACCTCGGCTTCCAGCGGATATGCCGGATTGGGCGGAGGCGACGGGCAAACGGGTAACAGCGTCATGGCAATGCTGAATCCGAATGATATTGAGTCGATCGACGTCCTCAAAGACGCTTCCGCGCAGGCGATCTATGGCTCGCAGGCTGCCAACGGGGTCATCATGATCACGACGAAACGCGGCAAGCAGGGCGACGGCAAAATCAACTACGACGTGTACTACGGCGTGTCGGAAGTAGCCCGCAAGCTCGATCTCATGGATCTGCCGGAATTTGCCCGTTACCAAAATCAGGTACTGCCGATCATCGGTAATCCGGTTTCGGATGAATTCAAAGACCCGTCTATCCTCGGCCGGGGTACCGACTGGCAGGATGCTATGTTCCAGCGGGGCAGTATCCAGAACCACCAGCTGAGTTTCTCGGGTGGCCGTGACCGGACGAATTACTACGTCTCCCTCAACTACTTCACCAATAAGGGTATTCTGCTCGGTTCCGACTTCAAACGGTATTCGGCGCGTTTCAGCCTGGATAATCAGTTGAAAAGCTGGGCGAAAGTAGGATTGAGCGCCAACGTTTCCCGGAGTATTCAGAACGTATCCCTCGCCGATGCGGCGGAAAGTACCATCTGGTGGGGCGCAGTGACGAGCCCGCTTATTCCGGTCAAGAATATTGACGGCTCCTGGGGCGGCGGCCAGACCATCGGCGGGGTTCAGTATAACAACGCCAATCTCGTGGGCAACAGCCAGTTCCGCGGCAATACCAAGACGACCAACAACATTTTCGGTAGTTTCTACGCCGAACTCGAGCTGCTCAAGGGCCTGACCCTGCGCAACGAACTCTCGTATACCCTCGGGCAGGACAACAATGTAGCCTTTCAGAAATCAGGGAACGTCGGCGGGACTTCCTTCCGCAGCAAACTCATCGATTCCCGTTCCGACAGCTACTACTGGTCGCTTACCAACTACCTGAACTACAATAAGTATTTCGGCAAACACGGTATCCAGGCCACACTGGGGCACCAGGCGCAAGCCTCTTATTATCAGGCGATTTCCGGATCAAAGGTAGATCTCCAGGCCAATATCTTTGACCTGAATACCGGGAGCTCGGACCAGACCTCCTGGGGCCTCAACGGCGGCAAGGGTCACTGGGCAATGGAATCGTTCTTTGCCCGGGCGAACTATACCTATGACGACCGGTACTCCGTCTCTGCGAGCTTCCGCGCGGACGGTTCATCCAACTTCGGTCCGAACAACCGGTGGGGGTACTTCCCCGGCGTTTCGGCGGGCTGGACGGTAACCAACGAGAAGTTTGCCAAAGGGTCTCTGACCAACGTCATGAACTACCTCAAAGTCCGGGTAGGCTATGGATCAGTCGGCAACCAGAACTTCCCCGGCGGGGCACCCAACCCGGCTTATGTCGGTGCGGTGCAGTTTTTCTCGGGACCGGTTGGCTTCGGGACGTCCAACATGATCAACGGCATTCCGAACCCGAACCTGAAATGGGAATCGGTTCGCACCACCAACGCGGGGATTGATGTCGGCTTCCTCAACGGCCGGATCGACGCGACGATCGACGTCTACAAAAAGGTAACGTCCGACATGATCATCTTCCTCACCGGCCCGAACCTGATCGGCGTCGGCGATCAGTGGGACGACCTCAAGGCTCCCCTCGGCAACGCCGGCCAGATGACCAACACCGGTATCGACATCAGCCTCAATACCGTCAATGTGAAGAAGGGTGATTTCACCTGGAAGTCGAACGTCGTCTTTACCCAGTTTACCAACACCTATGACAAGGCGGCCAGTGCTGCCTCCGCGCTCGACGGGAAGGTCTACTACAGCAACTACCTCGTCACCCACACCACGCCGGGCCGGCCGGTGGGCTCGTTCTGGGGCCTGAAGACCGACGGCCTTTTCCGCACGCAGGAAGAACTGGCCTCCAGCCTCCCGCAGTTCGGATACAAAGTCAACCAAAACGAAACGTGGCTGGGGGATATCCGCTTCAAGGACATCAACGGCGATGGGAAAGTAGACGCACAGGACATGACCTATATCGGCAGTCCGCTGCCGAAGTTCTCCTGGGGCTTCACCAATACCCTGAATTACAAGGGATTCGACCTGTCAGTGTTTCTCCAGGGAAGTCAGGGAGCGAAAGCATTCAACTTCCTCCGCTGGCAGCTGGAGGGGATGAACAGCGCCTGGTCCAACCAGATGCGGACGGTCAATGACCGCTATACCGACGACAATACCGACGGCAGCCTGCCCCGCTTCACGGTCACCAACAAGAACAATACGGCCATGTCGGACCGGTATGTGGAAGATGCCTCTTTCTGGCGTATCCAAAACATCACGCTGGGCTACCGCCTGCCGAAGACCCTCCTGGACCGTATCAAAGTGGCCAATATCCGGATCTACGGCAGCATCCAGAACCTCAAGACGTTCACCAGCTACTCCGGCTACGATCCTGAAATCGGCGCGTTCAACAACAGCATCAAGCTGATGAACGTCGATACCGGTCACTATCCCAATCCCCGGACATTCACCCTCGGAGCCAATCTGCAATTCTGACACAGCATGAAAAAGACAGCGATCTATACCTTACTGACGGCCGGAGCGCTTCTGACGTCCTGCCAGAAAGACTTCATCGATCGGCCCTCGCTTTCGGGTACGACGACCGGCAACTATTACAACAACGCCGACGAAGTACGGGCCGCTACCAGCACGCTCTACAGCGGCCTGCCGTGGCGGAACTACGAAAGCCGCGCCCAGGATGCCATCGGCGACGTGATGTCGGGAAATATGTTTACCTACACCGACACCGAGTACCTCAGCTTCTCCATGTCTTCCGCTTCCGAACGCATCGGCGCGGCATGGGGCGCCTTCTACAAGATCATCGGCTACTGCAATGTGATGATCAAAACGTTTGAGGAAAAGAAGGCAACGGGCGGTGGCGCGAGCTACCTCGACCCGGCTATTGCCGAAGCGCATTTCATCCGGGGAACGGTGTATTTCTACATCGCCCGCACCTGGGGTCATGCCCCGATCATCACCGATCCGGGTGCGACGGCCCTTTCCGGCAACTTCAATATCCCCCGGTACCTGCAAAAAGATGTACTGCGGTTTGCGCGGGAAGAACTGCTCGCCGCCGAAGCGGGACTACCCGAATCGGACGTACCCGGCCGGGTGACCAAATACTCCGCCAAGGGTATGCTTGCCAAGCTGTACCTCTACGAGAAGGACTACGCCAACGCCAAAACCAAGGCCGAGGAAGTCATTAACTCCGGCAAGTACAAGCTCGTAAGCGATTACAACGGTATGTTCACCAAAAGCGCGATGAACAACAACGAGGAGAGCCTGTTCTCCATCCAGCACCAGTTGGCGCAGGATCCCTGGGGAACGGGTAACCTCAAGAATCCGGACCGTGGCGCGGGTTGCCTCCGTACCGCCGAAGCCGACGCCTGGGAAATGTATGTACCCTCGCTCGACATCCTGAAAGAATACGAGTTCGGCGATCTGCGTCGGAAATGGTCGGTTATGGAACACGGCTGGACCAACCCCGCCTGGAAGCCGCAACGTGTCAACGCGCCGAAGTACAACGCGTTCATGGCCAATGGTTTCCGGTATGATACCCTGCAACCGGTAGCCGACGGCGGCAACCTCAACGCCGTACGCGCCAACATTGCCAAGTACTTCGCCGGTCCGGGCAAGAGTTTCGGCAGCGACGCCGTACTGGGTCAGAACTCCGGCAACAACGTGGTACTGCTCCGCTACGCAGATGTGCTGCTGATTTACGCGGAAGCAATCCTGGGCGGCAATGCCTCGACGGCTGATGCCAAGGCGCTGGCCGCGCTGAATCAGGTACGCAGCCGCGCCGGATTGATGCCGAAAACAGCCATTACCAACGACGATATCCTGCACGAGCGCCGCGTCGAATTTGCTTTCGAAGGTGATTTCTGGTACGACATCCAGCGCCAGGGATACGCCAAAGCGAAAGCCATCATCGAAAAACAGAACCGCGGTACCGTGACAGCGCCCACGTACGTCACCAACTTCTCCGAAGACCGCATGTACCTCCCCATTCCGGCCGGGGAAATCGTACAGGACCCTGAACTGGCCAAGGACCCCGTCCCGTACTACAAATAATTACAGACAGCAATGACAGCACGTTCCTATATCGCCTTTGCCCTGCTGGCTTTCGCAGGGCTCGCAGCCTGCGAGAAAGACACCGACGGCCGGCCTGAATACAAGCCCGGCACGCCCGTCGCCACCGCTCTCGCACCGGATTCCGCCTCGGGCGGATCGGTGGTCGTCCTTAACGGTACCGGCCTCGGTGACATGCGCACCATCGTTTTCGAAAAGGAAAATATCCCGGCGGGATTTCAGCCGACGCTGAACACCGATAAGGCGCTCATTTTCCGGGTTCCGGAGGAAGCCATCGGCGGGCAACAGAACATTACGTTCACAAACAGCGCCGGGAAATCGGTTTCCGTTTCGTTCCGGGTATTGGCGTATCCGACGATCAACGAGGTATCGAACTACAACTTCACCAAGGATACCCAGATTACGCTGACGGGCAATAACCTCGACGACGTTTCCTCGGTGAAACTTTCCGGAACCGGCGACGCCGTGACAATCGTCTCCAAGGAAAAGAAATCGATGGTCATCAAAATGCCGGCGACGACCGTTACCCGTGCCACGCTGGACATCAAGAATACCACAGGCGCCATGAAGACGACGCAGGAGTTTGTCAACATGGATAAGGTCTTCCCGATCTTTACGGATGACTATGCGAAAGGTATCGCGGATGCCTCCTGGGGAGATGCGGCGGCGATTTCCAAAACGGAGTTCAAGTCAGGTACTGCTTCTGTCGGAAAAAACTTCCAGAAGGGCAACTGGCACCTGATCGGCTTCTCGCTTCCGGGACTCGCGTACTCGGCGGACTATACCTATCTTTCGGGATGGATCAAAGGCGCCTCGGCCGACTATACGCTGTACGTCACAACCGATGCCGGAGCCGGTGCTTTTGGTGATTACATCGAGAAAAACGCGATCAACGTCAAAGCGGGCACCTGGACGTATTTCAAAATCAAATTAACAGACATGGACTTCTGGAAAGCCGGCAGTACGCTCAAATCTCTGGGCTTCCGGATCAAGGGTCCTGACAAACAGGACGAAGTATTCTATTTTGACGACCTCGTACTGATCAAATAACCGCCACGCCGGTGGGGCTGCGGGCTCCACCGGCATTTTTTTCTTCTCATGCGAATTGTCTTTTTTATTTTACTCAGTATCAGCGCGTTTGCGCAAACGCCGGTACGACGCCACGGCGCGCTACGCGTGGAAAGCGGCCGGATAGTCGATCAGCACGGCGTTCCTCCTCAACTTCGCGGGATCAGCTTTTCTTGGAGCGTATGGGGCGGACGAAAGTACTACTCGCCGAAGGTGGTCGACTGGCTCGTCAAAGACTTCAAAACCTCTCTCGTCCGTGTATCCATGGCCATCGAGCCGAAAAACGGATATCTCTCCGACCCGGAAGGCCAGAAGAAAACAGTCCTGCCGGTGATCGACCGGGCAGTGAAAAAGGGCATCTATGTCCTGATCGACTGGCACGATCACCATGCCGAAAAGAATCAGGAAGCTTCCCGGTTGTTTTTCGCAGAAATGGCGAAGCGGTACAAAGGCGTTCCGAATGTCATCTATGAAATCTGGAATGAGCCGGATCATCAGTCCTGGGAGGTGATCAAAGCCTACGCCGAAGTCATCATCGCCGAAATCCGGAAACACGACCCGGATAACCTGATCGTTGTAGGCAGTCCGCGCTGGGACCAGGACGTAGACATCGCCGCCGCTTCCCCCATCGAAGGCTACCGGAACATCGCCTATTCCTTTCATTTCTACGCCTCCGATTCCAGCCACCAGGAAAAACTACGCGCCAAAGCGGAGAAGGCTATGGCCGCCGGGCTGGCCCTTTTTGTAACCGAATGGGGCGTCGGGGAATCAAACGGAGACGGGATTTTCGACCCTGAAAAAACCCAAACCTGGTACGACTGGATGGAGCAGCACCGGCTCAGCTGGGCCAACTGGAACATCACCGACAAAAAAGAAACAACTGCCCTTCTCCAGCCCGGCGCTCCCGCCGACGGCAAATGGAAGGAAGACGAGCTGACGCCGGCAGGGCGTTATATAAGGACCCAACTGCGGATTAGCTATAGGCGGTAAGCTATAGGCTATAAGCAAGCGTCATCCGGTGGACTTGCTTATAGCTTAAAGCCTACAGCTTACCGCCTATTATGCAGCCCACAGCACTACGCTCACACCCACCCCTTAAACTCCTCATACTTCAAATCCTTCGCCCGGACGGCCTTCTCGTAGGTTTGTACTTCTTCAAACGCCTCTTCGACGATCTTATCGGCGTTGTGCCAGAGGTCGTCGGCAGGATAGAAACAAACGCCGTTGGCGATTTCGGTGAGTACCGCGCTTGCCAGAGAGGCAAAGCGGAACTGAAAACTGTCTCCGGCATGCCAGACGAATGAGATCGTCTGCCGGCACTCCGCCAGGCGTAAATCCGCCACCGGGCAGGCAAAAGGCACCTCAGGGCGCTTCTTTCCGAACAAACTGGCCCAGAGCCCCGGTTTGGGGTTCAGGGCCTTTTTGGCTTCCGTTAAATCAAAATCTTTGATATAGAACTTGATGCCTGTTTTGAGCTGCTTGCCGCGCAGGGCTTCAATCGGAGGGTCAGACAACTCGTACCGGAAGGTCAGTTTTCCGGAAGACAGGGTAAAACCGGGATCCAGCTCCACAGTCATGTCAAATTCATTCAGTCTTTCGATGGCCTTCCGAAGCAGCGCTTCGGTGACTTCTTCGCAGTAAACGATGGTTTCAAGACTCATAAGGATGGATTGGTACGTGGCGGTGACAAATGGGACCTCTCCAGCACCCACAAGGTTCGGCAGAGGTGAAATATTCACGACGTATAATACAAAATTCTCCCGAATAATAGAATAGCTACCGGCGTAAGCCAAAAACAAGAACCGACAGATACGAAACGGCTGCTTTCCTGGAGATTCTGCCGACAGAAAGATTACCTTCCTTCCACCACAAACGCCCCCGACTGATCCGGAAATCCATACCGCCGCTGCACTTCCCGGTACTTATGCAGGAACTTCCGGCTGCTCTTCACGCCAATCGCCGAGAGTACGCCCTGCAATTTGGCTTTGACGAGGTAGTTGAAGACGAACTTCTCCCGGTCCCGCTCAAAAAAGACATAGACCGGTCGCCGGTTACGCTTATGAAGAATGATGGCGTTGGCCAGGAAATTCTCCACCCGCAGCAGCAGGGGCTTTCGGTTCGGGTCCTTTTTGTCGAGCAGGCGGGCGGCGAGATCGTTGTAGTAAAAATGCATGACGCCAAAAGCCGCATATTTATTCCCCGCCCAGCTGGCATACAGCGTATCCGAAATACCGTGCCTGATTTCAACAGAAGCCATCTTCTGAACAATGGGATTGAAACCCGGCAGCGACATACGCGACAAATGGCTCTGCACCCGGAAACCCGACAAACTATCCGCATACGCCTCCCGGTAGTAAAACCGGCGGATGTGATTATCAAAAAGCCGCAGTGACGCCAGCATCCGGAGGCTATCTCCGGGTTGCGGCCGGTTGGTCACCCCGCGTATCAGCGCGTACATGTTTTCGAGGGGAATCAGGCCCCAGTTCGTCGTACCCGGAACCGATTCGTGTACGGTGACCCGGCCACGTACTACTTCTACCGTATCTACGGCCAATTTCTGCCCGATTTGCCCGATCAGACGCGTAGGCATCAGCTTTTCGATGCCGTGGCGGAATGGTATGTTTTTATCGCGGGACGTAGTCAGGTCGGGTTCCTCTGCAACGATTTTCCGGACGTTGATACCCTCCTCTCCTTTGCCGTACCGGATGCCGGAAATATGCAGGGCCTTTCCTTTTATCAACTGGTAATCCGCCTGCCACTGAGCTGTACGGAACGTCTCTTCCCGGCTCTGGCGCGGCGTAATGTGAAACCCGAGCAGGCTGAAAGTACTCCCCGACCATGCATAGCCTTCCGCGCCGATAAGCGACTTCGGCGTATCAAACGCCACCGGTCCTGACCATAGCCGGGCTTTCGGAACCAGGTCCTGCCAGCGAAACGGCTCTTTCGGGCGATGTACCAGATTGGCATCACGGAACGTCCCGCCGGCGTCTTTCACCTGCAATCGGACGGAATCATTCTTCGCCCAGGCAGCGGAAGCGCCTTTCCATTCGAGCAGCGCGGCGGTGCGTACCGCGCCGTCACGCGTCACTTCTCCCTTCGTCAGTGTCGTTTCAAAAACAGGTACCTGTACCGAAAGGCGCTCGCGCGCCACCTGTATCCCGGATAACTTCACCTGTACACTATCGTAGCGAATAGGCTCGCCAACCGAAAGGCCGCGTACCTGTATATCCGCCCCGGCGTGGATGGAATCCTTTTTACCAAGGTACCGGACGTTCCAGTTTCGCAGGTGAAGGGCCACCCTGTTCAACTGCGGCATTGGTCGCCGCGGCTGCTGTTGTCCGGCTTTGGTTTTTCGCTCGCCTGCGGTAACAACAGTAGTACCTCCGGTAGCTTCCAGCGCCGAAACAGGTATTTCCCGAAAATCGGTCGACCGGATACGGGATGTTACAACGGCTTCCGGGACATTATTGCGGCTATTTTTCGTGTTTACTTCGATCCCCTGAATGCGGGTACTTCGTTGATTATCAAACTCAACCCGGCGGATGGAGGCGTTCATCTCCGGTTTTTTGACAACGATATCTGTCAACAGCACCTTTGCCGTATCCCATTGAAAGTAAGACCCTTGCGTCCGGATATGGTTCAGGAAAAAGCTTTGCCCCTTCCAGGAAGCCTGCACATTCGGTCCTTCCACCGAGAAGCGTGACCGGGCTACAGCCAGCTCAGTAATCCTCAGGACGGGCAGCGGTGGTTTTTCGGTTCGGGGAGCGCCTGTCGAACGAATCGCTACGTCAAGATCTTCCATTTCCAGCCGGTTGATCTGAATGGCCTTTTGTTTTTGGAGAACGTCCCAGTCAAACGCTTCCCAGTACACGCCGGATGCCCGGGCGGTTGTGCCGTTGGCAAGGCGAGCCACGGCAGCCTTCAGCCAGTTCCGGCGCCTGACACCGTCGAGCCGGTAGCCGCCGAGGTCGAGCGTAAGTTTCGGCGTATGAACGGCGATCTGCCCGATCGTCAGCGTCGGCAACGCGTGTTTGATGTCGACAAGCGAGTCGGCGTCCAGAAAATCCCGCAACAGAATGCGTGTATCAAAATCACGCAGGTGGATGTCGACCGGTTTTTCTTCCCCCGCATGCATCTGCAACTGCCCGTCCCGTACCTGAAACACCCGAACCGAAATCAACTCGCCGAGATGGTGCAGTGTTTCGTAGAATCCGGCGGGGCCTGCCGCTTTTTTCTTCCCGGGTACCGGTGTAATGGAAACGCCGGGCGATACCAGCTCCGCTTCGTGAGCTACGAGCCGTTTTTTCAGCAGTTCATCCAGGTGTATCTGCTTCAGGTGCAGCAGCGGAGCCGTGAACCGCATTCCGCCTTTTGCAGGGTTAACCGGCCCATACTTTACTCCGACGAGGAAGGCGTCTTTTTTTCGGAAGATCATCCGGGCGACGACCAGTTGCGACAGACTGTCTTTCGACAAAAAGGCAACGTCATCGAGGTCCAGCCGGATGCTGTCGGTCGTGACCGGATGGGTACTTCCCGGAACGACTTTCAACCCGTAGATGCCCAGATCTGTTTTATCGGTACGAAGCGCAGTGGCATTATCTCCTTTCAGGTGAAGCCGCGCATCCGTCACTTCTATCACATTGATTTGTATTTTTTTGAACGGAGGGGCCGCCGGTCTGCCATGCTCTTTTTTTGCATGCAGGGGAAGGCTCAATACCGGGGATACGCAGCGCACCGTATCCAGAATCAGCTCCTCCTTCTGGTACAGCGCGGGCAGGTGCCGGGTATTAAAAAAGGCCTTTGCCGCGGCGAAAGACGCCCCTTCGCCCGCATAGGAAAGCGAGTCTACTTCGAAATGCTGCCGGTTGCCCAGGAAGCGCAATCCGGAAAAGGCGATTCTGCTGTGGCTTTCCGGAAGTACCCAGTGCTGAGGACCGAGGGAAAAGGAGACAGAATCGGACCCGAAAATATGCCCGTCAGCATTGTTGATTTTTTCAAAATTCCGGATCGAAAAACGAATATCACGCACGGCAAACGGCTCCGCACTCCATCCCCGGAAAAGCACAAATGAAACGCCGGAGGCGTCGAACGAACGGACGCGCAGGTGAACCAACGCTTTTTTCAAACCATCCAGAATCATCGACGGGTGAAACGGCGCCTGCTTCGCAGCTTCTTTGGGACGGCGGTCGTGCCACTCTACCGTCGCGCCAGTCAGCTCAAACCGCCCGATGCCAACTTTCCGGTCGAGGAGAATCTCCCGCCAGGAATCAACCGTCAATTGCAGGGAAGCAATCCGGACATTCGCAAATGTCTGCCGCCCGGCAGTATCACGGCACTGGAGGACTGCATTCCTGAGCAGGGCCTGCTTCGCCGACCAGGACACGTCTACGGCGTCTGCCCGGAACGCGTATGCGCCGTTGGTCTGCTGCTCAACCGTAAACGCAATAACCTCCTTCAGGCTTCGCAACAGCAGCCAATGCAGCAAGCCGCCAGTCGCCCCCAGTACAACGAGGGTGATCACCAATCGACGGATCCATTTTTTGGCAGCCATACCTAAAGCGCGTGAATGTAAGACAGCTGAAAACCGGCGACAAAATAACTTGCCCGGCTTACTCCCTGCTCGCCCAGCAACAGGTTGGACTCATTCGGCGTATCAAAATTGACCGGCTGGGTGTAGCCGTTCATCCCGCCATAGGTAAACATCAGGCAGGGACGTACTTCCATCTTTTTCTTGCGGATGTTGGCACCCACCTGCAGGTGGTAGTTATTCCAGTACGATGTGTAGGGTGTATGCCCGTCCGGCACCGAAAAACGACTGCGGTCTGTGTAGGTAAAATCGGTACGGGCAGCGGCATAACCCTGAATTCTCTCCGTCACCGGGAAGGTAATGCCCAACGCTGCATTGACGACCGGCCGCCGGGCGTCCCGTAGGGTCAGTAGTCCTTCTCCCGAAATCTGCGCGGTATCCGGACGGATGTAGTACTCGTTTCTGGGCGTCAGGATGGCATATTCCTTCAATCCCGCAAACCATTCTGCTGCGGCGAAAAGTTGCCCTTTTCCATAATCGAAGGTATATCCGGCCGCAATACTTACCGGTGATTTGTATCGGATATGCAGTTTTTCCTGCCGGGTATTGGCCAGCAGGTTGAGCGGACTCAGGCCGGCGCCGAGAACGAGGTTGGTTACCAGGTTATCGCTGACGAGCGTACCCCGCCCGGAGAGTTTCAGAAGCGGCAGGGAAACCGTAAGCCCGAAATGATGACGGTCCCGGTTGTACGCCAGTCCCAGCCGGGGCCGCACGCCGATCGAAGTATACTCGACACGGTAAACCGACTCGACGTTTGTCAACGGAAGAAAATCAGTGGTACTGCCGGTATTGACAAGTGCACGGGCACTGACTTCTTCGTCCAGAAACTGCTTGCGCATAATCCCTTCCAGCGTAATACCGGCCGTCAGCGACGGCTTCAACCGGACGGCGGCGCTGAGTAATCCCGAGGTTTCATTGATGAGGTTCTGCGCGGCATACTGCCCGATAAAAGTCTCGGAACCAGGACTATAGGCGTTATCCAATACATCCATATGCTTATCCTGTCGCTGGGTAACCTTGTACGAAAGGATGTAATGATGCAGCAGTCCGTAAGCCATCACAACACGGCCCCGTTTTATCGGTACGCTGCCCGCCAGCATCGAGGGGTAGATACCTGTTCCGCTGGAAACCAGTGGCTTGTGAACGCCGGTACCTTCCCGGATCTTCAGCGTCGCGTACTGGTAAATGTTACCGGAAACAGAAATAGACCGCTGCGGACGAAAAGCCAGCAGCGCCGGATTGAAGAAAAAGACACCGCTGTCACGCGTGTCGGCGACCGTCGCGCCCGGCATGACAAAACCACCGGGATTGAACTGGGACGACCAGTAGTGCGTGTCCTGCGCGGCGACCATCACAGGTATACACCCTAAAAGAAAAAGAAGGATTCGCATCAGGCTGACAAGTTTCAGATGCCTTCGGGACTCGTTGGGCGACGGTCGTCTCCGCGGCAATAGGCAGGTTGTTAGCCAAAAATAATGATTTCCGGTAATCAAGCACCCTATTTAACCAAGAAACCTGACATAGTATTTTTTTCGCACCTGAAGAGGTTTAAAAAGTGAGTAGTTTTTACTGCATTTGCAATAATTACCGCAGGTTAGCTATCAGATGCAAGAGGAACATTTAACAAGGAAGACCCGGCAGTCTGGCCAACAAAAAAGGAGAATAAGCGCCGGATGCGGCCTTATTCTCCTCGTTGTCGGGTCCGTAATTCCCTTAAAGTTCTTTCCGGTTGAAGACGCTCTTCGCTTCGAAAGGCTCCCCGTAAAGTATGGCCAGGACGTTTGTGACGGTCGACAGGCACATGGCCCGGTACGTCGTAGCCGTCAGGCTACCGGAATGGGGTGTGATCACCGCATTCGGATGATGGACAAGAACATCTCCCACGGCAGGTGGCTCTTCCTCCAATACATCCGCAGCAAAAGCAGCGAGTTGCCCGCTGTTCAACGCCGAGAGCAGGGCGTTCCGTTCGATCAGCGCGCCACGCGCCGTGTTAACAAGTATTGCTCCCGGTTTCAGCAGCGAAAAACGTGCTGCGTCGAACAGATAACGGGTTTCGTCGGTAAGCGGCAGATGCAAACTAATCACATCCGATTGCCGCAGTACTTCTTCCAGCGGCAGCACACGGTACGGCGTATCCCGGCGGCTCCAGGTGACGACGTTCATCCCGAAGGCTTCTCCGAGCCGCGCAACCCGCCCGCCGATATTTCCCAGCCCCAGAATACCGAGGGTTTTGCCAGAAAGCTCATCGCCGGCGTACTGATTCCGCCAGGCCCAGCTGTCGGTCCGGACGGCCTCCGCAGAACGATACCCATTCCGAATCGCCATCAGCATGAGCATCAGGGTATGCTCGGCGATCGTCGCCGCGTTGGAACCGGGGGCATTGACTACCCGGATTCCCCGGCGGGTCGCCTCCGCAACGTCTACGTTATCGAGACCTACGCCGCAGCGTGCGACTACTTTCACAGAGGGGCATTGATCCAGTAATTTCCCGTCTATCAGGCCTTTGCCACGGGTAATAATGGCGTCGACGGGTTCCGTCGAAAGGATATCGGCCAGGGGTCGTTCTCCCCAGGCTGTAAAAACCCGGGCCCGTTGCCGGAGAAGCGCGTCGGCTTCTTCGGCAACGGACTCGAGCAGTAAAATCGTTGGCATCATGAGCGTTCGTGGTACAGCGTGGCGTTGTCCGAACGTTCTCCGCGGAAATCATTCCGCCCTGAAACATACAGACCCGCTTCATACAGATCGTCTTCAAAAATAGCCGGATCAACGGCGCTTCCCGGGCGGGAGGAAATCTCGACAAGGTTACCGGCCGGATCGCGGACAAACATCTGCATCGCGCCGTCGGGCAACTGCCGTACTTTTCCCCAGGGAGAAATATCAATTGCGCCGAGTTCCTTCATCCGGTGAAAAACGGCGTTGAAGTCGTCGATCTGCACGCAGATATGCCCGCGGAACGACGGCGTATCCTTCCATTCAGACAGGTGCAGCTGCTGTTCTTCGTTGAACTTGAAGAACATAACCGGGTAGTCAAAATGAAACGCCGGCAGTACCTCCAGGCCCAGTTCTTCGGCGTAAAACGCCCCGGCCTTTTCGAGGTTGTCGACAATCAGGGTAACGTGGTTGATTTTAAGGGCTCTGGCCATAGCAGATGGGTTTAGAAGGCTATTTTTTGCGTGTACTCCTCCACAAATGCCCAGTTGGGCGTGACGCCCAGGCCGGGACCGGTCGGAGCGATCAGTTGTCCGTTTTCGACGGTAATACGCTCATTGACAAGCTCATACATCATCGGATTACCGCCAAGGGAAAACTCGATGATCGTCGCCGCCGGCGCCGCAAACGCGACATGAACACCGGCCATGAACGAGAACGCCGAACCCCAGCAGTGCGGCGCCAGCTCAAGCTGGTAGGTATGCGCCAGCTGCGCCACCCGCATCGACTCCGTGATACCGCCGATGATAGCGGAATCGGGCTGGACGACGTCAAGGGCACGTACTTCGATCAGGTCCCGGATGTCAAACGCCGTGTACTCGCTTTCCCCGGCGGCAATGGGAATGGACGTCGACGCCCGTACTTCCGCAGTGCCGTGCCGGTTATCCGGGCCGCAGGGCTCCTCGAACCAGTAGAGATCACAGTCTTCCACGCCGCGGCAGAATTTCTTTGCTTCCGGAACGCTGAAGGTGCCGTGGGCATCGGCCATGAGTTTGATATCCGGACCGATGGCTTCGCGGGCGGCCCGGACGCGGTCGATGCTGTTCTGCACGGTCCCGTCCATCACGCCCACACGCATCTTCACACCACCGAAACCCTTCGAAATGTACCCATTGAGCTGCTCGCCGATGCGCGACGCGTCCGCCCAGCCGCCGCTCGCATAGGCAGGCATACGCTCCCGGCAGGCGCCGCCGAGGAGGTTTACAACGGGCGTATCCAATGCCTTTCCTTTCAGATCCCATAAAGCCGTATCGATACCGCTCAACGCGGAGATAAGCAGCCCGCGGCGGCCCAGCACCGGAAATTTCCGGCCCCGGCTCAGCGCGTAGTGATCCCGCGTGCCGTTGTATACGTGTTCCCACAAACGGGAAATCTGACTGGCGTCTTTACCGATCAGGAGCGGACGAAGTTCGTTTTCAATGCAACCGACGATAGAGGAACAGACGCCGGATGAACCGACGGCCGCTTTCGCCTCGCCGAAGCCCTGGAGGCCGTCTTCCGTCGTCACAACGACAAGCGTCATGTCGAAATCCGTCAGCAGGCCGTAGTCGGACGTATGTTGTTTTTCCCTGGGAATCGGACACCGGAGCCAGAAGGCTTCCACATTACTTATCTTCATAAACAGGCTGAATCAGGGGTAAAAGGGTTTCGGAAGATTGACGGGTAAGCATGGTATAGAAATCCTCGGTAACGGAAGAACTGCCGTGGTCTTCCAGGAATTTCTTTTGTTCGGGGGAAAGTCCCTCAGGATGTTCGTCAATAGAATTGGGGTACGGATTGGCCGGTGTACGGTCCAGCGGAGCGCAAAACTCGACCGACAGGACGTCGTCATACCCGATTTCATTTAGTGTCCGGATGATTTCGGGCCAGTTGAGCGTACCCATACCCGGCGCCATGCGGTTGCTGTCGGCCACGTGGAAACCTACCAGCCGCCCTTTGGCCCGCCGGATGGCGTCATAGGTATTGTCTTCCTCGATGTTCATGTGGAAGGTATCGAGGCAAACGCCGCATTTCGGCCCTACTGCCTCGGCCAGCGCCAGCGCCTGATCGCCACGGTTGATGAAGTAGGTCTCGAACCGGTTAATAGGCTCAATACCAAGGAGTATATCGACTGACTCTGCATATTCATATACTTCCTTCATACTGTCGACGGCCCAGCGCCATTCGTCGTCCGGTCGTCCGTCCGGTACAATTTTCCCGACCGTTCCGGGGACAACAGACACCATGTGTCCGTCCAGTTCCCGAACCATCCTGACAACGTCTTTGACATACTGAACCGATTTAGCCCGCTGCGCGGGGTCTTTTGCCAGGAGATTCCGGTCTTCCAGCATAAGCGTCACCGAACCCCAGCAACCAAGGTCGTGATCGCGGAGCAGCTTGCCGATGCGCGTGGTATCGTACAGGGACGGCTCTCCCTGGATTTCCAGCTTCTTGTAGCCGAGGCGGGAAATGCGGCGGATCGTGGTCTCGATGGGCTCCGCACGCATCCAGTTGTGAATCGATAATTCCATTTCAGGAATCAGGTTTAGAGTGAGTCGGATGGTACCGGCCGGGCGACGGCCGCCCTGAATATCCGCTAATTTTTTCTTGAATTCTTACAGAAAAGAGGCGATTTGATGGAAGATACCCGCAAGACAGCAAAAACAATTGCTTCAGGGGAGGCGACTGGGATCGAGCAGCTGCGGCAGCCACACGCGGAAAAGGGAGTGTTCGGGATTATTTCCGGCAGAAGCATAGTCGCAGAAAACAACGGGCACTGCCTTCGCTCCTCCTTCCCTGTACGATTCAGGAAGGAAATTGGCCCGGAACGCCATCCAGACACCCGGCTCCCGGACAGGGTCCAGGGCAATGGTCTCCTCTTTTCCGGGCGGCGTAAGAAGCGCCTCCATTTCAGGACCTTCAAAGCGGGCGTCGCGGCTGAGGACGATCGGCCCACGTACCAGCGCCACCATCTCGGGTTCTTTGCCCATGCGCAGTACCCGGCCTTCCATCGTCAGGTTGAGTTCAACTACCGCGCCATTCTTCCATTCCTGCCGGATAGCGGTTTTCGGGCCGGAAACGGCCTGCCCGTTGACCGTCATCTGCCGGCACCACTCCGGTATGCGGAAGGTCAGGGTAAATTCCTCCGGCCGCGACAACGCCAGCCTGAACCGTACTTTTCCGCTGACGGGGTAGTCGGTATCCAGCGTGAGGGTAAGGTACTGACCGCCTGGCGTTTTGATGCGGAAGGCGCCGGCGGTATAGAAATTAACCTGCGCGCCGTCAGATGCTTCCATCACCGCGGCAAACGGAAAGGCAAACAGACCGCGGGGACCGCTCGCCGTACAGCAGTTAAGGCCCATGCCGCACTGCTCCGAGCCTTCGAGCCGCTGCCCGGCCAGCGGAGTATACTTGGCCCAGTCGGCGCCGTCGGGTCGCATCGATCCGAGAAGGGCATTGAACCAGGACTGCTCGACGGCGTCGGCATATTTCATCTGCCCCGTGAGCCGGAGCAGTTGCAGGCTCAGCTTGATCCAGGTAACGGTTACGCAGGTTTCCTGGTAGTGGTGCACCGCTACGGTCTGGTACTTCTTTCCGCCAAACCAGCATTCCATCGCCGAACCGGAACCGGCTACGTTTATTTCCGTATCGCGGATATTTTCCCAGGTTTTTTCAACCGCCTCCCGGTAGGTCTGATCGCCCGTCAGGCGGTATAGCTCCAGCAGGCCTTCGTAGCAGGACATCATCTCGTAAGCCTTCTGCCCCTGTTCCCAGCCAAACCAGTTTTTGGGTTTTTCGAAGCGATGCGCGACATCGGTACCCGCTTTGGCAATCAGCTGCGGACCATCCGCCGTTTCCCACTGCCGGACAATTTCCCTGGCATAAGCGAGGTACCGCGGGTCGCCGGTTCGTCCGTATAAGAGGCTCAGGGGTTCGAGGATAGACGTCGCTGCCATACCTCTGTGATTGCCCTTCCGGACAATCAGCTGGTTATCAAGTTCTTTCAGTAAATGGTCTGTGAGATGGAGCGCGGCGTCGAGTGCCCGGCGATCTTCGGTCAGGTCATACCAGGAAAGCAGCCCAAGCAGGCAGTACTTCCGCCCCCAGATATCCCATTGATCGAGGTGGCTTTTCGGCGCATAGTTGCCGATGTAGCCGTCTTTCGTCTGGGTACTGATCAGCTCCGTCACCGCTTTGTTGAGCAGCGCCCGCAGCGCAGGGTCGGGTTTGTAGCGATACGCAAGTACTGCCGACGTAAACCACTTCCCCCAGAATTCGGACTGCCAGCAACGGGTTTCGGTACGGTTCCGGAACGGTTCGACAAGCCGGTCCACATCCTGTACGAGGATGCGGTTGAGGTAGGATGCCTCCAGGCGCTGGCCGGCAAAACCGGTCAGCACAACACTGTCAGCGGGCACGAGGCGGTCGCGCACGTGCGTCTGCGCACCAAGCCAAACCGGGAAAAGAAGCAGGAAAAGAGCTTTCATGGCAGGGATTCGTTCAGAGGTTTTTACGTTCAAATATTTCGAAAACGCGGCCTGCTCCTGTCCTGCACCCTCGGGTTATTCCAGCAGAAAAATCTGAAGGAATTTCCCTCCTTCCCCGGCTACGTAGCGGTTAAAGGCTATTTTCTTCCCGTCGTTGGACCAGACGACGCCGTTGACCGGCTGCTCGCCATCCGGGTATCGCCGCGACACCCGTTCGAAGGTTCCGTCGGAAAGCCGCGTCACAAAAACGCTGTTATCAGCTCCGTAAACCAGGCGGGTACCATCCGGATGTACCTGGAAATTGGTCTGAACCGAAAACGGCTGGAACGTCAGTTGCCGGATTTTTCCGCCGTTCGGCGAAACGCCAAATACCTGAGTATGACCGTGTTCGTCTTCCGACAAAAACAAAATCATCGATCCGTCCGGAAGCGTCCGGAGCCAGTGACGCAGCCCGCGTACGCCTTTTTCGGTGAATGTCACGCGGCGCTGTTGTACGCCGGCCGGAATACCGGGCCGGGTAGTCGCAGTTCCCTGCAGCGGCTCACCGGGAGCAGCCTGCGTCAGGTCGTCCGGTAAATCCACGACAAAGACCTCTGTTTTGGTCTCTCCGTTGCTTGTCCGGACATTTCCCTGAAAGGCAATCGCGCGTTTTTTTCGCTTTCCGTCGCTGCCGACGTATCCATCCCGCCCGATCCAGGCTTCGTCAAACGCCTTGTCGATCTCATCGCTGCCGGGAGCGGGGTGGTCGGTAACGCGGGTCACCACCACCGAAAACAGCTCCCCGTCATTGTTTTCCGGGGAATGGGTATCCGGCACATGAACCGGACCGGCAGGTACCATCACGCCGACGGTACGCAGATCGTGTACCGAGGGGTCCCGGCGGCCGAGTTGCTCAAGTATATAATCGTTATAGGTGAAACTGATCCATTGCCCATCGGCGCTCCAGGTATGCGCATGGGTACCGCCCCGCAGCGCGCCGGGCGTAAACGGGGCGTTGATATTCCGGGCGTCCAGAAAATGGCGGACGCCGGGCTGGTCGGTATCAATAGCTACACCGGTTCGCCGGGTCATACCGTACGGGTTTTCCGGACCTGCATTGCGGATACCGTGGATGAACAGGACGCGGTTCCGGATGGGACTGAAGGTCGCTGCGCCAACGCCGGGGCCATATTCTGTCTGGTTTTCAGTGCGGTATAGTTGCCGTGTTTCACCGGTTTGGGTATTGACCATGCGGATGGCGCCTGTCCGGATGATGGCGTCGTCCTGGTTGCGGCTATCGAAGACGATCCAACGGTCGTCCGGAGAAAAAACCTGCGTATGGTGAAGCGTATGGCCTTCGGGAGAAAATGTAAGCTGGCGTTCTTGCATGGCAAACGGAGATGTACCCAGGCCGAGAAAGAACAGGAACCAAGGCATCATAGTTGGAATTGATCGGTTTGAGGTAGTACGTCAGGAAGACGGAGCCGGACTATTCATCCCTGAAAAAATCCTATCTTTCGACCTACCTCTGAACCACATGAAAAAACTGCTTCTGCTACTCTTCCTGCCCCTGATCGGATGGGCGCAGGTTCCTGGTACGGTCATTGCCTATAGTCCTGCGGCATCAGGCCTGTATATCGGCTCGCCAAGCCTGTGCGTGCTGCCCAACGGCGAGTACCTCGCTTCCCATGATCTCTTCGGTCCGAAATCAAATGAATTTGTCCGCCCTGTTTCCCGGATATACGGGTCAGGCGACAAAGGCAAAACATGGCGGCTACGCGCTGAAATCAACGGGCAGTTTTGGTCGAAGCTATTCGTCCACCGAAACAAACTCTACTTCCTCGGTACCGATAAACACCACGGCAATACCATTATCCGGACCTCGGGCGACGGCGGGTATACCTGGTCAGAACCGTCGGGACCTGAAACCGGCCTGCTCCTTGCCGGAGAGTACCATTGCGCGCCGATGCCGCTCATCGAATACAACGGCCGGCTCTGGCGGGCGATGGAAGACGCCATGGGGCCGATCCGGCAATGGGGAAAACGTTATGGCGCTTTCCTGCTTTCGATTCCGGCAGACGCCGATCCGATGATAGCCGGAAACTGGACGCCTACCAATGTACTCCGCTACGACTCCACTTACCTTGACGGGCATTTTGGCGGCTGGCTCGAAGGCAACGCAGTGGCGGGTCCCGACGGGCGGCTATGGGATGTTCTTCGGGTAGACGACCGCTCTTCACTGGATGAAAAAGCAGCAATGGTCTCTGTCAGCGGCGACGGGCGTACGGCCGGTTTCCGTACCGACTCCGGCTTTGTTTCCTTTCCCGGCGGAAGCAAGAAATTTGCGATTCGCCGTGACCCGGCCTCCGGTATTTACTGGGCGCTCGCAAACCTGATTCCGGAGAATGTAAAGGCGGCGAACCCCGGAAAGAATCCCGCCGGCATCCGCAATACGCTGGCGCTGGTCCGCTCGGCAGATCTCCGGAGCTGGTCGGTGGACCGGATCGTACTTCAACATCCGGATGTAGCTAAACATGGGTTTCAGTATGTCGACTGGATCTGGGACGGGCGCGATATCCTTTTCGCGTGCCGGACGGCGTTTGACGATGCCGACGGCGGCGCGCGCAATAATCACGACGCCAACTACCTGACTTTTCACCGGATCAAAAAAGTCCGCCGGAAGGCTGGACACGACCGATAACTCCCTGATTTCGAATAAATTTCCCCGACAACTAAACAAGTCAACCCGGCTGACTAAGTACTTGTTCTTACAGGGGGCGAGAAAAAATCCGGCGCCAGTGTTTGTAATTAGTCTAAATAATGCTGTTACTTTGCCAGCGATTCTATTCACTGTTTGTAACAAGCTCCCATATGCTCGCCCGGAAATGGACACTTGCGGCGGTTCCTGCCGTCTGTCTTCTGACGCTTCTTTCTTCCTGTTCGAACGATGACGACAACAATGTCGCACCGAACCTCCGTACCAAAATCGATTATGCACAACTGGCTGATACGACGTCTTATGCGCGGTTGTTTGTCGACCAGACCGGCGCGTCAACGGTAGATCTGAGCCAGGGCCGTGCCCGTCTGAGCATGATCCGGGCGATGGACACCTACATGAAAACGGTGACGCCGGCCGGTTCAACAGTCGTACTCGACGGAACAGTCCTGAAGAATATGTTTGCCAACACCGGCAGCCCGTTCTCTGACGCCGCGCTGAATACCTCCGGACTCGCGGTGCGGACGGTAACAGGCCTCTCTGCTACGGACCCCGAGAAAGTCCGCAAACGGCTGGATGATCACTTTGTCGCCATCGCCGAGGCTTCCAAATCGGTACAGCTGACGGCAGCGGAAGGCAAAGCGGGTAAACTGGGCACCTACCTCGTCGACTCGAAAGGAATCGAGCTCGGCCAGGTAATTGCCAAGAGCTTTATCGGCGCTTTCCAGCTTGATTACATCGCTCAAACGCTGTTCAGCGATCAGAGCCTGAATGCGGACAACAGCAAGGTTGTCTCCGGCAAAAAATACACGCAGCTCGAACATAACTGGGACGAAGCCTACGGTATCCTGACGCTCAACGCGCGGTATGGCATGAACGCCACGCCCACGTCGAACGGTGGCGAAAGCTTCCTCGGCTCTTATGTCTGGGAATACAACAAAGAAGGCTTTGCCAAACTCCACCCGGCATTCCTGAAGGGTCGTGCTGCCATCGTCAACAACGATAAAACCGTCCTGAAAGAACAGGCGCTGCTTATCCGTACAGAATTTGAGAAGGCCATTGCCGCCGCCGCCAGAGGTTACCTGGATAAATGGAAAACCAACGCTACCAATGACGCTGCCCGTGCGCACGCATTCGGGGAAGGCGCCGGATTTATCTATTCCCTGCGTTTCTGCAAGGTAAACGGCGCGGATGACGCATTCTCGGACGGATTGCTCAACGACCTGGTGGATTCGGATCCGAAAGGTTTCTGGGGACTGACCAACGCCAAAGTCGATGCGGCGTCGGCCAAGATCAAGGCCAAGTTCAACCTTTAGGAGGTTACTCCTTTTGTAAGACCAACAGAGCAGCTCCGGTTGCTCTGTTTTTTCCGTTATAACAGATGAATCGCTTTTCCCTCTTTCTGGCCCTGACCGGCCTTGTTTTCATGACCGCCTGCTCGGGTGATAAAGGCTCCAATGGTCCCGGCCCCGATCCCGATCAGGGCGCTACCAACCGCAAGGCGTTGCTGACTTATACCGTCGACGACATCATCCTTCCCGGCTACGCTGCTTTCAAAGTCAAGCTGGACACGCTGACAGCGCGGACCAATGCCTTCGCTGCCAAACCCGACGCCGACAAGCTGGCTACGCTGCGGCAGGGATGGGCGGATGCCTATGTCGAGTGGCAGAAGGTTGAATTGTTTGACGTCGGTCCGGCCAATACCCAGACCCTTCGCTACTACTTCAATATTTACCCGGCCAATGCCACGGGCATCGAAGACAACCTCAAGGCAGATAACCCGAACCTGGATCTGCCCAACTCCTACCCGCGCCAGGGTTTCCCGGCGCTGGACTACCTCCTCAACGGCGTTGGCGCCAACGACGCGGCTATCCTCGGCAAGTATACCAAGGACGAAAACGCAGCACAGCGGATCGCTTATCTGAAGAAGGTAGTGAGCAAGATGAACCTCATGCTCGGGCTGGTTATTTCCGAATGGGGCAATTCCCGGGATAAGTTTGTGAACTGTACCGGGCTGGATGCAGGCTGTTCGACTTCCCAGCTCGTCAATGGGTATGTTCTTCATTATGAGCGCTATATCCGTTCCGGAAAGATCGGTATTCCGTCGGGTGCGATGACCAACGGCGTAGCGGCGCCGGAGAAAGTGGAAGGCTTTTACAAAAAAGACCTGTCGAAACTCCTCGCCCAGACCGCCCAGCAGGCTTTCGTGGATTTCTTCAATGGAAAAAGCCGCCGAACCGGATCCGAAGGCTTGTCGCTCAAAAGCTACCTCAACGGCCTCAACGCCAAAGACAGCAAAACCGGCGAGCTGCTGACCACAGCCATCCTCAACCAGCTGGACGCCGCGGCGAAAAAACTCCAGCCGCTCAAAGCCAGTCTGTACGACGAAATCAATACGAACAAAGCGGCCGTCGTGGACGTCTACACCGAAATGCAGAAGGTAGTCCGGATGCTCAAGGTAGACATGACGACGGCGATGAGCATCACCATTACCTACACGGATAACGACGGAGATTAACGTGGAAAAGAGTACTTCGGCAGCGCCCCTCGTGGTCTTCCGGATCGTTTGGGGCGCTATGCTGCTGGCCAGTGTGGTCCGATTCTGGACGAAGGGCTGGATCGATGAGCTGTACATCCGGCCGGCGTTCTTTTTTCCCTACTACGGGTTCGGGTTTGTCCATCCGCTGGGCGAAGCCACGTATGCTGTTTTTGCGGTCTGCGGGCTATGCGCATTACTGGTCATGATCGGACTCTGGTACCGGTGGGCCGCCGCAGGCCTGTTTCTCAGCTTCACGTACATCGAGCTGATGGACAAGACGACGTACCTGAATCACTATTACTTCGTCAGCCTGGTCTGCCTGATGCTGATTTTTCTACCGGCGAACGTCCTGTTTTCGGTAGACGCCTGGCGGAAGCCGTCGCTCCGGGCAGGCCGGATCCCGTACTGGACAACCGGCTCGGTTCGGCTGCTCGTCGCGCTTTTGTACGTTTTTGCGGGAATAGCCAAGCTTAATTCGGACTGGCTGCTCGAAGCGCTGCCCCTGCGTATCTGGCTGCCGGCCCGAAACGACATGCCGGTAATCGGCCCCCTGCTCGAAAAGCGCTGGGTTGCCTATGCCTTCAGCTGGATCGGCTGCCTGTATGACCTGACGATTCCGCTCTGGCTCCTGCTGCCGCGTACGCGGGTATGGGCCTATGCGATGGTCGTTGTTTTTCATGTGCTGACGGCGCTGCTGTTTCCGATCGGGATGTTTCCCTATGTGATGATCGTTACGGCGTTGATTTTCTTTTCGGGGGAATGGCATGGACGACTGCTGGCCAGGCTTGGCCGGCTGGTTCCGGCGATGCCGGTACGATCGGCGACGGTGTATGCCTATCGTCCGGCGGCGGAAAAGGTACTGAAGGCCGGCCTTCTGGTCTTTTTTGTGTTTCAGTTTCTGTTTCCGTTCCGGTACCTGCTCTATCCCGGAGAGTTATTCTGGACGGAAGAAGGCTACCGGTTTTCCTGGCGGGTTATGCTCATGGAAAAAGCCGGGTATGCCCAGTTTACCGTGCAGGACACTACCGGCCGGAAAATCATCGTCAACAATACCCTGTTTCTGACTCCCCTGCAGGAAAAAATGATGTCGACGCAGCCGGATATGCTGTTGCAGTACGCGCATTTTCTGCGGGATCATTTTGCCGGAAAGGGCTTCCGGCAGCCTTCGGTATACGTCGATTCGTACGTTGCGCTGAACGGCCGGTTCGGCCGTCCGCTGGTAGCGCCGGATACCGACCTGGCCCGCGAGCGCGATACGTTTTTACCCAAATCCTGGATTACGCCTTTTGATGATACGATTTACGGTTTTTAGTCTCTTACTGCTTTTTACACAGCTGGTATCGGCTCAGACAACGGTTTCGGGCCGGGTATTGTCTGCACGGGACAGTACGGTCCTTTCCGGCGCGGACGTCCGTCTCGGCGGCCAGACCCATCGTACCCGCGTGGATGGGCGGTTTTCCTTCGCGCACATCCGCCCGGGGCAATACCTGCTCGACGTTACGCACAGCGGGCATGATTCTCACCGCTTTCCTTTCGCCCACGGACAGCAGGAAACGCAGCTGATCCTGTTCCTCGAACCGCGCACCAAAGACCTGAAAGAAGTAGTCGTTTCCGACAAGCAAACGGATTTCGGATTTACGCGGCTGCGCTCGGTCGAAAACATGGGTATTTACGAAGGAAAAAAATCAGAGGTAATCGTTCCGGATCAGCTGGTAGCCAACCTCGCCACGAACAATGCCCGCCAGATTTATTCCCGCGTGGCCGGGCTGAATATCTGGGAAAACGATGGCGCCGGGCTTCAGCTGAGCATCGGCGGGCGGGGCCTGGATCCGAATCGTACGTCGAACTTCAATGTCCGCCAGAACGGATACGACATCAGCGCCGACGCCCTCGGCTACCCCGAAAGCTACTACACGCCACCGGTTGAGGCCGTCGGCCGGATACAGATGGTCCGCGGCGCCGCCTCCCTGCAATACGGGACGCAGTTCGGCGGGCTGATCAACTTCGAAATGAAAAAGCCTGTCGGCGACCGGCCGTTTGAGCTCGTTGCCCGCCAAACCGTCGGTTCCTTCGGGTTTTACAACGCCTTTACCAGCGCTTCCGGAACGAACGGCCGTTTCAGCCACTATACCTTTTTTCAGTACAAGCGGGGAGACGGCTGGCGGAAAAACAGTGACTTCGACAACTATACCTTTTATACGGACCTGAACTACCGCCTCAGCGACCGCACCCGCGTTGGAATCGACATCACGCACATGAGCTACCTGGCGCACCAGCCGGGCGGGTTGAGCGACGCGATGTTTGCGCAGGACCCACGGCAGACCAACCGTGAACGTAACTGGTTCAAAGTCAACTGGAATTTATGGGCGCTGCACCTCGATCACCAGCTGACGCCGAACGATGAGCTCAATTTCCGGGTATTTGGCTTGTCGGCCTACCGGTATTCGCTCGGTTTCCGGCCGAACCGGGTGGCGACGGTCGACGATCAATCCGAACGGGACCTGATCAAAGGCGATTTTACGAACTGGGGAGCGGAAGGCCGTTACCTGAAACGGTATACGGTCGCTTCACGGCAGTCGGTACTCCTTGCCGGCGCCCGGTACTACCACGGCTTCAACCACAGTGTCCAAGGACTCGGTAGTACATCCAAAACCGCTGATTTTCATTTTGTTGATCCGAATCAGGGGATTTCCTACGACTACCGCTTCCCGAACCGGAACGTATCGGTCTTTGCCGAAAACATTTTCTACCTCTCTGATAAAGTATCGGTTACACCCGGCGTACGATTTGAGTGGATTCGTACAAAAGCCGACGGATTCTATGGTACGATTCTCTACGACCTTGCCGGAAATATCCTCGATGTCAAAAAAACGCAGGAGCAGCGTACCAACGGTCGTCAGTTCGTTATTGCAGGTATCGGTCTGAGTTACAAGCCGAATGAGCATGCCGAAGCATACGGAAACATTTCGCAGAACTACCGCTCCATTACCTTCAGCGACATGCGGATTTCCAACCCCTCCTCGTTCATCGACCCGAACATGAAAGACGAAAAAGGGTTTTCGCTGGATGCCGGTATCCGCAGCAGGGGTACGTCGCTTTTCAGCTACGACGTCAGTGGATTTTTGCTCAACTACAACAACCGGATCGGCGAGGTACAGTTTTACGACGAAAACGACCGGGTACTGCGCATGCGCAGCAACATTGGCCAGGCGCTGATATTCGGTCTGGAATCCTATGGCGAAGTGGATTTCCTGAAATCAGAGGTACGTCCCGACTGGAGCGGCGTGGTATTCGGAAATCTGGCTCTGATCCGGTCAACCTACAACAAAAGCGATATCCCGGGCGTCAAAGGCAACCAGGTCGAATTTGTACCCGCCGTCAACCTGAAAAGCGGCGTGCGTTTCGGCTACCGGAAATTCCGGGCATCGCTGCAATATACCTACCTCTCTCAACAGTATTCAGACGCGACGAATGCCAAGGACGGCGGCGTTTCGGCGGTCGTCGGCCTGATCCCCTCCTATGCCATCTGGGATGCGACCGCCTCCTACACCTGGAAGCGTTTTCGGCTGGAAGGAAGCCTCAATAACCTGGCCAACCGCATGTATTTCACGCGGCGGGCGACGGGTTATCCCGGACCGGGTATCCTCCCGTCTGACGGTCGGAGTGTGTATGTAACGCTTCAGTTCAAGCTGTAAAAGCCAGGAGAAGACGTTCTCCTCTCTGGCTTTCATTTTTTCAGCATCGACCCCAGCCATTCCGCCAATTCTGCCGGCTCGGCAATGGACCAGGCATGCGGAAACCGCCGGCCGCGCCAGAAGCCTTTGTGTTGGGTGAGAATCAGCTTTGCCTGTTTGTTGCCTGCATCCTGCAGAAATTGTATGAAGCGGGTCGCAGACGCGGCATTGAGGTCTTCGTATTCAATAGCCCCGCAAAATTCTTTCTTCCAGAACGCGGTATCGGGTTCGGCATAAAGGCGAACAGGCGTTTGTGTCAGGACTTTGGCCCGACCGCCACCGGCGCGGGAGTAGGCGGAATACCGGGAGCAGGTGTCGGCCGAAGGAGAGCCTCCGAAGTACTTTCCCAGCATTTCAACCATCTGCTTTCCTTCCCGTATCAGTAAAGGGCAGGCGTTCATCTGTATTCGCCGCTGCCCCATTTCATAATAGGCAAGAAGGTCAGTGGGCGGATCAACGGCGAAAACCGCGTCAACCCGCTGACCGGACAGCAGACGATTCTCGGCCAGTGTCAGTGCGAGGTGGCCGCCGGACGAAAACCCGCCGATGAAGACAGCCAGAGAGTCTGTCAGCCCTTCTTGGTTCCGTATTGCCGCAGTAATATCTTCTATCGCTTTTTCCGCCTGCTGTTCCCAGAAAAGCCGGTTATTGATGCGGGGAACGACCGTGACAATCCCATACGAAACCATATTCCGGGCGATAGCTGCTTCGCCTTCCAGGTCTGACATACCCATTCCCGGAAAAAGAAGCAGCCAACCGCGGGGAGTAATGGTTGTTTGCCAGATGTAGTAGCCTGAGTTTTGCGAAGGACGACCCTTTTCCAGATATAGCTCCCTTGGAGCAGACAGGGGAACCTTCTTCCAACCGGATTGAGCGAAAGTCCCCGAATAAAAGCATAGGAACAGAAGTAGCAGCCGCATAGCATTTTGGTGCAAAAATGGAGCCGTGGCGGCGGCTGGTCGACTCAAATCCGGATTTGATTTACTTAATCCGGATATCGGTCAGAACATTTACGCCATTCACCCATGGTACGCCGCTGTTAGCTACCCGTACGGCGTAGCGTGCGTCATTTTTCAGAAGTGCTGTCCCGTCAGGCATCCACAAACCAAGGCGATAAGTTCCCGGCCGGAGTTTCGGTAATTTCCTGTTTCCGCTTGAAACGGTGTACACAACGGGATCATAAGAAAATGAATCCGACGGATTATAAGGCTGCCAACTGCCGGAATCCGCATCTGCCGGAATCGTCGCTACTATATTACCGGATGTGTCCAGCAGCACAAAATAGACTTTTCGCGGATTGTGAAGGGTTGAAAAACCTCTGTTAATCAATGTGACAGCCCAATTGCACATCGCGGAGGCGGGCAACTCGGCGGTATAGGTGAGTTCCTGCAGTTCCAGGCGATACCCCAGGTGATCCCGGATATATTCGAAAGCCGTCCGGGCAACTGCCTTTCCATTTGCATCCCGGAAATATCCGTCTGAAACCGGTAGCTGCCTGCTCCTTAAGGTTTCCTCTGTAAGAGGGAAAACGCGCCAGTACCGGATGTTAGTCGAATCGTTTTCGAGGTTATTGTGCGCGATACTGAACGTAGTGTAATGGTGATCGCGAAGCCTGATGATTCCGTTAATGACATCGAAATGTCGATTTAGAGACCATTCATCTACGCCTTTATAACTGTAAGGCATTTCTCCATCTATCAAATAGAAGGGCGACTGCCTCTGAACAGCATCGAAGGCAGGAGTGCCGCGGACGTAATCATTGCCTTTTGCGAACTTGTGTTCGTCTGCCGTAAAGAAGTCGTTGTGAAACCCGGTTCTACCTGCGAGGTTTGACGGAAGGTTGGTAAAATCTTTCCAATGCGGGATTCGCACCAATACCTGCCTGGACGGTGGAATAGCATTAAATAACGCCGTTAGTACAGCACGTGCTGTATCTGAACTGTTAATCATTGAAGTATGATGCCACTCTCCCCAAGCACCGATCAGCCCTGCTTCGAAGACGTGAATCACGCCTTCGTATTCCTCGAAAACAGGTCTTAGCTGCGCCATGTGACGCTCAATATCCGCCAGCGATACCCGGGTAAGATTCGGAGAATAATCATAACCCATGCGGAGTACTGCTTTGAAACCTCTCTGGTGAAAGCCTTCAAAAACAGATCGTATGTTTTGTATGCCTTTATCCGGAATTCGCTTACCTATAAATGCCGTCAGGTAGATGTACAGTTGAGAAATACATACGCTGTCTTTTTCCCCATACAGCTTCGTAACACCCAGCAAGGTACTGTCCACCCGGAAAGGATCAGCCCGATAAAGTACGGCTTCAGGAAGTGTTTTTTGTTTTCGGAAATAAGGCGCTTCCAGGTTATTCGCCATAAAAAAAACCTCATACCTGAATCCCCGTTCGGGATTTCGGAGCGGTTCCCTACTTTCGGAAGCCAGGATTCCTGAAAATTTCTTCTTTTCCTGAGATACCGCTACCAACGGAAGCGCTGCGGCTGCCAGGAAAAGTATTGCGGGAACAAGTCGTTTCATCACGTCGATCGGAGTTAGTCTACCGTAATAATACGGAAAGTCTACGACCGACGGATCGATTCCGAGAGAGCGGCCATTATTACGAGGCCCAATACAGCCACTGACGCATATGTCCGGACGCCGTTCCAGCGGTTCCACGGTTCCTCGAAGCGATCCCGGTACTCCCTCAGCTCAGTCGGCGAAGCGCCGGTCAGCCCGGTTTTGTCCAATTGGTCATTCAAAGGCACATTCTTCCGCATCGTGACGCCGAATACCCCGACGGCATAGAGTATCGTCGCAGCCAGCAACAGCCAGAACGGTATCGGATGCCCGCGAAACAGCCGGCACGACAGCGGCAACAGTATCAGCGTACCCATAAACGTTGCGAAGAAAGCCGGGTTGAGAATGGCCCGGTTAATCTGCTGCATCGTTGCCAGGTATGCCGTATCCGGTACCCGGTTCAATCCCGGTGATACGGCGCAGCTCCAGGCGTAAAACAGACCGGCTATCAATCCGCTGGCGAGGATGGTCAGACCGAGGACGAGGGTAGAAACGAGATTAGACATGCCGAAGGTAGCTTGAAAGTGTCCGACGCGGACGGTTTAACAAGGTTTGCAACGAATCAGAAACAGTCGAAAATTCCTGGTACCGGATACCGGTCAGCATCGACAGGAACCAGTCTGCCATTTCCTCAGGCATCATTCCTTCCGGAAGCGCGGCTTTCCATGCGTCCGCCGACAGATCCGTAAACCGGAACGGGCGTTGCCGGAGCGCAGTCAGCAGATCAGCAACGTCGGCAAACGTGAAGGCTTCTTCTCCGGTGATATTATAGGCCTGATTCTCATATCCACTGGAAACAAGTACCCGGGCCAGCGCCTCCGCAATATCCTCCCTTGAAACGAAACTCACCTTACCCCCGCCGACAGGCAAAAGAATCGTGCCTTCCTCCCATCCCGCCCCGATGAAGAGCGGAAGCGTTTCGAAATACATGCTGTTCCGGAAGAAGGTATACGTCATTCCGCTTTGCCGTATCTGGTCTTCCGTGCGCCGGCATTGTACTGCTGATTGAAAGTGCGCGTCGTATTCCGGATGCAGCGTACTGGTATAGACCATATGGCGGACGCCCTGGCGGCAAGCAGCCTCCACGACGTTCGATTCCTGTCGTTCCGCCTGCTCCCCGATATCCGACGCGGAAACCTGAAGGAGGTGGGTTACGCCCCGCAGCGCGTCGTCGAGTGAGCCGGGGTCGTTGTAATCAGCCTGGCGAATGATAAGCTCCGAAAGATCAGTGGTTTCGGCATCGAGCCGGGTACGAAGCCGCTCCGGATCACGGACAATGGCGACGACGGGCCGGCCGGTTGAAAGCAGGTGAAGAAGCGTGGCGTAGCCAAGGCCTCCGCTGGCGGCAGTTAAAGCGATCATGCTGATGCTGTTTTTTGTTCGGAGCAAAATTCAGCAGCGCATAACCGGCAAAATAGAACAAACCCGACACTACCGCCGGACGATGGGAAAATTTTCGACAACCTCTGCCGACCTCCGCCGAAACTCGTCCGGCGTCAGTCCGGAAAACTCCCGGAACGTCCGGATAAAATGAGACTGATCAGCATATTCCTGCTCATACCCGATGTCGGAGAGTTTATCGAACGACTGCTGCCGAAGCTGAACGAGGGCCGACTGAAACCGGCAGATACGGGAAAAGAGCTTAGGCGAAATGCCGATGTGCTCCTTGAATTTCCGTTCCAGCGTTCGTTCCGACAGACGCAACTCCTCCCGGACCTCTCGGAGAGACGCTCCCGCCCACTGCAACCGCTCCAGCGCCTGGTGCAGACCCGGATCGAGGGACGCTTCATGCCGGCGGATTTCCTGAAGCAGGTAGTCGGACAATACCTTCATCCAGTCCGCAGGAGCTGTCGCATGCTTCAGCTGCTCATGCAGGGCGCTGTCGTCCCGGTAGCGGCGAAGCGTCAGGTCCAGGCAGGAATCCGTCAGTTCGTCCGCCCGCAGGCCAAATATCGTCCGCAAAGCGTGCGGATAGAGGTAAACGCCGAATGTGCGAAACAACCCGGCCGACGTCAATTCGTTCAGCCGGGTTGTCTGACCATATAAAAACAGGCCGGGAAGCTTTTTCCCTTCCTGATCGAAAAACGAATCCGACTGAAAAATCAGACCCGGGCAGCCGTCGGGAATAGGCCGGAAGACGAATGTCTCCGGTTGATCGCTTTCGAGCATCCAGAAGTACCGGACGTACCCGCTTAGCGACGCAGGCGGCTGCCATTCCCTGTAGTGCATCGGTCAGGAGAGGTAGTCTTTAAAAAAGCGAAGCGTCCGCTCCCAGGCCGTTTTGGCTGCGGCTTCGTTGTAGCGTGTCGGCGCGGTATCGTTGTGAAAGGCGTGCTGGGCGCCTTCGTATACGTAGAGTTCATACTTGACGCCGGCGGCTTTGAGCGCGGCCTCATAATCGGGTATGCCTTTGTTGACCCCTTCGTCCAGTCCCCCGTAATGCAATTGAACCGCCGCTTTGATCTTCGGAACGTCAGCCGCTTCCGGTTGCCGGCCATAAAAAGCGACGGCCGCTTTCAGGTTGGGGGAATGAACCGCCAGCTGATTGGCCATCGCCCCGCCCCAGCAAAAGCCGACGCAGCCGGTTTTGCCGTTGCTGTTCGGCAACGTCGCCACATAGTCCACCGAATGGGTGAAATGTGTCAGGTTTTTGTCTTTTTCGAGTTTACCGATCAGGTTCCGCGCTTCATCTTCACTGGCCGGCGTACCGCCAAAGGGAGAAAGCGCGTCCGGTGCAAGCGCGATATAGCCGGCCTTCGCCACACGCCGGGCTACATCACGGATATGGGGATTCAGACCTCTGTTTTCGTGAATGACGACGACGGCGCCCTTTTTGCCGCCTTTTTTGGGTTCGACGAGATAGCCTTTCATGTCCATATCGCCGCCGGGATAGGTAATGTCCTTCGCCACCAGGTCGGGATCATCTTCCCGGATCGTCATCGCCGCCGCGTAGTTTACCTCCAGCAGGGGCAGAATAGCCGCTGCCGCCGCAGTACCTCCCGTCAGTTGCGACAAGCGCTTCAGAAATACTTCCCGACTGAGGGGTTTATGCGTGTATTCGTCAAACAGGTTAATAATGCGCTGATCCATAGTAGAGGTTTTGTTTACTGTTCGGTAAGCAAAGGAATACGGATGACGAAACAACCGTCCTCCGGCGCGGCTGATACCGGCCGGTCGGTCAGTAATCCATACCGGTTGATGATGTTCTGCAAGCCGACTCCTGTGGAATGTTCGGCGTCGGGCCGCAGCTGGATCGGATTCGAAACAACAAGGTAGTCATTTTCCGTTTTGATTGTGACAATCAGCGGATTACCTGCAGACATCCGGTTATGCTTCACCGCATTTTCTACCAGCAACTGAAGCGTAAGCGGCGCAATGAAGTACCGGCCGGCTTCTTCTTCGGAAACATCGATATGTACCTGCAGTTTTCCGTCAAACCGGATATTCAGCAAAAAGGTATAGGCCCGGATGAATTCCAGTTCCGTTTTCAGGTGAATACTGTCGTTATCCCGCTGTTCCAGGATATACCGGTAGGCCTTCGACAGCCGGCTGATAAACTGAACCGACAGCTGCGGGTCAATTTCCACCAATGACGACAGGATACTCAGGCTATTGAAGAGAAAGTGGGGATTTACCTGATTCTTCAGCGCCATAAACTGAGCTTTGACGCTTTCCTTTTCCAGTCGCTCGGCCCGTACTTCCAGTTCCTGCATTTTGTTGCTGGACCGGCGGTAGGCCGCCAGGTAAAAGGCTGACAGCATGGCCATTACCGTCAATCCGTTGTTCATGCGGCCCCGTAATACGCGGTTGTAATTCCGGAAATCAGCCGGCCAGTTTGGCGGTGGCGCTTTGGGCCGGTTGGGAAATTGCAGGAGGAAAAAGCTGTCCATCGACCGCAAAACCCAATGAAAGACGATATTGAAGGAAACCGCAAGAGCAATAGCCGCCCCGAGCGTCGCCAGTTGCACCGGAAATGACATTTCGGTGAGTACCTGGGCGTCGGTCGACCGCAACAGCCGCCTCCGCAGCCATTCCGCCAGGCTGATGAAGAAATAGAAAAAGAGAATGGTAAGCGGAACCTCGATCAGCCAGATAGCAATCCGGCCTGTCATGTACGCCCAACTCCAGGAGTCGAGGTTCACGTACAGGCGAATGGGCCAGTAAATGACAAACACGCTCAAGGCGAGTTGCCACTTTTGCCGGCTGGTAAACTGGTCGTTTAACGTCATAGGCGTTACGAAGTGTGTCGGCGGGTTCGGGGTTAAGCCGACAGGAACTCCCTGAAAGTAACCGCTTTCGTCCCGAAAAAAAAGACGACGTCACTGAATGCCTGCTTCCGGCCGACGAGCAGGTCGTTTTCGGCGCCGGATCAGGCCGGCGCGTGCTTCGTGAGCGTACGAGCGGCAAATAATATGCTGAAAACGGTCAGTACGGCTCCGGCGAGAAAGGGGGCTCCGGGGAAATAGATCGATGTCGTCGGCGCGGTGAAGTGCGCAAAGAGGTTGGTCATCAGCGGAGGACCTACTACCGACGTCAGGCTGATCAGACTTGTTAACGCTCCCTGCAACTCACCCTGCTCCGTCGGCGGTACCTGGTTGGAAATAATACCCTGAAGCGACGGCCCGGCGATCCCTCCGAGGGAATATGGCACGAGAAACGCGAACATCATCCAACCCTTATCGGCAAAGGCAAAGCAGATAAAACCAATTACATATAATCCCAGACCAACGTATACCGACCAGGTTTGTCCCAGTTTCGGAATAATAATCCGGGAAAGGCCGCCTTGTACTACACCCACAGCCAAACCCACAGCGGCAAGCGACAGGCCTACCCATTTTTCATCCCATCCGAAACGTTCCATCGTGAAAAACGTCCAGGTACTCTGCATCGCATGGCCGGCGATATAGATGCAAACCATCGAAGCGGTCAGGCTCAGAATAATCGGATAATTACGCAGGTGAAGCAGGGAACCTACGGGGTTGGCGCGCTTCCAGTCGAACGGCCGGCGGTTTTCAGGCGCCAGCGATTCCGGGAGAATAAAATAGCCGTACAGCGCGTTGGCCAGCGACAGGCCGGCAGCCACGAAAAACGGAACCCGCGGCCCGAATGATCCGAGAAAGCCGCCGATCGCCGGCCCGATGATGAACCCGGCGCCGAATGCAGCTCCCACCATCCCAAAATTCTGTGCGCGTTTTTCCGGTGGACTGACGTCGGCAATGTAGGCGCTCGCCGTTGTGAAACTCGCCCCTGTGATACCGGCAATGAGCCGGCCGGCAAAAAGCCAGACGATGGTTGGCGCAAGTCCCTGCAAAATGTAATCCAGCCCGAAGCCGAACAGGGAGGCCAGCAAAACCGGCCGACGGCCAAACCGGTCGCTCAATCCACCCAGCACCGGCGCGCAGAGAAACTGCATCGCGGCATAGGCAAACGTCAACCAGCCGCCGTAACGGGAGGCGTCGCTGAGGTTTCCGTGAATGAGCTGTTCGATCAGTTTCGGAAAGACCGGAATGACAATTCCAAGTCCCGTCACGTCAATGAGAAGCGTAATGAAAATGAATACCAGAGCAGCAGAACGCTTCGGCTGGGCCATACGAAAGTGGTTTGAAGCGCCAAAGCTACAAAACGAGCCTGCAAACGGCCAACCTCCTTCCCGCCTTTCTCAGGCCATGACCGAAATCATGTGCAGGCCGGCCTTTGCCAGTATCGGATCGCCGTCGACCGATATTCCTTCCCGGATATCCTCCGGCCGGATACTTTTTGAAAACAGCGGCCACGCGATTTCCGGCGCCAGCGTTATGCGGCAGGTGGGTTCGGCAGGCGCAACGGGAAGAAACTGCCATTTCCCGTCGCTCCGACCAATCGCCCAGCTATCCTCCGAAACCCGCATCTCGACTGTACTACCCTCATCCGCCAGCGTATCCCGGTAGGTATGCGGCAGCGCCTGCATGAAGATATCGATGAACGGCCGGAAGTACCTGGCTGACAGCAGCGTTACATCGCCGATGGCCGCACGTATCTGCTGCTGATGCAGCCATTTTTCCGTGTATTCACGGGCAATGTGGAAGCGGTTACTGCTTTCGTGCTCGCCTGCCCAGGCGACCGAAAACAGCGCTTTTTCATCCGGATCAAGGGATGCCAGGTAGGCGACATACGGCCGGCCCGTTTGACGGAGCAGCGTAACGAGCATTTTGGGACTGACCCGCTTCATCGCCCGTACCCAATCGGCATTGAGGCGGTTGAGAAAATCCACCAGGTCCTGATAGGATTGAATATCAGGTACTTCACCGAAATACTGATCCCGACCGAGCGACAGACCCCGGATATTTCCGTCGAGCAGGTGCGCGGCTACATCTTTTATTTTCCATTGACGGGCGACGGTCTGACGGTTCCAATCCTGGTCCGGTAATGTATCCAGCAGATCCAGCAGTCGTTCGTCCAGCTCCAGTAATAATTCCAGTATGTGCGAATGCGCGGTCATTTTCAGGGTATTAGCTGAACAACAATAATCTCATTTCCATACAGATCCCGGCAGTGAACAAAGCGCGCGCCGGGAGAGGATACCGGCTCGCCGAGCAGCGGTACGTTGAATTGGCGGAGGTTTTCGAGCAGCTCGTCAAAGGTCTCGGTATACACGACGAGGAAGGGCTGCCCGCCGGACTGACGGCCTACCAGCTGCCGCTGCTCTCCGGAAGTTGCCTGAAGCAGCCAGATACCAAAGGCATCATCAGGTGAAAAGCCGACGTGCAGGTAGCGCTGCCCCTCCGGCGTGGTTGAGTCGTGAAGGGCAAAGCAGCCGAATACGTCGCGGTAAAAGGCGAAGGCTTCGTCGTAGTCGTGAACCAGCAGGATCACGCGTCCAAGTCTGTTTTTCATGGGAAAGGATCGTGTCTGGATGCAAGATACCGCATTTCGATGAACCGGTTCATGCAGGCGGTGGAACGGTTCGGGAAGCCGGAAGCGCAGTTCACACCGGCGATGTCTTCGAAAAGGGGTCGAAATAAGTCCTTTGGGAAAATTTGACGCCATGAAAGTATCCTTCTGGATCACGATTCTTTTTCTCTGCGGGTTGACCGCCTGCCGCGACACTGCTGAAACCCATACTCCTGAACCGACCCGCGGTACCGTTCGCTCAAAAGGCGATTTCGCCGGAACGCCGGTACAAAAAACCATCGGGCCCGAGGGCGGCACCCTGTCTTCCCCGGATAACAGCCTTACGCTGACGATACCGGCGGGCGCAGTTGCCGCACCGGTTGCCTTTTCGATAACACCTGTTGTCAATACCCTTCCGGGCAGTCCCGGGAAATCATTCCGGCTCCTGCCCGAAGGCACATCTTTCAGCAAACCGGTACAGATCCGGTATACCTATGAGGCCGAGGCGCTGGATAGTACCTCCGCCGACGCGCTCTACCTTGCCTATCAGGGCGGCGACGGTATATGGCAATTTCTTCCGGATACCAAACTCGATGCCACCGCGCGAACGCTGACCGTTGAAACGACACACTTCAGCGACTGGGCTCCTTTTGCCGCTTTCTGGCTGGAAGGCGCAAACAAACGGATCAAGCCGGGGGCGACAGCGAAACTGACTATTATGTCGCCGTTTTTCATCGCCGATCTCACCGGAAAACAACAAGCGTTGGAAATCGCTGACGTCCGTCCGCTGGACAATGCGTCAAACATCCGTAACTGGAAGGCGACCTACGAAAAACTGGTCATTGAACCCGGAAATGTCAGCGCCACCTATACCGCGCCGGCACAGGTTCCGGCCACCGGCCTGACCGTCGGAATCAGTGTGGAAGTAACCAACTTCATTCCCAAAGGCTATCAGGAGCGCCCCGGAGCGACCGGGAAAGCTGTGTTGCTGGGTACGATTCTGGTCAACGGGGAGACGTATTTCAACGCGACGGTCGACGGGCAGCTTCTCAACGGTACGTTTGCCGGGTATACCTTTTCTGACGATGGCATTGTCTTCACCGGAAATATCGGAACCAATGAAAATGTCACGATCACGCTGTACGACCGCCCCGTGTCAGGCGACAAATCCTACACCTACTTCAGCGGCGGCGGAGACGACACCGAAGCGGGTAAGGCCGTTGCCGTCCTGGTCTGGGGAGCTAAAAAAGAAGGCTGGGTCAGCTACTACGGCGATTGCCGGGGCGACTACCATGCATCACCGGGTAAACTCATCATTGCCGGGGTCGAAACCAGCGGAGGCAAAACGTACATTTCGGGTCGGCTGGAAGGGGTTGTCTATCAGGAAAAACCAGGGAATCCCTGTCCGACTATCCTTCAGAAAACCCTGACAGTTGAATTCCGCATTCCCCAACTGGGATGAAACTACTGCTGGTATTGCTGGCGGCGGGGAGCGTCGCCAGTGCACAATCTGCCTGTACGCCGGAGTACCTGATGACGATCCGGACGCCGTGGGTGTATGCTAAAAAGATGGCAAAGGACGGTATTTCCGTCCGCCAACAGCAGCTAATCGCGCTGATCCGGCAGGCATATCCGCAGCCGGCAGGGCTGGAAGCACGTGCGGCGGCATGGCCACGGATTTCTGATGATCTGGAATACGGGGCGGATCCTGCGCGACGGTACGCAGTCTCAACGTCCTATTTCCACTACTGGTGTTTCAACGGAAAGCCTACATTATCTGTCGAAACAGGTACCTGGATCGAATGCTATGTCAATTCACTAACCGGTTTCATGGAGGCTGCCGGGCTGGAGCTACCCGGCGGAAAGCCCGTGTACTTCATGCCCTATCAGGTCGGTACGCTCAAAGGGCAGCCGCTTTACAGCATCCGGAAGGGCGGCGGCGACCGTCACCGGGAAGCCCTCCTGCTCGCGCCTCCGGGGAAATTTCCGTTGCGGCCTGTTTCGCGGGAGGAATTCGTCGGAATACTGCATGAAGTCGTGAAAAACGAGGTTTCGCAGTTCCACCAATACAACCGGCAACTGGAAGAAAGCCTTCAGGAAACCCTCCGGCAGGCCGACAAGCTCAGCTTCCAATCACCGGCCGAGCGAGAAAAATACAAGGAAGACGCCCGGGAGAGTATCCGGTCCGGGTTCAGAAGCCGGGAAAAGACTGTCCGCACCTATGAAGCTTCTCTCCGGAAGATCGATTCCCTGCTGCACCGCATGCCTGCTGAAGAGCGGCACGAACAGGCAGTAGTCGACAACCCTACCGGCATGCTTCTCCAAAGCCGGGGGCAGAGTACGTTCGAGGAACAGGCGCGGAATGGTCGCCGGCTGGTAACCTACGACGAGCGGCAGATCAGCCGGTCACTCCCGCCGGAGGCAATCCGTTTCCTGCAGGTACGGCTCCGGTACGAAGACAGCGCCGATATGATCGCCAAACGCCGCATGATCCGGGAATGGACTGCCCATATTGATGTGGCGGGGTTGCGGGAGATGGTGGGAAAGTGAGAGATCAGTTTTCGGTTTGCAGTTTTTTGTTTTCAGTTGGGTGTACGTTGTTAGGGGAGGTAGTGGAAATTGAGAAAGTTATTTTCAGTTAGCGTATTCGAGTGACGGAGTTTTTTGCGGGTATTCCCGTTTTTGAGTTAAGGATTAGAAAGGAAACAAGGAGGGATATTCTCTCCTTCTTTTTTGCCCTGCATTCCCAACCGGCATTTCAAGCCACTTTTCTTTCTCCCCCAACTACCGCAGAAACCTCCCCAATTACCATTCCCCAACTGAAAACAAAAAACCGAAAACTGATTTCTCACTTTCCCATCCACAACTTAAAATCCGTCACCTTTTCCCGACTGACAAGTGCTTCCTTGTCGAACACAGGTTTCAGGTTCAGAATCAAGCGATTGCCAAAATAGGGCTGGATTTGTTCCACTGCCTGGTGAGTGACAATCGCGCCCCGGTTGATGCGAAAAAAATCGGAAGGGTTGAGCATAGCTTCGAGCTCGTCGAGCGTATAGTCGACCAGGTAGCGGTGCCCTGAAACCGCCGTCAGAAAACTATAGCGTTCTTCGGTATAAAAATAGGCTACTTCCTTGATTTCCAGGGATAGCATCTTCATTCCCTGCCGCACCAGAAAACGCTGCCGGTAGCTTTTCGGAAAATGGCCGTGCAGTTGTTGCAACAGTAGTTCGATAGCTGCGGCGCCGGGGGTACCGCCCTTTCCCCGCAGGTCTTCGTACTTCTGCAGGCTTCGCTTCAATTCGTCCCGCTGAACAGGTTTCAGGAGGTAATCGATGCTGTTGACCCGAAACGCCTGAAGGGCGTATTCGTCATAAGAAGTCGTAAAAATGACGGTACTCCGCACAGGCGTGCGTTCAAAAATCTCGAAGCTCTGCCCGTCGGCCAATTCAATATCCAGAAAAAGCAGGTCGGGATCCGGCAGTCCGCCTACCCGGCGCTGTTCCAGCCAGGTAATCGTGTCTTCGATACTGCCGGTATTTCCGACAATTTCCATATCCGGCGCTACTTCGTTCAGCAATTTCTTCAGTTTGCGAACGGCAAGCTCCTCGTCTTCAACAATCAGGGCGTTCATCGGCTAAGTAAGGGTAAAATGACGGTGAAATAATCGGGGCCGGTTTCGATCACCGGTTCCCGAGTATGAATGAGCTGGTACTTGGCCTGAATATTGGCGAGGCCTACGCGGGTAGAATCTCCGGGGCGGGTGGCTTTGCGCTGGAGGTTATTCCGGACGACGAGGTTGCCTTCTCCGGTCGCGAAAATCTCGATCTGCAGCGGGCGCGTCGGCAGAATGACGTTGTGCTTGACGGCATTTTCGACCAGGAGCTGAAGTGTTAAGGGAGGCAGCCGGTGCTGGCGGAGGGGTTCGGGGACGTTCGTATCCAGGTAAATGCCGGCGCCGTACCGCGTTTTAAGCAAATGAAAATAGGAATCCATAAAAAGCAGCTCGAGTTCGAGCGTCGTCAGTTCGTCATCCTGATCCGGCGATACCCGGTTGGCCTGCAGCATGTACCGGTATACCCGGGCCATTTCTTCGACAAATTGCTCGGCGCGCTCCGGCTCGTCGGCAATGAGCGACGACAGCGAATTCAGGCTGTTGAACAAAAAATGCGGGTTTACCTGGCTTTTCAGTCCCTGGAGCTGCCCCTGGAGGTTTTCCCGTTTCAGGCGTTCCTTATTCACCTGATGCTGCTGCCACTGGCCGAGGGAATACGCCGTTTCGTAAATACCCACAAGCAGAAAAATAGCAATCAGATCAAAGCCGTATACCGAGATCACGTTGTCATACGTCAGGTGGGAGCCGAAGAGGTGAAAACGGATGAACAGCCAGGTATCGAAAAGCAGAAATACCCCTGACAGCGCTATGAACGCAATAGCGGTAAGGCCCGCCCGGACGAATGTTTGCCCGAGGCCCGGAAACCGCCGTGCTATCGCGTCCGCTACCCAGTCGTGCGTGACAAAAGCTACGGTCGACAAAAACCAGACGAACAGCGTACCCGTCACAAAAACCACCCCGTCGGTTACATACTTTTCCCCGATGAGCAGGTAGCTGACCATGGGCACAAACCAGGGAATAAGGAGGAGGTAGGACCACCCGCCCCGTACGGTCATGTGCAGCTTTCGTCGGGTGATGTCTAAAAACTTCATGATATTTCTCTTAGCAGGGGGATTTCTACGGAGTAATGGTCGAGATCGACGCTGATGCGGACGATTCCTTTTCCCATGAGAAAGTACCGGTCGCACAGGGAGTCGAGGCGGTTGCCATCCGGATCGAGTGCGCTGGATTTCCGCTGCAGGTTATTTCGGATGCGCAGGGTGACTTCGTCTGCCATACCGATTTCGATCCGCAGGGGTCGCGCTACTGATACTACATTGTGTTTCAAGGCGTTGTCGATGAGTATTTGCAGGGTGAGATGCGGCAGAAACAGCAGGTGCCGGTCGGCCGGTACGGTAATACTAAGTTCCACTCCCTTCCCGTATCGTGTATGGATGAGGTAGAAATAGGCTTTGGTGAATTGTAGCTCGGCTTCGAGGGTTGTCCATCCCTGCCTTGGGCCGGACTGGAGCAGGTACCGGTAAACCGTAGCCATTTCGTCCACAAACTGCTCGGCCCGGGTCGTATCTTCTCCGATCAGCACGGAGAGTGAATTAAGGCTATTGAAGAGAAAATGGGGGTTCACCTGTTGTTTGACGTGGTCGAGCTGCGACATCAGCCGCTGCTGATCGAGCTGCTGCCGTTCCATCTCTGTCGTTTTCCATTGCCAGAACGCGTACGCGATTTCAATCAACCCCGCTGCCACGATATTGACACCCGTCATGGTGACGAGTACCCACAGTGCCGTCCGCGGCTGGTAGCTAAAACCCAGCAGGTGAAAGGTATGAAACACCCGAAGCACCAGCCAGGCGAATGTCACGCCCGAGGCGACAAATCCGGCAGCCATCAGCCCTACCCGGCGCATCGACTGCCTCGGCTCCGGATACAGCCGGATCACCCGCTGCGCCAGTACTCTGGGAATCAGACATCCAACCAGCACCAGTACAGCAATAATCAGCGTTCCCTGCGTGAAATTTTCTCCGGTAGCAAAATAGGATTTCCCCCAAAACAGCCAGCCTGTCAACGGAATGAGCCAAGGTACCAGCATGAAAAAGGCCCAGGTGAAAAAGCCCTGCCGCTGCCTGAATAGATGCCCGTAATCTTTCATTCCGTGGTTCACCCGATTTGATTAAAGGTACAAGGGAAGTCCGGCTGCCGGAAACAGTCCGGTACGAATTGCTGCTATCGCTGCATTAACGGTCCGGAAAGGCGTATCAACCGCGCATTTCGGAAGGCCCGTCCTTCTTTTTACAAAAAAACAACACGCGTGAACTTTCCGGAAACGCAAAAAGTTAACACCGTTAGAAAATCGAACAGAACTCCGGAATATGGGCGTCGCCGAACGAAAACTACGACAACGGGAAGAGGTCAGGACCAGCATCCTGAAAGCCTCCTGGGATGTCGTGGAGAAAGAAGGCTGGCAGGCGTTGTCGATCCGGCGGATTGCGGAGGCCATCGAATACAGTATTCCGGTGATTTACACGCACTTCGAAAACAAGGAAGCGATTTTATTGGAGTTTACCCGGGAAGGATACCTGCAATTGAGCCAGCAGATGAAGGCGGCAAAAACGCTAAGCGATGATTCCCGCCGCCAGCTGCAGGATATGGCAGAAGCCTACTGGGCCTTCGCCTTCAGCCACCGTGAACACTACCAGGTGATGTTTGGGCTTGGAATGCCGGCCTGCGACCTGGTGAACCGTGTCGAAGAAATCAAGTTGTTCAGCAATGTTCTTCTGTCTGTGCTGGAAAAAGCCATCGCGGGCAGTTCACAACCGGGTCAGGATGTGTTTCTGAAGTTTCATTCCTACTGGTCCATTCTGCACGGACTCGTTTCGATCAAAATGATGAGTCCGACAGAAGGGCATGTTTCCTCCAGTCTGGTTCTCCAGGACGCTATCGGAGGCTTTATCCGCAATTTCGATTAATTTTTTACCAATATCCTAACAGTGTTATTTTTTGTATCACTGATTGAAAACCGATTCATTGTATGTCTACCGTAACGCAATGGGGCGTAGATCCCCTTCACTCAGAAGTTCAGTTCAAGGTTAAGCACCTGGTGATTTCCACCGTTACCGGCGCTTTCAATTCCTTCTCCGGCGGCGCCGTTTCCAAAGACGGTAGCCTCGAAGGCGCGGAAGTTCATTTCACGATTGATGTCAACAGCATCGATACAAATCAATCCCAGCGCGACGAGCACCTCCGCGCCGGTGATTTCTTCGACACGACCAACCACCCGCAGATTACTTTCAAGTCTACTTCCTTTACGAAAGTCAAAGGCGACCTCTACAAACTTGTTGGCGATCTGACCATCAAGGGCGTAACGAAGTCGGTAGAAGTAGACGCTGAGTACGGCGGAACGGCGAAAGATGCCTGGGGTAACACGAAAATCGGTTTTGAAGTAACCGGTAAAATCAACCGGAAGGAATTCGGCCTGACCTACAACGCCGTCACCGAAACGGGCGGCCTCGCCCTCGGCGAAGACATCAAGCTCATCGCTAACATTCAGTTGGCGGAGGTTGCGTAATGCAAAGGGCATGGGGTGGTAGTTCGCCCCATGCCCTCTGCCCCATGCCCCATGCTATTTAAAATGCCGGTCCAGAAACCGGAGATACTGCTCCCAGTCGAACGCGGTGACGTTATGCCCGCCGGACCGGATATGGTACCCAATCTGCGCCTGTACCGACTGATCCAGCGGCGGTCGCTCGCTGACCGGCAGTCCTTTCTTCCCCAAAAAGGCATAGGCTTCTCCCGCCAGCAGTGCCGATTGAAACTCTCCTTCGGGATCTGAATTGGTATCCTCCACGGCACTCGCTACGTAAACCGGTCGCGGTGCAATCAGGGCAATTACCTGATGCTGATCAAATGGAAGCACCGTATCCTGGTCCATGTACTGGTGGAAATTCCGGCAAAACCAGTGCGGAAAAACAGTACACAGGCGACGGATATTTTCGCCCCTTCCCCGGTGAAAAAGCTTGGCCCCGCCGGCTCCCGACTCGTTGCTGATGACAGCGGCAAACCGCTCATCTGTTGCGCCCGCCCACAACGCAGCCTTTCCCAATCGCGAAAAGCCGAAAACAGCTACGCGCCGGCTGTCTATGTCTTTATCTGTTTCGAGGTAATCCTGAATCCGGCTGAGTGCCCAGGCCCAGGCGGCTATCGTCCCGAAATTATCCGGTCTGTTTTGGTAGTCCGGGAAAAAGGGGTGAATGCCCGTCTGAAACCCCGTAGTCCGAACATCCGACGCAATATCCTCCCGATAAGCCGTGACCAACGCATATCCCCGTTGCAACAGTTGCTCTACCGGCCATTGGCTGGCATTCGTACCCCGACACGCGTCCGTCGCCCGGTGATCCACCGTACACGGATTACTGCGCGACGATTCTACATAGCTGGTTGTCAAGTGAATACCGGGATCTGTATGAATCGCGTGATTTCCGGAAAAGTTGAGACCGAGAATCGCCGGCGCCGGTTTGCGCCGGGCATTGGGAATGTAGAGGAGCGCTTCGAACGACGGCCCCTCTGCCGACAGGGAAATCCTCACCTGCTTGCGCGTGGCCAGGCCGTTCAGGGCTTTCGGGTCGGATTCAACCACGCGAAACGACAGGCCCGCCGGCTTCGCGGGTGAATGGCCGTACATGTTTGCCGAAAACTGTTCGATAAGCTCCTGCCGGTGCGTGCGCCATTGGGCTTTGGTTCGGATCGGGCTTCCGTCGCCGGCTACAAGAAGCTTCTGCTGCGCATTCACGGTGGAAGCGCAGGCAAAAAGCAACATCAAGACTACCCGTTTCATGCGGCAGTCAGGGTAATGGTCTGACCCGGTCGGGTTGGTACGTCGTACAGAAAGGTAGCCCGCGGTTGCTTTGCTTCCAGGCGGGCGTCCGGCGAGATAACGGGCCTCGCAACCGGTTGAATCCGGTACAAGTCATTGGTATTCTCCCCTTTGGCCGTTTGCAGTCCGGTTCCTTTCAATTCATTCGGCACACGGAGGCGGAGGTTCCCGCCGGCTGTCGACCGCACCGTCACCTTCACTATCTTTCCGTTCTTCCATTCCAGCGCTACCACTTCAAAGCCGCCCCGCGCCCGGAGGCCGTTAACGGAGCCGCTCTGCCAGCGATCGGGCAATGCCGGCAGGAGTGCCACCGCGCCGTCATGGCTCTGCATCAGCATTTCGGCGATACCGGCCGTACAGCCGAAATTTCCGTCAATCTGAAAGGGAGGATGCGCGTCAAACAGGTTGTTGTAAGTACCCCCGCCACTTCCTTTTCCAACGGGAGAAAGCTGGTCAGTAATCAGCTTATATGCCCGGTTGCCATCCAGAAACCGCGCCCAGAAGTTTACTTTCCAGCCCATCGACCAGCCGGTGGAGACGTCTCCCCGGTATTCCAGCGAAGTACGGGCCGCCTGAAACAGCTCCGGCGTATGATACGGGGAAATCTGGCGGCCTGGATACAGCCCGAACAGGTGGGAAACGTGCCGGTGCTTGTCTTCGGGATCGTCGAGGTCCTCGATCCATTCCTGCAGCTGGCGGTGCTTTCCAATGTGCATCGGTGGTAGTTTGGCGCGGATACCCGAGAGTTTCGCAGCAAATTCCGTGTCGGTACCGAGGGTATTCGCCGCGTCGATCGCATTGGAAAGCAGGTCGAAAACGATCTGGTTATCCATTGTCACGCCGGCATCAAAAGAAACGCCCGGCCGGGTTTTCGGAGCGTTTTCAGGAGAAGTACCCGGGCAGACCACCAGCCAGTGATTCCGCGGGTCTTCCACCAGAAAATCAGTATAAAACTCCGCGGCACTTTTCAGGGCAGGATACACAGTTTTGAGGTACTTTTTGTCTCCCGAATACAGGTATTTTTCCCACAAATGCTGGCTCAGCCAGGCGCCGCCCATCGGCCACATCGCCCAGTAAATCGGGTCCACAGGTCCGGTAATCCGGAACAGGTCTGTGTTGTGGTGGGCGACCCACCCTTTGGCGCCATACATTACCCGGGCGGTTTCCTTTCCTGTTTGCGAAAGCTCCTGCACCATCCGGACAAGGGGTTCATGCAGTTCAGTCAGATTGGTCATTTCCGCTGGCCAGTAGTTCATTTCCGTGTTGATGTTGATCGTATACTTGCTGTCCCACGGCGGCATCATCCGGTCGTTCCACAACCCTTGCAGGGTACCGGGCTGCCCACCGGGTTGTGAACTGGAAATCAGCAGGTAGCGACCAAATTGAAAATACAACGCTACCAGTCCCGGATCATCGCCTGCTGCAAACTGCCGGACCCGCTCGTCGGTCGGCAACGCCGCCGCCGGAGTAGTCCCTAAATCGAGCGTTACCCGGTTGAAATACTGCTGATAGGCGGCCATATGCCGGGCACGGATCTGGTCATACGACCGACCGGCCGCAGCCGCCAGGTATGCTTCCGCCCGCTTGGCGGCATCGGCGGTGAGTGTTTTATAATCCACAAAATTCGTAGCAATTGATACGAGGATCGTGGCAGAAGTAGCATTGCTGACGACGACAGAAGTATCCGTCGTCGTAACCGAGCCACCCTGAGCCAGCACACGGGAGATCGCCTGAAAGCGAATCTGCCCTTTTACGCCTTCGTGGTCAGAGGTAGTACCCGAAAGAACGATGCGGTCTTTTCCCTGCGAACCGGCCTGCGCGCGTTGCGGGCTGTTCATCGACGCCGCGAACGACAGCGCTCCGGGCTTCGAGGCCGTCAGCCGGATGGCGACTACCTGATCCGGAACCGAAGCAAGGGTTTGCCGGGTATAGCGGACGCCGTTGTGCAGGTAGGTGGTCGTTGCCAGCGCGGTTTCCAGGTCCAGCTCCCGGCGGTAGTCTGTATAGTCTTCGTGTCCGGGAAAGGAGAGGTAGAGGTTGCCGACGGGCTGGTACATCATGCCATGATCCCGCGGGTGCTGGATTTTCTTCCCGGCCAGTTCCTGCGCTTCTTTCTGCTTGCCTGCGAAGATCAGCCGGCGGACTTCGGGCAGCGCGGCCAATGCCTCCGGGTTATCGTTCCGGTGCGGGCCGCCCGACCAGACCGTCGCTTCGTTGAGTTTGATGATTTCGCGGCCGGGGTTGCCGTAAACCATCGCTCCGAGGCGGCCGTTTCCGACAGGAAGCGCATCGGTCCAGGTCGCTCCTGCCGGTCGCGGAAACCATACTTTCAGGGGTTGACGGGCGTGAGCGCTGAGCGTACACACCCAAAAAAGAAGCAGTAATTTTTTCATCAGCGAAAACAGGTATGAGGAGGTTCGGAATGCTGGGTTTTCTTTTCGTGTTAAAAAGACACTTATTTTTGCAAGATACTCTTTCAGATAGAAAGATTCCGCGTTAAAATTTGTTCTTTTTTAGCTTTGATACAGGTATTTACGTTCCCGGTTCTTTCTTTTTCGGAAATAAGGATGCATTTGAATGAAACCAGAACTGCTTAAAATTCCGACCGGTCCGGCACATTCCTTTACGGTACATCGCACGGACAGGCCGAATATCAACAACCGCTGGCATTATCACCCGGAATTTGAGCTGATTCATTTTCACCGGGGAAGGGGTATGCAGTTTATCGGCGACAGCATTCAGCGGTTCAGCGCCGGGGACGTCATCCTCGTCGGCGCGAATCTCCCGCATTACTGGCATTTCGACGAAGAGTTGCCCGCGGGCATGCCCTACTCGACGGTTATCCATTTCCGGGCCGATTTCTGGGGCGACGCTTTTCTTTCTCTTCCCGAGAATATCCGGCTCCGGCAACTCATGGAAACAGCCGGACGCGGTCTTCTTCTGACCCGGGATACCGGCGAGCGCGTCGCGCAGTGGATGGAAGCGACGCATCAAGCGGAAGGCCCCGCCCGTCTGATCGGATTACTGCAATGCCTCACGGCCATCATTGCTGCTCCGGAGCAGGAACGGGCCGAGCTGGCATCGCCGGGCTTCACGGCCACCGTATCTCCTGTTGAAGAGGTACGGATGAACCTGATTTACGCACATATTTTCCGGCATTTCCAGGATAAAATACCGCTGGAAGAAATTGCATCCGTCGCCGGAATGGTGCCTAATTCCTTCTGCCGCTATTTCCGGTCGCGAACCGGAAAAACCTATACACGCTTTCTGATCGAAGTCCGCGTCGGATATGCCTGCAAACTACTGATCGAGAAAAACCTGAGCATCAAGGAAGTAGGCTATGAAAGCGGTTTTCACAACTTCAGTTGTTTTCACAAGTACTTCCGTCTCGTGACCGGGCGTAGTCCGCTCATTTACCAGCGGGAATATGCCCGCCAGTGTGATTAAAGGCCGTTTTCTTACCTTTGAGGGAATCCGCACGCATCAGCAGACAGCCGACCCGCTGCCGGATCAAACACAGCATCACATGGAATCATTAGCAGGAAAAACCGCCCTCGTTACGGGCGCGGGCAAAGGCATCGGCCGGGCGATTTCCCTCGCTCTCGCTGCAGAAGGGGTATCTGTCGCACTTCTCGCACGGACGGAGAAAGACTTGCTGGAAGTCGCCGCCGAAATCACCGCCCTTGGTGTCAAAGCGGCTGTTGTCACAGCAGATATTGCCGACCGCCTCTCTGTCGAAAAGGCCGTCGAAGAAGCTAAAAATCAGCTCGGACCGATTGATATTCTCATCAACAACGCAGGTATCGCGTCGTTCGGAAAGTTCCTGGAGCTTTCTCCGGAAGTATGGGAACGAATCATCCGTGTCAACCTGCTGGGCGTGTATTACGCCACCCGCGCCGTTCTTCCGGGAATGATTGAGCAGCAGTACGGCGATATCATCAATATTTCCTCGTCTGCCGGGCAACGCGGCGCTGCCGTTACGAGCGCTTACAGTGCCTCGAAATTTGCGGTTATGGGCCTGAGCGAGTCACTCATGCAGGAAGTACGGAAACACAATATCCGCGTTACCGCACTGGCGCCCAGCACGGTAGCGACTGATCTGGCGATTGAACTGAAACTAACCGACGGCAATCCGGAAAAAGTCATGCAACCCGAAGATCTTGCCGAACTGATTGTCTCCCAGCTAAAGCTCAACCGGCGGGTATTCGTGAAAGAAGCGGGGCTCTGGTCCACCAATCCCTGAAAACAAAAAGCAGGCCCGAAAGCCTGCTTTTTTCTTATCCTTCTGTCGGAAACGAGTGGAAAAGTACCACCGGCTCGGCCAGCAATCCGCCGGCCTTTTCCCGAAAGGTATCGAGATAGGGCTGATGATTGTGAAAATCGAGACCGGGCTGATCGGCCCATTCTTCCCACAGAATCAGGAAAGGCTCTTCGGTGCGGCTTTCGTGAAGGTCATACCGGAGGCAGGCGGCTTCCTGACGACTCAGGCGGACCAGTTCTTCGACGTGGCTGCGGAGCTCCGGCAGCGCGCCGGGCTTGGCTTTAAACAAAGCGGTGATACTCAGTGACATACAAGTTCTTCAGTTTGGAACAAAGAGGCAAGGTGGTGAAGATACGCGTCGCGGTAGCCGTTGATGCGTTCTTCGGTCCCGTTTTTTTCGAGATCATGAAAGTGAAAGCCCGGGAGCCGTTCCATCCCGGTGAATGCGTTCATGCGGTGGAATCCGAACATGACGCCGTCATCCACGCTTTTTTCCTGGAAAAATTCGCCGGGTAACGTGAATGCCGTTTCAGGGGCGTTCCAGCTGGTCGTCAGCATGTACTTCCGGCCGTGGAGCTGACCTCCCGTGCCATAGTTGATCGCCGGATTCTGGCGCGATCGACCGTCGCTGTGGTAGATACCCTTGTTATGGCCTTCCGTGAATACTTCGTCGATGTATTTCTTGAACGCGTTCGGTACCTGGAACCACCAGACCGGCGTATGGTAGATGATGACATCCGCCCAGACGAATTTTTCTACTTCCGCGGCCAAATCGTACGGATGGTTGATATCGGTAACTTTTACTTCCACATCAGGAAGCTGGCGGAGGTAGTCAGCCGTCCATTCCGTGAGGGAGTGGTTGAACTTTCCGCCAGAGTGGGCAAAGTGCTGCCCGCCGTTAATGACAAATACCTTTTTCATAAGATTTTTAAGAGCAATAAACCGAATGAATAATTAATCTATTTGATTATCAATACCTTACCGAAGCAGTTTCGGAGTCGAGCAACGCCCCGATGTAAGTCAGTTCTTCCGGCGAAAGGGTAATTTCGGCAGCCCGGGCGTTGGAAGCAGCCTGTTCGGCGTTGCGCGCGCCGGCCAGGACCGATGTAATGCCGGGTTGCAGGGATGTCCAGCGGAGGACGAGTTGCGCCAGCGTCGCGCCCTTCCGGTCGGCAATGGGTTGCAGGGCGTCGAGCAGGTTTTTCACAAACGCGAGATCGAACTGCGCGAAGTAACCGTTCCGGTGATCATCGGCTTTGAGGCGGGCGTTCCGGAAATAGCTGCCGGTCAGCAATCCCCGCTCCATCGGGCTGTAGGCGATGATTCCGACCTTGTTTTCAAGGGCATACGGTACCAGCTCGTCTTCAATCGAGCGGTTCAGCATGCTGTAGGACACCTGATCGGAGGCTATCGCGAGCGTCTGCCGTGCTTCTGAAAGCTGGTCGACGTTGTAGTTGGAAACACCGGCAGCGCGGATTTTACCATCGCGGAGGAGGCGGTCCAGCGCCGTCATGGTCTCTTCAATGGGTGTCGTCCCGTCGGGCCAGTGGAGCTGAAGCAGGTCGATGTAATCGGTACGCAGGCGACGGAGGCTGTTTTCCAGCTCGCGGACGAGGCTGTCGGCGGAGGCAAGGCGGTAAACGGGGACGGTTTGTCCGTCTTTTTCTGCATCGAAGAAATATTCGCCGCGACCGTCTCCATCCCAGACAAGGCCGAATTTGGTGAGCAGCTGTACGGCAGACCGGTCGCGACCAGCCAGCGCTTCCCCGATCATGTCCTCGCTCAATCCAAAGCCATAGAATGGAGCTGTATCAAGTGTCGTAACGCCATTGTCGAGGGAAGCATGCACCGCGGCGATGGAGTCTTTCTTATCGTTTCCTCCCCACATCGTGCCACCGATGGCGAAAGCGCCGTAGGCAATGGCAGAAAGCTGAATATCAGAGGTTCCTATTTGACGGTATTCCATTGGGATCTATGTTCTGTTGATTGACACTGCAAAACTAGATCGCCTTTTGTCATCATAAAAATAACTTAATTTATACCTTTGTATCATAAAACTAATAGATACAATGGTATTGAATCTGGAATGGCTGCGGTCGTTCAAGGCCATCTACGAAACCGGAACGCTCACGGGCGCCGCACAGGCACTTTTCATCTCCCAGCCGGGGGTAAGCCTTCATCTTAATTCGCTGGAATCTTATACGGGGTACAAGCTGTTCGACCGTTCAGCGCGGCAGATGGTACCGACCGAGCGCGGAAAGGTGCTGTATAATTTCATCGTCGAGCCGATTGCCAAACTGGAAGCCGCCGAGCAGCTCTTTCACAAAAGTTCGCGGCTGGAGCGCCCGACGATCAGCATCGGGATGTGTTTTGAAACCTTTCAGTTTACACTGGAAAAGCATATTTCCACCCTTCCTTTCAACGTCATCATCCAGTTCGGGGAATATCCGCAAATGCTGGCCGATCTGGACAAGGGCCTGCTCGATCTGATCATTACACCTCAAAAAGGCACGCAGAAGAACCTGGAATACAAGCCGTTTTCGAAGGAGCGGATCGTGATGATCGCCGGTTCGAAAACGGATTCCGCGGAAATAGACGCGCTGCTTCATACCGGCAAACTCGCCGAGGCCGAACATCTCCTCCACCAGCAGGTATGGTACAGCACCGCGGCGGATATGGAACACCTGAAGCGGTTCTGGCAATTGCAATTCGGCCGGCATCCGGACTTCAAGCCTAACTACATCGTGCCGAATATCTGTTCGATCATCCGGTGCCTGAGCGATGGCGAGGGCTTTTCCATTGTACCGGATTTTCTCTGCCGGGAAGAAATGGCTGCCGGGAAGGTAAAATTGATCTGGGAGGGAACGCAGGTCATCGAAAACACGCTCCATTTCGGTATGCGGAAGAAGACGATCTATGCCGAGGAGATTCAGCAGATACAGCGGATTTTTGAAGAGGGCGAGTTGATGCTGGCCGTTGACAGCGTCCCGGCCGGTATCCCATAAAAGAGGGATTGAAGAGGAAGGTCAGCGTTCCGACATTTCGGTAAAAAAGGGGGTTTACGCGGTCAAAAGAGGGGATTTTTCCCGTTGCCGGCAGTCGCCGGTTTCGTTACTTTCGTCCAACCCCTCCTCCTTAACTCACCGGAATACCATGACGCCTCTCTTCGACGCTCACCTTCACCCCTCGCTGAAAAAGCAGTTTGCCGATCCCGGCGAAACCGCTGCCCTTCCCATGCTGAATCCGTGGCGAACGGCCCTGCGGCAGGACTTCCTTCAGGCATTCGCCGAGATCAGTCCTAAGAAGTGTTTTATCAAGCCTTTTGTGGAAAGTACACTGGTGTCCCAGGCGTCTCTGACACAATTGGCGGCTGGACAATATGCGCTGGCGATTGCCGTGCTGTACTTCCCCGACAAGGAGCTTTTAAGGCTGATTCTCAGCAACAAACTGTTTGAATCCATTGTCAAAAAGAGCCTTTTCGGAAGCATCATTACGGAAGACCGGCTACTGGGTTTTCTGAACGCAGCGGGCGCGTTTGACACCGTTCTGGAAGACCTCCATTTGCTGTCCATGAGCGACGGGCAACGGACGGTCCGGTTTTACAACGGCGGGCCATTCCAGCCCGGCGCGGTCCCGGCGCTTGTTTTCTCGGTAGAGGGCCTTCACTGCCTGCGAAGCGATTTTGATAACACCGATCCTGCCCGCGTTTTACAGAATATCCGGGAGAACCTGGATACGCTCCTCGCCCAGCCGATCAAGCTGATCTCCGTCAACATCGCGCATATCGATAACAGCAACGAACTTTTCGCGAACCAGGCCTATGCGGTAGACGGCTTCCGGGAAGGCGCATTCGACGAACGAGCGCTGCGCCCCGCCGGAAACGGCCTCACCCAGGTTGGGAAAGACGCGGTCAGCCTGTTGTACGAAAAAAACCTGCTGCCTGACGTCAAGCACATGAGCTGGAAAGCACGCCGGGAACTGTATGCGTTCCGGAAAGCCGCCGGATTTGACCAGCCTGTCATTTGTTCCCATGCCGGATTTGCCGGCTGCTGGTTCGATTCCAACGGGGAAAGCCTGAGCGACTATATCCTCGCTATTGTTCCGGAGGGCCCGCAGAGCCGGTTGATTCTGGGAAAACCCAATCCGTATTTTGACGATCATCAGATCGGGTTCAACGCCAGCTCGATCAACCTCTTCAACGAAGATATTGCGGAGATTTTTCTGTCGGGCGGTTTGATCGGCTTGTCAATGGACCAACGGATTCTCGGCTACTCCGACGTGCACGATGCCAACGGAATGCCTACCAATGTCTTCCCTTTTCCGATGCCGGGCGGACCGATGCCCGTCCTCACAGATTCGGACTATATCTCCGCATCCGAACTGGCGGAGGAGCCGGTCTTCCGGACCGCTCAGCCGGATGGCGCCAGGATTATCCGGGGTATTACGCCTGATTCACGGGATATCGTTAACGCCGATAACATCCGCGATTTCTACCATCCACGTCATTTTTACCTGCATATCATGCATGCGATGGTGATAGCCGGCTTTCTGGGCGGTCAGGACGCTGTCCGGAAAATGCTGACGCAGACGCTCTGCATCGGCTCTGACTTCGACGGGCTGATTGACGGCATCGATTGCTGCCGGAACGTAACCGATACGGCATCGCTTCGACAGCGGTTTATCGTTGAGTTTCCCAAGTTTCTGAAGGAAATACCGCTGGCACTTCCCGACGGGCTCTCTATCGAAAAAGTGGCTGACCGGATCTTCTATGAAAATGGTCGTGACTTTGTCCTCTCCAGACCTTAATCAGCTGGTTATGAAACCACTTCTCCTTCTTCTCCTTTTTGTTCAGGCGGCGAAAGGACAAACCCTACAATACGGGGTATCCGCTGATTTCAAATGGGATATTTGTGTGTTGAGCGGGTATCAGTCCAGTTTCCGGCTTGCCATAGGCGGCGGAGTCGGCGTGATGCTCAATAATAACCTGATGCCGCATGCACAGCTCGCGCTGGTGGCATTTCAGGGTGGCTTAGGCAGCTCATTGAGTATGGCGGAACGCAACAAACTGGTCCTGGAAACGAACCTGACTGTAGGTTTTACCGGTGGCGGCAAGCGGGCCGTTGACGGATTCCGCCGCCCGCTCTATACCTTCGGAAAGTTCGTGCCGACACCGCTGTATAATCCCTTCAACGGTTACGGTACGCTGGCAACCACACAGGTATTCCGGCTGTCGAAGTTCGGCACGCCCAATGCGCTCGGGAAGTACCGGTATAGCCAAAAGATCGGAAGTGTAACCGTCGGGGGAGCAGGCTTCGATATCAATTACTACAACGACGGTACGCCTTTTCACTGGATGGGCCTGGGCGATGGGAAAGACCGGTACTGGACCGGCGGTGGGTTTGTCAGCTTTCACCTACCGAATTATCACGACAACGCCGTCGGAAATCCGGTAAGGAATGTCATAATCGGGTTTGACCGGTTTACCGGCTTTACACCCGATGCGTTTGAAGTGGCGGACCAACTGGGCCTTGGCTTTGTGCCGTACAAAGACGTCAGGCAGGCATTTTTTAACAAAGGACGGCTTTTTGCAGGAATAGAGCTGGCTCATCACCCCGGAGCGGCGGTCTATGCGCAGTTTCTGGATAACGACAAGCTGGATGTCCAAAACGTCATCCACGCGCTGATAAAAGCGCCGAGACACCTGACTACTCACCAGGCTCATTTCGCGATTGGTTTATACTACAATAAGAAATACTGGGACCTATGAAAAAGAGCTGGTTACTTCTTTTGATCCTTACGGGTTGTCACCGCGGGACGGTTGTTCCCATCGATCCCAGCTATTTTCTGCTGTCAGACGGATACTTGAACGAATCGGGAATTGTGCGCGCCGATGATCGTACGGGCGGACAGTATTACCAGGCCACTTTTTACGAGACAAATGTTCGTGTCGACAAGGAGGACTTTTCCTTCCGGGCTATGACGACCATCAAACCCGAACCCGGAAGTACGGATCAGCCGAGGTATCAGATGGAATTTTTCTTTTTCAGGAACGGTGGTGTGTTACTCTCCAGCTATACACTTTCCCGAAAAGGAGCGCCGTCGCGAAACCTGGATGGGCTGGATTGGACAAACTGGTTTACCGTGCCCGATCTGAAAAAATCGGTCCGGTATGTCGGCTATATTTCCGGACACAAAGAGAGTACCTTTACCCTATCCCTTACCCCCGTCTGGCGCAAACATCCACGCTATTGGAAGCTATTCTATACCCTAAAGCAGGATTCGATTACAGTAGATCGTATTCATTTCCACAAATCGATACAAACGCAGGGAGCTCCCTATACTGAAGTAGTAGTCGATAGCGTGCTGAACTGGAACGAGCGCCTGGACGACCCGAAGAAAATACAGCTCGTACTAACGGCCAAACCGGTCTCCTCCAGTGATAATTCCCGGAATATCCGGGGCGACTACCTGAAAAACTCTCCCGCCGTGCCGCAGACCAAGTCACTCAGGATCAAGGAATAAAAAGGGGAGGCAACCCATTGCCTCCCCTTTCATTACCAATACTTTGGTATCGGATTCAGTGTCAGGTTCTGACGCTGGTGCCAGTACGGATAAATCGTCGGAATATCGCTGGCTTTGTCGAGGCGCTGGATTTGTTCCGTCGTCAGGTTCCAGCCCACCGCAGCAAGATTCTGCCTGAGTTGCTCCGCATTGCGGGCGCCAATGATGATGCTCGAGACCGTCGGACGCCGGAGTACCCAATTCAAGGCCACCTGAGCCACCGATTTTTCCGTTTCGGCGGCGACCGCTTCCAGGGTATCGGTAATGGCATAAAAGGTTTCATCCGAGATAACAGCCTGAGGAACAGGACTTCCTCCCTCTACTACGCGACCTTCGGTAGGCTTCGGTTTGGAGCGGGAGTACTTCCCGCCAAGACGCCCGCCGGCAAGCGGGCTCCACACCAGCGCACCGACGTTCTGGTCGAGGCCCAGGGGCATGAGCTCCCATTCGTATTCCCGGTTGGCAAGCGAGTAATAGACCTGATGCGCTGCATATCGATTCCAGCCGTATTTTTCTGAAATGCCCAGCGACTTCATCAGGTGCCAGCCGGAAAAATTGGACGCCGCAATGTACCGGACCTTTCCGCTCTGCACGAGGTCGTCGAGCGTTCGGAGGGTTTCTTCCACGGGCGTATTGCCGTCGAACCCATGCATATGGTAAATATCGATGTAGTCGGTTTTCAGGCGGCGCAGGCTCCCTTCACACTGCTTTAGAAGATGGTGGCGGGAAGAGCCCTGATTATTTGGCCCCTGACCGAAGGGAAAAGTCGCTTTGGTCGAAATCAGTACCCGATCACGGAGACCGGTGAGGGTCTGCCCGAGGATTTCTTCAGATAGGCCATTCGAATAAACGTCGGCGGTATCAAAGAGGTTGACGCCGGCGTCGAGGCACAGGTGCACCAGTTCCCTGGCTTCCTCTACCTGGGTACTTCCCCAGGCCTTGAAAAATTCGGTTCCGCCGCCAAAGGTCGCCGTACCGAAACTGAGGACCGGTACATGCAGCCCGGAAGCACCTAATTGTCTGAACTCCATAGTATTGGCTGTTTTTCGGGTAGAAAGTGGCTTTTAACGGCGGAAAGCTAGGCCATCGGCCGACGTTGTCCAATGCTTTTTCTCAAAGAAATTGAAAAAGTGAAACCCTGCTGACATAACGCTGTCATTCGGCGGTAGTTGGTTTGTATCAAACAAAAAACAAACCAGGTCATGGAAACACTACAAGCACTCGTCATAACCCCGGAAAACCTGCTCTCCGCCTGGCAGGGCAACCGCCGCCTTACCCGCAGAGTCATCGAAGCCTTCCCGGAAGAAGCGCTTTTCAGCTACAGTCTCGGCGGCATGCGGCCTTTTTCCGATATGGTTTTTGAATTAGTCGGACTCTCGCATGGCATCGGCGGAATCGCGACGGGTCAATGGCCGACGAGCGTCGAGCTTTTTGCCCCCGGCGATCCGGCCAAACCGGCTACCAAAGCCGCCCTCCTTGCCCTTTGGGACCAGACTACAGACCTGATCAACGAAACCTGGCCGACGATTCCGGCAGAACGCTTTCAGGAAAGCGATCTGTCTTTCGGCACGTGGCAGGGTAAAATCTGGTGGTTGCTGTTTTACTGGAGCGACAACGAAGTTCACCACCGGGGGCAGGGATATGTATATTTACGGACGCTGGGGATTGAGCCGCCGGCGTTTTGGGATAGAGCATAATAAAAAGCCGAAGCGTGGACGCTTCGGCTTTTTGTATTTTCATCCTGTTCTATTCCAGAACGACAAATGCAGGAGGCATTTTTTTGACCTCCGGTTTCGACTCAATAATCCTGGAAACCAGTTCGACACTTTCCCGTACTTTTTTTACTTCAGTATTAGCATAGATAGCGTTACAGGAAGGATGAACACATGTGTACTTCTCTTTTCCTCCGTTCCGGATAGAGGTGGTTATGAAAGTAACCGGCAGCACCGAAGACAACGCAGGTGGCACAAAATGATCTTCCAATTCAAAGAGCGAATGGTCTTTCAGAATAGCAAAAATACGATCTACTTCTGCCGGACTAAATTCAATGCAAGCCGTATCAGTCTTTGTTTCACAGTTTCTGATATAGGTACCCGATTTAAGGTCGAAAGAATCCGCAAACGTCCAGAAATAGAAATTAAAGTCAGGCTTTTGCTCAATTTTTTCATTGACGCTGGAACGTAAAAATATGAGAAGGAAGACACTTCCGATCGTCAATCTCTTTAAACTATACTTTCGAAGAGCGTTAAACATCACAATTAACGGATCAGGTAGCTAAAAATAACTGCATAATATAGATTCCACTCGTCAGGATGTTATACAGGGCACGGCTCTTCGAGATGTTCCGTAGGACATCTCGAAGTATAGATATCAAATATATTTATCTTTTCTAAAAAGATTTCGACGAGCACAATATATAACGTTCAAGTATAGAATAAGTACATCCATTGGATTAAAATCTAATTTGTCTGTCTTCGAGATGTTCCGCAGGGCATCTCGAAGAGCTCAAATCAAACCTAATCTATCATAAGGTAATCATTTCCCTTCGCACAATGAAATATATCCTTTATCACGTCGTTTTCCTTCCTGTAATACAACCCAATACTGCCTGTATGATGAAAATAGAACAAGAATTGTTCATTTAAATTATAGAACAAGGGACTGTAAGGTGCTTCGTGATTCAAAACGCAGGAAAGAATTACCGACAAAAATCGACCCCAATCGTTGCAAACACATAACCCTTTATACTCATATCCTATGCCAGAATCTACAAGCATCTTTAAATAAGATCTTGACGTTTCTGATTTTTCTTTCAATTCAACATTAAGATCCTCAGAATTTAAATCCCATGTATCAAGACAAAAAGCTCCCCAATATTTATTCGAAATTATTAGGTCACTTTTATTCTTCCCAAAAAGATTATAGAACAAAATTACCAGATGCTCCTGTAGATCTATTTCTTCCTTTAGATATATCTCCTTCCTAAAGGCATCACTATTTCGATAGCCGTCAGAATCAAACCATCTAAAAGGAAGACATGGCTCAACCACTTTGCTAAGAACTTTCATACTCACGTATGTGTATTTATGAACGCTGGGGATAGAGCAGCCGGCGTTTTGGGATAAGGGGTGATAAAAACCGAAGCTCCCGCTTCGGTTTTAAACAGATTCTTGTTCAAAATAAAGATCAAAATTTAGGTCTGATTTTAAAGATACCAAGATATTTAGAAAATCATTTGATAGACATAACGCCGGCGTATTTTGTCCTGTAATTACTACAATATTCACAACTACATCTATATTAAATTTTCGTATAAAACTTCTTAAAAATTCTATCTTGTCTTGAAAATCAATTTCAAATTTCCTTGTCAGATCATCCAGGTCAAACGTTGACAAATAGCCCGTCGAATAAGACCAAGTATTTTCCTTTCTAAGCATAGATGAATTCACTGATTTTAAATCGATATTTATGTCTCCTCTACTCCAGTACTTAGCGAGCGGAATATCAATCAGAGAGTTAAATAATTGCGCATCTAAGTTATCCCCAGTCAAAGAAAGGATAAGTTTCAATCTCGGATATTGTTTGTTCATCATAAAAAACATCAGTAAAAATGACTTCGGCTCTTCGGGATGTTCCGCAGGACATCTCGAAGTATAGATATCAAATATATTTATCTTTTGAATTTTCCTGGGATGCTTCAACGCGCATGGCATGTAGCTTTTAAGCATGGAAATGGGTACATACATCTGCTGGATTAAACTTCGAGATGTCCTGCGGAACATCTCGAAGAGCACAAGATAGAGCTTAGAAAAAAGCCGAAGCATTCCTGCTCCGGCTTTTTGCAACAGGGGGCAATAGTTGATCTACCGCTCTTCAAGGTGTTCCGCAGGACGTCTCGAAGAACACGACTATGGCATCGCGTTATTCCTTGACAAACCGGGCCGATTCTCCGCTATTCAACCGGAAGAAATATACGCCCGGTACCAATCTGCTGACGCGATAGGTCTGTTTGAGTTGGGTGATCGTGAGCCGGTCAAGAACGACGCCGCGCTGATCGGTGAGCTGAACCTCCTGTCCGAGTACTTCCGGTCGGGTAAGGTAGAGTGTGATATCCTGTCTGGCAGGCACCGGTCCGAGTTTGATGGTCGGGTCGGTCATGGAAGTGGCCCCCTGATCGGTCAGCGAGAGCGTCCGGCTGTAAGTCGTGCTGCCATCCTGATCCACCATTTTCAGGCGGTAGTACATCACCCCGTCAAACGCCACCGCATCGTCAAACGAATAGGATTGGCTTTCACCGTTCCGCGCCGAAATAGTCTGAAGCGCTGAAAACTCCTGTGCATCCGTGCCCCGTTCGACCTGGAAATGACTGACATTTTTCTCAGACGCCGTTTTCCATTCCAGGTGAGAAATGCCACCGCTTCGCTTAGCTGTAAACGACAGCAGCCGCAGCGGAAGAGCCGCCTGCGTGGAAACGAAAAATCCGCTGAACCCTGTTACGTCAAACGTTACTTCCCAGCGGGAACCCGACCAGACAATGTCACTGTCGGCAGGATCGATGACAACCGCCGGTGCCGCATAGGAGGAAAAAGATCCTGTTCCATCACCGGAGGTGCCTGGACGCTTGACGATCAGCAGATTAGCTTTGCCGGCATTATCCGACGATCCGGTCGGCAGCGGCTTTGTCGGGTTCGCGGTATTAAAGGCATCAAACTCAGCCTGGTTGAAATAGAGAGTAACCCGGGCAGTAGCGGTACTACCATTGACAGCCGGCGTGATTTCGTAATGCCGGCCGACATGGTGGGGAACCGGAGTGGCGTCAACCCAGACTTTGACGCTGGTCCAGCCAGAAATACCAGAGGGCGTTCCACTTCCTGTGATTGAGGCGATGAGTTCCTGACAGGCGTTACCAAAATAGTCCGTTTTGGCCGCGTGGGACTGAACCGTTGCGACTAAAATACTGGAAGACGCCAGGGGCATAGTTGCCCCGTCAGCAAGATAAGACGTTTCATAAGCGCCCATATCTACCTTCCCAAGTTGAATACGCGGGTTTCCGTCTAGATCTACTGCCATATCGGCGGATACCAGGGAGTTATCTCCGCCATTGATAGCAGGGCTGCAGCTACCGAGGCGATAATCCCCCGCTGCGGTAGGTGCGCTGGAAAGCGTAGCCGGACTAATAAACCTGGGGTCAGCATCACCGGGAACAGTGCCGATATAATTGTCGTACTGAACCAGATTATTCTTCAGGGGAACGGAATAAGCAACAGCGGCCTCTATACCCCCGGAATTGCCAGCCACTATAGAGTTTCGAATATCTATTTCGCCCCCCAATGTTATTGAGGAACGGAAAGAATCTTCCCGGGTAGATCTGTTTCCAGAAATAGTACAGCTAACAATGGTGGCTAATCCGGTTCCAAAGCCACATATTGCCACCCCGTACCCTGACAGATTACCAGTAAAAAGGCAGTTAAAGAAAGAAGAAGGGGTGTTGTACCCACTTAACACAGCTCCTCCCTGTACTTCAGAGCTGTTTCCCTGAAAACGACAGAAGCGAATAATTGGAGCGCCGGTTAAATTAGCGATGCCTCCACCTCCAAACTCTGTGTTATTTGACAAAAAAGAACAATTTTGAATTAATGGCGAAGAATCGTTGATTTCTAATCCTCCTCCCGTAAGACCACTTGTGTTTTCTTTGAACACGCACGATTGAATGACCATGTTTGACGCATTCGAAAGATAAGCACCAGCACCGTTTCCACGGCTTCCATCATCTGCATAGTTCCTTGTAACAGTAAGATTCCGCAGTATGAACTTATTGCCGATACTATTTCCGAGGACGGCAATCCCCGCTCCGGCACTCCCGCTGAGAGGTTGGGTTCCATAGGTAGTGTCGGTAGTGCTGTTCGCATAACCTTTTTCAATAGTAAACCCATCCACAATCAGGCTGTCCCCATCTTTCGATAGGTCGGCAACGACGAGTACGTGACGACTATTATCGGAGTTGTCCCCAAACGTTCCAATATCCCCGCTCAGGATAGTTGTGTTTAACGAAATATCTCTGGAATCAGTGGTAGCATCATATCCTCCGTAAATGTGGAGGCCTGCCCTTGGTATGCAAAAAGCGGTACTTCGATTCGTGCTGTTTTGAGCGCCTGTCGGATAATAGGTACCTTTTGCAACAAGGATAGCTTCTGTACTGGAATGATCAGCAGCCCACGCAAGCGCAGAACCGAGGGTCTTAAACGCATCCGTCCAGGAAACTCCCGTATTCAATCCTGTCGCGGCATAGTCGACATATAGCGTATCCGGTTCAATCAGAGGTATGAAGGTAGCTGATTCATAGGCGCCCAAGTCAACGGTTGAGAGTTGAATCCGAGGATTTCCGTCCAAGTCGACGGCTATCGAAGCGGATACTGCGCTGTTATCTCCTTTGTTGATTACCGGACTCGAGGTCCGCAGACGGTAACTTCCGGAAATTGTCGGGGCGCCGCCTGCCTGGATCGGTTGGGTAAATTGCGGATCTGTCCAACCGGGAAGATTATTAACTCCTCCAGTATAGCCCTGGACGAGACTATTAGAGACTGTCGCCGATCCGCTTATACCCTCTGTATTGCCAAATACGATAGAGTTACGAATATCAATTGTCGTAGCAGAATAAAGTACTCCTTTGCTGCCACCGCCGCTGTTGGTTGACTTGTTTCCGGAAATCGTGCAATTGATTATCGTTGTCAGCCCTTGATAAGCACCGGTTGCAGCACCATATAGCGCGCTGTTTCCGGAGAAAAGGCTGCTTTCAATAACGGGATTGGAATCAGCATAGCTTTGAATGGCGCCGCCTTCCTGATCAGAGCTATTTCCCTGAAAACGGCAGACGCGGATTGCCGGAGAAGCCGAAACATTTGCAATACCTGCTCCAAAAACTGCCTTGTTGGATAAAAACGAGCAGGAATATATAACGGGAGAGGAATCACTGATTTCGCCCGCTCCCCCAACCATCGTTGAGTTATTTCCTGCGAAGACACTTGAACGAATAGCCATATCCGAAACATCCCTCAAAGAGAATCCGGCTCCATCCGAAGCACCGTTTCCTGTCACGAGCAAATTCCTCAGGACCAGTTTGTTTCCGATACTATTTCCATCAATCGCAATACCGCCTCCTTCACTTCGTGCGATCGTTCGAGTTCCGTAGGTGACATCACCCGAACTATTTGCATTACCCTTTTCTATCGTAAAACCGTCCACAATCAAACTATCCCCTCCGGCTGGTATGCCAGCGACAACCAGGACATGGTAGCTGTTATCTGCATTCGTACCCGCTGCGCCGATATCGCCGCTCAACGTCGAGGTATTGGCAGCAATATTGCGGGTTCCAGTGGCAGCGTCATACCCGCCGGAAATAGTGAGCCCGGCGCGAAGTAAGGTAAAGGCCGTCTCCCGGTTAGTACCGCTCTGATTCCCTGTCGGATAGTATGTTCCCTTGGCGACGAGGATCGTATTAATGGAGGCATCCGCATGCGCAGCTGCGATGGCTGCTGAAAGGGTCGTGTAGGCATTGGCCCAGGAATCTCCAGTGTTGGCGCCGATTGCTGAAGCATTGACGTAAACGATCCCGGAGGTCATCGTTTGCCGGATCAGCTTCTCCGTTAGCCCTCTTAAAGGCTGGAAATGGGTGTAAACAAGCGCCGACGGCCCGATAAGGGTCATCGCCAGCCCGGCCCAGACGGCCAAAGCAGATAAAGGTTTAAGCATGAATAGTGAACGTTAGGGTTGGAAACGCTCTTCAAGATCGGATCGAAGGTTGCCAACGCAGGCTGTGAAGTTGCTAAAATAGGCGCCACCTAAACAAACAGCAAGTTTATTGACCAAAAATACCTAAAAGCAAAGAAAGATTAAAATAAGACAGGGAATCCGAACCTTTTCTTCACTTTATACATCATCCGAACAGTAGCAGATCTGCTTCCCTAGCGTTCAGAATATTTCTATCCATTACGTGATACAACTTTCGCTCGCATTCAGGGAGATGCAATCCTCGCACCGAGGTGTAGTCAGTGTTCTTTCCTTTCCCGTTAATATTTCCCAGGGAAGCTTTTTCTTTAATAACACACAGACGAGATTGCCCGTCGGTTTTGAATAGGTAAAAATGGCCCCGTAAGGTCTCTATTCCTTTAGCATTTTTTCGTCTTTAAAAGAAAGAATCCATTATATCCTCTTCTTATTCCGGGTTTAAAAGCGGCCATGTCCCATTGATAGTCATAGTTCGGTTCTATCCACCCTCGCATTGGATGCCCTCAGGGTTTCGATTTCTATCTTGAATGATCGAGACTGGTCATGGACGCGTCAGCAGACCGCTTTGCCATCGGTTATTCGGGTCATTCCAATGATAGGTAAAAGCAACTTTTCGGTAATTGGGAAATAGGTCGATCAAAAGCAGAAAGGAGGCTCCCGCCTCCTTTTTCATTCCTACTCGTCGTGATGCACCATCCACTGAATCCCGAACTTATCGTCAAACATTCCGAAATAAGCGCCCCAGGACGCCCGGCCAAGCGGTACTTTGACGATTCCGCCTGCTGAAAGTCCGTCAAACAGCCGATGCGCTTCTTCTTTGCTTTCCGCCTGAACAGACAGGTAGAAGTTGTTTCCGACGGTCAGCGGGTGCCCCATTGACTCGAGCGCATCGGTCCCCATCAGGATGTTTCCATTGCCCAGCGGGAGGGAAATATGCATGATTTTATCCCGGTCTTCGGGACGGAGGCGATCCGCTTCCGGGGTATCAGAGAAGCGTTCGAGCGTCAGGAATTCACCGCCAAGAACCGATTGATAGAAGCGGAATGCTTCTTCTGTAGTGCCGTTAAAATTGAGATAGGAATTGAAAATAGCCATGATAGTCAGTATTTAAGAATCCAGTGAATACCAAAACGGTCGGTGACGCTGCCGATCCACCCGTCAAAAAACGCATGTACCGGTTGCTGTATCTTTCCGCCGGCAGACAATACCTCAAATTGCCGCCGGAGTTCCTCTTCCGACCCGCAGGTAAGCGCGAGCGAAATCATCGGTTCTGGCGCCGGCGTTACCGGTCCGCCCACGTCACTGCCAAGCAAGACCAACTCATCCTGAACAAGACTCGCATGCAGAATATGCTTGCCGAGGTGCGGAGGCCATTGATCGGCCATGGGCGAGTCTTCGACGGTGAGCAGGCTCAGCTCGCCTCCCAGGCACCCCTGGTAGAAAAGCATCGCCTCCCGGCAGCGGCCGCCCAGATTGAGGTATGCGTGTAGTTGTGACATGGTGTTTGCAGAAGTACAGGGCAAACTTACGCTGTCGGAATATTCCCCGCGCGGTGCAAATCCGGCAACTTTGGGGGTTGATTCCGACAACTGAAACCGATAGCTTTGTTGACCATGAAACACATCTCTCTGCTGATTCCGGCGGGTGATACCAGCCTGAGCAACCTCGAAGCGACCTACAAGATGTTTACCCGGAGTAACGACGCGGTCGTCCGCGCCGGTAAACCACCCCTGTTTCAGGTACAGCTCGTCGGACTTACCCGCGAGGCGCGGCTGAGCAACGGCGTTTTCTCCGTTCAGCCCGACGTTTCTTTCGACGAAATCGACCGCACCGATCTCATCATTATTCCGGCAGTGCATGGCGATATGCAGCAGGTAATCGCCGCCAACAGTGCCTTTGCGCCGTGGATTGTCCGACAGTACCGGCAGGGCGCGGAGGTGGTTTCGCTGTGTATCGGGGCGTTTATTCTGGCGTCGACCGGCCTGCTGGATGGCCGGAGCTGCACGACGCACTGGCTGTCGGCAGATGAATTCCGGCGTATGTTTCCCAACGTTGAACTGACGGCCTACAAAATCATCACCGACGAAGGCGGCATCTACACCAGCGGCGGCGCCTATTCCGCCCTGAACCTGATTGTGTACCTGGTCGAAAAATTTGCCGGCCGGGATATGGCCCTGCTGACTTCGAAGGTTTTTGAAATCGACATTGATCGGAACAGCCAGTCTCCCTTTATCATTTTCAAAGGCCAGAAAGACCACGAAGACGAGCCCATCAAGCGCGCGCAGGAGTTTATCGAGCAGAATTTTCAGGAGCGGATTACGGTAGATCAGCTTGCGTCGACCTTCGCGATCGGTCGCCGAAACCTCGAACGACGGTTCAAGAAAGCTACTGCCAATACTGTTGCCGAATACATCCAGCGGGTGAAGATCGAGGCCGCCAAAATCAGCCTCGAATCCTCCCGCGAGAATGTCAATGAAGTGATGTATAAAGTCGGTTATACCGACCCGAAGGCCTTTCGGGTTATTTTCAAGCGGATTACCGGTCTGTCTCCGCTGCAATACCGGAACAAATACAACCGGGAAATTTCCGTGTAAAGCTACTCTTCGCTCGCGTTATTAAGCGCGGACAGCAACGCATAGGCGCCTTTCAGCACCAGCGGCGTACCGGCAGGGTCCAGACCGTCCGGCAGCTGAATGGCGACATATCCGCCGTCTCTCACGCCGGGCGTCACCTCTACCTGACGGAAACGGTACGCTGCGCCCGACTTACCTTCTGCTGTATACACATATGATTTACCGCCGAATGCCGCCACCGCGGTCTCGGGTACGGCCAGGGTATTCCGTATCCCGACGCGCACCTGAGCGGTTACATAGCTTCCCGGGATAAAGTCTGCCGAAACAGCCGCCGGGCGCACCAGTACCGAAACCGTCCGGTCCGCTTCCAGCGATTTTCCGATCAGAAAAACGGTACCGGAATGCGTCGCGGACGATTCCGCACCGACGCCGAACTGCACGGATTGTCCCGTGCGGATCGCCGGAATATCCTTTTCAAAAACCGTCAGTTTTAGGTATACACGGCTCATTTCGGCGATTTCGGCGATGATATCGGTTGGATTGACGAAGCGGCCGTTGTTTGCCGGCACACTGGTGATGAAACCGGATACCGGCGCGGATACGGTAATCGTGCGCGTCAGCCGCGTAGCGTCGAGCTGATCGGCATCGATTCCGATCAGTGCCAGGCGCTGGCGTAGTCCCGCCAGTTGTGCCAGCAGGCTCTGCCGGTTGGAACGTACTTGTTGCAAATCGCGCAGCGCGCTGACATTCGCTTTGCTGAGATCGAGCTGGCGCGCATACTCCAGCTCGATGTAGTCGGTTTTGGCTTTGGTATCCAGGTAGTCCTGCTGCAACTGAATGTATTCGGGATTCTCGAGGACTACGAGCGTCTGTCCTTTCTTCACCGGCATACCCGGTTCAAGGCGTATCTGACGGATGTATCCACCCAGCGGTACGGAAACGGAAACCCGGTTTTCGGCCGGAAGATCCAGTATTCCATTGATTTTCAAAGAAGTATTGAGCGGACGAAGGGTCGCATTGCCGATAACAATGCCCGCTACTTCGTACTGTGCCGGAGAAAGTGTAACGCGTACCTCCGCGGTATCGGCGGGAGCGGTATCTGCCGTCTCCGGTGTTTTCTGCCCGCCGCATCCGGCTAAAAACAGGCCGGCCAGCAGCAATCCTGTCAGAATGGCTTTCATGATTTATGATCGGAAGATTTTGCTTCGAAAAGAGAATACAGAATCGGCAGAACGAGGAGCGTGAGCAGTGTCGCTGTCAGCAACCCGCCGATGACGACCGTCGCCAGCGGCTTCTGTACCTCGGCTCCTGCCGAGTTGGACAGCGCCATCGGAATAAAACCGAAGGAGGCCACAAGTGCCGTCATTACCACCGGGCGGAGGCGGATTTCGGTCCCCACCCGAATGATCTCGGTGATATCCTTCAGCCCCTCCTCGTGCCGCAGGCGGTTGAACTCCGCAATCAGCACGATACCGTTGAGTACGGCTACGCCGAAAAGCGCGATAAACCCGACGCCCGCCGAAATACTGAACGGCATACCCCGCAGCCACAAAGCGACAACCCCGCCGATAGCCGCCAGCGGAATCGCCATGAAAATCAGCAGGCTCTGGCGTACCGACCCAAACGTAAAAAACAGCAACAGGAAGATGAGGCCTAAGGCAACCGGCACGGCTATTGCCAGGCGGTTACGGGCGTCCACCAAATTCTGAAACTGCCCGCCATACGTAATCGAATACCCCGGCGGAAAGCGGACCGAAGCCCCTACCTTCTGTTGCAGTTCGGTGACAATACTCTCCACATCCCGGCCGCGTACGTTGAATCCCAGGGTAATACGGCGGTGCGCCGCGTCCCGCTGAATCTGATTCGGCGCTTGCTCCATCGAAATCGTCGCTACTTCGCTCAGGGGTATCTGGCGACCATCCGGCGTACCGATAAATACGTTACCAATGTCTTCCATGCTTTGCCGTTTGTTTTCGGAGAGACGTACTACGAGGTCGAAACGCTTTTCGCCTTCGAATACCAGCCCTGCCGACTGCCCGGCAAACGCCGTGTTAATGACCCGGTTGACATCTGCGACATTCAGGCCAAAACGGGCAATACGGGCGCGGTCGAGCCGGATCAGAATCTGCGACAACCCTGCTACCTGCTCGATGTACACGTCTTTGGCCCCATCGATGGTCCGGATCAGCTTGCCGACCTGCTTGGCGAGGGCTTCCAGTTGAGCGAGATCTTCGCCGTAAATTTTGAGTCCGACGTCCTGCCGGGCGCCGGTCATCAGTTCATTGAAACGCATCTGTACCGGCTGCTGGAACCCGAACGTAACACCGGGAATAACCGACAATGCCTCCGCCATTTTTCCGGCAAGCTCATCGCGGGTACGGGCGGAGGTCCACTCGTTCTTCGGCTTCAGTATGACCATCAGGTCAGAGGCTTCAATCGGCATAGGGTCGGTCGGAATTTCGCCGGAACCGATTTTCGCCACCACCTGCTCCACTTCCGGAAATTGTTTGAGCAGAATCTTTTCAGCCTTTAGTGTCGCATCGGTAGTTTCGGACAGGGAACTGCCGGTAAGCGTGCGGGTATCGACGGCAAAATCGCCTTCGTCCAGCTGCGGGATAAACTCCCCGCCCATGCGTGAAAACAGCCACAGCGACCCTGCCAGCAATGCAACCGCTCCGGCAAGTACCGGAATCCGGAAACGAAGCGCATGCAGCAAAAACGGCTCATACCAGCGGTGCAGCCTTTTCATGAGGCGATCCGAGAAGGTCTCCTTATGGACGATCCTGCGGCTGAGAAAAAGCGCCGAGATCATCGGTACATAGGTCAATGACAGAATGAATGCACCCAGAATCGCGAAGGCAACCGTCAGCGCCATCGGCCGGAACATTTTCCCCTCGATTCCTGACAGCGCCAGAATCGGCAGGTACACAATGAGGATGATGATTTCTCCGAAGGCGGCAGACGAACGTATGCGCGAAGCGGAGTGAAATACCTCGTCGTCCATTTCCTGCTGTGTCAGTACTTTGTCCCGGTTTCGCAGGAGCATGTGGTGGAGCGTCGCCTCGACGATGATGACCGCGCCGTCGACGATCAATCCGAAATCAATCGCTCCGAGACTCATCAGGTTACCCGATACGCCGAAGAGATTCATCATCGCGATTGCAAAAAGCAGCGCCAGGGGAATGACGGAGGCGACAATGGCCCCCGCCCGGAAATTTCCCAACAGCAATACCAGCACGAAAATGACGATAGCCGCGCCTTCCAGGAGGTTTCGCTCCACGGTACCAATGGCGCTGTTGACCATTTTGGTGCGGTCCAGAAACGGAATGATCTGTACGCCCTCCGGCAGGGTTTTTTCGATTTCCGCGATTTTCGTTTTGACACGGCGAATCACGGCTGACGAGTTTTCTCCTTTGATCATCATGACCAGCGCGCCGACGGTCTCGCCCTCCCCGTTCCGGGTGACGGCGCCGTAGCGTACCGCCGATCCGATCCGGACTTCGGCGACATCCCGCACACGGACGGGTAACTTACTCTGATTCAGCCGGATGACGATATCGGCAATGTCGTCTGTCGACCCGATCAGACCGTCCGACCGGATAAACCAGGCATTCGGTTTTTTGTCGATATACGCGCCCCCGGTATTCTGATTGTTTTGCTGAAGGGCCGTGAACAGGTCTGTAATCGTGATGCCGGCGCTGCGGAGGCGGTCGGGGTCGATCGCAATTTCAAACTGTTTGACCAGCCCGCCGAAACTGCTGACATCTGCTACGCCCGGCGTTCCGAGCAGCCCCCGGCGGATGATCCAATCCTGAATCGTCCGCAGATCGGAAAGCGTAAACTTTTTCTCGTACCCTTTTTTGGGGACGACGGTGTACTGGAAAATTTCCCCCAATCCGGTGGTTACAGGCGCCATCGTCGGCGTACCTACCCCCGGCGGGATTTGCCCGGCAACCTGCTGGAGCCGCTCGGCGATCTGCTGGCGGGCCCAGTAGACGTCGGTTTCGTCGGCAAAAACGACGGTGACAATGGATAGGCCAAACCGCGAAAACGACCGCAGCTCCGTCAATCCGGAAATATTCGACAGGCTTACTTCAATGGGAAAGGTGACCAGACGTTCGATGTCTTCGGCCGCCAGGGACGGGCTGCTGGTAATCACCTGCACCTGGTTGTTGGTGATATCCGGAACGGCGTCAATAGGCAGACGGGTAACCGACCAGCCTCCCCAGACCACCAGGGCCAGGATCATCAGGCCGATCACCAGTTTGTTCCGGATGGAAAACTGTATGATCGCGTTGAGCATAATCTTCTTTTCGGAAGAAATGAAAAAAGAGAAAACCCGTCAGCAGCCCGGTCCTTTTCCTCCGGAAAGAAAGAAAACGACCCGAAAGGGCATACCTCGGCCTGCAGGCGGACCTAGTTTCCTCGGGGAGGGTTTATCAACGCGAAAACGGAAAGGAAAGAATACAAATCAGCCTTTCGGAAGAAATCAGCCCGCGAGATAAGGACGGAGGCCGTCGCCGGCGGAAGATTCCAGCTCTGCGCAACCGGAGGAAAAACCGGTATCGAATGGCTCGACGAAGGCAGGTTCTGGTGACTGTGGTTGGGATGTTTGTGGTGCTCGGAATCGGCACCGTAATGCATCCGCAGAAAATCCAGAAAACTCAGTGAAGCATCTGTATGCCGGTGCTCCTGAAAATGCCGGGTCAGCTCGCCGAGGCAGGCAGACTGATCCACACCCATACCCGGAAGAAAACTTCCGGCAAGGGTCCAGCAGGTCAGGAAGATGGCTACGAGTGCTTTCATCGGCGTGATACCCGGCAAAGGTAAAACGTATAGGGAATGGTTCCTGCCGGAAGAGATAATTTGGAAGCTTTCTAACGCAGCAGGGAGGCAAGCGACGGCCAGCCATAGCCACCGTGAAAAGATCCGTCGGGTGACAGCAGCCTTACGCCGCCCATTTTTTCATAAAAAAAGCACGATGGATTTTCCGCCTCGCCGAACAGCAGCATCGCCCGGGCGCCGTCGTCATACAGGCGACGCGCCACTGCCAGTAGCAGCTGCCGACCGATCCCCAGGCGTTGGTAGGTCTGCAACAGGTAAATTTTGTTGAGCTGCCCGTCATACTCTGGCAGCGCCGGATCGAAATACCCGTTTCCGGACGCGAAGCCCGCTACTTCACCGCGCTCATTTTCAGCCAGGTAACAAAATCGGTCCGTCTGATGTAGGAGCTCTGTCCACTGCCGGTGGCGGAGGGCAAACGTCGGCGGGTTAAGCCCTCCGTGCGTCTCAGCAAACGCTTGTACATGGACGCGGGCGATTGCCCCGGCATCGGCAGGAAGGGCCCTGCGAACGGAGATACGCGCAGGATCGATGCCAAGCGCTGCCAGCCGCCTCCGGTTAGCGGAAGCAGAAGGCCGCCTCAGGTTCCGGATAGCGCGAATCCAGGTTGAAAAGCGTTTTTTCATGTGAACTTTTTTGAAAATTGCCGGTTACAATGCCCAAACCGTTGCCTACCGTGGAAACCATTGTCTTCAATAAAACCGAATGCGGCGTCGACTTTCTGCTGAATGTGCTTCCCGGCGCCGAAGTAGCCACGCATTACCGGCAACGGGATGTCTATCAGTCAGACTGTTTTGAAATACTGTTTTTCCGGAAAGCGGAAGGATACCTGCTTGTCGATCAGACCCGTTTACCCGTCCGGGACCAAACCATTGTCTTTTTATCCCCTTATCAGCGCCGGCAGTGGAAAACAACTTCCGCTGATTTTACGGTACTGCTTTTCAGGGAAGACTTTCTGAATGAATTCTTCGCTGACAAGCTCTTTTCCTACCGGTTGCTGTATTTCTACCAGCACGATCACCCGCTGACGTTATCCGTTTCGGCCGAAGAGCTCGACCGGTTCTGCCAGGCGCTTACGGAAATCAAAGCCGAGCTGACGCATTCGCGGGGCGACAGCGGCCACCTCATCCGATCGCTGCTGTATTACCTCCTTCTCCGCCTGAACCGGAACTATGCCCTGCAATATGGTCTTTCCCTGGATAAGCCTGAGAATCATTATGCATTCGAGTTCAAAAAGCTGATGGAAACGCATATCCGGGAAAAACAGCGGGTCAATGAGTATGCTTCCCTGCTTCAGGTCAGCCGGATTTCCCTGAATAAGGCCGTTCAGCAACAGTTTTTCGTCACCGCGGCGCATCTGCTGAAACAACGGATGGTAGTTGAGATTAAAAACCTGCTCCTCCACGACCGCCTCTCTGTCGGCGAAGCGGCTGCCACCCTGCACTTCTCTGAAACGAACCACCTCATGCGGTTCTTCAAAACCCAGACCGGGCAAACGATTTCGGAATTCCTGCGTGATTATCAAAATGGTAGTTCTTCGGAGTGATTTGGTAGGGCGCCGGCGGCAGGGCCGCTCTACTTTTGCTGCCGGTGCTGATGACAGCGCCATCAAACGAATTCCTTCATGACTGCTTTTCCCCTTTCGCTGACGCTCGTCCGCAACGCGACAATCATACTGAAGTATGCCGGTCACCGTATTCTGATCGACCCGATGCTTTCTCCAAAAGATACCTTCCCGCCTTTTGGCGGAAAAGCCCGTAATCCGCTGGTGGACCTTCCGATCCCCGTGGAGGAAATTGTCCGGAATACGGATCTCGTGCTCGTTACGCATACGCACCCCGACCACTACGACCAGGCGGCGGCCAACGCCCTCGACCCTGCGGTGGAGTTGTTGTATCAGCCGGCAGACGAGGCCCTTTTCCCGCGTGAAAAGTTTGAAAATGCCCGCGTAGTGGAGTCTTCCGTTACCTGGAAAAACATACGGATCGACCGTACCTACGCCCAGCACGGCAGCGGAGAGGTACTTGACCTGATGGGATATGCTTCGGGTTTTGTGCTCCGGTCAGAAGGACAGCCGACAATCTACCTTGTCGGCGATGGCATCTGGACCGAAGAAATCCGTGAAAACATCCGTCGGTTTGAACCGGATATCCTCGTCCTGAACGCCGGCGGCGCCGTAAAACCCGGCTACGAAGCTACTCCTATCCTGATGAACGAAGCGGATACCGTCGCGGTACTGGCCGAAAGCGGCAATGCGACGGTCATAGCCGTACACCTCGAAGCGCTTGATCATTGCCTGACCACCCGGGCGTCCCTCCGGCTGGCGGCCCGGCAGCACGGTATTCCGGATAGCCGTTTGCTTATTCCGGCTGACGGGGAGACGATCTCCCTGTACTAAACGGGAGGCAGCCTGAACGGGCTGCCTCTCACGATTTTTCGGCAATACCTTCAGCAGAAACGGGTTTGTCGTCGCTCAGGCGGCGTACCAGCCACGGCAGCGTTGTGCCTTGCCCGACAATTGTAAATAGTACGACGGCGACGGAAAGAAAGAGAATAACATTGCGGTTTGGAAACGGCGTTCCGTCCTGAAGCGTAGCCGGAAGTGCCAGAGCCGTCGCCAAAGAAACAATACCCCGCATACCCGACCAGCTGATAATCAGACTGGTTTTGGCATCAAGGAGTGCTTCTTCGGTAATCCGGCCTTTGTTCTGCAAAAACGCCTGCTTCAGGTTGCGCTGTTGGGAAAACACCCGGAACGCGCGGAGCACAAGCGCCAGTACTGTGATCAGAAAGGCATAAAATGTCAGCGGAATGCAGTCTGCTATTTCCATTTCCGCCATGGCATAGGGCAATTGCAGGCCTATCAGGATGAAAATAAGCCCGTTCAGCAGGAAAATCGGATATCCCATAATCCCCGCGATTGATTTTTCAGGGCTTCGGGGAATACTTTCCGGCTGAAGCGCGAGATAGACAGGCCCAGTACTACAACGGCGATCACACCTGACACGTGTATTTCCTCTGCCAGCAGGTACGTTACAAACGGCATCAGCAGCATGAAACTGATGCATACCTGGTTGTTTTTCCGGACCCGGGCCAGCACGAAACCCAGCAGCTTGCCCATCACCAGCCCTACGGCAAACCCGCCGCCGAGAAGGATGACAAAGGACAATCCGGCTTCCCACCAGACAAAAGCACTGCCCGTCACCGCAGCAACCGCAAACCGGTAGGCTACCAGCGCCGACGCGTCGTTGACCAGGCTTTCCCCTTCCAGAATGGTACTTGTTTTGTGGGAAAGGCCGAGCCCTTTCGTCACGCTCATGGCGGAGACTGCGTCGGTCGCCGACAGAATTGCGCCCAATACAAACGAAAGCGGCCAGGTCATCCCCGGAATCAGGTAGTGAGCGAGTACGGCAATACCCGCCGCCGACAAAAACACCAGCCCTATCGCCAGCGTGCTGACGGTATGCAGGTGGGTTTTCAGCTCTTTAAACGAGATGGTAAACGCCGCGTCGTAGAGCAGCGGCGGCAGAAACAGGAGGAAGATAATCTCCGGATCAAGCTCAATATGAGGCAATTCCGGAACAAAGCCGATGGCAATACCGGCGGTGATCAGCAGGACGGGATATGGCAGCCGGATCTTCTCCGCCACCGCCGAAAGCCCGATCATGATTGTCAGAATAAAGAGGACAATACTGTATTTCTCCATTAGTTGTTACAGCGTGCTGTTCCGCGAAGCCAGCCATTCGGTGTAGGTTGTTTCTTCCGGAACATCCGTTTCACTTTCAAAATCGATCCGGTAGCCGTCCGGATCGGTAAAAGACACGACCCACAGGTTGTTGCCCACAAAGGGTTCGCTGACGGGTATGTTCCTTTCCCGCGCCTCGTGGTATAATACGAGCGCGTCTTCACACAAAAAGATAACCACGACACCCTGACCACGTGGCTCCGGCAACGTGCCGGTATAGTCGGGCGCTGGTTCCTGCATCATGAGAAAGCCTTCGTCGCGCCGGATCATACACCATTCGATGCGCCCCCGCGGCCGCCACTCGTGAACGATCGAAAAACCGAGGCCATCGAGGTAAAACCGCAGCGACGCGTCGGTGTCGGCCACAGTCAGAAAAGGAACAGTTTGTTTGATTCCCAGCGGCATACTACGGGCGTTTCAGGAAAACCGGCACCTGCCGGAAGGCGGAATTTAGTCATTTGCCGGGGAAAAGAAATGCCTGTTTCCGGACAGCAAATCCTGCTTTTCCCGAAAAATGCCGGAATTCCTTCGCTATTTCTATCCTTCTCCCGAAAAAATACCAGTTGTTTCCCCGGCTTTCTATTCGATTATTCGCAGATAGCCCTAGTTTTGCAGTCGCTAAAAAAGGGGATACCCCTATCAGGACTTTTTGCTACGGCGAAAAGATCACTCGCCCACCTCCACCGCCGACGCACGTTTCGCCCGCCCCGCCAGGTTTTGTCGATCTATCCCGACGGATACATGTTGTATTCGCCTGAAACCTGTATGTCGTTCAGTCGCCATGACTCATTATCACCTCAAACCGGGCGCGATTCTGTCGCTCAACCTGTCGCTGGCAGTCCTTTCCACACGGCTGGCTCAGGGACAGGGAAAGGACGTAGTGAATCTTGTGGGTTCCGAGATTGTGATTGCCATCATGTGCTTCGCCGTCTGGTTGTCTTCCATGTACATCCTCCGGGAGCCGCGCGTCCCACGCAACTGGCAGAAATTCTGCGTCGCCCTGCCCGCGGCGATGGTGATTTCTGTCGTATTCTATTTTGGAGGAAACTTATTTTTTGAAGATTATCCGCTTCAGCCCATCCGTGAACTGCCCTGGTACCTCGGCCTGGCCCGGCTTTGCTATCGCGGCACGCTGGTTATTTTTCTGATGTATCCCATTGCCTACTACCTGGAAGAACAGCGGAAAATCCAGCTGGAACGGACAGAATTGGAGGAATTGCGGCGGGAGGAGTTGCTTATTCACCTCGAATTCCTCCGGCAGCAGATGGAGCCGCATTTCCTCCTGAACTCCCTCAGTGTATTGAAAGCATCTACGGAAGAGGAATCAACGCGGCATTTCGTCGTCCAGCTTTCAAATCTGTACCGCTACCTGTTGCATTACAACGGCTCGTCGGCCCTGGCGACGCTGGAGCAGGAACTGGAGTTTGTCCGCTCCTATTTTTACCTGCTGGAGGCCCGGCACGAGGCCGGAATTCAGTTGCATGTCCGCGTTTCGGAAGAAGATCAGCGCTTTCGTGTGCCGCCGATGGCGCTGCAAACGCTGATTGAGAATGCCGTCAAGCATAACGTTGTTTCGGCCGAACAGCCGCTCCAGATTTCGATTTACCGGGAGGCTTCGTCTCTCGTCGTCTCCAATACCCTTCGGTTGAAGCAGCATGCGCTGCCGTCTTCGCGTATCGGTCTCCGGAACCTGGCCGAGCGATACCGCCTGCTGGCGGGGAAGTCGATTACGGTTCACCGGGACGAAACCCATTTTTCTGTTAAACTACCACTTATCCGACCATGACGATTTTATTGCTTGAAGACAACCGGAAGGCGGCCGACGACCTCGCCCGCCTGATCCGGGAATGGAAACCGGATGTCCGGATCGAAGGCCCGCTGGCCTCCCTTGAAGCCACCGCCCGCTGGTTTGCCACCCACCCGCTTCCGGACCTTATTTTCGCCGATATTGAGCTTTCCGACGGGTTGAGCCTCACTTTTTTCCGGGAACAGCTTCCGCCTGTCCCGATCATTTTCTGTACGGCGTACGACCGGTATGCACTCGAAGCATTTGAGAGCGCGGGCGTTGATTACCTGCTCAAGCCCGTCGACCCCGAAAAGCTGACCCGCAGTTTCGGCAAAATCGGGTTGCTGCACGCCATTTTCGCACGGGAGGAGTTCGAGGAAAAGATCAGCCGGGTGATCCGGCAACTGACGTCTCCCTATCGCCGGACGCTCGTGGTACACCGCCGCGGCCGGCTTATTCCGTTGAATGTCGAAGAAATCCGATTCGCGTATACCGAAAATGACATCGTATATCTGCATACGAGGGACAGGCGGTATGAAGCGGATTCGTCCATGGAAAACCTCGAAGCCGATCTCGATCCGCATCAGTTCTTCCGGGCCAACCGGCAGTTTCTTATTGCAAGGGATGCCATCGCCGAAGTACACCGGGGCTTTGCCCGTAAACTGACGGTAACGCTGCACATTCCGACGCCCGTCGCGGTTGTCATCAGCAAGGCGAAAGCATCGGCATTTTTGAAATGGATGGAGGACTGATGCCCGCCTGACCGCTGAATTTGCCCGTCTCGGCCAATTTTTTCTCAGTCGGCCTGCCTTCGCCTTCTACTTTCGAATCGTTTTTCCGAGGGAGGCAACTCCTTCCTCCGAACTACAGTACTCCGATCCTTTCCACCTTATCGTATGAAGAAGTTTTCTATGTTTCTCATTCTAGCATTGGCCGGATCCGGCGCATATGCTCAGATACCTTCTCTCACATCCAGCGTTTCGGGCTATGTCTGGCAGGAAGCCGGTACTCCCAACGGTACCAAAGACAGCGGTGAAAAAGTCATTCAGGGTATTCTCGTTGAACTGATCGACCCGGTTACGGAAGAGCTTGTCTCCTCGACGCTCACCGATGCTACCGGAAAATATGTCCTCCACACCAACCCGGGCACCTATGCAGTCCGGTATACGTATCCGACGGATGGTTACACCGATCAGCTTGAACCTGCGAACGTTACCGTAGCAGCGGAAGAAAACAAGGAAATCGCCGGGCTCGGCCTCATTCCCGTTCCGCAAACGCTGACCTATTGTACCGGAAAAGTACCGACGGTTACCACCTGGAACGAGACGTTTACACTGCCCCGTTTTGATCCGGCGCTGGGTACGCTCGGAACGGTACGCGTGTTTTCAACGGAATCGGTCTATCACCAGCGCATCGGTATCGAGAACAAAGGCTCGGCGGACGCGTATAACGTGATCGTCGGCGGACGGGTACAAATGACCATGCCGGTGACCGGCACGCCCTTCACCACCCAGACGGAAGTATCGGTAGAAGGTACGCTGGACGCCTATGACGGCGTCGAAGACTACGCCGGCCTTTCAGGTGTTTCCTATTTTAATCAGTATGCTTCGTCGACCAACAACCGGACCTACTCTACAACGACGCAGAAAGCTGCATTTACCGGAACGGGAACATTTTCAGTTCCGACGACTTCCCAAAGTACCACGAGTGTAGTCGGCGGCGGGAACCTGGGCTATCAGGTACTGACGGACGTAGCGGCCGGCCTGTGTGTGGTCTATACCTTTACCAATCCACTTCCGGTACGGCTCGTTTCTTTCACGGCAAAACCGGCGGACAACAATGTGCAGCTGGCCTGGTCTACCGCGTCGGAGCTGAACAATGCCTATTTCGAAGTACAGCACTCCACCGATACCCGGCAGTTTGAAGCGCTCGGAACCATACAGGGCCGGGGAACGACCAACGCCACCCAGCAGTACTCGTTCACGCACAAAAATCCAGATCCTTCCACCATCCATTATTACCGGCTCAAGCAGGTAGACAACGACGGAACTTATACGTATAGCAATACACGTTCGGTTGAACCAAACGGGTACAAGGGAGTCGTCCTGCGGGTGGCGTCTAACCCGGTCACGGGAGCGGAACTCCGCGCGCTGGTTGAGTATGACGACACTTCGCTCGAGCCAGGCACTACTCTGCAACTCTACAACCTGAACGGAAAGCTGGTGGGCGAGCAGCGGGTCGAGCTGAAAAAGGGTATCAACGAAGTACGTTTCAATACCGGTGAACTGCCCAAAGGCATGTATCTCCTTTCCCTTCGTAACCCCGCCCTCGTCACTATTAAATCTGTCAAAGCCGTACTGCGCTAGGTTCAACTTGGCGGAAAGCCTGCGCATTACCAGTTGAAAGGTCGCCGGAACCGGCCCTGTCCTTTGGATGGGCCGGTTCTTTTCCTGTTTCTGATGATTGTCATTGGGATTTACCGGCAATGACCGTAACATAGCAGGGAATTGTCTTAACGACCATGGATACAGCTTTTTGGTCACTCACTGCCGACGACGCCTGCCGGGCAACCGGCTCGGGCCCGGGTGGACTGACGACTGACGCGGCCCGCTCCGCCCTCGCCGCCCACGGGCCGAATACCCTGCAAACCGGCGGCAGAAAGCAACCGGTGCAGGTATTGCTCAACCAGTTCCGAAATCCGGTAACCTTGTTGTTACTCGGAGCCGCGATCCTGTCCTTTTTCCTGAGAGATTCGGCGGATGCTATCATCATCATCGGTATCGTACTGGTCAGCAGCTTATTGGGGTTTTGGCAGGAGTACCGGGCGGATACGGCGGTTGCGCAGTTGCTGGCGATGGTACGGGTAACGGCGACCGTACTCCGGGACGGAAAGGAGCAGGAGCTGCCGCTCGAAGCGCTGGTACCCGGCGATGTCGTATCCCTTCGTGCAGGGGATCTCATCCCGGCCGACTGCCTGCTGCTCAACTCGAAAGAGTTGTTTGTAGACGAGGCGGCTTTTACGGGGGAAACCTTTCCGGTCGACAAGCTACCCGGCATATTTCCAGCCGAAACGATGCTCAGCCAGCGCCGGAACGCGGTTTTCATGGGCTCGCACGTCGTGAGCGGAAGCGCAACGGCCCTGGTCATGCAAACAGGCGCCGCCACGGAGTTCGGCCGCCTGAGCGCGTCGCTGCGAAACCAGACGCCACCTACTGAATTTGAAACGGGTATCCGTCGTTTTGGGTACCTGCTGCTGCAGATTACGCTGGTATTGGTTGTGGTGATTTTCGGGATCAATGTTTTCCTGCATAAACCGGTACTGGATTCGTTCCTGTTTACGCTGGCGATCGCCGTCGGGCTTACGCCGCAGCTGCTTCCCGCAGTCATAACCGTCAACCTCGCCACCGGCGCCCGGCACATGGCGAAGCAACAGGTGATTGTCAAGCGGTTGACTTCCATCGAGAACTTCGGAAGTATGGAGGTACTTTGTTCCGACAAAACCGGTACACTGACAGAGGGAAAGGTGCAGGTGCACGAGGCAACTGACTGCGCCGGGCGGAAGTCGGATCGGGTGCTGCGCCTTGCTGCGATCAATGCGTGCCTGCAGCAGGGCTTCCGGAATCCGATCGACGAAGCCATCGCGCATGTTGCACCCGACCTCACCGGCGTCGAAAAGCAGGACGAAATTCCATATGATTTTATCCGGAAGCGGCTTACGCTGCTTGTTCAGACGCCGGAAGGCCGGCTGCTCGTCAGCAAAGGTGCCGTCAATAACATACTCGAAGTATGCAGCCAGGCCGAAGACACCGCCGGTAACAGCAAACCCATCGGCGAGGTATCCGGTGCGATTCACGAAGCGTATCAGGACCTGAGTGCCAGGGGATTCCGGACGCTGGGTGTCGCCTACAGAACGTGGACGGAAGACGGGCCCATCGCCCGGGAAGACGAAAAGGACTTCACTTTTGCCGGGTTCGTTACCTTATTCGATCCTCCCAAGGCCGGTATCGCCGACACCCTCGCGGAGCTGAAAGACCTTGGTGTACACCTGAAAGTCATTACGGGGGATAACCTCCTCATCGCCAAGAGCCTGAGTACCCAGATCGGGATGACTGACGCCGTACTCCTCTCCGGTCCGGAGATTAAGCAGCTCAGCGATGCGGCCCTGCGGCAGCGGGCTTTGCGAACGGACGTGTTTGCAGAGGTTGAACCGAATGAAAAAGAGCGGATCATCCTCGCCCTCAAAAAGAGCGGCAAGACTGTCGGGTATATGGGCGATGGGATTAACGATGCCGCTGCGCTGCATGCGGCGGATGTTGGTATTTCGGTGGAATCGGCGGTGGACGTCGCCAAAGACGCCGCCGATATTGTCCTCATGAATCAGGATCTTAACGTACTGCTGCGCGGTGTGAAGGAAGGCCGGCGCACGTTTGCCAATACGCAGAAATACGTTTTTCTGGCCACCAGCGCCAATTTCGGCAATATGTTCAGCATGGCCGGGGCGTCGCTGTTTCTGACTTTTCTTCCGTTGATGCCGAAGCAGATTCTGCTGACGAACCTGCTGACGGATTTTCCGGGAATGAGCCTGTCGTCCGACTGGGTAGATGAAAACTGGATTCGGCGCCCGCGGAAATGGGATATTGCGTTCATCCGCCGGTTCATGATTGTATTCGGCCTGCTGAGTTCCGTCTTTGATTATATGACGTTCGGCGTATTGCTGAAGCTCTTTCATGCCGGGGAGACCGAGTTTCAGACCGGCTGGTTTGTGGAATCGGTCATTTCGGCGACGCTGATCGTCCTCGTCGTCCGGACCCGCGGACCTTTTTACCGGAGCAAACCGGGACGGTATTTGCTACTGGCGACGCTCGCCGTGGTACTCGTCGTCTTGGTACTCCCGCTGACACCGCTGGCGGCGGAACTGGGATTTGCGCCGCTGCCGGTACGATTCTACCCGGCGCTGCTGGGAATTGTCGTTGCTTACATTGCCGGCGCGGAAATGGTGAAGCGCTGGTTTTACCGGAGGTATCGATGAGAAGGATCCGGCGCGCGCTTCGCGCGCGCCGGATCCCATCACTTCCCTTTCCAGAATAAAATCAATCCCAATACGCTCACTACCAGCACGCCAAGCGAGGAAAACAGCGTAATACCGTCCCGAAAATTCTTCCCGAACCCGTCTACGCCGCTGTACTTGTGCAGAAAGGCGAAGGATAGTCCTTCCAGGCGATCGCCGTCGGTGATACGCGCCGCCAGGTGGCCGGTAGCCGGCTCCACGTAGTAGCTCAGGTGATCGTCGGTCCGGAGCGACAGCTTCACAACCGGCAGGCGCTTGTTGATGAAGCCGTACTCGCGGTCAAACCGGGTCAGGATATCGGTTTTTTCCAGTTCCGGAAGTTCACCGGCGGCCTGTTGCTGGCCCGCGTCCATGGCTTCGCAGCAGGCCGGCCCTTTGCCGGATTCTTCGGCTGCCCAGAAGCTGCGAACCAGGTCTTTGGCATGGGCGATCATGCCGTCCGGAAGCAGGGAGGCGGTTTGGGTATCGTAGTAGGCCACGCCAGCGGGATCCGCCGAAGCGACCGGTTTGGCGGTTTCGGCCTGGTCGACCTGCTTTTTATCCCAGTTACTTTCCTTTTTGTAAGATACCCGGTAGTAGCTCCGGCCGTCTACCTGGGCGAGCGACAGGCCTGTCACGCGGGGCCAGTCGAGCGGCAATTTCTCCATCGGTACCCGCAGCCCATTCGTCCGGATAAGCGGTTGCCGGACAAAAGCATGCCGGTTGTCCGGAGTCAGCTTCCGGCTGACGTGGTACGCCCCGCTGAAGGCAAACGTCAGCGTCACAAGTGACACCGCAATACCGATCTGCCGGTGGTACCGACGGATGCTGCCGTCTTTCCGCACCTTTTTTGCTTTCTTCCACAGCACGCCGTACACAATCACACCGCTGAGCATCGACAGGATAATGACCGTCAGGCAAGCCATCATCACCAGTACCCGGACAGTATTGTGGCTGATCGACGTCAGCCATTCCCAGGTATGAAAGGTATTGAAGACGGCGAGAAAGACCTTGCGGCTTCTTTCGTTGTAGTTAGCCAGGCGGCTCTGCTCCGTGTCGACGTAAACATCCATCCCGTCAGGCCGGTCAAAACTGACTTTCCAGACAGGCAGCAGGCGGTTGACAGAACGGTATTCGGACGTAAAAGAAGTCACCGGCGTCACCCTGACCCGACTCTGACGATCTCCGGCAAAGTACTGCGCGAGGTACCCGGCATAGGCGATGTCTCCTTTTTCCAGTTGCTCCCCGGTTTTCGTATCGAAATACACCAGTTTGTGGTCGGACAGCATGACCTGATAAACCGTTCGACCGTCGAACGAAATCACCCGGAACGTACGGAGTACCGGAATACCTGCGCGGTTCAGTATTTCCGCGAGCGGTACCTTCAGCGCCTCCGGGTTGACCGGCTCCGGTTTCACAAATTCATGCGCGATCTGCGGCTTGAACCAGTGCGACATAAACGGGTGCGCAATACCGCTCAGGCACCAGAAAATCACCGGTATAACCGTGATAATACCCAGGACGCGGTGCCAGCGATAGATCCGTTTCCGTATGTAGGCGCGCCAGCCCGTAGCCGGCGCAGTCATCGTGGCTTCCATCAGCGTTTTCCGGTAAACGTGTACTGAATACCCATGACAAACGTCCGCGGAGCGGCCGCCGTAAACGTGGTACGGTCGGTCGCATTGTTGCCGCGTGTCGCGTTGGTGGCGTACAGGGCATCGGCGAAATTCAGTACATTGACGTACAGCTCAATACCTTTCCATTGGTAGCCGGTCCGGAAATTCAACAGGTGGTAGCCGTCGTAACGAACGGTATTTACCTGATTCTGGTACCATCCGCCGACGCGCTGCCATTCAAGCGCCGCCCGGAAGTTTTTCAGCCAGATCGGATAGTAGTTGATTTCGGTATTCCACAGCCATCGTGGCGCCGAGGGCATGTCTTTTCCGTTGACGTTCTGAACGGCGTCAGTGGCGCGCTGGCTCAGGGTAAACTCGACGAAGCGGTGCACGGCGTGGGTACCACCGAAGCGGAAAAATACCTGCTTCGACGGCCGGTAGGTTAGCCCCAGCTCGACACCCCGGTGGAGGGTTTTGCCGGCCGACTGGTAATCATACGAGTTGTCCGGTTGCCTGATATTCAGCAGTTCATTCCGGCCATTCATCTGATACACAGCACCGTCTACATAGATTTTACCACCGAGCAAGGACGCCCAGCCACCTATTTCCATGTTCTCGAAGCGGGCCGGTTCGAGGTTGTAGTAAAACTGGTCGCCGGAGGCAGTGGGTGTCGTACGCTTCAGGAAGATCGAGGTAAGAGCGGGCGGAGAAAAACCTTTGGCATAGTTGGCGTACAGTCCCTTACCACTGCCGAGGTCGTACGTCGCGCCGATTTTCGGAGTGGCCTGGCTGTAGGATTTGCTTCCGGACGATTTGTCGAGGGCGTTGGTATAGTCAAACGCCATCCGGTCATACCGGAGACCGGCTGAAATCCGCAACTTCGATACCGGTTCAAAATCATACTGCACATACGCTGCAGCATTATGAATATCAGCGGAGTAGTCCGACAGCCGGATATCCGGCCGCTCACGCAGCAGGGTGTATTTCAGGACTGATTTTTTGTCGGGACGAAGGGTCGCGGCCAGCTCTGTCTGGTAGGCATAATACGCATTCGGGGACAGATCGAGCGTCGCGCCCGCAATCAGCTTACTCTGCCAGAAACCCAACTGCTGGGTATGCTGGGCGATGAAGCCGGTACTGCTGAAATCGTTGCTGTTGATCTGACCGGTAGCAGTCGAAGCGCCGGAGGTCCAGCGGATGGAGTACGTGGGATTCTGCCCGACGGTATTATTCCGGACAAAGGCCGTCAGAAAGGTTTGAGAGCCGTCGGCCCAGTCGTGTTCCAGCGTCAGCCTGCTCCGGAGCGACATCGTCTTCCGATACGTAAAATCAGTGGTACTGACGTATTGTTTCGAAAAAAACGCGGAACTGTCTACGCTTCCGCTGGTTTGGGAGTCGTAGTCATTATACGACAGCGTACCGGTCAATCGCGTACGCGGGTTGAATGCATACTCGAGCCGCACGTAGTAGGAAGACTTGTCGTAATCCGAGCTCGTCATCCACGAATTCCGCTGACGCGAAAGTAATCCGCCGAGATATATACCGAATTTTCCCTGCCGCGCGCCGGCGCCGAACTGAACGCGCTGGTATCCCCACTGATCCGCCTGAATACCAATCCGGGCGGTAGGGACAGCGGTAGGTCGCTGGGTGATGAAGTTGACGGCTCCGCCGACGGCCTCCGGTCCGTAAATCGAGGATACCGGTCCTTTCACAACCTCCATCGAACTCACCGTAAACTGGTTCATTTCCAGGAGGGCATTGTGGTTAAACACGCCCATCGGCCGGATCGGAACGCCGTCTTCCAGGTACAGAAAATAAGCATTGGTGGTCATGGGCTGGCGGATCGCCATCATGTGCTGTTCGTTGCCGAGGTTGACCATCAGCGCGCCGGGCGTTTTGTTGATCACTTCGTAGATCGCGGTGGGCTTTGTTTCGTCGATCAGTTTCGGAGACAGCTTTGATATCGCTATCGGTGTCTGGGTACGCAGGGTCGCTTCCCGGTTGGCCGTTACGACGAGCGTCTGGAGGTTTTCGACCGAGGGATCGAGCGCTATGCGTATCGTCGTTCCGGAAACGGGCACTTCCTTTTCAGCGTACCCGATGGCACTGATTTTCAGAGATTTGACCGGCGGATCAAGCGTAAACCGTCCGTCGGATCCGGTAGACGTACCCTTCCCGGTGGCGGGCACGGTGACGGAAATCCCGGCGAGGGGCTCTTTCGTCTGGTTATCAAAAACAAGACCGGAGAGGGTCTGGGTACGGGCGGTCAGCCCGCACAGGACGCATCCCAGGCATAGGAGAATGCGGTAGCAGTAGGACATGGTGGGCATGTCGGAAGAAAACTAGGTTCACGATTGGGTAAGGGTCGGCCGGTTCCCCACATACGTCGGGAACAGACCATGCAGCGTCAGCGTCCGCCCGTTTCATTCCGAAAAGGCGCACGATTACCGCAAACAACGCGAACTCAGGCTCGGGGAGGCTGGTGCTGAACAGCCAGGAAGGAGGTGTAAGAAGGAAGGACGTACGCCGGCGTGCCGGTTTCGGCGGGCGTCGTCACCTCCGGCGCAAACTCAAATGCCGCCAGGGCATCGCAAAACAGGGTGATCGTCGGCATGCTTTTCACAAGCTGCGTCGTCTCCTTGTCCTGGCGATCCTGCTGGGCCTTGAGTTTTTTGGCGAGGTAGCACTTGCCGTCGCAGTGCAGTTGGGGCTTGTCCCGGTTTTCGCAAAGGACCTTCGCGATGTAATCCCGGTTGAGCTGGTAATACGCGATCGTCCCCAACGGGCTGAAGCTGGGCAACAGCACGGCAAGCAGCAAAACGAAGACTAGCAGTTGACGTATCACGGCGCGAAGATAGGCACGGAATTCCCTTTCCGGCCAAGCCGCAGGCAGAAAAGGGGCGAATTCGCTGTTTTATCAGTATTTCCGGACGTCCGGCTGCCCGTTCACTTCCAGTCGAAAAATATCGTTGCGGGAATAGTGGCCGACAGGATCAAAATCCAGCTTATGGCGGACGAGTAGAGAAAAATCGAGATCGGCAACCAGCAAACCTTCTTCTCCCCAAAGCGGACCCGCAAGTACGTTTCCGGCAGGATCCAGGATGACGCTCCCGCCGGCACTCATGATTTCCGGCTCTGCTGCCAGATCGGCCTGGTAACGTTCGGGGTAGTCTGATTTCCGGACAAACTGATTTGCTGCCAGTACAAAACACCTGCCTTCAAGGGAAATATGCTGCATGGTCGACTGCCAACTGGGCCGGGCATCGGCCGTCGGTGCGAAGTATACTTCTACGCCTTTCTGATACAGCGCCGCCCGCGCGAGCGGCATGTAGTTTTCCCAGCAAATGAGGCCGCCAATAGTGGTATGCCCGTTGTCGAAGGTCAGTAAGGTACTGCCGTCGCTCTCCGCCCAGATGTACCGCTCCAGCCCGGTTGGCTTGATCTTGCGGTGAGCGCCGAGAAACGTCCCGTCTTCCCCGAAATAAAACAGCGAACAGTAGAGGGAGTGCCCCAGCCGCTCCGTAACACCCAGGCCGACAAACATACCGGCCTCTCGTATGGCCTCGCTGATGCGCCGGGTATGCGGGGAGTTGATTTCCAGGCTGTTGGTCCAGTAGTCGAGCCAGTGTTCACGGCCGCGATCCGTCCGCCGGCCTACGACGGCGTCAAAGCTCAGTCCCCGCGGATAGCAGGGAATAAACGACTCCGGAAACAGCAGGATAGTACACCCTTCGGCGGCGGCTTTGCCGATCCAGTCGATTACCCGGTCAACGCTTTTTTCCAGGTCAAACAAGGCGGGCGTGGCCTGTACGACGCCCGCCCGGAGTATGGGAAGAGCCATGTTTCTGTCTTTTAAATACAAAGGATCTGTCGCTGTCAAAAATACCCGGCAGCATACATTTCAGCTCAACAGTGAAAGCAGATCTGCCTTCGATAGTTTATCAAAAAACGACGAGCCGCTCTGGATCAAGTCGGTTGCCAGGTCTTTCTTCGTCGCCTGCAATTTCATCATTTTTTCTTCGACAGTTCCGGGTGTAATGAGGCGGACGGCGATGACGTGCTTGTCCTGCCCGATGCGGTGTACCCGGTCAATGGCCTGATTTTCAACCGCCGGATTCCACCACGGATCTACCAGGTAGACATAGTCCGCCTCGGTCAGGTTCAGGCCGGTGCCTCCGGCTTTGAGGCTGAGGAGGAATACCCGTTTGTCGGGATCTTCCTGAAATTCCTGCACAATCGCGCCGCGGTTCCGGGAAGCGCCCGTCAGCCAGGAATAGCCGATTTCCCGGGCATCCAGTTCTTTCCGGATCAGTTCGAGCATCGTGACAAACTGGGAAAATACCAGAATCTTATGCCGGGGCGATTTTTCGAGAATCTGTTCCAGCAGGATGTCGATCTTGGCGGACGCATCGCCGGCGAGTTTGTCCGTGGTCGAGGGCAACAAGGGCGAATTGCAGATTTGGCGGAGACGAAGCAACCCTTTGAGGACGTTCATCGGGGTTTTCTTGAGATCGTCGCCAGTGGTTGCGGCTACAAAATCCCGGAATTCCTTTTCATAGGCGTCGTAAATCTTCTTCTGTTCCGTGCCCATTTCACAGAAAAGAACCATTTCGGTTTTTTCGGGAAGCTCTCCGGCCACCTGATTCTTCGTCCGTCGCAGGATAAACGGGCGTACTTTGTTTTGCAGCTCGGCGGCACGGCGACGGTCCTTGAACCGGTCGATCGGCGCGGCATAGATATCCTTGAAATACTGCTTGCTGCCGAGCAGTCCGGGGCAGGCAAAAGACAGTTGCCCGAACAAATCAAAGGTATTGTTCTCGATCGGCGTACCCGTCACCACAATCCGGTTCCTGGCTTTGAGCAGCCGGGCGGCTTTGTGGCGCTGGGATTCCGGGTTTTTGATGTTCTGGGACTCGTCGAGAACGATGTAATTAAAGGTGAAATTCTTCAGGTAGGATACATCCGTGACAAGGGTACCATAGGTTGTCAGGATGATTTCGTACGACTCAAATGACCGGGTATTCCGCTCCCGATCCGCGCCATACAGCACGTGTATTTTCAGATCCGGCGCGAATTTGGCTGCTTCGTTTTCCCAGTTTTTGAGCAGGGACGTCGGGACGACAAGCAGGTTGGTATTCAGACGGTTTTTCCGCCGTTGCGCCAGCAGAAAGGCCAGTATCTGGATCGATTTTCCAAGGCCCATATCATCGGCGAGGCATCCGCCGAAGCCAAATTCATCGAGAAAATTCAGCCAGTCAAGACCAAATTTCTGATACGGACGAAGCGTCGCCTGCAATTCAGCCGGCACTTCGGTTTCCTTCACATACTCAAACCCGCTGAGTTTTTCGCGGTAGACGGCCATGTCGGCGCGGGCCTGCTCGTCAAGCATCTCCGGGTCATACAATTGATCGATTGCCGAGAAGTTGATGCGGGAAGTCTGGAGCGTCTGCTCGTCAACAATCTCACCGGAATTAAAATAGGCGGCAAATTTATCGAGCCATTCCGCGGGGAGTAATCCCTGTGTACCGTCGTCGAGTTCGACGTATTTGTTTTTGTTCCGGACGGCTTTGTATAGCTGTTTGAGCGACGCTCTCGCCTTCCCGAAGCGGACATTAAAGAGGATATTAAACCAGTTGATGCCGCTGTGTACTTTCAGGGAAATACTGACTTTCTCGCCGTTCTTCCGATTATCCCGTAACTGATTGAATCCGAGTATGGTTACGCCATTCGCCCGCCAGTCGGCGAAGGTTTCCAGAAACCAGTTATCGTCCAGAAATTCATGGCGGACGAGGTAAAAAAACAGCCAGTCGTTGTATTGCTGTTCGTCAAAATCCGGGTGCTGACGGGTCAGCAATGCCATGAACGCTACCTCTGCTTCTTCGTCGCGGTGTACGCTGAATTCACGACCCAGCTCGTCGACCGAATAAATCGGCCGCTTGCTTCGGATCGGTATTTCAACGGTACCGTACCGCATCACCGGCGTCAGATTGACGTACTTCCCTTCATCCGACAAATAGATAATCTTCTGCTGCTGCATCGCCTGCAATTGCTCGGCGGTAGCTTCAGGCAGGTATCGGTAGTCTACCCGGATGTGGTCGGCGAGCTTGTCGAGCCACTCTTTCCGGAAGGTTTCGTAGCGGGTATGGTGTATCAGCAGCTCTTCGCCCCGCTTCCGGAACAGGTCCAGAATACCCAGTACCCGCAGGTTATCAACGAGGTAGAGGGTTTCGTCCTTTTCGAGGAAGTACGTGAGGCGCAGGACCATATCCTGCAACGGGTACCGCTCATGCCCCATTTTCAGGTCTCCGGAAAGCCCGAAAAAAGTACCCTGCTGCTCCACGTGCAGGTGAATATCCTGGGGCAACGCCCGGAGGAATACCGGTTTCAGCGCCGTGGCGGTTACCTTGTCGGTTGAGCCGCAGAGGAAAAAAGGATAGTGGTCGGGGTTGCGGATAATCGCCCGCAGGGCCGAGAGCTCGCTTTCGTTGGCTTCGGTATTTTCTTTTTTCTGCTGGAAGATCTGTATGCCGCTGAAAAACTTGATAGCCGCCGGTTCTTCTGTCGTCCAGAGTTGGTCAAGCGGCGATACAGCCGTCAGCGGATTGCGGGGCTTGCCGTTCCGGGCCATCGGCGCACGGTACAGCTCCACGCAGAGGTATCCGTAGTATTTATGCGGACGGAGTACAACCAGCAGTTGCTCCTCTCCGGTCACGGGCACAGCTGGTTTTTCGGGAATACCTCCCAGCCGCTGGAGGCTCTCCCGGGTGACGGGTATGAGGGCCCGGTTAAGGGGAAACGCCCGAAGTGACCGCTGGTTGTATTCCAGCCCGAAGAAACGGTCGAGGTCCGGCTCGTCTTCCAGACCATAGTCGGCGGCGACGTCCCGCAGGGTCAGGTACCGTTTTTCCTGATCAAAAAAGACATGAAATTCCCGCCGGTTGGCCAGGGCGTTGAGCACCAGGCTCTGATGCCGGCACAGGCGGGAAGGCTGCATCGTTTCGCAGGGGCAGGTCAGGGTCAGAATCCGGTCTTCCCGGGTGACGACAACCTCGGGAAACGGATCTTCCTCCGCGGTAAAAACACCCCGGTCTACTTCCAGCAAAACAGGTATAATCCGCTGATATCCTTCGGGATACCAACCGCCTTCTGTCAGCCGCGCAATGGCAGCCTCCTGACCCGGCGTAAAGAGAAAGTCTTTCAGGCGAAAAAAATGATCCAACGCAACAGCGCCCGGAGCCATACTCCTTCCGGGCACTGCAATAATACGGGAATCCCCAGCCTAATCCACCCGGACGGGCAGTTTGCCCGACTGCCGGAAGGCAGAAGCCGGCATTTTTTCAAGCCAGACGCCGGTATCGGGCAGGTCGCCGCGCAAATCTCCGAGCTGTACATCCGAGCAACCGACGAAATGAAAGGCATACTTTCCGGCGTCCGGAGAGCGGGGAATGGCCTGTGTGCGGACGAGGGTATTTCCGGTGAAAGTCAGTCCGCCGGTGCTCTTCGCGTATACCACCGGCGTATCGAACACTTCGAAGGTGTTGTTTTCGATCCGGATGTTGGTATGAACCGGCCGGCGACTGTCGATGACGCGGTTGGACGGATGAATGGCGATCACAGCATGCTCCGGCCCGCCCTGGTAGCCGCAGTTGAGGAAGCGGTTGTTCCGGATGAGAACGTCTTTCACCGGCCCTGACTCGTACCAGCCCTCCGCGTCGGCTTCGATGAGGATGGCGCTCATGCCGGTGCGGTCGAATACGTTGTTTTCGATGACGGCTTTGCGGGGTGTTGTCAGGAGCAGGCCGCGGGTATTGGTGCGGGTAAAGACGCAGCCGGAGATATGGACTTCGGGTGTCCAGGTCATGTTTTCGACGCAGTCGTTTACTTCCAGTTCTGCGGGAACGGGCTTTTCAAACGTGACGAGCCATTCGCGGTCGCTGGCGCGTTCGACCGACTTCACTTTTCCAGGCGCAAACCGGATCATGGACGCGGCGTGTACATAGGCGACTTCGTCTCCCGCAAAAAAAGGCTGAAAACCATAGGTTTGGCCGTGCATGAAACGAAGGCGCAGCCGGTCGGGCGCTTCTTTTTTCAGAAAACGCAGGTTGGTTCCGTGAACGTTGACGGGGTCGTCGTGCGCACCCGAAAACCGGCAGTTTTCAATCCTGACGAGGCCACGGCAACCGGAAAAGTGCATGCAGTCGGCGGACGAAGAAATAACCCGGCCCGATTCTGCACGCGGCTCCACGAGGACATTCCGCATGGTAATGTTTTCGTTGAACTGATTAACGATTCCGAGTCCATGCATGTAGTGCATCTGCACGTTTTCCAGTGTCAGGTTTTTACTGGCGTAAAGAAACATCCCAACCTGGTCGCGGATGATATCCCTGACAGTCAGTATTGTACCCGATTTTATGTCAACCGCCGGGCGGAAAAGTACGCGGCCCCGGCCGAGGTCGGTAGCAGTCGCCGTTTGAAAAGGCTTCCAGCTGCTGTACCGCATGGTTCCCTGGGTGGAATCAAAAGCAACGGCGTGAAAGTGGCTCGTTTTCCACCCTTCTCCGTAAAAAGTCAGGCGACCGTCACGGATTTGGTACCGGGCATCCGGGTGTATGTCTACGAGCGTACCACCGTCCTGCGGGCCAACTATGCGCATTTCGGACATAGTGGGTCGTTCAAAATCCACACGGAAATTGCGAAGTGTGATGTTTTCGGAGCTGTCTACGACGAACGTCGTCATCTTTCCATGAAACACGAAGAGAGATCCGCTGCCATCGATCGTGATATTCCGCGCCTTTTTGAGGTACAGGCCGATATTCCGGAGTTTGGACGGGTCTTCTTCTTCGGTAGAGGTATTGGAGATGAAGTACTTCGCCTTCACGGCGCCATCGGGCCAGAAGTCGTACCGGCCTTTCGGGAAAACAACTGTGGTCCCTGCCGCCGCGCCCGACAGTACCCGCTGCACCAGCGGCGTGACATTTTCATAGGTATCAGGGCGGATGCCCGCGTCGGCAACGGAAACCGTCTGGGCCTGCGCCCATCCGGCAAGGAATACGCTGCAGAAGGCGAGGTAAAGAATTTTTGAGGTCAAGAGATAGAAGTTTATAAAAAAGTAAAGAGGAGAAGTGGATGTTAATACCCTATTATCGCAAGCTGTGGGATAATTCAACAAAAGAAACTCCCGTATTTGTGCTTCTACTCCGAACAAATAGGTCCCAAGGCATTGAAATTCCGAAAATGATTACTATTTTTAAGACATTCCATACCATCAGAGTTACTTAAATGTTGGCTGTGTTCTCTACTTAAGTATTTTTATGGCAATATCTCGAGTTCTTACGAATGCTTTTATTGAAGAAATAAATACCGATGGTCACGCTCCTGTAAAGTTTCTTTGTGAAGACGGAAATTTATATTATTGTAAGAATAGGATTACGTTAAATAAATTCGAGATTGACTTGTTAGCTTATGAAGTCATCTGCAATAGATTTCTGAAATATTTGAATATTTCAACTCCAGACATAGCACTAGTTGAAGTGGCCGCTGGTACTTGGTTTGGGAATAGATTATCTAAAAATAAGAAATATTTAAAGCCAGGAATAGTGTGCTTCGGGTCGAAAGATATACCTGACAGTGTTTTGATTACTGATCTATTTATAGATCCTTCTCGTTCCTGGTATAAGAAAATTTATAACTTACAGGATCTGATTCGCATTGCTATTTTTGACATTTGGGTAAACAATGTAGACCGCGGTCGTCAGTTAAGCATTGGTAGAAATTACAATTTGTTATTATCGGACAGTGGTAATGGCCGGCTGATTCACGCATTTGCCTTCGGAGGTCCTGACCATCTTAGATTCTTTCATCCTAGACTTCCTTTTAGCGCATCCAATACCTTGATATCCAGTGAATTAATCATAAATTGCACTGATCTTTTTTCTTATTCGGAGCTTTTGAAAATAGTCGACGATTTCCTATCTTTGTGTTTAACATCCGTTAAACCTGTACTATCAGATGTATTCGATGACTTTTCGCCGACGTGGAATATTCCACCTGATCTTCTAGAAAGAGTATCCGTTTTCTTACTCGATTCGGAAAGATTCGAGCGAGTCGATGAAATGGTTCGGGCTAGTCTTAAAATCTGATGGATTATGAAACCTTTTCTCATTCCTATTTTAGTTCAAACTAACAACTATTCACTTGAAAAGATGGTTGTCGGTCTTATAGGAGTTTCTGATGAAATATTTGTTGAAATTTCCTATAAGAAAGTCGAGCTAATTAAAGGATTGATTTCCGGTAGTTTATCTTCTTTTCTCAAAGAGAACCTTGCCATATTAAAGAAAAATATTGTCGAATCTAATAATAAGAAAATAAATTTAAGTGATAAGCTCTATTCTACAGAAGTTGCGTCCTTATTTGAGTACTTTAAATATCTAGTTGATTACAGTAATAACACTATTCTTTTTGGTGACGCAATAATTCTAGAGGCTCATTTTGAGTATCAAGAGTTTATTGGATTTTTCTCTAAATTTGTTGGAGAGTGGAAAACATTAAAGCATCCACATCATCGTTCTTTAAAATCTGAATTGGCCGATATTTTTAGTACTCCTTATCTCGATACAAAAGCTGACATTGATTTGAAAATACCCAGAGGTAAGCTCAGTGGTATGGTTAAAGATTTTACAGCTAGTTTATTGACTAAGAATGGAGTAATCAAGTCTTATCAAGTAATAGATTTCGGAACAAGTGAAGACACAATTGCAAAAAATATTTACGAGTATGAGGCATTTGCTAGTAATTTGAATGAGCTTTCTATGAGTCGGCTTAATGTTTCCGGCGTCTATAATATCGTTTCTCGCCTACCTGAACCTGGGAGCGTTCAGATGGAGATTTACAGAGAATTTTTAACGGTTAAAAAAGACAAATTTGGTATTTTAGATTTAAAAGAATTCGAGAAACATGTTATTTCCATCTCGCGATCAGACAGGTTTAGCAAATTGACAGCTATCCTTGATATTTAACATATAAAAAGGGCCTAGCTATTGTTAGGTCCTTTTTCGTAAGCGGCATTTTTCTACTCTTTCGCCCCTAACATTTTTTAACACCTCCGTTAACACTCCTTAACGCTCCCCCTGCCACTCCCCTCCCCGCTTCTCCCTACTATTGCAGTTGTAATTCCTCTCTTAATCAGCCTGTTATACAGCTAACTTTACATGAAATCCTACATCCACTCTCTGCTCGGGTGGGGGGTATTTGTCGCGGCTTTTGCGACGTATGCCTCCACCGTCGAACCGACTGCCAGCTTCTGGGATCCCGGTGAGTTTATCTCCTGCGCGTACAAACTGCAGGTACCGCACCCACCCGGGGCGCCGTTGTTTCTTCTTCTCGGCCGATTGTTTTCCCTGCTTTCCTTCGGCGATACTACCCGCGTGGCGTTCTGGGTCAATATGCTGTCGGTCACGGCCAGCGCGTTCACCATCCTGTTTCTCTATAAAACCGTTGTGCTGCTGGGCGAAAAGCTGCTCGGGAAGTACCGCGCCGCGATGTCTCCCGGCGAAGCCGCGGGCGTCTACGGCGCCGGCGTCATCGGCGCGATGATCTATACTTTCAGCGATACCTTCTGGTTTTCAGCGGTTGAGACCGAGGTATATGCCCTTTCTTCTTTCTTTGCTGCCTTGATCTTCTGGGCCATGTTCCGCTGGGAACGCATTGAGGACGAGGCTACGGCCAATCGCTGGCTGATTTTCATCGCCTACCTGACGGGCCTTTCCATCGGCATCCACCTGCTCAACCTGGTAACCCTGCCGGCTCTCACGCTGATTTATTACCACCGGAAGGCACGACAGACGACGTGGTGGGGCACGGGCCTGGCCCTGGCGGCCGGTTTCGGGCTCATCGGCATACTGAACGTCGGCATTATTCCCGGCCTGCCGGTCGCGGCTTTTTCCGTGGAAAGGCTCTTTGTCAATTCATTCGGACTGCCTTATAATACCGGTGTCCTGGCGTTCGCGACCGTCTTTCTGAGCGCCGTTGTTGCCGGTATCTTCATCGCCCAGAAACGGCAGAAACCCCTGCTCAGCACGGCCATTCTGTCTCTTGCCTTTGTGCTGATCGGGTATTTTTCCTACACGCAGGCCCTGGTCCGGTCGGGTTTCAATCCTCCGATCAACGAAAACGACCCGTCCAATACGATCAATTTTGTCAACTACCTCACGCGGGAGCAGTACGGCTCCCGGCCGCTGCTCTATGGGCCGCAATTTTCGACGCGACTGGTCGACATCAAGCGCGGCGACCCCATGTACAAGCGGGAAAACGGCCGCTACGTCATCTACGACTACAAACCGGAATACATCTGGGAACGCGGCAAGGAGGTTGTCTTCCCGCGGATGTGGTCGCAGCAGGACGGGCATCCTGAAATGTATGCCGAAGAGACAAAGATCGCCCGCGATCCGGTCGACGAATCCCGCTACCAGGTCCCGACCTTCGCACAAAATATCCGGTACTTCTTCCGGCATCAGCTCGGCTTTATGTACGCGCGGTACTTTCTCTGGAATTTTGCAGGACGGGAAAGCGACAACCTGTGGGCCGGCTGGCTTCCTGATCTGAGCAACAACGTGCCGCTGCCCGAGAGTATCCGGACCAACAAGGGCCACGATAACTTTTACTTTTTACCGCTGATTCTGGGCCTGTTCGGCTTTTTGTATCAGCTGAGAAAAAAGGACGGCGACTGGCTGGTACTCGCTGTCAGCTTTGTGATGACGGGTATCGCGCTGATCGTCTTCCTCAACTCACCCCCTACCGAACCGCGTGAGCGGGATTACATCTACGTAGGCTCGTTTTACTTCTTCGCCCTGTGGGCCGGTCTCGGTGTACTGGCGTTGCAGCAATGGCTGCTGCGGGCAACGAAGAAAGAGATCGCCGCCGGTGTCATGGCGTGTGGACTCGCCGCGGCGGCTCCCGGCATTATGGGGTACAAAAGCTGGGACAATCACGACCGCTCCAACCGGTACCATACCGTCGATTTCGCCCGGAACATGCTGAGTTCCTGTGCGCCGAATGCGATTTTGTTTACCGGCGCCGACAACGATTCCTTCCCGCTCTGGTACGTGCAGGAGGTAGAAGGCTTCCGGAAAGACGTCCGGGTATGCTGCCTGTCGCTGCTCGGGCTCGACTGGTACATCGATCAGATGAAGCGCAAGGTCAACGATTCGGAGCCGCTGCTGTTGTCTCTCCAAACCGACCAGTACCGGCGGGGCATCAACGATTACATTGATTTTCAGGAGAATCCGAATGTCAAAGACGGTATCGACCTGCAGGACTACCTCCAGCTTGTCCGAGAAAGCAATCCGGCTATTCAAACACTTACGCCGATCGGCACGGTGAATATCCTGCCCTCGTCCGTTTTCTCACTCCGACTGGACCCCGCTCAGATCCGGAAATCCGGGCAGGTAGAGCCCCGGTTTGATCCCCTGCTGAAAGACCGCATGACCTGGACGTTCGGCAAACGGTCCATCCGGAAAGATGAACTGATTCAGCTGGATATCGTCGCGCAGAACCGCTTCAAACGACCGATCTATTTCGCTACGACCATCGGCAGCGGCAACTACCTGGGACTGAAGGAGTTCATGCAACTGGAAGGATATGCCTACCGGCTTATGCCCTTCCGGGTGGAAGGCGCGGAAGACGGTTTCGTTCATTCCGATATCATGTATAAGAATATGATGGGCAAAATGAACTGGCGCGGGCTTGATAATCCGGATGTATACTACGACGAAACCTACCGCGGCGTGCCCATTATCTCGGCCAGGATCGCCTTCCTGCGGCTCGCTAACCAGTTGCTCGCTGAGCAGCAAACCGACCGGGCCCGTACCGTCCTCAACAAAAGCCTCGATTCCATTCCGGACCGGTCCATTCCCTATGATCAGATCTCGGCCCTGTATGTCTCGCCGCTCCTGCGCGCGGGCGAAACAGCAAAGGCGCTCCATGTGGCGGATACGCTCATCCGCCGGTCAGACGACAACCTGCGTTATTACATCGAAACCAACGGCGACCAGCAGGAAATCCGGCTCAATCTCTATGTTATGGACCAGGTCATCCGACAACTGCGGGAAAACCACCTCGAAGAAAAAGCAAAAGCCTATGAAGTACTGTTTGACCGTCATTACAGGCGAGTGACGTCCTGATCCAACCCACGATAGCGAAGGCGCTCCTACCCCGGGCGCCTTTTTTCTTGATAACCAATAGTATAACACGCCAAAAATCTTTCATGGAAAATTTTTCATGTGAAATATTTTCCAATACTTTTGAGAAGGAAAATAATTGAGGAAGAATATTTTCCTTTGCCTATGAAAGACCGGATTATTGAAACCTCGCTACAGCAGTTTCTCGAACACGGCATTCGTAAAATGACGATCCAGCAGCTGATCGCGCCGCTGGGGTTGTCGACGAAGACTGTTTACAAGTACTTTCCCGGAAAAGAGGAACTACTGGAAGCCTGCCTGGCCGTCCATTACGACACCCTGTACCGCCAGCTGGAGCAGGCCGATTTGTCTGATCCGGTACTGGCAATGTTCCGGCTGCTGATCAGCGGGATTGAACTGGATTTCCGGATCAACCCTGTCTTCTACCACGACCTGAATCACTACTACCCTGATCTTCAGGACAAAGCCCAGCGGGAGCAGGCCCACCGGACGCAACCGGTTTTCAGGAAACTGTTGGACGACGGCATCGCTCAGGGACTGTTTCATTCTGATCTTGATCCGGTTGTCGTCCTGCAAACCATCGGTGTATTGTACCGTTCGCTCACCCGGTCAGATGCCTTCGCCAAGTCGGAGCGTACGCCGCTGGAACTGGCCGATCTGACGCTCGGCATTTACCTCCGCGGCCTCTGTACTCCAAAAGGCCTCGACGCACTCCTTTCTCATCAAAACCTTACCCGATTCAGCAAAACCTGATTTTCCATGCAGCGACTTCTCCTTTTTCTCCTGGCGGCAGCCGCCGGGAGCGGGCCTTCCTTTGCCCAGACCACACACTCCCTGCTGCCGGTGCCCAAAACCGTCCGTTTGCAGGAGGGGCAGCTTCGTCTGCGGGCCGATTTCCGCATCGGTGTTTCGGCGCCGGCGGGCGATAGCCTGCTTTTCAGGGCCGTCAACCGTACCCGGGCGACGCTCAACCGGCGAACGGGCCTGTACTTCGAACAGGAAACGATTGCACCCGGAGATACGGCCGGATTATTCCGGGTTATCGTCACGCAGAAACAAGTGGCTCTGCCCGGAGCGGATGAAGGATATCACCTGGTGATCAGCCCGTCCGGCGCGAAACTTCAGGCAACGACTACGACGGGCGCTTTGCGGGGACTTCAGACCGTGTTGCAACTGGTACAGCAGGATTCCGCGGGCTATTACCTGCCTTCTGCTGTAATCGACGACGCGCCGCGTTTTGCCTGGCGGGGGCTCATGCTCGACGTCGCCCGGCATTTTCTTCCTCTCGAAGCGCTTCGCCGGAATATCGACGCCATGGCGGTTGTCAAGCTAAACGTGCTGCACCTCCATTTATCCGACGACGAAGGTTTCCGGGTTCAATCGAAGCGGTTTCCGGAGCTGCAACGCAAAGGATCGCTTGGCCAGTTCTATACCCAGACCGAAATACGGGAGCTGGTGCGGTACGCGGCGGATCGGGGTATTGTCATCGTTCCCGAGTTTGATATGCCGGGCCATACCACGGCCATGCTCGCCGCCTACCCGGCGCTGGCGAGCGCTCCGGGACCGTACCAACCGGGGCCGCGCTTCCGCCGCGGCGACAAACCCCTGTCGCTGCCGGCCATCATGCAAATGATTCAGACGACGCCCACGCCGGCTATCGACCCGAGCCACGAAGCAACCTATGCCTTTCTGGATTCCTTTTTCGGGGAAATGGCCGGGCTGTTTCCGTCTCCCTGGATGCATATCGGCGCGGATGAAAACAACGGCGTTTCTTGGAAAAACAACCCGGCTATAGTTCGCTTCATGCAGCAGCAGAAACTGGCCGATACGCATGCGCTGCAAGCCTATTTCGTCCGCCGTGTTCATGCCATTCTGAGGAAACATAACCGGAAAACCGTCGGTTGGGAAGAACTCGCCGGCGGGCCGAAAGACCTCATCGTTCAGGCCTGGAGCGATACGGCCTACTTCCACAAAGCCGTCCGGAACAATAGCTCTATCCTCGTTTCCAAAGGTTTTTACCTCGATTTATTCTATCCGGCGCATGCCCATTACCGCAACGACCTCCTCGATGCCTCGCCGCTGGTGATGGGCGGAGAGGCCGCGCTGTGGTCCGAAATCGTCGACGCCGGGAATCAGGAAACACGGACATGGCCGCGGACGGGAGCCATAGCCGAGCGACTGTGGTCGCCCGCTACCCAAACCGACTTAGACGACCTCTACCGGCGGCTCTTCCGCCTCAGCACGCAACTGGATGACCTGGGAATCGATCATATCGGCCAGTACGAGCGCTCGCTCCGCCGCCTGGCCGGAGCAGACGCCGGTACGCTCCGCAATCTGACCGATATTCTGACGCCGGTCAAGGGTTACCGGAAGCTCTTTGCGCGACTTTCACTGCCGGAGCGGTATACCGTTCAGTCCGCTCCGCTGACGGCCGTTTCAGACATTGTTTTTGTTGATTCGGAAGTAAAAAGAAACTTCCGCCAGCTCGTATCCAACTGGTTATCAACCAAAAAGAACGAAGAAGCCATTCGTATTCAGTTGCTCCGGTGGAAGACGCTCGCCGCGAATATCCGCCCGATTCCGGGACTGGAACCGGCCATACAGGCGCACGCCCAACGCCTGGAAGCTATCGCCGGCGTAGCGCTCGAAGCGCTCGAACGGCGAAAAGCCGGCACGCTCACACCGGAGTGGGTGGCACAGCAGCGACCACTTTTCGCCGCGGCAGGCAAAGCGGATGGCAGCCTCGAACTGAGTATCGTGAAAGAAACAGAAGCCCTGATCAGCGGCGAGCTCGCGCCGGAACCAACGTCCTATCCGATGTTTTGAAAAAAAGCCGGGCAGCGAATACTGCCCGGCTTTTTTTACAACCATTTATTCGTCCGCATCCAGAGAAAAATGGGCTGCATCCACTCGTCGGTCGGAAGTTTCAGCACAAAACCGTGGTCTCCTTTGGGGTACAGGTGAACCTCTGCCGGTACATGATGGTGACGCAGCGCTTCGTAAAAGGCAAGGGTATTGTCGACATCCACCACGCGGTCGTCGCCGGTATGCGTGATATAAGCCGGAGGCGTATCGTGGTTGACGTGCCATTCGTTCGAAAACCGCTCAATCAACTCCGGAGCAGGTTTCTGACCCAGCAGCGCCGTCCGCGAGCCCTTGTGCGAGAGCGTCTCGCTCATGGAAATCACCGGGTAAATCAGGATCTGAAAATCCGGGCGGAGACTAATGCCCGCCACATCCCCGATGAGCGACTCCCGGTAATGCGTGGCGAGCGTAGAGGCCAGGTGCCCGCCAGCCGAGAAACCCATGATGCCGATGCGATCGAGGCCCCACTTGCCGGCATTTTCGCGAACGGTGCGGATCGCCTGCTGGGCGTCCTGAAGAGGTCCGATACTTTTATCGACCATAATCGAATCGCTCGGCAGGCGGTATTTCACGACAAAAGCGGCAATACCCTGGCGAACGAAGGTTTCAGCGATCTTAACGCCTTCGCCCTCGTAACTCTCACTGACGTATCCGCCTCCGGGAAAGATCACTACGCCGGTACGGGCGTTTTTTTCTTTCGGGGGAAGAAACACGGTGAGCGTCGGGCGGGATACTTTCTGGTAGTACTGAACCCGCCCGTCCTTCACCACTGAAATTTCTTTCATCTGGTAGGATGTCGCATTCGGAACCGGTCCGGGGTAAAGCGGAAGAATCTGCTGGGCGACCGAACACAGCGGCGCAGCCAGCAATAAGGCGGTGGCTAGAGGTTTGAGCATGAGGTAGCAGAATGAATCTGCCGAAAATAGTCCTTTCCCGGCGGAAAGGACTATTTTTTTATTCAGAACGCAGCGATTGAACCGGGTTGGACAGCGCCGCCCGCACACTTTGGAAGCTGATGGTAATCAGGGCGATGACTACCGCCAGCAGACCGGCCAGCGCCAATACCCACCAGTCTACGCTCACCCGGTACGCGAACGCTTCCAGCCAGCGGTTGGTACCGTACCAGGCGAGCGGCGAAGCAATCAGAATGGCGATGCCGACCAGCTTGAGAAACTCTTTCGACAATAGCGCAACGACTCCCGCTACCGACGCACCCAGTACCTTCCGGATACCGATTTCCTTCCGGCGCTGCTGTACGGTAAACATCGCCAGACCGAACAATCCCAGGCAGGAAATACACACGGCGAGCACGGCAAATACTCCCATCAGCCGGCCCGCGTGCTGCTCTGAAACATAGAGGGCATTAAACCGCTGATTCAGAAACGAATACCCGAACGGACTGTCCGTCCGCCGTTTCCAGCCCGCTTCGATCTGTTTGAGCAGAGCTGTAAGATCATTACTGCGCACGCGGACGGCCATCTGGTAGTTGTCCTGTCCGAAAAGCAAAACCAGCGGGCGTATGCTGTGGTGCATGTCTTCGAAATGAAAATCCCGGATTACACCGACCACCGTCAGCAGCCTCCGGCTTTCCGGCGTACCGTCGCCCACTGTCCGTATCCGCTTTCCAACGGCGTTTTTCCAGCCAAATTCCCGGACTGCCGCTTCGTTGACCAGAATACCGTCGGGGTTGCCACGAGTCTTAAAATTCTGACCGGCAAGCAGTTGAATACCCAGGGTTGGCAGGTAGTCTTCGTCGACGGTATAGGTTTTCATCCGGTACGGTACCGACTGACGTTGCTCTTCGTCCTCGGCGCGGAAGCCGTCGGTGCCGTTGTTCGAAAGCCCGGCCGGCATGTATCCGCCCGCCGTTACGTACTCCACCCCCGAAAGGCGGCTTACCTCCTGCCGGAAGGATTCCCGTTTGTCGCCGAGGGCATAGGTATCATGGAGGACAAGTACCTGTTCCTTATCAAAGCCGATTTTCTTGTTTTGGATGTACTGGAGCTGCCGGTAGACGACAATCGTTCCCGCAATCATCGATACCGATACGACGAACTGAATGGTCACGAGTACGTTCCGGAAGCCCCGGTTCCCCTTGCCGGTAGCTGCCGCCGCCTTGAGTACGCCGGCCGGCCGGAAGGACGACAGGAAAAAAGCCGGATAGCTGCCGGCAGCGAGGCCGATGAGCAGGGTCCCGGTCAGTATTCCCGCAGGCATCCAGCCTTCGGTGAGTACCCCGACGGTAAACTGCTTTCCGGTCAATTCGTTGAAGGCAGGCAGGGCGAGTACCACCAGGTCGACCGCGATAAACAGCGCCAGAAAGGTCACTACCAGTGATTCGCTGAGAAACTGCGCCATCAACTGCGAGCGAAAGGAGCCCAGCACTTTCCGGATACCTACTTCGCGGGCGCGCTCGGTTGAGGCGGCCGTCGACAGGTTCATGAAATTGATACAGGCCACCGCCAGAATGAACAAGGCGATTCCGGAAAAGAGATACACATACCTCGCATCTCCCTGTGCTTCTGTATCTTCTTCAAAATCAGCGTGGAGATGGATCGCCGTAACCGGCTGAAAGCCAAACGTAATCCGGTCTCCCTTCTTCTCGAAGTCATGCAGGCTCATGCTCAGAAACTCCTGAATTTCAGGACCTACGTATTTCCGGACGAGGCCGGGCATCTCGGCCCGCAGGCGGTCGACGGAATAGCCTTTCCGCAACAGCACATAGGTAAACGCGCCGCTCGCCAGCCATTTATCCCGCATTTTCACCGAAGAAATCGAGCCGAACATATCGTAGTGAAAATGTGTATTGAGCGGAACGTCTGCACAGACTCCCGTTACCTCAAATAAGCCGCGTGTGCCCATTGTAAGCGTCTTTCCGACAGGGTCCTGCTCCCCGAAGTACTTGCGGGCCATTGTCTCAGTCAGCACCAGGGTATTCGGACGGACCAGTACCGTCTTCGGGTCTCCCTTCAGCAGCGGGATGGAAAATACCTGAAAGAAATTCGAATCGGGGAATACCACGCGTTCCTCCTTGAATACCTGATGGTCTTTCCGGACATGGAACGTCCCCTCCCGGTACAGGCGAACGGTAGCCTCTACCCCTGCATAATCACGGACCAGCGCCGGCCCCGCCTGCGTACCGGCCGTCGCAATACGGATTTCCTTGCCGGCGATGGAACCTTCGGTTGTCATCCGGAAGAGGCGGTCGGCGTTGGCGTGGTACCGGTCATAACTCTCTTCGTGCAAGACAAACAGGACAATCAGGAGGCAACTGGCCAAACCAACCGCCAGCCCTGAAATATTGATAGCCGCCAGGGTTTTCTGCCTGAGCAGGTTTCGCCTGGCGATCAGGAAATAGTTCCGGAACATAGCAGGATCGGGCATACGCAGGCGCGGGCGACCTAATACCGACGGCCTCATAAACGACATAACATCCCGCCAGTACCGGCGGCGGGCCCGGGCCTCCCCTTCCCGCCGGGCGCGGAGGACGAAGCGTTCGTGGAGATCTCCCAGTACTTCTTCCCGAAGATCCGGGGCGCATAGCCAGCCGATGAGGCGCGTGAGCAGCGATGGAGGCATCATCCGGGGAAGGGGTCTTGCCAGTCCAGCCGGACCGACGGTGTGATACGTTCCCAAAGCCGGTTCCGCACGGCGCGAACCTCCTCCAGCATTCTCCCACCAAGGGTGGTCACGGTAAAGAGGCGCTTGCGCCGTCCGCCCCGCTCGGCCGTTGCCTCTCCGAGCGCAGAGCGGACAAACCCCTTTTGTTCCAGGCGCTGTAAGGCCGCATGTACCGCACCGGTACTGACGGTCTGGCCGGTTTCCTTCTCCAGTTCTTCGGCGATGGCCACCGAATAGGCCCGGGAATCCATGGCCGCCACGGCCAGGAGGACAACCTCCTCGAATTCCCCCAAGTCACTTCGTCGCATGTTAACAGGATATGTTCTATTTCTGTATATCAAATACTATGCCATTCCAAATGCGGTTCTTTTATTTTTCTGATTATCAATATATTACTTAAATACCAGGGATATACTCCGTCCAGAAACGGACAGTCCGGCGTTCGGAGCCGGACATCCGTTTCTTTCCTGAAACAAAAAAAAGGCCGCCCCTCTGGACGGCCTTCTCTGCTACAAAATCATCACTTTATGCACCCTGCTTTGCCCCCGCTCCTTGACTTCGAGCAGGTACAGGCCGCCGGCCTGCTGACCGGGCAGTTGCAGCAGGATTTTTCCGGAATCGGAAGATACCCGCGTCAGCGGAATTGATACGCCGGAAAGCGTGCGCAGTTCGAGTGTCGCGGTCTCCGGCTCGTCGACGTGTACCGTAAACTGCCGGCTTGTTACCGGGTTCGGAGCGATGACGTAGCCGTCTCCGCGAATGACAACCGATACCGGCTTGTACGCAGTCCGTTTGCCGTCAACATCTTCCTGAATAAGCCGGTAATAGCTCGTGCCCGGAACAGCAGCCTGATCCGTGAAGCTATACTTCCGCACCGACGTACTGGTGCCGGCTACGTCTTCTACCGATCCGAGCGTTGAGAACGTAACCAGATCGAGGCTCCGCTCCAGGATAAAGCGGCGGTTATTCCGCTCGTTAGCCGTTTCCCAGTTCAGTACGACCGTTTTGTTATCCGTGGCGGTAGCGGAAAAACGGGTCAGGGAAACGGGCAGACCACTTTCCTGCGTGAAGGGCATGGTCACCGTACCGGGTGTACCCGTTTGCTCCGCCTTATCGATAAACGCATACGTGAAGCTCACGGTAACGGCGCCATCCTGCGGGTCTGCGGTCAGCTTGGCCGGGTCGTAGTTCGGGATCACCTGGTTGGTTTTCACCGCGACGCCATCGTAATACAGTGTTCCTTCATTCGGCAGGGTGAGGATCTTCACGGTATTGGTTTTGCTCACGCCGGTGTAGGTACCCTCTTCGGGATCCTTCCCGGTGAGTGTCGGGACGGATACCTGCGTCGTTCCGCCGGGATTACGCTGAACGTCCGTCGTTTTATCGTCTGCCGAGGGTATCGTTTCAATTCCGAAGTTCACTTCTGAAATATCCGTATCTCCAACCAGGACAGCGATTTTCCCGTCTCCGGAAGCCTCATTTCCTGAACCGGCCGCGTTTCCGATACCGAAGTACTCACCGGTATTGACCCAATTTGCAGGGAGGTTGGCGGCAGGAGGCGTGCTGCCCACGGTACCACGGGTTGTGCTTACCTGAGCCGATAGCGTACCCAGTTCCATTTCAGAAAGGGTATAGCTGCCATCGGGCTGTACCACGGCAGTACCCACAACCTTATTATCAGCATTGACGAGGTTGATATACAATGGCGTGCCGTCGGGATTGTTGATACCCGGGCCGTCAACGAGCCCGTTCGTCAGGCCGTCCGCATCCCGGAAGACGTTCCCCTTGATGGTGATAATCCGGACAACGCCGGTGATGGTCGCCATGTCGTTACCTGCCGCCTGCGTGGCGTCAGAGCTGTTGGTCGGGAAGTAGGTCGTATTGGTATAGTCCACGACGTTGGCGCCGGTGCCTGTCACCGGAAAGTCGTTTGCCAGTACCGAATAGCCGTATACCTTGGTACCGGCAGGCAGGTTGAAGTCCGCGTATTTCACCAGTACCCCGCCGATACCCTGGTTTGCGCCGATAAGGTCAGAGGCCTGGAGGTTTGACGACGCATTGTCGCGACGGAGAATGATGAAGTTCCCTACCGCCGTGTTCGTCGGCTGGTAAACGGTGTTGGTCGTCTGCCCCGGCACATAGTAATCAGGCGAGCCGATCCGGACAACTTTGGTGGCGTAGGACGACGGATTTTTCTGCGCGTCGAGGCCGGTAATAACCGCTACAACAACAGGATCATGCACGTTGTATCCGCCCCGTTCAAACAGCGCGAAGCCTTCCTGCCCGGGAGAAACAATAGTACGGCCGCCCTGGGTAATGACGTCGATCCGCTCGATGTTGTTGAAGTTCGTCGTATACGTATTGGCAAACAGGTTGTCGATCCCGATGGTGATGTCATTCGTCAGAAAGAGATCCTCCATTTTGGGAATGTAGGCCGATTTGATCTGGATGGTACCGGCGGTATTGTCGACCAGCCCTTCGTAGTAAGCGAGGTCGCGCAGGGTCGGGTTGTCGGTGCGGGTATAGCCCGTCGTGTTGTAGTACTGCGTGAACGCGGCATTCTCCACCCGGCGGATTTTGATCACCGGCGTTTCGCCGAGTTTGTAGGAATACACGCTGCCGCCGGCGCCGAACGACAATAGCTTCTTACGGTTGTCGGTAAATCCGGACTGATTACCAAACGTATACGAATAATTTCCGGAGCGGGATAAACTACTAGAGGCCGTTTTGGCTTTTCCCGTGGAATAATTGGAACCCGTCGAGACGGATGAAATTTCCAGATTCGCCCCCGTAATCGCTGTCTGCGCAAGGAGGGCTGATGGAACCGTCCCGCCAATGAGCAGGGACAGCAAACTGATAAACAGGAACTTACTCCCGTACCGGATACGGAAAATCTGTTTCATACAGGTATTCATTCAGGTGGATTTGAAAGGAATAAATGGTACTTGTAATCCTTCAATTTACGGCGGGAATACGGCAAACAAAAAGCCTGGCAGTGCCGGACACATAACTATCCATTCACTGCCGGGCGGGCATCTCTCAAGTGAGTATTATTTATTCCTTTTTAGACGAATTTTATCTTTAACGAGTGCTTTCTGAACCCTATAATCCATACTTTCTTTTGCCCAGTATAACCCATTTTATATGTAACTTTCTGTTTATGAATACAGTACAGGTATTCCTGCACAGGCAACCCGTATACTATCCGCCTGCTACTGCGACTAAGTACTGAACAGAAAACCGTCAACCGGAAATAGCCAATAGTTTACATAAAGAACTACTCATTTTCAGGATTCCGGTATACCCGTTTTCTATGCCAAAAGACGCGTTGGTTACCTATCCCTAATTTCCCTTTACGCGGCTTTGTACCTCGTCGGATCCGGTCTTCCGGCTTCCGCCGGCTTTCAGGTTCTGGTTACCGAACCGGTAGGAAAACGAGAGGGTAATCACCCGGCTGTCAAAGCGGATATTCGTATTCAGATCGAGGTTTTCATAGCGGGCGGTCTGCACCCGTTTCCGTCCCTGAAACAGGTCATTCGCGGCTAATTTGAGCGTGCCCTGTTTATTGAGTACCTGGCGTTGAACGCCCGCCGAAACCACCATATACGGATTGGTCACGAAGACACCGTAAACCGATTTGGAATAGTAGGACAGGCTGATTTCCGCCGATGTATGCTTCGCGAGCTGCACCGTATTCTGGGAATTGAACGTAAAGCCGGTCAGCCCGTTCCGAAGGTTTCCACCATGCTGATCGCCGCGGTACTCATTCCGGAAAACGGAGAGGAAGTTGTTGGTCGTCCACCCCGAAACCACCGGCTGAGATGCCGAAAAACTGATGCCGTAATGCACAAAGCTCTTCAGGTTCTGCGGCCCCTGAAATGTCGTATTGGTGGAGTCGATCTGCCCCATCATCCAGTTGATGACGTTCGAGGTATAGCTGTAGTCGATTGTCGTCGTCAGCGTATTCCGGAAGGTATGCCCCAGCTCTGCCGAATGCGTCAGCTCGGGTTGGAGAAACGGGTTTCCTTCGTAGTACAAAAACGGATCCCGGAAAAACCGGAACGGGTTTAGATCTTCGTAATCAGGACGTTCAATGCGGCGGCTGTAGGAAAATTGCAGGCGGTGCCGGTCGTTGAATTTACGCCCGACAGACAGACTCGGAAACAATTGGAAGTACTCCCGGCGGACAAGCGAGTCGGTCGTCACCTGGTGGCCCTTCGTCCGGGTATATTCGCCCCGGAGTCCGACCTGATACTGGTACGCGCCCCAGTCTCCGCCAACCTGCACATAGCCGGCGTGGATCGTTTCCCGGTAGGTAAACCGGTTCGATGCCGACCGGTCCGGTACCCACGCGTTCACCGCCAGCGTATCGTATTTCACTTCATTATTGACGGCTACGTAGCTGCTCTTCCAGCCGGTTTCCAGCTTCGTGTTTTTTCCCAACGGATGAACATAATCGGCCTTCCCGACATATACCCAGGTATAGGAGGGAATATCGCCGCGGCGCATCGAGCGGCGGTCGGTATATGCGCCGCCTTCGTCGAGGTACCGGGTATCGAGCAATTGATTGGACTGAAACCGGTTTCCCGAGTAATCCAGATCGGCGGAAAACTGGCGGCCTTCCTTCCGGAATTTGCGGGTATAGTTGGCGTTGTATGACAGGCTGGACCAGCGGCTTTCGTCCGAATTGGCACTGCGGGCGTCGGCGATGAGCGCGCCGGTCATTTTCTGGAGGCGGTTGGAGGTCGACCCGTAGTTGCTATACGTCCCGACGTTCCCGTTCAGGACAAACCCGAGGGTATTGCGACTGTCGGCAAAGAAATCAAGACCGGCTTTGAAAGTATTGGTATACAGCGGCTCATCCGTGACGGTATGCTGGAAGGAAACCCGGTCCGGCTCCGCCTGCCCGCTCTGGCGGAAGCGCCGTGTGTACGACAGCAGCTCTTTTTCTCCCCGGTAGGCATGGTCATAGCTGCCAAAGGCATTGATCTTCCCGCTGCGGTAATTGAGGTTGAGGCCCGCGCCGTAGCGGGGCTTCCGGCTGTGCGCCGCGTTGGCGTAGGCATTGCCGTTGAAGCCCGTCAGTTCGTTCTTTTTCAGTTCGATGTTGAGAATACCGCCATTTCCTTTGGCGTCATAGCGGGCGGAGGGCTGCGTCAGGATTTCTACTTTGGAAATCGAGGCCGACGGCGTACCGCGCAGCAGCGTAGTCAGCTCTTTCTGAGACAGATAGGTGAGTTTTCCATTGAGCATGACCGTCACCCCCTGCTTTCCTTTGAGGGTGATATTGCCTTCGTCGTCGACCGTTACACCCGGTACTTTTTCCAGCACCTCCAGCGCGGTATTGCCTTCCGCCAGCACGCTGTTGCTGACGTTGATGACGGTCCGGTCGGGATGTTGCTCAACCAGCGCCTTTTTCGCCGTAACCGTCACCGATTGCAGCGACTGCTCCGTCGGATGCAACACCAGCGTGGCAATGTCCATTTCTGCTCCGTGCGCCTGAAAGCCGGCGCTTCTTACCGGCCGGTATCCTACAAAACTGGCTTCGGTGTAATAGGTCCCGTTCGGAACGGACTTGAAAAGATAGTGCCCGGAAGCATCGGAAACCGTCCCTTTTACGAGGGTAGAATCAGCGGTGCGGTACAGGGCCACGGTCGCAAACTCCAGCGGTTTCCCTGCCGGGTCTGCGACGTTGCCTTTCACCTGGCATTGAGCGATCAGGCTGGCCGGAAGCAGGAGCATCCCGGCCGCCAGGCCTGTTTTGATAAGCATAGGGTTGGTTTGTTAAGGAAGTGCGGGAATCAAACCTGCTCTCCGCCTGGCTTTCCGGCTCCCCGGGCCAGAACGGGCCGCGGCGCACGGCGCAGTGCGGTATTTTCGGTAGTCGCCCGCGGCGGGCGGGCCACTCTGGTATCTTTCTTCGGCTTTTTCTTCTTACGACCCCACCAGATCAGAAATCCGGTGACGGGCAGGCTGGCGCCGATCAGACTTGCCAGAAATGCCAGGACTTTCCCCGGAAAACCCAGAATCGCCCCGACGTGAATGTCATAGTTCATCCGGCGCAGTTTCGCACCGAAAGGCGCTTTTTCGTATGGTACGTCATACACTTCGTTACGCGGTAGCCGCTTCAGCGTATGCTGGTCAAAGGCGTAGCCACGGTTGTCGTAAAACATACCAGCAGTCGGATAAATAATGATCGAAATCGCCTCCTTCGCTTCATCCGGATAGCTGTAGTAAAACCCCTGGGCCTTTGGGTTTTCTTTCAAAACAGTCTCCCAGGCTTTGTCCATTGCCCGATCCAGGGTGAAGTGCTTGTTGACCTGCAGGGTATCCGATTGAAGCTTCGGCCATTCCGGCAGGGAATTCCCCCCGGAAGTCACCCAGTACAGGCCGTCGCTGTACCACTGGATTCCCCATACCATACCCGTCAGGGCAATCGCCAGCAGCACCAAGAGAGAATAAAAGCCGAGTACGTTGTGCAGGTCGAGGTTGACGCGCTTGAACGACGCTTTCCATTTGATGGTAAAGCTCTTTTCAACCGTGCTTTTCGTCCATTTTTTGGGGTACCACCAGATCAGACCGGTAACCAGCAGTACGACAAACGTCAGCGTAGCGTAGTTGACAATCGGCCGGCCGATCTTCCAGGGCAGCCACAAAAAGCGGTGCCCGTTGAGGATGAAGCGGAAAAAATCAACGTCGTCTTTCTGCAAAACATCCCGGCGAAGCACCTCTCCCGTATACGGATTCAACTTCACAGCATAGTGCTCGGCCTTCCACTCTCCCACCTGCACCTCCACCGCCTGCCCCTGGTGATACAGGGCATAGGATACGTTTTTGCCCGGATACAGGGCCGAAACCGTATGCCGGATCTGCGAAGGCGTCAGTACCGGCTTCTCCTGCCGCGCCACGCGGGTTTCCGGCTCCAGGAGGGCAGTAATTTCCTCGTTGAAGACCCAGATACAACCCGTCACGCAGACAATGAAAACGATGATGCCGGAAATCAGGCCCAGCCAGAGGTGCAGCCAGTTGTTTATTTTTCGAAAGGTGCTCATGCGCGTAGCGGATACGGCGGGTGCCCCGCCGGCCATCGGATCAGTATTTCAGTCGGGAAATGGTCGTTATGTCGGCGATGCCGTCGAACTCCAGGCCTTTGAAGCCGGTAGCTTTGTTTGCGTCGATGTTGTAGACGAAGATTTTGCCGGCGTCGTCTTTCAGGACATACCGGACGGTATTTCCGTCTTCTTCCACAAAAGTTTTCTGCTTGTACGACATCTGTGCATGTTCCGGAACACCGGTTACCCAGGTGACGGTCTGCGCCTTGACGTCGACGATGGCGAGCTTCGTCCGGCCGTTCCACTCCAGCGATTGTTCTTTCGTGGTGTAGAATGACATCAGGAACCGGCTGCCGCTGATGTAGTCGCCGCGGCCGACTTTCATACCGGTTTTGGCTTCCACATTGAAGAAGTAACTCTGGTCAAAGACATCCTGTCCCTTTTTGATCCGCATAATCGCGGACGGGTTCTTTGATTCCGCCGCGGTAGACCAGGCGTAGACGTCCCCATCCTCAATCTGCCGCAGCCCCTGCATGCCGAACCAGCTACCGATAAAGGCCGAACGACCGTCGCGGATGACCTTCTGATACTTCAGGTCCGGGTAGCTCACTTCCATCACCCAGGTACTGTCCTTGAATTTGGTCGTCTGCCCGTCTACTCCGGGGAAACATTCAAACGGAATGTACAGCTTGTCGCCATCAACCGGGAACACGCCATACCAGGAAGGCATTTCACCGTTGCCGGTCACTTTCGTCATATCAATGGTATTCCGTCCGGACAGTATCAGGTTTTTGGCGTTGAACCGGAACAGCGTCGACATCGGGTCAGAGACACCTTCAACGAAGCCTCCGCCTACCCACTCTTCCTCGTTCACCGGGCCATAGATCGGCGCGGTGACGGCGTTGACGGTATTGCCGGCCTGCACGATTTTGCCCGTTGCATCCAGTTGGTACGGCGTGATCGGCCCCTGCCCGCCCCAGACGGCGGCGAACAGCTTGTTTGCCAACGGAACGAAGGAATATGCGTCGGTTTCGACGCCTTTCGACAGACCTACTTTTCCGCCCGTTACCGAGTCGGCGGTGATGATATAAGGTGCGGATTCAATGCCTTCCGAGCCGACGGAATAGGCGACGAATACATATTTGGACCCGGTACCGGCGGCCGGACCGTTGTTGTCGTCAGCGTCTTTCGAACAACCAACGAAAAGCCCGCAGAGGGCCAGCGCCCCGAAAAGAATGGATTTACGCATGGTGGTGGTGTTGCCTGTTATTCGTAGGAAAGTTTGGTGATGGTCGTGACGTCGCTTACGTTGTCAAACTGGAGACCGCGTTTGCCTTTCGCCGTGGTCACGTCAATGGTGTAGACGGCAAACCTGCCGCTGTCTTCCTTCAGCACGTAGTGGATGGTTTTGCCGTCGCTTTCCCTGTATGTTTTGTTTTTGTACGGCAGGGTCGCGTGCTCAGGTACGCCGTCGACCCAGGTAATCGTCTGCGCATTCACGTCAGCGATCGCCAGCCTCACCCGACCGCCGGAGATGCCATTGGCAGACACATTTCCGGCTGTGTAAATCGAAAAGAGGAACTTTCCGTTGGCGACGTGCTCGCCCCGGCTGAGTTTCAGGCCGCCTGTTTTCTCTTCGACGTTGAAGAAGTAGCTCTGATCAAAGACCTCCTGCCCTTTTTTGATGCGGACGATGGCCGAAGGATTTTTAGACCCGTTCGCGGTCGACCATGCATATACGTCGCCGCTTTCCACCGTCGCCACGCCCTGCATGCCGAACCAGTTGCCGATGGTACCGGTCCGGCCGTCGCGGATTACTTTTTTGAACTGCATTTCCGGATAGCTGAAAACGGCGATGTAGGTGCTGTCGGGAAACTGCGTCGTTTTACCGCTCTCGCCCGGCGTGCAGTAGAAGGGCAGGAATAGCTGATTTTCTACTTGTGTAACACCAGAGAAAGTAGCCATTTCTCCGTTTCCAGCTACCTGAAGGAGGTTGACGGTACTCGTTCCGGCGAGGATATACTTCTGCGCGTCGAAACGGAAGAACGTGGCAGTCGGGTCCGACTTCACGCGGGAAACCTGTGCGCCGACGAACGCATCCTGATTCACCGCGCCGTAGATACCGGCGGTTACGGCATTGACGGTGTTGCCAACCTGCGCGATTTTTCCCTTGCTGTCAAGTTTATACGGCGTGATCGGCCCCTGCCCGCCATATACCATCGCGAAGAGGGTATTGTTCTGAGCCAGAAAGGAGTAGGCATCGGTTTCGACGCCTTCGCCCGTAGTGGTGAGGGTACCTCCCGTCACCGAATCCGCAGCGATGATGTACGGAGCGGACTCTCCGCTGGAACCAACGGAATAGGCAACGAATACGTAGCGCGACTTACCCGCCGGCTCCGGTGTTTCTTTTTCTTTTTTATCGCAGGAGGCCAGTGCCAGCAGGCATAGCATACCGGGCAGTAAAAGGACTTTTTTCATGGTATCTGAAAGGGATGAAAGGGTTTATTGCTGCAGGAAGTAGCGGAGTTTCACGGCAAACGACCGGCTGGGTTTCTGAAGACTGAAGTTGTCGTACAGGGTAGCGTCAGTCAGGTTGCGGCACTCCAGCGAAATATTGTACCGGCCATCCCGCAGGGCATATACCGCGTTGACGTCATGGGCGAGCTGCTCCGGAATGGTCAGCTTGCTCCCTGCCGCACCCTGGCTCGGCCAGCGGAGGTAGTACTCGTGTACGTAGAGCAGGTTATAGCCGATGGTGAGGGTATTGCCCGGCCCGCCAACATTCCGCAGAAACAGCGAAGCATTCCCGTTTCCGAAGAAGTACGGCATATTCGGAATCCGGTCTTTGTACACCGGGCTGACCGACGTGGAGCCTTCGTATTTGGTTGTATTCCGGATGTTCTGATACGTCACGGTCACGCCCGCTGTGAAGAGCCGCTTGTAGGAATACCGGATTTCGCCGTCGAGCCCGCCGTTGCTCACATCGCGGAGGTTAACCATCTGGCGTTCAGCCCTTCCGAACGAACTATAGAGGCTCGGACGGATGAAGTCTTTCGCGGAGCGGTAAATCAGGTTCGCATCGAAATAGAACTGATGTACCTTGTTGATCGCATGGGTAAAGTTGGCTCCCACGTTGAAGTTATGGCTGCTTTCAGGCCGCAGGTTGGCGTTGGCAGCCAGGTTGGCGATGACATCCCCGAATAGTTCGTCGTTTTCCGGCAACCGGTAGCTCTTTTCATACGAACCTTTCAGTTGCAGGTTCTGACGCGCAAACCACGTCCCCGCGATGCCATACCCCTGTTGGGAAAGCGTATTTTCCTGGATGAAGTATTCGTCGTTGAGTACTTTGTGCGACTTACTTTTCAGCAGGTATTCTTTCGCAAAAACCGTCGCATTCCACCGGGAGCTGATGTCATACCGATAGGCAACGCCCAGCACATGCTTACCGGTTTTCTTCGGCTGGCGAATGGCCTCATCGGCGGGATTGAGCTCGTCCGAGCCCTTCCGGTCAAACGTATTGAAGGTATAATTGAGGACGAAGGAATGGCGGTCGGTCGCCTGGTAGCTCGCCGTCGCGTTGACGAGCCCGTTGTTGTTCCGGAATTGGTAGAGCGTCCGTGCCAGCTCGCCGCCGGGTATCCCCGGATTGCTTCCCTTGTAAATAAACCCGCCCAGCCAGTTGTATTGCTTGAAAGCCGTATCAATCGCCTGTTCCTGACCGAAGTTAAAGTTTCCGTTGACTGTCAGGCTCAGGCCCTTTGTCAGCAGGTCTTTTTTGGTATAACGGACGGAGGGCATGAGGATATTCCCGCGGGAACGGCGCTCCCCGAACACGTCGTACATGCGGTTGCCGGTCTGGATATCTGCCTGGTTCTGCCCGAGCGTCATGCCGATCAGAAAACGGTCGGCCCAGGACTTGTTTACTACACCCACCTGCGCGATGAGCGTTTCGTTCCGGTATTTGTCGTGAAAACGGCGGACGCGCATCGGGACGGACAGGCCCGTCGTCAGGTCGGGTACCACGTCCACATTCACCCAGTAATCATTATCTGAATAATTCTGAAAGGCGTTGAGCTGCATCGTGAAGCCGTTTTTCGTCGTGTAGCCGACGTTGACCGTTGAGCGATGCGTATTGAACGAACCGTAGGAATACGATACATCGAGGTAGTTCCGCCGGTTGGGATTGGTGACGATGTTGACCGCGCCGCCGAGCGCATCGGCGCCCAGCCAGATCGGGACGACGCCCTTGTATACCTCGATCCGGTCGGCAATATTGACCGGTATGTTATTGAGTTGAAACGACGATCCGAAATTGTCCATCGGGATGCCGTCGATGAAAAACCGTACTTGCCGACCTGTAAATCCATTCAGCGAAAACTGAAAATTGGACCCGAGACCGCCCGATTCCCGTACCCGAACGCCGGATACTCGGTCGAGTACATTGGCCAGATCGAGCGTCGTGTTGTGAAGTTGCCGGGCATCAATCGCGGTCACGTTGTAGGCGAGGCGGCTGGTTTCCTTCGCCTCCGTCCGGCCGATGACCGATACCGTCTCAAGGTCCCGGCTGCCCGGGCGGAGAACGATGTTGAGTTTGTGGTGCTCGTCTCCCCGGATGGTCACCGGCTTTTCAACCGGTTGGTAGCCGACAAACGAGACAACCAGCACATACGCGCCCGGCGTCAGACGTTCGAGTTGCCATGCGCCTTTGTCGTTCGTGAAAACACCTTTACCGGTGCCTTTCAGCAGAACGGAGGCGCCGGTCAGGGCCTCGGACTGGTCCGAGAAAACATGCCCGGAGAGGGTCCCTTTCGACTGGGCAAAGCCCATCAGGGACAGGGTACAGACGATACCCGTTAGAAGAAAATTCCTAACTTGCATTACTTTTAATGGTACGACGTTAAAAGTTCCCGTCAGGGATGAGTCGGCCAGCTGCAACTGACCGGCTCTTTTTATTTTCAGGTTTTTTCGGGCTGGAAGAGCCGCTCCGTAGAGGCGTTCTAAATAAGGAGTAGCGCAAGGGGGCTGCTGTCCCTAAACCGGCTGCTGTGTTTTTTCGATTTTCTCAATCGGGAAGCCGGTTCAGGTGATATACACGGCCCGGAATGTGTATTCCTTTGGTGAGCGTGCCTTTTTTCAGGTCGTATTTCCAGATGGTTGACTCCTCGTCGCCGGTATTCACAGCGATATATACATCGTCCCCGTCTGCCAATACATTCTGCACAAATTCCAGCTCGTCGAGCGGCAGGGGCAGTTTCTTCCGGGTCCGGGTTTTGAGATCCAGGACATAGTATTCCACGACATGCTTGTGCAGGTAGTCCATGTACTGGGTGACCCGCCTGTTGGCAATTACCTTCGTCAGGGCCTTTCCGCGCCCGAGCGGGAATAGCTCGTAGGCTTCCTCGGTCTGCTTGTCGGCAATGGGAAAGAAATAGGTACTATCGAGCAGGTCCTGCCCGGCCGGAATGCGGTAGATACCCGACCGCGCCGTCGGATGGTTATGGGTGCGGCCGCCCGGCTCGGTCATGAAGTAGATCGCGTCGTCGTTCACAAACGAAAACGAACCGTGCAGGTAGTAGCCGCCTGGCCACGTAGAGCGCGTATCTTTCTGAATACCAACCGTTTTCATCGACGGATACGCGATCGTTGCCAGGTAGGTAGTATCCTGTGCCGGTACCGGCGAGCGGAAGCCTTCGTAAAGCGAATAGCCGACATAAAGGCGGTCGCCCCGGTGCTGTGCGAAAATACCGCCGTAGTGTTCTTTCGGACCGGGTGAAGGCAGGTCGAGTTTTCCTTTCGCGAGAAACTGCATATCGGTCACGTTGATGATGGCGTAGTCGAACTCCTTTCCGTCCCCGTTTGTCGTCCCCATCAATAAGGTATTGTCATCCAGCCAGTTATGCCAACTCGAATAGTAGCTCCAGGGAGTACCTTTATAGGAAAGTTCCTTTTCGACGACAAGCTCATTGCCAACGGTCCGGTAGCGGATGAGCTTTTCCTTTTCGGCTTCCATCCCATAGTAATACCCGTTGCGGTACCCGAAAATTATGGCGCTGGAAAAGTCGTCCGGCTGCGGAGGCGCCGTCACCGTACCCTCCGTAAACGAAGGCGTTTCGATGAAGTACTCCTTGTCGTTGTAGAAGAAAATCACACCGAAGCGGCGCGCATCCGGGTCGGGCCGGCAGCCTGCTACCCACCCGTAGCAAAGGAGCCAAAAGAAGACATTAAATCGCACGGAAGTCGTTCCGGATCCGGGTGAGAAGTACAGGCGGGAGATCCAGCAGCCGCTTGACTACGACAATCTCATCCGACCGGAAATGGTATTGTACCGCCACGCAGGAGCGGCCTGCCGCCAGCCGTATCGTTTGCCTCGCGCGGTTTCCGGAGCCGAATACGAGGCAGATATCCCGGCCGGTCCGGTTCGTCACTTCCACGGCGCCGCTGAAATCGACCTGGCGTATGCCGTCGGTCTCGCGGACCTGTACCGTGCTTTGGGGCGACAGGGCGATACCCAAACCGCCGAGATCGGCCGCCGACGTACCTGTAGCGTCGTTCCGCGCGGTCCAAACATCCGGAGGCGCCGGGCGAAAGACAAAGAAGCAACCGACTACCGCCAGTACCGCCACTGCAGCCAGTCCCCGGAGGTACCTGCGCGGGCGCATACCCCGCGCCACGCCCTTCCAGATCCGCGCGCCGTGTACCTCACTCAGCTCCGGAAGCGGAAGGGTGTCATCGGTTGTCGGATCGGAAAGCCAGTCTGCTACTGCTGCCTGCTCTTCAGGCGTACAGCGGCCTTCGTGGTACCGGGTCAATAAAGCCGGGGTAATCGGAATCGGCATCGTTTCTGCTCTTTTGAGGGTAGTTGCACAAGCCGGGGCCTGACCCTAACCTTCCCCCAAAAATTCAGCGGTCGAGCACCAGGTGAAGACGCTCCCGCAGAAACCGCAGGACGCGCGTTACATGGTATTCCACCGCTTTCTCGGAAAAGCCGAGTTTGCTGGCTATTTCGCGGTTGCTCATCCCCTGCTGGCGAAGCGAGAAAACCTGCCGGGACTGATCTGGCTGCTGCCCGAGCAGTCGCTCCAGGTTTTCGTGCAGGCTGTTGTATTCGATTTCCCGTTCGGTCGCTTCTGTCGCCACCGGCACATCAGGAACATAGTTGCTGCGGATGGTCTGGTTTCGGAAATGCTCCAATACCTTCATTTTCGCGGCCCGGACCAGGTAATGTTCGAGAGAGGTGGTGATGACGAGTGTTTGCCGCCGTTCCCACAACGACAGAAAAATATCCTGCACCATTTCCTGCGCCGTATCGACCTCCTTCAGGTGGCTGTAGCAAACGGCATACACCTGCTTCCAATGGCGGGTATACACCTGTTTGAAGGCCTGAGGATCGGAGAAGGCGGTATGCGGGCTGGTTGTCGACAAGTAAACAGGGCTTATTGTCCTGCAAACCTAGCCAATTATTTAGACTAAATAAAAATAAAGTGACTTCTTTCCGGTCAATCAGTCAGAACATCTTTGAGTCCTTTACTTAACTCTTTCATTTTCAGATAGGATGCTTTCGAGTTCTCGGACTTGTTGAAGCGGATGAGCAGCTCGCCGGGGTTCGACCGGATGTAGAAATGCGTTTTATCGTTCAGTGTCATTGTCGCGTCGATTTCCGCGTTTTCGAACGACGCATCGTTCCCGGTAGTGAGTTTTTCGTCCAGGTATTCCTGTACCTGTTCGGTTTTGTCGGGATTGTATTCCGCCGACAGTTGGAAGGTTTCGTCGGAGTCATTTACCTTGAATGACAGGTAGTCGCCCCGGTGCGCGCAGCCGGTCAGCAGCAGGAGTACAAAAAGCAGGTTTCGCATGGCTTGCTAGTAGTTTGCATTGCAAGGTAGGATGCAATACCCTATTCACCAGCAAAACTGGTACTTGCGGCAGGAAGACCGGATGAGCGGATTACCGCCAGCTGACGCGCAGCAGGGAAACACCCTGCCTCGGAAGGTCGACCCGAAGAGAAAGCGTACCGTCAACTGCCCTGAGGCGCTGATCCGGTCCGTTTTTTTCCAATTGCCCGGCCTTTTCCAGCGCGGCGACCTGTGCCTCGGTCGGCACTTTCGGCGAACCCATTTTTTTCCAGGTCTCGTAGGAATTGGAATGCGCGGCATCCACCCGAAACTCCTCGACTTTGCAAGTGCCGGCAGGTACGTGCTGTACATCGAGGGCAACGGACGCCGCCGGCCCCGGAATATGATCATCGTGGTAATGCCAGACCAGGATTGTGACGGATTTGTCCTCCCGGGAAGCGAGGGCATTGATATCCGGTTCTGCCCGGACGCTTTCATCGCGCAGGCGACGGTAATCGTACGTCCCCCCGGAAACCGGCAGTTTACGCCGACCCATCATCCCGAACATCCGAAATACGTTGAGAACAGGTTTGTCGACGCCATTGGTCGCCAGATCCCGGAATCCGCGAAACCAGGCCTGATCTTCAAACTCAAATGCCCAGGTAACCGCCCCCGCCAGGTTCACGCCCCGACTGGCCGCCAGGTCGTACTTCCGGGCGAATGACGCCGCGGTATAGCTCGAATACATCGTACCGTTCCGGTAGGCGTTCTGCGGATGCAGGTCCTCGGAGCAGGCGGCGCAGCCTTCCGGGTCCGACTCGCCGATGATGATCGGCAGGTTTTTCAGAGACGGGTATCCGGCGATGATTTCAAAGCCTCTGTCAATATCCCGGAGCTGGGTACCCATGTTCATCTGTACGTTTCCGTTGACCAGTTTGGGAGCTCCTTTGGCATGAAAAGTCAGGACATCCACCGGAGAGCCGGTTTTTCCGGTGACGTAATTGGTACCGGTCGTAACGTGGTCAAGAAACTGCCTGAGCAGCTTCCCGCCGGAGCGGCCGTTGGGGCCCGTTACTTCCGGACCGCCTATCCGGGCAGTCGGCAGCGCACGTTTGACGGCGTCGGCGGTGTAGTCGTATATCTTCAGAAATTCCTCCGGCGTACCTTTCCAGTAGCCGATATCCGGTTCGTTCCAAAGTTCCCAATACCAGCTTTCTACTTCCTTTTTGCCGTAGCGGTCTACGCAGTGGCGTACCCATTGATACACCAGCTCCGCCCATTTTCCATAGTCTTTCGGCGGATAGGCCCAACCGGTGTAGATGTCATTGTAATTATCCCCCGGTTTCCAGTGGTGCCGGTAGGGTACCGGCTTGACAGACAGCGCTTCCGGCATAAACCCGATCTGGGCAATGGGTTTCATTCCCCGCTCGATAAACGTGTCGAAAATCCGGTCGGTGATCGTCCAGTCATACACCGGCTTCCCGGCGGCATCTTCGGTATAGGCATTGGTAGAACCCCATTTGAGTGCGGCGGTGCCGTCGCCCGTTACCAGTAGGCTGTGCACCCGGACATTTACCGGTACTTTGCTGAGCCTGGACAGCTCGGAAAGCAGCTTCCTGCCGTCCTTCATGTAAGTGTAATTTGGCTCGTCGTAGCCAAACCAGGCCCAGATGGGCTTCAGTTCGCCCTGATAGCCGCCGGCGTCGACGGTCAGGCGAACGGGTATCTGGGCTTTCGCCGCCAGCGTCGTCAAAAACACGAAAGCGATGATTTTCCGAAGAAAATGCATGTTAACAAGGTTTAGAGGGTATCTTCCGGAAGACGAAAAAAAGTGCTTCTTCCCCGGAAAACTCAGCCAAGCCGTTTCAGCAATGCTTCCCGGTAGCTCGCCGCCAGGGGAATCGCTTTCCCGCCGGCGATGACCTGATGCCGCTCCACTTTCTGGACATGCCGGAGAGATACGACAAAGGATTTGTGTATCCGGATAAATTCTCCGGAAGGCAGGCGGTCCAGCGCCTCCGAAAGCGTCATCCGTACCAGCGTTTTTCCCGAGACAGACACAAAACTGACATAATTATCCGCTGATTCGGCATACAAAAGCATGGACGTATCCACCCGGACCCAGTCGTACCCTTCCTTCAGAAAAAGATACTGCTGCGCGGCCGGTTTACAGGCCCGTTCGCAGGCTTTCAGAAAACGGGCAAAACCGATTGGTTTCAACAGGTAATCTTCCGCATCGAGCTCAAAACCCTGAACGGCAAACTCGACGTATGCCGTCGTGAAAATGATCCGGGCGCGGTCTCCAAACAGGGCGGCCAGATCCAGCCCGGAGATATCCGGCATGCGGACATCCAGAAAGATCAGGTCTACCGCCTCCCGCCGGGCAAAGGCAAGGGCTTCCGATCCGCTGGTAAACGTACCCAGAACGTTCAGATAAGGGATTTTTTCAGCGTGGGAACGGATGATTTCCAGCGCGACCGGCTCATCGTCCACCGCGATGCAACGAAGCGTCATAAAAGCACGGATAGTTGAGCCAGCAAGGTACTTGTTTCAGAAGGATGCGCCGCATGCAGGTTGACAATACGGCCGGATTTATCGACCAGGATGTATGACGGAAACACCATCCGGCTTTCATACCGCTTCATCAGATCCTGTTCCAGGTCTTTCCCCGCCAGCACGTGGTACCCCGTCAGTTCATAAAACCGGACCGTCTCCTGCCAGCGCTGCCGCCGGACGCGCTCCGGCGTATGCTCGACGGCGATGTACAGAAATACCACCGGTTTGCCTTTTGCAGCTTCCTTGACTGCCGGATGGCTGGCAAATTCCTCCCGGCAGGGCCCGCACCAGCTGCCCCACAGGTCAACGACCACTACCTTTCCACGAAAGCGCGCGAGCAGGGAATCGAGCGTTGCAGCCGGCTCTTCCCATCGGATACCCTGATCCTTTGCCGTTTGCGTACGGAGGTACCGTTCCAGCAAACGATCCACTTCCGGCCGGTAAATACTTTGCGGAAACCGCGCATGAAACCCGGAGGATAGTTCTTTCAGATAGCCCAGCGAGCCGGATGCTGACTGATGGATGAGCAATCCGGCAATGGCCCGTTCCCTGGCTATTCCCGTCAGTGACCCGTCCAAAACGCGGTACTCCCAGTACGTCTCTCCCTTTTCCCGCAGTTCTTCCCGGATTTCCGGGAAGGGTTTTCCGAAGAACTGAACGACCCATGCAGCAAACGCCTCTTTCGAAGCCGCGCGGTACTGAACAAAACGGGGAAGGTAGGTAACTGCCAGCTGATAGTAGTAGCTTGCCTGCGCCAGGGAATCGGATAAGTCCATCCCCTCATAGGCCTGTATCAGGGCATTTCGCCATTTTTCCCGATCCGGCGCCGCGCGGTCTCCCGCAGTCCAGGCGTCTGCCCGCCAGGATTGCTCCCACAGGTCTCCGACGGCCAGCCACCTCAGATCTGCTTCTGTCATCTGCCTGAAATGACGCGGGAAGGTTCCCTTTTGCAGCATCCTCCTGCCATACTGCGCTTCCCTCATCCGGCTTTGGCGGATCGAGTCGGGATGAACGTTTCCGGATGTGTCCGTCCAGGCCAGGCCGTGTCTGCAACGAAACTCATTTTCGGACGCAAGAACGCCGGAGAACTTCAGGGACCGGGGAAAATCAGGGGCTTCGGCGGAAAGTACGACCGATTTACCCGGTTCCGCATACAGGCGAACACGCCTGCCATCCAGCTCGAAAAAAAAGACCTGCGGCCTTCCGATGGCCAGTTTCACCGAGAAAAAACCGCGGGAATCGGGTATCACCGGAACCGATCGGGAAGATTCGTACCAGCAATCAAACGGAACGTTAAACACGAGTTTTGCGCCGGGCTTCAACCCCGAAATCCGGCCGCTGACCAAAAATCCGGCAAAAGAGAAGTGCGTGGCGCCGAAAAGCGCCAGAGAAACAAGCAGTATTCGCATCGGGAAAAGAAAATTAGAGATGAAGAGTAAGCGCAACCCGGAAACCTTCCGGGGTTTCGCCGATGTGGATCGTATGCCGGTCGGGATACAGTAATTCCAGGCGCCGGAGCGTATTCCGGATACCCGTTCCTTCTCCCGTTACCTGCCTACTTTTTTCATGGATACTGTTTAGCAGGAAAAAATCCAGACGTCCTTTCCGGACCGACAGCTCCAGCCGGATGAACGACGGCTCCTCTGCGCTGATCCCATACCGGAACGCATTTTCCACGAATGGAATCAGCAGCAACGGCGCGATCCGTACTTCGGGGTCGACAGCCGGCAGCGACACGTCCAGGCGCACGCCTGCCGGTATGCGTTTTCGCTGCAGCGCAAGGTATTCTTCCAGGAACCGTTTCTCGGCTTCGACCGGGACGGATTCGGAGCGTATCAGTACGTAACGGAGCATGCCTGCCAGTTGCTCGATGTGGTCAGCCGTTTCCGGAGCCTTTTCCTTCAGCGCCGTACCGTAAATCATATTGAGGGTATTGAAGAGAAAGTGGGGATCTACCTGCGAGCGGAGCGCCATCAGTTCCGCCTGGGTGCGTTCGGCTTTTTCCTGCGCCGAGACGACGAGCCGACGGAAGTAATCACGGACAACCAAATACAAAAAGGTATAACCGGCAACAAGCCCGGCAAACTCCCACGGGAACGACCGCTCTACGCCGAATCTCCAGGTATTGTACGCAAGCAGACCGGCAGTCAGCACCAACCCTGTCAGCAGGCTTAAAATACCGAGTATCAGCAGGTTTCCTTTCCGGAATCCGCGATGATAAACCCATTCGATCACGCCTGTCGCCGCGAGTACCATCCAGGCAATTCCCTGTGAAGCCAGGTGGCCCCGGATGCGGTCCCATAACGAAACCACGCTTCCGTCTTCGTGAAAAAGATGCCCGCCCGAACGCTCCAGCTGGTAATGATCGAATACATCCACCAGCAGAAGGATTCCCGTCAGTATTCCCGCATGCAGCAGCCATTGATAGCGTTTTTTCATGCTCCGAAATAAGGTATCCATACCGGAAGCGCGAAGAAAAAGGGGTATCGCCGCCGGAATTTGTGGTCACAGACCGCACACACGGGGCGATTTAACATCCCCGTAACATGCTCCGGCCCGCCGTCGGCTACTTTTGGCCCCCGAAAACCGGAACTATCCGACCGGTACTTTTCCCGTTTCCAGATGAAGCATACACTTATAGCAGCACTCAGCGTGCTCTCGATCAGCGCCTTCGCCCAGCAAAAAACAGACGTTCAGGCACACCGCGGCGGCATGGCGCTGCTGCCTGAAAACACCATCCCCGCGATGCTCAATGCTGTGCGCCTCGGCGCGCGTACGCTGGAGCTTGACTGCGTGATTTCGGCCGACGGGCAGGTGGTCGTCTCCCACGACGTCTATATGTCTTCCGAATTCATGCGGCGACCCGACGGAACGGATATTCCGAAGTCCGAAGAAAAAAACTACGCCCTCTACCGGATGAAATACGACAGCATCCGGACGTACGACGCCGGCACCAAACCGCACCCCCGCTTCCCGGAGCAGGTGAAAATGAAGGTGTCCAAGCCGCTGTTGTCCGTTCTGATCGACAGCGTCGAGACCTATGTGCGCAAGCATCAACTGAAGCCGGTGTTTTACAATATCGAGACGAAATGCTCGCCTGCCGGCGATGGCGTCTACCATCCCGCTCCGGAGGAATTTGTCTCCCGCCTGATGGGCGTTCTGAAACAGAAAAAAGGCCTGCTGCCGCGGGTGACGATTCAGTCGTTCGACATCCGTACCCTTCAGGTGCTTCATAAACAGTCGGTTCCGGTCAAAAAAGCGCTGTTGATTATGAACAGGGACTCCTTTTCTGATAACGTCGGAAAGCTGGGTTTCAAGCCGGATATCTACAGCCCGTACTATTCGCTCGTCAACGCGGACCTCGTCAAAACCGCGCACGAGGCCGGCGTTCAGGTACTGCCGTGGACGGTGGACGACGAAACAGAGATGCAACGGCTCATGGATCTCGGCGTTGACGGGATCATCACCAACGCACCCGATAAACTGATCCGGCTCGCCGGGAAATACCAGTAACTTCTGTCTTCCCGGAAAAAACAAAAGCCCTTCAGTGAAGGGCTTTTGTTCACACTCCTTTCAGCAGTTACGCTACCGGGCGACCATGATCCGCCGGGACACGGTCGAGCCTTCCTTGCCGTTGATTTTCACGAGATAGACGCCGGGCGACAGTCCGCCCGTATCCATACCTCCTTCCATTCCACCTGAAAAGCTGCGGACAACCGCCCCGGCAGCCGTAACGATCTCGACGGACGCAACCCGGGCCGCGCCGTTCACAAACAGTTTTCCGCCGGTCACCGGATTCGGAAACAGCGAAACCTCCAGCGGGTTATCGATTACCACGCTGCGCACCGGACTATATGCTTGTGTAAGGTCTTGGTCAATCATCGCCAGCCGGTAGTAATTGGGGCCGTCGGCGGGATTTTCATGCCGGAACGAATAGCGAACAATGCGTTTACTTTCTCCAACCGCCGCCCGCGTACCGATTCGCTGCCAGCGACGTCCGTCCAGGCTGTGTTCAACCTCAAAGCGGTCGGTATTTTCTTCGGAAGATGTGGCCCAGTTCAACAACACGGCCGTTCCTTCGGCAGTTGCTCCGAACCCGGCAAGGGTAACGGGCAGCGCCGAGGTCCATTCTGCCGACGCGGCTCGAAACGGCCGGGCATTATCGCCCTGGCCGAGGCCCAGAAACGGCTGTACTCCTGCCCGATAAGTGTCACAGGGCTGGTAAATCTCCAGGTTGCTCAGGTTCCAGTACCCGCTGACGTTATAGGTAGCGGTGAGCGTCGCTTTTCCGGAGGTAGACCGGCTTACGGTAATCAGGGCGTCTTTGGTGGTATCGGCGAGGGTCAGGACATCGGTGGCGAGACGGCCGTTTGTGACGGACAGGATCTTCGCGCCGGAGCTCACCGCCAGCGACAACGTCTGCGCGTTACTATGAAGGGCAAACGTTACCTCGGCACTCACGGGGACCGTCGAGCCGGTCACGTTCGTCAGCGATAGGACCGGTTCCGGCGGGTTGGGCAGGGTTGGTACCTGTTTCTGAGCCTGTTGAGCGAGTGAAGAAGTCAGCGAAGCCGTCACGGCATTTTCCAGCGTTTGCCAGATGGCCACCTGGACGGCACGGCGCTCGGCCAGCGAACCCGTCGGGCTGTTGACAAGCAGCCACATGATCCGGGCGGATTTCAGCTGATCCTGGTTGTTGAAGGATCCGCTGGCGTCAATGTCAAACGAATTACCGGTAGCCGTCGGCGAAAACGACACCTGCCCGAAGTAAAACTGTTTGCTGTAGCCAGGTTCCGGCGTCGCGGCGGCAAGATCGTGCCGGATGCAAAACGCGATCTCCGAACGGACAAACTGCTTGTTGCTGTCAAACTCCCCGACGCAGATCGGCACGGCGTTCTGCTGGTAATACTCCATGTCGTCGACGTTGACGAAGCTGTTCGGAAGAATGAACGCCTTCCAGACGGCGCTGGTGCGGTCCCGGCAGGTTGTAAACGTCTCGTCTCCCGTGTTGTAGCGGATATTGACGTTTTCGGGAACAGTACCGGTATTGCCGGTAAATACCAGCGTGACATCTCCGGAGAAAATCCGTTCGGTATTCAGCAGGGAGGAAGCGTTGGTGGGTGTAATCACCAGTTCCGGCGTCCCTGTGCCGGTCGTGTTCCGGTAAATGGACAGGCTTGAACCCGTTGATAAAGTCAGTTTGAAGAACGTCAGGATTACTTTTCCCGTGACGACGCCGACACGCGGACGGATGGTGCGTTTAACAGCGCTGAGGGTACGGTCCGTCGCGCCGTCAGACAGCCGGATACGCCCGACTGTTGAACGGTCGTATGTATTGGTGCCGCTCGCTTCACCCGGATAAAAAGTCAGTTGACTCGTGGTACTGCTGAAGGTAAAATCCCGGACGCCGCCGGTTGCCGGTGCGCAGACCTGGCCCTGAACAAGGAAGGGAGCGACTAAAAAGAGTAAAAACAAGGTAAGATAAACCGCCCCCCTGACCCCCGTGAGGGCCCGGATTGAAGTACATAGTTTTCGCATAGTTGAAAGAATAAAAGGTGTAATCCGGACACAATAACTTTCCATTCCGGGCAATTCAATGCAGGGAATAACACGTGCATCCGACAGATAAAACGGAACCATCAGGCCGCATCAAGCAGCCGGTATTAGCGAGGCGTGAGACTTTATTCCACCTTCCGGAAAGCAGAATAAAGACGCAAAACAACTTTCTCCCGGACGGTTGGTCAGTCCGGAAAACAAGCCTCAGGTAAATTGTTGATGGCGGTACTGATTGGCGGGATACCGGATGAAACCGGTGTATTCGGGCGGGTAAACAAAAGAAAAAGCGACGGAAGGATACTGCGGCAAAATCTTCCTTTTTCTTTTACAAAAATCGTAGAATAAACTGAAGACGGCAACTCCCGTACTCAGTATTTTTCCGTTACTCCATTCCGGATCAGCAGGTAGCATTCAAGACTATTCAGTTAAGCATAAAATACATTTTTCAACTGAACAATACTACCTATTTTACGTCCGGCAATTTTTCAGTTAATAAGGTTATTTGACACGGCGTACTGGATCAATTCAGCCGTTGTTTTCTTCTGCAGCTTCGTCATAATCTTGCGACGGTGGGCTACTACTGTATGGGGACTGATGAACAGCATCTCGGCGATTTTCTGAGCGGGCTTCCCGGCTACCATCAGCGAAAGCACCTCTATCTCCCTGTCAGACAGCAGCGTAGCTTCACGACCAATGACAGTATTGATCAAGCGGCTGTTGATATCCGAGCTGACATAGCGATTTCCCTGAAGCATTTGCAGCAGGGCAATACTCAGCTCATTCTCATCGATGGTTTTGGAGAGATATCCGACTACTCCCATCTCGAGATACTTTTTCACAACATTCAAATCCGTCAGCAGCGTCAGTACCACCACGCGGCAGGCGGGGTAATCGTTGAGGCAATCGGCGACAAATGCAGCCATTTCCTGGCGATGTACACCGGGATCTACCAGTAAAAACTCTACACGCGAGCGACTTAGCTCTTCTTTTGCCGCTTCTATTGTTGTAAAAACAGCAACATCGCACCGGGGAAACCGGCGGGAAATCAACAGGCGAAGCCCATGGGCAAACAGCTGATGATCGTCGAGAACAATTAGTTTTCCTTCAGGGATACCAGGTGAAGCATTCATATTAAAAGCGTTCAATGCGGTGCTAATTTAACGCATTTACTGTTCCTGAGTATAAACAACGAAAAACACTAATTGTTTCGCACCATTTAACCGTTTATCATTTCCTTAAACCGCTTAGTACTAGTGCACAACTAAAAAAGCCACCCCGGAGCATTCCGGAGTGGCTTTTTTAGCTATAGGGTATTCAGGGATTTACCACGACATGAGCAGGTTTCCAGTCGTTGTCATAAAACCCGGCCAGCTTTACACCTTTGCTTCCGTTGCGGAGCATTTCCAGTCCGAAAACCATGAAATCCGGAAAGCCGCTCGCACCTGCAAAGTACTGGTTGGCATTCGTCGCCTGCATGCCTTTCAATCCGGTTCCGGTGATTACGGCGACAGACGTAATTGCGTCGCTCTTCGACGGCCACAGAAAATACGCGCCGAGGTCGTCCCCGCTCCATTCCTTTTCACCCACCCGTACCTTGTTTCGTTCCACCTGGATCGGGCAATCGGCCAGCAGGCTTTTCCAGGCCCGGTTGGTTTGCGCATTGCCAATCAGCACTACGCCGCGACCAGCATAGGCCGCCGGCGTAAACTCGGTATCGGCGATGATATCGATCGCTCCGTTGCCGCGGTAGTACCAGGTCTCGGCATCGTACCGTGCTTTCGCGAAAGCCCAGGCATTTTCGGCCGGCGTTCCGGCCGTACCATACACGTAGACCATGCGGTGATGAAACGCTTCCTTGAACGTGCCGTTCCGGCGGGGATTTTTGGCGAATACACCGGCATCAGCGGCCGGCTGCCACTGCCCGCCGGCCAGCGCCAACACGAGACTATCGGACGCCGAACGAACGGTATAGGTAACCGGCTTGCTCTTGTCGAGGGAAACCGTGATCGTCATTCCCGGAGCAAATTCGCCCAGTTTCAGCTTCAGACGGGCTACGTTTTCGGTCTGGCCGCTGATAGTGGAGCGGGAGGCCGACAGTTGTATCCGGCTGTACTCCAGCGGGATAGCCTGTTGCTCGATAGAGGCCCAGCGGTAAGAAGCCGCTATTCCCGGGTTGGCAGTCATGAAATCGATCGACCGAACCGAATCCGGCCGCGCATGCCAGCGGAAGTAATCAAACAGCGGTTTCCAGTCAACGCTCTCATTACCAAACCAGTGTGAACCGCCGGGGTACTCGTAGTAATTGAAGTCCGGGTGAAACCCGCCCAGAATACCGCGCATCTGGCGGGCGTAGGTCACGGGTACCGTACGATCGGCATCTCCGTGATGAATGTAAACGCCGAGGGGTTTGTAATTGCTCGCCAGCTTCGGCACATCGCTCTGGTTGCCCGACCGCAGCAGCATCTGCTCCATCGGATCGGTGCTGGCAGCCGGAATGATTCCGTCGGCGGAGCCGTAGTCTTTCAGCGTCGGATACCCGGCACACGGGGCAATCGCCGCCCAGAGATCGGGATAGGTGACGCCGAGAAACCAGGTACCGTGGCCGCCCATCGAGTGGCCGGTGAGGTATACCTTCTTCGGATCGTGCGGAAAACGGGCTTTGGCCAGGCTGAGTACTTCCAGTGCATCGAGACGCCCCCAGTCTTCCCAGTTGAAACCGCGCGGGCGGCGGTTGGTCGGCGCGACGAGCGTTCCCCATTCCTTCGGCTGGTATGCGCGCGCCTGACCGATGGCCTCAACGCCCGCTCCATGAACGGATAAAAACAACGCCGATTGTCCGTTTTGTACCTTGCCGGGCGTGACGGCGTAGTATTGGAGACTGCCGTCGATTTCACTGAAAAATGTCCGGCTGTAGGATTCCGCAGGATCGGCGACATGGAGGGAGATTTTGCCTTCCGACACAGGCTTGCCTTTTTCGTCGATCAGCCGTACAGTAGCTTCTGCCGCACCCTTTGCGGTCAGGCCGCTGCCATCGAACCGGAAGGGTACTTTCCGCAGGCTGACTGCCGGGATGTCCGGCAGAGAAGATACTACCTCTTTCCCGCCGACAATAGCTATGATTTTCAGGCCTTTGGCAGTTTTGGGAGACAGGTTGGTCACCAGCAATGCGCCCCATAGCCCGTTGTTCGCTTCGCCAAGCACGACCGACGGCAGCGTCGGATCATCGGTTTTCAGCACAACGGGCTTTCCGGGAAATTCCAGGCTTGCCACAGCTGCCATTCCCCGGACATAAAACTCATTCAGGCCTTTCTTCAGCGCCACCGGCAGGTGCAGGAAGCCCATGCTGTACGGATCGCCGCCGCGCAGCTCGCCGTTGACGAAAACCTGGGAATTGCCTTTGACATTCAGCAGGGCGGTCTGCGCTTTCGGCGAATCATAGGTCAGGTAAATGTACCCGCCCGATCCGCCGATGCCGCCGCGCATCGCGCCTGCGGTCACACCGGGTCCGGCGGGCGCGCCGCCTCCGCGGAAATTCCGCCGGCGAAGGCGGTGCAGACTGTCGGCCTCTACCGGCTGCCAGTGAAAACTCGTATCCCGAAGCGATTGGCCGGTGTAGAGGGTGTGGGCCAGCAGGTCCGAATAGATGGCCTCGCGACCATAGCGCTGCGGGATCGTGGCGATCTGGCCTTTGTCGAAATAGTGAACCGTTTGCCCCCACGACCAGGTACAGCCGAGGGCAAGAGCAGCTAATGTGCTAAAAACACGCATGAGAAAGGGTTAGGGTTCCAGCCGGAGGGTTTCATCTTCCGGCCGATAGGCCGTATAAATCATCAGCAGGGTCATCATTTCATTCTTCGAATCCATGTCTCCGAACGAAAAAACAGCCTGGGGAGGGTTATTGGGGTTATTGGGATTATCGACGGAGTTGTCGTACGCACATTCCAGGTGTACGACCGATCCGCGCGGAATCTTCACGAGAGAAGGCAGGCGGTACAGCTCCTGCCAGCGGAAATCCCATTTCGGGATGTGGACAAGGCGAATGGTATCGCCCGAAGGAGCTACCGCATACGCTGTAAATTCCTTTCCGAGCAGGTGCATATGCGGCCACAGGTAGAGAAGGGACTGGTCTTCCTGGGTTTGCACACGCAGGCGGTGGATGGATTTGTCGCCGGGAAGCAGCATCAGCGGCGGCGTAATGTCCTTCTCCCCGATTCCGCCGGAACCCAGGCTGATCACCCGTACCTGACGCTGGATCGGGCTTTTGCGGAAAAACAGGTTTACGCCGACGATAGACTCCTCCGGCGCCGCGATGGCCGAAAAATGCGCCGTTACGAGCATGACGCCACGTTTCGGCAGCGTCCAGCCGAAGCCGGCCGGGTAGGTTTCCACCGACGCGCCGGGAATCCAGCCGGTGTAATATGTCATTTTTTGCTTCAGCGGCTGAAGCGCACGAAGCTGTTCGGCGGCATGCAGGTCGTCGGTGGTGTTGACGACAGACGGCCCCGACCGGATATCGGTATCATCGTCCACCGCATAAAAACCATAGTTGACGTGGTGGACGATCTTCTTGTTATTCGTATGAAATTCGATGGCTTCCACAGCTTGCTCCTGTCCCGATTCGAATGGAATGCGGAATACAATGAAGCGTTCCTTGTTATCCGCTGCGAGGGAAAAAGCCGAGTCGATCCGAAGGGTCAGGTCCGGTGCGCGGTGGTAGGCGGTCTGTGCGAGCAGGCCGTCGTCGGGCAGGGTTTTCTTACCCGGTGGTGTTTTTTTTTCAATCCAGCTGAGAATCAACTGTTTTTCGTCCGGGGAAAGGGAGCGGTCGTTCGCAAAGGAACGGTAATGATTATCCGCCCGCCAGGGCGGCATGTAGTCTTCGGAAACGACTTTTTTGATAAACGTAGCGCGACGTGTTACTTCCTCATACGTCCGGAGCGAAAACGGCGCGGCGTCGCCGGGGCGGTGGCATACCGCGCATTTCTTCCGGAAAATCGGCGCGACGTCGTCAAACGTCTGCGCGCCTGCCCAAAAAGGCAGCAACAGGAAAAGCGGGAGAATCTTCATAAATCATTGATAAAACAACCGACGGGACGGGTTTCAGGTACGGAAACGGGCCTGCCCTCCCGGTACGCGCGGATCGCGTCGGAAAGATAATGCGCCGTCACCGTGTTCCGGGTCTTTCCGAGGGCAATCGCCCAGTTGTCGATCGCGCCGTGATAGAGGACCGTCCGGTTTTCGTCGAGCAGCCATACTTCCGGCGTCGTTGTCGCCTTGAAATGGGCCGCCAGGGCATTCGGGGCATCGGTCAGCAGCGGAAACCGGACCCGGTATTTGTCCCGAAAGCGAAGCAGTTCTTCCCGGTCGTATGCCCTCCCCGGGACTATTCCGACGACCTCAGCTCCTTCAAGGGCATTGAGCGTACGGGTATAATTCTGGCAGAGCGGGCATTCGGGTGATAAAAAAACGACCGCCACCAGCTTTCCGGAGAAAGCCGACAGGGTCGTTCGGGTGCCGTTCAGGTCCCGGAGCGGGATCTCGTTCACCTGCGCGAAGGCAGGCAGGGAGAGCAGCAGAAAGACAATCAGACGGGCCATGGTCAGGAAGATAAACAGCATCCGGCCGAAACCGGATGCTGTTGCCCGAAAATCAGGGTTTATCCCACCAAACGCGGCCGGTAATATCGCTCGGACCACCGAAACTGGGGTCCTTTTGCTGGTCGGCAATCGCGTCCGTTGCGTTCTTGTAGTTCAGGTCTGTAACGGTCGGAATAGCAATCGCAAAACGCCGCGGCATTTTCTGCTCCGTACCACCCTGGTGAACCGTTTCCAGTTTCAGGATTTTGCCGGAAACGGAGGGGAAACCCGTCCGCTTGATCACGGCCCAGGCTTCATTCTGGTTCTTGAAGTAGTTCAGGTACTGCTGGACCAGGATCTGCTCGAGGCCATTGGCGGCATCCCATACAACGCCGGGGCTGGCTTTGTAGGCGGTGACTTCCGCAGCGGTAAGCGCCTTGTAATCATCCAGTTTGGAGTACCGGGCCATGTCGTCGTAGTTCTGCAGAGAGGCTTCGATGCCCTTGTAGTACCAGCCTTGCGCATCGGTTCCGAGGATATTCCGGGCCGCGAGCTCCGCCCGCATGAAGCAGAGGTCGGCATAGGTAATCAGCGGGAACGTCGTCTGGCCGGTTCCACTGTTGAAAGCGCCGTAAAACAGGCGGCTTTGAACGGACGAAGGCAGGCGGTCGCTCCGCTTCTCGGTTCCGACGGTGTACTCGATCGCCTGGAAGTATGTGTTTTTCGAGGCGTCCAGAGAAGCATCAGGGTCGGCATACTGACCCCGGTACAGCTGTCCGTCCCAGGCGAAAGAAGCCGGAATTTTTCCCTGCGCCTTCGCGGCGTCGAATCGTTCCTTGGTAAACGGCGACGGCTGGAAGAACACCCGGAGACGCGGATCTGCCGTCGTCCACATGAAGTCAATCAGGTTTTTCGAACCGGAAACCGAGCTATTGCTGGTCGGGTTGTAGTTCCCTCCGGACGAAAACGGCGTACCGGCAATGAACTTCCAGTCGTCCGCCGTCGAGCTCATGAGGCTGGCTTCATCGGCCAGTATTTCCGTCGCGAGGGATTTCAGTTTGTCCGGATTCCGTTTCATCAGTCGGAAAGCAATTTTCAGACGCAGGGCATTCGCCGTCTTGATCCATTTCGCCGGGTCTCCGTCAAAATAGATGTCATTGTCTTTCAGCGATACCTGTTCCACCGTTTGCGGCGTCTTCAGCACGGTGATAATTGCTTTGAGCTGATCGTCAAGCGTCTGATACAGGGCTTCCTGCGTGTCGTACTTCGGCGTCAGCAGGGCGGGCGTCGTATAGCGGGCCTTGAAGGCTTCGGTATACGGAATGCTGCCGTTGACATCCGACGTATACCAGGCGTAGTATGCCAGCGGAATACCGGTAATGGCCTTCAGGTACACATACTTCGCCTTTTCAGCTTCGGGCAGTTTGTCGATGATCTGCTGTACGTCGACCAGACGGTTTCCTACCTGAGAGTAAAAGTTGCCGTACCGCTGGTTGAGGTTACCGCTCCCTTCGTAAACGTTCGCGCTGTTTCCGGTCAGGGTCACGAATGACTGCGCCCAGTAGTAAATGGCCCGGTTGTAGTCGTAGTAGTACTCGAAGCTGTTCTGATGGATGTTAAGCAAGCCTGTCGTCAGCTCGTACTGAGGCGGAATATTGAGGATTGCGTCCGGATCGGTATTCAGCTCGGCAAATTTCTGCCGGTCGCATGATGTCAGACCGAGGGCAACCAGGGAGATCAATAAGAGTGCTCTTTTCATAATAGTGTCGGATCTGAAGGGTGATTAGAAGCTTCCGTTGATCGAGAAGCCCATGCTCCGGATGTAAGGCATACCGGAACTTTCCACCATGGCTCCGGAACCGGAGTCGTTCAGGTTGTTGGGGTTGACGTTGTCCTTGGCGCTGTTATAGAGATAGAGCAGGTTGTTGGCCATTACCGCTACCCGCAAACCGTTCAGTTTCAGTCGGCTGACCATCTTCTGCGGCAGATCATAGCTCAGGTTGACCTGCTGGAGAGATACCCAGGAAGACGTGAAGATGGCGTCCTCACGGATCCCGTTGGCCCAGCTGTGACCGTTGGCGTAGTAGCTGAAGGCGCTCGTCGGGCGGACAATACCTTTCTCATACGCTTCCCGGTGCGTCATACCCGACACATCGTAGCTCTTGCCATCGATACCCGTCACGGTTGATCCCTGCTGGTAAACACCGTCGAAGATGATACCGTCCGTCCGGTCAGCGCCGTTGGCATTTTTATAGGCGATACCGCCCAGTTCCGTCGTCCGGCCCGGCAGGGTACTCTTCAGGTTACCCAGCCACTGACCGAGGTCTGACGTCGTGGAGTAGATCTTGCCGCCGAATTTCGCATCGAGGATTACGTTGAGCTGGAAGCTCTTGTAGTTGAAGCTGTTTCGCCAGTTGCCGAGGAAATCCGGAATGATGGAGCCCAGTGCCGGGGCCTTGTCGACGCCGTTTACGTAGTTACCGGCCCGTACCCAAAGCGACGTGGAAGCGCTCGACGGACGGATCACACGCTTGCCGTTCAGCGGGCTGTCGATCGGCGTCCCATCGCCTGCGCGGGCCTGGTAGTGCGCATAACCGTATGGAGCGATGATCGTTCCATAGTCGCCGCCTGCTTTTGCGATGGCCTGGAAGCCGTCGCCGCCGCCGATACCGATGTACTGAAGGCCGAAGGGCAGCGATACAACCGTATTCCGGTTCCGGGTGTAGTTGAAGTAGGTATCCCAGGAGAAGTTACGCGTCTTGACCGGCGTACCATAGATCAACAGCTCGATCCCGCGGTTCCGGACTACGCCTGCATTGATCAACGCAGAACCTACGCCGGACGAAGAAGGCACGCCGAAGTTAATGATCTGGTTTTTCGTATCCTGCGTGTAAAACGTCGCGTCGATACCGAAGCGGTTGTTGAACATCTTGAGTTCGATACCCGTTTCAAATTTCTTCGTACGTTCCGGCACCAGCGCCTGGTTGGGCAGGGTGTTGGACTGGTAGGCGTAGTTGATAACGGTCGTTCCGTTGACGTTGATGTAGGGAGAGTTTGCTCCGTAGGCGCCGGTATTCGCGTTGTAGGCAGACGTACCATTCCCTGAAATCACGTAGGACGCACGCAATTTCCCAAATGTAAATGCAGACGGGAGGGCGTGCTTGAATGCGTCGGTGAATACCCATGCCAGGTCTACGCCGGGATAGAAGTATGAGTAATTGCCGTGTCCATCGTTATAGACGAGCGTCGAATTCCAGTCGTTCCGGCCGTAGACGTTCATCGTCAGGTAATCGCGGAATGCAAGGCTGGCCTGGTAGAACACCGAGTTGCTTCGGGTCTGATTCGGCTTGTCTTCTTCGGCACCTACGGGGTTTCTGGAGTTCTTCAGACGATAGATGTCAGGAAGGATACCGCCGTTGGTCCAGTAGCGCACGCCTTTCGAGGTCGAAGCGTTCAATTCACCCCCCACTTGCAGCAAGGCATCAAATTCACCGAACGTCTTGTTGTAGTTCATGCTTCCACGGAAACGGCTGACCGTAGTGTTCCGTACGAACGACTCATATCCGGGATTGGCAAAGTTGATTTCGGTCCCGCGTGTTTTCTTTTCGTTGTTGGAACCGACATAGTTCACACTGGCCGTTCCCTGGAACTCAAAGCCGCCGCCGAGCGGAGCGCGCAGGTCCACACTACCCCGGAGGTTGTTGTCAATCTGGGTATTGTTGTTCTGGTAAATGGCATACCAGACAGAAGTGAGCCCGCTCGGATCGTCCTGGTTGATCCCTCCGGCTTGCGCAATGTAGTTGCTCCGCCAGAAATCCAGGTCGTAGTTCCGGACGCCGCCGTATGCCAGGCTGCGGAAAATACCGGAAGAGCCCTGGTTAGCCGGGTTGGCCGTATTGCTCCGGACATACGTGATGTTGGCGTCTACCAGTACTTTGCCCAGGAGGCGCTGCGTACCGCGGAAGTTGAAGCTGTTCCGGTCGAAATTATTGCGCGGAACAACACCCTGCGCGCCAAGGCGGGAGTAGGAAAGGCGGAAGGTCCCGGTCTCGTTTCCTCCCGAAATGCCCACGTTCGTATTGGAGGTCAGACCGGTCTGAAAAATACGCAGGATATCGTCCGGACGGGGGTTGTTCTTCATCAGCTTACCCGTCACGTCGCGTACTTCCTGACCCGTCATTTCCGGACCGAAGTTATAGCCGTACGTGTTCGGGTTGATTTGCAGCTCGTTATTGGGGCCGGTGATAAAGTCGCCTGTGTAATTACCCGATCCAAACCGGTTCTGGAAGTCCACCGTGCGGTACGGCTTATCCCAGATGAGGGATTGCGACACCGTCACACCGAGACCTTTTTGCGAGAATCCGCGCTTGGTCTTGATGAGGATTACCCCGTTGTTGGCCCGGCTGCCATAAAGTGCGGTTACTGCGCCGCCTTTGAGGACGTTAACCGACTCAATATCATCCGGGTTGATGTCTTTCAGGACGTTACCGAAATCCTGGTCGCCGCCGCGGTTCGGCAGCACGACATCCTGCTCCATCACAATACCGTCGATGACAATCAGCGGCTGGTTGCGGTACGGATCAAGCGACGCGCTGCCCCGGATGAGGAAGCGGGGCGTTGCCTGCGGACCGCCGATACCCGGCTGTACCTGCAAGCCCGGTACCATCCCCTGCAGGGCGGAAATCGGGTTGATGGCGCCCTGACGGCGGATCGCGTCTCCGTCGACTACCGTCGTAGCATACCCGACGTTGCGCTTTGAACGGTCGCCGAAACCCGTTACAACCACTTCGCTCAGCGCCTTCTGGTCTTCCACCAGCACTACGTCAATGACGCTGCGGCCGCCTACGGCGATTTCTTTTTTCTGATAACCGACTGACGTAAAGACGAGTACCGCATCCGGTCCGTCGACGGAAAGGGAATACCGTCCGTCGCTTGCCGTCGTCACGCCACGGCTCGTGCCTTTGATCACGACGCTGACGCCGGGAACACCTTCGCGGCGAAGGCTGTCGGTCACACGACCGCGTACCGTGATCGCCTGGATCGATTCCAGACCGGTCACGTCGGTCATCGCTTCCGGAATGCCGGAGCCGTCAAACGCGTTTCCGCCGGCCTTTGACTCCTTTACGGGAAGGGTCTGCGTGATGACATAGCCTTTGTTGCGGGTCTTTTTGAAGGTAAGACCGAGGGGATGCAGCAGTTGCTCAAGGTTCTGCTCCAGCCCGGCCTCCCAGTGGATGGCCTGCCGGGAAACCGTATAGCCCTGCACGATGCGATCGAAATAGAGCAGGTCTACCTTGTAGTATTCCTTCAGCTCTCTGAGCGCGTGTTTCAGCTCGATCCGGGGCGATTTCCGCTCCTGAACGGGCTGGGTAGACACCTGTGCGATCAGTTGGGCATTGCCCGGCGAGGTCACCGAAACAAGTCCCATCAGCGCGAACAGCCTGGGTAGAGGGTGGGTCATGGTTATTTGGTTGGTTTAGTGATGAGGATATGATTACCGGTTTGAGTGAATTTCAGCGAGGAGGCTTCCACGAGCAGCTCCAGCAACTCCTGCCCGTTGTGGGCGGTAAAGGAGCCGGAGATGGTCCAGTCGGCCAGTTCGGGATCACGGATTTCAAGCGTGACGCCGTAATTGTCTTCAAACAGTCCCACGATTTCACGGAGGGATGTCTCTTCAAAGACGAAGCGGTCTTCCGACCAGGCCCGGTACTTTTCCGGGGCAGGGGTCCGTTCCACCCGGACCAGTTCCTGTTTCGGCTTGACGCGCACCAGTTCGCCCGGCCGGAGAATTACCTTCCGGAACGACGTACCTTCCCGGTACCGCAGTTCCACTTTTCCCTGACGCAGCACCACGCGGGAAGAATGGTGACGATCGTAGACGGTAAACTCGGTGCCGAGTACGACAACCTCCATGCCGTCTACTGTCTTGACTACCAGACGCCGGTCGTCCGGCGTGTGCACAACCGAGAAATCGGCTTCGCCGGAGAGGTACACGCGCCGGGCCGTATCTCCAAGCGCAAACCGCGGCTCCTTCAGTTCAGAGTTGGCGTTGAGGATGACACGGCTGCCGTCGCTCAGCGTCAGTCGCCGGGTTTCCCCAAAACCGGTCGTATACTTCCGGAAGAGGAGCTTTTCCCGGAAAAGAAAACCTGTCGCGACCAGCGCGACTGCCGCGGCGACCGACGTCAGTTTCCAGGGAAATCGCCGCCGGAATACCGGCGCCGGGACTACTCCGTTGTTCCGGATACGTTCGCGGTGACGCTCAAGGGCTTCACCGGCATCCGCCTGAAACTGGTGATGGCGGTGCTCGTATACATCAAGGCAGGCATAAAACGACTCCCGGTTCGCTTCCTCCCGCATCCAGGTATCGATCTGCTGCTTTTCAAAGGTGGTTGCATTTCCGGCGAAATACCGGAACAACAATTCCTGCGTGACGGCTAAGGGCGTTGACATGCGTAATCTGTAATAAGTGTGTATGAAAAGGGTTGGATCAGAGCCAGTACGCGGCTGCCATTACAAGGAGGAGCCACTTGTCGCGAAGAACTTCCTTGACCTGCTGGATCGCTTTGGACATCTGTATCTCCACCGTTTTCGGAGAAATCATCAGCTCGCCGGCAATTTCCCGGTAAGACTTTCCTTCGAAACGGTGCATGAGATAAATCTGCCGGCGCCGCAGCGGAAGGCCATGGATAGCCTTCTCGACGTCCTGGTAAAGTTCTTCAAACTGGGTAATGGTGTCGGGATGGAGATCCGGCTGTACCGGCAGCCCGCCTTCGGCTTCGAGGGACGTACTGCGGTGCAGCTCCCGCCGGACGTAGTCGTAGCAGCGGTTGCGGATAGACGTATAGAAAAAGGCCCGGTAGGACACCGTAATGGAGGTATGCAGCTCCTTGACCTGAAACTCGTAAAACAGATCGGAGACGATGTCTTCCGCCACCGCCTGCGAACTGACAAAGCGCACCGCATGGCTGCACAGCGACTGATAATAACGCTGAAACAGCAACGTCATCCCCTCTTCCGTACTCCGCGCGAAAGCCTTTTGGATCAATACTTCTCCGTCGACCTGCAATTGCAGGCCGGAAGACGACGAGTTAGGCAGAGGTAATGACATTTTGTGTGGTGGACTAATGAACGAAATACGACGTAACCATCCAATGACGCCTGAGGACGAACCAGCGTTGCAAACACCCCTATCGGACTTTAAAAAAATTTAACAAAAAATTATTAGTAAGAAAAAAAATGCAGAAAATCCGATCGTTCAGTCGACCGGATTCCGTAGAATCTTCGGGAAATCGCAGAAAAAAGGTCTCTTTTTTAAAAATCAGTCCACCGCTCCTTCCCGTATCCGGGGCGTCTGTATTTCCTTTTTTCCGAGGCGGCAGGAAAAAGTCAAGCGAAGGTTTTGATTCTGGTACCGGGTGGAAACAGTCTGGCGAAAGCCGGCCGCCCGCGTTTTCTCCTCCATGTACGTATATGGCGTCAGAAATGCGTCTGCCCGCAGGCTGACTGCATACCGGCCTTCTTTCCACTTTTTCGTCAACGTCAGGCTGTAATATTTCCAGCCGGTGCGATACCCCTGCAAACGGATACTGTTTCCGTCAAAAAAACCATATAAATCCGCACTGTATCCTTTCCCAAAGGTATAACTGCCGTTGAGAACGGCCGTCTGCATCCATCCTGTGTTCCGGACATCCGGCGTCTGAAGACTTACCCGCTGCAGCGTTAGCGTAAGGCCGAGGCTCAATGCGTGCACCGGCTTCCAGGTCGACGCCAGCGTAACGCCAAGCCGGCGGTTTAAACCAACATTTTGCCAGGTACTTTCCACCAGCCCACCGGCCAGCAAGCGGCGTACCTGCTCGATGCTGTTCCGGTTATTTTGAACGAATACGGAGAAATCCGTAAACAGGCTGTTCCGGGTCCGGGACCAGGACAACTGGAAAGCCTGCGTCCGCTCCGGACGGAGAGAAGGATTCCCGGCCTGACGCGTCAGGGAATCGCTGCTCACCACCATCGGATTGAGGTAGGCGAAATAGGGTCGCTGCAGTTTCACGGTCCAGGCGGCTTTCAGTTGCCCGCCTTTTCCAATATCCCGCGAAAAAGAAACGGAAGGAATACCATTCTGAAAAGGTTTCAGTGTCAGCGCCTTTCCGTCGAACGTCGCCGACCACACCGTCCGCTCCAGGCGGAAGCCTGTCACGGCCTGCCATTTTCCCAGCGACCACAATCCCGACGCATACGCGGCCAAAACGGTACTCCGGTACGCAAATCCCGTTGTGGAAGGAATTGGAAGCAGGTAACGGTTGTCTGATTCGGTTTGCCGGTGTATGGCCTTGAGTCCCGTTTCCAGGCGAAACCGGCGCGATATCCGTTCGGCATAGTCGGTTTGAAGAAGCCAGTCCCGGTTGCGGGTTTCGGTATGAAGCGTTTCTTCCGTATCCGGATTCCCGGGCTTTTGCTGGCGCAACGAATAGCCTCCGGTGCCGTCAAACCGGAACCGCGTACCGAGATCCGACCATTCCCGCCGTGCCGAATGATAGTTGTAGCTTGCCGTCCATGAATCACCCTTGTTGCCGTTTGGGGTATGGATGGAACGGGTAAAATCGGGCAGCGTCGCATCCACTCCGTAACTTGCTGATATGGCGTCCGTTTCGTTCGGAGACCGGCGCAGGCGGTAACCCACCTGAAACGTCCGGTTGGTATCGGGGCTGAAGAGTACCGTCGTCCCGCCCGAGGCATACTGACCGGTCTGCCACGTTTCCTGTACCTGGCGAATCGTGGCTTTGGCTTCCCGCGTGAGTACAAACCCGTTCCGGTTTCGGTAACGCTGGTAAAACAGGTCGGAGGTAATCACCCACTTGCCAAGACGCTGCGTCCATTCGCCTCCGGCGGCAACGCTGCGGTTGCCCGGCATCGCCCGGACAATCCCCGACGATTGTACGGGTCGTTTGGTGATGATATGAATAACGGCGTCTGTACCTTCCGCATCGTAGCGGGCCGATGGCGCCGTGATGACTTCTACCCGCAGGATATTTTCGCCGCCTATCGCCCGCAATGCGTCGGCTACAGTGGCGGCATAGGTTTCGGATGGTTTTCCATCGATCCATACCCGCAGGCTTCGTCCGCCGGCGAGAGAAGGATTCCCGTCGGCGTCGACCGACAGCATCGGTATCTTCCGCAGGATATCCGCGGCATCGCTTCCGGCTATTCCCGGCAACGATCCGGGATGAAAGACAAAGCCGTCGGACCGCTGCTCAATGGCCGGTCGCTGTCCGCGGACAGTCACAACTGCCAGTGTCTGTGCAACCGGCGACAGGCGTACGACTCCGGCCGACCAGTCCGCCCCCTCGAGTATACCCCTAATTTCCGGACGATACCCGGCAACCGATAAGGTAAACGGCCCTGCCGGTATCGTTTCGAATACAAACAGCCGAGGCTATCGGCAAAGGTACCGTCGGTTCGGCCGGTACTCGTATGCAGGGAAACCGTTGCGAGCCGGAGCGGGCTCCCGGTCAGCGAATCCTGCAGAGTACCGGAAATCCGGCCGGTCTGCGCGGCGGCCTCCAGCGTCAGGAAGCACAAAAGGAGATACCGGCACATGGCATTCAGCGGGAGGACGGGTAGCCGGGAATATTCCGGCCCAGGTAAATATTCCGCTCAGCCTTGAACATCCCCTCTCCGACATCGTTGAGGTGCAGAATACCGCTGCCGCCGCGGTTTAGCTGCCGTTTCCGAACCGCATCCGTCAGCAACGGATCATCATCGAAAAGGTACTCATCGATATAGTACTCCTTCAGACCCGGTTCCAGAACAACGATGTGAATATGGGCCGGCTCCGTCCGGTCGGGGTAGGGCGCCGGCCGACGGGTTACAAATTTATATTCTCCCTTGTGGTTTGTTTTCATCCAACCGCGGATGTATCCGTGGCGGCGCGCCCAGCCTTTTTCGTCGCCCTTCCGGGGGTAAATGCCTGTTTCCGGATCGGTATGATAAATATAAAGGATGACGTTCGGCGCAGGGGTTTTCCCGTCTGCCTGAAACACAACGCCGTTGATACCGAGGCGGTTTGGCGAAGAGTCGGTCACGCCCGGCAGACGGGTAAAAGCCTGCAACCGGTCGAACGGCACCTGACTTTCATGGATGGCTTCGCAGCCTTCACAAGGGCCGCCGACAGCGCGCTGCCCCCAGACCATTGCCGGAGCACAAAACAAAAGCAGCAGTAGTTTTTTCATGGGTGTATCGGTTTTGAGGCAAAGGAAGGGTACGAACCGGCGTCGGGAGAAAAGGAGTCGACCAACGTTCCGGAAAATCGACCGCGGGAAAAGCCGTTTCTGTTCCTCTACTTTTTGTGTCGTTGGTCGACGCGATTTTTTGTATCTCGGTCTTTTTCATTCATTTACATCGGATTTCTGCAACAGATTCCCTTTTCCTTTCCGCGCTATGGACTTCCTCGACCGTACCCTGAAAATGCCGTTCTCCGGCCGGACGATCACCGTCAAACACGCCCTCGTCCATGCCGCGTACTGGATCCTGATCACCGGCTTTTTTACCTATGAAAAACGGTACCTGATCTACAAGGCGAGTATGCCGTATTTCGTGATCTGCGTGATCGGGCGGATCGGGCTGCTGATTGTGATTGCCTACCTGAATCTGCACTATTTCCTGCCCCGTTTTCTGCTGCGGAGACGGTACGGGGCCTATTTCGGGGCGGTGCTGGCGTCAATCCTCGGGTACCTGATCATCCAGGGTTTCTACGATTATTATCTCTATGGATTTGTGATCGGGCCGCAACGAAACAGCGACTGGGTCGAAACGCTCTCCTATAATTTCTTCAGCACTCTCTGGTACCTAGGACTGATGGTGGCGCTGAAACTTGCGATCGACTGGTACGAACAACAGCGTGTGTTTCAGCAGATTGTCGTTGAAAAGCTGCAGGCGGAAGTCAATTTCCTGCGGTCTCAGGTCAATCCGCATTTTCTCTTCAATGTGCTCAATAACCTGTATGCGCTGACGCTGCGGAAATCGGACCTCGCCCCGGACGTCGTCCTCCGGCTATCTGAAATGATGGAGTATATGCTCTATGACAGCGACGAAGCCTTCGTTCCGCTGGAAAAGGAGATCGGGTATCTTCATTGTTACCTCGACCTGGAAAAGCTTCGTTTCGGCGATCATTCGGATATTTCACTGGCGACCAACGGCGAACCCGGCGGGCGTGAAATTGCGCCTCTGCTCCTGTTGCCATTGGTCGAAAACGCTGTCAAGCACGGCGTCAGCCGTCAGGAAGAATCCAGCTGGCTGCACGGCGCGCTGCAGGTAGACCGGGATACGCTGCGTTTTTCGGTTTCAAACAGCCTGCCTCCGGGTGGTTCCCGGTCCGGAAAAGGTGGCATCGGCCTGGTAAACCTGCGCCGCCGGCTTGACCTGCTTTATCCGGGACGTTATTCCCTCGAAACCAAAGAGACCTCGACAGAATACCGCGCAACACTGGCCATCTCCTGGCCCTGAATCCGAAAAGCCATGAATTTCCTGTTTTTCCTACTGCTTTTGCCGGAGGCTATGCGCCCCCTGCCCGCCGCGCCCTTAAAACCGGCGGAAATCTATGTGGCAAGTACCCCGTGTGACAGCCCGGTCCGCGCTTATTTCACCATTCCCGAAAACGATGAGAGCGAGTTTATGACCTGGAAAATTACCCTTCACCCGGACACGCGTCAGTATGAAATGCGGTACACATATGGCATGACTGTCCCGGGAACGAGGGGCTTCCGGAACGGCGGGACGACGGTCAGCCGGAACGGATCTTTTTCTGTCCGGCCCGGGCAACGAACGGTTATTTCCCTGGCTGTCGGGGACAAACAGATTCCGTTCGCCCGTATCGGCGACGGCCTGTTACACCTGCTCGATTCCGAGGGAAAACTGATGATCGGCAACGGCGCCTGGAGCTATACCTTTAACCGGCAGAAGCCATGAAAACACTCTTTTTTCTGCTGGGAATAGTGGCCGTGACCTTTTCGGCGACGGCGCAGACGGTCAGCCGACCGTCAAAGACAACGGCCCGCACGCCGGTCGAAGAAGGCCCCGGCGTACTGGGCGTATACGAAGGACGGTTTCCCTGCCGCGAGATCGCCGCCGACTGGAAAGTAGCCGTCGGACCGGAATGCGAAAAAGTAAAATGGCGCCTGACGCTCTTTCAGGATCCGAAAACCCGTCGCCCGACGCGGTACCTGCTGCTCGGTTCGCTTAACAAGGACCGGAGGAGAGAAGGTACCTGGGCAGTCGTCCACGGTGTTCCGGAAAACCCGCACGCCATTGTTTTTCAGCTGGATGCGGACCAGCCCGACGTGTCGGTTTACCTCTGCCGCGGCGACGAAAATGTCCTGTTTGTACTTGACCAGAAGCACCGCTTCCGGATTGGCGACGACTACCTGAGTTTCACCCTGAACCGCGTTGTAAACTAATATGCTGCGTTGCGTCGTCATCGATGACGAATCCCTGGCCCGGGAAGTCCTGACCGGCTACCTCGAGCGACTGAATCATGCCGTGACGCGCTTCGGTACCGCGCGGGAGGCCCTGGCGTACCTCGCCTACAACGAGGCCGACGTTCTTTTCCTGGACATTGAAATGCCGGGGATGAACGGGCTGGAGTTTCTACGCGCCCTCGAACAACCACCGCTGACGGTATTTACGACGGCTTACCGCGACTATGCGTTCGACGGGTATGAGCTCGGCGTCATTGATTTTCTGCTGAAACCCATTTCCTTCAGCCGGTTTGCCCAGGCGGTTCAGAAAGTGCAGGATTTTCTGGCGCTGCGCGATCCCAACGCCCACCTGGAAAACGAACCGGCGGGTTTTGTTTTCGTGAAAAGCGGGATACAGCGCATCCGCCTCAATCTCGACGACGTCTCCCATATCCAGGGTCTGAAAGACTATGCCATCATTCATACGTCGACCGGGAAAATCGTCATCAAAGGTTCCATCAAATCCATACACACGATCTTTCCGGAGGAGCGTTTCATCCGGGTACACAAGTCGTTTGTCGTGGCCGCGGCCGGCATTACCCGGATAGAGCGCAATCAGCTGCTCGTCGCCGGGCACGCCGTACCAATCGGTCGCAGCTACCGGGAAAAGATCGACGAGCTGCTCGCCGGCCGGAACCGCTGACTCACCGAAGCGCGGGTGTCCGGCGAAAGCGTTTTATCTTTCGGGAAATTGATCCGGCATGCGTTTTCTCCTGTTATTCCTCTGTCTTCTTTGCGGCCGGGCAATGGCGCAGGCGCCGCTTGCGGGCCATCCGGATTACGTTGTACAGGACAGCGTACTGATCCCTGCGCGTGACGGGTACCCGATCGTGTCGACGATCGTCTCCCGGAAAGGTACCCCGGCGCCCGGACCGGCCGTGTTGTTTTTTACCACCTATTACCAGGGAAAACGGGATGCCAATCTCTTCAAAACATTGGCAGACAGGGGTTATACCGGCATCATCGCCTATTGCCGCGGTCTCCGTACCGACGTCAGCCGGTACCGGCCGTTTGAACACGACGCAGCAGATTGCCACGACGTAATCGACTGGATCAGCAGGCAGCCGTGGTGCAACGGCCGTATCGGTATGTTCGGCGGAAGTTATACCGGGTATGTGCAGTGGGCGATGGCTAAACAGCCGCATCCGGCGCTTAAGACGATCGTTCCGCAGGTGGCGGTTTATCCGGGACTGGATTTCCCGATGGAAAATAACATTCCCCTTCCGGGTATTCTTTCCTGGGCTAACGACAATATCCGGTCGGCTCCACCCCTTCCGCGGGATCTGGTATTCCGCTGGTACGAATCCGGCGCTCCCTACCGGCAACTGGATTCGCTGGCCGGAATTTCGGAGCCTGTTTTTCAAAACTGGCTGGCACATCCGGCATATGACCGGTACTGGTCGCAGCTGGTTCCGACCGATGCGGAACTGAAAGCCTTTCGCATTCCCATCCTGGTAACGACAGGCTACTACGACGGCTCCCAGATCGGCGCAATGGCTTACCTCCACCGCTATCTTTCCCTTCACGCCAATCCCGATGTACACGTGGTTATCGGACCGTACGATCACTGGGGAGGGCAGCGCCGGCCTTCACCCGAGTTGATGGGTTACAAAATTGACAGTGTCGCAAACGTCTCGATGGCTCTTCTCGCCTACGACTGGCTAGACCATATCCTGAAAGGCACTCCGAAACCCGACCTGCTGAAAAAGCGGCTTGCCTATCAGGTCATGGGGACGAATACCTGGAAGCACGCGGAGTCGCTGGCCCCCGCGACGGAAACACGGACTTTTTTCGTTACTCCCGGCGGACTATTGACTCCCGCAAAAACCAGCAATACGGTATCAGGCGTGATCACTACTGATTTACGCGATCGGTCTGACAGCGCCCAGCATAATTATTTTACGCCTGTCATCGTCCGCGAAGAAGTGCCCGCTACCCATGGTCTTATTTTCCGGTCGGCTCCGTTTGCGCGGGCGACTACCCTTGCCGGGAGTTTTTCGGGAGAGCTGTCCGTTTCGCTGAACCGGCGCGATGCAGACCTTTCTGTCGCTTTTTATGAAGAGCAGGCCGACGGAAAATGCTTTTACCTTACCCGTTACCTCGGCCGGGCCAGCTATGCGGCCGACCCTTCACGCCGGCAGTTACTCAGGCCGGGCAAACGCACCCCGATATCCCTCCGTAATATCCGGTTTGTGAGCAAACGATTTGAGAAAGGGAGCCGCCTGCTTGTTATCGTCGATCTCAACAAACATCCGTTCGAAATCCTGAACTATGGCAGCGGAAAGGATGTGGCTGACGAATCCATGGCCGACGCCGGTGTCTTAAAAGTAACTTTACTAAGCGGCAGTTACATCCGGATGCCCTGCCTGGATTAAAAGGTGGCGCGGGCTTCGCCCGCGCCACGCTGCCTATTCCTCTGCTTTCGCCGCTTCGGCACTCAGGAAATAAGCACCTTTCCGGACCAGTTCAGGCGGAATCTCTCCCGCAAAGCGGATTTCTGTGTACCCGTTTTCCGACGCTCCGGCTGTGACCGGTATACGGGAAAACGTCCATCCGGACGCATTCCGGGAGGTTACGGCATAAACAAAAGCCTTGCTTCCGTCGAATACCAGCGCCTCGGAGGGCAGGGCCGTCACCTTTTTCCGGTGCGTGATGATTCTAGCCCTTACGTATGAGCCTGGAACGAGGTCTTCGAAACCGGAGGCGAGGTGGCCGTGTACCTTGACCGTCTTCGTCGTTCCGTCAAACGTTTTCGCGACAAGCTCTACCCGGGCCGTATGTTCTCCGGACCGCGCCTGAGGAAGAGAAAAACGGATCGTCTGCCCTTCCTGCACTTCCGCAATGTCCTTTTCGAATACCTGAAGTTCGACGTGCAGGTGTTGCTTATTGACCAGCTCCATCATCGCTTCGTTGGCGTTGACATGTTTCCCGAGGTTGACGCTGAGCGACCGCACATAACCGCTGAACGGCGCCCGCAGCAGAATACTGCTCTGGATTGTTCCCTGCCGGACAATTTTCGGGTCGATGTTGAGGAGTTTCAGCTGCGTTTCGAGCGATGACACCAGCGCCTGGGTGGACCGGTACTCCGCTTCCGATTCCTGGCGCTTGCGGCGGGAGCCAACCTGTTCTTTTTCGAGTTGGGCCTGCCGGTCGAAGTCCTCCCGCAGAAACGTCTGCCGGCTCAGCGCCTGCAAAAACTCCTGCTGCAGACGGATGTAGTCGGGATGTTCCAGTTCGACGACGACCTGCCCTTTTTCCACAAAACTTCCCTGCAGCAATGGCATCTGGCGAACAAACCCGCCGAGCGGGGCGCTGATCGTTGCGATGTATTGCGGGGGTGCTTCGACGGTTCCGTTCGCCTGGATTGTCTCGCTGATTTCGACCGAATCGGGACGGCCGGTCCGGATACCGGCCTGGGAGACCATCGCCGGCGCGAGTGTAAGGGCAGAAGAGGCTTCCTTTGTTTCTGTTGCGGATTCCGGGGCCGACGGCCGGCAGCCAACCAGCAGGTATACGCCTGCGATCAGGCCCGACTTAAGAAGTATGTTCATGGGTATATCAGGGTTGAGGAAGGCTTAGCGCTTCCAGTTCGATCGTATTTTGATTGGCGGCAGCGACTTCGTCGAGGTACTGCTCGCGTATCTGCCAGGCCTGCCAGCTCGCCTGCGCGAAGCCGAGGTAGTCTATTTCCCCGCTCAGGTAGCTCTTTCGGGCATTTTCGAGGATTGCTGACGCCTGCGGCAGGGCGTTTTCCAGGTAGTAATTCAGAGAGGCGTTATACCGGGTCTGCTGTTTTCTCAGGATAGCTATGTTCCGGTCGAGTTGCAGCGTCTGATAGGTATTTTCCGCCTCGCGGGCCTGCGCGGCCGATTCGGCCGCCCGGATGCGACTGCGGTACCACCCCGAAACCAGCGGAATCGATACGCCGCCCTGTACCGCCTGAAATCCCCGCTGCCGCTCGATAGACTGATTGAGGTAGCTGAACCTCAAGTCGGGAAGCATCCTGCTTTTTTCGACGGCAATTTTCCGGCGCTCTGCTTCGGTCTCCGCCGCCAGCACATCAGAAAGCGGCCGCGAAGTACCTGCGCCTGCCGGCCGCAGAATCAGCGGTACTGTGGTATCCGCCTCTATGCCCTCCGGACGCTGGAGGAGCATACCCAGCCGCAGCCGCACCGATTCCAGCGCGGTTTCCAGGGTCCGTATCTGGTTTCGGACGCCTTCATGCCGGGCTCTGGCCGAGATTTCTTCGAGGGCATTGGTTTCACCGGTCCGGAGCCGTACTGAGGCAGCCCGCAGTACGTTGGCGAAAAGAGTATCCTGCTCGGTCAGCAGCTTCCGCTTTGCATGGAGGTACAGCAGGTGGTAGTAGGCGAGCCTCACATCACGGACCAGCTCGGCCTCGGTCAGCGCGCGGCCGGCGCGGGCCGCCTCTGTCTGCGCTTCCAGGTACCGGCGTTGCGACCGGTATACACCCGGCAGGGATACCGATTGGCCAACCGTCAGCGCATAGTCGTTCGGAGAGCCCTGTATTTGTCCGCGTTGGTAGTCGACCGTCGTCTTCGGAATATCCACCGCCGCTCCTTTCAATTGCTCCTGCGCGCGAAGCGTCATACCGGCCGACAGCAGATGCCCGTTCCGCTCCTTCGCCTCACGGATAGCCTCCGGCAGCGGTACTACCTGCGCTTCGGCAGACAGAGAAAGCCCCGCGCCGATCAATAGCATCACTGCAACCGGTACTCTCCGGAGCTTTCTTTCCCCGAAAAGACTATACAGCACCGGCAAAACGACCAGCGTCAGCAGCGTCGCGGAGACCAGTCCGCCGATGACGACGGTCGCCAGCGGGCGTTGTACTTCCGCCCCGGCAGAGGACGAAATCGCCATTGGCAGGAACCCGAGCGAAGCCACGGCGGCCGTCATTACCACGGGCCGGAATCGAACAGAAGTACCTGTCAGAATGCGGCGGATCAGGTGCGTATACCCTTCCTCTTTCAGTTGGTTGAAGTAACTGACCAGTACGATTCCGTTCAGCACAGCAATCCCGAACAGCGCAATGAACCCGACGCCCGCTGAAATGCTGAACGGCAATCCCCGCAGCCACAACGCCCATATCCCGCCGATGGCGGAAAACGGAATCGCTGAAAAAACCATCAATGCCTGGCGGACTGACCGGAACGTAAAAAACAGCAGCACGAAAATCAACAGCAGGGAAACCGGCACGGCTACCATCAGCCGCGATTTGGCTTTGACCAGGTTTTCGAACTGGCCGCCATACGTGATGTAGTAGTTGGGCGGCAGGCGGACCTTCGCCCCTACCGTCGCCTGTATCTCCCGCACGAGGCTTTCTACGTCCCGGCCCCGGGCGTTTATACCGATGGTAATACGCCGCCGGGCATTGTCCCGCGAGATTTGCATAGGCGCCTTGCTGTACCGGATTGTTGCGAGTTCTTCGAGCGGTACCTGATTACCGGAAGGCAGGTCCACAAACATTTGCCGGATGTCGGTAATATCCCGGCGCCGGGCGCTGTCGAGACGGACGACCAGGTCAAACCGCTTTTCCCCCTCGTAAACGCTGCCTGCGACCTCACCGGCAAAAGCCGTTTTCAGAATGCGGTTCAGGGCAGCTACGTTCATACCGTATTCCGCAATGCGCGCACGGTTGTAGGAGACCAGCATCTGCGGTAATCCGACGATCTGTTCCACCTTGATATCCGCGGCGCCCGGGATAGCACGCAGGTGCCCGGCTACTTCGTTGGCCCGGCGGTAGAGGGTATCCAGTTCTTCTCCGTAGATTTTGACGGCGATATCCGATTTAACTCCTGTCATCAACTCATTAAACCGCAACTGAATAGGCTGGGTAAATTCGAGATTGACACCCGGCAATGTCTCCAGCGCCCGTTTCATCCGCGCCAGAAGCGCGGGTTTGTCGTGAGCGGTGACCCATTCCGAAGGCTCTTTGAGCAATACGATGATATCGGCGGCTTCGATGGGCATCGGGTCGGTCGGTATCTCGGCGGTACCGATTTTGGAGACGACTTCCTTTACTTCGGGGAAAGACGTTTTCAGAATCCGCTCGATTTGGCCTGTCGTTTCAATCGTCTGGCTGAGGGAGGTACCCGGTTTGAGCGTAAGGCTGATGGCCATATCCCCTTCGTCGAGGTTGGGAATGAACTCACCACCCATTCTCGAAAATGCTATTCCACTGACAATCAATAACATCACTGACACGGCAAGTACTACTGCCCGCCGGCGCAGCGCGAAGCGGATCAGCGGCCTGTAGGCACGCTGCAACCCGTGCATAAGCCGCTCGGCAAAAGCGCTCTCCCGGGTATCGGGACGGAGAAAGGCGGCTGTCACCGCCGGTACGTACGTCACGCAGAGCAGCATCGCGCCGATCAGGGCAAAGCCGACTGTCAGCGCCATCGGCCGGAACATTTTTCCTTCAATACCGGTCAGCGACAGAATCGGGAAATACACGATCAGGATAATCAGCTGACCGAAAAGTGCGGATTTCATCATCCGCCCGGCGGATTCCCCGGCTACTTCGTCCATCGGGGCAGCGGTAGTCCGGTGCGCGAGGTAGAAGATGGTCCCTTCGACGATGATCACAGCGCCGTCGACGAGCAATCCGAAATCAATCGCCCCCAGGCTCATCAGGTTGGCCGAAACGCCGAACGTATGCATCAGCCCCAGCGCAAACAGGAGGCACAGCGGAATGACGGAAGCGACGATAAGACCCGCCCGGATATTTCCCAGCAGTACCAGCAGCACGAGGATTACGATGACCCCGCCTTCGAGGAGGTTCTGGGCAACAGTCCGGATTGCCTTGTCGATCAGGACGGTCCGGTCGAGAAACGGCTCCAGTACCAATCCCTTCGGCAGGGTTTTCCGGATCTGCACGACGCGCTCTTTCACGGCCTGGATGGTTTTCTCCGAACTGGCGCCTTTGAGCATCAGGACAATACCGCCGACTACCTCTCCTTCTCCGTTCCGGGTCATCGCACCGTATCGAACGGCATGACCTATACGTACATCTGCTACATCCCGGATCAGCAACGGCGTCTGGTTGATTGTTTTGACGACTACCTGCCCGATTTCCGCTTCGGTCCGTACCATCCCTTCGCCCCGGATAAAGAATACTTCCGGGCCTTTTTCGATGTAGCTGCCGCCGGTGTTTTCGTTGTTGGTCGCCAGGGCGGCAAATACTTCCGAAACAGTGGTATTGAGCGCCTTGAGCCGGTCGGGGTCGATACTGACCTCGTATTGCCGGAGGTAGCCGCCGATACTGCTGATGTCGACAACGCCGGGTACACCGGCAAGCTGCCGCTTCACGATCCAGTCCTGGATGGTCCGGAGTTCGGCAGGCGTATAGCGGTCTTCGTACCCGGGCGCCGGGCGAAGTACGTACTGGTATATTTCACCCAGTCCGGTCGTAATCGGCGCCATCTGCGGGGTGACGCCGGCGAGGAAATCCGATTCCCGCAGTTTTTCGCCGACGAGCTGGCGGGCCAGGTGGGTGTCGACGTCGTCGTCGAATACCACCGTAATCACTGACAGACCAAAGCGGGAAACGGAGCGTATTTCGGTGACTCCTGCAACATTGCGCAGGCCCGTTTCGAGCGGGAAGGTTATGAACTGCTCCACTTCCTGGGCAGCGAGGGAAGGCGCCTGGGTAATGACCTGCACCTGGTTATTGGTAATGTCTGGGTTGGCGTCGATCGGCAGCCGGAAGAATGCATAGATTCCCCAGGCCACCAGGGCCACGACGCCGGAGGCCACGATGAGTTTGTTTCGGATACTGAATCCGATCAGCGACTGTATCATGCCGGCAAAGGATAAAATGACAGATGCCGGCGGACCGGTCAGGCCGGTTCGCCGGAAAACACATCACCCGGCTAAGCGGGCGGAGCTGTCTTTATGCCTGCGGAGGTCGCAACAAGGAGCCGAACGTTTGAAAAACGTACGATACGGCGTATTGGAAATGGTGGGAAAACGAAAAGTAAGAAACAGAAGGCGGGTCCAGCGATGTTCCCTGTTCCGTCAGAACGAACAGAAAACCGGCCGACATGTGATTGTAAAACGGAATCTTGGTGTGCGGATGCGGCGTCCGGGCGTGCCTGGAAAGCGGACTGTAATGCATCTCCAGAAACTGCCAGAACGAAAGATCCGCCTTGGCCCGGTGTTCCTGAAAATGGGTAAAAAGCCCCGGAATTTTGTACACCTCTTCAATGTCTGTCTGGGGAAACAGACTTCCTGCAAACATCAGGAAACTCAGAAAGAAGGCCGTACAGCGTTTCATCGGGCGTAAAGATACGGCTACCGGCCTGTTTCGGAAAGAAATCACCGGATTCTTCCGGCGCTGGCTCAAATCAGGTTATTCTCGTAGGCATACCGGACCAGTTCGGCGGCCGACCGCACATTCAGCTTCCGCATGATGCTCGACCGGTGGCTCATCACCGTCGACGGACTGATGAACAACTCCTCGGCGATGGCTTTTACGTTTTTTCCTTTGGCGACGAGCAGCAGCACATCCATTTCTTTCCGCGTCAGTTCAGAGGTTTCGCTGTTGAGAAAACTCGCGGCGAGCCGTCCTGTCAGGTCGCTGCTGATGTATACTTCCCCGCGGTAGATGCGTTCGAGGGCCATTTTCAGCTCGTAGTCGTTGACCGATTTGCTCACGAAACCGTTGGCTTTCAGTTGCAGGCAGCGTTTGACAACGGTCAGGTCGCTCAGCCCGCTGACGACCAGTATCAGGAGCGATGGCCACGTTTTCCGGCAATCGCGGATAAATTCGTCGACGTTTTCACCGGGAATATGGTAATCGGTTAACAGAAAGGTATAGTCTGTTTCCTGCAAGCGTTTCCGGGCAGCCTCCGTTGTCGTCTCGAAAGCTATTTTCGCCTCCGGCAGCAGTTTTTTCAGCAATTCGTACATGCCAAGGTTCAGCAGGACGTGGTCATCTACCAACAGAATCTTTACGGGAGGAAGGTCAACTTTCGGGTACTGTTTATCCATCTGGTGTCGACTTGGCTTGTCAGAACAAATGTAGGGGCGAAACGACCCTTCGGTAAATAGCCCGATCAGGGGAATTCGACTCCTTTCCATGTACGATATTTCTGGCGGTATTTATAGGCCTGCAATCAGGACCCTGCCCGGCTTTCTACTCATCTTCAGCCCGGCCGGAAACTCTTTTCAGGTCCGTTTTCCGGCGGGTTTGGGCAGCGTAAAAAAGAAAACTGTTCCCTGACCGGGTTCACTTTCCGCCCAGATATCTCCTTCGTGAAAAGCAATAATCCGCTGGCAGATCGAAAGACCCATTCCCGTCGGCATTTCACCCGCGGTACCCGCCCGGGCAATACGGGTGCGAAAATCGAATACTTCGTCAAGCCGGTCGGGAGGAATTCCGATACCATCGTCCTCTACGCTGAGAAGAATGCTATCCTGCTGGCTGGCAAGCCTCACGCGGATTTCAGCACCGGAATAGCTGAATTTGATGGCATTCCCGAGCAGGTTCAGCATCACGCGCCAGATGCTGTCGGCGTTGGCATAGCACCAGGCCGGGTGATCGCCCGAAAAAACGATCCGCTGATTTTTCCTCTCCGCCTCTGCCTGCATCAGGCGGATACACGGAGCGACGACGGTGTATAAATCGGTGAGCGTCCGGGCCGGCACCAGCTCTTCCCGCTCATACCGGAGAATGTTCTCAATAATCGCTGTCGAATCCCGGGAAGCCTCGGAGATGGCCCGGAGGACGTCCGCGGTTTCGGCCTGCCCCTGTATGCCCCGTTCGCTCAGGTGCTCGATCACTTTCATGGGATTTTTCAGGTCGTGCGCGATGACCCCGATCATGCGGCTATAACGCTGGTTAGAGGCGTGCAAGCCGGACAATGTCACCTCCAGCTGCCGGTTTACCGAGGTTACTTCCCGGTTGCGGGTTTTCAGCCTACGGGAATACAAGCCGATCAGCAGCAAAACGACGACCGAAGCCGCCGCGCCGCCGGCAGCCAGCAACAGGAACAGGGTTTTGACATTGCTTTGCTGCTCAAGCAAAGCCAGACGCCCCTCCGTTACAGCCAGGCGAAGCGACTGAATCACGTCCGATTCTGTTCGCTCGGCCGTCGCTTTGTTCTCTTTTTCGATCTCATTCGCATATTTCCGCTGGAAGAAAAGTGCCTGTCCGGAATCACCGGAACGTTCGTAGTACTGCGCCGCTGCGCGAAAAAATCGCTTCGAACCTTCTTCCGAATGCAGGGTATCCAGAACGCGCGTCACGGCCTGCAGCGCAGTCCCGGCCTCGCTCAGTTTTCCCGTCCGGGTACAGGCCTCTATCAGCCGGATGCGGGAAAAAAGCGCCGCTTCCGGAATACCTTTTTCGCAAAGTGAAATACTCCGGCGCAGCAGCGAGACCGTCGTATCCAGTTTATTACCGGCCAGCTCTACTTCGGCAATATTACTATAAACATTTCCGAGGGCATTAGCGGCGTCCTGGTGCTTTTCGGGATACCGGCGGGCATAGCGGCCGATTTCCTTCAGGGCAAGCCGGTACGCGATCAGCGCGCTGTCGGAGTCTCCGGCCCGAAAGTAGGCCAGTCCCAGGTTGTTGCAGGTTGTCTGCCGATCATAGTCTGTCGCCTGATCCATCGCACAACCGGAATACGTATTCAGCGCGTCACGGTAGTACCAGGCGGCCTCCCGGTACCGCTTCGCCCGATAGCGCATGGCGGCAAAGCTTGTGCTGATATTGATGCTGTTTCCGGCCGCAAAGCAGGTATCGGACAGGCGGCTTCCGAGCTCCATCGATTGCCGGAAGAACGATACCGCGCCTTCGGTGTCTCCGATATGGCCAAGCAGGATTGCCTTTCGCCGGTACATCATCGTCAGTAGCTTTTGCCGGTCGCTGTTGTCTGCCGTTTGTTGTTCGAGATCGGTGATGACAGAATCGGCATACCGCAGGCTTTCGCCAAACCGGCTGGCCGACTGCGTCCGGTCGCGCAGGAATTCCAGCCGGGCAATCCGCACGAGCAGTGTATCCGGAGCGGTTTTGCGCCGCAGCGAGTCGGCATACCGCATGGCCTGCGAACGGCCGGGGTTGTTATCTAACCGCGCGAGTTCGCGGCTTATTTTTTCATAGGCACTCAGGTCAACTACTGCTTTTTCAGGGGAACAACCCGTTAAAAAAGACAGTAAAACCAGGATACCGATCAGCATCGGGCGATGTGATCTCATACGTTCAGTCAGGTGTTGAAAGGAACTATTTCTATAGTCTGACGCCGTTATTCTGTCAAACTATAGAATCAATTTTGTTCGATCTTTCCGGGGAAAGGTTCTTACGGCAATATACCTGTTTTTGACTAGTGATCCATTGATAGCCTGGAAGAGCCGGACAGCTCTTCCAGGCTATACCGGTAAGGGTTACTTCCCGGAAAACAGTGTGGTCGTTTCCGCCACGAAAGCACGGAAAGTACGGGCCGGTACCCCCGTTACGTGCTGTACGGCGGGAGATACCCCGGATGCTTCACCCCTGGCATAATGGGCGTAGTCTTCCAGAAGGCCTTCCGCCTGCCACTCCGGAAATCCCGCCGCAAGTAGTCCGGGAAGTAACTCGTCTTCGGTCACGTTGATGTAGTGAACCGGTTTTCCCAGCTCTTCGGAGAGGATCTCTGCCAGCCGGCCGTGTGTCAGCGGTTCCGGTCCGGTCAGGTCGTATGTCTTTCCTTCATGGCCGGAGGTCGTGAGCGCTTCGGCAGCTACGGCGGCTATGTCCCGGATATCGATCAGGCTGACCGGAGCGTCTCCAGCCGTCGCGAAAAACACACCTTTTTCCGCGATCAACTGGCGGAAACCCAGCAATGCCTGCATGAAGAGATTCGGGCGGAGAAAGGTCCAGTCCATCCCGGAATCACGCAGTGCTTCTTCGACCCGGGCGTGGTAACGGAGAAAACGAACCGGCGAGTCAGCCGCCGCCGCCAGTTGCGACAGCTTCACGACATGCTGCACGCCCGCTTCCTTCGCCGCCCGGACGAAGGCGAGTTGATGGGCTTCCGCCTCTTCAGACGAATGCGTCAGCAGAAATGCTTTTTCGATACCTTCCAGTGCGGCGTGGAGGCTTGAGGAATCACGGAAGTCGCCGACAACTACCTCGGCGCCCGGCAATGCTGCCAATTGGGCGGCACGGGCATCAAGGGTACGGACCAGCGCCCGGAAAGAGGCTCCGCGGGCAGAAAGTTGACGGGCGAGTTCGGATCCGATGGTACCGGTTGCTCCGGTGATCAAAAGCGTGTTCATGGTCTGTTTTGTTTTTTGTTCGGGACAAAATTCAGACACGCCGCGTCCGCCGGATTGTACGAAAACGAAAGCAGGGAAAACCGCTCCGCTTCGGCCTGCGCGGCCGGCGGTTCGGCTGTGATCTCTTCCGGTTCGGGCAGTTTTCGCTTCCCCTTTCAGGGGCGTTGGTCCAATTTTGTGGCCTGATTCCCAAAAGCCATGAACCTCCCACTGAAACAGTACCTTGCTCTGGGCCTCGCCCTCAGCCTGACCGGATGTACGTTGAAAGGAAAAGAAGCCCCTCAGGAACAAACCGTTGCCAAACGTCCTGTGCTTACCCTTGCCGAGCAGTCCGTCACGCTTCATGCCGATTACCCCGCCCGTATTGAAGGGCGTGTGAACGTGGACATCCGTCCGCAGGTCGACGGCTACCTCGAAAAGATTTTTATCGAGGAAGGCGCCTATGTCCGCCAGGGACAGCCTTTGTTCAAAATCGCAGACGCGCCCTATAGCGAGGCGCTGCACACGGCACAGGCCAACCTCAGCGCCGCCCGCGCCGCGCTGAAAAGCGCCTCGCTCGAGGTAGAGAAACAAACCGAACTCGTACGCAACCGTGTCAGCTCCGAATTTCCGCTAAAGGCAGCCAAAGCAGCGCTGGAAAACGCGGAGGCCAACGTCGCCCAGCAACAGGCAGCGGTGGAATCTGCACGGATTAATGTCGGCTTTACTGTTCTGCGGGCTCCGGTGAGCGGCTATGTCGGCCGCATTCCGCGCCGGGTGGGTAACCTGGCGTCGAAAACGGATGCGCAGGCATTGACGCAACTGACAGACATCAGCGAGGTATATGCCTATTTTTCGCTGTCTGAAAAAGACTTTCTCCGCCTCAGCAGCCGCCGTCCGGATGTTCCGCTTCCGAAAGTCGTGGCACAGCTGCCGCCGGTAGACCTGGTGCTGGCCGACGGAACCAAATACCCGCATCCCGGGCATATCCAGTTGATCGACGGGCAGTTTGATACCCAGACGGGCGCGATCGGCGTGCGGGCCGTTTTCAAAAACCCGGCCTTCCTGCTCCGCTCCGGCAATACCGGCCGTATTTCCCTGCCGGAAACCCGGGCACATGCCCTGCTGGTGCCTACGCGTGCAACGGTAGACATGCAGGACAAGATCTTCGCCTTTCGCGTTGGTCCCGGTAATAAAGCCGAACGGGTAGCCCTGCGCATCGCCGGCAAAAGCGGAGACCATTATGTCGTTGAAAGCGGCCTGAAGCCGGGCGACCGCATCATTTCCGCAGAAGTAACCACCGTCACCGAAGGCGAATCCTTCCAGCCCGTCGCCACAAAAGAGTAAAAGCCATGCTGAAAACCATTATCGACCGACCGGTACTGGCCACGGTGATCTCCATCGTGCTCGTACTGCTGGGACTTGTGAGCCTGTCCCGGCTTCCGGTCACACAATTCCCTGATATCGCGCCGCCGACGGTCTTCGTCTCCGGCGCCTACCCGGGCGGAAACAGCGAAAGCGTAACCCGCTCGGTCATTACCCCGCTCGAAGAAGCCATCAACGGGGTGGAAAACATGCAGTACATGACGTCGTCAGCGGGAAGCGACGGCTCCTTCTCCATTCAGGTCGTTTTCCGGCAGGGTATCAACCCGGACCAGGCCGCCGTAAACGTGCAGAACCGGGTCGCGCAGGCCAACAGCCTGATACCGGCGGAGGTGATCCGGGCCGGTATCACGACCTCCAAGCAGCAGAACAGCAACATCATGTACTTCAACATCGTGAGCCACGATCCGGAGAAGTATGATGAAGTATTTCTGCAGAACTATACCAAAATCAACGTCATCCCGAGCCTGAAGCGGATTCAGGGTATCGGTAACGTGCAGTTGTTCGGAGGAAAAGACTACTCCATGCGTATCTGGCTCGATCCGCAGAAGCTGACGGTACACAGATTAGTACCTCAGGATGTGGAGAATGCCATCGCCAACAGCAGCCTCGAAGCATCGCCGGGCAAGCTCGGTGAGGAGTCAGATGCGCCGTTGCAGTATGTCGTGAAGTACAAAGGCAAACTGAACCAGCCGGAAGAATACGAGCGGATAGTACTCAAAGCCAATTCAGACGGCTCGATGCTGCGCCTCCGGGATGTAGCGCGGGTGGAATTCGGAGCGGCGTTTTACGATTCGGACAACAAGGAAGACGGCTTCCCGGCGGTCACGCTGGGTATTCAGCAAACAGCCGGGTCAAACGCCAACCAGATTGCCACCGAAGTGCGGAACCGCCTCGATGAGTTCAGTACCCGGTTTCCGAAAGGCGTTGAGTACCGGGTGATTCAAAGCGTGAAAGAACGCCTGGATCAATCGATCGATCAGGTAAAAAAGACGCTCGTAGAGGCCTTTGTGCTGGTCTTTATCGTGGTGTTTATCTTTTTGCAGGACTTTCGGTCGACGCTCATTCCGGCCATCGCCGTACCTGTCGCCATTATCGGGACGTTCTTTTTCCTGTCGCTGATTGGCTTCACAGTCAATGTATTAACGCTTTTTGCTCTGGTACTGGCGATTGGTATTGTGGTGGATGACGCGATTGTCGTCGTCGAAGCCGTACACGCCAAACTATCCGAAGGCGAATACGAACCGCGCGAAGCGGTACACGCCGCGATGGGCGAAATCACAGGCGCTATTATTTCGATTACGCTGGTGATGTCGGCGGTATTTCTGCCAGTCGGGTTTATGGAAGGGCCGGCGGGTATTTTTTACCGGCAGTTTGCCTTCACCCTGGCCATCGCGATCCTGATTTCGGCACTCAACGCGCTGACGCTCAGCCCCGCCCTGTGTGCGCTATTCCTGAAAAGCGGCCATGCGCAGCACAAAGGAATAGCCGGGCGGTTTTTCACGGCATTCAACGCCGGGTTCGATCAGCTGACCGGCCGCTACATCGGCGCGGTTCGCTTCCTGTCGAAACGAAAAATCCTCGCGCTCAGCGGCCTCGGAGCGATTTCCGTCCTGGCTTTCTGGCTGATGAACGAGTCCCCGAAAGCCTTCGTCCCGGAAGAAGACGACCGTTTTGTGATGTACTCCCTCGCCCTTCCGGCGGGGACGAACCTGAAGTTTACAACGCGGTCGATCACCCGAATCGACAGCGCTCTCCGCCATATGCCCGAAGTAGAAATGGTGACGAGCGTTTCCGGCTTTAACATCCTGAGCAACAGCGCGGGACCTTCCTACGGCATCGGCTTCATCCGACTCAAAGCGACAGAAGACCGCGGCGAAATACAGGATATGGACCAGGTGATCGTGGCGATGAACGAGCGCCTTGCTTCTGTCAAAGACGGCGAGCTGAGCCTTTTCCGCTCCCCGCCCGTCGAAGGTTTCGGGAGCGTGAGCGGCGCCGAGCTGGTATTGCAGGACAAAGCCGGCGGCGACCTGGGTGTTTTCAGTCAGACGGCAAACAGCCTCATCGAAGCGTTCAGCAAACAGCCGTCGGTTGGTGCAGCATTTACGACGTTCCGGAGCGACTTCCCGCAATTTGAAGTGGAGGTCAACGAAGACAAGGCATACCAGCTGGGAACCACCCCGCGGGAGGTACTGACCACGCTGCAACTCTTTTACGGGGGTGCGCAGGCGGGTGACTTTGTCCGGTTCGGGAAGTTCTACCGCGTGAATATCAAGTCGGAAGGAAGCTACCGCATGGACGAACAGTCGCTCAACCAGGTATTTGTCAAAAACAATACCGGGGCGATGATTCCCGTCGGTACGCTGGTACACCTTCGGAAAGTATACGGCCCGGAAGTCGTCAACCGGTATAACCTGTACAACAGCATCACGATCAACCTCCTGCCTGCCCCCGGCTACAGCAACAGCCAGGCCATGGCAGCGGCGGAGGAAATCCTGAGCCGGAAACTTCCTTCGAACTACGGATACGAATGGAGCGGGCTCAGCCGGGAAGAAAAGCGCTCCGGCGGCCAGACCCTGTTCATTTTCGGGCTGTGCGTGCTGTTTACGTACTTCCTGCTTGCAGCACAGTATGAAAGCTATTTGCTCCCGCTGGCGGTGATCTTTTCCATCCCAACGGGCCTTTTGGGGGTATATCTCGCCATCGGGGCAACCGGTATTACCAATAACATCTACGTACAGGTAGGGTTGATCATGCTGGTCGGATTATTGGCGAAAAACGCCATCCTGATTGTCGAGTTTGCCCTCAGGGCCCGCAAAGAAGGCATGCCGGTGGTACAGGCGGCGCTCGAAGGCGCGCGGCAGCGGCTCCGCCCGATTCTGATGACGTCTCTGGCGTTTGTAGCGGGACTATTGCCGCTGACGATCGCCACCGGCCCGTCGGCAGTCGGCAACCGCTCCATCAGTACCGGCGCTGCCGGCGGGATGATCACCGGCGTACTGCTCGGGTTGTTTTTCATTCCCGTTCTGTTCATTGTTTTCCAAACTCTCCAGGAGAAAGTGAGCCGCAAGCCGGCTCCCAAGCCACAACCTGTATGAAAACCCGACTGACTGTCCTGTTTCTCCTCGCGGCGCTCGCCGGGTGCCGCGTGGGGAAGGACTATAAACGCCCCGATCTGGCACTGCCCGAGCGGTTCCGGAACGGGCCGGCAGCCGACAGCGTCCGGCTTCCCAACCTCCATGATTTTTTTCGGAACGAAGGGCTCGTGACGCTGATTGACTCCGCCCTCCGGCAGAATAACAACCTGAAAATCGCCGCGGCGAATACGGAAATTGCCCGCACGACGCTGAAACGCGTACGCCTCGGCTACTTCCCGGAGCTCACGGCGCAGCTGACGGCCAACCGGAATATTTCGTCCCGCAATAGCCTCGCCGGCATCGGAAACGAACAGTTTATCGGCTCCCGGAGCGTCGATGATTTCACGACGAGCCTCGGTTTTTCATGGGAAATTGACCTCTGGGGCCGTATCCGGAAAGAAAAGGAAGAAGCCGTTTCACGCTTGTTTGAAGCCGGCGAAGTCCGGAAAGCGGTACAAACCCGGCTCGTCGCAGACCTCGCCACCGGCTATTATACCCTCTTGATGCTCGACGAGCAGCGGGCCATCGCCGAGTCCAGCCTGATTCTGGCCGACAGTACCCTCCGCATCACGGAGGTACAGTTCCGCGTCGGGGATACCCATGCCCTGGCGGTGCAGCAGGCGAGAGCACAGCTGGAGCAAACGCGCCAGCTCGTGCCGCAGATCGAACAGAGTATCCTCCAGCAGGAAAATGCCCTTAGTCTGCTGGCCGGGCAGTATGCTGAGCGTATCCGGCGGCAACCTGCTACGCCGGACGACCTGGCGCCTGTTGGCGCGTATCCCGTTTCGGCCCTCTCGGTACGCCCGGATGTACTCTCAGCCGAATGGAGCCTTCGCGCCGCGAACGCCCGCACCGGCGTGACCCAGGCGCAGATGTACCCGACGCTGACGATATCCGCATCGGGCGGTCTTAACTCCTTCCGGACGTCCAACTGGTTTACCGTTCCGGGATCAATTTTCGGACTGCTATCGGGCAGCCTGGCGCAGCCGGTATTCCAGCGCCGCCAGCTCAAAACGCAGTACGAACAGGCGCTCCTGGAAAGGGAAAAGGCTGTGTATCAATTCCGCCAGACCGTTCTGGAAGGGTATACACAAGTATCCGATGCGCTGGCCGTCGCCGAAAAAACGAGGGAGCAGTACCAACTGGCTCTGAACCGTGAAAATACCCTGCGGGAAGGACTTGTCTCGGCCGGCGTATTGTTCCGGACCGGTTCGGCGAATTACCTCGAAGTGATTTCCGCTCAGAGCAACTACCTCCAGGCCCGGCTTCAGGCCAGTCAACTCCGGCGCGACCTGTCCGTCGCCCGGGTTGAACTCTACCGGGCCATGGGCGGAGGCTGGAAATAGGTCCTGAAATCCCTACTTTTAGCGCATGTCCGACGAGAAGAAATACAACCGGTTCGTCCGGCTGGTCCTGGTACTGGTGGTATTCGTGCTGATTTATTTCCTGGCGTTTCTGATGAATCCTTTCAGTCCGTCATGGAAAGAATATGCCAACCACAGCGCCGCCGACCTCGCGATTGAAATCGCCCTCAGTCTGCTGCTGGGGTGGGCGATTATCGAAGTCAGCACGGGTATTGCCCACTGGTTGGAAAGACGCCTGCCGTGGACGAGCTCTCCGCTCCGGCGGTTTTTGCTGCAAACGACGCTGACGGTCGTGTCGGTGGTATTTCTGCTCGTTTTTCAGGACCTGGTGTTCCGGATTATTTACGGGGAATGCTGTTTCAGCCAGCAGGAAAGCCTGGAGTTGTGGCAGTTTTTCGTCGTCAGTGTACTGGTCTCGATTCTCGTGAGTACTGTTCATACCGGCTATTTTTTGTTGCAACGGTGGAAGACCTCGATGTCGGAGGCAGCGGATCTTCGGGTCAAAACCCTGGAACTGAAGGAAATAGCCATGCAGGCGGAGTTGCAGTCGCTCAAATTGCAGCTCGATCCGCACTTCATGTTCAACAACTTCAGTACGCTGTCGGAGCTGATCAACGATGACCCGGCCGTCGCCACCCGGTTTCTCGATAATCTCTCCCGCGTGTACCGGTACATGATTCAGAATGTCAAGCGGGATCTGGTGCAACTGGGCGACGAGCTCGCGTTTGTAAAGGCCTATCTTTACCTCATCCGCATCCGCCACGGGGAAAACGTACAGGTGACCATCGGCGTTGGAGACGAAGCCCGGAAACGGGCCATTCCACCGATTACCCTGCAATTGCTGATCGAAAACGCCATCAAACACAACGTGGCGACGGCCTCGCAGCCGCTGCGGATTACGGTAACGGCGGACGACGACTGGCTGTACGTCATCAACAACCTGCAGCCGATTCCGAACCCGATGCCGTCGACCGGCACGGGCCTTGCCAACATCACAGACCGGTACCGGATTTTGTCGGGGCGACTGCCGGAAGTGAGTCAGGGATTGACGGAGTTTACGGTCGTACTTCCGTTGCTAGATTTTTAGGCTTATGACGATTCTGATTGTTGAAGACGAAAAACCCAATGCCGCCCGGCTCCGGCGTATCCTGACCGAACTGGGCGGATACCGGATCGTCGGCATACTCGAAACAATACGCGAGAGCCTCGAATGGCTGCAGGAGCAGCCGGCGCCGGATGTGATTCTGATGGACATCCGCCTGTCAGACGGGCTGAGTTTCGACCTATTTGCGCAGACAGATATCCGTTGTCCGGTAATATTCACGACTGCTTACGACGAGTATGCCGTCCGGGCATTTCGTGTCAACGGACTTGATTATCTGCTCAAACCCATTGAAAAAGAGGAATTGAAACTCGCCCTGCAGAAAGTAAAACCGGCCGGAAACCTGGCAGCTGCGGGCGTGGAGGATCTCCTGAAGCTCTTTCGTTCGTCTTCCGCCCTGTACCGCCGCCGGTTTCTGCTCCCGAGCTTCGACGGGTTCAAAACGGTACCGGTGGAGCAAATCGCCTATGTCTATTCAGAATACAAAGTCACGCACCTGACGCTCATGAACGGGCAGGTTGAAGCTATTCCGCAAAGCATGGATGAACTGGAGGAAGAACTGGATCCCGATCCGTTTTTCCGGGCGAACCGGCAGTTTATCATCCACGTCAACAGCATCGACGTCATCCGGAACAGCTTCAACGGCAAGCTGCTGGTATTACTCCGCGACGGTACCGAGGTCATGATCAGCCGGGAAAAAGCGCCGGTATTTAAGGCGTGGCTGGATCGGTAGCGGATGGTTGGTAGTTCGGTGAAGTCGTCGTACTTTCCTTCGTCCAATGTATCCAACCCGATGATCAACCAGATTTTGTATGTCTTTTTTCTCGCCTCAACGGCGGCGGGGTTTGCGGGCTTTCTGTTTTTCCTGTACCGACCTTCCGACAATCAGCAGCGAAATGCCCTCCTCTGTCTGTTTATCGCACTGATTTCCTGTCGGCATGCGTCCGGATTCCCTGGCCCCGTGCAATACCTGTATGGTCTTCTGCCGGCGCTCTATCCCTGCTTTTACTTCCTGATCCGCACATTCGTTCAGCCTGAATTCCGGCTCGGCCGCGAGCACTATGTGCACCTAGCTCCGCTTGGTATTTTGCTGGCGATGGTAGCCTTGCATATCCCCTTCGCGGATCGCAACGACCCTTTTGCTTTTCTCTTTGAGGTATTCGCCGCTCAGACGGTAGTTTTTTTACAATACTTTGGTTACGTCGGCGGCGCCTGGGTATTGCTTTTCCGAACCGGACGAGGGAACGGGGTCCGCCCCGCCCGTATTATTACCCTTCTGGTGACCGTACTGGGCATTATCGCCTATGTGAAAAGCAGGTTGCCGCAAATCGAGTACGGATGGACTGTCGTTTACGTGGAGTTGGGAACAGGCCTGATTCTTGTGGCAGTCGCGGCCTTCATTCTGTTCCGGCCCGGCTATGAACAGCCACGTATTGGAGAGGAATGATGTCCTTTTTGTCGGGACCGTCGCAGCTTTACCGGTAAATCCCCCGCATCCTGAACAAAAAGTCATTCATAATCTGGCGCGTCAGGTTCCGGTATAGTTCGTCGTAGGAAGGAGGCTGGTTGAACGCTCCGCGGATGATCGCCCAGTCCTTTTCGCTCAGCGCGCGGGAGTCGCCGGTATACCGGCCGGTCAGGTTTTCCCAGGCATACCGGGCCGGAAAGCGGTCGGACGAAACCGGCTGCCCACCGGCTGTCGTAATGCGGCAATCCATCGTCGCCCGCGCTTCAATACCCCGCCGGGTGACGAAAACCGTCGCCGATACCTTCTCCGGCGCAATTTTCAGCCTCGGATCGGCCGGCAGCGTTTTGCTGACGGTATAGGAATAGCTATTGGTAAACATCCTGCCGAACCAGATATCGCTCAGAAGTATATCCATGTACTGATCCGGACGGACATCGCGCGTGGACGGATCACGCGCGCCATAGAACTTCACGTAGTTGCCGAGCGTATTCAGGTTCCAGAGTACCTCTCCTTCAAAAAAGGCCCCGTTGACCGAGTACCGGCCAAAACGCTGGTCAAATTGTCTTACGACCACATGGGTAACCGATAGGTCTTCCGCCGCTGAAAGCTGCTGCACAACATCCTTGTAACCAGGCACATATGCATCCGCGCGACGGAAATGCGTCAGCGCTTCACGCGCGTCCTGCCGGGAAGGCCCCCGGCCCATCAGTACCATCCCGGCTTCATAATGGTACGAGGCAGCCTCCCGCGCGGCGGAATCAAACGGCGCGGAGTAGTCTTTCACGGTGAGCGACGGTATGCCCTGACCGGCATCGTACAGCTCCTGAAGGGTTTTGTAGTTCGCATAAGCCTGGTCGAGGCGGTCGCCCATACGCCGACCCGAAGCCGCTTTTGCCGAATTGATACCTGCCAGCAATTGAGCAGCGGAGCGGTCGTACGCTTCGCTTAGTTGCCGGCGGATGGTTTCGTCGTCCGGCTTTTTCTTCCAGTCTTCTATCGCTGAATAAAAGGCTTCGGTATAGCGGCCGCTGTCCATCAGTTTTTGTGTGGACTTGCAGGCGACCAGCAGGAGAAATGCCAGGAGCAGATAGTGTTTCATGGCGGTGTATGTTGATTCTCCAATCTTCCGATGTATCTCCTGTGCTAATTCCAAAGCGGTAGACGGAGGCTCTGTCTGGTACGCGGAGACCTGGCTATCGTCTGCCGCGACGATCTAACCAGCCGCTTTGCAAGGGGATAACATTCAGGATTCCAATGTAATAACTATTTCGCCTGCTTGTATACGTTTACTGCCGGACTACCTCGTCGGGCCAGCGTACTGCCTTTCCCGAAGCCCGGAAAACCGGCATCTGCGCGTTCCGTTCGCGCAGGTAATTACTGAGCGCTATGGCCAGCTTCCGGGTAGTTTCCGGTCGGGCAAAGGCCAGGTCATCTGTCTCTCCGATATCTTCCTTCAGATTGTACAACTCGCATTTTTCGCGGCGCTGGTCGTACACCAGCTTCCAGTCCCCGAGCCGGATAGCGCTCGCCCAGGAAACCAGCGGCCCCTCCTCCGCGATCCAGCGGTTGGGATGGTGCCAGACGAGCGGTCGCTCCGGACCTTTCCTCTCCGGATTCTTGATCACCCGAAGAAAGGACTGCCCGTCAATCGTGCCCGCCGGTCGGTCGGCACCCGCAGCGTCCAGGATCGTCGGAAAGAAATCTTCCACCAGCACATTCGCCTCCGAACGTTTACCGGCCGGCGCGACGCCCGGCCAGCGCACCAGCATGGGTTCCCGGATGCCGCCCTCGTAAACCGAACCTTTACCCGCCCGCAGCGGCGCATTGTGCGTATGGGCGGGTGCGCTCCGCGGTGGCGACAGGCTCAGCCCGCCGTTGTCCGACATAAAAACAATTAGGGTATTCCGCGCCAAACCCTTCTGATCGAGGTAGTTCAGCACGTCGCCCAGGCTTTTATCCATGCCTTCGATCAGCGAAGCATACCGGGCTTCGACGGGAGGTAGGCCCTCTTTGAGGTAGCGATCTACGAAACGCGGATCACCCATGATCGGGGTGTGAATCGCATAGTGGGTCAGGTACAGAAAAAACGGCTTGCCGCCCCGCTGATCGAGAGCCTTCAGGGCCTCTTTCGTAAGGGCTTCGGTCAGGAATGTCTCCGTACCGTGGTAGGCTTCGAGCCCGGGAACGGCGTTGCGTCCCGGTTTTCCTCCGGAAGGATGGTCGTAGTTTTCGGTACCGAGGTAGCTTCCGGGGTGGCCGATTTCGTTCCCGGCGATGTTCACAGCAAAACCGATATGCTTCGGGTCAGCACCCGGTTTTCCCTTTGACCCGAAATGTGCCTTTCCGCAATGAACGGTGTAATAGCCTTTTTGAGAGAGAAGTGCAGGAAGAGCCGTTGCGACGACCGTCCGCGGCGTTCCCGGCTGCGGACTCAAGCCGTTGATGTTCCAGTCGACCGGCAGCAACGTCGTATCCGCATAGTCAGTGCTGGTGTCGGGTATGGGAGATGTCCAGTTCGTCACCCGGTGCCGGGCAGCGTTGAGCCCGGTCATGAGGCTGATGCGAGACGGCGTGCACAACGGCGTCGCATAGGCATCGGTGAAGACAATCCCTTCCCTAGCCATCCGCTCCATCGCAGGGGTATGGTACCGGCGGTTGAGCGGCGTTTGTTCTTTCCAAAAGGGCACGGACGTATCCTGCCAGCCCATGTCGTCGACGAGAAAGACAATGATATTCGGCGGTGCAGCGGACGGGCGCGTCCCGGACGGGCGCGTCCCGGAACAGACGAGTAATAGCAAACAGACGGTGAAGAGGTTTCGCATCGGGTATTCTTTTCGTCCCGAAAAATCAACGTTCCCCGCCACATCTGCAAACAAAAACAAGCCGGAGAGTGATTCTCCGGCTTGTCAATCAGCAAGATCTGACGGATCAGAAGCTGTAGCGACCGCCAATCTGAATCTGGAACGGATCTCCGGACGGCGTTATGACGCCGGAGTTGTTCACGCGGTATACAAACTGGTTGGTCGTTTTGTCGAATGCGGCTACGCCCGGAGTGGTTTTCGTTGCCGGAATACCCAGACCATACAATGCCTGCGATCCGAGGGAGCGGTTGACGCCCCAGTCACGCTTGAGCATATTGGTGAAGTTGAAGATATCCGCCGACAACTCGACGCCGTGGTTTTTGTAGATCTTAAAGTACTTCGATACCCGGAGGTCGATCGTACTGTAAAAACCGTTGATACCACCGTTCCGCTCGGCCATTTTACCTTCGTATTTGAGGATATAGTCCTTGAGGCTCTGACTGGCCGTCGGGCTGTCGAGCAGGCCCTGAAGACCGGTTTTGACGTTTTCAGGTACGGCAGCGTTCTTCCGGTCGAAAATAAAGGCGAGGTCGTTCGTACCTGATACGAAGTCAGCATTGGTATTTCCGCCGGAGAGCAGGGAGTACCGTGTACCGCCCATACCGGAGAACCGGAAGCCTACTTTGAAGCCGGCAAAGGTCGGCAGCGTTCCGTAAACAACTACTTTATGACGGAACTGCCCGTCGGAGTAGCTCATCTTGCTGAGATTACGCGGGTCGTCTTTTACGGGGAGAGAGAGCGTTGCGGTATTCGCCACGTTTCCGTTGAAGGAGGTATTGTCCTTCGCATCGTTCCAGGTATAGCTCGCCGTGATTTCGCCGTCTTTGAAGTACTGATAGGTAGCGTCGACCACAACTGCGAACTGGTTCACTTTTCCTTCCGAGTTCAGCTCCAGCACCCGGCCGAGTTTCTGACTGATGCGGCCCTGAAGCCAGTCGCCGGCGCCGTTGGTCGGCATGCTCGAAGCAGGAACATATACGCCGCGGTTGTCTTCGTTAGCGAGGCGAAAGAACGGGTCTTTCACCATGTTCCGGTCCACATACATGTAATTATTCCGGCCCAGCGACATATATCCCGCGATACCTACCCGCAGTTTGTCTGTCAGGTACTTGCTGTACGACAGGTTGGCTTTGTAGACAATCGGAACGTGCACATTTGACCCGTTCGTATTGATCGTCGGAAGCTGAAACTGCGCCAGCGTCGGGATCGCGTTGTAATCCTTCCGGTAGGCGGCGAAATCCGGCGTCGGGATGTTCGGGGCGCGCACGTCCACCGTTGCCAGGTGCTTGCCGTCGAACGTCAGGTTGTTGATAACCATGTAGTTGTTGATGTCGGACGAGAAGATACCCGCGCCGGCACGGAAGATATCCGTGTGGCGGTCGTTCACATCCCATGTCAACTGGATACGCGGCTGTACCACAAACGATTTGATCTTGTTGTCGGTCCGCACGCCGGTTTCGTCAAGTACCAGCTGGTTCAGCGGCGACGACGGGTAGTGTGCGTAATCGAAGCGCAAGCCGGCGGTCAGATCGAGGCCCAGCGCCAGCTTTGTTTTCATCTGTCCGTATGCGCCGGCGTTGAAGATGCCGCCGCGCACGGTCCAGTCGTCCATCAGGGGTACTTCGCGGTAATAACGGTACGGCTTGAGGTTTTCGAAGTTCTCCAGTGCGCTGATCGTCACGTTGTTGACGACTTCCTGATTGTAGTGGAAGCGGCCGTTTACTTCACTGCCGTATTTCGACTTGGCATGGGTATACATCAGGTCAATGCCGAAGGTAAATTCCGCCTTGTTTGTGTTGTAGTACAGGTTGTCGACGAGCTGAAAGACATTGTTCGTGAAGCCTTCCTGCGCGAAGCGGTGACCGCCCATTTGAATATTGGTGGTTTTGGTCTGCCCGTCAATTGTCGACGCGACGTTCTCTACAATCGCACGCGGAATATTCGCCGCAGGCAGCTGATCGCCGGGACTGCTCTTCTGGTACGTGTACAGGTGCTGGAGTTTCAGCTCGTTCGTCACTTTCGGGTTCAGGGCCGTCCGGAGGCTGGCGAGGAGGCTGTTGTCCATGTTGTAGTCATTGCCGTACGACTCCAGGATGTTGATCGACGTGTTGTCTGCCAGGCCGAGCTTGTTGCGATCGCTGGTGTAATTGTCCCGGATCGTCAGCAGGTTCTTCTGGTCGATCTGCCAGTCAATCCGACCGAAAATAGCGTCAGAACCGCGTTTCTTTCCGAAAGAACCGTATTGAGGCGTGTTGGCGACGCCGTACTTGCTGCGGGCGATGTCGACGAATTTGTCGAGCGTTGCGCGGTTTACGTTGAAGCGAAGTTCGTCGGCGGGCGACTGAACATCGGCAATAATCAGCGGGCGCGAATCCGCCTGGTGATCCCATACCACAAAGTAGTGCAGTTTGTCCTTGATAATCGGACCACCCAGGGAGAAGCCGAACTGGTTGGTGGAATACTTCACCGACCGGCGGTTACCGCGGATGTCGTACCGGCTGGAGAGCCAGTTGGCACGGGTATAGTTGAAGATGCTACCGGTCATGGTATTGGTACCGGACTTGGTTACCGCGCTGACCGCACCGCCGCCTGCGCGGCCCTGCGTTACGTCATACTGGTTGGTGACGACTTTGAACTCCCGTACCGCTTCCATCGAAATGGAATACGGCGCGCCACTCCGGCTGGTCGTGGAACCGGCAGAAGTAGGGTTCTTCGCGTTCATCCCGTCGATCGTGTAGTTGGTCGACGATCCCAGCTGGCCCGACAGGTTACCACCCCGGCTCAGCGGAGAAAGATCCGTAAGCGAGGTGAAATTCCGACCGTTTACCGGCAGGCGCGTAATGGCGCGGGCTGAAATGGCCGTCGCTGCGCCGATGTTTTCAATTTTGTTTTTGATACCGGATCCGACGACCTGAACGACCTCCAGCGTTTTACCCGCGTCTTCGAGTTTCAGGTTGATTTTCACGGCATCGCCCTGGTTGAGGGAGTAGCCGGTGCGCCGTTGTTCGCCGAAACCCACGAAGGTCGAAACGATCGTGTAGGGTCCGCCGAGCGGAAGCTCCTTGAATGAGTATTCTCCTTTGGCGTTGGTGATGGTACCGGTCGAGAAGCCGGTCGATTCGTTCCGCACGCGTACCGTAGCTCCGGCAAGCGGCGTGTTTTCATTTTCATAGATGACCCCTGAGATCGATGCCTGGGTCGTCTGCGCCATGAGCGCGGAAGACAGGCAGGAAAGACACAGGAGAATGCAGCCAAGTAAAAAACGTTTCATGCAGTTTTCTGAAGGGAAGTTTTCCGGCTGCAAAACAAGTGAGCCCGTGCCGCGGATTCGGTTAAGGAAATGTTACCGATATGTGATGTTTCCGTTCGGCAGTAGCCCGAAACGGCCTGTTTCCCGTAGTCGGATTCTTTCGTTTCTTTCGGAAAAATCCGGTATGATCCGCTTCCTTTTTATTCTCTTCTGGGCGATTCCGTTCATCAGCACGGCCCAGTCCGCTCCGCTCGTCACCGGCCCGGACCATGTTCCTGTGGCGGTTTCTGATCTGGAATCGGCGGCGGCCCGCTTCCGGAAACTGGGCTTTGCGCTGAAAGAGGGCCGTCCGCATGACAACGGTATCCGCAACCGGCACATCAAGTTTCGGGATGGCACCGAAATGGAGATCATCACCGCTCCGGAAGCGAAAGATGAACTCACAGCCAACTACCGTCGCCTGCTCGTACAGGGCGACGGCCCGGCGTATCTGGCCTTCCTCGCGCCCGACCGCGCAACACTCCGCAGCCGCCTCGACGCGGCTGGTATCCCGCATACAGGGGATAGCTTTCGCGGAGCGCTGGACACCTATTTCCTGGGTTCGGGAAACCAGTCGCCCACCGACAAACCCGAACATTTCGCGCATGCCAACGGCGCGGAGTCACTCATCAGCGTCTGGCTAGCGCCCGATGATCCGAAGGCGCTGCGGGAGTTGCTGCATGTATTCGGGGGAACGACCACCCGGGAAACAGTCCGGATACCCGCGAAGCTCAACGCCGAAGTTACCCGCTTCCGGGACGGAGAGATCGTCCTGCTACCCGCATCTTACCAGCGGTTGGCTCATCGCCCGATCATCGGCGCGACGCTGCGCGTTAAAAGCCTGAAAACGACGCGGGCCCTGTTCGAACAAGCCGGAATAAGGCCGGTTGCCGCCGGGAAAAGCCTGTTCCTTTCTCCGGAACAGACAGCCGGCTTCTGGCTGGAATTTCGGGAGGTTCCGGAGCGGCATCCCTGAAAAAACCGAAAAGTTCACCATATCCTGGTCTGCCTGGTCTGTTATTTTTGGCATTTTCGGATCTGTGATTTTTCATAAAAAATTAGTAGTTTCCCGTAAGAAAACACCTGTCTATGACCATTCAGGAAGCGACTGATCTGATCCGGTTTTCCCCTGATCCGGCCAAGGCTGTCTGGCTTGAGCTCGGTGCAGGCGGAGGAACATTCACCCGTGCGCTGGCCCGGTTGCTGCGCCAGGGTAGTACTATTTATGCGGTAGACCGGCAGCCGTTGCGGCTCGAGCCGGTTGTCGACGGCGTCCGGATTCACGGCATGCAGGCCGATTTTGAGTCCGAAGCGCTGCCGGTTCCGCCGGCCGACGGGTTGCTGATGGCCAATGCCCTCCACTACGTCCGTCATCCGGAGGCGTTTCTGGAGCGGCTGTTTCCGCTGCTGCAAACCCGGCATTCCCTCCTGATTGTTGAATATGAGCTGACGCAAGGAAATCCCTGGGTGCCGTATCCGCTGGATTTCGCCCGGCTGACCCGTCTCGCCGAACAAGTCGGCTACCAGACAATCCGGAAGCTCGGCGAGCGACCGTCTCTCTACGGCCCCCATCCTTTATACGCCGCCTTAATCGAATCATCGACTACCTAATCCGGCCCTGCTTTTCATGAACACAGGCGATCACTACCACCTCAGCCACTACATCCCCTGGACACGCTTCCAGATCTACAAACTCCTTCTCATCAGCACCATTCCGGCGATTATCTATGCCTGCACCGGCGGCAAGTGGTTTACCATGCCCTGGGTGCCGGTTGCGTTGCTCGGAACGGTGACGGCGTTTATCTCCGGTTTCCGGAACACCCAGACCTACAACCGTACCTGGGAAGCCCGGCAGATTTACGGAGGCATTATCAACCAGAGCCGCAGCTTCGGAATACTCGTGCGCAGTATGGTTCGCGCCGATGACCCTGCCCTCGAACAGGATATCCACCAACGGCTGATCTACCGGCACATCGCGTGGCTGACAGCCCTGCGGTTTCAGCTGCGCGAAGTACGCAGCTGGGAATACATCAAAAAACGGAGGTATAATCAGGAATATCAGAAGCGGTATTACGTCGTGCCGGAATGGCAATCGGACATGGGCGAAGAACTGAAGCCTTTTTTGCCAGAAGAAGAACGACAGTATATCCTCGCCCGGAAAAACAAGGCGACGCAGCTGCTGTCCCGGCAGTCTGACGAGCTGCGCGGGCTGAACGAAGCGGGATTGTTGACGGATTACAACTTCGTCGCGCTCGAAACCCACCTCAAAGACCTGTATGACCAGCAGGGCCGGTGCGAGCGCATTAAAAACTTCCCCTATCCGCGGCAGTATTCCAGCCTGAACCTGTTTTTTACCAACCTGCTATGCATCCTGATTCCGTTCGGGATGGTACAGGAATTCGCAAAGTTCGGACCGGAATTTGTCTGGCTCTCCATTCCGTTCAGTACGCTTCTCGGCTGGGTATTCGTGGCGCTTGATATGACCGGCGAGGCCACCGAAAACCCGTTCGAAGGCAGCGCCAACGACGTACCCATCACCCAGATTTCCCGCACGATCGAAATCGACCTGCGCGAAATGCTCGGCGAAACCGACCTTCCCCCTGCTATTCAACCTGTTAACAACATTGTTCTTTAACATCATGAACCACCTCGAAACAGTACGGCGCTGGTATCCGAATGCGCTGACGTCTATTGAAACCGTCGACCGCCTCCTCGATACCCTCGGGCGCACGCTGGGTCTTTCGCCCCGGCAGATCATGCATGCCGACAGCCTCTGCTGCGACGACGTAAATGCGATTCAGTATCCTCCGCGGGCGCTGGAAATGCTAGGTCCTTTCCACCTCGGCGGCCTCGACGGTTTCCCCTTCGCCGGCGTGACCGGTATGAACGCCTTCGCCCATCACGTGCCGGAAGACGGAGCCGTACTCGTCTTTTTCGCGCCGCATATCGGGGTTACCAAGGAAGGATCTTTGGGAGAAATCAGCCGGATCGGCCAGAGTCAGGCTTCTGCGTGCTGTGGCGCCGCCAAAGGTGCGCTCGGAAAGTTACTTGCCGGAAACATCCGGCCGGGTGCGGTGACGGACCTCGATTACCAGATGAACACCATCGAACAGATTTTCCTGAAAGAAGAAAGCCGCATTAAAAACGCTCCGCATTCCTTGTTTGAAGCGACAGAAGTCATGTATGAAGCCATCAATCAGCGCATTGATGTACTCGTGAGTCAAACCAGCTATCCCTGCCGGTATGTAATACTCGCCGGCGCGGTATTCATCAACGGCGACCGCGATATGGGTTCATTTTGTTCCTACAAGCGCCTGGAGTGCATTCACCTCGAAACGGGAGAGCGCCGGGACCTGCTCGACGAATACTACCGGTAGCGGGTACTTTTGAACAGCGCCAGACCGCCGGCCAGCAATGCGAAAACTTTGACGCCTTCCATTGCGATGTACATTATGTGAAGGCGCGACGGCGGAACCGGTCGGTGATGGATCATCTCTTCCGCACGCGCGTCGAGCGCCGGCAGCAACCAGACCGTCTCCGCAACCAGAATGGCGATGGCAATCCACAGCGGCCAGCGAAGCCCGTTCCGACTCAGGAAAGCGCTTCCAAGCACCGCTACCGCGAATACCCATTCGATTTTGTTCAGGGCGGAGAACACCAGTCGCCCGATACCCAAACCAATCGGGATCGTCACACCCGGAGCCTGAAACTTCAGCCAGGCTTCGAGAAAACTGATCGCGCAGACAAAGCCGATCCAGGTAAAAATACAGACGATCGCAACAGGCTGATGGGTTTTCATGCATTCCGGCCGGCGGACAATCCGGCGCGGCGAAAATAAAAAGTATTTTGGTACGGCGGCCTGCGCCGCCGTACCTCCTTCTTCACTTTACCTTCGCCGAATTATCCCGTTGATCCGGGTCAAGGATGTATCCCATCGGGTCAACCATAACCTGATCGGGGCGCTGCCGGACGACGAGCGACAACCGGGTGCGGTCCTCCGTAATCCGGTACTTCCGGGAGAACAACCGACCGCTGTCACCCGAAACGGCAACCTCCATATCCTCATCGACGGGCAGCTTCCGGCCGTTTTCTTCCTTCCGGGCGCTGATTTCCAGCAGCAGCCGGTAGCTTCCATCGGGTCTGCGTTCGGTTTTCAGTACCCGGATCGACAGGTCATAGGTTGTTTTCTGTTGAAGCAACTCCCGAATCAGTCGTTTTTCGCGTTCGGATGCGCCGACCGTCAGCTCCCGGAGAAGGTCCGCCGGACGTACCCGGCGGCCGGGGTAGCGATACCTGTGTACCAGCTTTTTCAATGCGCGGTTGACCCGGTCCTCGCCCAGGCGCTCGCGCAAGCCGTAAAGCACGAGTCCGCCCTTCTGGTATTCGACATAAAGCTGGTCGGATGACCGGGTGAGCGGCTTTTCATCGTCTTCCCGCATGCCGAAGTAGAAATTGTTGTCCCGTTTCAGGTAGGTACTCAGCTGCTCGCGGCCGGTAAAGCGCTCTGTGATCACCGCCTCGGCATATTTCGCCAGGGACTCTGTCAGCAAACCGTCTCCCGGACCGCCCACCGGCGCCATCTGGTGCGGCCACCATTGATGGGAGATTTCGTGCGCGAGGATCGCATAGGCGTGCGGAAAGGCATTTCGGCTGAAATTTCCCAGAAAATTGATGTTTTCAGCCGAAAAAACAGTACCCGGATAGGCCGTCGCCGCGCCCGGATACCGGGGTATTTCTGCTATCGTCAGTTCGGGAAACGGGTAAGGATGAAAAGCTGTATCGGCATATGTGAGCGCGTCTTTCGCTGCTTTCACCAGCATCGGGACGTTGGTTTCATGGCCGGGGTGATAGAAGATCCGTATCCGGGTGGTACCTGCCTGGTCTTCCCGGACTACATACCGGGCCGAACTCAGCGCGCAGCGGAACGGGCCGTCCAGCCGGTACCGGAACACAGGCCTGCCGGCACTATTACCCGTCGAAATCAGCGTTCCGATTGCTACGACGGTCTGACCGGGGTCTGTTGTGACGGTTATATCCTGATGCACAGGATGATACAGGGAATCTGCGGGTATCGGCACCGACTCCTCCGGCAACCCCGCCTTTCGCCTCGCCTGCCGGTCACGCGTTTCGAGGCGGGGATTATAGCCCAGCCAGGGCAGGAATTTTTCCAGCTCGATGTATGATCCGTTCGGTACTACGCTGTGTTCGGCGTCGAATGGTACGTAGCCGGAGCGGTCCGCTTCCATCGAAAAACGAAGCGTCAGCTCCCTTCCCGGCAAGAGGGGGCGCGACAGGCGGAGAAAGTGCTGGTTGCCCTCCGTCCGGTCGCTGAAACGCTCCGAAAGCGTGATTTCCGTCGTCATCGTTCCGGGATCCGTTCCCACCCAAATCTGGCTAAGCGGCTTATCGCTTTCGTTTCGGAGACGATAGGTGCCGCGGACGCGGTACTTTCGTTCGGACGGAAATAGGTCTACCGCCAGCTGCGTGGCCTGAATCACCGGCTGCGCGGCCAGTCCCAGGCGTTTGTATCGCTTTTCATAACTAATGCCCTGATTGATAAGCGACTGCTGGCTTTGGTACGTCGGCGCCAGGCGTTGGTACAAGGCTACGCCGGTTCCGGCCCAGGTACAGAGCGCCAGTATCAGCAAAAATTTCAAGGATCGGGAAAAAACCGGGCGGCGCTTTCCCCACCAGGCGGCGGTCAGTATTCCGATGGAAGCCGCCGCCGCACCCCAGTATAGCATGTATCCGTCGAAAGCGTCGGCATAGTGTCCCCAGCCGCTCATTTCCGAATAATACAGCTCCGGTGGTGTCGCATACCGGAGCAGCGGATGTTCGAGACCTATCCTCCGGCTGAACAATACCAGCGCCATCACCAGCAATCCCAGTACCAGGCCGAGGTATCGATTGGGCGTAATTGCCTGAACAAACAACAGTAACACCGTTACATACAGCAGCGGCAGACCGCCGTAACAGGCCAGACTCAGGTACGTACAAGGTTGCAGATCGGTGTATCCCGCGGCGAGCTGAGAGGCCACGCCGGTTATGGCCGTCGCGCCGATCAGTACCAGTATCAGCAGTGCCAGCACTGTCATTTTTGAGGCCCAGAGCAGGCTGCCGGCGACGGGCGTCGCCGTGAGTATATCCGAAAAACGCACCTGCCGATCGCTCCAGACCATTTCCGAACTGAAAAAGAGCAATACCGGCAGGGCGAGGCGAAAAGCGCGGACTTCTTCCACCAACAGGCCGGTTGTCGGTAATAAACGCATTCCGTACGGACCTCCATACCACGCATCCTGCAACTCCACCGCATACAGAAACACCCACAGCAGGAGCATGACCCAGAAAGGAATCTGCCGGAATAACAGTCTGATTTCGAGTTCCAAACGCGCCCAAAAAACCCAGCAATACCAGGATATTCCGGTTGCCTGAACCGGTATCAGGCGATAGACGGCGGGCGCAGCCGCTTCCTGCATTTTCTTTTTTTCCGGGGACGATATTGGCAGCCGGAACGGGAAACGGCGGTATGTAACGAAAAGCACGACCGCCGAAAAGCCGGTCCACACCGCCCGATTCCACCCGAAAGCGCCGGAAAGGCCGTATAGCTCGCTGTTTTTCCGGGATACCGTCCACAACCGTGTATCGCCGAAAAACGACGACAGACCAAAGGGATCGCCCAGCAATGGCCAGATATTCTGCGGCCCGTCTTTCAGTGGCGAACCGGCGATCAGCGGCGAGCCGCCCAGTATCGATCCCGTCAGGTAGAGAATATAGAGCAGCACGCCCGTCACATATACCGACCGTTCGCTCCGCGAAAACAGCGCCACGGCAAACAGAAGCGACACAATCACCAGAACATTCGGTACTCCGAATACTACCAGCGGATGCAGAAACCAACCTGCCACGTAAGGCCCCTGCACCTCATGCTCCTGTATCAGGCAGCCGGTTGCCACTCCTGCCAGGGATACCGTGAGTATCGCAAAAACAGCCAGCCACAAACCCGACAGCCGGCTCAGGAAGTAGTCTGACCGGCGCAGGGATGTCGAAAACAGCAGCGGTTCCATCCGGTACCTCACATCGCGGAGGCATACGTTAGCAGTAAAAATCGTCGCCGCAAAAACCGTCGTCAGCGACAGCAGCCCCGTCAGCATTCCCAGGACGTAGGGAGCGTTTTTGTGGGCGTCGCCGAACCGCCCGAACGACATCCCGATACCAAGCAGAAAAAAGACGACCAGCGCTACCCGAAACGACGCCTGCCGGCTGTGGTACCGGAGTTCAAAAAGCCAGGCATTTTTCCTCACGCGGCACCTCCCCGCCGGCCCGCCAGCGCTGAAAAGTAAACGTCTTCCAGGCCCGGAGCAACCGGCTCAAAACCGGATTCCGGTCGTTCGGATGCGAGTACGTGTACCTGAATCTTTCCTTCGCGAAGGCGCTCGGACAGGACAGCAAACGACTGCCGGTAGTGTTCCGCTTCATCGCGGTGAACGGATTTTCGCCAGACCGTTCCGGCCAATTGCTCCCGGAGCGTTGCCGGGCGACCGCGCAGGATCACCCTGCCCTGCGCCAGAACGGCCATGTCCTGACAGAGTTCGCTGACGTCTTCGACGATGTGGGTCGATAGCAGCACCACTATTTTTTCTCCGATTTCACCCAAAAGGTCGTGAAACCGGTTCCGTTCTTCGGGATCGAGACCGGCGGTAGGTTCGTCGACGATCACCAGCTTCGGATCGCCGAGCAGGGCCTGGGCAACGCCAAACCGCTGGCGCATTCCGCCTGAGTAGCTGCTGACGGCCCGGTTGCGGACCTCGTACAGGTTGGTGCGCTGTAACAGCGCCAGTACCTGCTCACGCCGGTCGGCGCGGCTGCGGATACCTTTCAGCACCGCCAGGTGATCCAGCAGCTCCACGGCCGTGAAGCGCGGATATACGCCAAAATCCTGCGGCAGGTATCCCAGTTGCCGGCGGAGTGCGAATGGCTCCCGGTGTATGTCGGTTCCTGAAAAAAATACCTTCCCGCTATCCGGTTCCTGAAGCGTGGCGAGGGTACGCATGAGGGACGATTTTCCTGCTCCGTTCGGGCCCAGCAAGCCGAAAAGGCCGGTACCGATCGCCAGCGTGACGTCGTCCAGCGCCCGGACATTGCCGTATTGTTTGGTGAGGTGTTGTATCTGTAAATCAGCCATTGATTGCTTTTTTGGCGCAACCTGGCGGAAGTACTTTTCTCTGTGAATTTTAGATGAGGAAGGTATGAATGAGGCTGATGAACGACCGCGTACCGGGGCCAACCGGAACTACCTTCCTTTCGTCACGAAAACAACTCCCTTTGTCATTCCTTTTTGCCGGAAAGGAAGCTTTCGCCTTGTTTTCGGTCTTTTATGGAAGAGATGAGACGTTTTTTCCTGCGTTTTCTGGACGTCTGGCTGTTTGCCGGTCTGTCGGCGTGGCTGGCCATCGGGCAGACGCTGGAGCAGGAACCGTATACCTGGGCACGGTTTGCCGGCATTCTGCTGCCGCTGTTGGTCGTGCAGCTACCGGTACTGGCAGTTACCGCCGGAAAAGAGTACCTGAAGGAACGGCTGAGCCGGTCCCGGTACCTTGCCGTCCGGGCCGGGTGCTTCCTGGTGGCGCTCCCTGCGCTGACCTATTTCCATCCGGGTACTGCACCCGACGGGTTGTTTGTCCTCGCGGCCTGCCTGAACCTGGCGCTGGAGGGTATCCTCACGGCTTCTGCCTATTTCCGGAACCGGCAGGCGCCAAAGGTATTGCGCATCGGGTTAGACAACGCTATTCTGCTGAGTATTACGCTGGTAGCGGCAGGTCTGGCGGCTATGAGTGTTTCGTCGATGGACGATCCGGCGCACTATCCGGATGGCTTTCTGCTTGTTCATTACCTCTTCGATGGTCCCCTTATCCTCCGGCACTTTGGTATTTTCGTGCAGTTTTTCCTTCAGTTTGAAGTGATGTACCTGGCCGGATATGTGTTTTACCTGCTCAACCGGCATTTTCTCGTTGCCGTTGTCCTGAAAGAAAAAGGCCTGCTGATCTACCTGCTGAGTTTTGCAGCCGTTTTGTCCCTGTTGTACCCGGCAGCTTCCCAACTAATCAAGTCCCTGACGCTCCGGCGGATTTTCGGAGATATCATCGAAAATCCCTTTGTCTTTGAAAATGCGCTGGTTTTCTCCGGCGTCATGCTCGTCAGTCTGCCGGTGGTACTCGCCCTGCAATGGGCGCAGCAAAACGACCGGATCAGTCTGCTCGAACAGGAAAAAACCCGGGCGGAGCTCGACCTGCTCCGGCAGCAGCTCAATCCCCACTTTTTCTTCAATACGCTTAATAACCTGTATTCCCTCACCCTGAAACAATCGCCTGACGCGCCAGAGAGTATCCTTCAGCTCTCCGACCTGATGCGGTATGTCATTTACCGGGGAAAGGAAGAACAGGTCGCCATTCAGGAAGAAGTCCAGTACCTGCGCGACTACCTTCGTTTGCAGCAATTGCGGCTTCGCCTGCCGCTGGCGCTGAAGGTATCCGTTGAGCTGGACGACGAACAGCAGCCCATATCTCCCCTTTTACTGATTGTACCGGTCGAGAATGCCTTCAAACACGGCATCGAGCCGGCTGCGGAATCGGCAAGTCTGACCATTACCCTCCGCTGCCGGAAAGGTCAGCTGTTCTTCCGGTGTGAAAATTCGGTAGAAGAGCAGCCGGGCGAAACGGGGGGAATCGGCCTGGAAAACCTCCGCCGGCGACTGGAACTCCTTTACCCGGGCAAGCACCGCCTGACCACGTCCGCCGGAATAACTACCTTTACGGCTGAACTTTCCCTCGATCTGTGATGCGCTGCCTGATCGTCGACGACGAACCCCTTGCCCACGAGATCATCGGGCAATACCTCGAAGACGTGCCCTTCCTGGAAATCGCCGGGCATTGCTACCGCGCTACCGAAGCGCTGACGTTTCTGAGCGCGCAGCCGGTTGACCTCATTTTTCTCGACATCCGTATGCCCCGGCTCAGCGGCCTGGAGTTTTTACGGACGCTGACGCACCGGCCGCTGGTGATTATTACCTCGGCGTATGAAGAGCATGCGCTGGAGAGTTTTGAGCTGGACGTGTGTGATTACCTCCTGAAACCGTTCCGGTTCGACCGCTTTCTGAAAGCCGTCAACCGCGCGCAGGCAGAGTTTTCCCTCAAACAGCCTGCTGTTTCCGCACCTGCCGCACCAGCAGAATCACTCCGTATTTCTGTCAAATCGGATAAGAAACAGGTGCTGATCGACCTCGACCGCATCCAGTACCTGGAAAGCCTCGGCAACTATGTCAAAATCTGGGAGGACGGCCATTTCACGCTGACACCCAGGACATTGACCAGCTTTGAAACCCAGCTACCCGGAGATACTTTCATTCGTATTCACAAGTCTTTTCTGCTCAACCGGCATTTTGTTCATTTCATCGAAGGAAATACCATTCACCTGAAAAACGGGCGCGAACTGCCTGTCGGAAAGAACTTCCGGCACGTCCTCAAAAGCCTGAGCTAGCGGCTGTAGGTTTGAATCCACCGGACCAGCGTGCGGGCCATGTGCTGTGCGGCCTCGGGCGTGGTACCTTCTCCGCCGTGGCCGCCGTTGGGGAGGACGATCAGTTCCGAGGGTATCTGTCTTTCCTGTAACAATTGATACATTATTTCTGATTGCCCAACGGGAACGATCGGGTCTGCGCCGCCGTGCATCAGCAGCGTAGGCTTGTAGTCGGGCCCGTGGCAGGGGCTCGCTTCCCGATAGCCGGCCGGCAGGTTGGGCGGCGTCCACGGGTCGCCGGTGATGAGCGGCAGCAGGCCCTGTAAATCAGACGGTTTGACTTTGGAAAGCGTGCGGAGATCGTCCAGGCAGGTCGGCCCGCCGAGAGATGTTACCGCCGAAATCACGTTTCGCCTGTCATACTTGTAAGCATACAGCAGTGCCAGGTGCCCGCCGGCGCTTCCGCCCCAGAAAACGTAGCGGTCTTTCCGGATGCCCCATTCGTCTGCCTTGCGCAGCAGCATACTCACGGCGCTGTCCATATCCGCCATGATTTCGTGGTAATGCCGCTGCGGAGTAGCCAGGCGGTAGTTGATGTTGACGATGTTGATTCCCTGCGGAAGGAGAAAATCCCGCATGAAATGGCAGGCGGTCTTGTCTCCGTTCATCCATCCCCCGCCGTGAACAAGGATAACCAGCGGCGTCTGGGTCGTCCGGTTCGCGACGAGGTACACGTCCATTTTCTGAAGGGAATCCGGGCCGTAGGCAAGATCTGTCAAGGTTTGAGCCTGCTGCGCCCCCGCCGGGCGGAGCAACAGTCCGAAAAAAAGCAAAAGGAGGTATCGCATGGGAATCAGGGTTTCATTTTTCCGTAAACCGGCAGGTGGACGGTGACGATGGCTTTTCGCCGGAGCGAGTCGAGCCGGAATCGATAGTTGGAAGCTCCGCCGAGCCGGTCGGCCAGGGTATTTTCCAGGTTACTCAGCAGGTACTTTTCATAGCCGGAAAAAGTTAAAACCGTCGGGCCAAATAGGATCTCCCGGGCAACGACTGCTTTGCGGCGGCGTTCGTTTTCAGCCTGCCAGGCTTCCCTGCGTTTCAAATACCCGGCATCAGCGATAACACCCATACTTTCAGCCAGTTGCATTTTCAAATACTGATCAGCAAGCTGTTTCCGGGCCGAATCCCGGAGTACCTCCAGCGGCGTGGTACCATCGTACGAATGCGTCCAGAAATCATCAGCGTAGCCGGACGCTTTTTCCCGCTGAAAATACCCGATTACCACCGCCCGGTTTTGTTCCATACGGGCGAGGAATTCCTCCTGCCCGATGGCATCTCCGTTGATGGTGAGTACCGGCTCGTCGACCGGCGCCCCGCAGGCGGCCAGCAGCCAGCATAGTGCGGCCGCCTGCAGGTGGTTCCGTCGTTTCTGCATTCGCTAGTTCAGGTGGGTAATGGTTACTTTTCCGATTTGCGTACCCCAGCTTGAGGCGTCGGAAAGTTCGATTTTGAGGTAGTGGTTGCCGGCTGGCACCGCTCCGGAGAACGTCGTTTTGGACCAGCCATTGGCTATCAGCACGGGTGCGGTATAGGAGGAAGAGAGTAGCGTCCAGGTCGTTCCGTCAGCCGAAGCATAGTACTTCACCTTGCTCAGGTCCGTCGAAAACTCGTGAATATCAGCGCTGAACGACGTCAGGTTGCTCAGGTTGTAGGTGATGTACCCGATACTGCCGGAGCTGCGCGTCACCCGCGAATTATCGCCTCCGAAATACGCCGGGTTGGATGCGTCGAGCTGGATATTGGTACTGCGCGACGAGACCAGCGAAAAATTATCCAGCGGATCGGTGACGGTTTCGGGCGTGGTACCCGCCGGTCCGCCTGCTACCTGATGCGCCCCGCGCGAAGGGTAGTACCCCGCCGTGATGGTATTGCCGAAGTAATCCAGCCCGCCATTATTCGCGATCACTTTCCCGGAACCTGCCGCCGGAGAGCCGCTGCCGAGCAGGTAGCCGGCAACGGTTGAGCGTCCCGTCCCTCCGCTGCCCGGATTGGCCAGCAGGGGATTGGAAGTAAGTTTATGGGCATCCGCCGGCTCCGTAGCCGGGTGGTTTCCGTAAAACAGGTTGTAGTCAAACGTCCCGTTCGGTCCCGGAATCTGGTACCCGCCGGAGCCGAGGTTGTAGACGATGTTGTTCCGGAAGGAGAACGGCTGCGTCATGTCCATATCCCAGGAATGTTCGATAATGTTTGTCGCCAAACCACTCCCGATGTAGAACGTATTGTTGTAAACAGCCGAATTCGGTGCGATTCCTCCCGCAAAATTGATGATACGCGTCTTATCGTTCTGACTGATATTGTAGCGAACCACAGCGCCGGAAGTACCGACATACACGCCGGGCTGTGTCCGGGCATCGATCAGCAGAATAAAACCGCCTTCGTTGTCGTGGCTATAGTTGTACTGGACGATGCAATTCGTTGCATCCATGTCAATATCAAAGCCCTGGCCGTCAACATTGTCCAGCAGCGCTTTCGTGTTGTAGGCTTCGTTATACTGGCTGATACAGTCGCTGCCGCGCGTCGACCAGATCGCACAGGAGCCGTTGAACTGGCCGGATTCAGCGTAGTTGCCGCAGGTATTGGCGACGTTGTATTCGAGCAGCGCGCCGTTGCAGCCGAACGTGAGAATACCGTCGCTGTCGATGTACTCCACGGTATTCTGGCGGACCTTGACGCGGGTCGAAGCGAAGTTGCTGCCGTTCCATACATTATCCCACACCACAATACCCGTCCGCCCCGAATTCGACACGGTATTTCCTTCAATCACCACATAATCAAACTTGTCTGTACCCGCAGAGCCGGTGACGTTGACGGCGATACCCCCGTTGAGGTGCGGATCAATATACCCCGTGACCCACTTGAAGGAGCCGGTGACGTGGTGTACGTAGTTATTCCGGATGATGATGTTGGAAAGGGTCCCGCCGCCGTTGTTTTCCACCTGAATACCCCAGCGGTAGACATCGCTCCGGCTCGCCGCCGTATTTGTGATTTCGAGGTTTTCGATGACCCAGTTCTGCTGATTTTTGAGGTATACCGCGGCTCCGGTGATCCCACCTGCGCTGATGAGCGGCTTACTCCCGGTTCCGTACGACCCCAGTGTGATGGGGTTATCCGTCCCGCCGTTGCCGAGCGGATGCAACTGTCCGGTCCATACTCCTCCGCTTTTGAGCAATATCTTGTCTCCGGCGGCAAAGGTGATCGTGTTGACGTTGGTAAACGTTTTCCAGGCGGCTCCTTCGCTCGTTCCGGCGTTGGTATCGCTGCCGTTTTGTGAGTCGACGTAATAGGTCGTGTTGCCCGTCGAGTTTGTCGGCGGCGTTACTGGCGGGTTGCAGCCTGTCGCGAGCGCGAGCAGGCACAGGAAAGCGGCGGTCTTTTTCATCGATCAGTAACCGGGGTTTTGTTGGAGGTTTTTGTTCTTGTTGAGTTCAGCGAGGTTGATGGGCATGAGGTAATGTTTCGGCAGGAATACCTGTTTCGGGAGAGTCGACAGCTCAAACGGGGTGAACGTGCGTTTCCCTGCCGCGTCGACGGTGATTTTCATGCCATGGAAGTACTTGTCGTGCAATACTTCCTCTGCTTTTTTCCACCGGCGTAGGTCCCAGAACCGATGGCCTTCAAAAGCCAGTTCTACTTTGCGTTCCTGCATGATCCGGTCGGTTACCTGCTGTTTGCTCAATCCGGCGGGCAGGGCGGGCAGACCGCCGTGGGTACGCCGAACCTGGTTAATCGCCTCAAGCACAGAGGCATCCGGACCTGCCGCCTGGTTCTGCGCTTCGGCATAGTTGAGCAGTACTTCCCCGAGGCGCAGTTCTTTCCAGGAAACCTTGCTTCCGTTGAAATCGAGCTCCACAAAGGGGATCGCTTCGTCGATAAACTTGCGGATATAGTAACCGGTGACGGTACGCCCTTCGAGGCCGAGCCCGTCGTCCGGCACCAGCGCGGCGGTGCGGATGGTCTTACCTTTCAGGACTGCTCCGTCGTACACAATACTGGCAGCGAAACGTTTATCGCGGTTGACATAGGGGTTCTGCGGGTCGTAGCCGGATGTCGGGTCGGTGATCGCTTTTCCGTTCAGCATTTCGTAGGAATCGACGGCTTCCTGCGTCGGAAGTGTCTGCGATCCCCAACCGTTGTCGATACTCGGCGGCAGAAACAGGTTATCAAACGCATGCCCTTTGTTTGTCCCGTTGAACATCACCTCGAAGATGACTTCCCGGTTACCGCCCCGGGACTGAAACAGGGCGTTGTAATCCGGGTCGAGCAGGTAGCTGCCACTGTCGATTACTTTCTTCGATGCAGCGGCCGACTCCGCATATTTTCCTGCGAAAAGCAATACCCGCCCGTTGAGCGCCCAGCAGGCTTCGCGCGTCACCCGGCCAAGCTCCAGGCTCGCCAGTGCCTTGACGGAAGGTACCAGCTCCGCGCAGGCGTTCAGTTCGGCTGCAACAAAAGCATACACATCGGCGGCGGCCGTACGCGGCACGAGAAGGTTATCGAGGTTATCGAACGATTGCAGGTCTTTCACCAGCGGAACATCGCCGTACCGGCGGACGAGATCGAAGTACAGGAACGCGCGGACAAAGCGGGCTTCGGCGGTGATGCGGCTCTTCCAGGTTTCGTCCAATGTGCTGGTTTTCAGGCCGTCGATCAGGTTGTGTACCTTCCGGATCGCCTGGTAGTTGCGGGCCCAGGTTTCGAGCGGGTTGTAGGTCGCCGAAATCAGCCCCGGGATCATGATGCTGTTGCTTTCGTTCCAGATCGAGGGCGATCGCAGCATATCCGTACTGCCGTCAAGCAGGTCGGTAATACCCAAACCGGAAAAGACGTTCTGGCCCTCCGTCTGGTATAAACCATAGCCTACCGGCATGTAGTCGTAAATGTGGTAAAGGTAGGCCTCCGTGAGGGCTTTGTCTTTGAAAACGGCATCGCTGGAGATGATATCGAGGGGTTTGCGGTCCAGAAAATCATTCCGGCACGAAGCCAGCAGCAGGGTCGAAGCCAGCAGGCAGATAAAGGTCTTTTTCATCGCGTTAGAATTCCAGCTGGACGCCGAGGTTATAGGTTTTCATCTGCGGATAGTAGTAGGATTTTGAGCCGGGCTCGATATTCGGCGCTTCCGGGTCAAAGTCTTTCATCTTCGAGAAGGTCAGGAGGTTATTTCCGGAAGCGAAGACCCGCAGGTTTCCGAAGCCTGCCTTTTTGATTGCCGCAAAGCGGTTGAAGGAATAAGCCAGTTCCAGGTTCCGGAGCCTCATATACGTTGCGTTATAGAGCCAGAAGGAGGACGACTCCCGGTTATTCTGCTTCAGCCCGGCATACAGCCGCGGGAAGCGGGCATTGGGGTTTTCCGGCGTCCAGGAATCCTTGAACATCGCCAGGGCGTTGGATTCCAGGTTGAACGGGTCATAGCGGAGAAACTGCTGGAAGCCCGTCGCGCCCTGAAAATTGGCCGTCAGGTCAAACCCGGCATAGCTGACCGACAGGTTGAAACCGAATACCAAACGAGGGATGTCACTTTTGCCGACTTTATGGATGTCTTTTCCATCAATGATTTTGTCGCCGTTGTAATCGATATACCGAATGTCACCCGTTTTGATCGACTTGTTGCCGTTGCCGTCCTGCACCGGTGCAGCGTTGATTTCTTCCTGCGTCTGAAACAAACCGGCTGATTCCAGCGCAAAAAACTGGTCGAACGGCTGGCCGGTTTTGCGGATACGGGCGTCCACGTCTTTCGGTTCATCCATGAAAATCACCTTGCTGAGGGCATAGGTCATGTTTCCTTCGACAGAAAACCGCACCTTCCGGACCTGGTTCTGATACCGGAGGATGGCTTCAAAGCCTTTGTTGTCGACGATACCGATGTTTTCATACGGCAGCGTCGCGCCGAACGTGGACGGAACAGAAGCATTCCGCGGCAGGAGTATGTCCTTTGTCCGTTTGTAGAAGTAATCCAGCTCGCCGGAGACCTTTCCGTTGAAGAGGCCGAATTCCAGGCCGACATCGGTATTCGTCGCCGTTTCCCAGGTAATATTCGGGTTCGGAATACCGAGATCCGCCAGGCCGGATTGATACGACCCGCCAATCACCGAGCCCGAACCGAACCGAAACCCGCTCAGGTATTGAAAAGCCGCGACGCGATCGTTTCCGAACTGCCCGTATGAGGCCCTGATTTTCAGGTTACTCAGCCATGTGGTACTGCGTAGAAACGGCTCCTCGCTGATCCGCCAGCCTGCCGAGACAGCCGGAAACAGGCCCCAGCGGCGGCCATTGGGAAAGTTAAACGAGCCGTCGTACCGGAAGTTGGCCTGCAACAGGTACCGCTCCCGGTAGTTGTAATTCACCCTACCGACGTAACCCAGGCGGGCCGTCTCCGTCGCCGAGCCGCCATTTTTCTGGTTCAGGTCTGGTCCGGCAAACAGCTGGTCTATCGCCGGAGAGATGTACTGCACGCGCGACGCCTGCAGGTTCTGGTAGGCATAATGAATACGTTCGGTCAGGAGCAACGCCGAAATACCGTGGTTGCCGAAGGTACGGTCGTAGTTGAGGGATACCTGGAGCGTTGAGCGGGCGTCCTGCGCCGTTCCTTCCGACAAATTAGTCCCTCCCCCGCTCTGGAAGGCGGTGTATTTGCTGATCGCCCGGTCGAACACGTAGTAGGTATACGGCGTATTGAAGGTTTTGGCGGCGGAGAAAAACCGGTCGTACGAAAACCGCATATTCGCCGAAAGTCCCTTCACAAAAGGAGCGGCATAAGTAGCCTGAAGCGTTCCCTGGAACACGTCGTTCGTGGTTTTGGAGTACCCGGATTGCTGTGTCAGGCCAATCGGGGACAGCCCCTGCCCGTTGGAACCCAGACCGCCCACCGCGATGCTGTCGGGCGTATAGGGCCGTTCGGTCGGTTTGGAATTGATCAGGGTCGTGAAGATGCCGTCGCCGATGGCCGACTGGCTCAGCAGTTCATGCCGGGCGCCGATATCCAGGCTCACGCGAAAATCCTTCGTGACCTGATTATCCAGGTTCACCCGCAGGTTATAGCGCTTGAAATCAGATAGTTCATAGAGTCCGTTCTGGTTGAGAACACCCAGGGACACGAAGTATTTGGTACCCTCCGACTTCCCCCCGCTCAACGTCAGGTTATGCTGTTGGATAGCGGCGCGCTTGCGGAGGACAGTACCCCACCAATCCGTTGAAGGCAGCGCGCCCGTGCGGAATTTTTCGACATCTGCGTCCGAAAACCGGGGTACATCGCCCAGGTTTACCTTTGCCCTGTTCAGGTATGTCGCGTACTCATACGCATTCATGACATGAGGCACGCGCGTGGGCATCTGAAAACCCGTCGATCCGGTATAGCTGATTTTGGTTTTACCGTCCTTCCCGCGTTTGGTGGTGATCAGAACAACGCCGTTCGCCGCCCGTGCGCCGTATACCGCTGCCGACGCGGCGTCTTTCAAAACCGTCACGCTCTCGATTTCATTGGGATCAAGGCGGCTGAAAGACCGCTCGATACCGTCGACCAGTACCAGTGCGCCGTTGTCTCCGAAGGTACTTTTTCCCCGGACCAGAAACGTCGGATCATCGAACCCGGGCTTGCCACTTTGCTGGGTGGTAATGACTCCGGTCATCTTTCCGGTCAGGGAGTTCGCCAGGTTAGGCGTGGGGGCCTTGGTCAGCGCATCTCCTTTGATGGTTGATACAGAGCCTGTTACGTCTGCTTTCTTCTGTGTACCATAACCCACCACCACGACTTCGTCGAGGGCCCTGTCGGCCGGCGCCATCGTCACCGAAAAGACCGTCTGCGTCGTGATGGCCTGTTCCTGCGTCAGATAGCCTACCGAGGAAAAGACGAGCGTCACCGGCTCTTCGGGTAAGCGGAGGGTAAAGGAGCCGTCTGCACCCGTGGTCGTACCCCGCGTCGTACCCCGGATAGCCACGCTGACGCCGGGAAGCGGGGCGCCGGCCGCGTCCGTGACCGTTCCGCGGAGGGTACGGTCTGCTGCTTCTTCCGGTGCTTCGGGCATAGCGGATGACTCCGCAGGTGGTTCCGGCGTTTTTTCTTCCGGAATTTTCGGTTGGCTCAGGATAATCTGGTCGCCGACAAGCCGGTAGCGGATTTTCATCGGCGCCAGCACGGTCTCAAGTACCTTCCGGAGCGGTTGATTGGTGACGTGTACCGACACCCGTCGTTCCGCCTGCACGGCCTTCGGGCTGTAGACAAACCGGGCGCTGGTATGCTCTTCGAGGAAGGAAAGGACCGTTTTGAGAGACTTGTCTTCCATCCGGATAGTCACCGGCTTATCGAGCAGCTCCTGCCCCGGGGCCGGCAGCGCCCAGGTCATTCCCGCAATCAGAAACACAAACGCCTGCGTAATGGATATTCTCATGACGATCAGCAGCAAATCATGCCGAGTTTTTTTCATAGGTTTGAAAGGCCTTCCAGGGCTGTTTTTGTGAAGCGGTTTTCGTTTGGCAAAAGCACTCCCTTCCGGTCTTATTTGCGGTAAGGCCGGAGCAGGGGATCCGGCCGGCAGTGTTTGCGGCACCGCCGGCCTTCTTTCAGATACAGAGATTTCGCGGGTTGGATATCAGCGGCACTTCGCGCCGTCAATCACAATCTGTCCGTCGACGACCTCATAGCGGGCCTGGATCGTCTCACAGACAAAACTCAGTTTGTCGAACAGCGATTCACGGGTAAACGTCGCTGTAAAATTGCAGTCCTTCAACTGGTCTTCTTCAAACAGAATCCGGATACCATAGGCCTTTTCGAGGCGGTGAAATACCTCATTTACAGGCGTTTCGGCGAATCGTTCGACCGGACTTTCGAGCAATACAGGCTCCTCCACCAGGGTTTTCACGAGGCTGGCTTTTTCCATGACCGCCTGCTGATTGGGCAGCAGGATCATTTCTTCCGACAGCGCCGATCCCGGCTTTTTCTCCGTGCGGTAGACGGTCACCTTTCCGGTCCGGACGGCAACCGATACCCGGTCGTCCGTTGCCCGTATCGTAAAGCTGGTACCCAGTACTTTCGTTACCAGGTTTCCGGCATAGACGAGAAAGGGCTTTTCGGGGTTCCGGACGACGTCGAAGAAGGCTTCTCCCGTCAGTGATACTTCCCGCTTTTTCTGCCCGTAATGCTCGGAGATTTTCAGACGGCTGTTCGGCGACAGCGTCACGCGGGTTCCGTCGGCCAGCTGGATTTTCCGGGGAAGAGCGGATCGGTTCACCTCTTCCCGGCTGCCCGGTGGCAGGAGTGCCGTCCACACCCACCAGCCCAGGCCCGCCAGCAAAAGCAGCCCGGCAGCGATGCGGAGAAGCGGAAACGGGCGGCGGCGGTCGTCCAGGTCGTTCATAATGTCCTGAACGGCCAGACGGACTTCATCGGGATCGGCAGGGCGGTCATCCGGTTGAAGCGCCACGACAAGCGAACGGGCCTCCTCCAGCTGTTCCTGCCGACCGGGATGTGCGGACTGCCACGTCGGCCAGAAGCTGTCGCCGGGCGGCAACTTGCCCAATACCCACTTCCGGAAGTAGGGATCCTGGACAAAGTCTTCGGTGTCAAACTGACTGTAGTTTTTCATGGGTTTAAGGGAAGAATCCAGATAAGGAGCGACAGAAACCAGTTACGCCGGAGGAGCTTCAGGGCCTCGTACACGAGGTTCACAGCCGAATGGACCTGAATCGACATGACACCGGCGATGGCGTCATAATCAAGATCCTGGTAAAACCGGAGGTAGATTGCCTCCCGCTGGCGCTTTGTGAGGCGCTCGAGCCGGGTACGCAGGCGGACGAGGTCCTCGTGCTGCACCTCCCGGCTGATGAGGTAGGTTTCGATGGCGAACTGTACTTCGAAGGCATAGTCGTCCGATACCTCGTGCGCCTCCCGAAACCATTTCAGGCGGGTCGATTCCTTCAGTACTTTCCGGCGGAGGGATTTGAGCAGGTATACTTTGACGACGTGGACGTCGTCGAGCCGCTGCCTGCGGTTCCACAGCTCCAGCAACAGATCGTGCAGGCAGTCTTTCACAAACTCCCTGTCGCGCTGAAACCGCACGCCATAGTTCAGCAGCTGCGGGTAGTATAGCTCCACCAGCTCGGCAAAAGCTGCCCGATCGCCCTCCTTGAAGGCCTTCCAGAGAACGGCTTCATTCGCCTGGTGCGGATATTCCTGGGTGTGAGTACGCTGCATGCGGGGCCTGTTTACTCCGAATCGTTATAGATTTTCTTGCCAGAACCTTATCGGAATGACTTTGTACGGATAAAGAGTCGGGAGGGAAGGGGATGTCCTGAAAAAAATGGAGTTTTTTTCTCACAGAAAGCACAGAATACACAGAAAAAGGTGATAAAGAGGCTATCGGGCCTCTATTCCTTCAACTTCTGTGTATGCTGTGCTTTCTGTGAGAAAACAAAAAGACTATCTCCACCCCCACCGCCGGTACGCCAGCAGCGGCAGGAGTACCAACTGATAGAGAAACAGCGCCACCGCGAAAGCTACCGGCGCCGACCGGGTAGGCTGGGCCAGCCAATACCCCTGTTTCCCGAATACCAGCAGGTGCACGGCATTCCAGCCCAAATGCAGGGCAACAGGCACGTAAAGTGAGCGGGTGCGGACAAACGAAAGGGCAAACGCCCAGCCTGCGCCGCCCGTCAGCAGAAAAACATACGCCATCGGTACCACCTGCCCCCACAGGCCGAAGGAAAACCAGTGGTATATGCCAAAAGCTATGGCGGAGATGGCGACGGCTTTCTTTTCTCCGGCGTATTCGGTGAGGAGGTACAATGCCGCTCCGCGGAAGACAAGCTCTTCCGTAACGACGGACTGAATAACGCTGCGGAGTCCGGCAAGAAAAGTCATGCCTGTAAAGTCAGGATTTACCGATACGACAGCCGTTTCCGACGCATTCTTGAGCAGGTGATAGCCGAGGCAAAGCACAGCCGTCGCAGCCAGGCTTCCGAAAATCTCGCCGGTCAGCCTGCGGTCAGGTACTAATCCGAGAGCGGTCAAACCACGCCCGGTCGCCATCCGCAGGGCGCCCCAGGAAATCAGCAACAATATCAGAATTCCGATCATGGCAGGATACTCCCGCCGGAAGTCGGCGGCGGGACCGCTCAAAATTCACCAATTACCCCGGACTTTCTATGCTGTGGCGACGAATACAGGGGCTTTCGGATGAAGGGATCAGCGATGGGACGACCGGTACCGTGCAAGCCGCTGCTGCACAACGGCCTCCAGTCGCGGCGCGGCCGTCAGGCATGCCGCAGCTTTCCGCGCAAGGAAGGCATTCGGAGCGCCCAGTACCTGCGAAACGGCCCGCAAGGCTGCCGGATCGTCTATACGGTGGTAGGTAAGCAGGTCGAGTATTGCGGCGGCTTCGTCGACCGGCACAGAAAGCAGCCGGGCAGCCAGCGGAGCGGCCAGGGTAAACGGCTTCGCTTCTTTCAGTTTGGTGAAGAGTTGCTTCCGGACAGACGGCAGCGCCTTTTCAACAACACCCAACAGATCGCCCTGCCGGATAACAAGGTCTGCCGCCGGAAGACGCTGAACCGCCGTTTCCGCCAGGGTGTAATCGCTCCCGGTAGCAATGCCCGTCAGCCGCCGCCACAGCGCCGCCGGCACCGGGCTATGTATCTGATTCAGTGCCCACAACCGGTCTGTGACGTCCGGACTATCGAGTACCCGCAGCAGAAACGCGGCGGTACTTTTCGGGCGGACAAGGGAATCGATGTCGGATTGAGTAGACCCATAGACAACGTGCCAGAGTTTATAGGTCGTAAACGCCGCGCCTTCGACGACATACTCCAGTACATTTTTTGCCGTAGCGGATGTAACCCCGTCTGCGTCGTTGCTACCGGACGTATGCCGTCGCGGAACGAGCTCGTCGTAGGTATAGTCCTTCAGCGGCAGCGACGGATCGGCCAGCAGCATCAGTAACCGTTCGTGTTCTTCCGGCACAAACGGCTTGTGCTCGGCCTTGCTCAGGTACTCTCCCGGCGGAAAGGACAATCCCAGAAAACGGCCTGTGGGATTCCAGTATACCGCGCAGCGCAGCAAGCGGCACTGGTTATCAAAGCAGACGCTCGTGCGGATTTTGCGAAAAAAAGCCAGCGGATACCCTTCTCCCGAAACCCATTCGTACAAGGTATCGGAAGCGATGGAATCCCGGGCGGGCAGGAAGTGCCCCAGGGTCGCCGCCGGCGCCAATGGCAGCGACGACGGACGGAAAGCCTGCCCAAAGCCCTCCGCCGCCGTCAGCCATACTCCGATGAAAATCAGCACTTTCATGCGCCGGGGACAATCGCTCCGTGCTCGCGCAACAGTTTTTTGATAGCCGAATGAGGTACTTCCAGGGGTGTGGTTTTCCGGTCGCAGGCCAGTACCGCCGCCGCTGCCGCAGCCTGCCCCATGCCCATGCAGGAAGCCTGTACCCGGAGCGCGGAATTGGCCAGCCGGTCGCTGCTGACGCAACGGCCCGCCACCAGAAAGTTCCGGCTGCGCTTCGGAATCAGGGACCGGAGCGGGATTGTCGGGACGACGCCCTCTTTTAGATGATCCGGCACTACCCCGTTTTCATCGTGTACATCAATCGGGTAGTATGAATAGGACAAAGCGTCGTCAAAAACACGACCCGTAACGTAGTCCTGATGCGTGATCTGGTAGTGCCCGTCGATCCGGTAGGTCTCCCGTACGGCCGTTTCGTTCTGAACGTCTATGATTTTCGTTTTCTCGAGACCCGGAAGCGTCCGCAGAAACCGGAGCGTTTTCAGGAGCGACGCCCTGCCGGCAATGTTGGCGAGGGTATGGGTTTCGGATGTCGTGGAATCTGCACCCAGAACGTGCTGGATATTATCCCCTTCGCTGCGCAGCAGGCCGGCGATGTTGTTCCGGAAATCGGATTTCACCAGTTCTCCCCGCCTGATGGCGTCCTGGTACCGGGACTGGATCAGCGGCAGATCGAGCGATGACAGGTCGTATCCGCCAATCCGGAACATCAGCGTACCGGGCTGAGTGACCGTCTCCCGGAGTACGTCAAATCCCGCCAGTGCGGTCACGAACGCATTGCCGGTGCAGTCGATCAACTGCTGACAGACGATTTCGGTTTGCGTCCCCTTGCCCATCGTTTCGACTGTCCAGGTATTGTTCCGGAACGATGCCTTCGTCGGGGTTTCATAAAAGCGGAGCTGTACGCCGGCATCGGTGCATTTTTCTTCGAGCAAGAGTGCGTACAACTGCCCGTTGAGCCGTACCTGGTGGCGGGGGTGGTTCCGGCCGTGGGGAATGGAGAAATTCGGGAGGGTATCATCGTTGAGGGCGACGGCCTCCTGTACCATTTCCCAGCCTATTCCACCGATAACCTGTTTTCCCCACGCAAAAAAGATACCTGGGAAAGCCACACCTCCGGTAGTAGTCGTTCCACCCAACTGGCTGCCATTTTCGACAAGTATCGTCTTCTTTCCGGCTCGGGCAGCCTGGAGGGCGGCGACAACACCGGCCGTTCCTCCGCCTACTACCAGGATATCCGTCCGGATCGTCTTTTTATGTACGCGATAGGGTTCGGCGAGCCGCTCCCCGGGAGCTACCATGCTGATTGACAACGCGCCGCCGAGAGCTGACAGCACGGTACGCCGTTGCAGTTTTTCCTTCATCTAGTACCCCGGATTCTGGTCTTTCGCCGGGTCGAGGGCTTTGTTGTAGTTCATTTCGGAGACGGGAATCGGCCAGAGCAGGTGTTTGTCGGCCACCGTTTTACCGGTAGCCGCCAGGATGACGTCCTTCACGCGGCCGGTCCGCTTGAGATCGAGCCAGCGCTTTCCTTCGAGCTGGAATTCGTAGCTGCGCTCCTGTAATACCAGATCGAGAAACGTTTCGGCGGTGTAGTCGGCGACTTTGTAGTCAACGGCCGCCGCCGCTCCGGGCGCTTTTCCGTATGCCCGGCGGTGTACCTGATTGAGTGCTTCCATACCGGCAGCAGTGGGTCCGTTTCCGGCCCGCGACGACGCCTCGGCATAGATCAGCAGGACGTCGGAATAGCTGTAAACCGGGTCGTCATTGCCAGCGCCGTTTTGCCCCACCGCTGCCTGATCGGTAAACCGGGAACTGACGAGGGTATTGGGACCAAGGCCGAAATTGATCTTGTCCCACAGGGACTTACGGATATCGGCATTGTTCCAGGAAGTGTAATACGCGCTCGTTACATCCGCGTACAACACGTATGCGCCGCCGAAATTGAACAGCTTGGTATCCGGGTGGTTCGCGACCCACAGCATGTAGTTACCCTGCCCGGTTTGCCGGGTGTATTTGAGGAAGAATATTTCCTCGGACGTAGAAACCAGCTCCGGACCCCAGACTTTCACCTGAAAATCGGCTTTGGTCGTCACCGGCACCAGCGAAAACTTATTACTCTGGATGACTTCCGCGGCTTTATCCCGGGCCTCGGCGAATTTGCTGAGGTGAAGGTATACATCCGCCAGGAGGGTTTTGGCGGCCCATCTGGTTGGTCGGCCGGCGACGGACGGCGTTTCAGGCAATACCGTTTCAGCTGCCGTCAAATCACTGACAATCAAAGAATAAACCTCTTCAACAGACGCCCGTTTAACGTCCGCGTCGTCCATATTGTCTTCTTTTTTCAGCGGAACACCCGCCCAGTTACGGACCAGCTGGAAGTAGTTGAACGCGCGGAGAAACCGCGCCTCCCCCACGTACCGATCCTTATCCGCCTGGCTGATGGACTTACCATTTGGCGCATGGCGGATCACCAGGTTGGCATTCCGGATACTGAGGTAAAAGGCGTCCCAGAGGCCCGCCACCCGGGTGATATTCGCGTCGTTCAGCCCCTGGAACTCATGCAGGGGCGCCCAGCTGCCGCGGCCGCCGGTGTAGTCCGACTGGCACTCGAGCGAGGTTTCATAGACCGAATAGTTGGTGGCGCGCAGCGGCGTGAAGGCGGCGTTGACCGCCGATTCGACTTCGGCCGCTGTCTGGAAAAAGTTCTCGACCGCGAGGGACCTGGGATTTTCGGTCAGGAGGTCCGAACACGACGTCGCCCCGAAAAGAAGCGCCGCGGCAAAAAACCGGATAAGTAGGTGTTGAGCAGACATAGCTGTGCGTTTCAGGGGGTGATTCAGAGGCCGACCCGCAGGCCGAACGTATACGATTTGGCTACCGGATAGCTGTAAAAGTCGACGCCCTGGGTGATGGAATTGGCGCCGCCGGCGGAGTTGACTTCCGGATCCCACCAGGAGTACTTCGTGAATGTCAGGAGGTTCTGCGCGCTGGCGTATACCTGGATACTCCGCAGCCACGGGGCTTTCCAGTTGCCGACCGGGAAATTGTAGGCCAGTTGGATATTCTTCAGCCGGAGGTAGGAGCCGTCTTCCACAAAACGGTTCGAAATCCGCGCGTTGACGTTGTTACTGATAATCGGGTACTTCGCCTGTGTTTTTTCCGGCGTCCAGTGGTTGAGGTATACTTCGCGGGGCATATTCAGGCCGAAACCGTAGTCGATGGTACTGCCGATGGAGCTGGCGTTGAACAGATCATTGCCCTTCGTTCCCTGGACAAAAACCGTGAGATCGAAGTTTTTGTACGAAACCGACGAATTCAGGCCATAGATGAAATCGGGGTTTGGATTACCGATGTAGGTTTTATCCCTGATGGTAATGGCGCCGTCCTGATCCAGGTCCTTGTACCGGATTTTGCCTTTTTCGTCATATCCGTCTTCCACATAGCCCCAAAACTGCCCGATGGGCCGTCCTTCCCTGAGGATATTGCTGACGTCATTGACCACAACCGTATTGATCTGTCCGCTCAGAATATCCTGGCCGTCATAGAGTTTGACGACTTTGTTTCGGTTGAAGGCGATGTTCGCGTTGACGTCCCAGCGTACCGGACCGTCCAGTATCCGGGCGTCGACGCCGAGCTCCAGCCCCTTGTTCTGTACCTGCCCGACGTTGCGGACGGTACTGGAATAGCCGAGCGACGACGGCAGCCGTACCGTATTCAGCAGGTCTTTTGTGTTTTTGACGTAGTAGTCTACGGTGACCGTCAGGCGGTTTTTGAGCAGACCGAGATCGAATCCGGCGTCAAACTGGGCGGTCGTCTCCCATTTCAGGTTTCCCGGCAGGGTAGTACCCGGAGAGAAGGTGGTATAGAGGGCGTCGCCGAACACCGTTTTCCCCGAAGTCAGCTGATTGAGCGTGGTATACGGGTCGATCGCCTGGCTGCCGGTTTGCCCCCAGCTGGCCCGGATTTTAAGGTCAGAAAGGGTATTCTGGCTTTTCAGGAAATCTTCGTTGGATACGCGCCAGGCCACTGCGGCGGAGGGAAAGGAGCCCCACTTGTTTCCCTCCGAGTACTTCGAGGCGCCGTCCCGGCGGAAACTCGCCGTGACGAGGTACTTATCAGCAAAATTGTAATTCACCCGCCCCAGAAACGACAGCAGAATAGCTTTCGAATAGCCTGAACCGGGTATCCCCGGGGTGGTAGCGGAGCCGAGGTTATAGGTTTCAAAGATATCGCTCAGAAAGCCGTTGCCGCCGGCAGAAAGGCTCGTCGACAGAAAATCCTGGTAGGTAAACCCCGCTACCGCTGATACCGTGTGCCTTCCCCCGAACGTCTTGTTATAGCTCACCGTGTTTTCACTGAGCAGGCTCGTTTGCTGGCCGGTACTCACGCTCGCGACGCCGTTGGAGTTGACAAACTTCCGTGTGGTATAGTTGTCGGTTCGGTCGTCGCGGTTTTCGACGCCGCCGGAGATGCGTATCGTGAGGGCCTCGATCGGCTTAAAAAGCAGGGACGCGTTGAGCAGGGCGATATTCGCCCGGGTTTTGTTTGACTGTTCGTTGATAAAATTCAGGGGATTGATGAGGTCTGTGGCGACAAACGGGTAGGCCGTCGCCAGCACGCGGTAGGTACCGTCGTCGTTGTACGGCGTCAGGGTTGGCGGAGCCGCCAGCGCCGAAGAGATCATCGAGTTGCCGCGACTTCCGCCGCCGCTGTCCTTCCGGCGGGTATCGAGCCGGCTGAGGGTACCGCTGAGCTGTACGCTGAAGAGCTTGCTGACGGTATGGGTGACGTTCGTCCGGATGGAGTACCGGTCGTAGTCGCTGCCCTTCACGATTCCGTCCTGGTTGAGTACGCTGCCGGAAACCGAGAATTTCGTTTTTTCATTTCCACCGCTGATACTGAGCGCATTGCTGCGCATCGGCGCCTGGGTGAATACCAGGTTCTGCCAGTCGTATCCTTTTCCGAAGGCGTCGATTTGAGACGGAGTGAAGAAGGGCGTCTGCTTGTCGTTTACGGCCTGTTCGTTGTAGAAAAGGGCGTATTCTTTGGCCGACATCAGGTCCAGTTTTTTCCGGAGGGTCTGCGTCGTGTAGCTCGATTCAAAATCGACCAGGGTTTTCCCGGATTTCCCGGTTTTTGTGGAAATAATAACGACGCCGTTTGCTCCCCGCGATCCGTAAATGGCTGTTGCCGAGGCGTCTTTGAGGATTTCGATGCTTTCAATATCGGCGTTGTTCAGCAACGTCGGATTGCTGCCGGAGAGCGGAAAACCGTCGACCACATACAGCGGTTCATTGCTGCCCTTGATGGAGTTGGTACCGCGGATGCGGACGCTGACGCCACCGCCCGGAGCGCCGGTATTCTGCAACACCTGCACGCCGGCGGCGCGGCCGGATAGCGCCTGAAGAACGTTGGTCGCCGGATAGGCATTGATGTCTTTCGCTTTCACCTGCGACAGGGACCCGGTCAGGTCGCTTTTGCGGGCAGTACCATAGCCGACTACCACGACTTCGTTCAGCGCTTTGTGATCCGGTTCGAGGCGTATATCCAGCGTGGTGCGCGCTCCGATAACAGCTTCCTGGCTTTTGTAGCCCACAAAGGAGAACACCAGGGTGGTTGCTTCGTCGGGAAGGGACAGCCGGAAGCCTCCGTCGGCGTCGGTCGTCACGCCCCGGGTAGTATTCCGGACCGAAACGCTCACGCCGGGCATGCCTTCCCCGTTTTCATTCCGGACGACGCCGGTAATGACCCGGTCAGGCGCGGCAGCAACCGGGACAGACGGCTCTGCCCTCCCCTCTTCCACCGGCGCCCGGACCAGGGCGATCTGGTTTCCGTTGACCACGTAGCGGATCTGAAGAGAACGGAAAAGGCGGTCCAGCACTGTTGCCAGCCGCTCTTCGGTGACGCTGAGCGTAATTTTCCGCTCCAGTTGCACCACCTGGCTGCTGTACACAAAGCGGATGTGTGCTTTCTTTTCCAGGGTCTGGAGCGCTTCGCGGACGGTCTGGTTTTCGAGCCGGACGCTGATTTTCTGGTCCAGCAATTCCTGCGCCCGGGCAGCCAGCGCGCCGTTGAGTACCAGGACGGTCAGGATCAGCTGTAGAAGTGAAATCCGCATAAGTTCCCGGAAGGTTTGATGTGTGAGGAACATAAGGTAGGGAGTTTTTCAGGCAAAAGAGGTTCCTCCCGGCCGGCGACGGGCCGGTCAGAACGGGTTTGAGGATAAGCAGGAGGATATCGGTTTTCAGGAGCAGTCGCGCCCGGTGACGACGATACGTGCGTCGATCACTTCATACGTCGCGCCAATCGACGCACACAACAAGCTCAGCTGGTCATAGAGCGGTACGCCTTCCAGCGAGGCCGTCAGGGTACAGTGCCGCAGGGTAGCGGCGTCGTAAATAATTTCGACGCCGTAGGCTTTTTTCAGGCGTTCAAACACCTCGGCGGCAGGTGTTTCATCAAAACGGAACGTCTCCTTCGCAGCGGCGGAGGCCGTCCGGACCGGCAGCGGATTCCGGACCAGCTCTTTCACAAACGTTGTACGGGCCATGTCATACGTCACCTGCTGATTGGCAGTCAGGACGACACCCAGGCCGCTTCCGGCGCTCCGGACGGCGCCCGGCTCCCGAGTGTCTCCGGCTTTTGTTACGGATACCTTTCCGGAGATAACCGAAACGACCTGCTTCGCATCCGCCGCCCGGCTGACGACGCGAAACTGCGTCCCCAAGACCCGGGTCTTCAGCGATCGGGTATGTACCGTAAACGGTCTTTTTCCTTCGTGGACGACCGAGAAAACCGCCTCTCCATCCAGCTCAATCTCCCGCTCTTCCGGCGCGAAACCCGGCGGATAGGCTACGGTACTCTTCGGATACAAAGTAACCTGGCTGCCGTCAGGAAGTCTCATTTTCAGCAGCTTGTCCGTCCCGTTGGCCCGGGTAAGCCACCCGGCCGGTACTTCCTTCAAAACAGACCCGGCAAATTCAGGCTGCACAGGCGCGGGCCGGAACAGGTAGACGCCCATCGCCAGCACGACACAGGCGGCGGCCCAGGGCCACCACAGACGGCGGCGTTTTTCTTCAGGCAGATGCCTCGTCAGGGCGACGATCCGTTGTACCTCCTGCTTTTCCTGCTCTGCTGAAAGCGGCACCGGGCGGTTGCGAAGTGCTTCCGCCATGTCTTTGGCCAGAAGAAGCGTGTCCCTGCGCGCGGGGTGCTTCTCCATCCAGTCGCGCCACCACTCGCGGGCGTCCGACCTGTCGCGCTTGACCCAGGCCAGAAACCAGCTGTCGGCAAGGAAATCTTCCGCCTCGTAAGTCCGGTAGTCAGGTCGGGTAGTCATCGGTTCAGTGAGTTGGAAAGGTGAAACAGCACGAACGACAGCAGCGTAGGCCAGCTTTCCCGAAGGCGGCTGAGGCCCCGGTGCAGGAGATTGGCGACCGACTGCTTGTTGACATCGAGAATGTCGGCGATTTCTTCGTTCGACAGTTCGCCGTAAAACTTCAGGTGAATCGCCTCCCGTTGCCGGTCCGACAATCCCGCCAGCAGTTCATGCAAACGGGACGTCTGATACTCTGATAGTTCGGTACGGATCAGCGCCTGTTCGGCAGTAATTTCCTGGGAACTGACGTCGTCAAACGTCACGCTGTCATCCCTCCCCGCCGACGGCTGCCGGAGTATTTCCCGGTGAATCTTCCGCCGAAGTGATTTATACAGGTACGAGCGGATGTATGGCGTATCCGAAATCCGGTGCCGGTATACCCAAAGGTCCAGAAAAAGGTCCTGGAGGCAATCTTTCAGCAAATCCGTGTCCCGTGTGAACCGCCCGCCGTAGAAATACAGCTCCCGGTAAAAGTGCTGCACCAGCTCCTGAAAAACCTCCTGCGGCCCTTCCCGGAATTTCAGCCACAAAAGCGTCTCGTCGGTTTTATCCCGGGGAGCGGGCGACGACCGCCTCAGGTCTGGTTTCAGCATTTTTCTTCGGCGTTAGACAGAACCGGAAAGGCGCCTTTCCGGTCGATTCGACGGTTAATAGGAGGGAAAATTCAACTTATACTCAGTATTGTGCAAAAAACTTTCCCTCCTGCGCGTCCGGTACTGTCTGCGGCCTAGTTTGGCAGCACGGTCAGAATGACGCGCTGGTAGCGGGTCAGGGCGGGTGTGCCGTTGTCTGTCACTGCCAATACAAAATGAAGGGTCTCAGGCTGAGCGACTTCCGACGCTTTGAAGGACGTAGTCTTCTGTTTGTTATCCGGGATCTGAAGGGCTTGGGGGCTGTCGTAGGTACCCGGCTCCCGGTAGTAGATCCATTCGTAGGAAAGGGTATTACCGTCGGGATCGGTGGAGCCGTCGCCGCTGAGTGTCACGGTTTCCCCGCTCTTTGCCTGGAGGCGCGCGGCATGCCGGAGCCGGGCAACGGGCGGGTGGTTCGCTTCCTTATACGGATTGATGGTCCAGTCGATACGAGCCGCGAAATCATTCTGGTAGGCCTGCCGCCAGCGCCAGATGGTTGCTTTATTGGAAGAATAGATGGCTCCGTCTACTCCCATTACTTCGTCTTCGGTATCGCTCCAGATAGGCCGGGTTTCGGGTTCGAAAAACCACTTGCGGTACCGTGGCGTATAGTATTCGTACCGGCCGCCCCAACTGCCGTAGTCCGGGTGCTCCGGGCTGCCCAATCCATTGGGTATCAGGTATAGGAAAGTTGGCGTATCCCCTTCCATCAGGTACTCCGTATGCGGATGCTGCGCGCCGAGCGGGCCGTGGTTTTTCCGGATGTTTTCATCCAGCCAGGGGTTGTCGACGATGGCGAAGTTGGCTCCCGTAAACCGGCCGTGGTGTTTGTCTCCCGAAATACCACTCCAGGTGGAATGGTGGTATGCTCCCTTGAAGAAATGCCCCGGAGAAACAATGTAAAAAAGACCGGGAAACGTCTTCCGTATCCACGGACCGGTATCGTCCTGATCCGAAATGGTATATACACGTATTTTAGATACAAACTTGTCGAGGTCTTCCGGCGACCGCGTCATTTTCACCTTCCACAGCGCCTGTGCCAGGCAGTTGGCTCCGCCCCAGACAGGTATCCATACCGGCCGGTCATCGGCTTTGTCGACCACCCGGATAATATGCTCTGACCCCTCCGAATCATTTCCCTTTCCGACGCCTTCCATGCCGTATTTCGGCAGGCTCGCTTTCACCAACCCCAGGAGCGTACTTTCCTCCGGATACCCCTGCTCATGCAACAGCAGGTTATTCCGTACCTGACCGTATGCCTTGATAATCTGGCGGATACGGTCTGGAGCGACGCGGTTCCTGAGGTGAATGGACGTTGTTGCCACCAGCCCCTCCACGTCCCATTGATTGCAGTACGTCAGGAAGCGAACCATGGATTGGGCATCGTCCGGTTCGTTTTCGATATCGGTCAGTACGAGGATCCGCAGGCGGTTGGCAGGCTGCGGCGCCGGCTGGGCATACGCCGCTGACATACCCAGCAACGCACTGAAAAGAATAGATAAAACAGGTTTCATAAAGAGGTTACGTTTCGGACGAAGATACGTGTCCGCCCGACGCGTTCACTCCCGCCCGCTCACAAAAAAATATTCTGTGATTTCTGTGTATTCTGTGAGCAGTTTTTTTCTCACAGAACACACAGAAACCACAGAATATCAAGCATCTAACCCCATACCCTCTGCCCCATGCCCCCTGCTCCTACAACCCGTCAGCCCAATTCGGGTTCTGCGTCAGGTTCTTATTAAGCAGCCGTTCCTGAATCGGAATCGGGAAAAGGTAGTCCCGGTTTTCGGTAAACGTCTTGGCGATGTTGGCATTGATGAGCAGCAGCCCGCCGTTTTTGCCGCCTTCGAGTACGGCTTCCGTTCCGAGCTTGAGGTATTGCGGGCCTTTCTCGGTCGGTTTGGTGCCTTCGTAGATGACCACGTCGATGGTACCGTCCTTGTCGAGATCATACTTGCCGAGTCCGGGGAAGTACATGCCTTTGAACTGCTCGGCGAGGATGTGGCCTTCCTTCCAGCGCATGACGTCGTTCCAGCGGTACGATTCCATCACCAGCTCGACGCGCCGCTCGCGGCGTACTTCGAGGATAATGCCCTTGTTGGTACCTGAAACCGAGGTATACTGCCCGGCGAGATATGGATCGGGGTCGGCGTTGGCCTTTGTGAGCAACAGCGCCGGCATCCCTACCCGCTTGCGGATCAGTTGAACAGACTTGTCAAGGTCTGCCTGCGTCAGCGTACCGAGTTCGGCTTTCGCTTCGGCGTAGTTCAGGAGTACTTCGGCATACCGGAAAACGGGCATGTCGTTGAGCGACTTGTTATACGAATCCTCCGTTTCGGCGGTGACGAACTTCGTAAGCTGGTATCCGGTGACGGTCGCCCCGAAATCCGGCACCAGCTTATTCGTATTGCCGATCCGGGTATAGCCCGGCGTCCGGATGGTTTGCGCCAGACGCGGGTCGCGGTTCTGCATTTCGTCGTAAAACTGGATCTTGTTGAAGTCGGCTTTGTCCGTAAACCGGGTACCATCCTTCATCAGGTAGCTGTTGACGAGCTTTTTCTCCAGACCCGGCCGACCGTATGACGCCGTGATCGTGTAGTAGTTGACGTTGTGAAATACCTGCTGATCGGCGCTGAACTTCCGGGCGAGAATTACCTCTTCAGGAACGGCTTTCAACGAAGCAAAGAGATCCCGGTAGGCACTTTCGGGCGACGAGCCATAGATCGAGTACCCGCTTGCCGCCATCATATCCTCCGATGCCTTCACGGCTTCGTTCAGGAATTTATCGGCGTTGGGCAGGCTGAACTCGGTGTGGTATTTCCGGAAAGTACCTTCAAACAAGCAAATGCGCGATTTGAGCGCCAGGGCCGTCCATTTCGTTACTTCTTCTGTCGAACGCGCGGTACCCAGGCGGGCCACGGCGTCGTTGATGTCGGCCAGAACCGAGTCCATCACCACCGTACGCGGATCGCGCGCTTTCGTGAGGAGCGGTTCATCGGCAGTAGACAGTACCTGATTGTACCAGGGAACATCTCCGAAACGCGCGACTTTGTTGAAATAGAACCAGGCACGGAAGAACTTCGCCAACCCGACGTACTTGCTGGCCGTAGCCGGCGCGATTCCCCGTTTGTTGTAGTTCTGGAGGAAGTAGTTGATCTTCCGGAGCTCACCCCAGTCCCAGCCGCCGCCCGACGTCGGTACGGTCCGTTTGCCGGTTACCTGGTCTTCCAGGGTCGTTTTCACGACGTTGTCGATGCCTTCGTTGTAAATGTCTTCCGCCGAAGGAATCACGTTGTAAAACGAGTTCGTGTACAGTTTCAGATCCTTTTCGCTGGTGAAAAACTGATCCGGCGAAAGTTCCGATAACGGCTGGCGGTCGAGAAAGCCCTTGCAGCCCCAAACGGCAGACAGGACAGCGACGCACGCAGCGAGAGAAAGTATCTTTTTCATGCTTAGAAAGAAATATCAAGACCCATCGAAAACACCTTGCTGAAAGGATACACCCGGCCGTTGGTTTCGGCAGCGGCCATTTCCGGATCGATGTAGTCGGTTTTGAACTTCGTCAGGGTGAACAGGTTTTCGCCGGACGCATAGATGCGGCAACGGCTCATTTTCAGGCGCTGGAGTACCTGGTTCGGGAGGGTATAGCCAACCGTCAGGTTTTTCAGGCGGACGTAAGCCAGGTTCTGGATGTACCGGTCGTTCGCTGCCTGAAGATCGCCGCCGCCGTTGAGGGCGGTGTAGCCCCGCAGTACCGGGAGATAAGCGTTGCGGTTCGTTTCCGTCCAGATCTGTGACTCAAAATCTTTGGGAACGAACGAATAGTACGGGCGGGAATACGGTCCCCAGAACTTATCCGCGTTGGAACCCGGGTACCAGTTTTGCCGGCCGATGCCCTGGAAGAAAGCCGACACGTCGAATCCGTTCCAGCTCACCCCTGCGTTGACGCCGAACGAGTAGCGGGGCAGACTGTTGCCGATGCGCTTGAGATCGCCGTGATCGCCCACGGTATTCGCGCCGACGCTGATTTTGTTGTCTCCGTTGACATCAATAAACCGAAGATCGCCCGCGCGGAGCTTGCCCCATTCGCCGGGAGCGCTGGAAATCTGTTTGTGAACCGCCGAATTGGCCAGGGGAATTTTGGCTTGCCAGGCAGCGGCTTCGTCGTCCGTTCCGAACATACCATCTACCGAGTAGCCCCACATTTCGCCCAGCTGCTGCCCGACATAATAGCTGCTCAGCAGCTGTGTCGGGTTGTCAAAGCGGGTAATCTTCGCGGTATAGTCGCCGATGTTGAAGCCGACGTTGTACTGGAGCGCCTTCGCCCCGATGCGTACCTGATCGCGCCAGCCGAGTGAGATTTCAAAGCCTTTCGTGAGAAGATCCGCCGCATTTTCGCGGGGTTCGGTCGCACCGAATACCGTCGGAAGGGTCCGGCCCTTCGTCAGCATCTGCGTGGTGGCGCGGCGGTACCAGTCGAACGTGAGGTTCAGGCGGTTTTTCAGGAGGACGACATCCAGACCGAGGTCGGTTGACGTCGCTTTTTCCCACGTCAGCGTATTGGAAATCGGGGCGGGCGACGAGAGGTATTCCGTCTTCACCCCGTTCATGAGGTAGCTCAATGTTCCCCGGGAAAGGGAAGAAACGTAGGCATAGTTCGCAACCTGCTGATTACCAAGCGCTCCATATGACGCCCGGAATTTCAGGTCGTTGACTACATCCCGGATCGGGTCGAAGAAATTCTCCTGACTGACCCGCCATCCTGCCGATACCGACGGGAAGAACCCGAACCGGTCAGACGGCTGAAAACGGGACGTTCCATCATAGCGGCCGTTGAGTTCGAGCAGGTACTTGCCTTTGTAATCGTAGTTGATCCGGGCGAAGTACCCCAGCAGCGCCCATTCGGCCTGGCCGCCGTTGATTTCCTGCGCGCCGGAGCCGAGGTTCACGTCGTTCAGGTCTTCCGACAACAGATCCTTCCGGTTACCGCTGAGGGATTTCTGCTGGTACAATTCCTGGTTGTAGCCGATCATCGCCTTCAGTCCATGATCGCCGAAGGTTTTGTCATAGGTAGCGTATGCGTTGACTACGTGGTACTGCGACAGGTTTGACGTTTCGTTCAACTGATCGTAGCCTACGTAGCTGATCACGCCCGGGTAGATCGACCAGGGCGCGGCCGTCCGCCGCAGGAAGGTATTGCCGCCTTCCCAGGCGCTGCGGTTGACGTTAAACGTTCCGTTGGAGAGGGTATAGCTGTAGGAACCGACGACCGACAGGTTTTTTGACAGTTTCAGCGTTCCGCCGACGGTATTCGTCAGCTCAAATCGTTTTTCGCCGCCTTTTGATTTTCCGTGGAGAAGATCGGCATAGATACCGTCGCCAATGGTGTAGTTATTCAGCTCGGTCCGGTAGGTCGCCGTACCATCCGGGTTGACGGGGACGTAAGACGGCAGCGCGTGCACCGTCACCGAAACGAAGTTGCTGTTTACACCCCAGCCCGGATACGTATAATCGCTGGCGTTGAACTGGGTATTCGTGTTGAGTGAGAACCAGTCGGTTACCTTGGTATTGAGCTTCGCGCGGAAGTTATATCCGTTGTAGACGTCCTGATTGAGGCGCATCACGCCGCGTTTCTGGTAGTACCGTCCCGAAATCAGGTAGTTGGTCTTGTCGTTTCCGCCATTGAAACTCAGGTTATGTTCCATCGAGGGCGACCACTTCCGGAACATGGTACTCCACCAGTCGGTACTGCCGTAGTAGACGTACATGTCTTTTCCGTTCCGGTTATCGATCACAACCGACGGCAGGGACTTATCCGTTTGCCGCTTTTTCAGTTCCTCGTAATCCTGATCGGTATAGCCGGTATAGGTTTTCCCGACGGCACGGAGGAAGGCCTCGTCATTCAGTTTCGCGGAGGTATAGCCGTCGGTGATGAAGTCGGTACGGACGGTCGGCGTCGACCAGCCGAAGTTGCTGCTGTAGTTGACCTGCATCTTCCCGGACGCCGCTTTCTTCGTCGTAATCAACACCACGCCAAACGCACCCCGCGCCCCGTAGATCGCCGAAGAAGCAGCATCTTTGAGCACCGTAATGTTCTCAACGTCACGGGGATTGATGGAGTTGAGCGAGCCCGGCACGCCATCGATCAGGATCAACGGAGAACCCGTAGAGCTGTTGATCGAAGCAAAACCCCGGATATTGATGGTACCGGTAGAGCCGGGACGGCCGTCTCCGAACGTCACGTTTACGTTGGGTACCGCGCCCTGCAACGCCTGGGTGACGTTGGCGACGGGCCGGCTGTCGAGTACCTCCGTTCCCACCTGCGATACCGCTCCGGTGAGGTTGGCTTTTTTCTGGGTACCGTATCCGACAACGACCACCTCTTCCAACCCTTTCGCATCGGGTTGCAGCGTAATGGACAGGTTCGTCTGCGTTCCGACAACAATCTCCTGCCGGACAAAGCCGATGTAGCTGAATACCAGCGTCGACTCCGAAGAAGGAACCGACAGGGAAAAAGCACCTTTGGCGTCCGTCGTAACCCCGATGCGGGTGCCTTTCAGGCTGACATTGACGCCTGGGAGGGGTTCTTTTCCGTCGGTAACGATGCCTTTAATGACAATGTCGCGGGGTGCGGTCAGCACAACCGGCTCGGCGGCCCGGACAACGCCGGGCAGGGGCAAAAAGCCCAGACAGGCAACAAGTGCGTACCTTCTGAGCAGGCTGTCAGCAGGTAATAATGGATGCATAGGAGTCAGTTTATAGTGAGAAGGCAAAGACCTTTCCGGCACCGTGGCGACCGCGGTGTCGTATTCATAATAATGCGAAGAGTTGTATTAGCGGCGACCGCCGGTCGGGGGCCCTCTTGCCCGGATAGTCGGGTACCTTACCGGAACCGGGTGCAAAAGTATAGTGTCACTTGACAGGCCCTGTTACCGGAATGTTAAGCTGTGTAACCAAACCGTTAAGATTCCGCACGACCCCGGAAAGGTCCTTTTAAAACATCATTTCGGTAACGTACCCGGTATCCGGAAAACGCCCGTCTGCTTCCGTCGTTTGCTGTTTTATGCGTTATTTTGAGCCATGAACAACGCTATTGCCGTCATTTTCGATATGGATGGGGTTATCTGCCATACCAACCCCTACCACTCCATGGCCTTCCGGGAGTTTTTCGCTGTCCGGAACCTGGCGCCTACCGATGAAGAGTTTGCCGAGCATATGTTCGGTAAAAGCAACCGGTACATTCTGAGCCATTTTTTGCAACGGACTGTCGACGGAGAAGAACTCGCTTTGCTCGAAGACGAGAAAGAAAGTCTTTTCCGGAAAATCTACGAACCGTATGTCGAGCCGATCGCGCACAATGTGGAGTTTATCACCGACCTCCATGCCCACGGCGTAGCGCTGGGTGTGGCGACCTCCGCGCCGCGGGCCAACCTTGACCTGATCATGAGCAAAGTGCCCATCCGGGATCTGATGGGTTCGGTACTGGCCAGCGAAGACGTGCAGCGCCACAAACCCGACCCGGAGGTATACCTGACTTCGGCCCGGAATCTGGGCGTATCCCCCGACCGCTGCCTGGTTTTTGAAGATTCCTTTTCCGGCATTACCGCCGCCCGCAACGCCGGGATGAAGGTAGTAGGCGTTCTGACTTCCCATACGAAAGAAGAGCTTCCGCCGTGCGATCATTATATCTATGATTACACGACGATGTCATACCAGATCGCAGCGAGTCTGATCGGATGATATAAAACAACCTTTGAGCGACAAAGCCCCCGAAAAGTCAGCTGCTTTCCGGGGGCTTTGTCGCTCGACGACTGACAGCATCACCTGGAAAGCTCTATCCTGTCAGTGATGCATACTTGCCCGCATACAGCTTCTTTTCCGCATAGAACGCGTTTTGTCACTTTTTTCCGGCGCGGGTTTGTGTAACTTTCGCCGCACACCACCCCGCTGCCATGCCTGTCAACCTGCCCGCTGATATCAAAGGCCTTACCGACGAAGAAGTACTCCTTTCCCGCGAAAAATCCGGAAGCAATACCCGCGCGGTTTCCGGAAAGGAAGGCCCCTGGCGTCTGTTGCTGAATTTGTTTAAGGAGCCGATGGTCGTGCTCCTGTTCGCCGCTTCCGCCCTGTACCTGGTCAGCGGAGAAACCGGCGACGCCATTTTTCTGGCCTCCGCCATCGTACTCGTCTCCGCGATCTCGCTGTATCAGGACACGCGGAGCCGGAACGCCCTGGAAAAACTGGAAGCCTATACCCAGCCGTCGAGTCGTGTGGTACGAAACGGGCAGTTGATTGAAATACCCGCAGATCAGCTCGTCGTCGGCGACTACCTCGTTGCCGAAGAAGGCACGCTTGTCGCCGCTGACGGTCTCATCCGGTATGCGCACGACTTCACTGTCAACGAATCCATCCTGACGGGCGAGTCCCTGCCCGTCGCCAAAGACACAACACAACCAGCTGTCTTTCAAGGAACTACCGTCGTAAGCGGACTTGCCATCGCCGAAGTAACGGCTATCGGCGCCCGGACAGAACTGGGTCGTATCGGCGAAAGCCTGCAAAACATCCGGGAAGAAAAAACGCCGCTTGAAACACAAGTCGGATCTTTCGTCCGGAAGATGGTCATCCTCGGGGCGATCGTTTTCGCCCTCGTCTGGGCCGTGCATTTCGTCCGCTCCGGCCAGCTTCTCGACAGCCTGCTCAAAGCCCTGACGCTGGCGATGAGTATTCTTCCCGAAGAAATTCCCGTCGCTTTTACGTCATTCATGGCGCTCGGCGCCTGGCGGCTGATGCGGATGGGCATTGTGGTTCGGCAGATGAAAACCGTCGAAACCCTCGGCAGCGCTTCGATCATCTGTACCGACAAGACAGGTACCCTGACGGAAAACCGCATGCAGCTCGCCCGCTTATATACGCCGGCAAAAGGACAGATTGTCACGTTGGACCAGGCCGGCGCTGACGAGTCCGGACTGATCCGCACCGCGATGTGGGCCAGCGAACCCCTCCCCTTCGATCCGATGGAAATCGCGCTGCACCGGGCCTATGGCGAACGAACGCAGGCGGATGAACGTCCGGACTGGAAACTGGTACACGAATACCCGCTGGGAGGTCGTCCGCCGATGATGACGCACGTTTTTCAACAGTCTGACGGTCAGCGCATTATCGCTGCCAAAGGCGCTCCGGAAGCGATGCTTGCAGTTTCTGACCTGTCGGAGACGGAAAAAAAGGAGGTACTTGCTGCGCTACAGGAGATGTCGGCGGAAGGCTTCCGTGTACTGGGGGTTGGTGAGTCCACTTTCTCAGGCGATGCCTATCCCGAACGCCAGCAGGATCTTCCCTTCCGTTTTCTCGGCCTGGTAGGGTTTTACGATCCTCCGAAAGCCAACATTCCGGACGTACTGCATGCGTTTTATGACGCCGGTATTTCGGTAAAGATCATCACCGGCGACAACGCACTGACGACCCGCGCCATCGCCCGGCAGGTGGGTTTTCGCGGGTGGGAACACGGCCTGTCGGGGGACGAGCTCATGCAGCTTTCCGATAATGAGCTGAAAGAGAAGGCGTTGACTACGTCTGTCTTCACACGGATGTTTCCCGATGCCAAGCTCCGCGTGGTCAACGCGCTGAAAGCCAGTCAGCAGGTAGTCGCCATGACGGGCGACGGCGTCAATGACGGCCCAGCACTCAAAGCCGCGCATATCGGCATCGCGATGGGCAAAAAAGGCACGGAAATCGCCCGCCAGGCCGCCTCCCTGATTTTGCTGGAAGACGACCTCGCCCGGATGGTCGATGCCGTGGCGATGGGCCGCCGCATTTACACCAACCTCAAAAAGGCGATCCGGTATATCATCTCCATCCACATTCCGATTATCCTGACCGTTTCCCTGCCTCTGTTTCTGGGCTGGAAGTTTCCGGATATCTTTTCGCCGGTTCACATCATTTTTCTGGAGCTGATCATGGGGCCGACCTGCTCCATTGTTTACGAAAACGAACCCCTGGAGCGAAATGCCATGCAGGAACCTCCCCGACCATTTTCTGAGACTTTTTTCAGAGGCAATGAGCTGATTTTGAGCATCATACAGGGCATACTCATCAGCGTGTCGACCCTCGGCGCGTACCAGTACGGCCTTATTCATGACTTCGGCGAGGCCGAAACCCGTACCCTGGTGTTCATCGTCCTGATCGCAGCAAACGTATTTCTGACACTGGTCAACCGGTCGTTTTACTATTCGTTCATAACCACACTCGGTTACAAAAACCGCCTCGTCCCGCTGGTACTCGGAATCACGATTTTGCTGACGGTACTCCTGCTGACGGTTCCACCCCTGGCGCGATTCTTCGGCTTCATTCTGCCCGATGTTTCACTGGCGGCAGGAGGTATTGCGGCGGGCTTTGTTTCTGTTGTCTGGCTGGAAGGTTGGAAAGCATTCAGAAGACTCCGGGGCTGATTTTTATCAGCGTTCCGCAGAATTTTTGCCGCGTACAGGCTGTTGTTCTTTCAGTAGTTTTGTTGCGGACGTTTCGGTCCGCCCATCCAGCATCTGTTATGAAAAAAGTCCTCCTCCTCACCGATTTCTCCGACGCCGCCCGGAATGCGATCCATTTCGCGCAGACGTTGTTCCGGGATACACCCGTCGAATTTTCCCTGCTGCACGTATACCAGATTGAAACCGACGCGCTTTACGCGGCGGCGTACCTGCTCGACGAAGCCAAGGACGCCTCCTTTCAGCATCTTCACGAAGAACTGAACGCGATCACGGATATTCCGGCAATTCATTCCTACCGTCTGCTCAACGCGCCGGGTACGCCCGTCACGGTAGTCGGTTCGCTTCTCGAACGGGAAGGATACGACCTTGTCGTAGTTGGCGCCACCGGAGCCGGTCTCTTTCCGGTACTCGGCAGCGTCGCCACCGGGCTTATCCGCTCAGCGGAAACCAATGTGCTCGTCGTACCGGAATCAGCCAAAAACAAAGCCATCCGGCAGGTAGTGCTGGCCGTGCCGTACCCCGGTACGTTGCCTTCTGCCGATGTGCTGAAACCCCTGCTCGATATCAAAGCCATTGGAAAAGCGGAACTGACCGCGCTTTCCATCGTTGAAACCAACTTTGATCATGCCGAAAAGGGTGATTTTGAGGAACATCGCCGCGACCTGGCGGCCCAGTTCGGCGATGGGCAGGCGACGCCCTATTTCATCATGGACGACAACATCGGCCACGGCATCGAAACCTACCTCGAAAACAACCAGGTAGACCTCCTCGTGACGGTCCCTCACCGGAAATCCCTCCTCGATGTACTCTGGAACCGGAGTGTCACCCGGCAACTCGCCTACAATCCGTTGGTGCCGCTCCTGGCGCTGCACGATGGCAACTGATATAAAAAAATCCGGCGGATACCCGCCGGATTTTTTTATCAATAGGTCTGCACGACACCCAGTTTGAGAGCCTTTTCATAGGCTTCCTTTTCAAACTGATAGAGAAAGGGGGATCGGTGCGGTCCGATCAGGCGTTGCTCGTCGAGTTTCCGGATGAGGCCCAGCGCGACCAGTTTTTTGGCAAAATTGCGGGAGTCCAGCTTCCGGCCGAGGATGGTTTCGTACAGGGAGTGTATCTCCGGCAGGGTGAATTTCTCCGGCAGCAGGCTCGAGCCAATCGGCTGGTGAAACAATTGGAGCCGGAGCGTATCGAGGGCTTTCTCTACTACCTCGTTGTGATCAAAGAGCAGTTCGGGTATCTCCGCTACGTCCCACCATTGATAATCTTCGGTGAAAAAATCCGTCCGGACGCTGACCTGGGAATAGTCCACCAGCGCAAAGTACCCTACCGACAACGTCCGTTCGAGCAACCAGTTGCCCGGTTCCACCTCCAGCCCGAACCGCGCAAAGAACGCCGTATCCCGTTCTTCCAGCCGATAGGGAGAGTCGCCGAAAACATGAAATTGCTGCAGAAACAGGTCTTCCAGACCGGTTCGTTCGTGCAGGATGCGATGCGCCGCCTCGCCGATCGGTTCATGCCGCAGCACGAATCCGCCCGGAAGGCCCCAGCCTTCGAACCCTTTCCATTTGAGTAGTAAAATTTTGAGCTGCTGGTCGTGATAGCCGATGATCACGGAGTCCAGGCTGACATGAGGCACGTATCGGCCGCGGCCGTGGTGAACGAAGTCCAGTACGTCTTCCAACGAATTCATACTCAAAGATAAAATTATTCCGTACATTTTACGGAATAATCAAAACTCTCTTTACATTTATTCCGGAAATAGTACCAGTTACCCCTCCTGTTCTCTGTCCGGAGACCCGTGGAAACAAATTCACCTTAAGACCAATTACTCGCATGAAAAAAGCAAACTTCTTTCTGTTCCTTATCCTGCTTGGCCTCTCCCTGACCAGTTTTACACCCCTTGCTCCGGATGACTTCTTCGCCGGAAAATGGGAAATCACCGTACTGGGTACGCCAAACGGAGATGCCAAAATGACAACCGAACTGGTCCGGAAAGACGGAAAACTGACTGGAGAGCTGAAACCGGTCGGCGAAGGCGCCGAAGCGCTGCCGATCTCGAAAATCGAAGAAGAAAAAGAAAAACTCACCATCTACTTCGATCACCCGCAGGCTTCCGGCATTGCGATGGAGCTTACCAAGGTAGACGACGATCACCTCAAAGGTTCAGTAATGGGTTCGTTTGAAGCGAGCGCGGTACGCGTTAAGCAATAAGCAGGACTATCTCAGCAAAGCGGGCGCCCGGTTTCCCGGGCGCCCGCTTTGCTATTTATCGCTTTTTCTTTTTGGGAAGCGCCTTATCGAATATCAGGGAAACACCGGATTTGGCCAGAGACAGGGTCAATACGCCGTCGTCAAACTGCCAGTCTTCCTGGGCAGAAAAGGTTTCGCGATCCAATCGTTTCCGGGTAGTCGATTTCCCGTACTTCGCCCCGGCTTCTACACGCATGGAATCGTATTCGAGGAGGGGGTCGTCCGACTCCTCAAACGCTTCGATGAGGGATTCCAGTACCAGTGTTTTTTCGTTAAAAATCGCATTGACGGTCGCAAAGCGGTGGCCTACCGGTACGTGAGAAAAAAACCGGTACTCCGCTAACATGGCCGGTTCTTCTTCTATATCCAGCTTCTTCATGGCTTCGGTTACCTGCTCCGGCGACATGCCGAAAGCCAGGCCGAACGGCAATTCCAGCCTGCGCTGCCCGGAAACCTGACTGCTGAAGACGATCATCAAAAGTATACTGCAAAGGAGTTTCATGCGGATCAGGTTGGTTGGTATGGCAATATGCTGCTTCTCTGCGGCATATGCATCATACTACCGGTGGCTGCTCACTTCCTTAGCCTTTTCATAAATGTCTTCGTAAAAAACAAGGTCACCTGTTTCAGTGACATCCAGGGTTTTATAGAGAAAAAATACCGGTACCTCCGGCGAAACGGCATAGCTTCCGGAAACCGGATTTGCCGGGCAAGTCGTCAGAAAAGCCGGTTTGAATACCTGTTTTCCGAGCACTGCATTAGCCAACTCAACCGGCTTTTCCACCCGGACGCAACCGTGACTCAGAAACCGGTTTTTTCCGGAAAACGCGGCGCGGTTATTGGTATCGTGCAGGTAGATATCAAACGGGCTTTTCAGTTGAAACTTCATGACGCCCAGCGAGTTATCGCACCCGGTCGATTGCCGGAGGCGATAGGGAAAAGGCTTTTGCCAGTCGATCGAGGACGGGTCGACTGTCTTCCCGTTTTTGTCGATTACCTGCATACCCATTTCGTTCAGCAGGCCGGGGTTATTCCGGAGTTTGGGGAGTAGTTCTTTTCGAGTAATCGACGCCGGGACGTTCCAGTAGGGGTATGTAATCACCTGTGTGACCGGCGCGGAAAATACGGGCGTCGGCGTCGCCTTTTTTCCGGCTATTACCCGGCTCCGGAGGAGTACTTTGCCCGCTGCATTCCGGACTTCCAGTTGCGCGGCCGGAATATTCACTACCACTTTCAGCGGCGCGCTGAACCGGTTCAACCAGCGGTATTCATTAAGCGCCGTTTTCAGCGCGGCAAGCGTCGCCGCGTCCATCGCATATTCGTCACTGCAACCGCGGGCCCAGTAGTCTTCGAGGTAGCAGTAGCGGAGGTCTTCCGGTTCATGTGCGGCCAGCAGACGGTACCAATCACGACCGGCTGCTACGCTGTCTGTCAGGACAGTCAGCAAGGAGACGTTCAGGTTTTCTTTCACCCCGGTATAGGCGATTCCGTCCGGTGCGTGGCCGTAGAGCAGTTCGGTAATCAACCGGCGTGCGCAAACACTGTCGCCCGCATGGCAAACGGTATCAATTCCCTTCGAAAACGCATACGTTTTCAGAACGCGGAGAGGCTGCTGCGCTGCGGCAAGCCACGGCAGCAGAAAAAAGGCAAGCGGCAGAAAAGCTCTCATCCGCGGATCATCAGTTCTTCTTCCAGGAAATATTCACGGTCTCCGTCGGTCCAGAATACCTGCACCAGCCAGCGACCTGAAGCCATGTGTTCGGTCGTGAGGCGGACGAGCGAGTTCGGAACACGGGCAAGGGAGACCTTGAAATCCTGGTACTTCTGCGTCAGGTGGTGGCAGACCAGTTCCCCCTTTTTCAGGGCGGTAGGCAGGGCGATGGTCAGCGTATGCTGATGAGGCAGGTAGTTCATGACACGTTTCAGATAGCGACGCGACAAAGCTACCTGCGCGATTTTTCCGGTGCGATGAGGAAAGGTTGCCCCACCGGCTGATAAAAATCATTCCGGGGAATGCGGGCGACCGTACCGCCTGCATTCCCCGGAAATAGGAAATTACCAGTTTGCGCGGCGCAGTTTCTCTGCCTGCAATACCCGGATAGAGGAGCCGGAAATTTCAATGAGGCCATCCTGTTTGAATTCGCTCAAGGTCCGGATCAGTGATTCCGTCGCGATGCCGATCATGGAGGCGAGGTCATCCCGCGAAAAACGGATCACCTTTGTTTCTTCCGAAGCCTGTTCATTCAGCTGAAGCAGCATATTCGCCACCCGCCGGCGCAGCGAGCTGTAGGCCATCGTGAGGAGCTGCTGCTCCCGCTCGATCACCCGGCCGGCCAGCATCCGGATAAACTGGTGGCTGATCTGCTTGTTGGCCCAGAGCAACTGCTCGAAATCCGTCTGGGGTATGTAAATGAGCTCGGTATCTTCGAGGCATACCGCCGAATCGGCATAGTCCATTTTTTCCAGCACCGAGAGGTAGCCGAAAAACGTACCCGGACCATACAACCCGGTGATAAACTCCTTCCCTTCCGGGTTCATCTTGATCGTCTTGACGGTACCTTTCCGAACGAAGTACACGCGGGAGGGGCGATCGCCTTCGGTGTAGATGTACTGCTTTTTCGGGAAGAAATGGGACTTCCGGTCAACTGACAGCGACTCAAGCTCGACCGTCAGCTGCACGTCATCCAGAAATTCCTGTAATCCGTTGCTGTTCAGGTCGTAGTCGGCCCGGATGCGAACCTGGTCGAGCTGCTCGAACCGGCTCAGCCGTCCTTCGATAGCCTTGAGCAATTCGCTTTCTTCGAACGGCTTGGTCAGAAAATCATCCGCCCCCAGCTCCATGCCTTTGCGGAAGTCGGTCCGCTCCGTTTTCGCCGTCAGGAAGATGAACGGAATGCGGGCCAGGTCCGGGTTCCGGGAGAAAATATGGAGCACGCCGTATCCGTCCAGCACCGGCATCATGATGTCGCAGATAACCAGGTCGGGGTGGGTTTCCATCGCTTTCGCGACGCCCACCTTTCCGTTTTCGGCTTCCATGACCTTATACCCCGCCAGCTCCAGGATTTCGCAGGTATTTTCCCGGATATCTAAATTATCTTCAATAAGCAGAATCGTCTTCATCAGTTTTCACGGGTTCAGTAATCGGAATGACAATCGTGACGGTGGTACCCTGGTTGAGTTCGCTATCAAGGGTGATCTTTCCGCCGATGAGTTCCAGGTAGCGGCGCACGATGTGCAGCCCCAACCCGGTACCCTGAATATTGGTCGCGTTTTGCGCCCGGAAAAACCGCTCGAAAAGGTGTTTCTGGTCTTCTTTGGAGATACCGATACCCTGATCCTGAATGGACAGTACTAGCAGGTTATCCTGCCGGATGCCGTTGATGGAAATCAGGGTTCCTTCGCCGGAGTACTTGATGGCGTTCGAAAGGAGGTTGACGAGAATCATCCGCAGAATGGCAGAATCGCTCCAGACCACATCGCCGAAGTCGAGGCGCGTGTCGAATACCTGGTCCGTCTTGAGCAAACCCTGAAGGTCGGTCATGATCTCAGACAGGAGGCGCATCAGGTCTACTTCCGAGAGCTGTACTTCGACCTTGCCTTCCTCCAGCTTTCCGACAGACAGGAATTCTTCCAGTATATCGTTGAGGTGGTTGACGGACGAGGTAATACGCCGTATGTGCCGGCTCCGCTTATCCTGCTGATCCGACTCGGGGTATTTCTCGATCAGGGAGGCGGAGGTAAGAACGGTCGTAAGCGGCGTCCGGAACTCGTGCGACGCCATAGCCACGAAGCGTGATTTCAGCTCCCCGAGCTCCCGTTCGGTGGCGAGGGCCTTCGACAACTCGTCTTTGGATTTTTCGAGCTCGGCGAGGGTTGTCATCAGGGCATGGGTCCGGTCGACTACCTTCTGTTCCAGCTCGGCATTCATCGATTCGATCCGGTGCTGCTGGGCGAGAAGTTCCTGCTCGGTTTCCTTTTTGAAGGATATATCGATGATGTATGCCACGGCATACAGTTCATCCTCAAGGTGAAAATAGCTCAGGGAAATTTCAACCGGGAAGATCGAACCGTCCTTCCGCCGCGCATACAAATCCCGGTTATGGCCCATCGCCCGAACCTGCGGGTGCCGGTAAAACGACTCCCGGTAGTGTTCGTGGCCCTGGCTGCGGTCGCGGGGAACGAGCAATTCGATGGATTGACCCGTCAGCTCGTTATCCGGATAACCAAAAAGCTTGTAACCCAGCTGGTTACACGAAACAATATTTCCTTTCCGGTCCGATACGATGATGCCGATAGTCGCGCTGTCGAAGATCGCTTCATACCGCCGGGCGTTCTGTTCCAGCTGGTCTTCGATGCGGTGGAGCCATTCCAGGTTGGAGATACGGACCATTGCGTAAGGCCGGTCGTTGATGTCAAACGGATCGACATAAATCCGGGCCCAGAATGTTCTGCCGTCGGCACGGGTGAGAAAGGTCTCGTCCTGGTAGCGGTATTTTCCGCGCTCGCGGATTTCTGCAAGCTTTTCACCTGTCAGAAAGGGGATTGCTTTGCGGACCTGAAGTTCGTCTTTCGTTACAACGCCGAAGAGACCGGTACCGGCCTCGTTGATGCGGAAAAACTCCTCTGATTCCAGATCAAATACGCCAATAAAGTCATCGGCCTGCTCGAAAAGCAGATCCGTAAATATCCGGTGATAAAAATCTGATTCCATGAAAGTGTGGTGCGGTCCGTTGGCGGCCGAGGGTTGAAGTTAGTACAAGCCGGACCAAGAAAAAAAATACGGGGTGACCAAAATCAGGTTTTCCCGTGACGATCCTCATGGATACCGCGTTTCCGGCTGGTCGAAATTTGACTTATGGAAACACGGAGCGGTGGCATCGGGGGAAGCAGACGGGCCTTTGAGGCGCGGACCATTCTGCTGGCATTTTTGGAGTCGACGGGCAATTTATACCTGAATGAATTGCTGTCAGAAGTCCAGGCTGTCTTTGGGAACAGCGTTTCCATTCTCAAAATACGGCAAAACGTCTACCCGGAAATAATCGAAAGCTTTCAGGTCGGGCATTTTCCGACGCTGGTACTGGTCCGCCGCGGCATCGAGCTATGGCGCGGCGAGGGTATTTTGTCCTATACCGACCTCCGCGACCCGCTTTTCAGCAAACTGCATAGTCTGGAGGATACGGCGTGCGGGGTTGGGCAGGGGGCGTAGGGCAAGGAGCAGGGGGCAGGGGGCGTAGGGCAAGGGGCATAGGGTAAAAAGCCTGGGATGGTATATTGCCATTCACGGGCTTTTAATTATTCGCACCAAATACCTTCCAAGACGACTTCACCCCATGCCCTCTGCCCCATGCCCTACGCCCCCTGCCCAACCCCGCTACTTCTCCCTCCAGCGCTGCAACTTCTCCTGTTCCAGGTCAAGAAGGGTCTGATAGCGGCGGATTACTTCTTCGCTGACTTCGTTTTTCCGGTTGATTTCACGGAGCCAGGACCGTTGCCGGTCCAGCAAATCGAGTACCACAGTCGCGTACGCCGCTGACTCTTCAGCCGTTCCGAACTGATCGTGCTCATACCGGGCCCGCAGCTGCGTCAGCATGCGGTTGGCTTCGACAGTCTGCTGGTGGTTTTCGTCCAGAATAGCCAGGCTCCTGGCTGCCAGTTTGCGGCGGATGGCCTCTATCTGTTCCTCTTCCGGCAGGGCTTTGTCGGGATCTTCCATGTTGAGCCAGCCGATCACGACCGGAAGGGTAAGTCCCTGTACCACAAGTGATAATAAAATAACGCTGAAGGTAATGAACAGAATCAGGTTGCGTTGCGGGAACGGCTGCCCGTTTGCCAGCACCAGCGGTACCGAAAGCGCAGCGGCGAGCGATACCACACCTCGCATACCCGCCCAGCCGATGATCACCGGCGCCTTGACGCCCGGACTCGGATCGGCAGTCGTAATGTAGCGGCTGATAAATTTCGTAAAGACAACCGCGCCGAAGGTACAGCACATCCGGATTGCGATCAGGAATACCGTCATCGCTATACCATATACGATGGCTTCTCCGAGCCCGACATCGCCGAGCTGGTCGACGATGACCGGTAGTTCCAGGCCGATCAGCATGAATACCAGTCCGTTGAGGACAAACCCGAGCGCCGACCACACGTTTGTCCCCCGCAACCGGCTGCTATGGCTCAGAATGACGTGGCTTCGGGAAGACAGAAACAGCCCCCCGCTGACCACCGCCAGTACTCCCGAAAAATGGAACATTTCCGCCAGCAGGTACATGGCATAGGGAGCCGTGAGCGTCAGCACAATGTCAATATTCGGATCTGTCGGTAGCCAGCGGTGAATGGCGTAGTATACCAGCGCGACGCCCAGGCCGATCAGAATACCCATTCCTACTACGAGAAAAAAGCTGCCGATTGCTTCCTCAATGGCAAAATGACCGGTACCTACGGCGATCAGCGCAAAGCGGAAGATGATCAAACTGGATGCGTCGTTGAGAAGACTCTCCCCCTCGAGCACCGAAACAATCCGCCGGGGTACCTTGATATGCTTCAGAATAGCCGAAGCCGATACGGCATCCGGCGGAGAGACAATTCCACCAAGCAAAAAGCCCAGCGCCCAGGTAAATCCCGGAATACAGGCGACCGAAAAAGCCGCCACGCCGAAAGCTGTAATCACCACAACCGGAAACGCAAAGCTGGAAATCAGCCGTCTCCAGCGCCAGAATTCCTTCCAGGAGGTATACCAGGCCGCTTCATACAACAGCGGAGGCAGGAAAATGACAAAAATCCATTCGGGCTCAACCGATATGTCAGGTATGCCCGGTATCAGGCTGAGTACCAGCCCTCCGAGCACCAGTACAATCGGGTAGGCCGTCCGGAATTTCTGGGCCAGCATCACCAGCCCGAGGATAATCAAAACAAGCAGAATGTAAAAGAGAAAGGTTTCCGACATGGAGGAAGGTTTTGCGGTACAAAGAGGTTTTCGGGATCAGGGTAAAGATAGAAAAAGGCCCTCAGCAGACGAGCGTCCGCCGAGGGCCTTTTACCGGTAAATTTTAACTAGTTATTGACGAGCTTCATCGAACCTTCATTGTAACGCTCGCCGGTATTCGGGTAGCGGGCAGCAACGGCTTCGATTTCGGCAATTTCCGATGCGGAGAGCTGGATATCTACCGCGCCGGCGTTTTCCTCCAGGTACTTCCGTTTTTTAGTGCCGGGGATCGGGATAATGTCCTCGCCCTTTGCCAGTACCCAGGCCAGGGCAAGCTGCGCGGCGGTAACGCCCTTGTCGGCAGCCAGGCCCGCGAACTCGGCAGCCAGGCGCTGGTTGTTGTCGTAATGCGCGCCGGAGTACCGGGGCAGCAACCGGCGGAAGTCCGAATCGGCCAGCTGGTCAACGGCCAGGGTATTCGTCACCAGTCCCCGCGCCAGCGGCGAGTACGGCACCAGCGATATACCCAATTCCCGCGCCGTATCCAGAATATCCCCTTCCACATCCCGCGAGAGCAGGGAATATTCGCTTTGGAGGGCTGCTATCGGGTGAATAGCATGTGCTTTCCGGATGGAGGCGGCCGATGCTTCGCTGAGGCCGAGGTACCGGACCTTTCCTTCGCGGACAAGGTCGGCCATTGCGCCGACGGTCTCTTCCACCGGCACATTGGGGTCTACCCGGTGGGCGTAGTAGAGGTCGATAACGTCGGTTTTCAGGCGGCGAAGGCTGTCTTCCGCCGCTTTCTTTACCCATTCGGGAGATCCGTCAAAATACGTCCCCGGAGACCCGGAAGGTCCGGCGACGCCATCGCGGAACCGGAAGCCGAATTTGGTAGCCAGAAATACCTTTTCGCGGTTGGAGACGAGTATCCGCGAGAGGAGTTCCTCGTTCTGCCCGTTGCCGTACATGTCAGCGGTATCCCAGAAGTTGATGCCCAGATCAAGGGCCTTGTGAAGGGTGGCGATACTTTCTGTGTCGTCCGTGGGGCCATAGGCAAAGCTCATGCCCATGCATCCCAAACCGATTGCGGAGAGTGATTCGGTCGTGTTGCCCAGTTTTCTGTTTTTCATAGCTGCGTTGGTCACGATGCAAAAGTAGTACCCCTGCTTCCGGCAGCATTTCAAAATTCAAACGAAAGCTGTCAAGATTCAAACAAGGGCTGCGCGGACTTCCCCGGGGGTCATCCCCGTATTCTTCCGGAAGAAATGCGTGAAATAAGCCGGATACTCGAACCCGAGGCTATAGGCAATCTCGGAAACGTTCCAATCGGTATGCCGCAGCAATGCGCCGGCTTCGCGGACAATCCGGGCGGCGATGTGCTCGGTTGTCGTCTTTCCGGTCGTTTCGCGAACAGCGCGGTTGAGGTGGTTAACATGAACGGAAAGATGGCGGGCAAAATCCTGCGCCGTCCGCAGTTTCAGCGCTGTTTGCGGGGTATCGACCGGAAACTGCCGTTCGAGCAGTTCCAGAAACAGCGTTGTAATCCGGGAAGAAGCATTGGTGTGTTTTTCAAAGGAGCCGGCCGGACTCATCCGCATGGCCTCGTGAATCACCAGGTGCAGGTAATGCCGTAATACGCTGTACTTGTGAACATAGTCGGAAGCCATTTCGCGCATCATTTTCCGGTACATATCGGCCAGCACGGCCAGTTGCTCTTCGTCCGGAAAAAACACCGGGCTGCCGCCGATGCGGAACAGCGGGGAATCCTGCAGGCTTTCCTGCCGCTCCCCCGGAAAAATAAACGCCTCCGTAAACAGGCAAAACCAGCCTTGCTGCGATTCGGAACCAGCCTCCCACGAATACGGGATAACAGGGTTCGAAAACAACAGGGCCGGACGGTCGATTCTGATCCACTTATCCGCGTAATGCAGCGTACCCGTTCCGATAATCAGCGAAATCTTGTAGTAATCTCTCCGGCTGTAAGGCGTGATCAGGGCGCACGATTCCCGGGAAAAAACGTTGAAATGCCCGATTCCCGAGCGTTCCGGGCTGCCCGGATTCTTCAACGCTACCCGACCGTAAAAATCCTGAATCGATTCTGCTGTATTCATGCGGCAAAGTTATAAAAATCAAACCGAGGTTAGCACTTCTTCCTCGGTTTCATATCGGGAAGCGCGATCGTAGATGATCGGAAGATTCCGTTGTTTCATCTGCCGTTTGCCCCATTCGCACAACAGGCCGATGGCGGGAAGCAGGTCCTGGCCGTCGCCTGTCAGTTCGTATTCCACCCGGGGAGGTACTTCGTGGTAGACCTTCCGCGTGATGAGTGCATCCCGCTCCAGCTCGCGTAAAGCCTGCGTCAGCATTTTAGGAGTAATATCCGGCATTCCCCGGCGCAGTTCGCCGTAACGCAGGATACCTTCCCGCAGGTGAAAGAGTATCCGGGCCTTGTATTTTCCGCCCATCCGCTGGAAGGCGTAATCTACCGCACAGGCCGCACGGGTGAGCTCTTCTATTTTTTTTGACATTTTTTTCCCGGTTTGCAGCTCATATGCCCCATTAGTATCCATTTGGTACGTAGGTTACCATTTGGTGCATACTTGCCTCAAAGATAGCATAAATCTAGCTTTGCTGCGAACTTCGATTTCACTCTTATGAAAGCCTTTGTATTGACCCAACCGGGTGGACCCGAAAACCTGGTCCTCTCCGATCTTCCCGTACCGCAGCCGAAATCAGGAGAAGTCCTGGTTCGCACCAAAGCATTGAGTATCAATCCGGTAGATATAGCTGTCCGGTCGTATGACTGGGCGTTGAATATGTTCCTGCAACCTGTGGCGGGAGAGCCGGTTGTCCTCGGTTGGGATATTGCCGGTATCGTCGAAAGCGTTGGACCGGACGTAACGTCCTTCAAACCCGGCGACGCCGTATTCGGTATGGTACGCTTTCCGGGGTACGGAAAAGCCTATGCAGAATATGTCGCGGCTCCGGCCGATCAGTTAGCGCTCAAACCGGCCGCCGTTTCCTTCGAATCGGCCGCGGCAACAACACTCGCCGCCCTTACTGCCTGGAAAGCGGTGGTCGGCTATGGACAGGTGAAAAAGGGAGACCGCGTACTGATCCACGGCGTCACGGGCGGCGTCGGTCATTTTGCGGCGCAGATTGCCCGGCATTTCGGCGCCTATGTCATAGGTACTTCCTCTGCCACCCACCGGGATTTCGCGCTGACACTGGTGGATGAACACATCGATTATAAAAGTACACGGTTTGAAGAAGTCGTTTCGGACGTCGATTTCGTCCTCGATGGTGTACAGATGACGAAAGAACACCTCGAACGCTCCCTGACCGTGATTCGCCCGGGCGGAACGCTCGTCAGTATTCTGGCACAGTTCGACGAGGCGCTCAATCAACAACTCAGCGCCCGCCAGGTAAAAGGCTACCGTGTAGGTGTGGTTTCCGATGGCGCCGATCAGCGTTCGCTGGCAGAACTGCTTGAAAGCGGCGCACTGCAACCGCACATATTCAGGACGTTTGCCTTCGACGAATTACCGGAAGCACACCGGGTACAGGAGTCGAAATCCATCGCGGGAAAAGTGGTTGTTACCGTCTGAAACCGTAGAAAGACCTCCACTGCTCTAATTTTTCTGTGAAGTCTGTGTCGTCTGTGAGCTAACTATATTTTTCTCACAGACGACACAGACTTCACAGAAAAAAATTGGTGAGTTATTCTTCTTCCGAAGCGATGAACGCCGACTGCAACTGAATCAAATCACCAAAGAAAACCGCATTCAGAAATAACCGGTCCGTTCCATGCCAGTAATGGCGATACGTCGGATCTTCTGCAAACAGAATCGTCTTTCCCTGACCCGATTGTCCGATCAGAATAGACGCTGTATTGTTGATTTTGGCGATGTTTTCGCGGGTTACAAAACCGCTGATGTATGACGACGGCGTATACTTCGCCACGGTAGCGTACTTGTCCCGGCTCGGCAGCAGAATCGTGCTTCCGGTTTTGGTGAAGAAGATCCGGCGGTCGTTCAGCCCAAATGCAATCGGGTTTGTGATGTCGATATCTGCCTGGAAAATTCCTCCGTTGATTCGCCGGGGCGCTTCGGTTTCCGCGCGGACGGCATAGTCTGTCCGCTGATTGCCGCGGCGACTGGCCGAAGAATCCACGTAAACCCGTTCCTTCGCCAGTCCCTGCCGGATCGCCCATTCCGCAGCCGCGCGGAACGTAATGAGCGTACCGCCTTTGGCTACCCAGGTTTTCAGCTCGTCTACAGCCGGTTTGTCCAGCTCCCGGTAATTGCCGCTGGTCAGTACCAGGACGTTATACCGGTCGAGCGAGGTACGGCCAACCGAACTTACCTCCAGTTTTGACACCGGCAGGCCGAGGTGGCTATTGAGCAGGAACCATACCTGCCCTACTTCCGCCAGTCCGGAACCGGGGCCGGCCAGCACCGCTACCTCCGGCTTGCGGATGGTCCGGACGTTGTTGCTGCCCAGGTCAATACCTTCCACGCTGAAACCTGTGGAAGTCGTCGAAAACGTCACTTTCGCAACACGGGCCGCTTCCGATACCGCCGCAAAGAGGCTATCCGCGCCAAGCGTCTGCGTCTGTACCGGAACTACCAGTGAGCCGTAACCAAACTTCTGAACACCTGCATTGGTCTTGCTCGTGAACGGTTTGAGCGCCGTTTTGACCAAAACTCCCTTTTTCAACAAGGTATACAGTGCGCGGGAGGCGTTGTAGTCCGACCAGTTCAGCAGGTAAGCATACGTCGCTTTGCCGCCGGTTACTGTACCTTTAACGTCTTCTACCTTCGTCACTTTATCGCCGAGCGAAACGGCCCCCGTCAACTTCGCATACTGCACTCCGTATGCATGGATGACGGACCAGGAAGTATTATCGTAAAATGTACTGTCCTTCAGCTTCGGTGTTTCTTCAAAAAGCGAGTGTACAATCCGGAAGAAGGGCTGGTCGGCAGGAACGACATAGGCTTTGCCTTTTTCGAATTTCTTTCCGTCGACGGTAACGTCCGCCGGCAACTGATACACATTCAGCCGGTGCCGCAGCGCCAGGCCTAGCAGCCGCTGCGTGAGTGATACATCCCGGCTATCCCCGAAAACATAGCCTTTTGCGGGATTAGCCTTGCCCTGGGTAACAGCGGAGCGGAAAAATTCCTTCTGAAGCTTAAAGAGGTTTTCCTTTTCGGCGACGGCACCCTTGACCGTAGCAAGACCCGTCACAAGATGATTCCGAATGGTAAACGGAAAGGTCACCAGCCCGGAGGTACTTTCCTGGACGAGTCCGCGGGAGCTTCCCTGTTCAAACGTCACGCCCACTGCCCCGTAAAAATCGGGGTAGGTAGAGCCGTAAATCGGAGACAGGTTATCGAACGCTTCTTTCGTAAAATACAGCGACCCGATTTTGTCCAGCGCCTCGGCGTGGTACCGGGCCAGGGTAGTATTGAAGTCGTAAGACGATTGCGGGATAATCGGGCTTTGGTTTCCGGCCGGAGACGGTTCGAAGTAATACGTACTATTCGTCCCCATCTCATGAAAATCAATGTGGACGTTCGGGTACCACTGGTGCGAAAACTCCACCCGATTCTGGCTTTCAATCTGCTCGGCGCTGAGCCAGTCGCGGTTGAGGTCGGTGAAAAAGTGGTTCACGCGCGCGCCCGGCCAGGCCTGGTTGTGCTCAATGTCCGCCGGATCGGAAACAGGCGGAAAGGATTTGTAGGCATTGTGCCAGTTGGCGCCGCGATCCCGTCCATCCGGGTTTTGAGACGGATCGATCAGAATTACGGCTTCTTTCAGCTGGTTCACGGTTTCCGGGCTCTGACTGGCCGCCAGGTAGTAGGCCGTCAGCAATGCCGCTTCTCCGCCCGAGGTCTCAGCGCCGTGCACGCTGTAGCCGAGGAGAATAACGACCGGGTCGGCCTTTTCCAGTCCGTTTTTGGACGGGTCGGTCACCGTTACGTGGCGCTGGCGGATGTCTTCCAGGCGGTTATGATTTTCGGGAGACGTGACGGTCAGGACAACCTGTGGCCGCTCCTCATACGTCTTGCCGATTACCTGAAGCTTCGCCCGGCCGCCGGAGGTTCGCTCCAGCTCCCGGAAATACGCCACGAGCTGGTCGTGCCGGGTGTAGTGCGTGCCGATGGCATAGCCAAGGAATTGCTCCGGCGTTGGGACGTTCGGGTTAAACGGCCCCGCTCCCGGAAAGAAATACGCGTGCTGGGCACGAAGCGAAAAGGTACTGAGGAGGAAGAGAGCGGCAATCGCCCATCTGAAACGGTTCATGTCGGATATGAATTAGTAGCCTGGATTTTGTTCAAGATCGGGATCGGACAGGACGTCCTGGTAGGGAAACGGAAAGACCCAGTAATTGCGGTCGGTGACGCCGAGTACAGCCCCCGCACGACCGGTCCGCGTAAGGTCAAACCAGCGGTGGGCTTCAAAGGCAAACTCAACGCTGTTTTCGTCTTCAATGGCCTGAAGGACAGCAGCCTGCGTCGCCCCTGAAAACGCGGCAACATCTGCCCGGGCACGGATCACGTTGAGGTCGGCGACGGCGGCGGTCAGCTTGTTCTGCTGCGCGCGCGCTTCTGCCCGGATGAGGTACAGCTCGGCGATGCGGATGAGGTACGAAGGATCGGTACTCGTGGCGGAAGTATTATACAGTACCCCGTATACGTTGCTTCCGGTTCCGGCAAGCAGGGTACTCCGGCTGCCGCCGATCGCCGGGTCATTCAGTTTCTGGGTAACCGACGCCGAAGGTTTCAGTGTATACTGCCCGCCCAGCGAGCTGGGATACCAGAGGTTCCAGTAGCTATTCCGGTTGTTGGTAGAATAGGTCAGCTCGAATACCGATTCCTTTGTCAGAAACGGAGACGTGAAGAAGTTTTTGAACGGCTTCACCAGTTCGTACTTCGTATTGCCGATTACCTGGGTCGCATAGGCCTCCGCATCTGCCCACTGCCCGCGGTAGAGGTGTAAGCGCGCCCGCAGCGCCCGGGCGATACTTTTCTGTGCCCGGTTGCGGGTAGTCGCATCTTCCGGAAGCAGCTCCTCCGCTTTGACGAGGTCGGCAAGTACCTGATCATAGGTAGCGTCGAGCGTACTGCGTTTGATACCTTTCAGATCCGCCAGATCGGCGGTTGGCTTCAGCTGCAGCTGCACCCCGCCCCAGCCACGCGCCAGGTCAAAGTACCCCAGCGCCCGCAGGAAGTATGCCTCTCCGAGAATGGTATTCTTTTCGGTCGAACCGAGGTTCGGATCCTGGATACCCGGCACATACGCGATGATACTGTTTGCCGAATTGATCACCCGGTAAATACCCTGGTATACATCGAGCGTGACGGCATTGTCCGGCGTCACTGCGTTCTGATCCAACTGAAGGTACTGGCTGAGGGTACCGTTGAAAATAACGTTGTCGGCCGGCATGGTACCCAATGTCGGGTAGCTGCTGGCATAGTATCCCTGCACGCGGGAATACGCGCCGATGATAGCCGCCCGGGCAGTACCGGCGTCGATAATCGCGCTGGCCGTCGGCAGGGCATTATTGGGAGATTCTTCCAGGTATTTATCGCAGGACGTCAGGCCGGTGAGGGCGACGAGCAGCGTGAGTAGTTTCTGTTTCATGTCGATCGGATTAAAGAGTCACACTTACGCCCACCTGGACCGTCCGCGGCTGCGGAACCGTCGCCCAGTCGTAGCCGGCGGTATTCTGGCTGTTGCTCTGCGAGCTGACCTCGGGATCAAGACCCGTAAAGCGGGTGAATGTCAGGAGATTGGCCGCCTGCACGTACGCCCGCACATTCGTCAGGCCCGCCCGCTTCACGATGCTCTGCGGCACGGTATACCCGAGCGATACGTTCCGAAGCCGGATGAAAGAGCCGTCGAGCAGGTACCGCGAACTCTGGTTGGCAACGTTGCCGCCGTAGTTGTTCGATGGCCCGCCGTTGACCGTCGGTGCGCCGCTGTACGTCGTCAGCCGGGGAATATCCGTCACGTCGCCCGGTTTCTGCCACCGCTCCAGCTGACGGGGAATAAATCCGATGAAATTCTGCGTTCCTCCATGCACCAAAAAGAAATCGTGCATGCTCATGATCTTGTTTCCTTCCTGGAAATAGAAAAGAAAATTGAGGTCAAACTGCTTGTAAGACAGGGTATTGGTCAAACCGCCCGTGAACCGAGGCAGCGCATTTCCGACAATCTGCCGGTCGGCCGACGTCAGAATACCGTCCTTGTTCACGTCTTCATACACCGCATTCCCTGTTTGCGGATCGACATACAGTTGCTTGTACAACTGGAAGGAGTTAACGGCATATCCCTGACGAAGGATGGAGATATTTCGACCCGACGCGCCCAGTGCAATATCCGACGCCAGTTTTTCAATTTTATTCCGGTTGAAAGAAATGTTGAAGTCGGTCGACCACCGGAAATTCCGTCCCTCAATATTCCGGGAATGGAGTGCTATTTCGACGCCTTTGTTCCGGACCGCACCGAAGTTCTGCAGGTAGGTCGTGAACCCGGAGCGCGACGGCACGGGCACGTTCAGCAGCAGGTCATAGGTGTATTTGTTGTAATAGTCCACCGTAACCCCCAGCCGGTTGTTCAGTATGCTGAATTCCGTTCCGATATCCACCTGCCGGGTCGTTTCCCAGGTCAGGAGGCGGTTTTCGAGCTGCGACGGGGACGTACCCGCTGTTTCAAGGTAATTGGAGCCGGACGACCACAACCCCTGCGCGGCATACGAGCCGATGCCGTTCTGATTACCTGAAAGACCGATACTCGCCCGGAATTTCAGTTCGTTGAATACGCCCAGGTCTTTCACGAACGATTCGTTCGACGCGTTCCAGGCAACACCTGCCGACGGGAAGTACCCCCAGCGGCGATCGGCGCCGAATTTGGAGGACGCATCCGCGCGAAGACTGACGTCCAGCGTAAAGCGGTTATCGAACGTGTAGCCGGCCTTCCCGAAGAACGATACCAGGCGGGCTACCGCGCGGCTGGACGATCCGAGCGTTGTGGCAGCGACCGAGATACTCGTCAGGTTGTTCGTCGCGAATCCCTGTCCGGTGGCGGTTGTACTTTCCTGAATTACACTGTTGACCGTATTCCCGACAAGCGCGTGCAGGCGGTGCTTCTCTCCGAACGACTTCCGCCAGGTCAGAATCTGTTCGTTGGTGAGAATCAGGTTTTTCGTTTCGTAGGAAGCAGCGGAGCCTTTTGTGGCAATCCCGGCCGAAATGAGCGTATTGCTGTAATTGTTTTCATACATATCGCTGTTGTCGAGACTCCAGCTGCTTTTCAGCGTCAGCTCCGGCAGAATGGCCCACTCGGCATACAGGTTGGCGATGGTACGCCAGCCGACAGCATTGTTATTCAGGTTCCGGATCAATGCCAGGTGGTTGTCGAAACTTCCGGACCGGGCATAGGTGCCGTCGTCGTTGAACACCGGCAGGTACGACCGCGGGAAAATCGCCGAATTGATCACGCCCGTCGGGTTATTGTCATTGCTGCTGACGTTCCGGTAGGTACGGGTAATGTTGAGGCTATTGCCCAGCTTCACTTTGTCGCTCAGGTGGTTATCATAGTTAAACCGAACCGTATACCGCTCAAAATCAGACGGTTTAACAATCGATTCCTGCTTGAGGTAACTGAAACCGGCGAAGTAGGTACTCCGGGCTGTACCTCCTTGCGCGGAGAGGTCGTAGCTCGACGTTCCCGCCACCCGGAAAAGATCGCTGATGCGGTCATAGGTCGGAAGTTTGGAGGGATCGGCAAAGGGCAGGGTGATCGTCGACGGATCCACACCTCGGTCGATCGCCGTATTGACTGCCGCTTCGTTGACGAGGGTACCGGTTTCGGGGCCTGTTGTGGCGCGGAATTTCTTCACCGCGTCCGACCAGCCATGCGAAATATTGGCAGTAATCCGTGCCTTGGTATTCAGGCTGCCGCGCTTGGTGGTAACGATAACGACGCCATTGGCACCCAGCGAACCGTAGATAGCCGTGGCGTTGGCGTCTTTCAAAATCTGGATGCTCTCGATATCCGCCGGGTTGATATCAGCCAGCGGGTTCGACTGCTGCTGATTGCCAATACTCGTCCGGATCGGTTCGGTATTGCTGACGAAGACGCCGTCGATCACATACAAGGGGTCTACGGAAGCATTGATCGAGTTATTTCCCCGGACGCGGAAGGTGATTCCGCCGCCGGGAACGCCGGAGTTGGACGTCACCTGTACGCCTGTTGCTTTTCCCTGAAGAAGCTGGTTAAAACTCGCCGCGGGCGTGCCTTTGAGGTCTTCTCCGGAAATACGCGTCACCGAACCGACGATGTCCTTTCGGTTCTGAACGCTGTAGCCGGTGATGACGACGTCGTTCAGCACTTTGCTGTCTGTTTCGAGGACGATGGTGAGCGAGGTACGGCCGCCGACCTCCACTTCTACCGTCGAAAAGCCGACATAGCTGACCTGAAGAACGCTCCCCGGGCCGGGAAGCTGGAGGCGAAATCCGCCGTAGCCATCAGTAAGTGCGGCTGTTTGAGTGCCTTTGACGCGGACCGTCGCGCCGACAAGCGGCTCGTTTTCCCTGGTTGTCACTTTTCCGCGAAGCGCAAACTGCTGCGCCCAAAGCGGGGCGGCCAGCAGCCAGAGAAATAAAAGAGGTAAAATGCGATTCATAGGTGGTCAATTGGAAGAAAAAAACAGTTGATGAGTTTTTCGGGTAGTTCGATAGACATACTATTCTATGGAAACAAAAATCTCCCGCCCCTTCCCGAAAGAAGGGTTCTGAATAGGCAGGAAATAAGAAAGTCGGGTAGATCAGGTCATACAGCGAAGGAATGTTGGTGAATGGGAGGGCAAATATATATTTATTCTATCTATTAAGTATACTAAAGAAAAATTTTAGGGCCAGAACCGTTATTTCCACTTTTTTCAAAAATCTGAAAACCTTTTCCGGCCATTGCCCGTATATAGATTTGGACAACCGAAAGACTCCTGCCGGTTTCGCTGTCAGGAGTCCATTAAAGGTGTGGGTTAATTCATTTCCGGTACAGGGGCTTCTTTCAGAGAAGCCTTTTGTCTTTTATACGGGTCTGATCTTCCGATAATTGCTAAAAAGAGTTAAATAGCCCCGTCTCCCGCAACAAAGGGCTCCGCCGCCCGGTTGTTTTCTTACAGGGATAGGTTATTCCCTCCCGATCAAAAAAGGAAGCATATGAAATTTTCGATAACCCTGCTCCTGGCTGTCAGCCTCATCTCCGGAGCATTTGCCCAGAAAAACGACGCCATCGCCGGATGGATAGAGCATAAAACATTTGTGTTCCGTGCCCAGAGCGCTACTGCCATGCGGGGCCGCACGGTTCAGCTGACGACAGAATACCGGGTAGACGTCTCCCCCGAAGCGGCTGTCGCCTATCTCCCCTACTTCGGCCGGGCATATTCTGCACCGATAGGTACCAACGACGGCGGAATCAAGTTCACCTCCAAAGACTACTCCTATACCGTCAAACAAAGGAAGAAAGGCGGATGGGACGTTACGCTGACTCCGAAAGACGCGAAGGGCGTTCGCCAGCTTTTCTTCAGCATCAGTGAAAACGGGTATGCCTCACTCCAGGTAACGAGCCAGAACCGTCAGCCGATTTCGTTCTACGGAACCATTCTCGAGCCGAAAACCAAATAGGTTATCCCTGAACAGGAAAAACACCGCCGCGAAATATTGCCGGCGGTGTTTTTTTATGCCTGTCGGAATAGGCCCCTGATAATGTCGCATTCGGGGGACCGTCGGGATACGCTCCCCGCCTACCTTTGTCTCATCATCCAATCAACCTCTTTTTCACACATGGCACGCAAAATTTTCGTCAACCTCCCGATCAAGAACCTCGCCGACACCACGGCATTCTTCACGAAGCTCGGCTTCACGTTCAATCAGCAGTTTACCGATGAAAACGCAACTTGTATGGTTGTGTCGGAAGACATTTTCGTGATGCTGCTCGTCGAGCCCTTCTTCAGCAATTTCATCAAAAAGCCCATCGCAGACGCCAAGGCCGTCACCGAAGTGATCCTGGCGCTCTCTGCCGAGAGCCGTGCAGAAGTAGACGATATCGTTGAGAAAGCCATTGCCGCCGGCGGACGTCAGACCCTCGATCCGCAGGATCACGGCTGGATGTACCAGCGCAGCTTCGAAGACATCAACGGCCACCAGTGGGAATTTGCCTACATGGATGAAGCGGCTCTCGCTGCTCAGGGCGGCCAGCCGTAATCGCATGGGGCATGGAGCAGAGGGCATGGGTCTAAACCCGCTGCCCTTTGCCCCATGCTCACAAAGTAACCATGGCTTTGATCACCCCTGTTTCCGGCAGCAGCCAGGAAGCAAATTGTTCACCGACCTGATCGAACGAAACACGGTGTGTGATATAGGTCGTGGGATCGATGTAGTTGGCCTTCAGGGAGCGGATGACGTGCTCGAAATCGCTCCGCGTCGCATTGCGGCTGCTCATAAGCGTCGCCTCCCGTTTGTGGAACTCGGGGTGGCTGACCACAATTTCTTCCCGCTGCAAACCTACCAGCACATACCGGCCGCCGTGTGCGAGGTATTTGAAGCCTTCGTTGATGGCACGGCGACTGCCTGTAGCATCAATCACTACCGTCGGCATATCTCCATGCGTGATTTCGGATAGCCGGGCGACGACATCCTCGGTCTTGCCGTTAATCGTATGGGACACGCCCAGTTTCTCCCGGCAAAAAGTCAGCCGCTGTTCGTTCAGGTCCAGCGCGATAACTTTGGCGCCGGCGATCCGGGCAAATTCCATCGTGCCCAGGCCAATCGGTCCTGCACCTACGACCAGCACAAACTCTCCCGGCTGAATACCCGCTCTCCGAACGCCGTGTGCGCCGATAGCGAGTGGTTCTACGAGGGCCAGTTCATCGTAGCTGAGCCCCTCGCCATGTAAAAGGGTTTCGGATGGGACGGAAAGGTATTCGACCATCCCTCCGTCGACGTGCACGCCGCATACCGCGATCGTTACACAGCAGTTCGGTTTTCCGGAGCGGCAGGCCACGCAGGTACCGCAGCTGTAGTAGGGAATGAAAGTCACGGCCTCCCCTTTTTCAAATCCGGCGGCGTCACCCGGTTCGACCAGCTCCGCAGCCAGCTCGTGGCCCAAAACGCGCGGATAGGAGAAAAAAGGTTGCGTTCCTTCAAAGGCATGCAGGTCTGTTCCGCAGATACCGATTCGTTTGATTTTGAGAAGGGAATGGCCCGGCGTCAGTTCCGGCATGGGGATTTCCCCGTAGGCCAGTTGACGGGGCGTCAGGCAAGTCAGTACGTTCATCGTCTTCGCAGCGGTCCGGTCCATTCCGGACGCCTTTGCAAAACAAGCCGCTTTCAGCCGAATCCCGTCTTACATTCTTTGCAAAAGGCTGTGAAATCTTAACATGCTTTTGAAACAGGCGGGGATGATATTCCCCAAGAACGGCCGTTTTCCGCCTGTTTTCCGTGCAGCGAGGCCATTCGTCGAAAACCCCTCATCAGCCGGAAAGACACTGCTAATTTTGATGCATAATTAATCAGGTCCAAAGGCGGACGGACCTGACGGACGATATCAGACCCTCTTCCGCCGTCTGGGGGAAGAGGGTTTTTACTGAACGAACAAAAAAGTTTCCATCGACGATATATCAGCAATCCTTCAACCTGAATTCCCGTATATATTATCAAAAATAAGAATATATAAATAGCCTACTTGTTACCTTATAGTTATGCAGACACCCCGCCCGGAATACCGGTGCGGGGTGTCTGCTTTATGCTTCTTTGTGTACCAGCCATTCTCCGTTTCCGACGGGTACCAGGGCTGTGTCAAAACCGGGCGCCGAGGCCGTCAGTCCGATAAAGGCCTGCATCTCGGCGGCATGGGAGACGGCGTTGTCAGCGACGATCAGACCGCCCGGCATCAGCAGCCGTTGCAACACCGGCCACCAATCGGTGTACTGCCCGCGATCTGAATCCAGAAAAATGAAATCGAAAGCGGCATCGGGCTGGGCCGGGAGCCACTCGTCCGCGTCCGTAACAACCAGCTCTACTTCGACCTGAGCCCGTTCAAAATTGGCCTGCGCAAGGGCAGCTTTTGCCGCGCTGCGCTCCAGCGTGGTTACCCGGCCGCCGGTTTGCCTGGCTGCGTCGGCCAGCCAGATGGTCGAATAGCCATTTGAAGTACCGATTTCGAGTATCCGGCTGTAGCGGCCCGTTTTCACCAGCAAGGCCAGAAACGGTCCGGTATCGGGTGTGATATTCAGCATCTTCGCCTCGCGGGCGGTATGCGCCTGATCGTTCTCCCTGCCAAAGGTGGCAAGTTCAGTAAGCAGGTCTTTTCGGAAAGCTTGCATAGCCGGGTGTATTAGGGTCGAAAGATACGCATCAGACGCGCAGACCAGCGAGGATCAGCGCGGAGATACCCCAACCCGCCGCCCAGATGCCATACCCTTGCCAGGGAGAAGATACCCTATTGATTTCCAGAACTTTCCGATACCGAATGGCTCCGATATGTAAAAAAAACGTCCAGACACCGAGGAAATAATACGGTATAAAAAACAGCAGCGACGGATCGTTATTAACGCCCCAGGCCGCAAAATGAAAGTTGGTATCGGTACCGCTGCTCCGGCCTGTCAGCACCGCAGAAACATGGATCAGCATAAACAGCGCCAGGTAGATACCCGACCCGCGCTGGACCCGTTCCCAGAACGATAATTTCCGGCCGGTACGCGTAAAAGCGAGCCGTAATCCTGTTCCGATCTGCACGACGACGCTCAGCAGCAATATCCCTTCCACGACCGGTTGCCGGTATATTTTCCGGAATCCATCCATGAAGGCAATATGCGCGTCAGGGCCGCTCCAAAAGGCTGTCAGGTGGTTCAGCAGGTGCGGAAGAATAAAGGCTGCCAGGACGACAGACGAAAGGCGGTGTATTTTTTTCATGGCTTAACGGGCGGGAATATACTCCCTTCTTCCTTCCCGGATAATGAACAACAGGAGTACACGGGCGGGCAACTGCCCCCGGTTTTCGAGCAGGGAATGGAGGGTCATCCGCGGCTCGTGAAACATTTGTCCTTCGGCAAATACCTCCGGCGATGCGCGGCGCAATCCGACCGAAACCTTCCCCTGCAATACATAGCCAAACAGATCTGCGTCGTGGTAGTGGGCAACGGTATCCCGGAACCCGGCGGGTACTTCCATCACTTTGCTTACCAGGCGGTAGCTGCCCAGGGAGTCGCTGAGCTGTCGGCTCAGTACATCGGAAAAAGCCAGCATACCGTGCTGGTGCTGCGCCGCGAGCGGCAGACAGATCAATAGCAGCAGGCCGCAAAAAAGTGTCTTCATGGGGTGAGATTGTTTTTTCCCGACGACGGGATGCGCTAAAATTGCACCATCACCGCTGCCTTCCCGGCGACCAGTTCCTAAAAATTCAGGAGTCCACCATGCCTTTTCCATCCGATTGGATCCCGCTCGACCGTACTTTCAGCCTGCCGCTGTACCGCCAGCTCGCCAATGGTTTTGTCACGCTTATCCAGGACGGACGGCTTCCGGCCGGAAGCCGGATCCCGGGAAGCCGGCAGCTCGCTCTCGCGCTGGGCGTACACCGGAAGACGGTCCTTTCCGCATACGATGAGCTCCTGCTTCAGGGATGGCTTACTTCCTCCCCGCGGAGATACCTGGCCGTATCCGCCACACCGCCTGGTCAGGCGCCGGAGGCGGCAGGTACCGGGCACATTCCGGAAATGCCTGCGTTTCAATGGGCGGAAGACTACCCGCGCCTGCCCGCAGGTTACCCCGGCCGGGGATTGGTTTTTGACGACGGATTCCCGGACGTACGCCTGGCGCCGATGGAGGAACTCATGCGTGCCTACCGCAAAATCGCCCGGCGGAACCTGACACAACCCTTTCTTAAATATACTTCCCCTTACGGTATTGACGCCCTCCGGGAGGATATCGCCGCTTTTGTAACCGAGACACGGCATCTACCCTGCCGCCCGGAGAATATCCTGCTCACACGGGGTGCGCAGATGGCTTTTTCGTTGATTTGTCAGTCGGTACTCCGGCCGGGCGACCGCGTTGCAGTGGGAGAACTGGACTACTTTTTCCTCGTTCAGATTGCCCGGTCCTATCGAGCAGAAATAGTGCGGATCCCGGTTACGCCTCAGGGTATCTGTGTGGATTCACTGGAAGAATATTGCCGGCACGAGCAGATCCGGATGCTGTACCTCACGCCGCATCACCACTACCCTACTACCGTCACGCTGCCACCGGAGCATCGCGAGCGTCTCCTGGCGCTTGCCCGGGAGTACGCGTTCGCGATTGTGGAGGACGACTATGATTTTGATTTTCAGTTCGATAACAGGCCATATGTGCCGCTGGCGGGGCTCGATCGCAGCGGTACCACCCTCTACGTCGGTACCTTCAGCAAACTGATTGCTCCGTCGATACGCGTCGGGTTTGTGGTGGCGCCGGCCCGGTTTGTTGACGGATTGGCTGCCCGTCGGCGACTAATTGATTTTCAGGGAGATAGTGTCGTCGAAAAAGCGCTTTCGGAGCTATTCCGGGAAGGCGTTATTACCGCGCACATCAAAAAAACCAACCGTATCTACCGGGAGCGCCGGGATCATCTTTCGGCATTACTCCGCGACCAGCTACCCGGTGAAACCGAATTTGAGTTGCCTTCCGGCGGGTTAGTACTCTGGACGCGGTTCCGGTCGCCGCTGCCTGCAATAGCTGCTGAGGCATACCGCCGGGGACTGGTATTCAGCGATGGGACCTTTTACGGACCGAACGCGGGTGGGGCGACGCGCCTCGGTTTCGCCTCGTTGACCCTGGCGGAGCAGGAGCAGGCGGTGTCGATTCTCAAAGAAAGTATTCAGGCAGTCCAGTAAACCCCCGCTATTCCGCAACAGGCTTTGACGAGCAGCAGGCCGTCGATCACGATGAGGTAGAACAGTATCCGCCTTCGGTTTTGGAGAGACCAGGCGACGAGAAACATAATCAGAAAAGGTAATCCATTGAGAATAAGGCGTCTGTTAGTGAGATCCCGGTAGGACGCGAAGATCAGGAAAGACGCGAGGCCCAATGCCAGGAGCGGCATCAGGATGTAGAAAATGGTCCGCCGGAGACCCACCCGGACCACAAAGGTTTTGAGTTGACGGTTGGCGTCGTCCGCGTAATCCTTCATGTCAAACATGATCGCGTTTACGGTACAAAACATCCAGTTTTTCAGGAAAAACCAGGGCAGCAGCGCCGGTTGCGCCAGCTCCGCATGCTGCTCCATCCGAACGGCCATCACGGGAAACAGCGTCACTACCCCCGCCCAGACAAACCCGATGACGAACGGCTTCAACCACCCCGTACTCCGCAGGTTAAGTGCCGGGAAAAACCCGTAATACAGCAACGCCGCAAAAGGTACCGGGATAGCCGCCAGCCAATAGTAAACCGGTATAGTGACGTTATTCCGCCAAAACGTTGCAGCGAGTACAATTCCTGATGCGACACCCAGTCCGGAAAAAAACCATTGACTGCACCGGACAAATACCCGATGCTGCCGGTACCATTCTGAGCGGGGGTTCCGGGAGGCTGCTGCGGATTTGGGGACGACATACGCGGTGGTATAGTACACAACCGTCCACGAAAAAAGACAAACGTAGTAGGCAGGCGAATTAAAGGGAAGTCCGAGCTGACTGGAGGCTTCGACCGACAACAGGATGGCCAGCAGCCCAAGAAAGTAATTGGAGAAGAAAACAAAGCGGATGAGTCGCATCGTGGTTCAACGGGTATAATCCTCCAGGCGCGTCCGATCCAAGATAGCGATTCTTTTGCCTTGAAAGGCAAGTATTTTTTCTTCTTCCCACTCCGAAAGCGTCCGGAAAACGGTCTCGTACGTTGTGCCGGCATAGGCTGCCAGGTCCTGCCGGCTGGGAATAATGCAGATAAACCCCTCACTATCAGCCCCGAATTTCCGCTCAAGCATCAGCAGCATATCAGACACCCTGCCCCGGACATCCATGAGCGCCAGGGTGCGCATCCGTTTCTCGGACTCCTGCAACGTACGGGCGTAGAGGTCGAGCAGGCGTTGCGTCAACCGGTGGTTGACTTCGAGCATGGACTGGAAGAAGGCCCGTTCGACGAAGCAGATCACCGTCTCGTCGAGTGCCGTCGCCGATATCGGAAAAACCGGGTCAGGAGCAAGCCCGCGAAAGCCGATCATTTCCCCTTTTCCGGCGAAATTGAGTATGAGCTGTTTTTGAGCCCCCCAGGCCATGTGGATCTTCACAAGTCCTTCGAAAACAAAGTATGCGCCGCTGACCGGCGTTCCCTCTGCAAAGATTTCCTCCCCTTTCCGAAACGTACGCATCGTTCGGGCAGCAGGCAGGATATCCCGCCAGGCATCGGGACAGCTGGTGCAGAAAAGGCAGGAGGCGAGATCGCAGGTTACTTTTTTCACCGGGACAAGTTACGCCGGGACGGGCTTCCGCACCGCCAGGCGCTTTCGTTTTTTCGGGCGAACGGGCCGCCTGGGGTATTGCCGGTTTTCCGGGATATTGTTGATGACAATGGCGACCAGCAACAGCAGGCTCACGCCTGTAAACACGGGCGAGACCGTATATCCATACCCGAGGGCTTTGATTTTATCGGTTCCGATATTGGCGATCAGGGCTGTGGCGCCGGCGGGAGGATGAAGCGTCTTGGTAATCTGCATCCCGACGATGGATAGTGAAACGGCAAGGCCGGCCGCCAGCCAGAGGGTGTCCGGGCAGCATTTGTGAACCGTTACCCCGATAACAGACGCCAGAACGTGGCCGCCGAGCACATTGCGCGGCTGCGCGAGCGGACTATCCGTCGCGCCGAAAATCAACACACACGACGCGCCGAACGATCCGATGAGAAATACCCGGTCGGTCATCGGAAACGCCTGTTGCATATACCCGAGCAAGGCTATACCTGTAAAAGCGCCGAGAAAGGTCCAGAAGTGATCCGCCGGTTCGAGCAACGTCTCTTTGTACAAGACGTACCGGGCCACCCGGTAACTCCGGTGTAAGGATTTTCGCATGGGAAAGCTACCTAATAATTGTTACTTCGGTCATTTTAATAAGCTACTATCGTGCAAATATAGACGCCAAATATGACAATGGTCATATTTGGTTCATTTGAGAATAGCATCCCGAAAAGCAAAAATCCCGTACCGTTAGCTCAAACGGTACGGGATTCATCGCAGAAATACCGGGAACATTACCGGTTGAGAATTTCCTGAAACGCTTCAGCAAACAGCCCTACGTCATTTCCATCCGCCAGCGCGTGGTTGACGTGTATCGACACCGGCATGGAGCGCCTGCCTTCCGTTTCGGTCATTTTGCCGAAGGATATTTTCGGGCAGCTATCCCGGAAGGAAAAGCTCCGCGCATGCGACAGGGAGGTAAAATCGAGCCACGGCAAAGAGGAACAATGGACGACGTTTTCACCTGAGGCAGAGCCGAAAAGGCCGGTCGACTCCCGTACCCGCGTGATTTCCTTCTCGGCTTCCACCCGGAAATCTTCAAACGACTCCTGATATTCCATGTAGGCAAACCCAAAGGTGCCATCAGGCCGGTTGATTGTGGGCGACGGGTGTACCATGTCGTATAACCAGACGTGCTCGCCGTCGATCCGGTACCGGAACGACTCAATCCGATTCGCAGCCGTAAGCGCTGCATGGAGGTAATACAGAAAGAAGGGATATCCGTTTTCCCGGCTGACGTGGTAGGCGCGCGTGACGTCCACTCTAATGACCACGCCGAAAAAAGGCTCCTCAAATGCGGAAAAGAAGCGGAAATGATCTTTCCGCTTCCAGGTATTCAGGTCGAGTTCCTGTTTCATACAAAGGCAAGTATCTCGCGGATGGTCGCCATTTGGGAGAAGTTGGCGTGCTCAACGGCATGATCGATCTGTTCGTGCGCCCACGTTATGTCAAAAGGAACGTGCACGGCATGGCCGCCTACGCCGAGTACAGGCAGAATATCAGACTTGAGGGAATTTCCGACCATGAGAAACGCCTCCGGACGAATGTCGAGGTGTCGGATCAATTTGGAATAGTCTGCTTCCTTCTTGTCTGACATAATCTCAATGTGATGGAAGTACTTTTCCAGACCGGATTTCCGGAGTTTCCGTTCCTGATCGAGCAGGTCTCCTTTGGTGGCGACGACCAGCCGGAAGCGACCGTACAGGGTAGAAAGTACCTCTTCAACTCCTTCCAGCAGGATAACCGGCTTCTCGAGCATTTCCTTGCCGTATCCGAGGATTTCCTCGATGATGCGCGGCGGGATCTGGTAATCCGTGATTTTCAGCGCTGTTTCGACCAGGCAGAGAACAAAGCTTTTGATACCGTATCCGTACAAGGGTAGATTCTGCATCTCGACAGCGAAGAGTTCGCGTTCGGCCTGATTGGGGGGCATGTAACCGCTCAGCAATTCGCAGAATTTTACTTCGGCTTCGCGGAAATAGGGCTCGTTGATCCAGAGGGTATCGTCGGCGTCGAAAGCAATAACTTCAATGGGCATGGCTGTAGTAGTAATAGAGATACAAAGAAAGCGGGAGACGGGGAAAAATCTCCCGGCGTCGGGTTAATTTCCTTATTTGAGGAAATCTATTGAGATCCTGACCCGGAATCCCCTCCGGCAGTGCCTACCGATTGAGACGATGGTCCGGTACTATCGGTCTCTCTCTCATCGCCATCCATTACTTTTCCGTCCTTCCCTCCTCCCCTTTCGTCCCGCACGAAAGCCCGTCTGTCATATTATCATGCAATATAAGCTACTATGCTTTGCACAGTAGCTCTGCCTTTCTACTTTTGCATCGATTGAAATCTATAACCGACCATGAAAAAAGCACTCCTTCTCCTCTCATTATCAGCCCTTTCTGTGGCAGGCTACAGCCAATGCAACCAGAAACTCGCCCTGGAGTCTTCCAAAACGGAATACCTCGACGCCGCAGGAACCGTTCAGCGAACCGTAGATGAAAACAGTACACTTTCGATTGGCACAAAAGACATTACGATTATCCCCGGCGGGCAGACCGACCACCAGATGAACGGCACCATCGAATCCGTCGTATCCTGCGCCTGGTCCACTCCCTACAAAACGGGCAAGACGGTGCTCAAAGCGGTATTCGGCGATGTTTCCGGGGATCAGAAACACGCCACCCTCACCATTGAAGGCAAGGATGGCGCGCTGACTTTTCTGATGGAAATCGACGAATTCAAGGATAAGAAAATCCGTGTCAGCCTCTCCAAATTCGAAGAAGCGAAATAAGCTTAGCCATTGACGATCTGCCCGCCGTTCGGGTGAATGACCTGCCCGCTGATATACGACGCGTCTTCGCTGGCCAGGAATACGAAGGCCGGCGCCACTTCGCAGGGCTGTCCGGCCCGACCGAAGGGCGTATCTTTTCCGAACTGGCGCACTTTCTCCTCGTCGAACGTCGACGGAATAAGCGGCGTCCAGATCGGTCCCGGCGCTACCGCGTTGACTCGGATGCCGCGGTCGGCCAGGTTCAACGCAAGCGAACGGGTAAACGAGACAATAGCCCCTTTGGTCGATGAATAGTCGAGCAGCGCGGGACTCCCGTGATACGCCGTTACCGAGGTAGTATTGACGATGGTATCGCCGGGCTTCATGTACGGCAGCACCGCCTTACTGAGGTAGAAAAAGGAAAAAAGGTTGGTGCTGAACGTACGCAGGAGTTGTTCCCCGGATACGTCGACAATTTCCTGGCGGGGCGTTTGCTCCCCGGCGTTGTTAACCAGGATATTGATGCGACCGAATACCTCAGCCGTTTTTTCCACTACCTGCCGGCAGAAGGATTCTTCGCCGATATCCCCTTGCAGGAGCAGGCAGATGGCGCCTTCGGCTTCGACAAGTTCGCGGGTTTCGAGCGCATCCTGGTCTTCGTTGAGGTAGACGATCGCTACGTGCGCGCCTTCCCGCGCGAAGTGCACGGCAACGGCACGTCCGATGCCGCTGTCTCCGCCGGTGATGAGCGCTACTCTATCGTTCAGCTTTCCGCTGCCCTGATAGTTGTCCCGGATGAAGACGGGCTTGGGAATCATTTCTTTTTCGATTCCGGGTGGCAGAATAGACATAGCAGTACAGATTTTGTGGAACGGAGACAGTCCCTGCCGTTGATGGCAGGGACTATTTTTATTCGGTCAGCGCAGCAGCGTTGACAAAGGATTCGGCTAATGCGGTCAGCTTCCGGTCGGCCGACTCCTCCTCTTCCAGCGTCGCCGACAGCAGGCGGACGGCCTCTTGATGCGCCATCAGCGCCGCCCACGACCGCAGGGTTCCATAGGTTGCAATTTCGTAGTGCTCTACTTTTTGGCAGGCGGCAATGACGCCGGCATCACGGGTGATGGAGTCGGTTTCAGAATCGGATACAATGTCCGTCGCTTCGTCAATCAGCCCCGCCATCGCCTCGCATTTGCGTTCTTTCGGCTCAAGACCGATGGAAGCAAAGACTTTTTCCAGCCGGGTGACATGCCCCTCGGTTTCGTCGAGGTGGTCCCGGATGAGCTGCTTTACTTCGTCTGTCGTCGCGGCGTCGGCCATTTTGGGCAACGCCGTCAGCAATTCATTTTCAGCCCAGTAGATATCCTTGAGCTGGTCGACAAACAATTCGTGAAGGTTATCGGCCTTCTCGGTACGGAAAAGATCTCGGATGGTTGACATAGCAAGAGGTAGTTGGTTTTTCGGCTTCAGGGCGAAAAACACATTCCAGTTTTGGGAGCAGCGGGAGTCGTTGCTGCTGCGCCCCATCTTTCCCGGGAAAGAAACCACCCAATGTGCGGGGGTTACCCATCTCCCGGCACGCAATTTTTCCGGAAAAATTACTAACCTTACTTACTGACTATCATGGGCTTGCAGAAATACAAGAAGAAACGCTCCTTTGAAAAGACGCCCGAACCGAAGGGCGGAAAAGCGGGTTCCGGCGCGCTGCGGTTCGTAGTTCAGAAACACGACGCCTCCTGCCTGCATTATGATTTCCGGCTGGAAATGGACGGCGTTCTGAAAAGCTGGGCTATTCCCAAAGGCCCTTCGACAGATCCGTCCGTCCGCCGCCTCGCCGTTCAGGTCGAAGACCACCCTTATGCCTACAAGGATTTCGAAGGAACAATCCCGGAGGGCAATTACGGCGCCGGTACTGTTATCATCTGGGATGAAGGCGAATACGAACCGATAACGCCTGCCAAGGGCAAAAAAGCGCAGGAAAAAGAACTCCTGAACGAGCTGCGCGACGGCTCCCTGAAGATCATCCTGCATGGGCAAAAGTTAAAAGGGGAATTTGCCCTCGTCCGCGCGGGCGGCATGGGCGACAACGCCTGGCTGCTCATCAAGCACCGCGACGCCGAAGCCAGCTCCCGGGACATTACGAAAGACAACAAGTCGGTGCGGACGGGTGAGCCCCTCGCACCCCGGCACCGCGGGAAGAAAAAACCGGCTGCGGATGAGTCAGGCGAAGCCCCTCCCCCGGTGGCTCCGATGCTGGCCACGTTGACAGACGCCCCGTTTGACCGCGAAGGTTGGTCTTTCGAAATCAAATGGGACGGCTACCGGGCACTCTGTTTCCGCGACGGAGCGAAAACAGAACTGCGCTCCAGAAACGACCAGTCGTTCAACGAACGCTTTTACCCTATTTACGACGCAGTTGCAGCGTGGGATATCCGGGCGGTGGTGGACGGAGAAATCGTTGTTGCCGATGAAAACGGCGTTTCCCACTTCAACGACCTCCAGCACTGGCATTCGAAAGAAGACGGACCGTTGTACTACTATGTTTTCGATCTTTTATGGCTCAACGGGCGATCGCTGCTCAACCGGCCTCTGTCAGAGCGGCAGGAACTGCTCCGGGGCCTGATACCGCCACGCGGCCCGATCCGGATGGGTATAGTAGTGGAAACAAGCGGGTTGTCGTTTTACCAGGCGGCTCAGAAACTGGGTCTCGAAGGCATCATGGCCAAGCGGATGGACAGCCTGTACCGGCCCGGGACGCGGTCGAAAGACTGGCTGAAAATGAAAATCCAGCAGCGGCAGGAGGTAGTTATCGCCGGATATACCCGAAAACGGGACTCTCCGCGGTCGTTCAGCTCCCTGCTCCTGGCGCTCCGGGAAAAGGGACAATGGCGGTATGCGGGTAAAGTAGGTACGGGCTTTTCCGATGCGTTTCAGAAAGAGCTTCTTTCGAAACTGAAACCCCGGGACACCAGCCCGCTCTCCGGGCCGCTGACCGGCGGCGCAGCCCTGCCGCCGCATACCGAAATCGTCTGGACGGAACCGGAGCGGGTGGCCGAAATCAACTACACGGAAATTACGCCGGACGGCGTTTTCCGGCACCCGTCGTTTGTGGCGCTGCGCGACGACAAGCGGCCGGCCAATGTTCAACCCGAAACCGCAACTAAATCGATGAAACCATCCTTCCTGCCCGACGAAAACGACGCGAAAGTTCGGGTCGGCAAACGCACCCTGTCGTTCAGCAATCTCAACAAAAAGTACTGGCCTGATCTGACCAAGCGGGACCTGCTGAACTACTACCACGAGGTCGCTCCCTTCCTGTTGCCGTATCTGAAAGACCGGCCCCTCTCGCTCAACAGATACCCCAATGGTATTTCGGGGAAAATGTTTCTGCAGAAAGATGTCTCCGGGCAGGTACCTGACTGGCTGCATACCTTGCTATACCATCCGGAAGACGATCCGGACGCGGATAAGCACTTCGCTATGGCAGACGACGAAGCTTCGCTGCTGTACCTTGTCAACATGGGTACCATCGATCCGCATCCCTGGAGTAGTACGGCGTCGCGGCCGGATCACCCGACGTGGTGCATCATCGACATCGATCCGGACAAACAGACGTATGATCAGGTAGTGGAAACAGCCCTCGCCGTGCGGGATATTCTCTCGGAATACGGTATAGAATCGTACCCGAAAACCAGCGGGGCAACAGGTATGCACGTCTATCTTCCACTTGCCGGAAAGTATACGTATGAGCAGTCCCGAACCCTTGCCGAGTACATCGCCTCGCGGGTTCACGAACGGCTTCCAGACTTTACTACCCTGGAGCGGTCGGTAAAAGCACGGAAGGGGAAACTATACATTGATTACCTGCAAAACCGCCCGCAGGCAACCGTCGCGCCGCCCTATATTGTGCGCCCCAGACCCGGCGCGCCGGTATCTACGCCGCTGCATTGGGACGAGGTACGGAAAGGGCTCGATCCGGCCCGTTTTCATCTCCGGAATACCCTCGACCGGCTCCGCGAGACGGGCGATCTTTTTGCACCTGTACTGAAAAAAGGCGCCGACCTGCGGCGCCTCCTGGAAACGGGAAAAGAATAGTACGATCTGCTACTTCAGGCTGTAAAAAAAGGTTCTCAGCTCGTCCGCAAATGCTTCCGGTACTTCCAGTGCGGCAAAGTGCCCTCCTTCTTTCATGTTCCGGAAGCTGACGACATGGACAAAGCGCTCAGCCCATTCCCGGGGAAATTGCGCTTCCCGCGGGAATACCGCTATCCCAGCCGGAACACGCGTTTTCTGAAGAGGCTTTTCCCCTCCCCACAGCGCCAGGGCGTCTGTTTTGTACATCCGGACGGAGGTGGCGATCGTCTGCGTCACCCAATAGATCATCACATTGGTCAGCAGCTCGTCCCGGCCACCAAAGGCCTGTTCGATGATTTCATAGGGAGCGCCGGCGTTTCCGAAGCTCAGCATCCAGGCGGCCAGCCCCGCCGGAGAGTCGTTAAGGCCATAGGCAAGGGACTGCGGCTTGGTCGACTGCACCATCGCATAGGCGCCTTCGCTGTACCACCATTGCTGCACAAACTGGGCAAATTGTTTCTCCGCTTCGGTCATCGTTGCCGGATCTTCCTGGCCCATCGGATACCCGGCGTCTGTAAGGTGTATGCCGGTCACCTGATCGGGGTAGTTGGAGGCGAGCGCTTTCACAACGTTCATTCCCATATCGCCGCCGGCTGCATAGAATTTCAAATACCCCAGGTTTTCCGTCATCAGTACTTTCCATAGATCGGCTACCTGCCGGCTCGACATAGATGCCTTCTCTGAAAATCCGAATCCGGGAATCGAAGGAATAATCAGGTCGAAAGACTGCTCTCCCTCTGTCAGCAGCGGAATAATCTTGTGAAAACGGTAGTAGCTGTCCGGCCAGCCATGCGTCAGAATCAGCGGCTTCGGGTTCTTCCCTTTTCCCTTGATGTACTGAAAATGAACCTTGACGCCGTTGACATCGGCAATGTACTGCGGATACTGATTAAGCGCCGCTTCCTGCTTACGCCAGTCATACTGTGTGAGCCAGTACTTGACCAGCTCCTTCAGGTAGGCTTCACTGGTACCAAAATGCCAGCCTGACCCGTCGGCTTCGCCCGGCCAGCGGGTATTTTGCAGACGGCTTTTCAGGTCGTTCAGTACTTCGGGCGAAACAGAGACGCGGAATTCGGTGACGTTTTTCATGGTAGATCGATTTTGTGAGTAGGAATGGAAAAAGCTGAAAATGAGCAGTGTGAATAGAGAAAGTTTGTTCATGGTGTTTACGAGCAGGACCAGAACAAAGGTAGATTTCCTGCCAACGCACGGTTAGGCAGGAAGACGGTAGAACCAGCACAAATGGCGGTATCGTTATACTTTCCGGTACTGCGTAGGGGTCTCACCGGTGGCCCTTTTGAATACCCGGGCGAAGTGGGATGCGTCTTCAAATCCCAGCCACTGGCAGATTTCCTGCACCGAGAAGGCGGTCTGTTTCAGCAGGCTACGGGCTTCCATCATGACGTATTCGTCGATAAACACTTTCGCCGGTTTACCCAATTCGGCCTGGAGTACTTCGCTGAGGTATTTCGGGGTAATGTGAAGCTGGTCGGCGTAAAAGGCGACTTCCTTGTGTTCGGCAAACTGTTCGGCCACTAGTTTCCGGAAGGAGCTGGCAATCTTTTCCCGGTTGGATACGGGCGAATTGCGGGAAGGGTCGGCGGAATGAAACGAATCCACCAGCATGAGCAGGGAATGGACAATCCCCGGGACGGCCTTCCGGTCGTCTTTCAGCTCTTTCAGTAACCCGAATAAGGATGCCATTTTCTTCGTCTGCTCCGCTGTCAGCGCGATTACGTGCTTTCCCCCGTGAAAAAAGAACGGCAGCGAATGAAGGAACGAATGCGTTTGCAAATCACTGAAGAACTTTTCGGTGAAGTACACGGTATCATGCTCGGAGACGTAGTTGCCCGTCCACTGGCAAACCATTCCCGGCCCTACTGTTGTCAGGCTTCCTTCCGTTACAAAGTAGTCGGTACTACCGATTTTGAAGATATCTCCCGGTCCGGAATAGGTAATCCCGATGCCGTAGGCGAAGGTCCGGAAGGGAAAGTTGACGTGCGCCTTTTCATACGTATGCCGGTCGGCAAGGAAGAACGGAACACTCTGGTCATACGCGTTCTGATGCTTCAGAAACTCGTAGAGATTGAAGGATTTGAGGTTGAATTTTTTCTGCATGCCGGCGGAGGCGTGTTTTGGGGTAGTCCTTTTCAGGAAGCCGGGAAGATAGGCGGTTCGCGCTCGCGAAGCAAATACCCGCCGGCCGGACAGAAAGCACAGATGCCAGTTCCCATGGAACTGGCATCTGTCTCAAATAGAAGGTTTTACATAAAAAAAGGCTATTCCCCTCCCAGCAATTCCTTCAGCTTCTCATTCAGCCCTTCTGCCCGAAGATCCTTCGCGATAATCTTTCCCGACGGATCCAGCAGGAAATTTGCCGGAATCGACCGGATGCCGTAGATCTTGGCTACGCCGTTATCCCAGCCCTTGAGGTCGGAAACCTGCGTCCATTCGAGCTGATCCTTGGCAATGGCTTTGAGCCAGGCTTCTTTCTGGCCGGGGTTGTCGAGCGATACGCCGAGAATGGTAAATCCTTTTTCCTTGTATTTCTGATAGGCCTTGACAACATTCGGATTTTCCCGGCGGCAGGGACCGCACCAGCTCGCCCAGAAGTCGACCAGCACGTATTTACCCCGAAGACTGGAAAGCTTAAAGTCCTGACCTTCCGGCGTTTTCTGTGCGAAATCAGGCGCTTCTTTTCCAATTTTGGTTTTCTCCGGCGCGTCCAGTGCTACGGGTACGCCCTGGCCCAGGGGGGAGTTCTTCCACTTGGCGGGAAGCTTTTCATAGGCTTTGCGTACGCGGGCGGTCAGATCCTCCCGGGACGCGGCATGATTCAGGCTGATAACCGCCAGGTACGACTGCGGGTGCTGCTCCGCAAAGGTCACATACAGGCCATACAATTCACCCATCAGCGCATTTTCGCGTTCGATAAATCCGTTGACGACCTCCTTATCCTGACGCTTTTCTGCCGGCAACGCTTCAAATTCCTTCCGGAGAGCCGTGAATTTCTCGTCGTTCGGCTTCATCAGTTCCTTCAGCGCGGCGTGGTCCTGATTGAGGCCCGATCCGGAGAACTTACCGTTTTTCAGGGAATCGGGGGAGTTAAACGCAAAAGCCGACGGCTCCAGGTAAAACCGGAGGTAGTCCATTTTCTCACCGGGCTGAAGCCGGTTGACATACGGATTCCGGTTGAGGTAGAGGTTCGCCTGAACGGGATAGTCGAGCTTGCCTTTGAATTGAAATTCACCGCTTTTGACATTGGCTGAATCCGTTACCTGTTTATCAGCAGCGGTGTAAATGAGGTAGATTTTGTCTCCGTCTTTCAGGGAACCGGCTTTCCCTTTCAGGTCAAATTGCTGGGCCTGAGCGGAGAAAGCTGCCAGAGTGGCGAGAACGACAAGGCGCATAGTGGTTGGTTTGTTGACCGGTGAAAATACGCATTTTTTCGCCGAATCCCGGCGCATTTTCCCGTCAGGATACCTTTTTGGTGGTTCCTGCGAGGCTTTCCCGCAGGCGGCTGAGCAGGTCGCGGCTCTCGGCTGTGGGTACGCGGACAACCTTGGTTGCCGGTTTCTTTCCCTTTTCCTTCGCCCGGATCAGTTTCAGGAGTTTTTCGTTGTAGGTATCGTGGTAGCGCGACGGATCGAACGACTCGCTCATCTGGCCGATCAGGTCCACCGCCATCTTCAGCTCATCGGGGCGTACTCTGGCAGCAGGTATCGTCACCTCCGCCGGATCCCGGAGTTCGTTGGCAAACCGCAGGCGATGCAGCAGCAGCACGTTTCCGGACGAGCGGACCAATACCGGACTTTCCCTGTTTCGTAAGACAAACGAGCCGACTCCCGCCTTTCCGGTTTTTTTCAGCGCGTCGCGCAGGAGGGCATAAGCCCGAGCGCCCGACTTGTCCGGCTGCAGAAAGTATACGGTTTCGAAAAAGGAAGGATCGATGTCCGTTTCCTCCACGAATTCGCCGATTTCAATCATTTTCGTTTGCTCGGGACTCGCCTGTTCAAAGTCGCTGTCTTCCAGAATGACATACCCCGAATCAGTTTTAAATCCTTTGACGATGTCGTCCCAGACGACTTCCCGGCCGGTATCGGCGTTGACGCGGTGGTATTTGATCGCGGCGTGATCCCGCCGGTCCAGCATGTCGAGGTCGAGCGTTTCTTCCTGCGTGGCGCTCAGTAGTTTGACGGGTATATTAACGAGGCCGAATCCGATGGCCCCCGACCAGATAGCTCTCATAAGGCGTTTTTGAAAAAGCCGGGAGAATATCCCCCGGCCTGGTTACTGGTTCTTTTCCTTCTTTTTTGCGGGGACTTTGGCGCCCTCTTTCCGCGCTTCGGACAAACCGATCGCGATGGCCTGTTTCCGGTTGGTGACTTTTTTCCCCGATCCGGACCGGAGTTTCCCCTCTTTCATTTCATGCAGGTTCTCTTCTACTTTCTCCCCTGCCTTTTTTGAGTAACGTGCCATGACTGTATGCATTTGGTTTCAGATACTCCCGTAGCCGGACAGCTAAACGGGAGACAATAACATAGTGTAGAAAAAACCGTACTAGGTATGTATAGGTGTTACGAAACGGCTTTTGCCGCTCGCCAAACCGGCATTCGTCGTATATTGCGGGTAACGATCAAAAGAGCTATATGAAAATTACGGTGGAGTTTCTCGTCCCGGACGATTACGATGAGGAGCTGTATGAAGTACTCAGCGAGTTTGCCGGTCTGGAGCTGGATCTGCCTTACGACCTGGTTCCGCAGGCGGGCGACTACATCAATTTCCGGGAAACGGACTTCGTTAATCCGCCGGAATTTTGGGATGAGAACGGGGAAGAAGAGGATTTCCAGCGCTATAAAGTAGCCTATCAGGCCATTGCCGAGCGGAATCTGAAAGTAGTGCGGCGCGTATTCAGCCGGGATCGTATTACTCTGTTTTTTGAGATTGACAGCGTAGCCCTGTCGGAAGATGAGCCCATGTGAGCGGCATGACTACTACATTCCTGATCGAACTTGCCGGCTGGCTGGGAGCCGTTTTCTACGTCCTGGCGTATTTATTGCTGACCCTTGGGAAACTGAGCTCCCAGGGCATCCCGTTTCACCTGCTTAATATTCTCGGTGCGCTGGGATTGATCGTCCATTCCCTGTATTCCGGGAGCTTACCGAGCCTGGCCGTCAACGTCGTCTGGATGGGAATAGGCCTGGCCGCGATCGCCCGCAGAAACCGGGATCAGTGAGATCGACAGGAGGCGAAGCGCCCGGAGCTTGTATTCCGTCAGTTTCCGGTCAAACTCTGCCGGATCACTGACCAGGCTCAAATAGTAGTACGCACCGTCAACAATCACGAAAATCAGGTCGGCTACCACCCGGGGATCTTCCGTCAGCCTGATCTCGCCGTTTTCGGCGCACTGCCGGATGAGCGTCGCCAGGCGGGTATGAAGCAGGTCGAGCACGGATTTGAATTTCTCCTTCACCGTTTCGTTCCGGAAAATCAGCGCGTAGCAGCTGAAGGACAGGCCGTCGTCAAACAGGTCGTTCCACTTCTTGGAAAACAGCTTGTCAATCGTTTCCACGAGGGCCTCGCGCGTGGCGCCTTCCCGCTCAATCTGAAAAATCAACTGATACTGGCTCAGGATGTAGTCGATCAGTTCGTAAATCAGGTCTTCCTTCGTCTGAAAGTAATGGATGATGAGACTGGGATTGGTATTCATTTCCCTGGCAATTTTGGCGATGGACGTGTTCTCCAGCCCTTCCCGCTTCGCCACGGCATAAAACACCTCTATGATTTCCCGTTGCCGGATGTCTTTCAGACTTTTTCTTCCCATTTCGAGTAAAATATTTTCTCCCAAATATGCCTTTTTTTTCCCCGAATTCTCCCTTTTCCGTTCGCAGCGCCCGGAATGATACCCCACCGGAAAGCGTTCCGCTCCGCTCCCGTCTTTCCCTCCGTTTTTTGCACAAACGTTTGTATCCGGGCATGCAAACGTTTGTCTGCCTGTTTTTCAGCATTTCTTTCGGCGCAACTGCATGGAAATATGCATTCTGCTTCACTACTTTGTGAACCTTTCACTGGCCACCCGGCCACGCGTTCCCGACTGAAAAACCAACCCCGTAATCATTCATTTCCGTTCATACCGCCCCGTATTCCGGCGCGTTACCTGTTTGATTTATAAATTAACTGAACATTCAAACAATTTATTAATGATTTGGATTTTTTGACTTAACATTCAATTAATCTACGTGAAGGAACTTTGCCTCATTTCTCCAGAAACACAAACCTGACAACATGAAAAACCCTCTACAGTACCTGTTAAGGGTGTCGTGCCTGCTGCTGCTTGTCTGGCAGGCACACGCCCAGCAAAAAATCACCGGGAAGGTTACCGACGGAAAGGACGGTCTGCCGGGTGTAAACATCCGTGTGAAAGGCTCGGCCAAGGGCACGGCCACCGATGCCTCCGGGGGCTATACCCTGGTCAATGTGCCGAACAACGCGGTGCTGGTGTTCTCCTCGATCGGTTTCCGGACGGTGGAAGAAGCGGTCGGCGGGCGGACGGTAGTGGATGTCGTCCTGCCCGCTGACGCCGGCGATCTGGATGAACTGGTTGTCGTCGGATACGCCACCCAAAAGAAAATCAACCTGACGGGCGCTGTCGACCAACTTGCCGGCAAAACACTGGAATCCAGACCGGTAGCCAACGTCATTCAGGGCTTACAGGGCGCCAGCCCCGGTTTGAACATTACCTATGGCGGCGGCCGGCCGGGTACGGTACCCACGATCAACATCCGGGGAGGTACCTCGATCAACGGCGGCGAACCCCTGATCATCATCGACGGCATTCCGGCCACGTCCAATGACATGCTCCGGCTGAACCCGTCGGACGTCGCTTCCTTCTCCGTTTTGCGGGATGCCGCTTCCGCTTCCATCTACGGCGCCCGGGCCGCGTTCGGCGTGGTCCTTATCACGACAAAAGAGGGTGGAAAGGGCCGGAAGAGTATTACGTATAACAATTTCGTTTCCTGGGGTAAACCGACGGTACTCGCGAAGCCCGTTACTGACCCGTACATTTATTCCCGGGTACTTGAAACGTCGACCGACAATACTCCCTGGGACTATGTCAACTATTCGGATGAATATTACAAGTGGGCGAAGGAACGCTCGGACAACCCGTCCCTCCCCGATACCCGCCTGAATCCGTCTGATCCGACCAAGTGGGCTTACATGGGCGCCAACAACTGGTATGACTACTTCTTCAACAAAGTCGGCATTTCACAGAACCATAGCCTGGCGTTTACCGGCAGTGCCAACGCCGATGGAAACGTACCGGTCGGATATTATGTCTCCGGAGATTACACGAAAGAAAACGGTCTGAATAAGCTCACAGCTGATTTCTGGGAGCGCTACGCCCTCAAATCCCGGGTGAACTTCTCGCCGCTCCGCTGGCTGAAGGTCGACAACAACCTTTCGCTCTATTCTACCCGCCGCGCCGATCCGACGTCTTCCATCACCGATGTGTATTACCTCCAGCCGACCGACGTGGCGAAAAACCCCGACGGAACCTGGGCCAATACCGGCGCCGGCCGCCTGGCAGCCCGCCTGACCGACGGTGGAAAGAACCGCGAGGATATGTTTGGTTTTCAGAACATTACGCGACTGACGGCCACCTTCGGCGATTTCTCGATTACGGGAGACGCTTCGTTCAAAAAAGAAATGTGGACCTACCACTGGGATACCCGCAAGTTCAACATCGGCTTCGGCCCCGGCGATATCCGGCAGGAAGGCGGCAACGGATCCGTGACCGAACAAAACGGCTCACTCAACCAGACCGTTTACAACCTGTACGGCAATTACAACAAGACCTTCGGCAAACATACCGTCGGCCTGATGGCCGGTTTCAACCAGGAGAGCTACGTATATTCCACCGTTAAGACCGAGCGCAATGTCTTGATTTCGTCTTCGCTTCCTTACCTGGGACTGACGACCGGCGATATTTTCGTCACTGCCGGTTACGATTCCTACGCCACACGGAGCGCCTTCGGCCGCCTCAACTATACTTTCAAGGAACGTTACCTGCTCGAAGCCAACGGACGCCTGGACGGTTCTTCCCGCTTCCCGTCGAGCAACCGCTGGGGCTTCTTCCCCTCCGTTTCGGCAGGCTGGATTATCAGCTCGGAACCGTTCTTTGCCGGCGCCCAGCATGCCATTCCCACGCTGAAGCTCCGCGCTTCCTATGGTGATCTCGGAAACCAGAACGTCGGGTACTACAGCTACCTGCAAACCCTTCCGACGGGTCTCTCCGGCTACCTCATCAATGGAGGTCAGCAAACGGTGATCACCGGTTCGCCGTCGCTCACGATCGACCCCCGGAACTATACCTGGGAGCGTGTCAACACCGTCAATGCCGGTCTCGACTTCGGGCTCCTGCGTGATAAAATCATGGTAACGGCCGATTACTACATCCGGAACACGAAAGGCATGCTCACCACCGGACAGGAACTTCCGGGCGTACTCGGCACGTCGGTACCGAAGCAAAACGCAGCCGACATGCGGACAAACGGATGGGAATTGTCGATCGGCTTCCGGGACTCGTATACCGTCGGCTCGAAGCCGCTGTCAGTAGATGCGAAATTCCTGGTATCCGATGCGCAATCGACCATTACCCGCTTCCGCAACGACCAGCAGTTGTTCAGCAATTACCGGGAAGGCCAGAAGCTTGGTGAAATCTGGGGGCTGAAAAACGACGGCTACTTCCAGAGCGCCGATGAAATCAAGAAGCTCGACGAAACCGCCATCATCCCCTGGGGAGCGCTGCAGATTGTGCAGGGATGGCCGAAGTATGTCGACCTCGACGGTAACGGAAAGATCGAAAAGGGCCTTTCTGCCAAAGATCCGAAAGACATGAGCATCATCGGGAATACCACGGCCCGGTACCGCTTCGGCATCAACCTGAACCTGAGCTGGAACAATTTCGACGCAGCTATTTTCCTGCAGGGAGTCGGCAAAGCGGATTACTACCCCCGTCACTACCTCTTCTGGGGACCCTACCAGCAGCCGTATGCCAACGTCTATCCCTGGAACCTGGATTTCTACCGGGCTACTTCCGAAACGGGAGCCGACCGGGAGCGCCACTCTGCTTCCTACATCGCTGCGGGCCTCGCCGACGCCAATACAAACTCGAAATACCCGGTACTTCAGTCGTGGCTCGCGGATGCCAACTACGGCGCCGGTCTGGATATTCCCCAAACCAAGTACCTGCTGAGCGCTGCATACCTGCGGGTCAAGAACGTTTCCGTTGGCTATACCCTCCCGTCTGCCTGGCTGAGCCGCTACAAAATCAACCGGTTCCGGGTGTATGTCTCGGGTGAAAACCTGTTCGAATTCTCCGCGATCAAGAAATACATCGATCCCGAGGCCGTCAACCAGGGTTACAGCGCCTGGGCGTATCCCTTCCAGCGTAAAATGGCAGTTGGTGTCAACATCGAGTTCTAACATCCCATGAAAAAATACCTGTTTTTCGCACTCATTCTCCTGACGTCGTGCAAGGACCAGTTCCTGGACCGGTATCCGCAGACGTCGATTTCTCCGGAAGCATTTTTCAATTCGGAAGAAGACCTCTCCCTGTACATCAACGGGCTTCTTTCGCTCCCGGGATCGGGCTCGTACCTGGCTTCAACGGAGCAGGGAACGGACAATGCCTCTACTACCGGCGCCATAGAGATGAAGACCATCATGACCGGTACGCCCAGCGCCCAGACCATTACCGGCGGATGGGACTGGACGCGGCTCCGGAACATCAACTACTTCCTCGTCAGCTACCAGAAAGCCAACGTATCGGCAGCGGTGAAGAATCACTATGCGGGTATCGCCCGGTACTACCGTGCAGAGTTTTACCTCGATAAGGTACGGCGGTACTCCAATGTGCCCTGGTACTCCGGAACGCTGAACCCGTCAGACAAAGACCTGTACAAAACCCAGGACTCGCGGACGGTCGTCATGGATTCGGTCCTCGCCGACCTCGCCTTTGCCGCTGCCAACGTACGGGAGTCTGTTCCGACAGGTACTCCCGGCAAATGGGCCGCCCAGCTGCTCTATGCCCGCGCGGCCCTGTATGAAGGTACCTACCGGAAATACCACGACGAATTAAGCCTGACAGCCTCAGCCGGGCCACTGCTCGAAAAAGCCGCAGCAATAGCCGGCGAGATCATCGCCTCGAAAAAGTTTTCGATCTATTCGACGGGAAAACCGAACGAAGACTATGCTACCCTTTTTGCGAGCCAGGACCTGCTCTCGAACAAGGAAGTCATCCTCGCCAACCCCTATGATATGGACAAGAAGCGAAGCGGCTCGGTCAATGGCGTAGTATTCGGAGACTATGAAATGGCGCCTTCCCGCGATCTGGTACAGGCGTACCTCATGAAAGACGGTACCCCCCTTTCGGCACAACCCGGGTACGAGACGTTTGGTTTTGTGAAGGAATTTCAGAACCGCGATCCCCGGTTGTCTCAGACGATGGTTCCTCCGGGCTGGGTTCGTCAACCCGACGCAACGCCTTATATTCAGCGTCTTAACAAGAATTTCTCCGGATATCACCAGTTGAAAGGATATATCAATTCCACCACAGCAGCGATTCAGAACGGAGCGGATTACCCTGTTTACCGCTATGCGGAAGCCCTGTTGATTTACGCGGAAGCTCTTGCCGAAACCGGAAAACTGACGCAGGCCAACCTCGATGAGTCCGTGAACCTGCTCCGTCGCCGCGCCGGTATGCCGGACCTGAACCTCGTCAAGGCCAATGCTTCGGTTGATCCCGTTCAGGCGGAGAAATTCCCCAACGTAACCGGCGCCAATCAGGGTATTATCCTGGAAATCAGGCGGGAAAAGCGGGTGGAATTCGCTTTTGAAGACCACCGCTTCCACGACCTGATGCGCTGGAAAGCCGGCAAGGTGCTGACCAAAATCCCGGAAGGCATGTATTTCCCCGGCCTCGGAAAGTATGACCTGACCGGCGACGGTGTCGAAGATATCATTCTCATCGACAAAGGCGCTTCCATCCCTGCTGAAGCCCAGAAGGAAAAGAACTCCCTCGGCGTGGTACTCGTGTACTACAAAGCCGGCGCTCCGGGTGAGAACGTTACGGTGTACCTTAAAAACGGAAACGCGGGCGGCGCGATCATCACGGAAACGACGACGCGGCAGTTTATCGATCCGAAATACTATTACCGTCCGGTACCACAGACGCAGATGCTTCTCAACCCGAACCTGAAACAGGTTTTTGGCTGGTAATTCTGCCTGTTCATCTTTGCGGGAGTCTGCTCGTCAGGCTCCCGTTTTTACCTGTTTTGACTATGCTACGTACGCTCGCATTCCTGTTTTTGTTTTCCGTTCTCACACCCGCGATGGCGCAGAAGGGAGCTAAAAAAGTTCTTTTCGTCATTGTGGACGGTATTGCCCCCGACGTCCTGAAGAAAGTCGGTACGCCCCGGCTCGACGCCATCGCCAAACAGGGCGGCTTCGCGGCGGCGTATGTCGGCGGAGAGCGGAAAACCTATTCCCAAACCCCGACGATCTCGGCGGTAGGCTACAACAGCCTGCTCACCGGAACCTGGGTGAATAAGCATAACGTCTGGGGCAATGACATCAAGGACCCCAACTATCATTACTGGACCATCTTCCGGTTTTTCAAGGAACAATATCCGGCGAAAAAGGCGGCTGTATTTTCTACCTGGCTGGATAACCGGACGAAGCTCCTCGGCGACGGCCTGCCCCAGACCGACCACCTGCGAATGGATTACTTTTTCGATGGCTTCGAGCTGGATACGCTTCATTTCCCGCATGACAAAGAGAGTCAGTACATTCATCGCATCGACGAAAAGGTCGTCGACACGGCGGACGAGTATATCCGTACGCAGGCTCCTGACCTGTCGTGGGTATACCTGGAATACACCGACGACATGGGTCACCGCTACGGCGATGCCGAGCCCTACTACGCGGCTATCCGGATGATGGACGAACAAATGGGCCGGCTCTGGCAGGCAATCGAATACCGGAAAAAGACGACGGGCGAAGACTGGCTGATGGTCGTCACCACCGACCACGGTCGTGATTTTCAGACCGGAAAAAACCACGGCGGTCAGTCGGACCGGGAGCGGAGTACCTGGATTGTAACGAACGCGACAGGTCTGAATGCCGCCTTTACGCAGGCGACGCCGGCGATTGTCGACATCATGCCGACCATCGCGCGGCACCTGGATGTGACATTCCCCAAGCAGCAGGCGTTCGAAGTAGACGGCGTTCCGCTGACCGGCCGGCTGTCTCTCTCTCAACCGAAAGCCGAAAAAACCGGAAAGAGCCTCTCCATCCAGTGGAAAGCGCACAATCCGGAAGGCAAGGTGAAAATCTGGATCAGTACAACCAACTACTTCGAGGAAGGCAAACCCGACCGGTACCTCCTCATGGGCGAAGTACCGGTGACGGAAGGAAAAGCAATGATTGATGTATCCCGCTTACCCTCATCCTACTACAAAATCGCGTTGGAAGGGCAGTATAATACCGTGAACAGGTGGGTGCTGGAATAAGTGAAAAGGCGACCAGGTGGTCGCCTTTTCTTTTTCATGGCATTTACAGGAATGTTCAGTTCCCCAATTCTTCAAGAATACCGGTCAGCTGCCTGTAAAAAGCTTCGTCGGCTATTGCTCCGGCAGGATCCAGTAAAACCTGCATCGCTTCCAGACCGTCTGCCAGCGCCTGTTTTCCTTTTTCGGTAACGGCAAGAAGCTGGATACGGCCGTCGTGGCGGTCTGACATCTGGCGAATCAGCCGGGCGTCAGAAAGCGCGGTCAGCGTCTGGCTCATGGCCTGCTTGGTGACGCCGCGGAGGCGGGCGAGCTCCGCCGGATTCATCCCGTCTTCAATCATCGACAGACTGGAAAACAGCCTGACGGTAAGCCCCTTGTGCCCTCGACGGGTCATTTCTTCCTCAAACCGGCTGACTATCTGATGCCGTACCCGCAGAAAAAGGCAAAGAAAATTCCGGACGTGTGAAAGTGAAACGGTCATACGATCAGGGTACCGGGATTACCTGGCGCCAGCGGCGACGCAGGTTTACGAGCCGGCGTTTGTTAACGGGTTGGAGAGGAAGGACGAGAATAAGCACCAAAACCGCCAGGCCTCCGAGAACGATGTACCCGAACAGCTCCTGCCCTGTGACGAGCACTGCCTGTACCTGCACCGATCCCAGCAACGCCTGCGCGCCGCGGGAATGAACGGCTTCAGCACCCATACTCGACGCCGGTAGTCCGGCGGCCTGGTACCGGGCTGTGACCAGCGGATCGAGCAGGTCCATCCGACCGGCCAGCGCCTGGGTATGGCTGATCTGACCGTAGTACATGCCCCAGGAATAGAGGGCGGAGAAGACCGCCGGGCCAATAAAAGATCGGAACATAATCATCAGCATACCGCTGTTGATCATGCCGACCATGGTCATTTTGTTGGCCATGTACAGTCCCAGCGCAACGAAAAGTACGAGCATACCCAGGCCTTTAAGCGCGTTGGGAAACCACAAATCGTGATCGCCGGCGCCGGGGTGAAACCGGAAGTACAGCAACAGGTGATAGGCGATGAATGCCCCGAATCCGATCAGCAATAATCCCCGGAAACCGCCCTTGTATTTAAACCAGAAGAAACACAGCACACCGCCTGCCAGCACGCCCGGCAGCATCCAGAGCGATAGCTCGGCAGACGTTACGTTGTCGAACCGCAATACCGTAGTCGTCAACGCCGTCTGAATCCCGCCGGTGGCAAAGAAAGCGCCCATCAGAAAAATCAGACCGAGCGCCACGCGGACGTTTCGGCTCTTCAGCACTGACAGATCGAGAAAGGGATGTGCGTGCCCGATTTGCCTGGAAACGAACGCGGTTAACAGAATCACCGTCGCAATCCATCCGCCCTGAATCCGGAGAGAAGACAGCCAATCTTCGTATTTCCCGAACGCAAGCACGTAATTCAGCGTCATCAGCCCCGATGCAAGCAGAACTACACTCAACCAGTCAATACCCTGAACAGGTACCCGGGTTTCAAGCGGTTCATCGTGATACATCAGCAGGACCAGCAGCAGGCATGCCAGCATCGCCAATACCATGAAATAATAGGCGTACGACCAGTTGTATGCATATGTCAGGTATGCCGTGAGCCAGGCCGAAAACTGGCCGATACCGATTGACAACGGGTAAAAAAAGGCGTAAAAACGGCCCCGGTCGCCCGTCGGACTCAGCATCATCATGATCGGAATGATCAGCTCGATCATGGCGAACATCTTAAAGAAACCGATGAAGAGGCTCGCACCGACGATTACCTCGGGGTATCCTGTCGTCGCGCATAAAACGCTCAGTCCCAGCGTTGCGCCGTAAGATACCAGCAGAATTGTCCGGGAATTGTAGTATCCCTTCACTTTCAGCAACAACGGATAGGCGACGACCATCCCGATCGTTGTCGCATAGTTGGCCATCGTGAAGTATTCGCTGAGTGTACCCATCGCCCCGACCAGATCAGGCGTATTGCTGGTATATACTCCGCTCATACTCAGCGTTGGAAACAGCAGGACGAGCAACGCCACCGGAATCAGGCCTTTCGGCAACCAGGATTGAAACGGGCTTTTCATAATCGGGAGGCAGCTTCCACCTCGGCATTCATGCCCGCGCGGAGCCGGGCGATATCTTCCGGCGCGTTGTCCGAGAAATCGATGCGAACAGGAATCCGCTGCTGAATTTTGATGAAATTACCGGTTGAATTGTCCGTAGGAACGGCCGAATACCGCGCGCCGGTCGCCTGAGAGATAGCCGTGACGGTTCCTTTTAATACCTTCCCCTCGAGGGCGTCGACCCGGATCGTAACCGGCTGACCGATGCGCAGACGCGCTGTCTGGGTTTCCTTGTAATTGGCGGTCACCCATTTCTGATCGGCGCGGACAATCGATACCAGCGACTGCCCCGGCTGAATCAGTTGTCCTTCCTGGATCAGTCTCCGCCCTACGTACCCGTCGTACGGCGCAGTAATCACGGTATAGCTGAGGTTCAGCCGGGCCATGTCGAGCGCGGCAGATGCCCGCTTGATACCGGCTACGTTGACATTGAGGCGTTTGCTGACTTCGTGTGTGGCCAGCTCTGTACTCTGGCGCTGTACTTTCAATGCCTGGAAACGGGCTTTCAGGGCGTCGTATTCTGTTTTAACCATGTCGAACTGTTGCCGGGATACCGATTCGTCCTTCAGCAGGTTGACATACCGGCTGTAATTCTGCTCCGCGTTGGCGAGGCGGACTTTCAGCTCTTCGATGTTGGCGTCGGCTACATCGGTATTGTTTTTGACGGTATTGATGGTGGATGTCGTCACTCCCTGACCCGCCTGCGCTTCGAGGTAGGCTGCTTCGGCCTGGGCGACGGCGATTTTCAGTTCCCTGTCGTCCACAACCACCAGCGTATCTCCTTTTTTTACCGCCTGGTGTTCCGTAAACCGGATTTCGCGTATGTACCCGCCGATACGGGAATTGATGGGGTTAATGAATTCTTCCACCTGCGCATCGTTCGTAATCTCGCTGTTTTGGTACCGGACAAACCGGTCATATGTCCAGCCGGCGCCGCCGGCAATCGCCAGTAGCAGGATGCCGTTGACGGTCCATTTCCGCAGGTTTACTTTCCTATGTTTTTTCTGGGGATGTTTTTCCGCCTGTGTTTCTTCCGGTTTCATGATGGTATTGATTAGTGAACAGGATTTCCGATGGCTTTTTGCAGTTTGTAGTAGGTCAGCTGGGCATCGACCCGACTGTTGAGCAGTTGCAGTTGCGCCTGCAGGAGCAGGTTTTGCGATTCGAGCAGGTCGCTCGACAGCAGTAACCCATTGCGAAACTTCGACTCTGTAAGTGTAAAACTCCGGCTCGCCTGCGCCAGGGCTGTTTCTGATACCCGGATCTTTTCCCGGGCGGAGATCCCCGACCGGAACAGCCCGAATACTTCGTTCCGGATTTGTTCTTCCTGCAATGTGTTCAGGTGCCGGGCCTGATCAATGTTGAGCCGGGCTTCCTGGATTTTTCCCTTCGCCGCGTACAGCGAAGAAATGCTGTAGTGAACCGAAACGCCCAGGTTGACAGCCTGGAGGAACGTATGCCGGTCCGGAATGACGTTTTTGTTCGGATTCAGGTACAGGTACATCGCGGAGGCGCTGACATGCGGGTAAAGCACGCTACGCGTTTGCGTCAGGTTCGATTCCGCTGATTTGATCCGCAATACATTGGCTTTCAGCTCCGAACGGGAGGTCTCAGCCTGGCCGAGCAGGTCGCCAAGCTGATCAGGCAAGGCATCCGTTAGCTTCAGGGTCGTATCGATGGCAACGGGTGTTTCTACCCCGAGCAGCGTTCCGAGATTAAACAGCGCTGCTTCCTGTGCATTGCGTACATCCACCCGTGACAGCTCCAGGTTACTTTGCTGGAGCTGGATTTTCAGCAGTTCGTTCGACGTCAGGATACCTTCGCGCAGCATGTTTTTGACATCCTGTTCTTTTCGGAGGAGCAACTCCCTGTTTTCGTCCAGGATTCGGGCCGATTGCATCAGTTTGTAGATGTTGTAATAAGAAGCAACTACGGCATACTCGATTTCGCGGCTGTCTTTTTCAGCGTCGAGGCGACTGGCTTCAGCGAGCAGTTCGGCAGACTTGTGGGCCGATTTTTCGGCAAATCCGGAGAAGATTTCCTTCCCGGCCGAGACCATTCCGATCGTCGACCAGAACGATGTCGGGGGCAAAGCGAACGCCGGCTCAGGCCCGCCCATGTTCAGTTCAAACGGAGACAGAATCGAAAGACGCGCGGCCTGGAGCGAGGCGCTTGTCTGCGGCAGCGCGCGGTCTTTCACCTGCCGGAACCGGGCATCGGCAATCTGAATGCGGTCAGCCGATACCTTCAGCGCCGTATTATTCCGGAGAGCGAGCCCTATTGCTTCTTCCAGCGGAATCCGTCTCTGGGAGTACCCCGGGACGGCTGTCAGCAGCAACAGGAATAGAACAAATCGATACATGGTTGTAACGGGAATAAAGTAAATGGTTTAATGTTTTGTTTATTGACTGTAAAGACTTTAACTATTTGGGCAAAAAAAATCAATTCTTCAGGTTCTGGACGATTCTTTCCATAACACTGATAACCAGTTGAATATCATCCGGGTGAATATCTTTCGCAGCGAGGGTGTACATCTCATCGGCCCAGGCAAGCAGGGTATCCTGCAGCAACTGCCGGCCTTTGGGCGTCAGAAAAATGAGCTTGTTGCGCCGGTCGGCCTCATCTTCCTGCCGGTAAACGAGCCCGCGGATGCTGAGGTTGTCGATCAGGTAGGTCAGGCTGGCTTTGTCTTTGACAGTCGCGTTCGCGATTTCCTGCTGGTTGACGCCGTCCTTGCCGGCGAGTGCATTCAAAACCTGAGCCATTTCAAATGTCAGGTCCACGCCGGTACTTTTGAACTTCTGCTGCATGAACTGCCGGAACGCCATAGTCGCCTGCGTCGATACCTTGAAGTACGACCGCGCCAAATCGATGGTTTCTTCCTGTTCTGTCATGCCTGTTTTCAAAAGATGCACAAAGGTATTTTAAATAGTCAAGTATTTAACTATTGGTGGTTCATTTTTGTTCTGTTTTCTGAAAAAAGTTTATAACTAATTCATTATCAAATAGTTAATTGATATCGTCACTGGAGATGAGTCCGTGTTTTTCAAAGCGGGGAAGCACCATTGATCGGCTGTGGTATTCAGCATTTGGACCCCTTCGGGGTCGAACGCCGGTAACCGCGGGCTGCAGCCCGCGAGATTTGGTCCATACGTAAAAACGCCCCGGGCGGTGCCTGCGGCTACAGTGTTCGACCCCTCCGGGGTCGGGGTGAATCCGGAATTCTGAATCTTACAAAATTCAAATCAATGCCGGAACGCACCCGGCGAAAGCCCCGCCTGTTTCCGGAAGAAATTGGAGAAGTGAGCGAGCTCTTCGAAGCCGAGGCTCCAGGCAATTTCGGAAATGGTCCAGTCGGTTTGTTTCAGCAGGATCTTTGCCTCCTGCGTCACACGGCCGGCGATGAGTTCGGTCGTGGTTTTGCCGAGGTTTTCTTTCAGGACTTTGTTGAGGTGATTGACGTGGACGGCCAGGCGGTCGGCATACTCCTTCGCTGTCCGCAACTGCAACCGTTGTACCTGCGATTCTATCGGAAACTGGCGTTCCAATAATTCCACAAAAAGAGAAGAAACCCGAGCTGAAGCGGTATGAGCCGGGTACAGAGCCGTCGCCGGCTGTAGCTTTTGGCCGTAGTGAATCAGCTCCAGAACGTAGTTTCGCAGCAGGTCATATTTGTAGGCATAATCAGACGAAATTTCCCGGAACATGCGCTGAAACACAGCTGTCACCTCGGCATAAGTATCGTCCGGAAGCTGGAAAAGCGGGTAGCCGCCGGGGTGGAAAATCGGCAGGTCTTCGAGGGGTATTCCGTTGCGCAGCGGAGCCAGGAATTCCGGAGAAAAAATACAGAAAAACCCGCTCTGGTCTTCCTCCAGCGGAATCCAGTGATAGGGAATTTTTGGTGTGGCAAAAAGCAGGGTATTCTTTTCGATCTCGATGACCTTATCCGCATACTCGGCCTTGTTCCGCCCGCTGATGAGGCTGATCTTGTAATAGGCCCGCCGGTTGTAAGGCATACGCCGGCTCTTGGTCGGGCCGAGGTCTTCCAGGCGGAATACGTTGAAGTGCCCGATTTCACGGTTGAGTTGCTCCGGGACGACTGCTGATGTCTCCCGGTAAAAGTCCTCCAGTGATTGCATGTTCGTCTCTTGCAAAATCCAAATATACGAACGCGATTCTCACCGCCCTATCCTACCGGTTTGCCGGAACCAGTTAACCGCCTCGGCGATGGCGCCTGAAACCGGCTGAAAAGGTACGCCCAGCTCCCTCGTCGCCTTTGCGCCAGAGTAGTAGTTGGAGACGCAGAGAATACGCGTATTCGTCAGGCTGAGGGCGGTGCGGATACCGCATCGGCGAAGGATACTTCCGACCAGTCCCGCCGCCAGTAATACGGCCGCCGGAAGGGTAATCAATTTCGGTCTGCGGGGCATATACTGGCTCATCTGCCCGAAAAACTCCCGGTAGCTCCGGTTTTCTCCCGCGAGCAGATATGATTCGCCGGATTTACCCCGGACCAGCGCCGCGACGACACCCTTCGCGGCATCCCGTACATCCACAAAGTTCTTGCCTCCGGGCGGGCAGAAAATCCAGCGCCGGTCGAAATGCAACGTGATAATACGTCCGGAGCTCGGTTTTGCGTCATAGGCTCCGATCAGGAACGTCGGGTGAACAACCACTACCTCCAGATCGTCCGAAAACCGTCGTACCCAATCTTCTCCCTCGCCCTTGCTGCGGGCGTAAGCGGAGCGGCGAAAAGGCCCGTTCGCCGGCATCGTTTCATCGCCCGGCCTCTCTCTGCTCCCGTAGCCGAGGGTATTTGCAGTACTGACATACACGAATTTTCGCACGCCGGCAGCTACCGCTTCTTTGAGAAGACAACGCGTGGCATCGACATTTACGGCTTTGTATTCAGCATATCCGAGCCGGTCAGGGTCGGTTATCGCGGCGGCGTGAACAACGGCGCCGCATCCGCGAACAGCCCGGGCGACCGCCCAACGATCTTCCACACTGCCCGGTACAATTTCAAGGCCAGGGCGGGTCAGCCAGGCGAGCCTGTCCGGGTCGCGGACAAGCGCCCGCACCGGATAATCACTCTCCAGCAATTGCAGGATGGTGTGGACAGCCAGCAGGCCGCTCGCGCCTGTAACGAGAACCGGTTTCATACGCATTCGATTTCGCGGCGGACCACCCGGGTGAGCAGCGGAAGGCGGATCCAGACCGGTATCAGTGTCATTAACAACCAGTTCAGGTGGTTGCTCCAGCCGACCAGGATCATCGAATCCCGGCGAAAGAGCTGCCGGATAGCCCTTTCCGCAACTTTCTCCGGTGAAACAAGGCCTATTTTTCCGATAAATCCGTGTTTTTCGATGCGGGCGGTGACGTTGTCGTTTGTCTTCATCGATCCGGGCATGACCACGCTGACGAAGACATTTGTGCCTTTCAGTTCCTGATATAATCCCCGCGTAAAATGATGCACAAAGCGTTTCGATGCCGGATATACGGTCTTGTAACCGATCGGACTGAAAGATGCCATGCTCGATACGTTGAGAATGTACGCCTGGGACTGCCGGAGCAGGTTGGGCAGTAACTGATGGGTCATGAGAGCCGTTGCTCCGACATTGAGCTGGATGATCTGGTCGATGTAGTCGACCCCGCATTCGGAGAACGGTACTGTGCCGCCGCGACCGGCGTTGTTGACGAGGACGCCCACTTCAAACTGTTCGTTGACCCACGTAGTCAGGTCAATGACGTTTTCTTTTCGGGAAAGATCTGTTTCATACGTCCACGCGTCGACGCCGCAGGTGCGGACCTGCCGGGCAACGTCCGCGATGTTTTCCTCCGGCAGCGCAACGAGTACGATCGAGAAACCTCTCCGGGCCAGTTCAAGCGCGAGGAACTTCCCAAGGCCCCGGCTGGCGCCGGTCACGACGGCAACTTGATTCTTCATGTTTTCATGTGCTTTTACGGAATTGAGGACAACCGATCGGAAAAGTCCCCCCATGAAGGCACAGGAAAAAAGCAGGTATCCCGGAAAAAAGAGGCGAATTATTCAGGCAACCTGCTGACTGTCAAGCCAGGTTGCGATTCCCCTGAAATGAAGAAACTCAGAGGGCAATGTCTTGAAGAAGCCCCCATGCATTCCAGGCAACGAAGGCAAACATACAGGCGATCATGAAGTAGTAGAACGCCTCTTTGATCAGTTTGGGCAGATAGTCTTGCATCGGAGCAGAAGCTGTTGAAACAAAATCAGTTATGAATTTCCCAACAAAAAGGATACCTGCCGGCACCATTCGATCAATGGAAGAAATTGCAGTAAAAACGGACAGAAATCAGGGAAAAACCGGGAAGAAAATACCCCTTTTGAAAGGGCGTAGCTGAATGCATTCCCCGCATGAGCCGCCCCGGCGAAAAGAAAGTGCATATGCTTTACGAAAGACCTGAAAAAGCTTTCTTTTGCGTAAAAAGGCAAGGCTCCGCAGGCCGGCCGCATTTTCCGTCATGTCGAATCTCAGCGTTATTATCGAAGAACGGCCGGCCGATATCGGCCATTTCCTGGTAGGCCGGCTCCTCCCCTTCCGTGACAAGCGGATGGTCGGTCCTTTTGTGTTTATCGATCACATGGGACCGGCGAAACTGGCTCCGGGGGAGAACCTGGACATTGGTCCGCACCCGCACATCGGATTGTCAACCCTTACCTTTTTGTTTGAAGGCGCTGTTTTTCACCGGGATTCCCTCGGCTCAGCGGTTGAGATCCGGCCGGGGCAGGTCAACTGGATGACAGCCGGAAAAGGCGTTGTACACTCCGAGCGTACGCCCGACCACCTGCGGGAAGAGGCAAAAACGCTTCACGGTCTGCAGATCTGGGTAGCCTTGCCGAAGGAGCTCGAACACATGGACCCTGCGTTTTTTCACCTGGACGCCGACGAGCTCCCCGCCTGGGAAGAAGACGGTCTTTCGTTCAAGCTGGTGGCAGGTAACCTGATGGGGCATACCTCGCCGGTACCCGTCTACAGCCCCCTTTACATGCTGGAAATCAAAAGCAAACAGCGGCAGGAAGTACACCTCGGCGACCATCTCTATGGCGAGGCCGGGCTGTATATCCTGGAAGGTAGTATGGAAAGCGAGGAGCATACCTTCGGGCCGAGACAGATTCTGGTAGCGAAAAACGCCCGCCTTTGCCACTTCACCATCGGGCCGGAAACCACCCTGTATCTTTTTGGCGGAGAGCCTTTTCCGGAAGGCCGGTATATCTACTGGAATTTTGTTGCGTCCGAACCGGAAGACATCGAAAAAGCCAAGGAAGACTGGCGGGACAACCGCTTCCCGCCGATGGAAGGCGAGCATGATCCCGTTCCCCTTCCGCCGAATGCATTTGATATCAAATTAAAAAAGTAGGGTTACGACCCTCTTCGCGGCGGTGCGATGGTCTGTCCTGCGCCTTTCCCACGATCCGCCAGGACCATCGTAAGGCTGCTTTTCGAGGAGTGCTTTGAATTCGGCTGCCTTCCGGATCAAAACGCTGTGCCTGTTTACGAAAGCAAAGTATTCCAACTCATCTGCTGAGGAAGGGTGACCTCCTCAAAGGCATACTCGTCAGGGGTAACATACTACTCGCATCAACCCTTTCCCATCTTTCTGCCTTGCTTATCAATCCAGCCGGACGATGCAGCACAACTTCAGGTCCTGTTGGAGCAGACAGGTCCCGATCAACCAGTTCCTTCCCGGCGCGACGAAAACGACATTTTGTATTTTCTTTCGTCAGGCTGTAACCTGTCCGTTTTTTTCCGGTTTCCATAACCGGAAACGCAAACAACGCCACTGAACCCGCTGCCGGATAAGACGTGATGTTATCGGCACAAAAAATCTGAATACAATCCTTAAACCTCTTAATAGCGCCAACATGAGATTTATTTTTATTCTGTTTTTTATTCTGCATACAACGATCTATTTATCCGCCCAGTCGATCAGTTCTGCGGCGGTTGATTCGCTGGTTGCACAGACACAAAAAGCATTCGATGTTCCCGGTATTGCCGTCGCCATCATCAAAGACGGCAAGATAATCCATTCAAAAGGATACGGCGTTCAATCACTCGTCACCAACAAAAAAGTGGATGAACATACACTATTCGGCATAGCGTCCAATACAAAGGCATTTACTTCCACAGCCCTGGGTATATTGATAGATGAAGGCAAGCTTACCTGGGACACTAAAGTCACCGATATCATTCCCGAATTCAAGCTGTACAATCCATATGTAACGGAAGAATTTACCATCCGGGATCTCCTTACGCACCGGAGTGGTTTAGGGCTCGGAGCAGGAGATTTGATGATATGGCCGGACAGTACCCTTTTCTCAAAACAGGATATCATTCGAAATTTACGTTATCTGAAACCCGTTTCCGGATTTCGGACGAAATATGACTATGACAACCTGCTCTATATCGTTGCGGGAGAAGTCATCGCCAGGGTATCCGGCATAAGTTGGGAGCGTTTTATCGAAACGCGTATTATGAAACCGCTTCAAATGACAGGCAGTGCGGCATCGATAAGTCATATCAAGGATAAATCTGCCATGATAAGCCCTCATGCCCCGTTAAATGGCAAAATCCAGCCGATACAAAACCACATCAGTGAACAGGCCAATGCAGCCGGCGGTATCTGGAGCAACCTCACAGATATGTCCAGGTGGGTACTGATGCAGTTAAATGAAGGCAAATACGGCGATAGTCTTTCCCGAAAACTGATCAGTGCCGAGGTCCATAGTGAAATGTGGACGCCTCAAACCATCATACCGGTTCGTACTGTATATATCCCCTATAAAACCCGGTTTGCTTCCTACGGACTGGGGTGGAATATCAGCGATGTTGCCGGGTATAAGCAGGTCATGCATACAGGCGGCCTGGCTGGTATAGTAACGCAGGTCTTACTTTTGCCGGAATTAAAACTTGGTATCATTGTACTGACCAACCAGCAGGCAAGCGGCGCATTTACAGCCATTTCGAACACGATCAAGGATTGTTACCTGAATATCAAAACGGAATGGGTGGAATTTTCACGTAAAAAACAACTTCGGGCAGAAGCTTATGAAAAGCAGGTAAATGAGAATGTCTGGAAACAGATCCGCGAACAGCAGCAAATCAAAGGTAACATTGACTTGCACTCTTTTACCGGAACTTACAGGGACGAGTGGTTCGGTGATGTAACCATTTCTTTAAAAAATGATAAGCTATGGTTTAGAGCTGCCAGATCGGGAAAACTGAACGGAGAACTCCTTCCTTACAAAGGAAATACCCTGGTAGCAACTTGGAACGACCGGAGTATGAATGCCGACGCTTACGTCGTGTTCAGCCTGGATAAGGATGGTCGGGCATCCGGCTTTCGCATGGAAGCAATATCGCCTCTGACAGACTTTAGTTTTGATTTTCAGGATCTCGAATTTAAAAAAGTAACGCAACGTCAGTAAGCGTACATTGGCACATCATCGTCTTATTGATCAATCCCCTTAAAGGTGGCGAAGAGTCCGGTATTGACTCGGCAGTTCACCGAAAATCCGCTTATAGGCAGCCGTAAAATGTGCGTGGTTTTTGTAGCCGGCCAGGTAGGCAATTTCGCCGATGGGCCGGCTACCGTCGCGCAGCCATTCCTGCGCCTGCTCCATCCGCCGGGCGGTGACATATTGGTAAATCGTGGTTCCGAACTGCTCCCGGAACCCCCGTTTGAGCTTGAACTCATTCAGGCCGATCAAACGGGAAAGCTCTTGAATACCAGGCGGTTTTCGGAGCGATTCGTCGAGTATTTCCCGCGCTTCGAATAGCTTGTCTTCGTCTCTTCGACCGGAAATCCGGCCAACACGGCCGGTATCAAACTGCTCCAGTTGCAACATCAGCAGTTCGAGTATCCCCGCCTCCCAGAACAGGCGCTTGAGGGTGCCCGAGCGCTGGCATTCCCGCAGCGACCGAATGATTTTCCCCATTTCCGGCGTTACGATGCCCGTTTCGGGAGCGAGGTAGTAACGATCTCTCCGGGTGAAAAAACCGGCGTGAAGCGGACTGTCGGCCTCCACCAGGCCAAAGTAGGTTTCGGTCGGTATCACAACGGTAAAATAGGCAATGGGCCGGTCGCCGGGCGTCAGTTCATACGCACTTTCCGAAGCCGGTACATAGGCGAGGCTGTGACGGCCTCCTTCCAGAATATGCTGCTTCCCGGGACCGTGTATCGTCAGCCGGCCATCGGCTTCTGTGACAAAATGCAGTTGAATCGCCTCTCCGGTGGTTTTCTTTTCGAGTACTGTCGGCCGGGCGACATCAAAATCAATATCGCAGGTGAAGTACGGGCCGGTTACCGTCTGCGTTTCGCTGATCGTCCCGATGGTTTCGTGCTGCAGCAAAACGTCTTTTTCTACTGCTCCGCCCGGGGTACCGCCCGCCAGTGTTTGCCGGCATAACTGGTAATCGGTCCCTTTGACTCGTACGTCTATCTCCATTCAAAAAATCCGTTTCGCGTTAGTTTTTATCCCGATTGCGATAACGCACTCCGGGGTTGGTGCGTCAAATTTGCATAATTTTTAATTAATCTAAATAACGAATCAGCATTTTCAACCGCTTCCCACTACACCGTATGAATCGTTTTTTCCTTTTGGCGTGCCTGATACTGCTGACCTTCAGTGCCTGGAGCCAGGTATTGGAAGGCCGCGTCACGGCCGAATCCGGCGAACCCGTTCCTTCCGCCAGCGTTGTACTGGAAGGTACCCGTTGGGGTACTGCGACCAACGAAAACGGCCATTTTACGTTATCCGGGGTTGCGCCCGGCACCTACCAGCTGCTTGTTTCCAGCATCGGGTATAAACCGAACAGTCGCCGGGTAGCCATCCGCGAAGGACATACGCACCGTGTCGCCGTGGTCCTGCAGGCGGCTGCCGGCGATCTCGAAGTCGTTGAAGTATTCGGCGCACGCGGGAAGCAACCCGAAAAGCTGGATGCAATTACCCGTCTTCCGCTCAAACCCAGCGATCAGATTCAGAGTATTTCGGTGATTTCGGACAAGCTGATCGAGCAGCAGGGCGCGCTGACGGTCATCGAAGGCGTCCGGAACGTACCCGGGGTTTACACCTATTCGACCTATGGCGGGGTAAAAGAGAGTATTTCCTCGCGCGGGTTCCGCGGTATTCCGACGCTGAAAAACGGCGTGCGGGTCATGACTGATTTTCGAGGAATGGGCTATCCCACGGATATGCAGGGTGTTGAGAATATTCAGGTAATGAAAGGGGCTACCTCGCTGACACAGGGCCTCGGTCAGGCCTCGGGTCAGGCAACGGACCTTGGCGCACCGGGCGGACTCGTCAACGTCGTCACCAAAACACCGAAATTCACGAACGAAGGCGCGGTATCGCTGCGCGCAGGCTCCTGGGGTCTCTTCCGTCCGACATTTGATGTACAGGGTTTATTGGGTGATTCGAAGAAAATCGCCTTCCGCGTCAATGGCGCTTACCAGACCGGTGGCAAGTTCCGCAAAGGGATGGAGTACGAATCTTTCTACGTTAACCCTTCGCTGGCTATCCGTCCGGACGATAAAACCCAGATTACGCTTGAGATGGACTTCTACAACGTCAATCAAACCATTGACGCGGGTACGGTAAACCTGTCAGTCGGAAATGTCGCCAACCAGATCTATGACATTCCGGACGACCGCATGCTGGGTTTCAAAACGGACATCTCCACCTCGAAGCACAGTACCTACACCGCGAGTTTCAAGCGGTACCTCGACGAAGGCAACAAACTCTACGTCCGCGGTGCGGTTTATCGCTCTGTTTTTGATACAGACGCCGTCCGTACTTCCCTCACGGCGCTCGCAGCGAAGAAAGATACCAACGACCGGCAGGTAAACTTCTACCGTCGTTCCATCAGCCATAACCTGCCGCGTCTCGACAAAAACACGGTGATTCAGTTTGACCTCGTCGGCGAAGAAATCGAAACCGGCGCCATCCGGCATACGTTCATGGTCGGCGCAGATTACAAAATGACCAACCTGACCGAGACGTCCTACAATACGATCAACATTCCGGGAATCATCAACGTGTTTGATCCGTCGACGATTTCCAATACCCTGCCCTACAACACGCCGAACTTCACCAAAACCGGCGAAACCATCAGTACCACTACCAACATGGGGATCACCGCGCAGGATGTGATTTACCTGACTGACTGGCTGAAAGCGTTTGTCGGCGTTCGGTACAGCACCAACCAGAGCTCGTCTCCGCTGAATCCCGGTTTCACCCGTACCCATTTCTGGAACCCGCTCGGAGGAGTTATGGTGACGGTGAAGAAAGGCCTCAACCTGTTTGCTTCGTATACCAACAGCACCCGGCCCGAGAATGTCAGCCAGGTGGATGAAAACGGCAATACCTTCGGCAACGGGTTTGTCAACCAGCTCGAAGCAGGTATCAAGTCAGATTGGCTCAACAACCGCCTGCGTTTCAACCTCACCCTGTACCGCATCGAACAGAAAAACCTGATCGAACAGCTGTACGACGTCAACAATAATCCGGTTACGTCCAACGGCCGCTATGTCTACCGCGCCAGCGGAGACGACCGCCGTCAGGGCATTGAAGTCGAACTGACGGGCCGCGTACTTCCCAACCTGGAGGCGATTATCGGCTATTCCCTCATCGACGCGAAATACCGGAATACGGTTGTAAACGTCGAAGGATCAGCGCCCAACAACACGCCGAAACATACCTTCAACGGCTGGCTGAACTATACCGTAGACCGTGGCGTACTGAAAAACCTGATGATCGGAGCAGGCGTCTACTACCTCGGCGAGCGCCCGTACAACGACTGGACGCAGGTCGGGTACCTCACCCACGGCCTCGATACCAGCAAAGAGCCCTGGTACAACAAAGCCTACACGCTCGTGAACGCCCAGGTTGGCTATCAGTTCAACAAGCAATGGGGTATTCGCGCACTCGGCAACAACCTGTTCAATACCGTCGGGTACGATGCCTACCGGACATCGTTCATCGACAAAATACAGCCCCGCAATTTCTCCGGGGTTGTCACCTACCGGTTCTAAACACCTGACGATGGAGACGGGCGCTGCGGCGCCCGTTTTTTTTGGGGAGGTTGACTCACTTTTCCCGCTTTCCGAACCGCGTTCGGGCGTCAGGCGGGTGTTCTGCTGCTCCGGCATATCCGGCCAATTAAGGGCAGGTACGGGTATTTTTCCGGGGACGATTCGGCGGGTAGTCCGTATTTTTGGGAAACTACCTGCCAAGTCCATGGGATATTTCAGCCAGACAGTCGCCGTACCGCCCGAATGGGAGGATGTTTTCGCGCCGCTGTACTTCGCCCGGAACGATGACCCCGTCCCTGTTTCACACCGGCTGCTGCCGAACCTGCGCACGCTGCTGGTATTCAGCCTCGGAACGCCCGCCAGTCTCTCATGGCAGGGGGAAGAAATCATCGTTTCCGGGAGTATCGTCCTGGGTCCGCTGCGGGAAACCCTCCACTATACCCTGCCGGCGGGGAGCGATATCGTGGTCGTGAATTTCCGGTTCGATGCCTTTTACCGGTTTTTCGGGCCTTCGCTTCATTCCTGGGTACCGAGGCAGTTGCCTGAAGCCCTCGGCCATTGCTTCGCCGGGCTGCGGGAAGACCTTCGGTCACTCGCCACGCCGGAAGACCGCGCCGCATGCATACTTGCTTTTTCGGCGACCTATCTACGCCAGCGGGAAAACCCCGCTGAAAGGCTGATAGAGAGCGGAGTATATGACCGTCCGCTGATCAAAGCCGCGGCGGCGGGCGCAGGGCAACACCTCCGGACGGTCCAGCTTAACCATAAAAAGTACCTCGGCTATACCGCCAAGGACATGAGCCGGTACCAGCGCTTCCGGGAAGCGCTCCGGTTTCTCGACGAAAAAGTCGAAAAACGGGTACCGGTCGACTGGTTCGAAGTCGTCGAAGCCGGTGGCTATTACGATCAGAGCCATCTTATCCGTGATTTTCAGTATTACCTGGGCGTTCCGCCGTCGCGGTTTCTGACGCTTCGGGACCAGCTCTGTGTCGCCGTCGGATAACCATGTCGTCCATCCCTACCTACGATACATCCGGATTCCGGAACCGATTCATGCCTCTGCCGGAAATCGACGCGCTGCTGCATCCCGATCCGGCGCGGTTTTTCATCGTGCGGATAGAAGACATGTTTCCGCATGTTCACCTGCCCGTCCCGCCGGTGCGGTCTCTCTCACATAGTTGCCTCTTCGTAACCAGCGGTGAAGCGATCATGCAGATTGGCGGGGACCGGTATACGGCGGCGGCGGGGCAATTGCTGTTCGTACCGGCCGGTCAGGTATTCTCGTTCGGTACGCCGGACGTGAACACCGGCTATCTGCTTCATTTTCACCCGGATATCCTGTCGGTACGCTTTGGCGCAAGCGCGGCTGATTTTCCGTTTCTCGGTCCGGGAGACAACCTGCTGATCCGCCCGGAAGAACCGGCCTGGATTGAGCCGCTGCTGGTCCGCCTGCTGGATCTGTACACGCGGACCGGCCTTCAGTCCCTGTCGCTGATCCGCTCGTACCTGATGACGTTTCTTTATGAAGCGGCGCGATACCGGGATCAGGAAGAGAGCCTCTTTCCGCCGACAGCCGCCCAGCTTCTCACCCGGCGGTTCAAGGCCTTGCTTCATAAACATATCCGGGAAGAACACCGCGTGTCGGCCTATGCCGGGAAGCTGAACGTCACCCCCAACCATTTGCAAAAAGCTGTCAGGGAAGCCAGCGGGGAATCGCCGACCAAGTGGATCGACCGGACGCTGCTGCTGGAAGCCAAGGTCCTCTTGTACCAGACTTCCTTACCTGTTTCGGAAATCGCTGCGGAGATTGGCTTCTCCGATCCGTCCTATTTCACCCGCATGTTTCGCAAGTATGAGGGCGTGACGCCGCTTGTTTTCCGGAAGAAGATGGAAAAGTCCTGATTTCGGCGGAGTGCGTCCTAGCCGTGAAAGGGAGTTGAGCCGTTGTTTTGCAGGGTTCATTCAAGATCCCTCTATGTACGCGTTTTTGTTAACCCTGCATTCTCTGCTGCGCTGGCTGGTTGTCCTGAGCCTTTCGTATGCCGTTTTTATCGGTTTCCGGGGATGGTATACCGGTCGGGTATTCGCCCGCCGGGATAATTTCATCCGGCATACTACTGCCACCCTGGCCCATACACAGCTTACGGTAGGCTATCTGCTGTATTTTAATAGTCCGGTGGTCACCTATTTCCGGTCTCAGTTTTCGGAAGCGCGGAAGCAACCGGATCTCCTCTTTTTCGGCCTGATTCACATCGCGCTGATGACGCTGGCCGTCGTGCTGATTACCATCGGCTCGTCGGCCGCCAAACGGCAGGTCACCGACACCGCCCGTTTCCGAACCCTGGCTATCTGGATGGGAATCGGGTTTCTTATCCTTTTTGCGGCCATTCCCTGGCCTTTCTCGCCACTGGCCCAACGGCCGCTGCTTCGCTCATTCTGATGAAATCGAAACTTCGCTTCCTGCGCGTGGTCGGCTTTCTGGAGGGTATTTCCCTGCTCCTGCTCGTCGGCATCGCCGTTCCCCTGAAGTACCTGGCCCAAGACCCTTCCTGGGTAAAGGCGCTGGGGCCTGTACACGGACTGCTCTTTTTGCTATTCGTACTCAACACGCTGTCTGTCGGCGTAGAGCTCGGATGGAAATTCCGGACCACTACCTGGAAAGTACTTCTTGCCTGCGTCGTACCCTTCGGGACGTTTTACATCGACCGGAAGATACTTCGCCACGCCCGCTGAGAAAAGGAAAGGCGACCGGATGGTCGCCTTTCCTTTTCTTAAAGCCGGATAAACTCTACCCGGCGGTTATTGGCCTTTCCGGCCGGCGTATCGTTGGAATCAGTCGGTTCGGATTCTCCTTTTCCGTCGGCTTCGATGCGTTCTTTCGGAATACCGAAAACCGTCGCCAGTGTCTCCCGGACGGATTCCGCCCGGCGTTTCGATAAGTCAAGGTTGGCGGCATCCGCACCGTCAGAATCGGTGTGTCCGACAACTTTCACCCGAACAGACGCATTCTCTTTCAATACATTGGCAATATCCTGCAAGGTCCCGAACGATTCGGGGCGGATCTCGGCGCTGTTCACACCAAACGTAATTCCGCGGGTGCTGAACTTGCCTTCGGTGATGAGTTTGTTTCGGGTATCCGGCGCGCCGACAGCCAGCTGAATATTACCAACGAAGAAGGCGCCGTCTTTTTTATCAAAATCCGGAGCATAGGCCGAAAAGGCCAGGCTGTTCAGCAACGCACCGGCGTCGAGCGCGCGGGGCAAATCCAGTACTTTCGTGCTGTCGAGGTATACACGGACCCGTTGCTTTTGCCGCCAGAGCGACAGGCGCACGTGGTTTTTAACCGGAACATTGAATTGCGGCAGGCCGCCCCGGTGCTGCGAACCGATGACGTTGCTGGAATAATCCATGTCACCGCCGCCCGAGGATTTTGGGATGAGGTGAAGCTTGAAGTTGGGTGTCGACGAAGTCGCATCGTCGTCCCCCCACTCAAATTTCTCGTCGGTCGTTTTGGCCTGGAACAATGTCAGTGTCAGCTTGCCGATATTCGAGATACCGTTGGTGGCCATGATATCAGCCGTCAGCGTGAAGTTTTCCGGAAGGTCCTCTTTGAGGTATTCGGGATAAAACACGCCGTCCTGCGACAGGCGCAGCCATTTTCCGGGGCGGTTACTCACCGTCACCACCTCGGCTCCGGAGCGGGTATTCCATTGGTCGGGAAAGTCGCCCACGGCATCCTGCGCAAAATCCTCCTGAATGATGATTTTGTCTCCGGGAATAAAATCAAAGCGGGAATACGAGGTAATGCTGACGGGTGCAACCGGCCCGGAGGAAGCAGTACCCGGCGCCGCGGGGGTTTCTCCTGGTTTCGAAGCGACGGGCCCGTCGGCCGGAGGCGTTTCAGCCGGCGCGTCCTTCTTTTTTTTACGGGTGGTCTGATCGATGGTCTCGTCGATCTTTTCGTTGACTTTCTGCTGAACCTTGTTGCGGATCCGGTCGAAAATCTGGGCCTGGGAAGGAAGAACTCCCAGGGAAAGCGTCGTGAACAGGATAAATTTTTTCATGGTCGGTCCGTTTCCCCGGCCTGACGGCCGGTTTCTCGCCCCGAAATTAGCCGTGTCCACGGCACATTTCCTTCCTTTTCACTTAATAACCGGCAGATTTCTGTTAATAAACGGAAAAGCGTGACAAACGGCGGCAGAGCCGGACGGATATCCGCCCGGCCCTCTCCAACCGGAACGCCTCCGCCGGTGTCCCACCGGCATGAAAACCTTCTTCCGCTTTATTCTGATGATGAGCCTTTCGTCGTGCGGGGTGACTGAGAAAAAAGTCTGCCTGCCGTACAAAGGGCGGTTATACGGCACGGGTTGCCGGGCTCCGCTTGTCCGGGTAACCAATGCCGATGTTCGTTCCCGTCATCCCGACGGTACAGAAAACGTGGTGGAAGTAACCGGTCTCCGAACCGATCAGCTTCCACCCGTTTTCTGGTTCGACTTCCGCGACCAAACCTCCGCTGATTCAGTCACGGCGTGTCGGGAAGGCGTGGAAAGGACCGTCGTCCTGACCCGTTTCTCCACTTCACCCTGCACCATTCCCTGATTATCTGCGAATGATGACTTTACGGGTTCCCTGTTCGAGCGATGTTTTCAGGACGAGCAGGTACTCGCCATTCGGGAGAGCGGAGAGATCGATGTCGCGACGGCCGGAAACGGCGTAGTCGCCGAACTTCCGGGAGTCGGCGGAGTAAACCGAAACCCGGAGATCTTTGTCTCCGCTTAGGGAGAGCTGCCCGTTGCCCGGGCTGGGATAAACAGATACGCTGCGAAGACTTTCGTTGAAAGGAACGACGGACAATGTCTGGGAAAAGGTCATTTTACCATCGTTGTCCACCTGCCGGAGCCGGTAGTAGGACGTAGTAATGAGGGCTTTATCCTGGAAGGCATAGGTTGTCCGCCGGGTTGTGGTACCCTGGGCCTTTATCGTTCCGATGGTTTCGAACGACCGGAGGTCGGTGCTTTTCTCTACGGCAAAGTAGGCGCTGTTTTCTTCCGAGGCAGTTACCCAGCTGAGGCTGGCGGCGCCGTCGCGTTCGTTGGCGCCAAAAGAGACGAGCCGCACGGGCAGGGATGTTTCGCCGCCGCAGAAAAGTTTGTTGGGAACGGCTCCGTCAAACAGACCGAACAAGGTCAGGTTATTCATGTTAACTTCCACGTTTTGTCCGGTTACATTCCAGACGAAAAGGCGAAAGGTCATCGTTGTTCCTCCCGGAATGGACACATTGACATTGGGGGAAAAGTACTTGGTCCAGGCCGTTGTCAGATTAGTGGCGGGGAGCAATACCGTCCCTGGGAATGTGCCGGTGAGGCTGTATTCCAGTTGGATAGCTGGCGGGGTACCGTTGCCGTTTCCCAACCGCGCGTCAAACCCGACCTGACCAAACGTCACGGTATGACCTGCCGGAACAGTAAAGGAAAATTCGATGTATTGATTCGCGTTTCGGGAGGTGAAATTGTCCCATTTTTTTGCAGAAAGGTATTTATCCTGTCCGGCAACCTGCCCGTTTCCAACGGTATTGGAATTATCCGGTCCGGCCAGTGTAACATTCGCTCCGGTAACTGTTGCCGGGTTGGTATAAATCTGAAAATCCTGTCCATTTCCCTGAGCTCCGGAATCGAAGCAATATACGGCTAACTGAGCATGTACAGAAGGGAGATAACAGGCTATTAAAAGGAGAGATGTAAGGATCTTTTTCATAAGTTGAAAGGGGTTAATCCGGTGTATTAGGCATGACAATTGCGGTCGGTCTGTTCGCAGACCGAAAGCAGTAAAACCGCGTCCTGAGCTGTAGAGAGCCAGGAGGAGAGAATCGATTAAGGCAGGCGGATAATTAGAAAATAGCGCGTATCTTCACTAAGCAAAGGCAATCGCCTTTCCTTTTCCGATCACGCAAAAAATCAACAACCGGCGGGAGAACGAAGAAAAAGCAAAAGGGCTAACTCTTCCTTTTTACAGGAAGTTTTAAGGGTTAATTCAACAGCAAATAGAGATAGTGCCAAGCCCTTCAGGCTCAGTATGAATCAGCAAAGGCGGAAAGTAATTTACACGGCGGGAGAATGCTGATTTTCCGGACAAGGCATGAAGCGGAGATCCTTCCGTAAAAACCTGTCTCAAAAATAACAGTCGTTACTAATTCTGCAAATTAAATTTGTATCATATACTACTTTTTTGTCGCCAATTTCTAAAACAACACTGGTTCTATGCGTTCTGAACGGCTCCGTCTGTCCTCCCGTTTCCTGCTTATTGTGCTCGCCTTTCTTCCTTTCGGGGCATTTTCCCAGCGAAGTATGGCCTTTACTTTCGATGATCTTCCCGCTGTATCGGCCCGGTATGCCACACCGGCCGGGCAGGATACGCTGACCAAACTGTTGCTGGGCCATCTCAAACAGTATGGAATCCGGGCAACCGGCTTCGTTATCGGCGATGCGCACAATCCGCTGCTCCGCCAGTGGCAGGACGCCGGCATGGAGCTAGGCAACCATACCTACCGGCACACTGATTTTCACCATGTTCCGTCTGCTGAACACCTGGAAGATATCCGTCGGGAGCATCAATCGCTCGTCAGCGCCGGCTACAAACCGCGCTACTTCCGCTCGCCTTACCTGCACCGCGGGCATTCTGTCGCACGGCAGGACTCCCTGAAGGCGCTGCTGAAAGAACTGGGATACCGGGAAGCGCCGACCTCTATCGACAACGCCGATTATCGTTTCTCAGCCGCCTATGATAAGGCCCTGCTGGCCGGAGATACTGCCGCAGCCCGTCGTATCGGTACTCAGTTTGTCGAGTACCTCCTGCGCTGTATCACCTATTACGACGCCCAGGGCCAAGCCCTGACCGGCCGGTCTGTGTCACATATTCTCCTGCTGCACGCCAATACCCTTAATGCGCACTGGCTGGGGGTTTTGCTCGGTCGACTGCAGGCCCGAGGCGTACAGTTTATTTCCCTCGATCAGGCGCTGACCGATCCTGTTTACGCGAGTCCGGATACCTATACCGGCAAGGGAGGTATCTCCTGGATTCACCGCTGGGCGCTGACACAGGGGAAAAAAGGAGCGTTTTTTGACGGTGAACCCGAGGTACCGGCCGGACTTTAGCCGACAATACCGGCATTTGCCGTACTTTCGGGCATATTTTTCCGACAAGTACTGTGAAGATTTCGCCACTCCGCTCGGTTCGGGTTACCCGATATGTCACACCTCTGCGCGAAGGCGGCTCGCTGCCGGCTATCGTCGAGGCCGATGACGGCTTTTTATACGTGCAAAAATTCCGGGGCGCCGGCCAGGGGCCCAAGGCGCTCATCGCTGAACTGATCGGCGGTGAGCTTGCCCGTTTTCTGGGTCTTCGCATTCCTGAAATCGTCTTTTCCGACCTGGACCCGGCGCTGAGCCGGCTCGAGCCGGACGAAGAAATCCAGGACCTGCTCCGCGCGAGCGGCGGCCTGAACCTGGGCGTGCACTACCTCTCGGGATCCAGTACGTTCGATCCTGTCGTCAACGATGTAGACGCCCTGACAGCCTCGCGTGTGGTATGGCTCGACTGCCTGATTACCAATGTCGACCGAACGGCGCGCAATACCAACCTCCTGATATGGAACCGGGAGCTATGGCTCATCGACCACGGCGCTTCCCTCTATTTTCATCATTCCTGGGAAAATTGGGAAGAACAAAGCGTGCGGCCCTTCGCGCAGGTGAAGGACCATGTCCTGCTGCCATACGCATCGCGGCTGGAGGAAGTGGACGCGGAGTACCGGGCGCTCCTCACGCCGGAGGTATTCCGGGAACTCGCCGATCTGGTCCCCGACGAATGGCTCGACGACCCCGCCTCCCAGCGCGATGTCTATGCGAAGTTTCTCACTTCCCGCCTCGCCCACTCGTCGGTTTTTGTTAATGCTGCCCTTTATGCCCGAAATGCACTTGTTTGAATACGCTGTCATCCGCCTGGTTCCACGGGTAGAACGGGGAGAGTTTCTGAATGCCGGCGTCATTCTCTCGTGTCCGTCCCAGGGATTTCTGCATACCCTTTATCAGTTCGATGAAGATCGTTTGCGCGCCTTCGGCGCGCCTGAGGCCGATTTTGCCGAATGGAAGGAGCGCCTCTGCGCGTTTCAGAAGATTTGCGCCGGAAGAAAGGAAGGCGGCCCGATCGGTCAGTTGCCGGCGTCGGTCCGTTTCCGGTGGCTGACGGCCGCGCGGAGTACCGTGGTGCAGACCTCTCCCGTCCATACCGGATTGTGCGAAAACGCAGAAGAGACGCTTGCGCGCCTCTTCCGGGAATTGGTACTGTGAACGTTACATCCAGTCCCACGCGCTTCGGTACGCGTCGTGACGCTCGGCATAGGCAATAAATTCTTCGTAGTAAGGAAGGACGGACAAGGTTCCGCTGTCGCCGACAACCACCAGCTTTTTCCGGGCGCGGGTCATGGCGACGTTCATCCGCCGGATATCGGACAGAAACCCGATTTCTCCTTCGGTATTGCTGCGTGTCATACTCAGGTACACGATATCCCTTTCCTGGCCCTGAAAGCTATCGACCGTATTGATAGCCAGCCTGTTGCCCAGCTCTTTGAGTGCCTGGAAATGGGGTAGTTGTTCGTTCAGGACGTTGACCTGCTGCTTATACGGCGCGATGACGGCGATGGTCGGGAAGTTTTCCTGCGTGTAGTGCTTTTGCGCCGCCGTTACCAGGTCGGTCAGGTGCCGGAGGACCAGCGATGCCTCTTCCGGGTTGGTGACGCTGGTGCCTTCCGGCTTTTCGTCAAATCCGCAGCCGGCGGTATCCACAAAGGTAAGCGGAGCTTCTCCGGCAAAAAGTACCTGATCGGCGACGCCGGCGTAGGCCTTGAGCCGTCCATCGTAAAAAACATCGGAAGAATACCCCATGATGACCTTGTTCATGCGGTATTGTTCTTCGAGCAGGACAACAGCCTCGGGGTGCAGCTCCACGCATTTTTCCAGGAGCGTACGGTTGAGCGCCGCAGCGCCGGACGACTTGACCGTCGGCGGCAACTGGCAGTGATCTCCTGCCATAATCACCCGTTTCGCTTTTCGGATGGAAATCCAGCAGGCCGGCTCGAGCGATTGACCCGCCTCGTCAATAATAACCGTATCAAACGTCAGATCCCGAACGGTGTAATGATTACTTCCGACGAAAGTGGCTGTCACCACCTGGGTTTTTGTCGTAACATCTTCAATAATATACTGCTCCATCGCCTCTACCTCTTTCATGATCCGATGTGCCTCGTCGAACAGCGCTTTGCGCTGCTCACGTTCTGCCTTTCCGAACTGCCGCTTGTATTTATGCGCCATGTTCTTGAATTCGGAGGCTCGCTTTTTGAGCGTTTTAATCTCTTTGATACGGGCGTGATCGGACATTTTGCTGTCGAGCGTCAGCGACTGCAACCGTTCTGACACGCGTACCGGGTTTCCGACACGGAGAACCGACATGCCTGCTTCGGAAAGCTTTTCGCTGAGCAGGTCGACGGCCGTATTGCTCGGCGCGACGACGAGAATCTGCTTCCGGTCCCGCTCCCACAGCGCTTTGATCGCCTGCACCAGGGTCGTGGTTTTGCCGGTACCGGGAGGGCCATGCACAACCGCCAACTCGTTGGCGGACAGTATTTTATTCACCGCGTCCTGCTGAAACGTATTCAGTGTCGGAAACGGCAGCGCGCTATGCCCGAAGGTCGGAAAGGTTTCTCCGGTCAGTACCTGAAAAAGGTGGCTTTTTGCTGTCTCACGGGAGGCTTTTTGCAGGGCTTCCTGCATTTCGTCGTAACTGTTGTCGTCAAACAGCAGGTTGACGCCGAGCTTTCCATCGCGTGACCAGTCGGGCAGTTCATCCGTCCGCAACGTAATGCGCATCCGGTTGCCGCTCTGGTGATTAATGACGGCTTCGATCCGGTACTCTTTCGGATCGTGGTTGGAAAACAATTCCACCGGCATTCCGAAGCGGAACTGGTGTGGTAATTCCTGATGGGTAGTGCGTTCGAGCTCCACGCTGAGGTAGTCGCCCCGGGTCATTTCCGTCCCCCGGATGGCAATCGGGTACCAGGCAAGTCCGGTGGCACGGCGTTCGGCTGCGGAGGACGACTCCGTCTGTTTCAGGTAGGCTTGTTTGTCCTCTTCCCGTTCAATTTTCAATAGGGCTAACAGCCGCTCGAAATACTCCATGCGGCAAAGGTACGACCGCTTTTCGGCTTCCGTTGCCTATTTTTAAGGACCTGTCCGTCGTCTCTATGCGTCCCTTTCCCGGAATTCCCTACGATTATCCTCCCGCCGCGGCTTACTACCTCGCCGAGGCGTCGATCTATGGATTGTTTCTTTTATGTCTGATGGATGCACGGCGTCGCAGCCACCACGACCTGGCCTACCTGCTGGGCGGCGTTCTTTTCGGCGTCATGCTGGAGTACCTGAATATCGCCGCCAATACCGGCTATGTCTACGGCAGGTTTGTGATTATGCTGGGGAAAGCGCCGAAAGACGTGCCGCTGTGCATCGGCATAGGCTGGGGAATCATTATGTATACTGCCCGGCTCGTGACGAATGCCCGGCCCTGGACGCCCGTTGTATCGGCTGCGGCGGATGCATTACTCGCTTTTCTGATCGACCTGGGGATGGACGTGGTGGCGTATCGCCTGCATATGTGGCATTGGGACTGGGAGTCCCGGCATCTGGATCCGCTCACCGGGCAATGGTTTGGTATCCCCTACGGCAATTTCTACGGCTGGCTGTGCGTCGTCTTTTGCTATTCATTCTTTTTCCGGTTACTGGAACGAAGGCTGAATGCCTGGGCAATCGCGCCGGCGGCGGTTCTTCTTTCCCAGGGAGCGTTGTGGCTGCTGATCCATACCCTGCGGCACTTTGTCAATCAGGTATTCGGGTGGCCAACGAAGGTACTGTTCATTGCCGCGCTCGTGATACTGCTGGCGATCTGGCGGGGCAGACGCGGGTCGGCAACGGAACCGCTGCCGGCCGTCGCCTGGCTCGTACCCGCCTGGTTTCACGGGTATTTTGGTAGCTGGTTTTTTCTCGGGGGATTTTCAGGCGAAAATCCCCTGCTTACCGGTTGGACGGTCTTCTTTCTCCTTGCGGGAAGCGTCGTGCTCTGGCGGGTTCATCGAACAGGGAGTACAGGGTATTAGCTCAGTTCGGCAAACTCTTCGTCGCTTAGTTCAATTTCGGCGGCGCGCATGTTTTCAGCCAGGTGATCCACAGATTTTGTTCCGGGAATGAGGAGGATATTCGGCGCGCGTTTCAGCAACCAGGCCAGGGCGATCTGTGCCGTCGTAGCCTTGTGCCTGGCGGCGATAGCCCCGATTTTGTCTTCCAGCTTCTGCGGTCCGGAAGCCAGCGGATACCACGGGATGAAGGCCATATTCCGCCGTGTGGTGTAGTCAAGTACTTCCTCCCACTGGCGATCTCCGAGGTTATACCTGTTCTGCACCGACACAATCGGGAGTACTTTTTCGGCGCGTTCGATCTGTTCAATCGTCACTTCCGAAAGCCCGACATGCCGGATTTTTCCGGCGGCGACAGCCTCCACTACCGGCCCGAGCGTTTCTTCCACCGGCACTTTCGGGTCAATCCGGTGCAGCTGCCACAGGTCTATCGTATTGACATGCAACCGTTTGAGGCTTCCTTCTATCTGGCTGTGGATGACGGCCGGCTCGCCGTTCGGCACCCAGGTACCCGGTCCGGGCCGGTCGAACCCGCCTTTTGTAGCGACTATTACTCCCGGCGCATAAGGATACAGGGCATCCTTGATGAGTGTTTCGTTGTAGCGGGGACCGTAGGCTTCCGCCGTATCAATGAAGTTGACGCCGGCCGCTACGGCTGCCCGGAGTACGGCAACGGCGTTATCGCGGTCGACAGCGTCGCCGAATACGCCTTTTCCCGATAACTGCATGGCGCCGTACCCGAGGCGGTTCACTTCCAGGTCTCCTCCGATTCTGAACGTTGACATAGGCTTAGTTGGATGGAATTACAGCACCTGCTCAAAAAAAGTATTCCCGCAGGTCGCTGGACACTGCGGGAAACCGGAGGAGGAGCAAAACAGTTCGGACGTCAGCGAAGCGGTTCCGGACTGTCTTTCGGCCGGAAAGGGTCGAAATACCGGATACCCAGTCGCTTAAACCGTTGCAAATGAGCCGGTAACCGCTGTTCAAACGCGGCATAATCTTTCTCCCGGCTCCACGCTGCCTCGGCCAGCGCCAGGATACGGGGGAAGGTCATGAACTCCATCCGCTCGGGCGTGGCGACGGTCTCCGTCCACAGATTCGCCTGAATACCTTTGATCAGTTCCGGAGAACCATAGCTCGCCGGGTTGAAGGCATATACCTCCCGCAGCGGGTTGAAGCGCCCTCCCCATTTTCGTCCGGAAACATGGGTACTGTCCTGTACAAAATCATAGTAAAACGGCAATCGCGGGCAGAGTACCACCGGGTACTTCTTTTCGAGCGCCGCCCGAAGCTGTGCGGGCTGATCGTGCCGCCACCAGAAAACCAGGGTATTTTCCGGAGATAGTCCTGCCTGGGTTACTTCATCCCAGGCCAGGAGGCGAAGATTCCGTTTCCGGAGGGTATCGGCCATGCGGCGGAGGAAATAATGTTCGACGTCCAGCGCGGTCTTATAGCCGTTTTTGGTCATCAGCTGCGTAATCGCCGGATCTTTCAGCCACTTATCGTTTCCGAAGCTCACTTCATCACCCCCGATATGCACCATGCCGGAGGGAAACAGGACGTCTACTTCCTTAAGAATATTGGACAGGTACCGGTAGGTTTCTTCTTTACCCGGATTGAAGGTAAACTCGGGGTGCTTGTCGGATCCGCCGCCGCTATAGGCCGGATAAGCTTTATTGGCTGCCGTGGCATGCCCGGGCATGTCAATTTCCGGAATCACCTCGATGTGCCGCTCGGCGGCGAATGCGACAATCTCCCGGATATCTTCCTGGGTGTAATACTGAGCAGGCGCCAGGGAATCAGACGTTGTGCCGACACCGCCGAACAGCGTCAGGCGGGGGTACTGCCTGATCTCGATCCGCCAGGCCGGCTCATCGGTCAGGTGCCAGTGGAAGCGGTTCAGCTTGTAGTAAGCCATTTGCTCGAGCAGGCGTCTTACGACTGTTTTCCCGAAAAAATGCCGGGATTCGTCGAGCATAAAACCCCGCCACTCGCAGGCCGGCCGGTCTTTGATGGACCAGCAGGGTACGATTCGTTTTCCATTCGCCAGTTGAAGAAAGGAAACGGCGCCATAAAATGCGCCCGCTTCATCCGGCGCGGAAATGATAACGCCGCGGGGCGTCATACTGATTTCATAGGAAGAAGCAACTGAGCTGGATCCTTTCCGGAAGATAATACCGGGCTGGCTTCCCGTGCGGGTCGTCCGGACGCCCGTTTCGGCCAGCAGGCGATTGCGGAGGTATGCCGCAGTACCTGAGAAAGCGGGCTCTGCCGCGATGACGGGCGTTTCGTCCGTTAATAAAAAAGATCCTGAGACAGCCTGATAGCTGACCGGCACGGGAATAATCGGCGGCATGTCAGCGGCGAAGCCCGGCAAGGCGAGCGCAAGGAGGATTATCCGGAAGAGAAATCGGTACATGTCGTTAATCGTTTCGGCTGGCGGCGGGGGCCACGTATTGCCATTCACAGGTATCGGAAAGAGCGCCTGAACGTACGTCGATCCGGTTCGCGCCCGGCTTGAGGGTAATCGCGGGCCAGGTAATCCGGTGCAGCCCGTCGGCAGCGCGGATACCCTGCGACACGCCGTTGACGAACAGCTCGGCTTCGCGGACGTTGGCGAAGACTTTCACCGGCACCTGCGGACGGGTGCGCTCCCTGTTCCGGCGTTCGGCAAGGTATACAAAGGGCTCTGAACTCCAGTTGGCCTTGTAGAAATAGAAGGCGTCCTTCCTTGTACGACGGTCGTAGCTCACGAGACCCTTATCGTTGATGGCGTCATGATCGCCTTCCGTCCGGATCGACGAGCCGAAATCGGCGAGTACCCAGACGTATTTTCCCCAGACAAAATCTCTTTTTTGGAGCTCTTCCCAGTTTTTTTCGTGATAATAAGTCTGCCATTCTTCCGGGTGAAAACGGCCGGAAGGGTCGACGGGCTTGAGGTCTTCGGTATGTTTTTCAGGACTGGCGCCAGCGCCGTACTCGCTGACGCCGATGGGTTTCCGGGGAAATTCGGCGTGCAGTTTATCCGCCCAGGCGCCGATCTGCTCCGGCTTGCCGCCGTACCAGCCGTAGTATTTGTTCCAGGCAATCAGGTCTGAAACGCCGTTGAACGTCGGGTTGTCGAGAAAACTGGCGCAGGTGGTCAGACGGGTCGGGTCTTCTTTTTTAGCGAGACGCCCGAGGGAGGTCACAAACGGAACAGGATCGTCGTAGTCAAGTTTCAGCTCGTTAAATAGTCCCCAGAAACACACGGAAGGATGGTTATACCGCTGCCGGATCATTTCAGTCATAACCTGACGGCCATGCGCCTCCAGCTCCGCACTTTTGACATACCCCATACCCGTATAGCCGCCCGGGCCAACGAGCGGAATCTCCGACCAGACGACAATACCTGCCCGGTCGCATAGTTCATACCAATACTTGCCGTGCGGGTAGTGGGTCAGGCGGACGGCCGTCGCGCCGCTTTCGAGCACCAGCTTCATATCTGCCTCATAATCAGCCGGGGTATAGGCCGATCCTTTTCCCTGCATGTCTTCGTGGTAGCCGAATCCGTGGAGGTCCAGGTGAGTACCGTTCAGGAAAAAACCTTTTTCCGGGTCGACGTAGTAGTACCGCAGGCCCAGCGGCTCTTCGGCACTATCCAGAACGCGGGTACCGTCGACCAGCTCCGTGCGGACCGAATACAGGTACGGATCGGCCTTTGCCTGCCACAGGTGCGGGTTTTTGAGGGAAAACAGCTGGTCTTTGCCAGCAGCGGAGGTTTGCTCTGCTACCGTTTTTCCCGCTGCGTCGACAATGCGGGTATGTACCTTAAGTGTTGCTTTCGGTTTTTGTAGCGACAGGCGGGCTGCGACGCGGACATCCGCGGAAGTACGCGAGACGTTCGTTTGCGTTACATACACGCCTGATGTAGCATAGTCGAGTGGAGACAGGCAGTTCGCTTCCTTCACCAGCAGGGTAACGGGCCGGTGAATACCTCCATACACGTTGAAGTCTCCGGTGAGGGGCAGGACGTCGAGGCGATGTTCGTTGCTGACCTGCACCGTGATTTTATTGTCGGCGCCCACGCGGACAAAAGGTGTGATTTCCAGGCAGAAAGCCGTATACCCGCCGTGATGCGAACCCACGCGCTTCTGGTTCACGAATACATCGGCGACGGAATTGACGCCGTCGAACCACAAAAACAGTCGCTTGTCCTTCCACTCCTCTCCAACGTGCAGGTTACGGATGTAGATGGCAGACGTACGGGTATAGTCCATCTTCCCTTCGGCAACCTCTCCGGCATTCCAGGTATGCGGCAGGGTGACGACGGGATTTTTGAGTTTTTGCCGGACGTCGTATGAAAAATGAAATTCCCAGCCTTCGTTCAGCGGCACGCGGTCCGAAGCCTGAACGAGGGTAGTCGTCAATAACAGGAAGAAAAAAAGGAAACGAAGCATCGTCTTATTGGTAAATGCGGACATAGTCCACGTAGAAGCGAACCGGCAGGATGCGGTCGTCGAGGCGTCCGCCCAGGTTTTTCGGATTTCCCAGCGCCAGGTTCAGCATCAGGAAAAACTCTTTCTGAAAGGGGTTGCCGGCGGTCCGGTTATCCGCCTTTTTCAGCTCGTAGGTAAAGTACTTCAAATCGTCGTAATAAAAATCCATGTGATCTTCTGACCACTCAAGGGCATAGACGTGAAAATCGTCATACGGCGCGCCGACGGACGGCTTCTTGCCTTCCATTCGGTACTTCCCCGTAGAATCGGCATAATGGACGGTGCCATATACCAGGCTGGAGTCCTTTCCGACAAATTCCATGATATCAATTTCTCCGCAGAAGGGCCATTTGGTACCGGGATAGTTTGCCCCTTTCATCCAGATCGCGGGCCAGGAGCCCAGGCCTTTGGGCACTTTGGCGCGTACCTCGAAGCGTCCGTATTTCCAGGCGTGTTTGCCGAGTGTAATCAGGCTGGCGGAGGTATACGGGATTTGTTCGCCGTCACTGAAATCCGTCTCCTTGCGGGCTTCGATGACGAGCATACCGTTTTCAACGCGGGCGTTTTCGGTCCGGTCGACGGTATAGTACTGAGGTTCTTTGTTTCGCACGAAGCCCTTTTCATAGGTCCATTTGGAAGGATCGGGACGGCCGTTGCCGTCGAACTCGTCGGACCAGACAAGTTTACGGGCCGACGGCTTCTGGGCATAGAGACAAGCCGGGATAAGCAGAAAAAAAAGCAGAAGACGGGTCATCGCGAAGCGGGTAGCAAAAGGCCGGGCGGCGCTGCGCGCCGCCCGGCAAGTGGTATTAGTTGATCCAGCCCGGGTTTTGGGTCAGGGTCGGGTTCATCTGAATTTCGGTCGGCGGAACGGGCCAGGTTTCGAGGTAGTCGCCCTTGAGGTTGTAAGGTACTACCACGGCGCCCCAGATCTGCTTCACGCCGGATCCCTGGGCAAATACCTTGGTTTTCCAGGTACCCCAGCGAAGTTCGTCGAAATAATTGATGCCTTCGTTCGGAAATTCCCGGCGGCGTTCGTTACGCACGCGCTCGCGGAGGTCGGCCTGGTCTTTCACCGTCGTCGCTGCCGACGAGTTCAGCAATGCTACGCCGGCGCGGGCCCGTACCTGGTTCACCAGTGCGGCTGCGTCGGTCAGCTGCCCCAGCTCGGTGAGGGCTTCGGCCCACATCAGCAGTACGTCGGCATAGCGGATGATCGGGAAGTCGATCGGGCCGTACTGCCGGTTGATGAGTTCGGTCGAACCTTCGTACACAAACTTCCGGTACAGGTAATAGAACTGACCCTTGGTATCCGTCGCCAGGTCCAGTACGGGCGGGTTTTCGTTCCGGTTCGGCCAGCGGGAGGTGAAGGTCTGGTCGGCGCCGTTGATGGGGCGACCCACGTACGTCGCATACGGCGTAATGACGTTGAGTTTCAAACGGGGATCCCGGCTTTCGTAAGCCTTCTTGATGCGCTCTTCATTACCGGAAGGCAGGTAGAGCGACATGTCGAGACCCTTATTTTTGAACGTCGTGATTTCGGTATCTGTCAGGTTATTCCGGAGGAAAAACACCTCCCGTTTGGCAACATCCATCTTGGTATATCCGGGTAAAACATCGTCCCAGTTGAAATTGGAGCCGTCGGCATTTTCATACAAATCAACCAAGTTAGGCGATACGTGGAAGGTGTTCCATCCCGCCCCGGCAGTAGAACCCGACCCAAACGACGAACGATTGCCGCAATACCATTGCGTTGTTGATCCATATCCGTCTACTCCAATATTCTGTATGGAAAAGATCATTTCATCGCATTGCTCATTTATTTCCTTGAACAGAGTCCGATAGTCGGAGAAAAGCAGGTAGCCGGCTTCTTTCACTTTCGCGAAATCAGCGGCAGCTTCGGTCCACTTTTTCTGGTAGAGGTAGGCTTTTCCGCGGAGCGCATACGCAGCACCCTTGGTGACGTGACCATACTGACCGGCGCTTTTGGCATACTTGGCCGGCAGGTTAGGTTCGTTGATCGCGTCAGTGAGGTCCTGAATGACAACTTCCCATACTTTGGCTTCTGTCTCGCGGCCTTTCGTCATGTTTTCGACGGTGACCGGCTCCAAGTATATGGGTACCCCTTTGTATAACTGGTTGAGACGGGAGTAGTAATAGGCGCGGAGGACTTTGGCTTCGGCGATGTACCGGGCTTTCTTTTCGGCCGGCGACGGTGAGATCTTCGGCATATTCACAATGGCGTCGTTTGCCCTGTGAACGCCTTCGTACATCTCTTTCCAGACGTTACTGAAGAGTCCGCTGGAGGCGGCTACGGTCCCGTTGACTACTTCGTCCCCACCTGTCGTCTGGCCTGTAAAGCCCAGCCGGTCAAAGTGATACAGTTCCCGGCCCGAAGCGCCGGAGTTCGTAATTCCCTGGCGGAGAGCCTGATATACGCCGGTGATACCGAGGTCGGTCAGGTTGTCCGTCGTCCACATATTTGCCGAGCTGATCGACCCGTACGGAGTAGTATCGAGCAGGTTCTGCCGGCAGCTGCCCGCCGTCAGCATCAGGGCTATCAGCAGCCCTGCGGGTTTGGCGATTCCCTCGAAAAAATTCCTTTTCATCGTTTCTTAAAAAGTTACATTGAGCCCGAGAGCGTATTGTTTCATGGTCGGATAGCCTACGCCGCCGCCGATTTCCGGATCGAGGCCCGGGAAGGCCGTGATCATCAGCAGGTTTTCACCGGAGACAAATACCCGGGCGCGGCTGACGCCGATCTTGCCGAGGAGCGACTGCGGAAGCGAGTAGCCGATCTGTACGTTTTTCAGCTTCACATAGGAGGCGTCGTAGAGCCAGTTGTTGCTGGACGCCGTGTTCTGGCTGTCGCCGTTGTACTTCAACCGGGGGAACTTCCCGTTGATGTTGTTGGCGGGATCGCTCGGATTCGCGTCGTTGTAATAGTAGTGATCGTTGGCGATGCGGGTAGCGATGCCGTTGCCGAGGCGTACAATCGAGTTGTTGTAGCCTTCTGCGTTCCAGTAGTATTGGAAACCGCTGCTGCCGGCCCAGAGCATCGACAGGTCGAAACCTTTCCAGGACGCGCTGAGATTCAGACCGAAGTTGTATTTCGGAGCAGACGACGTACCGGTGAAGGTCCGGTCGAACGTATTTCCGTAAATACCGTCTCCGTTCGTATCCGCATAGATGATATCCCCGTAGTAGATCTGGGCTTTGCCGACTTTGCCGACCGGCTGGAAGCTATACCCGGCGGCGACCATCGCCTGGAGCCAGGCCATGTCTTCCTGCGTCCGGATCATTCCGTCTTTTGGACCGCCGTTTACATTCACCGTACCATCGGGGCGGTTGTGCGAGCCATCGCCACGGTACACGTTGAGCAGGTAGTATTCGTTGATTTTCTTTCCTTCGAGGATGCGGTTGTCGCCGCCGCTGGATACGGTTCCGAGGTTGGAACTGTACACCCGGTTGCCGCTGGCGTCTGTCGTCCAGCCTTCCTGAAGCTGCCCTTTGTAGTTGGTTACCTTGTTGAGGTTGTAGGAGAAGTTACCGGTGACGGAAAAGTTTACGTCGCCGACCTTGTCTTTCCAGCCGAGGAGGAGTTCTACCCCGCGGTTGAGTACAGCGGCGGTGTTCTGCGTCGGCGCGGTTTTCGTACCTGCCGTCAGGAAGATCGGCGGCGTAGTCAGGATACCGTCGGTCAGCTTGTTGTAGTAGTCGATCTCGAAGTTCATCTTACCCCGGAACGCATTCCCTTCCAGGCCGATATCCGTCACGGTGGTCGACTCCCATTGCAGCAGCGGGTTGGCAAACTTGGATTGCACCAGGCCCGAAGCCGCGAGGTTATTGAAGGAGTAGTTCACCTTGCCGTAGGTCGCCTGGTAGTCGTAATCGCCGGATGCGTTGTTACCCAGTTTCCCCCACGATGCCCGGAGTTTCAGGTTTTGAACGTGGCGGTGCAGGGATTGCAGGAAGGCTTCTTCCGACAAACGCCATCCCGCGGAAAACGACGGGAAAATACCCCAGCGGCTCTGCGGCGAGAAGCGCGACGATCCGTCATACCGGAGGTTCGCTTCCACCATGTACTTCGACTTGTAAGCATAGTTGACACGACCGAAGAACGAGCGCATCGCGCGGTCATATTCCTGTCCGCCAATGGATTGCATCTCCGATGCCGAACCGAGCGTCGTGCTGTTGTAATCGATCAGGCCTTTCTTCGCCGCACTGAAATCATAGTAGTTGAAGTAGTACTGGTTGTACCCGGCCAGCGCGCCGAGATCGTGATCCCCGCCGATGGTTGTGTTGTACCGGAGTACGTTGTCGAATGTCAGCAGGTAATCCTTGTTGTACGAATACGACGTCGAAAGCTGATCGGGCGTAGTTGCCTGTGATCGGAGGATATTCGTCGCAAAGTCCCAGCGCTCAATCGGGTTGCTGTAGGAGTTCTGCTCCTGCTGGCGGAGCTGGTAGTTGACCTTGGTCTCCAGCGTCAGGCCTTTGATGAGGTTGACGGTCGCATAGAGCGTCGTGTTCAGTCGGCTGGTACGGTTGTGACCACCCGTTCCGTCGAGGTACGTCAGCAGGTTGTTGTTCGTAACCGGCTCTTCCGGCGCAGGGGCGAAACCATATTTCCCGTTGTAATACGGATAAATACCCGGCGTCGTCTGGCGGAGGTAGTTGAAGAGGTTATCGGTATTGGCCATGCCGACGGTCTGGATCGACGCGAATGTCTGCGTGCCGAGGGTCAGGAATTTAGCCACTTTCGATTCTACATTCGCCCGCAGCTGATACCGCTTTGAACCGGTATTTTTCATCAGACCCTGGTTGTCGAGGTAGCCGATCGACAGGTTGTAAAGGGCCTTGTCGTTTCCGCCATTTACCGAAATGTTGTGGTTCTGCACGGCGTTGTTTGTCAGGACTACCTGCCCCCAGTCGGTATTCGGATAGGCAACATAGTTCGGAACGCCGAGGGATGTCAGTCCGTTCGGATTTTTGTTCGCTTCCTGCCACAGCGCGATGGTGGCGGCAGAATACACGTCAGACTGGCCGATGTTACGCGCGCCTTCGTTGAAAAGCTGCATGTGGCGGACGTTGTCGGAAACGAACGTCGGCCGGTTCATCGGCGTCGAAGACGAAAACAAGCCCGTATAACTTACGCTGACGCGGTTGGCCGATCCTTTCTTCGTCGTAATCAGGATAACCCCGTTCGCAGCGAGCGATCCGTAGATAGAGGCCGAGGCGGCGTCTTTCAGAATGGAAATGCTCTCGATGTCATTCGGGTTGACGGCGTCCATCGAACCCATGATACCGTCAATAATGACAAGCGCGTCGCTGTTGTTCAGAGTACCGGTACCACGTATACGTATGGTCGCTCCGTCGGAACCCGGCTTGCCGGAACCCTGGCGGACGAACACCCCGGGAGCCAGACCGGCCAGGGAAGAAGATACGTTGGTGACGGGCCGGTTTTCGATACTCGCCGCGCCGATAGTCGCCACAGAACCGGTCATGTTCACCTTCTTCTGCGTGCCATAGCCGACCACGACTACTTCGTTCAGGGCCTTGTTTTCTTCGCTCAGGGATACCTTCAGATCCGTCTGGGCGCCGAGTTGTACTTCCTGCGTGGTGAATCCGACGGAGCTGAAAACGAGCGTCCCGGCGGAAGTAGTCAGTTGAAATGTCCCGTCTGCGCCGGTGACAGTTCCTTTGGTAGAACCCTTCGCCACGACGCTTACACCCGGAATGCCCTGCCCCAGGGTGTCCGTTACTTTTCCGGTGATTTTCCGGTCACCCGTCTGCGCGGATACGCTTCCCGCAGCCAGCCAGAACAGCAGGCCGACAAGGATGAACAGCTTCGGAAAGGCTGTTCGGTTTAATGGAGGAATCAGTCGATTCCTGCTCCTGATCATGGAATAAATCATCGGTTTACGATAGTAAAAAATGGAATAGGCTTTCCTTTAGATTGGTGCAGACAAAGTTGACCGGGGGCCGTCCGGGAGGGGGGAGAAAATCCTAAAAGAAAGGGGTGAATATTTTAAATCGTCCCTTTTTATGCCCTATTTTATTACGGGAAACGAAAAAAGTGCCAAAGATTCATAGGATTTGGACTCTGGACAGACCAAATTGACCGGCTTGGAATTTGTACTTTTTTCCCCCGGAATTCTTCAATAGTATCTGATGGAAAACAGGGTAGAACACCGGAATTCCGGTCTTTTCCCTGCGTGCTGCAAGAGGTTATGACTGAACACTACTCCCCCGCCGTCCTTCGGTTCCTGATCTGGCTATCGGTTGCGATGCCGGTTGTCCGTTCTCAGGCACAGAATATCGCTTTTAATCATTTCAATGTAGAGAGCGGATTATCCCAGAATTCGGTTTTGACCATCGTGCAGGACCGGAACGGATTCATGTGGTTCGGTACCCGTCACGGACTCAACCGGTTTGACGGACGAAATTTTCGCGTCTTCCTTAACGACAACCGGGACTCCACGTCCATCAGTAACAATTACGTTCACTCCAGCCTCTGCGACTCCCGCGGAGACCTCTGGTTCGGAACGTCCTACGGTCTCAACCGGTACGACGCGAAATCCGGTCGTTTTCACCGCATTGTCGCCAATCCCGCCAACCGCCTCCGCAGCAGCGTGATCCATTGCCTATACGAAGACAAACACCATCATTTCTGGGTAGGAACGGGCAACGGGCTGCACCTCCGGACAGGTCCCGACCGGTTTGTCCCTTTTCTGGCAGCCCGGCCAGGCAAGGAAGGGAACGAAGTACGGGCGGTTTGCGAAGACCGCCGAGGATATCTCTGGGCAGCTACCTCCTCCGGGCTCTTCCGCCTCCGGAAAGTGCCGGGCGGGTACCGCTATAAAAAATACCCCCTGAAAGATACGTTCGTCACCTGCCTCCTGGAAGATCGGCAGGGTACCCTCTGGGCGGGAACCAAATACGGCGGCGTGAGCCGGTATGATGCCGCATCTGATTCCTTCCGGCCTTTTCCAGAACCCTTATTGAGTCCGAACGTGCGCTCGCTCATGGCTGACCGCTCCGGAAAAATCTGGATGGCTACGCTGGAAGGGATCAGTCTCTTCGATCCTTCCCGGAATCTCCTCTCCCACTACCGCCACGAACCGGAAAACCGGAAAAGCCTCGCTCAGAACTCAGCGTATTCGCTTTTTCAGGATACCAATGGATCGATCTGGATCGGTACGTACTATGGTGGTGTAGACATTGTTTATTCGTCCACGACACCCTTCCTCGCCTACCAGAATCAGAAAGCGGCCACGAGCCTCAGCCAGGACGTCATCAGCTCCATCTCCGGAGATCCCGACGGCCACCTCTGGGTCGGAACGGAAGGCGGCGGCATCAATTTCTTCGACCCGCAAACCGGTACCTTCCGCAACCGGCAAAGTCAACCGGGAAATCCTTCCGGGCTGGCGTCGAACCTCGTCAAAGCCGTCTTCCGGGACGGAAGCGGCCAGTGGTGGGTGGGTATGCACCTCGGCGGCCTGCAACGAAAAGAAGGAGACCGCTTTATTTCGTACCGGCACCGGCCCGGCGACCGGTCCTCCCTTAGTTCCGACAACGTCATCGCAGTAGGAGAAGACGGCCTCGGACGCCTTTGGGCGGGTACCGACCGGGATGGCGTGAATATCCTGGAAAAGAACGGCTTCCGGCATGGCAGCGATTCGCTGCGTATCACGAGTGCCGGCATCCGGACGTTTTTCCGGGATTCCCGCCGGCGGTTCTGGATCGGAACCGGCAGTGGCCTCAACCGGCTCAGCGCCGACGGCCGTCAGCTGACCTGGTTTACGCCCGGCGGCAGCAACCGGTTACCCTCCGGCGAAGTCAACTGCATTCAGGAAGATGCCCGCGGAACGATCTGGGTCGGGATGACGGGTGGCGGATTCTGCCGCCTCAACCCGGACGACAGTACCTTCACCGCCTACAACGAAAAGGACGGCCTGGCGCATAACAACGTGCAGGGAATCTTGTACGACGATCAGGGATACCTTTGGATCAGCACGGATAACGGCCTCAGTCGTTTTGATCCTGTCCGGAAAACGTTTAAAAATTACACGACGAGCGACGGCCTCCCCGGCAACGAATTCAGCCCCAGCGCTGCCTATCGTGCACCGTCAGGAGAACTGTATTTTGGCGGTTATCACGGACTGGTACGGTTTGATCCGCGGCAGATTGTCTCCAACGATTACGTTCCGCCGCTGGTTTTCACCGGTCTCAGGCTTTTCAACAAGCCGGTCGAAATCGGCGATGCTACCGGCCTGCTCAGCGAAGACCTCGGCCGGGTAAAAGAACTCACGTTCTCACACGGACAATCTATTTTCACGATCGACTTCGCCCTTCTGAACTACATCAAATCGGGCAAAAACAGGTACGCTTATCGGTTGGTCGGCCTCGAAACCGACTGGAACCAAGTCCGTATTCCGTCGGCAACGTACATGAACCTGCCGCCGGGCGACTATACCTTTGAAGTCCGCGCGGGAAACAACGATGGCGTTTGGACCACTGAACCGATTCGCCTGCCTATCCGGGTACTGCCGCCGTTCTGGGCTACGTGGTGGGCGTATGGCCTCTATGCGCTGACGCTGGCGGGGATTGCGTTTCTGATTATCCGTTTTTTCTGGCTTCGGGAATCCTTCCGGCGGAACTACGAACTCCATCAGCTGAAGCTCAACTTCTTCACCAATATTTCGCACGAAATCCGCACTCACCTCACGCTGATTATCGGCCCGGTCGAAAAACTGCTGCTTACCGCCCGGGAAGAACCGGCCCTGCACCGGCAACTGACCTATGTGCAGACCAATACCGACCGGCTGCTGAAACTTGTCAGCGAGCTGATGGATTTCCGGAAAGTCGAATCCCGGAACCTGACCCTGAAAGTTTCGGAAAACGACCTCGTGTCTTTTATCCGGGAGATTTTCAGCCAGTTTCAGGAGCAGGCTGAAAACCGGAATATTCAAACGGATTTTCTGGCGGAAGTAGATCAGCTGCCTCTGTATTTCGACCGCGAGCAGATCGAAAAGATCATCTACAACCTCCTGACAAATGCGTTCAAGTTTACGCCCGACGGCGGGGTGATCAGCATACTCATTCAGGCCAATCCGACTGCGGCGGAAGTCCGGTTTGTCAATACCGGCCGCGGTATCACCCAGGAAAATCTCCGGAAGCTCTTCACCAATTTTTTTCAGGTACAGGACTATGGCTTCCAGAATACGGGCTACGGTATCGGTCTGGCGTTGTCGAAGAGCATTGCCGAACTGCATCGCGGAAATCTCACCGCTGAGAGCGACCTCCCCGACGGGCCGCGGGCCGGGCGTACCTGCTTTACCCTCACCCTGTTGCAGGGAATGGCGCATTTTGATAAAGCTCAGTTTGTCCAGGACCCTGTATATGCACCGGCGGCGCTGCCGTCGCCCGCAGGCCCGGCTCCGGAACCCCAGGCCGATGCATCAGGCAAACCAACGCTGTTGCTGGTCGAAGACAACCCGGAAATGCAGACCTTCATTCAGGAGTCGCTCGCCGGCCGCTATCACCTCGTCATTGCCGGAAATGGTATAGAGGGCTGGGAAACGGCCGTTTCTCAAATCCCGGACGTGATTATCAGCGATGTCATGATGCCGGAGATGGACGGACTTACCCTTTGCCGTCAGCTCAAGGACGATCCGCGTACAAGCCACATTCCGGTGATTCTGCTGACTGCCAAGGCGGCCCTTCCCCACCAGATCGACGGCCTGGAAACCGGCGCGGATGCCTACCTGACCAAACCGTTCAGCGTGCAGGTACTGGAGCTGAATGTCCGGAATCTGCTGCGCCTGCGCCACCGCATGCAGGAGAAATTCGCGAAGCAGGTATTGCTTGAACCGAAGAAGGCAGTCGTGGAAACACCCGACGGCCATTTCCTCGAAAAAATGACAGACATCATAGAAGCGCACCTGGAAGATACCGCCTTTGGCGTAGCGATGCTCTGTGTGAAGATGGGGATGAGCGCGCCGGTGCTCTACCGGAAGGTCAAGGCGCTGACGGGCCTGTCGGTCAATGACCTCATCAAGTCCATCCGCCTGAAAAAAGCAGCTCAGTTATTGCGGCAAAATCAGTATGCCGTCTTCGAAGTAGCCTATACCGTCGGTTTCGAAGACCGGAAATACTTCAGCAAGGAATTCAAGAAAATGTACGGCCAGACGCCGAAGGAGTACGCGGCGGGGAAGTAGCAAAGAGCAGAGGGCATAGGGCATGGGGTGGCATACTCGCCCCTATGCCCTCTGCCCCACGCCACTTCAAAAACCGCTGAGACTAATGAATCCAGGTATGGCGCGCGTCGTCACCCCATGCCCTCAGCCCTATACCTTCTCCGCGTATGCCTTAAAGTTATCCAGAATCGACTGCCAGCCGAAGCGCTGCATATCAACCGGGTTCTGGCTTTCGGCTTCAAAGGTTTCGGAAATGAAGGTGCCGCCGTCCTGCTCAGTGAAATTGACTTCGACTTTACGGTCGTCGCCGAGGGTATAAGCGAGCCGCTTCAGGGGCACTACTTCGTCGTAAACTCCTCCGAAATCAAATCCGAAGCTGCCGTCCTTCGCTTCCATCCGATAGAGGAAACTGCCGCCTTCGCGGAGGTCATTTTCGGCTTTGGGAGAGTGCCAGTCAGGCGACGCGGCATTCCATTGAACTACATGCGAAGGCGTATTCCAGGCTTCCCATACTTTTTCAACGGGGGCATTGACGGTGGCTTCGATGGTGATTTTTTCAGCGCTCATGGTAACGTGTTTTTTAGATAGATGAATTTGAACAAGGCAAACTTACGGTAGAAATTGTCGGGCCGGAATGGCTGAAAACGACAATTCCGGGGTCTTTTTCCGACAGGTTTTTTGACGGGATATCGGACTAAACCAGCGTTTCCAGCAGTTCGTCGAGGCGTTCCAGGGTAGAGGTCATACCCTGCTCCATACCCATCTGAATAACGGTTTCGAGGTCATTCAGTGACTGGTAGGTGACGACCGTTTCGACGACGGTATTCGCCTGGCTATCCGTGAACGTGACTTTCCACCGGGCTCTGGGCAGGTCGGGATTGATCTCTCCGTTTTCGTTGCTGAACGCGTCCAGCGACGTATAAAAATCAATCGGATGGATCGACAGGAATTCGGTGAAACCCCAGTATTCGGTACCATTCGGTTCGACCATGGCGTAGTGCCAGTGGCCCCCTTCCCGGAACTGCATGGATTTCGTCTTTGCTGTCAACGGCTTGGGGGCAAACCATTTTTCGAGCAGATCGCTTTGGGTGTAGCAATTCCAGACGAGCTGTCTCGGCGCCCGGAATTCCCGCCGGATCGTCAGGGTGTTGTCTTGTTTGTTGACCAGAAAATCAAAGTGCAGTTTCATCGGGCTTGTTTTGTTGGAGGGTGGCTAACAGATCGTCCAGCTGGCTGAAGCGGCTTTCCCAGATCTTCCGGAACTGTTCGAGCCATTGATCTATCTCTTTCATTTTGTCGACTTTCAGCAAATAATAGATTTCTCTCCCCTGCTGCTCCTGCTGCAGCAACTCACATTCGGTGAGGATGCGCAGGTGCTTGGAGATAGCCTGCCGGCTGCTGTCGAAATGCTCGGCAATGGCGTTGGGCGTCATGGCCTGGAGCGCGATCAGGGCGATGATGGCTCTCCGGGTGGGGTCGGCGATGGCTTGAAAAATATCCCTTCTCATAGTCGTTATCAGGTAAAAAGACAATTGCGAAACCGATCGATTGCAAATGTATGCGCAATCGATCGGTTTCGCAACTAGCCGTGCAAGATTTTTTTGAGATTTATTCAGAAAAGTCTGTTTCGCCTATTGCGTAACCAAAAGGTTTCATTTTAATTTGTAACCAAAAGGTTACCTATTTTATGAACAGGGATGTATTTGGCGCCATTGCTGACCCCACCCGCCGGGAAATTATCCGGTTGGTTTCGCGGCAGCCACTGAACCTCAACGCGGTAGCAGACCACTTTCCGATCAGTCGACCGGCTATTTCAAAGCATATCCGGATTCTGACAGAATGCGGGCTGATTACGATCCGGAAGCAAGGCCGGGAGCGGTACTGCCACCCGGACCTGGCGTCGCTCCGGCAGGTAGCGGAATGGACGGAACAATACCGGTCCTTCTGGAATGCCAAACTGGACGCATTGGACGAATTTCTCTCAAAACCCGAATAACTATGACGCCCATCACATTTGATCGTACCTACCATGCCCCGGCCGAAAAAGTCTGGGACGCGCTGGTCAATCCCGCCAAAATGAAGCAGTGGTATTTCGATATTCCCGGCTTCCAGCCGGTGGTCGGCTACCGCTTTGAATTTCTCGGCGGACGCGAAGGCAGGGAGTACCGGCACCTCTGCGAAATCACCGAAGTCGTTCCCGGCCGGAAACTCACCTACAGCTGGCGGTACGATGGTTACGCAGGTAATTCCTTCGTCACTTTCGAGCTGTTTCCGGAAGGGACGGATACCCGCCTGCTCCTGACGCACCGGGGCCTGGAAACATTCCCGAAAGAGGTAGCGGATTTTGCACCGGGGAATTTTGTGGAAGGGTGGACCTCTATTCTGGGAAAGAGTCTGCCGAAGTTCCTGGAGAGCTAGTTTTCCACCTTCCTCCACACCTTTTCCTTACTTACCTGCCGGTACGAGCGCTGGACCGAAGAAAACCGGATGGTTTCCTTCGTGCCCAGCGCGAGGTACCCCAGGGTACCCAGGCTGGCGTCGAAGAGGCGCAGGACGTGCTCCTGCAGGTCCTTGTCGAAGTAGATGAGGACGTTGCGGCAGAGTATGAAGTCGAATTCGTTGAAAGACCGGTCGGATACCAGGTTATGTGTCGAGAAGATCATCTTCTCCGACAACTCTTCCCGGAACTTGGCCTGGCCGTAGTGTGCCGTGTAGTAGTCTGAAAAATCGGCCTTTCCCCCTCCCATGACGTAATTTTCGGAGTACTGTTTCATCATGTGGAGCGGAAAGATACCCCGTCTGGCCTTTTCAAGGACGGACGGGTTGAGATCCGTCGCATACAGCAGCGATTTCTTTAGCAGTCCTGCTTCCTGCAGGAGAATAGCCATCGAGTATACTTCCTCGCCCGTCGAACACCCGGCATGCCAGATCCGGATAAAGGGTTTGGAACCAAGGTCGGGCAGGACGGTTTCCCGCACGAACCGGTAAAATTCCGGATCGCGGAACATCTCGGTGACATTCACGGTAATCTCCTCGACAAACCGCATCAGGTAATCCGGATCCGTCCGCACCCGGTAGCGCAGTTCCGCAAAACTGGGGAATTTGTCCAGCAAGCACAGGCGGGAAATCCGCCGACGCAGGGACGCCCGCGCATAGTTCGAAAAATCGTAACCGTAGAGATCGTACAGGTCGCTCAGCAAGAGGGAAATCTCTTCTTCGTCCAGCATCATGGGGCTCCGTTGAGTAGTGTTAGTAGCCTGTCTATGTCGATCGGTTTAGAGATGTACTCGTCGGCTCCGGCGCGGAGACACAGCTCCCGGTCGCCCAGCATTGCCTGTGCCGTAACGGCCAGGATATACAGGTCTGCCCGCCCCGGAAGGCTCCGGATGAGCGGAATGGCTTCGTACCCATCCATTTCGGGCATCATCATGTCAATTAAAAGGGCGTCGACTTCCTCCCCCGCTTCCAGCAAGGCAATCGCTTCCCGTGCACCGGGGCACGACCGCACCTGAAACGACCGGGCTTTCAGTACCGCCGTGAGAGCGAAAATATTCTTGGCGTCGTCGTCGACGAGCAATAATCGTTTCGGCATACCCATCAGGAACGTTCGTAGAGCCAGACCCGGAGCAGGGACAGCAGCTGGTCAATGTCAACAGGTTTGGTGATGTAGTCGGACGCGCCCGCCTCGATGCATTTTTCCCGGTCGCCCGTCATGGCTTTGGCGGTGACGGCGATGACCGGCAGGTTTCGCCAGTTGAAATTCTCGCGGATTTTACGGGCGGTTTCGTAGCCATCCATCTGCGGCATCATCATATCGAGGAGGACGATATCGACAGACGGATTCTCCTTCAGATGGCTGAGGGCTTCGTTTCCATCCAGCGCTGTCACTACATGCATCTGGTATTTCTCGAGGGCTTTTGTGAGTGAGAAAATATTCCGGACGTCGTCGTCGGCGATGAGTACCGTCTTATCCCGCAGTACGTCTTCGAGTGCTCCCAGCCTTCTCAGCTCCGGGCTGACGGGCGCCTGCCGGTTTTCTTCCACCAAATGCAGGAAGAGCGATACCTCGTCGAGCATCCGCTGATAGGAATGCGCGGTTTTGACGACGATGGAATCAGCATACTTCCGGATTTTCAGTTCTTCTACCATCGACAGGCTCTTTCCGGTGAAGATGATAATCGGCAGACCTTCCAGTCCGGGGTTCTTCTTAATCGCTTCCAGCGTTTCGTAAGACCGCGTATCCGGAATACCCATGTCGAGTATGACGCAGTCTACTTCTTTTTGCTGCAATGCCTCGACGCTGTCGGAAAGGGTACTTTTCAGTTCGGAGTGTATCTGGAACGTCTCGAGGAAATAGGCTAACGCCTTGGCATGGCGCGGGTTATCTTCCACAATCAGTACCTTTTTCGATTCGCGGTTCAGGACAAATTCAATCTTCCGGAATACTTCTGTCAATTGCTCGAACGCCACCGGCTTGTCCACAAAATCCACGGCGCCTTTCTGAAGACTTTCCGTTTTCAGCTTGTGTGACGACATGATATGCACCGGGATCGGGCGCGTCTGCGGGTTGTTTTTCAGGGCGTCCATCACCTCCCAGCCGCTCATTACCGGCAGCTGGATATCCAGCAATATGCCCATAGGCCGGTACTGCCCGGCCAGTTCAAGTCCTTCGTCGCCCCGAACGGCCACAATACCTTTATACCCCTGCTTCCGGGCATAGTCGAGCAGCGAACGTGCAAAGGACGTATCGTCTTCCACGATGAGAATTACCTTGTCTCCGGAAACAATAGACGCGCGATCGTCCGGGATACTCTCCGGAATCGAAGTACTGATGTACCGGCGCGGAGCGGGGGACGTTTCGGCTACCGCCGCGGGCACTTCTGCGGAGAGCGGCAGCAGCAGACGGAACTCGCTTCCGAGGTTGACGACCGAGGTAACCGTCAATTCCCCTCCGAGCAACCTCGCAATTTCCCGGCTGATCGACAGGCCTAATCCCGTGCCGCCGTATTTGCGTTTCGTCGACCCGTCGGCCTGCTGGAAGGCTTCAAAAATCAGTTGTTGTTTTTCGGGAGGAATGCCGATGCCGGTATCCTTCACCGAAAAGACCAGGCGATCGAGCCCTTCCCGGCGGATGTCCAGCCGGACGCTTCCTTCCGCTGTAAACTTGAAAGCATTGGAAAGGAGGTTTTTCAGGATTTGGCCGAGACGCATCCGGTCTGATTCAAACTCTGTACGTACATCGTCCTGAATCGAAATCTCGAATTCGAGTTGTTTTTCCCGGGCAACGGGCGAAAACAGCGATTGAATCTCCTCTGTCAGCTCTAGCAGGCGGAAGGTCTCGAATTCGAGCTTCATCTGGCCTGCTTCGATTTTGGACAGGTCGAGGATTTCATCGATCAGGGCGAGCAGGCCCGTTCCGGACGACTGAATCACGCGGGCATATTCCACCTGATCGCCGGTCAGGTTTTGTTCCAGGTTTTCAGACAGCAACCGGCTGAGTAAGAGAATGGAATTCAGCGGCGTACGCAGTTCGTGCGACATATTCGCGAGAAACTCGGACTTATACCGCGTCGTCAGCTCCAGCTCACCTGCCTTCCGGGCGATTTCGTCGTTGCGCTGTTCGAGCAACAGTCCGCGCTCTTCCAGTTCGGTATTGGTTTGCAGCAGTTCCTCCTGCTGCACGCGCAGTTCTTCTTCGGAAGCCTGCAATTTCTGCGCCTGGGCTTCGAGTTCGGCATTGAGGTTTTCGAGCTCGTTGTGCTGAGCCTGTAATTCTTCGGACTGCGCCTGGGTTTCTTCCAGAAAGTGTTGCAGCCGCAGGTAATCCATCGCCGAATTCAGGCCGATTGCCAGGGATTCCCGGTTGTGGTCGAAAAATTCGCGGTCGCGGGCGTCGACTTTCCGGAAAAGGCCGAGTTCAACCAACCCGATGCACCCTCCGCCATACAGAAGAGGGATGAAGACAAGGGAGGCTGGCGCGCCGGTCCCGAGCGACGACTGAATTGTCAGGTAGTTTTCGGGTACGTTGGAGACCACCTGTACTTTTCCGGAGCGGATCGCGTGGCCGGCAAGGCCGACGCCCGTCACTACCTGCTTCGGCGGCTCAACGGCGCCGAGCGACGCCTGCAGTTCGAAGGTATCGTTGTCGTTCCAGGTGTAAAGCGTACCGGCCGAGGCGGAAAGGTAGGATACCAGCGTTTCCAGGACTGCGACAGACGTATTTTTCAGGTCCCGCGTACCCCGCATGGCGTCCGCCAGTTGTACTGTACCGGTTTGCAGCCAGTTCCGGTTTTCGAGGTCGGTAAAGTTTTTCTCGAGCGCCTCGGCCATGCTGTTCAGGCCTTTGGAAATGCGGCCGAGGTCATCGTCTTTATCATCGGCGGAGCGGGCGGAGTAGTCGCCGTCGGCGATACGCCGGGTCAGGTCTTCCGTCACGCCGATGCGCCGGGTAGTTTCGCGGTACTCGGCTTCGTCGCGCTTCTGCTTGGCGATGCGCTCGTCGAGGTCTTTCTTGATCCGGACATAGGACGAAATAGTAATCACGATAGACAGCAGCGCAGCCAGTACCAGCAATACCGGCGTAAAGCGGATGTAGATATCCTGCTGCTCGATCCGCTCCTTCAGAATCCGGGTTTCCTCGGTTTTGATCCGGTTAACGGTGCCGCGAAGGGCGTCCATTACCTCTTTGCCCTTCACCATTTCGGCGTGATGGAGAGCGGTATCCGAGGCCGTGCTTCCCATCTTTCGGGTGACGTCGATGACCCGGCGCATCTGCCGGAATTTCTCGTCGGCAAACCCTTTGGCATCCTCGAGGTTCCGCTGCTGCGCCGGGTTGTCGGCCGTCAGTCTTTTGAGAGACGCGTAGCTGTCTGCCACCTTTTCCGCCGCGCCTTCGTACGGCTGCAGAAACGAGGTATTCCGGGTGATGATGTAGCCCCGCTGGCCGGTCTCGGCATCTTTCATCAGCGAAATGATGTTCTCTGCTTCAAGTAATACCTCGTTGGTATGGTTGACCAGCTGCGAGTTGTCAATGAGTTTCTGAGTACTGTAATACGAAGCAACCAGGCTGACAATCAGTAGGGCAATCGAGATCGAAAAAACGACCTGTAGTTGCCGGATGACGGTATTGGAAGACATAGTTCGGAACAGGCAGTGGTTCAGTCCGGCTGGCGGATCGGTAAAACAAGGATAAAAGTAGCCCCGTCTCCGGGCGTACTGCGGGCGGAGATCAGCCCGTTATGGCGGTCGATATTCTTTTTGGCGATAGCCAGGCCGATGCCTGTTCCCTCGTACCGGCTTCGTTCGTGAAGCCGTTGGAAGATAATGAAGATCCGGCCGAGGAATTTCTCGTCGAACCCGATGCCGTTGTCTGACACCGTAATCCGGCAGAATTCACCTTCGTCATCCGGCTCGGCATGGATGGCTTTTTCGGCGATGCGCTCGGCGGCAATGCGGATAACAGGCGCCTGCTCTGAAAATTTGAGGGCGTTGCTGATCAGGTTTTGAAAGACCTGGCGCATGCGCCCCGGAATCACCTGCATCGGCGGAAGCGGCGCTACTTCTACCCTCGCGCCTTTGCTGAGCAGGAGTTCGTCGTAGTCCCGCAGGAGGCCGCGGACCAGTTCGTCGAGGTCTGTCCATTCAAACGCATCCGGCGCCGACAGTCGTGAGTATTCCAGCAAATCATTGATAAGCAAGGACATACGGGCTGAAGAAGCGATCGAGCGATCGAGGTAGGAAGCGGCTTCGTCGTCATCCTTCAGAAATTTCTCCCGGATTGCGTGGTTCAGGATCTGGATCTTGCGAAGCGGCTCCTTCAGATCGTGCGATACTACCCAGGCAAACTGCTGCAATTCGTGGTTGGTCCGCTCCAGCTCCTCGTTTTTAGCCAGGAGTTCGCGCGTGCGGAGTGCCACCTCTTCTTCCAGCATTTCAGAAGCGCGTTTCTGCGCGTGGATGTCCGTGTACGTACCCACCCAATGGCCGACAGATTCGTCGTCCCGGACAACGGGGATAATCCGGAGCAAGTGGTACCGGTACTCGCCGGAAACGCGGTCGCGCAGGCGGACTTCAGCGGAAAACTCCTTACCCGCCTGAAAATGTGTCTTCCAGTCGTCGCAGATGGCATCGGCGGGATGTGTCTCCGGAAAGACCGAAGCATGCTCGGCGTAGCGGAACCATTGCCGGTTGACGAATTCGATTTCACCGTCCTGCCGGATGGAAAAAGCCATCTGCGGAAGCGATTCGAGTACAAACCGAAGCTCGTCCATGCGCCCGGCGAGCTCGTCCTGCGCCCGCTTGCGTACGTCGATTTCGTTTTCGAGCGAAGCCTGTATCCGGAGCAGCTCCTGCTGCTGCCGGTATAGCTTGTCGAGTATTTTGACTTTGAGGACGAGGATATCCGGATCGACGGGCTTGGTCAGGTAGTCGATCCCGCCGGAGGTATATCCCTTGGTAATGAAGCGTTTCTCTTTATTGACCGCCGAAAGGAAGATAATCGACGTATCCCGCGCCTTGCTGAAACCGCTCAGGGCCTGGGCGACTTCGAATCCGTCCATTCCCGGCATCTGCACATCGAGGATCATCACCGAATAGTTGGCACGAAGGACTTTTTTCAGGGCTTCTTCCCCCGACTCAGCGGTATCGACTGTAAATCCGTGCAACTCCAGTATCTTCTTCAGCGGAAGAATATTCTCCGGCCTGTCGTCGACAAGTAAAATCATGTGAGGTATATCTGCGTCAGGTGCTTGTGGAACGGTGCGGGACCTGTCACGCCGTAACAACCCGAAACCTACCTAATTGTTTCTGGTGACTTGTTACTTTTTGGCAAAATTGTTACAAAAAAGATAAAAAACATCTCAAAGCACCCGACGCGGAAGGTCGCATGCGACGGAAGTCAAAATGAGCGTACAAGGATGTAAAAGAGCGCGTAACCGCATGGGTAAGCGAGCAAGCAGGCACAAAAAAGCCCGCACTCACGCACGGGCTCTTCTTTTATTTCGGGCAGAAACCTGTCAGAGTTCTACGGATTCAAACGCCAGTGTGTTCTTGTTCCGGCTGTTTTTTACTTCATAGGCGACGACCAGCCGATTGCCGGCGATAACGCCGCTCGCATTGGTCCCGTTTGCCGTTTTGCCAAGTACTTTTGCTTCCGACACACCGTCTTTCTTTACTGTACGGTAGGCCAGGACGGTCTGATCGCTTTCCGTTCCCTGCTGCTCCCACAGCAGCGCCGCGGATTTGCTGCCGGCTGCCAGGTACATGTTTTTCGCGGAGGCGTCGGCGATGACCAGCAGGCGCTTGCCTTCCTGTGTTACGAGGCGAATCCCCGGAGATTCCGTCGTTCCGGAAAACCAGGAAATGACGTTTCCGCCCGGACCGGCTGCGGAGGTCGGGCCGGAGTGAGGACAGCCGTTGATCTTCCAGTTATCAGCAAAGAGAATCTGCGGTTTTGAGAACGTTTTTCCGTTGTCAGAAGACGTCATTTTCGCAATGTCACGGATATTCTCCTGATTTTCACGGTAGTACAGGTTCAGAATACCTTTGTCGTCCACCAGCAGGCTGATGTTGCAGCAGTCACATACAAAAGGATCCAGCACGGTCTCGCCGCCGAAGGTATCTCCGGAAGACGTAACAAAGCGCAAATCGCGCTCGTGGGGCCGGCCGTCGATATCGCGGAGGTAAGCCACACCGATTTCGCCGTTCGCAAGTACCGTCGCATCAAAAAAACCACGCACTACTTTCGGGGTACGGTCGGCGTGTACCGGCGCGGGAGCCGACCAGGTTTTGCCCTGGTCTTTGGAAAGACTGAAGACGATCTGCAGGTCTGACGGGCGACCGGACGGCGCCTTTGGCGCCTCGCCGCCATGATGATGCTCGTGGCCGCCGGTCGAAGCCGCTGCCGCCGGCACATCACCGCGCAGGGCAAATACCGCGGCCCAGGTTCCGTCTTTCTTAAAAAGGAGTTTCGGGCGCATCAGGCGGGAGCCGCTCATCCCCGGCGATTCAAAAATCTGCTTTTTTTCGCCAAACGTACGGCCCTGGTCTTTCGACTCAGCCCAATAGTAGTGAACGATATTCCTGTCGTCCTTTTCTGTCCAGGAAAGGGCGACGGTGCCTTTCGGCGTGAGCGAAACCGTCGGAATAGCATAGGTGCGGGTCGTATCGCCGCCGATACCGGAGGCAGAGGCGCCCGTAACGGCCAGGGAAAGCATCAGGCCGAGGAGCTGTATTTTCATGCTGTGCAGAATTGAGTTGCTGCGTGCAAAAGTAGGCTTTATTTAGAATAGTTATAAACGAAAATCCGGAAGATTCGGCGTTCAGGCAGGAATGCCGTCAGTCCGAAACCGCCTCATCCACCTGCCCTTTCCGGCTGCGGATAAATAGCGCGGGCCGCTGACCGCAGATTTCCAGGAAGTTATTGCTGAAAGTAGGCAGGCTTTCATAGCCTACGTCCTCCGCCAGTCCGGATACATGATCTGCCCCGCCTTCGATCAGTTCCAGCGCCCGCATGATGCGGGCGATCCGGCAGTATCCGGAGAAAGACGTCCCCAATTCCGCCTGAAAAAGACGGCTGAGCGAACGCACGGAAAACCCGTACTCGCCGGCCAGCCATTCAAACGAAAACGATTCAGCAAGATGCGCCTGGATATAGCTAAGCACAACCGATAACCTCGGGTGCCCGGTAGACGGCAGGTAAACAAGCGTTGCCTTTTTCAGCTCTTCCGGAATCAGCGTAGTAATCACCCGGAGAAAAGGCTGTACCGTATCATCTCCGCCCTCTCGCCATTTTTCGGTATACCGGATCAGTTCGCGCAGCAATGATGAGACGGGGAATACGGCGATATCATCCCCCGAAATACCCTCTCCCACCGGAAAACACAGCGCCCGCATGTGCAGGGAGACGCTATCCGACCAGATCTGGTGCCCCGCATCCGGCGGAATCCAGACGCCGTAGCCGCCGGGAATCAGGCTCTTCCGGCCCTCGCTCCGGAGGTGAATACAGCCTTTCTCCGCATACACAAGCTGCCCCCAGGCGTGTGCATGCCAATCCGATTGAAAACAGCCAAGCTGTTCGTGAAAGAGAACGAAGGGTTCTTCGGCCCGGTCGATAATCGAACGGCAGCTGATAGGTTGTCTTTCCATGGCCGATGCCGATAAAAGAGAGTCCTTTTTGCGTAAAAGTCTCAAAATAACGGCCTGTACCTTTGCCGGCAAGGTTTACAATCGTCCTTTTTATGACAACACATCCGAATCTGGAGCTGGTCCACCGCTTCTTTCAGGCCTACGCAACCGGCGATCAGGCCGGCGTTGAAGCCATTCTTTCCCCGTCCGTCCGCTGGCATATTCCGGGCAATCACCCGCTGAGCGGCGTCAAAACCGGCATCGCCGAAGTACTTGACTACCTGAGTCAGTTGGGAAAAGCGGCCTTTCAGGCCAGCCCGATTGTTATGGGCGTCAGCGATCAGTATGTGATCGATTGCCACCGGAACTGGAGTTCCCTCTCAAACATCGCCAACCTCGATGCGATGTCGTGCCTGCTGTGGAAGATGGAGGGCGGGAAGATCACCGAAGTATTCAATTTTCCGGAAGACCAGCACCGGGTAGACGCGTTTTTCCGGGAGGTATACGGGCCCGGGAATGACGTACTTTCCTAGGTCTTTCGTTTTTTCTTTCGGGCCGACGGGAAGAGTACATTATTGAGAATCAGGCGGTATCCGGGAGAGTGCGGGTGGAGGTTGAGGTCGGTCGGCATGCGGTGAAAGCCCCGCTGCCCTTCCGGATCATGCCCGCCGTAAAAGGTAAACTGCCCACGGCCGAGCTCTCCGTAAATGTACCGGTACGAGTTCCGGCTCTGCCCCATGACGAGCACGCCGGGCTTGACGGTATTTTTGTTGAAAGCCGTTGTCTGCCCCATGAACTCCCGGATGGTGGATTCGTGGTTCTGAACGAGCATCGCCGGAATAACATCCCACTTCGCCGAAAAATCAAACAGCGAAAACCAGGATTCTTCTCCCCAGCCCATCGAAGAGGCGTTTATCGTTGAAAAAGACATACCGGGGTAGTCTTCTTCTGACACATCGAGCTGAAAATTCTGGAAGGCTATCGTTTTGCTGAAGTCAAGATTGGGATGGGCATCCACACCGTCTCCGTCAAAAATCGACGGAACAATATCCGAGCCTTCCGCAGCAAGTGCCACATCCAGCGATTCCGTGCCGGAACACATCGCAAACAGGTAGCCTCCGCCTGCGCAGAAGCCTTTGATTGCTTTCGCCACTTCGAGCTTGAGCTGGGATACCTTCGCGAAGCCGTATTTTTTGGCGATAGCGGTCTGTGCGGCAACGTCTTCCGGCGACATACGCCGGCGGTTGCGCCCGAACTGGCCCGTGAAATCCTCGTGGTGCAGGTGCAGCCAGTCGTACAGCGCGAGGTCTCCTTTCAGTATCTCCTCGTCGTAAACGACTTCGAACGGTATTTCGGCATATTTCAGGACAAGCAGTACGGCGTCGGTATCTTCAAAACTGGCCTTGCTGACTTTGATGGGGCTGTAAACGACGATTTTGGCCGCTTTAAGCAGTTTGACGACTTCCCTGTTGACGTTGGGATCGGCGAGCTCCCGGCGGATACGTTCGGCGTCGGCATCGGATATGACTTCATAGGATACTCCGCGAACCTTGCATTCCAGCTCAAGCGCGTTGGAAGCAGCCATCATAAAACTACCTCCCCGGTAGTTGAGAAGCCACTCTACTTCCCGGTCGGCCTTCAGCTCCCAGTATGCGATACCGTATGCTTTGAGGTGATTGGCCTGTAGTTCGTCCATCGGTACGAGGACGGCGTTGGCCCGGGCGACTCCCGCCAGGAGAACGAAAAATACGGTAGCCAGTCTGACCATGGGAATGGAAGTTTAAAAACTGGTACTCAATCCGTTACTTCCCAGAAAGATACAAAACGGGCGGCATAATACCGCCCGTTTGCAGGAGGCAGACTGATTCGTCGACCAGTCCCCCGAATATGTGTTCCATTGCGATGGAAACCGCGATACGCCGCTATACGAGTTTCCCGGTCAATACCGGCCGGGTATCCTTTGTATTGGTCAGAATGGAAATACTCCGCAGGAAGGATACCTCCACGGTATCTCCCTTAAACCGGCAGGTAACATTCTCATAGTGAGCCGTTTCGTTGAATCGCCACGTCATTTCGAAGGTATCCGCGTCTTTCCAGGCGCCGCTGGCGGCAATACGGGTAGTCGTCTCTCCGGGGATTTTCCCGGAAGCCAGTTTCAGCGGTTCGGTCGACAGGTTCGTCGTCCCTTCTTTCCAGGAACCTAATCCGACGGCAACCGGATGCGCTCCTTCCTTGTCCTTCCAGGTTACCTGGCAGGTTTTTCCGCTGAATGCCAGTGAAATACTCTCTGCCTGGAGTTCATTCGTATCAAAGCGGAAGCTCTTTCCGGATATTTTTTCCGCCAGCGGCGACTCGGCCGATCCCTCCGCGACCGGGAGGCGGAGCGAAGCGAGTTTCTGCTTCAGTTCGGTCCGGGCGTCCGGACCTGCGGTAGTCGCCGCGGGGAGGATATGGGTCCAGACTTCATCCAGAATAGCCTGCATATTCCCCGTTTCGCTGGTCATGGCGATGACGAGGTCCTGTTCGGGCACAACGATGCAGTACTGTCCGTAAGCGCCGTCGCCGCGGTACGCATTGTGCCGGCAGCGCCAGAACTGGTATCCATAGCCCTGCAGCCAGTCGTTTTCTGCCTTGGGCCGCGACCCGCCGGCAGACTGTACTTCAAATCGGGTCGCGTCGGCGATCCAGTTTTCGGAAATCAGGCGTTTGCCGTTCCACATGCCCTTCTGCAGGTACAATTGTCCGAATTTGGCGATGTCCTCCGTTTTCAGGCGAAGACCCCAACCGCCGGTATTGATGCCGGAGGGATCCTGCTCCCAGTCGGCCCCCTCGATACCCAACGGGCGGAAGAGGCGCGGCGTGAGGTATTGCAGCACCGTTTGGCCGGTGAGCTTCTGCACAATGGCCGACAGCATGTAAGTCGCGCCGCTGTTATACACAAAAAGGCTGCCGGGTTCCTTCTCCACCGGCAGGGATAGAAAAGATTTCACCCAGGTGGATGACTCGCGCAACCGGGCAGTAGTATCTTTTTCATGACCGGTGGACATGGTCAGCAGGTCTTTCACCCGCATGGCCGCGAGGTTAGGACTGACCGTTGCCGGAAGGTCGTCCGGAAAAAAGGAAATGACTTTGTCGGTGACTTTGAGGCGACCTTCGCCGACGGCGAGCCCAACGGCCGTCGACGTAAAACTCTTGCTCAGCGAATAGAGCGTATGCCTGAGCGTCGGGGCATACGGCGCCCACCAGCCTTCGGCAACTACCTTGCCGTGGCGGACGACCATCAGGCTGTGTACATTGAGTTTTCCGGCTTCGATCGCTTCCACAAAACGGAGAATACCCGAGGAAGCGACGCCCTGCGCCTCCGGCGTACTGCGCGGAAGCTGAATCGATCTCAGCGGTTCGGCCCGTAAAGCGGCCGGCAGGGCACTGACTACGCCCAGTTGCAGGGCGCCGAGGCCCAGTTGCTGCATAAATACGCGACGACTGACAGTCATAATGGAAAGAGGAAGCGGTGTTAGAGGTTTGTATCAGGAACGGTAGCCCGTTTCCCCGTCAATGTAGCCATTTTTCTACTCGATGAAAAGGACTAGCGATTGATGATGACAGCATCGTAATCGCCGAGCTCCGGAAGCCGGAAGGAAAGGATATTGTCTTTCCAGGAAAATGCCACCGGCTTGCCCGTTTTCAGGGATTTCAGCGCCGGGGGCCGGAAGCCTGTCCGGATACGGAACGACAGGTTGCGAACAGGTAGCGGCGGAAAGTAGGTATTCCCGCTGAATCCGGTGAGGTTGATCAAATGCAGGATTTGCCCGCCCGTCGGAGCGTGGTTTTGGAGGATGGTTTCGACACGGGCGGGAGCGTCCGTCTGCAACAATTGCCCGGCGTCAGGATACACGTGGTATAATACGTCGAGCAGCAGATTTTTATGTTCCTGATAACCATGCAGGTAATAGAGTTTTCCGAGATTTCCCGGCAGCAGGACCGCCTTGCCGTTGCCGTAGTTTTTCAGCCCCATCGCATACACTCCGGTAGGATCGTGCCCGCCGATGATTTCCGGCGGACCGGGGCGGCCTTTGGCCAGAATGGGCAAACCGCGTTCGTCGGCGCCGCTGAAATCATACTCCCCGAGGTTGAATTTCCAGAAAAGCATCTTTTGGCCGGGAAAGCGGGTGAAGGTAGATCGCGGCCCGGGCTGGAGGTAAAACCCGGCCCCTTCCCGGTCGCGACGGATGATTTTCGCCCCGAAAAGATCCTGCAATGTTTCCGGACTGTCTGAAAATGAGCGGTTGGTGGCAATCAGCGCAGCGCCGTTCCGGCAGGCGGTTTTGAGTACATCCAGGCCTGTCGCTGAGAGGTAGGTAATATCCGGAAGCAAAATGGCGCGGTAGCGCTTGAGGGCGTCGGCGCGGCTGGCGAGCTGCGCATCCTCCAGTATATCAACCGGAATATGTGCTTCCTTGAGCATCAGAAGCAGTCCGCGGTATTCCTGCATGGGCTCGCCGGAAGGCCAGGAACCGGGCGCTATTACCACTACGCGGGCCGGCGACGTATACTTGCCGTAGTAGCGTTCGTGCTTTTTGTGATGGGCGTATACTTCCCGAATAACAGGGAAATTGCGTTCGTCCTCATACCCCCGCAGATCGCCCATGAGGCTGATATCCAGGCCTGAACCGTTCGCGATGTTTTCGTAGAGGCGGATGCGTACTTCTTCCGGCTCAACGGCATTGTACCGCGACTGAAAGGAGATCTGCTGGATACTCGCGTTGCTGATGACGTGATCGGGAAAGGTATTGCCGGCATTCCCGACGTTATCTGAAGCGGAATAGGGCCAGTACGGTAGGGAATTCGTCTGGGACTCGTGCCGGATGATGTCTACATGCTTGTCGAGATAAGTACAGATGGCTAGTTGAGGACTGCGGGATTTGACGAGCTGATGCAGGCGTTCCGACCACTTTTCGATAGTCGCTTTTTTGAACGACAGGTATTCCTGGTACACGGGATCGGCTTTGTTTTCTTCAACCGGCAGCGTTTTTCCCCCGCTGAAAGCCGCGAAGGCTTTTCGGTCGTAGTCGTTCTGATCGATGCCGTGGTACCGGCCTTCATAAGGGTTGTTGACCTGATAACCGGGCATGTTGAGGAAGATGCCGTCGACCGGGAATTTCTCCAGTACTTCTCCGATAATCCGGAACGCCTTGTCCTGCACGTAAGGAGAGTTGATCGACACGACATACATATCCGTGTTGATAATCCGCTCTCCCTTCGGCGAAACATAACACCAGTCCGGATGCGCCTTGAAAATGCTTTCGTGTACCCGGCTGAAATCAAACCGGACGATGACGCGAATACCGGATCGGTGGCATTTTTCGACGACTGCGGCCAGTGTTCCGGGTTTCATGTAAGGATTGACATAGTGAAAATCCAGATCTGTCGGGTAAAACGCCATGATACCACCCGCATTGATAATCAGCGTATTGGCTGAAAATGATTGCAGGTCATGCACGAGGGAATCCGGATTCAGCGTTGCCGCTTCATACGCGGGCAGGTTCACCTGAATGACGCGCAGGTTGTTGGCTTTCCACCAGGGCGGACCCTGGGCACGCAGTGGAAATGCTCCCGCCGGCAGCAGGAACAACAAAAGAAGAAGTCGATTCATAACAGATTCAGAGGTATAAAACCTGAATATCGGGGAAAAGACGGTATTTTCCCCTGCCTTCTTCTTCCTCCGAAGTGAAAAGAATAAGCCGGGGAAACAATTAATGCCAAATTGCAGTTATATTCGTGCAATAATTCACTTCACTATGGCTTACGCAACAGCAGTCTACGCGCCCTACCTGGTGATCGACAAGTCCCGGCAGGGCATGCCCCGCGCCGAGGTCGACAAGATCGCCGGGATTATCGGCCTGACAGACAAGGAGATGGCCCGGATTCTGAACATGTCGGAACGGAACCTGCACCGGCTCAAGCCGGAGGACCGCCTCGCCCGGGATGCTTCGGAGCGGCTGCTGCTCCTGACCAACCTGCTGCGTCACGGTTACGACGTATTCGACAACGACGGGGAGACCCTCGCCGAGTGGTTCCGGACGCCTTTGCGGGAGCTGAACGATCAGTCTCCGGTGCAACTTCTTGACACCGCGACGGGCTTTGGCCTCGTCGACGATGTATTGGTCCGGATCGAATACGGAATCGTGGGGTAACGTATGCTGACGGTTTATCGGACGATTAAAGACAAGCATAAGGGCGATCCTTTGTCGACCGAAGGCGCGCGCATTGCCGGAGGCCGCTGGAATCCCAAGAATTTTCCGGTTTTATATACCACTTCCTCACCGGCGCTCGCCCTGGTGGAGTCACTGGTACATGCGCCGCGGGTACGCTACGAAAAACTGCCGGCGATGTGGCTCTTCACCCTCGAAATCCCGGACAGCGTCCGCTACCTTCCGGCCGACGAACTTCCCGCCTACTGGCAGGATCCCGGCTATGAACGCTCGCAATGGATCCTGGAGGACTGGCTCCGCAAACCGGATACGCTCGCAGTGGCAGTACCCTCAGTCGTCGTGACGATGTCCTACAACTACCTGCTTCATCCGCTTCATCCCCTGTTTCAGGAGGTTAAAATAGTCCGTCAGGAGCCTTTTCCGGTGGAGAGAAGGTTGTGGAATGATCCCGTATAGGAGAAGCTAATTCAATTTGTCCGAAATGCGGCAACAGACAGCCCTTCCAGAAGCCCAATTAACATCACGGAATGTGTAAAATACTTATCCCAAAACAATCTAACTAAGCCGCGTTGCAAATAACATTCACATATATAACCATAAAGAGGCACGATAAATATAACCATTTTAAGATCATTTTATTTTAACCAATATTCTGAGCATTTTATTCTATTATATAGAAAACCAAATCATATAAATACTTATGCCAGTACGCTGACGTAGCTTGTCAACGACTTTATCTCAAATGATCTATCCAATCAAAAACCATTTTCAATCTTTCTTAGCATACTGCTCTATAGTCCAATAATAGACGCCAGACTAGTGCCAATAGGTGATAAATACTTAAAACAAATACTAACACCGTATCCAATCATTCGTATAAATTCATTCTCATTAAAAACCGTTTACATGCAAATTAAGTTAGTATCTCTATATCTTCCATTATTTCCATATATCTTCATACCTATAAGGGACTGATTTCCTTAAATAACATATAGCCAATCAAATAGAAATTATTATTTTTATTTGATTTATACTTCAAAAGTTAGAACTATGAAATTTTTGATCGACACCAATATATACTTAGACTTCTATCGCTATAACAACGAGAGCATACAGTTGCTGAATTCACTAACAGAACACTCGGACAAAATAATACTGATCGATCAAATTATTGATGAATTTCATCGCAATAGAGAGAAAATACTAAATGAGCTTAAGGGCCTTTTTATGAAAGACTCAAAATTGGAAAATATTCCAAGTTCTCTACTAAATGATACTAGCGAATATAAGGAATTAATAAAAATACAAAAGCAATATGAAGATCAGAGAAACAAAGTACGGACAGCAATTGAGCGATTTATCGACTCTGAAACTCACGATCCTGTTGCTTTCTTTTTTAATGAACTTACAAACTACGCTATAAAAAATGATACATTATTAAAGATGGATGACTTCATACTTGCAAATGCAGAAAAAAGAAAATTAAAAGGAAATCCTCCAACCAGTCAAGGGAAGGCTTCGATTGGAGACGAAATCAATTGGGAATTGATATTAAACAATACTGATGACGATATAATAATTATTTGTCGCGATGGATCATTTAAGACACATATAGCAGTGTTAAAAAAAGAATACCATAAACATACCGGCAGATTTGTACTAGGAATTACAAGTAAAATATCCGAAGCTTTTAAAATAGCTGATATCAAAATAGATCCTAAACTTAAGACCTTGGAAGATAGAATGATTCGAGAATTACCTGACGACTATAGTGAAGATTGAGGCATCATATTCTAGTTATGAATTTGTTATATTGGTTTAATTTTTATTTGCTATAGTGTATGAAGTTATTAACTTCTAAGAGTAAAAATAAATACCGCTTATATTAAGAATAAAAATTCAATATCTACAATTAAAAATATACATAATCGAAACGCAGATTCCGGGCTTAATCTTCAAAGATTGGCATTCTCAAATCTAAATTCAATCCTACTAATGGCAAATAGACCTATATCTAGATACATTTGCTTGTCTTTTTTGGCAAACGTAAATGGGCTTCTTTCCGAAAAAATACCCGATTTGGCTATAATCTACGGGTAGCCTCTTCCATATATTTCATTCCTAGGCCAGCTACACATAGCCTATTCGAGAAGTGAGCATGTAATATAGGCAAAACGTCAAACAATTGTCTTCAATGAAACCCCAACTGCGATTTGCCCTGCTGCTCTTAGTTTCTCTCTTATCTAGCTCCCACGTTTGTTCCGGGCAATTATTCATACAGGAAATTGCAAAAGCTTATACCGTTGAAAACGGCCTTCCCAAAGGAAAAATAACCGGCATAAAACTGGTAAACGACGTCGCCGTGGCTTGGGAAAACACGCGCTCATATCAGCTATCCGGCGCTACCTGGCAGCCCCGAACCAGCACGGAACCGGTCAAATCTGCGCCCGTTTTATCCCTCGTGGAAGGCGCGAAAGTTCTCTCTTCTGTTTCCTGGAAAAACGCTCAGATACTTGGTACGGAAAAGGGACTTTATCGCCGGACCGGCAAAAAAACCGAGCGGCTATTTCCATCCAACAACACCTATAATTGGGCGCTGCGGCATGTATCTGTAGTTTTGGTAGACTCCCGGAATCGCCTGTGGTTCGCGGCAGAAGAAGGCGTGGGGTACCTCGAAGGAAACGACTGGCACTTGTTTACAGGCAAAGAAGGACTGCCGTATAATCAGTTCACCTGCGGCGTCGCCGCGCCCGATGGCAGCGTCTGGTTTGGTACTACCCGGGGCGCCATTAAATTCGAAAACGGGGTGTTTAAGTACCGCTTCAGCCGGCGCTGGCTTCCCGGCGACTACGTGAACGAAATCGCCGTAGGGAAAGACGGAACAGCCTGGTTTGCAACCGACAACGGCGTTGGCTGCATTACGCCTACCTCTCTGACTTTGAAGCAGAAGGCGGACTATTTCACACAGCAGGTTGAACAGCGGCACAACCGCATGGGCTTTATTACCCACAGCCATCTGACCAAACGCTTCGCTATTGAAAGTTCAGAACACGCCATTTCCGATAACGATGGCATGTATACTGCCATGTATGGTGCGGCCCAGGCCTTCCGGTATGCCGCCACGCGCGACCCGGAGGCGAAAGCGCTCGCTGACCGTTGTTTTAAATCCTGCAAATGGCTGGTCGATATTACGCACGAATCCGGTTTCCCGGCGCGGGTTATTATTCCGGTTGACTGGCCCGAACCGGTCAACGAACAATACGGTCACGCATACAACAAGCGCCAGCAGGAATCAGACCCGATGTGGAAAGATATTTATCCCCGTTTTCCGTTAAGCAAAGACGGAAAGTACCGGTGGAAATGCGACACCAGCTCAGACGAACTGGCAGGTCATTTCTTCTTTTACGGGGTTTATTATGATCTGGTAGCCGAAACCAGCGAAGAAAAAAAGGCTGCTCAAAAGGTCGTTGCCGCCATAACGGACCACATGATTCGTCATGGTTATAAGCTGGTTGACCACGACGGAAAAGTAACCCGATGGGGTAATTTCTCGCCGGAATATTTCCACTCCGTATACGGTTACGATCAGCGGGGATTGAACTCGATGATGATGCTGTCCTTTCTCAATGTCGCGAAACATGTAACCGGCGACGGCAAGTATGATCTCGAAGCAGATAAGCTTCGGAAGCAGCATAATTACCACATTTTCTCCCTTCACCCGAAAGAGTATTTTCCGCCCGAAAACGTCGTTTCGTGGGACCATAACCTCTGCCTGATGAGCCTTTACGGGTTGATCAAATACGAAACCGATCCTTCTTTGTTATTGATGTACCGTCAGGCGCTGGAAAATGCCTGGCTGCATGTCAGCAAGCAAAAAAATGCGTTTTGGGATGCCATCTACCAGTCGTCTGCCAATGGGTTTACTGCACTCGCTGACCAGAAGTATTTCGAAGGGAAAAACCTGTTTTCAGAAAATCATCTCTATGCGCCGTCGGTCGTTCAGGACCACTACAAAGCATCCAACAATCCGGCGTTCATCGTTGAAAACCTGCAGCAAATACCGCTGGACTTAATTGGCTACGCGATGGATAATACCCACCGGCTGGATGTCGTATTGGATCCCATGCCGCGGCAGGACCCGACCAAAGGCTGGCGTACCGACGGCTATGCGCTTCCAATCGACGAGCGCGGGCACGTCCGGCAGGATCGCGACGGATTTGCACTCAAAATGACCGAAGGCGACGGCCAGGACGAACACGAGGGAACGTTTTTCCTGCTGCCCTACTACATGGCAGTCTACCACAAACTGATTCAGCCCTGACATTCCTTCAACAGGAATCAGTACCTCATTCGTGCCGGAGAAACGTTGCGTTTTCCGGCGCGAATGAGACCGCCGGACAGAGAAAGCCCGGTCGCTAAACCGAGATTTTCCGGACTTTTACGGCTGCGGCTCCTTTGGGACTTTCCTGTACCTCAAATTCCACCATGTCATTTACCTGTAACGTCCCGTCGACATTATGAACGTGTACAAAAACTGTTTTTCTGGTTAATTGATCTTTGATAAAACCGTATCCTTTTGACTCATTAAAACGCTCCAGAATGCCGGTATGCCTCATTTGTACAGGGCCGGCTGCAGGCCTTTCCGGTTTGTTTTCAGTCGCTTTTTTCACGCCCGGAGGGCTGGAAGACAAATTGCCGTTTTCGTCGACATACATCAACATTTCTTCCAGACTTTTCCCTTTGTCGGACGATGATTTCCGTATCTCCTTTTTATTTTGCTTCTCTAGCTTTTTGAGACTTTTCCGCTTTGCATTTTCCTTTTTTGACGATGTTTCTTTTGCTCTTGCCATAAATGATTTTGTATAGTATCAGCCCGCGTATCCAGATCAGATACGCGTTTTTCACCGCGATCGGAAAAACCAATTCCAGCAAGCTCAACCGACAAATGTGAGGCCATTTTGTCGCATATCCTATTTATTTATGCTTTATTTCCATTTCGGGCCCCTCGGCCGATAATTATTCAAAACTCCTTGATTATCAAAATAATACACTTACCTTTACACCTCATTTCTTATCAAAATAAAATGCAGGAAGGAATAGTAAAGTTTTTCAATGAATCCAAAGGTTTTGGTTTTATTGCGCCTAAAGATGGCAGTCAGGATGTTTTTGTTCACGTATCCGGTCTGATTGACCAGGTTCGGGAAAACGACGCCGTTACCTATGAAGTAACAGCAGGCCAGAAAGGCCCGAGTGCCATTAACGTGAAGGTTATCTAATTATCCAATCAATATAGTGTGTGAAGGCGATGCTTTTAACCGGCATCGCCTTTGCTTTTTATTCCTCGTTTTTTGCCGGACTACAGCGTCTGCCGACCGATTCGACGGAGTACTAATCCGGCATCGATACGTTTTTCCGAATGAGTAAAAACATCCGCCCGGTTGTTTCAGCCAGCCGGATTATCCGTTTCCTTCAAACCAAAGCAGGTTAACAGAAAGGTCAAATTCCTTCGAATAAAGCCGCTGTTCAAATAACTGACTTTCGGAAAGCAGTTCGCCGTATTTAAACCAACTCCCCATATCTCCTTTTTTGACGACTGAGTAACACTCCTTCGGCTGCGCATCATCCTGCTCCTCCGGATTACCGGCGGGAAGAGGACTCCATCGCCGGAACTTATTTTCAAGGCCGGGAAAGCAGATACTTCTGGTCGACCCGCATATTTGCTGATTCCTGGAGAACACCGCCATCAGCGGATAGCTACCTGCTTCCAAAATACTGAGCAGCGTAAAAATCAGGCTGACGTCACATTTTTCGGATACCCGTTTCACTACTTCCATTGAAAATTCGGATGCCTCCCGGTTATCGGTATAATCGGCGACCGGTATCAACAGGCGTTGCGCGAAGTGCTCCGCGGTTTTCTCCGCCCAGTCGGAATAAATGACTTCCGTTTTCAGCACATGCATGAACAACGTTCCCGCTGTGGGATCGTTTTCGAGCAAGTCAATAAAGTAGCAACCCAATTCATGCGCAATGGCAATACGCCCCTGGTGATTATCAGACCGGATTCCGCGGCCGGTATTGAGGTGAATCGCGGTACGGTCCGCATTTCTGATCAGCATGCTGTCAAAGGCCATACCGTAGTCATCCTCCACCATTTCAATATATTCCTTTTCACAGATATCCAGCAAATTGGTCGCGCCACCCCTGCTGAATTCCATCGAAAGAACATCAGCCAATTCAATGACCATTCCTGTTATGTTCCTGCTCATAACCTGACCTTGAGTAAGAGAGAAGAAAAGGTAGGTTGCGCTTCCGGAAGAAAAGGCCTCAGACCTGTAAAAAGCCGGATAGGTAAGATATTCTCTGAACCGGTATCCTGGATACGAAGCATTTCAGAGAATCCGGATCAGTCCGAATTCTCATAAATGTAACCTCTTTTTCCGGGATTGCCTATTGTTGTGAAAAAGCCGGGCAGTTTCCAGCGGCAATCGGAACCGACACTACTTCTTTCCAACAGTTCTTCCCCACTCCCACACCACATTTGTATAGTAAAACCCGCCTACGGCCGGACCGCCGATAAAGGTGTAGTAAGGCCGGTTGGTAACGTTCGTACCGCCGGCTTTCAGCAGCATATTCCACGCCTGAATACGGTAGCTTACCTGTGCGTCGAGGGTGTTGATGGCGGCGACGGTTCCTGTGGCCAGCTCAGATTGCCACAAAAATGCATCCTGGTGCTTGTAGTTTACCGAAAACCCGAGGCCCTTCCAGAGGTTTCCGTTGGTAATACTCAGGTTGGTAATCCATTTCGGCGTATTGAAGGCGCTTTCGAGACCGTCTCCCTTATCCACCCGGTCCAGCTGCGCAAACGAAGCATTTCCGGCAACGGACCAGTCTCCGCCAAGGGAATACCGGATTCCCGCACTCACGCCGTAATTGAATACCCTGGTTTGGGAATTTGTCCAAAGCCGATACCGTTCCTGCGTCGCGGAAGACGAAAAATAGTAGGCGAGAGAATCCGGATTCGTTCCCCGCGGCAGGTTGGCATTTACCTGGGCGATGAAGTTCCGGTAAGCAGTATAATAGGCGTCGACATCCAGATACAACCGGCCTCTTAGCAGCATCCCCCGGTATCCCGTCTCGACGCTGTTTACCTGTTCCGGTTTCAGGTACGTGTAGGGACTTGGATTCAGCAGTGCTTTGTTTTTTTGGATAGCCTGTTCGGTCGTTAAACCATTCGTATTTACATCGGCCGTAATCGCAGACTGAAAGGCATTGATGGAGGTCACCAGATACGCTTTTTCGTAAATCCCCCGCGACATAACCGGCAGCCCGCCTACCCGTTTTACCCCGCCGGAATTGATATTCGTAAAGCCTTCAAAAAGCGAAGGAAAACGGTATCCGTTCTGATACGACAACCGGATACTATGCCCTTCCGAAGGTGAATAAACAGCAGATACTCTCGGATTAAAACGGGCATCGAAATAGGAATTTTTGTCGACACGAAACGACCCGGCTACCTTTAATTTCTGCGCAAAAAACGTGCGGCTGAGCGAAACAAACCCACCGGTTTTACCATAAACCAGGTTTTTGTCCGGCTCGGTCGGGTTGATGAAGTAATTGCCGTCCGGATACACCACATACCGCCGGAAATCAAACCCTGCCTGAATACTGACGCCGGTCCTGTCGCGAAACTGCCGCCAGAGTACCCGCGTCGGTTCTACCTGGCCTTCAACGTGATACATCCACGATTTCACGCGGAGCGCCGCGCCGATGTCCCAGTTATTGATATCCCGGAGTTTGCCGATCAGGTTATTAAATGCCGCCGTCCCGGGAACGGGCCGTCCCTGATCGGCAACGGAGCGGGCATTACGCAACGCATCCGGCACCGCCAGACCGTTTTTGGTATCGGTATTAAACTGGCTCGTAAAGTCCGCAAACCATTGATTATCTGTCTTGAACGATTTGTCGATATTCTCGGCCATCGACCGGATATTATAGGAATCGCCGGTGTTTTCGCGGGACCTGTACGCCCGGATTTGCACGGAGGGCGTCGTCAGGGTCAGGCTGTGCTGATCCAGCCGGTAATTTTCCAGGCGGAAGCGATTGGTACGCTGGTAGACGTTGTTGAGGGTCGCGGCCTGGTAAGCATATACCAGCTCAACGGTCGGCGAAATCCGGTAATGCAGGGCGATGTCTCCCCGTAAATTCTGTAAGTGGTAATCTGTTACTTCGTCCTCGTAATACCCTGTCCGGCCGACGCTGTAGCGTTTTCCGCCAAGGGTGAGCGTGCGACGGTTCGCGGCCTCGTTTCCGTATCCGCTGACGGGATCATAGGCGGGGTTGTCCCGCCCGAAAAGCTGCAGCGAAGCATTGCCGTTCGGGTTCAGGTCAGACCGGTTATCCGCCACCCAGTCATACCCCCGCTGGTAAACGAGGTTGACCTTGAAAGCAAATCGCCTGTTCCATTGCTGTGCATACCGCAGGCTGGTTTCGGAATACGCCTGCGCCGATGCGGCGGAACTGCCGACATGGTTCACTCCCGTTTTCTGCCCTACGCTAAGACCCTGATAATCAAAAGGATTTCGTGTCAGAATATTCACCATACCGTTCAGCGCGTTCATGCCGTATAGCGCCGAAGCGACTCCGGGCAATACCTCCACCTGCTGAATATCCAGATCCGACGGAGCCAGGGCGGCGGCAATCGGCGCGCCGATATGCGGCGCCTGGTTGTCGCGCCCGTCGACAAGCTGCACAAAACGGACGTTGGTTGTAGCTGCAAAGCCACGGGTATTGTAAACCTTGAAGCCGAGACTGGAGGTGAGTAACTGAACTCCCTTGATATTTTCTATCGCATCGAAATAAGACGGCTGGGCAGAAAGTCTGATGCGGCGGGCATCCAGTACGTCGATACTTACCGGAGATTTCAGCACCGATTCAGGTACACGGGAAGCCGATATGACAATTTCCGCCAATTCATTCACACGGATCGTATCGCGCCGAGGAAGGGTATCCGGGCGAATCGCCGAAGCTGACAGGTGTAACCAGACGAGAGCAGAAGGGATCATCAGAAGGGAACGAGTCGGGGGAGGTCGTGGCGGCACTCTCGATATATACAAACAAATATAACGATGATCCCGCCACATTTTCTTCTGAAGCCTTTTACCGGAAGAATAATCAGCTACGCCGGACGGTTTTGCCCACCCAATTCCCGCAGGTAATACCCCGCGTAGGTCTCTTAAAAAGCTTTTGACCGGACAATAAGCATATACACTTAATAGGAATAACGGATAAAATTCAATTATTATGATTCATCTATAGGTCTTATCTGATATATTTAAACTGTTTTCTCCAACCTGCGCTGAAACGACTAGTCACGACCTTTGAGTACGGAACCTGTTCCCGCCATTGGTTTTTGATCGGAAACAGCAGGAGGGAGGTCCCATCAATTCGTAGAATCCCCGCCAGCTTTTAGCAGGCGGGGATTTTTGTTTGGGATCGGAGCCTCGGGACTTCCCGCGTTGGCGGGTCGTCTGACGCTTCACGCGCTTCAAAAGCCGAAAGAATAGGGTTAAGTAAAAGGAGATCTTACTTAATTATTGGTATTAAACTTTATTCCTCGTCCTTTTTCTTTGCACCGGTTAAGGAAAAGTATTCATTAACGGATGCTTTTTTTAAAGAATAACACCCCCTGGCATTGCTGGAGGGTGTTTTTTTGGCTTTTCAGTTCGACGGCTGCCTTTATTCCTTCGCCAGCGGATACCCTTTTTTCAACAACGCGGCCAGTTCTTTCACCCGGTTCGCCTGTTCAGGCGCAGCAGCGAGGTTGGTGAACTCTTCCGGATCTTTTTCGTGGTCATACAGCTCAGCGCCGGCCTTTCCGCCATCCCATTCCGTGTACCGCCACCGCTCCGTCCGGACGCTCCGGCCAAAAAGCTGATTTCGCCGTACCTGGGTGTAAGCGGGCTTGTCCCACGCTGCCGCCGGATTCTTCAAAAGCGGCACCAGGCTCTTTCCTTCCAGGTCTTTCGGGGCCTGGAGACCACAGAGCTCTGCCAACGTCGGGTACAGGTCAACCAGCTCCACCGTTCTTCCGGACGATTTTCCCTTCACGCCTCCCGGTACCGAAACGATCAGCGGCACCCGGGCAGAGTTTTCAAACAGGCTTTGCTTCATCCATTGACCGTGCTGGCCGAGGTTGTACCCGTGGTCGCTCCAGAGTACAACTATCGTATTATCAGCCAGTTTGAGGCGGTCGAGCGCGTCGAGCACCCGCCCCACCTGCGCGTCCATGAACGACACCGCGGCGTAGTAGCCTTTCTGCGCTTCCCGGCGCTCGGGTTCGCCGAGACCCCAGTGCGACGGCTTGGTAAACAGCGCCGCGTCCGGTACATCGTCCAGGTCGTTCGGTATTTCCTTTGCCAGCGGAATCCGGTTTACATCGTACAGATCAAAGTACTTTTTCGGGGCTACATAGGGCGTATGAGGACGGAAAAAGCCCACTGCGAGAAAGAACGGTTCGTTTTTCTTTTCTTCCAGTATCTGAATCGCTCCGGTGGCAATAAGGCCATCCGTCTGCTCCTCGTCTGTCCCCTCTGCCGCGTGCCACGAGAGGGCGCTGCCCAGGGCACGGCCCGGCGTCAGGTTTTTGACGAGCGACTCTTCCGTTTTATCTCTGCCTTTCGGATTCACGACCCGTTCCCAGGAAATCGGGTCGTCGAGGCCATCCGTACCGATCTGCCCCGGTACGCCGTAGTGGTATATTTTCCCGATCCGGGCGGCAAAGAAGCCGTTATTTTTAAAAAGCTGCGGAAGCGTGACAACGTCCGGGAGGTTTTTCCGGAAATGCGTCTGCAATTCATAAATACCCGTCACGTCCGGCCGGTGGCCCGTCAGCAGCGACGAGCGGCTCGGACTACATAGCGGAAACTGCGTGTATGCCCGGTCAAATTTCACCGACCGCCGCGCGAGCCGGTCGATGTTCGGCGTCTTCACGAAAGTATTGCCGTAGCACCCGAGATCATTGTTGAGGTCGTCTACAGCGATAAACAATACGTTGTACTTTTTCGGCGGCTGTTCTTCGGCCCGGGAGCTCAGGGCGGCCAGCAGCAACGCCGGAATCAGGAGTCGTTTCATATCAGAGAAAGTAAGCGGTCAAAAGCATCAGGGCTCGGCGATAGTCCAGTTTTCAGGCGGCCGCCAGCCGGCCGGCTGCGCAGCAAGGGAAAAAGGTTGAACAAATTTCTTGAAGGACGTCAGCGCTTCTGTAAAGGTCTTATATTCAGACGGATACTCTTCCGCTACGTTCTTTTTTTCCGAAGGATCAGCCTGCAGGTCAAAGAACTGCCCCTGGTTCAGCTTCCATCGTTTGGAAACGGCGGCTTCCCGCCCGAGAAAGAGAATACGGTCAGGCAGAGCCTTCCCCTGAATAGCCGAGCGGGCATCGATGCCGTCGAGTCCGGCGGGTATTTGTGCACCGGTCCACGCCGCAAGCGTCGGGAGTACATCGATGAAGGCAATTACTTCATCCACTTTCTTTCCCCCTCCTATCTTTCCTTTCCAATAGATCAGCGAAGTACTGCGCACGCCTCCCTCCCACTCGGTATTCTTGACGCCGCGGAGGGGGTCGTTGTTGCCGCCGAAGGTCGGCGTACCGCCGTTATCGCTCAAAAACCAGATCAGGGTATTGTCGGCGATGCCTTTGTCCTCAACCGCACGAAGTATCGTTCCGATGGCGTCATCGAGACCCGTCACCTGCGCCGAGAACGTCTGGCGAAGGGTATTACCCCGGCCGCGCTGCCCGTAGTCGGCGGTGTTGTACTCCGCTCCCTCTCCTGATTTTCCCTCCAAACGGGTACCGGCCGGATCATATCCATTCCGGAGCAGATCCTGCTTCCGCGCCTGGTTGGGCGCATGGACGCCGTTGAACGCTACATAAGCGAAGAACGGGCTGCCGGCCGACTCCCGGATAAACTTCGCAGCTTCATTACCCACCAGCGCCACCGAATAGCCGGTATCCCGGCTTGCTTCATAGCCGCGGTGCCAGTCCAGCGCACCGTTCCGGAAATGCGTGAAATAATCAATCGCGCCGTTATAATGCCCGTAAAACGAGGTAAATCCGCGTTGCAGCGGGTGATAGCGCTTGTCGGAATGCCCGAGGTGCCACTTGCCGAAAGCCCCGCGCCGGGTATACCCCGCTTTGTCGAGGACATTGGCCAGGGTTTGTTCGGAAAGCGGCAGACCGCCGATCCGGTTCGGGCGGATGACCTCGTTCCGGATACCGAACCGGTCGGGATACTTACCGGTAAGCAGACCGGAGCGGGTCGGGCTGCAAATCGAAGCGACGTAAAACCGCCGCAGCTCCGTTCCCTTTTCCGCCAGGGCGTTCAGGTTGGGAGAAACAATTGCGGGGTTGTGGTACCCGACATCGTTCCAGCCGAGATCGTCGGCTACAATCAGGATAATATTCGGCTTTTTCTGTGCGTGCGCTGCGGAGAAAAGGGCGAGGAGCGAACAGAAAAGTACTCGTTTTCTCATGGAAGACGTCGTTTTGAATGAACCCGGCTCAAAGCGAATTTTCAGCCAGCGCCGCGACGATTTCCGCCTTCGGCGTTACGCCTGATTTCTGCCAGACAACCTGCTTGTTTTTATACAGAATCAGCGTCGGCAGCGCGTTTACGCCTACTTCTTTGGTCAGCGACTTGTTGTCATACGCTTCGATGGTAATGACTTTGACGCGGCCTGCCTGCTCTTTCTTTACTTCCTCGACGGTCGGCGCGAGGCGTTTGCAGGAACCGCAGTACCGGGAACCGAAGTCAACGAGCACGAGATCGTCCGGACCGAGGCTGGCCGTGTATTCGGCAAGTGAAAGGCCGGGGCCAACGGTCGACTCCACCGGTCTGCCCGACCCGATCCATTTGCTGAGGCCGCCCGGCAGTTCATATACTTCCCGGAATCCCTTTTCCTTCAGTTCCTTCGCCAGCTTGCCGCTGCGGCCGTTTCCGATCGAGTAAACAAATACCGGCTTTTCTTTGCTCAGACGGGCGCTTTTTTGCTGAAAGTCGGCTTCGGTTGCGACGCTGACCGCGCCGATCAGGTGGTTTTGTATGTATTCTTCTTCCGACCGGGCATCCAGAATCTGGGCATCGGCGCCGGCTTTTTTCAGGCGGGTTTCGAATTCATCGAAAGACAATAACGGTTCGCGGGTTTGGGCGGCAACAGGCCATACCCATGCGAAAGCGAGCAAAGCGAAGAGGGTTTTCATGCGGATCGTGTTTTTTCGTTCGACAAAGAAACTTGTTAAAACTTGTTTATCTATAGATTTAATAGGTTATTATTTTTCAGCCAGATTGAAAACAACTTTGGTATCAGTCGACCGTCAGCTCGCCGATGGCAATTCCTTTCTCGCCGGCGACGGAATACAGCAGGTATAACTTCCCGTTTTCCCCAAACACATACGGGTCCCGTAGTTGCCGGACCCGCTGCAACGACAGGCCTTCTTTCGATGCGGCAAGCGGCAAATCTGCACCTTAGTAGTCTTTTTCCGGTAGCGCAACCGGCTGCGGCGGGGAGGGCGTCCAGGTTGTCCAGTCGCCTGTCAGGGGTATCACCGAAGCATAAATCTGTTCGGGCGTGTCGCCGATGCGGCTGTAAAATACCCAGAGCCGGTCGCCCTTGCGGTAGAGCGCCGCATGGCGCAGCGTAGACGGATGCTGGATTTTATCAAAAGGATTGTGGCCCTTTTCAAACCGTGCGATGCCGTCCGGAGACCGGTGCAGAACCCCCAGCCGGGACAGCGCATAAAAGGCCCCTTTCCACTCAAATACCCGGAAATAGGATTCACCCAGCCGGGTCGTATCCGCCCTGAAACGGAGGCCGTCACCGGAAGTACCCCGAAGTGTCAGCTGCGTATAGCTGGCTTTTTTTCCTTTGTCGCCTGACGCGTAGATCGGGCAATGGAAATACATGACGAGCTGCCGGTTCGCCTCATCCACAAATACATCCGGCGACGCGATATGCTTGCTCTTTCCCAGCAAATCACCGGGTTCACCTTTGCAGGCGCACTCGTCCAGGCGGAGGGTGCCGGGTTCGTGAATCTTCCAGGGACCTTTGAGATCATCGGCATAGGCCAGCCGGATGTAATGCCCGTTGTGATGCGCAAAATAGAGGTAGTACTTTCCGAGCTTTCCCGGCAGCCAGTCAGGCACCCGGATCAGGCTAGGGCCGTTGATGTTTTCCCCATCGGTACCCGGCAGCTGTTCGGGCCGGATAATGGGGTTATCCGCGAAGCGGCGGAAGGTGATTCGCTGGGCAAAAGCGCCCGTCGCAATCAGCGCGAATACCACCGGAAGCAATTTTTTCATGCGTATCAGAAGTTTCGGCTGCCGGTAGCAGGCTTTTTAGGGACAGGAAGAAGCGGTTGTTTCGGCTTGATTTTGTCGTAGTCGACGACGTCGTTTTCTTTCGCCCATTGAAAATAGAGCAGGGACAGCTCGTCGACCAGGTTGCTGTTCCGCTGCGCGACGTTGCGCGTTTCGCCCGGGTCCTGGTCCAGGTCGTACAGTTCCCACTGATACGACGGGTAGATCGACACCAGCTTCCACTTGCCGCGGCGCACGGCCCGGTTTCCGGCCCATTCCCAGAACAGTGGCCGCTGATCGTTCCATCCGCCGGAGCCGAAGAGCAGCCCCGTGAGGCTTTTTCCGGGAAGGGTATTGGTTCTTTTTCCCTGAAAATCAAGAGGATACTTCGCTCCCGCGACTTCATACAGCGTCGGCGCGATATCGATCAGGTGGCCGGTGCCCCGCTCGAGGCGTCCTGCCGGTATCTTTCCCGGAAACCAGGCGACAAACGGCGTCCGGATTCCGCCTTCGTAAGCGAACGACTTGAACGAACGGAATGGCGTATTCGAGACGTACGACCAGTTTTTCCCCTGCGCTTCGAACGAACCGGCCGTTCCTACCGGACCTGTATTCCGGCCGGCGCGGTTACCCCAGTGGGCGACGTCCTCGGCCGGTGCGCCATTATCCGAGAGAAACAATACGAGCGTATTGTCATCCTTTTTCAGTTGACGTACTTTCTCCAGTACCGTGCCGATTCCCTGATCCGCGCGATCCAGCATAGCGGCGTATACCTCCATTTTCGCCTTCCAGAGCTGTTTTTCTTCGAATGTCAGGTTATCCCAATCCGGAATTTCGGCATCACGCTCAGCGGCTGCTTTTGCCTGCTCCGGAGAAATAATCCCCAACTGCACCTGGCGCGCTAGACGCTCCTTACGGATGGCATCCCAGCCGGCGTCATACCTGCCACGGTACCGGGCGATATCTTCGGGCAGGGCCTGCAACGGCCAGTGCGGCGCGGTATAGGCGAGGTAAAGGAAAAAGGGCCTGTCCTCCTTCTGCTGCTCGTCAAGAAACTGGACCGCATGCCGGGTAATTTCATCGGTGAAATAGTAGGAACCCGGTTCCGGCCGGATACGCAGGTTGTCTTCCAGCAGTGTCACCGGCGACGGCCTGCCCGTTGCAAGCGGACCGGCATCAAAGTAGTTGGCTCCGCCGCCGAGAATCCCGTAAAACCGGTCAAATCCCCGCTGTTTCGGCCAGGAGAGACTATCCTTTCCGACGTGCCATTTCCCCGAAAGCAGCGTTGAGTACCCGGCTTCCCGGAGTACCTCGCCAAACGTCAGCGATTCCCGGTTCAGAAATCCCTGATACGCAGGCTGGCCCAGGTTCACATCGAAGTAGCCGATGCCGGCCTTGTGGGCATACTGGCCGGTGATGAGTGAGGCACGCGTCGGCGCACAGATGGAATTATTGTAAAACTCCTTCAGTTTCAGGCCCTCCCGGGCCAGACGATCGATGTGAGGCGTGCGGATTTCGGAGCCGTATGCGCCGAGGTCCGAGTAGCCCATGTCGTCCACCAGAATCAGGATAATATTGGGTTTGCGGGACTGTGCCAGGGCCTGCTGCCCGGTGAGAAGCGTCAGGGCAATGAGTATCTTCAGGTAGTTCATTCGATTCGGCGGCCGGGGGTTTGGGGACGTAATTTTTCGTATTTCTCGACATCATTCTGCACCGCCCAGCGTTCATACTCGGCGTCGAGGTCTTTCACGATGTCGGGGTGTTGCGCGGCGACGTCGGTCGTCTCCCCGCGATCCGTCTCGATATCAAACAGTTGCCAGCGGTTTTGTGGGAAAATTGAGACTACTTTCCACTTGCCCTTCCTGACGGCCCGGTTACCGGCCCGCTCCCAGAAAAGGGGTCGTTCGCCCGGGAGCGGCGCTCCGTCGAGCAGCAGGTTTTTCAGGCTTTTGCCCGGTAGTGCATGGGTTTTGACGCCGTTGAATGCGGTTGGGTAGGTTGCCCCGGCCAGGTCGTAAAACGTCGGTGCGAGGTCAATCAGGTGGCCGGTTCCTTTGGCAATCGTCCCGGCTTTGATTTTTCCGGGATACCAGGCGATAAACGGCGCGCTGATTCCGCCTTCATACGGTGTGGCTTTGTAGTTGCGGAATGGCGTATTGGAGACGTACGCCCAGTTCTGTTCCTGGTAATCGTACGATCCCGACGACCCGATCGGGCCGGAATTGCGCGGGCGGCGGCGACCGGTCTGATTCAACCCGCCCTGGGCGCCATTGTCAGAAATCAGTACGATCAGCGTGTTTTTGTCTTTTTTCAGGCGCTGCAATTCTCCGAGAAGACGTGCCAGGTTCTGATCAACGCGATCCACCATGGCAGCGTATACTTCCATCTTCCGTTGCCAGAGCTGCTGCTCGTCATAGGTAAGGCTTTGCCATTCCACCACTTCCGGATCCCGGGCGGCAACAGCCTGCTTCGGATCGGCAATACCCAGGCGAATCTGCCGGGTCAGGCGTTCCTGCCGGAGCGAGTCCCAGCCAATGGCATACCGGCCCTTGTACCGGGCGATATCCTCGGCCGGCGCCTGCAAGGGCCAGTGTGGCGCATTATAGGCCAGGTAGAGGAAGAATGGCTTGTCTTTCGCCTCCCGGATGTAGGAAATCGCGTGACCGGTGATCTCATCTGTCAGGTACTTGCCGGGCTCCAGGTTCAGGCGGCGGTTGTTTTCGACGAGTTCGACGGGTGGTACCTTTTCGGTGTACGGATGGATGTCGTAATAGTTGCTCGCTCCGCCGATAAACCCGTAAAACCGGTCAAAACCGCGCTGATTGGGCCAGTAGAGACTATCGTTCCCAACGTGCCATTTCCCCGAAAGAAACGTCGTATACCCGGCCTGCTTCAGCACTTCGCCGAAGGTAAGCGACTCCCGGTTGAGCCAGCCCTGGTAGGCCGGCAGCCCGAGGTTGACGTTGAAATACCCCACCCCGGCCTTGTGCGGGTACTGCCCGGTGATGAGCGACGCCCGCGTCGGCGCGCAAATGGAATTATTGTAAAACTCCCGCAGGCGGAGGCCCTCGGCGGCAAGCCGGTCGATTGTCGGCGTCCGGATTTCTGAGCCATAGGCGCCGAAATCGGAGAAGCCCAGGTCGTCGACCATCACCAGAATAATATTGGGGCGCTCGGCTTTTTTCTGGGCGAAAGTCGCGCCGGAAGCCAGCAGGAGCAGCCCGAGCAGGCATTTTTTCATGGAAGTGTTTCCGTTTTGGGGGGAATGTACCGGCCCTGGGCATCTACCGGCTTCGGATCGGCATAGGCGGGATCCGTGTAGCCGGTGGCTTTTTCCAGTGTGCTTATTTCTTTGGTGAGAGCCGTTTTGAGCTTCGCTCCTTCAGCAGTAGAGTACAGGTTTTTCTTTTCCCGGGGATCGGCGCGGAGGTCGTACAGTTCCGACCAGTCTTCCTGTCCCGGGTACAGAATCAGCTTGCTGTTTTCGGTTCGTACGGCCTTGATCGTGGGGGTATTGAAACCGTTTTCGTAGAAGTATTCATAGAGAAACGACGTGCGCCAGGCCGCCGGCTTGTCTTCTGCCAGGGGTACCCAGCTTTTGCCCTGGAACGATGCCGGCGCTTTCACGCCTGCCAGGTCGAGGATCGTCGGCGCGATGTCCAGGTTCAATACCAGTTTGTCGATGCGTTTTCCCGGGCGGAACCGCGCCGGATACCGGACGAGGAGGGGCACGCGGATGGCATCTTCGTAAGCGGCCCGTTTGTCGGCGAGACTGTGTTCTCCGAAGAAAAAGCCATTATCGCTCGTAAAGACAATCACCGTATTGTCACTGATTTTCAGGGAATCCAGCGCCTGTAGTACCCGCCCGATGTTCTCATCCACGCCTTTCAGCGTGCGGAAATAGTCGCGGATTTTCTTATCGTTTTTCTCGGTCCAGTTCCCGGTTGGGGTTGCGGCAGCCGCATTTTTCCGGCCGGTTTCCACTTTACCACGGTACGGCGCGGATTCGAGTTCGTTGTCCGGCTGTGTCAGGACGGCATCGGCATAGGCTTCGGCATTCCGCGCGGCAGGCTGAAACGGCCCGTGCCCGGATTTGAAGCCCAGCGCCAGGAAAAACGGCCCTTTGCGGTGTTGCTGCAGGTAGTCGATGGCATGCGTGGTGGAGACGTCGTCTACCCATCCCTGCGTCTGTACCGGCTGGCCGTTTTCCTCGAACGGGCAATCCTGGTACCTTCCCTGACCGATGAAGCTGAAGGAATAATCGAATCCCGGGCGCTTACCCTTTTCATTGCCCATGTGCCACTTGCCGAAGAAGGCCGTCCGGTACCCGGCCTTGCGGAGTTCGGTGGCATAGGTAATGGTCGTATCCGTCAGCGGGGTGTGGTTGTTGGCGATGCCGTTGAGGTGGTTGTAGCGGCCGTTGAGCATGGTCGACCGGCTCGGCGAGCACAACGAATTGACGACAAAGGCATTCCGGAACCGAACCCCTTCCTGCGCGAGGCGATCGAGGTTCGGTGTCCGGAACCAGGGAAAGCGTGCGGCCGCGCCCTGTTCCTGCTGCACGACGCTGAGGGCATCGTAACGTTGGTCATCCGTATAAATAAGGAGGATATTGGGGGTGGCGGGCCTTGTCTGACCAAAGGCCGCGCCCAGCCCCCCTATCCAAAGGAGGAGAAAGGCAGAGTAGCGTTTCATTTTTTCAGGTGTTCGAGTAACGTTTTGGCTGCGCGGGAATCGTAGTTGTCGGCCGGACCGCCCGTGAGCGTCTGCGCAACAGGCAGCGCGACCCGGGCGGCGTCTCCCAGGGTTTCGAGGACGTTCAGGGCCTGCAGACGGGCCGGTCGCACGGGGTCCTTCAGCGCTTCCGTGAGGGTAGTCAGCGCTTCGTCTTTCCGGCCGAGGTGAAACAGGGCTTCGGCAGCGGCAATCCGCACGGCGGCCTCCGGATCTGAAAGAAGGGGAAGAAGCTGTTTTTCAGCGGCTTTATCGCGATGGATTGTCGCGCCAGTCGCTGCCCAGTACCGGACTACCGGATCTTTGTCGCCCAATGCCGCTCTCAGCGGCGCCGGATCGGCTTTGCGATCCGAAGCGATACCGGCAATGCGGATGATTTTCGCGGCGTCATACTGCCCGCTGCGGGCATAGTCGTACAAAGGCTGTTTTTCGGCTATGGTTGCGAGGATCGCTTCGGGAATGAACCCGACGTCTTTCCCGGAAAGCGCCTGGTTGTCATTGGCTTTCCGCAAGCGAAGCAGGTCTTTCCGATAGGCGGGGTTATCGGCGAGGTTCCGGATGTTGTGCGGATCGGCGGCAACATCGTAGAGCTCTTCCGACGACTTTTCCTTCCAGAAACGGGATTGTATTTCATTCAGCCGGCCAGCCTTGTACTCGGCTTCCCAGGAGCGTACCGACGGCGCGCGCCAGAGGTATTCCAGGTGCTGACCATAGATTTTGTGCGGCAGGTAGTTGCGGATGTACCGGAAACGTTTGTCACGCACCGAACGGGAAAAGTCAATCCGCTCGTCCATACGTCCCCGGAAACCAAAGACATATGGTACTTCCGGCTGCCGTTCTTTCCCCAGAAAAGCCTTTCCCTGAAAATAAGCCGGAACGGGAAGGCCCGCCAGGGAAAGTACCGTCGGCGCGAAATCCAGAAACGTCACCAGCCGATCCGTCCGGGTACCTGCCCCCTGCGGAGCGAGGTGGGCATATTTTTTCGGGAAACGGACAATCAGCGGAACACGCAGTCCTGATTCATACATAAACCGCTTGCTGCGGGCCAGCACCCCGCCGTTATCGCTGTAGTAAAAAACGATGGTATTGTCGGCCAGGCCAGCCTCTTCCAGTTCGGCGAGGAGCTTGCCCGCCTGCTCGTCCATGGTCTGAATTTTGTCGTAGTACTGCGCCCAGTCGTGCTTCAGCTCGTTGGTAGCCGGGTGGTAGGGAGGCAGCGGGACTTTTTCCGGATCGTGTTTCAGCGTCGGCAATGGCTCATGCAGTGAGCTTTCATGCGAAACATTCAGGTTAAATACAGCGAAAAACGGCTTTCCCTCCGGCCGGTTTTTATAGGTCGCCTTCCCGCTGGATTCGTCCCACGCTTCCAGCTGATCCGTCGTGTTATAGTCCTTTTTCGCGTTGTTGGTGGTGTAATATCCCGCTTCGCGAAGGTATCTGGGAAAGAACTTCACGAAGGCCGGTACGGGATAGGTACTCCGCATGTGCTCGGTGCCCAGCGCAGGCGGGTACATGCCGGTAATCAGCGTATTACGGGACGGCGCGCAGACCGGCGCCGTCGAAAACGCGTTTTCAAACAGTATCCCCTGCGATGCTAGCCGGTCGAGGTTGGGCGTCGTCGCGAAGGCGTCGCCATAGCATCCCAGAAACGGATCGTTGTCTTCGCTGACGATCCAGAGGATATTCGGGCGATCGTGTTGGGCCTGCGCCGCAAACACGGGAAACAAGAGTGTGATCAGCAATCGTCGTAACATAGTGTGTCCGTTGGCCGGTTGGATCCGGCAGGTAGTTCTGATTCAGCATGGGACAGTCCCGGCGATCTTCATTTTCCTTTTTGTTCGGGAGACGGAAGGTCGATCGTGACTTTGTGCAGGGTTCCGGTGAAAGCAAACGGCACGACATACGCGTCCGTGACAGGCGTCAGGTCGTCGAATCCAAGATTCAGTCCTTCGTGAAGGTACAGGTTCCCGTACAACCGCGGAAGTACCCGGGATCCGAGAGGTTTACCGTTGGCCGAGAGGCTGAGGGTTCCGCCTTTGCCGTCAGGAACGAGCTCTGCCTGAACCGATTGCCGGCCGGGAGCGAGCGGTTGGTCGGCGCGGACGACGAACGTGCCGCCATCGCCGACGTTGTATGCAAAATACAGCGCTTTGTCTTTGACGAAAAAGCTGAGCCCTCCCGCCCGGCCCCCGCGGGAGAGCAGGACGCCTTCGGCGCCGTGGGACGGAATCTCCACGTCCGCCGCAATCCGGAAGGCCTTTTTACCGGCGAGCGGATTCGCGATATCGACGATGGTCGACCCGCCGGGGTATAGCGTCAGGGTTTGCCGGTCCTTGTAAGCCGTTGGGCCGAAGGTCGGTATGGTTCCGTCTTTCAGGGGATAGATATGGCGTTTGGCCGCTTCGGCTTCGAATACCCCGCGCAGTTCGGCAAGTTTCTGCGGCTGGGCAGCGGCCAGATCGTGCAGTTCATTGAAGTCCTCCTCTATGTGGTGCAGTTCCCATTTGTCCTGCGTAAAATCCTGACCTTTGACATGCAGGGTACCGGCTTTCCAGCCGTCCTTGTAGACCGACCGCGTTCCCAGAATTTCATAGTATTGCAGCGTGTGGCGGTCTTTGGCCGAGGCATTGTCGATGCTGTAGGCCAGGCTCGTCCCTTCCAGCGGCTGCTGGGGGTAGCCGTTGATGGATGCCGGGATTTGTGCGCCAACCAGTTCGAGTGTCGTAGGCAGCAGGTCATTGACGTGGCTGTACTGCTTCCGGATACCGCCCTTCTCCCGGATGCGGGCCGGGTAATGGACAATCAGCGGATTACGGGTGCCGCCTTCGGTATTCGCGTCCTGTTTCCATTGGCGGAAGGGGGTATTCGTAGCTGCGGCCCAGCCGAGGGGATAGTTGGCCTTGGCATATTCGGTACCGATGAGGTCGATGTCGGCGATGTTCCGGCGGAGTCTTTCTTCTTCCGAAAGGTCTGTTCCATAGTTGTTTACAACGCCGACAAAAGTCCCTTCCTTGCTCGCGCCGTTATCTCCCACCGAAACAAAAATGAGCGTATTGTCCAGTTGCCCGATTTCCTCCAGGTAGCGGACAACGCGCCCCACTTCGTAATCGGTATACGACAAAAATCCGGCGTATACTTCCATGAAGCGGGCAAACAGCTTTTTCTCGTCTGCCGGAAGGCTGTCCCATGCCTTGATCCCCGGGTTACGGGGCGGCAGTACCGTGTTTTTCGGGACAATACCCAGGCGAATCTGGTTGGCCAGTACCTCCTCCCGGTATTTATCCCAGCCGCCGTCAAACTTGCCTTTGTAGCGGTCCGACCACTCCTTCGCGACCTGATGAGGCGCGTGGCCGGCGCCGGTAGCCAGGTACAGGAAAAAAGGCTTGTCCGGATTGGCGGATTTCTGCGCGCCGATGTAGTGGATGGCTTTGTCGGCAAGAAGCTGGTTGAGATGGCGGCCCTGTTGATCCTTCTCCCGGCGGGTATCTTCCCAGAGCTCCGGGTGCCACTGGTCGGTGCTGCCGCGTGAGGGGAATCCGTAAAAATGCTCGAAGCCCCTGCCCGTTGGCCAGCGGTTAAACGGCCCGGCAGGTGTCAGGTCTGCCAGGGGTGTCAGGTGCCATTTTCCGAGGGCGAACGTATTGTAGCCGTTTTCTTTCAGGATTTCGGCGACGGTTCCCTGCTCAAACGGAATCTGCGCATCGTACCCGGGAGTGCCGACTGCATTTTCCGGAAACAGGCCCATGTGAACGGAGTGATGGTTCCGTCCGGTGAGGAGCGCGGCGCGGGTTGGTGCGCAGATCGACGTCGTATGGAAGTTTGTGTAGCGGAGGCCGTTTTGAGCGAGCCGGTCCAGTTCGGGTGTCTGAATCAGGCCGCCGAACGAACTGATGGCGCCGAATCCTACATCGTCCAGCAAAATCCAGACGACGTTCGGGCCGGCTGCCTTCGCCCGCTCAGGCCACCACTGCCGGGTATCGGCCAGGGTTTTGCCTTCTGACCCCTTGTAGGGCTGAACGGGCGTATGCTGCGCAGCTGCGCCAAGGGCAGTCAGCAATGCGCCGGTAACAAAAAGATATCGTTTTTTCATGCCGGTTGCGGGGTTGATGGGAGAAGGGCGGGCTCGTCTTCCTGAACCATCGGCCCGTTGGGTGCCAGTTCGCTGCCTTCTTTCCGGGATTTGAGAATGGGCCAGAGAAACTGGGCGTACCATTCTTCCTGCTGATACGACTTGATACCATACGAAGCGGGGTACTGCCGCGTGATCAGTCCGGTTCCGAAAAGGATATCCCACAAAAAGAACATATTGCCGAAGTTGCCTTTGTAGTAGCCGACGCCGTCGTCCGACGTATCAGCATGGTGCGCGTGGTGCGTTGCCGGCGTGGAAATCAGACGTTCCAGTACCCAGGCTACCGGGTGCAGCCAGCGCCGTTCGTACAAAGGTTTATCCCAGGGAATACTGGAGTGGGCGAGCGTGGTAATGATCGATTTGATACCCTTCACAAACAGCGCCGGATAGCCCAACCCCAGGTATACAAGGGTCGTCGTCACATAGGTCTGCGAAAAGAACAGCGTGTAAATGATATTCTGCCGGCTGGCCATCGACATACCCATGTACGGCGCCGAATGGTGCGTCCGGTGAAACCGCCAGAGAAAGGGTATTTCGTGGTGCAGGCGGTGGTACCAGTATTGCGTCAGGTCGTCGGCCACGCAGAGGATCAGAAATCCCCACCAGAACGGTACCCACTCAAACGCGTCTTTATACCCCGGAAAAACCAGCGGCAGTACTTTCAGCCCGAAATAGGCGACGAGCGGGCGGACGACGAGCTTCGGAATCGTGAAGCAGGCTATATCGAGAAGAATCTCGTTCCGGTTCCAGTGTTTCTTGTACAGGCCGAGGGAAAACTCCACCAGACCAAGCAGGAGTACCAGCGTGGGTAATCCCCAGGTACTCAGGTTTTTGAAGAGGGCTTCGAAGAACATGATCATGGTTTAGCGGGATTGGTGTGTTTTTGCTGCCTGTCGCCAGGGGCGCTCGCCGGTGACGTAAAACGTCGCGAACATGAGCAGCACCGGCAGCGCATACAGCAGCAGGCTGAGGAGGGCATTCCGGAAAATCCGCCGGGCCACCCGGGGTTCCATTTTCATAGCGGCAGGTGTTTAGTTTTCCCAAAGCAGGTATTGTGTGGCCCATAGCCCGCCGAAAATGATCAGCACGGACACGAGCAGCAGAACAAGCCCCACAGCGATTTTTTTGGTGAGGAGGGAGAGGTCGGAGGTGGTCATTTGATTGGGGTTTGGAGTTTAGGGTTTGGAGTTTAGGATTTGGGGTTAGGTTGGATTCGTTCAACCCTAAACTCCAAACCCTAAACTCCAAACTCACTCGATTACGATTCTCTCAATCTTCCCCGTAAACGGGAACGGGCCCTTGTACCGGTCGGAGACCTGGGTGACGAGGTCGCGGCCGACGTTGATTTCGTCGGTGCTCCGGATCGCGGCCTGCGCTTTGACGATGGGGCCTTCGGCGACTTTGACGTCGTTGACAAACAACTGCTGCGTACCGGCAGGATCTTCCGGGCCTTTCGCATTCTGGTAGTTGACGACAAGCCGAACCGTCGCCTTACCGGGTTGCACCGGCCTCGCCGACGCCAGCAGGTACTTCTTCTGCCCGGTGGCGTGGGCTACCTGGAGCTTTCCGTCCTGCACGAAGAGACTTAAGCCATTGAAACGACCGCCTACCGCCAGGATGACGCCCTGCGTTCCCTTGCTCAGCTCCGTTTCAGCCGTGATGGTGTAGGATTTATGTACAGGCAGCGGACTGGCGATGCCGAATACCTGAGGCGCTTCGGGGTACAATACGGTGCGCGTCGCGCCGTCCCGCTGGTAGAGGTGCGAGAAGTCGAGGTCTTTTTCGGAGCCGTCTTTCAGCGGATAGATATTGTACTTATCCGCCTCACTGTCAAATAGTTCCCGGAGCTCTTTGAGCTTGTCGGGATGCTGTGAAGCGAGGTCGTGCAGCTCGTTGAAGTCTTCCGACAGGTGGTACAGCTCCCATTTGTCGCCGGCGAAATCGTCGCCGGATTTGTGCAGGGTACCGGCCTTCCAGCCGTCTTTGTAAATCGAGCGGGATCCCCGGATTTCATAGTGCTGAACGGTATGACGGGAAGCGAGCGCGGTGTTGTTCAGGCTGTAGGCCAGGCTGGTACCTTCGATACGTTCCTGCGGATAGCCATTGAGGAGGGAGGGTACCTTCGCGCCGGTTAGTTCAAGCGTCGTCGGCAATACATCGATGATATGGCTGTATTGCGTCCGGATACCGCCTTTTTCCTGAATACCTTTCGGATAGAAAACAATCAGGGGATTGTGCGTTCCGCCTTCCGAGTTGGCGTCCTGCTTCCAGTAGCGGAAGGGCGTATTGGCCGCCATGGCCCAGCCCAGGGGGTAGTTGGGTTGCGAGGCTTCCGTCCCGATCAGGTCGATGTTTTCGATGTTGCGGCGAAGGCGCTCCTCTTCGGATTGACCGGGCGTATTGCCGTTGACGATCCCGACAAACGTGCCTTCCTTACTCGCACCATTATCTCCTACTGATATGAAAATCAGCGTATTATCGAGCTGTCCGATTTTGTGGAGGTACTGTACCAGGCGACCGATTTCATAGTCGGTATGCGTCAGGAAACCTGCGTAGTTTTCCATGAAACGGGCGTACAATTTTTTCTCATCCGCCGGAAGGCTATCCCAGGCTTTGATGCCCGGGTTACGGGGCGGCAGGGTCGTTCCCTTCGGCACGACGCCCAGGCTGATCTGGCGGGCCAGTACCTTTTCGCGGTAGGCGTCCCAGCCCCCGTCGAAGAGTCCTTTATAGGGCTCAGTCCATTCTTTCGCGACGTGGTGAGGCGAGTGCCCCGCGCCGGTGGCATAATACAGAAAGAAGGGCTTTTCGGCGGATACCGCCTTTTGTTCGGCGATATAGGAAATGGCCTTGTCCGTAATCCGCGTGGTAAAATGACGGCCGTCCGCTTCCGGCTCCACCTTCCGGGTATCTTCCCAGAGAAGGGGGTGCCACTGGTCGGTCGCACCGCCCAGGAAACCGTAGTAGTGGTCGAAACCGCGGCCGGTCGGCCAGCGGTTAAACGGCCCGGCGGCTGTCTGGTCAGACGGCGGCGTGAGGTGCCATTTGCCGACGGCATACGTATTATATCCGTTTTCCCGGAGAATTTCCGCTGCTGTAGCCTTCTCGAAGGGCATGTATCCGTCATATCCCGGCGTGCCGATGGCCGTATTCGGAAAGAGGCCCATGTGGACGGAATGCGAGTTCCGCCCCGTCAGCAGGGCTGCCCGCGTGGGCGAGCAGATGGCGGTGGTATGGAAATTGGTATACCGCAGTCCCTGGTTGGCGAGGCTGTCGAGCGTCGGGGTGCGGATGAGGCCGCCGAAGGTGCTGATTGCGCCGTAACCGACGTCGTCCAGCAAAATCCAGACCACATTGGGGGCGCCTTTCTGCGCCCGGGTACGTTGCGGCCACCATTGCCGGGTTTCGGCAACAGTACGACCGATTTTCCCTTCATACTTCTGCACGGGATCGTGCTGCGCTGCTGCCGGCAGAGCGAGGAGGGTGAGGAGAGGTAATGTATATCGTGCTTGCATTGGAGTCAGGTTTTGGTTTTCAGTTTGCGGTTTTCTGTTTTCAGTCAGGGATGCCCAACCGAAAACAGAAAACCGCAAACAGAAAACCCGTTTCTCACCATCCCGGATTCTGCTTCATCTTCGGGTTATTGTCGATTTCGTACTGGGGAATTGGATAGAGGTAATGTTTTTCGGACGCGTTGGTTTTGCCGATTTTCTGAAGGGCGGAGACCATGCGTTTGGTCCGGATGAGGTCAAACCAGCGGGAGTATTCGAAGACGAGCTCCTTGCGCCGGTCGAGGTAGACTGAATCCCGGAACTGCTCTTTCGACAACCCCGACAATGCATCCAGCCCGGCGCGTACACGTACGCGGTTGTAGGATTTGTAGGCGTCTGTCGTCGGACCGCTCTTTTCGTTGAGCGCCTCCGCATGCATCAGCAGAACGTCGGAAAACCGGAGAATGGGCACATTGGCACTCGATTCCGTCAGGTTACCCGGTACCGAATTGTCCCAGTATTTGTGGAAGTGGGGATCTATGACGGTCGTCTTGCCTGTCGTCGGGCTCGTGATCGACGTGATGAACGTTACATCCCGGCGCTTGTCTTTTCCGCTAAAAAGCTGGTATACACCGTTTCCCGGTTGCTCGGCGTAGTTGCCGTTGACACCGGTGATACCCGTCGGCGCCTCCCGCAGCGCCTGGCTGTTGCCGTGCGAGTTGGTATTGCCTTTGAACTGAGCGGAGAAGATATGCTCCTTTCCGTTTTTGGTGGCGACGTTGAAGACGTCGGCATAGTTGGCGAAAAGGTCGTAACCATATGGCCCGTTGATGACTTCTTCCGCCTTTTTGGCGGCGTTGTCCCAGTCCGAACGGGTCAGGTATACCTTGGCAAGGAGGGATTTGGCAGCGCCGGCTGTCGCACGACCTACGTCTGTCGCACTGTACGACGTTGGTAATCCCTCTGCCTCAGTCAGATCGGAAACGATTTGTTTATATACTTCGTCGGTCGAAGTCCGTGCCACATAGATATCCTCCGGATTCAGGGATTTCGTCTGGTGCAGCACCAGCGGCACATCGCCATACAGCCGTACCAGGTTGAAGTAGAATAGTCCCCGGAGAAACTTCGCCTCCAGAATCAGCCGCTTTTTCAGGGTTTCGTCGAAGGCGACGGAAGGAATACGGTCGACGGCGATGTTGGCCCGGTTGATCGCGGTATAATGTTGCTGCCAGATCTGGTAAATCCGCAGGCCGGTCGACGAATGCGAGAGAATGGCCTGGGAGCGGACGTCGGCGTTGGTGGCGCCCGGCCCGGGCTGGACGTCGTCGCTCATCATGTCCATACCCGTCGAAAACAGGACGTTGTACGGCGTCTGACCGGAATAGTTGAGGCAATAATAAATGGCGTTAACCGCAGCGACGGCATCCGCCTGGGTCTGGAAAAACTGCTCCTCCGAAACGAAGGATTTCGGGGTTTCGTCGAGCGTCGTGCAGGAAGTTCCCACCGCGAGCAGGGCCAGTATCGGGAGTATTTTTTTCATGGAAATTCCTCAGAATGTGACGGTTAATCCGCCGAGTACGGTTTTGCTGTTGGGATAGACTGCATTGTCGACGCCCGGCGTCAGGGAGCTTTGCCCGTTGGAACTTACCTCCGGATCATAGCCGGTGTAGTTGGTCCAGGTAGCCAGGTTTTGCCCCGAAACATAGAAGCGTACCTGCTTGACTTTCAGGAGGGAAGTCAGGCTCGACGGCAGCGAGTACCCCAGGCTGATGTTCTTCAGACGGAGGTAAGACCCGTCTTCGATGAAGCGGTCCGAGATGACGATCGCAGGTTCTTCAATCGCGCGGTGGATGGTATTGCTCGGGTTGGTCGGCGTCCAACGGTCGAGCATCGTCGTCGACGCGCCGATGTATCCTGTTCCGAGCTCCAGGTTGGCTTTGTTGACGTTGTAGACCTTGTTACCGTATTGTCCCTGGAAGAGGAAGGTCAGGTCGAAGTTTTTATAGTTGAATGTGTTTGTCAACCCGACGATGAACTTCGGCTGGGCATTGCCGACGATCACCCGGTCATTGGCCTGGGTAATGGTTCCGTCTCCGTTGACGTCCACATACCGCTGGCTGCCGGCCTTGTCTTTGGCGCTGAGGCGCGGCAGGCTGGCGACGTCATCCGTCAACTGAAAAATACCATTCGTTTTGTAGACGTAAAACGATCCCAGCGCCTCCCCTACCCGTGCAAGCGACGGGTCGGAGATGATGGACGTCACGCCCGGGCCGAGGCTGAGTACCTTGTTCCGGTTGGCGGAGAAGACAAAAGCACTTGTCCAGTTGAATTTTCCTTCGAAATTGACCGTATTCAACGAAAGCTCAATACCCTTGTTTTCAGCCTTTCCGAAGTTCTGCAAGGCGCTGGAATACCCGGTGGTATAGGGCAGCGGTACATTCAGGAGGAGATCCCTGGTGACTTTGTAATACGCATCCAGGGTAATGCTGATCCGGTTTTTGAGCAATCCGAGATCGATGCCCGCGTCGTACTGCGAAGTCGACTCCCACTTCAAATCCGGGTTGGCTACTCCCGAAGGAGCGTAACCTGCCACCAGCGTATTTCCGATGATGTAGGAGTAGTAGCTTTCCTGGGCGAGCGACGAATACGGCGTGATTTCCTGGTTTCCGGTGACGCCGGCGCTGACCCGGAACTTCAGGTTGCTGATCTGCGGCAGGGCTTTGATAAACTCTTCGCGGTTGACATTCCAGGAAAATGCGGCAGACGGAAAATATCCCCATTTATGATTTTTCCCGAGACGGGACGAACCATCCGCACGAGCGGATACGGTGAAATGGTATTTGTTGCGGAAGGTATAGTTCACCCGGCCCAGGAAGGACTGCAGCGCCCAGCTGAAGGCATTTGAACTGGGCGTCTGGAGGGTCGTCCCGGCGCCGAGGTTGTTGTGCTGAAAGGCGTCGGTGACAAAGTTGGAGGCGGAAGCGACCGTATTTTCCGTCGTGGAAGTTTGCTGGGTGTACCCTACGACGGCGTCGAGCTGGTGGTTGGCACCGAGGCTTTTGCGGTAGCTGAGGGTATTTTCGTTGAGCCAGCCGATGGCGAATTTCGTTCCGATTGAGCCAAGTCCGTTGTAGGACGCCCCTTCGTACAGGGTAGACGGCAGGTATCGGTTTTGTTTCGTCACCAGCGCATCGATCCCCGCGGAAATCCTGGCGGTCAGGCCTTCTGCCAGTTGATACTCGCCGTACGCATTACCAAAACCACGATAGGAAACGGTTTCGTTGAGCTGCCGGTTGAGCGTGGCGATGGGGTTGCCGAGGGGCGTATCGTAGATGCTGCGGAGGGTATAGCTGCCGGTGGCGTCGTATAGCGGGACAGTGGGCGGCATTTGCAGCAGGTTGCCGACAACGCCTGCCGGAGCTACCTGCGCCTTCGTTTTGCTGCCAGTGAGATTGGTACCGAGTTTGAATTTGGAGGTGAACGTCCGGTCCATGTTGATACGGAAGGAATACCGCTCAAAATCTGTATTGGCCAGTACGCCGTCCTGTTTGAAATAATTGCCGGAAACGGCGAAGCGGGTTTTGTCGTCACCTCCCGTAAAACTCAGGTTGTGGCTCTGGATAGGCGCCGTCCGGAAGGCTGCCCGCTGCCAGTCGGTCCCAACGCCCGGTTGCCCGAGGCTGTCGATCTGGGTCTGGGTAAAGGCCGGCTGCTTGCCGGAGTCGAGGCGTGCGTCGTTTTTGAGGAGGGCCCATTGCTGTGCATTGAGCAGGGGTATTGTCCGGACTACATCCTGCACCCCGTAATACCCGTCATAGGTAAAGGAGTGTTGCCCCGCTTTCCCTTTTTTCGTCGTGATAATGACGACGCCATTCGCGCCGCGAGAGCCGTAAATAGCTGTTGCCGAGGCATCTTTGAGGATATCGATGGATTCGATATCGGCGGGGTTGAGGGTCGACAGTGCGTTGATATTCGGTCCTGTCGTCACGCCGGCATCGGCGTCGGAGTTGCTGTTATATACCGGAAAACCGTCGATGACGTAGAGCGGCTCGTTCGACCCGTTGATGGAGTTACCGCCACGGATACGGATGGAAACCGCCGCGCCGGGCTGGCCGGCCACTGATGTCACCTGTACCCCTGCGACGACACCCTGTAATGCCCTGTCAAACGAGCTGATGGGCTGTTTCAGCGCCTGGGCGGGCAGCGTGGAGATCGATCCGGTGATATCGCTTTTCTTCTGGGTTCCGTACCCGATAACTACTACTTCCTGCAGGGCCTGCGACGTTTCGGTCAGCTCGATGGTCACCGGCAGTTCGCGTACTTCCACTTCACGCCGCTCATACCCGACGTTTTGTACAATGAGCGTCGCCGGCAGGGCTTTGTAGGTAACAATTTCAAAACTTCCGTCTTCTTTCGTCACGGAGCCGTTGGTACTTCCCTTGAGGGAAATCGACGCGTACGCGATCGGGAGGCGGGTGCGGGAGTCGATGACTTTCCCGTTCAACTTGGTCTGGGCGCCGGCGGCGGCTGTCAGAAATACAGCAGAAAGCAACAGCAGATACCGTATACGTTCCTTCATTTTTTTCCTCATTTGGGATGATTTGAGCATGCAGCATTCCGGTCGGATGCCATGCATTCGACAATTAAACACTATTTGAACGATAGAATATATAGTTCAAGTAGATAAAATGAGAAAGCGAACGGGCGCTTTCTGTTTCACAGGTGTTTGTTGAGAAGGTTCGGGAGAGAAAAGGGAAATCGGTCAGCAACAACACGCCATTCCGGCGAAGGAGGCGGGCGAAGCAGAACAGGCGGCATTCGGACGAAGCAGAGCAGACGACATTCTAAACATGATTAAATCTATAGAAAAAGTAGTCTTGTGTCGCAAATGTAGAAGAATGCCGATGAGAATACCAAGCACTATTTTCAGATCACCTGATAAATGAAAGAGCATATTGGGAAAATACTATTTTTGATAGCGTTGGAAAGGATTGGTTGGTGTTTACTGTTTTCAGTTTATTGTTTTCGGTTTTCAGTTTTCAGTTTGGAGGACGGAGCAGGTCGCCTGTCGTGGGTAGCATTCGTTCTGTACTTTTTAATGCTTCACACTTTTTGGTTGGTTGGCTATGCCTACTGCTACTGTCTGTCTTTCTCATAGGTTGTTGATTGCTTGTCGTTTCGGGGTGTAGTCGCCCGCTCCATCTCAAAACCACAGACCGTAAATTATCTGCAGGTAAGCGGCAGCAGCAGGCGCAGCCTGCCAAATAAAAAGTGCGTAGCGAATGCTACGCACGGCGGGCGACCCACGCCGTCTCAAAACGACAGGTCGTAAATTGCCACAGAGTGATAGCTATCGTAGGCCCAAGCCAATTAAAAAGTGCGTAGCGAATGCTACGCACGACAGGCGACCTGCTCCGTCCTCCAAACTGAAAACTGTAAACTGAAAACCGAAAACTGTAAACCCTTCTCCCGCAAACTACCGTCACACGCTATACGTTCTGCTTCCGTACATACTTTGTCAGGATCACGATCTGCTGACCTTCGACTTTCCCTTCGATCTGTTCGGCGTTGTCTTCGACGACGCGGATGTTCTTCACCACCGTTCCCATCCGCGCGCTGATCTGGCTGCCTTTGACATCGAGTGTTTTTGTCAGTACCACCGTATCTCCGGTCTGGAGGATCGCGCCGTTGCTGTCGCGGTGCACCAGACCGGCTACAAAGTCGTCTTCCTCCCCTACCGCTTTGGCCCAGGCTTCGGTTTCTTCGTCGAGGTACAATACGTCCAGCGCTTCTGCCGCCCAGCTTTCGTTTTTCAGGCGGGTAAGCATCCGCCAGGCCAATACCTGTACCGCCGGAACTTCACTCCACATGGCATCCGGCAAAAAACGCCAGTAGTCCGGCGTGAGCTCCGCCTTCCGTTCAATCTGATCGAGGCAGGGGCGGCATAGTACTACTTCACCGGCGGCGTGGCCGGCCGGGGGTACTTCATAGCTACTCAGGTCTTCGTTCTTTCCGCACAGCACGCAAACATCTTGTGTCATATTCATTGGTATCAAGTAAGAAAATAGCCCCAAAGCTATTTATTCCTGTAATACCTGTACATGACGACGGTCATTCCCCCAGGTAAAATCAGCTTCCCGTGTCGAAAATCGACTATCTTGCCGGTCGTTTATTTTGTCCTCTTCTTATGAAAACCCTGTACATAGCTGTTCTCTGCCTGCTGGCAACCCTCGGCGTCTCCGCCGCCAAAATCGATACCGTTGAGACGTTCAGTACCTCGATGAATAAAACCATCAAAGCGGTCGTGCTTACACCGGATTCCTATTCGTCCGGCAAGGAATATCCTGTTGTTTATGTCCTTCACGGGTATAGCGGCAATTACAGCGACTGGGTTAAAAAATCCGCCGCCTTCCGCACCGCTGCTGATACATACCAGATGATCCTCGTTTGTCCCGACGGCAACTTCTCCTCCTGGTACTGGGACAGCCCCGTAGACCCGGCCTGGAAATACGAAACATATGTTTCGAAAGAACTTGTCAACTGGGTCGACAGCAAGTATAAAACCATCAAAAACCGTTCCGCCCGGGGTATTACAGGCCTGAGTATGGGCGGTCATGGGGCGCTGTATCTCGGTATCCGGCATCAGGATGTTTTTGGCGCAGCCGGCAGCATGAGCGGCGGCGTAGACATCCGCCCCTTCCCCAACAACTGGGATATGGCGAAACGACTCGGCACCTACGCCCAGAATCCGGAGCGCTGGGAACAGAATACGGTTATCAATCAGCTTCACCTGATTACACCGAATTCCATCGCGCTGATCATTGACTGCGGTACCGACGATTTCTTTTTCCGGGTCAACAACAACCTGCACGAGAAAATGCTGGAGCGCAACATCGTCCACGACTACATCACCCGTCCCGGCGGCCACAACTGGCCGTACTGGAACAACGCCATTTCGTACCAGCTGCTTTTCATGCAGCAGTTTTTCAATAAACCGAAGTCCTGATGATTTCAGGTACGGAACAAAAAAGGACGGGGCGTTACCCGTCCTTTTTTGTTCTTGGGATTATTCATTTTTTTCCCGGAAAGAGTATGAACGACTCAACGGGGTCTTTTCCGGGAAACAACCGGTCACGAATGGCAGACGACAAGCAGATCTGGGACGCCTATCAGCAAAAGGGTGCTTTTGCGGAACTCTATAATTTTTATGTCCGCGACCTGCTCCGGTATGGCTACCGCATTTCGTCCGACCGCCAGTTGGTGCAGGACCACCTTCAGGACCTTTTTGTTCATCTCTGGAACCACCGGGACCGGCTCGGCCATGTACAGGAGCCTCGTTTTTACCTGTATAAATCGCTTCGGAACCGCATTTTACGGTCTATTGAATCCAACAGGCTCATTCCGACGGTCGACGGCGTCCTGTCTGAGGAATGGTTTCCCGACGGTGTCGACGCCGAACCCACCTGGGTAGAAACCGAACACCGGCACCGGGAGCTGACCCGGTTACAGGCTGCGCTGGAACGCCTGCCGGTCCGCCAGCAGGAAGTGATCCAGCTTCGGTATTACCATGATTTTTCGACGGAAGAGATCGCCCGCATCATGAAAGTCAATGAGCAGTCGGCCCGCAACCTGCTCTTCCGCGCCGTCCGCCAGCTTCGCGGACAGTTGCCTTCTGCCATACTTCTTCTCCTGTTTTCACAGCCTGTCTGATTTTTAAAAAATTTTCGGGAATAGGTGAGTACACGCCGTATGGTCGCTGTATCTAATCCTTGAAACCCTTACGACCGGATGGACCCGTTTGCCGATTACAGCCTGGATGATTTTCTGGAGAACGATGCGTTCGTTCGCTGGGTAAAATATCCCGACGCCGGACAAAACCGGTACTGGCAGCAGGTCGCGTCGGCACATCCACACCTGGTACCGGTGATGGATGAAGCCCGCCGCCGCATCCGGGAGATGGCGCAGTTTTACCCGGACGTTCCGGAAAGCGACGTCACGGATCTCTGGCAACGCGTGCAGGGCCAAATCCGGCCGCAGCCGGTCCGCCGGTTCCGGCCCCTCTGGTGGGCCGCCGCGGGTATTGCCCTGGTAGCCGGCTGGTTTATCTGGGATACCGGACAACCGGTGGAAAAGGTACGGGAAATGGTCGCGTCCGTTTCCGGCAGCGCAACCCGGGAAATCCGCAACACCGGCACACAGGTGCAGATCATCACCCTGAGTGACGGCAGTACGGTCAGCCTGGAGCCGTCAGGTACGCTCCGGTTCGATACAACGTTTCGCGAGCGGCGGGAAGTCTACCTTTCGGGCGATGCGTTTTTTCAGGTAAGGAAAGACCCCGCGCATCCGTTCTTTGTTTATGCCAACGGACTGGTTACCAAAGTATTAGGCACCAGTTTCCGCGTAACGGCCTACGAGCGCGACCCGCGCGTGACGGTCCAGGTTCGCACCGGAAAAGTAGCCGTGTACCCCAGTGAAGCCGCCGGTCCTCATCCGGAGAGCGCCGGTTTGCTTCTGACGCCCAACCAGCAGGCTTCCTTCCTCCGGGAGGAGCTGCAACTCAGCCGCGGGCTGATTCAGGACCCGCGGATTCTGGTGCCGAAGGAGAACCTGAAACGGTTTGTGTTCGACGACGCTCCGCTTTCCGAGATTTTCGATGCGCTGGAAAAAGCCTACGGTGTCCGGATCGTGTACGACGAAGAGGTCTTTGCCCGATGCCGGATCACGACGTCCCTGACCGATGAAGTATTGTTCGAAAAACTGAACGTCCTCTGCAAAGTCATCGGCGCGACGTACCAGGTTGTTGACGCCCAGATTGTTGTCAGCGGATCAGGTTGTACCGAGTAATTCCTTTAACCACTTCCAGTTACGCTTTATGAAGAACAACGCCTCCCCCGTCCGGTAATCTTATTCGCTCACCCTCTGTCCTTCTCTCTCCTCCTTCGCCCGGCGAAGGAACAGGATTCTTTTGTCCGAATGCCTAAACGTATACCACTATGCGGAACTCGCTACTCTGTCTTTTCTCACTCCTTCTCAGGACTTCGCTGACGCCCTTGGCCGTTGGTGTTGTCTTCCAGGGCGTCACGCACGCCGGGCCGGTAGGCGCGCAGGACATTCTCAATCAATCGGTGAATATCAGGGTCGCCAATCAGCCGTTGCGGCAGGTACTGAGCGAAATTGAGCGGGCAACCAACGTCCGGTTTTCCTACCGTCCCAAGGCCGTACAGGCCGATCAGCGTATCTCACTTACCTCTCAGAACGAGCGGCTCGCGGATGTACTCGACCGCTTGTTCACACCTATCAAAATCCGGTATGAAGTAGCCGGCCGGCAGATTATTCTGACGCCGCAGGCGGTCAACACGCCCGGTCCGTTGTCGTCGAAGTCATACGGAGAAACCTCTCAGGCAGAAGAGCGGCCCGTCTCCGGAAAGGTCACCGCGGAAAACGGGGAAGCCCTGGCGGGCGTATCCGTCGTCCTCAAAGGCTCCATCCGCGGCGTCACGACCAATGCTTCCGGCGAATTCCGCATTGCTATTCCGGACGAAAACGGAACGCTCGTCTTCAGCTTTGTCGGATACGAAACACAGGAAATTACGGTCGGTAATCGCACTACTCTGACTGTCAGCATGAAACCCGGCCTGAAAGCCCTCAGCGAAGTAGTCGTGGTGGGTTATGGTACGCAAACCAAGGCAAACCTCACCGGGGCCGTCGCTTCCGTCGGTGGTGAGGTACTCGAAAGCCGCCCGCTCGTCAATCTGGCTCAAGGGCTTCAGGGGCTGGTTCCCAACCTGAATATCAACGTCAACAGCGGCGCGCCGGGCCGTGGAGCTACGTTTAACGTCCGCGGAACGGGCTCGATCAACGGCAGCGATCCGCTGGTATTGGTCGACGGTGTTCAGATGGACCCCAACCTGATCAACCCGCAGGACGTCGCCAGCGTCACGGTATTGAAAGACGCCGCTTCCGCAGCGATCTACGGGGTACGGGGCGCGTATGGTGTCATCCTCATTACCACCAAAATGCCGAAGAAAAACGCGCCGCTCCGGGTGAGCTATTCCGGCTCGGTGACGATGCAGACACCTACTCGCCTGCCGAAGTATGTCAATTCAGTAGACTACATCCGCATGCACCGCGAAGCCGATGCCACCGGCGCGAAAACCAACGGCGCCCAGGCTACGGAAAAATTCACGGACCTGGATGTTGAAAACGCTCAGAAGTACTTCAACGACCCGGCCCATAACCTGCCGGTGTACATCGACCCCGCCAATCCTTCCAAGTACCGGTACGTCGGGAACACCGACTGGATCAAGGAGCAGTACAACGGCTGGGAGCCGATGACAGACCATACCCTTTCGCTTTCCGGCGGAGAAGGCAAAACGTCTTTTTCGGCTTCCCTCGGTTATCTGAATCAGAAAGGTCTGATTGAAGTAAACAAAGAGGTATACAAGCGGTACAACGCCGGGCTGAAAATCAACTCGGACGTCAATTCCTGGCTGACGCTGAATTTCCGCCTGAACCTCAACCGGACTGACAACAACCGGCCTACTCCCGCCAATACCGGCGGTACCGCCGAAAGCTGGCTCAGCAACGACCTCCGGCCGATCATGCCGGTGTATCACCCCGACGGCAACTTTGCCGGGCAGGGAAGCTTTACCAACCCGATCGCACTGGCGAAGCTGAACGGGCGGTATGTGACGACGGCGAACGACCTCTGGCTGACCGGCGGCGTTACCCTTCGTCCGCTGCCGGGGCTGCAAATCGTCTCGACTTATACCTGGAACGGATACAATGCCAACAGCATCCGCCACTGGAAAGAATACAACGAATACGGGGCAAACGGCGTGCTGCTGGGTACGTTTCCGTGGTCGCGCCCGAGCCGTGTGACGGAAGAGAACAACAACGACTATTACACCGCTGTCAACGCCTATGCGGAGTATACAAAAACGCTGGCCGACAAGCATAATTTCAAGGGTATGGTCGGGTTTAACCAGGAATTGAAGCAGACGCGATACTATTCCGCTTCTGCCAAAAACCTGATCGACCAGACAATGCCGGCGATCAACCTCAACAACGATCCCAACCCGACCGTCGGCGGCAGCCGCGGCGAGTGGGCCGTAAGCGGTACGTTCTTTCGCCTCAACTACGATTACGCCGGCAAGTACCTCGTGGAAATCAACGGCCGGTATGACGGTACCTCCCGCTTCCCGCGTGACAACCGGTATGTGTTCCTGCCCTCGGCTTCAGTAGGCTGGCGGGTATCGGACGAGGCCTTTTTTGCCCCGCTCCGCAATGCCATCAGCGACTTCAAGCTCCGGGCTTCTTACGGGAAGCTGGGGAATCAGGCAACCGGAAGCCTTGGCAACTATCCCTATCTCCCGACAATGTCAGCTGGTCAGGTCAACTATGTCATGGGCAGCCAGCTGGGTATCGGCGTAGGTACGCCGGGTCTGGTAAGTTCCAACTTTACCTGGGAGAAGGTTTCGACACTGGATTTCGGTGTAGATTTTGGCTTCTTCCGGAACCGGTTGACTGGCTCATTCGACTGGTATACCCGCGAAACCCGCGATATGATCGTCGGCGCGTTTCCTCTTCCCGGAATCCTCGGCACCTCACCTCCGAGTCGCAATGCCGGCAATTTGATCACCAAAGGCTGGGAATTGAGTGCGAACTGGCGTGACCGGATCAACAGCGACTGGTCGTATGACGTGACGTTATCCCTTTCTGACAACAAGACGAAAATCACCAAGTACGACTTGAACTCAACCAAGACGTTTGGTGGATCAAACTACTACGAAGGCCAGAATCTCAACGAAATCTGGGGCTATGAAACCGTCGGTTTCTTCCAGACAGACGACGCCGCTGCGAAAGCGGACCAGAAGCAACTCTTTTCCGGCACCTGGCTCGCAGGCGATATTCAGTACAAAGACCTTAACGGAGACGGAAAGATCACGCGTGGCGACAATACGGTTGGCAATCCCGGCGATCAGCGGATCATTGGTAACAGTACACCGCGCTATGTTTTCGGGGTAAACGCCAATCTCCGGTACAAGAACTTCGATTTCTCCTTCCTCATTCAGGGAGTGGGCAAGCGGGATATGGCTGTGGGTGGCCGGGAGTTCTGGGGTTTTACGAGTGAATGGAATGTGCCCCTCCTTCACCACCTCAACTACTGGACGCCGGACAACATCAACGCCTACTATCCCCGGCAGCGCTTTGGCGGCGGCGGAAACTTCGCCACCCAAACCAAGTACCTCCAAAACGCCGCCTATGCCCGTCTGAAGAATATCTCACTCGGGTACTCCCTGCCGAAAGCCGTCACCGACCGGCTCAAGCTGCAAAACGTGCGGGTGTATGTAACAGGCCAGAACCTGTTCGAAATCACTTCGTTCTACAAGGCGCTCGATCCGGAAACCGTCAACCAGGCGGTGTATCCCCTCAACCGGGCGGTTTCTGCCGGTATTCAATTTGGACTGTGATAATCCCGAAACGACATGAAAGGCTATCAATCCTTATTCCTCCTTGCCGCGTCGGCACTGACAATGGCTTCCTGCCGGAACGAGAACTTCCTCGACCGGTTCCCGCAGAGTTCGATCACCGAACCTACCTTCTTTAAAAACGAAAGCGACCTCAAGCTGTACTGCAACCAGTTCTATACCATGCTGCCGGTGCAGCGGAGCTATCAGTCGGAAAGCGGGTCGGACAACTTCGTTCCTAACTCCCAGGATGTATTCCTGTCGGGGCAATACATCGTGCCGGTTTCCGGCGGCGGCTGGTCATGGACGAATGAGCGCAACCTCAACTTCTTCCTCAACCGGTACGGAAAAGCCGACGCGTCGTCTGCCATCAAAGCCAAATACGCCGGCGAAATCCGTTTCTTCCGCGCCTATACCTACTGGCGGAAAGTGGTGCAGTTCGGCGATGTACCCTGGCTGAGCAAGGACCTCAACGATCAGTCTGCCGAGCTGTACGATCCGAAGAATTCACACAAGGTTGTGATGGATTCCGTACTGGCGGACCTGAACTATGCCGTCGAAAACCTTCCGCTGCCGAAAGACGCCGAAGCGGGCCGGCTCCACAAATACGCCGCTGCCGCACTCAAAGCCCGTATTTCGCTGTGGGAAGGTACCTTCCGGAAGTACCAGGCACTCGGAGACGAGCAGAAGTTTCTGCAGGAGGCTGTTTCGGCGGCGGAGCTGGTTGCAGGATCCGGCCTGTATGACATCTGGAGTACCGGAAACCCCAATACCGACTATTACAACCTTTTTATCCAGGAAGAACTGAATACCAACAAGGAGGCGATTCTGCCGATGCGGTACCTCAAGGATATCCTGATGCATAACCTGACCCGCCAGCTGGGAGAATCCGGCACGGGGTACAGCAAGAACTTTGCGCGGGCATTTTTGATGAAAGACGGCCTGCCGACGAAGCTCAGTCCGCTCTATAAAGGCGACAATACCCCCGACGACGAAGCCGCCAACCGCGACCCCCGCTACAAGCAACTCATTGGTACCAAGGGGTTTGTCTTCCAGATCGGCGCTACCGGCACGAAGGATACCATCAACCTGCCGCGCATCGGCACGAGCCTTGCCCCTACCGGCTACCAGGTCATCAAGGGCCGCTCTCCGGACCTCGCGCAGTGGAATGCGAACCAGTCTACCCTCGACCTCTTCATCTTCCGCTATGCCGAAACCCTGCTGATACTGGCCGAAGCGAAGGCAGAACTCGGGCAGGCAGACCAGGCGCTGCTGGACCGTACGGTCAACAAAATCCGTGCCCGCGTCGGCATGCCGAAACTCACCGCAGACGTTGCCAAAGACCCTGGCTCTGATTTCCCGGCACTGCCGGCGCTGCTCGACGAAATCCGCCGCGAGCGCCGTGTCGAGCTGGCTGCTGACGGTTTCCGGATGGACGACCTGCTTCGGTGGAAAGCCGGCAAGCTCATCGAAAATCCGGAGACGATTCTGGGAATGAAACTCACGCCGGAACTGCGGGCGCAGTACCCTGCCAGCCAGATTTCGGGCGTTGTGGTGGACGCCAACCAGTACATCCGCATTTACACGAGCGTATCGGCGCGTACCTGGAACGACAAAATGTACCTCTATCCAATCCCAACGCAGGAGCTGACGCTCAATCCGAAACTCGCTCCGCAGAACCCGGGCTGGTAGTACCCGGAGAATACCTGAAAACGCCGGCCGCAATTCGTTGCAGGTCGGCGTTTCGCTTTTCAGTGTTGGTGCATGGATTCACTACTAATTATTAGCCTAGTTCAAAAAAAAATTATGATCTTGTGTGAAGATTTACTACCCCCCTGACTTAAACTATATGCTCAACCGGAGAAATTTTCTCACCCTTACTTTGCAAGGGGTTGTCCTGATTAGTACCGAATATGCTTTGACGGGTTGTCGATCTGAGACAGTCACCCCGGAAGAGCCGGAAAAAAGATCTCTTTTGCTGCGCTTTGCGACTGCGTCTGACGGTCATTTTGGCCAACCGAAAACCCCTTACGAGGAAACGCACCAAAAACTCATCGGCTGGCTCAACCAGGAAAAAATAAATCACCAGCTCGATTTCTTTGTCGTCAATGGCGACCTCTTCCACGACAAACCTTCTTTTCTTCCTGAAGTCAAAAAGGTCTGGGACGGATTGACGATGCCGTACTACGTCACCCACGGAAACCATGACATGGTAACGGAAGAGGTATGGCAACAGACCTGGGGTACTCCCTGGCACTATGCGTTCGAGAAAGGCGATACTGCGTTTCTGATGCTCAATACGTCTGATATTAAGGGGAATTATATCTGTCCGGATGTTGCCTGGGCCCGGGAAACATTCCAGAAATACAAAGGCAAGAAACACCTCTTCGTTTTTATGCACATCACGCCGATGAAATGGACGCAATGGGGTATTGACTGTCCGGAGATCGTAGCGTTGTTCAGTCAGCAAGCCAATCTGAGGGGAATCTTCCACGGGCATGATCATGCCGAAGACGGCTACAAGGAAAAGAACGGCAAACCCTACTTTTTCGACAGCCATATCTGCGGCAGCTGGGGTACGGCTTACTCCGGGTACCGGGTAGTTGAGGTCTATTCCAATGGCGAAATCGAAACATTTCAGGTTAACCCGGAAGTCACCCAACGCGTCAATCAGTTTGTCATTCCTAAACCGGTCAAAGTAGGATAAAGAGCAGGTTTTATTGACGTATAGTTATTACGTTATCTTTTGAGACGACCGGATTTGATTCCGGCACTTCTGCTTTATAATACGGTTAAAAACTCCGCGGGTATTTGGCTGCCTTCGAAAAAAGCGTCTATTTCGGAGGCAAACGTCAACCTCTGTTATGCTCAACCGACGCAATTTTCTCCGCCTGACCGTAGGCGGTACTCTCCTCACCGGAATCGATGCACTTGCCATTCCTTTTGGCAAAAAACCCGTGTTGCGCTTTGCGACGGCATCAGACGGGCACTACGGCGAACCGAACACACCGTTTACCGACCGGCACCAGGCGATGGTGGACCGCCTGAACCAGGAAGCGCCGGACTTTTTCTTCCTCAACGGCGATATTTTCCACAACGACGCCCGCCTCCTTCCCGAAGTAAAAAAAGTATGGGACGGGTTGAAAATGCCGTATTACATCAGCCACGGCAACCATGATATGGTGCCGGAAGATGCCTGGCAGCAAACCTGGGGCAAACCCTGGCATTATGGTTTCGAGTACGGAGACTGCGGTTTTCTGGTCCTCAATACAGCCGACGTCACCGGCAAATACATCTGCCCGGACATGAGCTGGGTACGTGAAAACCTACCCAAATACGATCACAAAAAGCACCTCTTCGTCTTCATGCACATCACGCCCGTGAAGTGGACACAATACGGTATCGACTGCCCCGAACTGGTGGATCTCTTCAGCAAACAGGCTAATCTCCGGGGCGTATTCCACGGCCACGACCATGCCGAAGACGGTGTCAAGGAAAAAAACGGCAAAGCCTATTTCTTCGACGGGCACATTGCCGGAAGCTGGGGCGTTCCCTATTCCGGGTACCGGATCGTGGAAGTCTTCGCAGATGGAGAGATTCTCATTTACCAGGTAAACCCCGACAGCAAAGACGCCGTCAATACGTTTGAAGTCAAAGGATAAATCCGCTATCATTCGAGGTAAATGCTGTTGTTGCTGCCGGTTTCGGTATGACTGGAAATACGCTGTTTCTCCGGTCCGTACTGATCCTCGATCTCCGGAATAAACGGTATGGGATGTTGCCCGGCCGACGGGGAAAACGATGAGGCAGCTGTCTGTTCCACGCGGCGCTCACAGGAGATACCTTCCTGTGAGCGCCGCTGTTTTGGGGTTCTTTCTGATACCTACGGATGCGAAGTACTCTCCCTCCGCCTATTTTTTGCCAATTGGCAATACAACATTCTCTTCCCTGTCTGAATTTTGCAGCCGAAACAACGCCTGCCTTGCTTCGGCTATCGACGTATGGAAGACCTGATTGCCTACTTACGCCAGTTTGGCCATCTCAGCGAGACAGATGGCGAAAGAATACGAAACCTGGCAACCGTCAAGTCCTATCCGAAAGGAAGTTACTTCGCGGAAGCGGGAAAAATATCCCGGCATATCGGGTATGTCACGGACGGGGTTTTCCGGGTATGCTACTACGACAAAACCGGCGACAGTTATACCCGCTATTTTGTTTATGAGAATCGTTTTGTGGTGGATATCAATAGTTTCCGGGACGAAACTCCTTCTGCCGAGTACATCGAAGCCATTACCGATTGTCGGGTGATTCTCTTTTCGAAGGAAGGATTTACGGAGCTTTCCTCCACAATACCGGGATGGCACGACCTCTTTCATAAAATCACGTACTACGTTCTCGAAAACAAGCTAAAGATGACGGGCAATATGCTCGTCCAGGATGCCCAGACCCGGTACCTGACGTTTCTGGAACACTATCCCGGCCTCGCCAACCGCGTACCACAGGCGATGCTGGCGTCGTTTCTCGGCATTACTCCTTCGTCGCTGAGCCGGATACGCCGGAATATCCCCTGACTTTTCCCTGAACGGCTGTTTCATAAAGCAACGTCCGCGTTGCACGGATTTCTATTGCCCTTTCCGAAGGGCCGGACTATCAAAACCAATCAGCATGGCTGTCGACGTATTACTCGGTCTCCAGTGGGGAGACGAAGGCAAGGGAAAACTTGCCGATGTATTCAGTGCCGATTATGACCTGGTTGCCCGGTTTCAGGGCGGTCCCAATGCCGGTCATACGCTGGAATTTGACGGAAAGAAATTCGTCCTCAATACGGTTCCCTCCGGAATCTTTTTCGGAAATACCGTCAACCTCATCGGGAATGGTGTGGTGATCGACCCCATCGGTCTCAAAGCGGAACTGGACCGCCTCAAAGCCGCCGGGTACGACCTGCTTGCGTCACAGAAGCTGCTTATTTCCCGGCGTGCTCACCTGATTCTGCCGACGCACCGCCTGCTCGACGCCGCATCCGAACGCCAACTCGCCGACGGGAAAATCGGCTCCACCCTCAAAGGCATCGGTCCCGCCTACCGCGACAAAGCCGGACGGAACGGCCTGCGTATCGGCGATATTGTCCGGCCGGATTTTCCGGAACGCTACCGTCGGCTATCGGCGCAGCATGCCTATACCCTGCAGGCGCTATACCGGCAAATGCCTGATTTTGAAGCCGAAGAGCAGGCATTTTTCGAGGCCGTTGCGCTGCTCCGGCAGTTTCCGCTGGTGGATGCCGACCGGGTGGTGGACGAGTACCTCCGCCAGGGAAAAAAGATTCTCGCAGAAGGCGCTCAGGGTACGCTCCTGGACGTTGATTTCGGCGCGTATCCGTTTGTGACGTCGTCCAATACGACCGCCGCCGGCGCGTGTACAGGCCTCGGCGTAGCTCCCCGGCAGATCGGCGAGGTCATTGGCGTTGTCAAGGCATACTCTACCCGGGTAGGCAGCGGACCGTTTCCGACCGAGCTTGACGATGAAACCGGCGAGACCCTCCGGCACAACGGACGGGAGTTTGGCAGCGTGAGCGGTCGCCCGCGGCGAACCGGCTGGCTCGATCTTCCTGCGTTGAAATACGCCATCCGGCTCAATGGCGTCACCCGACTGGTATTGACCAAAGCGGACGTACTGAGCGGTCTCCCGTTTCTCCGGGTTTGCACGCATTATCGGGTAGAGGGTGAATTGATCGACTACATGCCGTATGACTGCGCGCAGGCCGAACCGGTATTTACCGAACTGCCGGGGTGGTCAGAAGACCTGACGCAGGTTTCCTCGGTTACCGACCTGCCAGATCAGCTGAAAAACTACATCAGACTGCTGGAATCGAGCCTGGAAGTACCGATTTCATATGTATCCGTCGGACCGGACCGGCGGCAGACGCTTGTCAACGGCAAATAACCACCTGTTGTTCAGCTACTTAAGCTACTAGCGAAACTCCGTAAAACAAAACGCCCGACCGTGAAGGCCGGGCGTTTATCAACGAGATGCGGGTTTTACTTTCTCTTCCACAGTACCCCGTTCTTGCTTCCTTCTTTCTCCAGCGCGCCGGCGTCGGCGAGTTGCTGCAGGAAAGGATCGGCGTCTTTCCGGGCTGTTTCCGCCAGTTCGGCAAACTCACGTGACGTCAGGGTCGGGTACACGGCAAAAAGGCTTTCCCAGTTTGTCGCGTAGGGTGCCTTGCGGACTGCCGGCGCCTGTCCGAGTAAGGCCTGCTCGTAAACCGCATAAGGCTTGGTTCCGTAGACTTTTTCCATTTGCCCGTTTTCGTCGACGAAAAACATCGTCGGAAAACCCCGGACGCCCAATTGCCGGGCCAGGGCCAGGTCTTCCTGGAAGAGTTCCCGGGCACGTCCGGGGAAATCCTGTTCAAACCGATCCACGTCCAGTTCGGCGGCTTCCGCCGCTGCGCGGAGGTATTCGGGCCGGGTAATGTTCTTTTTTTGCAGGAAGACCATTTCCCGGATTTTGCGGAGAAAGGCGATGGCCTTCTTCGCACCCTGCAGCTGCGCCGCTTTGAAAGCAATCGACGGCGGATACGACGAATCAAGGGGGTCTTCGAGCCAGACGTCGCCGTCGATCGGCATGTCGTAATACGCGCTTACCTCGTCCCAGTGATGCGCCACATCCGAAGGCTTGCTGATTCCGCCGCTGTTATAGCTCCAGTCAGGCAGCAGGCCGCCCATCCGGTATTCAATATCGAGTGCGTGCCCGTATTCCAGTTTGAGCTTCCGTAACTGCGGCTCAATGCCCCAGCAGGAAGAGCAGATCGGATCGGTATAATAAATTACCTTTAGTGGTTTTTTTTCAGCCGAAACAACGTTTTTTGTTGTTTCGACAATCGGTTCGGGCATTTCACACATACCCGACTCAATGTCGCACAAAAGCGGATTGGTGGATGGCTTATTCATCATCGCGAAGGGTTTCTGACTGCACGTGGTCCTCTCTCAATCAGGCGGGAAGAAAACGCGGGTTGGATAATTACCGCCAATAAATAATTACGTAGTTGAACGATGCGGCAAAGTTCGTGATGTCAGTCTGACCAGTCAATTAGTCATTTTTTTCTGACCGGAAATTTATCGGTCGGAATGATACGTTACCCGATCAGCAGTGCCGGAAAAAGCCGGCAGTTCGTATCATTTACCTGCTGATTTTCAACTACCAAGCGATGAAAGAAACCCAGGCTCCCCAGTCCGATTGTCCGGCAGAAACCTTGTTGAAACAGCTCTCCGGAAAGTGGAAACCTCAGATTTTCCGCCTGGCGGTCGACGGCCCCGTACGTTTCAACTCCCTCCTCCGCCAGCTCGAAGGCTCTAACAAACAATCCATCTCGACGGCGCTGAAGGAACTTGAAGATCAGGAGCTGCTCGTGAAAACCGTCGTCGCGCTGAAGCCGCTCCACATCGAATATGCCCTGTCGCCCAAAGGCCAGGCGATGATTCCGATCTTCCGCCAATTGGAGAGCATGGGACAAAGCGCTTAACACAAGCCCCTTGCCCCGTCCCGTCGCCTTACCGCTCCAGTTCAATCACCGAACATACAGGGTCCGGCAGTTGCGCGGGCAGGGTCAGTACCGGCGCGCCGCTCTCTTCGCCCAGCGTTACGGCTGCACCACCGATAAACCCGGCCCGGCGTACTTTCACGCCTGCCGGCAGTACGATCTTCCGGGCTTTCGGATCGAGTACGAAGACGTATACCTTGTTTCCCTTCACGGTCGACGCCCACACGCTGTCCGGCGCTTTCAAGCCCGCGCGTGTGCCATAAACCGCCTCTCCGTACTTTTTCAGCCAGGCACCCATCTCGGCGAGGCGGTCCACCTGCCGCTGTTCAATCCGCCCATCGAGCATCGGACCTACGTTGAAAAGCAGGTTACCCCCGCCGGCGACGGTCTTCACCAGCGTCTTGAGGCATTCATCCGTTGACTTAAGCTTGTCGTTTGGTTTCCAGGCCCATTGCTGGCAGATTGTAATGCACGATTCCCAGGGAATACCGGGATTGTATGCGCCGACGAACTGCTCCGGTGTGGCATAATCCCCTACCGTTCCGTTGCCCAGCTCCGGGTGCTTGCCCTTGCCGAGGCGGTTGTTGATGACAACATTTTTATCGAGCGATTTCAGGTAGGCATAGATGTCCTTGCCGAGATCTTCGGTCCAGGGCGATTCCCAGTTGCCGTCAAACCAGAGCATTTCGGGGTGGTAGTTGGTAACGAGCTCTTTCAATTGCGCCTTCATACGTCCCACAAAGCGTTTCATATCGCTTTTCGGGTCGATGCCCTTGCCGTCGGGCAAATGCACCGGATAATCCGGGTCATGCCAGTCCAGCACCGTAAAATAGATGCAGAAATGGATACCGTGTTTTCGGCAGGCAGCGGCGAGTTCACCGACGACATCCCGCTTGAACGGTGAATGCGCGATGGAATAGTTCATGGTTTTTGTCGGCCAGAGGCAGAAACCGTCGTGGTGTTTTGCAGTGATCGTCAGGTACTTAACCCCGGCATTTTTCGCAGCCAGCACCCAGTTTTCAGCGTTGAACAGTGTCGGGTTGAATTCTTCGTAGAGATTGTCGTAGTCGCCAACCGGTACGGATGTACCGCGGCTCCAGCCGATTTCCGTACCCCTGAGCGCAACAGGCCCCCAGTGAATAAACAGACCAAAGCGGTGATCCATAAAACGGTCGAGGGCGGCCGGGGGCGTTTTTTCCTGCGCGCGGACGGAGCCGGCCATCAACAGGAGCAAGCAGAAACAGAGCGTTTTTTTCATAGAGCATCAGAATGAGTCCGCCAAAATCCCTCTTCGGCCGGTGTCCGGAAATAGCTATTTCGCTGACGGGGATGGATTATTCTGCGGTTCCGGTTTGTACCGCGTGCGGAGAATCTGTGTTTCCTGTGTCGAAAGGATGGCCTTATGCAACATTCCGGCCGATTCCTTGTCCTTTCCCTGCCCGCCCGACAGCGGCCAGACTGTTGTATGACACGCTCTCTTTTCTGTTTTTTTATTCTGTTTCTGACCGGAACCTGTGCAGAAGCTCAGACGCCGCATATCTCCGGAAATGTATTCATTTCATTGAAAGACGGTACCCTCCGGGCCGACCTGGAAGTCTCCGGCCTGCCTACTGCCAATCGCTATTTCCTCCGCCTGAATACGGGCATGGCGATCCGCTTCCTGCGCGACAGTACCAACACCTTCAACTACAGCCTCCAGCGGGCCTGTGACACCGGGAAATCAGCCGAAAGCTGCGAGTACTGGCTTCCTGCACCGGATGGAAAAGGCCGCTACCTGCCCGGCCGGTTTCGGATCAGCTATGTAGGCGCGTTTCCTGTTCATGACGATCCGGCTCTGCGCAGCGAGCGGGGTGACTGGAAAGGCAATATCGCGTTCAACGGACAGACTATCCGGGCTACCGAACAATCCGTCTGGTACCCGGTCATCCTCGATCCCGAAGAAGGAAGGGCCTATACCGATGTCACCTATGACCTGACCTTTCACACCCCCGGCGCCAAAGCCCATTACCTCAATGGCTCCGCGCCTCAGTATGGCCCGGAGGTCCGCTTTCAGACCACAACTCCCTACCCCCTGATGCTTTTTGCCGGCGATTTTGATTTTAAGAAAGAGCGGAATACCTGGCTTGTCAATACCACTTTCACTGCCGGGCAGGCACTTGTCGTGGACGGCTGGTTTACGAAGTTCCGAAAGTACTACGAAGAACATCTTCAAATTCCCTACGGAACCGACATTACGCTGCTGGCCAGCACCCCGGTGTCCAAACGCAACAATTGGATGTTCGTTACCTATCCGACGATCGCCTCCGTCAGTCCGGATAACTGGCTGAATACGCTGGTCGACGAAAAAACAATGACCATTTCCGACTCTGCCCGTCTTTCCTTTCTGGCGCATGAGCTAGGGCACTACTATTTCGGTTCCGTTTTCAGACCCAATTCCACGCTGCATTGGGCCTTTCTGGAGGGTATGACGGAATATATGTCGCTGCTCGCCGTCCGGGATCTTGTCGGAAAATCCTACTACGACCGGCAGATAAGCCAGTATGTCGAAGCCAGCCGGAAACTGACCTCTTTTGTTCCGCTCGGACGTATTTCCAACACAAACGAGGTTAATCATACTTACCGGTATCAGTATATTCCGCTGCTGATGACCGCTTTGGAGCAGGAATTCGGGCAGGAACGGATCTGGCAATGGTTGTCCGGCGTTCTTCATACCTCCGGTGCCAAAACCGACTACGTCTTTTTCCGGGAAAGCCTGCTCAATAGCGGGATCGACCCCAATGCATTCAAAGCTTTTGAAGAACGGTTTCTGACGTCTTCCAATAGCCTTCAGGACCTGCTGGCGCTTTTTCCGGCAGAAAACTCCCGCTGATTCCAGCCTGATACACCACAAAAAAGCCCTCAGACAACGCGTCCGAGGGCTTTTTATACAAACCGATTTTCACTGCAGCGGGTCGAATCCGCCGCCCCAGGCCGAGTTCTGAATCAGCTTTGGATTGTTGTCAATGGCAGACGACGGAATCGGGAAATAGTAATAACTGTCTTTCCAGTTGATGGCGTACTTCGTATCGAGGTTCTTGACCGTGATGGTGAAGTAGTTGGAATAGGCTTCTTCGAGCTTCAGTCCGTCGCGGATGGTGAGGAAGGTACCGGCGTCGACAGACGCTTTCAGATCAACCGTCACCCCTGTCCGGCGCTTTCCGTTCAGGGTTTTTTCAATGCGTTTCCAGCGGCGAAGATCCCAGAAACGTTTTCCCTCAAACGCAAATTCGATCTGGCGTTCATACAGGATAGCGTCGAATAGTTCGGCGCGGGTCATGCTTGCCTTCAGGCCATACAGCCCGTCGGTACCCGCTTCGATACCCGCCCGCTTCCGGATCGCCTTCAGTTGCGTATAGGCTTCTTCCAGCTGACCGATACCGACCGCTGCCTCCGCCAGGTTCAGCAGTACCTCGGCATAGCGGATTTCGATCCAGTCGGTTCCGGCATACTGTACCTGGCTGGCTTCCAGCGTCGGATTGATGGCTTTCCGCGTATAGAAACCGGTGTTGGTAGCCGACGACTCCGTAGTCTTTCCCCCGACATAATACGTCCAGAGGCGGTACCCGGCGTTGCCGTTGAGCGGCCAGGTAGAGCCGTTATAGGCAATGGTTTTCTCGAAACGGGGATCTCTGTTTTTGAAGAAGGTTGAATCGGAGTAGGCGTATTTCGTCGATTCTCCGGGCTTTTTACCATCGAGCATCGGGAAGGCTTTGACCATTTCCCAGGACGGCTGGTTCGAGCCACCGCCGGTTCCGGTGTACTTCGGGCGGGTCGCGTTGTCGTAGCCGTTGTTCTTCTTCGCCTGGTCGCCGGAAGAGGTATTGTATCCGGTGATAAAGACCGCCTCCGGGTTGCTTTGCTCCTGAAACCACATCTGATCGAAGGAAGCATGCAGCGCGCCGCCATTAGCCGAGAGAATGGCGACAGCCTGCTTGCCGGCGTCATACGCGGCTTTCCACTTGTCTGTTACGTCGTTCGGGTTGAACTGCGGGCTGGCGGCATAGAGCAGTACCCGGCCTTTGAGCGCGGCGGCGGCGCCACTGGTAATGCGGCCCCAGTCGACCGCCGGATTGCTCCACTTCGCGGGCAGGTACGCGATGGCGGAATCCAGATCCGCCGAGATTTGTTTGTAGCAGTCCGACGTGGAATTTCTCGGGAGAAACGCCGCTTCCCGTGCTTCTACGCCGACAGCCTCCTGGGGCGTCAGCACAAGCGGAACGCCGCCGTATAGTTTCACCAGTTCGAAATACCGCCACGCACGGAAAAACAGCGCCTGGCCGAGGAGGCGATTGCGGGTACCGCCTTTGATCGTTCCGTTTTTCAAATCCTGGAGGAAGGAATTGATGGTACGGATCTTCCCGTAGCTGTTGGTAGCGTTGAGAGCGGTTCCGAAGTCGGTGACGTCGGTGACCGTCAGCGACCCTTCCAGGTACTTGCTTTCGCCGTATGATTCGTCGGTATAGCTGCTGCCGCCGAGGCTGGTAGTGGCCGTCGGGCCGCCCCAGGCAGGCAGGTTTTGGTCGTACACGTAGTTCAGGCTGAGCGTCGCCAGGGCCGAATCCCTGAAGATAATCGACGGATCAGCCGCCGAAAGGTCTGTTTTATTGAGTACGTCTTTGCATCCGGCCAGCGCCACCGCAGCGATCAGAAGCCCGAAATATCCTTTTTTCATCGTCATGCTGTTTGAAGTCCGGTTACAGATTCAGGTTGATACCGAGGGAGAACGACCGCAACACGGGGTATGCATCGTAATTGCCGGAATAGGTTTTGTAACTATAGGGATTGTACAGGTTGAGCGGGTTTGTCGCCACCAGGTACAACCGCACGCCGGATACGCCGATGTTGCGGGCCACGGTGGGCGACAGCTCATACGACAGGTTCGCGTTCCGGACCGATAGTTCGAACGAATTCTTGAACCAGAAATCGGAATCCAGCTGATTCTGGCCGCGGTAGTACGGGCTGCCATACGTCGCGTTCGGGTTTTCAGGCGTCCAGTGGTCCGTCAGGAAAAACGGCACATTGGTGATGGCGTTGACCTGCGCGCTGGTATTCCAGCCTCTGGCGGCGCTTTCGATCATGGCCCTGCCGCCAAAGCTTCCGCCCATGACAAACGAGAAGGACAGTTTCTTATAGCTCGTCGAGAAGTTGAGACCCAGGCCGAAGTGGTTGCTCTGTTTGGGCGTCAGCCATTCCTTGTCTTCTTCGGTGATTTTGCCGTCGGGTGCGCCGTAGCTCACCGTGCCGTCGGCACTGAAGGTCTTCAGCCCGCGTACGTCCTGGTAGTACAGCATACCCGGTTTGGGCGCTACGCCTTCAATGGTGTAGCTGGGATACTTTGCCAGCAGCGCGTCAACATCCGCCTGACTACGCAGCATACCGGCATAGCGGTAGCCGAGGATACCCCGGTCGGTGGAGCGACCGTTGGGGTCGCGGTAGGTGCCGACGAAACCTTTGTCGACGTCCACCCTGATCTGTTTGTTATCACTCCAGGAGAAGAACCCGCCGATCCGGTAGCTCCAGTCTTTGCGGAAGGAGCCGTTCCAGTTCACCGAAAATTCTCCCCCGAAACCGTCTACCGACGCATAGTTTTCCGAAGGCAGCGACGCCCCTACGGTCAGTGGTACCGACGACGAAATCGCCGTCAGCATGTTGTAGCGGTGGTCGTAGAACCCGTCGAGGTTGGTCGACAGGCGTCCGTTAAAGAACTGAGCGTCAATACCGAAGTTGTACTTCGTGTTGTCGTCCCAGCGGGCATTGGGGTTGGCCATCGCGTTTTTCGTGGTGAAGACGATGGTCCGGTCCGCGTTCCCGCCGAATACGGGGCCCTTGCCGGTTTGCGCCGTGGAGTAGCTGGAAATCCAGTTGTAAGCCCGGGTGGCGTCTCCGCCCAGCATCCCGATTGACGCCCTGATTTTCAGGAAATTAACGAAGCGTATGTTCGATTTGAAGAAGTTTTCTTCCGACATCACCCAGCCCAGGGAGAGCGACGGGAAGGTACCCCAGCGCTTGTCCGGTGCGAAGTTGGTAGACGCATCCCGGCGGATGGCCAGTTCAGCCAGATACTTGCCGTCATAGACATAGTTGACCCGCCCGGCAAACGACAGCGTCCCTGATTCCGACGCCACCTCCGTCACGGTATTGGTACCCGTCCCGTAGCCCATGTTGTCGAGACCGTCGGGAATAATGCCTTCAATCATGGCGGTGGTACCGTCGACCGACGTCTCGGATTGCTCGAAGAATGCAATCGCTGAAATAGCATGTTTACCGAATTCCCGGTCGTAATTCAGGTATCCGTTGAACTGATAGGAATCGGTATACCCGGGGTTAATGCGGATGCGGTCGCCGTTGTTGAGGGATACGATACTCTTCACCCCACCGCCGTAGATATGCTTGTGGTCGCCGAGCATGTTGAAGGTATAGACATTGTATTTCGTGCCGTACTGCTTCCCGAAGTTATTGTCCATCGTTTTGTTGAAAAGCAGCCGCGCCTTCAGGCCTGGGATAAACGGCATGTCGTACTCCAGGTTGGCAGTCACGTTCAGGCCCGTGTTCCGGGTCATGGTGTAGTTATTGCCTTTCTGCACTTCGAAAAAGTGGAAGTTTTCGCTCGCTGAACCGGAGGAGTTCGTCGTCAGCGCCGGGAGTCCGTCTACATAAGCAGGCTTGAATTGCGCCGTATAAAGCAGGCTCTGCATGTCTTTTTCCGGGCTTTCACCACCCTGCTTGAGGAAGTACATGCGTTTCTGGGACAGGTCTCCGGCCACGATCAGACCGGCTTTGAACCCTTTGGCTACTTTGACATCGGCCGCCGCCCGAAAGGTCCATTTATCGGCGTTGACGTTGTCGAAGTTAGCGTCCTGGTTGTTGTAGGATACGCTGGCGAAGTAGGTCGACCGCTCATTTCCTCCGCTCACGTTCAGCGCATGACGCTGTACCGACGAAGGCTTCCACGCGGTGCGGAGCCAGTCCAGGTTATTTTTCTTAAAGTAATCGAGCTCATCCGGGCTGTAAATCAACGGGTCCGAAGCGGCTTTGCCACCGGCGAAATTGTAGTCGTTGGTATACGTAGCCAGCTCGTATCCGTTCATCATCTTCGGCAGCATCGCCGCGTCCGAAATCCCATAGGAACCGCTGTAGCTGAATTTAGGCGCTCCGGCTTTTCCCTTTTTGGTCGTGATGACGACCACGCCCTGGTTGGCCCGCGCGCCGTAAATCGCAGCAGCGGCATCTTTGAGGACGGAAATCTGGTCTACTTCGGTGACGTCGAGGAGGTTAAAATCGTCTTCCGACCGGACCACGTTGTCAATGACATACAGCGGCCGAAGCGTGCCTCCGTCTTTCGACAAAACAATCGGGTTGCGGATAGTAATCTGCGCATTGTCTCCGGGGCGGCTCGTTCCGCCGGAAACCCCTACACCCGGCATCTGGGAAACCAGCGCCGCCGACAGACTGCCGACGGGCAGGTCCTGTACTTTCTTCATGTCGACTGTCGCGACCGCGCCCGTCAGGTGAATCTTTTTCTGGGTACCGTATCCCACGACCACCACTTCGTCCAGCGCGGCGGCGTCTTCCTCCATCACGATCTCGATGGTCGTTTGCCCGTTGGCCGATACTTCCTGTACTTTATACCCTACTGAACTGATAATCAGGGTTTCCTTTCCGGTTGGCAGGTTGATATTGAAGATCCCGTTGGCGTTTGTAACGGTACCGGTTTTGGTTCCCTTGATCAGGATGCTGACGCCGGGAATACCCTTGCCGTTCTTGTCTTTGACCGACCCGGTGATGTTTTCGGTGGGACGGCTGACCGACAGGCGACTGCCTGCGTGAGGGTCGCCCGCCGTCTCCGCCCGGAGCGGCGGGCAAAGCAGGGGCAGCGCAGACAGGCAGAGAAGGGCGATCCGCCGGTCTGCCCGTTTGGGTAGAATTCGATTCATCGTTACCAGAGAAGTTTAGCGTAGTATCAGGAGTGAGGGTATCAGTGACGCGCGTTGCGGCGCTCCTGCCATTCCTGCCCGGCTTTTTTCATGTCGATACCGGAGGCAGACAGGTAGTTGTTGATTTTGCCTTTGTATTTGCCGAACCAGGCGTGTTTTTTCTCGGACGTTTCAGCGTCCATCGCATGCTCGCGGGCTTCGGTCAGGTAGCTGAGTATCTGCGATTTCTGCTCGGCGGTGAGGTTCGGAAGCATGTCCAGGTAGCCCTGATAGGTAATCGGCAGTACGCGGTAGGTCATTCCATCCTTGACCTGATCAACCTGCGCAGCCGTCAGTTCAGACGACAACGCTTTAATATATACGTCATGTAGTTCGTTCCGTTTTTTTTCCGTGCGGGTTTCAAGGGCGGTCATTTCTGCGGCCGGGGCTTCTTTGGCTTTCAGGTCAGCAGCCTCTGTTTTCCGGGATTCCTGCAGGTCATTCAGCCGGCGGTACTGGCCGGCGATCAGCTGCGTGACGCGGTCGGCTTTGCCCGCGTCCGTCAGCCCGAGTGTCGCTGTAATTTTTGCGGCACGCTCTGTGATCACCCGCGTGTAGGCGTCGTCCTGCGCCCGTACACCGCTTGCACTCACCAGCAGCAGGCACCATCCCAAAAAACCGATTCGAAGATTCATGTGATTCTGTTCTTGTTCTATTTTTCAATAGGATAGTACAAATTTCTCCCGGAACGGCCCTGGTTTTGTGCTGGTTATTGCCAAGTTACTATATGAAATTATCATATAATATACCCATATTGTTATATTTGCCGTCAATAATCGGCATTTTCTGTAAAAAACGGGGCTATGCCACAGAAATGCCGGGTGATACGGCATTGAAGAGAAGAATCTCCGGTTCTCCCAAACAACAGGGAAAGTTTCTCCGGCAGCCGTCTCTTGTTACGACAGACCTTTTTCGGAAAGGTTTTCCCTCTTGACCGATTGACGATGAAACCTCTTTTTCGCAAGGTAACGGCCAGTCCGGAGACCTCCTTTACGGTCTGGCACAACCAGTTACCGCATTTTAAAAATATCTGGCATTACCATCCGGAGCTCGAACTGCACTACATCGTCCGGGGAGAAGGCGTGCGGTTTATCGGAGATAATATCAGCAACTTTTCGCATGGGGAGATTGTCTTCGTCGGCGAAAACCTGCCCCATACCTGGCGCAGCTCCGACGAGTACTTCCGAAATGATCCCGACCTGCATATTGAAGTGATTGTGCTGCAGTTTTTGCCGAACTGCCTGGGCGATTTTCTGCTCCGGCTACCGGAAGCCTACCTCCTGCCCCGCCTCTATGAAAAGGCGAAAAGCGGCATGGTCATCGAAGGCGAAGCGCGGGAAAGACTCATTCCGCTGATGCAGGCGGCAGCGGCAGCCACTAACCTCGACCGGATTATTCTGCTACTTTCCATCCTCAAGATTCTGGCGGAAACGGACGAGTACTCGACCATCGTCAACGGTCACAACGTCTTCTATCAATCCAACGAATCCGATACGCTGCGGCTCAATAAGGTATGCAATTATACCCTGGCGAATTACCGCAAGGAGATTACGCTGGCGGAGATTTCATCGATCAGTAACCTCAGCGTCACGTCGTTCTGCCGGTACTTCAAGATGATGACGAACAAAACGTATTATGATTTTCTGATTGAAATCCGCATCAGCCATGCCTGTCGGGCACTGGTGGAAGACAAGGTTCCGACGGAAGTCATCTGCTTCGACTGCGGGTTCAACAACGTCTCCAACTTCTACCGGCATTTCAAGAAAGTCACCGGCGTGACGCCTATGGAGTACAAGAAAAAATACTTCAACAAAACGAAGTAGTGCCTACCGGCGGCGCAGGGCGCCATCCAGTTCATAGGTTTTTCCTTTTTCGGTCGAAAACGTCGTTTCCTGGCCTGCATACCGGAGGCGGCAGGGTTGTCCGGCCAGGGATCTGACACGGAGCGTTGTCAGCCGGCCGTCTTTCCACGCATACTCCAGCTCAAAGCCGCCACGGGCGCGCAGACCGCTTGCCTTTCCGTCTTTCAGAAGAGCCGGCAAAGCAGGCAGCAGGTCAATGGCTCCGTCGTGGCTTTGCAGGAGCATTTCAGCGATACCCGCCGCACCACCGAAGTTGCCGTCGATCTGAAACGGCGGATGCGCGTCAAACAGGTTGGTATACGAACCTCCTGATCCGGAAGTCGGTCGCAGCAGCAGGCGGACCAGTTTCAACGCATGCTCTCCTTCCAGAAAGCGCGCCCGGAAATTGATTTTCCAGGCCAGGCTCCAGCCGGTACCTTCGTCGCCCCGGTACGTCAGCGACTGCCGCGCGGCCCGCATCAGCTCCGGCGATTTGTGCCAGGTAATGTCGTCTCCCGGGTGCACGCCCCACAGATGCGATACGTGGCGATGGCGGTTAGTGGTATCGTCCAGATCGGTCAGCCACTCCTGCAACTGCCCGTACCGGCCGATGCGGTTGGGCGCCAGTTGCTGCTCTTTTTTCAACAGCTCCTGACGGAATGTATCATCAGCGCCCAGTACCTCCGCCGCACGGGCCGTATTGCGGAACAGGGTTCGGATGATCTGGTGGTCCATCGTCGGACCGGCCACGAGTCCGCCGTTTTCCGGCGAGTTGGAGGGAGTACTGATCAACCGGCCCGTTGCGGGGTCTTTCACCAGAAAATCACAGAAAAATCCGGCAGCCTCTTTCATCGCCGGATAGCCCTTCTCCCGAAGAAAAACGACATCTCCCGTAAACAGATAATGCTCCCACAGATGCTGGCAGAGCCACGCCGCGCCGCTCACCCAGATACCGTGGTTCGAGGCGTTGATCGGGGCCGTTCCCCGCCAGAGATCCGTGTTGTGGTGCAATACCCAGCCCCGGGCGTTGTAGTACTTCCTGGCAGTTTCTTTTCCATTGATTATCAGTTCATTAATCATCATGAACAGAGGCTCGTGCAGCGCCGGAAGGTTCAGTACTTCTGCCGGCCAGTAATTCATTTCGAGGTTGATATTCGTGGTATACTTGCTTCCCCACGGTGGCGAGAGCAACTCGTTCCAGATACCCTGCAAATTGGCCGGTTGTGTACCCGGCCGCGACGCTGCGATGAGTAAATACCGGCCATACTGCAAATACAGGGCCATAAACGACGGATCGGGCGATTCGGAAAAACGGGCCAGGCGCTCGTCGGTCGGTTTCGGATCCGTCTCTTCTCCAAAGGCCATAGTCAGCCGGTCGTAATACGCTCGGTACTCCCGGATATGCCGCCCGCGCAGTACTTCCCAGGATTTGCCGGACAACGCGCCGAGAACCCGCGCGCAGGTACGGTCCGGCTTGCCGGAAATATCGTGCGGATCGACAAAATTGGTCGCCGCGGTGAGATACAGGCGGGCATCGTCGGCGCCGGATACGGAAACCGAGGTATCGGTAACCAGGATACGACCTCCGTTTGCTTCAATCCGTAGCCAGCTTTCACCAAATAGCGCCCCTTTGCGGACGGCCACGCGGAGCGCCAGTGTATTGTCGTCGATTTTCCGGGTCGAAAATCCTTCGTGCGGGCTTTTGAGAATGGCATCGAAAGATACCTTTCCCGGACGGTCTCCTGAAAGCCGTACCGCCAGTACCTGATCCGGCTGGCTCACAAATACTTCCCGGAGGTACCCTACTCCTCCTGCCTGAAAACGGGTACGGGAAACCGCATCTTCCAGGGTGAGTTCCCGCTCGTAGTTTGCCACGTTACCGAGATCAGGCATACGGATGATCAGGTCGCCAAAGGGCTGGTAGTCCGCCTGGTACTTCCCCACCGCCGGCGGGTCGTCGTCCTGAATCCGGAATTTCCAGTGGCCGTTGAGGGATAGCTTGTCTCCAGCCGGTACGTCGGCAGGGTAGATACCGATGTGCCGGGAGGTATCCTTGTATCCTCCGATGCCTCCTTTATCAAAGAAATTGAGAACCTGTATGGCGAGGAGGTTCCGGCCCGGGCGCAGCGCCTCCTTCGGCAATCGGTATTTGCGGGGTTCGCTACCGGTGGTCTCCCCTACCCTGACGCCGTTGATGTACGTAACATCCTGATCCCGAACCCGATTCAGATCCAGTATCAGGTCTTTACCCTGCCAGCCGGCGGGTAGTTCAAACGTTGTCCGGAACCAGACGGCCCCGTCGAGGCCTTCGTATCCAACGCTCTCCCAACCCTCGTAGGCGGGGACAGGCATGGTCGCCCAAGTGCCGTCATCGTCCTCCGGGTCAGCCGGATTACCGGGAATTCCGGCACCGGAGCGGACTTTTTTCAGCCAGACGTCCCGGCTTTCTTCCTCGCTTTTCAGGCCCATGAAATGCGTCTGGGCCAATTCTTCTGCCTCTTTTTGTTTTCCCCCGGAAAGTAATTTGCGGATCGGCGCGAGGTATGCCGATGCGCCGGGACGGTTGTAATCGCGCGGGGCGCCCGTCCAGAGCGTCTCTTCGTTAAACTGAATCCGTTCGTTAGTGGTACCGCCAAACACCATCGCGCCGATCCGGCCGTTTCCCAGGGGCAGGGCATCCGTCCATTTAACGGCCGGTTGCCGGTACCAGAGGCGGTAAGGTTGGCCATTCACCGTCGCGACGGCAAACAGCAAGCAGCCTAAAGCGAGTATTTTTTTCATGGAAGCCGGGCAATGGCGTCGGCAGGTACTTCCTGTTCGCGTTGGATGATTGCCTTCTTCAGGTGATTTCCGGTAACGACAATACCCGCGCTTTCCGATCCGCTGACGCGCAGGAAGACGTCCGCTAATGCCGGGAGAAATAACCCGGAAACGAGGGCTTCTGTCACATTTTTCAGGTCGATAACGGGAGCGCCTGCTACTGCCTTCTCCGTCCTTAATCCGTTGATTTCCAAGCCGGAAACGCGATCGGCTGTCACGGCGGGACCTTGTGTTGTGGTCAGCGTAACATCCCGGAAAACAACCTGCCGGGCATTTCCGAGTACAAAGCCGGTTTCGGTTCGGAACCGCAATCCGGTAAAACTGATATCCTCAACCGGCATTTCTTCCAGTCCGTTGACGTACCCGGCCTGTTTACCGCTGGCGGATATATTCGACAGGTGAATCCGCCGGAAGGCGGGTGTCCGCCCGGAAACAGGTTCGGGGTTTGTTTTGACGTATTGCGTGTCGAGGACGACGGCCTGCTCCCGGATATTCCGCATGATGACGTTGTCGACGCGGATGTCTTCCACTACCCCGCCGCGACCGCGGGCGGTTTTGATGCGGATGCCGCGGTCCGTTCCGTCGAAAATGCAGTTGGAAATCACGATGTTCCGCACCCCGCCCGACATCTCGCTGCCGATCACGACGCCTCCGTGCCCCGAGAGCATGGTACAGTTTGTAATCGTATGATTCTCAGCGGGTACATTGCTTTTCCGGCCGGATCTGTCCTTGCCTGATTTGATGGTGATGCAATCGTCCCCGACACTGATGTGACAGTTTGAAATATGCACATTCTTACAGGATTCAGGGTTGATGCCGTCGGTATTGGGCGATTGGGGATTGTCGATCGTTACTCCCGAAACCGTCACGTTGTCGCAATACTCGGGGTTGACCGTCCAGAAGGGAGAGTTCGTAATCGTGACTCCTTCTATCTGCACATTTTTACAATGCATGAACTGGATAAACGGAGGACGTAGAAAGCCTCTTTCCACCCACCCCGGTAAATCCGGATGTAATACGTCTTTGTTGAGACGATGGAATTCGTCCTGCCATTTCGACCCTGGCGAATTCTTGACGATTACTTCGGAATAGTGCCACCATTTTCGTCCATGCCCATGTAATAATCCCCGTCCTTGGATGGCGATATTTTCGGCGTGATCGGCATAGATCAGCGGGGAAAAATTGATCACGTCGGTACCTTCCCAACGGGACGGTACCATGGGCAGGTACTGGTCAAAATCATCCGAAAAATGAATCTCCGCACCGGCGTCGATCAGCAGGGTAATGTGGCTTCTCAGGTGAATAGGACCTGTTTTGTACAGACCCGGCGGGAAATAGACCGTTCCGCCGCCGACCTTTGCCGCTGCTTCGATCGCCTTCCGGATAGCCGTTGTCGCTAACTGGCTGCTGTCCCGGCGGGCGCCGAAACGCGTCACATCGACGTATTGCTGCGCCGAAACCATACCGGCTGTCAGCCAGAGTACCGGAATCAGCTTAGAGAGTAACCCGAAGCGGGCGGACCGTCCGGGCCTGTGCCACTTTTTTTCCATCGGCAAAAACCAAAAATCCTTTTCCTTTTCCGTATTTCCGGCCGGTGCGGTCGTACAGCACCGTCAGCGTCCTGCCGTGATAGGGTACGCCGTCGAGGCAAAACCAGTCCCACGTGTTTTCAGGCAGTAATGGCTTGATATCCAGACTATTTCCCTCAGCGGGGCGAATACCAATCAGGTCGTTGATGACCAGGTCCGCAAAGCCGGAGTGGTTGTAAAACTTGCTTCGCGGAATATCTCCTTTGAGCCATTCTCCCGTCTTTTCATCCTGATACTCACCGAGATAGATATGCCCGTTAAGGGTATGGGAGCGGGCATACCGGAGCAGCTCTCCGTAAAACACGGGCGGGGTCATTGTACCGTGGTGGCGGTAATTATCCAAAAGATTGGCGAGGGCTTTGAGCGTTTGGGTAGTAGCATAGGGCCAGACGGGGCCGTCCCACTCACATCCGTGGCCGGAGCCATGCGTCCGGAAAAGCGGGTGGCGGCGCTCGGCAGTCGTCAGTCCCCATTTCGCGCGGAATCCTTTTTCGTCTGTCAATTGGTCCCAGGCGGCAGCATACTCCGGCTTATCGGCAGGCAGGTTGAAGTACCAGGGAATGTACCCGATCGCTTCGCGCGCGTCGGCGAAGCCGCCTTTTTCCTTTTTAACTTTGAAGAATACTGCCCGGGCGTCCCACAGGCTGTCAACAGTCAGTTTCTGCAGCCGGTCCGCTTCTTTTTTATAAACTACCTGAAGGGAATCGTTCCCGATAAGCTTCGCCATGCGACTGATTGCCAGCGCATTGCCAAACATATAACTATTGATCGTCGGACGTCGGTTTTTCTCTTTGCGGGAACCGCTGATTGATTCCTCCATGGCGTCTTTTACATCAAACTGATAGAAAAGCCCACCCGGCAGGCACCGCTCTTCTTCCCACCGGCGGTAGTCTGCTGCCAGCGCGGGGAGATTTTGGTGGATAAATTCCCCGTCGGGCTGCACGAGGTAACGGGCATACACCGCGTCGTCGATCCAGCTGCTGAACGCATGGAAACGCTGCACGCTATGCTTCGGGTCGACATACAGCCAGAAACGGATGTAATCGTCCAGGTACTGCTGATTCCGCAGCCAGCGCCCCTCGTAGATATGGTGCCCCAGCGCGCTGCTGATGGCATTGTGCTTGCCGGCGTGGTTGACTTTGGTAATGAATTCGGTGAAAATAAAACCATCAGGTGTTTCCTTGAGGTGTTTGCGGAGTGACCACCACCGGAAATCATATACCGTCTGCAATACCGAATCGGGGCAGTCGAAAAGAGGGACATTCGCCATCAGCCAGTCGTACGAGGCGGCATTGGGTACGTAGTTCTTCACCGCTTCTTCGGCGTCGACGGCATTGAAATACGCCACGTTTTTCCGGAGACGGTCGCCATTGAGTACATACAGACGTTGGGCCTGCACCGACAGCGTTCCCGCGAAAAGCAGCAAAAAGAGGAAAGAGGTTCTCATGAATCAGTCAACATTCGTGCGGATTTCGCGGGTGCGCAGGTCTTCGTTTCCCGAAACAAAGCCAAGCAACAGGCAAACGCCTTTGCCGAATCGGAGCGTATGCATCCCCGATACAGGTGCCTCGCAGGACCATTTCGGGTTGATCTTTTACCAGCAAGGTTTCAGGAATTTTTCCGCTTTCACGGATACGCGCCGCGAGCTCCAGGCAGCCGTAGAGTGCGCCTGACGCGTCTCCCCCGCGTACAACGAGGTTTTTTCCCGATTTTCTTTCGAGGAAAAATCCCTCCTTTCCCGGCCAGCCGACCGAATCAGCGGATACTGCTTTGAATGTCACAACAATACGAGTTTTCCCGCGCGACGGAACAACGTGGTATCCGGCTGTCGTCAAAGCCTCTCTTACTTTTCCAACGCCGAAGCGCACACGCGAATGATCGGGAAAAACCAATGTGACAGTTTGTCCCGTTCGGGCAAACGACGGCAAAGCAGCAAACAGAAGGAAGAGAATGCGCGTCATGTAATCAGTCAATTCAGGCTTGACAAAATTATATCGGCTTCCAGGGGGAAATGTCTACCATGTTGGCGGGTGACTGTATCATCTTAGCATACCGGTTTAGCGGATCAGTTGGGGTAGCCGGTATCGGTTCAGGTACTTTCTTTTGCTAACAGAGCGTATTGGGTATACCGGCTTTCCGTGATCCGAGAAACAACCTGTCTGGTCCATACACGGCAAAAAATGTCACCCTCTCAAAAAAGTGTGACAAACAGCTGTCACCAGCCAATCCTTGCTTTGCAGCGTCAGTCCGGACTGATACTTGCATCCAATGAACTATTCAATAACGAATCATGGAAAAAAGAACCATCGACCCGTGGGCTTGGGGTAAAAACACGAATTCTGTACAAGCTGTCGAGATCCGGCAACCCTCCGGCACGCTCTACTGCTCCGGCCAGGCTGCTATTGACGCCAACGGAGCACCGCTCGCCGCAGCAATGCGGGAACAGCTGACGCAAACATTCCACAACCTCGAACAACTGATCGGCGAGGCCGGATATGCCTGCAGCGGCATCGTCAGGCTGAATGTTTATACTACATCGACTACTGATTTTTTCGCGACCTGTGGCGATTTGTATCAGGAGTGGATCGCCGAACACGACGTCCGGCAGGCTACCTCGCTCATTGAGGTAAAGGGCCTGTTTGCCGGATTGACGATTGAACTCGAAGCTACCGTCGTAAAATAATGACTTCACCACCCTGGGTTGACTACCGTTGGCCCGGGGTATTTTTACTATTGACTAAAATGAACAGAATTATCGACGAAGCGGATCTGCTCTATGTAGAAAGCAAGGCGGAATGGAGAGCCTGGCTGGAAGAAAACCACGCCGAAAAAACCGGGGTTTGGCTTGTTAACTACAAGAAACAGACGGGCTCCCGCACCCTGAGCTGGAGCGATGCAGTAGACGAAGCCCTGTGTTTCGGGTGGATAGACAGTACCGCGCGGTCTTTGGATGAACAGCGTTACGCCCAGTTTTTCAGCCCGCGGAAGCCCCGGAGTACCTGGTCAAAGATCAACAAGGAAAAGGTGAAAACACTGATCGCCAGCGGCTTAATGAAACCCGCGGGCCTCGCCTGTATCAAAGTCGCCCGGCAGAACGGCTCCTGGACGCTGCTCGATTCGGTGGAAGCGCTGAAAGTACCCAAAGATCTGCGGGAGGCGTTGATACCGGCCCCGAAAGCGAAGCTGTTTTTCAGCAAACTGAGCCCATCAGCCCAAAAAGTACTTCTGCAATGGCTCGTTCTGGCCAAAACGCCTGAAACGAGACATACCCGGATTGACGAAATCATCCGGAACGGGACGGAAGGGCTGATGCCAAAAGCGTTTCGCCGGCCGGGCAAGCCGTAAAACCGTTCTCCGCAGGTTATCCAATACGCCTCGTCAGGCGACGGGGTTTCGTTTTAATCCCGCCCGGACAATTGCCAGTGCTTCCTCCTGCAAACCTTCCGGCTCGGCAATATGGCCGATGTCTACATACTTCAGGAACCAGCGGACGAACGCCGTCGGATGCATGCGGCAGGTGAAATACATCACTACGTGCCCATCCACCCGCTCTTCGCGTTCATAACCGAATACCTGCCGTTCCCAAAAGAGGTAGTGTGCAAATTCCCGGTCGACGTGGATCACGATCCGGGTGGCATAAGCTGCTATATCCTGCCTGCGCAGTTCGTCGACCGGCGGGTGTTTTCGGGTAAACCCCTTCCCCGAAAGCCGCACTTCGCGGATACGGTCGAGCCTGAAATTCCGATAATCCTGTCTCAGGTGACAATAAGCCAGTACATACCAGAACTGGTTCTGGTAAAACACGCCGACAGCCTCTATCTCTCGGCTTACGGCATCCGTCCCGCTGCTTTTTATATATTGGATATGCGCTATTTTTTGTGTGACGGTACTTTTCAGAAGGACGTCGATAATATCCGGAAGGTACTCGGTGGTCCGGGTCTGATCCGCGAACAGAAGCTTGTCTTCCAGGGATTGAACCTGGTCTTTCTGCCGCAACTCAAAAGACCCTTTGATCTTGGTAAGGGCCGATTCAAAGTTCGTTTTGATAAACTGCGTCTGATGCCCCTGCATGACCTTTTCTGCAATAGTCAGGCTCAGAATTTCCTCGGGTGTGAACCGGGACGGTTGAATCCGGTATCCTTCCATAATGGAATAACCCACTCCGTGTTCCTGAACGATAGGCACACCAGCCGCCTGTAACGCGTTCAGGTCGCGGTAAATGGTTCGCTTGCTTGCGTCAAAACGGTTTTGCAGCTCTTCGATGCTGACCACAGACCGGGACTGAAGCACAAAAAACAACCGCAGAATGCGGTCAAACCGCCTGGTTATTTCCATCGTTAATCAACCGATTTTTCCGAAGCGACTGACCGGGTCTCCGCCGGTCAGTCATTTCCTTTTGATATTTTTTTGAAAATAATATGAGATTTTTTACCTATTGTGTTTCTTTGATTGTTCCTCCTGTCCAACCAAACCTATGAAGCCGGTATCGAAAGGTAAAACAAAGTACGTTATCTCCTTCAAAACCCTTCCTTACACCAGACCGCCGGCACCATTCGGTTTCGTTCCGGAAAATATTCAACTCCGTTCTCCACTGAAATTACCAACCAAATCTCTCTATGAAACAGTTTTTATTCCTCGCAGGCACCTGGTGGCTGTCGGTGAGCAGTCCCTGCTTTGCCCAGCACGAAACCGATCACTGGGCATGCGGTAACTACTCCTTCTTTCGCTTCGGGTCCGGATTGTCTCAGGCCGGAGAAGCAAGCCGGATACGGCAACTGGAAGGAAGCGCCGTTGTTTCGGACGCCCAAAGCGGGCAGCTCCTCTTTTACTCCGACGGCGTGAGCGTCTGGGGAAAAGACCATCAGTTACTTCCCAACGGAACTGGTCTGAAAGGAAGTCCGACCTCCACCCAGTCTGCACTCATCGTTCCCTTTCCGGGCCGGGAGGGGCAGTATTACCTTTTTTCTGTCAAAGCCTATGACGACGGCCCCGACGGCGGCCTCCATTACTCGGTGGTAGACACCCGGCTCCGTAACGGCCTGGGTGATGTCACGGAGAAGAACCGGTTGCTTGAGTCGATGACGACGGAGAAACTGACAGCCGTTCCGCATGCCAACGGGCACGACTACTGGATTCTTGCCCATGCCTGGAACAGTGACGCTTTTCTGGTCTATCTGCTGACGTCGGAAGGCATCACCGAAAGCAAACGGATGGCGGTGGGCAGTTTTCATGCGAAAGGAAAAGTCAGCGATGCTGAGTCGATGGGCTATCTCAAAGCCTCCCCGAACGGAAAAATGCTGGCGGCCGCTGTTTACGGAACAGATCGTCCTTTTGAGGTATTTGATTTCGATGCCGGCAAAGGAGAAATCACCAACGCGCGCAGCCTGGGAAATTTTACGGGACAATACGGCGTCTCGTTTTCGCCCGACAATACCCGGCTGTACCTGACGGGTCTGTATGCGCATCAGGA
>NZ_FNGS01000006.1 GCF_900103285.1 Siphonobacter aquaeclarae | reverse complement strand
GGGCCGTCGTCATAGGCTTTGACAGAAAAAAGGTAATACTGCCCCTCCCGGCCCGGAAAGGGAACGATGAGTGCAGACTGGGTGGAGGTCGGACTTCCTTTCAGACCAGTTCCGTTGGGAAGTAACTGATGGTCTTTTCCCCAGACACTTACGCCGTCGGAGTAAAAGAGGAGCTGCCCGCTTTGCGCATCCGAAACAACGGCGCTTCCTTCCAGTTGCCGCATCCGGCTTGCTTCTCCGGCCTGAGACAATCCGGACCCGAAGCGAAAGAAGGCGTAGTTACCGCATGCCCAGTGATCGGTTTCGTGCTGGGCAAAGCAGGGACTGCTCACCGACAGCCAACAGGCGCCTGCGAGGAATAAAAACTGCTTCATAGAGAGATTTGGTTGGTAATTTCGGTAGAAAACAGCACTGCCCGAACGGATGCAACGCCGACAGAGTAGCTTCTGGAAAACAATGGGACAAGATCTTCACGAGGGTTGGTCGTTTCGGACAGAAAGATACCAATCAACAGGTAAACACAAAGCAAAAAAGCTTATTTTTTACCTATATCAGCAGCAGGGAAATTAGTATCCGGTAAGACAACCCGGATCGACCGGAAACAAAAACGCCTCCGGTGAAAACCGGAGGCGTTTGAAGTGGAGAAGATCGGGCTCGAACCGACGACCTCTTGCATGCCATGCAAGCGCTCTAGCCAACTGAGCTACATCCCCGTCTGAAATGTGGGTGCAAAGATGGTGTTTCAAAGTACCGTTGTCAAGCAGCGGGGCTGAAAAATTTTGTATTTCTTTTCAGGAAAATGTCTTTTCCGATCCAGTAAACTGATAATCAGTCCCCGGGAAAATTTAATAGAAGTCTGGTAAACTTATAGACTATTCGGTTTGTTAATCCAGTTCAAACGTCCAAACTTTGCGGACGTACGTATAACCTTAAACTTTTTACGATTATGTCCTTACGGCTTGGAGACATCGCACCCGACTTTTCCGCAGATACTACTCAGGGTCCTATTCATTTTCACGAATGGCTCGGCAACAGCTGGGGTCTGCTTTTCTCGCACCCGGCTGATTTTACGCCGGTCTGCACCACGGAACTCGGAAAAACGGCACTTCTCAAGGGCGATTTCGAACGCCGCGGCGTGAAGGTGATCGCTATTTCGGTGGACGACCTCGATTCCCACAACCGGTGGACGCCCGATATCAAGGACGTGACCGGCACGGAAGTCAACTTTCCGATCATCGCCGATCCCGAACGGAAAGTCGCCGAACTCTACGACATGATTCACCCCAACGCCAGCGAAAAAGCAACGGTGCGGTCGGTATTCATCATCGGTCCCGATAAAAAAATCAAACTGACACTCACCTACCCGGCTTCAACCGGCCGGAACTTCACGGAGCTCCTCCGCGTCGTGGATTCCCTGCAACTGACCGCCAACTACCAGGTGGCAACGCCGGCCGACTGGAAAGACGGCGACGACGTAATCGTGACGCCGGCCGTTCCGAACGAGGCCCTCGCCGAGAAATTCCCGAAAGGCGTCACGCATGTGAAGCCGTACCTCCGGGTGACGCCGCAGCCAAATAAGTAGGTTTGCTGTTTTCAGTTTTCAGTTGGAGAACTGACCAATCACGGCGGCCCCCAACTGAAAACCGAAAACAGCAAACTGAAAACTGTAGACAATTTTTCCACGCTTGCCGGGTATTTTTGCCCGGCAAGTCTGGTTTATGGCCCGAAAAACAACTACTCTTTCTCCCAAAGCCCTGGTGACGGTCGGCGTGATTCTGGCCGGGTTTATCGCTGTCGCGGTCTGGTACAAGTATCGGCGCGGACAGGGTATCGACTGGAGCTATAGCCTCGACGCAGGCATTCGCCTTCCGACCGAATACGCCGTTCACGGCATCGACGTCTCCAAACACCAGGGCAGTATCCGCTGGGAAAGCATCCGGCAAACCGGCCTGCCCGGGGACGCACACCTCGAATTCGCCTACCTCAAGGCAACGGAGGGTATCTCCATTCAGGACAAGAAATTCAAAGCCAATTATACCGCCGCCCGCCAGGCTAACCTGAAAGTTGGCGCATACCACTTCTTTATTCCCTGGCGGGATCCGGTGCAACAGGCTACCAACTTCGTCAATACCGTGAAGCTCCGGTCGGGAGATCTCCCCCCTGTTCTCGACGTCGAATCGTCTCACGCCCTCAAGTCCGACGAGCAAACGATACGCGATATCGATACCTGGCTACAGCTGGTTGAAAAACACTATGGCGTCCGTCCTGTTGTCTATACCAACCGTCGCTTTTACCAGCGGTTTATCCGGGGGCATTTCGATGAATATCCCCTCTGGCTCGCCGATTACTCCTCTTCCGAAATCGCCGGAGATATTTCCGGCAAGCTCTGGTTCTGGCAATATTCCGAGACCGGCAAGGTCCGCGGCATCAAAGGCAAGGTAGATTACAATGCTTTCATGGGAGATTTGGATGAACTGGAACAAATCTGCCTGCCGTGAGGTTTATTTGTATGTATCTACATATAAATTCAACTTCCCTGAACCATGAGCATTAAAGTTCCGGCAACCGAACACCCTGTCAGCGATCTCGTACGCAACCGGTGGAGCCCCCGGGCATTTTCGCCGAAATCCATTGAACCTGCCGTTTTGAAGACGATTCTCGAAGCGGCTTCCTGGGCGCCAAGCGCCAATAACCTCCAGCCCTGGTCGTATGTCTATGCCACGAAGGAAAATACAGAGCAATTCGAAAAACTGAAGAGTATCCTCCTGCCCGGCAACCACCTCTGGGCGCAGCACGCGGATGTACTGATCCTCGCGTCAGCCATCACCGCATACGGCCCTGACAATACCCCGAACGCATATGCCTGGTATGATCTCGGTGCTGCCAATGCTACGTTGTTGCTGGAAGCCCGTCAGCACGACGTATTCGGGCACGTAATGGGTGGTTTCGACCGGAAAAAAGCAAAAGAAGTATTCCATTTTCCGGAGCACGTAGAGCCGGTGGTGGTCATCGCGCTGGGTCACCTGGGTGAAGCCGGTCAGCTCGACGAACCTTTTTATACCCGGGAAGTCACGCCGCGAAGCCGCAAGGCGCTCGGTGAGTTTGCATTTGCGGGCGACTTTCCTTCGTAACGTTTTGCCGGCCAATCCGGCGTATGGTATTTCTTCCTGTTGAAAAACTCCGGCCCGGACCTTCCTTCCGAACGGAGTTTTTTTCATTTTTGCCTCAAACTTTCCTTTTGGAGCTTATTCTCATGCTGAAATCGATCCCATTTAACCGGACGCTTGCCTACCAAAAGCTTCTCGCTCATTTCGAAACGGTTCAAACCGCCCAGATCAAAGACCTGTTTCAGGAAGATCCTGCCCGTTTCGAGCAATTTTCCCTTCGTTTCGAAGACATCCTGCTTGATTATTCCAAAAACCGCATCACGGGTGAAACCCGCCGGTTACTGCTGGAACTCGCGCAGGAGTGCGAACTGAGCGACGCCATCGGCAAACTGTTTTCAGGAGACAAAATCAACGCGACGGAAGACCGTGCCGTATTGCACGTTGCCCTTCGTAACCGCTCCAATACCCCGATCGACGTAGACGGCGAAGACGTCATGCCCCTCGTCAACGGTGTGCTGGAAAAAGCGCGTGTATTTTCGGAGAAAGTGATTTCGGGCGACTGGAAAGGCTACTCCGGCAAAGCCATTACGGACGTCGTCAACATCGGCATCGGCGGATCGGACCTCGGTCCGGTGATGGTTACGGAAGCCCTCAAGGCCTATAAAAATCACCTGAACCTGCATTTCGTCTCTAACGTCGACGGAACGCATATCGCCGAAACGCTGAAGGGCCTCGACCCCGAAACGACGCTCTTCCTGATCGCATCGAAAACCTTCACGACTCAGGAAACGATGGCCAACGCGCACTCCGCGCGCGACTGGTTCCTCAAAAGTGCAGCGGATGAGTCGGCAGTGGCGAAGCACTTCGTCGCACTCTCCACCAATGCAAAGGAGGTCGCCAAATTCGGCATCGATACCAACAACATGTTCGAATTCTGGGATTGGGTCGGCGGTCGCTACTCGCTCTGGTCTGCGATCGGTCTGTCCATCATTCTCAGCATCGGATTCGACAATTTTGTGCAACTGCTCGAAGGCGCACACGCGATGGACAACCACTTCCGTGAAACGCCTTTTGAACAGAATATTCCGGTAATCCTGGCCCTCGTCGGCATCTGGTACAACAATTTCTTCGGTGCGGAAAGCCACGTCATCCTCCCCTACGATCAGTACCTGCACCGGTTTGCCGCCTACTTCCAGCAGGGAGACATGGAATCGAACGGCAAGTATGTTTCCCGCGGGGGAGAGAAAGTTGACTACCAGACCGGCCCGATTATCTGGGGCGAGCCGGGTACCAACGGGCAGCATGCCTTCTACCAGCTGATTCACCAGGGTACCAAGCTGATTCCGGCAGACTTTATCGCTCCGGCCATCAGCCATAACCCGCTGGGCGACCACCACAAAATGCTTCTCTCGAACTTCTTCGCGCAGACAGAGGCCCTGATGAACGGGAAATCCCGGGAAGAGGTGATCGCCGAGTTTGAAGCGAAAGGAGTATCACCTGAGGTTTACGAACCGCTCGTGGCCTTCAAGGTATTCGAGGGTAATCGCCCGACCAACTCCATCCTCGTGAAGGAAGTTACGCCGCGGACGCTCGGCAGCCTGATCGCCGCCTATGAACACAAGATTTTCGTTCAGGGCGTGATCTGGAACATCTACAGCTTCGACCAATGGGGCGTGGAGCTCGGCAAGCAGCTTGCCAGCAAAATCTATCCGGAGCTTCAGGGAAGCGAAGCCGTTTCGAGCCATGACGGGTCGACCAACGGCCTGATCAATGCTTATAAAGCCTGGCGGTAACCCTGCCCCGCCGGTTTCTGACAGCCCCGGTTTCGAACCGGGGCTGTTCTTTTTCCGGAAATACTGAAAAAGGTAGCGGGGCGGTGAAACGCCGGCTTACCTTCGTGCGTAACGGTGAGTAACGTTTTCTCCCCTCTGACATGAAGTACCTTTTCCTATTCTTTTGCGTATTGGCCGGCTTTTCCTGCGCCGCCCAGGAAGTTCCGGAGATTCCCGAGTACTATTCCCCCGTCAAAAGCCAGCGGCTGAAAGCGCCGCGTATGGAAGAGGAAGTACTGCATCGCTGGTATGTCAATGCCGAAGGATTCATCCGAACCGACAACAGTACCCTGAGCAATACCTTCAATGACCTGATTTCATCGGGCTCCGTTAATAAATCCGGGTGGGGCGTACTGGTAGGTTATTCGTTTCGGGAAGTATGGGCGGCGGAAGCGGGTTATTCGCCCTCTCCGATCCATAATCAATTGACGATCAGCAACTCTCCCCGGGATTTTGTCTTCACCTATAAAAACGACTCCCGCGCGATTATCGGACGGGTAAAACGACAGCTTTTTTCAACAGGGCGCGTCAAAAACCGCTCCGGCTTCTGGATTTCCGGCGGCGCCTGGCTGATTCCGAATGCGGGCACGACGGTAGACGGCTTCGAAATCGACGGATACCTGTACAAACGCGGACAGCAGCACCCGGATACTGTCCAGATCACGTCGCTCACCAAAACTGCCACCTCCATGACCGCACTGCTGGAACTAGGCCTGGAGTACAACGTCCGGCTTTCCAACCGCCTGGGCCTCGGATTTTACTACCGGCATCTGTGGGGCATGGGAAATTCGATGTCTACGCACCTGACCTATACCGTTAATCACGCCAACACAACCACCTCCGATATCAAGGCTGACGGCAGCGGCTGGAGCCTCGGACTTTCCCTGCGGTATACCTATTCGCTGAAGCGGGATATCCGTGGCGCATACGGCGGGCGATCGGACTGATTTTTTTCAATTTCCGGCAGAAGAGAATTGAAAAACAAGCGGTAACTTTCTGATACAGCGTCAACCGGACCGGCTATGAAGCACGCCTACCTGTTTTTCGTTTTGCTCTGTTCTCTGACGGCAACCGCCCAGGTACACTATCCTGACGGGCCGTCGTCTCTCCGTAACGTCATCATCCGGGAAAAACGGGTATACATCGGCTTCGACCTCGGGGGCGGGTACCGCAATCAGGTACTGGTCCGGGACCGTACCGGGCGGCTTACCGCTTCGGGGCATGGTCCGGAGTTGGTGCCGGGCATTGTTGCCGGTTTTCAGCGCGGAAGCTGGTCATACGAAACCGGGATCTATAACCTACCCAGCACCATCGCCTATTCACTGGCATTCCAGCCTTCCCAGCGGGGCAGCGGTAGTCTGGGGATTCAGTATGCTCAGGTGCCTCTTCGCGTCCGGAAGAACCTTTTCGGCCCCGGGCAGCGCCTCAACATCGGACTATCGGGCGGAGTAGCCGCGCTTTTTAACTACAACTTACCCAAGGGAGTGATTCAGCTTCGGCAGGTACAGACGTCGCCGGATACGAGTGTGCTGCTGGTCGACCGCAGCAAGCTCTTCCGTAATTTCTCCGTTCTGCTGGAAATAGGCGGTGAAGTTTCGTACCGCCTGCATAAAAGCCTGTATGTATCCGGGTACTTGCGCCAGTTAATCGGCGTGGAAAGACTCTGGGGAAAGGAATTCAGCTCCGTACAGTATCCGGAGTATGGGACGACAACCGCCGAGACGCGGGCGTCAGGCCTGACGGCGGGAGTAGGACTCCGGTACCACTTCACCATCGGGAAGTCGTACCGGAGTATATTTGATTAAGCCAGTTTGGCCAGAATCTGATCGGCGGTGAGCTTTTCCTGCTCGCCGGTTGTCATATTCTTCAATGTGAGTAATCCCGATTCCATTTCTTCCGAACCGATCAGAACGACAAACGGAATACGCTTGCGGTCGGCATAATCCAGCTGCTTTTTCAGTTTGCTGCTTTCGGGAAATAGTTCGGCATTGATACCCGCCGCGCGCGCTTTCTGAAGCAGCGACAGGGAAAACTCCTCGGCCTGTGCATCGAAGTTTGTAAAAAGCAATCGCGTGGTCGTACCCGAATCAGACGGAAAGAGGTTGAGTTCTTCCATGACATCGTAAATCCGGTCGACGCCCAGCGAAATACCCACACCTGACAGGTTCGGCACGCCAAACGCAGCCGTGAGGTTGTCATAGCGGCCTCCGCCGGAGATCGAGCCGATCTGAACGCCGTTGGCCTTGACTTCAAAAATTGCACCGGTGTAGTAGCTCAGTCCCCGTGCCAGGGTAATGTCGAGCTGGAGTTTCTTTTCCGGAATACCCATGGTCCGGATGTACTTCCAGACCTGCTCGAGTTCCTGCACACCCTTCATCCCTACCTGGGAGTTCTGGAGCCAGTCTTTCAGGTTTTCGAATGCTTCCCGGTTAGACGTCGGCGCGCCGAAGAGCGGCTGGAGTTTTTTGATGGAAGCCTCGGACAGGCCTTTTTCCCGCAGTTCTTCCTCAACTTTTTCCTTTCCGATTTTGTCGAGTTTGTCGATCGCCACAAACAGCGCAGACTCCATACCGGCCACGCCGATTACCTCGGCAATACCGCTGAGGATTTTCCGGTTGTTGATTTTGATCGTGAAATCGCCGATACCGAGGCCGCCGAAGATTTCATGGAGCATGGCCACGATTTCGGCTTCACAGATCAGGGAAGTTGTTCCGACAACGTCGGCGTCGCACTGGTAAAACTCCCGATAGCGTCCTTTCTGGGGGCGGTCGGCCCGCCATACCGGTTGCAGCTGATACCGCTTGAACGGAAATGTCAGTTCGCCCCGGTTCATGACCACATACCGGGCAAAGGGCACGGTCAGGTCATACCGAAGGCCTTTTTCAGCGATTTTCGGCGTCAGTTTTTTGTAGCCTTCGTCGATATCGGCAGGTTGCAAACCATCCAGGAAGTTGCCGGAATTGAGGACTTTAAACAGCAGCTGGTCTCCTTCTTCTCCATACTTGCCCATCAGGACGGACAGGTTTTCAATCGTCGGGGTTTCCAGGGGCTGAAAACCATATTTCTGAAAGGTCCGCCGGATGGTGTCGAAAATGAAGTTCCGTTTCACCATTTGCTCGGGACCGAAATCGCGCGTGCCTCTGGGTAGTGTCGGTTTCTGTATACTCATCAGATGTGTATGTTCACGGGATGCCGCGGGGGAAGCGGCTATGCCCTTCTTCGCAAAACGAGCCGCAAAAATAGCATTCTAAACGCGAAGAGCGGGCAAAAACCCGAAAACAAGGCCGGTTTCTGCCGCTTTTCTTCTGCCATTATCTTTTTCGTGAATTTTGACCGGCCGACTATTGGATTTTACGCAAGGGAGGGCTATTTTTGCGGCTCAATTTCTGAAATTCCGGGTAATGTTATCAGGTTCGAGTAGTTCCTGAGTTACTCGAACCAAACTACCGAAAATCATGGGTGTATCACAACTGAAGCGCAAGGACCGGAGAAACAAGGCCGTTGCCAACAACCGGATCGCTACCATCAAGCGTCTGACTCTGAAGCCTACTATCAAGAAAGTAGACGTAGAAGCGATCAAAGCTTCTTTCGAAAAGAAATAAGGCGAAACGCGGTGAGATTCACCGCGTTTTCCGTACCCCGTCAGGCCTGAGGTCCGGCGGGGTTTTCTTTTTCCCTGCCTTTGGGAGATTGTTTTTTGCCGGGGGTATTTTCCTTTTTCGGCGCGAAGAGCCGGCGGTTTTTCCGGACAAAGCGCCGCAGCTCCCGCCGGAAGTCCATCTGCAGGCGGATACGCAGGGCATTGGCGAACAGCATCAGGCCGCCGAGGAGCAGAATCAGCGCATAGCCGCCCGTCAGCACCCACTTCACCGTCGGCTCGCCCGAGCCGTACAGCCAGATCGCCCGGCCGTAAACCGTCAGGCCATAGGCAATCATCAGCAGCGAAAAGAGCGTCAGCAGGATCCACTTGGTCCGCTGGTCCATCCGCTTGATCAACTGCCTTCCCGGGGCTTTTTTATTTTCAACAATTTTCATAGTCTTTTTGGGGAGAAGAGGGGTTGTATTGAGGAGTTCAAAGTTTAGTGTTTAGAGTTTAGTGTTCAGATCTGTTGGGAAGAGTCCTGTCCACCAACTCTAAACACTAAACTCTAAACTTCGAAACCTGCCGCCGCACTTTTTTCTCACAAAAAAATACACCTCCGCCCTGTTTCCGCTAATTTCACCCGCAATCTAAATCTCAAATTTTGCTTTGACCAATGCAAACAGCTCAAAAGCTTACGCTCTCCCTCTGTTTAAGCCTTGCGGCGCTGGGTTTTGCCTCTGCCCAGGACGGCCGCGCCGTGAAGAAAAACTACCTCGTCAAGCCGGATGAAACCGAATTCTGGGATCCTGAAGTACCCACCGTAACGCCCGGTAAAGAGTACGGCGCCGCTCCTTCGGACGCCATCATCCTCTTCGACGGTAAAAACCTCGACAACTGGGTAACAGTCAAAGACGGCTCTCCGGCGAAATGGGAAGTCAAAGACGGTGCGATGACGGTCGTCAAAGGCGCCGGCAATATCTCCACCAAGCAGGACTTCGGCGATTACCAGCTCCACATCGAGTGGCGCTCTCCCAACGAACCCGAAACCCTGAAAAGCCAGGGCAAAGGCAACAGCGGTATCTTCATGCAGGGCATGTATGAGGTGCAGGTACTCAACAGCTATCAGAACCGCACCTATCGCAACGGACAAGCCGGCTCCATTTACAAGCAATCGGCTCCGATGATCAACCCGATCCGTCCGATGGGTGAATGGAACACCTACGACATCATCTATACGGCGCCGCGCTTTAACCAGAACGGCGGTGTTGAAACACCTCCGTACGTGACCGTTATCTTCAACGGTATCATCGTACAAAACCATACCAAAATCCAGGGCTCAACTGAATACATCGGCGCACCGAAAAACCTGCCGCATGGCAAAGGACCCATCAGCCTGCAGGATCACGGCAACCTGGTGAGCTTCCGGAACATCTGGATCCGCGAGTTGTAGCGATTGGTTACCATTAAAAAAGCCGGGCAGCGACGCTGCCCGGCTTTTTTAATGGTAACCAATCTTGCACGGGGCACGGGGCATGGGGAAAAGCTCATGGCTGTATGCTCTTTGCCCTTTGCGCGTAATTGCTCAACTTTGCCGCATGAAACGTCTTATTTCTTTTGTTCTGCGTACCGTACCCCGCCCTGTACTCCAACGGGTTAGCTATATTCCCCTCAAAATCACTGCCCTTTTTCTGACCGGTAACGACAAGGAATGCCCCGTTTGCGGCAAGACGTTCCGCCGGTTTTTGCCATACGGTCGCCTGCAATCGCGCGCCAACGCGCTCTGCCCGAACTGCCTGGCACTGGAGCGTCACCGGCTGATGTACCTGTACCTCAGGGAAAAGACGGACTTTTTCCAATCAAAGAAGATGGTACTGCACGTCGCTCCGGAACACTGTTTTATGGAACGGTTTGAAAAAGTTCACGGCGACGGTTACATCACCGCTGATATCGAAAGTCCGCTGGCGAAGGTGAAAATGGATATCCACCAGATTCCCTTCCCCGACAATCATTTTGACGTTGCATTCTGTAACCACGTACTTGAACACGTGGACGATTACCACCAGGCTACCCGCGAACTATACCGGGTACTGAAACCCGGCGGCTGGGCCATTATTCAGTCGCCGCAGGACTGGAGCAAACCGCATACCTTCGAAGACCCGACCATCACCGACCCGAAAGAGCGGGAGCGTATTTTCTGGCAAAACGACCACCTGCGGCTCTTCGGACAGGATTACGGACAGGAACTCGCCAAAGGCGGCTTCCGGGTAACGGAAGACCGGTTTGTCCTCGAAATGCCCCGGGAGCGCGTCGAACGCTTCGCCCTACCCAGCAAGGAAATCATCTACCTCTGCCGGAAGTAACACCTCTTCATCAATAACCGGGACGCTACGCCCCCTTTTGTACCGCTTATGAAATACCAGCCGATTCCGAACGCCCTCTTTACCCGCAACCGGCAGCGCCTGGCCGGATTGCTGAAGCCTAAATCGATCGCGGTCCTGAACGCGAACGATGTACTGCCGACCAATGCCGACGGCACCCTCCGCTTCAAGCAAAACAGCGACCTGTTTTACCTTACCGGAATCGATCAGGAAGAGACCATTCTGCTGCTCTTTCCGGACGCGCCGGACGAAAAACACCGGGAAATTCTTTTTCTCCGGGAAACGAACGACCACATCGCTGTCTGGGAAGGCTACAAATACACCAAGGAGCACGCCCGGGAAGTTTCCGGTATCAAGACAGTCTACTGGACCCGCCAGTTCGAATCGGTCCTCCGGACGCTGATTTTCGAAGCCGAGCACCTGTATCTGAATACGAACGAGCATACCCGTGCCGACGTCGTTGTCGAAAGCCGCGACGCGCGCTTCATCCGTGATTTCCAGTCCCGGTTCCCGCTTCACAAATACGAGCGACTCGCGCCGCTGATGCACTACCTCCGGGCGATCAAGCAGCCGGAGGAAATCCCCTTGCTCGATGAAGCCATCCGGATTACGGAAGACGGCTTCCGCCGCCTCCTCGGATTCGTCAAACCCGGTGTGTGGGAGTATGAGATTGAGGCAGAATTACTGCATGAATTTGTTCGCCAACGGTCGCGCGGGTTTGCCTATGAGCCCATCATTGCGAGCGGCCCGAGTGCCTGCGTGCTTCACTACATTGAAAACAGCAAGCAATGCAAGGCTGGAGATGTCATCCTGCTCGACGTGGCAGCGGAATATGCAAATTATAACGCTGATCTGACCCGCTCGATTCCGGTTTCCGGACGTTATTCCGAACGCCAGCGCCAGGTGTACGATGCCGTACTCCGCGTCATGAACGAAGCGAAAGCCATGCTCGTACCGGGTGGTTTGTGGGACGAATACCACAAGGAAGTAGGCCTCATCATGGGAAGCGAGCTGAAAGGACTGGGGCTGATTACCCAGCAGGATATTGATAATCAGGACCCTGACTGGCCGGCATACAAGAAGTACTTCATGCACGGGACGTCTCACTTCCTCGGACTCGATGTGCACGACGTAGGCAGCAAGTACCGCCGCTTTGAGCCGGGTATGGTATTCACATGCGAGCCGGGCATTTACATTCCGGAAGAAGGGCTCGGTATCCGTCTCGAAAACAATATCCTGATTACTGAAAACGGGAATACGGATATGATGGCGGGTATTCCGATTGAGGCGGAGGAGATTGAGTCGTTGATGAATTCCTGAGTCTGTGAAGTCTGTGAAGTCTGTGAGAAAAAAGGCTCACAGACTTCACAGACTTCACAGACTTCACAGACAAAAAATGCAACAAAAAGGCCGTTCCGGAGTCGGGGCGGCCTTTGCTGTCTTAATGCGCATTTCGCTGCCGCAGTTCAGCCACTTCATTAATCAGTATATCCAGCTTTTCGTGCAGGCACTGGATTTCGATTTCGGATTTGAGGTTAACCGCGTAGTCGTTTCGCGCCCGTTGCCGGTCTTTGGCCTCCTGCCGGTTCTGGCTCATCATGATAATCGGCGCCTGCACCGCTGCCAGACAGGACAAAATCAAGTTGAGCAAAATGAACGGAAAGGGATCAAACCGAAGCAGCCAGGCGACAGAATTAAAGACAATCCAGACAAACAGAAATCCGGAAAACAACAGGATGAATTTCCAGCTGCCGCCGAATTCAGCTACCCGGTCGGCGAGCCGGTTTCCGAACGTAATGTCCGTATCCGTTTCTGTCTCGACGATGCGGCGGGTGATGAGCGACTCATCCACAATCGTCTGATGCACAACCTGGTGCACTTCACGATAAGGACTATCTTCCAGCAAACTATTGGTGAGTTTATGGTGCTTTTTCATCGATTCAGAAGTCAACCAGTTGGACCATTAATTTCTCCATGACTTTTGCCGGAGAGCCAAAATCGGCGTCATAGTTTTCCATGTAAAAGGCAAAGGCATACTTCTCTCCGTTTTTTGCGGTGAAATACCCGGCATACCCGCGTACTCCGCCGATGGTACCGCTTTTGGCCCGGACATTGCCGGCGGCGCGGGTTTTCTTTCCGAGGTTCCGCAGCGTTCCATCCCGACCCAGTACGGCGATACTTTCATAAAAAGCAGGAAAGTAGGGTTCGTTCGAAACGCGTGCCAGCAGGTCTGTCATCGCTTCTGCGGTAACGGTCGTCTGTGGGGAAAGGCCGCACCCGTCCTTCATCCGTAACCCCGGAAATACCAGTTGTTTTGCAGCCCATACCTTCTTCAGTGCATCGATTCCGGCGTGAGTATCGTTGCCTTCGTTGAGTACCACGGCGACGGTCTTCAGAAATGCCTCCGCGTAGAGGTTGATGCTGTAGTAATTACACTCCCGGGCGAGGTCCTTCAGCGGCGGAGACTTCAGTACGAGCAGCGTATCCCGCCGGGCGGTATCTGCCGGAGTAGCCAGCGACGGACCTCCCGCAACGCCTATTCCATTCTGTATCAATGTATTCCGCAACGAAAGCGCCGCAAACCGCGCCGGATCTGGAATACTTCCTTTTACCGGAAATTCTGCTTTCCCTTTCGGAACCGTTCCGTTCAGAAAAAAGGTATTGCCCAGGGGTGTTACATTGATGTTGACCTGATCGCCGGAACCCGCTTCACGTGTGGTTACGCGGTTGACAACTGAAACCGCCGGGAGCTCGGGCTCCAGGCGCAATACTTCCGTCGGGTCTCCGATGGTGGCGCCAGGGCGGAAGACAAACCGGGCGATGTTTTCGTCAATGTTCAAACCGCTGACGCCGGCGCCGTAATAGTTGCCCAGGTCTTCCCACATCCAGCCGTCGGGAATGGTATTGGAGTCGAAGATACCGGCGTCGGCGACAACCGCTCCGGTCACATACCGGATGCCTTTTTTGCGAACAGCAGCGAGGCATTCCTGAAAAACCCCTGCCCGGTCCGGGTAGCCTTTGAAGCGCCCGCTGCCGAGGGAAGGGTCTCCCGACCCACGGAAGTATACATTTCCAATGAGTGTATCCCCGCGGATGATGCCGTCGGTTTCGAGGACTGTCGCATAGGTGTAATTTTCGTTGAGGACGGCCATTGCCGTCGCCGTCGTCAGTAACTTAATCGTGGACGCCGAGGGAAAAGCCTTGCGCTGGCGCCAGTTGAGAACGGTCTCACCGGTCTTGCAAGCCTTGATCGAACCGGAGATACGGCCGTGTTGGAGAAAAAGACTATTTTCCAGGGAATCGAGCCGGCGGAGAAACCGGTCGCGGACGAGGGTGTCGGGAACCTGTGCCAGGATGCCCGTGTTGGCAAATAAACTGACAACCAGCAGGGTAATTTTATTCATACACGTTTGATCACTCAATCATTGCCCAACTTACTAATTCTTTTGGTAGCTTTGTCCGGATTGACCAATCGGTTACGATTTCTGCCTGTTCCGGAATCGCATTTCCGCCAACCCGCCGGTATCTTTCTTACCCGATTATCCCGGCGAAAATTTTCCGGTCTCACAGTACCTGCTTTCCCCCGGGGAAATGACAAGGAGAAAGTGTCCGCAACAGCGGCTTACGATATACAATGAAACTAACGTTTTGGGGTGCTGCCCGACAAGTGACGGGCAGTATGTATTTACTGGAATTGGAGGATGGCTACCGCATTCTGATCGACTGCGGTACCGACATGGAGCGGAATATTGAGGAAGAAGACGAAAACCGTCGCTTTTTTCCCTTCGATCCCGCCACTGTCAACCTCGTTCTGCTCACCCACGCTCACATCGATCACTCCGGCAATATTCCCAACCTCTTCCGGGACGGATACGAAGGACAAATACTCTGTACCTCAGCCACGTATGATCTGACACGTCTACTCTTACTCGATGCTGCCCACCTCAACCAGCGCAAGCTGCAACGGGCCGTCGGCGATTCGAACAAGAAGAAAAAGCGCATGGCCCGCCTCGAAAAGAAGGGGGATCTTTACCTCGACAAGCAGGTGGAAGACGCGCTCGACAACTTCGTCCCGATCGCCTTCAGTCAGAAGTTTCAGGTTCGGGAAGGTATCTGGGTAAACTTTATCCCTGCCGGCCACCTCCTCGGAGCGGCGCATATTGTCCTCGAAATCGCGGAAAACGGGCGGAAGAAGTCCATCTGCTTCTCCGGCGACCTCGGCCGGAAGAACTACCCGCTGCACGAAGAGCCCCATCCGGTGCCGGAAGTGGACTACCTCGTCTGCGAAACGACCTACGGCAGCCGTCTCCACGAAGACGAGCGCACACCGGAAGAAGCGCTATCAGACGTCATCCGGCGGACCTGCATCAACATACCGGGCCGGCTCATTATCCCTGCGTTTTCGGTCGGCCGCACCCAGGCTTTGCTCTTCACCCTCAACCGGTTATACAGCGAGCAGGGGTTCAAGCCGATCCGGGTTTTCAGCGACAGCCCCCTCGCTCATTCGACGACGCGGGTGTACGAAAAAAACGTCAAACTGCTGAATGCCGATGCCCAGGCTTTTCGCCAAAAGCACGGTTCGCTGTTTGATTTTCAGAACCTGACGTTCATCGAAAGCGAAAAGGCGAGCCGTGCCATTTCCAATCACCGCGAGCCCTGTATCATTATTTCGGCTTCCGGGATGATTTCCGGAGGACGGGTGGAACAGCACGTTGCCGCCAATATCAGCAACCCCTACTGCACCATTCTGCTCGTCGGATATGCCGCGGAAGGCACGCTCGGCTGGCGCCTGATGAACGGGCAGAATACCCTGAAAATCAAGGACCGGGAGATGAACGTCATGGCCAAGATCGAGAAGATCGACATTTTCAGCGGTCATGGCGACCAGCACGATCTCCTGCGGTTTGTCAAGGCACAGTCTCCCGAAAAACTGAAACAGGTATTCCTGATACACGGAGAAGAAGGATCCATGCAGGTATTTGCCAATCTGTTGAATGAAAACGGTTACCGGCACGTCGAAATCCCGGAAAAGGGCCAGACCTACGAGCTCTGACCCTGCAGAAACTACCGGCAGATTGCCTGCATTCTGTCTATCTGTTATTACTTTTGCCCGACCGGCCGTGACGTTGGATCACGAAAAGGAAAAACCACTTTATGCGAACATTACTCGACTTTGAACGCCCTATCGCCGAACTGGAGGCCCGGATTGAAGAAATGAAACGGTTGGCCGCCGAAAAAGACCTTGATGTGTCCTCGGCGACGGCGGTTCTGGAAGAACAGCTCATCGACTTAAAGAAGGAAACGTTCCGGAACCTCACCCGCTGGCAGCGCGTACAGCTCTCCCGGCACCCGGACCGCCCCTACTCCCTCGATTATATTCAGCGTATCTGCGACGATTTTATTGAAATTCACGGGGATCGCCAGGTTGGCGACGACAAGGCTATCGTGGGCGGTTTCGCCAAGATCGACGGTCGCCCGGTGATGATCATCGGCCAGCAGAAAGGCCGCAATACCAAAGACCGTCAGTTCCGCAACTTCGGGATGCCCAATCCCGAGGGTTACCGCAAAGCCCTCCGGCTCATGAAAATGGCCGAGAAATTCGGCGTTCCGGTGATTTCCCTCATCGACACCCCGGGCGCTTATCCCGGTCTCGAAGCCGAAGAGCGCGGACAGGGTGAAGCCATTGCCCGCAACCTCCGGGAAATGTTCGTACTTCAGGTTCCGGTTATCTGTGTGGTGATCGGGGAAGGCGCTTCCGGCGGGGCACTCGGTATCGCGATCGGCGATCAGGTACTGATGCTCGAAAACACCTGGTACTCGGTCATTTCGCCTGAATCCTGCTCATCCATCCTCTGGAGGAGCTGGGATTACAAGGAGCAGGCGGCCGAAGCCCTGAAGCTGACCGCTTCTGACATGATGGGTAACGGACTGGTAGACGGTATTATCCCCGAACCCCTGGGCGGCGCGCACCTCGATTACGATGCGGCCTCCGAAATCCTCAAGGCAGAAATCCTCCTCCAACTGGACAAACTGGAAGCCATTCCGGCCGAACGACGGATCGATCAGCGGATTGAGAAGTTTTCCGGCATGGGTGTCTTCGTGGAATAGCCCGATGGTCAAAAACCTGATCTTCGATATGGGGAATGTCATCATCGACATTGACATTCCCCGTACCTATAATGCCTTCGCCGGCCTGGCCGGTATCTCTTCGGAAGAGGCAACCCGTCTTTTCCACGAAAAGGCCTTCTTTCACCAATACGAAATCGGGAAGGTCAGCGATGCCGAATTCCGCGACCTGATGCGTCGGGAGTTTTCGGCCAGCTGGTCTGACGCCGACATCGATACGGCCTGGTGCGCGCTCCTTCTCGACATGCCGGTGGAACGCCTCGCCCGCATCCGGGCCCTGCAACAGCAGTACAACGTCTTCCTGCTGAGCAATACCAATGCCATTCACGTAAGGGAAATATGCCGGCGGGCCGAAGCCCTCGGATATGATTTCCTGAGCCTTTTCCGGATTCCGTTCCTGTCGTATGAAATGGGTTTCATGAAGCCCGACAGCGGATTCTACGAAGAAGCGCTCCGGCGTGGCAACCTGCTTGCCGAAGAAAGTTTGTTTATCGACGACAACGCCGACAATATCCGGGCGGCCTCTTCCGTAGGTATTCAGACAATATGGCTGAACCCCATCGGAAGTCTGCTCGACAAAGTCGCGCACCTCTGATCCACGGGTCGCCCAACCTGTGTACGCATGACGCCACGCCTTCGATTGTACCTGATTCAGGCAGGGCTTTTCCTGATTACTATTCTGACTACTACCATTGCCGGCACCGAATGGCTGAACGGCGAGTCGCTGTTTGCAGGCGAGTACTGGCCTTCTCTCCGCGACCTCGGGAAGGGCCTGGCTTTTTCGCTGCCGTTTCTGGCAGTCCTGACGGTGCACGAGTTCGGGCACTACTTTACCGCCCGGAAAAACCGCGTCAGCGTTACCCTGCCATACTTTCTGCCGCTCTGGCTCGGCCCGTATACCACTATCGGTACGATGGGCGCGTTTATCCGCCTGAAAAGCCGGGTACGGTCCAACATCCAGTACTTTGATATTGGTATCGCCGGGCCGCTGGCAGGCTTCGCCGCCGCGCTGGTACTGCTCTGGTACGGGTTTACGCATCTTCCCCCGGCAGGGTATGTCTTCGCACTTCATCCTGAATGGAAGGCCCTTGGCGAGCAGTATGCTTCTTATGTATACACGCCGGAAGCCCTGAGCGAGCGCGGAGCCGTTGGGTTAGGGGATAATCTCCTGCTGCTTTTTTTTAAGAAATACGTGGCGACTGGAGCAGTACCGTCCAGTTTCGACATGGCACATTACCCTTTTCTGTTTGCAGGCTACCTGTCGTTGTTTTTCACAGCGCTGAACCTGTTTCCAATCGGGCAGCTCGATGGCGGGCATATTCTGTACGGATTGATCGGCGAGCGCGGGCATCGTGTCGTTTCTCCGCTGATTTTCATCGCATTTCTGTTCTACGCCGGGCTGGGTTGGTTTCGCTACCAGGATTTTATTCTGGCCGACCCGATGGATTTCGCCATTCAGTCGGGCTATCTCCTTGGCTATGCCGGATTACTGTTCTGGTGCCTGAGCCGGCTCGACGCGTCGAATTGGACCATCGCTGCGATTGCGCTCGGCATTGTCCTTGTTCAATTGGGTCTTACCTGGTTTTTCCCGGAGATTGACGGCTACCGAGGTTTCCTCCCGTTTGCAGTCATGCTGGGGCGTTTTCTGGGAATCTATCACCCGCCGGCCGAGATCGACGTACCCATCGGCTGGAAGCGGAAGGTACTGGGCTGGTTTTCACTGCTGGTCTTCGTGCTTTGCTTCAGCCCGACGCCGTTTGTGATTTATTAGCGGGCAGAATGTTTTGTTTCCGTGAAAAAAAGGGACTAATTCGGCCCTGAAAGCACCTTGACTATGTTACGCAGGCTGGCCGCATGGCTTTTTCGTCTGGCTGGCTGGACCGTTTCCGGCCCCGTTCCCCACAACTTACCGAAGTTTGTTTTGTTTGTGGCGCCACATGCAACGTCAAACGACTTCTACGTCGGCGTAGGCGCGCGGGCCTATATCAATATCTGGATTTACTACCTGGCGAAGAAGGAGTTATTCCGGCCGGCGCCGGTGTCGTGGTTTTTGAAGAAGATGGGGGGCTATCCGGTGGATCGGAGCCGGCACCTCAATTTTGTCGACAGTGTAGTGGCCCTGTTCAACGAGCACGAGGAATTCCGGATCTGCGTGACACCTGAAGGAACGCGAAAGGATGTATCCGAACTCAAAACCGGATTTTATTACATGGCACTTGGCGCGCAGGTGCCGATTGTTTTCTGCGGGTTTGACTATGGGCGGAAAGCGGTTCTTTTCGGAGAACCCTTCTACCCTACCGGCAACTGGGACGCCGACAAAAAGGTAATGGCGGCTTTCTTCAATCAGGTTCAGGGAACGCGCAAGTCCTGGATCCGGAACTACCTGAATACCTGACGATTTCCCCCGTAGCTTCTTTCTTTTTTTCCCTTTTTTCCATTTCTTTCCGAAGGAATCCATTCTCCTGTTTACCGCCTTCCTGACAGCCTTTTCCGGCTGAATAATTGACCTATTATCAACCTTAACAACTTCTCCTGACATGAAAAAAATTCTGTTGTTCATCGGCGGTCTGCTGGTGCTCGTCATCGGCTTTTTCCTGATTGCCGGCCTCTTCATTTCCAAGGAATACCACTTCGAACGGACGATCTCCATCCATGCGCCTCAGGCAGTGGTCTGGGAAAATGTCAGCAAGTTTGCCAACCACGAAAAATGGAGTCCCTGGAAAGATCACGATCCGAACATGAAGGTGAAAATCGACGGACAGGACGGCACCGTCGGCGCGGTCTACAGCTGGGAAGGAAACAAGGAAGTGGGCAGCGGCAGCCAGACGATGAAAGTGCTGACGCCGCAGTCGCGCGTGGAAACCCTCCTTCTCTTCAAAGAGCCGCAGGAAAGCGAAGCGAATGCCTTCATCGCGTTGAAGCCGCAGGGACCAAACACCACGGATGTTACCTGGGGGTTCGATTCCGAATTTCCGTATCCCTTCAATGCCGTCTTCAAACTGTGTATGGACATGGATGCGATGATGGATCAGGATTTTTCCAAAGGTTTGCAGAAACTCAAAACCCTCTCGGAGGGCAAGTAATTACCCAAAACCGGCATACACATGGAAAAACTCAGCGCTGCTACCAACGCCCTCAACTGGTTTGAGATCCCGGTCACGGACACCGCCCGGGCAAAGGCATTTTATGAAAAACTGTTTGATATTTCCATGCATAGTATGGATATGATGGGCATGGAGATGACGTTCTTCCCGGGATCGGAGGAAACGAACGGAAAAGTTTCAGGAGCATTGGTGAAGGGAGATATGCACAAGCCCTCGATGGACGGCGTCGTGATTTACCTCAATGCCAATCCGCATATCCAGGTGGTCCTGGACCGCGTCGAACCCAATGGCGGGAAGATCCTGATGCCTAAGACCGCTATCGGCGATGACATGGGCTATATGGCGTTTTTTGTTGATCCGGAAGGAAACCGGATGGCGTTGCATGCGAATGGGTAGGGGTTTCTCACAGAAAGCACAGAATACACAGAAAATAAGAGATCCTTTGCTTCGGCGAAACAACTGGAACCTGCTTCTGTGTATTCTGTGCTTTCTGTGAGAAAAAACTACTTATCAGTCAAATACCTCACCATCAACGCCCCCGCCCGCTCCGAAGCTCCGGGGCCGCCGACTTTCTCCTGCACCTCCCGGTATCCAACCAGCATTGCCTCACGGTCGGGACCATCTATGATTTTCTTCAGTTCAGACGTTACTTTTTCCACCGAGAAATCCTGCTGAATCAATTCCCGGACGACTTCCTTATCGGCAATCAGGTTAACGAGCGAGATATACGGGACCTTCACCAGGCGTTTGGCGATCTGATATGTCAGGCCGTTCATGCTGAAGCAAACGACCTGCGGTACGTTGAACAGCGCTGTCTCAAGCGTGGCGGTACCCGACGTTACGAGCGCCGCGTGCGCCACGGAAAGCAGGTCGTATGAAGCATCGGTAACGCTTTTTACCTCTGCGGGAATCTCCGCGTATAGTTCATCCGGCAGGTTGGATACCCGGGCGACCACGATCTGGTATCCCGGGAAATTCCGGGCGGCAGCGAGCATCGTCGGGAGCATTTTTTTCACCTCGCTGGTACGGCTGCCGGGGAGCAGGGCGATCACGGGGCGGCTATCGAGCTGACTGCGGAAAGCCGGGGCCGGCCGGAATGCCGTAATGGCGTCCATGAGCGGATTACCAACGTAATCGGTCTCATAATCAAACTTCCGGAAGAAATCGACTTCAAACGGAAAAATGCAAAACAGCCGGTCCACAACCCGCTTGATCTTCCAGGCCCTTTTCTGGTTCCAGGCCCATACTTTGGGAGAAATGTAATAGAAGGTCCGGATGCCGTGCTTTTTCGCGAATTCGGCCATGCGGAGATTGAATCCGGCATAGTCGATCAGGATGAGTACGTCGGGGCGAAACGCGAGGATATCCCGCCTGCACTCCGCCATCTGACGGCGGATGGTACCGATATTCCGGGCTACTTCGACAAAACCCATGAAAGCCGAGTCCCTGTAGTGATGCAGGAGGCGCGCACCGGCCTCTTCCATGCGTTCACCGCCCCAGGCCTGTATGTCGGCCGAAGCATCGTGTTCCCGGATTCCCCGGATGAGGTTGGAACCGTGCAGGTCGCCGGAGCGCTCGCCCGCGATCAGAAAGTACTTCATAGTCAGACAAGAGGAGCAGGTCTCCCTGCTCCTCTTTTACTCGCCGAAATAGTCGACAAAATTCTTCGGTGTCTCGATCAGCCGGAGCGAGTGCAATGTGCTTCGCCCGTTGGTCAGCGCCGTCACCTGTGGCGCCAGAATAGTCCAGAACTCCATGATCATCACCTCGCAGGTAGGAATTTTTCCTTCCAGGAAGGGAACTTCGATGTTCAGGTTGCGGTGGTCGACCTTATCGACGATCTCGCGCTTGACGAGATCTCCGAGCTGTTTCATGTCCACCACAAAACCGGTTTCCGGATCGGGTTTACCTTTGACCGTGACGATCAGTTCAAAATTGTGCCCGTGGTAATACGGGTTCGCGCAGGGGCCGAATACCTCCTGGTTTCGTTCGTCGCTCCAGTTGGGGTTGTAAACCCGGTGAGCGGCGTTGAAATGTTCTTTACGTGAAATGTAGACCATCGTTCAGTGAATTTTCCTCTTTCTACCCTCCCCGGTGGGAACGACGTAGCACCGGTTGAAATAGGCCGCAAAGGTAGTTCTTTTCCTTCTCCGTCCCAAAGGAAAACAGCGGAAAACAGTCGTATCCAGGAGAAGACCAATCCCCTGATTTACACTATTCTACCTGCCGCCTGATTTCGCTATTCGCACTTTCATCTTTCCATAATACAATTTATTCTCCAAATCTTGTATAGGTTATTGTTTACCGGCGCTGTACCTTTGTTTACTTTACGCAAAGTGAAGAGGTTGCATCAAACTACTCATTCCACTGAGAGTATCTTATGATTGTCGTTACCGGGGCCGCAGGCTTTATTGGCAGTAACCTGATTCAGCGGTTGAACCAGGACAAGTTTAGCTTTATCATTGCCGTCGATGATTTTTCCGATCCGGAAAAACGGAAGAATCTGGAAGGCAAGCAGATTCAGGAGTATGTCGACCGGGAGCAGTTCTTCACCTGGCTCGACCAGAATTACCACGAAATCGAGTTTATCTTCCACATCGGCGCCCGCACCGATACCACGGAGTTCGACTACGCCATTTTTGACCATCTCAACGTCAATTATTCGAAGCAGATCTGGCAAAAATGCGTCGCCTACCAGATTCCTCTGGTCTATGCCTCTTCGGCGGCGACGTATGGTCTCGGCGAACTGGGATACGATGACAACGAAGCGCTCATTCCGCAGCTCAAGCCGCTCAATCCCTACGGCGAATCCAAAAACCAGTTTGATATCTGGGCCCTGGAACAGGAAGAAAAGCCCTTCTTCTGGGCTGGTTTGAAGTTTTTTAACGTCTACGGACCGAACGAATACCACAAGGGGCGGATGGCGTCGGTTATCCTCCACGCGCACCGGCAGATTACCCAGACCGGGAAAATGAAACTCTTCCGGTCACACAATCCGGAGTACCGCGACGGCGAGCAAATGCGTGATTTTGTCTATGTCCGCGACGTGGTCGATGTCTGCCTCTTCCTGATGTACAGCCGCAAGCATTCCGGCATCTACAACCTCGGAAGCGGCAAAGCCCGTACTTTCCTCGACCTGGCCACCAATACCTTCCGGGCCATGAACCTCGAGCCGGATATTTCCTTCATCGATACCCCGGAAGACATCCGCGATAAATACCAGTACTTCACCGAAGCCAACATGAGCAAACTCCGGGCGATCGGCTACGAAAAGCCGTTTCATACCCTGGAAGAAGGCATTGCCGATTATGTCGGGAATTATTTGAAGCTGGGGAGGTATCTGTAGGCGTTGGGCGATAAGCTATAGGCAATAGGCTTTAAGCAAGAGTTGGCTGCAGCCTTAGTACAGAAATAGCAAAAAGGATGTTTCACTTGTTGAAACATCCTTTTTGTTTCTATCAATACAGCTATCGCCCACAGCATACTGCCTACAGCCTATTGCTTAAAGCCTGTCGCTCATTACCACAGCCTATTCCCTTCCGGATCTTTCTTTCCGGTTTTTTAGTTACCTGCCCCGGGGAATAGTCTATTTTTGTCCCGTCTTTTAATCCGGACGCTGCCGCTGGCTAAGAGCCTATGGCCTACTGCTTAAAGCCTGGCGCTCACAGCCGCAACCTCCCAATCAGCACTCCCAACAACAACCATACATGAATTACGATCTCATCCCGTCCCCGTGCTTCGTCCTCGAAGAGGCGAAACTGAAACGCAACCTGCAGCTTCTGCGGGACGTTCAGGACCAGGCCGGAGTGGAAATCATCTGCGCGCTGAAAGGCTACGCGATGTTCAGTACCTTTCCCATTCTCAAAAACTACCTCGCAGGCGCCACCGCCAGCAGCGTTCATGAAGCGCGCCTCATCAACGAAGAGTGGGGTACCAAAGCGCATAGCTACGTTCCTGCCATCCGGGAAGACGAAATCGACGAACTCATCGATCGTTCCGCCTACCTGACGTTCAACTCCTGGCGGCAGTTTGAGAAGTTCGGCGCCAAAGCCGCCGCAGCCGGCGTATCCGTTGGCATCCGGATCAATCCGCAATATTCAGAAGTAGCGACCGATCTGTACAACCCCTGCGTACCCGGCTCACGCCTCGGCGTAATCCGCGCAGGACTCCCCGATCAGCTGCCGGCCGAAATCGAAGGATTGCATTTTCATACGCTGTGCGAGAACGATTCGCACACGCTCGAACGTACCCTGGAGCATGTCGAGCAGCGCTTCTCCGACCTGCTGATGCAGGTCAAATGGCTCAACATGGGCGGCGGGCACCTCATTACGCGGGCCGACTATGACCCGGCCCATCTCGTGCAGGTACTGAAGAATTTCAAAGCCAAATTCCCGCATCTGAAGATAACCCTTGAACCGGGCTCGGCGGTTGGCTGGCAGACCGGCGTGCTGGTCTCTACCGTCCTCGACGTTATCGACGCGCAGGGTATTCCGGTAGCCATGCTCGATACCTCCTTCGCGGCACATATGCCCGACACGCTCGAAATGCCCTATAAGCCGCGCATTCTCGGCGCAGACCAGGATCCGGTTCCGGGCAAGCCGACCTACCGCATGGGCGGCACCACCTGCCTGGCCGGAGATTACATGGGGGATTACAGTTTTGATCGGGAGCTTCAGGAAGGAGACAGGATCATTCTCGACGACATGATCCACTATACCATGGTGAAGACGACGACCTTCAACGGCGTCAACCTGCCTTCCATCGGCATCTGGCGCGAAGACGATACGTTCGAGCTCATCCGGAGTTACGGGTACGAAAGCTATCGCGATCGCTTGTCATAGGCATAGGGCGGAGGGCATGGAGCATAGGGTAGCTCACGTTTACACCCCATGCTCCATGCCCTCTGCTACCTCACCCGAACGTACGCCGAATGGCACCCCTCGTAACACGGAGGGTGGATAGTCAGCGTATCGCCGGAGATTTTATACCGCACAGTGCCGTTCTGGAAGGAAAGCGTCGAGTCTGTATACAAATACTGTCCCGACGAAGATTTATTGCGGATGTTGCTTTCCCAGGTACCGTTTTCCCGGAACCAAAGCATCTGCGCCGGGTTAGCCGGAATTTTAGTGATATAGTAACCAGCACCCGGAGAGCTTCCTTCCTCGAAAAGCTGCCAGTTACCCACCAGCCCTTCTCCCGAAACGCGGTCGTACAGTTGCTTGTCACTATCCTTCTTGCAGGAAGCGAGGACCGGCAGGATCGCCAGAAAGAGTACCAGTCGTTTCATAGTATTCTTTTTTTCCGGAGACACCGCAGCCCGCTCCCACGTTGGAATGCCTCAGGAAACCTTCTCTACCACCAGGTTATGGTTTGTATAGATGCAGATATCCGCAGCGATGTGAAGGCTTTCACGGACCATTTCCTCGGCCGAAAGATTCGGCGCATGTTTCTTCAGCGCAATAGCGGCAGCCTGGGCAAAATTGGACCCTGAACCAATCGCGGCGATGCCGTTTTCAGGCTCCAGTACGTCGCCCGTACCGGAAATAATCAGCAATTCCTCTGCATTGGCCACGATGAGCATGGCTTCCAGCTTGCGCAGGTAGCGGTCGGTCCGCCAGTCCTTCGCCAGCTCGATTGCCGCGCGCTTCATGTTCTGACCGTATCCGTTGAGTTTTTCTTCGAAACGTTCGATCAGCGTAAAAGCATCGGCGGTACTGCCGGCAAACCCGGCGACAATCTTTCCTCCGGCAAGCTTCCGAATCTTGCGGACATTTGATTTGGCAACGGTATTGCCCATGGTTGCCTGCCCATCGGCGCCGACAACCACTTCTCCGTTATGTACAACACCGAGTACGGTGGTGGAATGGACTTCTGTCATGGATGAAAAGCTGTTTTTGGTTTACCGTTTTCAGTTGGAAACCCGGTCCAACCTGAAAATAGTATAGCGTACCCTTTCTAAAAAATTACGGTTTCCAACTGGCCCCAATCCTGCGGACGACGACCAACTGAAAACCGTAAACACAAAAACTGCAAACCGACTTAGACAAGCATCCGCATCGGATCTTCCAGCAACTGCTTAAACGTCTGGAGGAAAGCGGCTCCGGTAGCGCCGTCGACGGAGCGGTGGTCACAGGCCAGGGTCACTTTCATGATATTGGTGGCATAGAATTCACCGGCATCATTCACAGCTACGGTTTTCTTGATTCCGCCCACAGCGAGAATACAGGAATCCGGCGAGTTGATGATCGGGTTGAACTCTTCGATGCCGAACATACCCAGGTTGGAGATACTGAAGGTTGAGCCTTCCATATCCTTCGGCTGGAGTTTTTTGTTCTTGGCTTTGCCGGCGTAGTCTTTCACCTCGGTGGAGATGGTCGACAGCGTCTTCTGATCAGCATTCCGGACAACGGGTACCACGAGGCCATCCTCTACCGCTACTGCCACACCGATGTTGATGTAGTGGTACCGGCGGATCTTGTCGCCCAGCCAGGAAGCATTCACCGCGGGGTGTTGCTTCAGCGCCAGTGCGGCAGCCTTGATGGTGAAATCGTTGAAGGAAATCTTCGCGGAAGCAACTTCGTTGAGTTGCGTACGCAGCTGGATGGCCTTGTCCATCGTGATTTCCATCGTCAGATAGAAGTGCGGAGCCGTGTACAAGGACTCTGCGAGACGACGGGCGATGGTCTTGCGCATTTGCGAAACCGGCAGGTCCTCGAACTCGCCGGCAGGCGCCGGAACAGCCACGGGCGCAGCAACCGGAGCCGGTGCTGCGGCAGGTGCAGATGCAGCCGGAGCAGCAGCAGGTTTCGGGGTAAAACTGTCGAGATCGCGCTTAACGATACGACCGTTTTCACCGCTGCCCGTTACGTCAGACAGGTTGATACCCTTGTCTTTCGCAATGGATTTAGCCAGCGGGGAGGCCTTCACGCGGCCGTCGGCGTCAGCTATAGCCTGTCCGTTGCCGGAAGCGGCAGGGGAAGCAGCCGGAGCGGCGGCAGGTTCGGCAGCAGCGGGAGCCGCTACGCCGTTTTCTGCGTCGAGAATCGCCTGGAAATTGGCGCCTTCTTCACCGACAATCGCGATGATCTGGTTTACCTTGGCGGCAGCGCCGGCTTCTACACCGATGTAGAGCAGCGTACCGTCTTCGTAGTTTTCGAGCTCCATGGTGGCTTTGTCGGTCTCGACTTCCGCCAGGATGTCTCCGTTTTTCACCTTGTCTCCTACCTTTTTGACCCAGTTGGCGATGACGCCTTCGGTCATGGTATCGCTGAGGAGCGGCATGCGGATCGCCGTTGCCTTCACAGTAGAGAGGTCTACTGCCGGTTTGGCGGCCGCCGGAGCCGGTGCAGCAGGAGCTTCCGGAGCTTTTTCTTCTTTTACTTCAGGGGCCGCTTCAGCTTTGGGAGCAGCGCCTCCGTTGAGGAGCGCCTGGTAATCTTCTCCGGGCTGACCCACTACTGCCAGTACGCCGTTTACGGCAATCGCCTGGCCTTTCTCGGCGGCTACGTACAGCAGGGTGCCGTCCGCGTAGTTTTCCAGTTCCATCGTAGCCTTGTCGGTTTCAACTTCAGCCAGGATATCTCCGGATTTAACGGTATCGCCCACTTTTTTGAGCCACTCGGCGATGACCCCTTCAGTCATCGTGTCACTCAAAAGGGGCATACGAATTACTTCTGCCATGTGTAAACAAACGGAAAGGGTTTAGAACAGAATTGCGATTCAAAAATACGCCCGATTCTCACATTTCGGCACCTCTTCCGGGGAAGATTTACGATTTGCCTGATTATCAGGAGGCGCGCAGTGATGGAAACAGCCGCCTCCGGCTATTAGGTTCCGCTTCCTGCGCGATGGGTCTGAAATCAGATATTTCCGGCTACCGGCGCAGGAACGGCCGTTTTAGCCGCCTGCTGCAGGAGGTACTCTTCCCGCCCGTAGCGCAGCAGCACGCGGTAGTGCGACTGAAGTGCCGTCCAGAACGTCCGGTTTTCGATGTAGGGAATGCCGTGATCGGCTGCAGTCTGCCGGACAATGCGGGAAATCGCCGGATAATGTATGTGGCAGATTTTGGGAAAGAGGTGGTGCTCTACCTGAAAGTTGAGCCCGCCGCAAAGGAAGGCCGCCAGCTTGCTGTCGACCGAAAAGTTGGCCGTCGTCTGCATCTGGTGTACCGCCCAGGCTTCTTCGATATTTCCGTCGCCGTTGGGTTCCGGAAACTCTGTATGTTCAACAATATGCGCCAGCTGAAATACCAGGCCGAGGGTCAGTCCTTCAAAAAAATGCATGACCAGAAAACCGATCACAAACTGCCACCAGGTAATCGACAAAAACACCAGCGGAAAAACAATGAACAGGGTGTAGTAAATGGCCTTGAAGAAGAACAGGTTGAAATACTCCTTCCGCGGGTGGTGCCGGTTGCAGGTCTTCCCGATATCGTTTTTGAAGAATTTCAGGTAGTCTTTCCGGAGTACCCAGCTGAGTGAAGCCAGCCCGTACAGCAAAAAGGAATAGATATGCTGAAAACGGTGTACGAAAGTCACCGGCTCCTCGTCGCCGATCCGGATCAGACCCGGCGCGATTTCCAGGTCTTCGTCGTGCCCGGGAATATTGGTATACGTATGGTGAACGATATTATGCGTGATACTCCAGACATACGGGTTTCCTCCGATCAGGTTAAACGTCAGGCCGAGGCGCCTGTTCAGTTTCGAATCCGAAGTGAAGGACCCGTGCACGGCGTCGTGGCAGATATTAAACCCGATAAACGCGCAGGTCATCCCCAACGCAATAGCCAGTACCAGCATCACCCAGACGTTGAACTGATCCGAGATTATCAGCCCGTACAACAACGCGAACAGACCCAGAAAAAAGAAGGTCTTATTCCACATAGCCTGATTGGCCTGTTTGGGTAGCTGATTTTCTTCGAAATAGGCATCTACTCGCTGGCGGACATCGGAAAAGAAAGTTGATCGGCGTTTGTCGAGGAAACGAAGTTTGGTCATTCAAGAAGATAGGTGAAACTGAAGAGGATTAATCGCCAGCAGGTTTAACTAGTGGAAAGGTACAATTCATCAAACATACATCTTTAGAACGGTTCTTTTGGGAGAATCCATATAAAAAACACGGGTCCGTTTTGCGGACCCGTGCTGATTGTCGACCAAACCGGCTCTTCCGGCGGTCTGGGGCATCTTTTTGGCTATGGTCAGCTTTCGAGTTTGAGAACAGCCATGAATGCTTCCTGTGGAATTTCGACGTTCCCGACCTGGCGCATCCGCTTCTTCCCTTTCTTCTGCTTTTCGAGGAGCTTCCGTTTCCGGCTGATATCACCGCCGTAGCATTTTGCCAATACGTCTTTCCGCAGGGCCTTCACGGTTTCCCGGGCGATGATCTTCTGCCCGATAGCCGCCTGGATCGCAATTTCAAATTGCTGACGCGGGAGCAGTTCGCGGAGCTTTTCGCAGAGGCGCTTGCCCCATTCGTACGCCTTGTCGCGGTGCACAATAGCGGAAAGGGCGTCTACCCGCTCTCCGTTGAGCATGATATCGAGCTTGACCATGTCCCCTTCCTTGAAGCCGAGGTACTGGTAATCCAGCGACGCATACCCGCGTGAAATCGTCTTAAGGCGGTCAAAAAAGTCGAATACTACCTCCGACAACGGCATCTCGAACTGAAGCTCGATCCGGTCGGCGGTCAGGTATACCTGATTTTTCAGGACGCCGCGCTTGTCCATACACAGCTTCATGACGGTCCCGACGTACTCGGCCTTCGTGATGATCTGTGCGGCAATAATCGGCTCCTCGATGTAGTCGATGTGGTTCGGTTCCGGCATTTCGGACGGCGCCGATACTTTCAGGATTTCGTCCCGCGTGGTTTTGACGTTGAACTGCACGGATGGTACCGTCGTGATTACCGTCATGTCAAATTCCCGCTCGAGGCGCTCCTGCACGATTTCCATGTGCAGCATACCGAGGAAGCCGCAACGGAACCCGAAGCCGAGAGCTGCGGAGGTTTCCGGTTCCCAGATGAGGGCTGCGTCGTTGAGCTGCAGCTTTTCCATGGCTTCGCGGAGCTCTTCGAACTCGCTGGTATCGACGGGGTAAATCCCGGCGAATACCATGGGTTTGACGTCTTCGAACCCTTTGATCGCTTCCGCTGCCTGGCGGTCGCTCCGGGTGATGGTATCCCCTACCTTGACTTCCTTCGCGGTTTTGATACCGGAAATGAGGTAGCCTACGTCGCCGGTTTTGATGACGTCGCGGGGTTCCTTGTCGAGGCGCAGTACGCCTACTTCGTCCGCATAATATTCGCGGCCAGTAGCCATGAACCTGACCTTGTCGCCCTTCCGGATTTCGCCGTTGTATACCCGGAAAATGACTTCAATACCCCGGTAGGAGTTGAAAACGGAGTCAAAGATGAGCCCTTGCAGCGGACCGTCCGACTGTCCTTTCGGCGCCGGAATACGGTGTACAATAGCATGCAGAATATCGTCGATTCCGATTCCTTCCTTCGCGGAGGCGTGGATGATCTCGGAGCGTTCGCAGCCGATGAGGTCGACGATCTGGTCCGAAACTTCTTCCGGCATCGCGCCGGGAAGGTCAATTTTGTTGAGGATAGGAATGATTTCGAGGTCATGCCCGAGCGCCAGGTACAGGTTACTGATCGTCTGGGCTTCAATACCCTGAGACGCATCGACAACCAGGAGCGCCCCTTCACAGGCGGCGATCGACCGGCTTACTTCGTAACTGAAGTCGACGTGCCCCGGCGTATCAATAAGGTTGAGAACGTAGGCCTGCCCGTCGAGACGGTAGTCCATCTGAATGGCGTGGGACTTGATGGTAATGCCCCGCTCCCGTTCCAGATCCATGTCGTCGAGCAGCTGGTTTTGCATCTGCCGCGACGAAACAGTCTGGGTCCGTTCGATCAGACGGTCCGCCAGGGTACTTTTTCCGTGGTCAATGTGTGCAATAATGCAGAAATTGCGAATGTGATTCACGTGCCAAATATCGGTTAAATAGCTGTCTGTCAGCCCGAAGTGCCAGGTTTCAGGGATGCGAATTGGTCCCGTCGGAGGGCAGCCGGAAAAGACATCCGGATACCCGGAAACGCCCGGTTTCCGCGAACAACTGGCAAAAATACGTTCATTCCTCCGAAAACCCTCGGCTATGCGCCCGAAAGGCATGTATTCAGGCAGAAATCGATCTGAAAACCGTTTCTTCCGCCGATATTGCGCCGGTACATCAGCCAGTCACACATGAAACAGCTTTTTCTTCTCATCACTGCCTTGTTTTTCTTCTTTTCCGCCGGCGGCCAGACACAAGCCGATTTCCGGAGCGACAGTATCCGCCGGGTCTATGAGCGGGAAACGATTTTTATGATGGGAAACGGAAGCCGGTATGTGAAAGGCGGCCGGGCCTATTTATCGGGATGGAACCAGGTCAATCTCCGGCGTGAATTCGAGCTCTCGCCCGAAGGCTCCGCGGAGTTTAACCGCTACCGCAAACTCAAAACGATTTCCTCGATTCTGCAGGTCGTTTCGCTGGGCACCACTATTTATGGCCTGGCGACGATCAATAAACGCGGCGGCAACGAATACTGGACATGGTGGGGAATCGGCCTCGCCGTCAGCCTCGGAGGAGCAGTCGTCAATGGGCAGGCGCAAAACCGCCTGCAATATGCGCTCTGGCTCCGTAACCGGGACGCTATGTCGCGGCCACAGGACCGGGGTACGCTTTACGTTCCGCGGTAACTACCTGCCTGTTTTTTCGCAAAGCCTCTTCCGGTCGCCGGAAGAGGCTTTTGTTTTGTATCCGAAAAGAACGTACCTGTCGCAAAGCGTGGGTTTGGCGGGGAAAAATGAACCTCCTTTTAACGTACGTCGAAGAATTCTTTCCCATTTTTGAAAGAAATAAAACGGACGACTTCGTCAACAGTTCCGGCATACGGCGGCTTAGTACCTGCGCCTGCTGCTTCTGCCCTCCGATCGTTTCATCAGTCCTATGAAAAAACTACTACTCGCGTCGTTTCTCCTGGCCGGTACCCTTCCCTTGTCGGCCCAGGTCAGTACCAGCAAAGCGGACTCGGTTTATGTCCGGGAGCATTATACCAAAATCGAGCGGATGATCCCTATGCGCGACGGTGTGAAGCTTTTTACCTCGATTTATGTACCGAAGGACGCTTCGCAGAAGTATCCCGTTTTGTTAGACCGGACGCCGTACAGCGTCGCGCCTTATGGGGAGGAGAAGTACAAGGCCAGTATCGGTCCGTCGATGCTGTTCGCGCGGGAAGGGTATATCATTGTCTATCAGGATGTTCGCGGGAAGTATATGTCGGAAGGTACGTTTGTCGCCGTCCGCCCCTTTATCCCCAAGAAAACCAAACCAACCGATATCGACGAAAGCTCTGATACCTACGACACCATTGAATGGCTCCTCAAAAACATTCCGACGAATAACGGAAAAGTAGGTACCTGGGGCATCTCTGCGCCGGGTTTCTATACGACGATGACGGCGATTGACGCCCACCCGGCGTTGAAAGCCGCTTCGCCGCAGGCTCCGGTGACGGACTGGTATATGGGCGACGACCGGCACCACAACGGCGCGTTTTTTCTGATGGGTACGTTTGCCTTCCTCTCGTCGTACGGGATGCCGCGACCGGAACCGACAACGCAGTCCTTTCCCTCCTACAGCGCCTACGGCACGCCGGATTCCTATGAATTTTACAGGAAGATCGGGCCGGTTAAGAACATCGACGAGAAGATTTTCAAAGGACGTAACATCGTCTGGAACCAGATGATGCAGAACGAAACGTACAACGAATTCTGGCAGGCCCGTACCCCGGTACCGCACCTGAAAAACATCCGCCCGGCGGTGATGACCGTCGGCGGCTGGTTTGACCAGGAAGATTTGTACGGACCGCTGAAAACCTTCGCCGGAATCGAAAACCACGGTCCGGTTTCACCAAACTACCTCGTGATGGGGCCCTGGATTCACGGCGGCTGGTCGCGCTCGAAAGGTGACGCTCTCGGCAATATCCGGTTCGACGCCGAAACGGCGCCTTTTTACCGCGAAACCATCGAACTCGCCTTTTTCAATCACTACCTGAAAGACAAGGCCGACCCGCAGCTGCCCAAGGCGTATATCTTCGAGACCGGCTCGAACCGTTGGAAAAAATACGACGCATGGCCTCCGAAACAGTCGACCGAAGCGAAGCTCTATTTCCACTCCAATGGCAAGCTTTCGTTCGAAGCCCCCGCGAAAGGCGGATTCCGCGAGTACCTGAGCGATCCGGATAAGCCGGTTCCGTTTACGAACGAAATCCGGATTATCCGCGGAAGCGATTTTATGTACGAAGACCAGCGCTTCGCCGCTACCCGACCGGATGTGCTGGTGTATGAGTCGGATGTATTGACGGAAGACGTCATAATCTCGGGTAACGTCGCGGCCGATCTGTTTGTCTCGACGACGGGGACCGACGCCGATTTTGTTGTCAAGCTCATCGACGTCTATCCCGGCGATGCGCCGAACAACAGTCCCATTGCCGGCACGAAAATGGGCGGTTTTCAGCTCATGGTACGCGGCGAAGTGATGCGCGCCAAGTTCCGGAACAGCTTCTCGAAACCCGAGCCGCTTGTTCCCAACAAAGTCTCCGAGGTGAAATTCGACATGCAGGACGCCGCCCACTGCTTCAAAAAAGGCCACAAAATCATGGTACAGGTGCAGAGCTCCTGGTTCCCGCTGGTGGACCGTAACCCGCAGAAATTCGTGAACATCTACCAGGCGAACGAATCCGATTTCCAGAAAGCCACCCACCGCGTCTATAGCGGACCGGCGCAGGCGTCGCACGTAAACGTCCGAATCGTAAAATAACAGGATAGCAAGCCGTTCCGGACCGGCCGGCGCCCTGGCGGACAGGGTCGCCGGCCGGTCCGTTTTTCTATGAAATCAATTTTGTGAGGAAACCCTTCGGCGGGAATCGGAATACCGTGTTCTGTCCGGCAAATTCGGCCAAAAAAGCGATTCGAACGTTTCCGAATCGAGCTGATAAGTCACTACATTTGTGAAAACAGGTATCCGTCCGAAAAAACACCCTGTCCGACTCGTTTCACCGAGACATTTTTCCAACCTCCCCTCGAATAATTGAACCGGAAAAAGCCCTTTTACGGGCCTGAGTCTGAATTTCCCAAGCGTAACCTAACACCGAACCGCTAACGAAGGATCAATGAAAACAACGTTTGATCTGCACGAATCCGAGCTGGACGAAAAGCTGCTGAAAAGCCTCAAGGATCTTTTCAGGGGCAAGCACCTCCGCCTGGTAGTGGAGACCGTCCACCCGGCCCAGGCTGACATCCCCCCTATTCCCATCAGCTCCGACCGCCTCAGCGCTGCCGTGGAGCATGTACGAAAAGGCGAAAATGTTAAAGTTCTAACTTTCGAAGACCTCCATGAAATTGAAAAGAAAATTGGTCTTTGATAACGAGGCCTACGAAGATTTTCTCGCCTGGGCGCATGTCGACCGAAAGAACTTTTACAAGATCAACGACCTGCTCCGGACGATCCAGCAACTCCCGTTTGACGGGAAAGGCCGGCCCCAACCGCTCAACGAATCGCTGAAGGGGTTCTGGTCCCGGCAGATTTCCGATGGTCACCGCCTGATTTACGAGGTTACCGACCAGGAGATCCGCGTCATCGCCTGCAAGGATTACGTTGCCTGATATTGCCTCCCCCAAAACTATACCTGAACCGGAAAAGCCCGACCGTCTGGCCGGGCTTTCACTTTTATTAATGGTCATTTAATACCAATCGGGCCTCGGAAGCCGTTAATTTGCCCGAAAACAACCTAAAAGAATACAGTATCCATGAAAAAAGTAATCGTACTGGCGATCGCCGCTACCTGCCTTCAAACTGCTGCTTACTCACAAGGTATTCTCGAAAAAGCGGAGAAAGCCGTTGCCGGCGCTTCTTCCTCTAACGGAGCCGGAGCCATTCTCCAGACGCTGACTTCCAAGCTGGGCCTTTCCACAGCGCAGAAGCCGCAGGTAGCCGATATCGTCGGCCAATTCCTGACGCAGAAATCCGCCCTGAGCGGTACCGAAGAGCAGAAGAAAACCAAATTCGGCCAGCTCTTCGCCGGATTGAAAACCAAGCTCGCTGCTGTCCTCACAGCTGTTCAGCTCCAGAAGCTTCTCTCCCTGAAACCCGCCGCAGGCGATACATCGAATCCGTTGAGCAAGCTGTTTAACTTGTAACCTTCGGATTGCCTGTTAACAGAAGAAGAGGCTGTCGCACGACAGCCTCTTCTTTGTGTTTCCCCCCTGCCCTATGCTCTAATACCCATGCAAATTCACCTCCTCCGTCGGCTGCAGGGATACCCGCCTCTTCATTTTCTTCAGAATAACTTTAAAGTGATGTTCTTCTTCCGGCGTTACGAGTGAAATGGCTTCACCGGTAGCTTCCGCCCGGCCCGTCCGCCCGATACGGTGAATGTAATCTTTCGGTGAACGGGGCAGTTCGAAGTTAATTACGAACGGAAGCTCCTGAATATCAATCCCCCGGGCGATGAGATCCGTCGCCACGAGTACCGTCAGCTGCCCGGCTTTGAAGCGCTTCAGTGCCTCTACCCGTGCTCCCTGGCTTTTCTGACCGTGCATGGCATAGGCCTGAATACCGTTTTTATTGAGTTTGACGACGAGGTTATCGGCGGCGCGGGTCGACGATACAAACACGAGTACCTGTTTCATCTCTTTCGATTTAATAAGGTACCGGAGAAAAGGTCCTTTCCGTTCCGGCGAGATCGCATAAGCCGATTGCCGGATCAGGTCCAGGTTTTCGGGCTCGTCAGGAATACCGGCCACGACCGGATCGGCGAGCAGGGTTTGCCGGATCGTCTCCACTTCGTCGGCCAGGGTAGCTGAAAACAGCAGGTTCTGCCTGCGGGCGGGCAAGAGGGCAAACAGCTCCTTCATTTCGTCACCGAACCCCATCGACAGCATCTTGTCGGCTTCGTCGAGAACGAGCGTGGTTACTTTTTCGAGAGACAAAGCCTTTTGCCCGATAAGATCGAGCAGGCGCCCCGGCGTCGCGATGACGATATCGGCGCCGTGAAGGGCCATCATCTGCGGGTTGGCGGAAACGCCGCCATAGACCGCGACCGGCTTCACCCGTCTGGGCAGGCCTGCGCTAAACTGCCGTACCACATCCAGTATCTGCAACGCCAGCTCCCGGGTCGGTACCAGTATGAGTACGTCCGGAAAACGGGATTTGCGGGGCTCCTTTTGTTGCAACTGTTCCAGAATGGGCAATACAAATGCGGCCGTTTTGCCCGATCCGGTTTTGGCCATGCCCAGTACATCCCGCCCGGCCAGCACCACCGGAATAACGGCTTCCTGGATGGGATACGGGTTGGTAAATTGTTCGCGGGCGATAGCCTCCAGAAGCGGCCTGCTCAGGCCCAGTGCAGAAAAGGACATAGGATGTTTCATGCCGGTCAGTAACGGCGAAGGCGCAAATATACGCATACGATGGGCGGAACCGGCCGGATACCCATACCGGGGTGAGGCTATCATCCCCTGCTTTCTTCACAATAACTTCAAGAACGGGAGCATTCAAATTCTGAGGAGAATGCTATTTTTGCGAGCTGAACGCGGCCGGCACGTTCGTTCCGAACAGCCGCCGCCCGTGATTTTTCCATACAACTGAAGATGAGCAAGAAAGTACTTATTATCGGAGCCGGCGGTGTCGGAAACGTCGTCGCGAAGAAAGTCGCCATGAACCCTGATTCATTCGGCGAGATTCTCCTGGCTTCCCGGACGAAGTCCAAATGCGACAAGATCGCCGCAGAAGCCCGCGAACACGGCCTTCCGACGGAAATTCAGACCGCAGCCGTCGACGCCGATAACGTAGCCGAACTTTCCGCCCTGATCCGCGACTTCCAGCCGTACATGGTGATCAACGTGGCGCTTCCCTATCAGGACCTTCCGATTATGGATGCCTGCCTGGCGACCGGCGTACACTACCTCGACACGGCGAATTACGAGCCAAAGGACGTAGCCAAGTTCGAATACTCCTGGCAATGGGCCTACCAGCAGCGGTACAAGGATGCCGGTCTGATGGCGCTGCTCGGCTGCGGATTCGACCCGGGTGTCACCCAGGTCTACACCTCCTATGCCAACAAGCATCATTTTTCCGAAATGCAGTACCTCGATATCGTGGACTGCAACGCCGGAGATCACGGCAAAGCCTTTGCCACCAATTTTAACCCCGAAATCAATATCCGGGAAATTACCCAGCCGGGTCGTTACTGGGAAAACGGCGAGTGGGTGGAAATTCCGGCGATGAGCATTCACAAGCCCATCGAATACCCGAACGTTGGCGCGAAGGAAAGCTACGTGCTGTACCACGAAGAGCTGGAATCTCTCGTGAAGCACTTCCCGACGCTGAAGCGCGCCCGCTTCTGGATGACCTTCGGACAGCAGTACATCACGCACCTTCAGGTATTGCAGAACGTGGGGATGACAAGCATCGCTCCCGTGAAATTCCAGGGTATGGACATTGTACCGCTCGAATTCCTCAAAGCGGTTCTTCCGGAACCCGGTACCCTCGGCGAAAACTATACCGGCGAAACGTCGATCGGTTGCCAGATTCGCGGTCTGGGTAAAGACGGAAACGAACTGACCTACTTCGTCTGGAACAACTGCAAGCACCAGGACGCGTACAAGGATACGCAGGCGCAGGGCGTCAGCTACACCACCGGCGTACCGGCGATGATCGGCGCGAAGCTCATGTGCGACGGCATCTGGATGCAACCCGGTGTCTGGAACTGCGAACAGCTCGATCCGGATCCGTTCATGGCGTTGCTCAATCAGCATGGTCTGCCCTGGCACGAAGCCATCAATCAGCCGCTTTCGGTAGAAGCCTGATCAGATTGACATAGCTTACGCGAAAAGGCAGCCAGTCGGCTGCCTTTTCGCGTATTTACCCGTAATCGCTGCTAAAAAACAGGTAGTTTTTGCACAGGAATATCCTAAACTATCTATCTTTCGTATATATCCGCGGACATCAACCATCCGAAATCCATGAAAACACTTGTAGCCTGCCTGGGAATTCTGCTTGCTGTCGGCAATTGTTCCGACAACAAAGAAGACGTCAAACCTTCCGAAACCCCTATTTCCGCTTTGGTCAATGAGGAAACGGACAACCCGTCGGTTGGAAACTTCGGGTATTTCGAAGGCGGGCACATCTTTCAGCCCGTTGTCAACGGAACGATCAACCGCCTGCTTTGTAAACTGCCTCAGGCCGGTTCGTATCGTATCTGCCTCTGGGATGTTTCGGCGAAAAAGATCCTCGCGCAGGTTGTTGTGCAGCAAACTGCCGCCGCGACCCTCAGCGGAGCAGAGATTCCCGCCGTGAAGGTATCCGCCTCCGGTACGTATGCGATTTCGATGCTTCGGAATAACTATTACTGCTATTCCTACAAAGCAGGTCCGCTCTTCAAGTACCCTGTCAAAAAAGGAAATATCCGTATTCTCTCCTACGTCAATTCCAAATCGTCCGAAAATGCCGCACCGTTGTTTTCGGAAGAAGAAAATACGGGAAATTTCTGCGGCTATGCCGACTTTTCATTCATCCCCGACTGATTGTCAGGCGATTGTCACCTCAGGCATCAGGTATACATCCTGAATCGAGTGGAGTAGTTTTACCCCTTCTTCAAACGGGCGCTGAAAAGCCTTCCGTCCGGAAATCAGTCCCGTACCTCCTGCCCGCTTATTAATGACGGCCGTCCGGGCCGCTTCGGCGAAGTCATTGGCGCCGGAAGCGCCTCCTGAGTTAATCAGCCCCGCTCTTCCCGCGAAGCCGTTCAATACCTGATACCGGCAAAGGTCAATCGGGTGATCGCTGGCCAGCTGCGTATACATCCGCTCGTCGAGCTTGCCATAGCTGCTCTGACCGAGGTTGAGCATCTTATACCCCCCGTTCGTTTCCGGGAGTTTTTGCTTGACAATATCGGCTTGAATGGTAACGCCCAGGTGGTTGGCCTGACCGGTCAGATCAGCCGCCAGGTGGTAATCGGTACCTGCCTTAAACGCGTCATTCCGGAGATAGCACCAGAGGATCGTCGCCATACCCAGCCGGTGGGCTTCGTCAAACGCTTTGGCTATTTCCACGATTTGCCGGCCCGATTCCGGAGAGCCGAAATAGATCGTCGCCCCGACTGCCGCCGCACCCAGGTTCCAGGCTTCCTGAACGGTACCGAAGAGAATCTGGTCCGACTTGTTGGGGTAGGTCAGCAGTTCGTTGTGGTTGATCTTGACGATAAACGGAATCTTGTGGGCATACTTCCGCGCCACGAATCCCAGCGCGCCGAAGGTAGTCGCTACGGCATTACACCCGCCTTCAATGGCCAGGCGGACAATATTCTCCGGATCGAAATACAGCGGATTTGCGGCAAACGACGCCCCGGCGCTGTGCTCAATTCCCTGATCGATCGGGAGAATGGACAGATAGCCGGTCCCGCCCAGACGACCCGCGCCGAACAGGTTACCGAGGCTGCGGAGCACCTGCGGATTCCGGTCCGACGGCCCGTATACCGAATCGATAAACTGCGGAGAAGGAAGATGGAGCCAGTCCTTCGGAACGGCCTTGCTTTCGTGAGAGAGGAGACTGTCCGCCTCGCGGCCCAGCATCCCGATAAGCTGATCGAGATTCATGTGGTACAGGTTTATCGGCTATGAACGGAAAGAACCCTGCCAGCGCGGCAGGGTTCCGGTACATCAATCGGCTCAGGCTTCCTTCGCAGAAAAGCCGGCTTTTTCGACTGTTTCAATGATGACTTCGGGGTCGAGGTCATCTCCTTCGACGGTCAGGATTTTTTCAGGATTGTCGGTATCGACCTTCCAGGTATCAATCGAGTCTTCCTGATTGAGAAAAGGAGAGACTTTGGCGACACAATTTGAGCAATTGATGTTGGTCTTGAACTGAAGCGTTTCCATGGAATGTAAGTTAGTTATAGTTTACGGTATTTAAGACGAAGACTGTTGGAGACGACGGAAACCGAACTCAGGGCCATCGCCGCCCCCGCAATCATGGGGTTGAGCAGGAAACCGTTAACCGGGTAGAGTACCCCCGCTGCAATCGGAATCCCGATGATGTTGTAAATAAAAGCCCAGAACAGGTTCTGGCGTATGGCGCCTACCGTCATTGACGAGAGGTGAAACGCGCGGGGTAATAGTTGCAAGTCACTGGAAATCAGGGTCATTTTCGCCACGTTCATCGCAATATCCGAACCATGCCCCATGGCTACGCTGACGTCGGCCTGAGCCAGTGCCTGGGAGTCGTTGATGCCGTCGCCGACCATCGCAACTACCTTTCCCTGCTGCTGAAGCTCTTTCACGACGGCGGCCTTGTCCTGCGGCATGACTTCCGCCCGGACGTCGGTGATCCCGACCTGTCCGGCGACGAACGCGGCGGTCTGGCGGTTGTCGCCCGTCAGCATCGTCACGCCGATACCTTGTTTTTTCAGTTGGCGAACCGCTTCAGCCGAGGTTTCCTTGACGGGATCGGAAATGGCCAGGGCGGCGCGGACTTTCACATCGTCCGCCAGCAGAATCACCGTTTGTGCCTGTTGCTGCCAGGTTTTGACCGGCCATTCGTCCATCGACAGGCCGAGGGCCGTCATCCAGCCAGGACTGCCGGCATAGAACGTCTGACCGGCGTATACGGCCTGCATACCTTTACCCGGAACGGCGTCGACCCGTTCCATTGCGATCGGCCTGGCATTTTGTTCTTTCAGGTACCGGACCACTGCTTCTGCCAGCGGGTGCGTCGATTGTCCCTCAATCCCCATCAGTACACTCCGGAAGAAATCGCTTTCCCAACGGGCATCGGTGACATCCGGCTTTCCCTGCGTGATGGTACCGGTTTTGTCGAGGATGACGTGGTTGACCTGGTAGGCCTTTTCGAGGCTTTCGGCGTCTTTGATGAGGATACCGCTTTCGGCGCCTTTGCCTACGCCGACCATAATAGCCGTCGGCGTAGCCAGTCCCAGCGCACAGGGACAGGCGATAACCAGCACCGTCACGGCATTGAGAAGCCCGTAGGTCAGCGCATTGTCTCCACCGAGTACCCACCAGGCGGCAAACGTCAGGGCAGCGATGATGATCACGACGGGTACGAATATGCCGGCGATTTTGTCGACCAGGCGCTGCACCGGCGCCTTGCTACCCTGAGCTTCCTGTACCAGGCGGATCAGCTGGGCCAGGAGTGTCTCCCCGCCTACTTTCGCCGCGATCAGGTGAAAGCTACCCTGCTGGTTGACGGTACCGGCGAATACAGAAGTACCTTTTGTTTTTTCGACGGGAACCGGTTCTCCGGAGATCATGCTTTCATCGACAAAAGAGTGCCCCGATTTGACTTTCCCGTCGACCGGAATCTTATCTCCCGGCCGAACCAGAATCCGGTCGCCAACTTTCACCTCCGCGAGGGATATCTCCTTTTCTTCTCCGTTGAGTACCAGTATAACCGACTGAGGCTGAAGGCCCATCAGCTTCTTAATCGCAGAAGAAGTAGTAGACTTGGCTCGTTCTTCCAGCCATTTTCCGAGGAGGATAAACGCGACGACTACCGCTGCCGCTTCGAAGTACACGTGCGGATGCAGGCCGCGGCGGTGCCAGAATTCCGGATTGAGCGTATTGAAGACACTGAAGGCGTAGGCGATCCCGGTACTCATCGCAACGAGGGTATCCATCGACGTCTGCCCGAACCGGGCCTGCTTCCAGGCATTGACGAAGAACTTTTTCCCGAAAACGAACAGCACCGGCGTACTCAGCACCCACATGATGTAGTTGGCGGGCGGCCAGTCCATGAACGCCATGCCGAGTACAACGACAGGTACCGTCAGAATAGAAGCCCGGATGAGGTTGCGCTGTAGTTCGCGCAGTTTGTTTTCCTTGTATTCCGCCTGTTTTTCTTCGGCGTTTTCGGTATCAAGAATCAGGTTGTATCCGATGCTTTGAACAACCTGCTGAAGGCGCTCCAGCGACGTTTCATCGGGGTGAAAAGTAATGCGGGCCGATTCGTCGGCGAAATTGACCGAAGTAGCGTCTACGCCGGACTGCCGCGAAAGGACGGTCTGGATGCTCAGGGCACAGGCGGCACAGCTCATGCCTGTGACCGGCACCCGGATTGTTTCGACCGCTGTATCAATGGTTTCCATATCCTTGTCTTGCGATTTCGGATACAAAGATCGGACTGCAAGGCGCCGGCCGATTACACAGTTGCGGAACAAACTTATATAATTCCGCGGCGGCGGGGGAAGTCGTCCATTTCCACGGTCGGAAGCACCGGATTGAGTACCTGCCGGGCAATGGTCACGCGGAAAAATTTCACACCACTCACTTCATAATCCTGAAAGAACTTATCCCGGAGTTGCAGGTTCCGATAGATTGTCGAGTAGCTCAGGCGGGGCTCCCAGCCGTGTATCTGCAGCGAAGTCAGCAGAAATTCCACCGTTTTTTTTAAGTTGGAAAAGTATACCTGTGACGCCTCCCGCCGGCGCTGCTCAGGCAGGGCGGGATACGGCTGGATGGTCAGTTCATAAATCGGTTGCTGCGTCATTTTCTGAAAAATTATCTCCTTATTTTTCCAATGCCGCAATATTACAGCAGGGGATGCCGTTTTGATATTAGTTTTCGATTAGAGAATTCAGCCCCGTGATACCGGGGCTTTTTTGTCTCTTTTTCTTTCCGGCCGGCACTTCCTTCGTACCGGCCCGTTTTTGCTTTTTTTGCACTTTTTTAGGGGTTTCAACTGCCTGACGACCATATTCTTAGCCCGAAACCCCGCAAAAACTGTCGAAACCACCTGCCGATCTCTTCAAAGAAACAGCTATCTTTGTATCCCGTACACAAATCACAACGTCGTCATGTCCACGGCCAAACCGACGAAATACATCTTTGTTACGGGCGGGGTTGCTTCCTCACTCGGCAAGGGCATAGTCGCCTCCTCGTTAGCCAAACTTCTGCAGTCCAGAGGTCTTTCCGTTACCATCCAGAAATTCGATCCCTACATCAACGTCGATCCCGGTACACTCAATCCGTATGAACACGGCGAGTGCTATGTCACCGACGACGGCGCTGAAACTGACCTGGACCTTGGTCACTACGAGCGCTTTCTCAACGTACCTACGTCTCAGGACAACAACGTGACGACCGGTCGTATCTATTACGATGTCATCATGGCTGAGCGGGAAGGAAAATACCTCGGTAAAACTGTTCAGGTTGTTCCTCATATCACGGACGAAATCAAGCGCCGGATGACGGCTCTCGGCCGTAACGGCAAGTTCGATATCGTCATTACCGAAATCGGTGGTTGCGTTGGTGATATCGAGTCACTGCCCTTCATCGAAGCGGCACGTCAGCTCAAGTATGAACTCGGCGAACACAATACCCTGTTCATTCACCTGACGCTGATCCCGTACCTGAGCTCGGCCGGCGAGCTGAAGACCAAGCCGACCCAGCACTCGGTCCGTACCCTTTCCGAATCAGGTATTCAGGCGGATATCCTTGTTTGCCGGACGGAGCACCCGATCCCGGCAGATATGCGCCGTAAGATCGCGCTGTTCTGTAACGTACAGCCCAACGACGTCATCGAATCCATCGATGCGGAAACAATCTACGACGTTCCCCTCCTCATGAAGCAGGAGAAGCTGGACCAGCGCACGCTGTACAAGCTCGACCTGTATAATGATCAGGAACCGAACCTCGATTCCTGGAAAGACTTCCTCGGAAAATTCAAGAACCCGACCGAGCAGATCACCGTTGGCCTCGTTGGGAAATACGTCGAACTGAAAGACGCCTACAAGTCCATCGCGGAAGCTTTCATCCACGCCGGTGCTGTCAACGAATGCAAGGTAAAAGTGGAGTGGATTTCGTCCGAAACACTTGACCAGGAGGAAGTTATCCAGCAGCTGCTCAACCTCGACGGCATCCTGGTCGCCCCGGGTTTCGGCGAGCGCGGTCTGGAAGGCAAAATCCATGCGGTTCAGCTCGCACGGGAAAACAAGATTCCGTTCTTCGGCATCTGCCTCGGTATGCAGATGGCCGTGATTGAATACGCCCGCAACGTGGCCGGTATCAAAGATGCCTCTTCTACAGAGCTGGAACCGGAAACGCCCAGCCCGGTTATCGACCTGATGGAAGAGCAGAAGAAAATCAAATCCAAAGGCGGTACCATGCGTCTCGGCGCCTGGCCGTGTGACCTGCAGAAGGAAACCCTCGCGCACCGGATTTATGGCAAGAAGCGGATTTCGGAGCGTCACCGCCACCGGTACGAGTTCAACAACGCCTACCTGAAGCGCCTCAACGAAGCAGGACTTGTTACATCCGGTATCAACCCGGAGAGCAAGCTGGTGGAAATCATCGAGCTGAAACAAGATGTACACCCGTTCTTCATCGGCGTGCAATTCCACCCCGAATACAAGAGTACGGTACTCAATCCGGCCCCGCTTTTCGTGCAGTTCGTCAAGGCAGCTCTGAAACATTCGCTGGAAAAGAAGGCCGTCACAGCCTGAGCGGATCAGCAGCCTTTCGGGTTGCCGCTTATCCCATTTTCCTGAAAAAATGAATCGGCACGCAAGGCTTTCGGGAATGTTTCCGAACTTTGCGTGCTTATTTTTTTAACATACGTTCTATCATTTCCGGTGGAAGGTCGGTGACCTTCTCGTTTGAACATCCTTTTTATGGATCGTAATACCATTATCGGGTTGCTGCTGATCGTGGCGATGTTGCTTGGGTACCAGTTCCTGATGCCCGAGGAAAAGCCTGCTCCCCCGAAAGCGCAGCCCACTGAGATCGCGAAAAAAAATCCGGCAGAAGCGCCGGTAGACACCCTGGCGCTCGGTCAGTTTGCCGGTGCGGCGAGCGGAACCGCTCAGGATATTGTGCTGGAAAACAAGGACATCCGCGTTACGTTGAGTACGCAGGGCGGACGGATCAAAAACGTCCTGCTCAAAAACTACAAGACGTTTGACCAAAAGCCGCTCTACCTGTTTGAGGAAAAAGGTTCGCGGCTGAACCTCGAGCTGCCGAATGGAGCGACGCCGGTGAATACCAGCAAACTCTTTTTCGCAGCCAACGGCGGCAATCAGCAGGTAGCGGAAGGACAAACCGGTTCGGTGACTTTCGCCCTGACGCTTCCCGGCGGCCAGACACTGCAGCAGCAGTATACCCTGGCTGGCAGCGGATTCTCCCTTCTGTATGACGTGGTGGCGAAGAACTTCGGCGGCAACGCCCGCCTGCTCTGGTCGCACGAGGTCAACCGTACCGAAAAAGACCTCAGCAAGCTCCGGAATGAAAGTACTGTCAACTACTACACGGCTGACGACTCGTTTGATCACCTGAGCCAGAACGCTTCCGGCACCGAGGAAAAGACCCTCGAGCAGCCTGCCCGCTGGATCTCCTTCAAGCAGATGTACTTTATTTCGGGTCTGGTTGGTGAAAGTACCAACCTGTCAGGTGTGAAGCTGAAGTCAACGGCCTATCCGGATAACAACGAGCAGAATCTCAAGACATTACAGGCAGAAGTTTCCATTCCGTCGGCCGACCTGGCTGCCGGTCGCGGAAAGTTCAAACTCTTCTTCGGACCGAATGATTATAAGCTCACGAAGCAGGTTGCCGAGAATTTCGACGAAAACGTGTACCTCGGTTACGCGTTCCTGAAGCCCCTGAACAAGTACGTATTTGTGCCGCTGTTCTACCTTCTGGGTGGCTTCATCTCGAATTACGGAATTCTGATTGTGTTGCTGGTACTCGTCATCAAGCTGGTGCTGACGCCGCTGACCTACCGCAGCTATATTTCGATGGCCAAGATGCGCGTCCTTCAGCCGGAGATCAACGCCATCAAGGAAAAGCTTGGCGAAGATGACGCGCAGAAACTGCAGCAGGAGCAGATGAAACTGTATCAGCAGGTGGGTGTCAACCCGCTCTCCGGCTGTGTACCGCAGTTGCTGACGCTTCCGATCCTCATGTCGGTATTCTTCCTGTTCCCGAACCTCTTTGAGCTTCGCCAGCAGCCGTTCCTGTGGTCGAACGACCTTTCTTCGTATGACGACCTGATTCACTTCGGCTTCTCCCTGCCGGTACTGGGCAACCACCTCAGCCTCTTTACGCTGATGATGACGGCTTCCAGTATTCTCTTCGCCTGGTACAACAACCAGACGACGCCGGCTTCGGGCGGTCCGGTGGACTACAAGACCCTCGGATACATCATGCCGGTAGTCTTCTTCTTTATCATGAACTCCTTCCCGGCCGGTTTGGCATGGTACTACCTGGTGTCCAACCTGATTACGATCGGGCAGCAGCAGGTGATCAAGCGGTTTGTGGACGAAGACAAGATCCGGGCTGTTCTCAACGAAAACCGGAAGAAGATTGCTTCCGGCGAAAAGAAGAAATCCAAGTTCTCTGAAATGCTCGAAAAACAGCTGAAAGCAGCAGAAGAGGCTAAAAAACAAGCCGAATCGCAGCAGCAGAAGAAAAAGAAATAAGTAACGTATACCTCGCAAAAGCCCCTTTCCGCCCGGAACAGGGGCTTTTGTCTTTTTCGGCACAAACCTGAAAAAACTGACCCGGCAACGGGAGACAAGTCCTATTTTTGCACAAATACCCTGATATGCTTAAACATACCTTCCTTTTTCTTCTGACGATTGGCGGCGCTTTTGCCCAGACGGCCCCTGAGACCTACCGGAAAAGCTACGACGCAGGCCTGAAGGCCATCCAGGAGAAACGGTACGAAGAAGCACGCCAGCAATTTACCCCCTTGACTCTTTCCTCGTATCAGAACGACCTGGTTCCGTACAGTCATTACTTCCTGGCGTTGGCAGACCTCCGGACCAACAAGCTGGCCGACAGCCGGGCCGTGCTCCGGCAACTCGAAGCCCGCTACCCATCGTGGAATAAGTTGTCTGACGCCCGCCTGCTCTATGCCAACATCCTGCTGGAGGAAGAGCAGTACCAGACGGGTATCGACGCGCTCAAACGCCTGACGGAAAGCCGCCTGGGAGGCGAAATCCGGGAAATGGAGGCCTACTACCTCGGAAGATGCACCAGCCTGCCGGTACTGCGGCAGTTACAGGTAAAGTACCCGGCCGACGAGATCGTTGCCCAAAGCCTTGTAAACCTGATTTACCGGACATCCACCAATAAAACCGACCTCGATCTCGCAGCGAGGCTGACGGAGAAATTCAAGCTGAAGCCGCAGGCCGTAGTGACCGTTCCTGTTGCCAATACACCCCGCAGGAATCCATCGCCGGGTGTGAAAAAGACTTCATACAACGTCGGCGTATTGTTTCCGTTCAAGTGGAACGACGCCTCGGGCGTTACGGGCGCTTCCTATACGACCAGTCTGTACGAGGGTATGCGGATGGCCGTCAAGAAGTTACAGACGGAAAATACCACTGTCAACCTGGTTGCATATGACGTGGACAATACCGCCGAAAGCATGACCCGCCTCGTGAATAACGGGCCGTTTCAGCAGCTCGATCTCCTCATTGGCCCGCTGTACCCGCAGAGCTATGAGGTAGCGGCAGCCTGGGCGGCGGAAAAAGGTATTCCGATTGTGAATCCGCTGTCGACGAACAGTACGCTCGGTCAGAACAATACCTACCTGGCACAGCCGTCGGTCGAAACACAGGCGAAAACATTGCTGAAATTCGCAGGACGCTTCATCCCGAAGACTGTCGCCATTGCCTACGGCACCTCCCGGCAGGACTCGCTGCTCGCCACTACCTATGCACAGCTGGCGAAAGATCAGGGGTACCAGGTAGTCAGTCTCCGGCGGAGCCTGACCGACAACGGCATGAGCGACCTCAACCTCAAAAAACCCGGGCATTTCCTGGCGGTATTTTCGACGCCCGGCGCGGCCTCCGCAGCCATGAGCTGGTTCAGTAAGTCGACTGCCGGCTGCCCTATCCTGCTGCCGTATGAGTCGTTCAACATGGTGACGACATCTCCTTCGGTTTTTGCGGGACAAAAGGTATACCTCTTCGATTCGCTGTATCCGGATGACAAGCAGGCCACCGCAGTCGATTTCCGGCAGAAGTACATGAATCGGACGAAGCAGTTTCCGTCAACCTACGCCTATCTCGGCTACGATACTGTCCTGTTTTTCGGACGATTGCTCGGCAAGTACGGCACCGATATTTCAAAAGGGCTGACGGCACAGGCTTACCGCGACGGATATACCCTCGGCGGATTTGACTACCGCCAGTCGCACGATAACCAGAATTTCACGGTTCTTCAGTATTCCAATTACCAATTTACCCCGGTCCGTTGACCGGTCATTTCCGTCATGACACAATCCGAACAGCTCTTTCAACAAGCCAGACAAGTCATTCCCGGCGGCGTTAACTCCCCCGTGCGTGCTTTCCGGGCCGTCGGTGGAAACCCCGTTTTTATCAAATCAGCGAAAGGCGCCTACCTCCACGACGAGGACGGCAACCGGTATATCGAACTCATCAATTCCTGGGGACCGATGATCCTCGGGCATGCGCATGAACTGGTCGAGAAGGCCGTTTCTGACGCCATACAGCATTCCTTTTCCTTTGGCGCCCCGACGCGCCGGGAAGTGGAGATGGCTGAACTGATCGTCTCGATGGTCCCCTCTATTGAGAAAGTACGGATGGTCAATTCCGGAACGGAGGCAACGATGTCTGCCATCCGCGTAGCACGGGGCTTCACCGGTCGCGACAAAATCATCAAGTTTGAAGGCTGCTACCACGGCCACGGCGACAGCTTTCTGATCGCCGCCGGCAGCGGCGCCGTGACGATGGGCGTACCGGACAGTCCCGGCGTAACAAAAGGTGTTGCGCAGGATACGCTGACAGCGCCCTACAATGACCTCGAAGCGGTTCGTCGGCTGGCAGAAGCCAACAAAGGACAGATCGCCGCGATTATTCTGGAGGCAGTCGCCGGAAATATGGGTCTGGTTCTTCCTGCCGAAGGATTCATTGAAGGCTTGCGCGCCCTTTGCGATGCCGAAGGTATTGTCCTCATTTTCGACGAGGTTATGACCGGCTTCCGCCTGTCTGCCTCCGGTTTCCAGGGCATTACGAATGTTAAACCCGACCTGACTACCCTCGGCAAGATCATTGGCGGCGGCATGCCTGTCGGTGCTTACGGCGGTCGTGACGACATCATGAACTGCGTATCCCCTGCCGGTCCGGTATACCAGGCCGGTACGCTTTCGGGCAACCCGATTGCGATGGCGGCCGGCTACGCCATGCTGAGCCACCTGAAGGACCACCCCGAAGTATACACGACGCTGGAAGCGACCGGAACCCGGCTCGAAGCCGGTTTGCGCGCGGCAAACGCCAAAGCAGGCAAGCATTACACCATCAACCGGATTGGTTCGATGTACACCCTGTTTTTCAACGAAGGACCGGTCACGGACTTCGAAACGGCGAAAGCCTCCGATCTCAAACTCTTCGGTGCGTATTTCCAGGCCATGCTCAAACGGGGCATTTACCTGGCGCCGTCGCAATTTGAGAGCCTTTTCCTGTCGACCGCGCTCACACCTGAGCATGTCGACGCGATTCTCGCCGCGCACGAACAGAGCCTGGCGGAAATTCTAGCTTAAAAAGCAGTTTTCGGTTTTCAGTTTTTGGTTTTCAGTTGGCTGGCGAACGGATTTGTCAGCCAACTGAAAACAGAAAACCGAAAATTGAAAACCAACAACAGATCTCCGAGCCGGCTTCCCCCTCTCCCCATGCGTCGCTTTTCGATTATTATTCCGGTCTATAACCGGCCCGACGAACTGGCTGAACTCCTCGATTGCCTCACCCGGCAGACGTACACGGCGTTTGACGTGGTTGTGGTAGAGGATGGTTCTTCCGTCCGGGCCGAAGATGTAGCCCGGGGGTATGCTACTTCCCTGTCGCTTCACTATTACGAAAAACCGAACAGCGGACAGGGCTTCGCCCGGAATTATGGCATGGAGCGGGCGTCTGGCGACTGGTTTATCATCCTGGATTCCGATGCGCTCGTCGAGCCGGATTACCTGGCTATCGTGAATCGGGAAATTGACCGGCAGCAACTGGATTTATTCGGCGGACCTGACCGGGATCACCCTTCCTTCACCCCTGTTCAGAAAGCCATCAGCTACTCCATGACTTCCCTGTTTACGACCGGAGGTATCCGCGGAAAGGCCAAAAACGCAGGAGGTACGTTTCACCCCCGGAGCTTCAACATGGGCCTCAGCCGGCAGGTATGGGAGAAAACAGGAGGGTTCCGGATTACGCGGATGGGAGAAGATATTATTTTCAGCATCCAGGCCCTGAAAATGGGTTTCCGAAGCGCGTTGATACCCGAAGCATTCATTTACCACAAACGGCGGACGGCGTTTGATGCCTTTTACCGTCAGCTCCGGTTTTTCGGCCGTGCCCGGATCAACATTACCCGGTATTTTCCGGATACGCTGAAGCTGGTTCATTTTTTTCCGGCGGCTTTTACCGTCTGGCTGTTCAGCTTTCCGGTGCAGGCGTTTGTTTGTCCCCTGCTGTTCCGTTTGTCGGTAGGAGCCTTGCTGCTTTATTGCATCCTGATTTTTGTTGATTCCTGGAAACAGAATAAGAGTATCACCGTGGCCAGCCTGAGCATACAGGCCGTTTTTGTGCAGATGACCGGGTATGGCACCGGCTTTTTGTCGGAAGGATGGAAATACCTTCGCGAACCCAAAGGTACCCGGCAAACGGGTGAACAGATTGAATATCCCTCGTAACATGGACCTTTCTTCCGTTGAGGTCGTCGACAACACGACCGACCGCCAGTTTGAGCTGGCACTCGAAGGCGACATCGCCCTCATCGCCTACCGGCTCGTTGCCGATAACGTGTATGCGCTTGACCATACAGAAGTACCCGAATCCTTTGAAGGCAAGGGAGTTGGGTCTACTTTGGTCGAGAAAACCTTGAAGTTGATCGAAAGCCGAGGCGGGAAGATTATCCCGTACTGCCCCTTTGTCCGTGCCTACCTGCAGCGGCACCCGGACTGGAACCGGCTAGTCCAGTAACCGCGTCGCTTTGATAAATCCGCGCTGCCAGTAGTCGGCAAAGAGGTTATCCTCAATGACACCCCGGCTGCTGGACGCGTGGATGAAGAGTACGTCGGCATCGCCCCGGACTGTCGTCACGATGCCCGTATGGTTGATGCGTGACGCGCCGCCCTTGAAGTCGGTATTGAAGAAGACGAGGTCTCCCGGGCGCAGGTCCCGAACATTGATCACCTCTCCTACTCCGGCCTGTTCTGCCGCCGTCCGCGGCAACTTAAGGCCAATCTGCTTGAAACTTACCTGTACCAGGCCGGAGCAATCCAGGCCTACGCTGGTGCCGCCGCCGGTGCGGTAGTTGGTACCTCCGTAACTCCGCGCGGTATTGATGAGATCGCTCACGGTCTGATTGCCATATCGGACCGCTTTCGGGTTATACTCCGCTTTTTTGGTCATCGGATGATAGGCCTTCGAACCGCCGGCTGCGGCCGTCCGGGCCGGAGGCTTCGTCGTTTTGGCGGGCGTCCGGAATATCTCACACGAGGTCAGCAAAAAGGTCAGTACAACAAGGGTAATCCGAAAGTTCATACGGCGAATGTAAGGGATGGAATCCGAAGGGGTAACGGGAAAAACCGGCGTCCTATTTCACCGGACGCCGGTTTCCCTCAAAATTTCATCGTCAGGGAGATGCGCTTGCGGGCCATGTCTACTTCCAGCACTTTCACCTGTACCTGCTGGTGAAGCTTCACGACTTCGTTCGGATCTTTCACGAATTTACTGGCCAGCTGGGATACGTGTACCAGCCCGTCCTGCTTCACACCCACGTCTACAAACGCGCCGAAAGCGGTGATATTCGTGACGATACCCGGCAGGATCATGCCCTCGCGCAGGTCTTCAGGCTTACGGACGGTTTCCTCGAACCGGAACTCGGAAAGCGGCTCGCGGGGGTCGCGACCGGGTTTTTCCAGTTCGGCGACGATATCCCTCAGCGTTGGCAAACCTGCTGCTTCGGTGACGTAGCGCTGCAATTGTATTTGTTTCCGGGATTCAGGACTACTGATCAGGTCTTTCACTTTGATACCCAGATCTTTAGCCATCTGTTCGACGATACCGTAGCTTTCGGGGTGTACCGCAGAATTGTCCAGCGGATCGCCGGCACCGGGAATCCGGAGAAAACCGGCACACTGTTCGTATGCCTTGGCGCCCAGACGGGGTACTTTCAGCAGTTCCTTCCGGGAGCGAAAAGCGCCTTTTTCCCTGCGGTAGGTGACGATATTCTGCGCCAGCGCCGGCCCCAGGCCCGATACGTAGCTCAGCAGGTGCTTGCTTGCGGTATTCAGGTTGACGCCAACGGCGTTTACACAGCTTTCCACGACTACATCCAGGCTCTTTTTGAGCGATCCCTGGTCGACATCGTGCTGGTACTGCCCCACCCCAATCGATTTCGGGTCGATCTTGACCAGCTCAGCCAGCGGGTCCATCAGCCGGCGGCCAATCGAAACGGCGCCGCGCACGGTGACATCCTTGTCCGGAAACTCCTCCCGCGCAACGTCAGACGCCGAATAAATCGACGCACCCTGCTCCGAAACCATGAAAACAGGTACGGGCAGCGATAATCCCCGGAGAAAATCTTCCGTTTCCCGGCCGGCGGTTCCGTTACCGATGGCGATTGCTTCGACCTTGAACCGGGTCAGCCAGTCGCGCACGACGCGCTCCGCTTCTGCTTTTTTGTCAAACGGGTACAGGACCGTTTCCTGCAACAGGTTCCCCTGTGCGTCGAGGCATACCGTCTTGCAGCCCGTCCGGTAGCCCGGATCCACAGCCAGCACGACTTTCTGCCCGAGGGGAGACGACAGCAACAGTTGCCGCAGGTTTCCCACGAAAACAGTAATCGCCTCTGAATCAGCCTTTTCTTTTGACAGCTTGGCAAATTCATTTTCGATACTCGGTCGAATGAGGCGCTTGTAACTGTCCGTAATGGCGTCTTCAATGAAGGGCTTCGCTTCACTCTGTCCGCGGAGCACCAGCCGATCGATGCGCTCAAGGGCATGGTCTTCGTCCGGCGCTATACCGACCGACAAAAAGCCTTCTTCTTCTCCACGGCGAAGCGCCAGCAGCCGGTGCGAAGGGATCTTGCGGAGTTCCTCCGAAAAGTCGAAGTAGTCCCGGTACTTGGCGCCTTCTGTTTCCTTATTCTTCTTGACTTTGGAGACGACAACCGCCTCTTTTTCAAATACTTTCCGGATCGCGTTCCGGACGTCGGCATTCTCTGAAATCCATTCGGCCATGATATCGCCGGCGCCCTGCAATGCCTCTTCCACGGAAGCAACATCGTCCGAAAGGTACTTCGCCGCTTTGGCTTCGATATCCCGCTCACGCTGCTCGAAAATGAGTTTGGCGAGGGGTTCCAGGCCTTTTTCGGCGGCAATAGTGGCGCGGGTTTTCCGCTTGGGTTTATACGGAAGATAAATGTCTTCGAGCTGCGTCAGTGTGGTCGCTTCCTCAAGCGCCTTTTGAAGGGCCGGCGTAAGCTTACCCTGCTCGCGAATGGATTGGAGGATACTCTCCCGGCGCTTTTCGGTTTCCCGAAACTTCTCGTAGTGGTCTTTTACCGCCTGAATCTGGACTTCGTCAAGGCTTCCGGTGGCTTCCTTCCGGTACCGGGAAATAAAGGGAACTGTAGCGCCTTCGTCGAGCAACTGAATCGTCGCCTGTACCGAGCGTGGCGCCAGGGATAACTGACTGGCAATAAAGGAAGAAGCGGTATTCATGGCATGTATTGGTAACAATGAATCGGTCAAATATAAGGCGGCGGCAGTCAATCTACCCGGATTACCTCGCCGGATTCGAGGTAAACGAGCCAGCATTCGACGGTTCCGTAGCCCATTTGCCGGTACCGCCGTGCATAGGATTTTACCTGATCGCGGTGGCTTTCCCGGGGTTTTCCGGTTTTGTAGTCGAGAATGGCGACGGTTTTGTCGGGACGGATGACGACGCGGTCAGGACGCAGGATCTGCCCGTCCGGCATCAGGATTTCCTGTTCCGACAAAAACTCCGCGGGCAGCTCGAAATAGGGTTTCATTTCGGGATGGCTAAGAATGGTATGGATCGATTCCGTCAGCCGCGATACCTGCTGCTCGTCCAGTAATCCCCGCTTCTTCATCCGGTCGATGACGTCCGGCACATCCGCCGGAACGCGGATTTCCCGCATCGCGGCGTGTGCCTTGTTCCCCCATTCCTTCTGCAAATGAAAGGAATCCAGTTCGGTCAGGCGGTCGGTCTGCCGGCGGAGGCGCATGGAATCGCTGCGGTCGACGGATACCACCTCCGGTACTATCCATTTCGAACCTGAGGTATCCTCCGTTTTCCGCGGCGCGGGCGGCTCTCCCTGGTAAATAATATGCGTACCTTCCCGCGATCCGAGGTATCCCGCAAAAAACTGCCCGACGGTATCTTTCAGGCTGTCGCCCCGCTTGGTCATCCGCGCCTCCATCGATATGTACAGACGTTCGACGGGCCTCGTCAGAGCAACGTACAGCAGGTTCAGATTATCGAGAAACGTCTGTTCGCGTTCGCGCTCATATGCGGGGCCGAGGAAGGTATCGCGGAGTTTGGTTGTCAGCGAAAACGGCGCGGTGCGTAGCCTCCGGGAAGTATCTCCCTCATTCACAGCCAGTTCAGCATATGCTGTCTCTTCCAGATCGCCCCATATTTCGTCCCGGAAACCCGGCGTAAAGCTCCAGTTGGCATACGGCAGCAGTACCACGGGATACTCGAGTCCTTTCGATTTATGGATGGATTGAATGGTAACGGCGTCCTCGCCTTCGGGAGTACTGACGCAGAGGCGGTGCTTCTGCTGCTCCCAGTCGGCGAGCCAGTCGATCAGGCTGCCGCTTTTCCGTCCGACAAAATCCTGCACATAATCCAGAAAGCGGAACAGGTAGGGTAGTTCGGCTTCGTCGTCAAAGAGTCCGAACTGTTCCATCAGCTGCTCGCAGAGGGAATAAAGGTCGAGGCGACGGAGGCGCCCCGGTTGCAGGTCGTGCCCGTGTTTCCGCAGCCAGTCCCAGAATGCCTGCGGCTCATCCGATTCGATCACCCGCCGGATCTCGGCGTTCACCGTTTCATCAGGTACCTGGGCGAGCAGGTTTTTGAGGAAGAGGTAAGCGGCCTCGTACTGCGTCAGGGCCTGGCGCGGAGATTCGAGCAGCCTTAGTAAGGCGACCACGAGGTTGACAGCGCCCGAAGCGCTCACAAGCAGGGAATCGGCCGAGACAATCCGGATTTTATGCCGGAGGGCGTCGGCCAGCTCGCGCGCGTGCCGGTTTTTCCGCGTCAGAATCGCGATATCCCGTGCCTGATACCCCAGGGCGAGGCATTCTTCGATCTGTTGCCAGACGAAGTCAGGCGTAGGCCGGTCTTCCGCCAGAAAATCCACCTGCACATGCCCTCCCGAGCGGGGGTTGTCAGGCGTACGCTGGAAAAAGGTTTCGTAAATCCGTGGCGTGACGGTCCATCCTGCATCCACTTCCTGCGCGAGGATATGGGCGAGAAAGGCGTTGTTGAATTCAACTACTTCCTTTGTACTTCTCCGGTTGAAATCGAGTACACGGGGTTCGAGATGGCCTTTGAGGTGAAGCAGGCGGTCGCCGACGTTCCAGTTGATCTCGTTACCCGCCGGCAGCATCGGCGTCAGGTCTTCCCGGCGGAAAAGGTACACCAGCTGCTCCATTTCCCCGCCGCGAAACCGGTAGATACTTTGCTTCGCGTCACCGACCAGGAGGTTGTAGTATCCGCCGGCTAAACTATTGTCTATCAACGGCATAAAGTTCAGCCATTGAAGCTGCGAAGTATCCTGAAACTCATCGATCAGGATATGGTGGTATTTTTCACCGAGACGTTCGTAGAGAAACGGCACCGGCTCTTCCAGCACAATCCGGAGGATTGACTGGTTGAAACGCGAAATATGGATCTGCCCGGATTGCTCCTCGATGCCGCGTACCTCGTCGGATAATTGCTTGAGCAGCGCCAGTTTGTGCAGGTGGCGGTCGAGTTCGAGGCAAAGAATGTACTTCTCGCGCTCTCCTTCCTGGTGTGTCAGGACACGAAGCGCCGCTTCCCGCAGGGCGTCTTCTATTTCCCGGAAACGCGCCTGAACGGCGGCCGGAGCTTTGGCGCCGATCCAGCCTTTGCCTTCTTCCACGGCTTTGGTAAGGCGTGAAGAAGGCGCGTCTGTCAGCTTTTTCTCCCCATCGGCGATTTTCCGGAGAAAACCTGCCGCGCCGGATGCGCCGTAGGAAAAGTCTTCCACAACCAGCCCGGCGGATTCGAAAATCACGGCAGCCGATTCTCCCAACTCCTTATACGCTTCATCCTGCGTGCGCACATACCCGCGAAGCTGCCGGCGGATGGTCCAGAAGTCGTCTGAAGTAAGCTCGGCCAGTTTATCGAGGGCATCCCGGTGTTTGTCTTCCAGGATCTTGCGCCCTACCTGGCTCAACTCATTTTCGAGGGACTTCCAGCTTTTTCCCTGGTCGGCGAGGTCGCCAACCAGGTCTTCGAGTACGCTGGTCAACTGGCTGAACTCTTCCCTTCCGACCCGCGCCAGCGTATTTTCGACGGCGGCGGCGATGAGTAGGTCTGAATCCAGGTTGACTTCAAAGTTGTAGGGAATGCCCAATTCTTCGGTAAAAGCCGCCACAACACGCTGCGTGAAACTGTCAATCGTCGAAACCGACAGGTTTCCATAATTGTGCAACAGGCGCTGGAAGGTCGCATGAGCGCGGCTTTTCAGTTCCTCTGCCGTCACCGGGACGCCGGGGGTGTCTCCGGCGACTTCCTTCAGCAGGAGCGCCCGGAGGGCTTCCGTCTTTTTCTTTCTTTCGGGGGAAAGGTCGTCAAACCGGCTCAGCGCTTCCAGCGTATCCATGATGCGCTTTTTCATTTCGTGCGCCGCGTCGTTCGTAAACGTGACGGCGAGGATATGCTGGAAATAAAACGGGCTGAAGCGGTAGTTTCCGGCGTCGTCGGGGTAGCTCGACAGTGCCAGGCGTAAAAACTCCTTGGTGAGTGTGAAGGTCTTTCCCGAACCCGCGGAAGCGGCGTAAATCGTAAACATAACAAAGCCTCACGGCCGGTATAGTTGTCCGAAAATACGGATTCCGGCAACGAAACCCGCCCTTTTCGGGCACAAAAAAGGGACGGAAGCCATAGCCTCCGTCCCTTTCCATTATAGCAATACGATGACTGTCAGAAGTTAAACCGCGCGCCTACCCCGCCATGCACGTGGAGAAAGAGCGGTACCGGTATCAGCTCGACATAGAGACCTGCGTCGGCAAAAAGAGACAGCGGAGAATCCGGAACGAAGTACTCGACGCCGGCAACGCCCGTCGCCCCGATACCTGTTTTCTTTTCATAGAGGCCGGCCAGGCGATCCGGGTAGCTGCGCCGGCCGGTGATCATCCCCCCGAAGCCATAGTAGGCCTGTACTTTCTTGCCTTCGGCGTTGGTCCGGAAGAGGTAGTTGACGTTAAGCTCCCAGCCGGTATTCTTGAAGCGGCCCTTTGAACCATACTTCCGGTTTGTTCCCCAGAGCAGGCCATAGGATCCGAAGTTGGCGTCGAGTGCCCTGTTATTAGGCAGGTACATCCGCACGTTGGCGCCGAGAGGCTCTCCGATGCGGAAGCCTACGGCAAATTTCTTGTCGTCCTGGGCAGACGCCTTTCCGGCAGTCAAGATCAGGATGCATACGGCAAACGCGCCGGCAACGGTAGTCATTTTCATGGCAATGGTGATCAGGTGAGAAATATGAGCGAATTAATGACAGTTCGGCGGAAATTACAAGGGCATGGGGCACAGGGTCTATGCCCTCTGCCCCATGCCCTCTGCTCCAAGCCTTATGCCTTCGCAGCAAACGCCGCGAGCAGGTCCGTCAACCGACGGTCTTCTTCCTCCGTACCAATGGAAATCCGAAGGCAGTTTTCGCAATGCATAACCTTCGAACGATCCCGCACAATGACCTTATTTTCAAGCAGGTAGTGAAATACCGCGGCAGAATCCGTGAACTTCACCAGCAGCTGGTTGGAGTCCGACGGGAAAATCGTCTCCACATTCGGCAGCGTCAGCAGCGTCTCGCGAAGGCGTTCGCGGTTCCGGAGTATATCCCGGACCATTTCATTCTTCTTTTCTACGCCGTTCAGCGCCTCGGCAAGAATTGCCTGGGTACTGCTGCTGAGGTTATAGGGCGATTTGATCTTGTTCAGCAGGGCAATGATCTCCTCGCTTGCAAAGCACATTCCTACCCGAAGGCCGGCCAGCCCCCACGCCTTGGAAAACGTCTGAAGTACGACAAGGTTAGGATACCGGTCGAGTTCGCTCAACAGGGTACTTTCCGGCGCGAAGTCGATGTAGGCTTCGTCCACTACCACGATACACGAGGTGGCCTCAACGATGCGGATGATATCTGCCCGGTTGAGTACATTTCCCGACGGGTTATTCGGCGAGCACAACCAGATGATTTTGGTATGGTTGTCGACCGAGTTGAGCACAGCCGGCACATCCAGCTGAAAATCAGCCGTCAGCGGCACTTTTTTGATACCTACATTCTGAATATTGGCCGACACTTCGTACATGCCGTACGTCGGCGGGAGGATCAGGATATGGTCTTCCTTCGGTTCACAGAAAAGGCGGACGAGCAGGTCGATCGGCTCATCGGAGCCGTTACCCAGCAAAATCTGCTGCGGACGAACGCCCTTCAGCGGCGCCAGTTTTTCCTTGATGGCCCATTGATACGGGTCCGGATACCGGTTGTACCTGCCAGCCGATGCCGACCCGAGCGGGTTTTCATTGGCATCGAGAAATACGCCTTCCTTTCCGCTGTATTCGTCCCGCGCCGAAGAATACGGCGTCAGCGACAGCAGGTGAGGCCGGACGAGGGTATTGAGAGAGAACATAGTGTTTTCGGTTTGCGGTTTGCAGTTTACGGTTCCCGTCTCTTTACCAACTGAAAACGGAAAACTGAAAACCGGTATCATCCTTCCAGACTTGCCAGCCTGACCTCCACCGCCCGCTTGTGCGCGGTCAGGGATTCGGCTTCGGCCATGGCCATGATGGCGGGGCCGAGGTTTTTGAGGCCTTCTTCAGAAATGGACTGGACGGTGATCTTTTTCACAAAGCTGTCGAGCGAGACACCGGAGTATGCCCGGGCATAGCCGTTTGTCGGCAGGGTGTGGTTGGTACCGGAGGCGTAGTCGCCCGCCGATTCCGGTGTATAATGACCGAGGAAAATCGAGCCGGCATTGGTGATCTCGTCGACCAGCGCTTCCGCGTCCCGGACAGAGAGAATAAGGTGTTCGGCCGCGTAGGCATTCAGCAGGTCTACGGCCTCTTCCCGGCTGTCGACCAGAATGGCGCGGGAATGCTGAAGCGCCCCGTTGGCGTGCTCTTCACGGGGGAGCTCCCGTACCTGCTTTTCTACTTCTGCGATGGTTTCGGTGAGGATGCGTTCGTCTGTCGATACCAACACTACCTGACTGTCGCGGCCGTGTTCGGCCTGGGAAAGGAGGTCGGCGGCGACAAACGCCGGATGTGCCGTATCATCGGCAAAGACCGCCACTTCGCTGGGACCGGCGGGCATGTCGATTGCAATACCTTCTTTCGCAACCAGCATTTTCGCAGCGGTAACATACTGGTTACCAGGACCAAATATCTTATATACTTGCGGAATACTTTCGGTGCCGTATGCCATCGCCGCAATCGCCTGAGCGCCGCCTACGCGGTATACTTTCGTGACGCCCACCAGTTTGGCTGCGTACAAAATAGCGGGGTGCTGGCTGGGAGAACACAGGACGATTTCGCGGCAGCCGGCGAGCTTCGCCGGAATCCCCAGCATCAGCACCGTGCTGAACAACGGAGCCGTGCCGCCGGGAATGTAGATACCGACCTTCTCGATACCTACCGACTTTCGCCAGCAGGTTACTCCCGGCGTCGTTTCGATCTTTTCGACCGGCTGGCGCTGTGCGGCGTGGAAGGCGGCAATATTGGAATAGGCCTGCTGAATGGCAGCCTTGAGATCGTCAGACAACTGGCGCTCAGCTACTTCGACAAGTTCCATCGGTACGTCGAGCCGGTCCAGCAGGATGTTGTCAAACTGAAGGGCATACTCCCGCAGGGCAGCGTCTCCGCGACTACGCACCTGCTCCAGAATCGGAGCGACCCGTTGCTCTATCTCAGCCATTTGCTGTACTGGCCGCGCCAGCAGCGTATCCCAGGCTGAGGGATCGGGGTATCGGATGAGTTGCATGGGGAAAGTGGTTTTCGGTTTTCGGTTTTCGGTTTTCAGTTTTCGGTTGGGGTTCGGCCTCAACCGAAAACTGAAAACCCTAAACTGAAAACCCTAATAAATCATCTTCTCAATCGGCACCACCAATATCCCTTCCGCGCCGGCGGAGCGGAGGGCGTCGATCTTGTCCCAGAAATCTTCTTCGCTGAGGACAGAATGAACGGCCGACCAGCCCTCCGTTCCGAGGGGAACGATGGTCGGCGACTTCATCCCCGGCAGCAGGCCGATGATTTCGGGCAGGCTGGCGTTCGGGGCGTTGAGGACGATGTATTTGTTATTTTTCGCCGTCTGAACCGCCTGAATGCGGAACAGCAGTTTTGATAGAATCGAGCGCTTGGCGTCTGACAGCTTCTCGCTGCCGATCATAACCGCTTCCGAACGGAAAATCACCTCGACTTCCTTCAGGCCGTTGGCCAGAAGGGTACTGCCGGACGATACGATATCGCACACGGCATGGGCCAGCCCGATGCTCGGGGCAATTTCCACCGAACCGGAGATTTCGTGGATGTCGGCGGTGATGCCGTTTTCTTTCAGGAAGTTACCGAGGATGGTCGGGTAGCTGGTCGCAATGGCTTTGCCCTGCAACTCCTGCACGCCGCCGTAGGATTCTCCGCGGGGAATGGCAATCGAGAGGCGGCATTTCGAGAAGCCGAGCTTCTTGACTACCTCCACATGCCGGCCGGTTTCCACATGGACGTTCTCTCCGACAATACCGATGTCGGCGACACCGTCTTCGACATATCCGGGGATATCATCGTCCCGCAAAAACAGGAACTCGGCCGGAAAATTGTTGGAGGTAGTCTTCAGGCGACCCGTTCCCGAATCAAACTTGATACCACATTCCTTGAACAGATTGAGAGAGTCTTCGCTGAGGCGACCTGACTTTTGAATGGCAATGCGGAGTAAATCCATGAGCAGAGGGTCTCCCCGGAATCGGGTACCGGAGAGTAAAACGATTTGGCGCGCAAAATTAGCCATTCCCTTCGAAAATATCCCGGATAGTCTATTACTTTCAGAGAGTTTTTCGGTTTTCAGTTGTCAGTCTTCGGTTTTCAGTTTTTTATCCCCGGCGCCTCCGCCTGATTTTGTTGCAAACCAGGTAATCTCCCCAACTGAAAACTGTAAACCGAAAACCCAAGGCAAACTCTTCATCTCCCCTGCATGAAACGACTTCTCTCACTCCTCCTGACGGGAATCTGTACCGTCGCCGCCCATGCCCAGGTCGCCTGGGTCAAGGAAAATTTCCAGAAATATGAATACAAAATACCCATGCGAGACGGCGTCAAACTCCACACCGCTGTGTATGTACCGAAAGATGCTTCCGCCCAGCACGCTTATCCCTTCCTGATGCAGCGGACCTGCTATGCGGTTGAACCCTACGGCGAGGACCGATACCCCTCCCGCCTCGGCCCGAATACCTTCCTCATGAAAGACAAGTATATCTTTGTGTATCAGGACGTTCGGGGAAGATACATGAGCGAAGGCACATGGACGAACATGACGCCGCATATCGATAACAAGACCAAACCAACCGATGTCGACGAAGCTTCCGATACCTATGACACCATCGAGTGGCTCGTCAAGAACGTCGCGGGAAACAACGGGCGCGTCGGCCAATGGGGTATCTCCTACCCCGGCTTTTATACGACTGCCAGCTCGCTGAGCAAGCACCCGGCCCTGAAAGCGTCGTCGCCGCAGGCCCCGATTGCGGATTTCTTTTTTGACGACTTCCACCACAACGGTGCGTTTGTCCAGCACTATTTCGGAACGTTTCCGCTGTTTGGGATCCAGACCGGCGGACCGACTGACAAGCACTGGTGGTCGTCCAAAATGCTTTACTATCCGACGCCCGACGGCTTTGAGTTTCACCAGAACCTCGGTCCCCTGAAAAATGGCGACAAGTACTATGCTGATAATTTTTACTGGAAAGAGACCGTTGATCACCCCAACTACGATCCCTTCTGGCAGAAACGGAATATCCTGCCCCACCTGAAAGGCGTCACGTCCAACTACCTGTTTGTAGGCGGCTGGTTCGATGCGGAAGACCTCTATGGTCCGCTGAATTCTTACAAGACGATCGAAAAAAACAACCCGGGAGCGTATAATACCCTGGTAATGGGCCCCTTCGGGCACGGGCGCTGGTCGCAGGAAACCGGCCATACCCTTCACTCCAATATCTATTTCGGAGACAGCATCGCGACCTTTTACCAGAAAAATATCGAGACCGTATTCTTTCAGCATTTTCTGAAAGGAGCGGGCGACGGCAAAACCGGACTGCCGGAGGCCTATCTCTTCGATACCGGCCGGAAAGAATGGAAGAAATTCGATAAGTGGCCGGCTGCCGAAGCGACTAAACTTCGCTTCTACCTCGCGACTGACGGTAAGCTGGCAACAGACAAACCCGCGAAGCCCGGTTCCACTCAATATGTCTCCGATCCGAATAAACCCGTTCCGCACTCGGAAGACTACAAAAGCATGACCGGCTTCACGCCATTCGCCTATATGTCAGAAGATCAGCGGTTTGCAGGCCGACGAACGGATGTACTGACTTTTCAGACCGACGTTCTGACCGAGGACCTCACGCTCGGTGGTGAAATTCTCGCTAAACTTCAGATTGCCACCACGGGCAGCGATGCAGACTTCTTTGTCAAACTCATCGATGTTTATCCCGACAACGAACGCGACCATCCTTACATGCCGAATAAGAACGTATCTCTCGGCGCTTATCAGCAGATGGTCCGCAGTGAAATCATGCGGGCGCGCTTCCGCAAGTCCTTCGAAAAACCCGAAGCACTGAAACCCGGCCAAAAAACGGAAATCGACTTCCGCCTGCAGGACGTGCTGCATACCTTTAAAAAAGGGCATCGGGTGATGATCCAGGTACAGAGTACGGCGTTCCCGCTGTTTGACCGGAACCCGCAGAAATTCGTGCCGAATATTTATAAAGCCGACGCGTCAGACTTCATCAAAGCTACGCAGACGATCTACAACGACTCCGTCATCGAAATCGACCGCCTTCCCTGACACACCGGCCGGCAGTATTCCTGCCGGCCTTTTTCCTTTTCAGCCATGCGACTTTTGTGGATTTGCCTGCTGCCGCTCGCCGCGATAGCACAACCGACTCCGAATCCTTTTATCAAGGACAACTATTCCAAAACCGAAGTGCAGATTCCGATGCGCGACGGAGCGAAGCTCTTTACCGCCGTCTACACGCCAAAGGATGCAGGGCCGGGAAAAACCTATCCGATTCTGATGCAGCGTACGCCGTATTCCTGCCAACCTTACGGGACGGATAACTATCCCCGCCGGTTGGGACCATCGGAATTCATCATGCAGGACAAGTATATTGTTGTCTATCAGGATGTTCGGGGACGATGGATGAGCGAGGGCGTTTTCACCGAAATGACCCCGCATATCGACCAGAAAACAAGCCCGACCCAGACCGACGAAAGCACGGATACGTACGATACGGTCGACTGGCTCGTCAAAAACATCCCGAACAACAACGGTAAAGTCGGGCAGTGGGGCATTTCCTATCCGGGATTCTATGCCTCGGCAGGTACGGTTTCCGGGCACCCGGCGCTGGTAGCCTCCTCTCCGCAGGCGCCGATGGCGGACCTCTGGCGGGACGACAGCTACCACAACGGCGCGTTTATGCTCCCGCATAACTTTCTTTTTTATCCTTTCTTCACGAACCGCACGGACGGTACGCCAACGCAAAAAGGTTCCGGCCGACAGTTTCCCTACAGCACGCAGGATGGATATGATTTCTTCCTGAAACTGGGGCCGTTGAAAAACTCCCAGAAGCCCGAGTTTTATGGCGGAAAAGACCCCTACTGGACCGGTAACCTGGAACATCCGAACTACGATGAGTTCTGGAAATCCCGGAATATCCTCCCGCACCTGAAAGGTATCAGGCATGCCGTGATGATCGTCGGCGGCTGGTACGATGCCGAAGACCTGCACGGTATCTTCAAGACCTATCAGGCCATCGAACAGCAAAATCCGGGTATCTACAATATCCTCGTTGCCGGCCCGTGGACGCATGGCGGCTGGAACGGAGACGGCGACGTACTCGGTAACGTATCGTTTGGCGCCAAAACCGGCCCCTACTACCGGGAGAACATCGAGCGGAAATTCTTTGCATATTTCCTGAAGGGCGAAGGAGATGCCGGTTTTCCGGAGGCGCAGGTATTTGAAACAGGTACCAATCGCTGGCGTTCGTTCGATGCCTGGCCGCCCAAAGAGGCCGTTTCGAAGAACCTGTACCTCACTCCAGGCGGGAAACTGGGTTTTGAAAAACCGGCCGCGGCGGTCGGTTTCGATCAGTACGTTTCCGATCCGAAGAAGCCGGTACCGTTTACACAGACCGTCGCGCTGGGTATGAATTCCGATTACATGGTGGAAGATCAGCGGTTTGCGGCCCGGCGGGAAGATGTACTGACGTTTGTCACGGAGCCGTTGGATACTAACGTAACGCTGACGGGCAGTATCGACGTTCGCTTACGGGTATCCACCAGCGGAACCGATTCCGACTTCATCGTCAAGCTTATTGATGTGTATCCAGGGGATGCGTCAGATAATCCCAACACCGTCAAAAGCACGAAGATGAGCAACTTCTATCAGCTTGTCCGCCATGACGCGATGCGGGGAAAGTTCCGGAAAGACCGTTCGAAACCCGCTCCATTTGTGCCGGATAAGGTTGAAGAGGTACCGTTTGAGCTGATTGACGTCTGCCATACCTTCCAGAAAGGCCACCGGATCGCGGTACAGGTACAGAGTACCATGTTTCCGCTGTTTGATATCAATCCGCAGACGTTCGTGCCTAATATTCACTTTGCGTCGGACACAGATTTCCGGAAAGCTACGCAGCGGGTGTATGCGGGGAGTTATTTGAGTGTGAAGGTATTGCCGTGACAAACAGCTTTTCGAAATATTATCGGCCTGCTTCATGCAGGCTTTTTTGATGACTTATATTTATAAGTATATTTGAGATAAAAGTAAAATCTATAACTAAAAATACTCAATTATGGAGCTTTTGAATAAATTTCTATCGATCGCCGCAGATAATTTAGATTTTCTGTTGAAGGCTGCTGGTTCCATTGGAATACTGAAGATCGTCCTGGACACATTAAATGATGTAAGCAAAACGAGACGAAACGAAGCCGGCAGCTGGTTGGATACAATTACAAAAAACATCAACGAAACTACACTGAACAAGGAAATAGAAATACTGATAAACAGCATAATCATTAAAGGAGACAAATGGGAACAGGATGCTGCAAGTGAGGTCATTGAAAAATGGGAACAGGAGGAAATAATCGACCTTACCCCATTACTACTCCCCCTTCGAAATCGTTACAATTTGAAATTCGGCCCCCGGGAAAAGGAGCTTCATAAACTTTCAGCGAAGAAACAATATATGAAAATGCCTGCGTCTGACGACACTACCTCCCCCGCTTCAGCTCCTCCAGCAGATGCGACAGCCCGTTTGACTTGATCACATACGCCGTGCTCAGCAACATACCCAGCTTCCCCGCCGGAAAGCCGTTCATCGAAAACCATTCGAGGTATGACACCGGCAAGTCGCAGATAAGTACATCCTTGTGCTTTCCGAACGGCATTTTGGTCCTGACAAGGTCTTTGAGTACTTCGGTATCGGGACGGGGTATTTCGTTTGACATAGCAGGTTTCAGCCGGATGATGGAAAGAATGGAGGCAAAATAAACCAAAATACTTTCTGTGAAGTCCGTGTATTCTGTGAGAAAAAAATAGCTCACAGAATACACGGACTTCACAGAAATAAAAAAGAGGTTGCCCTTTCGGAACAACCTCTTCTTCTTTATCCAAAAGCCTTACTCAGCAATTGCTTCCGGCTTCTTTACCGTAATAGTAAGCGTTTCGCTCGTACCGTCGTGGTCCGCCAGGAGAATATCTCCTTCAGCCAGTTCGCCTTTGAGGATTTCCTCTGCGACAGGGTCTTCGAGGTACCGCTGGATGGCCCGGTTGAGGGGGCGTGCTCCGTATTGCGGGTCGTAGCCCTTCTTGGCGAGGAAGTCTTTTGCGGCTTCCGTCAGCTCGATGCGGTAACCCAGGGTCGTGATGCGGGCGAAAAGTTTGCCAAGCATCAGTTCGATAATCCGGTGCAGGTGTTCGCGTTCGAGCGAGTTGAAGACGATCACGTCATCCAGGCGGTTCAGGAATTCCGGCGAGAACGCCTTCCGCAGGGCATTTTGGATCGTGGTCTTCACGGCATCGTCCTGTCCGTCTACACGCGCCTTGGTCGCAAAACCGATTCCGGTACCGAAATCTTTCAGGTCACGGGCGCCGATGTTTGACGTCATGATGATGATCGTATTCCGGAAATCCACCCGGCGGCCGAGTCCGTCCGTCAGAATACCGTCGTCAAGCACCTGCAACAGGATATTGAACACATCCGGGTGCGCTTTCTCGATTTCGTCGAGGAGTACGACCGAATACGGCTTGCGGCGGATTTTCTCCGTCAGCTGACCGCCTTCTTCGTATCCGACGTAACCAGGAGGCGCTCCGACCAGGCGGCTGACGCTGAATTTCTCCATGTATTCCGACATGTCGATCCGCACGAGCGCATCTTCCTTGTCGAACAGATGAGAAGCCAGCACCTTTGCCAGTTCCGTCTTACCTACCCCGGTCGGGCCGAGGAAGATGAATGAACCAATCGGTTTTTTCGGGTCTTTGAGTCCGACGCGCGTCCGCTGGATGGCTTTCGCGAGCTTTTCAATCGCCGATTCCTGCCCGATTACCTTGCCTTTGAGGTCTTCGGCGAGGGTAAGCAGTTTCTTGCCTTCGTCCTGCGAAACACTCCGCACAGGGATACCGGTCATCATGGCTACTACCTCGGCGACATTGTCTTCCGTGACGGTGTAGCGACGGGTCTTGGTATCTTCTTCCCAGCGTTGCTTGGCGCGGTCGAGCTGTTCGAGAAGCTTCTTCTCACGATCACGGAGCTGAGCTGCTTCTTCGTACTTCTGCGACTTGACGACCTGATTTTTCTGTTTCTTGACTTCTTCCACAGCCTCTTCCAGCTTCACGATGTCTTCGGGAACAGAAATGTTGTTGATATGCACGCGGGCGCCTACTTCGTCGAGTACGTCGATGGCCTTATCCGGGAGGAAGCGGTCGGAAATATAACGTTCCGACAGTTTTACTGCCGCATCAATGGCTTCGGGCGTATAGTTGACGTGGTGGTGATCCTCGTATTTATCCTTGATGTTGTTCAGGATTTCAACGGTTTCTTCGATGCTCGTGGCGTCTACCATGACCATCTGGAAACGACGGGCAAGGGCGCCGTCTTTCTCGATGTATTGACGGTATTCGTCGAGCGTCGTCGCCCCGATGCATTGGATGTCACCCCGGGCGAGAGCCGGCTTGAACATGTTGGAGGCATCCAGGGAACCGGAGGCACCGCCTGCACCGACAATCGTATGGATTTCATCGATGAAGAGGATGACTTCGGGAGATTTCTCCAGTTCGTTCATTACGGCCTTCATGCGTTCTTCGAACTGACCACGGTACTTGGTACCGGCCACGAGGGACGCCAGGTCAAGGGTAACCACCCGCTTGCCGAACAGTACCCGGCTGACCTTCTTCTGCACGATACGGAGAGCAAGGCCTTCGGCAATGGCCGTCTTACCTACCCCCGGTTCGCCGATGAGGATCGGGTTGTTTTTCTTCCGGCGGGAAAGGATCTGCGCGACGCGCTCGATTTCCTTTTCCCGGCCTACGATCGGGTCGAGTTTGCTCAGTTCGGCCAGCTTGGTGAGGTCCCGCCCGAAATTATCCAGTACCGGAGTACGGGACTTTTCGCTGCCGGGTTTGCCTGATTCACTACGGGAGCTGGAACCGAACATGCGGCTGTCTTCGTCGCTGTCGTCCGTATCCGGGCCGGCATTGACATTGGGGTTCGATTGATATTCCAGCATTTCCTTGACGATTTCGTAGTTCACATTGAACTTGTGGAGGATTTGGGTGGCAATATTGTCCTCGTCGCGGAGAATCGCCAGGAGGACGTGCTCCGTGCCGATGAGTTGCGTTTTGAATACCTTGGCTTCGAGGTGGGTCATTTTCAGAACCTTCTCCGATTGCCGGGTGAGCGGAATATTAGCCATGTTCCGAACGCTGTGCGTCGCCGTTCCTTTCGTTGCCTGCTCGATCGTCATCCGGAGCTCGTCCAGGTTAACGCCCAGCTTCTTCAGCAACGCAACAGCTACGCCTTCGCCTTCCCGGATCATGCCCAACAGCAAATGCTCCGTCCCTATATAATCGTGTCCCAATCGCAGGGCTTCCTCTCTGCTCAGGGCGATCACCTCTTTTACGCGGTTTGAGAATTTCGCTTCCATAAATAGGGTTTAGCGTGAATTAACCGACTAACGTCGGATGAACAGCGTTTGTTCAATTTGTTATGAGAATCTCGAACTGCCTTTCGGTTTACTCGTTCAACGATAATTTCTCTGCTGTATTTTTCACCGAAGCTTTCAGAATTGTTTTCGCTTCCCGGCCGTGGCAGAAAAGCAGATCGAGGATACTCAGGTTTGGAAAAAACTGTTCCCCGAAATTCTGCCGGTAGGGAGCGGGCACATAAAATGGCCTCGTTTCATAGCCGGTCTTGGGTGAAATCAGCCCCCTTGCATCTAAAAGGGGCTTTTCATAGCTCTTTTCGTAGGTTTCGGTTGAAACGAACCGCTGTTCAGTACCGAGCAACTCCCGACAGACTGTCAGGAATTCCCAGTTGAGATCGTACAAAAAGTCAGGTTTTGACTCGTATACCCGGTGAAACCGGTCTTCGAAGTAATCAAAGAAAGGGGCCTTGCGGTAAGCCGATTCGATCGCTCCCCAATGCCGCTTGAGCCAGGGCTGCCCGTAGTCGATCCGTATGTCCCGGATTTCCGTTTTGACACGGCTCCGGCCTTCCAGCACCGGCACGATCAACGTATCTACTCCGCCTGCCGTCAGAATCCGGCACCGGTTCCGGTACGTTTGTTTTTGAAAAGTTTCCCGGCTTTCCAGCCAGACTTCTTCCACACTTCCGCAACAGGTCCAGAACTCGAGGCTAGGCAGGTAAGGCAACTCCAAAACGACTCCCTGATATTCCCGCATTTTCAACTGAATCAATTCTAAAGAAAATGAAAAAATATCAAGTCTCAAATTATTTTCAAATTTTTGTAGTTATAAAACACCGGATTCGGGTTATTTGAATTTTTGAAGAGACGTAAATGGTATTTTTCCGAGTTTTATCCTTATTGCCCCTGTCCGTTTTACATGGTATTTCCGACTTTGTTTTTTTCCTGATTTATTACGTCGCCCGTTATCGGAAGAAAGTCGTTCTCGACAACCTCCGACAGGCTTTTCCGGAAAAAACAGAGACTGAACGCCGTAAAATTGCCCGTTCCTTCTACCGGAACCTGACGGACCTCATGGTGGAAACCCTCAAGGCGCTGACCATGCCGGAAGAGGAAATGCGCCGTCGTGTCAAATTGAAGAATTACGATATTCTCGAAAAACACATCCGCAACGGGAAGGTGGTTTTTGTCATGCTCGGTCACCAGATCAACTGGGAATGGGTTTCGCATATTATCCGGCTTCAGGGTATCCCGGTGGACGTGATTTACAAGCCCCTGTCCAACGACTTCTTCGAACGGTTCATGCTGGCCATCCGCTCCCGGTTCGGGATTCATCCGGTTTCCATGTATACCATTTTCCGGGATATGGTCAGCCGCCGGAACGAGGCCCGCGTCATCGGTACCCTCGCCGATCAGGCGCCACACCACCCGGATTCGGCCTACTGGACGACCTTCTTCCACCAGGAAACCGACTTTTTCAACGGTACCGAGAAAATGGCGCGGAAATTCCAGACACCCCTCCTCCTCGGCCGTATCCGGAAAGTGCGCCGCGGCTATTACGAATTTGAACTATCCCCTGTCGCCGAACCTCCGTACGCGGGCATTCCTGTAGGCGAACTGACCGAACGCTATGTGCGCTGGCTCGAAGATACCCTGCGCGAACAGCCCGATACCTGGCTGTGGTCGCACAAACGCTGGAAACACAAACGGGAAGAATTTCCGACGCCGGAACTGGCGTAGTTTATGCCCGGGACGCGGGCGGAAAGCGAATCGTAAAATCAGTCTGCCCCGGCGCAGTGGTTTCCAGCGAAAAGCCGAAACCATGTGCGTGTAAGATCTCCCGGACGAGTGTCAGTCCTATCCCCTGACCATTCGGCTTATTGGTAAAGAAAGGTGTAAAGACCTGGCCCGCTTCTTCCGGAGTCAGGTCTTTTCCGTTGTTGCGGATAATCAGGCGGGAAGGCTCCAGCAGAAACCGTACCTCGCCTTCCTCCCCGATGGCTTCGAAGGCGTTTTTGGTGATATTGAGCAATACCTGTTCCAGTTGAAGACGGTCGGCATACAGGCGGCACCCCGCGCCCGCATCCAGCGTAAGGGTGATCTTCCTTCCGGCAGCGGAGGCTTCCATCAACCGGCGGCATTGGTCCACCAGTTCGCCGAGGTCTACCAGCGTTTTCTGCGGGGCCGGGAGACGGACAACCTCCGCCAGTCGCCGCGTGAAGCGTCCCAGATTTTCGTTTCGTTCAATAGCTACCTGCAATGCCGCCGCCAGCGGCGCATCTTCCAGCCAGTGAACCGTGGTATCCAGTAAGGAATTGACGGCACCGAGGGTATTGTTAACCTCATGCGACATCATTCGGATGACTTTCCCATAGGCATTTCGCTCAGCAGCAAGCACTTCACTCGTCAACTCTTCAATCGTAAGAAAATAGCGGGGAAAACCGCGGTCGACGAAGCTCGCCTTCTCACACTTGAAAATATGACCATGTGTAACCGTCGCCGACTCTCCCGCCTGCACCTTCGCCAGGCGAATGAGTAGCGGATGACCGGTTTCGGCAAACGTCTTTCCAAGCAGTTCCTCCGAAGGCCTGTTCAGGTACGACAACGCCCTGGGATTCAGCTGTTCGATGCGCTCGTCCAGGTTCAGGATGAGAATACCCGTTGGAGAGGTCTGTACCAGTTTTTCCAGAAAATAATGCTGCTGCTGCTGAAGGGTACGTTCCTCGCGGAGGCGGTCGATCATGGTATTGTATACGTCGACAAGCTGGTCCATCTCCGGGCGGCCGGTATGCACAAACCGAACGTGGAAGTCGCCGTCGCGGATCGCCTCCGTACCGGTTGCGAGCAGTTGAAGCGGCGCGATCAGGCCACGGTATACCCCAAACGCCAGGTATCCCGAAAACAGCAGAACAACCTCCACCGCCAGAAACCAGAGCCGGTTTTCGCGCAGGGCATAAAACGCCAGACCGGCCAGGATCAGGTGAACCAGGACGACCATGACGAGGTATTTCGTGCGGATGCTTTTCATCCGTTACTGTTCTTCATAGGGTATGCCGAATTTTTCGAGGCGGCGGTACAGGGAACTGCGGGTCAGGCCCAGCGCCCGGGCAACCCGTGCAATTTTCCCCTGGTGGAAAGCCATCGCCTTCCGGATCATTTCGGACTCCATTTCGTCGAGTGTCATCGCACCTACTGCGGGCAGGTGATCACGCCCGGCTGGTCGTGAAGCCTGGGAATGCACCTGAAAATCAGCGACATCCAGTACGTCGTGATCCGCCACCAGTACGGTTCGCTCCACCAGGTTTTTCAGCTGGCGGATATTTCCGGGCAACGGCTGGGTCTTGAGCCAGCGCAGGGCCTCACGCGCGAGGGCAAGGTTGGGCCGGCCGTAAATTTCCCGGAGGTTTCCGAGAAAGAACTCCACGAGTTTCGGAATATCGTCAACCCGCTCGCGCAAAGGCGGCAGGCGCAGGGTAATCAGGTTGATGCGGTAAAGCAGGTCTTCGCGGAAAGATCCGGCGCGGACCATGTCGTCGAGGTTGCGGTTTGTCGCGGAAATCACCCGTACATCGGCGTTCTTGGTTTTGCTGCTGCCGAGTACTTCGAAGGTACGGTCCTGCAGCACGCGAAGCAGCTTTACCTGGCTCGACGGATCGAGGTCGCCGATTTCATCCAGAAAAATGGTTCCCTTGTTGGCCACGTCAAAGCGGCCTACCCGGTCGAAACGGGCATCTGTAAACGCACCGCGCACGTGCCCGAACAATTCGCTTTCGAACAGGCTGGCGGAAATACCGCCCAGGTTTACTTTCACGAACGGCCGGCGAGCCCGCTGGCTGTTCTGATGAATAGCCTCGGCAATGAGTTCCTTACCTGTACCGCTTTCCCCGAGAATAAGGACGGAGGCGTCGGTTCCGGCAACGCGGCCGACCGTCTCCAGAATACGGAGCATAGGATCAGATTCTCCGACAATCGCCTGAAAATCAAAAGACCGGTCGAGGGTACGACGAGTGGACAGCTCCTCCGCCGGACGTGCCAGGTCCAGCACCGTCCGGATAGACTGCACCAGGTGTGCATTTTGCCAGGGCTTGTGCAGGAAATCAGACGCGCCGAGTTTCATGCCTCTGACGGCCAGGTCGATCGTCGCCCAGCCGGTAATCAGGATTACAGGGATTGTCGCATCCCGCCGACGTACCCATTCCAGAAAACGGAGACCTTCCTCGCCCGACGTATCGACCGAAAAATTCATGTCGAGCAAAATCAGATCCGGCCGGTTTTCCTGCAAGAATGCCTGTGCCTCCGCCGGCGACTCCAGCGCCATCGCTGCCAACCTCTCCTTTTGCAGCAGGAGAAGAAGGGAGGTACGTACGGCGGGGTCGTCGTCGAGAATGAGAATCATAAGGCTGGGAATGGGGTTTAATTGTTTTCAGTTTTCAGTTTTCAGTTTTCAGTTGGCGTGGCAAATAAGGCTGCCGTAAACGGAAAACCGCCAACTGAAAACTGAAAACTGTAGACCGCTCCTAATTTTCATGCAACGCCGTCGCCGGCAAAATCTCCGCCGCCTGCCGGCTGGGGTACCAGGCGCAGGCGGTTACGAGGGCGAAAATACTGACGACGGCCGTGACAATCGCAAGAATATAGATTTGCGCGTCGAGATCGAAGAGCCGCAGGATCGGGAACTGCACGGCCAGGAAGATACCCAGCAGGATCGAAAAGGCGGTCAGCACCCAGGCTTCCCCCAGAAACTGCATCACAATACCTGACGCGGATGCGCCGATGGCCCGCCGGATACCGATTTCCTCCCGCCGCTGCTGAATAGCCTGCCAGAGTACGCCCATCAGCCCCAACGCGACGTTGAAGACCAGAAACCCGCCGACAATCAGGCCGATAAGAACGGGCACAAAAACGGTCCGGTTGCGGCTCTGCTTCATCTTGTCGAGGTGGCGGATTTCAAACGGCCATTCCTTCGCCGCGCCGGCGATGGTCCTGGCCAGGCGCGTTTCGAGCAGGCCGGGTTGATTGGTTCTGACTTTGACGAGAATCTGCCAGTCGCCGCTTCGCTGCTGGAAAAACGCGGGCTGATCCGCGAGGTAGTCGCTCTGGAATTTATAGTCGTTGACGACGCCGATAACCTTCCTGTTGTCCGACACTATCTCTCCTACCGCGTTTCCTGTACCGAAAAGCTTCTCGCGGACAGACCCTGTAATCACAATAGGCATATACTTTCCCGGGACCCGGTCGGCGGAATTGAACCACCGCCCTTCATTGACCGTCAGGCCCATGACAGCCGGGTAATACTCGTCTACCAATATATGCTCGGCCTGCACGCGCCGGTCCTGATACTCCATACCGTTTGTCATGGAGCTGTACTCGTAGGGTACGTTGAAGGACATAACCGTGGCCGATTCGATTTCTGAAACGGGTCGGATGACGTCCACGATCTGTTTTGCGTAGATCGTCCGGAGGCTGTCGCTATCGGTTTTGAAATCGCAGGAAATTACCCAGACATCTTCGGCTTTGATACCGGAATCGCGGGAGTAGTTCCGGGCATAGTAGATCAGCGCGCTGAAAATCCCGAAGAGGATCAGAAAGGAAAAAAAGATCTCGACCATCAGCAGAAAATGGGTCTTTTTCTTTTTCCAGATCAGTTTGAACAAATGACGGAGCATAGCGATGTTGGATTGACAGGTTACTCGCCGCCTTTCAGGGCTGACGCGATTTGCAGACGGGACATGCGCCAGGCCGGGTATACGCCCGACAACAGGCCGAAAAAGAGTATCAGGCCGAACGCGTACAGGACTATGCGCCAGTTGACGGCCAGGTCCGACCCCGGAATCCATCCCTGGCCGTTAATCAGCGCCAGGATACCGGAGGATACCAGAATCGCCAGGATTCCGCCCAGAATCGTCAGAATGACATTTTCGGTGACAAACTGCCAGACCAGCGTTCCGGATGACGCACCGAAAGCTTTCCGGATACCGATTTCAGAAGCCCGCTCCATCATCCGGCTGATGTTGAGATTGACCAGGTTCACAGCCGGCAGCAGCATGAAGCTCAGCGCGACAGTCGCCAAAATGAGGTAGAAGGTTTGCAGGGTCGATTCGCTGCCGGAGTTCTGAATCCGGGTGATGGTCTCGAAGTAGCCATCGGCCCGGATCGTCAGCGTTTTCATGTCTTTGGGAACGGGCATACGGCCCACCATATCCTGTAACTCCCGGTGCATCGCCGGGACCTTTTCGGCTGACGGCGCCCGCAGAATCACCGTAAACGGCCCCATGAGGTTCTGATCCGTCGGGTTGATATGGGCAAATGTGTAGGGAATGTACACCTCTCCATACAGCAGAAAATGAACAATGGAACATTCCTGAATCACGCCGATGACCCGGAAGGTATTGTTGAGGAGATCGATCGTTTTGCCAACGGCCGACTGGTTTTTGCCAAATAGCTCATCCCGTGCGGAGTTGGTAATGACGATTACTTTCTCGTTCCGGCGGAGGTCTTCATTGGTATACAGTCTGCCTTCCAGAACCTTAAACCGGGTAACATCCCAGAAATTGGCATCGGAGTATTTGTAATACAGGCGGACTTTGCGGTCGTCGAGGTAGGTATCCGCCGTATTCATCAGCCCTGAAAAGCCGATTTTATCCGGCGTTTTCAGCTGATCGAGGTAATGCCGGATCAGGTACAGGCTGGCGTTGGACATCATCTGGCTCTGATCGCTGGAGAGCTTAACGCGGTTGACATACAGGTTCCTGTCCCGCTCGGGCTGCGGGTATCCGCTGCTGGCGAGGTCGTCAACGAAAGCCGTCACGACGATCAGTACCGTCATCGTAAAGCAGATCCCGAACAAACTCACGAACGTGAAGAAAGGGTGCCGCTTCAATACGGCGAAGGTGATTTTCAGGTAGTTGAGTAGCATGAGCGTGCGCGTTGATCAGGAAACCTGGGAGCCGTCGAACATCCGGACGAGCCGGTGGGTCTGCTGGGCCATATTGGGGTCGTGGGTAACCATGACGATGGTACTGCCATCCCGGTTAAGGGCCTGGAGGATGTCCATTACCTCCTGCCCCATGGCGCTGTCGAGGTTACCGGTGGGTTCGTCGGCGAGGATGACTTCCGGCCGGCCGACAATCGCGCGGGCGATCGCCACCCGCTGCTTCTGCCCGCCGGACAGCTGGCTCGGATAATGCCGGAGGCGGTTGCTCAGCCCTACTTTTTCCAGCGCTTCTTTGGCCAGCTCCCGGCGCTCTTTGGCCGAAACAGACCGGTACAGCAGCGGTAGTTCGACGTTATCTACCACCGGCAGGTCCGGGATGAGGTGATAGCTCTGGAAGATGAAGCCGATGTTGTGGTTCCGGAACGACGCCAATTCCTTGTCTTTCAGCCGTTCCAGGCGTTTTCCTGCGATGGTCACTTGTCCTTCCGAAGGCATATCGAGCAGACCCATGATGTTCAGCAGCGTACTTTTTCCGCAGCCGGAGGGCCCCATTACAGAGACGAACTCGCCCTTCCGGATGGAGAGGTTTACCTGTTGCAGGGCGAGGGTTTCGATGGTATCGGTCCGGTATACCTTCCCAATGTTTTTCAGTTCGATCATGGTATTTTGCGTTGATTTTCAAAGTCATACAAAGTCAGGGCGCGCAATTGGTAATGGGCGCCCCAAAGGTCACGGAGGGCATACACGTAGTCCCGCTTGGCCTGGTCTTTTTCGGCGAAGGCAATACTCAGCTCCGTGATTGTCAGTTTTCCGAGGATATACCGCTCCTGGGCAATCTGGTACTTTTCACTGGCGATGGTATCGGCCTGGCTTGTGAGCGACAGCTGATCCCGCAACATCTCAAACAACGTCACCTGTGTGTGCACTTCCTGCCGGAAGGTCTGCCGGTCCTGCTCAACGGTATACTCGGCCAGTTGCCGGTTAACCTGCGCCGTTTTCAGCCGGGATTTGGACCGGCCCCAGTCGAGTACCGGTATCCCGAATTCAATCTGAAGCGTCTGCTGATCCTGCGGCCGACGGTAGAGATCGGGAACCGTTGCTCCCCGGTTCGAAAAGCCCAGCGTAGCCGTCATCAGCGCATTCAGGCTGTTATCGCCGCGCGCCTTGGCCACTGCGCGTTCGGCTTCCTCCATTCGCCGGCGGAAACCGATGGCGTCGGAGCGGTTCTCGAAGGACTCCCGGATGGCGACAGCGCTGTCGATTGCTATCCGGCTGATTGCCGGAGGCAGTAGCAGTTCGATGCGGTCGGCCGCCGGCAAACCGGTATAGGCCTTCAGGCTGAGCGACGACACCTCCACGTCCCGCCGGGCAGTACCTACGGCCTTGCGGGCTTTCAGTTGCTCCAGTTGGATCTGGAGAATCTCGTTGCGCGTCGTCTTGCCAAGCGTATACTTCTCCTCGGCAATCCGGAGAATATTTCCCGTGTTTTTCAGGTTGGTTTCGGCGATTTGCAAGTTCACCTGGGCCAGCAGCAGCTCAAAATACAGGGTATTCGCGCGGACCGCAATCTGTTCCAGCGATTCCTTGTAGGCCTGCTGACTCTCCCGGTACTTGAGGGGTTCAATGCGCCGGTCCCACCGAAGGGCGTTAAACTGAAACAGCGGCTGGGTATAGCCAATCGCCACCGGCGTTCCGCTATAGAGGGTATTCTTCCGGTCGAAATCGTCGAAGCGTTGCAGCGCGCTCGTCGCATACAGGGTACCGCCCGTTCCCGGAATACTCTGGCTCAGAGAGAGCGAGAGTGACGAGTTATTGTTTCGTACCGGTTGAAAGAGAATGGTTCCGTCGGGTTGCTGTACCTGGGTAAACGAGCGGGTAAAGGCCGGCAGATTCCCGTTCAGCATCAGCTGCGGCTTGTAGTTCGACAGGTACGTGCGGTACTCCCAATACCGGGTTTCGCGGGTGGTAGTCGCCTGGCGGGCGGCGATCGACTGGCTGCGCGCACGCTCCACTACTTCCGGTAAAGAGAGCCGGACCGGGTCCTGGGCGACTGCCATTTTTCCCAAAAACATCAAAAACAGGCAGAATAGTCGTGTTTTCATGGTCATTCGGTCAGGTGGAGTTCGCGCAGGTTTTTGAATTCGGATAGGTCGTTGAGAATGACCTTTTCACCGGGCCGCAGACCGCGCCGGATCTCGACGAAATCAAAGTTGGCAGCGCCGGTTTCAACGGTGCGGCGCTCGGCTTTGTCTCCGCTGACGACAAATACATCCAGTACTTTCGGGCCTTTGAACGCCGCGCCGTTTGGGACGCGCGTCACACCCGCAACGGCAGAAGTCGTCAGAAACAGCTCCACCTTCTGCTTGGGCCGTAAAAGCGGACTGGACGGGTTGAGCAGGCGGACGTCGAACGTCATCACGCCATTCTGAATCGTCGGGTGTACATGCGTGACGACGCCCTTCAACTGGCTGGTTCCGACGCGTATTGTCGCGTCCATTCCCGCCCGTACCTGCTCGGCATAGCTGTCGGAGATACTGCCGGTGATGCGGTAGCCTTTCAGATCGGCCAGCCGGGCGAGAGCTTCACCCTCGCGGACCGTCGTCCCCACCGCCTTGTTGAGCCAGGTCAGGACGCCGGGACGGTTTGCGACCAGGTCCGCCAGCCGGAGCCGTGATTCCTGCAAAGACAGTTCTTTTTCCTGAATACTGGCCTGTAGTTCAGACTCCCGGAGCTCGGTGCGCATGGTTTGCTGCTTGACCTTGATGTCGTTCTCAAGCTGCCGCTTTTCCAGTTCGGCAATGCGCAGGTCGAGCTCGGCTTTTTCAATGTCTTCCCGGGTGCCGCCGCCGGCTTTGTGCAGACGGCGGGCGTCTTCCACCCCCGCCCGCAGGTGGCCGATGCGGAGTACTTTGATGGAATCGTTCAGCCGCAGATCGAAGTAACTTTTTGCCAGCTCCATGCGCAACCTGGCAATGGCATTCCGCTTCAATTCGAGCTGGTCTTTTTGTTTTTCGAAGGAAAGACGCGCTTCTCCCTTGTCGAGCTCCAGGATGCGGTCTCCCGGCTTCACAGGCGTACCTTCCGAGAGAAACACCTCTTTGATGATGGCTGTGATCGGGCTGGTGAATACCTGCTCCAGTTCAGGGAGGGCTTCGCCGGAAGCTGCAAGGGTATTTTCGACGGAACCCGTTTCGGCGGTAACAATGCGGAGATCTGCCCGCGATACCCGCGAGGCGAATACATACCGGGTACCGAGCCAACCCGCCCCCAGCAAGAGGAGTACAGCGACAGCCCCTATCCATTTTTTGCGGCTGCGTCGCTTCAATTCCTGTACAGATAAATCCCGATCCATATAACGTGTCCGATCCGGTACGGTTTTAGTGAACGATACCGAATAGGATGCAAGCACAATGCCACGAGCTATCTATCTGTCAATCAATTACTTTCATCCAAATACAAACAAAAAAAGTGCCCGATACCGGACACTTTGCGCGATTTCGGACAAAGGCTTTGCTACTCCTCCCACTCACCCAGTCCCTGCCGGATCAGCTCAAGGGAATCGGTCGTCGCATCGATGATGGTCGACGGGATCAGTCCGCCCGGTCCGCCATCCACGACCATGTCTACTTTGTGTTGAAAGAGATGGAAAATTTCTTCGGGATCGGTCGGGTATTCGATGAAGTCGTCATCGGTTTTGATGGACGTTGTGATAATAGGATACTCCAGTTCCCGGACAATTTCCTGCGTAATCGGGTGATCCGGAATACGGATGCCGATGGTTTTTTTCCGCGGATTGAGGGTTTTCGGCAGGCGGCTGCTCGCCGTCAGGACGAAGGTATATGGCCCGGGAAGGAGTCGTTTCATCTCCTTGAACGCCTGATTGGAGACCTTGGCGTAGTCGGCAATGTGGCTGAGGTCGCTGCAGATAATGGAGAAATCGCTCTTATCCGGGCGTATTCCCTTCAGTTGGGCAATGCGCTCGATGGCCCGGGCATTGCGGATATCACAGCCCATGCCGTAGACCGTATCGGTGGGGTAAATGACAATTCCTCCCTGCCGGAGTACTTCCACGACCTGCGCAATCTTTCGGGGTTCCGGGTTTTGGGGGTGTATGTTGAGAAATTCAGCAGGCATAGTTTTACGATTTTCCTTTCAGGTACAGGCGGTACAACCAGTTTCCGGGTATCCGGAGTTTGCACGCGGCGAGAATCAGTGCTGAAACGGTATTCAGCGGCCGGAACTCCCGGTGCAGGGTGGCGAATGGCTCCGCCAGTTCAAAATAATCGAGCAGGAAACATTGCTTCAGGCAATTCCGCAACCGGGCGACCAACGCCGCCTTTTCCTCCTCTGTCCGGACCAGCGCGGCGGCTTTCCGGCAGACTTTCCAGGTAGATTCCAGGTGCGCGGTGCGTTTCTTCAGCTGCTGTTTGGAATCGGACCCCGCTACCTGCCTATAAATCATCCACGGCTGGTCCACGAAAAGGTAATGCCAGTTTCGCGTTGCCCGTACAAGAAAATCAAAATCTTCGTAAACAAGCTCCTCGTCATAGCCATCCAGTTCGTCAAAAACGGCCTTGCGCGTCATGCTTGTTCCCATCAGAATTGGCGTTTCAGCCAGCACGTTCCTGAAAACATCGCCGGAAGGTACCTGTTGCAGAAGCCGCCCTTCGTCGTCCCGTTCGTACCAGGTACCGATGGGCCTGCCGTTTTCTTCGATCAGAATCGCGTCGCCAAAAACGGCGCCTGTCTGCAGGCTGCTTTGTTCGAGTATGGCGACCTGGCTGGCAATGGAATGCTGCGGGAGTATGTCGTCGCAGGCGAGGTCGACAATGTATTTCCCCCGCGCCCGCGCCAGGCCGAGGTTGAAACTCCGGCAGATACCCAGGTTTTCGCAGTTTTGAATGAAGTAGTCACCGGAGCGCATCAGGGCATGGATGCGGCTGGCGCTGTCGTCTTTGCTGGCGTCGTCGACAATAATCAGCTCAATATTCGGGTACGACTGCGTATAGACCGACTCCAGGCAGTCTGCCACAAACCGGCCATGGTTATAGCACAGGCAGATAACCGAAACGAGTGGTGTAGTATGTCTCATGACCGGCAAAAACGAAGTTCCAGCGAAAGACGCGTGGTATCGGGATTCTCATTGATTGCGGCGCCGTGTATCAAAAAAGGCGTAAAAAGCAGGGCTTCGCCGTAAGCCGGGTCAGGGCGGATCAGGTGGAGGCCGCTGGCCGCGCCGACAATTCCGGGTACATGATACGTCAGTCCGTTGATGCGGGCGCCTTTCGCGGCTGTCCGCCGGATGGTATTTTCCCGCCAGAGGTGGCTGCCCGGAATCACGGGGAGGGACGAATGGGCATCACACCCCGCAATCGGAATCCAGAGGTTCAGGACGCCTGCCCAGATATCGAGGTAGCCGTCCCGGTGCAGGGGATTGATATCCAGGGAGTTCGGACGACTGATCCGGAGAATGACGATCTCTTCCGGCAGCAGGGGATTTTCGAGTTGCAGCGGATGCCCCACGAAGGTCGCCACGCGGCTGCACCATTCCCGGAAATCCAGGTCAAAATCCCGGAACGTCAGAAAGCGCGTTTGCTGAATAACCTGCTGGTGCAGTTCTTCCGTCAGAAAATAGCGATGGTACTCTTCCGGCCGGAAATCGTCGGGTAATACGACTCCGAGTCCGGCCCCGATACGCGACAGAATCCGGCGGATACTGCCGAGCAGCCGGGCGTATTCATCCCCCTGCATGAGTGGAAAGCAGGTATATCCCTGGTTCTGCCAGCCGGTACCGGCAATAGGACTGGATGCTTCCGAAAAAAGCTGTTCGTCCTTCCCCCAGAAAAATTCTCCCTCCAGTGCGAAGGCATGGGGCTGACCGTCAATAGTCAGCTGACATCGTTCTGCCTCCATGAATCAGTTCTTTTTGGATGCCTTTTTGGTGGCATCGTCCATGCTCTGGTTGACTTCGAAGCCCAGAATCAGCAACAGGGCGACAAGGTAGAGCCACACCATCAGGGCAATCAGCGTGCCGACAGCCCCGTAAAGCCGGTTGTAACTCGCGAAGTTGGAAAGATAATACGAAAACCCGTGTGTGATGAGAATAATCAACAAAGAGGCCGTTACCGAACCCGGGTTGAAAAATCGCCACCGTTTGTGCAGAGCCGGGGCGAAGTAATATATAATCGACACTGCAACAAAAAGAACGACAAAGACAGTCAGGTAACTGATCCATTCGATATACCGGTACGTCGAGTCCATACTCAAAATTCCCTGATACGTCAGCTCGTCGACTACCAGGCGGCCGACGATCAGAACGGCTACCGCAACAATCAGTACCAGCGACAGAAGCACGGTCAGCAGGAGCGCAATCAGCCGGGTACGGACAAATCCGCGGTTATCGTCCGTCCGCTGGGCGACGTTAAACGCCCGCATCAGCGCCAGCATACCGCTCATCGCCGAATAAATGGTGAGGATAAAACCGAACGAGAGTACCCCGCCGCGCTTGCGGCTGACAATATCCCGGATCGTCGATTCGGCTTCCTTGTAAATACCTCTCGGCATCACTTCCGACAGGAAGGTCATGATCTGGGTATCCAGGTGTTCAACCGGAATATAGGGAATGAGGGTAAAGAGAAAGATAATCGCCGGAAACAGTGCCAGGGTGAAGCTGTAGGCCACGGCCGTCGCCCGCTGATCAATATCAAACTTCAGCACATTGCCGATCAGTACTTCGAGCAGGTGGTACAGTGTAAACCCCCGCTTGCTGAAGTGAATGCTGTGGAGCCAGTTCCGGATTTTCTGTATGTAAGGGTGATTTTCGATAGATTCCGGGATTAGGGTTGAAGAAAAAATTGAGCGCGCGGCTTCGCCGCGCGCTCAATTACTCACGCCGGTACCCCGGCAAAATGCGGACGCAGGATATCCTGCAGGCCGGCAGGCGCCACAACCGGGCGGCCAGAGGTCATATTGACGAACACCAGGGTTACTTCACCGGTGTTGATCAGGGTATTTTCTTCGTTAAACAGCTCAAACTGAAATGCAATACGGACCGACGGCAGCTTCGTGATCATCGTCCGGACGGTGATCAGCTCGTCGTACTTCGCCGGCTGGAGATACCGGGTTTTCATTTCATACACCGGCATCATGATACCCGATTCTTCCAGTTCTCGGTACCGGAAACCCAGGCTGCGCAGCGCCTCCACCCGACCGATTTCATACAGCCGGGCATAGTTGCCGTAATACATATAGCCCATTTGGTCGGTATCGGCGTAGCAAACCCGGTAGGTCGTGTCGTGCGTGTACATATTACTTCTTGATTCCCAGCTTGTTAAGCGCCTCCTGGTACTGCCGGGCATTTTCCAGGTGCTGCTGATAGGTTTCCGCGAAGATGTGGTACCCGTTGAGCTGAGGGCTCGCGCAGAAGTACATATACTTGTGCACTTCCCGGTTCAGCACGGCATCGATTGAGGACGTCTCCGGTAAATTAATCGGCCCCGGAGGCAGCCCGGTGTTGATATAGGTATTGTACGGAGACTTGTACGTCAACTGATTGTGCAACAGGCGCTTGATACCGAAATCACCGATAGCAAAAATCACGGTGGGATCGGCGCGGAGCGGCTCGTTTACCGCCAGGTGATTCAGGTATACGCCCGCGACGCGCGGCTTTTCGTCGGCTTTTTTGGTTTCCGCTTCAACGATACTCGCCAGGATTGTCACCTGCACCGGCGTCAGGTTGAGGGCTTTTGCCTTGGCCTGCCGCTCACTGGTCCAGAAGGCGTCGTATTCGCTCTTCATCCGGCCGAGAAGTTTCTGGGGCGTCGTGTTCCAGTATACTTCATACGTATTGGGGATGAACATACAGAGGATCGTCTCCGGCGTGAACCCATAAAAACGGGTGGCCGAGTCGCTCCGCAGCAGGTTTCCGAATTCCGTTGAATCAAACTCAAACCGCGTGCCTATTTTCCCGATCAGGTCTTTTTTCAGGCGGATATTATTGAACGTCAGCTTCACCGGCGTCTGATTACCCGACCGGAGGCTTTTGATCACCTCATAGTTGCCGGCGTCGGGGCGGATCTTATAGCGCCCCGGACGCACATGATCCGGATACTTCAGGAGCTTCGACAAAAACCGGAATGACATTTCGTCCTGAAGAATCTTATTGTGCTTCAGGCTGTCGAGGACGGTATCAAACGTCGCCGACCGGGTTGGAATCAACAGGTAATAGTCCTTGTCGCTCTTCGTATTCAGATTGGGCGTCCGGAAGATCTGCCACAGGTAGAACGATACGACCGGGGCGATGATCGACAGGATGATAATGGCGTATTTGGCGAACTTGTTGCGGATCATGGGGAAGTGAGTTAGTTTTCTTCGGGGAAAGGAACGCCAAACCGGTCGCCCAGCTGCCGCAGGTCGTTTTCGACCGGCCCGAGCAGCGGAATACCCTCCTGTTTGCGGATCTGCTCCATTTCCCGCTCCGGATCTCCCGGAATCAGGACCGACTGACCGTCGATACCTTCGGCCGACCGAAATCGCCGGATCCAGGTATCCATGTTTTGTTTGAATTCACTCGCCGGGCGGAAAGCGTCCACGCGCATCGCGCCCAGAAAATGCCCCGTTCCTTTGCCAACGCCTTCTTCAGCGGACATGAAACCGGCCGTCGCGAAGGGAGGCACCCAGGGGCCGTAATTGGCGCCGGACAATACCCCGCAAAAAAGATCGACCATCGCGCCAAGCCCGTATCCTTTGTGACTGCCATGCGCGCGGTCGCCGCCCAGGGGCAGCAACGCGCCGCCTTTGCGGACTGCATTCGCATCGGTCGACGGCTTTCCTTCTGCATCCTGTACCCAGCCGGTCGGCGTATCCAGGTTCTTTCGCTGCAGGATTTCGAGCTTGCCATAGGCTGCCGTGGTGGTGGCCATGTCGAGTACAAAGGGCGGTTCCTGATCAGCGGGCATCACCACGCAGATCGGGTTTGTTCCGAGGAGCCGTTCTTTGGAAAACGTCGGCGTCACGAGCGGGCCGGCGTGCGTCATCGCCCAACCTACCATATCATGCGGCAGCGCCAGGGAGGCGTGGTATCCCGCAATACCGAAGTGATTGGAATTGCGGACGGCCACCCAGCCGGTTCCGGCTTTTTCCGCCTTTTCGATGGCTACCTGCATGGCTTTCGGGGCAACGACCAGCCCGAGGCCGGCGTCTCCGTCAATCACTGCGGTAGAGGGGGTTTCATGCACTACCCGGATATCGGGGCGCGGATTCAGTCGGCCGTGGTCCATGAGCCTGACGTATCCCGACAAGCGGGCGACGCCGTGCGAGTCGATCCCCCGTAAATCCGCCGAAACCAGCACATTTGCAGCCAGTTCGGCATCGGATTCGGGACAACCCATGGCGATAAACACACGACGGACGAAGTCAAAGAGATGCTGGTAATCGATCATTCCTGCCGGTACTTTTCGACGCAAAACTACACGATTTGCGGGTCGATTCTAACCAGTTGATCCCTTTTCCTCATTTCAACCGTTCCAGAAGCGCTTTCACCAGCGCAGCGGAATTCCGGGCGGCGATCGGGCCGTAGGTACTCATGTCGACGGATGCGGAATGATTGGCGTTGTCGGACAAGCTCCGGATGATCAGAAAAGGTACCTTTTGCTGGTAGCAAACCTGGCCTACAGCAGCTCCTTCCATCTCCACGGCATCTGCTCCCAGTTTCGCCCGTACTTCCTTCGCCGCCGAATCGGACGACATAAAGACGTCTCCCGTCGCAATCGTACCCGTCCGGATAACCGGCTGATACGCCCCTACTTTTTCGAGAGCAATGCGCGGCGCGACCATACCTGCCAGCAGCAGCAGCGATGAATCGACCGGAAAGTACTGCGGGTTTTCAGTCAGCGTATACGGATTCCGGGTCGGGCGTACGACCATACCGGTATGATCGCGCCGGCCGAAGTCGTGATGCACAATGCGCGTCGCGACTATGATATCTCCCGGCTGTGCCGCCGGGTCGAGGCCGCCGGCGATACCGGTAAACAATACTTCCCGCGGGCGGTAATGCTCCAGCAGAATAGCCGTCGTCACCGCTGCATTCACCTTTCCGATGCCGGAAAGTACCGCTACGATCTTCCGGCCTTTGAGTTTTCCTTCGAAGAAGGTCAACCCTTCGAGGCGCTCCTCGTGCCGGTCCTCCATTTCGTTTTTGATGACGTCGATTTCGTCGGCGAAAGCGCCGATTATCGCCGTCATGTTTTTGGGTTTCCGGGGAAAGGAGTCATCCTGCGCCTGAGCGGTCAGGCAGCAAAGTACCAACAAAAAGGGAAGTAGTTTCATGGTTTTCATTCAAAGACCAGGGCTGCGACGCACAGCGCCGTAATCACCCAAAAGGCAGCGGACATTCGCCGGCCGGCAGCCGTTTTCATGCCTGCATAGCTCAAAAATCCCCAGATAATACCCTGGGTGATGCTGTAGCTGTACGGAATCAGAACCATCGCCAGAAAAGCAGGTACGGCTTCTTCCCATTCGTTCCAGGGAATTTTGGTTACCGTCTGAATCATAAATACGCCTACCAGAACCAGCGCAGGCGCCGTAGCCACCGCCGGAACCATACTCAGCAGCGGCGACAGAAACAGACACGGCAAAAAGCAACAGGCGGCGACAACGGCCGTCAGTCCCGTACGTCCGCCGCTTTCAATGCCAACCGCGGATTCGATATAGGCAGTACCCGGACTGCTCCCGACAAGCCCCGCCAGCGTCGTCGCAACCGCATCCGTCAGCAGGCTTTCCTTCATGCGCAGGGGCTCGCCGTTTTCGTCGAGCCGGCCGGTAGCTTCCGCCAGGCCGACAAACGTGCTCAGGCTGTCAAATAAATCGGTAAAAACAAAGGCAAAGATGACGGGAGCAAGCGACCATTTCAGAGACCCCATCAGATCAAGACAAAACAGCAGACTGAAATCCGGGGCAGCTACCAGACCTTTCCATACCACAATCTGCTCTCCGGAGAAAAGGCGTCCGGGCAGCGTGGCCAGCAGTGTCGTCGCCAATATTCCCCACAGCAACGCTCCCCTGCTTTTCTTCAGGATCAGGATTGCTGTCAGCAATAATCCGACGAGGAAAAGCAGCGTTGGCGTGGTCAGTTTTCCGAGCGAAATCATCGTAGCCGGATGCGGTACGACAAACTTCGCATTGGCAAATCCGATCAGGGTAATAAACAGGCCTATCCCCGCCGCAATGCCGTAGCGCAGCGTTTTCGGAATGGCACGGATCACCAGCTCACGCACGTTGAATACGGAAATCAGCAGGAAAAAGACTCCCGACCAGAAAACCGCCCCGAGCGCGACGGGATACGGGACGTGCATCCCCTGCACGACTGAAAAGGTAAAAAAAGCATTCAGGCCCATTCCGGGCGCCACTACATATGGACTCCGGGCATAAAGCCCCATCATCAGACTGCTGAAGAAACAGACCAGAACCGTGGCGGTCAGCACGCCCGAAAACGGCATCCCGGCCTGAGACAAAACCAGCGGGTTGACAACCACGATGTACGCAGTTGCCAGAAAAGAGGAAATGCCGGCGATCAGTTCGGTAGAAAGAGAAACAGGGACAGGAAGAGCTGTCTTCATGTCCCTAATCTCCATTAAAACCGTGGAATGTCAAAAGAAGCGAATCAAATCCTACAGATATTTCCGCAGGCGGCTGAGCGATTCCGGCGTCACGCCGAGGTACGAAGCCAGGTGGTATTGCGGCACGCGCTGAATCAGCGACGGGTGGTCCTGCAGCAACTTGAGATAGCGTCTGGCGGCGTTGTCAGCTATCTGTGAATCGATGCGGACTTCCATGTCCTGAACCGTGCGCTCGAGCACCATCATCGAAAACCGCTGGTAAGCAACGGACTGCTCAAACAGGGCCTGACGTTGCTCGCTCGACATCACCAGTAAAGTAGCGTCTTCCAGGGCCTGCACCGAATAGGGACTCAGGTGATAGCCGGAATACCCGGTGATGCTCGTTACAAATGAATTTTCGTCTCTCAGAAAGAGCGTAATTTCCTTTCCCTTGCTCTCCCGGTACACACGCATCACTCCTTCTACCACAAATGCTATTTCATCGATCCGGTCGCCCTGTTTGATGAAATAATCTCCCTTTTTGTAAGTCCGGATTTGATACGCATCAGAAATTGCCTCAACATCCTGTTTCGACAATTCGACGTACCGACGTATGTACGTCAGAAGTGGCTGTGCAATGGTTTCCAAAAGCATATGTTTCAGGTGAAAAAAATTGGCGGTTACTATCAAATGCAAATTAATGGTATTCTATCTATTCATCAACAGAATAAACGTTCAATTGGGCCACATTTTTTTACCTAATACCAAGGGAGTAGACAAACCAACTTAGTTATTTCCATTTTTTACCTAAATGGAGACAATTAAACAAAGTAGTTGTTCCTGAGAAGGTTACGTGTGCTTTTTGGTATCCGTACACCGCTGCCAGCGACTGGGTTTTGTTGTTGTCTCCAGCCGATACATCGACATCCTCCATCGTAACCTGGCAAGGATGTTCATATCCGCAGGCATGCGTGATGTCGAGTATTTCCTTAGACAGGGTTTTGACGTATTGGTAAAAACGAACGCTTTTCAGCGCCGGGTCAAGGCCTCCCTGCAGCCATTTGTTCTGAGTAGCAACGCCCGTTGGACACCGATTCGTATGGCAGAGTTGTGTTTGTACACATCCGATCGACAGCATCGACTCCCGTCCGATGTTGACCATGTCACAGCCCAGCGCAAACGCCATCAATGCCGTATCCGGTAATCCGAGCTTCCCCGAACCGATGAAAACAATCCGGTCCGTCAGCCCGGCCTCACGGAAAATCTGGTACACTTTCGTGAATGCGAAGACAAACGGCAGCGATACGTGATCAGCAAAGGCTGGAGGCGCAGCGCCGGTGCCGCCCTCTCCCCCGTCAATCGTAATAAAATCCGGACCATTACCCGTTGCTTTCATATATGCCGCGAGTTCGTGCCACATATCCAGCTTGCCTACGGCCGACTTAATTCCCACCGGCAGGCCTGTCTCGGCAGCCATCCGTTCGATGAAATCCACCATGCTCGGTACATCGTGAAAGACGGAATGGTACGACGGCGAGATGACGTCCTGCCCCATCGGCACGCCCCGCGTGGCGGCGATTTCGTGTGTGATCTTCGAGGCTGGCAACACACCTCCCTTGCCCGGCTTCGCGCCCTGAGACAGCTTTAACTCCAACATACGGAGTTGAGGGAGGGTACGGCTCAGTTCGGTAAGCTTTTCCATCGAAAAATTTCCGGCCTCGTCCCGTACGCCGAAATACGACGTCCCGATATTCAGCACAATTTCCGCTCCGTTTTTGTGATACGGCGAGATGGCGCCCTCTCCGGTATTGTGGTAGCAGCCAAACAGCGCGGCGCCCTTGTTCAGGGATTCGATCGCAGCGCCTGACAGCGACCCGAAGCTCATCCCCGAAATATTCACCACCGACGCAGGCCGGTACGGTCGCCGGCGGTGCGGACCGATTACTTTCGCGCAGGGAATAGTGGCATTGGCCGGTTCGTGTTTCTGTTCGTCGTACCCGTGCGGGTGGTCGTGCGCCGGTACATACGGCAGCATCGCATGCTTGATGAAAATATATCCCGGCGCGTTGAAATCCTGATCCGATCCAAAGCCCTGGTAGTTGTTTTCTTTTTTGGAAGACGCATATATCCAGCTCCGCTGCCGCCGGTTGAACGGCAATTCATCCCGGTTACTCGCCACCAGATACTGCCGCAGCGGAGGGCCCAGTTCCTCAAAAAAATACCGGAAATGACCGATGACGGGGAAATTATGCTGTATCGTATGTTTTCGCTGAAGCAGATCGCGGAGCCCAACGCCAACGATCAGGGCCAGTACCCCGTAGCCGATCCATCCCCAGAAGGAAACAAGCAGAACAAATGAAATCATAGCATCAAAAGTGGATTACCTGCAAAAAAGAAAAAACCCGGCAAATCATCATCGCCGGGTGTGTACTTAAGTGGAATTTCGAAGACATTACGCAGCGATCAGGCGTGTGCCGGCTCGTCAATGACCAGAATTTTCCCCAGATCTTCCCAGAAACGCGGATAGGATTTCACGACGACATCCGGGTTTTCGATGACGGTATCCGCCAGCATGGCCAGCGGCGCGAAGGCCATTGCCATCCGGTGGTCGTCGTACGTATCGATTTCCGTACCGGCCTGCGGGCCGTCGGCCGAAACCTTAATCTGATACCGGTCGTTCGTGACGATCTCCACAAGATCCGCGCCAAACTTCCGCAGCTCCTGCTGAATCGCCAGTACCCGGTCCGTTTCCTTCACCTTCAGGCTTTCGATACCGGTAAAAAACGCCGGAACCTGTTTGATAGCCGCGATCACCGAAATGGTCTGTGCCAGGTCGGGGCAATGCGTAAAGTCCCATTCAAAGGCCTCTTTCACAGGAATTTTTGTCAGGAGGAAACCACGTCCGGTAAAGGTACTTTCCACGCCGAGGTGGCGCATGATGTCAACAATGGCGGCATCTCCCTGAAGTGAATTTTCTTTCAATCCCAGCAATTCCACTTCCGAGCCTTCGGGGCCGAGTGCCACGAAGCTGTACCAGTAGCTCGCGCCCGACCAGTCGGATTCAACGGCAAAGTCCGTAGCCGCGTAAGGTTTCGAAGCGACGACGATGCGGCGGCTGTCCCAGTCGGCCGAAACGTCAGCCCCGAACATCCGCATCTGCTGGATCGTCATTTCGATATACGGAATCGAGCCGAGCGCGCCTGTCAGGTGCAGTGTCAGGCCTTCCGGCAAGGTCGGGGCGATCATCAGCACGGCCGAGATAAACTGGCTGCTGACATCTCCCCGCATGGTCAGTTCTTTTTTTCCGGAGTATGAAAAACCGTTGAGAGCAAGTGGCGGGTAACCTTCGTTCTTTTCGTAGGCGATGTCGGCGCCGAGTTCCCGCAGTGCGTCAACCAGGATACCGATCGGCCGCTCCTGCATCCGGGGGGTGCCGGTCATCGTTTTTTGCCGGCCGGCTGAGGCGTAGAGCGCCGTGAGAAACCGCATCGTCGTACCCGCGTCAAGCACATCGGCAACAGGGCCGTCGGCCTGCAACAACCGGAGCATCGTCTGCGTGTCCCGGGCTTCAGACAGGTTGGTCAGGGTGGCTTTTCCCCCGGCAAGCGCGTTCAGGATCAGCGCCCGGTTGGATTCGGATTTAGAGGCGGGCAACTGAATCTCCGTCTGAAAAGGACGGGTAACCCGGTGAAGAAGAAGCTTTTTCAATACCGTTCAGAAGAATGAAATGGGAACAAGGAACTGCAAAATTACCCAAATTCTGCGGTTCGGGTACGCTTTCCTTCAATCTCCCCTTTAAAAAGTCTGCAAAACTTTCAGCCGGTTGCGGTTTCCGATCCGAAGTGCTTTGTGGGTAGACTTGTAGGCGATACCTCCCAGCGCCATCAATCCGCCGCTGACAAGGATGGTCGACGGCGTAATTTCCAGCGGCGCACCTTTCATCTCCTGATTCCAGAGCGGACCGAAATAATCCAGCACAAAGTACCCTACCCCGGCAAACGGCAGCAGATACCCCGCCTGCATGGCCAGGCCGCCTCCTTTCAGGAAGTATATCTTTCGGATATCCTTCAGCGGGTATTCGACGTATTCCTGCCGGTTGGTAATTTCACTGAATTCGGCGAAAACAACCGACGAGTCCGTGACGGCGTATACATTGTCCCGGATTTTTTTCCGGCTGCCCTTTACTTTCATGACCAGCTCATCGCCCGTGAAAAACCGCTTGCGCCCGCCCGGGTAGTCTACCGCCAGGTACTTCACCGGGTGCCGGGAGGTCAGGGCGCGTCCCTGATTCTGATCTACCTTCATCAACTGCTGCTCCCGGGTTTCGGGAACCTGCTGGGCAAAGCTATTAACGGAGAAAATAAGTGCGGACAACAGGAGTAAGCCTCTCATACGTGTATGCGTTTAATTTCGGGCGGATACTTCCACAACGTACAATTTCTTTCCGGAAGTATCCTGCTTCCCGGTTATTGGACCCGTACGGGCCGGGGAAGTCAAGTACTACCGGACGTTCAATTCCGGGATACGCCTCCTGAAACGATGAATTTCATCACCTCCGCCGCGTTGGCTTTCAACAGTACGACGTTTTCTTTCGGAACGATAAACAAATCGCCTGCAAAGGCATAGGATTGCGGCAGGTATACAGCCACGGATCCCGGAATATCCCAGTCTGACAGGTCCGATTGCGTCAGAAACCCCAGTCGGTGCAGGTCCAGATTCGGGTCCATTTTGACCATTACCGGCTGGTTGAATTTCTTTTTGTCGCCGACAAACGCCGACGTCAGGTCTTTCAGCGAAGAGTAGATAATACGCACCAGCGGCAGCCGGTTGATCAATTCCTCAAATACGCTGAAAACGGGTACTGCCAGGAACGTAGACCCCAGAAATCCCACCATAAAAACAATACCCAGCACCACCACAAGCCCTACGCCCCAAAGCCGGATCTGGTTATTTCCGGTGCCGATCCCGATCGGCACGAGGCCGTCGAGGTACAAAAACGCTTCATACAAAATATACCCCGTGAAATACATCGGGGCCAGCAACAGCAACCCTCTGACGAAGTAGCTGACGAAACGGTTAACGATTCGATTTCTCATGGTGCAAAAGACATAGGGAACAAATTCCACAATCCGGAACCGCGGCGCAAAGTTCGCAGTCCGCCGCCCTTTTCTCCTATTTACGGTAAAAAAAGGGCGGAAGCCGGCTTTCTGCCGCTTCCGCCCGCTGTTTTTCAGACCTGTCCGGTTATTGAAGGTACCGGAAATCCTGTCCTGCCTTGAGGTGTAACAGGGCTTCGTAAATGAGGTTGATGACAGCCTGTACGTCGTCTTTGTGAACCGTTTCCACGGTGGTGTGCATGTACTTCAGCGGCAGCGAAATCAGGGCTGACGCCGTACCCTCGGCGGCATACGCGAAGGAATCGGTATCGGTGCCGGTCGAACGGCTCACCGCCTGCCGCTGGAAGGCAATTTCCTTTTCCGTCGCGACGTCGATCAGGAAATCGAGCAGGTTATTCTGAACAGCCGGTCCGTAGCAAAGCACCGGTCCGCCTCCGCATTTCAGATCGCCCTGTTCCTTTTTGTCGTAGCGCGGCGACTGGGTATCATGCGTCACGTCGGTACAGATCGCCACGTCGGCTTTAAGGCGGCGGGCGATCATCTCGGCGCCGCGAAGCCCGATTTCCTCCTGCACCGCATTGACGATGTAGAGCGTATAGGGCAGTTCAATAGTGTTTTCTTTCAGGCGACGGGCCACTTCGGCGATCATGAAGCCGCCAATGCGGTTGTCGAGCGCACGACCCACGTAGTAGCGGCTGTTGAGCTCCATCAGTTCGTCTTCGAACGTGACGACGCAGCCGACGTGTACGCCCATTTCCTCGAGTTCTTTTTTCGTCGCACCGCAATCAATCGTCAGATCGGTTACTTTGGGAGCAGCGTCCTTGGCGAGGTCGCGGACGTGGATGGCCGGCCAGCCGAAGATTCCCTTGACGGTTCCTTTTTTGGTGTGAATATTCACGCGTTTCGACGGCGCGATCACCGCGTCGGAGCCTCCGTTCCGGCGTACGTAGATATACCCTTCTTCCGAGATGTAATTGACAAACCAGGAAATTTCGTCGGAGTGAGCTTCGATGACAACCTTATACGGCTGCCCGGGATTGACGATACCAACGACGGTACCATACGTATCCACCAGGTAATCATCGCAGTATGGGCGGAGGTAGTCGAGCCAGATGCGCTGGCCGGAGGCTTCAAAGCCGGTGGGAGAAGGATTGTTGAGGTACTGGTATAAAAAAGATTCGCTGTGATCAGACATAACAATACGCGTTTTAGAATCGAATTTGCGGCAAGATAGGCAGTTCGTCCGGAACTCGTCTGTTCATTATCCCGCAAAAATCACAGTCATGACGACTTACTATTTCTCTTACGGCTCCTATATGTCGCCCGAAAAAATGAAAGCCAGTATTCCATCTGCGCGCCTCATCGGGACTGGCCGGCTCAACGGATACCGCCTGGTTTTCACGGCCTATTCGGAACTGAGAAGCCGCGTCGGCGCAGATATCCTACCTGCTGACGGGGAAACGGTATGGGGTATCGTCTATGAAATTCCGCAGGAATCGCTCGCAGAAATGGACCGGAACAAAGCCTATCCGGTACTGTATGACCGGCTGGAGGTAGATACTCAGGTAGACGGAAAGCCCGTACGCGCCTGGACCTATGCCCTCGTCGACAAAACCGATTCCAACCACCCGCCTGACGCCGCTTACCTCAAGCTGCTTGCTGATCTGACCCGTGTGCATGGCTTCCCGGAATCTTATCTGGAGAGCTTTAGGCATTAGGCTGTAAGCGGTAGGCGATAGGCGTTAAGCCGGGGCTGTAATCTAAAGTAATCCTGGAAAAACGAGTCCGGATTTGGTCGGAAGGCATAGCTTAAAGCCTACTGCCTAAAGCCTAAAGCCTAAAAAAACGTCGCCTGACCGGTTGGTCAGGCGACGTTCAACTTACAAATCGATCGCGGCTTGCGCCGCAAAGCCTGAAGCTTATCGCTTTACGCCTTCTTCCCCTTATTCAGCTCATCCTGCCAGATCTTCAGTTCTTCCCACTTGCCATCGGCGGCAAGGCGGGCCTGGTCGGGCCAGGTGCCGGGATCATGAATCTGATAGCGCGGGCCGGCCGCCTGCAGGATTTCGGTAATCCGGGAAGGCGGAGTAGATGCCAGCGTAGCAAACGTTTTGATGCCCTCGTTGTTGAGCAGCTGCTCAATCTTCGGCCCGATGCCTTCGATGATTTTCAGGTCATCTGCCTCTTCTACCAGAATCGGCGCGGCGGTGAAGGAATTGATTCCGGGAATAGCCTCGGGCGAGGAAATATCCATCGGAACTTCGATAACGGGCAGTTTATGGGCCGTTGCGGGTTCCGCCGCTTTCGGCTTGCTTTTCTGTTGCCGGCAGATTTCAAGTTCGACTTGTTTAGCAGCGATATCCGTCTGAACGGAATCAATGCGGGCGTTCAGGGCCCGGCTTCCGAGCCACCAGCCGATCCATGCCGCTACGCCCATAAACAGGAGCGCTTCGAGTACCGCGATCGGTATATTCTGACTTAGTGCTTGTAGAATCATGGTTGAGGGTCAGACTGATTTGCCTTTGTTGAGTTCATCCTGCCAAACTTTGAGCTCGTCCCATTTGCCCTGGGCCGCCAACCGGGCCTGGTCGGGCCAGGTACCGGGATCGTGGATCTGAAACTGCGGTCCGGCAGCCCGGAGAAGCTCCATGATATGCGCCGGTTCGGTCTGCGACAACTGCGCAAAGGTCCGGATGCCGCTTTCGTGCAGAATCTGTTCGATTTTCGGGCCGATGCCTTCGATTTTTTTGAGATCGTCTATTTCCGGAGCCGGAGCCGCCGCAACGACAGGCAGCGGTTCAGCGATTTTCGCCGGTTTGGCTGCGGGAGCCGCCGGCTGCGTCTTCATTTTGAAGCACTGGGCGAGGTCGGCTTCCAGGCGGGCCAGGTGCCCGAAGTAGTCGTTCAGGCGGATCTTACTCCGCTGATAGCCGATGATATACCCGAGTACCCCTGCCACAGCAAACAGAATCAGGTGCTGCAGCCAGGCGTTTTCGAGGTTCAGGGGGTTAAAATGTTCGTACATGGTTCGGTCTGGTTAGGAGTCCTTACTTGACGAGGATGGATACGCGGCGGTTGGCCTTACGACCGGCCCGGGTGGCGTTGTCGGCTATCGGCTGAGTCTCCCCTTTGCCGTCGGCCAGCAGCTGCGTGGCTTTGATGCCTTTCCGTTCAAAAGCCTTCTTCACGGCTTCGGCGCGGCGTTTGGACAGGTTCAGGTTGACGTCATCAGGCCCTTCGCTGTCGGTATGGCCGGTCAGGAAAAGCTTCTTTCCGGGATGCGCTGTGAGGTATTTTTTGGCCTCGTCGAAGAACTTCCGGTTCTCTTCCGTCTTGATGTACTCGCTGCTGCCGAGGGGGAAGTAGAGGTCCATTGTCTTGAAGATGCTTTCGAATTTTTCGGAAGCGGCCAGTTCCTGCTCCGTTTCGCCTTTCGGTTTTTCCAGCGCAGCCGGAGGCGTGGCAGGCTCGGCCGGAACGGCGGGCGCTTCGGTTACTTTCGCCACAGGCTCGCCGGCCTCAAACGCAAAACCGGCGCCGTAGGTAGAATCCTGCGGGCTGAAAGCCAGGTTGTCCAGCAGTTTGCCTTCGGTCAGCAACTGATCGGCGGGTACGCCCAGCGCGATCAGGTACTGGCGCAGGGCGTCTGCCCGGGCCAGGCCAAGGTTTTCGAAGGGTGTCGTGTTTTCTTCCTGGGAAGAATAATAACCCGTTAGGGTCAGTTTCCGGCGGGGATTGGCCTTCAGGTAGGCCGCGAGCGCATCCAGCTGAGGCTTGACGGCTTCCAGACCTGCCTGGGCACCGGACCGGTGAAAAGCAACGTTAAAGGGCGAATGAAGGGACAGTTTACCGTCCTCAATATCCAGGGACGGAACGGAGAACTCCGGCTCGCTGACCGCCACCGTAGGCGCAGGATTGCCGTCGCAGAGTTGTTTGATCCGGCAAACGTGCCAGTAAGTCCCCCCTGCCATCCAGCCGATTAGCCCGAACCAGGCGAGAGTTTTGACAGCTGACATAGAATGTAAGGTTGAGAAACAGATTAGGATGAATTATCAGGGAAGGCGGCAGATCGCCGGAAAGCAACAAGAATAGGGCGACAAATACAAATATCCCCTGAAAAAAATACCCGTCGCCCGGTCATAAAAAAGCCCGGCCGGGAGGGTCGGGCTTTTTTACCGGTAACACTACACGTTTATCGGTTCATCGACAGCAGGAATTCTTCGTTGGACCGCGTACCGCGCATCTTTTCGAGCAGGAATTCCATGGCTTCGACGGAGTTCATATCGGACATGTACTTGCGCAGAATCCAGACGCGCTTGAGCGTTTCGGGGTCCATGAGCAGGTCTTCGCGACGGGTACCGGACGCCGGAACGTCGATCGCCGGGAAAATACGGCGGTTCGCCAGTTTCCGGTCGAGCTGGAGTTCCATGTTACCCGTGCCCTTGAATTCTTCGAAAATAACTTCATCCATCCGGCTGCCGGTTTCGATCAGCGCTGTGGCGATAATGGTCAGAGAACCACCGTTTTCCACGTTCCGCGCCGCTCCGAAGAAGCGCTTCGGTTTGTGAAGCGCGTTGGCATCCACCCCGCCGGAGAGGATCTTGCCGGACGAAGGTACCACGGTGTTGTAGGCGCGGGCCAGACGGGTAATGGAATCGAGGAGAATCACGACGTCGTGACCGCACTCGACCATACGCTTGGCTTTTTCGAGTACCATGCTCGATACTTTCACATGGCGTTCGGCCTGCTCGTCAAACGTCGATGAAATCACTTCCGCCTTCACGCTGCGTTGCATGTCCGTGACTTCTTCTGGGCGTTCGTCGATCAGCAGGATAATGAGGAAAACTTCCGGGTGGTTTTTGGCAATGGCGTTTGCTACTTCCTTGAGTAACACCGTCTTACCGGTCTTCGGTTGCGCGACGATCATCCCGCGTTGCCCTTTACCGATCGGCGAGAACAGGTCCAGAATCCGGGTCGAATATTCGCGGCCGGTGGTGAACAGGTTCAGTTTTTCAGTCGGGAACAGCGGCGTCAGGTATTCGAAGGGAATCCGGTCGCGGATTTCTTCGGTGGTTTTTCCGTTGACGGAAGACACGCGCAGCAACGCGAAGTACTTCTCTCCTTCTTTCGGCGGGCGGATGGCGCCGCGGACGGTATCGCCGGTTTTCAGCCCGAAAAGTTTGATCTGAGAAGGAGAAACGTAGATATCGTCAGGAGAAGCGAGGTAGTTGTAATCAGCGGAGCGCAGGAAGCCGTAGCCACCGTCCGACATGATTTCGAGTACACCCTCGTTCTCGATAAGACCATCAAATTCGCGGATATGCTGGTTGTAATTGCGCTTGACCTGCTGCTGAAGTTGTTGCGCCCGGGGATTGGGCTGAAGCGGCTGACCGTTTTCGTCGGTACGGCCTTCACGGTCGCGCGGGGTATTCGGATTTACGGGCGCCGGCACAACGGCCTCTGCTACACCTGCTTCTCCGGGGATCGTCTCGGGCATGACTTCCATGGTTGCCTGGTAGGCTTCGTCCAGGGAAAAATCATTTTCGAGTTCGGCCGGAAAATCTATTTCTTCTACCGGTTCAAAAGGTACTTCTTCTGCTTTCGGAGCCGGTTTCGGGGCAATTTTTTCTGCCAGTTCGGCGGGCAGCGGCGGGAAATCCACGTCTGAGGCGCCCGAACGGCGGATGCGCGCCCGTTTGTGACGAGCCGGCTCTGAATCAGCGGCTGCTTCGGCAACCGGTTCGGCAATCACTTCGGCGGCGGGTACTTCTGTAATCGGTTCCTGAGGCGTGTGGGTATCGGTGGGTTCCGCTTCCGGTGCTTTCCGGGAACGGCGTGCCCGTGGTTTATCGGATGGTGATGACATATTGGTGGATTCGGCGGCTGCCGGCGCAGGCGCCTGCCGCTCGATAATTTTGCTAATCAGTTCTGTTTTAGACAGTTGTGTCGGACTGGAAATATTCAACTCCCTTGCGATTGCTCTCAGTTCAGACAGCAGCCGCAGACTAAGCTCTTCAGATGTATACATGCAGAAAGTATCAATAACGGACGTGCCGGAAACAAAAAAAGAAGTTAGGTGAATAAGGGAATCGCTTGATCTTTGTTGATTTCACCCATCAGAGGATGGAGGCTGCCAGTGAATCCGGGGAAGAATACGGGGAGCGATCTGATGCTATGAACGGAAATGCAAGACGTATTAGTGCAAAGGTACAACGTTTTCCCTTACAATGTCAATACGTCCCTCCTACTTTGTTGCGGCAATTCCCTATTTTTAAGGTGATTCCGCCCTGCAATCAGCTGGTTAACGTGGTTCCGGCTGATCCCGGCAGGTCGGTACCGGGCAGGTTCACATCGGTGCGCAGGCGGATGGTACTCATCGGACTTGCAAAACGGACATGGTTTTTCCGGACAATCTGGAGAATCTGAAAATTCAACGCCTCTTTCACGTGGTTGTAAATACGGAAATCCATTGTTTCGACGTGGTAGATGACCATGATATCAAACGACTGGTCGCCAAATCCTTCAAAACGCACGATTCCGGGCTTCCTGCGGGTCAGTTCATGCCCTTCCACCGCCTCCTGAATTTCGGTGACAATCTTTTGTAAGGACTCCGCAGAGGTACCTACGTCAAGTTTCAACGCAAACTTCGCCCGCCGAAACTCCCGCTGGGTCTGGTTTTCAAGCGTTTGGGAGACAATCAGGCGGTTTGGTACCGTTACCAGACTGCCATCCACTGTCCGGATCCGCGTACTCCGGAATCCGATTTTTTCCACGTCGCCCGTTGTCTGTCCGATCTGAACGGCGTCTCCTACGACAAACGAACCGTCTACCAGAATCGTAAACGACGCCAGCAGGTTTTCAAGGGTTTCCTTTGCCGCCAGCGCGATCGCGATCCCGCCGATTCCCAGCCCGGCTACCAGCGTGGCGATGTCGATATTGAAGACCTGTCCTACAATGATCAGCCCGCTCATGATCACGACCAGGACAATGAGCAGGTCTTTGATAAAGGGAACAAGCTGGTCGTCGACCTTCGTCTCCGTCCGCTCCGCCCGTTTGGTAAATACCAGCGCCAGAAACTTGATGAACCGGACCAGCATCCACGTCACAGCGAGGATAGACACACACTGAAAACCTTTGGAGAGAATCAGCCGCAGCCCGAACTCTTCTTTCTTCGCCAACCCCCATTCCACCGGAAAACGCAGCAGATCAAACGCTACGTAGATGATTACCAGCATGAACAGGAGTTCGACTGGCCTCCGGAGCAGCGTTACAAAATCCTGAACAGCCAGGTGGGTATCTTTTGATATTCCGCGTACAATGCCGAACATCCAGCCGCTGAGCATGCGCCCTATCGGTCGCCGCAACAGCGTTCCCACGAGCAGTATGCCTGCAAACCATAAAAAATCGGTCCAGTTATTTCCTGGCAAGTACTTATCCAACAACTCCTGAAATTGTTCCATTCGGGCAAGAACGGTATGAATCCCGCTGAATTATTCGGTCGCCTGCCGGTATTGCCCGGGCGTATCGATACTCGTCAGCTCGTCGGGCGCTACCGGTTGAAGCAGCTTTGCCTCCGCGTTCAGCAGGAACTTACGCAAGCTTAGATGATTCCGGTTGTAAAAGTCAAGTAACAAAGAAAATCCGGAAGGTTCAAAAATAGTCACCAATGGCTCGGGGAGGCCGTCGGACGCAAGAAAGGCTGTCGCAATGCGGCTGATATCCCGGTGAGAGACCAGGTATTCCAGCGATTTTTCCGACAAAAACGGCATATCCACCGCCACTACCAGCCAGGCTGCGTCCGGCTTCCGCTGAAACGCAGAGAGGACTCCTCCCAACGGTCCAGCCCTCCGCGTATCCGGAATCACTTCGATACCATCCGGTTGCAGCTGCTCCGGCCGGACTGATACCAGCACACGCTCGCATACCTGTTCCAGCAAACGCGTTACGACCTGCCACTGCGGCGAACCACCGTATTTCAGCCAGGCCTTGTCGAATCCCATGCGACTGCTTTGTCCTCCGGCGAGGACTAATCCCCACAAAGGCGGGCTCGGCTGTACAGGATTTTCCACGTTTGTATTGGCTCAGGCGTGCGCATAGTCGGACTTGCCTCCGGTTTTCACCAGCAATCTGGTCTCTTTAATGACGATATCGTGCGATAATGCTTTACACATATCGTACAACGTCAGGGCGGCTACTGTAGCTCCTGTCAGCGCTTCCATCTCTACTCCCGTTTTTGCTTCCAGTGCGCAGGTACAGTCGATGACGACTTCGTTTCCTTCCACCGTAATCGAAAACTTACAGGAGTCGAGACCCAACGGGTGGCAGAACGGAATCAGTTCAGCCGTCTTCTTCGCCCCCATTGTCCCGGCGATGATCGCGGTGTGGAATACAGGACCCTTTTTGGTCCGGATATCGCCGTCCTGCAACGCCGCCAAGACCGCATCGGGCAGTACCACGATACTGCGGGCGGTAGCCGTCCGGCGGGTGATGGCTTTGTCGCCCACGTCGACCATCGTCGGATTCGACTGGGCATCTAAATGGCTGAGAGACATTCGGTTATTTTTTTACGGCGATGATCAGGCCGCTGGCCCAATCCAGTTCTGTTACGTCGAGATCAGACCGTGCCGCAAGTACCGCACGCAGGTTCGCTACCTTGAGATCATGCCCTTCCGGCCAGTTGGCCTGCGGCAGCATATCGTCGATGAAATACATACCGCCGGGATTCAGCAAAGCGAGAGCTTCGTCAAGCAGGAGATACTTTCCGTGCCAGGTATCGGCAAAAATAAAGTCAAAACGGGAATGTTGGTTCTCTTCCAGCCATTCTCCCCCGTCGCGGCAAACAAAGTCAGCGCGGGAATCGGTTCCCAGATTCCGGATAGCAATGTCAAGAAATTCGGCGGCATTATCGACGGATACCAGCGTAGAAGCAGCATCCATTCCATCGAGCAGCCACGCCGTAGATAAACCGGTACCCGTACCCAGCTCCAGAAAACGCCCGGCGGGCTTGGATGCCGCCAGGGTACGAAGCAGGGAACAGGTCAGGATTTCGGAAGGCATGGTAAAACCTGATTCGCGGGTTTGCCGGTCGATTTCAGGAAATGCAGCGGGTACCTGGGAAATAGCAGACATACGAAAGGAGATATAAAAAAGGCCGGAAGCGCTGCTCCCGGCCCTGTGAAACAGAACTATTTAGCGCCGGGAGGGCAGTTTTTCAGGAGGTAGTCGGTGTACGTTTTACCCAGGTGCTGGAACGTCCCCTGCCCTTCCGAAATACTATGCGTACGGTTGGGGTAGATCATGAGGCTGAATAGCTTACCGGCCTTCACGAGCTCGTTGATGAGTACTTCGGCATTCTGGTAATGTACGTTGTCGTCGCCGGTACCGTGAATATACAGCAGGTTGCCTTTCAGGTTCTTCACATGGCTGATGGGCGAGCCTTTCAGGTAGTCGGCAGCTGTTTCTGACGGAATACCCATGTACCGTTCTTCATAAATATTATCGTACAGGCGGAGACTTGAAATAGCTGCTACCGCAATACCTGTCTGGTAAATATCCGGGTATTGCATGAGGGCGTTGAGCGTCGACATACCGCCGCCGCTCCAGCCCCAGATGGCTACGCGGTCTTTGTCAACAAACGGCCATTTCAGGATTTCCTGCGTTCCAAGTGCCTGGTCTTTGGCGTTGACGATTCCATTGCTGCGGTAGATCGCCTTGCGCCAGGCACGACCTTTGGGCGCGGGAGTACCCCGGTTATCGAGCGAGACATAGATATATCCTTTTCCGGCCATATCTCCCTGAAACAGAAAGTCATTGCCTACGCCAAACTGATCATTGACCGTCGTCGCTGCCGGTTCACCGTATACATAAAAAACAATGGGGTATTTCTTCGTCGAATCAAACGGGACGGGTTTCACCATCCAGCCATCCATCGTTACGCCTTCTGACGTGGTAACCTGGAAAAATTCGACTTTTCCCTTCGTTTTCTTTACTTCGGCGATGGTCTTTCCGTCGGCGGCTTTGTGCGCCGGCAGGGTCACAAACGCCTGGGACGCAGGCGAGTTAGCCGATGAAAACCGGTGATGGGCAAAGGCGCCATTGGGAGACACTTCATAGTCGTTGGTACCGGCATAGGCAGCAGGTGTGAGGCGTTCGGCTTTTCCCTTTCCGTCGAGCCGGAGGCGATACAGGTATTGCTGCGTTGCATTGGCCGGCGAAGCGGAGAAGTACACAAAACCGCCTTTTTCATCCACCTGATAAATCTTGATGATGTCAAACGGCTCGTTGATCAGCTGGCTTTCCTTGCCTTCTCGGTTGATTTTGTAGAGGTGACGCCAGCCTGATTTTTCGCTCATGAAGAGAAACTCCTTACCTCCTGCCAGCCAGTACCAGTTGGTCATGTCGCCGTCTTCCCAGTTGCTGCGCACGTCGACCCACGCATTATCTGTTTCCGTGAAAATGGTGTTTGCCTGGCCGGTAGCGGCGTTGGCAATGTACAGTTTGCTTTCCTGCTGGCGGCGGTTCAGTTGCTGGATAAGCAGATCTGAACTGCCCGGAATCCACTCCATGCGCGGCAGGAGGTTGTTATCGGGTTCGCCGGGAATCTGAATCGGCGTGATTTTGCCGGAAGCGACGTCTACGGTTTTGACAAACGTCGGAGACGGTTTTTCTCCCGCCTTCGGGTATTCCACCGGAACGGTATAGGAATACGTCGAGTCGGTGTTGTTGATCATGAGGAAGTTCCGGATTTTGCTGGCGTCGACCGTCCAGAAAGCAATGCGCTTGCTGTCGGGCGACCACCGGAATCCGTCCCGGCAATCCAGCTCCTCTTCGTATACCCAGTCAAAGGTACCGTTGATGAGCCGGTCGGTGCCGTCGGTCGTGAGCGGACGTATTGCACCGGATTTCAGGTCTTCCACATAGAGATTATGCTTCGAGACGTAGGCGGCTTTGGTACCGTCGGGCGACAGTTTCGCAAACATCAGGGAGCTTTCCGGCAGGGACTTGCCCAATTTAGCCAGCGTTCCGGTAGTCAGATCCAGCAACCAGTAATCGCCGCGGGTCGCGTAGCGCCATACCCGGCGGCCGTTGGTATACAGCAGTACTTTCTTTGCTGCGGGGAAAAACTCAAACGCCTGAACGTGAATCGCTTGCGAAGCACCGGCAGGCGTCAGCTGCTCTTTTTTGACGAGGACCGTCTTCGCGCCGGAGCGGACGTCGGTCTGGGTTATTTCTCCGTTCTCGATCTGAATCTGTGCGTTGCCGTCGGCAGACCAATGGAAACGCCGGGCATCGAGGACCGTTAGCGGCTGCGGGCCGAAGGGAAAGGGCTTTGCCAGGGGCTGTGCCGCCACGCTGCCGAAGCATAGTAGTAGAGCTGAGAGAATGAAGTGTTTTTGCATGATTCAGGAATGACAACCCGCAAATAGAGCCAAGAAAATCAACATTTAAAAGCATTCAGGCATGCGGGAATTGCCTTTCCGGCGAACGACCGGCATATTTGAAGACTCAACTATCCCCTCAACGACCATGATCCCCGTTGCCGAAGCCCTTGAAAAGGTCCTCGCGGCCCGTTCTGTCCCTGCCACCGAATCAGTGCCCCTATACCAGTGCCCCGGCCGGATACTGGCGGAAGATATTGCGGCGGACCGCGCTTTTCCGCCTTTCGACCGCGTCACGATGGACGGGATCGCACTCTGGCTCGATGGCCGGGCTGAAGAAGGCATGTATCGTATCGAGGCGACAACGTATGCCGGAGAACCCGCCGGAAAACTCGCTTCCCGAAGCGGAGCCGTGGAAGTCATGACGGGAGCAGTACTTCCGGAAGGCACTAATACGGTTGTCCGGTACGAAGACCTGGCTTTTTCTGAACATTTCGGCAGCCGGTTTGCTTCGCTGAAAGCAGGCGTTGTTCCGGGCCAGAATATTCACCGGAAAGGAGAAGACCGCGCCGAAGGATCGCTCCTGCTCAAGGCGGGCACGCGCATCGGCTCGCCGGAGGTAGCTATTCTGGCGACTGTCGGCCGGCCGTCGGTTCAGGTGTACCGGAATCCGTCTGTTTGCCTGGTTTCGACAGGAGACGAGCTCGTCGACATACACGAAACGCCACTGCCCCATCAGATCCGCCGTTCGAGTACCTACCAGCTGTCGGCCGCTCTCAGGGAAATAGGCATCAAAAGCGATATACAACACCTGCGCGACGATGCCGACGGTCTTTTCCGCGCGCTTCAGACCTACCTCCGGCAGCACGATATCCTGATTCTGACCGGCGGCGTTTCCGCTGGGAAAAAGGACTACCTGCCGGAAGTACTGGAACGGCTGGGCGTCACCCGGCAATTTCATCAGGTAGCGCAGCGACCGGGAAAACCGTTGTGGTTCGGAACCACGGCCGACGGGAAAGCTGTATTCGCCCTGCCCGGCAATCCGGTATCAACATTCCTCTGTTTTTTGAAATACGTACGCCCGTTTCTGGGCCATGGGCCGAAAGGCAAACCGGTAGCCACGCTTTCGGAACAGGTCATCTTTAAACCGGATCTGACGTACTTTATGCCGGTAGCGACCTATTATAACGAAGAAGGCCGGCATGTGGCCCGGCCACTGAAAGGATCCGGCTCGGGCGATTTCGCTAACCTGCTGGAATGCACCGGGTTTCTGGAGCTGCCTGTCGGGCGGACCGACTTTGCCGCCGGCGAAGTTTTTCCGTATCTTCCGTTCTGATCCTCTGAACCGATGTTATCTCTTCCAGCTTTTCGCCAGGAAGTCCGGCATGAATTTGACCGGATTCTCCAGTACTGGCAAACCTACTCCCCTGATCGTCAGGATGGTTTTTATGGTCGTGTCGATGTCCGGAATCAGCCGGATCCGTCGGCGTCACGCAGCATGGTTCTTATCGCGCGGATTTTGTGGACGTTCTCCCTGGCCTATGAAGTCACCCGAAATCCGGTACATCGCAAGCTCGCCGACCGGGCCTTTGCCTATCTCCGGAGCCGGTTTGTGGACCCGAAATACGGAGGCGTGTATTGGTCGGTGCGTGCCGATGGTTTTCCTGAAGTCACGAAAAAACAACTCTATGCCCAGGGCTTTGCCCTCTATGGCCTGAGTGAATATTACAGGACGACGAAACAACCGGAAGGCCTGGCAGAAGCCCAAAAGCTCTTCCGGGTAATGGTGGACAAGGCCTATGATTCAAAAAACGGTGGATTTATTGAAGCATTCAATCAGGACTGGTCCGATACAGACGACTATATTCTGAGTAAAGGGCCGCTCCGTAAATCGATGAATACGCACCTCCACCTCATCGAACCGATTACCAACCTGTACCGGGTATGGCCCGATGCGGAGGTAAAGAAACATACAAAAGCTCTGCTTGAAGAGGTCTTCATGGAGCATATCATCGACCCGGAAACGGCACGTATGCGTCTTTTTTTTACGGAAGACTGGCAGGCTCGTTCTCCGGAAATTTCCTATGGCCACGACATTGAAGCGTCCTGGCTTCTGTACGAGACCGCGGAAATACTGGATGACAAGCCCCTGCTTCAAAAGACCAAAGACCTGAGTTTGCGGATGGCAACAGCTACCCTTGAAGGCCTGAATCCCGACGGCGCGCTCACCTACGAATACAATCCCGAAACCGGGCACAAAAACGAAGAGCGCAGCTGGTGGGTATTAAGCGAGCAAATGGTCGGGTATTTCAATGCGTATCAGTTGTCCGGGAAACAGCATTTTCTTGAAAAATCCCTGAAAAGCTGGGAATTCATTCAGAAGTACCTCCTGGACAAAGAACGTGGCGAATGGTACCTCCGCACGGACGCCGCCCATCACGCTTCCATCGACGCGGACAAAATCACCGCCTGGAAATGCCCGTATCACAATGCCAGGGCATGTTTTGAGATTGAAAGGAGGATTGGGAGGGGGTAGGGAGTTGGGGTTTAGAGTTTAGGGGATTGTTGAGGGTGAAATATGCGTTCCGCGCTGCCGCACGGGAGCGACTCAATCGGTTTTTATGCGCCGCCGGTTAAGCACAAGGGGTAGTTCAGTACCTGCTCATGGCTAGCAGTAGTGTTCAGGGTTGGCCTAAGTGCTTTTCATGCGCCGGCAGTTATGCATAAGGGTAGTTTCAGCACTTGCTTTTGACGAGCAGCGTTGTTCCGGGCTGGCTTAAGCGCTTGTGATGCGCCGTCCGTAGCATCCGCTACGGACTTTTTAATGGGTAGGCTGCGCCTACCCTGCCGGTATCTTCACTAAACCACTAAGCAAGCACATAAGCCATCGGAGAAACAACCACCTCCCATTCCTCAAACCCTAAACTCCAAACTTTTTTCTCTCTCCTAACCTCCTTCAAAACAGCCCCTTACCTCTCCTTTTTAACGTTCTTTAACGTTTCTTAACAACCGCCAATCCAACTTCCGCAAAAAACCCCGGGTCATGGTACCGGAAAGCTTTCTCAGACCTTTTGCGTCTGCCACTGAATTCAGTGCGAAATTTTTAAAATCTCCATTTTCTCAAACAACGTACCATGAAACTGACTCAATGGATCTGCCTGTCCTTCCTGGCCGCCGGGATTATGAGCTGCAACGACGATAAGTCCGACCCGTATTTCCAGTATACTACTGACTTTACCGGCGGAAAACAAGGTTGGGGAGCAAGCTTTACGCAGTTCGCCACAGGTGCCGATACGACCCAATTTCAGTTCAAATATGAGGAAGTAAAAGCGCCCGTACCTGCCGACTCCGCCACCAAGAAGGTAGTGAAGCTCACAGCCCTCAATACCAACGGCGAACTGTTTCCGTATGTAGCCACCAAAGTCTCAGGTTTCGCACCAAATACCAACTACTCGACTACGTTCCAGATCGCTGTGCAGTCAAACGCACCTGACACGAGCGCACGCGGTAAGTCCTATATCAAGGCCGGCGCCGTAGGCGTACAGCCTGGCCGGAAAGTAGAAGGTGGTAAGAACATCCTGAACCTGAACAAGGGAACCACTGACTCAACGAGCGGTACTGACCTGATTGTCCTCGGTAACATCAAAACGGGACAAAACGCGACGACGTTCAAGGAAATCCAGCGCAGCAACCAAAGTGTCCCCTACAAGGCCAAGTCCAACGACAAAGGCGAACTCTGGGTCATTTTTGGTCTCGACTCCCGCTACAAAGGCGCCAACCCGCTGTATATCCGCGCGGTTCAGGCCACATTCATTCCCACTAACTAAGATTAGGTTCGTCCGGACTCTCCCCTCAAAACGCAGCGAGCAGTTTCACTTCGGTGGAACTGCTCGTTTGTTTTTCAGCGGAACTGAAGATCGGCGATAATTGCTTTATGGTCCGATCCGGGAATGTCCTTGGTTCGGAAGGACGTAGTCCGAAAACCCCTGTTCGTCAGAATATGGTCAATCGGGATCATCAGTGGCCCGTAGCCGTTGCGGTAGGTTGGCAAAATACCAAAACCTTTCCGGCTCGCCTGCAAATCCGACTGTTCCACGAGGGCCTGATATACAGGTGAAAACACACTGACATTGAAGTCGCCGGCCAGAATAGCCGGCTCCCGCCGACCGGAAGCCGCCGCAAAGGCGCCGGCCAGGCGTTTGTTCCGCGAAGCAAACCAGGACGATTCGATGGGCGTCTTTGGATGCACGGAAACAAGCGCGACCGTTTTGCCGCGAATTACCGTCGTCGCTTCCAGCATCCGGTTTGCCGTTACCGCTTCATGGTTGATTTTCAAAGGAGTACGACTCCCGACAAGCACATGAAACCGGGATTTGGCATAGACCATATACTGGTAAGGATACCGCTGCCGGAAGCGGGTGCGAAACGCATGGTAGAATGGTGGCGTGACTTCCGCGATAAACAATACATCGGCATCCTCTTCTTCCAACGCACGGAAGACTTCAGGGTATGCCGTATTGGCATAGAGTACGTTCGCATGCATCACGCGGATACCTTCTTTCGCAGAAGCCGGCGCGGCGTTCCATGCTATCCACGGAGCAACCTGCCAGCCCTGAATCAGCAGTGATACGCCTACGGCAAACAATGCACCGCGGTCTTTCCGGACGAAATAGAGCAACCCGAGACCCGCGCCTACGCATTGTACCGCAAAATGACTGAAGAGTTCAAAAACGAAAAACCAGGCGCCCAGTCTGCCTGCGAGCGTAACCGCCAGCAAGCCCCAGGCCAGGCAACGCAAGAAAAATACCCGGCGACTGCTTAGTTGGCGGACAGCCACCGCGGGAGAAAACGTACTTTTCACGATTCAGGGTGTGGTAATCAGTTGACACTCAAAGATACGGATTCGGGAGAGATTTTTGGCGACCGTTCGGAAAGCGGCGGCGATTCCTGCGTCCGGCCATAGAAACGGGAGAAAGTTTTACAGATATCCCGAAGAATCGACTCTTGTTTCATAAAAATGCACAATTTTGTTCAGTCGTGCGGGTTTGTGCATCTTTACCTGCCTGAACCCGCAGGATCTTGTCTAATGGTTTCATTACACTTCTGATCGACTTGGAACTTCATTTTCACGTCCACACGCTTCGCCTGCGTCACACATTTACGATCACCCACGAATCCCGCAATGTGCAGCCTACGCTGATCGTCGAACTGCGGGACGGCGCTTTTTCCGGCTACGGAGAAGCAACCGAAACCACCTATTACGGGGTTTTTATCGAGGGAATGAAGGCTCAGCTGGACAGCGTCCGGAGCCTCATCGAACACTACCCGGGCGGCACGCCGGAGGAATTTTATGCCTTCATCGAACCGCATCTCAAAAACGACCATCCCTTTGCTTTGTGTGCGCTGGACGTCGCCTATAACGACCTGTACGCCAAAAAAGCCGGCAAAAAATTGTATGAGGTCTGGGGCCTCGACCCTTCCCGGAACCCGATTACCGACTACACCATCGGTATCGATACCGTCGAAAAGATGGTGGAGAAAATGAAGGAGATGCCGTTTCCCCTTTATAAAATCAAACTGGGAACGAAAGACGATATCGCCATCATTCGCGAGCTCCGGAAACATACGGACGCCATCTTCCGGGTAGACGCCAATACGGCCTGGGACGTCGAAGAAACCATCCGTAATTCCTACGCGCTCAGGGAGCTGGGTGTCGAATTCATCGAACAGCCGATGAAAGCGACCAATTGGGAAGGTATGAAGCGCGTCTATGCCGAGTCGGCCCTGCCCCTGCTGGCCGATGAGAGTTGTATCGTCGAAGAAGACGTAGCCCGTTGCTACGGGTTCTTCCACGGAATCAATATCAAGTTGATGAAATGCGGCGGCCTGACTCCCGCCCGGCGGATGATTGCGCATGCCCGCCGACTAGGCTTGAAAGTAATGGTGGGCTGCATGACGGAGTCGAACGTTGGCTGCTCGGCCATTGCCCAATTGCTTCCGCTGCTCGATTACGTTGACATGGATGGTATCTTACTCGTCGACGACGATGTTTCGACCGGTGTCACAATCGACTATGGTAAAGTTCTCTATGCCGATGCAAACGGCACCGGCGCTGGTTTGTTGAAGGCATGAATACATTTTATACAGGGCAGGTCCCCGGTCGCACCGTTCAGACACCGGGAGGCGAGCGCCTCTGGTGCAGCGGCACATCGTACCTCGGCATGGCCGGGAACGCGGTTTTCCGGGAACGGGTACTCGAGGGACTGACTCAAACCGGAACCAACTGGGGCAGCTCCCGGAGCAATACCCTGAGACTGAAGGTCTATGAGCAGGCCGAAACAGCCCTGGCAGACTGGACCGGCGCGCCGGCGGCACTGACGGTATCGTCGGGTATGCTGGCGGGGCAAACGGCGATTCAGTGGCTGACTGGCAGCCTGCCGAAAGCGTCGTTTTACTATTCGCCAACGAGCCATCCGGCGGTACGCGGCCCGCGGTTTTCAGTTTCGGCGGACGACAACTGGTTCGGAACGTTGGCTGACCGCATCCGGAAGGACCGCGCAGCGGACATTGTCATCGTGACCGATTCCATCGGCTCGCCGCATGTGGAACCTGTACCGTTTGACTGGATCAGCCAATTACCGGATCATAAACGGATTACGCTACTAGTCGATGATTCTCACGGAATAGGCGTTTTTGGGGAAGGCGGACGTGGCATTTACAAGCAGTTGACTCATCATCAATTGGTCAGGGTATTTGTCGTCGCGTCGTTAAACAAAGCCCTCGGTGTACCGGCCGGGGTGATTTTAGGCCCGGCTGCAGACCTTGCCGCGATCCGGCAGTTTCCGATGTTTACCGGGGCGAGCCCCGCAAGTCCGGGATTTCTGTGGGCGCTGACGCAGTCGTTCGGGTTGTATGAAGCCGCTCATGCGCAATTGATGGCATCGGTGCGGGCCTTTACAGAGCTGATTGCGCCTAATCTGCTGTCGCTCCGCTGGTTTGAGCGGTACCCGGCGTTTACGACGACACAAGCCGGACTGCATGAATTCCTCGAAACAGAGGGTATTCTGACCGCCTGCTTCCCCTATCCCGGACCGAACGATCCGGCGATTACCCGCCTGGTTATCACTCCTTTGCATACCCCGGAAGACCTCGTGACGATCGCCCGGGCCCTGAACCGATTCTTTGCATGAAACTCCGCCTGCTTTCACTCCTGCTCGCCCTGCCGCTGATGGCGTCGGCTCAGGACTTTTCCCTCGAAAAACTGATGCAGTCGAAACCGGAACAATTCGGGCGTTTCCTCGAAAATCCGGCAAAATACCGCATTCAGATTCTGTACACGCAAATCGACCGGGATAAGAAAAACCATCCGCATTTTCGCACCTATGGTTATCGTGTCAATGCCGAGCCGTATTTCTACCCGGCCAGTACCGTCAAACTTCCGACGAGCCTCATGGCACTGGAAAAGCTGAAGAAGCTTGGAATCCCCCGAAATGCGCCGATGTTGACGGAAGCCGGAGAACCCGGACAGACCGCCGTTGAACGGGATACAACCGCCACGAGCGGACTGCCGAGCGTGGAGCATTACATCAAGAAGATTTTGTTGGTGTCGGACAACGACGCCTTCAACCGTCTGTACGAATTCGTCGGGCAGGAGGCGCTGAACGACGGCCTTCACGCGAAGGGGTACAAAGACCTGCGTCTGGTTCACCGCCTGTCGATTCCGTTGTCGCCGGAACAAAATCGGCATACTAATCCGGTCCGGTTTCTGGATGAAAAAGGCAACGTCCGGTACCGGCAACCTATGGCGATCGGAACGAAGAACTATTTCCCCGCTGCCTCCTTGCTGCTGGGCAAGGGCTACATGACTGGCGGCGCTAATTTTTACGGGGGAGAAACACTGGTAGACAAGCCGATGGACTTCACCCAGAAGAACTATTTCTCCCTCCCCGACCAGCACGAAATACTCAAGGCTATTTTGTTTCCGGACGACGTGGACAAACAGAAACGCTTTGACATTACACCCGACGATTACCGCTTTCTCTATCAGTATATGAGCGAGTTACCGACGGAATCAAAGTCGCCGAAGTATCCGAACATATGGCCTGCCGTCTGCAAATTCTTCATTTACGGAGCGGAGAAGGACGCAAAGCCAACGCTGCGTATCTTTAACAAAATCGGTGGCGCATACGGGTTTACGCTCGACAACGCCTACATCGTCGATTTTGACAAGGGAATTGAGTTTATGCTGACGGCCGTGATCTATGCCAACGAAGACGAAATTTTCAACGACGACAAGTACGATTACGAAACGGTCGGCTATCCCTTCCTGAAGTACCTGGGGCAGGCTGTGTATGACTATGAATTGACCCGTCAACGCCCGCGCCGACCGGATCTCACCCGGTTCAGGGTTTCCTATGACAAATAAGACAATGAAAAAATACCTGTTTCTGGCGGCCTGTCTGCTCGCAGCGCCCGCCTTCTCCCAGCAAAAACCGATGAACGAACTCATTACCGCTGTGCAGAAAAAATATGCACCGGATAAGCGCACGGCTATTTTTCAGGTGCAGGCGACGGACGACGGTCGCCTGACCGGCAAAACCAACCTCCCCGCCGCCAAACAGGAGTTACTCGCGCAGGCGCCGGGACTGAAAGACGAAATCAGGGTACTGCCGTCTGCCGACCTCGAAAAAACAAAGGCCATTGTGCGCGTATCCGTCTGTAACATCCGCTCGGCGCCGCAGCATTCGGCCGAGATGGCCACGCAGGCGCTGCTCGGCACGCCGCTGAAGGTATGGGACAAAGACGGCTCCTGGCTGCAGGTGCAAACGCCCGACGAGTACATCTCCTGGGTGGATCAGGGATCGGTACACCTCGTGACCGACGCGGAGGCCGAAGCCTGGCAGAAAGCCCGCAAACTGATCGTACTCGCCCCCTACGCGTTCTCGTACACAAAAGCCGACGCGAACAGTCAGACGGTCTCCGACATCGTTTCGGGCGATCTGGTGGCCTTTAAAGGCGAAAAGGGAGCTTTTTACGAGGTAACCTACCCGGATGGCCGTAGCGCGTTTATTATGAAGAAAGACGCGAAGTTCTACAAGGAGTGGCTGGCTTCGTTGAAGATAACAGAAAACTCCCTCGTACAAACGTCAGAAAAACTGATGGGTCTTCCCTATCTCTGGGGAGGGACGTCGTTCAAGGGCGTAGACTGTTCCGGTTTCACGAAGACGGTGTATTTTCTCAATGGCGTGCAGCTCCCGCGTGACGCTTCTCAGCAGGTACATTCGGGCGAGCTGGTGGACACGGAGAAAAACTGGTCGGCACTACACCCCGGCGATTTGCTCTTTTTCGGCAAGAAAAACGATGACGGCACCGAGAAGGTGGTACACGTGGCGATGTGGGTGGGGAATAACCAGTTCATTCATGCGTCAAACTATGTGCTGCTTTCGAGTGTGATTCCGGGGGATGCCAACTACGACGAGTACAACGTTGGCCGGTACCTCCGCACAAAACGCATTTTAAATCACTATCAGAACGCCCTGAAACTCAGCCCGGAACAAAATAATTAGAAAAAAAAGTGCCTCAGGACTTGCCAAGGGCACTTTGAAACACTACTTTTGCATTCCCGATCGGCACGAAAGAAACAACGAAACAAAAAACAAAGCCCTTTAGGAAAGTCGGTTACGTAGCTCAATTGGATAGAGCACCTGACTACGGATCAGGAGGTTTGGGGTTCGAATCCCTACGTGACCACAAAACACGATAATTAAGCCCTATAGCCCCTCGCTTAGGGCTTTTTTTATTGCCCTTAAGCCACTGAGCGCCCGCCCATTCCGTTCCTTTCCCTCTTTTTTTCACCTCGCAGGTACAGATTCAGGTACAGTTATTGAACACCAAATCTGTACCTAATGTCCAAAAAAAAAGACACTTGCTTACTGTTTCCTTCAAACCCAGACAATCAAAGCATGTGCCGAAAGACAGGCGTCATTCCCTCTATTGTACGGTATCCATTGACGCAATTCCGGCCGTTCCTTTTTCAACAAAAATTAGGGTCAATCTTGAATTATGGAAAAACCTACATGAACTGGTAGCCTTAGACGATCGTATAGCAAAGGAGGTTCTTAGGCAAACACTGGATATTGAGGCCGACTTACGGCAGGTATTCAACGATCTTCGGCGAACAAATTCGGTTGTTACCGCCGACGACGTAGCGAGGGAGTATACCGGCAGGACGCCAACTTTCTTAAAGCTATTTGACCAAATGGTAGAGTACCGGGTCAAAACATTTAAGATAACAAAGGGCACGGTCGAAACATGGGAAACGAGGCGAAAGAATGCGGCGGAATTTATACGCGACGTGTTGCACAAAGAAGACATACGGGTCGACTATATCCGGTCAACCTTGGAAGATGATCTCATCATGTATTTCAACACGAAGGGCTTTAAAAAAATACACGTATCCCGGCAGGTCTCTGCGTGGAAATCAGTGATGTCTTTTGCAGTAAAAAAGAGGCATTTGAAATATAACCCGCTCGAATACGCCGACGTCACGATTCCGCCGCCTGGTATGCCTAAATTCCTGACAGTACCACAACTCGAAAAACTCTCAAAACTTAGCCTGCCGTTCGAAATGCGGATCGTCGCGGACATATTTCTATTTCAATGCTATACCGGGATGAGCATCGTTGACGTGTACAACTTCAACCCGGAAGAGCATATTTTCCGAGAACTGGATGGTACCGAATGGATTTTGATAGTCCGCAAGAAAATTGAACGGTGGGCAACCAAACCGTGCAAAATACCGATACTGCCGGAGACGCGCCGCATTCTGGAAAAATACCGTTCTAAACTTCCGGTGCTGTCAAGATGGACACTAAACGATAACCTGAAAGTAATTGGCGCTATGATCGGGTATATTGGCCTTTCAACAAAAGTCGGGCGTTCGACGGCAGGCACCTTTCTAATCAATCATGGCGTTCGGCTTGAGGTTGTCGCAGAAGTATTAGGACACGCCAACGTTCGAACCACGCAAAGGATTTATGCACCGATTTTGGTTGAAACTGTAAAATCCCAAACACTGCACCTTATGGCCTAATTTTAGTTTATTTGCAATTCATCCGCCTAATTCTCCTGAAACAAACCTTTACTTTCAAAATTTATGCGCAAGTTTTTTTTAGTTCCTTTCCTCGCTGTATCCCTTTCTTCCTGCTCAAAAAAGGACTCCCCGCAGCCGGTTGATTTATCCGCAGCCGTTGCCGGTACGTACCAAGTAACCTACGCCGAAGCGAACGGGCAAAAATTATACCTCCCGGTCGATGGTATTTCGATGGGTGTAAAATTGACAAAGAACACCCTGACAGAGTGTACGATGAAATTCACCTCAAATATTCAGGGCAAGATCACTTCATCGGAAACGACGCTTTCCCTCAAAGCCAAAGAACTTTCCTCCGACATTGACCTTTACGAATCCGGCGCGAAAATCGGAAGCGTAAACGTCGGAACAATAGACCTTAACGTCATATCGGACGACGGTCAAAAAATCCGAGTAAAAGGCACTAAATAACGAAAAAGCCGGGATGCTGTCCCGGCTTTTTCATTTACTCAAAATACCATCAGTAATTGATAGCACCGTGATAGAAACATAAGCGAAAACAGGAAAATCAATAGGTACCGTAAAATCCGAAGTAATTGTATCATGCGGCAATTAAAAAAAGACCTCTGACTTCCATCCCCCTATTGGCAGGGGGAGCAAAAAATAAAATCCCGGCTCGTCAAAGATGAACCGGGATTGACCTCAATATAACCAAATTTCAAGTTTTAATGATAACAGGGTCTCTGCTTTCAACCAGTAAACGAAGCCCGAAAATAACCAGCAGAGCAAGCGCAGCCCCGATACACGCCACCAAAAAACCAATAAGAACAGCTCTTTTGTCTATCCTTCTTTGTTGCAGAGCCGCAGATGCCCATAATAGAAGAAAGCACCACGCCCAAACGGGTAGATAAAGAAAGCGGTCTAACATTCCGATTGCGCCGGAATTCTGACCAATAAAGAGCAAGCCTATTAAGGCAAGTGAAATATACCGGACAAGCGCTTGTCTGTTCATGGTTTTAGCTGCACGTGCTTAGTTTACTATTCAACTCTGTAGCTGCCTGAGCTAGTTTCAAAATCAGTGTATTTGTCGATGAGTCAAGACAACTGGCTACATATGTGTTAAGGACTACTCCATACGCTACAAGGACCGGCCCGATTAACCCAACGATTCTTGCCCGGGTTGCGTAGTGCAATTGACCTTTCAATAATGCCTGATTCAAGGCTTTTCCGAATTCAGCAGAATTGACCACTGCAATCGCCAGCGCCGGGGAAATGCCGACATTTTGGAAACAAGTGCTATTGTTAGTCTTGTATTCTTCGTCGGCTAATTTGCAGGCAAGAACAAATGTTTTGATCGCGTCCTTTTCGCATTGGGTATCAATGACTCTATTCTTAATCTTGACTGCCGGAATTACGGTCGCAGGATCGGTACAGTTCGCATCTTCGGTACCAAAGTAAGAGGCGTACGTAGCAAATTCTTCTGCCTCATATTGACTCAACAGTGACCGATCATAGTAAAACCAACCGAACCCTTCGCCTGAAACTTCATTATAGGGGTACGGATCGCTTCCGCCGGACTCTTTATACTTTTCATACTCTCGGATGCCTCCGCTTCCCCCGCCATCAGGAACTCCGTAAACCCAGTTTACCCAAGGCGAGATGTAAACGTAATCAGCGGCTTCACCGCGAATCGTGTAGTCACTGCGAAGCTGTTCTAATCGCTCTTCAGGGCGCTTGATCCCAGATGCTCGAACGGGCTGGGTCGGTTTCGATGTAGAGATTCCCGTGGGTTCAATAGGGGCCGTCTCATTACGGCAGGATAACAAAAGGGCAAAACTAAGTACGAGGTACGTACCAAATCTTAACTTTTTCATTAGATTTGTAAAGGTTTGATTGTGAAAAATTAAGCCAATCCAGAAGGCCCTTTCCCGATGCAGTTCGCCAAAACATCATTCGGGAGGGGTCTTTTTTATTCTAAATCTGGGGCATAGTTCTGTGGAAATTTTCAATTCCCCAATACTGCAAAATAGTATAATTCGAAAAATCCAATGAGTTATGGTAACCGATAGGCGATTTTCTTCAAATAATCCTAGCTCAATTAGGGTGAATACTTAGTATCATTCTCTATCTCTGACGGCGGGCAGCTTTCGCGCCGGAAGAGTCACCGATGTAGCCGTAAAGTCCAAACAGAATGTTTCTCACAAAACTGCGTATCACGCAGAATTTTCTATAACGGATGCAGCTGCTGCACCAGGTGGATCTCAGAATATTATTTGGCATCGCTGCATCGATCGCCAGAACAAACAGAAAAAGCCGGGACAGCATCCCGGCTTTTTGCATACCTCAAAACCTATTTTACGTTGTCTTTTTCTTTTCTTCTTTCTTTTCCGGCGGAATAAGCATTTCCGCCGCTTCTTTGAATACATCCTTACCGAGTAGTACCCAGATTGCAAAACTGGCGTATCCCGCATCTTTGAGCGTTACGGCCAGCAGACCGGCGACTACGGACAGGAAGAGAAACCAGCTTTTGAACTTTGCGGGCATGGGGTTGTAGTAGTTGGCTATGAGACTTTTCATTTTTTCCGGGCGACGATTACAGGTAGCACTTTCTCCACAAACACATCGACCAAGTGACCGAGGAACTTCCAGACTTGCCCCCGGCCCTTCCGCTGCTTCTTTTCTTTCGGTTCGGACGCCCCATCTTTGGGAGCGTCCGAACCTACGAGGTTATCCTCTTCCATCAGGTCAGATTCCGGCGTTAACGGTGATCGGCTCGATAGACGCCACTACACCGGCATCGTTGGCCTGATTGACATACAGTTTCCCGAGAACCTTTGCGGTACATGGCCCGCCGATAGGCTTGGAAGTGCCGGTCGCTTTGATGGTGTTCGTTCCGACAAAGCGGATGTCTCCATCTGCAACTGACGAATAAAATACCGGCTCGTTTGCCGCGTTATAGGCCGCTTGCAGGTAAGTTTGTGTCGAAACGATGTCCGTATTTTTGACGGTGATTTTCTTTGTCCCGCCGCCTAAAATGACAACCGCCCGCACACCGTCGCACTGGACCCGACAGTCGACTATCGTCACATCCGCGTTTGAGGTGAATTGAACGAACGCGCCGTACTTGGAATAGAACGTACTGTTTTCGACCACGATCCGGGCCGGCAATCCCGCTTCCTGCCGCCCGTCTGCCATAAAGCCGATGCCCTCCGTGCGGATGTCCGCATTGCGAACAACGATCAGGCTGTGTTTATCGGCCATAAACATGCCGTTGGTAGTGCCGCCGTTTTGAATGATGCTTTTCGCGCTGAAATAGATTGTATCGCCGTTGGTCGTGTTGATGATCTTTGACCCGGCGGAAACACACTCTTCCAGATCAAAATACACCGTAGAACCGCCGGTCAGGCTAATTACCGGGCGCTGGCCGATCGTATTCGCCGAAGAGATTTTACCGAGGCCGATGACCTTCGCGTTTACCTGTACGCCGTTGTCAATAACTAGTTCTTCGCCGTTGGTATTGCTCAGGCTGAACCCGTTAAAATTGATGTTCACCCCATCTTTCAGGATAATCTTTTCGTTGACGATGTTCCCGTTTACAAGAACTACATCCCCGGCTTCCGCCGCATACAGTGCGCCGTTTACAGTTTCATACGGGTAATTGGCCTGCCCGTTTGCTTTGCAGAGAATCGCTTTGGCGGACAGTTCAGAGTAAAAAAGGCCGAGTGCCATAAGGGAGAAAATCAGTTTTTTAAACATGATAGATTGAAGGTTGATTGTCTTTGCAGGGGATGGCGCCGAGACACCATCCCCCGGAGTGCTACAGGTAGAAATGCCGGTCAACAACAGCGCGCCGGGTACCGGGCGTCTGATCGAAGTTCAGGACGACCTTTTGAGCGATTTCACTACCTTCCTGTTCCGTACCGAGCGTTAATTTTGTGCCGGGCGGCAGACGGTGTTCATCGACAGAAAAGTACGTTTGCCCTTCGTTGTGAATCACGGCATGGCTACACATCAACAGGAGTACGGACGATTCGTCTACCACTTGCTGATCGGTTACAAGTTTTCTTGCCATTGGTTTATCGCAGATAAATGATTGTCAATTACTTACGCCGGGAGCGTCGCACGGCCTAAAAAGGTCTCGCGGGCCTTGACGGTGATAGCTGTCTTCCATGTCCCTTTCCGGATCAGGATTTCTTTTTGTCCGGTTCTCAGGCGGGGATAGTACGCGGCCACAACGATGTCGTTACCTTTTTGGGCGTAGCGGACATACGGGTCGTCCATGCTTTCAACCGTCTGCCACGTCCGGGCCGGGTCGGTTTTCCATGTCGTACCGCCGTCTTCGCTGTACTCCATTTTGTTGTTGTACGTCTGTCCTGCCCCCTCGAAAAAGTCATTCAGGCGGGACACCCGGTACATGCCTTCAAAGAACTTCTTTTCCATGCCGGTATACGATTGGGGCATGTTAAAACCCCACAGGGTCAAACCGCCGCCGTTGCGCATCCCGCCGCCGATTGCGTGCCAGATCGGCATACCTTCGGCCATATCGGGCCGGATGAATTGATCCAGCGAATCACCGCCCGGATCACCTGACCAGCCGGAGCTAAACCAGCTCAGCGCCTTCTTATCGGCCATACGCGGATAAGAGGTTTCCAGCCAGCCCGTCACGTCCCAAATCCACATGGCGGATTCATCTTTTGCCCGCGCCAGATCGCCGCCGAATGCCGCCCGCTGATCGTGTACGTACGGCGTCACCTGGAAGTAATCGAGTTTGTCTTTGAAGTTGTCCCAGCGAGCCGATCCGCCGAACATTTCTGACCCCTTCGGCCCGGTGGCATACCACGCCATCTTTACACCGTATTTCGGCTTAGTGTACGCAATCGCCGCATTGGCCAGAGCGAAAAACGTCGCGTCATTCCCGCCGGTCTCCAAGTCGAAATCGTAGATGTCGCAATATTGGTCGCCTTCGTTAAACCACGGAACACGACCCGCCAGCGCGTTTGATACGGCGTCGTTTGCCTTTGCTTGAGTGGTAACGGTATCGTTGTTTTGCCCGAAGTTCGGCGCGATACTTTGCGGCGTATTCGAAGTAACAAGGCAGTACCGTTGCGCTTTCGTCAGCAACTTATGCCCGTCGACGTTGTGCGCCCGGTCGATGTCAATATGGGTAAAACCGTGCGCCAGCAGCTTCGGAATATCGTCCTTATTGAACATATACGAACCGTAAACCCACGTCGTCCCGGCAGGCATCCGGAAATCCGGCAGACCGTCCCAATTGAAGGAGTTCTTTACGGCAAAATCCAAAACCGGGAGATTCAAGGGCTTAATCTCCGAGATTGCATAGTCTGCCGGACTCGTCAGGTTCGAGTTTCCGTTGTTGCCGGAACCTGTTCCGGGGGTTGTCGTCACCGGTGTAGTCGTGTTGCTTACGGGGTCTTTCTTGCGCATGAGCAGCACCACCCCGGCACCGATACCAAGCACGGCCAGAATGCCTTTATTTTTCTTTTTTGCCATTTGGTTTTTTACTTTTTCCGCCGCCACCAGATAATGAGGATGACGACGGCAATCCAAAAAAAGGTACTTCGGTATTGTTGAAATTTGCCTCAGGGAATATCCGCTTACACCATGCCTGAATATCTCCCACCGTGATACGTCCGTCTTTGTTCTGATCGAGGCCCGCGTTCTGCGAATACACCTTTTTCAGCCAAGCGGTATCAGTAATTCGCGTATCCGTTTTTCCGTCTTTGTCAGCAATCAGGAATGTCAGTTTCTGACCCACCGCAGCCGGGAAGAAATTCGCTAAATACAGGTCAAGTACATTCCTGATTTTGCCCTGCAACCCGAGCCGCCGAATGTACTTTTCATACAAATCCAGCTGCTGCAATTCGTTCATATTCCGGATTTGGGCAGTTGTCGTACCGAGATCAGCGGCAGTTGCGGGCATCCATTGGAACCAGCCAGAAGCGCCGCCAGAGGAATTATAGGCTTTCAAGTTGAAAGAGGACTCCCCCTTTACCACAATGGCGATGTCGTCAGCGGAGCAGCCGATAAACCGGGCAAGCGTCTTGAAACGTGCCACTACTTCGGCACGCACTTCGGCCCGAATCAGGTTTTCAAAAATCATGTTATTGAAATCTTACGTTAGCCTTGTAGACCCAGCCGGTGCGGGACATTCCGAAGCCGTACACGTTCTTCCACGTGACAACTACCATTTGGTTACGTGACAGGATATTCCCGGCAGCATCTTTCCGCATCCAAACGATTTCGCCGAGATAGGTTCCGATTTCATCACCGGCCTCCCAACTTGCCATTACGGACGTTGGCTTATCCGGATCGAGGGCATTTGTCGGCACCAAGGCAACAACCTTTGTTGTCCCGGCAACGGGGTTTACAGACGCCGGTTTCTTGTTAATCAGGGAGTAGAACGTCTGAAGGTCTGATACTGAAAGTTCCTGACTCAATCGATCTGCGAGCGCCTCGCTATACAGGTTTTCGTAAGCGATAGAGACGGCGGAAAATGTCTTAATCTGCGTCGCAATTTCAAACAGCGCCTTTTTATCGGTACCGTCCATATCAATAAGCGACACACCCAGCACTTTACCGCCTGGATTGAAAGCATTATGAAGCAGATACGCAAAACGAGCGTTTTCATCTGAACCGGACGCAACACGGTCGTATTCCTCTGCCTGACGGCGTTTCTTTGCATCCGCCCGCAGAATGAAATACACTACCAGAATGATAATAAACCAGACGGCTGTATTGATCGTGTTGTTTTTTACCTCAACGGCCATTATTGCAGGATTTTAAGGAGTACCGTAATGTGTGAAGCAACGGCACTCAGCTTTTTCATATTCGAAGCATTTGCAGGTACCTTTTCAAGGTCCGTCCGCATTTTCGAAATAGCTTGCATCAATTCTGGACTGAGCAGCTTTTGAACCGTATTCGGGTCCTGCCGCATCAGCTTCGTAATTTCAGCGAGGGTTTCAGATACTTTATCCTCACCCAAAATTGTGAGCGCGGTTCCCGCGAACTCACCAATATTTTGCGCAGTTTCAGGTTTTAAGGCCACTCTATTCGGGTTTTGTAAACATCTTCATTACTTCTCCGACCGTATCAATATAACCGGGAATTTCGGGAAGCGTTTCGGTCATAAATGCTTTCAGTGCCGGAACGTCGTTTGAATCGTCTCCGTCTTTCAGCTTCTTTTCAAGCATCTCCACCCGGTCCAAAATCCTTTTTTTACTCTCTTCCGCTAACTGGTCCTGCATGCGGCGCAATTCCTGATTTTGGCGCTCATACAAGCCCATAAAGAAAATCAGCATACTATCACCTCCGCCCGGAAAACTACCGCCGGAATGAGCCGACCCGACACCTTTCACTTCAAAAGGGAGAGCAACCGCACCCCGTTGTCCGTTCGGATTTTTCCATGCCTTTAGCGTGTACTTTCCGGAATCAAGCATGTCATATGCTTCATTTAAATGCGTCCGCGATTCCTCCTCATTTACACGTCCGTCTTCGGCAGAGTATTCGAAGACGACAGTTCCGGCCTTTTCAATTCGCCAGAGGAATGCTTTATGCATTTCGATAAAACGTAACAGCTTTTCCATAACGGTAATAGGTGCGGTTGCTCTTTAACAACAAGTCGAAAATCGGGCGCTTATTTGTGCGCTTTCGCGCCTTTCAGCTTCTTTTGAATGTTGGCTTTCGCCTTCTTTTCCGCGTCGATTTGCGCGTTATACTTTTGTACGTCTTTCACCTTATCCTCGTAGGCTTTCCAGACTTCAAGGCTAGACGATTGCTTAGGCCGCTTCGGCAGTTTCTTGTATTTCGCCATTTTTTTATCGCGAGTGATTGAATGAAATGTATAGGGAGGTTTCAATCAGAGGATTTACTCCCTCCCATTGCGCAGGGTATTCCTTTTCGATCAGATGTTATTTAAACATCTTTTCGAGCTTCGCTTTCCACTTTTTCGGGATGATGAACAGGTAGACGAGAATCACACCGAGAATGAGCAACAGCGGGTCAATTTTCCGGAAAAAGTCGTCCACACCACCCAGACCGATCGAGGTCAAAATACCGGTGTTCGTTGTGGTCGTCGTGCCGGTATTGGTTGACAAATCCAGCCCCGAAGTCGTCGGCGTATAATCGGCTACCCCGGTTCCTTTCAGAGAAAAGAAGGGTTGCCCGGTGTAAAGCCGCACCTGAGCAGATGCAACGTTCGTTACGTCGGAAATTTTGCCGCTGGCAACGAACGAAGGTGCGGCCTCATTGACAAATGACGTATAGTCAAAAGTCGGTACGACATACGCGTTGTTCGTTTGTTCCTGACTGGCTACGTAGTCGCGGGAAAGATATTTCCAGTACGCAGTAGACTCAGCCGCCGCCGCGTCGTCTTTTTGAAGAATGGCAAACAGCTTTTTTCCGTCGCTGTTTTCGCAGTAATAAAGGTTGTGCTGAACACCTGCTACGCTGATCCAGCCAACGTTATAGAGGGGTTTTACCATTTGATTTTAATCGTTAATTGAGCGTGAATACTTATTTTTTCAAAGCCAGAAAGACGACAACAATCCCCGCGATAATCATGATCGCACTGGTATCTATGGGATTATTGTTTTGAGGCGGTATATACGTGCCATTGTAGGGGGTCTGAACAGGGTAATTATTGTACTTGTTACCGTTGATACTCCCGATAATATCACCAATCGAGCTGATCCCTGTTTTGATAATATCCGTCCAGTTGATAGGGGTTTTGGTATCTGCCATGATTTTTTATCAGTAAAAATTCCCGAGTGGATCAATCAAAACCGACGCCGTAATCGGGATCGTGAAACCCTCTCCTTTTATATCACCGGAAAAGTTGAAGACAACAGAACGTTGTTCTTTTGTCCACCCGGAGGCAATCGCAGCAGCGGCAAGAACAAGCAGGTTTACTGTGTTCTGCCCGGATAGGATGACCGGCAGATAAACCGTCGTGGTATTGAGCGGCTCGATTTCGATTTGGTTGGTATCCCAAATCCGACCCAACGGCTTATTATCGGCGGACGTGACCATAATGTCCGCGCCCTGATAAATCAGTTTCGTATTGCGCTGGTTCTTCACATCGACCGGCAAACGGAAATGCAGTTCTTTACCCTGAGCGCCGTTTTGAATTTTGAATTTGCCCGGCAATCCCAACGCATACTCCAAGCCTACTACGGCCTTCACTTTCTTCCAGACAAGCAAAATAACGCCTGCCACAATGAGCAAAATAATCAGTGTTTTATTCTTCATTACGTTCTGAATACGGACGAAAATGTTACGTTCTTTATTTGTCCACTGACAAGAAATACGCCGGTCCCGTCAAAGTAAATCGTCCCCTGATTCTTCCCGATCACGGACGAAAACAAATAGTTTTCGCCGCGAAGTTCGAAGGTCATAAATCCGATACTTTTCGTTTCGCCCGGAGCAATATCTATACCGATCTGTTTCGCCGCCGTATAAGGCTTTATTTGCGTCATAACGCGATTCACGACGGTTGGGTCGTAGATATACCGCGCCGTTGAATTGAGTTCTCCTTTGTCGACGTAAATCGACCGTGTTCCAGTGTTCTTTACGTGTAAAGGAATCGTTACCACGATAACCCCATAGTTCGGCGAATTGGCTATGCTTTCGCCAATAATAAATTCTGTACTTACCTCCCCTCCCCCACTGCCTGAACCACTACCGGAGCCTGTGCCGGAATTGCCGGTATTCCCGCCAGTCGTTCCGGCATTACCCCCTGACGTACCGCCTGAATTGCCGTCTCCCGTCTGAACAGACGATCCGCTTCCGGGAGTATCGATACTCTTCTTTCGAAAGTAAAGCAGCGCCGCAATAGCAAGGCCGATTAAAATCCACGGATTCATTAGTTACGCATGATAAGTAACAGCAGGATGATTGCGATAATCACGATACCCATTTTGCTATTCGAGTTAGTTGTTTGTGTATTCAGACCTAAAGTATTCTGCAATTCTTGCACAGTTGCAGGATAGTTTTCGGTGTCAAAAAAATCAAATCCAGTCGCAAGCGTGTATTTGTTCCAGTCTATTGAGAATCCGGGTTCGGAAACGATCTGCAAAACAAACTGACGAACGAGAATAGCGTCCTTTGCTTTTACAATAGCCTCTACATCTTTATTTGCAGCGGCTTCTGTAGCGGCGTCTGTAATCGCAACCTGAGTCTGCGAAATCGTGCCCAACAAACCTGCCAGATCACCAACTCCCGGAATCTTACTCAGAACGTCGGTAATGGCGGACGTTACACTTGAAACGATACGACCAATTTTTGAAATAATGTCTTTCTTATTAAGGTCGCGTGCTTTCTTGTTTATGTAGGACACCAGAGACTGAATTTCATCATTCAGTTTACGGATCAAATCGGGAACGGTTTTATGATAAATCCTTTCGTCTGTTTTCCAGTCGTAGGGTAGGTTATCGGCACTACCGTTATTCAATCCGTTTCCGGGGCCGCCTATTTCCTTTCGATCTATTCCGACTTCCGGACGACCTTCTTTGAATTGAAAAACAGGCGTTCTGTTTATTTGCTGTTCTACATACCAATCAAACATTTGGTTTCTTCTTTGACTTCCGAAAGATTGCTTTCTGTTCAATTTTAAATGCAACTTTTTGTATATTTATGACAGAGAAAACAACAACGTTCAGGCATGCGTAAATTAACGGACGTAAAAACAAAGGCTGATTTATGCAGCTATTACGGTGTACTCGATTGGAGAACGCTTGAAAAGCAAATCAGACCTATTGCGGATAAGGTCGGACTAAAAAAAGGAAAGGTATTCTTTACTCCGGATCAGGTTAGAGCTATTATTTCTCACCTTGGAAAGCCACTAAATCCGGATGAATTGTACGATAATACAAGCATATAACATGCTTTATTCAGGCATTCTGCGCCGTTTATTCTTGCAAACGCAAACGATTTTGCGGCGATATTGCAGGGATATTTTTTTTTCGTATCTTTGTTTTAATAAGCAATTACCCGGCTAGGCCGGTTTAATTGTGGGTTGGATAAAATCAAAAACCCGGCACGTTTTGCGCGCCGGGTTTCTTTGTATCTATACGTTCAATAAAAAAGCCGCTACGCATTACGTAGCGGCTTCTTCTATCAGAACGGCGTCGGGTCATCGTCCGGCGTATCGTCGTCTTTCTTGGCACTCAGGAATTCCAGTTCTGTAACCTGCATCCGCATTCCCGCGCATGCCTGCCCGTCCCGGTTCTTGTACACCTCCGCCCGGCCATTCCCGCGCACAAATACGCGGGTACCGGATTTGAGGTATTGAGCGAGTTTCGCGTTCTGGCTGGTACAGGAAATCCAAACCGTTTCCGATACCTCCGTACCGTCCCCTTTCTTGTATTTGTGATTGTGCGCCACCGAGAACGTCACAAACTCCCGGCCATTGGCATTTTTGACTTCGGCATCTTGACCGATGTTTCCGATTACTTCAAAACGTAACATGCTGATTGTCTATAGGTTATGGTATTGATTTTTATTCTTCACTGGTCACATAACTAAATTCTTCTCCTTCAAAGATTCGGACAGGGCACCTCTCTTTCTCAGAATACACATAAACCCATCCGTAGCCCTCTTCAAGTCCATCCGGGGCCGGAACGGTTTCGTAGGTCATTCCAACCTCTAAACCGAAATGGTATTCTACCCACGGATCAATAATTACTACTTTTTTCATAGGTCAGGTATTTAGAAATGACTGATTGGGTACTGCGATTTTTTCGATTTCCTCCCGGAGCTTCCCGGTAAGGTCAAGCCGGATAACCGCCTTCAAAGACAGCCCCTTCGGTACTATCGCAAAAGGTTCGTACCGGGACGGATTCATTTCGATGACCTCCGAGCGATTCTTAGCCCCGCTGAGACGTTTTTTGTACATCACCCCGAGCGGAGAGCCTACCAAAATTCCGAACTCGCTACGGCCAGCAGGAAGGCCCGTAAACGGATTGTCTACTCTCTCTTCTACTCCGTCGGTATTTCCCATTGGCTCCGCCTCCGTTGTCTCTTCCGCGTCGACGTCGACAGCCTCCGGATCAGCTTCAAGCCGATTGAAGTTCAGAGCAGATTCCCGGTAGAATTTCCCGAACCGGGAATAGAGCCGGACGTTCTTTGTATTGCTCAGGATTTCGTCTATAAGAAGAATATCGAAACTGCCGTCTTCCGTTTCCAGTGCATCCGGTTTGAAGTGATATTTGATGCACTCCATCACTCCCCCGAGGTATTCGGAAAGATCAGATTCTCCCGGACGTATATACCGCTTTTGTAGCGAGCCGTCCGGCGTCTTCTCCCACGTATACAGGGTTTCGTAGTGTATGCCCGAATAGCCCGTATTGTTACCGGTCACATCCCGCCAATTCGCCTCTATCGCGTCCCTCACCTCGTTTATTTGGTACTCTGGATTTTGCAGAATGAAAGAGTGGATATGTATATGCAGGCCGTTTCCGGAGCGCCCCCGTTTGATCTCTACCCCGTATTCTCCCGCGTAGATCATTTCTTTCCAGAAATCGCGCTTGCGCATCAGAGTGAACGCCTTTATAATCTCGCGGGCGTAGAACCTTTTCCCCTGCCAGATACCTTTTTCGTGCGGTACGGTCAAAACAAGGTGCATTGGCCGGTAATGTTCAATGAGCAGCCGCCCGGATGCGTCGCGGGCTTCTTTGAGGTAGTTCAGGTATCGGGAGCGGATCAGCTGAGATTTCCGCCAGTTCCAAACATGGCATAGCTTATGCTTGCTGTACCAAAAGGCCATAGGGACGAGCCGTTCCGTCGTACCCTGCGCGAAGTGCGCGTAGTAGCCCCGGCACCGGGAAACCGCGTAACGAAGTTTTACGAGGTCGGCAAAACGGGAGTCCAAAACGTCGCCGTGCTGGTCATAATGGAATATCCGGGACCGGTAGCGTTCAAAGTCTTCCCGATTGTCAGGCAATTCGATTTCATAGTCAGAGAGGAAGGCGTCAATCTGTTTTGATAGCTCGCGGTTTTCATACGCTTTGTTGCGCACCGTGTAGCCGAAACGGTAAGATTTTGAAAGGTTGGCCGGGAGGGTGGTTTGCATGAAAGAGGATTTGCCGGAAGATGTTTCTATTATTATCGAGGGAGGGGGGAGCGGCGCGGGTCAATCGCCTGTAAGAGAGTACTTTAGACGAGCGAAAGTTGCTCACCCTGTTTTGAGCCGTGGAGCGCCTTTGCGCCGTCCCATGTGCCGTAATTGCGGATGTTCTGGAGAATCTCCAGAACCGCCCCGTATGCTTGCCGGTCAGCTTCCAATTCCCGGAATGCTTCCGTTTCCCCGAGGCATTGCACGTACTTAATGTGATGCTGAACCTTCGCCGTTTCGTCAAACTCCCGGCGCATAATTTTCTCAGCCTTTGCCAACGCCGTTTTCGTTTGCGCGGCTGTCAACTTCGTAATGAAGTATTCGACGGTGCGAGGAACGTTCATCAGATTGACAGGTTGAGCTTTTTTACTACTTCGGAAAGGGATTCGGTAACAGCGTAGACGGCAACGTCGTAGGTGGTATGAATTTGGGTAACCGGCGCATCCGTCTGCTTTTCCGAGTCAAGCCAAAGGGGAGCGGAAACAATGCCGACGACGTGCGCCGGGTTGACAGCGAGAGGGAGATTCGTTGAGAATTGGTTGAACTGGACTAGCATAGCAGGGAGGGGTTTGGATTGTCGGGATGGATCGGCCACAGGCCGGGCGGCTTTTTTTCGCGGTACTGTTCCGCGGTTGTTTTTGAGAGGGGTTCGGGTCAGGCCGGGCGACTCGCGTCCCCGGCCCTCAACCGCATCACAGTACTCCCCTTACGCTCCCGGTTGTCAGCCGCCAAGTAGACAGAGCCGGGCACCCTCAGGGGATGCCGTTTCAGGAAAGGAATACGAGCCCCTTTCCGTTGAAGTGTCCGCCGCAGCCGCACTTACACTTTCCGGACAGATAGGATTTCTGATTGAAATCTGAAACTTTCCGACAGTATGGGCATTGCGCCGATAAAATTGCCTTGTCTCCCTCAGTCCGAGGGTTGAAGATCGAGGCATGCTTAGCCTTTGATTCTTTGATCTGGTTCATCGTGAGGGAATTTATTGGGGTGTTAAAACACTGAGAATCTGAGACAAAAGATATGGGGAGCAATCCGCCACGGTCGGCCCGATTGACTCGCCGTCGATCTGAACAGGCGTCGGCTGCCGGTGCCGAAGAATACAGACTTCAAAAGTCGTAGGCCCGCATTTGACAGCCGGATGCGGCCCTTTCATAACGCTGACAGAAACACCATCCGGGAAGGTTGCGTAGGCTTTCCAAGCGCCGGGAATGCTTTCGTGTCGGTTAAATTTCAAATCGTCGAGACGCATGATTATTCGTTGATTTGTGGGCGGGTCACTTCGTTAAAGTGCTGATATTCTTTCAGATAAGACAGCACTACGGTTCCTGTGATTCCGGCCAATACGCCGAACATAAAGCCCATTACTACAAGGGTTGCCGTCATTGGTTGATAAGGTCTTCGGGTTTTACGCCTAAAATCAGAATTGCGTTAAGCAACACTCGGCCCGGATTGGTCAGTTCGGCGGGCTTGTCCCGACCGTACAACTTCCGGAAAACCTGATCCACGTTACCGGGAAGGGCTTTTTTGAAGCGTTGCTGAACCTCTTTCGGTGCGGACTCGTAGGCCCGGCCGATCACGGTTGACGATGTTGTTTGCGCTGTATTCATCAGATTTCAAGTTGTTGCAAAAAGGGAAAATCCGAAGGAGTCAGACTCCTTCGGATTTTTTCAGGCTTCGGCTCCGGCGAAATCCACGACTTTCCCGTCCGGCGTGGTAATCTCCACTTCATCAGGATCGCCGACAAATTGCGCCACAATGTCTTTCAGCACCGGCGCGAATGCACCGCTAACAGCCTGAAACAAAGGATTTTCCGTTTCGTCCTCCGGGCAAACCGTGTGAAGGGTTGTAACGGTCGCTTTCAGAATCATGATGTTTTCAGGAGAGGGATTTTGCTCTACTGTCTCGACCTGAGAGAGTACGGAACCGATTGCTTTTTTCAGATTGTGCATTGCCAATTTTTGTTAAAGGGCTTGTTTTTGATAACCTGTTACCGCATATTTGATAATCGATTACCGCACAACATTACGACACAAAATCTGAATGTTGCAATATCCAACAATAAAAAACTAAACTTTGTTGCCATGACAAAACCTATTGGGCTGGTTATCAAGGAGATAGCGACTGAAAAAAAAATGAAGGCTTATTGGCTTTCTGAACAAGTCGGAAGAGGGCGTACCTATGCCTATGACACGTTTCGGAGAAACTCGATGCCAATTGAGGAGATTGAAATGTGGGCGAAAATCTTACAGGTAGAAACTTCGGAAATTCTTTCCCGGCAGCGGGGCGGCAAGGTCGCGACCGATTACACGGATCAATCTCCGGCGGCTCTCCGCAGTTCTGCCAACTACGATTTGCCGGAATATCTCCGGAAGTACATTCAAGAATTGGAAGACAGAGTAGCCGAACAAAGCCGCCTCATTACCGCATTGGTGGGAAAATCTGAGCCTGTACTCACGTCAGCCGGATTTGCGCCGGGAGCATTTTTTAAGGCTCCTTCTGGTACAAATTTGGGTACAGGCAGAATTTTAACATTCTAACGGCTTAATTATCAATGTTTTACATGGTCACCCCCAATCCCTACGTGACCACGAAAGCACTTACGAAATCGTAAGTGCTTTTTTGTTTCTCACACTTCGAGATGTTCCCCGCTCTGTTTCGATATCCGTTACTGCATTGAAATTTCTTCTAGTGGGTCCAAAAGCAATGTCCTTTCTCCAAGTTTTAACGCACCAAAACGATCCGGTTGATTCCAACTGCGAAACATGCCGACGTAATAATCATGAAGAATACCATACATTTCTTCTTCGGTTTTGTTATTTTCAGAACAACCCGCTGAATAGCCGATCAATATTGGAATAATGATCCAATATCCCTTTTTTTTCTCGGCGCAATCCAGGCATTCCCAGTATCGTTCACTCTGTTTAACGCCCCGTAAATACACCGTTTTGAACGATTCAGGCATACGTCCCTCTATACTGATGCTGTCAATTTTATGGGAATCTACTACTTTAAACCGTACCCACCCGGTTCCAAAATAACAGCCGACACCCTTTGTTTTTTCATTAAAGCTGTTAACCTCCCCACCCCTGGCAATAAATCCCGTTGGCGAAACATACACTTTGTTATTACGTACCACCTGATGGGTAAAGCGGATGCCATGATCCACTTCCTGCGCAAAGCACACGCAGGCAGAAAAGAAAAAAAACACGGGCAAAAGCCCCTTACTGACATTTTTGACCAAAGGTTCCATTTCGATATCCTTTTGCAAGTTGATTCATTCTGGTTTGATCTTCCAACGATAAGCCCAATGCATCATAAGCGCCTGGTAAACCACCGCAAGCCAGCGCCTTGGCATGGAACTTGTCCATGCCATACAAACCAACCAATGCATCCGTCATTGGTTCTATGTATTTCTGAGCCATTTCAGCGTGCTGTTGATCCACTTTCAAGGTTGATCCCTGTTCATTATAGAGTCCGTGCACCAACTCGTGAATAAGCGTCGCCGCGATATACTCCTTACTCGCGCTTTGCAGCACCTGCGTATTGAGCACTAATTGGGCTTGGTAAGGAACATTACGATCTACGCGGAATACGCCATCCGTTGTACTACCCAGATTCTCCTCTGACAGTTCAATCTTGACATTGGTAGAAGGAGACATCAGGGTGTTGAGCATGTAGCCCACATACGCACCCAATTTCTGGGAATCGGTGGAAGCCAGACTAAACAATTTGTCCGCAACCGCGTTGAAACAGGGCGTAACCAACCTGTTTTCAATTTCCCGGACATACTTGGTCAGATCAGTGGATTTCCAGTTAATATACACCGGGGGCGGGGGCGGGGAATAGCCACCGGTATTGCTGGGAGAATACCCGCCGCTGCCCGTATACCCGCCCTGATCGCTCCCCGTGAAGGGATCGTCATAACACGTAACGTGAGGCACAGTCGTCAACGTATAGGTCACTGCCGTACCACCAGCCGTTGGCGTTCCTGTCACTGTTGCGTATTGCGTGTAATACACGGTACACCCCTGTGTCCGACCGGCTTTCGTCTTTATTTCAGGATTGTAGTAATTTACCAGCTTTCCATCCAGAAACCGCCACGACCGCAATATATTCTCATTCCAATCCGCATTTACCACCAGTCCGGTGAAACGTGCAGGATCCGTCGATGAGTTTTGGGGATCATAGGCCAGCTGAGCCAGAAACCCGTCGTACTCACCGGTTGGCTTCCGGTAAACGAGAAATCCCTCCCGAACGGTCCAGCTCAGGTATTGGGCCAGTTGCTGCACGTGCTCTTCGCCCTCCCGCCACATTAACATCGCACATCCCTTTTCGTCTCCCTTATACGCAACGGGCACCCAGATAAAATCGTGTTTGGCGGATTTGGCAATCTGCTGTTTGCTCCAATCCAGTTCCCGCGCCACTGAAACGCCTGCTGTTCTTCCTCCCCCGACAGTCTTCAGGTACTGATTCGAAAACCAGTTCTGCGCCTCTTTGGAAGTGGGCGACGAATACGTATCCGTCAATTCATCCACGACATCTTTGCAACCGTAAACAAAAGCGGTGCCTGTCAGGGCAAGTATACTTTTTACAAAACCGGAACGGTCCATAAAAAAGAGATTAATGGGTTGGTAAATCCTTCAATAGCGGTCTTTTTGCTAAATCTGACAGCATAGTTCTGTGGAAATTTTTAATTCCCAAATACCGTGAAATAGTATAATTCGAAAAATGCAATGAGTTATGGTAACCGATAGGCTATTTTCTTCAAATAATCCTAGCGCAATCCGGGTGAATACTTAGTATTATTCTATGGTCGCCCGTGAAAGGGGCACATTGTCGGATGGCCTGGACTAATCCACAATATTCAGACAGAATATTTCTCACAAAACAGGATAGGAGACAGAATTATATGTAATGTCAACGGATGCTACAGTGTGCGGATCTCAGAATTTTATTTGGTTTCACCGCATCGATCGCGGGCAGAAATAGAAAAAGCCGGGACAGCATCCCGGCTTTTTACATACCTCAAAACCTATTTTACGTAGTCTTTTTCTTCTTTCTTTTCGGGCGGAATAAGCATTTCCGCCGCTTCTTTGAATACATCCTTACCGAGTAGTACCCAGATTGCAAAACTGGCGTATCCCGCATCTTTGAGCGTTACGGCCTGCAGACCGGCGACTACGGACAGGAAGAGAAACCAGTTTTTGAATTTTGCGGACATGGGGTTGTAGTAGTTTGTGATGATACTTTTCATTTCTTCCGGGCGAGTATGACGGTAGCACATCTTTGACGAACACATCAAATACTCGGTTCAAGAATTTCCCGCTCTTCGAATTGTTCCATAAGGATATATCGAAGAGCGGATCAGTAAATGTTAAGCTTAAAAACTACAAGTCGAGAATCTATCTTCTCCCCACCCCTCCCAACCAACACAACCCCTTACTCACTACCATCGCTGTTCCCGTCACCTCCTCCATGGGATACTGGTGTTCATTGGCTTCGGCCAGGTAAAGCATAAATAATTCTGTTATCACTTCGCTGAGCACATCGAGACCGATCTCGTCGTCGAACTGGCGGATCAGGCGGAGAAGCTCCTCATGCCGGAGGGTGGCAGCGGCGCATACTTGTGGATTGGGTTGGGTTGTCATACCTTTGGTCTGTTCACTGGTTGGAAAATTGGTTGGACATGCCCGATAGGTCTGCCTCGAAAACGTACCTGTCGGGTTTTTCTCTGTTACTCATTTGTAGAATATTCTACAAAATTGAAATAAAAAAATTACGTCTTGTATGTGATAATCGTTTGAATTTCAAACGGGCCGAATTCCGTCAGGATCTCCTTCATACGCTTTTCAGAGACACCGCCGCCGTGTTTGTAATCCCGCCAGGCGGAAACGGGTTTGCCCTTTTTCACATCGGGCGGTAATGACGGATAAATGTTTTCCAGCCACCATTGGAAGGCTTCTTCAATACTGGCGAACGTCTTCATATCACAAATATAGGTTTTGTAGAATACTCCACAATGAATCTTTCGACCATTGGATCATTAGAGCTATAATAGCCGGGATTTCGAATATCCGGCAAATATACCCACCCGCTCTTCGAGATGTTCCGCAGGACATCTCGAAGTCCAGATAATCCAGATTTAAATCTGGAAACATCATCACCCCCTAATTACTTCCGAAGGCGCCTCACTGGTGAACACCAGGTTTTGAAGATAAGATATCTTCTTTTATCTGGCTTCGAGATGTCCTGCGGAACATCTCGAAGAGCATGAAGAGCGGCGATCCGGTTAGTAACCTTTTCTCAGCGTTTATCCACGATAAACCCTATTTTAAACGTTTGGGTAACAGTTGAACCGGCCGCCCGATTATACGTTGGATTGGTCGCGGTTGTCGGTGTATACGTGACGCTCGCCTTGAGACCTATGTCCGTTTGCGAGCTAAGAGTTCCCCTACTGGATGTGCGTTCCTGAGATATGTATGCCGCTGCTCCGGCACTCAATTTATCGTTGACTGTAATCGTTTTGCCAACGGAAAATTCAGTTGTATTCGACACTTTATCGCTGGAAATATTGGTTGTGTTGGTCACCTTGACATCCGCCCCCCGAATTGTCGCACTTCCTTCAACCTCTGTTTGCTGGCTGGTAACCATTGTATTGGTAACATTCAGCAGCGGTCCCTTTGGTTTATTTTCGCTATTCATCTTCATGAGCCCCGCCAAATTAGTTGAAACAGTCGTCGTATAAGTGACATTCACCGAGGATGCTACCTTGAGCACCTCAGAACCTCCGGTTTTCGCATCGCTTATTTTTGTATCTCCTGCCGTTTGCGAGCTTACAAAAAATCTATCAATAAAAGAGCCGGCAGCTTGCAGGTATTGCCTGAAGCCTTCGGCGACCAGAATTTTAGGATTTCCGATGACCTGCCCCCCGGGGCCTGCTTCCATGCCATCAGGATCTACTTTTCCCATGGGATCATCTTCACCATAATTGTACGGGCTCCAACGTCTTGACTTTTCTGACAATGGATCGACAGCCATCCATCGTCCAACCGTCGGATCATACATTCTTGCCCCGTAATCCAGCCAGCCCGTCTCCGGTTGCTTTTCCTTGCCGTTATAAAGGTATTTGTTCGTTCCGGCCGTCCGTGGAATTGCCAATCCAAACGGAAAATACTCCGTTTCCTGTAAAAGCATTCCCGCTTCGTTAATGACCTGGCGTACATTGCCCAGGTGGTCTTTCAGGTAATAGTCAACCGAATAGTCGTTGATACCTGCGCCGTTATTGGTGATCGTAATCTGCCCTTCCTCTATGCCGATCCGGGTCAGGTAGTTACTGCTGTTGTACTCAAAGAAACCGGCGTACTTGGTGTTTTCTGTTCCTCTTTCCATCCGAACCTTCGTGCCCGCGGCATCGTAATGGTATTTCATGGTGAGGTTATTGATCGCCACTTCCCTGGGTAGGTTCAGGATATTGTATCGGATGCCGCCGTCTGCTATTCCCCGGTTTTTGTCCCGGGTCATGTTCCCGTTACCGTCGTAGTTGTAGTCTGTGCTGTCGGCGGAAGCTCCGTTGTTAAAACCCTCGGCCGTGCCTGCATCCGTCACCTTTGTGAGGCGGTTGCCGTCGAGGTAGGTGTAGGTCAGATCATCCCAGGTAGCCGTCAGCTTCTTCCGTTGCAATTTTCGGATGTTTCCGTTCAGATCATAGAGCGAAACCGTTTCGCTGTAATCATAGCCGGAGCCTTCTCCTTTGGACAGACGGTTGGCGCCGTCGTACGTGAACTTATACCCTGGCCAGGTCGCGGAGCCAGCCTGCCGCCAGAGCATTTCTCCGATATTCCCGTTGTATTGGGGAGTAGTTGCATTGGCATATTTGAGTTCGATTCCAAAGTTCTCCCCGGCTCCTGTCTTACCTGTTACTTTGCTCATCCAGCTTCTGGGAACATAGCTGTAATCGAGCTGTTCCCGGAAACTCCGGCTGTCGGCAGAATGGAGAAACTTCTTTTTCAACTGCCCGAGGGCATCGTAGCGGCTTGCACTTACCACGATGTTCTTCTTCTCCGCGCCGTCTTTTTTCACCACATATCTGACAGACAGCAGCCGGTCAGCATGGTCATAGGTGTATTGCTTCTCAACAAAATGCTCTCCTGTACTCACCTTTTGCTCGATAAGCTCTTTTTCGACGCGACCATCGAAACGGATCTGCTTTACTACATATTCGTAGTTGTTATTGTTACCTCCCAAATCAAAAAGGTTTCGGATTGTCTGGATGACGTTGAAGCGATCGTCGTAATAGATGGTGGTACAAAGCCAGACGTCTTTCGCGTCGTCGTATTCGCCATTCGGGTTTAATACGCGTGCGGCGGTTACGGTTACCTGACCATTCACATTCATGCTGCGGGCAGCGGGATACCCATTGCCATAGCCGCTGACAAACGTCTGCACTCCGCTAAACGGAGGCGAATACGTATCATAATGTGTTTTTACCAGTGCCCGGTAGGTTGTGCCAGCCTTTTCCCCTGTTTCAATTACCCTGTTTAACTCATCGTATTTAAAATAGGTGTATTTCCCGTTGCCGTCCTTGCTTTCAATCAGCCGGTCGCGATTGTCGTACCACATCTCGGTTGTCCCCCCGCCCGGCACATATTTGCTGCTCACCAGCCCCCGATCGTTGTACGTATATTTAAAGGCATATTTAGAGACGCTGCCTTCATTCTGGTATTCAGGCTGTAACACAAACCGGAGCTGGGAAAGATCATCGTAGACATAATACGTGTTCAACCACGTGGAAGACGATGCCTGAACAGATCTTAGCAGGGTCAACCCGCTTTTGTCTTTAAATTCTACGGACACATTCCCATTTTCATCGGTTACGCTGGTTTTAACCAACTGCCCGGCCCCGTAGTACCCGTTACGCACCGGATTATCTCCGGAAACATCATACCGATTGACTTCGCTGGCCGCATTGGAGCCGTAGGAGGTGGTTACAGCGCGGTCGGAACCCACTGAAAACTGCTTCGTTACACGGCTGAGCGGCGACGCCTCGTATTCGGTCAGCGTATATCCCCGGTTATTGTTCTGATCGAAATTGGCTGTCGTGTTATAAAATGCCACCGATTTAGCTACGGCGCTGTCCGCATTGACATACCTTCCGTTTCCGAATGCGCTGGCAGCCTGATACGCCTGCGGGTAGGGCGCGTATACTTTCGAAACCCGGCCCGCCGCATCGTATTCGGTGTGGCTGACCAGGTCTGCCGGGCGACTTCCTGTAAGCAGGGGGCTTGCCTGGGCATTGATCGACTGCAAAGGCCGGCCCAGACCATCAAAATAGCTTACCTGCTGGACCGCATCCCTGACGTTCCCGCTGACAGCGGTGCGAGGCCCTTTGTAAGTACGTTCCAACACGAAGTTCTTCCCGGTGCTTTGTCCGAAAAGGCTCCGGCTGCCGAGAATTGCAACCAGGAGCAGAAGCCGAAAACAGGTAGGCGATGCGATCATTGCTATCAGAAAAGATTTATCCTTTTTAAAAAGATGACATAAACGAGGCCGGCCAACTATCCATTACGGACAGGTCTTGTAGGTGATCGTTAATTTGGGACGACGGCCCGGAATTGCATCCGTTGACGCAAACACAACTGATCGGCCTGGCAATTCCGATAGCAGTCTGAGCGCCAGACCGTAACGGGAGGCTTTCGGCTGGTTGATCATGTCCTGTATGAGCTGGGTGACATTCTCTGTCGTGTTGTAATTCCACTGAGTGCTTGGAGCGGCACATTCCACCTGATTATCGGGGCTTGTCAGAGGTTGATTCCCCCAGTTCACCTGCAACTCCTGCCACGCTCCTGTTACCCGTTGTATCAGGAATGGGGCGGGGCTGCCACCCCAGGCCAGGCCGGTGTTGCCGGAGGTATGTATTGCACCGGCCGCATCTATTCCATACAGATCCAGGGTTGCAGAGGTAATTATGGCTCCCTGGGGTATATTCTGAAACTCTTCGGAATTGATAAATGCCCGGGTAGTTTTTGACGATTGTATCGTACCGGAAGTACTGAGAGCGAACTCGCTTATTGAACCGTAGTTCATTCCCGGGGCATTTTCAGACACTTCTGCATCTATGCAATGGAGGATGTTTACCGTAACCGTTTGGTTACATCCTTCTGCACAACCGGCCTGCGGCACGGCAAATACATTTGAGGCAGGGCTCATGCAATTGACCGTTGAGGTCACGGTATAATTGCCGGCGACAGTCGCTTCATATGTCGAGCCGGTGGCGCTACTAATGGCTACACCTTCCTTATACCATTGAATTGTTCCGGTGGCGTTGGTACTTAGCGTAACACGCTGACTCTTTGCGAAACATACCGTCGTGTTGCTGCCCGAAAGGCTGATGGTCGGCTTGCCGGGAGGAATACACGTCGTGCCGCCACAATCGGATGACTGGGCAACGGAAATAGCCGGGGATGCTTCGCTGATCCGGCCTCCGGAAGAACATTTTGCCGTATACGTTCCCGGCGAACTGGTCGTATGGGTCAGTCCGGTACCTGTCGATACGCCATCGCGGAACCAGCTGACATCCGCCGTACAACCGGAAGCAATCAGGGTAACGGTCTTATTCGAAGCGGCGCACACTTCTGATCCGCCCGTTTTATAAATCGTCGGTTTGACACAGGTAGTCGCACAGGGGAGCGTCAGCCCGACAAAGTTCGTGTTGCCCGGATGCGCCCCTTGCGTATTGTAGGCCGCATGCCACGCATTACCTTCATTCCCGTCCAGCGCGTTCGCCCAGCCCAGTCCGCTTATATTCGGTTCGGAACCAAATCCGATTCCTGTCAGAATATAATCGTCGTGGTAAAAACGGATTTCCTTGAGATCCCCCACTCCGTCGGTCGGATTGGCCGCGTACCGGATGTGCTGGAACTTTCTCGGGCTCGCGATCGGCGCAATATTCCAACCCACCGTCGCATTCGCCTCGAAGGTGTGTACCGTTGTCCAGTTTACGCCGTCGTCCGATCCCTGGATCGTCGCCTTTTTCAACCGTTGGTGGTCCGCATCCCGCCACAGCAGCTGCACCCGCGTCACGATGCACCGGTCGTCTCCGGATGGCATGCAGCCCGGATCCTGTTGCAGGACAATCTCATTGGAGACACCGCTGGTGCACGTCCCGTTTGTCGATAATGCTTTATATGCCCCTGCGCCGCTCGTTATCAGAGTCTTCTCAGTCTGCCCGGAGATCAGAACACCATCTTTGTACCAGCGCAGGCTACCTGTAAACCCGGAAGCTATAAGCGTCGCTGATTTACTCCCGGGGCAAACCAGGTTGCCGGCTGTCGTCTTGTAAATCGTCGGTTTGATACAGGTCGTCGCACAGGGAAGAGTCAGCCCGACAAAGTTTGTATTGCCCGGATGCGCCCCTTCAGTATTGTAGGCTGCATGCCACGCGTTAGCTTCGTTCCCGTCCAGGGCGTTCGCCCAGCCCAGACCATTTATGTTCGGTTCGGAACCGAATCCGGTTCCTGTCAGAATAGAATTGTCGTGGTAGAAGCGGATTTCCTTGAGATCCCCCACTCCGTCGGTCGGGTTGGCCGCGTACCGGATGTGCTGGAACTTTCTCGGACTCGCAATCGGTGCGATATTCCAACCCGCTGTCGCATTCGCATCGAAGGTGTGTACCGTTGTCCAGTTCACGCCATCGTCCGATCCCTGGATCGTCGCCTTTTTCAACCGTTGGTGGTCCGCATCCCGCCATAGCAGCCATACCTGTGTCACGATGCACCGGTCATCTCCGGATAACGCACAACCGGTCGTTTGCAAAACATTGTACGCGTCCGAAACTGTACTGGTGCAGGTCGGAGTGCCGGTAGAAGTTGTCGTCGTTGTGTAGCTGCCTGCCACGGTCACTTCGTAGGTTGTTCCTGCCGCTCCTGCAATTAATACCCCGTCTTTATACCACTTGATCGTCCCGCTGCCGTTCGTTTTCAGGGTTACCTTCTGGTTGGTTGCAGCGCAAACGGTGCTGCCGCTGCCTGTAGCCAGGCTGATCACCGGTTTGGCGGGCGGCGTACACGGACCTGTCGGGCATCCTACCGACGTTTTAATCCATTTATTGCCGCCGAAATCGTTGTTCGGGTCATTGGCGAGTGCCAGATCGCTGGCGGGATCGTCCAAATTATCAGAGCCAGCTCCCCAGTTGAACCGGCTTCCGATGCGCAACGTGGTTCCTTTCCGGACAAACTTGTCCCGGCCCTGATCTGATCCGGTCATTGCACTGATCTCCCATAACTGGTGGTCACCCGTGGCGCTGGTTTGCAATTCCACCGGATTGCCTTCAGCGTTGCCCTGACTGGCCACGCCCAGCACGCTGCCGATACCGGCACCATTGGTACTTCCTTTCGAAATGATCTTTGAAAAGCCTGTCCCCTGGCTGCTCAATTCCCATATCTGGGAGGCTGTGCCATCCTGGGCTTTTACTTTCAATAGACCATTGTGGTTGGAAAGCCGTCTGTCGGGATAGCTGGCCGGTGCCAGAACGTAACAAGCCTCCCCGGTGGGTCCAACGGGCAGTGGCAGGCTGGCGATTTTAGGTGTACTGCACCCCGTCCGGGCCACACTAACCGAATAATTGTAGCTGCCCGCAGCAGCCGGAGCGCCGAATGTCGTGGTTGAAGCGGTGCCGGTCACGCCCTGCCCGGTCCAGCTATAGGTCAGGTTGTTGCAGTCTGTACCGGCGCAGGCCGCCGTCAGGGTTACCGACTGACCCGTATTGGGGTTGGCAGGGCTGGCTGAGAGCGCAATGTTGAAATTGCAGCCGGCCACAGAGATGAGACCCAGGGTAGACAGGGTATCTACTCCCGGATCGTCGACAATTCCGTTACTCCAGCCTCCCTGGCCGGCATAATTGTAGTGGAAACTTTTGATCAGGTTGCCGGTGCTGGTATCCTCGCGGATGTCAGAAAGACGGCCAAAAACGTCGTAGTTATACCAGGTGACCTTGCCGGAAGGACCTCTGACTGACTGAATACCGACAAGGGGTTTGTAATTGTAGGATGTTCTGGACGACGCGGTCGTTCCGTCGGCGTCAGTTTTTGATTTGAGCAGGTCGATCTTGCCTTCATCGTTGGTCCCGTAATATTCCAGTTTCGTAGTAGCCCCGTCTTTTTCCTTGTAGGTGAGAAGGTTTCCACGGCCGTCATAAGTTAAGAACTCTGCCACGGTGAATGCCGCTCCCTGCCCGATCTTTCGTTGCACCTTCTTTGGCAAATACAAACCGCTGCCCGGGTTGGAATATTCGGTGTTAATCCAATTCAAAACTGCGCCATTCTCCAGGCTGGTTGTTTCTTCAATAACGGGACTAACCATATTCCGGGTTACCATGGCGGGATATACGCCGCTAGAAAAGTCAAAGGGATATTTGTAGTCTGTAACGACGTTGCGCCCCCGGCTGTCGGACGTCCTGATTTGACTGAGCTGGGTATAAATTGTGTTCGTATAGAAATACTCTTTGCGGGTTTCCACGAATGCACTCGCAGAACCCTGGTCGTATACTCTGGTCTTCTCGCTTTTGAGATAATTCCAGTTCTTTATCATCGCCGGGTAAAAGAATCCGTGCTTCTTCAAGGTGACGATAGCCCCGCCGGCAAAGGGCTCGGAGATGCTTCTCAATTCGGCTGCATATTGATAAACAGGCGTACTCAGGTAGTACTCGTTTTCCAGCTCTTTTACCTTGACTAAACCGGTGCCTGATTTGACGAAATCTTCCTGTCTTAACAAATTGCCGTTTGATTTAAAGGGCTTGCTGGACAGAAGCGGAGGCCGGAAATAGCCGAAATTATTGACCACATCCGACTGGTTATCATAGTAAAAAACAGATTGCCCGTATTCCCCGTTTGCGCCGTAGGCGACCGTCACCTGATCGTAGCCCACCACAGACCCTGAAGCGGAAGTACTCAGCGGAATAACGCTGTTTGAAGTACGGAATACGGGTCGGTAATACTTGTAATCATAATTGGCCCCTCCGTTGCTTTGAACGCATACCCTGTCTTCCGCATAGGTGTATTGCGGTTTTGTCATCAACCTTCCCGACGACTTTGTAATGCTTTGGCCGTCAGTCGAAGTCTCGGTAAGCCTGTAGGTAAATGTCCTGATGTTGCTTTTTACTCCGTCGTTGGCAGTAATGGATTTTACCCGAAGACCACCGCCCGTTTTCATGGCGCCGGGAGTCTGCTCCGCCGGTTCATACCAGGATAATTTAACGGTAAAATTGCCGAGTCCGAACCCGGTTCCGTCACCGGCTGTGGCGCGCCAGATGTATTTGCCCGGCATGATATCGAAAAAGGTATTGGTATGTTTGAAACCCCCGCTGACCGATTTGCCGTTCAGTGAATAGCATCCTTTGTTGATACAGGGAGAGGGCAGTCCATTGACATTGTCTGTACACTCCTGCATGGCAAGCATGTCGTAAACTCCTATGGAAAGGCCGGAAGCCTTTTCGATCAATTCGAAGAATACCTTACGCGTCTGTCCCGACAATATGTTGCATTCCGTCACATCATTAAACCTGACAAAGGCCTCGAGTTTCAAATTGGTTGTCAGGCCGCCCGGTCCTGTAGCTGCGCGGGAAAGGTCGAATTCAAAATCCTGAGGCACATCCTTTTGACCATTGTTATACAGGAAAGGAACCACTTTTTCCGCCAGCGTTGTCCCAAGCCCTCCCGCATAGGAGTAATCATTTAGATCGGATTTATTAACGTCGTAATCATGGGCTTCGTAATCAAATTCGGTATATCCGCCGGTGGGATAGGTAATTCTTTTCAGACTGAACGCTTTGCTGTAATCCGGGCCTGCATCCCTTTCAGTCCCGGTCATTTTACCGAAAAGAGATTTGGTTGCATCCATCCCACTGAATGCGGTGAAAGTGGGAATCAGGCTTTGATTGCTCAGTTTGCCATTAAAGTATCCCCAATGGTCCTGAGCGAACGAAGTTTTCGCAGGTAAATCATAATTTCCTCCTTCGAAATAAGTAAAAGTGTGAGGGGGCAAAGTACTCCCGCCAGCGGATTTCTCGGTCAATGAAAGCAGTTTCAGTCTTTTGGATACTGACCCATCGCCTGTGGCTGCCACATCGGCATCGGCACTCCCGTCAAAATAAGAATAGCTGAAATCGTATGCTTTCAAAAGGGTTTTCACTCCACCCGCCTTGCTGTATATTTCAATGGTTTTGAGCTTCTTATCATACGGCAAATCCTCCCTGCTCTCGAAGACAAACCTGACGGAGCCATTCTGGAAGGTGATCTCGTTTAAGTACACCGTAGACATGTACCTGGCCGGCATGCGCTCGATCGTATGGGAAGCACTATAGACCGGACTGCCGCCACTGATACAGACGTCTCCAATCGTTCCAACTCCCATGGTTTCGGTAATAGCCCCCTGCGGATAATTTTTGGCATCGACGATGGTGTTGTAACTAAGCGTAATCTGCGCTCCCTCCGGCGAGGTTATCTGAGAGAGATACCACGAGGAAACCGAAGCCGCCCCGCCAGGCGAACGAAAGGTCTCCCTTTCGTTGAACAGATAGGCAGTCCCGTCAGGTGTTTTTATTTCCCAGGAAACAGTAACCGGATTACCTGATTCAATCATCCTGATCTGAATATCGCTCTTCTCATTCATGATGATCTCTCTCGTCCGGCTGATGATAAACTTGCCGGAATAGCCGGCAAAGTTGAAATTGTAAATGTCCGGCTCGTATTCGTTGGCCATGCCGTCCTCTGCCTTGAGCTGCAGCGACGTCGAACCACCGCCCTGCTGGGCGTAAAAATCAAAACTGAATTTGCTCGGGTCGCCGGTTACCTTAGCTCCCATTTGCATTTGGGTCTTCGGGAACGTGTTTGCGGGCAAATTATCCTGATTGGAAAAATATCTACCGAGGCTGAAGTCATCTTCCCCCATCACCGTTCTTGCAACGACTCCGCCGGCATTCAGCGCCCAGCCCAGGCCCACCTGGCCGGCTTCGTCGGCCACTTTGATTCCTGAAGGGTGATAGCTGATTGATACTGGCAGGCTTAGTTTGCCTTCCTGAATTGTGTAGACGGGAATGGATATATCTGCAGTGCCCGTATAATAGCTAACCGGTATATCCACATACCGGGTCAGCGTCGCTGCCTGAGGGGAAGGAGGCACGATCTTGGGGATGTAACTATTCGTCGTTTGGCCAAGGGCTGTCGCCCCTGCTGTCAAACAAAACAGAACAGCAGCGTTGAAAACTGTCATGAGAAACTGTTTCTTAACGGGGTTGAAAATCGCTAACGTAGCCATCAAGATCGTTGAAAGATAGGGTTGGCGTCAGGCAAGCCGCTGACATGGCGGGGCCTCTCTTTTGTTGTATTTTTTTCGCTCCCGGGAAGCCCTGGAGGCAATCGGCAAACTTTCTAAAATCCCGATCGGCCGCTTTTTGACTGAAGACGGATCATGGTATGGTGATATCAGGAATGACATCGTCTCCCGTTTTCAAGAACCGGTACGCATATGCCAGATTCAGCGGTACCCGTGCAGCCGCCCCGGATTCCACTACCTGTTTTCTTGTCAGTCTTGCCCATCTGAACCCCGGTTATTCGGATCGTTTCACCACGACGGTACTTCTGACTGTCCCGCCCTCGTCCAGGCTTACGACATAGCTGCCGGCGCTGAGACCTGTCAAATTCAGTCCGGTTTTGTAACTACCTCCCTTTGCCTCAAGCTGTTGGGTTTGCAGCGGTCTGCCAGACGCGTCAAGAATCCGTAGCGTTGCTGTCTTTCCGTTCGCCTTTGCTTTCACTTCCACGTGACTTACTGCCGGATTGGGATAGACCATCAGTTTTCCCGCCTCCGATTCTGCCATGGATTTTCCTTTTTCGGGTAAGAACCCAAAATCAAGGTCATGTCTGTTCACGCCGGCAGCGCCTGTCCGGAAGGCGATCACCGCATAATTGTCCACCATTCCGGCGTCGCTATCGGTTTCGCTGTCCCCTTTTTGCTTCACAAGGGTCGGTCTCAGCTTTTGTTCGTCCAGGCGAATGCGTATCTCGTAGGCCGTCTCCGGCTTGAGCCCGCCCCGTACATTCTTCTCGTCAAAAAGATACATTCCGTCTGCATCTGAACGTGTGGTCGCTATTCTGGATCCGGCCTCGTACAATTCGAGGCGTATTCCGGCAAGAGAGGGCTCGTCAGGATCCTGGATGCCGTCGCGATTGGTGTCAGACCACACGCGGTTGCCGGCCGCTACCGGCGCCTGGCCGGTAATCAACGCCAGTCCCCCCACCCCGTTTGCCTTGCCGAAAGTCCCCGGCTGTGCGTTCCCATAAAGCAGCCAGGCACGACTGGTCTTACCATCCTGATTGAAAAACGACTTAATTCCACCCGAATTGAACTCTCGGGTCGGTTCGTGGGCTGTCATCAGGATCTCTCCGGTCGACGGCAACGCCAATACCCCGCCGGCGCCGGTTTCCTGGTGGATGACGCGCCTGCTGTGGCGTCCGTCATAGAACACAAAATCGTCCTGGAAGAAAAATTCTCCTCCTTTAGGTCCCTGGGCATTGTCTTTCCCTTCGGTCGAAAAATCGCCGGCAGCCGCATTGTTTTCCAGCATAAAGCGGGCGTTGAGGCTGCCGGGTCTGCGCGGAAATACGCGGAGAATATCGCCGGACGCGACAGCCGTATAGCTCGCCTTCCCTGACGGATCAGGCTGGCCGGTACCCGACTGGTGACCAAACCGATCCATAAAACCCAATATCATCGCTCCCTGCGGATCAAAAGCGATCGAAGACAGAATCGGTTGAGGTCTGGTGGCCGTAGAAGGCAATTCGCTGTGTAACGCTTTGGTAAAATCGTCCGTCCACGGATTCCAGCTTTTCACTACCGAATCAGCTGGCGAAGTGCCTCTGGGGTAATTCAGCGGCGTAGCAAAAACTTCCTGAAATCTCTTCGTCACCGGGTTCAGCGCATATACGATCGCCTTTAAATCGGAGACTGATTGGGAGTGCCCGGCATCACATACCGTTCCTACATATACGTAATTACCCTCAGCCTTTACGGCAAAGGGCCGGCTCGTCCCTCCGGCGCATCCGGCTGTGGGAATCTTAAATGACGTAAGGTCGGTCGCAAGAGGTCTTGCTGCCGTATCCGCGGGAAGTTTGACGGCGTACAGGGTTTGATCCTGCAGATTCATGACATAGAGAAACCGGCCGTCCGGCGAGATATCCATTCCTCCCAAGCTTAGGCGGCCTACGTCTGCCATGAATTTGCCATCGATGCTGCTGCTGTCGACGGCCCGTCTTAATCCTTCGTGGTGATCCTCGCCGGTTGGCACACCAAGCGTTTTGAGATTCAGCCAGCCGGTTGTATGGCGGGCAGGCCAATCGGTGCGATAAATTCCTCCGGTTCCCAAAGGACCATAGCCAACGTGTCGTTTGGCCAGCGCAGCAGTATACAAATGCCGGGTGACCGGATTGTAAGCCACTCCCCATAGCGATCCCACCTGACTTGAGGTAGCCAGCTTAATAACAGCGGTATCTGCCATGGACAGGGCTGTCAATGCCGACGGACTGTCGTTGCCACTGCCATTGATGTAAACAGCAGACACCAGAAACGATTGCGGTGATACGTAATGTTCCGGCAAATACCAGGCCCAGTTTACGTCCGTGGCAGGGCTTTTCACGAAACGAACGGCTGGCGTACGTCCGCTGCTTTGCCATTTTCCGGATTCGTTTCCGAAAACCAGTTTCACGTATTGGCCTTCCGGAACATCCAGGACATAACTACCGGACGGGTGGCTCGTTGTCTGTGCAATTAGTTCGTAGTCACCGGTCTGTGACCGTACGTATGCGGCAATTCGCTGGGAGCCTGCGCCCGGCGCCGCCCGGTCCGAACCTGTCCAATAGGATACCTTTCCGCTGATCTGGCCTATCGACCGACACGGAGAGATCCATATCAAAATAAAAAACAGACGAAGCCATATGCGGCCCTGCACAGGCAATTGAAATAAGGCTGTTTTGTTTCCTTCTTTGAAACAAAGCGAAGGCCTGACCGGGTACGCGTCATACAGGTCAGATTTGCAGCAACCAGACCCCACTAGATCACGGAAAGCCATTTTTCTATAGGTTCAACTGAATTTACAGAACTTGTCTGTCTTCGTGCATTGGAATTGAGGCTAATAACGTATAAAATATTTAATAAAAAAATTGATTTTTTTGTGACACCGTCATCGAAAACCATCAAATCGGGTGCTATTCTCTGCATTCGGGGTTTGAGGCATATATTCTCCTTGTAAATAAGTAGTCGAAGCCCATCAATGATCCTTTTCTTTTCATTGGATCCGACATTTTATGATCCGTATTGGTCCTTTTCAATGTACGGAAAACCGGACCTGATTCCGCTCTTCCGCACTTAACACTCTTTCAAAAAGTACAATACATAAGCATTCTTTCATATCAAATACATCTCAACTAAGCCTAATTGACAAGAAAAACACCCAAGATTGACAAAACTATCACCCATGTCTTTCTGTTGGGTCAGGTATACTTGCAAACCCGTTTATACACCGCCCAGAAATACCTATAGCACCTTACCTAAACACAGGTTCAGCCCCTTTACCGATTCCACCGAAACTGCCCGCAAGGCCCAATACCCCGAAAACTATTCTATTCCCTTTCCTTCCGCTTTCCGGCGGGCTGGTATCCTTTACCCATCACCTAACCATATCCTTATGATCAGAAAATTACTGACGTTTCTCTTCCTGTGTGTTGCCGCCAAAACGGCGGTGCGGGCGCAATCGCAGGTATACGTGGACGTACTGGCGGGCCACAGGGGCCTTACTTCCGAGTTCTTTTTCCTGGAACCGATCGACCAAAAAGGAAAGTGGAATATCATCTCACGGAGCGAGCTGCACCTGACGGAATACGACCGAAACCACCCGTCTTTCGTAAACTACAATTTCTTCTCCTACACGGTTAAAAATCACTTCGGGATTGTCGCCGGTACATATGCTTCTTCACACTATCCGTTCAGCGCCCGACTGGGTTTGCAATACCTGAAAGAAAACGAAGAATGGCTGGTATATGCCAATGTTTCGTCGGCCGTGACGAGCGATCCCGACGCGCAACTGCTCCTTGTACTCGGGTACCTCCCGAAAATAACCGAGAAATGGCGTTTTGTCTCCCGGCTTGAAGCCCGGACGGCCGTCAACTATCAGCACGGACATGCCTTCAGTACCCAGCAGTTAAAACTTGGCGCGCAATACAATGAGAAAATAGGTTTCGGTGTCGGCCTGGAAGCCGAAACCGAAGAAGAGCACGATCATACCCAAACCCATTTCAACATCGGCCCCTTTGTACGGGTAAATTTCTAACGGAAATCCACACATGAAGACTACCTATAACCAACTGGCTGGTCAGAGTTCGGAGCGTATCAATGCGATCAGCGACGCGGTATTTGGCGTCGCAATGACGCTGCTCGTGCTCGAAATAGAAGTACCGGAGATTGAGGGGGATGTTACCGAAGAAAAACTGATACAGGCTTTTCTTACCCTGGTGCCGAAGTTCCTGGTGTATTTTCTGAGTTTTATGACAGCCGGAATTTTCTGGGCCGGCCAGTCAGCGCAGTTCCGGAACATTGAAAAAAGCGACCGGAACCTGACCTGGATCAATTTGTTCCTGCTGTTGTTCGTCTCCACGCTGCCTTTTTCAACGTCTTTCCTGGGCAGCCATATCGAATATAAGTTCTCCATCTTTTTGTATTGGCTCAATATCTTTTTTATGGGAATGGGCCTGTATATCAGCTGGAATTATGCGTATAAGCATGGCTTTATCGCCGAAGACACCCGGGATATTGTTTACGAGCCGATCAAACGACGGATCCTGATTGCCCAATCGCTCTATTTATTCGGAGCCCTGTTATGCTTCATCAGCCCTTATTTGAGTATCAGTGTGATTATCGCGATACAGCTCAATTATGCTTTCGCTTTCATTTCGTTCAAGTAGCCGGATTATTTCGATTTTTTAGTCAGATAATCACCCGGTCCGGCCGCCTTTGACCGGGTTTTTGAAAACGTAACGTCCGACTATGGAAGACTGCCTGTCAGTCTTCTGTAGCCGGGCGTTATTCTGTTTACTCTCTCGTAATTATTTCTCCGCGCTCCGTCTGCCGATAACCTTTCCTGCCAACCCCCTATTATACAGTTGACGGCCGCTCCTGTTTTCCGCTAGCTTCGGCCTTCCGTGAGCAGAGGATCGCGCGTCTGCTCCAGTCCGAAAACCCATTATCCTGTCCATCATTATGAATCGACTCTCTACCTATGCGGCTGCGTGTGTCCTGTTTACCGTCGCCGTTTTCTTCCTCTCTTGTGACAGCGGGAAAGAGATTATTACCAAAACCGACGGTGACTTATTCGAATTTACGGTAACGGGCACGTCCCATCAGGTTTCGATCTATTTCACCGACGCCAACTGCAAACCCGACAGTATTATCCGCACCTCCCTTCCGTATAAATTGCTCCTGTCCAACAACCAGTGCAACAAACTGGAGTTTATGGTCCGGAACGAGAAAGTAGCAGGCTCTGTCTGGGCTGAGCTTCGGAAAAACGACCGGTCGATCGCCGTCAGTCAGAGCGGCAGCCCACGGGCAACGGTCAAAATTTCCTACTCTGCCAAAGCCACCTCCGCTAGCCAGACGGTGTATGAGCCCGACGAGTGGCAATGCGGCATATACAACGGCCATACCCTGTTTACGGGCCCGAAAGGCGGCTGCTACTACCTCAATTTAAACGGCAATAAGAGTTATGTAGACCGGATTTACTGCTCGTGTGACTAGTCGTCTTTCCGCTCTCGGGCGTCTGTTAAATTCCGCAGATAAATTTGTCTGAAATCGATATGACTGTCCGTCAGGAATTTATCATTTGTTCAAATCGCCTCCGGTATAAATCTTTTCTCACCTCCAATCCCCCGCCTCTTCCGTATATTTCGGCAGCCAGATGTTCCGCCAAACGATCTGACCGATGAAAAAACTCTTCCCAGCCATTCTTATCGTCCTCGGCGTGTGGTTTTTTGCCTGTGAAAACCCGTTCAAAGACGTCGTTTTTCAGTTCAAAGATCCGCTGACCAAGGCGACTGTCGCCCTCCAGTACTACAACGCCAACCAGGCGTCGAAAGAAAAATCCCCGAAAGGACTGACGATCAAGCTCGTAGGCCCGGATGCCGGACGTATCCGCAACCTGACCGGCGGCACGCTTATCAAGCCCAGCCAGGAAGGCCTGCTTGGGCTGGCCGTCGATCCGAATGCGCTTCCGACGGCGAATGATCCGGTGACGGTCTCCGTTCTTTCCGATGCGCCGGGGTACTACAGCAGGCTGTCGAACTACACGCTGACCAATGACGGAAAAATCGGCCAGTGGATTCCGCTTTTCAGTCCGACCGACCTGCCCGCGGGGGTGACCGCCGTACAGGAGGACGTGAAATCGTCTGACGACCTGACGCTCAGCACCACCGGTTCTGTCAGCGCCCGCTGCCAGCTACCGAAGGGGACGGCGCTGCGGGCAGCCGACAACGCCGCCGCTTCCGGCGAAACCCGTATTTCGCTGTATACATTTACAGGAGGGATGGCGACGAGTTTCCTGCCGGGGTATACCCAGTCGATTTACAATGCGGTAGACCGCAACAATAATAAGCTGTCTCCTTTTCTCTTTCAGGGATATGCGTTCGTCCAGTTAGAGGCCTTTACGACGAACGGACAGATCCTGACCGGTGCGGGGTCGCCGCTTCCGCTGACGGTCGTCATCCCGGACGGCATGCGCCATCCCGACGGAACATTCCTGAAAGAAGGGGAATTGATTCCGTTCTGGGGGTATGATCCGGTTCAGAAGCGCTGGGAGCAACTGGCCGACCAGAAACTTCAGAAAAACAGCCAGGGAAAGCTGTCGTTCAGCACGCAGGTAGCAACGCTCAGCTTTTATGCGCTTGCCGACACCCAGCCAATTTGCGAAAACGGACCGACGTTCAAATTCAATACGGATATTTCGGGGGTGGATATCAACTATTACGGTCGACTGATTGACGCTACCACCGGACAGGTTGTTTACGAGACCTTCCTCAACCTTAATAACGGCGCGTCCCGCAATTTTTCCGGGATGATCCGGCGGACGGTACGCCTGCAGGTATTCAAAGCCAATGATTATTATGGCGGCGACCGCACGACGCCCATCTATCAATCTGACCCGGTGGACTTGTGCGACGGCAAAACCATCGTCGCCACCATCAAATTCACGACGCCGCCGCCGAAGGTATCCGTCGAACTGAACATCAAATGCCCCGCCGGCAAGCAGGTAGACGAAAACCTGCTTCCCGCGCAGCTGTTTGTACAGTATAAATTTTCGGGAACCAATACCTGGGTCGACCTGATCACGATGACCCGCGAGGTACGGAAAGTAGCGTCCAACCGCCTCGAGCTCGGTAAACGTTATGCCTTCCGGGCCACGCCGAACCCGGCCGTGGGCTGGCCTTTTGTCCAGTCCGATACAACGCTGAAGCAGACGTTTTTTAAGTTGGATATAGAGTATGACGGGTTTTGCAGGTAATGCGCAGACGTCTCACTGCCCCCAAAGGGGTCGAACGCGAATAGCCTCGGGCAAATGCCCGGGGCTATGTGTAATCCCGGGACTCCGCCCCGGGTCAATAGCATTAGACCCCTCCGGGATCAGGCGCCTATACCCTCACTTCCCGCATCCCTCACACGCATCCACCAGCCGGTAGTTACCGCTACCGGTCACTTCCAGCCAGCTTCGCGAGGGCATTTCTTCCAGTAGCTTCTGCACACAGGCATTGCCGGCGAAACTGATACCGAGGTTCTTCCGGTTGAGGTAAAACAACTCTCCTTCCGGCGTCAGGCTGTAGTAGTAGTTGTTCCGCCATACCTCACCGAAAGAACTTTCCCGGTAGATCGTGACCTGCTTCTCCTGCAATACTTCGTAAATGACTCCCCGGTAAAGCCGGTAACGGTGTCCTTTGGCGTCTTTGTAGCCCCAGACTTCATTGGCAGGCCGGGTTTCCTTTTTACCGGAAACCGTCACCAGCTTAACCTGATAGGGATTCATTTTTACGTCGACCGAACGGTAATGGCCCTCCGGTCCGCTATCACGTGAGTCAGATGGAATGAGCGTCAATGTCTGCCGGGGCGAACACCCGGCCAGGCAGGCGGCAATCAGAAAGAGGATGCGGCCTTTCATAGCTTTTACTTTTTGCGTTGGATGGTCTGGCCGTCCCGGATTTCTTCGGAGGCCTTCTTTACGAGGATTTCACCGGCTTTCACATCGCCGAATACTTCCATCAGGCTGTCTGCGGGATTGCCGGTTTCAACGGGTACCCACTGAGCCTTGTCGCCGTTTACTTTGATGACGAATACTTTTTCGCTCGACGTCACCACAGCGCTCTTCGGTACAAACAGCGTTTTCTGTGTACGTTCTACCGGCAGCGTCACCTGGGCATACATGCCGGCTTTGAGTTCGCCGGAACGGTTGTCGATGTCAAATTCCGCCATCATCGAGCGTTTTGCTTCGATCAGGCTCTGGGCGCTGCGTGAGAATTTTCCGTGAAAGACCTTCTCCGGAATGGCATTGACCGTAAAGCCCACCGTACTTTTTCCCGACAACTGATTGGCATATACTTCCGGAATCGCCACCGTCAGACGGAGCGTCCGGTTATCCTGCAATACCAGCAACGGCAGGTTGCCGTCACCCGGTCCGACGAGCGCGCCGGGGCTGATATTCCGGTCGACGATCATGCCGTCAAACGGCGCCGTAATCGTGAGGTATTGTTTCAGATCCTGCCGGGTGCGGAGGTTGGCGCGGGCCGCTTCGACACTTTCTCTGGCGACGACAACGAGCGCGCTGTCGGAATCCATCCGCGAAAGCGCCTGGTCGATTTCATTCGCCGACACAGCGCCTTCCATCCGGTTCGTTTCCACCAGGCGACGGTAGGTCAGCCGGCTGGCTCTGTACTTCGCCTGCTGCTGGATCAGGTTGGCCTGCTGGGCCTGTACCTGCGCCTGCGCCTGGTTGACTTCTGAAAGTACTTCCGGCGCATCCAGCTCGATCAGTACCTGACCTTTGCGGACAAAGGAGCCGCGGTCTACTTTCACCGCCCGCGCAAAGCCTTTCACTTTGGCAAACAGATTGACTTTGTTCCAGGGCAGTAGTTCCCCCGGCAGCGAAACCTCGCGGCTGGGCTGGAGCGCCTGGATTTCCGCGACCTCCACTTGCGGGGCGGCGGCTTCTTTCTTGGGCTGTTGTTCACTCACAGCCGTCGTGCAGGCATTCAGCCCGGCCAGAGCCGGTACCATCAGCCAGTGAAGGGAAAGGGACCGTTTCATGCTTCTTCCAATACAGTTCGTTTGGTGTAATAGTTGCTTTCGGGATCTTCGGGATCGAGGGAGACGGATTGCAGCGAAGCCTTCTCCTGTACCCAGGCAAAGACGCAGGGCAGGATGAGCAGCGCCGCGAGCGTCGAGAAGATCAGCCCGCCGATGACCGCCTGCCCCAGCGGGGAAATCTGGTCGCCTCCCTCGCCCAGGCCGGAGGCCATGGGGAGCATACCGGCCACCATAGCGATACTCGTCATCAGGATCGGGCGAATCCGGCTGCCGGCCGCTAGGAGTACGGCTTTTCTCGCTTTTCCGAGCGACAACCGCAGGTTCTCCGCGTTTGTCACCATCAGAATCGCATTCGCAACCGACACCCCTACCGACATGATCAGACCCATGTAGGATTGCAGGTTGAGCGTCGCCCCGCAGGCCAGCAGCAGCATCAGCGAACCGGCTACTACCGCAGGTACGGCAGACAGAATCACGAGCGACAGCTTCAGCGACTGGTAGTTCGCGCTCAGCAGCAGGTAGATGATGACAATTGCGACAATCAGGCCGGTTTGAAGCCCGCCCAGCGTATCGGCCAGGAGCCGGGTTTGTCCGCGCATTTCGACGATCACGCCGCGGGGAGGTGTCCCCGCTTCTTTAATAACCTGTTCAACAGCCTTTTGCGCCGTACCCAGATCGGTATTATGGAGGTTGGCGTTGATGGTAACGAGGCGGTTCGGACCGGCACGATCATACTCTCCCGGCGCATATTCTTCCGAGAAATGAGCAACATCCGACAATACTGGCCGCATTTCACCCGGCCGCAACGGAATATTCCCGATGTCGTCTGCCGAGGTCATGAGGTATTCCGGAATCTGTACCTGAACCTGATAGGCCAGTCCTTTGGCATCGTCAAGCCAGAGGTTTTTGTCTGTAAACCGGCTGGAAGACGTCGCCGCTACCATCGATCGGGCTACCTGCGTGGACGTCACGCCGAGCTGGCCCGCCCGCTCACGGTCCATCGTCACCCGCAGTACCGGATACTTCAACGGCTGAGCGATCTGCACATCCCGGAGGAAAGGCAGCGCCTGCATTTTGTCTTTGATAAGGGTGGCGAAACGGCCGGCTTCCTTCAGATCTTTCGCCGCTACCGTCACTTCAATGGGCGTCGCCGATCCCTGGCTCATCATCTTGTCGGTGAGCTCCATCGGTTCGAAGGAAATCCGGGTATCAGGCAGTTTTTCCGCTATCCGGCGACGCAGTTCTTCCTTCAGGTTATCCATCTTCACATGGTAATCCTCCTTCAGTGATACCTGCATCACGGCCTCGTGCGGACCGGAGTTGAAGACGAAGATGTTGGACGTTCCGTAGCTCGACGGTACCGTACCGACATACGCCGAGGATATCTCCAGATTCTCCGGACCAACCGCCTCCTTGATAATATCGAGGACTTTCAGCGTTGCCGTTTCCGTCCGCTCTACCCGGGTACCGTCCGGCGTCCGTAACCGAAGCTGAAACTGGTGACTATTGGCATGCGGAAGAATATCTGTCCCGATAAACCGGAAAGCCGCAACAATGATCAGCACGCTCACCACGAGGTAGACCGATACCACCATCTTCCGGCGGGCTACCAGCTTTTCGAGGAAACGGGTATACCGGTGCTTGAAGCGCTCAAAACCTCCCTCCGGCTGATGCGGATGTTCGTCTTCATCAACCACGGCATGAATCTCCTCGCTGTCGAGCGCCAGCGTAGGCGCCTCGTGTTCCGGGTGCGATTTCAGCAGCCAGTTCGACAATACCGGTACCAGCGTCTGAGACAGCAGGAAGGAAGCGATCATCGCAAAACCTACTGACAGCGACAGCGGCAGAAACATTGACTTCGGTACTCCCGTCATCACAAACGCCGGGGCAAATACCGCCAGAATCGCGAGGAGAATCAGGAATTCCGGGAAGACTATTTCCTTGCACGCTTCCCAGATCGCCTGGGCTTTGGGTTTCCCCATTTCCAGGTGCTGGTGGATGTTTTCGATGGTTACCGTGGCCTGGTCGACCAGAATCCCCACCGCCAGCGCCAGTCCGGACAACGTCATGGTATTGATCGTCTGTCCGAATAACTGAAGCAGAATGACCGCAGAAAGTACCGAAATCGGAATCGTCAGTACCACGATGATCACGCTGCGCCAGTCCCTCAAAAAGAGCAGTACCATCAAACCGGTCAGCAATGCACCGAGGATACCTTCCGTTACGAGGCTTTTGAGGGCGTTGGTGACATACACAGACTGGTCAAACTCGTATGAAATCCTGACATCTTCCGGTACCGCATTCTGGATTTCAGGAAGCGCCTTTTTCAGGTTGCTTACTACTTCCAGCGTAGACGCGTCGGATTTTTTGACGACGGGGATATAGACCGCCCGTCGACCGTTTACCAGCGCATAGCTCACGGTAATATCGGCGCCGTCTTCCACCGTTCCGATGTCGCGGACAAAAACCGTCGGCCCGTGCCCGGTCCGGATCGGAATATTCAGGAAGTCTTCCGGCTTTTTGACGAGGGAATTGACAGGCGTCATCACCGCCTTGTCTCCCACACGGATATTACCTGCCGGCGACGGCTGGTTATTCGCCACAATAGCCTTGATGACTTCCTCCGGTGTCAGCTGATAGCTGCGGACCAGTTTCGGGTCGACACGCACGACGATCGTCCGCTGGTTTCCTCCGAAAGGCGGCGGGCTCGATACCCCTTCAATCCGGGAGAACATCGGCCGTACCCGCGACGAGGCATAATCCTGAATTTCGTTCAGCGAACGGGTAGCGCTTTCAAAAACCAGCTGACCTACCGGTACCGAGCTGGCGTCGAACCGGACTACCTGCGGCGGTACCGTCCCCTCAGGCATATACGCCTTGGCACGGGACACGTTGTTGGCGACCTCCGCGGCCGCCTGCGCCATGTCCGTTCCCGGATAAAACTGAAGCTTGATCAGAGAAAGCCCCTGAATGGTCTTGACTTCTACGTCCCGTATACCGGATACGTACAGAAAGTGGTCCTGGTACCGCGTAGCGATGAAGCCGTCCATTTGGTCGGGCGCCATCCCCCCGTACGGCTGCACAACGTAGATCGTCGGCAGGTCGAGGTTCGGGAAGATATCAACCGGGATGGTTCGCAGCGACAGAACCGAAAAGAAAAGGATACCCACGACAACGACGACAATCGAAATCGGCTTCCGTAGGGCAGATCGAATGATATTGTACATAGCGGATTCGGGCGATTACGGTGTCTGACGGAGAAAAAGGGACAGGTCGCCTTCAGCGGCAGCGATAGCCAGCAGCGACCGCCAGGCATTGCTGTTGGCGACGTAGCTGTCGATCTCTGCCCGGTTGAGCGTCAGCAGACTCTGAATGAGCGTCGGCAGATCGGCAAGGCCGTTCTGGTACCGGGAGCGCGCCTGGTTATACGCCTGACGCGCCGCCTGCAACTGAACCGGCGCCTGCTGGGCCTGTTCCAACGCAGCCGAAAACTGGGCTTCGGCTTCCTTGTGCTGACGCTGGATGCGGTTTTGCTGGTCGTTCACCAAAAATTGAAAACGCTCAGCCTGAGCAAGTTCACTATGATATTCTCTCCGGATTCGCAGGGCCGTCGTCAGATTCCAGCGGGCCGCAACACCGAAAAGGTAGTTGCCAACCTGGTATTTGATACCTGACGAGAGGTCGGTATGGTACACGTCCCCATTGTTCTGCACGCCGGAGCCTCTTGCCCACCCTGCGCCCACCAGCGCGATGATCGGACGGGCAGAATGCTGGACAGCGCTGCTCCGGGCTGTGGCCCAGTCGACCTGGCTCCGGAAAAACGCCAGCGTCGGGTGCCGCAGAAAGGCACTGTCCGGCGACGACGGCGATACCGGCAGGGAAGTGTAAAACCGGAGGCTGTCTACTCCCAGGTTATCCCGGACTACGCCGGTCAGTTCCGAGAGCCGAAGGCGCTGTACCTGCTCGCGCTGACGGCTGTCGGCCAGCAGAATCCGCGCCCGGGAAGCTTCTGCCGCTGCCAGGGAGCTGTCTACCCCCGGCCGCATACCCGAACGGACGCCCGAATCGACCACCTGCTTGAATGTCAGGGCACGGTCCAGGTTCCGTTGCTGCAACTCAGTCAGTTTCTGGTTGATGAGCAGGGTGAGGTAAGCATCAACGATGCGTACCCGGTGCTGAAAGAGTTCGTTGGCGTAGTCTTCTTCGCTGCGGCGGATATCGGCTTCGGCGGCTTTTACCGCTGTCCGGACCCGGCCGAAGTTGAAGACGCGCCATTCGGCAACCGCCGAGGTGAAGCTTCCGAAGACCCCGTCGTAATTGTTATCGGGGCGTACTCCGCCGGAAATGGCGATGTTGGTTCCCTCCGAATTGAAGACGGAACCGGTAATGCTGTTGTTCGTAGCGTAATTATACTGATGCTGGAACGTGATAACCGGGAGCCGCTCGGTTTCGGCAGCCGACAAGCGTTCCTGCGCACTCCGGATTTCGGATTGCTTGGATTTCAAAAAGGGAAAGCGCGTCGTTCCCTGTTCCAATACCTGCTGGAGATTTTGCACCTGGGCGTAGCCCGGCGCCCCCAGCAGCATCAGCGCTACGACTACTTTGGGTGATCTGTTTCCTGAAATCAATCTCATACGCATCCGTCGGTTTTCGATCGACGGCTACAAAACACGTAGTCAATTTTGGAGACATTTGGGAATTGGGCCGTTCCAGCCAATGATCCGGAAGCTTTTCTTTCGTTTGGGAAAATATTTCAACGGTTCTTTTACCGGAAGACATAAAAAAACAGCCTTTCCATTTCGGGAAAGGCTGCCGGACTAAATGCGTATAGAGACGAACGTCAGACAACGGCGCCGACGATTGTCGTCAGCTTCGCAACCACTTCGTCGATTTCTTCTGCAGTATTGTATTTGGAGAATGAGAACCGCGCCGATGGCCGGGACGGATCCGCCTTCAATGCCGTCAGCACATGCGAACCTACATCCGAACCGCTGCTGCACGCCGAACCGCCGGAGGCTGATACCCCTTCGATATCCAGGTTGAAAAGCAGCATTTCGCTGTCGGCTGATGGCGGGAAGCTCACATTCAGTACCGTATACAGGCTTCCTTCGACGTTTTCAGAATCACCGTTGAAACGTACGTCCGGAATGGCTTCCTTCAGGCGTTCGATCATGCGGGTTTTGAGGCCCTTGATGTAGCGCTGGTGCTCGTCCATTTCTGAATAGGCGATTTCGAGCGCTTTGGCCAGGCCGACGATGCCGTAAACGTTTTCCGTTCCGCCGCGCATGTTCCGCTCCTGCGCGCCGCCGTGGATGAATGGCGGAATCCGCGTTCCAGCCTGCAGGTACATGAATCCTACGCCCTTCGGACCGTGGAATTTATGCGCCGCACCCACAATGAAATGCGTTTTCAGATGCTGAAGATCATGCCGGTAGTGGCCCATCGTCTGGACGGTATCCGAATGAAACAGCGCGCCGTGCTCGGCGGCCAGGTGACCGACCCGCTCGAGGTCGAGCAGGTTAGCGATTTCATTATTCCCGTGCATCAGCGAAATCAGGGTATTCGGGTTGTTACGCAGCAGCTCTTCAAGGTGCGCGTAATTCACAAATCCCTTTTCATCGAGTTCGACGAGGGATACCTTCACCAGCCCGCGTTTCTCCAGCGATTCTGCCGTGTGGAGTACCGCGTGGTGTTCCAGCGGAGACGTAATGATATGCGTAACCCCTTTGGCAAGTACCGAATTTGTCAGAACCGTATTGTCGGCCTCGGTACCTCCTGAGGTAAAGAAAATCTCGGAGGGAGACGTATTCAGTAATTCGGCCACTTTCTTACGGGCCTTTTCGATCGCCGAACGGACTACACGGCCGTGGCCGTGAATAGAGGAAGGGTTCCCGAACTGCTCCCGCATCAACGGAAGCATTTCCTCGAGCACCTGGGGGTCCAATGGTGTCGTGGCAGCGTTGTCGAGATAAATTCGTTTCATAAGGTCTCCCCGGAAAGAATGTTTGCTGATAAAGTGCAAAGATAGCGGTTTTCCGGCGTTTTTACGGGGTGACAGATGGCGAGTACCTACTTACACCGTCAGCGGTGTGAGTACTTCCCGGCCCCGCTGGTAACCTACTGTTGTGAGACGGATAATATCGTCCGTATCAAACTCCTGAATATCAATCGCCAGCGGGTTTTGCGGACGGATGATCGTGAGCTTCATCCGGCGTTTGCCCTTAAGTGGTCCGAAGGCGATGGGGCTGCCGTCTTCCGGTGCCATTTCGTTGATGAGTTCAGCCCAGTCCAGGTCGCTGTTGAGGGTTTCGTTGACGGCGATGTCCATGACGCGGTCGACCAGCGCCAGCAGGTTTCCATAGTGAAACGACTGACCGTCCAGATCTTTCGGATGGCAGGCTATGCAGACGATTTCGGTGGCGCCATCAGCAATAGCCCTGCGCAGCGGCGCAACTTCCCGCAGGCCGCCATCGAGGTACGGCAGCTTTTCATTTCCACCGATTTTGACAACTGGCATCAGGATGGGGATCGCGCTGCTGGCGAGTACATAATCGAAAAAATGTGGAAAGTTCGGGTCGGCATAGACAATACGGCCGTCGGTAATATCAACAGCGCCGACGCGGAGGTCTACCGGGCTGTTTTGCAGGTTTCGGAGGGAAATACTGGCGTAAAGCAAATCCCGGAGCGGCGAAGTATCAAGCAGTCCGTCAAAATTACGGCGAATGGCACTCAGCCCCAGTTCGTAGGTACCCCGGCGTACGGCGAGGCTTTCCGGCATGCTGATGTGTTCGCGCCAGAAGTCACAGAGGGCGTTGGCGGCGGCGGGGAAGTTGATTTTTCCGGCGTCCCGGTAATGCCGTCCGAACTCGTTGACGAGGTAGGCCGCGTTCATGGCGCCTGCCGAGATTCCGTAAACGGCGTCGGGGGCGAAACCCGACTCGAAAACGGCCCGGATGGCGCCGGCCTGGAAAGCACCTTTGACAGACCCTCCTGCCAGCACGAGTATTTTCTTCATAATCCTGACTGTTCGTTTCGCAAGATAGCGGGGAAATAGCTTTTCGCAAGGACTGAAAAAGCCCGGACGATGGAGGCCGCAACGTTCTTCCCGGCTCCGCTGGTCCATTTATTTTATAGGGAATATCGGCTAAAGGTTAATGACTGCCTGCATCCGGAAGCAGCAGACCTATGTCGGAAAATACTTTTTCAGAATCTTTCAAAAGTAATGGCAGGCACGGGGATAATTTTTCAGGCTGTATCAAAATAGTACAATCGAATAGACCTATGTGAGTTAACGATTATTTAACATACCCCAAATTGTTCTATTTCAATACAAAACAAGGCTTTTTCTATAAATCAGGTAATTACTGAATTATTTTAGAATAGATGTCGTAACATACAGCTTGGCAGAAGTCAAAATCCTCTGTTTCTTTGCGGCAGAATTTTTACGGAGGTGTAACGCCAAAGTTCAATTTCAAACTAAATTCCAAACTTTATGATGAGGCAAATTTTACCAATCACGCGTGTACTGGGTATTGCGCTGGTGCTGGCACTGGCCTGTGTCGGCTACCGGGCGGATGCGCAGGTTACGACATCGTCCATCGTGGGCCGTATCACGGACACCAAGGGCGAGGCTTTGCCGGGTGCTACCGTCAAGGCCATTCACGAACCGACGGGAACCGTGTACGGTACCGTTACCCGCGACAATGGTCAGTACACGTTACCTAACCTGAGAGTAGGTGGCCCTTATTCCGTCACGATCTCGTACGTCGGAATGACCCCCAAAAAACTGACGGATCTGGTGGTTACCCTCGGTACGCCCCTCTCCCTCAACGTTGCCCTTGAAAACAATGCAGCCAACCTGCAGGAAGTAACAGTAACGGCTGAAAAAGGCGGCGTGATCAGTTCACTTCGCAACGGTGCTTCTACCTTTATCTCACTGCGCCAGATGCAGGCTCTGCCGACCATCAACCGGAGTGTGCAGGATTTTGTCCGGATGACTCCGCAGGCGAACACGGCAGGTAACGGCGTATCCTTCGGCGGTCAGAATAACCGGTACAACCAGTTCACGATCGACGGCGCCAACGCCAGCGACGGTTTCGGCCTGACGGCCAGCGGCACCAACGGCGGCCAGGCGAACGTGAACCCGATCTCCATCGAAACGATCCAGGAAATGCAGGTGGTACTGTCTCCGTACGACGTCACTCAGGGCGGTTTCACCGGCGGCGGTATCAACGCCGTTACGAAGAGCGGTACGAATAAATTCCACGGCTCGGCCTATGGCCAGTTCCAGAACGAAAACTTCGTCGGAAAGAGCCAGAAGTATAACGACGTTGTAACCCGGAATGCATATCCGGCTTTCAAGAACAAAACTTACGGTGCAAGCCTCGGCGGCGCGATCATCAAGAACAAACTGTTCTTCTATGTCAACGCCGAACGCTTTGAAAAATCCACCCCGCTGGCTTTTGACCCGACGGTTGCCGGTTCAGGCTCCAAGGTAAATCCCGCGACGCTGGAAACGCTCCGCCAGTTCATGATCAATACCTGGAAATACGATCCGGGTTCATATGGCGCCATCAACAACGAAAACAAATCCACGTCTGTTTTTGCGCGTATCGACTGGAACATCAACGAGAAGAATACCCTGACGATCCGTCACAACTACGTGGACGGAAGCAACGATGTACTCAGCCGGACGGCTACTTCTGTACCGTTCTCGAACACCGGTTACCGCTTCTTCAGCAAGAGCAACTCGACGGTCGTTGAATTGAACAGCAACATTTCTTCGAAGTTCTCGAACGTATTCCGTCTGACTTACAACCAGATCCGCGACAAACGCGCCAGTAAGTTCTTCCCCGGCCTGACGATCAACAGCTACGACACCCTGTCCAAGGCTTCGATTACTTACAACCTGGGTTCAGAGAACTCTTCACAGGCCAACAGCCTCGATCAGGACATCTTCACGATTACAGATAACTTCACCGTCTATTCCGGCAAGCATACCTTTACCTTCGGAACGAACAACGAATTCTTCAATAGCAAGAACGTTTTCCTCCAGGGATACTACGGTAACTATACCTACAACGCGGCCAATACAAACAGCCCGCTGGGTATTGCCAACTTCATGGCTAACACCGGTCTGACCTCCTACAACGTCGGCTACTCAACGAGCTCCGATCCGTCTGACAAGGCTGCTGCTAAGTTGAATGCCGCTCAGTTCAGCGTTTATGGTCAGGATGTATGGTCTGCGACCAACCGCCTGAAAGTAACGCTCGGTCTCCGCATCGACATGCCGGTATTCTTCAACAAGCCGGCTGAAAACCCGGCCGTAGCGGCTGCCTTCCCGGGTTATGCCACGAACCAGATGCCGAAAGCCCGTCCGCTGTTCTCCCCCCGTGTAGGTTTCAACTGGGATGTAAACGGCGATGCCGTCACCCAGCTCCGCGGTGGCGCCGGTCTGTTCACGGGTCGTGTTCCGTTTGTTTGGATTTCCAACCAGATGTCCAACACGGGTGTAACGAACATCAACTACTCTGTTTCGAATGCCAACGGTATTCCGAACATCAAGTACAACTTCGACCCGAACGATGCACACGCCGGTGCTTATATCCCGACCAGCGTAACGGCTGCTCCTCCGGTGATCAACGTTATCGACAAAAACTTCAAGTTCCCGCAGGTATTCCGTGCCAACCTCGCTGTTGACCGCAAACTGGGTATCTGGGGTCTCGTCGGAACGCTCGAGGCGATCTACACCAAGACGCTCAACAACGCCAACTACGAAAACCTCAACCTGAGCGCCAACGGCGAAAGTACGGTTGCCCTCGGCCCCACCTCCCGCCCGCTCTGGACGAAGCGTGTAACGACGGCCTTCACGGATGTTATCCGTCTGAAGAATACCGACAAGGGTTACAGCTACAGCTTCACAGCACAACTTCAGAAGCCGTATGACCGTGGTTGGTCAGGTATGCTTGCTTATACCTACGGCGGCACGAAGTCTCTCACCGACCTGACGAGTTCCGTAGCTTACTCTAACTGGCGTTTTGCTTATGCGACGAACGGTCTCAACCGCCTGGATCTCGCCAACTCAAACTTCGACATGGGTTCCCGGATCATCGGTAACATCAGCAAGGAGTTTAAGTGGTCCAAGAACCTTGCAACCATCATCACGCTGATTTACACCGGCCAGTCCGGCCAACGGATGTCCTACCTGTACAACCGTACGATCACGGGTGACGACATCACCGGTCTGACCTCCAACACGATGGCCTACCTGCCCGCCAGCGCGGCAGAAGCCAACTTCGCTGACATCAGCGGCGGTGCTACGGCAGCTCAGCAGTGGGACGATTTCCAGAAGTTTGCCAACGCCAACAAGTACATCAAGGACAACATGGGTAAGAACTCTGTCCGCAACGGTGACCGCCTGCCCTGGGAAAACCACTTCGATCTCCGCATCGCGCAGGACTTCGTCTTCGGCCAGCACAAACTTCAGGTCTTCTTCGATGTACTCAACGTCGGAAATCTCCTGAACAAGGATTGGGGACGTGCCTATGCACTCACCAACCAGTCGGTTAACCTGTTCTCCGTACTGACCTCCGGCAACCAGAAGCAGAACGGTACGGCCTTCACGCCGACTGCTGCCAAGCCGGCCCTTCAGTTCAACATCAACAACATGAACAACATCGAAGGTACGTTCCGGCCTTACACGGTGAGCGATTTCGCTTCCCGCTGGAACTCCCAACTCGGTGCCCGGTATTCTTTCTGATCCGGTTCATGAATGCCAAAAGCCCGACTCTTTCTTCTGAAAGGGTTGGGCTTTTTTAGTTGACAACAAGCTTTTATTTTAGCATTCCAACTCTGCCCCGAATTATCTTCCCTTATCTCCTAAAAAAACCAAATCAAAACCTGTGAAATTTCTACTTTTACCAAATTTGAGGCTCTCCCGGCTTTGGGGGACGCTCTTCATCCTTCTGCTGGCCGCCTGCGGCGCTTCCGCGCAGGTAACTTCTTCCTCCCTCTCGGGCTTTGTGACGGATAGCAAAGGCACCGGCCTGCCAGGCGCAACTGTCGTTGCCGTCCACGTCCCGTCCGGTACGCGGTATGGGACTGTCACCAACAACACCGGCCGGTATGCCATCCCGGGCGTACGGGTCGGCGGGCCGTACAAAATCACGGTTACCTTCGTCGGCTTCAGGGAAAAAACGGAAGAGGAAATTTACACGAGCCTGGGTACGGCGACAAACATTGACGTCACCCTGACGGACGACAGCCAGCAACTCTCCGAAGTGGTGATTTCTGCTACCAACAGCGGGATCTTCAGCTCCAACCGGACCGGTGCGGCAACAACCCTCGGCCGCGATGCGCTCAACAAACTCCCGACGATCGGGCGTACGCTCAACGACCTCACGAAGTACAACGCCTACAGCAACGGGCGGTCGTTCGGCGGGCAGGACAGCCGGTTTAACAACTTCACGATCGACGGCTCCGTTTTCAACAACGGGTTCGGCCTCGGAACAGACGCCTCTGCCGGCGGACGGACAGGTACCTCGGCTATTTCCCTCGATGCCCTCGAAGAAGTACAGATCAACATCGCGCCGTATGACATCCGGCAATCGGGTTTTGCCGGCGCAGGTATCAACGCCGTGACGCGATCCGGTACCAACGAGTTTACGGGTTCAGCCTATCATTTTTTCAAGAATGACGGGCTGATCGGGAAGAAAGCCGACGGACAGAAGGTTTCCGTCAAGTTCAACGAAAAGACCTATGGTTTCCGCCTGGGTGGTCCGATTATCAAGGACAAACTGTTCTTCTTTGTCAACGGGGAAATGGTGAACCGCTCGGCGCCGGCGCTCGACTTCGTCGCCAACCGCGGTCAGACCGGACAAACGAACGTTTCCAGGACCTCTGCCGCAGACCTGCAGGATCTCTCCGCGTTCATGAAGCAGAACTTCAACTACGACATCGGAGCGATCGACCAGTACAACAACGAGATCGAGAGCAAGAAATTCCTCGTTCGCCTGGACTACAACCTGAACGACAAAAACAAACTGACCCTTCGCTACTCGCACCACGATTCGGAGTCGGACCAGATCGTCAGCAACTCCAACAGTTCGAGCACCGCTGGTTCCGGCAGCCGGAACAACCTGCTTTCCGCGATTTCGGCGCAGAATACCGGGTACAAAATCATGGACAATACCCGTTCGTTTGTAGCCGAGTGGAACTCCACCATCAGCTCGAAGCTGTCGAACAACCTCATCGGAACGTTCAACAAGCAGATCGAAGACCGGAAGTACCGCACGGGCGTATTCCCGACCATCGATATCCTCGACGGAACGGCAACGACAACCGGTACGACGACCTATACCTCCATCGGTTTTGATCCGTTTACGCCGAACAACCGGCTGGACTACTCGACGTTCAACCTGACGGACAACCTGACCTACTACGCCGGCAAGCATACCCTGACTTTCGGCGCGGCATATGAACACTTCAAGTCGAATAACCTGTTCTTCTACGCGTCGAACGGGGTATGGACGTTTAATTCCATCGACGATTTCAAGAAAGCAGCCCTGGCCTACCTCGCCGATCCGAACCTGACGGTTTCTCCGGTCAACATCGTTCGGTTTAACTACCGCTATTCCCTGCTCCCCAACAATGCTCTCCCCTGGCAAACGCTGAAGGTATCTACCTACAGCGCCTATGCCCAGGATGAATTCCAGGCCACGAAAGACTTCAAGCTCACGCTCGGCGTACGGGGGGATATCGTTGCGATCGGCAATACGTCGAAAGACTATGAAAACCCCATTGTAGGCGCCATGACCTTCAAAGCGCCGGATGGCAGCGACTACAAGGTCAATACAGGTGCTTTCCCGAAATCGAAGGTATACCTGTCTCCGCGTCTGGGCTTCAACTGGGATGTTAAAGGAGATAAAACGACGCAAATCCGCGGCGGTACCGGTCTGTTCCTCAGCCGAATCCCCTATGTACTTATTTCCAACCAGCTCGGTAACAACGGCGTGAACATTGGCCTCGTGAATGCGACGCAGTCGACGTCCACCAATGCAAACAACTACCCCTTCACGCTGGACCCGAGCAAGTACACACCGCCCACAACAGATCTGTCCAAGATCACCGGCTACAACATCAATGCCAACGATCCCAACCTGCGCTTCCCGCAGATCTGGAAAACCAACCTGGCCATCGACCAGAAGTTGCCCGGCGGTCTGATTGCCACTGCGGAAGTCATTTACAACAAGGCCTACAACTCGCTGCAGTATATTGATGTCAACCTGAAGTCGGCGTCCGCCAACTTCACCGGCATAGATACCCGCGCCCGGTACCCGAAGAGCGTCAACAACGCCTCTACGTTTGTCAACACGACGATTGGAAACTCGTACATCCTGACGAATACCAACAAAGGCTACTCCGCATCCATCACCGGAAAAATCGAAAAACCGGCGATGAAAGGACTGGGCGGGATGATCGGCTACACCTATGCGGTTGCGAAGGATATGGCAAGCGTAGGCTCGACGGTGGACGCTACTACGCCGACTACCGGCGGAGTGAACTACCTGTCGGAAGCCTGGTCGAACAACGACCTCCGTCACCGGTTTGTCGGCTACGTCAGCTACCGTTTCCTGTATGGCGGGGAATTTGGCGGTTCGACAACGGTTACACTCGGCGGAACGTCGGCCAGCGGCTCGAAGCTTTCCTATGTATACTCCAGCGACATGAACGGCGACGGACAAACGAACGATCTGATTTATGTGCCGAACAAGGGCTCTGATCTGACCTTTACGTCCTACACCGCGAGCGGCGTCACGTACACGCCCGAACAGCAGGCAGCGGCGTTCGATCAGTACATCGACAACAACCCTTACCTGAAAACCCGTCGCGGCAAGTATGCCGAGCGAAACGGCGGCGCTTTTCCCTGGTTAACCCGCTTTGACCTGGCCGTTGTGCAGGAGTTTTACATCAAGCCGGCAAAGGGCAAGAAGCATACCCTTCAGCTCCGCGCGGATATCTACAACTTCGGCAACATGCTGAACAATTCCTGGGGTGTCGGCAATGTCCGGACGGCTCCGTTGTCGATCAACTCACCGGCATCCGCACCGCTCGTACTCACGGGCGTCACCGCTGCCGGCGTACCGACCTACCGGATGAATACCCAGCTGGTTGACAGCAAAAACGTACTGCTGAAAGACTCGTTTGTCAAGTCAGCGACGATTGACGACGTGTATCAGGTACAGTTGGGGGTACGGTATATTTTTAACTAGTCTACCGGACGTTTTCAATACCACTCCGGCGGCCTTCGGGTCGCCGGAGTTTTTTGTTTCCGAACAAGTGTTTTTGTTAAGAAAATTTAACGCCGGGCTATCTTGATTCTGCCTCCCGGCAGAGCTAATTTGAAGCATCCATTCCAACCAAGCCCATGAAACACACCTACTTCCGCCTTCTGCTGCCGGTGCTTTTCTGTTTTTCCGCGCTTACAGCATACGCCTCTTTTTTACCGGATTCCTCCAAAAACGCTGAAGTCGCCTGGGACTGGACGGCCTGCTGTTCCGGTCATACCATGTACGCTTCACGCAATGGCGAAAAACCGACAAAACTTACAGCCGTTCAGCTTCCCTTTTATTCCTCCGGCCATTGGCTCGTTGAGGCCTACTCCAACGAACAAAAAGACATGTGGCCCGAAGACGGCTGGATACTGGCCTACAAAGATTTCGGAACGGCGGAGAAAGCGCCCCCTTTTCCGTTCTTCGTCCTCTATAATCGCTACAAGGGTACCTTTCGGGTAATGGTTTACAACGCCCGTGCCGTGCTGGCTTCGTATTTCAGGCTGACGCTTTCCTTCAGTCAATCTCCCGCCGCTTTGTTTACGTTTACCGAGAAACGGGGACGGTATCAGTCCCTGGAATCCTATGACTCAGGAGCGCGGCAAATGGTGGTCACACAGGCTTCTCAGGGCCAGGGCTGGATCTGCGGAGACTTTCTGATGACGGGGTACGTTCCGGATCTCGCTTCCGGGTCCACGCTCCGGCTGGATGTCGACGCCGTCGGACAATGGTATGCCGGACAGGGGGACCCGGCCTGGGAAAGAACTCTCTCCGGCGCAGGCGCAGGCGGATCATTGCCGGACGATGACTTTCCGGCGGCGATCCGGAACGGGTATAAATCCTTCTCTTCTCCCGACGCAGTGTCATCTTTTCTCGGACGAACCGATATGTATTCGACGCTGGAGAAATGGCTCTCCATCGGTGACGCTGCCGGTATAGACTACCTCATTTCCGGGCAGGACGGGTTCAGCGGATACCAGCCGGTTTCATTCAAAAATCAGCCTCCTCTTGTTGTTCTCGGCGCTCAGATCGTACCGCTTGCCTCTTATCGTTTTGCCCTGGGAACGGATACACGTCCCGACGCGTATCCATTGCTCCAGCCCGTTTCCTGGGGAATTTTCAACGTCAAGAACACCCTGGACTGGATCAGCTCCCGGCAGACGCGAACCCAGTTTTGCCCGCAGAAAGACAAACAAATTACCGACAACTATACTGCCCGCCGGTTGCCGGCTATCGAACTGGCGGTCAATCCGGATATACCGATGACGCTGATATCTTCTCAGGCAGCGGTCGTATATCCTACCGGAAGTCCGGCGTTTTTTGACCTGGCACGGGTACCGGAAACCGATTTCTCCTACCGCGGATATGACAACTGCCTCGGAAAAGAAGTAGATACCAAGGCCCTCGGCGTGGGCTTGCGTCTTGAGTTTGAAATCCGCCCTCCGCTGAAATCCTATGGAAAGCGGATTACTTTCTACAAGACATACTACTCACAATCCGAAGACGGTATTTTCACAGGTAACTATCCCGAATTCAATGCATTTCCTAATCCAACACCGAGCGGCACAACCTTTACCTTTCCGAGAACGGAAACCGGCGCTATCCGGATCTACGATTTGCGGGGTAATCTGATCAACACCTATACCGGCACCGATCTGCGGCAAGGCCGGTTAGATTGGCCGGGTACTACTCCCGACGGCAACCGATGCCCGGCCGGAACCTATGTCGTCCGCTTCGAAGACGGGCATGGGAACACCGCTTCCAGACGTCTCGTCAAAATCCCCTGAAAACAACAAAGGCCCCGCTAAAACCGGGGCCTTCCTTTTATCAAACCGAAAACCGTCAACCGAAAACTAATCCAGGTACACACTAAACCGGTTCCGGAACACCTCTCCGGCTTTCAGCGCATACAGGCCTTCGCCGTTGTTAAACGCGTCGACATTGGCCGTGAGCGGCTCGATGGCTACGCGTTTGCGATCGGGGAAGGTATAGACGACCTGGTACTCCGTCTTACCCGGGCCGCGTTCGTACGCCATGTGCAGCGTGACGTTTTGAACGGGAGAAACCAGACGGGCTTCGTTGCCGGTCGGCTTCAGGGCGAAAATGGCATCGAGGGAATTTCCATTAAGAGAGTACCCTTCGCCTGCTTCGAATGGCACGGTATCCCCGGGCATCATCTGCTTGTCGTCCAGAAGTATCTGATGGTCAGATGGGAAGAAGATGGTCCAGTCGTCTACCGTACCGCCCGGCAACTGGAAATACGGATGCCACCCGAGGGCTACCGGCATGGTTTCTGCGCCGGTATTGGTCGCGCTGATCTCGATTTCGAGCTTCCCGTCTACCAGCAGCTCGTACCGGATCTCAAAATCAAACGGAAAAGGATAGCCCGGATAGGAGCCGTCGTGCCGGTAAGTCAGCCGCAAACCAGCCGAAACGCCGGTCGACGCCCACTCTCCCGCCACCTCAAACGGCTCATGGTGTACGATGCCGTGGATGGCCGTATTCCGCGCCGGTTCGTTGACCGGAAGCTGATACGTCTCTCCCTGAAAGGCATAGACGCCGTCTTTGATGCGGCTCGGCCAGGGAAACATAAACGTTCCGGCGTAATCGGGATTGTCGCCAAACAGCGCCGGATCGTCGGGACTGTCGAGGACGGTAAACCGCTGCCCGTCGTTCGACAGCGTCAGCCGGCGGATGATACCACCCAAACCGGGCAGAATGTGTACGCGGTCGCCCGTTTCGGGATTGACCAGTTGGTACTCGGAATAAGAACCGTAGTCGGTGGTACGAATGTCCATTCTTACAAACTCAGTAGCTCCTTGAAACGGATGGCCTGCCTCCGGGAGATTTCGATTTTTTCCGGTTTCTCGGCTGTACTGCGCAAGGTAGCCAGCAAGCCGCCCGAGAACCAGGGTTCAATTTTGTCGATATAATTCAGGTTGATGATGTGCTTGCGGTTGGCCCGGAAGTAGGTCTTGCTGTCGAGGCGGTCTTCCAGGGCGTTGAGCGATTTGAGTACCAGGGGTTTCTGATCGTCGAAATGCAGGCGGACATAGTTGCCCATGCTTTCGAAGAGCCGAACTTTCCCGAGGCGTACAAACCAGCATTTCTCTCCGTCCTTGATAAAAATCTGGTCGTTTTCAGTCAGCACCTTCGCCGTGCCGTCGGTACGGCCCTGCTGCTCCAGCTCGTGATGATGAATTTCTTCCTCCGCCCGCTGAATGGCTTCTGTCAGGCGGGAGAGCTCGACAGGTTTCAGCAGGTAATCCAACGCGTTCTGTTCGAATGCCTTGATGGCGTATTCGTCGTACGCGGTGGTAAAGATAACTTCCGGAACGTCTCCCTCGAGGCTTTGCAGCAGTTCAAAGCCGTTTTTTCCCGGCATCTGAATATCGAGGAAAAGAAGGTCCGGTTTGAGCTCGTCGATCAGCTGAATGGCTTCATCTGCATTGGCGGCTTCTCCGACGATGTGGACTTTGGGAAAATTCTCCAGCAACCGCTTCAGTTCATTGCGGGCGAGGCGTTCGTCGTCGACTATCAGTGCTTTCATAAGGATTGGTAATCCGGCCTCCCGGCCGTTATGGAACGGTTAAACATTGACCACCACCGGCGTTTCCTTGGGTTTCGGATTCTCCAGCGGTATCATGATTTCGGCGCAGACAACGTCTTTGGCCGACTGGTAAATTTTGAATTCGGCCTCGTCACCAAACAGCAGTTTGAGGCGGCGTTCGGTATTCTTCAGGCCGAAGCCTCCGGAATCCGTGCCCTGCAGCACGCCGGTATTGGAGATCCGGATGTCCAGTGAATTCTGGTGTATCCGGGATTCGATGCTTACAAAACCCCCTTTGATGGGTTTGGATACGCCGTGTTTGATCGCATTTTCGACGAGCGTCTGCAACATCATCGGCGGTACGAGGCAGTTCATGGTTTCCGGATAGACATTCCGGCGTACTTCCAGGCGCTCCTCGTAGCGAATCTTTTCCAGGGCGAGGTAATCGTCTACCGTTCGCATTTCCTCGCCAAGTGTAACGGTTTGCCGGCGGTCGGCCAGCAGGCTACTTCTCAGGATATTGGATAGCTGAGTGATCCCTTTCTGCGCGCGGTCCGGATCTTCCAGAATCAAGGCCCGGATGCTGTTCAGGGCGTTGAACATGAAGTGCGGATTGAGCTGTGCCCGGAGTACCTTGGCTTCCGTTTCCCGGGCCAGCGATTCCAGTTTGACCTTTTCCACGGCGATTTCCCGCGTGCTTTCCAGGTACTGAAAAACGTGGTAGAGGATCAGCCAGATGAGCATGGGTTTCCCCCAGAAAAAGAGATAACTCAGAAAATGGCTGCTTGGCGAGTCGATTTTCAGGGTAAAGGCATCGAGGCGGATATTCAGCGCCGTCATGATGACCGCCATCAGCGTCGCCGTCAGCAATACCTGCGGAATCGCCCGTTTGTAATCAAGAAAGACTTGTTTATGCTTCTTGACGTAGTTCCGGTACAGGTGCGTCAGCAGAATACACAGTACTACATTGAAACAGTATACGAGGACGTGAATCCATATCTCCGTATCCTCGAACTCAAGGGAATAGGTCAGCAGGTCGTTAAACAACCAGAGCGACCAGCCTACCCATTGAAAAAACCAGTATATCTTCTGTTTATCGTTCATATCTCGTTGGCCGGCGGTTCTGCTCAGCGATCCGTTCCGGTCCGCCGACCCTGTCAAACCGAATATAGGTAAGGGGTCCGGACGCGGAGCGGCAGTTTTGGATTAACGGGAAAAAACCGGGATAAGGTACCCGTTTTGACTTTTGAATTTCGGGAGCGGGCGGATGAGCGGTCCGCCCGCTTTCACGGGCCAAGCTGAAACCGGGCAAAGAGCTCTTCAGAATACCATTTTCCTGCCTCTTTCCGGCGGATAACCTGCCGGTGTTCCGACAAACCATATGCATAGTTCTTCATCGCTTCCTGGCTGGTCCAGATGCTGAAGGTAGCCTGCCGGATCCAGGGCAGCTCTCCCATTCCGACAGAATACACCAGTCCGTCCGCTGCTGCGAGACTGTCGGCTGCGAGACGCGCATTTTTCCAGAAAGCAGGTAATGCAGACAGGCGCACGGTAGCCCGGGTAAGAACGGCCAGCGGTCTCTGTTCTTCTTCCGTTGTTTCCGGCGAAAAAGGCTGGATACCGTCCCAGGTTCCGTGGCTGCGGGTTGTCTGAAGCCGGAAAAATTCCGTTTTCGAGCAGCGGTCCCTGACGTTTTTCCAGAAAGAAGAGGTTGTAAAAAAATCCCCGGCGGCGGTAGTATCCGACCAGACCGCCAGAAAGGCATACCTGGAAAAATCCGGACGGAGGCTGAATACCCTTCCCTGCCCGGTTCCCATCCACCGGAAAAAGAGAAGTCCCGGAACCTGCCGCAGCACACTGCCTGCCAGGCCCATCTGCCCGAACGCCCACCAGCGGTGACGGGGCGAAAAATGCAGCACGGCGAAGGTGACAGGCATAGCGGTCTACTGGTTCAGGTGACGAAGAATTTTGACTGCCCGCGACCGGTACGCCGGCTTTTCCAGCTCCAGTCGTTCCTGGAGTATGAAAGCGAGCTCCGGCCCCAACTCGGGGTATGTTTCCGTCAGACGATGCAGGACCGTCATCGAAAAAGCCTTTACTGCTACCGGCTGGCCCGGATCGCGGAGAAAATCAAAGCAAATACGCGCAACCTCGCCGTGGTACTCTTCCGGCAGTGCGATAAACTGAAGCATACGGACGGAATTCCGGCGAACAGCGTCGGGAAGGTCCTTTCGAGACAGGTTATGCAAAAAGACCGGAAAATGCGGATTCAGTAAAAACGGAAACGTCTCTACTACCCCGTCGACCACCCGGCTGGCGCGCTGGGCAATGCGGGGCTCGTCTCCCGAAAACAAGTGAAAAAGCCTGGAAAAACGCTCCGGATCGGCTCCGACATACGCGATCAGTCGCCTGGTCTGCGCTGCGGAATGCTCTTTCCGGAGTTCGTCCAGCAGGTCCATCAGAACACTTTGAGAAAGGTTACGATGAAGGGAGCAGAAAGCAGCAGGCCGTCGAACCGGTCCAGAAATCCGCCATGCCCGGGAATAACCGAACCGGAATCCTTGATCTGGATACTGCGTTTGAAGAGGGATTCAACAAGGTCGCCATAGGTTCCCGCCACCACAATCACCCCGCCGATACCGTACCATTGCCAGGGACTGAGATCGGTAAAGAACTGTGAAAGCAGGTAAGCGACAAACATCGCGGTCGCGGCCCCGCCGATACTTCCCTCCCAGGATTTTTTGGGAGATACCCGTTCAAAGAGTTTGGTACGGCCGAATTTGGTTCCGGCGAAGTATGCGCCCGAGTCGCTCGCCCACAGCAGGAAAAGGCAGCCGAGTACCCGCTGGTAGCTATACTCCCCTCCGAGCAGCGCGATCACGGTAATCAGCGCAAACGGAAGGGCTACGTAGATAATCCCCAGGAAGGTATAGGCAATGCTTGTAAACGGCTTGACTTCGTTTTTTTTGTACAGCTTGATGAAGAATATCAGCGTAAAAAGCGGCGAAAGCAGGAAGTACAGTTCGAAATGCAGGTAGTGCTTTTCGATCAGAAAGGTCAGGATATTCATAAAAACCCCAACGCCCGTACCATAATACTTCAGAGGCGTGATGTCGTCGAGGCCGACGAGTTTGTAAAATTCCAGCTGAGCCAGTCCGCCGATAAGCGAAAACAGAATCAGGAACGTCCATTCGCTCCAGTAAAGGGAAAAGATAATCAGGGCGGCTCCGATAACGGCGGCGATAACCCGCTGTACCAGATTCGAATAGCTACTCAGTCTCGTCTGTATTCGTTTCTTCATTTCGTAATACCCATTCGGCGAAGACTGCGTCTTTGACAGGCACATGGATTTCATGATGACCCCAGAGGTACGCACTATCCTGTTTGCTCAGGACCACGGCGTCAATTTCATACTCGTGAGCCAGCCAGCCCCGCAGCAATTCTGCGCGGTGTGGCAGCATCGATTCGTACACTTTGACCCAGCCTTCCAATGGTTTGATTTCGGATTGTTTGGTTCAGGAAAGGGTTGGCAGGGACGTCGGAAACGGGCCATGCCTATCCGGCGAAGATGCCGGTTACTTTTCATATATCCAAGGACGCAAAAGTATGCTCCCTGCCCTGCTATCCGACAGCCTGCGCCGCAAAACAACGACAGACCGGAGAATTTTGCGGAGGGAACGAAGTTTTCAGCGGATGACTTTCCGGTTGCGGTACAGCGGAATCAGGATGCCGATCGTCGCCGCCAGCGATACGGCCGCGATGGCGAGCGGGACGTTTTCGTCGGGGTTGACATCCGTCACTCCCTGCTTTTTCAGGTGCATCATCGTGACGGTGAAACCGTTGTTGACAAAGTGTGCCCAGACCGGTACCCAGAGATTCCCCGACCAGACATACAAATACCCGAAAAGCGCGCCCAACAGCATCCGCGGAAAAAAGCCCATGAACTGCACGTGAATCGCACTGAAAACAGCCGCCGCTACCAAGATTCCGACATGCGTACTGCCCGACCAGCGCTGGAAAATCGGCTGGAGCGTGCCGCGAAACAGCATTTCCTCGCCCAGCGCCGGTATCACGCCAATGACGAGTAACCCCAGCAGAAAATGCGCCGGCGTCCGGAAATCGGTCAGGTATTCGGTGAGCGCCTTGAGTTTCTGCTCCATGTCGAGCATCCATTGCGGCATGGGCAGTAGCTGGTTCCACTCAAAAACGAGGCCGTTGAACGGAATAAATGCGATGACTACTACCGGCGTCAGAATCCAGAAGAGCGGCGAACTTTTTACCGCCGGAAACGGGTTCCTCTTCTCAATCAACCGGATAAAAACCCAGGCGCTGAACGCATAACTGAAAAGAGAGGCAAGTGCCTGAACGAGCATCGTCGCCAACCAGCCGTTGGGATAGTGCCCGGGGTTGGTTGAAAAGCCAACCAGATCGCCCGAGCCCGTAAGCCATTGAATCAGGGGAAGGGCCAGGGCCAGCTGAGCAACCGAACTCAGTACCAGCACCAGACCAAATACAATCAGGATACTCGCCAGGGGGGACAATCTTCCCGAAGGCGGGTAGGTAGTTTCCGTCATTATCGGTTATTTTTGTACAAAATTAGCAATCGCCGCCGTGTTTTGCGCGGGCCGGGCGACGAGGAGAAAAGGCATGACAAAGATCAAAGATATAGAATTGGGTGAGTTTCCGCTGTTGCTTGCGCCGATGGAGGACGTCAGCGACCCTCCTTTCCGGGCTGTATGCAAGGCGGGAGGCGCCGACCTCATGTACACGGAATTTGTGTCAAGCGAGGGATTGATCCGGGATGCGTTCAAGAGCCGGCAGAAGCTGGATATCTTTGAATACGAGCGCCCGATCGGCATTCAGCTTTTCGGTTCGGACATTGAAACCATGGCCGAATGCGCCAGAATCACGTCTGCCGTCTCCCCCGATCTGATCGATATCAATTACGGCTGCCCCGTTAAACAGGTAGCCTGCCGCGGTGCGGGCGCCGCGCTTCTTCAGGACATTCCGAAGATGGTGAAGATGACCGAAGCCGTCGTCAAAGCCACACACCTGCCTGTCACCGTCAAAACCCGCCTGGGCTGGGACGATTCCACCAGAAACGTGGAGGAAGTCGCCGAACGCCTGCAGGACATCGGCATTGAAGCGCTCACCATTCACGGGCGGACGCGGGTACAGATGTACAAGGGTGATGCCGACTGGAACCTCATCGGCAAAATCAAGGATAATCCGCGGATTCGTATTCCGATTTTCGGAAATGGAGATATTGATTCTCCGGAAAAGGCGCTGGAATATAAAAACCGCTACGGTGTCGACGGAATCATGATCGGCCGGGCGTCGATCGGGTATCCGTGGATCTTCAACGAAATCAAGCACTTCCTGAAAACGGGAGAAAAGCTGGAGGCGCCAACCATTGCCGACCGCGTGGATGTCTGCCGGAAACACGTCGAGTTTTCCGTGCGCTGGAAAGGCGAACGTCTTGGAATAGTCGAAATGCGCCGGCATTATGCCAGTTATTTCAAGGGAATTGACGGCGCGAAGGCCTTCCGGAATCGCCTGGTACAGGTTCCTACCCTCTCGGAAGTAGAAGAGATTTTACAGGAAATAGCAGCGACTTACGACGCCGTGCCGGCTTAACCGGTTGCTTTTCCGCTTCGAAAAGACAGGGCCTGTGTCCTGTCTTTTTTTGTTGGGATCGTGTGGAATTCTCCGGTCCTTTTTCGGGTTCTGTCAATACCTTCGATACACTTCTCATGCAAAAGTCTACTTCCCTTTCCGCCTGGATTATTCTGTTTGGCCTCGCTTTGACCTGGGGCAGTTCGTTCATTCTGATGAAGCAGGCGCTGCACGCTTTTTCGGGTATTCAGATCGCCTCGTTCCGATTGCTGGCCGCCGGAGCCTTTTTCGTTCCCCTCCTCATTGCACAGCGTGCATACCTGCCGAACCGTACTGAATGGGGCTGGAGTTTTGTCTGCGGGATGGTCGGCAGCTTCTTTCCGGCTTACCTGTTTTCCTATGCAGTGATGCACATGGACAGTTCGCTGGTGGGAATTATGAACTCCTTTACGCCGCTGTTTGTCCTCGTAATCGGATACCTGTTTTTCCGTCAGCGGATCAGCCGTCGGCAACTGGGCGGCCTTTTCCTCGGACTGGCGGGCTGTATTATGATCACCCTCAGCGGGTTACAAGGGCAACTGACCTTTAACAGCTATTCGCTGCTGGTGGTATTGGCAACGATCCTCTACGGCCTGAATCCCTTTTTGCTCCGGAAGTACCTGTCAGGCCTGAAACCACTGGTGCTGACGGGCGCGACTTTTGTCACGATTGCTCCCCTGGCGGCAGTTTTCCTTTTTCAGACAGATTTCGTGGACCGCATGCAGACGGAGGGCGCGTTCTGGTCGCTTGCAGCGGCGGTGACACTCGGGCTCGTTGGCTCGGGCATCGCGATGATTTTCTACAACCACCTTCTTCAGATTACCGGACCGGTATTTGTCAGTTCGGTCACGTACCTGATACCGATTATCGCCGTGGGCTGGGGCGTACTGGATCACGAACAAATTCAGGTTCAGCATTTTGTGGGCATGGCGATCATTCTGGTAGGCGTTTACCTCGTCAACTATGCGCCGCCGAAGAAACAGGTCGCTTCTGAGGTGAAAGTGGCACCGGACGAGGGAATCTGAGCGGAACTCCTTACTTTGGCGCTCAAACCCTAAAACCAGGACACGCTGATGTACCAGGCCACTGTTGGCGACCGCCTGCTCGATGTTGATCCCTCGGCACAAACCCTCGGCGGAGACGTCCTCGACGCGGATATTGTTCCGTTGAAGGACGGTTTCGTTCACCTACTCTGGAAAAATAAATCCTACACGGCCGAATGGCTGGGAAATGATCCGGTCTCAAAATCCGTCACCCTTCGCCTCAACCGGCAGGTCTTTCAGGTTGCGCTCAAAGACCGGTTTGACCTGTTGCTCGACCGCCTCGGTATGAAGGCGGCGGCTTCGTCGCAGGCAGCGGATCTGAAGGCACCGATGCCGGGAAAAATCGTGTCGGTGCTGGTGGAAGAAGGGCGGCAGGTACAGAAAGGCGATTCCCTCCTCATTCTTGAGGCGATGAAAATGGAGAACGTACTGAAAGCTCCGGCGGATGTGACAATCGGTCCGGTTCTGGCCGTGCCCGGCCGGAATGTCGACAAGAATCAGGTTCTGATTCAGTTCCGTTCATCGTAAATATCCAATCATTGGATAATATTTACCCGCAACAATGAATACATAATCCATTCATTGTCAGATTTTTGTGCGCATTTTCCTTTTTCATCCACCCATCGAATAGTACTACTGTCCTTGCCTGACTGGCATCCAGTTTCTTAACTTCGTCACTCAAAAACATCTTTATGGAAACGCCGAAATACAAGCGCATTTTACTCAAACTCAGTGGAGAGGCTCTCAGCGGAGAAAAGAAATCCGACAAGATCATTGATGCGGCCATTCTCGAGCAATACGCAAAGGAGGTAAAACGCGTGGCTGACCTCGGCGTTGAGGTAGCAATCGTCATCGGCGGCGGCAACATTTTCCGGGGAAAGGAGCTCGAAGCGACCGGCCTGGACCGGGTACAGGGCGACTACATGGGTATGCTCGCGACCGTCATCAACGGCATGGCCATTCAGGCAGCGCTGGAGAAAGAAGGTCTGTTTACCCGGCTTGTTTCAGCTGTGAAGATGGAGCAGATTTGTGAACCGTTGATCCGTCGGCGGGCGATGCGGCACCTTGAAAAGGGCCGCATTGTTATTTTCGGGGCCGGTACCGGTAACCCTTATTTCACGACCGACTCTGCTGCCAGCCTCCGTGCGATTGAGATGAAGGCCGACGTCGTTCTGAAAGGCACCCGTGTAGACGGCGTTTACACAGCCGATCCGGAGAAAGATCCCAACGCGGTACGCTACTCGACGGTTTCCTTTGATGAAGTCATTGCCAAAGACCTGAAAGTGATGGACCTTGCCGCCTTTGCCCTTTGCCGGGAGAACAAGTTGCCCATTGTTGTCTTTGATATGAACAAGTCCGGAAATCTCTATAATCTGGTCATGGGCCATGAAGTAGGCACGCTTATCGCTTGACAATCTCAGATAGTTTCCTGATTTTCGGGGCCTGAATTTTTCGACGATTTTTGTCAACTTCTGAAAGTCAATCATTTATCTCCGCAATGGACGAAATAGAGTTTTATCTTGACGCAGCCAAGGAAACGATGGATGGTGCCATCAAGCACCTGAATATCGAGTTAAGCAAAATCCGGGCAGGGAAAGCTTCCCCGGCTATGCTGGAAGGCGTCATGGTGGAATACTACGGTGTTCCCAGCCCGATTCAGAACGTCGCATCGATCACCACACCCGACGCGCGTACCATTACCGTCAAACCGTTTGAAAAGAAAATGGTGAACGAGATCGACCGGGCCATCCGGAATGCGAACCTCGGCTTTTCACCTGCCAACGACGGCGAGCAACTCCGGATTACCATTCCGCCGCTCACCGAAGAACGCCGCCGGGACCTGGTCAAGCGTGTCAAAGGCGAAATCGAAACGGCCAAAATCAACATCCGCAATGCCCGTCAGGATGCCAATAACAGCATCAAGAAACTGACGAAAGACGGCGTGTCGGAAGACGCAGTCAAGCAGGGCGAAGAACGTGTGCAGAAACTGACCGATTCCTTCGTCGTGAAAATAGATCAGATTTTCGGAGCGAAAGAGGCTGATATCATGTCGGTATAATCTGCGCTTTTCTTTATATGAAATGGCTGCTTCTGTACGAGGCGGCCATTTTTGTTTTCTGTGTATTCTGTGAAGTCTGTGAGAAAATAAATACCATGTTCTCACAGACTTCACAGAATACACAGACGTAGGGTATTCATACTCGCTATTCTCTACGCCATAGCCGGTGGTTGAGCTGCGTCGAAACCACCGGGGAGAAGCCTCCGTCTCCGCGACATTTCCCCATGCTCTATGCCCCTTGCCCTATGCCCCGGCGCCTCACTCCTCCAAAACCCACCTTCATCCCCCCGAAATCTGCCTTCATCTGATTTTGCGTGCAGCTCCGGTCACGGTTTTGCAGCTTTACTTCGTCGATCAGGACACGGTCTTTCTTCCCTTTTCTTTCACGCGGTCGCGAAAACGCTCATCCGATCCGGAGTATTTTCCGGCCGACAGAAAAAAAAGACTGGAAACTGGAAATTATTTCAAAGTTTCCAAGGTTTATTTGTCACAGAATAGCCGGAAGAGACCTGTTCTTTTTGCGGCCACAAGATAGGTTGAAGGTTGAACAACTGGGCCGGTGCCCTGCAGCGGTCCAGTTTCTCTTCTACCTTGTTTTTTCCCGATTGAAGCCATGAAAATCATTCCTACTCCCCACAGCCGCCTCTCGGCGTTGGTTCCGTCCATCCGGATGATTCTGCGGAAACGCTTCTATGCCTACGTCCCGGGCCACCTGCGCCTGAGCCATTCACTCGCCACCGATTTCGGTCTGACCTATGCAGAAATCTGCGAGCTGACCAATGATCTCGAAGACGTCACCGGTCTGGATGTCGCGTCAGCCGATCTCTCCCGCGTGCAAACCGTCGGAGACCTCGTCCGCGAGTTCCAGAAACAGATGCCTGCTAATCCCCGGTCGTACCAGGCTGCCCTGGGCTGACCGATTTCAAGTTCTTTTTTCTTCCCGCTGCCATGAAACACTTATCCATATCGAAATCACTTCTTCTGTTGGGCCTGTTCAGCCTGCTGTTCCTGTCTCTGGGCACGAACAAGCTGATGCTGTACTCGCTCGACGAAGCCAAAAACGCCGAATGTGCCCGGGAAATGTTCGAGCGGAGCGACTGGGTCGTACCGACGTTCAACGGAGAGCTGCGGACCGACAAGCCCCCGCTCCACTATTGGGCCATGATGGGTAGCTACCGCCTGTTCGGCATCAATGAGTTCGCGGCCCGCTGGGGCTCGGTACTCAGCGGTGTCGGTACAATATTGCTGACCTTCTTTTTTACTTTCCGGCATGTCAACCGCCGGGCTGCCTGGGCCAGCGCGCTGGTCCTGCTCGCGTCCCTGCACGTAGGCGTGCAATTCCGGATGGCGGTACCCGATCCGTACCTGATCTTCCTCCTGACCCTCGCCTGGGTTTCCTTTTATGAATGGTATTCCGTCGCGAAGGACGACGGTCCGATCAGCAACTGGATCTGGGTTTTCTACGCGGCACTGGGCTTTGCCCTCCTCGCGAAGGGACCGATCGCGCTGGTACTGACCGGTCTGTCGATTCTGCTGTTTCTCATCATGCGGAAGGAGCTTCGCCTTATTCCGCACATGCAGGTTATCTGGGGCGTTCAGATCATCTTCCTGATTGCACTACCCTGGTATGTCGCGGTGCACGAGGCGACCGGCGGTGCATGGACGGAAGGTTTTTTCTTCCAGCATAACCTGAGCCGCTACATGGCACCGATGGAGGGCCACGGCGGTATTTTCCTGCTGACACCGGTTTATGTACTGGTCGGGTTGCTGCCTTTTTCCATCTTCCTGCCGCAGGCGCTGAGACAGGCTTGGCTGAGCCGCAAGACCGAAGCGCCGCTGCTTTTTGCCCTCTGCATCGCTGCGGTAGTCATTGTGTTTTTCAGCTTTTCGGGGACGAAGCTTCCGAACTATACCGTGCCTTCGTATCCTTTCCTCGCTGTCCTGACGGGGTATTTCCTGGACCGGATGCTGTCGGCGGATCACGCCTCCTGGAAAAACCTGCGACCGGCGCTGATTGTATATGGTATTCTGGCAACGCTCCTTCCGCTGGCGTTCTTTTTCGGTCTGCGGCTGGACCCGGCGGTGTCACACCTGTCGGGGTGGGCGTTTATTTTCCTGACATTCCCGCTTGGCGCAGCGGCGGCCTGGTACCGCTTCCGGCACGAACAGCTTAACCGCACGATTCTGGCGCTCTCCGCTTCGTTTATCGTGACCGCGGTGTTGTTTTTTCAGTTGGCATACCCGGTCATCGACCGCGAAAATCCCGTCAGCCAGACACTCGCTCATATTCATCCCGATCAGCGGGTGATAGCCTACAAGCAGTTCAATCCTGCGTATGTCTTCTACCTGGACAAATCGGTTGAGGTATTTCAGACGCCGGAAGAGCTGCGGAATGCGCTCCGCGGTCCGGAAAGCGTCATCGTTCTATCCCGGGCAGAATACCTGCCGGAGTTGACGCCGGTGGTCCCGCTGCGTGAAATAGCCCGCCGCCGTGACCTGTTTGAAACCCCGACGACGGTCGTCCTGACCAAGCAGAGCGCCACCGCGGCCCTCTGACCCACGTCAGTATTCAATGCCTTCGGCCTGAAATAGAACGCTCTATGTACCCGGAACCTTTCCGGAATTCATAACTTGCAGGTACGCTGCTTTCCCGGCTTCGGAAAATCAGCTATCCGCCAAACAGAAAAGCGCCATGAACCATTACCTGATTACGGGTGGTGCAGGCTTTATCGGGAGTCACCTGGCCGAGAAGCTTCTTTCTTCCCCTGAAACAACGGTTACGTGTATCGACAATTTCGATGATTTTTACGATGTCGAACAAAAGCGTAACAACCTTCATTCCCTTCTTCTGAACCCCCGTTTCCGGTTCATCGAAGAAGATATTACACATCAGGAACGACTGCTCGATCTGCTGGACGGGCAATCGTTCGACGCCATTATTCACCTGGCAGCCAAGGCCGGGGTCCGGAAAAGTATTGAATCGACGCGGCCCTATTACGAATCGAACGTCATGGGGACGCTGTCTTTGCTGGAAATCGCCCGGCAGCTGAAGTGCCGGAAGTTCGTTTTCGCCTCCTCCTCCTCTGTCTACGGCGAAAACCCGAACGTACCGTGGAGCGAAGAAGATACCAACCTGCTGCCGATCAGCCCCTATGCATCGTCGAAGATTTCCGGTGAAATGCTCGGCCGTACCTATGCGCACCTGCACGGAATCGACTTTGTAGCTCTCCGGTTTTTTACGGTATTCGGCTCACGGCAGCGTCCGGATCTGGCTATACATAAATTTGCACGGCTGATTTCGGAAGGGCAGCCGATTTACCTGTACGGAGACGGCAGTACGCGCCGGGATTACACGCATGTCAGCGACATTGTCCGGGGAATCTGCCTTGCCATCGGCTACAAGCACAGAGGGTTTGATGCCTTCAACCTGGGTTCGGGCAATCCGGTGACGCTGGCGACGCTCGTCGCTACGCTGGAAAAAGTACTCGGCCGCAAAGCCCGGATCGAGTACCTGCCGGAACAACCGGGAGACGTCTCCCAAACCTATGCCGACCTGAGCCGCTCCCGCGAGCGGCTGGGCTATCAGCCGGTGATTTCCCTGGAGGAAGGCCTCCGGGAGTTTGTCCGCTGGAAAACGGCCCTTCCTGAACTAATTTTGTGACGTATGCCTGCCAATCCCCTTCTTTCCCTCGTTATTACCCTCCTCAACGAAGAAGATAATATTGCCCCCCTGCTCACCCGCATCCGCGAGGCGATGCAGGGGTATTCGTATGAAGTTATTCTGGTAGACGACGGGTCGACCGACCAGACCGTCACCCGCATCCGCGAGCTGGCCGATGAAACCGTCCGCCTTGTCATTCTCAATAAAAACTACGGACAGACTACGGCCATGTCGGCCGGTATTGCGGAAGCCAAAGCACCTTATATCGTGACGCTCGACGGCGATCTCCAGAATGACCCGGCGGATATTCCCGTCATGCTCGAAAAGCTCGAACGGGAAGGCTGGGACGTTGTAGCCGGTGTACGGGCCAAGCGGCAGGACGGTGTTTTTCTACGGAAAATACCCAGCAAAATTGCCAACGCCCTGATACGCCGGATGACAGGGGTATACCTTCACGATTACGGCTGTACCCTGAAGCTGTTCCGGGCGCAGATCGCGCAGAATCTTGGTCTTTACGGTGAGCTGCACCGGTTTATTCCGGTTCTGGCAGCGATGCAGGGCGCGCGGATGACGGAAATGCCCGTTCGTCACCACGCCCGGCAGTTCGGTCAGTCGAAATACGGGCTGGGACGGACGTTCAAGGTCATGTCCGATCTGTTGCTGATGGTTTTCTTCCAGAAGTACTTCCGCCGGCCGATGCACCTTTTCGGTCCGGTGGGTATTCTCACATTCCTCAGCGGCGGGCTGATCGGCCTGTATCTGCTCGGCCTGAAACTAACCGGTGAATCCATCGGAAACCGCCCCCTGCTCACGCTGGCTGTCATTCTGTTATTAGGTGGTTTACAGATTGTTACATTTGGTTTCATGGCTGAAATCATGATGCGGACATATTACGAAACGGGTACCAAATCCACGTATCTTGTTCGGGAAATCTATCAGAAATCGTGAGAGGACTATGGGAATCCCGGGGTATCCGGTCGGCCTTCAAGTTTATTCTAACCTGTGCGGCGCTGTGGTGGCTGTACCGGCAGATCGACTGGGCGCAGGTACTACCGTTGCTCCGGCGGGCCGACTGGGGGCTGATTCTGGCTGCGTTTGTCCTTTACAACGTTTCTCAGGTCATCAGCGCCCGTCGCCTCCAATCCCACCTGGCCCCTGTCCCGATTCAGGACGGGTTTCCTTTTCTCCTGAAACTGTATTACCGGTCGATGTTTTTCAACCTGTTTCTGCCCGGAGGTATCGGCGGAGACGGGTACAAAGTCTGGATGCTGCGTCAGCGGCACAAAACGCGGTATAAAACACTGATATCGGCCACCCTGCTCGACCGTGGCAGCGGTCTCCTGGCGATCGTGCTGCTACTCGTATTGCTGGCCGGTCAGAGCAACTGGGTAGCTGATCGTATCCGGGCCGGCGTGTTCATAGACACAGGCCTGGTGTTGCTGACTGTCGCGGGCGGCTGGGCGATTTACCGCTTTGTTTTTCCCACGTTCCGGAGCGCCTTTGTGCCGACGCTGGCGTTGTCTCTCCTGATCCAGGGGGCGCAGGTCGGCGCGATACTTCTGCTTCTCCGTTCGGTTGGCGTCAGCGACGCCTGGCTTGAATACGCGCTGGTATTTTTGTTTTCCTCTCTGGCGTCGGTACTGCCGCTGACGGTCGGGGGTATCGGCATCCGGGAATTCGTATTTCTGTCGGCTGCGGCCTACCTGCCTATTCTTCCGGAACACGCGGTTCTGGCGACGTTATTGTTCTTTCTGGTGAACGCGGTGAGCTCCTTACTTGGCGCGGCGATCGACCTTCCGGCGCAGCCGAAGGGGGAAGATCCGGATTGACGCGTATTTTTGTGCGACGGATGCCGCCCGCAAATCCGTTGCTAACGCCCATTTGAATGCAGAATAACCGACTACTATCCGGCCCGCTCTATTGGATTTTGTGGCTGGGCCTCGCTGCGGTTTACGGCATCGGACTTTTCGTTCCCCTGCTCGACAGCGACGCCTCCCACCACGCACTGATTGCGCTTCACTTTCTGGAATCCGGCGATTACGTCAGCCTCGTCGACCGGGGTATGGACTACCTCGATAAGCCACACCTCCTGTTCTGGACGGCGGCGTTGTCGTATAAAGTCTTCGGAATCAATACGTTTGCGTTCAAATTTCCTTCCCTGCTGGCTTCGGTATTTGGGTTCTATTCGACTTACCGACTTGGGAAACTCCTTTATGACGAGCTAACCGGCCGCGTAGCCGCATTGATCCACGGAGCGGCCTGCGCCCAGCTGCTGGCGAATCAGGACGTCCGGATGGACGCGATGCTGACGGCCTTCCTCATTTTCTCGACCTGGATGCTCCTTGCGCTCGCGCGCACCAGCAAGCGGAAATATGCGCTCGGAGGTGCACTCGGCCTGGCGCTGGGTTTCGCGACAAAAGGCGGAATCGGCGTGGCCGTACCGGTACTCGCGGTGGGTATTCAGCTTGTTTTTGAAAGGAACCTGCGGGCGTTGCTGCGCTGGCATTGGGTACTCGTCGGCGTTTCGTTTCTGGTATTCGTCGCTCCTGTACTCTACGCCTACTACGTGCAGTTCGATCTTCATCCCGAAAAAGAAATACGGGGGATGACCGGCCTCTCCGGCATCCGCTTTATCCTCCTGGGCCAAAGCGTGGAGCGGTTTCAGGGGGAAGCCTGGGGGAGTTCCGGATCGACCGACTACTTCTTCTTTTTCCATACCCTGTTATGGGCTTTTCTTCCCTGGAGCCTGTTGTTTTACTGGGGATGGATCCGCGGACTGATCGACCGGAAAGGTGAATTTCTGACAATCGGAATCTGTACCCTGATGCTGGTGGTACTGTCCTTTGCCCAATACAAACTCCCGCATTACCTCAATATCCTGTTTCCCTATATGGCGATTCTTGTCAGTGGCCGGCTGACCGCCGCCGGAGAGAAAACGGTCCGCACGATTTCGTGGGTGCAAACCGGCGTAGCGGTTATTCTGGTCGCTTTCGGGTTATACCTCAACCTGTATATACAACCCATTCCGGGACGGCTCAATCAGGCGGTGGCGATCGGTATTGCAGGGGTAGTTCTCTTTTTGTGCTTCCGGCAGGCAGCGGGTCTGCCCCGCATCCTGGCCGTGTCAGTCGGTAGCCTCGCGCTGGTCTTTTTCTCACTAAGTGCCAATGTCTATCCGCATTTCGCGGAATTTGACTCGGGGTATACTTTCGCGCGGGACTGGAACAAACGCCCCGCAGACGAGCCCTTAAGTCAATTCCACAGCTATAGCTATACGTTTGATTTTTATACAAAGAAACTGCATCCTCCCCTTCCGGAGGGAGTGCTGCCTTCCACGCCCTGGGTATTAACCGATTCCACGGGGCTCTCACTGATCCGGAAGGCCGGTATCCGGATTGATCAGATTCAGTCACATCCTCATTTTCACGTCTCGGTACTCAGCGGAGAATTCCTGAATCCGGCTACCCGTCTTCTCGCGTGCGAGCGCCGCTACCTCCTGCGGCTGGGTATTCGTTGAGGATTTTCCCCGTCGGGGCTTTGTCATTCACGCGAAAACCGATTTTTTAGAGGACTCAAACAGTATTTTGCATGAAGCTGGCAGCTATTGATATCGGCTCTAACGCCGCCCGTCTCCAGATTTCCAGGGTGTTGGAAAACGACGGGGTGATTTCGTTCAAGAAAGTGGAGTATGTCCGCTTTCCGTTGCGATTGGGGATGGACGTTTTCAACTCCGGCTCCATCAGCCCGGAAGGCGAAGTCCGGCTGTTCAAAATGCTGCATTCCTTCCGGTTGCTCATCGAACTGCACGAATGCAAGGATTACATGATCTGCGCGACGTCGGCCATGCGGGAAGCAACCAACTCAACAGATATCGCCACGCGCATCGAAGGGCAGCTCGACATGAAGATTCACATCATCGAAGGCGCCAAGGAAGCGGAGCTTATCAACAACGTAGTCGTACAGTCACTGGAACCCGACCGCAATTACCTCCACATTGACGTAGGCGGCGGTTCGACGGAGCTTAACCTGTACGTCCGCCGGCAGAAAGTAGCGAGCCGGTCGTTTAAAATAGGTTCGGTCCGCCTCCTGGAAGGACGCGAGCAAAAGGGAGACTGGGTGAAGATGCAACGCTGGATTCAGGAGTACGTCAACCCCGGTGATACCTCGATTCAGGCCGTCGGTACCGGCGGTAACATCAGCAAGCTGCTCAACATCGCGGAGACGAAAGTCGGGCCGGATGCCATCAGTATTGACGAACTGGCCCGTATCCAGCAATACGTATCTACCTTTTCGCTGGAAGACCGGATCAACAAACTGCAACTCAACGCCGACCGTGCCGACGTCATCGTCCCCGCCGCCGGAATCTACCTGTCGGCCATGCGCTGGGCCGGCGCCACCGAAATACACGTTCCCCACCTTGGCCTGAAAGATGGTATTATTCAGCTGGTATATGAAAAATGGCTGAACAGGAAGAGGAGGAAGGAGGATGGGATATCGTAAGAAAGTGGAAGGCCGGGGCTGTCGCCCTGGCCTTCTGCTTTCTTACGGTTTTCAGTTTTCAGTTTTTTGTTTTCGGTTGACCTCGCCCGGAAACAGGGCTGCCGGGCCCCTAGCCGTTCGAAACCGAAAACTGAAAACCCCGTCCGAACCGGCTATTCCACTTTCCCTGGCACTCCCCACTGCTTCGCATAATGCTCCGCAGACCAGGTATGGCAGCGGGCGAGGAGGTTGTTCATTTCTTCCTGAAATTCGAAGCGGATATCGGGGTGGAGTTTACCCCATTTTTTGAGGACGGCGTCGGTCCGCTTGACCAGGTACTCGGCAAGGGCTTCCGACCGCGCCGAATGAGTATCGGTGTATTTTGCCTGACGGACAAAGCACTGGTTGAGCAGGTAGATCACCAGCTCCACTTCCCCATATTTATCCTTGGTAATCTTGACGTGGTAGGCTATCGCCGCGTGCATTTTCCGGACGGCGCCGAGCAGCCATACCGCCGAGCCGTAGTCGCCCGCATACAGCCGGTCGATTTCCGCATGCAAATGCTCCCGGCGCTCGGGGAGGGTATCTCCGTCCTCGATCAGCTGAAAATACAACTGCTCCTGCAGGTCTTTGTGCTTGCCGATCAGACGCAGCAGCATCTTGTCCTTTTCTTCTTTCGAAAGCCGTAAAACGGCCTCCTTCAGCGATTTATCCAGTGCCATAATCAAAAAAAATACCTTCCGGCCGGGACCGGAAGGGTATCGAAAAATCGGTATCGGTCAGATAATATCCTCGTTGTTGACCGGAATCAGGTTCACACCGTATTTCCGGACAATGAGGCCCATAATCGGGTCATTTTGAATCTTGTGCATCATCCGCTGGGTCTGGAACTCGTTTTCTCCCAGTACAATCTGGTCGGTGAGTTTCAGCGAGGCGACGGAGTAATAAAACCCGGCGATGACATAGGGGCCAAACGGGGTTCCGGGCATGTCAAACGAGCTGCCGGTCATGTTAAAGAGGGTATTCGGCAGGTAGTATTCGCCCGGCTCCTGCTGTTTGTGGCGCAGGTACCAGTTGGCCGCCGCTTCCCGGTTGGAACGGCGCGGGTCGGGCATGGAAATCAGCCCCGCCAGCGGGCTTTGCCGGGTAGCCTGGTGGGAAAGAATGGTTTGGCGGTAATGGTCGTCCCCTACCTTCCGGCGGATTTCAGCTTGTACTTCGTCCCAATACGGCACACCGGGCTCGCCGCCGTCTACCCGGATGAGCCAGTGCACGGAATAGTCGAGGATACCGGCCGTGATCTGAATGTTCAGGCCTGTCAGGTCCGGATCGTTATCCAGCGCGTCCTCCAGAATGCGCCGTTGTTTCCGCGGGTGGGTACGTAGCAGGTCAATGCTGCGGATCCAGTCGCCCGCCAGGTACCCTTCATATGCATATACTTCCCGGAGCATCCAGCGGATATCTTCCTCATTGGTAATGGTTCGGCTCTTGCCGTGTACGGTGATCGTCGGCTGCTCGGTCATAAGCATCTGTTCGATCTCGACCGCTACCCCTGAAGCCCCGAGCATCCCGCAGTTGAGCGGAGAGCCGTCAACGATGTGCAGGTCGTGCACGTGCGCGACGTGCTCATGCGAGGAATCGGGCGTGAGCTGTCCGTGCGACTGGATATGCACGAAATAGCGCGTGGGGACATCGAAACGGGCCGTCCGGAGGTGGTGTTCGACGATCCGCTTCACATCCATGAAGACGTCGGGTGTGACGAAGGAGCCGGCGGCGCGGATTACCTGGACATCGATTTCGATGCCGTAGTCGTCCTTGAAGCGCGCGGCGGTTTCACTGACGGCGTCGAGCTGGATCTGGCTGAGATCCCGGGCGTCGGCGCAGCCGATGAGGATGTGTAATTCCTGAGAGTGGACCATGTTGAGTAAGATTGCGGATGGTGTTCCGTACAGCGAAAAAATACAAGAACAGGGACATCCGCAATCTTTTCCCGATCAGGCCAGGGTCGCGTCCAGTGAAATGGCAGCGTTGAGGAGCTTGGAGATGGGGCAATTGGCCTTGGCGCCGGCGGCAATTTCCGCGAATTGTTCAGCAGAAAGACCCGGTACTTTCGCCGTTACGACGAGGTTCGACTCGGTTACTTCGCCTTTTGAGGGATCGAGGACGACGGTCGCCTTCGCGTTGATTTCATCGGCAGTGAAACCGGCAGCATTCAGGTCGAAGCTGAGTTTCATGGCGAAGCAGCCGGCGTGCGCGGCAGCGATGAGTTCTTCCGGGTTGGTTCCGACGCCGTCGGCGAAACGGGTGTTGAACGAATACTGGGTTTCGTTCAGGACAGTACTGGCAGTGGTGAGGTGGCCCGCACCTTCTTTACCTGATCCGTTCCAGACGGCGGTCGCGTTACGCTTGATCATAGCTTGAATGAGTTTAGCTTGAGAAACGGCGAAATATACGCGGAAAAACGGTTTCAGTGGCCTGTTGCCTGTGAACCGACTGCTAAATTATTGTCCGGCCAAGCAGGCGGTATCCCTTGATTATGGGATGTACTGCCATTCTTTTTTACCTGAGTTTTGTCGAAGGATTTCGAACCAAAAACCTTCACAAACATGAAACGTGTTATTCACTACTCACTCTTGATCGTCGCATTAGCAGCCGCTGCCTGTAAAAAAGGAGACGAAGCCAACCCGGGAGAAACACCCGTCAGCTCGCTCATTTCCAGCGTGACGCTCTCCAGCCAGACGCTCAGCGGCGGAGGCTGGGAAACGGGCGTATACTTTACCGTATCAAAACCCGGAAAAATTACGCAGCTGGGAGCAAAAATGCCGGAAGTCGGCACGTATAATGTCACGCTGTGGGATGCGGCGACCAAAACCGTTCTCCGGCAGAAGGCAATCGAAATCGGCACGCCTGAAAAGCAGGTATTCCTGTCGATCGATCCCCTTGTTATTACTGACAAGACGAAACAATACGTCATCAGCATGAACAACTATTCCGCAGGAGTACCGAAGAAATACTATTACCTGACCGGAAGCGCTACTCTCATGCCCGCAGCGCAGGGCAATATCCTGCTGTTGAAGAAAGGGAATATGTCTCTCTCGTCGGAAACACCGAAGTTTCCGTCTAATGAACTGATTACCAATGCTATTTCGGGATATCCGGATTTTACGTTTGTTCCGGATTGACGCATTATTAAGCTCATCTGCCCGGGGCTGCGCCCCGGGTTATTGGCGTTTGACCCCTTCGGGGTCGTTGCAGAGGGTAGCTTACTGCTTTAGGTCTGCTATACCTAACTGCTTCTTACTTCGTTCGTTCAATCGTAAATTTCACCAGATTCAGCAATGACTCGCGGTAGGCGCTGGCAGGAAAGTCGGTGAGAATGTGCAGGGCTTCGTCGACGTAGCGTTTCATCACCTGCGTGGCGTACTGAATACCACCCGACTGTTTCACAAAATCGATTACCTCTCCTACTTTTTTCGGGTTTTCGGAGTCGTTTTTGATGGTACGGATGACTTTTCGTTTCGTCATCCAGTCGGCCTGCTGCAGGGCATAAATCAGCGGCAGGGTCATTTTCTTTTCCTTGATATCGATGCCGACGGGCTTGCCGATTTCGGCGTCGCCGTAGTCAAACAAATCGTCCTTGATCTGAAAGGCAATTCCTACTTTTTCACCGAAAAGACGCATGCGTTCGACCAGTTCGGCGGTCATGCCTACCGAGCGGGCGCCGGTGGCGCAGCAGGCGGCAATGAGCGTCGCTGTTTTCTGCCGGATAATCTCGAAATACACGTCTTCTGTAATATCGAGCCGGCGGGCCTTTTCGATCTGCATCAGTTCTCCTTCCGACATTTCCTTGACGGCCCGGTTGATGAGTTTCAGGAAGTCGAAGTCTTCGTTGTCGACCGCCAGAAAAAGGCTGCGCGACAACAGGTAATCTCCCACCAGCACAGCTATCTTATTCTTCCAGAGGGCATTAACGGAGAAAAATCCTCGGCGGTAGTTGGAATCGTCCACCACATCGTCGTGCACCAGCGAAGCGGTGTGCACGAGTTCGATCAGGGAAGCGCCGCGGTAGGTCGACTCGTTGATCGTCCCGCACGTACCCGCCGATAAAAACACGAACATGGGTCGGATCTGCTTGCCTTTTCTCCGGACGATGTAGTTCATGATCTGGTCCAGCAACATCACGTCGCTTTTCATGAACGCCCTGAATTTACCCTCGAACGCCTTCATTTCGGCATTGATCGGGGCCTGAATTTGCTGTATGGAAAGACTCATCGGAAGAGATCAGTGCCCGGCTAACGTGTGAACAATGAATGGTCCAGCTATCGGTTCGGTACGCACTGACCATGCTAATCAGCGGCAATTTTACGAAGGTTTGCCGTTGTGTAGATAACTTTGCCTGCAAAAGTTCTATAGTTGCACTTTTCTACCTGCTCCGGCCTGTCCGCGAGCCGAAAATCCGTACTCAGCGACGCATGAAACTATTTTACCGGCAGGCCGGGGAAACCGGACCGGCCATTGTGATTCTCCACGGCGTATTCGGCTCAGCCGACAACTGGCTGACTGTCAGCAAACAAATCGCCGACAAAGGCTACCGGGTCTTCATGCTCGACCAGCGCAACCACGGCCGCTCTCCCTGGAGCGATGATTTCGGCTACCTCGAAATGGCAGCCGATCTCCATGAATTTCTGGAAGATCAGCAGATCACCGATCCCATCCTCATCGGCCACTCGATGGGCGGCAAATCCGTGATGCAATATGCCATGAGCTACCCCGACGCCTGGAAAAAAATGGTGGTCGTTGACATTGCTCCGCGCTTTTACCCCATCCACCACGATGGCATTCTGAAGGGCATGAACCTCATGCCGCTCGATACCATCCGGACGCGCCAGGAAGCCGAAGATTTCTTCGCCCGGTACGAGGACAACCCGGGTACCCGGGCTTTCATCCTCAAAAACCTGGCCCGCGCCGACGGCGGCGGCTTCGCCTGGCGGCTCAATCTGCCGGTGCTGACGAAGGAAATCGGAACCGTCGGCGGAGAACTTATCGGTATCCGGCCGACAGACAAGCCGGTACTTTTCCTCCGCGGTGAGAAATCCACGTACATCACGCCGGAAGACGAAGCGGAGATTCACCGGATATTCCGCCACGCGACGATCGAGACCATTGCCGGAGCCGGACACTGGGTGCAGGCCGATCAGCCCGCCGCCTTTACCGAAGCCGTGCTGCGATTTCTGTCCTGATGATGCCGACGTTATTTCTCATTCCGACCGTCCTGGCGCCGGAAACAGCGTTTTCGGTGCTGTCGCCGCAGGTACGCGATGTCATTTCGCGGACGGACGTATTCTTTGCCGAAAACCTCCGCACCACGCGGCGGTTTATCTCCGAGCTGAAAACCGGCCGGAAGATAGAAGACCTCACCTTCTTCGAACTGCATAAGGATACGCCCGTCGCCGACACCCGCCGGCAGATCGCCGAGCTGAAACAGTCCGGCCGGGACGCAGGCGTTATTTCCGAAGCCGGCTGCCCGGGTATCGCCGATCCGGGAGCCGTAGCAGCCCGGCTTGCGCATGAGGCGGGTATGCAGGTAGCGCCGCTTTCCGGTCCTTCGTCCATACTGTTGACGCTGATGGGCTCCGGTTTCAACGGGCAGTCGTTCGCTTTTTCGGGGTATCTGCCGATCGACCGGAACGAGCGGGCAACCGCCATCCGTCAACTGGAGAAAAAGGCACTATCCGGTCAGACACAGGTATTTATGGAAACGCCGTACCGGAATAATGCCCTGCTGGAAGACCTCGTGAACGTATGCCAGCCGACTACCCTGCTGTGCATCGGCAGCCAGCTTACCGCTCCGGACGAGTTTGTTTCGACGCAGCGAATCGCACAATGGCGCAACAGCCGCCCCGATTTGCATAAAAAACCCACCATCTTTGCTTTAGGAACTTTTTGACCAATACCATGCTGTATCTGCAGGTTTTTACCTTTAACGGCTTTCAGGAAAACACTTATGTCCTGTGGGATGACACCCGCGAAGCCGTCATCATCGATCCCGGATGCTCCGACCGCCAGGAGCGCGAAGAGTTGAAAGAATTCATCGACGACGAAGACCTGAAGGTGGTCAAGATCCTCAATACCCATGCGCACGTTGATCACGTACTGGGTAATGCCTTCGCCAAACGGACCTGGGGAGCGCCCTTATACCTGCACCGCCTGGACCTCCCGGTGTTGAAGTCAGTAGCGGTCCGCGCGCCTTCTTTCCGGATTTTTGATTACGAAGAAGCCGAGCCCGACGAATGGCTGGAAGAAGGAACGCCGGTAACGTTCGGAGAAACAACGCTGGAAGTGCTTCACGTACCCGGCCACGCCCCCGGACACGTGGCGTTCGTCAACCGTGAATCGAACCTGTGTATCAGTGGAGACGTGCTTTTCTATGGAAGTATCGGGCGGTGGGATTTTCCGTTCTGCAACTTCGACGACCTCATCAGCAGCATTAAAAACAAGCTGTTTCCGCTGGGGGATGAAATGGAGGTTTTCCCGGGACACGGACCGAGTACGACCATCGGCCGGGAGCGGCTGGAGAATCCTTATGTTGGCGCCAACGGACAATACGCCTGATCCTTATGTGGACTTCCTTCAAAAAATCATTGCCGAATGTGCTGACCTGCGGCAACCTCCTGTGCGGATGTGTGGGGATTTCGGCGACATTCAACAACGATCTTCTCCTGGCCAGCTACCTGATCGTGCTGGCCGGCATTTTTGATTTTTTCGACGGATTTGTCGCCCGTCTCGTCAAAGCCAATTCCGAACTCGGCAAACAGCTTGATTCCCTGGCAGATATGGTGACGTTCGGCGTACTTCCCTCGTTTATCGTCTACCACCTGATCATGGAAAGCGTTCCGGACCTGAACGGCGTCTGGAAATGCTACCTGGCGTTCGTCATTGCGGTATTTTCCGCCCTGCGCCTGGCCAAGTTCAATATCGACGAGCGGCAGACCCTCGGCTTCATCGGCCTGCCGACGCCGGCCAATGCCTTGCTGATCGCTTCTATTCCGGTCATTTTGCGCCAGCATGAGGACTGGGCACCCGTTATTCTCCAGACCAACTACCTGATCGTTTTCAGCTTTGTCATGTCTTTTCTGCTGGTGATGGAGGTGCCGCTTTTTGCGCTTAAATTCAAAGGGTTTGGCTGGAAAGGCAACGAGATCAAGTATATTTTCATAATTGCTTCGGCCCTTTTGCTGATTTTGCTGAACTTTGCAGCCGTTCCATTGATCGTGGTGCTGTATATTCTCCTTTCCCTGGTCAACAACCGCGGCAAGGCGCACGTTTGAAATCATTTGTTCACAATACCTGCCGGCCTGTCCGGTATATTTCCCAATGAAATTCTTCGCCGAAATCAACGTTCTCCCGCAGAAAGAAATTCTCGACCCCCAGGGCAAAGCCGTGAAGCTCGGTCTTCACAACCTGGGCATGGATGCCATCGATAACGTGCGAATCGGAAAACGCATCACGCTGGAAGTCGAAGCCGATTCGCAGGAAGCCGCCGAGGCTCAGGTTAAAACAGCCTGCGAAAAGCTCCTCGCCAACCTGATTATGGAATCGTTCGATTTCGTCGTCAAGCCGCTGTAATTCTCCCGAAAGCCCGGTAATGCCGGGCTTTTTTCTTCCTGCCGGTACTTCCCTCCTTCCGCCGGCGCAGGGGACTTCCGCTATTCCCCTTACAATTGACTGTTATTCAGGCATTTATACTTTCTGCTTGAGATAAGTCAGCCATTTCGCCGCTTTTCAATCCAATAAAAAAGGAAATAGTCCTATTTTTGCGGTCTTGCTAGCTTTGCACATGCCTTATTCTCAGATAACGGGACTGGGTTACTACGTCCCCGAAAACAGGATTACCAATCAGGATCTTGAACAGCGTTTTGATACGTCGGACGCGTGGATTGTCGAACGCACCGGTATCCGCGAACGGCGGTACTTTACGCCCGGCAAGGATACCAACGCCAGCATGGCTGCGCAGGCGTCGCGTACGGCGCTGGAACGCGCCGGGCTGGCGCCTCAGGATGTCGATTTTATCGTCTATGCGACGATCACCCCTGACTATTACTTTCCCGGCCCCGGCTTCGCCATGCAGCGCGAACTGGGTATCTCCGGGATCGGCGTGCTGGATATCCGGGATCAGTGTTCCGGGTTTGTGTATGCGCTGTCAGTAGCCGATCAGTACATCCGTTCCGGCATGTACCGCAATATACTCGTTGTGGGAGCCGAAATTCAGTCGTCTTTTCTGAACCCCAGTACCGAAGGACGCGGCGTTGCCGTCATCTTCGGAGACGGCGCCGGCGCAGCAGTCGTACAGGCTACTGAAGATCCGGCGCACCGGATACTGTCAACGCACCTGCATGCCGACGGGCAATACGCCGAAGAATTGTTTGTCAAAGGGCCGGGAAGCAGTCGCCCGGGCCGCTGGTTCAGTACCGCCATGGAAGATCCGTCCGAAATGGAAGTACTGATGCAGGGCAACGCCGTTTTCAAGCACGCGGTGGTGCGATTTCCGGAAGTCATCCGCGAAGCGCTCGACAAAAACGGGCTGACGCCGGAGGACGTAGACCTGCTGGTACCGCATCAGGCCAACCTGCGGATTTCGGAATATGTCCGGCAATCGATGGGGCTGGCGCCTGAGAAGGTCTTCAATAATATTCAGAAATACGGAAATACCACGGCGGCCTCGATCCCGATCGCGCTGACCGAAGCCTGGGAATCCGGACGGGTGCAGCCGGGGCAGCTAATCTGCCTGGCAGCCTTCGGAAGCGGTTTTACCTGGGGCTCGGCCCTGATCCGCTGGTAAACGAAAAGGGAGCGCTGTTGCGCTCCCTTTTCGTTTACCAGGTTTATTCCGGCGATTTTACCAAAGACCTACATGCCGCGTCTAAATACAATGACGTCCGTCGTATGAACAGGTACGACCGCGTAATCAGTACTGGCCGGTCGCGAGCAATACCAGCGTACAGGCTTCCGTTGTTTCAATGCCCTGCGCTTCGGCAAGACGGGCGAGTTCGGGATTCTCCGTACCCGGGTTGAAGATGATCCGGCGCGGATGCAGGCTGAGCAGATAGTCATAGACCGGCTGCTGGCGAACGGGGTTCAGATACAGAGTAATTGTATCTATGTTTTTCAGGGCCGGTTGACCTGTTTGAATCGGAATACCGGCGACCTCACCTTGCTCTTTTCCAACGAGTTCAACCTCGTGGCCGTGCTGTAAAAGACGATTAGCAGCCAGAAAAGCGTATCGGGCGGGGTTGGTGGAAGCTCCTATAACGACTGTTTTCATCGATTTGAAATTTTTTGCAAGTTGCCGCAAAGTTCTTATTAAAATTCTTACGATATTCGAGCTGGTTTTGAGTGATGAATATTAAGCCTTACCGTCACTACTCAGGAAAGTATCTGTCTTCATCGTCGCCCGCCCGAAACCAATTTTCTAGCTGACAAGTATTTCCGTTAACCCGTCAAATAATTTGAACGGTTGTTAATTATTGAACCATGAGCGAGAAGAGAACTGGTAGTTTTTGGAATGAAAAGTGGGTTGAAATTCCGTTTGAAGGAGTAGAAAACCCTCCCCGTTACGAAGTTTCGAATTATGGACGTCTTCGTAGTTTTCAGAATAACCCTGAGGGTGAAGTAATCAAAGGCTCTGTGATTCAGGGATATCGGTCCCTGAACATCCGGATTAAAGGCGGCAAGGTTATTAACCGGTATCTTCACCGGCTTGTTGCGGATTTTTTTGTCCCGAAGGACGATCCGGGGCAGAAATTTATCATTCACCGCGATCACGACAAGCTGAATAATCACTGGGAAAACCTCAAGTGGGTTACCCGGGATGAGATGACGGAACACCACCGCACCAATCCCCAGGAAAAGCCCCGTCCGAAACGTACCAAAAACTACAAACTGACGGAGAGCAAGGTGATCATGATCAAAAAGATGCTCAAGAGCGACAAAAACCGGCTCAAGATGATCGCCAAGCAATTCGGCATTACGCATACCCAGCTGAACCGTATCCGTTCAGGCGAGAATTGGGGCCACGTCAAAGTGGAAGACGAATAGCCCGTAAAAAATCCTGCCGCGTGCGGGATTTTTTATTTCCGGAAGACGAACCCCTCCCCGCCTTCTTCGAAATCAATCGTCACGCCGATCAGGTACATCAGGTGGCGGCGGTTGACGAAGACGGGAATGCCTTCGACCTCAAAATGGTCGTCCTCGTCCTTGTTTTCGGTATCAAAACCCAGCAGGTACGACGCACCGCAGGCCGCTCCCTTCAGCCCCACCCGGAGGCCGTAGAAGGGCGGAAGGCCCTTCTCGTCGATGATGGCCCGGATCTGCCGGCTGGCTTCCGGAGTCAGCGAAATCAATTCTTTCTCGATCATTTACCACGCAGGATGCAGCCTGAGCCGCTCCTTTTTCTACTTTTGGGCCGCCGGAGTATCCGGACGGGGTCTGATTTTTCCAGGACTACCCGGTGCTAACCCGTTGATTTATCACTTTCCTATGTACGATGTATTCAGCGATCTGATCAAGGTGCTGCTGCCCGCGGGCCTGGTACTGTATGCCGTTTTTCAGGTCGTCCGGGCGTTTCTCAACAAACAACTCATTGAAAAACAACAGGAGACGCGGTCCGAAGCCTTTCGTCAGGTATTGCCGCTGCGGCTGCAGGCCTACGAGCGGCTGAGCCTGTTGCTGGAACGCCTCAGTCCGAACGCGCTTTTGCTCCGCAATGTTCCACAGGTTGTTACTTCCCTGGATTTGCAGCAGGTACTCGTCGCCGAAATCCGCGAAGAAGTACACCACAACGCTGCCCAGCAGATGTATGTCAGTAATGAGCTGTGGGACCGGGTACGCCTGGTTTCCCATGAGCTGACTTCTCTCGTGAACAAAGCCGCCGCCGAGGTATCTCCGGACGCGCCGGCGATTGAACTCGCCCGCAAAATCGGTGAACACGCCGTCGGCCGCCCCTCCGAACTTTGGCAGGAAACGCTGAATGCGGTTAAGAATGAGGCGAGGCAGTTGTGGGAGTAGCTATAAGATGTATGCTTTAAGCTGTAGGCAATGAACTTGCCAGCCTTCGATAGTCGTCATCCGCAGCTTACTGCTTAAAGCCTACGGCTTATAGCCTACAGCCTTCCAAACACCCTCCCCGAATATCCCATCGCCTCTTCCAACGCATCCTGATTAATCGTCAATCCGGCATCTTTCTTTGCGAGAAAAGCTATCCAGGATTCGGTAGGCATGTTGCCCGTGAGCTGGTCGGCCGCCATGGGGCAGCCGCCGAAGCCGCGCAGGGCGCCGTCGACGCGGCGAACGCCCGCCTCCCAGGTCGCCTCCATTTTTTCCAGTACTTTGTCGGGCGTGGAATGCAGGTGCGCACCGAACTCAATTTCCGGAAATGCCGGTATCAGCGTGCCGAACAACTGCCGGATGCCTTCCGGCGAAGAACTGCCGATGGTGTCCGACGGCGCGACAATACGCACGCCCAGATCAGCCAGCTTCCCGGTCAGGTCGACAACCGTCTGCGGCGAATAGGCCTCTCCATACGGATTGCCGAAAGCCATGGAAAGGTACACGACCAACTCCTTGCCGGCAGTGATGCAGCGTTCCTGCATCTCCGCTACCTCTTCCAGGGCCTGTGCAATACGCTTGCGTGTGTTGCGCTGCTGGAATTCCTCTGAAACAGACAACGGGAAGCCGAGGTAGCTGATTGCCGGTAGCGAACAGGCCATCCCGGCTCCCCGGAGGTTGGCGACAATTGCCAGTAAACGGGTATCCGACGGTTCGAGCTGCGCCAGCACAGCCTCCGTATCCGCCATCTGGGGAATAGCCTGGGGGGATACGAAGCTTCCGAAATCCAGGGTATCAAACCCGACCCGGAGGAGGCGGTTGAGGTAGCCGATTTTCGTTTCCGTGGGAACGAAATCGTGCAGCCCCTGCATGGCGTCTCTCGGACAGTCGATCAGTTTCATTTAAAATATCGCCCGGGCGATGGTCTGTACGTTTTCAGAGCGGGCCATGGTGTAGAAGTGCAATACCGGCGCGCCGAACTGCTGCAGCTCCTTGCATTGCTGAATGGCCCACTCGATGCCGACCTGTTTGACGTCCTTGTCCGTCGCGCAGGCTTCTACTGCTTTAACCAGCTCCTCCGGCATATCCAGGTGGAAAATACGCGGCAGAACGGATAGTTGCTTTTTGGTGGAAAGCGGCTTCAATCCCGGAATAATCGGCACATTGATACCTGCTTCCCGGCATCGGTTCACAAAATCGAAGTACTTCTGGTTATCGAAAAACATCTGGGTGACGATGTACTCGGCACCCAGATCGACTTTCTCTTTCAGGTATTTCAGGTCATTGCCGAGGTTCGGCGCTTCGAAATGTTTTTCGGGATAGCCTGCTACGCCCATACAGAAATTGGTGGGCGAGGCTTCCGTTTCCTCGTGGAGCAAACGGCCGCGGTTCATGTCGGCTACCTGCGCAACCAGTTCGGATGCATACCGGTGCCCGCCTTCTTTCGAACGGAAAACGCCGGCAGATTTTTCCGGATCCCCTCTCAGGATCAGCACATTGTCAATACCGAGGTAGTGCAGGTCGTAGAGAAAATCTTCGGTTTCATCTTTTGTGAAACCGCCGCAGATCACGTGAGGCACGGCGTCTACCTTGAACCGTTCCATCAGCCGGGCACAGATGCCGACCGTACCGGGACGGCGCCGTACGGGTACTTTCTCGATCAGGCCGTTGGGATGCCTTTTTTCGATGAGTTCCTCCCTGTGATAGGTTACGTCAATGAAGGGGGGTTTGAATTCCATCAGCGGTTCAATTGCGCCGATCAGCTCGCCAATATGCTGTCCTTTCAGTGGGGGGATGATTTCCAGGGAGAAAAGCGTTTTGCCATTTGCTTCCCGGATGTGTTCAGTTACTTTCATCGAAGATCAATAGTTCCAAGACTACAAACCTAAAAAAAAGATCAGGCTTTGCCCGGATTACGCGGGAAAATGGCCCGTTACGGCAACGTCATTTTCACCGGTGAAATTCCTTTTTTCATTAATTTTGTCCATTCGTGAACCGAACGGAATCCGTCCGATGTTCTCCTAACTGCCCGGAAGAAAAAGTATAAGTCATTCATTTTCAATATTGTTTCCGACGGGCGACTTGTATTCTTCAAAACCTTTCAGATTTGTTCAGCACCGAAAAAGATAAAGAAAAGGCGGTACTCATCGCCCTGATTACCCCGAAGCAGACCGAAGAGCAAACGCGCGAATACCTGGCCGAGCTGGAATTTCTGGCGGAAACGGCGGGTGTCGAGACGGTCAAAAGCTTTACCCAGCGCCTCGAGCGCCCCGACCTGAATACCTTTCTGGGCAAGGGCCGGTTCGAGGATGTGATGGCCTATGTCATTGACCAGGGCATCGACATGATTATTTGCGACGATGACCTGTCGGGCCGTCAGATCCGGAACATGGAATCGGCTTTCCAGGAGCGCAAAAAAGAAGTCAAGATCATCGACCGGAGTCTCCTCATTCTCAATATTTTCTCGATGCGTGCGCAGACTACCCAGGCGCGTACGCAGATCGAGCTGGCGCAGCAGCAGTATATTCTGCCCCGCCTGACGCGGATGTGGTCCCACCTTTCCCGCCAGCGCGGGGGCGTCGGGATGCGCGGACCCGGGGAAAAAGAGCTGGAAACGGATAAGCGTCTGGCCAATGACCGCATCGCCTTTTTGAAAGACAAACTGGCGAAAATCGACCGCATGGCCGTTACCCAGCGGAAAAACCGCGATCAGATGGTCCGCGTGGCACTGGTCGGCTATACCAACGTCGGGAAATCGACGCTGATGCGGCGACTCGCCAAGGCCGAAGTATTTGCCGAAAACAAGCTGTTTGCCACGGTAGATTCGACCGTTCGGAAAGTGACGCTCGATAACATTCCATTCCTGCTGACCGATACCGTCGGATTCATCCGGAAGCTGCCTACTACCCTGATCGAGGCGTTTAAATCCACGCTCGACGAGGTACGGGAAGCAGATATTCTCCTCCACGTCGTGGACGTATCCCATCCCGGCCATGAAGAGCAGATTCAGGTAGTAAACCAGATTCTGGCGGAGATTGGCGCGGCAAATAAGCCTATCATCCTGGTATTCAACAAGATTGACCTGTTCCGCCCCTCGCCTGAAATGGAATTTGAAGCGCAGGAGGGCGACTTCTCTCCGATCGACTTCCTCAAAAACTCCTACCTCGATTCGGAGAAACCGAAAGCGGTCTTCATCTCCGCCGAGCAAAAGGAAAACCTGGAAGAACTGCGGACGGCGCTCCTGGAGCTGGTGAAGCAGCGGCACTACCAGATTTTCCCGAATTCGGAATTCCTCGAAGCATAATCTTCTGTGTATTCTGTGCTTTCTGTGAGAAGATGATTTTTGTTTTTCTCACAGAAAGCACAGAACACACAGAAAATGGTTTTGGCCGGGTGGAGTGGTTCGTATGGAGGGAATCGGTCCGGTTTTTACGATTATCTGTCGATACCTTCCCGACATCCGTCTGCCCAATACTTGCGCCAAAGGCATATTTTTAGGATACTTGCAGTCCGAACGCTCCCGTTCACCCCGGCACTGTAGTTCAATGGATAGAATAGGCGTTTCCTAAACGCTAGATGCGGGTTCGATTCCCGCCGGAGCCACGCGCGCCTTCACGACACATAAAAAGCCCCTGCTTCCTTCCGGCTGCAGGGGCTTTTTTGATATTCTGCAAAAAAGCTATCCCAGCGCCACGTGAATACGACGGCGGCTCAGTACCTGCCAGCCGAGCAACAGTACAGCGCCTCCACCGAGGAATGCAACAGCCGGCCACAGCGGGAAGCCCGACTCCTTCTGCTCAAGCGCATCCAGCCGGGCCCGCAGCAGCGCGTTTTCGGCTTGTAACTCGCTGACGCGGTCGTTCAGGCCCTGCGTACGCGTGTCCAGGGCTTTCACGCCGGCAAGCGCGATACCATCGGCATCGACGGTACCAATCGACTTTTCGTCGGAACCGAGACCAAAGGTTTTATAGAAATCCTGGGCCATGGGGCCGATGTGGCGGATACCGGTGGCGTCCGTTTTGTAACTCCAGCTGGAGATGGGCAGTGCGCGGAGCTTCGTCAGAATATCTTCTCCTGAAACGGGCATAAAGGAGTGCTTTTTATGAACGTCCGAGGCATTTTGCCAGACACCGCCGGTTGATAGGAACGCCCCGGTAGAGGTGGCAATAACCGCGTTGGATTGCCCCCAGTTGCTGATACTGGCGCCGGATTGGAACGTTACGCCCGTTGTCAGGTTAGACGACGTAAAAATGCGGAAACCGCCGGACACGCGCCAGTTGGCCGAGTGGTTGACGCCCGCAAGGATGGCGTCGACCGAGGACCGGTCCGCAAACACGAAGCTACCCTGCCGCGCATTGGTATTGGCTTGATAACCAAGGGCAACAGAAGCTGCTCCGGAGGCTACGCAGTTGTCGCCCATGGCAAAGGCAGTAATCTGGGATGCCACACACCGGTTTCCGAAAGCAACGCCGTAATCTGCCGATGCGCGGACATCATAACCCATCGCCACGGAATAGTTACCGATATTGGGCTGGTCCCACTGGGTACCGGAGACAAAGCCTGCCCGAACAGCAGCCTTATCCGGATACCACAACACACGGGCGCCGTTTCCGATAACCGGGAAGCCATCAGGAACAGGCCCTCCGTCGTAATCGCCGCCCAGCCAGAAGGCGCCATTCCGGTGAAGACTCATGCGGGTAAGGGTACTGTTACCATCTTTGACGGCGAGAAGGGTATCGAGTTTTTGTGCCGTTGCTACACCTGCGGACAGGGTTGCGGCAACGAGGATCATCAGACGGAGGTAGTGATTTTTCATGATGAGGACAGATGATTTGCGTTTCTTCAGGTAACCTGAGATGTTCCGGACCTCAGCCTATTCACTTTTCAGGAAAAAACAGGACGAGGATACTCAAAAATATCAAATTACATCTGCTCTCCGAATTTGCGGCAAGGAATAAATGCGTGAATAGAATCGTTTATCAAACGGCGTAAAACCGGGCGACCAAAACCTGATTACCAAGACAATAGCTATTTTCTTTCCCAGGTATTGCCGTCGCCCATTATCCTCTCCCGGTGCAGCAAACCCCAGTAATGCAACTCATACAGTACCTTCTCCAGCGAACGACCGTGCGGAGTAATGGCGTATTCGACGGTCGGCGGAAAGGTATCATACACGGTCCGCGTAATAAGTTGATTGATTTCCAGGGCCTTAAGCTCTTTGGAAAGGGTTTTATCGGTAATACCGGAAACGTCTTTCGCCAACTGGCGAAAGCGACGGGGTTCTTCGGATAAAGCGAAGAGAATGAGGAGTTTCCATTTGCCTTCCAGTGCCTCGAGGGCATCGCGGATAGAACGCATGGATCGGGGGCAGCCGCCTTCGGTGAGCATGGCATTGAGTTGTCTGATACTATCCCGCGAGATAGTGCTTTCCATTGGGATAGTACTATCCGTTGGAAAGTAAAGGTAGGCTAGTATTGCTGCCGTCTTACACAAACGCACGATGAAAATCCTCAATATCCTTCTCTGGGCTGCCCAGCTCCTCCTTGCCGCCGGCTTTGCCTGGGCCGCGTATATGAAACTCATCCAACCGGCGGGCGTACTGGCCGGTCAATGGCCGTGGACGGCGGAGTACCCCGGCCTGGTGGTATTAACCGGCATACTCGATACGCTGGCGGCAACCGGCCTGGTACTTCCTATCCTGCTGCGCATCGCGCCGGTATGGACGATCCGGGCGGCGGCAGGTGCTGTAGCCCTGATGGCGGCGGCAATCGTCTTTCACGGAAGCCGGGGTGAACCTGTCGGATTTAATGTATTTTTCGGCGCGATGGCAGGGTTTGTGTGGTGGGGAAGGACGAAAACGCTCCTTCGTCCGGGGAAATGAACGTTCTGAGACCGTTTTCGGTCTTCAGTTTACTGTTTACAGTTTTCGGTTTGCAGTTTTCAGTTTTGCTGGCAAGACAGTCGGCCCGCAAAACTGAAAACCGAAAACTGCAAACAGTAAACCTATTTCCTGAATACCTTTCCGTCCCGCATCGCAAAAGATGCATCGCGTGAGATGACGGGGCGGAAGTTGGTTTCCAGGTCGCCTTCGAACGCCACGATATCAGCCCGGGCGCCGGGCTTGATGACGCCGAGCTCGCCGGCTTTTCCGGCGGCAACGGCGCCGTTGTATGTTCCGATCTGAAGTACGTCGCCGACGGCCAGTCCGGCCACGAAGTACGAAATCAACGCATCCTTGGCAGCGGCGCCCCGGTGTTCAGGCGATTTCAGGTAGGCATCCGAGCCATAAACAATGGGCACGCCGGCTTTTACCGCCCGCAGCAGGCGGTCTTTCGCTTTTTTGACAAAGTCGTTGACATCGCTGTCAGCCGCTTTCCATTCGCCGAGGCTCAGAATGCCTTTGTAACCTTCAAATGTACCGTCTGTCGGAACGAGGTATACTTTCTTCTGCGCCATGCGTTGCAGGGTGCTGTCGCCGATGCCGTACCCGTGTTCGATGCCGTCTACACCCGCGTCGATCGCATCGCGGACAACGTCGTCAAACGGAGCGTGAGCGGTTACTTTGAGCCCTTTGGCGTGGGCGGTTTTGACAATTGCCTGCAGGATTTCGGGGGACAGTATCAAACCGTTGTCGTTTGTGACGCATACCTTGATCACGTCGACGCCGCGTTTGTGGTGCTCTGTCACAGCAGCGACGGCGTCTTCCGGCGTCTTGACAATTGTGTATTCTTTTTCAGGAAGTGCTTTATGGGCCTCCGGCAGCTTGCCGAACTGCCCGTTTGGCGGCGAGAGAATTGGCCCTGACGCCCAGATACGCGGACTGGCAGTTGTTCCGCTCTCCGCCTGTTTTCGCAGGATCAGATCGAGGTACTGGCCGGAATTACCTAGGTCTTTCACCGTTGTTATGCCTGCATCGAGGTATTCTTTGGCGTATTGACCAGCCCGGCGGATACGCTCTTCTTCCGAAATCGCCAGAATATCCCGCTCCATCGGTACGCCGCTCACCTGGGACAGCAGGAGGTGTGAATGGGAATCAATGAGTCCTGGTATGACGGTCGACCGTGACAGGTCCACCACTTCGGCGTTTGCACGGTCCTTTGCGGTCAATTTTCCTACTTTTTTGATGCGGTCGCCCTCGACGAGGATCTCCTGGTTGGTTTTGAATCGTTTGTTTTCGGAATCGAAGAGCTTTCCGGCGCGAATAATGTACCGGGTCGGCGCCTGTCCGAAGGCGACCTGGGAAAGCAGGAGAAGGAGAAGGGTTTTGCGCATGAGTTGGGTTTAGAGTTTGATGTTTAGGGTTTAGGGTTTAGAGTTGGAGCGGATGCAATCTACTTAAGGTCTGTCTATTCGTCCAAAAGGTCAGGCGCAAACTCCCGCGGGAACCTCTCCCCAACTCTAAACCCTAAACTTGAAACTCTAAACTTCAAACCCCGCAGGCATGATTTTCTACCTCAAAACCTCACGGGTTTTCGTACCTTTCTCACCAACTCTGTTCTCATGCAACGCTCGCTTCTCGCCACCGCCTTTTTGCTGGCCGGTTTGATCGGTTCGTGTCAATCGCCCGACAAACGTACGCCGGCTACTTCTTCCCAATCGGTGACTGTCCGCCTGATCACCGACGGCGTATCGCATCCGACTGCCTTTGCCGCAACGCCGGACAACACCCTGCTCATTGCCGAACAGGAAGGCCGCATCCGCGTATACAAGGATAACCAGCTGATCAGCAACCCGTTTCTGGATATTTCGAAGCAGGTGGTGAAGTCGTCGGGGTACGACGAACGCGGCCTGCTGGGTCTCGCGCTGCACCCGGATTATGCGCAGAACGGCAAGTTTTACGTCTATTACAGCGCCCGAACCAGCGGGGCCAATCATAAAAGTGTCATTCAGGAATTTAAGGTGTCGAACAATGGCCTGGTTGCTGACGCCGGGAGCGGCCGTATCCTGCTGGAATTTGATCAGCCGGAGTCGAATCACAACGGCGGCGATTTGCAGTTTGGTCCGGATGGATATCTGTACATTGCTTCCGGCGATGGCGGAGGCGGCGGTGACCGCCACGGCGAGCACGGTAACGGACAGAATCTCAATACGTTACTGGGCAAGATACTCCGTATTGACGTCAACAAAACGCCGTATGGCATTCCGGCAGATAATCCGTTTGTGAACCAGGCTGGCGTGCGACCGGAGATATTCGCCTATGGTCTCCGCAACCCGTGGCGATTCAGCTTTGACAAAGCCAACGGGAAGCTGTTTGCCGGAGATGTCGGACAAAATCAATACGAAGAAGTTGATCTGGTAACGAAAGGCGGCAACTACGGCTGGCGGGTACGCGAAGGGTATCATTCCTACAACAACAGCGATCCGGACGTACCCAACCGAATCGATCCGATCACCGAGTATTCGCACTCGGAAGGCATCAGCATTACGGGCGGGTTTGTGTATCGCGGCGAAAAGATAGGCTGGCTGAAGGGTAAATACATTTTCGCAGACTGGTCGGGTCCACTGTGGTACCTGACTGAATCCAAAGAAAAAGAGTGGCCGCGTACCAGCCTGATAACCAAGGGCCGTCCGGCCAACTGGCAGGTCTACTCCTTTGGCCAGGACCGCGACGGCGAGCTCTACCTCCTCGGCGTCAATACCGAAAATAACCGCGGCATCGTCTACCGCATCGAGCCCTGACACAAGAAAAAACACCTGCTCTCTTGACAACGCTCCCCTGTCTGCCTATCTTTGCACCCGCTATCGCCTCCTTAGCTCAGCTGGTAGAGCGACGCATTCGTAATGCGTAGGTCGCAAGTTCAAGTCTTGTAGGGGGCTCAATACAGGGTAAAACCTCAAAAAAGCTACATTACGGTCAGCCTGTCCAGCAATGGACAGGCTTTTTTATTGCCTGATTCTTACCGGGTTACCTCCAATTCCCTTTTTCTTCTTCACTTTCCTCATTTTCATAGGTGCCCTTTCCCAGGTGGCACCTGTAGGTGGCACTTGCAGTTACAAAACAGGTGCCACCTGGAATGCCCGACCCCCTCATTATAGGGGGTGTTGGACCTAGCGAAAATGAGAAATCGCATCCACTCCATGGAGGTCCAATTTTTCCGGCATTTTGCCACCGCTACCAAAGCAACCTTTACACTTTATGCCCGCGTTAAGTATGACGATAACCGCGCCGATTTCGGCAGCACGGGGCTTAGGCTCCGCCCAGAGGAATGGGACAGCGTTAACAAACGCGTTCTTCCCTCCCACCGCCAGTGGGAACACCTTAACAAGCAACTCGACGAACTGCTCGACAGGCTCGACCTGTCTTATAAAATTGTATCGAAAGGAGGGAATCAGCCGGTAACGGCCAATGCAATTCTCACCTGTTACAAAGACATATTCGAGCCGCCGAAAGAGAAGAAAGAAAAAGAAATACTCTTCACCGATCTACTTGGCTTTTGGATAAATAGCCGGGAGAAGGAGCTGGAGGACGGGGATATTCGGTACGCAACCTTTAAGAAGAACCGGGAGGCGATAACCAAAGCGCTTTCCTATCTAAACGAGACCGGAAGGCTGAACGTCAAAGCGTCTGAGTTCACTCTTCGCTCCGCTCACCGGTACCGCGCCTGGTTGGAAGACCAGGGCTACGGTTACGCCCATGTAAACAAGCTACTCAAAACAGTCAGGCAGGCGGTGAAATGGGCATACGAGCACGAATACCTGGAAACCAATACCCTGGATGGCCTGAAACTCAAACGGGATACTTTGCCTATCCCGGAGTTTCTCACCATTCGCCAGGTTCGGGATTTGGCTACCAGGCCGTTCACAAACCCGGTACTCCAACGAGTGGCCGACCTTATGTTCGTCTATTGCCGTACCGGATTTCACTACACCGATTTGAAGCTCGTTATCAAGTCAGCCCGGGAAGAGATTGACAAAGGCCTGGCCGGGTTTGACTGGATAAAGCACGCACGGATCAAAACAGGCGTGTTTGCCAAAGTTCCCATTTTTGATGACCTGAAGCCGGTTGTTGAGAAATACGGTGGCTGGGATAAACTGCCGCTTATTTCCAACGATAAGATGAATTACTTTCTGAAAGTAATAGCAGCAGAACGCGGTCTTAATCCAAAGCTGTCCGTCAAGTTCGGCCGCAACTCATTTGCGGACTGGCTGCTCAATGAAAAGGGATGGTCTATCCCGGCGGTGAAGGTAGTCTTAGGGCTTCGCACTGACGCAATGGTTAACCGGTATGTCCGGGCGGACGAACGCCGTGTAGCCCTGGAATTGAAGAAAAAGAAGTAACAACCCAAACCCTTAAATAGCCAACATCCCCTCACCAGAGCGTTCACCAAACGCCCCAGAGAGGGGAAGGTTGTTCTAAATGAACCTTAAAATTACGAAAAGCTAACAAATGTCAGCTTTTCGTAATATAATTAAATATCAGGTTTCAGAAAAAGCGTCAGCTTATCATCAATTTTATATGAACTAAGATTTTGGAGCTCTTGATCTAAAATTGGATAAAAACTGGTAATTTCAGAGAATCTCTCTGTAACGCCACCTTTTTTTTTCCTGCTGACAGGGGTTGTGTGAAGCTTATATGGCGTATCAATATATCGAAAAATGATCGTAGAAAGTGAAACTTTATTTGCGACATTAGTTTTAGATATTTTTCGAAGAACCTCTAAGATAAATTTTTCAATCTCTGAATACTCGAAGTTTTCTACGTGAAAAGTTTTTTGAACATCAATCATCAAAGATGCCTTCATAAAATGCCAATAAAACACGTGCACAAATCCCTTAGGTGTCAAGTGAATGTTTGTACCATTGAAGTCAAAATTAATTATCGGCTGTTCTTTCTCTTCAAGAATTCTTGATATTTGGTGATATTGATATTTCGAACGCAGAAGAATGCTTATTCTTTGGAATTTGTAGCGATTTGATCCCTTACCATAAGGTTCATTCTCGAAATCCCTATCGAGATTTTCTCTTATCAATTTTCTTGTTTCGTTGGAAATAAATTGCAAAACTTGATCTGAATGATTCTCTTTTAGAATGACATCGTCCCACTTATCAGACTCTTTATATAGATACTCTAAGTCGGCCTGAGCCACTTCTCTCGGAACCTCAAAATAGTGCTCACTAAAATCATCAAACGTAATATTATTCGTCACTATTGCTCTCGATATCACAGTCCTAACATGAGACAAATAACTATATTTATAGTATTTTCCCCCTCCTGTGATATCGTGATAGTATGTTAGGTAGGTTAATACAAAAAGATAATCTATGCACGTTTCACAACTTTTCAATTCTACTCCTGGCACCAAATCTACAGCAACGTCAGTGCAATAATCGACTGTCTCCGATACTGTCAATTTTTTCCTTTGATTTACCTTCTTTATCAGTTCACTTCTTTCCTTCTGATACTCTAAATACAATGGATTATCCTTCAGCTCCTCCGGTGAAAGCAAACGATAGCGAACCTTTTGATCTGACATTTTGATGGACGGTTTTATGGGCATATTTTTTGCGAATATACCAATTGCCACTCGTCAATCGCTCCTGGCGAGTCTTACGTACTACTTAGAACATTGATTATCAAGGCGTTAGAAAAAATGCACCCTTTCTTCTTTTAATTCACAGGTATCTCGTTGTTTATCAAGCATCTACAAGCGTTGAAACTTCCAAATCGCCGATTTTCTCTTAATCGACCCCGCCCTATCACATTTTGGAAATTTCCCTTTTTCGAAAATTCGAATAGCTGAATCGGTACCCCTGGGGGTCGGGGTACCGACTTTTCTACCCGCCCAGGAAGTCGATGTCGAACCCGGATTCGTTGTAGCTAACTCCGCCCAGGCTCTTCCAGATGACGTAGTAGTCGACCGTGTCGCCCAGGTGGGTGGCGTCCTGTTGCTCTACTCCCTTCTTCTTCTCGCTGTCCTTGTTCTTGGTGTGGTCGGTGTTGATGGGCGTGCGCACCATCGACACGACGGCCGCCTTGGCATCCTGTGGGTGGAGCCGCAGGTAGTACTCGGCCGGGTCGGTCTCGGATAAGATGCGGTGCAGCAAAAGGAAGCGTTCGTAAAGAGGCATGTTGTAGGAAAGGGGTGATAAAATCACCTCCCATTTAGCCACCTCGAAAATACCGGCGAATAATTCGAACATGGTTTTAGTGGCACCGGCGCTCTTGTTCTGGCCGTTACGGTCGCCGGTAATGGTGATCTTATGCAGCGCCTGCCCCTTGAACCGCTCCACCACCTTTAGCGCCAGGCTCTCGGCCATGGTCAGCTTCTCCCCTGTCGGTCCGTCGACCGGCTCCTTGACATAGACAGCAGCCAGGCACTTAAGCAACCGGCCCGCCGGTTGCCAAACCGTGCAGCTGGTGAAGTGCGCGTTGAAGTCTACCGACACCTCCAACCCCCGGGCCGGATCGTACCAGAAAGGGATTTCGTCTACCTCGGTGTGCTTCTCCCAGGATAGGGCCGGGTAGTAGCTATTAGCAATCCGGGAAAGGCGCTTGCCTTCCACTTCCACCTCATACTCCAGGGAAGTCAGCGTTTCCTTGAGGCCTTTGATAAATCCGGGGGGCAGGAAAGCGGCATTGTCCCGGGTGATGACCTGGGTAAAGTGGTATTTTCTAGGCTCTTTCCTGGAAAGCTCCTCGTACTCAAACATCCACTCACCGGTGGCACCGTAAGGCGGGCTGGAAAAAAACGCAAACAGCCAGTGCAAGTTGGATTGAAACCGGCCGACGTTGGCCCGTATCCGTCCCAGCAGGATTTTTAGCCAATCCTTCTTAAACCGGAGGGCTTCGTCGAGTAGTACAAAATCGTCATTGCGCCCCCGGTGCGAATCGGCGTCCATCTTGTAGCCGCAGACTTCAACGGTAAACCCATTCACAAAAGTGATGCAGTTGGACCAGTCGTCAGGCTCCTGGTAGGGCCGGTCGAAGCCTTCCGGCGGTTCCTTCCAAAGTACATAGTCTCCCTCACCGGTACGGGGATTATAGGGTACTACTCCCCAGCGGTCCCGCCAACCGGCGCGAAGCCCTGGCGTTAACGATCGTTTGGCCTGGGAGACGATCGGGCACGCAAACTGCCCCTTTGCACGGGGCAGTTCCTCTTTCATAATGACGACCAGGTCAGACAAGGCAATGGATTTTCCCGAACCGATGCCACCCACCATCCCGGCCACCTTCACGTCGTGAACGTCCATCCGGTAGAGAACGGCCTCCAAAAAATCGGCCTGTTTGTCGTTAACGGTAATTTCCAGCTCTTCCATTATTCGGGCAGTTCTTCAAAATGGGCTTCCTCGGAAAAATCGGTTTTTTCCACCCCGTTCACGTTTTTGGTCACGCGCTTGATGATAATCTTGGTAGGCTTTTTACCCTGGGACAAATCGCGCTCCTTCTCCTGATAGGCACCGTCCAACTCAGCAGCTTCCTGGGTCAGTGACCGGAATATCTTTAGCAGCTCAGCTCCTGCTTTGTGGTCTTTGAAGTCCAGGGCTTGCCGTGCCTCCTGGTAGGCCAGCTGCGCCGCTTCCCGGAACATTTCGGCATACAGGTATTTGACCCCTTCCGGATTGCGCGCCAGGCGGATATCCGCGTATAGATCATAGGCCATGACCAGAACTTCCCGGGCGCGCCGCTCCTGAAGGCGGGTCTCGGGATCGGTCCGTAGCAACTGGATCACCTGGGCGTCGGAATACCCTTGTTTTAGCCAGCCCCGGGCAATGTTCATTTTATCGAACGTCTCTTGCTGCCTCGGGCTTAATTCTTCGTCGAGCAGCAAATGCCGCCGGTAGACGTCCAGTTCATCCTGGACTTTTTGGAGGTACTTATTGTTGCCGCGCATATTTCGCCTTTACGATTTGTTCCTGTAGCTCTCGTTTCAATGCCTTCATTTTCTCCAGCTCGGTCTCCCAGGCGCTGGCCTTTTTGTGGTCGGGTTGCTCCCTGAGCTTCTTTTCATACTTGGTCACGTTCACATTCAGCCGGGATAGTTCCACCTGAAGTTCTGCCAGGTTGCCGCCAACGGAAACGGTCTCGGAAACGCCCTTTTTCGGCGTCGGCTCGTCCGGCAGCCTGCCGAACTTGCGGTAATAGTCGATGTTTTGCCGCACCGCCTTCCAGGCCATGCGTTTTTCGATGATCTGGGCGATAACCGGGCGCACGCCTTCCAGATCGTCCGCCGCGAACGTGTGGAGCTGGTTTGACAAAAAAGCGGCTTCACGGTGCAGGGTTTCCGCCTGCACCGTGAGCCGCTCTATCGTGTCGTCTGCGGAATCAGCTATTGGCTGTCTGTTTTTTTTTCTTCGGTCGCTTCGGCATTCCCCTGCTGCTCAACTGCCGGGGTTTCGGCCGTTTTTTCTTCCGGTGCGGCAGCCTTCGCCGGTTCCGGCTTCGTCTTCGGCTTCTCAGCCGGTTTTGCGGCCGGTTTGGGCTTTTCTTCCTTCAAAGGCTCGTGTTGGGCAGCGGGGACCTCCTTCACCGGCTGGTTATCGCCGTCTGTCTCTTCTTGGTAGGCCTTTTCGGCCTTCCGGAGGTTTTCCAGGGTTTCCGCGGTGCCCAGGGCATCATGACGCAGGCGGGCAAACTGCATGTCCGCCTTTAATTTTTTCGGGTCGCTCATTCGGCCGTGTGTTTGTCCGCTTTCGCCTTGGCAGATGCGGTGGTTGCGGGGATTTCTTCGATAAACTTCCCGTGCGTGTCGGGATAGTTAGTTTTGATGATGGCAGCCTCCTGGTTGGTCAGGGAATCAGCTGTCAAAAAGACGGTCCGGCCACCGACGGCCAGGTGAACCTGCTTTGCCTGTTCGGCATCGACGATCTTGTACTTGGTAAGCATGGCAAGGAAAAGGGAAAGAGCCCCCGGGACTTGGCCCCGGGGAGCTGGTGGGGTGTTACGCGGCCGCAGGCAGCGGCGCAACGTCGAAAGTCGCCAGGGGTCCCAGCGGTACAATCGGCACGGTAAAGCCGTCGTTGCTGGCCTTAAAGGTGGTCTTCTTCCGGTCGGTCCCTTTGACGGGGCTGGATTGGGTCGACTCAAACATCAACGGCACGTACTTCTGTCCCAGGTAGTATTTCGTGTCGTCGTTGCCTACGACCACCACGTTCACCGGCGTTTCATACAGCAGCGTCAGCAGCTTGGCAATGTCCTTGTCATAACCCAGCACTTCGAACTCAACCCCTTGGGTAAACCCGGCGCCGGGTTTCATCGCCCCGTCCCACTTGGTCGTATCATACCAGGCTTCAATTTCGATGAACTTCTTGCCTGTGACCAGGGGAATGGGTGCGTCCCAATTGCCCTGGGTTTTGATGATGTCGTAGGTAATAAACTCTTCTTCTAGGTCTTTGGTCAAAACGATAAAAAGGCGCTTGGAACCGCCCAGGGATGGCTGCTGACACCGGCGTTTCAGGCCCGTCAGGGCCGTACAATAAGCCAGGCCGCCGGGCGTATCAAAACGCACGCCGGTAACATACTGAAGACCCAGCGACGTAGCCGGAACCGCCAGGGCGGCCGCCAGTACGTTCTGAGTAGTAGTGAAGGCCAGAATACCGGCCAGGATGCTGGCAAAAACGATTGCCAGGGCTTTAAACTGTCGCATAAAAAAGAAAGGGTGAAGGAAGGTGTTAGCCAAGGGTACCGGCTGGGCTGGTCTCAAGCCGGTACCCCTGGCCTCGATGGTTGAACTAGTCGATCCGGTCGTTGGAGAAGACGTACTTCCCTACGCCGTAGTTGACGTCTGCCGAAAAAAACAGGTTGGCTTCATAGCCCTTGATGGCTTCCATCAGCTTGGCGTTGAAGTTTTCAAAGCCCTGGTTAAAGGTGAAGAACTTGTTACCCGGCACCGTCAGCCAGGAAAAACGGCGATTTCCCAGGCCTGCTTCCACTTTCAGGGAGATGTTCGGGAAGTCGTCGAGCGTCGACGGCTGCTCTCCCAGCCCGACCGTATTGGGTGACTTGGCCCGGCGGGTAGCCTTGTAGAGCCGGTAGGTCCGCGCGGAAACTTCCATCGTCATCGCCCGCCCTGCCAGTTCCGGCAGGCTTTCGGTCAGCTGGGCAATCTCGTTGATCTCGTCGTACACGTCAGCGTCAAAGCCTGCCGCGTCTGTCACGGAATCATACACGTTGGCTGCCGGAATGTCGCCACCGGTGGTTCTGCCTTCCGCCAGCTTGTAAAGCAGGCCGTTCATCACATAGCCTGCTCCTTTCTGGGCATCGTTGCGCACGGCCCGGTAGGCCGACACCGTCGCCAGGTCGTGCCCGGCTTTTTCCAGGATTTGCTGGAGAAAGAAAAGCGGCCAGGGATTGTTCAATACGTCCTGCTGGGACTTCAGGCCGGTGACATACTTCAAATAGCTGCGGTAAAACGTCAGGACGTCCGACCGCTTCAGACTCAAATCAATGTCGATGTCGTGAAACTCCGGCATCCGTGCCCCGAACTTGACCGCATCCGGCGTCGGATCAAAGGCGTCTTTGGCAGGCTGGAGAATATCACGTACCTCCATGGAAATCAGCGGCGTCTTCTCGTCCGACTCATCGACGATGAAGTCCTCCCGGATTTTGGCGAATCCGTCGACCAGGAACTGGTTAAAGACGATGGGATTCGCCGAGATCGTCTCCTGGAGCTTGGCCGGAAGGCTCGAAAAATCGACCGAATTAACCAGGTTGTTGGCAATCAGCATAGTAGAAAAAGAGGGGAAAAAGTGCCGGGACTAATTGCCCGGCAAGGGTGGTTTACTTGTGGTTTTTTGCCCAGTGTGCCAGCGCCATACCCATGGGGTCATTGGCAGCGAGTTTCTGGGTTTCAGGCTTGCGGCGCGTGCTGGCATCCTCCTGGGGAGTGACGCGGCCGGCTGCGGCCTCCTGGGCCTGGGCTGCTTTGTAGCGCTCGTTCTCCTTTTTCAGGGCGGCGTTCTCGGCAATGAGCTGGGCGGTCTGGCTGGCCTGGGCGGCCGACGCGGCGTTTTCTTCTTCTTCGTCGTCCGGATCACCTTCCGGGTCTTCCAGCTCGGCTTCCAGTCCGGCCTCCTGGCTGGCGGCAAGCGCCGTTTCGGCTTCTTTTTCAATTGCCGCGAACGCGGCCTGGTCTACCTCTTTCGAGTTCAAAAGCCCGAAAAGGGTGGGGAAATTCCGGGCCAGGAAACTCCCCTTGGTGGTGGGTTTACTCATGTTAAGATTGAAGGTTGAAAACGTTACTTGGCAAGTTTCAGCACCCGCTCCACCGCGTCCCCCAGCGTTCCGAAGCCGTCCGCCAGCCCCAGGCGGATGGCTTCGGGCGCGGAGAACATACGCCCTGTAAAGGCATCGGCACTGCTGATTTTCCCACCCCGGCCCCGGCGAACGTCGGAAACGAACTCTTTCTGGCTGGCATCCAAGCGCTCCTGAATGGCTGCTTTGCCTTCGTCGGTGAGTTCTTCAAACGAGTTAACCGATAGTTTATCCGGCGAACCTTTCGCGCGGAAGATCGTGGTGACTTCACCACTTTTTTCCATCGCTCCCCGAAGGTCGGTGTGGTATTGCAGCGTGCCGATGCTGCCCATTTCAGTCGCCGCCTGCTTCTCCAGCAGCACCACGTCGCACTGCGCCGAGGCCCAAACCGCTGCGGAGGCAGCATACGCCGTGTGCGCTACTGCGGGTTTGGTAAAACGGTACAGGGAGTCAGCGAGTGCCTTGGTGCTGTCGACCGTCCCACCCGGGCTGAATACGTCCAGAACAAGGCCTTTGACGCTCTCTTCCCGGTCTGCCCGGTCGATCAGAGCCGAAAGAAAGGCATTGCCGTAGGCGTTGTACCAGGAAGTGTTCCGGCTCATCACGCCTTTCAGCGGCAGTACGACCACGCCCAGCTCGTCAGGTGCCCGGTAATAGTCGAGCAGGTACATGAGCCAGTCTGCCGATGCCGCCTGCTGCTTGTCGGGTGTGGGAATGTCGTAGGCTTTTGCCTGCTTTTCCCCGGATTGCATCAGCGGCAAAAAGGAGTTTTGAAACGTCGGCCAGTGGATGGCAAGCGGCTGGCCTGAAAAGGCAATCAGGGACATAGGCGTTTGGGCGCTGTTTGTAAAAGGAGACCCAAACTTGCAGCCGGTATCCGGGCAGGGATAGGACTAAAATTCTACCCCTGCCCGGCGTTCCCTAAACCGTATACGTATAGCCCAGCCAGCCGTAGAGCTGCACGCCGCCCTCCCGAAGCGGAAACCAGCCCGGGTGGATGCTGTCGGGGTACCCCACCTTTGCCACGCCGCCGGTGCCGTTGTCGGTCTGCTCCTGGATCAGCATGTGCCCGGCAGGCGTCATGGTGTGCCAGGTCTCGACCAGGTAGAAGCCCGCCGCCGTCTGCTCTGCCAGGGTGCCGAAGCGGGCCGCCACCACCGAATAGAAGTCGAACTTGTTGTTGTGGTCAAACTGCGAAAACCGCCCCGTATAATCCGGGTACCGTTCCGGGTGCATCACGCCCGGAATAGGCGTCAGGCAAAACGCCAGTTTGGCGGCCGGGATCGCTGCTTTAAATTCGTTGCCCAGCTCGGCGATGTCGTCGGCAATGGCGGCGTAGTTGCTGGTGTGGCTGCGGTCGTTTTCGCCCAGGCAGATCACCACGTGCGTCGGCGTACATACGTCCCAGGCGGTGTTACTCGTCACCCGGCTACCGGCAGAGCTGCCGACACTGAGCCGGGTCACCCCATCGTCTGCCAGGGTCTTATACCGGCTCAGGTAGGCGGCAACCGAAAAGCGGTTTGAACCCGTCTTGGTAATGTCAAAAAACGGGTTGGAGTTGGTCGTTTGCAGGTTATTGGCAGCTACCAGGTCGATCCAGGCCTGCACGGCGCTCACCTGGGCAGCCGAACCTGTCCAAAGCCCGGCGTCGGCAATCTGACCCGCCGAAACCAGCAGCGTATAGGATTCGTTGTTGATGACCGGAGCCGTTACCCCGTAGCAGGTTTTGGCAATGAGCAGGTTATCTGCGGGGCTTGCCGTATAGGCCCGCCCCTGGCTGGTCAATAGTCCCAGCAGCGCCCAGGCACCGGCTTTGTTGGTGTGCAGGTTGAAGGGGTGTCTCAGGTAATTAAACGCCGTCCAGCTGCCTATACCCTGCGCGTAGCCGTAGACGTTCAGATTCTGGCCCTTGTAGCTGATCGTGGAATCCACTTTGAACTTGGTTCCCACGCACAGCAGGTCGTAGCCCGTGCCGCCGTTGTCGGCCCGGTTCATCAGCGAAATTTCCTTCAGCATGGCCCACATGGCCCCGGCTCCCTGCTGTATGCCGTTTTTCGGCCGGTTTTCGGTGACTGAGTCGCCCAGGTACAACACCTTGGGAAACTGCGCGGCCAGCACCGACGGCCGCACCGACAGCCGGTTGATCGAGACGGCCTTGTCGACATAACCGGGGCATTTGAGCGTCAGGCTCACCGTCTCGGCGTTGACATTCGCCGTGTTGGAATCGTCCCGGGAAAGGTTTAACCGGTGCTGGCCGACGTTGTTGATCCACACCGGCAGCTTGTCCCTGACAAACCGCTGGGCGTAAAGAATGACCGCCTCATGCCGAGCTGCAAAGGAATTGTTGGGAAAGTAAATGTTGCGCGGTACCAGGGCCGTGTACTCCTGACCCGAGGGGTTGAGCGCCTCCAGGGCCGTCACCCGGGTCTTGAGCCCATTGATTTCCGTGGACTGGTACCTTTTCTCATACCAGTTGATGGCGTGGTAGTTTGCTTCCTGGTGACCGGTTTTATCGGGAAAAGCCGTCCGCTTGCCCGGAAGGCCGTACCCCCAAAGCCGGAAGCAGCCCGTCCCGTCGTTCCACTCGCCCGAAGACAGCAGCGCATCCGTCGCCGAATAGATGGGGTTTAAGTACGTGTCGCACGAAAGCGAGACAGCCAGCTCATCCCCCGGCAGTACCGCTATCGGCGTATTCAGATCGGAAACCACCTCGTAGTTACGGTAGTCGCTCACCACGTCGGCGTTGTTGTAGGCGGCAAGGCTAGCGGCCAGTATCGTCCGGTCGAGCAGCACGGTGACCGTCGTGCCCCGCCGGTGAAGTACCTGAATGCGGGCGTCAGCCGTGATCGTACCCTGGCTGCTGCGCTTGAAAATAAACACCCCTACCCGGTCGAGCTGCTTGGCAGCTTTCACAAAGTACCAGGAAAGCTGCTCTTTAAAGGAGTCGGCAACCGAGTAGGTCAAAAGCGCATACGAGGGAACCGGCTGGATCACGGCCACCGGCAGCAGCTGGGTAGCAAGCGGGCTGACTGCCTTGGTGTTGGCGTCCACCTGGGCAGACAGAGGCGTCACCGTTTGGGTAAGGGAGGTAATCCCGGCGTTGGCACTGGTCAGGCCACTCTCCAGCGTCTCCAGGCGGATGATCTGCGCCTTTTCGTTGTAAAAGTGAATGGCATGGTAGGTCTGGTCCACGGTCTTAGTCGGAATCGTTGTCCGGGTCGACGGCAGGTTGTAATTCCAGAGCCGGTAGACGTTTGTTCCATCGTTCCACTCCCCGGTGGTCGATAGCTTGTTGGTCGATGAATGCACCGGGTTTAAGTAGGTATCGCAGGAAAGCGAGACAAACAGCTCATCTCCCCCCACTACGTCTATCGGCACGGCCAGTTTAGCCACATACTCGTAGTCCCGGTAATTGACGATGGCATCGGCCTGGTTGTAGCGGGCCATATCCGCCGCCGGGATGACCGTGTCGAGTAATACCGTTGTCGTCGTGCCCCGCCGGTGAAGTACTTGCAGCCGGGCGTCAGCGGTGATCGTGCCCTGGCTGCTGCGCTTGAAAATAAAGACCCCAACCTTCTCCAGGCGCTTGCTGGCTTTGACAAAGTACCAGGAAAGCTGCTCTTTAAAGGTGTTGAGCGTCGTGTAAGTCGAATAGGCATAGTCCGGCACCGGCACAATCTGCGGCACCTGGGTGTAGGTGGTCGTGAAGGCGTCAAAGCTGGCGCGCATCTCCGAATAGCGCTCGTCGACAAACTCCGCGTTGGCATCGAGCAGATCGGCCAAATCATTCGCGGTAACTTTCATCTGCCGGGTGGCGGCCCGGACTTTCTCCTGAATCTTAGCCTTTACTTGTGTTAAGGTCCACATGGTTAAACGTCGAAGTTGTTTTGAAAATCGTTGGGGTCGAAGGGTCCACTGCCAGACAGGGCCGTGTCTTCGATGGTGTCAATGCTGACGGCAGGCCGTGGTCCCTGGCCTGACAGCGTCAGCGTGGAATTGTTCTTGTTTCCCCCCACGGCGGAAGAAGAGCGAAGCATCAGGGGAAAATCCTTGGTGCCCACCAGCCAGCAGCTCCCGCCGACCGACTCGACCAGGGCAATCCATTTCACCCGGGCAAAGCGTCTCAAAAAATCCCGGGTCTCTGCCGTGTACCGGGGCTGGGTAAACGAGATCGTCCAGGTGTAGAGCTGACCGGCCGAATCAGGGGGGCTTTCTTCCTGATAGGTGGCCGGGGTGGTGTCGGCCGTCGCCAGCTGCACAAACAGCGTTTGCGCGCCAGGCTTGAGAATCGGCCGGCCGTCGATCATCTCCACCAGCGGGGCGGGAATCATCCGGATGCGTGAAAGCCTACGGCCTGCGTAGTCGTTCACGGAAAAACTCGCCGGTGAGGGCAAATCATAAAGGAGCCAGGGACTTTCCATAGACTCCAAAATTGCCCGGTCGTCCTGGCTCCGAAAAGGACCCGATTTTAAGGGGTATACAGATAGGAATAAAAAACAAAAACCGCCCTGGCGCATTGCCAGAGCGGTTTTTATAGCGGGATGTCCCCGGACTTTTCAGGCAGTACCCGGACTTTTTTGTTCGGAGCCGGACCTACCCCACCTACGCCCGGACTTTTTGTGCAAAACTTTTTCCAGTCCCTACCGCATTAATCTGGCTTCTCAGACGGGCGTTTTTCTTCTCGGTCCTATCCAGGTAGTCCCGGTAAATCTTGCGGATGACTTCCCAGTCGCAGTCTTCGTCGACGGCGATGCCGTAGCGCCCGAGAAAGTCCCGGATGTGGGGCGAGTAGTCGCCGCCGGTCAGCTCATGCACCCGGCGCACTTCGCATACCATCGTGCGCCGGAAAATCTCGTCGAGCTGCCGCTGAAGGTCCGGGATTTTGTCGTAGGGAATTTCGAAGGCTTTCTCCCGGATGTTGTACACCAGGGTAAGCGCCGTACTGGCTGTTTTGCGGACCGGCTGGGTGAAGGGAATCGTCCGGCTGACCAGGTGTAGGAGCCTGCCCACTTCGGACCATTTTTCCACCAGCACGCGGCCGCGTGCGTCTGTGCCATACTCATGTTCGTAGAACTTTTTCAGGTACTTGGGGACTTCGAGGGTGACGGTTTTTAACATAACTAACTATTGCTGGATTTGAGTACAATATACAAAAATATCCCTGTCATTTTACTGATTGTCAGTAAAATTAACCGTTCACCACACCTTTTGCAGTGAACGGTTAAAGTTGGGCCGCTTACCCGAAATTCGACAGGGCTGAAATCAGCGCGTTGCGGGTATCGCCTGCCGATGCCCAGACCGCATCGCGTACCTGGTAGGTGGCTGACGCGTTGCCGTCGACGGCCTGCTTGACGGCCAACACCGCCCCGGCGACTGCCTTGGTCTCGGTGGCGATGGCCTCCAGCAGTTCCAGCTGCTTCATGCCCTGCTCCATGGCCGCCTGCTGGGCTGCTTCCGCATCGGCTGACCCTTCAATGCCCCCGGCGCTGGCATAGTCTCCGTACTCGGCCGCTGACGCTTCCGCTTCGGCGGCGGCTTCGGCTGCCTGGCGCTCGGCTTCAGCTGCTGCCCGTTCGGCTTCCTTCTTTTTCTTGCTGCCAAACAGGTACATCTCCTTTTTCCAGTACGGGGATTCAAACACCTGGCCGCCGTCGCGGAAACCCATCGGCGGCCTATCACCCATCACTGCTTTCCGGCGCATTCCCGGCGTGCGGGCATTGGTAAACATCTGCTGAATAAGCGGCCAGTTGGCTGCCGTCTGGTCGGCAGAGATAATGGCTTCGTCGCCTTCCATCTCCCCGACTTCCCGGCCGCTTCTGCGGTCGACCAGGGCAATGCCGCCGTCGCCATAGCGCGCGCCGTGTTTGCCGCCCTGGGCCACAAAGCCCCCGTGCGCAAACGTCGGTTCGGGCTGGCTTTTGATCTTGGCTACCTGAACAGCCGTCAGACCCGCCACGATGGCGGCAAAGACCAGGTTCAACGGAAACATGCCCGAGGCTAGGGCTTTGATCGTCCCCAGCGCCCCGTTAATCAGCGCCGTAGCCATGTCTGCCTTCTGCTGCCCTTTCCATTGCTGGCGCTTCATGTCCTTTTCCTTGACAGCCTGCTCGTTCTGGATTTTGCCGATCTCATTGGCCGTCGACTTGGTTTTCTTCGTCAGCGCGTCGTTGTACTTGGTGTTGATGGTGGTCTTCTTGTCGGCCAGGTCTTTTTCCATCCGCTCCAGGTTCTCACTTCCCAGCTTGTTGGCTTTGACCGTGTCGTCCACCTTCTTCAGCTCCTCCCGCCGCTCGCTCTCCAGGCGGTCCAGCTCGGCGCGGTTACCGGCCTTGCGGGCGGCATCCATCCACACCTGGTACTCGTCGTTGACCTGCTGCCGGGCTGCGACCAGCTCGTTCTCCAGCTTCTCCAGCTCGCTTGCGCTCAGCTCGTTGGCCAGCCACTCCTTTTCCAACTTGTCCATTTCGGCGCGCTGCTCGGTATCCAGCCGGTTTAGCTCGGTTTGCTCCTGGGTCCTGGCCGCCTCGATTTTCGCGTCGGTTTCCTTTTTCAGGTTCGCCATTTCGGTCTCCAGGCGCTGCTGGCTGAGCTGGTTTAAGAAATTAACCGCCTGGGTAGCCATGCCCGCGATGGCCTCGTATCCGGCCATGTTCTGCTGCAACCGCTTTTGCCAGGCCGATTTTTCCCCCTGCACCATCTGGTCGCAGGCGGCGGCGAAGGCCGAAACGTCGCCGTTCAGGATGGCGGCGAAGGCATTGGAAAACCCTTCCGCCCGGCGCTTCTTGGATTCGGTCAGCTCGGCGTCGATCTGCTTTTTCTTTTCGGCTGCTTCGCCTTCCGCCCGCACGTCTTCGGCGTGGTAGCGGTCGGTGATGGCTTTCTGGGTAATCTTCAACTCCTCGGTGTCGCGAATGTTCAGCTCGGCCTTGTGCAGCTCGGCGTCGCGCTCGGCCGTCAGCTTCTCCTTTGTCCAGAACAGCTCCCGGTCCACCCGCTCTTTGTGGATGGCCGCCAGTTTAGTGGCATTGGTTCCCGCCTGGAGTTCCTTGAAATCCAGCAGCGCCATTTCCGCCGCCGCCTGCTGGTCGATGGTGTATTTAACCACCTCCAGGCGCTTCTGGGCCGCCTTCTCTTCCTTGGCTGCCTCTTTTACCCGGTGATCTTCCCGAGCCTTTTCGATCTCAGACAGCGCCTCGGTTTCGATGGCCTTGGAAAGCGTCGCCTTGTAGCGTTCATCGGCCAGGGTAGTGGCGATTTCGGCCAGGCGCTTCTGTTTTTTGGCCTCGATCTTGGCAATCTCCCGCTCCAGCTCATCGCGGATGCTGTTGATTTTCGTCTGGGCTTCCTGCTCGGCAATCTGGGCCAGCGCCTTTTCGTTAGCCTCCTTTACCTTCGCCAGGTGTTTGGCTTCCACTTCCCGCAGATCGGCCTTGCGTTGCTCTTCAATCTCGCGCAGCTTCACCGTCAGCTCGTGCCCGGCTTTGGTTTCCCGCTCGGCAGCCCGACGCAGCAGCTCGTATTTCAAATCGACCTTGGCCCGCTCCCGCTCTACCTCCGTGCCCAGCTTGGCAATGAGCGCCTCCTGTTCCTGCTTGTAGGTTTCGTCGATGGCTTTCATCTCCCGTTTCCGCGCCGCGTCGGCCGCCTTCTGCCGCTTCTCCAGCTCTTTCTTCTGGGTGTCGGTCATTTCCTTGTTCACCTTGGCGTGCGCGTCCCTGACCGGCAGCATCCCCTTGGCTGCTTCCTCCTTTGGGTAATCGACAAAGGAGGCTTTGAGCGTCTTTTTGATCGAGGCCGCGTTAGCGTCCAGGTGATCGCCGGTGCGCTTCCACCCCGCCTGTACGTCCTTCCAGGCTTTTTCGGCGCCTGACATATCAAACGTCAGCGCCATGGCGGCCGCTTTGGCAGCGTTTACCAACATGCCGAAGCCGTCAATGACCAGCTGCACCATGTGAACCGTGAACTGAATAGCGGCGATGACGACGGAAAACGCCACGGCAAGCGTTTTCATTAGGTTCGTCGAGCTGGCCGTCTGGTTCTTCAGGCCCGGGAAAAGGTCGTAGACCAAATCCCCCAGCGCCGAAAACAGGGTTTTGCAGGCTTCCCAGAGACCGTCGAACACTTCCACCAGGGGCCGGGAGTTTTTGACCATTTCCATCAGGAAAACCACCCCTTCCTCCATCACGCCAAGAAACGCCAGAAAAACCGGTCTCAGCCGCTCACCTACCGCCGCCGTAACCTGCTCGAAAACGTCGGTGATCGAGTCCCAGCGGCCCGTCAGCCCGCCCGCCTGTTTCTCCATCAGCCCCATGGCGTCCGTCGTCGAGCCAAAGGCAACGGCCATTTCCATGGCTCCCTGCTCGGTGGCATCAAAGTACTTCGTCGAACCGCCGATGTTAGTTTTGATCTTGTCTCCGACCTTGGAAACCTTGATACCGATTTCGTTCCAGCGCTCGGTGTTCGACACGTCGAGTACGGCTTCCATGAGCTGGTCAAACGGCTTGTTCATCTTGGCCGCCGCGTCCCCCATCCGCTTGATTTGTTCCTCGGAAGGGCGTAGCCCCCGCGCGACCATCTTCACGTAGGAATCCGTCAACGTGTCCACCGAAAACGGCGTCTTGGCGGCGATGTCCTTTAAGGCCTGCATGGCTTCTTTGGCCTTGGTCTGGCTGCCGAGCAGGTTGGAAAGCGTCGTTTCGTACTTTTCAAACTTGCCCGTCGTCTCAAAAATCGCCTTGCCGATGTCCCACAGGAACTGCACGATCTGGAGGGCAAAAAAGGCCTTGAAGGCTACGCCGATGCCGCCGACGCCCTTGGTAATCTTGTTCCACAAACCCGGCTCGCCCAGGTCTTGTCCGGATTTTTTAATGCCGTCGACCTGCTTTTTAACCGCTGCAAACTCCTTTTCAGCCGCCGCCAGCTCTTTGGCTTTTTGTTTGAAGGCTTCCGTATCCCGGGGCAGGCTCTTTAGCTCCTTACTCAGCTTGTTTACGTGGTTACTCAGCTGGGTATAGGTCATAGACGACAGCTCGGTGGACTTGCGGGCTGTTTCGGCTTCCGCCCGTGCCGCTTTGGCCGCGTCCTTGGCCTGTTTCCAGGCGTCGGTACCCTTCTTTCCGTCCCGCTCCAGGGCCGTCACGGCAGCGTCTGCCGCCTTGGCCGCTTTCTCGGCTTCCTTCCAGGCGTTGGTGGCTTCCTTCGCTCCCGTCGCCACCCCGCCGATCACCTTGTTTAGCCCGTCCGCCGCTCCGGTGAACTTGATGGCTATTTCATCCGAGATCATACCGGGAATGTGTAGCGGAGTTTAGACTGGTCCACTTTGCCGCCCTTGTAGGTATTCGTCCAGGAAAGCAGGGAGCCACCCGTGCCGGGCATAAAATCGGTCGGCGCGAAAATCTTGCGGAACTCCTGGGCTGCCCAGGCCATGGCCGCCTGGTGCATGGATTCCCGGAAGAGCGGAATGAGCTGGTACTTCAGCTCGTCGTTGTAGATGCCACGGTAACCGCGTTTGATGTTCGGTTCCCGCCGGAAGCGGTACTGAAGCGCCCGGGCGACCCGGAGGATACTGGCGTGTTCGGTCCGGGGCGTACGGCCGGCCTCATAGCCGGGTACGTCAAAATGCCTCACGCCAACCTTCTCCACAAAGCGCACCATGGCAGACAGCGGCGGCACGGTCGTGTACCGCAGTGTCTTCATGTCTTTGATCCGCAGCAGCTCGGAAAACAGAACGCTGCCCTGGATGTAGCCCTTGCCGCGCTCAACGGCACCGGCGCGGATACTCGAAATCAGCTCGCCCGTCAGCTCCAGGTCAGCCGCGCGGGCAGACTGCCGAAACCGGGTTTCAGCGACTTTGGCGAAATCGCCCAGGAATTTGGCAAGAATGGGGTTGTCCTCGAATGAGGGTGCTTGCGCCATACAGGAAAATGTTTGGTGTATGGCGCAAAAAGCAGAACTCAGTAGCTACCGAAAAGGACATCAAAATCCGCCAAATCTTTGTATCTCTGTAGCTTCAATAATCTTTAACTCACATAACGATGTCTACCAGATCAGATGAACCAGCTGTTGATATTGAACAGCAAATCCACCGCTTTGAAAAACACCTTTCGTTGCCGGACAATGAGCGCATCATTGTTTCCGGTCCATTTGGCAGTGGAAAGTCCTATTTCCTTAGAAAGATGTTCGATACTTTTAAAGAAAAGTATGAGGTTTTTTCTATCTCACCGGTTAATTACTCCATATCTCCAAATAAGGATATATTTGAATTAATAAAATATGATATATTATTCCAAATGATCAAGAAAGAAATTTCATTTGAAGAACACGATTTCTCGCTATTGTTAACAAGTCAAATGGCGGTCATCAATTCAAAAAAAACTCAAAAAGCAATAGCCGATTTTATTCTGATCTGTTTAGAAAAGTTTACATTAATAGGCAAGGATTTCATAGAAATATATAAAAAATTTAAAGAAATAATTGACAGCGTAAAAGAATATCACAAGAAAATACAAATAGACGACAAAATTGAAATTGAAGATTATCTTGATAAAATAAGAAAAGATATATCAAATCCGTCATACGGAGAAGACCAATTTATGACAATTATCAAAAAATATATTACAAAATACTATACTGAAGAACCTAAAAAACCCGACAAGAACCTTAAATATCCTATATTAATAATCGACGACCTTGACAGAATTGACCCAGAACATATATTTCGAATTTTAAATATATTCTCGGCCCACATAGACTGGCAAAGTAATTCAACGATTGCTAATAAATTCGGATTTACTCATGTTGTACTCGTTTGCGACATTGTGAATATACGTAGTGTTTATTCCAGCAAATACGGCGCCAAAACGGATTTCTCCGGATATATTGATAAATTCTATTCACACTATATTTTCTTTCACAGTATAACTACCAGGCTTTCAGCATACCTTGAAAACATCATCACTACGATCTCCTACTCAAAAACGAAATACTTTATCGACAAAAAGCAGCACGAAATCCTAGTTATTCTTAAGAATCTTACAAATTACGGTTATTTAAATATAAGAAAATTAAGAAAACTACATAATCTAGATATTATTCATAAGAATATTAAACTAATCGGGGACTTCCATTTTGTAGCTCTAGATATTTTTATTTATCACGAAATCTTGTCAAGTTTAGTTGATCCGATTGAAGTCATTGAACCTCTAATCTCTTTAAGGCGAATAAAATCAGACCTAGATTTTGAGGTCAATGATGTAGCGACTAAACAATCGCTAAATTTTCACTATATAAGCGCTTGTGCTGTTATTCATTTCGTGTCTAAAAACAGAAGCTCCCCACACGAAACGCAATTTCAATTCGATCTTGCCGTTGAATCAATGGAAGGCCGTACAGTAATTTATTCATTTGCTGGTAAATTCAAACCAGAATCGAAAGGCCTTAAAGTAAAAGACGAAACCGAACACGAAACTTCACACTTCACTATCAACTATATGATTGATACCATCAATTCGGACGGAAAGTCCGTTCTATATAGCTCAATTAATACACTTGACCTCATGATTGCCACATATAAACTATTTCAAAGAAATAGAATTTAAAGTCCTTTAAGTGAATTGACAACACCACATTATCCCATTTAGTTTGAGACAGAATTAGAATATTTATCCTACTCATCGAAGAGTTAAACTTGCCGGAACCGGCCGGACTAGACAGTCTCACGCATTGTCAAAACCGAGTTTCGACAACCTTTGCGAAATTGCCCAGGAATTCCTTTTAAATATGTCCGACCTAACTTCTCTTTAGTACAAGGAACAGAACGCCAATTTTATTTTTGTTTAACTGTTTCGATTAAACACACCTAAAACATGATTGATCACATCGAAGCTCCAGGTAAATGGAAAATTCCAGGTATAGACGGAGAATTGTCAGGTACCCTGTTTGTAAACGAAGACAGGCGAGAGTTAATCGTTCATTATGACAAAGAGTATCCTATTTGGAGAACGGCGAATTTCAATCAAGGCCGAGATATTTCTCACATAACCGGCCGATCAGGCAAAGACGTTTACCATTTATTCAATTCTTTTTTCAAGCACGCTTCCCCAGATGAACTATCAAAAGGTGTCTTTACATTTTTTATTGATGAAGTTTTAAGAACCAGTGTAGACCTTCCACCTGATTTTGGATACGATCCTAAGGAAGAATTTCCATTTGAGTCTTTTGATTTAATTAAAAATCACGAAGACAACTTTATTGATAAGATATATTTAAAATTCAATCAATTATCTAGGTGGATTCCATTTGACGGATACAAAGGGAGAAATAAAAAAGAACAGTATCTTCTATCAATTTCTGTAAAAGTATCTTTATCTCCGGTATCCACATTCTATTTTGATAATACAAAAATAGAAATAAAGAACTTTGTAGATTACACCCTTGATACCAATATTTCAATAGAAAGGAGTCCATATTTTATTATTACTTTTCCAGAAAAGAGAAATCTAAAATTCGCCATAAAGACAGTTTATAAATTAATCTATTTTAATAGTTTAATTACTGGAATGTACTTAATTCCTGAAGAAACAACGATTGTTCAAACGAATAATGAAAGTAAAAAAAAAATCTATTATAGTTACATCTCGGTGAGTGCGATGAAAGACAAGGCCAGACATCGACTTGAAAATAAATATTACTTTATTCAATTCAACAGCCTAAAACGAACGCTTCACAAAATAGCGAAATCATACAATGAAGTTTACACCCAACTCTCAGGATCATTCTCGATCTTATATGATACAACTGACGAAATAAATATCGATATTAGAAATGTCATCTTCAAAATTGCATCATATTTAGAAAGCAGTGAACGAGAATGCCAGAAATATCCTAGTCAACCGGAAGGCATATCAACCTTAACCAAGGTTCACAAAGCTTTGACTGAAGAGATAAGAAAATCCACTTTGGAAAAAGCTGACAAAAGAATTGGTAGAAAAAAATTCCAGGATTTAATGTTAAGTAAACTATCTCATTTCAAAGATAAGAATTTCAAGGCTAGAATTTCAACTATCATGGACGTCATTAAATTACATGATGTTGATTCTAAAATTAAAGATGATCTTGGACTTGAAAGAAAGGATTTTATCAACAAGGTAGCCAATATACGAAACGACATAGCTCATGCAAAAGTAGATATTTTAGAAAGGTATACATTCAACGAGCTTGTATCTGTATATTTTCATTGCCACCAGATACTGCGATTGTTTCTCCTGGATCTAATTGGAATCAATAAAAAAAATAAACCTAAATCATTCCTTTAATAAAAAATAAATGGTCGAACGAATTAATTCGTTCGACCATTTATTTAGCATGAAATCAACAAACAATTAACTATGAAATGCAGTGGCAGGCTAGCCGACACCGACGCCACCAGGTAATCCACCCCGTCGATATGCACCTTCCGGCTAAAGTCCAACGTAGCGAGATCAGCCTCATTTAACACCAAATCCTTTTTCAGGTAGAACCATCCGGCACGGATTCCCTCCAAATTCTTCCAGCAACGGGCCGCCAGGCCGTCTAAGCCCGTCCAGTAGAGTGTTTGCCCGCCATAGGTCGGCAGCGCCCTGGGAAGGCCGGAAACAACGCCATTCCAAAACAGCAGGCGGGGCGCGAACTTCTCCGCCCCTTGCCCGTACTGGCTGGTGATCCCCTTTTGCCTTGCGGCCGCAAGTCCTGAGGCCGCGTCGAGCGTAAGCGTGGAAAACTTGCTGGTCACCTTCGCCAGGCCGTTACGGCCGTCGTCTGGCAGCTCCGGCGTCAAATAGTCAGCCAGCCCTCCCGGGCGGTCTTTAGCCAACGCGTCGCCGCCGTCCATTTCATAGCTCAGGTGAAGCCGGGCGCTTCGTTCGGCCGTCTTTGGTCCGCCCTTCACCGCCTTATCGCTCCAGTCCAGCACCGTCGGCGCTTCGAGCTTCCGGTCCCAGAAATCTATCCGCAGAGTCTTAGCCACACCGTTAAAGGTGTAGGCCAGGTTCGGCAGCTTCCGCAGTTCGAGCAAAAACTCCTGAACGGTCAACTCCGGCAGGTGCTGGCTAATGGAGACGGTTGCCGCCCCATCCAGCGCCCTGGTGTTGTAGATGACCAGGCGGGAGAAAACCGGGTCGGTAAACAGGTCTCCCGTGATCGTCGTTCCCGTCAGCTGAGCCAAACGGCGCAGTACATACGTGACCAGAAAGCAGGGTACTACCGGCGTGCCTTCCAGGTAAGCGCCGGTATCGTAGTCATTGACCTTTCCCGTCCAGCCTTCCGGGGTATTGCCGCCAAAGAAATCCGGGTTTACAATCGTCGGCAGCACATACGCCAGCTTTCCGCCGTCGAATACTTCCCCGGTTGATGGTGTTTGAGCAGGCAGTGTGCCCAACGGCAGCTCATTCAGGCGCGTTTTCTGGTAGTCGCCGAAGAACTCCCCCAGCTTGTCTGAAAACACGCCGCTATAGCCCTTTTCTTCGTCGGCTTCCGTCAGGATAAAATACCCTTCCTTCAACAGCTCGCCGCCGTAGAAGTGCTGGCAGGTATACTCGGCAATCCGGCCGCCTGCCTGGGGCTGATGGAAATACCCAAAAAGCCGCTGGTTCTTTGCCGTCGGCGGAAGGGCGGGCATGGTGTCGGCGCTGCCGGGAATGGTGTCATAGCGCAGGTACGGGTTCTGCCAGTCGAGTTTAACCGCCAGGCCCGGCGGCAGGTCGGCTGCCTGGCCGTTGATTCGGATTTCGTATTTCATAATGAGGGAGGATAACCAAAGAAAATTTCGCGCCGGCTGCTGATATCTCGCACGATCGTGAAATTTTCTTTGGACAGATCAGGGATTTAGTGATAAAGGTTATGCGGCCGTCAGCTCTACATACACCCGGTCGCCGCTTTGAAACGTCGTCCCGGAGTAGTTGAACTGCGCGTAGCCCTGGTCGTTTTGCGGCAGTATCACCTGGTGAACCAGGTTGCCGTTGACGTAAATCTTAACGCTGAGCGCCGGGCCGTAGTAAAAGCCGAACCGCCAGCCCGTCGCCGGTGCCGGAAAATCCAGGTCATTCGACCAGGCTTTGTACTTGTAGGGGGAGCTGCCCGATAAGAACCAGGCGTTACCCATCTGCACGTTAAAACCGCCTTCGCAAAGCAGCATATCCGCCGGCCAGGAGCTACTCGCGCTCATGCCGACAAGCTTCCAGGCTGGTGCTGCTGGTAAAATGGTTAATCGCCCAGCCTGCCGGCGTTCCCAGGACAGCCACCAAAATTTCGCCCAAGAACCGGTTTTGATTCGATTTGAAGAATCCGGCGACCGCCGGAAGAAAGGAAAAGAGGCGTTCAATCATGCCACGAATGTGAGGAGGCCGTTACGCGCGGTAACGGACAGAAAAAAGCCCGGGAGACTGCCGGGCCTTTTAACGGTGTAGACTATATGTTCCACCGCTCAATTAAGTACTAGTCTGATCTTGTCCGTTTCCTTTTTATTTTTCTTGTTCGGCTTTACGTGCATGTAATACGTTCCTCGCGGCAAATCGCCGACATTAATTGGCAGAACATTCCCCTTTATTTGTTTCTGATCAAATGCCGACTTAATCGAAACTTGTCGTACTAATTTTCCAGCGTTTTCGCTATAGATACTGACATCCTCCGGCAGTCCATCTACAGATTCAGTATTGTCAAATTTTAAACTCACCATTTCTGACGCCGGGTTAGGATACATAGCAAAGCTGGAAAACGTTTGAACCCTCATTGATCGACTGGCAGTTCCACAAGAATTTGTAGCGGAAACAGGATTAAAATCAATCGTAGATCCTGGCGAAAGGTTAATATCATATCGGGAAAAATTTACTCCGTATGAATAACCATAAGTGGGTGAAGGATTCCAGTTCATATTGCTCGTCATTCCCGTCATAACCAATTTATCCTGATCATATTCCAATGTATGCGTCGTATTAGCCTGGACATACGTTAAGCTGCCTGCAGTCGATCCATCTATTTTCATGGCTCCCATATCAGGCACACCGTAATAAACATCCTTTTTAGTCGTTGTCGGGCCGTAAGTCGCACTAATCTGCCCTACTCCGCCGTATCCGGTCGCTGACGTCGTTACGGTTACGCTATTGGCAGTACTACTTACAATTGATAACGAGGATGTCGCAGACAAAACACCGAAGTACCAGGAGCTAAATCGGGCAATGTAGCCGTTTTTGTCTGACCATTACAAACATTTGCAATAGGGCCAATCCTCATGGGTACAAGTGTACCAATAGAAGTAAGGTTTTGGGTAGGTGAAAGCCAGGCCTTCAACTGGCGATTTGATCCGGTACCGTTACGAGCCCAGGATTCCGACATCCGTCCAAATAGCGATTGCCCTAGCCATCCGTAAGACAGCATACCGATAACTTTCATGGATTCACCAAGTAATGCACCTCTGGACGTCCCTTCATCCGCAACACTGGGGTTCTCGTCCCACCGCAAGAGGTTCTTCTGAAACGAAAGCGAAAAATAGCGGAGTTCTCAGCAGCTATAATTTCGGCACTTGATAAATCAAAATTACTACTTGTAAGACAATGCCTAGCGGTCAACACATAAAGTGTGCGGTCTTTTCGTTCATTGTTTATCAAAATACCGGAACACGATACAGACGTGCCACTCGTATTTACAATACGAAATCCTACACACTGCATTTGACAATGCAGGAATCATATCATATATCCGTTAGACTTGCAGAAAACATCTCCTTGCGAGTACGCAGCAGAAAACGAGCTTAATACCAGGCCAATATGGCCTGGAAAGGCAAATAACTTCTTCATAGGATTGGAGGATTAAAATGGATAAAAACTATCTAGAAAATCCGTAAGTAGTTCCGTTATAACTTGATACACGAAATCGAGAGCTTTCACAATCTTGAAAATAAGGAGTCATAAAGACTGAAAATCGCTTTTTAAAGATAACGGAGTCAGGTTCTTGTATTGAACAATATACGCGTACGAGAGCGTTGTAACGAATGTTGTTCACCGTATCAGAACCCAGTGGAAACGCCATATCTTTACGCGGAAGGACTGTTTCAGACATTATAACATTGACAATCCATCCTTTTTTGCCGTTGACACTGCACGAATCTTTCGCGACAATCATTCCTTGCGTCTCTATATGCTTAACAGAGTCGCCGCATGAGTTGCAAACAAATAATAGAAGAGTTAAGTAGGGCAATATGCCCAACGAGAGCATGTGTTTTGATTTTCTCATAACAATGAAGTGGATGGATCAATTAGTCCCTTGAAAGGGACAATTAGATATTTGAATAAAGCAGTAGACAAAATCCATTTCCTGGGAAATCACCGCAATAAACTACGAAAAGATAATATCATCCATTAATAATCCAATTCTCATTCAATGCTAATAAACCGCCGGATATTACCGGGCGGCTTCAAAATTCCTATACAACCCAGGTTGTTAGCTTATGTTAATACAACGATCGAAAAAGTCTTACGATCTGACCCCGTTTCTATGGAGCACGCAGCTTTTCATACGGCAGCTGAATCATAGTCCCGCTGAGCGCCACAACGTTGGGCAGCGGCGATGCGGAATTTATGCGAGCCGATGCGTCAGCGCAGCAGCATCAGGGAATACGCACCTTCATCACAGCTTCCCTGCGAAACGACCGTCCATTTCTGCCGGAGATAAAACCGAATAGCGGCTTGATTGGCTATAACGCATTTAAGCCGGGCCGGGCGGCCGATCCTGTCCAGACAGGCATTAAGCAAACGGGTACCGACACCAGCTCCGTGAAACGCCGGATCCACAAAAAGACAGTGAATGAAATTATCCGGTGCCCACCAGGAAACAAACCCCACTGCGACCCGGTCGTGAAGGGCGACGAGTATCTCTTCCCCCTTTACAGCATTATCAAAATCTCCTGCCTGGTAGGCATCAGCCGGCATCCACGCAAATGCATGCCGTCGCCCTTCCAGGTAAATCTGACGCAATGCATCGGCGAATTCGGGGGTATACGCTACGATTTCAGGACCGGGATCTGTCATTTGCTACGCGGGTGTCAGCGGCGATTCGCTCACTGGACAACTGATTACTAATTTAAGGATGCAACGCCTGAGGCTTTCGTCAGCGCCGAAACTACATACATTCCCGATGTATATTTACACAGAATTGATCGGCGGCTCAGCGCAGCGACGTTTCAACTGGTACCGAAAAGCATTCGCGAATATTTCACGTCTTATCCAACTGCGCCAACATGAAGTGCCAGAAGACCACTATTTTGCATTGGCTCCGCTATTTTTATCCAGGCATTGGCGGCTTCCTCAGCCTTCCAGCTTCTTCCTGATACGGACCATTAGACCTTCCGCCACCTTCCGATTACCACGATCATCGCCATTGTAACGCCGATATACGGCCATAAGACGTTCATCGGCGTATAACTGCCGGCATCATGCGTCAGGGTAAAAAGGGCCGTCTTATTTTCTTCCGCCGAGCGCGGAACGAGCGCCTGGGCGAGATTCCAACCCATATGCAAACCAATGGGCAACAGGAGTTTCCCCGTTCGCAGATAACATAGTCCATACAGAATCGAGCCCAATCCTGTTGTCAGCCAGGTCATGAAAAACTGCTCTGCGGTAATCGGTATATTCAGTTTGAAATGCATAATCGCAAACGGCAGGGTAATGGCCAGCTGCGCCGTCCACGGACCATATGACCGGAGCAGTCGCTGAAACGGATAACCACGATAGGTAAATTCCTGAACGAACGAAGACCAGAGGTGCACAGCCGTCAGAATAAGCAGGTAAACCGGGTCCAGACGACCGGACCATTTGAGGTGCCCATGATTCAACCAGATGCTCAGTCCGGCACTTGCCAGCAGTCCGGCAATACCTACTGCCACTCCCACAGCGAAATGCTTCCAATCTGCCCTGCTTTCCGGCCTGATACCCAGATCAGACAGCGACTTACCTTCTGAACGAAGGAACACGAAACTCAGCAGCAAGGCGATGCCGAAATAGAAAAAGATACTGTCCAGCACCGTTACACGACCCGCCAGCCAGGCCGCCCCGATAATGGCCAGAAAATAGATCGTTACTTTCAGCACGGCCGAAAGAGAATCACCGGTAGTTGCTCGCTGCATCGCGGGATCAGGGTTGAATGCTACGCCGTAGTTAGGCGGTTTTGGTTACCCCTCAAAGACCTTTCCCATCGACGGCAACTACTCCCCACAAGCGGTCCCTCAAAAGAACAATGCCGGCCAAAGACCGGCATTCTTACTCACAATCCTTTCAACTTTAAAAACTTATCACCGCATGACGGTTATTTAATGCGTTTTAGAATATCGGATGTATTCGGTTATCGTCAGCGGCTATTGACCTTTTCCGGCTGCGCGGAGGTTGATGCGCGAAGGCCCGCTGGGCATACTATCACAACCTGCGCATCGCGGAGGACGGGTTTCCGAACCTTCGATATTCTTCAGCTAAAGCGTTTGCGCTACCGTGTAGCCGACAGCTCCGGGATTTCGGGAGGTATCCACTTTTCTCCAGCATTGCCCGTGACTAAGCAGGACGTCAAGCCCGAATGCTCATGTTGCTCAAATTCCCGGCATCTTTTCATCCATTTAATTACCTCGAATTCAGCTGAAGGCTCGTTACTGGCACATAAGAGGTCTCAAAACTTGCCTTAATTATTCAAGATGGCAGGATACTCCTTTCAATCATGACTTTCAAATTTCATTTAACGTCATCTTGTAATCAATTTTCGATAAAATGAAGCTTTTCCACGACGATTGGAAATTATGCTTATTCATTTAGAATGACGTCTTTTTATCCGTTTAATTATCTGTTTTTCAGAACTATTCATAGTCAACTTTTTCTGACTGTAAGTATTGGACATATAATTTGTTATAGCGTATTTCAATAATTCAATATTCAGGAATTGCTTTCTTCAAAAAAGAGCCATTAAATTACCCGCATCGTGTTATGAAAGTATCACAGGAAAGAAGACAAAATATGCAAAAAGAAAGAAAGCAGGCTCCCTTATACCATTAGTCCAGTAACAGAAAATACTCAGTAAAGTATCTATCCGAAAAACGACGCTCTTATCGTCTCTATGCTGAAGCGAGCCAATACTTACCTTACAATACCCTAAAAATAAGCCGGTTAGGACCGACATAAACTATTTATCCCTATCCCGTCAACGCAGGATCAACGGATCGGAGATACACCAGCCAGATCGCATATGCGTGAGCGGTTAAAATATCCGGGGTCACAAACGACCCTGTATACCCTTTGAAATGCGTTCCGGCAATAGAGAACTGCACTCGCCAGTGATATTTCCCTGCGTTGAATAGGAAAGAAAAGATAAGAGCCGCAAAGAAAAGTCTTTGCGGCTCTTATCTCTTAGAACAAAAGCGATCTCTTTTCGCCGAAAAACGACAGTCCTCTATTTACGGCAACGGCTTTTTCGAAACATACACGACGCCATACGCGCCATCGCAGAAATGGAAGTTCTTAATTCCACCGCAGGTAGCCGCCGAGCCGCTGAGGTATAAACGCTGCCCCGAATCAAAATAGAGACTCTGAAGCTGGTGCATCTGGGGTAGTGCAACACGGCGGCCATCGGAGGTGCGGAAACCGGGCGTTTCCACGTAATTATTCGTGCAATTCGGGCAGATAGGTGTCAGGACCTCGTCAATCTGGTACTGCACGCCATTCGGAGCAGTTAACAAGTCCAACGGAGCAACCCTATCATGATTCCAAAAGAAAGACGTATTTCTCGTCCATATTTTACCTCCATCCATACTCATGAATTGCGGGGTGGTCGCGTAAGGACTCCTGTTCACCGAACCGCTCGATCGTCCCGCTAATGCCAGTAATGTATCCTGGTTCATTGCAAAGCCGAATATCCCAAGCCCTTCTTTGTAATTACTTTTTTCCCAGCTCTTCCCGCCATCTGTTGTCCGGAAAATAGAAAATCCGGTCGTGATCAGCAGCGTACTGTCAATATTCCCGTAAACACCCCAGATATCTCCCGGTTCCGGAGAAGTAAGGATGATCCAGTCGGCCGTTTCTCTCGGAGGCATTGTGCGGGGTTTGGCCTCATCGCGGCGATTTTTACAGGCTGTGAAACACAGAAGGAGCAAAACAGGGAAAAGGTATTTTTTCATTTCTGAACACGGTTGGATAACGGTTTCTAAAATAAACTATTCCGCTTTACTTCTGCTTCGTTGAGGTGAAAACCTCCGCCAGTTTCAGTTCCAATTCTTCCCCGCGCATGCCGCCGCCAATTACTTTTCCGTTCTCGTCCAACAGCAGACACACGGGCATGAGGTGTATTTCGTAGAGCCGTGCCACGGGACCTTTCCAGCCTTTCAGGTCGGATACCGTTGTCCACGGCAATCCCTCAATCGATTGCAACCAGATACTCCGGTTTTCATCCAGCGAGACACTCAGAATGGTGAATCCTTTGTCCTTGTATTTCTCGTAGGCCGCTTTTTTATACAGCGCTTCGTCGCGGCATGGTTCGCACCAGCCGGCACAGAAATCGAGAAGTACTTTTTTTCCTCGGAAATCGGACAATCGCACCGGTTTGCCACCGGCATCAGGGAGCTCAAAATCAGGCGCTTCTTTTCCATGGAATAACCGGACCGGATCCTTCGCCCAGCGCCCGATACTACCCGACAGAGCACTCCTTTTCCAGCGCCGGTCGAGCTTCGCATAAGCCGTCATCACCTGGCTTCCAAGCGTTGAATCCCACGGTGCTGTGCGGGCTATTTTTTCAAGCTGCACGATCGATAAAAACGACGCGGGGTGTTGCTCCGCAAAGGTAATCCGCAAATCCCGCTCCTCTTTGATCAGCGCATTTTCCCGGTTAGCCAGCTTTTCAATGGCTTGTTTGTTGGTACGCATGTGAGGGGGAAGCGTGGCATAATCCCGGCTGACCTGGCCGCGCTTCCGGCGGATTTCGGCTATTTTTTTATTCAGTTCGGCATCCTCGTCGTTGAGAGGCGACCCCGAGATCCGCATATGCCGAAGCACATCAGGCGAAGATACCGTCGTTACCCCCGGTTCGAGGTAAAAAGAAAAAGCGTCTTCTCCCCGGAACAAATCCCGGGGAATCCGCGACAGCATGGCCTCTCCCGGAAAGAAAATTCTTCCGGTGAATCGGCTTACACCCTGCATGACTTTCGCAGAGTCTGCATAGTTCCAGCCATTCGAAGAATACGAGAGGTACAACGTCGTTCCGTCTTTCAATGCAGGCGTTTGAACCGTCAGGTCATACTGCTGCGCAGCGGTCGTAAAACAGGTCAGAAAGAACAGGAAAACAGTCAGGTAAAAGACGGTATTGTGTTTATGCATGGGGTTGGATGTCTTGTTTCGGAAATGCAAGGGAAGCCTGTACCAGAAATAACCGCTACCGGCGTTTTTCCTCGAAAAGCTTCCGCAATTTCTGATCCAGCAATTGCCCCCGCAGACCGCTGGCGATGACTTTGCCATTTTCATCAATCAGGAAATTAGCCGGAACAGACCGGATGCCATAGGTTTGGGCTACTTCATTTTGCCACCCTTTCAGGTCTGATACATGCGTCCAGGTTAATCCGTCGGTTTCAATGGCTTTCGTCCACGCATATTTTTCAACGTCGAGCGATACACTGAGAATGGTAAACCCCTTGTCTTTATACGCTTCGTACACCGAAACCAGGTATGGATTTTCGGCACGGCAGGGCTTGCACCAGCTGGCCCAGAAATCCAGCAGTACCACTTTTCCCTTGAAATCTGAAAGGCTTACCCGGCGCCCGTCATGCCCCCGCTGCCGGAAATCAATCGCCTGTTTTCCGAGTTTATCTTTCTGAGGGTCATTGAGTTGCCGCTCCAGATTATACCCCTGGGGCGTCTCCCGCCAGTCGAGCAATATCCGCTGAAACGCTGCTTTCGCACGGTCGCGGAGTTCGGGTTCGTCGTCCAGATCTTTCACGACATTTTCCAGGCTGATGATGGATATAAACGACTTCGGATACTGCTCGGCAAAGACCACATAAACCGCCTTGCCCTCCTTTCGGATCGCATTTTCCTTTTCCTGGAACCGGTGTAGAACGGCGGTATCTCCGCGCTGCTTTACTGGTACACTCCGGAATTCCTGATCCAGTTTTTCAAGTTGATTCTGGTAGGATTGAAGGGTTCGGCTCAGTTCGAGGTTTTCATCGTTCAACGGCGATCCCTTTGTAGTCAGATTCGAGAGCGAATCCGGCGATTGGACGGCAAACGAACGCGATTCGAGGTAGAACGAATACCCGTCATCTCCGTTTTTAAACGCAGCCGGATTTCTCGCCAGCAAGACGCCCAGAGTAGGATATTCCAGCTTTCCTTTGAAAGTAAATTTACCCTGGCGGACTGGCGTTGAGTCGACCCGGATCGCTCCTTTCGTCTGGTATGCCAGGTAGACAAACGAACCTTCGCGCAGTGATTCAGCACGACCCGTAAGCTCAAAACGCTGAGCCGAGGCCGCAAAAACGGTCAGAAACAAACAGAAGAAAAGACGCATGATGCATGGGTTGGTTTTGAGCCGGCAAACTACGTATTCTCCCGAAAACAGAAAGCACCGTTGAGTATAACTGTTCGTTTTTTTACGAAAGTTTAACATGCCGGGAATTCCGGTATACGCTGGAAAATACGCCCGGCAGCTACCCGGACTTTATCGCGCCACCTGCCCTACTTCCCTCCCTTGATCCGCACCAGAATAATCGTCCCCCGGCCCGGCATTGAATCCACTTCGAGCTGGCCTTTGAGGATTTCCACGCGCCGGGCCATGTTTTCCAGGCCCATACCCCGTCCGCGGGTGAAGGACGGTACAAACCCGCGCCCGTTGTCTTCAATGAGCAGGGTCAGGTTTTTCTTTTCCCGGATGAGCTGGATAGTGACTTCCCGGGCTTCGGCGTGCTTGAAGATGTTCTGCACTGCCTCCTGGATGATGCTGTAGAGCGCTACTTCGACCGGCCGTTCGAGGCGCTCGTCATCCATACCTATTGCGTCGACGGTGAATTTCGGCGCCTGTACACGCCCGTAAAGATCCCGGATGGTCGGGACCAGGCCCAGTTGCAGCAAATTGGCGGGATACAGGTTATGCGCCGCGTTGCGGGTTTCCTCCACGGCAAGCAACAGCATTTGTTCGGTTTGTTCGACAAGCTGGCTGTCGGGCGATCGGCCGATCAGCCCCACATTGATCTTCGCCGCTGAAAGCAGCGCACCCATTTTGTCATGGAGATCACGGGCGATGCGCTCGCGCTCTTCGTCCCGCGCGCGGATTTCCGCTTCATACTGTTGCTGCCGGACAATAGCTGCCGCTTCGCGTTCGCGGTAAAAACGGTAGGCAATGCTCATCGTCAGCAAAAACATCTCCCACAGGGTCACGAGGTAATAGGTGTTGTAGATCACAGCCACCGGAATGTGGTGGAGGTCCAGCATGGTCTCCAGCAGACCCACCGTGATCACGGGTATCGAGGCTACGGCAAACAGGTACGACGGCTTGTAGCCACGCCGCACGCTTTTCACCCACAACCAGATAATGATGACGTAGAGCGACGATAAAAACGGATAAAACACACCCCGCACGGCAAACAGGCGGTAGTCCAGGAGCAGACAGGCGACGAGCAGCACCGCCAGTACGCCGGAGCTGATTTTTCCGATCCAAAGGAGTATCCGGTCGTCCTTAGGCCGGGTGTTTAGAAATTCCGTCGTGAAGAAAAAGTAACTGATGGAGATGGCTGTGACGATGACGCCGTAAACGTCTTTCGAAATGAAAAACTTCGGAATCCAGTCGAACACATAATAGTAATACTCATTCTGGACGAGCATCAGCGCCAGGGACCAGATCACGCACGAAGCGTAGAATACGTACAGTTTTTCCCGGAACAGCGCCATCATCGCTACCCCGAACAGCACGATAAGAAACATCCCGCCGACGTACAGTCCCTGGTATAACTGCTGATCGTACAGGTACTTAATTCCCGCTACCCGCTCAAAAACAGCATATGGCGCCAGGGTAAAGCGGTAGTTATCAGTCACCGCCCGGAGCGACAGCGTGGCTGTCTGACCGGGCGGCAACAGAAAGGAATATGTCAGGTAGTTGGACGGGTACTCGCGCAGCCGCACCGGCCGGTGCGTACCGGTGAGCACAAGCGGACGTACCTGTCCGCCGGAAAAGGCAATTGAGCCGCTCAGGGTATCCACGGCCTTGCAGATCACCATGAGCTGCATCGGCGTCGTCCCGGTGTTTTGCAACCGGGAGCGAAACCACTTCGGCTTGCCGCTTTCGTCGAACGCCCCGCGCGTCATCTGCTGCCAGGGTACCCCGCCGGTGCGGAAAAGCGTATAGGGATACAGCTCGGAAGATCCGAAACCGGGACGTATGTGCAGGGTATCCTGGCCCGAAGCCAGGTGAAAGCACCAGAGTAGCAGCACAAGCGTGCCGGTGAATATCCTCATAAAAGCTTTTGTTCGTGGGCCTTGTTGACCAGCTCCGCCGCGTTCTTGGCCTCGAATTTACGGAGGAGGATGGAACGGAACTCGTTCACCGTAAATTTCTTGAGGCCGATCTGATCGGCTATTTCCTGATCGGTAAACCCACGGGCAATCAGGCCGAGAATCTGTGTCTCCCGGCTGGTCAGCTGGACGGCCTCGAGCGACACCTGCGTGAGGTAATTCGGGTCTTTCTGCTGGAGGATATCCCGGACTTCGGGCTGGAGGTACTGCTCGCCGCCGCCTACTTTCCGGATCGCTTTCATCAGCTCGATCGACGATGTACTTTTAAGCAGGTACCCGTTCGCACCGAGGCTCATGGCTTTCCGGATGAGCTGATAGTCGTTGAAATTCGACAGGACAATCGTGCGGACGGCTATCCGCTGGTCCCGTATGTGCGAAAGAATGGCAAAGCCCCGGTCAGCCCCCGGCTGATCCCGCCCGTATTCGGGGAGGCTGAGATCAAGCAGTACCACGTCCAGCTTGTACAGCTGAAGCGCACGCATGGCTTCGATTTTGTTGGAACAGATCCCGACAATTTCGAAACTTTCGCTATCCGACAGCAGCCGCGTAAACGACTCCGCTATCAGCTGCTGATCTTCAACAATCAGGATTTTCAGAGGTGAGGATGGGTGGATCATGCAACTATTTTTTACGAATAAAGATAAAATCCCCTCCCTTTCCGTCGTCACCCACGTTCTGGATGATACCGTACTGAGGCTGAGGCGCCCAGCCAGCGGCTTCCGGATTATTTTCCAGGCCTTTGGCAATTTCAATAAACAAATTCCTGGCACGGAGGTAGTCGCCCTGCCAGGTCTCCAGGGTGCGGATGAGCCTGTCGGCAAACGGACTCCGGTCCGGTACTTTTTCCTTCGCGCCCGACGTCAGCGCGTGCCGGCTCCGGGTATTCCGGTACAGAGCCATGAGCTGGTCGCCCGCTGGCTCTGCCTCTACCCCCCGGTGCTTCTGAATCAGCGTGCCGCTGAAACAGGCGTCGGCAAGTACCAGCAGATGCTTGCACTTGATCGGCTTCAGCAGGCTGATGATGTCGCTGTTGCTGATCCAGTCAGCCGGCGATTTCTTCTCTGCATTACTCGGCAGCCAGTATCCTTCGTGGCTGTCTTCGTCCCAATACCCATGTCCTGCGTAAAATACCAGCAGGTTATCCGATTCACGTATATGCTTCCGCAGCTCAACAAAGGCATTGACGAGCGACCGGCGGTCGGGATTGACCAGAAACGTAATCCGTTCGTCCGGAAACAGGTACCGGCGCGCGAGTACGGTACGGAGCCTTTCTGCATCTTTGACGGCATTCCGGAGCGGGTCGAGGCCCTGGTCCGGCCGGTAGCGGTCGATGCCAATCACGAGCGCATGATTCCGGCCTTCCCCCTCGTCCGACTCCGCTATATCGGTACCCGGCGCGTCAACCGTCCGGGGTTTCGGTTTCGGAGGCAGATCCGCATACCCGGAAATGACGATAAAGTGCTTCGGGGAATTGCCGATTACCCGGCTGGAAATTTCAATCGTCGTTTTTCCCCGGCGGAAGACGGATTTCAGTACGCCCGTCATTGACCCGCCCGACTGCACTTCTTCCGTAAACAGTTCGACGGATTTCAGGGCCTGTTTGAGCGCCATCACACGCGTGGGGTTTTCGACGAGGATTTTAACTTCCTCCGATCCCAGGCAATACGTCACTACTTCGTCCCACTCTGTATCTTTTGTCTTCAGGGTACGGGAAAATTCCCGGCATCCCTGCCCGTTGCCCGTCTGCCGGAATACCCGGCTGAACGAGAACTCAAGCTGCCCCAGGACGCTGTCGCGCTGCGTTCCCGGTGTACTGCGGGCAATGGCGAACAGTTCTTCCCACCCTAGCGCCTGCGCCCCGGCCTGTGCCGGAAATCCTGCTGCCAGCAACCACAGGATAACCCGCCCGGCTACCCTTGCCAGGCGGTGGCTGCGGGGTACTGCGTCGGTACCGGCCGCTGTTTTCGTTGTCTTTCCGGTCTGGCGGACCGACCCTGTACCCGTTTGCGTCATGTCGCAGAGGTGAACAATCTGATAAATCGTACCCGAAGCAGACCTGCCCGTTGGCAGGCCGGCTTCGGTGGGCTTCTGGGTTGGATAAGACACGCTTTTCAAGGTGGGTTCATTTCCGGCAAAGGGGCTTCCGCAGGTAGTTGTCAGAAGAGCCGGGTCTTTCGTTGACGGCGGGCATTTCGCGTCATCGTCGCCTCAAAATTGAGGATTTACCCCCCATACCTCAAACCCCCATTTGTAGGGGTCGCCTTCGAAAGTGTCCTGTTTCTTCTGTTTGTATGCTGATTATCCGCTGTTTGAGTATCGCCTGTCGTCTGCATAGGTTATCACCTTTTGTTATCTTTTTTTTATTTCGACAAGCGGAGCCTCCTCTGCCGGAATGGAACCGGACAAACTTCGGAAAATTCACAACCGGTCGAAACCCCTCTTTCTCGGGGGTATGATTCCGGTCATAAAAAAGGGAACGAATGGCGATTCGTCCCCGGAACAAAGATTGAAGGAAGCCGGATACCCGGATCGCAACCGCCATTGCGGCCCGTTCCCCGGAATTGCTTTTGGAGGAAGCAAAAGTCGGCAGCTGCCTTTCCCGTCACAACCCCCTGTTTACGGGGTGCTTACCAAATACAGGGAAATACCCGGGCCGTCCGTTTCCGGTAGGCAGCATACGTTCCCGGAAACTGCCGCAGGAGAAATTGCTCCTCCACCCGGATGCGGTAATCATAAACGGCGATCGTGAGGATACCGACAATGACCGCCGACCAGGTACCTCCCAGAAACACGCCCGTTCCGATTGTGTACAGAATCGCGCCGGCATAGGCCGGGTGACGGACCAGGCGGTAGGGCCCGTCGGTGATGAGGCGTTTGTCGTCGACCGACCGGACCGCTGTCGTAAACCGCCGCCACAGCTTCCGGAAAACAACCGCCCGGATCACCAGCCCCCCGATCATCAAACAGAGCCCCGCCCACATCTGTCCGCTTTCCGGGTTTATTCCCGGACGACCCGACGTTATCCATTCCCACTGGATGAGCCATTGCCCCGCCGCCCCGGCCAGGAGAATCGCCGCCATGGAGTAGCGGTCGTCGGCATGCGCCACAAAATCCGCCATTTTAACCGCCGGCTGGAAGAAAAAGAGCAGCAGAAAACCCACCGCAAGCACGGCAACCGGCAGGTACTCATTGGCGGCGTGGCCGGCGTTTACGGGAAGGATGTTGGGTACTGCGTAAAAAAAAAACAGGATGACAAACGTGGTAGCAATTTCTTTGAGCGCTTTCATGTGAGTGCAGGTTTGAAAAGTCAATAGTTTTCCTGTGCGGCCGGGAGACCGGCAGCGGAGAAAACAGAAAAAGGAAAGGTGATTAGTCGTTGACAGACAGGCCCTCCGCGACGGCGTCGAGCGAAGAAGCGATAAACTGAAGGTTACCCTTGTCTATATACGTCGATAATTTCCGGAGCATCCGTTCCTCAATCGGACCGGTATCGTACAGTTCCGTCGCGATGGTCTGATAGGCGAAGCATTGCCGGAGGCGTTCGCCAAGCTCGGTCCGGACGACAGCCACGAACCCGGTAATGCCGCAGGTACGTCCGAAGCGCACAAAACCCCGCTGCAATTCCTTAAACACTTCCCGCGGTGCCTCCGGATGAATCGCCAGCTTCCCGTATTCGACCATATGCGGCCAGTCGAACGGCAAACCGGGCTTATGAAAATCTCCGTGAAAAAGGTATTCGCCGGGAAAAAGTCCTTCTGCCGAAGGCCAGCTGAGCGTGGCGGTGCCCAGTACGCCGCCATCCGGGCGGGTCGCCACGAGCACCTCGTGACGGAAGGGAGGAAGCTCTCCCCGGAATAATTCGGAAGGCCGGATGCCATAGGCCGACCAATAACATTCATCTACCAGCGCGGCCGCTTCGACCCGTTGCCGCTCGCTGGCAATCGATACCCTGAATTCCATGACCATTGTTTGATTTGGTACATGGGTGCATCGACTGCCAGAGAAAAAACGTAAGATTGATTTTGTTCGAAACCGAAGAATAGTCGGCAAAAAGCCACCTTTTTCTACATAATAGCTTGAAAATCAGAGTAAAAAAATTTTCTATTTTTTTTCGAAAAATTCCCAATCGCTTATTGAAAAAGCCATCACAGCGGTTCCCAGTTTTTCGGGAATATCCGGCGAGCGGTCCTTTCGGAACAAAAAGGAAAAAGGCTGATCGTCGCCCGCCACCCCGCGCGACGCAACGGCCGGCCGCACATCAAACGGCTGGTCGCTCATCAGCAGGCGGTATACCTCCATACCCAGCGGCGGGCGTACCCGTTCGATGGGTAATTCGAGGGATTTTCCCGCTTCGAGACGCAGTACCTCCGGCGGGCGTGACGCCTGCGGGAGGAGTACCGCTGTCTTTCCCCCCGGCTCCACATCGACGAGGTTGAAGTAAAAAGGTGTGTTTCCCGTGTTCCGGATGATCAGCCAACCCTGGTGCCGCGTACTGAGCGCGGGAATACCGCCGTTGAGCGTATCTGCAATCGTCCAGGTACCGCCGTGCCGGAGCCGCGCTGCGAATACCCTCATCTCCGCCTGAAACGGACTGTTCAGCAACTCAATGTCCCGGAGAATACTCGCCTGCGCATAGTCCGACAGGGCCGTCAGTACCGCCGCCTCCCCTGCCACCCGGCGGAAAAGAACACCTGTCTGCGCCCGGATCAGCTCTACCGAATCGCCGCGGTGGCGGAGAACCAGCGCTGCCGGCTTTTCCGAATTTACCTCCGCAACGGAACGGATCAGCGGCGCAAGTCCGGTATCGCCTTCAATGCGTACCGGAACCTTCCGATTTCTATATACCCGTTTTTGTTCAATCGCTTCCAGGGATCCGGGCTGGTCGATCGGCCGGTCGAGCTGTACTTCTGCCCCCAGCAACGAAGCGGCAACGATAGTTCCCGTTGCGACGGCCTCCCCGCGCGTACCTGCTTTCCGGTAAAAACGCATTACCGTACCTTCCAGCAAGCCCGCCAGCTTGCCGCCGGCTATGCGGAGCGTCCGGCGGGCGGTGCCTGTCAGCCCTTCGACGGAAAACGCCGGCTCCGCCCAGACGGCGGTACCGGCAAAGAGCTCAAGCTGCCCCTCTCCCTCCAGCTGCGGGGTTTGGCCGGGGGCCTTTTCCGCCACAATCGTACAGATCTCATCGAAAAGACGGCGGTATGACGTGCCCTTCGCAGCCCGCAGCAGCGCTTTGCACCAGGCATAAGTGAGCGACCCGACTCGGCGGCCGTCGTCATCAAACATCTCTGTATTCGCTTCTGTTGACCGGGCGCCGCTGATGAAGATCAGGCGACCTGACCCCGAGCGCCCCGCGGGAGGCATAACCGGTTCGAAAAAGGCCGAACCCTCCTCCCGGACAGGTGTATAGGCCGACTCACCCCGGACGGCATTGTCACCACGCGACGCGGCGCCGGAATGGCAGGAATCCAGCAGTAACAGCACATGACCGCCCGGCCCTACCCGTGCGCGAAGCCGGTCGAGCCAGCGCCCAAGCTCGTCGTCCCGCAAATGAAGTTCGCCGCGGTACGTCGCCGGAAACCTGCGCGGCGCGTCATACGGTACCAGGCATTCGTCGAGATCGTCCTCCTTTTCATCCCCGTTGTCATCCGGCAACTGACAGCCATGCCCCGAATAATGAACCACGACATGGTCTCCCGGAGCAAGGTTATCGTGCAATTGCTGCAGGGCGGCAACCATTCCCCGCCGGGTAGCCTGCCGGTTTTCGCAGGTCAGTACAAGAGAAAAACCCTGCCGCCGGAGGGCGGCCTGCATCAGGCGGCGGTCGGCGTCGGCGCTGAGCGAATCCCAGCCCCCTGTCACGGGTGCGTAGTGGCTGATGGCGATCAGCAGGGCCTTTTTCCCCTGCGCCGAAGCGGTCAGCATCGGCATACTCCATGCTATCAACAGCCACAACCACCTCATTTTCAAAGCGATTCGATGATTTTCTGGGCGGACAGCTGATAAGGATGGCCCTTGTCTTCGGCAATCATCCGGAACAGGCGAACGGCATCCTTCCGGCGGTGATCGCTGAGATAGGTCAGGGCCAGGTACCAATCGGCCCGCTCTTTCAACGGCTGCCCCTCCTCTTTCTGTATCCCTTCGAGTTCGGCGATGGCCTCTTCTTTCCGGTCAACCGCCAGGTAAGCCAGCCCGCGGTAGTAGTGCGTACACGAGCCGTTGGAGCCGTTGGACAGCAGCCGGATGGTCTGTTCATAGTCTTTCCGGTAATAGGATTCACGGATATCGGGTGACAGATGCTCGCAGAGTGAGTCGTCTGCCCCCCGCGAATCAGGTCGCTCCGGTTGGTAGTAGCGGTTGAAGACGTCGGTTTCCTCGTACGACCGGTAGCCTGAATAGCTCAGGTAGCCGATAATCGCGACAACGGCAACCGAAGCGGCCATGGCCAGCGGTTTCCAGGATGGAAGCCGGATTTTGATAACTTTTGTGACTTCGTCTCCGGCAATGGGGTTGGTCTGGTCAATGAGTTCGGAAAAAGACAGTCGTTCCAGTCCTTCCTGCATGAGCACGTAATCTTCGTACCGCTTTCGGAGATCCGGGTCGTTCCGGAGGCGCTCTTCGAAGGCCCGTCGCTCTTCCGCGGCCAGGGTCTTGTCGATGTAGGCCAGTATATCACGCTGATCAAAATCCATGGTTGATTCTTTTACACGTCAGAAACGCGGGTTGTCAAGGATGGTCCGGAGGGCCTCCAGGCATTCCTTGTGTTTGGTTTTTACGTAGCCTTCGGTGAGGTCGCAGCGCAGGGCAACGTCCTTCCAGGGCAGGTCTTCTATATTCCGGGACCGGATAATGCCCTGACAGGGCTCTTTCAGCCGTTCCACCCCGGCTTTGACATAGGCTGCTTTGTCAGGCGCCGGCCATTCGTACGCAGGCCCGGCCGGAAGCTGCGACTCCCTTTTTTTTCGTCTCAGGTACTCATCGTTCCACGAATTGACCAGAATAGGATGAAGATACACGCTGAGTTTGGCTTTGGAGGGACCGGTATACCTGCCTTCCCCGATTTGCTTCAGGAATTTTTCGAGGAGGATAGTCAGCAGGTCCTTCGCATCGGCCTCCGGATCCTGGCTGCTGTTGCGGCGTACGTGATCCAGGCATTTGCGGTGGTATTCCTGAATAAAAAGCCGGACAGCCTGATTGTATTCCCGGTCTGTCCGTACCAGAAAAACCGAAACCGCGTCGGCGTCCTTTTGCTGCAAACCGGTGAGCAGGGCGGACAGATCGGCGTCTTTCGGAAGGCGGTCCTGAATGGATTCTGCCTTCTCCTTCAGCAGCAGCAGCAATCGTTCCGTAAACCGGTGGTGCAGGGCCTGGAGCCAGTCTACCCATTGCGGGGGATCATGCTGGCGGCGGCAAAAATCCTCGTCTTTCGTCGTCCAGACAGACGAGTAATCGGCTGATAATTCGCTGATACGGGAGTAATCAAATACGCGGGCGTCAATCCATTCGGCAAACACGAGCGCCTTTCCTCCGGGGTTCTGGATCCGCTGGAAAGTCAGCCCTTTCAGCAATGACCGGAAGAGCTTCTCGTCCGGAGAATGATCACGGATAAAAGACATAGGTTCAGAGGGACTTCTTTTAAGATGCGGGCATTTCGGGTACGAGTTTGGTCAAAAAAAAAGAGATAACAAAACCCCCATGCGTATATCGTAAGGCTGAAAAAAAAAGACGGGAAGTCTCCCTTCGCTGCATACGCTTCCGGTATTAGGTAGTCCCGTTCTGAAAAATGAGTACCTCCTTTTTAATCTTCCGGATTCATACCGGTTTACCGGACTTTTCCACTTCCGGAAAACTTAACAAACGCTATGAAATTCCTCATCAACCCTCCCGCCAATCTGACAAACGGTTAAAAGCAATACTCCCGATTTACGGATTGCCTTTTGATAAAAGACCGAATAAAAATTATCGACCATCCTTATCCGGCTTACCCCGAAATCCTGTGTGACGGTACCGAATCAGGTACTAAACAAAGATACCCTAACAAACAGCAATTCAAAATTATATTCTATCTAAAAATCAGTCTAATAGAGGCTTAATCACAGTTAATTCGTCTTCTTTTTTCGGCTATAATCTGAAAAATTATCCTCCGGCAGTAACAAAAATCAATACTTTTAGTATACTTGCTAGGCTATTTACGCGTGCATACGGTTCATTCCGGTCCACGTATAAAGAGCACTTGGAAAGTTCGCTTTTCAAGTCGGGTTAGCAAACGTTGGCGGACGTCATAAGTTGTTTTGGGTGGTCCAGACGACTTGTGATGCTAACCCGGACGATAAAATCCACGCTCATTTGAGGGTGGATTTTTTTTATTTCCTTTTTCGGTGAAAGGAAAAAATAGCCGGAACGGTCTTTTTTACTCCGGCAATTTCCTGCACAATGGTATCTGCCGCAACCGAACTGAACGTGATACCGTTACCGCCAAACCCCATCGAAAACCAGGTACGCGGATGCCCCGGATGCCGGCCTATAAACGGCAATCCGTCTTCCGTTTCGGCAAACGTTCCGGCCCAGCAAAAATCCGTCCGGAACGGCAGTTCGGGAAAACGCTTCCGGACGTCTGCTTCGAGTTGCCGGCTCTTGGCAAAAACCCGGCGATCCCGTTTACCGGGACTTTGAAACGTATCATCGCGCCCGCCGACAATCACCCGCCCGTCGGCCGTCGTCCGGAAATATAAATACGGCCGGGCCGTCTCCCACATCAGGCAATTGTCTTTCCAGAGCTCCTGAAAGCCCGTCGGTTCGCTGACAAGCGCATAGCTCGAATGAAGGCGCCCGGGCTGTTTCCCCAGCCACCGTTCGGATTCATAGCCGGCCGCAACCACAAGGTATTTGGCACTAATACAGTGCCCTTCGTCTGTTTCCAGCTCCACACCGCTGCGTTTTTCTGTCACCCGGACGATTTCCGTCTGATTGTGCACGCCGTTTCCGGCCGCGGCGACGCGCTCCAGCAACGCATGTGCCAGGCGGTAGGGATCTACTTCCGCCGCCTTCTCTGACAGAATCGCGCCGGGCGCCGAAAACGGGTACAGCCGGCGAAAAAGGGCCTCGTCGATCCACTCTACCCCGATTCCGGCCGCGCGCCGGGCCTGGTACTCCCGGTACAGGTCGGGCAGATCCTTCCGGAACGTGGCGTAATACAGGCTGGGTGCATACCTGAAATCCTGACCGATACCGACCTCCCGGCAGAGATCATGCACCCGATCAATCGCATCCAGGCACAGCGAATAGGCCTCCCGCGCTGCCGACAGCCCATACCATTCCGCCAGCTGCGTCAGGTGTGTGTCGATTTCGTACTGGAGGAGCGCCGTACTCGCGCTGGTACTTCCCATGCCGACGTGACGCCGGTCGGTTACGACTACCGACAGGCCCGCTTCCATCAGGCGGTAGCTGATCAGCGCCCCGGTGATACCTGCGCCGATGACGGCGACATCCGTCCGGACGGACTGCTGCAGGGAAGGATAGGCATGCAAAAGGCCGTTGCGGATTGACCAATAGGGGAATTCACTTCGAAGATCCATAGTGGATGAAGGGTTTTCTTTGGGTAGAAAAAAGGGTATACCAGCACCACAAGAGACCCACGCTTTTTCTGTGAAGTCTGTGTCGTCTGTGAGAAAGAAAAGGCTCACAGACGACACAGACTTCACAGAAAAAAAGGCTGCCCCACATAGGTGAGGCAGCCCATATACGTTTCCCAGATCGCTTACGCCAGTTCCGGTTCCTTCGTTTTATTTTTCTGAAAACGGGCCAGAATACGGTCAACCACCAGGTACACCGACGGCACAACCAGCAGCGTCAGCAACAGCGAGCTCGTCAACCCGCCGATAATCACCCAGGCCATGCCGTTTTTCGTTTCAGCCCCCGCGCCGGATGCCAGCGCGATCGGCAACATCCCGAAGATCATCGCCAGGGTCGTCATCAGAATCGGGCGGAGACGTTCCTTGCCCGCTTCCACCAACGCGTGAATCACATCGTGACCCTGCGCCTTGAGGTGGTTGGCAAAGTCCACGATCAGGATTGCGTTTTTCGCCACCAGACCGAGGAGCATGATCATCCCGACGATGGAAAAGACCGTCAGACTCTCCATCGACAACGCCAGGGCAAGCAGCGCTCCGATCAGCGCGACCGGAATCGAGAAGAGCACCACAAAGGGATACACCACGCTTTCATACAACGCCACCATGATGAAGTACACCAGCAGAATCGCCAGTACCAGCGCCTGGCCGAGGCTGCCAAAGGCGTCCGACTGCTGTTGCAACTGACCGAGGTACTGGATCGACACCCCTTCCGGCAATTTCTCATTTGCCATTTTGGCCTGAATATCCGAGCCGACAGTTCCGACGGGCCGGCCGACTACCTGTGAATTGACCGTAATGGACGACAACCGGTCGATCCGCTCCAGGACGCTTTCCCCGATCTGCTCATCAATCTTCGCAAACTGGGAAAGCTCGAAGCTGCGGCCCTGGTTATTCACGAAAAGCAAATGAGCGACATCTTCCGGGCGTGAGCGGTTGAACTGATCAAGGCTGATCAGAATATCGTATTCGTTCCCGTTTTGCTTGAATTTGGAACGGTCATCGCCCCGGAAGGCCGTCTGCAATGCCATACCGACGTCGCTGGCGTTGATACCCAGCTGCGCCATCTTCTCACGGTCGAGCTTCACGGTTACTTCCGGTTTCGGGTCCTTGACGGAATACTTGACGTCCTGTGTACCCGGTACCGATTGCACGACCTGCTTTACCTTTGCGGCCGTCTGACGAATCGACTCCATATCGGTTCCTTTCACGGCGATCTGGATAGGCGCCTGGGACGTACCGACAATACCGACAGGGCTGACGGTTACCTTCACTCCCGGAATCTGCGCGATTTCCTTCTTGGCCATGATGCCGAATTCTTCCGTCGAAATGCTGCGCAGCTTCTTATCTGTCAGCTTTACGTTCAGGTCGGCAATGTTGGCATTCGACGAGCTGGTGAGGTTATTCCCGGTATATCCGACATTCGAGAAGACATTGGTTACTTCCTTATGATTCATCAGGATACGTTCTGCCCGCTGCGTGATTTCGTTCGTTTGCCGGATCGACGCCGTCGGAGCCAATTCCAGCTGAATGGTAATTTCGCCCTGATCGGTCTGCGGCATAAACGCCGCTCCGATAAATCCGCCCGGCACCAGCGCTATTGACCCGAAAAACAGGACAATAACCGCCAGGAATACCCAGCGTTTGCGGCTGAGCGCCTTCGCCAGCACGCGTCCGTAATAGTCCGTAATCCGGTCGAGCAGGCGCTCAAAACCCAGGTTCAGATTACCCCACAGTGTTCCGGGTTTCAGGATTTCTACTTTACCGAAGCGTGATGCGAGCAGCGGCGTCAGCGTGAAGGATACCAACAAACTCATCAGCGTAGAGAACACGACAACGAGCGAGAATTCCCTCAGAATATTCCCGATCAGCCCGCCGGTAAGCGCCAGCGGCACGAATACCACAACGTCGACCAGGGTAATGGCAAGGGCGGTAAAACCGATTTCCTCCCGGCCGTCGAGCGCCGCCTGCCGCCGGGTTTTTCCCATTTCCATGTGCCGGTTGATGTTTTCGAGGATAACGATCGAGTCATCGACCAGAATCCCCACCACGAGCGACAGCGCCATAAGTGTCATCAGGTTCAGCGAGAAGCCGGAAAGCGACATCAGCATAAACGTTGGAATCATCGACGACGGCAGCGCCACCAGCACAAAGAGTGAGGAGCGGAAACTATGCAGGAACAGCAGCATCACCACCGATACGATGAGTACCGCCAGGAAAAGGTCGTCGACCACCGCATTCGCAGAAGCCAGCGTATAGGTAGACTGATCGGCAGCGATATTGAATTTCAAGCCGGAAGACGCATACTGTTTTTCCAGTACCGTAATCCGCTGGCGGACCAGCTTGCTTACCTCTACCGCGTTGGCGTCGCTTTGTTTGAGGATCTGTACCCCGACCGACGGCTGCGCGTTGATGTGGTTGATGGCCGTTACTTTCGCGGTACCGTCCACTACCTCCCCTAGATCCTTCAATTGCACATCCCCGCCGTTCGTACGCCGGGCGATGATGAGTTCGCGGATCTTGTTGACCGTCTGTACCGTCGCATCGAAACGGATCGACAATTGCGATTCCTGCGTTTCAATCTGCCCGGCCGGATAGCTGGCGTTGGCGGCGTTGATGGCCTGAGCCACCTGCCCGACCGACACGCCATAAGCCCGCAGTTTGGACGGATCCAGGTTTACCTGAATCTCCCGCTCGGTACCGCCGATGACCGATACCTGCCCTACTCCGGCAACGTTCGATAATTGCGGCTTCAGCTTGTCGTCGACCAGATCATACAACTGCGTCGGCGACAGGTTGGCCGTAACCCCCATCCGGAGTACCGGCAGCTCGTCGGTCGAGAATTTGTTGATCACCGGGCGGTCTGCCTCGTCCGGCAGCAGCGGCAGAATCTGGTCTACCTTCCGCTGGGCGTCCTGCTGGGCTTGGGTAACGTTGGCGTCGTTTTTCAGTTGTATGACGACAATCGACGCGCCTTCCTGGGAAGTCGATGTAATCCGGTCGAGGCCTTCCAGCGCCGACACGGCGTCTTCGATGCGCTTGGTGACGTTGGTTTCGACTTCGTCGGCCGCGGCGCCGCGGTACGTGGTCATCACACTGATCACATTCGCTTCAAATTTGGGCAGCAGGTTGTAGGACAACTGCTGGTAACTGATCAGACCGAAGAGGATGAGAACCGTAAAAACGGTTGTCACCAGCAGCGGTCGTTTGATGGCTATTTCGGTGATGGACATATCACTGAGCGTTTTTGTTCTGCCGGAGCCGAACTTATTTGGTTACCTGTACCTGAATCCCTTCGCTGAGGTTGATCTGCCCCGTCGTGACGACTTTCTCGCCGGCGGACAGGCCGCCGAGTACTTCAATCTGGTCGCCGAATTCGCGGCCCACCGTGATTTTCCGTTGCTTCACCGCGGAGCCTTCCACGACGTAGACATAGGGATTCTTCAGACTTTCCACCAGCGCGATACGCGGAATCTGGAGCGCCCGCTGGTTGCTTTTCCGGGAGAAGTCTACGCGGACAAACGTCCCGGCTTTCAGGACATTACCGTTCTGGATCGTGATTTCTACCGGATAATTGTGTTCGTCATTTCCCTGCGGAGCCACATAGGTAATCTGTCCGGTGAATGACTTGTCCGGAAATACATCCGTCGTTACGTTGACCGACTGACCTTCATGCAGACTATACACGTCTTTTTCATTCACCAGTACCTGCACCTTCAGGCGCGAAATGTCCAGAATAGTACCCATGACCGTACCGAGATTGACAAATTCTCCCGGCTCAATATTCTTCTTGACAATACGCCCGCTGATCGGCGCCCGGACATAGGTATCTTCGATCTGCTTTTTGATCTGGGCCGCCTGGTTCTGGGCGTTATCGAAGTTGTATTTGGTTTCGTTTACCTGGATTTCGGTCGTTGCGTTTCCGGCATACAGGGTACTGTACCGGCCGACGTCCTTGCGCAGCTTTTCGACATTCAGCTGCGTAGCTTCCAGGGACAGCTCCTTCAGCTTGCTGTCTACTTCCACGAGCGTACCGCCCTGGCGGACAGACGATCCCAGTTCAAAATTCACTTTCGTAACTTTTCCCGCCGCCGCCGCAGTGATGTCGGCTTCGCGGTAGGGAATCAGGTTTCCGGTTTTGACGAGCTGCGTAGCTACGTCTCCTTCTTCTACCGCGGCTACCGTCACCGGAATCCGGACGGTGGTATTGGCGGGAAGCTTATTCTTTTCGTCGATTTTCTTTTTGTTGGAAGAAAGCTTTATGCCGATGAGTGCGGCGATGCCCAGCAGTGCGACAGTAACGAGGATAGTGGATCGTTTCATGGGGCTATTGTAATTGTTGGTAAAAGTTCTGAAGACTACCCTGCGACTGCTCCCGGTCGAGTTGCGCCTGGTAAAAACCGATAAGTGAATTGATGTAGTTGGCCTGCGCCTCGCGGTAAGAGTTCTCCGCATTGATGAGGTCGGTCAAGGGCTTGGTACCCTGCTTGTATTGCAGCGTCGTGACTTCGTAAACCTGCCGGGCGAGTTGCACGTTGCGGTCGTCGTTTGCCAGCGATCCGCGCGTTTTCTCCATCTGGGACAGCGCATTGTTGTACTGAAGCTGGTACGAAGCGGCGTTGATCCGCTGCTGTTCCTCCAGTGTCCGGATATTGAGTTTCGACTGCTGGATCTGCGCGCTGCGCGAAAATCCGTCGAAAATCGGCAGCTGTACCTTCAGTTGAAACCCACCGAAACCGGTAAACAGGCTGACCGATTGCCAGTAGTCGTTGCCCAGGGCCATTGTCCCGTAACGGGCATTGATGCTCACGCGCGGCAGATACCCCGCCTGAATACGCTTCTGATCGATACGCTGAAGCTCCAGGTTTGTTTCCTGAATTTTGTAGTCAATGAGGTTACGGGCGTCGAACGTGGCGGCTACCGGTACCGGCGCGCCGACGCGCAGCAGGGTATCCGAGAGCGCCAGCGGCTGCTCCTGCGCCATGCCCATCTGGAATTTGAGCTTGTTCAGCGCCAGGTTATAGGTGTTTTCGGCTACTGTCAGCTGGGATTGGGTATTGTTGTAGCTGACCTGGGTGCGGTCGTGGTCTACCGGCTGAATGACGCCGTTATCCCGCTGTAGTTTCAGGATCTCCAGTACCTGAGCGGTGCGGGCCATGTTATCTTTCAGCAGGCGAATCTGCTCCTGGGCCACAAATACCTGGTAATAGGCATTCGCCACGTTGTAAATGATCTTCTCCCGCGTTTGCTGCTCGCCCTGCTCCGCCTTCAGCTTGTTCGGCTCGTTGGCCTTGATTCCCATCAGCAGCGACTTATCGAAGATTACCTGATCGGCGGAGGCCGAGACGCTGGTGGTGTACTTACTGCCTAGGGCAAGTCGCTTGGGCTCCGGACTGATGAATCCCGCCGGAATCAGGGTCGATTGCAGCTTGATGTTGTCATCGATCGTACCCACGCCGTTTACCTGCGGCAGGTAAGATGCCAGCGCCTGCCGCGCCTGCTGGTCCGCCAGTTCCCGCTGATAACGGGCTACTTTCACTGTCCCGTAGTTACCGAGACCGTATTCAATGCATTGTTTGAGCGTCCAGTTGGTTTGCCCCTGTGCCCAGAGGGGAACCAGCAGAAACGCACATAGGAGTTGTTGGATTTTCATGGGAGTTAGTTGACACATCAATAGTTTACACGTAAACGGATTTACTCCGACATCAGGTTGACGATCTTCTGCCGTACCTGCATCATGGTATTCATTTCTTCGTCGGTGAGGTGGCTCCGGATTTCCTCGTCGATTTTTTCCATGGATTCCAGCGCACGCTCTACGACCATTTTACCCGCCGGTGAGAGGAAGACGAGGTTCTTCCGCTTGTCGGTGGCGTCGGCTGTCACCCGCAGGTATCCATCCCGCTCCAATGTCTTCACAGAGCGCTGAATACCAGCTTTGTTTCGCTGAAGAAAGTCGGCAATTTCCTGTTGCGACGGAGATTCCTTCATGAAAAAAATGACGATCAGCATCCGGATCTGCTCTACCTGAAGGGTGTATCCCATCTTCAGCAGTTCCCGGTTGACATGCCTCGCCAGCAGGTGCGTCATGTGCAGGATCACGAAAATCGAGAGCCGGCTCAGGCGCTGGTACGCGGTCTGATCAAGGAGACTGAATTTGTCGGTTGTCTGGTTCATGGCAACAAAGGTATAAACTGGTTTACATATCAACGATTCCGTTTGTATAAAAATTAAGCCGACTGTCCGTAAACAGTCGGCGGGATACCTGCCTCGGCAGGCGGAGCGGATAGATCTGTGGCGGCAGACGCTGTCAGGCAGCCCGCAGGTTCTGAAGCCAGCGGAGGTTTTCGCGGACGAAATCCCTGCGCCGCGTCATATGCTGGAACAATTCCGGAAAAAGATTCAGGCACTGATGCCGGAGTACCGATTCACAGGCTTCGAGCAGGGAGCGGGTCTGTCGCTCGCAAAGCGCCAGTTCATCGTCCCAGCCGAGCGACTCACCGGCAATTTCACCAGCCTCCACGGCAGAAGAGCCGTATTGGCGGGTATACACATCCAGTTCGTCGGACAGGTGCCGGTTTTCGCTGTTGATCCAGACGAACCGGTCCTTCAGCCGCGGAACCTGAATTTGAAGGAGCAAATGAGCATAATTGGGCTGACAGGCTTTGGCAGCCCGGACGACCTGGCCAACGGCCGAGAGCATTCCGTGGAAATCGTGCGTCATGGTAAGGCGGGTTTAAAAGGCGGTACCTGTTGAACACACAAAAATCATGCCTCGCAGTTCCCGTCTTTTTTCCGGGGAAACAGCGGGAATCAATACCTCATAAGTAGCTGGATGTGTGCAGGTTATTCTCCACTTTTCCCTCTTTGAGAAGCGCCCCGAGCAGGTCGTCGAGCAGCACCCGCGCAAAGCCTGTGGAGTAATCCGACATGGCATACGGAATGATCACTTTTCCGGCATGCAGCAACGCTCCGCAGGTGTAGACCACATTCGGCACATACCCCTCCCGCTCTTCCTCGAGCGGGGTAATCAGCGGATAGGGCAATCGGGCGAGTACCCGGGACGGATCCTCGAGGTCCAGCAAAAAAGCGCCGATGCAGTATTTCCGCATCGCTCCGACGCCGTGGCTCAGTACCAGCCACCCTTCCGGCGTTTCGATCGGCGACCCGCAATTACCCAACTGAACGAACTCCCAGGGATATTCCGGCGCCATGAGCAGGTTGCTGCTGTGCCAGAAATACAGGTCGTCGGAATCCATGAGGTAAATATTCTCGCCGTCCTGCCGTCCGAGCATGCGGTACTTCCCGGCTACTTTCCGGGGAAAAAGCGCCATGCCTTTGTTCCGGACGACGTCGCCCGTAAGCGTGCGTACCCGAAAACGAAGAAAATCCTCTGTTTCAAGCAGTTGCGGAAAAATAACCCGGCCATTATAGGCGGTATAGGTAGCGTAATAGGTGACCGCTCCGGCGGCGTCAGTAAAGGCGACGAAGCGCGCGTCTTCCATTCCGTTCATCTCATTGGGAGAATAGGGAAACAGAATGCGCTCGCTCAGGGCGCGATCGGTCTTATAGCTAATCTCGTAATTGGCTTTCAGAAGCCCCAGGATACTGTCGGCCGCTACTTTGTGCGAAGCATACCCTTCATGCGCCCGGATGATGGCGGCCGCTTCAGTATACCCGATCTGCTCCGGCAGGGCTGCCGAAAGACTTCCGGCAAAACCATCGTCCATACCCAGCTCATGTACTTTCCGGAGAAAAACCGCTTTGCTCAACAACCCTTCCGCATATTGGTCGGGCGGCGTGACGTACCGGGAGTAAGAATCAAGCCAGATCTGTGCTTCGCCATCTACAAAACCTGAACGAAATTCGACGGAAGAGATATGCCCTTCCCCCGTTGCCCGGAGACTGATCACAAACCGGCGGCAGCCTTCCGGCATACCGCTCTGGTCGGGATGCCAGACGATCGACGGGTTGAACAGGGCGGCCGCTTCGAGTGCATATTCATGGGTAAAATACGCGCCGGCCAGCAGCTGACGCTCGCGGGAGAGTCCTACCGGGTCGACATCCGCCGCTCCGAGTATCTCTAGCGCCCTCCGCTCGAGATACTCTTCGACAGCCTGATGCCGGTATTTGAATTCCTGAAAAACAGTACCAAGTTCACGCCGGACTTCCTCTTCATTCAATTGAAACAGCCGGTCGAGAATACGGGCGGTACGCTCCGGACCCAGGTGAAAGGGCCGGAAGAGTACCCGTCGCGGGTCAGGATGAATGGTCAGGGGATAACGCTCTGTCTGTACCATTGGCAACAATGTGGGAAATCGGTTTTACGGAAGAAAAAAAAGGCACCGCGCGAATCTCTGAGCGGGCCATCAGGTAGGAAAGACAGGACTCTGCTCCCTGATTGAGGTTGACCGAACCCGGTTGCAGCCCATCATAGCATCCACCCGACACTTCATCATATACGCAGAGGCCGGTGTCGTTCCGCCCCAGGTACCATTGAAAGGCCGTTACCGCCGCCTCCCGCCACAAATCCTGTCCGGAATAGGCAAAAGCAGCCAGGTATGCACCGACCGAAGCGGCGGCCTCCAGCGGTTGCTGATCGAACAATGCCGGCGCCTGTCCGGGAACGAAAACCCCGTCGGAACCCACCGGCCGGAAATGTCCCTCCGGCGCCGTCTGAATATCCCGCAGCCATTCAAGCGTATGCAGGCCCAGTTCCTGGTGATCAGGCTGGTCGCTGCACAAAAGTGCCTGCGGCAACCGGGCGTTGTCATAGCTTAAAACCGGCTCAAACCAATGCCAGTGCGGGCGCGCCGCCTGCCGGAAAAGTCCGCAAAGGCGATTGCCCAGCTCCGTGCGCGTCTTCCGGATTTCGACCTCACCCGGATACCGGTGGAGATACTCGGTGATGCCAAGCATGGTAAAGGCCCAGGCGCGGGGCGAGTGCATGGCCAGCACGACCGGTAGCCCGCGGTGAAACAGGTCCCGCGCCCAGTTGCGCAGATCAGACCGGCGGGTACGGGCCAGGAGCCCGCCTACCGCCCAGAGCGCCCGCCCGTGACTGTCGTCTGAGCCGGTGGTTTCGAGCCATTCCCGGCCATATGACATGAAATTCCGGAAGCGACCCGTTTGCGGTAAAAAGGCGTGATTGAGGAAAGATGCGTAGCTGTCGATCATCCAGGGAATCCGGGCGTCGACGATTTCTCCGTCGGCATCCAGCCACGACAGCAGCAACAGCGCCCGGGCAGTATCGTCGGTGCAATAACCCTCCTCCCGGTGCGGAAGCGTGTAGCGGGCATGCTGAAGTATGCCGGTGGAATCGGTAAGGCGGAAAAGATGGTCGAGCTTCAAGGGCGGCAGGGCGTCCGGAATAGACGCCACATCCCGGGGGACGGCGTTTGAAAATAGCCGCCGGTATTGGTCTACCGTCTCGCTCCATACCATAGGTCTGGAATAGGCATAGGCCTTTTCACGCAGTTCCTGACGGTAGGCGGGGTCGTCAAATAAGTGGATCAACGCCGCCGATACCGCTGTTTCGGAGCGGAAGGGCACGAGTACGCCCCGGCCGTCGGCAAGGAGTTCTTCTGCATGCCAGTAAGGTGTTGAGACGACGGCTTTTCCGCAACCAACCGAGTATGCAAGCGTTCCTGAAGTGATTTGTGCCTGATTCAGGTACGGCGTAAGATAGACATCCGCCATTTGCAGGTAGTCGATCAGCCGTTCCTGACTGACAAACTGGTTTTCAAACCGGACATGGTTGCCGACACCCAGCTCCGTTGCCAGCCGGATGAGTTCCTCCCGGTAGGCCTCGCCCTGTTCGCGAACGAGGTTCGGGTGCGTTGCCCCCAGTACCACATACATCAGCTCGGGGTGTTTCTCCACAACAGCGGGAAGCGCCGCAATCGCCGTTTCGATACCTTTATTGGGTGAAATCAGGCCAAAGGTGAGTACGACTTTCCGGCCGTCCAGTCCGAACGCCGGCTTCACTGTCTCGGGATTCAAAAAAGCTACATCCGGGATACCGTGTGGAATGACGGCTATTTTCCCGGTTTCAATCCCGTATACTTCTTCGAGGAAAAAACGCCCCTTTTCGGACATCACTACCACACGGGCCGACAGCGCTGCGAGCTCCCGCATCACCTGTTCCTGCGTGGCGGACGGATGTTCGAGAACGGTATGGAACGTCGTCACGACGGGTACCGTCAACCGGCCGACCAGGTCCAGCAGACAGCGTCCCGACTCACCTCCATAGATGCCATACTCGTGCTGGATGGAAACTACCTCGGCGCCCGATTCATTGAGGTATCGGGCCGCCTGTGCATATTCCCGGCGGTTTTCCTGCGAAAAAGTATAGCGGACTTCCGCCGGATAATCATAGGCGCCAGGGTGGTCTTCTACGGCTACCACAAAGGATTCCGACTCCGGAAACCGTTGCTGGAAATGCGTCCGGAGGTGCGTCGTAAACGTAGCGATGCCGCATTGCCGGGGCATGTAATTACCGAGAAAAGCCACCCTGGCCACCGGAGCGGATGGGGAAAGGGACTGGTTCATATCCGTTGGGTTGATCGTTTCCCTTTACCCCAAAAAATCGATACCAACCCGGCTCAGTGCGTGTTGGTCAGGGGGTTTTCGCCGTAGGTACCGGTCGACGGATGCGGCTTCGAAATACCCTGTTCCTGCGTGGTAAGTTGCTCAATTTCATCGAGTTCGTCGGTACCGGGTACTATCCGGGACAGGTCTTCTTCGGTTTCTTCGTCTTCCGGAAGTACTTCTTCCGGGAGAAGCTCGTCCGTTTCTTCTTCCGGGGTGAGGTCTTCCCAATCTTCGTCGGTTATGGCCATGTTGTTTCGGGTAAAGCGTGGATGGATATTTCTCCCTTATTTGTCTGCAGCGTCAGCTCCTGCCGGCCGTTTTGCTGGCTCTGCCCGAAGCCGTACACCTGGTAGGCGCGGGTATCGTAGGCCTTTTTGTTATTGAGGATAAGCAGGTGGCGGGATGGATAGAAGACATACTCCGTATCGTTCTGCCGGCCGCGCCAGCCTTCGCCGGACTCTTCCGGCAGCGACGATTCCGGAACCGACGCCCGGGACGACAGCGTGTCCAGCAGGGTAGACAGCCGGCCTTTGAGTGCGTGATTATTCCAATCAGAGATCATCAGCATACCCCGCTGCCATTGGCCGGGGCCGCCGAGTTCGGGAATGTTGAATTGCACCTGGCCTCCGCCGGTACGCCGGAGACCTTCCCAAAGCAGTTGTACGGTTTCTGGATGAAAGCCGCTTTCTCCGGCCAGTCGCCGGAGCCAATCTTCCGTTTCGTTACTCATGCTGGCGTTTGATTACGTACGCCGGCATCCGTCAAAAAACAGGGCCAGCATGCCGCCAACCGCAGCAGGAAAGCAGTCCATCGTATACATTATTTGACGGTCTGCTCGTTTTGCCTTTGATTTGCACCCGAAATAAGATCATGTACCGGCCGATGCTTCGACGACTTACCCCCCTTTTGTTCCTTATACTCAGTAGCTTATCCGCAACCGTTGCTTCGGCACAGGTACTGCACCTCAAATCGCATTTCGGTTTGAAAGGCGGACTGACATCCGGCTATACCATTCGCACGCCGAAAGAAGACTATATCACCAAGTTTAATTCCGGGTTGCATATCGGCGCGTTTTACCGTCACCGGATCAACAAATTTGTGATTCAGCCTGAGGTAGTTCTTACCCAGCGGGGCGGGGCGGTTAAGACCCGTACTTCCCTCGTCCGCAATTCATTCTACTATGCGACGGCAACGCCGGTAGTCGGCTACATCCTCACCGAAGGCCTTACCCTCGAAGCCGGACCGGAATTTGCCTATGCCCTGAATGGACCTTCCGGCAATCCGAAAGGTCCGGACAACAACATCGATTATGGCTACACCGCCGGTATCCGGTATGATTTCATGGACATGCTGGACAAAGTCAGTCTCGGCATCCGGTATAGCCGCGGCTTCAACAACGTCATTACCTCCGACCCCGGCGCCAAGTATTACAACCAGGCGATCCAGGTGTCGGTGATTTATAATTTTTACCGGGAGAAGTAGTCTCAGAACGTCAGCGTAGCTCCCTGAACGCCGAAAGTCAACTCGACTTTCGGCTTTTTCGTTTTCGGACGAACGAGGTGCTGTTTGACAATGGTTTTGGAGATGAAATGGCCCATCGCCGCCCCTACGAGCAGGTCGGAAAACCAGTGGGCGTTGGCATTGAGCCGCGACAGACACGTGAGCGTCGCCAGGGAATAGGAAATAATCGGCACCGCCTTCACGTCCTTGAACTCCTCGGCGATGACGGTCGCAAGCGCAAAGGCCGTCTGAGCATGACCCGAGGGGAAGGAGTGAAACGGCGGGTACTGAGGACCGGCCCATTCGTGCGCCGTGGCGCCGTCCCACGGACGTCTGCGCCCTGCGCCGAGCTTGATTACCTGCCCGATGACGCCGTTGATCAGCTGGCTTTCGAGAATGAGCAAGCCTACGCGCGTCGTTTTCTCGTTATGAAACAACTGTCCATGCAGGAAAACCACCCCGGACGTAATCCAGAGGTAGCGCCCGTTTCCGAGCGGATCGACGATCTCTGAAACCGTGTTGGTAAACGGCGACTTATGTTCCTGCGAAAACCGCTGGATACGCTGATCGGCAAAGGCGTATGACAGCGCCGCGACGCCGAGTACAACCCCTGCTTTTGTCCAGTCTTTTGCCTTCCAGTGAAACGGACGGGTGACGACCGTCTTCGTATCGTACCAATAGCTTTTGACATAGGGCCAGTCCGGTTTGACGGGATGGTACAGCCGCGCTGAGTCGGCCGAAATACGCGCCGTATCCGGAATGGCTTTTCCCGCGGCAGCTGTATCCGGCGATACAGTTGCTACAGCTGTATGGAGCGAGTCAGCCTCCTGCGCCGCAACGGGCAAGGCCTTCAGAATCAGAAAAAAGAGTAATAAAACGGGGGAAATGGCCATCCGGGATTTTCCTGACCGGGTTAGCGCCGACTGTATTTGCATTCCTAAAATTAGTCAGAAGGCGGGATTAGTCGCCGAAAAGCAATACTTTTGCTATGTGCATCGTTTGCCGAAGGTAATCGTACCGACACCGCATGACAAAAAAGTTTATCATATTGATTTCCGGGCTTTTCCTGGGAGGTGCCCTCTCCGGTCAGGAGGTTTGGGCGCAGGGAGAATCGAAATCCATCAAGTTTTCAGGGGTTGTTGTGGGCGGCAAGCAGGCCGAAATTCTGCCGGGTGCGCATATTTTCATTGCGAATGCCGGCCGCGGGACAGCCACCAGTAACAACGGCTATTTCAGCATGCCCGTTCTTCCGGGAGACAGCCTCGTCTTCTCCTATACAGGTTACAAACGGCAGTACTTTGTAATTCCCAGGGATTTCCGCGAAGCATCCCTTTCTGCGAAAATTGAATTGCGGGAAGATGCTGTTACCCTGCGCGAGGTCAAGATTTATCCGTTCCGGAATTTCGACGAGTTCAAGAAGGAGTTTCTCTCGATGACCCTTCCGGATGCCCGCGAACGTGAGGCCCTGGCCCGCAATACCGATCCCGATTACATCCGGAAAATGGCTATCCAACAGGGTGACGGTATCAATACCGGCTTCCGCATGTCGCAGGATCAGATTCAGAACTACAACACGAACAAGGGCTTCGCCAATACCATCCCGTTTTTCAATCCCTTCGCCTGGGCCAGCTTCATCAAGTCGGTCAAGGATGGCAAGCTGAAAGACAATTCCTGGAAGGAGCTCTACAAGGATACGCCGACGCTCAATACCAACCGCGATTCGTATATCCGGCAGCAGCGCGGCAACTAACCTCTACCTCAAAAGACCTTTTAAACCGGCCCTGAGCCGGTTTTTTTATACCCATTCCCCGCCAAAAAGACAGTAGCTGCGCAAGAAAATCCACACTATTCTGTCATTTTGTCTGACCAGTAAACCTGGTTTGGGTTTTTGGATCAATCCCGTGTAAATGCCAAAAGCCATGAAACCTAACATCTCAATTCCGAAAGAAATCCTCGCCAACATCGATCTTGCGAATACGCTGAACGGGGGCCGGACCGAATCGACGGTATCAGTCAACCGGGGTGAGGCAGGGTACGAAGTATTCGTGAAAATGCCCGGTGTAGAACCGGATGAACTACAGGTAGATATCGAAGACGGGCAACTGTGGTTGTATACCCTGTACCCCGTCCTGCGGGAGGACGCCGCCGAAGAAGAAAGCTTCCTTCCGTTTACGGTAGGTAATCTGGAGATTCCGGTGGACGTCGACGTGGAACACATTTCCGCCCGGTACCGGGACGGACGCTGGCGGGTATTTCTGCCTTTCCACACCGACGGCGGCTATCACCGGCACGTCGATCTGGACGATTAAGGTCCCGGGCGTTTCTTTCGGCGGGATGCATCCATACAGGCAGCGGGCGGCTTCACGGAGCCGCCCGTTTTTTGTATCCGCTTTCGTTCCTCTGACGAGTTATGTATTTTTGCAGAAATTGTCGGAAGGGCGCTCCTCCCAACCGGGTCCTGTACCCGCCCTTCCTTCCCTCAAACATCACTGAAACATTTCGTATGGGAAGAGCTTTTGAATTCCGAAAAGCCCGCAAATTCAAACGTTGGGGCCAGATGGCCAAAACCTTCACCCGCATCGGGAAGGATATTACGCTCGCGACGAAAGCCGGCGGCTCGGATCCCAACTCCAACTCCCGCCTCCGCGCGCTGATCCAGAACGCGAAAGCGGCCAATATGCCGAAAGAGAACGTCGACCGGGCCATCAAGCGGGCCTCCGCGAAGGATCAGGAAGACTATAAAGAAGTGGTGTACGAAGGCTACGGCCCGCACGGCATCGCGGTTCTGATCGAATGCACGACCGACAACACCAACCGCTCCGTTGCCAACATCCGCAGCTATTTCAACAAGCTCGGCGGTAGCCTCGGAACTTCGGGTATGCTCGATTTTATCTTCGAACGGAAGTCTGTTTTTAAAATCGCGGCCAAAGACGGCCTCGACCTGGAAGAGCTCGAACTCGAACTGATCGATTTCGGCGTGGAAGAAATTTTCCTCGACCCGGAATCCAACCAGATCAACATCTACGGCGATTTCACCTCATTCGGCGCCATTCAGAAATACCTGGAAGACAACGGTTTCGAAATCCAGGGCGCCGACTTCGAGCGGATTCCGAACGATACCAAGGAACTTCCCGAAGACCAGGCCGCCGAAGTCGACAAGCTCATCGAACGGATCGAGGAAGACGACGACGTACAGAACGTCTACCATAATATGCGATAGAAAAAAGCTGCCTTTCGGCAGCTTTTTTTGCATGGGGCAGAGGGCATGGCGCGGGATACCCGAAACGGCCCTCTGCCCCATGCCCTCTGCTACTGCTTCACATCCGGCTCGAAATCGAGAACGATGGAATTCATGCAGTAACGCTTGTGCGTCGGAGCGGGACCGTCGTCGAACAGGTGGCCGAGGTGCGCACCGCAGCGTCCGCAAAGTACCTCCTCTCGCTCCATGTTGTGAGAGTGATCTGCCTGGTAAATCACGCTGTTTTTATACGCCGTTTCAAAGAAGCTCGGCCAGCCACAGGTACTGGCAAACTTCGCGTCCGACCGGAACAGCTTATTGCCGCAGGCTGCACAGTAATACGTGCCTTTCCCCATGAAATTCCAGTATTTACCCCGAAAAGCCCATTCCGTCGCTTTTTCACGCGCGACGGCATAGACTTCCGGCGGCAGAATTTTCTTCCATTCGGCGTCAGACACGTTGAGCTTGCCGGTATCGGTTCGGGAATAATAGGGATTCTTCACTGGTTTTTGCTGGGTTTGCGTTTGGCAACCTGCTGTCAGGCAGGCCGATAGGAACAGAGCGAAACTGAGGAGAGTGGTTTTCATCGTGTGGATCTGTTTACCCTGATACCAACGGTTTTTGGGTGTGCCATGTTCGCACAGGTATCAAATTTAACTGGCATTTCATTTTTTGGGGCTATAAGCTTTAGGCTGTAAGCTATAGGCGATGAGCCTCCTTCACGTGCTTAATGCTTACACCTATAGCTAAAATACTTATAGCCGCCGGCTTACAGCCTATTGCCTAAAGCTTATAGCCCTTAAAAAAACCTCTTCCTATGTCAGTTGGTATCATATTAGTCGGGCTGGGTGATTTCGCGCATGAGCAGCTCGGGCGGGCGCTTGAAGAAAGCGAACATTGCCGCCTGGTCGGCGTCGTGAGCGACAACCCGGACGCCCGGAGCACCTGGAAACAGAAATATCACCTCGATATCTGCCTGGATTACAGCGAATTTTCAAAGTTGTCGGAATACCCCGAAGTCGACGTCGTCCATATCGTGACGCCGAACGCCACACACCTGGAATGGGTGGAACAGGCCGCCCGCGCCGGCAAGCATGTGCTGGTGGAGAAACCGATGGCCCCGACAGTCGACGAGTGCCTCCGTATGATCGCCGCCTGTGAAGAAGTCGGCGTTCGCCTCTTCGTCTCCTATCGTCTTCACCTCGAACCGCATCACCAACAGGCGCGTGATTTCCTTCGCCAAGGCCCGCCGGTCTCGTTTCTCGAAACCGGCTACGCCCGCTGCCTTCAGTCAGACGAAACGTCCCGCCTTCATCCCACCGGCGGCGGTCCGCTGCTGGACATCGGTATCTATGCCATTCAGGCGGCCCGGTACCTGACCGGCGAGGAGCCCCTTTCCGTTACGGCTCAAAGCGTCAAAACAGATCCTGCCCGGTTTCCGGAAATAGCAGAAACCATCCTCTGGCAGCTGCGCTTTCCTTCGGGAGCGGTGGCGTCGTCGTTCACGGGCTACTCGTTTGAGCGGCAAATCTGCCGGGTTACTGCCGCCGGGCAATGGATAGAAGTACACGAGCCTTTTGGTTATGAAGGCTTTTCGCTGTCGGCCAGTACGCCTGTCCCCTCTTTCGCGGCAGAAAATCCGATTCGGCTGCTGTACGACGAAATCGCCGTCAGTCTCCGGGAAAATACGCCGGTTTCTTTTTCCGGAGCCGAAGGTTTGCAGGATATTCGTATCATTGAAGCCATTCAGCGGGCGTTATCCAGCGGACAAGCCGAAGCGATCGTAACGCTTCCATCTATACTCCATGTCGAAAAAAATCAAGCGGGGTAACCTCGGGGCTTCTCCCGGTACCCTTCAATACGTGGGGCCGGCTATTGAAAGCCGGACCCGCATCACTAAAATTGAATTCAACGCTGACTTCCAGCGGCAATCGGCGGTCCGGCATTCGGGCGATTGCCTTGCCGCTGTGCAGCCGGGTGTCAATACCTGGCTGAATGTCGACGGGCTTCACCAGCCTGAACTGATCGGCGCCATCGGTAAAGAATACGGATTACACCCGCTGTTGCTGGAAGATATCCTGAATACCCTCCAAAAACCCAAATTTGATTTTTTCGGGGATAATGTCCTGTTTCTCGTCCTCAAATGGCTCGAATACAACCCGTACACACGGGAAGTGGAGCCGGAGCACGTCGCGCTGGTTCTCGGTCCGACCTGGCTGCTGTCGTTTCAGGAAGAACGGGACCGCGATATTTTCGAAGTTATCCGGAAGCGGATCGAGGCCGGCGCAGGAAAAACCCGCCAAAACGGCACCGATTACCTCCTGTACGCCATTACCGACCTTGTGGTCGATCAGTATTTCCGGGTATTGGATGCCATTGGCGAGAACCTGGAAGAACTGGAAGAAGCCCTTTTCCGCGATGCCCAGCAAAAGCATGTGAGTCAGATTTATACCGTCAAGCGGGAACTGACGATTATGCGGAAGACCGTCGCCCCGCTGCGGGAAATCCTCCTGGCAATGGCCCGGGAAGCGCCCCGGTCGGCGAGTACCCTTATCTCCCCTACTACTGAAATTTACCTGCGTGATTTGTACGACCACGTCAATCAGGTCAACGAAACGGTCGAAATCTACCGAGAGCAGATGACCGGGTTACTGGAGCTATACAATTCGACGATGAGCAACCGCCTCAACAATGTCATGAAGGTATTGACGATCATATCGGTGATCTTCATGCCGCTGACGTTTGTCGCCGGTATCTATGGCATGAATTTTGAATTTATGCCGGAGCTGCACTGGACCTACGGATACCCCTTCGCGATCGGGCTGATGGCCTGTATGGTGATCGGAATGCTGCTTTGGTTCCGGTGGAAAAAATGGCTCTGAAGTCCCTACCTTTGCTGCCGCCAGCCGGACGATAATATCCGGCTTTTCCGGGGCTGCTTTCCCCAAGTACCATGAAAATTTCTGCGCGTTACCTGCTTACCGACAGCCGTCAGCTCTCTGCGCCGGCTGAATCCGCCTTCTTTGCCATTCATGGCCCGCATCACGACGGCCACCAATACATCGCCGAGCTATACCGGAAGGGTGTCCGGGAGTTTGTCCTGGAAGATGCCGCGTTTCCGGTCGGCGATTTCCCGGATGCGGTTTTTCACCGCGTGCCCAATGCCATACATGCCTTGCAGGAGGTCGCGGCGGCGCATCGCCGGGAGTTTTCCCTTCCCGTAATCGGCATTACCGGCTCCAACGGGAAGACGATCGTCAAGGAATGGCTGGCGCAACTGCTGGCTCCCGACTTCGTCATTTGCAAAAGCCCGAAGAGCTATAACTCCCAGATCGGCGTACCGCTTTCGGTCTGGCAACTGCAACCGGCGGATACCCTGGGTATCTTCGAAGCCGGTATTTCCCAACCGGGCGAAATGGCCCGGCTGGAGGCAGTCATCCGGCCTACCATTGGCATTTTCACCAATATCGGGTCGGCGCACGACGAAGCCTTTGCCGATTCCCGGCAGAAGATCCGGGAAAAGCTGGCACTCTTCACGCAGGTCGATACTTTTATCTATTGTTCTGATTTTGAAGAAATTACGAAAGAATTAGGCGATTTTCTGAAACCTGACTGCCAAATCGTCGGCTGGTCGAAAAAACAGCCCTGGCATTCGTTTACCACACAGACGAATATCAGCGACGCCTGGTGGGAAAACCTGAATCACTGCATCGCGGTACTGCGTCATTTCGGAGTGCCGGACGAAGAAATCCAGCGCCGGATCTACGCCCTGCGGCCGGTATCCATGCGGCTGGAGCTGAAGGAAGGCATCAACGGCTGCTACCTGATCGACGACAGCTATAACAACGACCTCGTCGGATTGCGGATGGCGCTGGATTTTCAGGCCAACCAGCAGGAGCGTCCGCACAAAGTCGTCATCCTCTCCGACGTACTGCAAACGGGTATGGAGGAAGCGGAACTATACCGGCAGATCGCCCGGTTGCTGAAAGACAAAGGCGTCAACCAGCTCATTGGTATCGGCGATGCCCTGCGGCGCAACCAGATGGCGTTTGCGATTCCGGCGAAGTTCTTTGCAACGACAGAGGAATTTCTCGACCGCTACCGGACGACGGATTTTTCCGACAGCGTTGTCCTCATCAAAGGCGCGCGGCCCTTTCATTTTGAAGATATCGTCCGGAAACTATCTCTCCGGACACACGGAACAGTACTCGAAGTCAACCTCGATGCCCTGTCCCATAACCTCAACTACTTCCGGGAAAAAATAGGCCGGCAGACCAAAGTAGTCGTCATGGTCAAGGCCTTTGCCTATGGCTCCGGCATTGAAGAAGTAGCCAACCTGCTGCAGTTTCACCGGGTCGACTACCTGGCGGTTGCCTATCCTGACGAAGGAGTACGTCTCCGCAAAGCCGGTATCCGTCTGCCGATTATCGTTCTGAACGTATCTCCGGATAGTTTCCAGCAGGTATATGATTATCAGCTGGAACCGGAGATTTACAGCCCCCGCATCTGGAACGAGCTGGTTTCGTTTCTGGCGCGGCAGGACGAGTCTGTCGTCTTCCCGGTTCACCTTAAGGTAGATACCGGCATGCACCGTCTCGGGTTTGAAGATCAACACCTGGAATGGCTCGGCGGGCAGTTGCAGGCGCATCCGGAAGTCCGGGTGGCGAGTATCTTCAGCCACCTCGCCGCGGCTGACGAGGAGCAGCACGATGCTTTTACCCGCGAGCAGATCGCGCGGTATACCCGTATGTCAGATACGATTATCAGCTACCTGCCTTACCGGCCGATCCGGCACCTGGCCAACTCACCGGGTTTGGCACGTTTTCCGGAAGCCCGGTTTGACATGGTACGCCTCGGAAAGGGGCTCTATGGTACGGCGGTACTGCCGGAAGATCAGGAGAATCTGAAGACAGTCGGTACCCTCAAAACCGTCATTTCCCAGATCAAGCAGGTACCTGCTACGGAAACCGTCGGTTATGGCCGCAAGGGCGTACTGACCCGGGATTCCGTCATCGCTACTATCGCCATCGGGTATGCCGACGGGTACGACCGCAAGCTGAGCCGGGGCACAGGAAAGGTCCTCATCAACGGGCAGCTATGCCCGGTAGTCGGCAATATCTGCATGGATATGTCGATGGTCGACGTCACGGATATTACCTGTGCCGAAGGCGATGAAGTAATCGTTTTCGGTGATTTCCCCTCTATCCGGGACCTGGCGGCCTGGATTGGCACGATTCCCTATGAAATCCTGACGAGCGTAGGCGAGCGGGTCCGCCGCGTGTTCTACCGGGAAGGAAACTGAAGTATTTTAGCAGAAACGGACGGTGAGCGGGGCAATCATTTCCCTGTACACCGTCCATTTTTTTGTACTATCCGGGGTTTCGATTCCACAAATCCAAACAGTCAAAAATTTCGTAGGCGCGAGGTGGAACAGTATTTTTTCATGGAAAGGGCGTTTCATTTAACCATTTTTTTCCACAAAAAGCTCGTCCAACCATGAACATGACCTCTCGTATGGTGCAGACTCTCCGTCTGCTGACCCTGTCACTCCTTGTCGGAACGTTCGTTGTGAGTTGTAACAAGGATGATGACAACGACACACCGTCCAGTGATGTCGTCCAGGTGGCCACCGCAGACGCTGAACTCTCCACGTTCGTAAAGGCGGTACAGAAAGCGGAACTAACTTCCACGCTGAATGGAGCAGGCCCTTTCACCGTTTTCGCCCCTACGAACGCGGCCTTCACCGCTTCGGGGATCAATGTGGACTCCGTTTCGAAAGACGACCTGAAAGAAATTCTGCTTACGCATGTGCTGAATTCCAAGAAGCTGGCGGCGGATCTGGACAGCGGCACGGTTTCAACGGCCAACAACAAAACCCTGGCTGTTTCAGTTAGCGGCGGTTCTGTCTTCATCAACGGAACCGTCAAGGTCACCACTGCCGATGTGCAGGCTTCGAACGGCGTCATTCACAAGATTGACCGCGTCATTACGCTTCCGACCAAGTCGATTACGGCGCTTCTCGCAGCCAACACCGACTACAGCACCCTGACGGAACTGTTGGATGAAACGGGCCTGAAAGACACGCTGTCGACCGGCACGTTTACGCTTCTCGCTCCGTCCAACACGGCTTTCGAAGCGTATTACGCAACCATTAATCCGGATACGCTGACGGCCGCACAGAAACGTTCCATACTGCTCCAGCACACGGTTCCGGGCGTATTCTACACGTCTTCGTTCAAGGCCGGATCGCTGAATTCTGCCTGGAGCGGGCACCCACTGACGGTCGGCGTAGACGGCACGAACATTTCCTTTAAAACCGCTACAGATTCGACAGGCGCGAAGATTGTTTCGGCTTCGTCGAACTGGGCTGCCACGAACGGCGTCGTTCATGGCGTGGACAAGGTATTGAAGTAACCGCCATCCACCTAACGAAAACGGGGGTGTCTCACCAGTTGAGACACCCCCGTTTGTTTCTTTCCGGCTCTATTGTTTCGGCTTTCTTGCCTTCACGGCCTCGTTGGTTTTCTTCTGATCGTCTACGGTTTTAATCGCCGTTTCCAGGTCGGTTTTCAGCTGAACGCTGTCTGCCTGAAGGGTACCCAGTTCCTTTTCATTTTCCTGGAGTTTTTTGAGCAGCCGTACTTTCTCGTTCCGGTTGTCGCTCAGGTTGCGGACGTTCCGTTCGGATTTCCGGACCAAGTCCTTGTGTTTGTCCGAAGCATCTTTCAGCGTTTTGTCGGAATCGGCTACCTGCGACTGGTAATCAATTTCCTCGTGAAAATCGCGGAGAATCTTTTCCAGCTCGCGGCCGTACACGTTCGTGCTGGACGCAAATTCATAGTTTCCCATGTCGACAGACACGAACAAATCGGTGTTATTCCGTTTCGTGGAAAGCTGGGAAACCAGCAGGACGTTCTTGTCGTAGAACGGCAGGCGGGCATACTCGACTTTGTAAACGCCGCTGCGCTCAGAGACGACGCGGCCGTACTCGGCCAGTTTCTTTTTCCAGGCCGCTTCGACAATCTTGCTATCGACCGTCGTGGAAGTGGTGTATCCTACTCGTTTTACTTTGGCGATTTCCTGTTCAACGGGTTTGATGGATACCTGTGCCGTAGCTGACAGTGCAGCCAGGGACAGCAAAAGTGTTGTGATACGTTTCATGACTTTTTAGGGTTGATCGTACAACCAGCGCTCAAAGGTAAAAATCCTGCGGGTACTTCGTGCCGGGTTTTCGTTCTACGGCAGCGGGAGCGGTATTTTCCGGCATATTACCACTATTTTCGATTGGTCCGGATCGGTCGTGGCAAAGAGGTAATCTTCTCCTCCTTCTTCCAGTTTGAGCTTTTTACGAAGATCGGCCACGCTCATCGGGAAATTCCGGACGGTCAGGTTAGCCTTGCCGCCCGGCAGGTACCCGGCGATGTCTTTCCGGTCAGCGCGCGCAACCCCGCGGACCGAAAACGAACGCCCGGGAAAATCCGGCAACCATTCATCCGAAGTATAGAGATGACTGCTCGGCGCCAGCTTGCACAGGGCCGGCGAGAATGCACCCAGGCTCCTGAACGCCCCGGCCTTTAATACTGCCGCATTCGGCTCGTAAAGAAAATTCAACGGGGCAGAAAAACCGATAACCGACTCACTTTCAGCTTCTTTCTGAAACGAGAAACGTTGCTCACCGGAGCGGAGCAGGTTGACGGTTTCGATGGCAATGCCGTCGCCGGGCGACGCTTCGCCCGGCGTCAGGTGAAAGAGGAGCTCCCGCACTTCGTCGTCCACTGCTACCACATACACGTTCCGGACATATTCCAGCTGCCTTACTGCCTGGTCGATATCCAGCATGGGAGACGCCTTGATCATGAGGTTGTTCGTCCGCGCGAGGAGGGTATCCCGCAGTGTGACGACATCCGGTTCACAGTCTTCCAGCCGGACGACCTTCCGGTTGCCGTCGTCCCGTCGGGCCGGATCGAGGTAAAGCCAGTCGAACCGGCCCGGCGTTTTTTCGAGCCAGGACAACCCGTCTTCCGGAATACAACTAAACTTTTCAGGATCAGGTGCTAACAGGCGAAGATTCCAGGCTGTCAGTTCCGCTATCTCCGGAAACCGCTCGCAATACACGGATGATTCAAAGCGCTGGTGGCAGGCCAGGAAATCAACGCCCATTCCGCCAGTGAGGTCGGCAAAGCGCTGACCGCCCATCTTCTGTGCTTTCCAGGCTGCTGCCCGTTCGGACGACGCCTGCTCGACCGGCACGACGCCCGGAAAAATCACGTCGGGGTTGGCTACCCATGACGGCAGCTTTCCCGCCGCCTTCCGCCGGCACTGTACCTGCACGGCGATCTCGCGCACGGGCAGTCCGGGCCAGCGGTCGGCCGACAACAGCAGTTTCTGCCAGTCGTCGCCGGCATGTTTTTTCACAAAATCGCGCACCTCGGGTAGGGCAAACGTCTCAATCAGTGACATAGCAGATGGGGCAGGGTGCAAAGATTCACCCGCTACCGCCCGATTTTACAAGGAAATCCCATTATTTTGGGAAAATGCTCTAAACCCGTTCAAACACATGCAGCAGACTTCAGTATCTGCCGGACCGGTCGTCCAGAAGCGCAAGCTCTGGGAGGTGATCTTCGCCTCTTCAGCCGGTACGGTTATCGAGTGGTACGACTTCTACATTTTCGGAAGCCTGGCCGCGATTATTTCCACCAAATTTTTTCCCTCTGAAAACCCGGCCGCCGCATTCCTGAGTACGCTCGCCACGCACGGCGCAGGTTTTGTCGCCCGGCCTTTCGGCGCTATTGTCTTCGGTCGCCTCGGAGACATGATCGGGCGGAAGTACACCTTTCTCGTCACCCTCGTCCTGATGGGGGGTAGTACCTTTGCCATTGCATTCATTCCGCAATATGCCTCTATTGGCATGCTGGCGCCGATTTTGCTGTTGGTACTCCGTATTCTCCAGGGACTGGCCCTGGGCGGTGAGTACGGCGGCGCGGCGACCTATGTAGCCGAACACTCTCCCCAACACGAACGCGGAAAGTACACGAGCTTTATTCAGACGACGGCTTCCATCGGTTTCTTCGTCTCCATTCTGGTGATCCTGGGCTGCCAGTTTGCGCTGGGTAAGGACGCGTTTACGGACTGGGGCTGGCGGCTGCCGTTTGCGCTTTCCGGGTTTCTGGTGGTTCTCTCCTACTTCATCCGCCGGAATATGGACGAGTCTCCGGCGTTTGCCAAGCTGAAAAAGGAAGGCGCGATCTCCAAAAGCCCGCTCCGGGACAGCTTCAAGAGTCGTGAAAACGTCAAACTGATGCTGATCGCCATGTTTGGCGCGATCATCGGGCAGGGCGCTATCTGGCATACGAGCCAGTTTTATTCGCAGATTTTCATCACGAAAATGCTGAACGTGGAATACGGCTCGGCACAGACCATTATGGCCGTCGCCGTCACCTGCGCGACGCCCTTCTTTGTCTTCTTCGGGATATTGTCTGACCGCATCGGCCGGAAGAAAGTCATGATGGCAGGCGTACTGCTGGCCAGTCTCTTTCTTTATCCGATCTACAAGGGCATGGACAAGGTCGTCAACGAAGGCACGATCGTCAGTACCCGGTTGACCGAAAAAGGAGAAATAACCCAGTTTGCGGACGGGAAGGTCATCACAAAATCCGTCAAAAAACTGGCTGACGATCAGCTCGAAGTAAAAACAGAAGTCACCCTGCCTACTACTGCGAAGCTGCTCCTCGGCCTGCTGGTATTCATTCAGGTACTGTTCGCGACGATGGCATACGGTCCGATCGCGGCGTTTCTGGTCGAACTGTTTCCGACCAAAATCCGGTACACCTCGCTGTCGATTCCATACAACGTGGCCAATGGTATTTTCGGCGGATGCTCGCCGTTTATCGCGACGTGGCTGGGCGCTATGACCGGCTCGAAGTTCGCAGGGCTATACTATCCGATCTTCCTGACGGCACTCACCTTCATCGTTGGGATGCTCTGCGTGAAGGAAACGGCCGGAAAGCCATTGGAAGACTAATCCCATACTTCTGTGTATTCTGTGCTGTCTGTGAGAAAAAATTGATTCTCTCACAGACAGCACAGAATACACAGAAAGCCAACTACTCATCCATGTTTGGTATTGACCGGCTTCTTCAGGAAGCTCCCATTTGGAAAAAGGCCCGGATCGGCCTGGTCACCAACGAAGCAGCGACTACCCGGCGCGGTATTCCCACTCGCAAAGCCCTGATCGATCAGGGCTTTTCTCTTACGGTACTCTTTTCGCCCGAACACGGTCTTGATACCCGGGGCGTCGACGGCGCAAAGATGGATCATGGTCAGGATGCGTTGACAGGCCTGCCGGTTGTCAGCCTCTATGGCGATCAACTGGCGCCGTCGGCAAAAGACCTCGCCGCTCTCGATGTCCTGCTGTTCGACATTCCCGACGTTGGCTGCCGGTTTTACACCTATCTCTGGACGCTGACGCACGTGCTGGAGGCCTGCGGGCGCACAGGTACGCCGCTGGTGGTGCTCGACCGGCCCAATCCACTTTCCGGACGTATGGACCTCGCCGAAGGACCCCGGCTGGCAGCGTCGTGTACCTCGTTTATCGGTCGCTGGGATATCCCGCTGCGGCATTCCTGTACGCTGGGCGAGCTGGCCATCTATTTCAACGCAGTACGCGGGATCGGAGCGACGGTAGAGGTGATACGTAGCGAAACGTGGCGGAGAAGGCAGTTTCAGCCGGAGGGGGGACTGCCGTTCGTCCCTACTTCCCCGGCGATACGGTCTTTTGCTTCGGCGTTGGTTTATCCGGGGCTGGGACTACTCGAAGCCACCAACGTCAGCGAGGGCCGGGGAACAGACTATGCCTTCCAGGTTGCAGGAGCGCCCTGGCTGACGGATCTGTCATTACCCGGCGCGATACCCTGGTCGTTTCGTCCATCTGAAAGTAAGTATGCAGGAGAGCTATGCCGGGGATTGTGGTTTCCCGTCGCCGATCCAGGTACTTTTCATTCGGTCGAAAACGGATTCCGGTTACTGCACGCGCTGCGACAGGTACCGGGTTTCGCCTGGAATACCTATCCGACGCACGTCAACCCCACAGGCGGTGGCCACCTTGATTTGCTGACGGGTATCCCCGAGAGCGAATCCCTGCTGACAGAAAAAGACCTGCCTGCCTCGCTGCCGGCCCTGCTGGCTGTACCGGAATGGGCTGTTGAGATAGCCCCTTACCTTCTTTATGACTGATAGTCAGAAGAATACGGAATCACCAGACTTACCAGCGTACCATTCCGGGAGGATACCGACAACCTGCCTTCGAGCTGGTCGCACAATAGCTGGATGAGGCGCTTGCCGAAGGTACCGGCATCTTTCTGCCAGCCGTCTACTCCGGGACCGTTGTCGCCCACTTCCAGCAATAGCTCGTCCGATTCTTCGAGGCGGACGGTCAGGCGGGGATCGTCGATTTGTTCGAAGGCGTGTTTGAAGGAGTTGGTGATGATTTCGTTGAGGATGAGTCCTACCGGTACGGCAGTTTCAACGTCAAGCTCTACCGGCGCGATATCCAGTTCGAGTCCGATTTGTTCTCCCGAAAAACCGTAGGAATGAATCAATCCGTTGACCAGGTCGTGGATATAGTCCCGCATGTTGACCCGCGTCACGTTCTCGCCCTGGTATAGCCGCTGATGAATGAGGGACATGGCCTCAACGCGCTGCTGCCCGTCTTTCACCGCCCGGATCGCCTCCTGATCCTCCAACCGAGAAGATTGCAGGCGCAGCAGGCCCGAAACAATGGCGAGGTTGTTTTTGACACGGTGATGCAGCTCCTTCATCAGGTTGCGGAGCTGCTCCGCCTGCTCGCCGATCTGGCGGTTGCGTTCGGTAATGAGGGTATTTTTGCGGGCCAGTTCGGCGTGGTTTTTCCGGATGACCGCATACTGCCATACCATCCCCGCCAATAGCAAAACCAGTACCCCGGTACCGATCAGCAGCCATCGAAACTGTCGTTCTTTCAGGAGATTATCTTCGTCAAGCCGGGTAATTTCACGTTCCTGCTCCCGGGTTTTGAAGCGTGTTTCGGCTTCGGTCAGTTCCTGCTGGCGGTCGGCCCGGGCGACGGTATCCTTCACTGCGCTCCACTGCCTGTAAGCCGCCAGCGCGTCCGCCAGGCGGCCTTCTTTCTCGTAAATCCGCGTCCGGATATCGTATACTTCGGTCAGAAACCGGTATTTCTCCGCCTGATCCTGAGCCCATTTCTCCCCAAGGGTGATATACTTCTCCGCATCCGCCGTACGCCCCATGCCCAGCAGGGTATTGGGGTAGTTGAGGTAGACGTAGCCGGCAAGGTAATCGTCCTTGTTTTTCTCCGCGATGGCGAGGCATTCGAGGTAGGCTTTCTCCGATTCAGCAAACCGGCCGGCATTTTTCAGGATAATGCCGCGATTCATGAGAATGGAAGGGTACAGCTCGTCGTTCTTCCCGTAAAAAGCCAGCGCTTTGCCGTTGTAGTCGAGGGCGCCGGCGTAGTTTTTCCGCTGATCCTCGACCATCGCCAGGTCCCGGTAAAACAGTGGAATGAACTCCTTGTCAGACGCTTTCAGTGCCAGTTGAAGTCCCCGCTGAAACAGCCGGCCCGCTTCATCGTACTCCTTCCGGATGACATAGGCGAAGCCAAGGTAGTCCAGCACTTTTACCTGGCCTTTGTAGTCGTTGGCTTCCGTAAAGTACTCGAGGGCTTTTCGGTAGTGGATGATCGCCCCGGAGGCGTTGCTTTTGTCGCGTTCGAGGTATCCCTGCGAAAAATGAGCCCGACCGCTCAGGATCGGGTCTTTCTGTTTGGCGGCGATGCGGAAGAGCTCGTCGATCGCCTGTTTTGCTTCCGCGAATTTGACCTGATCCCGCATCCGGCTTTCAAAATCGGAGAGGGAATCAAAGAGTACCGTCTCGGGGAGGGATCCGATTCGCTTGCGGAAATCTTCGTATTCCTGCTGGGCTGTGGCGCGGAAGCCAAGGCAAAGCAGCAACAGCACGAGCAGTCTGTAGCGGCGCATGGGGAGAAAGTCAGGACCTATTGAATCTGAAAAATACGCATAAAATCTTCCTTGAACTGCTTGCCCATCGGCAGCGTATAGCCCTCGATGTAGACTTCGCGGTCGTTGAAGCCCCGTATCTTCCGAACGTTAACAACAAAAGACCGGTGAATCCGCACCAATTTAATGATACCCAGCCGGTTAAGCGCCATACTCAGCGTCATCCGGATGGCGTATTTCTTGTCTGATGTAACGATCGTGGTATAAGCGTTATCTGCTTCCAGGAAGAGAATATCTTCTACCTCGATCCGCATAAACTGGTAGTTGTGCTTGATAAAAATGCTGTCTTCGATCCGGAGGATAGCTTCCCGCGAGAACGTATCTTTCTCGGGCAGTCGCTCGCGGGCGGCGCCGAGGTTGAAACGCTGCAGGGCCAGATCAATGGAAATCTGAAGGTTGACGGGGTTAACGGGTTTGACCAGGTACGCGGCCGGCTGGGTGAGTTTGGCGCGTTCGAGGGTTTCCTTGTCGGAAAAGGCGGTGAGGTAGATAACCGGAACAGAGCGGATGGCGAGCAGACGGCCGACGGTTTCGATTCCGTCCCAGTCTCCCTTGATCTGAACATCACACAGCACGAGATCCACAGGTTGCTCCCGGAACAGCTCCAGGGCGCGGCGTCCGTTGTGGGCAATCCCGGCCAGGTGATACCCCTCTTTCTCCAGCATCTCCCCCAAATCCAACGCTAGTACTGCTTCGTCTTCAACGATCAGTACGCGAATGCGGTTTTCAAGCATAAGGTCTTCATTTTCTGCTGGCGGACAGGTGTGGCGGAAATTACAGAATCAAAAGTAGGCACTCAGATGCTGAAAAAGCAAATTCACTTTGTCAACGGTGCGGACCGTTCCGTGCGGCACATTCCGGGTATTCCTCTCCGGAGGTACCCCAGGCCTGAAAACGAAGCAAAAAGCGGGAAGAATAAGGCAAAAAACAAACGGGACAAGCATTTGTCCCGTTTGTCCGTTTTGTTTTCTGCCGGAGTCAGAAAACTTTGATAAAGGGTCTGCGGCACCGCAAACAGAGGTACCATCGGGCGTTCAGGAAAAACAGGAGTTTTCGGACCAGAACGGGACGGCGGCGGCGTTCTGTATCGGTTGACCGGCAGTAGGGACAACAAACGGTGGCGGTGGTTGTCGTCATAGTACTTGTTTCGGAGAAATAGGCCGGAGCGGGTGGCGGAACCTGCTCCGGGCATTTCAGGGTGTGTCCCAATCTCTTGGTTACCTCAAATGGGAAAAATACCGGACAATAACTGAAGCCCTCCTTCGACTGTCCCTTCGCCCGCTTCGAGATAATTTTTAAGATATGGGTTAATTCAAATCCGGTTTGGTATCTTTTTCCTCGACCGGCTTTCCTGAGATCTCTGCGCCGGGAAGCCTGCTTTTGGAAGTTCCGGAAATTTCCCAGAACCGGCTGCGTTTAGCGATACAAGTTTAACTCCTTCTGCTACGCTGATTTTTCAAATGTAGGTGAACGACCTCTCCGGCGGGGTCAACGTCGGTATTTGGATTGCGGAATGATTTCAAGCCTTTCCGGAGATACTGTAAGCGTCTTTTCAATCTGCAATATATTCTTCGGCAAATGCCAAATAGTTCAAACTAAACTTCTGATTGAACGGCAGTTTACGATGTCATTTCCAATTGCCGCGCCTTCCGCCAGCTGAAATAGCCGACCACGCACAGCACAGTCAGCAGCACCGAGTGTGCCGTGAAGAGATACAACTCCCGGTCCCATTGCAGCCATACCGAAACGGCGTTGATCACAAACCAGTAGTACCACCCTGACAGTACTTTCCGGGCCTCCATCCAGGTAGCCAGGAAACTGAATACGGTCAAAGCAGCATCGATGTAAGGCCGGGGACTGTCCGTATACCGGCTCATCAGGATACCCGCTCCCAGCGAGAGTACGGTACAGGTAATCAGCCAGGCGATATGCCGGTTGAGACCCCATTCCGTCACCGGAACGGTTCCGCCCCTTCCCCAGTACCACCAGCCATATACGCCGGCAAGTACGTAGTAGGCATTCAGCACCGCTTCCAGGTACAGTTTCTTGTCGACATACAAAAACACGGTAATGAGGGAGGCCGCAATACCGAACGCCCAGCAGGCAACATGCCCGCGCACGAGAAGAATGAGATACAGAAGTCCGCAACCAACGGCGACGGCTTCCCAGAAAGGTAGTGTCATACGCAAAACGACACCCGCGGGAAAACCGGACGACCTTCCCTGCGCAGGCATTATCCTGATCAGGTACGACGGGTATTTCTCAGCCTTTGAACAAAAGCACCCCGGGTGTTTCGGGGTGCAATATACGCGACCCGGCATACCCGATGATCACCCGCCCGGTCCGGCACGTAAATTTTCATCCGGAATTGGGGGTTCGCACCGGATAGAGCGGTCCTTTCGTTAATTCGGGGCGTATTATTACCTCTACAAACCTCAGTCCTATGTTCCCTACCCGTTCCTACCTGCGGACGATACTCACCGGCGGAGCCACGATGCTGGCCATGACCGGCGCCTTTGCGCAAAAAGAAATCAAGCTTGTTTCGAACGAAAAAGCGCATAAAGTCGACGTGCTGGTCGACGGCAAACCCTTCACCAGCTATTTCTACCCCGGCGAAGACGTGCTGAAAAAGCCCGTGCTTTACCCGGTAGTATCGCCCAAAGGCCACCTCGTGACCCGTGGCTGGCCCCTCGACCTCCGTCCGGGCGAGCGGGTGGATCACCCCCACCATGTCGGTATCTGGTTTAATTACGAAGACGTCAACGGATACGATTACTGGAATAACTCCAATACGCCGCCGAATGCGAAGGCTAAATACGGGACCATCCGCCATACCGGTATCAAAACCAAAAAAGACGGCAAGCGGGCCGAGCTGACCGTGACGGCCGACTGGGTCGAAGACAACGGCAAAGGCCGCAAAGTACTTGAAGAAAAGACGACATATTTCTTTACGGCGACGGATAAACAACGGATCATCGACCGCTACACCCTCCTGAAGGCGACGGAAGACGTCCATTTCGGGGATGTAAAGGATGGTATGTTTGCCATCCGCGTTGCCCGCCAGCTCGAACTGCCGTCTACCAAAGCTGAGGTATATACCGACGCCAACGGCGTGACGACTTCCGTTCCGAAGCTCGATAACACCGGCGTAACAGGCAACTACCGCTCCAGCGAAGGCATCGAAGGCGCGAAAGTATGGAGTACCCGCGGCCGCTGGATGAACCTGACCGGCAAGATCGATGACGAAACGGTTTCCGTCGCCATGATCGATCACCCGAAAAACGTTTCCTACCCTACCTACTGGCACGCCCGCGACTACGGCCTTTTTGCCCTCAATCCGCTGGGCGAGAAGGTCTTTACCAATGGCAAGAAAGAGCTGAATTTCAAGCTGAAAAAAGGAGAATCCGTCCTGTTCCGCTACCGGGTGGTGATTTCTTCCGGCGGAACGACCGACGCAGAGCTGAATAAACTGGCTGACGAATTCGCTAAAAAGTAAAATACAGTACCGCTTCGGAAATCCCGGCCTTGAAGGCCGGGATTTTTTTTGCCCTTTTGTTGGAATTATCCGCTCGCTGTCAAACCTTTGTCAAAAATTAACCATTTGGTTAAACCATTCAGCCAATGGAGCAATCGACGGAAGAAAAAATACTGCTGGCAGCGGAGGAGGTATTCCTGCGGGAAGGATACGACGGAGCCCGGATGCAGCAAATCGCAGATCGGGCAGGTATCAACAAGGCTTTACTGCATTATTATTTCCGGTCCAAGGACAAGCTGTTTCAGACCATTTTCGAACAGAAATTCCGGACGTTTTTTCCGAAAGTGGAGGGGCTTATTCGGCAGGATATTCCCTTTCTCCAAAAGATATACCTGTTTGTTGACGCCTATCTGAAGATCCTGTCGGAAAATCCTTACGTCCCTCATTTCATCATCCACGGCATTCATAAACCCGAGGGCAAGGCCTTTCTCAAGCAGATTCCGCCGACGCTGGCGGCCGGCTTTGTCGGGGGCTACTACGCGGCGCAGGCGCGGGGCGAGGTGCGGGAAGTACAGCCGGTCCAGCTGCTCGTATCAGTCATGTCGATGTGTGTCTTTCCCTTTCTGGCCAAGCCGATTATCCGGGAAGTGACGGCGATGGACGAAGAAGCCTTCCAGGCCTTCATCCAGGCCCGGGCCGAAGAAGTCAAACGATACCTTGAACGTATTCTCCTCCCCTGATATGAAATCCACCTTTTTCCTTATTCCGTTTTTGATGCTGGCCGGCTGCCGCCCTGCTGAGAAGGATTTTGATGCGTCGGGTAGTTTTGAGTCGGACGAAGTCATCGTCTCCGCTCAGATCGCCGGGCAGATTTTATCATTGCCTGTTCACGAGGGCGACCGGCTATCTGCCGGCGCTGACATCGGCCGTGTCGACGCCACGACGGCTTCGCTTCAGAAAGCCCAGGTAGAGGCTTCCATCGGAACGCTCCGTCAAAAAACAGCGGATGTGAATCCGCAGCTCGCGCTCATCCGCCGGCAACTGGCGGTACAGGAAGCCCAGCTCGCCCAGCAGCTGCGGGAAAAGCAGCGGCTGACCAACCTTGTATCGGCCAGCGCCGCGCCGAGAAAGCAGCTGGAGGATATCACGGCGGTGGTCGACCAGCTCGAAAAACAGCTGGACGTCACCCGGCAGCAATTGCAGGTGACGCAGACGTCTGTCGCCACCCAGAACCGGGGTATCCTCAGCGAGCAGGCGCCGCTGGAAAAATCCGTTGCCCAGTTCGACGAGCAGATCCGCAAAGGCCACATCATCAATCCCGTTTCCGGAACGATTCTCACGCAATATGCGTATCAGGGCGAGTTTGCGACGGTTGGAAAGCCGTTGTATAAAATCGCCAACGTCGATACCCTGACTCTCCGCGCCTATGTTTCGGGCGAACAGCTTCCGGTATTGAAACTCGGGCAGTCGGTGAAAGTCCGCATAGATGACGGCAAGCAGGGTTTCCGGGAATACCCGGGAACCCTGTACTGGATTTCTTCCCAGGCGGAGTTTACGCCCAAGACTATCCAGACGAAAGACGAGCGCGCCAACCTCGTCTATGCGGTAAAAGTGCGTGTCAAAAACGACGGATACCTGAAAATCGGGATGTACGGCGAAATGCTGCTCCACTAGCCTATGATCCGGGTTGAACAGCTCAGCAAGACCTATGGGGACGTCCGGGCCGTCCGGGAGGTCTCGTTTGCCGTCGAACGCGGCGAACTCTTCGGTCTTATCGGCCCGGACGGCGCCGGAAAAACCAGTCTGATCCGGATATTGACCACGTTGCTACGGGCAGACAGCGGTACCGCGACGGTCGGCGGGTACGACGTCGTGACCGACTACCGCGCCATCCGGAATACTGTTGGCTATATGCCGGGACGGTTTTCCTTATATCAGGACCTCAGTATCGAGGAAAACCTACACTTTTTCGCAACGCTTTTCGGCACGACGGTCCGGGAAAACTATGCCGTCATCCGCCCGATCTATGAACAAATTGAGCCATTCAAAAAACGCCGCGCGGGCCAGCTATCCGGCGGGATGAAGCAAAAGCTGGCACTGTGCTGTGCGCTGGTTCATCAGCCGACGGTACTCTTTCTGGACGAACCGACGACGGGTGTCGACGTCGTTTCCCGAAAAGAATTCTGGGATATGCTGGGACTGCTGAAAAGCCAGGGAATGACGATACTCGTCTCAACGCCCTACATGGACGAAGCCTCTTTGTGCGACCGGATTGCCCTGATTCAGGAAGGAAAAATCCTGTCTGTAGACACGCCCGCGGCTATTCCCGGACAGTACCGGGGCATACTCCTGGCCGTCCGCGCCGACGAAATCTACGCGCTCCTCAAAGACCTCCGCGCCCTGCCCTGGCTGAAGAGTTGCTATGCCTTCGGAGAGTCGATTCACTGCACGGTCGGTCAACCAGCTGACGCTGCGCGGCTCCGGGAGGCGCTTACAGGCCATAGCAATCTGGAAGTCAAAGAGATACCTGCTTCTATCGAAGATTGTTTCATCCAACTGATGAACCCATGACGCCAGCCATCGTATGCCGGAATTTGACCAAGCAATTCGGCGCTTTCCGCGCAGTAGACGCAATTTCCTTTGACGTACAGCCGGGAGAAATTTTCGGCTTTCTCGGCGCGAACGGCGCGGGAAAAACAACCGCCATGCGCATGCTCTGTGGGCTGTCGTACCCGACATCGGGCGAGGCGACCGTCGCCGGATACGACGTTTACCGCGAGCAGGAAAAGATCAAACGGAAGATCGGGTACATGAGCCAGAAATTCTCCCTCTATGAAAACCTGACGGTGCGGGAGAACATTACGTTCTTCGGCGGCATCTACGGGCTTTCTGATAAAGTACTGAAAGAGAAGCGGGAAGCAATGATCGGAACGCTGGGCCTGAGCAACGAAGCCGGCAAGCTGGTAGGCTCCCTCCCCCTGGGCTGGAAGCAGAAACTGGCGTTTTCGGTGGCAGTACTGCACGACCCGGCGATTGTGTTTCTGGACGAACCCACCGGGGGTGTTGACCCGATCACGCGCCGGCAGTTCTGGGACCTGATTTACGCTGCGGCTGACAGAGGTATCACGGTTTTTGTCACCACGCACTACATGGACGAAGCCGAGTACTGCGACCGGATTTCGATTATGGTGGACGGACGGATCGAAGCCCTTGACGCGCCCCGCCTTCTGAAAGAACGCTACCACGCCGCCGATATGCAGGACGTTTTTTACCAACTGGCCCGGAAAGCCGTACGCAGCGACAACTGACCTATGAAACAGCTACTGGTTTTTGTGCGAAAGGAATTTTACCATGTCTTCCGGGACCGGCGTACGCTGCTGATCTTGTTCGGTCTGCCCGTAACGCAGATTCTGCTGTTCGGGTATGCGCTGACGAGCGAGGTCAAAAATGCGGCTATTTCGGTCGTCGACCAATCCAAAGATCCTGCTACACAAGCCATTACAGAGAAGGTACGCGCGAGTACCCATTTCAACCTGGCGTATGCCGACCAGACGGTTCATCAGCTGGAAACCCGCTTCCGGCGGAATGAAATCAAATGTGCGCTGGTCTTTCCGGAAGGTTTCGCCGAAGCCCTGACGCATACCGGAAAGGCGCGGGTGCAGATCCTCACCGACGGCTCCGACCCGAATACCGCTACCATTCTGACCAACTACCTCTCCGCTATTCTCACAGATTATATCGGGCAGCAGCAGGCCGGTATTCCCTACCGCATCGACGTACAGACGCGTATGCTGTATAACCCGGAAATGAACGGTTCGATGAACTTCATTCCCGGTGTCATGGCGTTGATTTTTATGATTGTGTGTACCACGCTGACGTCCGTCTCCATCGTCCGGGAAAAAGAAACGGGAACGATGGAAATCCTGCTGGTATCGCCGTTCCGGCCGGTATTGGTGCTGATTGCCAAGGCCATACCCTACCTGGCGCTGTCGGTCATCAATTTCCTGCTTATCCTTTTCCTGGGCGTGGTGGTACTGGATATGCCGTTGCGGGGGAATTTCTTTCTGCTGTTCGGGGAAAGTGCCCTGTTTATCATCACGTGCCTGTCGCTCGGGCTGATGATCTCCACCATCGCCAGCACACAGCAAACGGCCATGCTCATTTCGATGATGGGGATGATGCTGCCGACGATCCTGTTTACCGGCTTTTTATTTCCGCTGGAAAACATGCCCAGACCGCTGCAGATTATTTCCAATGCCATTCCATCGCGGTGGTACTACCTGATTGTCAAATCGGTTATGCTGAAAGGGCTGGGATTCGGGTATGTCTGGAAGGAGACGCTGATTCTGGCGGGTATGGCGACAGCCCTGCTGCTGATCAGCCTGAAACGTTTTACTGTCCGTCTCGGATAATGCCATGCGAACCCTGCGCTTCCTGCTTCAGAAAGAATTCCGGCAGATTTTCCGGGACAGGAGTATTCTCCCGATGATCTTCCTCATGCCGACGATCCAGCTGCTGATACTCCCTCAGGCGGCGGATTTCGATGTGCGGTCGATTACCCTGGCGGTAGTCGACCAGGATCACAGTACCTATTCCCGGCAGCTCGTCAGCAAAGTACTGGCCACCGGGTACTTCCACCTGACGGGTATGGAAACCTCGTACCAGGCCGCGCTGCGGTATGTCGAGCAGGACCGCGCGGACCTTATCCTTCAGATACCAGCCGGTTTTGAGCGGAAACTGGTCCGGGAAAATGCGCAGTCGCTTTTTGTCGCCATCGACGCCATCAACGGATCAAAAGCCAGTATCGGCGGTTCGTACCTGACGAGTATCATCGGGGATTTCAACAACCAGATCCGTTTCAAGTGGACCGGTCAGATGCCTTCTCTCCTGGATATCGTGTATTCGCACTGGTATAATCCGACGAAGAACTACAAAAACTACATGGTACCGGGGATTCTGGTACTGTTGCTGACACTGGTCGGCGGTTTTTTATCGGCACTGAATATTGTCCGGGAAAAGGAAATCGGCACCATCGAACAGATCAACGTGACGCCTATCCGGAAGTGGGAATTTATTCTGGGAAAACTGATCCCGTTCTGGGTACTGGGGCTGGTGGTTTTCACCCTCGGACTGACGATCGCGCGGTTTGTTTACGGGATTATTCCGCTGGGCAGTATTCCGCTGCTATACCTGTTTGCGGGCGTATACCTGATCGCTATTCTGGGCTTCGGATTGTTGATTTCGACCTATAGCCAGACACAGCTGCAGGCCATGTTTGTCGCCTTTTTCTTCATCATGATTTTTACGCTGATGAGCGGGCTGTTTACCTCCACCGACAGCATGCCATTCTGGGCCAGGGTACTGTCCTTTCTGACGCCGGTGACGCATTTCATCGAAGTCGTCCGGATGATTGTGCTGAAGGGAAGTACGTTTGCAGAAGTCCGGAATCAGTTCGGTTACCTGGTGCTGTTTGCCGTTTTCCTGAACGGATGGGCCATTTTGAATTACCGGAAAACCAGCTAATCCCTGCGGAAATCTTCCCGGCATTCCGCACCTTTGCGCCAATATCACCTTCCTTTGCCATGCCCAGCAGACACCTGTCAGGTCACAAGCGCATCGCGCTCGTGGCGCACGACCACAAAAAGACCGAAATCATCGAATGGGCGCTCCGAAACCGGGAAACGCTGATTCTCCATGAGCTATACGCGACAGGCACAACCGGCCGCCTGATTGAAGATACCCTGGGCGTTCCGGTGACGAAGTTACTGTCAGGGCCACTCGGTGGCGACCAGCAGATCGGTGCGATGATCGCTGAAGAGAAGCTCGACGCGATTATTTTCTTCTGGGATCCGATGGAATCCCAGCCGCACGATCCGGACGTAAAGGCTCTTTTGCGGCTTGCCGTAGTCTGGAATATCCCGATGGCATGCAACCGTGCTACCGCAGATTTCCTGCTGACGTCTCCCTACATGAATGCGGAGTACGACTCGGAGATCACCGATTACAGTACCTATCTCAAACGGCAGGTCGGATCGACATTGGCGAAATAACGCTGTCAGTAAAGAATACCCTATCATAGCAACGCGGCTGCCTCCTGAAGGGGCAGCCGCGTTGCGTATTATTTTTTTATCCGTTTTGCCGGATCAGGCCGTCAGCCCGAAAGCAGCCGTACTCTTTTGACGGTAGTACAGGATTACCGCCATCGAGAAGCCCGTGAAAGCCAGCATGGCTCCTACCCATTCAGGCGAAGTATAGCCCAGACCTGCAGCGATGGGAAGGCCGCCGAGGTAGGCGCCAAGTGCGTTTCCAATGTTAAAACCGGCCTGGCTGACAGACGAGGCCAGCATTTCTGAGCCGTTCGACACCCGGATCATCAGGATCTGGATCGGCGCGCCGAGGGAGAAAGAAATAGCGCCCGTCACGAAGGTCATCACCAGTACCGGGATTTTCCAGTGCGCCACAAAGGACACAATAATGAGGCTTATCGCCATCAGGAGAAGGAAAAGCGCGGTAGCCTTGATCGGCGAGATGTAGTCGGCGACACGGCCTGCAACCAGGTTACCAACAGCCATGCCAACGCCGGCAAGCATGAGTATAAACGTCAGTTGCTCAGGCGTAAAGCCGGACACATCGGTCAGCAGCGGGGCAATGTAGCTGAACCAGGCAAACAGCCCGCCCGTACCGATCGCAGTGATACCCAGTACGAGCCAGGGCTCTACGCGGGTAAAAAGTTGCAATTCCTTGCGGAGGTTACCATCGCCGTTGGCCGGCAGCTCCGGCAGCAGTTGTTGCAGTGAAAGCAGGGTCAGCAAGCCAACGCCGGAGATGATCACGAAGGTAATCCGCCAGCTCATGGCATGGCCGATATACGTTCCGATGGGTACCCCGATGATGTTGGCGATGGTCAATCCCGCAAACATCATGGAAATCGCCCGGGCTTCCTTGCCTTTGTCGGCGAGACGGCTGGCAACGACTGCACCGACCCCGAAAAACGCGCCGTGCGGCAGGCCCGACAGCAACCGGGTCAGCATCATCGTTTCGTAGTTGGGAGCGAAAGCAGACAGGCCGTTAAAGACTGTAAACAGCGCCATCAGGCCCATGAGGATCTTTTTCGGAGGATAGCTCCCGGCAATACCGACGAGCAGAGGCGCACCGAGTACCACACCCAATGCGTAGGCAGAAATGAGGTGACCGGCAACCGGAATGGAAATCGACAGGGATTTGGCGATGTCGGGAAGGATACCCATCATCACAAATTCCGTCATGCCGATGCCGAAACCGCCGACTGTGAGTGAAATCAAACTCTTCTTCATAATGCGATGGTCTTCAAAGGGAAAAGCGACCGTTGGGAAGCGGGACTCCGTTTTGGTTAACCGTTCCCCGAAAAAGACAATTTATACTACCTGGTGCCTTTTTCGGTGGCGGGTCAGAAAAGCGGAGCAGGTTGAAAATTGAAAAAGATCAACAGGCTCTGCAATCGCCTGTTTTCATGCTTTCCGGCCCCAACTGTTCGTTCAGCAAAGGAACTGAGAATGCCGGCCCGATGTTCCTCACACGCGCGATATTCTTTAAAAAGTACAATCATTCGGTTCCACGTTCACACTTGGCGGTGGAGAAGCGTGATATACAGGCGATTTATTTGGTCGCACGCTTGCCGGAATCGGAGGAAAAGCACTTAGTTTTAGCGCGCTGAAATTCAACTTAAACAGTCCTCTAAATCTCTTGTTCATCATGAAAAAAGCGTCGCTTTTTCTGCTCCTGGCTGTGTGCTGCAGCAGCTATGGTCCCCAGAAAGAAAAATGGGTTTCGTTGTTCGACGGGAAGTCGCTCGACGGCTGGAAAGTCGGAGAAAATGCCTCCACGTTCAGTGTCGACAATGGAACTATCAAAGTAGCCGGTCCGCGTGCCCACCTTTTCTACGAAGGCAAAGAGCAGCCCTTCAAGAACTTCGAGTTCAAGGCGAAAGTAATGACCACGCCCGGCTCCAATTCCGGCATCTACTTCCATACCGAATACCAGGAAAAAGGCTGGCCGCAGAAAGGATACGAAGTCCAGGTCAACAACTCCCATACCGACTGGAAGCGCACCGGCAGCCTGTATGATATTCAGGATGTGAAGGAAGTCTACGTGAAAGACAACGAATGGTACACAGAATCGATCAAGGTGGAAGGCAAGCACGTGACCATCAAAGTCAACGACAAAACGGTGGTCGACTACACCGAGCCCGACAACGTAGAGCGGTCTCCCGATCATAAGTACCGCGTCATCGGCAAGGGTACCTTTGCCCTGCAGGGTCACGATCCGAAGAGCGTGGTGTACTACAAGGATATTCAGGTACGACGCCTGCCCGACTGATCGTCAGCAGGTAACAGGCATAGGGCCGGGAGCAATCCCGGCCTTTTCTTTTTTGTCAGAACCGGCAGCGCCGTTGACTTCGGCCAGACAGTGAATGCGGCAAAAAAGGGGAACTTGTGTATATTCGAAGAAACATTCCCTGTTTATTCCGGAGACGTCCGACCACACATGCGAGTCATTTTCACAACCTTGCTCCTGCTGGGAGCCATCCAACCGCTATTGGGACAGCAATATCATTTCACGCACAATGATACGCTGAGAGGGTCCATCACTCCGCAACGCGCCTGGTGGGACCTTGCCTTTTATCACCTCAAAGTCAGGCTGTCACCCGCCGACAGTACCCTGACCGGAAGCAACGAGATTCAGTACCGTGTCCTTTCGCCAGAACAAACGATTCAGATAGACCTGCAGCGCTCGATGCGTATCACGCGTGTGGAGCAGGACGGGCAGGCGCTCGCCTTTCGGCAGGATGGCGATGCATACTTTGTTTCGCTTGTCAAAAAGCAGGAAAAAGGAAACCGCGAAAGCCTGACGGTCTACTACCAGGGTGCGCCGCGCGTGGCGAAGAAAGCCCCGTGGGACGGAGGTTTTGTCTACGCGAAGGACGCCGCCGGCCGGCCGTTCATCGCAACGGCCTGTCAGGGCCTGGGCGCTTCGTCGTGGTGGCCGTGTAAGGACCATCCGGCTGACGAACCCGACAGCATGGCCATCAGCATCACCGTACCGAAACCGCTGACAGATGTTTCCAACGGCATGCTGCGGAAGGTAACGGAAAACAACGACGGCACCCGGACGTTCGACTGGTTCGTCGCCAATCCGATCAACAACTACGGCGTCAACCTCAACGCCGCGGTATACGAGCACTGGTCTGAAACCTATGCAGGTCTGAAAGGTCCGCTGGCGCTCAACTACTATGTGCTGCCGGAACACCTCGAAGCCGCGAAAAAGCAGTTTCAGCAGGTACCGCTGATGCTCAAGGCGTTTGAGTACTGGTTTGGACCGTATCCGTTTTACGAAGACGGATACAAGCTTGTCGAAGTACCGTACCTGGGCATGGAGCACCAGAGTTCGGTTACCTATGGCAACCTGTTTAAAAACGGGTACCTCGGACGGGATCTTTCTGCGACCGGTTGGGGCCTGAAGTGGGATTTCATCATCGTCCACGAATCCGGGCACGAGTGGTTTGCCAACAGCATCACCAATAAGGATGAAGCAGATATGTGGGTACACGAGAGCTTTACGAATTACTCGGAATCCCTTTTTACCGAATATTATCACGGAAAAGAGGCGGCGGCGGCATATGTTATTGGCTGCCGGAAGCTCATCAGGAACGACCGGCCGGTAGTCGGCATCTACAACGTCAATCACTCCGGCTCCGGCGATATGTACTACAAGGGCGGCAATATGCTGCACATGATCCGGCAGTTGGTTAACAACGACGACAAGTGGCATAACCTTCTCCTTGGACTGAATAAGACCTTTTATCATAAGACCGTGTCGGGGGCGGAAGTGGAAGCCTATATGATTCAGTTTACGCGGCTTTCTCTGGAGAAGGTTTTTGATCAATACCTGCGGGACGTCCGTATCCCGGTACTGCGGTACCGCTTCAAAAACAACCAGCTTCAGTACCAGTGGACCAACTGTGTAGCGGGATTCGATATGCCGGTGAAGGTGAAGCTGGGGAACGCGGACCAGGTATTGAAGCCCGTCGCCGGAGAGTGGAAAACCGCGCCGGCAAAAGGTGCAACGGCGCTGGTCGTTGACGTGAATTATTATGTAAAGGCGGCTGAAGATACGACGGCTGATCAGGGGTAAAATGCCCGTCATTGGCATTCAACTCCGAAGGGGTCAAACCCTATTACTTCTTTACTCTAAAATCTTCCGGGGAAGGAAACGTGACGCGCCTCACCCGACCCCGAAGGGGTCAAACCAAACTACCTCCCTACCTCAAAAACCTTCCGAATAACCCCGGACGATCGTCCGGGGGAACGAAAAACGGATACCGAGATGCCACTTTGACCCCTTCGGGGTCAGGGGTACGTGTTACCGCCGCTTGATCCAGGAATAGGCAGGTATTCCCGTCGCCACGATTCCAACCCCTGCCCAGCTTGTAAAAGGCTTGTAAATCAGCAAATCTACCGCAATACCCAGCACCACGAGAACAAAAAACGCCGGCATCACCGGATATCCCCAGGCTTTGTAAGGCCGATGGGTGCCAGGGTCTTTTTTCCGGAGGACGAAGACCGCACCTATCGTCAAAAGATAAAAGATCAAAATAGAAAAGACGACATAGTCCAGCAACTGGCTGTACGTCCCCGAAAAGCATAACAGCAGGGTCCATGCGCACTGGATACCGAGCGCGAAGGCAGGCACACCTGCTTTGTTCAGCGTTCCGGCTTTTTTCAGGAAGAGACCGTCTTTCGCCATCGCGTAGTACACCCGTGCGCCGGAGAGGATAATGCCATTATCACACCCGAATGTCGAAATCATGATGAATACTGCCATGATAACGATACCTGCATTCCCGAAAATCACTTCCGCAGCGGCGGTACCTACGCGGTCGTTCAGCGCAAACATGATACCTCTGCCGTGTACGTCGGCAGCTGCCGGGGTACCGGAAGCGGGTAACAGCATCAGGTACACGACATTGGCCAGTACATACAGCACCGTCACAATGAGCGTCCCCCAGAAAAGGCTCAGCGGAATGTTTTTGGACGGATTCCGGATTTCTGCGGCAGTGTAGGTGATATTATTCCAGGCGGACGACGAAAACAATGGTCCAACCAGCGCCAGTCCCAGCGCACTCCACAACGGCCAGCCGGCCAGGGGAGCAGACGTCACGCCGCCTGCCGGCCCCGGAGCTACCCGAAACGGCTCCCAGAACGACGCCAGGTTTCCACGCCATACCTCGCTGTTCCATCCTACCCACAACCCCAGCAGAATCAGCCCCGCCAGGGCGGCGGTTTTGGTAAAGGTGAAGATTCGCTGGACGATTTTCGCCTCCCGCACGCCGCGGATATTCACAAACGTCAGCAGTAATACCATAGCCGCGGCAAGTATCTGAGTCGGGGTAATCCGGAGAAAGCCCAAATCCAGCAGGGTATTCTTCTCGTCAAAAAACGGCAGCAGAATGGAGGTATAACGGGCAAACGCCACTGCGACAGCCGCAATCGTCCCCGTTTCAATCACCAGAAACAGCGACCAGCCATAGAGAAACCCCACCAGCGGATGATACGCTTTCTGGAGATAGACATACTGGCCGCCGGCCCGTGGCATCATCCCGGCCAGCTCGCCGTAGCTGAGCGCGCCGATGGTCGTGAGAATACCGGTGAGAATCCAGGCCGCCAACAGAAAAGCCGGCGAACCGAGTTGGCGGAGTACGTCTGCCGAAACAATGAAAATACCCGACCCGATCATCGATCCGACGACGATCAGGGTACTATCCGTTAAGCCAAGTTCCTGTTTGAATGAAGAGGTAGAGGTTTCCTGCATGTTGACAAAGTTTCCTCTAAAAAGCGGCTTATTTCGTCAATATGCAAGAAATCGCTAGTGTAGTCCGACCGGCGGCGCGGCCCGGCGGATGGAAAAATCAATCTTCGGTACCTGATGGAAAAAGCGCCAGCTCAGTAATACCGCCGCTACGGCGAGTCCCGTTGTCAGGCCGATCCAGATACCCAGCGCGTCCATCCCCAGCACAAACGCGAAGAGGTACCCTACCGGCAAGCCCACAATCCAGTAGGCCACGAGCGTGATACCCGTTGGCAGGTTGACATCCGCCATACCCCGCAACAAACCCAGACTGACGGCCTGTACCCCGTCGAACAGCTGGAAAACACCCGCCATCATCACCAGTATGACGGCGATGGAGGCCACTTCTTCGTCCCGGATATAAAGCGATACCAGGAATTCATTACCCAGCAGAAAGCACAGGCAGGTAAACGTCATGAATACCACCGCCAGCAGCAACGCCGTACGTCCGGATTGCAGTACCGCCTCACGGTTCCCCTGCCCGATTCCGGCGCCAACACGGATACCGCCGGCTGAGGCAAGACCGGTCGTCATCATGTAGGTTACAGAAGCGGGATTAATCGCGATAAGGTGCGCCGCGAGCTGGTCTTCGCCCAGCCAGCCGGTCATGATGGCGGCCAGCGCAAACACGGCTATCTCGAAAAAACCCTGGCAACCCGCCGGTGTACCAAGACGGATAATCTTGCGCGTCCAGTCCGCTATTGTAGTCCCTGCAACAGACAGCGGCTTGCTCAGGTACGGTACAAGTTCCGGCTGCCGGCGCACGTAGATCCAGATGCCGATCGCCATGAATATCCGGGAAATCAGCGTGGACAAAGCCGCGCCGTTCAGACCCAGTTCCGGAAAAAACCAGTTCCCGTAAATCAGCAGGTAGTTCAGCAGGATATTGAGGCCAACGGCCCCCAAGGTAATGTACATCGCGACGCGGGTCAGGCCCATGCCGTCGGCCAGCTGGCGAACGGCCAGAAAGAGGAACATCGGCAGCGTCGACGACGTAAAGATGAGCAGGTACGGCACGGCCATGTCCTGCACCTTGTCCTTCTGCCCGAACCATTCAAATTTGAACGACAGGAGAACGATAATCAGGCTACAGAAAAGCGTCGCCAGCAGCGCTACGCGGATACCCGCCCGGAAGAGCTTGCGAATCTCGTCGGGCTGTCCTTCCTCACGTGCTTTGGAAATTTGCGGAGCGATGATACCGATGGCGTTGATACCAAAAACGGCGATGGAATTCCAGACGCCGTTAGCAATACCGGCGGCGTCGAGGGCAAACTTCGCGTCGGTAGCGATGTGCCCGACCTGGATCACGTCGACTACCCCCATCAGCATGATACCCAGCTGGCTGAGGACAATCGGCCAGGCGAGGTTCAGCATGCGGGAAGCCTCGGATTTGTTAAAATAAGCAGTAAAAAGTTGTTTCATGGCAGTAAAATCAGCCGCAAAGGTACGAAAAGCGGCTGGCTCGCGCAGAATTGTTCAGAAGACCTTATACGAATCATTCTGTTAACTTTCTGTGAAGTCTGTGTCGTCTGTGAGAAAAAACAGCTCACAGACGACACAGACTTCACAGACAAAAGATGCTATTATTTCTTTCTGTGTATTCTGTGCTTTCTGTGAGAAAAATCAAAAATCAGTTTCTCACAGAAAGCACAGAATACACAGAAAGTAAATGACAAAGGGCTGCCCGGTCAACCGGAGCAGCCCTTCTCTGTTTCTTCTCGTTCCTACTTTTTCGGGAGACGCTTCGAAGCCTTCAGCGCCTCCGCCAGCAGGTACTCGATCTGCCCGTTGAGGCTGCGAAACTCGTCGTCAGCCCATTTCTGCAAGGCTTCGAGGTGTTCGGCAGAGAGCCGCAGGGCAAACGCTTTCTTTGCTTCTTTTTCTTTCATACCCGTCTCCTTAATGGTGGAGCGTACCGGCATTGACAACAGGGCTGGCCGCTTTGTCTGAACAGAGTACTACAAGCAGGTTACTTACCATGGCGGCTTTCCGCTCTTCGTCGAGCTGGACGATATCGCCCTCTGCGAGTTTCTTCAGCGCCAGATCTACCATGCCGACTGCCCCTTCGACAATTTTTGTCCGGGCAGCTACCATGGCCGTCGCCTGCTGGCGCTGAAGCATGGCATGTGCAATTTCCTCGGCATAAGCCAGGTGGGTAATCCGCGCCTCGAGGACGTTGACCCCGGCCCGGGCCAGGCGTTCGTGCAGCTCGGCTTCGAGTTTTTCATTGATCAGATCTCCGCCTGAGCGCAGGGTAATTTCCTGCTGGGCGTCTTCGAAATGGTCGTAGGCATAAGCACCGGCGAGGTGGCGCAGGGCGGCGTCGGACTGGAGCTTGACGTATTGCATGTAGTTGTCGACTTCAAACTTCGCCTTCGCTGTTTCTTCCACCTGCCAAACAACCACCGCACCGATCACGATGGGGTTACCGAGGAGGTCGTTGACCTTGATCTTGTCCCCTTCGAGGTTGCGGGCTTTGAGGGAAATGGATGACTTGCTGTAAAACGGGTTAGACCACCAGAAACCGTCCTGCTTGACCGTGCCGGCATAATTCCCGAAGAGAACAAGGATCTTCGCCTCGTTCGGATTGACGACGAAGAAGCCGGGCAGCACCAGCATGAAAATCAAGGCGACAACGGGTGTCAGCATGCCGGCGCCACCCAATGCAAGAGCCAGGGCGACAAGGCCCAATACAAGTAAACCGCCCAGTGCGGCATATCCGGAGACAGGTTGAATCAGTTTTTCTTTCATAGTTAAGGTGATATTAAAATGATATCACAATAGTAGCATGATTCCGGGAAAGAAAAATACGTCTTCGGATGAATGGTTGCCCGCCGGGATGAGCAGCCCGAAGCGGCTGGTCAGTCATCTTTCTGATGGATAAAAACAGCCTTCCGCACAAAATTTCCGGAGATGATTCAAGATTGCCTCCTTCTGTTTACATTTGCATTACTTCAGCGAGTCAGAAAGGACCTTTCTTCGCTCTCGTTACGCCGGACGCTTCGTCAACCAAGGCCATACCTCCGTAACGAATTGTCCTTTCCTCGTTCACCGAAAACAAAAAACATTCGCTTGAAAGAATACGGCAGTAATATTCAAAAGCTGGTCGACTATCTCGTAACGATCGAGGATCGTGAGAAACGCACCAAGCAGGCCTACGTACTCATTGAGCTTATGCGGCAGATTCACCCTAACATGAAAGAGGGGCAGGATTACACGAATAAGCTTTGGGATGATTTGTACATCATGTCGGGATTCCGGCTCGATGTAGACAGTCCGTTTCCGCCTCCTTCGCCCGAGGCCATCGGAAAAAAACCGAATGGGGTTCCCTACGCCACGCACCAGCTTCAGTTCCGCCACTATGGCCGCAACCTTGAGCTGATGGTTCAGAAAGCGATTTCGCTGACGAACGAATACGAGCGCTGGGCCTTCGCAAGCTACATCGCCAAGATGATGAAGAGCTTTTATACCGCCTGGAACAAGGACAACGCCGACGATTCCACCGTGTGGGAGCACCTCAAGATCATCTCCAAAGGCGGCCTCAATGCGGAAATCGAACGTATACGCAAGGAAGGATACCTGGACATCGCCCCCCGCGACCGGTATTCGAGCACGCCGGGCGTCGGCGGTGGCGGCAACTACCAGCCCCAGCCTTCGCATCACAACCGCCCGCATCACCGCAACAACAATAACCAGGGCGGCGGCGGCAACTTCCAGCGTCGTTCCGGCGGTGGCGGGAATAATAACAACAACAACCGCAACAATCACTTCAATAACCGCAACCGCAAAAAATAACCGGGAGCGGCGGGCAGCCGCCTGTTTCCGGCATCAGTGCCATGGCTTCATTTAAAGTAACAGGAGGAAGAAAACTTCACGGAGAAATCATCCCGCAAGGCGCCAAAAACGAGGCACTTCAGATTATCTGCGCGGTGTTGCTGACGAAAGATCCCGTCACGATTCACAATATTCCCGACATCCGGGACGTCAATGCCCTCATCGACCTCCTCGGCGATATGGGTGTGAAGAAAACCCGGCTGAGCGCGTCGTCTGTGCGTTTTCAGGCCGATGACGTCCATATGGACTACCTCGAGTCGGAAGCCTATAAAAACAAGGCGGCCTCCCTCCGCGGCTCCGTCATGATGCTCGGACCCCTGCTGGCCCGCTACAAAAAAGGCAAGATTCCGAGACCAGGCGGCGACAAGATCGGCCGCCGCCGCCTCGATACCCACTTCCTGGGTTTTGAGCGACTCGGCGCCAAGTTTGATTTCGACCCGGAAGACGGTGGTTTCTATAAAGTCGACGCTTCTAACTTACGCGGCACGTACATGCTGCTCGACGAAGCGTCGGTAACCGGTACTGCCAACGTCCTCATGGCCGCGGTACTCGCCGAAGGTATTACGACGATCTACAACGCTGCCTGCGAGCCGTACCTCCAGCAGCTGTGCAAGATGCTCGTCCGCATGGGCGCGAAGATCTCCGGTATCGGCTCCAACCTCCTTCAGATCGAAGGCGTGTCGGAACTCAACGGCACCGAACACACCATGCTCCCCGACATGATCGAAATCGGCTCCTTCATCGGGATGGCCGCCATGACTCAGTCGGAAATCACGATCAAAAACTGCTCCATACCCGATCTGGGCGTGATTCCGGGCGTGTTCCGGAAACTCGGTATTCAGCTCGAAATCCGGGGTGACGATATTTTTGTCCCGGCACAGGACCATTACGAAATCGATACCTTCATCGACGGCTCCATGCTCACCGTGGCCGATGCGCCGTGGCCGGGCTTCACGCCGGATTTGCTGAGTATCGTCCTCGTGACCGCCGTACAGGCCAAAGGAACCGTGCTGATTCACCAGAAGATGTTTGAAAGCCGGTTGTTTTTCGTCGACAAACTCATCGAAATGGGCGCGCAGATCATCCTCTGCGATCCGCACCGGGCGACGGTCGTGGGCATGAACCGCGAAATCCAGCTCCGCGGTATCCGGATGACCTCTCCGGATATCCGGGCGGGGGTAGCGCTGCTCATCGCGGCGATGTCGGCCAAGGGCGTTTCGATTATCGATAACATCGAGCAGATCGACCGCGGGTACCAGAACATCGACACCCGGTTGAATGCCCTCGGCGCGGAAATCATCCGGCTGTAAGATTTAATCCGGCTCGCAATAGCCTCAAAACCTGTCAGTGAAGTATACTGACAGGTTTTTCTATTTTTACGGAAAGCCAATCCTTGCTACTTCATGAAACGCACTCTCCTCCTCCTCCTGATGGCGGGCGCCTGCCAGCTCGCCAATGCGCAGACCTATGCCGAAAAACTCGGCTTTCCGAAAGGTAAAAAAGTCATCATTTTCCACGTCGACGACGCCGGCATGAGCTACGACTCGAACGTTGGCACCCGGAAGTCGCTCAACGAAGGCGTGGCTACGTCTACCTCCGTCATGATGCCCTGCGGCTGGGTGCCGGAGTTTATGGCGCTGTACAAGCAAAACCCGAAGTGGGACGTGGGCGTACACCTCACCCTCACCTCCGAGTGGAAAACCTACCGCTGGCAGCCCCTTTCCGGCAAAGACAAGGCTCCTACCCTCTACGATCCGGAAGGCAGCCTCTGGCACGAGGTAGCGCAGGTGGTGCAGCATAGCTCTGCCGACGATGTGGAGAAGGAAATCCGCGAGCAGGTAGCCCGTTTCCGGCAGTTTGGCATTGAGCCGTCGCACATTGATTCGCACATGGGCACGCTCTTCACGCCGAAGTTTGTGGAGCGGTATGTGAAGGTTGGTATCGAAGAAAAGATTCCCGTGATGTTCCCCTGCGGGCATAATACCCTGATTTCGAGCAGCCTCAAAGGCCAGGGACAAGGCCAGCTCATCGCTGCGGCGCAGGAAGTAGGCAAGAAACTCTGGGCGTCAGGCCTGCCTGTGCTCGACGACCTCTTCGCCGACACCGGCTGGAACCTCCCCGCCGGCCAGGAGCCGACCGACGAAAACCTCCGCGCCTTCAAAACGAAGAAATTCATCGAAATCCTCGACAAGGCTCAGCCCGGCGTGACGATGATCATCGTCCACAGCACCGACCCCACGCCGGTCTTCTCCCACTTCTCCGGCTCCGGCAACAGTCGCAAAGGCGACATGCTCGCCATGATGGACCCGGAATTGAAGAGCTACATGGAGAAGAACGGGATTGTGTTGAGTACGTTTAAGGAGTTGAAGGAGAGGAGGAAGGGGGTGAGGTAATTTGCCAAAAGCTACAGACAAATGAAGATATCTAGTGAATTGCTATCCATTTGTCTGTAGCCAAGCAACATATGAATAGCTCTCAACTACATTTCTTTACGCGAAGGCCTCCTTAATAATAGTTCTAATTGCTTTATTTTCCAGCTTACTTACAAGGGCAGGTATTCTCGAGTCGCCTTGGCGAATATGCATAGGTTCATTGTAAATCATCCCCAAAATATAGTACGTTTCGGAAACAGAAATTCCGTATCTTTCTCGAGCAAGGTCTAATTTCTCTCGTGTTGACTTTGTCTCTAAAAAATCATTCTTTGCGCTATTACTCGGAAGGGATTCAAAAACAATTTTCTCTATTTTAACTCTAATTGCGCAACAAATTGATAGCGGACAATACTTTTCTCCTAAGATATATTTCCTCAATTCTTCAAAAATAAATGTATAAAAAATATCCCCTTCTCCCCATGTCTCTTTAAGTTTTAATTCTTTAAATTCAGATCTTTTATTTATTCTAGTTGGATGAAAATGAAACAAATATTTAGAAACATCTTCTTTTATTTGAATCTCATTTCTTTTCTTTACCAGTTCTAGCATTGCATGACTATAATCTGACGGTCTGTCATCAAGATAATATATTTTTTGGCTGCTAAAAACATAATTTTGAAAAATATAAGGATCTAAATGTGTCAATATTAATGGATAAATTTCGCCTCCATCAAGTTTATATTGGTCTATAAATTTCGAAATAAAATACTGAGAAGCAATCAAATTTGCATCATCTAAGTAGTCAAATACTTCGTCTAATATCAAGACGGCTATTTTCTTTTTCAACTGAATCCTAGCTTTCAATAAAAGAGCGATTAAGGACAAGATATCTCGTTGCCCATTTGACATATGAACGACATCCGGAAATCGCACAACCAAAGTCCTTTCCGTCTCTTCCAACTCTAGTTCTAACCATGAGCTATTAAAATCATCAAGTAGTTGCTTAAGACGCTTTTTCTCCGATTCATATTGGTGATACAAACTAACTTTCTTGAAAAGAGTTGAATCTTCACAATATATCCAAAATATCTGGACTGCACTCAGATAATATTCAGCTTCTGTCGAGTATATTAATCCGTAATTCTCAAGGACATCTTTAGTTCTTTCTATACATTTTATAGACTTAAAATCCTGAATTATATTTTCATTTACAAATTCTTTAACTTCGGATATTTTTCCGGAAAATTCATTTATTCTTTTTATACAATTATCTATTTTTTTTTCAGTTTCTTTTTGTTGCTTTTTAAACTCAGAAGCCAGCTCCCCAATTTTTTCAATTAATGCGCTATTTTCTTTTAGTAGGTCAGATAAGTTATCTAAAGCTTTTCCATTTTTGCCAAATTTTTTTTTAAATTCACTAATACGATAGTTATATTCAACTCGTTTAGGAATACCCCTTAATACAGTTATATCATCTATAGTAAGTGTGGCAGCTGCCGGGCCAAACGGAGTACGTATTCCTTTTGGTCTTATCATACTATGTATCACAAAAACATCGATATTTTCAAATATTGAATTACTATTTTTAGTTGCCTCAAGAGATAATTCATGTCCATTACTATCCCTAATAAGCAACTCTACTCTGGGGGATAGAGTTTCATCTTCTTTAAAAAAATCATTCTTAGATAAATTAATTCTCTTGCCATTCATTCTTCGAAAGGCAGTAGCAAATGAACTTTTACCGAAGCCATTTGGCGCGACTAAAATACTTGGCTTATTAGGTATTATATCTAAGGATAATTCCTTTTTAGATATGCCCTTTACATTTTCAATAGTGATTTTCCTTATCATTTTACTCAGGCATTCAATTTCGAACGTTATTCATATCTCTTAAAAGCGCTATATACCTCTCCTTCTCCTCCAACAACGCCGCATTCAATCGCTTAATCTCCTCCAGCGCCTCCATCCACTTTTCTACAGGATTAATATGGTAAGTACCACCGGAAACACCTATAAAGGCATTTTCGTGAAAGGTATTCGAGATCACATTAATCGCCTGCTCCTCATCAAAATTCTTAATCGCCTCCGTCGGTACCTTCAATACCTTGGCAACGTCGTGGAGGATGTCTTCGTCGATGGCCTGGCGGGCTTCGAGAAGGGAGATTTTCTTCTGGTTCCAGTCGGAGCCTAGCTCGGCGGCGAGGGCTTCCTGTTTGATACCCAGCATTTCGCGGAAGCGCTTGACGTTCCGCCCTTCGTGTACGCGTTTTTCAGACATAGTCGGATAGGTGTTACCCAACAAAGATAGCATTCCCGGCGAACGGCGGCGGGTAGACGTGCGGTTATTCTTCCCCAACCTCCGCAGGCAGTTAGCAAGCGGTTCCTGCCTTCAAAAGAGTCAAAAAAAATCGAAGACCTACCCCCTATTTTCAGGGATACGACGCAAAAAAACCGCACACGTTTTGTCGTGTGCGGCCGCCTATAGTGGGAAGGGTTGAACGCGAAACTATTCAAAAGGATACACCATGGCGCCGTTGAGGTGATCGGTGGTTTCTTCGGTCTGGGTTTTAGCTACTTTGCCGTTTACCAGGATCTCCATTTTGATGCTGCAGGCGCCGCCGGTATTGGTGTGAAACACCGAGAGCGTCGGCATATCGCCGAATTTAACGGTCCGTTTGATGGTTTTGCTAAACGGCAGGGAGACGTTCGTGAGCGTCGTCCGGCCGTCGGATTCGTTGGTGTAGCCTACCATCTCGGCGGTCGAAAGGCTGCCCTTTACCGTTGTCAGTTTATACTCGATCGTGACTTCTTTGGGATAGCCTCCGTCCGGAGTATCGGCGCCTTTCTTGCAGGAACCCATCAGGAGGACAACAAAAAACAGGAGAAAACGAAGGTTCATGGCGTTTACGGGAATGATCGGGGCAAAAGTAGCGCTGCCCTGCCCCGTCAAACTTGAATCGAAACGACATCGTCGCCGGCATAGATAAACGATGCACTCTCCGAGCCCATCGTTTGCTCCCGGAGAAACTGGTACGGCGTCAGGCCGGAAAACGCTGCGAATTCCCGGTTGAAATGCGGCTGGTCGGCATATCCGGCTTCGAAAGCAATCCGGGTCAGGTCGCCGAAGCGCGCGCCGGATAGTTGCTGCAATACCTGCTCAAAACGCTGCAGCTTGAGGTACGTCCGGACCGATACGCCCACCTGGTCCTTGAACCGCCGCTGTACCTGCCGGAGCGACAGGCGATGGCTCGCTGCAATGCCCTTCAGGCCTTCCAGAACAAGGGTATTGCGGTCGAATACTTCCTGTATAACGGCATCCGGCGTTTGGATGCGCTCAAGGAAATAGCGGCTCAGGAGGGTGACCCGCTCGCGGTGGTTGCGGGCGTCGGCGAGGCGGGAAGTCATACCCCGGCGGTCGACATCGCTCAGGGCCGGCATTTCATTGACCAGTTCCGTCGCCGAAATCCCGAAGAATACCGGCAGGGCATGCGGGTAAAAGCTGACGCCAAAATGAGAGAACTGCCGGTTCCAGTAGGCGCTTGTCGGCCGGGTATCCATGCCGCTGAGGTAGGCAACGGGCATGACGCCCCGGGCCTGATCGACCACCGGAGCATACTCCCGCGTGTCCTGAAAAATTAGCCGCGGGTATGGGTCAGCAAAGGACCTGATATGCAGCCGTCCGTCCCCGAAGCCGTCGTAGCTCCAGAAATAGCGTATCCAGGGGCGGAGTTCGGGGGAGACGGGGAAGAGCTGGTAGTTCATGGATACGAAGTAAATAACCAGAAGGGACTTTCTCACAGCATTTTGTCTGTGTAGTCTGTGAAGTCTGTGAGAAAAAAAGCACACAGACTTCACAGACTACACAGACAATTAGTTGACGACTCTGATCAGGCTTTCCTTGTCGATAATTGCCGCCGCATTGAAGTTGACAAGGATGCCTACCCTCTTCCGCGAAAGCCTCAAATAAGTCAACAATTGCTTTTTGTGGACATTGTGAATCGACTCGACCGACTTGATTTCGATGATAAGCTGGTTTTCCACCACCAGGTCTGCTTTGAAACCCAGATCCAAAACGACTCCCCGGTATTGAACGCCGATAAGCTTCTGTTCTTCTACCAGAAGTCCCTTACTCCGAAGTTCATACGCCAATGCAGCCTGGTAAACACTTTCAAACAAGCCCGGGCCCAGCTCCCGGAATACGGTAAAGATCGCTCCCCGCACGAGGAAGCTTAATTGATTGACTGTCATAGACTATGCGAATGGGTTGGATAGAGATTGAATTTGAATATAAAACACTATTTATCCATGCCGTACACTAATTTATTATACCTATAAACAAGAAAAACGGCCCGCGCTCTGCGCAGGCCGTCCAACTGAAAACAGAAAACCGATTACTTCATCGGCGAAAAGTCCGTCGGTACCATATATACCGACCGGATATTCTCCGTGATCGGACCGCCGCCGAGCGTTTCGGAAGCACTTTTAGCTGTCACCCAGGCGGGATCTTTCACAAAAGAAGCGAACGAAGCCAGGCCGGCTGCTTTGTTTTTATGCGCCAGCAGGTAGACGAGGTAGTCGTCGGCATTGTCACGGGTCCAGTAAACAACGTTCGTCATGCCATGCTTTTCGAACAGTTTCACGGTATGATTCCGGAAGCGGGCATTCAGCAGGCCAAGGTTATACGGCGTTGTTTTATAGGTACGGAGTTCAAAGACCCGGTTCCCTTTCTGATCAATCTGAAGCGCCGGTGAATAGTCGGTCGTGTGGAGGAAATAGCTTTCCACCTTATTCACAATCTTTCCGTTTTTCTCAGATTCGGCGACTACTTTCTTCCACTCCGGATCGTTGCCGAAAGCCTTCCAGGAAGAATCCCGCGCGGCTTTATTCGGGTACGACAGGAAGTAGATCAGGCAACTATCCGGGTTATCGAGCGGAGTGAAGTACCCAACGTTCGTCATGCCATGTTTTTCGAAAAGCTTGGTCGTATGATTTCGAAAACGGGCCAGAATATCCGGGAATTTTCCCTGAGGAGAATAGTACACCCGCATTTCATACAGGCGGCCATCAGCAGGCGGCGGTGTCATCGTAAAGGAAAGAAAGATAGTAGAACAAAGCAGGGCAAGTAATGCAGCGCGCATCGGTCAAGAGGTTTTGGTAAAACAACGCGGCTAATTTATCCCCTTCTCCCGAAGAAGTCATTGAAACCGGATTAAAATAAACAAGCCCGGACATTTGCCCGGGCTTGCAGAACCAGTGATTGGCTATTGCTTGATCGAAATCAGATCCGCGAGAATCCGCGTTGTTTCTTTCAATTCGGCATCGTCCTTGAACTTGGCGATGAAGTTTTCCTTCATTTTCTGCCGGGTGTTGGCCGAAGCCACATCCTGGCCGGGCATTCCGCCGCCGGCCGCGCCGAGCTGGGTAATCTTGTCGCCCAGCAAGACCACTTCATACGGGTTTGTTTTGCCCGCATTCAGCTTCGACAGTTCCTCTTTCCGCTTCTTCATCTCCTCGATTTCCTTGCGGCGCGTCGCTTCGTTGAGCGAGACAAGGGTCTTGTCCTTGTTCTTCTGGAAGTCGGCTACTTCCCAGTTCAGGCGAAGCAGGTCGGTATCCAGTTTAGACCGCTGATCGTAGCGTTCGCGGAGTTTTTCCAGCGTTGCGGGCGTCACCGAGTTATACGGAACGAAGGTACTCGAGCGGATCTGGTCCCAGGGAAGGGCCGTCGGCTGCGAGCTTTCGCCAAACTCCTCGGCGCTGAAGCGGGAAGGAAGTTCGATGTCCGGCGTCACGCCTTTGTGCTGGGTACTGGAACCGGTGATGCGGTAGAACTTCGCCCGGGTCATCTTCAGCAGACCTACCTTTTCCGGCTCCTTGGGAAGGAACTGGTTGAGGTCGAGCAATTGCTGAACCGTACCCTTGCCATACGTCGTACCGCCGATGATCACGCCGCGCTTGTAATCCTGAATGGCGCCGGCGAAGATTTCAGACGCCGAGGCGCTGAAGCGGTTGACGAGCACCGCGAGTGGTCCGGCATAAACCTGCTGGGGGTCGGTGTCGTCATCGACATCAATCCGGCCCATCGCATCCTTCACCTGAACCACAGGACCCTGCTTGATAAACAGGCCGGTCAGCTTGATGGCTTCGTCGAGCGAGCCGCCGCCGTTGTAGCGCAGATCGAGCACTACGCCGTCCACCTTCTGATCCTTGAACTGATCGAGGAAACGCTGTACGTCGCGGGTCGTGGACGTATAATCCTTATCCCCCTTCCGCATTTCTTCGTAGTTCTGGTAGAAACCGGGGAGGGTAATGACGCCGATTTTGTATTCTTTCTTTTCGAAGGTCATCGGAACGACTTCCGCCTTGGCTACGCCTTCTTCCAGCTTGATCTTGTCGCGGACGATTTTGATTTCTTTCGGAAGACTACCCGCAGCGGCATCCGCCTTGAGAATATTCAGGCGAACCGTCGTGCCCTTGGGGCCACGGATGAGTTTGACAACGTCATCGAGATTCCAGCCGACCACATCCACCATCTGCCCGCCTTCGCCCTGGGCTACGCCGACGATGCGGTCGTTCACCTGAACGAGGCCGCTCTTCATCGCAGGACCACCCACGAGGAGCTCGCGCACTTTGGTGTAGTCATTTTCCGGCGTCAGCGTGGCGCCGATCCCTTCAAACGACTGGGCCATTTCATCCTTGAAACGCGAGGCATCCGGCGGCGCCATGTAGTTGGTGTGCGGATCGATGACCTCTGCAAAGGAGTTCATGAACGTCTGGAAGACGTATTCGCTCTTCACCTTCGAAAACTGCTTTTCGAGGTTGGTATAGCGGTCTTTCAGCGTCCGGTTGATGGCAGTATCCGCCTTGCCCTGGAGTTTGTAGTCCAGCGCCTGGCTCTTGATGATTTTTTGCCAGAGTTCGTCCAGTTCGGCGGGGGATTGCGCCCAGGAGACCTTGTCGCGGTTGGTCTCATAGGTTTCGTCCTTGGTGAAGTCGAACGGCTTGTCGGTCAGCTTCTTCACATACGCCATACGTTCATGAAACCGCTTCATGAACAAGTTAAACAGGTCGTACGCCGGCGTAAGATTCCCTGCCTGCAGGTAATCGTCGATCTGGTACCGGTATTTTTCAAAAGCCTGAACGTCGGACGACAGCAGATAGGCCTTGCCGTTATCGATTTCTTTCAGGTAATTATCCCATACCTTATTGGAAAGCGTATCATCAAGCGGCATGCGCCGGTAATGGTAGGACGAGAGAATACTGGTAACGAGTTTCTCTACTTCCTTTTGGGAGTTGGTGGGAACCAGAACAGCCGGTTGATCGGATGTCAGCTTCTGGGCCGAAATCGGATGTTCCGGCTGAAAACCCAGCAACACTAGTGGCACAAAGGCGAGCAAATAGCTTTTCATAGACATCTTGCTGTTATCTAAAGGCGCGCAGCCGTTGAAACGTCCATTCCTGACTGGACACTGGTTCGGCCTATTTCTCGATGTCGAGCAATTCTACATCGAAAATCAGGACTGAATATGGAGGGATGGAACCCGTCGCACGTTCTCCGTAGGCAAGCTGATAAGGCACAAACAACCGGTATTTGGAACCAACCGGCATTTGCTGGAGCCCTTCCTGCCAACCCTGAATGACACCGTTGAGGGGGAAGCTGATCGGTTCGCCCCGCTGCACTGAGCTGTCAAATACCGTGCCGTCGATCAGGGTACCGTGGTAATGCGTTTTAACCTTATCGCTCAGCGTCGGCTTGGCGCCGGTTCCCAGTTTGATAACTTTATACTGGAGACCGCTCGGCAATGTAACGACGCTGTCCTTGGTTTTGTTCTCAGCCAGGAATTTTTCACCGGCCAGTTTATTGGGTTCGTACTTTTTGGCATTTTCGGCCTGAGTCTTGGCCTGCTCTTCTGCCTGCTTCGCCCGCATCTGCTGACTGAAATTGGTCAGGCAGTTCTGGTACTCGGCGTCGGTCAATGCAAATTTTCCGGCTTTGGAATCCAGAACGGCCTTGGCCACGAGGTCAAAATTCAGGTTGCTGAGGGAAGGGTTCTTGAGGTTTTTGGCGATATCCATCCCGATGGCGTAGCTCACGGAGTCCATCGGACTTTTAAAGGAGGGAGCAACAGCGGCAACCGGTTTCTTGACAGCAGGTTTCGGAGCGGGTTTCTTGGTTTGAGCCAGAGCCGGCAGGGAAAAAGCCGCCAGCAGAACAGCGATACTCGTTTTTTTCATGAAAAGGACGTTACCGGATCGGTTCAGTCAATTAGAAGTGACAAAAGAATAATAAACGAAGATAGCAATTACTTCCTATTCTTTCTGTAAACGATGATGAACGGGAAAAATTATCCGACAATTTCCTGTCAGATACCTCTCCCGGAAGAAACCTATTGAAAACAACGAAGAAACCAACGATCTATTGGCTCAACTGCACGACGGCCTTAGTTTTATACTCCACCTTGCCACGGTTGATGATATTCCGGGCGAAGACGTTGCCATCGATCGCGACGGTATGGCCGGCGCTAACAGTGACGGTCGACGCATAACTCGGAATGCACTTGCAGTCCCACGTGGCAGCGTTATCCCAATCACCCGATTGCACCGAAGCGATGTTAAAAGCAGGTATAACCGGCGGCTGTACCTTCGCCATCAGCGGCTTGGAAGACGTTAGGAAGTTTTTGGAAGGATTGTTCTCACTCATAACCGCCTGCCGCCAGTATTCTGCGGCTTTTGACTGACCCGTCTGGTTGAAGTGCAGGGCATCTTCGTTCCGGCCGTCATTCAGAATCAGGTTCAGTTGCGCGCCTTTGTATACTTCCGGTTTCTGCGCGACGAGCTCGTCCTGCGCCCGGGTAATATGCCGTTCGACCGAGCTGCCCGGCGCCCATTGCCCCCAGCATTCGCCGTTGATGTAACACTCCGTCGCCACCATCCAGGCCAGGTCGGGATAGCCTGTTTCTTCCCGGGACTTGTCGATTACTTTTTCATACTGGAATTTGAAGTCCTGCCCGTAGTTATTCCGGTCGTTCACACCGTGCCCGCACAGCACCGCACGGAGACCCGTAAACGGAATGTACTTCTTGATCGCTGCCCGTATGTGCGTATAGGGAAACCGGTATTCATACTTCACAAAACCGTGGTCAAACGGTATGTCATAGGCTGATTTATAGAGCTGCTCGATGTTTGTTCCACCGAACGCCGAACTGTAAAACAATACCGGAACATTGAGATTTTTCACAATCAGTTCCCCTGTCCGTCCCCAGAACCAGCGCATACTCACGCCCGGAGCGATTCCGCAGGTATCACAGAGCTGGGTAGGCTGAAAACTTGGCAGAAACGACGGATCTCCCGAGTTCCAGTATTTATCCCAGGTTCCGTAATAGTCGCCGACATGGATGGTATTGACCCGGTCCTTGTACTGGTCGCCATAGGCATAGTCGATGGTCGGGCTGTACCCGCCGGCCGCGTTGGAGTGTCCGGCGATGAGGAATACCTCGCCTACTCCTACTTTCTCTACACGGGTGACGGCTCCGGAGACCGCATTGTTCTTGATCGCCCGGATTTCCAGGTCATACCGCCCGCCGGTGACGGTGACAGCGCCATAGAAAATACCACCCGTAGGCTGGTTCTGAAGCAGGGTCCAGTCAATGGCAGTGCCGCCTTCTCCGGCACGGGGAATAAACCGGATTTCCATTCTGTCAGCCGGCTGGGAAACGCGCCCGGTAACATAAAGCAAAGCCTGATTGGAGTTATTGCGCTGCACAACAATCCGGGGAACCGGATAGGTGACAACAATCTGCGCGTAACACAGATTGCCGGCCAATACGGCCAGCAACAGGAGTAATTTCCTGAAGAAAGTCATAAATCTGAGTTTGCGGCGAACGGATCGAGATAAGTAGCCTAAACAAACATAAGTACGAGTAGCAATAATTACGGATGTTACTGTCAAAAGGTTTGACCGATTTTAACTTAAATCAATATTTACCTGGTCGTTCACTGTCATTTTCCATCAGTTCACATCCAAAACGGAAAAAGCCGGAGCAGGTAGTACCCGCTCCGGCTTCCGGTAATCTGACTGAAATTCGTTATTTTTTTACTACCAGACGACTGGCAAACTCCCCGGTTTCCAGGTAAGTACGAAGCAGGTATGCACCGGGCGGCAAATGGCCAATGGCGATTTCGCGGCTGTCGGACCGGCCAAGGAGCTGTCCTTGCAATGAATGCAGCATCAGCGCGCGAACACGTCCTCCTTTCACTTGCACACGGTCTGTAGCCGGGTTGGGATACGGGTCGAAAGCGCCGGCGGTTTCCACGGAAATAACCCGCAGGTAGTCAACCGTTCCATCGGCGTCTACCTGCCTGAGACGGTAGTAGTTCACACCGGCTTCGGGTTGGCGATCGGTGTACTGATACAGCTGAGAAACCGCCGAGGTACCGCGGCCCGGCACCGTACCGATTGATTCGAAGGTCCGGGCATCCACAGCGCGCTCAACCACGAAATGGCTGTTATTCTTTTCCGAAGCGGTCTTCCATTCCAGCGAGACCGACTCTCCCACCGCCCTGCCGCTGAACGATACCAGCGAAACAGGCAGCGGCAGCGGCGTTCCGGTCACCGTCACCATATCGAAGCGCCAGTTGCCGGTCGTGGCATATGCTCCTCCTGAACCTGCGTAAGCGCCGCCGGAAAGTACTGCCAAAATCCGGAAACGGACGTTCGGGTTGTTATTCAACGCCGTCACAGCCGCGAAGCTTTTGGTGCGGCTGTTAAACCAGGTATCGCCGGCATTGGCGGCAAAGGCGTCCGAATCAATCCAGTTTGCTCCGCCGTCGGTCGAATACTGTAAAATCAGGTTGGCCGGCGACGAGTTACTGTGCCGCTGATCCCATGATACCGTAATCTGATTATATCCCAGCGTACTCACCTGGATTTCGATACCTGCGGTCTTATCCGCCGTACCCTGCACAGGGAAATTGGAAACCGGCCAGCCGCTGTCGTCCGCATCCGCCGCCGGGTCAGTCGATCCGCCGTTGGAGTTGCCGCGGCCGAAGCCGGTCGTGGTCGGCGCAGTCGTCCCGCCGACAGCCAGAATGGTACCCGTTCCGGTCGACGGGCTCGTCGTCCCGGTGGCGTTATCCGAATCCGGCGTATTGAAGTTCCATTGAACGAGCGTCTGAGCAGCGACGCAAACGGGCAGCAGCATACCCGCCAGGAAAACTGGTAGTGATCTGATCATTTCTTTTTAGTTGAAGGGTGGGAAAAAGAGCGGGGAGCTCTTATCAAAAGTCGATAAAAGCCCCCCGGAATCCAAGGAAAAACTATAAAAACTTAATCGTTACTGCTTGATAATCAACCGGCGGACAGTAATACCGTCTGTGCGGCGGATTTCAACGAGATAAGTGCCCGGCGTCAGGTTGTGGGCTTCGAGCGAAGCTTCGTCGCTCCGGCCGATCTGACGGCCCTGGAGATCGAACAACCGGAGACCGGCGATGTTCTTACCTGTCACGACAATGCGTGATCCAACCGGGTTCGGAGACACGGCATAGGTACCGGTTACTTCCACCGAGGCCACACGGGAATAGTCCGTCTTGCCATCGGCATCTACCTGCTTGAGGCGGTAGTAGTTCACGCCGTCGAACGGCGCGGCATCGGCAAAGGAATAATCGCTGCGGGTCTGAACCGTACTGCCGGCTTTTACCGTACCGAGTGATTCGAACGTCCGGGCGTCCTTGCTGCGCTGTACTTCAAAATGGCTGGCATTGCGCTCGGAAGCAGTACTCCAGCGTACCGTAACCTGCTGCGTGGCAGAAACCTCCGCTGAAACGTTGAGCCAGGTCACCGGCGTCGGGTTTTCGGCGGTAATGCTGTACTGGGTAGCAGTCGGATAGTGGTCAGAGGTATTGGAAGCGTATCCGCTGACAGACGGGCGCAGCGAGGCCACATTACTCACGGCAACGGAAGTAGCCAGGGTACGGCCACCCGGCGCGGGGTTCGAGATTTCGTCCGATACAAAAAGGTGATCGATGAAATCCGAGTAGCTTGCCGTGCTGGCGCAACCGGCCGTGCTAAATACCTGCGTGACGCAATTCCAGCCGGCATTCGGGCGGGTATCGTTGATGTTGGTAGTCGTCGGGTTCGCATACAAAAACGCCTTCAGGCTGGAAATCTGACCGGTTCCGGCGATTGACTGATCGACGTCGTCGTTGAAGTCACCACCCATGATCACATTGGCAGACTGAAACTGCGTCTGAAGCGAATCATAGAGTACTTTGAAGTCGTACACACGACGGTCGTACGAGCTCTGATCAGAGCCTGATTTCGCGTGAAGAACGATGAAGTTGATCCGCGTTGCTTCCGTCGCGTCCTGAAGTTTAACATCGGCCTGGAACAGGAACGGCAAACGTCCGGAAGCCCAGAACTGGGAGTTGTTACCCGTCGGAAAACCGGTAATGACCGCGTTGGTCAGCATCGGGCGGGATGCGATTTTCGTGATCTGGTCCGTCCGGTAGATGATACATACCCGCTGGCCGAAGGGATCAGGGCTCGCGATTTCAGAGTAGGAATACCGGTTGGAGCATTCGCCGGCGTACAGGCGCGTAGGGAACGTAGCGTTGAGTCCCTGAAGAATGGAACCGAAGGACGTCGACGGATCCGCCGGATTTGCGGGGTTATAGCTGCACACTTCTTCCAGCATGAAGACGTCGGAACCAATGCCGTTGAGTACTGTCTTGACGTTGTTGAGCTGGGTGGTTTCGTTCGTCGGACCGAAACCGGTATTGCCGAGCCATTCGACGTTCCAGTTGGTGACGTCAAGTTTCTTTTCATCGGTGGCGACGGTCGCCGTTCCGCAGCTTCCTCCCGCCATCGGGGTAGAGCCGGGTACGTCGTCGGTCGACCGCGGCAGAATCTGGCAGACACTATTGAAAATCGTCACCACGCCGGTAGGCTTGAAAGTACCGGCCGGGCGGGTAGCACCGGCGAGGTTGGTCGTACCCAACACGCGCATGATCTGGGAGTTGCTCAGCGTATAGTTGGTGTTGGCGGAAGCAAAGGTCGCGCCGGTCGGACTCGTAATCGTCACATCTTCATCCAGCGTAATCAGTTCACCCTGGTGGTTGCAGATTTCGGCAGCTGTCACCAGCAGCGGAGAGACCGGGCTGTTGGCAGACGTCGTCTTCTTGAAGCAAGTCAGGTCTTTCAGTTCCTTCTCTGTATTATAAAGAGCAAGAGCACCGGTTACCTGTACTTCATCGCCGACAGCGATACCTTCCGGCTGAATACCGTTCTGGTCATAAATAAGGATACCGCCGGTGGCGTCCTGAATGTAGATATTGGTGGAAGAGAAAATCGCTGTGACACGGCCGGTGATGGTAAAAGTACCGCCGACGGTTCCGTTACGGGTTGAAAGAATGGACACGGAAGTCGCACCGCAGGGACTGTCGCCGGTAGGAGCCGGAGAAACCGCGCCGCTCACGGTAACATCCTTGGAAGCGGAGCCGCCGGCGTTGGTCACGGCGATCGTACCGGACGGCGGGTACATACCCGGGGTCAGGCCCAGCTTAAGGCGCACATATACCGGCGTCGACGCGAGCGTCGAATCGGAATACACAATAGTGAGGGTATCCTGGAAAGTCGTTCCATCATGCGAGACTTCGTAGTTGGCGGGAGCCGTCACGACAATCGGACCGGCCGCAAGATTGGAACCGGAAAGCGTGTAAGACTGAGCCGGAGACGTCGCAGCGCCTTCGACATACGTAAAGCCGGTCAATGAAGCGACAGAAGACGTAAGAACCGGGGTCGAAGCTGACTGTGTCGTTATCGTGATGGTTACATCATCGATCGAAAGTCCCTGATCGGCACCGGTGTGATCGGGATCATACCAACGAAGGACAATCTCCTCTCCCGGCAATACCTGCAAATTGCTGACGGAACTTGAAATCAGGACGCGGTTAGCTGCCAGGTTTCCGTTTAGCGCTCCGGCGGTACTTCCGGTCACCGGCGACGTAAAGTCCAGTGCTGAAACAGCGGTATACCCGGCCGGAAGCGCAGAAGCAGGATCAACACTGGTAAAAGCACCCGTTTTGTATGAAAACGTAGCAGTATTGGGTGTAGTCGCCGCGACCCGCCACTGCTCTCCGTAGTAGGAAAGGTTAAAGGACGTTACGATAGCGCCGGTATTGTTGACAAAACGAAGCGCATAAGCAAAATTGCCGGCAGCGGCATTGGACGAACCAATCGAACCAAGAGCACGGTCAGAGTCTGTCCCGAAAGAGTACAGTCCACCAGAGTTGCTGCTTCCGGTTCCTGTCAGGATAGTCGTACCTGTTCCGGTCCGGCTGCCATAAACGCCCACCTTGCCAAAGGTGGAGGCCCCATCTCCGTTGGCATTATTCTGCCAAGTCGGGGATCCGGTAGAAGGCAGAAAATTAAAGTTCTCGGTATAGGTACTACCCGTCAGCGAAATCTGTGCCCCGGCTACTCCCGCGAGCAGACAGCACAGCATGGCATACAAAAAGGTAAGTAGAGTTTTCCTCATCCTGTTTTGTGATTTGTTAGTTTGTGATTGGTGATGCAAAGCTACTTCGGCAGCGAAACAGCTCACCCTAATCTATATTAAGGATTCGTGAACTCAGGCCGCCTCTCCAATAATACCTAGAAAATATTAGTATATGCCTATTTCTGTACCGGACCAGCGGAGGAGCCGAACGGGGGCTTTATCGGAAAAGTATAATTTCTCTAAACTTATTCTGAGGGATACCTACGGAAAGTCAAATTTCGTCGCTAATTTTGCGGGCAATTTCAGGGCTAGTTCTCTTTCCCACTCTGAAACTTGTAACTCTGAATTCATAATAAATTCCAAGACTGCTGTATGGCATCAGTTAGACCCGACGAGGTATCGGCAATTCTGCGGGAGCAACTTTCCGGAGCTAAATCTTCCGCCGAACTCGAAGAAGTGGGTACGGTTCTCCAGATCGGCGACGGTGTGGCCCGTATTTACGGACTCTCCAATGTACAAGCTGGCGAATTGCTCGCTTTTGAAAATGGCGTAAAAGCACTGGCACTTAACCTCGAAGAAGACAATGTCGGGGCGGTATTGCTGGGGGATTCTTCCGAAATCAAGGAAGGAGACACGGTGAAGCGGACCCGTCAGGTAGCTTCCATCAAGGTAGGCGAAGGCATGATCGGCCGCGTCGTAAACACCCTTGGTGAAGCCATCGATGGAAACGGTCCTATCACCGGAGACCTCTACGACATGCCGATCGAGCGTAAGGCTCCCGGGGTAATCTACCGCCAGCCGGTCAACGAACCCCTTCAAACCGGTATCAAGGCAATCGATGCCATGATCCCCATCGGCCGTGGCCAGCGGGAGCTCATCATCGGTGACCGCCAGACCGGTAAGACGACGGTGGCAATCGACACCATCATCAACCAAAAGGAATTTTACGATGCCGGCCAGCCGGTATACTGTATCTACGTAGCCTGCGGTCAGAAGGCCTCTACCATCAAACAGGTAGAACAGGCCCTCCGCAAAGCCGGCGCCATGGCCTATACGGTTATTGTAGCTGCCGCTGCTTCTGATCCGGCTCCGATGCAATTCTATGCTCCGTTTACGGGCGCTGCCATCGGCGAATTTTTCCGTGACTCGGGACGCCCCGCATTGGTGGTGTATGATGACCTTTCGAAACAGGCTGTTGCCTACCGGACGGTTTCTCTCCTCCTCCGCCGCCCGCCGGGACGTGAAGCATACCCCGGTGACGTATTCTACCTCCACAGCCGCCTGCTGGAGCGTGCCGCGAAGGTCATCAACAACGATGCCATCGCTGCCTCGATGAACGACCTTCCGGACAGCCTTAAGCCCATCGTCAAAGGCGGTGGCTCCCTGACGGCTCTCCCGATCATCGAAACCCAGGCCGGTGACGTTTCTGCGTACATCCCGACGAACGTAATCTCCATTACCGACGGTCAGATCTTCCTCGAATCCAACCTGTTCAACGCAGGGGTTCGTCCGGCAATCAACGTAGGTATCTCCGTGAGCCGCGTAGGGGGTAACGCCCAGATCAAGTCCATGAAGAAAGTGGCCGGTACCCTGAAACTCGATCAGGCCCAGTTCCGCGAGCTCGAAGCCTTTGCCAAGTTTGGTTCTGACCTCGATGCTTCCACGAAACTGACCATCGAACGGGGTCGCCGCAACCTGGAAATCCTCATCCAGAAGCAGGGTTCTCCCCAGCGTGTGGAAGAGCAGGTAGCCATGATTCACGTGTCGACCAAAGGTCTGATCGATAAAGTCCCGGTCAACCAGGTTCGTCAATACGAAACAGATCTCATGAACCTGCTGCGCGATCAGCACGCTGATCTTCTTCAGAAGCTGAAAGCAGGCAAGTACGATGACGCGATTACTTCCGAGCTCGAAAAAGCGGCCAAGGAAGTAGCGCTCAAATATGAACTGGCTATTGCCTGATCCGATGTTCCGTAGCCCGCTGGTTTCCGGCGGGCTATACTCCTTTCTCACCGTGAACATCCTGTCAACCAAGCACAATGCCTAATTTAAAAGAAGTCCGTAACCGGATCGCGTCCGTCAACTCGACGCAGCAGATCACCAAAGCCATGAAAATGGTGGCGGCGGCGAAGCTGCGGAAAGCGCAGGACAATATCCTTCAGATGCGGCCCTACGCCCAAAAGCTGAACCAGATGCTTCAGACGGTTTCGGCCGGGGCAGAAGTGGCCAAAGAGAACCCCTTCCGCGTGGCTCGCCCGGTGGAAAAGGTACTGTTCGTCGTTGTGACGTCAGACCGGGGTCTCTGCGGGGCCTTCAACATGAACGTCAACAAGGCGGCCATGGCCCTGATCAGCGAAAAATATGCTTCCCAGAAAGCTGCCGGTAATGTCGATATCCTGTCGATCGGCCGCAAGGGCGGAGAATTTTTCGCACGGCGTCAATACAAAGTGAACCACAAGTTCGAAGATACGTATACCCGCCTGAGCTTCAGCGTGGTCCGTCAGGCCGCTGATGAAATCATGGCTGCCTTCCTCGAAGGCCGTTATGACGCAGTGGAAGTTATCTTCAACGAATTCAAGAACGTGGCGACGCAGATCGTCCGCACCGAGCAGCTCCTGCCCATTCCCGAAGAGGAAACAGGTGAGGCAACGGTCAAGGGCGACTATATTTTCGAGCCTTCGGAAGAAGAGATCATCAAGGAGCTTATTCCGAAGTCCCTCAAAATCAAGCTCTACCGGGCTGTACTCGAATCCAACGCGGCGGAACACGGCGCGCGGATGACGGCCATGGACAAGGCAACTGACAACGCAGGCGAACTCCTGAAGAACCTGCGGATCGAATACAACCGGTCACGCCAGGCTGCCATTACTACCGAAATTCTGGAAATCGTCGCCGGGGCAGAAGCCCTCGCGGCGGAATAAATTTTCCTATACAAAAAAAGCCCGGCGTCTTTGGATGCCGGGCTTTTTTTGTAGTAATGCTTTAAGCTTTAAGCCGTAAGCTTTGGGCCCGGGCGGCTGGCGAAAATAAAATCTTCGGAGAGCCCGCATATATTATCTGGTAAGAAGCTCCAGCTACGGGGGCGCTCCTCGAAAAACCAACTTTGGTACACATTCCAGCCAAAGCTTGCAGCCTAAAGTCCTTAGAAGCTTCGCTTCAAGGTTCCCACCGAATACCGGTCACCTGTTAATTTACCGGACGAAGTCCAACGCTAACAGCCTAAAGCTTTCAGAAGGTTCGCCTTAAGCCATCCAACGAATGCCTGCTACCTGCTAAATTGCCAGACGAAGCCCAAAGCTTATAGCCTATCGCTTACCGCCCAGAGCTTCCGACAACACCCCGCAGCCTCACCTTTTTCCAAACTATATTTTGAATAATAAACATTTTACCCCATATTCAGGGAGGCATTTTGTTCATTCAGCAAATATTATTCCCATTTTCTAACCTGAAATATGCTAAGCCGAGTTGCCAATTCCATTTACTGGATGAATCGCTACGTGGAACGTGCGGAGAATTATTCGAGGTTTGTAGATGTCAATTTCAACCTCATGCTCGACCTGCCGCCGAATGTGGAAGAACAGTGGGAACCCCTCATTATCGCGACGGCGGACAGCAAGATTTTTTACGAACATTATGAAACGCCGAGCCGGGAAAACATCCTGTTTTTCATGACGTTCGATCCGCGCAACCCCAACTCCATCCTCAGTTGCCTTCAGTATGCCCGGGAAAACGCCCGGACCATCCGCGAGACCATCTCCCGGGAAATGTGGGAGCAGCTCAACGCCCTCTACTGGATGGTCAAAGAAGCGGCTTCGCAATCGCAAAGCTGGGAAATGCGGCATTTTCAGGACTTTTTCGACGACATCAAGTTTGGTTGCCAGACGTTTTACGGCATCATCGATTCGACGATTACCCGCAACGAAGGCTGGCATTTCGGGCGGCTCGGGCGTATGCTCGAACGGGCCGATAAAACGACCCGCTTTCTCGACGTTAAGTACTTCACGCTTCTGCCGGATGTCGACGCCGTCGGCTCGCCGCTGGACCTGCTTTTATGGTCGTCGGTGCTGAAATCTGTTTCTGCTTACAACATGTACCGGCAGCGTTTCCGGAACATGTCTCCGGCCCATATTGTCGAATTCCTGATTCTGGAAAAGAATTTTCCCCGCTCCGTGATGCACTCGCTCAAGCGGGCGGAACTGTCGCTCTATGAGATCTCCGGCGGCTATATCGGCAACAGCTACACCAACAATGCCGAACGCATGCTCAGCAAACTGCGCAGTGAAATCGAGTTTATGACGATCGAAGATATCTTCAATACCGGCCTCCACGAGTTTCTGGATAACTTTCAGTCCAAAAACAACTGCGTCGGCGAAGCGATTTTCGAAACCTATTTCGATCTCAAGACAGTCGTCTGACAGCCAACGTCCCGAAAAGCAACAGGGATTTCCTACTTTTGCAGCAGGAACGACATACCTAACTCATCCACCATGACTTACTGCCTCGGCATCAAAACGCGAACCGGGCTGGTCGCATTGGCAGACACCCGCCTTACTTCGGGTTCGGAGGTGACGATCAACAAAAAGATCTCCATTCACGAGGTGGAGCATCACTCGCTGTTTATCATGACCTCCGGACTGCGCTCTGTCCGGGATAAGGCCATTACCTATTTCCGTGAAGTATTGTCTGAGCGGGATGCCAATTTCAACAAGCTCTACAAAGCGGTCAACGCCTTTGGCGAGCAGGTACGCCGCGTAGCCCGCGAGGATAAAATGGCGCTGGGGGAAGCCGGTCTTGCCTTTAACCTGTTTGCGATCGTCGGCGGGCAGCTGGAGGATGACGACGAGCACAAACTCTACCTGCTTTACCCGGAAGGCAACTGGATCGAAGTCGGGCCGAATACGCCTTTCTTCATCATCGGCAACAGCGGGTATGGCACGCCAATTCTCCGCCGGGGTCTGAAATACGAAACGCCTCTGCCCGACGCCCTGAAAATAGGCTTTCTGTCGTTTGACTCGACGCGCGTCAGCGCCAACGACGTTGATTTTCCGATTGACGTCGCCGTATACGAGCGCGATAGTTTCCACATGATCGAACACCGCTTCGAGAAAGAGGACGTCGAGCAAATTGCCCACCAGTGGGGCGCTTTGCTGGTTTCGTCTGTACAGCGGTTGCCGTCTGACTGGATGGCTCCGATCTTCGAGCATTCCCGGCAGCCTGCCGAATAGATCCCCGGCTGCTTCTCCCGGTTTTGGCCGTATTGGTCGCATTCTTCGGAGAAGCAGCCGGCATTTTGTACCTTTGCGCTGCGATTTCCGCCGGATCGTGGCTCATTCAGCCTGACTATCAACAGGTTGCAAACCGTCTTCGTTATGCACTACCGCATCCGTCATCAGCTGGCTTACCAGTATTCCAATTCTGTCGCCCTGGATCCCCAACGCCTCTACCTGCAGCCCAAGCAAACGGCTTTTCAGCGGACGGAGGAATTCCGGCTCGGCATTTTTCCGGAAAACGCGAAAGTCGTCTGCAATACTGATGCAGAGGGAAATACGCAGCACCTGGCTTTTTTCAAGCACCCCACGACAGAGCTTACTCTCATAGCCGAATCCATTGTTGAAACGACGCAGAGTAATCCCTTTGATTTTATTCTCTATCCGTTTGATGCACAGAAGCTTCCGCTGAAGTACTCCGACGCCGAGCGCCGGTTACTGGGAGCCTATTTTGAGAAAGAGGGGATCACGCCGCATGTTGAGCAGTTTGCGCGGCTGGTCGCCACCGAAAACCGCTGGGATACGCTTCGCTTCCTGATGGGGCTCAACGAGGCCATTCATGGTTTTTCCTATGAAATCCGGGAAGAAGGGGCGCCGCTGGCGGCCGACGTCACGCTCGGAGCGCGCAAAGGCTCCTGCCGGGACTATGCGGTCCTGTTCATGACCTGCTGCCGCGCGTTTGGTATACCGGCGCGGTTTGTCAGTGGGTATTACTTCGGGGGAGCAGAAGGCGCGCAATACCTGCATGCCTGGGTGGAAGTATACTTGCCCGGAGCGGGCTGGAGAGGTTTCGATCCGACGCAGAACTGCCTCGCGGCAGATATGCACATCGTTCTGGCTACATCCGCGATTCCGGAAATGATTACGCCGGTATCCGGAACCTACTGGGGCCAGGCAGAATCGGGCCTTGAAGTACAGGTGGCGATTACCCCGATGGTGTACTCGCTCAACAACTGATCTTCAAGACCCGACTATTACTTACAGATTGATTGCTTCAATTCCGGATACTTCCGGCACCTGACGGCGGATGGCATCTTCGATACCGCCCTTAAAGGTCATGGCCGACATGGAACAGGAACCGCAGGCACCAACAAGCTCCAGGCGAACAACATTATCGTCTGTGATTTCGGTTACGCGGACATTTCCCCCATCCGCTTCCAGGTACGGGCGGATGCTGTTGAGAGCCTGCTCTACTTTTTCGCTTAACGGATGTTCCAATTTGGTTTCCATATTTCTCGTATAATACGTCGTCTGCGGCACTGCGCCTGAATTTTCAGAATCTGCAAACTAGCGCAGAAATCTCTGAAAAAAAACGAAGAAACGATCTAAATTATGCCTTTTCGCCGTCTTCTTTTCCCTAAACCGTCATTTCGACCGGTTTAGTTCGTTCCTGCGTCGCATTCCGGATAGCTACCCGCCGGGCAAGTGCTTCGGCTGCCGTCCGGAAGGCTTCTCCAGTGGTTTCGTCGGTTTGCGTGGCGATGGGCCGTCCTTCGTCTCCCGCTTCCCGGATACCCTGCACGAGGGGAATTTCACCGAGGAAGGGAACGTCAAAATGCTCGGCCAGCCATTTTCCTCCTCCTTTTCCGAAGAGATAATATTTATTTTCCGGCAATTCGGCTGGTGTAAAGTAGGCCATGTTTTCGATCACACCCAATACCGGAACGTTGATCTGCGGCTGGAGAAACATCTGCATACCTTTTCGGGCGTCGGCCAGGGCCACTTTTTGCGGCGTCGTGACGATCACGGCACCCGTAACGGGCGCTGATTGCACCAGCGTCAGGTGAATATCGCCGGTTCCGGGCGGCAGGTCGATCAGGAGGTAATCCAGTTCGCCCCAGTTGACGTCTCCCATCATTTGACGAAGCGCCTGACTGGCCATCGGTCCGCGCCAGACCATTGCGCTGTCGGCCGGAACGAGGAAGCCCATTGAAATCATTTTTATGCCATACTGGATAATCGGATTGATGCGGTTCTTGCCGTCTACCACCGTTACCGTCGGCTGCATTTCTTCCGCACCGAACATGACCGGAATCGAAGGACCGTAAATATCCGCGTCGAGAATACCCACCTTCGCGCCGGCGTTTTTGAGTGCTACGGCCAGGTTGGCGGTTACCGTCGATTTGCCGACGCCTCCTTTACCGGAGGCAATCGCGATCACGTTTTTCACCGTTTCCAGTACGGTGCGGTTGCCAAAGACCGTTTTGGTCACGTCAGCAGACATGTGAATAACCACCCGCAGTTCCGGATCAACCAGCTTGTGAATGGCATCTTCACAGCTTTGACGGATCTGTTCCTTGAGCGGACAGGCCGGCGTCGTAAGCACAACGGTAAAGCGCACCTCTCCTACTCCCAGTTCCACGTCCTTGATCATCTCAAGCGTGACCAGGTCTTTCTTCAGGTCCGGCTCTTCTACGGTGCTCAATGCCCGCAGGATATCCTCCTTTTTGATTCGTAATTCGCCCATAGTGTACTAAAAAAAGACGCTGATAGCCTCAGCGTCTCGTCAGCCTAACCACAAAGGTAGGCAGTAAGTTCGTATGCCCGAACCTTCTTTTATTTCTCTTTCACATTCAGGACCGCCTGGCTGGCAGGCTGGTTCGGACAACCCGTACACGGGTAGGGTGTTACTTCCTGAACCGTTACTTCGAAGAGGCGGCCTCCGGCCTTGATCTCTGTATCGTTCTTCGGCAACTGGGCATCGGCACCGAAATACCGCTCTCCTTTCACTTCTTCACCGCCGGCTGTCAGACTGAACGATACTTTGGCCCACCCCAGGTGAATACAGTTGGCGTTCATGGGGCAGCGGCTGTCTTCGATGTTCAGTACTTTCACTGATACGTCGCCGCTTGCAAAGGAGGCCTTGTCGCTCTGGTTGATCGACAGGGCTAATGCTTTTGAGTCTGCCGGTTTCTGGATGTCTTTCTGCTGACAGGCGGACAGCAGCACAAGACCGAGAAGGAAGTACTTTTTCATGGAGGAAATCAAGGTTTTAGTTGACTTTCTCCAGACACCCTGTGCTTATGAAAGGTTGGAAGACGAGAGGATCGCCGCGATTCTTTTTCTCACCTCTTCCTGTTCTGCGGAGGTATCGGGGCCGTCTGCCCATTCTTCCAGCGACTGAAGCAGTTTCCGGAGAAAAGAAAGGTGCGCCTCTGACGCCGGATTGAACGGGCGATGGTCAAGGGATTTACGGATACGGGCCCATTCTGCCAGCCAGCGGTGCAGGGCGCTGTCGAAATAGGCTCCGGCAAATTTTTCGAAGATGTACTGCTCGGCCTGTCTGCTCGGGTGAAGAAGATCGTCGGCGTAAAACCGGTAATCCCGCAGGTCGTCGAGCAGAAGTTCATATGCCGGGAAATAGCCGACATCGGAATAGTCTGTCGTCAGGTAATGGCAGGCCGCCCGCAGAATGGATTTCGAAACGGCGTTGTCAGGCATGCCGTCCTTACCATGACGTACAGGACTGACTGTCAGAACAATACGCAAGTCTGGACGAAGTTCCTTCAACAGCTGGTACGTCTTGCCAAAATCCCTGCAAATATCCTTGACACTGATGAGGTCCCGCACAAATAACCCTGATGGCTGCTTGTGACAATTAGCAACATAGACCGGTGGCTCCTGCAACTGATATACCCAGGCGCTGCCGAACGTCAGCAACAGGATATCCGCGGTGCGAAGCGCTTCGCCCAGTACTGCCAGCCGTCGACGCAGCTCCTCCTCCAGCTCTTCCCGCGTAGCGCCGGCGACCGAAGAATGTACCTCGTAATGCAGCCAGCGGCCGTCGTGCTGAAGGAATAGCCGCCCGTCAGGCTCCGTCTCACCCAACGCTGCGCGGATCAGCCGGAACAGGGCCGGCGGATGAAACTGGGTTCCGAACGGATTGTGCAGGCAGGAAAGCCGGGCGTCGGTCAGTCTGGTAGCGACGACGTCGGCAAAGCACGAACCGAGCGATACCACCCTGGAAGCCGGCGTCAGCTTCCAGGGTGAAACGGGAACGGTAAACTCGGTACGGAAAGCGTTCATAGCTACCTGGCTCCGAAAATGGCACTGCCAACACGTATCAGCGTACTTCCTTCGGCGACGGCGAGGGGATAATCCCCGCTCATCCCCATCGACAGTTCGTACAACTGACAGTTTGCCCGTACGGGCAGCGATACCTTCATGCGGTCAAAAAACTGTTTGAGCGAACGGAACTCGGCCCGGACCTGCTCTTCACTGTCTGTGTTGGACGCCATGCCCATCAGTCCGACAATGCGGATATGTTCGAGCGATGCCAGCTCATCGGAAAGCAGCAGTTCTTCTGCTTCTTCCATCGACAAGCCGAACTTGGTCTCTTCCATGGCGATGTATACCTGTAGCAGGCAGTCGATCACGCGGCCGGCTTTTTCTGCCTGGCGGTCAATTTCTTTCAGCAGCTTCAGGCTGTCGACCGAATGAATCAGTGAAACAAACGGCGCGATGTATTTGACTTTATTGGACTGCAAATGCCCGATGAGGTGCCACTCGATGTCTTTCGGCAGCACTTCCCATTTGGCGACCATTTCCTGCACCTTGTTTTCTCCAAAAACCCGGGCTCCGGCGTCGTAGGCTTCTCTGAGCACTTCGGGCGGATGGGTCTTCGTGACGGCGACCAGTCTGGCGGCGGTACCCTGCAGGCCGTTTTCAATGGAATGCAGATTTTCGGCGATACTCATGATGGACAACATTTCCGCAAAAGTAGCGCGAACAAGGCGTTACTATTGCATCACAAGCCGGTGACATTTTCACAAGGAACTGCTTATTTGACTTTCCTGACTTGGTTTCTAGCGCTGAAAATGTAGTTTTGTCCGAACGTACCGTCCATTTTAAGACTTCATGGAACCCTACGACTATTCACAGCCGACACCTCAGAAAAGCTCCGATAAAAAAAATTACTTCATTGCCGCCCTGGTGGTTATGGCGGGTTTGATCGGGGTGCTGGGCTTCCTCTACTTCCAGGAACGGGGCGAGCGCGAATCGTTGTCCTCCCGAACCGTTGAACAGCAACGGGAACTGCTGAAAGCCAATACCAAGCTGGACTCGATCTCGACACAGCTCGACGCCAAAATTGCCGAAATCCGGATGCTGGGCGGCAATATCGACGAGCTGATGCAGATGAAAAATCAGCTGGAAGAAGACAAACAGGCACTGGTCAATGCCACGGCCAACGACGTTAAGAAATACGAAGAAAAGATCCGTCACTACAACGAAGTACTCGCCAGCAAGGACAAGGAAATTGTCCGGTTGCGGGAAGAAAACGGCGTACTGACGACGAAGAACCAGGAGCTGTCGGCCAGTAATGAGGGATTGAAAACGGAGCTGTCGACCGCCAAACAAAGCTATTCCGATTCGATCAGTAACCTGAAAACGAGTAATCAGGAGCTGGCGGACAAGGTTACGATGGCCGCTGCGCTCAAGGCGCAGAATGTCATGGTATATGCGATCAATTCCCGCGGGAAAGAGCGTGAAAAGATCCGCGCCGACAAGATCGACCAGATCCGCATCGCGTTCGGACTGAACGATAATCCGCTCACCGAACAAAATGGCAAAGACATTTTCGTACGCGTACTCGACCCGGCCGGCGCGATCATTTCTGACATGGCTACCGGATCTGGCACGTTCGACTACCAGCACAAAGAGATGATCTATACCATCAAGAAACAGATTACCTACCAGGGTAACGGGCAGATGGTCGACATTATCTACAAACGAGGAACACCCTTCAAAAAAGGCAAACACCTCATCGAACTCTACTCCGAAGGGTTTAAGATCGGGGAAGGGACGTTTGAAGTACGGGGTGGGTTGTTTTGAGGACGTTGAGCGGGCTGGCAGTGTGCCAGCCCTTTTTGTTTTCGGTTTTCTGTTTTCAGTTGAGGGACCAGATCTGGTCGCTTGCCGTTTTCAGTTTTCTGTCTTCTGTTTTCGGTTGCTGGTAACAGACCTGGTCGCCCGCCGTTCGTAGCATCCGCTACGAACTTTTTAATTGGTAGGCTGCGCCTACCCATATCATCCGGTAAGTTGAGAGGTTCGAAATGAGATCATATTATATAACAGGTTATTCTATCAAAATATAAGGAAGCCTCTTACTGATTCTGCAACACGGTAGGCGCAGCCTACCCATTAAAAAGTTCGTAGCGGATGCTACGAACGGCGGGCGACCAGGTCTGTTACCAGCAACTGAAAACAGAAGACCGAAAACTGAAAACAAAAACGGCAAGCGACCAGGTCTGGTCCCCCAACTGAAAACCGAAAACTGAAAACCGAAAACACCTAGTCCCCATAACTTCCCCTCCACCCCTTGCTTTTTCAATACAACTCCCTATCTTTGCACCTCATTTTTCAGTAACTATCTATTAATCATTTTTTTCCGTACTAACACCATGTCACAAAAGCAGTACGAGACAGTATTCATCCTTACTCCCGTTTTGTCTGACGTCCAGACGAAGGATACTGTCGACAAATTCAAGAAGGTGTTGACTGACAACGGTGCCCAAATCGTCCACGAAGAAGCGTGGGGCCTCAAAAAGCTGGCCTACCCGATTCAAGGCAAGGGAACCGGTTTCTATCACCTCGTCGAGTTCACGGCCGATTCGGACGTAATCGCCACGCTGGAAACGGAATATCGCCGCGATGAGCGGGTGATGCGTTTTCTCACCGTTTCTCTGGACAAGCACGCGATTGCTTACAACGAGCGCAAGCGTAAGGGTCTGGTCGGTAAGAAACAGGAAGCTCCTGCTGAAAACTAAAAAACAGGCGCCCTCCGGGAGCTAATCCCCGGGCTTCATCTCAATCATTCACGACTATGTCACTGCAGAACGAACCTCTGGATAAAAACCAGAACCGCAAGAAATACGACCGCTTCAAGAAAGCCGGTATCAAGTACATTGATTACAAGGATCCCAACTTCCTGCTGAAGCTGTTGAATGACCAGGGCAAGATCCTTCCGCGTCGTCTGACCGGAACTTCTCTGAAGAACCAGCGCAAGGTAGCTCAGGCCGTGAAGCGTGCCCGTCACATCGGACTGCTTCCCTACGTAGGCGATTCATTAAAGTAAGAGCAGCGGCCGGTCTGATCCGGTCGGGACAATTGTAAACTCATTCAAGAAAAATGGAAGTTATTCTCAAAACCGATATCGCGGGGCTGGGTTACAAAAACGACATCGTTGCGGTTAAGCCGGGCTACGGTCGGAACTACCTGATTCCCCAGGGCTTCGCGGTTATGGCCAGCGAAACCAACAAGAAAGTACTTGCTGAAAACATCAAGCAAGCTGCTCACAAAGCCGAAAAACTGAAGAAGGATGCCGAAGATTTGGCAGCCGCTATCGGTGATCTGACCCTCGAAATCGCTGCGAAAGTAGGCGAAAGCGGACGGATCTTCGGCCGGGTTACCAACACCCAGATCTCTGATTCCCTGCGTGCAAAAGGATTCGAAGTGGATCGCAAGAAGATCACCCTGAATTCTGAAGTAAAAGCTCTCGGCGAATACACCGCTACGCTCGACCTCCACAAGGAAGTAAAGCACCAGGTGAAATTCAACGTGGTAGCTGAATAAGCGACCTTTTCGCAAAAAAGCCCTTTCTGGAAACAGGAAGGGCTTTTTTTGTGCATGAGCAGAGGGCATAGGTAGCTCTCCTGCCTCTGTCTTTTTTTTAATTCTGCGCAGAAAAGAGCGGTCTCCGGCAAACACTTCTATCTTTGCCCCGCTGAAAAGCCAAACTTTAGGGGTGCTCGCATGGCGGGCTGAGATGATACCCTTGGAACCTGAACAGGTTAGGACCTGCGAAGGGAAAAGTGAGACAGCATTCTTTCTGTGCCCGTATGCGCCCGCATACGCGAGTTTCTCTACTTTTTCGGGAACCCTCCTGTTTGTGCTTTCATGCCTCATGAAACACAACGATGACTGTATTTGTCAATCAACAACCCATTGAGGAAGCGGACGCTGCTACACTGCTGCAGCTGCTGACCCGCCTGTCGCTCTCCGACAAGAAAGGCATCGCCGTAGCCGTCGACGCCGCCGTCGTTCCCCGAGCCTTCTGGGGAACCACTCCGCTTACCGCCAATCAGAAAATCACCATTCTTCAAGCCACTCAGGGAGGGTAACATGAAACAGGAAAAACTGCCTTCGTCACAGGCCATCACGCGGGAACCGCTCAGCGGATCGCGGAAAGTGTATGTTCAGGGAGAACGCGTCCGCGTTGCGATGCGGGAAATCGAACTCGGCGACACGGTTTCGTTTGTCAACGGCAAGGAAGTCCGCCAGCCTAACGCAGCTGTTACGGTTTACGACACCAGCGGGCCCTATACCGACCCCGCTGTTGATATCGACCTCAAAAAGGGCCTTCCCCGCCTGCGGGAGGCCTGGATCACGGAACGGGAGGACGTTGACCGGCTCGACGCCTTCACCTCTGCCTACGCCAACGAGCGCCTGGCCCGGACCGAGCTCGACACCCTGCGTTTCGAGCACCTGACGACCCCTTACCGGGCGAAAGCCGGCCGGAATGTAACCCAGCTCCACTACGCCCGCCAGGGTATCATCACCCCTGAAATGGAATACATCGCCATCCGGGAAAACCAGCGCATTGAAGCGCAAAAAGGCGCCCTGGCTCACCAGCACCCCGGACAGAGCTTCGGCGCACGTACGCCGAACGGGCCGATTACCGCCGAATTCGTACGTCAGGAAGTCGCGGCCGGACGGGCCATTATTCCCGCTAATATCAACCACCCGGAAGCCGAGCCGATGATTATCGGACGGAACTTCCTCGTGAAAATCAATACCAACATCGGCAACTCCGTCGTCTCCTCCAGTATTGAAGAAGAAGTAGAAAAAGCGGTATGGAGCTGTCGCTGGGGCGGAGATACGCTGATGGATCTTTCCACCGGCAAAAATATTCACGAAACGCGGGAGTGGATTATTCGTAACTGCCCGGTCCCGGTAGGCACAGTACCCATTTACCAGGCGCTGGAAAAGGTAAACGGCAAGGCCGAAGACCTTACCTGGGAGATTTTCCGGGATACGCTCATCGAACAGGCCGAACAGGGCGTCGACTACTTCACGATCCATGCCGGCGTATTGCTTCGGTATATTCCGCTGACAGCCAGACGGGTAACCGGCATCGTTTCCCGCGGGGGAAGTATCCTCGCCAAATGGTGCCTCGCTCACCACAAGGAGAACTTCCTGTATACTCATTTCGAGGAAATCTGCGAAATCATGAAGGCGTATGACGTCTCCTTCTCGCTGGGAGACGGCCTGCGCCCCGGCTCCATCGCCGATGCCAACGACGCCGCCCAGTTTGCCGAACTGGAAACCCTCGGTGAACTGACCAAAATCGCCTGGAAGCACGATGTTCAGGTGATGATCGAAGGACCGGGGCACGTTCCGATGCACCTCATCAAGGAGAATATGGACAAGCAGCTCGCCCATTGCGACGAAGCGCCGTTCTATACCCTCGGGCCCCTCACTACTGACATTGCGCCTGGCTATGACCACATTACCTCCGGTATCGGCGCGGCCATGATCGGCTGGTTCGGCACAGCCATGCTTTGCTATGTCACCCCGAAGGAACACCTCGGTCTGCCTAACAAAAAAGATGTAAAAGACGGCGTCATCACGTACAAAATCGCCGCCCATGCCGCCGACCTTGCCAAGGGGCATCCGGGAGCGCAGTACCGCGACAACGCCCTGTCCAAAGCACGCTTCGAGTTCCGGTGGGAAGACCAGTTCAACCTGTCCCTCGATCCGGATACGGCCCGGGAATTTCACGACGAAACGCTCCCGGCCGAAGGCGCCAAACTGGCCCACTTCTGCTCGATGTGCGGGCCGCATTTCTGCTCGATGAAAATCACGCAGGACGTCCGGGCATACGCCGAAGAACACGGCCTGGGCGACGAAGAAGTACTCGGCCATGCTATGCTCGAAAAATCCCGGGAATTTGCCGAACAGGGAGGAGAACTATACCTATGATCCAGCGGGAGCGACCATATGCGCTGTCGATCGCCGGCCTGGACCCATCGGCCGGAGCCGGGCTGCTTGCCGACGTCAAGACTTTTGAGACCTGCCGGGTCTATGGTCTTGGCGTTTGCACGGCGCTGACGGTCCAGCATGATTCCCGGTTTGATTCCGTCGACTGGGTAGCCTTCCCGCAGATTCAGGCACAGTCTGCCCTCCTGCTCGAACGGTACCCGGTTTCGGTCATCAAAATAGGGCTGATTGAATCGTATGAAGTACTCGACCGGCTGGTATCCTGGCTCGCGGCCAACTGGCCGGCGATTACCCTGATCTGGGACCCGATTCTGAAGGCTTCTGCCGGGTTCGCGTTTCACGACGGTACCCCCGCACACTCACTCGACGCTCTGAGCCTGATCACGCCCAATATGCCCGAGAGCATTCAGCTCTCAGGACATTCCGACGCCAGGGAAGGAGCGTTGATGCTCAGTACCCATTGCCCGGTTTACCTGAAAGGCGGCCATGCCGGTGGGGAAGTGTTCATTACCGACAGGCTTTACCAGAAAGGCACGGAAACGGCTCATTATACCTCTCCTTTTCTGCCTTCGGGAGAAAAGCACGGCAGCGGCTGCGTGGTTTCTTCGGCGATAGCCGCCGGACTGGCCCTGGGACGGTCTCTGCCGGAAGCCTGCGCATTCGCGAAAGAGTATACCGGCCAGTTTCTGGGCAGTACTCCAACTCTACTTGGTTTTCACTCATGATCACATCCCTGCACTACCTCGTCACCAATGCCCGCCAGGCCGAAGAAGCCTGCCGCGGGGGGGTACGGTGGATACAGCTTCGCCTTAAAAATATGCCGTATGAGGCGTGGAAGGAGACGGCCCTGTCTGTTCAGGAAGTCTGTATCCGTTACAATACCATCCTGATTATCAATGACAATCCCAAATTGGCTAAGGAAATCGGCGCGAATGGTGTTCATCTCGGGAAAGAAGATATGCCCGTCGCCGAAGCCCGCCGCCTGCTTGGACCGGATTTTCTGATCGGGGGAACGGCGAATACGTTCGAAGATGTACTCCGCCACCTCCGGGACGGTGCCGACTATGTAGGTCTCGGGCCATTCCGGTTCACTCCAACCAAAGAAAAGCTCAGCCCGATCCTGGGGCTGACCGGGTACGAAAACCTGCTCAACCGGCTCCGGCAGGAGGTTGCCTCCCTCCCTGTTATCGCTATCGGCGGCATCACGGCCGCGGATATTCCGGCCTTGTTTGCCACCGGCATACATGGCATCGCCGTTTCGTCGGCTATTCACCAATCGCCTGATCCGGAAGGACAGGCCCGTCATTTTCTAGCTGAAATACACCATGCAACCGCTTCAACTTGCTGACCGGGTATTCACCTCCCGTTTGTTTACAGGTACGGGGAAATTCGGCTCGGTTTCTGTTATGACCGAAGCACTCCGGGCTTCGGGGACCGAACTGGTGACCGTAGCCCTCAAGCGCGTACATGCCGACGACCCCGGCGATGAAATGCTCGCCGGGCTGAGCGGGATTCCCCTGCTTCCGAATACCTCCGGCGTCCGCAACGCGAGAGAAGCGGTATTCGCCGCCCAAATGGCACGGGAAGCCCTCGAAACCCATTGGATCAAGCTCGAAATACACCCCGACCCCCGGTACCTGCTCCCTGATCCGATCGAGACACTTGCCGCGGCGGAAGAGCTCGCCCGGCTCGGCTTTGTGGTGCTACCCTATGTCCACGCCGATCCCGTACTCTGCAAGCGGCTGGAAGAGGCCGGCGCGGCTGCCGTCATGCCGCTGGCTGCTCCTATCGGCAGCAACAAGGGACTGAAAACGTTTGATTTTCTGGAGATTATCATCGCGCAAAGCCGCGTTCCGGTCGTAGTGGATGCCGGTCTGGGAGCGCCTTCTCATGCCGCCGCAGCGATGGAAATGGGCGCCGACGCGGTACTCGTCAACACAGCCATCGCGGTATCCGAAGACCCCGTGCGGATGGCACAGGCCTTCCGAATGGCGGTCGAAGCCGGCCGGATGGCGTGGGAAGCCCGCCTCGCGCCGGTAGTATCCCATGCCGTTGCCAGTAGTCCACTCACTGCTTTTCTGGAGGACTGACGATGTTCCGGGACTTATTTGATACCTATTGCTGGGAAGAGGTAGTCGGGCAAATCTACACCGCTACGCCACGCCAGGTGGAAGCCGCACTGGCCGCGCCTACCCGGTCGCTGGCCGATTTCGCTGCGCTGATTTCACCCGCCGCGCGGCCGTATCTGGAAACGATGGCCCGCCTCAGCCACGAGCGTACGTTGCGTCGCTTTGGGAAGACGATGCAACTGTACGCGCCGCTGTACCTGTCGAACGAATGCCAGAATATCTGCACGTATTGCGCTTTTTCGGTCGACAATAAAATCCGCCGCAAAACACTGACAGACAGCGAAATACTTGAAGAAGCCGCCGCGCTGAAGGCGATGGGATACGAACATATTTTGCTGGTAACGGGCGAAGCAGTACCCTTCGTCGGCGTGCCGTATCTGCGGCATTCCCTGGCGCTGCTGCGGGATCAGTTTCCACATCTGTCGATGGAAGTACAGCCGCTGGATCAGCAGGATTATGAACTGCTTCGCGACGACGGCCTGCATGCTGTACTCGTTTACCAGGAAACCTATCACAAAGACGCCTACAAGACCCATCATCCAAAGGGCAAAAAGTCAAACTTTTACTACCGCCTGGATACTCCGGATCGTCTGGGTAAGGCAGGTATTCACAAGATCGGACTTGGGGCGTTGTTGGGTCTGGAAGACTGGCGGGCCGATAGTTTCTTCACGGCCCTGCACCTCCGCTACCTCGAAAAGACATACTGGAAAAGCCGGTTCAGCCTGTCCTTTCCGCGCCTGCGACCGATCCAGCTCGGAGAATCCTCCCGTTCGTTCCGGGATGTCATGACGGATGCCGAACTGGTGCAGCTTATCTGCGCTTTCCGGCTGTTTGACGAAGACGTCGAACTCTCCCTGTCCACGCGGGAAGCGCCCAAATTCAGAGATGCGCTGATCCGCCTGGGTATCACGAGCCTCAGTGCCGGCTCGAAAACGAACCCCGGCGGCTATAGCGTCGAGCCCCAATCGCTGGAGCAGTTTGAGATTTCGGACGAACGTTCCCCCTCCGAAATGGCCGAAATCATCCGGCGTCAGGGGTATTCAGTGGTATGGAAAGACTGGGACACCTCTCTCACCGGCGTATGACAACCGAACAACGCACCCGCTACAGCCGGCACCTCAAACTCCCGGAAATCGGGGAATCCGGTCAGGAAAAAATCAACGCCGCCCGCGTAGCCGTCGTCGGCGCAGGTGGCCTGGGCTGCCCGCTGCTGCAGTACCTGGCAGCGGCGGGGGTTGGCCACATCGGCATTTTTGACGGCGACACCATCGCGCTGAGTAACCTCCAGCGGCAGGTACTGTACCGCCCGCAGGATGTCGGACAATCCAAAGCGCTCGTCGCCGCGACGCTCCTTCGTGAGCAGAATCCGCTTATCGAGGTAACTGCTTTTCCGGAATACCTGCAACGGGGTACGATTCTCTCATTTTTGGAAGACTATGATATCGTGGTCGACGGATCAGATAATTTCGATACCCGTTACCTGGTCAACGACGCCTGCGTCATTCTCGGAAAACCCCTTGTATTCGGTTCGATTTACCGCTTTGAAGGGCAGGTAAGCGTACTCAACCACCGCGGCGGACCGACCTACCGCTGCCTCTACCCTGAGCCGGGCGAGCTGGCTGCCTGTTCGGAAGCAGGCGTACTTGGCGTATTGCCGGGTATTACGGGGACGCTGATGGCCGCGGAGGTCATCAAACTCTGCGCGGGTATCGGCGATCCGCTGAGCGGCCGGTTGCTGCTTTTCGATGCGCTGTCGATGGTTTTCAACGTTTTTTCCTTCTCTCTTCGTCCGGAAAATGCGGCGATCGATGCGTTGCCGGATACGACATATGTCTGCGAAACCGACGAGATCGACCCCGCCGCGCTGTTTCCACTGGAAGAAGACGCGGTATTGATCGATGTCCGGGAAGTTTCGGAATACGAGGACGAAAATATCGGCGGAAAAAATATTCCCCTGTCGGAGCTCGAAAACCGGCTGACCGATATACCGCGAAACGTTCCTGTATACGTGCATTGCCAGTCCGGCGTTCGCAGCCGCACGGCGGTCCGTCTGCTACAGGATCACGGGTTCCGGAATGTCGTTCAGGTTCGCGGCGGGTTAGCGGCTATCCTGCGTTACGGCGTTTTGTAACGCACGGAGGGCAGCGACCGGATCGGGAGCCTGCCACAAGGTCCCCATGACTGCGGCGCCGTCGAACCCGGCTGCAACGAGCATGCAAACATTGGCCGGTGTGACGCCACCCAGCGCGATCAGTAGCGGGAGGACCGGTATTTCCTGCCGGATACGGCTGATTTCGGCGGCTGTTTCAGCCAGGGGTGCCGTCGGTCCATAGCCCGGTTTGGATATACTGGGAAAGACGGGACTGAAAAATACCATGTCCGCAGAAAGACCCGGCCAATCAATCAACCGGTGGATACTTGTCGAAAAAGAATGACTATTTGCGTCCCGTTCCTGCTCTTTACTATGCCGTAGAAAGGGTATGGGAGTCTCCCGCGCGACAAGGATACGGGATACGTACGCAGCCGGCAGCGAAGTCAGCACATCGGTTGGCGCGGCAGAACGCCAGTACAGGTAATCCAGGCCGCTTTCGAAGAGGCGCTGAACCAGATCCGGCGAAAGACCCTCATCTTCTGTAATCGCCACAAGCAGAAACCGCTTCATAGAGGAGTGATGCGGAGCAGTGCCTCTCCTGCGGCGTTGCGGGCGAGCGTAACCGGTCCGTCCTGCGACAAAAAAATACCTTCTCCGGCAAACGCCGGCATCAAAAAGCGCGCCTCATATCTCTGAAGTACAGCACTTTGCCGAAAGATTTCCCGAAGCAACAGCAACGCAGGCAGGATCGCCTGCCCGCCTGTATGTATGGGATTATCGTCTCCCGAAAACGCCAGGTATTCCGCCAATTCTTCCCGCGAGATACGAAACGGACCGACAGGCTCCGAAGCGCTTTGCCGTACTTCCCTGCCCGGAACGAGCGTTACCCAGAGCCAGACCTGTTCCCGGGGCAGGTACCCGGTGATAACCGCGGCCCGGCCCGTTAGTACGATACCCGGCTGGCCCGGCTCCGCCGTTACAGACAAACGCGCAATCACCCAGCCGTGCAGGGCGGGTGACCGGTAGGTACGAAGCGTATCGGCGATGGCTGAAATCATAAAAAAAGCCCGGCTTAACCGGGCTGTGTATCAGGAGTTCTGCAGCGTTCCGAGGAGAGACTTGAACTCCTCCCAGTTAGGCAGAATCTGGTCTTTGGCAGAAACAGTAGGCGCTTCAATTCCGTATTCCGACAGGCCCCAGTCGATTCCCAGTGCCGGGTCATTCCAGAGCAGGCCGGACTCGGCCGCCTTGTTATACAAGTTGGTACACTTGTACATGAAGGTAGCTTCTTCAAGGGCAACGAACCCGTGGGCAAAACCGCCGGGTACCCAGAGCATATTGCCGCGGGAAGCCGTCAGCAAAAATTTCTCGTGCTGCCCGAACGTCGGAGAATCGGGGCGGATGTCCACCACGACGTCCAATACGCTCCCCTGCGTACACCGGACCAGCTTTCCCTGCGCATGCGGCTGGTGCTGGCAGTGAAGTCCGCGGAGAACTCCCTTTTTGGACCAGGAGTGATTATCCTGAACGAATTGGCAAGCTGTGGGGAGATTAGCTTCCGCGAACGTTTTTTCGTTATATGACTCCCAGAAGAAGCCTCGTTCGTCTTCGAAAATCCGGGGAAAGAGTTCAATCAATCCAGCGAGCTGGCCAGGACGAAATTCCATGCAATGCGTAAGGGGTTGTGAGTTTGAAAATGTCACTACAATTTTGCAGAGCAAAAATAGGAATAAGTAACGGCAGAGTGACTTCTGTTCAGGCAAAGTTTCCGTCCTTGCAGGAACAATCTCCGTATCTGTCTCATTTCCTGTTGATTATTCGACTTTTTCCCTGCCAATTGTGACCCGGTCAGACCTTTACGCCCAAATCAGGAGCAAATCTTCCTACCTCTGTGTAGGGCTGGATACTGATATTCAGAAAATTCCGTCGCACCTCCGGTCGGAGCCGGACCCCGTTTTTGCCTTTAACCGGGCCATTATCGAGGCCACCCATGAGTATGCCGTCGCCTATAAACCGAACCTGGCTTTTTACGAAGCACTCGGTCCGCGGGGGTGGGAAAGTCTCCAGAAAACCCTGGAAATCATCCCGAAAGAGTGTTTTACCATCGCAGACGCCAAGCGCGGCGATATCGGTAATACTTCCGGATTGTATGCTCGGGCATTTTTTGACAAGTCGGCCTCTGGACTGGAGTTTGACTCGGTGACCGTCGCCCCCTACATGGGTGCCGATTCGGTCAAGCCCTTCCTCGCATTTGAGAACAAATGGGTCATCCTGCTGGCGCTGACGTCCAACCCGGGCAGCCACGATTTTCAGCGCCTGGCGTTGAAAGACAGCGACCGCGCCCTGTTTGAAGAAGTACTTCTCACGTCGGCACAATGGGGTACGGCAGACCAGCTGATGTATGTTGTAGGCGCCACGCGGGCCGACCAGCTTGCCCGCATCCGGGAGCTCATTCCGGATCACTTCCTGCTCGTACCGGGTGTCGGCGCGCAGGGCGGCAGCCTCGCGGACGTGTCCCGGTACGGAATGAACAGCCAGTGCGGTCTGCTTGTGAATTCGTCCAGAGCCATTATTTACGCGTCGTCAGGTGAAGATTTTGCCCGCCGCGCCGCCGACGAAGCCCGCGCCGTACAACAGGAGATGGCCGGATACCTTGAACAATATGCCTGATCTGATCCGGACCGAACGGCAGCGGATTGGGGCGTGGATGGTTTTTTCTTTCCTCGTCGAAATCCTGTTTGTATGCCTGTTCCGTCCGGATCAGCCCTTTTCTCCCGATTACACGCCCTACAACGCCCTGACCGATACACTCGCAGCCGGCAAAGGATTTACAGAGAAAGGCAGGGCGTTCATTTTTTTCCCGCCGGGGTATGTGTTTTACCTGTTTCCGTTACACCGGCTGGCCGACTGGCTGCAAGTGCCCAGGTACGAGGCAGTTGTCTGGGCGACGCTCCCGCTCGGCGTCGTTAATACCTTGCTGATCAGGGAATTCGCCCGATCTTTGTTCGGAAGTACCACCGCGGAGTGGAGTACCCTGCTCTGGGCCTGCTATCCTTTTCAGCTCTATCTTTTCGTTCAGCCCAGCAGCGAAATTCCTTTTCTGACCTGCTTTCTGGCGTCGCTGGCGCTGATAGCCCGTGAAAAGTCAGGCATTACTACGATTATGCTGGCCGGCGTACTGCTGGGCCTCTCCTGTCTGATCCGGCCGATCACCCTGTACCTGAGCATTGTACTGGCTGTATACCTGGGTTTTACGCGTTCTTTCCGGTCGGCAGTAAGCTTTCTGCTGGCTTTCGGGCTAACACTTTTTCCGTGGGAATACTACGTCTATATGCTCAACGGAGAATGGATTCCGGTACAGGGAAAGTCGATTCTGGTCATTCGGGAAGGGCTGCTGTTTGGTCATCCCTCCTATGCCGGAACGCCGGTACCGGTACCGGCAGATGTATACCGCCTCATGGACCAGCTATCCCGAACAGATTACACCTATTCCTCACTTCGGACGGTGCTGCTTCAGGCAGAGCCGGTAGCATTGCTTAAACTAGTGGGACTGAAGCTAATACGGTGCTGGTATGGCCTATGGTCTGGCTCGCGGGAAACCGCAACGGGGTGGATCCAGGGCATACTGCTCGTACTCGCGGCGTACGGGTTTGCGCAGTATTCTCCGAAAAAAAGCCGGGGTATTGTCCTCTGTCTGCTGTTGATTTTCTTCTTCTGGGGAACGACGTTTCTCATCATCCCCATGCTCCGGTACATGATTCCGGCGATGCCCTTTGTGCTGATTTTCGCAGCGATGGCAATGAATAAGCTGCTCCGCCGGTTCAGATGATCTGGCGGATGACATTCTTGATATTGAGTTCTACGATATCAACCATGCTTCCGCACTTCAGGTAGTCCGGGTTATGGAAGTACTCGGCGAGGCCGGATTTCAGCTGGTGGACATTCTCTTCGGTCGAAAGAACATCCCGGTTGGCTACGTCCCGCAGGTGCGCGAGGCGATGACGCTCGCTCCGGATACGGTGCACGAGCATCGATCGTTCCTCCTGCTGGTATTGCCAGACAGTCTTGTCGGTCAGGTGCTCCATTGCCAGCTTCACATACGCCAGGTTTTCCTTGAAAAACTGTGGCATATAAACTTTACGATTGCCTTCGTAAAACTGCTGGTCGAAGTCGATGCAGCGGATACGGAACTGAAAATCGTCGAAATCAGGGGTAATCTGGAGGACGAAGTTGTAGGACCGCATGTCTCCCAGAAGCATAATCAGGCACCGCTCGTTGAATTTCACGAACTCCTTGGCGATCCGGATGGGGTTATACTCCGGATGGTTCATGTAGGTTCGGGGAAAGGCGTCGCCCGGAATACCGGCAATGTGTTCTTCGACGAGTGTCGTATGGTCGACGAGGTAGTTTACGTCATTCGGCGACAGCGTATGCTCCAGTTCCAGGCCATAGATCCGCGACGCATCGGCTTTCTTCACGTAGAAATAATCGTACACATCATTCAGCCGGTTGACAATCCGTATCCGGAACGGATGGGTATTGCCGAAGGTACAGTAGTCGATCCGGTCGATGTACTTGTGCTCGACGATGCTGATATTCCCCGACGTATTCAGCATGGCGTAGATTTTCTTCAGGCCATTGTGAATGTGTTCGATTTCGCCGGGAGGATAAATCGGTGATTCCCAGAGGGTATCCCGGCCATTTTTATCCGTCAGCGGTACTGATTCCCGAAAATTAAGCAGGTCGCTGTACCCGATCGGCAGTTTAGCCTCCCGCTGGTATTTATGCAGGTATTTGTGCAGCTCCGCACTGATGGGGAAAATCGGTTTCTTCCGGTGAATGACTACGTCCTCTTGCATGGCTTCGGTTTCCTTCCTGCTTCCGCCCGCCCCGTTTTTCCATGAGCGGTTTGGCAAATTAGGACAATGTTACTCAACTTCGTAGATTCTTTACGCTGATCGTCATCAAACGAATGAAAAGACTCCCCCAATTGTTGACCCTGCTGGCCGGTACGACTGCCGCGTTGGCCCAGGGCCCGAAAGTAACCCCCGCGCAGACGGCCGCCGGGAACACCTCTATGGAACAAAATCCGTTGCTTCAGGCGTTTGCTACGCCTTTTCAGACTCCTCCGTACGACAAAATCAAAGTCGAACATTTCATCCCTGCCATGAAAGAAGGGATGACCCTCGGCCGCAAGGAAATTGACGCGATCGTCAACAACCCTGCCAAGCCGACGTTTCAGAATACCATCGTTGCACTCGAAGACGCCGGACAGACGCTCAGCCGCGTGACCCCCATCCTCTTCCACCTCAACAGTGCGGAAACCACGCCCGAGCTGCAGAAAACCGTGCGCGAGGCTTCTCCCCTGCTGACGGAATACGGCAACGACATTTCCCTCAACGAAAAGCTCTTCGCCCGTGTGAAGGCCGTTTGGGATCAAAAGGATAAGCTCAAACTGAACACGGAAGACCAGATGCTTCTCGAAAAGACCTACAAAGGCTTTTCAAGAAACGGCGCCAATCTGTCGGAAGCCGACAAGGAAAAGCTCCGTGGCATCAACAAGGAACTCTCCCAGTTGTCAATCGAATTCAACGAGCATAACCTCGACGAAACCAACGCCTATTCGCTGCTGGTGACCGACGAAAAAGACCTCGCCGGATTGCCTGAATATGTAAAGGAAGCGGCGAAAGCTGTCGCCAAAAAGCAAAACAAGGAAGGCTGGGTATTCACCCTCCAGGCGCCGAGCTACGGCCCGTTTATGCAATATGCCGAGAATCGGGAACTCCGGAAAAAACTCTGGCTGGCGTATAACAAGCGCGGGTTCAACGGCGACAAGAACGACAACCAGGCAGTAATCCAGAAAATCGTCAAGCTGCGTCATGACAAGGCAACGCTCCTCGGCTACAAGACCTGGGCCGATTACATCCTGGAAGAGCGCATGGCCGAGAACCCGAAGACGGTCATGGACTTCGAAAAGAACGTCCTCAGCTATGCGAAGCCGGCTGCCGAGCGCGAAATCAAGGAACTGACCGAGTACGCGAAGGCACAGGGCTATCCCGAAAATACCCTGCAGCGCTGGGATGTGAGCTTCTACAGCGAGAAACTGAAAAAGGAAAAGTACTCCATCAACGATGAACTGCTGAAGCCCTACTTCAAGCTGGAAAACGTACTCGACGGCCTGTTTACCCTGACCAACAAGCTGTACGGCTTGACGTTCAAGGAGCGGAAGGATATTCCGACCTGGAACCCCGAGGTAAAGACCTACGAGATTATTGACGCGAAAGGAAACCTGCTCGCCATCTGGTACGGCGACTACTTCCCCCGGCCCGGCAAGCGCGCCGGCGCCTGGAACTCAGGTACCCGCTCGCAGCATTTCGAAGGAGGCAAGGACATTCGCCCGCATGTGCTGAATGTCTGTAACTTCACCCGGCCTACCGAGACGATGCCGTCTCTGCTGACCTTCCGCGAAGTAGAAACCCTCTTCCATGAGTTCGGCCATGCCCTGCATGCCATGAGCTCGCACGTGAAGTACGACGCCCTGAGCGGTACGAGCGTCCCCTGGGATTTCGTAGAGTTGCCGAGCCAGTTCATGGAAAACTTCTGCCTCGAGCCGGAAGTACTGAAGCTGTTTGCAAAGCACTACAAAACCGGCGAGGTTATTCCCCAGGAATACATCGAAAAGCTGAAGGCTTCTTCCAATTTCATGGCGGGCGTTGGTACGGCACGGCAGATCAACCTCGGCCTGACGGATATGGCCTGGCACGGACAGGCGCCGACGAATGAGTCGGTCGCACAGGTAGAAGCGAAAGTCGCTGCGCAGACGGAAGTACTTCCGCTCGTGGAAGGTACGGCTGTCAGCCCGGCCTTTGCCCATATCTTCGCCGGCGGATATTCGGCAGGCTATTATTCCTACATGTGGAGCGAAGTACTGGATGCCGATGCATTTGAGCTTTTCAAGGAAAAAGGCATTTTCAATAAGGAAGTATCGCAGTCTTTCCTCAGCAATGTATTGTCGAAAGGCGGTACCGAAAAGCCGATGATTCTGTACAAGCGCTTCCGCGGCCGGGAACCCAAACCCGAAGCCATGTTGAAGCGTGCCGGGCTGATTAAGTAATCGATGAAAAAGAGTCGTCTCCGGGCGACTCTTTTTTTGTTCTGCAGCGACGGCCTGTTCACCGTGTTAACAGTTTTTAACGGGCTGGTTTGTTGCTTTCCTGATTCTTTACAAGCCATCTTCGCGCGGTAAGACGCGATCCGCTATGTCCTTTCTACGTTATCGTTTATTTCCTTCGCTGTTGTTTATCTGGGTGATGACGGGCTGTTCTGCAAAAAAGGACGACCCTTCTCCGCTTGCCGGCCAGGCCGATCTGGTCGAAAAAGTATGGACATCCAATCAGGTGGATTTCGTGCTGGATGGAAAAACCTATTCCGAAAAAACGCCGGGCGCTACCGGAAACTGGTTATTCCGGAAAGATGGCACCTACCGCACAACCGACGAAGACGGCAAAACCGAACAGGGTACCTGGGAGCTGAGCGGCAACCGGATTAAACTCCGCTATGAAGAAAGTACAGCTGTTGACTACCTGACTATTACGCGGCTGGAAGACCGAACACTGGTACTAAACCTGATTGAAAATCTGGATCTTACAAAAAAAGAAGAGGCCTATACGCCGTCGGAACTTACCTATTTCACGATGGCGAATCATTACCTCGACCGCCTTAATCTGGATATTTCAAAAAACAGAAAACTGGCTATAAACGCGACGTTGGTCGTTAAATAATCCGTTTTTTTTCGGAAAAGTCCGTCACATGTGACGGACTTTTTTTGTACTATCTCTTCTAAGTATTTCTCCGGAAAAGAGAAAAAGGAACCGATACCGTTCAAACATTTTTGGTGAATTTACTTGACGAACCGCTCTTTTAACCTGCATATTCGCGGCTCACGAACCAATCCCTTATTATGTCCATTTTACGTTATTCTATCCTGCCTGCACTCCTTTTTATTTTTGTTTTCACCAGTTGTTCGAAGAAAAAAGACGATGTTACTCCTTCCGTCAATCGTGCCGATCTGATTGGGAAAGTATGGACAGCAACCAGTATCGATTTTGTACTGGATGGCAAGGCCTATAATCTGCCGACAGATCCCTCAGACACCAGTACCTGGGAATTTAAGGATAACGGCTCTTTTGTTTTTAAAGATTCAGACGGATCGAGTGATTCAGGAAAGTGGGAACTCAGCGACAAGCAAATCAAGGTTACCTATGATGGGTCTACGGATGTAGAGTACATCAGCATTGTAAGTCTTGAAAGCAAAAAACTGACAATTAAGTCCGGCGAAGAACTTGATTTGACGAAAAAACCAGAAGACTACACCGAAGATCAACGGTTTGTTTATGAGCTGGCTTCAACGTATTTCAGTGCTATCAAAGTTGACATCTCTAAGTCAAAAAAATTCTCTGTACAAGGCAACTTCACTGTGAAGTAATAGCAACTTATTGAACCAAAAGACCTCGCCCTCCGGTGAGGTCTTTTGGTTTTCAGACGGGCCTATTATCCGCCTCGTTCTATCTCCGGCCACCGGCTTCCCTTCCTGGTTTTGCTGCATTCAGTATTCCGTCTCCTATTCCTGCGGAAATTATTCGATTCCGAGCCTAACCAATATCATTTTTCCATCACCCGGCCCTGGTTATGTTTGTCTCTGACAGGAAGAAACCCGGATCATCCGAACTATTCCTTTCCTGAGGGACTTCTCCCTTCAGTCCCTATTTTTGACACATGAACCTGGATCTGATCATCATCGGAGGCGGGCCGATCGGCCTGGCCTGTGGCCTGGAGGCAAAGAAGCACGGATTGAACTACGTGATTCTGGAAAAAGGCTGTCTGGTCAACTCCCTTTACCGGTATCCGGCCAATATGACATTTTTTTCGACGAGCGACCGCCTCGAAATCGGCGGTGTGCCCTTCGTCTCCAATAATGCCAAGCCCACCCGGCCCGAAGCCCTGGAATACTACCGGCGGGTGGCTTTTTCATACAAGCTGAATATCCGGTTGTTTGAACAAGTCGAAGCCATTGAGCGGGAAAACGGCTATTCCGTCCGTACCCTGAAAGGTACCTATCACGCTCCCCGCGTCATCATCGCGACGGGTTTCTACGATATTCCGAATCTGTTGAATATTCCCGGAGAAGACCTTCCGAAAGTAACCCATTACTACCAGGAGCCGCATTTTTACGCCGGTATGAAGGTCATTGTGGTAGGCGCCAATAACTCCTCGGTCGACGCCGCACTTGAAACCTACCGTAAAGGCGCCGAGGTGACGATGGTGATCCGGGAAGGCGAGATCGGCCGGAGGGTGAAGTACTGGGTCAAGCCTGATATCGAGAACCGGATTGCGGAAGGTTCCATCCGGGCCTACTTTCATTCGCATCTCGTTGCGGTGCGCGAAACAGAAGCCGACATCCGGACGCCGGACGGCCTGATTACAATACCAAATGATTTCGTAGTAGCTGCAACGGGCTACCAGCCGAACTTCTCGTTTCTCGAACAGGCCGGTATTACCCTGTCAGAAGATGAAAAACGCTATCCGACCTACGACCCCGACACCCAGGAAACCAACCTGCCCGGATTATACCTGGCCGGCGTTGTCTGCGGCGGGATGGATACGCACGTCTGGTTTATTGAAAACTCCCGAATACATGCCGAAAAGATCATCGGCCATATCCTTTCCCAGATACAATCCGCATGACGCCACTGGCCCGACTCATCGATCACGCGTTGCTCTCTCCGCTGCTGACGGATACGGAGCTGGAGGCCGGTTGCCGTACCGCCCTGGACTACGGCGTTGCGGCAGTATGCATCAAGCCTTATGCCGTGCCGCTGGCCGCGCGCCTGCTGGCCGGTAGCAATGTAGCGGTATGTACGGTCATCGGTTTTCCGCATGGCAGTAACGCGACATCCATCAAGATCGCGGAAACCCTGCAAGCCATTCGTGACGGAGCTACGGAAATAGACATGGTCGTCAACCTCGGAAAAGTACTCGGCGGAGACTGGACCTATGTAAGTGCTGAAATCAACGCGCTCCACCAGACCTGCCGCGAAAACGGGGCTATTTTGAAAGTCATTTTTGAAAACGACTACCTGACCGACGCGCAGAAGATTCGTCTCTGCACGCTCTGCCGGCATGTTGAATTCATTAAAACCTCAACCGGTTTCGGCTTTCCGAAGCCGGACGGCGCTGCATACCGCGGCGCCACTCCGGAAGACCTCGCGCTGATGCTCGCGCATGCCGGCGAAGGCGTTCGCGTCAAGGCGTCGGGAGGTATCCGGACACTGGAGGCTGCACTGGCGCTCCGGGAAATGGGCGTCGCCCGGATTGGTACCAGTTCAACGGTCACTATTCTGGAAGAAGCCCGCAAACAATCCATCACGTAACCGCTTAAAAGTATGCTTGACCTCGGCTTCGTATCGGCCATTCTGGCTGATTACAACCTCGAAAACGTCCTCAAATTCGCTTCGCAGCATGGCTTCAGGTGCGTGGAAGTGATGTGCTGGCCGAAAGACAACAGCGATTCCCGGCGGTACGCAGGGGTATCACACATTGATGTCGCCGCCCTCACGACCGACGAAGTCAACGATATCCGGCACCGCCTCAAGGAGTACCGGGTCAACATTTCCGGCCTGGGTTACTACCCCAATCCCCTCGACCCGGACCCGGAAAAGGCGGAATTTTACCGCGAACACATCAAAAAAATCATCAAGGCAGCAGCGGCACTGAAAGTACCGGTGGTGAATACGTTCATCGGCCGGAATCCGAAACTGTCGGTCACCGAAAACCTGAAGCTGTTCGCCGAGCACTGGCCGGCGATTGTCCGCGTAGCCGAAGAATACAACGTTAAAATCGGGATTGAAAACTGCCCGATGTGGTTTACGGACGACGAATGGCCGGGCGGCAAAAACCTCGCCACCACGCCGGCCATCTGGGATAAACTATTCGAAATTATCCCCTCGCCGATCTTCGGTCTGAACTACGATCCGAGCCATCTCGTCTGGCAGATGATGGATGAAGTACGTCCGATTTACGACTACAAAGACCGGTTGCATCACATTCACCTGAAGGACGTGAAAGTGTACCGCGACAAGCTCAACCGCGTCGGCATCATGGCCAATCCGCTGGAATATCACTCGCCGAAGCTTCCGGGCCTCGGAGACGTTAACTGGCGGGGCTTTTTCGCCGCGCTGACCGACGTACGCTACCGAGGGCCCGTTGTCATCGAAGTCGAAGACAAAGCTTATGAAGGAAACCTGCAGGATGTTCAGGCGGCTATTCTGACGTCGCGGAACTACCTCCGTCAGTTCCTCGGCGGCGCTTAGCCGCTCCGGTGGCGGGGACGCGGGATGCCGTTTCCCCGCCACTGGTATGTCTTTTTCCGGACCGCAGTGCAAGGTACTCGGCCACCAGCGTCAGCGAATGCGCATCGCATACCCAGTTGATATGGCTGAGTTTCCAGCCGGTCAGCCAGCGGGTTTGGGGATAATAGTTGAGAATCGGCGCAATGGAAAAGCAGTGATGCGCCGACCATTTCCGGATATCTGTGACCGTAGCATGGTCCGGAACGAGCTTTTCGGCTTTTTCGCCCAGCCGCAGCAGGGTGGTATTGAGCATGATACGGTCCATCCAGCTGATTTTCTGTTCGGAAAGCCAGTGTTTCAGGTCTTTCAGAAAACGCTTCCGGCAGTCGTTCAGGACCGGATATTCGGCCATCAGCCGGCCGATGTGGTACATGATCAACGGCGTGGTGGCGTAATACGCCGATACTTCGAGCGGTCGGGTGAGGTAGTCTCCGGATTTGACCGAGTGACGGATAAAGTCCAGGACATCGTAATCGAATTCATCGAGCGGCAACTGATTCCGGCATACCCACAGCAAGACATTGGACAGCGTACTGGCGTCAAAATCTATCGGCATCTTCTCTCCGAACCAGGTTGAATAGATCTTTTTGTTCCGAAACATATCCGGTCCCGTTCGTACCCAGCCTTTTACGGTATTGGCATGCGCGCGGAGTTTTTCTTTCAGCCATTCATTCTCTTCCCAGGTACGGGGCGTAATCAGGTAGAGCATGACGGTATCGTCCACATCATCCGGCAGTTTGAAATGCCGGGTTTTGCGCATGATATGCCCGTTGGGAAAGTGATTGGACGGATCGGTCTGGTAGAAGTTATAGGTGGCGAGTCCGTTTTTGTTCCGGTATAATTCATAGGTGGCAGCTGCTTTGGCAGCGATTTCCGCGACCTTTACCTGATCCTCCGCTCCGAGAAACGGACGAATATCATTGAGCGTAAAAACCGTTATCGCCGTAAAGAAGATATTGGAATCCTCCCGGACATACCCCAGGATTCTCTTCTCCCGGCGGGAGGGAAACAGCCCGGCAGGGTAATACCGATCACCGGTCGACTGGCAGCCGGCTATTTCTTCAATCAGCAGGGAAAGTAAGTCCTTCATGTACACAATACCCGCCCGGTCGTCGGGGCTCATCCGCTAAAATACGGATATCCTGTCCGGGAATTTACCACATATCCGAAGTAAGCGCCGTTTTCCCGGGTCTCTGTTTCATCTTTGACCCGTCACTCATCCGGAATCACACACCATGACACCCTCCAGACAAGGTTCGTTCATCCGAAAAACCAAAGACATCGCCATCGGCGGCACGCTCGCCCTCGCCCTCCTGAGCGGAGGCGTGGCGTTGCAGGGATGCGGCGGCTCGTCGACCGAAACGACCTACGAAGACCAGACCCGGTACGGCAAAGGCGTGCGTACCTATATCTCGGAAATCAGCCCCGGCGAATTCCGGATCACGGACGAAGTATCCGTTCCGGCAGACAGCTCCCGCGCGATTGTCCGGTATTACGACGGACACCGCGACACCCTGACCCTTGCGGCTTCCAAAGCCCTGATCGACAGGGAGGTAGTCAACAACCCCTCCTACCATACCCAGCACCACAGCGGCCTGGGCAGCGCCCTGCTCTGGGGCGGTATCGGGTATTTTATCGGGAGACAGTCCAACAACCAGGTGTATCAGCAATATTACAACCGCGAACAGGATCGTTCCCGGTTTTATTCCAACCCCGCTACCTATGCACGGGCTAACCGCGTGCACGACGAAGTACGTAGTTCCGCCAGTACTCACCGGGTAAAGGTAACCCGGCCGTCGAGTGGTCGCAGCGGATTTTTCAGTCGTAGCCGGAGCAACGGCTTTGGCGGATAACCGACAAACAACATGCCCAAAATCAAGACATTACCCCTCTCCCCGGAATCGCAGTTGCGGCAGGTCGGCTGGGACTGGATGCTGGGGACGGATACCCTTTCCTACCTTACTCACGACCTGGTGGTGGTCAGCGAGGCGGAAGCACAGGCGTATTACGACGCCGCCAATGATCTTTATGAACTTTTTATCGATGCCGGTCAGGCCGTCATTGACCAGGACCGGTTTGCCGAGCTGGGTATTCCCGACAACCTGAAGGAACTGATCCGCCTCTCCTGGGATGACGACCGGCACCTGCACCTTTACGGGCGTTTCGATTTTGCCGGCGGTATTGACGGGAAACCGATTAAACTGATTGAGTTCAATGCCGATACGGCTACCTGTATACCGGAAACGGGAATCGTGCAATGGGCGCATCTGAAGGCCAACGGCCTCGACGAAGCCTCCCAATTCAATACCCTGTACGAATCGCTGGTCGAAAACTTCCAGCTGCTGCGCAACCTGAATTCCGACCTGACGCCTACCCTGCTGATCTCGACTTTACAGGGATTTCCCGAAGACGAAACCAACGTGCAGGTACTGGGTGAAGCCGCGAAAGAAGCCGGATTTGACGTGGAGTATGCGTATGTGGAAGACGTCGAATTCTCACCCAGCGAAGGTATTTTCCGCCAAAATGCGCAAAACGGAAACTTCGAGCGCTTCGACTTCTGGTTCAAGCTGGTACCCTGGGAGTTTATCGGGTGGGAAGAACCCGATCTCGCCGACCTGCTCACGCAAATCGTCCGGAACCGGAAGGCGGTAATCATCAACCCCGCCTATACCCTCCTGTTTCAGTCAAAGGCAATTTTGAAAGTACTGTGGGAACGTAATCCCGGACACCCGTTGCTGCTTCCGACCTACAATACTCCTCCGGCAGGTATTCCGTCCGTTGCCAAAGTTATGTTTGGACGGGAAGGGGCCAACGTGGAGATCCTGGACAAAGACGGAAAGCCCGTAACCTCCGCCGAAGGGGATTACGACGATCAACCCCGTGTGTATCAGGAATATGTGGCGTTTCCGGTAGATAGTGCAGGAAACAGGTACCAGGCGGGCGTATTTTTTGCGGGAGAAGGCTGCGGACTGGGGTACCGGACCGGCGGAGAAATTCTCGACAATGGCGCCCGCTTTTCCGGACATATCGTCGAATAACTTCTGTGTCTTCTGTGAGAGATAACTATTTTTTTCTCACAGAAAGCACAGAAGACACAGAATATAGAAAGACAGGCCGTTCCGGGTGGAACGGCCTGTCTTTCTAGTGATGCTTCATTTTGCTGTCCTTTTTGCAGCAGGAAGGAAGCTTATCATACCCTTTCGGATCGGCGGGGACGAGGTTGGCGTCGTAGCCCGTCTTCGAAATCGTCTGAAGAATCTTCTCTTCGCTGGTCTTGCCGGGATCGTAGGTGACAGTCACCACCTTGTCATTCAGATCCAGGTTCGCGTCTTTCACGCCTTTGGAGAATCCGAGATTCTTCTCGATCCGCGCCTTGCACATCTCGCAGATAGCAGACGTTTTGACTTTAACGATCTTGGGTTCATCGGAGAATCCCAGGAGATTACCGGCCAGCAGAAGGCCGAGAACAAGTGACTTCATCATCGTTTTACTTGGTTAGTTCATGGATAGAATTGTGGGCGTCAGCCGGAGGTAAACCTGCCCGGAAACGGGCGTGGAACCGTATGCCGGCTCGAGCGCTTTATCTGTTAAAAAGATACTTCCCTGAATACCGGCCGTCAGCCAGAGGCTTTTTGACCGGGCCAGCTGCCGGGAATATCCCAGCGTAATGGCGTTGACGTCGAATACGCCCGGCGTAGCCAGCGCCAGCTCTTCGGCGGATTTCTGCACCCACTCATACCGGCCGTATACTGCCCATTTCGGGTGCTGCCAGTTCGATTCCAATAGGGCTGAGTGCTCATTGTGGTGGTCGCCGGACTGGTTATATCCCCAGGCGGCGGTAGTCGCCAGCCAGCTGTCACGACCCAGGCGCCGGTTGTTTTGCGCCGAGGCCGTTGTCCGGTCTACATTTTCGGTCGGTTTCAGCGACTCCGGCGACTTTAGGTATGCCCGGGAAGCCTGCAGCGACCAGGTCGCCGACGGGTTCCAGGATACCCGGTAGCTGTAGGAATCGAAGCGGGGTTTATCAAAGTTATACCGGTTTTCGTCCGGTTCTCTGCCGGTAAAGGATGAACCTTCCAGTTTTACCTGCCCGATTCTCACCCCGAGTGTCGCCACACCGAATACAATGTGCGTTGCATCCTGCCAGTGGTGGCTGAGGGTCGCGTCCGGGTTGTTCATCGCCGAAAACCGGTGCATAAACGCCGCCGGTCCCAGCGCCGGTTCCCCGGGGTAACCCAGGTACGCCGTCACGTCCACTTTCTGACTCAGCCGCTGGGTATAGCCCACCGACAGGCCGGAGATCAGGTCGTGCGGGTGCTGGCGGTCAATCAGCGGCGCATCTTTCCAGCTTTCCCCCGTCTGAAACAGGAGCGGATAACCGTTGCCACCTTCCGTCAGCCGGTCGAGCGACAGCATCATAGACGCCGTAAACAGCCCGTTCTTTCCTACCCGGCGCTGCGCCATACCCATCACCCAGTTCGGTGCGGAGAAGGCCGATTCCTGGCCCCGTTTGCCGCTGTTTCCAAAGTTCTGAGCTGTATACCGCAGAAAAACGCTTCCGTGCATCATATAGGTCCACTTTGATCCGTGCGCCATCCAGGCATACATCGGAGTCGCGTCAGGCTGCCAGCCGGTACCCGAACCGTTCCGGTTCATGGGCAGGCTGAGCGAGTAGGAATGCGTCATCGTGGCCATCTGTCCATGTCCGGCGTGCATGCCGGACATGGAGTTGCGGCTCGAGTCCGCGGGCATCGTATGGTGGTGTTCGTGTTGTCCGAAGGCCGAAAGGCTCAACAGAGACAACGCTGTAATCCAAAACTTTTTCATGGCTTATCGGGAAAAGACTTCCGTCGCGCAAAGGTACCGCCCTCCGTTTCGCCCCTGTTACAGGATTCGGGAAGGCATTTACACGATTCGGGCGTCAGACCTGATCCAGTGCTACCCGCCGCGCCTGGGCCGGGCTTTGCCGGAATTGGGTCGGCGTCTGTCCGGTTACCTTCTTGAACTGGTTCGAAAGGTGCGCCACGCTGCTGTATCCCAGTTTGTAGGCGATTTCGCTCAGGCTCCATTCGCTGTACGTCAGCCATTCCTTGACCTTTTCGATCTTGAGGCGGATGAAATATTGTTCGATGGTCGTTCCTTCGCTTTCCGAAAAAAGCTTACTCAGCGCGCTGTAATCACGGTTGAGACCCTCCGCGAGGTAATCCGACACATTCGTCCGGGCGTTGTCCTGCAAGTCGAGGTAATCGAAAAGCAGGCGCTTGATCCGGGAGACGGTCTGATCGCGCCGGTCTTCCAGCAGCTCGAAACCAACGGCTTCGAGGCGGTCCCGCAGCAAGCCGAGGTCAGCGGCCTCCTCCGCAATATCCACCTCTCCCAGCTCCACCCGCTGCGGATGCAACCCGAGGTCTTCCATCGTCTTCCTGACTACCATCCGGCAGCGGTCGCATACCATGTTTTTGATGTAGAGGGTCATGTTGAGCCTGTTTACGGTTTTCAGTTTGCGGTTTTCAGTTTTCTGTTGAGCGGGGTCAATCTCCTTTTAACCAACAGAAAACTGAAAACCGTAAACCGAAAACTACTTTATCTTATACCTAAACCCCGCATACACCATCCGTCCGATCACCGGGCCCCAGACCATCGAAGCGTCGAACGATTTGCCGAAGGGGTCATTGGCGCCGACGATCGGGTTTTTCTGGGTAAAGTTGTTCAGGTTTTCTCCTCCGACATACAGGGCCCAGGTACGGAAATTCTTGGTAATCTGGGCATTGATGTTGGAGAAGGCAGGGGCGAATACTTCCTGCAGACTGCCATCGTGCGAGTGTGTCATGCTCGGGATGCGGCGGCGCCCGTTCCACTGCCAGGTGACATCGGCTTTCCATTTTTCGAACTTGTCGCTCGACCAGCCGATGTTAAACAGTACCCGGTCCCGGTTGACAAACATTTTCTGCTGGAGGGAAAGATCCCCACCCGGCGTGAAAACCGTCTGCCATACGTCAAACCACCGGTAGGCCAGCTTCACTTCCGTGCGCGGCAGGGGCTGTACATTCACCTCGGCCTGAAAGCTGTTGGCAAAGCTTTTGCCACGCAGGTTGTAGAAACGGACCCGGTCCATGGTCTCCATATCGACAATGAGCTGGTTTTGAAAATCCGTCCGGTAAAAATCCACCGCGAAATTCGCCGCCCGGCCAAACCAGTGCAGTTGTTTGTTGACACTCACGCCGTAATTCCAGCTTTCTTCCGGACGGAAGCTCCGGTCCATCACTTCCAGCGTACGGGAGTTGACCAGCATACCATAGTTTTCCGCAATCGGGTTCGCAACGCGCCAGCCCTTCCCTCCGCCTATCCGCAGGCTTGTCTCCGCAGGCAGGTGAAAAAGGACATGCAAACGGGGCGTAAAACGCGTGCCATAGAGGTTGTGGAAGTCTACCCGGCTGCCTGCTACCAGCGTAATCCGGTCGGGCAGCGAATAGGTATATTCCCCGAAAATCCCTGGCACTACTTCCTGACGGCGGAAGGTCGAATCCTTCCAGCGTTCCCGGAAATCATCCAGCAGGAAGCTGGCGCCTACTTTATAGGTATGCCGGGTATCGCCGATGATATTCTGGTAAATCAGATTACTGTACAGGCTTTTTTCCGTGCCGGCATAGGGTGTGCGGCCGAATCGAGCGGAGGCATCATGGTACACACCGTTAACGATAAGGGCGAGGCCTTTGTACGGTTTTTTCGGGAACAACTGTGCTGTTTTACTGAATACCTCGATCCGTTTAGTCGTGTTGCCGAACTCGTAGACATTGGGTTTGTCACGACCGGCATCCATTTGCCCGCCGGTACGGTCTTCGTACAGGGCTTTTACACCAAACTGACTCATCCAGCGGTCAGACTGATACTTCCACCGGTTCACAATATTTCCCTGCGCGTAGAGCGGGTTATCCAGAAAACCGTCTCCGTTTTTGTCGAGCCGCGTCCGGAGCGCGCTGCCGTGAGACAGCAGGCCTACCGACCAGCGATCGGTCAGTTTCTTTGCCAGATTGAGGTTCAGTTCACCCCGGCCGAAGCTGTTGACATACCCGTTGAGATACAGCTTTTCCGGCCCGTCAGGCTTGGCAAGCTCCACGTTGATAGCGCCCGTCATGCCTTCGTATCCGTTGACTACACTGCCAACGCCCTTGGCGACGTCGATCGAGCTGATCCACGTTCCCGGAATGTAATTGAGGCCGTACGTCGTGTTCAGGCCCCGGATATTCGGGATGTTTTCAGAATTGATCTGCACGTAATTGCCGGCAAGGCCGAGCAACTGAATCTGCTTGGCGCCGGTGACAGCGTCACTGTAACTAACTGAAACAGAGGCATTGGTTTCAAAACTCTCCGACAGGTTGCAGCACGCAGCCTTGGCCAGCGCCCGGGTGGTGATGATTTCGGTATGAATCGGATTGAGGCGATCCACGGCAGTAGACGTGCTCGTCACCGTTACTTCCTGCAGCTGATTGCTGTTTTCGAGGAAGATGCGGAGGTCGTCGCCCGTCGCCACCGTCAGGGTATCGCTCCGGAAGCCCACGAGCGTCACGACCAGGCGCTGGTACGCCGGGCTGCGTTCGATGGCAAAACGCCCTTCTCCGTCGGTCTGCGCGTGGATCTGGCTGCCAAGCCAGAAGAGCGTCGCGCCGGTGAGCGGTTCGGTTTTTCCGTCGGATTTCCGTTCCATAACGGTTCCTTTTAACGATTGAGCCTGGGTATAGAGCAGAGAGCACAGCAAAAGTGCCCCAGTGAATAGGATTCGCTGAATGTACATGATTTCATGGCCTGAATGGAACAAAGAGAGTAGTGCTCCGATGTCTCAGACACCGGAGAAAAAACACGCCCGTTCAGGTATCAAATGAGGAATGACTGCACGAAAACCAGCAAGTCCCTGCCCGAAAGCGGGATCGCGGCGTGCGAAACAGAAGCAGAAGACAGCAGCGCGGAGAGCGTGTCTGCTATCAGGTGAAAAAAGAAGAACGCGATCGACACCGCAGCCTCCGCCACCATTTTTACAAAACCGGCGGCTAGCTTGGTCAGCGAAGAGGTGTAGCTGACGTGTTCGTAGCGGGTTTCCTCTTCGCAGCACTTGTCTTTCTTAACGGTCTCCTTCTGGCCGGCGGCTACCTTGGCAGGCGCGCAAACCGGACAGCCCTTGGCGTTTTCGGTGAGCAATACTACTTTCTTGTTCCCCCGTATATGACAGGTGTGTTCCACCAGGCCAAAGCCGGTAGAGCTCGCCAGGACGACGAACACCATCAATACGTTGAACAGTCGGAAAAGCAGGGATTGTCTCATCAGAGAACGATTTGGTCGCCAAATTAGGGAATATTTTCAGGAAGCCAAGCGGTGCAGGGGATATTTATTTGAGCAGAAAGCGCGTTTCCTGCCGGAAAACCACGCCTCGAAACTTTTTTGTCCTTTCCCCGGCCCTTCCGGAGTATACGCTCCCGGAAACGGACTACTTCTTCCTGAAAACGGCCCATTCTCCGGGCCGACAGCCAGTACCTCGCATGAACCGTTTCCTCCTGCTGTTCCTGTTTCTGACAGCGTCTACTGCCACCGCGCAGAAACATCCCTACCTGTTTTTCCCGTCCTCCCGCCTGGAAGTCCTGAAAAAACGGATCGCCTCCGACACGGCAATTGCCTCGTACTGGCAAACCATCCGGCAGGAAGCCGACGCGGCGCTGAAAGGCGGCGACGCCCGCGCCCGCGTCGATCACCTGTCGCTTGCCTACCTCCTCACCGGCGAACCTTCCTATGCCGGAAAAGTGAGGGAAGTACTGCTGAATCTCTGTTCGAAACCGTCCTGGAGCAATGCGGAAATGCTGGAGCGGAAGCCGGCGTGGACGTCCGACCTGAAAACCGCCGAAAACTGCCGGATCGTCGCCCTCGGTTTCGACGCCGTTTACGAAACCCTGTCGAAAGAAGACCGGAAGACGATTGTGGATGGCCTTGTCCGGATGGGTATACGCCCGGCGCTCGACAACTGGGTATTTGGCGAAACCCGTTTTCATACCCTCAACTCCATGGGCCATAACTGGTGGAGCGCCTGCGTGGGTATGGCGGGGGTAGCGTCGCTGGCCATCCTCGGCGACTACCCGGAAGCGGCAAACTGGGTCGAGACAGTATCAAAAGCGTCGGAAGAATGGTACCGGTTCAATGGCGACGAACTCCATTTCAAGCCGCGAACGATGGATCGCAACGGCGGCATGTATGAAAGCGTCAACTATGCGTCGTTCGGATTATCGGAATACCTGTTTTTCCGGCTGGCCTATACCAATACCTTTCCGAAGAAGACCCTGCCTGACCTGCCGGGGCTTGCGAAGTTTCCCGACTGGTTTTTGCATGTGGGCTACCCGCGCGACGGCATACTTTATTCCCTGAATTTCGGAGACGGCAACCTGGCCGTTACCGGTGAGCGGCCCGTCAAACTGCTCGAAGCCCTCGGCTACCGGCATCCCAATCACCTGTGGTACCTCAACCAGATCACGAAAGGCCAGCACCGCGAAGGGCTGTCGCCGGATACGCCGCTCGGACTCGTCTATCTACCCGACAGGCAACCTGCGCCGCAGGTACCCGATCTGCCGACCTCCGCGCTGTTTCCGGATATGAACTGGGCCAGCATGCGGTCGTCGTGGGAGAAAAACGCAACCCTCCTGGGTGTGAAATCCGGCTATACCTGGAACCACTCCCACGCCGACGCCAACTCCTTTATCCTCTTTCACAAAGGTGAGCAGCTCATCAAAGACGCCGGAAACAGCTCGTATGCCTCCAAAGAATATCCCGGGTATTTCTTCCAGAGTCCTGCTCACAATGTGGTACTGTTCAACGGACAGGCACAGCCAAAAGATCAGCAATACCACGGCTCGCCCCTTCCCGGACGGCTCAGCGAACTCATGGATGGCGGAACAATCAAGTATATTCTGTCGGATGCCGTTGGTCCTACCTCCCATACCTTCTCCCGGAATTTCCGGCATTACCTCTGGATCGGGAAAGTCATCCTGATCATTGATGACCTCAAGACGTATGAAAACGGCACGTTTGAATGGCTGCTGCATCCCGGCGGCGCCACACGGAAAGCCGGCGGCGACCTGGAAATCACGCAAAACAACGCCTCCGTGCTCGTCCGCCCACTGTTTCCGGAAACCCTCGTGCAGACCGGGTTTAACCACGATTTTCCGGAAAAGATGATTCTGAAAGAGCTATCCGCCCCGCAGGCAAAGGATCTTACAAAAACGGAAACATACTATTCGATCGAATGCCCGGAAAAAGTCAGCCAGACGAAGTTTATCACCGCCATTATTCTCAAAGATTCGCTCAATGATACGCGGCTGCCGGTTATCGAGCGACTGCACGACGAAACCATGCGCGGTGTCCGGATCAAAGCCGACGGCAACGTCACCGACGTATACCTGAACCTGCGGGCAGACGGCCGGGTCATGCACCTCAACAGCGTCAATACTTTCGGGGGATGGGATACCGACGCGTACCTCATGGCCGTCACCTATCCCGAAACGCAGCCCGATCAGCCTTCCGACCTCTTCATGGCCTACGGCAGCTACCTGCGCCGGGATGGGAAAACCTGGTTCAATTCCCTCTCCAAGCTTTTTTTTATCGCCCGGCAACAGAAGGACCACCTGGACCTTATTCTGCAGGGCCAGCCGCTGATCCGGGCGTCTTTCGGACTGAAGCCCCGGCAATTGACACTTAACCACCGCCCGGCTCCGGCTACCGTTGTCGACGGACGCCTCACCGTCGAAATTTCTGCTCAACCATGAAAAGATATGCACTTCTGCTCCTGCTGGCCTTTCCGGCGGGAGCCCAGCAACCGGTGCTTTCACCCGACGGCCAAACGAAATGGGAAATCCGCCCGGATGCAGCCAATAGTCTCCAATACCGCGTTTCAATGGGCGGCGAACCCGTGCTGGACTGGTCGCCGCTCGGTATCCGCTACGGCCAGACTGCTCTCGGGCAGTCGGCAACGTTCCGGAAAGAAACCCGGCAGGAGAAAGACGAATCGTTTGACTGGCGCCTGGGCGAAAACGATCGCGTCGTCAACCGGTACCGCGAGGCGGTGCTCTCCTACCGATCCGGTACCACGGATTTTCAGGTAGAAGTACGGGTGTACGACGGCGCTGTTGCCTTCCGGTACCGGCTTCCGGTCGCATCTGCCCGGATTCAGGACGAACTGACAGGCTTCCGCCCGGCGCAGACTGCAACGCTCTATCAATACAACGAGGAAACGGTTTTCACGCCTGTTCCGCTTGCGGAGCTGACCCGGACGAGCGACTTCCCGACAACGTTGACCAGCGGAAAATTCTTCCTGTCCGTCGGCGAAGCGGGAAATGAAACGTTCACGAAAGCCGTCCTCGTGAAAAAAGAAGCCGGTTTGGGTATTTCATTCGGGAAAGACAGCGTAACGGCCGGAGACATAACTCCCTGGCGGACAATAGCCATCGCGCCATCGGCGGTGGCACTTACCCGGTTCAGCGACCTGTCGCTCCGCCTGACCAGGCCCGGAGCTGTTCCGGCCTGGGTGAAACCCGGCAAACTTATCCGTTCGTCGCTGACGACGCAGGCGGGCCTCGACTGCATTGACTTCGCCCGAAAACACCATTTTCAGTATATTATGTACGATGCCGGCTGGTACGGACCGGAATTCAAGCCCTCTTCCGATCCTACCCGACCTATACCGGCGCTCGATCTGGCCAAAGTCATCGCTTATGGCAAGGAGAAGGGTATCGGTGTGATTCTCTACGTCAACCGGATCGCATTGCGTGCCCGGCTGGATGAGTTGCTGCCGCTGTACCGGTCCTGGGGCGTAGCCGGGCTGAAATTCGGGTTTGTCGACGGTCTTTCACAGGAAGGACTATCCTGGCTCTCCGGCGCGATGAAAAAGGTATACGACCACGGCTTCGTCCTCAATATCCACGATAACTATAAACCGACCGGCCTCAGCCATACCTGGCCCAACCTGCTCAGTCAGGAAGGGATACGGGGTAATGAAAACAACCCGGACGCTTTTCACAATACCGTGCTGCCTTTTACGCGGTTTCTGGCGGGGGCGGCCGACTATACCTTCTGCTACCCCAACTCCAACCGGTTTTTCAACCAGGGGCTGAGTACCCTGAAACTACAGGTCAGTAAAGGCCAGCAACTGGCACTTTCGGTGATATACTTCAGTCCGTTGCAGTCGATCTTCTGGTATGGCAACCCGAATGACTATACCGAGGAGCAGGAGATTGAATTCTTCGCAGCCGTACCGACGGTCTGGAACGAGAGTCGTTGTCTTTCCGGGGAAATCGGACATCATATCACCACCGCCCGCCGCAGCGGCCGTGACTGGTACATGGGTACAGTAACCGGCCTCAACGATCACCGGGAAACACTAACGCTTTCTTTCCTGGAAGACGAAGCCGAATATGACCTTGTTACCTATGAAGACGCCCCCGACGCAGGTATCCGGAAAACAGTACGCACGGCCCGGAAAGGAGACTCCCTATCCATCGAACTTAAAGCCAAAACCGGCAAGGCTTTTATCTTCCGTAAACGATGATGCGGTGGATTCTGATCGCGCTGGCAGGACTCATGACGCTACCTGCTCTCGCCCAGGAATGGCAGTGGTCGGTTCCTGCCCCCGGAGGCCGGAATCCCGATGCGACTGCCTATCTCTGGATTCCTGAAAAAACGAAACAGATACGGGCTGTAGTCGTCGCCCAGCATAATATGGAGGAAATCTCCATCCTCGAACACCGGACCTTCCGTCGGGAGCTGGCAAAAATGGACGTGGCGGAAGTATGGGTCGCGCCCGGATTCGACCTGCAGTTCCGCTTCAACGAAGGTGCCGGAGAAATCCTGAACAAGCTACTGAACGACCTGGCTGAGTGTTCCGGGTATGACGAACTCCGGTATGTTCCCCTGGCCCCGCTCGGGCATTCGGCCGCCGCCTCGTGGCCCTACTACCTGGCGGCCTGGAACCCGAAGCGGACGCTCTGCTGCCTGTCGGTTAGTGGGCAATGGCCCTACTTCCGGGATGATAAATTTGCGCCGCCGATCTGGGGCGACCGGAAGGTCGACTACATACCCTGCCTCGAAACGATGGGCGAATACGAGGCGGCCGATAGCTGGTCGACCGAAGGCCTCCGCCAGCGGCAGCAATACCCGCTCACGCCCCTGAGTATGCTGGCGTGCCCGGGAGAGGGGCATTTCGCTTCCACCGAAACAAAAGCGCAGTACCTCGCCCTGTATCTTAAAAAGGCGATGCAGTACCGGCTGCCGGCGCGAACGACGGCCGGACAGGCGCCCGTCCTGATACCCGTGGATCCGTCCCGCACGGGCTGGCTGGCTGAAAAATGGTTACGGGACCGCATTCCGACAACAAAATCGGCTCCCGTTGGCAAATACTCCGGCAACCCGGCGGAAGCTTTCTGGTTTTTTGACGAGGAAATGGTCCGCGCCACAGAAACCTATCAGGCCTGCTGGCGCGGCAAGAAACCGCAGCTTGCCGGGTACATGCAGGATGGGAACCTAGTCCCCCAACGCAATACCCATCAGCAAGTTGATCTCGCGTTCCGTCCCTTACCTGACGGCAGTACCTTCCGCCTGCGCGGTGCGTGGCTGGACCGGGTTCCGGGGGAAAGTCCCCGCCCGGCTGCATGGACGCAACGGGCAGTCGGCACGCCCCTCGGACATGCCGTAGGTAAGGTTCGGCTGACGAAAATCACCGGTCCCTTTGAGGTACTCGACGACTCGACGTTCCGGCTGAAACCGGAGCGCGGCCTGAGTAATAGTGACAAACCTCTGGCGCTATGGTTCGCTGCCATCCATCCGGGAGACGATGTGTATAAACCGGCCGTCCAGCAGGCACAGCTACTCGTTCCGAAACGGAATACAAACGGCCGGCCGCAAGTCATTCATTTCCCGGAAATCCCCGATCAGCGGAAAAGTACCCGCCGGATACCCGTGCCGGTCCGGGCGGATTCGGAAGAACCGGTGCAACTGACCGTACTGGAAGGGCCGGCCCGACTGGAAAAAGGCGGTCTTCGCCTCACGCGCCTTCCGCCCCGGACCCGGTACCCGGTACGTATACGTCTGCTTGCCTGGCAGTATGGCATTCCAGGGAAATGGGCGACGGCCGAGCCGGTTGAGCGCAGCTTTTACCTGCAACCGTAGGAGACTATTTCCGTCGGATATGATCGGAATCGTCTGATCCGGTCGTTATTTTGAACGACGATGGCGGCGTCCGGCCGGCCGTCGCGAACACTATCAAACCTGTTATTCATGTCAGCATCCGCAACGGCCTCGGGCAAAACCACGGCCGCCTTTACCGAGAAGAAGTACCTGGTGACGCTGATTTTTGTCACGTCCCTCTTTCTGTTGTGGGGTTTCGCTATTTCGATGGGCGACGTCCTCAACAAGCACTTCCAGAACGTCCTGCACGTTTCCAAAGCCGATTCGGGCCTCGTCCAGTTCAGTATGTTCGGGGCGTATGCCATCATGAGTATCCCGGCAGGGCTGTTTATGAAGCGGTTCGGGTATAAAAACGGTGTTTTGCTGGGTCTGGGGCTTTATACCCTTGGCGCGTTTCTGTTTGTGCCGGCAGCGAATGCCGAGTCGTTCGGCTTCTTCCGGTTTGCCCTGTTTGTACTGGCCTGCGGGCTGGCTACGCTGGAAACCGTGGCGCACCCGTTTGTAGCGGGCCTCGGCGACCAGCGGACGAGTGATCAGCGGGTCAACTTTGCCCAATCGTTTAACGGACTGGGAACGATCATCGGGCCTACCGTCGGCACCTATATCCTCCTCCGCGCCGGTGCGGGAGAAGGCGAACACGACCTCGGGTCCGTCAAAACCCTGTATATGATTGTGGGAACGGTGATTGCCCTGATTGCCGTTGCGTTCTCGTTTGTGAAAGTACCGGTATTCGAAGATCCGCACTCGGTCGAAGCCGAAGCGGATGCCTATGCCGTACCAACCGATCCTTCTGTTCTGAAAGGCTCCAAATCCCTCTTCAGTCACCCGCATTTTGTCTGGGCGGCTATTTCCCAGTTCTTCAATGTGGCGGCGCAGGCGGGTACCTGGGCGTTTTTCATTAACTACGGCCACGAGAAAATGGGCCTGTCAGACGAAACGGCGGGGTACTATTTCGCGCTGAGTATGGTGATGATGACCGTCGGGCGTTTCATCGGCACCTTCCTGATGCGGTTTATCGCCCCGAACAAGCTGCTGGCGATTTTCGCGCTGTGCAACATTGTGATGTGTCTGATTATCGCCCAGAGCTTCGGCTGGCCGTCGTTTATCGCGCTGCTGATGCTGAATTTCTTCTTCAGTATCATGTTTCCGACGATTTTCAGCCTTGGCATCAAAGACCTCGGAAAGCATACCCAGCAGGCGTCGTCGTTTATCTCGATGGGCGTGGTTGGTGGCGCGTTTTTTCCATACGTAATGGGAAAAGTTGCTAACACCGATGTAGCTACAGCTTACTACCTGCCGATTATTTGCTACGCTGTGATCTTTCTTTTCGGGGCGAAGTTCTCGAAATCCAAGTAATACCAACGGGCGGCTCGCAAGGCCGCCCGCTTTCGTTCCGGCCCATGCGTTACCTTCTTTTCTTTCTCTGTCTTTCCGTTCAGGCGCAAACGCGGTATGACTTCACAGCCGTCAGCCAGCGGGTGCAGCACTGGGTAGACCGCGGCTACTATCCCGGCGCGGCGATGGCTGCCTGGAAAGACGGGAAGCCGGTCTACGAACGCTCTTTCGGCACGTATACCCCGGAAACGGAAGTTTACATCGCTTCGGCAGGAAAATGGCTGGCAGCGGCGACGATCGCAGCAGTGGTCGACGACGGAAAACTATCCTGGGATGACCCCGTCTCCCGCTGGCTGCCGGAGTTTACCGATGTAAAAGGAAAAGCGACCCTCCGGCAACTGCTCTCCCATACGTCCGGCTACCCCGACTATCAGCCGAAGGGCCTCCATCCGGACAACTACCAAACCCCGGCGGAAGCCGTCGCCGCCATCCGGCCGCTCCCGGCCGATACCCTTCCCGGCACGGTCTTTCACTATGGCGGGCTGGCGATGCAGGTTGCGGGCCGTATGGCGGAGCTGGCTTCCGGAAAGGAATGGGAAGCGCTGTTTCAGGAAAAAATTGCCCGGCCGCTGGGTATGTCACACACGCATTTTACGCCGGTAGATCCTACGCCCGGCCATAATCCGATGGTGGGTGGCGGCGCCAGGAGTTGTGTCCGGGACTATGTCCGGTTTTTGTTACTCATTCAGCAGCAGGGTGTTTGGGAAGGCAAACGGGTACTTTCCGAAAAAGCCATCGCCGCGCTGGAAGCCGATCAGGTATCACCCGCGCGGGTAAATCCCGGAGAGTTTGTGGAAGAAGTCCGCGGGAATACCCATCAGGGACTGTACGGGCTTGGTGTCTGGCGGGAAGAGCTTTATCCCGACGGTCGGGCGATACAGCTGAGCAGTCCAGGCTGGGCGGGGGCCTATCCCTGGATTGACCGGATCAGCGGCGTTGTGGGCGTTTTCTTCGCGCATATTGATGTTTCGAGACCGAACCCGGAGGGGTTTTCTTCGTTTCTGGGAAGTCCGGTGCTGGGAACGATGGTTCGCCGAACCATTATGAACCCGGAACCCACCGGCCGGCCGCTGATACCTGTACGAAAAGGCATGGCGCAGGCCGGAGATGCTCAGTTGTACTATGAAATCGCGGGAAACGGTCCGCCGGTTATTCTCCTGCATGGCTATGTACTCGACACCCGCCAGTGGGACAGACAGTTTACGGAACTGGCGAAAAACTATACCGTTGTCCGCTATGACCTGCGCGGGTACGGGCAGTCCGATCTTCCCCGAAAAGCCTTTTTACATGCCGATGACCTCGGCAAACTCCTCGATGCCCTGAACATACCGAGAGCGCACCTGGTGGGCAGTTCGCTCGGGGCAATTGTCGCGACGGATTTCGCCGCCCTGCATCCCGAACGGGTCCTTTCCCTGACCGTCTCCGGCGGGGGCGTATCGCCTGATCCCGGACCGGACGTTCCGTTTTCGCCGGAAGAAAAAGCCAAACGCCAAAAGGAAATCAACGAATGGCGGGAAATGCGAATGCCCAGAACGTATCTGCTGGCCGAGCTGCGAATGAACTCCACGCGTCCGGACGAAAACAGCCCTTTGTTTGTCGCCGCTGCGCGCGACTGGTCGGCATGGGCTTTTCTGCACATCGGCCCCCGCTGCTTGCTGGGTTCGTCCGTCATTCCTAAGCTGCCCGCCCTCCGGATGCCTGTTCTGGTACTTCACGGCGAGCGGGAACCCACGGCGGCAGCAAAAGCTTCGCAAGCGCTGCTGGATCGGGTACCTCACGGGCGAAAAGTGACGCTGAAATCAGCTCGTATGTTTGCCAACCTCGATCAGCCGGAGGCTTTTACGAAAGCGCTTCTGGCTTTTCTTCAGGCAGGGAAATAGTTCATAGCTGTTTTTCGTACGAAAATTTCTACGTCAGAATAAGTGACTTTCCGGGAGAAACGGTCTATTTCTTAGAAACCCGGCATCGGGCCGGCTATTCGCTCCTTCTATGAAAAAACGATTTTTCTTTGGCTTGCTCCTGCTGGGTACGGTCCCGGCTTTTTCTCAGGTAACGGTGACAAACGACAGCGACCTGCCATTCGATCAGGCGGTTGTCGAAATACCGTGGGCAACGGTCAAAAAAGCCTTTCCTGCCGCCGACACCGCGCAACTGAAAGTACTCGCCGGCAAAAACGAACTCCCTTGGCAGGCCGAACGTAAAGGCACGAAAGACATACAAAACCTGCTCGTACAGGTCAGCGTACCGGCGCATGGCTCCCTGAAACTGCTTTTTCAGAAAGGAAAACCGGCGCCCGTGCCCGCCAAGACCTATTGCCGGTATGTGCCGGAGCGGTACGATGATTTTGCCTGGGAAAATGATCGGATCGCGTTCCGCATCTATGGCGCCGCGCTCGACAAACGGTCGGACAACGCCTATGGGTCTGATATCTGGGCGAAGCGTACCTCCGCACTCATCCTGAACAAATGGTACAAGCAAAACGACTACCACAACGACCACGGCGAGGGGCTGGACTACTACCACGTCGGCCTGACCCTCGGCGGCGGAGATATCGGCGCGTTTCTCGGCGATTCCATCCGGTATATTCACAACTATCAGAAATGGGAGGTACTTGACAACGGCCCGCTGCGCTCCACCTTCCGCGTTACCTACCCTACCTATGTGTTTCAGGGTATTACGGTCCAGACGGTCAAAACCTACTCCCTCGACGCCGGCTCTCAGCTGAGCCGGATTCTGGTGGAGACCACGCATACCGCCCCCGGGGCACTGCCGCTGGTTGCCGGGATTACCCTTCGGAAAGAACCGGGTATGATCGTAGAAGATGAGAAAAACGGCATCCTGGCCTACTGGGAGCCGACGCACGGCAAAGACGGTGCCATCGGCGTCGGCTGCGTTTTTTCCGGTGGAAATATCAAAATGAGCCGGCGGTATGAGCACGCGCTGGCGCACCTCTCGGCGTCGGGGCCGGTTGTTTACTATTCCGGCGGCGCGTGGGACAAAGCCGGTGTGATTACCTCCGGTCTGGCATGGGCACATTACCTCGATGCGTTTGCGGCCCGTTTGCGCAATCCCTTGAAAATCAATCTCTGATTTCTGTTTCAATACCCTGTTTGCAAAAAAGCCGCTCCTCCGGGACGCGGCTTTTTTCGTAGAAGTCGGATAAAACCCACGTCTTCTGTAAGTATATTTTTGATCTTCCGGTGGATTTTTGGCTTATCTTTGAAGCTGTTTTTTTTCTTCAACCGAACAAAACCTGTGTACCCTCCCCCGAACCGAATCTTCACCCCCTCCATGAAACACCTTCTCCTTTTGTTTCCCCTGCTGCTCGGCAGCTGCGTGGGACCTATGTATCCGACCGGCGTACCGGAAGACTCCCGTAAAAATCCCGATTCACGCCCGGTGCCGCGCCGGGAAGACCCTGAGCCGCAGGGCCGTCCGAATTACCCGGACCAACAACCTGTTCCACAAGAGGCTCCGCGGCCGGCAGACAAGGGGATTACCATACGCTCCGTCCGGCTGACGCAACAGGGTACCGTCCTCTCGCTGACGTTTACCAATCGCAGTCGCGTCCAAAAAGACGAGAACGGGCGTGTCATCAGCGATGGCTCGGAGCGCATTGCCTTCCGGCCTTCCGCGGTGCTGATCGCCGGTGAAGGAACGCGGCAATTCAAATTTATCCGCGGCGGTGGGCTACCCATCGGCGAGTTCACAGACATAAAAACATTTCAGGCCAACGCTATGACGGTGCCGGTCGGAAAATCGGTTGACTTCGAAATCGTCTTCGAACGCCTCGATCCCGGTCTGGAAGACTTTGATCTCTTTGAATGCAACGATTTTGACCACTTGATCTGCTGGAATATTTACAACCTGCACGTTGATAACCCGCTGCCTCCCATCAAAAAACCGGATACCCGGCCGACGAAACCCGCCACCCGCCCCCGCACGGGCAAGGTTGGCGAAGTAGATAATACGCCTCCCAAACCGGTAGAGCCGCCTGTCGTGCCTATTGCCCTGGTAACCGGCGTGGTCCGCAACGCCAAGACCAATCAGCCCATCAGTGCGACGATTGATTTTCACCGGTCGGGCGACAAAGCCAAGCTCGATTCCGTGCAGAGTTTCGCCAGCACCGGTCTCTATAAAATGTCGCTGCCGAAAGGACAGGTATACACCTATCTCGCTTTTGCCCGTGGCTATACCGCTACCAACGATGTACTGGATTTGAGCAAGACAAAGAGCGGAGAAACCGTCACGCGGGATATTTACCTGAACCCGCTGGCTGTCGGCGATAAGATTACGCTGAAGAATATCTATTTCGAAGTATCAAAATCGGAATTGCTGAAGGCTTCCTTCGCGGAGTTGAACAAGCTGGTCGCCATGATGCAGGAAAACCCCGGAATGGCAATCCGCCTGGAAGGGCATACCGATATCGTCGGCGATCACGACGCCAACCAGGAGCTGTCTCAGGACCGGGTCGACGCCTGCCGCGATTACCTCGTCAGCCACGGAATTCAGGAAGGGCGGATCGAGGCCGTCGGATACGGAGATACCCGCCCGCTCGTCAAAAAGGGAACCGACGAAGAGCGGAAAGTGAACCGCCGCGTCGAATTCATCATCACGCGCTTGTAACACGGAGCCGGGCATATGTCCGGCTCTTTTTTTGTTTCCGGTGAACAGCTCTGACGTATACTTCCCATTTTTTTCCAGAATCGGGGGAATATATTCGGGAGATCAAAGCTGTGAACCCATGAAGATGTTAGTCGTTGAAGATGAGCAGGAACTCGCCGAAAGCATCACCTCCTACCTCACCCGGGAAGGCTACCGGTGCGAAATGGCGGCTACTTTTCGCGAGGCCGATGAAAAGCTATACCTCTACGAATACGACTGCGTGATCGTGGACCTCACGCTGCCCGGCGGCGACGGCCTCGACCTGATCGAAACGCTGAAAAAACGCATTGCCTCCACGGGCATTATCATCATTTCGGCCCGTAATGCGCTGGAGGACAAGATACGGGGACTGGAAGTCGGGTCCGACGACTACCTCACCAAACCCTTTCACCTTTCCGAACTGAACGCCCGGGTCAAATCCCTTATCCGGCGGCGGAATTTCGGCGGGCATAATGAAATACGCTTCCGGGAAATCGAAGTACATCCGCATGCACACAAGGTATTCGTGGGCGGGCAGGAGACGGTTCTTTCCCGGAAAGAGTATGATTTGCTGCTCTATTTTCTCTCGAATCTCGACGTCGCGCTGACCAAAGCCTCGATCGCCGAGCACCTCTGGGGCGACAATATCGACTCCGCCGATTCCCTGGATATGGTCTATTCCCACATCAAAAATCTCCGGCGGAAGCTGGTGGAAAAGGGGTCAGGCGACTACATTCGCTCCATCTACGGCATCGGTTACAAATTCGGCCCGCAGTGAGACTTCTCGAAAAAACCAACCGCATCTACCTCGCCTTTTCGCTGAGCCTGTATATCGTGACGGCGATTGCGTTTTATGGCATTATCAAATGGCTGATTTACGAAGAGGTGGAGAGCCGGTTGCTGGTCGAAAAGCGTGATTTCCTCGTCTACGTACATCATTATACCTGGAAAGACAATTCGTATTTCGTTGAAAACAAGATCGAAGTAGAGCCAGGTACCCAGCCGAAAGATTTCCGCGAGCATTTCAAAGATACCCTCATCCAGGACCGCTACACGAAAGAGTGGATACCCTTCCGTCAGCTGACGTTCTATACGCCTATTCAGCAGGAAACCAAGCGGGTAGCTATCCGCAAGTCGCTCATCCAGTCCTACCGCCTGATTGAAGTCATTACGCTGACGATGGCGACGGTCCTCGGCCTGCTCCTCATTGGGACTTTCTGGTTTCAGGACCGGCTCTCGGGGCGCTTGTGGCAGCCGTTTTACGAGACACTGGCGCGGATCAAGCGGTTCGATCTGTCGAGCGGCAAAGCCCTCCACCTGGAAAAACCGGAGATCATCGAATTCCGGGAGCTGAACGAAGTCCTGCAAAAAATGGCCGAGCAACTCCTTCACGACTATACCACGCTGAAGGAGTTTACTGAAAATGCCTCGCACGAGCTGCAAACGCCCCTGGCCCTGATCAATGCCAAGGTCGAACAACTGATTCAGTCGGAGCAGCTGACGGAAGACCAAACCCGCTGGATCCAAACCATTTACGACGCCTCCCGGCGCATGTCCCGGCTCAACCAGGGTCTTCTTCTCCTTGCGAAAATTGAAAACAGGCAGTTTACGTCTCCGCAGGAGATCGACCTGTCGCGCGAGTTGCACGAAAAATTCGCCGACATGGAGGAGCTGTTCACCCACAAAGGCATCCGGATCGAGCAGGAAACCGCTTCGCCGTTTGTCGTGTCTCTTCCGGCGATACTCGCCGACAGCCTCCTCGGAAACCTCGTCAGCAATGCGCTGAAACACAATATGCCCGGCGGCTATATCCGGGTGGAATCCTCGGCCGACGAACTCCTGATCCGGAACAGCGGTCCTACCCTGAACAACGAACCCGACGTGCTCTTTTCCCGCTTCAAGAAAGAAGAAACCGGCTCGGATTCGGCGGGCCTCGGATTGGCAATCGTCAAACAGATCTGCGACAGCTACGGCCTTGCGATCCGGTATACCGAAAACAAGGGTGAGCATACGTTCCGGCTCGCCCGAAAAGAAGCATAAAAAAGGCCCGGAAGCGATCTTCCGGGCCTTTTTTATCAGTCGTTACTTCCTATTGGTGTACGATTTTCACCATCACAAAATCACTTTTCTGTGACGTAGAATCGGTGGAGAGGAAGCTTCCCGAATCCAGGCGGATGATATTAACGCCGGCCTTCGTCAGGTATACCTTCAGGCTGTTGGCCTGTTTGAAAACATTCTTTTTGTTGGCAGGACGAACCGTTACGCCGGTAAACTTCAGCTGTACCGTCGGGTATTTTTTCAATACGGCAGCCAGCTCGTCGATCGCCGGGGTAGATTGCGGAGTCGGTTCGTTCGTTGCCGGGTCGAATTTCACTTCGTTCATCACGAATATCTTTCCTTCCTTCGCCAGCGGGTCGCTCAGGTGCTGGGCGATTTTGGCAGCCGTAGTTGTACCGCCGGTAGTCGGGGTAGTCGTCGCCGCTGCCGGCGTTGTCGCAGCAGGTACTGCCGGGCGGGCCGTGGTATCCGGATAGTTGGCTGTAGAATCCTGAGGTACAGCTACTTCCTCAGACGATGTGGTATCGGCATTACTCATCAGCGAGTCTCCAAACTGCGACCAGCCAAACCAGGCGGCGCCAAGGACCGCGACAACCAGCGCTACCGCCAGTATTCCTTTCCAGGGGACAGATACGCTCCTAGAATTCAGGTCATCATATGCGTGCTCGGAGGTATGCCGTGTGCGGGACGGAGCCAGCTCTTCGAGCGTCTCCTCTCCCGGCTCGACGTAACCGAGGCGGGTAATACCGTCGACCGACAGCGTCTCCGCGACCTTGTCGATCATCTCGGCGTCAGCATCCTTGAGCAGGTAATCTTTCTGGTTCCGGATCAGGATGGCGAGGCCGGTGGCGTCGAGGTTCTGGTCGCGGACGAGCTTCCCGAACGTATCGAGCGTCACAAAAGAAACCAGACCCAGTACAGCGGTCGCTGATGAGTTCCGGATTTTTCCGTGGCTGCTGATCATCGCGACCAGGGTACTGCGTTTGTCCGGAAGGAGGTGGCTGAAGAGGTTGCCGCCACGCTGAACGATCTGGCTGGCCTGCTCCCGGTCTTTCAGTACGCCGGGAAGAGAAGCGGTTACGCGTCCGTCCAGTTTTTCGCGTTCGATGGCCTTGAACATGGCTTTCGCGCCACTTTCGTTGGAAGTACGCTTCAGGAAGGAAACCAGCACGGACAGCACTGCGGCATGCAGCGCCGATTCCACTTTACCGGATTCCTCGTTAACATAAGAAGAGGTATTCTCCACGAAATCCGTGGAGAGAAGATCTTTCAGGTACGAAAAAATATTCATTGGCAGTGATCAGACTATCGTTTCTCAGTTCCAGCCGTCATCCGATTTCGGCTTGGGTTTGGCGGCACCCTTTTTGGCAGTAGCCGCAGGCTTTCCGCCACCGAAGGACGAGATGGTCTGGTCCTTCTCCGCCCGGGTGAAAACTCTACTTACGATTTTCCAATCCGCCCCGATTTTCATCAGCGAGAGAAAATCGACAAACTTGAAGTTGTCGAGCTCCATTTCGAGTACAGCGCTGCCGGCTGCACCGAGGTAGTTGTAGGAAACGATCTTGCCCGTCCATTTGGCTCCGCCTTTCGGAACCTTTGCGATGAATTCGCGGACCGGGGTATTGGTCACCCGGCCGTCTTTCAGACTCCGGAGGTTCGCCAGCGGGTAAAATGCCCGGTTCAAACGCGCCGTATCACCGTCTGCCCCGCCATCGAGGTAGTTCTGCAGGGTTGCTTTGATTTGTTCATCTTCGGATTGTGCCCGGGCACTGAATCCCAGCAGCACCATGGCGAGCAGAGGGAGGAAGGTCTTCATAGGTTTCATTGCATGTTATGGTCCACGAATAACGATAAAAAATGCTTCTTTTTAAAGCACTGCCAAATTTTACCGGCCGGCAGGTATCTGCTCCGAACGCCGGAGAAAGGCCGCCGCGATCCGGGCGGTGGTTTCTTCGAGCGAATGGAATTTTAATCCTGTCTGCCCCTGTATTTTTTCGTTGTGATAATAGAAATGATGCAGGGAACTACGGGCGGTTTCACGGGTAACGAGCGGCTTTTTTCCGGTCAGAAAACCCCGGATCGCTTCCACGCGCCAGGCAATTGCCGCCAGCAGGGGCGTTACCCGGAACCGGGGCGCTTTTTTTCCGAGCTGCTCCGCCGCCAGGGCAAAAAACTGCCGGTAGGTCGTCTTTCCGCCGCTAAGGATGAAGCGCTCGTTGACAATATCGCTGACCAGCAGGCGGGATACGGCTTCGGCCACGTCCCGGACATCTACGTAATTGAGCGTCCCTTCGGTGTAAAAAGGCTTCTCATCAAAGACATATTTGAACAGCGCGGTGCTGCTGCGGGACCAGTCGCCCTCGCCCAGTACCACCGACGGATTGACGATCACCGCGGGAAGGCCTTCGGCGATACCCCTCCAGACCTCCAGTTCGGCCTGGTACTTGGATTTGGCGTAATGCGAGTTTTGCGGAGACTCTTCCCACTTTTGTTCTTCGTCTATTTCAACAGGCTGTTCCGCATTACGGCTGTTCTTTTCGGGACGGCCCAATGCCGCTACAGAACTGATATGCACCAGTTTGCGCACCCCGGCAGCGAGCGAAACGTTTACGACGTTGGCAGTACCTTCCACGTTTACCTGGTACAGCTGCCGGCGTTCTTTCGGTGAAAAAGAGACAATCGCTGCGGTATGTACTACTTCCGTACAGCCTTCAACAGCCCGTTCGAGGGACAGAATATCGAGTATATCGCCTTCTACCCACTCAATCCGGTTCTGGTCTTCCCCGAGCAGGGACAGGTCGCTGTCAGGCCGGCGCAGTGCCCGGATTGCCTGCCCGTCGGCCAATAATTTGCGGGCTATAAAGCTGCCGATCAGCCCGTTGGCTCCGGTAAGAAATATCATGCGTGTTCCAATTGACGGGATTCCGGTTCGCGCGTTCGTTCCAAAGCCCGTATTTCTGTCAAAAGTAAGCAGAAAGGTGTTTCAGTCCACCAGTGCCTGGTAGGCCAGTTGCTTGAACTCCCGCTCGATACCGGGAATGGCGTTTGGCAACAGCTGTGTCGTCCAGACCCCGAGTATCTGCTCTTTGGGATCGAACCAGTAGTCCGAGCAGTTTCTGCCGCCCCAGCGAAGGGTACCGACGCTGCCAGGGGCCTGGGCGTTGCCGCGGGCTGTTTCGATCTCGAAACCGAGGCCAAACTTGTTGCCCGCTCCTATCTCCAGGTCGCCGATCTGGTTGACGCACATGAGGTCGATGGTTTTCCGGGAGAGCAGTTGTTTTCCGTTGAAACTGCCGCCATTGATCAGCATTTGCAGGAATTTGGCGTAGTCGAGGACGGTGGACGTCAAACCGGCACCGCCTGATTCATAGGTTTTTGCACCTGCGATGGGGTAGTTTTCTTCGGCGAAGTCGGGATGGCGTTCGAGCGGAGCGTCCTGGTTTCGTTTGGAATAGAGGTGCATGAGGCGGTTTTTCTTGCTGTCAGGCTGATAAAAACCGGTATCCTCCATCCCGAGCGGTTCAAAAATCCGCTTCTGAAGAAATTCGCCGAAGCGCATCCCGGAGACAATTTCCACAACCGCGCCGAGTACGTCGGTATTCAGGCCATAGGTATGTTTTTCACCGGGTTCGTGGAGGAGCGGCAGCGCGCCCATCGCCGACATGGTTTGGGTAATCTGCTTCGGTTCTATGCTGAAGAAATCGGGAATTCCGGCCTTTTTGTATAGAGGATGGCTGTAGTTGATGCCGGCAGTATGCGTCAGCAGGTGGCGGAGGGTGACTTCCCGTTTGGCCGGAATACCCGACCACGTGGTATCCTTCGCATTGAAATAGGCCAGTACTTTCGGGTTCCTGAAACTGGGTATATAGCGTGAAACCGGGTCATCCAGCCGGAGTTTTCCTTCCTCATATAGTAGCATTATCGCTACAGACGTAATAGCTTTCGACATCGACATAATCCGGAAAATAGCCGTTTTGTCGAGTACCTCCCCCGCTTCCACGTCACGGTAGCCAAAGGATTTGTAGTAAACAATCTGTCCTTTTCGTACCAGGATCATCGTGGCTCCGGGCATATGCTTTTTCCGGACGTGGTCCTGCATCAGCGCGTCAATACGGGCAAACCGCTCGGCCGAAAAGCCGAGGCTCTCCGGGTTTCTGGCGGTCGCGAACACCTGCGGTCTGGTTTGAACGTTGAGTGTCTGGCTTTTACCCGTACCGGCGGCGGACACGAGTACGGATAAAAAGAGCAGAACTTTCCGGAAAGTCATCGGAGTTAACAGGTTTAGTTAATTTTGCCTCAAATTACAGTATTTCATGCCTGACAAGAAATTTAACCGCACAACCGTCACCGCGGCCCTTATCTACGCCAACGGACCGATTCACATCGGCCACCTGGCGGGCTGCTATGTGCCGGCAGACGTATATGTCCGTTTTCTCCGGACGAAAGGCGACGACGTCGCTTTCATTTCCGGAACGGACGAGCACGGTGTTCCCATTACGATCCGCGCACAGAAAGAGGGCATTACCCCGCAGGAAGTAGTCGACAAGTACCACAACCAGATCAACAAGGCCTTTTCCGACTTCGGTATTTCGTTTGATATCTATTCCCGGACCTCGAAACAGGTCCACCACGAGATGTCTCAGGATATCTTCCTCCAGCTCTACAACAAGGGCAAGTTTACGGAGGAAGTCACCGAGCAGTATTACGATGAAAAGGCGGGGCAATTCCTGGCCGACCGGTACATCGTTGGTACCTGCCCCGTCTGCGGTAACGAAAACGCCTATGGCGATCAGTGCGAGCGCTGCGGGAGTACCCTCAGCCCGACTGAGCTCAAAAATCCCCGCTCGATGCTGTCGGGTGAGGCCCCGGTACTGAAAGCTACGAAAAACTGGAACCTTCCGCTCGATCAGATGCAGCCGGACCTGGAAACCTACGTCGAAAGCCACCCCGAGTGGAAAACGAACGTAGCCGGGCAGGTACGCTCCTGGCTGAAGGAAGGGCTGAAACCCCGCGCCATGACCCGGGACCTCGACTGGGGCATCAAGGTTCCCCTGCCCGATGCCGAAGGCAAGGTTATGTATGTGTGGTTTGATGCTCCTATCGGCTATATCACGTTCACGAAAGAACTGAAAGGCGCTGATTGGGAAAAATGGTGGAAAGCGGAAGATACCCGTATCGTCCACTTCATCGGGAAAGACAATATCGTCTTCCACTGCCTGATTTTCCCGGCGATGCTCATGGCCGACGGCCGGTTTATCCCCGGCGCCGACAACGTGCCGGCGAATGAGTTCATGAACCTGGAAGGCGACAAGATTTCTACTTCCCGGAACTGGGCCGTCTGGCTGCACGAATACCTGGAAGACATGCCCGGCAAGCAGGATGTACTCCGGTATACCCTCATCGCCAACGCGCCGGAAACCAAAGATTCGGAATTTACCTGGAAAGACTACCAGACGCGGAACAACTCCGAGCTGGTCGCGATTCTAGGTAACTTCGTCAACCGTGCCATTGTCCTGACCGAAAAGAACTTCGGACCGGCTGTACCCGCACGCGGCGAGCTGACCGAAGCCGATACCGCGATGCTCGAAGAGCTGGCGCTGTATCCGGGCCGGATCGCCGAAGCCCTGGAGAATTTCCGCTTCCGGGAAGGATTAGGCCTGTTTATGGACGTCGCCCGTCTCGGCAACCAGTACCTCGCTGCCACCGAGCCCTGGAAAGTACTCAAGGAAAATCCGGAGCGCGCCGCGACCATTCTGCACCTGGCCCTGCAGCTGACGGCTACCCTCAGCGTATTGGCAGAACCGTTCCTCCCCTTCACGGCGGCGCGCCTGCGGGAAATGCTGCATATCGGACCGCTGTCCTGGGCCAATGCCGGCAAGCTCAGCCTGCTCGAAGCGGGGCAGCCCATTTCCAATACCGGCCTGCTGTTTGAGAAGATCGAAGACGCCGTTATCGAAGCACAGGTGCAGAAGCTGCTCGACACCAAAAAGCAGAACGAACTCGCCGCCAGGGTGCCGGCGCCTCAGAAGGAAGCCATCACGTACGACGACTTCACAAAACTGGATATCCGGATTGCGACCATCGTCGCTGCCGTACCCGTCCCGAAATCGAAAAAACTGCTTCAGCTCACGCTGGAGACCGGTTTGGACACCCGTACGGTTGTCAGCGGCATTGCCGAACACTTTTCTCCCGAAGAAATCATCGGGAAGCAGGTATCGCTCCTGGCCAACCTCGCCCCCCGGAAAATGATGGGAATTGAGTCGCAGGGGATGATTCTGATGGCGGAAGACCGCGACGGCAAACTTCAGTTTATCCGCCCCGGCGAACCGGTCTGGAACGGCGCATCTGTCTCCTGATACCGACTGGACGAACAGCTTGGCGGAACGGAAAAAGTTTCCTTATTTTAAACACACGGAATGAACGTTCCGTGTGTTTTCTTTTGACCGACCCTTGTTCCGCCAGACATGTTTTCCTCCGCCCACTTCGACGTATTCTATTACGTCGGCATCGCTGCTGTCGCCATCTACAGCAAGAAACTCCTCATTGACCGGAACCGCCCGCAACCCTGGCCGTGGACCTACCTGATTCTGGGTAGTATTGCCTTGCTGGCGGGCCGTTTGCCGGCCCTTCTCTTCAATCACGAGCTTAGTCCCGACGAAAACCTGATCCTTACCCAAACGCTGACATTGCAGAAAGGATCGGCTGTATTCTGGAAGGATGTCGACGGCAGTACGGCTGGTCCGCTCAACGCCTATTTTCTGCTGATTCTGTCTTACCTGACCGGTTTTTCGGGATTTGTTCTCGGCCGGCTGGCTTCCATGCTGTGTACGTGGGTGTCCTGGATACTGCTGGTACTCATGCTGCGGAAATGGCTGAAGGGGCGGCTGCTTGTTTACCAGCTCGCCATCTTTCCCCTGGGCCTGCTGACCGTGACCCTCTCCCCTTCGCTGGTAGCGTACCGGGCGGACCTGACGGCGCTGGTATTGCTCCAGCTCGGAATGACGCTGGGTGCATACGGCCTGGATAACGGGCGGCAAATGCTTATGCTGCTTTCCGGGGCGATTTTTGCGCTGGTACCGTTTACGCAGCTGTCAACCATACCAGTCACCTGTGCGTCTATTGCCCTGCTCATCAGTCTGGCGCATCGCCGGGGCAACGCTGCGGTACTGATCAGGAGTCTGGCTTCCGGCGGCGGGTTGGCGCTGAGCCTGCTTTTTATCGGTATCTGCCTGTCGCAGGTGGTGGATTCCATGCTGTTTTACTACTTCCGGCGACGGGAGCTTCCACCGTTCTCGCTTCCCTGGAACGAGCCGCATCAGGCGATCGAGCTGCCGTTGTTTCTCGGGATTATGTTGCTCTGGGTCGGGTACCTGCTGACGGCAAGAACACGGATCACCCGACCCGACCTGCTTGTCTGGGTACTGATGACCGGCGCGTTGCTGTATAGTCTTTCTTCGGGGACAAGCCGTTTTCTGCTGCTCATCTATCCGCTGACCTGGCTGGTTGCGTGGCTGAGCGAAACCCGGCAGCGTCTGGCACCGATGCCGCTCGCATTTAGTTTTCTGTCGGGCGTGGTCTGGCTGCTCTGTGGGCTGTATGCCACACTTTCCCAGCATCGGTTGACGGTGTACGACGAGGCCCTCGCCGTCGCCGGTTCCCGGCAGCAGGACGAAATAACCATGCTGCTGGTACATCTGGCACGTCCGGATTCCCGGCTGGTGGTATGGGGTCAGGCCAATGCGCTTCACGTACTCAGCCAGTTGCCGCAGGGCACCCGGGAAAATCAGGTGGAATTTCTCCTTTCCCGCTCCCGGAAACTCCTCGCGGAGTCCCGGAGAAGATACCTTTCAGATCTGGTACGAAACCGGCCCGATCTTTTTGTAGACTACTCCGGCGCGTTGTCAAAGGCCTCGGATATCGGGCAGAAGTTTCCTGAATTATACCATTATTTGCAGAAGAATTACGAGCAGGTTGCGGAGATTGCCGGGGTCCATATCTACCGCCTCCGCGTCCTGGCTTCCGGACCAGAAAAGTTATTACCCTATGAATCAGGGAGCTGACATAAAAATCGGGATTATCAATGTCTCAGACCGGGCAAGTGCCGGAATCTACGAAGACATCCCCGGAAAAGCCATCCTTGCCACGCTTGGCGAGTACCTCAAAAATCACTGGACGCCGGTGTACCGGGTTGTGCCCGACGAGCAGGACCTGATTGCACAGACCTTGATAGAACTGGCAGACCAGGAAGGATGCTGCCTGGTAGTTACTTCCGGCGGTACCGGCCCCGCGCCCAGGGACGTCACACCCGAGGCGACCGAAGCCGTCTGCCGCAAAATGATGCCCGGCTTCGGCGAGCTTATGCGGCAGGTCAGTCTCCAGTATGTACCGACTGCGATTTTGTCAAGACAGACGGCAGGTATTCGTGGTTCCTGCCTGATTATCAACCTGCCCGGAAAGCCCTCGGCGATCCGGCAATGCCTGGATGCCGTATTTCCGGCGGTTCCCTATTGCATCGACCTCATCGGCGGGCCGTATCTGGAAACCGACGAAGCCGTTATTTCCGCTTTCCGGCCCAAATCGAGCTGATCATTCTATATAAAAACAGAAGAGGCTGTCCCTTGCAGAAAGAGACAGCCTCTCGTTTTTTCAGGACAGACTACAGGCGGCTGTTCCGTTCCTTGCTCTGATCTTTCCGATCGCTATCCTTGCCTTGCTGCGGCTTGGACTGTCCGGATTGCTGAGCCTGGCGCTTCGAGTCCTGATCATTTTTCTGATGGCCGGAGCCTTGCTGATGGCCACCTTGGTTCTGTTGCTTTTGCATGATTGAAAGAGGTTTTGATTTCAGTACCGGTCGGTTTCACCGGCACTGATACTGCTAAAAAATCCATTCCAGAACAGGCACTTCAGTACGACGGAGCGTGCTGACCCTCAGCGATTTCCTCAATCATTTTCTCGTTGAAGGCAGGGAGGTCATCCGGACGTCTGCTGGTGACCAGACCGTTGTCCGTCACTACTTCTTCATCTACCCATTCTGCCCCGGCATTGTAGAGATCTGTCCGCAGAGATGGGTAAGAAGTGAGTCGTCTTCCCTCCACCACATCCGCTTCGATCAGCAATGCCGGCGCGTGGCAGATCGCGGCAACGGGCTTGGCATTTTCGAAGAAATGCTCCACAAACGCAACCGCTTCGGGAATCTGCCGCAGGGCGTCGGGGTTCATGACGCCGCCGGGCAGCATCAGGGCGTCGAATTCAAGCGGATCGGCGTTTTCGAGCGGCAGATCCACTGCGAACGAATCGCCCCAGTTGGTGTGGTCCCAGGCTCTCACGTCCTCTTTCCGGGGCGCAATCAGCACGGTTTGCGCGCCGGCATCGATCAATGCCTGCCGGGGATCCGTCATTTCGATCTGCTCGAAACCGTCGGTCACCAGAATCGCTACTTTCTTTCCTTGCAGTTTCTGTTCCATAGCCAAAAAGAAAATGGTTTTCCTTTTCCGGGAAAACGCCGTTCCTGCGCCGGCGACCGGGCGTAATCTGCCCGATTTTCCTCTTCCGCCCCGGCCCCGCCACGCGCCGTTCCCGAAAAACCCCGGGCCGGCGTAGGGGCTGACATTCTGCCGTTTGTCTGCAAAAACACGACCGAATCACCGTTTTTACCGACTGAATCTGTTAAAAAACCAACCAACGCCGTGGAAATGTCATTATCCCGAAGTATTCAACCATATTTGTATACCCCATTACTTAATACCACCACCTTTATGTCCCGTGTCCTTTCGTTGTCCGAAGGATGGCTTGTTCTGTTTATGCTTTTGTGCGCGCTGCCCGTCGCCGGACAGTACGAATTCAAGGGTCGTGTAACAGACGCTGCAACCGGAGAACCTATCCCTTTTGCCAGCGTGGCGCTTCGCGGGAAGGCCATCGGCACTACTGCCAATTTTGACGGTTATTTTGTGCTGAAAGCGAGGGAAACGAGCGATTCGCTGGTGTGTACTTACCTGGGATACAAGCGGAAAGCAAAGGCCGTCTCAGCAGAAACAGGGATACAGGAAATACACCTGCAGCTCGAGGCAGGAGCTTCCCAACTGCGGGAAGTAGTGGTACGATCAGGCGAAAACCCGGCGTATGACATCATCCGGAAAGTTCGGAAAACGCGGGACCGGTTTGACCGGAACCAGCTCGATGCCTACGAGTACGACAGCTACACCAAGACAGAAATCGATATCGACAACCTATCCGACAGTTTCCGCAAGCGGAAGGTGGTCCGGAAGATCAACGAAGCCCTCGAAAAGGCCGACAAACTCGCCGGCGAAGACGGAAAGCCCCTCCTGCCGACATTTGTCTCCGAGACCTTTTCCCGGTTTTACTACCGGAGTCAGCCCGAACGGAAAAAGGAACGCATCCTGCATACCTACGTGCAGGGCGTGGGGGTGAAAGACGGCTCCTTTGTTTCCCAGCTCATCGGCGGGAACTTCCTCCAGAGTTTCAATTTCTACCATAACTTCATCACGTTTCTGGGGAAAGACCTGGTTTCACCCATCGGGGAAAACTGGAAGGGTTCGTACGACTATTTTCTGGCGGATACCGTCGTCATCGATCAGGACGTCTGCTATGAAATCGAATTTGAGCCGCGCCGCTCTCAGGACCTGGCCTTCCGCGGAAAACTATGGATCGATACCACACTTCACGCACTGCGGGAAATCGAAGCGACCATCGGGAAAGAAGCCAACCTGAATTACATCGAGCAACTGAAAATCTCGCAGGAGCTCGGCCCGGTAGCCGGCCCGAAGGGAGAAATAAGCGCGTGGCTGCCGATGCGGACGCGGTTTCTGGTAGACATCGAACAACTCACCAAAAACTCCGCCGGGATGCTGGCCAAATTCCAGATTTCGAACCGGAATTTCGTCCTGAACAAACCCAAAGAGCCGGACTTCTACAACCCGGCCCTGGAAGTGGCGGAAGATGCCCGCGACAATACCCCCGAATTCTGGGAAAAACACCGGCCGGAAGTACTGACGAAAGAAGATCAGATTGCGCGGCACCTCATCGATACCGTCAAAAACCTGCCTGTTGTACGGACGTATGTCGACATCGCCGAACTTGCCACCACCGGCTGGAAAAAGTATGAAGGCATTGAGTTCGGCCCCTACCTCTACAGTTTCGCCTGGAACAGGATCGAAGGGCTGCGCCTGCGCCTGGGTTTCCGGACGAATCCCCATTTCAGCAAACACTGGATATTCCGGGGGCACGTGGCCTATGGTACGCTCGATAACCGCCTGAAATACAGCGGAGAAATGAACTACCTCTTCTCCCGGAAGCGGTGGACTGTTGCCGGTCTGAGGTACTACCACGACATCGAACGCATCGGCCTCACGCCCGACATGATCGGGGATAACAAGCTATTCTATGCCTTCACCCGCTTCGGGCAAGCGCGTGGCGCGTACATGCAGACCGACCAGGAAGTATTCGTCAAATCGGATATCATCAAAAACCTGACGGTTTCCGGCTCCTTCACTACCCGGGAATATGAGCCGCAGTTTACCTTTTTCTATAAGACGGCGCCGGAAATGGGCGAAAACTCCCCCCGGTTGACCAATTTCCATGATACGTTTGTCACCCTCGAAGCCCGCTACGCCAAAAACGAGCAGTACCTGATGGACGGTAACGAACGCGTCACGCTGGGTACCAAACGGATTCCGGTCCTGTCCCTGCGGTATACCCGGGGTATCCGGGGGCTGCTCAACGGCCGGTTCAACTACCACCGGTTCCAGCTTTCGGCCTACCAGACGCTCCGGATGGGGACGCTCGGGCGGTCGAACTACCGGTTTACGGCCGGGTATACGCCGTCTACCGTTCCGCCGATGCTGCTCTTCCCCCACCTCGGCAACCCGACGGGGCTCTTCAACCGGAATGCCTATAACCTGCTGGATTTCTTTGAATATGTGTCGGACCGGTATGTGTCGATGCAGTATTTCCATTCGTTCGACGGGCTGCTGACCAACCGGCTGCCGCTCGTCCGGAAGTGGAAGCTCCGGACGTTTGCGCTGGCGAACGTACTGGTGGGTGAGCAAAGCGCATCCAACCAGAACCTGGTCGACAAACTGAAAATTCCGCAGCGGACGCACTACGAATACAGTTCGCTCGATCCGTCCAAGCCGTATGTCGAAGTCGGATATGGCGTGGAAAACATCTTCCGGATCTTCCGGGTGACAGCCCTGCACCGCCTCACGTACAGGGATATCGGGGGCCGGGATTTTGCCATTAAAGCCAGCGTACATTTCAGCTTCTGAAAAGGAACCTTCACGTTCTCTTTTTCCTTCTCCTGAAAAATATTCCGTTATTTTTTTAAATAAACAAACGTTCATTTATATATTCGTCCCCGAAATGAGACCAAAGGACGAACAGAAAGAACGCGCTATCCGGCAGAAAGCCATCGAAATGATTGCCGAGCAGGGGTTGGACGGGCTGAGTATGCAGAAGCTGGCGAAGTCGGCAGGGGTGTCACCGGCGACGCTGTACATCTACTACAAGGACCGGGACGACCTCATCGTGCAGGTATGTGTAGAAGAAACCCTGAGAATGTTCCGGGCGACGCTGGAGAATTTTGATCCGCAGATGTCGTTCGGTGACGGCCTCCGGATTCAGTGGCTGAACCGGGCACGTTTCTGTATGGCCAACAAGTGGTCGGTAGCGTTCACCGAACAAATCCGGCACTCTCCCTACCACAGCCGCGCCATGGAGCTGATCGGGACGGAGATGTCTGACGTTCTCGGCCAGTTTGTACGGAACAATGTCGTACGTGGGGAACTGGTCCGTATGCCGTTTGAAGCGTACTGGTCTATTGCCTTTTCGCCTTTGTATCAACTCATTAAGTTTCACTTTCAGGGGCGCAGTTTTCCGAACCACGAGCCGTTTGTCCTGACTGAAGAGTTGCTCCTTCAGACAATGCAGCTGGTCCTGAAAGCCCTGACTCCCTGAGTAACAGCCGTCGTCATGCATATCGGTACCCATGCGCTCGACATCCTCGTTTTCAAAACCTCTGTTCACTCGCCCTCGGACGTGGTCCGGCTGGAAGACCTCCTGGAAACGGACGACCGGATTCTCCGGTGGAACGTCGACCTGGAAGATGTTGACAAAGTCCTCCGGATCGTGTCTAATACCCTGACCGCTCCCGACGTCATCCGTCTGCTGGGAGCCAAAGGATTCACCTGCGAGGAACTTCCCGACTGATTTTATAGCTACATACTCTGTCATGAATTCACCTGAAACGTCCAGAGCCTTCACGAAGTACGAAGCTTTTGTGATCGCCATCCTGGCCATTCTCCAGTTCAGCATCATCCTCGATTTTATGGTGCTCTCGCCCCTCGGGGCCATTCTGATGCCGTCGCTGCATATTTCTCCCCAGCAATTTGGCTGGGTTGTGTCAGCGTATGCGTTCAGCGCCGGCGCGTCCGGACTGCTCGCAGCGGGTTTTGCCGACAAGTTCGACCGGAAAAAACTGCTGCTGTTTTTCTACGCCGGGTTTATCGTCGGTACGTTTTTCTGTAGTATCGCGGATACGTATACGTTTCTGCTCTTTTCCCGGATTTTTACGGGAATATTCGGCGGCGTGATCGGATCTATCTGTGCGGCGATCATCACCGACCTGTTTCCGCTTGCGATGCGGGGCCGGGTGATGGGCTTTGTGCAGATGGCCTTTGCCAGCAGTCAGGTACTCGGCATTCCGATCGGGCTCTACCTGGCCAATCATTTCGGCTGGCATGCACCGTTTTCCATGATCGTGATCCTGAGTGCGATTGTCGCGGTTCTGATTTTCGTACGTCTCAAGCCCATTGACGGCCACCTGAAACTTAACCAGGACCACAACGCGTTCGAGCACCTCGGCAGGACGCTCTCCCAGCCGAATTACCTGCTGGCTTTTTCGGCGACTACCCTCCTGGCAATGGGCGGCTATATGCTGATGCCCTTTGCGAGTGCGTTCAGCATTCACAACCTGGGGATTCCGTTCGAGAAACTGCCGATGATCTACATCATTACCGGTATCAGTTCGATGATTGCGGGACCGCTGATCGGGAAGTACTCGGACGTCGTCGGAAAGTACCGGCTTTTTGTGATCGGCTCTGTTTTGTCGATGATTATGACGGGTATTTACGGGAACCTCGGCATCACGCCTATTCTCACTGTCATTGGCATTAATATCCTGTTGTTCATGGGCATTACGTCGCGGATTATTTCCTCCTCCGCACTGATGACAGCCGTACCCCAGCCGAAAGACCGGGGCGCCTTCATGAGTATCAACTCCTCGGTACAGCAGATCGCCGGCGGTATCGGCTCGGCTGTGGCCGGCTTCATCGTCGTCGAAACACCCGGTGGCAAGCTTGAACAGTATGATACCCTGAGTTATGTCGTCATCGGCGGGATGATCATTGGTATTGGCATGATGTATCTCGTCAACCGCATGGTTCAGCGGACGCTCGCCCAGAAACCGGCGAATGTTCCTGCCTGATCTTTCTTCCCCGAAGGCCGGCCGTTGTGCCGGCCTTTTTTTATGTCTTTGGTGGAAGAAATGCCGGCAAATCCGGATTTTTACACCATGAAATTCCAACTGAACGGCCGGATCTGGATCGAAGGAGACGAACGCTTCATCGGCATCGGCCGGTGGGAACTGCTGACGCACATCCGGGAAACAGGCTCGCTTTCGGCCTCCGCCAAAGCGATGGGCATGTCGTACAAGCGGGCCTGGGACCTTGTCCAGTCCATGAACAAACAAGCGCCGGAACCGCTTGTCGTCACCCAGACCGGCGGCGAAAAAGGCGGTGGCAGTGTCCTGAGTGCGGAAGGGCTCCGGTGGCTGGAGCGGTACGGTGAGCTGCACCGTCGTTTCCGGCATTTTCTGGAAACCGAATGCGCGGACCTTTTGCCGTAATTTCCGGGATACTGAGTTGAAAGAAAGGTCTTTCCGCTATTCCTTTAAAAAGCCTCTTCTCCTCATGAAAAAATGGGCCATTTGCCTGCTGTTTCCGCTGCAGGCCTGGGCACAGCAGCCGTATGCGGCGCGCGTCGATCAGCTGCGGCAAGCTATCCAGCAGGTATTCTATCAACCGGCTACCGGTCTTTACCTCGAAACCAACGATCCCAAACACAACGAAAAGCCCGTCTCCTACCTCTGGCCGCTCTGTGCCCTGATTCAGGCTGCCACGGAAGCCGAGCAGATTCAGCCGTCGCTGCACTACATGCCGACGGTTCTGAACGCTATTGAACAGTACCGGAACGACGCGCCGCCTGCGTCCGGCTACCAGGCCTATATTGCCAAAGCCGGGAAAGACACCCGCTTTTACGATGATAATCAATGGGTTGCCATAGCCGCGCTCGACGCCTACCGGCGTACGAAAAAGCCGGAATACCTGGAACTCGGCGAGCGTATTTACCGCTTCATGATGACCGGCTACGACGAGCAGGCCGGCGGTGGTATTTACTGGAAGGAGGACGACAAAACCACCAAGAACACCTGTTCCAACGGCCCGGGCGTGCTGGTTGCCCTGCAGTTGTATGAACTGACGAAAAAGCCGGAGTACCTCACCGTCGCCCGGAAAATCTATACCTGGACGCACGATCGCCTCCGCGCGCCGGACGGTCTTTATTACGATGCCCTCAAGCTCCCGAAAATGACCATCGATTCGGCCCGGTATACCTACAATACGGGTACCATGCTGCAATCGGCCGCTATTTTGTACCGGCTGACGGGCGAAAAGGCCTATCTCACAGAAGCTCAGACGATTGCCAAAGCAAGCGAAGCATACTTTTTCCGGAAGGGTCGTTTTCCGGACCACCATTGGTTCAACGCCGTGCTCCTTCGCGGGTACATCGAACTATACCATATTGATCATAACCGGGCGTTTATCGCGTTGTTCGAGAAAGACCTGAACCGTATCTGGGCAGAGGAGCGGGATCCCGCCACCAATCTGATCGGCAAAAAAGCCCGGAAGACCCTCATCGATCAGGCCGCTGTCATGGAGATGTTTGCACGGCTGGAACAGTTGAAGTAGTATATCGACAGGATGAGAGCCGCCGGAATTCCGGCGGCTCTTTTTCTTTCAACTGGTACTTACATCGCGAGTCCTTCGATCCACTTCCGCGCCGTTTCGGGATCGGTGAAGAACCGCTCCCGCGGGCTGCTGAATTCGGCTTCGTACCGGTCGATCTTGGTATCATCCTGGTGCACATGTGCTGCTCCGGTACAACGGATGCCGCGAGTATAGCGGATTTCAAGCCCTTTGGCTTCTTCCGCAAACAGGTCGACATAGCCTACTTTCCAGCCGTAGGTAGCCAGGGTAGCCGGCACAATTGTCCGGAACCGTTTGTGAGCATCCAGGTCTGTTGCCTTGAAACCGTAGAGGTTAATGAAGATTTTGAAGGACGTATCGTCCGGGATTTCCGCGAGGGCCTGGTGAAGGGAATCTTCCCAGTATTCGACTTCGGCGCGGGTAATATCCCCGCTGATGTGCGTGACGAGCAGCTGCTGCTCGGACAGCCAGTATGATTCGGTAATGTTCGGCATGGAAAAACGGTTTTCGGGGAAGCAACCGGCCGTTTTTCCGTTTTGTTCGGGCGTTTTCCGCGAGTTGTGCCAAATGCAGGCTGAACTGTCAGAAGTGCTCCCCGGCCCGGAAAACCCATTCCGGCGCGTCGTTGATGGTTTGCCGGAGGAGGAGATTCAGCTGCGCGGCATGGTGCTGGGTATGCCGGAGGTTGTAGAGGAGTATTTCGTGTCGGGAATAGTTCATGGAACCGGAGGAGTTGATCCAGCGGGCGGTCAACCCTTCGTTCGTCAGACCGGAAATCTGCGCGTAGCAATGGCGACGGCTCTTATCGAGGTAGTCCAGCAGCTCCTCTTGCGTATAAATACGGTCGGGCATGCGGTCTTCAAACTCCGATTCGTCGAAAGGCAGCGGTGGCGTGAACGACGGCGGGTCTTCCGCCAGGTAATAATCCAGAAAAAACAGGCAGTGAAAGGCGTGATACCAGAACTGGTTGGTTTCCCAATGCTCGCCGGGGCACCGCCGGATGGCATTTTCAAGCATGTCGATCGCAGCGCCCAGCTGGTTTCGGAGACCTTCCTTGAGGATGTCGAGCATACGGAATTAGGGTTGATTCATCAGGATTCGTTCGATTTCCAAGTGTTCTTTTTTCCGCGCCCAGGCCAGCGGAGTGGCCCGGGGAGCGCCCAATTTCTCCGGATCGGCTCCAGTTTTGTGACCCCATCGGGCTGCCATTTTTTCAGCCGGAAACGATCTATTCTGCGAACTGAGATAATATCTCCGGGAAGCTCGCCGCACCACCGACCCCGAAGGGGTCAAACGCCAGTAACCCCGGGCTGCGCCCGGGGATTCCAGCTCGGGGATTCCAGCCCAGGGATTCCAGCCCAGGGATTCCAGCTCGGAGATTCCAGCCCGGAGATTCCAGCTCGGGTACCTGCTTCGGCACCAGCTTCGGGCAGATCCCCGGGTATCTACCCAGGGTTAATAACCTTCGACCCCTCCGGGGTCATCTGCCGATACTATATCCCTTTCCCCTCCACATATGCCTTGAACCGCTCCAGTACCTTCTGGCAAAATTCCTTTTGCAGTTCCGGCGGGGTATCCGCTTCTGGTTCAAACTGTTCGGTCACGATGGTGCGCTTGCCATCGGAGGCAAAACGGATGAACGATTTCCGTCCGTCAGCGAGCGTGAGGGTAATCAACTCCTGAAACTCAATCCGGTCGTACCGGCCGCGGTAGTCAAAACCCTCACTGCCGTCTTTCGTTTCCATGCGGTAAAAAAATGCGCCTCCCGGACGAAGGTCGTTCTCGGCACGGGGCGTATGCCAGTGGTCGAACGGAATGTTCCACTCCCGGATCGCCTCCGGGCTGGTCCATGCCAGCCAGGCTACATCGATCGGTTGCCGCACCGTTACTTCCGCCCGCAATGTCTCTTTTGCCACGACAGGTAACAGCCTGTAATTCATCACAATCTCTCCATTTGGAAACTTTTTGAGCATCGTCAGCGCCAGCCGCGTCGTTTCGGAAGACGCCGGAAACAGCGGAATTCCCTCTCCAAACAACACCGGATTGATGAATATCCACAGCTCATCGATCAAGCTTTTACTCAAAAGGTAGCGGGTGACACTAGGGCTGCCGAACAACAGAATATCCCCTGCCGTCGAAGCCTTCAGCTGACGGACGTGTGCGGCGCAATCCCTCGGGAAGGTCTCCGTGCCTTCCGGAGAACCGGAATCCGTTACCACCACTTTCCGCACCCGGTTATACCAGTTGGAATAGCTAATTTCTTCCTGAGTAGCACCCGGAAGATCCTTCGCGCCGGGCCAGTGTGTATCAAGGAGTTCGAAGGAATTCCGGCCGAACAATCCGACATCCGCCGTATCAGTCAGTTCGTTGACAAACGCCAGGTTTTCAGCTCCGGACGGAAAAGCACTGAGATCGCCGCCGGGCCGGGCAACGAATCCATCGAGGGAAAGGTGGACAACAGATTTGAGGGTTCCCATGACTTACAGGTTGGAAATACTCCCGCTTCGCAGGAGGTCGTCAAAATGAATGGAATACGCCGGTGTCCAAAGATGGAAATTTGTCGCTCCCAAAAATAGTGCGACTACCCCGACGACCCTCTTCCAACGAAAAAAGGCGGGTCTCCCCGCCTTTCTCCCTGCTAAAAATTTCTTACTGAGGAATGACATCAAACGTCAGGTAATCCCCGGTCTTCACGGTTACACCCTGAGCAGCAGCCAGTTGTACGATCGCCGTAACGAACGTCGACTGCGCGTTCAAGTCGATGGTATACTTGAAAGAAGCAGCCGTCGAAGAAACCGAATTGACCGTATACACCACCTTGGCGCCGTTGGAAGCCGTCAGGGTCAGGGTCTTGTTGTCCGAAGACAACGCCCAGGTACCGGTCGTCGTCGTTCCTTCGGTGTCATTGCTGGAATAGGTGCCATCGGATTTCAGCGATACGGAGAAGTTCTTGAACTTGTCGTACAGGTTGGTCGACGCGCCCCGGGTGTAAACGGTAATGGAAATACCGCTGGCATTACCGGCCACTTTCGAAGCGATCCAGGTCTTGGTCAGCAGGGTTTTGGTGTCGGCTGAGGGATTTTTGTCGTCGTCCTTTTTGCAACCGGTTACAAAGGCGAACAGGACGAGCAGCGCAAGCAAACTTTTTTTCATATCTGGCTATTGGTTCAAAACAGGGGAATAACGTTGTAAAATTAGTTTTTCGTTTGATTCGGACGTGAATTTTAATGGGCTTCGAGCCAGTTGGCGCCCACTCCCATGCCGGTATCCATCTTCACCGACAGCGGCAGGGCATGAATCATCAGGTCGTTGACGCGTTCTTTCAGGTAGTCGATTTCCGACCGGTGTGCATCGAAGACCAATTCATCATGCACGGTGAGAATCATGCGGGATTTCAGTTTCTCGTTCCGCATAAACTCCTGCACTTTTACCATCGCTACTTTCATGATATCCGCCGCGGAGCCCTGAATAGGCGCATTGATGGCGTTTCGTTCGGCATAGCCGCGGTCGGTAATATTCGCCGAGTTGATATTCGGCAGGTACCTCCGGCGACCGAGTACTGTCTCGGCATAGCCCAGGTCACGGGCACGGAGAATACTATCATCCATGTACCGCTTGACAGCCGGAAACTCCCGGAAGTAGTTATCAATCAGCTCTTTGGCCTCTGTCCGGGATACTTCCACCTGCTGGGACAGCCCGAAAGCCGATACCCCGTAGATGATCCCGAAGTTGACCGTCTTCGCTTTCCGCCGCATATCCGACGTCACCTGATCGATGGGTACGTTGAATACTTTGCTCGCCGTAGCCTTGTGGACGTCCTCGCCCCGGTTAAACGCCTCCATCATACTGGCATCTCCCGAAAAAGCCGCCATAATCCGAAGCTCGATCTGGGAATAGTCAGCTGACAGAATCACGTGCTCCTCATCCCGGGGAATAAACGCCCGGCGGATTTCCCGCCCGCGTTCGGTCCGGATCGGAATATTCTGAAGGTTCGGGTTGTTGGAAGATAACCGGCCCGTCGCCGTCACGGCCTGGTTAAAGCTCGTATGCAGGCGACCCGTACGGGGCGATACCAGCGTCGGCAGCGCATCGACATAGGTCGACTTCAGTTTCAGAAACTCCCGAAAATCAAGAATTTTCCGAACGATTTCATGTTTCGACTCCAACGTCACGAGTACCTCTTCCCCGGTCATGTACTGCCCGGTTTTGGTCTTCTTGGCTTTGGGATCGAGTTGTAGTTTCTCGAACAAAATCTCACCGAGTTGTTTCGGGGACGAGATATTGAACTCCGTACCCGCCAGCTCCCAGGCCTTTTGCTGGGTTTCACGCAGGTCGTTGTCGAGTTTGGCCGACAAGTCGCGGAGGAAGTCTACATCAAGTCTTACTCCTTCCAGCTCTACTTCCGAAAGCACACGCGCCAGCGGCATTTCCACGTCTTCAAACAGACGGACAAGCTTGTCGTTCTGAGCCAGAATCGGGTTCAGCCGGCGATGCAACTGGAAGGTGATATCGGCGTCTTCCGCCGAGTATTCCTTGACTTTTTCAAGGTCGGCATCCCGCATATTCCCCTGCGTTTTACCCTTCTTTCCGATCAGTTCCTCGATCGAAACGGGCGTATAATGCAGGTATGTTTCCGCCAGAATATCCATGTTATGCCGCTTCTCCGGCTCGATGAGGTAGTGGGCCAGCATGGTATCGTACAGCTTTCCTTTTACCTCGATGCCGTAGTGCGACAACACCGTTAGGTCATACTTGATATTCTGCGCGATTTTTTCGATCGATTCGTTCTCGAATACCATCCGGAACTCCTCTACAATCGCCTGAGCCTGCTCCCGGTTTTCGGGAACGGGAACATAAAAGCCCTCTCCCTTCCGGTAAGAAAAAGCCAGGCCGAGCAGGTCCGCTTCCACCGCCGATACGTCCGTCGTCTCGGTATCGAAACAGATGATTTCCTGGAGGTTGAGAAAATGTGCAAGGGAGCGGCGCAACTCAGGCGTATCGACCAGCCGGTAGTCGTGCAGGGTATCGTGAATGGTACGCTTGCCGCCGGTTTCCGTTTCCTCCGCTACTTCGACAACCACGGCTACTTCAACCGCTCCTCCGCCGAAAAGATCCATCTGCCCGGCGGGTTTCGGCTTGGCGGCTTTGGGTGCGACGGGCGCCGCTACACCGGGCTCGTCACCCAGCAAACGACGGCGAAGCGTCCGGAACTCCAGTTCGTCGAGCAAGGCCGAGAGCATTTCCCGGTTCGGTTCGCAGAGTTCAAGTTCTGTTTCGACAAAATCGATCGGAACATTTTGCTCAATAACCGCCAGTTCCTTCGACAAGAGCCCCTGCTCAGCGAAATTCCGGACGTTTTCGCCCAGTTTTCCCTTCAACTGATCGGCATTGGCGATGAGGTTTTCGACCGATCCGTATTCATTGATGAGTTTGACGGCCGTTTTCTCACCGACTCCGGGAATACCGGGGATATTATCCACCGCATCGCCCATGAGTCCCAGAATATCCACGACCTGGTGTACGTCGGAGATACCCCACCGGTCGCATACCTCCTTCGGCCCCATGATCTCGACGTCTTTGCCGAGAAAAGCCGGTTTATAGAGTTTGATATGTTCTTCGACGAGCTGCCCGTAGTCTTTGTCGGGTGTCATCATGTATACTTCGAAGGAATTGGAAGCCTTTTTGGCAAGCGTTCCGATGACGTCGTCAGCCTCATACCCGTCGAGCTGAAGTACCGGAATACACAGAGCTTCGCAAAGGCGTTTCACATACGGAATCGCCGTGGTAATATCCTCAGGCTGTTCCTGGCGCTGGGCCTTGTAGAGTTCGTAGCGGACATGCCGGAAGGTAGGCTTCGGCGTATCAAAGGCCACCCCGAGGTGCGTGGGGTTTTCTTTCTTCAGCAGTTCCAGCAGGGTATTCGTAAAGCCGAATACAGCGCTGGTATTCAAACCGGTCGAGGTAATCCGCGGAGTTTTCGCAAACGCAAAGTGGGCTCTGTAAATCAGGGCCATCGCGTCCAGGAGGAATAATTTTTTCATGCAGCCGCAACGTTTCTTGGGCGCAAGATAGTGGTTGAAACCAAGGTTTCGGTTATTCCTCCGACTCCGGCAGGTAAATAAAAAGCCGGGGTCTGCAACCATTCCGGGCCGGTTTGGGGTTACGGATTCCACAACCCGTTTTGTATGTCACTCCGTCTCCTTGCCGTTTCCGGCAGCCTTCGTTCCCGGTCGGTGAACCAGGACATTTTGCAGTACCTCCACTCCGTTTCTGCAGACCGCGTTTCGTGGGATTTTTACGACGAACTGGACCAGCTTCCGGCTTTCAACCCCGACGTCACGGAAGATCCGGAGGCTGTTGCGCGCTGGAAAGACCGCCTGGCGAAGGCCGACGGTGTCGTCATCTGCTCACCCGAATATGTTTTTGCCATGCCCGGCGCACTGAAAAATGCGCTGGACTGGACCGTCTCGGGTATGGTTTGGGACGGGAAGCCGACGTTTCCGGTCACGGCATCTTTATCAGGTGAAAAAGCGCATGAATCGTTATTGCTCGTTCTCCGTACCCTCGGAGCATCGATTACAGAAGACAGACTTATTCCCAACGCGCGCACGACCTGGGAGGGGCAGCAGGTAGAGCTGAAAGAAATGATGGAGCGGTTCCTTTCTACCCTCAACCAATCCTGAAAATTTTGTCTGTGTATTCTGTGAAGTCTGTGAGCAATTTTTATTTTTCTCACAGACTTCACAGAATACACAGACAAAAAAAGGTCGACCCGCGATAACTGCGGGCCGACCGGTAATGAAAGCAAACGAAACGATCCTACTCAGCCTTGACCTCGCTCAGCCTGGCTGCCGCACACGTTCCACAACCTTTCGCACATCCTCCCTCCTTCCGCAGGCTGAACTGGCGCCGGATTTTGTTACCCATCCAGGCAACGGCTCCGACAAACAAGATTCCGATAACGACCGTTTCCATTATTTTTTTACTTTGGTACATAAACGCCTACAAACGGCGTAATGTTTCATTGATTCCAGCTTTCTGCAATCATTCCCATCAATTCCTTGTGAATCAAGGTATTGGAAGAAATAATTTCTCCGCCAAAGAGGTAATTATCTCCCCCCTGAAAATCAGTCACCTGGCCGCCGGCTTCTTCTACCAGTAACACGCCCGCTGCCATGTCCCAACTGTTGAGGTTATACTCAAAATAGCCTTCAAACCAGCCGCGGGCGGTATAGGCCAAATCAAGCGCGGCGGAACCGATCCGGCGGAAACCGTGTGATTCCCGCGTGATTTTCTGAATCATGGACATGTACGCTTCCGTCTTCTGGTTTTGCCGGCTCGGAAATCCGCAGGCCAGCAGGCTGTGCTGTACCGCCGATACCTTCGAAACAGCCAGGCGCTCGCGATTCATCCAGGCGCCGCCGTTTTTCCAGGTGAAGAACATTTCGTCCCGGAAAGGCTCATAGATCACGCCGGAAATAATCTTCCCTCCCTGCATCAATCCGATACTGGTGCAGAACTGCGGATAGGCATGGAGGAAATTGGTGGTGCCGTCGAGTGGATCGATGACCCAAACAAATTCTTCATCCTTCGCCTGTTCCACCGTTCCTTCTTCGGTGATAAAGCCTGAACCGGGAATGAGCCGGGACAGTCCTTCGACGAGGCGGGCTTCCGTTTCCTTGTCGACATACGAAACGAGATTGAAATTCTCTCCGTATTTGTGTTCGATTTTGGAAGGATCAAAGCTCTTCAGCTCGTTGAGCATAAACTCGCCGGCTGACCGGGCCAGTTGATTGACGTCCTGGGTTAGTTTTTCAAGATTCATAGAAAAGAAGCCGCTCCCGGGGAGCCGTTATTGAATACCGTAATGCTTGCGTGAGGCCAGTACGCGGTACCGGCCGAACAGCGTAATCATGAGAAAGACGAGTCCGCACGTACCCTGCCACAGAATAATGTAAATCATCAGGCCGACGGCCAGAAAAACCATCGCCGCGATAAAGTAATAGGAAACCCATTTCAACCGGCGCTTCAGCAGCGCCAGTGCCACGATATTACCCGGATTGAATACAAACAGGCTGTAATTCAGATCGGTAATGCCATGCTTGGTACCAAACCAAAGCAATAGCTGAATGACGCCGATAACACCCGTCAGTGCCAGGAGGAACCGGTCAAACGCGCCACCGGCCCGCAGGCTTTTCTTCCGTAGGATGACATACACCAGCGGCGACGCCATTACGATCCAGAAGACGGCCTTCCACAGAAAGCCCGTTGTTTCCGGCTTTGCCTCGAATAATACCGTTGTTTTTCCCACCAGTTTAGCGCTGGTACCGTTGGCCCGGCGGACGGTCGCATGCTCCATCAGCCGGAATAGGTTGTCGGGAATATAGGTCGACTCACCCAGGGTAGTTACCTTATCAATCGGGTACCCAAGGAGGAAATTCAGCCCCAGTTTGGACCAGGGGCTTTCGGCGAGGTAATCATTCATCCATGAGCGGTACGATTTCCCCAGCAGAAAGACATCGGTTGAGTCCAGGCGGATACTGTCGCCCGCGGCTTCCAGTATTTTGTCCCGCGGGCGGGTCGAGCAGTTATCGTAATACGGCCGGTACTGATAGGTATTATTTTCCGGGAGGGCGTTGATTTCCAGGATCTGATAGAGCTTTTGCTTCTGAGCCGGAGACAGGTTCAGTTCCTGTTCGGTGACTTTCCGGTTTTCCGACTTCCAGTATTCGAGCTGGCTGTATTGAGGATCGGGGTAGTCGAGCGGAGAGACGGACAACTTATAAGGCAGGTTTCCCCGGAGAAAATTCCAGTAAAAACCCGACGCACGGAAGTCGAACGTCCCGTAGTTATACACCCGGTCTACACCCAGAAGCGGGTCGTAGATCCAGATTGCCGTATGGCCGAAAAAGGTGTAGATATAATTCCCCGGTCCTACCGTAATCAGGCTGGTCTTTGCCTGCGGGCTGAGTTGCTGCGCATGTAATCCGGCCGGTAACAGGAAGAAAAACAGGAGGAAAAGACGGCGAAAAGACATAAATCAATGTTTGACGTCAAAGGTAGAAGTTTCCCTATTCCGAACCGGCCACGATCACGACAAATTCTCCCTTGACTTTATCTGCATGGGCTATCATATGGGTAACCACTTCCTGAAGCGTGCCGCGTAGGGTTTCTTCAAACAGCTTGGTCAGCTCGCGGGAGACCGATACCTGCCGGTCCGGACCGAGTACCTCGATAAGCTGCTCCAGCATCTTGACTACGCGGTGGGGCGATTCATAGAAAATCATGGTACGCTCCTCTCCTGCCAATGCTTTGAGGCGGGTTTGCCGGCCTTTTTTCTGGGGAAGAAACCCTTCGAAGGTAAAACGGTCGGTCGGCAGCCCGGAATTAACCAGCGCCGGGACAAAGGCCGTCGCCCCCGGCAGGCATTCCACTTCCAGTCCGTTTTTGAGGCATTCCCGCACCAGCAGAAAACCCGGATCGGAGATACCAGGGGTACCGGCATCCGACACCAAAGCCAGTGTTTTCCCGGATTGCAGCATTTTCACTACCCCGGCTACAGAAGCGTGCTCATTGTGCGCGTGATGCGCCATCAGCGGTTTCTGAATACCCAGGTGTTTGAGGAGATTGCCGGAGGTACGGGTGTCTTCGGCCAGGATGGCGTCGACCGATTGCAGTACTTTGACGGCACGCAGGGTTATGTCGTCCAGGTTACCGATGGGCGTAGGTACAAGGTATAATTTCATGCATTCAGGCGTTTCAGAGCAGCTTATCGATGGCGGCGGCAAGGCGACGGTCTTTGTGTGTCACGATGTTGCCGGCGTCGTGGGTCGACAGGGCGATCCGGACCTTGTTCCAGACATTGGACCATTCCGGATGGTGGTCTGCTTTTTCGGCCAGGAGCGCTACCCGTGTCATGAAGGCAAAAGCTTCTGAAAAGTCCCGGAATTGGAACTCCCGCACCAGTTTATTGTCTTTTTCTTCCCACATGGTCGTGCTGTTTTACAGAAGCAAACTTACTCGGTCCGGCTCCCAATGGAAAGGAGGTGGCCTGATTTTTTACCCATCACTTTCGGAAAGAGCCCTTTCTCTTCACATCCGATCACTTAAAAAACCGACAGCCATGGACGAATACATGACGGAAACCGAGGCACTCGCCGATCTGGCCGCCCGGGGATACAACGAAAACTTCAGCGTCGAGAACGGCGCGCTCAGCCTGGCTACGCTTGGCCTTATCCTCCATCCGGAAGACTTTGAAGTAGTAGAAGCCTACCGGTTTGAAGGGGAATCCAACCCGTCCGATATGTCGGTGGTATATGCCATCGAGTCCAAAGGCGGGCACAAGGGCGTCCTGATGATGGCCTACGGAACCTACTCCGAAGCCCTCTCGGCCGACCTGATTCAGAAACTGGATATGCGGAAGGGGGCGGCGGCGCAGTAGCGAGGTTAGCAATAGGCTTTAAGCTATAGGCTTTAAGCAATAAGCAGAAGGCGATAGATACGAAACGCTCGCGTTCCACCTATCGCCTTCTGCTTTTATACATGCCTGGGTCCGCGCTATGGCTTACTGCCTATAGCTTAAAGCCTATTGCCAACCTCCCTCGTCACGCCGCTATCTCTTCATCCGAATGAACCTTATTCAGGTCAAGCTCGCCCTCCCATTTCGAGATGACGGCGGTGGCGACGGCGTTACCCACTACAGAGGTAGCGGAGCGGCCCATGTCCAGTATCTGGTCGATGCCGAGCAGCAGCGCCAGACCTTCGATCGGCAGGTCAAACATGGTCATGGTACCGGCGATGATAACGAGCGACGCGCGCGGCACGCCCGCAATGCCTTTGCTCGACAGCATCAGCGTCGCCAGCATCGTGATTTGCTGCACGGCAGAAAGATCCTTTCCGTAGGCCTGGGCGATAAATGCTGTGGCAAAGGTCATGTACATCATCGAGCCGTCGAGGTTGAAGGAATACCCCAGCGGGAGTACGAAGCTGATGATCTTCTCCGAGCAACCGAATTTCTTCAGCGCTTCAATGGTCTGCGGCATGGACGCTTCGGAGCTGGCCGTACTGAAAGTCAGCAGCGTAGGGTCCTTGATGAGTGACAGCAGTTTGAAGTACGGAATCTTATTGACGAGGCAGATCACCCAAAGGACGACGAAAACAAAGAACGCCAGTCCCAAAAAGAAACTGAAAATCAGGTACGCATACCCCACAAAAATACCGAGTCCCTGCGTCGCTACCACCGCGGCAATCGCCCCGAAAACCCCGTACGGCGCAAAGCCCATCACATACGAAACGATCTTGAACATCACGTGCGATACGGCGTCCAGGGCTTTCACCACGACTTTTCCGGTATCGCCGATCGCGGCGGTGGCAATTCCGAAGAAAATGGCAAACACGACAATCTGCAGGATTTCGTTGGCCGCCATCGACTCGATGATACTCTGCGGGAAAATATGGTAAAGGAAGGATTCGAGGGAAAATTTCTTGGCCTCAATGCCCGTGTCGGTACCGTTGGCAGGCAGCGGTAACTGCATGACTTTGCCCGGCTTGAGGATATTGACGGCGGCCAGTCCCGTCAAAAGAGAGAGAATCGTCGCAAAAAGAAAGTAACCGAGGGTTTTTCCGCCGATACGGCCAACAAGCTTGAAATCTCCCAGCTTGGCAATCCCGACCACCAGCATGGAAAATACCAGCGGGCCGATGATCATTTTAATCATGCGGAGAAAGACCTTGCTGAGCAGCTGAAGGTTCTTGCTCCACGTGTTGAGCGTTTCCTGATCGGCCGGGCTGTCATAGGCGGTGTGGACAACGTAGCCGACAATAACGCCGAGAATCAGGCCGATAAAGATTCGCCAGGTAATGGTAAGTTTCATAGAAAAGGGATAGTAACGATGAAGTAGTTACGGCCGTCGGGGGTTAAAGATACGTCGGAGAATCGGCAGTACCAGAATCAGGAGTCAGGTATCTTTCGACCAGAAGGCTGTGATCAGGGAGTATTTTCATCTTCTTCTTTGAAAGTAGGCGGCTTTCCCGTAGAATTGATATGTCTGACAAAAACCTGTTTCAACCACTAAAATCTATTCTGTTTATGGAGCCAAAACTCCCTCTCGAAGAGGCCATGGAAGGCTTTTTCCTGAAATCACTTCCGGCCTTTCCCCCGAATGCGAAAGACCTGATCGTCCAGATCCTGCCCTGGCTCGCCCTGATCGGCGGAGTGATCGGACTATGGGCCATCCTCGTTGCGCTCGGCCTGACGGCTACCGCGAGCATCTTTGTCGCTTCTGGTATCGGGCTTGTATCCGGCGTGCTTTCCCTTTTTGCCAGTGCAGTCACGACGATTCTGAACCTGATGGCGTTTTCGCCACTGCGTGCCAATCAGCGCAGGGGTTGGAACCTCCTCTATTACGCGGTACTGATCAACATCGCTTTCGCTGTCGTATCCGGCTTGTTTTCCCTTCCATATTCGATTGTAGGTATCTTTTTCGCCATCATCGTAGCCGGTGTAGAATTCTGGATTCTCTTTCAGGTACGGGAACGCTACAATTGAGTACTTCTTTATTCGACTACGCCCGATGGTATGTGCCGTCGGGCGTAGTTATTTCGGGCCATTTATCCGGAATTTCTATCGCTGGTGCAGAAAATAGCCGGCATTCCCGGTTTCCGATTAGTTTTGAACATTCATCAACCTCGCACAGCATTGGCCGATTTCCTGCTTGAAGCCCGTGATGTGGTCAAACGGTACGCTACCCACACCGCTCTCGACCGCGTTTCCCTGACCATTCCGCACGGCAGTATTTTTGGATTGCTGGGACCGAATGGCGCCGGTAAAACCTCGCTTATCCGGATCATCAATCAGATTACAGCTCCGGATGAAGGCGAAGTACTCCTCAATGGCGAGCCACTCCAGCCCCGGCACATTGCCCATATCGGGTACCTGCCGGAAGAGCGCGGCCTCTACAAAAAGATGAAAGTGGGCGATCAGCTCATTTACCTCGCCCGGCTCAAGGGCCTGTCGCAGCGGGATGCCACCGAGCGACTGAAACAATGGTTCATCAAACTGGATATCCGCGATTGGTGGGATAAAAAAGTGGAAGACCTGTCGAAAGGTATGGCGCAGAAGTGTCAGTTTATCGCGACGATCGTCCACGAACCCAGTCTGATTATTCTTGACGAGCCTTTTTCCGGCTTCGACCCGATCAACGCCAATCTGCTGAAGGACGAAATCCTTGAGCTCAAGCAAAAAGGCGCAACGATCATTTTTTCGACCCACCGCATGGAGTCGGTCGAAGAGCTCTGTGACGAAATCGCGCTCATCAACCGTTCGAAGGTTGTCCTCCGGGGTGAAAAACGCGCCATCAAGCGGCAATTCATGGACAATACGTACACAGTCATGTACCGGGGCGAAGTCTCGTTACCAGCTGTGTATGAAGAGATTCCGGTCGACCGCCCCGAACCCGGCGTATCCCGCGTCCGGATCCGGATCGGGGAAGGCGGGTCGCTGCCCGAGCTGATCAACCTGCTCAACAGCCAGGCCGAAATCCGGTATTTCTCGGAAAATGTGCCTTCGTTCAACGATATCTTTATCCGCGTCGTCGGAGAATCTGCCACCGAAGCCCTGCTTCCTTAACCGCTTTTCAGACGTATGAATAAAATTTTCCTCATCATCCAGCGGGAATACATGACCCGCGTCAGGAAGCGGTCGTTCTGGATCACGACGATCATTACCCCCCTGCTGATCACGGCGATCTACGCCGTTCCGGCACTGCTGTATTTCGCCGGCAGCGATACCAAGACAGTCGAAATCATTGACGAAACCGGCCTCTTCTCCAGCAAATTCAAAAGCGGAAAAGACTACCAGTTCCGTTTCATCAAGGATCCCCTTGCCAAAGCCAAAACCGACCTGAAAACCAATGGGGTATCGGCGTTGGTGCATATTCCGTCAACCATCGTAGACCGGCCGAACGGGCTCGAAATCTTCTCCGAAAAATCCGTCAGCCTGGGTTTGCAGGGAGACATTGAGGAAATCGTGCAGGCCGAGGTACGGAATCAGCGGCTGAAACGGGCCGGGATTGACGTGCAGATCATCGAAGACAACCGCGTCAACGTTAACGCGGAGACGTTCAGCCTGGGCGACGGCGCCGAGAAATCCAGTAACTCCGGCGTCGCGATGGGCATCGGGTATGCTGTAGCGCTGTTGCTGTACATGATCGTCTTCATTTCCGGTTCCCAGGTCATGAACGGCGTAATCGAGGAAAAAACCAACCGCATCATCGAGGTAATTGTTTCGTCGGTTCGCCCGATTGAGCTGATGCTGGGTAAAATCATCGGCGTCGGATTGGTCGGACTGACTCAGTTTGTGCTCTGGATAGTCCTGACCGTATCGATCTCCACAGTTACCTCGTCTGTGTTCAAAGCAAAACTCGAAGCCAAAGCCCGCACCGAGCTGTCGAGCAAGGCGAGCCGGCAGCAGGTAGACGCCGCCGTCAAGCAAATGAGCGAATCCGGCCCCGGCGCGAAGGTCATGGGTATCATGGACTCCGTTCAGAGCCTTCCCTGGGTAAAGCTGCTGACGCTTTTTCTGTTTTATTACCTCGGCGGATACCTCTTCTACAGCTCGCTGTTTGCGGCGGTAGGTTCGGCGGTGGAAAGTCCGCAGGAGGCGCAGCAGCTGATGTTTCCCATTACCATTCCGCTGATTCTGAGCATCATGATGATGTCTTTTGTGATCAGTGAACCCGATAGCAAAGTGGCATTCTGGGCGTCCGTCATTCCGTTTACCTCTCCGGTCAACATGATGGCCCGCCTTCCGTTCGGCGTACCCTGGTGGGAAATCCTGCTGTCGATGGCCGTACTCGTCCTCGGCTTCCTGTTTACGACCTGGCTGGCCGCACGTATTTACCGGGTAGGTATTCTGATGTACGGCAAGAAGGTTACGCTCAAAGAACTCTCCAAGTGGGTTTTCTACAAGCCCTGACGAGCGGGAAGGTACCCGGATTGTTTACATAAAAACCGGGAATATCCGAATAGGGTTAACAAGTTTTAACGCCTCCGGTCCGATGGGTCGGAGGCTTTTTGCTATTTTTGGCCGATTCTTACGACTGTATCCGGAACCCAAGAATTTTATCAGCATAAACCGACTACATGAAAAATTACCAGCGGATCAATAACCTACTGGGTTGGAGTGTCTTTGCGATTGCTTTTTTTACCTACGCCTCGACAGTCGAACAAACCGCCAGTTTCTGGGATTGCGGCGAGTTCATCGCCTGTTCATTTAAACTTCAGGTCCCCCACCCCCCCGGGGCGCCCATCTTCCTCCTCCTCGGCCGTATGTTTTCGCTGCTGGCCGGCAGCGACGTCACCCGGGTCGCTTTCTGGGTCAACATGATGTCGGTACTGGCCAGCGGTATGACGATCCTCTTCATGTTCTGGACGCTGACCATGCTGGGACGGAAAATCGTTAACAAAGCGGTTTCAGAGCTTTCTACCGGAGAACTCATCGGTATTTTCGGATCCGGGATCGTCGGTTCCCTGATCTACACCTTCAGCGACACCTTCTGGTTTTCGGCGGTGGAAGCCGAGGTATACGCCATGTCTTCCTTCTTCACGGCGCTGGTTTTCTGGGCGGCGTTCCGCTGGGAACTGATCGAAGACGAAGCTGCGGCCAACCGCTGGATCATTTTCATCGCCTACCTGACGGGGCTTTCCATTGGTATTCACTTGCTGAACCTGGTAACGCTGCCTGCGCTGGCCCTTATCTACTACTTCAAGAAAAGTGAAAAGCCGTCCCTCATCGGTGGCGGCGTAGCCCTTTTTATCGGCCTGGTGATTCTCGTGATCATCAATTCCGGTATTATTCCGGGGCTGCCCAGTATGGCGTTCTTCTTCGAGAAACTGTTTGTAAACAGCTTCGGCCTGCCGCTGAATTCCGGCGTTCTTTTCTTTGTGATTGTCTTCTTCGCGGTGGTAAGCTACGGCGTCTGGTACGCGCAGAAAAAGCAGAAGGTCATTCTGAGCACTGCGCTGCTTTCGCTGACCTTCGTGCTGATCGGATACATTTCCTATACGCAGGCGCTGGTACGGTCGAACTTCAACCCGCCGATCAACGAAAACAACCCGTCTGACGCGATCAACTACCTCAGCTACCTGAAGCGGGAGCAATACGGAAGCCGTTCGCTGACGTACGGACCGCTGTTTACATCACGCGTGGTCGACGTCAAAAAAGGTGATCCGATGTACAAAATCGACGGCGGCAAGTACAAAATCTACGATTACAAGCCGGACTATGTCTTCGAAAAAGACCAGCAAAGCTTCCTGCCGCGTATGTACTCGCAACAGCCCGGCCACCCCGATCGCTATGCGTCGCTGGTAGGTCTGGCGCGTGATCCGTCGGATCAGTCCCGTTACCTCAAGCCCACATTCGGCCAGAACATGAGTTTCATGTTCTCGTACCAAATGGGCTTTATGTATGCCCGGTACTTCATGTGGAACTTTGCAGGACGGGAGAGTGACTACGAATGGGCCGATTGGGCGCCACGCCCCGGCAAATCGGCTCCCCTGCCGGAGAGCATCAAGAATAACAAGGCGCATGATAACTTCTATTTCCTGCCGCTCATTCTCGGTCTGATCGGCTTCATGCTTCAGTTTTTCCGTCGGGAAAAAGACTGGCTGGTGGTGGCTATCAGCTTCATTATGACGGGCCTCGCGCTGGTGGTATTCCTCAACTCACCGCCGACAGAGCCCCGCGAACGGGATTATATCTACGTAGGTTCCTTCTATTTCTTCGCCCTCTGGTGCGGTCTGGGCGTGCTTGGACTACAGGAATTGCTGGGTCGCGTATTGAAAAACAAGGCCGTGGCTACCGGTTCCCTTGCAACGCTTCTGTCCATCGGTATTCCGGTGATGATGGGCGCCAAGAGCTGGGACAACCACGACCGCTCCAACCGCTGGCATTCTGTCGATTTCGCGAAGAATATGCTGAGCTCCTGCGCGCCGAACGCCATTCTGTTTACCGGCGGGGACAACGATACCTTCCCCCTCTGGTATGTGCAGGAAGTGGAAGGCTTCCGGACCGACGTACGCGTCTGTAACCTCTCGCTCCTCGGAACCGACTGGTACATTGAGCAAATGAAGCGGAAGACTTATGAATCAGCGCCGCTGCCTATTTCCCTCGAAATGGACAACTTCCGGACCGGCATCAACGACCAGATTCCCTTCTCCGAAAACCCGAATGTAAAGGAAGGCATTGATCTTCAGGATTATATCCAGCTCGTCAAGCAAAACAACCCGGCTATTCAGGTACAGACGACGATGGGGCAACTCAACGTGCTGCCGTCTTCGGTCTTTTCCCTCAAGCTTGACCCCGAGCGGATTAAGAAGGGTGGCTTTGTATCGAACCAGTTTGAACCCCTGCTGACGGATCGCCTGACCTGGACGTTTGGCCAGAACGACATCACCAAGCCGGAATTGATCCAGTTGGATATCATCGCGCACAGCAACTTCGAGCGGCCGATTTACTTCGCTTCGACCCTCGGCTCCCAGAGCTACCTGGGCCTGAAAGAGTTCCTCCAGCTGGAAGGATATGCCTATCGCCTCATGCCGTTCAAGATTTCCGGCGCCCGTGACGGCTTCGTGAATTCCGATGTCATGTTCGACAAGATGATGAACAAAATGGCCTGGCGCGAAATGAACAACCCGAAGGTGTATTACGACGAAACCTACCGCGGCGCTCCCGTGGTATCCGCGCGGATCGCGTTCTACCGTCTCGCTACGCAACTCATTCAGGAAGGCAAGCTGGACAAGGCGAAGGCTGTTCTCAACCGCTGCCTCGACGTCATTCCGGATAAGGCGATTCCCTACGATCAGATTTCAGTGAGCTTCATCGGCCCCCTGATTTCAGTCGGCGAAAAAGCCCGCGCGCTCCAGATGGCCCAAACCATCATGAACCGGTGCGACGAAAACCTGAACTACTACATCGAAACCAATGGCGACAGCCAGGATATCCGCGTGAACCTGTATGAAATGAACCTCGTTGTTCAGCAGCTGCAGGACGCCAAGCTCACCGCGGAAGCCTCGAAATACGAAGCGATCTTCAACAAGCACTACCAACGTCTGGGCAACCGCCTCGACGATGGCTCAGGCGCCGAGTAGTCGCTCTTTTCAGCAAAGACAGGGCTGTTTCTCTCACGGGAAACAGCCCTGTCTTTTTTACTTCTGTGTGTTCTGTGCTTTCTGTGAGAAAAATTAAAAATCAGTTTCTCACAGAAAGCACAGAATACACAGAAAAATGAGGGGTGACTTTGATCGGGCGGGCTCCTGTTCGTCTGTTTAAAAAAAATCTTCCCCATCCGCTTGTTTTATTTTCCCTCATCGCATTTACTTTGCAACACAAAGTACTTCAATCGATGACACAAGATCCTCTGCGTGACCTGTCCGAGATCCGGCAATTAATGGAACGATCCTCCCGGTTTCTGTCCCTCAGCGGGCTGTCGGGTATTTTTGCCGGGACGGTTGCGCTGCTCGGGGCAGTCGCTGCCTGGAAATTCCTGCAGGGAAATTTCACGTTTCTTTCGTTGCCGATCGGCAGCTGGCCGCTGGGATTCTACCGTTTCTTCCTGATTGATTTTGGCGGTGTTTTGTTGTTATCGCTCGCCGGCGGAATCTACTTCACCACCCGCCGGGCCCGGAAGCAGGGTTGGAAAGTATGGGACCGGACAACGGAGCGACTGCTCATCAACCTGTTTATTCCTCTCGTAACCGGCGGTATTTTCTGCTACCTGCTGCTGCTGCATGCGCCGGGGCTGATTCCTTCCGCGACGCTGGTATTCTACGGATTAGCGCTGATCAACGCCAGCAAATACACCCACGCAGATGTGCGTTACCTCGGTTTGTGTGAAATCATCGTCGGTATCGGCTGCGGCTGGTTTGCCAATTCAGGCGTCAGCCTGTTATTTTGGGGGTTTGGTTTCGGGGTTCTTCACATTGTATATGGAATAGTGATGTACCGGAAATACGGAGCGTAAGGGCCGCGGGCCAGTGGTATGAAAAACCTGATCGATAACATAAATAAAGCCTTTGAAAACCGGGTCAGGCTCGGAATCATGTCGGTCCTGATGGTACAGGACTGGGTGGAATTCAATACCTTTAAGGATACCCTGCAGCAAACTGACGGCAACCTGGCCAGCCACCTGATGGCGCTCGAAAAATCCGGGTATGTCGCGGTCCGTAAGGGGTTTATCGGACGAAAACCGAATACCTCCTACCAGGCTACCGACGCGGGCAGACAGGCCTTTCACGACCACATCAACGCCCTCGAAACCCTGCTTAAAAACGTATCTGTCAAATCGTAATTTTTTTTCTCCATTAACTTTGAAAAACAAAGTACTATGCTAAAATCCTTTGTTTTCCTGCTGATTGCGGCCTTTGCCCAGAACTTTCTCCTGTACGACTACAATCCGGGCGTGAATTTCGGGCTCTTCGCCGCCGCTGTTCTGATGCTCCTCGTAGCGGCCAATCCGGTCGTTTTCCGGAATCCAGGAGCTATTGCCGCCGGCGCAGGCTTTCTGTTTGCCGGCGCGGGAATGGGCATCCATCCGAACCCCATCCTGATGCTGCTGTTTCTCGGCTCGGTCGTGATGCTGGCGGGGTACCTGCCCGGCTCGCGGCTGTCGCCGGTAGTGGCAGCGTTCAACGGAGGGTTCAGCGCTTTTTTTACGTCGTTCGGGAAAGCGATTATGCGTGCCGCTTCCGGCAACGGGCAGCGTCACCACGTTCTCCGGCTGGTGGTACTCCCGCTGGTCGTCACGCTCCTGTTTTATAGCCTGTATGCCTGGGCCAACCCGGATTTTTCCATTCTCCGCTTTTCCTGGGACGAAGGGTATGTTTTCTGCCTCTGTTTCGGACTCGTGTGGCTGTCTGCGTTCTTTTTCCCTTCCTCGCTGAATATCCTGACAAAGCTGGATCTGCAGCAGCCGGACGTCCTCACGCCCGAACAGGAGCAAACCGACGAATCATCCCTGCACCTCGAATACCGCCAGGGCGTTATCCTGATGACCTGCCTGAATGTGCTGCTGGCGCTGTTTCTCGCCGTCAGTACGCTTACCCTCGCATCGGGTACCGGCGCTGCAACGGCTGCCGATCTGTCTCACCGGGTACACGACGGCGTCATCGTTCTCATCTTCAGTATTTTGCTGGCGATGGCCGTTGTACTCTTTTTCTTCCGGGGAAACCTGAACTTTTACAAGGGCAATTCCCTCCTGAAAAAGCTGACGTATACCTGGGTAGGCCTCAACGCCCTGCTGCTGCTCTTCACCGCCTGTGAAAATGCCCTGTATGTCATCAACTACGGGCTGACGTTCAAACGGATCGGCGTGTATGTATGGCTGTTGCTGTGTGCTTTCGGCCTGGTAACCACGGCGTTGAAAGTCAAGGAATTCCGCTCCAACTGGTACCTGGTCCGGATCAATACCTGGGCAGCCTATGCCCTCTTTCTGGCAGCAGCTGCTATTCCCTGGAATGGGCTTATTACCTACTACAACCTTCGCTACGCCCGTACGCAGGACGTCAATTACCTGCTCTCGCTGGGGTCTGCCTCCCTGCCCGGTCTCCTGGAATATGGCCATCTCGACAAAGATCAGCGAGAAAAGGTCAATACCATGACCCGGGAATTCATGACCAATGCGCAGAAGGAGAAATGGCAATCCTGGAATTATACCGACTGGAAAACCCGTCAATCGCTTTCAACTTTATCCAACCCCGTTTCACATGACACGTCGTTTTCGGTTAATCGCTAGTCTGGCCGCGCTCTCGGCCCTGTCTGTCTTCCTGCTCGTCGTCCGCTACGGACTTTCCCGCGAAGGCTGGTACGTCTTCATCAACTGGAACCTGTTTCTGGCGTGGATTCCACTGGGCCTTTCACTCTGGTTTGAAAAACAGGCCCGGGAGCGGCCGGAGGCGACGGTCAGCCTGACGGCCATCGGCCTGCTCTGGCTGCTCTTCTTCCCGAATGCGCCCTATGTCATCACCGACCTGGTCCACATTCAGAATACCTCCCGGATACCTGTCTGGCACGATGCGGTGATGATATTCAGCTATGCGCTCGTCTGCCTTGCCTGCGGGCTGGCGTCCTTTCACTGGATGCGCCGCTCCCTCCGGCAGTTGCTGCCGGTGTGGGGCGACCGGATCATGCTCGCTACGCTGCCGCTGGCGGGGTTCGGAATCTACCTCGGGCGGGTACAGCGGCTCAACAGCTGGCATCCGCTGACGCGCCCCATGCACCTGATCCGGGAAATCCTGTCGGCGCTGACCGCCCGGCAGGCCCTCCTCATGACTGTTGAATTTTCCCTCCTGATTGGGTTTTGTTACCTGCTGCTGCTAAGTTTGATGCCAAAAGAAGAGTCCTGAATGCCGATCAACGTACCTAAGTTTTTCCGAAGCGTCCGCTATGCCCTGCACGGGCTGAAGGTCATGGTTTATTCGGAAAACAATGCCCGGATCCACCTGGTATCCACCGTACTCGTCATTCTGCTCGGTATCTTCCTGCAGATCGACTTCCGGGACTGGTTCAATCTCCTTCTGGCTATCACCCTCGTCTGGGTAACAGAAGCCATCAATACGGCCATTGAAAAGATGGTGGACATGGTATCTCCCGAATACCGGAAGATCGCCGGTGAAATCAAGGACCTCGCCGCCGGCGCGGTCCTTGTTGCCGCTATTTTCGCGCTGGTAATCGGAATCATGGTTTTTCAGGCATACCTGCCGTGGGAGGAATGGCTGGAGGAGGGATTTAAGCTGTAAAGGTTGGCAGGCTTTGAGCGATAAGCTGTAGGCTTTAAGCTGTAGGCAGGGATACGGCCCGTTGTCCGGAAACCGACTGTGCTCGGCTTCCTCTGCCTATAGCTTAAAGCCTACAGCTTATCGCTTACTACCCCCCCAACCAACCCCCTCCCCCAAAAAAAGTCCGCCTCTTCTTTGGCTTCGAACAGGTTCCTTCGGTAACTTAACGCTTGCGGTACAGGGCCCGTCGCCCGGCCTCAAAACCTCCGCTATGAAACGCTTGCTTCTGTTCTGGCTTTGGCTGCTGTCCGGTACGGCATGGGCGCAGATGCTTCCGACGCGGCATCTGGAGATACTGTGCGACGAAAAAAAGACGGAAGACTTCGATGTTTTGTCTCTCGGTGCCGATGGCCTGCTCATTACCCGTACGGTCAACGATCCGTTCCGGAACGTCTCCCATCTCTATCAGTTTACCCGCTACGATTCAACACTCGCCCGCAAATGGGAAAGCGAATTCCGGTTGAAATACCCGTTTGAAGGGCTGCTTTCCTATCATACCGGAGATCACCTGTACTGGCTCTGCGGCGACCCTTCGTCCGACAAAATCCAGATCTGGAAAGTACACCTCGAAACAGGCGACACCGAGCTCATTGAAGGCGAAGTACTGGCTATCGACGAGGTATCCCAGTTTAAGGTACTCGGCAACAAGGCCTTTCTTGCCGGAAAGTATAACGACCGGCCGGTAGTCGTCGCCTTTAGTTTCTTCGATAAAAGCTCCAAAGCATTACCGGATCTGTTTGATTATCATCTCGCTTTAAACGGATTGGAAGTCAACGAGCAGCGTAACCAGGTACACGTCTTCGCTCATTCCACCCGCAAAGGCCGCTGCCGGCTATTATTGCATGTGTATGATTACGACGGAAAGCTGGTTCGCAAGGAAGACCTCTCCGACGACTCAGACAAGAGCCTGATCACAGGCAAGGTCATCCCGCTTTCCAACGGAGAATCTTTGCTGGTCGGAAACTACTCCCTTCATTGTTCGGAATATTCGCAGGGCCTGTACCTGGCCCGGCTCGGCGAGCATGGCCGCCGGGATATCCGGTATATTCCCTTTTCGGATCTTCCGAATTTTTTCAATTACCTGAAACCCGGCCGGCAGGAGCGCATGCGCACCCGCATCGCCGAAAGCCGGAAGAAAGGCAAAGACCCCAAACTCAGCTACCTCCTACAGGTACACGACGTCATTCCGGACGGAAACGGATACTTGCTGCTGGCCGAGGCATATTACCCGCAATACAAAACGGCATCGACCGTCTTTTCCGGCCGGAACCGCCCGCAGGACTCTTTCCGGTATACGCATGCCATCGTCTGCGGACTGGACCGGGCAGGAAACCTGCTGTGGGACAATTGCGTCTCCCTCGATGACCTGACCAGCGGCGAGCTCACCCAGCAGATACAGCTCAGCCGGCAGGGAAATACCCTGCTGCTCGCCTATCCGTACGAAACAAAAATCCGCACACAGCGCATCCGCGGCGGAGAGACGCTCGGCGCCGGTGAAGAATCGGAGCGGTTGCCGGAAGCGGTACGGAAAAACCTCAACAGCGACGCTCCTGCCTCTCTTTCCGCCTGGTATGACGCCAATTTTCTGACCTGGGGATTCCGGAAAATAGACGCCGGCCCTTCCCCCCGGGATGCCTTCTTTGTGTACAAGCTCGAACCCTCGCCGGCGGTGAACTAACCGGTTTTCGGGAAATCCGTCGTATTTTTGCGGGATGAATGCAGAAATACGTGCGGCCGTTCAGGCCCTTCGCAACGGTCAGCTGGTCCGTTTTCCCAGTGATACGGTGTGGAGCCTCGGCGGAGATGCCACCCGTCCGGAAACCGTAGCGAAGCTGCGGGAAGCGGCGGGGATACCGGCAGAACAGGGCCTGATTGTTCTTTTGTGGGACAGTTCGGTGCTCGACCGGTACGTCGTCCGCCTGCCCGAATTAGCCTACGATCTGATTGATTACGCCGAAGATCCGCTGACAGTAGTTTTTTCTCAGGGCAAAAATGTTGCCGGCAACGTATCCGGTCCCGACGGCAGCATCGCCATCCGGGTAGTCAAGGACGGTCCCTGCCTCGAGCTTCTCCGCGCCTTCGGCGGGCCGGTGCTTTCGACGGTTGCTCCCGCTGCGGAGGTCGACGCCCATCTGTTTCCAGCTCCCCCCTCCTGGAAGGCCGGCAAGCTTTCCCGGATTGTCCGGCTCGGCTCCGGCGGAGAGTTTGAATTTATCCGGAAGTAATTTTTTCCCGGAATAGCCATTCCCAGCCATGATTGAACCTTCCCATCCCGTTTTTCAGCTCGTATCGCGTGCGGCCGGCGAGCTTGGCGTACCGGCGTATGTCGTCGGTGGCTATGTGCGGGATTTGTTTCTGAAACGTCCTTCCAAAGACATAGATATTGTGTGCGTGGGTAGCGGCATTGCCCTGGCCGAACACGTAGCCCGGCTGGCGGGCGCAGAAGCGACGCTCGCCGTTTTCAAGAATTTTGGCACTGCCCAGGTGAAATTTGCCGGGTATGAAGTCGAATTCGTCGGCGCCCGGAAAGAATCCTACCGGTCCGACTCCCGGAAGCCGGTCGTGGAAGACGGTACGCTGGAAGACGACCAGAACCGTCGCGATTTTACGATCAATGCATTGGCATTATCACTCAATAAAGTTGATTTCGGTAGATTGGTTGACCCGTTCGACGGCGTCGGCGATCTCCGCCGACGCATCATCCGGACGCCCCTCAATCCCGACATTACCTTTTCCGACGATCCCCTGCGCATGATGCGGGCCATCCGGTTTGCCACGCAGCTGAATTTTGACATCGACCCGGATACGTTCGACGGGCTGGTCCGGACCGCCCCGCGCATTGAGATCATCTCCCAGGAACGCATCACCGACGAGCTGAACAAGATCCTCCGGACGCCTGTCCCCTCGTATGGCTTCAAGCTCCTCGAACTGGCCGGCCTGCTCAAACTGATTTTCCCGGAATTTGTGGAACTGAAAGGCGTCGAGCAAATCGACGGCAAAGGCCACAAGGATAACTTTTACCATACGCTGCAGGTGCTGGACAATGTCTGCCGGATGACGGACGACCTCTGGACGCGCTGGGCGGCGGTACTGCACGACATTGCCAAACCGGCGACCAAGCGTTTTCATCCGAAAATCGGCTGGACCTTCCACGGACATGAAGACCTCGGCGCCCGCATGGTTCCGGGCATTTTCCGGAAATTCCGGCTGCCGCTCGGAGAAGAAATGCGGAAAGTCCGGAAGCTCGTTCGCCTGCACCTCCGCCCGATCGTCCTCGCGAAGGAAGGCATTACCGACTCGGCTCTCCGCCGCCTCATGGTGGAGGCCGGAGAAGACCTCGACGACCTCATGAAGCTCTGCCGAGCCGATATTACCTCGAAAGACGGCAACCGCGTCCGCCGGTACCTTGCCAATTTTGATAAGGTGGAGATTTTGATGAAGGAGGTCGAAGAACGGGATCAGCTGCGGAATTTTCAGCCGGTGATCACGGGAGAAATGATCATGGAAGTATTTGGAATGGGGCCTTCGAAGGAAGTCGGGCAACTCAAGAATACTGTCCGGGAAGCCATTCTCGAAGGTACGCTGCCCAATACCTGGGAAGACGCCTACCCGTTTTTGCTGGAAGCCGGAGCCGCGCTGGGATTCCGGCCAGTGAAGGAGCTGGCCCGCCCGACGGCCGGATAACTCCGGATGTCTGGATATTCCGTTAATTTTACAACCGGCTTTTCTGTTCCCGGAAGACTATTCGCTTGACTCGGCCGTACGCCGGCCGCAGCCAATCCACTCTCCGAATGATACTGCGTTTGCTCCTGTTTTGCTGTTGGACGGGGACGGTTTGGGCACAATCCAACCGAACGGATTCGCTGCGGAAAGTGAATAACATGGCCGTGGAGCTGGCCCGCAAAGGGCGGTATGACCGGGCCGGTCAGCTGCTCGGTGGCGCCGTCCGGGTTCAACCGAAAGATACCCTCCGCTATAACCTGGGGCAGGCGGAACTGGCCCAGCGTCACTATGATCAGGCTGCCCGCTGGCTGCAGGGGTCGCTGCCCTTTCCCAATGCGGGGTTGCAACGCGGACTGGCCGAAGCCCAGCGCGGTCGGTATAACGAAGCCCTTAATTACTTCCGGACGACGCCGGTGGATGGCGCCAACAATACAGCCCTTTTCTACAACCAGGCGCTGGCGCTCTGGCGTTCGGCCAGGCTGCCCGACGCCTATCCCCATATCGAAAACTACCTTCAGCAGGGAGCCAATGCCGCGGGAGACTCCCGGCCGCGGGTGGCGCTGGGCCAGTTATACGCGGCGCAGAACCGCTGGGACGAAGCCCTCCGGCAGTTTGAGCAGGCAAGAAATGATAGCGCTGACATCCGGGTATTGCTTTGTCTCGGTGAAACGCACCTCGCGCTTCGCCAGGAAGAAGAAGCCATAGCCCGCTTTCAGGAATACCTGGAAAAAGGCGGTCGGGAAGGTTACCTCGCTCACCTCGGGCTGGCGCAGACCTACTACCGCCAGGGAAACTACGGTCAGGCACTCGAATCCTACCAGCGGGTACAGCGGATCAAACCGGGGTCGGCAGAAGCCGCCGCCGGAATCGGAAACGTACTGCTCGCCCAGCAACTCGATGCCCGCGCCCTGATCCAGTACCAGCGGGCGGTAAGCTATGACACGGCCTACGCCCCGGCGCGCCTTGGCCGGGCCATGGCGCTGTATCGGCTCGGGCGGTATGCCGAAGCCTGGAAGGACTTTGAAGCATCCGGGCATCTCATTAACCCGTCCAATCCGGACTTTGCCGACTTTTACCTATGCCGCGGATTCACGTTGCTGAATCTGAAAAAATATGCCCGGGCTATTCCCGAATTCGAAAACGCGATGAAAACCAAACCCCGGGAAACGGCCGTATACGCTGGTCTCAGCGAAGCATACCGGGGTACGGGCGACTTTGCCAGCGCACACCGCAATGTCAACGAAGCGCTGAAGTTTCAACCTAATAATCCGGGATTGCTGACCAACCGGGGTAATTTCCAGCTTAATATCCAACAGTTTGACGATGCGGCGGACGATTTCCGGCGCGCCATCCGTCTTAATCCCCTGGAGCTCAACGCACACAATGGTCTGGCGATCACCGACCTGGAGGGCGACCGCATCGGCGAGGCCCTCGTCCGGTACGATAGCCTTATTATGAAGTATCCGAAGGTGGCCATGATCTTCAATAACCGGGGTGTGGCGCAGTCGTACAAAGGCCTTCAATCCGAATTCGATAAAAAGGAAAACGACGCCCGGAACTACTATGCCAAATCCCTGGCAGACTTTCAGCGGGCGGCCCGGCTCGATACCTCCACGGGGTATTTCCGGAATAACATCGGGAACGTCTACCGCCTCATCAACGAAAAGGAAAAAGCGATCAGTAATTACGAGGCGTACCTGAGCAAGACGTCCATCAACAACCTCGGCGCCCTGTATGCCGCCCACAAGCAGCCTCAGTACGCGCACTATTACATTACGACGGCGATACGGCTCGATTCCGTCAATAGCTCCTTCCTCTTCAACCGGGCCCGGATGTACCGCCAGCTGTTTCCGGATTCACTCCAATTGCGGGCATCGTACCTGCGGGCGGAGAATTATGTTTCCCCGAACGCTATTTCCCGGAAGTACAGCAAAGACGGATACATTACCATTTATCTCTTTGATTACCAGTATAATCCATACCCGTTTCCAGGCAATCCCCGTTTCCCGCTCTCAGCCGATACCGGAAAGCCCCAGGAATGGATGTTGTATCCTGACTACCAGGCGATTCCGGAGCCACCCGCGCCGGAACCCGTCAAATCCGAGCCGCGGGTATACACCGGCCCGAAAGGCAAGCCGCTGAAGGCCAGGCGCCCGTCGCCCAGAAGGGGCAGTACCGAGTGCCCGACGGGTTAGTAAACCTTTCGCGCCGGAATGCCGTTACCCTTGAAATTCGTGCCCGCCTCACAGGGTTAAGCTCGAACAGAATCCTAATTTTGTATGTGAGTTTGTCCGGCGATCCGGCGTCCCGGCTAATCCGATTGATACATGAAAGTAGAATTAGTCCGCGTTGATGACGCGTTTCATTTCCAGGCGCAGGGTTCTTCCTCCATCCCCGTGTCGATTGATGCTGCCGAAGCGGTTGGCGGCCATAACGCCGGCTCCCGCCCGATGGAGTTGTTATTGATGGGTCTCGGCGGCTGCACCGCCATTGACGTGATTCTCGTCCTCAAAAAGCAGCGGCTTCAGGTAGACGATTTCCGCGTGAGCGTATCCGGCGAGCGGGTGAAGATTGAAGGCACAGAGATGAGCCCGTTCCGGAAAATCAACGTGCATTTTCAGATCAAGGGCAATGTCCCGCTTGAAAAAGCCCAGCGCGCCATTCAGCTATCGATGGAGAAGTACTGCTCGGCTACCGCCCAGTTGTCTCCTTCTGCTGAAATTACCCATACCGTGACCGTTGAACCTTCCTAAGGCATGAAACAATATCAGGATCTTCTCCGCCATATTCTGGCCGACGGCGCGCGCAAAACGGATCGCACAGGCACCGGTACGCTTTCGGTTTTCGGACATCAGATGCGGTTTGACCTTGCAGAGGGATTTCCGCTGGTGACGACGAAGAAAGTACACCTCAAGTCGGTCATCCACGAATTGCTGTGGTTTTTGCAGGGCGATACGAATATCGGCTACCTGAAAGAACACAACGTCCGTATCTGGGACGAATGGGCCGACGAAAACGGCGATCTCGGCCCGGTATACGGCAAGCAATGGCGCAGCTGGGAAGGTCCGGACGGGCAGGTCATCGACCAGATCACGCAGGTAGTGGAGTTGCTGAGGAAGTCTCCTGACTCCCGCCGCATCCTCGTTTCCGCCTGGAATCCGGCCGATCTCGGCCAGATGGCATTGCAGCCCTGCCATGCCCTGTTTCAGTTTTATGTGGCGGACAATAAACTCTCCTGCCAGCTGTATCAGCGCAGTGCAGATGTCTTCCTGGGTGTGCCGTTCAACATTGCCAGCTATGCGTTGCTGACGATGATGATCGCGCAGGTGACCGGTCTCGGCCTCGGTGATTTTATCTGGACCGGCGGGGATACCCACCTGTACCTCAATCACCTCGAGCAGGCGGAACTGCAGCTATCGCGTGAGCCGCGGGCGCTTCCCGTCATGAAACTCAATCCGGACGTGACAGATCTTTTTGCGTTCCGGTACGAAGACTTTCAACTCGAAAACTACGATCCCTGGCCGGCTATCAAGGCGCCGGTCGCCGTCTGATACCCATGCCTCTGACCGTCCGGGAGGGCAGCCTCGACGAGGTAATTGCCCTCTACTCCGCCATACCCGAACTGGTACAGCCGTATTCGAAGGAACGCTACGAAGAGCAGTTCCGGGAATCGATGCGGTCGCTGGTACTCATCGCGTACGACAACGACCGGCCGGTTGGGTTCAAACTCGGGTATGAGCGGTCGGCCGACGGCAGTTTTTACTCCTGGATGGGCGGCGTGGCGCAATCGCACCGGCAGGCAGGTGCGGCGGGGTTACTTTTGCAGTTTATGGAAGACTGGTGCCGGGACAAAGGGTATGAGTCACTTCGGTTCAAAACCCGCAATACGCATGTGGCCATGCTCCGGTTCGCGCTGAAAAACGGCTTTCAAATCATCGGGTTTGAGCCGGCGGCGACGGTCGACCAGCACCGCATCTGGCTCGAAAAACCGCTCTGACCGCATGTCTACCCTCCTCATCAAGCTCATTCTGATGCCTTCGCTGATTGGCGGCGTGACGCTTGCCGCCCGGCGCTGGGGTAATGTCATCGGTGGCTGGTTAGGTGGTTTTCCGTGGATTGCAGGGCCTATTTCGATATTTCTGGCACTGGAGCAGGGACCGGCATTTGCGGCCCGGTCGGCGACGGGGTCTCTTGTCGGGTCTTCGGTAACCTACTTTTTCGCGTGGTTATATGCGCGGCTGGCCGGAAAGATGAGCTGGTTTCCGCTCCTTATGCTCGGCTACAGCGTAGTCATCGCCGGGTTATGGGCGGGGCAGTATTTTCCGGGAAATATCCACCTGGCGTTTGTGCTGTTACTCGCTGTTATGGCGCTGGTATACTGGCAGTTTCCCCGGCCGGCGGTACCGGCGCATATTCCTCCTCCACCCCGGTTTGATATCCCGTTGCGGATGGCGGTCGCCACGCTTTTCGTCGCGTCGATTACGCAGATTGCTTCCTGGACGGGGCCTGTCTGGAGCGGGCTACTGACGCCGTTTCCGATCATGACGGCCTCGCTGGCGGTTTTTACCCATATTCAGCAGGGACCGGAACAAACGGCCCGGATCCTGCGCGGCATGGCAAGTTCGGGCTTCGGATTCGCGGTATTTCTGTATGCGACGGGGCTATTGTTGCCCGTCGTACCAATCTGGGCGGCGTATGCGGCTGCGCTGACCGCTTCTTCCCTCGTCAACCTCCTGACGCTCAAAGTACTTCGCTGAACCCACTGGCAGGTTATTTTACGTAGAAGCTTTCGGGAAAAATCCGCATTTTTGGTAACCGGTCTTCTTCCGGACAACCTCAAACCACGAAAACCATGCAAACCCGCAGAGATTTTCTGCAGAAGCTCGGCGCGTCAGCCGCGGGGCTTCCGCTTCTTCCCTATTTAAGCGAACAAGCCGGTGCTGCGCCGTACGACGGACCCGTCCTCCGCGTGGCCATTATGGGCCTGGGCGGCTATGGTACCCGTGTCGCGGAGGCTATGCAGGCCTGTAAAATGGCGAAACTGGTGGGCGTCGTCAGCGGTACGCCTGCTAAAATCGAAGCCTGGAAAACCAAGTATGGTATTCCCGACAAAAACTGCTACAGCTACGAGAACTTCGACAAAATCAAGGATAACCCGGATATCGACGCCGTATACGTGATCACGCCCAACGGCCTGCACCGCGAGCACGTCATCCGCACAGCCAAAGCGGGTAAACATGCCATTTGCGAAAAACCCATGGCGGTCAATGCCAAAGAAGGTCAGGAGATGGTAGATGCCTGTAAAAAAGCCGGCGTAAAACTGCTCGTAGGCTACCGCATGCACTTCGAGCCGCATACTGTCGAGATCATCCGGATGCGGAAAGCGGGGGAATTCGGGAAGATCCAGTTTTTCCAGGGATTATCCGGCTTCAAGATCGGGGATCCTACCCAATGGCGACTGAATAAGAAGCTGGCCGGCGGCGGATCGATGATGGACATCGGCGTGTATTCCATTAACGGCTCCCGGTACATGGTCGGCGAAGATCCCATTTGGGTCACGGCACAGGAAACAAAGACCGACCCGGTGAAATTCAAGGAAGGCGTAGACGAAACCATTACCTTCCAGTTGGGCTTTCCGAGCGGGGTAACGGCCTCGTGCCTGTCGACGTACGCATTCAACTACCTCGACCGCTTTTACCTCGTCGGTGAAAAAGGCTTTGCCGAGCTCAATCCCTCCACGGGCTACGGGCCTATCCGCGGGCGTACGCACAAAGGAGAGCTGAATCAGCCGGTTGTTACCCACCAGACCCTTCAAATGGATAGCATGGCGGGTATCATCCTGCAGGGCAAAGAGGCGCCCGTTCCCGTTGACGGAGAAGAAGGTGTCAAAGACCTCAAAATCATCGATGCGATTTACGAGGCAGCGAGGAGTGGGAAGAAGGTGGAGATCAGGTTGTGAGGCGGGGCTGTTTTCGGTTTTCAGTTTTTGGTTTTCAGTTGGGGGCAAGGCGGGCCGGCTGCCATAGCCGGTGGTTGAGCTACGTCGAAACCAGCGTGGCGAATACGCTGGGAATAAAAATGGGTGGCTGCCGGAGGTTTCGACGTAGCTCAACCACCGGGGAGAGCGCTTAGCCTTTGCGACGCCCATTGGTCCATCCCCGTCCCCAACTGAAAACCAAAAACTGCAAACCGAAAACAGATTCCCCAACTCCGCATATTCCGGATTTTTTAGGAACGACAACTCCCCCACCTTTGTCGTACCCAAACAGAAAAAGTCATGGAAACACAAGCATCTCTCGATTACCAGCGTATCGCCCGGGCAATTGACTACATCCAGGAGCATTTCCGGGAACAACCGGATCTGGAGGAAGTCGCCGGGAATGTACACCTGAGCCCGGCCCACTTTCAGCGTATGTTTACGGAGTGGGCCGGGACCAGCCCCAAGAAATTTCTTCAATATATCAGCCTGGACCATGCCAAAAGCGTGCTCCGGGGTCGGGCTACCCTGTCGGAAGCGGCTTTTGAAACGGGACTTTCGAGTACCAGCCGCCTCCACGATCTTTTCGTGAAGATCGAAGGCATGACGCCGGCCGAGTACAAAAACGGTGGGCGGAACTTATCCATCCGCTACAGCTTTGCGGAAAGTCCGTTCGGAAGTCTGATTGTCGCCTCCACTGACAAAGGCGTCTGTCATATGGCTTTCGAAGACGATGAAACACAGGCTCTTATCCATCTTCGGGAATTGTTCCCCAATGCCGCCTTCCAGCAGAAACTGGACCTGCTGCAACAAAATGCCCTGTTCATTTTCCAGCACGACTGGAGCCGCCTTCCCGAAATCAAGCTGCACCTGAAGGGTACTGATTTTCAGCTGAAAGTGTGGGAAAGCCTCTTAAAAATTCCGATGGGCGGGTTGTCGACCTACGGAGACATTGCGCAGCGGATCGGTCGACCGAAGGCTTCCCGTGCCGTCGGAACGGCTATCGGCAGTAATCCGGTCGCGTTTCTGATTCCGTGTCACCGGGTAATCCAGTCGACCGGCAAATTCGGCGGCTATATGTGGGGACCGACCCGTAAAACGGCCATCATCGGCTGGGAAGGGGCTCAAATCAGTCAGGAGGGGTAATGAGTCCTTTACTGGAACGAATCCGGCGCGCCGACTGGGACGGCGCCCGGGAGAGCCTGCACAGGCATGGATACGCTCTGATTCCGGGTATTTTGTCAGACGGAGAATGCGAAACGCTCAAGGCCGCCTATGCCGTCACGGGTTTGTACCGGAAGACGGTGGTGATGGAACGCTACCGCTTCGGAGCAGGGGAATACAAGTACTTTACGTATCCCCTGCCCGACCTGATTCAAACGGCGAGATCGGCTGTCTATCAACATCTTGCACCGGTTGCCAATACCTGGTTCGAGGCGTTGAAAATCAACCGGCAGGTACCGGCTGTCCACGCTGATCTGCTGCGTGAATGCCGGGATAACCGGCAGGAAAAAGCTACCCCGCTGATTCTCCGATATACCAAAGGCGGGTTCAATACCCTGCACCAGGATTTGTACGGGGAAGTATACTTTCCGCTTCAGATGGTCTTTTTACTCAGTCAGACCGGCGAAGATTTTACCGGAGGAGAGTTTGTCTTAACTCAGCAGGTACCGCGCGCGCAGTCCAAGGCGACGGTATTGCAACCCGGCAAAGGCGATCTGCTCATATTCACCACCAACTTCAAGCCCGAAAAGGGCAGCAACGGCTACTACCGCGTCACGATGAAACACGGCGTCAGCGAAGTACGCAGCGGTGAACGGTATGCGTTGGGGGTGATTTTTCATGATGCGGAAAGTTGAGGCAGTTTTCGGTTTGCGGTTTTTTGTTTACAGTTTTCTGTTTACAGTTGGGTTACCCAGTGCAGCCGTCGCGACCGGGGTGGTTGAGCTCTGTCGAAACCACCCGGCGCAGGAGTATATTGAAAAGTATCTTTGAATATTTGATAAAAGGCTGCCTGCAATCCGGTAAAATGGAAAAACGGCTGAGGCAGGCTCAGCCTGCCAATTAAAAAAAGTCCGTAGCGGATGCTACGGACGGCGGGAAGAGAGGTTTGTGCCTGCTCCTGCGCCGGGTGGTTTCGACGGAGCTCAACCACCCCGGTAAATGCGGCTGCGCTGGGTAACCCAACTGAAAACAGCAAACTGAAAACGATAAACTGTTCCCATGCTCTCTCACCCCTCCCTCACCGATTCTGCCGTCCGGCGTCTGATCCGGACGGGGGCCATTCGCTTCGGTGGGAACGCCCGGCTGAAGATTTACGGATTGCTGAGCTGCTCGTCGGGAAAGCGTATGAAACGGGCCAACCGGGTGTTTTTTTCTTCGGAAGACGAAGCCATACAACACGGCTACCGTCCCTGCGGGCACTGCCTCCGCGAGGCCTATCAACACTGGAAATATGCAACTTTTTGACTTTCCTGCCGACAAAACGCATAACTGGCTTCCGCAGGACGGCGTCGTACTGTATTACGGCAAAATCATGAACCGGGACCGGGCCGACTCCTATTTCCGTCGCCTGCTCGAAACCATCGAATGGCGAAACGACGAGGCGATTATCCTCGGAAAAAAGATCATCACCAGGCGAAAAGTAGCGTGGTACGGCGATCAACCCTTCGAATACACCTATTCCAATACCACCAAACTTGCCCTCCCCTGGACAACCGACCTGTTGGAACTGAAAGCGCTCATAGAAAAGGAAAGCGGCGAAACCTATAATTCCTGTCTGCTCAATCTCTATCATACCGGCGAGGAAGGCATGGCCTGGCACAGCGATGGCGAAACCGACCTGAAAAAAGACGGCGCCATCGGCTCCCTCAGCCTCGGCGCCGAGCGGAAGTTTGCGTTCAAACACAAAGCCACGAAAGAGAAAGTTGAGTTACAGCTCGAACACGGCAGCCTGCTCGTCATGAAAGGTACTACCCAGACCTACTGGCAGCACCGCCTGCCGCCGACAACAAAAATTGCCACGCCCCGGGTGAACCTGACATTCCGGACGATCGTCGGATAAAGAAAAGTACTGCCGAAGTGTGTTATCTTGCCTGTAACACATCAATCGCTGTTCACATGAAAAACTGGATCTGTCTGCTGCTGCTGGCGGCGCCGGCAACCGACATTTCGTCCTTTCACTGGCTCGCAGGAACCTGGAAAAACGTCAAAACAGGCGAATTCGAAGAATGGAAGAGGGTTGGCAACGAATGGAAAGGCCGTTCGTATACCGTTGCCGGGAAGGATACAACCGTCTCCGAAAAGCTAACCATCCGCTGCAAAAGCGGAGCATGCACGTTTGTCGCGGAAGTAGGAGAAAACGCCGCGCCGGTGCCGTTCAAAGTCGTGCAGGCTGCAGCCACCGGCTTCCGCGTCGAAAATCCCGAACATGACTTCCCGAAATACGTCGCCTATTCCCTCGAGAGCCCCAAAAATCTCTACGCGGAAATAGGCGACGGGAAAAAGAAGGTATCGTACCGGTTTGAGAAGGTGAGGTGAGGAAGGCGGTTTAGAGTTTAGGGTTTAGAGTTCTGAGGGATGACTTTGGCGAATCTCTCTCTCCGGTGGTTGAGCTCCGTCGAAACCTCCGGCAGCCGTTCTATTTTCATCCCTACCACACCCGCCGCGCTGGTTTCGACGGAGCTCAACCACCGGCTATTGCGCAAAAGGGGCCGACAAATCTGCCAGCCCCTAACTCAAAACACTAAACTCAAAACGCCAAACACTACCTAACCTGCGACACCAGGTCCTCCACCGGCTTACCCACGCAGCCGCTCGGTTCGAGGATGTCGAGGAGGTAGGCGACGGTGGCAGCGATGTCGGTTACGTGCGTAGAAGCGCCGGTTTTGCCGTGCGGAATTTTCCAGCCGTAAAACAGACAGGGCACGTGTGAATCGTAGTTGTTAGGCGTGCCGTGGCCAGTACCGGCGCGGACATAACCTTCCTGCCAGCCGGGTTCGGCTACGACCATCAGGTCGCCGCCCCGCTTCAGGTGGTAGCCGTTTTTCACGAAATAGGCCTGATTGTCATTGATTTGCAGCGAAGCGAAATCCTGCAGATTGAGTACGTTGGCAACTCCCGGTACTTTCATGACGGCTTCTTTCACTTTCGGGTATACCTGGCTGACCGTCAGGTTTTTGGCTTTCAGAACTTCCGGGTTCAGGTAAATCTGATAGTTACCGAAGTACTGAATCCAGTCGGCCTCGCCGTATGCAGCCGTCAGGGCCGCACTGGCTGCGTTGGTTACTTTCTGGATGGAACCGGCGGCGATGTTATGCTCGCGGGAGAAACCCCATACATCGGCTACACCGTGGTCGGCAGAGAGGAAAACGAGTACATTTTGCTTCCCTACCCAGGTATCAAGGAAGCTCAGAAGCGCTTCAATATCCTGATCCAGGCGGAGGTAGGTATCTTCGGTTTCGATGGAGTTCGGGCCGAAGCTATGGCCTACGTAGTCGGTGGACGAGAAGCTCACCGTCAGGAAGTCCGTTTCCGTTCCCTTGCCCAGTTTTTCGTTTTTCAGGGTTTCGATGGCGAAATCCTTTGTGATGGTATTGCCGAACGGCGTCTTCCGGAAGTTTTCGTAGAAGCCCTGGAAGGTACCGCTTACTTCATGCGGGAAAACCGGCTTCTTTTCGCCCGGGATGGGTACTTCCCACGGCATGTCGTCGGCCGTACTTTCGGTATATTGTTCGATGGGCAACAGCGTTGTCCACGGTTTTTCGAGGTACTTGTTGGCGAGTTTTTTCGCGTTGAAATCCTTCACCCACTGCGGTACGTCTTTCATGTAGAAGGTACTGGTGATCCAGCTTCCGTCGCGGGAGTCGAACCAGTAGGCCGCGTCGGCAGAGTGACCGGCGGGGATAATCGCGCCGCGGTCTTTCTGGGATACACCGATGACTTTCGACTTAAAGTTGGTTGCGATCTTCAGCTGATCCGTAATGGTCGTGGCGAGTACGTTCCGGGGAGACATTTTACCAGCCTTTGAACCGCTGCCACCGGCAGCTTCCGCCAGGGTATCTTCGGTACAGTACACTTCGCGGCCGAGGCTGCGGTCAAACCAGTCGTTCCCGACAATCCCGTGAATCGCCGGAATAGAACCCGTAAACACACAGGTATGGCCCGGTGCGGTGATCGTCGGCATGTAGTTGTAATGCGTGTAGGCACAGTTGTACCCTTCGCCGAGGAGACGTTTGAACCCGCCGTTTCCGTACTTCGCAGCATAGCGGAAGAGGAAGTCATAGCGCATCTGGTCGACGACAATCCCGACGACGAGTTTCGGGCGGGCAGCAGGCCCGGAGGCGGTTTTCGGCTTGGCTTGCGCCAGGAGCAACAGAGGGGAGAGAAGAAGAAGGAAACTGAGTTTGTACCGATTCATGTGGAAATCATTTGATGCAAAAGTAGCCATTCGGGAAGTTAGTCCTCCCAATTTTTTCGTTGCCGGGAGGCCTTGCGTTCGGAAGAAATCCGTTTGCGCTGGAGGCGTTCTTCGGCGGATGCTCTCGTCGGTTGGGTTGCTTTGCGGGGTTTCGGATCGCGGAATGCCTTCTCCAGAAGGTTGTTCAGCTTCTGCACGGCCAGTTCCTTGTTTTTGAGCTGGCTGCGCGTGCGTTGTTCGGTGACGACCAGGTCTCCTTCTTCCGTCAGTGCGGAACTTAGTTTACGGAAAATACGCTCTTTCTGTTCATCGGTCAGGAGGCGGGAAGCGGGCACAGACAGGCGCACCTCTACCCGGCTCTCTACCTTGTTGACATTCTGCCCTCCCGGACCGGAAGACCGGCTGGTCTGAAAGCGCAATTCGGAAGTCAGATCCGGAAGCATGGAAGAAACAGGTCGTTTGTGAGGTTCGGTCTGTGCGTATCTTGGCAGCAATATCGGATGCCGGCTACTGCCACGCTGCCGGCGGTCGAAGTTAACACCCAATTTTGGCAACATTTAGGAAAATCATCCACATCGACATGGACGCCTTCTATGCGAGCGTCGAGCAGCGGGACAACCCCGACCTGCGCGGAAAGCCCGTGGCCGTAGGCGGCAGCCGCGAACGGGGCGTCGTTGCCGCCGCCAGCTATGAGGCCCGGCAGTTCGGGGTACGGTCGGCCATGCCCTCTGTGACTGCCATCCGGAAATGCCCGCAACTGATTTTCGTCCGCCCGCGATTTGACGTTTACAAAGCCGTTTCCCGCGAAATCCACGAAATATTCGCCGAATACACGCCGATGATCGAGCCATTGTCGCTCGATGAAGCGTACCTCGACGTCACCGAAAACCTCAAAGGCATCGACACTGCCACCGGGATCGCCCGGGAAATCAAGGAAAAGATCAGAGAGAAAACCGGCCTGACGGCCTCCGCGGGGGTATCGTTCAACAAATTTCTCGCGAAGATCGCATCAGACTACCGGAAACCGGACGGCCTCTTTGTTATCAAACCCAGCCAGGCCGAGGCATTTGTGGAGACGCTGGAAGTCAAGGGCTTTCACGGTATTGGCCGCGTAACGGCTGAAAAAATGCACAAAATGGGCATTTTCACCGGCGCCGATCTCCGCGAACAGCCGGTCGAAAACCTGGTCAAACACTTCGGTAAAGCCGGCAGGTGGTACTACCAGATAGCGCGGGGGCAGGACGACCGGCCGGTTAACCCCGACCGCATCCGGAAATCCATCGGCGCGGAAGAAACCTTTTCTACCGATCTCGAAGAAATAGAACTCTTGCTCAATGAATTATGGCCCATTTCGGAAGAAGTATGGCGACGGGCCGAGCGTGCGCACCTGTATGGCAAGACGGTGACGCTGAAGGTAAAATTCGGCGACTTCGAACAGATTACCCGCAGCCGGACGAGCCTCCAGCCGTTGACGGAACAACCTGTTTATGAGCGGATTATCCGGGATTTGTTCGACAGTATCCTGCCGCTGCGGAAAGGTATCCGGTTGCTGGGTATCTCGCTGTCCAACCTGGATTCACTCGACGACCTCGAAGGCCGCCAGCTTACCCTGCCGTTTTAACGAACGGGGCCGAGCGACTGGTAATTGTGCATACCGGTTTCAGTGAGTAATCCCCGGAGAAAATGCCGTGATAGTTCGTCTTTGGTAGCTTCCGGATAGTCCGTCAGCAATACGGAATCAAAGAGAAATCGGTAAAGAAAGTGAAAATCAATGTCGCGCAGGTATAGCTGAGCGGCGACGCCCGCTGCCGAATTGAAATCAATAAAATACGAAATCAGGTCTTTCTTCGCCTGCTCGGCCCCGCTCCAGATACCCGGGTGATACTTGTGGAGGTCGTTGACAATCTTTCCGTCCGAAAACTCCCAGTGGCCGATGAATACCGTCACCACCGACAAAAACTGTTCAATCGGATTGCGCCGGGTGGCAAGCAGGTAGGATACTTTGGTGCGAAGTTGCTCGAGATCATTGGCGATGATCTGCCGGATGAGGTCTTCCTTGCTCTCGAAATAGGTGTAGACTTTCTTTTTGGACATCACAATACGTCCGGCGAGGTCGTCCAGACTGACCGACCGCCATCCGTACCGGAGAAAACAGTTCCGGGCTTCGCGAACGATCCGTTCACGCTCCAGCTCGGGTGTAGAGCGTATCATTTCCATGGCGTTGCAGGGCTTCTGCCCGGTTAAAATTCCGATGACTATCTCCCAAATACCTGGTAATGAGACGACCCGTCTGAAAGTCAAGACGGGTCGTCCCTTTTTCATGGCTTATACGGGTACGGACTCTTCTTCGTACACCTTCTTTTTCTTCCGTCCCCACCGCTCGGCGACGCGGTCGACGAGGTAGTAGATCATCGGCACGAGGAAGACCGTGAGGATCATGGACGACGTCAGACCGCCGATCAGTACCCACGCCAGGGAGTTTTTCCATTCTGCCCCGGCTCCGCTCGCCACCGCAATCGGTATCATCCCGATCACCATGGCGATAGTCGTCATCAGAATCGGCCGCAGGCGCTCTTCACCGGCTTTGAGCACTGCCTGCTTGTAAGGCATACCCTGCGCCTTGAGCTGGTTGGCAAAATCGACGATCAGAATCGCGTTTTTCACTACCAGACCGATCAGCATCAGCATCCCGAGCATGGCGAAGATGCTCATGTTGGAGGACGACAGCGCCAACGCGATCAGCGCTCCGATCACCGCCACCGGTATCGAAAAGAGTACCACCAGCGGATAGATGAAGCTGTCGTACAGCAACACCATGATGAAGTACACAAGTACCAATGCCGCCATCATTGCCAGACCGAGCGAGCCGAAGCCTTCGTCCTGGTTTTTGGCATCGCCGCCCCAGCTCAGGGAAACGCCCGCCGGCAGGGGCTTCGCCACCAGGTCCTGCTTGATGGAGTTGATCAGTGTCCCGGAACCGATGCCGAGGGTGTTACCGGTAACGGTCACGGAAGTCCGCCGGTTTTTCCGTTCCAGCATCGACGGGCCGCTGCCGAGGCGCACGTCGGCAAACTCTGTCAGGCGTACCGGCCGGTTGGCAACGGGGCTGAAGAAGGTAATGTTCTTCACGTCTTCCGGGTTTTTCCGGTCGAACGCGTCGAGCATGATGCGGATGTCGTAATCTTCGGCGCCATCGCGGTATTTCGAGTCGTCATTACCGGCGAATGCATTCTGAAGCGACGCGCCTACTGTTTGAATATTCAGACCGAGTTTCGCCATTTTCTCCCGGTCGATGTTGACCTGTACTTCCGGGTTTCCGGATTCCACCGATACTTTGATATCATTGGCGCCCGGCATGGCGCGGAGGCGGTTGGCAACGTCTTCGGCGGTTTTCATCAGTTCGTCGAGATTGTCGCCGCTCAGGATCATTTCAATGGGGGAAGATCCGGAGTTGACCATGCCGATAATGGCTGATTTCAGTTCCAGACCCGGGAATTGCTTTGCGAGTTCTTTCCGGACTTCGATCATGTATTTCTCGGTCGGAAGATGGCCGGGACGTTCCTCAACAGGCCGTAATTCAACGGTAAGCTCCGTCCGGTTGGTTTCACCCTGACCGGTACTGGCCATCCCGGTACTCGCTCCGCCGACGTTGGCAAAGATCGCGGCGACTTCCGGCTTTTTCCGGAGATACTCCTCCACCCGGCGGGCCGTCAGGTTGTTTTGCTGCAGCGAAGCGCTTTTGTCAAGCTTCATCGTCAACAGAAACTTTCCCTGATCTCCCTGGGCTACAAACTCCTGCCCTACGATGCCAAGACCCATTACCCAGCCTGTCACCACAAAAATCACCGCAAGAATACCCGTAAAGGCAATTTTATGCCCCAATACCCAGGCCAGGGCGTTGCTGTACCAGTGCGACAGGGCATCCAGCCTACGCTCAAACCACAGCAGAAACGCCTGAAAAGGGTTTTTCGGGTTGAGGTGTTCGAGCCGGGCGATCCGGGACGTCAGCCAGGGCGTCAGCGTAAAGCTCACCAGCAAACTGACCAGGGTGGAGAATGCCACCGTCAGCGAGAACTGACGCAAAAGATCCGCAATGACCGAGTTCACCATTGTAATCGGTACGAATACCACCACGATCACGAGGGTAATGGCGACGGCGGCAAAACCGATTTCACTGACGCCGTCGAGCGTTGCTTTCCACCGGTCTTTCCCCATTTCAAGGTGTCGCTGGATGTTCTCCAGTACCACAATGGAGTCGTCCACCAGAATCCCGATGACGAGCGACAGTGCCAGCAGCGTCATGAGGTTCAGCGAGTACCCCATCACATACATGAAGAGGAATGCAGACACCAGCGACGCCGGCACGGATACCATGACAATCAGCGCGTTCCGGAAACTGTGGAGGAAGAGCAGCATTACCGCGGCTACCAGTACTACTGCAAGTACGAGGTCATGCGTCACCGCTTCGACGGAGTTGAGCGTAAAAACGCTGCTGTCGTAGGCGATGGTGAATTTTACTTTGTCCTTCGCGTTTTCCTTTTCGATCTGCGCGAGACGCTCCTGCATCTGGCGGCTAATTTCCACGGCGTTGGCGTCGGATTGCTTTTTCACGAAAAGACCAATTCCGTTTTGTCCGTTATACCGGCTGATGCTTTCGGTTTCGGCGAGGCCGTCCGTGATCTGTGCCACATCTCCTACCCGGATCGGGCTGCCGTTGGGCGGGGTGACGATGACCAGGTTCCGGATATCGTCCAGCGAAGTAAACTTGCCCGCCAGCTTGAGGGTAATCTGCTCGGAAGAGCTTTTCACTTTACCCGTCGGAAACTCCAGGTTGGCCTGGTTGATCGCCTGGGTTACCTGAAGAAGAGACAGGCCGTAGTAGTTCAGCTTGTCATCGTCGACGTTGATCCGGATCTCCCGCTTGTCGCCCCCTACCATCGTGATTTCGGCGACGCCGGGAATCTGCTGGAGAAGCGGCAGGTAGCGGTCTTCCACCTGCTGGTAGAATACCTCGTTGGGCAGCGCCGACGTGGCCAGCAACTGCATAATCGGCTGATCACTCGGGGAAATTTTGGAGAGCGAAGGCGTTTCGACGTCGTCGGGCAAATCGCTCACCATGTTATTGATCTTCCGCTGGGTTTCGTCGAGCGCGTTGTCGATGTCGGTCCCCGGTTTAAACTGAATGATGACGATGGAGGCGTTTTCGAGCGATTTCGTAATGATATCGTCGATGTTGTCGAGCCCCGAAACCGCGTCTTCAATCTTCTTGCTCACTTCCGATTCCACTTCGGAAGGCGCCGCGCCCGGATAGACCGTCGTGACGGTTACGACCGGCACCGAAAACTCCGGCATCAGCTCGTAACTCAGGTATTTGTAGGAAAACAACCCTCCGAGCGCGAGCACCGAAAAAAGGACGATGATCATCGAAGGCCGCTTAATAATCGTTTCTATGAATTTCATAGTCAGAGACGTTTACCGGGAATTACTGGGTGACAACGGGCGTACCGTTCTGCAGGTTGATCTGCCCGCTTACGACGATCTGCTCGCCTTCTTTCAGCCCACCGGTGATTTCGTAATAGTCGTTGGTAGTCGCGCCGATCTGTACGTTACGGAGGACGGCCTTTCCATTTTCGACGACAAACACCTGCGGCTGTTTCGTAGAGCCTACAATAGCCTGGCGGGCCACTGTCAGCGTTTTACCGCGTACCTGTGACGTATTTTCGATGCTTCCGTACATACCTGCCTTAAGCGGGTGTGCTCCGGAGTTCGCGACGGTGATTTCTACCGGGAAATTATGCGCGGCATCGCCCTGTACCCCGATCAGGGATACCCGGCCGGTGAAGCGCTCGTCGGGGTAGGCTTCGGTACGGATACCGACCGACTGGCCGATCTTAAACTGACCGACTGCCTTTTCCGGTACCTGCACCACCAGTTTCAGCAGGGAGATATCGGTGATTTTGGCGATCGGCGTACCGGGAGAGACGACGGAGCCTTTTTCAACCATTTTCTGCGTCACAACGCCCGAAAACGGCGCGGTGATCGTGGTATTGGCGATCTGCTTCTGGATTTGTTTGGCCTGCGCCTGGGTAGACCGGATGTTGAGCTGGGTCTTTTCCAGGTTGACCGCCGGCGTGGCGTCTCCCTTCACCAGGGTTTCGTACCGTTTGAGGTCGTTCTGATAGCCTTCGATCGTTACCTGAAGTCCTTCTGCCTGGAAGCGAAGCTGGTCGTCGTCGAGTTTGGCGATCAGTTTTCCTGCGCCTACTGCCTGCCCTTCCGCAATCGGAAGCTGCACGATTTCTCCGCCGGCCTGCGGGCGGATTTCAATTTCCCGGTTGGGTGCAAACGATCCGAGGAAGCTCGATACCTGCGAGAGATCCCGCACCTGCGCGGCTTCGACGCGTACGCCCACTTTCAGGTTCGGGTCCGGGCGATACACTTTCTCTGCCACTTTTTCCTTGTTATCCAGCAGTTTCCAGGCGGTCAGACCAAGCGTGGCCACCAGGATGATTGCTACAAAAATCCGTTTCATAGGGATGATGGTTTGAGAATTCTAGTTCTGGACGAGGTTTCCGGTGGCTTTTTTCCAGTCGAGCTCGGCCGTGCGCAGCTTGACGAGCGAGGTCACGTAGTCATTTTGCGCCTCCCGGAGGGCGTTTTCAGTCTGGATGAGATTGCTGATATCAATCGTACCTTCCTTGAACTGCAGTTGGGTTTGTTCGTAGACTTTCTGGGCGAGGGTTACCTGCTCGCCCGACGTCTTCAGGTTTTGCTGCTGCACCGAGATCTGGTTCCGGGCGTTGGAGATATCCATCGAAATGGACTCTTTCACCTGCTGCTGCTGAAGGGTCATCTGCCGGCCTTCGAGTTGCTTCTGTGACAGCTTGTTTTTCCGGGTATTTCCGTCGAAAATGCTCCAGTTCAGCTGAATACCAGCCCAATACGCCGGAATACCGGTGAAGTAGGAATTGCTTCCTCCGATACCGTAAACGCCTACGTTACCGACGCCATAGGCAGAGACCGTCGGCAGGAAACCCGCCTTGATGTTCTTCTGCTCAAGCGTATTGCCGTAGAGCTGGCGGTCCAGCAGGGCGAGGTCAGTACGGTTCAGCCCGTCTTCCTGGGCAGGCGGCAACTGTACCGCGTTCTCTTCCACCGTATTCCGGATGCGGATGGTTTCCGATTGCGGGATTCCCGCCAGAAACTTCAGCATGTTCAGCAGCTTGTCGTAATCTGCCTTTAAAGAGGCGATTTGCGTCTGCATGGATACTTTGTTCAGGCGAAGGCGGTCTACGTCAATTCCCTTGGCCAGCTGCTGCTGGTACTGGAGGTCCGTAATGCGGATGGTACGATCCAGCGCCGCTACGTTGCCTTCGAGAAAGGCGATCTGCTGGGCGACGGTCTGGGCGTTGTAATAGGCTACGCCGACGTTATAGGAAATGTCTTCCTTTGTCCGGCGAACCTGAAGATCAGCTACTTCCCGACCTACTTTCGCGGCTTTGAGACCGATCGAAACCGACGGGTTGTACAGGATCTGGTTGACCTGCACCGTCGTTCCCAGGTTCCAGGGCAAGCCAAAAGCTGCTTTGGAATACTGGCCTTCCGGTCCGCCAAAGGCCGACAACGGTATGACCTGTGCAGGAATCTTGATGTAGTATTTGTAATCGCCGGCAAGGTTGACCTGGGGCAGGGCCGACGACTTCACCTCGCGGATACGGGCTTCGTTGATGTCCCGGCCGAGTTCGGACGACCGAACCTCGAGGTTGTGGACCAATGCCTTGTCCGTCAGCTCTTTCAGGGATATTTCCTGTGCGAAGGCAGAAACGGTGCTCAACAGCAGGAACAGGGGCACGCGATACATAATTGGATTATTTGATTAAAATAAGGAATTTAAACAATTGTTTAAATCAAGTGTAAAAAATAAAGATGCGTGGCATCTTTAAGGAATTCAAGGTATGTTTTCCGGTCAGTTTTCCCGGTAAAGCCAGTTCAGGACCATTTCCATTACGAGTCGCTTCTGTTCCTGGGCGAAGGCCATGAATTCTTCCTCTCCGACCTGAAACAGGAACATATGCAGCGTCCGGCTCGCGAATACCTGCTGGATCGTTCCGAAAACCAGCGGCAGCAAATGCAGGGCGCTGATTTCGCGGATGCGGCCCGCCCGGTACTCCTCTTCCAGCTGCTGGTTGAGAAACGTCTCCACAATCCGGCAACTGACGCCTGTCCGCTCCACAAAATGCGCCGGATCCCGGCGGATTTCGTTCATGAAGAACAGGGAGATATTCGGGTTTTCGGCCTGCAGCCGGAACATATGGTCGATCAGCTCGCTGAGCTTGATTTTCAGGTCGATCGGCTTGTCGAGAATCGCCTGCATTTTTTCAATCGATTCCCGCAGCATGGATTCAAACACGAGCCAGAACAGCTTTTCCTTACTCCGGAAGTAGTAGTTTGTCAGGGCCGTGTTGATCTGCGCCGTCTCCGCGATATCGCGAATCGTCGTCCCGTCGTACCCTTTCTCCAGAAAGATTTTCCGGGCAGCTTCCTTGATCTTCTCTTCCGTATCCGGTTGATTCGTCGTCATATCCAATGCAAATTAAAAACGCGTTTCTGAATCTTACAACAATGTTTTAAACATACGTTTAAAATACTTTATTAAAACTAATGTTTTCCCGGGATAGTTCCATTCAATATACTTCCTATGATTCGGATACCATTGAGCGTCAGGTTGATATCTACTTCTTCGAATAATTCATGAAGTGGACGGAGGACGGAAGAAAGACCGCCCGTTGCCAGTACCTTGCACGGTCCGGCCTCCCGCTGGATCTGAATGAGCTGCTCCTTAACCAATCCGACATATCCCCACAAAATACCCGCCTGGATAGCGTGAACGGTATTTTTGCCGATCGCCGACTCCGGTAATTCCAGCGGTACTTCGGGTAGCTGCGCCGTATTCGAGAAAAGCGACCGGAGGGCGGTTTTGATACCGGGTACAATGTTGACGCCAAGTATTTTGGCGTCCGATACCACCGTGAAGGTCAACGCGGTACCAAAATCCACCACGATGCAATTCTGCAGGTAGGTATACCAGGCGTAGACCGCGTTGGCGACAAGGTCGGTGCCGATTTCACGGGGACTGGCGATCTCCATGCCCAGTTGCGGGTAAATTTCCGGACCTACCAGAAACGGCTCTATCCCGAACAGGCCGGCGGCCATCGTCCGGATCAGCGCAGTTTCGCCGGGGACGACGCTGCTGATACCTATTGCCGATACATCGCTGACTTTCAGGTCACTCTCCAGGAAAAATATCCGCAGCCGGGCCTCGTAATCCGCCTGCCGGGTACTGTAATGGGTAGGAATCCGGAACTGGCGCAACCAGTTTTCTCCGGCATGCAACCCGAACACAATGTCGGTATTGCCGATGTCTATGGCCAGAAACATGCGTAAAAGGGATCGGATGACCCGTCAGGCCGGGTTTCCGTGTTCAAAACTAATCGGGAACGGGCAAAACTCCGCCTGCCGCGTCCGTTCCCCTTGCCAGCGGCAGTAATTTCCCGTCCTGCCGCCCTCGGTACATGCAGAATTCCCTGTATCTTTCGTTAGGCGTACGATGTTCCCCTCTCAGATGCGGTTATTTTTCTTCTTGTGGCTTTGCGCGACGGGCTGTTTCGGACAGCAGGTACTGGACTGGCGGTCCGGGCGACTGGCCGTTGCCACCGGAAACTACGAATGGGCTGAAATTGTGGCGGAGCGGCCGTCTACGCAGATCGGTTCCATCTACCTGCCTTCCGGCAGGCCGGCCTCGTTGCATCTCCCCGCTCCGGTACCCGAAGCGCTGCGGGTACTTCTTCCTCCGGGAAAAAAAGACGCTGCGTATGCGCTCCGCGTGCGGGTCCGCGAGCTCTGGTTTCAGGAAAGACTGGCAGGAAAAATGGTACACGGTACGCTCCGGGTACGTCTGACGTTCGAACGAAAAATGGAAGATTCTTACCTGGAACTCACCGAATGCACGGCGGGCGCGGAGTTTTCCCGGTCGCTGTCCCTGGAAGCTTCCTATGAAATACAGCTTCGCACCACGCTGGAACGCTGTTTCCGGGAATTTACAAACTGGATGAAGACGCATGAAACGACGGACGACCGCCTCGCGCACCGCGTCCGGGTACGGTTTTCCGATTATGTGCCGAAGCGGGCCGTGGGCGACAGCGTCTTTTATTCCCGGAACCGCCCGATCCGCTGGAGCGATTTCACCGGCCCGGCCCGGCGGCGCAACCCGCTGTATGGCGCGGCGATCTACACCAGCTTTGGCTATGAAGCCAATACCCGGGTCGAAAACGGAACGGTATGGGTGGATATGACGGTAAAGGTTTTCATGCTCAAAAACTCGTCGTGGACCGTCGAAACGCCGGACAATCTCTATGCCCTTGCCCATGAGCAGCTGCATTTCGACATTACCTACCTTGTGGCGGAGCGATTCAAAAAAGCCCTTCTTGCGGAAGACCTCCCCGTGGAAGACTACGACAGCCGCATCCAGTATATTTTCCTGGATTGTTTCCGGGAAATGAACCGCTACCAGGAGCAATACGACGCCGAAACCCGGCACAGCATTATCAAACCCGAGCAGGCCCGGTGGGCGCAGAAAGTGGCCGACGAGCTACGGGAGATATCAGGCCTCTGAATCCCAAACCACACGCAGTACCCGCGACCGGATGCCATTCGTCTCGAAAAACCGTAACCAGTACAGCTGCTGAGGGGAAAGGTGGTCGGTCGGCGATTTCACTTCCACAAAATCATATCCTTCTTCGTTCCAGACAAACAGATCGGGAAACCCGCGCGTATGCTCGCGTACGTTGACCGCCATTTCGAGCAGTAGTTTCTTCAGCAACGGCGCCGGTATCTTTTCCAGCACTACGCGGATCAGCAGCAGCAAATCCGGAAACCAGACGACGAGCGGATTAACTATGCCGTATTTTTCTTCAAACAGCTTTTCGAGGAAAGCCAGCGCATCTTCCTGCGAATCAAGCAGGTCCATCCGGTCGAGCAAGGCCGGTCTGCGCTTTTCGAAAAACGTAGGCTTGTATATATCGGAGGGAGATCGTTGAAGGGGATGGTGTATCGCGGCCGTACCGGCGTCGAAAATGATGTCCCAGAAAAGCAGGCCGAACAGTCCGTCGAACAGGAAATTTTCGGTATGAACCGCCTGATACCCGCGCTCCCTGAAATGGGTAGCGACCCCTTCCTCCACCCGGTACCGCCACATCACCGGAATCGAAACGCTTTCCGATTTCTGAAGCCATTCCGTCGTGGATTTCACCACGCGTTTCTTTTGACCGGCACGCTGGTTGAGAAAATCAATAGCAAAAAACTGCTCGTCGGCATTGACGGGCTGCTGGAGCATTTCCTCGGCAAGGGCCAGGGCCGCTTCCGGGTCTTTCAGTTTGATCAGCAGCCGTACCTGCCGCTCGCGGGAGGGCGGCATGGTTGTCAGCCGGAAGAGGACCAGGGCTTCTTCCAGCATTTTCTGCCGCTCGATAAATCCGGCGACTTTGAGAACGAGGCGGTCCAGCGCCGGCTGCGCAATTTCCGCCAGCGGAATATGCGCCTCGTACCAGTCCAGAAACCAGGTATTGATCTCGGCAGGCGGTGTTTCGGCGGCTTTCATGAGGTGGAAATCCTCTGACGCCAGGGATACGCTGAGGCGGTGTTCTACTTCTTCCCGGGTGGTAAAATGCGGGACGAAACGGTCTTCGTCGAACCGCTCAAACCGGATATGGCCGAGGTCGCGTACCACAAACTCACTCATGTCTGCATGCCTGTTCCCGAAAAACAGAAACTTGAAGAGCATGGTCTGCGCTTCGTAATTGACTTTGACGACGGGTTCGGCAGCTTCGATCAGGGTGACGGCATCGGCAAACGGCAGGGTTTCGAGCAGCCAGTCGGATAGTTCCTCTTTCTTCAGTGCCGCTTTCCCTTTCGTGTCCAGTCCGGCCTGTTTGGCGAATGCCAGTAGTTCGTTCTTGTTGAAGATATCGAAGACTTCCCCGCCCCGGGAGAGGTGATCACCGGAAAGTATTGCGGCAAAGCCTACCGTGAGCAACTCCCGGAGCGATGCGTCGATATCTGCCAGCTCGGCATATTTTAGCCGCCGGGTACGGAAAAAAGCGCTGCGCCGGTTGGTGAAACGGATAAAAAGGCACTGCGCGTCTTCGCTTAGTGCGTCAAAGGCATAGAGAAATTCCTTCTCATCCTCCACCAGCAGGTTTTCGTAAAACCGCCGGACAAAGTCGATCAGGTACCGAAAGTACTCCAGGTAGTATTTGGGCGGAAGTTCTATTCGCTCAGACATGAAGCAAAGTTGGGACTTACCCGCCGGAAAGAAAAGCGGCTTTAGGCACTAAGCCGTAAGCTTTAAGCCCCGGACAGGGGTACTGCCTTGGCATAAAGCTTACAGCCTAAAGCTTAGAGCCCGGTTACTTCCTGACTAATTACGGGCCTTAGCCGCCTCGCAGCCCCTACCATATTCCGCAGCGCGGCCTCCGTTTCTTCCCAGCGGCGGGTTTTCAGGCCGCAGTCGGGGTTGACCCAGAGGTTCCGGGCCGGGATATGGTTGAGTGCTTTGTGGAGAAGCTGTACCATTTCGTCTTCAGAGGGAACCCGCGGCGAGTGAATATCGTAAACACCGGGGCCGATTTCATTCGGGTAGGCAAACTCCGAAAACGCGTCGAGCAGCTCCATTTGCGAGCGGGACGTTTCGATGGTAATCACGTCAGCATCCATCCGCGCAATTGCTTCGAGTATGTCGTTAAATTCAGAGTAGCACATATGGGTATGGATCTGGGTCTCATCGGCAACGCCCGCCGTGCTGAGGCGGAAGGCATCTACCGACCAGCGCAGGTACTCCGCCCGGTCGGCCTGTCGCAGCGGAAGTCCCTCCCGGATGGCGGGCTCATCGATCTGGATAACACGGATACCTGCTTTTTCGAGGTCTGTCACTTCGTCACGGATGGCCAGCGCAATCTGAAAGGCCGTATCGCGGCGGGGCTGGTCGTCCCGCACAAAACTCCATTGCAGAATCGTCACCGGCCCGGTGAGCATACCTTTTACAGGTTTATCGGTGAGCGACTGGGCATAGGTCGCCCAGCGAACAGTCATCGGTTCCGGCCGTTCGATGTCTCCGTAAATAACCGGCGGCTTCACGCACCGGCTGCCATAGCTCTGTACCCAGCCGTTCCGGGTGAAGGCATAGCCGGAAAGTTGCTCTCCGAAGTACTCAACCATGTCGTTTCGCTCGGCTTCTCCGTGAACGAGTACGTCCAGACCGATAGCTTCCTGACGACGGATGGCTTCGGCAATTTCCTTTTCCAAACCGGATTCATATCCTTCCGCCGAAAGCGTTCCTTTTCGAAACGATGCCCGCAGTTGCCGGATATCCGGGGTTTGGGGGAAAGAACCGATTGTCGTCGTCGGGAAAGCCGGAAGCTGCAACCAGGCCTGTTGTATGGACTGCCGTTCTGCGAATACACTAATCCGCTCAAAATCAGCTTCCTGTATCGCTTCCATCCGTTCTTTTACATGTGGACGATGAATCAGGGAAGAGGTCTGACGGCGTCGAACGGCCGCTTCATTTTCTGCGAGAATGGCCTTTCCTGACGCCGAAGGCTCCCCGAAAGCGAGTATTTTCAGGTGTACCAGTTCGGTCAGTTTTTGTTTTGCGAAGGCCATACCGTCGCGGATTTCGGCAGGCAGGCTGATTTCGTCGGTCTCCAGATCGAGGTCGCACGGGACGTGCAGTAACGAGCACGAAGGGGCAATCCAAAGGCGATCGCGCCCGAGTACGGCTTCTGCCTGTGCGATAAGCGCCAGCGAGTCGGCATACTGGTTTTTCCAGATATTCCGCCCGTTGACCACACCGAGGGAGAGTATCCGTCCGGCAGATAGGAAGGTATCGTCGGTCAGGATTTCTGCCCAATCCTTCCGTCCGCGAACGACATCAATATGCAGGGCATCTACCGGTAGCGCTGCGGCCAGCGACCGGTTTTCACCCAATGAATCAAAGTATGTCGCCAGTATGAGTTGCGCGCCGGGTACCTCTTTCCGGAGCCAGGCATAGGCTTTCCGGTAGGCTTCCTGCTGTTTTCCGGTGAGATCCAGGACCAGGCAGGGCTCGTCGATTTGTATCCAGCCCGCGCCGCGGGCGGTCAGTTCCCGGAGGATATCGGCATAGACGGGCAGGAGGCGGTCGAGCAGGTCGATCCGGTCAAAACCCGCTTCGCGTTCCTTTCCGAGCAACAGAAAGGAAACGGGTCCGAGTACGACGGGCTTCGTCGTAATACCCATTTGAAGGGCGTCTTCGAAGGCATGAATAACGGTATCGGAATACCGTCGGAAAGTCTGGTCTTTCCGGAATTCGGGAACAATGTAGTGGTAGTTGGTATCAAACCATTTTGTCATCTCCATCGCCGGGATGTCTGCACCGGGTCGCTGCACGCCACGGGCCATGGCGAAGTAGATTTCAAGTTCGCGGCCTGCTTTTCCGTCGGCCAGAACGTGGTACCGTTCGGGTACCGCGCCGACCATCAGCGCGGTATCCAGGACGTGATCGTAAAGCGAAAAGTCGTTGGAGGGAATGAGGTCTATCCCGGCTTCGCGTTGCAACTGCCAGTGGCGGCGGCGGAGCTGGCGGGTTTCCCAGAGGAGTTCGTCTTTGGTCAGGGTTCCGGCCCAGAACGACTCACAGGCTTTTTTGAGTTCGCGGCGGCTACCGATGCGCGGGTAGCCCAGGTTGTGCGTAAACATGGTTGTTGTGTTAAAAGGGTGAAAAAGCCCTTGAAACACCCACTCCGCCAGAACTGGTGGATTCAACAAATCACGGCTCCGCTCCCTGCGACGGAAGACACAGGAAGACCGTACGTCTGCGACAGACGCCTATTTTTTTCAGAAACGGATTTGTAAAATCAATGCGTGAACCAGGTCCTAGTCGTGAGGACATGGTCATTGAGAAGGTCGGCAAGTCTCCTGGCTTGTACCATCAGCGGTTCCCCTTCTCATTTCTGACGAAACAATGGGCTTGTGAACCGTGACCTGTCCGTGAGAACGGGTACTTACAGTAGCACGTCTGCTCGTGATTTTCACACGATTCCTTTTTCATTCGTCCGGCCCGAAGCTGGGCCAACGAAACCGGCCATCCGATTGACGGGGCATTACAAAGTGGGGCAAAGGTAGAAGCCAAAACATCAAGTAGCAAACTGCTGCATTAGGCTATAGGCCATAAGCTGTAAGCCTCAGACGCGATGCAGCGTTGGAAAACGGCAGCCGCTCTTTGCCCGTTTACCGCCTATAGCTTACCGCTTAGAGCGGACAGCTTATTCCTTTTCCGCTAAAAACTTTCACTTAACCATCAAAAATGCCCCGCATATAGAGAAGTTACCCCGAAGTTCTAACTTTGTCGCTCCCCGAACGACTCATCAACACCTTGAACAGGAATTGTCAAAACATTTCTCATTTTAACTTCTGATTCGCATAGATGAAGACGCTGAACCAGTACAATTTCGCCGGAAAAAGGGCTCTTGTCCGCGTAGATTTTAATGTTCCTCTCAACGAGCGTTACGAAATTACGGATGACACCCGCATCAAGGCGACGATTCCGACGATTCAAAAAATTCTCAATGACGGAGGTTCGGTCATTCTGATGTCTCACCTGGGCCGCCCGAAAGATGGCCCGACCGAGAAATACTCACTCAAGCACCTGGTCAACGCCCTTTCGCTGATTTTCAACCGTCCGGTGAAGTTCGCCGACGATTGCATCGGTCAGCAGGCTGCCGATTACGCCGCTGCGCTGCAGCCCGGCGAAATCCTCCTGCTCGAAAACCTGCGTTTCTACAAGGAAGAGGAAAAAGGCGATGTTGCTTTCGCTGAAAAGCTCTCCAAACTGGGTGACGTATGGGTGAATGACGCATTTGGCACCGCTCACCGTGCACACGCTTCTACCGCCATTGTAGGCCAGTTTTTCGCCGACCGCGTAGCCGGCTATGTGATGCAGGCGGAGCTTGATAACGCGCAGCGCATCCTCGACAACGTGGAGCGCCCGTACACCGCTATCATGGGCGGCGCGAAGATTTCTGATAAGATTCTCGTGATTGAGCGTCTGCTCGACAAGGTTGACAACCTCATCCTGGGTGGCGGCATGACCTATACCTTCACGAAGGCCCTCGGCGGTCAGATCGGCAAGTCGCTCAACGAGCCCGACAAGCAGCAGCTGGCCCTCGACCTGATCGAAAAAGCGAAGGAAAAAGGGGTAAACCTTGTGTTCCCGCTCGATACGGTTATCGCCGACAAATTCTCCAATGACGCGGATAAGACGACAGTTCCGGCCGGTCAGATCCCCGACGAATGGGAAGGCCTCGACATCGGACATCAGTCCATCGCCATCTTCAAGGAAATCATCGAAGGCTCAAAAACCATCCTCTGGAACGGTCCGATGGGCGTATTTGAATTCCCGAATTTCGCCGTAGGTACCAACGCGATCGCGGAAGCTGTCGTGAAGGCTACGGAAGAAAACGGTGCGTTCTCCCTTATCGGCGGTGGCGACTCGGCTTCTGCGGTTAACAATGCCGGCTACGGCGACCGCGTAAGCTACGTTTCAACCGGTGGCGGCGCCCTGCTCGAATACATGGAAGGCAAGGTTCTCCCGGGTGTTGCGGCACTGGATTAAGGGTAATTGCTCCTCGAAAAAGGCTGCTCCGATAAAGAGCAGCCTTTTTTTTGATTGACACCTCATGGATTCAGTTTGAACGTCTTCGCCAGCGCAAATACCTTCTTGAAACACTCCGTGGTCAGAACGGCGTCTTCCAGCGCGTTGTGAAATTCGGCATCCTCCCGCGACAGGCCAAAGTACCCCGCGATGGCTTTGAGGCTCAGCGACTTGGGAACAGCCTGGCCGTTGGCTTTCAATACTTCGAAGACGAAGTAGCCCAGCGTGTGCATGTCCAGCAATTTGTTGGAATACGGCCATTTTATTTTCTCTTCCCGGTAGGCGAAGCGGAGGAAATTGATGTCGTTAATGACAGACTGCCCGCAGATTACTACATCGCGCAGGTACTGGGAGTTGTCGAGGGTCTGGGTACGGCCGCGCAGGCGACCCAGTTTCTCCAGTATCCATTCTTCAAAGGCCGGAATGACATCGTAGATCATCGGTGCATCGTCCAGATCACTAAGGGTCAGACCGTGAATGCGGGCGGAGTATTCGGAAAAAGCTTCTTCGTTTTCAGGGTACACGTTGGTGAGGTATTGACCGAGCTCGTTCCAGTTGTCGTCGCACAATACGGCGCCGACCTGGATGATTTCGTTCCAGCCCGGCTCACCGCCGGTCATTTCAAGGTCGAGAACTAGGTAGGGCATGGGAATCGGTTTTCGGTTTTACTGTTTTCAGTTTTCGGTTTTCTGTCTTCGGTTTTCAGTTGGGGTTGGAGGGGAGTGCAAAGAACGGAAAAAGCGGGGAGTTGAAGCGGGGGGATAGCAAGACCAGATCGGCTTGCCTGCCGTGCGTAGCGAATGCTACCGTAGTGGAGCTACGCACGGCAAGCTGGCCGATTCGACCTTGCGATTTCGTCTGCAACAGCCACAAACAACCTGTTCCCGGTATCGCTTCGCTTCCATCCAACCAAAAACTGAAAACCGAAGACTGAAAACCGAAAACCCGAAAACTCTCCACTTAATCCCACCATTCCCCCCAATAGTACCATATTCCCGCAAACCCAAAGCCGTTTTCCCGTGTTGAAATTATAGCGAACGAAGTTCCACCCCTCGTCGCAACCCGATCTATGATGATACTCCCCCGCTCCCTGAAGACTGTTACGGGACTGGTCGATTTTCGTAAAACAACCTTTTTATACGCGTTCCGGATTGTACTGGGCGCGATCATTGCCTGGTTTACGCTTGAAGCGCTGCACATTGAAAAGAAAGAATGGGCGCTGATTTCTGTCGCCATCGTCTCCGAACCTGACTTCGGCGATCTGCGCAAGAACACCGTTTCCCGGATCATTAACACCATCAGCGGCTGTCTGATCGGGATTTTCTCCATCCTCGTGATGGGTGTCAACCTTCCCTCCCTGTTTATCGGCGTGACGGCTGCTATCCTGCTTGCGACGATGATCCGGAACTATCCTTCCAGCTGGAAACTGGCGCCGGCAACGGTCATCGCCGTGATGTCGCCGGCCATTATGCAGCATTATACCTGGCAGGAAGCGCTACCCTTTGCTGTTCTCCGGACGATGGAAGTACTCATCGGCTGTGTGATTGCCTTCAGCCTCGGGTTCGTTTTCTCACAGATTCGCCGCCGAATCCACTGGTAGGTTAAATTAATTCATCGCTATTGCTTTCGTCGTGTTTCCGTATGCACGAAACTTGCGGGGAAATTCCGGGGGCGTTTCCGGGTATTACCGCCCCCGCAGGCCTCTTTTTACGGAAAACGATTACAACAAGTAGCATGGGTATTTTTGATCTTACCGGAAAAACGGCCGTCATCACCGGCGGCGGCAGCGGCATCGGCCGGGCTATCAGCGTTCTGTTTGCGCAACAGGGAGCACACGTCCATATTCTTGAACTCAACGAGGAGGCAGCCGCCTCTACGGCAGCCGAAATCACCGCCAACGGCGGCAAGGTATCCGTTCACGGCGTCAACGTGACGATCCAGGCAGATGTACTCCAGGTCTTTGAGCGGATCGGCACGGTCAACATCCTCGTCAATAATGCCGGCATTGCACATGTCGGAAACCTTGAAAAAACCGCCGAGGCAGACCTCGACCGCATCTACAACGTCAACGTAAAAGGCGTGTACAACTGCCTTTTCGCGGCCGTACCTGCCATGAAGGCCAACGGCGGCGGCGTGATCCTCAACATGGCGTCTATTGCGGCGCTGGTGGGTATTCCCGACCGTTTTGCCTATACCATGAGCAAGGGCGCCACGCACGCCATGACCTTGTCCGTCGCAAAAGATTACCTCGCCGACAACATCCGCTGCAACAGCATCTCTCCCGCTCGGGTACATACCCCGTTTGTCGACGGCTTCCTCGCCAAAAACTACCCCGGCAAAGAAGCCGAAATGTTCGAGAAACTGGCAGCTACCCAGCCCATCGGGCGGATGGCGAAGCCGGAGGAAATTGCCCAGCTGGCACTGTACCTCTGCTCGGATGCCGCCGGCTTCATCACGGGGGTCGACTACCCCATCGACGGCGGCTTCACCACCCTCAATAACTGATTTCCGACCGGGGAGCATGGCTTCCCGGTTTTCTCTTTACCTCAAAATCCCTCATTTCGATGAAAAATCCGCTCGCGCTGCTCAGTCTGGCTGCCGTCCTCTTCGCGTTCCGTTCGGACAAACCCCTCAAAGTCGTTTTCTTCGGAGACTCCATTACCCAGGCCGGCGTCAGCCCCACCGGCTATATCACGAAGCTGGGCAATATCCTCGACAAGAAGAAGTATGAGCTCGTCGGAAAGGGAATCGGCGGCAACAAGATCTACGACCTTTACCTGCGTATGGAAGATGACGTGCTGGCGCAGAAGCCCGACGTTGTCGTGATCTGGGTAGGCGTCAACGACGTATGGCACAAAGCCAGCTTCGGCACCGGTACCGATCCGGATAAATTCGAGAAGTTTTACCAGGCTGTGATCAACAAGCTCAAGGCGCAGAATATCAAGGTTATTCTGACGACGCCGGCGACGATCGGCGAGCGGACCGACTTCAGCAACCAGCAGGACGGCGACCTCAACTACTACAGCGCCATTATCCGCAACCTCGCTTCTAAAAACAACCTCGAAGTGGTAGACCTGCGCCGGGCATTTCACGAGTACAACGTCAAAAATAACCCCCAGAACGCTGAAAAGGGTATCCTGACAACCGACCGCGTTCACCTCAACGAAGCCGGCAACCAGTTCGTCGCCGAGCAAATGGCCAAAGTCCTCCAACAACTCTGAAATGAAACGTATTCTCTTTCTGCTGTTGCTGGCGGCGAGCGCGTCGGCTCAGTCCTACCAGCCCGCGCCGGAAAACCTCGAAGCCCGGAAGTGGTTTCAGGACGCCCGCTACGGCCTCTTTATTCACTGGGGTGTATACAGTATTCTGGGTGATGGAGAATGGGTGATGAACAATCAGAACATCACCGTTCCCGTCTACGAAAAGCTCCCCCGCTTCTTCAACCCCACGGCGTTCGACGCCAAAAAGTGGGTACAGGTGGCCAAAAGCGCCGGCATGAAGTACATCACGATTACCTCCAAACACCACGACGGCTTTGCGATGTGGCATTCGAAGGTATCGAAGTACAACATTGTCGATGCGACGCCATATGGCAAAGACGTATTGAAAGCCCTGGCCGACGAGTGCGAAAAAGAAGGTATCAAACTGTTCTTTTACCACTCGCATCTCGACTGGCACAGTCCCGATTATTTCCCCCGGGGAAAAACCGGCCGGAACCTTGGTCGCCCGGAATCCGGCGATTTCGACAAGTACCTCCAGTATATGGATGCGCAACTGACCGAGTTGCTCAGCGGGCAGTATGGCAAAATCGCCGGTATCTGGTTTGACGGCTGGTGGGACCAGGCGGTTGATGAGCACGAAAAAAACGAGCGCAAAACCAACATCGACTGGAAGCTGCGCCGTACCTATGACCTCATTCACAAGCTCCAGCCTGCCGCGCTGATCGGGAACAACCACCACGTTACCCCATTCGAAGGCGAAGATTTTCAGATGTTTGAGCGGGATCTCCCCGGCCAGAATCAGTTTGGATACAATACGTCGACCATCAGCCAGCTTCCCCTTGAAACCTGCGAAACCCTCAACGGCGCGTGGGGTTTTGAGCTGAAGGATCAGCGTTACAAATCGCCGGAGCAGATTGTCCGTTACCTCGTCAACGCCGCCGGCCGGAACGCCAACCTGCTGCTCAACGTAGGGCCGATGCCGAACGGCGAAATCCAGCCGGAATTTGTCGAACGCCTCGCCGCCGCCGGTAAATGGCTTCAGGCCAACGGCGAAACGATCTATGGTACCCGGGGCGGTATTGTTCCGCCGCAGGATTGGGGTGTCAGCACACGCAAGGGCGACGGGCTGCATTACTTCCACATCCTGAAGAAACCGGCGACGAGTTACCTGTTCATTCCGAATGTCACCGCGAAAATCGGTTCCATCCAGACGTATGAAGGCAAGAAGCCGCTGAAATTCAAGCAACAGCCGGAAGGTCTTTTTGTGTACCTCGACGGCATCAGCACCGACAACTGGGATACCATCCTGGAAGTCCGGACCAAGTAATTGAAATAAAAAACCGACCGCCGGAGGAAGAAACCCTACCTTTGCCTCCGGAACCAGTCATATCACAACGATCCATGAAACTCTTTCGTTACGTCACTGAAGAAGACGTCATTCCCGGTATCCTGATCGACGGAAAACCGTACAGCCTGGAGGGATTTTTCGAAGCTTTCGGAGAAGAAACCGGCGCGTACGATCTCGACGAGTACTTCTTTGAGGAAGAAGGAATTGCCGTCCTGGAAGACTACCTCGAGCAATACGGCACCTCCGAACTGGAGCCGCTCGACGAAGACATCCAGTACGCATCCTGCGTGGCACGTCCGTCCAAAATCATTTGCATCGGCCTCAACTACGCCGATCATGCCAAAGAAACGGGCGCCCCGATTCCCCAGGAGCCGATCATTTTCTTCAAGGCTACGACCGCTCTCTGCGGTCCGAACGATGACGTCGTCATTCCCCGCAACTCCGTCAAAACTGACTGGGAAGTGGAACTGGCCGTTGTCATCGGTGCGGAATGCAGCTATGTAACGGAAGAGCAGGCGGTGGATTACATCGCCGGATACGCCGTCATGAACGACTACTCCGAGCGCGAATTCCAACTCGAACGCGGTGGTCAGTGGGACAAAGGCAAGGGTTGCGATACCTTCGGCCCGCTCGGCCCCTACCTGGTGACGCCGGATGAAGTTGACGACGTCGACAGCCTCCCGATGTGGTTGAAAGTCAACGGAAAGACCTTCCAGAATTCCACGACCGCCCAGATGATTTTCAAAGTACCCCAGGTAATCAGCTACCTGAGCCAGTTCATGACCCTGCTCCCGGGCGACGTCATTTCAACGGGTACGCCTCCGGGTGTCGGCCTGGGCTTTAACCCGCCGATTTACCTCAAACCCGGCGATGTCGTCGAACTCGGTATCGAGGGCCTCGGCGAGCAACGTCAGGTGGCGGTTTCGTGGGAAGACGCGAACTAAACCTTCTGTGTATTCTGTGCTTTCTGTGAGAAAAAATAAATGTCTCACAGAAAGCACAGAATACACAGAAAAAATAAATCAGAAGGTTGTCTGTTCGCCGAGCGATAAGGCAACCTTTTTTCATGGAATCTATTGCCCGCCCATACTGTTACGGCATCAGGCAAACGGCTATTTCAATCTGTCATGCAAGTACATTTTTTCAAATACCAGGGCACCGGCAACGACTTCGTCATGATCGACGACAGAGCCGGTACTTTTCCAATCGATAAAGAACGGATTGCCAGACTGTGCGACCGACGTTTCGGCATCGGTGGCGATGGCCTTATCTTGTTGCAGAACGACCCGGACTATGACTTCCGGATGAAGTACTTCAATGCCGACGGCGGAGAGGGCTCGATGTGCGGCAACGGTGGCCGGGCTACCGTTCGCTTCGCGCATGACCTCGGAGTAATCGGAGATGAAACGCGTTTCATCGCGGTCGACGGAGAACACGAAGCTTCTGTCACGCCTGAACGTATCTCCCTGAAAATGAGCAACGTCAATGGTCTGGAAGAGTTTCCGGAGTACCAGTTCATGAATACGGGATCTCCGCACGTCGTCGCATTCAAACCCAACCTGGCTGATTTCAATGTTTACGACGAAGGATATGCCATCCGGTATGCCAACGACTGGGTTGCGCGGGGTGGTACCAACGTTAACTTCGCCGAACAAATCGGGGACGATGCGCTTTTCGTCCGTACCTACGAGCGGGGTGTGGAAGACGAAACCTATTCCTGCGGAACCGGCGTTACGGCCAGCGCACTCGTCAGCCACCTGAAACTCGGCCTGCAAAGTCCGGTGAAAGTGAAGGTACTCGGCGGCAACCTGGAAGTCAGTTTCTCCGACAAAGGCAACGGTACCTTTGAAGATATTTACCTGACCGGTCCGGCTGAGAGGGTGTTTGAAGGGTCGGTGGAGGTGTAGGTTTTTCTCACAGACTTCACAGAAAACACAGACTTTTTTTTGTTCGGGAGACAGGGACGTATTCGCGCGCACCCTGTCTTTTTTCTGTGTATTCTGTGAAGTCTGTGAGAAAAACAAAAAGCGCCTACCCTCCGGCAGCCGCTTCTCTATCTATACCTTTCTCCAATCAGATCACCTTCACCAGGT
>NZ_FNGS01000004.1:291959-714096 GCF_900103285.1 Siphonobacter aquaeclarae | reverse complement strand
AGTTGCAGGTTTCGGGCTTCGGCATTCGCAATGGTGATAACGTGTCCGTTTTTGATCACGACGTCGTCGCAAACCGACGGTACCCGCCCGCAGCTCCAGGTCGTTTTGACCTGCCAGCTTCCCGATGCCACGCTCTCGCATTTATCCCTGGAAACAACAATATCGTCGATCCGAAGCTGATCCCTCGACCCCGACGTGCCTATGCCCGTGTAATAATACTGCCACAGTAATTGTACGTAAGGCTGGTTGAGCAACGCCGCCGGCAGCGCCACCGGGCCGAAGGTCTGGCTATGGCCGGCAGTAGTATTCCGGACGTATTCGACGGGATTACCGCCGCCGTCGGTCAGGTCCTGAAACGGGCCGGTATCTCCGATCCGGTAGCGCAGGCGGATGCGGTACTGCCGGCTGTTGGGCGTGACTGTCCCGCCGGTCCACTGCACAAAGGCCTGGTTGAGCCCGAGCGTCCGCAGGGCCAGCAGCGCACCTCCCAGGCGGCTCGGTACATACCCCGGATTGGTATTGTCGTTGCCGGTATTGATAAAGGCGATTCCGTTACTACCCAGGCCGTTGATGCGGGTGCGGGAGGAGTAGTTGTAGGCGCCTTTAACCGTATCGGCAGGAACCGCAGTAAGGCCCGGATCGTCCTGATTCATCGAGACAAACTGCATATTGGGCGGATAGGTACCGGCCGGCGCGGCAGCATCCCAGCTCTGGAAACGGTAGTCGCACAGGACCAGGTTATAGGCCGGCGGCTTGCTGTTGAAGGCCGAGTCGACGACGAAAACGGCCAGCAGGGTGCGGTCGGCAGTAAGCGATGCCAGCGTCAGCGTCGTATCTGTCGTCAATATCGTTGCTCCGTCTTTCCAGTGTTGAAATTTGTAGCCGCGATTGGGTTTGGCGACCACCGTTACCGGCACGCCCTGAAAGTAGATACCGGTCCACGGGTATGGATTGGCGGGTACACCGGGAGTAGCAGGCAGTACATCGATGGTATTGACTTTGACATATCCCTGAGCCGCGTCGGAGACATTGACGGTCAGGTTTCGGTTGGAAGACAGCCCGAACCGGCTCCGGATATGGTTTCTGACATTCTGCGGACGCTGGAGGAGAAAGTTCCGGATCGTTTCCAGGTTACTCAGCCATCCGGAATAGGTATTCTCAATAGGCCACCGGGAGAAGTGCTGCTGCATTTCCGGATCGTACTCCTGTTTAAAGGCATTGAAAATACTTTCGGTCCGGGTGGAAAGGAAGGTAGTATTCAGCAGATCAGCGAAGCGGTTGATGAAATAGTTCCGGTAATTGGTGAGGTCCAGCATCCGCCGCAGGGGACGGTTATATTGGTTGACGAGGTCAACCAGCGGGATATTCGACTGGGTGACGGAGGCATAGTTGAGGGTATTGTGGGTAACCGGATTCCAGTACCCCAATCCGAAATCCATGTCTTTCATCAGCCACCGCCAGCGTCCGTCCTGCCGGCCCGCGCCCGGTTGATAGGATGTCGTCTTTTTTCGCCATAATGCCTGGTTATTGTACGGCCAATCGGTATTGGCGAAGAAGATCTCCGAGATCTGGTAATCCGTGAAGTTTTCGATGTCCATCATCGTCTTCACCACCTCATAATTGACAGGATTATTCTGGACAAAGTAGTTGACGAAGGTAGTGTAATTGGTCAGATCACCTTCGTCGAGCTCCGGCGAATAGCTAACGGTGACGAGGTCTACGCTGTCGGTGCTGACGCCGTAGGTACGGTTGAGGTAAAAGCGGTCATACCGCTCCATGAGGGTATGCAGGCCCCAGTATTCGCCGTTGAGAAAGACAATAGCCGGCCGGTTGGCCTGCGTCCCGAACGGCAGGTGATTGACCAGCGTCTGGGACAACGGATCAATCATCAGGGTATAGGTCCAGTCGTTTCCGCCTGCGCGGAGAATCAGGCGACGGCTGAAAACATCCGGCGGGCGATTGGAGAAAAAAGGATAGGCAAAATCGTCTTCTCCGTAAAGACGAAGCGATTTGCGGGCGAAGGACCTGGAGCATGCGCCGTTAATCCGCAGCCCGGCCGGCTGGTTGAGAACAGATCCGCTGCTGACGAAATACTCGACGTTTGCCCGGCGCTCCCAGGCATCTCCGGAATTGGAATAATTACCCTGGGTACACGTAACGGCCGGGTTGGTCTGGTCGACCATCCGGATGGAGTCGAACTTCGCGCCGGCCGTGTAGATGCCTGAGAAGTAGTCAAACAGATTCCTTTCGTCACCCGAAATGGAAACTACCGGAAGCGAGTACCGCGCATTCACATCCCGGATAAAATAGGTCTGGGTGACGACGGTACTGGAAAGACTTCCCGCTTTGACCGCAATAGCCCTCACGACGGTACCTTTCGCGACCGGGAAAGACGGCAGGTACGAGGGCGTAAACGAAAAGGTGGACGACTTCGCCGAAACCCGGTTGGCCTTGCCGGTACTGTCGGCAATGGGAAGAGGACCCGAATAGGTTCTCGTTACATTTTTCTGATACAATACGGGACCAAACGGCTGTCCGGGGCTTTCCGGATATTGGTTTTTGTAGGGAAATGGCGAGCCTGAGAGGTTCCCGGGGTCCGGATCGGAACCGTCTGTTGTATAGTAAATCGTTGCGCCGGGATCAGGAGCTGAGAGCGTCAACGACACAGGAGAACTGTAAAAACCGCCGGAAACCGAGAATACCGGCGCTGAAAGGAAGGAGCCGAATCCTGTCGCCGCGTTATTGCTGATCCCCGGCGTGCTGGTCGGGAAATAGACCCAGGTGGCGCTTCCGTCAGGTTTCCGGCCATAGGAAACGTCGGTTCGCTGAGGGCCGAAGGTCAGGCTGCTGACGACCGTTACCCCGTCGGGCGCGATGAGGCCCAGCTGTTCGCCGCCCGCGGAAAGTTTGAAGTTGACATGCAGCGGCCCGCGCGACAACGCTTCGCTCGCCCACAGGACGAGAAAGCCATTGGCCGGTACTACGGTCTGGGAAGATCCGGTCGGTATCCGGTATTTGGTTTTGTTTGCGAGGTCGTCCGTTACGTAATAACCGCCGATATTGACCGGTGAGCCGGTAGGATTGTACAGCTCGAACCAGTCTTCGTGACTGCCCGTGGGATCGGCCACGGCATTGTCGTTGGAAGCCATGAGTTCGTTAATGACCAGATTCTGGGCGGCAATACCGCCACAGGCGCCCCATAGAAGCGCAACCGAAAGTAAGTATCGTTTCATGTCCAGATAAAGGATGGGTCATGTGTCCCGGTAACCGTGACCGGGATGTACTTTCATAGGCGGACGCTGGCAGGAAATGGCCGGGTAAGAATACCCAAGTGGCTGAAACAGAGGCAGGCAAAGGGGTGGGACAACCGGAGCCTAAGCCAACTCGAAATTAACCCGCCGGACGGAACAGGCAAGAAAAAACCGGATTAGTTTCTATCCGGTCTGTTTGGGGTAGTAACTGGACTATTCTGCAATGAGAATAAGGCCTAATTTCCTGAAAATAAGGGGAGTAGAGATTGGGCGAAAGTACTCAGAGCCGGTTTTTGGGTGTTGTGCCGATAAATTCCTTCAGGTAAAACGGTTCGAATGAGGCGAGGTCTTCCGTGGCGCCTTTTCCGGCGGCAACCAATTGCCCGACTGTCCGGGCGGAGGGATGCACTTCGGTCGAAGGAAAGATAGCGTTGGGATGTTTGCCGAGGGTCTCCCGGCACTTCGCCGCGCCGTCTCCGAAAAAGACAATCCGGTTCGTATCGAGCAGATCAGAAAAGCTGTTTTCGTCTATGATGACGGCCGCCGTTTCCCGACGGAGCTCTCCGGACTGGTAAAAAGCGCAGTATACTTCCATTCTCCGGGCGTCGATCATGGGGCACAGCAGGTAGTCGGAAGGGTAAAAAGGCGTCAGCTGCGCGGCCATAGCCTCGAGGGTATGCACCGAAACAAGGGGCTTATCGAGGGAAAAACACAGCCCTTTGGCCGTCGACACGCCGATGCGCAGGCCGGTGTAGGAACCGGGCCCTTTGGCAACGGCAATCTGGTCCAGGTCGCCCAGCGAAAAACCTGCATGGGTAACCAGGTCCTGTATGAGCGTCGTGAGCAGGGAAGAATGCGTTTTTTCGGTCAGCAACTCATAACAGCCAAGCAGCGCTCCGTTTTGATGAAGCGCTACCGAACAGACCCGCGTGGAGGTATCCAGAGAAAGTACCAGCATGGTGCAAAGGTAGCCGGCCGGAGAGCCGTCTCCGAAAATCGACGGAAAATAACAAATAGTTCTAAGTTATTGTATTGATATTCAATGAATTATGCTGTTGTCTCTGTTTGTCTGCTCGAGAGGATGCCATTTTTGCCGTTTTTGCCGGAATGCGAACAGAAAGGACTGCAAAAAATATTAATCCCATTTTAATCTTTTCCGGTCAGCCGGACAGGACATGCCGGGCTATATTTAAAGCCCGGTTTACGAAAAAAGGATATTGATTATCAGGGGTTTGTTTGCTTTTTTTCTGAGTACTGATGCCTACTCCCGCGGGCGTAGGAATCTCCCGCCGGAGTCGTGAAATTTTTTAGGTTCGAGTAGTATCAATCTGCAAAAATTCTTGTAATCTTGCAATAGGAATCTCCGGTTAGACGGCAGGAATGGAGCGGGCGGCAGGGATAGCCGGGGAGGATAATTTTCACCTTGACATGTTGCCCGCAAGGGTTCATATAGATCTCACTCGATCTCGCTGCGTCTGCAGATCGGGTATAACGTGGGTTGGATAGACGCCGCTCTCCGATTTGGGTTTCCCGGATCGGAGACTTTATTTTAGGGGTATCCGGTCGCCGTTGACCGGTTTGACATACTTGCCATGGATACCATTACCTGGGACGATTTCGAAGCCGTACAGCTTCGCATCGGGACCATTCTGCAGGCGGAGCCTTTCCCCAAAGCCCGCAAACCCGCTTACCAGCTGTTGATTGATTTCGGGCCGGAAATAGGCCATAAGAAATCTTCTGCCCAGATCACCGTACATTATACGCCGGAAGAACTGATCGGACGGCAGGTGGTGGCGGTTACCAACTTTCCACCGAGGCAGATTGCCAACTTTTTCTCGGAGGTACTCGTCACCGGATTTGCCGATGCAGAGGGGAATATTGTTCTGGCCCGGCCCGACCGGGACGTGCCCAACGGCGCCCGTCTGATCTGATTTTGAGGGGAAGAGCGGGCTTTTGTCGTCTTCCGACGTAGTTTCTTAACGCTAAACCTGAATTCCGATGAAACATGCTTTCCTGTTGCTCGCCGCCCTGCTGGCCGTCCCCGCCGCAGCGCAGCAAAAAGACGAGCAGGCCGTTGTACAGGCGGTTGAGTCGTTGCGAACAGCGATGATCAAAGGCGAAAAGGCGCCGCTCGAAGCCATCGCCGCACCCGAATTAAGCTATGGCCATTCCGGCGGCCTCGTGGAAGACAAAGCTACGTTTGTCGAAAACCTGACCAATGGCAACTCGGTTTTCAAACGGATCGATTTGTCGGACCAAAGTGTGAAGCTCGTCGGTACGGACGTTGCCATTGTCCGCCACCAATTAGTTGCCGAAACGGCGAATAAAGGACAGGCGGGAACGGTCAAACTCGCCATATTACTGGTCTGGAAAAAGATCAACAGGCAATGGCTGCTGATCGCCCGGCAGGCAGTGAAAGTCCCGTAATAAAAGAGGTAAGAGCGGCCGGAAAGAGCCGCTCTTCTTTTTTGGTTAATAAATACACACCTTTCCCCGAAAAGTCCCTTTTTGCTTCTTTTCCTTTTCTGTCTTCTCTGCTTTCTTTGATGAGAAACAGGACGGCCATTTTCCGGCTATTGCCTGTCTGCTCCGGCGTAACAAAAAAATAACAGTTAAATCCCTGCATACAGGGTAAAAAACGGAGCCTTCCTGTACTGTCCTGCCTGCGAATAGCCCGATTGTCTTCTGCTAACGTATAGCAAACCAGTTGGTTCGTGGACAGAAATTGCCGGTTTTTCAACCCGGAGATACAGTAGCTTACCTTTTTTATAATGCCGCGCCTGAAAACGAATCCGTAAATGAGAGTACCGGCATTATCCCAGAAAAATGTTTGTGTTGCGAAATTGTTACCGGTATATGCCAACGGGCGCATAAACGGACCGGGCTTCGTACGTGCAAACAGCGATTGATTGAACTTGGATGCAGGAGTTTTACTTTTGCGTGCCGCAATTAAATCCAACTTCAATTCTGAATAACGAGTACGTGCATCGATGGCTTCCCCGGCCATCCTTGCCGGGATTTTCATGCCTTTTGTTTTACCTAATTTCCACTATCAAACTACACCTCATGCAAAAACACTTACTTGTCAAACAGGGACGGGTACGGCTTTTCCTTTCCGTCTGGAGAGGACTGATGCTGTCGCTGCTGGTCCTTATCGGGTGCCAGACAATGGCAGCTCCGGCAGCTTTCGTAAAGGAAGTGACGGGTATTGTCACCGACGAGAATGGCGCACCGATTCCCGGTGTGAACGTCCTGGAAAAAGGGACGCGCAACGGTACCGTAACCGACGTCAACGGCAAGTTTATCCTCCGGGTACAGGATGAAAAGGCCGTTTTGCTGATTTCGACGGTCGGGCACATTTCCCGCGAAATCGAAGTCGGGAACCAGACCTCCCTCACGGTGCAGCTCAGCGTCGAGACAAGAGAACTCGCTGAGGCTGTCATAACGGCGCTGGGTATCAAGCGCGATGAGCGCTCCCTCGGTTATGCCACGCAGAAGGTATCCGGCCTGTCGCTCCAAACGGTCAAGGGCGTCAGCGCGGCCACGTCACTTACCGGAAAAGTCTCCGGCCTCTGGGTCAAAAACTCTACCGAGTTTAACCAGTTGCCGACGCTGACGCTCCGGGGTGAAACGCCGCTGCTGGTTATTGACGGGGTGCCGTACAACAACATATCGCTCAATAACATCGCGCAGGACGATATCGAGAGCATCGACGTACTGAAAGGCCCGACGGCCTCTGCACTTTACGGATCACGCGGGGGCAGCGGCGCGATCGTCGTGACGACCAAAAAAGGCGGCGCCAGCAAAGGCCTGTCAGTTACGGTCAATACCAACAACATGGTCAATGCCGGCTTCCTGATGCTGCCGGAAGTGCAGCATTCCTACAGCGCCGGGATTGGCGGCGTATATGACCCGACGGACTATGTCTGGGGCCAGAAACTCGACATCGGTATCAAGGCCAACCAATGGAATCCGTTCACGAAGCAGATGGAAATGCAGGAGCTGACGTCGAAGGGCCGCAACAACTTCCGCGATTTCCTGGTACCCGGCGGTGTCTCGAACAACAGCATCAGTATCTCCCAAACGGGTGAAAACGGCTCTTTTCGGGCCTCTCTGACCCATATTTACAACAAAGGGCAGTATCCCAACCTCAAAGCCAATACCCTGAACTTCACGCTGAGCGGGGAAATGAACTTCGGCGACCGCTTCAAGCTGACCAGCCAGATGGGGTTCAACCGACGGAGCGCGCCCCAGGTCATGGGAGCAGGCTACAGCGATCAGGGATATATCTACAATATCCTGATGTGGATGGGACCGGAGTATCGTCTTGCCGACTACAAGGATAATTACTGGCTGATTCCTGATGTACAACAAAACTGGCACTACAAAGCCTGGTACGACAACCCGTACTTCATGGCTTATGAAAAAGTATGGGGCGTTTACGAAAACAAAGTCAACGCGAACCTGACTGCTACGTACAAATTGTTCGAAGGCGCCAGCCTGATTGTGCGCCCTGGTTTTGATATGTACAGCAACGACGAAACCAAGCGCAATCCGCCGAATATCCTCTCCAACCGCGGCTGGGATACGCCGGGTCTGTACTCGATCAACAAGTCAACGGGATGGAGTTTCAACGGAGACGCTATCCTGACGTACAACAGGAACATCGGCCACTTCGGCATCGACGCACTCGCCGGGGGCTCTATTTATTCCCTGAAAAACAATAACCTGTATAGCTCAACCCGCAGCGGAATTGTCATTCCGGGGTACTATTCGCTGAATAACTCCGTCGAACGACCGAACGTTTCGGTAGGGGCGACCGAAAAACAGGTAAACAGTTTGTACGGAAAACTGACGCTTTCGTACAAAAACCTCGCCTTTCTGGACGTAACCGGCCGGAACGACTGGAGCTCCACCATGCCGCGGAACTCGCGTTCGTACTTCTACCCGTCGCTCGGCGGTAGCTTTGTTGTCAGTGAAGTACTGAATAGCAGACCTTCCTGGCTCGACTTCCTGAAAGTACGCGGGTCGTGGACGTTGTCGAAATCTGACCTGGGTATCTACGCGACCAACCAGACCTACAGCACAACCATCGGCGCATGGAGTTCCTATAATTCGGCGAGCTACCCGACGACCATCCGGAACGCGGAAAACATCCTTCCCGAAACCAACCGGACCTGGGAAGTCGGGACAACCGCCTACTTCCTCAAAAAGCGCCTGAGACTGGACGTCGCGTACTTCAACAAGTACAACTACAACCGCCAGACCAACGCCAACGTCTCCTCGGCTTCGGGCTTTGTCAATACCCTCATCAACTGGAACGAAACACTGGTACGGCGCGGATTTGAAGTAACACTCGACGCGACGGTGCTCAAGAAAGGCAACTTCCAGTGGGACGCTATCGCAAACTACTCCTTCAACCACCGGTACTACAGGGATATCGCGCCGACTTCCGCGAAGAATACCTGGACAACGTCGGGCGGGCGGGTCGATGTATATACCGACCGAGTGTGGATGAAAGACCCGAACGGAAACGTGATTCACCGCGCGAACGGCCTCCCGCTTGCGAGCGACTACAGCTATGTTTACGGGTATTCCGACCCGAAATTCCTTTGGGGGCTGGCCAATACGCTTCGGTACAAGCAATTTTCGCTGATGGTCAACTTCGACGGGCGCGTCGGCGGACTGCTCAACAACTACTCCTCGTACAAAATGTGGGATACCGGCTCGCACCCCGACTCGGATAACCAGTGGCGGTACGACGAAGTGGTCAACAAAAACAAGTCGTACGTCGGAAACGGCGTCATTGTTACCTCCGGCTCGGTCACGTTTGACAGCTACGGACGCGTCACGAGCGATACCCGCGCCTACGCGAAAAACGAAGCGAAGGTGTCGTATCAGGACTACTCCCGCTCCTACGGCGACGGTACCCGCGGCGCTACCGACGCGACCTTCCTCAAACTGCGCGAGGTTTCACTGGGGTACAACCTACCGGCCCGCATCGCGAAGTACGTAGGCGCCCGGTCGGCCTCGGTTTCCTTCACCGGACAGAACGTCTGGATGTGGACCAAAGCCTTCCGCTTTGCTGATCCGGACAAAGCCGACGACACCCAGCTGACGTCGCCCTCGGTCCGGTATGTAGGGGGTAACATCATGCTGACTTTCTGACTTCTTCTCTGTTAACAACGCATTCCGATGAACTGGAAAAAATATATCGTACTGGGGCTGACGGGTCTGTCTTTGGGGAGTTGCTCCAAGTTCGACGACATCAACACGAACCCCAACGCCGCTACCAAGGCGTCGGCGCCGATGCTGGCGACCACGCTGATCCTCGATATCTCGAAAAACTCGCTGGGAAGTATCTCTTCGATGATGAACGGAAAGTCCATCATCCGGATGGAATTCCCGGAAAATGCCCAGTACAACTACCTCGGGCGGGCGAGTTTTGACGGGCTGACGGTTTTGAACAACGTCGAAAAAATGGTCGCGCTTTCACCCGAAGGCACCTATAAGAACTCGTACACGGCTCTCGGGAAGTTCATCCGGGCGTACAAGTTTTTCTGGCTGTCGATGCAGGTAGGAGACGTTCCGTACACGCAGGCGCTCCTGGGCGAAAAAGGTACGCTGAATCCTGCGTACACGTCCCAGAAGGAAGTAATGACGGATATTCTGAAAGAACTGGAAGAAGCCGACAAGCTCTTCGCTGCCGGTGCCAAATTTGACGGAGACCCGATCTATGGCGGAGATATTACGAAGTGGCGGAAATTCGTCAATACCTTCGAATTACAGGTACTCCTGCATTTGTATAAGAAGACCGGGGAAGCGGACCTTCGGGTGAAGGAACGCTTCGCGGCTATCGTTGCCGAAAAGCCGATTTTCCAGAGTAATGACGATAATTTCCAGCTCGTTTACTCCGATCTGGCCGGCCAGCGCTACCCGTTCTACAAGCTCGGGAATACTACTCAGCTGTATACGATGATGACGACCGTGGTGGTTGACCGCCTGAAAGACCTCAACGACTACCGGCTGTTTTACTATGCCAACCCGTCCGCGATCCGTGTGGCAGCGGGCAAGGAAGTAAGCGCGTGGGACGCCTATGCGGGCTATGATCCGTCGATGGTATATGCCGACCTGTCGGTGATTTTCGGAGGAAAAGACTACTCCAACGTCAACAGCCGCTACCTGGAGCTTGCCAACGCGGAGCCGGTATACGTGCTCAGCTATGCCATGGCGAAGTTTATGCTGGCAGAAGGAGTAGTGCGGGGATGGATCTCCGGCTCAGCGGCCGACCACTACTCCGAAGGGATCCGGGCCAGCATGAAGTTTACAGCCGGCTATACTCCTGACAATGTATTGTTTCACCACAACCGCAAGCTGACAAACGACTACATCGAGTCGTATATCGCTTCCGATAAGGTAAAGCTCAAAACGGCCGGTGGCCTGGAAACGCAGCTGGAGCAGATTATCTCCCAGCGGTACCTGAGTACGTTCATGCTGCATGCGCCGTACGATGCGTTTTTCGAGAATCGTCGGACGGGGTACCCGGCCTTCCCGCTGAACCCGAAGTCGAACCTGAACGTACCGGCCGACAAATTCCCCGTTCGCTGGATTTATCCCCAGAAAGAGCTGGATTACAATACCGAAAACGTCAACAACGCGATCAAATCGCAGTTTTCGGGCAACGACGACTACAACCAGACCATGTGGATTCTGAAGTAATATCGCCTGCCAGGAAAGAAAAATCCCGCCGGTACCGGCGGGATTTTTTTATTCCAGAAAACCCATTTTACCGCTCTGGTAGTCGGCAATGGCCTGCCTGATTTCGTCGCCGGTATTCATGACGAAGGGCCCGTGGGCCACTACCGGCTCGCGGATCGGATCGGCAATTCCCCAGAGGATGCGGCAACCGGAGTCGGATCGGACCTCGATAGTACCGCTTTCTTCCCCGAAAACCACCAGTGCGCGGCCCTGAACGGCTTGCCCGTTGACCGTAGCGGAGCCGTTCAGGACATAAAACAGGATTGATTTTCCGGCGGGAATTTCCCGCGTGTATCCACCTGCGGGAGCCAGTGTGAGCGTCGCGAGTTCGGTGGAGGAGGCAACCGGCCCTGCCACGCCGCTCCAGGTACCGGAGACGACAGCGAGCGAGGCGCCGCCTTCCGCTGCGACCGGAATATCGTCCTCCTGAAGACCCCGGTAGTCCGGCGGTGTCATTTTCAGCCGGGCGGGCAGGTTGATCCAGAGCTGGATGAGCTCAACCGGGCCGCCGTCCCGCCGGAAATCGGCTGAGGAGGTTTCGGAGTGGACGAGGCCGCTGCCGGCGGTCATCCACTGAACGCCGCCGCCTCGGATGGTACTTTCGTATCCGTTGCTGTCTCGGTGCTGCACATCGCCCTCGTAAATAAATGTCACTGTTTCAAACCCGCGATGAGGGTGAGGGCCGAACGGCAGGCCGGTATTATGAGCCGGAAAGGTCTGCGGTCCGTGATGGTGCAGCAGCAGGAACGGATCGATCTGATCGAGCCCGTTTTCCGGCAGCGGCTGGTACATCGTCAGGGGGCCCAGCGGCCTGCCCTGTGGCCGGATGATCCGGCGAATGGGTAATAGCGCCATAATGATTCTTTTTGAGGGAAGCCGGGAACCCGTCGGATGGTTCCCGGATGGACTCAGACTTTTACAAGCTTCCACTTACCGCGGCGAAACACCAGGATGGCGATAATGGCCAGGAGTGATTCGCTGAAGGCGACGGAGATAAAGACGCCGGTAGGCCCTAAACGGAGGGAGTGGGCCAACAGATAGGCCAGCGGAATCTCGACTGCCCAGAAGCAGATCAGGTTGATGATGGTCGGCGTGCGCGTGTCGCCGGCACCGTTCAGGGCCTGACTGATGACCATACCATAAGCGAAGAAAACGTATCCGATGCAAATGATGCGCAGGCAGGTAACGCCCGTTTGCACCACTGCCGGTGTATCGTTGAACCAGCCTATGATCGTCCCGGAGAAGAAAAAAAACAGGAGGCCGACCGAGCCTAGGAAAATCATATTGAGCAGGGACGCCCGCCAGACGGACGTTTCGGCCCTTTCCGGTAGCTCGGCGCCGAGGTTTTGCCCGACGAGCGTCGCGGCGGCATTTGCCATTCCCCACGACGGTAATATCGTAAAGACAATTACCCGGATGGCGATGGTATAGCCGGCTACAACGTCCGGTCCGAAGGTCGACAAAATCCGTGTCAGGAAAATCCAGGACGCCGAAGCGATCAGGAACTGGAACGTCCCGCCGGAGGCAATCTCGATCAGTTTCCGGATAGCGGCCCAGTCCGGCACGAAATAGGCCCGCTCCAGGCGGACAGCGGCGCTTCCGTTGGTCAGCGACCGAAACTGATACAGCACGCCCATCAGGCGGCCTGTCGAGGTGGCAATGGCTGCGCCCGTCACCCCAAACGCCGGAATAAAGGATAATCCGAAGATAAACAGGGGGTCCAGCAGGATATTGACGCCATTGGCGATCCACAGCGAGCGCATGGCGACAGACGCGTTGCCGCCCCCGCGCAGAATACCGCTGAGCGTATACAGGAGAATAATGACCGGTGAACTGGCAAACATCAGCCGGGTAAAGGTCGAGCCGTGCTCAACCAGCTCCGGGCTCCCGCCCATCAGCCGGAGGATGGAATCAGGAAACAGTACGCCGGGAAGTGCGACGGTCACGGCAATACCCAGCGACATCAGGACTACCTGTGCGGCGGTACGGCTGGCGGCCGCAGGGTCATCTTCGCCAATCCGCCGCGAAACCATGGCGGTAGCGGCCGTGCCCAGGCCGATGGCTATTGAATAAATAAGGGTCAGAACGGATTCAGTCATCCCAACGGTGGCGACAGCCTCGATACCGACCTTGGCGACGAAAAACACGTCGGCAACGGCAAACAGCGATTCCATCAGCATTTCCAGTACCATCGGTACCGCCAGCAGGAAAATCGCACGGTTGAGACTTCCCGTTGTAAAATTGTTCTCTTCCCCTTTCAAGGCTTGAATCAGCAGGTCGAAGTACTTTTTCATGGGTATAAGTATGTATGGACAGAAAATAAAAAAGCCCGGCTTGGAGAAGCCGGGCTCAGGTATGAACAGGTAAGTTCTTACAAGAGAGGATGATGCATCCATGCCCGACTCGTGTTCCCGGCGAGAACCGGAACAGCGGTAAAGTCGATATTGAAGACGGGCATTTTCATGGAATGATCCGATGTTGTGACAAAAGTAGAAAGATATTCCCGAAGAAATCAAACAAAAACGACGGGGAATATCACTTTTCGATCAAAATACTCTCATTTAATCGCGAAACGAATCGAAAAAGCGAACTCATCTCCCCAGAAACCTTCGTAGTTGACGATGTTAATGGCCGGTTTCCAATCGATTGAAAAATTAAGCGGAGCGGAAGGAATGGTGTATTCCAGACCGAGGATTCCGTCGAGCCCGGCGATGGTCCGCCGATCGCGGCCGTCCCACCACGGCGGGGGTACTTTCCCTTCCCGCCAGGTATAGATGTGTGCACCGCCCCCAACATACCAGTTAAAGGACCGGGTTTGAAAGGCATTTCCGTGGACCTCATACAGGCCGGTAAGGCCGATGCCCCGCCAGCGCGTGGTCAGAATCCCTTCCAGCGCGTTTTTATTGGATAAAAATCCTTTGACAGACAAGCCGTTGGAAGCTCCGAGGCGGACACCGATGGCCGTTTTGTAGTCGGCCTGGGCATGAACAAGATGAGGGAGCGCCCCCATCAGCAGAAGAATGAACAATCGTTTCAACATGGCGAACAGCATAGCGTTACTCACCGTATATCAACGAAAAAATGGCCTCTGCGGCTTGGTTACTCAACAAGAAAGAGCAGGAAAAGAAGGGTCAGCAGCTCCAGCTTTCCGCGGAGTTGCTTGAGTGCCCGGTAGATAAAGGTCCGGCAGGTCGGAACAGATATCTGCATGAGGGACGCGATCTGTTCGTAATCGAAGTCGTGCCGGAAACGGAGGTACAGGATTTCCCGCTGGCGCTCGGGCAGGCGGTTGACTTCCTCGGCCAGCAATTGCAGCAGTTCCTTCTGGCTTTCGTCGGTGATGATTTCGTCCTCTATGCTGAACGAAAACGGGGAAATCGCCAGTACTGATTCATTTTCCCAGGTTTCATGGCGGAACAGCGCCGACTTCCGGTGGGCCTGTTCGAGTTTCCGGCGCAGGGATTTGAGCAGGTAAAAACGGATGTTAACCTCCCGCGCCAGACCGGCCCGGTAATGGTGGAGGTCGATAAACAGGTCGTGAATACAGTCTTTGACCAAATCCCGGTCGGACGAGTACCGGAGACCAAAGGAAAAGAGGACGTCGGCATACCGGTCATACAGCTGACTGAATGCCGTCCGGTTTCCGGAAAGAAATTCCGTCCACAGCTCAGTTTCTGCCTGTACGTCCATAAGAAGCAGTTTAGGTTTTCCGGTTACGTTGCCGGGCTCCGGTTATTTCCGGAAAGGCTGAGCATCCCGGATGAACAGGCCCGAAGGGGTTAGTCAGGCGACGAATATAGTTGTCTCCCGGTAATTATCCTTCAGCGTGCGGGTGCGCCGGCCGGAGGAAGGCTATGGGTGTCTTCTTAATTGTCTGATTGATAGTTGGTTAGGTGTATTTTGGAAGGAATAGTAATTAGTACATGCATACCATCGGATGGGGTAGGTCTTCTTTTTTTGAAAATATTTCTCAGGAAAAGTCTATATGCGGCAAGGTCGTCTCTCTTTGGAAAAAAAGCCATACTGTGACTACCGAAGAGCTATCCCCGGACGAACCGGAAGAACATAAAACAGCCGAAAACCTGCAGCGCCTGTTTCGCTCGCTGACGGAAGCTTCGCTATCCCCGGAAGAAAAAGAACTGCTCGGGCAGCGGATTCTGGCGGAAACGGAAGAGAAACCCGTTCGCCGCCTTGGCTGGCGCAGGATAGCTGCGGTAATGGCCCTGCTGGCGCTGCCGGTGGGGGCGGCGTATTTCTATTTCAGGGGCGACGGCACCCGGAAAAAAATGGAAGAGATCGCCCGGTTGGCGCAACCCGCGGGGGATGCTACGCAGCTGATCCTGAACAGCCGGAAGACGGTCCTCCTGGAAAAGAAGAACAGTGACGTATACTATGGCAGGGAAGGCATCCGGATTGATTCGCTTTCGGTGATCCGGGAGGAAACGGAAGCTTTCAATACGCTTGTGGTACCGTATGGCAAGCGGGCGACGCTCACGCTGTCTGACAGCACGCGTATCTGGCTGAACTCCGGCTCGCGGCTGGTATACCCGGCGCGTTTCACGGGCGACTCCCGGGAGGTATTCCTCGAAGGTGAAGCCTATTTCTCGGTATCCCACGATGCCGACCACCCCTTTTGGGTCCATACCCGAGACCTGAAAACCAGGGTATTGGGGACAGAATTTGATATTTCCTCCTACAGCGACGATCAGGAAAGCTATGCTGTATTGACGAAGGGAAGCATCGAACTGGCTCCGGAAGGGAGCTCCCGCAAGGTGCAGCTCGTACCCGGGATGAAGGCCCAATACCATCAATCGTCTATCCAACTCTCGAAAATAGATGTAGTCGAGTACGTTTCCTGGAGAGAGGGCTTCCTCGCTGTGCGAAAGGCCCCTCTCCGGGAGATTGTCAAGAAATTGTCCCGCTATTACAAAATGGAACTGATCCTGCCGGACGAAGAGATCGCGCAGGAGCGTTTCACCGGGAAACTCGACTTACAGGACGATCCAACCCACGTTTTTTCTGCCCTATGTTCTACTACCGGACTTGTCTATCACCTTAAAGGAAGGAGGGTCGTATTCGAAAAACTTGACCGCTAAACAAAAAACGGAAGACGCGCCAACGTCTTCCGTTTACTAACCGCACCTGCGGGTCGGCAGGTGCTATCCACAAATCATTCAACACAAGGAAATCAAATTTATGAAAAAATTTGACATGACCCGGTATGTCCCTTTCCGGGGGGCTTACCCGAAGAAACTATTGAGAATTATGAAGCTGACGGTATTCCTGAGCTGGCTGGGGTTGATGATCGTCCATGCAGAAGGATATTCTCAAAAGAACCGGATGGATGTACAGATCAAGGACGAAACCTTCAGTACCCTGCTCAGGCAGATAGAGGAACGGTCTGACTACCACGTCTTCTACAAAGACAACCTGTTCTCCGGAGAAAAAAAGCATCTCACCCTTACCCTGAAAAACGAAACTATTCCGACGATTCTTCACCGCGCCTTCCGCGGGACGGAGTATTCTTACCAGATCATCGGCCGGCAAATTGCGATTTACCGGAACGAAGAAAAGAAGACGCTTACCACCATGATACCGCCGGCGGTGCTTTATTTCTGGCCCGGCGTGCGGATTACCCCAACGGCCCGCGAGATTACCGGTCTGGTGCAGGATGCCAAAGGAAGCGGCGTATTACCCGGCGCGACGGTGAAGGTGAAAGGTACCGACCGGGGCGTCGTCACGAATGCCCAGGGACGCTTTTCGATCAATGCAAATACCGGCGAAACGCTGATTTTTTCGCACATCGGCTACATTCCGAAAGAAGTTGCGGTGGACGCCCGATCATCCTACATCATCGACCTGGACGAGGAAATGGCCGGGTTGAATGAAGTCGTTGTTGTCGGGTTCGGTACCCAGCGGAAAGCCACAGTCACCGGATCTCTCGCCACCATTACCACCGAAGACCTCAAACAAAGCCCGACCGCCAACCTGACCAACGCGCTGGCCGGCCGCCTTCCGGGGTTGATGGCCAACCAGTTCAGCGGCGGCGAGCCCGGGGTAGACCGGAGCGACATTCTCATCCGGGGAATGGGTACGTACGGAAATACGTCGCCCATCGTCATCATCGACGGGCTGGAACGGAGCATGGACTACCTGGCTCCGTCCGAAATCGAGACGTTTTCCATCCTGAAAGATGCCTCTGCCACTGCTCCGTACGGCGTTCGCGGGGCCAACGGCGTTATTCTCATTACCACGCGCCGGGGCAAAATCCAGGACAAGGCGACGGTGAACTTTAAAGCGTCGATCGGGGTGAATCAGCCGGTCAAGTTTCCGACCTACCTTGGCTCGGGAGACTATGCGATGCTGTACAACGAAGCCCGGAAAAACGACAGCCCGGGCGTCGATCCGGCTAACCTGAACCTGTTTTCGGAACAGGCCATCGAATCCTTCCGGAAAGCGAAAGGCGATAACTCCGACGGCCTGGGCTACAACTGGAACTACTTCGATTATGCCTTCAAACCCGGCGTGCAGAAGGATTACAGCCTTTCCATCAACGGTGGTTCGACCCGCGCCCGCTACTTTGTACTGGCCAATTTCTTCCAGCAGGACGGAAACTACCGGCATACCAACCTGGCGGCGTACAATACCCAGGCAGTATTCAAACGTTACAACTTCCGTTCGAATATCGACATTGATATTACGAAGGATTTCTACGCGCGCCTGGATATCGGCGCCCGGATTACGGACCGGAACGCGCCGGGAACGACGGCCAACCGCATCGTCGAGATGGCGAATACCCAGCCTTCGTACCTGCCGATCATTGTTGAATCGAACAACAACCCCGCCAACCAGGTATTCGAAGCCAATAACCCCCTGGGTATGTTGTACGGGGATCAGATTTACCGCTTCAATATCCTCGGTGAGCTGAGCCGGACGGGTTTCCTCAACGAAAAGAATACCTATCTCAACGGATCGTTTGCGCTGGGGCACCACCTCGATTTCGTCACCCGCGGGTTGAAGATCGAAGGGCTGTTTTCGTATGACGCTTCCGACGGTATCTGGGTCAACCGGAACGTAGGGACCTATTCGGAAGGCTACCGGGAATACCCCGGCTATGCGACCGTCGTGCCCGAAGACGGCAGCGACGTGTACCGCACTCCCGGCCATTACCAGGGCAAGTACAAGCGCGGAAACAAGTACGATACGGATCAGCCGATCGGAAATAGCTCGTCCCGGAACAATGCCGACGGGCGGTCGTACTTCCAGGTGAAGCTTGATTACATGCGCAAATTCGGCCGCCACGACGTTACGGGGATGATCCTCGCCAACCGGTCGAAACGTATTATTAACAACCAGGTACCTTTTTCCTATCAGGGCGTAACGAGCCGGATGACGTATGCGTACGACGACCGCTACCTCTTCGAAATCAATGCTGCCTATAACGGGTCGGAGAACTTCGCCAAGGGCAAGCGCTACGGCTTCTTTCCGGCGGTGTCGGCGGGATGGGTACTATCGCGGGAAAACTTTCTGTCGGGTACTGCGTCGTGGCTGGATAACCTGAAAATCAGGGGGTCATACGGATTGGTTGGAAGCGACAAAATTCCCAACGACAAACGCTTTATCTACCTCCAGTACTTCGGTGGCGGGGATGACTACAGCTTCGGGACGGACAATTTCGGATCTGGCGCCGGCGGAGGCCTGAAAGAAGGCGACCTCGCCAACATCAACCTGACCTGGGAAAAAGCCCGGAAAGCCAACATCGGGATCGACGCGACGCTGTTGAAACACCTGACGATCTCTGTAGATGTTTTCCACGAACACCGGTTTGATATTATTACAGATATGGGAGGCGGCGACAAGCTCGGCTTCCCGACCATCGTCGGAAAAAATGCCCCTTACCTCAACTCGGGTATTGTGGATAACCGGGGAATCGACTTTGAAGTAGGCTGGTCCGGAAACGTCGGAAACAGCTTTTCCTACTACATCCGCCCGAACCTGACCTTCGCCCGGAACAAAATCATCTTCATGAATGAAATTCCGTACAAGGCGGCGTGGCGCGGACAAACCGGCAAGCGGATCAATGAGCACTTTGATTATGTTGTCGACCACTTCGTCCGCGATCAGCAGGAAGCCAGCGAACTGAATGCCCGGAACAATGGCGCCGGTTTTCAGCCCTGGGGACGTCTGGGGCCCGGTGATGTGGTGTACAAGGACCTGAACGGAGACGGCGTAATCACGGATCTCGGAGACCGGAAAAACCTCGGTAATCCCCGCAATCCGCAGCTGATGTTCGGTATTCCGGTAGGTATGCGCTTCAAAGGGTTCGATTTCAGTATGTTACTTCAGGGAGCGACGATGACGAGCGTGCAGCTGACAGGAGCTGCCGTGTGGGATTTTCCGCTGTTTTCGCAGGATAAGTATGGCAAGGTCAAGCCCATGCACCTCGATCGCTGGACGCCTGCAACCGCGGCGACGGCCAAGTATCCCGCCCTTCATTATGGCGAGCATACCAACAACAAAAACGTCAACAGCAGCCTCTTTCTCTATGATGCCAGCTACCTGCGCCTGAAAACCATCGAGCTCGGGTACAACATTCCGAAACGGATGCTCCGGTTTTCGGGACTCCAGTCGGTCCGCCTCTATGCCCAGGGGATGAACCTGCTCACGTGGGACAAACTCAAAAGCGTCGATATCGATCCGGAAACCAAGGAAGGCTCGGGCGATTGGTACCCGATTCAGAAGGTATACAACTTCGGCATAGACATCACATTCTAAAGACTGTATCCGATGAAATTCAACATATACCACGGGCTTATACTGCTGACGGCCTGCCTGCTCAGCGCCTGCAACGATAAATTTCTTGACCGGAAACCCGATGACCAACTCGATGAGTCTCAGGTTTTTACCCGGTATAACAAAACCAACCAGCTGGTTACCGACCTCTATGCCAATGTCAAGTGGGCCAACCGTCCGCTGGTGTTCTTCAACCACTTTTCGTCGGCGCCGGTAACCGACGAAGCGGAAGGGTCGAATGCCGAAGGCAGTCTGACCAATAAATTCAACGCCGGCGACTGGAGTCCGGCAGGTATGCCCGACCGGAGCGACTGCGGGCAGTATTGGTGGAGTTTGTACAGCAAAATCCGGGAGTCGAACGTGATTCTGGAAGGCATCCGGAAGTACAAAACCCCGGACAACCCCCTCCAGGAAGGCGACCTGAGCCGGCGCATCGGTGAAACGATGTTCATGCGGGCCTACCTGCATTACCTGCTGATCCGGATGTATGGAGAAAGCGTATACCTGACGCATTCCGTCAAGGCAACCGACCCGATGGATTTCAAGAAGGAATCCTTTCATTCGATGGTCGAGAAAATTGTGACGGATTGTGACTCAGCCTATGCCCGGGTACCGGCCAACTGGGGCGGCGCGGATTTCGGACGGATCGACAGAGGCGCCTGCCTCGGCCTGAAAGCCATGGTGCGCTGGATGGCCGCTACCCCGCTGTGGAACGGAGGTGCCCTGCCCAACGATACCCGGCAGTTTAAGTCGGAGTATGCGTTTGACCAGACCCGCTGGGTCAAAGCCCGTGACGCCGCAAAGGCGGTGCTGGATTTTCGGGGTGACGGCGGCCTCCGCTACAGTCTCTACACCGGCCATGATGAAACCGATTTTAAGGACGATGCCGGTGTGAACAACAACAATTCCAAAGTATATGGCCGGTTGTGGGACCTGTACTACAGCATGGACGCTTACCAGAAAGAAGCCGTCTTTTTTGTCACCCGGGATAAGGATAACAACTGGCAGGGGGATATCTACCCGCCGAGCTGGGGAGGCAGTTCCCGGCAAATGCCGGTGCAGGAGCAGGTCGATGAATATGAATACATTGCCGCCGACGGCTACGGGTATCCTGTGTATGGCTCCCGGGCAAAAGCCGATGGGTATGACGACGAAAATCCCTATGAATCCGTACGCCGCGACCCGCGTTTCTACCGCGACGTCATTTACCACGGTGCTACTTTCAAAGGAAAAGTTATCAACACGGCGGAAGGCGCGGATAAAGTAGGGGCAACCAACTCGTCGACTACCGGCTATTTCCTCCGCAAACTACTCCGCGAATCCTGGAACCGGGATAAGAGCTTCTCTATCAACGGTCCTCCGGTATGGCGTCTGCCTGAGTTCATCTTTATTTATTGCGAAGCGGTGAACGAGACTACGGGCCCCAATGCCGAGATTGCCGGATTGCTCAATCAGGTGCGGAAACGCTCGTTTATGGCGCCGATTCCGCCGGCCGCTGCGTCCGACAAAAAGCTGATGGACGAATACATCAAGCGCGAACGCCGGGTCGAACTGTTCTACGAAAACAACCGGATCTGGAGCAGCCGCCTGTACCTCGAGCCAAGCGCCACTACCGAAACAGCGAAAGAGGCTGCCTGGCAGAGCGCCGGAAGCACCAACGACGAGCGCTCCCAGAAGTACTGGCCTTATCCGAAGGCGCAGCGCATGATCAACGGCATGCGTCCGGTAGAGGATTCCGACGGAAAAATCGTCGTCAACGGGAAGAAGTACAAGATGAAGCGCTTCTTCGTCGAAAGCCGCGTCTTCCTCGCGCCCCGGCATTACCTCTTCCCGATTATGCAAACCGAACTGGAGCGAACGCCGACGCTGGGGCAGAATCCGGGGTGGTAGAGAAGCGGTTTTCAGTTTACGGTTTACGGTTTACAGTTTGGGGTTTAGGGTTTAGAGTTGGGGGCTGGCAGGTGTGCCAGCCTCCGTTGCTTTCGACGTATCCAGTCGCCTGCCGTGCGTAGCATTTGCTACGCACTTTTTAGTTGGTAGGCTGCGCCTACCGTCATTCAAGTTAAAGAATTGAAAAGGCTATCTACTGGTTGTCAGAAAACAAAACAGTAGGCGCAGCCTACTAATTAAAAAGTGCGTAGCGGATGCTACGCACGGCGGGCGACCATACTTGCCTGCGGCAAAGAAGTACTGTCAACCTTATTTCTTATAAAAAAGGGACCGGCATGCTTGCCAGTCTCCCTTGCTTTCGACGTATCCAGTCGCCTGCCGTGCGTAGCATCCGCTACGCACGGCAGGCGACCATACTTGCTCACAAAAAAAGAACTGCCCCCATGCCAATCCAGATTACACACGCACGGCAGGCACCCGGGCGCGCCAAAGCAAAGGGCCGGCATACCTGCCAGCCCCAACTCTAAACCCCAAACTGTAAACAGTAAACCGTAAACTGAAAACCGCTTCTCTACTTTGCCAGCGCATCCCACAAAATCTCTGCCGGGTGCAGCGCCGTGCGGCCCGTGCCGTCGTGGATCTGGTGGCGGCAGCTGGTGCCGGCCGCGGCGATGATGACTTCCTGGGGTTGCTTGCGCACCGTCGGAAAGAGTACCATCTCGCCGATTTTCATCGAGACATCGTAATGCTCGGCTTCATAACCAAAGCTGCCGGCCATCCCGCAGCATCCGGACGGAATGAGCTGTACTTCGTAATTCGCGGGAAGCGAAAGGATCTTCTTGCTGGGTACCAGTGAACTGACCGCCTTCTGCTGGCAATGTCCGTGGAGTTTGATGAGGCGTTTTTCCGCCGTGAATTGTTCCGGGCGGATACGCTTTGCGTCGACCTCACGGGCCAGAAACTCTTCAAATGTAAGGGCATTTTTCCCGAGGCGGGCAGCTGCTTCTGCGAGATCCGCATCGACCAGATCCGGGTACTCATCCCGGAAGGTGAGGATAGCAGACGGCTCTACACCCACCAGCGGCGTTTCTTCCGAGATGATGTCTTTCAATTGACGGACATTCCGGTTGGCTACTTCTTTTGCTTCTTTCAGTAATCCTTTGGAAAGCTGAGGGCGGGCCGACTGAAGGTTTTCACCCGGAAGACGTACATCATACCCGAGCTTTTCGAGCAGCCCGACGACCTTCTTCCCGATTTCCACATCATTGTAGTTCGTAAACTCATCTGCAAAGAGGTAAACAATTTTACCGTTTGCGGGAGTAGCGGACCGCTTTTTCCACCAGCTGTTAAACGTCTGGGGTGCGAGGAGCGGCATGGTCCGGTCGGGATGGAAACCCACTACCCGGTTGGCAATGCGCCGCAACGCCGGCGTATCAAAAATGGCGTTGTAGGCCCAGGGAGCCATACTTGCCATTTTGTTGAGCGAACTGAAGCCTGCGATGAGGCGCGACCGCATCGGGACTCCCTTCTGCTCGTAGTAATGCTGGAGGAACTCCATCTTGAGCTTCGCCATGTCGACGTTTGAGGGGCATTCCGCCTTACAGCCCTTACAGAGCAGGCAGAGATCCATGACCTCCTTGATTTCGTCGTGTGCGAATCGGTTGGGCTGCGTCGAGTTGGTCAGAAACTCCCGGAGGATATTGGCCCGGGCCCGGGTAGTTTCCTTTTCGTTGCGCGTGGCCATGAAGCTCGGACACATAGTGCCTCCGCTCAGGTGCGATTTGCGGCAGTCGCCCGATCCGTTGCATTGCTCGGCATGCTGGAGTACGTCCTGGTCGGTATACCGGAAATAGGTATTAAATGCCGGCGTTTGCTGGCCCGGGGTATACCGCAGGAAGGTATTCATCGGCGGAGTATCGACGATCTTGCCCGGGTTGAAGATATTCTCCGGGTCCCAGAGCGCCTTTACTTCCTTCATGAGTGCATAGTTCTTCTCGCCGACCATCCAGGGAATAAACTCCCCGCGGAGGCGCCCGTCTCCGTGCTCACCGGAGAGGGAACCGTTGTATTTCTTAACGAGGCGGGCGATTTCTTCAGCGATAAGCCGGAACTGCCGGTTGCCTTCTTCCGTCTTCAGGTTGATAATCGGGCGAAGGTGGATTTCCCCCGAGCCGGCGTGGGCATAATGCACCGCACTCATGCCGTTTTGGTGGAGGATATCGTTGAAGTCCCGGATAAAATCGGGGAGGTCATAGATATCCACCGCTGTATCTTCAATAACCGCTACCGCCTTTTCATCTCCCGGCAGGTTGGAAAGCAGGCCGAGACCGGCTTTCCGGAGCGCCCAGATTTTGCCGGTATCCGCGCCGAACAACAGGGGGAAATGATAGCCAAGACCCGCCTGACGCATGTCGGCTTCCACCTGCGCGGCGAGGATTTCGATTTCTTCCCGGGTATCGCGCTTGAACTCGACCACCAGGATCGCGCCGGGGTCTCCGTCTACGAAAAACCGGTTTTTACGTTGTTCAATACTGCTCTTCGTGCACTCAAGGATGTAGTGGTCGATGAGCTCGGAGGCTGATGGCTTGAACTGCATGGCGATGATATTGGCCCGCAGCGCTTCGTCCACCGAATTAAAATGTACACAAATCAGCCCGGTTTCCTTCGGCGGAAGCGGGTTGACGTGCAGCTTGATTTCGGTCAGAAAGCAGAGGGTACCTTCCGAGCCGGCAATGAGCTGGCAAAGGTTGAAATCCGGTCCGCCCGGTGTAAACGGCTCCGCGTGGAGCAGCATGTCGATGGCGTAACCGGTATTCCGGCGTTCGATGCTGGGTTTCGGAAAGTTGGCCCGGATTTCTTCCTGGGTAACAGGGTCCGAAAGCAGCTCAATCGTCCGGTCGTAAATGTGTTTTTCAAAGGGGTTTTCCGGAGAAACGGCAATGCGGCCGTTGACCGCCGGCCGGTCGCTGAAAATAGCTTCCGAGCCATCTGCGAGGAGGGCTTTTACTTCCAGCACGTGTTCCCGGGTGGAGCCGTATACGACTGAGTTAGAGCCGCAGGAGTTATTCCCGACCATCCCGCCGATCATGGCGCGGTTGGCCGTGGAGGTTTCGGGTCCGAAGAGAAAACCGTATGGCTTGAGGAACATATTCAGCTCGTCGCGCACAACGCCCGGTTGTACCCGTACCCAGCCTTCTTCCGGGTTAACTTCCAGAATCCGGTTGAAATACTTCGATACGTCGACCACGATACCTGCGCCGACGACCTGCCCGGCAAGGGAAGTACCTGCGGTTCGCGGAATCAGCGAAGTCCGGTGCTCCCGCGCAAAGGCAATCAGGGTTTTGAGGTCCGATTGGGTTTTGGGAAGGGCGACAGCGGTAGGAAATTCGCGGTAAGCCGAAGCATCGGTGGCATACAGCGTCCGCATGGTATCGTCGTAATAAAATTCACCTTCGAGGCGTTGGGCAAGGTCGCGTAGGGCTTCGGTCGGTAAAGGGGAATTCACTCCAGCCGTTGTCATCATTCGTTTTATTGCATTCGGGACTGCAAATGTAGCCTAAATCCATAGACCAGAAACGAAAAAAGGTACGGAACGGGTCCGTACCTTCATTTGAATGGGGGAAAGGAAAAGCAGGTGGGTCCTGCCGGATGATTACTTGACGAATACCATGCGCGTCGGCTGGTCGGTAGAAAGATCTACCTCTTTCTTCAGCGTCGTTTCGCCGTCCGTCACTTCAAAGCTGTATTTGCCGTCGGTCAGGCTGTTGAGGTCGAAGCGGCGGGCATAGCCGGTGGCGTTCTTGGCGATGGTTTCGGTGAAGAGGATTTCACCTTTGGCGTTGCGCAGGGTAACGGCCAGTCTCTTGCCTTTTACTTTTTCGAGGAGGAAGTTTACTTTACCTTCCTGGCCTTTGAAGACGTTGATTGCGTACGACGTCTTAGCGGTTTCTTTCGGATCTTCGAGGGAAGCAGCTTTAACGCTGGTGAAAGAGAGGGCGAAAAGAGCGATGGCGAAAAGAATGTTGGTTTTCATGGCTTTATACGTTTTAACGAATGGTTTGATTTTCATGGCTTTGTGTCAAGTCCTTGCGGCTGATTGACGATTCAAAATTGGCTGAAATTTCAGTACTATGCAATGCAAAGTAGTATGTATGGCTTTGCAGTGTGATGAACGGTTGCCGGCTACTCACTTTCCGTTCTTTTCTGCTGAACTGAAATTCGAACTAAGGATGAGGGAAACCGGCCCGACGTTGCAGCAGGAGTGCTTTTTTGCGCATTTCAGGGATGAGCGGAGATTTGGGAGGGGTGAGCGGCGGAAGGTACGTCAGTCCTGATTCAGCGCCAGGTACCAGCGACCGTGAATAAGTCTCAGATATTCAAGCGAAGCAGTGGATCGCTCCGGAAGGCAGACAAACGTACCGGCCCCGGAACGAAAAGAGATATCTGTTCGGTCCTTACCCGTGCGAATAAAAAAGACATCTTGTTCAGCCATTTGAGATACCAGGCCGGAGAGGGCAAGCGAGTCAATGCCATGCCTGTTGAGAAAAGTGTTTTCCGGTAACCTACTCCCTTTCTTTCCCCGGCAATTAACCTCCGTGCCGTTGAGGAAGGTAATACATCCGCCGTGCTGAGAGATGGTTTGAAGGCCCGCTACACGATTAACTTTGGCTACGAGATTTGTCAGAGCCGTTTCCTTTGTCAACCGGAAACGATATGCCGGAACATATTCGTCTGCTGCCCACCAGACCCCCCAGAAAAGTAAACAGGTCCAAAGGGAGAAGACTCCCCAGCGATGCCTTGATGGACGATCCGGTTCGTTAAGGGTATAGATATGGTACTGGATAGCCAGAATTACCAGACAAATAAACCAGATAAATAGCGTCTGGGGGAAGAGACCGAAAAGAGCAGAGATCGGTTTCGTCAGGTAATTAAAGCAAACATAGAAATATGGAAAAACGGAAAAGACAATGAGAGAGAAGAGAAGGCTCTTTTTCACGAAAGATAAGTGGAAGAAGGTAAGACGATTAGCACTATTTAGAAAAAGCAACCGCTAAAACGGATTCCAGAGATACCACGGACCCCGAAGGTGTTTGTATAACGATCCCGCCGGCGAAGGCATCCCGGTAGCGTGCAGGTAAGTACGGCCTGATTCAGTATGCAACGAGATATCGCCGTTTGCGTCACAACTCACGGAGATGACGCCGTTACTCTTCATAGCAGTCCGGAGAGCCAGAACATCTTTCCAGTTTTTCGGGGAAGTACCGGCTTCATTGCCCGTGGAGCGGTAAAATTCCGGCTCCCTGTTCGGAAACAGGTGGTGTAACGCTGGAACTTCCTCCACCTGACGGACAACTTCCGTCAGACCCGGTTCATCGATCCAGATCAGTCGACCGAGGGGTATCAGGTAGCCGATCGACCACCATACCGGAAAAAAAAGAAGAACAGACCAGCTACAGTAAAATCCCCATCGCAGCCGTTCAGCCGGATTTTCTTCTTCAACTGTCAGCCGATAGTAAGCAATCCATATAATCAGTAACAGGAGAAGGCCGACGAAGAATATTTCGAAGTACGCCATAAATGTCAGGCTTTCGCTAAATACATGCCTGTACAGTAGATATGCGTACTGGGCACCGATACTGGAAAGAATCGCAATGCGGGGAAATGACTTCATGAGCTGGATAAAGTACTTTGAATTGCAAAGTAAAATCAACCTCCTCCATTCTTCCAAATTTCCCCAATAAAAAAGCCTTCTTCCCCCCGAAGGAAAAGAAGGCTTTTAAAAGAAATGAATTGATAATCAGCGCACTCCTGCCAGGTTTTCCAACTCATTCAGCGCCAGGCGAAGGCCCATCTGCGCGGAATACAGATCCTGCTCGGCTTTGGCGAGGTTGGCTTTGGACTCCAGCAGGTCCTTGTCGAGCTTGAGGCCGGCCTCGCGGGCGTTGGTTTTCAGGCGTATTTCTTCCCGGCGGAACCCGGCTGCTTTTTCGGCGACCGCCACCAGGCGCTGCGTCTGGGTTACCTTGCGGTAGGCTTTGCCGATTTTGGCGGAAACATCGTCACGGGTATAGGCGAGGTATTCTTCCGCCTGCTTTTTCTGGGAAGCGCGCTGGTTTTCCCCGGCCTTCCGCTTCCCGAAATCATAAATATTCCAGCTCAGGTTCAGGCCCAGAAAGTAGTTATGGCCGGGTAGATCGGCAATCAGATTCTGATACGTATACCCACCGATGACCCCGATGTTGGGCAGCTTGTCTTTCCGGGCCGCTTCGATGCCATAGTCGGCCTTGGCGATGGTCTGTCCCGCCAGTTTGATATCCGGATTACCCGATTGTGCCTGGTTGAGGTACCAGGACAGCGGCTGTACTGTCTGCGCCAGCCCGGTCAGTTCTTCCGGTACCAGTTGCGTGGTATCGGTGCTGCCCAGCAGGTTTTTCAGATCGGCCTGGTAGTCTTCCATCTGATTCGTGATCTGGAGGATTTTCTGCTCCTGATTGGCCAGGTCTGCCTGAAGGCCTACTTTGTATACTTCATCGGTTTTTCCGGCAGCCAGTGCGCTTTCGACATCGTATAGTTTGGCCTGCGTCAGGAGAACGTTGACACGGGCTTCGTCGAGTTGCTTCCGGTTGATGAGCAGGCCGTAATACAGCTTTTCCACTCCTTCCAGAATACCCAGTTCCGCTTTGGATACCTGTGTCTTCGCGATGTCCACGTCGGCTTCGGCCACTTTAACCCCCACCTTGATCTTGCCGAGCTGGCTGATGGGCTGGTACGCCATCACCGAACCAAGCAGCAGGTTGTGCTTTCCTTCAAACAGCTTCACGTCCTTCTGTGGCAGGGGATTGCCGCCGAGGTTGCCGAAGGAGCCCGCCGGAATCGCCAAATCCTTCGTAATGCCGTTGAAGATGTAGTTTCCCGATGCCATCAGCATGGGTTTGTTTTTGGTCCGGGCTTCGGCAACCTTGAATTCGTTTTCCCGGACTTTTTCCTGCTGGATCGACAGCAGGCGGTTGTGTTGCAGGGCCTGCTCCTTCGCTTTTTCCAGGCTGATGGACTGCGCCCCGGCGTGCGTCCCGGCTATCGCCAGGATCAGCAGAATGCCTATCTTTTTCATGCGTGTGTTTCGGTTCCGACGAGGTATTCCTTGTCCTTCGGTTTGATGAATTTGACGTACAGCACCGGGACCGTCAGCAGGGCCATGATCATGGACCAGACGACGCCCACCGCGATGACGCTCGCCAGCGGACTCCACATCGGGGAGCCGGACAGGATCATCGGCAGTACCCCGATGGCCGCGGCCATCGCCGTGAGGAAGATCGGGCGGAGCCGCCGCTTGCCGGATTCCATCGCCGCCGACGGAATATCCATGCCGTGTTTCAGCAGCTCGTTGGTATGGTCGACGAGGATGATGGCATTCCGGACAACAATCCCCGAAAGACTGATCAGTCCCACAAAAGCGGTGAATCCGAAGTTATTATGCGTCAGCAGCAAACCGAGGAAGGCGCCAAAAAGACTCAGCGGGATCGTCAGCATGACCAGCAGGGCTTCCTTGATACTCCGGAACTGGAACAGCAGGATCAGGAATATCAACACGATACTGATCACCATCACCACTACCATCTGGCTGAAGGTTTCTTTTTGTCCTTCAAATTCGCCGCCGTACTCGATGCGGTACCCTGCCGGCAGCTGAATTTTGGCAATCTCCGGCTGTACTTCCTTCAATAGTTCAGAAGGCAGTACCTGGTCTTTGGTTTCGCTCTGTACTGTCAGCGTCCGGACGCCGTTGCGGTGCATGATCCGCCCGGTTTGCCAGGACGGCGTCAGGTTGGCAATCTGGCGGAGCGGCACCGATGAGCCCGTAGCGGGCGAGGGCAGGTAGGTATTCTCCAGGTCTCCGAAATTCCGTCGGTTGGCCTCGTCGAGGCGCACGGCAATGTCTACCGGCGTATTGCCTTCGTACATGGTTGTCACCGGTGCGCCGTTGAAGCCCGCATAGATGGTCTGCGCGATGGAAGAAGTCGTGAAACCCAGCCGGTTTGCCTCGTCCTTCAGGTTGATATTCACCCCGTAATAATCTTCCATAAAATCCCGCCGGATAAGGGCGCTGCCGCGCGCCTGGCGCAGAATTCCTTCGACCTGATTGCCCAGTTCCTTGAGGGTATTGAGGTCTTCTCCGACAATACGAACCTCTACCGGGGCTTTCGTTACCGTACCCTGCTGCATCAGTTTCACCTGCGGGCGGCCTTCGGGTACCAGGGCGTCGACCTGATGGGTCAGCTCTTCGGCCATAGCCTGAGCCGAGGCGATATCCGTGGTATTGATGAGTATCTGCGCATAGTTTGTCACAGGTACTTCCGGCGAGAAGTTGTAGTAGAAGCGGGGAGCGCTGGTACCGGTGAAGGTGGCATAGCTTGTCACGCGTTTGTCTTTCTTCACGACGTCCTCCAGCTTGCCGATAGCCACCTGGGTACGTTCGAGCTTGGTACCGGTGGGCATCCAGAGTTCGACCACAAACTGGTTTCGTTCGGCGGCCGGGAAGAACTTCTGCCGGATTTGCGTAAACAGGAGCCCTGCCAGTACTACCGTGACCAGACTCGCCGCGATTGTCAGCCAGGAGTGTTTCATGCACCATTCGATGGCCCGGTCGTAACCGTTCTGCATGCGGTCGAGCAGAGAAACGCGCTTCTTCTTCTGCGGTTCAGCTGAATGGTCATGCAACCCCTTTTTGATGAACGTATAGCAAAGCAGCGGCGTCAGAATCATCGCGACGATGAACGAAGCCGCCAGGGCAATCGCCACCGTAATCGGCAGGGCGAAGATGAATTCCCCGACAGATCCCGTCAGAATAATCATCGGCATGAACGAGGCAATGATCGTAATCGTCGCCGCCAGAACGGGGACTACCAGGTCGCTGGCACTGCGCCAGGCGGCCGTCCACCGCTCCACACCTTCATCGAGCAACTCTACATAGTTGTCCGCAATGACAATCGCGTCGTCCACCACCATCCCGAGTACTACAATCAGCGCCGCCAGCGATACCTGGTGCAGCTCGATGCCAAAGGCATGCAGCAGGGCAAAGGTGACGGCCACCGTCATCGGAATAGCCATCGCGGCCACCGTTGCAATGCGGAAGGGGAGGAGCAGGATCACGACGACAACCACCGAAACAATCGCGAGGAAAAACTCCCGGATGAAGTGGCTGACGTTTTCGTCTACCAATTCGGGCTGGTCGACAACCGTTGTCAGGGTGACATCAGCCGGAAGCAGCTTTTTGACCGCTTCCACCTTCCCGTTTACCTCTTCCCCGAAACGCACAATGTTATTGCCTTCCTGCATTTCAACGGCAAGCATGAGTGCCTTGTGGCCGTTGACCGTCGTCAGGCTGGTGGGTTCCTGGTACTGCCGGGTGATCGTCGCGACGTCTCCGATGCGGATCACTTCCCCGGTTTTCGAGGTGCCGACAACCTGATTCGCGATCTGGTTTTCTGTATTGTAGTAGCCGTTGGTATAAAGGGGCACTTCGGCGGTGCCGGTTTTGACATTCCCGGTCGCGTTGATCGAGTTCTGCGATTTCAGCACCTGAATCACCTGCGAGAACTTGATGCCGTACTGCGCCAGCTTTTCGGAATTGCTCGTGAGAACGATCTGCTCCTTCTGCTCGCCGATGCGCTTGATTTTCGAGACCGCCGGAATCGTCCGGAGTTCGTCCTCCAGCTTCTGGGTATAGTCTTTCAGCTGATTGTAGGAGGCTTTGTCGGACTGGACGCCGATGACCAGCGCCTCCGTATCTCCGAAATCGGAATTGACAATCGGGCCGCGTACTCCTTCGGGCAGCGCCAGGGTTTTGGCGATGAGGAGTTCGTGCCGGAGCTTGCTCCAGAAAATATCCGGGTCTTTGACTTTGTCTTCGAGTTCGACGTTAATGACTACTGCGCCATCGCGCGTGGTCGAAAAGGTCTTCGATTTCTTCACCTCTTCAAACTGAAAGAGGTACTGTTCGAGCTTTTTGGTGACCTGGTCTTCCACCTGCGCCGACGTAGCGCCGGGGTAAAAGGCCAGCACCAGCCCCGTCCGGATCGTGATTTTGGGGTCTTCCCGCCGGGGCATGGTGAGCAGGGAGTGTACGCCGACGGCAAAAACCATCAGCAACACCGTCAGCGTCACCTGCGCGTATTTCAGGGATGATTTGACAAGATTCATGAGAAAGTCGGTTAGTGGGTCGTGTCAGAAGAAATCGTAACAGGTGATCCGTCGTGCAGTTTCTGCTGCCCGCCCGTGACGACCTGCTCGCCGGGTTGGATACCGGAAACGATTTCCAAAACGCTGTCGGTCAGGCGACCGATCGACACTTTCCGCTTGAACGCCTGTTTCCGGGCGGGGTCGGCGACAAACACATAGGCAGTGTTGTCTGCGTCACGCAGCACGGCTTCGGCCGGGAGGCCCAGGATTTCCTTCTTTTGGGACGACGGCAGGGTTACTTCGGCAATCATACCCGGCCGGATAAGGAGTTTCGGGTTGGGAACGTCGATTTTGACGGAAAACGAACGTGTCGTCGCGTCGGCAGCGGAACCTACTTCCGTGACTTTCCCGCTGACTGTTTCATCTAACGCTGCGATATATACCCTGGCGTCCTGGCCGAGACGTACCCGGCGCAGCTCCGATTCCGGAATCGCGGCGTTGACCTTGACCTTCCGGATATCGGACACCACAAAGAGGGGCATACCCGAGCCAACGATCTCGCCGACTTCCGTCATCTTCTTCAGTAATACGCCGGAAATGGGGCTGTACAATTTGGTGTCCGACAGGTTTTTGCGCTGAAGACCGGCCTGCGCCTGCGCCTGCTTGAGTCCGTTGCTGATTTTGGAGAAATCGGCATCGCTCAGGCTGTTGCGGTCGTGCATGAGCTTCAGGCGATTGTACTCGTCTTCGACCTGCGCGGCGCTCGCGCTGGCGGCGTCCACGCCAAATTGATAGCTGGCCGGGTCGAGGCTGGCGAGTACTTTGCCGGCGGCGACGGGTTGGCCTTCCGCCGCGGCGATGTAGTTGACTTTTCCGGCGACGAGAAATCCGAGGCGGACAGTTTTACTGCCTTCGACGTTTCCGCTGATGGAGATATCGCTCGAAACGGGCGTCAGTGCCGCGGCGCGCGTCAGAACGGGAATCGGCGAAACGGTAGCTTCCTGAGTTGCTTGCCTGGGGTGGCAGGCTTCTGTTCCGGCAAGAAGGCCGGCCAGCAAAAGAAGACGTGACTTCATGGGTACGTTCGTTTTTAGGATGAAAGGTTTCGGATCGCTTCGGCGGGTACTCCCAGAAAGAGGAGGTACTCCCGGACCGATTCCGTGAGATCGGGATTTCCGGATAGTATAAAGCGGACCGGCTGTCCGTCGGACCGGTTTACCACCGACTCCAGGTAATCGAAGCAGGCGGGTTCCGGCAGAAACGGCGGTTCCGTTGTGATCGGCAGCAAAAGGGAAGAAAAGCGCCCGGGCCGGGAGGCCTTCGCGAGGTCGTCCGGGGCAGTGGGTTCAGAAAAATAAAGAAAGTAAACGGATTGTACTTCTTTTCGAAGAAGGAAATCCAGCGCGGTTTTCCAGTTATTTCCGTTTTCTGAAACCAGTACCAGCAGGCTGTCGGTCGGCGTTGTCGGCGTGTCCATGAGCTTTTTCCCTGTTGACGGGCACAAAGTTCCGGCGTCTTCCGGCCAACCTATTTGATAAAGGTCAAAAAGCGAAAACGGCTATTTTTTGCTGCGGATGCGGCTGAGGGTTTCCTGCGAGATACCCAGGTAGGAAGCGATGTGGCCAAGGCTGACCCGCTGAAAGATAGACGGCTGGTCTTCCAGAAGGGACTCATACCGCTCTTTGGCGGTCTGAAATTGCAGGGCAGTGATGCGGTCTTTCATTTCCAGCAACAGCTGATGCTGAATGAGGCTCTGCAGCTTTTCAAAAAGCGGGTATTTCCGGAGCAGGGCTTCGAAGTCGGCAAGCGTCACCGAATACAGGACCGAATCTTCGAGGGTTTCAAGGCTGTAGCGGCTGGGCTGGTTGTCGAGAAAGCTATCGGCAACGGTCACAAACGCGCCTTCGGTATTGAACCGGTAGGTAGTTTCTTTCCCGGACATGCTGAAGTAGTACTCGCGGATGAGTCCTTCCTCGATGAAAAAAAGCTTACGACAGTATTGCCCGGGGCTGACGAGCACCTGATGCGCCGGTGTTTCTTCCCGGGTAATCACACGGAGGAGATCTTCGAGCATGTCCGGCGTCAGCGGGATGTGACGCCGGATGAAGTCCGTCAGGTTCATGAATCAGCCGATATAGTACTGAAGCGCTTCGGTCATTTCCTTCTTCGTCACCGGTATATCGAATACACAGGTACCGATGCCTTTGAGAAGAGAAAAGCGAATCTCCTTTCCCCGGTTTTTCTTATCCTGTGCGGTAAGTGCCACAATTGCCTCGAAATCTTCGGGGCGGATATCGGCTTTTCCGTAGGTCGTAAAGAGAAATTCTTCGAGCTGAAGCAGCTCCTCTTCCGTGAGCCAGCCGCGTTTGAAGCTCAGCCAGGCTTCGGTGATCATACCGGCAGCGATAGCCTCTCCATGCAGGAGGCGCTTTTTCGGATCTTCGAGGAAGTGCGTTTCAATGGCATGACCGAGGGTATGTCCGAAGTTGAGGATCTTCCGGAGGCCTTTTTCGGTCGGATCGCTTTCGGTGATTTTTTCCTTGATCGCGACAGAATGGGAGATGAGGTCTTCCCAGTTCTGTTCTTCCCATTCTTTATTCCGGATTTCTTCCCATTTGGAGGCGTCGGCGATGAGGCAATGCTTGATCACTTCGGCAAAGCCGGAGCGGAGTTCGCGGAAGGGAAGGGTAGCGAGGAAGCCGGCGTCGATCAGGACCGCATCCGGAATGCGGAAAACGCCGATGTGGTTTTTCAGTCCTTCGAAATCGATGCCGAGCTTTCCGCCGACGCTGGCGTCGACCTGCGAGAGCAGCGTCGTCGGGAGTTGCACGAAATCGATACCTCTTTTGTACGTCGCGGCGCAGAATCCGCCCATGTCTCCGATGACGCCCCCGCCCAGGTTGAGGAGCAGGCCGTGCCGGTCGAACCCGGCATCGGTGAGCGCTTTCCAGATTTCACCGGCAGTACCGAGGTGCTTTTGCGTCTCGCCCGACCGGATCTGGATGAGCCGGTGTTTGGGGAGGAGGTTTTTCACCCGGGGATAGCAGTGCTTTTTGGTCTGTTCGTCGACCAGAACGGCGATCTGCGAGTAGTTGCGGGAGGCGAGGAAGGCCGGAAGACTTTCGGAAATCGGAGCGATGCGTACCATAATGGACAAAGGTAGGGGTTCATCGGGAAAAGCCTCCTTTCTCCGATGACTGCAAACGATGATTCGTGCTGACAGAATAGCTCAAAATAGGACAAATCAAATAGAAAACAGCAGCAGCTCCGGTGTGTTTCCCAAATACTATTTCGCATAATTGCGGATTTGTGAAATCCTGTTTTGCTGGATTGTGCAGGTAAATAGCCCTGGTAGCGGGTATTTTGTATCGTATGCCTTTTCCGGTCTGCCGGAATTTAGTAGAAATTAATCTTCATAAGTGGCGAAAATCATTTGTTTCAAAGCCGCAAATGGCTAATTATGCAAGCTGTTTACTGGTTTTGCCCCGGTAAATATTCTGAGTTGCATGTAATTGCCATCTTGTAGGCTTTTACAAAGATCGGGACAGTTTCGGGCGAAATCCGGCATTTAGTAATTTTTTCACTCCTTATCCATTTAAAGGGAAACTTATGCTTCACACACTTTTACGGGCATTTCGTCTGGTGTTATTGGTGGGAGCGGTCGTTTCGGGTTCCGTGTCCTGGGCGCAGGACAGGGTAGTCACCGGTAAGGTGACGGACGAAACCGGCTCCCCACTGCCCGGCGTTTCAGTTTTGGTCAAAGGTACCAGCCGGGGTGTCTCGGCAGGGGCCGACGGCGGTTACCGGATTCAGGCGGGCTCCGGTCAGACCCTGGTGTTTTCGATGGTGGGTATGACGACGAAAGAAGTAGCCGTCGCTGCCCAGACGGTGATAGACGTAGTATTGGCCAGCACCGATTCCCAGCTGAATGAAGTAGTCGTAACGGCTCTCGGTATCAAGCAGGAAAAGCGGGCACTGGGGTACTCTGTCGGCGAAATCAAAGGCGGAGACCTCGTCAATGCCCAGCGCGACAACTACCTGGTTTCGTTGCAGGGACGGGTGGCCGGTCTGAACGTGACGACGACCTCCGGTATGCCGGGCTCCTCAACCAGCATTCAGCTCCGCGGTGCGGCGTCTATCGGCGGGAATAACCAGCCGTTGTTTGTTGTCGACGGTCTTCCGATCGATAACCGGACTACCTCCGGTGGCGTGCTGTACTCCAATCGTGCGAACCGGGATATTGATTACCTGAACAAAGCATCGAATATCAACTTCAATGATATTGAGTCCATGACGATTCTGAAAGGACCGGAGGCGGCGGCGTTGTATGGGATTGATGCGGCAGCTGGTGCAATTGTAATCACTACCAAATCAGGAAAGTCAGGCAGGACACAGATCGATTACAGTAATAACTTTCGTTTCTCAGAGGTCTACCGTTTCCCGGAAGTGCAGCAGGTATATGGCCGGGGAACAGCAGGTTATACTGATCCGAATGCGCTTTCGTTTTTCGGCCCGAAATATGCCGAAGGCTCGAAGATGTATGACAACATTGGTAACTTCTTCCGCACGGGCTTCACGCAGACACATAACCTGTCGTTTTCCGGCGGAACCGAACGCGCAACCTACAACCTCTCGACGCAATATGTCGGAAGCGAAGGAATAGTACCGACGACTTCCCTGAAGAACTTTAATGTTAAGCTGACCTCGCGGATTAAACTATCTGATAAGATGTCACTTCAGCCTTCACTTACCTACATCAACGTGGATAACGTGAAGGTGATGAAAAACAACAGCGGCTTTGTAATAGCATTATTGAGCTGGCCCGGTAATGATGACGCGAGTAACTACCTCAATGCCGACGGAAGCCGCCGCATTCTTTTGAGTGCTATTCGTCAGGGCGAACCGGACAATCCTTATTTCAGCATATACAAAAATCACCTGGAAGATATTACAAACCAGACGCGTGCGAATATTCAATGGGAATATACGCCGTTGGACTGGCTCAAATTCAACGCGCGCTTTGGCGGGGACATTTATTCCACCCGCAGCAATATTTTCCTGCATCCGGAATCCTGGCAGGCAGGTAATGGCGCGGGAGTTACGGGCGGATTTTCCTCCGGAGGTTCTGTGGAAGACGCGGCTGAAAACAGCCGCCTTCTGAATGGAAACTTCCTGGCTACGATGAACAAAAAATTCGGTAAACTGAATACGACGCTGATTCTCGGTACCGCCATCGATGATCGTGATTACCGGACAAATGTCATGTATGGCCAGAAACTATATGACGCCAACTTCAACTCGGTCAACAATACGGACCCGGCTACACAGCGTGACAAATATTCGGTATCGAAACAGCGCACCCAGGGCATATTTGGAAGCCTGTCTCTCAACTATGAAGATTGGCTGTACCTGACGCTGACAGGTCGGAACGACTGGTCATCAACGCTCCCGAAAAAGAACTGGAGTTTCTTCTACCCGTCGGCAGCACTGTCCTACGTTTTCACGGATATGCCTGGTATCAAGGGAAATACGGGTATTCTGAATGCGGGTAAAATTCGCTTGGCATATGGTCAGACCGGTAACCCGCCACCCCCGTATTTCGTGTATCCCCGTTTGGTTCAGCAAACGACTTATGGAGGAGGGTACGGATATGATTTTTATGGAGGAAATACGGACCTCCAGGCCGAGCGCGGGGAGAGTTTTGAATTAGGCACCGAGTTGAAATTTTTCGATGATCGATTGGGAATCGATGCCGCTTATTATCAGAAGTCGCTCTCTCAGCAGATTGTGCAGCAACGGCTCAGCTATGCAACCGGTTTTATTTTTGGCTTGCTCAATGGAGGATCCTTCCAAAACAAGGGTGTTGAGATTCAACTAACCGGTATGCCGGTAAAGACAAAGGATTTTCGCTGGAATGTTACCCTGAATTTCACCAAATTGAAGACGGTCGTATCCAGCTTGCCGGCACAGGTTCCGGAGTATTATAACTCTGATACCTGGCTATACGGGCAGGCTCGTGCCAGTGCTTTTGTAAATAACCTGCCGTCCTTCTTTGATGCTTCCAATCCGGCTTACCGTGGGTTTAACTGGAATTATTACCAGCGGGGTATGGGGTCGGCCACGGCTATCGGTGGGTATTCTTATCAACGAAACAAAAACGGGGATATCCTGATCAACCCGGCCACGGGTCTGCCGATTCAAAACCCGAACTTCCTGCCTATCGGCGACCGCAACCCGGACTTCACGATTGGTTTGCAGAACTCATTTACGTACAGGAACCTGACGCTGTCGTTCCTGCTGGACATCCGCAAGGGTGGAGACGTGTTCAACGGTACCGAGATGTACCTGTGGCGCACCGGCCTGAGCAAGAAGACCCTCAATCGTGAAACGCCGGTCGTTTTCAAGGGTGTACTGCGCGATGGACGGGAAGATTCCGACAGCCCGACCAGAAATACCATTCAGGTCAACCCGACCCTGCGTTCGGCGGACTATTTCAACGCTATTCCAGAGTCCGAATTTGTTGAGAAGGATATCAACTGGGTTCGCCTGCGTGACGTTACGCTGCGTTATCAGGTTCCTTCTTCCGTGCTTACGCGTTCGAAGCTGGTCAAGTCAGCAAGCATTTTTGTCAATGGTACTGACCTTTTCCTGCTGACCAATTACACAGGTGCCGATCCGAATGTTAACGGCACGACAGCTGCCTCCGGCGGCGTGGGTGGCGGCGGTTTCGACTTTGGAACGGTATCAATGCCGAGAGGTTTTGCTTTTGGTATTTCACTCGGATTCTGACCTTGATAAACTAGCTTTTACGCTCTGGAAGATCACAACATTATGAAACGAATTCAACATGCATTGCTGATTGCGCTCGCTGGAATCGGGCTCAGTAGTTGCGAAAAATACCTTGACATTAACCGGGATCCGTCTACGCCTCAGATCGCGGAAGGATACACGCTTCTGCCTCCGATCATTGAGCAGATGGCGCTCGGAGAGCAATATGATTCCCGGTTTATCGGAAAATACATTCAGAACTGGGGGCACGTCGCAGCCAACGATAACTGGGACCGGCATGGATATGATCCCGGATCGGATAATGCCGGCCTGATCTGGCGTGTCAATTACTGGAACCTCGGTCCGAATATCCAGCTGATGATTGACGACGCCACGGCTAAGCAGAAGTGGGAATACCTGGGTGTTGCCCACGCGACGTTCGCCTGGAGTTGGCTCACCACCACCGACTATCACGGTGAAATTGTCCTGAAGCAAGCTTTTGAGCCGGGAAGGTATGTCTTTGATTATGATTCCCAGGAAGACGTTTATGCGCATGTCAATGATCTGTGTGCCAAAGCACTGGAGGCATTCGGACGTACCGATGGTATTCAGGGCGCCAATATCCTCAACAAGAATGGCGCAGATCTGGCTTACAAGGGGGATAAGTCGAAATGGGTGAAGTTTGTTTATGCAGTGATGGCCCGGGCGCAGCTTCACCTCAGTAACAAAGCGTCCTTTAATCCGGACAAAGTGATCGAATACTGTGACAAGTCGTTTGCCTCCAATGCGGACAACTTTAACGTTCCTTCTGCATCAACCGGAAACAATACAACGCTGAATTTTCTCGGGCCTACGCGAAGTAATTACGGGCTGTACTTGCAGACGGACTGGCTGGTGAAATTGCTTGACGGAACCATTATGGGTGCCAAAGATCCGCGGCTCAATATTCTTGCCTCAGCCTCTGCCGACGGAATTTTTCGGGGCGTTACGCCGACACAGGGAGATCCCAACAACGTCAAAGGCAACAAACAGCGTATTCCGACGCTTTGGGGAGTAGTATCCGACAGCGTCGTGACGGGAGATCCCAACGCAGGAAAGTACATCTTCAAGGATGGTGCTGATTTCCCGCTTATTACCTATTCAGAAGTACAGTTCATGAAAGCCGAAGCTGCGTTCAAAAAGGGCGACAAGGCAATGGCATACGACGCATACAAAAAGGGCATCCAGGCGGCGATGGATTTTGCCAAGGTACCTGCCGCTGCCGCTACCACATACCTCGCAGGCAAAGCCGTTCCCCAGACTGCGACCGATCTCAAAATCAGCGACATTATGATTCAAAAGTACCTGGCTCTTTACGGTCATGGTGTGATTGAAACCTGGGTGGATATGCGTCGGTACAAGTACAGCGCGGACGTGTATCCGGGCTTTACACCGCCTGCTGTGGATAAGCTTTTCCCGGACAACAACGGGAAACTGGCCTACCGGGTCCGCCCGCGGTACAACTCCGAATACGTCTGGAACCGGACGTCGATGGATAAAGTCGGCGGGAATAACCTTGACTATCACACGTATCCGACCTGGATCATTAATCCTTAATTCCGTATGAACACATTCGTAAAAAGCATCCTGACCGCTGCGACAATGCTGGTCGTGGCCGCCTGCGGAAGCGAGCATGATCCGCTGACGAGCCTGGCTCCTCAATCGGGTGCGCGGATCAAATTTTACCACGCCGCCCCGGATGCGGCCGGCGTTAACCTGTACGTCAACGACAAACTGTTTTCCGGCGTCAATACTGTCCCGGCAAATCCGCAACCCCTGCCGACGCCCGTTACCTACTTCACCTCGTATCCGGTACTTGACTACGCCGTGGTCGGCGCCGGCGCGGCGAAGTTCAGCGTGAAACTGGCAGCGACCGCTTCGGCGGCGGAAAGCGCGCTGCTCTCCGGAGATGCCACGGTCGAAGACGGTAAATACTATTCCGTTTTCACGATCGGAACGACCGGCGGGTACGAACTCCTGACCGTAGCCGATAACCTGCCGGGTACTGATAAGTCGAAAGCCTATGTACGGGTGGTCAACCTGGTGAAAGACAGCCCCGCGGGCGGGTATGAACTCCTCGTCAACGGAAAGTCGGTCACGACGGCCGCCGCCTACAAATCGGCATCTGCCTTTGTAGCGGTGGATCCGGTAGCCTATGGCGCGACGGCTCAGACGGTTGTGGCGAAAAACGGTGCAGCGTCCCTGACGGCCACCGGCGGCATTCAGCCCTATGCCGGCCGCTACTATACCGTTGTAGTCCGGGGTGTATTCGGAAATACAAAGACCCCTCCGACAGCGACCCTTTCGGTTAATCTTTAGAAAACAGGTATAAAAAAAGACCTCAGAAGCTGTTTGCTTCTGAGGTCTTTTTTTATACCTGTTTTCAGTTTTCAGTTTTCAGTTTTCAGTTTTCAGTTTGCGGTTTTCAGTTTACGGTTGGGGGGCGCCCAACTGAAAACTGAAAACCGTAAACTGAAAACTGTTTAAAGGATCGTCGCCCCCAGCCGCGCATACGGCTGAATAGCCGGGTCGTCGGAAGGTAATTCGGTGATGAGGGTATCCAGTTCGCCGATTTCGCAGAGCTTCATGCGGTGGGAGGTGCCCAGTTTTTCGGAGATACTGAGAACGGCAACCTTGTCGGCTGCCTTCATCATCGCTTTTTTGATCTGGACGACTTCGATATCGGTTTCGGTGATGCCTGCCGCGGTGTCGATGCCGGTGGTACCCATGAGGAGCAGGTCTACCCGGATCTCGCTCAGGCGGTGGATGACTTCGCCGCCGAGGCATATCTGGGTTTCGGCCGTGACGCGCCCGCCGATGAGAAATACCTCAATGTTGGGATGCCCGATGAGCTCGATGGCGATGTTAGGGCTAATGGTGAAGACCGTGAGCCGGAGGTTTTCCGGAAACAGCCGGACCAGCGCGCTGACGGTGGTGCCGCCGCCCATGAGGACATACATGCCGTCGTGAAGCAGCCCCATCGCTTTCCGGGCGATGATTTCCTTTTCGTCCGGAGCATAAATTTCACTCCGTACCGTGGTGTGTCCGTAGGATTTGGACAACGCTCCTCCGTGGACCTTGACCAGCTTGCCCAGGTCGGCGAGCTCGTTGAGGTCCCGTCGGATGGTGTCTTCGGAGACTTTGAGCTGCTGACTCAGGTCGGAGGAGAGTACCCGGTTATGGATATTCAGCTGGTGCAGGATGAGCGACTGACGTTCTGGTTTAAGCATTGCAGGGAATATAAAAAACAGAGCGAGGATTAGCGGTTTATTTCATGTTTATGCGGAAAATTAATGGTTTCACACTAAAAATCTTGCAAAAACCTGAAAAAACTGCAACTAATTCCCGAATTGTTTACGTAACTTTCAAGGACGAAATATTGATTCGTTCGATTTTAAGCGGTAAATATGCAAATAGACGCGTTTGTGCAAGTTGTGTCGCAGATTTGCGCATTTATGCTGTTTTGAGTCGGTTTGTTCACTTATCCTAATCAACTTCCATGCTGCACCTGCTACTTACTTCCTGCCGATGCAAGTTACTGATCCTTTGCTTACTGCCGATGATGGCGTATAGCCAGGATCGTATTCTTACCGGTCGGGTCTCTGACACCAAGGGACAACCGCTGCCCGGCGTAACCATTCAGGTCAAAGGTACGCCACGAGGTACCAACACCAATGCTTCCGGTGAATACCGTTTGTCAGTGTCCCCCGGAGTTACACTGATTTTCAGTATGATCGGCACGCAAACCCAGGAAATAGAACTGGGTTCTCAGACCGAACTGAACGTTACCCTTGAAAACGCCGTCACTTCGCTCGACGAAGTAGTGGTGACCGGTTCTACGCTGACATCCAGTCGCCGGACCCTCGGGAACTCCATTGCCTCCATCAAGTCTGAAAACCTCACCAAAACCGGTACCAACAACCTGTTCGGAGCGTTGCAGGGGAAGGTGGCCGGCGCCCAGATTACCCAAAACTCCGGGGATCCTTCCGGCGGTATTTCCATTCGCCTCCGCGGTGTGAAGTCCCTCCAGGGTAACTCCGATCCGCTGTATGTCATTGACGGGGTGGTCGTTTCCAACTCGTCTGACAACGTTTCCCAGATCGCTTCCGCGACGCAGGCGGGAACCGCCGCCACGCAGGGCCAGAACCGGATGGCGGACATCAACCCGAATGATATCGAGACGATCAACGTCATCAACGGCGCTGCTGCCGCTGCCATTTACGGGTCGCGTGCCAGCAACGGGGTCGTGCTCATTACCACCAAACGCGGCAAGTCAGGCAAGCCCCGGGTTACGTTCTCGACCAGCTTCAATGTCAACGAACTACGCAAGAAAGTCTTTATCTCGACGTATGGCAAGCAGTTCGGGACGGCTGACCTCCGTTTACACACCATCGGCGCGGCACCTGCTTCGGCTCCGGCGTCGGATGTTGTCTCGATTGTCCGCGATGGAACGGCTACCAATTTATACAAAAACCTGGTCGACGTGAAACGCTATGATTATCAGGACGATATCTTTCACACCGGATACGGAACCGATAATTACCTGTCTATTTCAGGCGGAACGGAGAAAACTCAGTACTTCGCTTCGCTGTCATACCTGAAAAACGAAGGAATTATCCGCGGAACGGATTTCAAGCGGTACGGCCTGCGCCTGCGCCTGGAACAACGCCTGACGGACTGGGCGAAGGTATCCCTCGGGTTGTCGTATACCAACAGCTTTTCGCATGAAATGCCGAACGGAAACGTCTTTTACAGCCCGATCAACTCGGTCAATATCACCAATAACATTTATGATATCTCCCAGCGCGATGCCGCCGGTAACCTGAAAGCGGTAGAGCCGACGCGTATCAACCCGCTGACGGTAATCGAGACGTTCAAGTTTACCCAGGCGGTCAACCGGACCGTCAATAATTTCCAGCTGAACCTTACGCCGCTGAAAGGCCTGAGCGTCGACTGGATCGTCGGGGTGGATGCATACTCGCAACTCGGGAAGAACTTCATGCCGCCTTATCCGTATGCCACGGAAGCTGGTCTGCCGGCTGAGCGGTATCCGAAAGGCTTCGCGGCGACCGCCAACAACCTGGTATTCCTGATCAACAACGATGTCAACGCGACCTATTCACGGGATTTGACAGACTGGTTGTCGCTCAATGCTACCGTTGGTTTTAACTACCAGTACCAGCAGAAAGACCAGTCGGTGTCGACGGGACAAAATCTCTCTCCGTTTATCGAAACCGTCAGCGGTGCCAGTACCACCATCACGGCAGGGTATGACCTGAACCGGTTTGCGATCAGCGGACAGTTTGCCCAGGCGACGTTCGGTTATAAAAACCAGTTGTTTCTGACGGGAGCGATCCGCCGGGACGGTTCGACCATCTTCTCGCCCAGCGAAACCAACCAGCTCTACCCGAAAGTGAGCGGGAGCTGGGTCGTATCCGATGCGGGATTCTGGAAACAGGCATCACTTGACAACGTATTCAGCAGCCTGAAGCTCCGCGCCAGTTACGGAGATGCCGGCGGATTGAGCGCCCTCGGGACCTACGACCGCTTCTGGCAGTTCGCTCCGACACTCTTCCTCGGCGCCAATACGCTGGTACCGAATGCCCGTCTGGCCAACTCCCGGGTACGCCCCGAGCGCATGCGGGAACTGGAGTTTGGTGGCGACCTGTCGTTCTGGAGTGACCGGATTAGCCTCGGCCTGACGTTCTACAAGCAGAAAATCAAAGACCTGGTCGTCAACCGGGATCTCGCACCGTCACAGGGCGGAACGAGTATCATCGATAACGTCGGAGAAATGGAGAACAAAGGGGTGGAAGTGACGCTGGGTATTCAACCGGTCAAAACCAAAGATTTCGAATGGGACGTGAACTTTGTATACAGCCGCAACCGGAACAAAGTAACCGCGTTGGGTAGTCCGACGGTATCCATCAGCAACGTGGCCGGCGCGCCGGTATTCCTGGCGCAGGGCTATGCCGCTCCGATATTCTATGGCTTCTACTATGCCCGTAACCCGGATGGCTCCCTGCTGCTGACGCCCCAGGGCCTGCCCCAGCGGGAGCGCGGCACCGCACCTGCGGCGGGCCAGCTCACCGGTACGCCGCAACGCGGGGCCGACGGCCAGCCGACGGGTACGTTCCTCAACAAAATCATTGGCAATCCGAACCCGAAATGGACAGGCTCTTTCTCTACCAGTCTGACCTACAAGCAGTTCGGGCTGCGGGTATTGCTCGATGCCGTTCAGGGATTCCAGATCTTCAATGCAGATAAGCGCACGCGCAACAACGTTGGTATCGGCGACCTTGCCGAGGCGGAAATGAAAGGTACTGCTCCGCGCGGAACGGTCTTCTCGCTCGTGAACATCGAGGAGTACCGCGTCGACGACGGCTCCTACACCAAGCTCCGGGAAGTAGCACTGAGCTACAGTTTCCCGAAACTGTTCAAGGGACTCGAACGGATGCAGTTGTCTCTCATCGGGCGGAACCTGCACGTCTGGACCAAATATCCGGGCTATGATCCGGAAACGAATGCAGGGGGTAACAGCGACCTGCTCCGCGGTGTCGACTTCGGCAACGTACCCATTCCGCGTAGCTACCAGGTAAGTCTGACGGCCAATTTCTAATCCCAAACGAGATCTTCATGAAACGCATATATCTCACCGCTCTTTGCCTCGGCCTGTTGCTGACAGCCTGCGATCAGGCGGAATACCTCAACCCCAGCGCCGCTTCCGAGACTCAGGTAGTGTCGGATGTCAACGGGCTCATTACGCTGGCAAACGGGCTGCAATCACGCTATACCACGCTCCGGACGGGCGTGGTGTATAACTCCATCGCCGCTTCCGGATTATCGACCAAAGAACTCCGTAACCTCAATGCCGGGAATACCGACGAGGAACTGCTGATGCAGGGCGGCGCCAACGTCGACGCCAATAATGCCGTCGTCCGGAATATGTGGTCGCAGGCGTTGCTCACCAATTCCAACGCCGACCTCATCCTCAAAAACCTGGATAAGGCGACGGACCCCGGTACAAAGGCAGGGCTACAGGCCTATGCAGCGATTTTCAAGGCCCTGTCCCTCGGAACGCTGTCTCAGTTTTTCGAACAGATTCCGCTGGTGACGCAGGCAAACGCGCCTTTCAGCCCCCGCACAGATGCGCTCAAACAGGCCGTAACGTTGCTCGAGCAGGCCAAAACGGCACTCGCGGCCAATACCCCGGGTACGCCGTTTACAGGGAAGATTGTTCCGGGAATCGACCTGCCGTCGACGGTCAACGCCCTCATCGCGCGGTACAGCCTGTTTCTGGGCGATTATGACAAGGCCCTTTCGGCAGCTGCCGCGGCGAGCCTGACGACGAAGTCGGAATTCCGGTTTGACGACAATGCCCAGAATCCGATCTACTTCATCTCCTTTTCGAGTATCAACGTTTTCCAGGTAGATGTGACGTTCGGTCTGCCGGCCTCCCTCCAACCGGATCTGGTTAACGACAAGCGGATTGCGTTTTACCTGCAAAACACAACGCCTATTCCGCCCAATAACAATGCCTACCGTGGCAAAGGGTTCTTCACTGCCAATACGACCGCGATCCCGGTATACCTTCCCGGTGAAATGCTGTTGATCCGGGCGGAAGCGCTGGCGCGGAAAGACCAGCTGGCCGATGCCGTAACCGAGCTGAACAAGGTACTGACGAAGAAGCCGGCCGCCGATCCGTTCGGCGTCGGTGCTGACCTGCCCGCGTACGCAGGCGCTGTCACGAAAGAGGCCGTGCTCACGGAAATCTTCAAACAGCGGTCGATCGAGCTGCTGATGTCAGGTATGAAGCTGGAAGACAGCCGCCGGTTCGGCCGGCCGGCTCCTGCTACAACCGGCGCCGAGCGGACGCGGAACTTCTACCCGTATCCCAATATCGAGCGCCGGAACAACACCAGTACCCCCGCCGATCCCCAGATTTGAGTCGACCTTCGGACTGATGAGCCGCCCGGTATACGCCGGGCGGCTTTTTTTCGTTCCATCCGGGACGGGCTTGGCGAAGTGACCGAAATTGGCCAGTTTGCAGGGAAACTCGAAAAACGAAATGGAAGACGAACAAGAAGGACTTCCGCCCTTCGTCCGTTCCTGGAAGCAACTTTACTGGCTCGTGGCTGCTAACCTCGTTGCCCTCATTTTGCTGTTTGCCTGGTTTACCAACGCCTTTTCCTGACGCCTTATCTGCATGTCTTTACTTGATTGGCTGGTCCTCTGCCTCACGCTCGCGTCGATCATCGGCTACGGCATTTACCGGAGCCGGAGAGCCCAGAACCTGGAATCGTACCTCACCGGCGGGCACTCCATGGCCTGGTGGCAGGTATGCCTCAGCGTGATGGCCACGCAGGCTTCGGCGGTGACGTTCCTGTCCGGGCCGGGGCAGGCGTATACCGACGGCATGCGCTTCGTGCAGTTTTACTTTGGCCTGCCGCTGGCGATGATTGTGATTTCGGTGACGTTTGTTCCGATTTTCCACAAACTGAACGTCCTCACTGCCTATGAATTTCTGGAAGGCCGCTTCGATCTCAAAACCCGGACACTGACCTCATTGCTTTTCCTCGTTCCGCGGTGGCTTTCCACCGGGATCAGTATCTATGCGCCGAGTATCATCCTCTCCACTATTTTTGGCTGGGATATTGTCAGTACCAACCTGGCGATGGGCGGATTATTGCTGATTTACACGGTATTAGGCGGCTCGCGGGCCGTGAGTTATACCCATACCCAGCAGATGTTTATCGTGCTGGGCGGTATGGCGCTGGCCGGGTACCTGGTCGTCCGGCTGTTGCCCGGTGATATGGGTTTTGTTGATACCCTGCGGGTTGCCGGGAAAATGGGAAAACTGAATACCATCAACTGGGAGTTTAACCTGGCCGACCGCTACAACGTCTGGTCAGGGCTGATCGGCGGGTTCTTTCTGCAATTGAGTTATTTCGGGACGGACCAGTCGCAGGTAGGCCGGTACCTCGGCGGAGAAAGCATCGGGCAGAGCCGTCTGGGATTACTCATGAACGGGATCATCAAGATTCCGATGCAGTTTTTCATCCTGCTCGTCGGCGCGCTGGTTTTTGTCTTTTACCAATTTGAACAACCGCCGCTGCTCTTCAACCGGGCGGCGATTGAAACCGTCGAACATACCGCCGAATACCGGGAACTTCAGCAGCAGCATACCCGGCATTTCTCCGAAAAGAAGAAAGCGGTAACCGAGCTTTCCGCCGCCCTCAAAGAAGGAAACGAAGCGCGCATCGCTCCGCTTCAGGAACAGGTCAATACCCTGAACAAGGAAGACGCCGGCCTCCGCAGCCAGGCGCAGAAACTGGTCAATGCAAAAGGCGGAGACGGGAACGATACCAACTATGTTTTCCTTTCCTTCGTGGTGGAATACCTGCCGAAAGGCGTGGTAGGCCTGTTGATCGCGGTGATTTTCGTGGCGTCGATGGGCTCGATCGCAGCGGCTATCAATTCGCTGACGTCGAGTTTTGTGGTGGATATTTACCGGAGAATGTGGGTACGGGATGCGTCCGAACGCCATTACGTCAACGTCTCCCGGATCAGTACTGCCGGCTGGGGATTGCTGAGTATCTCCGTAGCGATGTATGCCAGCCGGGTAGGCAGCCTGATCGAGGCAGTAAATATTCTCGGGTCGTTGTTTTACGGAACGATTCTCGGCGTCTTCATCGTCGCTTTTTACTTCCGGAAAATCGGCGCCAACGCCACGTTCTGGGCAGCTATACTGGCCGAAGCGATCGTGGTAGTTTGCTGGTGGCTGGACCTGACGGCTTTTCTCTGGCTCAACCTCATCGGCTGTGTGGCGCTGGTAGGGATCGGCTGGCTGTTGCATTTAACCGGCATGGACAAGAAGCAGGCCTGATATGGAAAAAATATTAATTGAACTCGTGCACCGTGATGCCAGACTGGCCCGGGCTATTTCCGAAGTTTCGATCAGCGAGCCGCAATCGTCGGGCGATGTGTACTATGACCTGCTGGAATCCATCGTTTCCCAGCAGTTATCCACCAAAGTCGCGGACGTCATTTTCCGGCGTTTTCTGAAATTGTTTCCCGGAGAATACCCGCACCCGAATCAGCTGATGGCGATGGACCTGGATACGCTGCGCTCGGTAGGGCTGTCGAAAGGCAAATCCCAGTACATGCAGAACGTCGCGGATTTCTGGGTCAGGGAAGAACTCGAAACCAAAAAATGGGAGGATTTCGGGGATGACGAACTCGTTCAGTACCTCAGCCAGATCAAGGGAGTAGGGCGGTGGACGGTGGAGATGATCCTGATTTTTACCCTCCAGCGACCGGATATTTTTCCGACCGACGACCTGGGCGTGCAACAGGGCATGATGCTGCTCTACGGTCTCGAAAAAGATAAAAACCTGAAAAAGAAAATGACCGAAATCGCCGAAGCCTGGCGTCCGTACCGGAGTACCGCCAGCCGGGTTATCTGGCGATGGAAAGGTCAGCAGAAAACCGCATGAGTAAACCCTTGCTGATCGTGCTGGCCGGGCCTACCGCCGTGGGAAAGACCGAATTGTGCGTCCGCCTGGCCCGTGAACTGGATACGGAAATCGTTTCCGCCGACTCGCGGCAGTTTTACCGGGAGCTGAGCATCGGTACGGCCAAGCCGACGCCGGAAGAGCAACAGGGTATTCCCCACCATTTTGTCGATTCGCATTCCATTGCCGACTACTTCAGCGTCGGGGATTTTGAGAAAGAGGCCCTGTCGACCCTCGCCGAAATTTTCTCCCGGAAACCGGTAGCTATCCTGACGGGCGGGTCCGGTTTATTCCTGAAAGTGGTTACGGATGGGCTGGACGACATGCCCGAAGTCAACCTCGAAATCCGCGAAACCCTCATGGAGCGCTTCCGGGCCGAAGGCATGCTTCCGCTGACGGCCGAGCTGCAACGCCTTGATCCTGCGTATTTTGAACAGGTAGACCGCCACAATACCCAGCGGGTCATCCGTGCGCTGGAGGTATGCCTGTCGTCGGGCAAACCGTATTCTTCCTTCCGGAGCGGGCAGAAGGCCGAGCGGCCTTTTGATGTCGTGAAAATCGCCCTCACACGTGACCGCGAAGTACTCTACAACCGCATCAACCTGCGGGTGGAGCAGATGATCGCGGCCAGTTTGGTAGCCGAAGTACGGTCGGTAGCAGCCTACCGCGACCACTATGCCCTCCGGACGGTCGGGTATCAGGAGGTCTTTGCGTATTTCGACGGAGAGCTGACCGAAGCCGAAATGATCGCCCGCATCCAGCAAAATACCCGCCGCTATGCCAAGCGGCAGCTGACGTGGTTCCGGCACCAGGGAGGGTATGTGTGGTTTGATGCGGCAGACTTCAACGGTGTATTGGAATACGTCCGGTCGTTCAAGCCGTAGGCCGAACTACCGCTTCAGCATCTTTTTCACCTGCTCCCTCGGCAACTCCTCACTGACACCGTTTTTTCCGCTTACCGTCCGCGCCGCCCAGAGGGAATTCAATATCGCCTCTTCCGTCGCTTCAATTGCCCCCAGAAAAAGAGGAGACATAGCATCGTTGTGGACTTCTTCCAGCGTTTGCGTCGGGCCGGGCTGGTTATGCGGAATGCGTACTTTTTCATTCGTGGAAAATGCCAGAACATATTCGCCGGAACCGTTGGACGCGATACCGCCGACGCGCGCCAGCGCCGACCAGGCACGTTTGGCGAGGCGCTCCAGGTTCCGGTGGGATAAAGGAGCATCGGTAGCGACGACAATCAGGCAGGAGCCATCCGCCGGATCGTTCAGCTGATCGCTCAGAAAGTACTTGCCGAGGTTTTTGCCGACGGGTATACCTTTGATTTCCAGTACGCCGCCAAAATTGGTTTGCACCAATACGCCTACGGTATATTTGCCTGATTTCGAGGGAAGTACGCGGGAGCTGGTGCCAATGCCGCCTTTCCAGCCGAAACAGATGGTGCCGGTGCCGGCGCCGACGTTACCTTCGTCCACTTTTCCCGTTTTGGCGTCTTTCAGCGCCTGTAACACGTGCTCGGGCCGGACGTGCCGCCCGGTGATGTCGTTCAGAAAACCGTCGTTCGTTTCTCCGACGACGGCGTTGACCGACCGGACCTTTTCATTCCCGGGCTGCGCGAGGGTATATGTGATAAGCCCTTCCATACCTGCCGCGACGGAGAGGGTATTGGTCAGGACAACAGGCGTTTCCAGATTACCCAGTTCGTTGACCTGACTGATGCCCGCCATTTTCCCGAAACCATTTGCGACAAATACGGCTGCGGGTACTTTTTGCTGGAAGATATTCCCGTCGTGCGGCAGGATAGCCGTGACGCCCGTCCGTATATCGCTGCTGGAAAATAGCGTCACCTGGCCGACTTTCACCCGCGGAACATCGGTAATGGCATTGAAGGCGCCGGTTTTCAGAATACCGATGGCTTCGCCGGTATCTTCGCGAAAACGGGTCTGGGCGTGAAGCATAGCGGGCAGGAAAAGCAGGAGAAGGATTTTTTTCATCATAGAAGAAATCGTCGTCCCTGAAAATACAACCATAGCCTGCTTCCGAAAAGCTTTTCCCCCGAAATCAACCGAAAAAACGACGACTTACTATCCCGCCGATTCCGACGCGAAATACCGGAACCGGCTCACCCACGCCGCATATCCCCAGAGCGCCAGCCCGGCGATGGCGATATCCAGCCGGAACATGATAGCCACTAACCCGAAGATAAAACCCCAGAGACCGTAGGCTCCGACCTGTTCGAGGTATCGTTCCCGCACATAAAACCGGTGCAGCGCCGCCAGCCGGATACCGGTATAAAACACCACTACTTTCAGAACAAGAACAGCAGATACCCCCTCCGGCAGGTAGCGCGCCAGCAGCAGGGTTTCAGGAAGGAATAACAGCAAGCCCTCCAGTGCCAGCGTACCGAAGCGCACCGCGAACGGCCGTGGCAGGTTCCGGAGAAACAACAGATACCGATGTTCGAAGACATACTGCTCCTGCGCCAGCCCGAGGTGAGCCAGCCCGCCAATGAGCGCGCCGATGGCAAGTAGTCGCTCGTCGTAATCATCTGTCGGATACAACAGGCAAACGCCGATCAGCACCGCGCCGGAAAACAGCTTCGTCAAAACCAGCAGCAACGGCTGCTGCCGGAACAGGTGCGCAAAAAAGAAAAGCCACACCGGCAGCGGGCGGTTCCGGGCTACTTTCCGGTTCCGGGCTTCCCGTACCGGATTCCGGACGAGGTACTCATACCAGCGGGCCGGAAGTACGGTCAGCGCGACCAGGCAGCTAAGTACCAGCGCAACGGACAGCCACTGCCCGTCGGCATAGCTGCACATCCACAGCCCATAGGCCCAGAGCGGGGCGAGCAGGCCCAGCTGAACCGTCCACCAGGTGAGATACCGCTGCATAGAAGGATACAGGCGCAGGTGGTACAGAAACTGGCAGGAAGGTTCGCGGAATTGCTGCCGGACAAATGCACTGGTTTTCAGGGCATACAGCGCCCACAATGCGAAATAGTAAGGCAACGCCGCCGGCGCCGCCAGCGCATACCGGAAAAGCGCGATGTGGTCGTCGGAGCGGATAATACCAAAGCCCAGCAGCAGCAGAATCAGGAAAAAGCCGGAGTTCTGCCGGTAGAATTCGGTGACGAGTGTGCGGAAGACAGCGTTTTTCACGTCAGTTTACGGCTTGGCGGATAGTCTTGTCCTGAATGACATAGGCGGCGTCGAGGACGAGGTCTGTCAGCCTGAAATCCTGATGCGAAGAGAGCAAAAAGTGTATTCCCTTTTTGTACTCGTCGGCGATGAGTTTGCAGACGTTTGAAACCGCCCGGTCATCGATCGTAATCAACGGCTCGTCGAGCATAATCAGGCGCGGCTGACCGAGAAAACCCATGACCAGGGATGTTTTTTTCAGCATACCGGAAGAATATGTGCCGACGGGCTGCTTCCAGAAATCTCCGATCTCCAGCCGGTCGACCAGCTCCGCCACCTGCTCTTTCGGCGCTTTTTTCGCCTTCGCCACAAACGAAATCAGGTCAAAGGCAGACAGGTATGCGGGGTACAGCGGCTCTGCTTCGGCGTAGTTGACGCGCAGGCGGTAGTCGACCGGATTTTGGTTGACTTCCCACCGCTCCTCCAGGCGGATTTCGCCTTCGAAGGGCAGCATCCCGGCAACTGACCGGAAAAAGGTACTTTTCCCCGAGCCATTGATACCGCGGAGCCAGTGGACGCCGTCGCCGAAAGTGAGTTGCGGAATCTCCAGTACAAGCTGGCCGTGGTACGCTTTCCGGAAGTTTCGGATTTCTAACATGGCTGCAAAAAAAGGATTCTTCCTTCCGGAAGCCAAACCGACCAGCATTCAGCGGCCGCCGTTCGTACTTTTGCGCCATGCAGAGCAATTATTACTTCCTCCGGCAGCTGTCAGCCGAACTCGGAAAACGCCTGACCGGCATGGTATTGGCGGAGTGTTTTTCCCAGGAGAAAGACGAGCTGGTCATCGGTTTTTGCGAAGACGGAAAGCAGTGGCGGAAGCGCCGGGATGTGTATGTCCGGGCGACGATCCGACCTGATTTTGTGGCGCTTAGCTTTCCGGATGACTTCCGCCGGGCTGGAAAGAATACCGTAGATCTGTTTTCGGAGCTGGTCGACAAGCCCGTCACCGGCGTCCGCCAGTTTCTCAATGAACGGGCCTTTTCCATTGATTTTGACGAAGATCTGCACCTGGTTTTCAAGCTGTTTGGAAATCGCTCCAACCTGGTATTGGTGCAGGGAACGGAGGTGACGGACCTTTTCCACAATAAGCTGGTCACGGATGAACAGCTGGATATCCGGACCCTCGACCGCCCGCTGAATCAAAGCCGGGAGGCATTTGAGGCGGTGTCGGGCGACTGGCGCAAGCTCTTTCCGACGTTTGGCAAGGATATTTCCGCCTGGCTCGATCGCAAAGGGTACCGTACCGCGTCTCTGGATGAGCGCTGGGCACTCGTGCAGCAGGTACTGGGTTTTGTGGATAACCCGGTGTATTACATCAAGACGGTTGATTATCAGCCGGTCCTGACCCTGATACCCGATGATGCCGAAAAATCTTTCACGGACCCTGTCGAAGCGGCCAACGGGTTTTACTATGCCTATTCCCGCATCAATGTATTTGACCGGGAGAAGGGCCAGATTGTCCGGCTGTTGCAGAAGCGGAAGCAGAAAACCCAGCAGTACGTCGACGCGGTGTATGAGAAGCTGGACGAAATGGAAAAAGCCGTCAAACACGAAGAAATCGGGCATATTCTGATGGCGAACCTGCACCAGATACCGGAGCGGGCGGAGTCGGTGGAGTTATACGATTTTTACCGGGATGTTCCCCTGAAAATCAAGCTGAAACCCGATCTGTCGCCCCAGAGAAATGCGGAGAGCTACTACCGAAAGGCGAAAAACGAGAAGATCGAAGTCGAACACCTGATGGAAAACCTGACCGCCCGGGAAAAGGAGCTGACCGGGTACGACGAGCAGATCGAAAAGGTGGAGGCCCTCGAAACCCTGAAGGAATTACGCAAGTACCTCAAAACCAGCGGTCTCGATAAAATGGAGAAGCCGGATGTTTCGGCTGCTACGCTTTTCAAGCGCTATGAGTATCAGGGGTTTGAAATTTTTGTTGGAAAAAATGCGAAAAACAACGACCTCCTTACCCAGCGGTATACCCGGAAGGAAGACCTGTGGCTGCATGCCCGCGACGTGACGGGCTCCCACGTCATCATCCGCCACCAGCCGGGTAAGAAATTTCCGAACCCTGTCATTGAAAAAGCAGCCAAGCTCGCTGCCTACTATTCGAAACGTCGGAACGACAGCCTGTGTCCGGTGATCGTCACCCCGAAAAAATACGTCCGCAAAACCCGGGATTTGCTGGAAGGTCAGGTGATTGTAGACAAGGAAGAAGTTGTGCTGGTAGAGCCGGCGCCGTGAATGCCGGTTGACGGGCACCTCGTGCGTACTGACGCCGCCGTCTTTCTGCGTCACTTTGACGAGGTAGAGGCCGGCAGGCAGCAGGTAACGGTTATCAACGTTTCCAGGTTTGTATTTCTCTTAGAAGCGCGTCCTTGTTTAAAGAGCTAATGCGATGAAATTCAGCGATCTGTGCATTTCGGTGGGCATCGGAAAGATAACCGCTATTTTTTCCTCTGGGATGATAGAGGTGAAACATGGGGCCTTTCACACGAATCAGTCGTTTGCCTAGTATCTGCCATCGTTTCACTCTTTCCCCGTCTTCTTGCCCCCAACCATAAAAGTTCTCGTTTTCACCTCCGCATTCGAGGTAATCCGAGAGCCTGGCAAAAAAACCTCCTCCGCAAGCGGTACTCGTGTAAGGCAGCGACATAGTCGCTGTATTCGACAATAGATAATCGAGGTTGCCGGATTTTAGAAACTCGATTCGATTAACTGCACCGGTATCAAAAAAGTGACCATCGTATGGAAAGACGAAGTCATGTGTATTTTGCCTTAACCTGGAGATTGCCAAATCAATTTGATTAGGATGGACAATTACATCACTATCCCAAACGGCTATGTATTCGGTGTTGACAATTCGGGACAGATGGTTAAGGTATTTTGTCCGATGGAAAACGGGATTGTCATCTTTTGTGAAGGAATACTCTAAAATACCCTTTACAGCATCTTCTACTAACCCTGTATTGGTATAGTCAGCTTCAAGAATTAAAATATTAGTATCGAAAAAGTCTGTTAAATAACGAACCAGTATATTGATATTTTCGAATCGTTCAAATGAATCAATTCGAATGGGGATAACGAATGTCGTATCTTTCAAGTATATCACAGAACTATTCTTATTAACCATTTAAAAGCCGAAAACAAAAATATTTATTAAAATAACAAAAATTAAAAAAACAAAAGCACCAGTTGAAAAATATATAAATGACTTCATTTTTCTATTCCTTTCGTCTTGTGAATATATATTCATATTATAGTTTGTTGATATTTTTCTATTTATTAAATAATATATAAGAGCATACGATGAGAAAAATAATATTCCTTTTATATGCTTATTATAATAAACTATTCCTGTTAATTTATACCAAAGCCCTAAAATGAATAAATTCAGTGATAAATAGTAAACCAATAGTAAAATACACAAAACACCTCTATTTTGTATTTTAGAAATAGATATTGAATTATATTTTCTTAAGAAAATATAATTGCCTTCTCTGACGTCATTTAGAAAATCTATCATAACACAGATTTATAAGTTAACAGAGACGAGCGTTACCCATCTCTGTTAAGAGTGTGAATTATTCGGGATTTGCCGTTGTATAAACTGAAACTCCAACAGATACGCCTGCGACCAGCACTGTAAACCAACCAATTGGAGTAAACGCAGCTGCCACCCCCAATGCAGTAGCGCCTAATGTTAGCCAATCATTTTTGCTATAATCATGATCAGAAAACCCAACGTACACTTGGTAAACGCCTATTCCGACTCCAATGAAACTAACGGCTTTGGCTCCCGCAGTTAGTCCTGTCACACTTGCGACTCGGATCTTATTTGCGTTGAAACCCAGTGTACTGACAATTGCTGTTGCTTTCGACAGAGAAAGATCTAAGGTTGAAATGCCTAACCCAACTGCATTAATACTTTCATTAAGACGTTTTTCAAACTGTGCTCTTTCCCAGCTATAGCGGTCGGAGGTTAGTTTGTAAAGATCGTAATCAACAATCGGGCTTATCGTTGGCGTTGTTGGGGGAGTATATCCACCTCCCGTGTTACTCGGCGAATATCCTCCGCTACCCGTATATCCCCCTTGGTCGCTGCTGTTGTAGTCGCCATAGCAGTAAGTCTGAGCAACGTTATGAAGGGTATAAGTGACGTCAATACAGCTAGGGCCGCATGACACACCTGACATGGTTGAATATTGAGTGTAATATGTAATGCACTCTTTAGTTCTGCCTCCTTTATTTTTTACATTCGGATTGTAGTAGTTTACGAGCTTGCCATCCAAGAACCGCCATGACCGTAAAATATTCTCGTTCCAGTCAGCATTAACAACAAGTCCTGTGAAACTTGAAGGATCAACTACAGATCCGGGTTTACTTTTTTGTGGATCGAAGGCAAGCTGAGCAAGAAAACCATCATAGTCTCCATTTGGCTTTCGGTAGATAAGAAACCCTTCAGCTATTGACCAACTTAAGTATTGGGCGAGTTGTTGAACATATTCTTCCCCTTCTTTCCACATCAAAATAGCTGTTCCCTTTTCGTCTCCTGAATACTCAATGGGTACCCAAATAAAATCATGTTTGTTGGATTTCGCAATCTGCTGCCTGGCCCAATCAAGCGTTCGGGTTATGGAGACGTCTTTTGTTCTGGCTCCTTCATATACTTTTACGTATTGGTTTGAAAACCAGTCTTGTGCGTCTTTGGAGATGGGTGAAGAATAGAGGTTGGTCAGGTCTTCAACGGTACTTTTGCAACCATAGTCAAATGCTGTGCCGGTTAAGGCAAGCATACTCTTAACAAAATCGGAACGATCCATTTGAGGATAGATTGTTAGGTTAGTATGTCTTGACATGGCGGATTTTCATGCCATATATCAATCGGGACGACAGAATGTAACCTACGTCCTTTGAAAAATACCGCGCAGACGGTGTTGTTTTTATATAATATCTTGATTAATTTATATAAGTATTTTTGACATAAAATGCCTATTTATTGACCTGTTGCATGCCAGCAACGGAGGCCTTGTTCCATGGTCAGGTATTGCTGACATGGTCTTCTGTAGGAAAGGACGGGGTACGCAGGGAGAAATGAAGGTGACGGGATCGACTATAGCCAGCTGTATCGAACGAAGACGAAGCCTCCGGTTTCAGCGATTGGCGCCGGTAAGATGACTACCCCCCGTAACGCACACCGGCGGTTCGCCGGGAGCCGGCGTCCGCGGGCTGAACGGAAGCCCGAAGCCCAAACCCCGCCAGATAAACAGCAGCGCCACCACGATCGTGTACATCGGGATGAAGCGGTTCAGCCGCTGCCGCACCGGCATACTTACCCGCTTCCATAACCAGCTGACAGAGAGCATGGCAGGTAAAGTCCCGAAGCCGTAGGCAATCATGTACAGGAAGCCGTCGGCGGGTGAGCCCGCTGTCAGCGCGCCGGCCAGCGCTACATACACCAGGCCGCAGGGAAGCAGGCCATTGAGTAGCCCGGCGCCGGCAAAAGCCCAGAACTTTTTGGTTTGCAGGAGTTTGCGGAAGGAAAGGGTGGCGGTTATCGGAAAGCGGATGAAGCGTTTTCCCGTCACCAAAAAAATCATCAGCAAACCGGCGGCGACCGATACCTGCTGCTGCCAGCCGAAGAGGGAAAGCCGCTCGCCGAAGAGCCCGACGCCAAGGCCGAGTATTCCGTAGCTCAGCGTCCTGAACCCATTGTAAATCAGCCGGGCGATCCAGGCTTTCCCTTCCGGCAGGCCGCCAACAGGCAGGGCGAGTGCGATCGGACCGCACATCCCCACACAGTGCAGGCTGGCAACCAGGCCGGTCAGGAAAGCAAGCTGAATCATGGACATCGTATTAAAGGGTGAGATGCTCCTCGGAATAGTATTCCTGCTGACCGTCGGTCCAGGTTACCTGTACCTTCCAGTAGCCTTTGCGGAGGCGGGCCGTCGGGACGGGCGCCATCCCGGGCGTGACGGGCACAGTGAAATCCAGCCGGGCATCAGACGGACGGAAGAAACGCACTTCTCCGCCCCGCGCCGAAGCCGGTACGGCAAAGGATACCTGCTGCTGCGCGGGCTCAAACCGGACCTTCAGCGGGTCGCTGGCCCTGCGGCTGTGCCGGATGCGCTCGATCTGCTTCTGATAGCCGATTTCAGTCTGATAGTAGTCGGACCGGACAAGGTCCACTTTGGCGGTCGTCATCCGGTATACCAGAAACCCGATAAACGACCCGAAGGCGATAAACGCGGTGATGATGGCTTTTCCCCAGTTCATGGAAAATCAGTTTTCAGGTTAGGAAAATCAGTTTTCAGTTTGCGGTTTTCAGTTTTCGGACGCTTTAACTGAAAACGGAAAACAGTAAACCGAAAACCGCTCACTCCACCGGCCCCATAAAATTCGTCCCCACTTCTTCCACCATTTTCCCGTCGGCGAGGATTTCGAGAACGAGGGGTGTCTTGTTTTCGCGGATGCGGCGGGCAGGTACCGACAGGAAGAAGGAGCCTTTGGTGAGCTCACCCGGCTCGACAGTCGTCAGGGGCTGCCCGACGAATTGCAGGGCGAAATCGGGCTGCTTCACCCGGACCGTCACGTGAACAGGACGGAAGGTTTTGTTGACGATTTCAAGGTTGTACAAATTGGAAATCCGGCCGTCCGGCTGCTTCTGGAACGTCAGGCCCGAAGCGCGGAGAATGGTCGTATCCACATCTTTCCGGACCACGAGCAGGTAGCCGATCACAGCCGTCAGGATGAGCAATACGGCCGAATAGGCGCGGAGACGCCCGTCGAAACGGAGCTTCTTTTTCTGCTCGATGCCTTCGAGAGAGGCATACCGGATCAGGCCTTTCGGTTTGTGAATTTTGTCCATTACCTGGTCACAGGCGTCGATGCAGGCTGTGCAGTTGATACACTCCAGCTGGGTGCCGTGGCGGATATCAATGCCCGTCGGGCATACCTGAACGCAGAGGGAGCAGTCCACGCAATCACCCTTCGGCGTTTCATTTTCTTTCTTGCTGAGTTTTCCGCGGGGCTCGCCGCGGACGTAGTCGTAGGCCACGACGATCGACTTCTTATCCAGCAAAACGCCCTGCAACCGTCCGTAAGGGCAGATGACAATGCAGACAATTTCCCGAAGCTTGGCAAACACGAGGTAAAAGACCACGGTGAATACCAGGAGAGAAGCGAGTCCGCCGAGGTGGTTCATCGGATTATCCGTCTGGATCGCCAGGAGTTCGTCTTTCCCGATCAGATAGGCCAGGAACGTATTGGCAATGGCAAAGGAAATCAGGAAGAAAACGAGGTGTTTGAGTGTTTTCTTCCGGATTTTGTCCGAATTCCAGGGGCCGGCATCGAGTTTTTTCTGGGCTTTGTAGTCGCCTTCTATCCAGTTTTCGATCGTCCGGAAAACGACTTCCATGAAAATGGTCTGCGGGCAGGCCCAGCCGCACCACACCCGCCCGAAGGCGACCGTAAACGCGATAATAAAGACCATGAAGGCCAGTAAACCCAGCGCGACGAGGTAAAAATCCTGGGGCCAGAACGGCACGCCGAAGAAGATAAACTTCCGGTCGAGCACGTTGAAAAGAAACAACGGGTGGCCCTGAAATTCCAGCCAGGGCAACCCGAATAAGATAAGAAGGAGCCCCAGAGCCACGACGATTCTCCACCGGTAATACACGCCGCCTTTCGGCAGGCGCGGGTAGATCCATTTTCGCCGGCCGTCAGTCTCCTGATTACTGACGTGGTCCCGGAACTCCTCTTGTGCTTGTATCATGGCTGTAGGGGCAGGGACGTGCGTCCCTGCCGGTAAGTGAGACTATTCAGCAGCGAGTTTTTCTCCCTGCGGCTCTTTCGCCCCGGCAGGGTTTGAGCCTTTCAGGGAAAAGATATAGCTGGTAACTTGCTGAATCTGAATGGGATTCAGCTGTTTTTTCCAGGAAAGCATGCCTTTGTCGGGTACGCCTTCGGTGATGGTATGGAAGACCGCCTTGACGGTGCCGCCGTGGAGCCAGTATTCATCGGTCAGGTTGGGACCTACTTTCCCTTCGCCGGCAGAGCCGTGGCACGCTACGCAGTACTGGTCAAAGAGTTTCTTCCCTTCGGTGACGGCCTTGGCGTCTTTGAGTACCGTGACGTTGTTTTCGTTGACGGAGTTGGCGAATTTCTTGAGATAGGCTTCCCGGGCTTTATCGGCTGCGGCGATCTCGGTGGTGTATTCCCGGTTCATGATGTCTCCGTCACCGGCTACGTGGTAGATGACCAGGTAAACCGCGGCGAAAACGATCGTTCCATAGAAAAGAAACATAAACCACGGGGGTGTCGGGTTGTCGAGCTCCTGGATACCGTCGGGAGCGTGCTCCATCAGCAGGGAATCATTGGCCGAGGAAGGTGGTACCCGAAACAGCCGGTTCCAGAAGGTGCCGCCGGCATAGAGATCTTCTTTCGGGGATTTTTCGGCCGGCAGGGCGAGTTGCTTGACCGACAGGTACAGGTGGATCACCGCGACGCAGATACCCAGCGCCCCGAAAACGAGGAAGGCCAGGATGACCACCAGAAAGAGCTCTTCGCCGGTATTGATCTGAAAATTCATGGTAAGAAACAGTTAGGGGACCCTGGGTATTAGTTGTCGAGCGGCATCGCGCTCATCCGGTTGAGGTGTTTTTTGTCGGCGAGAAGGACGTACAGACCCATTGCCGCGAAAAACAGAACGAAAATCAGCAGGGATGAAATCATGTATAGATCAGCGCCCTGGAGCTGAGTAATGAGGTTGCGGAACATAGCGCGTAGGGTTTAGTCCGGGGGCGGGATAAGCCGCCCCCGGGCGGGTTATTCTTCCTTCTTGATGTCAGTCCCCAGGCGCTGGAGATAGGCAATGAGGGCAATGATTTCTTTGTCGGCCGCTACTTTGATGCCTTCTTTTTTCAGACGGGCGGTGATTTCTCCGGCCTGCTGCCGGACGTTTTCCTGCGCTTCCGAGATGGCGTAGTCTTCATACGGTACACCAAGGGATTGCATCGTCTTCAGCTTGGCTTCGAGCTGGCTGTTGTCCAGCGTCTGCTCCAGCAGCCAGGGGTAGGCCGGCATGATGGACCCCGGAGACATCGTGGTCGGGTCGTTCATGTGGTGGTAGTGCCAGGAATCCGGATACTTGCCGCCTTCGCGGTGGAGGTCCGGACCGGTACGTTTCGATCCCCAGAGGAAGGGGCGGTCGTACACAAACTCCCCAGCTTTCGAGTATTCGCCGTAGCGTTCGGTTTCGGAGCGGAAGGGCCGTACCATCTGGCTGTGGCAGTTGTTGCAGCCTTCGCGGATGTAGAGGTCGCGGCCCTGTAATTCCAGCGGCGTATAGGGCTGGACGGATGCGATGGTCTGTACGTTTGATTCGACGGTAAACGTCGGCACCAGCTCCAGCACCGTTCCGATCAGGATCATGATCAGGGAGCCGGCGAGCAGCTGCATCGGACGGCGTTCGAAGATCCGGTGCCAGTAGGTATCGCTTCCGGTCGGCACAAAATCCTTCGTCAGCGCGGGGGCTTCGGCGGCTTCATTCGCCTGGAAGCTGCCCTGGGCCATGGTCTTGAAGAGGTTGTAGCTCATCAGGATGGCGCCGAGGAGGTAGATGGTTCCCCCGATGGCCCGCATCATGTGCATTGGCAGCAGTTGCAGCGTAGTTTCGAGGAAAGCGGGGTATTGCAGTGTGCCTTCCGGCGTAAATTCTTTCCACATCATCCCCTGTGTAAAGCCGGAGATATACATCGGCACGGCGTAGAACAGAATACCGAGCGTGCCCAGCCAGAAGTGGATTTTAAGGAGGCGTTTTGAGTACAGCTCGGTCCGCCACATTTTCGGGATGAGGTAATACAGCATCGCAAAGGTCAGAAAGCCGTTCCAGCCCAGCGCGCCGACGTGTACGTGCGCCACAATCCAGTCGGTAAAGTGCGCGATGGCGTTTACGTTCCGGAGTGAAAGCAGCGGGCCTTCGAGCGTTGCCATCCCGTAGGCGGTGATTCCGACGACCATGAACTTCAGCCGGTCATCTTCCCGGACTTTGTCCCACGCGCCGCGGAGAGTAAGCAGGCCGTTGAGCATCCCGCCCCAGGAGGGCGCGATCAGCATGATGGAGAAGACCGTCCCGAGTGACTGCGCCCAGTCGGGCAATGAAGTATAGAGCAGGTGGTGAGGACCGGCCCAGATATAGATAAAGATCAGTGACCAGAAGTGCAGGATCGAAAGTTTGTAGCTGTAAACCGGGCGGTTGGCCAGCTTCGGCAGGTAGTAATACATGAGGCCGAGGAAGGGCGTCGTCAGGAAGAATGCGACCGCATTGTGCCCGTACCACCATTGTACCAGCGCATCCTGTACCCCTGCATAGGCCGAGTAGCTTTTCAGAAAACTAACGGGGAGGGAGAGGGAGTTGATGATGTGGAGTACGGCGACCGTCACGAACGTCGCGATGTAAAACCAGATACCGACGTAGAGGTGGCGCTCCCGCCGGCGGGCAATTGTACCGAACATATTCACCCCGAACACAACCCAGATCAGCGTAATGGCGATATCAATCGGCCATTCGAGCTCAGCGTATTCTTTCGAGGAAGTAAAACCCAGCGGCAGCGTCGCCACCGCGGATACAATGATGAGCTGCCAGCCCCAGAAGTGAATCCAGCTCAATCGGTCCGAAAACATCCGGGCCTTGAGCAGGCGCTGGAGCGAATAGTACACGCCCATGAAAATGGCGTTGCCGACGAAGGCAAAGATCACCGCATTGGTGTGCAGCGGGCGGATCCGGCCGAAGGTCGTGTACTGGTTGTGAAGGTTCATGGCCGGCTGAAACAACTGCGTGGCGGCAATGACGCCTACCAGCATCCCGATCAGCCCCCAGACAATGGTGGCGATGGAGAAGGCTTTGACCACCCGGTTGTCGTACTCAAAATGCTCCAGGGACGTTGGAGCGTGCTCGGTAATCGGAAGGGGATTCATTCGCGCTTGTAGGATAGTTGGGAAATTCAGGGTTCGTCATCACACAGGATCCGCATGCCGGGTGTGTGCAGATCGTCGTTCTGCCCGGATTTCATCGCCCAGAAAAACGCAGCCAGAAATCCGCACGCCAGCAGCAGACTAATTCCGATGAGCAGAAAGATGATGTTCATAATTCATTGATTTTCAGCCTCAAAGGTCGCTCCGGAGGTCTCCTGAATAAATGACATAAGTCACTCGCGGGGGTGATTTTGAACCGGAAAGCACTCTCCTGTGACGTAAAAAGCCAAAAGCCCGGCAGGCACTATGCCTGCCGGGCTTTTGGCTTTTTTAAGTCACGGGAGCTTTAAGCAGTAAGCTATAAGCAGTAAGCTATAGGCAGTAAGCTATAGGCAGTAAGCTTATGGCTCGCGGCCCTGAGCCTAAAGCCTAAAGCCTATAGCTTACTGCTTAAAGCCCTTACAGCTCCTTCCTCGTTACCTTCAACAACTGCCGTACCCGTTTGCCGAGTACGCGGGAGGTACCGCCCGCATCGAGCGTGTAGGCCGATCCGCTCTTCACAATCGCGCTGTTCCGGTAGGTATAGTAGCCGACCTGCGAGCTGGTGAAGCTGCCGCCGCCGCTTACATTGGTATAGGAAGCACCATTGATATTGACGACGTAGTTGATGTCCCGGTTACCCTGGTAATACTCAACCACGACATAGTAAGAGCCGTCCGGGGCCGACGACGGCAGGCTGACCGTCTGGAAGCCTTCCTCGTTTACACTCGATAGTGAATTGGTCTGGTCGGCATTGAGGATATTGCCGTCGGCGTCGAATTCCACACCCGTGAGGAGGTACAGGTCCATTTCTGCCTTTGAACCTTTGTCCCAGGTAAGGTCTACCTGAATACCGTCGGTCGGCGCGGTATCGTCGTCTTCCACCGAAATAGTACCCGTCAGGTCCAGCGCGTTGGTACTCAGGGTATGGCCGGAGCTGATGGCTTTCAGGGTTATTTCAATGGTTTTGGTACTTTCGATGGCCTTGTCGTTGATCAGTTTCAGGACAATATTCGAAGAAGAGGAGCCTTTGGGAATCGTCAGGGTGGAATCCGTCGTGGTTTGCATGATATAATCGCCGTTCAGGACGGCAGTTCCGGTGACGGAAAACTGCAGGACAACGTCCTCCGTCGTCACCGATCCGAGCGATACGCCGAGGGATACCTGCCCGTCGCTTTCCTTGACAGACTTGGCCAGTTCGGAGAATTTGACAACGGCGGAGACGTCGTCGCCGGACTTGGAGCAGGAAGTAAGGGCAAGGCCGGTCAGGAGTAGCAATCCGGTTAGGGGTCTCATAAAAAGGAGGTTTGACTAGAACATCTGTTTGAGACCGGAGAACGCAGAGAAGCTGCGCCTTATGCAGGCGTGTAGACGTTGGGACGACTTGTCGCTCCCGGCGGTGCGGTTTTATCTACCGGGCGGGTTACTAAAAGGGGAGGATGTCAGGGGAGGAAAAAACGGATGCCTGTTTCGGTTTCGACTTCTCTCAATCGTTGGAGCGTTGTCACAGAGCTCAGGCCAAGGCTGGCGCGCAGGGCATTGGCACGCTGCCGTTCCGCGTCCGTTTCCGGTGCCGAGAGGTAGCCGTAGCCTTTGTCTTTCCATTCACTTTTGACGACCAGATACCAGTCGTCAATCTGTGCAAAAGTGACGGGAGCGAGTTGTCCTGCCTGTACCGCCCGGAGCAGCCCGGGCCGGATCGAGGGGTACAAAGTATCTCTCTGCGCATATTTCGCGGAAATGGAATTATGGTGAGTCAGAATCACAGACGATCGCCAGGAGTCCGCCACCAGTGCTTCACCCGGGTAGCCCCAGGTATTGAGTATCTGCTGAAATCGCGCCATCTGTCGCTCGCTGTGCGGAGCAAAGGCCCGTTCCGCGTAGCGATCCTGCCCCCGTGATGTGAAACAGAGCATGGCCCGGAACGCTTTTCGCTGATCTTTCCGGAACATGTTACCTACCAGCCGGGAAACTTCGGGCTGAAGGCTTTCCAGATATGTTTTTCGGAGTGCCGGATATTGTTGCTGAAGCGATTTCCACTGCGGCAGTTGCCGCAGCGGCTGAAAAGCGCTGAGTTTCCGGAATTTCTTCCATTCCCAGCCACGGGAAACGGCCTGTTTCAGAAAAAGAAAAGCGGTTTCGTCCTTCCGCAAATACGCAGCCAGTTGCGCCGCTACCCGGTAATCCCGCGAAAAAGAGAGATGACTTTTTTCCGCCGCTTTCTGATAGACGGCCAACGCCCGCTCAAACTGCCGGTCGGCAAGCAGGCTGTCGACCGTGCCCGAAAGGCGGTCCTCCGCCCGGGCAGCCGGATGCAGGACTGCCAGCAGCGCCAGTATTTTAACCGTCCTGCTCCGCCGCCAGCCGGGAGGTATCGCGTGTTTCGTCCATGAAAACATACACCAATAACGAACAAAAGACAGCAGCAGTGATGTACCAGTAAAAATAAGGTTCATGGCCTAAGTCTTTAAAAAGCAGTGCAATATACTCTGCCGTGCCCCCGAAAAGCGCCACCGTGAGCGCATAGGGGAGGCCAACACCCAGTGCACGTACTTCCGCCGGAAACAGCTCGGCTTTGACGACTGCATTGATGCTCGTATAGCCGCTGACGATGATCAGGGCAATGAGCAGGAGGATAAATGCTTCTCCCTCGGAAGAAGCCCGGCTCAGCGCCGTCAGCAAAGGCACCGTACCAAGCGTCCCCAATACACCGAAACCAAGCAACAGCGGCCGCCGCCCGATCCGGTCCGACAACAAGCCGAACAGCGGCTGCATCAGCGCAAAAATCAGCAGCGAGAGGAAGGACAGAAGTGTTGACTGGCCTTTCGTCAGGTGAACGGTATTAACCAGAAACTTCTGCATGTAGGTGGTGTAGGTATAAAACGCCAGGGTACCGCCCATCGTCAACCCTACGACTGTGAGGACCGCTTTCGGGTGTTTCAATAACCCTGCAACAGTACCTTTCTTCGGCGCCCGGGCAGCTTCGAAAGCTTTGGTTTCGTCCAGGTGGCGGCGGAGATAAAGCGCGACAACCGACAGGATCGCCCCGATCACAAACGGAATACGCCAGCCCCATTCATGCAGTTGCTCTTCCGTCAGAATCAGCTTTTGTAATAAAAGCTGGATACCCAGCGCTACCAACTGCCCGCCGATCAGCGTTACATACTGAAAGCTGGAGTAGAAGCCCCGTCGGTCAGGCGTGGCCATTTCACTCAGATACGTAGCCGAAACACCGTACTCGCCACCGACGCTCAGGCCCTGCAATAGCCTGGCTACCAAAAGAATAGCCGGCGCGAATAGCCCGATACTCGCATAGGAGGGCGTAAACGCAATGAGCAAAGAGCCGAACGACATCAGCAGTACCGACAGGGTCATGGACTGCTTCCGGCCGACCCGGTCGGCGATCGACCCGAACAGCCACCCGCCAATAGGCCGCATCAGAAATCCGATCGCGAAAATCCCGGCGGTATTGAGCAACTGGGCCGTCGCGTCTCCCTTCGGAAAAAAAGCCGCCGAGAAATACAGCGAAAAGGCCGAGTAGGTGTACCAGTCGTACCACTCGACAAGATTCCCGACGGAACCTCCGAAAATTGCTTTGACCCGGCGGCGGGAGATGCGAGAAGATGCCATGCGTCTGAACGAAAGGAAGGCACCCGGTTCCGGATGCCTTCCCAAAATAACTTACTTATAGATCAGATACTTCTTTCGCATCTTTTTATAATCGGACAGACCCGGATCCCAGCTTTTCCGGATCTCGGCTTCGGGTATTCCGGCCCGGATCTGCTCCCTGAGTTTCTCGGTTCCGGACAGCCGGTCGAAGACGCCGACCACCCGCGTCTGCGTCAGGTTGAAAAAGTGATCCTTGTCCGGATAGGCATTGTACAGCTCGATCAGCCAGGACAGGTTCAACTGTTTGCTGCGACGGAGCTTCTCCGTGTCGTACTTGCGGAGATCCAGGCCGTAGCACTCCTGATCCTGATACTGAGGCGTTTCGCTCATGCCCGGAATACTGACGGGCTTGAAAGAGAAGGCATACTTACCTTTCAGCAGCGGCGCGCCCAGCACGGTAAACGGCATGTACGTACCCCGGCCGTGGCTGAGGAAGGTACCCTCAAACGGGCAGGTACTCGGATACAGCAGGATAGCCTGCTGGGTATTCAGGTTGGGCGAAGGCCATACGGGAAGTTCATACGGCGTGTCATGGGTGTAGTTTTTCACCGGAATGACTTTGATCTTACACTGAAGCTTACCCGGCAGCCATTTTTCGCCGTTGAGCATCTGCGCAAACTCCCCGATGGTCATGCCATGTGCGATGGGGATTTTATGCATTCCAATGCCGGAATGCAGGTGATCTTCGAGAATAGGTCCGTCGACGAGGTACCCGTTAGGGTTCGGACGGTCCAGAATGAGAAGCTCTTTACCGTTTTCGGCGCAGGCTTCCATGATGTGGTCCAGGGTATTGATATAGGTGTAAAAACGAACGCCGACGTCCTGAATATCGAAGATCATCAGGTCGATACCAGCCATCATTTCCTTGGTCGGCTTTCTCAGTTTGCCATACAAAGAGGTGACAGGAATGCCGGTTTTGGCGTCGACCTCATCGCTTACATGGGCTCCGTTGCTGGCGTTTCCCCGAAAACCATGCTCGGGGCCGAAAACCCGCACGATATTGACGCCGAGACTGAAGAGGCTGTCGACGCTTGACTTTTTTCCAATGATGGACGTCTGGTTGACAACCATCCCGACGCGCTTGCCTTTCAGGTAGGGGAGATACAGGTTGGTCTGGTCTGCACCGGTGACGACCTTCCGCGCGGGAGGGCCGGCAATCGCCTGCAGCGAAATCAGGAGGGATAGAACGAGGAATTTCATAGAAAATAGATTGCGTGCATGAAGCGACAAAAATAGGCAGTCATTTCCGCTTTTTCCAGAGAAATACCAGACCATTCGCCTGAATCTGCTGGTATTTTTGCTGGTTCTTGCAGGGGTTTCCGGTGGATTTTTCTGAATAGACCCATAAATCCGGCTGCCGGTCGGTTTGGAGCGTATCCGTCAGCGCGCTGACATAGTGTTGGTGAAAAAAAGGCAGAACACGCAGGTCACAGATCACTTCCGAATGGGAGGGCAACGACCGGCTGGCCGCTTCCAATGCCGATTCCTGCTCCTTTGATAAGGCATACCGGGGATACAAACCCGTCAGAACCGGCCAGATACGCGGCTCGGCAATGACAGCGAGCGCGGCCAGCTGGACCACGGTTGTCGCAGGAAACGGAAACCGGAATTTCAGGTCATAACCATACCTCGCCGCCGCCAGAAAATGCGCCGGAGCCAGAAAACCCCACAAAAAGGCCGTTCTCGGCGGAAAACCGAACGCATTCCGGCTGTAGGGGTAGTAAGCGAGACCTTCAACGATATTGGAGAGGATCAGCGGCAACGCCAGCAGCGTGACCAGCAGCAGGTACTGCTTTTTTCGGGTCGTTGAAATCGCCAGCAACAGAAAAGGAACCAGCCCGCCCGCCAGAATGGCCAGATTACCGGTCAGGCTCCGGATCAGGTAAGACCCGAGCGCCTCCGGGTGCCGTCTCACGGCCTGTATCGCAAGACCCAGCCGGCTGTGCCCCCAGCCATTCAGGGCGGAAAGCCAGATCAGACCGGCGGCAAACAACAGCGTGAAAGCCAGAAGGATCCACCCATTGGATCGGGTAGCGAGATTTCGGATCAGCGACGACCGGTCTTTGTCCGGAAAAGAAGCGAAAAGAAACAGCGCGCAAAGCAGAACCGGCGCATTTTCCTTCACCAGTGCAATAGCCAGCGTGGCCGCAAACAGGCCTGCCGACGAGCGCCTGTGCCAGGCACTGGCCCAACACGCCGCCAGCGGGAGATAGAGGAGTTCGACATGCCAGCCCTGCGTCAGATCGCAGAAAACCCAGTAGCCGAGCGGACCCACCAGCAGCGCAGAGACCGCCAGCCAGGTCCTGCCCCCTCTTCCGGCCAGATCCTGCCGCCAGAGAAACAGCGCAACCAGACACAGGACCGTATGCAATCCGAACAGACCGAGCGAACCCGCGCCATATACAAACGGCGCCAGCAGCGGATTCAGGAAATAATTATGAAGCAGAAAATGATTCCCGTAAACAGTGTCAGTCAGAAACGGTCGCCCGTCGAGCCAGGAGATACAAAGCTGGGTATGAGCATGCACGTCAACGGCATATACTCCGTCCCTGAAAAGTATCCATTTGTATCCCAGCCATAGCACCGGGATCAAAAACGGAAGGATGCCGATCGGCCGAAAGTTCATACGGGGTGAAGGATTACCGGAAGATACACCTTCGGCGCGGATTTGCCCGTATTACCGAAAGATATTGGCTCAGTGCCCGGTCGTTTTCGAGAGCAGGTTCATCACCAGTACGCCGGCCACGATCAGCGCCATCCCGACGCAGGCGGCCAGATCCGGTACCTGCTTGAGTACCACCGCCCCGATGACCGCCACCAGTACCACGCCTACGCCCGACCAGATCGCATAGGCCACACTGACCGGCAGGTACCGCAGCGCATGACTCAGAAAGTAGAAAGCCAGCGCATACCCCACCAGCGTCAGCACGCTCGGCCATAGCCGGGTAAACTGGTTGGACGCGCTCAGCGCAGTAGTGGCCATTACTTCGGAAAGAATGGCGGCGGCCATAAAAACGTATTTCATGGGGTATTCAGTTGTTCAAGTAGGGTGATGATCTGCGATTGCTGTTCCTCCGTAACCGTATAAAAGCCGAATACGCCGGCATTCCAGAGCCCGTCGGCTACCAGTACTGTCAGCAGGGAGGCGATACCATTTCCTTCCGGGAGATGCTCCCGGTACCATTCGGTCAGGTGGGTACGGTAATATTCTTCTTTCATGGCGGCCTGAAACAGAAACAACAGCGCACGCCGCCGGTTTTCGGATGCCAGGTCGGTCAGCGCTGCCCGGAAATAGGCCATCGCCGGCGAGATTTCCGGCGATTGCTCCCGCTCCTGCCGGATTGAAGCCGAAAACTGATCGAGGCTTTCCCGGAATAAGGCTTCCTGCAAGGCACTTTTGCTCGGAAAATGGTGGAGTAACCCGCCTTTGCTCAGGCCGGCGCGGGCTGCTACCGCCTCCAGCGTCAGCGCGTCGATTCCCAGCTCGCTGACCATCCCGAAAGCGACTTCCAGCAAGAGCCGCCGGTTCTCCGCCGGCTCCTTCTTCCGCTGATAGCGATTCTTCATTCAGTAAAGATACCGTCTGGACGGTTTCTAAAAAAATATCCGGAATATTTCAGAACCTGCTGACACAGGGCTGTCAGTACCCGGGAGTTCTTTTGAACAAAAAACACGGCTATGGAAAAACTGGATCTCACCAAAACACCTTACTATAAGGCCTCTGCGGCTCCTTCGCTGCACCGTTTCGGCCCGCGGCGGTACCTGTCTGTCACCGGTATCGGCGACCCGTCGTCTGCCGCATTTCGTGAAAAAGTAGGCGGACTGTACGCGCTGATCTACAAGGTAAAATTCGCGGCAAAAGCAGCGGGTGCCGATTTTGTAGTGCCGAAGATGGAAGGTCTCTGGTGGTATGATACAGACAAATACGGCGTACTTCCGCCGGGTGAGACGATGGACAAAGTACCCCGGAGCGACTGGCACTGGCAGATCCTCCTGCAGGTGCCCGAGTACATCACGGAAGAAAATATTGAAAAAGCGCGGGCTACCGTGCTTCAGAAAACGCCTTCGGCCGGTGAGGTTAAATGGGTGGCGGTCGACGAAGGAGAAGTCGTTCAGGTACTGCACATCGGCCCGTATACCGCCGAAGAACCGGCGCTGGAAAAAATCATCCGGTTTATGAAAGACGAATGGCTCGAATCAGCCGGCGAGCACCATGAAATCTACCTGTCCGATCCGGCCAAAACCGAAGAGCGGCGGCTGCGCACCATTATCCGGCATCCGGTGCGCCGGGTCAGCCGGGCTTCGATCTGGCTGGATGCTTCGCCGGAAGTGGTCTGGGACGCCCTCGTTAACCCTGCCAAGGTAAAAGAGTACTTCTTTGGCACGACGCTTGAAGCAACCTGGGAGCCGGGCAGCCCCCTGCGCTTCACCGGGGAGTGGGACGGGCAGGCCTATGAAGACAAGGGCGTCGTCAAGCAGGTCGATCCCGAAAAATACCTTGCCTACACCTACTGGACGGTGTATTTCGGAACGGAAGACCGGCCCGAAAACTACGTCAACATCGAATATTCACTCACGAAAGAGAACAACGGTACCCGCCTCTCCGTCGCCCAGGACGGAAAGAAAGACCGGGCTGCGGCGGAAGAATCCGCCGGTCACTGGGAGCAGGTACTGAACGGCCTGAAATCTTTTCTTGAAAAATAGTCTTCCCTGAAAGCCATCAAAACGAAAACGCGGGCCGAAACCCGCGTTTTTTTATTTTTTGAGAAGCCCCTGCACATCCAGCCAGTCGGCGAAACGCTCAATCCAGCGGTCGGACGGCAGGTGCTGAACCCGCATGCCGAAGCCATGCCCGCCTTTGGAGTACAGGTGCAGTTCCGCCGGTTTTTTCGCGGCGATCCAGTCGTTGTACAACCGCACGGAATGCGGCCCGAGCCCGAGCTGATCGTCGGACGCCGCAAGGAGAAACATCGGCGGCGCGTCGGCCGGTACGCCGTTGCGGATTACCCAGTCGTATTGCAGGTACACCGGCGCCGCAAAATCGGGCCGGGTTTCGGGCGTGTAGTTGTAGGCAACGGACGCCGTGACGGTTCCCCCGGCTGAAAAGCCAATGATTCCGATGCGATCGGGCCGGATACTGTATTCAGAGGCATGCTTCCGGACATATTCCAGCGCCTTCAGGCCATCGGCCATCGCCAGGCGGATTACCGGCAGGGTTTCCGCTTCCCGCTGTTTCGGATTTTCGCGTCGACTGGCGAGCTCGCGGGTGGGGTCGTCGGTTTTGCTTTCGACGAGACGGTATTTCAGGACAAAACAGGTTACTCCCTTCTGATTCAGCCATTTGGCTACGTCGAAACCTTCGCTGTCGATCGACAGCGCCTGAAACCCGCCGCCGGGGCAGATCACCACTGCCGTGCCGTTGGGGTCAGTCGGCCGGAAGACGGTCAGGGTAGGATCGGCGACGTTATAGACGATCCGGGTATTCCATAAATTCTTATTGTTTTCTTTTTCTTTCTGTTTCCAGTGTTCAGAACCCGGAGCCGGGCCGTCGTACAGGCGGATGACTTTTTCCTGAGCAGATACCTGCATTGAAAGGATGAAAAGTGCAGAAGCGAGAAGTTTTTTCATGAAAGAGGAAATCAGAGGTCAGCCAAATGTACATACTTCCTGCAAAGAGAATGTGTGGATATTTTTCTACGTAAATAAAGGCAAAGAAGAATAGCACAACTATTTGCGGTTTCATCGGCAGAACAAACTGAATACTATGATACGACGCCTGATCCTGTTGCTGCTCGCCGCCGGTACGCTGCTTTCCTGCGGAGGCACAAAAACAGATACGTCGGAAAAGACGGCTCCCGCTGCGGAAGCGCCTTCCCCCGAACCTGAAAAAAAAGTATCCTATGATGCGCTGTTTTCCTATGCCAGGGAAGCAGGACTTAGAGCCGATTCCACCGATCCGCAAAAAACGCTCGTCGAGCTCGGTTATGGCCATGCGCCGGTTCCGTTGAAGTATACTGCCCGGAAACTATCGCCCGATTCGGCAGTAGTGGCAAAGGCGTTGCAGGCCTATTCGGAGGAGAAGAAGGACTGGATGGCCGGCCTGGAACCTTCCGACAGTACCTATCTTCTGCTGAAAGAAGCCTGGAAACGCCTGAATACGACCGGGGAGAAAGATAGCGCCGCTGTTGTCGCGCAAACCCTGAACGCCCGGCGCTGGATGCACCGCCAGACGCAAAAGGCTCCCCGATCGGTATACGTCAATACCCGCGGTGCATACCTGGTGGGCCGGGATTCTGCCGGAAATAATGTGCTTCGGATGCGGGTGGTTGTCGGCAAGCCCGACAAGCCGACGCCGGCCATGGATACCTATGCCACACAGCTGATCACGCACCCGTACTGGAACGTCCCGCGGAGTATCGCGGTGGAAGAGATGTTACCCAAAATACAGCGGGATGCCCGTTTTCTCGAACGGAATAATATAGAAGTTATTGACGCAAAGGGAAACCTGGTCGACCCGGAGTCGGTTCGGTGGGGAAAACTGTCCGTTGCGAAATTCCCCTACCGCCTGAGGCAGGATACGGGCGGAGATAATTCACTCGGTCTGCTCAAGGTAGAGCTGAAAAATCCGCTGGCTATTTACCTCCACGACACCAACGCCCGCTACCTGTTTGCCCGCCAGAAGCGCTGGCGAAGCCACGGCTGCGTACGGGTACAGCACCCGGCCGATCTGGCGAATTTTCTGGCTGGCAAGCCATTGCTCGATTCCGAAATGTTTACAGAACCAAGCGATAAAGAGCCGCCGAAGGCCCACCGGCTTCCCGAGCGGATTCCGGTATTCCTGCTGTACCTCGGCGCGGATATCGACGAAAACGGAAAGCTCGTCTTTTATCCCGATGTATACGGGTGGGACAAAAAGGGCGAGTGAGACAGGTAATCGGCTGACGGTGCGTATAAAAACAGCCCCGCGCCGCCCTTCAGCAGCCCGATCAGCTTTTTGTGTTCAGCCATGGATACCGCCGGACAACCGAAGCTGCGGCCCAGGCGGCCGGTCTGCCGGATAAACGACTCGCTGACATAATCGGCGCCGTGCAAGACGATTGCGCGTTGGTAAGCCAGGTCGTTTACACCTTTTTCCAGTCCCTCCAACTTGAGCGACAGGCCATGCTTGCCCTGATACGTGCCGAGCGTCCGGTAAAAACCCAGGCTGGACTGGTTGGAAGATTCCCGGTTGGAAAAACGCGTGGCAAATTCCGACCCGGAATTGATCCCATGCGCAACATAGGTCTGATAGAGCAGCTTATGCCGGACCATATCCAGGATGTAAAAACGTTTGCGGGTAGAAGACTGGCTGAAGTCCGCGATGGCGACGACCGAATGCTTCAGCGAAATCTTCCCGAAACCCTGCCAGGCATAAAAAAAGGCTTCTTTGGAGAGCCCGGAGCCGGAAAGCCCGAAGGAATCATACTCGGCCTCCCAGGTGCGGGCCGTTTCTTTCGGGACTTCTGCCGTGAAGAACAGCAGAAGAGACAAAACGATGGACTTTAACATAGGCGGCGGATACCGGTAGTGAAAGTAAATCGGTTAGATAAACGGTTCGTTATCAAGGGTAATTGCTTACGGACGGAAAAAGTTTCCGGGCAGACAGCGGTCTTCCCCTGAAATGGGTGATTTTCATGGAAACCGGTATGGTTTCCAACGTGGGGAAGGGTTCAGGGGTCTTTTCACAAACCTCCTCACGATGAAATACCTCTGCTCCTTTTTTCTGCTCTTTTTCGCGCTGCTGGCGTGTAAAAAGAGCGATGACAAAATCGATAATCCCCTGATCGGGAATTGGAAACTCGTTCAGATACAGGCGGATTCGGCGTGGAAAACCTTCGGTTCGAGCCACGTGCTGACGCTTTCGTCGACCGGTGTTGCCAGCTACGCCGGCGTACGTGACAGCCTCCGGATCGGTTCGCTGTATGACCGGTATACGATGCAGGAGAACCGGAGTATCTGGTTTCGTCCGTCAAACGAATTCATGTCCACCGCTCTTTCCGTTCAATATACCCTCTCACGGGATACGCTTACGTTTCAGCTGAACGGTGCCAAAGACCGGGCACAGCGTTACGTTCGCCAGCGATAATCTGCCTGCTAAACCTCACAATCATGAAATACTTTTCCCTCGTATTGCTCGCCGCAGCCGGACTGGCCGCCTGTAAAGGAAAAAAAGAAGACCCGCCGGCTGTAGCCGGTTCGTGGAAACTCGTTCAGGTGCAGGTCGCTTCGGCCTGGAAACCCTACGCAGCTAATCATATCCTGACGCTGACAACGGAAGGTACCGCTGCGAATACCGGCGCCCGGGATAGCCTCGGCATCGGTACGGCGTATCAGCGCTACAACATGGCGGATGCTTCGCGGGTGGTTTTCCGTCCGGCGAACGAAGGTATGTCGAACCTGTTGTCGGTCAGCTACGCGTTTTCCGGCGATACCCTGACGTTTCTGGCGCAGGGGTTCGCCGCCGGGCAACGCTACCTTCGTCAGAAATAAAGTCTTTGTTTCGTACAAAAAGTCCTGCCGCTATTTCACGATACGGCAGGGCTTTTGTTTTTTTGCGGGTAGGAGAAAATCCTCTAAACTAAGCTCATGCAACGTCGAACCTTTGTGAAAAACCTGGCGGCTACCGCCGGTGCCTCTACGATAGGCGGACTGTCAGAAGTCTCGTCTGCCGCCGCTCCGAAACAAACCTTCAAACTCAAGTATGCCCCGCACTTCGGTATGTTCCAGAACCTGGGGGGTAAAGACCTGGTCGACCAGCTTAAATTCATGCACGATCAGGGGTTTGTAGCGCTGGAAGACAACGGGATGACGGGGCGCCCGGTCGAAGAACAGAAGAAAATCGGCGATACCATGGCCAAACTGGGTATGCAGATGGGCGTGTTTGTCCTCGACAAAGGCGGCAACTCTGCCAATACCCTTGCTGCGGGCAAGCAGGAACACGTCGATATTTTCCTGAAAGGCGTGAAGAATGCGATTGAAGTCGCCAAACGCTGCAATGCCAAGTTCATCACGGTCGTACCCGGGGATTTCGAGCGAAACCTGCCCATCGGCGTACAGACCGGCCACGTCATCGACGCGCTCCGCCGCGGCGCCGAGCTTTTCGAGCCTCAGGGTCTGGTAATGGTGCTCGAACCGCTGAGCGATTCGCCGAATCTGTTCCTCCGCACGTCCGATCAGACGTACGAAATCTGCCGGGCGGTCAACAGCCCTTCCTGCAAGATCCTGTTCGACATCTACCACATGCAGAAGAACGAAGGCCATATCATTCCGCACATCGATTGGGTGTGGAGTGAAATCGGCTACTTCCAGCAGGGAGATAACCCTGGCCGCCGCGAACCCGGATCCGGAGAGATCAACTACCAGAACGTCTTCAAGCACTGCTACAAAAAGATGCAGGAAACCAAGAAAGACTTCATCTTCGGCATGGAGCACGGTATTTCCGGCAGCGGCGCCGAAGGCGAGAAAAAGCTCATTGAAGCGTATAAATGGGCAGATAATTTTACCGTCTGATGATTGGAAAAGCAAAAAGAAGTACCCTCCGGTACTTCTTTTTGCTTTTCCAATCATCAGACGGAGAGCTGTAAGCTTTAAGCCATAGGCTTTAAGCAAAAAGCATGAATACGGGCCGCTGCTTAAAGCCTATGGCTTAAAGCTTACAGCCTTTTCTACGCTTTTTCCCTTGCAATTCGTTTAATAACTACGGATATTATCACCGTTAAACCGGGGGGAAACGTCCCCTTCTTACTCGTATGATTTACCGCAGATTTGGCCGTACCGACTGGCCCGTTTCCGAGATGGGTTATGGCATGTGGGGCCTTGCCGGCTGGACCGGTTCTGATATTGAAGAAGTAAACGAGTCGCTCGACCGGGCCGTGTCACACGGTTGTAATTTCTTCGACACCGCCTGGGGCTACGGCGCCGGCAAGAGCGAGGAAATTCTCGGCGGGCTTATCAAGCGCCACCCTGAAAAACGCCTGTACGCAGCCACCAAGATTCCCCCGAAAAACTTCAAGTGGCCTTCCCGGCCGGAGTACAGCCTGGCAGACTGCTTTCCTGCCTCCCACATCGTTGAATACACCGAAAAAAGCCTCAAAAATCTCAACGTAGAGCAGATAGATCTCCAGCAGTTTCACGTCTGGGAAGACAGCTGGGCCGATCAGGATGAATGGAAGGAAGCCATTCAGCAGCTCACCAAAGAAGGAAAAGTTGCCCACTGGGGCATCTCCGTCAACCGCTGGGAGCCGGACAATGTCCTCAACACCCTCCGGACGGGGCTTATCTCGTCTGTGCAGGTTATCTACAACATCTTTGATCAGGCTCCGGTAGACAACCTGTTCCCGCTTTGCAAGGAACTCGACGTGGCGGTTATCGCCCGAGTTCCGTTCGATGAAGGAACACTGACCGGTACTTTGACAAAGGAAACGACGTTTCCGGCGGACGACTGGCGCTCCACCTATTTCGTCCCCGAAAACCTCAACGCGAGCGTCGACAAGGCCGAAGCCTTGCGGCCGCTGATTCCGGCAGGTATGACCATGCCGGAAATGGCTCTCCGGTTCATCCTCAGCAACCCGGATGTGGGAACCATTATCCCGGGTATGCGCCGGCTCCGGAATGTCGACGCCAACATGGCCGCGTCGGATGGTCAGGGCCTGTCTGCCGGACTGCTCGAACAGCTCCGTCAGCACCGCTGGGACCGCAAACCGACCAAATGGAGCCAGTAGCCTGCCCGTGTCGGGGTAGGCGAGGCAGAACAGCGTCTCATAGTTAAACGCGGCCGCACCGGCCGCTACCTTTCATGAAAAAAGTTGTCACCTTCGGCGAGGTCATGCTCCGGCTCAGCACGCCCGGCTTCGCCCGTTTTGTACAGTCCACCAGCCTGAATGTTAATTTTGGCGGAGGGGAAGCCAACGTGTCGGCAGCACTGGCTTACCTTGGTGTTCCGGCCAGCCACGTCACGCAGTTTCCGGATAACGACTGGGGCTACGCAGCGGCAGCGGCCTACCGGCGCTACGGCGTGGATACCCGGGATATTCTCTTTCAGGGCGATCGCATCGGTACCTACTTTCTCGAAACAGGCGCTATGATGCGCGCAAGCCGGATTATCTACGACCGGACCAACTCGGCTTTTGCCCAGCTGGACCCGGCGGCGTTTAACTGGGAAGAAATCCTCGCCGATGCCCGGTGGTTCCACTTTACCGGGATTTCCCCGGCGATTTCCGAAGGGGCATACCTGGCATGCAAGCAGGCTGTCGCGACGGCCAACCGGCTGGGTATCACAGTTTCGGCCGACGTCAATTCCCGCAAGAACCTCTGGAAATGGGGGCGCGAAGCCGCGGATGTCATGACCGAACTCACGGAAGGTTGTGATATCATTGTTTGCGGAAAAGGCGATGCCGAAGAACTTTTCGGTATCGTTCCGGTTAACAATGAACCAGGGTTTGTGTCGGTCTGCAAACAGATTCAGAAGCGGTTTCCACGGGTGAAGAAGGTCATCAATACGAAGCGCGGATCGGTTTCTGCTACGAACAATACCCTTTCCGGCCGGATTTGGAACGGTGAACGCCTGTTCCAGACACCTGTTCATGAAATGTTTCCGATGGTCGACCGCATCGGTGGCGGAGACGCCTTCATGGCGGGCTTTATCTACGGACAGGTCAACGGTTTCACCGACCAGAAATCCATAGACTTCGCTACCGCCGCGGGTGCGCTCAAGCACAGCGTCGAGGGCGATTTCAACCTGGTGACGGTCGCCGAAATCGAAACCGTCATGAGCGGAGACGGCAGCGGCCGCCTCAGCCGATAATTTTTCGACAACAGAATTAATCAATATGGCAAGTTTCACCCGGCTTCAGGTATACCAGACGCTGCTGGAAAATCCGATTATGCCGATTTTCCACCACGCTGACCTTGAAGTCTGTAAAAAAATTCTGACCGCCTGCTACGAAGGCGGCATCCGGATCTGCGAATTCACCAACCGCGGGGATTTCGCACATGAGACCTACTCCGAACTCCGGAAATTCGGGAAGAAGAATTTCCCGGATATGGTGATCGGTGCGGGTACCATCATGGACGCCGCTTCTGCGACACTGTTTATTCAGCTGGGCGCCGACTTTGTCGTCGCGCCGGTCCTCCAGCAGGAAGTCGCGATTACCTGCAACCGCCGGAAAATCGGTTGGATGCCGGGCTGTTTTACGCTTTCCGAGATTTCCCAGGCAGAAGAATGGGGCGCTGAAATCGTGAAGCTTTTCCCGGGTCAGGCGACCTCCCCCGAGTTTGTCAAGGCAATCAAGGGCCCGATGCCGTGGACCGATATTGTCGTGACGGGTGGCGTTGAACCTACCGAAGCCAGTCTGAAAAGCTGGTTCGATGCCGGCGTACGCGGCGTAGGGATGGGTTCACAGCTTTTCCCGAAAAAACTCGTCGAAGCCAACGAATGGACGGCGGTAGCCGAACGGATAGCCGAAGCGGTCCGGGTGGCGAAGTCAGTGCAATAGTGCAGAGGGCATGGAGCATGGAGCAGAGGGCTTTCGCCCCATGCCCTCTGCTCCATGCCCCAAGCTTTTTAAATGTTGAAAGTAGTCGTTCTCTTCAGTACCACGTTTCTCATCAGCTTCCTGGGGTCCATTCACCCGGGGCCGGTCAATCTGTCTGTGATTCAGGCAGTATTGAGGAAAAATTTCCACGCTGCGCTGTGGATAGGTCTCGGTGGGGCGTTGGTAGAAATACCGTATGGTTTTGTGGCGCTCCAGGGAGTACGGTTGATCGAACGCTATCCCTACTGGTTCAATCGGCTCCAGTTGCTCATGATTCCGGTGATGATCGGCATGGGCGTCGTCACGCTTTTGCGGCAGGCGAAAACCGATGTCCCGGAACCGGAGCAGAAATCGGTTTCCTTCTTCAAGGGCGTCGCCCTTTCGGCCCTTAACGGGCAGCTACCCGCCTATTGGTTTGCGATTTTACTGACATACAGTGGCTATCCCCTGCTCCGGGTAGGAGATCGCTATGATCAGATCGCGTTTCTTGCCGGCGCTTTCCTCGGGGCTTTTCTATTGCAATACACGTATGCCAGGCTTACGGCGCGTTATCAGCACCGCATCCTCCGCCACCTGCGCGTGGAGTGGATGGAACGTCTCATCGGAATACTTTTTATCGGGGTAGGGCTTTGGCAGGGAATTTTGTACCTTCTCAGAAACCAATAATGACCCCGTTTCTGTTTGAGGAACAGGGTATTCCGGAGGAAAAATGAAGGTGCTGTTTCTGTTTGCCGCGGCGTTTGCCGTCGGTTTTTTCGGATCGATGTATCCGGGACCGGTGAAGTTAAGCGTGGTCCAGTCGGTCATCCAGCGCAACCTGCGCGTGGGCGTATGGGCGTCGGTCGGGGCATCACTGCCGGAGATTGCCGGTAGTGTCCTGGCGATCCACGGCGTACGCTGGCTGCAGGATGTACCGGATATACTGATCTGGTTTCAATGGTCAGCGATACCGTTGCTGCTGCTGATCGGCTGGCTGATTCTCCGGAAAAAAACCGCGGAGCAGGAGCAAACGGAAGAAGACTCCCTTCCCGCCGACGGTTCGGCCTTTGCCCGCGCACTCTTTCTCAACCTGTTCAATCCGCAGCTGATACCGTTCTGGCTCGTGACGGCCGTCTGGTTCAACAGCAAACCGGGACTGGCCCTGAATACCTTTTCAGATGAGCTGGCATTTGTGGTCGGCGCGACGGCCGGTTCCTTTTGCATGAACGGCGTCTACGCGATGATGACAGATCGCCACCGCGACCGCATCCTGGACCGCGTCAACCCGCATACCATTCAATTACTCATGGGCTGGGGGTTCATCGCGCTGGGCGTGTGGCAGGCGGTTCAGGCGTTTGCCTGATCGTCTTCTTCAGAAGTAATTTCTTCGCTTTGTAACTGCTTGTCGTACAGTTCTTTGTAGAGGCCGTTGCGGGTCATAAGATCCTCGTGCGTACCCTGTTCGACAATCTGCCCGTCGTCGAGCAGTACAATCTGATCGGCGAGCCGCGCCGACGAAACCCGGTGGCTGATGATGACCGACGTACGGTTGTCCATGATGCCTTTCAGGTTGTCGAGGATGGTCGCTTCGGTCTGGGTATCAACCGCCGAAAGGCAGTCGTCGAGGATGAGTACCTTCGGTTCCCGCGCGATGGCCCGGGCGATGCTGAGGCGCTGTTTCTGTCCGCCGGAGAGGGTAATACCCCGTTCGCCGATTTTCGTCCCGAAACCTTCCGGAAAGTCCTGGATATTGCCGTAGAGATCGGCGTCTTTGGTCGCCTGTACCACTTTTTCTTCCGAAAGCTGCGGCAGGCCGAAACGGACGTTATTTGAAATCGTTTCGGAGAACAGAAAAACATCCTGCGGTACATAACCCATCTGCCGTCTCAGATCGTGCAGGTCGTAGGCCTGGATAGGCTCGTTGTCGATGCGGATCGTTCCGGACGATACGTCGTACATCCGCAGCAGCAGGTTGGCCAGGGTACTCTTTCCGGAACCGGTACCGCCGAGAATGGCGACCGTCTGCCCGGCTTTGACATGCAGGCTGAAATTCTTCAACGCGATGATACCCGAGTCGGGATAAATAAAGGTCACGTGTTCAAAACGAAGGTCACCGGCGATGTCTTTCTGCAGGTTTTCGGTCGAAACGATTTCCGTTTTTTCCCGGAGAAATTCATTGATACGCTCCTGGGAAGCTGCTGCCCGCTGGGTTTGGGAGGTAGTCCAGCCGAGGGCCGTCACCGGCCAGGTCAGCATGTTGACGTAAATGAGAAACTCGGCGATATTTCCGGGTGTCAGTCGGCCGGCGATGACTTCCTGCCCGCCGACGTACACGCAAAGCACGTTTGAAAGCCCGACCAGCAGGAAAATCAGCGGGGTAAATAATGCGTCTACTTTCGTCAGGTTCAGGGATTTATGCCGGTAGCTGTCGGATTGTTCCGCAAACTGCTTCGTCGAAAACGTTTCCTGGACATAGGCTTTCAGCACCCGGATACCGGAAAAGGCCTCCTGCGCATTGGTAGAAAGCTGGGAGAGGTTCCGCTGGATTTCTTCCGAACGCTTGTTGATAATACTTGACACGAAGAAGATACTCACCGACAAAACCGGTAGCGGCAGCAGTACATACATCGTCAATTTCGGGCTGACAGAAACCATGTAGCTGATCACCATGATGAAAAGGGTAATCAGGTTGAGGCCGTACATGATACTGGGACCCACATACATCCGGACTTTGGAAACGTCTTCGGAGATACGGGCCATGAGGTCGCCCGTGTTGTGCCGGCGGTAAAAGCTCAGCGGAAGAGTCTGGTAATGCGCGTAGATTTCGCTTTTGAGGTCGTACTCGATCATCCGCGACATCACAATGAGCGTCTGGCGGACGAGGAAGAGAAATACGCCCTTCAGGAGCGCCATCGCGATAATCAGCAGCCCGTATACCAGGATATTGAAAGCGAAACTCTCGTACATCGAAGCCTGCACCTTCGTCCCGTCAAAAAGCGAATACAGATCGAGTGTTTCTTTGACGAGGTCGAGGGCATGCCGGACGATTTGCGCCGGAATAATGCCGAATAAGTTCGAAATAACTGTGAAAAGGGTGCCTAATAAAAGCATGCCTTTGTACTTCCACAGGTATTTGTTGAGGTATGCAAGTGATTTCAAGGTAGTTGTCGTCGATAGTCCGCCCGTAGTTCAGACAAACAAAGATAATGCGGAAAGGTTCGTTGGTGGCTATGGAGGATAGGCTTTAAGCAATAGGCGTTAGGCTATAGGCAACAGCCGGTAAGCATGGCTTATAGCTTACAGCCTAAAGCCTATTGCACATTGGAATAAACGCCTCAATTGAAGGGTAACTCCCGCCTCCCGTCGTCTCTTTCCTGTCAAAAGCAATTATTTTTTATCATGCAGACCCGTTATGCGCATCATCCCGACGACGTCCGGCACTACGATACCGAACGCCTCCGGGACCAATTTCTGATCGAGAATGTCATCGCCGCCGATCAGTTTCACTTTACTTACTCGCATTACGACCGCTTTATTGTCGGCGGAGTAAAACCCGTCAGCGGGGAGTTATCCCTGCCGACTTACGAGCAGCTGCGTGCCGATTATTTTCTGGAACGCCGCGAGCTGGGCATTATCAATGTTGGCGGCCCCGGCGTGGTGACGGCCGGCGGAGAGCGGTATGAACTGGAGAAGCTCGAAGCCCTCTACATAGGCAAAGGAACAGCCGATGTCCGGTTTGCCAGTACGGATGCTGCGAATCCGGCCGTGTTTTACCTGGCGTCTACGCCGGCGCACCGGGTATGCCCGACGGCAAAACTGACCCGAGACGGGGCCTCTCCCGTCAAGGCAGGCACGCTGGAAACGTCCAACGAACGCACCATTTACAAGTATATCCACGCGGAAGGGCTGGAATCCTGCCAGCTCGTCATGGGCCTCACGATTCTGAATACCGGTAGTGTGTGGAATACCATGCCGTCGCACGTACACGACCGCCGGATGGAAGCCTACTTCTACTTCGACGTACCTCAGGGTCAGCGGGTATTCCACTTCATGGGGCAGCCGCAGCAAACCCGCCACCTGCTGGTGGATAATTACCAGGCGATTTTGTCGCCGCCGTGGTCGATTCACTCCGGCGCCGGTACTTCGGCGTATTCGTTTATCTGGGCGATGGCCGGTGAAAACTACACGTATACCGATATGGACCCGGCTCCGCTGGAAGACCTCCGTTGATTGCCGCGGACCGTATTTCCGGCCCGCCCGTTCCGATTACCCGACTATAACGATCCCTGGATGAACAAATCATTAGCTGCCCTGGCCGTCGCGGCCGGACTGGTCATCGCTGCCAAGGCGCCCTCTCTCGTTCCGAAAGCGGAACTTCTATTCGCTGAAAATCAATTGACGCTGGCGGATAAAGCCCGGACGTCTACCGAAAAAATTCCCCATTCCCTGAACGCCGACGGAAGTCTGCGCGACATGAAATCCGACTGGTGGTGCAGCGGATTTTTCGGCGGAAACCTCTGGTACCTGTACGAATACTCGAAAAACCCCGCGATGAAGGCGCTGGCCGAGAAATGGACGGCTCCCATCACGAAAGAACAGTACAATACGCATACCCATGACCTGGGTTTCATGCTGTACTGCTCGTTCGGAAACGGGTACCGGCTGACGAAAAACCCGGAATACAAGCAGGTATTGCTGACCGGTGCGAAGTCGCTCGCTACCCGCTTCGATCCCAAAGTAGGCCTGATCAAGTCGTGGGACGGTTTCAAGAGCCGCGACGGAAAGCGCTACGAATACCCTGTCATCATCGATAACATGATGAATCTGGAATTTCTCTTTTGGGCAGCGAAGGAATCGGGAGACAAGAGCCTGTACAATATCTGCATTACCCATGCCGACAATACCCTGAAAAACCATTTCCGCCCGGACGGATCCAGCTACCACGTGGTATGCTACGGTCCGAACGGCGAAGTACTGCTGCGGACAACCCACCAGGGCTACGCACAGGAGTCGGCCTGGGCACGCGGCCAGGCCTGGGGCTTGTATGGATACACGGTGATGTACCGGGAAACGAAGGACAAAAAATACCTCGCCCAGGCACAGAAAATTGCCGATTTCTACCTGTCGCACCCGAACCTGCCGGCCGACAAGATTCCGTACTGGGATTTCAATGCGCCCAATATTCCGAACGAAGAGCGTGACGCTTCCGCCGGAGCGATTACGGCATCCGCGCTGCTCGAACTGAGCGGATACACCAAAGGCGCGAAGGGCAAGGAGTACTTTGCCGCTGCCGAAAAGATGCTGCAAAGCCTCTCCACCCCGGCATACAAAGCCAATCTGGGGGAAAACGGCAACTTTGTCCTCAAGCACAGCGTGGGCCACAAGCCGGGTAACTCGGAAATCGACGTACCCCTGGTATACGCCGATTACTACTACATAGAAGGCCTGATGCGCTATGACAAGCTGAAGAAGTAAGGTTTGATACAAAGAGAAAGGCCGGCCCGGAGATTTCCGGGCCGGCCTTCTTGTATTTCAGGCTTTTACAGGTCGACCGACGAATAAATCAGGTAAACGTTCAGTACCAGAATCACCGCTGCGATTGCCCAGCTCGCTAACCGGAGCCAGGCGGCATTGACAAACCGTCCCATGATATCCGACCGGGAGGTAAACCACACCAATGGAATAACCGCGAAACTCAACTGCACGGACAAGACCACCTGGCTGAATACCAGCAGTTCCGATGTCCCTTTTTCGCCGTACCAGAGGGTAGCAAAAAAAGCGGGAATGACGGCGATGGACCGCGTCAGGAGGCGCCGCACCCAGGGTTTGAGCCGCAGGTTCAGAAAACCTTCCATCACGATCTGGCCGGCCAGCGTACCGGTGAGCGTGGAGTTTTGGCCTGCCGCCAGCAGCGCCACGGCAAAGGAAACGCTCGCCAGTTTGACGCCGAGAATGGGGTCGAGGAGACGGTGCGCATCGGTAATATCCGCGACGTCGTGATTGCCGGAAGTATGGAACGCGGCGGCCGCCACGATCAGAATAGCTGAATTGATGAAAAAGGCAAGAAAGAGCGACAGCGTCGAATCCAGGGTCGCGAACTTGATGGCTTCCTTTTTGCCGGCAGACGTCCGGGAATAGCTGCGCGTCTGAACGATGCTGCTGTGCAGGTACAGGTTATGCGGCATGACCGTCGCCCCCAGAATCCCGATCGCTACATACAGCATGGAGGGATTGGTGACGATTTCCGGCTTGGGCAGGAGGTTTTGCGCGACGGCCGGCAGGCTGGGATGGGAAACGATCATCTGGTAAACAAAACACACCAGAATGACGGCGATCAGCCCGCCGACGATGCTCTCCAGCACCCGGAAGCCCCGGTTCTGAAACCACAGAATTACAAATACATCGAGAATCGTAACGAGCACGCCGAGCGTCAGCGGCAGGCCGAAGAGCAGGTTCAGGGCCAGCGCTGAACCGAGTACTTCGGCAACGTCTGTTGCAGCAATCGCAATTTCCGCCAGAACCCACAGCGTAAGGCCGACGGGGCGGGAAAACTGGTCCCGGCAGGCCTGCGCCAGGTCGCGGCCGGTAGCAATCCCCAGCTTCACGGCCAGGTGCTGCAAAATCATGGCAAACAGATTGGAAATCAGGATAACAGACAGAAGGGTATAGCCGAAGCGCGCGCCGCCGGCGATGTCTGTCGCCCAGTTGCCCGGGTCCATGTAGCCTACGGCTACCATGAGGCCGGGTCCGGCGAAGGCCAGAAATTTCCGCCAGGCGCCCGCCCCTTCCGGTACCGGCACCGTTGCGTGCGACTCCGGCAGGGATTGGTCCATCAACGAAGAAAATCGGTTGCGGGGTGTAAGGGTCGGTACTTCCATCAGCTTACAGGGTCATGTGTCAAACGGGAAGAAAGACGAAACAAAGGTACCAGTAGTTTTGTAAAATCAAAATAGTTTTTTAGGGTAGTCTAAAATTTTATTTTCGGGGATAGTGAAGTACCTTTGCGGGGTCGCATCGATTTCCCGAATGGCTTCATTAACAGAAGAGAATTATCTAAAGCTGATCTACCACCTGTCTGGCGCGCTGCGGGAGGAGGTGAGTACCAGTGCCCTGGCCGAGCAGACGCAGACCAAAGCTGCTTCTGTCACAGACATGCTGAAGAAGCTGGCTGAGAAAAACCTGATTCACTACAAGCGGTATCAGGGCGTCCGGCTGACAGAGGAGGGGGAGTACATGGCGCTGAAAGTCATCCGCCGGCACCGGTTGTGGGAGGTATTCATGGTGGAAAAACTGGGTTTCCGCTGGGACGAAGTGCATCCGATTGCCGAGGAGCTGGAGCATATTGCTTCGGATGAATTGATCAACCGGCTCGATGCTTTTTTGAATTTTCCCGTATCAGATCCGCACGGCGATCCGATTCCAACTGCTTCTGGGAGTATGCCGGAAGCCGATTACCACAAACTTTGCGATACGTCCCTGAACGATCAGGTTACTGTCATGGGCGTATCTGAGCATGCCTCGTCGTTTCTGCAATTTCTGAGCAAGGCAGGGCTGGTGCCGGGAAGTACGGTGCAGGTGGTTGAAATCAACGCATTCGACCGCTCCATGCAGATCCGGATCAACGGCCTGGAACCGTCTTTTATCAGCCATGAGGTCGCCCGGAACATCCTCGTCAGCCCTGAATCGTGACTTTCGCCGGCATATCTTTGCAATTTTTAACGGCTGGCGTCCGGAATCCGTCCTAGCTTTGCCGACCGAATCCCTGCATCCGTGAAAATATTAGACTGGTATATATTCAAGCGATTTCTCCGGACCTACCTCTTTGTGGTTTCCATGGTGACGCTGATCATTCTCGTGGTCGACTACACCGAGAAAGTCGAGGATTTCATCCGGAACAAGCCGCCTACCTACGAATTGTTCGTCACCTACTACCTCAACCTGGCGATCTTCTGGGCAAACTATGTCAGTCCCCTGATGGTCTTCATCACGGTCGTATTCTTTACGGCCAACATGGCGGCGAAGACGGAAATTATTGCCATTCTGAGTACCGGAGTCAGTTTTTTGAGGTTTACGAGGCCCTATGCACTGGCTTCGCTGCTGATTGCAGGGCTGATTTTCTACCTGGTATCGTACGTTATTCCCATTGCAGATACCAAGCGCCTGGCTTTCGAACAGAAATATGTCCACGGCGGTACGTACTATTACGACAAGCGGGACGTCCATATTCAGGTCAGCCCGAACGTGTATGCCTACCTGTCGAGCTACAATAACTCCACCCAGCAGGGAGACAAGTTTACGCTCGAAAAAATCGAGAATAATCGCCTGGTTCAGAAGCTGACGGCATCCTATATCGTCTGGAAACCCGAACTGAAGAAATGGTCGGCTGTGGATTATTCCATCCGCACCATCACCGAAACCGGGGAGACGATGACCTACGGGAAAAGCCTCGATACCACGCTTGCCCTGGAGCCCAAAGACTTCGAAAGTACCCAGGATATGGAGAAAACCTTCACGCTGACGGAACTCAACAAGCACATTCAGAAGTTGCAGTTACGCGGCGCGGAAGGGGTGGAGCTGTACCAGATTGAACGGTACTCCCGCATGGCCAATCCCTTCGCAATCATCATCCTGACCGCTATCGGGGTGATCGTCTCGGCGCGGAAGTCCCGGGGAGGAGTCGGGTTTCAGATTGCCCTCGGCTTTGCGCTTGCGTTTTTGTACATATTGTTTTTCATGATGAGCAGCGGGATCGCCAAGAAGGGAGCCTTCGATCCGTTCTGGGCCGTGTGGCTTCCGAACATCGTTTTCTCGGTTATTGGCGTCGTGCTGTATCGTACTGTTCCGAAGTAGCGGACGCGGAGTCCGGCTTCTGAAGTCCCTATGAAACCCACCCTGCGCGATTACGTCCAGTTGCATTTTCTGGTGCTGATTTTTGGTTTTACGGCGATTCTGGGCCGGTTGGTGAGCATTCCGGCGCTGACGCTCGTGCTGTGGCGAACCGGATTGGCGGCGGCCTGCATGTGGGGACTGTATGCCTGGAAAAAGACACCTTTATTTTCCTCAGACTTGTCATCTCCCGAAAAACGAAACCTTCAGGTACGTATGCTGGGTACGGGCGCTATTATTGCCGCGCACTGGATCTTGTTTTTCGGCTCAGCGCGTGTATCAAACGTATCGGTATGCCTGGCGGGTTTGTCGACGGCTTCGTTGTGGACAGCCTTTCTGGAGCCGTTGTTCAGCCGGAAGCGGGTAAGTCCATTGGAGGTATGCCTCGGCCTGCTCGTGATTCTGGGACTATACCTGATATTTCTCTTCGAATTCAATCACGCTCTTGGCCTGGCGATGTCTGTAGCATCGGCGATGCTGTCGGCGCTCTTCTCTGTTTTTAACTCCCATTTCAGCAAGCGGGTGGAGCCGACGACCATCACGACATACGAAATGACCGGCGCGTGGGTCAGTACAGCCTTGTTTCTGCCGGTATACTACCTGTTTCTGGCTCCGGGTGAAACCCCGGATCTGGTGCCGCACGGCGACGACTGGCTCTGGGTAGGTATCCTGGCGCTGGTATGCACGGTTTACGCATACGCGGCCTTTGTTCGGCTGTTCCGGACCTTTACGGCTTTTGTTCTCAACCTGAGCCTCAACATGGAGCCGATTTACGGTATTCTGCTGGCGTTTGTGATTTTCGGGGATGCAGAAAAAATGACCGGCGGATTTTACGCAGGGGCCTCGCTGATCTTCGGCGCGGTGGTGTTGTATCCGATTTTGAATCGTTGGTCGAAACAGGAAGAGAAAACGGCCAGTCTTTCCTAATATTGAAGCAAGCGGTTTGCCGCTGTTTCCTCTTCACTTCAAACTGTATTTCGAAATGATCAGACGTTTCCTTGCCGTGTTGTGGCTGGGAGGGCTCGTCCAGTGCGGTTATGCACAGGATGCGACCTACCTCACGCCTCCGAAACCCCTTGCCGACCTCGTCAATACACCCGCTACGCCCGGTTTCAGCGTCGATTCCAAAGGGGATTGGGTATTGATTACGGAACGATCAGAGCATCCGTCGATTGCCGATCTGGCCCAGCCCGAGCTGCGGCTCGCCGGTCTGCGGATCAATCCGGCCAATAACGGTCCCAGCCGCGGAAGCTTTTTTATCAATTTGAAACTGAGAAAACTGCGCGGGAAGGACGAGATTCAGGTGAAGGGGTTGCCGGCAAACGCCCACCTGGCCAACGTGAGCTGGTCGCCCGATGAAAAGCAAATTGCCTTTACCCATTCAACCGATACAAAAATCGAGGTATACGTGCTCGATGTGGCGACGGCTACCGCCCGAAAGCTGACCGATCTGGCCGTCAATGCCGCGATTACGGGCCCATTGGCCTGGGTATCTGACTCAAAGGCATTGATCGTGGCGACGATTCCTGCTTCCCGCGGCGGCGCTCCCGCTATCAATCGGGTACCTGCCGGACCGACTATCCAGGAAAACCTCGGGAAAAAAGGCCAGGCGCCGACCTACCAGGATCTCCTCAAAAATCCTTCCGACGAAAAGCAGTTTGAATACTATGCCACGACGCAGGTCATTCGCCTGGGCCTTGACGGTACCGCACAGGCTATCGGGCAGCCGATGCTGGTAACCGATGTATCTCCTTCACCGGACGGGAATTATGTATTGGTAGAAAGCATTCACCGGCCGTTTTCCTATATCGTACCCCTGTCGTACTTCCCCACAAGGGTGGAAGTGTATGGAAAGGATGGCAGCCCGGTGAAAACGCTCACCGACAATCCGCTCGTCGAAAATGCGCCCTGGGGTTCCGATGCGACGATTCCCTATCCCCGCGGGTTTAACTGGCGGGCCGATGTTCCGGCTACAGTTTACTGGGTAGAACCGAAAGACGGCGGCGATCCGAAGCGGAAAATAGCGATCCGGGATGTGGTCAAAACGCTTGATGCGCCTTTTGCCACCGAAGCGAAAGACCTGTATGCCACGGCATTACGCTTTGGCGGAATAGCCTGGGGCAATGAAAAGACCGCCATCGTTTACGAGCGCTGGTGGCAAACCCGGAAGCTGACGGCGAAAATCCTGAACCCGAACGATCCGGCGAACCCTGCCGTACTGTTCGAGCGGTCGTTTGAAGACAAGTACTCTGATCCCGGTCAGCCCGAAATGCGGAAGAATGCGTTTGGCCGTTCCGTCCTCGACATCAGCGCGAATAATGAGGTATACTACCTGAATACCACTGGTGCGTCGCCGGAAGGGGACCGGCCGTTTGTCAGTATACTCAACCTGAATACCAAACAGTTCAAACCTGTCTGGCGCTCCGAAGCGCCGTGTTTCGAGGTGCCGGTGACGACTCTGCCGGGTGGCGAGCTGCTGACACGGCGCGAGGCCGTTGATCAGAATCCGAACTATTTTCTCCGGAGTCTGATCGTCCCGAAAAAGAAAAAAGCGACCGTCGCACCCGTGCAGGTGAGTTTCTTCCCCGATCCCTATCCGCAGCTGAAGGGTATTCAGAAACAGGTACTCCGGTATAAGCGGAACGACGGCGTAGATCTGACCGCGACGCTGTACCTGCCTGCCGGCTATAAAAAAGAAGATGGCCCCCTCCCGACATTTCTCTGGGCCTACCCGGCCGAGTTTAAAAGCAAAGACGCCGCCGGACAGGTATCAGGATCTCCCTATAAGTTTAACGCCATCAGCTACTGGGGTGCAGCTGCTTTTGTGACGATGGGCTATGCCATTCTGGATAATGCGTCGATCCCCATTATTGGCGAGGGAGACAAAGAGCCGAACGATACCTATGTAGAGCAACTGGTCGCATCGGCAAAAGCAGCGATTGACGAGGGCGTACGCCTCGGGGTGGTAGACTCCTCCCGGGTAGGTGTCGGCGGGCATTCCTATGGGGCATTTATGACTGCTAACTTATTGACCCATAGTAAATTATTCAAGGGAGGTATTGCCCGGAGCGGAGCTTATAACCGTACCCTGACGCCCTTTGGATTTCAGAACGAGCAGCGTACCTACTGGCAGGCGCCGGAGGTATACAACCGCATGTCTCCGTTTATGAATGCCGACAAAATGAAGACACCGCTGCTGCTGATTCACGGCGAGGCGGATAACAACACCGGCACCTTCCCGATTCAGTCGGAACGGTACTACAACGCCCTGAAGGGAATGGGCGCAACAGCCCGCCTGGTATTTCTGCCTTACGAAAGCCACGGCTATACCGCGAAGGAATCACTCCTTCACATGCTCAGCGAAATGAATTCCTGGCTGGATAAGTATGTGAAAAACGCCGGTACTGCGGGTACCTCAGGGAAAACAGGCGCCGTTGGAGGAAGAAATTGATTCGGTTTTCGGTTTAGTGTTTACAGTTTTCAGTTGAGTGAGAAAGGGGATTGGCAAAACGGTATGAGTGCGAAACTGAAAACACTAAACCGAAAACGCTTCTCTTGGGGAAAAATGAATGGGCGGCCCGCAGGGCCGCCCATTCATTTTTCCCCAAGAGAAGCTACGGAGAGCATCAGGCTCTGCAAATCCTGGTGCAGGGCGCGAATGGACGATTGTAACTGGTTGAGGAGATTGGCGCGGGTATGCAGGTCGTCGGCTTCGTACCAGCCTCCGTTTCCGAAAAAGAGACTGCCTGCCTGCCCCGTGCCGTCAAATTCATAGGCCGCCCAGCGTTTCCGGATGGAGCGGGCGAGCCCGGTATGATCGTTGGAAAAGCTCTCTTCCGTCAGCATATACCAGATAAAGGGGGAATAGATAGCGGAGCGTTCGGGGATTTCCCAGAGATCGCGTAGCGGGTTACGCGGGTGATCGAGGCGGATTTTTCTTCCGGGAATCAGTGTCAGCGCGCCAAGCCCGGCGCTGGCAATCCCTCCCGAAAACCCGATGATTTTCTGCCCCTGATCAGAGGAAACGGCAACGGTCAGGAGGGTAGTCACCGCACCGGCGACGATCGAGGCGACTGTCAGGCGCTTGGTCCGCCGGTCGTTGATCCGATCGAGGTAGGAGGCGAGCTGATCCGCCCGTTCTCCTTCACAATCCAGCTCAGCCGATACCGAGCCGATTTCGTTGACGGCGAGTATCAGACGGGACATAAGCTCGGCGCGTACCTGCCTGAATTGCCGGGGATCGCCCGTGCGGGTGAGATCGTCCAGGAGGGCGAGCGTGCCGGTGGCATTCGCCACCAGCAGGTCATGCCGGGAAAACTGCTTCTGCAAGGCAGGGTAGGCGGCCAGCAGCGAGTCCGTATTCCGTACCGGCTGGTACCGGTCGCTCAGCGGGACCGGCGGTTCGCAATACCCGTAGCCCGGCGCGCGCAATCGGGGGGAACAGCCGGTCAGAACGGCCGCTACGACGAAGATCCAGAGAAGTCGGGTGCTATTTTTCCGGTTGATAGTCAAGTCAATGAGTGCGGGAGCGTGCGCGAAACAAAAGGAATGGACCGTTTCTGTGTCACATATTAGAATATTTTAATCAGAATTAACATTATATGCTATAAATCCGCTAATATTTGCATTGCGATCGTTGAGTATGTCGTTGTGGCATACCGGTAGAGTCTCACCCCAAACATGAAAAAAAGTAAGGCATTCTTTTCGAAAGAATGTGTCGTGCTGGGCATGTATGTCCTGCTCAGTCTCATTATCGGGATCCAGCACTACGTGCAGGGCCCGAGGGAGTACAACAACTTCATCATCTTCCGGGAGTCGTTCCACCATTTGCTGGAAGGAACGAACCTGTATGTTCCTTACCCGAGCGAGTATTACGATCTTTTTCTGTACCACCCGACGTTCAGCGTGCTCTTCAGCCCGTTTGCGGTTATGCCGGTGTGGATGGGTATTATCCTGTGGCTGACGGTTTGTTCGCTGGCGGTGTTTTACGCCATTCGCGAATTGCCGATTCAGGCAAACCAGAAGGTCTTTTTCTGGTGGTTTGTGTTTATCGAACTCAATACGTCTCTGCATAATCAGCAGACCAACCCGCTGATCGCGGCGCTGGGCCTGCTGACGTTCGTGTTTCTGGAGCGCAATAGGCCGGGATGGGCGGCTCTTTTTCCCGTTCTGGCTTTCTGTATCAAGGGATATGGGATTGTTTTTGCGGGAATGGCGCTGTTTTATCCACAGCTGTGGCGGTATATCCTGAGTTCTGTTTTCTGGATGGTGATTCTGTCGCTGCTGCCGGTCCCCTTTGTGGGCTGGAGTCGCCTGATGGAAGTATACCAGGACTGGGGCAATTGCCTGGTCGACGACCACAAAGTCAATTTCGGATTCTCCGTGATGGGTCTGCTCAAGGTAGCTTTCCCGTCGTACACGTCGGTGCTGCCGGTTCAGGCGGCGGGCGTGGTCTTCCTGCTGTTTACGTGGCTGTTGTACTGGAAAAACGGTCAGACGACGGTCGAAGGCCGTTTCCTCCTTCTGGGTTATCTGTTTCTGTGGGTCATTTTATTTAACCATGCATCTGAATCGCCAACGTATATAATTGCCGTTCAGGGAGCCGCCATCTGGTATCTGCTGACAAAGGAGATCCTGAGTCCCTGGTCGACTATTCTGATTATTTGTGTATTTTTCTTTTCCATTCTCGCGCCCACCGATGTATACCCTGTAAGCTGGAGACAGCACTTTTTCCGACCCTATCTGATCAAGGTTATTCCTGTATCCCTCATTTGGTTTGTCCTACAATTTCAATTGATTATCCGTGGCTTGCAACAACACAAAGTCAGAGCGATCAAGAGTCAGTATAGTGGTCCCGTGCTATAATCCGGCGGAAGGATGGAGCGGTATCATACTGAAACGGATTGAAGAGCTGAACGATGCTCTACCGGCGTACGAGCTGGAGTTTATTATTTCGAATGACGGTTCCACCCGCATCAGCCGGCTGGAAATAGAACGCCTGTTGTCTCACCCGCAGGTAACCTTTCTGGATCACCGGCTCAACCAGGGCAAGGGCGCATCCATCCGGAAAGGCGCGGCCCGGTCGCACGGGGATTTCATCGTCTACACCGACATCGATTTTCCGTTCGGAATCGAGCCTGTTGTCCAGATGGTGCAGGTGTTTGAAAGCAATCCCCGGTGCCAGTTTGTGTACGGCGCCCGCAACAAACAGTACTTCCGGCAACTGCCCGTCAAACGGCGGATCATCTCGTTCTGCCTGAAAATGCTCAACCTGCTGATCCTGTCGCCACGTATCCGCGACACACAGGCCGGTATCAAAGGACTGCGCCGCGATTCCCTGACAGATATCATGGAAACGCGGACCAATAGTTTCGTCTTCGAAATCGAACTCATCCGGAAGCTGGTTCGCCGCAAGGCCGAAATCCACTCCGTAGAAGTAGCTGCCCAGCCGTCGATTACCTTCAGCGATTTCAGCAGTAAGGTACTCTGGCGGGAAGTAGTCAGCCTGACCCGGATCTTGCTTGGTTCCCGCCAGGAGGAGCCGTATTTTGCCGGTGAAGACATCCTCGAAGATACCGTGTTGGAAGAAGAACTGTCGTCTCTGCCGGCGGCTACTGTTATATGAAAGCCGTACTCTCGTTTGATCTGGAAGAATTTGATATTCCGGAAGAATACGGACAGAAAGTTTCCGTACAGGATCAGATGGAGGTCAGTGCGCGCGGAACCGACGCGCTGCTGAACCTGCTCGACCGGTACGGCATTCCGGCTACGTTCTTTACGACCGGGCACTACGCGCGTGAAAACCGCCCGCTGATGGCCCGGGTAGCCGCCCGCCATGAGATTGCGTCTCATGCGCTGTATCATTCTCCTTTTCATGATTTTCAGATAGAAGACGTCCGGGAATCCAAAGAAATCCTCGAAGCGCTGACAGGCCAGGAGGTAGTCGGTTTTCGCATGCCCCGGCTCAAGCCGTTCGACCTGAGCAAGCTGGCCGCCTGGGGTTTTGAATACGATGCCTCCCTCAATCCGACCTGGCTGCCCGGGCGGTATAACCTGCTCCATGAAAACCCGCAGCCGCACATTCGGGAAGGGCTGATTGAGCTGCCGAGTTCGACGACGCCGTTGTTGCGTTTTCCCTTGTTCTGGCTGTCGTTCAAAAACCTGCCCGTCCGGCTTTTTGCCTGGCTTTGCTACCGGACGCTCCGGAAGCGGGACTTTCTCATTCTCTATTTTCACCCCTGGGAGTTTGCGTCCCTGGCTGCTTACCAGCTTCCGTCTTACGTCAAACGGGTAGACGGCGAGCGCCTCCTGGCCCGTCTCGATTTCCTCATCCGCTACCTGCAGAAGCGGGGCGTTACCTTCACCACCAGCCGGGACTATTGCCGCCGGGAAATGCCGCAGATCGCGGACCTGTCCCGTTAAGGCGATTGCTACTTTACCGGTATTTTCTTTTGTTTTTTGAGGGAAAGTCCGCGGATTCTTTTTGGGAGAGCCGCGGTCGTCGCTACTTTCGGGAAGATGGTCGTTGCCCGGGCATGCATCGTGTGTCCGGATGCACCGGCCTTTCTATCTTTGAAGTTGTTGATTTCCTCGTTTCATCCTCACTTCATCTTCGTCTATGAAGAAAAGCGTTCTACTTTGGCTATTTTTCTCGCTCATCATTGGCAGGGGAATAGCGCAGACTCCTACTTTCCCCGTTAACGGGGTTCAGGACGAGCGGCCCGACCGGGTCGCTTTCACCAACGCCACCATCTTTACCGATGCGACTACCTCGCTGGAAGGAGCCACGCTTCTGATCCGCGGCGGCGTCATCGAAGCGGTCGGCAAAACCGTCAAAATTCCGGCCGGTACGCGGGTGATCGACCTCAAAGGCAAGCGGATTTATCCGTCCTTCGTCGAATCGTATGCTGCCTATGGCATGCCGGAAGTAAAGCGGGAAGCGCGCGGCTTCCGCGGAACTCCGCAAATGGATTCCAAGAAAAAAGGAGCCTTCGGCTGGAATCAGGCCGTATTGCCGGAAGTACGCGCGGCAGAGGTATTCACGGGTAACCCCCAGGAAGCCGCCGAACTGCGCAAGCTGGGATTCGGATCCGCTGTTACCCACTCGCAGGATGGTATTGTCCGCGGAACGTCGGCACTGGTGGCCCTGCTCGATGCGAAAGACCAGGAAGCCCTGATCAAAGGCCCCGTTTCTGCGCATTATTCCTACTCGAAGGGCTCGTCAACGCAGGATTATCCCAATTCGCTGATGGGCTCCGTCGCGCTGCTGCGCCAGACCTACTACGATGCCCAGTGGTACAAATCGGTGAAGGGCAAAACCGAAACCAACCTCTCGCTTGAGGCTTTTAACCAGAACCAGTCCCTCCCGCAGGTAGTAGAGGTAACCGACAAGCTCGGCGCGCTGCGTACCGCCAAAATGGGCAAGGAATTCGGCGTTACGTACATCCTGCGCGGTAGCGGGGACGAGTACCAGCGCCTGCCGGAAATCAAGGCGACGGGCCTGTCCTTCATCCTGCCGGTTAACTTCCCGGTAGCGCCCGACGTAGAAGATCCGTTCGACGCCGGTATCGTTTCCCTGACGGAAATGAAACACTGGGAAATGGCGCCGTCAAACGCCGCGCTGCTTGCGAAAGAAGGTATTCCTTTCAGCCTGACGACGGCGACGCTCCGGAATAAATCGGAGTTTCTCGCCAACGTCCGCAAAGCTATCGCAGCGGGCCTGGAAGAATCCGCCGCCCTCGCCGCTCTGACCAGCGTACCGGCCCGGCAGATGAAAATCGAAGACCTGGTGGGTACCCTGAAGCCTGGCCTGCTCGCGAACTTCCTTATTACGTCTGACAACCTGTTCTCGGAATCGGGGACCTGGTATGAAAACTGGGTGAAGGGCGTTCGCTACGTCCTGACAGACATGAACCAGACGGATCTCCGGGGCAGCTATGACCTCGCTGTAGGGGGTCGCCAGGGACTCAAGCTGAATATCACCGGTAAATCCGATAAGCCTGAGTACCAGATTGTTGTCAGTGATTCGGTGAAAGTGACGCCGAAAGTAAGCCGCCAGGGAGACCTGCTGACCCTCTCGTTCAACCTCGATCCGAAGAAAACGAAAGGCGAAAACCGCATTGCTGCGTACATCGACGGCAAAAACATCAAAGGTGACGGATACGACGCTGCCGGAAAGGAACTGACCTTCCTCGCGTCTTACAAGGAAGGCGCCCGCGCCGCCCGTCCCGACTCGGCCCGCAAGGCTCCCCTGGCTATCGGCAAGATCATCTTCCCCTTCACCGGCTATGGTACGGAAGAGAAGCCGAAGCAGGAGACAATCCTGATTAAAAACGCGACGGTCTGGACAAACGAAAAAGAAGGTATCCTGACCAATACCGACGTACTTCTTCAGAATGGGAAAATCGCGAAAGTCGGGAAAGGACTTTCTGCTCCCTCCGGCGCGAAGAGCATCGACGGAACAGGCAAGCACCTGACCAACGGTATTTTCGACGAGCACTCGCATATCGCGTTGTATTCCGTCAACGAAGGCACACAGTCTGTCACCTCGGAAGTACGCATGGGCGACGTCGTGAACTCGGAGGACGTCAATATCTACCGGCAACTGGCCGGTGGCGTCACAACCTCGCAGCTGTTGCACGGCTCTGCCAACTGTATCGGCGGGCAATCGGCCGTGGTGAAGTTCAAATGGGGAGAAACGCCGGATAACATGCTGATTCCGGAAGCCCAGTTCATCAAATTCGCCCTTGGTGAAAACGTGAAGCAGGCGAACTGGGGCGACGCGGCCCGCGTGCGGTTCCCGCAGACCCGGATGGGTGTGGAGCAGGTCATGATGGATGCATTCCTGCGTGCGAAGGCCTATGAAAAGACCTGGAAGGAATACAACGCGGCTTCAAACAAAGCCGGACTGGCGGCTCCGCGGAAGGACCTCGAGCTGGAAGCGCTGGTGGAAATCCTCAACAAAAAGCGGTTTATCACCTGCCACTCCTACGTACAGTCTGAAATCAACATGCTGATGAAGGTGGCTGATTCGCTCGGTTTCACCATCAATACCTTCACGCACATTCTGGAAGGGTACAAAGTGGCCGATAAGATGAAGGCGCATGGCGCGAACGGTTCGACGTTTTCGGACTGGTGGGCCTACAAGATGGAAGTAAAAGACGCTATTCCGTACAATGCGGCAATGATGTCGAAGGTAGGGGTGAATACCTCCATTAACTCAGATGACGCCGAAATGGCCCGTCGCCTGAACCAGGAAGCTGCGAAAACCGTCCTCTACGGCGGCGTATCGGAAGAAGACGCCTGGAAAATGGTGACGCTGAACCCGGCGAAGATGATGCACCTCGACGGCCGTCTCGGCAGCATCAAAGCCGGCAAGGATGCCGACGTAGTGCTGTGGAACGCCAATCCGCTGTCGGTCTACGCCAAACCGGAGAAAACCATCATCGAAGGAACGGTGTATTTCGACCTCGAAAAAGACAAGGAACTGCGCCAGTCCATCGCTTCCGAGCGTAACCGGCTGATTCAGAAACTGCTCACGGCGAAGGCAGGCGGCACGCCGACCCAGCGCCCGCAATTCCAGCGCCCGCGCCACTTCCACTGCAATACCCTGGGTGGTCTGTCGGAAGAAGAAGGACAGGTCCGGTATTTCGGCGGTCAGTTCACGTGCGACGGCTCCTGCGGTTATTAGTCATCATCAACGAAATTCAGCGATATGAAACGCTTATTTGCAGCAATCATCTCCCTGTCCGTCCTGGCGCCGGCAGCGAAGGCGCAGAATGACGCCGCCGCCGCGCCCCAGAAAGCGCCGATCGCGCTGACAGGAGGGACTATTCACACCGGGACCGGTCAGGTGATCGAGAACGGGACCCTTATTTTCGACAAGGGAAAAATTACCTATGTCGGCGCGGCTACCACGTCGTTTCCGGCGGGAACCGAGACTGTTTCGGTAGTTGGCAAACACGTATATCCCGGGCTTATTTCACCGGCAAACCAGCTGGGCCTGGTGGAAATCGCTTCGGTACGGGCGACAAACGACCAGCAGGAAGTGGGCGACTACACGCCCAACGTCCGTGCGCTGATCGCGTATAACACGGATTCGGAAGTTATTCCGACCGTCCGCGGCAACGGCGTCCTGATTACCCAGGCGACGCCGGTGGGCGGCGTGGTATCGGGTATGTCGTCGGTGATGCAGCTGGACGGCTGGAACTGGGAAGACGCCGTCCTGAAAAAAGACGACGGGGTACACCTCAACTGGATCGGCTATTTCCGCCGCTCGTTTGACGGCACCGGCGTTTCCACTGTTAAAAACGACAAGAAAGACGAACAACTCCACGAACTGGACCAGCTTTTCAACGATGCGATCGCCTATGCGCAGTCGACGCCCGCGACGGTCAACATGAAGCTGGAAGCGATGAAAGGGCTGTTTGACGGTTCGAAAAATCTCTACGTTTCGGCTGACTACGGCAAGGAAATCATCGAAGCCGTGAAGTTTGCCAAAGGCAAGGGTGTGAAGAAAATAGTCATCATCGGCGGCGAAGAATCCCTGCTGGCGGCGGATTTTCTCAAGGAAAACCAGGTACCGGTGATTGTCAATACCACGCACCGCCTGCCGAACCGCACCGATGACGATACGGATCTTCCGTACAAGTTGCCTTATCTGCTTCAGAAGAAGGGCGTACTCGTTGGCCTGGGCTACATCGGCCTGCACTGGCGCACGCGGAACCTGCCGTTCCTGGCCGGAACCGTCGGCGGGCATGGCCTGACGCCGGAACAGGCGCTCCAGCTCGTGACGCTGAACAATGCCCGCATTCTGGGGATCGATTCCTACGTCGGAACGCTTGAAAAAGGCAAGCATGCCACGATTGTGGTGTCAGCCGGGGATCTGCTCGACATGCGTACTGCGAAGGTTGAGAAGGCCTATATCCAGGGAAAATCCGTGAACCTGGACGACAAGCAGAAGAAGCTTTACCGGACATTCTCCGAGAAATACGGCAGGTAAAAAGCGCCTGAAAAGATTACACCGGAGGCCGGCCCCGTCAGGGAGCCGGCCTCCGGCTTTTAATACCCATTTAATTTGGCTTTAAAACCGGGTTAACCCATTGCTTTCACTTTTGGATCAACGAAAACGTCAATCCTTATGAAAGCGGTCGTCTTCCAGCCTGAAAACCGGTTCGGCACCTTCAACTCGCTCGTGAAGGTGTATGAACGCAAGCTTCATTACCACATCCGGCGGTATGTCCGTGATCCGGAAGATGCCCGGGATGTGACCCAGGATACCCTGCTGAAGATCTGGCAGGGGCTGCCCCAGTTTCGCGGCGATTCCCAGCTTTTCAGCTGGATGTACCGCATTGCCACGCACGAAGCGCTGAATTTCCTTCGCCGCCAGAAGCACCACCTGCTGGTGCCGGCCGACGGGGAGATGATGGAAACCCGCGGGGCTTTTGCCGACGTGGATACGACATGGAACGGGGAGGACGTCAGTCTGTGGCTCGGTCAGGCCATCGATACCCTGCCCGAAAAACAGCGGATGGTATTCCGGCTGCGGTATTTCAGCGAGCTTCCCTACGAGGAAATCGCGAACCGGACCGGTACTTCCGTCGGCGCCCTGAAAGCCAACTACCACCTGGCCGTTCAGAAAGTGGAAAAGTTCATTCTGAGCCGCCGGAACGATTTTTAAGCGAACGCTAATCCGGGTTTTAAGCGGTTTTTATCCGAGGGAGCTACCTTTTCGTAGCAGATCAAACAGGAGGTGAAAGCGATGAAAACTGTCGTCAAAATATTGGGAATGGCCTTCGGACTGCTGGGAGCGACAGTCCTGACCAGCTTCGCACAAGTCACGACCGACCGTGATAAAAGTGCGGATTTCAATCAGTATCATACCTTTAACTGGGGCGATACCGATGTGAAGACCGGGCCGAATCCGGTCTATCAAAGTGACCTCATTACGCGGAGTATCCGCGATAACGTCGGGTATGAGCTGTCCCGCCGGGGGCTGACCCAGTCCGACAACCCGGATCTGCAGGTCGTAGTCCATACCTATACCGAACGGAAAAACCAGCGGGTATACAACGGCCCCTATGGAGGCTATCCGTACTACGGCTGGGGATGGGGGATGCGGTATGCGCCGTTTATGTATTACGGCGGGCCGTCTTACTACAACCAGACGATGACGGAGGGGACGATGGTCATAGACTTTGTCGATACCCATACCGGACACCTTGTCTGGCGCGGCGTGGCCCAGAGCCCGCTGAGCGGTGCAAGAGGCCTTGACCGGCTGATCGCCAGAGGAGTACACAAAATGATGAAACGATATCCGGTGGCAGAAGCATAGCAACCGGTTTTTCATGGCCGATAGGAGAGTGCATAGCCCGGAGTCTTCCGGGCTTTGCCTGTCCGGGATTCCGTCAACACAATTACCCAGTGAAGAGATGTTGCTCTATCAAAATATTGCTACTTTCCGGGAAGAAAACGTTCCGACTACCCCCATGAAGGTTTTAATTGTCGAAGACGAACCCAAACTGGCTGCCTTTGTCAAGCGGGGGCTGGAGGCCGAGGCTTTTGAAGCTGTCGTCGCTTTTGATGGCCTGATGGGTCAGAAGATGGCATTGAGTGAAGCGTTCGATGTGATTGTACTCGACGTCAACCTGCCGCATATCAACGGATTCGACCTGGTGAAACGGCTCCGGGCGGAGGGCGTCAACACGCCTGTCCTCATGCTGACTGCCCTGGGCGAGCTCGAAGACAAGGTGACGGGCCTGGACTCCGGCGCGGATGACTACCTCGTCAAGCCCTTTGAATTCAGGGAATTACTGGCCCGGCTGCGGTCGCTGTACCGCCGGAGTCAGGCGGCTCCCATGAGCCAGCAGGTATTGCAGGTAGCCGACCTGGAGCTCGATCTCGAGGAAAAGGTAGCCCGCCGGGGCGGTCGCCGGATAGACCTCACCGCCAAGGAATTCAGCCTGCTGGAATACCTGATGCGCAACAGAGGCCGCGTCGTATCCCGCGTGGACATCGCCGAAAAGGTGTGGGACCTTCACTTTGACACCGGTACCAACACCATCGAAGTATATATCAATTTTCTCCGGAAGAAGGTCGACAAGGACTTTCCCAAAAAGCTGATCCATACGGTTATCGGCATGGGATACGTACTGCGTGACGAAGGATAGCGCCGGCATCCGAACGGGGCGTATATTTGAGTCTTTGTGCTGCAATTTTTCTGCCCATGCTCATCCGGAACAAACTGATTCTTCTCTTTACCCTTCTGACGATGGGAGTACTGGGATTGCTGTCGACTTTCCTGTACTCGACGTTTTCCCTCTACCGTCAGGTTATTTTCCGGACGCGCCTTACCGAAAAGGCCGAAACCGCCGCGGGCCTGCTCATCAACCGCCGCCACCAGTTTGACGACTTCTTCAATCAGCTGATGCGGAGCGATATGCTCACGATCGTCGACGAGCACATCATGATCTTTGACGAAAAGGGCGTACTCGTGTATACCAACCGGCGCGGCGATGCTTCTCCCGCTGTCAAGGCGCATTTGCCCAAGCTGACCGGAAAACATCCCCTGTATTTTCAGGTCGGGGAAAACGAGGCGGTAGGTATCCTCCACGCTGATTCCAGCAAAGTCTTCCATGTCGTCGCGATGGGCTATGACCAGGTCGGGTTTACCCGTCTGATTATGCTCAAGCAATTGCTGCTCTGGGGAAATCTCGGAAGTATGATATTGCTGGTAGTCGTGGGCTATTTCTTCGCCAGCAGGGTGCTGAAGCCTATCTCGAAGGCGATGGACGAGGTGGATACCATTTCGGCGCAGCACCTGGACCGACGCCTGGACGAAGGAAACCGCCGGGACGAAATAGCCCGTCTGGCGATGACGTTCAACCAGATGCTCAACCGCCTGGAAAAGTCGTTCGAAGCCCAGCGCAGCTTCGTCTCCCATGCGTCACACGAATTGCGTACGCCGCTGACCAACCTGCTGGGTACCCTTCAGATTTCCCACGACTACGATCAGGATACCGGCGAACTGAAGCAATCCATCCGTTCGGCGATGGACGAGATCCGTCAGCTTATATCACTCACCAACAGCTTGTTATCTCTGGCCAGAACGGGCGAGGGGCTTGTCGGGCTGGAGTTGATTTCGGTGGATGACTGCATCACCAATGCGCTCTCACATCTGTACAACAAGTACCCGGGCCGGCAGATCCGGTACGAATTCGGCATACTACCCGAAAACTCCGATCATTTCTTTGAGATTCAGGGGAATAGTACCCTGCTGACGACGTGTATCCTGAACGTGGTCGACAACGCCTGCAAGTACTCCGACGGACCGGTGGAGATTGTCCTCAGCCAGGAAACGGAACACAGCCTTTCGCTCACCATCCGAGATCAGGGGCAGGGTATTGCCCAGCAGGATCTCCCGCATTTGCTGGAACCGTTCTTCCGCAGCAACGAAGTATCGCATGTAACGGGCTTCGGCATCGGGCTGGCCGTGGTACAGAAAATCCTGACGCTTCATGGCGGCAGTATTGAGTTTCAGTCGGAAGTAGGTCAGGGGACGACGGTAATTATGCGGCTGCCGCTGGCGGGAGAGGGGAGTTGAGTATTCAGTTTGCGGTTTCTAGTTTTCAGTTTACGGTTGGGCGGGTGCGTATCCTGGCTCGCCGCTTCGTTGCAATAGCACACCCGCCTGCCCGCCGTGCGTAGCATCCGCTACGCACTTTTTAATTGGTAGGCTGTGCCTACCCCCCGCCGCGTCAGACGATGAAGAAGAAAATAATCAGGTCACAGCCCAACCCTGTATCACCTGAATAACCGGCCCCAAAGACCTGCCTTTTTCTGTCAGTGCATATTCGACTGTCGGAGGAACGGTGGCATAGGCTGTTCTGTAAACGACTCCGTTGGCTTCCAGCGCCTTCAGTTCCCGCGCCAGCATACGGGTATTGATACCGGTGACAGCCCGCTCAAGCTCATTAAAGCGCATTGTGCCCGTCATGAGGGTATTGACGATGGACAATGTCCATTTTCCCGAGAGCAACTCCATCGCCTCCGTAAACGGACATTTATTTTCTATTTTTTTTACTTCCATGACCCGCTGATTATCTGCAAGACTTTACTGCGTGTTACCTGGTGACGTTTTTGTGCCCTCTTGTAAAAGTAAATCCGGACGAAGAGCTTCGCAATCCCAGCAAACACAGCCGGTTATGACAATAGACGCTCTTACTCAACACATCCTGGCCGATTTTTCCGGAAGCCATGTGCAGATCATCGCCAATGGCGACCGTTTCTTTTTCATCAAGGGGGAAGACAAATTTCCGTTTGCTACGATTGTGACCGGAGATAACGACTACGACAACCTGTCGAACCTGAACCGGGAAGGGTTTTTCCGCCTCAATATGGGCGTCGGAAGGGAAGTTTTCCGGGAGTTATTTCCGGAAGAAGAAGCAACCTACGATTTCACGGCCCAGCATACCCTTTTCCCGCACCCGATGTATCACAAGTTATTCTGGATCAGTATCATTAACCCCGCAGCGTATGAGCCGCTCCGGCAGTTTCTGACCTCGGCGTGGGAGAAGTCGGTACGGAAACCGGGGTGGTAGGGCGGGGGGCAGAGGGTATAGGGCTTCTAACCCCATGCCCTTTGCCCAATGCCCTACTGCATTTTCTTCAGAAGCGCAATCTGTCCGCTGTGGTAGATGTCGTGGTGCATCAGGCCGTGCAGCAGGGTGTAATAGTTATAGCGGCGACCGGGAACCGGCTCGCTCAGGCGGGCTGTATGCACCCGCGTCAGGGTTTCGAGGAGTTCATCCTGCGTATCCTTCAGGTTTTCCTGGATTTCGGCCCAGCGTTCGGGGGTGAGTTCGTCGATGACCGACCAGTCGGCTTCCGAGTTCAGGATAATATCAAATGACTCGGAGCCCGTCAGTTTTTCAAGCACGAAAATGCGCCAGTTGGTCAGGTGAACGACCAGCTCGGCAATGTTATGAACGCGGGGAGACGGACGGAAAACCGCCGCTTCCGGCGTGATTTCTTCCAGGATTTCGTGCGTACTCGGGCCGTGCCAGGCTTCGCCGCCGTACTCGGCTGTCAACAGGGTCGAGATCCGATCAACTTCTACTCTCATGGCTGCTTCGTTTGTGATAAGGGTAAACTGTCCGAAAGTTGGCGATTTTTATGCGTTCGGTGAAAGGGAAACTTGAATCTGTCATAACTTTTACCCTGTTTTGAACCGCCCAACGGAAGACCGGCCCGCCCGGCGTCACCTCAGGAAACAGGAATGGAGAACCGCAGACAGTTTATCAGAAAGTCTATGCTCAGCGCACTCGCGGCGTCGCTGGGGACTGAAATCGTTTTTGCCCGCCACATGCCCGACGGCTACATACCGGTGGGCCTGCTTGATAACGACCGCGATGCGCTGAAAGGCAAGCATCCGGATATGGTCGTATTGAACGACCGCCCCTGGAACGTCGAAACGCCGGCGCACCTCCTCGACGATGCCATTACTCCGGCTGACAAAATGTTCATCCGTAACAACGGCATCGTCCCCGAAAGCATCGATGTCAAAAAATGGACCCTGACAATCAAAGGCGAATCCGCCAAAACGGTTAAGACCTATACCCTGGCCGATCTCAAAACCAAATTCAAGGTCCATACCTACCAGCTGACCCTCGAATGCGGCGGGAATGGCCGCGCCGGCTACTATCCCGCTACTTCCGGTAACCAGTGGACGCAGGGCGGAATCAGCTGCGCCGAATGGACAGGGGTACGCCTCCGCGACCTGCTCGAAGACGCCGGTATCAAAGACGATGCGGTCTACATCGGTTACTATGGCCAGGATATTCACCCCAGCCGGGAGCCGGGGAAGGTGGTCATCTCCCGCGGAGTACCCATTAAGAAAGCGCTTGAAGACGAAACGCTCGTTGCCTGGGCGATGAACGGGCAGGATATTCCCGTCGTACACGGGTATCCGCTGCGCCTGGTCGTCGGCGGATGGCCTGCCTCCGTTTCCGGAAAATGGCTGCATACCATCGCCATCCGGAACAAGGTACACGACGGTCCCAAAATGACCGGAAAGAGCTATAAAGTACCGAAAGAACCGGTGGAGCCGGGCGTAGATCCCCCGGAAGATCAGTTCCGGATTATCGAATCCATGCCGGTGAAGTCGGTGATTACGTATCCGAAGTCCGGCGCCATGATCGACAACGGGCGTACCCTCGCCCTGCGCGGGCATGCCTGGGCGGGAGACCTGGAAGTGAAGGAGTTACACGTGTCGATCGACTTCGGCGCTACCTGGCAAAAAGCAACCTTACAGGCGCCGAAAAACCGGCTCGCCTGGCAGCACTGGACGGCTGAAATCCGCTTCCCGCAAAAAGGCTATTATGAAGTATGGGCCCGTGCGACGGACACCGGCGGCGTCAGCCAGCCGATGGTCATGCCGCAATGGAATCCGGAAGGATACATCAACAATTCGTGCCACCGTATCGCTGTGAAAATTGTATGAAGTATGTCATGGCAGCGTTGCTGGCGGTAGGGGGGCTATCCCTCGCCGCAGGGGGCAGAGGGCATGGAGCAGAGGGGAGACCGGTGATAATCGCCGATTCGGTGAAGACGGATCCGGAGACGGGGTTGGCCGTAGATGCCAACCTTCCGCTGATCAAGGCACATTGTACGGCCTGCCATTCGAGCAAGCTGATCCTGCAGAACAAGTTCACGCGGGAAGGCTGGCTCGGGAAAATCCGGTGGATGCAGAAAAACCACAAACTGTGGGATCTGGGACCTTCTGAACCGACCGTCCTGGATTACCTCGTGAAATACTATGGCCCGGTGAAGCAGCCGTTTGACGGGCGCCGCCGGCCATTGGAAAAGGTAGAATGGTATAAACTAACCCGAAAATAATTTCTGTGTAGTCTGTGTTTTCTGTGAGCAACATTTTTTATTTCTCACAGAAAACACAGACTACACAGAAATTATTTTTTCACCAGAACAAACGTATTCCGCACATCCACCGTCTCCGCTATCTTCTGGAAGACAATCTTCGGAATATCAATTTTATGATCAACCAGGGCTACCTGAAACTCTGAAGTCAGGGTAATCTTCTCTCCATCTACCACCAGCTTTCCTTTCAGTACCCGGTCGAGTTTTACGCCGTGAAGGTCGAAACTGCCTTTGGCCGAGACGTCATACGACCCCGGTTTGCTCAGATCCGGCACGTCCTGAAGCTTTCCCCGGAACATTGCATACGGAAACTTGTCTGATTCCAGGTAGTTTTCGTTGAAGTGCTCCTGCATCAGTTTGTTGGGAAACTGAAACTCGGTGATAGGGACACGTACCACGACATCGCCGTTCTGGGTATTGAGTACCGCGCCGGTTTTCTTGTTGATGGCGGAGATATCTTCCAGCGGAGCTTTGGAGAAGAAACGGGTCTCGCCCGTTTGCGTAAGGAATAGCTGAGCCCGCGCCTGGAACGTCAGTGCCAGGCCCAGCATAAGCAGTACCGTTTTCATATGCATGCTACCAGGCGGCAGCTTTTTTGGTTTTCCGGTCGAAACTGAAAGTCCGGGAAATGTTGAATCCGTAGTTGATATCACCCTTGAAAAAGTCTCCCGTAGCCTGCGTGAGGAACTGCTTCTCGATCATGCCCTGGGAGTTGGTGAAGTGAAGCTGGAAAACGTGTCCGCCGGTTTCGATATCCACTCCTACTGCAAATACATTGTAGGTTTTGGCGCCGCCGGGAGCGGTAAACCGGTCGGCCTCGCTCAGGAACCGCGCAAAGTATTCGGCGTTGACCGATACCCGCTTGCTCACTTTATACCTTCCCCCGATACCCACAGAAGCAACCGTCTTGGGCGCCGCTTCCGGCTTGCCGAGTACCACGATTCCGGGCGTCACCTGAAGGGAGAATTTCTCGCTGAACTTCCGGGCGATGAGTACCTGGCCAGTCCAGTTCTGGCGTTCGCCGTTGTTGTAGTACAGCACAGCGGCAGCGTTTTGACGGGTCGGCTCTGTGACGATGGCGTCCGAACCGAAGAGGGTGATACTCACCGGAGATCCCTGGCCGGCCTGCCGCAGCAACCGGTATTTGAGGTAGAGGTCGACCGTCTTCTGTACCGAACTCCGGCCGATCCCGACCGTCAGCCGGTCGTTGATCCCGTATTCGAGGCCCAGCCGGATCGTCGCCTCATCCATTCCGTAAAAGTTATCCACACCCGAATTGAGCCGTCCGAACCGGTGGGAAATCAGGAAGTCGAGCGTCTTGCCGCGTACCGTCTCGACGGTATGCCCGTTGATCAGGCGCGTGCCTTTGAATGTCGCCGTTGTGGTGGTCTTCGGTTTGGCCGGATCGAGGTTATTAAGCAGGTCGTCCTGCGCCAGGGCCGGAGTAGCGAAAAAGCCTCCGGCCAGGAGGAAAATGAGGGTCTGTTTCATGGGAGCTGGGTGCTGAGAAAGGGAGATCGGAAAAAGGGTTGGAGCAGGCAGAACCCACTCCAACGCCCGTACTATTCAAACACCCGAAGCGTGTTACCGCTGAGTTCCGTTTTATACTGTTTCAGGGCGGTGACGGCCGGTCCGTTCGTAACCGTCCCGCTGGTAGTGAATGTCGACCCGTGGTTGGGGCAATAGATGTCGTCGGTTGCGAGGCGGTACTGCACGCTCGTTCCCTCATGGGTACACGTCTGGGAAACCGCGATGTAGCTGCCGCTTTTGGTACGGGCAACGATGATGCCGTTGCTGTAGAGGTAGCCGCCGTTTGTCGCCAGCTGTGTCGTCGTGGTCAGGTTGAGAGAAAAGTCGACCTTGGTGCCCGATCCCGGCGTAGTCGGCGTAACGGAGTCTTTTTCGTTCTTGCAGCCGGAGAGACATTGCTGCAGGACGATTGCTCCGATGCTGGTACCGACCAGGGCCATGAACTGCTTGCGATCCATCGTGTTCATACTCGTTTTGGGTTTAGTTGTCAGTTGTGAAAAGTTTGGGCAAAGGGAATCCTGCTCCGGCGACGGCGTTTGTCGGGAAGAAAGACCAGAAAAGAAAGAATTGCCTGGTTACGCACCTATACTTCCGAAAGCGGAAGGACGTTGCAGGTGCCTGTTTAAAAGTTCGGTTTACGGGTTATCGTCCTGCACTTTTCAAGCGGTAGCGGAGGGAGAAAAAGACGCCTTCCGTCCGCAGTTTCACGTTACCGAATCCGAGGGTACCCAGCGGCAGCTTGACAAAGGGTTCCGCCCGCAAGGTCAGCCGGGGGCCAATAGGCCGCTCCAGGCCGAGGGACAGGTTGGCCGTTGACAGCCAGCTGTTGCCTCCGTTGTACTTCTCGATCGTGTAATCGTAGGTTTTGTACTCGTACCGGTAATCTTCTTTCAGCAGGACATAGGACGTACTTCCTACGCTTACGAAGAAGGTATTCTTTCTGACCTTCCAGGCATCGAAGGTGACGGCTATGGGTATATCCAGCATTTTGCACGTCGCATCGATGTTGTCCGGGCGGTGATACAGTTGCCAGTAGCCGTCATACGGTCGGTAATCGTAGCTGCTGGCTCCATAGTTTTTCAGTGAATAGATGACTCCGGCAGAGGCACGCCAGCGCGGAGCAAATCGGTAATCAACCTGCAGGCCGGTATTCAGCCCCGTAGAGGCGGCCCGGCCCTGAACATGGGTAAAGTCCGGCGAAAGCATGAGCTGCAACGCCCAGCGTTCGGGTGACGGTGGTATTGGTTTGCTGATTTCAGGAGCAGATTCCACACTGGGGTCGGACAACCGAAGTGTAACCGGAAGAGGCTGCCAGGGTTTCGTTTTCAGCAGATATACGGCCTGTTGAATCCGTTGGTTTGTGTCTGCCGAAATAACCGGTACAACAGTAGGTACCGCTGCCTTTTCTGCCGGCCTCCGCGCCCCGGATGTGCTGCCCGGTTTTTCTTCTTTTGTGGAATAGGAACGTGAAACCAGTTGAGTATCATTGGAGACGGCCGGTTCTTTTTTCTGCCGGAGCGCCCGGATTGTCTGCTTTTTCGCCTGGGTACGCTCCCCGGCTGCATGGATTGGTTTCGCCGGTATACCGGCCGTTTCCGGTACAGCGGTTTCCCGGATGGTTTTCTCTTTTCCGGATGCTTCAGGCTCCCTGCGGGCCGTCTCTTTTCCGGGCGCAGATACTTCCCTGCCGGCTATTTCTTTTCCGGATACATCCGCCCGGGATGCTTTGTCGGTGTCAGTATGTCGGGTCTGCCTGCTTTCAGGCACGCCCTTGCGGCCAGCCGGTATACTTACTCCTGCTTCAACAGCCGCTCGGGTTGCGGCAAGATCGCCTTGCTTCTTCCCGGCATCAGACAACGAACCCGCACCCAGCCAGGCCAGACCGCCCAACAACCCTACTACCACAAGGCCTTCCAGCAACCGGTTTTTCCAAATACTTCCGGGTTGGTCCGAGGGGCCGTCGAGCTTGCGCTCCATAGCTTTCCAGGCTTCGGGGTCGAAGGCCGGCTCGTACCCCGCAGCAGCTTGTCGGAACAGGCTGTCGAGCTGTTCGTCAGGCGTATTTGGAGTATCTTTCTTCATGACTACGTTTTAACAGTTCCCGCAGATTCAGACGGGCTTTTGCCAGATTGGACTTGGACGTTCCGACGGAAATATCCAGTTGCCGGGCAATTTCCTCGTGGGAATACCCGTCGATCGCATACAGGTTGAATACCGCCCGGTAAGCGGGACTCAGCTGCCGGATCAGTCCGATCAGGTCTTCATAAGCCAGTCCGTCGAGCGGACTTTCGGTGTGGTCTTGTGCAGGCACAAGGTGTTCTTCCAGTTCCACGGTCTGACTGGTACGGATCGTACTCCGGTACTGGTCTATTGCCGTGTGTATCAGTATCTTCTTGAGGTACCCGACAAACGAGGGTACCGGTTCATGTTTTTCAGGTTGAAAGTGAGAAATGTTGTTAAACACCTTCAGAAAGCCGTCGTTCAGCGCCTCAAGTGCCTCCTCCCGGTTCCGGCAGTATCGCAGACAAACTCCCATCGCAAACGAATAGAAAAGCCGGTATAAATTCTCCTGGCTCTTCCGGTCGCTGCGGGCGCAGCCCTCCAACAAGGGCAGTAGCTCGGCGGAAGTTGTCTTAATCACATTCAGGGTGTTTTCAATTGCATACTCGGGAAATCCCGGGAAAAGGTTGCCTCTCTGTCAAAATAAACCTGCATTTTTGAGTATCAGACAGGGTAGTTGATCTTAAATGTCCTAACTGTCAGTAATTTACGAAGGAATCCCGGGAACTGCCGCTACCGAAAAGGTCAGAATTTCCAGCAGGATAGCGATTGAACGAGCGGCGGCTTCCTCCCTCCAACCGAAAACCCAAAACCGAAAACGTTTCCCATGTTCCGGGTTCTGCTTCTGTTGTTGTCCCTCGTCGTCGTTGCCTGCCACTCTGCCGGTACGGGCGAGAACCGCGTCGTCGGTGACTCGGTATCCGTAGACCTGGAGGCCTGGAAAGCGGCCGGCTTGCCGAAGACGGAGAAGGTAACCGTCCGCAAAGACCCCGTTTTCCACATGCGCAAGCGGTTTGAGGCTGTACCCGTGGAAGACGTCCTGGAGCGGATCCCGCTGTATGCCTCCACCAAACCGGACGAGCTCGAAGTCGTTTTTGAGTGCGAAGACGGCTACCATCCGACCATGCCCCTGCCGCTGTTATTGAAAAGCAAGGCGTGGCTGGGCGTGCGCGACCTCGACGCCCCGGCCGGGCAGGAATGGACCACCCTGCAGAAAGGCGCCGAAACCAAGAAGATTGCCCCGTTTTACCTCTTTTATACCAATGTTTCGGGTGATGACCCGGCCTACAAATGGCCGTATAACCTCGTCCGTATCCGCCTGGTGAAAAACGCCGAGCGGCGGGAGGCGCTGTTGCCCGATTCCACCGCCGCCAAAGGGTACGCCCTCTTCAAGCTGCATTGCCAGACCTGCCACTCGGTCAACGGCCTCGGCGGCACGCTCGGCCCCGAGCTCAACCGCCCCCGCAGCGTCACCGATTACTGGAAGGAAGACGAGCTCAAAGCCTTCATCGCCAACCCCGCCTCCTTCCGCGACCGCGTCAAAATGCCGCAGCTGGCGCTGGAAAAGGAAGAGATAGAGGAGATTGTGGGGTATTTGAGGTATATGAGGGGGAGGAGGTGAGAGATAGCGTGTATACCCCAGATTGCTATTCTTTCGCCGGCTTTAACGTTTGATCATCTCTTCTGATACTTCTGCGTCACAGTGGGATCAAGACGCAGAAATCTCGCCGCATTGTTGTAGAAAATATCCCTCTTTTCCGCTTCCGTCAGAAAGGGAGCTTCTTCAATGGCTTTAATGCCGACTTCGATGGCCGCAGGCCATACCATCTGATCCGAACCAAACATCACCCGCTTTCCAAAACCGGATTCCATGATGCGCTTCAGGTACGAATGAAACTCCTTTCTAGGCAAAACGTAACAAATGACGCCCAGGTCTACGTATGCCTGCGGGTGGGTATACAGTGTAGCCAGCAAATCGTCCAGCAACGGCCAGCCCGCATGGGCAATTGCGACGCGCAGAGTTGGGTGTTTAATCATCGCTTCTTCCGCGGTAAAGGCACTGTGAAGTCTTGCCCGGTACTTCGGCGTTCCGAAATAGGCAACTCCGGGAGGGCCGGTACCGATGTGAACACTCAGCGGAATGTCGAACTCCTCCGCCAGCTTCAGGTATGGCTCCATCACCGAATCGGAAAGCGCAATGCCCTGGTATTGCGTGGAGATTTCTCCGAATACTTTGACAGCGCCCGTTTGAAAAAAATGCCGCATGGAATCCGGCGTCAGCGCCGGGTCGCCGATGGTAAACAACACGCCCGGAATGATCCGGTCCGGCGCCTGCTGCTGCCAGCGACGGACATATTCCATCGGACCGCTCGTAACGCCAATGATATTGTATTTGTCGAGAAGGCTGATGGTCTGATTCCGAAGCACATCGTCCGACGGAGCGGATGTCAGACAGGTTGCACACATCGACGACGACCCAAGCAACTGCTTCATATAGCCCATCCCGCCTCCCTGTTTGGGGTCGAGGGCGGACCAGTCCCGATACGGCGCCCCGATTGTCACCGGATAAGGCCCCTGACCTGTATAGGGGAGAGCATGCAGGTGCATATCGATAATAGGCGGCCGCTTTGAGGCCGGCTGCGACCAGGCAGAAATTCCCGCCGCTAACACGAAAATCCCGGGAAGAAGAAAATGCTTCATACCTGTGGCATTTTGTTGGATATACTTGCTAATTGATAAGTAAGTTACGCAGGCTTTTTTAATAATACCCAACAACTGTCGTCTGGAAGAAGGTGCGAGTTATTTACCGGTGTAGAGCTGGAAAAGAGGGCAATATATCCGTATCTCACGAGAAAGAAGACTGGGCACATGCTGAAATGATGGTGAAAGTGTGCTATCTTATGATCCTGTAACTGCCCAATACCTTCGACGATCCCTTTTTTTAAAACCATGCGCCTTCAGATCCTCCCCCTCCTCCTTCTCCCCCTCTCCACCTACGCCCAATCCGACGACGAAAAAGCCGTCCGCGCCGTAGTAGACCGCCTTTTTGAAGGCATGGCCAAACACGACACCACGATCATCCGGAGTACGTTTCACGCCAGCGCGCGCCTGCAATCGGCCGGGACGAACAAACAGGGTGAGGCTGTCCTCCGAACCGATGCCGTGGATTCCTTCATCAAGTCCATTGGCTCTATTCCGGCTACAACCAAAATCGAAGAACGGTTAACGGGCTACGAAATCCGCGTGGACGACCGCCTCGCTACCGCCTGGACGCCGTACGAGTTTTACGTCAACGATAAACTCAGCCACAAGGGAGTAGATGCATTTCAGCTTTATAAAACGGCCGACGGCTGGAAGATCATCCAGATCAGCGATACCCGGCGGAAATAATCAATCCCGCCACTTCGATACCTTCCGGATGGCCGTCGCCGCCTGGAGCAGATCCAGGTCTTCCTCGTAAATGAGGTACTTGTCGCGCCATTCCGTCGCATACTTTTCCTTGAAGGCGCGCAAGCCCTTGAAGTGGGAAAAAGCGCGTTCATATGCGACTTTCATGACCTGCTCCGCCAGACTATGCGCATCCGAAATGCCCGACAGCGGCGCCAGCCCCATGTTCAGGGTATGCAGGCCTTCGCTTTGCAAATGCCGGATGATGGCTACCAGGAGTACATCCACAACGCCGTTGGGCGCATCGCTCGTCTTCCGGATCAGGTCGTATGTTCCTTCTCCCGGCGCATAGTCGGGAATCAGGTTGGCGAAGGCCACTACCTTACCCTCCCGGTTTTCAATCGTGATGATCGTTTGCTGCTTCAGGGCGTCCGGAACAAAAACACCTTGTGAAAAAGCGGTTTCTGCCAGGTTCTCCGCCGTCAGCCATTCGATCGATACGGCCTTCAGTTGTTGCAGAAGTGCGTCCCGTTGCGGGGCCGGATACGTATGCGCCGTGTAGCCCGAGCCTTCGATGCGGTTCAGGGCATTGCGAAGCGCTTTCCGGTCTTTGCCTTCGAGGGTAAATGTCGTCAGGTCCACCAGTGCTTCCTGTCCGATGTGGAGATAATGCCGGGGCTTGAACGCCGGCAGATCGTCCTGATCTACCCGGTAATACAGGACCTGAAACCCGCGCTTCCGGCATTCGTCTTCAAACTGGCGGAGCAGAGCAGGAAGTGATGCTCTCGGCGGGCAAACGGGCGTTTCGAGCACGATAACCGACGTCCCGGAAATCCGGTAGCTGAAGTACGCGTCTCCAAAAAACAATACCTGCTTATCCGGGTAATACTTGAAGTAGTCGAGCGGCGAGCGACCGAACTGCGTTGTCAGCTGCTGCGCCCGGAGGCGGTCTTCCGCCGTCGTTTCTTTCAGGGTGCTGTTTCCGGAAAGCTGTACGAGTCGCCGCGCCGGAGGACTGCTGATCCGGTATTGTGATTGCGTGAAGAGCAGGATGATCAATACCCCGCCGCCAAAAAGGGCCTCTTCGTAATCAATCGCCTTGGTCAGGTGCGTCAGAATCGATAGAAATACCAGCGTCGCCGTACAGAGCCACGCCAGCCGGTAGCCGCGAAGCAGGCCTACCGACAAGAGTATCAGGAAGATACCGAAGACGATGACGGCGTCGTTCGACAACTGCGTCCATTCCGGTGAAAGCAGCTCATGCAGCAGGCGCAGCCGGTGCGTCAGCGCGGGCGTAAAGGCCGAAACCAGGTTCACCACTCCCATCACCAGCGTCAGAAACACCGGCAGCATCCGGAGGAAAAGATTTCCTTTCTGCCAGAAAAAACTGAATAACCCGACTACCAGCGGCAGCCAGAACTCGAAAATCCGGTAGTACAGCGTAGCGGCTACTGCGGGCGCTTCTTTCATGTGGCCGTACCGGATGAGGACAAACGTCATCGCGACTTCCACCGCGCCCAGCCCGCGCAGGGCAGGGGAGAAAGCATAGAGCAGCGTAGCAGCGATGTAGGTATTCAATGCCAGGAAAAAGCCGGTATCCCCGCCCAGCGCATGGATCGCCAGCGCGACGTGTGCGATACCGCAAAGCTCCACACCTACCGATGCCAGCAGCGTAGCCCAGATGTACCGGGAACGGATCGATTGCCCGCTCAGCGCATCCAGGTCGCGGACGAGAGAAGGCGTATACTTTTCCAATAGCCGCCGTACCAATCCGGCTTTCCTGTAGGACCATATCCCGAGCGTCACCAGCAGTACCAGCGCCACAACAACCAGCACCGGACCGCCTACCGATAGCCCCGGCAGAGGTAATCCGAACGCCAGAACCGGCAACGCGACCAGCAGCAGCGAGCCGTATCCGGCCAGTACATACACAAAAGAACCAATGTAAATCTGTTCCCGCGTGAGTGCGTCGCGGAGAGGCCGGTTGTAAAACGCCATCGCCGAAACGCCTCCGGCCGGCAGAAATACACTGACGAAATTCCGGCGTATCCAGAGTTTGGCAGCCTTCCCGAACGAGAGCTTCCCGCCGGCTGCGGCGAAACTCCCGACATACATATAGCTGCTCAGTATCAGGTAAAGCGCCGTAACCGACGCCGCCAGGAGGCCGGTCAGAAACGAAGTATCGGGCAACAGGTAAATGGCACGCGCCAGGTCGGGGCCTTCGCTGCGCACAAACCAGACTGCTACACCCAGCATGAGCAGGGTCAGGACAAGCTTGCCGGTTTTCGGAGAAAGCCACTTCATACAAAAAAGTTTGGCGGCGGAGGGCCACCAAACTTACATATTTTTTGGGGTGAGAACAGGGAAATCAGGAATGCGTACTGTGCTTTTTTACGTACTCTTTCAGCTCGCTCAGCCGCTGGCGGAGGTGTTGCTCGGCCTGGGCACTATCGGCCTTCGCGGCATGTTTCCGTGCTTCGAGCGCTTCGCGGGTACCCTGAATCATCTGAAGACCTTTCGTTTGCTCGTCGCCGGACAGGTGACGGACGTTCTTTTCCAGATCATCCAAAGTCACCTTCAGTGGATCTTCCTGAATGACAGGCAATACCTCGGTCTGTTCGATGACGCGGTGTTTGACGAGCAGCTCGGCGACGTCCGTCGTCCGCGTGAGCTCATCGGCGGTCAGCTTACCGTCTTTTGCCTTCGCAATCAGGTTTGTGACCTGGCGGTAGGCTTCGCCGAAGTCCCCGTTTTGCGGATCGGCAAGGTTTTTCGCTTCGGCTGCGAGAGCGGTTGCCCCGGTGGAAAGCAGGCGTGCTGCCGCTTCGTTTTTTCCTACTTTGAGGGAATCAGCCGCCTGGTCGAAATAGACGTTCGACGGGTTGTCGACGGCTACTTTTTCTTCCACCGGGACGAGCTTCGTATCCGTCTCGCCTTTTTCATTTTTGGACTGACAGGCGCTCAGTGCGAGCAGCGCCATCAGCAGTATGGCCTGGGTTTTCATGGTAGACAGGTTATCCGGCGGGTGCCGGGGTGATTATACGTGTGCGGGATATTTGGTGAGAATCTGCCGGGCTTCGCGCGCAAACTGCTTGCCGAGCCGGGCCGGGTCGTTGACCGGGTTGGCGATGGAGCCGCGCCAGATCAGCTGGTTGGTACGGGCATCGATAACGTCCACGATCAGCGTGCCTTCGGTATAGTGTTCGGTGTGATAACCGGTATTCCACGGGTGGTAGTAATAGCTGTATCCTACCGGAATCCACCGTCCGCGGAACCAGACGCTATACGGAACCGGATAGGCCGGCGCCGGATTGGCTACCTGCCGGGATTCCTGCTGAAAGTACTCGTGATAGGTCAGCAGGAGGTCGGGCTGGTTATCGTCTTCCGTAATACCTTTTTTATTCAGCTCCGCAGACAGGGCCTGACGGATATTCGCATCCGCCAACTGGCTGTGATAGAGCGGGTTGCTGTTGGCCTGGATATCAGGTTTTACCCAGGTAAACTTGCGGTACTGATCGAACGGTACTGAATGATTTTGTTCGACATTGACAGATGCGCAGCTACTCATCCCGAGTACCAGCGCGGCTAGTACCAGCGTTTTCATGGCTTGAAGGGAAAGACTTTCCTAAAGACGTGATTTCAGAATGGCGCCGGTTTGATCGGCAACGGCATAGCCGTGTTTCTTATTCTGAACAAAATGAACGAGGTAACGTACTTCTTGTCCTTTGGCATTCAGGTGAATCTTTTCCTGATCGCCGGTGATGCGGGCTTCCGGAAATTTGGCCGTGACTGCGTCGACTACTTCCCGCGGGAGCGCTACGTCAGACGCCTTTTCAGAGAAGCTAACCAGACGGCCATCCTGGTTGTAAACAGCCTGACCATGTACGTTTTTGCCGTTGAGATCGATGGTATAGTAAACATCGGTAGCCCCTTTCATCGAATCGTCGCCGAGCTGGGTAATGGCAAATTTTTCATCGAGGACCTGTTTCGGCAGCAGCTTCCAGTCGCTGATCGCTTTGCCATCCGGGAAATCATGTTCGTATGCTTTGAGAACGCTTTCGGGGATGGATTTTTTGGAAGAGCCTTCGGCAACGAGGGTTTGTTCTACTGTTTGGGCGAAAACGCCGGCGGAGGTTGCTGCAACCAGTCCGACAGCCACAAGAATCGTTTTCATGATCACAATGGTTTGAATGGGTGAAAACGCGCCGGCCGGAGCCGGGTGTTGATCAGTTTGAACGATTCAAAGGTCCGCCCGCGACCTTAAACCCGTGTGTAAATATTCTTAAAACGACCTTAAAGTGAGACAATCACATTCGCGATCGCCGCATAGGCGTCGTCGAAATGATGGCTGCCGGGAAGCGTCCGGACAGGTACACCGGCGGCGGCAAAGCGGTCCCGCGTCGGAATATCTTCTTCACTTCCGAACAGGCATACCGGCCGCAGCGCCTTGATTTTTGTGGTTTCAGCGAGGACGTCATACTGGTCCGACGGACTGCCGATACTCAGCATATCCGAAATATGAATCTCAAAGTCTCCTTTTTCAGAAGGGGAAAGCAATACAACCTGCCGGAGATTCGCCTTCAGGTCAGCCGGCAGCCGGTTCGCCACAAACGGCGCCACGCACGCGCCGAAGGAGTACCCCGCCAATACGAAGTCTTTCCGGTTGAATTTCTGCTGGTAGTACCGGATGACGCGGACGAGGTCGGCCGTGGTACTTTCCGGCGTACGTGCCTGCCAGAAATAGTGCTGGGCGTCGAGCCCCACTACTGCCGAGCCTTTGGCTGCCAGAGCTGATCCGACGGACTGATCGAAACTCGTCCACCCGCCATCACCCGATAAAAACACCGTAAAAGGTGCCGTATCCGGTCGGGCAGGGGCGACGACGGTCAGGGGTAGTTCCGGCAGGGAGGCGACAGCCCGGGCAGGCGCCGCGTCTTTTGCCAGCCGGTCATAGGCAGAGAGATAGGCAGGAAGCCAGTGCGCTGGCACGCCGAAACCATGCCCTACTTTCGGAAGGGCTACCAGGCTGGCGTTCGGCAGGCCGGTCAGGTAGGCCTGCGTCGCTTTGGGCTGGCATACCTGATCGGTCATACCCTGCAAGGCGATAAACGGAGCGGGTAGTTTGTCGAAGCGTTCGAGGAAATAGCTCTTGCCCGGCTTGAGTACCCGGTTCCGGAGGCCCGCGCCGGCGCACAGGGGCTTCGGAAGTTCGATATCGGGGCAGAAGCCCAGCCCGAGCGCCCCGCGGAAGGTTCCGGCCGGCGCCTGCGCCAGCATGCCGTATACCAGTGTTGCCCCGGAGGAATACCCCACCAGCACCGGCTTCAGGTACTGGCGGATGCGGAGTTTTTTCTGGACAGACAGGCTCATCGTCTCGAAATCAGCAGCCGGATAGTAGCATGCACCGGTTTGCTTCCGGAGCGCCGCATAGTACTGAAGAATATTGACGCCGATGACCAGCGAACCTTTTTCCGCCAGTTTTTCCGCCATGGTAATCACCCCGGCATTCCAGCCTCCGTCTCCGGAAATGAAAATCGCGACAGCCGTCGGCGGCGTCACCGGATGAAACAGGTGCAGCATGCCGAACGGCGCATAGCGGAGGGAATCGACACGAATGGCTTTCGCCGGAAAGGCGAAGAGCAGAAAAGCGAGAAGAGCGAGACGTTTCATGACCGTAAAAGCATGTCAGAGCTAAGACACACTTTCTTCCCGAAAGAAAAGAAAAAACGGGAGGTCCGGACTGTTCCGGGGCTCCCGTTTTTTTTGGGGGTCATACTATTGGTCAGTGCATCATCCGCACCAGCCGGCGCGAAAGCAGAAACAGCAGCACAGCGGCTACTCCCGACATGATGACGAAAAGCAGGAAGAAGTCGTACAGGTTATTCATCTGATAACCAAGCAGTACTGTCGGTTTTCCGGCTTCGGGGTAAAAGGAGCTGAGGGTACCGGCAAACTTATTGGCAATCACATTGGCAAGGAACCAGACGGCCATCAGCAGGGAGCTGTATTTAGTTGGCGCAAGCTGGTTGACCAGGGAAAGACCGATCGGAGAGAGGCACAGCTCCCCGACGGAGTGGAAAAAGTACAGGGCAGCAAGGTAACCCGCGCTGACTTTCACACCCGGAACCGGATCTTTCACCGCCGGAAGCATGATCAGGTAGCCAATGCAGAGCAGGGTCAGTCCGATCGACATTTTATAGGGAGAAGAAGGCTCCAGGCCCCGGTTGCCGAGGAAGGTCCAGACGACGGCCATCAGCGGCGCGCAGGTGACGACAAAGAACGGGTTGAAGTTCTGGAAAAGCGCAGGAGGGATCGTCAGGCCGAACAGCTCGCGGTCTACCTGCTCATCCGCGAAGAAGGTCAGGGAAGCGCCTGCCTGCTCGAAAGCAGCCCAGAAGAAAATGACGAAGAAGGAAACAACGTAAATGACAATAACCTGCTGGCGCTCTTTGGCGGTGAGGGACTTGTCCAGCAAAATGATAATCAGGGAAAGAATACCGCCGACGAGGGGCAGCCAGAGCAGAATCGGGTAGGCGTTGACGTCGAACCACAACAGGCCGAGTCCGGCGAAGAAGAGCAGAGGAAGCGACCAGTAAATCGGCTTCACCTTCGGGGAATCGGGAGGAGTCAGGCCGACCGGCTCTCCCTTCCAGGTAATCAGGTACTTGATTTTGCCCCACTGGAAAATAAAGGTACCGAGGAGCATCGCAATACTACAGGCGAGGAAGGCCCAGCGGAAGTCTTTGGGATCGCCGGTATTGCCGACTACCGCGCAGATCGTCTGGCCGATGAACGAGCCCAGGTTGATCCCCATGTAAAAAATGGTGTATGCGGTATCTTTGCGGCGGTCGGCGGGGTCATACAACGTCCCCACCATCGAGGAAATATTCGGTTTGAAAAAGCCGTTTCCGACAATCATTCCGCCCAGACCGATATACAGCAGCAGGTTGCCGAGAGGCTGGTCGTACATACTGCCCGAACAGAAGAGCAGAAACTGCCCCAGGGCCATCAGGAGGCCGCCGACGAGAATAGAGCGGCGGTTGCCCCAGTATTTGTCGGCGATGTATCCGCCGATCAGTGGTGTGAGGTAGATGAGCGAGGTATACCCTCCGTAAAAATTCGACGCGAGTGCTTTGTCATATAACAGCGCCTGCGTAAAGTAGAGGGTCAAAACGGCACGCATGCCATAGTAACTGAACCGCTCCCACATTTCCGTGGTGAAGAGCAGGAAAAGTCCCTGCGGGTGGCCCAGGATCTTCCCGGAAGAGGGAGATTTGAGGGTTTCAGACATCCGAAGTTTGTGATTAAAGTGAATTCGTAATTCCCAAATATAAACCTGTTTTGTACGACACTCACTATCCGGGCGCGATGAAACCGAATGATGCGACGGCGAAAGGCCAAATTTTCTTTGCTCCTGTAGTACCGTTCGACTGGACGAAAGACTGGTGGGTAATATTGGATTTTACGGCTGAAAATCAGGAATTAACCAAGCTGGACCTGCCGGATACGGCCTCGTTTTCCAACTATGTTTTTGCTGTTTTGAGAGATGCCGGAGCCGTCTGCGGCGTAGGCGGCTATAACGAACACCGGATACTGTACCGCCGGAGTTTGCATTTCAATGCAGCGGATCAGGAACCCCGGGAAATACACCTCGGCATCGACATATGGGCGGAAGCCGGCACGCCCGTCAGCCCGCCGCTCGATGGTACCATTCACAGCTTTCAGGATAATGCCCGTTTCGGAGACTACGGTCCGACGATTATCCTCGAACACAGGCTGAACGACGAAACCTTCTATACCTTGTACGGGCACCTTTCCAGGACATCCCTCATCGGGAAGAAAGCCGGCCAGGTCATCCCGGCCGGCGAAGTATTTGCGGAGTTTGGTACCTTTCCGGAAAATGGAGACTGGCCTCCCCACCTTCATTTTCAGGTGATCCGGGATTTGCAGGGATACTCGGGCGACTACCCCGGCGTCTGCGCGCTGTCACGTCGGGAAGAGTTTCTGGCGAACTGCCCCGACCCGAACCGCTTCCTGGGTATTCCCGGGCTATAGGTCAGTAGACGGCCTTCCATTCATAAGCAGCAAGTACTACAGGGATTCCGCCGGGCAGGCGGACTTCGATCGGCGCGTCAGTATGGTTGGCGAGGAGGGTGGTCTTCCAGCCGTCTGCTTTTTCCAGAATCAAACTGCTGCATACCCGCGGCTGTGAACTCCTGGAGAGAATCACCCGTTCGGGCCGGAACTCGCTCAGAAAAGCAAAAAGGTGATAGGCCGGGGTGGTTTCTCCCCCGTGAATCAGTCCGTACGGGCCGGTCAGGTCTTCAAACGCCGCTGACTCGGCTCCGGCTTCGGAAAGGTATTTCAAACTGCCGACCAGCCAGGACGCGCCAAGGGCTGTATGCTGCCGGGGATCCGGTTCCGCTGCCTGTTTCGGGCGGGGAAACAGTGTCACGTGCGTCGCCGATACAGGCCTGCCGGAGCGTGCCGCCGCCGTGCGTACCTGTTCGGCTTGTGCCGGCAGGTTTTCAAAAAGCGTCCAGGTATCCGGGTTATGCGCGGTGGGAGTCAGCGTAAAGCCGACGAAATCCACGCGGGAAAAATCGAAGGGATTCCGGTTGAAATCAGCGAAATGCCCCAGGGTTCCGCCTCCCCGTTTTTCCGCTGGCGGATTACCGGCCAGCTGGTCGTTGCCGGTCCATCCTTCTTCGGAAACATGCAAGACCTCTTTCACCGCAGGATGGCCCCGCAGCCAGTCCGGCAGTGTATCTGCCGCAATATCCACACGCAGAGGAATACCCGTTTCAGCCGCCCGGTCCAGTACCGATTGGTCTTTCGGGTTGAGTACCCGCAGGAATGCAGGCGAAAGCTTTTTCAGGAGGGTAGTTTCTTCAGAAGACAGTGAAGCCGCCGGCCACCAGCCCAGCCCCCAGCGGACAAAGGGCTTCGATTCTCCCTGCAAATCGATCCGGATAACGGAATCCTCCGGTTCATAAGCGGGTAATGTTCCGTCAAAGGTGAGGGTAATGGTATGGTGAAAGACCTCACCGGCGGCTACATCAGCCGGTTGCGGGTACCGCTGCGGTGTTGAGTAGGTTTTGAACGACGCATCAGACCAGTTGCGCTGGTCTTCCGATTCGAATACTTCCCCTTCAAACTGAAGCCGGGCGGTTACGCCGGGACCGGCGTTCCATTCCATCGCCGAAACATCAAAAAACGGCTGATGCGGATCGATTTTGTCGGGAAACGCCGCCAGGGTTGCAGACCCGTCCGGGTGCGTGATCCGGCAGGGGAGTCCCGGCGCCAGCGGGTGCAGGGCGCAAAGACCAATGCGGTTTTTGGAGAAATCGGAAAGGGCTTCGCCGGTCCAGTCGAAGGTCACGGTACCGTCGGCCATGCCGGTCAGAACCACGGTGCCTTTCATATGCAGGCCGAGGTCTTCGGTGTACCAGTCGTATGAAATCCGGAAGGAATCTTCCTGAATATCCTGCTGCTCATTCGTCCGTGTGACAACGGCGGTACGCCAGTTGGCGTCGCGCAGCGCGGGGTAAATGCGGCGAAGAATTTCCCGGTCGCCGAACCGGAAGTAGCGGAGGGATCCCTCCAGGTAATCGACAGATAAAGAGCCGGCACGCATAAGGGCGGGTATTTGGGTTCAGAGGGAGGAATAAAAAAAGAATGCCGTCAGGGCAGCGGTATGCGCCATTCGGTCAGGAGGCTGTCGCGCAGCAGGCGGGCTTCCCGGCTTTGCGGTAACTCGAACGAGTGAATTGTCGGCAGGTCCTGCGGGACCAGTCGCGCCCGGAACCGCCGCTCGGGCAGGCTATCCGGAAAAAAATCAAAATGCAGCAGGTGGCTGCCTTTGCGTTTCAGGGGAAAAACATAGGTGTCGGTTTCCCGGTAGCGTTTGTTATTCCGGAGAAAGACCTCCTTTTTCCAGAAATAAGGCCGCCCGGCACTGGCGACGGGGCCGGTCCACCGCACGACCATTCCGCTGTCTGCGGGCTGAAGGACAGAGGTATAGGATTCCTGTACCTGTTCGAGTCCGTCTTGCTTACGCTCTTCATTAAGCGGAATTCCGGTACTTTCACGAAGATCGGCTTCGTGTTGTTCTGCCCGGAACAGCCGCCAGCGGTCGCTCAGTATCCGCCAGCCGATTACCGCCATCCCCACTAACAGTACAACAAATACCACACGGTCCAATCGTTTTAAAAAAGCCATCAGGAGCGGTTTTGTTTCCATTTCGAGACCGAAGTACGGACGGGCGCTTTCGCTGTTGCGGCCTTTCCGGACTCCCAGAAACGGGCGGCAAGAAACGCAGCCAGAGCCTCTTCGTCGGCATCCGGCGCCTCGTCAAGTACTTCCGGGGTGAAATAGAGGCTGACAAACCGGGTATCAAACCGCCCGGAAAGGAACGCTTCGTGCTGCATCGCAAAGCGGCAGAACGGAAGGGTCGTCTGTACGCCCGAGATATGGTATTCATCGATGGCCCGTACCATCTTCTGCGCGGCTTCTTCGCGGGTCGCGGCGTAGGTGATGAGTTTAGCGATCATCGGGTCATAATAAATAGGGATATCCATGCCTTCTTCCACGCCGTCGTCTACCCGTACGCCGTTGCCCTGGGGGCGGCGGTAGGTACGGAGTGTGCCGACGTCGGGCAGAAACTGGTTGCGCGGATCTTCGGCGCAAACGCGGATCTCAATGGCATGCCCACGTATTGAAAGATCCTCCTGCCGGAACGGCAATACCTGCCCTTCGGCGACGCGGATCATTTCCTTCACCAGGTCCACGCCTGTAATGAGCTCTGTCACAGGGTGCTCGACCTGAAGGCGGGTATTCATCTCGAGAAAGTAAAAATCGAGGTTTTCGTCGACGATAAACTCGACCGTACCCGCGCCGTAGTACCCGCAGGCGCGGGCAACGTCTACCGCGCATTGCCCCATCGCTTCCCGGATAGCAGGCGTCAGGACGGCCGACGGAGCCTCTTCCACTACTTTCTGATGCCGCCGCTGGATGGAACATTCCCGCTCGAAGAGGTGGACGATATTCCCGTGCTGGTCTCCCAGTACCTGAATTTCAATATGTTTGGGACTGGTAATGTACTTTTCGATGAAGACGGAGCCGTCTCCGAAACTGGCAACGGCCTCTGATACTGCCCGGTCGAGCTGCTCGTCAAAATCCGCTTCCGATGGGACTACCCGCATGCCTTTCCCGCCGCCGCCGGCTGAGGCTTTGATGAGTACCGGGTACCCGACTTCGGCGGCAATGCCTTTGGCGGCGTTCCGGTCGGTAATCGCCTCGTCGACGCCCGGTACCAACGGTACGTTCATGCGGCGGGCGGCCTGTTTGGCGGCGATTTTCGATCCCATCATTTCGATGCTTTCTGCCGATGGACCGACGAAGATCAGGCCCGCTTCCCGCACCTTCCGGGCGAATACCGCATTTTCCGAAAGAAAACCGTAGCCCGGGTGAATGGCATCTGCGCCGGTAGCCTGTGCCGCGGCGATGATGACGTCCATTTGGAGGTAGGATTGCGCCGAGGGCGGCGGGCCTACGCAGACGGCTTCATCGGCATAGCGTACGTGCGGGGCCGCGCGGTCGGCTTCCGAGAAGACGGCTACGGTACGGATACCCATCTCCCGCGCCGAACGCATGATGCGCAGCGCGATTTCGCCCCGGTTGGCGATGAGTAGTTTTCGGATGGCAGACATGGTTCGGAGGGATTGGTCAGCGGCTACGAAGATAACCGGCCCGGCGTGTTTCGCAACGCGGGCAGGGCGTCGCAGCGGCGGTTCTTGAGAGCGAAGTAAAACGGGGTACGTCGCGATTTTCCCGGAAGCTCCTGAGACTCACCCGAACAAGTCGTCGAACTTCCTTTGGTTTGGCCCAGAAAAATCCTATTTTTGCGCCCGAAGAAATTGCGAAGGGTCTCTGCTTCTTCCGGCAAGGCAGGCGGGTTGGTTTCCGATCCGGTGTCCGGCGCCTCCGAAGCGGGCAGAGGCCGAATGTCAACAATAAAAATCGATTGAACGTGGCAGATATTTTCGAACGTCGGTTGGCCAACTTGGGGCCTCTCGGTCAATACTCCGAGAAAGTCCATGGGTATTTTGCTTTTCCCTATCTCGAGGGAGAAATCGGACCCTACATGAACTTCAGGGGTAAGCAGATGCTGAACTGGAGTCTGAACAATTACCTGGGTCTGGCAAATCACCCCGAGGTGCGCCAAACGGATGCGGAAGCGGCTGCTCAGTGGGGCCTGGCGGCGCCGATGGGCGCCCGGATGATGTCCGGACAAACGCCGTATCACGAAGAGCTGGAGCGTCAGCTCGCCGATTTCGTCGGCAAGGAAGACGCATTCCTGCTGAACTTCGGTTACCAGGGGGTGATGTCGGCCATTGAGGCCATCGTGGATTACAAGGATGTCATCGTCTATGACGCTGAAAGCCACGCCTGTCTGATCGACGGGATCCGCCTCCACAAAGCGAAAATGGGTAAGTACTTTACCTTCAAGCACAACGACATGGAGTCCCTGGAGAAGAACCTGATCCGGGCGACCAAACTGGCGGATGAGCAGGGCGGCGGTGTTCTCGTGGTGACGGAAGGTGTTTTCGGTATGTCCGGAAACATCGGAAAGCTCGACGAAATTGTGGCTCTCAAGCAAAAATACAATTTCCGTCTCCTCGTGGACGACGCCCACGGCTTCGGTACCATGGGTGAAACCGGGTCAGGCGTAGCCGAGCACCTGGGAGTGCAGACGGGTATCGACCTGCATTTCTCGACGTTCGCCAAATCCATGGCCAGCATCGGGGCATTTATTGCCGGTCCGAAAGCCATCATTCAGTACCTCCGCTATAATATGCGGTCGCAGACCTATGCCAAGTCGCTCCCGATGCCCCTGGTAATCGGCGGCCTCAAGCGCCTGGAACTGGTCCGGACACAACCGGAACTTCGCGAAAATCTCTGGAAAATTGTCAATGTCCTGCAAACGGGTCTGCGCGCGCGTGGCTTCGATATCGGAACGACGCAGTCGCCGGTGACGCCGGTATTCCTCCAGGGACAATACGACAATGACGTGGTTACCCAGCTTGTCGCCGACCTGCGCGAAAACCTCGGTATTTTCTGCTCAATCGTTGTCTACCCGGTGGTGCCGAAGGGAGTCATTATGCTCCGCATCATTCCGACGGCGGTTCACACGATCGAAGATGTGAACGTGACGATGGATGCCTTCGAGGTCATTCAGGAGAAACTCCGTAAGGGTGAGTATTCCGGCAAAGGTATAGCTGTCTTTTCCTGAAATAGCCCCTGAAAGGCTCTAAAGGCCCTTTTTGCCCCGTTTAATCTGTTTGATACAGGATTAAACGGGGTATTTTTCTGTTTTGTCAAACGAATTGTATAATTTTTCCAAGAACTTTCACATTTTCGTGCCAGGCACTCTTGCATCAATACGCTAAATGCCTAAATTTCGCCAAAAACGCAGTTTTGCGTACTTTCAATCGTTTGTTGAACATTAAAAATCTAGACTCACATGAACAAGTTTGCGGAGCTTAAAAACCTGGTACTGTCGCTCGAAGGTGACTTTGACAAGTTTTACGAAAAGGGAAATCAGGCGGCAGGTACCCGCGTTCGCAAGGGTATGCAAGACCTGAAAGTTCTTGCGCAGGATATCCGCACGGAGGTTCAGAACTTAAAGAACGAGAAAGAAGACTAATCTCGTCGTTCGCTATAGAAAAGGCCCCGGATTGGTGAATCCGGGGCCTTTTCTGTTTCAGAAGTGTTCGGCGTTCATCACGGTCGCCACCCCGCGGGTGGTGACTTTTTTCGTTTTCGGGTCGAAAAACTCGGTTGAGATCTCCGCCGTATGCTTTTCCGGATTAATACTCAGCACCTGAAAGCGGGCTTCGTAAGGAGTATCGACAAACATGGGGCGTAGAAAATCGACCGTTTGTTTGACATAAATACTCCCGGCTCCCGGAAACTCCATGCCGATTACCCGGGAAAAAACGCTCACGCCGAGCATCCCGTGGATGATCGGGCGCTTGAAGGGCGTCGTAGCGGCAAACTCCGCGTCAAGGTGCAGCGGGTTATGATCGCCGGATACCTCCGCAAACCGGACGACATCGTCCTGGGAAAACTGAACCGGGTGCTGGTAGGCGTCTCCGATAGTCATACGCAGTAAAAATAAGTGAATGATACAGGGCAAAGGTCCGGAATAGCGGCCATCCCGGCAAACATCAGGAGGAATGGTCGGCGGTTATGACCCACTGCCCCCTGATTTTCCGCCAGGTCAGGCTGAAGTGTCCGCCGATATCTCCCTTTTCGGGACGGGTCAGGTGCCATTTCCCGACCACAAAGGCGGCGTCTTTGCTCAGTAACTGCACATGCAGGATATCAAATTTCAGCGTACCCATCGCCGCGCGGTCCGGGTAATTCTTCCGATAGTTTTCCAGCGTACCAGCATAGCCATACCGGATGCCGGACTTGCCGATGTACATCAGACTGTCCGATTCCCAGTACCCCTTCATGAAGCCGGGAATGTCGCCGGCGTTCCAGGCTTTGGTCTGACGGTCGAGGATGGAGAGGATCGTCTGGCGATCGGTCTGAGCCCGGACCGAGACGGCAAAAAAAGTACAAAATAGCACAAAAAGGGTCGTACGACGCAGCATGAGAGGTAGTTGGGTTTTGGGTTTCGTCAGAAAGCTTGTATCATTGAACAATGAAAAAGCTCGTGGACTCACTCTATAAATATCGAAAGTATATTGGTGTAGACGGTATGATGTACCTGGCTTTTGCTATTGTCCTCCTGATTTTGTTCCTGTTTTTTTCCTGACCGGGCGAGTCCCTCCTTCACATTTTTCAACACTAAATTTCTCAGACTATGGGCAAAGGTGATGCTAAATCGAAGAAAGGAAAGCGTAAACGCGGGTCCTACGGAAAGACCCGCCGCCGGAGAAAAATCAAGCCGGCCAAAACCAAGTCATAAACCCAAGCGGAGCCTGTCTCCGCTTTTTTTTGTGGTTTTTTCCGGAAAGGTACTATTACATCTTGAGGACTTTCTATTTTTACTGGCGACCAGTTAGACTTCATTTTCACGACATTAAAATCCAATTTGCATGAAAATCACCGTTGTAGGAGCCGGGGCCGTAGGGGCAACTTGTGCCGATAACATTGTTCGGAGAGAGTTGGCGGAGGAAGTCGTTTTGCTTGACATCAAGGAAGGCCTGGCTGAGGGAAAGTCGCTGGACATGTTCCAGACGGCCACATTGCTGGATTATGATTCCAGGATTGTCGGATCGACCAACGACTATTCCAAAACCGCGGGGTCTGACGTGGTGGTGATTACCTCGGGTATCCCCCGAAAACCGGGTATGACGCGCGAAGAACTGATCGGCATCAACGCCGGCATCGTGAAAACGGTGACGGAAAACCTGCTGGCGCACTCTCCGGACGCGATCATCGTGGTTATTTCCAACCCGATGGATACCATGACTTACCTGGCGCTGAAGGCTTCAGGATTACCCAAAAACCGCATCATCGGTATGGGCGGTATCCTCGATTCGGCCCGCTTTAAGACCTATCTGTCGCTGGCGATGAACGTACCGCCGTCGGATCTCCAGGCTACGGTCATTGGCGGTCACGGCGATACGACCATGATTCCGCTGACGCGCCTGGCAACCTATTCCGGCACGCCTGTCGCCCAGTACCTGGACGCAGAAGCCCTCAAAAAAGTGGCTGCGGATACGATGGTCGGCGGTGCGACGCTCACCAACCTGATCGGTACGTCGGCCTGGTATGCACCGGGAGCGGCGGGCGCCCTGCTCGTCGAGAGCATCGTCCGGAATCAGAAGCGGGTATTCCCCTGCTGCGTGTACCTCGAAGGCGAGTACGGGCAATCGGATATCTGCCTGGGCGTACCGGTGGTCATCGGTCGCAACGGTTGGGAAAAAATCGTCGATTTCGAACTCAATGCGGACGAGCAGGCGGCGTTCAACAAGTCTGCCGATGCGGTCCGGAACATGAACAGCGTACTCGGTACCCTCGGTATCTGATTGTTTTTGTGGATAAAAAGTGAGCGGATTCCCGTCGGGAATCCGCTCACTTTTTTATATAATTTACTGTAAATCAAAAGTTTACAAAACCGTAGAGCACTGAGCCCGCCAGCAAAAAGGCCGCGAGTGACAGGTACGTCAGGCTTAAGAGCACAAATTTAAACGTCGTTTTCCACCATCCCTGGGCATATACCCGTCGCAGCGCGACCAGAAAATAGAACCAGCAAATCCAGATGCTGATACCGGCCAGCCAGTTGACCGGAAGCCAGTGCCGGATCAGGAGTTCGAGTGAAATAAACAGGAACAGTACGGAGTGGATATGTACAGAGAAGATGAAATGCTCGTAGTAGCACCGTTTACGCCTGTAGTAAAAGATATAAAGCAGTAGTGCGACGACCGGCATCAGAATAAACATAACCGTCGAAATCGTCTTCGTGATTTTATGCGTCAGCTCGACAAACGCGTGCGTATCCTTGTTTGTCCAGGCGATGCGGGTCTTGGCCAGGGCGCGGACGGCTTTTTTGTGGAGGCTCGCCGACAGCCCTTCGGTTTCTTCCCCGTTGAGGCGGAAGACAGAATCGAGCTGGGCGGCGGTCATCTTCGGCAGGCTCACAAAAAGCGCGGAATCGCCGCGTATACCCAGAAAATCCGAGGTTTTGTCTTCTCCCGTCACCAGTCGGGATTGGTGCGTATCGACGTGAATCGGGATGTAATGGAGCGTATTTTTCAGCCCTCCCATGTCTTCCCGGTATTGATCCATCCAGACCGAATCCGGCTGAATACGCCGGGTACGGAGGCTGTCCTGCACGGCCAGTTCCACAAACTGGAGAAAGGCGCTTTGCAGCTGCGCCTTCGGCTGGTCTTTCAAAACCGCTACTTCGTCGGTATTCAGGGCGAATCCCGTACCGGTATAGGCAGCAAGTTTCTTTTCAATGCTATCCGGGTCGCGCCAGAAATTGTCTTTCCGAAGAAGGGAATCGGTATCAGCAGATGCGGTTTCGCGGTTGACGATGTGCTCAATTTTCTCTTTTTCTTCCGTCACCTCTTCCACTGCCTTGTCGAGCGCTGTATTCAGCACCAGGAAAAAGATAAAGCTGATAAAGATATAGAGCCGGGCAGGCGGCACGTACCGGGCGCGTTTCCCTTCCACAAAATCCTTGGTAATCAGGCCGGGTTTGGTAAAAATGGCCCGGGCGGTTTCCCAGAATTTGGTATCGAAGTGAAAAATACTCTCGACGAATTCATAGATGAGGTGGCCGAGCGGTACGTCGAGGTTGTGATTCTCCTGACCACAATTGGGGCAAAAATTAGCTGCCGGCTTGAGGATTTCCCCGCAATTGGGGCAGGCAGTGGTTTTTCGTCGGTGTTTGTGATCGTGCCAATGAAGTTGCATGTGGTCAGGGAAAAGGAACAAGGACAAAAATATCCCGAAGCCGGATAAAATATGTGTTTTTGCCTGAAAGTATCGTGTTAAATTTTGGAGAAGAGCCGGAAAAACGAATAAACATCCGTAGAAGTGGTCGCATTCGGGCACTGCCGATCTTTGCCGTGGAAGCCGTAACTTGCAGCCTTTTGAATCCGGATATGTCTCCTCTTCTCTTCCGCAAGCCGGCCATTTTCGCCGCGTTTCCCGAATTAATCGCCGCTGAAAGCACCCGCCACGGGGGTGTGAGCCTGCCTCCCTATGCGAGCCTGAACCTGGGCGGGTCGACGCAGGACAACCCCGATGCCGTGGCTGAAAACCGGCGGCGTTTTTACGCGGGACTGGGCATTTCGGCCGATCAGGTAGCTTCTTCCCATCAGGTGCATGGTTCGGAAATCTGGCAGACAGATCAACCGGGCCGGGAGCAGGGGCACGACGCCGTTGTCACGGATGCGCCGGGTGTTTTCGCTCTTGTCACCATCGCCGATTGCACGCCCATCCTTATTTACGACGCCCGGAACAAAGTAGCGGCCGCCATTCATGCGGGCTGGCGTGGCACGGTTTCGAAACTGGTAGCGAAAACGCTTTCTCAAATGCAGGAATCGTATGGGACCAAAGGCGAGGATTGCTACGGCTACGTCGGCACGTGCATCGACGAATGCTCCTTCGAAGTAGGAACCGATGTAGCTGATCACTTTGATTCTGTGTACAAGCGTTTTGACGAAGAGAAGCAGAAATTTTTTGTCAACCTCAAGGAAGCCAATGCGAGCCAATTGCGTGATTTCGGTGTGCCGGCAAATCAGCTGGAAATTTCTTCGTACTCGACGGTACTCAACAACGCCGACTACTTTTCACACCGGGCAGAAAAGGGAGTAACGGGCCGGCTGGTGGCCATTATTGGCCGGAAGAGCTAGTTTCCGGCCTGCCGGTGATCTCCTGGTGATAACGATCCCACTCCCGGCATCGGGACCGGTACTGCTCGTTCATAAACCCGTACAGGCATCCCAGGCGCCGCTGCGCGTCGGGCAGTGCGTACAACGCCCGGTGCTGCGGCTTCGGTCCGTGAAAATGAATGATCTTCGGGCTTTGCCCGTCGTCTTCCCAATAGGGCTTCCAGTTAAACCGGATGGGCAGCGGATCCCATAACGGTCGCCGGAATACGCCTTTCCGGAAATACAGTTTATAAGCGCCCTGATCCCAGGAAATCCGGACCAGTTTATCCAGTTTCCGGATGATAAATTTCTCAAATCCGGCGTGTGCCCGACGCAGGGCCGGGAGGTTCATGAGCATAACCCCGGTGTTGACATTCCGGAAATCGTCTTTCTCCGCTTCGGGCGAAACAGCGAAGTACCCCGGACGAAGTTTCTCCAGCTCCGGCACTACCTCTTCCAGGAATAATACGTCGATATCCGTATACAGGACAAATTCATCCTGGAGGCCCAGGCGGGCCGTAATCAGTGGTATTTCCACTCTCAGAAAGGCTCCGGAACCAATGACGAGGTAATTGATATCGCCCTTTTTCCTGGCGATCTGCTCGAGGTGACGATAGAGAAAGCTACGGTGATAGACCACCCGCACGCCGCGTTCCTCCATCCAGGAAACGAGGCTATCCGGCTCGCCGTCGTACACAAACCAGGGTTCCAGCGTCGTATTCTGTAACGCCGAGGTGACCGCTACCTTGAGCAGTTCGATGTAGGCCGCCGAGAAGTCATTTCCCTGGCGAAAAGCAAAAAACCATTTCATGGATCAGACGGGTCTTCCGGAAATACATGGCCGGAATGAACAGGAATGAGCGGTTTTGCGGAGTTTATAACGGCGGGCTCGCAAGACCGGACATTTAAACGCAGGTCAGACACCCAAAGTACGGTAAAGGGTTGTAATTCAGGAATATATTCTGATTCAACGGTGGTTTTATCTGCATGAACCGTTTTCTGGCATTCAAGGAGAAAGGAAAAAGGCCGCCTGGTGGCGGCCTGGCAGTACTTCCCGGCAACAGATTTGTCAGCGAGCGGGCCGGACCCCATTCTTTTGTAGCTTCTCCACCACAAACTGCCCGAGCCGGTAACCCTGTTCCTGTCCGTTTTCAATGGCGTCGCGGTAGTGGATGCCACCGTACAGACGGGAGATCGCCGCTTCGGCCGCTGCCGCGCGGAAAGAAGAAAACCGTCGCTCCGGCAGCTCAAAAAGTACTTCGGTGTTGTCAGTAAAGGCAAAACGATCCCCGAAGAAAAACGTCAGCAGCTCTGCCGCCGCAGTGGAGATGACACTATGCCCGCTGGTATATTCCGGAAAAGGCGGCGTCTGAAGGAGCGGTTGCCAGCGGCTGTCGATCAGCCGGTTGATCACCGTTTCAGGGCGGATACGGCTGCTCCGGTATTTCTCGTCCCAGCACGAGATAAACGCATCCCGCAGCGTCATGGCAGTGAGGGAGAGTATTTCCACCGATTTGTCAAACGAAATACCGGCCTGAGCCGTCGCCAGGCTCGCGATATTCATCCAGTGGCCGCCCGGGCTGATCTTTTTGAACCCGATGGACATATGCCCGGAAGTATTGATGGCGAACGGGTTGCAGTCCCAGTAGGAAGCGATAAACCGTTTTTCTTCCGTCAGGTTACGTCCTTCGGAGTACACTTCGCGGGTGAGTGCGTAGAAGGCGCTGGTTGTGTCCTTGCTGAAGGGTACCGGCGGCCTGGGTATGAATTGGGAACAGGAATCGATGAGCATCGGCCGGATGGTTTTCCAATGTGGCTCAATTCCTTCCATATAGCCGGGCGGCGTCGGATACCAGTAGCCTTCGCCTTTCAACGGGCGGTAGCGGAGCCGGGTACTGAGCCGGGAGTATTCGTCGGTCGCGGCGAGAGCGAGTACTTTTTTAGCCATTTCTTCTGCGGCAACTACCGCCGCCTTCAGCTCTTTTTCAGTATACCCTTCTTTCCGGAGCGCAGCGAGCAGTTTCGCTTCTTCCTCTTCAAGCATGTACCCCGACGGAAGGATCAGCCGGCCGGTTTCCAGTATGCAGTAAAGCGCCGCCAGCTGGTAGTTTCCGGTCCGGTTCAGTTCCGGTTTGTGAAATTCGCGGACAAAGGCAGCAGGCGAGGGAATAGCCGAATGCCCCGATACCAGTTCATGCGCACCCAGGAGGCAATAGGAATAAAACCGGCTGGCAGCAGGCGGGTTGACGACATCGTGAATCATCACCATCGTTACGGCAAAAACCGTCGGCTGCAGGTGGGTTTCGAGTTTCGGCGGACGGGCCAGTACGGTTCCGCCGGTCAGCGCCAGCAGAAGCAGCAATCGTTTCATGGTTTTTGGTAGCATTGAAGGGGCTGATTGAACGCCCCGATCAGGAAAAGGGTACCGGCGCCGGAGCTGAGTTCAAGTACAGATTTGACGTCTCCTGTCACCGACAGGCCGGAATCGGGTTGACGGACATACCGGAAGGAGCCGTCTCCGCTACCCTTGAGCAACGTACCGTAGCCCGCGTCGATACTGCCGATTTTCAGGCGGTTGTCCGATTTGTTACCGAAAAGCAGGAGATCCGTCTTTCCGTCTCCGTCAAAATCCCGGATCAGGGTATGGGTGACCGGCGAAAACTGCGCTTCCAGGGGAAGTACCTGTTTCTTGAAATGCTCTTTTTCCCGGAGATAGCAGACCGAACGGAGCTCGGTGACGGTCAGCTTCTGCGTTTTGTCGAGTTCCGCGGGCGTAAACAGGTTCTTCATGGTGGCGTCGGCATAGTCTTTGTAAAAGCCGAACTTCTTCCGCATGGCATACATCTGATCGTTGAGCTCGTCGCGGCTGACGAAGGGATACGACTTGCCCTGGATATAAAAATTGAAAAAAGGATCGATGGAGCCGTTCCGGTCAAAATCGGCGAAATACAGCTCGGCCGGTTCTTTTACGGACGCACGTATCTGGGAGTTGGTGCCGAAGTTGCCTGCAATCAGGTCGTTCTGCCCGTCGCCGTCCACGTCGCCGATGGCGAGCGACATCCACAGGCCCTGATCTTCACTGGGAAAGTACTGACTGGTTTTATCCAAAAACCCGTCCCGGGTATTCTGGTAGACTTTCACCGGCATAAATTCCCCACAGAGCAGGAGGTCTTTCCGCCCGTCGGAGTCAAGATCTTCCCACCGGGCATCCGTGATCATACCAATGTTGGAAAACGGAACGGAGATGGCTTTGAACTGCCCTTCTCCGTTGTTTTGCAGCAGGTAGGAGGTAGGCGCGAGCGGGTACCGGCCGGGAATGACCCTTCCGCCGACAAAAAGATCCGGATCGCCGTCGTTGTCAAAATCACACACACGGACGCAGGATTTACTGCTCGCCGACAGGTCAGGCAGCGCCGCTTTTTGCAGACGGCCGGCGCCGTCGTTGAGAAACAGTTCATCCTGCAACGAAGGCGTATTGGGTTCGAAGAGGGAATAGCCGCCTTTGGCTACGTAGAGATCGTCCCAGCCGTCGCCATTGGCGTCAAAAAAGACAGCCGCCGAAATGGCTGACATACTTTCGTCCCCGATCGTCAGGCCGGAGAGCAGGCGGAAACTTCCGTTTTTCTGCTGGATCCAGATGCCACCGGCTCGGCTTTGATCGCCGCTGACGAATACGTCTTCGAGTCCGTCGTGGTTGACGTCTCCCTTTGCCAGTACCGGTCCTGTTTGCGAGTACATAAACAGCATCAGCGGCTGGCGCTTGAAGTCGTTTTCGTTATAGCCCTGGTGGACAAGGGAGATAGGCGAGGTTACTTTTCGGAACAGACCTGCAACCGGCTGAAGCTTCGCCGGAGTCATTCCGCCTTCCTCTTTGATGACAAGCCGCTGATTGACAGGTACTGATGTCAGTTTTTGTACCCTCCTTCCCGGCCAGGCAATCAGCACAGAGTCGATCTGTGTGGCTTTGCCGAGACCGAAGTGCAGGGTTTGGGACTGACAGGAGAGGTAGCCGCGAACGGGAAATACTTCCTGGTACTGCTTCAGTCCGCCGGCATATACGGTCACCTTCGCGCCGATGGAAGACGATTTTCCTTCGAGTTGAAGGCGGAGGTAGGAAGTCTTGTGCAGCTCCCGGCTCATGTTCTGGTAAACAGAGGCGGGTTCGTTGATGTTGTTGACGATCAGTTCGAGATCACCGTCGTTGTCGAGGTCGGCATATACCGCTCCGTTGGACATGGTCGGCGTTTGAATACCCCAGTCGGCCTGTTTGTTCTGAAAAGTCAGGTCCTGGTTATTCCGGAAGATGTAGTTGGCGAGTTTGGTGGAAGGCATCGCCAGGACGAGGTCCATCAGCTGCACCGACTCCCGGTTCATGGCTTTCCGGACCTTGTAATCGCCCCAGTATTTCAGAAAGTCCTTGTTGGTGTAGTCGCGCAGGTAGCCGTTGGTGATGAAGAGGTCCTTGTATCCGTCGTTGTCAAAATCGGCGAGGAGGGGGCTCCAGCTCCAGTCGGTATTGGATACCCCGGCCAGCTGGGCTATTTCGCTGAAGGTGCCGTCTCCGTTGTTGAGTTGCAGCATGTTGCGCATGTACTGTTTGTACAGGCCCTGCTGGGTCATGAGTTCGAACGACTCGTAGTTTTCCTGGAGCTGCAGCAGTTTCTGCCGGCGGTTATCCTCCGGAAGCATGTCCAGGGAGAGGACGTCGGGGAGGCCGTCGTTGTTATAGTCAGCGATGTCGATACCCATTGAAAACTGCGCCAGGTGCCGGAAGCAATGCTGGCTGTCTTCGCGGAAGGTACCGTTGCCGTTGTTGAGGTAGAGGTAGTCGGGTTCGTTGTAATCGTTGGTGACGTAGATATCCGGCCAGCCGTCCTGGTTGATATCTGAAACGGCCAGGCCCAGGCCAAAAGTCAGCGGATACTGAAAGATTCCCGCTTTCTGAGAAATGTCGGTGAAGTGACCATTCTGGTTTTCCAGGAGGCGGTTGCCGGCGAGTTCGTCGGTTTCCTTGTGAAGCCGGGCGAGCTCCATGTTGTCGTACTTCTTGACGTTGTGATTGAGGAGGAAGCAGTCGAGGTCTCCGTCCCGGTCAAAATCAAAAAAAGCCGCCTGAGTACTGTATCCGGGGTGATCGAGGCCGTACCGTGCCGCCTGTTCTTCAAATGTCAAATTACCCTTGTTGATGAATAGCTGGTTCCGGCGGAGGGCTTCGTCGACCTTCCCCGAATAGCAGACATAAATATCCAGGAGGCCGTCGCCGTTGATGTCGGCGAGGGATACGCCGGTTTTCCACGCCCCTGTCCGGCCTTCGATACCGGCAGCCGCTGAGATATCCCGGAAAGACAACCCGCCCTGATTGAGGTAGAGCTTGTTTGGCTTTTGATTGGCGGTGAAGAAAAGGTCGTCGAGGCCGTCGTTATTGAAGTCTCCGACTGCTACGCCGGCACCGTTGTAAAAGTATTCGTATGCCAGGACGTTGAGACCTTCGTTTTCATTGATGGTATTGCTGAAGTCGATATGGGTTTGCGTTACCGGCAGAGGCCTGAACAGCGTCTGGGCGGATAGGAGCAGGGGGCTCAGCAGAAGCCCGGTCAGGAGGACAGCCGATCGGTGCATAGGTTTTGTTCAAGCAGGGGTCGCTAAAAATAAGAAAAGGTAAGGCACGTTGGCCTTACCTTTTCCGGTTTCGGAGTGGTTACTTATCCCACCAGACCCGGGAGGTAAGCAGATCACCTCCGCTCAACCGGTTGACTGCCTCGGTATACGACGTCGGATTGGTTGATATTTCAGTCGACAGATAAATCATCCGTCGGGGAATCGTGCTGCCTGTCACATTGCCGGGATAATTGATCGGCGTGAGAACAGGATAGCCTGTCCGGCGCCAGTTAGACCAGGCTTCGATGAAGTTGAACATCGTTCCGGTAGCCAGCCAGAACTGTGTGTTGATCGCTTTGAGCGAGGCGTCGGTGGACGTAACATCCAACGGGTGCGCGGCTGCCCAGGTCTGAGCTGCTTCCGCCTTGATTTCTGCGGAGGCATCCAGCTGAATCAGCGACGTCATTGCTGCAACAATACCATTTTTGTAGTGGTCCGCCGCTGTTCCGCTCACATTCCAGCCACGCACTTTGGCCTCCGCCAGCAGAAATTCGACTTCCGCATAGGAAAGAACCATCATTGTGCCGTTTTTCTTCAGGTAGACGCTGATCCGTGGGCGGGAGTACTTGCCCAGGGGAGCGTCAGAGTCCTTGTCGTTTGCTGCCGGAGACGGACCGGGATATCCGGCCGATTTCCGGATGTCCGTGGCGCCGCTTGCCAGATCGTATCCGTTCGGCAATCCCAGTTGGGAAGCTGCGGTATTGTCTCCGGAAAGCGTCTTGTTCGCATTATTGGCTGCACCGGTTTGGGGAACCTCGGCAACAGCACTCAGACGCGGGTCCGAAGTTGACTTCAGCGCATCAATAAACGTCTTCGCAAAACGAAGCTCCCGGTAATCATCCGTTACCTGATAGACATTGTAGATACCGGAGGCCGCGTAGTTCGCGTCGGCCTGGATATACGCGTTGTCATCATTGGATGTAAACACGCCGCCTGCAATGGCCTTTTCCGCATAGGTCTTTGCTGTTGCGGCGTCAACTTTAATAAGCCGCATTGCTGTGCGAAGCATAAGCGAGTAGCCAAACTTCTTCCAGGCCGTCATTTTTGCGGTCGAAGAGGAAAGCCGGCTATAGATCATGTCACCGGTAGGTGCGGCCTGGTTGACATCAAGCGCAGCTGTTGCTTCGTCGATCTCCTTCAGTAATGCCGTATAAATGGATTGCTGGGTATCGTACTTCGGAGCAGTAGTTCCTGCTTTGGCCTGAAAGGCCTGCGTATAGGGGATGTCGCCATAGGTATCTGTGCCGCGGAGCACGTTCATTGCCTGAAGAATCCGGCCGATCTGATAAAGATTCGCATATTGAGGCTTGTCTTTCGAAAGACGGATCATTTCAGCAAGTGTCGTGCCGGTTGAATAGGTCCGGTTAAAAATTGCCCCCTGATAGCTGGTCGAATTCTGCGTATTGACATACTTGTCCCCGTTTCCGTAGTAAGTAAAGGTCGACGCCAGAACCTGAAGCATAGGACCTTGATACAGCATCTGGTCATACCCAAGGTTCACATAGTTATTCTGCGCATTGGGAAGGAAGAAATTGGGATCCCATTGCTGCTCCGTCGCTTGATTCGGATCGGTATTGATTTCGTCGAATTTATCGGTGCATCCCGCCAGTGACAGCATGAGAAGGGATAACACATAGACAGAAGTCCTTTTCATGGTAGAGTCTTATTTTTTGAACTTGGCGTTCAGCGTGAAACCGAATGTACGGGTTGAGGGCAACTGGGCGCCTTCCGTTCCGGCGTAGTTGATATTGGAAGAGAAGCCGGCTTCCGGATCAAAGTTGTCCGTATGTTTCATGAGAACCAGCAGGTTCCGGCCGACTGCCGACAACGTGACACTTTCGAAAGGCACCTTGCTGTTGCTGAACCAGCGGCTCGGCAAACGATAACCGATAACCACCTGACGAAGCTTGATAAAGTCAGCATTGAAGACGGACAGCTTGGAAACGTTGGTAATGAGTCCGCGGTAGTAGTCCTGAGCAATGACGTTTTTCGTATTGGCTGTAGAGGAAGTTCCGTCTGCGGAAAGGACCACGCCATTGGCAACCACTCCCGTTTCGCGTCCGACAAGCGTAGCTTTGTTCAACCCGTCTACGTAAGAATAGTGGTTGGTAGCTGACAGTACTTTCGCCCCGAACTTGTAATCGATCAGGAAGGAAAAGGAGAAGTTTTTGTAGGAGAAGCTATTGTTCAAGCCTCCATACAGATTCGGAATCGCGGAACCCATTGGTTTCAGATCGCCGCGGACCGGAATACCATCGGATCCGATGATCATTTTGCCGGCAGCATCATACTTGAAATCGTAGGCCATAATCTGCGCAGCAGACATTCCCTTGACGTGGGCAACGTTACCGTTCAACGGGCGATACGTTCCGAGGGTTAGTATTTTTGTGTTGCCGGCTCCGTCGATGTCAACGATCGTGTTCTTCACGTAGGTTACGTTGAACGAAGCATCCCACGTGAAATTCCTGGTTTTTACAGGTGTCCCGGTCAGCAATACTTCGACGCCCGCGTTTTTCGTCGAACCCAGGTTAAGCACACGGGAGGTGAAGCCGGTTGTGATCGACAGAGGTCCGCTGACTATTTCACCTTCGGTTTTGCGGTTGAAATAGGCAACATCCAGACCAAGACGGTTGTTGAAGAACTTCGTTTCAAAACCAGCCTCAAATTCCTTCATGCGGTACGGCTTGAGATTGCTGTTGGGCATCTGGGAACTGAAACCACCCTGGGGCAGTCCGTTGTAGGTGTTGCCAAGAGAATAGTATTGCGTTGTCAGGTAAGCATCAAAAGCTTCACCACTGGTCTGGGCATAGGAAGCGCGGATCTTACCGAAATTCATCGCATTCGGTTTCAACAGTTCCGAAAAGACAAAACTGGCCGAAACAGAAGGTGCGAAAATTCCTCGGTTGGCTGACGGAAGCGTTGAATAGACGTCATACCGGCCCGTCGTCGCCAGCGAGAGTATATGCTTATAGTCAAATTCCGCCGTATAGTATCCCGATTGTACCTGACGCTCGTTGTATCCATAGCTCTGACTTCTGGAAAGCGTGTTCGAGATAGTATAGAGGTACGGAATACTGAAGTTGCTGCCTGAAATTCCGACGCTTTCCAGACGGTTTTTCCGAAGGTTACCTCCGATCGCTACGTTCAGGTTCAGGTCTTGCGCAATGTCACGGTTGAGACCTAACAGTCCATCGACGTTGAGTTCTGTCGTTTGTGATCTGGCCCGGTTCATGCTTCCCAACGCCTGGTAAGCTGTTCCCCAGGGCGTAATGCTGAAAGCGCCGTCGTTAATGACGTCATATCCGGCACGCCCCTGAAGATAAAGCCAGTCGGTAAATTGGTACTTACCCGTTATCGCCGAGATCAACCGTTTACGGTCCTGCTGGTTTTTGTATTGGTTGACAACAAACCAGGGGTTGGTCTTATACGAGTCATCACTGAACGTCATTTCAGCGCCCGTGATTGGGTCATATCCGGGTTTCAACGCCAGCTGGTTGAAGGAACTAGCCAGCAGCGTGATACCGTAGTTGGCGTTCAGAGGGGCATCACTCATCATCGGCCGGTTTTTATCTTGTTGGTCAATGTAGTTGGCCATCAAGGTTACATCCAGCTTGCTGGTGACTTTCTGGGTCACATTCAGGTTGATGGTTTTCCGCTTTACCGTGTTGTTCCGCATTACCCCGGAAGCATCCATTGAGGACATCGACAGGCGGAAACTGGTCTTTTCATTTCCGCCGGAAGCAGATACGGTATTGGTAAACGTCGGCGCCGTCTGGTAGAATTGTTGAATGTTGTCCTTCACCGGCGAATAGGCATATTGCTTTCCGTCGAACTGCGTGTACATCGCTCCGTCCATCTTCTCACCCCAGCTGTATACTCCGGAATTACGGGCACTTGTTGCATCCGCAGGACGAACACCTTGTTGTCCCTGTCCATAGACGTACTGGAAGTCTGTAAAATTAATCACCTTGTCGAACTGGAGGTTACCATTGTATTCAACCGAAAGACCGGCGTTTTTGCCGCTTTTGGTTGTGACCAGGATAACTCCGTTCGTAGCGCGGGTGCCGTACAGGGCAGAAGCCGTAGCTCCTTTCAGTACCGTCATGGATTCGATATCGTCGGGGTTGATGTTGGAGATACCATCGCCGTTGTCCGATCCACCCCATTCCCCGGCGGTTCCCCGGGTGGTGTTATCCATCGGAACGCCGTTGATAACGAAGAGCGGGCTGCCACCCTTAAAGTTACTGACCCCACGAAGGTTGATCCGGGAAGAAGATCCCGGCCCGCCGCTTCCCGGGCTGATATTCAGACCCGCTACGCGTCCCTGAAGGGAGTTGATGACGTTGGATTCCCGTGCCTGGTTGAGCGCCGAGGCATCGATCGATGTCACGGAATAACCGAGCGTACGGGTATCTTTTTCAATCCCGAGCGCGGTGACGACCACTTCCTGCAGCGCCCCTTCACCCAAAGCCATCTGGATGTTGATCACGGTACGGCTGCCTACGGCAACTTCCTGCTTTACATAGCCGATGTAGGAGAAAACAAGGGTGGCAGCATCGTTCGGAACGGTAATCCGGTAGTTTCCGTCCGCATCGGTGTTGGTGCCGCGGGTGGTTCCCTTGATCGAAATCGTTGCTCCGGCCAGTCCCGTTCCCTTCTCATCCGTCACTTTCCCGGAAATCTCTCTGTCCTTCCCGAAGGCCGGATGCATTTCTCTGGCCGACGCAGCGGTCAGAAGCATCCAGGCACCCAAAAAAGCACAAAACCTGAAAAAGGTTTTTGGTAGCTTCTGTTTCATAAGCCTCATTGAAGTAGTGTGTTAAGGTTAAACAGTTTATGGAAATGATGTGGGTTCGAATACCGTAGCCGCCGGGCACGTAAGGTGCTCGTTCAGCCTGAAAGCGTTACGGGTGTGAACAGAGAATGAAACGCCGTCCTTCCTGCCGCAGTGCGGCATTCCGGCGGGTACTAAACGGACGAATGTCCTGATCTGAAGTTTAGAGGAAAACGGATACTTTAACCTAACCCGGGGCAATTATCTCCGGGAAATCAGGCGTGTGTATCTGAGTAAATCCGGGCGCTCGTTTTCCCGGTTTTAGGGCATGAAATGCAGTCCGGAAGGACCGCTGAGCAGTTGGGGTGAATAATAGCTGGTTAAGGTTAAATATTCTGTGAAACAGGAAAAAACAGAAATGTTAAGAAACTACTGCTTGGCCTTGCCAACGTTTCTTCTGGTTTTACATACGTTCCTATGCAAAAGCCGGTTCGCAAATCTATCCATATTTTTAAAAATTTAACAATATGTTGACGAGACAGAAAAAAAATTTTCGTAACCCGTCTCCGGATAGAAATGCGCCAACCGGATTTTCTTTCCCGGCGAAGCCTGTCCCCGGCTCCCCGAAATACACCCGGCAGGAGATGCTGTATATGAGGCTTACTGCTTTTATATTGTCTTTTGACAGTGGTGGAAGAGAACAACGTTTGTGAGTGATGCGGATTTTTATGTAATAATTTAAAGAATAAAATTATTTATTCAAAGAAATAGTCTGTTTTTCTGACGCTTTTTGATCGCCTCGTAAAATAGCCCTAACTGGCAGGAATACTTATAAACCGGTTGGCGGCGGGAAATTGTGCATGGAGCGGTATGCGGGTACGGTACCGGTATGAAGAGAAATCCCTAACCCGTCTCAATGAGCACAAAAAAACGGATTCCCGGCAGGAAATCCGTTTTCGAAGCGGGATTTACAATGGACTATTCCCCGAAAAGATCACTGGAAAGATACCGGTCTCCCCGGTCGCAGATGATACAAACAATGACGCCTTCGGTGAGTTCTTCTGCCAGCCGGATGGCTGCTGAAACACAGCCGCCGGAGCTCATACCGGCAAAAATACCTTCGACTTTTGCCAGCTGCCGCGTCGTCTGAACGGCGTCTGCTTCCGAAACGTCCATTACCCGGTCCACGCGTGACGGATTATAGATTTTGGGCAGGTACTCAACCGGCCACCGCCGGATACCCGGTATGGAAGATCCTTCTGTCGGCTGACAACCCACTACCTGAATCGCCGGATTCTGTTCCTTCAGGTACAGAGAATTGCCCATGATGGTACCCGTCGTTCCCATCGAGCTGACGAAGTGGGTGATTTTTCCGTCTGTATCACGCCAGATTTCCGGACCGGTCGACTTGTAGTGCGCCATATAATTGTCCGGGTTGGCAAACTGGTTGAGCTGAAAGTGAGTACCGGCGTCGGCTTTTTCCTGGGCGTAGTCGCGACAGATTTCGATGCTTTCGAGCAGGGTTACTTTGGCGCCGAAGGCCTCCATCGTCAAAACCCGTTCACGCGTTGAGTTCTGCGGCATCACGAGCTCAATAGACAGGTTATACAACCGGGCGATCATCGCCAGCGCAATGCCGGTATTGCCGGATGTTGCTTCGATGAGGGACGTCTGCGGTCCGATATCTCCCCGCTCCAGCGCGCTGCGGATCATGTTGAGCGCCGGACGGTCCTTAACGCTTCCGCCCGGGTTATGCCCTTCCAGCTTCCCGAAAATGCGTACGTTGGGATTGGGGTTGAGGCGGGTAATTTCCACCAGCGGCGTATTGCCGACGAAATCGAGTAGGGTAGCCAAGGTAAAAAGGCGGATTTGAATGAAAAATGCAGGTTATTTCCCGTATACTTTCGGGTAGATCTCGTCTTTGTAGGTCTCCCACTCCGTTTCCTGTTCGTGGTAGTTTTCTCCGAAAAACGTAGCGACCTGATGGAATTCCAGGGCCTTGAGGTAGCCGGGAACGGCCTGAATGACAGCGAGCTCCTTTCCATCCATGAAAATCTCATCGATGAAGACGGTGGAAGGGTAACTCATCTGCCCGTCGAGCATAATCGCCGCCAGCTGATTGAACCCTTTAGCGCCCTGCGGAATGAACTTGAATGTATGAGGACCCAGCCTGATCGTCGACCGGCTTTCAGCGTTGAAGCGCACAGCGTAAAACTTCTTGTTGACATACTCCGCCACTTTCGGATCGGTATAGGTCTCCTTGTCCATCACCTTACACCAGTGACACCAGTCGGTGTATACATCCACGAGGAATTTCCGGGGCTCCTTTTTGTTCCGGGCATAAGCTTCCTCCATCGTCAGCCACTCGATTTTTGACGTGGCAGGCACGGGTTTTTCCGGCAGAAACGAAAAGCAGAGCGAGGCCAGGCCGGCCGTCACCAGGAAGGTAAGGATCGTTCTCATTGCAGGATTTTCGGTTTACGGCGTTAAAGTTGGTGAAAATAATCCTGTATTTTGCCGGTCGCAAACAGGAAAACCTGGCTGCTTTTTGACCACTCAAGTCTGGAAACGAACATGTCGCTTACGAAGTATACTGCCGCTCTGGAAGAAGCGCTGCTGACCGTCACCTACGGAAGTACGCCCCCCGAGCTCTATGAACCGATCCATTACATCATGAGCCTCGGCGGAAAACGCATGCGCCCGCTCCTGACGGTTCTGTCGGCAGAGCTGTTTACCGATGACTGGCAGAAAGCGGTTTTTCCGGCACTTGGCGTAGAAGTTTTCCACAACTTCACGCTGATGCACGACGACATCATGGACCGTGCGCCCCTTCGCCGCGGTCATCACACGGTTCATGAAAAATGGAATGATAACGTAGCAATTCTTTCCGGAGATGTCATGCTGGTTTCCGCCTATGAATTGTTGTCGGAAGTGGAGGACGGAAAGCTGAAACGTGTACTGAAACGGTTCAACCGTGCGGCTGCCGAAGTATGCGAAGGCCAGCAGTTTGACATGAATTTCGAGAAACGCCAGGACGTCACGAAAGAAGAGTACCTGGAGATGATCCGCCTGAAGACCGCCGTACTGCTCGGTTTTGCCCTGGAGCTCGGTGGTATTCTCGGTGGCGCCGACGAGCATACGTGCGCGTTGCTGAAGAAAACAGGTGATGCAATCGGCCTTGGTTTTCAGCTGAAAGACGACCTGCTGGATGTTTATGGTGATCCCGACAAGTTCGGCAAGCTCGTGGGCGGAGATATTCTGGCCAATAAAAAGACCTTCCTGCTGCTCGACGCCCTCGAAAAGGCCGACGGAACCATCCGGCAGGAACTTCAGTACTGGATCACGGCGAAAGAATTCAACGCCATCGAAAAAGTACAGGCTGTTACGGCTTTGTATGATCTCCTCGGCGTACGCAGTACTTCCGAGCAGGTGATGAACGCCTATTTCGACGAAGGACTGGGGTACCTCAGCCAACTTCCCGTCGCCGAAGAAAAGAAGCAGTTACTGCGGTTTTACTTCTCGGACCTCATTGCGCGAGAAAGATAAAAAGCGGTTTTCGGTTGACAGTTTTCTGTTTTCAGTTGTGGTCGGGGAAAGTTGCCGCCAACTGAAAACCGTAGACTGAAAACTGTCAACCGAAACCCGCCTTCAATAGTCTCCGCCTGCGCCGCCGCCGCCGAAACTGCCTCCGCCAAAGTCCCAGCCACCGCCGCCGCCTCCACTGCTCCAACCTCCTCCGGAGGAACTTCCCCAGCTGGACATAGTCGTGTAGGGGCCAAACCAGGGCATTCCGCCGCCGCCGGTATTCCGGCAGCCGCGCCCGAGCGTCCGGCTCAGCAGGAAGAAAATGACCAGACCAATGAGCCCGAAAGCAATAAGGGCGAAGATGGCTTCCCCATCGCTGACATCGCTTCCTTCGTTTTTGTATTCGCCGCTGGCCCGCTGAATGATCTCGGTGGTGGCTTCGTCGAGGCCACGGTACCATTCCTGTTGCTTGAACGCCGGAACAATGACATCCGAGACGATGCGTTTGGCGACGGCGTCAGGAATAGCACCTTCGAGGCCGTAACCCGTCGCGATGTAGATCTTTCGCGTTTCGGTCGCCCAAAGCAGAACCAGCCCGTTATTCTTTCCTTTTTGCCCGATACCCCACCGCCGGCCGATCTCAAAGGCGTAATCACCGGGAGGATAATCTCCGGTATTTTTGACGACGACGATAACAATCTGATTCGACGTCGAGTCCATATACCCCTTCAGCTTCGATTCCAGCATGGCCTGCTCCTGTCCGGAGAGGGTACCGGTAAAATCATTGACGAAGCGGGCGGGGACAGGTTTTTCCGGAAACTCCTGCGCCAACCCGGGCAATGCCAGGACCAGCAGAAAGAAAAGCAGGAAGGAACGGAACAGGGAGGAATGCATCGGTGTCGGGGAAAATATCATCCGAAAGAAATGTCGTCCGGGAGTTCATTGACATCGTCCGACTGATACGGGAAATAAGTCTTGAGCTGCTCGCCCGCCATCCGGATACCGGTACAAAGGGCTTGTACCAGATCTCCGTCGCGGAGGTGTATTTTCATGGCATCCCGGGTACTGTCCCAGAAATCAAGCGGCACTACCCGGTTGATCCCGTCGTCGCCCCAGATGGCAAACCGCCGGGCATCTTCGGCGAGGTAGAACAAAACGGCGTTTCGATCCGCCGTTTTGTACATTTCCAGCTTGACAAAAACCTGCCGGGCGCGGTCGAGCGCGTCGATATCGGCCGAGGCGCTTTCCAGGTGGACGCGGATCTCGCCGGAGGTATTTTTTTCTGCCTCCCGGATCGCGCCAATGACTGCCTTCTGTTGCTCTTCGGTCAGCATATGCCTTAGAATTCTACTTTCGGGGCCTTGTCGGCGCCGGCGTCCGCTTCAAAGTATGCCTTGGCCGGGAAGCCGAAAATGCCTGCCAGCAGGTTGGTCGGGAAAGAGCGGACCTTTTTGTTGTATACCTGAACTGCGTCGTTGAAGTCATTCCGGGAAACCTTGATCCGGTTTTCCGTGCCTTCGATCTGCGCCTGAAGATCCCGGAAGTTCTCGTTCGCCTTCAGTTGGGGATAGTTTTCCGCGACTGCCATCAGGCGGGAGAGGGAGCCGTTGAGCTGAGCCTGCGCTTCCTGGAATTTCTGGATGTTTTCAGGCGTGAGCTGATCGGCGGTAAACTTGATCGACGTAGCGTTGGCACGGGCGTTGATGACGTCCGTCAGGGTTTTCTGCTCGAAATTGGCCGCTCCCTTGACGGTATTGACGAGGTTCGGGATGAGGTCGGCGCGACGCTGGTAGTCGGACTGCACTTTCGCCCAGGCCGTTTTGACGCTTTCATCCTGAGAGACGAGGCCGTTATACGAACAACCGCCCATGAGGACGATCAGAATGAGAATACCAAGAATGGCAATGGTTCCGCGTGACATAGAAGTTGAAGTTTTTGGAACGAATGAACGTCACAGGCAAGGGATGTTAAGGGGTTGCTTGCCGGGGCCAAATCTATGCCTTTCCCTGAATTTTGCAACGCGGAAATGTGATGAACTAAAAATAGCCGGACTGGCGATCCGGCTATTTAGGGATGAATGGCGGCGATGCGGGAATACTACTCCCAGTTTCCGTTCCGGATTTTCGACTTGATGATGAACAGCGGACGCCCTTTCGACTGGAAGAAAATCCGCAGGACATATTCACCGATAATTCCCAGGCCGAAGAGATTCATCCCGCCAAAGAAAATGATCGTAAACAGCGTTGCAGGGAAGCCTTCCGGTACTTCCTGGCCGAGTACATATTTTTTGATGACGTTGTAAATGAAATACAGCATCGCAAAGGCAATCGCGGTACCGCCCAGGCGCGTCAGCAGCTTGATCGGAAATTCGCTGAAGTTGAAGATACCGTTGTAGGCAAGGCGGAACAATTGCTTGAAAGAGTACTTCGATTCGCCGGCAATACGCTCGTCGCGCTCATACTCAAAACCGATTTGCTTGAAGCCCACCCAGGTACGCATGCCGCGCAGGTACCGGCTTTCTTCCGGCATCTTGTTCATGACGTCCACGACACGACGGGACACCAGCGCAAAGTCGCCGCTGTCGAGCGGAATCTCGATATAGGAAATCGAACGAAGCAACCGGTAAAACAGGTGATAGCCCGCCCGTTTGATAAAGCCTTCCTTGCGTTTGCGCCGAACGGCGTAGACGACATCGTTTCCTTCCTTGTATAATTGGTAAAAATCAGTCAGCAGTTCCGGAGGATCCTGGAGGTCTCCGTCAATAACCATGATGGCTTCAGTGCCGCGCGCCTCATTCATACCCGCCGAAAGAGCGAGCTGGTGACCGTGGTTACGGGACAGAAAAACGCAGTGGTAGCGGGGGTCGCTCAGGGCAAGCGCCTGCATGAGCTCCGCTGTGCGATCGCGGCTGCCATCGTCGATCAACACGACTTCGATGGACAGCGGAGACGCGTCCATGAGCGCGTTGAGCCGCTGAATCAGGTGCGGAAACGTCTCGCTTTCGTTATAAAGAGGGGCTACTATTGAAATCTGTGGATTGTCCAATGCGGAAAGAAGGTTGCCGTCAAAACGAATGATCTAAAGTGCAAAAGTAGCTCAAATTGTTAACTTCTGCCCGGTGGGGTAACGTTTTGCGGCAGAACCGCTGATCTGGATAATCTCCAGTGTATAGACGCCCGGACGCAGCATGTGTCTGTAAAAATGGGCTCCTCCTCCGACGCCTCGTTTGAACGGATTACGGCCGGCGTTGGCAGCTGGTTCGAAAGGAATCACAAAGTCGTCCGCAGCCGTTTCAGACTTGATCCGAAGCAGCAGGAAGGCATCCCGACCGCCCGGTACCGGGAGTGTCGATTGCTGTACGCTGATCATCTCCTCCGTACCGGCGATAGAGACTGTATGCTTTTCGGGTTCCGTCGCTCGGGAAACCGCCGCATCGAAAAAATGTACCGGAGGGTGAAAAATGCCCGTCCGCATCGGTTCGCGGAAAGTCCGGTCGATGTAAGGTTCGAGGAACGAACCACGCGTAGCGCCCAGGCCGATCGAACTATAATACTGATTCCGCACACTCGCCAGTAACAGCGCTCTCCGGTTTGCCACCTTCGGGAAATAACTGGCATAGGAGATCAGGCAAATCACGAGACTGGCAACGACAATACCCATCGGCCGGGGCAGCGTATCCCGCCGGCGCTGAAGCCAGCCCAGGTATACCAGGCAGGTGAGGAGGATCGGATACAGGCGGTAATTACTGATCAGCATCACGAAATACCCGAAATGGGGGCGCATGATGGCGATCAGCAGGGAGTTTGCGAGCAGAAACAGCAGAATACCCAGCAGAAAATCGGTGTAAAATGGATTCTTCTCCGCCGGTCGTTTATAGCGGATGATAACCGGATAGACATATACCAGCAGCCAGCGAACAACGAGCACAATGAGTACCAGCCCGCCGATAGTCGGGAGTACATAACGCCAGGGTTCGCCCAGATCCGGAAAGAGGTCAAGCAACCCGCCGTTGTAGGTGAAGAAGCCGGCCAGGGAAAGATGCGGCATTTTGAAAAACTTGGCGAGGCTGTCGTCATTCGCTTTCGTCGCGAAATGATAGAAATAGCCCGCCATACCTCCCGCCATGCCGGCCAGCCACAGAACCAGCTGAGCGAAACGCTTGCGGAGGAGCAGGACACCGGCTCCGGCCGCCCAGACGAACATGCCGTTGCCCATTGAGAAAGTCGCCAGAACGGCAAAAAAGAACGCCGCCGCATACCATTTCCAGGTTCCTTTCGCAAGACAAAAGGCAGTCAGACTGACCAGCAGGAGTACCAGCTGGTGTTGCAGGCCGGTAATCGCCCAAAACGTCAGCAAATAGTACTGCGGGTGAAAAAGCAGGAGGGAAACCGGTACAAAATACCACAGCGAAAGCTGAAGCCTACGGAACGCCAGCCAAAGCAAAAGCCAGATACCGATGACGGAAAAATCGGCCAGTAATTGAATCCAGTAATAATTCAGTTCACCGGAAACATAGTAAACGCCGAGGACAAGCAACTTCCCGGCTACAATCCGGTGCTCATTGTTGGGGATAAACAGCCAATGGAATTTGTCCCGCCAGGTATCAGCCCGCAGGTATTCAATCAGAAAGCCGGAAAACGACTCGAAATCATCGAACCAGGGAATATTCTCGATATAGCAGGCAGCCACTCCGAACAGCGCCGCAACCGGCAAAAGCGCCGCGAGCCAGGAGAGGAGGGAATCAGGACGGGTTTTCATCGAAATTAATTTGTTCGGCGACGATAAATTCCGGACGTTTTTTTATTTCGTCGAAAATGCTGCCGAGGTACTCGCCCAATACCCCGATCGTCAGCAGCTGAACGCCTCCGAAGAAGACAACGGCAATTACAATGGAGGCCCAGCCCGGTACGAGGGTTTCAGGCCGGAAAAAGATACCCGTCACAACCCAGACCGCGAGGCCCAGGCCGACGAGGATACTCAGAAAACCCAGCGTCAGCGCGACCTGCAGGGGTTTTTTGCTGAAGTACAGTAATCCTGTACGGGCGAACCTGAGCATTTTCGAGAGGGGGTACTTCGTCGACCCGGCAAAGCGCTCTTCCCGCACATATTCGATGGGGACCTGTTTGAAACCCATCCAGCTGATCAATCCACGTATGTATTTATTCCGCTCCTGCAGGTTTTTGAATTCCCGGATGACGTGCTTGTCGATCAGGCGAAAGTCTCCCGTATCCAGCGGAAGCGGCACTTCCGACAGGGAATTAATAACCCGGTAGAAACTCCGCGCCGTCCAGAGCTTGAATGCACTTTCGCCTTTTCGCTCGCGGCGTTTGGCGTAGACGACATTGGCCTGCTCTTTCCGGTAGAGATCGATCATGTCCGGAAACAGTTCCGGTGGGTCCTGGAGGTCGGCATCGATGATGATAGCCACTTCCCCTGAACAATGCCGGATACCGGCCGACACGGCCGGCTGATGCCCGAAATTCCGGGAAAAGGAAAGTACGCGGACGTGTGCGTCAGCTGCTGCAATCTCGCGGAGGATGGACAGCGTCCGGTCCTTGCTTCCGTCGTTGATAAACAGGAGTTCGTAAGACCAGCCATGCCGGGTTACGACGGACGTCAGTCGCCGGTAGGTTTCGGCGAGGACCTCCTCTTCGTTGTAACAGGGGACGATGACAGACAAAAACGGCTCCTTCGGATCCAAGATAATCGTTGTTTAAGGCTGAATAATGATCGCTTTCTTGCCGAAATAAGTGGCTTCACACTTGTTCCATAGAAACGCGGGATTCTCCCGGATATCTTCTACAAAAAGAGATAAGGGGATGTGTTTCAGTGGTTTGACGAAGACGGTGTCGCTCTTCGACGCCCGGATATCTGCATAGCGCTGCGTCAGCTCCCGGTCATATTCACGGGCTGTGCCGTTTTTCAGGTCGCTGACCATCAACCGGAAATTCGAATTCCGCAACACCAGAACGGGAAGCGAAAGCAGCGCCAGACTGGTCACCAGGATCAGGGCTTTCCCCTGATCCAACCGGATACCTTTTTTTTCTCTCAGCCATAACAGGCCGACTAACAGGTTATAGAAAAAGCCAACGAGAAAGAAAAAATTGACGGAATTGGTAATGCGAACCGGAACGCCGTCGATACCCACCCCGTAAAAATAAGGGAAGTACAGCACAGGCGTGAGACCCATCCAGACGAGCCATCCAACCCACGGCCGGATCCGGAAGTACTTACGGAAGGTATCAGCCGATGTATTCCGGAACCAGAACAGTAGGAAAATACTGAAGACGAATGTTAACGGCGCCCATTGCCATGCGTAGCGCAGGGTAGTGAGCGAGGCCGTTTTAACAGAGTAAACAAGATTACCACCCAGTGGATTACTTCCCTGACGCACCTTGACCCCGGGCGACTCCAGCGCGAGGTAGCAGGATACCAGCGCAATACCCATCAATAGGGCGAGCCCCCAGTCTATTTTACGTTCAAATACCAGGCGATAGCCCAGAAACGCCGCCAGCAGCCCCGGTACGAGCAATACAAATAATTCGCAGAGACCGATGGTATTGAAAACCAGCGCCGCGCAGGCTACCAGCGTGAGCGTCCGGCGCGGCGACGCCGGTGCTTCTTCGTATTGAACGAGCAGTCCGATCAGAAGGGTGGTCAGGATTTGTGGCAGAATATAAGTGTAGGAAACCGTCGCCCAGAAAAATCCTTCTGCCAGACTTTCCTGCAACAGGATATACAGGATGAGAAATGCCAGACTAAAAATAAACCGCTGGCGCTTTGATATCCGGAAAAGCTGCCCGGTAAGGAAATAAAAGGACCAGCCGGTGCCGAGGACGTATAAAACAGGAAGTAACTGATAGTACCACAGCCAGCCGGCCCACAGCGGCGTCGCGTGGAAAAGCAGACTGGCGAAGTACCGTCCTGTCCATTTATCGTAGTAAAACTTCGTCGAATACCACATGCCGTAATCCCGGGTCATGTAGGCGAAGCAATAATCATCCGCGGCAGACGGATGGTTGTAGAAACTCAGCGCGATCAGCGGTAATACGATTGCTACAGCCAGCAACAGCCAGCCCGTCAGCGACCATCGTCTGATCGTATCGGCAGTAGTATTCATCAATAGCGAAACTTGTTTTTGAGATCGTTAACGGGTTTTTCGATCAGGTACCAGGACACCGTCGCGACGAGAACAGTAATCGCGAAATACATCACAAACTGGAAAAAATAGTTATCCGCCAGCGCCGGGAAATGCCCGTAAATGCGATGCATGAGCTTGTAAACGGGATGCGAAGGAGGCGTATGAAAGTGGTTGAAAACGAAGTTGTGATACAGGTACAATCCGTAGCTGATCTTGCCGAGGTATACGCTGGCAGGATGCTCGAGGAACGCCTTCATGACGCCGGTATACCCGTAAACCGCATTACCGATCAGGAAAAAACAGAAGATGGAAGACGTCAGTCGCTCGAAAACAACATAACTGATATGCTCCAGCGACGGCACCGGCGCGCTCTGTTGCCAGAGAATAATGCCCACCACGCCGCCGAGGCCCAGCCAGACCAGGTACCGGCGGCTGAACAGTTTCCGAAAAGAGTCTTTTTTGAAAATGAAAAGATAGGCCATGAGACCGCCGAGGCCGAAAGCATCCAGGCTGGTCGGCATCAATACGTAGCACTTGGCCCAGGAGCCGCCCTGGAGATAATAGTACAGACGGAGTAAGACACTGCCGGCAATGAATACCCAAAGCAGTTTTTCGAGGTGCCGGGTAGGGAAGAAAAAGACTACCAGCGGGAAGAAAACATAAAACTGTTCTTCCACCGCGAGCGACCAGAAGTGATCGATTACGCCGAGCCACTGATCATAATGCGCGACATAAATATTCGTCGCATAGAGCAGGCACCATGCCAGTTTTTCCCGTACGGGCGGTACGTTCAGCGCAAAAAGAACAAAAATCGTCAGGTAGTAAATCGGAAAAATCCGGAGCGTACGACGGATGTAGAACTTCTTGAGATAAATGCCCAACCCTCCTTCGCGCGGGGCATACTTATGCTTGCTTTCAATCAGAATCCGGGTAATCAGGAACCCGCTCAGCACAAAAAACATGTTTACTCCGAGGGGGCCGAGCGGAAAAGGAATGTATCCGCTCATCCAGTGATCAAACAGGACCAGAAACACCGCGATGAACCGGATGCCGTCAAGCTGATTAAAATAGATATCTTCTTTTGCAGGTATTTTTCCTACCGCGGATGCAGACATAATGAAGGTAGTATTGTTCGCTGGGTCGGCCGTTACCGCCGTACTCGGCCAGCCAAAACCGGCTGGCCTCAGGGCTTCAGGATCGGGAGAAGCGAAAAGGAACTTCTGCCCGCGACGCCCGAACCAAGGGGCTAATTTCTTAAAGTTCTTCCAATTGTGCCGGATTTTTCGGAAGAAAGTGATTCTTCGGCGGCGGTTCGGCGGGCGCCTGTCCTTGAGTCTGAACCGATTGCAGGGCGTTCGGACAGCCCGCCGGAAAGACCGGGAAAACATGGCTGCACCGGTCCGGGAAACAGGGATTACCGAAATATTATTTTTTGGAGAAAAAGTGATTTTGTGCCTCTCGATTCCGTTTTTTGGTAATTATTCACAATGTCTTTGCAGGACACGTAGAATAATTGCCCGTTTTCCCTGTTTTACAACCTGACAGGGTTTAAATCATCACACCTAGTTTTTCTGCGATGGATGGCTCACGCGAGCGGATAGTAGTGATTCCTACTTACAATGAGATTGAAAACATTGAAACCGTCCTGAGGCGGGTCATGGCGCTTGCCCCGCCGTTTGATGTGCTGATTGTTGACGACGGCTCACCCGATGGGACTGCCGCGAAAGTCAGGGAACTCGCACGGGAGTTTGGCGAAACCCGCATCCAGTTGCTGGAACGTTCCGGTAAACTCGGGCTCGGTACCGCCTACCTGACGGGCTTCAAGCGCTGCCTCGCAAACGGCTACGCGTATATTTTTGAAATGGATGCCGACCTGTCTCATAACCCGGACGACCTGGTCCGTTTGTGGCAGGCGTGCGTCGACGGTGCCGATATGGCCGTCGGCTCACGGTATATTCAGGGCGTGAACGTAGTCAACTGGCCTATCGGCCGGGTACTGATGTCGTATTTCGCCGGGGTGTATGTGCGGTTTATCACCGGTATGCCAATCATGGACGCAACCGCCGGGTTCAAATGCTATACCCGGAAAGTACTCGAGACCATCGATCTCGACGGCGTCCGTTTTGTCGGATATGCCTTCCAGATCGAAATGAAGTTCACCGCCTGGAAATTCGGATTCAAAATCAAGGAGGTCCCCATCATTTTCACGGACCGGACCAAAGGCGTCTCCAAAATGTCCACCCGGATTTTCAAGGAAGCTTTCCTCGGCGTCATTCAGTTGAAAATAAACAGCTTCTTTCGACGGTATATCCGGGAAGCAGCCTGATAATGAAAAAGGACCGCGTCGCGGTCCTTTTTCATTGTGACTATCTGAAAAGCAGCGGCCACTTGTATATGCCCCACTTTGAAAACCGATACAAAAGAGACGTCCGCAATACGCCCAGGCCGTATTTTGAACTGCGCATGAAATTGATGGACGAAGCCTCTTCGAAATACTTCGTCGGACAGGTTACTTCCCCGATTTCAAATCCGTGCCAGAAAATCTGCGCGATCATTTCGTTGTCAAAAACAAAATCATCGTCGCATTTCAGGAAAGGTACCGTTTCCAGCACTTCCCGGGAAAAAGCCCGGTAGCCGGTGTGGTACTCCGAGAGTTTCTGATTCAGCAGGACATTCTGGAAAAACGTCAATGCACGGTTGGCCACGTATTTGTACATCGGCATACCGCCTTTCAGCGCACCCTTGCCAAGAATACGGGAGCCGAAGACTACCGGGTACAGATCGTTCCCAATGATGGAAATCATAGCCGTCAGCAGCAGGGGAGTATACTGATAATCCGGGTGAAGCATGATGACAATGTCTCCGCCCAGCTCCAGCGCTTTCTGGTAGCAGGTTTTCTGGTTACCGCCGTATCCCTTGTTATTATTGTGCTGAATGACATGCCGGATACCGAGTTTCCGGGCTACTTCGACCGTATTGTCGGGACTGTAATCGTCCACAAGGATTACCTCGTCCACCAGGTCGAAGGGAATTTCACGGTACGTTCTTTCAAGAGTTAGAGCCGCCCGGTATGCCGGCATGACGACGATAACTTTCTTCTTATTATACATGTTATAAACCTGTCGCAAAGCCTGAACGAAGCGTACCGGAACTTTGGCAGAACAGAAGATCGGAATGATTTTGACCGCCAAAAATACACACCGATTATGTATCTTCCTATCCGGAATCGTTCTTTAGTCAGGCAATGTCCGTTCGGCGGGACTTTTATTCCGGATTCCGGCGCGGCATTGTTTTCGCCGGTGATGGAAAACAGCCGGAACCATGGATGGTATAACTATGCAGATTGGCAGACAGATATTTCAGGTTTTTCAGCGACGGCTGGCAAATCTGAGCCCGCGTAACCGTTCTCTCCTGCTGTTGTCTCTGCCGCAGGAGCAATTTCTCGATATCCAGGAACTTGATTTTCTGACGGGTGAAAAGGCTTTTCGTATTCCGGCGGCCCTGATGGAAGGCAAAATGTCCGTCTTCCTGTGCGATGCGGCGGACCCCCGGTATGAAAAGATAAACGAACTATCCCGCCGCCTCAGACGTATGGCCCGGGTAGCGGCTTTTATCGAAGCGGAGCAGGGGTCGGAAGACCTGCACCTCGGCTGGCCGATTGTACAGGGGAAGTTCAACGACGGGACCGTCGTCCGCGCTCCGCTGCTGTTCTGGCCCGTCAACCTGGCGCAGACACCGGAACCGCACCCCCGGTGGAAACTCGAACGCCGGGACGAACCTCTCGTTCTGAATTCCTCACTTTTGATGGCCTATGCCCATTACAACGAGCGTAAGCTACCGGACGAGGTACTCAATTTCGATTTCGAAGATTTTCCGGAAGACTCCCGCGCGTTCCGGACGGCACTATATGAATGGCTGAAGGAAACGCCCGTTCAGCTGGATTTCAACTCCGATCTGTTTGAAGACCAGCTGCAGTTTTTCCCGAAACTGGCGAAGAGCGACCTGGATCGTACGGAGGCCGACGGGGTACTGCGCCTTCTGCCGCAGGCGATTCTCGGAATTTTTCCTCAGGCCGGTTCCTACCTCGTGCGGGACTATGACGCGCTCATGGCCGGCGAGCGGGCCTTTGAAATCGGGCTGCCTGAGCGCCCGGATGTGCGGGAAGCGGATTTGCTGACGCCGTTTCCGATGGACGCGTCGCAGGAGGAAGCCGTCCGCCGCGTCAAAAAAGGGGAGTCGATTGTCGTACAGGGACCTCCCGGAACCGGCAAATCTCAGCTCATCTCCAACCTGATTGCCGATTTTACTTCTGCCGGAAAGAAAGTACTGGTTGTCAGCCAAAAACGTGCTGCGCTGGATACGGTATCAGACCGCCTTGCCACGGCGGACTGGTCTGAATTTGTCGCCAATCTCCACGATTTTCAACATGACCGGAAGGCCCTCTATACCCAGCTGGCCCGGCAAATAGACCATATCGAAGACTATAAACGACTGAATTACAGCCTCGATGCTATTCTGCTCGAACGGGAGTTTACCCAGACTGCCCATCGGATCGACCGGTTGCAGGCAGAGTTGCGGGAATTCCGAACCGCGTTGTTTGATGCATCGGAATGCGGTCTTTCGCCGAAGGAACTGTATCTGTCGTCGGATATTACACGTCCTCGCCTCGACCTGGGAAATAGCTTCCGCTCGTTTTCCTTTACCAATTGGCAGGATGTACTCCGCTCGCTTACCCGGTATGAAGCTTACCTCGAACGGCTCGGGCCGGAGCATCCCTGGACAGACCGGGTGGACTTCAGCGGCCGTTCGTTTCAGGATATTTCCGATGCCGGCGCGATGATCGATCAGATTTCCGCGCTTGCGGCCGAAGCATCGGCCGTAGCGGCTACCGTACTCAACCGTCCGCTGGAACTGGCCGATTGGCTGGAGATAGACGCGGAGGCGCTGTCCGCCGGGCTTTCCGACGGAGTACACTGGCCCTATGTCATTCAGTTTCATACCCGAAAGTTGATTCGCTACCCGAAATGGGAGGAATTATCCGAAAGAGAGATACGCCCCCGTCTCGGGGCCGGCGTAATCGGACCTACCCGGCGCCGCTCGGAACTGGCATCTTTCCGTCAGGAACTGGAAAAAGCCCTGGAGGCCCGCAAATCGCTGTTCTCCTGGGCATTTTACAAAGGAAAAGATACCATCCGAAAGGAGGCTGTTGCCCATGGTTTCTCGCTCGATGCACCGGATCTCCGCCTTCTTTTTGGCAAGCTGATCCGGCGGATGGAAATCGAGGCGTTTTTCGTCGAATGGGGGCAGTCGGCGGGTGCCGATCTCGTTCACGAAGACTGGGTAGTAACGGAACAGAACTGGCTGGATTTCCTCGCGCGGCTGGAAGCGGCCGATGAGCACCTGACCGTCCTGTACCGGCATCCATTGCTCGAAGAGCTGTTGCGGCAGTATCCCGGCCAGGAGGCGTTTTCGGCGGCGGTAATGCAGCTGGCGGCGACGGCCCGGCAGGTACAACAAGCATACAAACAGTGGCAATCCTGGCTGACGGAGGGGCAGATCCGGCGTATTGCCGCCGGCGAAGCCGACAGAAATGCTTTGAAAACTACGCTCAGCCGTGACTTCGACCTGCTGAAGGAATGCGATGAACTGGTGAATACGCTCTCATCGACCGAAAAGGACAGTATCCGGCAATGGGAGGAGGCCGGTCGGCCAGAGCCACTCGTGGAGATGTTTGCCAATTCCCTGCGTCTGTCCTGGCTTGACTACCTGGAAGGAAAGAACCCGATTCTGCGCAGCGTATCCGGTCTCCGGATGGAGCAAATGGAAACCGAACTCCGGCAGGCTGTGGAACGGAAACAGGAGCTTTCCGGAGAAATCGGCCGGATGCACCTGCGCGAGCAAACCTATAAGGTTCTCGAAACCAACCGTCTCGGCAATACCGTTACCTACCGGAACCTGCGCCACCAGGTCACTAAAAAGCGCCAGATATGGCCGGTACGACAACTGATCGGCGAGTTTGCCGAAGAAATTTTCCAGCTGATTCCCTGTTGGATGGCGTCTCCGGAAACGGTGTCGGCCCTCTTTCCCCTTGATCCGCTGTTTGACCTGGTGATTTTCGACGAAGCGTCCCAGTGTTTTTCCGAACAGGGTATTCCGGCCATGCTCCGCGGAAGGCAGGTGGTAATTGCGGGAGACAGCCGGCAATTACAGCCGTCGGACCTGTACCGCGTCCGGCTGGAAGACGATACGACTGACGACCCGGATCTGGAAGTAGTCAGCCTGCTTGATTTTGCCGCGCGGCACCTGCGGCCGGTGGGTCTGCGGGGGCATTACCGGAGCCGGTCGCTCGATCTGATCGATTTTTCCAACGTTCATTTTTACGATCAGAAATTACAGTTGCTGCCTGATTTCGAAGAAATTAATCGCTTTGAGCCTGCTATCCGGTACCTGAAAGTAGAAGGAACCTGGCAAAACCAGACCAACGAAACGGAAGCCGACCGTATCGTCATGCTACTGGATGAAATCGGGCAGAAGTACCCCGGTAAATCAATTGGTATTGTGACGTTCAATTTCCCGCAGCAGCGCTTGCTCGAAGAAAAGCTGGAAGGTATTTCCGTCCCTGCGGCAAAGGAACCGCTTTTCATCAAAAACCTGGAAAATGTGCAGGGAGACGAACGTGACATCATCATCTTCTCGATCGGCTATGCCCCTGATCATCACGGAAAAGTATCGGCCCAATTCGGCTCCCTGAATATGGCGGGAGGAGAAAACCGCCTCAACGTGGCTATCACCCGGGCACGGTACCGTATTTGTGTGGTGACGAGCGTCTGGCCCGAGCAGCTTCGGGTCGACGATACCCTGAACCCCGGTCCGAAATTGCTGAAAGCCTACCTCGAATATGCCAGAGACGTATCGGAAGGACATTTCCGGCCGCACTTGCCGAAGCATGAATCCTTGAAATCCAGTCAGTTACTAAAGGACAAACTCCGGCAGGAGCACGCCGACTGGGAGGAGGAGCTTCCGTTTACCGATCTGGTTGAGAAGAAAGACGGGAAGTATACCCGGTTGATCCTGACAGATGACGATCTGTACTACCAAAGCTCCGGTCCGAAAGAAGCACAGGCATACTTTCCGATCAGCCTGCATCGGAAGGGATGGGCGTTTCAGCGTATATGGTCGCGGGAGTGGTGGCGAAACCGTCAGTAGCGCACTTGAATACCGTGGTAGCGCTCCTGCTCGTCGTAGTCCTTGCGGAGGGGGTGGCCTTCCCAGTCTTCCGGCAGCAGGATACGGCGCAAATCCGGATGGCCGGAAAACCGGATGCCAAAGAGGTCAAACGCTTCGCGTTCATGCCAGTCTGCCGTCTTCCAAACGCTTGAAACAGAAGGTATTTCGGTATTCTCTTCCCGTGAAACCCTGACCTTTAAACACAGCGGAGCCTCGTAGGGTATGGAATACAGGTTGTAAACGACTTCAAAGGTCTGTGCCGCAGGACCATTATCGATGCCGGTCAGACAGGACAGTGAATCGAAATACGTCTTCGGATGGTCGTGCAGAAACCGGCAGACATCGGCGATGCGGGAAGTACCGATGACGAGATATGGCATCAGTCCCGTCGCTTCTTCTTCCCGAATGACGTCCGGGCCGAATTCGGCAGCGAGGAGGGCATGGATTTCCGGGAGCGTCATGAGGCAGATTCGAGACGTTCCAGCAACTGCTTGGCAGCTACCGGTTCGATCACGCTTTCGTTACGGATTTTTTCCTGAAGTTTGAGAATAGCGCCGATGAGCGCTTCCGGGCGGGGCGGGCAGCCCGGCACGTATACGTCGACGGGAATGATCCGGTCTACGCCTTTTACCACGTGATAGCCATGTTCCCAATAAGGACCGCCGCAATTGGAACAGCTTCCCATCGAAATGACATAACGGGGCTCGGGCATCTGTTCGTAGAGGCGCCGGATCCGGTCAGCCATTTTGAATGTCACGGTTCCGGCTACGATCATCACGTCCGACTGCCGGGGCGAAGGCCGTGGAAAGATGCCGAAGCGCTCCAGGTCATAGCTTGAGGCATAGGTCTGCATCATTTCGATGGCGCAGCAAGCCAGTCCGAAACCCATTGGCCATAACGAGTTCAGCCGTGCCCAATTGAGCAGGTCTTCGGCTGTCGTCAGGACGACGCCCCCCTCTCCGGTTTTGAACCGGCTGTCGAGAAAGCTCTTCATTCGTATTTCTTGTTAATCTTTTTGTAGAGATCGTCCGGGACAGGAGAGGAGAACTCCGGGGTTTTGACCGTCGGCCGTATCCAGTCCAGGTGCCCTTTCCGCCAGGCGTAGGCCAGTCCGAGCGTCAGAATGCCGAGAAAGAGAAACATCTCCGAGAGGGAAAACCACCCCCAGAGCCCGTTGGTTTCACGGATGAGTTCTTCCTGACCGAAAACGGTCGCCCAGGGAAACAAAAAGACCAGTTCCACGTCGAAAAGCAGGAATACCAGCGCGATGATGTAGAACCGTATATTAAAGGAAATATTGGCGTTGCCTTCGGGCTCTTCCCCCGATTCATAGGTAGACAGCTTTTCTTCATTCGGGCGCGCAGGGCGGAGCAGCCGCGCTGCAAACAGCATGACCACCAGAAACAGGATGGCGGTAACAACGAAGAGCAGGATATAGCCGAAGTCTGAGATCATTGCGGTTTTCGGGAAGTACTGTCAGGCCCGGTATGCTGCTGTTTGCGCGCACGTTCGTCGCGGGCGGTCAGCGTATCGATCACACCCTGGTAAATTTCCTTGAACTGGTCCGGATGCGCCATATAATAGGTATAGCTTACCCGGTATGCGCCTGTGTCGGCTCCGTATTTTTTCAGGATCTTGTTTTCGAACGATTCGAAGACGATGAGCGACGAGTCCTGGGTATTCATCCGAAGGCCGCTGACGCGCTGTTCGGCCAGGTGTACATCCGTCAGAATCTGCACCATGTTTTCACGGGAGATCAGGTTGTCGGGTGGTGCCGGACCATTGGAACAGGCGCTGCCAAAGACCAGCAGCAGGAGCAACAGACGTGTTTTCATTTTTTATTGTAAGGCAAAGTTAGGTAGTTTTGGCTTTGGACGGGTACCCGGCAGGGGCTCCGCGTGACTATTTTCCGCTATGAACGAACTGCTCTCCAAACTCCGCAACTATGAAATCCGTATCCGGAAGGCCGTGGATTCCCAGATGCACGGGAATTTCCGCTCGGTTTTCAAGGGTTCGGGGCTCGAGTTCACAGACTTGCGGCAGTATCAATATGGAGATGACATCCGCCTCATTGACTGGAACGCATCCTCGAAGGGACACGGTCTTTTCTTAAAGATTTTTAAGGAAGAAAAAGAGCAGACGGTATTTTTTTTGGTGGACGTAAGCGCTTCCCAGGAAATCGGTCGCGGAGACCGGACCAAGCTCGATACTACGAAGGAACTCTGCGGCGTGCTGGCCCTTTCGGCCATGCACGAAGCCAGCCACGTAGGCCTGTATTGTTTTTCCGATCAAAAGGAGTGCTATATCCATCCGTCGAACGGCCTGAAACACGGTTACCAAATGATTCTGGAGCTATTCCGCCTGAAGCCGGAATCGCGGAGGACCAACCTCTCCGAAGCCATTTTGTTTGTACTCAACCGGCTCAAACGGAAAAGTGTTGTCTTTCTCATCTCCGACTTTATCGATACGGGCTACGAACAAAACCTGAAGGCACTGGCCCGGAAGCATGACCTGGTAGTCGTTCATTTATACGACGACCGGGAGATTAACCTGCCCCGCCTCGGGATCATTCCGGTATATGACAAGGAAAGCCGGCGGACCTTGTGGGTGAATACCTCGTCTGCCCAGTTCCGCAAGTCCATGCGGGGCGTATTCGAAGAAAATCAGCAACGGCTCGAGCAACTGTGCAAACAGTACAAGGCGAACTATCTTTCGGTTGATACGCAGGAAGATTACGTGCCGAAGCTGATCAAACTGTTCCGGGTCCGATGAGTCGATCACTACTGAAAACGGGAATCGCCGGCGTTATCATGCTGATCCTGCTTGGCGCTGCGAGCGGACCGGCGCCGCACGGAACCTTCCTTTCCCGGAAAGTGAAAGTCGGCAGTCCGGTGAAGTATGCCCTGAGCTATCGGCATGACGCCTCGCGGGATGTCTTTTTCCCGGATTCTGCTTTTGATTATTCCCCGTTCCGTTTTCTGAAAAGAGACTATTTCCCGACGCGCACGACACCGGCGGGAAGCGTCGACAGCGTTGTGTATACCCTCGTATCCTTTGAAACGGATTCGACACAATACCTGAAACTTCCCGTATTTGTCCGAAACGGGAAGGATTGTACCGCTATATACCCGACGGTCTCGGCCGTTCAGCTGCAATCACTCCTGCAAGCAAAAGATATCCGGCAACCGGTACTGCGGACCAATACGCAACTGGTATTCCTGGGAGATCAGGTCAATTATCCGCTCCTGTTTCTCCTCCTCATCGCAGCGGCGGTGCTGGGCGGACTGAGTAACTGGCTCTTCGGAGAATCCATCCGTCGGCAGTGGCAGCTTGTTCAGCTCTGGAGACGGCATCTCAAGTTCAGGGGTACCTACCAGCGCTATTTCCGCGGGGCAGCCGATCCGAAGCAGGCAGTATCCAATGTAGAGCAGGCGGTATTTCTCTGGCGCCTGTACCTCGAACGGATGGAGGGGAAACCCTATTCGACCTTTACGACCAAAGAAACGGTTGAACAGTTCGGTCAGGAGAAAAACCTGGAAGGCGCCCTGCGGGACGTCGATTCGGTCGTTTACGGGGGAGTAGCGTCGCCCCAGACCCAGGAGTCCCTCAAGATTCTGCGGGAGCTGGCAGGCAGGGCGTATGTCAAACGAAAAAAGCAGATTCTGACCCGTATCTGACGGGTTATGTAACGCATGGAAGACTGGCTTTCACTGAAGTGGTTCAGTTTCAGTACCCTGTCGGGATACCAGTGGGCCGTTCCTTATTATTTGTACGCTATTCCGGCCGTGCCGCTGCTGTTTTTCTTGCGCCGCGCATTTCACGGAAAAGCCCGGCAGAAGCTGAACGTAGCCTTTCTGGCGAAAGAAGCCGCCTCGGGCTGGATACGGTATCTCCGGCATATTCCGGGTGTCTTTATGTTTATCGGCATGCTGCTGGTGCTGGTGGCATTGGCCCGCCCCCAGATCGTAAAAGACCTGGAAGAACGGTATGCCGATGGGATCGAAATTGTACTGGCGCTCGACGTATCCGATTCGATGCTGGAGAAAGACCTGGCCCCTGACCGACTGGAATCGGCCAAGAAGGTGGCAATAGATTTCATTGACGGGCGTTTTCAGGATAAGATCGGACTGGTGGTATTCGCCGGGCAATCATTTTTTCTCTGTCCGCTGACGACCGATTATGCGCTGCTCAAAGAACAGATTCGCTCTATCAAGTCCGGAATCATTCCGACGGCCGGTACGGCCATCGGTTCGGCGCTGGCCAACTGCATCAATTTGATGCGCGAAACAACAGCCCGAAGTAAAATCGCCATTTTACTGAGCGACGGGGACAATACCGCCGGAAATCTTGACCCGTTGACGGCTGCCCAGCTAGCCGCTTCCTATAAAATCAGGGTATATACCATCGGAATAGGGCGGGAGGGCGCTGTGCGGGACTCGGTAGGCCTGGAAACCCTCGATACCGGCGTCCTGCGCCAGATCGCCGGGACCAGCGGAGGGCAGTTTTTTCAGGTAGAGGATGCAGGAGCCCTGCGGAATGTCTTCGGGGAAATCAACCGGCTGGAAAAAACCGAAATCAAAACGTCCCGGTATCAGGAAGTAAAAGATTACTACCATGTATACCTGCGGTGGGCGATCGTCTGCCTGCTCGCAGCGTTTGCCTGCAAGCTGACGTTCATCTCCAATATTCTGGAAGATTGAATGAAATAAGTGTCATTCTTACACGTTGATTTTGAACAAAATAGGACTTTAGGTTGAATTTGTAGGTTATTTTTTCGTCTCAGGGTGTCCTTAATTCAAAGAACTCTCCGCATATTGGATGCCCGAAAGCAAAACGGAGGAGATGACGGCCTGACAACATATGTTGAAACCCTTTTATACCAAAGATTGTGTGGAGGCGGGACTGGATGAGGTAGGACGGGGATGTCTGGCCGGGCCGGTCGTAGCAGCGGCCGTGGTACTGCCTCCGGACTATGCACATCCCTGGCTGACGGATTCGAAGCAGCTGACACGCGCCGAGCGGGACGAACTGAATGTGGAAATACGGAAAGAAGCGGTGTGCTGGGCAATCGCCGAAGCAAGCCCGGAAGAAATCGATCAGATCAATATCCTGAAGGCGAGCTTTCTGGCCATGCACCGGGCGGTAGATCAGCTGACGCGGCGACCGGAACACCTGCTGGTCGACGGCAATCGGTTCACGCCCTATCCCATGATTCCGCATACGTGCATCATCAAGGGAGACGGCCTGTACCTGTCGATCGCGGCGGCGTCCGTACTGGCCAAAACATACCGGGATGAGCTGATGGAGCGGCTGGCGAAAGAATTTCCGGCGTATGGCTGGGAGAGTAATGTCGGGTATCCGACTCCGCGGCATCTGCGTGGATTGGAGGAACACGGGCCGAGCAACTGGCACCGGAAAAGTTTCGGACCGGTCCGGAACGTGTTATATCAACGCGAGACATTGTCTCAAAAAAATACAGATTTGGTCGATTTATTGTCTCCTTCTTCTTAGAAAAGTGCAAAAATTTACCATTGCTGCAAAAATTTTCACAAATCCTTAACGTCGGGAATGTGAAAAATTACAGTAGATTTGCTGAGTCTTTGCCCGGCCTAACGGATCAAAAACAAAATTTTCTTTCGTAGTTGTTTGGAACATCAAATTTTATTTTTCTTTACACCAACAAACCAAAGTTTCACTAAACCCTAAAATTACCAAACTAATGAGTAACACTACCAAAACCCCTACTCCCGCTGCTAAGCCTGCTGCTGCTCCGAAGAAGAAGTCAGGGGGCGTTTCATCTGGTTTGATCATTTTGATTCTGGCGGTGGTGGCGCACTTATTTTATCACCTGTACCTCGGAAACGGTAGCCACTTCGAAGGCGGTGATAACGCCAACGAGCCTATCCCTGGTGATTACTTCGGTATCGTTTACAAAGGTGGTTTCATCGTTCCCATTTTGATGACCTGCTTCCTGACGGCTCTTACCTTCACCCTCGAGCGTTTCTTCACGCTGGGTAAAGCAAACGGAACCGGCAAAGTAGACGAATTCGTTCGCAAGGTTCAAACCCTGCTCAACTCTAACGACATCCCGGCTGCGCTGAAAGAGTGCGACAAGCAAAAAGGATCTGTGGGTAACGTTGTCAGCGCCGCTCTGAAAAAATATCAGCAACTGACTACCGACACCGAACTCGACAAGGAGCAAAAGCTCGTTGCCCTGAGCAAGGAAATCGAAGAAGCTACCACGCTGGAAATGCCGATGCTCGAGAAGAACCTCACGATCATCGCTACCCTGGCATCTGTTTCTACGCTGGTTGGTCTGCTCGGAACGGTATTGGGTATGATCCGTTCATTCGCTGCAATGGGTCAGTCAGGTCAGGCCGATTCTTCTGCACTGGCACAAGGTATCTCTGAAGCACTTATCAACACGGCTCTCGGTATCGGTACCTCTGCTATCTGCTTGATCGCTTACAACTACTTCACCAGCCAGATCGATTCGCTGACCTATAACATCGACGAGATCGGTCTCAGCATCTCCAACAACTTTGCTGCTCATTACTAGGCGTCTCGGGGAGGGTTTTCTTCCCGCATGAAAATTGGGTTGTTTTTTTCGAGACAAGCCAATACATTTGATCAACGAAACGTTTAGTTTGAAAATTTAAACACGCAGCAATGTCAAAGGTTAAAGTAAAACGCCACGGGGTGTCGATGGATATGACCGCGATGTGTGACGTTGCCTTCCTGCTGTTGACATTCTTTATCTTAACAGCGAAGTCACGTCCCGTTGAAGCGGTTCAGGTCACGACGCCTACGTCGGTAGCCCAGGAGAAGCTGACGTCACAGGACATTATTACGGTGCTCGTGTCGGCAGACGGTAAGGTGTACATGGGGGTTGATAACCACCCGGTACGTCTGGGTATGCTGGACCAGATGGGCAAGCGGTACAATGTTTCTTTCACCGACAAGGAAAAGGAAGCGTTCCGTCTGTCTGAGAACTTCGGCGCACCGATGGCCAACATGAAGCAGCTTCTGGACATGGAACCCGCGGACCGTAACAAGCCCGGCGTTCAGCCCGGAATCCCCTGTGATTCTGCCCGTAACGAACTGTTCTACTGGGTGTTCCACGCCCGTCAGTATTACACGAATCAGGGTGCCAAGTACAAGGTCCTGATCAAGGCTGACCAGAACGCTCCGTATAAGACGGTGAAACAGGTAATTGCCACCATGCAGGAACAGGATGTGAACAACTTCAACCTGATCACCGGTCAGGAAACGAAGCCGACCGCCCTGTAATTCATTCACGCACGTTTTTAACTACACAAGACAATGGCAGAAATAGCCCAGGAAGGTGGCGGTAAAAAAGACGGTGGCAAAGTCCGGAGTAAAAAAGCGTCTACCCGTATCGACATGACGCCGATGGTAGACCTTGGCTTTCTCCTGATCACCTTCTTCATTCTGACTACAACTCTTCAGAAACCGGTAACGATGTTTTTGGGGATGCCTGATAAAACCAAGGAAAAGACGGAAACGTCTCCTATCAAGGAATCGGAAGCAATTACGATTCTCCTTGATAAGAAAGACGGACAGGATGTCGTCTATTGGTATCAGGGTACCGGTAAGGATGTTGCCTCTACGCAGATCGAAAAGACCAGCTTTGCGGCCAGCGGTGGTCTCCGCGATGTACTTCGCCGGAAAAAGCGCGAAGTCGGAGAGAAGTTTTTCGTCGTAATCAAGTCCAAGGACGAAGCCTCTTACAAGGCGCTCGTGGACACGCTCGACGAAATGGCTATCTCTGAAATCGACAAGTACGGTATCACCGACATCAACCTGAATGACATCAAGTTGATCGCCAAAGCAGAAGGTAAGTAATCAAAATAAAACGAAGAGAATAGTTGATAAACTAAAATCTTAGTTTTATATTTGACTCAATCATTCGAACAACAAACAAAGTTTGCCTCCTATAACATGGCAGAGTTAATCAAAATCACCCCCGATACCACCTTGGAAGACCTGATTTTTGCAGGTCGGAACAAGGAGTACGGTGCATATGACCTGCGGCGGCGTAGCTCACGCTATGCCGTGATCTCGACAGGGATTGCGATTCTGATTGTTCTGGCGTTTCTGGCGATTAAGCTGCTTGCAGCGTCAATCGGTTCGGAAGAGAAAGAGGTAGAAGTGAAGCTGGCAAGTATGTCAGAACTTCCTCCTCCGCCTGAACAACCCAATCAACCCCCGCCACCTCCGCCACCACCACCACCACCACCAGAGGTACCGGTAGTGAGCACGACGGCGTTCCTTCCTCCCGAAATCAAGGAAGATACGGAAGTTCCGCCCGATGTGGAGCCTCCTAAGCAAACGGAACTCGTTGATGCACAGGCTGGTAAGGAAACGGTAGTAGGGGACCCGAACGCCGTTGAAATCGTTGCCATCCCGGAAGGAACCGGGAAGAAGAAGGAAGAAGTAGTCGAAGTGAAGCCGGCTGAAAAAGAGGAAATCTTTACGGTCGTAGAACAACAGGCTCAATTCCCCGGCGGCGAATCAGAAATGTACAAGTTCCTTTCCAAGAACATCAAATATCCTGCTCAGGCTCAACGGGCCAACATTCAGGGTAAAGTGTTTCTGAGCTTTGTCGTTTCTCCGGATGGTAGCATCTCCGATATCCAGGTCCAGAAAGGTCTTGGTTTCGGTTGCGACGAAGAAGCAATCCGCGTAGTAAAGTCTATGCCGCGCTGGAAGCCGGGTCGTCAGTCAGGCCGCGCTGTAAAATCGCGCTTTAACCTGCCGATCTCTTTCGTTCTCGAATAGGATTGAAGAATTGATTTGATAATGGGTCAGCATCTCACGATCTGACCCATTTTTTCTAAAAAAGGAAAATGCCCAGACCTGCCAATCAACAACTGAATGACCTCGTTGGTCTGATTATTCCGTTCGGTTATGCGGCGATGGGGTATTACCTCGTTTCGTCGGCCGAGGTCTTCGAAGAACAGGGAATCCTGTCTGCTACGGTTGCTTATGTGCTGGGTGGATTGTTTTTTGCCTACGCCTTACTGAAAGCCTACTGGGCCTTTAGCAAGTGGCGCAGAAATCAGGAGGAGGAATGACCATGAAAACGATTCAGAATTTTTGCTGGTACGGTTTTTTCGCTCTGTGCGTCGCACTGGCCGGATGCCAGGAGAGGACGCCGAAGGATGAAGAAACAGTCTCCCGGGGAAATATCAGTATTTCGGTCGACGAGTCGCTCCAGCCCTTGCTCGATGCCGAGCGGGATGCCTTCGAAGCCCGGAGCAAGAATTACGCGAAAATCAACACGATCTATGTGCCGGAGGAACTGGCTGTACAGCTCATGCTGCATGACTCCACCCGTGTGGCAGTTGTGACCCGCCACCTCAAACCGGCCGAACGAAAAGTCTTTGACGACGCCAACCTGAAGTACCGGGCGTACCACATGGCAACCGATGCCGTGGCGTTCATTACCAACGGAGCGTCTTCTGATACCCTGATTTCGGTGGACGAAGCCGCTGATGTCATGAAAGGGGCTAAAACGACCTGGAACCAGCTGAAATACGGAAAGTCGACCGATAAGATTTCTTTCGTTGTCGACAACGATCATTCCAGCAACCTGCAGTACCTGTTGGACACACTGGGGGTTCCTGATAAGAAAAAGGCTCCGATTTTTGCGATGAAGTCCAACAAGGAAGTCATTGACTATGTAAAGAAGAACCGCGGCGCGATCGGCGTCATCGGCGTAAACTGGATCAGTGATATCGACGATCCCGAACATCCGCAGTTTCTCAACGGAATCCGTGTGATGGGCATCGCGCAGAAGGCGAGTGCCAACCGGGACGACTATTTCCAACCGTTCCAATACGCCATCGCGTTGAAAAAGTATCCGCTCAGCCGGAATGTATTCCTGATCACGAAGGAGGCCAAACGCGGTCTTGGAACAGGGTTCATTAATTACGTGCTGGCCGACGCAGGTCAGCGGATCGTCCTGAAGAGCGGGTTATTGCCTGCGACCCAGGTACTCCGGCTGGTCCAAATCAAAGGAATGTAAATCCCGGAAACAGTCGGTTTCCGTAGGTAAAGAGACAGGACTTCGCTGAAAACGGCCTTGCAGACGGGCAATTTTCCCGTTGCTGCTGCGGTAGGCATAGGGTAGATGCAAAATCATCACTTATTCGCCCAACTTTTTTTTCAGCAGAGGTAAATTTCCTGTAATTTCGTAATCTGTAATCCTAATTGTTGAACGTAAGGTATCACCTTCCCAAAACCCAATTTTCTTCTACGATGAGAGTGAAATTCAAATCGCTGTTTCTGGTAGCCGGGATGCTTGCCTTGGGTGCATCAAATGCGTTTGCACAGTCACCCGAAACTGTTGCCGCTTTGAAATCGCTGGACGGCGACCGTCTGGGATCTGCACGTGAGGCGTTTGAGAAAGCAGCGTCTTCATCCGCTTCGGCTGAAAATCAATTCTATTTAGGGTATTATTACCTGCGGGTGGCTGGTATTGAGGAAGAAGGTAGCCCCAAAATCGCAGAGTATCTGGAGAAGGCGAAAGCTGCTTTTGACAAAGGAGTAGCGGCCAACCCCAAGTACGTGCTGAACAATGTCGGCCTGGCCGGCGTGTTGCTCGGACAAGGCAAACTTGCTGAAGCAACGGCTATCATCGACAAGGCTCTTGCCGAAACGAAGAGCAAGGATGAAGACGTACTCTGGAGAGCAGCAGAAGTATATACGCTGTTCTCTCAGAAAGGTCAGGCCAACGATCCCGGCAAAGCGATCACGCTGATCGATGCCATCGGAGCGCTGAAAAAGAAGAAAGAACGCCCTGAATACCAGATCGTAAAAGGCGACGCATACCTGCTGAAGAATGACGGTGGTCCCGCTATTTCAGCGTATGAAGAAGCCCTGCGTCTGCAACAGGATACGCAAATGGCCGCTGAGGCTTATACCCGTATGGGCCGTGTCTGGAAGCGTGGCAAGAATTATTCTGCTACCCAGACTTCGTTCAACGACGCTATCAAGGCAGATGAAAAGTTTGCTCCTGTATACTGGGAATTTGCTGAACTCTGGCTGCGTGCAGGTAACTACAAAAACGCTGCCGAAAACCTTGACAAGTACATCCAGTACTCAGAAGAGTCTCCGGACGTTATCCTGCGCTACGTGAAATTCGCGTTCCTGGCTCAGCAATACGAAAAGGTAGTAGATGCCCTCTCCAAAATCGAAGGAAAGGTCAATGACCCGGATCTTCCCCGTATCAAAGGCTGGTCGCTGACCGAGCTGGGCAAGTATCAACCGGCTGCCGAGAACCTCGAACTGCTCCTCCGTTCAAACCCGAAGAAGGTTTATCCGGATGACTACCGCTACCTCGGTATCGACTACCGTGAACTGAAGCAGGATTCACTGGCTATCCAGGCGTTTTCGAAAGCAGCTGCGCTGGGCGATACGGTTTTCAACAACTACGAAGAAATCGCTAAGATTCAGCAGGCTGGTAAGAAATACCTCGATGCTGCCAAGTCTTACGGTCAGTCTATCGCCTGGAAAGAAGAGCGTCCTGACAAGAAGCCGTCTTATTCCGACTTCTACCGCCAGGGTCTTGCCTACTACTTCCACCTGAGCACGACGAAGGACACAACGGTTATTCCGCAGGCTACTGCAGCATTCGGCCGTATGGGCTTTATGGCTGACAGCATCCTGAAATCCAATACGACGCTGACGGATGATCAGAAAGATGGTTTGAAGACGTTCGCTGTGATGGCTCCGCTGTGGCAAGGCCGTTCCAACCGTCTGCTCGCTGACCGGAGCGTAGCGCTGCCGTACTACGAACAGTATACGACGGTTGCCGACACGACGAAGAACAAGAAAGAACTGATTGAAGCCTACCAGTATGCGGCCTACTACCAGTTCCTCGTGACGAAAGACAACGATAAGGGTAAGGAGTTCATGAAGAAAATCATCGAACTGGATCCCGCTAACCCGGAAGCCAACCGTATCCTGAACCCGCCGGCACCTCCGGCCCCCGCTACCAAGCCTAAAGCTGGTGCGAAGCCTAAAGCAGCCGGTGCAAAAGCTGCCGCCGCTCCCGCGAAACACTAAGGATCGGCGAATACAAAAAAAGGTCTCTGAAAAGAGACCTTTTTTTGTTGCCTGGCATCGGAGGATAGCGGTAACACGTGTGGCAAACCGGCATTGATACCTGTGGTTTCCTTCGTCTTTCATATCCGGGAATAGTTGTGGTGAGGGAATTATGCAGTATTCACGCTGATGGTTTTCGCTATTGAGATCTGAGCGTCGAGAAAGGAACAATACGCTTCGCTCTTCGAGATGTTCCGTAGAACATCCCGAAGTACAGATATTAAAGATGTATTTCTTTTTTGACCTTGCCTGAAAGGCTTCGGTAGACAGGGTAGTTGTCTTTCATGTTGAAACAGATGCTGCGTGACTATCGGATTTAAATCCGACGCATCTATACTTCGAAATGTCCTGCGGAACATCTCGAAGAGCGACAAGATCACTACGAAACAGAAAAGGCTTCCACCAGGAAGCCTTTTCTGTACGATATACTATCGAACTCAGTAGGGTGCGACGGCGATGCGCCGTGTCCGTTCGTTATTCTTGTTTTTGATGCGGAGGATATACATCCCGGGAAGACGGCCCAGGTAGATGAACTTCCGCTCGTTGAATTCCGCTACTTTTCCCTGATAAAGCTGTACACCGGTAACTGTAAAAACGGTGATTTCAGCGTCGATCCAGTTTTCCTTTGTTTCAAGGGTAAAATTGCCGTCAGGACTCGGGTTGGGATACAGGCTGAAGCCGTCTTCCAGTTTCGGGTCATACGCGTATGTAAACGGCGCAGAAATGCCCGAATAGCAGGTAAACTTACCGACAGGAGCAACATCATATTCAATCGCCGCCTTAACCCGGTAAACGCCTTCCTTCAGCGGTTTGAGGTAAAGAGACTTGTAGGTAATAGTATCGCTGTCGATATACCAGCTATTGATTGATCCGGGAAGCTTGGAAGTTGCTTCGAGCGTATACGGACCTACCTGCGTAATGGCAGGTGTTTGCGGGTTCGGACGGGACGCGACGGTAACCTTATCCGAATAGTTTTTACAATTATTGGCGTCTGCCGCCTGCGCGTAATAGTCGCCGGAGATGGTTGCCGTCAGCAATGCATTGTTCGAAACCTCCGTATTCCCCAGAATCCAGGAAGCTTTTTGCGTTGTGACTGCCTGAAGGGTAACAGAACTGCCTTCACAAAACGCCAGCTTCCCTCTCACGACGTTAACGGTCGGCTTATTGGGGATTGGGTTCACCCGAACAAAAACGGGGTCTGAGACAGGCGAAATGCAATCAAATTTGCTGACCGTTTGCACTTGATACGAATTGGCCAGGTTGACGGAAATACTAATCGAGCTCTGGTTGTTGTACGACCACTTGTACGATCCGTCAGACGGACTCGACGTCAGCTCCACATTTTCATTGGCACAGATCGTAACGGTACGACTGCCGTCGATCGCCCGATTGGCCTGTATCGTCGGTTTAGACGGGATCGGATTAATCTGAATCTGAATACTGTCGGAAGATACGGAATAGCAACGGTTGGCATCGGCTACTTTCACTGAGTAATACCGTGAACTTTTGGGCTGAATGTCTTTTGTCGTCTCGCCGTTGTTCCAGAGGTAACCGGCGTTGGTTTCCACCGTGGATAATACCCGGGGAGTGCCCTCGCAGAAACTTGTCGCACCATCTGCTTTGACGGAAGGTTTGGCCGGCTGCGGACGTTGCGCAAGCATGATCGTTTCAGAGGAATACTCACAGCCCATAACGTCTTTGAATTTGAGGCTGTAGGTGCTGCCGGTTGTTCCGAGAATACTCGGCGTTACCGCTCCCGTATTCCAGGTATTATTTGTGTTGTAATTCGATTGAAGAAGGGGCGTCACGCCGGCACAGTAATAGGCGGCCCCTGAGGAAGGATCGCGGAGGGCAGCTCCGCCAATCACCGGGCGATCGGGTACTTTATACGGAAGTGAAAACTCCGTATTACCGACAGGCGTACGGGTCTTGGCGACGTAAACGCCCTGCCCGACGGTAACGGAGGCAGTGGATTGACCGCTGTTCCAGCCATAAATCTGTTTGTCGGCAACCGCGAGTGTCAACGCATTGTTGGCTGCACAGACAGCATTAACTGCAAACTGATTTCGGGCCGGAATAGGGCTTGAGGTAGCAAAAAACTGATTATTCATCGCTTCCGACCAGGCATTTCCGAGCAGGAGCAGCCCATCGGGACTGAAGTGGGCGTCGAAACCGGGCGGATCAGCGGTGTTCTTCCGGGGCGTTTCAATGAGATCGGTGTAAGGACCCTGATACACAGCGGGAAGAGTCGTCGTTACTGCCGTCTGTGCGTCGATAATTGGCTGCCAGGTTTGTCCGAAGGTATACGACGTTTTCGCGACTACCCATGTCACATTCTTGCCAAGATGCTCCCGGCTTTTGTTGATCACAATACTCAGATCGCTGAGATAATCGTCCCTGGTTGTATAGAGCGTATACCCGTCAGCCTCTCCCTGCTCCCATAAAACGGCCCGAACGCCTGTCAGTGATACGTAGTACTGGAGGGCAACCTTCAGGTTGCCATACGGCTGCCCGGCAGGAAACAATTCGTCGGGCTGGCCCATCCGGTAGCGGCTGCTGGTCCGAAGCCCCTGAGCCGATTCCCGCCAGTTTTTGATTGTCGTAGCAGCCAGCGCTCCGTTAAAAAAGAGAATCGGTACGTTGAGACGCTTTGCCAGGACATCTCCCAAAGCACCCCAGGCCCATCCGTTCATGCCATATGGAGCAATGTGACCGTTGGCAGTCATTTTGGAAAAGACGGGGTAGTTCGGATCACTGGAAAAACCGTTGTCGTAAAAGTCGTTGACGGCATTGACCCGATCGTCCTGCGGCTCATGAATCGACTGATTGGGATTCAGGACGCCCTGTGCGTTCGACTGCCCGGCCACGACAAAGACCTCTCCGACGCCTACACGGTCTACTTTATAGGATGTGACGACGTTGCCGCCGAAAATACCCCGCACTTCGAGCGTATACCAGCCCCCGCTGACGACAACTGCTCCTGAAAACGCGCCGTTTACAGGGTTCTCCTGAACCGTAAACCAATCAATACCGGTGCCCCAGCCCGAAACGACAGGTATAAACCGGGCTTCAACACGATCAAGAGGTTGGTAGTAATTACCTGCTATCTGCATCGTAGCCTTATTGGCATTGTCGCGCTGCAGAACGATGCGATTCGAAGGGAAAGTGACAACAACCTGGCCGAACAGCAGACTGCTCGTCAGAAAAAATGTACATAAAAAGGAAAAACAACGGGTAAAAGACCGCATAACGTCGTTTTTTTCGGTAGTTAGTCCCGGGCAGGGGAACCCGAAAAAGCGTTCCGGTTCAACAAGGGAAATGGTAGATTCTATTGAAAATACGTATAGAATGCCCGGAAAAGATGTAAAGATGAATGGAAACCGCTAGATAAAAACGGTTTCAAGCTATCATTTTACATTTTTAATGAGCATTTCGCTTGCTGCTCCGCCCCAGGCCCGGTTGGGATTAAGGCTTTTGTTGGGTGAAGCTTTTCACTTCCCCGTTTTCTTTGATAAGGCAGGTATGGGTCGGGAAGAGAGTACGCTCATTCCCGGAAATATGCAGAATCTGAAGGGTGTAAATTTCCTTTTCCCGCAGGTAAACTGTGGCTAGACCGGCCGTAAAGCCGGGCGCATAGTATTTTTTTCCGAAGGAAGACAACCACGGACGTAACGAATAACGGTTCTGCTGAGTCGGCAGAATATGCTGCTCCTGTCCGCTCCTGAGGACAATGTATGCGCCATCATTCCGCTTTCCTGTACGAAGATATTGTTGATTTTGAAACGAAACATAAGCAGGGGAGGACGCAACCGCTACCGGAATACTATTTCTTCCGGATTGATAAGGTCCGGCAAACGGATAGGGATCCGGCAAGCGGTAGACACCGTTTCGAATTGCTTCGTTGCAAATTGAGTCCAGCTGAGCGCGCAATGACATATAAATTGGCGAACTGGGTATGGCCCGGTTATGTTGCCACTCATACATGTCGGTATAACGCTCTTTGTAGTAAAAATCGAGCGGCGCGAGGTACTGAAAATAGCTGAAACAGCAAATGAGGAGACTCCATCCGGCATAAACCAGGTAATATCCCGGACGGGCGCGGTTTTTAAGCGGTATCAGCGCCAGAAGTGTGATCAGGATAATCCAGAGAAATCCAACGTGCTTGTACCGGCTGATCAGCACGGCATCCAGGCCTTCAATGGCGCGGCCCACTGCGAAAGCGGCCATCGTAATGGCGAGGTGAAAAATACCGCCCCAAACGGTCAGCCAGCTGACGGACATAACCGGACCCGACAGCGCCGCGCTCCCCAGCTGCCAGCCGCGAACGACAACCAATACCCACGTTGCCACGCCAAGCGCAAGGATTGGAACTATCCGGGCCGTACCGGACAGTATTCCGTTGAAATCAAACGCCAGTCCGCTGAAGGCGAAGAAGTTAGTCAGTACCAGGAGCGGATGCATGAGGTTATCCCCCAGCTTCGGGCGGTAAGCCGGTACTTCGAGGTGGTAGAAATACAGGAAGACGATCAGCCCGACTACCCCGGCCCAGATCGCCGCATCCCGCCAGCGCCGCTGGAACACAAGCAATGCCAGACCTGCCGGCAGGAAAAAGCTCCCGTTGACATCACAGAATACACCGAGTACCGCCGCGATAATGGCGAAGACAAGTGTTTTCGGACGGGCCAGAAAGTAGCTGGCCACCAACGGAAAAAAATATACTGCGATTTGCTGGACGGGAATCAGCCCCCAGAAAATCGCCTCATAGTAGTGAATGTTAAACAACAACAACGCAAAGCTCACCAGCAGGAGTGCCGGAAGCTGTTCATGCCGGATGACCCGGTAAAATACCCAGAGCATACCGGGTACGGAAAGCAGCCCGATAAACATCTGTACCTGAAAGCTGAAACGTCCGGTAACAATACATTGCCCGATCGCAACGAGCCGGTCCAGTACAATGCGGCGTTCGTCGTCCTGCGTCCAGACAATGTCAATAAAGCCGGAAAGTGATAACGGACCGGAACGGGAAAAGCGTGCGACGGGTTCGAGGATTCCATCGAAATCATCCCGGAAAGGCAGGTTTCCCGAATATTGAAAGAATACGCAGAAAAAGATGCCAATCGGTATCAGACACAGCACGAAGAGCCATTCCGACGTCACCCATTGGAAGGAACGCCAATTTTCAGCACGTTTCATGGTTTGAAGGTATTCCGGTAATCAGGTCGGTGAGTTGGATTTTTGCAGACCATCCCACACCATATCAATGAGCGGGGTCAGTCCTTCTTTCGTCAGCGACGAGAAAAACTGGCACGGAACACCGGCCGGAAGCTGTTTCCGGATGCGGGCGAGATCTTCTTCCGTGGCGATGTCAATTTTGGAAATGGCAAGCATACGCTCTTTGTCCACCAGTTCCGGGTTGTATTCCCGCAGTTCATTGAGCAGGACTTCGTATTCTTCCCCGACGTCTTCCGACGTAGCCGGAATAACGAACAGCAGAATGGAATTTCGCTCAATATGCCGCAGAAACCGCAGGCCGAGTCCTTTTCCTTCCGACGCGCCTTCAATGATCCCCGGAATATCGGCCATGATGAACGACTTGAAATCCCGGTAGGGTACCACACCCAGATTGGGTACGAGGGTGGTAAAGGGATAATCGGCGATTTCAGGCTTAGCAGCTGAAACGACTGACAACAGGGTGGATTTCCCGGCGTTGGGGAAGCCGACCAACCCGACGTCGGCCAGTACTTTCAGCTCCAGAATAAACCATTGCTCCTGGCCGGGTTCGCCGGGTTGAGCATGCTCGGGAGCCTGCTGTACAGAAGACTTGAAATGGCTGTTGCCAAGGCCGCCGCGACCACCTTCGAGGAGGATGACCTCCTGGCCGTCTTCGGTGATTTCAAAGAGAATTTCTTCGGTTTCTGCGTCTTTGGCGACGGTTCCGAGGGGTACATCCACGTAGACGTCTTCTCCGCGCGCGCCGCTGCGCCGTCCGCCCTCACCGGGGTTTCCGCCGGTAGCGATGACGTGCTTGCGGTACTTCAGGTGAAGAAGGGTCCAGTGCTGCGCGTTTCCGCGGAGGATGATGTGGCCGCCACGGCCGCCGTCTCCGCCATCAGGTCCACCCAGGGGAACGTGTTTTTCCCGCCGGAAATGCCGGGAGCCTGCTCCGCCTGCGCCTGATCGACCGCAGATCTTAACGTAATCTATGAAGTTGCTGGTCACAATCCGTATGCTTGAATCGGGAGGCCGCCATCCGGTCCGGAGGGGTATCCCGCGATGAAATATGCTGCAAAAATAAGAGAATGTTCCCCCGAAGCCTAAACCGATGCGTTTGAGGTAAGGGAAACTGATCCTCCGGGCTTGCCGGAAACATCCTGTTCCTTTCAAAAAAAGAAGCTATTCCGGAATATCCTTCCGGAATAGCTTCAGGTCAGAGGAGGAATGATCAGACGGAAGCCTTTTCGATGGCTTGCGTAATCTTCCCGAAAATTTCGTCAATGGCGCCGATTCCGTAGATCGACGAGTATTTCTGCTGCCCCTGGTAGTAGTTGGCTACCGGCAGGGTTTTTTCGTTGTATTCCTGCACCCGTTTGCGGATCAGGTCTTCGTTCTGATCGTCGGGGCGGCCGGAAGTCTTTCCGCGTTCGAGCAGGCGGCGGGTGAGTTCTTCTTCTTCCACCTCGAGGGCTACCATGCAGGTAATGGACGTTCCGTTTTGCTCCAGCAGGGCGTCGAGTGCTTGTGCCTGCTTGACCGTCCGGGGAAATCCGTCGAAGATAAAACCGGCAGCGTTGCGGTTTTCCTTCAGTTTGTTGTCAATCATCCCGATCACCACTTCGTCCGGAACCAGAATACCCTGATCCATGAGTGCCTTGGCTTTCAGACCTAATTCCGTTCCTGCTTTGATTTCTGAGCGGAGCAGGTCGCCGGTTGACAAATGAACGAGCTTGTATTGTTCAATCAGTTTTTCGCTCTGGGTTCCTTTCCCGGCGCCCGGAGGGCCGAAGAGTACCAAGTTCAGCATGTTTGACATTTCAGAATGAAACGAATGATTTCGGGGACGCAAAGTTACGATTCCGGACCCGAACGGAAAGCATTCCGCCCGAAAATCCTGTGGGGTACTATCCGGTTATTTCTGCAATAGTTTTAACACTTTTTCGACGTCCTCTTCGGTGTCGATGCAGTGACTATCGTATTGGGTTTCAACCACTTTGATGGAATACCCGGCTTCCAGCCAGCGAAGTTGTTCCAGTGACTCCGCTTTTTCGAGGGAAGACGGCGCCAGCCGCGTAATGGCTTCGAGGATATCCGTGCGGTAGGCATACATGCCGACGTGCCGGTAATACACGTGGTGCAGGTGCCATTCCTCCGGCGCCACATTCCGCAGATAGGGAATCGCCTGCCGGCTGAAGAGCAATACTTCCCGCGCGGCATTGAGGACTATTTTCGCTTCCCCCGGATCATGCAGGGCTTCGGCTGTATGGACCTGAATCATCTGCGTGGCGAGTTCCACCGTGCCGTCAAGCGCCGCCGCCAGCTCGTCAATCTGAGCCGGGTCGAGGAAAGGCTCGTCTCCCTGGATATTGACGACGTACTGCGCCGTTTCGCCGGGATGAGCTTCCTGCCAGCGGAGAAGTGCCTCCTGGCAGCGGTCGGTGCCGCTGGGGTGGTCTTCCCGCGTCATGACAGCCTTTCCGCCAAAAGCTTCGACGTGTTCGCGAATACGGATGTCGTCCGTCGCGACCACTACATCCGACAGCAGGGCAGAAGCTTTGGCAGCTTCGTACACCCGTTGAATCATGCTTTTTCCCTGAATATCGATCAGGGGTTTGCCCGGGAAGCGCGTCGACGCGTAGCGGGCAGGAATAATGCCGAGAATCATATCGGTACAAAAAGAAAAATGCCTCCGGAGCTGAACAAGCTTACCGGAGGCATTCAACTGGTATTAAAACCAGCAGGTTATCTTACTCCGGATGGCCGGAATCAGTCGTTTTTCAGGTCCTGGATATCCAGCATGCCGACAGGCTTGCCGTTTTCCGTTACCAGGATGGTGTCGACGCTGGTCTTCTTGAAGAGCGCGGCAGCGGCGTCGAGCAGCTGTTCGCCTTCAATCGATACCGGCGTACCGTAGGTGAACGATCCCATCGTTTGAGAGAGGATTTCACGTCCGCCTTCGGCGAGTTTCCGGCGGAGATCGCCGTCAGTGAAGACGCCTTTCAGGTTACCGGCGCCGTCAACAACCGTGACGCAGCCGAAGCCGAACTCGGTCATCTTGACGATCGCTTCCGTCAGGGTAACGTCTTCGGCTACCACCGGGTTGATGTCGTTGATCGCTTCCTTCACCTTCACGGTGATGAGGCGGGTATGCTCGATGAACTGGTTGGTTCCGATGGCCGTGAAGTTGTTTTCCGTCAGGGCTTTCATCAGTTTCCAGGGTACCGTAATGGTGTGGCAGCCCAGTTCAATAGCGTTGCGGACGTGTTCTGTATTCCGGACGGAAGAGAACATGACCTTGGAATCGTATCCGTAGGAATCAACGAGTTCCACCACGTCGCTGATCAGCGTCAGGGCGTCATACCCCTGATCCTGCATACGGCCGGCCAGTACGCAGATATAGGTTGCGCCGGCAGCAGCTGCCATATAGGCCTGCTGGATCGTATAAACGAGGTGAATGTTGACTTTCAGACCACGCGCTACCAGGGCACGGCAGGCTTTCACACCCTCAAGGGATACAGGGATTTTGAAGACGGTCCGTTGGGGATCGAGGCCCAGTGCCAGCTGGCGGTCAGCATCGGCAACGATGTCTTCAGCTGTTTCGCCAAGGGCTTCGATCTGAAGAACGGGGACTATTTTGGAAAGTTCCACGATGGTCGCGTCCAGATCGCGGACACCTTCGCGGTGCATAAATGTCGGAGTGGTGGTAAGTCCGGTCAGAAAACCGAGCTGAAAGGCTTCTTTGATTTCTTTCAGGTCGGCTGAATCAAGGTATAACTCCATGTGAGTGATGTAATGGTTTTCAGGCTAAATAAGGCAGCCAAGCGGGTGCAAAGTTGGTGATTTTAAACGAGAAATTACTGAGAAAAGTAAACTCACCAGTCGGTTTCCCGGAACCAGCCGGCATACATGACGTAGTTATTGGCCGTCCGATCGAATACTTCTGCGGCTCCTTCCGACACCGGTTTCAGGAACCGGGCGGGGTTTCCGGCATAAATACTACCCGGAGGAACGATGGTGTTCTGGGTCACAATCGCGCCGGCAGCGATGATGCTGCCGGTACCGATCACGGCGCCGTCCATGATGATGGCGCCCATGCCGACCAATACCCGGTCTTCGATGGTACAACCGTGCACAACCGCATTATGGGCGATACTGACATAGTCGCCGATGACGGTCTGCGTTTTCTGGTACGTGCAGTGGATCACCGCGCCGTCCTGAATATTGGTCCGGTTGCCGATTCGGATAGCGTTGACATCGCCGCGGATAACGGCGTTGAACCAGACTGTACAGTCGTCACCCATGACGACATCGCCGACCAGCGTGGCATTCGGAGCCAGCCAGCAATTGACGCCGAGCTGCGGGGCTGTTTCGTTGACAGGAAGAATAAGAGCCATAGATTATTGGCCGAGCAGGCGGTTAATGGCGGCATGTACCCGGTCGAACCCGAAGCCCGTAAGCTGCTGATCCATCAGTTCGGCAATCTGCGCCGTAGCCGGATTGCCGATGCTGCCCAGGTGCGTATGGTGCAACTCGCGGGAGGCGGTGTACGTACCCTCCCCAATTTCTTTCCCTACCTGTTTGTAAGCATCCCGAAAGGGTACTCCCTGAATCACCAGTTCATTCACCCGCTCAACGCTGAAGAGAAGATCGTACTTCGCATCCGCGAGGAGGTTGGTTTTGACCTGCAGGTGTTCGAGCATGTAGGCGGTGACGTCGAGGCAGTCGAGGATTTCCTCAATCGCCGGCATCAGGATTTCCTTCAGCAGCTGCATATCCCGGTGGTAGCCGGAAGGCAGGTTACTCAAGACCAGCGTTACTTCCATCGGAAGCGCTTTGAGGCGGTTGGTCTTGCCGCGAAGCAGCTCAGCCACATCCGGGTTTTTCTTATGCGGCATGATGCTGCTGCCGGTCGTCAAGGCATCGGGCAACGTCAGAAATGCGAAGTTCTGCGAGTTGTAAAGGCATACGTCCATCGCCAGGCGCGACAACGTCTGCGCGAGGTTGGCAATCGCCGTCAGCGCGCTCCACTCCGTTTTTCCGCGGCTCATCTGCGCATAGACGACGTTGTAATGCAAGCCCTCGAAACCGAGCAGGTCAGTCGTTTCCTGCCGGTCGAGCGGAAAAGAAGAACCGTACCCGGCGCCGCTGCCCAGCGGGTTCCGGTTGGCAAAATGATAGGCCGTTTTCAGCAGCGCGACATCGTCGACCAGTGATTCGGCATATGCGCCAAACCAAAGTCCGAATGACGACGGCATGGCAATCTGAAGGTGAGTATAGCCTGGCAGGAGGTCATTTTTATGTTCTTCGGACCGTTTCTGAAGAACATCGAAAACCCGTTTGGTCTGCACCACGATTTCTTCCAGCCGGCTCCGGGTGAAAAGCTTGAGGTCTACCAGTACCTGATCGTTCCGGCTGCGGCCTGAGTGGATTTTCTTGCCCGTGTCGCCGAGCCGGCGGGTGAGGAGCAGCTCCACCTGGGAATGGACGTCTTCCACGCCGTCTTCAATCTCAAATTCACCCGCTTCGATGCGCTGGTAAATCACCTTGAGTTCCCGCTCCAGATCGGCGAGTTCAGCGGTTTCGAGCAGGCCGACCGACGCCAGCATGCGGGCGTGGGCGAGGTTGCCCAGTACATCAAACGGAGCGAGGTAGAGGTCCATCTCGCGGTCCCGTCCGACCGTAAATTTTTCTATTTTCTCGGACGTCGAGACACCTTCTTTTTGCCAGAGTTTCATTCGATGGAATAGCGTAGCCCGAAGGGCCTTTTGATCATTCAGTTACAAAAAACCGAAAATCCTGTGAGGTATGAAAGAAAAAACCCCGCCGGCAGGCCGGCAGGGTCGTTATAATATACAAAAGGCACATCAGAAGTGACGTTCGCCTTTCTCGCGTTTTCCGAGCATAACCGCTCCGACCATGGCCACGAAGAACAGCACCGTTACCAGCTCGAAGGGGAGTAGGTAGTCCCGGAAGAGTACTTCACCCAGCGTTTCAACGAAGCCCGTGCGGACGTCATACCGCATCGGCATCGGGTATTGTACCTTTTTGAGGGCGGCGATGATCGCTACAAGCGTCACCCCGCCGACAACCGCCGCACCGAGTTTGGCGAAATTGGATTTGGTTTCCTCCGTATACTCCCTGAGGTTCAGGAACATAATCACGAAAAGGAAGAGTACCATGATAGCCCCCGCATACACAATGATGTTGACTACCGCCAGAAACTGGGCGTTCAGCAGAACATAGTGCGCCGAGAGGCAGAAGAACGTTACGACGAGCGACAGAACGCTGTGAATAGGGTTTTTCGCCAGAACGACCAGCAGAGCCGCCAGGATAGTCACAGCGGTCAGCAGATACCAGACGTAAAGAATTTGATTTTGCATAGCCAACGAGTGAGGCGGGAAAACCCGCCTTTTGAACTTATTTCCAGCCTTCCCGGAGATACCGGTGGTTCATGTCTTCCACGAGCTTGTCTTTTCCGTAGATAACTTCGTCCCGGTTCATGAAGACGGGAACGAACTCGTCGTGACGGAGGTAGATCGCCTGTTTCGGGCAGGCCTCTTCGCAGAAACCGCAGAAGATGCACCGGAGCATGTTGATCTCGTATACCGCGGCGTACTTTTCCTCGCGGTACTTGTGCTCTTCGCCTTCTTTCCGTTCGGCTGCGACCATCGAAATAGCTTCCGCCGGGCAGGCTACAGCGCAGAGACCGCAGGCGGTGCAGCGTTCGCGGCCTTCCTCATCCTTTTTCAGAATGTGGTGCCCGCGGAAAACCGGCCCGAGGTACCGTTTCTGCTCCGGGTAATTGATCGTAGGCTTCTTCTTGAAAAAGTGCTTCAGCGTGATGGCCATACCCCCCGCAATCGCAGGAAGATACATGCGCTCCGCCAGCGTCATCTCACTTTTGTCAATTTTTTTGGCCCTGTTGGTCAGTTGCATGGTGAATACTGTTTTCCGTTTGCGGTTTGCGGTTTTCTGTTTCTCACCCGGAGGCAACTGAAAACAGAAAACTGAAAACCGGAAACACGATTTATCTTGACGGTGCCGCCTCCAGAATACCTCTGGCCGACTTCGGTTTCATGGCCGACTGAGCCACAGCGATGATCACAATGGCAATCATGGCTACCCAGCTGAACCAACGGATGTCCAGGAGAATGCCGATACCCGTCGTGATCACGTTCAGGATTGCCAGCGGAATCAGGTTTTTCCAACCCAGGTTCATCAGCTGATCGTAGCGGAAACGCGGCAGCGTCCAGCGTACCCACATGAAGAAGAACACAAAGAACAGCGCCTTGGCAAAGAACACGCCGAAGCCGATGGCTGTAGCGATGTTATGACCTGTAGCGTCGCTTCCCAGTGCCTCGGCAACCTTGTCCATGAACGGATAGTTGAATCCGCCGAAGTACAACGCCGAAATCACGCAGGAAGACACAAACATGTTGATGTACTCCGCGAAGAGGTAAAAGCCCAGCTTCATGGAAGAATACTCGGTGTGGTACCCGCCAACGAGCTCGGCTTCGCACTCGGGAAGGTCGAACGGCGTACGGTTACACTCCGCAAAGGCACAAACCAGGAAAATAATAAATCCGAGCGGCTGGTAGAACAGGTTCCAGGCAGCGCCGTGCTGGCTCAGCACGATGTCACGGACGGAAAGACTGCCCGTCAGCATAATAATCGCGATCAGTGACAGACCCATCGCGAGCTCATAGCTGATATTCTGGGACGCGGCGCGAATCGCACCGAGGAGGGAGAATTTGTTATTGGACGCCCATCCACCGACCATTACCCCGTAAACACCCAGCGAAACAACGCCGAATACCCAGAGAATACCGATGTTGACTTCGATGCCCTGCACCTGAATTTCGTGCTCCCCGATTTTGATCGTATCGCCGAAAGGCACAACCGACGAAGACATAAGCGCCGTCAGCATCGCCAGACACGGGCCGGCGATAAACAGCCACTTGTTGGCCTGAAGGGGAATGAAATCTTCCTTGAAAAACATTTTCCCGGCATCGGCGAGCGGTTGCAGCAACCCACCCCAGCCGGCCCGGTTCGGACCCGGACGGTCCTGCATGTAGCCGGCAACCTTCCGTTCGGCCCAGGTTGAATACATGGCCACGACCAGCGACAGGCCAAAGATGACCAGGACGATGATGGCTTTGATCCAGAATACTTCCATGTGAATTGATCGTTATCGTCTATGTTTCCGTCGGAAACTACTTGTCGTCAGCCCAGTTTTGGATGGAACGGATACCCGCTACAGCCGATTCTCCCGCAGGAGCAACCAACTGCTTGAAGCGCTCTTCCGGAAGCTGTTGAATAGACAGCTGCTCCAGGTTCCGGCCTTCCTTGACGTCCTTGTATTGAGACGCTGCCAGACGGCGCGCAAATTCCGGAACGATTTTGTTCGCGCCGTATTTGTTGGCCGAGATAACCGAGTGGCGGGCCACTTTCGTCGGGCCTTCAATCACCCAATCAGAAGTCTTCTTACGTTCAAAACGGCATTTGTTGCAGATAAAGGCCGTTACTTCACCCCACTGGTTCTTGCGGGCCGTTACGCGGATCACTTCATCGCCGCGGTACCACAGCGTTACATCTCCCTTACACTTGTCGCAATCACAGTGCGCATCTACCGGCTTGGTAAACCATACCCGGTTTTTGAAGCGGTAGGTTTTATCGGTCAGGGCGCCTACCGGGCATACATCGATGACGTTTCCGGAGAAATCGTTGTCGATCGCCTTTTCCAGGTACGTCGAAATTTCCGCGTGATCGCCCCGGTTGAGGACACCGTGTACCCGTCCGTCCGTGATCTGATCCGCCGTAAACACGCAGCGGTAGCACAGGATGCAACGGGTCATGTGCAGCTGGATATTCGGACCGAGATCGGTCTTCTCGAACGTCCGGCGCTCTTCTTCGTAACGGGTTTGCTGCATGCCATGCTCAAATGCGAAATCCTGGAGGTGGCATTCGCCGGCCTGGTCGCAGATGGGGCAGTCGAGCGGGTGGTTGATGAGGAGAAACTCCACGATGCCCTTGCGGGTGTCGAGTACCTGCTGGTTAATCGTGTTTTCCACCACCATTCCATCCTGTACCTGCGTGATGCAGGAAGGGACCAGCTTCGGCATCGGGCGGGGATCTTTCTCCGAACCGGCGGTTACCTTGACGAGACAGGCCCGGCACTTTCCGCCGGAAGCCTTGAGCGGCTCGTAGTAACACATGGCAGGAGGAGCGATCTCCGGACCGATTTTCCGGGCGGCCTGCAGGATGGTGGTGCCGGGTTCGACCTCCACCGTAATGTTATCTATCGTGACTTTCATGGGAAAGTATCGGTTAAAACAGGCTGACCTAGGCCAGTTCCATATGACCGCGGTACACGGCACCCGGACGGGTGGCTTCCTGCGGGAATTTAATATGCCATTCGAATTCGTCGCGGAAGTGACGGATCGCCGAAGCGACCGGCCAGGCTGCTGCGTCTCCCAGCGGACAAATGGTATTTCCTTCGATTTTCTTCGAAACGTCGACGAGCAGGTCGATGTCGTGCATCGAACCATGACCGTGCTCGATCCGGTGGAGAACCTTCTCCATCCAGCCCGTACCTTCCCGGCAGGGAGAGCACTGACCGCAGGATTCATGATGATAGAACCGGGAGAAGTTCCAGGTATTCCGTACGATACACGAGGTTTCGTCCATCGCGATGAACCCGCCCGAACCCAGCATGGTACCGGTGGCAAAACCGCCGTCGGCCAGGGATTCGTACGTCATAAGCCGGTCTTCGCCGTTGGCCGTTTTCAGCAACAGGGCGGCCGGCAGAATGGGAACGGACGACCCGCCGGCAACAACCGCCTTGAGGTGATGGCCGTCGCGGATACCGCCGCACCATTCGTCCGAATAAATAAATTCATTGACCGTAATACCCAGCGGAATTTCATATACACCGGGCTTTTTCAGGTGTCCGGAGGCGGAGATGAGCTTGGTGCCCGTCGACCGGCCGATACCTACCGCCGCATATGCTTCGCCGCCGTTATTGACAATCCACGGCGTTGTGGAAATCGACTCTACGTTGTTCACTACCGTCGGGCACTGATACAGGCCCTTGACAGCCGGGAACGGAGGTTTATTCCGCGGATTACCGCGCTTGCCTTCGAGCGATTCGAGCAGGGCGGTTTCTTCTCCGCAGATATAGGCGCCGCCGCCGGGCTGTACATACAGCTCCAGGTCATAGCCGGATCCGAGGATATTTTTTCCGAGAAAACCGGCTGCTTTCGCTTCGGCAATCGCTTTTTCGAGGATTTTGACGACGTACATCAATTCTCCCCGAACATAAATATAGCTGGTATTCGCACCCAGGGCGAAACTGGAAACAATCATTCCCTCAATCAGAAGGTGGGGAATGGTCTTCATCAGCCAGTGATCCTTGAAGGTACCGGGCTCCGACTCGTCGCCGTTGCAGACCAGGTAGCGGGGTACTCCCTCGGGCTTGGCCAGGAACGACCATTTCATCCCCATGGGGAAACCAGCACCGCCGCGCCCGCGCACGCCCGACTTCTTCACTTCTTCCACGACGGCGTCGGGTGTCATGGTCTTCACAGCCTTTTCAACAGCCGTGTACCCACCGTGCTTGCGGTATACTTCAAACGTCTCAATGCCGGGGATATCGGCGTTGGCTGTCAGGATTTTAAGTCGCTCACTTGACATATCAACTGGCTTGTGAGACAGTTTTCGGTTTTCGGTTTTTTGTTTTCAGTTTGGGGAGGGAATATGCTCTCCTCATTCGAAACTGAAAACGGAAAACAGAAAACTGAAAACCGAATCTATTTTTTCAACTCATCAATAATCTCATCCACCTTCTCAATCGTAAGATGGGTGTAGTATTTTTCCCGGATCTGGAAGCACGGGCCCCAGCCGCAGGCGGCCAGGCATTCTACCGGCTTGATCGTGAACAGGTTATCGGGAGACGTCTCGCCGTCGTCCGCACCGATTTTCTTCTTCAGGTGCGCGTATACCTCTTCGCCGCCCATGATCATACACGGACCGGTCCGGCAGTATTCAATGACATGCTTGCCAACCGGCTCGAGGTGGTACATCGTGTAAAACGTCGCCACTTCGTATACTTCAATCGGCTTGATGCCCAGAAAATCGGCGATGTAGTCCATCGCTTCCGGTGAAGTCCAGCCTTCCTGCTCCTGAATCAGGTGCAGTAGGGGCAGCAGGGCCGATTTTTGTTTTCCTTCCGGGTAATGGGTCAGGATTTCCCTGGCCCGCTCAAGACGCTCGGGCGTAAACTGGATACGGGGTTTCTCTGTAATCATAAAAGATCCGTCTTATGCGTCCAACTCTCCGGCAATCACGTTCATACTACTCAGGATGATGATCGCGTCGGAAAGCGTCACGCCCTTGCACATTTCGGGATACGCCTGGTAAAAAATATAGCAGGGTCTTCTCATTTTCAGCCGGTACGGGCTGCGGCCGCCGTCGGAAATCAGGTGGAAGCCGAGCTCGCCGTTTCCGCCTTCTACCGAGTGGTATACCTCGCCGACCGGAATCGGAATTTCGCCCATCACAATCTTGAAGTGATAGATGAGAGCTTCCATGTTCCGGTATACTTCCTGCTTGGGCGGGAGGTAGAATTCCGGCGCATCGGCGTGGAAGGGACCTTCCGGCAGGTTTTCGAGTGCCTGCTGAACAATCTTGAAGCTCTCCCAGATTTCTCCGTTGCGGACCATGTACCGGTCGTACGTATCGCCGGTGTAGCCCACGGGAATATCAAAATCAAAGTCTTCGTAGGAAGAATACGGGCTCATGACCCGCATGTCGTAGTCAATACCGGCAGCCCGGAGGTTCGGGCCGGTGAAACCGTATTGCAGGGCCATTTCCTGGGAAACGGGGCCGACGCCCACCGTCCGGTCGATGAATATCCGGTTCCGGTTGAGCATCTTTTCAAATTCCTGCATCACGGCCGGGAAGGTGCGGATAAACTCCCGGGTCTTGCGGATGGCCTCGTTGGAGAGGTCCCGCTCCATGCCTCCGAAGCGACCCATGTTGGTCGTCAGACGGGCGCCGCACATTTCCTCGTAAATTTCGTAGATCTCTTCCCGCTTCTGCATGACATAGAGGAAGCCGGTAAAAGCGCCGGAGTCTACGCCAAGGATGGAGTTACAGATCAGGTGATCAGCAATACGCGCGAGCTCCATCATGATGACCCGGATGTACTGGGCACGCTTCGGTACTTCAATACCGAGGAGCTTCTCCACCGTCATGTGCCAGCCCATGTTGTTAATGGGGCTGGAACAGTAGTTCATCCGGTCCGTCAGCGTCGTGATCTGGTAGAGCGGACGGCGTTCGGCGATTTTTTCAAACGCCCGGTGAATGTACCCGATCGTGGGTGTTCCCGACACGATTTTCTCCCCGTCCATCTGAAGGATGTTCTGAAAGATACCGTGCGTAGCCGGGTGGGTAGGGCCGAGGTTCAGGGTGGTGAGTTCCCGCCCGTCTTCCGACACCGTAGGTACCCCGTTTTTCAGGGCCAGGTTTCCAACCTGCGGACCCATCACGTTCCCGGGTTCCCGAGGGGTTATGTTGCTTACTTCTTCGCTCATTATAGTCTGTAATGAATGAGAGAACAGGGTCTGTTCCGCGTATATCTTGACCTACCGGCCGAACAGGGCGTCGATCTTGTCCTGCCGTGTCGCATCTTCCATCGGGTATTCCTTCCGCATCGGGAAGTAGTCCATCTCTTCGATGTTCAGGATGCGGAGCAGGTTGGGGTGGCCGACAAAATTGATTCCGAAGAAATCATAGGCTTCCCGCTCCATCCAGTTGGCACAGAGGTGAAAGTCAGAAATCGTCGGAACATCGGGTGCTTCCACCGGCACAAAGATCCGGAGCATGAACCGGTGGTTATGCGTCCAGCTATGCAGGTGATAGATCACTCCGAGCTCGCCTCCCTTGTTGTCAGGATAGTGAATCCCGGCCAGGTCGGTCAGAAATTTGAACTGGAAACCGGGGTGATCATAGAGGTACCGGATGATGGTCTTCGCCGAATCTACCGTGACAAAAGCACTCATGATACCATGATGCTCCTCGAAGCCGGCGATGGTCGCTTCTCCGAATTTTGCCAGCAGGTCGTCAGCTATTTCTTGATTGGTAATCATATCCTGTCACTTGATGATGCCGTACGATTCAAGCAGGGCGGTGTATTCAGCCGAGTCGCGACGGCGAAGCGGTTCATTCTTAACGATTTCCTGCAACTGCATTACGCCGTCCAGAATCTGTTCGGGGCGGGGCGGGCAGCCGGGCACGTAAACGTCCACCGGAATGATCCGGTCGATTCCCTGAAGCACCGAATACGTATCAAAAACCCCTCCGGAGGAGGCGCAGGCGCCAACGGCGATCACCCACCGGGGTTCGGCCATCTGGATGTATACCTGCTTGAGAACAGGCGCCATCTTCTTGGCGATCGTGCCCATGACGAGGAGCATATCCGCCTGACGGGGCGAGAAGCTCGGACGTTCCGAACCAAACCGCGCCAGGTCATAGGTAGCACCCATTGTCGCCATAAACTCAATCCCGCAGCAGGAAGTCGCGAACGGCAATGGCCAGAGCGAATTGCTCCGGGCAAGGCCGATGACTTTCTCGAAGGAGGTAGCAAAGAATCCCGATCCGCCGTAGCCGTCCGGGGCGTCTACTACTTTGATATTGTTAGGTCTGTTGCTCATTGTCTGTCTGTTTTTTCAGATGCGATCAATCCTGGTCCCACTTCAGCACGCCCTTTTTGATCACATAGTAGAAGCCGGCAAGCAGCAATACCATGAAGACGATCATCTCGCCGAACATCAGCATACCCAGTCCGTCCTGCTTGAACTTGATGAAGTTAACAGCCCAGGGGTACATGAAAATGATTTCGACGTCGAAGAGAACGAAAAGAATAGCCGTCAGAAAGTACTTGACCGAAATAGGAGTACGGGCGTCTCCGTAAACGGGAATACCGCATTCCCAGGGATCTTCCTTGCGGGCGGTGCTGGTCTTCTTCCGCGTGCCGGTGAGCAGGTGCGTCGCCAGCATCGTCATGACAATGAACCCCATAGCCGCGAGAAACTGAACAAATACCGGCGCGAAGTCGGAAGGAAGCGAAGTCAATAACATCATGAATGCAATAACTTTTTAGGTGCGGATGAGCGGCAGAATCGGCAGATTCCCCCTTCCTCCGTTACAAAAATCGCATTCGGAACGACTTTAGCCAAAATACGAAGGAGTTTAGAATCATTCTAAGTAATGTCGGAAATCGCCCGTCAGAGGGCGTTCAGCAATGCCTGCCCGGCTTTGACGAGGTAGCTGCCGGTATTCGGCCCGAACCAGTTCATCACAACGCTCTCATAGGTATCCCGGGTCCAGTACTTATCCGGCGTGACATAGCCGATGTAATGCCCGTTGAAGCTCGTGACTACCACATGCAGCCGCGACCGGAATTCAGGTACCAGTTCCCCTGAAAAGTCGGCCGGCATCCCCAGCAGGGCGATATCCCCGATGCGGAGTACCTTGATATCGGCCGTTTCTTTGCCGAACAGCAGGTCCCAGGCCCACTGCCGTACTTTCCAGCCCTTCGCTACCTGCAATTGCGGTTGGCGAAGCTCCACCGGCAGGGTGGCAAATGCGAGTGACGACGTCGGAGAAGTAGCAATACCCGGCAGTACCTCCCGGATTTTACGGTTCAGCGCCTGCGCTTCCTCATTCATTTCCTGATCATCGGTACCGCTTTTGACGTGCGGACGCATCGAACCCACACCGCCGGCCATGAATGCGGCGAAATCGACCTGCTGTTTTTCCAGCGAATCAACCAATACGCCGGGATAGTCACGGGATACCACCAGGTTTTCGTCGTTGATTAGCGTCGCGTGAGCCGCATAGGTAACGAGCAGGGCCGTCGCGCCGGATTGCTTTTTCAGTTTGATCATCCGTACCATGGGGTCTACGATACCTTCCGTGCCGACGAGGCGGTTTTCGATGTAATCCGGCAGCGCCGCTTCGCCGTATCCGATTTCCGCCGGTTCCAGGTTCGCTTCTGCTGCCGTCAGCGCTTCTATGGTGCGGCGGGCGAGAAATGCAACGACTTCGGGGTTATAGTCCCCGGCAATCATTTCGCTGCCGAGGCCTTCCTGCCAGCCGCCTTCGCTGTTGTGGCTGTGAATCGCGCCGAAGTACAGTTGATCTGCCTGGAGCGTCAGGTGTTTGGGCCAGTGTTGGCGGACCGCTTCCACGATAGTCGGCGGAACGATGAGCAGGTCGGTCGCGACGATGGCCGTCCGCCGCTGCCCGTTGTCAAACACAAAAGCGCGTACATACAGAGAATCACGCACAGCAGTAGAAACTTTTCCGCGGCGGGTACCGTACCCTGCAAGGGGCGTAGGTTCCGACGGCGTAATATTGGTCCGCGCCCAGCCGATTTGCAACGGCTTGTCGCGAAGCGGATCCGGACGTTGCTGTGCCAGGGCGGCAGTTACTTTCTGTAAATGGGTATTGGTGACGGCTTCGGCTTCGGAGCCGGCATACGGCGTTTCATCAACAGTGGTCAGCGTAGATACGAGCAGCACCAGAATAAGCGCAATCAGTATCAGGCAGGTTTTGGTCAGGATTCTCAGAAATTTCATAAGCCGGAAAAGAAAAAGCCCCGCCGCAATAACGGCAGGGCAAAGGTAATGACGGGCGGCGTCTTATTCTCCCGGAACGATCTCGGCGTTTTCGAGAATGTAGTTCAGTTCGTAGATATCGCTGGCGTTCAGTTTAAGCGTGCCTTTGAAGCTGGCTACTTCGTCGACCTTAAACCGTCTCGGTTTCTTCATTTTAAGGGCCATAATGGTTTCCGGGCCCGTTCCCGTGCAGAAAAAACACATGGAGTTAGGGTAGGCCGACAACACAAAGGTATTGGTCGTGATGTCTACCGGAACGAGGTATCCTTTGATGACAACTTCCTTGTTGCTCAGTTTCTGTACGCCCGGCCCGAAGTTCGGGTAGAGGATGTACATCTTTTCTTCCGGGTACCACTTCTTCTGGAATTTGACATCCTTCAGGTTTTCCCAGGTAATCTTTGCCGGCTCGGCAAAAGGAGCTTTATCGGTCGTGGCGGCGACAAAAAGGACGACAGCCGCCATCAATGAAAGGAATATCCGCATGGCACAGGAGTGGTTTCAGCAAGTCTTAACGCTAAAAATCGAGCCAAAGTTACCGCAATTCACAACTTTTTTCAACTGGGTTGCAAAAACTCGGTTGCAAAAACTCAGGTACAAAAACCCGCTTGCAAAATGAAGTTGTAAAATTTCCGATCCGGCCGATACCAGTATTCCTCGTTCCACTCAGTTCTTACTGAAACTTGAACGTATACGCGATCGTCACAATCGGCGCACCGAATACGACCAGTTTCTGCGATTTGGTTTGCACGCCTTCCGTCCGGTAGAAAACAGAATAGGCGTTTTTCCGGCCGTACAGGTTATACACTGTAAAGGCCCAGTGACCTACCCAGCGCTTGTTTTTCATGGTTGGATTGGTGATGTACCAGGAAAAATCCATGCGGTGGTAGTCCGGAATCCGTTCGAGGTTGCGGTCGGTGTAGAAGGGATAATAACGCCCCTGATACGACACCAAGCCCGCCGGAGCGGTATAGGGCCGTCCGGTTGAATATGCAAAATTGAACGAGAAGCTGTTGTGCTTGCCCTGGTTGATGTTGAGCGTCGCGTTGAGGCTGTGCGGGCGATCGTAGTTGGCCGGATACCAGTTTCCGTTGTTGATGCGCTGCGTAAAATCTGTGCCTTCGCTGATGCGGTTCTGCGACCGGGCATAGGTATAGCTTACCCAGCCGGTCAGCTCACCCCGTTTCTTCGAAATCATGGTTTCAATACCCCAGGAGCGATTGACACCCTGCAACAGCTGGGTCTCCGGAAAGCGCTGCAACAGAAAATCGGCGCCGGGTTTGTAGTCGGGGACATTTTCGGTATGCCGGTAGTAGCCTTCAACAGACAGCTCATACACATCATCCCGGAGGTTGCGGAAATAACCGGCAGAGATCAACTGGCTGACCTGCGGCTTGATAAAAGCATCGGAAGTTTTCCAGCGGGCAGTCGGCATCGGTGTTGTCGTATTCGAGACAACCTGCAGGTATTGCCGCATGAGGTTGTACCCGAATTTCACGGACGAAACCGGACTTAGCTGGTAGTTGATGCCGATGCGGGGTTCGAAACCTCCGTATGAACGCATGACCTGCCCGCTGCCGTAGAGGGTGGAATCCGTCACCGAGAAATCATCCCGTGGCTGACCTTCTGCGTACCGGCGGACGATACCCGGCCCCAGCGCCAGAAATTGGGAATAGCGCAGGCCGAAGGACGCAGATAGTCGTTTCGATAACGTCAACTGGTCTTCCGCATGTGCCGCCAGCTCTACGCCGTTTTCAACAGGTGTCCGGATCGACAATACCGCCGGGCTGGTACCCGGTTTCAGGTCGCCGGGATGCACGCGGTACTGCGTCGCGCTGATGCCGACCTCCCAGTTATGCTTCTTTTGCTGGATATTAAGGCTTGTTTTGAACTGATGCTGGCGGATACCGGACTGAATGACGACTTTATTCCGCGAATCTTTTTCCGGCAAAAGAATTTTGGGCACATAGTCTGCCGCCAGGACAGTCGTCTGCAGATTCACCTTGCTGTTGAACGCGTAAAACCAGCGACCGGAAACGTTAATCGTCCGGTGATCGTATTGCGTGGAGGTGGCGACGACGTTGGCGATCGATCCGAGCAGATCCGTCTGAAAAAAGTCCTTCGTCCAATATGCCGAAAGGGTAACCGTATTCCGGTTGTTGAGCCGGTAGAAGACCTTGGCCGCGGCGTCGCCAAATTTCGCTTTGATATTGTTAAGCCGCTCGGAAGCGATGGGCAACAGAAAGTCATTGAACGCCCCGCGGCCTGTGAGCAAAATACCCAGCTTGTTTTTGATAAGGGGAATGTCGAGCTGCAACCGGTTGGATACCAGGCTGATCCCGCCGTTCATTTTGAACTTTTCCAGATTCGGGCTCGCCAGCGTAACGTCCATTACCGCTGCCGCCCGTCCGCCGTACCGGGCCGGCGCGTTGCCTTTGTAGAGTTCGAGCGAAGAAACGGCGTCCGGGGGGAAGGCCGAAAACAATCCGAACATATGCGTCGGGTTGAAAATCGGCGCGTCGTCGAGCAAAATCAGGTTCTGATCGGTCGTTCCGCCCCGGATATTCACCCCGTTGGACGCCTCGCCCACACTCGTCACGCCCGGCAGCATCTGTACTCCGCGCAGGAGGTCTACTTCCCCGAACGCCGCCGGAATGCGTTCCAATGTTTTGATATTGAGCTGGTTAACGCCGAGCAGCGGGCGGCGTACGTTGGCGTCAACGCCTTTCGAGGAGACAATGACTTCCTCCAGCTCGTTGGCCAGGCTATTGAGCCGGACGGATAGCTGGTGATCGTGCGTGAGGTTGACGTGCACCCGTTTCGGCCGGTAGCCGATCAGGCGAAAAGACAGCCAGTATTGCCCGGGATAGAGCGTCAGTTCGAAGCGGCCGTTTTCATCGGTCGTCGTTCCGGAGCGTTTGAAATCGACTAAAACCGCCGCTTTGATCAGAGGGGTACCTTCGAGTGAATCCAGCAGCGTTCCGCGGATTTTGAAGCGGACGGCATCTCTTTGGGCGGTTTGGACGGGCGTCTGCGCCCCGGCGGCGAAGCACAACAGGCCCGTAAAAAGAAAGAGTAGTAGTCTTTTCATAGGCAGGTTATTGCCAGCCATCCGGGCGGAGAGGCGTACGGGTGGCACTGAGTTTACAGGGGGCGCGGGGCGGGCGGGCGACGCCCGGAGGCTCTTCGTGATACGGCTCCAGCTGCATATCCCGGCCGCCCAGCAAGCCAATAGGTTTGGCGAAAGTCGCATCTTTCCGCTGCAGCCAGTACTTCTGAATCGTTACGGCTGCCGCTGAAAAGTATCCCATGACATATTCGTTGGGATTATCCACGTTCTTGATATTCCCGGCCAGCGCAGCAGGCGGGGTATCGGTCAGGCTTCCCGTGCGCTGGGATTGCTGGTCGATCAGGCTGAAGTACCGGTAGGCGTCGGTCGACAGGGATAGCTGGCGCAGTTCCACCAGCGCGGGGTCCCAGCTGAAGAAAGGCAGGGTGGCTACTTTTTTGCCTGTGATGGTTTTCCCGTTGGAATAGATATCGGCGAATACGTTGAGCTCTTCCTCGTGGAAAATTTCCCAGCAGTCGCCTTCGCAGGCATAGTCATAGATAATCGGCGGGACGTAGTTGATATTCATCGACACGCAATCCTGTACCGAAGTCTGGTAGAGCGCATTGGTACAGGTCGCGCAGGCATATTGCCGCTCCCATAACGTCCATTTCCAGAGATAAAAATTGCGTTCGGTTACCGGGTCGTTTACGTCTACAAACAGGTGATGCGCCGGAAGAAAGCTGATTTCGCTCTGCCGGATGCCCTTTGGGTCAAATTCCTGGTAGACCCGGGTAATGGGTACGGCGGAGGGCATTTTCTCGGTCGTGGAAGCATATTTCTTTCCGTCCGCGAGAACAATTGACAATTTATACTGGTCTCCCGGCTTGCCCCGGAACGATTCCGGCAGGGAATACACGCCTTTCGTCGTTTCGGTAAACGGCAGGGTTTCGCCGTCGTTAATGGTCAGTTGCAGGTGTGCGCCGGTAACCAGGCCGGTGCGGTCGGGCGTGCGGGCCCAGTCGCTCATGCGGAGCGTAATGCTTTGACGTTCGGGAGCATTGGTCAGGTAGCCATCAACGACGAGGAGGTTCAGCTCGTTGCCATACTTGCCGTCATACGGTTCCACGCATCCCGAAAGAACCCATCCGAGGAGGAGCGCCAGGTAACGTTTTTTCATAGGTTTAGCGAACAGAGGTTGCCGTGGGTGTATCGGGGCGATGAAGAAGGAAACGGGTCGGCAAAATCTGGTTACGAAACTAAGACAAACCGGCTGAATGACAGGCGAATGCGGCGAGTTATTCTTTTTTCTAGATAAAACCGGAAAAAACAAAGCCGGCAGCGGAATGCTCCGCTGCCGGCTTTGCTGTGCTGCAACCTGCTATTCCTCGGCCAGTGTCCGGGACAGATTAATGCGGTATATCGTCAGTGAAGGCAATGCGGCAGCCAGCAGGCCCAGCGCCAGTACGCCTCCGAACAGGTATACTTCCGGCGTCGTCAGCGCCATCACCTGGAAGCTGTAGTGGAAACTCTGATCCGCGCCCGCTGAGAGAATACCCAGGGCGATGCGGCTGAAGAGCAGACCGAATAGATATCCGAATACGCTGATGATCAATCCTTCCAGCAAAAGCATGAGGAAGAGCCGGCCGCGGGTAGCCCCCATCGACAGCATCAGCGCCATTTCATATTTGCGTTCTTTCAGGGAATTATACAGCGAGATGAACACGCTGACGCCGGCAATTACGATGATGACCAGCGCCATCCAGCGGAGGGTATCCACGCCTACGCCGAGCAGATCCAGCATGCGGTTGATTTCGAGTGCCGGAGATGCGGCCTGCAGTTTGCTGTTTTCGTTGATAATCCGGGGAAGAATGACATTCCCCATCGGATTCCGGAACGAGATCAGCAGGGAGGTGATTTCATGCGCGGGCCCGGCGGCGGAGTCGGCCGGAGCTTCTCCGTTGACCATTTCCCCGATGATTTCATTTCCCTGACTTCCTTCCTGCCCTTCGTGTACCTTCCAGATACTTTCGTAGGGAGTCAGGATGACGTTGTCGACGACAGAATTATTAAAAGCAGCAATACCGACGACCTTGTATTTCGCATCGCCGTGAACGTGCCCTTCGGCGTCAAAACCGTGCGCGCCGGCGAAGGTATCGCCGATTTTCAGGCCGGTCTGCCGCGCTACCTTATCGCCGAGAACAGCCTCCAGCGGTTGCTGAAAAACGCGTCCCTGTGCCAGTTTCGCTTCAAAGTGATCGAGGTAACGCTGATCGGTCCCGACAATGCGGAACAGTTTGTAGTTATCGCCCATCGACAGCGGGATGGCTGTTTTGACCATCGGATTCCGGGCGAGGCGGTTGGCGTCGTCAAGCGGAATATTCCCCGTCGGCGAATCGATCTGGTAAATCGAAGAAAGGATGATCTGAAGCGGGCTTCCTTTCGCACCTACGACCATGTCGATGCCCTTCAGGTTCCGGGTGAATTTATCTTCCAGTTGCTGGCTGATGAGGACGAGCAGCGAAATCAGTCCAACTCCCAGCGCCATCAGCAGCGTGCTGAGGAACGTGCTGAGCGGTTTGTCACGGAGATTGGCGAGGGTAATCTTGACGACGTTCATGCCGCAAAGTTGTCAAAAAATCGGAGCCGCACGCATGCAGGCGGAGGAATGATCCGCGCGACTTTCCATTCGCCGGATTCGGTCTGTTTCAGCGTTTTTCATTCTTCAAAGAGGATTTTTGTATTATTCAATGTAAAAATTGAAATGTGAGTATAAGTATTTACTGATTCTCTAAAAAACTGTTTTGAAAGGTCAGCTGATCGGATATTTAAAAACGGCCATACTTTTTGATAATTTGTTGTATTTTGACAAAAACAGGTTTAAAATTTTAAAGAATATTAGATCGGTAGTAGAAAATTTGGCAAAAATTGGTTTAAAAAAATTTGGGTATAACTAGTTACTTGTTACATTTGATCACCTGAAAGTAAAAGCGGGTAATACACCAGACTTCATCCATCCGGATTCAAACAAAATCACAAACGCAAGGCGGAAAAGTCACCTCCGCCGCCCGGGAAAGCTACGGCCTTTTTCCGGTTGCCGCAGACCAAAGAAAACACGTTTGACGACGGGGCCGGAGAGCCCGGAAAGTCAAAAACCGGAAGGATGTGGGGGCATCCGTTCCGGTTCGGAAGAATCGTTTAGCAAGGGTTTTACCAACAATTCATTCCAAAACAAATGATTCACAACTACAAAAGCAAGTGGGGGCTTGCTTTTGGGGGACTGTTATCGCTAACATTCACCGCAAAAGCGCAGGTGACGCTCACGGGCCAGATCCGGACCCGTACCGAGCTCCGCCAGGGCTATGCCACTCTGTTGCCCAAAGGGGCTTCGGTGGCAGCCTTTACCTCTCAGCGCTCAGGGATTTCCCTGGGCTACCGTTCCGAACGAATCCGGGTGGGAGTGACCCTCCGCGACGTCCGGGTATGGGGGCAGGACGCCTCCAGTATCTCACCGGCCGACGGCAACCGCCTCTTTCTCCACGAAGCATGGGGGGAGTTTGTGCTCTCGGATTCGACCTGGAAAGACAAGCTGATCAGCCAGTTATCACTGAAGGTAGGTCGTCAGGAGCTGGTATATGACGACGTCCGCCTGCTCGGTAACCTCGACTGGCTGCAACAGGGCCGGCGTTTTGACGCCGCCGTGCTGAAAGCCGGAAAAGGGCCCTGGCAGTTTGATCTGGGCATCGCATTTAACCAGAATTCCGATGCTGCGGGGGTAAAGGGGACTTTCTACACACCCGGAAACGTGCCGGCGTACGTCGCCAGTACCACCGGTTCGGTACTGCCGGTACCGGCTGGTTTTGTGCCGACGAGCGGCAAAGGCGGAGCGCCGCAACTGGTATCCGCCGTATCCACCAACGGCCAGACGCAGCAGTTCAAGTCCCTGCAATACCTGTACGCCGCCCGCCGGTGGAAAACCGTCACCGCTTCCGGCTTGCTCTTCAAGGACGATTTTCAGAAGTATCGTATAGATAGCATCGGTAGTCAGGCGGTCGGTTGGGCCTATGGCCGGCGATACGACGTAAAAGGCGTAAACAGCCGGTTTACCTATGGCGCGATGGTCACCGGCAGTGACAAGCGCTGGCAATGGCAGGCGTTTGCCTATGGGCAGTCGGGGCATACCGCAACGGGGCAATCGCTCTCGGCTTCGTATTGGGGCGTGAATGCTTCGATACGTCAGGGTAAATGGTGGATCGGGCCGGGATTCGAACGGCTTTCGGGCAACAATACCGTCGACCCCGATGGAAAAGACCACCGTTTCGACCCGCTCTACGGCACGCCGCACAAGCATTGGGGGTACATGGACTACTTCTATGTCGCGACGGGTGCGCCGGCCGGCGGCCTCAACGACGCCTTCCTGAAGGCCCGGTACCTGATCAACAAGCGGTTCACAGCTACGCTCGATATTCACCATTTTTCGCTGGCCAGCCCGGTCCGCAATATGCTCGACGGCTCCCGCCTCGCCGGGCAGCTGGGTCAGGAAATCGACCTGGTTGTGACGGGCACTGTCACGAAATATGCCACGCTGGAGGCCGGGTACTCCTGGCTGCGCGGTACTGACAGCCTCGAATATGTCAAGCTCGGGACTGCCGGACAGGCTTCCCATCAGGCGCAATGGGCCTACCTCATGCTGAACCTGCGGCCTGAATTCCTTCACTGAAAACGCATCCCTGCTATGAATACGTCACCGTTGGAGTCACTCCGCCTGTTTTCCTTTTCGGGCGTACAAATGCGTACGTTCCACCTTACCTGGATGACCTTTTTCCTGTGCTTTTTCGGCTGGTTTGGCCTGGCGCCGCTGATGCCGACGATCCGGGCCGACCTCGGACTGACCAAGGCGCAGGTCGGAAATACCATCATCGCCGCCGTTTCGATGACGATTTTCGCTCGCCTGCTCATGGGCTGGCTGTGCGACGTCTGGGGACCACGGAAAAGCTATACCCTGCTGCTTGTCGTCGGTGCTGTTCCGGTGATGGGCGTGGGGCTGGCACACGACTACACCTCTTTTCTGCTGTTTCGTCTCGGGATCGGCGTGATCGGCGCCTCGTTCGTCGTCACGCAGTACCACACCTCAGTCATGTTTGCACCGGCGATCAAAGGCACCGCCAATGCCGTCGCCGGTGGCTGGGGAAACCTCGGCGGCGGCGTCACCAATATGGTCATGCCGCTGATCTTCGCCGGAATCGTCGGCGCGGGCTATACCCCGCACGCCGCCTGGCGTATTGCGATGGTCGTGCCGGGCACGGCGATGCTGCTGATGGCGTTTCTCTACTATCGCTTCACGAAAGACACACCGGCCGGTAACCTGGAAGACCTTCCCGCGAAAAAGGCCGTAAAAAAATCCGGAGGCTTCCGGACAATCTCAGCGGATATCCGGGTATGGGCACTGTTTCTGGCATATGCAGCGTCGTTCGGGATGGAGATTACGTTCGACGGCGTCGCGGCGCTCCATTTTGTTGACACGTTCGGACTATCCCAGGCCTCAGCCGGGTTCTGGGCCGGGATTTTCGGATTCATGAACCTGTTTGCCCGGGCGCTCGGGGGCGTGGCTGCCGACAAGGTTTCGGTCCGGTATGGCATGCGGGGCAAGGGCGTTTTACTGGCCGTATTGCTGCTGCTTGAAGGCCTGGGGCTGCTGCTGTTTGCACAAGCCGGCAACCTGACGGCCGCGATCGTTTCCATGCTGACGTTTGCCCTCTTCCTGAAAATGGCCAACGGCGGAAACTACGCCATCGTACCCTTCGTGAATCCGTCGTCTGTCGGCTGGATTTCCGGGATTGTCGGCGCGGGCGGTAACCTCGGCGGCGTACTGATGGGCTTTCTGTTCAAATCGGAAAGCCTGACCTATGCCGACGCCTTCCGCTACATCGGCTTTGCCATCGCCGGAATCGCCCTGTTCTGCTTTTTTGTGAATTTCTCCGGAAAAACCGAGTCGGTTGAAGAGACCGTACTCGCCTGATATTCATTGCTATGTCGCGCCGTCCGAACGAAACCGAACACAAAACCACCTGCTGCTACTGCGGGGTCGGGTGTGGTATTGTCCTCACCGACAAGGGGAACGGCGCTTTGCATGTGCGGGGCGACGAAACGCATCCGTCGAGCAAAGGAATGCTCTGCTCGAAGGGCATGAACCTGCATTATACGGCGATGGACGACAGCGACCGTCTTCTCTATCCGCAGATGAGGATGAACAGGTCCATGCCGATGCAGCGGGTTTCCTGGGAGAATGCCCTTGACCGTACTGCCCGCATATTCAATAGGTTGATCGGGCAGTACGGTCCGGATTCGGTCGGTTTTTACATTTCCGGGCAATGCCTGACGGAGGAGTACTACGTCATCAATAAACTGATGAAAGGGTTTGTCGGGTCGAACAACATCGATACCAACTCCCGCCTGTGTATGTCCTCGGCGGTTGTGGGCTACAAAATGACCCTTGGGGAAGATTCCGTGCCGGTCAGCTACGAAGACCTGGATATCGCCGATTGCTTTTTCGTAGCGGGCTCGAACGCCGCCTGGGCGCATCCGGTTATCTGGCGGCGCATGGAGGCCAACAAGCAGCGGAATCCCGAGGTGAAGATCATCGTTGTCGATCCGCGACGTACGCAAACAGCCTCCGTCGCCGATCTGCACCTGCCGCTGCGGCCCGGTACCGATGTGACCCTGTACCTGGCTCTGGCACGTATCCTGATTGAAAACGGATGGATCGACCGGGACTTTATCCACGACCATACCGAAGGTTTCGATACCTTCCGGGAAGCGGCGTTCCGGCGGACCGTAGCGGAAGCTGCTGATGCCTGCGGGCTTCCGGAAGAAGACCTGCGTCTCGCGGCCCGGTATATCCATGCTTCCCGTGGTTTTATGACGTTGTGGACGATGGGGCTGAACCAGTCCGTCATCGGCGTCAACAAAAATGTCTCGCTGATCGCCCTCAACCTCCTGACCGGGCGCATCGGCAAGCCGGGAAACGGACCATTTTCCCTGACCGGCCAGCCGAATGCCATGGGCGGGCGGGAAGTAGGCGGCCTGGCCAACCTGCTTCCGGCGCACCGGGACCTGGGCAACGCCGGCCATCGCGCGGAGATCGAACGCTTCTGGCAGGCGCCGGTACCTATCAATCCGAATCCCGGACTGACGGCGACGGAGATGGTCGACGCCCTGCTCGACGGCCGCATGAAAGCCATCTGGATCGTCTGTACCAACCCGATGGTAAGCCTGCCGGATTCCGACCGTGTAGCCAGGGCATTGCAAAAGGCCCGGCTGGTGGTGGTGCAGGATGTTTCCAGCCGGTCGGATACCCTCGCTTATGCCGATATCGTTCTCCCTGCCGCTACCTGGCTGGAAAAGGAAGGGACAATGACCAATTCCGAACGGCGCATTACCCATCTCCCGAAAGTACTCGACCCGCCGGGAGAGGCCCGCGCCGATGCTGAGATTATCCTGGATTTTGCGGGACGGATGGGCTGGGGAGAAGCATTTTCCTACGAAAGCCCTGCCGATATCTATGCAGAGCATGTAAAAACGACGGCCGGAACGGAATGCGATATTTCCGGCCTTTCCTATGCCATTCTGAAGGAAAGAAGGTCGATACAATGGCCCTTCCGTAACGGCGAAGGTACGCCGCGGCTTTTCACCGATCACCGCTTTCCGACGCCGGGCGGCCGGGCACGGCTGGTCGGCGTTCCGGATGAAAACACCTCAGAACCCCTGAGTCCGGACTACCCGCTTATCCTCACCACCGGGCGTATCCGCGACCAGTGGCATACCATGACGCGGTCCGGAAAAGTCAATAAACTGCTTCAGCACATCAGCGAACCCTTTCTGGATATCCATCCGGACGATGCTGCGGAGCGTGGAATAACCGAGGGTACGGTGGTCGTTGTTTCCGGCCGTCGGGGGCAGGTCCGCGCCAAAGCCCGGATTACCGACGAAGTACGCCCCGGCGTCTGCTTCCTGCCGATGCACTTCGGCAAAATCGGCGGCGATGTGCTGAACCGCACCAATAACCTGACTAATCCGCTCTTCGACCCGAAATCGAAGGAGCCGGATTTCAAGTTTACCGCCGTCGAGGTAGTACGCTACGTCAAACCCAAAGAAAAGATCATCGTAATCGGAGCCGGTTCAGCCGGTCTGGGGTTTGTACAGGCCTATCGTCAGTTGAATACTGACGACGAAATTTCAGTATTCTCCCGGGAGATATATCCCTTCTACAACCGCGTCATGCTGCCCGACTATATCATGGGTGCGCAGACCTGGGAGCAACTGGTGAAATTACGGGAAGACCAGTTCGAAGCCCTTGGTATTGAGGTACATAAAGGTGTTTCCATTGTTTCTGTCGATCGGGAAAAGAAAACCGTAACCGACTCCCGCGGAGAGATTCATGCCTACGACCGCCTCATCATGGCCGCCGGAAGCCAGGCGTTTGTGCCGGCTCATTTTCCGAAGCTGCCCGGTATTTTTCCGATGCGGAGCCGCCTGGACGCCGATACCCTGCTGCCGTTTCTGACGCCGAAAGAGGGGCGCCCGCCGAGAGCGGTCGTCATCGGCGGGGGATTGCTCGGCCTGGAACTGGCGGCTGCGTTCCGGGAGCTGAAAGTGGATGTGACGATTGTGCAGCGCAGCAGTCGTTTTATGGACCGGCAGCTCGATGCCCTGGGTTGCGAACTGCTGGCCCAGGAAATCCAGGACCGGGGTTGCGAGGTATTTTTCAACGAAGAAGTCAAGTCGTTTTATGGAACCGAAAAGCTGGAGGGCGTTCGGCTTGCTTCCGGTCGTCGGGTGGATTGTGAAGTCGTTATCGCCGCCATCGGCACCGTACCCAATCACCAGCTGGCACAGGACTGCGGCCTGGAAATGAACCGGGGCGTCGTCGTCAACGACTACCTGCAAACATCTGACCCTGCCATTTTCGCCATCGGCGAAATAGCCCAGTGGCGCGGGCAGATGTGGGGGATTACCGTCGCCGCCGAACAGCAGGCAGAGGCGGCCGCCCGTTACATCGCCGGAGACCTGACCAGGCCCTATAAGGGCAGTTTATCGGTTAATATCCTGAAAATGGAAGGGTTGCACCTGGTGTCGATGGGGATTACCCAGGCGCCCGATACCTCCTATGAAGAAATTGTCTTTATCGACAAGGCAAAGCGCTACTACAAGAAATGCCTGGTGCACCGCGACCGGCTCGTCGGCGCGATTCTCATCGGAGACAAAAATGAGTTTCTGGAATTCCGGGAGCTGATTGCCAACGGAACCGAGTTGTCTGACAGACGCCTGGAACTGCTCCGAAGCGGCAAAACGGCCGATCCGGTCAGCGGCAAGCTGATTTGCAGCTGCAACAACGTCGGCGAAGGAAACCTCGAAAAGGTGATTCGCGGCGGGTGCCACGATTTTACCGAACTCTGCAAGACGACCGGCGCCGGCACCGGTTGCGGGTCCTGCCGGCCGGAAGTACGAGCCATTCTGGAAAAGGTACAAACATCCTGAACAGCCATGCAGCGCGATTACTACACGATCAAGGTCAATTTGTGGGGAGGCGTCGTCTCGCCCGGGGTATTGCAGGAGATACTGGGCGCGGCTTGGAAGGCGGGCGTCCGCGACGTCCGTTTCGGGCAGCGGCAGCAGCTGATACTGGTCGCGCACCATGAGTCGGTGCGGGAGCTGGAAGCGGCGTTGCAGCAAACCGGCTGTTCTTTCGAAACCCAGACCGATCAATATCCGAACCTCATCAGTTCCTACTGCGGCGCAGACGTATTCGGCCCGACCTCCTGGCTGACGGAATCTGTCTACCAGGATCTGTTCGAGCAAATAGGTCCTAATCGGTTGAAAATCAATATTTCAGATAATCGCCAGAGCTTTACGCCGTTTTTTACGGGAAACCTGAATTTCATTGCTTCACCAACGGAGCAGTTCTGGTACCTCTATGTTCGTTTTCGCCGGCGTAATGATATTTTCCGCTGGCCGGTACTGATCTATTCCAATGAGATCGCCCAGCTGAGCCGCCGCCTGGAAGAGGCGATGATCGGCGAAGAAGCCTTGACAGGAGACGCCCTGCTCGAAGCTGCCGGCGACGCGTGGATCAGCCAGCCCATCCGGGAAGAGCTGGTACTGCCGAAGTTCATGCTGCCGTACTACGAAGGCTTCAACCGGTATGGCAACAAAACCTGGCTGGGTATTTACCGCCGGGACGAGTATTTCTCGATACGCTTTCTGCTCGATATCTGCCGGCTGTGCCTGCGGACCAAAGTAGGGCAAATCTGCCTGACGCCCTGGAAATCACTGATTATTAAGAATATACAGGAAAGCGATCGGGAAGCCTGGAGCCATGTACTCGGGCGGCATGCCATCAACGTCCGGCATGCCGCCAATGAACTATGCTGGCAGACGGAGGACGATTCCGACGAAGGCGCCCGTCTTAAAAAACGCATTCTCGCCGTTTTCGAACGCAACGATACCCGCACGTTCGGACTATGCTTTGGTATCCAGACCCGGCCGAGATCCGAAGTATTCGGCTCCGTACTCGTCCGGAAGCGGCCGCTCTTCGCAATTGCCGGCTGGGCGTTTCTCTACCGGTACGACATCTGGCATACCGAAGAGTTCAACCCGAATTCCCGGAAGTACCAACTGTTTGAATCGGGATTGTGGAAGATACACGTGGCGGTTCAGCTGGAACGGTTATGCCGCCGGTATTCGTCGCTCACCTGGAAGGAACCCGAAGAGCCGCTTGTACCGGAAGCGCCGGTAGCTTCTGTGCGCCATGTTCATGAATGTGCCGAATGCCTGACGATTTATGATCCGGTTTTCGGAGACGAAGCGAACGGAATCGGGCCAGGCGTGCCGTTCGACGTACTGGAAGAGACCTATGAATGCCCGGTTTGCAGCAGTCCGAAGGTCGCTTTCCGGGAAGTGGAAAGCGACCTTCCGGCCGATCAGGGCGTATGGAGAAAAGCAGAAGCCTTTTCGATAGCGAAGTGAGGACTCAAGGCGACGACCTCCCCGATGATGATCACGCCGGGGCCGGAGCCGGGGAGCGGCTCGTCCGGCAACGTATCCACGATACCGGTGTACAATTTTTCCCGGGCGGTCGATCCGTCACGGATAATGGCGACCGGCGTGCGGCCTTTTTCCGCTTCCTGAAACAGGGTTTTGATTTCCCGGATTTTCCGGAGACCCATGAGGATGATAACCGTGGCTTCAGACCGGGCCGCGAGTGCGATATCCGGGCTGAGTTCATGGTTTTTGGTCGTGCCGGTCAGCACCCAGAAACTATCGGAAATACCCCGGGTCGTTACCGGAATACCCTGCAGGGCAGGAACGGAAATACAACTGGAAACCCCCGGAATGACGTCGCACGGAATCCCGAAGGCGCGGGCGGCAGCCAGCTCTTCGTTTCCACGGCCGAATACAAACGGGTCGCCGCCTTTCAGCCGGACCACGTGTCCGTACCGGAAGGCGGAGTCGACGATGAGGTCGTTGATTTGTTCCTGCGTGTAGCTGTGGCGGCCGGCGCGCTTGCCGACATACAGGGTAGGTGCGTGTTCGGGGACGTAATCCAGCAGCGTCGCAGCGCTCAGGGCATCGTATAAAACAATGTCGGCCAATTGAAGGGCCCGGATGCCTTTTACCGTGATGAGCTCCGCGTCACCGGGTCCGGCCCCCACCAGACTCAGTTTGGGATTCATATATGAGTATTTTTACTTATTATTGAATCGGATGATTCGTTTATCAAAAGTATGTATTATTTTGAGTTTTTATCTATTTTTCTGTTAAAATTCTGAAGTATTTTATTTTTTCGGAATTTTCTTGTGTATAATACAACTACTGCTTTATATTTGAATCATGTAAGTACTAACATCTAGCTACTTATATGTGGATTTTCGGGGAACCGGTTCTTTTTTCGGGTGCGTGGGGGCGCAGCCGGATGAGTAAAAGAGCCGGATCCTTCTCCGTTGATCCGTTACATATTCCGGAAGAATCAAGGTTTTATCAGACAAGGTTATGGAAATGACTGGAAGGACCCGGGTGGTTGTCGTAGGCAACGGCATGGTCGGGTACAAATTCTGCGAAAAGCTTCTCGCCAGATCGGCGGCTTTTGACGTAACGGTCTTCGGGGAAGAACCCCGGCCTGCATACGACCGTGTGCATCTCTCTTCTTTTTTTGAAGGAAAATCGGCCGACGACCTCTCGATGGCGCCGCTGAGCTGGTATGCCGAAAACGGCATTACGCTGTACCTGTCGGATCCCGTGGTGGATATCGACCGGGAGGCAAAAACGGTTCGCTCGCATCACGGCGTTGTGGTGCCGTACGACTACCTCGTACTGGCGACGGGCTCCGGCGCCTTCGTGCCGGCTATTCCCGGCGTGGAAAAAGAGGGAGTGTTCGTCTACCGCACGCTCGAAGACCTCAACCTGATCCGGTATTACGCCCGCGGCGCCCGGAAAGGAGCGGTCATCGGCGGCGGATTGCTCGGGTTGGAAGCCGCCAAGGCCCTGCTCGATCTGGGCCTGGAGGAAACGCACGTCATCGAATTTGCCCCGCGGCTCATGCCCCGGCAGATCGATCAGGCTGGCTCCGACATCCTCAAACACAAGCTCGAAAGCCTTGGGTTGCAGATTCATCTTTCGAAAAACACCCAGGAAATTGCGGGAGACGACGCCATCCGGCGGATGGATTTTGTCGACGGCTCTCACCTCGATGTTGATCTGCTTGTTATCTCCGCCGGAATCAAACCGAGGGACGAAATAGCGAAGCTGTCGGGCCTGGAGGTCGGGTCCCGCGGAGGTATCGTGGTGAACGATCGCCTGCAAACCTCTGACCGGTCTATCTTCGCCATCGGTGAATGCGCCCTGGCCCACCACATGATTTATGGGCTGGTCGCACCGGGATACGAAATGGCGGAGGTGGTAGCCGCCAACCTGTGCGGAGGCGATAAAACCTTCCTGCCGTTCGACATGAGTACCAAGCTCAAGCTCATCGGGGTCGATGTGGCGAGTTTCGGTGATCCGTTTACGAATGATTGCCGGACGATCATTTACGAAGACACGGCAAAAGGCGTTTACAAGCGCATGAACGTGTCGACCGACGGCAGGCATCTTCTCGGAGGCATCCTCGTCGGCGATGCCGATCAATACAACATGCTGCTGCAGACGGTCAAAAACCTGACCGTCCTGCCCCCCGACCCGGAAGACCTCATGCTCGGCAGCCGGGGCGGAAGCGCCGATACAGGGACGGGTGTCATGTCACTGCCCGACGAAGCCCTGATCTGCTCCTGCGAGGCCGTGACAAAGGGCGCGATCTGCCACGAAGCAGGCGAAAACAATATTACGACCTTCGAAGGCATCAAAAAATGCACCGGTGCCGGCAGCGGCTGCGGCGGCTGCGTACCGATGGTGAAGGATATCATCCAGGGCGTGCAGAAACAGAAGGGGATGTACGTCCGGAATACGGTTTGCGAACACTTTTCCTATACGCGTCAGGAACTGTTTGACCTGGTCAAAATCCGCGGAATCAGGACGTATGACGAAGCCCTGAGCGCCTATGGGGAGGGAGACGGTTGCGAAGTCTGCAAGCCTGTTGTTTCGTCGATCCTGGCCAGTCTCTGGAACGACATGATTCTCGAGAAAGGAAATGCCGTGGCGCAGGATTCGAACGACCGGTTCCTGGCTAATATCCAGCGGGGCGGTACCTATTCCGTCGTGCCGCGTATTCCCGGCGGGGAGATTACTCCGGAAAAGCTCATCGTACTTGGGCAGGTGGCGCAGAAATACGGCCTGTATACAAAAATCACCGGCGGTCAGCGGATCGACCTCTTCGGCGCCCACGTTTCGGATCTTCCGGTTATCTGGGAAGAGTTGATCGCGGCCGGTTTCGAAAGCGGTCATGCCTATGGCAAGGCCCTTCGTACGGTAAAATCCTGCGTCGGAAGTACCTGGTGCCGGTTTGGTCTGCACGATTCGGTGTCTTTTGCCATCGAAATCGAAGACCGCTACAAAGGCATCCGCGCGCCGCACAAGCTGAAAGGCGGGGTATCCGGATGTATCCGCGAATGCGCGGAGGCGCAATCGAAAGACTTCGGGGTCATCGCGACCGAAAAAGGCTGGAACCTGTATGTCTGCGGCAACGGCGGCTCCAAACCCAAACACGCGCAGCTGCTGGCAGCGGATATCGACGACCGCACCCTGATCCGGTACCTCGACCGGTTCCTGATGTTCTATATCAAAACGGCAGATCCCCTGACCCGGACTGCTACCTGGCTCGACAAGATGGACGGCGGTATGGCTTACCTGAAGTCGGTCGTGGTGGAAGATTCCCTCGGTATCGGCGCCGAGCTGGAAGCGGAGATGGAGCAGCTCATCGGCCAGTACAAATGCGAATGGAAGGAAGTAGTGGAAACGCCTGAATTGCGGAAGCGCTTCGTCCATTTCGTGAATGCCCCCGAAAAGAAAGATCCGGAAGTCCGGTTTGAATCCCTCCGCGGGCAAATCAAGGCGGAAGACTGGAACCGCGTCGGTTAATACTACTTTTTTCCCGAAAACATGAGCAATAAAATGTTGACCTGGCATCCCGCCTGTTCGGTAGAGGATGTTCCGGCCGATGGAGGAGCCTGCGCCCTGATTGAAGGAGAGCAAATCGCCATCTATTATTTCGCCCGGCGCAACCAGTGGTACGCCACCCAGAACGAATGCCCGCACAAGCGGCAGATGGCCCTCAGCCGGGGTATGATCGGCTCGAAATCCGGCGAGCCGAAGGTGGCCTGCCCGTTTCATAAAAAAACTTTTTCACTGGAGAGTGGCCTTTGCCTGGGGGATGAAGCGTATACTATCCGGACGTATCCGGTAAAAGTAGAGGAGGGGACCGTGTGGATTGGGCTGTGAAAGTCCGGGAAACGCTTCGCAGGCTTGAAATAGGGTCTAAATTTGCCGGATGGAGCAGCACGTACGACAACAGACAGAATGGAAAGTAACCCAGGGCCTTACCCGGTTATATGTGTTTTGTCTGTCGGCCGTGGCCATTTTTACGCTGGCCGGGCAAATTCTGATTCAGCGTTCGCTGAGTGACCTGCTCGACGACGCTCACATCGTCAACATCGCCGGGCGGCAGCGCATGCTCTCCCAGTTGCTGACGAAGCGCTCGGTGCTCCTGGCGTACCCCGACCGGTTTAAGGACACGGAGTCTTACCGGAAGGATTTCGCCGAGCAGCTCCGCCTCTGGAAGGAAAGCCACGAAGGGCTCCGGAACGGAACATTGACCGGGAAAAAGGTCATTCAGGTGAAGAAAAGCGCACCGCTGGATTCGATGTTCGTTCGCCTGGAAGTACATTTTAACCTGATGTACAAGGCATTTGAGGTGGTGGAAAAAGGCGGACAAGGCATGCCGGAAGCGCTTTCCGTGATTCTGGGGAATGAAAGAGCTTTTCTGGAAACGATGGACAACATCGTGTTTCAGTTTGATTTTGAGACGCAGAAGCGCGTCGACCGCGTGAAAAACATCGAGTTTATGCTCGCGGTACTGACGTTTGTGGTGTTGTTTATTGAAGGGGTATTTATTTTCCGACCCGTTGTCGAGTATACCGGTGAGATGTTTCGGGCCATTACCCAGTCGGAAGCCAGTCAGAAACAGGCCAACGACCAGTTGCAGATTGTCAATCAGTACCTGAGGGAAGCTCAGGAAGCACTCATGCAGTCGACCGAAGAAAAACTGGAAATGCAGCGCCATGAAGCCCGGGTAAGGGCCTCGTCCCTGCTTGAAGGGCAGGAGGAGGAGCGGAAGCGGCTGGCCCGGGAATTGCACGATGGTATCGGCCAGATGCTGACGGGTATCCGCCTGCATATCGAGCAGTTGCAGGATGTTCCGTTTTCGAGTGAACGGCAGCGCCGGAACTACGAAGAACTTCGCCAGCTGATCGTCGAAACCATTGAATCTACCCGGCAGGTGTCCTTCAACCTGATGCCGAGTGTGCTGTATGATTTCGGCGTCGAAGCAGCCATCCGGATTCTGTGTGAGCGGGCCGCCCGGGACTCGGGTATCGAAGTGGAATTCAAGTCCCGGCCGGGCCGGAAACGTATTCCCGAAAATGCAGGTATCGGACTGTATCGGATTACTCAGGAAGCACTTAATAATTGCCTGAAACATGCGAAAGCTCAATATGTCGAAGTGAGCCTGATACAGGAGAAAGACAGGGTCCGGCTCCGGATTCACGACGACGGCAAAGGGTTTGACCTGAAGAAGTTAAAGGCAAGAAAAGGGTCTCTGATCGGCTCAGGGCTCCGAAATATGCAGGTACGTGCCGAATTATTGGGGGGAAAGCTTCAGATATTGTCCAAAACCGGGGAGGGAACTGAGATTAGTGCATCCTTACCAATGTAGTTTTCGTTATTTTCTTAAAAAAGGATGTGATATTTACTAATCATGTAATTCTGTTTCGTTACTTTGGGCTATCATACATTTTACACCAAGTCGCCTGTCGTGTGAAGTGTTATTCCTTTCACGAAACCGCTTACAGAAAGAATGGGAAAAATTAGAGTATTGGTCGCAGATGACCATGCCGTTGTCAGGAAGGGGATTCGAATGCTTCTGGAAGACGAGGATTCCGTCGAGATTGTCGGCGAAGCCGCCGACGGACAGGAAGCTATCGACCGGATTCCCGAAACCAAACCGGACGTCGTGATGCTCGACATCACCATGCCGAATGTATCGGGAATCGAGGCAGCCAAGACGATCGCTCAGCAGTATTCGTCTGTTAAGTCGCTGATTTTCAGTATGCATAATAACCAGGACTATATCCTGAAATCGGTGGAAAGCGGTGCCTCCGGATACCTGCTCAAGGATACGACCAAGGAAGAAATCCTGCTCGCGCTGCAGAAAGTATCCCAGGGGGAAAAATACTTCCCGCCGACCATCTCCTCTGTCTTTGTCGACGCCCTTCTCGGCCGCAGCCGCGGACGGGCGGCGAGCCGGGGCGGAGACGACAGCCCGCTCAGCAAACTGTCCCGGAAAGAACGCCAGATCCTGAGCATGATTGCCGAAGGACTGAACAGCCGGGAAATCGCCGAGAAACTCGGCCTCAGCATCCGGACCGTCACCAACCACCGGGCGAATATGCTCCGGAAAACCAAGGTGAAAAACACGGTCGAACTGGTCCGTATCGCCGTCGAAGAGAAAAAAGCTTAGGACGTTTGTTGCTACTTCCCGAAAGTTCTCGGACTTTCGGGAAGTTTTTTTTGCAATGCGATGATACAGACGAGGGACCTGACTTTTGCCTATCATCCGGACAAACAATTCCGTTTTCCGGATATTCACTGCCCGGACCGGGATACCCTGCTGATTCTTGGCCGCTCCGGCAGAGGAAAAACGACTTTCCTGCACCTGCTTGCCCTTCTGCTTCAGCCGCAATCCGGAGAAATTACCGTTGCCGATCAGGCGATTGCCGGCCTGTCGGCAGCCGAAGCCGCCCGTTTCCGCGCCGGCCATATCGGACTGATCTACCAGCGTCCGCATTTTGTCCATTCCCTGTCCGTACTGGATAACCTGCTGATGGCCAACTACCTGGGCGGTCGGAAGCAGGAGCCGGCGAAAGCGCGCCAACTGGCCGAAAGCCTCGGGTTTCAGGAACACCTTCATAAGAAAACCCATCAGCTGAGTCTTGGAGAACAGCAACGCGTCGGTATTGCCCGTGCGCTGGTGAACGAACCCAAAGTAATCCTGGCGGATGAACCTACCTCCAGCCTGGACGACGAAAACTGCCATCAGGTAGTGGAGCTGCTCAAACAGCGGTCGGGTGAATTGGGAGCGAGTCTGGTCGTTGTCACACACGACGGCCGCCTGAAAGAAGAATTCCAGCGACGGGTAGAACTATGACACCACGCGCGTGGCTGACCGCTCTATGCATGATCGCTTCGGTTGCTGCGACTGCACAATCTGCCTCGCTGCGGACTGAACTGGTACGGATTGCCGAGGCGTCAAGAGGCGTTACGGGTATTGCCGTAACCCAACTCGAAACGGGAGATACCCTCTCCGTTCGCGGGCGTGAGCACTTTCCGATGCAGAGCGTCTTCAAATTTCCCCTGGCACTGGCTATACTGGATCTTGCCGACAAGGGACGGCTGTCTCTCGATAAAACAGTACGCGTACTGCCCAATGATCTGGTTCCGACGTATAGCCCGCTTCGGGAGGCCTATCCCAACGGAAATGTGGACATTACCATAGCTGAATTGCTCCGCTATTCGGTTTCGTTGAGTGACAACATCGCCTGTGACCTGCTTTTCCGCGAACTCGGCGGGCCCGATAAGCTGGAAAAATACCTCCGCAAGCTCGGTCTTACCGGCATTTCGGTGAAAGCAACAGAAGCACAAATGGCGACGGGCTGGAACGTCCAGTATACCAACTGGTGCGAACCAAAGACAATGAATGACCTGCTCGTCCGGTTTTTCACGGGAAAGATACTTGGCACGGCGTCGACGGAGCGGTTGCGGAAATGGATGCTGGATACGCCTACCGGTTCGGCGCGGTTGAAGGGACGCCTGCCCGCGGGAACACCTGTCGTTCACAAGACCGGAACCTCTTCCACGAATGAAAAAGGCATAGCTGCTGCCACGAACGATGCCGGCGTGATTACCCTGCCCGGCGGCGGCCATGTGGCTGTTACGGTATTTGTATCGGATTCTTCCGCAGGGCTGAAAGACCGTGAAGAGACCATCGCCCGTGTAGCGCTGGCTGTCTATCAGCACTATACGAAAAACTGAGGCTATTCCGGTTTTTTGTGGATCAGCCCCTCTGTCAGTTTATTCAGCTGGTCTACTTTCTCCTTAAAATCCCCTTGTATCCGGTTCCGGATAACGGTCAGGTTATCCAGGATATCCTGAATATTGTCCGGGATAACGTCTGTCAGAAACTCGCGCAGCCGTTTCGCAACGGTCGGCGATTTGCCGTTGGTAGAGATGGCGATTTTCAGGTCTCCTTTCCGAACGACGCTACTGAGGTAGAAGTCACAGAGATCCGGCGTATCGGCAACATTCGTTAACAATCGCATACGGCGTGTCTTTTCGCAGATAGCGGCATGCAGCGCGCGGTCGTCTGTCGCGAGGATAACCAGGTCCTTTTCGTCCAGATCCTCCCACTGAAACGCCCGCTCGTGCAGCAGGACGCGATCGGAGGCCAGTTGCTGCATCTCCGGAAGGAAATACGTCGCCACGACTGTGACGCGGGCTTCGGGGCTGTTGGCCAGCAGTGCGGTGAGTTTTTCAAGTCCGACGTTTCCGCCGCCTACCAGCAATACGTGGAGGTGTTCCAATTTCAGAAAAACAGGAAAGAGCTGGTTCATGACAGGGCAATGGAATGGACAACGAAGGTACAAAAAGAAAGCCGCCCAAAAGGACGGCCCCCGTAAGTTGAAAGGAGAGTGGGTAATATCGGAACAGTTTCCGGCAGGCAGGAAAACCAACCCCTGGGGAGTGGATATCCGGCCGGCAGGTGGCTGCGTAGCAGGTCGGGCGCTCAAAACGCCATCTGGAAAATCGGGACGAGGGTGATTTGCTGGCGGGCAAGTCAGGTTCAGTTCTGCTGCCGGAGCGGGGGCGGAATGCCCGTCAGCGAGAATGGAACGACTGGATAGGCACTGGAAAAAGGCTGCGGTCAAAGAGCTTTCCTTCTTTCAATCAGCATCCATCCGTTGTTCAAAGATGCATATTCCGTCGAATATAAGCGAAGGAGACAGCGTACTTTTTTCACAACAGAAAGCCCTGAAAGCAAAAAATCCCGCTTCCGGAAAGCCGAAAGCGGGAACATGTTCATACAACTGTAATCAGGGTAAAACTACTTTCACCGTTGAAGGTTGATCGTTGTGTTCTAATCTGACGAGGTAAATACCCGGATGAAGGGTGGCGGTATCAAAATCAACATGATTTTTTCCTTTTTGAAGGGACAGGTCCTGTGAACCTATTTTCCGGCCGGTCAGGTCGTAAAGCGACAGGCTGCCGGTTCCGGAAAGGTTCATGTCGCCATATTCCACCTGGACCCGGATGTTCCGGTTGACCTGCGGAAAGGCTTTTAACTGGATGCCAATGTACCCGTCGAGTTTGACCGAGCGCACATAGGTATAGGTAAAGGCGCCATCCAGGTCGACCTGCTTCAGGCGATAGTAATGCACACTGGACGGATCCGGGTAGCTGTCCGTGAAGGAATAGACTGATTTGGATGCCGTCGTTCCGTTCCCCTGCACCACGCCGATGGACTCGAAGTCCCGGGCGTTGGTCGAATGCAATACTTCAAAATAAGCGTTGGTTTGCTCGTGTGCCGTCGCCCAGTCCAGGCGGATACTGCTGAGCGACGGCTTTGCTGTGAACGAGATGAGCGACACCGGTGTGTTTACATCCGTGACAGCAAACGGAGCGGAGGCGGTGGGTGAGTTGCTGGTGATCCCATCGCCGATATACATGAGGCTGATATTGGTTGTGGCGACGCTCTCGTCCTTGTTGGGCGACACGCCTTTGACGATGACATTGATCTGTCCGCTCTCCTTCGCGGCGATTTTCTGCCCGGTCTTGAATGTTCCCTGCAGGGTGTTGAAAGAGGCGTCGTACGCCCAGTCAAATTTCTTCGAAATCCCCGTTTCCGGTGAAATAGCGGCAATGGAAGACGGGTCGGGCCGGTAAGATTCCGGGAAGGAGATAGTGACGAAAAGAATCGGTGAAACGATATCTGCCGTGCCGTTATTGGCAAGGGTAAAAGAGGCCGTCGACGACGATCCTACTTTCACACTGGCCGGTAAAAAGACGAGGTTCATCACATCCACCACCTTTGTCTGGGCAATGGCAGACACCGAACATCCGATCAGGATTACAAGTGAGTAAAGAAAACGTTTCATACGAATCAAAGCTTTTATGTCATTCGTTCGAGCAGGTCACAAACGAATCAAGCCCGTCCGAAAACGGGAGACAAGTGTCATCAACGATAAAGCTTCTGGAGGTGCGGTGGTACTGTTTCTATTGTCCTTGGCGACAAATTTAGAGAAGTCGTGGAAATTCCAAGCAAAAATCAACAAAATATTTACTTATGTAGTGGTCTTATTATCAGCTTTTTATGGCCTGTTGCTTTAATTTTTTCTTGAGTTATTCTAAATAATCGCTTGAGAGATAGGGCTCGCCTATGAAAAAGAAAATAAGCTAACTGCCCGAAAATGAGCAGGAACGGCGCCGGAAACCGGGCCGTTCCTGTCCAACGGAGAGTGCCTGCGTTAACGAAGTTCTTTCACCTGGATCACGCAGGCGCCGAAGACCCCCAGCCCGCCCCCGATATTGGTATAAACCGGGACTGCTTCGGCAAACGGATTATCGCCGACCTCCCGCTGCGACTTGATCGACTCAAAAAAGCGGTAATAGTTTTCGTCGGTATGATACACGAAAGAATACATGGAAGGCTTCCGGATCAGCGAGGCCTCGGCAGGCTTTTTGGCCGTTCCGATGTAGTAGTCAAGCGGAGAACTGGTATAGCTGCCGGCCTGGCGAGTATCCTTCAGAAACGAAAGTACCCGCGTATCCCGCAGGACCACGATGGCCGTGTCCTTCCGGCCGTTGTTGAAGGCATACGGTGTCCCCTGCCCATATCCGACGAGGTAATAATCGGGCAGCGTTGTTTGGGATTTGGTCCAGGAGAGCGTCCGGCGGCGGTATGCCTGATAGGAACTGCGGGAAGAATCGACGGCAATAAAACTGACGCCGGCGTCCTTATTGGTCAATGATCCGACGGGCCGGGGTATGGTACACACCGCGCGGATAGCCGGCAGGCCCGGGGCGCTTACCTTCAGCGTGTAGCTTCTGCCGGGTACCAGCCGGAATTTCGAAGCCTGTATGCGGTAGAGATTGGAGGTACTTTCATTGACAAGACTTACTGCCTGGGTTGCATAGGAGAGTGTAACGGACGCATTTTTCACCGGATTGATGGTTGATTTATCGCCGCTGCCGTCTCCCTGGATGCCCCGGTTGCGGTTGACTGTTACCGTGATTTCCGGCTCGGCCGGATTGAGGTAGCATTCCACTACCAGTTTGGGCGTATTATCGATGAGGATGCCATCAAGTTCCTGGATGCAGGAAGTCATCGACAGGAGTAGCGGAAGTATGTACCGTGTTTTCATTGTATTGCTGGGTTAGAAACGGAATCCGTACGAGACACTTGGCAGAATGGGGAACAGAGTGACTTGCTTCAGCTTATTCTGGTAGTTTTTGACGCCGGCCTCAGTCGATGTATTAACCGTGTCGAAGTAGTAAAAGGAAGGATTCTGCCGGTTATACACGTTGTATACGGAGATTTCCCAGGTACGTTCGAACCGGCCTTTTGCTTTGCGAAACTGGATACCCAGATCCAGGTGATGGAAGGGTGCCGTCCGGAAGCTGTTGCGGTTGCCGTATTCCTGAAACACACGACCGGTGTAGTAATCTTTCGCGTCCCCGAGGAGGGTAAGCGCCGGTGTTCCCTGAATCCAGTACTGTCCGCGGGGAAGTGTGAAGGCCTGATTGGTGCCATAAACCCACGTTGCAGAGAGTGTCAGCCGGGGAGTGACATGGTAAATGCCGACGAGGGAAATATCGTGTCGCCGGTCATACCTCGCCCAGAATTCCCGGCCGAAGTTGAGTTCGTCAAACTGCTGGCGGGTCCAGGAAAGGGTGTATCCCAGCCATCCGGTCAGCTTGCCGGTTTTCTTCTGCAGGAGAAATTCGGCCCCATAGCTCCAGCCACGGCCATAGGTAAGCTGGTCTTCCCACTTGCCGGTGTCGTCATAGCTCAGCGAGCTGGCACCCTCCCTGTAGGCAACCATCTGCTCCATGCGCTTGTAGAAACCTTCCAGGGTCACGGCGATTCCGGGCCGCAAGTCCTTTGCCAGCCCGAGTGCCACCTGCTGGGAGCGCTGGGGTGGAGTACGGTCGGTCGATGGTATCCAGAGGTCTGTCGGCAATCCGATACCCGAATTCGACAGCAAATGAATGTACTGGTTCATCGATGCGTATGACGCCTTGACGGCCCAGTTTCCCGGAAACTGGTAGGCCAGCGAAAGACGTGGCTCCGGCTGGAAGTAATATTTCTTTTTGCTGCGGAAGGCACTGTAGCGCAGTCCGGCATTGATGCGCAAACGGGTCGTCGGCTGGTAGGTATCTTCGATGTAGGCGGCGCCTTCCCAGCTGTCGAGTTGCGCAGATGCGCGCGACGGCGGTTTCAACCCGTATTCATTTGTACTGGTGACGCTGCTGGGATTAAACTGATGCGACGTTAGCTGAAAGCCGGCCTGAAGCTGGTGGCGGGTGCCGGGCAGCCATTGGAAATCGGCTTTTGCAGTGTAGTCGTAGATCGTCGATTCATTGTGCAGGAAGTATTTGACCTTCTTGTTGTTGTCGGAAATAACGTTTCGTTCGAGATCGGCGGCGGAATGGTAATGCGTGAAAAGGAGGGATACGGTCGACAGAAACGACGGCCGGAAGGCATGCGTCCAGCGTAGTCCACCGACACCGTTTCCCCAGACAAAGTGTCCCCTCTCCCTGCTGATGGTACCTTCGGTCGCATACTTGAAGTAGTCGTTTCCCCAGTAGCCGCTCAGGGTTAGTTTGTCTTTGGGGCCGAGGTGGAAGCTGAGCTTGCCGTTGAGGTCGTAGAAGTACCCGTTCCGCTCTTCCATGCCGGAAAGAAACGGGCGGATGGCCAGGTCGGCATAGGTCCGCCGGGCGGAGAACAGAAACGAAGACTTGCCTTTCTGAATCGGGGTTTCGAGGGAAAGACGGCTTGAGATCAGGCCGATACCTCCTTCCATCCGGAACCGCTGAAAATCACCTTCGCGCATCTGCATTTCGATGACGGAGGAAAGCCGCCCTCCGAACCGCGCCGGAAATCCGCCTTTCATGAGGTTGACCGACTGAATGGCATCTCCGTTGAAAAGCGAGAAAAACCCGAAAAGGTGGGAAGTATGGTAGATCGGGATACCGTCAAGCAGCACCAGGTTCTGATCCGGCCCGCCTCCCCGGACATACAAGCCGGTAGTGCCTTCAGCGCTTTTCTGGACGCCGGGCATGAGCTGGAGAGCTTTGAGTACATCCTTTTCACCCAGCACGCTCGGGATTTCCCGGATCTGCTGCATGGGGATCGAGAGGCCCGACATCTGTACGGTCTCCGACACCCGGGACGAAGCCCCCGACTGCCCGGTAACGATCACTTCCTGGAGATGCGCAGGGGCCGTTTTCAGGTTCATATGCACCGCAGTACCTGCTCCCGGTCGCACCCGGATGGTTGCGGTTTGGTAACCTATCGAACTATACGAAATATGGTATTCGCCTCCTTTCGAAAAGGAAAGGAAATAGGCGCCGGTAGTATCGGTCAGCGTACCTCCGCGGGTTTCGCGGATAGCGACCGCCACACCCGGAATCGGGACGCCCGTCTGAGCATCCCGGACGGTTCCGCGCAGCACAACGGCGGACTGCGCCTGCGCGGTAGTTGACGTAAGGCACGACCATAGAGCCGTCCCCGTCAGGTGGACAAGGAAGAGAAGACGTTTCATAGCGGTGCGTCCATACCCTTGGCGGGGGTATGCGGATAACAAGTGCGTTAGACCATTTCCGATGGATCGCGGTGGTGCGCGGCCCGTCGGCACAGAAACAGATACGTTTTACTGGTGTGGTGTTAAAGCACCTGAAAGCCGGTCAAAACGACGCAGCCTCCGGGAAACAGAAGGAACTACTGAATTGTGGTTTTTTAAGGTAGAGAGGTCCCGGATATGGTTGGCGACAGACCGGGGAATTTTACTAGAACAAAGATAGGGAACGCTTTTGAGGGCTGTTAGACCGCTGTCTGCGGAAAATGTCAGAAAAAACCGGTACGTATACCCCGCCTTCCGGATCAAGTGAAAAGCGATCTTCGGATTGTCCATTTCCGGGATGAAGACAAAAAAAGGCCGCTCCCCAAGGAGCGGCCCGACTTGCTAGACAGGGTATCGTTAAGGTAGAACGATTCGGACAGATGTGTTTTTGGACGGGTTTTCCAGCCGTACCAGGTACACGCCGGAGGCGAGTGAACCTGAGGCGAAGTCAACGGTATTGCGTCCTTTCACGAGCTGAATACTCCGGGTGCCGACCTTCTGACCCGTTACATCCAGGAGCGAAACCGTGGCTGCAGAGGAGAGATTGTCGTCGCCGTAATCCACAAATACCCGCACGTTACGACCCGGATCGGCGTGTGCCTTGAGGGCAATGCCGACGTAGGAATCAAACTGGACCGACTTTACCGGCTGATCGGCATAAGTACCGTCGTTGTCCACCTGGCGAAGCCGGTAATAGTGAATCACCGCGGGGTCCGGGTTGAAGTGCGTGAAGGTATACGTGTTGCGCGCGCTGGTCGTGCCTTTTCCGGCAATCTTTCCGACCGACTCAAATACCTTGAGATCGGTCGAGTGCTGGATGTCGAAGAAAGCGTTGTTGCGCTCCGAAGACGTCACCCAGTCGAGTTGTGCATTGGTTCCGACGGCTTTCGCGGTAAAGGAAGCAATGGTGACGGGGGTGGGGGCTTCGTTGACGGTAATACTGGTAGAGGAGTTGTCGTTCGTAGTCGACAGGTTTCCTGCAGCCGAGCATCCACCGGAAAGACTGTAGCTGATGTTGGCCGATACATTAAGGGCTCCGCCGGATGCAGCTGCTCCTGTAGCCGTTACGAAAACTGTTTGCAAGGCAGAGAAAGCCGGAAATGCTCCGTTTGCATTGACCAGTCGGATTGTGGCTCCGCCGTCAAGGATAGTCGATGTCCATGCAGAATTGCTGCCTGGGCCAAGGCCGGTTATGGTTGCTACGCCAGAAGGAACGGAAACCGTAACAACCAAGCAGCCTTGTGAAATATCCAGATTCCCTCCGTTGCTGATATCAACTTGAAAGGTGGTAGTCGCTCCGACATTGAAAGTCGACGGAGTAGCATTGATATTAACCCCCGGATCCGCTTGAGCAAAAGCTGCCTGTGAGGCGAAGGTTGCGAGAAAAAGTGCTAGTATCTTTTTCATAAAATAAACGTTTTAGCCGAGGGCCTGACTCCGGCAATATACCGGAGCCAGACCTCTGGATTAGTTGGTGGTAACAGCCGTGACAGCAATGTTGTTGGGGAAGTTGGATTCGCCTCCCGTAGACGGGAACAAGGTCACGTTGATGTTCTGGATTGTGTTTACACCGATACCTGTCTTACGGGTAATCTTGAAACCGACTACCTTATTTCCAAAAGCAGGGATGCCTGTAGAGGTCTCAACGGTGATGTATCCGGCGTCTTCGGTGAAGGTCCAGTCTCCATTGGAATTGGCTACTCCTCCGAGTACGTTGGAATTGCCGCTTGATGTGGAGTAGGTGATGTCAAAGGCCGAAAGTTTCTGAATCCGGAACTTGATGTTACCGGTTGAAGCAACGTGGTTGATCTCAGCAATATTGACGATGAAATCACGGGGAACTCCGACGGTCGAAGGACCGAAGTTGAGACCATCAATCAGGATGTTCGGCGTAAAGTCAGACACCAGATCTCTCACCAGCAAATGCAACGTACCGGAAGCCGAAGCCGCAGGCGTTCCGTCATCCGTGGTTGTGTAAGTGAAGTCAACCGGACCTGTGAAGCCGGCGGCCGGTGTGAAGGTGAAGCTGCCGTCTGCACCGAAGGTGAGAGAGCCCTTGCCTACAACAGACGTCACTGCGAAGTTGACCGTCTGGTTGTTGCCTTCCGGATCGTAATCGTTGGTCTTCACGTTGCCCGAAACGGCTGCGTTCTTGTTCGTTGCGACATAGTCATCCGTTGCCGAAGTCGTGTTGGCGGCACCCGGATCGAGAACGATCACCGTAACGGTTGCCGTCTGGCAGAGTCCGCCCGGAGTTTCGCAAACCTGATACACGAAGGTGTCTTTGCCGGAGAATCCTGCATTCGGCGTGTAAACGGCCTTGCCGCCTACAATGGAAACCGTACCGCTGGTGGCAGGTGTCGTGATCGTCGGAGTACCGAGCGTGCCGCCGTTGTTGCCGGGGCCGTCGTTGGCTTTGACATCAATGGTAACGGCTGCCGGGTTGGAAGCGGCGCCCTTGATGGTAACTGCATCCGGGTTTACAACCGGTTTGTTGGTATTTACTGCCGGGTCAATGACCGTGATCGTCAGCGGAGACGTTGGGCAGGGAGCTGCCTGGCCGGGTACGCAGACCGGCACGTCGTATACATACACACCCGGAGTCGAGCTCTGGAAGGTGAAGGTGCCGTCGGAGTTGACCGTCAGCGTCGGGGTAGAACCTGCAGGGCTGGAAGTCGGAGCAGCAGGCTGGCCGTACGTAGTTCCGGCCGGTACTGCGTCGTTCGTATGGACATCGCCTGTTACCGCCGTGTTTTTGTTCGAAACAGCGAAATCAGGCTTGATGATGTTGCTCACGCAACCCAGCACGCCGCCTACAACAGAGCGGGTATCCACAAATGCGCCGTAGACATCAACGAAGGAAGCCAGGGCACCGACAAGCGAGCCTACGCTCAGTTTGATTTCGTCAAACGGCTTGGTAGCTGCAAAACCGACATTGAAGAAGTCTCCGTTGTTACCGAAGATCTGTACCAGAACCGACAGATCGAGGAGGTTACCTGCATTCTTCGATTCCTGTTGTACGCCGTCGAGGTAGGTCGTCACCGTTACGTAGGGGAGGAGATCCGCCGCTATGAGGAACGAGTTCTTCTTGATGGTGAAACCGGCAAACGTTCCGATGGGGTAGGTGTCTACCGCGTTCAGGACAGAAATGGAACCTTGTGAAAGACCGCCGGCCGTGTTGGTGATACGGGCGAAGTCCGTCGTGCTGGCAGATACCACGTTCCAGGCATCCTGAATCGTACAGGCTGCGCAGGCAACGCCGGTGAAGCCGGTGTTGGCGCCGTTGATAACAGCCGGGAAGTCAGGTGTGTTGAGGTAATAGGTACCGTTGCAGGCAATGGTGCCGGCACAGGTTTTCTCGAACACGGCGCCGTAGATTTTGATGTTGCCGAGGTCGGCTCCTACCGTCTGGTTGAAGGAGATCTTCACTTCGTCGAACGGAACTGTGCCTACGATACCCACCGTCTGCCGTGTCACGCCCGTCAGCAGCGAAGTAGAAGCGCCGACGATCAGGGCGTTGCCCGTTCCGGTTTGTACCAGCGTGCCATTGTTATACAGCTGAATAGTAGCGGTGGAACCGATTACACCGAGTGACAGCAGCGTGGCCGACTCGATGTCAAATCCGGCGAAGGTATTGGCCGGATAGGTTTCGAGGGCGTTGGCCACAGCGAATGTACCGGAAGCAGCTACGCCGGCAGCAAGTACCATTGTCGCGTAGTTGGTCGCATCGGCATCTACTGCGTTTTGCGAGTTATTGAGGCTACAGGCAACGCAGGCAACTCCATCCGTACCTGACTGGGCGCCGTCTACATAAACCGGGAAATTCGGGTTGGTGACTGTCGTCAGCGTGTTGCAGGCGAGCGGAGTAGTCGGCACGCAGAATTTCTGGAGAACCGCGCCGTAAACCGTCGTGGTACCGAGGGTAACGCCAATGGTTTGCGTAACGACGAGTTTTGCTTCGTCAAACGGCTGCGAGGCCAGGAAGCCTACCGTTCTTCTGCCGTTGCCGGCGAGTACGGAACTGCCCACTGCAGCGAGGCTTGTGGAGTTGATGGATTCCACTTGTACGCCGTCTTTATACGTAACTATAGACAGGCCATCCAGGACGCCGATGCCGAGGAGGCTCGGGCGGGCAATGTCAAATCCGACAAACGTGCCGGCAGGGTAGTCGGTTACGACGTCTTTCACAGCAATCGCACCGCTCACGGCGACGCCGCCGGTCAACGTAATCGTGGCGAAGTTCGTCTGGTCGGCGTCGATGACGTTGTTCGCTCCTGACACCGAGCAGCCCACACAAGCGGCGCCACCGATACCGGACTGACCTGCGTCAACAATAACCGGGAAAGTGCCTTCAACTACCTTGGTCGGCGTATTGCAGGCCAGCGCAGCGCCTGCGCAGAATTTCTGGACTATCAGGCCATATACCTGGGTGCTGCCGAGGTTGAGGCTGACCGGCTGGTTGATTGTCAGGCGGACTTCGTCAAATTGCTTCGTGGTGATGAAGCCGATTTTCTGACGACCCGAGGCGCTGAGTACGCCAACCGATGCGAGTGTATTGCCGCCGGTGTTGGAAGCTTCCTGCAGAACGCCATCCTTATAGGTGGTGATGACAAAGTTGGAAAGAACACCTACGTTGAGCAGCCCAGCGTTTTCAATTTCGAAACCGGCGAAGAGACCCGCGTCGTAATCCGTCGTCGGATCGACTACCGATACGTTCGCTGATGCCAGCAGCCCTACGTTGAGTGCGACGGTGGCAAAGTCAGATGTACTGGAGCTCGTGATATTATCGAGATCACTCATCGTACCCACTGATACGCCGCTGAAGCCCGTACGATCCGGGTTGATGTGCGCGCCATAGGTGGGGTTGTTGAGGTAGGTAGCTGTGTTACAGGCCAATGCCGGTCCTGCGCAGTAACGCTGAAGGACAGCGTAATAGACGCTGATCGTTCCGGCGCCCAGCGCGGAATAGCTCAGGCGGATCCGGTCAAACGTCTTGGTGGTATAGAACCCGACTTTCGATTGCCCTGCCAGAAGCCCGGTAGACAACAGACCCGCCGAAGACTGGGTTTCCTGTTGCGTTCCGCCGAGATACGTGGTAATGGTCAGAGTACCCAGCACCGAAAGCAGTGTATTGTCGCTCACGACGAATCCAGCAAAACTTCCTGCCGGGTATACGTTAGTGGAAGTCGCATTGTTGTCTTTCACTTCCAGCCAGGCAGAACCGCCAATGATGAACGAAAAGCTGGATGTGTTCGTGAGGTCGCTGTCAATGACACGCGCTTTGTTGGAGAACTGATCTCCAATCAACTGGCTCGACGTGACGGTCAGGTTGCCGAATGTCGGGTTCACAATCGGCGTAAGCGTATTACAGGTCGCCGCCGTATACTGGGCCATCGCCTGCTGCATGCCGAAGAGGACGGCAATCAGCAACGACAGGTAGCGGAGGCCCGTGTAGCCTGCCTGCTGCCGTCTGAAGGTGCGACTCTTTTGCACCCCCGGGAGAGTAGAGTTCTTCATAAGTTGGATTAGATTACAGTTGAAACTTTTTTACGTAATGTGTTGGGTACAAACAGGAACAACCAGACAAAAAGGGCAAAAAGACAATGGGACGTAAGCTGAAAAGCAGACGTCGGGATAACCTGGAAAACCAGGAAAAGAAAAACGCGAAGCAAAGTCGGTCAGAAAGGGTCAGGATCCTTGCCTGGCGGAGCGGTGACCGACTGGCTGGGGATACGCAGCGAGGAGCAGACTCAAGTGGGTAAAAGCGGCTGTCCTCCGGTTATACATAGGCAAAGGCGGTTGACGTTGTATAATAATTCCGTAGATACGCGATTAGATGGATAGAGCATTGGCGAAACTAATCGTTGGCGGATCGAAACGGGAAAAGCACCCTCGCGGGATTACCTATCACGATTTGCCAATTGCTAAGTAAGTAAATAATTAAATACCGTCGGCTACTCGTTCTATATTTTTACAGTAAAAATTTAAATATCGTACAGTAAAATAATGGACGGTATTTAAAAAGAAAGGCCGCCCGGAAGGGGCGGCCTTTATACGTTTAATCTTCGAATAGTACCCTTTTTTCCAGGTGTTCTTCCAGATCCGATTTCCGGATTCCTTTCTTCCACCAGTCGGGCTCCGGTTTACTTTTCAGGTGATAGTCAAAGAATTCCATCATCCGAACTGAGTAATCTTTCCGGTTGGGAAGTTTCGCCAGACCGTGATTCTCACCCTTGTATTGTACAAGAACAACGGGCTTCTTCAGGCGGCGTAACGCGTTATAAAACTCAACCCCTTGCGTGAAGTCAACGGCGCCGTCGGCATCGTTGTGCAACAGCAGCAATGGCGTCGTTACCTTCGTCACGTGCTGCAACGGAGAGTTCCGGTAGTACGCTTCCCAGTTTTCCCAGGGCGCCACGAGCCGTCCCTGCGACGCTTCGAATATCTGCCCGTTTCCGATACCGGCGTTCTTATAAATAAGGTTATACATCGATACCATATCGGTCAGGGGCGCTCCCGCCGCCGCGGCCTTGAACAGACCCGTCTGCGTGATGAGGAAGCTGGTTTGATACCCTCCCCAGGAGTGTCCGTGAATACCCATCCGCTGCTCGTCGATCACACCGGTGCGGATCGCCGCCTTGACCGCGGGAAGTACGCACCATACCGCCGACATACCCGGATCGTTGAATTTGTAAACGATATCCGGAATGAAGACCGCGTACCCGTTGGAAGTATATACGCCTGGATTCCAGCCGGTTCCGCTGAATCCGGGATTGGCATAACTATGCAGCGTCTGGGAGAGCTTTTCGTAGTAATAGACAATCGTCGGATACTTTTTGCCTTTCTCATATCCGGCCGGGAGGAACAAAGCACCCTGCAGACTATCGCCCTTGTCTGATACATAGTTAACCAGCTGTACCCCCGTACTCCAGCTGTACTTGCCGAAGTCCGGCGCGTTTTTCGTGACCTGCTTCGCGGCAGACAGATCCGCTGACGCAGATACGAAGTAGTCCGTCGGATCGTTGAAATCTTCCCGGCTGAAGACGTATGCCTCTGCTTTTTTAGCCTTCGCCAGGCCGCCTACCGAGGCATCTTCCCAGATCAATGGGCGTACGCCCGGAACCGGATTTCCTTTTTTATCAATATCAATTCGGCCGATACCGGATTTTTTCGTCATTTCTCCATACAGACGCACATACAGGGGCTTCTTCAGGTCGATGCCTTTTTCCTCCGGGTCAAGACGGTACCGGCCGGTATACCGGATCTTCTCTGCCTTGCCGTTACGTGTCAGGTTTACCGCTTCCCTGCCGTCAGCGCTTACTTTCCAGATATCCCAGAGATCGCGCAGGAGGACATAACGGCTGTCGCTCGACCACCCCAGCGGATAAATCAACGGCTTTTCGACATGGTGATCGTCTTCCGTATCAATGAAGCTGGTCGGCGCCGAGAGGGTGACGGTAGCCTTTGTCGGAATATGATAAACATAAAACTGTCCGTCTTTTCCATACAGCAGTCGGGTACCGTCTTCGGATGCGCGCGGCAGGTTCGCGCCGGACGGTCCATAGAACTTCTCGAACAGCTTCGTCCGGACACCGGTTTTCAGATCTACTACATAAATATCTGTGTAATTCTGGCCGTCGAGGCTATTCTGGTACTCATACGGACTGTCTTCCATTGCCAAACCGTAAAGTTCCTTCGGCAGGGGGCGTACGTCGCGGACGGTGCTGTCTCCCAGGCGGGTAAACTTCGTTCCATCATACATCGCCAGAAAACTGAACTGCTTTTCCTGCGGCTCGTTGATCTGCTGGCGTGATTGCAGGGTCTTGTCCTGCCAGTTCCAGATGGTTACTTCGGGTTTGTCGATGTCGTCTTTTTTGTCGGCCGACGGCACCGCACCACCCCGCTGAGCTACTTTCGACGAGTCCGTTTTCAGCTTCGCCAGCGCTTTCTGAAGGTCTTCGAGGGATTTGATCGTTGTATCCGCCTTGATTCTGGCCAGCTTGTCCTTGTCGGAAACGACTGCTGTTTTGACAGAGTCCTTCTTCGGCTCCGTTTTCGCGTCTGCCTTCGTGTCTTTCTTAACGGGATCTACCTTGTGAATACCGAACAGCAACCGGCCCAGGTCCTCCGTCCATACCGGACGCCGGTTCGGGCTGACCGTCATGCCTTTCGGGAAATTCAGGCTGTCCTTCGTCGGCTGGTACACGGTCAGCGACGGCGCGCCTCCAAAATTCTTGATACCCAGGACGCTGTAGAGTTCTGATTTGAATTTGTCGTCTTTGGTGCCTTTCAGCAACGCGAGACCGTCACCTTTTTCCGTCCAGCTCAACGACTGGTAGCGGGCTTTGTCGTTTTCCACAACGGTCGTCAGGCCCGTCGTCATCTGCCGGAGATGGACGCCGTTTCCGGCTTTTTCGGCAGCGTCGACGGTCAGTGCCAGCCAGTCGCCTTTCTTGTTGAACGCCATCTCCGAAATGTTTCCGATGTTTTGGGTCTTGCCGGTTGCCAGTTCATACAGCAGCAGGTCGCGGCCTTTCGGGGCATCCGGACCGCCCGCGCCGGGCGTCGTGAGCAATGCCAGGAAGCTGGCTGTTTCCCCATTGAACGCAAACGCTGATATCCGCTCGAATTCCGTCTTTTTAGCCGAGGCGAGCTCGATCAGCCATACTTTCTCGGGGAGAGGTTTGCCGGGGCTTTTGGCTGCGGCTTTTTTCTCCTTGGCGGTCGGGAAAACCTTGAAGGCAAAGTACCGGGCATCGTCCGAAAAACTCATCTGCGCGAACGTCGCCGCTCCAATGGCATAGGTATGCCGGGTGGTATCGCCGGTTTTCTGAAGGATCAGTTCGGCGTCGCCCTCCGCGACGGACGACAATACATAGGCCATCCATTTGCCGTCCGGCGATAGCTGTGTTCCGCCAAAAGGAGAAATGGATTTCCAGGCAGCGACATCTTTCCAGGAAATGGGGGGCTTGGGTTGGGACTGCGCAAAGCCTTGCTGACCAAAACACAGCAGGACAAACAGCGAGAGTACTAGTTTGCTCATAGGGACGTCTGGTGAAGTGAGATCGTGAAGATACGAATAGAGTAAAGTCTTCAGCGACAAAAATAGTATGGATGGTTTAAGATATTGTAGAAATTAATCTACATATAACTTATTGAATAAAAGGATGTTATCTCTTGGATCGTTCGGTAAAAACTGTAGTTTTGCTTAACCGCTTCACCTTCGACAATTTAACATGAGATCCATTTTTCCCGTCGCCCTGACAGCTTTGCTGTCCGCTCCTCCCGTATTCGGCCAGGTCTTTACTTCCACCAACCTGCCGTTGGTAGTCATTCAGACAGCCGGAAACCAGACCATTCCGGACGAGCCGAAAATACTCGCTTCCATGAAGATCATCTACCGGGGACCCGGCCTCCGGAACGCGCTTACCGATACGGTTTACAATTACAACGGCAGCATTGGCATCGAGATTCGCGGCGCCAATTCCCAGTCGGCTCCCAAGAAGTCGTACGGCCTCGAAACCCTGAGCGCTCCGGATATCAACGCGTCCTCCCAGGATGTTTCGCTGATGGGCTTTCCGGCGGATAACGACTGGATTCTCTATGCGTCTGCGTTTGATAACTCGTTTTTGTCGAATGTCATGGGGTACCAGTTTTCCCGGCAGATGGGGCGGTATGCCAGCCGAAGCCAGTACGTGGAAGTTTTCCTGAACGGAACCTACCAGGGGCTCTATGTACTGGGCGAAAACGTGAAGAGAGGGTCCAACCGGGTCCCGGTCTCAAAAATGGAACCGGCAGATATTTCCGGCGACAAGCTGACCGGTGGCTATATCGTCAAAATCGATAATTACGATGGTAACTACCGCTGGCCCGGCGCCTTTTCGCCGGAATGCCGCTCCGGTTTTCAGCATAACCTGGAGGTACATTATCCGAAGGTGGGCGATCTCCAATCCGCCCAGAGTACCTACATCCGTCAGTATATCACCAACTTCGAAAACCAGCTCCATGCACTCAATTTCGATCCTGCCACGGGCTACCAGCAGTACGCCAATCTGACTTCCTTCGCAGATTACTTTCTGATGAACGAGGTGACCAAAAACTCGGACGCCTATTCCAAGAGTACCTATATGTACAAAGACCGCGACAGCAAGGGCGGGAAACTGACCATGGGGCCTATGTGGGACCTCGACCTGGGCTATGGCGCCGGGTTCTGCCTCGGCGGCGACTCCCGCGGGTGGACGTTTGAAAATAATATGCCCTGTACGCCAAACGACCAGATTGTACCTTTCTGGTGGTCCTACCTCATGCGGGATACCACCTTCGTGCAGACGACCCAGCGCCGCTGGGCTGTCATGCGGCAGTTTGTCTTTTCAACCGCGCACGTTACGGCCGTCGTCGATTCCCTGACGGCTATTTTCCAGGAAGCGCACGCGCGCAATGCCGTGCGCTGGGGGATGAGCAGCGACCTGACGTCGGCCGTTAACGGAAAAAAGAACTTCCTGACGCAGCGGCTGGCCTGGATGGACGCCAATATGGGTGGCCTGGGGTACTACATCCGTCCGTACAGCATATCCGAATACTGTACCGTCAATCCTCCGACGCTGCACGCCAATAACAGCTGGCCGAATAACCTGTATACCTGGAAAAAGAACGGCACCAACGCCAATTTTTCCCAGGATTATGCGGTGCCGCAGGCAGATACCTATTCTGTCACGTTCTCCTATGTCTTGTTCGACAAAACCTGCGAGTATACCTTTTCGTCCCGAACCATTACCCAGCGGACAAATCAGGTCGTAACTTCCCGACGGTCAGGAGAATGGGAAGACGAGAATACCTGGAGCTGCGGCAAGCCACCGATACCGGCACAGCAGGCCTATCTGTCGCCGGGGCATGTTGTCCGGCTTAACGGCAATTCATCTGTTGCGAAAGTCGATTTCGGTACCGCCGCCCAGCTTGTATTCCGGTCGGCCGCTCAACTGAACCTGCCCTAACGCAAAAGAGGCCCGGTTGGGGCCTCTTTTGCGTTACTCAGACATTATGCCTGATCGTATTCTTTCACAATTTCCTTGAGATAAGCGAGGAAAGGTTTGGCAAATTCTTTCCGCCGCAGCGCAAACTCGACGGTCGTTTTGAGGAAGTCGAGCTTGTTGCCGATGTCATGCCGCTTCCCTTCGATGAGGTGGCTATAGACGTTCTCGCGCCCGAGGAGCAGGAGAAGGGCATCGGTCAACTGGATTTCGCCGCCTTTTCCTTTCGGCGTCTGCTCGATCATGCGGAAAATCTCCGGGCTGAGGATATACCGCCCGGCGATGGCCAGGTTCGACGGCGCCTGCCCGAGAGCCGGCTTTTCTACCAATGTTTCGAGTTGTAAAATACTGTTACTCAGTTCTTTACCGCCGACGATACCATACCTGTTTACCTTATCCGCCGGGACCGTTTCCACCGCGATAACGGACGATCGGTACGTTTCATACGTATCCATCAGTTGCTGTGTCACGGGGATGACCGAATCCATGATCGTGTCGCCGAGCAATACCGCAAATGGCTCGTTTCCGACGTGGTGGCGCGCGTAGTAGATCGCGTCGCCGAGCCCGTTGAGTTCTTTCTGACGGACAAAATGAATATTCGCCATGTCCGAAAGGCGGCGCAGCTCGTGGAGCATTTCGTCTTCCTTTTCGGCCAGACGGGTTTCCAGCTCGAAGTTCCGGTCGAAGTGATCTTCGATCGACCGCTTTCCTTTTCCGGAAATAATCAGGATATCCTCGATACCCGAGTCGACAGCCTCCTGTACCACGTACTGGATCGTCGGCGTATCGATAATCGGAAGCATTTCCTTCGGTTGTGCTTTGGTGGCAGGTAAGAACCGGGTTCCGAAACCCGCTGCCGGAATGATGGCTTTCTTGATCATGAGGGTGAAGAATTGTCAGACGACATAGGGTTTGATGACCCGGGCATTCAGTTTCTGGAGGTCGACGAAAAGGCGGTTGAGCATTTCGTCGTCCCGGTAGATACCGATGATGCTTCCGCCGGAACCGGTAAAGGAGGCCGAAGCCCCGAGTCGCCGGGCGGTTTCGATCATCTGCATGTTGACCGGATGGATATTGTAAATGCGTGTGCGGAGATCGAAATTATGGTTGATCAGCTCGTTTAGCGTGGAATAGTCCTGCTTTTCAACGGCTTCTTTTCCCTGTCGGGCTAGGTCTGCGATCTGAGACAGTGTGTCAACTACCAGTGGCTCGCCGCGTTCGAAACGGGCTTTTACGTCGTTGTGGACCTTTCCCGAAACCTTACTCATATCGGTATTGTACGCCAGGTACAGTTTCGGCAGCGCCTGAGGATCTACCCGTTCGTAGTTGCCGAAACCACGGGATTCGATCAGTTGCCGCTGAAAATCCATGTATACGCAGCCTTCGTAACACTGAATGACCCGGTCCTGAAGCCCGGCCGTTATGCCGAGCTCTTCGGTTTCGGATTTCATGACGAGTGTCGGCAGGTATTCCAGCGGAATCTCCACATCATAAAATTGCATAAGGGCCCGCATCGTCGCGACGATGATGGCACTTGAACCCGAAAGGCCCACCTGGCGCGGTATGGAGCTGCTGTACCGGATGGTGAAATTCCGGTTGGGCAGCCGGATACCTTCTTCCAGGCAGTAGGTCGTAAACTTCCGGATGGCTGCTTTGATGAGGGGAATACCTCCGTTGTAGCCGATTTGACCGACGGTATCGACGAGGTGAAAAATACTGCGGAAAGTATTCGCGTCGGCTTCCTGCTGCTCGATGTGTAACTCGGGCGACTGCCAGAGCGTCACCGATGCACCGAAGTTCCGGACCGAAATGGAAAGCGTTTTTCCGAAGAAACCGTCAGAAGGATTACCGAGCAAACCGGCCCGGGCGTATGCGCGCGTTTCAATCAACACGTCAGAGGCTGTTTTTAGGACCCTGTTGTGGCGGGTCACAAGAGGGTAAAGTGATGTTTAAACATGCCAAAGTAACGAACTTTGTAAGGATCTTTTCTTTTTTGCCCGATGGAATGACCGGACGGCGCGAGTCAAACCCTGAAGAAATGGTACGAAAACGTACAACCGATGAGCTCAACCGCCTCTCTGTGGCGGATTTCAAAAATACAGACAAGTTTTCTTTTTCCCTGCTGCTCGACGATGTCCGCAGCCTGAATAACGTCGGCTCTGTTTTCCGGACGGCAGATGCCTTCCGGGCCTCGACTGTCTACCTTGGCGGTATTACCGGCCGGCCGCCGCACCGGGACATTACCAAGACCGCGCTCGGCGCCGATGAGTCTGTTCACTGGGAACATATACCCGATTGCGTTTCTTTTTGCCGGGAATTACAGGCGAAAGGCGTGCGGGTCGTAGCAGTGGAACAGGCAGAGGGCAGTGTACAACTCCCCGATTTTAAGCCGGAACCCGATACCGAATATGTTTTCGTTTTTGGGAACGAAGTATTTGGAGTCAATGATAAAATCATGGAAATTGCCGACGCCTGTCTGGAAATTCCCCAGTTCGGCACCAAGCATTCGCTGAATATTTCCGTAACCGTCGGAATCATTTGCTGGGACTTTGTCAGCAAACAATTCCTTAGCTAACCGATCTCCAATACGACACCAAATCCATGAAACCAGACAAGAAGTTAACGACCGACCTCGCCTCTGCCATCTCCGCCAAACTGGCGGGTCTGAATGAAAAACACGGAAAGAAACTCGCCAAACAAGTAGAAAAAGCGTCTGAAGAGCTGGTGAAGAAGTTTGCCAAACTCCAGAAAAAGGAAAAAGAAAAGCAGGAGAAGGAAGCCGAAAAAGCGAAGAAAAAAGCCGCCCGTGACGCCAAGAAAGGCGCTTCTGCGAAGTCTGCCGCGAAACCTGCTGCTGCTCCGGCCCCGAAGCCCGCTGAAAAGCCCGCGCCTCCGGTAACGGCGAAACCGGCTGCTCCGGCCAAACCGGCCACCGCACCGAAACCCGCTCCGGCAAAGCCCGTTGCTGCGAAAGCTCCTGCCAAACCGGCTCCGAAACCGGCCGCTCCGAAAACGGAAACCGCAAAGCCGGAAGAAAAAGCGCCTACTGCCTGATCCGGCTGAATGATACGACCCGAGGCCTTCACCCATGTGGAGGCCTCCTTTTTCTTTGGAACGAATGAAACGAGTAATCTACAGTGCCGCTCTGGCGCTTCTTCTGGCAGGTTGCTTCCGGCAATCGGCGCCGTCGTTTGACAAAACCCGATACGAAAGCCGTGATTTCACCGCACAGAACCTCTTCAGCAAGAATATAGAAGGGCCCAGTTTCGACAAAAACGGGCAACTATACGTCGTAAATTTCAAGGAGGACGGAACCATCGGCCGGATCAGCGCCGACGGGCAGGGCGAGGTATTTCTGACCCTTCCCGGAAAAAGCATCGCCAATGCCATTCAGTTCAACTCGAAAGGCGAAATGCTTCTGGCGGATTTCATCGGGCATAACGTCCTGAAAGTCAATATGGATACGCAGGAAGTGGGCGTACTGGCGCACGACGACCGCTTCAACCAGCCCAACGATATCTGCATCACGAAAAAGGACGTTGTTTACGCCTCTGATCCCAACTGGAAAAACCAGACCGGGCAGTTATGGCGCATCGATCCCGATGGAAAAGCGAACCTGCTCCTGACGGACCTAGGTACTACAAATGGTATCGAACTCAGTCCCGACGAAAAGACCCTCTACGTCAACGAAAGCGTACAGCGGAAAATCTGGGCTTACGACATCGACAAACGCGGCGACCTGAAAAACAAACGCCTCTTCACCGAGTTTCCGGACTTCGGTATGGACGGCATGAAGTGCGACAAAAAAGGTAATCTCTATTGCGCCCGCTACGGGAAAGGTACCGTCGCCGTACTCAGTCCCAAAGGCGAGCTCCTCCGTGAAGTCATGCTGAAAGGCAAGGACGTCAGCAACCTCGTCTTCGGCGGCAAGGACGGCAAAACCGTCTTCGTCACCCTCCAGGACCGCAAAGGCATGGAGCATTTTAGGGTGGAGACGGCGGGGAGGAAGTGAGGGCAGTTTTCAGTTTGCGGTTTTTTTGTTTTCAGTTGTGAAATACCGGCCGATCAGGCTGTCAGAAAAAAGTGAGGAGGAATAGCGCGAAAGATCATTCTTTGCGCTATTCCTCCTCACTTGTATAGATCATCGAGCGACTATCCGCCTGCCCAACTGAAAACAGAAAACCGTAAACAGAAAACCGATTTATTCAAACAACTTCGCCAGCTCCGTCGCTTCCGACGGCTGCATACGGCCGGCGAGGACGAGGCGCAGCTGGCGGCGGCGCAGGGCGGCTTCGTAGAATTGCTTTTCTTCTTCAGTTTGGGGGACGGCAGCCGGTACGTCGATCGGGCGGCCGGTCTGATCAACGGCGACGAAGGTATAAAACGCCCGGTTGGTCATTACCCGCTCACCCGCCGGGATGTTTTCGGCGTGTACTTCGATATACACTTCCATGGAGGAGTTGAACGCCCGCGTAACGAAGGCACGGAGCGTCACGACGCTGCCGATGGGAATAGGGTCCTTGAAGGCCACGTTATCGACGGAGGCGGTCACCACCACCCGGCTGGAGTGTTTCTGCGCGGCAATTGCGCCGCATATATCCATCAGGCGTAACAGGTTACCGCCCATGAGGTTGCCGAGGTTGTTGGTGTCGTTCGGGAACACCATCTCGGTCATGGTGGTAAGCGATTCGGAGGAAAATTTTTGCTTTGCCAAAGAGATTTCGGATCGAAAAAAGAATGTTGATGAACCGGTTTACGGTCTGCGACGGGAGTATCCGGTGATTCGGGTGCAAAAATCCGAATCCGCCGGGATAAAAACCAAACGTCTTTTCGCCTAAAAATCGGGAAGGGTACCTGCATTCCAAAACATCTGGCCTAACTTCGTCGGACAATATGTTCCCAAGCCATGGCACTACCTGATTGGTTGACCTTCCTGACGGATTCCGAAGAAATTATACGCACCGGCGGCCTGATACTCATCTGCCTGATCGTTTTCGCTGAAAACGGATTGTTCTTTGCCTTTTTTCTCCCGGGAGACTACCTCCTGTTTCTGGCCGGAGTTTTTTGCGGTACGGGTATTCTGACCGTTTCGCTGCCGTTTATGCTCTTCTGTATTTTCGGTTCGGCGGTATTGGGCTCGCTGACAGGCTATCTGTTTGGAAAGTTTTTCGGCGGCAGGCTCGAAAACAGGCCGGATTCCCTCTTTTTCAAAAAGAAGAATATCGAAACCACGCGCCAGTACTTCCTTAAGTATGGATCGAGGGTGTTGATTATCAGTCGGTTTCTCCCCGTTGTCCGGACGTTTGCACCGATCCTTTCAGGCATGATCAAGCTGGACTTCCCGCATTTCATGACCTATAATGTCATCGGAGGAGCCCTGTGGGTAGTCCTGCTCAGCGGCAGCGGCTTTTATTTCGGCGAACGATTCCCCGGTATCATCAACTACGTCCACTATATCATCCTGTTCTTCCTCGCTGTGACAACCTTTACCGTCGTCCGTGCCTATCTCAATGCCAGGAAGGAAATGAAGGCGGAGTAGGGAGTGGCACAGATGGTCGGCTATAAGCAATAAGCCGTAGGCTTTAAGCAAAAAAGCGCTCCCGTTATGAGGGAGCGCTTTTTTGCTTAAAGCTTATCACCTACAGCTTAAAGCCGAAAGCCCGACTGCCTTACTGACAATACTTCTTAATCATCTTCGTCGCCTCTTTTTCCCCGGCCTTTTCAAGCATTTTCCAGTCTTCGCAGGCTTCGGCCATGCGGTTGAGCTTGAAGTAGGTCGCAGCGCGGTTGAGGCGGATGGAGACGTTGGCAGGGTCCAATTGGATACACTGGTTAAAGGTAGCCAGGGCTTCTTCAAACCGCTGCCGGTTGAATTGCTGCAATCCGGTCTCAAACAGGTCTTTGGCTTTCAGTGCCTGCACCGCTTCCAGGGTAAGCTGCCGGTTTTCCGGAAGACCGTATGGAAACTCGTAATTCACCTGCGTGCGGACCGGCTTGTTGTGTACCCGCGCCGGAATCCACTGGCCTTCAGATGCTTTGATGGCTTTGACGAGGTTGTCGTTGTTTTTCGGATCTGAACTCTCGACTACCTGTATATTTTCGATGCGACCGGTCTTGCTCACGATAAAACTAACCCGGAACCGGTCCCGGCGCGGCCGCGCAAGCTGCCGGAAAGCATCTTCGATGTAATTGTAGGAATTCTGGTAGGTTTCGTAGAAAGTACTGTCGATCAGGCGCGTTTTGAACTTCGGATACACAAATTCATTCATCACAAAAAAGGAATCCGTATCGTACTTGGCAGCCGGAAGAACAAACCGTTTCTGGATATAGTCCTCGTAAGACGAAGCGTCCTGGCGGGCACAGATGAAGCGAAGCTGATCGTTCCGCAGTACAGTAGACGTCTGTTCGGAAAGCTGAAGCTCATAGTCCGTCAGCTTGTCGATCTGATACGTGGCATTCTGGGCGGTACGGATACGACTGCCGCTCAGGGTGTAGGTCACTGTGGTGCCTTTGCCTCCGGTATAGAAGCGCAGGCGACGGTCTTCGAAGACAAAGACGATATTACTCCGGTCTACTTCCTCGTCGCTCATCATCTGATACCCGTTCCGGTACTCTACGCGCTTCGCTACCCAGACGCCCTTGAGTTTCTCCGCATCGATATCCTGGGCCAGCAACTGCTGGGAAAGTATGACTAGTAAAAAAAGACAAAACGGTTTCATGGCAGTCGTTCCGGGTAAATCAAAAGGGCATGATTCGGGAAGGTACAACTGAAAATCCCGGATCACACCCTCATCGGCGAAAATTGAGATGCCGAAAATTAACGACAACTTGGGTTTCGGCAAATATAGCGTTTTGATTTAACCAATTTTAAGGGAATATGTATAGCTGAAAACACAACGTACAGTCGTTGCCAGAAATTTTTACCCGATTGAAGAGAAGTTTTTCCGGGAAATAGCGACTAACTCCGCCGAAATGTCGCAAGCGCCTCTGCCTCAGGAACCCGCGCCGATCATGTCCTTCTGTGCTTCCGGCAGGCATCTCCAGGCATAAAAGGTGCCGAGCAGCGTCGGCTGTATCCAGGCTACAGTTACTTCCGCAAACCCGCTTTCCTTCAGCCATCCGGGCCACAATCCCGCAGGGCCAAATCCGTTTTGCGTGCGGTCGACTGCCCGTGTGACCCGGGTCATCAGCCGCTGCGCCGGTGTGAGGGGTGGGCCCCAGTCTCCGAGCCAGAAGCAGCCGTCCGCCGCCAGTACCCGCCGCACCTCCCGGAAATAATGCCGGGCTTCTTCTTCCCCGAAATGCTGAAATACCCAGGTGGAAGTAACAGCGCTGAAATGCCCGTCCGGAAACGGCAGCGTTGTGGTTTGCGCCAGGTGTACGCGGAGGTGTTTTTTCCGGCAAACGCCAACCATGTGCGGGTCTGCGTCGATGCCTTCGGCCTGTTCGGTCGGAAAAAGCGAAAGAAAAGCACCGGTACCGCAGCCGAAATCCAGAAGGGAAGCCGGTCCGACCTGATTCCGCAGCCAGCTGCGGATGCGCTGTTCGGGTGTGCCCAGGCGAACAGCCCAGTCGTATAGCGGGGTCAGAACCGCATAACCAAGTGCCGGTACAAAAGGAACAGGACGCTGCGCCACACGTATGGAATTACAAAGACGGACCCGGGAAGACCGGTAAACAGATGAGCCTAAAGGTAGAAAGGAAAACCGGTATGAAGGAGGAGTGAGGAAATCTCATTTCTCCGCCCGACGCTAGTAGCAAATTCCCTACTTTTGCAGTATTGACCTGTATAGCTGCCCGGCAAACCGAGACGTCCGGGCCATTTTTTCGATAGTACATCATTATGAATATTTCCCTCAATTGGCTCAAGCAATACATCGCGCTGACGGAGTCGCCTGAAGAACTGGACCAGCTCCTGACCGGCTGTGGTCTCGAGGTGGAGGAGATTGAACGGATCGATCCGGTTCCGGGAGGTCTCCGGGGTGTGGTCATCGGAGAGGTGCTGACGTGCGAGCGGTTTACCGTCAAGGAAAAACAACTGAGCCTGACGACAGTAGATATCGGTGAAGAAACGCCGTCGACCATCGTCTGCGGCGCCCCCAACGTCGCCGCAGGCCAGAAAGTACTCGTTGCTACGGTGGGTACGACGATCTATCCGACTGGTGGCGAGCCTTTTACCATCGCCAAACGTAAAGTATACGGTCATCCGTCGGAAGGAATGATCTGTGCCGAAGACGAACTCGGCCTCGGTCATGGCCACGACGGAATCATGATCCTGACGACGGCTCTCCCCAACGGCACGCCGGCAGCCCAATACCTGAAACTGGAGCCGGATCACCGCATTGTGATCGGTCTGACGCCAAACCGTGCCGACGCCGCCTCGCATATCGGCGTTGCCCGTGACCTGAAAGCGCTGCTCGGCCGGGATATTAAAATTCCCTCTGTGGATGGTTTTCACAGCGAAAACAACCAGCACCCGATTACGGTGACCGTCGAAAATACCGAGGCCTGCCCGCGGTTTTGTGGTGTAACGATCGACGGAGTGAAAGTAGGAGAGTCGCCCGACTGGCTGAAGGAACGCCTGACGGCGATCGGTCTGCGGCCGATCAACAACGTCGTCGATATCACCAACTTCATCTGCCATGAAACGGGTCAGCCGATGCACGCGTACGACTGGCACGAGCTGGCCGGTCAGCAGATCGTCGTGAAGACCCTGCCGGCCGGAACGAAGTTCGTTACCCTCGACGGCGTCGAACGGACCCTGTCAGACCAGGATCTCATGATCTGTGACGCAGAAAAACCGGTGGGTATTGCCGGGGTATTCGGCGGGCAATCGTCCGGGATCAAGGAAACAACGACGCGGGTATTCCTGGAAGTGGCGTATTTCTCGGCCGACTGGGTCCGGAAAACGGCCATGCGTCATGCGTTGAAAACCGACGCCAGCTTCCGTTTCGAACGGGGCACCGATCCGAATTTCAAACTGTACACGCTCAAACGCGCCGCACTCCTGATTCAGGAAATCGCAGGCGGAAAAGTGACGAGCGAAGTCACCGATACCCATCCGGCCCAGTTCAAGCCGGCACAGGTGGAGATGACATACCGGAATATCGACCGGCTCATTGGGCAGAAGCTCGACCGGGCCCGGATTGAACGAATCCTGACCGACCTGGATATCAAAGTCTGGAACGGTACGGAGGAAGGGTTCACGGCTTCGATTCCCCCGTATCGGGTGGATGTAACCCGGGAAGCCGATGTGATTGAGGAAATTCTCCGGATTTTCGGACTGAACAACATCGGGCTGTCGGACAACCTCAGCACTGACTACCTGGCGAAGTTTCCCGAGCCGTCGAAAGACCGGGAACGTATTCCCTTCAAGATTTCGCAACTGCTGGCCGGCGCCGGCTATCAGGAGATCTTCACGAACTCACTGACAAAGCCGTCCTATGCCGAATCGGTGAAGGACAGCCTGCCCGGCGAGAATGTGGAAATCCTCAACAAACTGAGCGAAGACCTGGGCGTGATGCGGCAAAGCATGCTCTTCTCCGGCCTGGAAGCGCTGGCATATAACGTGAACCGTCGTCAGCGGGACCTGAAATTCTTCGAATTCGGAAAGACCTACCACAAGATTTCCGGCAAGTATGTGGAAAAGTCGCACCTGGCGCTCTACCTCACCGGTAACGCAGCAGGCGAAACCTGGCAGCAAAAAAGTCGGGCGGCTTCGTTCCATGACCTGGTATCCGGCGTCAACCGGATTTTCCGGAAGCTGGGTATTGAGGAGTATGACGTGCAGGATGTGGAAAGCGGAGACGTCTGGGCCTATGGCCTGGCCTATGTCGTGAAAAAGCAGGTGGTAGCCCGTATCGGTCTGGTACGCCCTGATCTGACGAAACGGTCGGACCTGAAGCAGCCGGTGTATTACGCCGACCTGGACTGGCCGGTTCTGATGAATCTGTATACGGCAGAAGTGACGTTCCGTGAAATTCCGAAATTCCCGGAAGTAAGACGGGATTTGTCTCTCGTTTTAAATAAAACTGTTAGCTTTAAGCAGGTACAGGAAATTGCTTCGAAATACGAGAAAAATCTCCTGCGTCAGATCAACGTTTTTGACGTGTACGAAGGCGCTAACCTTGGCGAAGGAAAGAAATCGTATTCCGTGAGTTTCATCCTTCAGGACTATACCCAGACCCTGACTGACGCTCAGATCGATAAAGTGATGAACAAGCTGATTCTGGGTTTTGAGAAAGAGCTGGAGGCTGTGATCCGGAAGTAATTCCTGTCATTTTCCTTTAACCCTTTTAATCAAGTACGATGGATTTTATCGATACGTCACGTTCTCCGGATGAACTGGAAGAACGGCTGCGCTCAAAGGGTCAGCACCTGGAACTGAAAATCCGGACGCTGTTGTCGCAGATGGACCAACTCAATATGATGTTGCAGGATAAACAACGCGAACTGGAAGGGCTTCATTCCCTGCTCAAGGAGCGTGATGAACTGATCCGGAAGCAGAAAGCCGATTTGTCTGATCTGCGGAAACGCAGCGAGCAGAAAGGCCGGATGAGCCGCGTAGCGCTCGATTCCCTGAACCCGGATAACCCGGACGCGCTGCGGATTCAGGTAGATCATTTTATCCAGGAAGTGGACAAGGCGATCAAAAAGCTGACGGAATAGCAGTAACAGGTGATAAGCAATAGGCGGTAAGCTTTAGGCCGCAAACGGCAACGTTTACACAGCTTGCAACTTATTGCCTATAGCTTAAAGTCCGCCTGTTGCGGTACATTTCCTGCCGCAAAGCTTCATTCCAGCCCGATTATTTGTATATATTCGTTTGAAAATACTAAACTTGTAACAGTTTAGACGTTATTACAGGCCATCCGACGGGCAGCAATGCCGTTCCGAAGGCAGAGAAAACGGGGTTATTGCGGTGAAAGCTTTAGCCAATTCGCATGGGAACAACGCGTACCATCCACATACAGCTCGCTGGAACTCAGTATGAAATGACGATTCCGAAAGAGGACGAACTTTACGTCCGGGAAGCCGCCCGAATACTGAATGAGCGAATGCAACAATTACTCGAGAAGGAAAATGTGCACAGCATGCACGAGCGTATGACGCGCGTGATGTTGTTCTGCATGGTTTCGAACCTGAAACTGAACGCGATTCAACACCAGGCCTTCGCGCAACTCGAATTGATGGACGACCTGATCACTCCTGCTATCAGGAACTGATCATTTCCCTTTCCGTTTCTCTCCCCCAGGATCAAGTCCGGTGATGGACTGTTTGGTTTCACTACATAACCATCCAGCCAAATGCAGGATTCTGGTATTCTATTGTATTTGCTCGATACCCTTATTACGGCGGGGATAGTCTTCTTCATTACCCGCCTGTTTTTGGGAAAAGCGATTAAAAACCGTGAGGCAGAGGCTGAAACACGGGCAGCCGACATTATCCGGAATGCGGAAGAGAAAGCGGAGAACATTAAAAATCAGCGTATCCTGGAAGCGAAGGAAAACTTCCTGAAAAAGCGTGCTGAGTTCGAGGAAGAAACGAACAAACGCAAGCGTGCTATTCAGGAAAACGAACAGAAGCTGAAAGAAAACGACCGCCAGCTCAACCAGCAGCGGGAGCAGGTAAAACGCAAGGAAGAAGAACTCGAACGTCAGCGGCAGCAGGTTACCCAGCAGCAGGACAGCGTCAAGCGGAAACTGGAGGAAGCAGAAAAATCCCGCCTCAACGCCGTTTCTCAACTGGAGAAAATGGCCGGTCTGACGGCCGACGAAGCCCGCCAGCACCTCATCGATAACCTCAAGGCAGAAGCCGAAACGAAGGCGTCCAGCTATGTCAAGAATATCGTCGAGGAAGCCAAGCTGACAGCTACGAAAGAGGCGAAAAAGATCGTCATCGAAACGATCCAGCGGACGGCCGCTGAACAGGCGATCGAAAACTGTGTATCTGTATTCAACATCGAATCAGACGACATCAAGGGTAAAATTATCGGTCGGGAAGGACGGAACATCCGGACGCTCGAATCGGCTGTGGGCGTCGAAATCATCGTCGACGATACCCCGGATGCAATCGTTATTTCCGGCTTCGACCCTGTCCGCCGCGAAATTGCCCGCCTCTCCCTGCACCGCCTCGTACAGGACGGCCGGATTCACCCTGCCCGGATCGAGGAAGTGGTCAACAAGACCCGGAAAAACATCGAAGACGAGATCGTCGAAATCGGCGAACGTACCGTCATCGATCTGGGTATTCATGGCTTGCACCCCGAACTGATCAAGATGGTGGGCCGGATGCGCTTCCGTTCCTCTTACGGACAAAACCTCCTCCAGCACTCCCGCGAGGTCGCGAAGCTTTGCGCCACGATGGCTTCCGAGCTCGGCCTGAACGCCAAGCTGGCCAAACGTGCCGGTCTGCTTCACGACATCGGGAAAGTATGGCACGAGGAGCCCGAGCTGCCGCACGCCATCCTCGGTATGGAGCTGGCGCAGAAGTACAAGGAGCACCCCGAAGTGTGCAACGCCATCGGCGCCCACCACGACGAAATTGAAATGACGAGCATGATCTCGCCGATCGTGCAGGTGTGTGATGCGATCAGCGGCTCTCGCCCCGGCGCGCGTCGTGAAATGATGGAAAGCTATATCCAGCGTCTGAAGGATCTCGAAGCGTTGGCTATGAACTTCAGCGGAGTAGACAAGTGCTATGCGATCCAGGCCGGTCGTGAACTCCGTGTCATCGTCGATTCTGACAACGTAACCGACGAAAAGGCCGGACAGCTCAGCTACGATATTTCCCAGAAGATCGAAAAAGACATGCAATACCCCGGTCAGATCAAAGTCACCGTGATCCGGGAAATGCGGTCTGTCGCCTACGCGAAGTAAGCGCTATACAATTCTCCGAAACGGCGGCTGTGGCAACACGGTCGCCGTTTTTATTTTCCGGGAGACACAAGATGCTGCTCAAAGAGAAAGGAGATCGACGGATTCAGCACCGGATAATTGAACCGGAAAAAGGCGGCACTGCGGTCTGCTTCGATGAGCAGCTTACCGCGCATGGCTTCCCCGGGTTTGAGGATCATCCGCCGGAAAGTTTCCTGCCCGAAGGTCGCCCGTTCCCAATGCAACTGATCGATCTGGTTGGCAAACTGCTGCCGGTCCGTAACCCGCTTGACAGCCAGCGCCTGCCAGCCGGCCGACATCGTGGCGCTTTTCGTGGCATATTCATGGAAAGATTGCCGATGGTTGGATTCGTTGGATACTTCGGCAACAGCCAGTCCGACAAACAGTACCGTATTCAGTACTTTGTTGGCCCGCAGGCGGCGTTCGGCGGCGGCCATCCGTTGAGGGATCAGCGTTACTTCTTCGTCAGGGTCAAGGGCGCGGGCAGACGCAAATACCAGGGTACCGTCGGCCCGTTGCGACGGCAACTGTTCCTTTCGGTTGTCGAGCGCCATACCCCCGAAGTCCCGCGGGCGGATCTCCAGTTCCCGCTCAGAGATATTCGTAATTTCAGTATCGAAGACGTAGTATTCCTTCCACTGGCCTCCGTCTCTCCGTCGGTAGGTGTTTTCGAAGGAAGTAACCACTTTGACGCTGTCGTTCAGTTGTTTGACGACGCGGAATCCTTCTTCGTCACGGGCACTGGTATCCAGGGGATTAAGCCGGATCATCTTGTGCGAGCAGGACGTCAGGATAAGAGCGGAAAGGAGGAGGTAGAAGGTGTGTTTCATGGCCGTCCGGGGTGTGGTTGGACAAAGCCAAATATAAGCAGCAAACAACTGTCCGTTAGATCATTAACGTTTTTTAACGCCTAAAACGAAAATGTCCGGCAAGATGTGCAGACACCTGGCCGGACAAAACTTTTCGGCTGTTCGCCGGTTACGTAAACAGGAGCTTAATCTTCAATCGCAATGACTGAAATTTCCACCGACACGTCTTTCGGAAGGCGGGATACCTGTACCGTTTCCCGGGCAGGGAAATCGCCGGTAAAAAACTCGCCGTATACTTCGTTCACCAGTGCGAAATCGTTCATATCCTTCAGGAAAATGCTGGATTTCACAATATTGTGGTAATTAAGGCCGGAGGCGCTCAGAATTTCGCCGATGTTGACCATTACCTGCCGGGCCTCCGCCTTGACGCCGGCTTTTGCTTCCGCCAGATCTGCTGCAATCTGTCCTGACACGAAGACGAGGGAATTGATTTTAACAGCCTGAGAATAAGGCCCGATGGGAGCGGGGGCATTCGGCGTGAAAATGATCTGTTTTTTTCTCATTGATCCGCGTAATGTATTTTAAGCCGGCAAGATACTAAAACTCAGGAGTACTGTCCGGACGTTCTGTTTATTCAGACGCCGGTTTTTGATATAACGTTTAGTCGCAACCCCAAAAAAATGGCTGCTTCCACCGGAAATACACCCCTTTATCACCGCGTTTCGCACGTGCTGATCATCCTGGTTATTCTCACCTACGGCATCTACATCGGCCAGGAAATTCTCATACCGCTTGCCCTTGGAGGCCTTCTGGCTATTCTGCTGCGGCCGGTAGAAGCCTGGTTTATGCGGATAGGCCTGCATAAAGTCATTGCGATTTGCCTGACGCTGCTGGTTGCAATAGTGGTATTGGCAGGACTGGCGACGTTCATTTCCATGCAGGTATCGACGTTTTCGGAAGACTGGCCCCAATTGCAGCAAAACCTGACAGATTTTTACCAGGATGTGCGGCGCTGGGTACGCAGCGAGTACCACGTCAGCTACCGGCAGCAGGCGCAGTACCTCAAGCAGGCGCAGCAGAAAACCCTCGAAAGCCTGCAGGGCAGCGGAGCCGGGGCGATTGCCGCGATCTCCGGGCCGCTCGGTACCCTGGCGCTTCTGCCGATCTATGTGTTTCTGTTGCTGTATTACCGGACGATGCTGCTGAAATTCATCGTCTCCCTCTTCCCCGAAAAAGAAGCGCCGCGCGTATGGGACATACTCAGCCAGGTGAAGACGGTGATCCAGAGCTATGTCATCGGGCTGCTGCTCGAGACGACCTGCGTAGCCCTGCTCAATTCCCTCGGGTTGCTCGCCCTGGGTGTCAAGTATGCAGTCATGCTCGGCGTCATCGCAGCGATTCTTAACCTGATTCCGTACATCGGCGGGCTGATAGCCATCGGTCTGACCGTCATCATCGCATTCATGAATACCCCGGATCCAACCATCCTGATGGGGGTTGTGGCGGTATTTCTCGTCGTACAGTTTATCGACAATAATTTCTTTGTTCCGATGATTGTCGGCTCGAAGGTGAAAGTCAATGCCCTGGTTTCCATCGTCGGCGTGCTGATTGGCGGCGCTATTGCCGGCGTATCGGGTATGTTCCTCTCCATTCCGGCAATTGCCCTGCTGAAAGTCATTTTCGATCGTGTGGATGGCCTGGAGCCCTGGGGTATGCTCATCGGAGACGACAAGCCTGACGACGCGAAGCGTCCTCTTTTCCGGCTGCCTTTCGGGGAACGGGAAGGAAAGAAAAAAGGTTGACGTGTTTTCGTCTCCCCCATTATGAGTAGTCTGCCGGTATCTCCCGTTCTGAAAAATGTTTCGAAGCGATATGCGTCTTCGTCGGTCGCGCTGATGTTGTTTGCTTCCTTGCTGTTTGCTTCGATGACGGTCATTGCCAAGCAACTGAGCGGGCGTTTCGATGCGGTGGAGCTGGTGTTTTTCCGGAATGTAATCGGTGTAGCTTCGATTCTGATCAGTGTCCGGCAGCGGCCTTTCCGGCATACGGGCGGCCGCCTGGGGTTACTCGTCTTTCGGGGCGTGGTGGGGACGGCATCGCTGTATACCCTGTTTTTTGCCGTCCGGACGCTGCCCCTCGGTACGGCGTCGGCATACCAGTATACCTATCCGATTTTTCTGAGCCTGCTGTCGTTTTTCATTTTGGGCGAAAAGCTGAATGTCCGGGAATGGACGGCCATCGGCCTGGGCTTTGCCGGTATTCTGTTCATTTTCCGGCCGGATGTGACGATGCCGCTGCGCTGGCACCTGATCGGGTTGACCTGTGCGTTGCTGACGGCGGTTTCGTACCTGTCGATCCGGGGCCTCAAGACCTATTACGATACCCGGGCAATTGTTCTATCTTTTATGCTGTCCGGTATGCTGCTGCCGATCATTTCAATGGCGGCGGGTCATTTTCTACCGGATTCCCATAGCATCTTCCTCGGCCGTTTCGTCTGGCCGGAAGGCTGGGAGTGGCTGGTGCTGCTGGCGATGGGTTTCGCGGCGCTATTGGGTCAGTTGGCCATGACCCGCTCGCTGGGAATGGACAAGGCCGGGCGCGTTTCTGCGGTAGGCTACTCCAATATTGTTTTTTCCCTGATTTTCGGCCTGATACTGGGCGATCCGTTTCCATCGTGGCTCATGCTGCTGGGCGTTGCCCTGATCATGACCGGCGGGGTACTGATTGCCTGGAAACGAAAGCCGGAGGAGCCGCACGGAGAGGGGTAGGGTTACTTCCCTGACGCCGATACTGCTTCAATCTGTTTGATTAGCTCCTCCGGATTTTCGGAAGGACGCGTGATGCTGAAACGTCCCGAACGATCCAGGAGGAAAGTCGTGGGATAAGCCGCGACGAGGTAATCTGCAATAACAGGATGTTCGCCAAAGCGGTTTTCCGTAAATACATGCTGTCCGGAAATGTTAAACCGGGCCAACGCCTTCGTCCAGGTATCCCGTCCATCCACCGAAATCACGAGAAAAACAACATCCGGATTATTTTCAAAGTATTTCTTCACCGGTTCTGTCTTCCGGAACAACGCATGGCAGGGACCGCAGGCGGCAAACCAGAAATCGAGGTGTACGACCTTCCCGCGCAGATCGGCAAGCGTGATTTTCTTTCCATTCTGATCCTGCAGTGAAAAATCCGGCGCGGGTTGGCCCTCCCGGATACGCGTGGCATAGCGGTACCGGGCCTCGGCGATCTGTTTCAGCCGGGCGTCTTCGAGCTTGCCGATGGCCGGGCGGATGCCGGAGTCTTCGCCGGGATTCCGGGCAATGTCACGCAGTAACCGGGAAAACAAGACCCGGGTTCTCAGCCTGCGCGGCAGCGTCTGTAGAAAGTAGGCATACATCGTCAGCTTGTTTCCGGGCAGGGGCGCGATATTTTCCTCGAAATAGATCGAGGCAGTCGATTCCACCATCGATACATAAAAACGGGAGGAAGCAAAGCGGTCGTCAAACACAAGCAGCTTTTTCAGGGCCTGCCGCGAGGCGGTACTGAGCTTCCCGCTTTGCTTCTCCAGAATAGCATTGTAGGAATCTCCAAAAACCGATACGAGGCTGTTGTACTTCACCCGCAGTACCATTGCCTCCAGGTACCCTTCCAGCACCGGGCGACAGGCAATACGGATTGCCGGATCAGGGATCTTTCCCGCCAGTACAATCCGGATACTATCGATTTTCGGAAACAGGTAGTCGACGGGGTAGGAGTGCTTCCGTGCGGGTTCGGTTTCTGCAATGGCAAAGGCTTTCAGCCGGTCGATTTCTTCCGCGAGAAGGAAAGCTTTTCTTCCGCTGCCGGCAACGGTATAGGTACGGGCGAAATCCGACGCATCGTACCGGATGTCGAGATGGGTACCCGGACCGGCAAACCCGCCGAAACGGTTCGTGCCGTCGTAGAAAGCCAGCGAAACCACGCTGGGAACGTCAATCCGGTAGTCGATCCGGCCGTTTTGAACCGGTATGGAAATCGTCGCGGGACCTTCTGCGATATCACCGGAAAGAACGGTACACTCGAGTTGTGAAGCCGTCAGGTTGGAAACGGTCCCGGTCACCCGGATCTCGCCGGCGCGGACCAGGTGTGTCAGAAAAAGCAAAAGAAAGAGCGTCGGTCGCATAGAAAGGAAAAGTAATGGGCCCGTCGGCCGTTTTTTTAAACAAAGGTCTCCTAACGGCGCGCCGGAGAGACGCCCGGATCACACAGGAAAGGAGCGCCGGCTATTCTTCGCGCAGGAAGAATACGTCGTCTACCTTTTTGCCGAAGACAGCAGCAAGGCGTATGGCGAGGATGGTAGACGGCACATATTTGCCGTTTTCAATCGAGATAACAGCCTGCCTGGATACGGAGACTCTCTCTGCCAGCTCGGCCTGCGTCATCTGAAGCCTGGCCCGCTCTACGCGCAGGGTATTTTCAAGAATATAGTCTTTCAATCTGTTCTCCGCGTGAGGTAGTAGTACCGGGCCACATAGGTTGTACCGAAAGCGAGTACGCCGGTACCCAATATGCTGGTGGTGGTGTTGATAAGTTGGTAGCCGGGCGCCAGCACGAAATAGCCGAACAGGAGAACGGCGCCCAGCAAACCGCTTATGACCGCAAACTGCGTTGCCTCCAGCCGGGCATTGTAGTGGAATTCATCCGGTTCCTTCGTAAAGAGAAACAGCAGGATACCGAGGGCAATCAGGGCGGTTGTTGCGTAACTCAGCAGGGAATTGACCGACCAGAATTCCGGAGGGTATGGATACGAACCATCCGGTAGTGTCTGCTCTGGCCATAGAATCCGGTAAATGTTGATAAGTCCTTCTGTTTCAGCCATCCACAGGCCGGCCAGTCCGATCAGGACGGCAAAAATGCCGCTGTTTTTGAATGAGGCAGGTATGAGAAGCAGTTTTTTCATCGGTTTAGAAGTTTGCTTCAAACGTAAGTCAAAGCAATTGAAATGTAAAGTATAGATTACATTTTGTGATGAATGGATTACATTTTGGTGTAAATTAATGATGTGGGTATCTGTCGCGTGACGATGGCCGTTTCTCCTGTATAAAAAGCCGCCTCAAAATAAGGGTTCCCTCCCGCCTAAGGGGTCTCATTATCAGATCGCTTAATCTCTTTCCTTTAAAAAATTCCGTAACTTTTCCTCTCATCGTTGTTGCTGCCCGGTCCGAACCGGACAGAGAGGATCTCTTTTGTTTCTATCTGTCGTATATCTAAAAAAACGAGCACAGCCATGACTCAGGCCGATGAGAAAATTGCCATGCCCGTCGGGGTAACCCTCGACCGCTTCATCAAGCGAAATCAGGAAGCTTTTCCGTTCGCCACGGGGGAGTTATCCCAGCTATTGCGGGATATTGCCCTTGCCGCCAAGATCGTGAACCGGGAGATCAACAAGGCCGGTCTTGCTGACATCACCGGAGAAATCGGCACCTCCAACATCCAGGGAGAAAGCCAGCAGAAACTCGACGTCATCGCGCATATCCGCTTCATGCGGGCGCTCAGGAACGGAGGAGAAGTAGCCGGTATCGTCTCGGAAGAGGAAGACAGTATTCTCTTTACAGGTAACGACGACGCGAAATATGTCGTGGCCATTGATCCGCTCGATGGCTCCTCGAATATCGATGTCAACGTGTCCATCGGTACTATTTTCTCAATATACCGCCGGAAAAGCGAAATCGGCACGCGGGTGACGGAGTCCGACTTTCTGCAGGGAGGAGACGCCCAGGTAGCTGCCGGGTATGTGCTCTACGGTTCGTCCACCGTACTCGTCTATACCACCGGCTGCGGGGTCAACGGGTTTACGTATGAGGCGTCGCTCGGGGAGTTTTTCCTGTCGTACCCGACGATCACCATGCCGGAAGACGGAACCATTTATTCCCTCAACGATGGGAACCTGCACGACTTTCCCCCGCAGGTGCTGACGTACATTGACAAATGCCGGCGTCGCCGGTACTCGGCGCGGTACATCGGCTCGCTCGTCGGGGATTTTCACCGGAACCTGCTCAAAGGAGGTATCTACTTTTATCCGCCTACGGTGAAAACGCCGAATGGAAAACTACGCCTGCTGTACGAGTGCTTCCCGCTTTCCTTCATCATCGAACAGGCGGGCGGCCTGGCAACCGACGGACGGCAGCGCCTCCTTGGCGTGCCCATCCGGAGCCTCCACCAGCGCAGTCCGCTCTGCATCGGCTCAAAAAAGATGGTGGAGGAAGTAGAACAGGTGCCCTCTATGATCCGACGCGACAACTGACGACTTGCACGGTTCGGGGACAATTTTTCCCGGTTGTGGAATGAGCGTTATGGGTTAATTGGTTGATTTTTAGCGTTTTGTAAAAGTGGCGTTGGTTTTTTCGGGATATAGCCGATTACCATATTAAACCAACACTAACGTCATGGAAACGACCAATGAAAACCTGGTTCATGTACTGAACGACCTCATCCGCATCAACAATGACCGTATTGCCGGCTATGAAAAAGCAGCCGAAGAGGCAGAAACGGAAGACGTAGACCTCAAGGCGCTGTTCAACCGCCTCGCCAATGAAAGCCGCAACTACCGGGACGAACTGAGCCGGGAAGTGCTGGCGCTTGGCGGCGAGCCGACAGACGAAACAACTACCTCCGGAAAATTCTACCGCGTCTGGATGGATGTGAAAGCCGCTTTTACCGGTCACGATCGGAAAGCCCTTCTTCAGAACTGTGAATACGGGGAAGACGCCGCGCAGGACGCGTATCAGACTGCGCTGGAGTCGCAAGCCAGTATGTCTACCGAAGTACGCCAGCTCATCGCCACGCAAAAAGGCAAGCTGAAAGATTCCCACGATGCGATCAAGCGATACCGGGACCTGCATGCGGAACTGAGCTAGCTTTATAGAGCGGAATGAGAACAGAAAGAAAGGTGCGTTTAGGCACCTTTCTTTCTGTTGATGAAATTAGCGTTCGATCATTAAAGCATCGGACACCCTCGCATATTACCTGGTTCTCTAGTAAATACCGATGGGGTGTTCCCAAAATTCTACTTCAATTTTACCCTTGGTTGCCGTGCCTGGGGTAAAATGAAGGCCAAGTACCAACCCCTTTTGTCCAATGCTGGAACTGCTCTCGGAATTTATTGAGTCAGAATATATTCGCGCGTACTTCCTTATGACCGCTGAATCGAGTTGGACTAAGTTGTCTGCTATTGGAAAGGGAGGGAATTCATTACTTCCATCACTAGAAAACAGTCCTTCAGAGTAGCCGACTGTGCCATTCATGTATCCTTTTATTTTGTATCCAGCGTCTGCATTTCCACTTTTTAGTTTGAAAGTCAATGTGATAGGCTTTGATAAGTCAGTGATCAAATGAGTTTCTCGAATATCCCGACTATTACACCCTAAAACCATCAGTAGAATTGCGGGGACGGTTATCAACTTAGTAATCATTGCAAAGTGTGGTTGCTGAGTTGGTGCTAAATAAATAACTTGTTTGGCTACCGACTGCGCTCTTCGAGATGTTCCGCAGGGCATCTCGAAGTCCAGATGCAAAAGATATGTATCTTTTCAGACCTTAACTGTCACGTCCGGCAAGCCGCGTAAGATTAGGCAGGTGTAAGAATTATACATCAGATTTAAATCTGAAATACCTGGATTTCGAGATGTCCTGCGGAACATCCCGAAGAGAGGAAGCCGCGTAAGTAAAGAGCGGGCTTCACAGAACATCCCCAAAGAGCGTCGGAAAGGCTGCCCCCAAAGGGCGGCCTTTCTGTTGTCCGGACAAAAAGGAAAAAGGACGGCGGATTTGTTTGGTCTGGTCGTATTTGGCTGGTGTTTCCTTCTAAGGATGCGTATTATTGCCAAATAGTATTCCAGTGCGCTTCATCCCGTTAACCAAACATGCGTATGCGTCGTTGCTTTATTCTCTCCTTGCTCTTTTGGGGATTACTCCAGCCTGTTTTCAGCCAGAGCATCTCATCCGTCACGAACGGCCTTCAGAAAATGCCGGGATACCTGACCCTGTACTGGGACGCCAAAAAAGGGAAGATGTTTCTCGAAATCGACAAACTCGATACCGAAATCCTCTTCCATACGGCGCTTTCCTCCGGTATTGGCTCGAATGACATCGGTCTGGACCGCGGAAAGATCAGCGCCGGCAAAATTATCAAGTTCCAGCGGTCCGGCCCGCGCATCCTGATGGTGCAGCAGAATTACGATTACCGGGCCACCTCTTCTGACAAAATGGAAAAGCTGGCAGTGGAGCAGTCTTTCGCGCAGTCTGTGCTCTGGGGCTTTGATGTAGCAGGGGAAGAGGGTAACAAGGTGCTCGTCGATGCGACGTCTTTCTACCTGCGCGACGGCTACGATGCCGCTGCCACCATCGCCCGGGCCAGGCAGGGCTCGTTTCGTCTCGATCCGAGCCGTTGCGCCTTTTACCTGCCGTATACCAAAAATTTCCCCGAAAACACGGAAGTGGAAGTAACCCTTACGCTCACCGGCGAACAGGCGGGCGCGTATCTCCGGGAAGTAGTTCCGACACCGGGAGCCATTACCTTCCGCGAACATTATTCCTTTATCAAATTGCCGGACGCGGGCTATGAGCCGCGGGCGTTTGATCCGCGCGCCGGTATCAATCCGGTCGAGTTCTTCGACTACTCCTCTCCGTTCAGCACGCCGATTACGACACGCTATATCCGTCGCCACCGGCTGAAGAAAAAAGACCCGTCGGCAGCAGTATCAGAGCCTGTCAAGCCGATTGTGTATTACATGGACCCCGGTGCCCCCGAACCGATCCGCTCCGCGCTGATGGACGGTATCGGCTGGTGGAACCAGGCGTTTGAAGCTGCCGGGTATAAAAATGCCTTCCAGGTGAAGGTATTGCCCGATACCGCCGACCCGATGGATATCCGGTACAACCTCGTGCAGTGGGTACACCGGTCCACCCGCGGCTGGTCCTACGGCTACAGCGTTTCCGATCCGCGTACGGGCGAGATTATCAAGGGAAAAGTGACACTCGGATCGCTGCGGGTGCGGCAGGACTACCTCATTGCCAGCGGCCTGGTAGGAGAGTATACCTCCGACGAACCCAGCAAAGAGGCTGAACAAATGGCCCTCGCCCGGTTGCGCCAGCTCGGTGCGCACGAAACGGGCCATACCCTGGGATTGCCGCACAACTATGCGTCGACAGTCAACAACCGGGCGTCAGTCATGGATTATCCACACCCCCTGGTGCGGATTATGGGGCCGAAAAAGTTGGACCTGTCTGACGCCTATGCCACCGGCATCGGTGAATGGGACAAGATTGCCATCAACTATGCTTACCGGGAGTTTCGTTCGAAAGAGGAAGAAAAGAAGGGTCTGAAAAAGATCATCGACGATTATATCGATAAAGGCTTTCTGTTTCTGACCGATCAGGACGGTCGCCCGGAAGGCTCCGCCAGTCCGGTTACCCACCTGTGGGACAATGGGAAAAATGCGGTCGATGAGCTGAACCGCGTCATGGAAATCCGGAAAATCGCCCTGGACAACTTCAGCGCGAAGAAGATACCCGTCGGCGCGCCGATCGCCACCCTGCAGGAGGTACTCGTTCCACTGTACCTGTTTCACCGGTACCAGCTCGAAGCGGCTTCAAAAGTAGTAGGCGGCGTATCCTATACCTATGCGGTGCGGGGCGACAAGCAAAAAGTGATGGAATATGTACCCGGCGACGAGCAGCGGCGGGCGCTTGACGCCGTCCTGAATACGATCAAACCGGAGGTATTGGCGCTTCCGTCGTTGATTATCAATCTGTTGCCGCCGCGCCCGTATGGATACGACGAAAACTCCCGGGAAGTTTTCCACGGCCGTACCGGACTGACGTTCGATCCGCTGTCGCCGCCGGAAGCAGCCGCCGGCATGGCGCTGCGCTTCCTCCTGCAGCACGAGCGGGCGGCCCGGCTGATCGGTAACCATGCGATCAATGCGTCCCTGCCCGATTTCTCCGAAGTAGTCGACAAAATCATGGCCGCCACCTGGAAAGCTCCCGCCCGCAAAGGGTATGAAGGAGAAATTCAGCGGGTAGTAAACGTCGCTGTACTCGACAAGCTCATCGCCCTGGCCGCAAACGCCGACGCGGCCTCCCAGGTGCGGGCCGTAGCCGGCCTGAAGCTGCGGGAACTGCGCGTCTGGCTGGAATCGCAGACGAGCCCGGATGAAGCGGAGCGGGCGCTGGACGTCTTCGCCGCCAATCAGATCCGGCAGTTTGAAGAAAACCCGGTCAAGGTAGTCGTGACACCCCCGGCCAAAGAGCCGGACGGCGCGCCCATCGGCAGTTTCGATGCGTATAGCTGCGACTGGTAAGAAGTAAAAAAGCCGGTGAGGATCACTCACCGGCTTTTTTGTGTGAATCAGGCGAAGGCCTCACGGAGGGTGGCGAGGCTCTTCGCGACAGCCAGCTCCGGTTTTTCCTTTCCTTCAAATTCAATCGAAACGTATCCTTTATATCCCGCCTTTTTGAGGATGCCGGCGATGCGCTTGTAATCCAGGTCGAGGGTATACCATTCCCCGCCGCCATAATAGGTCTTCGCCTGCACGAACGTGGCGTAGGGAGCTACTTTCTCCAGCTTGTCGTAGGGGTTTTCGAGGAAATTGCCGGTATCCATCAGCACGCCCAGCCAGGGCGAGTCGAAAGACTTCCGGATACGAAGGAGGCCTTCGGGCGTTGACGTCAGCCCCCAGTGATTTTCCAGCGCTAAGTGTACGCCGCATTCAGCGGCTTTGTCGAGGCACTCGCCGGTCGCATCGATCGCCCATTTGAAGGCGTCGTCTTCGGTATATCCGGGAATGGCAGCTTCGATGCCACGGTTTTTCATGTATTCGTCGAACGACTTCGTCGTACCCCAGCGACCCGAATTCAGACGCAGGCAGGGAATACCGAGCTTGTAGGCCAGTTCGATGCAGTGTTTGGTATGCTCGACGTTTTTCTTCCGCTCTTCCTTATCCGGCGAAACAAACGACTGGTGAATCGACAGCGCAATCAGGTCTACGCCGTTGAGAAAAGCATGTCGTTTCAGCTTCTGCAGGTAGGCGTTGTCTTCGCCTTCCATCTGGCGGTGAAGGACGTCCACCCCTTCAATACCCATGCGCGAAGCCTCGTCGATCACGTATTCGATGGGTACTTTGGGCGTTTTGAAATGCCAGTAGGAGTAGGTGGCCAGCCCGAAGCGCTGGCGCGGAGCGACCTGCGGCGGAGCAGCGGTGACGAGAGCAGGGGGAGCAACGACAGACGCGGCGGTTCCCAACAACCCCGTCCGGAGAAAGGTACGACGATTCGACATAGATGAATAGAGGATGTAAGTTCCTCAAGATAGTGAATCGCGTTTAAATCCCGCTTACAACGATATGCCCGGCGTCGGTATACTGCCGGTGAAGCGATTCGTCAAGGCGCTTGTCCGTCAGAATCCGGTGAACAGCTGTAAGAGGCGCATACCGGAGGTAGCTGTTGCGTTCGAATTTTCCGGCATCGGCAAGCAAAAAAGTCAGCGAAGCATGATCGATCAGCGCCCGCGACAGCGACGCTTCCGTTTCACTCTGTGCCGAAAGACCATTCGTTAGCGAAAGGCCATCCGTACCGATAAACGCCTTGTCGGCATGATACCGGGCGATGTGTTCCAATGCCACCGCCCCATGTACTGCCCGGCGGTGCGGGTCCAGCTCTCCGCCGATGAGGTTGATACTCAGGTGCGGAGCTTCGAGTAATACCGAGAGTACGGGCAGGGAGTTGGTGATGATCTTCAGGTTACGAAATTTCTTCAGGTGAGGGGCAAGCGCCAGTACCGTGCTGCCGCAATCAAGAAACAGGGTATCTCCGTCTTCCACAAAATGCGCAGCAAGCTCGCCGATGTAGGTTTTTTCGGCAGAATGACGTTCAGACTTTCCGGCGAAACCGGTGCCGTCGGGGAGGAGGGCGCCGCCATGCGTACGGACAAGCTTGCCGGCATCCGCCAGCTGATTCAGATCCCGCCGGATGGTGATTTCCGATGTGCCCAGTCGCTCGGCGAGGGTACGGACGGTCACTTCTTCTTCGGTATGAAGCTGGGCCAGTATCTGCCGGTGCCGCTGATTCGTCATTTTGATCGTTTTTGACCGAAAGATAAGAAGTAATGATCGTATTTGTATTGAATCGAATTATTTCGCCCATATTTGAACAAAATAATTCATAAACAATCAAAAACGATCAACTATGCGTGATGTTCGGATTCAGCAAACGGAAGTATTGTCCGACAACTGGTATACCCTTCGGAAAGTGACGTTCGACTACCAACTGAAAAACGGTACCTGGCAGCGCCAGTCACGGGAATGTTACGATCGCGGAAACGGGGCCGTGATCCTCCTCTGGCATCCGGAGCGGCAGACGGTGATTCTGACCCGGCAGTTCCGCATGCCTACCTATGTCAACGGAAATCCGGACGGGATGCTCATCGAAGCCTGCGCGGGCCTGCTCGACCGCGACAGCCCGGAGGAGTGCATCCGGCGGGAAACGGAGGAAGAAACGGGTTTCCGGATATCCCGTCCCGAAAAAGTATTCGAATTATACATGAGCCCCGGGTCGGTAACCGAAATTCTCTACTTTTTTCTGGCAGAATACGACGACTCGCAGCGCGTGCACGCCGGCGGAGGCGTGGAGGAGGAAGAAGAAATTGACGTACTCGAAATACCCCTCACCCGGGCGATGGAGATGATTGGATCAGGCGAAATCCGGGACGGAAAGACGGTTATTCTGTTGCAGCAATTGTGGATGCGGTTCCGCAACTAGACGTGTTTTTACGTGGGAGTAGTGATCGCTTCGAAACAGGACTACGAAAATGAGGCACGTACCCGGCCTATATGGATTTTTGTTTTCGCAACGGAAGTGTTTTTTTTGTCTGAAAAAGAGTTGACTTTTTGAAAAAATTTATTAATAGAAAACGTCTTCCCTCTTTCGCACCTCTCCTCTACCTATCCGAAGCGAAGTTGATCACTACAGTAAACCATCGTCTTTCTTATGTGCGGAATTGTGGCATATGTAGGCTATCGCGAAGCCTGCCCATTGATTATCAAAGGACTGAAACGCCTGGAATACCGGGGGTATGACTCGGCCGGAATTGCCCTGATGGCAGCCGACGGCCTGACCGTCTACAAGAAAAAAGGCAAAGTTGCCGATCTCGAGGCGACGCTCGAAGCGGATACCCTCAGCAGCCATATCGGCATCGGGCATACCCGCTGGGCGACGCACGGCGAGCCGAATGACCGCAACGCGCACCCGCATTATTCGCATTCCCGGCAACTGGCCATTATCCACAACGGTATTATCGAAAACTACGGGGCGATCAAGCAGAACCTCCAGCAGAAGGGATATGTCTTCCACTCCGATACCGATTCCGAAGTACTGGTGAATTTCATCGAGGATATCCGGAAGGAGACGTTCTGCTCGGTGGAAGAGGCCGTCCGCCTTGCCATGCAGGAGGTTGTCGGCGCCTATGCGATCGTAGTCATGTCACAGGACGAGCCGGGTACGCTTGTCGCCGCCCGCAAAGGCTCTCCGCTGGTGATCGGCGTAGGAGAGAAGGAGCATTTCTTCGCTTCCGACGCCACGCCTATTATCGAATACACCAACGAGGTGATTTACCTGGACGACTACCAGATTGCTGTCGTCCGCGACGGAGACCTGATCGTCAAGAATATTGAGAATGTCGAACAATCACCTTATATCCAGCATGTTGAACTGGAGCTGGAAGCCATCGAGAAGGGCGGGTTCGAGCATTTCATGCTGAAGGAAATCTTTGAGCAGCCCCGTTCGGTGAAGGACTGCTTCCGGGGGCGCGTCAATGCCGACGAGGGCCACCTGGTTCTGGGCGGTCTGCGCGAGTACCTCGACGACATCGCCAAGTCAGAGCGCATTGTCATTGTGGCCTGCGGTACTTCCTGGCATGCCGGGCTCGTGGCCGAGTACATTTTTGAAGAACTGGCCCGCATTCCGGTGGAGGTGGAGTATGCTTCCGAGTTTCGCTACCGGAACCCGATTATCAAGGAGGGAGACGTTGTCCTCGCGATTTCGCAATCGGGTGAAACGATGGATACCCTGGCCGCGATTGAACTGGCCAAATCCCGTGGGGCTATTATCCTGGGAATCTGCAATGTAGTCGGCTCGTCGATTCCCCGGATTACGCATGCGGGCGCCTACACGCACGCTGGCCCGGAAATCGGAGTGGCCTCGACCAAAGCCTTTACCGCGCAGGTATCGGTGCTGACCCTCATGGCGATCGCCGTTGCGCGAAAAAAAGGGAACCTGCACGAGGATACGTTCCGCCGCTTCCTGTTTGAGCTTGAACGCATCCCGGACAAAATCGAAAAGGTGCTGAAGAACGCCGACAAGGTGAAGGAAATCTCGGAACTGTTTAAAGATGCCCGGAATTTTATCTACCTCGGCCGGGGACTGAACTTCCCTGTAGCGCTTGAAGGGGCACTTAAACTCAAGGAAATCAGCTATATACATGCCGAAGGGTACCCGGCAGCCGAGATGAAGCACGGCCCGATTGCACTGATCGACGAGGACATGCCGGTCGTCTTCATCGCCACCCGGGATCAGTCGTACGAGAAAGTTGTCTCCAATATTCAGGAAGTCAAGGCGCGGAAGGGAAAAGTCATCGCAGTGGTGACGGAGGGCGACAAACTGATCCCGACGATGGCTGACCATGTTGTCGAAATACCGGTGACGCATGAAGTACTGATGCCCTTGCTTTCAGTAATACCGTTACAGCTTTTGTCGTATTACATTGCCGTTATGCGCGGCTGTAACGTAGATCAGCCTCGAAATCTTGCTAAATCTGTTACGGTGGAATAAGACAAATTGTTATGTTTGAAGTACGGAATCTGTCAGCCGCCAGCAGAAGCAGATTCTGTACTTCACCTTACACCGTAGATGCAGCCTATAGACACCAAAGATACTGTTTACGCAGGGTATCGTTATTTTTTGCTGGCAATTGACAAGTTCTGCGCTGGCCGGTGGTGGCGGGAACGTATCTGGCTGCTGTGCCTGCTGCTGGTGTTCTGGCATATCTCTCCGTTTTTCAATTTCCATTATTTCGATTCGCCGAACTGGGATGCGATGGAAGCCCAGAGCCGCTCCCTTCTGACGCCCATCCCGGCCAACGGAGATACGCATGTCGAAAAGATGGCCTTCCGCCTCTTCATACCGGCGGTGGCGGGATTTTTCGGGCTCGACCGGGAGGGTATTTTCCTGGGCCAGATACTGGCAGGTATTGTTTTTCTCCGCCTGCTGATCGGGTTGGTGTTCCGGCTGCTTGACGATAAAACCGCTACGTTTTTCTTTGCCGTCGGCGTTACGGCCTGCTACGTCTGCTTTTCGGCGTTTTATGACGTGTTTGGCCGGCCGGATATTTATCCCTACCTCTTTCTTTTACTGGCGCTGTCGTGGAGGAATCCGGTGGGTATCTGGCTGTTGTGTGCGGCAGCGGAATGGAGCGACGAACGGGGTCTGATTCATTCTACGCTTGTCTACCTTTTTTGGGTATTAAAGGAAGAGCCGCGACCGGGGTTCAGGCAGCTGATTTTCCCCAACAAGTACGCGGCGGCAGTAGCGTTGAGCTGGGTATCCTACCTCCTGATCCGGTTTTGGCTCAGCCATCATGCCGGTTTTGAGACGGGCTACTCGGATGTCGGGCACCATGTCATCTTCGGAAATTCCCGTTTTTACGCGCTGGCGACATTTTCAACCTTCGGAGCAAACTGGCTGCTGATCGGGCTGGCAGTGCTGCTGTGTTTGGCCAGGATGCCCATTTTCGGCCTGGCACTCATCGTTGCGCTCGGTTTGAACTGGCTGACTTCCGTTCTCGTATTCGACATCAACCGCAGCCTTTCCTATAGTTTTACTGCGCTTCCGCTTGCCTTGCTGGTACTAAGCCGTCATTCGGGAAAGTCAACCATCCGAATCGTCTGCCTGTTTGTCGCGGCATTTTCCCTGCTCCAGCCCCAGGTCGTGTGGGACGGCCACTACCATTACCTTCCGCCCCTTCCGGTTCGTCTCGTAGAAGTGTTTCTACGTCCCTGAAACAGGGACTTTCAGCGAATGAGATCGCGCAGATGTGCAAAAAAAAGTAGATAAAGTAATAAATCTTGTCAAAATACAGTCGGTGGTCGGCAAATTTGAGGGAGTGTCCCCACTGTGTCTCTTCTACATTTGTTTGCCTGATTTGTTCATGTTTTTCTTGAATAATGAACAAATAGGGAATGGGCAGCCTGCTTTTCCCCCGGGGAGATCCTTCACGACGACCTTTTCTTTGAACGCAAAACCTTTCCACAGACTACTTATGATGCACTGATGTTTGCTGTAACCGGGCAATAAAAAAGCCGGCGATAGTTGCGATATCACCGGCAGTCCGTTTGGCTGCCCCTTGGCCGGGGCAGACGGGGATGTTTTGCCCAAAACTTCCGACTGAACAAAACATTCAAAACTATGAAAAAAACACGACCTTGTTTCAAGGGCGGTGGCTTTCCATGGCAAATTGCCCTGGTACCTCTTCTGTTAACTTCCGTTCCCGAGGCCGTAGAAGCCGAATCACGGAAATGGACCTGGGCCCAACCCATTGCGGATACGCCCGTCACCGGAACAGTGACCTCTTCTTCCGGTGAACCGCTTGCCGGAGTCAGCATTCTGCTGAAGGGAACGACGCGCGGCGCGGTGACGGACGGCCAGGGAAAATTCTCAATCTCCGTTCCGGACGCTTCTTCTGTCCTGGTATTCAGTTTCATCGGATACGAAACGCGGGAACTGACCGTCGGTTCGATGACGCAATTGACGGTAACACTTACGTCGTCGTCCAAAAACCTGACGGAAGTAGTCGTAGTAGGGTATGCCACCCAGTCGAAACAAACGGTAACCGGAGCTGTCGGAACGCTCAAGTCTACTGACCTTCTCCGCACGCCGGCCGTTACGACTTCCGGGGCGTTAGTCGGTAAGATTCAGGGGATTACAGCCCGGCAGGCCGATGCCCGCCCCGGCGCCGGAACGAGTATCCAGATCCGGAACATGGGTACGCCGCTGTATGTCATCGACGGAGTTCCTTCCGACGAAGGAAACTTCAACAACCTGGGCCAGAACGATATTGACAACATCTCTATTCTGAAAGATGCCTCCGCAGCGGTGTATGGCCTCCGGGCGGCCAACGGGGTTGTCCTCGTGACCACCAAACGCGGGAAAACCGGCAGCAAGCCCGTCATCAACATCAACGGGTATTACGGCGTCCAGAATTTTACCCGGTACCCGCGGCCGGCCAATGCCTACCAGCACGTGCGGGCGCTTGCCGAATCGGACCAGAACCGGGGTATTGCGACGACCTGGACGCCGGAAGAACTCGCCAAATGGAAAGCCGGTACCGAAAAAGGCTATCAGAGCTTTGACTATTATGACATGGTGATGCGGCCCAACGTCCCGCAGTACTCCCTCAATGCCAATGCCTCCGGCGCCAATGAACATGTAAACTATTATGTGTCAATCGGGCATCTGGATCAGGAGGCGCTCATCCGGGATTACAAATTCAACCGGACCAACGTTCAGACGAACGTGGAAGTGGCGCTTTCGAAGCGCTTCCGCATCGGAACGCAGCTGAGCGCCCGCCGGGAATTGCGGCACCAGGTCGGCGTACCCGGGCTGGATGACTACTTCAACCCCTTCCTGAGTATCTTCTCGATGTGGCCGACCGAACGGCCTTACGCCAATGATAACCCGAAGTATATCAACCAGACGCACAACGTTAACGTCAATCCGGCGACGTATAAAGAAAGCGTTACCGGGTATATCGACGAAGTATGGATGAACGGCAAAGGCAACTTCTATGCCCAGTACGATTTCGGTTTCGGCCTGACAGCCAAAGCCACTGCGTCGTATCAATTTACCAACTTTGATTTCGACGGGTTTGAGTACACCTACGACGCCTATACCTACGACCCCAAAACCGATACCTATAACGTCGTTCCCGGAGGGGGTAATCAAAACCCCTGGCGGGAAAGGCGGAAACGCAATATTGTCGACCGGTTCGCGCAATTTCAGCTGAGTTACAACCGGCAGTTTGCTGATCACCACGTTTCCGCGGTACTCGCCTATGAGCGGTCGGATCAGGATAACAAGTATATGGTTGTCCACACCGTTCCGCCGAATAACTACATTCCCATTCAGTATTTCGCTAATCAGGATTACCTGGCCGATGAATGGAATGTACAAGCCCGGGCGGGGTATATCGGTCGTCTGAACTACAGCTATAAAGACAAGTACCTGGTGGAAGCGCTCGGCCGGTATGACGGCTCCTTTCTCTTCGCGCCGGGACGCCGCTACGGGTTTTTCCCGGGCGTATCCCTCGGCTGGCGGTTGTCGCAGGAAAACTTCCTGAAAGACAAGTCCTTCCTGGACGAACTGAAACTGCGGGTTTCCTATGGCCGGACCGGCAGTGACCTGATCAATAACTCCTTTGTCGTATCGCCGTTCAGCTACCTGTCGGGGTATAACTGGGCAAGCGGAAACGCGGTGTTCGACGGCAATCTGGTCATCGGTCTGCAGCCGCGGGGCCTGCCGATTACCTCGCTTTCGTGGGTGACGAACATCTCCAAAAACATCGGGATTGATTTTTCCTTTTTCGGGGGAAAATTCTCCGGACAGTTTGACGCCTTTGAGCGTCGCCGCAACGGCCTGCCCGCTGCCCGGTACGACGTACTTCTGCCGAGCGAAGTAGGCTACTCGTTGCCAAACGAAAACCTGAACTCCGACGCCAATCGCGGTCTGGAAGGCGTGCTGACGTACCGGGGCAAGGCCCGGGATGTCGACTATTCCCTGAGTGTCAACGGGACCATCTCCCGCCTGCGGAACATCAGCCAGTACAAACCCCGCTTCGGCAATTCGTGGGACGAGTACCGTAATTCCCAGGTCGATCGCTGGGCCAACATCAACTGGGGCTATCAGGTAATCGGGCGGTTTCAGTCACAATCCGAAATCGACGGCTACAAGATCAACAACGACGGGCAGGGTAACCGTACCCAGCTTCCCGGAGACTTTATCTACAAGGACGTCAACGGAGACGGCATCATCAACGGTATGGACGAGCGCCCGATCGGATACGCCGAAGGCGCCAACCCGTATTTCAGCTTCGGCATCAACGGGAGCGTGGCCTACAAGGGCATTACGCTGACGGTAGATTTTGCAGGCGCAGGCATGCAGTCCTTCCGCCGGGAAGTGGAAATGAAGATACCGTTTCAGAACAACGGTACTTCTCCCAATTACATGTTTGAAGACCGCTGGCACCGGGAAGATCCCTTCAATCCGGACAGCAAGTGGGTTCCAGGGACGTATCCGGCCATCCGGAAAGACAATACGAGCCACGTCAACTTCAGTCGCCGGAGTGATTTCTGGGTGACGAACGTCCGATACATCCGGCTCCGCAACCTCGAAATCGGTTATCAGTTTCCGAAGCCTTTCCTGTCGAAAATCGGGTTGTCGGGCCTTCGCGTGTATGTCAACGGAACGAACCTCTTTTCGATCGACAACACCCGCGACATCGGCATTGACCCGGAAATCTCGTCGAACGGCGCACTGGTCTATCCGCAGCAGCGCTTATACAACGCCGGCTTCAGCCTGAACCTCTAACCGACCAGACCGATGAAAAAAAACATACTACTCCTCGCCGCCGTGACGGCGCTGGCCACCGGATGCAAGAAAGACTGGCTGGACCGGCAGCCGCCCAATATCATTACCGAAGAGCAGGTCTGGAACGATGCCAAAATGATCACCAGCCTGTTGGCCAACTACTACAACCGCCTGCCGGCGCACAGCCAGCTCGACAATGGCTGGGCGGAATTTGCTGCGTACGACGAAGCGATGTGGTCGGGCAACGACGACGCCCGCAACAACATCATCAACTACCCGTTTGACCGCTGGCGGTTGTGGGACTATGGCCTTGTCCGGGACGTCAACCTGGCGCTCGAAGGCATCGAGAAATACGGAAAATCCTTGTCGGAAGCACAAAAAGCCCAGTTTTCGGCGGAGCTCCGCTTCCTGCGTGCTTACCAGTATTTTGAGCTGGTGAAACGCATGGGCGGCGTCCCCCTCGTGACAAAGCAGCTCATCTATGATTTCAGCGGCGATCCGGCACCCCTGCAGCAGCCCCGGAACAAGGAAGAAGAAGTATACGACTTCATCGCGGCCGAACTCGATGCCGTCAAGGACAAACTCGGCAATGCCGGCAGCAATACCCGCGCCAACAAGTTCACAGCCCTGGCCCTGAAAAGCCGCGCGATGCTGTACGCCGGTTCCATCGCCAAATACAACAACCTGATGGGCGCGCCGATCGCGACTTCCGGTGGGGAAGTAGGTATTCCGGCCAACCGGGCGAAAGAGTACTACACCAAAGCCTTCGACGCCGCGAAGGAGATCATCCAGACCGGCGGCTACAGCTTGTATCAAAGTAATCCGAACCTGGGCGAAAACTTCTTCGAGGCCGTCACCAGAAAAATGAACAACAAGGAAGTAATTCTGGCGATGGACTTTCTGACGGCGAAAGACAAGCGTCATGGTTTTACGTATGACAACATCGCCCGGAATGTGCGGGAAGATAACCTCGGGTCGTCTGCCATTACCCCGAATCTCAACCTCGTCGAAGATTACGAATACCTCGACGGGTCATCAGGAGAGCTGCGCAACCGCACTGCCGACGGATCCGATTACATCTATTACGACAACCTCAATGGCATTTTTGCCAACAAGGACGCCCGGTTATACGGTACCATTATTTATCCGGGGACGACGTTCCGCGGCCTGGAAGTACAGATACAGGCAGGGGTGAAGGTATGGAATGGCACAGCCTATCAAACCGTCGAATCCAATACCCTCGGCGCGCTGCATACCGATGGTAAACTGCTGACCGGCTCTTCCGGGCCGCAACGTTCGCAGACCGAAGTATCCAACACCGGCTTCTACCTCCGGAAGTACATCGACCCGGCGCCGATGGCCAGCACCCGCGGTATTCGCAGCGATATGTGGTGGGTACGCTTCCGCCTTGGTGAAATCTACCTCAACGCCGCGGAAGCCGCCTTTGAACTCGGACAAACCGCCGACGCTCTGGCCTATGTAAACCGACTGCGCGAACGGGCCGGATTCCCGGCCAGCAGCCTGAAAACGCTGACGATCGACCGGCTGCGGAACGAACGGCGGGTAGAACTGGCCTTCGAAGACCACCGCGTCTGGGACCTCAAGCGCTGGCGTATCGCCCACGAAGTATGGAACGGCAGTCCCGGCAACGCCGACGCCGTAGCATATGCGCTCTACCCGTACCGGGTGGTCCGCCCCGGCGACCCGCGCGACGGCAAGTATGTCTTCGACAAGCTGGTAGCGCCCCGTTTCCGCGCGCCACGCCTGTTCCAGATGGGGAACTACTATTCTTCCATCGACCAGAATGTGATCAACAACAACCCGAAAATCGTACGTAATCCTTTCCACTGACATGAAGAAGCTATTGTATGGACTGACGGTACTGGCCGCTCTCCTGGCCGGTTGTGCCAAGGATAACTACACGCCGCCTTCTTCCACGCTGAAGGGCAGAGTCGTTTACCAAAACCAGCCGGTTGGGGTACGCAGCGATGGTGTTCAACTGGAATTGTGGCAATCAGGCTACCAGTTGTATACCAAGATTCCGGTATATGTCGATCAGGAGGGGTCGTTTTCTACTTCGTTGTTCGACGGCGATTATAAACTGGTGCTACTTCGCGGAAACGGCCCCTGGGTGGATAATACGGATACGCTCCGGGTCAATGTGAAAGGCGCTACGCAGGTGGACGTACCCGTGCAACCGTACTACACGGTAGCGGGAGAGGCGTATAAGAAATCGGGTACGACATTTACCGCTACCTGCCGGATCAACCAGGTCGTAACGTCGCGCGCGATCGAGCGGGTGACCTTTTACCTGGGCAGTACGCAGTTTGTCGATTTGAATAACAACGTCGCGAAGGCCGATCTGACCGGCTCGGCGCTGTCCGATCTGAGCAAGGACCTGACGTTTACCCTGCCCATGCCGGCCGGCGTCAATAAAAACTACCTCTACGGACGTATCGGGGTGAAGACCGTCGGCGTTGCCGAAATGCTGTATTCTCCCGTGCAGGAAATTAAATGGTAAGTAATTGTGTAGTGGGAAAAGCCGGGCTTGCTTGAGCCCGGTTTTTTTTGTTTCTGACGGTTCGCACTATACGGGTTGAATGAGGCAGTAGGCGTTTGTTTGCTGTTTTGAAGATGTGTTGTTAATTTTTATGTCAAAATAAAGGTATACTCCGCCAAGTGACAGGGAGTGTGGAAACACCGGTTCGTCTAATTTTGTCCCGGTTATTTCCTGTTTTCGATGAAAAAGACCTTGACCTCTCTCTTTCTGCTCCTGACCGCGGGAGCAGTGTCGGCCCAGAGCCGGATCGTAGCTCGGAGCGCTGATACGACGGTGACGATCAGCCGGCATATCTACGGCCACTTCGCCGAGCACCTCGGCCGCTGTATTTACGGCGGTATTTATGTCGGGGAAGCGAATAAAACCATCCCCAACGTCAACGGTGTCCGGACGGACGTCATCGACGCCCTCAAAAAACTGAAGATCCCCAACCTCCGCTGGCCGGGCGGGTGCTTCGCCGATACCTATCACTGGAAAGACGGCGTAGGCCCGAAAGCCAAACGCCCGACGATTGTGAACCAGTGGTGGGGAGGTGTAACGGAAGATAATTCCTTTGGGACGCATGACTTCCTGGACCTCTGCGAGCGCCTCGGTACGGAGCCCTACCTGGCCGGTAATGTCGGCAGCGGCACGGTACAGGAGCTGGCCGACTGGGTGCAGTATGTCAATTTCGGCGGCGTCAGCCCGATGGCCAACTGGCGGAAGGAAAACGGTCGTACCGAACCCTGGAAAGTGCGCTACTGGGGCGTTGGAAACGAAGCCTGGGGATGCGGCGGAAACATGCGGGTGGAGTACTATGCCGATATCTACCGGAAATATGCCACGTTTATGTCGGACTGGAGCGGGTCGAAGCTCTTCCGGATCGCCTCCGGCGCCAGCGACGCCGACTACCACTGGACGGAAGTACTCATGCGCGATATTCCGCATAACCTGCTCAACGGCGTAGCCCTGCACCACTATTCGGTGACGGACTGGAACAAAAAGGGACCCTCGACCGCGTTCGATGAAAAGCAATACTTCGGTACCATGAAGCAGGCGCTTCTGATGGAAGAGCTGGTGACGAAGCACTCCGCTGTCATGGACAAATACGATCCGAAGAAAAAGGTCGCATTGATTGTGGACGAATGGGGCGGCTGGTATGACGTCGAACCCGGTACTAACCCCGGCTTCCTCTTTCAGCAGAATACCATCCGGGACGCGCTGATCGCCGGTGCGACGCTCAATATTTTCCACAACCATGCCGATCGCGTCCGGATGGCCAACCTGGCTCAGGTCGTGAACGTGCTGCAGGCCGTGATTCTGACGAAAGAAGAAAAACTGCTGCTGACGCCGACGTACCACGTCATGGAAATGTACAACGTACACCAGGATGCGAAGCTCATTCCGGTGACGCTGACTTCACCGGATTATGTATTCGGAGACGGGAAACTTCCGGCGGTATCGGCCTCGGTATCACGCGATAAAAACGGAGCGATTCATGTATCCCTCACCAACATCGACCCGAAAAAGGAACAGGAGATCTCCCTGGAAGGGCTGACGTTCAGCTCTGTAACGGGAAAAATCCTGACCTCCGCGAATCTGCAGGACCACAATACCTTCGAGCAGCCGGAAAAAATTCACCCCGAAACGTTTAAAGGAGCCACGAAGGCAGGTAACGCGTTGAAAGTCAAACTTCCGAAGGCGTCTGTCGTCGTGCTGGAATTGAAATAATTATAAAAGTCAGGAAAACAGAAAAGCCGGCGCAGCGGGTATGCGTCGGCTTTTGTCGTCTTTTTCCGGAAAGGAACAGATTTCTTTTAATAGAAGCCTTCCTTTTATTGAAAAAGTTTAATTATTTCATTGGTTATTCGAAATTATTGTGTTGTTTTGACACGATTGGGCTTAACCGAATAACCTGTTATGGAGTACCTTGTTGAAAACCGGGTCCTGGTAGCGACCGATTGTATCATTTTCGGATTCGACGGGGAGGAATTGAAGCTGTTGCTCATCAAGCGTAATTTTGAACCGGAAAAAGGAAAATGGTCGCTCATGGGCGGGTTTCTCCGGGCCGACGAAGACCTGGAGGTAGGCGCCAAACGCATTCTTCACGAACTGACGGGGCTGGAGAACGTCTACATGGAGCAATTGCAGACGTTCGGGGAAGTGAACCGTGATCCGGCCGAACGAACCGTTTCGGTCTGTTTTTTTGCCCTCATCAACATCCACGAACACGACGCCGAGCTGGCCCGCTCCCGGAACGGATACTGGCTGAGCCTCAAGGAACGACCGAAGCTCATCTTCGACCACGACCGGATGGTGGAACTGGCCCTGCAGCGTTTGCGCTACAAGGCCGCTCTCCACCCGATTGGGTTTGAACTGCTGCCGGAGAAGTTCACCATACCGCAGCTGCAGCGCCTGTATGAGGCGATTTACGACAGCCCGTTCGACCGCCGCAACTTCAGCCGGAAGATCCTGTCGACCAAACTGCTCAAAGACACCGGCGAAAAAAACGAGCACGGCGTGACCAAAAAGGCCGTGCTCTACCGCCTGGATCAGGAGCGGTATCAGAAGCAGTTTAATGCGTTTTTGCATTTTATGTCGGATTTCTGAAAGCAGTTTGCGGTTTTCAGTTTACGGTTTTCAGTTTTTGCTTTCGGGGAGATTTTCAGGGAATTCAAACGTTTTTTAGGGGTACTTTCTCCGGAAACCAATCCCTAACTGAAAACTGAAAACTGAAAACTGAAAACTGAAAACTGAAAACTGAAAACTGAAAACTGAAAACTGAAAACTGGCATCCAAGAATGTGTCACCTTAACACTTTAAACCTGTGACCCAAGATAAATATGTAATCGGGGTGGATTACGGGACCGACTCGGTGCGGGCGCTGGTGCTGCATGCGCTCACGGGGGAAACGGTCGGTACGGCTGTTTTCGAATATCCCCGCTGGAAAAAAGGCCTCTACTGTGATGCGTCGGAGTCCCGTTTCCGGCAACACCCGCTTGACTACCTGGAAGGTCTGGAGCAGTCGGTCCGGGAGGCGTTGAAGAACGTTCCGGCAGAAATCCGTCGGCAAATCGCCGGGATTTCCGTCGATACCACCGGCTCCACGCCCGGCCCTGTGGACGAGTACGGTACGCCGCTGGCGCTGCTGCCGGAATTTGCCGGCAATCCCAACGGGATGTTCATCCTCTGGAAAGACCACACCAGCAACCGCGAAGCCGAAGAGATCAATACCCTCGCCAAACAATGGGAGACGGATTTTACGACCTACGTCGGCGGGATTTACTCCTCGGAGTGGTTTTGGGCGAAGATGCTTCATACCCTTCGCGTGGATCCGGAGGTTCGGGAAAAAGCCTTTTCGTGGGTGGAGCATTGCGACTGGATTTCAGCGGTGCTGACCGGAAATACCAACCCCCTCACACTGAAGCGGAGCCGCTGTGCCGCCGGGCATAAAGCGCTCTGGCACAAAGACTTTGGCGGACTTCCTTCCGATGAATTTCTGACCCGCCTCGATCCGCTGCTGTCGGGCATGCGTGATCGGCTGTTTTCCGATACCTATACCTCCGATCAGCCGATGGGGCGTATTTCGGCGGAATGGGCGAAGCGGCTGGGGATTTCTCCCGATGCCATCATCGGCGTTGGCGCATTTGACGCCCACATGGGGGCCGTTGGCGCGGAAATCGAAGCTTATTCACTTTGTAAAGTAATCGGCACGTCGACGTGCGACATGCTCGTCGCGCCGACAGACGAAATCGGGGACCTCGTCGTCCGCGGTATCTGCGGGCAGGTCGACGGCTCCATTCTCCCCGGGATGCTCGGTATGGAAGCGGGTATGTCGGCCTATGGCGATATCTACGCCTGGTTTCAGCGCCTGATTGTGCAGCCGGTTGCCGAGCTGGTAGGCGAGGAAGCTGCTACGGAATTGCAGAAAAAACTGCTTCCGGCGCTGTCCGAAAAAGCGGCGCTGCTGCCGGTTACGCCAACCGATCCGGTGGCGGTAGACTGGTTTAACGGTCGCCGGACACCCGACGCCAACCATACCCTCAAGGGCGCTATCTCCGGCTTGAACCTCGGCAGCGATACCGTTCGGGTGTTCAAATCACTCGTGGAAGCTACGGCCTATGGTTCCCGGAATATTGTAGATCGCTTCCGGGAAGAAGGGGTACCCATCCGCCAGGTAATCGCCATCGGTGGCGTAGCGCGGAAATCGGCCTTTGCGATGCAGACGCTGGCGAACGTCCTGAACGTGCCGATCAAAGTAGCGGCGTCGGATCAGGCGTGCGCGCTGGGTGCGGCCATGTTTGCGGCCGTGGCGTCGGGCGTGCATCCGACTATCGCTGCTGCGCAGGAGGCGCTGTCGGCCGGTTTCGACGCTGTGTACGAACCTGAGGCGGACAAAGCAGCCATTTATGAAACCCTGTATGCCCGGTACCTCTCCCTCGGCCGCTTCCTCGAAACCGGCCTGATTGCTGAACACGAATCCTCTTATTCCCAAGAAAATGCTTGATTTAAAACAGTTTGAAGTCTGGTTTGTCACCGGCAGCCAACATTTATACGGGGAAGAAACCCTTCGTCAGGTAGCGGAACATTCGCAGGTAATCGCTTCTTTTCTCGATTCGGCGCTGCCGGTTCGGGTAGTATTCAAGCCGGTCGTCAAAACCCCGGACGAGATTTACCGGGTCATTCAGGACGCCAACGTAGCCCCGGGTTGCGCCGGGATCGTGGCCTGGATGCACACGTTTTCCCCCGCTAAAATGTGGATAGGTGGCCTGAAAGCCCTTCAGAAACCGATGCTCCACCTGCATACCCAGTACAACCGGGATATTCCCTGGGGCGAAATCGACATGGATTTCATGAACCTGAACCAGTCGGCGCACGGCGACCGCGAGTTCGGCTTCCTGGCCTCCCGGATGCGGCTCAACCGCAAGGTAGTCGTCGGGCACTGGCAGCAACCGGATGTGATCGAGCGCCTGTCGGTATGGGCACGCGTGGCCGTGGCCCGGTACGAAATGCAGGGTATGAAAGTAGTCCGTTTCGGAGACAACATGCGGCAGGTAGCGGTGACGGAAGGAAACAAAGTCTCTGCGGAACTGACATTTGGCTATTCCGTCAATACACACGGCGTCGGCGACCTCGTCCAGGTAGTCAACCAGATTTCCGATGCGGAAATCGACCGCCTGCTCCGGGAATACGAAGAACAATACCAGGTGACGGCCTCCCTGCGTCAGGACGGAGCCTTCCGGCAGTCGCTCCGGGAAGCAGCCCGTATTGAACTGGGACTCAAGGCCTTTCTCGAAGACGGCAATTTCAAAGCCTATACCGATACATTCGAAGATCTCCACGGACTGGTGCAACTACCGGGTATCGCCTCACAACGGCTGATGGCGGCAGGCTACGGCTTTGGCGGGGAGGGCGACTGGAAAACCGCCGCGATGGTCCGCTCCATGAAAGTCATGGCCAGCGGGTTGCAAGGCGGTAACTCGTTCATGGAAGACTATACCTACCACTTCCAGCCTGGCCGGAATCTGGTGCTGGGTTCGCACATGCTGGAAATCTGCCCGTCGATCGCGTCGGGAGCTGTTTCCTGTGAAATCCACCCGCTTGGTATCGGCGGCAAGGCCGATCCGGTCCGCCTGGTATTCAATGCCGGCGGCGGTCCGGCGCTCAACGTGTCGGTGATCGACCTCGGCAACCGCTTCCGGGTGCTCGTCAATGAAGTAGAGGCCGTCGAAGCCGAAGAAGCCCTGCCCAAACTGCCCGTTGCCCGTGTACTCTGGAAACCCCAACCCGATATGCAGACCGGCTGCGCCGCCTGGATTCTCGCCGGAGGCGCTCACCATACCGTTTACAGCCAGAACCTGACGACGGAATACCTCGAAGATTTCACCGATATGTTTGCCGTGGAGCTGACCGTAATCGACGAGGCGACCCGCCTCCGCACGTTCAAAAACGAACTCCGCTGGAACGACGTCACCTATCGCTAACCGAACGGGGCAGGTGCTTCCATCCGGAGTACCTGCCTCTTTTCCCCGATAATCATGTTTAAAAACCTGCAGGAAGAGTGTTACGAAGCCAACATGATGCTTCCGAAACTCAACCTGGTGGTGTTCACCTTCGGCAACGCGTCGGTGGTGGACCGCAGCCAGGGCCTTTTCGCCATCAAGCCGTCAGGGGTACCGTACGAGGTATTGCACCCGTCGGATATTGTGATCTGTGATTTTGAGGGTCGGGTTGTGATGGGAGACAAGCGTCCGTCTTCCGATACCAAAACCCACGCCGTTCTGTTTCAGAACTGGACCGATGTCGGCGGTATTGTCCATACCCACAGTACCTACGCAACGGCCTGGGCGCAGGCACAGCGCGATATTCCCATCCTCGGAACGACCCATGCCGACTACCTCACGGTTGATATACCCTGTGCGCCGCCGATGGACGACGCCATGATTCAGGGCGACTACGAGCGGGAAACCGGTTTCCAGATCCTGAATGAGTTCGAACGGCGGAACCTGTCGCCTTCTGAAGTGGAAATGGTTTTGCTGGGCAATCACGCGCCGTTTACCTGGGGAAAAACCGCTGAAAAGGCCGTTTACAATGCCGGCCTGCTCGAGGCGATTGCCCAGATGGCGTACCTGTCGTGCACGTTGCGACCGGACGTACCGAGGCTGAAACAGACGCTGATCGACAAGCATTATTTCCGCAAACACGGCAAAGACGCCTACTACGGGCAGGGTTGCTGATCTCTCTACCTCCAAATCCTACCTATTTTATGACGCTTGGCCTCGAATCGCTGGATTATGCGATCTTCCTAGTCTATTTCCTCATCGTTGCTTCGTATGGATACTGGGTTTACAAACACAAGGGCAAACAAACAGCCGATTCCAAGGATTTTTTCCTCGCGGAAGGCTCGCTGACATGGTGGGCCATCGGTTCCTCGATCATCGCCTCCAACATTTCGGCGGAGCAGTTTATCGGCATGAGCGGGCAGGCTTTTCAGCTCGGTATTGCCATTTCGGTATACGAGCTGGTAGGGGCTTTCTCCCTGATTATCATCGCAGTATACTTTCTGCCGATGTACATCCGGAACAAGATCTATACCATGCCGCAGTTTTTGCAGGTACGGTACGACGGTCGTCTGGCTACCCTGATGGCCGTGTTCTGGCTGTTTTTGTATATCCTCGTCAACCTGACTTCCATCGTCTACCTCGGCGCAATCAGTCTTGAGAAAATGACGGGCTTCGGGTTTGGCAGCTGCGCCGTTTTCCTGACCGTCTTCGCAGTATTCATTACGCTTGGCGGGATGAAAGTCATCGGCTATACCGACGTGATTCAGGTAATCTGCCTGATTGTCGGAGGATTAGCGACAACCTACCTGGCCCTGAACCTGTTGTCAGATAAAGTAGGTTCCGGCTCCGGGGTATTCGAAGGTCTCGCACTCATCCGCGACAAAGCCGACAGCCACCTCCACATGCTCTTTTCAAAAGGAGAGTACCAGGTGCACGACGGTCGCGGGGGCTTCATCGATGCCTACAACCAGCTGCCGGGTTTGATGATGTTCATTATTGGTGGACAATGGATTGTAAACTTCAACTACTTTGGTTGTAATCAGTACATTACCCAACGGGCGCTGGGCGCGGACCTGACCACGGCCCGGAACGGACTGCTCTTCGCTTCTTTCCTGAAAATCCTGATGCCGTTTATTGTGGTATTGCCCGGTTTGGCGGCGTTTGTGCTGTTTCAGGAAAATGCCGATCCGGCGATTGTCTCGGGTATTACGGAAGGCGGAGTCGTCAAACCCGATAATTCCTATCCGGTATTGCTCAACCTGCTGCCCACAGGGCTGAAAGGACTGGCTTTTGCGGCGCTGACAGCTGCGATCGTAGCCTCACTCGCCGGGAAAGCGAACAGTATTTCGACGATTTACGTCCTCGATATTCACAAGAAATTTTTCAACCCTAATCTGGATGAAAAGCAAACGGTGTGGCTCGGCCGGGTATCGATCGTTGTCTCGTTCGTGATTGCGCTCGTGCTGAGTCCGTTTCTCCGGAATTTTGGCCAGGGTTTCGAGTATATTCAGGAATATACCGGCTTTATCTCTCCGGGTATTCTGGCGATTTTCCTGCTGGGATTTTTCTGGAAGAAAGCAACGGCCAACGGCGCGCTCGCAGCGGCCTTGCTGAGTATTCCGCTCTCGGCATTCCTGAAGTATTCCTTTCCGGAGATGCCATTCCTGAACCGGATGGGGACTGTCTTCTGGATATGCCTGCTTGTTCAGATCCTGATCAGTTACATCGGCGGGCGCGGCAGGGATAGTGAAAAGGCCTTCGCCGTCGAAGCCTCCTGGTTCCGCGTTCCGGCGCCTTTTCTGATCGGCGCCGGGTGCATCACTGCTCTCATCGTGACGATCTACGCCGTCTTCGGATAAAATAGTTTAGTGTTGGTGTTGGGTTTAGAGCCGGGGTGGTTGCCGGCTCTTTTTTTGTTTAGAGTTTGGGAGTTTAGGGTTTAGAGTTGGTGTCATCCACCCGACTTCCGCACCCAAACCCCAAACTCTAAACCCTAAACTATTTTCCCAACCCCGACACCGCCGGCAACACATACTCCTCCAGTATCTGATCTGCCTGCCTGTGGGCGTAGCCGCTGCCGTAGGCTGTGGCGGTGATGACGACTACCAGGCCGGGGTCTTTCAGGACGTAGATCTTGTTGCCGCCGTTTCCGGAGCAGTAGTAGGTTTCGCAGGAGTTGCCTTCGCTCCGGAAGGTTTTATTCCAGAACAGAAAGCCGTAGTATTCCTGGGTTCTCCCGGGAATTTGAGTCTGGCGGGAGAAGGTCTGCCGAACCCAGCTTTTGGGTAACAGCTGACGGCCGTTCCAGTTTCCGTCGTTGGCATATAGCTGCCCGTACTTCGCAAAATCAATAGCCCTCATGCGGATACCACCGGCCGTACTCGGTACATGCTGGGGGGTATACATCCATTGATAGGTATTGATTTTCAACGGTTTGAATAGTTTTTTGTCGGCATATGCCTCAAGGCCGCCGGGAATAGCTTTGTCCAGTATACTACCCAGCAGCATGACGCCCGCGGTGAAATAGTGCCATTGCCCGCGGTATTTAACGGTATCCAGGGGAAGATCCAGCGTGAACTTCACCCAGTCGGACTGTGGGTACATATTCTCTTCGTTGCCGGGCGAGGTAGGATCGCCGTCGTCGCCATCAAAGCGCGAGCGCATCGTCAATAGTTCTTGCAGCGTTACAGCGGCTTTGGCAGGCGAGTAGTGTTGATAGGATTGAAGGGGATAAAAGGTACCCAGGGTTTGGCCGGTAGACGAAAGATAACCGTCCGCCAGCGCCATACCGGTCAGGGTGGACGCGAAGGATTTTCCGACCGAGCGAACATCGTGCAGGCTGTCGCGCGTGCTGCCGTTGAAGTACTCTTCCACCAGAATTTTTCCTTTTTTCAGAACGACAATACTGGTAATGTGCCGGAAGACGTCTGCTTCGATATAGGCCTTCAGCTTCCGGATCCGGTTGTAGTCAAACGGCTCGTTTGATACCGGCAGTCCTTCCCCCGGGATCACCCGTGTCAGTGATACCGAGGCAGTATTCACGTCCGGATGCCGCTTGACCAGCAAATCGAGCTGCCCTTCTGCGATGACTTCACCGACGATCAGGCGGGGCGTTTTCACATACGGTTTCAGGATGATTTTCAGGATATGAGGACCGTCGGTCAGGGTACTGTCTCCGCCGTAAAAGAGAAAGCGGTTCCACGCCGACTGGCTCCACCAGGCACCTTCGTGCTGATTGTCGATGAGCGGTTTGTTCCAGGAAAGGTCGGCTTGCTGCTGCGCGGGCCTCGGGGCGCCGGGTAGTAATTCGGTTTGATAAATCAGTTTGCCGTCCATCAGAAAGGAAAACTGATAATTCCCGATTTTGGAGAGGGAATCAGCGGACAGTGCCGGGGCAAGGTCGTGCAGGTAGCTGCTCAGCGTTCTTTCGAGGAAGACCGTCATGAACAGGTTGCTTTTCGGCGTGAGCGTCAGGTGTTTGAGTACATCCTGTTCCTTTAGTTCTGATGGCGTGACGGCCGCGCCGGTAAACACCAGCCTGCCGGCAGGGATCGTTTGTGCAAATCCCTGATGGAGCAAGGCAGGCAGCAGGAGTACGAGGCAGATTCTAAGAAATACATTCATACTGCAAACCTGGCGACAAGGAATGACGGAAAATAGAACGCTGTTAACATCCTCCCAGTAATTTCCGAAAGGCGTAAGGCGTAGTATGCTGGTGGCGGCGGAAGGTACGGATGAAATGACTCTGGTCCGCAAAACCGCAGTCGGCTGCAATCGCCGCGAGCGAGTGGTTCGGGTCTGCCAGAAGACCGGAAGCCCGCTGTACCTTCAGCAGCCGGAGGTAGTCGCCGAGCGTACACTGAAAATAGGCCGGAAAAGCGCGCGATAAATGAACAGGATGGACGTCGGCCTGCCTCGCCAGTTGCGAGAGGCTAAGCAGATGACTGTCAGGATCTTCCTGAAGAAATTCTTCGAGCAGATGTACCCATTGCGGCACTGTACGGGTACTGATCCCTGCTTTTCCGGAAGCCGTAGCGAACAGTTCCAGCAGCAGACTGTCTACCTCCGCAGCGGCGAGCGTTCCTTTCGCTTTCGTCGCGGCGAAGATGCGGTACATCAGCAATTTGACGGCAGGGTGTCTGAAGCGGATACTGCCCTCCGGCAAACTGGCAGCAAGGTCATATTCCGCGACCCATTCCGGTTTCAGTTCAACGTGAAAGCCACGCGTAAACCCTTTGGGTTTCAGGTTGTAATGCGGTTCCTGCCAGTGGTGAAACAGCAGATCGCCGGCCGTGCAGTGGTAGCGTTCTTTCCGGTTGCCTTCCAACACCCGTCCCTGAAGAATAAAGGTGAAATAGGCATTTTCGTGGTAGTGCCAGTCGACCTTCGGATGGGTATACTCCGTGTCCGTGAGGTTCAGGCCCCCCAGTTGCAGCGATTGGTTGGTCATACCGAAAAACTGACCGGTCGTAAGCAGCTTCATCCCGATTATGTTGAAAACGAATACCTCCCGAAAACGCTTCCTCTATCCCTCTACTACTACCGCTCCCTCCTCAATCCGCAGTACTTCCTGGTACACAAGGGTATTATCCAGGTCAACATATTGAATGAGGGCTTCGGGGCCATCCAGCCGGAGATAGGCGAAGCCGTTGTATCCGAGGTTTTTACGTTTCAGGCGGGTACGAATGCGGTCGTCCCGGAAAACAATCGGTGAAATATCCGCAGGCTCGTCGAGCTCCACCGGCATACCTCCGTGCCCGATGCAGCGACCGTGAACCGGCCATTCACCGCTGAGCGGCTGCCCGGAATACACAATCAGCCGGTGTTCGTGCCCCCATATCCAGGCGGCGGGCCGTTTGGCAGCGCCGAGAAGGCTGACCAACTGCCGGGCAGGCTCCGGAAAAGCTTCCCGGAAAACCGAGAAAGGAGGGTGGTGGCTGAGGAAAAGCAGTCCGCGGCGGTCTTCCGGATTGCCCAGCCGGACCTGGTCACGTAGCCAGTGCAGCTGTGCGTCTTTCAGGCGGCAGTCCGGCGGACGGAGAATTTCCATCACCGGATTCCGGACCGAAGTATAGCCCGTATCCAGCCCGACTACCCGCCAATAGTCGTTTTCCAGACAGAAAAATCCGGCTTTCTGTACGACCCGGATGCCACTCTGCTCAATCCACATTTTCGGAAGCAGCGTTTCGAAAAAAGCCCTTCCGTTGGAATACATCTCGTGGTTGCCCGACAGCGCCAGGCTGCCGCAGCGGCCCCAGGGCCACGAAGCCTCCGGAATCAGAAAGTTGGCTGCGACTTCTTTTTGTGTGCCGACAAAGTAGACGTCGCCCAGGTGAATGCTGTAATCCGGCTCATACCGGGCTGCCAGACGGCCGACTTTATCGGACTCTTCGGTATCGGAGGCCCAGTCAGACAGAAGAGCAAACGACGCCACGGGCGGAATGCGGTACACGCCTGAATCATCCTGTTTCGGATAGGCCGAGTAGGGGTGCCGTCGCCCGAAGCGGCTTTTTACATAGTGGTAAACGAAACCGAAGAAATTGGTCCACAGAAACTGCCCGATCCGGTAGGTGACGGTATCGGTGGGTTTCAGCTCCTCCTTCAGCTCGCTTTGCTGGGTCTTGAGGTGGTTTTCGACCTTGTTATGGCCGAGGTTGACATAATCTTTGACTGATCTCACTAGGCGACGCGGTTTCGGAACGGCTGCCGGCATTCAGCTTTCGGCTATCGACTGTCCGAAAGGTCCGACGGAGAGTGAAATATACGCCCGTTTCCCTCTGATCGTCAAAACGGAAACAGTTGATTGGCGGCAGCCAGACGTAAAAAAAAGTCTCTTCCGGAACCGAAAGAGACTTTTTTCTGAAAAGGTATTCCGCTATCAGAGCGCCGGGATCCGGAGCACCTGACCCGGGTAAATCAGATCCGGGTTGGTGAGCATCGGTTTGTTGGCTTCGAAAATCACGGGGTACTTCATCATATCGCCATAATAAGTCTGGGCAATTTTGGACAGGGTATCACCCTTTTCGACGGTGTGATACTGCGCTTCCGGCTTGGGAGCAGCAACCTGAAGGCGGTTGTCTACCTGATCCACGCCTTCTACGTTACCAACGGCGAGAGCGATCTTCTCGGCGTCTTCCTGGTTTTCGACCTGACCTTCGAGTACGACCGTTGAGCCGGCCGTTTTCACTGTCAGGGTCTGGTATGCCAGGCCGAGTGATTTTACTTTCTGAAGCAGGGCACTTGCACGGAGGGGTTCTACTTCTTCCGGCTTAGCGGCTGCTACTTTAGCTTCTTCTTCCTTGTTGCCGAACAGCTTTTCGCCGACACCCTTCATGAATGAAATCAGTCCCATGAGATGATTGGGTTTTAGGTTGATAGTTAGAAAATACTACTTTACTCCCCCGAAAGGCTCCCATTGCTGGGAACTATTACGGGCGAATCGGCTGCCAAAGTAGAGAGATTTTTGAAATAATTGATACGTCAATGCCAGATTCCTAAACGATAGGAGATTATTAAATTGTTACCCAGCCAGACGGAGAGGGTCTGGGTTTGCAGATTTCCGGCCAGAACGAGATCCTGTTCGGTTATCGTACCTGAGGGAAGGTATACATTGGGTCCGGCCTGAGCGGCGGCGCGCACCAGACAGGGGCAGGGCATTTGCGTCCGGAATTCGTTCAGGACGACGAGAAGCGCTTTGGTATCTTCCACGTCGGTTTCTTTTCCGGCTTCGATCTTCTGCCGCACGCGCCGGAGGTAATACTCGTAAAACGGCTCAAACTCGAATCGCAGCGCCGGAAACTGCCTCAGGAAAGCAGCCGCGTTGTAATGGTACTGAAAATGAGGAGGATCGATGAATCCGACAAAATTTCCGCCCCAGTACAGGTTCCAATGCGGCGCGAGTTCGCCAATGAGGTCATACGGACCGGTATTGCGGACGAGGCGCCCGCGCCGGAAGATCCCCAGGTCGGCAGCCAGTCCCAATTGGTGAAACGACACCGGCGCCATGCTTCTGCCGCGACCGAGGAGGCGGTTCTGTAATTCCGCGCTCCGGAGATCGGAGATCACCCGGACTTCGTAGTTGGGCATGCGCAGTCGCATGGAGTCGACGAGCGCGTCCCGCCGCGTCAGAAATACCTGCCGGGTGGTATCGAGGAGCCAGGCCCACCGGTTGTAGAGGACCGTCGGATCTTCGACGAGGGCGGAGAGGTAGGCGCGTTTTTGCAGGGCGTCAACGCCGGAAGAAGGCCGGAGTGAATCGCGCCGGTCGTAGCTGCCGAGAGAGAGTACCTGGCCGTCCGCGCGGGTGACAAACGCCCATACTCTCTTTGCAGTAGCCGCGAGTTCCCGCAGGGTATCCGTCCGGTAGACCGGCAGTACAAGGTCATATACATCCAGCGTACCGACTTTCCGGGTACTGTCGCAGCGGAGGGACTCCCACGCCGGAGCCTGAGCGGATACCTGGCCCGCCAGCAGGAGCGTCAGCGCCCATCCGAAGAGGAGTTGTTTCAACGTTTTTCGTAATTCAGGAACAGTTCGTAGAGTTTGCGGGTGACGGGGCCGGGTGTACCCGTGCCGATCGGGCGGTTGTCGACCCGGGTGACAGGCACGATGCGTTTCGTCGAGCCCGTCGTGAAAAGCTCATCGGCTGCCAGGGTTTCGGCGAGGGTCACATCCCGCTCTTCTACCTCAAACTGCCCGCCGGCAAATGCAAGGATGTGTTTGCGGGTAATTCCCTTCAGCATGCCGGAGGCCGGCGTGATGACTTTGTCGTCTTTGACAATGAAAATATTGGACCGGGAAGACTCCGTAACGAGGCCGTCCTTGTAATACAGTACGTCGTCAGCGCCGATTTCACGCTGTTTCCGGAGGAGGTAGATCGGAAGGAGGTAGTCGAGCGATTTCACCTCGGCCAGTTGCCGCTGGTGATCCACACTCATGAAATGCAGGCCCACGTCCGGGTTTTTGAACTCGAACGGTTTGGCGATGACGAAGAAATTGGGGTCGGCAGGGGCAAATCCGTCGGGAGAATATCCGCCGGTCAGGACCAGCTTAAGTCCCAGCAGGGGATGGGGGTTGAGGCGGATGAGCTCGGCGATGATTTCGCGGAGACGTTCCCGGCTTTCCGGCAGGGCAAGACCCATGAGCTGAGCGGAGCGCTCGAACCGGTCCAGGTGGTCTTCCTGAAAGACCGGCTGCCCGTCTGTTGCCCGGAAAAAATCAAAAATACCAAACGCGCGCAGCAGGCCCAGGTCGTTGACGCCGAGCCTGGCCTGCTCTTCCGGTAAAAAATCCCCGTTGAGGAAAAAAGTGGATGCCATTGGATTGAGAGGGATGATTGGGGCTTTTGGGCGTTAAGCTTTATGCTGTAAGCTTTAAGCGGACGCATCACATTCGGAACATCCATAAAACAGAAGCAAAATACAAGAAAAACGCAAGCCATGTTTTACCGGCAGCTCACTGCCTAAAGCCTGTAGCTTACCGCCTACAGCTCCAAATATAGCCCTTTTCCCCCGTTCACCCGCCCAGCCAGCCGAGTATGCGGATGGTTTCGCGGGCTTCGCGGACATCGTGGACGCGCAGGATGTGGGCTCCTTTCTGAAGGGCAATGGTATTGAGGACGGTCGTCCCGTTGAGCGCTTCTTCCGGCGGAATTCCCAATTTTTTCCAAATCATGCTTTTCCGGGAAATCCCGATGAGCAACGGAATGCCGAAGACATGGAAGGCGTCGGCCTGGCGGAGCAGCTGGTAGTTCTGATCGGCATTTTTGGCGAACCCGAAACCCGGGTCAATGACGAGGTCCTTCACTCCCAACTCCCTGAGTCTGGCGATTTTAGGGTGAAGCTCGTCGAGGATATCCGGGATGAGGTCCCGGTATTGATTGAGCCCGGCCATCGTTTGCGGCGTGCCCCGCATGTGCATGAGGATGTAGGGCACCTGAAGGGCGGCGACGGTCTCGTACATGGCATCGTCGAGGAGCCCGCCTGATACGTCATTGATGATGGCCGCGCCGGCGTCGACCGCCTGGCGCGCCACAGACGCCCGGAAGGTATCCACGGAAATCACCGCTTCCGGAAACCGTCTGGCCAGGGCGGTGATAATGGGCGCGACGCGGCGGATTTCTTCTTCCGGAGAAATGTCGGCTGCGCCGGGGCGGGTAGAATAGCCGCCAATGTCCAGAAAATCAGCCCCTTCGGAGAGCATTTTTTCCGCCCTTTCGAGGAGGGCGGCTTCGTTTCCGAACCGGTTTCCGGTGTGAAACGAGTCGGGAGTAACGTTGAGAATGCCCATCACGGCAGGCGTTTCGAGGGAAATCAGCCGGCCGCGGCAGTTGAGCGTGAAGGGAGAAAAGGCAGGAATCATGACGCAAAAATAAGGCCCGGAAGCCGCCGGGAACGGACGCGGAGCCGGTTTAGTGCCGGAACGCGTGTTATTTCGGAGATATTCCCGGAAATATCCAATAACGACTTTGGCATTCCGGGAAACGTAGCCTATTTTTGCGGGAAATTTTCGCAATCTCCCAGTAACTACTCATATTCAATGGCAAACGCAGTCAATAAAGGTAAGATTACCCAAGTGATCGGACCGGTTGTAGACGTGAGTTTCGAAGAAGAAGGTTCATTCCTGCCGGCTATCCTTGATGCCCTCGAAGTAACGAAATCCAACGGTCAGAAAGTTATTCTGGAAGTTCAGCAACACCTCGGCGAAGACCGTGTCCGGGCGATTGCAATGGACGCGACCGAAGGACTTTCCAGAGGGGAGCAGGTAGTGCACCTGGGAACGACGATTTCCATGCCGTCAGGCGAAGGAATCCGCGGTCGTCTCTTCAACGTTGTCGGAGAGGCCATCGACGGCATGCCGCAGCCTTCTTCCAAGGATAGCCTTTCCATCCACCGCGCCGCTCCGAGATTCGACGAGCTGGCTACGTCGACGGAAGTTCTGTTTACGGGAATCAAAGTCATTGACCTCCTCGCACCTTACGTAAAGGGGGGTAAAATCGGTCTCTTCGGTGGTGCCGGTGTAGGTAAGACGGTATTGATCCAGGAGCTGATCAACAACATTGCGAAAGTTTACGGTGGTCTTTCCGTATTCGCCGGTGTCGGTGAGCGTACCCGGGAAGGAAATGACCTCCTCCGCGAATTCATCGAATCAGGCGTTATCAAGTACGGTGAAGATTTCACCCACTCGATGGAAGCAGGCGGCTGGGATCTCTCCAAAGTAGACGATCAGGCCCTGAAAGATTCCAAGGCTACCCTCGTGTTCGGTCAGATGAACGAGCCTCCGGGAGCACGTGCCCGCGTAGCACTTTCCGGTCTGACGGTTGCCGAGCACTTCCGTGACGGCGACGGTGAAGGCCAGGGACGCGATATCCTTTTCTTCATCGATAACATCTTCCGCTTCACCCAGGCAGGTTCTGAAGTATCCGCTCTTCTCGGCCGGATGCCGTCTGCCGTAGGTTACCAGCCGACGCTGGCAACGGAAATGGGTGCGATGCAGGAACGTATTACGTCTACCAAGCGTGGTTCCATCACCTCCGTACAGGCCGTTTACGTACCTGCGGATGACTTGACTGACCCCGCTCCGGCGACGACGTTTGCTCACTTGGATGCCACCACGGTATTGGATCGTAAGCTGTCTGCCCTGGGTATCTACCCGGCTGTGAGCCCGCTGGATTCGACCAGCCGGATCCTGAGCCCGGACGTACTCGGCGACGCGCACTACAACTGCGCCATGCGTGTGAAGCAGATCCTCCAGCGCTACAACGAACTCCAGGATATCATCGCCATCCTTGGTCTTGACGAATTGTCGGAAGAAGACAAGCAGACCGTTGCCCGCGCACGCCGCGTACAACGCTTCCTGTCCCAGCCTTTCCACGTGGCCGAGCAATTTACCGGTCTGAAAGGGGTCTTCGTTTCCATCGAAGAAACCATCAAAGGCTTTAACAAGATCATGGAAGGTGAGTACGATCACCTGCCCGAAGCTGCCTTCAACCTCGTCGGTACCATCGAAGATGCGGTATCGAAAGGAGAGAAGCTGCTGGCTGAAGCATCTAAATAAGTTTTTGAGTTTAGGGTTTAGGGTTTAGAGTTTGCCGGGAAACCTGGAGCTCCGAACTCTAAACTCCAAACTCTAAACTCCAAACTCTACTATGTTCATCGAAATCATCACCCCCGATAAAAAAGTCTTCGCTGGCGAGGCATCCGCTGCTTCGTTTCCGGGGACGCAGGGTGCTTTCCAGATTCTGAACAACCACGCCCCGCTGGTCAGTACGATCGGGAAGGGCGAGGTGGTCGTCGATGGCAAGGAAGGACAGCAGACCTTTACTGTCGACGGTGGCGTCGTGGAAGTCCTCAACAATAAGGTACTCGTGCTGGCGGAAGCCATTCTTTAACGGGTATCTCTTGGTCTTGAAAAGCCCTGTCAGGTTCTCCTGGCAGGGCTTTTTTCGTGGCTTGATTCACCACCTGATATTTTGTTAACTTTCGCCGGATAAGTTCCGCGCCTTTTGTCGTTGACAGGAGTGGACGGACCAGCCGTATTCCATTACCATGAAAAAGCGATTGTTCTTAGCGTACGTATTTCTTTTCTGGACGGGGATTTCCCTGGCCCAGGTCACTGTGAAACCGAGAGTGGAAGAAGCTCCCGAATCGGATGTGATCATCACCCGGGTAGAGCTGACCAAAGACTTTACCATTCTCCACATGCGGTTCGAAGCGCCGGTGCCTTCGCTGAAAGACCGGAAGAGAAACCTGTTTGAAAGCGTGGAAGAAAGCATCGGCATCGACCCGATGAGCGAGCTCCAGGCCAATGCTTACGGCCGCCTGTATTCTTTTGCTTTTGTGCGGACGGAAGGGATACCGACCCGCCCGAACTACCGGATCGTTCAGCCGGGAGACGTGGTGAATTTCCGGGTTTACTACGAGCGCCTGGAACCCGGCCTGGAAGTATTTGACCTGCGCGAATGCCGGAGCGGAAACCGCTGGACCTGCTGGAATTTTTTCAACGTCCACATCAAAAATCCGGCTCCGAAAAAGAAGAAAAACCTGAAAACACCGGCTGTACCCAAGGCTCCGGCTACCAAACCGGTCGAAAAACCTGCCGCTACGCCGCCACCGCTGACAGTACTCCTGAGCGGACAGATACTCGACGCCGTTACCAAAGAACCGCTGCAGGCGAAAGTAGCCGTGCGGAAGGAGGGTGCAAAAGCAGATACCGTCCGGACCATTGCGGGAACAGGCGTATTCCGCAAAAATCTTCGCGCCGGCAAATATCAGGTATCTGTGCATGTACCGGGATATGAAGCGGCCTCCGCGACTGTCGACGCGAAAGAAAAGGACATTGATCAGGATTTTCTGCTGAAACCGGTTGAAAAACCCGCTCCGCCCGTCGCCCCGCCGGCAGAAGAACCCAAACCGGTTGAAGCGCCGAAGATCGAAGACCTCAAACCGGAAGTAGGAAACAAGATAGAACTCAAGAATATCCTGTTCGAAACGGGTAAGGCCGATCTGCTGCCGGAATCACGCGTCGACCTCGATCAGGTAGTCAGCTGGCTGAAGAATAATCCTACCGTCGAAATCCGCCTTGAAGGACATACCGACGCCATCGGCGATCCGGAGAAGAACATGGAACTGTCGATCGAGCGGGTAGTAGCCGTCAAGCGCTACCTGATCTCCAACGGCATTGAAGCGGCCCGCGTGCAGACGAAGGGCTTCGGAGACACGGTTCCGCTGACGACCGGCCGCAGCCAGCAGGAACGCCGGCTGAACCGGCGGGTGGAGATGGTGGTGGTGAAGAAATAGCAGGGGGCATGGGGCAGAGGGCATGGGGTACCCGACGGGAGAGGTCGCCGGTGATTGTCAGCGTAAAGAGGTTATAATCACAAACCCGGACCGTTCAATTTGCGATAAAAAGAAAGGGGGGAGCTGTCGGTACCGCGACAGCCCCCCTTCTTTTTGCCTGAAAATCTATTTCTCCTTCACACCACCACCACGATCATACTGAATGGCTACAAAATATCAAGATCGCGGGCCACATAATAGCTTGGCACCAATGGCCGGAAGCCGGTTTTCCTTCGGAGTTTGGAAATATCCTGAACACCCTGGAAGGGGTCGTTAAGGGGGCCTTCTATTCCATCAAAGGTATCTGCTGCTTTTCCGACAGAATCAGCCAGTTCGTACAACGTGATCGGTGCATCGTCGGCTAGGTTGAAGATCTCTCCGTCCAACCCTTCGGTGGTGAGCAGCAGTACCAGCGCCTGCGCAACATCCAGGTGATGTACCATATGCATGCGCGACCCTGAATGCATGTTCAGCTTTTTAATATATGGGATAATTTCGGCGATGTGCGGGTCTTTATCCCCGTAAACGAAGCCGAGGCGCAAGATACGGACGTCCAACCCCTGGTTTTGCTGCATCCCGATCAATTCCCTTTCTGCGGCGATCTTGCTGGACGAGTAAGGACGTGGATCGTTGATATCAACCTGTTCGTCTTCTTTTGCCGGGCGGTGGTAACCCGAACCGTATACATTGGAGGTGCTGGTAAAAATAAATCGTTTGACACCGGCTTGGTGTGCAGCCTGCGCTAATGCGATACTTCCCTCGCGGTTGGTTTTGATGATACCTTCGTTATCCGTAAAGGTCCGGAAGAGCGCGGCAAGGTGGACCACGGCATCCATACCGGAAACGGCCGCCGGCAAGGTGGCTGGTTCGAATAGGTCGCCGGTTATGGGTGTCGCGCCAACTTCTATCAGATCGCGGGCCTTTGTCACGTCCCTGACCAATATCGATACATCAAAGCCTTTGGCTATCAGGCGAGGAACTAAACGGCTGCCTATTTTTCCTGTTGCTCCTGTTACTAAAATTTTCATTGTCGAGTGATTTAATAATGATAAGGCAAAACTAGGCCGCAGCTGGGCGGACAGCCAATCAATATCAAACCAATAACTATGATTTTCAAACCTTCCGGAATGTGTTCGGCGTGCTGCCAGTCAGGCGTTTAAAATAGTTATTAAAGTAGGCAGGGTATTCAAACCCAAGCGCGTAAGCGATCTCGGCGACGGCCCAATCACTGTGTAGCAACAGTGCTTTTGCCTCGGCAATAATCCGTGCAGATATATGCGCCGAAGTGGTTTTGCCCGTCGTTTCCCTGACTGACCGATTCAGGTAATTGACATGTACATTTAAATGTCTGGCATAGTCCTGCGGACTGCGCAAGCCGAGCGGTTCGTCGCTGCGCTCTATCGGAAACTGCTTTTCGAGAAGGTCAGTGAATTGGTGTGAAATGCGGCTTTCGCCATTTCTAAAGGTAGAGACATGCTGCGCAGGCTGTATTCGAAGGGCCTCGTGGATGATGAGCGCAATGTAGTTTTTGATCAGATCGCCTTTATAAAGGTAGTCGCCGTCGTAAACGGACAACATTTTCTTAAAAAGACCGGTCATAAATGCGGCTTGTTCTGCATTCAGCGTTACAACCGGATTTTCGCCGACTTTGAAAAGCGGGGAGTCCTGTAAGTCCCGCCCATTGAGGAAGGTTTCGGTAAAGATACATGCGTAACCACTGGTACGGTTGATACGGCGGACCAGCGCGTGCGGTACCTGCGGGTTGACGAAAAAGAGCGCAGTGCCTTTGATGTCCAGTAGCTGGCCGCCATAGTTAATGGTCATGTCGCCATGGACCAAACCCATTTTGTAAAAGTCGCGCCGCCCGGCTTTGACCGGGATTTCTGTTGATTCCGGAAGGGCATGAACTTTAAAACCCTTCAGTCGAAGGTCCACTTCATTCAATCCGGGAATTCCAGTCCTTTCTTCGTTTAGCATGCGGCAAAGTTAATAAAATCAATCCTTTGCCATTCTAAAATTGATTTGCCCTGAACGAAGCAAGCTTCCAGGCCAAAATAGCTATCAAAGAGGTTCAGACTGTCCAGAAACCAGCTTCCAGGTATGAGATTCATCCCACGCAGACTGCGGCCTGGAAACGGGAGTTTGGGAAAAGGCGGAGTTAGCGTTCGGCAAGGACGTTCCGACGAACGGAAATAACACTGAGAATACAAAGGAGAAAGAATTTTATTCCAAGAGCGGAGAACTTCAAGTCCGGGTGGACTTTTTAAAAAGGTCTTGGGAAAACGAGTGTGATGGAGAAACGCGGCTCGGCCGCCTCCGTATGGCTGAGCCTGCATCGGTGCCCGGATTTTCTGGGAGGTATTTCATGCTGCATGTTCTCCAAAGGAATTGCCGGATCCGGGATGGAATTATTCCGGCCCGCCGGTTACAGGATTCTGCGGTCTCATAAAACGTTCGTTTGGTGAGAGGGTATACATGCCTTGAGGGAAGTTAAAAGCAACTTCCACAACAAGATAAGATCGGAATTTATACCAAACAGGATAGTTGCTGCTTACGTCGCTACTACGGAGGATGATTTATTTTTTCAGTAGATCGGCTATTTTTTTAAGTTCCGAGCGTGCGTTTATCGTATTCGGATGTTGTTCGCCTAGGTGTTGCGCGAACGTGTTTTCCGACTGTTGTAGGAGTACAAATGCTTCGACTGACCGATTTACCTTTTCTAGCACATTGACCAAATGAATTCGCCCAACGGCTACCATAAGGTGGTCGTCAAAGAGAGCGCGATGATTGGCTAGGGTCTGTTTGAACAAGAGGGCAACGTCTTCGCAGCGGCCTAAGGTCTGGTAAACCATCCCAAGATAGTCTCATAAAATGCAACATTGTTGCATTTTATGAGACACTTGCTTACGTTTGTAATGCCGCTCTGAAAATAGTTTACCCGGCAACACGTAGTCGGGTAGGCGGCTTTGTCTCATGGTAGAAGTATTTATCACGACTATTGGTGACGTCGAACAGTCCCGGCAAACGACAGAATTTCTGACGATCGATCTGCCATCCCTGCGGTTCAACCTGGATATGGAACAATCCGGGCCAGGGAGAGCCTTCCCTTGTGGTCATACCATACTGCGGGTCGAAGGAATTGACATTGATTCGGATCGGATCATCGCCATTGTGAACGCGTTGGGGTTCAGGTGTGAAGTGTTAGCCGATAAAATTTGCAGATAGATGGCTGAGATCTGGGAAAACACATTCAGGCGAAGACAGGCGATTTGGGGTTTTGAGCCTGCACATTCAGCGGTATTGGCCAACGACTTTTTTCTGGAAAAAGCGGTAAAGAAGATACTCGTGCCCGGCATCGGTTACGGGCGTAATGCCCACGTTTTCGCCCGGAACGGCATGGAAGTAACAGGCATAGAAATTTCCGGGACAGCTATTGAACTTGCCCGGAGGCAGTACGGAACCAGCATAGCCATTTTTCAGGGTTCAGTAACAGATATGCCTTTCGACGCAGCGGTTTATGATGGCATTTTCTGCTACGGTCTCATACATCTGTTCGACAGGCAGGAAAGAGCCAAACTTATTCAGGATTGCTATCGTCAGCTCGCTGATGGAGGGTATATGCTATTTACAGCGATCTCGAAGCAAGCCCGTACCTACGGACAAGGTCGTCTCATCAGTAAAGATTACTATGAGGTCTTTGACGGTATCAGGATGTTTTTTTACGATCAGGATTCCATTGATGAAGAGTTTGGCGATGCCGGATTGTTTGAAACCATGCGAATTGAGGAAGAGTATCCGTTCTTTTTGATCAAATGCCACAAAGGCAGCGATTCCGGACAGGCTTGATTGACGCTTTTGCTATCATAAGATTTTTCAAAGGCCAAAGTTGTTACAATGTGCGCGGTTCGGTTTGGCCATCCTCCGGTGTGCATTGGGATTCTTCATTAACAGCAGACCGCCTGGAGCCCCCGCTCGGCTGCTTCAGAATCGCTGAAACCTGCGCGGTCGTATTCGAGGTATCCGCTTACCACTTTCTCGACAAGCGAGTCCAGGTACTCGGCCTGCAGCAGCATCCGGATCTGCCGGGGCGTTGCGTTAGCCCCAAGTGTTCCCCGATATATCTCTGGATGCGGCTGCTGAAGTATCCGGGGTATCATAAAACGTTCGAATAAAGTCGACAAAAGGAAAGGAGGTAGCCTAAAGCTACCTCCTTTCCTTTTTACCAACTATTCAGCCTTTTGACAAGAAAGCCGCGTGGCATCTACACGTATACAACTTTGAGAGAAAGAACCGACCATTCCCCGTTTCGATCTGTCAGCAAGACTGTGAATACTCTACCGCTCGCCGGAAGTCCGATTCTGATTTTCAGCTGGCTGTCCGGGGCCGGTTCGACCTCAAGTAATTCGACAATGGGATCAGGTTTCTCCCAGTCAACTTTCTTCCCGATAGGCCACCTATCAAGCACGATGCATTTTTTACCGTTGATAAACGAATCTTTGTAGGACTGCCTATCCTTTTGAGGCACCGACAACTTAACTGAATTTCTGTAGTAGGCCTTTGAAAGTATACGCTTCTGTGTGTCGAAAACATGCTGTATGGCAGACAACACAGCCTTCGAGGTATCCAGTTGCGCTTCTGAGTTACCAGTTGCGCCCTTGGCGAGCGAAGCCGTGCAAAACTGAAACAGGGCGATTAAGCAGAGAATGTTTTTCATCGTCTGTAAAGTCTAAAGGAGTATTTACCCGCATTGTCAATATCAATAGTCACAGCAAAGGCGCTTTTTTCAAATGCGAAACCGCGTTCAACATTTTCCGGCTTTCCTGTTTGTGCATACGATTGATGGACAAATTCATGGAGAACAGTGACCGCTAACAGAAACGAATATGCCCGAAAATCAGCATCATTGTTCGAGTTTTCCAACGACTGAATTGTCGTTTCATCAATGTATATATTTTCGGGATTTTCCGGATCAAAAAATCCGTAATACTGAGAAATAGGATGTATGCGAATTTCTGGCCCGTTGTCATCTAGACCGATTCGATTTAATAGTTCACTTTCTGGTAATGAAGCCCATTTTACCAATGCACTCCTGACGGATTTGTCATTTTGAACGAACGTTTTAAGACCACGAACGACCTCGGTAAATTTGGGGAATCTTTGCTGGTCCAATTGGCTCATTCGAAATGGTGGGTATTCTCCTACGTAGTCACCACCACCGCCAGCGGGTGCGGGAATGGGTGAAGCATCGGGCGGGAATCTCGGATCGTTGTTGTCACAGAGCCAAATTGATTCCGAACTTGATAACGAATAAGACCGCCCGTTTATGTTCATGGTCAACTCGCATTTGTTAAAACTATCGTCGGCTGGGTGGCCGTAGATCGTCTTTTTATCTCCCATGATGTCCAGGGCAGTGTAGTAGCAGGCAAAGCCCCAACCACATCTTCCTGAACTGGCTGGACCTGAAGGGAGCTCTTCCGTCGTAAAAAGGCGCTTTCCGTTCGAATAGTTTCTGACAAAGGCGATCTCTCCTGACAGTTCGTGATAGATAATCGATCCAGTGTATGTCTTTATCCAATCGTTTGATTTTGAAGACTTATTTTTATCCGCTACGACAAAATAATAGGACTTTAATTCACCTGATTTGTTACGAAATACGATGAGTTTGATCGGCTTACTTTTATATTCTGCCATCGACCCATTGTCTTCTTTTCCTAAATAATAATAGACCGGATGCCGCGTAGGTACTACCAGATAGGTCCCATATTCACTTGTCTCCACATAGCTGTTGCTCCAACTTGGCTTAACGCGCTGCCAGAAGTCATTTTTGTTTTCTCGTCCTGAAAGGGACCTGCTTTCGACAAATTTCTTCGCTTCATCTACTTGTACCGAATTATACAAATTGACAGGATCATTCTTCAGTTCCTGTATTTCCCTGCTCGTACATGAAAACATCGTTGAGAGGATAGCAAATACTATCAGCAACTTTAATTGATTGCTCATTTGAATTAAGTTTTCGTTAATTGTTTTGAATATTTCTTAATATCAACTTAATGAAAACAAAATAGAAGTGATTAGGTGATACCTAACAGAGGGGTTTTTTCATGAGCAGTTCTGTTTTTATGTGTTGGATTCAGGCAAATATCAAATGATTGTTTTAACTTTATTCTTTTTACAGTTTAAATATTTGAGACATTTAGTACATCCGATTCGGATCAGGCTCCAAAGAAATATGAAACCCCCACCGACCAATGGCCGACGGGGGCGAACAGACTACTTCCCTTCTAACCTCCGTGACCAGGAGGACAGAACAATTCTTATAAAACGAATGAACACATAGAATGCCGCCGGCTGTTTATTCCGCTGTCCTTTCAATCAATTCTGATACGTACTATATCGCCTGCTCAGTGGCTTCTGAGTCCGAAAGACCTGCTTGTAATTTTGGGGATAGATCTTACAGTCGAATTACTAATTTCTGTAATTCCTGTACCTACAAATCCTGCGAGAGCGACGGCTAATTGGTTGGTTTGTTTTGCTGAACGCGCAACTAAGGGGTTGTGAGTTTATCGTCGATTGCCATAAAGACCGCTTCCAGTCCTCGCTCGGCTGACTCTGAATCGCTGAAACCTGAGCAGTCGTATTCGAGGTGCCCGTTCACTGCTTTCTCGACAAGCGAGTCCAGGTATTCTGCCTGCAGCATCTTCCGTTTCTGTTGGGGGGATCGTTGAGCACAGCGTGGTCGCCGATGTATTGTTTGATCCGGTTGCGAAGTATCCGGATTCATTCTGCCGTCTCACCAAACGGTCCTCCGATAGCACACATAAATTGATCACCGCAAACAATACTGTCCGGCTCTGTAAATGGATCAATCCGTTATCTCACAAATCAGCGTATCATAAACCCGAACTTTGTGATACATTCCCGGGTACCGAAAATGAGTATCCACCCGGCCGGGTCCTGATCCACTACCAGGGATACTTTGAAGGTCTATCAAAAAGAATCCAGGGTACCAGACAGAACAGACTGACTCCCAGGAAATACCTGCGACTTTCAGGCCGGGGGAGTATGCCTCACCTCCTCACCCGAAACCCCTCACCAATCCCATCTCCCCTCAATACCAGCCCCGGATTATAATACGGACAACACGGCAATGCCATGTCCTGACAGTTACCCCAGTAGCCGTAAATGCCGTGGGTAATTTTGGGATCGTCGGTAGCGAAATAGATCGTATACCCGCTGAGCCGGTACGAGCGGACTTTCGCCGCCGGATAATCTTCCGGAAAAACCCAGGTAGGTCGTTGCCGCGTAAACGATGCATACAGCAGCGTCACGAAGAAAAAGGCCAGCCCCAGATGCAGCAACTGAATATAACGGAGCTTCACAAACGGCAGGTATCCCAGCAACAGGGCAGCAATGATGAAACCCATTCCGAAGCGGAGTTCCGGCGCATTGATAAACCAGAAGGCGACGCCACCATAAGCGATTGTCACCAGCCACGGCCACAACGGATACGTCCGCGCGAAGGCCCGGACCGTTTTCCAGCCCGCAGCCCCCACCAGCGGCCAGCCGAACAACAACAGAAAAATGACTTTGTCCGGAACCGGCTGGGTAACCGACCAGTGCGGTACCCAGCTGAAATCCAGCAACCCTTTTACCGGACTGAGTTTGGTACCTCCCGAGAGGTTTTTGAGCCCCTGCTGAATGGTGACGGCGGGGACTTTCCAATCAACCGGAAACCAATCCAGTGCCGCCGCGTCCGTCGGATACAGGATATACCCCGTCAGCACCACGTTCGCCGTCAGCCACCAGGCAAGCGGGAAAAGCCCGGCCGCGACAATCCCTCCGGCGAGCCGGTAGTTTTTCCGGAATAAAGCTTCTCCGAAATAAGCCAGCGGAATCGCCAGCAGTACCAGCGTACTCATTTTGATGGTAAACGCCAGAAGTGTGAGCCAGACAACCGGCAGCGCCTCACCGCGCGCTCCTTCCATGCGCCGGATCAGGAGGTAAAAAATGAGTCCGACGAGTAACTGCGCCGGATGGTCCGGCGTGGGCGACGACAGCCGCCAGTGCGCATGCCAGAGAAAGAGTACCCCCATTCCGAAAACGTACCGGTTGCTGAGCTTCCCGGAAGCCGACAGCGCATCGAGCGACCAGAGCGCCACGACCAGCATCAGCCAGCCGTTGAGTACGTGAAACGACGGTCCTCCCAAAAAACGGAGACTGAAAAAGGCTTCCGTCAGAAACGATGCATTGTTGAACCCGAAGCGGTAATTGACATTCGCCAGCCCCGGAATAACGGCATACTCCGATATCCAGCGGATCATCGGCGCATGATACCCGCCGGTATCGAGCAAACGGGGCAGGTGAGTAGTCCGGGTGAGAATAACGGCTACACACAGCAGCGAAGTAAGCCAGAAGCTGGTGGGATGAGCCGGTACCGCCCGCAACCGCTCCTGCCAGTAGTCTCTACGGAGCCATCCGTATACCAGCAGGCCGCCGACAATCAGCACGTGAACGACCAGGCCAACCGGCACTGCCAGCCAGAGATACCCCAGCACATTCGTCAGCCCGGCCCAGCCAAGCAGCGCCACTGCGGGTAGCGGAAGGCCTTTTTCCAGCCGAAACAGACGGCAGACAGCGTCACCGGCCAGCAGGCAGATTACGGTTACATATCCCCAGAGCAGAAGGGTAATCAACATAGGACGGGACCGAAAAAAGGGGGCCGGAGCCCCCTTCGTTTATGCTTTTCTTCGACTTTCGATGACGACGCCGGCCACCAGCAGGAGAATGAGGGCGATGTTGGAGACAAGGTCGATCGTCATCGCCGTTTTCCACACCGGCGGATCGAATTTAAACTCGATTGTGTGTGTACCCGCCGGAATCCGCAAGCCGCGAAGCAGGTAGTTAACACGGATATGGGGTACTTCTTTTCCGTCTATGTACGATTTCCAGTCCGTATTCCCTTTGTAGAATATTTCGGAGAATACGGCGAGCTGATCCGATCCGGCCTTGCTCTCATACTTCAGCTGATCGGGCGCGTAGCTCGTCAGGCGGATGGTATTGGTGGTATCGTAGGAAATGGTCAGGCCTTTCACGTCGGCGGCAAACCGCTGATCGATGACAGCCGTTTTCCCCGGATCAAAGGTTTCCAGGGTTTTCATTTCCTCGTTGGCATTCGGAACGAGTTTGTATTCTTTCACAAACCAGGCATTGCCGAGCGCGGCAGCGTTGAGCTGGGCGGCGTCCTGCCGGGTCTGCTGATCGCGCTGGATGACATACTTGGCGTTGAGCATGTTGATGACGCCCATGAAATTCTTCGGCAACGCATATTCCATCAACTCGGAATAGCGCTTCAGTTTCGCAGCGTGATAGCCACCGAGCGACTTGTGAAAATACGACGCGTTGGCATCGCTCATGAAGAAGCTGCGGTTGTCCATCACCCGGTAGCTGAGGCTTTTGTCCTGCAGAATCTGCTCGTCTACCGGCGTCGGCTCCATGATCGCGGCGGCTTCCCGGCGGGTGGTGAAGTCGTCGTTGTTCAGGTACTTTTTATCAAGCTGAAAAAGATCTACCAGGATAAGGAGTCCGAGAACCGGAATGAGAATGGCTTCCTTGATTTTTCCGGTAACGTACAGCCAGACGCTGCCGGCTGCCAGGAGTACGAAGAGAAGCGTCCGGAGCGAGTCGGCTTTGAGGACCGAAATACGGTCTGCCAGGAGCGCCCGGTAGATTTCCGTTGCAAACGCCGGATCGCCTACCATGCTGGTCAGTACGTCGGTATCATTCGGGCGGCGGATATCGAAGATCGAAGAGCCAAGAAGCCAGATCAGCAGGGCTACGCCGCCCGTAAGTGCCGTAGCGGCAATAAGCGGCGTTTTGATTTCGGCGAAAGTCGGTTTCCGGTCGAGCAGCTCCTGAACGGCCATAATGCCCAGCAGCGCGAAGAACAACTGAACGACGCTCAGCGTCATCGTCACCGCCCGGAACTTGTTGAACATCGGCAGGTGATCAAACAGGAACCCGTTGAAACCGGCGAAGTATTTCCCCCAGGCAATGAAAATCAGCAGGACAGTGGAACCCAGTATCCACCATTTCAGGCGGTTTTTGACGATGAATAAACCCAGTGCAAACAAAAACAACACGACTGCACCGGCATAGGCCGGACCGCCGTTGATCGGCAGGCCACCCCAGTATACGGGCATGGCTGTTTCCACAAACTGCTTAGCCGAGCCCGGATCGAGCCCGCGCTGGGACAGCACTTTATAGGTTTCGGAGTCGGTCGAAAGTCCGCCGTTTGACGCCCCGCCGAATACCCGCGGAATCAGCAGGGTAAGGGTTTCCCCGACTTCATAGCTGTATTCAAAGGCATAGCTTTTGTCGAGACCGTCCTGCGGAGCCGCCGTGGCTTCGACGCCTGGAGCGCCGGGTTTGGGTAAGGTCAGTTCCGTTTTGCCGCGGGTGGTTTCTTTGGAATAGTCGTTCGTGACAAGCAGACGGCCGCCGTAGCTGCCTATCCCGATCGCTGACGAAACAGCCAATACCACACCGGCCAGCAACAATTGCTGCACCTTACCCTGCTTGACCAGCACAATCGCCTCCATGATCACATACGGGATCAGGGCAAGACCAAAGTAGTAGGTGATCTGCGGGTGATTGGCATACATTTCCAGGCAGAGGAACAGCGCCGTCACGGCTCCGCCGATCCAGTACCGGCCACGGAATACCAGCATCAATCCCGCGAGAATACCCGGCAGGTAAGCCAGCGCATAGATTTTTGAAATATGCCCGGCCTTGATGAAAATCAGGTTATAGCTGCCGAAGGCGAAAGCTACTGCACCTACGACGGCCAGCCAGCGGCGTACGCCCATCGTCGTCAGCAGGACGTACATCCCGAACATCATCAGGAACAGTACCCGAATGGTTTCCGGAATAACGGAAAGGGCAATGACAATGCCTTTACCGACCCAGGTATAAGGATAATCTCCGGCGACCATATAGGCCGGCATACCGCTGAACATCGAGTTGGTCCAGAGGGCCCAACGGCCGGTGGCTTTGAAGTATTCGTTCAATTCGTGGGCTCCTGCCTGCGCCTGCTGGATGTCATGCATGCCGAGTACCTTCCCCTGAAGGTTGGGAGAGGCATACAGCGCGGCGATGACAAGCAGGACGGCAACGGCCGCCAGGTGAGGCAGTAACTTGCTGAGCGTGGATTTCATGCGTGCTACGATGGAAAGGCACAAAAATAGAGCAAACCCGGAAGAACAGGCTAGTAGCCTCCGAAAATCGACGAAGATTACAGGGAACTGCCCGTGAGCAGCACCGTTACCCAGATCCAGTAGTCAAACGCTTCGCGGAGATGTCCCAGTGCGCGGTACTGCGTATTCCGGACTGACTGGTTCGTAATCCCCAGCATATCGGCTACTTCCTGAATACTGAAGTTGTGCACATACCGGAGCTGGATGACCTCCTGCTCGCGCGGGGAAAGCTGCTGAATAGCCGCGTGCAACCGCCGGATCTGATCGGCGTCTGTTTCGTCCGTTTCCGGAGCGGGGAGGTGAAAGCAGGCTTCGGGCAGCGACGACTGCATCTGCTCCTGCCGCACCGATTTGACGAGGCTGTTGCGCAGGCAGCGAAAGAGGTAATAGCGCACAGAATCGGTATCGGCGAGGTTTTCGCGGGACGTCCAGAGGTGGAGAAAGAGATCCTGGATGGCGTCGCGGATGAGTTGCCTGTCGGACGTCACCCGATACCCGTACGTCAGCAGCTCCTGGATATACCGGTCGTACAAAGCGGCAAAGGCCGGGCGGTCGCCTTCCTTGAAGCGCTTCCAGAGCAGGATATCGGAGTGGGGCTCGCTCATCGTGTGAGAATCAGACGGTTGTCGTCATCCCGGATAAGACCGGTATTTCGGGCAGATACCCGTTAACCGTTAAAATAAAAAAATCAAAAGAAATTATTGGAAGATATGAGTACAAACGGACTCTCTGCGGATTTAGAATTCAGAACGGTCCGATACCATGTCTGAAAAGAACTATGCTGATTTTGTCCGGGACGAAGCCTTTGTCCGCTGGGTACTGACACCCACCGCCGGGGACGAAGCGTTTTGGGAAGCCTACCTGCACCGGCATCCGGAGCAGGCGGAAGACATCCGCCAGGCGAGGCAGTATGTCCGGAACCTGTCGGTCGCCGCCCGTCCTGCCATACCTGCCGGCGAGGCGGGGCTTATCTGGGAAAGCCTTGAAGAAAAATTGAAAGTACGTCCCCTGCGCCGGTGGGTCGTTTTGGCCCGCGTGGCAGTACTGCTGTTGCTGCTGGGCGGCGCAGGCGTGTTTTCGTACTACCGGCTGCGGAGTACCGGGCGGGAAGGGTACGGGCGTATGGCGCCCGACCGCGACCTGACGGAAGTGGTCAATACCACCCCGCAGTCGAAACGGGTGGAGCTGCCCGACCGGAGCGTCGTCGTCCTCGAACCCAACAGCAAACTCAGCTACAATGCCCGGTTTGAAGGAGACAAGCGGGAGGTATACCTGGCCGGAGAAGCGTTTTTTGAAGTCACGAAAAATCCCGAAAAACCTTTTCTGGTGTATTCAGACTATGTCGTGACGCGGGTCATCGGTACATCGTTTACCATCCGCGCCTTTCCGGACAAGCAGGTAGTTGTATCGGTGCGGACAGGAAAGGTGACGGTATTTTCCCGGAAGAAGCAGGGAACATCACAGGAAATGATCCTGACGCCGAATCAGGAGGCCGTGTTTCCGTCGGCCGAAGAGGAAGTGATCCGGAAGCTCGTTCCGGCGCCGCGGCAGATCATCACGCCTGAGCAGTTCAGCGATTTCCGGTTTGAAGAGACGCCGTTGTCCACCGTATTCACCACGCTAGAAAACGCCTATGGTATCCGGATTACGTACGACCCCGATGTGTTGAAGCATTGCAACCTGACGTCGGACCTGTCGGGGGAGTCTCTGTTTCAGCAATTGAACCTGATCTGTGAAGCCATCCACGCCCGCTACGAACTGACAGACGGCCAGGTCGTGATTTACGGCAAGGGATGCGACTGAAAACGAACCACCGCTTTCATTATCAATAAATAAAGCCGGCAGTACTGCGAATACCACCGGCCCGTTTCCAGACCTGCTGCGAACAGGTCAGGAAGGAGTGTTTTTGCCTGTTCAAAACAAAAACAGCCGTCAGCGACGGCAACCCAAATCTATGGAAAATTCGGTACAAACGAATGGTCTGCTTTTGCGTATCATGAGGGTAAGTGTCACACAACTATGCCTGGCGCTGACGACGGTAAGCCTGGCTTTTGCGACGGAAGCACCGGGGCAAAACGTGCTGGAACGGCCGGTGTCGATCCGGGTGGAGAACCGGCCGCTGAAGAATGTCCTCGGCCAACTGGAAAAGGAAACGCAGGTGCGGTTTACCTACAGTCCGAAAGCCATCCGTGCCGACCGGCCCGCGTCGGTGACGGCCGTAAACCAATCGCTCGGGCAGGTATTGCCTGTTCTGCTCGACCCCCTGGGTATCTCGTATAGAGTAACCGGTCCGCATTCGATCGTCCTGAATACGAAGGAAGAAGTACCGGCGGAAACGGAACCGGCGAGGCAGGTGCCGGTCGACCGCATCCTGACCGGCCGCGTTTCCGACACACAGGGAAACGGACTACCGGGTGTCAACGTGGTGGTCAGGGGTACCCAGCGGGGTGCGACTACCGGCGAAAACGGAAACTACCGCCTCGAAATCCCTGACGGCCCGGCTACGCTTGTCTTTTCCTCCGTCGGGTACCTGACCCGGGAAGTATCGGCAGACGGGCGTACTTCATTGGATATCAGCCTTGAGGCCGATGTGCGCGCGCTCAACGAAGTAGTAGTGGTAGGCTATGGGCAGGTCAAAAAATCCGACCTCACCGGATCGGTATCCTCTATTTCCTCAAAGAATATCACGCAGGTGAAAGCGGTATCGAATATCGCGCAGGCACTTCAGGGCCAGGCGGCGGGAGTGCAGGTCATCCAGCGCTCGGGCCAGCCGGGAGAGTATGTGTCGATCAAAATCCGCGGTACCAACTCGATAGCCGGCGGGAATGATCCGCTGTATGTGGTGGACGGGCTGCCGCTCGACGGCCTTAGTGCCCAGCTCAATCCCGACGATATCGAACAGATTGAAGTACTGAAAGATGCCTCTGCCACAGCGATTTATGGCTCCCGCGGCGCGAACGGCGTCGTCCTGATTTCCACCAAAAAAGGAAAAGAAGGCAAAGTGCAGGTAACCTACAACGGCTACCTCGGCGTACAGACGCTCCGCCGGAAAATCAAACTCATCAACGCCCGGCAGTTCGGACAATTGCAGAATGAAGTAGCGACGAATGATGGCCAGAAACTACCGTGGACGGCCAGCCAGCTCGACAGCCTCGGTACCGGTACCGACTGGCAGGACCTCGTCTACCGCCCGGCGCGGGTGCAAAACCACGACATTGCCCTGTCGGGCGGGTCGGCGTCTACCCGCTACTACACGTCTTTCGGGTATTTTGATCAGGACGGCATCATTGAAAACTCGAACTTCCGCCGGCTGTCTTTCCGCGGAAACCTCGATCAGAAAATCAATGAAAAGCTGGACGTCAACGTAAGCCTGTCCCTCCAGCAATCCCGTTATTTTCAAGCCGACTACCCCAGCGCCGACGGGGGCGGAGTACCTTTTCAGACAATGGTGATGCCGCCGACCGTGGGCGTGTATTCCCCAGGCGGAGACTATACCCGCTTCACCGGTGTTTCGTGGGGGACGACCAACCCGGTCGGTACGGCCCGGGAGAAATGGAATCCGTCGCTCAACCTGCGTATCCTCGGCAATGCGGCGCTATCCTACCAGATTATCAAAGGCCTGAAACTGCGCCTGAGCGCCGGGCTGGATAACAACTGGAACAAAAACGATTCGTACATCCCGGCGACGATCTCTCAGGGCGCGCCGAACGGGCGGGCGTCGAAGTCATACAGCAACAGCATGACCTTCGTCAATGAAAACCTGCTGACCTATGCACGGCAGGCGGGGAAGCATACCTTCGACCTGCTCGGCGGGATTACCTTTCAAAGCAATAAATCGGAAAACCTGAGCAGCGGCACCGCCATTGACTTCCTGACCGATCTGTACCAGAATAACAATATCCAGTCGGCCAATACCAAAGCGCAGCCTTCTACGGGCTACTCCGATTATACCCTGGTTTCGTACCTCGGGCGGCTTAATTACAATTTCGGGGGAAAATACTTCGCAACGGTGACGGGCCGGTACGACGGCTCCTCGAAGTTCGGAGAGAATAACAAGTTCGCCTTTTTCCCCTCGGGCGCACTCGCCTGGCGGGTGTCGGAAGAACCGTTTTTGAAAAGCCTGCCCTCGCTCTCCAACCTCAAACTCCGGGCGAGCTATGGAAAATCGGGCAATCAGGCCATCTCTGCGTACCAGACACTGGCGAACCTGAGCAACGTGAGTGTGACGTTCAACAACCAGGTCAACGTCGGCTATGTTCAGGGCGCGCTCGAAAACCGCAACCTGAAATGGGAGACTACTGCGCAGCTCGACCTGGGTATCGACATCGGTCTCTTTAACGAACGGGTGCAGTTTACGGCGGATTATTACAACAAAAAGACGACCGACCTGCTGCTCAATGTGACGCTCCCGCCGACCTCCGGCTTTGGCTCCGTGCTGCAAAACATCGGCGCGGTACGCAACCGGGGCTTTGAATTTCAGCTTACAACGCAGAATACCACCGGCGACGTCAAGTGGAGTTCCGTCCTGACCTTCTCCCACAACCGGACCAAAGTACTCGATCTCGGCAAAGACGCCTCCGGCAAACCGTTGACTTACAAGGAAGTAGGGACAGGAGGTAACTGGTTTCCGATCATCACGGGGCAGTCGATGATGCAGTTGTACGGGTATAAAGTGCTGGGTATCTACCAATCTGACGAAGAAGCAAAAACAAACGGAGAGCCGACGAAGAAGGCCGGCGACTACAAATTCCAGAACACAGACGGCAATTCGGTCATCGACGGCAACGACCGCATCACCCTTACCCGCCTGGAACCGAAGTTCACCTTTGGCTTCAACAATACCATCAGCTACAAACAGTTTGACCTGACCCTGCTGTTCGTCGGATCGTACGGAAATGACATCGTCAACGAATTCCGGAAGTACAACATCACGATGAACGGCCGCTGGACGCCGACGCTCGAAGCCTTCAACGGTCGCTGGACAGGTACCGGCAATCAGTTTGACCGCCCTTCTGCCAACAGTGGCAGTGCCATCCGGGACTATGCCAACAGCCTGTGGGTCGAAAACGGCTCTTACCTGAAGCTCCGGGATATCACCCTGGGCTACTCCCTGAGTAAAGAGTTGCTGCGCTCGCTCAAAATCGCTTCGGCGAGGGTGTATGTCAGCGCGCAGAACTACCTGACGCTGACGAAGTACACCGGCTATGACCCGGAGGCGTCGTGGTCGGCAGCGTCGATCAACGGATGGGACCGGGGCGTGTACCCGTCTATGAAATCCATTACGGGAGGGGTTAAGATCAATTTCTAACGAAACAGACACATGAAACGATACGCTATTCTTTTCGCGGGACTGTTGCTGGCCGGGTGCGACAACAGCCTGAAGGAATCTCCGAAAACCTTCATCAGTCCGGACGCTTTCTTCACTACAAAGGCGAGCTATGAAACGGCCGTCAAAGGCATCTATTCCTCCATGACCGGGTATTTCGGACAAAATAACCTGGGTATGCGGGAGATGTTCAGTGACATTTGCGGGGCGCCGTCTTCCTCGATTGAGCAGGCCTTGCCGACGTACCAGAACAATCACCAGCCGTTTTTCTATAATGTCCGGGGGGAATGGTCGAACAACTATTCCCTGATCAAAAACGCGAATTTCGTCCTGGATAAGCTGGGTACTTCCACCATCGAAACCGCGGCAAAGGAAGCCCTCTCGGCAGAAGCCAGCTGCCTTCGCGCCTTCGCTTACTTTCAGTTGGTGCAGTTTTTCGGGGATGTGCCGCTCCGGACGACGCCCATTACCGACTATGCCCAGGTACAGATCGCACGGGCGCCTCAGGCTGAAGTATATAAGCTTATTGTCGACGACCTGACCTACGCCGAGGCCCGTCTGGCCGACACTCCTCCCCAACAGGGCCGGGTTTCGAAATGGGTAGCCACGGCCATGCTGGCGCGCGTATACCTGGCGATGGCAGGCAAACCGACGAACAAGACGGAGTACTACCAGCAGGCCCGGGACAAGGCCGTGGCCGTTATCAACTCCGGGAAGTATCAGTTGCTCGACGATTATTCGAAGGTATTTCAGAACATGGCCTATACGTCGGAGAGTATCTGGGAGGTCCAGTTTATCGCCGGTCTGGGTGGAAACGGTCTGCATAGTATGTCGTGTACGGCGGCAGGATATAATACCTTTTTGAATCCGGCCACCTGGTTTGTCGGTAGCTTCCCGGCGGGAGACCAGCGGAAGGCCTGGGGTATCCGGAGTGATTATGCCGGTCCGGATGGAAAAGTACTGCCCGTCTTTTTTCAGAAATTCGTCAAAAACAGCCTGATTGATAACCGGACACTACAGTCGGCATCGACCGCCCTGGTGGATTTCTCGCTGCCGGTGATCCGGCTGGCGGAGATGTACCTCATTGCTGCGGAGGCGGAGAACGAGGTAAACGGACCGGCAAACGCCTATGCCTGGATCAACAAAATACGGTGGAGAGCGCGTGTGGATAAGTCCAACCCGGCGCATGTGCCCGACCTGTCGGGACTGTCGAAAGACGCGTTCCGGCAGGCGGTGCTCATGGAGCGGAAGTGGGAGCTTCACCTGGAGGGAAGCTCCTGGTTTGACCTCAAGCGTACGGGTACCCTGAGCCGGATTCAGACGGTCCTGAAAACGGACCTCGTCCACCCGATTGGCGCCTACAACGAAACCTGGTACATTCCCGATACCGAAATCACCAACAACAACATCGCGCAAAACCCGGCGTATCAATAAACTATGTATAAACTGATTTGCTGCCTGCTATTGGCCGGGCTGACGGCCGGCGCCCAGTCTGTCGTCCGGACAGTGTCTCCCTCCGGCAACGACGCCAACCCCGGTACCCCCGGCCGGCCGATGAAAACACTGGCCGCTGCGCTTCAGAAAAAAGGCGGAGACGTCGTCATTCAGCTGCGGGAGGGTACCTACTACCTTCCGGAAACAGTCGAAATCCGGGCAGGACAGTTTTCCTCGCTCACGATTCGTCCGTATGAAAAGGAAAATGTCACGCTCAGTGCCGGCCGACTCCTGACCCTGCGCTGGAAGCCCTTCCGGGACGGTATTTTTCAGGCCGAACTGCCGGATGATGTGCCTTTTGAACGCCTGTATGTGGACGAACGCTCCGAGCCCCTCGCCCGGTACCCGAACGAAGATCCGCAGGCGCGGGTATTCGGAGGTACTGCCGCCGACGCCCTCGCGCCGGAGCGCGTAGCCCGCTGGCAGCATCCCGCAGGAGGCTATGTTCACGGCCTCCACGCCGGAGAATGGGGCGGGTTTCATTACCGCATCACCGGAAAGGATGAAAAAGGCGGCCTGCAACTCGATGGCGGCTGGCAGAACAACCGGCCCGCTCCCCTGCACAAACAGCACCGGATGGTGGAAAACATCTTCGAGGAACTGGACGCGCCGGGAGAATGGTTTGCCGACCGGCAGAAGCGGATTCTCTACTATTTCCCGCGAAAAGGAACACCGCCGGCTACTGTTGTCGTCTCCCGCCTGAAAAATACCCTGGAGCTGAAAGGCACCCCGGCTCGTCCTCTCCGGAACGTGGCAGTAGAAGGTATCCGCTTCGCACACAACGAGCGGACGTTCATGGAGACAAAAGAGCCGCTGCTGCGCAGCGACTGGACGATCTACCGGGGCGGCGTTGTGACACTCGAAGGGACTGAAAACTGCCGGATCAGCCGGTGCGAGTTTGCCGCCGTGGGAGGTAACGCCGTTTTCCTGAGTAAGTACAACCGGAACGATACCATCCGCAGTTGCCACATTCACCATACCGGCGCAAGCGCGATTGCCTTCGTCGGGGATTCTGCTGCGGTACGCTCACCGTTGTTCCGGTATGAACATTCCCAGCCGTATGCCGCGCTCGACCGGACGCCCGGACCCAAATCCAATGCTTATCCGAAAGGTTGCGTGGCATTTGACAACCTGATCCACCACGTCGGGCAGATGGAAAAGCAGGCAACAGGCGTGCAGATCGAAATGGCCGAAGGTATCGTCGTTTCCCACAATACCATTTACCATACGCCACGGGCCGGTATCAACATTGGCGACGGCGCCTGGGGCGGGCATATCCTCGAACACAACGACGTGTTCGAAACCGTGCTCGAAACCGGCGACCACGGCGCCTTCAACTCCTGGGGGCGCGATCGGTACTGGAGCCCGAACCGCCGGTACATGGATAGCCTGGCGGCCGCCCATCCGGAACTGATTTTGCTGGATGCGCAGCATCAGACGGTGATCCGGTACAACCGTTTCCGGTGCGATCACGGCTGGGACGTTGATCTGGACGATGGCTCGTCGAATTACTACATTCACCACAATGTCTGCCTCAACGGCGGACTGAAGCTACGGGAGGGTTTTTACCGGAAAGTGGAGAATAACGTGCTGGTTAACAATTCCTTCCATCCGCACGTGTGGTTCCGGAACAGCGGAGACCGCTTCGAACGGAACATCGTCATGAAGCCGTATTTCCCGATTCAGGTGGACGACTGGGGGCCGCATATCGACTTCAACCTTTTTCCGGATACGTCCGCACTGGCTGCGGCACGGCAGTCGGGGACGGATGCCCACAGCGCCGCCGGAGACCCGCAGTTTGTGGCGGCGGCTACGGGTGACTACCGTGTGAAAGATACCTCTCCGGCACTCGCCCTCGGATTCCGGAATTTTCCGATGGATGATTTCGGTGTAGTCAGTGCGGATTTGAAGAAAATGGCGGCAAAACCGGCTATTCCGCAGCCCATTTCGATGCAGTCCCTCGCTAGCCGGTCGGCACGTGCGGCATTCCTGGGAGGGAAGGTCAAAAACGTGGAAGGCCTCGGCGAGCGCTCGGCATATGGCTTGCCCGACGAAACGGGGGTAATTGTAGTGGAAACGGGCGGACTACTCGCCACATCAGGCATACTGGCGAAAGATGTCATCCGCTCGGCAGACGGGCAACCGGTCAAAACCTGCGCCGACCTGCTGAACGTCTACCAGGCTTCCAACTGGAAAGGCCATATCGGAGTCGACATCATCCGAAACCAGCAGCCTCTGAAGCTGACACTTCAGCTGAAATAGAAAAAGGGCCGGCTTCTGAGGAAACCGGCCCTTTTTTTGGGGATTATGCCCTACGAATTCTCGATGTTATCACGGATTTCTTTCGACGCGTCCTTGAATTCCCGGATGCCTCTGCCCAGTCCGCGCGCGAGTTCGGGGATCTTCTTGGCTCCGAACAATAGCACAAAAGCGACAATAATCAGGGTTATTTCAGGTCCTCCCATTCCAAACATAGCAGTGATCGTTTAGTGAGTGAATGCGTAAAGTTAGACACGAAACGATACAATTGTTTAATGCCCGCCCTGGAATATCGTCGAAACCCCTGATTTTATTGCTTTTTAATCCCGAATTAAGGCGCTGAGCATCAGGGCGTCGTTCCGCCGGCGGCATACAGGCTGTTGGCCCAGGCCTTGGCAAACTTGGCCCGGAGCGACTCCGTCTTGATCCGCATCTCGATCAGTTTCGACTCCTGGGTATTGACCAGAAACAGCGTACTTTCCCCGATATCGAACTTTTGCTGCTCCGCACGGACCAGCAACGCCTGATTTTCCGTCGCCTGCCGCTGAAACTCGCCCTGCTGCTGGAGCGCGCGGGCTTCGTTGAAAACCTGACGGACTGTCGTACCGATATCCCGGCGGGTTTGCTGCTGATCCAGCTGGGTCATATTCTGCTTGATCCGCACCTGTTGCAGCTTGCCGCGTTCTTTCCGGAGAAAGAGCGGAAAACTGAATTCCGCGCCGACTTTGTAGTTATTCGTCAGCCACCAGCCGGCGTCATAGGTCTTCCCGATCGCGACCGGCTCCCGGATGAAATTGTAATCCACGTTCAGCGTCGGCAGCAGCTGGTTTTGCCGGAGTTTCCGTTCGATTTCCAGTTGTTTCAATTTGTACCCGAACTTGAGCAGCTCCGGGTGCTGGTCTTCCGCCCGGACCAGCAGCGCTTGTAATTGCCCGTCCGTTGGTTCAGGCAAGGTAATGCCTCCCGGAATAGCGTTTTCAGGTAATTCCACCGGATTCCCCTGTTCGTTCCAGAGATTATTGGAGAGCCCGAGGCGGGCGTTCTGCCAGTCAACCAGCGCCGCCTGAAATGCCGCCTGGCGCTCCTGTACCGTAATTTTCGCCTGTACGGAATCGATGGCGGCGAGATCGCCGATATCCACCCGCTCTTTTACCGCCCGGTATCGGGTCTCGGCGAGTTGCAGCCCCTCCTGCGTGTAGCGGAACTGCTGGAAGGAGAAGTACCAGTCCCAGTAGGTCTTCGCGGCGTCATACATGACCTTGTTGACAGCTTTACGGCGATCGGCTTCGGCCATATCCTGTAAAAGGAGCGCCTGTCGGACGGTCGCGCGCCGGGCATCAATAATGAGCCCCTGCGCCAGCGGGACGCTTAATCCTGCGTAAACGAGGCCGGCATCGGGCGTCTGGTACTGAGGATTGACGTACTTGCCGGTATTCCGGTCGAACCCTGCTTTCAGGTCTATACCTGTCCAGGTCGGTATTTTCAGGGTGTTTTCCCAGTTATTATAGTACTCGTTGTCCTTGTATTCTTTCCGGCTGAAGTCGGACGAGAGTTTCGGATCGAACATACCCCGTGCCTGCATCAGCTCGGCGCGGGCGTCGGCGGGGAGGAGCTGCGCCTGCCGGACGACGGGGTGGTGTTTCAGAATCAGATCGGCGTAATCGGCATAGGTGAAGATCCGGACGCTGTCCTGACCCCGCGCTATTCCCGCCATCATCCCCCAAAACAACAGGAAGCAAAGGCAGAAGCGCGTCATTTTCCACCTCCTTTTCCATAGTCCGCCTTGGGCTCTTCCTTCAGACTGGGCGGGAAGCCGTTGAGCTGCCGCCAGATTTCGTACCAGACCGGTACGTTGTCGAGCATGACCCAACCGTAGACTCCCGAGCCAAGACGTAGCTGCGCGGGCCATTGAACATCGTGATTGACGTTGGGCGTCACCAGCAGGCGGTATTCACCGTTGTTGGAATTGACCTGGTCGATGACCGTGACCGTACCGCCGAAGGTCCCGACACTGACGGAAGGCCAGCCCGAAAACTGAAGCGCCGGCCAGCCGTCGAACCGCAGCCGTACTTCCCGGCCTTTCTGGATCAGCGGAACGTCCATGGCTTTTACATACAGTTCCACCGCCATTTGCGGCCTGAGGGGTTGAAGGGTGCAGATGGCTTCGCCTTCCTTGATGGTTTCGCCCACGCCTTGTTTGAGGGCTTTGACGACAACCCCGCTTTGCGGCGCCCGGAGGACATACTGATTCCGGCGTACGGTTACGTTGGCGACTTTGTTACGCAGTTCGGAAAGCTCTTTCTGCCCGTCGCCCAGTGACGAGACCGCCGAGCTGCGGTCGGAAACCGATTTGGCAATTTCCTTCTGATACTCCGCTTCAATCGAGCTCAGCTCAATGCGGGAGTTGATGAGATCCTGTCGGGAAATCGACAGTTTGTTTTCGGCAGAAACCAGCTTCGCGCGGGCGCTCTGGAAGCTCAGTTCACGGCTTTCGAGATCGGTTTTGGAGAACAGACCGTCCTGATATCCCTTCTGAAAACGTTCAAAACGAACCTCGGCAATGCGGAACTGAATACGTTCATTGGCAAGGTCAACGCTGTCGGACTGTACTTTTGCTCCCGATTGCAATACCTTGTTCCGGGCTTTTTGCAGACTGAGCCGCAAGGCGTTACGCAGAGCAGACAGCTGATTATCAAGAGCGCCGATCTTCATTTCATAGCCTTCGACGGCGTTTTCCTTCGCGCCTACCTGCTCCGAAAGCCGTTGCGGCAGGTTAGGATCGAAGTAATCGTCCTTGATTTCAGAAAGCACCAGGATGGTATCGCCTTTCTGAACGGTCTGTCCTTCCCGCACATGCCATTCCTCGATCCGCCCGGCGATGATATTCTGGACAGTCTGGGGCCGGTCTTCCGGCGTCAGGGCCGTGACCGTCCCGGTACCGTTGATGTTCTGCTGCCAGGGCATGAAGAGCACGACGAGCAGGGTAATAAGGATACCCACAATCCACCGGGCCAGCCGGCGACCGGTTTTGCGGGACGAGAGCGTCTTAAGGCTATTCATGCCGACGCCCTCGAAATTGGTATCGTTACGCGATATATGAAGCATTTCCGGAGTAGTTGAAGTCAATGAAACGGACCATCGGATACGATGCGCCCTTCGTCGAGGACGATCACACGGTCGCACGCGCCGAGTACATCGGGATCGTGTGAGATGGTAATAAAGGTCCACGGATGGGAGCGGTCGCAGATAAACCGGGTCAGCTGCCGCTTTTCATCCCGGTCCAGCAAACCATAAAAATCCGTGAAAATGAGGAGCCTCGGCCGCTCCACGATGCACCGTGCCGCCATGATTTTGGCGTTGAAGCTGTCGGAAAACTTCTGACCGCTGGCGATCATCTGGGTATTCAGACCGCCTGGCAACTGACTGATGCGCTGGCTGAGGTTCAGGTTTTCCAGGGCCCATTGGACATCGGCGAGGGTAATGCCGCTGCGGCCCATCGTGATATTTTCGAGGATGGTACCGTCGAATATTTCTTCAGTCGATACATTTTTCGCTACCGCATTCCGGAAATCATTCAGGTGGATATCGCGGAGCGAAAGGCCGTTGACGGCCACAGCACCGTCATAGTCTGTCAGTAACCCGCTGAGAATCTTGACGAAGGTATCTTTCCCGCCGCCGTTGGAGCCGGTCAGGCCGATGCGTTCGCCTGCCTGTATGGTCAGGTTCAGGTTTTGTAAAACCGGCCGTTTGCCGTCGGGATACTTGTAAGACAGGTCGCGGATGGAAAGGGAAAGCTCCTGGTCCCGAAGCGGTACGCGGATGCCGCTGGCGCGTTCCAGGGGCAGGTCGGTCACCGCGCCGAGCTTTTCCACGGCCGTCACCAGGTCAAAAATGACGTCGATGCTGTTGATGAGTTTTTCCACCGACCCGACGATCAGGACGATGATGATTTCCGAAGCGACAAACTGCCCGAGGGTAATCTGCCGGTCGACGACGAGGTATGTTCCCAGAATCAGCAGCGCACCGACGACCAGCGTCTTGAACGCCACCATGTAATAAAAAATGCGGACGAGGATTTTGAAGTGCTTGCCGCGGTAGAGCAGGTACTTGCTGACGAGGTCGTCCATCTTTTCCAGCGGCAGGTTGGTATTTCCGACGACCTTGAAGCTGAAAAGGGTACGGGCAACGTCCTCGAGCCATTCCGCGATTTTGTACTTGTACTTCGACTCAGCGAGGCTGGTTTCCAGGCCTTTCGACGCATTGAGCCGGATCACGAGGAACAGCAGCAGAACTGTCACCAGTCCGAATACAATAAACATCGGGTGGTACGCAAAAAGCAACAGCAGCCCGAAGACAATCTGTACCAGCGCCCCGGTGATATCGATGAGTACCTTCGGCATCGCTTTCTGAACATTCAGAATGTCGAAAAAGCGGTTCATCAATTCCGGTGGGTAGTACTTGGTGAGGGCTTCGATCTTGATCCGCGGAATGCGGTAGACAAACTCAAAGGCCGCCCGGGCAAACACCCGCTGCTGGAGTACTTCCACGATGGATACCTGAACAATCTGCAGAATCCCGGTAATCAGCGTACCGATGATGACCAGCGTGATGAGCAGGTAGACCGAAGAAAAGACCAGTCCCCCCTGAATAAGTCCGACAATTGCCTGAATACCAAGCGGTAAGCTCAGTGCAATCAATCCCGAAACAATCGCGTAGAGATAGAGGTATCCGATGTCTTTCCGTTCGTTGGTGAAGAGGCGGAGGGTACGCTGCCAGGGGCTCAGCGGTTTGGCATCCTGGGGATCTTCGGTACCGCTCAGGGGCTGGATCGGAAAGACGGTCATGAACAATACCTGGCCGTCGGCAGTCAGGACAGGCGTCAGGTCGGAGGGGTCCTTCGGCGAAGGGCCTGCGTCCGAAACGGACAGAAAGAAGGGCGTGTTTTTCCGGGCGTCTTTTCCGGCGATGACCGGAGCGGAGCCGTGCGGAGTCTGCTCGAAAAAGACGAACGGATGCTCCGCGGAAGTCACCCAGGCCCAGAATTCTTCCAGCGGTTTGGCATGCTTGACGATCGCGAGGTTGACCGTAAAGGCCTTCTGGATGAGGTCATCGGCAAAGGCTTCGGTACTCTCCGGCTGATACTGGGCGATCTGGTCAGCCGGAGCGTAACCGGGTGAGGTCTTTTGCGATTCCGGGAAATAAAGTTCGGCGAGTTTCCGAACGGTATGATTCAATACGGGGATAGTCATAAGATATAGAATTCATCAGCGAAGGCATATCGGGCAGACTCGTCCGGAAACAGTTCAATATACCACAAATCAGGCGCTCCGGAGCGGTCATGTCAGTCATTTTCAAATCAGTCGAAAAAGGGTTTTTCCCCAGCCTTGCGAACCGAAACAACCACAAATCTAAAGCCGGAGGTTCCGTCAAGTAAAGGCTCTCATCAACTTCTAATAATTTGCTAAAAGCCGGAAACCCGGGGTTTTGTTATGGAAAAAGTTAAAAAAAACGGCCCGCTGCATGCGCAACGGGCCGTTTTCGGTAACCGGGCTGTTTCTTACTCCGGCAGCAGGCGGTAGGTTTTGCCGGCTGCCGTCGGAAAGACGAGGAGGTAACCGTGCGCGTCCTGAACGGAGCGGACCGCTGCTCCTTCGAGCCGCAGGGGTGAAGCCGTCCGGATCCGGCAGGTATCTCCGGCTCTGGAAACGACCGTCGCCGTTGTCAGTTTCTTTCCATTCCATTTCATCGCAATATCAAAACCTCCCCGCGCGCGGAGGCCGGATACTTCCCCGTTGGCCCAGGCATCAGGCAAGGCTGCCAGCAGGTGTATGTCGCTGAGGTGGCTCTGCACCAGCATTTCCGTCATACCGGCTGTTCCGCCGAAGTTGCCGTCGATCTGGAAGGGAGGGTGCGCATCGAAGAAGTTCGGATAGGTACCGCCGCCGCGTTGGTAATCGGTCCCGTTTTCTCGGGTATAGTGGAGCAGTTGGCGGATGAGGGAGTAGGCATGGTTGCCGTCCAGCAGCCGGGCCCAGAAGTTGATTTTCCAGGCTTTGCTCCAGCCGGTACCTTCGTCGCCCCGGAGTTCCAGGGTTTTCCGGGCTGCGGCTGCAAATTCAGGCGATTCCACCGGAGAAATGCGCCGGCCGGGATGCAGGGCAAAGAGGTGAGAGACGTGACGGTGATGCGGATCTTCGTCTTCCCAGTCGCCATACCATTCCTGCAGGTTGCCTTTCCGGCCGATGTGGAGGGGTAGCAGTTTGTTTTTCTTTTCGACGAGTTGATTTTTGAATGTCGCGTCGGTGCCGAGCGCGTCCGCCGCTTCGATGAGGTTGGTAAACAGGTCGTGAATGATGGACATGTCCATTGTCGAGCCAACCGTTACAAACGCCGGTTTCCCGTTTTTATCCAGGAAAGCGTTTTCAGGGGAAGTCGACGGCGACGTCACCAGGTACCCGTTTTTATCCTCCATCAGGTATCCCATGCTGAAGACGGCCGCTTCTTTCATGAGCGGATAGGCGACGTCCCGGAGAAAGGCCCTGTCTTTCGTAAACCGGTAATGCTCATACAGGTGCTGACAGAGCCAGGCGGCGCCTTCGTTCCAGTTCGCCCATTTGGGATCGCCGTGCCCGACATCCCCGACTGGGTTCGCCAGCGCCCAGATATCCGTATTGTGGTGCGCTACCCAGCCGTTCAGATTGTAGTATTCTTTTGCGACGCTTTTTCCGACGACTGACAGGTTTTTGATCAGGTCGAACAATGGCGCATGCAGGTCCGACAGGTTGGTAGGCTCTGCCGGCCAGTAGTTCATCTGGGTATTGATGTTGATGGTGTAGTTGGAACTCCACGGCGCGCGTAGTTCCTTATTCCAGAGCCCCTGGAGGTTAGCCGCCGGATTTCCCGGGCGCGAGCAGGCGATCAGCAGGTAGCGGCCATACTGAAAATACAGTGTTTCCAGCCCCGGATCATACGCGCCGCCTGAATAGGCCTGGAGGCGTTCGTTGGCGGGAAGGTCGGGCCGGTTGGCGAGCGTATCCTTCAACCGAAACGAAAACCGGTGAAAAAAGGACTGATAATCAGTGATATGCTTTTTTTGTAACGTCGCATACGGCAGGGCTGCGGCTTTCCGGATAGCCTCCGAGGCGAATTTGTTTTCGTCCCGGCCTTCGGTATCGGGGCATTTGTCGAAACCGTTGAAGCTTGTTGCGGCGGAGACCAGCAGCAGGGCCTCTTTCGCTCCGCTGACATGGATTCCGGACGTATCGGCTGTGATTTTTGCTCCCTTACTGATTACCCGGATTCGGAATTGATACCGCATGCCGGCGCAGTCGCCGTCATAGGTAACCGGGTTCTGGCCTTTCGGATTGTAGTAATTGGGATGTACGTTGGAAGGGGCTTTTCCTTTGATAATCAGCTCGTTGTTTCCTTCCGCTACGCGCTCGAAACGTATCTTACTCCGCCCCGAAACCGAGAAAGACAGGTTTTGTGTACCCGTCAGGCGAATAGCAATGATATTGTCGGGTTGCGAGGCGAAGATTTCACGCGTGTACCGCTGTCCGTCTACTGTAAAACGGGTAGCGGCGACAGCCCGGTCGAGGTCAAGCTCACGGGAGTATGCTGTCGGGGCACCGGTGCCGACATTTTGCTTGATAATCAGATCGCCCAGCGGCAGGTACGACTGGGTATACCGGCCCTGCATTTTCTTCAGTAATGCCGTGGCTTTGGTATAGTCTTCAGCGGCGAGGGCTTCGCGGACGGCGGGTAGTTGCTTCCAGGCGTCGGGGTTGGCACTCTGCCGCATCGGTCCGCCGGACCAGAAGGTACCTTCGTTGAGCTGGATCAGCTCTTCCGAAACCCGTCCGAAAACCATGGCGCCCAGGCGGCCATTGCCGACGGGCAGCGCTTCTGTCCAGACTTCAGCCGGTTGCTTGTACCAGAGGGTGAGGGGAGTATGCTGGCCGGAGGCGGTAGCCCCCCCGGCCAGGAGAAGAAAGAGTGCTTTTTTCAGCATAGAGGTTCAACAGTTGGTACCTCAAAGAGAAAAAAAAGCCCTTTGGCTACTCTTTATCCGTGCGGAAAGGCGTAGCTGGTAAACCCTCTTTGTTGAAGAGATTCACGTCCGGAACATTTTCCCAACCAAACCGCACCGCTGCCGGTTGGTCAACCAGCGGATTGCTGACAACAATCGTATTGCCCTGAATCTGAGCCATCGCCGGGTAGAACCTGTTATCAGCCCCGGCGATAGCAAACCCGCGGAGCGGACCGTCTTTGGCTACCAGTCCGCCGCCGGTATGTTTGAACGAGAGAACGGCCTTGTTGCCCTGATATGCCACAGATTCAAAGACCGGACCCGAATATTCGATCGGCTCGCCGTAGGCCAGCGCCCGTGCAGCAAGGCTAAGCCGCTGACCGACAGGTTGTTTGTCGGCCGGGTGGATGTCTGCGTAATCGCCGCAATCGGTGGTCACGACCATGGCGGTATTAGGGGTGTTTTTCCACGCAATCAACTGCGCCTCCCGAATCTGCGGCTGCATATCCTTGTGCGGGGCAATTTGTACAAAATAGAAGGGGAAATCGCCCTGCTTCCAGTCGGCGCGCCAGTTGGCAATCATAGTCGGGAAAAGCGTCTGATACTGTTTGGCGCGTCCGTTGTTCGACTCGCCCTGGTACCAGATCGCGCCTTTGATGCCGTAGGGTTGCAGCGGCACGACCATCGCGTTGTACAGACCGGCGATGTAGTTGCCGGAATGCGGGTCGCGGGGGGCGGCCGGTCGGCGGGGTAACGCCTGGTTGTAGCGCGCAGCCTGTACCGAATCGGCCAGAAATTGCCTGATGAGTGATGCTTCCTCTTTCCGGAAGGCGTCCAGTTTTCCCGGATACTCTTTCACTGCCGCATCATACGCCGTAACCAGGGATTGGAGCTCCGGATTTTTCTCCAGGGCTGCACGGCTCGTCCAGTTTTCAGCGGGCGTACCGCCAAAAGCGGTAAACAGCAGGCCAACAGGTACTTTGAGATCGGTATGCAGGTGTTTGGCAAAGAAATACCCGACAGCGGAAAAGTCGCTTACCGTGGCAGGGGAGCAAACCGTCCACCTGCTGCCAATGTCTGTTCCCGGAGCCGGAGCATATTTAAGAGGAACATAGTATTCCCGGATTTGCGGATAGTTGGCAGCGTCCCGTTCTTTTTCCCAGCCGATAATGGGTTTTTGGCCACGGCGCGGGCCAAGCTGCCGCTCCATGTTCGACTGCCCGGAGCAGATCCATACCTCTCCGACGAGTACGTCTTCGATTTTGACGGTATTATCGCCCGAGATCGTCAGTGTGTATGGACCTCCGGCGGTAAGGGGCTTGAGGCGGACCATCCACTTGCCGTTTGCGGCGGTCGTCTGAGCCGTTTGGCCGGCGAGCTCCACGCGGACCGTTTCTCCGTCTCTCGCAGTACCCCATACCGGGACGTCGATGCCCCGCTGTAGTACCATGTGATCACTGAAAAGGCTATTGGGTTTTACGTCGGCCCGGCAGGGAAAAGCGGCGATACCTGCCAGGAGGAGGAAAAGTTGTTTCATGGAAAAACAGGTTTGAGAGAAATAAAAGAGGCGACCGTGAAGTCGCCTCAAATATAGAAAGTACCTCAAAACCAGTGGAAATGGACTATCAGAACCTTGCTAAATAAGAATAGTTGGCTCTTAGTACGCCCGGGCAAAAATCACGCGGCGTTTTGAAGGCTTGCCGGAGAACACGCAGACGCCGTCTTCTTCAGGGGCATTCAGCGGGATACAGCGGATGGTAGCCTTCGTCAGTTCCTTGATTTGCTCTTCGGTTTCGCTGGTTTCGTCCCAGTGGGCGAGGAGGAAGCCGCCGTTTTCGATTTTTTCCTGGAATTCTTCCCAGGTGTCAACCGTAAACGTGTTTTCTTCCCGGAATTTCAGCGCGCGGTTATAGATAGATGCCTGAATATCATCGAGAAGCGCTTTGATCGTTCCCGCGATTCCGTCCATCGGAACAACCTGCTTTTCCTTCGTATCGCGGCGGGCGAGTTCAACCGTGCCGTTTTCCAGGTCACGCGCACCAACCGCCATCCGGACAGGTACCCCGCGGAGTTCGTACTCGGCAAACTTCCAGCCGGGTTTCTCCTGCTGGGAGTCGTCGAACTTGACGCTGATGCCGCTGGCTTTCAGTTCTTTGATGATCGGATCGATGGCGTCGAAGATCACGTTCAGTTGCTCTTCGTTCCGGAAAATGGGAACGATAACCACCTGAATCGGCGCGAGCTTCGGAGGCAGAATCAAACCCTGATCATCGGAGTGCGCCATGATGAGCGCGCCCATGAGGCGGGTCGAAACGCCCCAGCTCGTTCCCCAGACATAGTCGAGTTTGTTGTCACGACCCAGGAACTGTACTTCAAATGCCTTGGCAAAATTTTGCCCGAGGAAGTGGGAAGTACCGGCCTGAAGGGCTTTTCCGTCCTGCATCATGGCCTCGATGCAATAGGTTTCGACGGCGCCGGCAAAGCGCTCGTTCGGGGTTTTGACACCGCGGATAACGGGCAGCGCCAGCCATTCTTCCGCGAATTTGGCGTATACGTCGAGCATCTGCTCGGCTTCGGCGACGGCTTCTTCCGAGGTGGCGTGGGCGGTATGCCCTTCCTGCCAGAGGAATTCAGCGGTGCGGAGAAACAGACGTGTGCGCATTTCCCAGCGAACCACGTTGGCCCACTGGTTGATGAGCAGGGGCAGGTCGCGGTACGACTGGACCCAGTTTTTATACGTACTCCAGATAACCGTTTCGGACGTCGGACGGACGATGAGTTCTTCTTCCAGTTTGGCGTCCGGGTCGACGATCACGCCGGAACCGTCCGGCGCGTTTTTGAGCCGGTAGTGGGTCACGACGGCACACTCTTTGGCGAAGCCTTCCACGTGGCTGGCTTCTTTCGAGAGGTATGACTTGGGAATGAAGAGGGGAAAGTACGCGTTGACGTGCCCGGTCTCCTTGAACTTGTCGTCGAGCGCCCGCTGCATCTTTTCCCAGATGGAGTAGCCGTATGGTTTGATGACCATGCACCCCCGGACGGCGGAATTTTCGGCCAGATCGGCCCGTTTTACGAGGTCAAGATACCATTCGGAGTAGTCGTCCGCGCGGGAAGTAATGCCTTTGCTCATGGAATTTTTCTGCAGGAATGTCCGTTACCAGAATAGCGTTAGTTGATTGATTATCAATTCCTAACTGCAACCGAAAACTGGTCGACGGAGCCAGGTGTTAAAATTGCCGTTAATAAAAGTTAAAGTCTTTTAAAGAGGATTGCAAAGATACATTTTAGCCTTAAGTTTGTAACAGTCGGGCTGAAATCGGCCCGATTGAAGGACGGAAAGTCAACTTCAAAACCCATAATGTCATGGAAATCAGGAATGTTTCGAAGTACCTGGCTGTAGCCGTACTGGCAGGTATTTGGGGATGCAGTCCGAAACAGACTGCCCAGCGTTCCTATGTGTATGATGACCTCTACTCCGCCTCGTCGGATGTGCGGGCTGTTGCCTACAGCAATAAGCAGAACAACGTGGTAGGAGAGCAGGCGAGAGAGGCAAACTCCGCAGGGAACGATTACTACAACAAGACAGAAGCGGAGAAGTACAGCGGTACCGTTAAGCAATACAGCAGTTCAGTATACGACAACGCCTACGACAACACGTCGCAGTATGCGTACAACAACGGATACGGTAACTGGAATCCCTACGGCTGGAATTCCTGGAACAGCTGGAATAACTGGTACTATCCGATGTATGGTTTCTCACCGGGATGGTCCATTGGCCTGGGCTTCGGCAGCGGTTTTTACCGCCCCTGGGGCCTGAGCAGCTGGTATGGCGGGGGCTTTTATGACCCCTGGTACAGCAGCTGGGGATACAACCCGTACTATTACAACTCCTGGGGATACTACCCGAGCTATTACGGTGGCGGGTACTACGGAGGATATTACCGTGATCCCTATTACTACGGAGGCGGGAACGTCGTGGTGAAACCGGGTAATTCCAACACCGGCGGCAGCTATAGCCGTCCGCGGTCAACGAACTACGGCCGGTCGCAGTCTGCCTACAACAATGACTTCGTAACCCGCAGTAATCCGGGTGCGGCGGTATCGCCGAACCGGGGTGGACGGACCAGCGCATACAACGATCCGTCAGCCAGCAACAGTTATTATTCCCGCCCGCGCCGGGATGGAGGCGATTACTCTTCGTTCTCAGGCAACAACGGAAATACGTACCGCAGCGGCGGAACGGTTAACCGGGACAACAATACCTACAGCCGTAGCTGGAATAACGACAACGGAAGCCGGAATAACAGCTGGTCACAACCCAGCAATAATTCCTGGAACAACAACAGCCCGTCGAGAAGCTACTCGGCACCGTCCAGCGGTGGCGGTGGTGGAGGCGGCGGTGGCGGCGGTGCCCGTTCCCGTGGTCCGCGGTAGGCTTAACAAACTTTAACGCGAGTAAAAACCCCGTCAGCGCGCCTAGTTGACGGGGTTTTTCGTTATTTCATAGCCGGAAACCCTGGCATTCCTTTTTGCGGAATCGGGTTTGTAGCCTTTACTTTGATCGAGTCTCAATTTCTGACCATGAAACGTATATCCGGTTTTGTCGCTCTATTCCTGCTGTCAGGTGCCGCCTGGGCCCAGGACAATAACTATGAGTCGCTCGCCCGCCTGTTCTCCCAAACCAACCCGCAGGGCTCTGCCCGCATGCAGGCCATGGGCGGAACACATACGGCGCTGGGCGCTGACGTAACGACGCTGTCGGGCAATCCCGCCGGCCTCGGTTTTTATACCCGATCGGAGTTGAGCATTTCTCCGATGTTCAGCCAGATCAACAATTCCTCGCAGTATATCAGCCGGACACAGGACGCTTCCACCAACCAGTTTACCCTTGGGAACGTGGGGATTATCCTTGCCGGCGACAAGCGGAATCCGGTTCGAAGCAGCCGGTGGGTAGGAGGTTCGTTTGGCGCCAGTTACTCCCGTCAGAATATCCTGAAAAGCTCCATCCGCTTCGGAGACCGCAACCAATACAGTTCGATGGCGGATTATTTCGCACAATATGCTAACGACGAAGCGAAGGGGTCTTCGGCAGGGGTGACAGCATTCGACTTCAAAAAAGACCTGCAGGCTAATGGCAATGTGTTTGACTATCCGACTTCTATGTATTATTATGGATTGCTGATCGATCCGGGTTCTCCAAGTGGCCCTCCGTATTCCGGTACCGAACCGCATAAAACCACCAATCAGTCTTTTGCTTTCAACAGCAGCGGGTACACCAGCCAGTGGAATTTTGCTTACGGGGCGAATTACATGAACAAGCTGTATGTCGGATTGGGATTTGCTCTGGCACGAATGAGCTATACGACATCCAAGGTGATGACTGAAAACTTCGAAAACCCGAATGCCATCAGCGGATTTACCTATAACAACGACCTGACGACCAGCGGAAAGGGATTCAATATCTCCGCAGGTTTAATCTACCGCCCGAGCGATATCGTGCGAGTCGGTGTTTCGATTACGACACCCACCTGGTACACTATCAACGAATCGGCAGGTCAGGGGCTGCAAACCCGTCTCGCGCGCCCGTTTGAAGTCAGCGAGGACACCAACCCGGAATGGGATAATAGCCTTCCCGGAACACTCCGGTCTGCCGGCTTTAATGTCACCACCCAGAACGGTACCAACTACATTACCAGCGTTCCGCAGCTTTCAGTGCTGCCGTTTGACTCGCAATACCGCCTCCGAACACCGATGAAACTCGCCGGAGGACTTGGCCTGTTTTTCGGGAAAGTCGGCTTTATCTCTCTTGATGCCGAATTGATCAACTATTCGAACATGAAGTTTTCGAGCGATGATCCGAACGCAGACGGAGGCCTTTCCGACGGCTACTACACCGGCATCGTCCGGAATACGTACCGGAACGTAGCCAATTTCAAACTTGGCGGCGAAGTCCGGGCTGATCAGGTTAGCTTCCGCGCAGGTATCAGCTACTACCAGGATCCGTATAAGCAGACGTCGCAATTCAATTCGCTGGATCGTGCCCGTTGGATTTATTCCGGCGGTATCGGGTACAAGACCGACAAGTTTTACGCCGATGCCGCTGTCTTGTATGGCGTTCAGACAACGGCCTATACGCCCTATATTTTGTCGACGACGCAGGACTATGCTTCCGCAAAAATCAAAAACACAACTACTACCGGTGTACTGACAGTTGGCGTGTATTTCTGATAAAAAGCTATAAACAGGAAAGGAGGCAGTGGACACTGCCTCCTTTTCTGTTTATAAACTAGCGATCTAAGGCTGAAGTGGCCGGGTATCAGTCGTAAAGGGGGATGCCGGAAGTCCTTCCTTGTTATACAAATTCGCATGATCAGGGTTGTCTGCCCATGCGTACCGGACAATTGTCGGTTTCGACACTTCCGGGCTGTGGACCACAACTGTTTTGCCTTTGATCCGGGCGCTTGCCGATACAAATTTTCCATCCTCCCCGGCAATAACAAAACCGGAAAGAGCGCCGCCCCGTGCAACGAGACCGCTTCCCGTCAGATCAAAATGCAAAACCAGTGCCTTTCCCTTTGATTCGGAGAAACGATAAGCGGGTCCGGACGACGTCAGATCGCGCTTGCCATATGCTACCCGCATTGCTCCCAGCGCCAATCGTTTTCCGACCGTTTCCTTATCCAGCGGGTGAATATCGTTCCATTCGCCGGCGTCGATCGCAACGGCCATGGCCGTATGCGGGACCGACAACGTGCGTCGCTGTGCTTCCCGCAAAACAGCCCAATTGCTTTCAGAAGGCAGCGCTTTCGCTTCCATGAAGTTGGCGAGCTGGACGAAAATGAAAGGCAAATCCGCCTGTCGCCAGTGCGCGCGCCAATCGGCAATGAGGGCCGGCAACAGCCGCTCATACTCGGCCGGCTGTGCGGTATTGGCCTCTCCCTGGTACCAGATGACTCCTTTGAGCGCGAGGGGAAGCAACGGCGCAATCATGGCGTTGAACAGGCCATTGGGCTTGTATTGAAAGAAAGTCGTCGGAGGAGCAGGCGAAACCGTCGCGCCGATCTGATAGTTCCACGCGCCTGTCAAGTCGATGGGAGAGTCGCCGGTTTCGAGTACATACCGCTTGTCGGGTACGAAGCCACCTTTGCCGTTGCTGCTTACTACCCGCACCACGATTGTATTCTTCCCCGCCTTGACCAACCCGGCCGGAATGGTATAGCGCCGCGGCGGGTATTGATAGCCGACAGACCCGATGAAGGTCCCGTTGACAAAAACCGAGTCGCTGTCGATAATCCGTCCGAGAAACAACTTCAGCGCCTTGCCTTCCAACCCGGCCGGAAGTTCGATGTCCTTCCGGAACCATACGGCTCCGTTACCCTTCGGCGCTCCGGCGTCTTCCCAGTAGCCGGGGATGGTGAGCGTTGGCCAGCCCGAAACGTCGGCGCGCGGGTCCGTCCAGTTCGGAGAAGCTTGCCATCCTTTGTCGGCGCTATGCAGACGGCCGAACCAGTCGCGCATGTCCTGCTGTTCCTGCCGAAGTGTGCGGCGGATCAGCGCAGTGTCCTGCAGGGCTTTCAATGTCTCCAGTTTTTCGGGGAAAGCCTTTAGCGCCTCTGTACTCATCCACGCCTCGGCGGGAGACCCGCCTACACTGGCGTTGACCAGCCCGATCGGAATACGCTCCCGTTCAACTAATTCTTTCGCGAAAAAATAGGCTACCGCAGAAAAATTCAGTACCGTTTGCGGCGTCGCAGTTTCCCAGCGTCCTCCAGGCACATCGCTTGCCGGATTCCGGAAATCGTAACGGGTCGGAAGAAAAAAATGCCGGATCATCGGCTGATTCGCGGAGGCAATGACCTCCGGATATTTTTCCCTGACACGTTCCATCGGCAGCGCCATGTTTGATTGTCCGGAACACAGCCACACATCACCAACCAGAATGTCGGTTACTTCCAGGCTGTTACTGCCTTTTATGTGCAGCGACGAAGGGCCGCCTGCCGACTGCGGCGGCAGAGTGACCGACCACGTACCGTCAGACCGGGTATCCGTTTCCCGCAGTACATCCCGGAAACGGACCGAAACATGTTCGCCGGCGCTCGCCCAGCCCCAGATTGTCAGGGGCCGGTCCCGTTGCAGCACCATACCGTTGCTCACCAGCCGGGGCAGACGGATCTGGGCAGCTACCGGAAAAGTACTGACAATCAGTAGAGTAGAAAGAAAAAGTAACCGGCGCATATCAGGGGATGATTTCCCGGATGGAGCCGTCGGCATTCCGGTGCAGTTCGCGGACTTTTACATTACGCAGGTGCGTCTGGCCGGATAGTTCAACGTCGTGGTAGAAGATGTACCACTTGCCACCGATTTCTACGATAGAATGGTGCGTAGTCCAGCCTGAGACAGGTTTCATCAGTACTCCCTGGTACGTAAAGGGGCCATAGGGCGAGTCGCTGGTAGCGTAGGCAAGCAAGTGAGTATCACCCGTAGAATAAGAAAAATAGTACTTGCCTTTGTACTTATGCGTCCACGCGCCTTCGAAAAAACGACGGTCATGATCGCCACCGAGGAGGGGTTTGCCTTCCTTGTCGAGAAGCTGAACATCGCGTACGGGTTCGGCAAAGGAGCGCATGTCTTTTCCGAGCTTGACAACTTTCGCTGAAAGGGCAGGTTCCTTGTCTTTCTGAAGGTCGGTCTTCAGGCTCGCGTCGTACGTTCCGGTATGCCAGCGCTGGAGCTGTCCGCCCCAGATTCCCCCGAAATACAGATAGGTTTCACCGTCCGTATCCGTAAAGACCGCCGGATCAATACTATAGCTGCCGGGAATAGGTTTGGGATCGGCTTTGAACGGCCCTGCCGGCGACTTGCTCGTCGCCACGCCAATCCGGAATACATCATCCTTGTCCTTTGCAGGGAAATACAGGTAATACGTGCCGTTTTTATAGGCAGCATCCGGCGCCCATAGCTGTCGTTTGGCCCAGGGGACGTCTTTCAGATCCAGCGCTACGCCGTGATCCGTGACTTTTCCACCGATACGGTCCATCGAAAAGACGTGGTAGTCCCGCATGTTGAAATGCCCGCCTTCGTCGTCCTGCGGTACATGCGCTTCAATATCATGAGACGGATAGAGGTAGACCTTTCCGTTGAATACATGTGCTGACGGATCAGCGGTATACAGATGGGTAATCAGTGGTTTAGGCGATTGTGCCTGCGCCGCCAGACTGGCAAATGCGAGAAGCGCGGCGGCGGAGTACCTGAAAAGGAACATGGTTTTGGAAGTTAAGAAGTAATATGATTCAGGGAGTAGAAGAGCCGCGTACAATCAGTTCATGGTTTAGTACGATTGTGTTTGCAGCAGTGACAGGGGGCTGGCCGCTGAGGTGACTAATCAGGCTCTGCGCGGCGATTTCCCCCATTTCCTGCCCGGGGTAGCGGATGGTTGTAAGCCTGGGCTCCACGACCTGAGCGACAGGGTCGTCGTTGAATCCCACCACCGCGATGTCATTCGGGATGGCAAACCCTGCCTCTTTGAGCGCGCCGATGCAGCTGGCCGCACAAAAGTCGCTCGCCACAAACAGCCCGTCCGGCGGTTGCGGGAGCTGCCGGATATACCGGGCGGCGTCGAGCCCGTCCTGGCGGGTAAGGTTACCGACGAGGACGAGGTCATCCGCCAGGCCATGCTCAGCCAGCGCCTGCCGGAAACCTCTTAGCCGCTCTTCGTAGACGTTCCGCTTCTGGCTGCCTGATACATGCATCATCCGTTTGCGGCCCTGCCGGACGAGGTGTACCGCGGCGTCGTACCCTGCCCGCACGTTGTCGATGACAATGCTTGTGCAGTTGGGATGGGGCAGCACCCGGTCGAACAGTATGACGGGAATCTCTTTTTGAAAGAATGGCTGGAAGTGCGAAAGGTCGTCCGTGTCAGAAGACAGGGAGACGAGTAATCCGTCGATCCGGCTGTCGAACATGGTTTTGACATTGGCTTTTTCCTTTCGGACCGATTCAAGCGACTGGCTGATAATCAGGTTATAGTTGCCCTCGTTGACTATTTTTTCCATGCCGGCCAGCACGGTGGACATAAAGGCGCTGTCGAGCCGGGGAACAATAACGCCAATGGTATTGGAACGCTGGCGGCGGAGGTTACTCGCAAACGTATTGCTCCGGTATCCCATTTCTTCCGCGGCAGCCGTAATAAGCCGCTTGGTGCCGGCACTGATCGCCGGGTGATCTTTCAACGCACGGCTGACAGTAGCCGGCGAGAGTTTCAGCAGCCGGGCTATATCGTAAATCGTTACTTCTTTTTCCATGGAAAAGAAAAAGCCCTGACCGGTCCGGACCCGTTGATGATCCGTTGATCCGGCAGTGCTATCGCCAAAAATAGGGAAAAAAGTAAGCAAAATGCAATCGGTTGCATGAATGAGAAAGAACCGGCAGCGAGTCGTGCAGCTGGAGCAGAAGAACCCTGTCCGGTACCCCGATTGGTCCGGCGTCTCTATTGATTGTCAGTAGTTTCGGCTAACTTGCTCCGGTCGTCAGAACAGCTTAACCTCTCCTCATGAAATTTCTTCTTCCTCTCGGGCTTGTCGCGCTCGCCTCGGTTGGTATTGCTCCGGATGCCGACTGGCCGGAGTACAACGGCGACGGCGCCCGCAGCCATTATTCCCCGCTCCCGGATATTGATACCGTCACTGTTACTCACCTTCGCCAGGCCTGGGAATACCGTTCGGGAGGCGCCGATACCGCCGGAAATCGTTCTCAGATCCAATGTAATCCCTTGTGTATCAAAGGGGTTGTGTATGGCGTTTCGGCGGGTACCCAGGTATTTGCGCTGGACGCTGGAACCGGACGGGAACAGTGGAAAACCGCACTTCCCGAGGTCGGCGGTACTACCAGCCGGGGCGTCAGCTACTGGTCTGACGGAACGGAAGAACGCCTTTTCTTCGGCGCCGGCCGCTGGCTGTATGCCTTGGACGCCCGTACCGGCAAACCTGTTCCATCTTTCGCCGATAATGGAAAAATCGATCTCAAAACCGGTATCGACCGGCCCGGCGCAGATGACTACGTCCGCCTGAATACCCCGGCTACTGTTTTCCGGGACCTGGTGATTGTTGGCGCTCGCGTTTCAGAAAGCGAAACCGCACTGCTGGGAGATATTCGCGCCTACGACGCCCGCTCCGGCAAGCTGGTCTGGACCTTCCGCACCATACCGCTTCCCGGAGAACCCGGTTATGAAACCTGGTCTCCCGCCAACCCGCGGCAGCGCCTCGGCGGAGCCAACGCCTGGGCAGGCATGGCCATCGACCGGCAGCGGGGTATCGTCTATATCCCCACCGGCTCGGCTGCCTATGATTTTTTCGGGGGAAACAGAAAGGGAAGTAACCTGTACGCCAACTGCCTGCTGGCGCTCGACGCGACAACCGGGAAAAAGCGCTGGCATTTTCAGTTTGTCCACCATGATATCTGGGACCGGGACCCTCCGGCGCCACCCAACTTGCTGACAATTGTCAGAAACGGCCGCCGGCAGGACGTCGTCGCGCAGGTAACGAAACAGGGAGAAGTATATGTTTTCGACCGGGAAAACGGGGGGCCTGTCTTTCCTGTGAAGGAAGTACAGGTACCAACTGACGGCGTGCCCGGCGAAGTACCGTATCCGACACAGCCTGTATCGGAACTGCTGTTTGCCCGGCAGTCGTTCACGGTAAAAGATGTCTACAGCCGTGTTGCCGACCGCGATTCGCTCGTTCGCGTATTGGGTAAAGCACGTACGGGACGGCCCTATTTACCCCTGACCGGTACTATGACGGTCTTCTTCCCGGGTACCGACGGAGGTGCGCAGTGGGGCGGGGCCGGGACAGATCCGGCGGGAGTACTGTATGTTCCGTCGAAAGAGATACCTGTCTATACTTCGCTGATTCCCAAAGAAGTATCCATAGGCTCTGTAACCGGCGAAAAGTTGTACCGCCAGCATTGCAGTGCCTGTCACGGTCCGGACCGGAAGGGCAATCACGATGGCAGCTATCCGTCACTACTCGGCGTCGGGCAGCGCCTGTCCGGTGCCGCGATTGCCGGAGTATTACAGAAGGGAAGGGGCATGATGCCTTCGTTTACCCACCTGAAAGAGGAGGAACGGAAAGCGGTAATCGATTTTCTGCTGGAAAAAGGAGGAAAAGCGATGGTCCGGAAGTCGGCCGCGTCACTACCCTACCAGCATACCGGGTACAACCGCTGGTATGACCGCAACGGCTATCCCGTCAGCACGCCGCCTTGGGGAACACTGACGGCGATTGACCTCAACACCGGCGCGCGAAAATGGCAGGTTCCCCTGGGGGAATACCCCGAACTGACGCGTCAGGGCGTTGCGCCGACCGGGACAGACAACTACGGAGGACCGCTGGTTACCGCCGGCGGGCTGGTATTTATCGCCGCCACGCGCGACGAGCAGTTCCGCGCCTTCGATGCCCGCACCGGAAAGATCCGCTGGCAGGTTGCGCTTCCGGCAGCAGGGTATGCGAGCCCCTCAACCTACCGGTATCGCGGAAAACAGTACATCCTCCTGGCCTGCGGCGGCGGAAAACTCAATACCCGTTCGGGAGACCGGTACCTGGCCTACGCACTGCCCGACTGACTCAGGCGATGACGGAGAGGTGGCGGAGTACTTCCAGCAGCGTTTGTACGTCGGTTTCGCCTTCGATGGTCACATCGGCCTGTTCGTAAAAGGCGCGGCGGACGTTGAGCTTGCGTTCGAGTTCTTCGAGCAGGGTAGCGGCGTCGTCTGTCGGAAAAAGCGGCCGGTCGTTTTTGCGGGTATGCATCATCCGGTCGGCCAGCATTTTCGGCGGTACATCCAGGAATACGCTGACACCCCGCTCACGGATAGCGTCCATGTTGTTGTGGAAACAGGGAACGCCTCCGCCTGTGGACACAATCAGTCCGGCATCGGCGGGAAGGCTCTGCAGTACCTCGCTTTCGGCTTTCCGGAAATATTCTTCGCCCCGAAGGCTGAAAATCTCGGCAATGGTCAGCATTTCCCGGAGTTCGATCCGTTTGTCCATGTCGACAAATTCATAGCCGATTTCCCGGGCGAGGTTTTTCCCGAGGGTACTTTTTCCCGAAGAGGGCATTCCAAGCAAAAAAATATTCTTCATATACATCGACCGGCCGGAAAGGCGCGGCTGATAGAGGTTGTCTAGTTAGAAGCGTTGAGGATCGTCTCCTTGTCGGGCGCCGAGGCGAAGCTCCATTTGCCGCGTACCGTGCCGTCTGAGATCAGCCAGAGACCGGGGTTACTCCGGACGATGGTCTTCAACACCTTGAAATCGGCAAAATAATACGGAAGCGAAAGCTGATGCTCCCGGCGGAAGGCGTCAAACTCCCCGGCAGTAGCGGAGGTGACGATCGCCGGGCGTACCGGCGAGCCTTCCAGGCTGCGGAGCAGGCCGAGCAGTTCCGGCAGGGATGCCTGATCAGCTTTTTTCAGGTCCTGAATAATCAGAAACAGGTGTTTTCCCTTGAAGGAATCCTGGGTAAAATCGGTATCTCCGTTCCAGAGACGGTAGTCGCTGATGCGCGGACCGGCGTCGGGATTCAACGGCCCGATCATCTGTTTGAACTGGTAGGTCGTATCGGTAGGGTACTCGTCAAATTCTTTTTCCTGGCCGTTTTTGGTCATGATGTACGTAAACCGGAACGGCTCCTTGTTTTTCATGTTTGCGGGGATGTTCTGACCCACGGCGTAAGGCAGTCCGTCATACGGCGGCAGGTACCATACCGCATACAGCCCGATTCCGATGCAGGCAATGACGGCGACGGCCATTGCGGAATTGGAGCGATAGTCTTTGAATATGTTTCGTTTCCAGACGACAACGAGCAATAATACCAGCAGGATGACGTCTTTCCAGAACGACGTCCACGGTTTCAGCTTGATCATATCGCCGAAACAGCCGCAGTCGGTCACCTTGTCGAAATACGCCGAATAGAAGGTCAGGAAGCCGAAAAAGGTACACAGCAATACCAGAAACCAGGCTGTTTGCCGCAATTTCCATTGCAGCAGCAGTGCCACGCCGGCGAGTACTTCCAGCGAGCAGAGCAGAATGGAAAAGAAGAGGGCATAGGGAACCAGCGCTTCCCAGAAGCCGGCCATTCCGGCAAAGTCATGGGCGAAGACTTCGAAGTATTCCTCCAGTTTGATCTGGGTACCGACGGGATCGTTGAGTTTGATCAGTCCGGAGAAGATAAACACGGCTCCGACGAGAATGCGGCACGTATGGGCAAACAACTTCATGCAGGATCGAAAATACGGGTAAACAACTTCCTTACCGGATGCGTTAATAAAGAGACGGAAGCGTGGACGAAGATACCCGCTGTTTTATGCCGCCGATTCCCGCAAAGGTAACGACGAACGGGCGAGTACGAAGCACATTAACATATCATTAACGGGTTTCTGTAGTATCTTTTCAGGGGATCGTAGAGCCTTTTACACAGTTTGAGTGGATTTATGGATATTTGGCGACGAAACCGACTCCCACAAGAATCCATCTGACCTGGCGTTTTCTTTTTCAAGGATGCCGGCACGCGTGAAGGCAGTAGCCTATGAACATAAAAAAGACTATAAACTATACACTGGCGGCGATCGGGGCGCTGCTGCTGGTTCTGGTAGCCTTTCTTCTTATTCTGGGAACAACCTCCTGGGGACAGCAGTTTGTCACCCGGCAGGTGAATAATTACCTGAAAGGCAAACTGAATGCGCCCTTCTCCATCGGTCGGATCAGCTACCATATTCCCGACTGGATTCAACTGGACGATGTGTATTTCGGAACGCCGAAGGGAGATACCCTCCTCAGTGGAAAGCGGCTGCGGGTAGACCTCGACATGCTCGGGCTGCTGCAAAGCAAGGTAGCGCTCAACCAGATCGAGCTGGACAAGATCCGGCTCGATATCCGCCGGACCCTTCCCGATACGACCTTTAATTTTCAATACCTGATCGACGCGTTTTCTTCCGGAAAGCCGGCCGATCCGGCGGATACTGCCTCGGCGCCCCTGGCGCTCAGCCTCTCCGGTATTGCGCTGAACGATGTGCAGGTACGCTACCACGACGATGTCGCGGGAGCCGATGTGACCGTCCTCCTCGATACCCTCAAAGGCAAATTTGATGAAGTAGACATCGCCAAGTCCCGGTACCACGTCAACGAAGTCCGCTCGGGCGGGCTCTCGGTCAAAGCCAGAATCTATCCCGGTATTCCGTCAACGGCGCCGGCTGCTCCGTCGAACCCTGCCGACAGCCTGGACCTCCGCATCGGCGACTGGAAACTCTCCCGGACGGCCTGGGATGTCCGGGTTGAAGACGCCCATTTTGCCACGAAAGGAAAAGCGGGATACCTGGCCGTTGCCGGAGACCAGCTATACCTCAATGGCCAGCAGGTCAATATCCGCTCGCTGGAACTGCTCAACGCAGATGTTTCCGCGTCGATGCAAAAAGCGCCTGCCGCTGCCGGGAAAAAAGCAGCCGAGCCGTCTCCAGCTACAGAAGGCGGCTGGAAAGCCAGCCTCGGCCGTGTTCGCCTGGCCGGCAACCGCATCTGGTATGACGACGAAAATGCCCCCCGGCAAGCCAAAGGCATGGATTATGCCCACCTCGACGTACGGGGACTTACCCTTGCGGGCGAGCAGCTGGTTTACCAGCCCGACCGCATCAGCGGGAGCCTCCGACGGGGAAGTTTTACCGAAAGAAGCGGCCTGAACCTTCGTCGCCTGGATGCCGATGTAACCTATACGCCGAAAGGTATTTCCCTGACCCGTTTTCTGTTGCAGACGCCCGGAACGGAGCTGAAAGACCGGCTGATTATCCGGTATGACTCGCTCGGGCAACTCATGCGGGCGGGCGAAGCGCACCGGGTGACGGTGGATGCCCGCCTGACCCGCAACAAGCTATCCTTTGCCGATGTACTGCTGCTGGCGCCCGGCCTGGCGGATACTCCTCCGTTCAAAGGCAACGAAAAAGAAGTACTGACTGCGAACCTGGAAGCCAAAGGTACCCTGGCCGCCCTGCGCCTGCCCCAGGCGGAATTTACGATGCTGTCGGGCACGAAAATCAAGGCGAAAGGCCAGGTATCCTATCCGACGGACCCCGCGCGTATGGGGCTGGATCTGACGATTGATCAGGCTGCTACGACATCCGCCGATATCCGCCGCCTCCTGCCGAAGGGCACCCTGCCGGATTCCGTGAGTATCCCGCCGCAGATGCAACTGACCGGGACGGCCAAAGGAAAGCTGAACGCCCTCCGCCTTGACGCGGCGCTGAATACCGTTTGGGGAAACGCGGCGTTTGACGGTACGCTCAACAATTTCGTCACCGGAAAAAACCAGCAATATACCGGTACCGCCAAACTGGAGCAGTTTGACCTCGGCAAATGGCTCGGCCAGCCGAAGGTATACGGTCCGGTGACGGCTACGGCGACAGTCGATGGTAAAGGCATCGATCCGAAAACAATGGCGACGACCTTTGACGTCGATATTCCCGAAGTCACCTACAACGGCTACCGGTACCAGCTCATCAAGGCTACAGGAAATCTCGATAACGGTACCCTGCACGTAACCGGCGGCATCAACGACCCGAACGCGCGGCTGTCTCTCAACGCCGACGCCAACATGGCAACGACCTATCCGTCCGTAAAAGGAAAAGTCGACATCGGAACCCTTGATCTCCATGCGCTGAAATTCTACGCCGATCCGCTGAAGCTGAACGGAAATGTGGTGATGGATTTTGCGTCGACCAATCCTGACAGCCTCATCGGCCGTCTGGCTGCGGAAGATCTGAAAATACAGCTCAACGGAAAGCAATACCCCGTCGATTCCCTGTACCTCAAAGCGGGGGTAGACGGGAGCGCCCGGAACCTGATCGCCAGAACCCCGTTTGCCGAGATAGACCTGGGCGGACACTATACCTTCTCGAACCTCGCTGCTGCTTCGCTTTCGGAGATCAACAAATACGTTACGCTGCCGATGGAAGTATCCGCTCCGACGGCCCCGACGGATTTTTCCCTGAAAATGCGCGTTAGGCAGCACCCGCTGCTGCTGGCGTTTGTACCGGGCCTTACCCGGCTGGAGCCGGTGAAAATCGAGGCGACACTCGACAGTAAGCGGGCCGATTCGACGCTGAATATCTCCGTCACAGCCGGACCGATTGAGTACGACACCATGCTCGTCGCCGGAGCGAACCTGAAACTCGTGACCAAAGACGGGAAACTGGCCCTCAACGGGGAAATAGGCGAAGTAAAAACCCAGTCCCTGCATGCCTTCAAAACAGGATTGGCAGCTACGGCCACCGACAACCGGGTGCGTTTTGCGGTCATGAACCGGGATTCACTCGGGAAAGACCGCTACGGACTGGCCGGGCAGGTACTCGTGCAGGGCACAACCTACCAGATGAACCTGGATCAGAAAGGTTTGCTGACGAACTACCGGTTCTGGTCGGCCGATACCTCCGGTTTTATCCGTTATGGAAAAGAAGGCGTTCAGGCGGAGAAGTTTTCGTTGTCGACGAAAGATCAGTCGATTACCGTCAACAGCACCGAACCGCGGCCCAACGCGCCGCTGCGGGTGGAGGCTAAAAACCTCATCCTCACCGATCTCGCGAAACTGGCCAATCAGGACAGCCTGCTCGTGGCCGGGGTACTCAACGGAGACGTGATCGTGAAAGATTACCTCGGCGAAAAGCGCCTGAGTTTTACGGGAGACATCCGGGTTGACAGCCTGGAAGTCATGCAGAAGGCCCTTGGTAACCTGGAGGCCTCTTTCGCCAATACCGATGATAACCGGATCAAGGTAGAAACCGCGCTGCATGGTACGGTCAACGATATTCACGTAGGCGGCTACTACAACCCGACATCGACGGCCCAGGCGCTGGATCTCGACGTAGACCTCAAGCGCCTCGATACCCGGACCATTGAAGCATTCAGCTTCGGGCAGTTACGCCGGGCGAAAGGGCAGCTGACCGGGCAGATCAAAGTGAATGGCGCGGTGGATAAACCCAAACTGAAGGGAGAGGTCAACTTCGATTCCGTTTCCTTCAACCTGACCTTCATCAATGCGACCTACGCCCTGCACAAGGAGAAGGTTACCTTTGATAATCAGGTGATTCGCTTCGATAAATTCGATATTACGGATAGCCTCGGCCGTACGCTGACGACTGACGGAACCGTCGACATATCCACCCTCCCCAACGCGGCCTATAACCTGAGTATCTCTTCGAAGAAATTCAGCGTACTAAGCGCCAGTAGGAAGGACAATGATCTGGTGTATGGAAACGCCACGCTGACGGCCAACCTCCGCGTGCGGGGGCGGGGTACCAGCCCGGCAGTGTCGGGCGACCTGAAAGTAGACGACGGCAGCAACGTAACCCTGATCCTGCCGGATACCGGTCCGGAAGCCGGAGACGCTGCCGGTATAGTTACCTTCATTCAGCCGAATGATACCACGGCGTTGATGAGCTACCTGCGCCGCCCGGCGAAGGATAGCCTCAATACCCGGATTCGGTTTGATCAGCTGACCAATTCCAATATCTCCCTGAACCTGGAAGTCAACGAGAAATCGGAGCTGACGATCATCGTTGATCCGCTGACCGGCGACTACCTCCGCGCGAAAGGCAATGCCCGCCTCAACATGAACCTGGATGCCGCCGGCAACCTGGGGCTGTACGGGCGCTATGACGTCACAGAGGGGGGCTATCTGCTCAACTACGAAGGCGTACTCCGGAAGCAGTTCCAGATTCAGAAAGGAAGCTCCATAACCTTCTCCGGCGACCCGATGAAGGCCGATATGGACGTTACGGCGATTTACCGCGTCAATGCCCGGCCGTATGACCTGATAGGCAGTGAAACGGGTACGTCCGGGGCGGGCTCGTCGTCTGATACCTACCTGCTCCGGAACAAGATGCCGTTTGACGTCGCCCTGATGATGAAAGGTAATCTCTCCGCCCCCAACCTCAGTTTTGATATCCGGCAGCCTACCACCGCCAATGCCGGATTGGCGAATGAAACGAGCTCCTGGTCCGACAGAATCAACAAAAAGCTGTCGGATCTCCGCCAGGACCAGTCGTTGGTGAACCGTCAGGTATTCGCCTTGCTGGTTTTGGGGAATTTCTTCCAGGAAAACTCGTTTGATTTCTTCTCCAGTGGCGCCGGAGGAGGCGCGATGGCAGAGAACGTCGCCCGGAACAGCGTGAGCAAGATTCTCTCGGAACAGCTCAACCGGCTGGCGTCGAGTGTAATCAAGGGCGTTGACCTGAACGTGAACCTCGCGTCCGGGGCAGATTATGTAAACAATACCGGCGGCGCCGGCGCCCGGACCGACCTGAATGTCGGTCTGTCCAAGAGCTTCATGAACGGGCGGCTGTCGGTCAGCGTCGGGAAAAACTTCGTCCTCGAAAACACCACCGGTGTGCAGAACCCGAACGAAGTATTCGACAACGTATCGCTGAACTACAGCCTCACGCGGGATGGCCGCTACATGGTACGTGCCTACCGGAAAAACCAACTTCAGAGCGTTCTGGAAGGGTATATCGTCGAAACCGGTATCGGGTTTGCCATTACGATAGACTACAACGCCTTCAAAGATCTTTTCAGTAAGTCTGCCAAAGAATAAAGCATTGCGTACGAGGAAACACATACGGACACTGACCCTGCTGACGGGGACGCTGCTGCTCATGGCGGGCTGCCGTGTCGGCAAGTACCTGCCCAAAGACGAAAAGCTGTACGATGGCGCCGATATTCAATTGGTGTCGGATGCAAACGTTTTGTCCAAAACCGAAAAAACGGCGCTGACCGAGCAGATGCTTGAGATGGCCCGCCCGAAAACCAACAAGCAGATTTTCGGCTTCCCCTACAAAGTCTGGTTATACTATGTCATCGGTGAGCCGAAGAAGGATTCCAGCTTCCGGGCGTCGCTGCGACGGAAACTGGGCGAGCCGCCGATTTTCGCGACCAGCCGATCGATTTCGGCCAATTCCGGCGTCTGGAAGTCATTCCTCGAAAACGAAGGGTATTTTCATTCCTCGGTGGAAGGTTCCCTGGTTGAAAAAGGATACAAGGCCAAAGGCGTCTACAAGGTGAACGTTCTGCCCCGGTATACGATCGACTCGGTCGGATTTTTGTCGGATACCATCGCGGTCGGCAAGGATTTCCGCGAGGCCGGAAAGAACACGCTCCTCCGCCCGACGCGGCCCTATCGCCTCGATAACATCAAGCTGGAACGGGAGCGTATCACGCAGGAATTCAAGCGAAAGGGCTATTACTACTTCACGCCCGACTACGTCGCAGTACTTGCGGACACCGCTACCGGCAACCACAAAACGCGGCTGTACCTGGCGCTCAAGCCGGACATGCCCGACGCCGCCGGCCGGAAATACTACATCCGGAATGTATATGTCTATCCGAACTATACCCTCGCGGGCGCTGCGCAGGATACCAACCGCCAGGAAGCGGTACGGACGACGGCCGGCTTTTTTGTCGTGGATTCGTCGCGGGCGTATGATGAACGCCTGTTTCACAGCGTTATCGGCTTCAAACCCGGCCGGCGGTACAACAGCCGCGTTCAGGACGTCAGCCTGTCGCGCCTGATCAATCTCGGTACATTCAAGTTTGTCCGGAACCGGTTTGCGCCTGACGTACAGGGCGATTCGACCGTACTCGACGTTCACTACTACCTGACGCCGCTGCCGAAGAAATCCCTTCGCCTGGAAATCGCCGGTACCTCCAAATCCAATAACCTGACCGGTTCGCAACTGACCCTGAGCTGGAAAAACCGGAACCTGTTCCGGCGGGCGGAACTGCTGACCATCAACGGAACTGCCGGGATAGAAGTGCAACTTGGCGCCGGGTCGAAGGGCGTCACCAATTACAGCTACGGCCTGGACGCTACGCTGACGTTCCCGCGGCTTGTCAGCCCGCTCCGGATCGACTACGATCGCCGTCAGATTCTTCCCAAAACGAACATCACCGTTGGTTATCAGCAGATTGTCCGCAGTCAGTTGTACGACCTGAATTCCTTCAGCGGTTCGCTGAGCTATTCGTTCCGCGGAAATAACCAGACCGAGCATACGCTGACGCCGCTGAGCCTGACCTTCGTCAAAACCTCCAATTTCGGCGACCGGTTTTATGAACTGCTGACCGATCCGACGGTCTCCGCGCAATACCTCGCCCTGATTCAGGGTAACCAGTTGATTCCGAGTAGCTTGTATACGCTGCACTGGAACTCGGCTCCCCAGGCCGGAAGCGCGTGGTCCCGGCAGTTTGTCTTCAATGCGGAAGCGTCCGGTAACGTCGTCAGCCTGTTCACGAAAGACAAGGATTTTGACGGAAAGAAAGACCTTTTCGGCTCGCCGTTTTCCCAGTTTCTGCGCGCGGATATCGACAGCCGCCATTACTATAAGCTGACGCCGTCGATCACCTGGGCGTCGCGCCTATTTGCCGGCGCCGGGATTTCGTATGGCAACTCGACCTACCTGCCTTTCGTGAAGCAGTATTTCTCGGGCGGTAGCAACAGTATCCGGGCATTCCGGCCGCGGGGCATCGGGCCCGGCCGGGTCATCAAGCAGGATAGTCTCCAGACGACACTGCTGCAGGACGGCGGCGGAGATATCAAGCTCGAACTCAATACCGAGCTCCGGATGAAGTTCAACAAGTACTTCCAGGGAGCGCTGTTTGTCGACGCCGGTAACGTCTGGATGTACAAGGACGAAACGCTCTACGGGCAGGAAGCCGTTTTCTCAAAAGATTTTTACAAGGAAGTAGCGGTCGGTACCGGCGTAGGGCTTCGGATTGACGTAACGTACTTCGTGCTGCGGTTTGACCTGGCCTTCCCGATCCGGAAGCCGTGGCTACCGGAGGGAGACCGCTGGACGTTCAAGGATATCCGCTTCGGAGATACCGACTGGCGCCGGAAAAACCTGATTCTGAATATTGCCGTCGGCTATCCCTTCTGATCAGAGCGTACATTTTACCGCCAGGTTGACGATACGTCCCTGTTGCGGCGCCCACAGCGGACTGAACTGCGGGTGTTCCGGCCCGCCGCTCACGACCGGTCCGAAGCCCGACTGGCGTACGTCAAACAGGTTTTCGGCATTCACCACTACCGAAACCGGGCCTAATTGCCGGGATACCATCGCCGCCCAGAACCAGTAGTTGGGTACCCGCTGGTTGTTGTACAGGTATTGATTTCCCACCCAGCTGCTTTCAATCCCGAATCGCCATTTGTCCGGAATGGTGTAGGCGAATGTCGACGAGAACTTGTCCTGCGGCGCAAACGGCAGGTATGTCGTTTCACCACTGCCGGCCCGCCGGGAGAGGGTATGGTTGTAGCCGAGGTATAGCTCCAGCTCGTCGTAAGTCGCGCGGAAGTACGTATCCGTTCCGATGCTTTTGACATCGTAGGCAGCATTGACAAGTTCAGCCCCGTTGGGCTCGTCGGCACGGGGTATCGCGATCACCGGCGAGCCGATCCGGGTGTAGTAAAAGGCCTGATCGACCTGGATGGTCATGTGTTCTCCCAATGCCTTGTGGTAGCTGATATCCAGGTTGGTGCCTGTTGATCGCTCGGGTTTTACGCCGGCTGCTATCGGCAGGAAGTACTGATAGCTGAGGTTGGTCTGCGCGGAAGAAGGCGTAATGAGGGAAAAGACATTCGGGGTTTTATATCCCGTTCCCACACTGATGCGGGTAGTCCAGGCGGTACCGGGTTTGGTCATGAGCGACAGGCGCGGCAATAAAAAGTTGCCAAAAACGGAGTGATGATCGTACCGCAGTCCGGCCTGGAGGGAGATTTTCTGGGTCAGCTTCCAGTCGTCCTGTGCGAACAGTCCCAGTGTTTCGTAACGATAATCCTGCAACGGCGTATCCAGCCCTGCTTTTTTGCGGAATCGTTCGAGGGAGTAATTGAGCCCGCCGACGAGCGTATGCCGCCCGGCCGTGATCACATCGGAAAGCTCCTGGTATGCCGAGGTCTGTTTTCCCCCGAAAAAATAACCGCCGGAAGTGAGATCCCGGTCAAAAAGGCTGAAAGTACCCTTGGCGGTCAGCTGGTTATTGCCGGCGCGGAGGTCGTAGTGGTAGTCGACCGTATGCCGGAATAATTTCGACGTTTCAGTATAGGTATGAAGGCCCGACGGCTCGTTGAGCGCGATCATGTCGCCAGCTTTCCGCTGTTCGGTCAGCAGCGAGTACCCGATGTTGAACGTCGACTGCTTCCCGAACGCAGTGAAAAAGCGGGGATGAAGGGAAAACTGCTCCAGAAACGGACTATCCGAATACCCGTCTCCGTTGACATCCACGGCTTTCTGATGCGTGTATCCGGTGAAAAGCGTCAGGCCGTTGACACCCCATTTGTGCGCATAGTACCCGTTGACATTGCTTTCCTTCAGCGTAGACCGGTTGACGAGGAAGGTCAGCTCCGGTTTGTCCGGTGTCTTCGAGACCAGGTTGATCATTCCGCCGATCGCCCCGCCGCCATACAGCGTCGAAACGGAGCCTTTGACTACCTCGGCCTGCTTCAGGTCGAGCGGCGGGATCTGCAATACGCCCAGGTTTCCGGAAAATCCTTCGTAAAGAGGCAGGCCATCACGCAGGAGCTGCGTGTATTTCGGGTCAAGTCCCTGCATGCGGATGCCCTGGTTTCCTGTCAGCGGCGAAGTCGTCTGAACGTGGATGATGGAGATATCCCCGAGCAGGCTGGCGACATTGCCGGGTACCATGGCGGCTTCTTCGTTCATTTCCTCCAATCCGAGTACTTCGACTTTCAGGGGAAGATCTTCGATCCGGGATTGTGTCCGGGTGGAAGTAACGGTCACTTCTTCCAGCGATTCGGCGTCGGGCGTGAGCTCCACTGCCAGCGTATCGGTACCGGCGGTAACCGACCGGGTAAGCGGCACATAGCCGACCATGCGGAAGGTATACGTGCCCGCCTGCGGGAGCGTCACGACGCCGGAGGCATCGCTGACATACCCCTGTTTGCTTTTTTCGGGAAGAACGCTGACGCCGGGAAGGACCTCGCCGCTATGGCGGTCTTTGACCCGGCAGGGGCGCTGTGCCATAGCGGAAAACGCGACGGCGATCAGGCAAAGGGAAGAGAGCGCAGTTTTCATGCCCGAAAGGACGAAACTGATTTCGCAGAAATTTGGAAGGACCTACTTCCAGATCAGAATGAGCAGGCCAATCAGCATCAGCCCGCCGCCAAGCCACATTTTCGGTGTCAGCGGTTCTTTCAGGAAAAGTACGGCCAGGGCCAGCGTCACCAGAATACTGGCCTTGTCGATCAAAGCTACCTGCGACACGGGTCCGGCTTGTACGGCCCGGTAGTAAAAAATCCACGATAGGGCAGTCGTCAGCGCCGAAACGCCCAGCCACGCGAGCGCCCGGCCCGGTACCTGACTTAATTCCCCCAACCGGTGAAAGGCCAGGTACTGCACAAAAACAATGCCCAGTACCAGCACGGTACGGATGAGTACGGCGGCATCCGACGAAATGTCCTTCAGGCCGGCTTTGGCGACTACGGCTGTCATGCCGGCAAACAGCATCGATAAGAGGCTGTACGCGATCCAGGATTTCATACAGGAAAGATAATCAGAGCGGAGCAACCAGTGCAAGACCTCCGGCGGCGCCGTTGTAAAACGGCATCACAGCTATTTTCCGGTCGCGGCGGAAGATTTTCCGCTGTATCCAGGGATAGCACCGGTATACTACTTCCGTAGTGCCGATTCCGACGCCGGCGCTGAAGAGTACATCGGCCAGCCAGTGCCGGTCGTTCAGCATCCGCAGCGCCGCCACGCTGGTGGCGACACCATATCCGCCCACACTATACCAGATACTCTGGTCTCCGTATTCTTTCGAAAGAATGGCCGCTCCCGTAAAAGCGACAACCGTATGGCCGGAAGGAAAAGAGTTGTTGGAGGATCCGTCCGGCCGTGGATAGCCGACGGTTATTTTCAATCCCTGCGTAATCGACTGGGCCGCTACCTGCGCGAGCGCGGTGATAATCAGCTGGTCTTTGAAGGTATGTTTTCCGCGGACGCCGACGGCCCCGAGAGCAAGGGGAATGATCGTCGGGGTATATTCCAGGTAATCATCGGCACGGGTATGGAAGTTGGGATAGTGCTTCCGGAGTTCCGTCCGCACATCCCGGCTGATGGCTCCCTGCGTCGCCAGGCCGGCGCCCATGAATACCACCGGGGCGATAGCGGCTTTCCACAAAGGTTTTCGTATAGTCGAGTCCACCTGACCAAAACCGGCCAGGACATGGAGCGTCAGCAGGGCGCTCAGGAGAACATTTCGCATTCCGTACAGGGATAGGGAAAGGCAAAGAAGAACCGAAATTCTGAAGGAAATTCGAAGGCTACTGCTCAGCCTGCGCCTGACCGAGCTGAATCAGACAGAAAACCGAGTAGTTAATCATGTCCTGGTAGTTGGCGTCGACGCCCTCCGAAACCAGGGTTTTCCCTTCGTTGTCTTCGATCTGCTTGGTACGGAGCAGTTTCATGAGGATGATATCCGTCATCGACGACACCCGCATTTCCCGCCAGGCTTCTCCGTAATCGTGATTTTTGTTGAGCAGCAAACCGATCGTTTCTTCGATGTGCCGGTCGTAGAGCGTGGAGAGCTCTTCCGTTGGAATTTCCATGCGGCTGTCGTCGGCCAGCTGAAGCTGGATCAGCGCCATGACGCAGTAATTGATGATTCCGACAAATTCCGGTACAATACCTTCTCCCACACGGGAGACGCCCGTTTCCTGCAACTGCCGGATACGCTGGGCTTTGATATAAATCTGATCGGTCAGGCTGGGCAGGCGGAGAATCCGCCAGGCCGTGCCGTAGTCCCGGTTTTTCTTCAGAAAAAGCTCCTTGCAAAGGGAGATCACATGACGGTATTGCCGTTCGGTTTGTGACATCATGATGGGATGAGTAACGAAAATCCCGGCAATGCCGGACGACAAAGGTAGCTAGGCCCGGGTTCTCTTCCGCAACGTATTAAAAATGCAATAGACGAGTATACACCCGAAAAGGAATACTGCGGCCCAGAAACTACCGCCCCAATCAACCGAAAATAAGCGTATAAACCGCAGATCTTCAGGAGATAAAGGTGTCAGATCAGAATTGGCGGTACGGATGAGCCGGTCGAAGTCCGACAAGGTATACCGAAGGTACAGAAGGGAAGCCAGGCCGCTCATTGCCAGCACGCCGCAGGTACATGCTGCCAGCCGCCGCGGCCCCCATACCGCAATGATACCCAGCGCAGCAGCCAGCAGGGGAATGGCAGCGGCGGGCTGCATCGGTATGCGGCGGGATTGGGTAAGCGCCGCATTGCCGTTCTGGCCAAACTCGGCGATGTCTTCGTTTTTCAGCCCTTTCGACCATTCCGGAATAACCGGATCGGGTTTCCCGCCGGTAACAAGCGTCCAGCCGGTTACCGTAGCCACCGGCTGCTCACTGCAGCTGATGGTCAGAAAGTTGAAAAAGAAACAAACGATAACCGCTAAAAAGCCACTGGAAGTCAGGATGTTGGATAAAGTGCGGGATGTGACCATAGAAGCAAATATATCCGACAAATCGAAAACAAAGTACTCGCGATCGATTCACGAACCTCAATACAAACGTTCTTTGCAGCGTTTAAGACCGTAACCCGACAGGTAATACCCTGATCGAACCGGATAAATACAACGTTGGAAGGCGTTGCCGAATGCTTGCTATGCAGGATTATTTTTTTTGGAATTCGTGGCCACGCCCGTACCGGAGCCTGGCCTTTGCTGGTCTCGCTTTTGTTATACTGTCGCTGACAGCCTGGGGATATTATGCCTTCCGGGGTGTCGACAATGTCCTGCATTGGGATGTACTCAGTGAGTTGGGAGAACACCCCGTCACCTTAGATCGCTTTCAGGCAGGCGGTTCATCGTTCAGCATCGAAGGCCAGGCCTATACGCTGACGGAGCAGTTTGTAGCGTCTCCGATGGCGACGGCCAACCCCGTCAGCGACTGGCTATGCTTCCTGCTGTTTTTGGCGGGAGCCGCGCTGACCCTCGCCGCTGTTTCCGCGCTTCCGCGCCTGTGGTATTTCGGGGCGATGACGGCTTTTATCGTGCTCCTGAGTACGCTTCAGGTGGATACGGTGGCGGGGCGGGCAGACCGGACTATCACGATCGTCCTCGTGACGGTATTTACCGCACTGAGCTTTTATTTCCATGCGTTTCGTCCGGCGACAGGACTATGGGCCCGGGTAGCGGTCTTTACCGGGTTGATTGCCCTGTCGGTTGGCGCGCTGTTATTGACTGGAAAAGGGTCTGTCGACGGATGGCTGGCCTACGGATATCCTGCCGGGATGGCCGTTTTTACCCTGTTTTCTTTCTGGATCAGCTTTGAAATCATGATCGGGATTGTCTGGCTGGCGACGAATCAGTCCGGCCGGAACGGACTCGTTCCCTTTGCCGCACTGACGGTTTTTTACCTGACCAACCTGCTTTTTACCCAATTGCACAATAGCAAATTGCTGGATTGGAACCTCCTCTATATCAGTCCTTTTGTCTTTCTGATAGCGTCTGTATTGCTGGGTTTTCGGGGAATGAAGCAGCGGGAAGAACAGGAAGCGGCACCCTGGCCTTTTGCGCCACAGGGATTTGTCTTATATGCCGGACTGGCAACCATTTCCTTTGCCATGCTTGCCCGCCTGTGCGCCTCGGCCAATGACCCGGCGATTGAGGCTTTGGAAGACATGGTCAGCTATACCCACCTGATCGGCGGGGTACTGTTCTTCTTTTATGTTTTTTTCAATTTCGGGACGATGATGTGGCACGGGCGGCCTGTTCACCGTATTCTCTTTAAACCGCCGCATTTCGGTCGTTTTCACATACGGGGATTGTCGGCTGTCGCCCTGATCCTGTTTTTGTATAACAGCGGATTTTTTCCGTTTTACCAGGCCGTCGCCGGGTATTTCAACGGATTGGGAGACGTCGCAACGGAAAAGAAAGACTACCGCATCGCCGAAACGTTTTACAACCAGGGCGTTGCTTTTGAATTTCAGAACCATAAGTCCAACTACGGCCTGGCTTCGCTGGCCTGGGTGCAGGGTGATTTCGCTTCCGCAGCCCGTTTCTTTCGTCAGGCGCTGGCCAAGCAGCCGTCGGCCTATGCGTATGCCGGGCTGACCCGAAGCCTGATGAATGAAGACCTGGCTTTCGATGCGTTTTTTGCCGCGCAGGAAGGGCGCCGGTCGTTCCCCGAAAGCGGAGAGCTGACCAATAACCTCGCTTACCTGCATGCAAAGGCAGGCGGAGCCGATTCTGCCCGCTATTATTACCACAAGGCTGTTGAACTATGCCGGGAAAAAGGCGTTCCGGAAGCGAACCTGATTGCATTGGACGTCCGGACAGGAAAGACGCCTGAAGCCACGACATCCGACTACCTCGCGGTGCGGGTAAACCGCCAGGCCATCGACCTCCTGCAAGGGAAGAAAGAAGGAAAGCAGCCGGACATTCCGACCGATTCGGCGATGACCCTGCTTCAGTTTGCCGATCTTTCCAACGCCGTACTCCTTGGTTTACACCAGGAAAAGCCGGTCTTCACGGACGCGGCCTGGCGGAAGCTTCAGGAGCGGAACGAAGCATATTTTGACGATCTGCAATACCTTCAGGCGCTTTCAGACTATTACAAGGGAGACAAACTGGCCGGGCTGGACGTTCTTTCGGCCCGGACGCTGGGGGATACCTCGGCGCGGGGCGACCGCTGGCGGCGTCCGCTGGCCGCCTTCCTCAACCGGGAGTCGGCCGCCGAAATGGACCCGGCGCCGCTGCGTGACTGGAAAGGGGACGGCTCGGAACTACTCCTCCGGCAGCCGTTGAACCTGAAGGTACTGGAGCGGTATACCGCCGAGGCCAACCGCCGGAAGGAACCACAAAAAGGGTACAATGCCCTGTTCAATGCGCTGAAGTACCGGACCGATTCTCCCGGAATCCTTTCCGCTTATATCCTGCAAAGCCTTGAAACAGGGCTTACAGCCTATGCGGACGAAAAAATGCAGCGACTGAAAGAGGTCGATCCGGCGGCGTACGAGCGGTTCTTGCCCGTCTATCAGCAAAAACGGGCACTCATCGAAAAACGCCGGGAGGATTTTCAATGACCGTGTAGGTTTGAAACATAACGATCATCCGATGAATATTATCGAGACCTCACAGATTCAGAAGCGTTACATCATGGGCGCGGAAGTCGTCGAGGCCCTCAAAGACATCACGATCTCCATTCGAAAGGGCGAATACGTGGCGTTTATGGGGCCCTCGGGTTCGGGGAAAAGTACCCTGATGAATATCGTGGGATGCCTCGATACTCCGACTTCAGGCTCGTATATTCTCAACGGGCAGGATGTCAGCCGGATGGGCGAAAACGAACTGGCCGAAATCCGTAACAAGGAGATCGGTTTTGTGTTTCAGACGTTTAACCTGCTGCCGCGGCAGACGGCCCTTGAAAACGTTGCGCTGCCGCTTATTTATGCCGGCTATTCCCGTGCCGACCGCATCGAAAAAGCGATGGGAGCCCTGCGGGGCGTAGGCCTGGAAAACCGGGCGCATCACCGCCCGAACGAACTTTCCGGCGGGCAGCGCCAACGCGTGGCCGTCGCCCGGGCGCTGGTCAATGATCCTTCCATTCTGCTCGCCGATGAGCCGACGGGTAACCTCGATACCAAAACCAGCTATGAAATCATGGATCTCTTTGATCAGTTGTATTCAAAGGGAAATACCATTGTAATGGTTACCCACGAAGAAGACATCGCAAAATATTCTCACCGCATCATCCGGCTGCGTGACGGGGTCATTGAAAGTGACCTGGTCAACGACGACGTCATCAAGCCGGTACTCCACTAGGATATGAAAAACTGGTTGCGCAGCGAGGAAGTTATCCAGTTTCTCGCTTCTATTGTCGTGTTCTCCCGCCTCGATTTCGCCTGGTGGGTCTATCCGGCGCTGATCCTGGTGCCCGATCTGAGTATGATCGGGTATGTCGTATCGCCTTCGGTCGGCGCAGTGGTATACAACCTGGCACACCACAAGGGGCTGGCCCTGGCAGTGGCCCTTGCGGGTTGGTTCAGTGGAACAGACTGGCTGACGCTTACCGGTGTGCTATTGTTCGGACATTCCTCGATGGACCGTATACTGGGCTATGGCCTCAAATACCCGGACAGCTTTCAGCATACTCACCTGGGGCTCATTGGTCGGGGGAATGGTCCCAGCAGGGACTGACAGCCGCGAGCAGTTCAACCAGGTGTACAAAATCTGCCGGTTTGGTCAAGAAGGCAGCGGCGCCGAGGGAAAGGGCTTCTTCCCGGTCAGCAGGCCGGCTGGAAGTCGTCAGAATGATAACCGGAATACTCTTCCATTCCGGATGGCGCTTCAACGCGGTCAACGCTTCGAATCCGTTCATGCGGGGCATATTCAGATCCAGGAGAACAAGCGTCGGCAGCTCCGGAGCTATTTCAAGCCCGGCCAGGAGCTCTTCTCCGTTGGCGAAAAAGAATACTTCGCAGTCCGCGTGTTCGTTCAGCCCTTCCTGCGCAAAAAAGCGATCATCCTCGTCATCGTCCACCACGTAGACTATCTGCTTCATGTTTTGTCTGTTTCGGGTCTTCGAAACTACAAAAAAACAAAAGGAGACGGCCCGGGGACAGTCTCCTTTTTTCTATACGGTTCAGGTCGTTAGTTGACGCTGACGAGTTCGATTTCGAAAACCAGATCCTGGCCGGCCAGGGGGTGGTTGGCATCGACCGTGATACCTGTCTCGGTGATGTCGGTAACTGTTACGGGAATGACCTGTCCTTCGCCGTCGGCGTGCATATTCAGCTGCATACCGATTTCGAACGGAATATCCTGGGGCAGATCGCTTTTGTTAAACTGGAAGACGAGGTTTTCGTCAGAAGGACCGTACGCATCTGCAACCGGAATATGAACGGTTTTCTTTTCTCCGATCTGCATTCCGGTAATGCCGGAATCAAAACCAGCGATAACCATACCGCTACCCAGCGTGAATTCGAGCGGTTCGCGACCGGCAGAAGAGTCAAATACTACTCCATTGGTCAGTTTGCCTGTGTAATGAACGCGAACTTTGTCGCCTGTTTTAGCCTGCATAGCTGCTGATAGTTTGATTTTGTTCACCCGTGGAACCACGTTGTAGCTGCGCGGCTGAAAGATTTATCCGGCAAAGGTAGGTTAAAATTTCGTTCCCGCCTTTACTTTTGGGTGATCGGGAATTCCCTATACTACCCATGAAAAGCCTGCTTGCCGCACTTCTTCCAGCCCTTTTGCTTGTTGTTCTCTTCTCCTGCCGGATGGAACTGGATCCTTCCCTGAGCCTGACGACAATCCGCATCAAAGTGGGATTTGACGAATCGCTTTCCGCTTTATCGCCTCAGGGTGTATCGGTTTTGCTGAGAGATGTGCAGACGGGGGAGGAGTGGACCGGAACGACGGATGGCAGCGGAACGGTACAGTTCCCGGACCGGATCGGCGGCAACTATACCGTCAAAGCCCGGCGCTCGATTCCGGCGGCGGAGTTTGAAGGCCTGACCGGTTTTCCGGTTTCGGCGGACGTGGTTCTGGAAGATTCCCTGGTCAAAAAAGAATTTAGCATGACCGCCGGAAGCGACGGAGAAATCCGCCTGATGTCTTCCGTTGGCGGCTGGGTAGTACGCCAGGTATACTACGCCGGTTCGGATACCCTCAACGGCGCAGGTCTCCGGGATCAGTTTTTCGAAATTACCAATAACTCGACCCGGACGATGTACGCGGACAGCCTGTACATCGGCTTGCTGCAGGGAGTAAAGACAAAGGACCTGACGTCGCCGTACGTCCTGCCTGCTTCAGGCCAGTTCGACTGGAGCCAGGCTGTCAACATGCCTTCCGCTTCCAAACCGGCCGCCAATACGGATTATGTGTATGCCCATACTGTGGTGATGATTCCGGGAACGGGTACGCAGTATAAGGTAGAGCCTGGAAAAACCCTGCTCATCGCGCGGAATGCGCAGAACCATAAAACAGGGTATGCCGGCACGGATGGAAAAATGCTGGCTACGAAGAATCCGGCCCTGACCGTTGACCTCAGCAAGGCCGATTTTGAAGCGTATTTTCAGGGCAAGGTTGTGACGGACGTAGACAATGCTTCTGTTCCGAACCTGTCAGTTATCTACTCTGCCGCTCAGGATTTCACGCTGAGCGCAGATGGGAAAGAAGCGATCGTCTTATTCAAAACGACGCAGGATGTGACAAAATGGGGTAAATATGCCGTCCCCACTACGCGGACTGTCACTGCTTCCACGGCATTGAACGTACAAATTTCGCTCGGGTTTGTACTGAGCGGTGTCGAGATACTGACTTCTTCCACTATCCCGAAAAAACTCCCGGCCAGTATTGATGCCGGTTTTTACGCCGTTCCCAAAGGCATCTATTCTTCTCAATCAATCGTCCGGAAAGTCCGCAAAACCGTTGGTACCCGCGTCATATTGACGGCAACCGGAAACTCGCAGCAGGATTTCGACTACCTGAACGTGGCGCTGCCGGGCGGCTCGAAGTAGGCAGGCAGCTAATGCGCAAGGCTTGGTGTCTTCGGAGCAGTATCTTTCGAAAGGTTCTCCAGTGCTACACTATCCAGTAATTCTTCTTCCAGTTTTTCTGCCCAGGTGCGGAGGTAGAGTACGACGTCTTCGCGGCAGTTATGGCGCATCATATCCCGCCGTTCTTTCGGAATCCGCTGCTTGATTTTCGGGTCCGAGAGCCATTCCAGGTGTTGCAGATCGCTGGTGGTCAGGCCATACTGGAGTAGGTCGGCGATGAGCAGATCGATTGGCAATCCGCTTACCGGACAGTATTCTTCCACCTGTTCCCGCCAGTCGCCACTGCGGGCCATGGCAAAAGCATGAATGTCGGCCTGGGTAAGACGCGTCAGTTCCTGGGCCAGGTTTCCGCAATTGCAGGCGCCCATGTGGCCCCACATATAGGGAGCGCCTTCTTCCAGTTTCCGGGCGGTGCGGCGAAGCGCATCGAGTAAGACCAGTGAAGCCATATCGCAGAGAACTTAACAGGGAAACCGCAGGGTATCTGCGGGTAGTTATGTAAATTTACCAGTGTACGGACGCAAACGGAACAACCGGACGTTTTTATTCCGGTGTTTGTCCGACGTGATAGGATGACCCCGGGCGTCCCCCTTGTATGAAACACCTGATCTGGCTTGTTATCGGCATGGCCGCCTTCTCGGCCTGTTCGCCGCGAGCCTACTCTCCGCAGCGGACGTTTGAGGCGTCGGCGCTGCGCAGCGACTTTGAGCTCATGCGCAAGGGACTGGAAACCAGTCACCCTGGATTATATTGGTATACCCCGAAACCCAGGCTGGATTCTGCTTTTGACGCCACCGCTGCCCGCCTCGACCACCCGCTGACCGAACTGGAATTCCGGAAACTGCTCGACCCGCTCGTTGAACTCATTCACTGCGGGCATACGACGGTCCGCGGCTCCCGGGGGTTCGAACACTGGCGGAAACGACATAAACCACAGGATTTTCCACTTACCGTTTTTGAACACAAAGGCAAAATCTTCGTGGCCTCCAACTTCAGCGATGAACCGGGTATCCGCAAGGGGCAGGAGGTAGTGCGGATAGACGGGCATGATGCGCTCTCCGTTTACGAATCTCTGAAAGGAATCGTCATTTCAGACGGATATAACCAAACGTTCAAGACGACCACCATCCTCAATAACTTTCCAACATATTACCGGTATTGGTACGGCGAAAAGGAACGATATGAAGTGGTTGTCGTGGACTCGCTTCACGAGGAGCAAACCTTTCGTCTTCGCTGGAAAAAAGAACAGAAGGCAGCAAAGGCTGTAACCCCCGCCGCGGTGACGCCCGTGCCGGGACAGGTACGCCCGCCGGCGACGGTTCCTGTAGTCCGTTCGCTGGGAAACCGGAATATTCACCTCGCTTTTTCGCCTGCAGATTCCAGCATTGCGATTCTCGATATTAATACCTTCGGCGACGGCAGCTACCGGAAATGGTACCGCCGGGTTTTCAGGGAAATCGAACGAAAGAAAGTCACACACCTGGTCATAGACCTGCGCAACAATGGCGGAGGAAAAGTAGCCGCCAGCAACCTCCTCATGCGGTACCTGATGGACCAGCCGTTCCAGGCCTATCAATCGGTCGAAAGCCTGCCCTATCCCAGTCCCATGACCCGGTACATCAGCGAACGGATCGGCCGCGACATCATGATCGCCATGATCGCCCGGAAATTACCGGAAGGCCGCCGGGCGATCCGCAGTGCCACACGGATTCAGAAGCCGGTCAAAAAATACGGCTTCCGGGGCGATGTGTACCTGCTGACCAACGGCGGGTCGTTTTCGGCATCCTCTATTACTGCAGCCAATCTTCAGTTCTGGAAAAGAGCGGTGGTAGTAGGCCGGGAAACCGGCGGCGGGCGAAACGGTTGCTCTGCCTGGTCTATTCCGTACCTGACGCTCCCGCAAACCCGGGTACGCGTGCGTCTCCCGTTATTCAAAACGCTCACCGCCGTAACCGACCCGAACGTCGGGCATGGCGTCATACCCGATCATCAGGTCGTGTTTACGGCGCAGGATATCATGGGAAACCAGGATCCCGACCTGCAGCGGATCTATGAACTGGTACGCGGCTCCCGCGTGGTGAAGGACTAGCTTGCCGGATTGGTGGCAAATACCGTCGTCTCGGTTACAAAAGCGACATCCCGCAATTGCAGTACCGACAGAATTACCTGTGCAATTTCCGTTGCTTCCATCTTGCTGGGGTCATAATCCTTTGCTTCCCGGCCGGCATTGACGCCAAACGATGTCTGGACTTCACTCGGGTTGATCAGCGTCACCCGGACGTTGTGCTTGCGCAATTCCTGCCGCCAGCATTCGGTCATCCCCCGCAACGCAAACTTCGACGCAACATAGGCGGTGCCGTTCGCGAAGCCGTGCAGGCCGGCAGTAGAGGCGATGTTGATCAGATTTCCGTATTGTTTTTCGGTGAAATACCGGGCTGCTTCCCGCCCGACGAGCATCGCTCCTGTGATATTGGTTGCAATCTGCTCTTCAAACTTATGCCGTTCGATTTCTGCCAGGGGGGAGAAGTAACCGTAGGCGGCATTGTTGAGGACGACGTTGAGATCTCCGAAGGTTTCCAGAACGGTCTGGAACATTCCCTTTACTTCTTCTTCCCGGCTGACGTCGGCGTGAATGGGCAACGCCCCGGTTTCAGCGGCGGCGCGCTGAAGCCGGTCGTAATGACGGCCGCAAATGGCTACCTGTGCGCCGGCGGCAACGAGTTGACGGGCGGTTTCCAGTCCGATTCCCGAGCTGCCGCCCGTGATGAGTACTTTGGCTTCCTGAAGATTCATGGGATTGTTCGTTTCGGGAAAGAAACGAAAATCGGCTCATTTACTCAACAGGGCGAACCGTTACTTTTTCGTTGAAGAGGAAGTACTTTTTTTCGGCGCCAAAGGTAAGATTGACGATATTCTGCTGGTCGTCGAATACGTCGGTCAATGCAGACTGCTGGATTTTACAACCGGGCAGCGGGCCGGAAAAAGGAAGTTCGAGAAAAACCCAGGTAGCGTCGAGTTCATTCTGCTTTCCGACGTACTGATAGGGGCGAAGCGCCCCCTGCGGGTTACTCCATTTAAAGTGTTTGCGGACGTAGGCTTCGACCAGGCGGTCGTTTTTGTCGTTGTCCTGAATATGGATTTTCGGGCCTTTGTTTCCCTTGTTAAGGGCTGTTTCCAGGTCGTCCGTAAACAGCTTGATCTCCACTTCGAAATTACCCGTCCTGGCGTTGTACCGCATTTCAGTCAGGCTGTTGTGGAAATCATGGGCACGAAAGGCAAACAACAGGGAAAGGAGGCACGCGACGGCGAGCCCGGCTGCTTTCCCTGTTGTTTGGCTGATCCGCATATTACTTGAAAAGATCGTTTCCGATAGCGAAGACCATCAGGCCGAGCAGGAGAATCGTTCCGATTTGCTGCGCACGTTCGAGGAATTTTTCGGACGGTGCGCGGCGCAGGATCATCTCGTAGAGGAGGAAAATCACATGACCGCCGTCAAGTGCCGGAATCGGCAGCGCGTTCATAAACGCCAGCGCCATCGAAAGCAGGCCGGTGACAGTCCAGAAGTGGTTCCAGTCCCAGATTTCTCCATACAGTTTGCTGATACCCACCGGACCGCTGATGGCGTCTGTCGCAGCGACTTCACCCTTGAAGATTTTTCCGAAGCCCTTTACGTTTTTCACAACGACGTCAAAGGCGTCATAGGTACCGGCAGCGAGCGCCTGTCCGAAGGAGTAATCCACGTGGGCGGGCGTCTGAAGCGGCGTGCGCTTGGCGTAGAGCAGGAGCTTGCCTTCGGGCGTCACGCGGGGCTTCACGGTGAGTTTCTTGCCGTTCCGGTCGAGTACCACGTCGAGTACCTTGCCTTTGTTGGCGGCAAGGATATCCGTAAACTGGTGGTAATAGGTGATCGGTGTTCCGTTGATGCTGACAATCTTGTCGTTATCACGCATGCCGGATTCCCAGGCAGGGTATACCTTCGGCTTCGACCCGAAGAACCGGGCGAAAAGACCGGGCTCTTCCGGCTTGGCTACCTGCGCGATGCCGTCGAAACGGGTGAAGGTGCTCAGGAAGCGCTCCGGGTTGTTGTCTTTGGCGAGCTGACCGGCGAGGTCATTCGGAACTGCCACGGTCAGTTCCTGTCCGTTTCGCTCAACGGTGTAGTTGCTGTTGGATTCGAGCAGTACCCGGCCAACGACGTCCTGCCGGAAATCTTCTACTGCCTGGCCGTTTACTTTCAGGATTTTGTCGCCCGTTTGCAGGCCGATGGCTTTGGCGAGTTCGCCGGCGACGATCCCGTTTTTGTTTACCTCCGCGACCGGAATGTAGTTGTACCCGTTCTGGTAGGAGAGGGAAACGAAGATGACGATCCCGGTAATGATGTTGACAATAATCCCGCCGAGCATCACCAGCAGGCGTTGCCAGGCCGGTTTGGCGCGGAATTCCCAGGGCTGAGGCTCGCTCGAGAGTTTGGAGGACTCCTGGGTTTCGTCGATCATTCCGTCAATCTGCACATACCCGCCCAGCGGAAACCAGCCGATACCGTACTCCGTCTCTCCGATTTTCTTCTTCCAGAGCGCGAAATTGGCGACGTTCGGAAGGGGAAAGAGAAAGTCAAAAAAGATGTAAAACTTATTGACGCGTATTTTGAAGAGCTTGGCAAAGGCGAAGTGCCCAAACTCGTGTAAGCCTACCAGAATTGAAAGACCGAGGAGCAACTGCCCGGCCATAATCCATCCACTCATTCGATTCGGTGTTTAATTGGGAACCGGCTGTCCGGAGACGAACGCGGCCGGAAGTCGGTTTGACTGGTTAACGCAAAGATAGACGGAAAGGCTCGTCTGTTAAGAATTTTTTAGATGGAAGGCTTTCAAAGCCAAACGGCGGTAAGTCAAAAGCCGGGCACTTCCGAAGAAATACCCGGCTTTCCGGAATAACGCAGTCTGTGCCTGCTTAGTCTACCGGCCGGATTTTATATCCCTTTAAGGCGAAGAAAACCACCACCATAAAGCAGACCAGCGGTACCAGCAGCGCAGCGGAGGCACCGGCGGGGAACAGAAGTCCTGCTACCAGCGGCAGCACCGCACCGCCTACAATACTCATAATGACGAGAGAAGAGGCGATTTTAGCCTCTACGCCGAGGTTTTTCGTCGCCAGAGCAAAGATCGTCGGGAACATAATCGACTGGCAGAAATACGTGAAGCTGAGGCAGATGATAGCCGTCAGTCCGCCGGTAAGAATCGCCAGACCTACAAGAATTACCGATCCGATTGAAAACAGGGAAAGTACCCGGTTAGCCGGCATTCGGGTCATGAGTGACGTGCCGACAAAGCGACCCAGCATAAAGAGTACCAGTGCAAACGACGCATGGAATCCGGCGATCTGGGTATTGGACAGGTTAGCCGCGTCGGTTCCCGTTACGGCGTTGATGAAGTTCATCCAGCCTTCGGCGAGTACCCAGTGCTTTTCACGCGAGAAATCGAGCTTGAAATCCACAAAATACCCCCAGAGCGTCGCCTGCGCGCCCACGTTGGCAAACTGGGCGAGGATCCCGAATACCAGGTGGCGGTGACGGAACAAATGGGTAATGGGGATTTTCCCGGCTGATTTTTCTTCTTCCGCACCTACTTCCGGCATTTTCATGACCGCAAAGAGAATGGCTACCAGCGCCACAATCGTTCCGATAAACAGGTAGGGACCCTGAACGGAAAGGGCTTCTTCTACCCGGATCGCTTCGGCCTGGGCAGCCGGCAGTGCCTGGAGCATTTCCGGCGTATATTCTTTTTCCGAGAAAATAAAGAGGGCGCCGATAACCGGACCGAGGATCAGGCTGATCCCGTTGAAAGACTGCGAGAAATTCAGCCGCCATTCCGCTTTTTGAGGCTCTCCCAGTACGGTTACATACAGGTTTGCCGCCGTTTCGAGGAACGCGATTCCACTCGCAATCATAAACAGCGCAAAAAGGAAAAAGCCGTATACCCGGGCGCTGGCCGCAGGATAAAAGAGAAACGCGCCGGCCGAGTACAGGACCAGGCCGAAAAGAATACCTTTTTTATAACCGAATTTCCGCATGACGTACCCGGCCGGGAGCGCCATGAAGAAATAGCCGAGGTAAAAGGCGAAATCCACGATACCTGCCTGGAACCGGCTCAGGTCCAGGGCAATCTGAAATTGCTTGATGAGCGATCCGTTGAGGGAGTTCGCCAGCCCCCACAAAAAGAAAAGACTGGTAACAAGCGCGAACGGGATGAGGTAGCTGCCGGACGACGTGCCTTCCTTGAGTTTGACGTTTTCGGGTGCTGGGCCGAGTGCCATTTAGTGAGCGTTTAGAGTGGTAGGTGAAGCGGCTCAGGCATTGGCGAGCGCGCGATCAAGATGCACATAGCCGCCGTCGACATGGATCAACTGGCCGGTGGTATGGCTGGAACGTCCGGAAAGGAGAAAAGCGACGGCGTTGCCGAGTTCTTCGGCGGTCGTCATCCGTTGCTCCAGGGGAATATTCCGGGTGATTTCCTTCAGCTTTTCCTCGGGATTTGACAGTCCGTTCAGCCAGCGTTCGTAAAGCGGCGTCCAGCATTCCGCCACGATGACGGCGTTGACCCGAATACCGTACTTGAGCAGTTCTACCGCCCATTCCCGCGTGAGGGCGTTGCGGCCGCCGTTGGCAGCTGCATAGGCAGAGGTACCACCCTGGCCGGTTTCGGCCGTTTTCGACCCGATGTTGACAATAGCACCCTTCGATTCTTTCAGGGCGGGCAGCGCATACTGCGCCATCAGGTAATAGTGAATGACGTTCTTGTGAAGCGAAGCGACGAACCCTTCGTATGTCCCGTTTTCCAGTCCGACGCCGTCGTTTACACCGGCGTTGTTGACCAGTCCGTCGATACGTCCGAATTGCTCCAGGGTCAGGCGGACCGCCTTTTCGCATTCCGCGGGCTGCGTCAGTTCCGCCGATACCGCGAAGGCGCGGCCGCCGGCTGCTTCGATGGCTTCTACCGCTTTCCGGTTGTCTTCTTCGTTGCGGCCAACGATGACGGGAATGGCGCCTTCAGCCGCCAGTACCCGGCAGATACCTTCTCCGATGCCTTTGGCGCCGCCGGTGACGATGATAATCTTGTTGCTAAGCTGTAAATCCATGTGTAAAAGAGAGGATGCTAGGGTTTGCCGTTAGGCCGGAATGTCATAGAACCGGAGGGTATTGTCGCCCCAGAACCGCGCCTTTTCCGATTCGGTGAAAGGAGCCATATAGGCTTCCAGTACCTGTATCCACCGTTCGTAGGAGCTCGCCACCAGGCAAACCGGCCAATCAGAGCCGAATAGAACCCGGTCCGGACCGAACGCTTCGAATACCACATCAAGATAGGGGCGCAGCTGCTCCGGGGTCCACTGTTCCCAGTCGGCCTCGGTAACCATACCGGATACCTTGCACGAGACATTTTCCCGGCGGGCCAGGCTTTCCATGTCATGGGCCCATTTCTCGATATTCCCCTGCTTGATATAGGGTTTTGCGAGGTGGTCAACGACGAACTTCTGATGGGGCAATCGGGTGACGAATTCCCGGGCTACCGGCAATTGATTCGGGTATATAAGAATGTCGTAGGTGTATCCATACTCTTCCAGCAGGCGTACGCCGTCCATAAATTCCGTCCGGAGGAGAAACAGATCATCCGGTTCGGCCTGTACGATATGGCGGAAGCCCCGGAGTTTGGAGTTCGGGCGGAAGTAGTCGAGCCGCTCGCGAAGGTTGTCGGCCCGCAGGTCTACCCAGCCGACGACCCCCCTGATCGCGTCCTGACCTTCGGCCAGTCCCAGCAGAAATTCGGTTTCCAGCTCGGATTGGCTGGCCTGAACCGATATGGCGCCGTCGATACCGGCGGCGCGGAGTACGGGGAGAAGGTCTTCGGGAAGGAAATCACGGCGGATGACTTCCATAGAGGGGGTAATCCAGGCATCCCGCACCGGATCAAAGTGCCAGAAATGCTGATGGGCGTCGATTTTCATTCGCTTGTTGCAGGTATAAGAGGTATTATTTTACGTCCCTGAACCCGAAAAATACTACCGGACTGGTCCGCAAAGCTCCGAAAGTAAGCCACTTTTTTCCATTTTTCGTCAGGAGACGATCCGCCCGCCCTGAAAACGAAGCTGGAAAACCGGAGGAAAGGGACAAAAAGAAGGGCCATTCCCATGGGAACGGCCCTTTCTTCTGCGTAGCAACGAATATGCTTATTTCTTCTTCTCCTTGATCTTCGCTGCCTTACCCTGCTTGCCGCGGAGGTAATACAGACGTGACCGACGGACAGCGCCAAAACGGACTACTTCGATCTTTTCGATGTTGGGGGACAGGATCGGGAAGATACGCTCAACACCAACGCCGTTGGATACTTTCCGGACGGTGAATGTTTCGCCGTTGGAACCGGCGTTTTTGCGTTGGATAACGGCTCCGGTGAAGATCTGGATACGCTCCTTGTTACCTTCGCGGATTTTCACGTGTACGTTTACCGTATCACCTGAGTTGAAATCGGGGATGTCGTTCCGGCGGGCAGCATTGTCGGCCTCTACCAGCTTGATCAGCTCACTCATGACGAGTTTGTGTATTAAGGTCTTAACTGATGAAAACGGCAACATCGGAATCCCACAGGTCGAGCGGTTGCCGAAATGAACCGCAAAAGTAGGGAATTTTATTCATTCCGCAAGACACGGGGAAATATTTCGGTGAAAGTGCAACGTGGTTGTGTGGAATGGCATCTGTTGGGAAATGCAGGGGGCGTGGGGCAGAGGGCATGGGGTAGAGTACCGGTAGCAGGCCTCTCAACCCTAAACCCTAAGCTCTCAACCCTCAACTCCAAACATCAAACAAGGTCATCTGATGAAACATTTCACCTTTCTCCTCGTACTGCTGGGTTGCAGCACCACGCTTTTTGCTCAGGAAACCCGTACTTTCTCTCTCAAGAATTTCGACCGCTTTCAGCTTTCTTCTGCATTTGTCGTGGACGTACGTCCCGGTGACTTCAGCGTGAAAGCAGAGGGAGAAGCGAAGGATCTTGACGACCTGGTAGCAGAAGTTCGCAACGGCGAGCTCGATATTCACTTCAAGGAAAAAGACAAAGGCTGGTGGAAAAACAACCGGCGGGAGCGGGTGACGATCACCCTCCGCATGCCGGCCCTGAAGGGTATTCAGCTCAGCGGAGCAACGAAATCAGATATTGCCGGTTTCAGTTCCGACAAACTTGACATCCGGATTTCGGGTGCGTCCAATGCGAAAATCGATGTGAAAGCGAAGCAGGTAGCCCTGGATCTGTCAGGCGCTTCGTCCATCAACCTGACGGGCAGCGCCGGAGAAATCAAAGGGTCGGTGTCAGGCGCGACGTCCTTCCAGGGAGGAGATTTTGCGGTAGACCGGGCCGTTATTGACGCCTCCGGTGCCAGTTCGGCGCATGTCAACGTGAAAGAATCCCTGTCAGCCCAGGCAAGCGGCGCGAGTAAAATCCGGTACCGCGGGCATCCGTCGGTACAGGCCAATACCTCAGGCGCGAGTTCGGTTCGCAGCGAGTAAAATCGCCGGAAAAATAAGGCCGGAGGAAAGGGATTGCCCGTCGCAATTCTTTCCTCCGGCATAGCCTTAACGTCCGTTTTTGGCTTTCGTTGTTCCGACTATCCGAAAAATATGTTTGTCAATCTGAAAGCAAGTAATTTTCTTTGCGACGTTTTTTGAACCAAATCATTCATAACAATGTCAGAAATCTCAGCTAAGGTCAAGCAGATTATCATTGACAAATTGGGCGTGGAGGAGTCGGAAGTAACCCCCGAGGCTAGCTTCACGAACGACCTCGGTGCTGACTCGCTCGATACCGTGGAACTCATCATGGAATTTGAAAAGGAATTCAACGTGTCCATTCCTGATGATCAGGCTGAAACGATCACGACGGTCGGACAAGCTGTTGCTTATCTGGAAGAACACGCCAAGTAAGTATCTCTTTCAGCGGTGCTAATTTGAAAATGGGCATGTTTATGTCCCTTTTCGGATTAGCACATTTTTTTGATTTTGCTCGGTCAGGTTCACTTTCCGGAAAATACACCCTACTTTCGCTGAAAGGCCGGGTGGTCCGGAAATACCTGTCGTGATTACCCAAAACCATTCCGCTATGCAATTAAAGCGAGTTGTTATTACTGGACTTGGAGCTCTTACCCCCATTGGAAATACGGTAGACGAGTACTGGAACGGTCTGAAAAACGGTGTCAGCGGCGCTGCTGGCATTACCCGGTTCGATGCCACCCGCTTCCGGACGCGCTTCGCCTGTGAGGTTAAAAACTTCGATGTGCAGTCGTACATTCCTCGCCAGGAAGCCCGAAAGATGGACTGGTTTACCCAGTACGCTGTCGTCACGGCCGACCAGGCCATTGAAGACGCGGGCTTCGATAAAGAAAAACTCGATCTCGACCGGGTTGGTGTGATCTGGGGAGCCGGTATCGGCGGTCTCAAGACCTTTGAAGACGAAGTACTTTCGTTTGGCGGCGGAGACGGGACCCCCCGTTTCAATCCGTTCTTTATCCCGAAGATGATCGCCGACAGCGCCTCCGGCCTGATCTCGATCCGGCACGGTTTCCGCGGACCCACCTATGTGACGGTCTCGGCCTGCGCGTCTTCCGGAAATGCCCTGATCGACGCCTTTAACTACATCCGTCTCGGTAAAATGGACGCATGTGTATCAGGCGGTTCTGAAGCAGCCGTTACCCAGGCGGGTGTCGGCGGTTTCAACGCCCTCAAGGCCCTTTCAGAACGCAATGACGATGCGGCTACGGCTTCCCGCCCGTACGACAAAGACCGCGACGGTTTTGTCCTCGGAGAAGGCGGCGCAGCTCTTGTTCTCGAAGAATACGAGCACGCCAAAGCCCGCGGCGCCAAAATTTACTGCGAAATCGTTGGAGGCGGCATGTCTTCCGATGCCTACCATATTACAGCTCCCCACCCCGACGGTCGCGGCGCGTTTATGTGTATGAAACTGGCGCTTGAAGACGCCGGTCTGGCTCCGGAAGCAGTCGACTATGTCAATACCCACGGTACCTCGACGCCCATCGGAGATCCTCAGGAACTCAAGGCGATCGAGCGACTGTTCGGAGACCACGTGACGAAGCTGAACATCAGTTCTACCAAGTCCATGACCGGTCACCTGCTGGGTGGTGCGGCGGCTATTGAAGCGGTTGCGGCGATTCTGGCGATTCAACACCAGACCATTCCGCCGACGATCAACCACTTCACGGATGATCCGGACATCAACCCGCAGCTGAACCTCACCTTCAACCAGGCTCAGACACGTGAGGTTAACGTGGCCATCAGCAATACCTTCGGGTTTGGCGGACACAATACCTGCGTCGTATTTAAGAAAATCTAGCCCGGCCGACCGGTCCACACCAGCCGGTCAACCTTAACTTGTTATCCTGTGCTGCTACCGCTGTTTGTATCAACGGTCTTTGACCCACTGACCCAATTTTTCAGATCTCCTTCCGACAAGGAAAAGAAGCTGAAAAAGGCGGTAGCTACGCTCATTGGGACCCGCCCGTCCAACCTCGAACTCTACCGCCTGGCTTTTATGCATACGTCGGTGAGTAAGCCGGTAACCGGGAAGGACCTCCGCCTGTCGAACGAACGACTGGAGTACCTCGGTGATGCCGTACTCGGGATGGTCGTAGCAGAATACCTGTTCAAGAAGTATCCGTACAAGGACGAAGGCTTCCTGACCGAAATCCGCTCGCGGATTGTGAACCGGGAATCGCTGAATCTGGTCGCCCGCAAGCTCGGACTCGACAAGCTCGTCGAATACGATCCCAACCGGCGGACTGTCCTTACCCGGACTTCCATGTACGGCGATGCATTGGAGGCTTTTGTCGGGGCAATTTACCTGGACAAGGGATTTCAGTTTACGAAGAAATTCATTCTTAAACGCCTGTTGTCGAGCTACTTCGACCTGGACAAAGTAGTTGAAACCAATATCAATTACAAGTCTCAGATCATCGAGTGGGCGCAGCGGGAAGGGCGGGAAGTCCGGTTCGACGTGACCGAAAAAGGAACCGCCCGGCATAAAGAGTTTATTGCCGAACTGCTGATTGACAACGAAGTCTTTGCCACCGGCTCCGGCTTCAACAAGAAAAAAGCAGAGCAATCGGCCTCGGAAAAGGGGATGGAAAAGCTCAATCCCGTCAAAAGCACGGAGTAATCCTTTCCAGAACCCTTTTATCCGTCTCAAAAGCCATCCTCATCGGGGTGGCTTTTTTGCTTTCGGGAAGACGGCTACCTTTCGTTCATGGAAATCGTGCTGCTTATTCTCGGAATCGCCGCGTTGCTGACAGGACTTGCCGGAGCGGTTCTTCCTCTGCCGGGCCCTCCGCTCAGCTTCCTCGGATTACTCCTGCTCAAAGGATCAGGCTACGCGGAGGTATCGACTCCGGCGCTGATCGTCATCGGTATCATTACCCTGATCATCACCGTACTGGACTACTACGTGCCGATCTGGGGTGTGAAAAAATTCGGGGGTACCTCCTACGGCGCCTGGGGTACCACCCTGGGGCTGATCGCCGGTTTGTTTGTACCCATCCCCGGCGGCCTGTTTCTGGGCGCTTTTCTCGGGGCCTTCGCCGGCGAGCTGATCGCCGGCCTGTCTCACCAAAACGCGCTCAAGGCCGCCTTTGGCTCTTTCCTCGGTTTTCTGGCAGGTATGTTTATGAAAATAGTACTGTGCCTGGTGATGATTGGGTATGCGGTGGTGGCGGCATTCTGAGACGCGGTTTTCAGTTTTCAGTTTTCAGTTGGGTTTCCGGGATAGCTCTTTCATCCCAAACTGAAAACCGAAAACCGTAAACTGTAAACATTTCCTCCCCATTCACCCCAAACTCAAAACAGAAAACCGAAAACTGAAAACCGCACCGTAGCTTTGCGGGCGTTTGAACAAGATGCTCGTGCCATGAACATTATTCGTCGTCCCCGCCGCCTGCGTACCAATGCGGCGGTCAGAGCGCTGGTCGAAGAAACGACGGTATCCGTCAACGACCTGATCCTTCCCGTTTTTCTGGTAGAAGGAACCCGTGTGAAAAAGGAAGTCGCTTCCATGCCGGGGATTTACCGGCATTCCCTCGATAACCTCCTCGAAGAAATCGCCTACTGCCGCGACCTGGGTATCAAGACGTTTGATATTTTCCCCGGCCTGGCAGAAGAAAAGAAAGACCGCTTCGCCACCGAAAGCCATCGCCCGGGCAATATGTACCTGGAAGCGATTCATGCGGTCAAATCCCGCTTTCCGGATGTCGTCGTGATGACGGATGTGGCGATGGACCCCTACAGCTCCGATGGCCACGACGGCCTCGTCGAAAACGGTGAAATCCTCAACGACGAAACCCTTGAAATCCTCGGAAAAATGGCCCTCGCCCAGGCGCAGGTCGGCGCGGATATCCTCGGACCCTCCGATATGATGGATGGACGGGTCGGGTATCTCCGGGAAATTCTGGACGACAACGGCTTTACGAACGTGGCAATTATGTCGTACACGGCCAAGTATGCGTCGTCGTTGTACAGCCCCTTCCGGGATGCGCTGGAGTCGGCCCCGAAATTCGGCGACAAAAAGACGTATCAGATGAATCCCGCGAACATCAAAGAGGCCATGATTGAAGCTGAACTTGACTATGCGGAAGGCGCCGACTACCTGATGGTGAAGCCCGCGATGCTGTACCTGGATATCATCAAGATGCTGAACGACAATTTTGCGCTTCCGATTGCGGCTTATAACATCTCCGGAGAATACTCCCTGATCAAGGCCGGCGCGCAGAACGGCTGGATTGACGGGCAGAAAGTCATGCTCGAAACGCTGACGTCCATCAAACGGGCGGGAGCGAAGATCATCCTGACGTATTTCGCGAAGGAATTTGCGGAGTTGCAACGGAAATAAAGCAATACCTGATGACAAAGCGGGGCTGTTTCGATCCGAACGAAACAGCCCCGCTTCATTTTTTCTGTGAAGTCTGTGTCGTCTGTGAGCTGTTTTAATGTCTCACAGACGACACAGACTTCACAGAAAGGGTATTCGGTTTGGTTGGGACGCGTACCTTTGCCGAAATTTGACAGGAATGAAATCCGTACTTCTCCTCAATACCCGCCTCGTCAACGAAGGGCAGATCCGCGAAGCGGACGTATTTATCCGCAACGGACGCATCGAACAAATCGGAACAGGGCTTTCGGGTCTCACCGCCGACGAAGTCATTGACGCAAACGGCAAATACCTCTTTCCCGGTGTCATCGACGACCAGGTACACTTCCGCGAACCCGGTCTGACCCACAAGGCAACCATCGGCTCCGAAGCCCGTGCAGCCGTAGCCGGCGGCGTAACCAGCTTCATGGAAATGCCGAATACCGTACCGAATGCCCTGACGCAGGAACTATTGGCAGATAAATACGCCATCGCGGCGCGTACCTCGCTTGCGAATTACTCCTTTTACATGGGGGCGTCGAACGACAACTACGACGAAGTCATGCGGACAGACGCCCGCCAGGTATGCGGTGTGAAGATTTTTATGGGCTCGTCGACCGGTAATATGCTGGTAGACAATCCGGTAGTACTCGGTCAGCTCTTTGCCAACGCGCCCTACCTGATTGCGACGCACTGCGAAGACGAGGCTACTATCCGGGCCAATGTTGCGCTGTACAAAGAACGGTACGGCGATAACCCTCCGGCGCGGGTACACCCTGAAATCCGGAATGTGGAGGCCTGTCTGAAATCCAGCTCGATGGCAGTAGAACTGGCGAAAAAGCACGGTACCCGTCTGCATATCCTGCACATTACGACGGGAGAGGAGACAGGCTTGTTTGAGAAAGGTTTTTACGGAGATTCTTCTGTCGAAGCATCCGTCAAAGCACAAAAACACATCACGGCGGAAGTATGCGTGCATCACCTCTGGTTTGACGCCCGGGACTATGAGACCCTCGGCAATCAGATCAAGTGCAACCCGGCAGTGAAGGCAGACGGCCACAAGCAGCGTATTCTGCAGGCCCTGCTCGATGACCGGATCGATGTTATCGCGACCGACCACGCCCCGCATACCTGGGAAGAAAAACAGCAGCCCTACTGGAGCGCGCCATCGGGGTTACCGTTGGTACAGCACCCGTTGCTGCTGATGCTGGAGTTTTACCACGACGGGAAGATATCGCTTGAAACCATAGCGAAGAAAATGTCGCACGCGGTAGCAGATTGTTTCCGGATCGAAGAGCGCGGGTATATCCGCGAAGGATACTGGGCGGATCTGGTATTGGTGGATCTGGAGAAGCCGAATACCGTCACGAAAGAGTCGCTTTACTACCAGTGCGGCTGGTCGCCGCTGGAAGGCCATACCTTCCGGTCGTCGGTCACGCATACGTTCGTTTCCGGGCACCTGGCGTACCGGGATGGCGCGCTTGACGAGTCGGCTCAGGGCCGCCGGATGACGTTTGATCGCTGATAGTCTGAAAAATTACCGCATAAAAAATCCCCGTCGGAGACCGAACGGGGATTTTTGGCTTTCCCTAAAATCACCACAAACTATTCTTGAGCGAGTCGAAGTTTGCGAAAGCGTACCGTCGCAAAGCAACGACGCAGGATACGGTAGTACACTTTGCCGAATTGGGCATAGCACCACATTTTGAGTTCTTTTACTTCCGCCGGAATCAGCTGACGGATTGCTTTACGTAGTTCCTTTTCAAATAGCCTTGCGTCAAAACTTACCTTTTGCAAGATTAGTTTGACATATTCTAAGAGAGTTATAGACATGGTGTGACGGTGGTTTAAGGTACAACAAATGGCTGGCGGCCATCAGTTTCGGCCTATCTTTGTAACGATGAAGGCGCGACAAATATATTTGATTTTACTACTTTTTTATTGTTCTTTTTCAAGAGTTTTTGTTTTTGCCCAGCAACCGGCTGTTCGGATCGAGCTGGGGAGTGCTGTTGTGTCTCCCGGACGCCCGTATTCGATCACCGTCGTCATCACCGGAAGTGAGCAGCGCGAGTATGACCGCTTTCCCGATATCAAGGGAATGAGCCGGCGTGGTACCACCACCACGACTTCCACCAATACAATCGGGAATCGGACCGAAATCGTTCAGCGCATCACCCAAAATTATATTCCAAGCCAGCCGGGTACCTACGACATTCCGCCGTTTACGATGACAGTCAACGGTCAGACGGTGGTATCCCCCGGAGGAAGCGTCAATGTGACAGACGCGGCCGCCAGGGAAGGCGAACCCGAGGAAGAAGTGGCAGAGGAGGAAGACACGGCTCCGGCCGATGCCAAAGCGGCAGCTTTCCTTTCTCTCCGATCCAATCGGAATCAGGTATTTGCGGGGGAAGGGTTCAGTTTGTCTCTCGGTTTTTTTGTGGCGGACGACAACCCGCTTGAGATGGATTTCTACGCGCTGAACATGCAGCTCGGCGCGATTCTGAAGCAGATCCGCCCTGTCAACTGCTGGGAAGAAAATTTTGGCATACGCGGCCAGCCCCAGGTGTACCAGACCACAATCCGGGGAAGGAAATACACGGAGTACCGCCTGTTTCAGGCAGTTTATTTCCCATTCAATACGGAGCCTATTCACTTTCCGGCAGTAAGCCTGAAAATGACCGTTAATACGCCTAAAGGGAAGAAACAGCAGTTTATGACGTTTACGTCGCAGCCGCTGACGGTTACACCGAAGCCCCTTCCTTCTGATCCGAGAAAAAATCAGGCCGTCATCGGATCGTATACCGTGCGCGAGCAGCTCCGGGGCGGAGTCATCCGGACGGGGAAGAGCGTTCAGTACCGGGTGACCATCAGCGGCGTCGGCAACCTGACGCCGGTCGCGATCACAACACCGGAAAACGACAGCTTCTTTGACTTCTACTCTCCGTCGGTGTTGCAATCCGTCACCCGCAGAAGGGGAATTGTGACCGCCGAAAAGACGTTTACTTTCCAGATCATCCCCAAACAGGCCGGAAACTTCCCGCTCAGCACGTATTTTCGCTGGATTTTCTTCAATCCATCCACCGGAAAATATGTGAACTGGCAGTCGGCCGTTGTCCTGAAAAGTACCGGCGAACGCGTTGCAGGCGCCAGTACGGGTGATCCGGGAGGATCTATTTTCTCCGGAATTGAGGACCTCGATTCGTCCAGGCCATTCATCAATGTCCAGGCCAATATACTCAGCATTGCGAATGCCGTGCTGACGATTATGGCACTGGGCATGTTATATATTTTTATCCGGGGCCGGCGCGGGTAGCGCGGCTCTTTAATTCAGCAGGTCCATGTCCAGTACGTACGGAACACTATTCAAAATCAGCACGTTCGGAGAATCTCACGGCAAGGCGATCGGCGTGGTTGTCGACGGATGCCCCGCCGGTATTTCTTTTGACGAAGCGTTTATCCAGCAGGAGCTCGACCGTCGGAAGCCGGGTCAGTCCCGTATCACCACGCAGCGACGGGAAGCCGACGAATTCCAGGTTCTATCCGGTGTTTTCGAAGGAAAAACAACCGGTACGCCCATTGCCCTCGTCATCCCGAATGAAGATCAGCGCTCCAAGGATTACAGCCATATTTCCGAGCAATTCCGTCCGTCTCACGCCGACTATACCTATACCGCCAAGTACGGCGTCCGGGATTACCGCGGTGGCGGCCGCTCTTCGGCCCGGGAAACAGCTGCCCGCGTGGCGGCCGGCGCCCTGGCAAAGCTGGTACTGAAAGAACTGGGTGTTTCGATTGAAGCCTACGTATCGCAGGTAGGCCCGATGAAGCTGGAAACGCCGTACCAGCAATTGACCATCGCGCTGGCGGAAGAAAATGCCGTCCGCTGCCCTGACCCTATCCTCGCTGAACAGATGTTTGCCTTCATCGATGAAACCCGTAAAAAGGGTGACAGTATCGGCGGCGTGGTTTCCTGCGTATGCACAGGCGTGCCCGCGGGCTGGGGTGAACCGGTATTTGACAAATTGCATGCTGAGCTTGGCAAGGCGATGTTGTCGATCAACGCGGTGAAAGGTTTTGAGTATGGTTCGGGCTTTGACGGCGTTGAACTATACGGCTCCCAGCACAATGACGAGTACTATACGGATGAGCAGGGGCGGGTCCGGACGCGCACCAACCTCTCCGGAGGTATTCAGGGTGGCATTTCCAACGGAGAGGATATCTACTTCCGCGTGGCGTTCAAGCCTGTCGCGACGATTATGCAAGACCAGGATTCGGTAGACGTCCACGGAAATCCTGTAGTCGTTTCCGGAAAAGGCCGCCACGATCCCTGCGTGGTTCCCCGAGCCGTGCCTATTGTCGAAGCAATGGCAGCCCTGGTGCTGGTCGATTTTTACCTGATCGACCGTTCGAGAAGAAGTTAACGAAGCGATTGTCATGAATTATTTATCGGCCGAAGGGCTGTCCAAGTCAACCGGTGAGCGCTGGCTCTTCCGGAATATTACATTCGGGCTCAGCAAGGGCGACAAAGTGGCGCTTGTGGGCCGGAATGGTACGGGTAAAACGTCCCTGCTTGATGTCCTGGCCGGCTGGCAGGCGCCGGAAGAAGGGGCCGTCAGTATCCGGAAAGAGGTTCGGGTAGGATACCTCAGTCAGCAACCGGCGCTCGAGGAAGCTGTGACTGTTCTGGATACGCTTTTTGCCGGAGACAGTCCGCTCCTCGCCGTCATCCGGGAGTATGAAAACGCTCTCGCGCACAACGATACCGACCGGATCACCGAAGCCGCCGGAAAAATGGAAGCACTCAAAGCCTGGGATTACGAGGCGAAGGTGAAACAGATTCTGGGCCGGCTGGGCGTCGCGGAAAGCAATTTCGACAAGCCCGTCGGGCAACTGTCAGGCGGCCAGCGGAAGCGCGTAGCCCTGGCGAAGGTACTGATCGAAGAACCGGATCTCCTGATTCTGGATGAGCCGACCAACCACCTCGATCTCGAAGCGATTGAATGGCTCGAAAACTACCTCGGGACTGCGAATACGACGCTGTTGTTGGTCACGCACGACCGGTACTTCCTCGATCGCGTATGCTCCGAAATCCTCGAACTGACGGAGGGAAGTATCTTCCGGCACAAGGGAAACTATTCGTACTTCCTTGAAAAACAGGCAGAACGTCAGCACGCAGAAGCCTCCGAAGTAGACAAGGCGAAGAACCTCCTCCGCCGTGAGCTTGAATGGATGCGGCGCCAGCCCAAAGCCCGGGGTACCAAAGCCCAGTACCGCGTCGATGCGTTTTATGACCTGAAAGACAAGGCCAGCCAGGAGCGGAAAGAGTCGAACGTTGAACTGAACATCGGCATGACCCGCCTCGGCAGCAAGATCATCGAGCTGAGCGATATTCAAAAGGCGTTTGGTAACCTGAAGATTGTCAAAGACTTCGGGTACGTATTTCGCCGGAAGGAACGGGTAGGTATTGTCGGTAAAAACGGCGTCGGAAAATCTACTTTTCTCGATATTCTGACGGGAGCGCAACAGCCCGATTCGGGGTTGATCGATGTCGGTGAGACAGTACGGTTCGGGTATTACACCCAGTCTGAACCCGATTTTAAACCGGGTCAGCGCGTCATTGACGTCGTCAAGGAAATCGCGGAAGTGATTACGCTGGGCTCCGGCGAAACGATTTCAGCGAGCCAGTTTCTGCAGCACTTTCTTTTTGATCCCAAGAAACAATACACGGCAGTCGAAAAGCTGTCCGGTGGTGAAAAACGGCGTCTGCAACTGCTGCAGGTACTGATCCGGAACCCGAACTTTCTGATTCTGGATGAGCCGACGAACGACCTGGATATCCAGACGCTGAACGTCCTGGAAGATTACCTGCTTCAGTTTGCGGGGTGTATCGTACTGGTTTCGCACGACCGGTACTTCATGGACCGGCTCGTTGAACACCTGTTTGTATTTGAGGGGGAAGGAGTTATCCGGGATTTTCCCGGCAACTACACCGACTACCGGGAGAGCCTGAGCCAGGCTCCTGTCGCAGAAGCGCCGAAACCGAAAGCCGAAGCCCCCAAACCGGTCGCGACAGCCTCCAAACGCAAGCTCAGCTTCAAGGAACAGAAAGAACTGGAAAGTCTGGAGTCTGATATCGCGGACCTTGAAGGCAGGAAGACCCGGCTGACGGAACAGATGAACGGCGGCGAGGGTGACTACCAGCAGATTGCTGCCTGGGCGGCAGAAGTCGAGGAAATTACCAACCTGCTGGAAGAGAAGGAACTACGCTGGCTGGAGTTATCGGATATCTGATTGCTGACACAAAAATGAAACGAGCCGACCGGGTACTCCGGCCGGCTCGTTTTGTTTACAAGGTAAGCCCTCCGTCGATGACAAACTCCGAACCGGTGATGAAGCCGGCCTGGTCTTCACTGAGGTAGGCGACGAGTCCGGCGACGTCGTCGGCTGTACCGATTTTTTTCAGGGGAATCCGCTCGGTCAGGTGGTCAAAAACCTGCTGTAGCTGCGCTTCGCTGAGACCGGATTTGTTCAGCACTTCTGTTCGGGTAGGGCCGGGGCTAACAATATTTACCCGTATCTTCCGGGTAGCCAGCTCGGCAGCGGCAGTTTTGGCGATCGAGTTGAGCGCAGCTTTACTGGCCTGGTAAACGGAACTCTGCGGCGCGTACATCTGCGCGACGATGGAGGACAGAAACACGACGGACGCACCTTCCGGCAACAGCGGAATGAACCGGTTCAGGGTGAAATACGCCCCGCGGAAATTGATGTTCATCATCGTATCGAAGTACTCTGCGGTAGTGTTTTCAATGTTGGAACCTCCGCCGGCAATTCCGGCGTTGATAAACAGGATGTCGAGCCGGCCAAATTGTTCGCGGATGTATTGAACCAGCGCATTTGTATCTTCCAGAACAGCCTGATCGGCGGTAAAGCCAAATACGCCAAGTTCCCGCGCGGCAGTTTCGACGGCCTCCCGGCGGCGACCGGTGATGACGACGGTAGCACCCCGTTCGGCCAGTACCCTGGCAGCTGCATACCCGATTCCACTGTTTCCGCCCGTCACGAGGGCAATTTTGTTTTGAAGAGTTTTCATCGCTTTTTTTTTGCGCAAAACTAAGTACCGCCGGCATGCGCTTCCGGCGCGGTATACCGGAGTATAGTACACTCAAAAAAGTCACATGATACGGAACCAATCAGAGGAAGCGCGTGCGCTTCAGGATGCCCTGTACGCTATCGGAGGGAAGTGGAGGCTTCCGGTGATCAACTCGTTATGTAACGGAAACAAGCGGTTCAAAGACATTCAGCAGAGCCTGCCGGGTATTACGCCCCGGGCCTTATCGCGGGAATTGAAGGAACTGGAACTCAACGCGCTCGTCACCCGTACGGTATGCGAGGACTTCCCGTCTCAGATCGAATATGAGCTCACAGACTATTGCCGTACCTTTTCCGCTATCATTCTGGAAATGATCCGCTGGGGGCGTGAGCACAAACGGACCGTGATGGAGCTGGCCTGATCACCGCCGGTATTTCCGGCGGTAGCGCACCGCATCGGATACGTTTTCTTCCGAAAGTCCCCATTGCTTTTTCCACCCGATGGATACCGCCCACCGGAATACCGGGCCGGTATCTGCGGCGAGGGCTCCTTCCCATTCTCCGCCCAGGCGTAACCGGGCGGGAAGTGTCAGGCGGAGGAGCCCGCTGGCGTATCCGGCGCTGGCGACATACGAGAGCTTCCCTTCCAGCCCCGTTTCATTTTCCCAGACGGCTTTCCATCCGGTGTGGATAACTGCAACCCGGTTTCGTTCGGGCGAGACGAAGGGCGTCCCGATTACCTGCCCGTGGTAGGTCCATCCCTGCAGGTACTGTGCATGGCGGAAGTAGTCCTCCGTCCACCGGCCGCCCCGGCCCTGATTCAGGGTAGACAGGTATTCGAGTACAAGTAGCCGCAGGATGCCTTCCCTCCGCGTGAAACGCAGGCCGGTCAGGCCATCCGCCACATTCGACAGCCCGAGCAAAGAGGGCATGTCATAGGGCTGCTGACGGTAGAACAGCAGCCCGGTCTCAGGCAGGAAAGCGGCGACGTCAATCGTCCCCAGGTGATTACCCACCCGTTCGCCTGCATCATAGGCGTTGTAATGATGACCGGAAACGCGCGCGCCGGTCCAAACCGACCACCAGGCGGCACCATCGGTTGGCAACGTACCATCCGGCTGAAAAAAAGCGGCCTGCTCGGGGTGTTCCCGCAACCATGCCGCGCTGACCCGGCCACCCCATTGAACCTGGTGATTGATACCGGCCATCCATTCGATCCGCCGGCCCTGCCACCGGCCATACAGGTACTTTTGATGCAGGCGCACGTGCCGGACGACGGCCCGCGGCTCGTCCAGCCAGCCATGCGCAATGCCTGCCCGCACCGATAGCCGACCGTGCGCCAGCGGCGTCCACTCCGGCAGGTGCAGCGCGATTTTTGGCACCGGCAGCGCATTGCCCGACCACGCGAAGGGACCGGTACCCATCACACTATCTGCCAGGCCTGCCACTTCGTTTCGCCTGCCAAGGGAAAGTTCCATTCGGCCTGCTTTTGCCTTGATATACCCTTCCGGAACGACAGCATGGATTGTGCTTCCTCCCGTCAGCGCAATTTCAGCGCCATAACCCCAATCCCAGAACCGCCGGCGAAGGTAGGAGCGAGTATGTGTAGGTGTTTGATAATCAGCGTGGATGGCGAAACGGGCAGCAGCCAGTGGTCCGTTGCCCGTCAGTATACCGCCGGTATTGCGTTGCAGCCAGAATGGCAGCGCGGAATACAGACCGGCATGGCAGGAGTAGGTCTCCCGGTCGGTGAAAAGCTGAGCGGCTGCCGGCAGAATGGGTATCAGCCAGAGAAAAAGAAAGCGGATCATGATCGACGCAGGTTGAATGCGCCGTCAAACTACCCCTCTGAAACCGGGAGCATTTTTATTGATAGAAACGACTGATCTACCGGTTGATACATCAAAAAAGCCGGGCGGTATCGTCCGGCTTTTTTGATGTAGTTGCCGTATTATTTCAATTCCAGTACAATGGATTTATCCACAGGGTCTGTCCCGGGTTCCAGCGATTGGGCGAATACGTGCCCGCGACCTGTATAGCGCACCCGGTATCCCCGGTTTTCGAGTACATACAGTGCATCCCGCAGCGACATACCCTTGAGGTTGGGTACTTTGCGGGTGGAGCCACGCGGCGCTTCGTCCCAGCCGCTGGCATTGGTCGGAATCCCGAGGCCCGAGGCAATTTGCCGGAGATCAGACGGGTGGGCATTTCCGAGTTCGTTTTGCCACTCAGAGGTTAGCAGCGCTTTTCCGCGGAGGGTACGGTGCATCTGCAGATCGAGAGCCCGTACCTTATCGGCAATCTCCCGGAAAACGGGTGCCGCAGCTGTGCCGCCATACGCTGACATACCTGTTTCAGGGTTATGCGGTTCATCCAGCGCTACAAAAATGGTATAGCGGGGCTTCTCCGCCGGGAAATAGCCGGCGAAAGATGAGTAGTACAGCCGGGTTTTCTTTTTGCCGTCGAATTTGATGGACGTCCCCGTTTTTCCGGCGATGCGGTAGGTCAGGGGAGCGATACTCCGCGCCGTGCCGTTGGCGTCTTCGAGTACCCCTTCCAGCATTTTCTTCACGATACCCAGCGTTCGCTCAGAGCAGATCTTCTGGCTGTCCCGGCGCTGTGTCTGGGTGAAATCACGTTCGACCAGCTCGCCGCGCTTGGCTGTTTTCACGACAATCGGCTGAATCCAGTAGCCGTTGTTCGCGACAGCATTGTAATAAGCCAGCATCTGCATCGCCGAAATCCGGAGCTCTTCGCCGATAGCCATCGTCGGGAGGGACTTGTTGCTCCACAGCCGGTCGCCGGGGCGGTGAACCTCCGGTTTTTCATTACCACGACTTACTTCCACCTGAAAATCAAGCTTATCCGCCAGGTGGAATTTATGGAGGTAGTCGACAAACGTATTGGGTTTGCTCCCGAAATACTGAACCAGCGTCCGCGCCATCCCCGTATTCGAAGAGCGGATAAAGGCGCCATACAGCGAAATAATACCGTAGCCCCGGTTATTCGAGTCGTGAAGGTGGAGATACTGCCCGCCGGTGGTATTCACGAGGTCATTGGGAGATGCTTTGGTTTCCTCAAAAACCGACATCATCGTAGCCAGTTTGAACGTCGATCCGGGAGCGATGCGGTAGTTGACAGCAAAGTTCTGATCGTCGACATACGTACTGTCGCGGGTATGATGGAGGTTCGCCAGGGCTTTGATCTCCCCGGTCTGCGTTTCCATCACAATCGCCACGCCATACTTCGCTTTATACCGCTTGACGGCCTTGAGCAGGGCTGCTTCCGTCACATCCTGCATATTGACATTCAGCGTGGTATACAGATCCAGCCCCGGAACGGCATGGTGCGAATCTTCTTCGTTGATCGGTCGCCAGCTGCCCCGCAGGTTTTCGAACCAGCCGTGGCCTTCCTGGCCGACGAGCATGCCATTGAAGCTCTTCTCGATACCTGTCGCACCGCGCATAACGGCAACTACTGATCCCTGCGGGTCTTTCACAAGGGAGTCGTCGGTGCGGCCCAGCAGGCGGGACGCTGTATTGCCAAAGGGTTTATCCCGATTCGGTACGAGCTCAAAATTGAGGCCGGTAGAGAAAAGTTTGACGCTGTCGAGCGGCATCCAGCGGAAGCGGAATACCCGGCGCTCCAGCTCTTTATCCTTCTTTTTTTCCTCGGCTGTCGCTTTCCGGAGGACAGCCCACTTGGTCTGCTCAAAGAGCCATTTCTTTTTTTCGTAAGTAATGGGCGTCGGGCTGATCGACAGGTACCGGGGTTCGGTTTCCCATTTGGCGGTATCGGTTTGCGCCTGATTATAGGCCATGACCTGCAGGAGGTTGTTCCGGCCCTGTACAATCCGCCGGCGGATTGTAGATGATGGCTCCTTCAGGATTTTACCGAGGTGGATGCTGAGGGAATCGAGGTTTTTGAAGAAATGTGCCGAATCGGCAGCGTGCCGGACCGTTACGCTGAGGTCAATCCCTACCCGGTATTCCGGCACGGAAGTAACGAGAAGACTGCCATCGTCCGAAAAAATATTTCCGCGCGTTGCCGGAATAATCCGGTAGCGTGAATTTTCAGCCCGGTCTTTCCACTCCTTACCCTCGACCTGCTGGACATACACAATCCGGGCCGCGATGGCAATACTGAAAAGCAATAGTCCGACCGATACGATGATACTCCGGATGAAGATCCGCCTTTTCAGGTTACTGGACTCAGCCATGATGATAAGAAGGTTGAATTACTCCGTAGGAACGACGACTTTGACAGGAGGTTGCTGATTCCGGTAGTCCTGCAGCCCCATAGGCGCTACTTTCTGCACGATTTTAGACTGGCGCGATTCCTGCATCAGCTTGGATTTTTCGTAGGTCAGCTCGGCGTTCAGCTCGCCGATTTCCCGCTTGAGGCGGTCTGTCTGCCGGATACGCGACTCGCCGCGGAGTACCCAGCCGACGTACAGAATCAACAGGCACACCACCCAGAAGGCGTTGAACATCTTTTGCCCGGGCGTCGACTGCCCCATCCATTGCCCGACCTGGAAATACCGGGCCAGCGATTTAGACCACTTCGATGCCATAGATCAGACCATATTCGGTTCGGCGATCCGGAGTTTGGCGCTCCGGGCGCGGGGGTTGAGGGCGATTTCTTCGGCGGTGGCTTCTACGGGTTTCCGGGTGACCGACCGCAGCGGCTTCAGCTCGTTTCCGTACAAATCCTTTTCCGCTTCACCGTAAAACTTTCCGGCGCGGATAAAGTTTTTGACGAGACGGTCTTCCAGGGAATGATAACTCATCACAACCAGTCGCCCGCCGGGAGCGAGTACCTCCGGCACCTGCGTCAGGAACTCTTCCAGCACGGTCATTTCCTCGTTTACCTCGATCCGGACAGCCTGAAATACCTGCGCGAAATACTTGAACTCTTTTCCTTTCGGGGCGAAGCGCTGAAGTACATTCCGGAAATCCTGAACAGTATGAATCGGCTGGTTCATGCGCGCGGCCTGCACGGCAGCGGCGAGGGTCCGGGCGTTCTTGATTTCGCCGTACAGCCCGAAGATCTTATGCAGCTCGGCCTCTCCGTATTCGTTGATGACCTGCTGGGCGGAAAATTCGGCATTCGGGTTCATGCGCATGTCGAGCGGGCCGTCAAACCGCGTCGAAAAGCCCCGCTCGGGTACGTCAATCTGGTGGGAAGAGATTCCCAGATCGGCCAGAATCCCGTTGACCTGCTTGATGCCGTGTACCCGGAGAAACTTTTTCAGATAGCGAAAATTGGCTTCGACGAACAACAGCCGGTTGTCGTCCAGTTTCCGGGCCTCATTCCGGGCATCCGGATCCTGATCAAAGGCAACGAGCCGGCCATCGGGGCCCAACCGCTCCAGAATTGCTTTCGAGTGTCCTCCGCCGCCGAAGGTCACATCCACGTAAATGCCATCCGGCTGTATATTGAGCCCTTCCAGGCATTCCTCCAGCATGACCGGACGGTGGTAATCGAAAGCAGAAGACATGTTCGGAACCCGATTGAAAAATATGCGCGCCCGGACGGGGAACTTTCCCTACTACCATTGTTATTTAGTAGAGTAATCCGGAGTTTCAGTTACAAGATTAACAAAATTTACAATTGTAAATCAACTGTTTTGCGAAGTCTGAACTGAAATTACCATTTGCACTTCCTTACTTCATTGATAATCAGTCTTCCCTATGAAAAAAATCTTTCTGGTTGCCACGGGAGTCCTGCTCGGAAGCCTCGCCCATGCCCAGGTACAAAAAGGAATCTGGCGTGCCGAAGTCTTCAACAAGGGGGGCGCCCTGCCGTTCGGACTGCAGATTGAGCCGGCCGGCGCTGCCAACACATTTAATGTCTGGGCGATCAACGGAAAAGAGCGCCTCAAGATGGACGCTTCTACCCTGAAAGGTGATTCCCTGCATATTCCGATGGAGCTTTTTGACGCCGAACTGGTCGGAAAAGTAGCCGGTAATCAGATGACCGGCGTCTACAAAAAGAAGCGCGGAAAAGCGGTGCTCACCCTTCCCTTCCGCGCCGAATTCGGAAAAGAATACCGGTTTGCGCCGCAACCGAAGCCGACTTCCTGGAACATCGCCGGAAAATATGCCGCGACCTTCAAACAGGCAGACGGAAAGACGTCCGAAGCAGTAGGCCTGTTTGAACAAAAAGGCTCACGTGTTTCGGCTTCATTTCTGACGCCGACGGGCGATTACCGCTTCCTCGACGGTGATATCGTGGGCGACAGCCTCTTCCTTTCCGCGTATGATGGCTCGCACCTGTTTGTCTTCAAGGCGCGCCTCGAAAAGGACAAGATTTCCGGAGATTACTTCAGCGGCCTGAGCGGCCACGCTTCTTTTGTTTCGGTGAAAGATGAAAAAGCGGCGCTGCCGGACGAAAAATCGCTGACCTTTCTGAAACCCGGATTTGACAAGGTTTCCTTCAGTTTTCCCGATGCACAGTCCGGTAAAAAGGTGACGCTCGACGACCCCCGTTTCAAAGGAAAAGTCGTCATTCTCCAGATCATGGGTTCCTGGTGCCCGAACTGCATGGACGAAACCAACTTTCTCGTCCCCTGGTATAAGAAAAATGCGAAGCGCGGCGTAGAAATCCTCGGGTTGTCGTACGAACGCAGCGACGATTTTGCTGTCGCCGCGCCAAAAATCAAACGCATGGTCGACCGCTTCCAGATTCCGTATCCGGTGGTACTGGCAGGCGCAGCCGATCAGACGGCTTCCGCTACGCTGCCGATGCTGAACCGGATCATGGGATATCCCACGACCATCTACATCGACAAAACGGGCAAAGTCCGTGAAATCCACACCGGTTTCTCCGGCCCCGGTACCGGGAAGTACTACGATCAGTACGTGGAGGATTTTAACCGGTTGATGGATAAGTTGCTGGCGGAATAAGCAGGGGGGCAGAGGGCAAAGGGCATGGGGTAGGCAACCGTCCTCCCTCTGCCCTTTGCCCCATGCGTCAACCCAAACAGGCAGTATCATGAAGCGAGTACCCGTCCTTCTTGCCTTCCTTCTCGCCTTCCTTCTCGCGCTTTCATCCGGCGCGATGGCCCAGGAATGGATCCGGGATTCGCTTTATTCCCCGATACTGAAAGAGACTCGCCCCATCGAAATCGCCCTGCCGAAAGCCTACAGGCAGGATACCGCCCGGTATGACGTTTGGTATGTGCTGGACGGAGAGTGGAACGCGTATACCTTCTCGATGATCCACAATTACCTTCGTGCGATTTCCTTTATGCCGCCGATCATCATCGTGAGTGTTCCGAACCGATATCTGGACGGGTATAACCTGAGGGACAGGGACCTTACCCCCAAACCGACGCCGGAAATAGCTTACTCGGGCGGCGCGCAAAACTTCCTCGGATTTCTCAATCGCGAATTACTTCCCCATATCAACCGACAGTACCGGACCAGCGGATATAACGGCCTTTGCGGCTCATCCTTTGGCGGCATGTTTGCCCTGTATGCGTTGCTCAAAACGCCGGATACGTTCAAGTACTACGTGATTGCGGACGCTGCGCTGCATTATGCCAACGGCTATTTTCCGGGCTTCGCCGCGCAGGTACTTCCCGGTACAAAATTTCGCAACAGGGTACTGCATATGGGCGGGCGCAACGGATACTCGTATCACTACATGCGCCGGGACGCCATGGACAGTACGCTTCGGAGCCTTCATCCGGAGGGACTTCGGTGGGATTCCGAGCTGTATGAGGACGAAACGCATAGCTCCACCACCTTCAAGGGCAACTACGACGGCCTGAAATTCGCTTACCTCGGATATTATACCCGAAACGTGAGTTTTCACCTGACCGGCGGGATTGTTGTTCCCGGTAAACCCATCAAATTACTGCTGGAAACGGATCATTCTGATATCCGGTACACGACTGACGGCTCGATCCCCAACGCTCAATCAACGCGTGTGGATAGAGCCTTAATTGTGGATAAAACCGACGGCCTGAGAGTCAAATCATTCTCCACAAGCGGATTATATGATCGGGAGATACCCGTTCATGTTACGACCGGTGATTTTCTGCGCCCGAAAGAGCCCAACCGAAAGCAAGATGCATCGGGGAAAATTACGGCAGCAGAATGGACTGCCGATGGGAAAATCGCCGGAGTACTCCCGATCACTGCTGATGGCTATTATGTTTTTCAGCTGACTCCTTCGCCGGGTACCCGTTTGTGGCTGGACGACAGGCTCTGGATCAGCTACAACACTGCGACCGGCCACGCGAGGCAAACGGTCATGTTGCCGCTTCGCAAAGGAAATTACTACCTGCGGGTCGAGCATTCAAAGACCCGGGATACTCCTTCGCTGGATTTTGGCGTCTACTACAGCATTGATGGTCAGGACGATTGGTGGAAGAACGTCATCGTCCGGAAATGAGCTGAGCCCAAACCGATAAAGAAGCAGTCTCCCGACTCTTTTACCCCATGCCCTCTGCTCCAGGCTATTTCCTCATCAGCCAGATTTCCGTCACCTGTGAGCCACGCTCGCCTTCGCCGCAGTTCCAGATAAAGGTGACGGCGCCGTCGGCCGTAACAGTGCGGGGTACGTCAAATTCAAAAATCGGCTGCTCGCCGGTTTGAAGGAAGTCGTGGATGACGCTCCCGTCGTCTGTCACCAGTTTCATCCGTGAGCGAAACCGGCCCGTATACGAAATACGCATGCGGTAGGTGGCAGTACGGTCCAGGTCGGAATAAGCTATTTTCAGCGGCAGGTTATACAACGCTTTCGCCTGTTTCATCCACGCGCGGGGCGTGATCTGGCCTTTGAAACCCGTGGCTTTGATCTCGTCCACCCATTCTTCTCCTACTAATCCGACGCCGAAACTTACCCGCGGCGATACCAGGCTGCCGGGATCCTGCTCCCACGGTAGCTGCCCGAGTACCCGCTTCCAGCTTGCCGGATCGCCGAAATGGTCGTAAAACCCTCCCGGACCGGGATCGGTCCGGTGAAGCATCTCTGCCAACTGCCGGAGGCGTTCGTCTTCGCTTTCCACTTTTTCGATCTGCGCGAGGTGAGAGAGGAGCCAGGGCGCGTCGTTCAGCGGGATATCGATGTTGTCGAGGAAATTGCCCCGCCCTCCCGCAGCACCGTGCTTTTCGATCGTCAGCTGCGCGCCGATACTCCGGAACAGGGAATCTCCGAGCGCCATGCAGCGGCTTCGTAATGCCGCCTGAACAGGCATTTTCCAGGCTTTTTCGAGAAGCTGCCGCGCTTCGGCGATGGCGGCGAGGGATCTGCCCGGAGCGATGGCGCTCAGCCGGTCGCGGGCTTCCTGCTCCAGTTCGGTTTCGTACAGCAATCTTCTCCGGGTATAAGCATCAAAATAGGCCCGGATCAGGCCCATTTGAAACCGGGCATTGCTCAGGACGGCTGCCGGAGCGCTTCGCTCGAGTGCCTGCCACTGCACGAGCGTCCGGTCTATGTGGTCATTGGCAAGTACTGCACCCCGGCCATTTTGTTCCAGCGCCAGGAGGCCCTGCGCTACCGGCTCGGCCACATCCGGACCGAGAAACAGGCGGGCGTAGTCGCGCAGGGTCTCGATCACCGGCGTTTCCGGGTTCCAGTCCTGATCGCTCCAGACAAATTTATTGACGTCGTCGTTTGTGCCCTCGGAGTAGGAGATACTGCCGGCTCCGTATTCGTCGAAGGCATTGTGAATGGCTTTTTCATCGTTCGGGCGCGGGTTGATGGCCTCCCGCCCGAGGGTCATGGCCCAGGCAAGATCCCAGTGCGGAACCGGGTACTGGCTGGCATAATTATGCGTGATGTCGGGGTAATGCCGGATCGGAATGGACGGCTTTACCAGCTTGCGTATTTCCTGCACGGGCGTCTTGATCCACGGCCCGAATACGACGCCGCCAAACCAGGGATATTCCTTGTTGACATGCTTGTAAAAGGCATCAAACCAGGCCTGTGTCGGGCGGAATACCTGTGGAGAAACCCAGATTTTTGCTTTCGGATGATACTCGCGCAGTACGGCGGCTTCCTTTTCCAGCCAGGCAAACAATACGTCCGGTTCGAGATCGCCGGGGTCGCCGCCCGGAACAAAGAGTGCATCGAGTTTCGGTACTTTCGAGAATACCTCCCGCCGTTCGTTGAGTTCTTTCCGGACGGAATCGGGGTGGGAGTAGTCGGAACCCATGTTCGGGTACCACATCCAGACGTCCAGGCCGTAGTCGGCGCAGATACGGGATTGCTCCGCAATCATCCGCATCGGCGGGAGTACCATGTGGCGGCTCGTGGCATCGTCGTCCGTGCGCGGCGGCACAATCTCGATACTATTGGCGCCGAACAGGGCCAGGTCCCGGATGTATTGATCAAACCGGGCTACCGTAAACGCGTCGTAGGCGTTGGTTTTGGGGCGATAGCCGAGCTGATGCCCGCGAATGGGGTATTTCGGCGTACTGGTAAGGGTGGCTTCGGAAGAAATTGTCAGCTTTCCGGCACGCATTTCCATCTTCCGCAAACACCGGCCCACGCCATAGAGCAGGCCCCGGGCATCTTTTCCGATAATGGCGACGCCTTTCGGACCTGCGACCAGGCTGTATCCCTCCGGACCGATGGATGCTGCTGACCGGTAGCCTTCCGGCAAACGCTGCTTGTCTTTTTCGAGAACCAATGCGATGAATGATTGCGCAGGTATACGTGTCGCAACAGGCAGCCGGATACCCGTCCGTTTCTGAACTTCCTCCTGCAATACATCCAGACTGCGGCGGAGTACTTGTTTATCGGAAACGAGGTTGACGGCGGTAGCCCGGGAAAGGTCTATCGTCTGCGCGGCGACGCAGCAGGGCAGGAGCAAAGTCCAGAAAAGAAGCAGGCGAATCATAGCAGAGGTGAGGCAAGTGCAGGGATAATACCGTCACCTGAAACAGAAAAGACTATTGATACTCCGATTTTCCCGCAAGAAAAAAGGCACACCGGGGTTTCCGGCATGCCTGCATGGGTTGGAAGACAAAATACGGTTTAAAGTTTCCGGGCCTGGATGCGGTAGGCATTCAGGATGGCAAGCAGGGCCACGCCTACGTCGGCGAATACCGCCTCCCAGAGTGTTGCGACGCCACCTGCGCCGAGCGCCATGACGATGATTTTGACGCCCATCGCCAGTCCGATATTCTGCCAGACGACCGATTTGGTCAGCTTGCCGATGCGAATGGCAGTAGCCAGTTTGGAAGGTTGATCGTTCTGAATGACGACGTCCGCCGTTTCAATGGTCGCGTCGCTGCCAAGGCCGCCCATGGCAATGCCTACGTCGGCGAGGGCGACTACCGGCGCATCGTTGACGCCGTCGCCCACAAACGCGAGCTTGTGACCGGCGTCTTTTAACGCCTGGACTTTTTCCACTTTTTGTTCGGGAAGCAGATCGCCATATGCGGTACGGATGCCCAGTTCGCCGGCAACTTTCTGAACCACAGACGATTTGTCCCCCGAAAGCATCACCGTTTCCACGCCGAGCTGCGCCAGTTTCCGAACGGCTTCTGCCGCATCTTCCTTGACTTCATCGGCGATGGTGAAGCAGCCGGCGTAGTTTCCGTCAAGTGCCACAACGACCAGCGTTTCTACCCTGTTTTTGAGATCGGAAGGGTAGGTAATGCCTTCTTTATCAAGTAGTTTGAGGTTTCCGCAAAGAACGGTTTTTCCGTCAATAACCGCCTGAAGGCCATGCCCGGCTATTTCCCGCAAATCGTTCAGGGTACCGGACGGGGTAATGCCGTTTGCTGCCGCATAAGCGGTTACAGCGGTAGCAACCGGGTGCGTAGAGCGACTTTCGATCAGCGCCGCCAGCCGGATGAGTTCGTTGCGGTCAGGCAGCGCGGATTCCACCTGCTGTACTTCAAAGGTACCCTTGGTCAGGGTGCCGGTTTTATCTGATACGAGGGTCCTGATTTCCGTCAGAACATCCAGAAAGTTGGAACCTTTGACAAGAATACCGTTACGTGAGGCGAGGCCGATTCCCCCGAAATACCCCAGCGGAATCGAGACAGTCAGGGCACAGGGGCAGGAGATGACGAGAAAAATCATCCCGCGGTACAGCCACGTCGAAAAATCATACGGCGAAACGAACAGCGCCGGCAGGAAAATCAGGCATACCGCCAGCGCAAACACAATCGGCGTATAAATTTTGGCAAACCGGGAGATAAACAGCTGCGTCGGCGCCTTGCGGGCCGTCGCATGCTGAACCATATCCAGAATACGGGAGAGCTTGGAGTCCTTGAACGCAGTAGTGACGCGGATTTCGGCTTCCCGATCGAGGCTGATCATGCCTGCCAGTACGGAATCTCCCTCCCGGCGGGTGTCCGGGCGGGATTCGCCGGTGAGTGCCGCCGTATTGAAACTCACAGCGGGAGAAAGCAGAAGGCCGTCGAGCGCGACTTTCTCCCCCGGTTTTACGCGGATGACTTCGCCGGGCGTGACGTCAAAGGGAGATACATCCACCGCCTGGCCGTTCCGGAGGGCGGTCACCTGGTCGGGCCGTACATCCAGCAAGGCTTTGATCGAACGTTTCGAACGGCTGACGGCAAGATCCTGAAACAGCTCGCCGATTTCGTAAAAAACCATCACCGCTACGCCCTCGGCATATTCGCCGATGTAAAAGGCGCCCAGCGTGGCGGTTGTCATCAGGGTAAATTCATTGAAAAAATCTCCTCTGGCGACGTTCCGTCCCGCCTTGCGGAGGGTTTCATGGCCGGCCAGCAGGTAGGCTGCCAGCATGAGGATGATTTCAATCGCTTTCGGTACCGTGGTCACCTGCGCCACGGCCAGGAAACCGAGTAGCAGCACCAGACTGGCCCATAGCGGCCAGCGGCTCAGGAAAATCGATTCTTCCGCGGATTGGGGCGGTGCGACCGGCGCTTGAACAGTTTCCATAGGCTAGTGTTCGAGAAAAAGATTGAGTACGGCGAGGCCGATCAGCGTCAGCCCGGTGATGAGGTGTTCGTGGTGCTCGAACCAGTGGGCGTTGACCCGCTGGAGTCCGTAAACACCGAGCGTCACCATGCAGAGCATGCCGGCCAGCGTCACGACGTTGTAGATAACTGCCACCAGCGTCAGCGCCTGCCAGCCGATGGCCCCGGCGCTGAGAAAGAAGGCATTGATTTCGATACAGGGCGATAAAAACATCGCCAGGCACAGCGACAGCAGCAGCGCTCCATAGCTGCGGCCGGCCATGTCGCGCGGCTCCACGTGGGTATGCGCGTGTGCGTGCCGGAAGTGCTGCATGAGGTAATACAACCCGAGCATGAGCAAAACCGCGGGAATGACGGTCTCAGCCAGTTCATGGTAGCTTTCGGAGATTTCGTAGCCGGCCAGGCCGACAATCATCCCTAAAAGCGTGGTACTCAGCGTATGTGCCAGTCCGGCTAGGGCCGTGACGGTCAGCGTACGGCCGAGCGGCCAGCGCTCCGTCTTGCTGATCGCAATAAACGGAAGCCAGTGACTGGGTATCAACGCATGCAACACGCTGAGTACCAATGATCCGATGAGAATTTGTATCATGGGGTGTTGGGGAGTTTGGGTGGTAACGGCTGTATGCAATAGGCTTTAAGCAGTAGGCTGTCAACTGCCGGGTAGGTTTGATAGCAATATATATTGCAAATCACTGCCAAAGGCCCATCGGCTAATTGAGCGGGATTGTCAGCAACCTGTAGCTCAAAGCCTATCGCTTACCGCTTATCGCCTACAGCTTCTAGTGCGAATGCCCATGCTCACTATTATTCATCTTCGACAGCAGGTCATACGCGCCTTTGAGGACGAGTTTGCTGCCGGGAATATCGAATCCGTCGGGAAGGAAGACTTCCGTGAAGCCGTTCTGCGACGTGCCCGTTTTGATTTCGACCCGCCGGAAGGGATAGTGTACGCCTCCTTCTTCCTTGTGCTGTCCTTCTGAAACAAAAACGTACTGCTTTTCGCCCGAGCGTACCACCGCGGTTTCCGGGAGGGTATTGACCTGCGCCGCTCCCGTTTCGATCGTAGCAGTGCAGTAGGTACCGGGGAGCAGCTCGCGACTGTCGCCCCCGAGCCGGCAGAGTACCTTCACCATGCGTTCGGGAGATATCTCCCGTCCGATCAGCGAGATGGTCGCTTTCCGGTTGGTTTGTGCCAGTTGGAGGTCAACCTTCTGGCCGGTTTTCAGTTTCGGGATGTCTTTTTCGAAGACATTCAATTCTGCCTGTAAAAAGCGCGTATCGGCCAGTTCGGCCAGCATTTCGTTGGGCTGGACGGCCTTGCCGGTATTGATATTCACTTCCGTGACATAGCCGCTGGCCGGCGCCGTTACCGGTATCGTGCGCAGAATGCCTTTTTCCAGCGAAGCCGGCTGGAGGTGAAGCAGCGCCAGCTTCTGCCGCAGCGCATCAAGGCGCACCTTCAGCGCAGCCAGGTCCGTACTGGTACGCTGGAAAGTTTTGGCTGCGGATACGTTTTCGCGGCTCAGTTCCTCCTGCCGGCGGAATTCCTTTTCGGAGTAGGTAAGCTGGGCCTGCGCTTCGAGAAAATCCTGCTGCAGGGTGATGAACTCGGGGTTTTCCAGCGTCAGCAGTACTTCTCCCTTGTTGACCCATTTTCCGGGCAGCAGACTCGTATTCCGGACAATACCGCCATACGGAAACGAAACGCTGATTTGCTGCTGCGGCGGCATCGTCAGGCTGCCGGTAACCTGAATAGTGCCGGAAAGCGCCCGTTTTTCGATGGCTCCCAGCGAAATGCCGGCGGAGCGGAACTGGGCTTCTCCCAGCTCTACTTCCTCCTCTTCTTCGCCTTCCTTGTGTTCGTGACCTTCGTGATCGTGCGCGTGCTCTTCGCCTTCGGCATGCGCGTGATGTTCGTCTCCGGTTTTGGGTTTTTCGGTCTTCTGGCAGGCGGTAAACGACAGAAGCGTCGCCGCCAGCAGGATCGGGATGTATTTTTTCATGGAATATCAGATCAGAGGAACGCCGGTATCGCCCGCGCTCCGTGTTGCTATCGGATGCCCAGCACGTACTCCAGTCGGATTACCTGCTGATTGTAATCGTTGACGGTCTGCAAATAGCCAATGCGCAGGTCGTTGGCCGTGCTGACGCCCTGGAGATACTCGACATAGCCGATTTCCCCGGCCTGAAACCCGCGTTTCGCCTGCCGGGTGATTTCGGCGGCCTGCGGCAGGGCGGAAGACTGGTAGTAGTCGATCGTCTGCTGGAGCTTTTTAACCTCCTGTACCAGTGCCGACACTTCGCCGCGGACATTCCGCTGCTGCTGGTCAAACTGGTTCTGCTGCGCCTGCTCGGTAATCCGCGCCGATTCTACCCGTGCCTTTGATGCCTTCCCAAACAGCGGAAAACTGATACCGGCCTGTACGCCGTGAAAGCGATTCAGGCCGTTGGCCGTCTCGGTACTTCCCGGCTTCACCGTTCCGATCAGGCTTTGGTTGAAGTAGCCCAGTGAGTAATCCGGCAGTCGGTTGGCCTGTTGCAGCCGGCGTTCGGCTTCAGCGACCCGTACCTGCTGGGCATACCAGGCCAGCAGCGGGTTTTGGGACGAAGCCGTATCCGGCAGGGGGCGGAGGGGCAACCCCGTGCTTTGTATCCGGACAGGTTCTTCCGAAAAGAGCAGGGTTTGAAGCCGCTGACCGACAATACTCCGGTCGGCCTCGTTTTGCCGGCGCTGGGTTTGTACCTGGCGGAGACGGGTCTGGGCAATGGTCGACTCCAGGGAGCCGGTTTCGCCGGTGCGGAGGCGTACGTCGGCCGCCCGGGCAAAGTCGGTGTATAGCGAATCCTGCGTAGCGAGATACCTCTCAAGTTCTGCCAGGTATGCCGATTCATACCAGACGGATTTCACCTGAAACCGGAGGTCGTTTTCCGATATGGCTACCTGAATTTCAGCGCTTTTGACCTGAGATTCGAGGACAGACGACCGGGCTTTGAATACGCCGGGGTTCGGTATGGTCTGACTCAGCGTGAAGTTCTGGTCGAACTTATAGCTGTTGTACTGGCCGAGCATGGCCGTCAGGTCGGTTTTGGGTACTTCCCGCGCGGTTTTCCGGAGCGCATCCCGGGCTTTGACGTCGAGCCGTGCGGCAGCGATGGAGCGGTTGCGTTCCAGGGCGGTACGGACGGCGTCATCAACCGTCAAGCCACCCTGCGCATAGCCTGACAGGGACAGAAACACCAGCCCGATCACCGGAACAATCCGGGAGGCTTTCAACTGAATACGTTGTTCGAGATACATATACAGAATAGGAATGACAAACAGGGTCAGGAGCGTCGACGTGATCAGCCCTCCGATCACGACCGTCGCCAGCGGCTTTTGTACTTCTCCCCCTGCGCCGCTGGAGACGGCCATCGGAAGGAAGCCCAGCGAAGCGACCGCCGCCGTCATCAGGATCGGGCGCAGCCGTGTTTCCGTACCGGTGAGGATAATTTCCCGGATATCGGTTAATCCGCTCTTTTTGAGAAAATTAAATTCCCCGATCAGCACGATTCCGTTCAATACCGCTACCCCGAAGAGGGCAATAAACCCGACGCCCGCCGAAATACTGAAGGGCATATCCCGCAGCATCAGGGCATATACGCCGCCAATAGCCGCCATCGGGATAGCGGTGAAAATCAGCAGGGACTGGCTGACCGACCGGAACGTAAAGTACAGCAACACGAAAATCAGTGCCAGCGCCAGCGGTACCGCGATGGAAAGCCGGCCCGTCGCTTTCTGGAGGTTTTCGAACTGCCCGCCGTAGCGGACGTAGTAGCCTGACGGAAATTTCACTTTTTCGTTGATTTTGGTTTCCAGCTCCTGGACGACACTTTTGATGTCCCGGCCGCGTACGTTGAAACCAATGGTAATCCGCCGCTTGGCATCTTCCCGCTGAATCTGATTCGGACCCAGCTGAAGCGATACGTCGGCTACCTGCTGCAACGGAATATGCACACCCGCCGGGGTTGTTACGAACAGGTTCTGAACGTCTTCGATTTTCTGGCGATTGTCAGCCGAAAAGCGCACGACCAGCTCAAAACGCTTCTCGCCTTCGTACACCAGCCCGGCCGTTTCTCCGGCAAAAGCGGAACGGACGGCCCGGTTCACCGTTTCGATGTCCATGCCGAACTTGGCGAGGCGGTCCCGGTCGATGCGCACCACGATCTGCGGCAAGCCGGAGACTTTTTCCATGAAGATATCTTTCGCGCCGTCGACCGTCGATACCAGCGCGCCGACCTGCTGTTGCAGGCGGACAAGTTCATTCAGGTCTTCCCCGAAAATCTTCACACCGATATCCTGCCGCACCCCGGAAATGAGCTCATTCGAGCGGAACTGAATCGGCTGGGATATCCCGAAGTTGACGCCTGGAATTTCTTCCAGCGCTTCTGTCATGAGGTTGGCCAGTTCTTCGCGCGTTTTGGCGGAAGTCCACTGATCCTTGGGTTTCAGCTTGATCGTCAGGTCGCAGGCCTCCATCGGCATGGGGTCGGTCGGGATTTCAGCGGCGCCGATCTTCCCGATGACCTGGGTTACTTCTGGAAACCGCTTTTTCAGCAGGTCAGACGCCTGGGTTACTTTGTCCACCGTTTGGGAAAGGGAGCTACCGGTCAGCAGCATGGTTTCGGCGACAAAATCACCTTCTTCCAGCGTCGGAATAAACTCCCCGCCCAGGCGGGAAAACGACCACACCGATACGCCGAACAGCACTACCGCCGCCACGAGGATCAGCAGCTTATGCCGCAGCGCGCCGGATATCAGCGGCGTGTACAGCTTGTGAAAAAAAGCCATGATCCGGTCGGACAGGCTTTGACGGTGCGTAATATTTTTCGACAAAAACAACGCCGTCATCATCGGTACATAGGTCAGGGACAGGATGAACGCGCCGAGAATGGCAAAACTGACTACCTGCGCCATCGGCTTGAACATCTTCCCTTCAATACCTGAGAGTGTCCAGAGCGGCAGGTACACAATGAGGATGATGATTTCGCCAAAAGCGGCCGAACTCCGGATTTTGCTGGCCGACTGGTACACTTCCTCGTCCATCTGTGCCTGGTTGAGCCGGCCGGCCGGTCGCAATCCGAAGTGGTGCAGCGTCGCTTCCACGATGATAACCGCGCCGTCCACAATCAGCCCGAAGTCAATCGCGCCGAGGCTCATCAGGTTGCCCGATACGCCGAACAGGTTCATCAGAGCAACGGCAAACAGCATCGCCAGCGGGATGACAGAAGCGGTAATGAGGCCGGCCCGCAAATTCCCCAGAAAAACAACCAACACGAAGATGACGATCAGCGCGCCTTCAACGAGGTTTTTGGTCACGGTTCCGATGGCGCGTTCTACGAGTTCGCTGCGAACCAGAAACGGGTCAATGTCCACGCCTTCCGGCAGGGTTTTCCGGATTTGTTCCATGCGTTTTTCGACCCGACCGACGACCTCGCTGGAATTCTGCCCTTTCAGCATCATGACCAGCCCGCCGACGGCCTCGCCGTCTCCGTTTCGCGTCAGCGCGCCGTAGCGGTTGGCGTAGCCGTAGCCGACGGTCGCGATGTCCCGGATGAGTACCGGAGCGCCGCCGGAGGTATTTTTGACGACGATCTTGCCGATGTCGTCCAGGCTGCCGATAAGGCCTTCCGAGCGGATGAAATAGGCTGTAGGCTTTTTGTCGATGTACGCGCCGCCGGTATTCTGGTTGTTCCGTTCAAGCGCCGTGAATACCTCGTTGATACTCAGGTTATAGCTCCGGAGTTTGGCGGGATCGAGGGATACCTCGTATTGCTTGAGAAACCCGCCCCAGCTGTTGACTTCTGCTACGCCGGGAGTGCCGAGTAGCTGCCGGCGAATGTACCAGTCCTGAATCGTCCGCAGGGAAGTCGCGTCATACTGCTTTTCATAGCCCTTTTTGGCGTGAACGGTATACTGGTAAATCTCCCCGAGGCCGGTGGATATAGGGGATAGCTCGGGATTGCCGATGCCGTTGGGGATCAGGCTTTTGGCTTCTGACAGGCGTTCGTTTACCTGTTGCCGGGCCCAGTAGATATCGGCATCGTCGTGGAAAACGATGGTTACAACAGACAGCCCGAAGCGGGAAATGGACCGAACTTCCTCAATTTCGGGGATGCTCGCCATCGTCTGTTCAATGGGAAAGGTAATGAGCCGTTCCACTTCCGGAGCGGCAAGGGAAGGCGTACGGGTAATAACCTGTACCTGGTTGTTGGTGATGTCGGGAACGGCATCGATCGGCAGCCGCGTCAGCGAATAGCCGCCCCAGCCGACGAGGGCGAGGGTTAATATCCAGATAATGAGCTTGTTTTCGATTGAAAATCGAATGATTCTATCCAGCATGATGACCAATAGATAAGGTGAAACCGGTTACCCCGCGGGTAACGTATGGGCACAATAATCCTTATCAGGCCTGAGTGGGAGGCTGCCAGAGAGAAACGGTGTATTCCTGCGGCTGGTCGACAGCCGGCATGGAAGGCGCCTGAGTGGGCAGAAGGGTAATAGCAGGATGGATATCCGGGAAGGTATGCGTGAGCGGAACAAACCCGCCGAGGCAATGGCAAACACAGAAAGGCGAGCAGGAAATGCCGTCGCAGTCATGGTCGCCGGATACATGGTCGGCAGCTTGAACGACTGTCACCTGCGCCCCGTCCCGCTGCTCATGGTGATGGTGGTCGTCCGTGCACGGAGACACCGACAACACCAGCACATATACCGCAAGCAGCAGATTCAGGATACGCATGGGGCAAAGATAGGCCGGGGATTTGTGCAACAGGGAAGCAGAAAGCAAAAAATAAAGCCGGACGGGAAACGTCCGGCTCCTGATTGGCGATCAGCAGAAAACCCAGTTTAGTAAGAAGGTTATTCAACTGCTACGCGGCGGACGGTACCGTCCTCGCCCTGCGTAACAGTGACAAAGTAGGTTCCTTTTTCGGCTTTCTTGGACAGGGTAATCTGTCCGACGTAGTCGCCTTCGAAGTCTTTCACGGTTTCTTTCGCTACTTCATGCCCTTTGACATCGGTGACGAGAATCGTGACATCTCCTTTGGCCGGAGCGGTGAAGCGCAGGTTCAGCGTCTGGTTAAACGGACGGTTCGGGTAGACATTCAACCCGCGAACAGTAGACGAATTACTGCCGCCGTCCCAGCCCCATACGCGCGGAGCGACGTTGCCCTTGCCTTCTTCGGGGAAGTCAAAACGGAAATTGCGGTTGAAGTTCTGGCCGAAATCCCGGTTAAACTTCTGTCCGAAGTCTTTTCCCCAGCGCTCCATGTTCTGGCCGAGGCGCTCCATGTCTTTTTCAAAACGGCCCCAGTCTTCACGGGCGAAAGGTCCGTCATCGTTCCGGCGCTTTTTCATGACGCGGACGTCACGTTCCACTTTCATATCCGGATTAATGTTCTTGAACCGCATGGCGTCGTCGCTGTCTCCGATGATGATACGGGTGCGACCGCCGCCGGAGTTATGTGCATTGAGGGAATCCAGGAAGGTATCCAGCTGTGCCTGATCGGCAAAGGTGCGGTCGATGACGGATTTCCGGTCACCGGCCTGCCGTTCATAATGGAGGCGCAGTTTCTTGTCTCCTTTTTTGTCCTGGTTTTTATCCTGGGCCAGCGCCGTCCCTGCCGTCAGCACGAGACAGGCAGCAAGAGGTAAGAGAAAATCAGTACGCATACCTGTTGTTTGGTTTTGTTTGGTGAAAGACATTGGAAGGAAAAGGATGTTGCATGAGAAGGGGATTTTTTTGTTGGAACCTTTACGCGTGTCATGCATGGGGCATGGGGCATAGGGTAATCGTAATGACGAGGTTCTCTACCCGGTGGTTGAGCCCCGTCGAAACCTCCGGCAGCTTTCTTTCTTTTTCATTCCTGACAAATTCGCGACGCTGGTTTCGACGTAGCTCAACCACCGGCTATTGCGCCAGGTAACGAAAACGCCGGCAACGCAACGCCTACCGCTTGCAGCCTATCGCCCTGCTAAATCCCCTCATCTTGTTAAAAATGCCTAAAATGATATCTTTGGCATCCCTCCGCGAAGAAAAGATCCGGTATTTTCGTTGAATGACTATACTATTTTCGGCATTTGGAGGGCAGATCGCCTTTCAGGTTTAAACAGGGCCGGGCTTTGTTTGTATGACGCAGCAGAAAATTCGTTGGCTGGTAGTTCTGATGTCTCTGGCGCTGATCGGGCTGGTGATCTTTCAGGTTGTGGGCGTGCGTGAAACCCTGAATGCCAAGGAGGATCAGTTCGACGGCAGCGTCACGGAAGCACTGGATGCCGTTGCGCATAAACTGGAAAAAACCGAAGTAGCAGTCCTGACCAGCCGCCGCCTCGCCGCTGAGCGCCGGAAGGAGAAGCTTCAGCAGATTGCCATTCACGACCGTCCCGCGAAAACCGAACCCAAAGGCCGCAAAGCCAGTCCGCGGAAGGCCGATCCGGCGACGATACAACGGTATGCGTCTCACTCGCCGATTGTGCAGCAATGGGAATTTTACGGCCGGGTTACGGTTCCGTCAGACGTACTGAACCGGACCAACGGCACCCTCACCGATGCCGAAATGCACTACGTGGAGGAATATTACCGGAACGAAAGCCCGCCGCTCAACCCCGACAACCGCCTGCGTAGTGAACTCGAAAAGACGTACGACGAAACCATGTTCCGGAACCTCCGGAAAGATGTAGAATCCGTCAAGGCCCGGCGGGACTCCGTCGGGAAGTTTCTGGCCAACCGGGTCGTGGGCGACCGCAAGGCGGCCCCTGTCCGGAAACATATGCCGAAAGAAGCGGCAGCGAAGCCCAAAGTCACGTTTTCACGGCCCCGCGTTTCCCGGATTGACTCGGCCCGGCTGCCCCACCGGCACATGACCGAATTCGAGAAAGCCGAGCAGAAATCCCGGGTCATGCGGGAAGTGCTGCTGGATATGTTCACAAATGACCGGCCCCTCAATCAGCGGGTGGACATGGCTATTCTGGATTCCCTGCTCAAAAATGAAATGTCGATTCGGGGTATCAGTATCCCGTTTGAATACGGGCTGCGATCGGACGATAATCCCCACGACTTTATCTTCACCTCTTCGCCCGGTTACCGGGAAGACCGACTGCTCGACGGGTACAGCATGCAGTTATTCCCCTCCGACCTGATGGCGACAGACAACATGCTCTATGTCTATTTCCCGGAAAGGCAAAGCTACCTGGCGCAGCAGGTGTGGACAACGCTTGTGAGTTCCGTCATTCTCATTTTGGTCATGGCGTCGTGTTTTTATGTGGCGATGAGTACCATTGTCCGGCAGAAAAAGCTGTCCGACATGAAAAACGACTTCATCAACAACATGACGCACGAGTTTAAAACGCCGGTATCAACGATTTCACTGGCTACGCAGATGTTGTCAGACGAAGCGGTGGCGGCATCTCCGTCCATGCTGAACCGCTACCTGGGTATTATCCGGGATGAAAACCAGCGGCTGGGCTCTCAGGTGGAAAAGGTATTGCAGGCTGCGCGGTTCGACCGCGGCGAGGTTCGGATGATGCGGGATCAGGTTGATTTACACGAACTCATCGAAACCGTCGTTCATAGTCTGAGTCCGCAAGTCGAAGCCCGGAACGGAGTCATGCATACGAATCTGGGCGCGAAACAGTCAATCGTAACGGGAGACGAAGTACATCTCACCAATCTGATCTTTAACTTGCTGGACAATGCCATCAAGTATTCCGGCGAGGTAACGGACGTATCCGTATCCACGGCCAGCTCGGCAGATGGCGTCCGCGTCACGATTTCCGATAAGGGTATTGGCATGACGAAGGAGAATCTCCGGCATATTTTTGAACAGTTTTACCGCGTACCCACGGGCAACGTCCACGATGTCAAAGGCTTCGGGCTGGGGCTCAGTTACGTCAAGAAAATAGTAGAGGAACACAAAGGGACAATCCGGGTAGACAGTGCTCCCGGCAAGGGAAGTACCTTCGAGGTATGGCTCCCGTTCTGATCCCGTCACTATCATCTGCAACACATGAAAATCTTATTAGCCGAAGACGATCCCAACCTGGGAACCCTCCTCCAGGAGTACCTGACGTTGAAAGGGTACCCTGCCGATCTCACCCGGGACGGGGACGAAGCCCTCAACCAGTTTGTCCGGAATCAGTATGACCTCTGTATTTTTGACGTCATGATGCCGAAGAAGGACGGCTTTACGCTTGCCAAGGAAATCCGCCAGGCCAATGCCGATATTCCCATTATCTTCCTCACTGCCAAGGCGATGAAAGAAGATACGCTTCAGGGCTTTCGCATCGGCGGGGACGACTACCTGACCAAGCCGTTTAATATGGAAGAGCTGGTCGCGCGGATGGAAGCCATCCTGCGGCGCAGCCAGAAAAACGATTCCAAAGAGAACAAATCCAACCGCATATTCGAGCTGGGTTCCTTTACGTTCGATGCCGAGCGTCAGACCCTTACTGCCGCCGGCGAATCCCAGAAACTGACCAGCCGGGAAGCGGAACTACTGAAGATTTTCTGCCAGCACCTGGGCCAGCCCCTCAGCCGTAGCTATATCCTGAAGGCGATCTGGGGAGACGATAGCTACTTCAACGCCCGGAGTATGGACGTCTACCTTACCAAAATCCGCAAATACCTCAAGGCTGACGACAGTATTCAGTTAATCAATTTGCACGGAGAAGGCTTCAAGATGATCGTCGGGTAAGCAATGCAGGGCGGGGGAGAAGCAACGATCCTCCGGCCATGCCCACCGTACTGAACAGCAATCCGGTCAGGATCGGGTTGACGGGGAGAAGCCCGTCGGCCCATAATCCGACGCACCCCAGTACCATTGAAAGCAGGCAGCCCGGCAGCGTGGCCCGTTTCCAGAACAGGCCGGCTGTCATGGGTACAAACAGGGAAACCAGGCTGAGTGCGGAAGAATCCCCGACGAGTTCGAAGACATCCTGTTTTCCCAGCGCCATCCAGACCGAGGAGGCGGTGACGAAAACCACCGCCAGCCGGATGGCCAACAAAAGTTTCCTATCTTCCATATCCTTGAAAAAGGGACGGACCAGGTTTTCCCCGATAACGGCGGCCGGCGCCAGAATTGCGCCCGACGTGGTACTCAGCAGCGCCGAGATCAGCGCACCGAAAAAGAGTATCTGAATGGCAAGAGGTGTATGCTGGAGGACCATATTCGGAATGATGAGCTGCGGGTCGGACCGGAGCAGATCGGGGTGCAGTTGTACCGCCGCCAGTGCAATGAAAAGCGGGAAGAGTGCGATGGTCCAGTACAGGCCACCGGCGGCTACGGACGAACGCACAGCTGTCCGGGCGTCTTTCGCTGCCATGACCCGCTGAAACACATCCTGCTGCGGTATAGAACCGAGGCCGATGGTGATCCAGGCGGCGAAGTAGTCCAGCGAAGAAGAAAGGGAAAACTCTCCCGGAACCAGCCGGAAGAAGCCAATAGGTTGCTTTTCAGTAAGTTGAGCTAATCCTCCTGTTTCCTGCCATAGAATTGCGGCGAGTATTACCAGTCCGGCAATCAGAATAATGTTGTGGAGAAAGTCCGTTACCGAAATGGACCACATGCCGCCGGTAAGGGTGTATACCATCACCAGCCCGGCGCCTACCCAGATACCCGTCGCCATCGGTAATCCGAAAACCGTTTGTCCGACAATACTCATCGCGACCAGCTGCGCGGCAATCCATCCGAAATAGGAAGGTACAATAAGAATGGCTGACAAATACTCGGCCGACTTGCCGAACCGCAGGCCGAAAAAATCGCAGAAGGTAATGATGTTCCAGCGGTAAAAAATCCGCGCATAGACCAGTCCCACCAGAATCAGGCATAGCCCCGCGCCGAACGGATCTTCGATGACGCCCAGAAATCCTTCCTTCACAAACCTTCCCGGAGCCCCCATCATCGTTTCAGAGCCGAACCAGGTCGCAAACGTCACCATTGATGCCAGCGCAAACGGCAGATTCCGCCCCGCCAGAACAAAATCTTCCGTGTTTTTTACCCGACGCGAAGCCCACAGGCCCACCGCCAGGTTCAGGATCAAATAGGCGACAATCGCAGTAACAAGCATACCGGTGCGGAAAAGAAGGCTGATTTTACACATTTTTCCCGACGTGACCTGACCGGTAAAAAAATCAGGCTGACATGTTAATATGAAAATATGTTCATATATTTGTGGGGAAGATTGGGTGGAGGAAGTTTTCAGTTTTCAGTTTTCAGTTTTCAGTTGGGGGTACTATGCGCATTCCCGGATTTGGCGACAACTATAAACTGAAAACAGTAAACTGAAAACAGTAAACAGTAAACCATCCGCTTTCCCCAACGCATACGCACATGATCACGACCGATAAAACCCTCAGCCGGGAGAAGCTCGAAAAGGCGGCTTTCATCCTGAAGACCGTGGCGCACCCGACCCGGCTGGCTATCATTGATTTGCTGGGCAGTCAGGAGAAGATGAGCGTCAACGAGCTATGCCGGGCGCTGGATTGCGAGCAGTCGCTCCTGTCGCATCACCTCATCAATATGAAGCTGAAAGGCCTCCTCAACTGCGAGCAGGACGGGCAAAACCGCTTCTATTCACTGAAGGAGCGGGATGTCCTCAAGCTCATTGACTGCATCGAGAACTGCGATTGCCGGATGTAGGATGGACGTTCTCGGATATGGCCTGGCAATCGCCATCGGATTGCTCCTCAGTCTCCTCGGAGGCGGAGGTTCGATATTGACCGTGCCGGTACTGGTGTATGTGTTTCACCTGCCGCCGACGCTGGCTACGGCGTACAGCCTGCTGATTGTGGGAGCGGCGTCGCTCGTCGGTTCGGTGGATTACCTCCGGCGGGGACTGGCAAGCCCCAAAACGGCCTTGTTTTTCTCATTTCCCTCGTTTGCGATGGTGTTTCTTTCCCGGAAATACCTCGTCCCGATGATGCCGGAGGTACTTTTCCGGGGCGACGGGTGGGAACTGACGAAAAACCTGTTCATGATGATTCTCTTTGCCCTGCTGATGGTATTGTCGGCGCAGTCGATGATCCGCGGACGGAAAGAGAAAATTGATACCGGAGAAGGAATCCGCCGCCAGTTGAACTACCCGCTGATTTTTGTGGAAGGGCTGCTGGTAGGTACGCTGACGGGGTTTGTGGGTGTAGGAGGAGGGTTTCTGATCATTCCCGTACTCGCCAACTTCGTACGCCTGCCGATGAAGCTCGCAGTGGGTACGTCGCTGCTGATCATTGCCATTAACTCGTGCATCGGGTTTCTGGGTGATCTGGGCCAGCATCGCATGGACTGGGAGTTTCTGGGCAGGTTCACCAGCCTCGTGCTGGTCGGCGTCGTATTCGGAACGGGCCTGTCGCGCCGGGTGCCCGGCCATACCCTGAAACCGGCCTTCGGGTGGTTTACCCTCGTCATGGGAACGGGGATACTGATTAAAGAGTTGTTGATTTCATAGACACTGCATAACCACAGGTTTCGGCCTGAAAAAAAACATGAACGGAAGCTTTGAAGAGGTAATCCAGTCGGATGAACCCGTCCTCCTTGAATTTTATACCGAATGGTGCGTACCCTGCAAGAAAATGGCCCCGCAGTTGAAGGAAGTGGCCGAAATCTTTGGCGACGACCTGACCATCATCAAAATAGACGCCGAAAAAAACACGGCGCTGAAGAAACACCTCAAGGTCGAAGACGTGCCGACGCTGCTGCTGTATCAAAAGGGCAAGCTCCTCTGGCGTCAGTCCGGCGGCGTGTATGCCAACAAGCTCGAACGAATCATCCGTGAAAAAGTAAAGTTCTGATCGCCATGAACGGAAATTTTCAACAACTGATCCAATCTGAAAAGCCGGTCCTGATCGACTTTTTCGCTGAATGGTGCGGCCCCTGCAAAATGATGGCCCCGCATCTGAAGGCACTGAAGGACAAAATGGGCGAAAACCTCACGGTGGTCAAGATTGACATTGACAAAAATCCCGCCCTTGCTACACAATTACAGGTGCGGTCGGTACCGACGCTTGCCCTCTATCAGCAGGGACGTCTGCTGTGGCGGCAATCCGGCGCGCTGACGGCCCCGCAACTGGAATCGATTGTTCATCAACATACCCTCCCGTCATGATCATTGAACAGATTTATACCGGCTGCCTCGCGCAGGGCGCCTACTACATCCAGGTGGGCAACGAAGCGGCGGTGATCGATCCGCTGCGGGATGCGCAGACATACGTCGGCAAGGCTGCCCGGAATAAGGCGACTATCAAATACATTTTCGAAACCCACTTTCATGCCGATTTCGTCTCCGGTCACGTAGAACTCGCCGCCAAAACCGGTGCGCCGATTATTTACGGACCGAAGGCCAACCCTGCTTTTGAAGCGATTGTGGCGGCTGACGGACAGGAATTTCCCCTCGGTAACTATACCATCCGGGTGTTGCATACTCCGGGGCATACCATGGAGTCGACCTGTTTTTTGTTATTGGACGAAAACGGTCGCGGGAAGGCCGTCTTCACCGGAGATACCCTGTTTATCGGAGATGTAGGCCGACCGGATCTTGCCCAAAAGGCCGATCTGACGATGGAAGACCTCGCCGGTTACCTCTTCGACTCACTTCGGAATAAGCTGTTACCTCTTCCGGACGACGTGATCGTCTACCCGGCTCACGGCGCCGGTTCTGCCTGCGGTAAAAACATGGCAAAGGAAACATTCGATACCCTCGGCCATCAGAAGGAAACCAACTATGCCTTGCAGCCGCAGACGAAGGAGCAGTTTATCGCTGCGGTAACGGACGGGCTCACGCCGCCGCCGGCTTATTTCCCGGAAAACGTACGCCTTAACAAAATGGGCGTCGAGTCGATCGGGGAGGTAATGAAACGGGGAAATCACCCCTTGTCACCGGACGCCTTTGAGCAGATAGCCAATGAACACGGCGCCCTCGTCATCGATACCCGGAAACCGCAGGAATTCAAAGACGGCTTCATCCCCCGGAGCATCAACATCGGGATCGACGGAGATTTTGCTCCCTGGGTCGGAACCCTGATCACGGATATCAACCAGCCCATTTTGCTGGTAGCGACGCCCGGACGGGAAGAAGAAGTCATCACACGACTGTCGCGCGTGGGTTATGACCAGGTACTGGGGTACCTCGAAGGCGGATTTGACGCCTGGAAAGCAGCCGGTCGTGAAACGGATCACATCGAGTCGATTCCGGCAGAGGAGTTTGCCCGCCGCTATGAGGCCGGGAAGCTGGTCGTCCGCGACGTACGCAAGGGTTCCGAATACGAAGCCGAGCACGTCGAAGGCGCCGAAAACGTACCCCTGGCGTACCTGAGCGAACACATGGAACTGTTTCCGTCTGACAAGCCGGTGTATGTACACTGTGCCGGCGGCTACCGGTCGATGATCGCGGCTTCGATTCTGAAATCCCGCGGGGTGGATCGCGTCGTGGATATTGCCGGCGGATTTGGCGCCATCGCGAAGACGGAGGTCCCCAAGACCGCTTTTGTTTGCCAAAACTCAAAATAACCATGATAGAATGGCTCTCCCGGCCCTGGCCCTGGTATGTGGCGGGGCCGCTGATCGGTCTCACGGTACCGACGCTGCTTTTGCTCGGAAATAAGGCCTTCGGCATCTCTTCCTCGCTTCGCCATATTTGCGCGGCCTGTTTCCCGGCCGGGTTGTCGTTCTTTCAGTACGACTGGAAACGGGAGCGTTGGAACCTCTTTTTTGTCGGGGGAATCTTCCTCGGCGGTATCCTGGCGGTGCTGTTACTGCCCAACCCGGATCCGCTGGTGATTGCGCCGCAAACAAAGGAAGATCTCGCTGCGCTGCATGTTTCCGATTTCCGGGGATTATTGCCGGAAGACCTGTTTAGCTGGTCTAACATCTTGACGTGGAGGGGATTAGTTGTGACGGTAGTCGGTGGTTTTCTGGTAGGTTTCGGAACGCGCTGGGCAGGCGGATGTACTTCCGGCCACGCCATCATGGGACTTTCCAATTTGCAATGGCCGTCGCTCGTAGCGACAGTCAGTTTTATGGTCGGCGGCTTGCTGATGACCTGGTTCGGACTTCCTTTCCTGTTGAAATGAAAACAACCGTTGAAGAATTCAGCCCCGTGCAGGAAAAGGGAAGTACCTTTTTGCTGCGTACCCACCTGCCGTATGGGCTGGTAGGTGTACTGTTTGGTATTGTCTTTGTGAAAGCGGAGATTGTCTCCTGGTTCCGGATTCAGGAAATGTTCCGGTTTACCAGCTTTCACATGTATGGCGTAATCGGTTCGGCGGTCGTTACCGGTATGATTTCCGTTTTTCTGCTGAAGAAATTCCGGGTGAAAGCCATTACGGGCGAGCCGATAGCCATCGCGCCGAAGGTATTCCAGCCGGGGCAGGTTTACGGAGGATTACTTTTTGGCTTCGGCTGGGCGCTTACCGGCGCTTGTCCGGGACCGCTCTTCGCGCAGATTGGCGCAGGGTATAGTGTGGTGATTGTCACCCTCTTATCGGCGATTGCCGGTACCTGGGCTTATGGAGCGCTGCGGAAGTATCTCCCCTAGGAATTGATTTTGGTCATGGCATTTCGCAACGGGTTACCTGTAAACTTGCAGCGATAGTCAACTAAACACGTCAGAATATGGGCAGAAGTTTGCCGGACGCACTTGCCAGCGGGCGTTGTCCCCGCTGCCGGGAGGGAAAATTATTCACCTATCCGTGGTGGAAAGTCACGAAGTTCGACCAGATGCCGAAGTACTGCCCGCATTGCGGCATGCGGTACGAGCGGGAGCCGGGCTTCTTTATCGGAGCGATGTATGTCAGCTATGCCCTGACGACGGGTATTATCCTGATCACGGCATTTGTGCTGTTCAATTTCTTCGATGATCCGTCGCCCTGGGTATATATCCTGGTATCGGTCGGGCTGATTCTGCTTTCCGTGCCGTTTACCTTCCGGGCGTCGCGTATTCTGTATATCTACCTGTTTTCGGGAGTTGGGTATGAAGAACACCCCGAAAAACTGCATCACCCCGACGAATAATCTTTTACAGACCGATGGATAATCCGGCGATATAGGCCGTTGTCCACGCCGCCTGAAAATTGAATCCGCCCGTGATTCCGTCGATATCCAGGACTTCCCCGGCAAAAAACAGGCCGGGGATTTTTTTATGCTGCAGGGTTTTCGGATCAATATCGGATAGCGATACGCCTCCGCAGGTAACAAATTCTTCCTTGAACGTCGTCTTTCCTTCTACCTGAAAAACAGCATTGGTCAGTGTTTCATGCAGTTTGTGGAAAGGCTTGCCGGTCAGGTCGCTCCAGCGCATCTCCTCCCGGTTACCGGATTCGGCGAGAAACGCGCGCCACAGGCGGTTCGGCAACCCAAACGGTGCAACGGTACCCAGTTGTTTGCCCGCATTTGTTTTCCGGAATAGTTCGAGTTGTTCGCGTGCGGCCTCCGGTTTTTCACCCGTCCAGTTGACCAGGCACTGAAAGCGATAGCCGCCGGCGGCGAGCTCCCGGGCGGCAAATGCAGAGAGTTTCAGTACCGCCGGACCGCTGAGACCCCAGTGGGTGACGAGCAGCGGGCCACTGTATTGAAACGAAGTTCCCGCAATGCGTACAAGCGCATCCGGGACCGATACGCCGGGTAATTCCCGCAAAAATGACGTCGGGCTGTTGAAGGTAAACAGCGACGGAACAGGCGATTCTGTTTGAATACCCAGTCGTGTAAGCCACTCGTACCCATCAGGTTGCGGATGCCCGCCCGTGGTGATCAGGACGCGGGTAGCCGTAAAAGCTCCTTCTGTGGTGGTGAGTTCAAAGCGGTCGTCTTTCGGTTCCAGTCGTCGGATACCTTCCGACAGGCGGATTTCCACCCCGGCTTTCCGGGCTTCCCGCTGCAGGCAGTCGATAATGGTCCAGGAAGAGTCCGTGACCGGAAACAGGCGGCCATCCGGCTCGGTTTTCAGCTCCACGCCCCGTTCGGCAAACCAGCGGATGGTATCCTGATTGGAAAAACGGGGAAACAGCTGTTTGAGAAAGCGGGCGCCCCGCGGATATCCCTTCAGCAGCTCCGCGAGGGTGGGCGCAGCGTTGGTGACGTTGCAGCGGCCTCCGCCGGAAACCTTGACTTTCCCCAATACATGCTTTCCTTTTTCAAAGAGGACGACGCGGGCGTCCGGAAAAGTCGTGGCTGCCGCGATCGCTCCGAAGAACCCCGCAGCCCCGCCTCCGATAATGGCAATGGTGTGTTTCATGATTCGAAACGCAAAGGTAGGAAGCGGGATGCTTCACTTCCGTAAAACGGGAGCTTTGAATATGGAGCAGGCTCCTTAATTTTGAACCACGCACCATTACGGGCTTTTTTATGCTCCTCAAGGATCTTCTCTATAAGGTATCGCTCGAAGCGGTAGCTGGTTCCACCGACCAGGATATCCGGTCCATTACCTTTGATTCCCGGCGGGTTGAGCCGGGCAGCCTCTTTATCGCTATTCCGGGGACGCAGGTCGACGGACACGCCTTTATCCCCAAAGCCATCGAATCAGGGGCTTCGGCTATTCTGTGTGAAACGATGCCGGAGGTTTTGCAGGACGGCGTCACCTATATCCAGACGGCGGATGCCGCCCGGGCAATGGGATTCGCCGCTGCCAATTTTCATGGGCAGCCCTCGTCAAAACTTCAGCTCGTGGGCGTGACGGGTACGAACGGCAAAACCACGACCGTCACCCTGCTTTTCCGCCTTTTCCGGGCGCTGGGCCACCGGTGCGGGCTTATCTCGACGGTACAGAACCAGATTGAGGACGAAGTTATCCCGTCTACCCATACTACTCCGGATTCCCTCTCGCTCAATGCCCTGCTCGCGCAGATGGTGAATCGCGGCTGTACGCATGTCTTCATGGAAGTATCGTCTCATGCCGTTGTGCAGGAGCGGATCGCGGGTTTGCAGTTTGCCGGGGGTATTTTCACGAATATCACCCACGATCACCTGGATTTCCACAAAACGTTCGACGCCTATATCAAGGCCAAAAAGGGCTTTTTCGATCAACTGCCGAAACAGGCCTTTGCGCTGGTTAATGTGGACGACCCGCGCGGCCGGGTGATGGTGCAGAATACCGTCGCCCGACGGGAAACCTACTCCCTGGAAACCGGCGCCAGCTTCCGGGGCCGCCTGCTTTCGGACTCTATTTTCGGCCTGGAAATGGAAATCGACAGCCAGCAGGTACATTTCCAACTGATCGGAAATTTCAACGCCTATAACCTGCTCGGCGTTTACGGCGCAGCCTGCCTGCTCGGCGAGGAGCCCGGCGAGGTACTGACCCAGCTTTCGGGCCTGCAGCCGCCTCCGGGCCGTTTTGAGCAGGTAATCTCCCCCGAACATATCGTCGGAATTGTGGATTATGCGCATACGCCCGATGCGCTGAAAAACGTACTCGAGACCATTTCCGAGCTCCGGCAGGGGAATGAGCAGATCATCACGGTAGTCGGTTGCGGGGGTAACCGCGATGCGACCAAACGCCCGGAAATGGCCAAAATCGCCTGCCAGTATGCAGATCGGGTGATTCTGACGTCGGATAATCCGCGGAACGAAGACCCGCTGGCTATTCTGGCCGATATGGAAAAGGGTATTCCGGCGCAGACGGCTGCCGTAGTGGAGATATTACCGGATCGGCATGAAGCGATCCGCCGCGCGGTATTGCTGGCGCAGTCGCATGACGTCATCCTCGTTGCCGGAAAGGGCCACGAAACCTATCAGGAGGTAAAGGGGGTGAAGAATCACTTTGACGACCGGGAAGAACTTCGCCTGGCTTTTTCCGGACACTGATGCGCCGTCTGCTGCTACCGCTGCTGCTGCTGACAGCTGCTCAGGGAATGGCCCAATCGAAGAAATGGGTATTCCGCCAGCCGAAAATGGGCTCACTGTTTACGGTGCAGACCTGGTCGACGGATTCTGCCGCCGCTGCCGGCGCTGCCGCCCGTGCCTTCCGCCTGGTGGATTCGCTGAACCTGATTTTCAGCGACTACCTGCCGGAATCAGAACTGAGCCGGCTGAATGCGACGGCCGGAAGCGGTCGTTTCATACCGGTATCTCCGGCGCTGCAGGAGATACTGGCGCAATCGAAAATGGCCTGGGAGCGGAGTGAGGGTACGTTTGATGTGACCGTCGGGCAACTGACCCAGCTCTGGAGGACGTCCCGGAAAAGCCGGAAGCTGCCCGAACCGGAGGTGTTGAAAAAAGCGCTGGCAACCGTAGGATCTCGGTATATGATCCTGAAAAACAATACCGTTAGCCTTCAACGGCCGGGTACCCGCCTGGATCTCGGCGCCATTGGCAAAGGGTATGCGGCGCAGCGGATGCTGGAAGAAATGGAAAGACAGGGTTTCCCTGAAACGCTGTGTGACGCGGCTGGTAATATGGCCGTCGGCAAAAGTCACGGCGCTGAAAAATGGAAAATCGGCATTGAGATACCCGGGACCAACGGCGAGTTGCTGGAAAAGTACCTCCCGCTGGAGTCCGAAGGTATTTCAACCTCCGGCGACGCCTATCAGGCCGTGATCATCGATGGAAAAAGCTATGCACATATCGTTTCTCCCGAAACCGGTCTGGGGTTGGGGTACAAACGGCAGGTGACGATCGTGGCACGCGATGCCGCAACAGCCGACTGGCTCTCAACCGCCTGCTACATGCTGCCGCCGGAGAAGGCTATCCGTCTCGCTGAACGGGAAAAAGCGCAGGTTCTGATCCTCGAAAACACGGAAAAAGGGATGAAAACCTGGTCGGCCGGATTCAAAAAGTTCGGTCTGGAAGAGTAGTTTTTATCCCTTTTTTTCTAATATGATTACCAAACATTTCACGCGTTATTCACTTAACTTACTCTAACTCTTGTGAATTTTCTTCCCAGAACAGCAATCAGTCTTTTAGCGTTTTCCGTTTTTGGTGGACAGGCTTTCGGGCAGGCGGAGCAGGGAAAGCCCTACGAACAGGATTTTCCGGAAATACCGGTGAAAATCAGGATGGTACCCATTCCGGCCGGCGAGTTCCTGATGGGAAGCCCGGTATCGGAAAAAGGCCGGCACCCGGACGAGGGGCCGCAGGTGAAAGTAAAAGTAGATCCGTTCTGGATGTCTGAAACGGAGATTACCCACGATCAGTTTTTTCCGTTCCGTTTTGATGAGAAAGACGCGGCGCCAAAACCGGATGCCGTTTCCCGTCCGACGGCCCAGTACATCGACCTGACCTGGGGAATGGGCAAGGAGGGTGGATTTCCGGCCAACTCCATGCAGCCCTATACGGCGCTGACCTATTGCAAGTGGCTGTGGAAGAAAACGGGTATTTTCTACCGTCTTCCGACAGAAGCTGAATGGGAATATGCCTGCCGCGCCGGCAGCAAGGCCGCTTATCCGGCCGGTGTGACCGCCGCTACCATCGGGCAGTATGCCTGGTATGAAAGCAACAGCAAGGAGGCGTATCACAAGGTGAAGCAAAAAAAGCCGAATGCCTTTGGTCTCTATGACATGCTGGGCAACGTCGCCGAATGGACGATGGACATGTACGATCCGCAGTATTTCCAGAAGCTGTCGGCTCACCCCGAGAGCGGTTTCTTTGTGGAGCGGTCTTCCCTGCGGGCGTATCACACCGCACGCGGAGGCAGTTTCAAGAGCAAGTCGGATGAACTGCGCAGTGCCGACCGCCTCCCGCAGGTGGAAGACTGGAACCAGCGCGACCCGCAGATGCCCCGCTCCAAGTGGTGGATGACCGACGGAGACGCCGTAGGTATTCGCCTGGTACGTCCGGTGAAGCAGCCGACGAAGGAAGAAGCAGAAGCCTTCTTCGAAAAAATGGTAGGTAAACAATAACAGTATCTTCTAAACCAATACGTTCCATGAACAAAGATTTCCAATCCCGCAGGGACTTTGTGAAAGCCGGATCACTGCTCGCAGGTGGTCTTATTGCCGCTCCGCTGGCTTCCAATGCCGGCAGTTTGTTCAACTCCGCCGTTGCCGATGAAATCAAAATTGCCCTGGTAGGTTGCGGGGGGCGTGGTACCGGCGCTGCCATGCAGGCACTGGCTACCAAGCAAAACGTGAAGATCGTCGCGATTGCAGACGCCTTCGCTGACCGCCTCGAAGGCGCTCTCAAGCAGATCACCGAAGGCCTGAGCCAATCCGGCAAGTCCGATCGTCTGGCCATCGGTGAGAACAAGTTCGTGGGTTTTGATGCGTATAAGAAAGCCATTCCCCTGGCCGACGTCGTTATCCTGGCAACGCCTCCGGGATTCCGCCCCATCCACTTCGAAGAAGCGGTGAAGGCCGGCAAGCATATTTTCATGGAAAAACCGGTAGCGACCGACCCGGCCGGCGTTCAGAAAGTGCTCGCGGCAGCGGAAGAAGCTAAGAAGAAAAAACTGAACGTCGTGGTAGGTCTTCAGCGCCACTACCAGAACTCCTACCGCGCCCTGTTGAAAAACAAGGCGATGATCGGAGACATCGTATCGGGTAACGTATACTGGAACAACGACGGCGTATGGGTGAAACCCCGCCAGGAAGGACAGACCGAAATGGAATACCAGATGCGTAACTGGTACTATTTCAACTGGCTTTGCGGCGACCACATCACCGAGCAGCATATTCACAACATCGACGTATTCAACTGGTTCAAAGGTGGTTACCCCATCCGCGCCAAGGGTACGGGTGGTCGTGAAGTACGGAAAGGCAAAGACTACGGCGAGATCTTCGATCACCACCACGTCGAATTTGAATATGCCGACGGTACCATCCTCAACTCAGAGTGCCGCCACATCAAGGGTACCTGGGCCAAGGTGGACGAAACCATCATCGGAACGAAAGGCAAAATTCTTTGCGGCGACGCCAGGATTGTTGATTACAAAGGAAAATCCTTGTTCCAGTTCAACAAGAAGACGGAAAACAACCCGTACCAGGCTGAACACGACGAGCTGTTCGCAGCCGTTGCCAAAGGCGAATACAAGTTTGCCGACGCAGAAAACGGGGCGAAGTCGACCATGACTTCCATCCTCGGTCGCCTGGCAACGTATTCCGGCCAGATTATCGACTGGGATACCGCGATCAACTCCGGTCTCGATCTCCATCCGACCGAGTACAGCTGGAACGCCAAGATGCCGCTGAACCCGAATTCGGAGGGTCTGTATCCGGTTGCTGTTCCGGGTGTAACGCGCTTTTTCACCTAGGAAGGATCGTTTATAAAAGAGAAAAACCCGCTGTTTCCCGGCGGGTTTTTCTCTTTTATAAGCATCTTTGACCATGTCTTTTTCGAAAAACAACATCCTTTCCACGGGATGGCTGCACCCGGTTCTCCTGGTGCTTTACTTTATCGCCAGTGTCTGGTACGACAGCGGCCGGAGTGCCTGGGGTGAAATAGGGCTGGCGCTGTTGATTACTTCCGGCGTAGTCGGATTATTCTGGCTGTTTTTTGCCCTGCTGGCCGGGCCGGGTGCGCGCAATGCGTCGATTCCGGCAACGCTGCTCGCGCTGGTACTCCTGAATGCTACATACCTGCAATTTTCGATTCTGCATGAATCCGTGCGGTTCCGGATTACCTTTCCGGTGGTCGTCGGAATATTGGGTCTCCTCAGTTTCTATTTCCGGAAAAAACAGCTGAATCTGAGTCGTATTCACCTGTATTTCAACCTCGTCATACTCGCCAGCGGAGCCTGGCTGGGCTGGAAATGGATCAATTTTCCGCAGCATATTCTGACTATTCCGGAGGTAAAAGTCGCGCGGGCAGGAGAGAGAGACGTATACCTGCTCGTGATAGACGCCTATGCCGCGCCTCACAACCTGAAAAAGTACTGGCATCACGACAATACTGCCTTTATCGATTCCCTGAAACGCCAGGGATTCCGGGTTTTCCCGCATGCACATTCCAACTACAACATGACCCAGCGGACACTGGGAAGTATGCTCAATCTCAGCTACCTCAATAGCCTGGAGGAAACCCGTAGTACGGAAAAGCTACTGGAATACATACCCGATAATCTGACGACGAAGCTTTTCCGGCAACAGGGATTCCGGACCGGCTGGTTCAGCCTCTTGCAGGAGTACCCGGGCGATACCCGCCCCGGAACGACGTTTCTGCCCATCAGCTACCTGACGTATGCTGCATCCAGGAGCGCGGCCTATTTTGTACCGGCAGTATATGCCCGGATTCCCGGCGCCATCGATGAGCCGCTGGAACCCCGGTTCCGGCGACTGATGCAGCGGGCTGCTGATTTTGAGCGTTTTGTAAAGGAGCCGGCCACCGGGCGTCGTTTCGGATATTACCACAGTGTCTTTTCGCATCCGACGTATGTCGTAAATGCCCGCGGTTTCGATCCGAATATCCGGTCCGTTCCAGAGATGCAGGCCTACGGCGGGACGCTGCCATTCAGCGAGCAGCACATGCTGGGAGTGGTGAATACGATTCTGTCGACCGGAAGACCGTCTATCATCGTGATTCTCAGCGATCACGGGTACCGGGGGATTCAGCAAATTCCGCGGGAAGAAGCGATCCGGGAAGGTTATGAGAATTTTCTCGCTGTCTATGAAACCGGGGGTGTTGGTACCGACTGGTATGAGGAAATTACTCCGGTTAACGTGTGGAGGAAAGTAATCAATCATGAGTTCGGTAGTGGAATGCCTATGTTGAATGACAGCCGTAACCGATAAAATAATGCTTGTTAAGAAGATGGGATGGGGTTGAGAAGAGGTCGTTTTCGGCAGTTATATTCTGCTGATGGCTAGCGGCGCTATCTTCTTTTTGCGATGAATCGTCGAAATTAATATTCGTTTTATCTAATTATACTTTATTTTTCGCGTTCACTTCTTATTATTCGGGAGTTTTATTCACTTGTATCAATTCTATGATTAAAAAACTGTCGTTTTTTCAGAACGGCTATTGGTTGCACCCATTATTGCTCGCTATTTACTTTCTACTTAATGTTTGGTATGACAGCGCAAAAATTAGCTTTACCGAAGTAGTTGGCACGTTTATAACTGTCGTATTATTACTAGCAATTATTTGGGGGATATTGGGATTACTGCGCTGGAAAAACCGGCGTAATATTTCCCTTCTTGTCACGCCACTGGCTGGTCTATTGCTGAATGCGGTATATGTTCAGGCGAATTTGCTTCATGAACAAATACGTTTCAGGACAACATTGGGCATTACCCTGTTTGTGATCTTGATGATAGCGTTGCGGCTCAGGAAAGTCAGAGAATTGTTATCGAATGCGCATACTTATCTCGTTATCTTGATTCTGGGCTGGAGTTTATTTCTCGGATATCGTTGGTTTTCATACCCGAAGGAAATCATTACGCCGCCCATTTTAGAAGCATCTCATGCCGGAGAAAAAGATGTCTATCTACTTGTGATGGATGCTTACGCAGCAACACCTAATCTGCAGAAATACTGGAATCATTCCAACAAGCCGTTTCTGGATTCGCTTGGATCCAGGGGTTTTCATTTGGTCAAAAATTCGCATACAACGTATAACATGACCCGCAGGGTTATGTCTACAATGCTGAACGTCAACTATCTGAACTCCTCCCGCGACCTGGCCAGGAGCGACGAGGTGCTATTGCCTTTTATTCCGGGTAATGCCTCCAGTAAGTTGTTCAAAGCGAAAAACTACAACACATGCTGGTATAGTCTGTTGCAGGAAACAGAAGATGATTTCCGGAATGGCGTTTATATTTTCCCGATGAGTTTCACACATTACGCGGCAGCACGAAGTGCCATTTTTTATATACCTTTTCTTATTTCGAAAGTCCCCGGATATCCTGTTGAAAAGCCGGAGCCGAAATACAAAAGATTGATGAAGAGGATGGCCGATTTTCAGACTTTTCTAAAGGATAGTTCGGCAGCCCGTCAGTTCGGTTACTACCACAGCGAGCTATCGCACGAAAACTATGTTGTAAATAAAAAAGGATTCGATCCGGATGCAGAAAACCGCCCGGAAATGGAGGCTTACGGACAAACGCTGGTTTATCATGAAGGGCATATACTCGAACTCGTCCGGAATATTCTCAGCCGCAGACGCCCGTGCATTATTCTCATCATGAGTGATCACGGTCACCGGTGGATTAAGAATATACCGCGCTCGGAAGCTGACAAGGAGGGGTTTGAGAATTTTATGTGTGTATATGAAACCGGCCAGCACTATGGCGACTGGTATGAAGGCGTTACACCCGTCAATGCATGGCGTATTGTACTCAACCACACATTTGGCACGGCTTTGCCACTTTTACCGGATCATATAGGTATTTATGAATAAATTGTTAATTTTGCTTTATTGTTACGTGAATTCTTAAACCAACCGATTGACCTGTTATGAGTTCTTTGCTACTTTATCTCGATCCCGGCAGCGGCAGTGTTATTGTTCAGGCATTGATTGCCGCGTTTTTAGGAGCAGGGGTTTTCTTCAAGAGTATTAAACTTTGGGCTTCTCAGTTTTTTGGAAATAAAACAAAAGACGAAGAGTGACGCATCCAGCATCTTTCCGGGATCCCGATGGTTTTGTTTTCCTTCATAACGGAGAACCGTTCAGACAAGTAAACCCTTCCTACCTGCCGGATTATGATTTTCTCATGTCGTCCGGACTGTACAGTCAACTGACCGAAAAGCGCCGGCTCATCGCGCATGAGGAAGTACAGGATCCACGTTCTTCACCCGATCCCGTCGCGGCGCGTATTCTCAAGCCGTCCGTCATTCCGGTGATTACGTATCCGGCTTCCTGGTCGTTCCGAATGCTCCAGGCCGCCGCCGTTCTGACCCTTGATATTCAGCTCAAAGCGATCGAAAAGGGAATGGTGCTGAAGGATGCTTCGGCGTACAACATCCAGTTTGCCGGTCCCAATCCGATTTTCATCGATACCCTGTCTTTTGAACAGTGGTCGGAAGGAAATCCCTGGTTTGCCTACGGTCAGTTTTGCCGGCATTTTCTGGCGCCGCTTGCGCTGATGTCGTACGGCGATGTTTCCCTGCATACGCTCTGGTCAGCCTATCCGGATGGTATTCCCCTGCCGGTTGCCACGCAATTACTGCCGCTGAAGGCCCGGTTTTCGATGGGGCTCTATCTCCACCTGTTTCTCCACGCCAGTCAGCTTAATGCGACGCCCCGGGGTGGTGCCAAAACAGCGAAAAAATTCTCGAAACAGGAGCTGACAAACCTCGCCAATCACCTCAAGGCAATCGTCAAAAAGCTGAAACCGGCTGCGACTCCCTCCAACTGGATTGAGTACTACGAAAATGACGTAGAGCAGGCTTATCAGGTCAAGAAGCGCGAGGTGATTTCGGGTTGGCTGAAGGAACAACAACCGGGTAAGGTTCTCGACGTTGGCGCCAACCGCGGGCAGTACAGCTACATGGCTGCCGAAACCGCAGCCTGTGTGATTGCTGCTGAAGCGGATCCGACGTGTGTCGATGCGATGTGGCTTGACATGCGGGAAAAGAAGGTTGATCGTATCCTGCCGATCTGCTTCAATGCCGCCAATCCGGAGCCGGGTATCGGCTGGATGAACGAAGAACGTTCGTCTGTACTGGAGCGCATCGGTGCTGATTCGGTACTGGCGCTGGCGGTGACGCACCACCTGGCTATTACCTATGCGATTCCTTTTCACCGACAGGCGGAGTTTTTCTTCCGTCTCGGAAAAGAAGCATTTGTGGAATTTATTCCGAAACCCGATCCCAAGGTGCAACTGCTGCTGAAGACGCACCGGAATCCGTTCGACTCCTACAGCCGGGAAACATTTGTGGCGGCTTTCGAGAAGCTGTTTGATGTTCGTCGCAGCGCTGTTTTGTCTGACAGCGGGCGGGAGCTCTTCTGGCTTGTCAGAAAGCCCGGCGTCTGAGCCAGAAATATAGAAAGGCGAAAAGCACAAGCGCATACGCTGCATAGGGCAGCGTTTCGGTAAGGCTCCAGCATTCGACGCACCAGCTGCGATCGTCTGCTGACGAATATGCCGGGTCCGGTTCCGCCTGTGTCAACCGCATCAACGGCACTGACAGCAGCAGGAGCAGACTGCTGAACCAGGGCGTCTTAACCGAATTAATACCCAGCAGCCAAACAGTCAGAACAAACGGAGCGCCGTTGAAGAAAATCCGGCTGGTATCTCCGCCACCTACTAAACTGAGGACCAGCCAAAGGCCCGCTCCCCAAAAAATCCATGTATTGCCACGTGGCGTTTCGTTGAATGCGGAACGCCACGTGACTATTCCGGCCAGCAGAAACCCGCCATACGCCATAAACCAGCTGACCGGTATCCGTGGAATCAGCGCAGCGTTTTGGAGGTAATACCAGATGACACGGAGCGGCGTAATGAGGGAATTGCTGCGCCAATCGGCCGCTTCCGGCGGGAAACTAATGCCCACTGCCGCCCGCGTCGCCAGGGCCAGCAATACCGGAACGATCGCCGGATTAAAAAACCGTTTTTCTTCCCGCCATACCCATAGCCAATACAGAACGGGCAGCAGAAGCAGTACTTCTTTTGCCAGCATTCCGACGACGGCCAGCAGGCTGAAAGCCGCTATGCGCCGCACTGCGTTTGTTTCTGCCAGCCAGACAGCGATCCAGAGCGCCTGTATGGCATATACCGGCGAATCCGCGTTGGCCGGATCAGGGAGGTACATCCGCAGTATTCCTTTCCAGTGAAAAACCATCCAGCAAACAGCAGGTATCCAGACAGCCGGGCGGATAGATAATCTCCCCCAAACTACTACCAGCGCACCGGTGCATACCGCACTGAAGAACGCCGTCAGCCAGGCGAACGCCGTTTTCATATCAGGCGCAGGCAGGTGTGCCGCCAGCCAGGGCATCAGTATCCGGGTATTGTAGGGAAAAGGGACCGACGCATCGCCTGCTTCTCCCCGAAAGAAATGGTACAGCCGGATGTACTTATGGGCATCGAGCAGGGGAGAAGTAAGCTCATAGGTATAAGACGGAGCCAGCCGGGCATACAAGAGCCCGGCTGTCAGCGTCAGCAGAAATACGGCAGCGACGCGTTTGGTCATGCCGGTAGAGAAAAAGAAGCAGCCGGTATCCGGCGGCCGTTATTCCTGCGCTTTCCACCAGCGGCTGCCTGAGAAGGACCAGTCACTGATTTCATATCCGAGAGAAGGATACCGGCGTGGATCAGATTCGTGAAGCATGGCATAGGCCACGTCGAAGATGTCTTCAGTATTGGGTTTCGAGAAATAGTCGCCGTCGGTTGTATAGGCCGGCCGGTGAGGATGTGCCGTCAGCGTTTGCGGGTCGGCGTCGAGCCATCGGAAGGCCTTTTGTTCATCAAGAATCTTATGAAGCATAAAGGCCGACGCTCCGCCGGGCATGTCTTCGTCCGTGACCAGCAAGCGGTTGGTTTTTTGCACGGAGGCCAGGATACGGTGATGCAGATCGAACGGGATGAGTGTCTGTGCGTCAATTACTTCGGCCTCAATACCCACGGTCGCCAGTTGTTCGGCAGCCTCCATCACGATGCGGCACATGGAGCCGTAGGTCACAATCGTCAGATCAGTACCTTCCCGGAGTACTTCCGGTTCCCCGAGGGGCAGGCAGAATTCGCCAAGGTTGGACGGTAGCGGTTCCTTGATCCGGTAGCCGTTGAGCGGCTCGATGACAAGTGCCGGGTCGTCGCCACGAAGGAGCGTATTATAAAAGCCCGCTGCCTGGGTCAGGTTACGGGGAACGACCATGTGCATACCCCGGAGCGCGTGCAGCAGCACGGCCATCGGAGAACCCGAATGCCAGACGCCTTCGAGCCTATGACCGCGGGTACGAACGATGACGGGCGCTTTCTGGCCGCCCGCAGTACGGTAATGCAGGCAAGCGAGGTCGTCGGACAGCGTGGCCAGCGGGTAAAGCATGTAGTCGACATACTGTACTTCCACTACCGGGCGCAGGCCACGAAGTGCCGCGCCGATACCCTGTCCGATGATGGTACTTTCCCGGATACCTGTGTCGGTTACCCGCAGCTCGCCGAATTTGGCCTGAAGACCGGCCATGCCCTGGTTGACGTCTCCGATTTTACCCACGTCTTCGCCGATGGCAAAAATCCGCGGATCGCGGGCGAGGAGTGCATCAAAGTTCCGGTTGATGATTTCACGGCCGTCGAGCATGGGGCTGTCGGCTTCGTATACCGGAGGAACGACAGGCACGCGCAACGGCGATTCGTCAGATTGACTATACAGAAAGGTATTGAACCGCTTCCAGTTTTCGTGTTTGGTACGGTTGAGCCAGTCGACCAGTACCTGCTTAGCCGGAATTTCTTCAAAGCGAAGCGCGCGGACCGTCTGTTTAACAGCCTCAATTACATCGGAGCGGAGGGGATTCTGCAGTTTTTGCAGGTGCGCCCGGATGGCGAGGATGTCGTCGCCGGCGCGGCTGTCGCGCGCGGCGCGGGCCATGCCTTCCAGCGCTGAATCCAGATCAGGCCTCAGGGATTCGAGGTATGCTTTCCAGGCGAGGTCGCGCGCGGTTCGGGCCGTTTTGGCCGCTTCGGCTTCGACTGCGTCGAGTTCTTCGGCGGTGGCGTAGCCGTTTTCCAGAATCCAGAGACGGAATTGACGGTTGCAGTCCATTTCGACTTCAAACGCCAGCCGTTCCCGTGATTTGTACCGTTCATGGGAGCCGGATGAGGAGTGTCCCTGTGGCTGGGTGACTTCTTCGACGTGAACGAGGCTCGGAACATGCTCGGTACGGGCGAGGAACGAGGCCTTGCGGTACGCTTCGATGAGCCGGATATAATCCCAACCCTTGACGGTGATGATTTCCAGGCCCGGTTTTTCGTCCGTGCGCTGGTAACCGGCGAGGGCTTCGGAGATACTTTCCTTGGTCGTCTGGTAGCGGATGGGTACAGAAATACCGTAGCCGTCGTCCCAAACAGAGAAAATTACCGGTATCTGCAGTACTCCGGCAGCGTTGATGGCTTCAAGGAACATGCCTTCGGAAGTCGATGCGTCGCCGATGGTCGCGAAACATACTTCGTTTCCGTGATCCGAGAAATCGGTCAGGTACTGCAGGCCGGGGTTTTCCCGGAATAGCCTGGAAGCGTATCCGAGACCGACGGCACGGGGAATCTGCCCGGCGGTCGGAGAGATATCGGATGCATTATTATAGCGGGTAGTCTGGGGAAGAAAATGCCCCCGTTCATCCAGGTGCCGGGTAGCGTAGTGCCCGTTCATCATCCGGCCGCCCGTGTTGGGTTCGGCGTCGATGTCGGTATGGGCATACAGCTGGGCAAAGTATTGTTGCCAGGTCAGCTCACCGAGGGCAGCGACAACGGTTTGGTCCCGGTAATAGCCTGAACGCCAGTCTCCTTTCCGGAAAGCATGGGCCATGGCTACCTGGGCGAGTTCTTTCCCGTCGCCGGTAACGCCAAACTTGGCTTTACCCATGAATACTTCTTTACGGGCCAGCAGGCTGACGTGGCGACTTTCCCATACTGTTCGATAGTCGGCCAGAATCAGCTCTTTGGTAAGAGACAGGTGGTCCAGGGCGGCTTCCTTCATTTCCATCGACAAGCAGTTAATCAAGTGAATACCTAGTTAAGCGGAATACGCTTCCGACATGGAACCGGCGCGTAAACAAGCAGGTCACTCAGCGGGTCGGAACGCTGAAAACAGGGCCGGAAAGGCCCTGGCGAGGGGTCGGGCGGCCTGCCGGCACCCTCATTGCCTTGGTAAAAATAAAGGAAAAGGAATCAGGTATCCAAACCCCGCGGAACGATGTTTTTTGCCGTTAACATATCATTAACAGCGTACTGTTTTGAGCGAAAAGAGGTTCCCGCTACTTTTGCTCCGGATCCAAAAGAGAAACCAAACAAACTTTATTCAATCCGATGAAAAAGCAACTTTTCTTTTTTCTCGCCCTTTTTGCCCTCTCTGCAACGGCTTTTGCCCAGGGTAAACTGAAGGTGGATGTAGAAACGAAAGACTTCGGCAAAATCCCTCAGGGCAAGCCGGTTACCTACGAATTTGTGGTAACCAACACGGGGAATGCCCCGGTTGTAATCAGCAATGTAACGGCTTCCTGCGGTTGTACCACGCCGACCTGGTCACAGGCTCCGATCCTTCCGGGTAAGAGCAGCAAGGTCAGCGCTACGTACAACGCGGCTGCCATGGGCGCCTTCAACAAGCAGATTACGGTATTCAGCAACGCTGAAAACAGCTCGATGACGATGTTCCTGAAAGGCGAAGTACAGCAGAAGACGGAAACCAGCGTTGCCAACGCTGAACCCGAAGCCAAGGCAAAAGACAAGAAGTGCCCTCCGGGCAAAAAGTGCTGACAATTGTCAGTGGCGAAAGAGGCTGTCCATCGGGCAGCCTCTTTTTGTTTGATTACCCGTGTAGCAAAAGGTTCGATGCTAACTATCTGATTGATCGTCAATTAAAATTTTTTCTTAAAAAAACTGAAAAAAAATCCCGAACGAAGAATCCACGGCAGGGCAAAATCCCGTAACTATGTCTGGACAACCGAAACTGCTCAGGCTTGCCCTCGGGTACTGTCTGAGAAGTAAGTTAAAGGTGTGGGTTAATTCATTTCCGGTACAAGGGGCTTCTCCGTAGAGGCCCTTTGTCTTTTTCAGGCTGTATGCTTTAGGCAATAAGCGGAAAACGGGCCGGAGAGAAAGGTAGCTTAAAGCCTATGGCCAGACACTTATGGCTGAAGACATGGAGTGGACTTTTCAGGCTATCTGCTTTAGGCAATAAGCAATAGGCGAAAACGGTTCGGAGAGAAAGGTAGCTTAAAGCCTATGGCATAGAGCTTACAGCTAAAAGACCCGCAGCCGACACCTTTTATAAACTTATTTCTGTCATCGCCCGCTTATCTGCACAACAAATGAATTGAATTTTACACCCCTTACTGTTAGTTTTGTTGTGACTATCTAATTTTTCTCCTTTGGGCAAAAAACGCATCATTGTAGCCGAGAACGACCTGGTTGCCATGCTCCGTGAGCGTAACCAGCGTGGGTTTACCATATTATACGACAACTATTCGTCTGCGCTGTACGGGGTTATTCTGAAGATTGTCAGGTCGGAAGAAATCGCCGCAGATGTCATGCAGGAATCGTTTGTCAAGATCTGGCGCAACATCGACTCTTACGAACGTTCGAAGGGTAGCCTCTTTACCTGGATTCTGAACGTTGCCCGCAACACAGCCATCGATAAAATACGATCTCAGGACTATCAACAAAATACTCAAAACCAACCGCTTGAGTATTTCGTAAGTGTGGTTGAAGAAGAAAATCCAGTTGAGCATCAGGTTGATGCCATCGGCGTCCGCAAAGTGGTGGATCAGCTTCGTCCTGAGTACCGGTCGATCATAGAGCTCGTTTATTTTCAGGGCTATACGCAGGCCGAAGTTGCCGAAGAACTCGAAATCCCACTTGGAACGGTCAAGACGAGGGTAAAAGCCGCCCTTGCTCAGCTCCGGAATCTGATATCTATACTGATTTTTGTCGTTTTTGACCACCTACATTAATCATTACACCATTGAATGAGCAAGAAATAGTCTCGTCTGGCTTGCTGGAAAGCTATGTGCTGGGTTTCACATCTGAAGAAGAAAACAGTCAGGTGGAGAAGTGGCTCACGCAGAATGCTGAATTCAGGAAACATGTGGAGGAAGTACGGTCGACATTGGAAGACTATGCCTGGGAAGTGGCCCAGGAACCTCCCGCCCACCTGAGAAATCAGATTCTGGGCTCCCTGCAAACATTATCAGAAGCCGGGAAGACTGCTGTGAACGGAGCTTCACACCGGCCTTCCGCCGAGCCCGCACCGGGGCTCTCGATTCTCCGGTCTATTTCCGGTTCCCGGAACTGGGCCGCCGCCGCCGCCGTCATCGTGGTGCTGAGTGTGGTGGGAAATATCCTGCTGTTCCGTCAGTGGAAAAAGACAGAAGACCTTGTCTCCTCCCTGGAATCACAGAATACACAGCTCGCCAATAATTTAAATGTACAGAAAGCGTCCTTCATTTCGATACGGGAAGAAATTGCGGTACTCCAGAACCCCGGAACGAAGCTGATCAAACTGAAGGGAGAGCCCATCGCGCCCACTGCCTTTGCGATGCTGTACTGGAACGATGACAAGAGCGAAACGTATCTCGCCAATGTGCAGCTGCCCTCTGCACCCAACGGGAAGCAGTACCAACTCTGGGCAATCGTAGACGGGAAACCGGTAGACGCCGGCGTGTTTGACCCCGTCACGAGTATGCAGAAAGTAAAACAGGTAGAAGGTGCCAGTTCCTACGCCATTTCCCTGGAGCCGAAAGGCGGCAGCCGCGAAAGCGGCCCGACCGGCCAGGTATACGTGAAGGGCGGGATCTGATAACTTTAGAAGCCACAAAAAAACCATCCGGATTTCCGGATGGTTTTTTTGTGGCTTCTAAAGTTATCAGGCAGAGGGCATGGAGCAAAGGGCCCCATGCCCTCTGCTCCATGCTGAAATTACTTGCGCTGGAAGTCGTCCTGTACGCGGACGATATCGTCTTCATCCGAAGGATTGGCCGGATCGGTATGCTGCCAGATTTCAGCGACAATACCCCAGTTTTCGAGGCCGATCAACCGGTGGCGCTCGCCCTGCTGAAGGGTAATGAGTTGGCCGGGTTCGTATTCGTTGGTTTCGCCTTCGGCGTCGGTCGGGCTGGTCATAACGGCCACTTTACCGCCGACTACCCGCCAGATTTCTGCCCGGCGGAAATGGTATTGCCAGGAGAGGCGTTTCTCCGGTCCGACGACCAGGATTTTCGGGCTCAGCTTGGCGAAGCCCTTCAGGTCGTCCATGTTGACCGTCGGAAAATATGTCGAGACAAACTGGGCCGTCTGTGCTTCATCGATAACGAAGAAGCCTCCCCACGGACGCGTCTGGTCCTGAGTGGCGATGTTGAGGCCGTGGCTGGCGAGCTCCGCGGCGATTTTGTCGAACAGTTCGGCCTTCGTGGTTTCAGGCGAGAAGGAAATATTCATAAGGGAAAGAGTTTACCGGTCAAAAATACGGATATCGCTGAAAGCCCGGTAGTCCGTTCAAAAGATACCTCCGGATCAGGCACTTTTCTTATGAATGGATAGTTGTCAATCGCCGCCTTCCGGCACGGTTTCTTTCGCCGTCAATCGCATTTTCGCTATTGTGACCTACCTTTGATCCATGCGAATACCTCAGGAAACGGTCCAGCAGATTCAGCAGGCCGCCGACATTGTTGACGTCATCAACGACTACGTCACGCTGAAGAAGCGGGGGGCGAATCTTATTGCCTGCTGCCCGTTCCACAACGAGAAGACGCCGTCGTTCAACGTCAACCCGGCCCGGGGTATTTTCAAATGCTTCGGTTGCGGAAAAGCCGGGGATGCCGTCAAATTCGTCATGGAGATCGAGGGCATCGGGTATCCGGAAGCCCTGCGGCACCTGGCGAAAAAATACGCCATCGAAATCCGGGAAACCGAGCTCACCCCGGAAGAAATACAGCATCAGAACGAGCGGGAAAGTCTGTACATCGCGCTCGATTATGCCCGTAAATTTTACCAGGAGCAGCTGCTGGAAACCGACGAAGGGCAGTCCATCGGTCTCAGCTACTTCCGCGAACGGGGGTTCAACAACCCGACCATCGCCAAGTTTGAACTTGGCTATTCGCCCGATAGCTGGGATGCCTTCACCAAAAAAGCGCTTCAGCAGCAATTCCGCCTCGACGTACTGGAGAAAGCAGGGCTATCGATCCGCCGGGATCTGGACGACCGGCCCGACGGCCGGGTATTTGACCGGTTCCGGGCGCGGGTTATTTTCCCGATTCATAACCTGTCGGGAAAGGTAATCGCCTTCGGAGCCCGTACCCTGAAGACCGATAAGAACCAGCCGAAGTACCTCAACTCGCCGGAAACGGAGGTTTATCACAAGTCCAACAGCCTGTACGGATTATATCAGGCGAAAAATGCGATCCGCGGAGAAGAAGTAGCTTACCTGGTGGAAGGCTATACCGACGTCATCTCCCTGCACCAGGCGGGTATTGCCAACGTGGTCGCGTCTTCGGGTACTTCGCTGACGGTCGAGCAGATTCGATTAATTGGTCGTTTTACGCAGAATATCACCGTTTTATATGATGGCGACGCCGCCGGTATCAAGGCCTCCCTGCGGGGATTGGACCTGATCCTGGAGGAAGGACTCAACGTCAAGCTCTGCACTTTTCCGGAAGGGGAAGATCCCGATAGCTACGTCCGTAAGATCGGCGGCGAAGCGTTCAAAGCCTATGTCAGGCAGCATGCGGTCGACTTTATCCGCTTCAAGGCGGAAGTATTGTTGCAGGATGCGGGGAACGATCCGTTCCGCCGTGCCGGTGTAATCCGGGAAATGGTGGACAGTATCTCCCGGATTCCCGACGCGATTACCCGCCAGGTATTCTTCCAGCAGACGGCCCGCCTGATGGACCTTCCGGAGGAAACCCTTATCTACGAAGCCAACAAGAAGCTCCGGGACAGGGCCAAAGCGGGTTCCAAACCCCGTGACAACCGGGAAGTGCCCCTGCCGCCGGGCGTAGTACCTCCGGCGGAAGAGGGGCCGTTTTCCGAACCTCCGTTTGGGGGAGCTCCCTTCGAAGAGACGGCAACCGAGACGGTTACGACGCCGAAGCGCCCTCCGCTTTCTTATCAGGAGGAGGAGTTCTGCCGGTTGCTGGTCCTGTATGGCAGTCTGGTCATCGAAAAGGAAGTACGGGAGCAGGGTGAACACGAGATTACCCTCATGGAGTACATGGTAGGGCAGACGTATGACCTGGAATTTCAGACGCCGGTGTACCGTCGGTTTATGGAAATTTTCCGGGCGGCGAGCCAGCAGGAACTGTATCCGGAAACCCAGTTTTTCCTTGGTCACGAAGAAGAAGAAATCCTGCAGACGAGTATCCATTTCGTCACGGAAAAACATCCGCTCAGCGAAAACTGGGCCAAGATGCATGAAATCTATATTCCGCATGAGCGGGAACGACTGGGGAAAGACGGATATGCCTGTATTCTCCGGTTGAAAAAAGCTTTCAATAACCTGCGTATGGCGGAAGTGAAGCAGCGGTTGGGGTTGTCGGCAGAATCTGCCGAGCAGGAAGAGTTGCTGATGCAATTCATGAAGATGAAGAAGATCGACCAGGCGATCTCCAAAGAATTGGGTATTATCGTGACCGGTTACTGATTTTCAGGCTGTTTTCCCGCTATTTTTTCCCGTTTGTTTTGTAGCTTTTCCACATCTTCCGGCGTTTTCTCCGGAAGCCTAACCTCTTGACAGGCAATGAAAAATCTGCAAAGCTGGCTGGATGAATACGGGGAAAGTCACCGGAATCCGACCAATAAGGCTGTTCACTGGGTATGCGTACCGGTTATTTTCTTCAGTATTGTGGGGTTGCTGTATGGTATCAAACTGCCGGTTGACCTGACGCCGGCGATTCCGCTGAACGTCGCGATGATTGCCGCGGTATTGGTATGGCTGTATTACCTGCAGCTGTCAAGGCCAATAGCTACCGGCATGCTGCTGGTATTGTTGCTATGCCTGTGGGGAAGCGAACTCATTGAAAAGCACGCTCCCTGGCCGCTGTGGGCGGTATGCCTGGTGTTGTTTGCCGCTGCCTGGGTGGGGCAATTCTGGGGGCATAAGGTAGAGGGCAAAAAACCCTCGTTCTTCAAAGACATTCAGTTTCTGATGATCGGGCCGGCCTGGCTGATGCATTTTCTTTTCCGGAAATGGCATATCCGCTATTGAATATCGGCTAAATAGGCTACTTGATTGGATTCGTTCTAAAAAGCAATGAGAAACGACTGCCCCAAACGGCGGTCGTTTGCGTTTGCCGGTGTATTTTTGCGGGTACCGGACAGCCGAAGGGTGAACTCCGGGGCCGCCAGGCGGGTTGTACCGGCGGAATTAGTCCGAGTTGGCATGGCAGATAACGAAGTATCCTACTGGGGAACATTGAAGCGGGGAATCCGGTCGAGTCTGAAAGGACTTCAGTTGTCTTTCCGGCACCTGAAGGATGCCCGGACACGGCGCAAGCCTGTTTTCGTGGATGACCCCTCGTATTTTGAACAGCAGACGGGTATGGTGACGCTGCGGTATCCGTACGAGTCTGTACCCGTTCCTGATAACGGCCGCTACCGTCTCCACAACGAAATGGACGATTGTATCGTCTGTGACAAGTGTGCGAAGGTGTGTCCGGTAGATTGTATTGAAATTGAACCGATTAAGGCAACGGGCGAAGTGGCGAAAGCGTCCGACGGGTCGTCGATCCGGCTGTATGCGGCGAAGTTCGACATCGACATGGCCAAGTGCTGCTATTGCGGCCTGTGTACGACGGTATGCCCGACAGAATGCCTGACCATGACAAAAACGTATGACTATTCCGAATTCGATATCCGGAATATGTTGTACCATTTTACGAACCTGACTCCCGAGCAGGCTGTGGAAAAGCAACAGCTTTACGAGCAGTTCGTCGCTGAAAAAGAAGCAGCCAAAGCCGCTGCAAAGGCCGCTCCGGCTGCCGAAGCGAAACCAGCCCGTCCGGCTGCGTTCAAGCCCGGATTCAAAAAGACCGAAACACCGGAGGAACCGAAGGAGGAAGCGCCGCAGGAGGTTCCGGCAGAAGAGTCAAAACCTGCCCGCCCTGTTTTCAAGCCCGGTTTCAAAAAGACGTCAGAAGAAGCCAGGCCGGCCGAAGAAACACAGGAAACGGCAGCGGAGACGCCCAAGCCTGCGCGTCCCGTCTTCAAGCCCGGCTTCAAAAAGACGACAGAAGAAGCAAAACCGGTTGAAGAGGCACCGACTGCGGAAGCGGCAGCAGAGACGCCCAAGCCTGCCCGCCCGGTATTCAAGCCCGGGTTTAAAAAACCGGCAGTAACAGAAGACGAAAAACCGAAGGAAGAACCGGCCGCTCCGGAAGCCATTGCCGAGGAACCGGCAAAACCGACCCGCCCGGTATTCAAGCCCGGGTTTAAAAAACCGGCAGTAACAGAAGA
>NZ_FNGS01000004.1:0-291764 GCF_900103285.1 Siphonobacter aquaeclarae | reverse complement strand
GAGCCAGCTGCTCCGGAAGCAATAGCCGAAGAACCTGCAAAACCGGCCCGCCCGGCATTCAAACCGACCTTCAAAAAAGCTGTTGCTGCGGAAGAAGTGGAGCCGGCAGAAGAACCGGTTGCACCGGAAATGAAGGCTGAGGAGTCAAAAGCCGTTCCTGCGATACCGCCGGCGGAGGAAACTCCGGGGCCGGACCCCGCGCCAAAGCCGGGAGGAAAATCCTTTAAACCCGTATTCAAGCGGCCCAGCCAGTCATGATCGCCTTCGTCTTTCTCTTTTTTGTCGTATTGACGCTCGCTTCAGCTGTATTTGTACTCGTGAGCCGGAATGTCCTGTATTCGGCGTTCGGGTTGATGGTGACGTTTCTGGGGATGTCGGCCCTGTATGTGTTTGCGGGAGCGGATTTCCTCGCGATTACCCAAATCATGGTATACGTGGGTGGAATTCTGGTGCTGCTTGTTTTCGGGGTGATGCTGACGCGGAAGAAGGAGTCGAAATCGACAGGCCTGCCGAGCCGCATACTCACCGAGCACAGGCGGACATTCTGGGGTGTACTCGTAGCCGGGGCGCTTTTTGCGGTACTTTCGACGGTACTCTCCCGCGCCCGTTTTCAGCGGGTAGAAGCGGGGCATTATGAGCCGATTGCGCGGAAAACAACGATCCATGACCTCGGAACAGGACTCATGACGGACTATGTTTTTCCGTTTGAACTGGCAGGAATACTGCTGCTGATCGCGCTGATCGGCGCCGCATACCTGGCATCCACTACCAATAAAACGCAGGGATGATTCTTCCTCTTTCGTACTTTCTGCTGACGGCGGCCCTGTTATTCAGCATTGGCCTGGCGATGGTGATCGTCAAGCGCAATGCGATTGTGGTACTGATGGGGGTTGAGTTGATGCTCAACGCCGCCAACCTGAATCTGGTCGCGTTCAGCCGGTTTGACCCATCGCTGACCGGGCAGTTTTTCGGCTTGTTCGTGATCATTGTCGCCGCAGCCGAAGTATCGGTGGCATTGGCGATTGTACTACAGGTATTTCGTCATTTCAATACGGTTCAGATCGACGAAGTACAAAGCATGCAAGAAAAATAGCTACTCCAGCCTGATAGGAATATTGACCTTTGTCTGATCCCATTGCAGGATCATGTCCGTTCCTCCGGTTTGGGGAACAAAGCTGATTTCGAATAATTCGTGGATTTCCGGAACGTGTTCGCTGCTGACCTTCGTCCGGAAAACATCCTGAGCCGCATCATACTGGGTACCCCACTGCCCGGTTTCCCGGTTGATTACCACCTGCCAGTCTTCCTTGCCGGGAATGGTCCACAGCGAATACTCTCCGGCTTTCAGGGGAGTGCCGGCCAGCATAATATTCTCGTTTACAGTAATCCGCGTCGCCTCATTGGCGCCGGTCCTCCATACTTTACCGTAAGGTACCAGCGCACGTGCCGCCGAATCACCGAAGATCAGGCGGCCCTTCCGTGCCGGCTGGCAATAGTCTACCGTCACTTTCAGGCCATCATTGGCAAAGGACGCCTGCGCCTCCGGGCTGAAGCGCCGGGTGTACTGTTTGTAGGCGAATTGCGTTAAGCCTGCCGCGACGGCAAGTACGACCACAATCAGAGCTACTCTTTTCATTCAATTGTATGCAATAGTCGATAAATCGTCGGCTGTATCAGGTATTATAGCTCGCAGGCCACGACGGCCCGCTCATTCATCAGCAGGTTCAGGCTTTCGGCCACTTCCAGCGAGGTTTTAGCGTTGTCCAGCTCCGTCCGGTGGATCTTGCGCAGTTCTTTCCGCTTCATCGCTTCGAGAAAACGCCGTACCTCGTCGCGGGTTTCGAGCAGGAGGGGAGGGACGGTCGTCGGCTGGTTCGTTACTTCGTCTTTTGCTACCATCGTAAAATAGCTCGTATTCGTGTGAACCTGCTCGCCGGTTTTGATCGATTCCGCTACGACGCGTATACCTACGATCAGCGAGCTCTTTCCGACGTAATTGACCGATGCCAGCAGCGATACCAACTGCCCTACTTCAACAGGCTGCAAAAATTCCACGTTTTCCACCGCCACCGTTACCACATAGGTTCCGGCGTGCTTCGCCGCGCAGGCATACGCTACCTTATCCATGAGTGACAGGAGGATACCGCCGTGAATTTTTCCGCCGAAGTTGGCATAGCTCGGAATCATGAGTTCCGTGATGGTCGTTTGCGAAAAAGAAACAGGTTTCGGTTCCAAGCAGAAAAGGGGAATAATTTGGAAATAGACTAAATAAATAAAAATCTCAAGGATTTGTCTAGCGGATAGGTTGGTTTTACCGTCGTCCCGACGGATATTTGCCGACGAATTAACGAGGTTTACGGCAGAAAGCAGTCGAAATACTGCCTTAAATCTATTTCATTGCTTTGATTCATGCACCCCGAACTACTTCTCCGGACAATTCTGTTTTTGCCGTTCGCTGGGTTCCTGCTGCTGATACTTTCGGGGAAAAAAGTCGATAATGGAGCCGGCTGGATCGGATTGTGCTTTTCGCTGGCGGGTCTCGGTCTGACGACCTGGCTGGGTTCCGGGCCGCTGTCTTCTGTTTCCTTTGTCTGGTTTGAATTGAAGGAAGCCTTCCGTTTCGGGTTTCAGGTAGATATCCTTTCTGTCCGCATGCTGTTGCTGGTGCTTTTTGTGGCGTCACTGGTGCAGCTGTTCTCGATTGAATACATGCGGGAGGAAGACGGGCGGTACCGGTACTTTGCTTTTCTACAGCTCTTCGTCGGATCGATGCTCGGGATTGTCCTGGCGGATAACCTGCTCATTCTCTATATTTTCTGGGAACTCGTCGGCGTGAGTTCCTACCTCCTGATCGGATTCTGGTATCAGAAAAAAGAAGCGACGGCGGCTGCCAAGAAGGCATTTCTCGTCAACCGGGTAGGCGACGTAGGCCTGGCGCTCGGTATTTTCGGCGTATGGCACCGCTTTGGCTCCCTCGATTATGCTGTATTGTCTGCTGCCGCTCCGGATACGTACCTGACTGTCATAGGGTTGCTGCTGTTCTGCGGGACGATCGCCAAATCTGCTCAGTTTCCGCTGCACGTCTGGCTTCCGGATGCGATGGAAGGGCCTACTCCGGTATCGGCACTGATTCACGCGGCCACGATGGTCGCCGCAGGCGTATTTCTCCTTGCCCGTATTTTCCCGATACTGACGCCCGACGCACTGGCGGTTGTCGCCACGATCGGCGCCATGACCATGCTGATGGGAGCTGTGTATGCCCTGCGGCAAACGGATATCAAGAAAACCCTGGCTTATTCCACGGTGTCGCAACTGGGGCTGATGGTATTGGCGGTGGGTGTGGGTGCTCCGCAGGCGGCGCTTTTTCACCTGTTTACACATGCTTTCTTTAAAGCCGGTCTGTTCCTTTCGTCCGGATCGGTTATCCATAGCCTTCACCACGCCGGGCATGGCTTCGATGCGCAGGATGTACGGATCATGGGCGGTCTCCGGAAAAAACTCCCGGTGACGTTCTGGGCTTATACCATCTGCGCCGCAGCGCTGGCCGGGTTGCCGCTGACCTCCGGTTTTTTATCGAAAGATGAAATACTGCACGAGGCGTTTACGCTCACCGCACATTCCTGGAAAATCATTTTCCCTGTAACTGCGCTCGTTTCGGCCGGCCTGACAGCCTTTTACATGACCAAGCAATGGCTTCAGGTTTTCTGGGGTGAATGGCGGAATCCGATGCTGGGCTTCGCGCATGTGCACGAGTCAACCTGGCTGATCAAAACGCCGCTGGTATTGCTTGCCGGATTGTCAACGGCTTTTGTTTTTTCCCTGAATCCGCTGGGTGATCACTTTTCGCCCTGGGTAGCCGCCGGATCGGTGGCTGTAGCGGCCGCCGGCTTTGGTCTGGCCTGGGCCAGGTACCACGGCGGTGTGGTACGGAATGAAAAAGAGCTTCCGCTGCTCGATCCTTTGTATGATGTGTTTTTTGTCGCACCTGTGTTGAAAGCGGCCCGCGCGTCGGCCTGGCTGGATCGTGTTGTGATCGACAACGCGGTGATCCTCAGCGCTAAGGCGCAGGTAGTGCTGGCGCACCTGGCGGGGTGGACGGACCGGTACCTGGTCGACGGTATTCCCACCGGAATCGCCTGGCTTTCCGGGTGGATCGGGGGAATGACCCGGCGTATGCAGGGGCGTGCTGCCCAGTCCTACGTCATCGTCGCAGTACTCGGCCTGGCCGTGCTTTTAATCTGGTGGACCTGGTAAACTGACTGAAATGCCTATCCTGACGACCCTTATTTTTCTTCCTTTGCTTGGAGCGATCGGGCTGCTTTGCCTGCCGGATTCGGCCAGACCGGTTTTCCGTTGGGTGACGCTGGTTCTCTGCGCCCTGCACCTCGCGCTGAGCAGCTGGCTTTGGCTGAGTTTCGACAAGCAATTGATTGGTTATCAGTTTACAGAGACGTTCGACTGGATTACCCTCACCCTTGGGCAGTTCGGCGTTATTTCCATTGATTATGCGCTGGGAGTAGACGGGCTGAGCCTGCCGATGGTCTGGCTGACGAGTCTCGTTATGCTGGTTGGAGCGGTTTCGTCCTTCGAAATCAAAACAAAGGAAAAGGCCTATTTTTCGCTGTACCTGCTGCTGACGGGGACGGTCGTCGGTTGTTTCGTTGCCCTCGATCTGTTCCTCTTCTTCCTCTTTTTTGAGTTCATGCTGCTGCCGATGTACTTCCTCGTCGGTCTGTGGGGCGGCCCGAGGCGGGAATATGCCAGTCTGAAATTCTTCCTCTATACGCTGGCTGGCTCGGTATTTATCCTGCTGGTGATGATCGCCCTGTACCTTTCGGCGGTAGATCCGGCGGAGACGGCGCTTTCAGTCGGGCTGGTTAAGGACCGCGCCATGATCACCGATCAGGTACTCGATCAGGTACACCTCGCTATTTCCCAGCTCCAGGTCGACCCGGCTCAGCTGGTTCATACCTTCGATCTGCGCTACCTGTCTGACCCGGCGAACTATGTACCGGAGTCGCTCCTGAGTACCATGGCCGGCCATGAGATTTTCGGCATGTCGGCGAGGTTGCTGGCGTTTGCCCTGCTGTTTATCGGTTTTGCGGTAAAGCTGCCGATGGTACCCCTGCATACGTGGCTACCCGACGCCCACGTCGAAGCGCCGACGCCTATTTCAGTGGTATTGGCAGGTATTCTGCTCAAAATCGGCGGGTATGGTTTCTTCCGGATTGCCTATGAACTCTTTCCGGACGGCGCGGTGTATTTCGCTGCCTGGATCGCCGGGCTGGGTGTACTCAGTATCGTTTACGGCGCGTTCAATGCCTTGAGTCAGAATGATTTAAAACGGATGATTGCCTATTCTTCCGTTTCCCACATGGGTTTTGTATTGCTCGGCCTGGCGGCGCTGACGCCGGAGGGCGCGAACGCCGCGATCTATCAGCTGTTTTCCCACGGAATTCTTTCCCCGATGCTCTTCCTCGTCGCAGGCGTGATTTACGAACGTACGCACGACCGCAGCATCGACGGATACCGGGGGCTGGCGACGCCTATGCCCTCTTATGCGGCATGGACGGCCGTCGCGTTCTTTGCCTCCCTCGGCCTTCCCGGTTTCTCCGGTTTTATCGGGGAATTTTTCAGCCTGATGGGCGCTTTCAACTCCACCTATGTTCCGGTATGGATGGTGGTCGCGGGCGGCTTTGGGCTGGTACTCGGCGCAGGATATTTCCTCTGGACGTTCCAGCGGGTATTCCTCGGTAAAACCTGGACAATGCACGATACTTCGGTACTGACCGACCTGACCTTCCGCGAAAAGGCGATGCTGGTACCGCTCGGACTGCTTTCCCTGGCGTTCGGGATACTGCCCGGAACACTCTTTTCCATTACCGAAGGCTACGTGATGGAATTTCTCAAGAAATTCTAACCTGTTTGTAGATGCTGCAAGAGTTAACCCATATTCTCCAAAGCGTACCCGGCCTGACGCCGGAACTCTGGCTGATCGCCGCATTTGCCGGTGTGATCGCCTGGGATCTGATCGACCGCTCGGAGAAGGGAAGTGCCTTTCATGCGGTGACGGCAGGTATTTTGCTGATAACAAGCTGGCTCGTTATCCGGCAGTGGAAGGAGCTGACACCCGGTTTTTTGTTTGGCCGTATGCTGGTGATCGATGGGAAGTCATTGTATTTCAAGCTGTTTGTCCTCCTGGCCGGTTTGATCACGGTGCTGCATAGCTGGCTGACCGGGCGGAAGTGGTCGGGCGAGTTTTTTTCGGTACTGATCGGTCTGATACTCGGGCTGCTGGTACTGGCCATGGCCGCGAATCTCCTGACGGTATATCTTTCCCTGGAAATCGTTTCCATCTCCAGCTATATTCTCACGGCCTTTCGCGGTGACCGGAAAAGTGCGGAAGGGGGAATGAAGTACGTACTATTCGGATCGGTTTCGTCCGGACTGATGCTCTACGGCATGAGTCTGCTCTACGGAATCACATCGACCCTCGATTTTCTGAATCCCGCCTTCACGCGCGCACTCGTCGAAACCGATCCGCTGGTATCCGGAACGGCGGTGTTGCTGGCGATCAGCGGGTTGCTTTTCAAGATATCGGCAGTACCCCTTCACGTCTGGAATCCGGATGTATACGAAGCGGCTGAAACCCCGGTGGCTTCCTTTTTCTCTGTCGCACCCAAGGCCGTAGCTTTTCTGGTGCTGATGCGGTTTCTCAGTGTTTCGCTGGTGGATTTTCAGCCGGTGCTGGCAGTCATTTCGCTGGCGACAATCACCGTAGGTAACTTTTCCGCTCTCTGGCAAAAGGATGCCAAGCGGCTTCTGGCATATTCGTCTATTGCCCAGTCCGGTTTTGTGCTGGTCGGATTGACGGCCTTTTCTGAATTGGGGCTGCAAACGGTTATTTTCTACCTCGGGGCGTATTTGTTCGGGACGATGGGATCTTTCTATCTGGTCGACGTACTTTCTCCCGGCCGCAGCCGCAACGACTTTACGATCTCCGGTTTCGACGGATTGGGACGAAACCAGCCCCTCGCCGGCGTGATGCTGACGATAGCTTTACTTTCCCTCGTCGGTATTCCCATGACAGTCGGGTTTACGGCGAAGCTCTTTCTCTTCAGCTCGCTGTGGGACGGGTACCAGTTATCCCACTCGGGGTTGTTTCTGACCTTGTTTGTATTCGGGTTGTTCAACACGGCGGTGTCGCTGGCCGTCTACGTCCGGATTCCGTTTGCCCTGTTTTTCCGGCCGGAGCGGGCGGAAGGGCAGGGCATACGGCTGTCTCCCGCGCAATTGCTGCTCGGCGCGATTCTGACTGTTCCGGTGGTGCTGCTTTTCCTGCGGTCAGACTGGTTGTTCAACTGGATAAGCCGGCTGTAACAAACTTTCCGAAGTATAGTATTTTCATTGACCTGACGAATCGTCTGTATTTGGCCTGAAAATTAAAATTTTATTCTGTTTGATATCGGATAATGGGCTTCCGGCGGGTGTTTCTTTGGTCGCCTGATAGCCATTCCGGACCGTATTTTGAAGGGAAAGAAAGGGAATAGTATAATTCCAAGTTCGATTCGGACGTTGAACAGGGTATGAATTTTTTATGAAGTTTTGTTGAACCTTTACGGGCCGAAAGTTGTAATTTCGGTTCATCGAACTTACTTCTTAAGCGAGCAGTCAAAACGACATTTCCATGTCCGACGAAATCAAGCACGAGTGTGGTATCGCACTTCTCCGCCTTCGCAAACCGCTCCAATACTACATTGACAAATACGGCACACCGCTTTATGCCGTAAACAAAATGGCCCTGCTGATGAATAAGCAGGCCAATCGTGGTCAGGACGGCGCGGGGATCGCGAATATCAAACTCCATGTTCCTCCGGGAAACCGCTACATCAGCCGGTACCGCTCGGTCGAATCCAAACCCATCGAAGACATCTTCGAGAAGGTCAACAAAAAATTCCGCAAGGCAGAGAAGGAAGATCCGAAGCAGTTCAAAAATGCGGAGTGGCTCCAGCAGCATTACGGGTTTACGGGTGAAGTCTGGATGGGACACCTCCGGTACGGTACACACGGCAAAAACGAAATCGAAAACTGCCACCCTTTCCTGCGGCAGAATAACTGGAAGAGCCGGAACCTGGTAGTAGCCGGTAACTTCAACATGACGAACGTCGACAGTCTCTTCGACAAGCTCGTCTCCCTCGGTCAGCACCCCAAAGACAAGGTCGATACCGTCACCGTGATGGAAAAAATCGGCCACTTCCTGGACGAAGAAGTACAGCGGCAATTCGACCACTTCAAGCCGCTCTTCCCGGAAGACAACAAGCAACTTTCCACCCTCATTGAAGGCAATATCGACCTCGGCCGCGTGCTGCAACGCTCCTGCCGGGATTTCGATGGCGGCTACACCATGTGTGGAATGACCGGTACCGGCGCTGCGTTTGTGGCCCGCGACCCGGCTGGCATCCGCCCGGCTTACTACTATGCCGACGACGAAGTAATCGTCGTCGCATCCGAAAAGCCGGCGATCAAGATGTCGTTCAATTGCGACTACTCCGATATCGAAGAAATCAAACCCGGCCACGCGATGGTCATCGACGTGTCGGGTGAATACCGCCAGGAAGAATTCCTCGAGCCTCTGCCGAAGAAGTCCTGCTCGTTCGAGCGGATTTACTTCTCCCGGGCCTCCGATCCGGATATCTACCACGAGCGGAAGAAGCTGGGCAAACTGGTACTGCCCCAGATTCTGAAGGAAATCGACAACGATCTCGCCAATACCGTTTTCAGCTACATCCCGAATACCGCCGAAACGGCATTTTTCGGTCTGGTAGAAGGGCTGGACGAATACCTGGTCAAGGAGCGCAAGCGCCACATCCGGGAAGGGCTGCTGTTTGAGGAGGACCTCGAGCGACTGCTTTCATTCCGCCCGCGTACCGAAAAGCTGATCTCGAAAGACGTGAAGCTGCGGACGTTCATCACCGATGACGCGCACCGCGACGAAATGGTATCCAACGTGTACGAAACGACGTTCGGCGTTGTGAAGGAGCATCAGGATACCATCGTGCTGATCGATGACTCCATTGTACGGGGCACTACCCTCGAGCGGTCCATTCTCCGGATGCTCGACCGGCTGTCTCCCAAAAAGATCGTCATCGTCAGCTCCGCTCCGCAAATCCGCTATCCCGACTGCTACGGCATCGATATGTCGAAGATGAAGGATTTCGTGGCGTTCCGTGCCGTGCTCAAGCTCCTCGAAGAGAACAACCGCGAAGAGCTGCTCGATGAAACCTTCGCCAAGTGCAAGGATGCGCTGGAGAACGATTTTGCCCACCAGCAAAACTTCGTCAAAGCCCTGTATGAGCCGTTTACGGATGAACAGATCTCCCGGAAAATCGCCGAGATCGTGACGCCGAAAAACTGCCAGGCAGAAATCTCCGTCATTTACCAGACGGTAGACGGCCTGCATACTGCCTGCCCGGGTCATTCGGGCGACTGGTACTTCACCGGCGACTACCCGACGCCGGGTGGCAACAAGGTGGTAAACCAGGCGTTTGTCAACTACATGGTCGGAAAAGGCAACGAGCGCGCTTACGGGGCGTTCTGAGGTCTTCCCGAAACGATATAGCCGGCCGGTCGCAAGACCGGCCGGCTTTTTTGTGCTTCTGTTACGAAAAAGCTGTAGTATTACGAAAATTTCGGAATATGCATAAGATCCTTTTTCTGACAGGTATGGGCATCCTGCTGGCCTGGGTTTCGTTCGGGCAGACGGTTCGCGGGCGGGTGGAAGATGAGAAGACGGGGAAACCTGTTCCGTTTGTTTCCGTATACGTCAATAACACAACAATCGGCGCTCTGACGGATGAAAAAGGTGCGTTTTCGCTTCAGGTAAAACCCGGCCGGCATGAGCTCGTCGTTTCGTCGGTGGGCTATGAGCCGCTGATCTATGCGTTGGAAGGTACGCCGCCGGGCGCGCTGGTTTTCCGGCTGCGGCAGAAGGAAACCGTCCTGGCAACCGTCTCGGTCAAAGCCAAACGCGATGCGTCCTGGTATGAAAACCTGCGCCTTTTTAAAGACCATTTTCTCGGGAGAAGCAAGTTTGCTACGTCCTGCCGCATCCGTAATGAAAACAAGCTGGTAATCTTTTTCGACGCGGAAAAAGGCGTGCTGCAGGTGAAGTGCGACGAACCCCTGGAAATCGAAAACCCCGAACTGGGCTATACCATTGTTTACCTGCTGACCGAGTTTCAGGCCGATTTACGCGGCGGCTATACCTCTTTTCTGGGTTATCCGAATTTCCGGCCGATGACCGGCGGAAAAGCAAAACAGCGCCGCTGGGCACGCCGCCGGGAGGAAGCCTACCGGGGCTCGGCCATGCATTTTGTCCGCGCCCTGCGCCAGCGCCGCCTCGAGCAGGAAGGTTTTAACCTGCGCCGGCTGCTGCGCATCCCGAATCCGAACCGGCCGACGGAAGCCGAGCTGCAGGCCGTACGGGACCGGATCCGGGCCGGGAATATTCTCCGTCCGGACGACCGCGACCAGCAACTGCTCTCCAAGGCCAGCCTCCCGAAAATCATTGAAAAACTTGATACCGCCCGCGTATCCTATGATACTTACCTGGTAGCCGGGCCGGAATACCGCCTGGCGTTTGAAGGATACTTCCAGGTGGTATTCACCGGAGAAAAGGAAGAAGAAGCCTATGTCGCGGCGCAGAGTATGTTCCGGCGCCGGCAGCCGACTTTCCAGACTTCCGTCATTTCCCTGCGTAATCCCGTGATACTGGAAGAAAACGGCGCGTTTTTCGAGCCGCTGGATGTACTCTTTGAAGGGTACTGGGGTTGGGAAAAAATGGGAGATATGCTACCGCTTGACTACGGCCTCCGCTGACCCCCGCGCCGCTCCGTTGATCCTGTTTTTAGCCGGAATGCTTTCGCCCGGCCCGAGGATGCTGTATCTTCGGCCGATTGTTTTCGGGTACGGTTTTTTATCCGACCGGATCAGGATCCGAAACAAATGGCCTCCGCGGCGGTTTCATTCAGTAGAAACCCCGCGATCACAGCGGAGGAAACGCCTGTCACAGTCAATAGTAGTCAAGCGAATGAATGAACAAAAAGGTCCGGAGAAGCCGGTTTTAACCCGCCGGCTCGATCGCTTCTTTCTGGAAATGTATGCCGTTTCGGCATTTGTAGGCCGGATTTTCAAAGAAGCGTTTCTTCCTCCGTACGAATTCCGGGAAATCGTCAAGCAATGCTTTGAGGTAGGATACAAATCCCTGCCGCTGATTTCCCTGACCGGTTTTATTACCGGGATTGTCTTCACGAACCAGTCCAGGCCCTCTCTGTCCGAATTCGGCGCTACTTCCTGGCTGCCGGCGCTCATCGCCATTGCCATTGTGCGGGCGCTCGCGCCGCTGGTTACGGCCCTGATCGCCGCCGGTAAAGTAGGGTCCAATATCGGCGCGGAACTCGGTTCCATGAAAGTAACCGAGCAGATCGACGCGATGGAGGTATCGGCTACCAACCCGTTCAAGTTTCTGGTGGTGAGCCGCGTCTTTGCGACGACATTTATGATTCCGATCCTGATGATCTATACTGTGGCGGTAGCCCTGATGGGCGCGTATATCAACGTTCACCAGAACGAGGCTACCAGCTTTCAGACCTATATCACGCAGGTATTCAACGCCATTACCTTCCTGGATGTATTTTCCTCGGTGATCAAGTCGTTCGTGTTCGGCTTTACGATCGGAGCGGTAGGCTGTTACAAGGGCTACCATTCGTCGAAAGGAACGGAGGGAGTTGGCAAGGCGGCGAATACCGCTGTGGTGACGTCGATGTTTTTGATTTTTATTGAAGAACTGATCGCCCTGCAGATCGTTTCGGCCCTACGGCCCTCGTAATGCAATGAAGAAATCGATCAACCACGATAAGCTCATCATTTCGATCCGGAACCTGAAAAAGGCCTTCGGTGACCTGGAAGTACTCCGGGGCGTCGATCTGGATGTCTACCAGGGCGAAAACCTGGTCGTACTCGGTCGGTCGGGTACCGGCAAATCGGTTCTCATCAAGATTATTTCAGGACTGCTGACGGCCGACGAAGGCAGCGTGAAAGTACTCGGGCAGGAAGTAGGGGAACTATCGCCGCGTGAGCTCGCGGAGCTTCGTCTCAAAATCGGCTTCTCCTTTCAAAACAGCGCGTTGTACGACAGTATGACGGTGCGGGAAAACCTTGAGTTTCCCCTTGTCCGGAACGTCCGGAACCTTTCCCGGGCAGATATCAACCGGGAAGTGGAGGAAGCGCTGGAGGACGTCGGGTTGGCGCATACCATCAACCAGATGCCGTCGGAGCTCTCGGGCGGGCAACGGAAGCGGATCGGCATCGCCCGGACGCTGATCCTGAAGCCGGAAATCATGCTTTACGACGAACCGACCGCCGGCCTCGATCCGATTACCTCCGGCGAGATCAACAACCTCATCAACCAGGTACAGGTACAGCACAATACCACTTCCATCATCATTACTCATGACCTGACCTGCGCGAAAAGTACGGGCGACCGCATCGCCATGCTGCTCGACGGGCAGTTTCAGCGTCAGGGCTCATTTGCCGAAGTATTCGACTCTCAGGATGAGCGGGTTAAAAGTTTCTACGATTATAATTTTATAGACGGATGAACGAAAACAAACGGTCTGTTCAGGTAGGCATATTCATCTTTCTCGGCATTGTCATTTTCATCGTCGGGGTACTGTTTCTGGGCGGACAGCAGAAACGGTTTATCAAAAGCATTGAGGTCGCGGCGGTCTTTGACGACGTCGGCGGGCTCAAGGTGGGCAATAACGTCTGGTTTTCCGGCGTGAAGATCGGCACCGTCAGGGCGATTCACTTCTACGGCAAGTCCCAGGTGGAAGTATCGATGAATATTGAAAAAGAAGCCCAGCAGTACATCCACAAGGACGCCGAAGCGGCGATCAGTTCCGAAGGATTTATCGGGAATAAAATCGTGGTCATCGGCGGCGGAAGTCCCCAGATCGCAACTGTGGAAGACGGCGATATTCTCCGCGCCAAAACAGTCCTCGGTACCGATCAGATCATGGAAACGCTGCAGGAAAACAACAAGAACCTGTTGAAAATCACGACGGATTTCAAGGGACTGGTTTCCAAAATAGCCCGCGGAAAAGGCACGGTAGGCGCGGTACTGACCGATTCATTGCTGGCGGAGGAATTCCGGGCGACAGTCATGCACCTGCAAAAAGCGGCCCAGAATGCCGAGCGGCTTTCGGGTTCCCTTTCATCCTACGCCGGTAAACTTCAGACCAAGGGTACGCTGGCCAACGAACTGGTAACGGATACATCGGTATTTGCCGGGATCCGCAGCTCCGTCGCCCAACTGAAAAAGACGGCCACCACCGCTCAGGAAATCGCCGGAAAAGCTTCCGAAGCCGTCAGTAAAGCCAATGCCGCCTCGAACAATTTTGCCGCCGCCAGCGAGAAGCTGACGCGCTCGGACAACGCCATCGGCACCCTGCTGAACGATCCCCAGGCGGCTGCCGATCTGAAGACGACCCTCAAATACCTCGGCACCAGCAGCAAGAAGCTCGACGAAGACCTGGAGGCCGCGCAGCATAATTTCCTCCTCCGCGGTTTCTTCAAAAAGAAGGCAAAGCGGGAGGCCAAAGCAGCCAAAGATTCGCTGGAACAGAAGACGCCCTAGTTCGTCCCATTTTCGGTGGGTTTCAACCCATTCGTCCCACAGGCACTGGAAAAAGGAGCAGTTTTGGAGCATCAATCTGACGCCCATGAAACTGCTCCTTTTCATTTGCCTGCTTTTGCTGCTCTGGCTGGGAGCCAACCAGCTGCCTGTCCTGTTAACTTCCGTAAAGCCATGAAACGAGTTCTTAATTTCCGGCGGCTGGAGATGGTCGTCGGATTGTTTTTTCTTCTGGGAGGCATCTTTGCCTGCCTGCGGGACGCCATCGAACGGTCCGGGATCGTTTTGCGGCAGTTCCGCGGGCACCTCCCGGAGTATCAGCAGTATACCCGTGAGTTTTTCCTGCTGTACGATGATTTTCTGCCGGAAATAGCCGTCCGCGTCGGGATACTCGGCGCGTGGGCCATCGTCCACTTTTACGTCGTTCCGTCGTTCCGGAAACAACCCTGGCGATCAATTCTGGTCTTTTTCGGTGCGGCGGCGGTCTACGTCGCCGGACAGGTGATTTTTCTGGAGTTCCGGAAAGTACCGGAGGTTTTCATGGAAAACGGAGAGATCGCCTACACCTTTGCCGAGCGGGAATACCCGCGTATCGTAGACGATTTTGTCGTCGTTTTCAGCATTATACTATATGAAATCGCGGCCCAGGTGGTGTACAGGCTGCTCCGGCGCGAAAGCCGCTACTCCACCCTCCTTGCCTGGGTACTCTTCGCGGGGTATGCCTGGCTGGCGACGATCGTCGGTATCCATATATTCGATATTCTGCTGACCCAATTCTGGAGCGGACTACTGGTATTTTCCCTGCCTTGCTGGTACACATGCCTGCTGGTGCTGTTGTTCCTGGTTTTTCCGAGGCGGGATTGGAAAACGCCTATCTGGGTCGGGATTTACCTGCTTGTCGCGGCGGCGATTACGCTGGTGGCTTCGCAGATGATCAATACGGTATTCAACATCCGGAGCCTGTTCTGGGTTTGGCTGGTACATTGGGCCGTCGCCTGCTCGCTGGTGTATATGATAGGGTATTGGCTGTACCGGAAACTGGAGGAAGGCCGTGCGTTGCGTCAGACCGTGCAGGTAGGGCAGGCGGAGCTGGCGTCTCTCAAAGCCCAGATCAACCCGCATTTCCTCTTCAACGCACTGAATACTTTATACGCGTCGGCTTTGCAGGAGCAGGCTGAAACGACCGCCGAAGGGATTCAGAAGCTGGGAGATATGATGCGGTTTATGCTGCACGATAATGCCCGGGACCTGATACACCTCTCCCGCGAGCTCGATTACCTCCGCGAATACATTCACCTCCAGCGCCTGCGTTTGCCGGATACTATCGATATTCAGGTAACAATGCCGGAAGAGGCCTGCCCGATGCAGATACCGCCCCTGCTGCTGGTACCTTTTGTGGAAAACGCGTTCAAGCACGGTATCAGCCTGCGGCAACCCAGCTGGGTCTTTGTCCGGCTCGAATGCCGCCCGGAAGCGGTCGTCTTTGAGGTACAGAATAGCCTGCATCCGAAACAGGAGAACGATCCGGAATCGGCTGCGTCGGGTATCGGGCTGGAAAATGTCCGGAAGCGGCTGGAATTACTGCTGCCCGACCGGTATGACCTGCAAATCCACGAAACACGTAAAGAATATTCCATCCACCTCGAACTGAAACGAAAAGCATGACGGCCATTGCGATCGACGACGAACCAGCCGCCCTCCGGATACTCGAAAATTTTGCCGGTCGGGTCCCTTTTCTCGAACTGAAAGAAAGCTTTACGGATGCATTCCAGGCGCTTGATTACCTGCAGCGCCATCACGTAGACCTGCTCTTTCTCGACATCAAAATGCCGGACCTGTCAGGTATCGATTTCCTGAAGAGTCTGCGGAAACCGCCGATGGTCGTGTTTACGACGGCATACTCCGAGCACGCCGTCGAAGGCTTTAACCTCGACGCCGTGGATTACCTCCTGAAGCCTTTTGCCTATGCGCGGTTTCTGAAAGCCTGCCAGAAGGCCTTCGCGCATGTCCGCACGCCGGAGCAGAACGACTACCTCATGGTGAAGACGGGGTACGAGCAGGTACGGGTCCGGTTGGCTGACATCCTGTACCTTGAAGCGGGGGGAAATTACGTGGTGTTTGTACTGGCCGGAAATCAGAAGATCGCCTCCCGCCTGACGATGCAGGAAGCGCAGGAAATACTGCCTTTTTTCAAGCGTATTCACCGGTCGTATCTCATCAATACCGAAAAAATCGAGAAGGTAGACCGGTACGAAGTGAAGATCGGGGAGAAGCTGCTGCCCATTGGCGTCAGCTACCGTGAAAGCCGCTGATCGGACTCCCGCAGCGGAAATTCACCGGACGCATGCCTGTGCCCCATTTCCACATAATGTTGTGCGCTGGCGAGGAGCTTTGCCTCGATCACGGCCGGGTCGAACGTTTTCAAGACCTTCGCCGGTACGCCCAGCACAAGGGAATAATCCGGAATTTCCATTCCTTCTGTCACCAGCGCATTCGCTCCGATGAGGCAGAAACGCCCGATACGGGCTTTGTTGAGGACGGTTGCCCGCATGCCGATGAGGGAGCCGTCGCCGACGGTTGCCCCGTGTACGATAGCGCCATGCCCGACGGTTACGTCATTCCCGATCACGGTCGGATCACCCGGATCGGCGTGGATTACTGCCGTATCCTGGATATTGGTGCGGTCGCCGATGCGGATCGCCTCCACATCTCCGCGGAGAACGGCATTGTACCAGACCGAAGAATCGTCACCCAGGGTGACATCGCCCATTATACAGGCGCCGGGAGCGAGGAAGGAGGACATGGGGAATTTTTCAGTTTTCAGTTTTTGGTTTACAGTTTTCAGTTTGGGGTACCAGGACCGTAAACTGAAAACTGTAAACCGAAAACTGCTTTCTCAGCTTTTCTTTTTCTTCGACGGAATAACCTTTTTCACGTCTTCTACTGCCGGCAGTTTGGACTGGATGTCTTGGATGCCGTTTTCGATCTGACCTTTGAAGAAGGTGCTGAAGGCGCCGTCGGGATTGGCATTGCCGAGGGAGAGTGCCTTTTGAGCGAGCGGCAGGGCATCCTTGTACTTGGCAAGCTTCATGAGGAGCTGGGCTTTGGTCCACAGCTTGGAGTAGTTTTCACCGGAAGCCAGGGCTTTGTCGATCAGGGAAACGCCTTTTTCCAGGTTTTCACCGCTGCTGAGGTAGTAGGAAGCAGCGCGCTGGTTGGTAGCGGCGTCTTCGGGTTTCTCGGCGAGGGCTTTGTCGATACCTGCCTGCACGAGGCCCTTGGTATCCACCCCTACGTGAAGAACGATCTGCGTCTGGTCGAAGCAGAAGTTGAGGTTCGCCGTGTTGTCGGTCAGGTCAGAAAACCAGATCGTAAAGCTTTCGAGGCGCGGATGGTTTTTCGGGGCGACAGACAGGCGCAGGGCGTCGTTTTCCTGCTTGTAGCTCTGCTCAGAGGCATTAACATCCTTGTTGAAGATGATGGTCCAGTTGCCCGTAGCCACCGGAATGCTGAAGAGCGAGTACTTGCCGGCCGGAAGGGTTTGCCCTTCGAAGGTCGCGTCGGTACTGAGCTCAACGGTGGTAGCGGCGTTGGCGCCGGTCCGCCAGAGCTGACCGTACTGGCGAACGGTCTGGGCGTCGGCTGTCGCGCCGAAACCGGTACGCCCCTTCAGGCTGGGGCGTGAAAACGTGACTTTGAAATCGGTAATACCGACGGTCTGGTGAATAGCCGCCGCCGGGCTGGGAGAGGGCGTACGCTGGGCGAATGTCTGAAGGCCGAACAGGACTCCCGCGGAGAGAGCCACCAACTGTTTTGTGTTCATGAGTGTGTATGCGAGAAGGTAATTGGACGGCAAAGGTGGGGGATGGGGAGGGAATTTGAAAGGGGGAGGAGAAATGAAAAGAACAGAAGTCTTCCGGTTGCAGATTTACCGGCAAAGCAGATCCGTAGGTGTTTTTCGAATCCGATACGGGATATGCGGAAGAATACCTGTTACTTGCTGAAAACAAGACAGATCGAGTCTGAAAATTCCGATGATATGAAAGAATACCGACTCGCGGTGCTGATCGATGCCGAAAACGTCTCCTACAGCTACGTGAAGGACATGCTGGAGGAAATCTCCAAAAATGGAACGCCTACCATCAAGCGGATTTATGCCGACTGGACCAAGTCCGTTGTTTCCGGCTGGAAGAACGTCCTGCTTGAAAATGCCATCACACCCATCCAGCAGTATAGCTACACCAGCGGAAAAAATGCAACTGACAGCGCGTTGATCATCGACGCAATGGATATACTCTATTCGGATAAGGTAGACGGCTTTTGTATCGTTTCCAGCGACAGTGACTTCACCCGCCTGGCGACCCGCCTCCGGGAATCGGGTATGCTGGTAATTGGTTTCGGGGAAAAGAAAACACCGCAGCCGTTTATCTCTTCCTGCGACAAATTTATCTACCTGGAAATTCTGAAAAATACAACTGCAGCGGAGCCGGATTCCGGCGATACCCCTTCGAAGAAAAAGGTCAAAAAAGAGCCGCTCAACCGCCTGGATTCCCGTATTGTCAGGCTGCTCACCGACAGCGTGAACGACCTCGCCGATGAAAACGGGTATGCCTTCCTCGGAAGTCTCGGCAATTTCATCCTGAAGAAAAAGCCCGACTTTGATCCCCGGAACTACGGCTTCCCGAAACTCCTGATGCTGATCAAGTCTGTCGGCAAATTCGAAATCGATGAACGGGAAAGCGGAAGCGGGAATAATAAGCTGATTTATGTGAAGTTGAAATAGAGATCTGCTATAAGCTTTCGAGGACTGAGAATCAATAAGAAAGGCGGGCGCATCCTCCCGATTGCAACATCCGTAGCGGATGCTGCAAATGGCGGTCAGGTAGTGTCTTCCGTGCCGTTTCGTTCCAAAAACTTCTTTCGCCTTCACTCCCCGCACCGTAGCTTTGCCCCCTATACTCAATCACGCCCCAACCGGCTATGAAACGGAATTACCTGCTCTATCAACTGGATAGCTACGAGGCTTCGGACGCCGCCGAAGAAGAAATGAAACAACATATGGTACGGTTCGTGCGTAGTCATCCGGACTGCTTTGAGCGAACGCTGGAAGTCGGTCACGTAACCGGATCTGCCTGGATTACAGACGAATCGGGTTCGCAGGTACTGATGGTGCACCATGCCAAGCTCGACCGCTGGCTGCAGCCCGGCGGGCATTGCGACGGCGACCACGACGTCCTGGGCGTTGCCCTCCGTGAAGCCTGGGAAGAAACCGGTGCGACGGTAACGCCATTTCATAAAGGTATTTTCGACGTCGATATCCACGTCATCCCCGCCCGGAAACAGGAACCTGCTCACCTGCATTACGACGTACGTTATTGGCTCAAGGCTGATCCTGCGCAGCCGTTGCTGCTGACGGCGGAGTCGAAAGACCTTCGCTGGGTTCCGCTCGACGAGGTAGTGACACTGACGGATGAAGAATCTGTACTCCGTATGGTCCGGAAAACGAAGCAGACAGCTTAAAAACAAAACTGTCTGTGAAGTCTGTGTCGTCTGTGAGCAATTGATTTTTTCTCACAGACGACACAGACTTCACAGACGGTTTGAAACAGATCTGGGGCTATTCCGCCCGGATGGAAAACTTCACAATCTCCACCGGTCGTTCCAGATCACCCAGCGGCGCTTTCGCAATTTTATCAACCACGTCGAGGCCTTTCGTAACTTCTCCGAAGACGGTATATTCCTTGTCAAAAATGATTTCCCCTCCCTGTTGCAGATATAGCTGTTTCAGTGCCGGCGGATAGTCTTTCAATTCTTCCTCGTTGTAATAAATACCTTTGGAAACGATGAAAAACTCCGTGGAAGAAGAGCGCTTTTCAGGATTATTATCCGAATACCGGGCCATTGACAATGCGCCTTTTTTATGCACGAGATTCGGCCGGAATTCTGCCGGTACCGTATAATTCAACTGATCTTTCTGCTCTCCGCCACCCTGAATACAGACGCCCTTGACGAGGCGGTAAAAGCCCCGGTCATCGTAGTATCCTTTCTTGATCAGCCGGACAAAATTTGCCCGGTGAAGCGGCGTTTCCGTGTACAGTTTCAGCTCAATCGGCCCGTATTTGGTACTGATAACAACTTTGGTTTCAGGATTTTGCTTCCCGTATTCGGTCAATACCTTCACGACGTCTTCCTGGGGAATATCCAGGTTTGAACAGGCAGATAGCAGCGGTAAAAGCAGCAGGAGAAAATAACGTTTCATCAGTCGATCAGGGTATCAGTGAAGCGGAAAGCGGCGCCGTCGAACAGGCCGAGATCGCTCAGTTTCAGTTCCGGAATCACCAGCAATGCCATAAAGGAAAGGGACATAAACGGAGAAGCAAGTGTACAGCCGAGCGCGGATTTCGCAAACGCATCGATCTCGCCATACCGGGCCGCGACTTCATACCCGTCCTCCCCGCTCAGAATACCGGCTACCGGCAGGGGCAGTACTTTTTCTTCACCGGCGCCAACGGCAGAAATCCCGCCCTGCGCCCCGATGACGAGGTTGACGGCCTGGCAGAGGGACTCGTCATCGACCCCCACCGCCACGATATTATGCGAATCATGCGCGACGCACGACGCCAGCGCACCTTCTTTCAACCCGAAACCATGAATGAATGCCACAGCAGGAGGAGCGTCAGCATAGCGGTTGACGACGACGATCTTTAATACATCCTGCCCGGTATCTGTCTGTACCTGACCATTTTGCGCGGATAGCGTCCGGGTCAGGGAGTGCGTGATCAATTGTCCGTCCAATACCTCGATGGTTCGGACGGGTTGGATACTCCGGTCCGAAACCAGCGCAAAATCTTCCGGTCGTTTGGCCGTTGCCCGGAACTGATTCACGGCCTCGCCGCGCAGGTTCGGAAGCAGGGAAACACCGTTTTCAGCCACAAGCTCTCCGCGTAGGTAGGTTTGGAGAATGGAAAAATCCGTCAGCGAATCGGTGACGATAAAATCGGCCGTATCGCCTTCCCGCAGTAGTCCGACCGGCAGCCGGTAGTGTTCGACCGGATTGATGCTCGCTACCCGGAGAATATCAAAAAGGTGGTCCGGGTACAGCTTCAGCGCGCGGCGGACGAGCAGGTTGATATGGCCGAGTACGAGGCCATCCGGGTGCTTGTCGTCCGAACAAAACATCAACTGATCCGCATACTGTGGCAGCAACGGAATCAGGGCATCGAAATTCCGGGCAGCAGAACCTTCCCGGATCAGGATTTTCATGCCATATCGGAGCTTGTCGAGCGCTTCTTCGGCGGTAAAACATTCGTGATCGGTCTGGCAACCGGCTTCGATATAGCGACGGGCGTCGTCTCCGCGCAGGCCGGGAGCATGCCCGTCGACCGGATAGCCGAGCTCCTGCGCAATGCGGATTTTTTCCACCATATCCGGGTCTCCGTTCAGGACGCCGGGGAAGTTCATGACTTCGGCGAGGTACCCGACTTCGGGATAGGTTTTGAGAAGATATGCTATATCCTGCGGCGTCACAACGGCGCCGGCGGTTTCGAAAGCCGTAGCCGGTACGCAGCTGGGCGCGCCGAAGCAAAAGACAAAAGGTACCTGCCGGGCATTTTCAATCATATATTCCACACCGCTGACCCCCAGTACATTGGCGATTTCGTGGGGGTCGGATACTGTCGCGACAGTACCGTGTACCACCGCCAGCCGGGCAAATTGCGCCGGAGTAAGCATGGAACTTTCGACGTGCACGTGGGCATCGACAAAGCCGGGCAGGAGAAAACGATCCGTCGGTGCGGCGGCGTTGTTCTCGATGCGTTCAATACGCCCGCCTTCCAGCGTGAGGGTAACGCCGCGTATTTCCCGCCGGAAGAGGTCGACGAGCTGGCCACTGATTTTCGTCATGGAAACTTTATTGGATTAGTCTTCGCGGATGAAGCTTTCATTTCACAACTTTGCCAAAGTTCTAAAATGAAACGACTTCCCGCCCGATTTCCCGGGGAGTTTCTGAAAAATGTCGAAAATCATCATCGCGATAGACGGCTATTCTTCTTGTGGAAAAAGCTCTACCGCAAAGGTTGTCGCCGCACATCTGGGTTACGGCTATATTGACACCGGTGCTATGTACCGGGCTGTCAGTCTGTACTTTCATCAGCATTATGTCTCGCTGACGAATCCGAAGGAAATCCAGCATGCGCTGCAGCAAATCCAGATATCTTTTCAGTTCAATCCCGAAAAACGGCTGAACGAAACCTATCTGAACGGTTTGTGTGTGGAAGACGAAATCCGGAAGATGTATATCTCCCAAATGGTCAGCGAAGTAAGCGCGGTGGTAGATGTCCGGCGCGCAATGGTTGCCCAGCAGCAGCGCATGGGCAAACACAAAGGGGTGGTGATGGACGGCCGCGACATCGGAACCGTTGTTTTCCCAAGTGCCGAACTGAAGATTTTCATGACCGCCGACCCGATCATCCGGGCGGAGCGCCGCCAGGCCGAACTGCTCGAAAAAGGCGAACTGATCTCTTTCGACGAAATACTGGAAAATCTCCGCTCCCGCGACTACATCGATACCCACCGGTCGGAAGGACCGCTGCGGCAGGCCGATGACGCTATTGTTCTTGATAATTCGTTCCTGACCTTCGACGAACAGGTGGAACTCATCCTCAACTGGGCCGATACCCGGATTTCGAGGGAGCTGCGGGCCTGAACAGGCTGGGGCATATCATAGAGCGGGGCGGGCCGAAGGCCCGCCCCGCTGCTGTATAGGGTTGGATATTAGTGACTTTCGTCCGTTTCATATCCCAGCACCGTCAGCTGGTACGGGGTAGGCGATACGGCAAACGAGCGGGAATCCGACAGGTTTTCCAGCGAAATCCGGAGTACCTTTCCCTGCTTCGGCTGCGTAATGTAGGCGAAGCGGGACGTAGCCGCCAGCGCCGGTTTTTGTGTTTCTTCTTTCGAAACGGCAGGTATGACCGATCCTTCCCGGAGAAGCGAACGGCTCGCCAGGTTTACTACCTTCAGCACGCCGCCATAGGTCAGCCCGAGGAGGTATTTTTTGCTGACATCGATTTTGGTGAGCAGCAATTCCTTGTTTTCCAGTAGCGGACGGATCGCGTTGTTTTTGAGGTCGATTTCATATGCGCCAACGGCAGAGGAATACCCGACAAACGTCCCTTTGGCTTCATAAATCGTGCTTAGCCAGGCCGTTCCGAATGCCGCAGGGTAGGGAATGAGGCGCTGCTGACCGCTTGCTTCTACCACCAGTACGCCGCCCGTTGAGCCGAATACCGCTACGTTTCCATCTGATGCATTGCCGTGTATTCCGCCGGTGGCCAGCGTCGACGCATGAACGGTTTTTCCCGTTGCATCGATGATCCGTACCCGCTCCGGCAGTGAACCGGAGACTGTCCCGTCTTTTTCCGTGACGGCGTAAGTACCGTTCGAAAACCGCGCCATCGCGCCGTGGTGGGCTTTGTTGCCGGTTGAAAGCGACCGGAAAACAGCGCCGGGCGCGTGAATATCCGCCTCCGGAGCGACCGACATCGTTCCGTCGCCGTCATTAAACGTGATCAGCTCTCCGCCCTGACTTTTGAAGTGGGTGGGTTTGGCGCTTTCCGCGGTCAGGATTCCGAATTTGGCGATTCCCTTGACATCGACGTGGTCGCCATGTAACTCCAGACCGCTGTCAAACGTGGTGACTTTGTTGGACGACGTATGCACCAGTGCCGCATACCGTCCCGATTCAGTAGTATACAACGCCGCCTTCGGAAAAGCGGCCTCAAAGGTCTCCGTTTTGCCGGAAGAGGGGCTGAGCAGAGTAAGCTTGTTTGTCTGCTCGTCGTTGACCAGCAGGCGGACAAACGCATACTCTTCGACGGGTTGGGGTGTGTTTTCCTTGTCGCACGCCACGAAGGCGGCAGCCAGAGAGAGAAAGAGATAAGACTTCTTCATAGTGGGACTTTATATTTGCAACAATGTTGCAAATATAAAGTCGAATTGTATTTATGCAACAATGTTGCAAATAAAGAAATCACAACCGGGTAGCCTCTGTATCTCCGTTTTGGTGGACGGTCATCCGGCTGACTTTTCCCGTCTCGTCCCGGTGGAATGTGAAGCTGATGTTCGCTTCTTCCAGAAAGAAATCCGTGGTACTCTCGGCAAAAAGGTGGTAAGTAGGTTGCCCCGGTACGTCTAGCAGGAGATTTCCGCCCTTGACGGTCACGGATACGACCTTGTCTTTGCCAAGCTGGTACTTTCCCGCATACGCGTTGAGAAGATCGGGAGAGACGGCTCTGCGCCGCTTCGGAAGCTGGTACGGACCGCCGTATGCCATTTTGGCGACAGTTGCCAGTACCGGGTCCGGGTCGGAGAGATAGCTGGCGTCGTCGATATTACTGAGCAGAATAATCGTCAGGTTCTGTTTCGGAATATAAACGAAAAAGGTACCGTATCCCGGTAAATTGCCATTCTGGTAGGCTAGCTTGTCGCCGTTTACTTCCGAGACACCCCAGCCGTATCCCCATTCCGGATGCCCGCTCAGCGCTTCTTCCCAGGTTTCCGGACGGAGCAACAGGTTGCGGCGTACGGCCGTCGCCCACCGGAACAGATCGCCCGTAGTGCTGTACATTCCTCCCGCGGCGTATGCCGCTGACGAGTCCAGCGGAGCAATCGGTACCATCACGGTATCCCGTTGCATGGTATACCCCGTGGTGCGCCCCGGTATCCGGAGGTTCCGGAAATCAAAGCCGCTGCTTCGCATCTGGAGGGGAGTTAGAAACCGCCGGCGTACTTCCGCTTCGAACGGATGCCCGGTTACTTTCTCGATAACCATCCCCAGCAGGTAATAGCCCGAATTACTGTAATGTGTTTGCGAACCCGGTTCACTTGCCAGCGGCTTGTCCCGGAAAAAAGAAAGTATATAGTCGTGCGAAACCGGCCGGGAGAACGATTGCGCCACCGATGTATCCTTGCTGTACAACGCCTGCTTGAAATCCGGAATACCGGACCGGTGCGTCAGCAGGTGTTCAAGGGTAATCTTTTCGCCGGAAGGATATCCGGGCAAATAGCGGGAGAGCGGATCTTTCAACGATACTTTTCCTTCTTCCTGCAATTGAAGAATGACAGCGCCTGTAAACGTTTTGGTGATCGACCCCAGCTGAAATACGCTGTTGGTGTCATTGGGTACCTGACGGGCAAGGTCACGCCAGCCGTACGCCTTGTGGAAAAGGATAGTATCTCCACGGGCAACAAGAACGGACCCGTTGAACCGGCCGATGCGTCCGGCTATTGTGAAGTACTCGTCGAGTTTTATGGGTAAAGATTGAGTAAATGCCGTAGTACTCAACAGTACGGGAATCAGGAAGGATAAGAGGCGTTTCATGGCGTTTTTTCAGCGAAAGAACATCGCCAGGGCGCCGCTATCCACTCAAATCCCGATTTGAGAGCGCTCTTTCTTCTGATGTTCGAGGTATTCCGTCGGCGATTGCCCCGTGACCTTCCGGAACGCCCGCTGGAAGGTCGCCTGGGAATTGAAACCGCAATCATGCGCGATGCCCAGAATCGTAAACTGCCGCGCGTCCGGATCAAGAAGCCGCTGCTGCACCTCTTCCACCCGGTACTGATTGACGAAATCGTTGAAACTGCGGCCCAGGTACTGATTGAGCGTCGCCGAAAGGCGCTTAGGGGGAAGGGAAAGGTGTTTGCCGAGGCGGTCGACCGTCAGCTCCGGATCCAGAAACAGCCGGTCCTGCTCCATCGCCTGCTGCAATAACTTCGCCGTGTCGCGGGTTTCCTCTTCGGGAAGGGCGACCCGGGGTGCGGGTACTTCCCGGTAGGTATGCAGGTATCCGCGCAGCCCGATCCAGTAAATAAGTCCTGCGATAGGAATGTACAACGGATACCAGCCGAAGAGATCGAGCAGCTTGCCGCTCAGCGCCGGTATTTCGTACGGAATCAGAAACAGCAGCCAGAGCAACTGGAAGCTGAACAGCGCACCGGTCAGGTGTTTCAGCCAGTTCAGGTGGACCTGCCGGCGCTCTTCCGGAACCGTACTTCCGCGCAACAGCCGGTACGTCAGAAACAGGTAAACCGTCAACGACATCCACCGCGGAATATCCACATACTGATTATACAGGTCGATGTAACCTGCCCATTTCGGGCCGTCACTTCCTTTTATTACTCCCGACAAAACCAACGTGATAAATACCCAGGCGAGGATCGCCCCGCCGGCATCGAATACAACGGGCACAAACTGCCATTTTTCTTTTCTTCCGGGGGAAAATCCGGGATCGAGCAGCGACCGGGTGTAGAAATACAGCAGAGGCCCGAGCGGCATCACCAAAATAAACGGCAGAAAATCGAGTATCAGGCCTACGATCGGATGAAACAGCGGCACCGACAGGTTGAAACAGGCCAGCGACAATACCAGCGTCAGCCCGGCCAGGAGGCGGTTCGGCAGGCGCTGCCCCCGCCGGTTGAACCAGAGGAGGCCGGTCAGAATAAATCCCTGCAATGCGCCGAGCAGCAAGAGAAGATCAAGCGGAGAGATGTGCATGCGAACGGAGAAGAGGCTGTTCAAAAATAGCCGGATGCGGTATTCCCGTCGCGGTTTTAAGCTTCTTTAACAGATGGTTACGCGCAGGCAGGAATTTCCGGCGGTTATGAAGGCCTTGCAGTCGTCTTCCTCTTTCGGAAGTAAGTTTGTATTCATGAGAAAAATCATTCCGGGAGTACTCTCCCTGCTGGCCTGTCTGCCCGCTTTCGGGCAGTTGAGCCTGGTACCTGCGCCGGCGCATACCGTCGTCAAAACCGGTACGTTCATCCTTACGCCCCAAACGCGTATCAGCGCGGCGATGCCCTTCCGGCAGACGGCCGCGTTGCTGGCCTCGGGTGCGTCAATCGCTACTATTCCGGCCGGCGGAGCCATTCGTTTCGAAGCCGCCGCCGCTACGGATACGCTCGGGGAGGAGGGCTACCGCCTGTCTGTCACCCCGAAAAACATCACGGTCCGGGCGCAACATGCCCGCGGCGCGTTTTACGGATCGCAGACACTCCTGCAACTGCTGGCGATCTACGGAAAAAACATCCCCTGCGCCGAGATTGCCGACAAACCCCGTTTTGGCTACCGCGGCCTGCACCTGGACGTATCCCGGAATTTTTATCCAATTGAATTTATCCGGAAGACCATCGACCTGATGGCGCTGTACAAGCTCAATACCTTTCACTGGCACCTGACGGACGGCGCCGGCTGGCGACTGGAAATCAAGCAATACCCCGAACTGACCCGCCAGGCGGCCTGGCGCTACGGTACGTCCTGGAAAGAATGGCGCGACCGCGGTGTCCGGATGAGCCGGGAAGGCAATCCGAACGCTTCCGGTGGGTACTACACGCAGGAGCAGGCGAAGGATATCGTCCGGTATGCCGCAGAGCGTGGAATCACCGTACTCCCCGAGATCGAAATGCCCGGCCACTCCGAAGAGGTACTGGCCGTTTACCCGGAATTGTCCTGCTCGGGCGTTCCATACAAGGAATCTGACTTTTGTGTAGCTAATCCGGCCGTTTTCACTTTTCTCGAAAACGTACTGACGGAGGTAATGGCCATTTTCCCGTCGAAATACATCCACATCGGCGGAGATGAAGCCGGCAAGGAAGCCTGGAAAACCAGCGCGGCCTGTCAGGAACTGATGAAAAAGGAGGGCTATACTTCGGTAGACCAGCTTCAAAGTTATTTTATCCGGAAGATCGAAAAGTTCGTCAATTCCAAAGGCCGGCGCATCATCGGCTGGGATGAAATCCTCGAAGGCGGCCTCGCGCCGGACGCCACCGTAATGAGCTGGCGGGGCGAGAAAGGGGGTATCGAAGCCGCCCGGCAGAAGCACCACGTCATCATGACTCCCGGCGGATACTGCTATTTTGATTTTTACCAGGCCAATCCACTGACGCAACCGGAAGCCATCGGCGGCTTCCTTCCGCTCGAAAAAGTATACAGCTATGAACCCATTCCCGCCGGCCTGACAGCCGAAGAAGGGAAGTATATTCTCGGCGCGCAGGCTAACGTCTGGACGGAGTACATTCCGACTACCGAACACGCGGAATACATGATTTTCCCCCGGCTGCTGGCGCTGGCCGAGGTGGTATGGAGTCCGAAAACCTCGCGTAACTGGCCTGATTTCCAGCAGCGTATGCAGGCGCAGTTTGGACTGTTGCAAAAAAAGGGAGTGAATTACTGTCGACCATCGTACGACCTCACGATCCGTCCGGTTTTCGCAAATGGCAAAGCAACGGTTACCCTCCTTTCGGAGCAGTACCAGCCTGAAATTCATTATACTACCGACGGTACGAAGCCCACGCTGTCGTCCCCGAAATACACCCGCCCTTTTGAGGTAGCCGGCTCGGCTGTTATCACGGCATCGGTTTTTGAAGACGGTCAGGCGAAGGGTACGCCTGCGACGCTCCCCATCGATTTTCACAAAGCCATCGGCAAAAAGGTAACGTACCGGCTGCCGGCCAGCAAGGGCTATCCTGCACAGGGAGAGGCCACGCTGACCAACGGCTACCGCGGCGGACTGACCTACGGCGACGGGCAATGGCAGGGTTTTGAAGGCAAAGACATGGATGTTGTGATCGACATGGGCGAGTCAACCGCCCTACGCAGCCTCAGCGCCGGCTTCATGCAGCTCACCGGGCCGGGTGTGTATATGCCGGCTTCGGTAACCGTTTCCCTTTCGGACGACGGGCAAACCTTCGGCCAGGAACTCACCCTTCCCAACGACGTCCCCGAAAATGATCCGAAACTCGCCTTCAAAAGCTTCGCCTTCGATCTTTCCGGCAAAAGAGCCCGCTACCTCCGCATCCAAGCGGTGAATAAGCAGCGGGGGTTTTTGTTTTGTGATGAGATAATCGTGTATTGAGTTTACGGTTTACGGTTTTCCGTTTTCAGTTGGAAGGGCGGACGTGTTTGCCTTCTCTAACTGAAAACGGAAAACCGAAAACTGAAAACCGCTTTACACTCCGACCACCCCCGCCACCTCATCCTTCCGCATAAACCGTACGCCCTTGTGTTTCAGGGCATAGCGGAAGAAAAGGCGGGCGGCCTGGACCATTTGCGGGGTGCCGCCGATGCGGTCGTGAAAGCTGATGTTCATCATCCGGCGGCGATGGGCGCCTTCCGCATACAGCTGATCAAACTCCATTTTGAGCTGTTGCAGAAACTGGTCCGCCGAAAAATGCCGGCCCTCCACCAGCAGAATATCGTTGCAGCGAAGGGTATAGGGTACCACGCCGAATTTCTTTCCTTTTACGTCGACCGTAAACGGCTCATCGCGGCTGAGGTCATCGATATGGTATCGGAAACCCAGTTCCTGCAAAATAGGGAGCGTATTTTCACCCCGATGGAGCCAGTTGGCGTTGTAGCCAACGGGCGTGATTCCGGTAGCCCGGCGGACGGATGCTACGCCGTCTGCGATAAATTTCTTTTCTTCTTCGTAGGATAAATCGTACTGGCTCGACCAGTTCCGGCCGTGCGCGGCGGCTTCGTGCCCGCGACGGACGATCTCCTTCGCGAGCGCGGGGTTTTTGTCGACCGCCGACCCAACCATAAACGACGTAACCCTGATCTGAAATTCATCCCACAAATTCAGCATGCGGGGTATGCCCTCCTCATACCCATAGGCATACCAGGTTTCGGCGGCGAGATCCTTTACACCGCCTTTCATGGGGGGAAACGGACTTTCAGCATTGTCCGGCTGGCCGCCGGCTTCGAATTGCATGGCGACGGAAATGACCAGGCGGGAGCCGTCAGGCCAGTAGCTGGTCTCTGCCGCCCGGACGGTATCGGTGAGGGCCGCGAGTGTCGCGACGCCGGTTGTCTGAAGGAAGTTTTTACGTGTCATTCCGGCAATAGAAAGCTGTTCGCCGGCAGCAACCGGCGAAAGAAAAAGAACAAAAGGAAAAGTCAGCCTAGCTCAGGCGGAGCAGTCGGTCGAGCGAATAGCCGTTGTACTCTTTGACGTACGGAAGCAGCAGGGCAAAAAACGCCGTGTGAATCAGCTGAGAAGGAAGTGCCTCCCAGTTTTCAATCAGCGTCGTCCCGAAAAGCAGGCAAAGCATCACCACGCCGCCTCCGAGCAGCGCGGTACCGGTAAAGAGCCCGAGAATAAGCAGCAGCCCAACCAGGAATTCGGCAATGGGAAGGACATAGCTGAACGGCGTCACGAGTGCGACCGGCAGCATCGATTTTTCATAAAGACCTGTCATCCAGGTACTGAATTTGGCCAGCTTGGGAAGCCGGACCAGCCCGTGCCCGAACATACTGATGCCGATGGCAAGGCGAAGAAGGACAAAGGAATAAACAGGAGCGTTCATAAGTAGATCGTTTGCGGTGGTAAAATTGGACAGGCTATCGGGGAGAAAAGTGGTATATTTTCGGGGTAAACCGGTATTTCTTCAGGTATGAAGCGCTATATCCAGTACGAGTTTCTGAAAGTATCTCATTTTGAGGTAGATACATGGAAACACCCCGAGCATAATCACAATCATTTTGAGCTGATTTTTATTCACGGAGGAAGCGGACGGCATCACCTGAACGGATGCGCCTATCCTTACGGGCCAAGGCAGTTGTTTCTGCTTCGCCCATCCGATGTCCATTCTTTCGAGATCACCGAAAAAACCCGGTTTACCTTTCTCAAGTTTTCAGCACGATACCTGAAAGGCACCGGGGAGATACAGGTAGAAAGCCGCTGGCAAACTGATCGCCTGCTGACCGATGAAGGGAGTATCGCGTTGTCCGAAAACGACTACGAAATCCTCGAAAACCTGCTCGCGCTTATCCGCGGGGAATGGGAGCGCTCCCGACAGGACGACAACGAAACCCTGTTTTTCCTCGTGCAAACGGTCTTTTCCCTCCTCAAACGAAATCATCAGCCGGCACACCAGCCGGAAACGGACCGGATCACGGCCATCACCGATTACATCCACGCGCATATTTATTCGATGGAAGAAACGCGCGTCGAACGCCTGGCCGACGAGTTTCACCTTTCCCGGCATTACCTCGGCGATTTTTTCCGGGAGCAAACCGGCGTTACCCTGCGGGAGTACATCCGGCGGTACAAACTGCGGCTGATTGAAGACAGGCTGCGCCTGAGCCGGATGACGGTGAAGGAAATAGGCTTTGAGTTCGGCTTTACCGACCTGAGCCACCTCAACAAATTCTTCCGGGCGAGTCACGGGATATCGCCGAAAGAATACCGCCGCCGTCAGGAAGCCAGCACACGAAGCGCGGCGACGAACTGATCCAGCTCTGCCGTCGTCGTGTATACATGCGGCGTCACACGTACGCCCATGACCCCCGCGCCGGCAATTGCAACGGTAAAAATCCGGTATTTCTGAAAGAGTGTTTTGGCCAGATCGGCCGGCGCCATGCCCTGAATACCCACGTTGGCAATGGCACAGGAGCGATCTTTCGGGGTATTGAGGACAATTTTCGGCAGATCCCGCACGGCGTCTGTCCAGTACTGCTGCAGGTAGCGGAGGCGCTCTTCTTTGCGTTTGGACCCGATTTTCCGGTGAAAAGCGATGGCGTTCTATATCGCCAGGTCGGTAGCGACGGGGTGGGTGCCGGTATGATTGAGCTTCCGGATATCGTCATCCGCAAAGCTGCTGTCCCCGAAAAGTGGCCAGATACCACGGATTTTGTCTTTCCGGACATATAATAAACCTGCTCCCAGGGGCGTCCCCAGCCATTTGTGCAGGCTGCTGCCGTAGTAATCGCAGCCGCCGAGGTCTGCAATGCGAAAGTCGAGGTGCGCAAAAGCGTGGGCGCCGTCGACCAGTACCTCCACCCCATGCCGGTGGGCCATTTCGGTAATCTGGCGAACCGGCATGATTCTCCCGGTAATATTGATCAGGTGGCAAACCATCAGCAACCGGGTTTTGGGTGTGATTGCGCTTTCGTACAGGCGGACGAGCTCATCGTCCGAAATACCCTGATTCGGAATGGACAGTACCTTGTTGACAATGCCATGCCGACGGCTCATGAGGCGGAACATATCGAGCATGGCGCCGTAGTCCTGCCCGGCCATAATGGCTTCGTCTCCGGCTTTCCAGTCGATTCCGGAGATAATGGTATCAAGCGATTCGGTCGTATTCCGGGTGATAATCAGCTCTTCGGGGCCGCAGCCGAGCAGTTCGGCAACGGCTGTGCGCGACGCCAGCTTGTCGTCTGCCTGCCGGGTCCGCATGTAATAGGAAGATACTTTGTTGATATCCTGAATATGCCGGAGATAGGGTTCCAGTACTTCGTTGGATGCCAGGGAATAGTAGCCGTTTTCCAACTGAATGAACGAATCCGTCACACCGTAGGCAGCACGGATATCTTCCCAGAAGCCGGTTGGCGAGGCAAGGGCCGGCCGGAAGGCCGACAGCGCGCCGATACCCGCGACGGAACGCAGAAAATCACGTTTGGAAAACCGCATCATAGCGCAGAAAGTCGGTTACGGGACCATACCCGGGCCAGCAGAAGCAAGGGTATAAACAACAGCAGGAAATAAGCGATTTCTGTCCGGAACGCAAGCAGGTCGCCGCGACCATGCCCCCAGTATGTCGCTCCGATGTAAAAAGACCGGAGAAAACTGAGCACAACCAGGAGGAAGACCGGAGCAAGGCGCCAGTCGGGCTTTGCCAGTAGCCGCTCAGCTATATATGCAAACGGGAAGAACAAAAACGGCGTCACCGTGAAGATATGGCGGGTAAGCGTGGTTTTATGAAAAGCCGCGATCAGTACCGAAATCACAATAAAGGCCAGAAACAACCAGGCTTGCGCTGGCAGTCTGCGGAAAAAATCCCGGAACCCCCAGAAAGAAATCAACATAACAGGCGAGGCGGCGAGTAGTCCGGGCGTCTCGTTGCCGCTGCCGCCGACCCAATCGTAATAGGTCCGGATCCGCCCGAGATTGGTGAACAGGCGATCCATTCCGGCGGCAAAATTTCCGGAAAGAGAAGCTGAGAAAGACCGTTCTTCCGGGAAATTATGGTTGTACGTGTTGGTTTTGATCATCAGCTCGTGAAAGGCGATGTAGTTGTACGTCATCAGTATACCGACAAAAAAGAGGAGAATCCACGCGGAGATACTAACCAGCGACAGGCCCTCCCGGCTGAACAGCCGGCGTGGCGCTATCCGGCAGGCGTACAGCGCTACGATCGGCACGAAAAGGATATTCTGCAATTCCAGCAGGGTGGCAAAACCCAGGAGCGCCATCGAGACGAATACCTCTTTTCGCTGCGAAAAAGGATCCCGGACCGGAAGGATCGCATAGACAGCCGCCAGGACAAACAATGCCGACGGGGCATGCGAAAAAGCGTGAGTAGCCTCCAGCCATTGCTGCGTACAAACCGCATAAACAAGGCTGGAAATCAGGGATACTTCCGGCGAAAAACCGGTACGGCGAAACAGCAGAAAGAGCAAAAGCACCGTCAAGACCCCGCATAATACCGGCAACAGGTGAATAGCGACGACGTCCGGCTCCTGCCGCAATGAAGGTATCCCGAGGTACTGCGCCAGTGCTGAAAACGCGAGAAAAGGCTGCATCAGCAGTGCGTTTCCCGGCAGACGGTCTGAGAGTATACGCCCGTCCTTCTGCACAAAATCACAGCAGGCAACGTAGTGGAAGTACTTTTCGATCCGGACGTCCTGATCGTTGTAGATAGCTTTTGCCAGGGCGACGTGGCTGCCGTCGTTGGAGCAGTTAATACCTGCTGCGCTGACAAAATACAGCAGCGCAATGCCAAAAAGCATGAGAGGAAGCGCCAAGGGGTGCCGAAGCGGAGAAATCCGGACCAAGGTAGTTCTGGTTAAGGGGGTAGGTATACTTTCCGTAAGATCGGAAAAAGGCCCCAGACAACCAACGTTTCAGCCCGGATACCCGTCAAAGGCCCGATTGCGACCCGTTCCAGCTGTGGTAGAGAAAGAAAGGATCTTCGCAGAACCGGGCCCAGTCGGCCTCCAGCTGCTCCCGGATGCCGGCTATGCGCGCCGCCTGTCCGGCCGCCGGCCCGATTTCCGGAAGGGCCGATTCCAGCTCACAGGCATACCGGTGGAGGTTATAGCAGGTTGTAAACTGCCCGCAGGCGATGAGGTGGGCGAGCGTATCCGGTTTATCGGTTTTCTCCTCTTCGGCAAACCAGAGCGTAGTCGGGACGCTGTAGGCTTTTTCTGCAACTTCCTGGATCGACTCACACGGCGCAAAAATCCGCTCCATCGGAACCGGCGGGAAGGTACGTTCGGGATCGGCGGCTTCTTTCAAATCCCGCTTCCTCAGCTTGGTGTTGGTCTTGCTGAGCTCGTATACCATGTTGGAAACCCGGCCGAAATCCCAGCGCGTATTGTCGTATAAGTCGCTGTAAATCAGCCCGCGGATGCGTTTGAGGTACACGTCCGTCGCGAGGGAAAAAACACTGGAAGCCCTCGCCCGGGTCATTTGCAGGAGGGTACTGATCCGTACTTTTCCGAAATACGGGAGGTACCGGCGGAACATGGCATCCCAGGAGCCTTCTCCCTGACCGGGAAGCAGTTTTTTCAGGCCGAAATACGCGCCCCCAAACGCGAGGTGAATACCCCAGACAATACCGGCCAGAGCCTGTACCGCAGCCGGCCAGCCAAGTACGAAGCCGGTGGCCAGGCCGGCGGCCAGCAGCAGGTTCGATGCCAGCAGGTACCGTCGGAGCAGGTGAAAGGAAACATAAGACCAAAAGCCTTTTTTCTTTTCCCCCGGGACGTCGTACGACCGCATGAAGTGACTGCTGACATCGCTGACGATGACGAGTCCGAATTTCCGTTTGTCGGTTTTGTTTCCACGCTGATCGGCGAGAAGGAAGCTGGCAATGCCCTGATTATCAGCGATACCGCCATCCATCAAGCCTACCTGAACAGGAGGCGGGGCGTCGTGCTGTTTGGCGTCGTGGGAAAGAGCGGCGTGAAGTTCGTCTGCCGTCAGTCCCCCGTAGGTAAAGTCATGCGGATAGACAATGGGCTCAAAGCCAGCCGGAAAACAGGAAGAGGCTGCCAGGATATCGGCGAGTTTGAGCCGTTTGGCGACGGCCTTGTTCCCGACCGAAAGAAAGCGGTTCCCGATCCGCTCGTCGTACTTTCCCTTGTTGATGCCGTCGGTTTGAAAACGAAAGCCCAGGCCGCTGTGAAATTCCGTCGCATTGAAACATACTTCCTTCAGCGGGCTGTCGTCCAGGTTTTCCCACATCGCGCCGAAGGTCGCACCGTTAAAGAGAAGCTCCGAATCATAGGCGCGCGCAAACCCGTTGATGAGGTTGCGGGCCTTGCTTCCTGCGGGGCCGGTCATATGGTCAAAAGCTGCGCGGAGCAGCTTATCGCCGTGCATAAGGGTCGTCAGTTTCCGGTAAAAATGCGGAAAGGACCATTCTTCCGGAGGATTTTCGCCGAGCATTCCGTGGTGGCAATACAGCGCATAGAGCGCGCCGGTGATCGTACCGCCGGAGGCCGTTGAAATATACCGGACCTGATGGAGCAGGGTTTCTGCCGGAGAAAGGCGCAGGCGGTGCAACATCGTCAGCACGCCAAGCGTAAAGGCTGCCGAGCGGAAACCGCCGCCCGACAGGGTAAGCGCGATGTTCTCAAAAGGAGCAGACGGAAAGGCGGCGACGTTTTTGGTCCTTTTGGCCATGATCGAAAGTTTCCCCAAAAATAGAGAAACAGCGGGCCAGGCAAGGCATTCCGGTTCCTGACATTTTCCGTGGCAGCGGGGTTTTCATGTGTTTTGAAGGACAACGTCCTGATTCCGGGATACCTGTGTAACCTGTTCGCCAACAGCGAGGTATTTGTGAGAAAAAGCAAAATGGACTGTACATACTTCGTTGCCTTTTGTAGAAAGAGGAAGGCACAGGGATACCCAATAGTGGCCGTTTGGCTTGCGGTATTGTCGACGACAACCGTTCAGGCGCAGGTTTTCACAACAGACCTTGAGCATTTCTGGACCACGCGCGACAGCGTCCTGGCCACACGCGATACTACCCGGCAAATCGAACTCATAAACAGGCTGTATATCGGTAAAGCCAGTCCGGGACTCGCGGCTTTTATGCGGAATAAAGAAGAACTGCCCGGGAAATGGCGCGCTTTCATCACGCAAAACGCAGAGTCCTGGCTGGCGCTGAAGGAAAAAATGCCGGTAGTCGAAGCCGCCGCTGCGGAGGTTAAAAGCCAGATACGCCGTTTTCGGACGCTGTATCCCGATCTCCGGCCCGCTGAAACATACTTTCTGATCGGATTGGGTATGCAGGGAGGTACTGTCCGCGGAAACCTGTCTCTGCTCTTTGCTGAAGTGATTCTGAGGGATGCGGCTGGGCCGAAAGACCAGCTGGTCTTCCTGGCTGTCCACGAATACGTGCATACCCAGCAGAAGAGGCCGGATTTTCAGAAAATTAATGTGCTGACTTCCTGCATACGCGAGGGCGCCTGTGATTTTGTTGCCAGCCTGGTAACAGGCCGGCCTGTAGCAGCGGGTTATTCGACCTATGGTCTCCGGCACGAACAAGAGGTATGGGAAGCCTTTCAAAAAGACATGTATACCGGTAATAATGACAATTGGGTCAGTACCGGTCCGAATCCGGCGTTACCGGCTCCTGACCTGGGTTATTTTGTCGGACATCAGATATGTGAGGCGTATTACCGGAAGTCGGCGGATAAGGCAGCCGCACTGAAAACGATCATCGAACTGGATTATGCAGACCCGGAGGCGGTCAGCCGCTTCTGGCGGGAATCCGGTTACAAGGGAGGAAGGCGGTAAGGGAAAATCCCGGGGCCGCCTTCACCGAAATCAAGGAAAATCCGTCGTTTTGCCGGGCGGATGGTTATTTTCGCGGCAGTAGTGCGTTGATGGATATGCGAAAAATCGATTACCTGCTCATCGGGCAGGGGACAGCCGGCTCCCTTCTGGCCTGGCAGCTGATGCAAAAAGGCTGCCGGGTACTGGTGGTAGACGACGGCCGGCCGTCGTCGTCCCGGGTAGCGGCCGGAATCTGTAATCCGGTAACCGGCCGGAAGCTGACACGTACCTGGCTGGCCGACGAGCTGTTCCCGTATCTGCACGATTTCTACCGGAATCTGGAGAGGGAACTGGATACGTCTTTCTTCCATCCAGTACCGCTGTACCGGCCTTATCAGAGCATCGAAGAGCAGAACTTCTTTATTGCGCAGACGGCCAATCCGCTCCTGCAGGATTACGTACGTTTATCCGCCAGCGATCGGGCGTATGCTTCGCTGATACACAATGAATTAGGAGGGCTGGAAACACTGCAGGCTGCCTGGGTGGATCTGCCGGTGATGCTGGACGCACTACGCGGTCGGTTTCGTGAGGCAGGCGCATTGGCAGAAGATTCGTTTTCCTGGGACGACGTTATTCGGGAAGAGGACTCGGTTACCTGGAAAGATATACGGGCTCGTAAGATCATCAGCTGTGAAGGGGCGTATGCCCGTTTCGGACCCTATTTCGGGTGGCTGCCGTGGGCAGTGGTGAAGGGGGAAATTCTGTCGGTCGACTGGCCCGGGCAATCCCTCCCCGGGATCGTCAACCAGAGTATCTGGATTCAGCCGCATAAGGACGGGACTTTCCGGGTCGGATCGACCTACGAGTGGGATGATCTGGATTGGGAGCCTACTGAAAAGGGCCGAACTTATTTGGAAGGGAAGCTCACTAAATTAACAAAATTACCGTTTGAGATTCAGTGCCACGTGGCCGGTATCCGGCCCGCGACGCAGGGGCGCCGGCCGTTTGCAGGTCTGCATCCCGAATATACGCCGATCGGCATTTTCAACGGTCTCGGTTCGAAGGGAACCTCCCTGGCTCCCTTTCTGTCCAGGCAACTGGCAGATTTCCTCACAGAGGGGAAAGAACTTCATCCGGACGCGAATATCGAACGGTTCCATTCGTTATATTTCAGCTCGTTAAAGTCATAGACCGTTCACTTGTTTGGGCGAGTTTACGGAGTACCAAAGCCCTACGCCATGTGTTGGACAACTACTGTTAAGGTTACTTTCATCGGGGGACTTCTCTTTGCCGCATCGTCCGGACACGCGCAGGTTTACATGCCGACCCAGGAAGAGTTCGGCAAGAACCGGATCCAGCAGGAGCGTTATGATTGGCAGGTGTTGACCACGTCCAATTTTGAGGTGTATTTCCACGGAAACAACAGGACCCTGGCCACGTATACCGCCCAGCTCGCGGAAACGGAGTTCGACCGCATTACCGAAATCCTCAGCTACACGCCGTACAGCCGTACCAAGATATTCCTCTACAATTCTCCTTCCGATCTCAAACAGAGCAACATCGGTATCTCGCTTGGCTCAGAGTCGGAAATCAAAGAGGAAAACCTGGCAAAATCGCGGATACAGATTCCCTTCGTTGCCAATCACATCGAGTTCCGGAAAAAGCTTGTCCGCGAAATTTCTTCCGTCTTTGTGTATGACATGCTCTATGGAGGCAGTCTGAAGGACGCCTTGCAGAGCCAGCTGCTGTTGTCGCTCCCCGAATGGTTTATCACCGGTATTACGTCATATGTTGCCGATGGCTGGAGTGTTGAACTGGACGACTACATGCGCGATGTCGCCCTCAACAAAAAATTTAAAAAGCCGGCACAACTCTCCGGTGAAGAAGCACGGATCTACGGACAGTCGATCTGGAACTTCATTGCCGAACGGTATGGCCGCGACAATATTTCCAATATCCTGAACCTCACCCGGATTATCCGGACGGAGCAGACGAGTATCGCCAGCACGCTGGGTATTTCCTACAACCGGTTTATCGGCGACTGGAAAGATTACTACACCCAGATGGCGACGGCTTCTTCGGAAACGTTTAAGCCGGCGGCGGGCAGCCGGCTCGTTACCTTGCCGCTTCTTGGCAACGGAAAAATCCAGCAGGTGAAACTGAGTCCCGACCGGCAGTCGCTGGCCTATACGATCTCCGACCGCGGCCGGTTCCGGGTATATGTCACGGACCTGCAGGGTGCGAAAAAAACGGAGATTTTCCGTGGCGGCGATCGTTTCCTGACGCGGGAGCTACCCTTCGTAGCTCCGATGATGGCCTGGCAACCGAACGGCACCCTTAACCTGCTGGTCCAGGAAGACTTCCGGACGGTATTGTATCAATACGTTGCCGGAGGAAAGGGCGGAATGCGCCTGAAAGCACGCCGCGCGGTGAAAGGCTTCAACCAGATTACCGGTTTTGACGTTTCGCAGGATGGTACGACACTGGCCATCAGCGGCGACCGCAAAGGACAGAACGACCTGTTTCTCTATAACATCAACCGGGCATCGATTCAGCAGCTCACCAATGACCTGTTTGACGACGTGACGCCTGCGTTTGTCGGCAAGTCAAATGCACAGGTACTTTTTGCCTCAAACCGGCTGAGTGATACCCTGTCGACAGCGCCGCCGCGCGTATTGCCCGACCGCTTCCGCCTGTACCTCCACGAAGGCAATCCGCGGGCGCAGGTAGTTCAGAAGCTGTCGGATGTCAGCAATGTCAGCCAGCCGCTCGCCGAGGATACCGGAAACCTGATCTTTCTCAGCGACGACCGGGGTATCCGGAACCTGTACACGCTGGATACGGCCAGCCATCAGCTACAGGCGCTGACGAACTTCCGCGAAAGCCTTATTTCGTACGATTACCTGCCTTCTTCCAAAGCGCTGGCCTATGTCAGTATTGAAAACGGCGAACAGGTAATCGGGTATATTTCACGGGTATCTCCGGTCGAGATCGATAACAGCACTGCCACAAACCGCAGCCTCCGCCAGTCGGGCGGTATCGTCCGGAATGATGCATCTGCGAAGGAACCTGCCAAAGCCGGACAGGGTGCGCCCGACCGGACGCCTTCCCGGATTACCCTGCGCCCCGGCGAAATCGATACCGACAATTACCAGTTTGACCTCGAAGGACTGAAAATCACCGAACGCCGGACCGACAAATCCGGATCGGGAACGAAGGTCATCACCAACTCCCACAGCCGGACCGTGGTACGGAAAGATGCCACCCGGATGCGCGGACCGTCGGCGTACCGCGATGTGTTCGTCGTCAACAAAACAGACAATCAGTTTCTCGTACTTCCGTACCTGACTACCCAGCAGGGACCGCAAAGCGGATTTGGCTGGCAGAATACCATTACACTGAACGACCTGCTGGAAAACAACGTCATCAAGGGCGGACTCTTCATTACCCCGACCTTCCGTACCAGCGAAATGTTTGCTGAATACCAGTACCTGGCCCGGCGGATTGATTTCAGCGCGCGGATCGACCGGCGGGCATTTTCCGACGGCTCGCAGGCAGCAGGCGTATTTCAGAAATACCGTTATACCCGCCTGACGCTCACGGCCTCTTACCCGATCAACGAGGCGCTGCGTGTGTCGCTTTCGCCGATGCTCACCAAAACCCGCAATATCGACGGCGCACAGGGTAGCAGCGGTATCCCGAACCGGACCTCCAACTACGGCGGTTTGCAGGCGGAAGTAGTGTTCGACAATACCCGTACCAACGGCATGAACCTCCTCGAAGGTACCCGCGTGAAGCTGCGCGCACAGCAGCAGCAGGGGCTGAGCAATGCCAACGAGAGTTTTTACAAGATATCCCTCGATGCCCGGAATTATACGCGTATTCACCGGGACCTGATCCTGGCGACGCGGTTCTCCTTCGGGCATTCCGGCGGTAAAGCGCCGAAACAGAGTATTCTGGGCGGGATGGACAACTGGATTCCGTTCAGTACGGTGCGGGAACAACGTTCGGCTGAGAACCCGCTTAACCCGTCCAATCAGGATTACCGGAATGTCTTTTTCACCGACTTCGTAACGCCGCTGCGCGGATTCCGGACCAATAAGCTGTCCGGTGAAAGCTACATGCTCTTCAACGCGGAAGTTCGCTGGCCGCTGTTCAAATTCCTGCACCGCGGACCGCTGACATCGAACTTCCTGCGCAACTTCCAGCTCATTGCCTTTACCGACATCGGGACGGCGTGGACAGGCAGCGGGCCTTTCAGCCGGCAAAACAGCCTCAATACCGAAATTGTCAACCCGGGAGGAGGCAGCCCCTGGTATGCTGTCGTGAACAATTTCAAGAATCCCTACCTGATCGGCTACGGAACCGGCGTGCGGACACTGTTCCTCGGCTACTACGTGAAGGGAGACCTCGCCTGGGGTGTAGAAGACAAGAGTGTACAAAAGCCGATCTTCCACGTGACGCTCGGATACGATTTCTAGGAACGAATCTTTTGATCCGAAGAGCAGCCCGAAACGGCTGCTCTTTTTTTTGCGCGACGGAACCAAAGCCAACCGTTTGCAGTCATCTTTATCGTAACCCCTCTGCTCTATGACTCTCAGCGCGCCGCTGATCACCATGCTGATCGGCTGTTTTTTGTTTGCCGGTGTCCTCCTGACCAAATCTTCCCGCAGGTTTGGTGTACCCGGTCTCGTCCTTTACCTCGCGCTGGGAATATTCATCGGAAACGGCCGGATGCCGTATGATTTCGTCTACGATTACCCTGAGTTTACCCTGTCGTGCAGCAATTTGGCACTGGCGCTGATTCTTTTTATCGGGGGATTGGAAACAAGCTACGCACACCTGAAACCGATTATGGGTCGGGGATTGGCTCTTTCTACGGCTGGAGTGATTCTGACCGCAGGTTTGGTAGCAGTGTTTGTACACCTGGTGTTTGGATTTTCCTATGTCGAAGGGCTGCTCATCGGATCAGTACTTTCTTCGACCGACGCGGCCGCTGTTTTTTCGATTCTCGAATCAAGGCAGCTGAAACTCCGGGAACATATCTCCGAAACCCTGGAGCTGGAATCGGGTACCAACGATCCGATGGCGTTTTTCCTGACGACGATGTTTACCGGGTTGCTCGTCGATCCGTCTTCGGGCCTGGCTGATTGGGGAGTGTTGTTTTTGAAGGAAATGGCGATCGGTCTGGCTGCCGGACTGCTGCTCGGCGCCGGTATCGTCTGGGTATTGTCACGGGCGAGTCTGACGAGTAAGGGCATGTATCCGGTCCTGCTGCTTTCGATTGTCTCGTTCGGGATCGGACTGGTGACGTATTTTCACGGAAATGTACTGCTGGCGATGTACGTTGCCGGTGTCGTTACCGGTACCCGGAAAGATAGCCTGCACGGTTGGAGCGAGACCTACCTGTTCTTCAAAAGTATCTCCTGGCTGATGGAAATAGGCCTGTTTATCGTGCTCGGGCTACAGGTATTTCCGCATAGCATCTGGCCGTATGTACCGCAGGCGTTGCTGATCAGCCTGTTTCTGATCCTTGTTGCGCGGCCGGTTGGTGTTTTTCTTTCGCTTTCGCCTTTCCGGACAAGCTTCCGGAAGAAAGTATTCGTCAGTTGGGTAGGATTACGGGGCGCTACGCCTATTGTCTTCAGTCTGATTCCGCTGATTGCGCGCGTCTCGGTCGCGGATGTGCTTTTCAATACGGTTTTTGCCGTTGTACTCATTTCCGTGATGGTGCAGGGAACTACCCTCGGCTGGCTGGCCGGAAAATTACGTCTGCTGAACGGAGGTTCCGGAAATGGGTAAGTAGTGAGGCTGAGCCGGTTAGTGCCGGCTATTCAAAGCGGAAGGCTATTGCCCCGCGTCTCTTCATATTCTGTTAACACAAATCCGGGCACAGAGCCTATTTTTGCGGAAATTTCAACTTGACCCCGGTTTGCGGACTGTCGATATCAATCTCTCCGACTGGGCCGGTGCCGGTTTTGATTCTTCTAATCTCTATACCCGATGCGGAAAATTCTTCTTGCCCTTGTCGGATCGCTTTTCCTGATCCAGGGCGCCATTGCCCAAAAAGGTACGCCTCTGACCATTGCTACCTATAACCTGCGCTACAACAATGCCGGCGACGGCGTAAATGCCTGGCCCAACCGGAAGGAAATGGTAAAGGGCCTCGTTCGCTACCATGATTTTGACATCTTCGGTACACAGGAAGCCCTGATCGGCCAGCTTCGGGATGTTGCTGAACTGAAAGAATATGCGTTTTTCGGCGCCGGTCGGGACGACGGCAAGGAAGGTGGCGAACACTCTGCCATTTTCTATAAAAAAGACCGTTTCAAAGTACTGGCTTCCGGTAACTTCTGGCTCAGCGAAACGCCGGAAAAACCCGGCAAAGGCTGGGATGCCACCTGCTGCAACCGCATCGCTTCCTGGCTGAAACTCAGGGATCTGGTTACGAAGAAAGAATTTTATTTCTTCAACGTTCACTTCGATCACCAGGGAGTCGTTGCCCGCCGGGAATCGGGTAAACTGATGGTGAAGAAGATAAAGGAGATTGCGGGAAATACGCCGGCGATCTGCACGGGTGATTTCAATTCAACGCCGGATACGGAGCAGATCAAGGAAATGCAGACCATCCTGAACGATGCGAAGGCCGTTACCGAAATGCCTGCCTATGGCCCCGAAGGTACCTTCAACGCCTTCAAGTTCACCGCTCCGATGGCTGACCGGATCGACTACATTTTCACAGCCCGGCAGATCAAGGTACTGAAATACGCAGTTCTGACCGATTCAAAGGAGCAGCGGTATCCGTCTGATCATCAGCCGGTAGTGGCGAAAATTGTGATTCCGTAGGCTGCCGTTTTTACAACAAAAAAGCTCAACCATCTGGTTGAGCTTTTTTGTTGTAAAAACGGCTTTAAGCTGTATGCTATAGGCTTTAAGCGATGTGTGCGCCCTGAGTTGCGCTCGCAAGATGGCAGGAAATTTCAAAGGCTTTAGGCTCTGTTCGATAGGCTATAAGCTATGTGCCTGAATTGCTCTCACCGCAATGGCAGGTAGACCTGCCTATAGCTTAAAGCTTATAGCCTACAGCCAATACCTGGCCGCCTCCTACTTCTTCTTCTGATCTTTCGCCCAGGAATCTTTCAGGCCTACTGTCCGGTTGAATACCAGTTTTTGGTCTGTCGAGTCCGTATCCAGGCTGAAGTACCCCTTGCGCAGGAACTGGTAGGGGCCTTTGATAGAGGCCACCGCAGGTTCTGCAAACGCCTGCACTACCGAGAGCGAGTCCGGATTGAGGTAATCCTGGAAGTCGCCTTCGGCTTCCGAAAGGTCTTCAACCTTGAACAGACGATCATACAGACGCACTTCCACGGGTACGGCGTCGGCCGCATTGACCCAGTGAATCGTTCCCTGTACTTTCAGCCCGGACGTATCTTCTCCCGACTTGCTTTCCGGTACATAGCTGCAACGCAGTTCGGTTACTTTGCCATCGGCGTCCTTCACTACCTCGTCGCACCGGATGATGTATGCCCCTTTCAGGCGTACCAGGTTGCCGGGAGCGAGGCGGAAGAATTTCTTGGGCGGGTTTTCCATGAAATCGTCGCGCTCGACGAGGATTTCCCGAGAGAAGGGAACCAGGCGAGAGCCGTCTTCGGGGTTCTCCGGGTTGTTTTCGATGGAAAGTGACTCCGTTTGTCCTTCGGGGTAGTTCGTGATCACGACCTTGATCGGATCGGGATCGAGGACTACCATCACCCGCGCCGCGATTTTGTTCAAATGTTCGCGGACGAAAAACTCAAGGTAGCCGATATCGATGAGGTTATCGCGTTTGGCTACGCCGATGCGTTCGCAGAAGTCGCGGATGGCTTCCGGCGTATAACCCCGGCGGCGAACACCTGACAGTGTCGGCATACGCGGGTCATCCCAGCCGGATACGTGCCCTTCGTTCACCAGTTTGAGCAGCTTACGCTTGCTCATGACGGTATAGGTCAGGTTCAGACGGGCAAACTCGTATTGATGAGACGGGAAAATCTCCAGTTTCTCGATCAGCCAGTCGTACAGCGGCCGGTGCGGAATGAACTCCAGCGTACAGATTGAATGGGTAATCTCTTCGATGGAATCCGATTGCCCGTGCGCGAAGTCGTACATCGGGTAGATGCACCACTCGTCGCCTGTCCGGTGGTGATGGGCATGTTTGATCCGATAGAGCAGGGGATCCCGCATGTGCATGTTGGGAGAAGCCATGTCGACTTTCGCCCGAAGCACGCGGCTGCCGTCCGGAAATTCGCCGGCCTTCATCCGTTCGAAGAGGTCGAGGTTTTCTTCGACCGAACGGTTGCGGTAGGGACTTTCCGTTCCGGGCTCTGTGGGCGTGCCTTTCTGGGCGGCGATTTCTTCCGCCGATGAATCATCGACATATGCCAGACCTGCCTGGATCAGTTTTTTTGCAAACTGGAACAACTGCGGGAAGTAATCGGACGCATAGCGCTCCGAGGCCCACTGGAAGCCGAGCCAGTTGATATCCGCTTTGATGGAATCGACATACTCGGTCTCTTCCGTCACCGGGTTGGTGTCGTCAAAGCGGAGATTGGTCTGGCCGTTGTATTGTTTGGCCAGGCCGAAATTCAGACAGATGCTTTTGGCGTGCCCGAGGTGCAGATATCCGTTCGGTTCGGGGGGGAAGCGCGTCAGGACGCGGCCTCCGTTTTTCCCCTCCCGGAGATCGGTTTCTATGATTTCTTCAAGGAAATTCAGGGACTTAACTTCTTTTGACTCTTCCGTCATACGCGGTGCGGCTCGTTAGGATTGGCGAAATTAAGAACGATCCGGTGATTTTGGAACGGGAATAATCACCGGGGCCCATGTTTTTCATTACATCATGACAATTTCGTAACACGGTACCTTTGTCTAAATAAACGGAAAATCCTTCCTTTCGATTCGAAAAACCCTCCGATCACGATGAAAAAAATATTGATTGCCACTGACTTCTCGACCAACGCCCGCCCTGCGCTGGAATACGCCGTGTTCCTGTCGCTGAAAGCCGGAGCGGTGCTGCACGTCCTGCATACGTATATGCCGGTGTATCCGCTGACGGAAACCGTCGCCGGTCCGCCCGTCACTGTCGAATGGGAAGAAGCCTACCGCCACTCTGCCCAGGAAACGCTCGATAACCTCACTGAAGAACTGAAAGCCCGCGGACTGACCGTTGTGTCGCACCTGGAGCTGGGACCGCTGTCGACCGTCGCGACGGATATCGTCAAGCAGGAAGGCATTGATCTGACAGTACTCGGCCGCAGCGAATCCGGCGGCTGGCTGTTTGAACTCTTCGGAAACGTCGCCACTCAATTGCTGGATAACCTGACGACGCCTTTACTCATGGTGCCGGCTGAAGTAACGCATTACAAGATCGATCGCATGGCCTATGCCACGCAGCTCGAATTTGACGAAACCGAGATTCTTGCACAGGTATACGACTGGGCAGACGAAGCGGGCGCCGACGTACACTTGGTACACGTCCGGGCAGCGCATGAACCCAATATCCAGAACGACGACGATTTCATCGAAGATATCCGCAAAACCTTCCCGGACCGGAATACGACCATCCTGGAGCGGGATGCTTCTTCCGTTGTAGATGGAATCGAAGAACTGACGAAAGACGTAGACGCCGACATACTCGTCATGTCTACGCATCACCGGAACCTGTTTACCCAGATTGTCAATCCCAGCAAAACCCGCAAGTTGCTGCTGCATTGTTCGGTACCGACGTTGGTATTTCCGCTGGAAGCGTTGTGAGCAAGGCGAGGTTGTCGTATCCTGGATGCTCTTCGGGATGTTCCGCAGGACATCCCGAAGAGCTAAACAGAACCGTCAAAAAGCAGAAGAGGCTGGGAATTCCCAGCCTCTTCTGCTTTTAACGAAGGATGATTACCCGCCCCGCCGGATTGAAAATCGGCGCAGTGATTGGGAAATCGTCCGTGAACTTGACCTTGTACAGGTAGGTTCCGGCAGGGAGCCTGCCGCCCCGCTGATCGGTCCCGTCCCAATAGTATTCGTTCCGCCCAACGACTAATGGCTGGTTTTCCGAGCTGAGAATTCGCAGCAATTGTCCCTGGAGAGAATAGATCTCAATGTTCATGCCTGCCGGCGCCCGGTCACCCGTGACGATGAGGCTGAACTTCGTCGAAATTTCCATCGGGTTCGGATTAACCATAAACTGAAGCAGGCCGGTTTGAGCAGATACTTTGAAGTCGACCGAGTACGGGAAACCACCGGCAATATTACCTGCGAGGTCCTTACCCTGTACCTGCAACTGATATAGGCCTTCAGGGAGGTTTTTCGGGGTATAAACCGCACGGAAATCGTTTTCCGGCAGTACTTGCCACGTCAGATCCGGATTATTCCGGAAATTCACCCGTACCAGATCCTGATTGGGTCGGGCCAGGTAGATATCGACACCAGAGGTATCTTTCCGGATGTCATTGAGGTTTTCGTCTTTCAGCCGGATGGCAATTTTCGGACTGGAAGAAGTGAACTCTCCGTTTCGCAGCACGCGCCCGTCGAACGTTACTTCCAGCACCGGCGGAACATTATCCGGCGCGACATTCAACACAAACGACACCGTGTTATTGGCATAGCTTAGCTCCGGCTGAGCCTGCGGATTAACAGTCACCGTAATCCGGTTTTCACCCGGTTTGATATTTGAATAGCTCAGCTTGTAGGGTATCGACGCGGCAGGGGCTGCCTTGGTTGTTTTGACAGTCTGAATACCGGCTTTGCTATTCGTGAATACTTCCCGGATAACCAGCGAATCCGGGAAATTGGCACTGCTCAGCAGCACGAAATTGAGCGACTGCTCAAATTTCTGTCCTTCCTGCCATTCGGATACAACCGACGAACGGTAGGACGTCTGCCCCTCCAGACGGGTTACTCCTTCCGGAACCGACTTATAGGTGACGAGCCAGCGTTTCAGTTGCGGCGTCGTTCCGTAAGCCGTCGTTGCGAGCTTTTCTTTCAGCCGGAGATAGGGGTATTTTGTTGCATTGATCGAACTCATGTCGGTTACAGCCGATGTCAGGTTCGAAATCAACAGCGTTTCATTTCCCTGAAAATCCGTTCCATATACTTCGAGCGAGCTGGTTTGCTGCGGGCCGCGGTTAACCTGCTGACGAAGCTGGCCCCAGCGGGTAGTAGGCCCGATGAGCGTCGTGGTGATGGCTCCCGACGTGTACGAATCGCCAAGGGAGTAATTGCTCAATGAAAGCGTCGTCGTGTCCCCGGCGGCTTGTGAAACCGGCGCCCGCCATACCAGCGGCGTGGTTTCTCCCTTGCGGGTCAGGAGGATAAACGGATGCCCTGCCTTGAGTTGATCCAGCTTGGAAGCGTCGGCGCCGAGTGCAGCGATTTTCTGCTTGAGGGTGGCCGGCCAGGTCGTGAAATCCACTTTGCCGGAGGGGAAGAGCAGGACAAAATCGCCGGTGGCAATGCCATCGAGGTACTTGTCGAGCAGACCGTCCGCAATATTTTTATCCGTAAAGTAATTCGATGCAAAAGGGGAGTTCCCGCATAGCTGGGAAGGAACGATGGAATACGGCGTCAGATCCGTTTTGGCAAAGGATACCGCAATCAATGTATTCTCATTGCAGTTTCCGTTGGTTACCATGAGCAGGTTATTCAGACTGAGTTGCGTCTGTTTGAAGGCTGCCGCCTGGGCGCCGGCGCCGACTACCTTGAGGTTGATGATCAGTTTATTCGTCTGGAAATCCCACCGGGAGCCGGTCAGCGTCACCTGGTTTTTAATAGCGCTGGCAAACTGCGCGCCGGTACTTTGTGACCAGCCGTCTTCCACACCTTTGATATACGTAAAGGAATGCGAGGTCCATTGGTTGTCGGAACTGACAGCCTTGTCTGCATCCCGCACACGCCAGTAGTAAACGGTACTGTCAGTGGTTAGAAGACTAACTTTCCAGCCTTCTGAATTTGACGACGGCAGTGTCGTAGTTTTCTTAAAAGCACTGCTAAACGTCGCCGCCGTATCGAGTTCATACAGGATATTGGGGGTGCCGGTGACGGTCGACAGCGGCGTATATTCTGCTAATAGCCGGACCGTCGGCGTATTGTTTTCCTGCGTTCCGACAATGGCGAAGTCCTGCGGAAGCACCGGCCGCGCCAGCGATCCCGGAATGACATAATCCAGCGTTGCCTTGTTGTTGGCTTTGCTCAGTTCGTCGATTTCGTTGTCCGGGTCGACGACCACCTCAAAACGGTTGTTCCCGCCGCCGGTACCGGAGTTGGAAACCGAGAAGTAAAGCGTATCCTGAAAAGCGACATTCTGGAAAGAACGTGTGCCGAGATCGAGAATAATGCCGTTGGACAGCGTCCGCTTGACACCCACTTTCACCTTGCCTGTCAGCGTCCGGCCGAGGTTACTGACCACCACGCCAACGCGGAACGAATCAACCGACGCGACTACTTCCTGTCCGTTAAAGCTTCTCAGGAAAATAGAACTCGGGCTGACCGCATAATCCGGCTTGGTGTAGGGGAAAGGAACAACGGCGGGGTCACCCTGGAGGAGAAACTGCTGGGAATGCCCAAGCGCCATTTCACCCGGATATTGCTTGATAAAGTTCCGGATGGTATTGATCAGCGACGTACCAACGGTTTGGCCATAGGAAGTCGGTTTGTTAAATAGCTCGTCATAAAACGCCGTCGAAAATCCGTTCAGGTACGTCGGAAATCCGCTGAACGTCGTCGCCAGCATCAGGATAGCTCCCCGGTCAGCCGTATTGATCCAGTCACTGCTGAAGGTCAGTTTGGGATCATTATTAAAGATATTGCCGGCGTCGCATCCGTTGATGAGTACAATGGGGTACTTACCCTTGTTTTTGTAACCGAGGAGGTCGTTCGAGACATAACCTACGTCGATATCCGTGATCGACGGACCGGAGTGTCCGAAGAACGTCAGCATACCGATGCCGTCGTTTACCTTGCTGGTAATGTTGATGAACTCGACCGGATCGTCCGTTTTTTTGGAAAGGATGGATACATTCGCTCCCAGGCCTTTTGTGGCCGTATTCTTATAGGCTTCGACGTAAGTTTTAAAGAGGGAGAGCTCTCCGGCTGTTTTTCCGCCGCTCAGGTTGAGAAAATTCTTGCGCCAGAGAGCCGGTTCCTCGGATTCGTATTCCTTGACCTTGTTCAGGTAGGCCAGTATTTCGTCCGGCGTTGAAACACTGAGCCGTCCGACCGGAATAGCCGGAACGTCAGCTTCGCCTTTCAGTCCGTCGACCAACACGTTGTCTGAACCGGGCCAACCGCCGTTCGGGACGTAATTCATTGAATAGAAATTCGAAATAGAACGGTAGTACTGCGGGTGGATAGTTCGTCCTACAAGCAGCATGTTTTTCGGATTTCCGTTTTGAACCATGTAGTCAGCGAAATGCCGAATGGCAACGCCGCTACGTTCTCCGTAGTTAAATTGGTTGGATAGCAAGTTAATATCTACAACCAGCGTATCATGTTTACCGCCGGCTTGCGAAGCGCGGTAGGCCGCGTACCCTTTGACGATATCCGTAAAGCCTCCGGCCGGTTTCTGCAACCGTTTGTCGGTAATGATCAGGTAATTGTGTTTCGTCGGGTCGATTTTACGGAATCCGACGGGCGTAATAGCTGAAACGGTTTTTGCAGCACGGTTAACCCAAAGCTCGCGGCTGCTTTGCGTATTGGCAATTCCGGCAGTCAGTACGCCCCCGGCAAGCGTGCCGCTGACGCGCTGAATATTTCCGGGTTGGGTGACATCATAAATCTGATCGGCTGCCGTGGCAGCAGCGAGTTGCAGCAGGGATGTTCCACCTGCATTGGCCCGGAGTCGGAATGTTTTTCCGGCGGCTACGCCGTCCAGTGTTGTTTTTTGCGGGTAGGTAAGTTTCAGCCAGACGGGAACGATGGATTCGTTAGTGGTAACCGTCGCAGCCGATTTGACGTTGGCCACGAGCTGGCTCGCAGAAAAATCACTCCATTCCAGGTCCTGCCGGATCAGGGGCAGGCCGTAGTTACTGAAATTCAGGGTGGTCAATAGCCTGGTTTGCGCAGCGGCCGGTCCGCCGCGAATTTCAACGATATGTGCGTCCGGTGTTTCTCCGTATACGGTAAGTTCCAGTTTCGGCTTACCTCCGGTCTGCTCAGCGTTTTTCACGGAAAAGACGTAATCTTTCCCGTTACCTTTCTTCATACTGGCATCCATGTACCCTTTTCCGACCTCGTAGTTGCTCAGTGTCATACCGGAGAGGTAGCGTACGCCGATGGGGTAGGTGGGGCCAACTGCATACCAGGAAGTTGGAAGGAGCAGGTTTTCCTCGAAATGATAGGTTTCAGCCTGCAAACCCGCAGTCGAGGGGGCCGGAGCCGTCGCCATGCGCTTTCCGGATCCGTTATCGACCCGGAAGGTCAGGAAGTAATAGGTGGTGTCGCTGAAAAGGCTGACGTATTTGTTCGTCTGAAGTTTCGGATCACGATAGAGGGAAGAGTCGCGCCCGCCGTCGTTCCGGACGCCGTAAAACTCGATAAAATCACCGGTATCCAGTTTCCCATCCTGTTCTCCGCTGATGTAAATCGCCTGTTCGGTACCTTGTTTGAACAGCTGGATTTTGGTGGGATTGGTCTGAACCGGGAATCCGGCTTTCTGAAGCTGATCGTATGGAATCCGATAGATTCCTTTGTCCACTACCGGGATCTTAAAATAGGTCTGGTCGTAGTTGATCCATTCGTTTCCAAAACGAGCCTGCTGGGCCTGTCCGGGACGCCCGAAAAGGGAGACCAGGAAAGCTGCCATCAGTACTATGCGGGTTGCTGACATATTTGTGGGCTATAGACCGGGGATAATAGTATGTAATAAAGTACGCAATTTAAGTATTTCTCTGGGGAGCAGATTCCCAATGGTAACTGCCATGAAAAATAGCGACACAGGTATTCGTATTTTCGACCATTCGCGTGCGCGGCTGGGCAAGGACAGCCAATCCAGTAGTGCTATACAGACAAGCAGTGTAGCCGGAGCCAGCAGCCGGTAGCCGAGCACATCAAACGGACTCAAAAATCGTAAAAAAGTAACGATTACACTATATCCTGCGGCAACATACAGCAGGATTCGCCGGCGGCTGATACCGGTTTCCCATTTTCTGAATGACAGCCGGTATACCCGGATGACGCCCACCGCCAGACCCGCCTGCAGCACAAGCCCTGCCCACCACAGTATATCGGAAGGCGGAGCGTCACGGACCAGCACCGCTTCGTTGAGCCAGCCTGACACACCGTCGCCGATCACAACCGGCAGCGGCTCCGTCTCCACGAAACGCGGACCGCCCCATACGTGATCTCCCAGGATTTTGTTCAACCCGAAATAAGCGGCATACCCGGCCAGTAGTATCGCAGCCGGTCCGGACGTACGACGGCCGGAAACCTGCCGGAAGAAAAAGGGTACTATACCGGTAAGTATTCCCAGAAAACCGCCGACATACCGGACCAGAAACAGGCACGCAGCGGGAATCAGGTAGCGAATGACATGGGTCTTTCCTTCCAGAAAGCGGGCCAATCGGTGAGCCGCCACGACGAGAACCGTAACAAACAGGGTTTCGGACCAGGTATACGTCGCCAGTTTCAGCAGGTATCCTGCCGCCAGCGCCGGAACCAGCGCCCGCTCCCGGTATTCCCGGTAAAGAAAAAAGAGCAACCCCCAGATAGCCAGGAGATTGACGACTTTGGAAGCCCATAGCCCGGGAAGGCCGGTGAGCAATTGGATCAGCGCAATCGCTGCCGAGTACCCGATGGGCCACATGGAGTTCCAGGAACCCTCCCACACATAACCCTTACCCGCGCGAAGCGCCTCGGCAGAAGCAAGATAACCATAGGAATCCGGCGTCCGCCCCAGGTCGGCAGCCTGCGGTATGGCCGCAAAAAGCAGCAGCCCGTACACGAGCGCGATCAAAAGGAGCCAGCGGACGGTCATGAAGCGGGTAGGGGTTGCGGTTCGGTGAACCGGTGAAATACCCCGGCAAATATCCGGCAGAGAATTGCCGCGAGTATAACTATTACCAGGCGACCCGGTTCGGAAACGACCCAGCGCGCCGCCAGGTGCGTCAGACGGGTACCAATCGGGATATGTGTCAGAAACAAGGCATAGGACGTCCTCCCGCCCCAGTCAGGCAGGCGAAAGTCAGCCAGAATAATTCCAAAAGCCAGCATAGCTCCAAGCCAGTGCAGCCAGGTTTCCCGATTAGCTGCAAAGCTGAGTGCCGCAAGCGCGGCTGTACCGGCGGCAAACCAGCCAGGTGACAACCGCTGCTCCCGCCGCATCCAGAGTACGGTACCCAGCCCGAAATACCCCATGTAATGCAGGAAATTCAGGTGATCCGGAATGCGCAGTGCCGGTATCGCCAGCAACACGAGAGCAAGTACCCGGGCCGAAGACGGCAACCGAAAAAACAGCGGTGCCAGCAACGCCATGAACAGGTAAAACTGCCATTCCACAAAGAGCGTCCAGTAAACGGCATTGATGAACGGCAGGTCGAACAGCGCATTCACGTGAAGGGCATTCAGAAGCAGAAGAAACCACTGCGGTGAAAAAGGCTGTCCCCGGTATCCGGGTGCCAGGGAAGAAAGGGCATTCAGCACCACAACCAGCGCGACAGACGCCAGGAAGGCCGGTTCAAGCCGACGGATCCGTCGCCGGACAAACGGAATAAGCGCCTGCCGCCGCGCCAGACTGCGGCCGATAACATAACCGCTGATTACCCAGAATACCTGAACGTGAAACGGATTATTATTCAGAACAACGAGAACCGGCGATTCAGAATGAAACAAGCCGTCTCTTCCGAGATGGAAGAGACAAATGGAAAAAGCCGTCAGGCCCCGAAGCGCATCAATCGAACGTATCCGATCCGTCATGCTGCAAAACTATCTTTTTTCAGGACAAACCGCCGGACCGTTCGACAACCCGCCATTGGACACGCCGAATGAACCGTTCTTCCCTTTTTTCTGCAATCCCGGAAAAATAGGTAGCCAACTACCTTGCATAGCAAAGTACCTGTCATTACTTTTGTATCGTAAACCGGATCTGGATTCAGTGCCGGTGTTTGGTTGGGGCGGACGCGTTCCCGGCCGGTGCTGAACTAAACATCACGCGAAATGAACCTCGAAAATGCTCAGGTGCAGATGCGCAAAGGAATTCTTGAATTCTGCATACTGCACATCATCTCGCGGGGGGAGGTATACGCCTCCAACATGCTGGAGGAACTGACTGCGGCCAAGATTATGGTCGTGGAAGGAACACTCTACCCGCTTCTGACCCGACTCAAGAACTCGGGCCTGCTGGACTACAAATGGGTGGAGTCTTCCTCGGGCCCTCCGCGCAAGTACTACATCCTGACCGAAGACGGACGCAATTTCCTGAATCAGTTGCAATTGACCTGGGATGAGCTTCAGACTTCCGTCAATCAAATCGTGACGAAAGACGGTAAGAGCGTATAACGGAGGGACGGCCTCCATCAAGCCAACATTTCATTCATTGAACCGATGAAAAAGACCATATCCATAACAATTGCAGGCGTTGTTTTCTATATCGAAGAAGACGGCTACGATCGCCTGCAAGGCTATCTGGAAGCGATCAAAAGGTATTTTGCGACGTATGACGGAAGCGCGGAAATCATCGAGGACATTGAAGCCCGGGTGGCCGAAAAGTTCTTCGATAAACTGAAAAAAGAAGACAAGCAGGCCGTGACCGCGGAGGACGTCGATGAACTCATCCGCGCCATGGGTACCGTTGCCGACTTTGAAGCCATCGAAGAGGAAGAAGACCTCGCCGGCCGCAAAACCACTACCGCCGGGCAGGCGTCTGCCCCCCGTCCGGAACCGGCTGCCGCTGCTGGCACTCTTCCGGGTCAGCGCAAAATGTACCGCGATACCCGTCGGAAAGTACTCGGCGGTGTGTGTGCCGGGATTGCACATTACCTGAACGTCGATCCCCTCTGGATTCGCCTCGCTGCACTCACTCTCTTCATCGGCTCCCCGATTTTCGGCGGTATGACCGATCTCGGTGAACTCTTTGGCCCTGTCAGCGGCTTCGTATTCATTATTTACATCGCCTGCTGGGTGTCCTTCCCCGGAAATCCGAACCTGGAGGAAGACGAAAAGCTGAAGAAGCTCTACCGTGACCCCGAAAAACAAGCCCTTGGCGGCGTGGCAGCAGGGGTAGCCGCTTATACCGGCTGGGACCTCGGCCTCATCCGCTTTGTCTGGGTACTGAGCGTGTTGTTTTTCGGTTTCGGACTGATCCTGTATTTCGTTCTCTGGGCGATTACGCCTACGGCCAAAACCCTGACAGACCGGATGAAAATGCAGGGGGAGCCTATCACGCTGACGAACATCGAAAGCAACATCAAAAAGACACTCAACGTCGAAAACGCACCCGTGGAAAGCACGGCGACGAAGGTGCTCTTGTTTCCCTTTCGGGCGTTGGCGGCCATTTTTGAAGGATTGAATCCGTTTTTTGCCTTTATCCTCGTCCTGATCCGGATACTTGCCGGCGTGGCGCTCGTCGTTGTCGGAATCGGCGGCATCATCGGCCTGATGGTTCTCCTCGGTGTCGGACTTGGTATTTCCCAGTCAGAACACATGCGCTTCGGTGACGTGCCGGTAGGCCTCCTGAACGACGCGTCTCCCTGGATGTTTGTTTTCGCCTTTATTGGGATGGTGGTTCCGTCCATCGCCATCGGTCTGGCCGGGATTTCACTTCTTGCGAAGCAGAATTTCTTCAAACCGGTTGTTTGGCAGACCCTCCTGGGGCTCTTCCTGGTCGGCGCCGTCGGTTCAGCCGTGATGATTCCGCAGTATGCTGCCAATTATTCACGACGCGGTACGGTCGAGCGAACTTCCTACCTCAAGCCTGCCGGAACGCCGGTGTTTGACCTGCGGGCGACGGGCGACGAGAACTTCAGCCACTCCCGGATTTCTCTGGAAGGATACGATGGTGCGGATGTAAAAGTCGTACAGGAGTTTTCAAGTCGCGGAAAGAGCCGCAGCGAAGCCGAAAAACAGGCCTCTCAGCTCGGCTACCATGTAACGGAAAAGGATTCCATGCTTGTCTTTGACAGCAACTTCCAGATTCCGGACAATGTGCCTTTCCGGAGCCAGGAGCACCGCGTCAAAATCTACGTTCCATACGAAAAGACGTTCTCGATGACGGAAGAATTTGCCGGATTCGTGACCAACCGGTTCCCGTGGGCGTTGTTCGAAAAAGACCTGTTTGAAGGTTCTTTGTGGAAATTCACCCGCGACGGCGAATTGATTTCCATCAACCGCGAACTGCCGGAAGAAGAGTATGGCGACGACAACAACGGCGACGACCACGAGTACGAAAGCCGGATCGGACAAGGTGTGGCGAAGGACTTCAAACTCAATGACTTCAGGCAACTGGAAATCGCAGGTGGTTTTGCGGTCGAAGTCAAAAGAGGCGCTGAATACCGGGTGACTGTCTACGCGGAAAGCGAACGCAAGCACGAAGACATTCAGGTACGGGTGGAAGGCAATACGCTGAAAATCGGCCGGAAAAACAAGTGGTTTGGCGGTTTCCGCGGCGGTCGTCAGAGTGTCCGCATCGAAATGCCGGATCTCGAAGCGGCTGAATTCACCGGAGCGGTATCCGCCATCGTCAAAGGATTCGAAAAAGTCCGGGGCGTAGAGGTATCCGGTGCTTCCCGCGCCACGTTCATGGGCCTGAATGCCGACGACGTAGAGGTGGACGTACACGGCGCTGCCACGCTGACGCTGATGGGAGTAGCCAAACACGTCAACGCCGATATTTCCGGCGCGGCAAAACTGGAAGCCTACAGCCTGAAGGCGGACGATGTGGAAGTAGACGCTTCCGGCGCCTCTCACGGCAATATCTTCGCCAAAAGCCGGCTCAATGTATCGGCGTCCGGCGCCAGCCACATCCGGTACAAGGGCGAAGCCAAAGTCGAGGAAAGTACCTCCGGCGGCAGCTCTGTTTCCCGCGAGGAATAATCTTTTGAATGACCTGCTCATTACCTGCCCGGGATTCCTGATCTTGGGCAGGTTTTTTTATGGACTATTCAAAACGGTGCCGGTATGAAAATCTTTTCCGCTGACCAGATCCGCGCCTGGGACGCCTACACCATCTCCCATGAACCGATTTCCTCGCTTGATTTGATGGAAAGGGCTGCTACAGCCCTGACCGACTGGTTACTACGAACCGGCCTGGCGCGCCGCGACGGTCATATTCTGTGCGGGATGGGAAACAACGGCGGAGACGGTCTCGTCGTAGCCCGCCTGCTGCACCAGGCGGGGTATCCGTGCCACGTGTGGATCGTACGGCATGCGGAGAAGGCTTCGGCTGATTTTGAAGCAAACCTGGCACGGTATCGACACCTGGCAGGCGTTACGTGGGTCGAGGAAGCGATGGAAATCCCCTCCGATACCCTCGTCATCGACGCCCTGCTGGGATCGGGACTGAACCGCTGTGCCGCCGGGCCGCTGGCGGAAGTAATCCGGGCGGTTAACGCGTCGGGTTCGACCGTCGTCTCCATAGACATAGCTTCCGGTCTCTTTGCCGACAGGCCCAATCAGCCGGATGACGCGATTATTGAGCCGGCCTATACCGTCGGTTTTCAGGTACCGAAACCGGCTTTTCTGCAACCGGGAAATGCCCGGTTTGTGGGGCGCTGGCAGGTATTGGACATCGGGCTCGACCGCCGGTATGAAAAACAGACGCCGGCCAGCCGGTATTTTACAGATAGTCAGTCGCTTCCGTCACTGCGAAACCGTGCTGTATTTGCGAACAAGGGCAATTTCGGACATGCGCTCCTGATAGCCGGAAGCTATGGAAAGGTAGGCGCGGCTGTTCTCGCTTCCCGCGCGTGCCTGCGCAGCGGCGTGGGACTATTGACCGTACATGTGCCGGAATGCGGCTACTCAGTCTTGCAGACAGCGGTGCCGGAAGCGATGTGTCTGGCGGATGAGCATCCAAAGATGATTACCGGAGTACCTGACCTGTCTTCCTATACCGCGATAGGAGTCGGCCCCGGTCTTGGTAAAGCGCAGGAGACGGTCCGGATGCTCGACGAGCTTTTATTAAAATTGGGAGGAAAGCCGGCCGTTTTTGATGCAGATGCCCTGAATATCCTGGCCGATAACCCCGAATGGCTTACCCGTTTGCCGAAAAATTCCATCCTGACGCCTCACCCGAAGGAATTTACCCGCCTGCTTGGACGTACCTGGGCCGACGACTACGAAAAACTGGACTTACTCCGGGCTTTCTGCAAGCGGTATAGCGTTGTGACGGTACTGAAAGGACAGCACACGATCGTCGCGACGCCCGAAGGGGAACTTCATTTCAATTCAACCGGAAACCCGGGAATGGCCACCGGAGGTACAGGCGATGTGCTGACCGGCATTCTGACCGCGCTGCTGGCGCAGGGACCGCCTCCTGCTGACGCTGCCATTCTCGGCGTATACCGCCATGGGGAAGCCGGAGACCGCGCAGCAGCCCGCAAGGGCGAACCGGCGCTTATTGCCGGCGATCTGCCCGAATTCCTGCATTGGTAATGATGTTGATAATCAGCTAAGTAAAGTGTACAAAAACTTAATGTTAAGAAATTGTTAATTTTAGAATAAATAATAGTTAATTCGAACAGTGTCACCTTTTTACTGCAGCGCACTGTGAGAAATATACTCTATATCGCCTTGCTGGCCTGGCTGGGAGCGGCTTGTGCCGGCACTACCAACAAACTGAAAGTGAATACCACGGCCGACAGCCGCGTATCACTTGCCTATAACAAAACCTATTCTGTGCTTCAGAGTGCTGATTTCCAGAAGATTTCTGAGAATGATCAGGCCTATGTGCTCGATGAGATCGATACCCAGATGCGGGCGCGGGGATACGAGAAAAAAGAAGAAGGGGGAGATTTGTCGGTCGTCTTTTCGGTCTACAGCGATAATTTCAACGGGAAACAGGATCCCTCTCTGCCGACCCTGAAATTCCGGAAAGGAACGTTGCTGATTCACATTGTTGACGAAACCCTGAACCGTTCCGTATGGATGGGATATGCGTCAGGCCTGTTCCAAAAGACCCGGGAGCTGGATGAACGCGGTCTGCGTTTTGCCACCCGTCGCATCCTGGACGAGTATCCTGCGCTGGCCTATGGCTATGTTCCGGCGCGGGCGCCCCAACGATAACCAACAGCGTAATTGTGCAGAAACGGAGTCCGGGAGGGCTCCGTTTTTTTGTTTACAACCGGGTAAAAAAAATTCGCCAACCCCATTGGGGTCGGCGAATCCGTTCTTGATCTTTCTTCCCATTTGAAAACCATATCGTCGAAAGCCTGGCTGTTTTTTGGTAATAAACAGGGCAGCTTGTCTGGTCGGATCAGGAGGCGCGTTCATTTCGCACCAAATAATCTTTTTGCAATAATACGGCGAATATTGAAAAATGTAAAGAAATAGTTGAATTTTTTTACGTAGGATTATTTTAATATGTCCGCTCCCGAAGTTATTGCCGCCCGTCCTCCCTGAAATCGGTAATTTTGGGGGCAAGTCAACCCTGTATGCTTCTATCTGTCTTTAGTGCGTTACTTCATTTTCAGTCAGTTAGCCCGGCGCTACCCGATTCCGGGTATGTGATCGTGAAAGAAATCCGGCTGACCGGAAACCGGAAGACCAAAGATTTTATCATCCGCAGGGAATTGGATTTTACGGAAGGAGATACGCTTTGGCAGTCTTCACTGTCCGAACGGATCGAAAAAAACCGCCGGAAAGTCTTCAATACGAACCTGTTTGTGACAGCGGATGCGAAGGTGGATCAGACCAATCCGAAAGAGGCGATCGTGGAGTTCGACCTCCGGGAGCAATGGTATATCCTCGGCTTTCCGATCTTTCAGTTAGCCGACCGGAACTTCAACGAATGGTGGTATGAACGCAACCGGGACCTGAGCCGGACCATCTACGGCGTCAATCTGCGGCATTACAATGTGCGGGGGCGCGCCGAGCAGTTGCGCGTTAATCTCGAGTTCGGATTTGCGCGGTACCTGGAGTTTGCTTACCGCATTCCGTATATCGACCGGAAACGGAAACTTGGCGTGACAGTTGGCGCTTCCTATAACACCACCAAAAACCTGGCGTACCGGACCGATGCCGACAAGCTCGTCTACCTAAAAGGCGAAGACCTGCTCCGGGAGCGGTTTTACGCCAACGTCATCTTCCGCCGGCGCAACAAGTACTACGACTTCCAGAACCTGGAGCTTCGGTACGCCACGCACACCATCGCGGATACCGTCGCCCGGATCAACCCCAACTACTTTCTCAACGGCCGGACCCGGCAGAAGTACTTCCTGGCGTCGTATGGCTATACCTATGATTTCCGTGATAAGGCGCAGTACCCCCTCCGTGGCTTTACCTTCAGCGCAGTGCTGAACCGGTATGGATTGCTTCCGGGAGATGATATCGACCTGACGGATCTCACGGTAGGTTTCAACCGGTATAAGCCCCTCGGGGGGCGTTGGTACTTCGGGATGGCGGCGGAAGCAAAAACCTCCTATCCCCAGCGGCAGCCGTATTTGCAGACACGGGGATTGGGGTACCTCAACGACCTGGTCCGGGGATATGAGCTGTTTACGATCGACGGGCAGCACTATGCCTACATCCGGAATACCCTCCGGTACCAGCTGTATGACAAAAAAATCTTCCTGAAACCGCTCCGGAAAATCCGCCAGTTCAATACGCTGCCGATCGAAATTTATCCGAACGTATTTGTCGACGGCGGGCAGTCCTGGAATCAATACAACAAACTGAATAACAGCCGCTTCGCTAATCATTTTCTCTTTGGCTACGGCGTTGGGCTGGATGTGGTTACCTGGTATAATGCCGTACTCCGTTTTCACTATGCCTTCACGCGGGACGGTGTCGGAGGTTTCCGGTTCAACGTCGCCAGGGAATTCTGAAACGAAAAAAGCTGCCCCGTTCTGAGACAGCTTTTTTTCTGTGAATTCTGTGTTTTCTGTGAGAACATCATTTTTATTTTTCTCACAGAAAGCACAGAATTCACAGAAAACGGGGTATCAACCAATAAGGTACACGATCAAACTGCGTGCTCCGTGAGCGCCGACCACGAGCGACTGCTCAATATCCGCTGTTTTGGACGGCCCCGCAAGGAACGTACCGAAGCCGGTCGCTGCCGGCGCGATGCGCTGATACGCTTCATGCATATTGGCTACCAGCGTTTCTGCCCGTATCACCAGCGCCAGGTGTTGCGTGATGAACGGGAGTACCCGGTGCCCCATCTCCTTTTCACTGATCCAGATCGCAGCATTCTCGGCGACGCCGAGCTGCCCTGGAATAATCGCCAGCTCGATGTGCTCGAGGTCATGCGGATCGGTAACCGGCGCGAGGGAGAACGTCGCCAGCGATTCAAGACCCGGGACGGTAACGGCGATGGTCGACAGGTCGCCAAAATGCTCCTGTACCTTAATTTTGACCGCTTCGAGGTCGGGTACTACTTCCGCCCTGCCGCCAATCGACTGCAATACCTGCCCGAATTGCGCCACGAGATCAGGGTACTCGGTACGGAACGTAAACTGATCGGGGAGGGGCATCGCGGCGGGTTTGTTTTGCCGGATAGCGCCCAGAATTTTATCCCTGCTGCTCATTGTATTCATGGATTGGCCCTGTTCTTTTCCCACCACTGCCGGAAGCTCTCTTTGGGAGCTTCGGGAAGCTCGCGGTGTTTACTCCAGGGGTTCAGCGGATTATTACCGGCCCAGGGGGCGATGCGCAATGCCGTTCGGGCCGTATTGAAACTGAGCCGGAACAGCGTCGGGCTGGCCAGTACTTTGGCAGCTACTGACAGGCTGGCTTTCTTCATGCCGCCGACGTACCCTTCTTTGGCGAGTACCTGCCGCCATTTATATAGCTGATCGTGGATATCGATCTTCACCGGGCAGACGTTCGAACAGCTTCCGCACAAGGTACTGGCAAACGGAAGGTCGGCATTCTTGCGCATGTCGAGGTTCGGCGCCAGAATAGATCCGATCGGCCCTGCTACCGCATTATGGTAGCTGTGCCCGCCGCTTCGGCGGTAAACGGGGCAGGTATTCATACATGCACCGCACCGGATACATTTCAGGGAGTTACGGAAGTCTTCGCGACCCAGCTGGGTACTCCGCCCGTTGTCGACAATGACAATGTGCATTTCCTGGCCGGGCCGCGGCTTGTGGAAATGACTGGAATAGGTAGTAATCGGCTGGCCGGTCGCGCTCCGCGCGAGCAGCCGCAGGTATACGCCCAGGTGTTCAGCCTTCGGAATAATCTTCTCAAAGCCCATACAGGCAATGTGCACATCGGCCAGGTGTGCGCCCATATCGGCATTGCCTTCATTGGTACAGACGACAAAGCCTCCGGTTTCGGCAATGGCGAAATTAACGCCGGTCAGGGCTACCCGCCGGGTCAGGAATTTTTCGCGCAGGTGCTGCCGGGCGGCTTCAGTAAGGTACTGCGGGTCTGTCGCGCCTTTTTCGGTGCCGAGGTGCTCGTGAAAGGTTTCGCCGACGTCCGATTTCTTCAGGTGAATGGCCGGGAGAACGATGTGGCTCGGCGGTTCTTTCCGGAGCTGCACGATGCGCTCGCCGAGGTCGGTATCAATGACTTCGACGCCGTTGGCTGAGAGAAAATCGTTCAGGTGACATTCTTCCGTAAGCATCGACTTGGACTTCACCATTTTGTCGACGCTGTGTTTCCGTAGAATAGAGAGGATAATGGCGTTGTGCTCGGCGGCATCAGCAGCCCAGTGAACCGTCACGCCGTTTTCCTGTGCCTTGCGCTCGAACGATTCGAGCAATTCGTCCATGTGCGAGAGGACGTGGAACTTGATACGGGAGGCAGCCTCCCGCAGGTCCTCCCATTCCGGCAACTGGACGGAAGCCCGGTCCCGTTTCTGGCGTACCCACCAGAGGGTTTCATCGTGCCAGTTGACCCGCGGTTCGTCCCGGTTAAATACCTCAGACGCCGCCGCGTGATCCAGTGCAGGGTGACTCATAGCATTTCAGTTAAAGCGACTCGCTGTGTTAAGAGCGGTAATCTGTTCTCCTAACCGCTTTCCGTCTTGAAAAAACAAAAAAGTATCCATCGCTCCGGGCGGTACTCTACCGGTCTGGTATGGATTGGTACTTTCCGGGGAAGCCTTCCGGGCAGTTGACGGGCGGCGAATTTCCCTGAAAAAGGGCCCTTCTTTATGTTATATAGAAGTGGGGCCGGGGCATTCGCTGCTTAAATTCCTGAATGACAGTACTGCTTAAAATTCAACAATTGAACTTTTCCGTGAAAACCTTAAGACTCTGCCGGCCTCTTCAGGTGTACTTTTTAAAAAACTTTAAAAATTACCGTTGTACTTTTTAAACAACTTTCGGTACGCAACACATAACTATTGTACTTTTCTAATTTATGGGTGGCACCGTAAAAGGAATTTTCGGCTCTTAACATTGGGGTAATTGACTCATAATCAAACTGTGTGCAACTTTGCATCATCCAAACGACGAAACGCAACGCGAAAAAGTCAAGTAGGGTTCTTTTGTATTTTTCCCATTTAAAATCATAAAGCGATGAAAAAGTCAATCAACTTTATCCTGGCCCTCGTTACCCTGTTGACGGTAGGTGCTTCTGCAGCTGTTAATTCTGATCCTGCTAAGGAAACCGTAAAGGCTAATCCTTACAACGCGCAACTCGCACAGGACGCTCAACTGCGTTTCCAACTGACGTTCCAAAATCCCGATAAGCAAAAAGTAACGATCGCGATCAAGGACAAGGAAAACGCCACGCTGTTCGCTGAAACGACGACCAACGCCACCTACCTCCGCCTGTTCGACCTGTCGACCCTGGGTGATGGTAAGTACACGTTCGAGGTACAAGGTGCCAAGAACCGCTATACGCAATCATTCGAGATCTCTACGCAAACCAACCGCGTCGTTCTCGCACGTAACTAGTACATCGGTGGTTTTCCGCCAAACCATCCCGCAGAACGTGAGTTTTGCGGGATTTTTTTTGGTTTTCAGTTTTCAGTCTTCGGTTTTCAGTTGGGGTAAACGGATACGTCCGCCTGTCCAACTGAAAACCGAAGACTACTCCGCATTCAATATCTCCGCAATATGCACCACCTTCACCGGGCTTTGCTGCCGGCGGAGGATGCCTTCGAGGTGCATGAGGCAGGAAACGTCGCCGCCGGTGATGTATTCGGCGCCGTGACGTATGTGATCTTCTACACGATCTTTCCCCATTTTAGAGGACACGGCTTCTTCGGCGACAGCAAACGTCCCTCCAAAGCCACAGCATTCGTCTTTCCGGTCGAGTTCCACCAGTTCAATGTCCTGAACCAGGCTCAGCAGCTGGCCCGGCTTGGAAAAGGCCGGTGCATTGAGCTCGCTCATCTGGGAGGTATGCAGGCCGCGCTGCCCGTGGCAGCTCTGGTGGACACCTACGCGGTGCGGAAATCGCGCCGTTAGCTTGTCGACCTTCAATACATCCGTCAGAAATTCCGTCAGTTCGTAGACGCGGTGGCGGATGGTATCGGCTATGCCCTGATTTTCAGGAAAATGCAGGTGGTCCTTGACGTGCAGTACACAGGAGCCGGAAGGGGAAACGATGTAGTCATACCCCCGGAAATTCCGGACGAAATTGGCGTCGCAGCCGGTTGTCAGATGCTGAAAACCGGAGTTGGCCATCGGCTGCCCGCAGCAGGTCTGATCTTTCGGGAAATCCACTTCACAGCCCAGTTTTTCGAGGAGTTCGAGTGTAGCAATGGCTACCCGGGGATAGAACTGGTCAACGTAACAAGGTACAAAAAGGGCAACTTTCATGGCACACGCTCGCCGGGATGAGCCGGCTTCAGAATTGTCGGAAACAGAGACCGGTCAAAGATACACCGCTTTCTTCAGCGTAAACTGGCTGCCGTCGAACGGCTTTTCCTTGTTCCAGGCATCTTCGATGACCAGTGCCGCGCCAAGTGCCGACGCCTGCGCAATCTCCGATGCCATTACTTCGCATTCCGGAAAGGCCATAGCCAGCAGCTGGAGGTAGATTTCGTTTCGGCTGAAGCCTCCGTCTACAAAAATCCGGCGGATGGCGGTATTACCGCGGGCGAGGCGAACCGACGCTACCTGCTGCGCCATCAGGTCGAGCAGAAGCTGGTGATAGGCCTCCTCATAGCTGCTGAAATCGTTCAGGTTTCGTTCCGAAAACGTTGAATCTTCGAGCGAACCCAGTTTGGCTGTATCGGCGGATGCCTGTTTGAACCGGCTCTTCAACGAAAGAAGAATGCTCTCATCAAAAGATACCCGCTTATAGTAGGAAAGTTCCGTCTGAAAATAGTCGGCCAGGTGACGTACCGCCCGTTCGTGCTCGTTGCCGGCAAAGAGGCGCGACGCCTTGACCGGATCACCCCGGAAGCTGAGGTAGCTCAGGCAATCCTGCCGCAGCTCGTGAATCGTCAGGTTTTCGGTACTGAACGGGTTCATGGTGATGCACCAGGTACCCGTCGAAATCAGCAGAAAAGGCTCATGCCCGAACGCATGCAGGTACGGTACCAATGCCGCCGAGCTGTCGTGAATACCGATGCCGACGGGCATCTGCGGCCGGCTAGCCGACGGCGCCGTTACGAACGACGGCAATACCATCTGGCCCAGCGAATGCAAGCCTTCTTCGAATACCCAGCGGTGGTACTTGCGCTGGGCAAAGTCCCATAGCCCGGTATGGCAGCCGACGCTCGTAATCTCTGATACGGCCCGGCGGGTGAATACAAAACTGAGGTACTGCGGCAGGTGGAGGGAATGCTCAATCTGCCAGAAAAGCGGCGATTTCTCATACTTGATCCAGTACAGCTGCATGCCCGAATTGAGCATACCCAGAATGGGCGAAGCCGTTGTCGCCGCCCATTCCAGTTCAGGGCCGTAGTGCGAGTCGAACCGCTGCCGCAACTCCACCGGAAAGGGCTTGAGGTAATTATACAGCGGCGTCACCGGTGTCCCTTCCTTATCTATGTGTACCAGACTGGCGCCATAGCCCGAGAAATTCAGTGCACGGATGGAAAACCGGTCGTCTGCCAGTACTTCTTCAAAGCTGGCCAGCAGCCAGTCTGACAGCCAGGCCAGGTTATCGCCGTGAAATCCGTCGTCATCCGGAATTTCGTCAAACGTTTCCTGCTTTTCGTATACGATGCGGTAGTCCTGATCAAAAAGCAGGAGCTTCTTGTTCGTTTTCCCGATATCGAAGATGGCTGCACACGGAATCGACATAGTGGCTGGAAGTCAGGTGAAGAGGGGAAAGGAACGGGAATCACTCCCGTTCCTGAATTACAATCCTGTCGCGACGGCTTTCAGGCCGCGCGTTTCGATGAGTTTCCGGCGTATCTGCTGCTCCCGGAAAAGACCGAGGGGCGAAATAGCCGCGCCGGCGCGGAGGCGCGCTTCGGCGAGTAATGGCCGCAGGTCGGTCCGGAAAGCGGCCTGCAAAATCTCCTGCGCGGCAGCTACATCGTTGTTTTCCCGGGCGTTTTCGAGTGCCGTTCGGTCTACGAGCAGCGCTTGTGCATATGCCAGTTTGATGGCTTCGACCGACTGGAGCAGGTCTTCGAGCGGATCTTTGACGTTGTGTGACGCATCGATCATCCAGCCGAGACCGGTGGCGTGATCGAGACCGCGGGCGTCCATTCCGTCAGCCAATTCATTGAAAATCAGGAATAGCTGATACGGTTTGATACTGCCGGCTGTGAGGTCGTCGTCTCCGTATTTCGAGTCGTTGAAATGGAACCCGCCGAGTTTTCCTTCCATGAGCAATAGCGAAACGATCTGCTCAATGTTGGCATTCGGGAGGTGGTGCCCCAGGTCAACCAGCGTATAGGCCTTCGGACCGAGTTTGGAGGCGTACAGGTACGACTGGCCCCAATCGCCCACCGTCGTCGAATAGAAATTCGGCTCAAATGCCTTGTATTCGACGAAGATTTTCCAGTCGGCCGGCAGGGCGGCATAGATTTCCCGAAGACCGTCCAGCGTCCGCTCAAAAGCCTTCCGGAAGCTGAGCTGACCGGGGAAGCTGGATCCGTCGGACAGCCAGACCGTCAGCGATTTGGAGCCGAGGGCTTCCCCGTGACGGATGACGTCGATATTATGCTCCACGGCCTGTTTCCGGACGCGGGCATCGGTATGTTGCAGGGAGCCAAATTTGTAGCTATGCGCCTGTCCGGCCTGGTCCTGAAAGGTATTCGAGTTCATCGCATCGAATACCAGACCGTGGCTGGCGGCGAGTTGCTTGATCGCTTCGCCATCGGACGGGATATCCCAGGGAATATGCAGGGAAATAGCGCCGCTGGATTTGTTCAGGGCATGGAGAAGGCCTACATCGGCGATTTTCTCCTCGAGGCTCCGGGGCTCGCCGCCGCCTGCAAACCGGCCGAAGCGGGTACCGCCCGTTCCCAGCGCCCAGCTCGGAATGGCAATCTGAAAGTCAATCAGGCGGGCGAGGATACGCTCCGCAGTCTCCGAACCCAGCTCTTCTGCGAGAAAGGTAAACTTCCGCTGGTGAGCCGCTTCGTGCTGCGCGTTATGGTGGGATAGTTGATAGGGTTCGATCATCGGAAATCAGTTTACTGTTTTCGGGTAACGGTTTTCGGTTTGCAGTTTACCGTTTTCAGTTTTCGGAATACAGGAAAGTCGTTTCAGAAATGACAGCGAAGTCTCTGTGCAACCCTGTTTTATCTTGAAACTGAAAACCAGTTTACCGATTTCGGTTGACAGGGCTGCTGGATTCCAACAAACTGAAAACAGAAAACGGTAAACCGAAAACCGGCTTACCGATAAAATCCCATCGCAACCCCGCCATCCACGTTCAGCGCGTTGCCGGTGGATTTATTGAGGAGGCCGCCGACGAACGCGAAACAGGCGTTGGCAATGTCGTCGGGGAGGATGACTTCATTGAGGAGTGTGCGCTTGGCGTAGTAAAATGGCAGTTCTTCCACCGTAATGCCATAGGCCTTGGCGCGTCCTTCGGCCCAGGCGCCGGCCCATATCTTGGAATCGGCGATGACGGCATCCGGATTAACCATGTTGACGCGGATTTTTTCCGGTCCGACTTCCGCAGCCAGCAAACGGGTACCATGCGCCTGTGCTGATTTGGCGGAGCCATAGCCCAGGTTATTCGGCCCGCTGACAACGGCATTTTTCGAAACAATATTCAGGATATCTCCACCGATGCCCTGCTTCCGCATGACCTCTACCGCCGCCTGGGAAACCAGGAACTGACCTTTCACGAGAATATCGAACAGCAGGTCCCAGTCTTTCTCCGTGTGATCGGCGATGGGCTTGGAAATGGAAATACCGGCGTTGTTCACGACAATATCCACCCCGCCAAAGGCCAGCGCGCAGGCGTCAAATGCCTTCGCGATGGATTCTGCCGAGGTAACATCCAGCAGTTCGGACGACGAGGCATCCTTGCCATATGCTTTCAGGAATTCTTCCCTGGCGCCGGCAAGGCGGTCTGCATCGTTGTCGTTCAGGAATACCACGGCGCCTTCGGCCTGGAATTTCCTGGCAATAGCCTTGCCGATACCGCCCGCCGAACCCGTAATCAGCGCGATTTTGCCGGAAAGAGGCTTCGGCTTCGGCATGCGTTGCAGCTTGGCTTCTTCGAGGAGCCAGTACTCGATGTCAAACGCTTCCTGGCGGGGAAGCGAAGTGTACTCGGAAATGGCTTCCGCGCCACGCATTACGTTGATGGCGTTGATGTAAAACTCGGCGGCAACGCGCGCGGTCTGCTTGTCTTTCGCAAACGTAAACATACCGACGCCGGGCCAGAGTATGACGACCGGATTCGGGTCGCGCATGGCCGGACTGTTGGCACGCTTGCAGGTCTGGTAGTACTCGGTGTACATCGCCCGGTAGGCTTCGAAGGCCGGGGCGAGGGTTTCTTTCAGGGCTTTCGGGTCAGACAGGTCGGCGTCCGGAGCAAGCTCCAGTACCAGCGGCTGGATTTTGGTCCGGAGGAAGTGGTCGGGGCAGGAGGTACCCAGCGGAGCCAGCTTGTCGAGGTCATGGGAGTTGATAAACTGCAGTACCCGCTCATCGTCGGTAAAATGCCCGATCATCTGCACATAGCTCGAGCAGAACCCGCGGAGTACCGGTGCGAGGCGGGAGGCCCGGGCGGCGCGGTTGTCGATTGACAGAATACGTTGTCCCCCGAAAACAGGGCCTTTTTTACCATAATTTTCTTCGAGGTACTCGGCGCAGCGCTCAATAACCTCGAGGGTATTGACATAGCTTTCGTAAGCCGTGTCGCCCCAGGTAAAGAGGCCGTGACTGCCCAGGAAGATTCCGCGGATACCGGGATTTTCGGCCAGGCAGCGTTCCAGTTGCAGGCCCAGGTCAAAGCCCGGACGTTGCCAGGGTACCCAGCCGAGGGTACCGCCGAAGAGTTCTTTCACGATCTGCTCGCCGTCTTTCGCCGCGGCGATGGCAATGGCGGCGTCCGGGTGGAGGTGATCGACGTGGTTGAAGGGAAGAAACGCGTGAAGCGGTGTATCGATAGACGGCGCCTTGGAATCGAGGTCATAGATGCAGTGGTTGAATAGTTCCACCATTTCATCTTCGAATTCGAGTCCGCGGTACCGGTTTTTGAGCGCGTGAAGGCGGTCGAGGTACAGGGCCGCCAGGCCTGATTTTTTCAGCGTGCCGAGGTCGCCGCCGGAGCCTTTCACCCACATGACGCGCGTCGGCTCTCCGGTCAACGGATCCGGAGCCGCAACTTTACACGATGTATTTCCACCTCCGTAGTTGGTGAGTCGTAAATCCGCTCCCAACAGGTTGGAGCGGTAAATAAGAAGGGCTACTTCGTCGCCCGCCAATTCCGCAGCTTTGGCCTCATCCCAGAGGTAGCTCACGTGTTTGAAAGTCTCAGTCATATTTTCAGGAGAAATAAATCGATGTTGCAAAGCAAAGGCATGAAAAAGTAGCAGCTGTCATGCTCTGTTGGGTTGACCGGCCGGTCTTTTCAACCTGCCGAATTTTGAAACGACAGGTGTCTTCCAAACGTGTAATGGTATTGATTTTCAGCTTTTTTGCTGTCGGACTGAGCCGGTAGTCCGGCTTTCATCTGAAGCTCCGGATCTGTTGTTGTCTTCGGTGAAACAGTAAGGTTCAGGATGGTTTTGCCTTTCGTCTGAAACGATTTTTTTTCGCGGCGCGGCGCATGGCGCTTCACCCGATTGCGCCCTTCTGCCGGCTTCGGCGCCATCCGGCAGGTTTGGAATCCGGGAATACCGGATTCCGGGTAGGTTGGAAGCAAAAAGATACCAGCCCGGGCGGGTTGCTCTGATTTCATAACTGTCAGGTTTTGTTCGCTCAAAAGTCTGTAAATAATCAGGGGCAAGTATCCTGTTCCGTCAGGCCGGAAGGAACGACTCATCCTGAGCGGGTTAGCCTTATTTTTACCGGAATTATCCTCAAAATATCCCATTTTAGAAACGGATTGTCTGGTTTTCTTTGGCTACTTTGCGGGATATACCCGTTTACTCCGCATGATGAAACAGACCGTCCGGCAGGTATTCGAGATCATCCAGATCGACGAATATTCCACTACTCCGAAATACAAGCAGATTGTCAACTCGGTGATTTCCGCCATCGAAAAGGGAGTGGTAAAGAGCAAGCAGGGATTACCCTCGATCAACGAGCTGTCCATGCTCTTCGATATCTCGCGGGATACCGCTGAAAAGGCGTACAACGAGCTGAAAAAACTGGGTATTCTGGGGTCTGTGCCGGGGAAGGGTTTTTACATCGCCAGCGCGAGTTACCGCCAGAAGCGCCGGGTATTTCTGCTTTTCAACAAGCTGAGTCCGCATAAAAAAATCATTTACGATGCCTTTGTGGAAAAGCTCGGTGAAGAAACGGCGATTGATTTTTACGTCTACAACAACAACTTCCGGCTATTCAAAGAACTGATTCAAAACCGGGCCGGGCATTACACGCACTACGCGATCATCGCTCATTTCCTGGAAGGCGGGGAAAATGCGGCCGAGCTGATCCGCCAGTTACCGAAAGACCAGCTGATGATTCTCGACAAGCTTGTTCCCGGTATCGAGGGAGATTATGCCGCGGTTTATCAGGATTTTGAACGGGATATTTTCACCGCGCTGGGCGAGGCGGAAGAGCTGCTTCGGAAGTACAAGATGCTCAAACTGATCTTTCCATCCTATACCTACCATGCCCGCGAAATCCTGATCGGCTTTCAGAAATTCTGCACCGAATACGGGTTTGCCTACAAGATTATTTCGGACGTGCGGCAGGAACCCATGCAGGCGGGAGATGCCTATATCAACCTGATGGAAGACGACCTGGTAGTCCTCGTCAAACAGGCCAAGTCCATCGGTCTGAAAGTAGGGCAGGAGGTCGGAATTATCTCGTACAATGAAAGTCCGCTGAAGGAGATTATTCTGGATGGAATAACGGTACTGTCGACCGATTTCGAAGCAATGGGCCGGAAGGCTGCCGAGCTGATTCTCCGGAATTCCACCGAAAAAATCGCCAACCCCTTCCGGCTCATTGTCCGGAAATCACTTTGATTATTCGCTGAGGTAATTACCGTATCCGACGATCAGTACGGAGAGGATAATCGTGGCTATACCGGTCAGAATGGTCCGGTAAGTGGCCGGTTTTACGCCTTTCCATTCCTTCAGGTACAAGCCCCACAGGTTGGAAATGATGATGATACTGGCCGTATGGAGAATCCAGGAACTCGCGCCGTTACCCAGCTTGCTTTCCCCCATGCCATAGAAGAAAAACTGCAGGAACCAGGTCGTGCCGGCGATCGCTGAAAACAGGTAATTATTGAGCAGCGGGGTTTTCTTATCGACGTAGTTACCAAACGTTTTATTCCGGAAATTGAGCAGCAGCGACCAGATCAGGTTGGTCGTCAGCCCGCCCCAGAGTACGACGACGAAAATTACGTTGTTCTGAAACAGCGGGTTGCAACCTTGCTCCACCGCTACATGGGCCATCGGCTTACCCGCTTCGATACCGAAATTGAAACAGGCGCTGAGAATACCCGACATCGTCGCCACGATGAGGCCTTTCCAGAGGTTGAATTCCTGAATACTGGCTTTCTTTTCTTCTTCTGACAGCTCGCCTTCTTTCATCATACCCGCTTTCCCGCAGATGCAGATCCCGACAACGCAGATCGCAACGCCGAGGAGTACTACCTGCCCACCGGTACTCGCGATCATTTGCGAGATGGTGCCGTGGCTGGCAGAGGTAAACAGGTCCCGGTAAATCGGCGGAATCAACGCGCCGAATACCGAACAAAAGCCCAGTACTACCGACTGACCGAGCGACAGGCCCAGGTACCGGACCGATAGCCCGAAAGTCAGACCGCCGATGCCCCATAGGAGGCCCATCACGTAGGTCCAGAAAAGGGTATCCGAATCTGTCGTCCGGATGATGTGCATGAAATCCGGGATGGTCAGCCAGGCGGCAATATGCGGAGCGATGAGCCAGGAAAACAGCCCGCCGATGATCCAGTAGCTTTCCCAGGCCCAGGCTTTGACCCGTTTGAAGGGGATATAGAAACTGCCGGAAGCGAACCCGCCGACGAAGTGAAAAAAGACACCTAAGAGAGCTTGCATACTGCGCGGATAGAGGGACAGGAAAAGGCCAAATCTAGGAACCGGAGGGGAAAGAGCCCATCCCGTACTGTCCGGGAAAATAGGCTTTTTTAAATGCCGGATAGCATCATTTGAATAGAAAAATGCCACCCGTCAGCGACAGGTGGCATTCCGACGAACCTTCAACCTTTACTTTAATTTAACGCAAAAAACGAGCCTTCCGAACCCGGTAACGATCCGTTGGCGGAAGGGACTCATTCTTAAAACGCCCGGAAAGATAGGGAGGGATATACGGGCGTTCCGGGGAATCGATGGAGGTACACGCTCGTGAGACGAACGGCCCTGAAAAAGAGAAAACCGCTTTCTGTCTTCCGACGGAAAGCGGTTTTTGCAAAAAGAATAAGCCGATATCAGTTCAGCAGCTCATATATGCCGGCTACTCCCTGGCCGCCGCCTACGCAGGCCGTAACCATGCCGTACTTCTGCTTCCGGCGGCGCATTTCGTGGAAAAGCTGAACAGACAGCCGGGCGCCGGTAGATCCCAGCGCATGGCCCAGGGCAATAGCCCCGCCGTTCGGATTGAGAATAGCCGGATCGATGCCCAGCTCGCGTACCACGGCCAGCGACTGAGCGGCGAAGGCTTCGTTGAGCTCCACCTGCTGGATGTCGCCCAGCTTGAGGCCGGCTGCTTTCAATGCCTTGGGTACTGCGGCGACCGGTCCGATACCCATGATACGGGGTTCGACGCCCGCCGTCGCATAGCTCATCATGCGGGCGATGGGCTGAAGACCGAGTTCATTGACCATCCGCTCCGACATCACGATCACAAACGCGGCTCCGTCCGAGGTTTGGGAGGAGTTGCCAGCCGTCACTGTTCCGCCGGCGGCGAAGACGGGTTTCAGCTTGCCGAGTGCTTCCAGGCTGGTATCGGCGCGGGGGCCTTCGTCGGCCGCAACCGTGTACTCACGGGTTTTCTTTTTTCCGCTGGCTGTGTCGAAGTAGGTTTCCTTCACGGCAATCGGGACGATTTCGTCCGCAAAAAGTCCCGTCTGCTGTGCTTTCAGTGCTTTTTGGTGACTGGCGAGCGCAAAGGCATCCTGATCCTCCCGGCTGATGTGGTACTGATTGGCTACCTGCTCGGCGGTGAGGCCCATGCTCAGGTAGTAATCCGCGTGATTTTGTGCGATATCATAATTAAGCGCTGTCTTCCAGCCCATTACAGGCACGAGCGACATGGATTCAGTACCGCCCGCAATCACGCAGTCAGCCCAGCCGGAATGAATCTTCGCCGCCGCGAGGGCGATGGCTTCCAGACCGGAACCGCAGTACCGGTTGATCGTCATGCCCGAAACGGTTTCAGGAAGCGACAACAGCGAAACGTAACGTCCCATCTGCATGCCTTGTTCCGCTTCGGGAACGGCATTGCCGACAATCAGGTCGTCGACCCGCGCCGGATCCAGCTGTGGGACAGTTGAAAGCGCGTGTTTGATAACAGTAGCCGCGAGGTCGTCGGGGCGGGTAAACCGCAGGCCACCTTTGGGCGCCTTTCCGACCGGGCTGCGAAAGCCTGCAACAATGTAAGCGTTCATGGTTTTAGTTTAGAAGTGATGAGAGGGCTTAAAGCCGTAAGTTATAAGCTATAGGCTTTAAGCGAGGGACGAGCTCTATAGCTTAAAGCCTATAGCCTACAGCTTAAAAACTACTGCGTCGTTCCAAGATACATAAATGTGCCCTTTTCCGACTCCGCCGCTCCCAGATTCTTTTTGAAACGGATGAGTCCTTCGTTTCGTTCGCCGCGGTCGGTGGCGATGCCCAGGTCGAGCAGGCCGAAGCCGTTGGCCCGGCACCAGTCGTACACACCGCGGATCAGAAATACGGTTGGGCTGTAGCGGGAATAGTCGCCGTCGTCGGCCAGGTGAAAGGTATATAAGGCATTGCTGTTCAGGCGGATAGTGACGGCAACAGCGATCATGTGCTCCCCGTCAAATACACCGAAGGCATATATGTCTTCCGGAAAATGCTGAAAAAGTCCGGCAAAAAGTCCCGGAAAAAGCGTGATACGATGCCCTTTGCGCTCCCGCGCCCGGATGACAAAGTCCTGCAATATTTCAGGATCGGCCCGGTCAATTTTCCGGAACGCAAAACCCATACGTTCCGCCTTACGCGCTTTCCATCGTTCACCCCGGTGCAGACCATCTTCAAAGGGTGCGTCCGTAACGGGTATATGGTAATTCAAATCTGTATTAGTCAACTGAAAACCAGCTGCCAATAGCGCCTGCCGGATAAAGGGAGAGGTAACAGGTACCAATGCCTCCGGATATTGGGTAATAACGACGGTCGAAAGGTCTTTCAACCGGTCAGTGACGCGCTGTACAAAAGCGATCAGAATTTCAAGAGCAATACCGGCGGCCGCTTCAATACCGCCAAACGTTGCCCGGCGGGGACTAACCGCCCGTTCTTCCGTGATGAAAACGGAAAGCCGGACCAGAATACCTTCCGGAACATGCAGCGTAAACGTCAGTAGCTGATCGCCCGGTTGGCGCTGAACGGCCAGGTGACGGGGTTCATTGAAAAGAAACGGGTCGAAAAGAAGGGGGAATGCCTGGCTTTCCTGTCCTTCGCGGAAATCGAAGGTCATGCGCGTTTACTCACAAAAAGACTGCCGGTTTCATAAAACCGGTACGGCAGGTCGGCTCCCTGGGTAATGCCGATGCGCGTGGTTTGCGTAACCGAATGGTCGGGCAGCGATCCTGCAAGGCAGTACAAAGGTCCGTCCTGGAGATGGCTGAAATTCAAGGATTTATCAATGCCCATCGCATGGACGAGGCTGGCAGGGCCGCGACAGAGGTCGCGTGCTTTAATCGGCGCAGGTGAAAACGGCTTGCCGAATACCTGCTGAATCCGCTGCCGCGCGACGATCCGCCGGGTTTCCATCAACTCCAGGCCTTCGAGCGGCTCCAGTGCGCGGATGAGTACTGCTTCGCCGACGCCTTCCGGCACGGACGTGATGTTGACGCAGTAATATTGTCCGTAAATCTGATACACGTAGACAGTACCCGGAGGCCCGAACATGGGCGCATTACGGGCTGTTTTGCCACGAAAGCCGTGGCAGGCGGGATCATCCCGGAGGTAGGCTTCCGTCTCGACGATGCGCCCCGCTGTTCTGCCATCCGCATGCTCGTGCACCAGCACACAGCCCAGCAGGCTGCGGGCGAAGTCGAGCGTGGGTATGTCATACGCAGTAAGCCGCATCCGGAAATAAAAAGGGAGGTGTTTGCCACCTCCCTGATTTACAAGACGTTTGAGGTCTGTTCCTTGATTTTTTCGAGTTCGTCTTTCATGCCGACGACCAGCCGTTGTATGACGGCGTCGTTGGCTTTCGAACCGATGGTATTGATTTCCCGGCCGATTTCCTGCGCCAGAAAGCCCAGTTTCTTGCCGTTTCCTTCCGTCAGTACTTCCCGGAAATAGTCCAGGTGCGTTTGCAGGCGGACTTTTTCTTCGGAGATATCATATTTCTCGACGTAGTAGACGAGTTCCTGCTCAAAGCGGTTCTTGTCAAAACCTTCTTCGCCGAGGAGATCGGTGATGGACTTAAGCAGTCGCTCGCGGACGGCCGGAATGCGAAGTACGTCCTGTTCGGCTACCTGCTTCAGCCCGTTTTCGATGCGGTTGATGCATTCTCCGAAAATATCGACGAGGACGCCACCCTCCCGTTCCCGGAAATCCTGGCATTCCGCCAAGGCTGTCCGGATGGCCTGAAGGGCGGTTTGCCACTCGGCGTCGGAGGTTTCGGGGACGGTCTCGGTATTCAGGGCATTCGGCCAGCTCATGGCCATTTTGAATATTTCGAGGTCGTCAAACGAATTACTCAGGTGGAAAAAGCTTTCCCGGATATCCTGAAAATACGCTTTTACTAGCGGGCGGTTGACGGACACTGACGCTTCGGCCTGTGCCGTCTTGACCAGAGTCAGGTTGATTTCGATTTTTCCACGCTCCAATTCCGCAGAGAGAAGGTTGCGCAGCTCAATTTCCTTGCTGGACAGGCTTCTCGGAAGGCGGCAAAAGATATCGACTCCCTTGGAGTTGAGCGTTTTGATTTCGGCGGTGACGGACACCCCGTTTGATTCGACGACACCCCGGCCGAAACCGGTCATAGATCTGAGCATACAAATGAAAGGCTATTCCTGGGCCGGCTCATCCGGTTTAGAGGCAGGTGATTCAGTAGTTTTTTCCTCGGAAATACCCATGAGGCCGCGCTGTGCTTCACGCAGGTCGACCAATTCGGGCGACAGCGGCGGTACCGGGCGGGGTTCGTTCCGGTTAGGGCGCTGTTTTTCCCGGCGGGGTTGGTTATTGTCCCGGGGAGCGCCGTCCTCTTTCGGGCGTTCCTGCTGATCACGCGGTTCCCGCGGGGGGCGTTCTTCCCGGGGGGGACGCTCCTGCTGGTTGCGGGGGCCGCGGTCTTCTCTGGGCTGACGCTCGTCTTTCGGGCCACGCTCTTCGCGGGGCGGCCGGTCCTGCTGGTTACGCGGACCGCGTTCTTCGCGGGGTTGGCGTTCTTCCCGCGGACCGCGGTCTTCGCGTTGCTGGCCTTTGGGGCCGCGGTCGTCGCGGCGCGGGGGACGATCTCCCTTTGGTCCGCGCTCCGGCTGCTCCGCTACAGGGGCATCGCCTTCCGGCAGGTCGGTGATGAATGCGGTCTCCGGAATATCGTCCGGTACTTCCGGCAGGGGGATATCTTCGAGGGAAGCTTCGGCCGGTTCGGGAGCGCGTTCCTCGCGTGGCGTCCGTTCAGGGCGTGGGTCGCGGGCGCGTTCCTCGCGTGGCGGACGGTCATCCCGGCGGCCCTGCTTGTCTTCGCGGCCCGGTTTATCGCTGGTTTTTTCGAGGCGGTTGGCTTTCAGGTCTTCCCATTCCTCGCGATTCCGGACAACGTCCAGCGCCGTAAAAATAGCCTGAAGCATGGAGCCCGGGTCGGCAATGTTCTTGCCGGCGATGTCGTAAGCCGTTCCGTGATCGGGGCTGGTCCGGACAGCGGGCAGACCCGCCGTGAAATTCACTCCGTCTTCAAATGCCAGCATCTTGAAAGGCATCAGGCCCTGATCGTGATACATGGCGAGGACGGCGTCAAACTTGCGCCAGCTTCCGGCACCGAAGAAACCGTCGGCAGGAAAGGGTCCGTATACCAGGTGGTTCTTTTTCCGGAATTGCTCGATGACAGGTGTAATGACCTCCTTTTCCTCGTTGCCGAGCAGACCGTCTTCACCGGCATGCGGGTTGAGGCCCAGCACGGCGATCCGGGGTTTCTGAACGCCGAAATCTTCCTGGAGAGACTTGACAATCTGTGTCAGTTTGCGGGAAACGGCGTCCTGATGAATGCCGGAACGGACGCGTCCGAGCGGGACGTGCCCTGTAACAACGCCAATCTTCAGCCGCTCTGATACCATGAACATCAGGTACTCGGTCGACTCAAACCGTTCTGCCAGAAACTCAGTATGTCCCGGAAATTTGAAGGACTCTGACTGGATGGTATGCTTGTTGATCGGAGCGGTAACAAGCGCGGCGATTTTCCCTTCTTTCAGGTCGGTAACCGCCTGCTGAAGGCATTCAAAGGCTGCCTGGCCGGCTTCCGGCGTTACTTTGCCGGGCTCGACGGTCGTCTGGCTGTCGTCAAAACAGGAGATGACATTCACCAGTTTATGATTGACGGCGCCGATGGACGCAATGCCATGCAGCTGCCAGTCTTTCATGTCAAACAAATGCTTGTACCGGTTCAGCACCCGCATCGACCCGTAGATGACCGGGGTGATTTGTTTATTCAGGTGGTTCCCGTGTAAAGCCTTGAGGATCACTTCAGGACCGATGCCGTTGTAATCGCCCAGCGTGATGCCGATAATAGGCTTCTGATGTTGCTCACTCATGGTCGTTCTGCTGCCGGAGAAAACTGGTTCCGGCGAGGGAAATCGGTATAACTTCCGGCTAAGTTACAGCATCGGTCAGGGATTTTGTCGGAAGGCCCTGATTTTTCGGAAATATGCCGGTCTGTAACCGGTTTGCGGCTAACCGTAAGCATACATGCGGTTTTTTTGCAGAAGCTGACGAACTTTGCCGCCTGTTCAGCGGGTTACCCGTCTGACAAGGGAATAAATGCTCCGGCCGCGTACCCGGAGCAAAGGGAAATATGAAACGGATTTTTATCTGCGACGAAATGCACCCCAGCCTCTTCGGTATGCTCGACGAAGCCGGGTTTGAATACAGCTATCAGCCGAAAGCCAGACGGGACGAAATCCTGGCACAGATCGGCGAATACGAAGGCCTGCTCATCCGGAGCAAGACCCTGGTGGACGAGGATTTCCTCGCACACGCGCCACGCCTGGCATTTATCGGCCGGGCAGGCGCCGGGCTCGACCTCATCGACCGCGACGCCTGCGAAGCGCACAATATCCGCCTGTTTGCCGCCAATGCCGGTAACGCCGATGCCGTAGGCGAACATGCTACCGGTATGCTGCTCGCGCTGATGAACCATATCCATACCGCCGACCGGGAGGTACGGGAGAAAATCTGGCGCCGGGAAGCCAACCGCGGTACCGAAATCGGCGGAAAAACCGTCGGCCTGATCGGATACGGCCATAACGGACAGGCCTTTGCACGCCGCCTCAGCGGTTTCGGCGTACAGGTGTTGGCGTACGACAAGTACCGGGATCGCTATTCCGATACCTATGCGCAGGAGGCGACGATGGAAGAGATTTTTGCCGAAGCAGATATCCTCAGCCTCCATATCCCGCTGACGGAAGAAACGGAACACCTTGTCAACACCGCGTTTATCAGCCGGTTTGCGAAGCCGTTTACCCTGATCAACATCTCCCGGGGAGAGATTGTCAGTCTGGCAGATACCCTGGCAGCGCTGCAAAGCGGTGAGGTATCTGGCGCCTGCCTCGATGTCCTCGAGAATGAAAAGCTCCATCAACTGCCCGCCGGCCCCGACGCCGTCTTCGATGCGCTGGCCCAGTTGCCCAACGTCCTCTTTACGCCGCACGTGGCGGGGTGGTCGCACGAGAGCTACATATGTATTAATGAAGTACTGGTCCGGCAGATCGCCCGGGAGTTCGGGAAGGTAAGTCCCTGAACGCCGGCCGCCGGCCCGACCCGCTCAACAGAACCATGCTTTACCCAAAAAACATAGAAGAAAAAATCGGGTTCGACCGTATCCGTCAGTGGCTTAACGAGGCATGCCTCTCGCCGCTGGGACGGTCGTTCGTCGAAAAAATACGTTTCTCAGACCGCCCCGACCTGATCCGGAAGATGACCGGGCAGGTGGCGGAAATGAAAGACATCATCGCCCTCGAACCGGAATTTCCCCAGCAGAATTACATCGACGCAACGGAACAACTGGCCAAGGCACGTATTGAAGGGGCTTTTCTGACAGAAGAGGAATTTTTCGGCCTCAAGCTTTCTCTTCGGACTATTCAAAGTATCGTCCGCTTTTTCGAAGCAAAGGAAGAACCTTCGTTTCCGTATCTGAGAGAGCTGATCGTTCAGGCGTTTCCATCGGAGACGGGTACCAAAAAAGGAGAGGAGCTTTCCGCGCTGCTGAAGGATATTGACCGGATCATTGACGACCGCGGCCGCCTGCGCGACAACGCGTCGCCCGAACTCCAGCATATCCGCCGGGAGCTGATCGCCGAACAGGCCCGCCTTCGGAAAACCCTCGAATCCATGCTCAGAACAGCGGTTTCGAACGGATGGGTACCGGAGGGCGCCTCCATGACAGTCCGGAATGGCCGGATGGTGATTCCCCTCGTCGCCGAACACAAGCGAAAAATCAAAGGCTTTGTCCAGGACGAATCGGATTCGGGGAAGACGGTTTTTCTGGAACCGGCCGACGCCCTGGAAGCCAACAACGAAATCCGTGAACTGGAATCCCGGGAACGCCGCGAAATCATCCGGATTCTGACAGACCTCACCGGCAAAGTTCGTCCTTACGCCGACGAGCTGAAACGTGCCTTTACCTTTCTCGGTCTGGTGGACTTCATCCGGGCCAAAGCCCGCCTGGCTCTTGATCTGGGCGCCAGCGCGCCGTTTTTTGAAGCGAAGCCGCTGGTCGACTGGCGTGAAGCCCGGCACCCGTTGCTCTTTCAGAGCTTCCGCAAGCAAGGGAGATCCGTCGTTCCGCTGAACGTAAAACTGGATGAACCCCGCCGGATTCTCCTCGTTTCCGGGCCGAACGCGGGCGGTAAATCCGTAATGCTCAAGACGATCGGCCTGATTCAGTACATGTTTCAGTGCGGATTGCTGGTGCCGGTAGCCGACCACTCGACGATGGGCCTTTTCCGGAATCTGTTCCTGGATATCGGGGATGAACAAAGCCTGGAAAATGACCTGTCGACGTATTCGTCGCACCTCACGAATATGAAGCACTTTCTGCTTCATGCCGATAAGAAGACGCTTTTCCTGATCGATGAATTCGGAACGGGTACCGAACCCAGCCTGGGTGGCGCCATTGCTGAGAGTATCCTGCAGGAGTTGAATAAATCCGGCGCATATGGCGTCATCAATACGCACTATTCCAACCTGAAGACATTCGCTGACCGGACGGAAGGCCTCGTCAACGGCGCCATGCGGTTTGATGCGGAGCATCTGGAGCCATTATACGAATTGGAAACCGGGAAACCCGGCAGCTCCTTTGCCTTCGAAATCGGGCGGAAAATCGGGCTGCCGAAGGGCGTGCTGGACGCCGCCCGGCAGAAGCTCGACCGGCACCAGGTGAATTTCGAAAAGCTGTCGAAAGAACTTGAAATCGAACGGAAGGTCTTTCAGGACCGTAATAGTCAAAACCTGCAGCGTCAGCAGGAACTGGACCAGCTCACGGCTCAGTACCAGACCCTGAAAACGTATCTCGAAACGGAGAAAAAGCGCCTGCTGAACGAAGCCAAGGTGCAGGCGAAGGAACTTGTTCGGGAGGCGAATGCGAAGATCGAAAACACAATCCGTGAAATCCGGGAGCAGGGCGCTGAGAAGCTCGCTACAAAGGAAATCCGCCAGCAGCTGGTCGACTTTTCCCAGGAAAAACTGAAAGAGGAAAAGATCGAAAAACCCAAACCGGCGAAGAAAGAAGAAGCGGAAATTGAGGTAGTTGGCGGGGAAATTTCCACAGGCTCCCTCGTTCGCGTCAAAGGGCAGTCGACCGTCGGCGAAGTACTCGAAATGAAAGGCAAAGATGCCGTCGTAGCTATCGGCGACCTGCGGACGACCCTCAAAGTCAACCGGCTCGAGAAAGTATCCCGGCGGGAGTTCAAGGCCGCTACCGGCGACGAAAAGCCACGGGCGAAGCTCACCGGCGTAGACTTCAATGAAAAGGCGATTAATTTCTCCTTCAATCTCGATATCCGGGGCAAACGGGGCGAAGAGGCGATGGTGGAAGTCGATCATTTCATGGACGATGCCATCATGCTCGGGTATCCGGAACTGCGGATCGTTCACGGCAAAGGCGACGGTATCCTGCGGCAGCTCATCCGGAACCACCTGCGCGGGTACTCACAGGTAGCAGCGATGACCGACGAACATGCGGATCGGGGCGGCGCCGGTGTGACGGTCGTACGGATGAAGTAATATCTCCTCGTCAGAAAACTTCGGTATTTCCTGAAAACACGAAGAAGCCGGGCAAAAGTCCGGCTTCTTCGTGTTTTCAGGAAACGCAGCCAAATCGATTCCTCCTATATAAAAAGGAGAAGAAAAGTTATCTGGTAATATGATAGTAGTTCATATCTATAAATGAAAATGGCTTTTCTATGTTATTTATTATAAAATGAGTGGTTGTATGTAGTGAATTTTCTCTCCTGTCGTAAGTAATTTGTGATAATTCCGCCGTAGCCTGTGAATTATCCGATCATTACTTCCTTTCATCTCCGTGAGAAAACTTTACTTCTTCGTTGCCGGCTGGCTGGGTATCTGCCAGCCTCTTCTGGCACAATTTCCCACCCTTACTACCTGTAATTTCGAAAGCAGCGCGAGCAGTGTACCGATCAGCGCTGCGAAGACTTCTTCTTTCTCCTTTCAACTTGTTCCGTCGGCGGCTCCGCTGAACATCTATTTCGGGCAGAATGCATCTGCCTCGGCTTCCGGAACGAATGAGTTTGAAGTCGGCGGTGTCAATATCCTGAACAACACCGGCAGCGATGTCGGCAACGTGCTCATTGCCTTGAAAGGCCTGGGTTTCTGGACGCAGAACATTGCTTCCACGCCGTTTCAGTACTTTACCTGGAATCAGGCGACGCAGCGCTGGGAGGGTACCCTTGGATCAGGCCAGCAGGCGCGTTTCGGTATTCTGGATGTAATTGTCAACGGCGTATCGTACACGACTTACGACATCAACCTGATGCCCGTACAGGCGACAGCCGGAGCTTCCGGATACCACCTGGCGGATTTCGACCCGGCCATGAGCGCTTCGTTTACCGACGGCGGCACGGGGACAGTATACACCGCGTCGGCGTCGCTTGCCATGCCGGCTATGGTTCCGGTACTGAACCTGGGCTACCTCGGAAACGGCCAGTCGATTACGGATGTCCGGATACGGATCGGCCTGCAGATCGACGGAAACGCCGATGCCTGGGTGAACTACAACGCCGACGCCGGTGCAGGAGATTACGACTACTATGTCCAGGCAGAAACCGTTTTGATGGGCACCGTATATGACCACGGCGACGCGCCGGCCAGCTATGGCGATGCGGGTCATGGGCCTGTTCTTTGCGGGCCTTCGACCTATCTCGGCGCCACACGGCCGGACTACGAAGTAGCCGTTGCCGGGTCGGCGTCAACCGACGCAGACGATACCAATACGGCAGGTTATGACGACGAGGATATTGTCTTTCCCGACTATATCGCCGGAAATACAACTTACACTGTGTCAGTACCATACGTGAATAATCTGACCGGCGGACAGTCCAATGCGTGGGTTATGGCCTGGGTAGACTGGGACAACGACGGCTCTTTTTCGGATTCGGAAAGGGCTTCCGTTCTGGTAGGTCCCGGCAGCTCGGCTGCAACGCTTCTCTGGACGACTGCTCCGGGTAATTTCGACGGGACGCTTCCGGCATCGGTATCACCGGGAACAAAAACAGTCCGGGTGCGCATCGGACAGGCTTTCAAGTTCATGGAAACCGGCACAGGCCTTGTGCAGGGCGGGGAAGTGGAAGACCTGAAACTTACCGTTACGCCCTCCTCCCTGCCGGTACGGCTGCTGTCGTTCTCGGGTGTCGCAGATGGAGAAAATACCGTTCAGCTATCCTGGACCACTGCCAGTGAGCAAAACAACAGGGGATTTGACGTCATGCGAAGCTATGACGGCCGCGCCTGGGAAACCCTGGGATTCGTAACCTCCCGCGCTGATGGTGGCTTTTCAACCGGAAAACTGACGTACCAGTACCGCGACGGGCAGGTTCTTCAGCCGGTCGCCTATTACCGCCTCCGGCAGGTGGATCTGGATGGGAAATCCGAAAACAGCCCGGTCATCTCCGTAGAAACGGCGAATGGCGCGCAGTACCTGACGGCGCCGAATCCGACGACAGACGCCGTGCGCATCAGCCGGCTGCATGGTGGAGAAAAGATCGTGGTCGCCGATGTACACGGGCGCGTGGTGTGGTCGTCTGTCGCGCAAAAAGAAACCGAAACCGTCCGACTCGGAAACCAGCCGGCGGGCATGTATGTCATCGGAATAGAAACGATCGGCGGTATTCGCCGGTCATTCCGGGTTGTCCGGCAGTGAGAGTATTATCCCGAATAGTCTGATATCCAACCGTCTGGTATGGTTTTTCCGTCGAAGAGGACGATCCGGCTAACGGCCGGCTCCGACCCCGGAAAATACCTGTCATTATCTAGTAAGTTGGATTAGCCGAAAAGAGGAGGTCGCTGACCTCCTTCTTTTTTGGGAAGGAGCAAAGGGTTGGGAAGCAGAGAATATCAGGTGGCGGCGCCTCACTTTTTCCACATTATGGGAAAAAAGCTATTTTGCGAAGGAATTATACTATATTTTTCGGATTGCGTGACCACAGGCAGAGGCGGTGCAGAGATTTCCGGAAGGTTTCGACGGAAAATAGAAAGCGGGCGGTACGCGAACCAAAACAATTCCTTAATTGCAGTTCTCAAACATTTGCTTCTTTTTCGAAAATGGCAGACCGTAAGCCTGTTTCCCAAACCCAGGACGATGCCCCGGAGGGCGCTTCTGCAGCAGTCAACTATCAACCAAAAGCGGTCGAACCATTCAGCCTGTTTACCGAGTTCGATATCCACCTGTTTGCGTCGGGCAAGCATTTCCGGCTTTATGAAAAATTCGGCTCTCATGTCGTGACCCATCAGGGGATTACGGGAACGTACTTCGCCGTCTGGGCGCCGAATGCCAAATACGTGGCGGTAGTCGGAAATTTCAACTACTGGAGCCGCGGCGCCAACCCGCTGTTTGTGCGGCTGGATAGCTCCGGTATCTGGGAAGGCTGGATTCCGAATGTCGGAAACGGCGAAGTGTACAAGTATTTTATCGTTTCCCAATCAGGCGAGGAGCTCGAAAAAGGCGATCCGTATGCGTTGAAGTGGGAAGAGCCGCCGTCGACCGCCAGTGTCGTCTGGGATACCTGGTATGAGTGGAAGGACCAGGAGTGGATGGAAAACCGCCACGCGCACAACAAGCTCAACGCCCCGGTTTCGGTCTACGAAGTACACCTGGGGTCCTGGGTACGTGATCCGGGTAATCCGGAGCGTCGACTGCCGGTATCGGAGTTTGCCGACCGGCTGGTGGAGCACGTCAAACAATGCGGGTTTACGCACGTCGAGTTTATGCCGATCATGCAGCACCCGTATGAGCCGTCGTGGGGCTATCAGATTACCGGCTACTACGCGGCCAATACCAAGTATGGCTCTCCGCAGGACCTGATGCAGCTGTTTGAAAAGCTGCACCAAAACGGTATCGGTGTCCTGCTCGACTGGGTACCGAGCCACTTTCCCGGCGACGCTACCGGCTTGTATCATTTCGACGGTACGCACCTGTTTGAACACGCGGATCCCCGGCAGGGCTATCACCCGGACTGGAAATCCTATATTTTCAATTATGGCCGGAACGAGGTACGCAGCTTCCTGTTGTCCAACGCTGTTTTCTGGCTTGACCGGTACCATGCAGATGGTCTCCGCGTTGACGCGGTGGCATCCATGCTCTACCTCGATTATTCCCGGGAAGAAGGCCAATGGGTACCCAATGCCTACGGTGGCCGGGAAAACCTCGAAGCCATCTCCCTCTTCCGCGAACTCAATGAGATTATTTACCGGGAATATCCGGATACCCAAACCATTGCCGAGGAATCAACGGCGTTTCCGGGGGTATCCCGTCCGGTTTACACCGGCGGTCTTGGCTTCGGTATGAAGTGGATGATGGGCTGGATGAACGATACGCTGAAGTACTTCGAGAAAGATCCCGCGTTCCGGAAGTATCACCAGGACCAGCTGACATTCAGTACGGTATATGCGTTCAGCGAAAACTTTATGCTGCCGTTGTCGCACGATGAGGTTGTTTACGGGAAGAAAGCCCTCGTTTCGAAGATGCCGGGCGATGAATGGCAGCGTTTCGCTAACCTCCGCCTGTTGTATACTTATATGTTTACCCATCCGGGTACGAAACTCCTGTTTATGGGCGGGGAATTCGGGCAGACGTCGGAATGGAATTACCAGGTATCGCTCGACTGGCACCTGCTTCAGTATCCTCCCCACCAGGGCATGAAAGCGTTTGTGAAGCAACTCAACCAGTTGTACCGCACTGAGGCGGCGCTGTTCGACAAGAGCTTCTCGCCCGAAGGTTTTGAGTGGATCGATACCCAGGACAGTGAAAACTCCATCCTGATTTACAGCCGGAAAGGCAACAGCCCGAAGGATACCCTGATCATCGCGCTGAACCTCACGCCCGTTCCGCGGACGAACTACCGGATCGGCGTGCCGATGCAGGGCATGTACACCGAAATCTTCAACTCCGATACCATTGGTTTCTGGGGAACCGGGCAGTACCAGAACGGCACCTACATGACCGACGACAAAGCCTGGCACGGAAAAGCCTACTCCATTGGTATCAGCCTGCCTCCGTTGGCGGGGGTGGTGTTGAAGGTGTGGTGAGGCGGCGGTGGTTTGATGTTTTCAGTTTGGAGTTTAGGGTTTAGAGTTGGGGGCTGGCAGGGATGCCGGCCCCTTTTGCTTTCGGGTATTTACAGTTTTGTTTTTGAGTCGAAGCAAAGATGGTCTGCTGCCAGGTCTTTTGCTTTCGACGCAAACCCAATTACCTGCCGTATAAGGTGTTTGCAATTTTGTTTTCAGAATCGAAGCAAAGACGGTTGCCCGCAAAAAAAGGGCCGGCATCCCTGCCAGCCCCAACTCTAAACCCTAAACTCTAAACTCTAAACTCTAAACTGAAACCCCCAACCCTCACAACGGATTCTGCTTCAAATTCGGATTCAGTACGATTTCAGATTCAGGAATGAGGTGGACGACCTGCTTGTCATTTGCCGGTACCGTCTGTTGCCCGTTCTGGGTGTTGTGGTAGCCGGGGTAGTTCCGGACGAGCGGCAGGTTATTCCGGAAAAGGTCAAAGGCACGGTGGCCTTCAAAGGCCAGTTCCAGGCGACGTTCCTGCAATACTACCTCAAGTACGCTGGCGAGACCTTTCAGGTCTGTAGCAGAGTAAAGGTCGGCGCCGCTCAGACCGGCACGCTTCCGGATGAGGTTGACATCGGCGAGGGCGTCTTCGTTCTGCCCTTTTTTCGCCAGTGCTTCAGCCCGCGTCAGGTACATTTCCGAAAGACGCAGCACTACCGGCGAACTCAGCGTCGCAATACCGCCCTGATTCGAAAACTTCGTGATATACACCTTATTAATACCATTCCGCTTTTCCTGTTCGCCGGTGGACGTCAGTTTTTTGACGAGAAACGAGCGACGCTTGTCGTTGTCGAATTTATTCACCAGGTCCTGGTATGCCTGCGAGGCATATACTTCACCCCAGCCCACACCGCCGGGAGAGGTGTAGTACATCGAGCCGATGGCGCTCCAGCCGCGGTCATCTTTCAGGGTATGTTTGATGGCGAAGATGATTTCCTTGTTGTCTTCGTTGTTAACCGCAAAGAAATCAGGCACTTGTGCCGGCGTAGCCAGCGTATACCTCCCGCTGTTGATGACCTTGTTGGCCTGTTCGATGGCCAGATCGTTCTGGCCCATATACAGATATACGCGGGCGAGCAGGGCGGCTGCGCCTTCCGCGCCGGCATAGCTGCTGTTTTTCTGGACGGTCATCAGCGGCGCTGCCTTTTTCAGCTCCGCGACGATGAAATCGTATACTTCCTTGACCGTAGCGCGTTTGGCGTTGTCGTCGGCCGTGAGATCGGTTTTGATGATAATCCCCGCATTCGCTTCCGGACTCTGGGTATACGGCCGGCCGAAGAGGCGTACGAGGTCAAAGTGGATCATCGCCCGGAGGAAGAGGTTTTCTCCCAGCGCCTGGTCCAGCGCCGCCGAAGTACCCGGCTTGATCGCGTTGATAACCTTGTTGCAGCCGATAACCGCTGCATAAGCCTTCTTGTAGATCTGCAGGGTATTGCCCTGATCGGCAGTGTGGCGGTAGGTATACGTCAGGAAGAGGGGGTCGGTGGTCGTCCCGCTCAGGGTGATGTTGTCGCCCTGATACTCGTTCATGATGTACAGGTTCCGGGTATAGTCGGATTCTTTGATGATGGTATAGTTGCCATCCGTCGCCGCGCGGAGACCGAGTTCCGTTTTCAGAATTTCGGATTCGGGCAGGCCGTCGTACGGGGTCTTCTCGATGCTGCAGGACGCCGCGCCCAGAAGCAGTACGAGGGGAAGGTATTTATGAAAAGGCTTCATACGAAGTACGGATTAAAAGCTGAGTTGAATGCCAAAGACGAATTTCTTGCTGAAGGGATACTTGGTACCCACTTCGCCGCTACCCGGAATGTCCGGGTCAATACCCGAGAAATTGGTGATCGTGAAGAGGTTATCCGCCGATGCTGTCAGACGAATACCGTCCATTTTGGCTTTCTTCACCAGAGCAGACGGCATGTCGTAGCTCAGGCTGACGGTCCGCAGACGGAGGTAGTTGCCGTTTTCGATAAAGCGGGACGACGGCCGCTGCGAGTTATTGTTTCCACCCAAAACATACTTCGGATGTGTAGCGATATCTCCCGCTTTTTCCCAGCGCGTCCAGCCGTTGTGGAGGTTCATGAGGTTGTAGCGGTCATACGCGCCGTCGCTGTCAAACAGCTGGCGATCACCGTTGTAGATCATCGCGCCGGTCTGATACGTGAAGAAGGCGTTCAGCTCCAGGTTTTTCCACGAAAGCACTTCGCGGATGCCGCCGAACAGCTTCGGATTGGCGTTGCTGCCGATAAACTGGAGCGTAGCTTCGTTGTAGTTGGAGGTCGAAGCCGTAGTACCGTCCGCATTGACTTTTTCCCAGAGCGGGTTTCCGTTGGTGGCGTCTACGCCCATCCAGCGCCGCGCATACCAGCTGTTGAGCGGTTTATCCAGCGCAAAGGGGCGAAGACCGTTGGCGACAAACGTCCGGTCGGAGTACAGCTCGGTGACCTTGTTGCGGTTCGTGCCGGCGTTGATGTCCATCGTCCACCTGAAATCCCCTTTGTTTACAATATCAGCCGACAGCGTCACTTCAATCCCCTGGTTACGCACCGCGCCGATGTTTTCGGTGATGAAGGAATAGCCACTCGTGCCCTGCAGCGGGCGGTTGAAGAGCAGGTGGTTGGTGAGGCGATTATACACGTCCACCGTTCCGGACAGTCGCTTCCACAACGTGAAGTCTACGCCGACGTTCGCATTGTTCGATACTTCCCAGGTCAGGTTCGGGTTCTCGATCCGCGACGGGTAGGCCGACGGTACCCCGGCATATTGCTGCGTCAGGTTGTACAGTCCCTGCGCGGCGTAGCTGCTGATGCCGTCGGCGTTTCCGGTGGTACCGTAGCTGGCCCGGAATTTCAAATTGGTCAGCGTTTTACTGTCGATTAGGAAGGGTTCTTTCGACGCGTTCCAGGTCAGACCTACCGCATAAAAGTTGCCATAGCGTTTGTTTCGTCCGAATTTCGACGAGCCATCCCGACGGAAAGACGTCGTAATGAGGTACTTGCCTTCGTAGCCATAATTTGCCTGAAACAGCAGGGATGAGAATGCATTATCGTCTTTTGTCCCGCTTACGCTTTCCGCCTGTGACGTTGCATTCAGGATGTCAAGCCCGGAGAAGATACCCTTGCCGGTTGCACCAATGGATTGATAGTAATACGTCTGGTACTCATAACCCGCCAAACCGGAAATACTGTGTCCGCCCGAAAAATCATGCTGAAAGCGCAACAGGTTGGATGTCAACAGCGTATAGTTGCGGCTGGAGAATTGAGAAAGCCGGCCCTGCACGTCCTTCGCGCTGTTACCCTGCGCATCCTGGCTGGTTTCGCTGGTATAGAAACTGGTTTGGGCCCGGTTGGTAGTCGACAGCGTCAGCCACGGAAGTACTTCATATTCAGCCTTGAAAAGCAGATCTCCACTGTAGGTGTTTTCGCTGAACTTGTCATACTGCTGGTTGTAGATGAAGTTCGCGTTGTCCCGGCCGTACCATTTTTTGGCGCCGGTGATGGGGTTGTACGGCTGCCCGTTGTAGTATGGATCGTCGTAAGGGAGGTAGGTATACGCGCCGTAAAGCGATCCGCCGGTATTGTCGAAGCCGCGGGTGACGGTCCCGGCGCCGTTGAGGGTCAGGTGCAGCTTGTCGTTGACGTCGTGCATGAAGTTAATCCGTCCGCCGAAACGATCCAGTCCTGTTTCTTTCAGAATACCGTCTTCCTTGTAATAATTACCGCTGATAAAGAAGCGGTTAGCGCCGTTTCCGCCGGAAGCGTTCAGTTCGGCCAGTGTATTGGAAGCGGTATGGAAGGCCTTGTCAAACCAGTTGGTGTTAGCATTGTTAGCCGGAGCAGGAAGGAAGTCGTTGACGTTTTGTCCCGGACGGTCCCGCTCAAAGGCCCTTTTCTGGAGGTCATACAGTTGGGCTCCGTTCATGAGTGAAAAATTCCCCAGGCTCAGCATGCCGACGCCCTTGTTGAGGCGCGCCGTGATCCGGGTTTTGCCGGCGGCTCCCTTCCGGGTCGTGACCACGATCACACCGTTGGACGCCCGGGCGCCGTAAAGCGCTGTCGCAGAGGCGTCTTTCAAAACCGTAACCGACTCGATATCACTGGGGTTCGGAATTCCGCCGATGACGCCGTCGACCACATACAACGGGTCAGAGCTCGCCGTCAGCGTACCGATTCCGCGAATGATGATACGCGGTGCACTTCGGGGATCCCCGGAGTTGGTTCCTACCTGCACACCTGCCGCTTTTCCCTGGAGCATCTGGCCGATGCTGTTGGCCGTGACGTCTTTCAGGTTTTTCGGCGTGATGACCTGCGCCGCGCCGGTCATGTTCTGCTGTTTGGTGGAGCTATAACCGAGTACCACTACTTCATCGAGTTCGGTGCTGGATTTTTGAAGGATAATTTCGATTGTCGTGCGGTTGCTCACCGGAACGGTCTGTTTGATAAACCCGATCGACGAGATTTCGAGAATAGCGGAAGGTGCTGCTTTCAGCGTAAAACGCCCTTCGCCGTTGGAGGTGGTTCCGGTCGTGGTGCCTTGAATCACCACGTTGGCGCCCGGAATGGGCTGACCGGCTTCGTCGCGGACGAGTCCCGTGAGGGTCAGCTGCTGGGCATAGCAACAGAAGCCCAGCAACAAGCCAATCAGACTCAGAGAGAAAGATTTCATTGTTTCGGAGTAGATAGTGGATGAAAAGCGAATAGGTATCCCGTTCGGACCGCGCGGCGGTCCGTCAGAGGGTAAACGATAAAGGGAATTCAGGGCCGCGTTCCTGCGAGACAGGACGTTAGAAGCTGATAGTCAGCTCAGATAGGGTCATAATTTCAGCGTTGATAGTGAATGAAAGCAATAGGCAATCAGGCGGACGGGGACGTCTGCGTAGTCGTTGAAAGTATTGATCAGGTTTTGACAAAATGGCGGGAATACCTGTTTCAGGCAGGATTCACCAGCGGGTAAGGGTACTCTGAGCGAACGTTTAGTTTAGTGATGAACGATCTGGACACGGAAACCTCCTCCGCGGCGGGAGGACAAGTAGAAAGCGGAAATTGCGGCGTTCCCGATAATCTGAACGGAAATTACATTCCCCGTACGCTGCAAACAAGGGTTGATACCCGTCGGAAAGAAAGCGGCCTGTATCTTGGCAGATGCGCAAACGTTTGTAAAGGGATGGACAACCGTTTGTGCAAAATGCGTATCCGGGGGCAATTTTTTCCGCCGCCCCGTTGCCTGTGCCGGGTTTCCGCCGGTTTCTGTCTGCCGGAGGTACACAGGGAAGAAAACTTTTCCGAACTTTGCCGGCCCGGAAGTCGTTCCGGGGTTTTGGAAACAGTAATCGACATGTTCCTGACAATCATGAAATCCAAGCTTCACCGTGTCCGCGTGACACAGGCGGAGCTGAATTATGTCGGCAGTATCACCATCGACGAAGACCTGATGGACGCTGCCAACCTCCTTGAGCACGAAAAGGTCCAGGTGGTCAACAACAATAACGGCGAGCGGTTTGAAACGTATGTCATCAAAGGCGAGCGGGGCTCCGGCACCATCTGCCTCAACGGTGCGGCCGCCCGCAGAGCTCAGGTCGGCGACATCGTCATCATCATGGCCTACGCCCTTATGACGCCCGAAGAAGCCAAAGTACATAAGCCTACCGTCGTCTTCCCAGATCACAACAACCGGCTGGTCCTCTGACCCCGCCATACCAACCAGCAGGTGGTTCGGAAACGGACCACCTCTTTTTTATTTTTGCGGGACTGTCTGTTCGTCCATGAAAAAAACCGTTCAATACCTGCTGTTTCTCGGCCTTGCTGCCGGACTTATCTGGTTTGCCGTTCATACCGGTACCATCAACCCTCAGCAACTCTGGAATGACGTTTCCCATGCCGACTTCCGCTGGGTGATTCTGATGGTCGCTCTCACGTTTGTCGCACATGGCAGCCGCGCCGCCCGCTGGCAGATTCTCCTCGAACCGATGGGGTATCACCCGTCTTTTTTACGAACGAACACGGCGGTCTGGCTGGGGTATTTCGCCAATAACCTGGTTCCACGTCTCGGAGAAGTTACCCGTTGCAGTGCGCTGTACAAAAGCGACGAAATACCGATCGAAAAATCACTGGGTACTGTTGTGACGGAGCGAATTTTTGATGTCGTCACGTTGTTCCTCCTGCTGGGTCTGAACCTGTTGCTCGATTTCGACCGGCTCCTCACCTTCATTCAGGGTGCCACGTCGGCTACTCCCCAGGAAGGCAAAGGCGTGCCGGTGCTGATCTGGGTGGTGCTGGCGTTGCTGATTGGCGGCGGGCTGCTCGTCTTTTTTCTCCGGGAGCAACTGCTGCAACTGGCGATTGTCCGGAAGCTGGCGAAAACGGGCAAAGGTCTGCTCGACGGCCTGCTGAGTATCCGCAAACTGCGCCGGCCGGGCCTGTTTCTGTTTTATACGGCGATGATCTGGGGAATGTACTGGGCGATGGGCTATGTCCTGTTTTTCGCGATACCGAAATTTGCGGTGCTGTCGCCCTTGGTGGCGTTGACCGTACTCACTACCGGCGCGCTGGCGATGATTCTGCCTACGCCGGGAGGTGTCGGTTCATTCAATGCGTTTGTGGCTTTTGCGCTTCACTCCATTTATCAAATTCCGGAAACGGACAGCGGAACATTGGCTACCTTTATCCAGAGTTCGCAGATGCTGGCTACGCTGGCTATCGGTTCCCTGTTTTTATTATCCACCTTCCTCGGAAGACGTCGACCTGCATGAATACCGCATCCAAAATAAAATCCCGGACAGAGGCACTGGACGAAATCACGTCCTGGAAAGCCCGCGGAGAGAAAGTAGTTTTTACGAACGGTTGTTTCGATATTGTTCACATGGGGCATGTCGATTACCTTGAAAAGGCCCGCAACCTCGGCGACCGCCTCGTGCTCGGGCTGAATACCGACGCGTCGGTCAGCCGGCTCAAGGGCCCGCTCCGGCCGGTCGTCAACGAAAGTGCCCGCGCCCGGCTTATGGCGGCGCTTTCGTTCGTGGATACTGTCATTTTGTTTGACGAAGACACCCCGAAAGAGCTGATTGAGGCCGTGAAACCTGACATTTTGGTCAAAGGAGACGACTATTCCGTCGAAACGATCGTTGGCTCGGATTTTGTACTGGCCAACGGAGGCGAGGTGAAAACGGTCCCGCTTGTACAGGGTTTTTCGACCACGTCGTTAATAGAAAAGATCAAGAAGAGTTTCTGATCCGAACATAACCACTACCACCATGGCAGGAGCTTATTTAATAGGTTTGATTGTGATGGCTGTCAGCATGTTCATCAGCTGGCGCCTACGCAGTAAGTTCAACGAATATTCCCAGGTAGGGCTTTCCATTGGCCTTTCCGGTAAAGAAATCGCCGAGAAGATGCTCCGTGACAACGGCATCTATGACGTCCGGGTGATCTCGGTGGAAGGGCAACTGACCGACCACTACAATCCGGCCGATAAAACGGTTAACCTCAGCAACGACGTGTATTATGGCCGAAGCGTAGCCGCCGCTGCCGTCGCCGCGCACGAATGCGGGCACGCTGTGCAACATGCGACGGCTTATACCTGGCTGCAGTTCCGGAGTTCGATGGTGCCGTTCCTCAGCATTGCCTCCAGCTGGATGCAGTGGATTATTCTGGCAGGGATTTTCCTGCTCAATACCACGCCCATTCCGCTGGCGATCGGCGTCGCGCTTTTTGCGGTGACGACGGTCTTCAGTTTTGTGACACTTCCTGTTGAATACGACGCTTCCAACCGGGCACTGGCCTGGATTCAGCGTACCGGCGTAGCCAACAACCGCGAATACGACATGGCCGCAGATGCCCTCAAATGGGCCGCGCGCACGTATGTGGTCGCCGCAATCGGCTCGCTGGCCACGCTGCTGTACTACGTGAGTCTGCTGATGGGCGGTCGCCGGAACGACTGATCCGGCTGCCACTTATCTAACGCCTCTCCTGAATACGGAGGGGCTTTTTTTTTGCACCTAATGACCGGCAGATCAGCTTATTGGTATGATTTTTTAACAAAGACTTTACCCTGTTGGAAGAATACTAAACTTTTATACGAATAGTACATTTTTTTTCTTCCTGTGGAACATACCATACGAAAACGCGGTTGCGTTAGTAAGTGAAACACATTTTACCGTGGAAGCCATGAATTATTCTTTTGCCACCCGCCGCTTGCTGATCAAACTTGGTTTGGTCTGGAAGCCCTCTCGCCAGGTCGTCAAAAAGCCGACGCTGCCCAGGAGCGCTTCCGGAGACAAGTTCTTCAACGAATGGAAACTGCTCAACGGCTAGGCCGTTTTGTAGCAACGAAACTGAAAAAAAGCGAGCGGCTGCCCCCATCCGGGGCAGCCGCTCGCTTTTTCTTCTGTGAAGTCTGTGTAGTCTGTGAGAAAAAATCTCTCACAGACTACACAGACTTCACAGACTTTAATATTTCCTTCTGACAGCGATTACGGCTATTTCCACATTTGCGCCAGCCGGCAAATCCGCAACACCCACCGTACTTCTCGCCGGGTATTCTCCCGTAAAATAACTTTCATACAACTTGTTGATCCGGGGAAAGTCCGCCATGTTTTTGACGTAAATCGTCGTGCTTACTATTTCCCGCAGGGTCAGGTTGGCCGCTTTCAGAATGGCCTGTATGTTTTCCATGATCCGGGGTACTTCTGTGTCAATGCCTCCGGCGACGAGCTTCCCGGCTCCCGGAATCAGCCCGATCTGTCCGGAAACATAGACCGTTCCGTTGACGTCAATGGCCTGGCTGTAGGGCCCGATCGGCGCCGGCGCCAGGTCCGATTCGATAACCCGTTTCTGGGCGGTGGCCGCCGTTCCGAACAGGAGGAGGGCAAAGAAAAGCAGTCGCAGCATGGATCAGGAGGCTTTGGCGAGACGGGAATGTTTGTGGCCGTATCCGAAATAAATCACCAGTCCGATGACGAGCCAGGCCGCAAACGCCCCCCAGTTCGAAATACCGAGTTCGGTCATCAGGTACAGATTGGTGAGAATGCCCAGTACAGGCAGCAGGGAGAACTTCAGGCGGAATGCAGCCACCGAAAGCCCCGCCCAGGTAATCCAGAAAACAAAAAGCAGCGGTTTTTCCTCGATGGCAAGAATAAAGTGCCCGCCCTTCAGCGCGAAACCGAAGGCTATCAGAAATCCGAGACCGATGATATACTGCCCGTTGACATACGGTACGCGGAATTTCGAATACTGCGTCAGGCCCTTGTAATCCAGGTACAATACCCCGCTGCATACCAGAATGAAAGCAAAGAATGTTCCTACACTTGTCAGGTCGACAAAGAAGCCCATATCAAAAAACATGGACGGAATAGCTACAACCAGACCCGTCACAATCGTCGCAAACGAAGGGGTATGGTACTTCGGGTGTACTTTGGCGAATTTGGGCCAGAGGAGCCCGTCGCGGCTCATCGTCATCCAGATACGCGGCTGGCCGAGCTGATACACCAGCAGCGCGCTCGTAATCGCGATCACTGCCGACACAGAAATGACACCCGCCACAAAATCAAACCCAACCTTGTGGAAAACATAGGCCAGGGGATCGTCGACATTCAGTTCCTTGTAATGAACCATCCCCGTCAGCACCAGCGTGATTGCTACATACAGCACAGTGCAAATCGCGAGGCAGTAAATCATCGCTTTGGGCAGGTCACGCTGGGGATTGACGCATTCCTCAGCTGTTGTCGAGATCGAATCAAATCCGATAAACGCGAAGAAGACCGCCGCAACACCGCTGAGTACACCGCCTACGCCATTGGGAGCGAAGGGCGACCAGTTTTCCGGCTTCACGTAGAAGACCCCCGCGCCGATGACCAGCAAAATCACCGCCAGTTTCAAGGCTACCAGCAGGTTGGAGGCATTCCGCGATTCCCGGATACCGACGTACACGAGGGCCGTCACCAGGGCTGTGATCAGCCCGGCGGGTAAGTCGCAGATGATGCGGATACCGGCAATGACCGGCGCGGCGGCGCGGACTTCCGGTTTGGCCGAAGCCGGATCAACCGTTAGCCACTCGGGCAGGTGCATGCCGAAACCGGCAAGCATTGATGTAAAGTATTCAGACCAGGAAATGGCCACTACCATATTGGAAACGGCATATTCCAGAATCAGCGCCCAGCCGATAATCCAGGCAAACAATTCACCGAACGAAACGTAGGCATAGGTATAGGCGCTGCCGGACACCGGCACCGTGGAGGCAAACTGCGCATAGCTCAGCGCAGTAAATACACAGGCTATGGCTGTAAAGACGAAAAGAAGAGATACGGCAGGGCCGCCGTCGAAACTGGCGCGGCCGATGGTGCTGAAAATTCCTGCGCCGATGATGGCCGCAATACCGAGGGACGTCAGATCCCGTACTCCGAGTACTTTCGCTAATCCGTGAGACTCGCCGGTGGCGTCGTTGGAGAGGACTTGCGCGATGGATTTTTTACGAAAGAGGGAGTTTTTGGCCACAGGGTATGAGTTTTCGTGAACGACCGAACCGACCGGCCTTGCACCGGAAGCAAAACCTGATTGCCTCAAAAAGGCGGGTTTTCTCCGGGAAGCGGTGGGGAATCGATCCGGTTTGATGAAATGATTGGGTAAAAATAGGGAATCGGCGTGAGGAGTCAACCCGGCCCGTCCTGAAAATAGACAAGCGGGCTTCGCGGTCCAATGTTCGGGCTGGTATGCCGATTTTCGGTTTGTTGGCGTTTATTTTGCGGTCAACAGACTACGAGTCTCCTAAACCCCAGAAGCGCAAGGTGTCGATCATCGTTCGTGAGTTAACCAAGGTGTATGGGCAGCAAAAGGCTGTCGATCAGATCAGTTTTGCCGTCAATCCCGGCGAAATCGTCGGCTTTCTCGGTCCGAACGGCGCCGGTAAATCCACGACGATGAAAATCGCCACGGGGTATCTGCTCCCGACCTCAGGTACGGTCGAAGTAGCCGGATACGACGTAGTGGCGCATTCCCGCGAGGTTCGCAAACGCATCGGATACCTGCCCGAACACAATCCTCTGTACCTCGATTTGTACGTCAAGGAGTTTCTCCGGTTTATCGGCGGACTATATGGCTTGAGCGGACAAACGCTCAGCCGCCGGGTAGACGAGGTCGTCGCACAGGTAGGCCTCGAACCCGAATACCGGAAAAAAATCGGACAGTTATCCAAAGGGTACCGGCAACGCGTAGGCCTTGCGCAGGCATTGATTCATGATCCGGAGGTGCTGATCCTCGATGAGCCGACCACCGGTCTGGATCCCAATCAGCTCGTGGAAATCCGGTCCGTGATCAAATCGATCGGCGCTCAGAAGACCGTCCTGTTTTCGACGCATATCATGCAGGAAGTAGAAGCGATCTGCAGCCGTGCGATCATTCTGAGCAAGGGAACGGTCGTGGCGGATCAGTCGCTGGAGGATCTGCGGAGTACCGGGCAGCCGCTGGAGGCTGTGTTCCGGTCACTCACCAAGGGCTAGCAGCTCTGTGAGACCAAACAGGAAGGCACCGTATGGTGCTTTTTTTTGTATAGTTCAGATGTGAATCTGGTCTTCTTTTTCTGTTATTCAGTATAAATTCTCCTATTTGTCTATTGGTTTTGAATAGTATTTATTGATTTTATCTTAAATTATCATATTGATGATAAAATAAGGTAATGTTAATATTTGGAATATTATTAAATTATTCTGCTTTGTTTGACGAATTTTATACCTAAGTATCTGTATTTCTGGTTATAATATTTTGTATTGTATCGTATTGATAAAATATTCATTTTATTTTCGTTGTGTTTTTGGTAATATTGAATGCTGTTACCGGGCCGGAGCCCGTATTCCGGTCTTTCTTCCCATTTAAAACGAAACGAAAATGACTCTTCAACCGGTAGCCTCCGATTTCCCGTAGGCTGTACTCACCTTCCTTTCTGACAGGTTCTTCCCGCTTTCTTCTCCGAAGCGGGCCGGTCGTGTATTTCATTCACTTAACGGGTTACACATCATGAACAAACTCTTTACACTATTCTTTTTACTGGCAGGTTTCTGGGCGACAGCGCAGGATCGCCCGCTTTCGGGCGTGGTGACGTCGGCCGAGGACGGCCAGCCGCTTCCCGGCGTGTCCATCTCGGTGAAAGGGCAGACGAAGGGCGCTACTACCGACGCCGCCGGCGCGTTCAAGCTGTCTGTTCCATCAGGTAGCGTATTGGTATTCAGCTATGTAGGGTTTACAAGTATGGAAGTGAAGGTGGGAAATGAAAGTACCCTCAATGTGCAGATGGCTGTCAGTGCCAAAAGCCTGACGGAAGTCGTCGTAACGGCCCTCGGCATCGAACGGGACAAAAAAGCATTGGGTTACAGCGTGCAGGAACTTAAAAATTCGGAACTGACGCAAGCCCGCCCGACCAACCTCGTCAACGCGCTTTCCGGTAAAATCGCCGGTATCCAGGTTACCAGTTCTAATGGCCAGCCCGGCGCTTCTTCCCGCATCATGATCCGCGGCGCCAACTCCATCGGCGGAAACAACCAGCCGCTGTTTGTGGTCGACGGTATTCCCATCGACAACGGCAGCTACAATACCGCCGCCAGCGCTTCGGCTACCAATACGAACAACGTGTCGGTCGACTACGGTAACGGCGCCTCTGCCATCAACCCCGACGACATCGACAATATCTCCGTGCTGAAAGGGGCAAATGCCGCTGCGCTGTATGGTTCCCGGGCGGCCAACGGGGTTATCCTCATTACAACAAAGTCAGGAAGGGGATCGAAAGGAGTCGGTATCTCCGTCAACTCCAACATCACCTTCGACAAGCCGTTCCGCCTCCCGGAGTGGCAGAACGGATACGGCCAGGGATTCTCGAAGGTCAATGCAGACGGGACCTATGGAGGGGGCGTATTCGAGTACGTAGACGGAAAAGGCGGCGGTATCAACGACGGGGTCGACGAAAGCTGGGGCCCGAAAATGGACGGCCGCCTCATCGCCCAGTACAACTCGCCGATCGACCCGGCTACCGGCAAGCGTGTGCCTACGCCCTGGATTGCCCATCCTGATAACGTCAAAAACTTCCACCGGACCGGTATGACCACCACCAACAACGTGGCGATCACCGGCGGCAGCGACAAAGGAGACTTCCGCCTGTCATTTACCAACCTGCATCAGGATGGTATGTATCCGAATACCAACTACAAGCGGAAAAACCTGGCTTTCAACGCCAGCTACCACCTGACGCCGAAACTCAACGCCCGGGCGTCGGTCAATTACATCAAGGACGGCTCCGACAACCGCCAGAACCTGAACCTGTACTGGATCTGGTTTGGCCGGCAGGTAGACCTCGCCGATCTCAACCAGGAAGTAGAACCCGGTACTGATCCGAGCCAATGGCCGGTGCAGCGCAACTGGAACTCCAACTACTGGAACAACCCGTATTACGTACTCCGCCACCAGACCTATGGCAACGACAAGGACCGGGTAGTGGGCAATGTGCAAATGACGTATCAGGTGCTGCCGTGGCTGAAGGTAATGGGCCGTTCGGGTACGGATTTCGGGCTGGATCGCCGCATTACCAAACGTGCCAAGGGTGTAGGTCTGGTCAACGGCGAATTTGCTGAAGACAACGTCTATGTCCAGGAAACCAATACAGACTTTCTCGTAACCGGGGATAAGCATTTCGGGGACTTTCAGGCGACAGTAAGCGTCGGCGGAAACCACCGCTACAGCTATTTCCAGCGGGACTACCTCCAGGCGCCGGAACTCAAGATTCCAAACCTGTATAACATCGCCAACTCGGCCGTTCGTCCGAACGTCTACAACCGGAGTACGAAGAAATCGGTCAACTCACTCTATGGATCGGCCTCGTTTTCCTATAGGGATTATTATTACCTGGACGTGACGGCGCGGAACGATTGGTCGTCGACCCTTCCTGCCGGCAACCGGAGCTATTTCTATCCGTCTGTCTCCGGTAGTGCGGTATTGTCGGAAGCGCTTGGTTTTAACAGCGCCACGGTTTCGTACCTGAAAGCCCGCGCAGGCTGGGCACAGGTAGGGAATGATACCGATCCGTATACCACGCAGCAGGTGTATCAGGCGGAAGACGCCTGGGGTTCGGTCACGACATTCTCCGAAAATAACCTGATCTACAACAGCAAACTGAAACCCGAGCAGACGACGGCCTTCGAGGCCGGGATCGAAGCCCGCCTGTTCCGGAACCTGATCAACCTGGAAGTAACCTATTACGACAAGGCTACTTCCAACCAGATTCTCCGCGCCAACGTACCGCTGAGTTCCGGGTACTACAACTCCGTAATTAACGCCGGGAAAATCCGCAACTCCGGTATCGAAGTAGAGCTCTCTGCGACGCCCATCAAACTTGCCAACGGTTTCCGTTGGGATGTAACCCTCAACTATGCCCGCAACCGCTCGGAAGTAGTGGACCTCGGCGGTCTGTCGAACTACCAGATCAATACCGGTTCCCTCCTGCGGAATGTGATCCTGGAAGCGCGCCCCGGCTCGCCGTACGGCAACTTCTACGGTACCTATACCCGCCGCGCGCCGGACGGGCAGATGATTATCGACGCCAGCGGTTATCCGGTGATGTCGTCCGACCGGCGGGTAATCGGCAATATCATGCCGAAATGGACAGGCGGTTTCCAGACGTCGGTATCGTACAAGGGAATTACGCTCAGTACCTTGTTTGACGCACGCTTCGGCGGACAGATTTTCTCCCAGGGGATCAACATCGGCCGGTACACGGGCGTGCTGAAGGAAACGCTTCCGGGCCGGGAGTCGGGAAATATCGTCGCCCCCGGCGTAACCGAAACGAAGAACGCCGACGGCAGCTTCACCTATGCGCCGAATACCAAGGCTGTGTTGCTTCCGGAAAACTACTACCACAACTTCTACAACCGGAACAACAACGAGAACTACATGTTCGACGCTTCCTACGTGAAGTGGCGTGAGCTGCGGGTGAGCTATACCCTGCCGCAGAAATGGTTTGGCCGGACGCCCTTCCGCGGTGTAACGCTCTCGGCAGTAGGCCGCAACCTGGCGCTCCTTTACAAGAACGTCCCGCACATCGATCCGGAAACGAGCTACTACGGCGACGGAAACGTTCAGGGCTTTGAAAACGGCAACCTGCCGTCGGCTCGCAGCATCGGTTTCAACCTGGCTTTCGGCCTTTAACGACAGACAACATGCGACTTCTCCATAAACTTTCCTGTTCGGCGGCGCTTCTTGCCGGGTTGTTCCTGGCGACGGGCTGCGAAAAGAACTTCGACGCCATCAATACCAATCCCAACGATCCGACGGTATTGCCGCCTGAGCTGCTCATGCCCCACGGCATCAAGCTGGCTGTGAATACGACCTGGGGCGGCTCGCTCGGTCAGGACGTAGGCTCCTGCTGGTCGCAGCACTGGGCGCGGATTCAGTACACGGAAATCGACCAGTATAATTTCACGACGGACGTACAGGATTCTCCCTGGCAGGCTTACTACATCGAAGCCAATGCGGATTTCGAAAAGATCATCGACCTGGGCAAGGCCGGCGGCAACGAAAACTACCAGGCCATCGGCCTCATCATGCGGGCGTATACCTTTTCGCAGCTGACGGATATCTATGGCGATATTCCGTATTCCCAGGCGCTTCAGGGAACGAAGGGAACGGTCTATCCGAAGTATGATACACAGAAAGCCGTCTACGCCGGTCTGGTGAAAGACCTCATGACGGCCAGCGATCTCATCACTGCCAAGACCGTCAGCAAGGAGGGCGATATTCTTTTCGCGGGAGATATGACGAAGTGGAAGAAATTCGCCAATACTCTCAGCCTGCGCCTGCTCATCCGCATGCTTGGCAAGGCGGACGCGACGATAGATGCGAAGGCGGAAATCGACCGCATTCTCGGTAATCCGGCAAAGTACCCGGTGATGACGGCCGTTTCGGATAACGCGAAGCTCGTATACCTCACCGACGCGCCCAACAACAACCCGATCAACCAGAACCGGAAAACGCGTGACGATCACCGGGTTTCGAAAACGCTGGTGGATAAGCTGCAGGCGCTGAGCGATCCCCGTCTGGGGGTGTATGCCAATAAGGTGGGTGACAAGTACGTCGGCGTACCGAACGGGCTGTCAAATACCGATGCCGGCGCGCTTGGACTGGCTCAGACGTCGAAAGTAGGGGATTACTTCGTTCAGGCGACGGCCCCCGCCGTGCTGATGACTTTCGCGGAACTGAACTTCATCAAGGCCGAAGCGGCGTTGAAAGGGGTAACATCGGCGGGGACTGCCGCGGCAAACTATGCTGCCGGTATCAAGGCTTCCATGGATCAATATAGCCTGACGCTGCCTGCCGCCTATCCGACGACGCTGCCGGCTGACGCCTCCACGGCGCTGACACAGGTACTGGAGCAGAAATGGCTGGCGCTGTTCGGGCAGGGTATTGAAGCCTGGACGGAGTTCCGGCGGACCGGCGTACCGGCTCTGAAAGCACCGGCGATTAACTACAACGCCGGACAGATCCCGTCCCGCCTGCCGTACCCTTCTTCCGAAGAAAATCTCAACGGTACCAACATGAAAGAAGCCCTCGGCAACATGGGCGGATCGAATAATATGCAGACCAAACTCTGGTGGGCGAAATAACAAAAAGGGCGTTCCGGCCCGGAACGCCCTGTATTTTTTTCTCAGTCAGCTGATCACTTCATCTCAAACAATACACTTCATCTCAGACGATTATGCCCGGTGAAAGCCGGGCTTTTTTTTGTCAGTGAAGAAGGACGTTATCGATCAGCCGGACCTTACCCAGGTGCGCAGCAAGTGTCAGGGCTGCTTCTTGTCCGGGTTGATAGCTTTCGAGGGAAACGAGTCCGGTGGTATCGGCAATGTCGAAGTATTCCAATCGGAATTCAGGCCGGGCGGCGAAGGCCGCTTCGAGCGAGGCTTTGACGTCGTCTACCGGTGTGCCGGCTTTCAGCGATTCCGCGGCGCGTGTCAGCTCCGCATAGAGGAAAGGAGCTGCGGCCCGCTCTTCAGGTGTAAGGTTTCGGTTACGGGACGACATAGCCAGGCCGTCGGCCTCCCGGACCGTCGGAACGATGACCTGCTCTACCGGGAAGCTGAGGTCTTCAATCAGGCGCCGTACCACCAGGCATTGCTGGAGGTCTTTCTGGCCGAAATAAACCCGGTCGGGCGAGACGATGTGCAGGAGTTTGGAAACCACCACGCCGACGCCGCTGAAATGCCCGGGGCGGAAAGCGCCTTCGAGCACCCGCTCCAGCGGCCCGAACTGCATGGTCAGGGCAGGAGGGGTAGGGTACATTTCTTCGACAGACGGAGCGAAGACGGCGTCGCAGCCGACGGTTTCGAGAAGCCTTACGTCGTCTTCCAGTACCCGCGGGTAGCGGGCCAGGTCGTCTGTATTGTTGAACTGAATCGGGTTGACGAAAATACTGCAGACGCAGAGGTCATTGGCGGCGCGGGCGGTGCGGATGAGGGTCAGGTGGCCTTCGTGCAGGGCGCCCATGGTCGGGACAAATCCGACGGATTTTCCGGCGTGCGCCGCCAGGTACGCGCGCAGGTCCTGGATGTGGTTAAAAACGTGCATAGGCAATCAGTCCGGGTGCGTCCAAAGAAGATATAAGTGTTTTGGCGAGATCCCTGATAGAGAGAAACACCCGGGGGCTTTCGAATGGGAAAGTTTTCCGGCAAAATCGTGCAAGTATAGTTTTTTTGAAATTATTTCATGGGAATCGGCTAAATTTTTTATATTTTTGCAACCGATTTTGGAATATCCTTACCCATTCCGTAAACTCTTGATGCCCCATGAGTAAACTCCGGATTTTGTACGTTGCCAGTGAGATCAATCCCTTTTTACAAATCACCGACGTTGCCGAATACGTGCGAAAACTTCCCCAGGCGATGCAGGAGCGGGGAATGGAAATCCGGATCCTTGTACCACGGTTTGGACTGATCAACGAGCGCAAAAACCGCCTCCACGAAGTAGTCCGTCTCTCCGGAATTAACATTTCAGTAGGAGATGACGAAAAACCCCTGGTAATCAAGGTCGCATCCGTTCCCAGCGCCAAGCTGCAGGTGTATTTCATCGACAACGAAGACTATTTCCACCGGAAGTCGGTCTTCTTTGACAAGGATGAGAAGTTCTACGACGACAACGACGAGCGGGCGATCTTCTTCTGTAAAGGCGTGCTGGAAACCGTCCGCAAGCTGGGCTGGTCTCCGGACATCGTCCACTGCAACGACTGGATGACGGCGCTCATTCCCCTGTACCTGAAGACGACCTACCGCAACGACCCGATGTTCAAAGACACAAAGTCGGTGTTTTCGGTCTACAACAATCCCTTCAGCTACAAATTCACGGAAGAGCTGCTCGACAAGGTGAAAGCGATGGACATCAACGATGAGATGTTGCTCAGCCTCAGCTCCCTGGATTACGACGGATTCATCAAAATCGGCGCGCAATACGCCGACGTGGTCGTCAAAGCCGAGGAAGATTACAGCGAAAGCGTGAATCAGATTCTGAATGCCCTTCCCGACAAGAAAGTCGATCTACCCGAAGAGCAGGAACAGATTTCGGATACGTTCTTTTCCCTGTACACTGAACTGATGAGTTAAGAAAGGGATACTCCAGGCAGGAGAGCCCGTCGCATCAGCGGCGGGCTTTTTTTAGTGCTGTAAGCTTTAGGCAGTAAGCTGTAAGCGGAAGCCCGAGCCTGTCTCCCGCAGCCTACTGCCTAAAGCCTATAGCCTACAGCTTTCAGTGCTGTAAGCGATAAGCAGTACGCTGTAAGCGGAAGCCCGAGCCTGTCTCCCGCAGCCTACTGCCTAAAGCCTATAGCTTTTAGTGCTGTAAGCGATAAGCAGTAAGCTGTAAGCGGAAGCCCGAGCCTGTCTCCCGCAGCCTACTGCCTAAAGCGTACTGCCTAAAGCTCTTGTAACCCTACTAACACTATCTCCCTCTATGCGCCGCATTCTCCTGTTTCTGTTCCTTCCTTTCCTGGGTTACAGCCAGGTGCCGGGCGATGTTCTCCGGCACCTCGGCCAGATCGATACCACACGCATTCGCGGCCACGTGGCCTACCTGTCGGACAACCGCCTCCAGGGCCGGAAACCCGGTACGCCGGGGTATCAGATGGCGGTTGATTATGTCACCGGACAATTTGCTGACATGGGGCTTGTACCCGCCGGCGAAAACGGTACCTGGCTGCAGCCGGTATACCTGCGCAAATCCAGACTGAATGCTTCGGATGCCGCAGTAAAGTTTTCGGATGGAACGCAGAAGACGCTCGCTTTTGGCGAAGATGTAATCGTGTATCCCCATCCCGAAAAAAAGGAAATCAGCATAGACGCCCCTCTGGTATTTGTCGGTGCAGGTCTCGATGCGCCGTCCCTGGGCTATGACGACTACAAAAACATAGACGTGAAAGGCAAGGTAGTTATTCTCCTTCGCCGGACGCTCGACCACCTGCCCGCCAATTACAAGCTCCACCTGCAGTACGCCGCAACGCTCCAGGAGTTTGCGGCGAAACATGGCGCGGCCGGGCTCCTGGTCTGTACCTATGCTTCCAACAAAGTATTGTTCAAAGCTTCGGGGACGAATATCCAGCTCAACGGTATCAATGCGGCGTTGTCGAAAGACGGTCGCCGCGTGAGTTGTTCTTCCCATTTCGGCGGACCTATTCAGCTGGCCGGAAGTCTGTCCGTACAGGCGCTGCAGCAGATCATGGATGCCGAAGGGGTTCGCCTGGATAGTCTCTGGCAGGCGCTGGAAAAAGGGCAGTATGTGAGCCGTGCGCTCAAGACCCGGATTCAGGCATCCGTTTCCAGCCGGTTTGAAGACATCGTCAGCTACAACGTTGCAGCGAAACTCGAAGGCTCGGACGCAAAGCGAAAGAAAGAATATGTCATCCATTCCGCACACCTCGACCACCTCGGAATCGGTAAGCCGGTAGCCGGGGATTCGATTTACAACGGCGCGCATGACAATGCCTCGGGTGTTGCCTGCGCCCTGGAAATCGCGCGGATGTATGCAACGCTGAAGAAACGACCGGCACGATCGCTGGTGTTTCTTTTTGTGACAGCGGAAGAAATGGGTCTGCTCGGCTCCGGCTACTTCAACGCGTTTCCGACGGTATCGCCGATTGTTGCGGATGTCAATACCGACATGCCGACGTTACTCACGCCGCTTGAGTCCATCGCGCCGCTGGGCGCCGAACACAGCAGCCTGATGAAAGTGGTGGAGCAGGCGGCCTCGCTGGCGCATTTGCAGGTAGAACCTGACCCGGATCCGGCCGAAGGACGGTTTGTCCGCAGCGATCAGTACAACTTTGTCAAAGCAGGTATTCCGGCGCTTCACATCAAGTACGGCTATGCTAAAGGTACTCCGGGACTTGCCGAGAAGGTAAAAGTCTGGCGGGAAGCACATTACCACAAGCCGTCGGATGAACTGAACGATTCCTTCGTCTGGTCGGCAGCCCAAAAATACGTGGAAGTCAACTTCCTTACCAGCTACCTCATCGCGCAAAACAGCAAGCGCCCTTCCTGGAAAAAAGGCGATCTCTTTGCGGTGAAAAAATAAGCAGGGCCAATAATTCTCTTCCGGGCGACGTTCCGGAAGGGAGTCTTATTCCTTCACTATGAAACGATCCGCCTTCGCCCTGCTCCTGCTGGGGGGACTATGGCCCCGGCTCGACGCCTGCTCGGAAGATACCCGGACGGAGCAGCAGTCCGTTGCCGAAGTCCCGTTCCGGGAAGTAAAAACCATCCGCGTCACCAAACCTTCTCTTGCCGAAATTCCGGACTTTACCATGCCGAAGGGCAGCTTCTGGTCGGGTATGAAGCTCGGCAGCGGACGGTTGAACCTGTCCCGCGACTTTATCCGCAAAGGCAATACCTATTTCCCGATCCGCGACGTGGTGGAAGCCGTGGCAGAGGGGAAAATGTCGAATGCCGAGGCCCTCAGCTTTTTAAAGAGCCTTCCGGCAGGTACCGGCTTTTACGAGATGCTGGGCGATGAAGACCTTAACAAACGGGGAGGAGCGCTGCATGGCCTGTGGACTAACCCTGTGACGGTCAACCCGAAAGACATTGTAACCTTCTTTACCAATCTCTGGAATTCCCGCATTGGTGATTTTCGCCTGGGTACCCCGAAGGTATTGTTCGATCTGGATCTGGAGGGATTTCCTCCGGCGTGGATGAATAATCAGGTACTGGCGGAAGGGGTGCGTCAGTTTCGCCAGCAACATCCGGAAGTCGAATTTGCCATGTACGCGTCAGGGCGGGCCAACCTGTATCCCGGAGGCCCGGGCGGCGTGCAAAACCGCTATGGAAACGTTGGAGGTGATGTACGGCACGAGATTTACGCCAAAGCCGGTTTCACTTATTTCGAAATGATACCTTACGCGCATTTCGAAGAGCCGCTCATCGGCCCTGGTAAGCCCTACGCCGACTTTGCCGACTATGCCCGTAGAAGCAGCCTTCATATCGGCAAAGCCCTGAGCTGGCTGGATGCCCGGGCCAGATTTGCCGGAAAAGGCTACAAAGGCATGAGCTGGATTATGACACGGTACGAAGGCGGCGACTGGAACATGGTAGCACCGCATATCATCGAATCACTACCGCTGTGGTTTCAGGTGACGGGTGCCGGGCGCTCCGGAGGTGGTCTCTGCAATTGGCATCAGGGAGATATTCCGCTCAATGTTTCCGATTTCGCGTTTGAGGCGGGCAAGTGGCGGGTATCCCGTTTCAATCAATTCTGGGAAGATCCTGAAACAGAATACGACATCCGTCCGGAAATTTCGCTGGATGGCGGAAAGACGTGGACGCCGGAAGGCGCTTCGCCCTGGCCCGGCCGGCCGGATGACTGGAGTCCGGCCCGTTTCCGCTGGTTTTACGACGATCCCAAGCCTATCGGCGTTCGTGCCGCCCGGCTGAAAAACCGCCTTATCGTCGTTGCCGCGCACCGGGCAGGACTCGAAGCCGGTGAAAGTCAGACAATCTGGTGCCGCTACGAAGGAAAAGTCTGGAAGCTTGTCATTCCCTACCAGACCGTTGTAGCAGGTACGGTGACACTCTGAGCGGGTTTTCTCCGAAAAAACTTTCCTTCTCCGGCTGAATCGAGTAGTTTCCGAGCCTGACCAAACGACCGCTGTGGAAATACTCGAACCCGTTTTGATACTCATGGCCATTCTGGCCGGGCTGGCAGCCCTTTCTCCACGTCTGCGGGTACCGTATCCGGTGCTGCTGGTGGTGGGAGGGCTGCTGTTCAGTTTTATTCCCGGGCTACCGGACATCCGGCTTGAGCCGGACGTGGTATTCCTCGTATTTCTTCCGCCGCTGCTGTATGAGGCCAGCTGGAAAATCTCCTGGCACGACCTCAAAACCTATCGCCGACCTATATCCCGCCTGGCGATCGGGTTGGTATTTCTGACGACGACAGTTGTGGCGGCAGTCGCCCACTATGTCATTCCCGGCGTGAGCTGGCCGGTGGGGTTTGTACTGGGCGCGATTGTATCTCCGCCGGATGCTGTCGCGGCTACTTCCGCGACCAAGGGCCTCGGCCTGCCGAAACGCGCATCGGCTATTCTGGAAGGAGAAAGCCTGATTAATGACGCCTCGGCATTGATTGCGTACCGGTATGCGGTGGCGGCGGTGGCGAGCGGTACGTTTGTTTTCTGGAAAGCCGGACTGCAGTTTTTACTGGTATCGGTGGGCGGTGCGGCCGCGGGTGTACTTGTCGGGATCGTCTTCGTCAAGGCATTTAAAAAGGTGCAGGGTAATCAAATGGTCGAGGCAAGCCTGAACATTCTCGTACCCTTTATTTCGTATCTCTTTGCGGAACATATCCGGGTATCCGGAGTACTTTCAGTGGTGGCGACGGGACTGTATGTCTCGTGGCGTTCGTCGGAGTTCTTTTCCTATCAGGGTCGTATTCTGACGTCTCATTTCTGGGAACTGATGGGTTTCCTGCTCAATGGTTTTGTATTTATTCTGATTGGTCTGCAACTACCCGTGATCATGGACGCGGCGCCGGACCGCTCGCTCACCCGCTGGATCGGATATGGTCTGCTGGTTAGCGCGGCGGCGATTCTGGTGCGGATGGCGTGGGTATTCCTGATTGCGCACCTGCCGTTCGGAATGAGCTCGCTTAACGGCGAGCCGGTTGCCGACCGCCGGAAGATGCGCCGCGAACTCTTCATTGAAGCCTGGGCGGGTATGCGGGGAGTGGTGTCGCTGGCAACAGCACTGGCTCTGCCGCTGACGCTCCAGAGCGGCCGGCCGTTTCCGCACCGGGAGCTCATCCTGTTTATCACCTTTGTCGTGATTCTGGTGACGCTGGTGTTGCAGGGCCTGTCGCTGCCGTATTTTATCCGTCGCCTGGGTGTGCGGGAGGATCCGGAGAAGATCGCGTCGACAGAACGGCGTTTGCGGTTGCAGATGGCCCGTCATTCCCTGCGGTTTATCGAAACAGAACTGAGTAACAATCTTGATGAACCTGTCGTCCGGCAATTGCGCCAGCGGTTCGAACAGCAGATCAATTACCTGAACGGTTTTCTTCCCGAGAAGAAAGAAGAGTCGAATACGAAGAACATGCGGAAAGCCTTTAAACAGTATCTCTTTGGCGAACTGGAGCTGATTTCAGCCCAGCGGAGCCAGATTGTTTCGCTGCTCAAGGAAGAAAAGTACCCGGAAGAACTGATCCGGAAGATCGAAGGCGAACTGGATCTCTGGAATCTCCAGGTACAGTCCCGCCAGACAGCTGCGAAATAAAAAACGCCTCCGGCATTACCGAAGGCGTTTTCGTATAGTCTACTCAAAAAAATGTGTTGAACCGGGGTCGTGACCCCTTTCCGGAAAGAGGGTACCAGGGAGGATGGCGGAAGGTTACAGTGAGGAGAGGGAATTTTCAGAAATGGCCCACGAAACGCCGAATGAGAAGTGCCGATGGAAGGGTCTTTGCAAAACAAACGGTAAAGGCTTCCGGCATAGCCAGAAGCCTTTGACAAATTAACTCTATTCACTAAAAAAAGCTTATCGGGACCGGCCGCCGCCACTTTGCTGACCACCCTGCTGCTGCTGGTTCTGGTCGCCACCTTCCTTGACGTCGTCGTTGTTGACCGACTTGGTTTTCTTACGGCTTGGTTCCATGCTCATCTTGCCGATTTTGTAGGTAAAGGTGAGCCGGATACCCCGGTTGTACATGTACATGTTGCTGACCTGGGTAAACTGCGGAGAGGTCAGCTCCGTGTGGATGCGAATATTGGAGGTCAGGAAGTTTTCGGCTGCAATACCAATGCTTCCCTTCTTGTTGGCCAGGTCTTTCCGGACACCCACGGAGTAGAAACCGAAGCCGCCCATCCGTCCCTGCAACTGTACCTGAGGTCCTCTCATCATACCAAAGCCCTGGATACCCCATCCGTTTTTGAGCTGAGCGCTGAGCATGCTGCCGAAATCCACGTTTACGCCGGAGTTCTTCGCGTCGATTGAGGTTCCGTCTACACCCGTCGTTTTTCCCTGGAGGGTAGTGTGCAGGATGTTTGAGAACAGGTTCCAGCTAATTTTTGGCGTGAGCGCGATGTTGGCGAAAATATTCGTGCCGAATGCATGCTCGCTTCCGATGTTCTGGTATGTCGTGAGGATAGATCCTGCAAGGGTGTCTATCGGCGTCCGTACCTGTGTAATCAGGTTGTCGGTAAACCGTCCGAAAAACGCCACGTTGAAGAACGTCTTCCCAATGTTTTTACTAAGACCCAGTTCGACGTTGTCTGTCAATTCCGGATTCAGGTACGGGTTACCCATCGAGATATTCTGCGGGTTCGCCGTATTAAAGTTCGGATTGAGTTGCTGAATACCCGGGCGTTGGATACGCCGGTTGTAGGCGAGTTTAAGCGTAGCGCCTTTCAGTTGTTTCGACAGGTTAATACTCGGTACCAGGTTTCCGTAGTTCGGAATGTTGATCTCGGTATGGTTTGCCGTCGCGCTGATGGTCGTATACTCGTACCGCAGACCCGCCTTCAGGGTGTATTTGTTTGCCGTCGTATACGTGTAAGCCGTATACGCGGCGGCAATATTCTGGTTGTAATCGAGGGTACCGGAGGGGTTATTTTCCTGGGGAGAATAGCCGCCCGTCGGGCCTGCGACCAGATACTGATAGTCGCTGTTTACTTTCCGCAGAATGCCTTTTGCTCCGAATTCGATCATCTGGTTTTTCTTGATGGGCGTCTGGTAGTCCGTCTGGAGGGTAAATTCCTGGTTTACGTTGCCGTTCAGGTTACGCTGGCGGCCGGCCAATGACCCGCTTTCGAGGATATTTGCATCGAAATTATTCGTCAGGTCATTGCGGCTGTACAACGTCGAAATACTCCATTCCTGCTGGGGCTTGAACGTGCGAAGGTAATCCACGTTTGCGTCGATGGTATTGGAGTGGTTCTTCGTATCGACGTTCCGATTGGATGCCGATCCCGCGACCGCGTTTGTGTAGATTTGGGTCAGGTAATCCTGCGTCTGGTTCATGTTCCGGAGACCATACCGGACACCGGCCGTCAGGCTCTGGTTCTTCGAAATATCATAGTCGAAACCGAGGTTGTAGCGGCCAAACATGCCGTTGCTGTTACCGGTACCGGTCTGCGAGGTTTTGATGGTATTGCCGTTGACAAGGCTCGTCTGTTCGAGGGATGATTTCGTCGGCGTGTTGTAGTTGGCCCGTCCGAAACCACCCAGGGAGATCCCCATTTTACCTTTCCGGTAGTTGCCGTTGAGGCCGAGCATCGCGCCGCGGTTACCGGCGCCGGTGTCTACGTTCAGGTTAAGCCCCTGAAGGGAATTTTTCTTTGTGATGATGTTGATGATCCCGCCTGAACCTTCTGCGTCATACTTCGCGGAAGGCGAGGTGATAACTTCCACGGTCTGGATCTGGTCGGCCGGAATTTGTTTCAGGGCGTCGGCGACGCTGCTTGCCACGATCGTACTGGGCTTGTTGTTGATCAGCACACGGATGTTGGAACTTCCGCGGAGGGAGACGTTTCCGTCGAGATCCACGGTCAGCATTGGTACTTTCCGCAGGATGTCGGAGGCGTCGCCGCCTTTGGCAGCGATGTCTTTGTCTGCGTTGTAAACCAGGCGGTCGACCTTCTCCTCGATGAGGGCTTTCTGGCCGGTTACGGTCACTTCTTCGAGCGTTTTGGCGGTCGAAACAAGTTTTACCGTTCCCAGGTCGAGTGATTTTCCGTCGGCAACTTCCAGGTTATCAATGGTTTTGGTCTGGAAGCCGAGGAAGGAGATTAACATTTTGTAGGAACCGGCCGGTACTTTGGAAAGGGCAAATTTGCCTTTGTCGTCGGCCGAGGTACCGTCAACCGGCTTTCCGGTTGCTTTGTTGTAAATGGCAACGCTCGCAAACTCCACGGCTTTGCCGGCAGTGGAATCCACGATGATACCGGAAATCCGGCCGGTGCCCTGCGCAACAGAGGCTCCCGCAGGAGCAGTCCCCGAACCCGGGGCGCCTTGCTGAAATTGCGCTTGTGCGCCGAAGGCCAGCAGCAGTAGGAGGAAGGAGAGATATCGCTTCATTGTTTTCATGTCCGTCAGAATGAACGGTACAAAAGTGGCTTCGCCCGACCGGGCCCGGAAACGAATGTTACCGAGTGACGGTTTCGGGTGGACGAATCCCGTGATCCATCCGACGAAATGAAAGGCTCTTTTTCCCCTTCCAACAGATTTTTGACAGAATTGAACCGTTATTTCGTGATTGGCCGGCAGGGGTCCGGTCCTCGTCAACGAAAGAATCCATGAAAATTCTGCTGGTCGAAGACGAAAAGCTGTTGTCCGACAGCATCCGTTCCGCCCTCGTACAGGAAGGTTTTTCGGTCGATACGGCCTTGTCGTTCCGGGAGGCCCGGGACAAGCTGGTGGATAAGATTTACGACGTCGTGGTGCTCGACCTGAACCTGCCCGGCGGGCTCGGATTCGACCTTTTCGGGTATATCCGCGACATGGAATCGCACCCGGGCGTGTTGATTATTTCGGTGCGGGATAGTCTGGACGACAAGCTCCGGGGGCTCAACCTCGGCGCGGATGACTACCTTGTCAAGCCGTTTCACCTGGATGAGCTCACCGCCCGTATCCGGAGTATTATCCGGCGACGGTACCCGACCGACGCGGACGAGCTCGTTTTCTACAACCTTTCCTATGATATGACTTCAGGTCAGGTAAAAGTGAACGGGACCGAAATGCACCTGACACACAGCCAGTCACAGATTTTATACTACCTTTTGATTAATAAGAATCGGACAGTATCGAAGGAATCCCTCTCTGATTATGTGCTGAAAGACGACATTGATATGGTGGATTCCTTTGACTACATCTATACCCATATCAAAAACCTCCGGCAGAAGCTCCGGAAGGAAGGTTCCGAAGTAAGTATTGTGACGGTGTACGGAATGGGGTATTCACTCAAGAAAATGGATGGCAACTAATCAGTACAACAAGCGCTTTATTACCAAAATCCGGAAGGAATATGCCATCGTCCTCCCGGTGATGCTGGTGTTGATCATCCTGTTCAATAACCTGGCGATCGATTTTTACTACAAAGTCATTTACTGGAACCGGTTTCGCAGCGCTGCCGCCGAAGTAGCCGATTATGCCCGCGAGCATCACAGTTTTCCGAACCACCCGGAAGTAACCGTGAAGAAGCTGGCGCCCGGTACGAAATCCTATACCTATTACGGGTATAACTTCCGGGAAATACCCGACCCCGCGCACGAGCCGGGCGTTTTTTCGCGCCTGTTTTTGCGGGACCACCTGCACAACCGGCGGGTGAAGGAGTATGTCACGACGGTTGCCCTGCCCGAAGGCCTGTTTGAAATACGGGTAGCCAAAATTGAGCTCAACGAGCCCGGCGGGCCGGAGCGGGAGGCCGTTCTTTTTGCCGTAGCCTGTTCGCTGGTCCTTTTCCTGTTGCTGAACTGGGGCTTTTTTCAGTTTAACCTCCGGCGGGTATCGTACAACCTCTGGCGGCCGTTCTACAAAAACCTGCGCCGCGTCAATTCCTATCACATCCGCAGTGCGAAGCCCCTGCAATTGGTGGAGACAAATATCCGGGAGTTTGAGCTGTTTAACCATGCCATCCTCGACTTCACCAACAAAACCCAGGCGGCTTACAACCAGTTGCGGGAGTTTACCGAAAACACGGCGCATGAATTGCAAACGCCCCTGAGTATCCTTCTCGCGAAAGTCGAACTGATCCTGAAAAAGAACGACCTCGACGCTGCCAATCGGAAAGAGCTTCTCGAAATCAAGAAGACCATCGTCCGGCTTTCCGGTATTCAGAAGGGCCTGAACCTGCTGTCGCGTATCCGCAGCATTCAGTACGGCGGAAATGTGGAAAAAAAGACGATGCTGATCACCGGCGTGATCCATGACAGTGTTGAGACTTACGAGGAACTGATTGAATACAAGGGTATTACCCTCGAAACGCTGGAAGACGACCCCGAGCCGGTTGCCACCAATGAAGAACTGGTGCGGATACTGGTGGATAATTTGCTTCGCAATGCCGTTCAGCATAATCATACTGACGGGAAAATCCGTATCGCCGTCCAGCCCCGCGGATTTGAAATCGCGAATACCGGCGCCGTGCCGGAATCTCCGGGCGATAATCTTTTTGCCCGCTACCATACCCGCTCGCAGGACAACGGTCGCCTGGGGCTGGGCCTCGCTATTGTGGAGGCGATCTGTGACACCCTGGATTTCAGCTGCCAGTACTATTACCGCGACAATCTTCACTGCATCCGTATCTCCTGGGAACGGTAAGCGTCAGAATCTCGACAGATTCTTTCTGTTGTTTTGGCTCAAACCTGCACGGCAGTCCGGCTTCTGAACCCAACAGAAAAGGCCGTCCGTGCACAAAAGCCATACTCTTCCCTTATGTATTTCTCTCATCGCATTCCGGCCACGTGGGGTTTGTGTGTGTTGTTACTGGCTTCTTCCTGCGGAAAAAATGAAAACAAGCAGCAACAGCAGCAACAGGCAGGCAAGGACCAGCCGAAGGAGTACCCCGTCGTTGTGGTAGCCCGGCACGATACCGAGCTGTATACCGACTACCCGGCTACCCTTCAGGGGCAGCAAAACGTTGAAATCCGCCCGAAAATCGACGGATATGTAGAAAAGATTCTCGTCGACGAAGGAGCGCTCGTCCGCAAGGGCCAGCTCCTCTTCCGCATTCAGGCTCCCCAGTACGAGCAGGAAGTGCGGACAGCCGAAGCCTCCATCAAAATTGCCGAGGCAGAAGTCAACGCCGCCCAGATGCAGGTCAACAAAGTGAAACCGCTCGTACAGAAAGATATTATCAGTCACTACGAGCTGGAATCCGCCGAATACACGCTTCAATCCAAGCAGGCGGCACTTGCGCAGGCGAAGGCTACGCTGGCGAATGCCCGTGTGAACCTCGGCTATACGTCGGTGACCAGTCCGGTAGACGGCGTCATCGGTCTTCTTCCGTACAAACTCGGAAGCCTCGTCAGCAGCAATACAACCCAGCCGCTGACGACCGTCTCGAATATCGGGAACGTCTATGCGTACTTCTCTCTGAACGAAAAGCAACTGCTCGACCTCTTCCGGGACGTAAAAGGCAATACCCTCCAGCAAAAACTGGCGACGCTGCCTAACGTACGCCTCGTACTTGCCGACCGCTCGGTGTATTCCCGTACGGGCCGGGTAGAAACGGCCAGCGGACTCATCAGTACGGAAACCGGTTCCGCCAGTTTCCGGGCGACGTTCCCCAACCCCGACGGATTTCTCCGGAGCGGCAGTACGGGCGCCGTGCGCGTTTCTTCCCACCTGAAAGACGCCCTTATCATCCCGCAGAAAGCGACCTATGAGCTCCAGGGCAAGCGCCTGGTGTACCTCGTCGGAGCCGATAACAAGCTGAAAAGCACGGAAGTAAAGGTGACGCCGACGACCGACGGACAGTCGTTCATCGTACAATCCGGCCTCAAGGACGGCGACAAGATCGTCGTGGAAGGTATTGCGGGCGTACGCGACGGCGCCGAGATCAAGCCGGCGGTAGTGCAGGCCGACAGCGTGCGGAAAATCGACGATAACTAGTCCTCACCTCCGGGAAACATCCGTTTTCCCGGGTTTTCAGGAAGATAGCTCATGTTAAAGAAATTCATCCAGCAGCCGGTATTATCCACGGTGATATCGGTGATCATTGTGATATTGGGGATACTCGGGCTGATTTCGCTGCCCGTCTCCCAATATCCGGAAATTGCGCCGCCGACCGTCCAGGTATCGGCATCTTACACCGGCGCAAACGCCAGCGTTGTGCTCAATTCCGTTGTCGTTCCGCTTGAGGAGCAGATCAACGGGGTGGAGAACATGACGTACATGACCTCTACGGCGGCGAACGACGGCTCGGCCACGATTACCATCTATTTCAAGCTGGGGACCAACCCGGATATGGCGGCGGTAAACGTGCAGAACCGCGTTTCGCGGGCGACGAGCCTCCTGCCTGCGGAAGTAACCCGGGCGGGGGTCATTACGAGCAAGCGGCAGAGTAGTAACGTATTGATTTTTACGCTGTATAGCGAAAATCCGGCGTACGATCAGACGTTTTTGCAGAACTATGCCAACATCAACCTGGTGCCGCAGATCAAGCGGATTACGGGGGTAGGGGATGCCAGTGCATTCGGAACGCGGGATTATTCCATGCGTATCTGGCTCAAGCCCGATGTCATGGCAAACTACGGGTTGATTCCCGACGATATTTCAACAGCGCTTGCCGAGCAGAACATCGAAGCCGCTCCGGGTCAGTTCGGTGAAAACGGCGATCAGTCCTTCCAGTATGTCATCAAATACCCCGGTCGACTGAAGACGCCGGCGGAATTCGAAAACATGATTATCCGGGCGACTGCAGGCGGGCAGGTACTCCGCTTGAAAGACGTAGCCCGTCTCGAACTCGGCGCGCAGAGCTATGCCAGCGTTTCGACTTCGGGCGGGCATCCGTCTGTCGTATTGGCGATTAACCAGACGGCCGGCTCCAACGCCCAGGAGGTTATCGAGAACTCCCTGAAGGTCATTGACGAAGCGTCGAAATCCTTTCCGCCGGGTATCAAATATGCCGAGCTGCTCAATGCCAACGACTTCCTGAACGCCTCCATCGAAAAAGTAATCCACACGCTGGTGGAAGCCTTTATTCTGGTGTTCATCGTTGTGTTTTTGTTTTTACAGGACTTCCGGTCTACCCTCATTCCGGCAATTGCCGTGCCGGTGGCGATTATCGGGACGTTTTTCTTCCTGTATGTCTTCGGATTTACGATCAACCTGCTGACGCTCTTCGCCCTCGTACTCGCGATCGGGATTGTGGTGGATGATGCGATTGTGGTGGTCGAGGCCGTCCATGCCAAGCTCGACATCGGCTATAAATCAGCCCGGAAGGCATCTATCGACGCCATGAGCGAAATCAGCGGCGCGATTGTCTCCATTACCCTCGTCATGGCGGCGGTATTCGTGCCGGTTAGTTTTATCAGCGGGTCGACGGGCGTGTTTTACAAGCAATTCGGTCTGACGCTGGCGGTGTCCATCATCCTCTCGGCGATCAACGCGCTGACGCTCAGTCCGGCGCTGTGTGCATTGTTTCTGAAGCCGCACGACAAAAGTCACGCGTCGAAAAGCTTCCTCCAGCGGTTTTACGCCTCGTTTAACGCCGGCTTTGAGGCTGTAACGGGCAAGTACAAGCGGTCGATCGAGTTTTTGTCGCACCGGAAATGGCTGGCGCTCGCCGGGATCGCCATCTTCGCGCTGATTTTCGGCTGGCTGATGAAGACGACGCCGTCCGGTTTTGTTCCCAACGAAGACCAGGGGACCATCTTCGCGAACATCACGCTGCCTCCGGCTTCCTCACTTGAACGTACGACGGCCATTGCAGACGAAGTAGATAAAATCGCACGGTCGCTGCCTGCTGTCAATATGACCACGCGCATCGCCGGGCGGAGTATCATCTCCGGAGCGGGTAGTTCGTACGCAATGGTTATCATGGAGCTGAAAGACTGGAGTTTACGGAAGGAAGATATCAACGCGGTGATCGGGCAGCTGTTTGCGAAGACGGCGCACCTCAAGGAGGCGCAGATCTTCTTCTTCTCGCCGCCGACGATTCAGGGTTTCGGGACGTCCAACGGGTTTGAATTTCAGTTGCAGGACCGTGCAGGCGGAAGCATCGATGATCTTTTCAAAGTCAATACTACTTTCCTGGAAGCGCTGAACAAGCGGTCGGAGATTCAGTACGCGACGACGTCGTTTAACCCGACCTTCCCGCAGTACCTCATCAACGTAAACGTGGCGCGTACAAAGGAGGCCGGTTTGACGGTCAATTCGGTCCTTAACGCCCTTCAGGGATATTTTGGCGGGGTGTATGCCTCCAACTTCAACCAGTTCGGAAAGCAGTACCGCGTCATGATACAGGCTGATCCGGCATACCGGGCCAATCCGGAGAGCCTCAACGCGATCTATATCCGGAATGCCAACGGAAAAATGGCGCCTATCACGGAGTTCGTGACGATGGAACGGGTATACGGGCCGGAGACGATCTCCCGGTTCAACCTCTTTACCTCGGTATCCATTACCGGTTCTCCCAAGCCGGGCTTCAGTTCCGGGGAGGCGATCAAAGCCATCCAGGAAGTGGCAGCTGAAAAACTGCCGCAGGGGTATGGGTATGAATTCTCGGGTATGACGCGGGAAGAGCTCATCAGCGGCGGGCAGACCGTCTATATCTTCCTGCTCTGTCTGGTGTTTGTGTACTTCCTGTTGAGTGCCCAGTATGAAAGCTATATCCTGCCGTGGGCGGTGTTGTTTTCGCTGCCGGTGGGTTTGGCGGGGACGTTCATATTTGCGAACCTCTTCGACGTCAGCAACAACATCTACCTGCAGATCACGCTGATCATGCTCATCGGGTTGCTGGCGAAAAACGCTATCCTCATTGTGGAGTATGCCGTGGAGCGGAGGCGACGGGGAATGCCCATCGTCCAGGCAGCTATTGAAGGGTCGGTGGCACGTCTGCGCCCGATTCTGATGACCTCCTTTGCCTTTATCCTCGGTCTGGTGCCGCTGATGGTGGCAAGTGGCGCGGGTGCACTTGGAAACCGTTCGATCGGTACCGGGGCCGTCGGCGGGATGCTCATTGGTACGCTGTTCGGGGTATTCGTTATTCCTGTACTGTTTATCCTGTTCCAGACGCTGCACGAAAAGATCAGCGGCCCGCCGAAGGCACATGCTGACGAAGAAATATCTCACTCGGAGCTGATGGCCGGAAACTAGTCCGGCAAAAAGATACGATTCACCATGAATAACATACTGAAACAGGCACTGGGCGCGCTGACGCTCGCCCTGCTCCTGGCCTCCTGTAAAGTGACACAGCCTTATGAGCGTCCGGCTGTCCGGACGCAGGGGCTGTACCGGGATGTTGCGGCGACGGATACGACGTCCCTCGCCGACACGCCCTGGGACCGGCTGTTTCCCGATACCCTTCTGCAACGCCTGATTGCGGAGGGTATCGCCAACAACCTGGACCTGAAAACAGCCATGACCCGCATTCAGGCGGCGGAAGCTAACCTGGCACAGAGTAAGATGGCATTCTTTCCGTCGGTAACGGGTAACGGCGCAACGTCTGTCGCGAAGGTGCCCAATGTACCCAGCGCGGCAACGGGCTTTGCTTCCCGCCAGTATCAGCTCTATGTCAACTCCAGCTGGGAAGCGGATATCTGGGGAAAACTCCGGAGCACAAAGCGCTCGTATGTAGCGGCGCTGCTGCAAAGCGAGTCGTACCGCCGGGCAGTCCAGACCCAGCTTATCGCCAATATTGCCAATGCGTATTACTCCCTGCTGGCCTATGATGCGCAGCTGAAGATCACGCAGCAGAACGTCGATATCTGGATCGAGAATGTCAGTACTATGAAAGAACTGAAGGAAGCGGCGGTAGTTACCGGTGCGGCCGTTGTACAGAGCGAGGCGAGCCGGTATGCCGCTGAAGTGACGATTCCGACGCTGAAACAATCCATCCGGGAAACGGAAAATGCCCTTTCTGTTTTGCTTGGGCGGGTACCCGGACCGATCTCCCGGACCACGATCGAAGCGCAGCAGGTACCGGACAGCCTGACGACGGGCGTGCCGGCACAGTTGCTCAGTCGGCGGCCCGATGTACAGCAGGCGGAATATGGTCTGATCAGTGCATTTGAGCTGACTAACGTGGCGAAAACCTATTTCTATCCGTCGCTCACGCTGACCGCCAACGCCGGGTTTTCGGCAGTAGCCCTCGGAGATCTGTTTAAAAGCGCCTCCATTTTCGGGAACCTGGCGGCTGGGCTGGCGCAGCCGATTTTCAACAAAGGCCTGAATACCCAGCGCCTGAAGGCGGCGCAGGCAACGCAGGAGCAGTCGCTCATCGCGTTTCAGTCGACGCTCCTGACAGCAGGACAGGAGGTATCCAATGCACTTTTTGCGTACCAGACGGCGGGCGACCGAGCGGTATTGCGGACCAGGCAACTGGCCGCTCTCGAAAAATCTGTGGAATACACGAAGGAACTGTTGAAATACAGCTCGGCGAATTACACGGAAGTGCTTGTTGCCCAGCAGAGTATGCTTACGGCTCAGCTGAACAGTGTTGGCGACCGGTTGCAGCAGCTGCAGTCGGTAGTAAACCTGTACCGGGCATTGGGCGGGGGATGGAAGTGATCCTGCGTCTGACAATACCCCCTCCACCGACCCCGAAGGGGTCAAACGTCAATAGCCCCGGGCACCGCCCGGGGCTATTCGTATATAAAACGTCATTCACCCCCGGGCCACGGCCCGGGGCTATTCGGGTTTGACCCCTCCGGGGTCTTTAGGCCGCACATCAAAATCCATTCTCCCCCAATACCTTTCTCGTCACGTCCTTCCGGCAGCGACTGAAATCCGGGTTTTTATCCGTGCGGGGTTTGGTCAGGCGGGTGGCGAAGAAGCAGACATCGCCGTCCTTTTCCACATACCCGATCCACCAGCCGATGTCTTTGCCGTCAATCATCCCCCAGCCGGTTTTGGAGCGGATTACCCGGCCGTCTTTTTCTTCCGTAATCATCACTTTTTTCAGGATGGAAAAGCTGCGTTTGGAGAAGGGTAGCTTTTCTTCGTAGATCTTCACGAGGAGTTCGACCTGGTTGCGCGGTGTAATCTTCAGCGGGCCAAAGTTCCAGAAGTCGCCTTTCTTCACTTCGGCATTCCCGTATCCACAGGCAGTCAGGAACTGGCGGTACCGTTTCGGGCCGATTTTCTTCGCCAGCTCGATGAATACCCATCCTGCCGAAACCTCAAAGGCTTCTTTCACAGACATGTCATGGTAAATATCCGGGCGGTAGCCGTAAATCGTCGTGTCGGTTTTTCCAACCCAGCGGACTACTTCGTTTTCATCCCGGATGACGCCCGTTTCCAGCGCAATCAACAGGTTGATGACTTTGAAAGTGGAGGCCGGCGGCGTCTGTACGCGACTATCCGCGTCGTCGGTAACGACCCATTGCTGGCGCCGGTACTTGTACAGCGTGGTACTGCCGGCAAAACCGCAGCCGGATACGGGAGGAACGGACTGCCCGGACACAAAGCCGGGCAGCAAAAGCAAAAGCAGGGAGAAAAAGCGCATAACGGTTGGTTTGAACTCCTCAAACGCGGTGGCGACTGCCCTTGTTTTGCCGCTTGAGAAAGAATTAGTTAACGGTCAGATTGTCAGGGAGATAATTTGCTATCTTGGAAATCCTGAACCGTTATGCCTTATGCCCGCCTCTACTGAAACGAAAGAACTCCTCCAAAGCCTCCTCAGCGAAGGAGACAAGGTTGTCGAAACCCTTCAGCAAAAAATCCCGACCGATGCGCACGGCCGTATGACGCACAAACGCGTCTCCGACGTGGTCGACAAGGAAGGGTATCAGTACGTCAACCTCGTCCAGCAGGGCGGGGGCGTACTCGGAATAGCCCTCCTGGGCTATACGTATGTCCTCGAACGCATGGGCATCCGCTTCCTGAAGCTCGCCGGTACCAGCGCCGGAGCGATCAACTCGTCTATGCTGGCGTGCGTCCGGCCGGAGTCGGTACATACCTGCAAGTCGCCGGTTATTTTGTATTACCTCGCACAAAAGAACCTGTTTGATCTGGTCGACGGGCACCCCATCGCCCGGACACTCATCCGGAACCTGGTTAAAACCCGGCAGGATGGCGAGCCCGGATACGCTACCCGCCTGGCCGGGTCTGTTCGTTTTCTGCTGCTGGCAAGCCTTCCGCTGATTTTTCTGAGCAGCCTGCTGCTCTGGCAGAACCCGAAAGGAGTAGCGTCGCTGCTGTTCTGGACAGCCGGGGCGTTTGTGATTTCCTGGCTGCTGTATTTGGCTGGGAAGCAACGGAATGCGTACACGTCCGGTGGCGGATTTACGCCCACAGTCCTGTTTTTTCTGGGGACGGCGCTGTTTATCGGAATCGTTTACCTGCTCGGCAGGGTACCTGCGGGCGACAGCCTCCAGCTTTTTCTCGAATTCGCACCGATTGCCGGACTATTTCTATACTCATTATTCCTGATCTTCAGCAAGAAATACTACCGGCCTATCCAGATCGGCTGCTCGGCGGTACTCGCCGTGGTGCTGTACATCGGGTACCTCAACAAGTTTCTGCATGTGACGTTTTTCTTTCGGCACGAGGGCCGGCTCTGGGAACTGCCGACTTACGTGTTTCTGTCGGCGACAGGTATCTCCCTGTTTTTCTTCTTCGTACTGTTTGTAGGGAGTATCGGGTTTTTCCTGCTCATGAAATTCCGGGACAGCCGGTTTGGGATCAACCCCGGCCGGAATTTCCGGGAGTGGATCGCCGGTTTGATGGAAGACGGATCCGTCGATATCTCCCTGGAAGTCAACGGAAAAGAAGTACGCATCGCCAACCCGAAAAACGGTGTCACCAACGTCGCCAGCCTTAACGACTACTGCAAAACGTGGGAAAAAGCCGGTGTCGAGTACCGACCGCCCCAGCATACCCTCTCCGAAGCCGAGCGGAAGGAACTGACGCGGCGGCTCATCGCGTTCGACGAAGCGCACCCCCCGGTTTCGATCATCACCGCCGAAGTCGTTACACAAAACAAGATCGTCTTTCCGCGTATGTGGCCGTTGTTCTGGACGGCGGAAAGCGAGGTCGAACCCGCTGATTTCGTCCGGGCGTCCATGTCGCTTCCGGTGTTTTTCGAAGCGTTTAAGCGCGAGTTTATTCCGCGGCCGGGCCGTATTCCCGACTATTGGGACAAGTTTCTGCACTACCATGGAAATGTCCCGAAAGACGCTGTCTTTCAGGATGGTGGCATACTTTCCAATTTCCCGATCAACCTGTTTTACAATCCCGGACTGGAATCGCCCCGCCTGCCGACGTTCGGCATCCGCCTCAACGACGCCGACGAGCCCGATTCTTCCGTGACCCGGTCGCTCGGCGGGCTGCTCTGGTCTATGTTTAATACCACGCGGTATTATTACGACAAAGACTTCCTCATCTCCAATCCGCATTATGAACTATGCATCGGAAATGTGGACGTGCGCCGCTTCAACTGGATCGATTTCAACATGAAAACGAGCGACAAAATCGCCCTCTTCGCGCAGGGCGCCCGCGCGGCGGCTGCCTTTCTGGAGAATTTCGACTGGGACCAGTATAAAATCGAGCGGTCCCGGTACCGTGCCGGCGACAGCGCCGCTGCCGACCCCGCCGGAACCGAGTAGTACTGCCGTTTGTACGCTCCTCCCGCCGCTCATTCGGAGCAAGGTCGGATCGGCGCCGCTGACCTGCTTACTTTAGAAAAGCCTGACAGTCTCCTGGCTGTCAGGCTTTTCCCTTCATCGCTATGACGCAATCACTACGTACTACTGCCCGCCTTGCCGGGGCACTTTATCTATTGCTCGCTTTGCTGGCCTTTTTTGGCCTCATGTATGTGCCTCAACAGTATTTCGTTAAGGATAATCACGCTGAAACGATGCGGCGACTGCTTGCAAATGAGCAGGTATTCCGGTTCGGTATCTGGACGGACCTCGCCAGCCAGGTCATCTTCGTTTTTCTGGTGCTGGTTTTGTACCGGCTTTTCCGGCCGGTGCAGGAGCATTGGTCGCGCGCGATGGTCGCGCTGGTACTTGTTTCTGTGCCAATTGTATTTGTGAGCGAAGCCTGTAACCTCGCCGCAGTAGCGATTGCGCGGAAGGAACTGCTCGCCGGGCCCGGCGCCCGGGAAGAGTGGGTTTGGCTTTTTCTCCGCCTCTATGACTACGGGATTCTGGTTGCCGAAATTTTCTGGGGATTATGGCTCATTCCATTCGGAGGGTTGATGTACCGCTCCGGATTCATGCCCCGGATTCTCGGTATTTTGTTAATTCTCGGCGGATTGAGTTATGTGCTGGAAAGCTCGAAAGGTATTCTTTTTCCAGGCGTATCTTTTTCATTTCCAAGGATTTACTCCCTGGCGGAAGTCGCCACGATTCTCTGGCTATTGATTCGGGGCACGACAAAAAACGACTCTTTGTAAAAAATTTTCTCCGAAGCTGTAACCTTCCCGATTTTCTCCGGTTTCCACAACCAGAAACGCAAACAATGCCTTTGAACCCGCTGTCGGATAATACGCTCATGATCGCCGTCCGGTCCGGAAACCTGGATCAGATGGGACTGCTCTTCGAGCGGTATAACCGGCCGTTGTTCGGGTTTTGTTACCGCATGACGGGTCACGCGCCGACCAGCGAGGACCTGGTGCAGTCGGTCTTCTACCGGATGCTGAAATACCGGCATACGTTTACGGGAGACGGGGAGTTCCGGACCTGGATGTACCACGTCGCCCGGAATGTCCTGGCCGATCACCACCAGCAAAACCGGCAGCGGTACGACAGCGTCGACGACTGGGCCTCCCGGATCGGGGGCGGAACAGAAGCCGACGAGGCGCTTCACCGGACGCAGGAGCGGGAAATGGTACACGAAGCCCTGCTCAAACTGAAGCCGGACCAGCGGGAGATTCTCATCCTGAGCCGGTTCCAGGAATTGAAGTACGAAGAAATTGCCCGGATCCTGCATACCACCGAAGGCGCCGTGAAAGTGAAGGTCCACCGGGCTATGAACGAATTAAAAAAAGTATTACTGGAAGCCCATGAACTGTGACGCTGCTTCGGAACGCATGCTGGATTGGATCGACGATCGACTGACAGAGTCGGAGCGCGCATCCATGCTGGCACACCTGAACGGCTGCCCGGCCTGCCGGAGCGAGCTGCGGGACCTGGAGCGGGTGCAGCAGCAACTCGGTAGCCTGCCGGTACCGGAGCCGTCGGCAGGTCTGCGCCGGAATTTTTACGAACAACTCGAGACATTCAAGGAAGAGGCCAAACCCCGCCCGGTCCGCAAGTTCTTCCAGACCAATGGTTTCCGCGCGGCAGCAGCCTGCCTGCTGATGGCGGTGGGAATCGGAGTCGGATACTGGCTGTCAGAACGCAGCGCTTCCCGGCAGCAGGTCGACGAGCTGTCAGAACAGGTCCGCGACATGCGCCAGATGATGATGCTGTCCCTGCTTGAAAACCCGTCGGCAACCGAGCGCCTCCGCGCCGTGAGCTATACCCGTGATCTCAACGAGGTAAATGACAAGGTACTCGACGCACTGCTGACGACGCTCAACAACGACCCGAACCCGAACGTACGCCTCGTCACCCTCGAAGCACTCGTGCAGCTGGGAAGCGATCCGCGCGTACGGCAGGGACTGGTAAAAGCGCTGGGCTATCAGGATTCTCCCCTGGTACAGGTGGCACTGGCCGACGCCATGGTCAGGCTCCAGGAAAAACGATCTGTAAAACCTCTCCGCCGGCTTCTCCGCCGCGAGAACCTGAACGACCTGGTCAAAACCAAGATCGAACAAAGTATCAAAGACTTATCCTAGGTTTTTACGCTAACACATTGGTTATGAAACATTTTCTGCTCCCGTTCCTCGCGGGAATCGTGATCGCCTGTACCCCTTCGAAATCGGATGCGCAGCAGCAGGCGAAGGAAACGATCCAAAAGGAATTTGCCGCACCCCGCAGCGGCGTAGTCGCTGTCTACAACATCCACGGCCCTGTGAAGGTAGAAGGATACAACGGTGATAAAGTCGTCATCGAAGTACACAAAATCATCTCCGCCAAAGAAACCAGCGTCCTCGAAGAAGGTAAAAAGGAGCTGCAGGTACGGTTTAGTGAGGAAGGTGACAGCCTCGTCGCCTACATCGCAGAGCCCTTCGATTCCCGCCCGAACCGGAGCAAAAACCGGAATATCCACATTGACTATTCTTTCGAGCTGGAGTATCACCTCAAAGTACCCGCCCGCCTGAATGTGGTCGCGCATACGGTCAACAAGGGTGATATCGAAGTATCGGATGTCTCCGGTAACCTGTCGCTCATCAATGTCAATGGAAATATAAAAGTCCTCCACGCCCGGGGCCTTTCCAACTTCCGGACTATTAATGGCGATGTCACGGCCGACTATCCCGGCCTTCCCCCTGAAAACTCCTCCTATTATACCCTCAACGGAAATATCCGGATCAGCTATCCGGCTGACCTGTCGGCCGATGTGCGGTTCAAGAGCTTCCAGGGTGATTTCTTCACCGACTTCCCCGAAACAGAAGTACTCCCCGCTCAGGCGGAGAAAAACCAGGACCGGAAAGGAGACAAGACTGTCTACCGCCTCAGCAAAAACAGCTCTATCCGGATCGGAAAGGGCGGTCGGGGCCTCCGCTTCGAAACATTTAACGGAAACGTATACCTGAAAAAACAAACATTATGAAATCGGTTGTCTTCCTGTCCGCAGCTTTATTGGTTTCCGCTGCGGCCTATTGTCAGAATGAGTCGAAAGAGCAGATCGTCGTGCCTCTGAGCGACCCGGCCAAACCCGGTACTCTCAAGGTGGAACTGATCAACGGGTCGATCAAAGTGATCGGCTATACCGGAAAGGACGTCGTCATCGAAGCGGTAGCCGGTGCGTCTACCCGGAAAAGCAAACCGGAGGAATCAAACGGTATGAAACGGATTTCTACGGATAATTCCCTGGATCTGTCGGCCGAAGAAAAGAATAACCAGGTAAAGGTGGAATCCGGTACCGTTTTCCGGACGGTAAACCTGACGATCAAGGTTCCCCAGAAGTTTTCCCTTACCCTGAGTACGGTCAACAACGGCAATATCTCGGTGGAAAACGTCAGTGGAGAGCATACAGTAACGAACGTCAACGGCACGATCCAGTTGACCGGCATATCCGGATCGGCGGTAGCCAATACGGTCAACGGCAACCTGACGGCTCAGTTCAATACCATTACGGCAGGTACGCCGATGGCCTTTTCGACGCTCAACGGAAACGTAGACGTGACGTTCCCGGCTACGCTCAAGGCCACGGTAAACCTGAAATCGGATCGGGGGGAAATCTTTACGGATTTTGACGTCGCCATTCAGCGCAAGCCGGTCAAGACCGAGCGTACCGCGAAGGACGGCATGTACCGCGTCAAGCTCGAAGACTCCGTCAGCGGAACCGTCAACGGCGGCGGCGCGGAAATCCTCCTTAAAAACATGCACGGTAACATCTTTCTGCGCAAGGGCAAGTAAAGCCCATGTTGTTTGGTCCGACATCCGGTTCCGTTTTCGGGATCGGATGTTTTGTTTTTTAGCGGCCCAACCAGTTCTTGAAATCAGTAATCCGGTCGCCGCTGACGAAAACTTCCTGCCGCGCAGATGGCCTGAGATCTACCTTCAGTTTGCCGGCGGAATAGGTATGGATGGTATCGATCGCGGGGAAGCCGACGAGAAATTGCCGGTTCAGCCGGAAAAACTGGTTTGGGTCGGTCAGCTGGGTCAGCTTGTCGAGACTATACTCGATGGGGTAGCGGGTACCGTCGCGGGTGACGAGGAAGGTAATCTTCTCTTCCGAAAAGAAATACGCGACGTCCGCGATTTCCACGCTTTTGATACGCGTACCGACCGAGATCATGAACCGGGATTTCAGCCCGCTTTCCTGCGGTTTCTGAATCAGATGAAGGATGGATTTGAGATCGGCAGAAGGGGCGCGGAGGGTCTTAAACTTATCCAGCGCAGCAGTAAGCTCCTCGGGATCAATGGGTTTCAGCAGGTAGTCGACGCTGTTGACCTTGAAAGCCTTAATCATGTACTCATCATACGCCGTAGTGAAAATGACGGGCACGGTCAGCGTCAGCTGATCAAAAATGGAAAAGGCCAGGCCGTCTTCCAGGTGAATATCCATGAAGGCCAGGTCCGGCTGGGGGTGGGTCGAAAACCACTCCACGGCCTCGGCAACCGACGGCAGCTTGGCCAGTACCTGAATGGCCGGGTCGTATTTCCGGAGCAGCCCTTCGAGGCGCTCGGCGGTCAGGTATTCGTCTTCAATAATCAGGACATTCATACGATCAGAGGTATTTGGACGACAAACAGGCCATCTTTTTCGCCGTAGCGGACGTCCCGGTCGGTTAACAAGCGGTAGCGTTCGGTAATATTCCGCAGGCCGATACCGGTGGATGTCTCGGGTTGCAGCCTCGGGCGGAGACTGTTTTCGACGACGAGTGTCCGGTCTTCCAGCCGGATGGTTACTTCCAGCGGCTCGCGGGCCGACATGCTGTTGTGTTTCACCGCGTTTTCGATCAATAGCTGAAGGGTTAGCGGCGCGATGCGGAAGGCCTGCCGCCCGTCTTCGGGTACATCGATGCGGACGTCGAATTTATCGCCGAATCGGATTTTTAACAAAAAGGTATACGATTCGGCAAATTCCAGCTCCGTTTTGAGCGAAACCAGCTCGTTATCCTTTTGTTCGAGGATGTACCGGTAGGATTTCGACAGCTGGGCGATGAATTTTTCGGACAGTTCGGCGTCGACATGTACCACCGAGGAAAGGATACTCAGGCTATTAAAAAGGAAGTGCGGATTAACCTGGTTTTTCAGGGCGACAAACTGTGCCTGGATCGACTCTTTCTCCAGGCGTTCGGAGCGCAGCCGGATTTCCTGCATGCGCTGGGAAGCGCGGATCGCGGCAATGAGGTAAAACGCCGCCAGCATGATCATGACCGAGAAGGCATTGTTGGCGCGGGCCACAAATTCCCAGACTTCGGAGGACTTCCGCGGCGGGGGATTGTGCTGGGGCGGCGAACACCAGAACACAATGTCCATCGCGAAGCTCACCAGCGTATGCAGGGCGAAATTAAAGGCCAGCGCCAATACCAGCGAGGCGCCCAGAGCGGCGAGTTGCGCCGGAAAACTGAATTCGAGCAGGAAATTTTCCCCGAAATACCGGAAAAGCCGTTCCTGAATCCAGTCGGACGCACTCAGCCAGAAAAAGAAAAGCAACCAGGTCGTCAGGCAGAACGGGGCAGCGAAAGGCAGTACCTTCACCACGCCGTGCAGGTCTCTGACCGGTCCCGGGAGAACCGTATAGAGCACGGTCAGTGAATAGATCACTGCCAGGCTCGTAGCCAGATGCCATTTTTGCCGGGAACTCAGGCGATTTGCCATAACACTTCTGCCATTGGGCCCGCAAACGGCGGGCGTCCTTTATTCTGCTGGCAAAAGTCGCGCGGGTACGCGGGCAGGGAAAAAAAGACTCACCGAATGCCGGATTGTACCCGATGAACCGGCGTATCCCCCGATAAACGGATCAGGCATCTTTCAATACCGGACGGCGAAGCGGGCGGGAGCCGGGACGCGCCTGCCCCGGACGGTGAGCGCGGTGTGCGCCGGTAGCCGGCTTTTTCTTCTTCCGCCGGCCCCACCAGATGTAAAAGCCGGTAACGGGCAATGTCGCGCAGATGAGACTGGCGAAAAACGCGAGGATTTTTCCGGGAAGACCGAGGATAGCGCCGACGTGGATGTCGTAGTTCATCCGTTTGATTTTGTCAGCGGTTTCGGCTTTTTCAAAGGTTTCGGAGAAAGACGAAGAAGGTGTGATGTCGGCGAGGGAAGACTGGTCATACGCCCGGATCTGCCGTTTGTAATAGGTGCCCCATTCCGGGTTCTGATCTACCCGGATCACGTCTTTGGGTTTGACAGGAACGGAAAGGCTGATATATCCTTCCTGCAGCTGTGCACCGCCGGTGAGACGCCGCCAGAGCTGGTCTGCCGGTTGGGCGCCTGCCGTCAGGGTGGTGTCAGAAAGGGCAGGCTTGACAACAGGCATGGATTTTCCGCCGGAAGTTACCCAGTACGCAGATTTCGCGAACCATTCAAAGCCCCAGACCAGGCCGGTAAACGCGATAATCAGCGCAATAAACAGGACATAAAAGCCGAGGACATTGTGCAGGTCGTAGTTGACGCGCTTGAAACTGGCTTTCCACTTCACAAAAAAGCTCTTATCCCGGTTGGTCTTATTGAGGTTTTTAGGCCACCAGAGTACAAGCCCCGAAATCAGCAGGATCACAAACACCAGCGTAGCCGACGCGACGACCGGATGGCCGATCTCCGGAGGCAGCCAGAGGTAGTAGTGGCCCTGCAGCACAACCCGGAAAAAATCCCGGTTCATGTCTTTGACTTTCAGGAGTTTACCTGTGTATGGGTCGACGAAGGCCAGGAGGTAGGATTCTTTGTCGAAGTAGGAGACCGTGGCGGAAAGTCCGGCTTTCCGGTACATAACAGCTTTGGCGGCCTTCCCGTTGAAATGCGGCTCCGCAACCTGCCGGAGGCGGGAGGGCGGCAAAAGCGACTCCTGCCGCACTTCCACAAACTGATACGGCTCGGTCCACTCCCGGATTTCCTTTTCAAAGACATACAAACAACCCGTCAGGCTGACGATGACAACGATGAGCCCCGACGCGAGCCCCAGCCAGAGGTGTACCTGACCGATGAGTTTCCTGGCAGTCATGAAAGGAAGAACCGAATGGAGTGTTGTAAATAATTAGACTATTTCTAAATAATGAACAAAAAAAGAGGTGATAGCTGGAATTTGCAAGAGGGGAGGCGGGTCTTTTTTGATAAAAAGCATATTTATCGACCAGAGGGCCCCAAAAAGTTCTGTTAATTCTGTGTTTTCTGTGAGCCCATTTTTTTCTCACAGAAAACACAGAATCAACAGAAAGAGCCGGAATAGATGCGCGCCGCTGCTATCCGATTGAAAGCAGGCAAAAAAAGTCTGTGAAGTCTGTGTCGTCTGTGAGCTAAATTTTTTTCTCACAGACGACACAGACTTCACAGACAAAGAGGGAAAAATACTAAGCGTTGCGGTTCAGTACCCGGTCGAGGCTGTAATCACCCGGGCCGAGGAGCAGAATCGCCACATATGCCGCCAGGTAGTGCGCACCGGCTTCCGCTTCGCCGAAGAAATCCGCACCGTGGGCGACGAAAATGATGACCAGTGACAGGATAATCAGGGGAATCGTGGCCAGTCGGGTAAACAGGCCCAGTACCAGTAAAATCGAGCAGAAAAACTCGGCAAAAATGGCCAGCCCCAGCGAGGTGCCCGTGCCGAGACCCAGGAAGTCGAGGAATTTCGGCTGGTATTGAGCGAAGTTGGTCAGTTTGCCATATCCATGGTTGATCATCAGGATACCGAAGCCCAGACGAAGCACCAATGCCGCAAGATTAACGGAGGTCAGGGTGTACGAGACAGAGAATAATTTACGCATGTGCAGACAGGTTAAAAAATGAAGGGTTTTAAAACGGAAATCGGGAGCATAAAGAGTTTTTCCCGGTAATCGGTTCCCGCTGGCAGGTAGAAAGTCGCCGGCGAATTTTCTTCTGAATTATCTGATTCTTATTTGGCTAAACAAATAGAATGCTGATTGCTAGTTAGTTGCATGCGATATGCGAATCTGTTTTATAATTTTTTTAATAATTCGTTTGGAAGAGGAACAATAATGTTTTTTACTTTGTCTATAGAAATAGTAGTTTAATTCACTTCCCCGAAAACGAATATGCAACACGTGATTTACGCTCTTCTTTGTCCCGCCCGAATGTCCTCGTGACGGTTCTTTCCCCTTCTCACTTTTTGTACATACGAACCTGCCGGCCCAGCCGGTTCCTGATTTCCTTTACTACTCTATGCAACGACTTTTAAAATGGCTGCTACCGGCATTGCTGCTGGTACAGACCGGGACCGCATTCGCTCAGCAGGTGAGCGGTACGATCCGTGCTTCTCAGGACCAGCAACCGCTTGTTGGTGTAACGGTCCTCGTCAAAGGAACGACCCGCGGAACGGTCTCCGGCGCTGACGGACATTACACCGTCCCGGCGAAGGCCGGCGACATACTCCGGTTTTCCTTCATCGGATTCAAGGCCGTGGAAATTCCGGTAGGTGCTGCTACCGTGGTAGACGTAGCTCTCGAAAGCGAAGACGCTGCTCTTCAGGAGGTTGTCGTCACCGCACTCGGTATCACCAAAGAAAAGAAATCGCTGGGTTATGCGGTGCAGGAACTGAAGTCGAAAGACATCTCCGAAGCCCGCGAAGGCAACCTGGTCAACGCCCTCTCCGGGAAAATAGCCGGGGTAAACATCACCAACAGCCAGGGGAATATGGGTTCGTCCCGGATCGTCATCCGCGGGGAAACCTCCATCGCCGGCAATAATCAACCGTTGTTTGTGGTGGATGGTATTCCGGTCGACAATACCCAGCTCGGTATCGGTTCCGGACGTGATTTTGCGAATGCCATTGCCGATGTCAACCCCGATGACATCGAGTCGATCAGCGTCCTGAAAGGTCCCAACGCGGCCGCACTTTATGGTTCCCGCGCTTCCAACGGGGTCATCCTCATCAAAACCAAAAGCGGCAAAAGCGCCGCCCGCAAAGGGCTGGGCGTGACGCTCAACGCTTCCCATACCATTGAAGACCTCCTCGTTTTGCCGGATTACCAGAACGTATTCGGCCAGGGAACGGGCGGACTGTTTTCGTACAAAGACGGAAAAGGCGGCGGTCTGAACGACGGCACCGACGAAAGCTGGGGCCCCCGCATGGATGGCCGCCTGCTGCCGCAGTTTTTCTCGAAAGGAGAGGCGGTGCCCTTCGTCGCGCATCCTGACAACGTCAAGAACTTCTTCGTAAAAGGTCATACAACGAACCTCGGACTCTCTGTAGCCGGTTCGGATGACAAATTTGACTACCGTTTTTCCTTCAATAATTCGAAGCAAACCGGCGTCATTCCGAATACGGGTATTACGAAAAACTCGTTCGCTGTCAACGCTTCTTACCGGCTGAACGACCGGCTGACGATCAATACGAGCGCTAACTTCATCCGCTCCGAGTCAGACAACCTGCCGGGGCTGTCCGGCCGCGGAAACAGCGTGATGCTGCAATTTCTCTGGTTTGGCCGCCAGGTGGATACCGGGCTGCTGCGCAACTACCGCGCCAATGGCGAAAACGACTTCAACTGGAACCACAGCTACTACAGTAACCCGTACCTGCTGTTGTATGAAAATACGACGGGCCAGCGCCGGGACCGCTTCTTCGGAAACGTGAACCTGAACTACCGGATTACGGACTGGCTGTCGGCGACGGTGCGTACCGGAAACGACTTCTACACCGACAAACGCAAGTTCCGGGTATCCTATGGTACCAACGGCACGCCGTATGGCTCCTATACCGAAGACGCGTATGTCGTAAGCGAAAACAACACCGATTTTGCCCTGAATGTCAAGAAGAAACTGAACGAAGACTTTGAACTCGACGGGCTCGTCGGCGGCAACGTCCGGACCAATTTCAACGAACAGAATTACCAGCAGGCGCCCCGCCTGGCAGTAGCGGACCTGTACACGCTCAACAACTCCCGCGATCCGCTGGTATCCTACAATATCTTCAGCAAGCGCCGGATTTACAGTGCGTATGCTTCCGCTCAGCTCGGGTACCGCAACTTCGCGTTTTTGAATGCGACGGCACGGAACGACTGGTCGTCGACCCTCCCCAGAGCCAGCAATTCCTATTTCTACCCGTCTGTCAATGCCAGCGTGGTACTGACCGATGCCCTGAACATCCGGACCAACTGGCTCTCCTTCGCCAAGATCCGCGGGGGCTGGGCTGAGGTAGGGAAAGATACCGACCCGTACCAGCTGGTGAATACCTATCCGTTTAATCAGCCGTTCGGCAGCTATCCGCTGCTGACCGTGAGCGACGTACTCCTGAATACCAACCTCAAGCCGGAAATCACCCGCTCGAGTGAAGTAGGGGTGGAGCTTGCCTTCCTCAAGAGCCGTATCCGCCTGGATGTGAGCTACTACCAGACGGATTCATACAACCAGATTCTCCGGGCAGACGTAAGCCCGTCGACCGGCTACAAGCAGAAACTGCTCAACGCGGGGCATATCAACAACCGCGGTATTGAAGCGCTGGTTAACGCGACGCCTGTGAAGCTGGCAAACGGCTTCCAGTGGGATGTAACGGTCAACTTCTCCCGGAATATCAGCAAGGTAATTGCACTGGATAAAGATGGTTTCCTGAACGACTACAAACTCGCGACCAGCGGCGTAACCACCCTCGCGAGCGTCGGCAAGCGGTATGGTTCTCTTTACGGAACGGCCTACAGCCGGAACGACAAAGGCGAGATCATCGTCGGCGCCAACGGCCTGCCTGTAAAAGACGCAAACCTCCAGACCCTCGGTTACTACACGCCGAAATGGATGGGTGGGATCACCAACTCCTTCAGCTACAAGGGTTTTAACCTGAGTGTTTTGATTGATACGAAGCAGGGTGGTCAACTGTACTCGGCTACGAACGCAACCGGCCGGTATACGGGTGTACTCGCTTCGACCCTGCCCGGTCGTGATGCCGAGCATGGCGGACTTTCCTACTATTACCCCGGCAACAACGCGTCGACAGCACCTGTACAGGTAGCAAACCCGACAGCCGCGACGCCCAACGGCGAGCGCGTGTACCAGGACGGGATGATTTTCAACGGCGTAGCCGCCGACGGTTCTGCCAACAAGGTCATCGTTCCCGCGGAGCGGTACTACAAGGCTGTTTACAGCAACAGCGCCGGTATTCAGGAAGCCAGCGTATTTGACGCTTCCTTCATCAAGCTGCGCGAAGTACGCTTCAGCTATGCCCTGCCCAAAGACTGGGTACGCCGCGTGTACCTCCAGGGTGTGACCGTATCGCTGGTGGGCCGTAACCTGGCATTCCTGCAGAAAAATACGCCCAATATCGACCCCGAAACCGCCTTCAATACCGGCAACGGCCAGGGCCTCGAATCCCTCCAGCTCCCGACAACGAGAAGTTATGGGGTGAATTTGAATGTAAGCTTCTAAAGTGGTTTTCGGTTTTTGGTTTTCTGTTTTCAGTTGGATTTCGCGACACAACTGAAAACAGAAAACCAAAAACCGAAAACCGAAAAAATCCATAGAGATGAAAAAATACCTGCTATACCTCCTCACCCTCTCTGCCGGGCTGACTGCCTGCAAGAGTGAGCTGGAGAACATCAACAAGAACCCGAACGAGACGACGACGGCGCAGCCGGATTACCTGCTGGCGAATGCCATCAAGTCCAATGCCGACCTGATCCTGGGTTCTGACGCGTCGATGGAGACGACGACGCTCTTCATTCAGTACTGGGCGAAGATTCAGTATACGGATGTGGATAAGTACACCACCAGCACGACGAACATCCAGAACGTCTGGACGAACCTGTACTCCCTCGGACTGACCGATTTCAACGAAATCATCAAAATCGGTGAGCAGACGAAGAACCCGAACTACCAGGCTGTTGGTCTGATCCTCAGATCCTGGTCGTTTCAGTTGCTGACTGACCTGTACGGAAACGTTCCCTACAGCCAGGCCCTCCGCATCAACGACTACCTGACGCCTCAGTACGACGCCCAGAAGGATGTGTATGCCGGCGTATTGGCGGACCTGAAAAAAGCAGTAGACCTCATCGACGTCAGCGGGAATAACCCCATCAAGGGCGATATTGTCTACAATGGAAACCTGAGCCGCTGGAAGAAGTTTGCCAACTCCCTGCGCCTGCGTGTAGCGCTGCGTATCGCTGACCGCGATGACGCGACGGCGAAGAGCGTCATCGCCAGCCTGAGCAAAGCGGACCTGATCGCGTCGAACGACGAAACCGCTCAGCTGATTTACCAGTCGTCTCCGAACCAGAACCCCGTTGCCCGCGACCGGGAAACGCGTGACGATTACCGCGTCAGCAAGACGGTTGTGGATAAGCTCGTGCAACTGAATGATCCCCGCCTGCCGGTATTCGCCAATAAAACAGCTGATTATACCCCGCAGGGTTATATCGGTGTGACGAACGGACTGCCGGCGGACTCTGCGGCCCGTCTCGGGTTCTCCAAAACGTCGAAGCTGGGCGATTACTTCACCACGGCGACATCTCCGGCGGTATTCCTGAACTATGCCGAAGTACTCTTCAACCTGGCAGAAGCCGCCCAGCGCGGATACATCCAGGACGATGCGGCGGCTCTGTACAAAGCGGCAGTGACGGCTTCTCTCCAGCAGTTCAGGGTAACAGCCGACGACATCGCGAAGTACCTCGCACAACCGGCTGTGGCATACGACAAGGCCAACTATAAGAAATCGATCGGCGAGCAGAAGTGGCTGGCGCTTTTCGGAGAAAGCCTCGAAGCCTTCGCCGAATGGAGACGCCTCGACTACCCCGAACTCAAGCCCGCCTATGCCGGCGTACTGAACGGAAAGATGCCGGTACGCCTGACCTATCCCGTAGGCGAGCAGGCCCTCAATAACAACAGTTATAAAGCGGCCGTTTCCGCGCAGGGCGCTGATCTGCTGACGACGAAGTTGTGGTTTGATGTGAAGTAAGAAGATATACACGCGATAGGAAGGCCGTCTCCATTATTTGGGACGGCCTTTTCGCATGAGGAAAGGGCATGGGAGTACTAGGCTTGCCTGATGCTTTGTCTGTGTCGTCTGTGAAGTCTGTGAGCGATTATTTCTCACAGACTTCACAGACGACACAGACAAATAGGAAATTAGTCTATTCATCCGCTTCTCTCATTTTAACCGGCTTTACAGGCATTTTACCCCGCCATTAACAGGCAATAGAACTAATTCAAGAACTTCAGGGGACAAACCGCAGGTTAACAATTCGGTAACGCTGGCTTGGTTTTCCGGTAACCTACCCGCATTTTCTTTGCGCCCTGTAATGAAAACGATTCTTTTCTTCCTGCTTCCCGTTGCCTGTCTCGGTCAGGCGAGTATCCGGCGGACGCTGACCGTCGATTCACTCGGCGCCTGCCAGGGCGTTTCTATGCAGAAAGGAAACGTGTATCTCTACGGAGACCGGGAAGTAGGCATGGTACGCGAGTACAACCGGCTGGGCGACAGCTTGGTTTACACCGGCCGGGAAGTGAAATTTTCGATTGATACTACCGACGTGATCGGTCATCCGACGGGTTTCGCGATCCGAGAGGGGTACCCGACCTTCATCGGAAACAGCATCCGGCTGAATAAGGAAGGTACCCGCTGGAAGGCCGTCATCAGTTGCGTCGACTGGCCGGGCCTCTGGAAAATCGGAAAGTTGCAGGGAAACCTGCTGAATACCATTGAAGACGACGCCTGTATTCAGGGTACCCGCCCGGAATACATCGACTACAAAGGCCATGTCTACGTGGCCACGGCCGACTATGGTAACAATGGTAACCAAGTCCGGCTCTATCGTCCCGAAAAACTGAAAAGTGCGAAAAAGACGAGCGAGCCGGGACTGGTATACGCCCGCTTCACCTGCTCACCGTTTGTGCAGAACCTGCACTGGATTCCGGAAAAGCGCCAGTTGGTGCTGGTCCAGAACCAGGTAGAAGGACGGCGCTGGCGCCTGACCTTCCTCGACTTCGACAAGTCAATTGCCGAAGGAAAAGAACACGTCCTCCGCGTAATAGATTTCGATCCGGCGGACGAGCTGGAAGGCTTCGTTCTCCTGCCCGGAGGCAAAGACGGCATTGCCGTGACATCGTCGCGGAAACGGAATGTGCATGTTATTGAGCTGTAGGCTTTAAGCTATAAGCATTGCGCTTCGGTCACCACTGCTTATGGCTTACAGCTTACAGCCTATAGCTTAAAACCCCCTAACCCCGTCAACCCCTCCATACCATATAAATTCCCGTCGCAGGTGCGGCGGGCGGGTCTTTCTTTTTCCCTTTCTCAATCTCCATGCAAAAACGTGTACTGCTCTGCTGGATGGTTCTGGCCTCGGCCGGACTGTCAGCCAAACCCGTTTCCGCTGTTCCGGCCCCGGTGCATCGCCACCAGGCCGACGTTCGCATCACCGGAATAGTCCGGGATGAAGCCAATCAGCCTCTTCAGGGGGTGACGGTCCTCCGGAAAGGCACAACCAAAGGTTCGGTGACGGATGCATCCGGTCGCTATGCCATTGATGCAGAAGCCGGCAATGTGCTGGTGTTTTCCTTTGTCGGTTTCGAAACGAAGGAAATTACCGTCGGCGCCCAGCAGGTGATCGACGTCCAACTGAACGCCGCCGCGCACGACCTCAGCGAAGTCGTCGCCGTCGGCTATTCCACCATGCGGAAAAGCGACGTAACCGGCGCTATTTCCAGCGTCAAGGCGAAAGAACTGAACCTGTCTACGCCGACGGTCGGCCAGGCGCTGGTCGGCAAAGTAGCCGGGGTGCAGGTCTCCCAGGTCAGCGGCGCGCCATATGTCAGCACCAAGATCCGGGTGCGGGGTGTCGGCTCGATCAATGCCAGCTCTGATCCGCTGTATGTGATCGACGGGTATCCGGCCGGTAACGATATTTTCCTGAATCCCAATGATATTGAGTCAATTGACATCCTGAAAGATGCCGCTTCGGCTGCGATTTACGGTTCCCGCGCGGCGGGTGGGGTCGTGCTCATTACCACCAAACGCGGCAAGGAAGGCAAAGGCCGGCTGGACTACGATTTCCAGTATGGGCTTAACCAGCTTTCCAAAAAAGTAGACCTGCTCAACGCCGATCAGTTTGCCCAGCTGGTGATCGACGGACGCAACAATACCTACAAGGACCTCGTCCTCGGAAAAGGCGTAGCCTGGAACGACGGGATGTATTCGGACGACAACGCCACCCGTATCTCCCGCGTTGGCAGCGCCAGTTCGGTCAGTATTCCTACCGAGCTGTATGACTTTGCTTCCCAGAAAATGATCAAGCCGAAGTACAACACCGATTGGCAGGACGAACTCTACCGGTCGGCGTCGGTACAGCGCCACAACCTGACCTTCTCGGGTGGGAAAGACGGCGTTCGTTATCTTGTCAGCGGCGGGTACCTCAACCAGGAGGGGATCATCGTCAGCACCCGTCAGGAGCGGATGAACCTCCGCGCCAATATCGATGCGCAGGTATCGAAAAGGCTGAAAATCGGCGCCAGTCTGGCGTTGACGTCTAATGCTAACCGTGAGGTACAGGAAGGCCGTTTTGACAAGGGACCGATCCTCGGCGCACTCATCTACATGCCGATTTTCAAGGCCCGGAACGAGGACGGATCGCTGTCGAAATTCGAAGCGTCGTCTCAGTCTGCCGCCTATGGTTATCAGACGATTGAGAACCCGGTTGCCCTCGCCACCGAAACGCAGATCCGCCGAAAAGGCCTCCGAAGCTACTACAATGGCAACGCCGCCTATGAACTCATGCCCGGCCTGTTTGCCAAGGTGAACCTGGGTATGCAGACGTACAACGAAAAGTACGACTACTACCTCCCGACAACCCTTTCCAGCGGTACCAACGCCCCCGGATCGCCGCAGGCTATTGCCGCTGCAACGGCTACCGCGCAAACAATCACGCAGGTCGACAAACTGGCCGAGTTCATGCTGACCTATAACAAGCAGTTTGGCAAGCATAACCTCGATGCCCTTGCCGGGTATACCGCGCAGAAGTTTGAAAGCGACCTGATCAGCGTGAGTGCCAAGGGTTTTACGGGTGACCGCATCCCGGAAATCACCGGAAAAGGTGCGGACGCCTCCTTCTTCACGCTCAACTCCGGTTCGGGTAAGGAAGCCTGGACGCTGCTCTCATACCTGGCGCGGGTAGGGTATCATTTTGATGAAAAGTATTTCGCAACGGTATCCTTCCGTCGCGACGGCTCTTCCCGCTTCGGCGCGCTGAACCGCTGGGGGATGTTCCCGTCGGTGTCACTGGGCTGGGCACTGTCGAAAGAATCCTTCTACCACGACTGGCTCGGAGCCGGTTCTTCCGTGAAACTCCGTGCGAGCTGGGGGCTGAGCGGTAACAACAACATCGGGAACTACAACGCGCAGGCCGTGATGTCGAACCCGGGCGGTGTGGTCTTCGGTAACAATACGATTGCGACGGCGATCTGGCCGGGAACCATTCGCGACCCGCGCCTGGGCTGGGAGTCGACCTCGCAGTTTAACTTCGGTACCGATATTGGTCTGCTCAACAACCGTCTGTTCGTCATCGCCAACTACTACATCAGCCGGTCGTACAACCTGCTGTTCAATCAGCCGCTGTCGGCTGTATCCGGTTCCGCCAGTATCCTGACGAACCTCCGTGATTCCAAAGTGGAAAACAAAGGCCTTGACCTCCAGGTAGATGCCCGCGTGATCCAGCAGGGTAGTTTCAAGCTGAACATCAGCGGAAATATCTCGGTCAACCGGAACAAGGTCCTCGACATGGGCGGCGCGAGTACCATCATCACCAACGGCGCCGAGCGTTCGTACCTGACGCACATTACCCAGACTGGTCAGCCCATTGGTATGTTCTACGGTTTCAAAGTGAAAGGCATGGTACGGGAGAAGGACGTGGAAAACCTTGCTATCGACAATGCGAATTACAACTCGGCTACCCAGTCGTTCCCGCAGGGATATGTACTGAAAGGCCCGGCCCGCTCCACGGCTTCCAGCAATACCCTCAAGCCGGGTGACCTGTATTTCGAAGACGTCAACGGAGACGGAGTTGTCAACGATGCCGACAAAACGGTCATCGGCAGCCCGTATCCGAAGTTTACCTATGGTTTTGCGATCAACGCCAGCTATAAAAACTTCGATTTCAGCTCCTCTTTCAACGGCTCGCAGGGCAACCAGGTACTCGACGGCCAGGACTACTACCTCTACAACATGGAAGGCTCGGGCAACCAGTACTCGATCGTGGCGCAGCGCTACCGCTCGGAGGCCGAACCCGGCAACGGCCAGGTATACCGCGCTTCCCGCGGGGGTACTCAGAGCAATAGTACCCGTCTGTCGACCTTCTACCTCCAGGACGGTTCCTACCTCCGCTGTACCAACCTGACCGTAGGCTATACCCTGCCCGGCGGGTTGATCAAGGGGTTGACCAGCGCCCGGGTATATGTAGGTGTGGACAATGTCTTTACGGTCACGAAGTACAAGGGCTATAACCCCGAAGTAGACTACAACAACGGCGCGAACCTGACGCCGGGTGTCGACTACGGCAAGTATCCCCTCGTGCGGGCATATAACGTTGGTGTGAAGTTAAGCTTCTGATTAACAGGTATTCTGGACATGAATAAGAAACTCTTTTATATCGCGGGATTAGCCGCCATGCTTTCGGTGCAGGGCTGCGGAGAGAAATTCCTGGTCGAAAACGACCCGAACTCCATCCCGGCAGGGACATATTTTCAAACGGAGAACGACGTGCTCCTCGCCGTCAACGGTGCATACCAGTCGCTGCGCAGCGGCGACGGCCTCGGTGAAAACTCCGGGCTGTATACCGACGAACGCTCGGACGATACCGGCCGGAATGATAACCAGTCGAACGCCGGCGAACCCTTCCAGTTCAACGACTTTTCCATCCTCCCGAGCAACACGTACCTGAAGCGGCACTGGCTCGCGCTGTACACGACCATCACCCGGTGCAACCAGATCCTGGATAACATCGACAAGGTGAAGTATGCGTCGAACGATACAAAGGCTGTCTACGCTGCCGAAACGAAGTTTTTGCGGGCGATGACCTACTTCCACCTCGTCCGGAAGTGGGGCGATGTACCGCTGGTGACGAAGCAGCTGAATACCATCGAAGAAGTATCCGCCAATACCTTCCGGGAAAAGAAGGAAAAGGTATACGAACTCATCGTCGCCGACCTGAAGGAAGCCGCTGAAAGTCCGCTGCCGAATCACCAGCCCCTTGCGTCCAAAGGCCGGGTATCGAAAGCCGCCGCGCATGCGCTCCTTGGGAAGGTATACCTGACGATGGCGACCACGCTCGACGCCGCCAACCGCGCTGCGAATCTCGCCTCGGCGAAAACCTACCTGACCTCGGCCTATACCATGCGGACGTTCGGGCAGCTGAAGGAGATTCCCTATGCCGACGTATTTAATGTGGATAAGAAGTCGACCAATCCTGAAATCATCTTCCAGATCGTGTATAAGCAGGGAGACATCACCTATTCGTCCAGCATCGCGGCCAACAACCAGGCCAAAGGCGAGACGATCAACTCCCAGAAACCCGGAACGGGCGTTGGCGGAAACGTTACCCCGGACCTCGTGAAGGAGTATGAAGACGGTGATCTGCGGAAGGACTTCTCCATCAAATACGCCAATGACGCGACGGTGAAAGACTACTTCATCACCAAATTCCGCGATGTCAGCGCTGCCGCCGGTACCAATGGCTACGGCGGAAATGACTGGATTCTGCTGCGCTATGCCGACGTCATCCTGATGCTGGCGGAGGTAAACCTGTACCTGGGCGACGACAAAACGGCCATTACCTACCTCAACCAGGTACGGGAGCGCGCTGCCCGCCCGGCATACGAAGCCATGCAGACCGACGCCGTTTACACAAAGAAATTCCCGACGCTGAAGCTCGCTATCCTGCACGAACGCCGCGTGGAGCTGGCCTTCGAACACCAGCGCTGGTTCGATCTGCTGCGTTTCTTTACGACGGACGAACTGACTACTTACATGCAGTCCAAATCCCAGGCGGATTTCGGTACGGCCAAGCTTTCCAACTTCGGAAAGAAAGACCGCTATTACCCGATTCCGTTCGACGAATACAAACTCAACCCGACGAAAATGTATCAGAACGACGGGTACTGAGACGGGCAATAGGCTATAAGCTGTAAGCAATAGGCTTTAAGCTATAGGCAGGGCGATGAGTCTTGCTTATAGCTTAAAGCCTGTTGCTTACAGCTTCTCTGCGCGGATCTCTTCCGATCCGTTGTGCGGGAGCGGGCATTTTGATTACTTTCGGGGCTTTAAGCTGTAGGCAGCAGGAATGCCGTGCCTAAAGCCTACAGCTTATAGCCTAAAGCCTACAAAAGCCTCCGGCCAACGTACCGCATGGACCTCTTTGAAAACAGCATCGCATTACAAATGGGCGTGTCGCTCATCGTGGGGATTACCATCGGCCTCGAGCGGGAACTACGCGGAAAGGCGGCGGGTCTCCGGACGTTTGCCCTGATTTGCATGGGTTCGACCATCTTCACGATTATATCCAAGGAAATCGGATACCCGTCGTCTACCGACCGGATCGCATCCAACATCGTCACCGGTATCGGTTTTCTGGGCGCCGGCGTGATTTTCAAGGAGCAGGACCGGGTAGCCGGGCTGACGACCGCCGCCGCCATCTGGGCGACATCATCACTGGGTATGGCCATCGGAGAGGGGAAATTCTGGCTGTCTGTTCTCGGAACGATTGCGATACTGACGATCCTGGTTGTTTTTCACTACGTCGAAAAAGGCCTCAACCGCCTGCACCTGGCCCGAAGCTACCGGATTGTGTACCAGGATCCTACCGCGCTGGGCGACCTTTGCCACGACCTTTTCAAAAAATACAACCTGTCGAGCAGCCGCGGGCCGCAGTCCCTACACCGGGAATACATCGTCAGCAACTGGAAGGTTCGTGGAAAACGCGCCAATCACGAGGCGTTTATAGCAGAGATGATGAAGGACCCAAAGGTGAGGGAGCTGGGGTATTGAGAGAGTTCAGGGTGTCTGTGTCATCTTCGTAAGCAGCGGCGCCGTTTCAGGGCTTCCGGCGCCCGGAGCGTTGCCAATGGCAAGGTTGCCTTTCTTGTCGAAAATCATATATCGAGGTATGGCAGCAATTTTTTGCTGACGAATGAATCCGGAAAGGTCAGGGTTCAGCACCAGATAACTTGCCTTGTGCGTGTCAAGGCCCTCCTGAACCAGCGCTTTCTGCCATTTGGCCGGGCTGTCGTCCAGCGATAAATACAGGAATACAACGTCTTTTAATTCCTTCCGCAGCGCCGCGGAAGCCGGAAATGCCGCCCGGCATGGTGCACACCAGCTGGCCCAGAAGTCGACGTACACTACCTTTCCCTTGTGCATGTTGAGGATGTCCGCCAGACTGGTTTTTACTCCCGCCGTATTTCGGAGCGTCAGCGACTCCGACGGCACCCGATCCGACTCCAGCGATGCAGAAAACTCTTCGCGGAGGAACGCGACCAGCGTCGGATCGGACGCCAGCCGGCTGAATTTTTCAAAGTACGCCTGGACATCCTGCCTGGAATAGTCTTCGCGGATAGCTCCCAATTCGCGGGCGAGTAATGCGTCTCGGTCTTTCGGAGGAAAAAGCGGAGACGATGCGATCCGGTCGAAGATGACCCGGTTGTCGGGACGGAGGTAACTCTTGTGGATCAACGGAACCGTCGGCACCAGTTTTTCTTCTACAACTGTCGAAACAAACTCCAGGTAGTATTGATCATACGCCCCTGATTGCCAGGGTGTATGTGAGGCCATCCATTGGTAGAGGGTACTGTCCGGAACATCCCCGGCGACTACATCGATCCGGCGCCGTACCTGCGTGATTTTGTCACGGTTGAATGCATAAAGAAACGCCGGAATACGATTGGCCTGGTGAAGGGAGTCGTTTCTCTGTTCCGCAGCAAGCATTTCTTTCCGGGCACGTGTATCGAGCTCCTTCCGTACCTGAAGTACTTCCTGTCGTTTTCTGCGCTCTTTGTCTTCCGGGGTAAATTTGGACCAGTTGGGATGGCGCAGCGTCAGCCGCTTCCTGACGAGCAGATAGGGGTTCCGGTAGACGCCCAGGGCTGAGTACTCACCGGGTGCAACAGGGCCAGCAAATACGCCCGGATAAAAGAGCCCCTGTTTGTTGCGCACAGTCAGCCCCTCCGGAAGATAGGTAATGGTCAGCGTATCCCCTGGCCGGACCGGAAAATCGACGTAATCAAAGTGATTCAACGAATGGGAAAATACTGCCGAACTCCCCTCCGGTGAAAGCGTCAGCGGCGGCCTCGGAGTATCGGCTTTTGATTCGATAGGTCGGGAAGAAGACGAATCATGCCAGGTGATCGGATACGGCATAGGGCCGATCGATTGGTTCGGCGTAATTGAAAAGCGACCGTTAAAGGAGTGCCCGTTGGCAAATCGGATCACCGCTGGTTGTGCTAGTGTGGCGATGGACAACAGGAGCAGGGGGATAACCTTGATCATCGGGTTGCAGGGAATAGATTTTGGTAATAACTAACATCCCTGATTTTTAGTATCTGACCGGTGAAAACAGAACTCCCAAAAAGGTTTGCCGATGACTATCACGACATTATTGACAAATACGGCATTGGCTTTATGTCTGCAGGCGTCTCCACACCGTCGTTTTTTAGCTCTTTTTAACGCCCGAAACTTGGTACGAATCCTACCTTTTTGTTCGTTTGAAGGCAGATATCACATGCTATGAAAACGCCCATTCGATTTGTCCTGTTCGGGCTGGGTTTGCTGACGGCAAACGCGGCTATCGCTGATACTGAATTGTTTATCGAAACGCCGGCCGGAAGCCGGATGACGGTAGTGGTAAACGATCAGTCCATCACCAATGCTACTGGCCGCTTTCGCTTCTTCGACCTGCGACCCGGTCAGGCACAGGTGTTGTTTTACCGGGGAAATTACCTCCTGACCCGTCAGTGGGTCAACCTCCGGCCCGATACCCGGACCATGGCCCTGCTCCACCCGCAATGGGGATTCCGCGTCAGAGGAACGTATCCGCTATACGGCAACAACGGCGGAACGCTGCCCGACTGGCAGAACAGCCCCAATCAGCCGGCGCCGGACGACGATCTGCCATCTTTCCGGAAAGACGATCCGCAGCAAAACAGCCAGCCGGATACCGACGGCCGGTTGCTTCCGGCTAATCCGGACAAGTCTGCCAGCCCGGATACCGGCGGCCGAACTTCCCGCGGAGAAGTCATGAGCGAAGATGAATTCTTTCAGTACCAGGAAGCACTGAAACGTACCGAAGCAGGCAAACGCCTCGATTTTGCGAAGAAAACGTTGCCAAGACAGGGTTTTTCCGTCAAGCAACTGAATACGATTCTGAAGCAGTTTTCTGAAACGCAGGAACGGTTGGAAGTAGCGAAACTGGGGTGGGATTATGTAGACAACCGGTCTGATTTTGAATCGGTGTATGATCAGTTTGCGTTCAAAAGTGATAAGGATGTGCTGAGAGAGTATTGTGACCAACATCCGTGATAGTCTGTGAAGTCTGTGTAGTCTGTGAGCTAAATTTCTCACGGACTACACAGACTTCACAGACTATCTTCTTCTGAAATCTTCGTCATCCTCCTCCTCGTCATCCTCATCTTCCCCAAAGTCCAGACCCGCCATCAGGCTGTCTGTCAGGTCCTTGAACTGAAGCCCCTGGTCGAGCGTCTTTTTGCTCAGCAGCGAAAACTCAGCCATTCCGTGCAGGACAAACTCCATCAGGAAGAGCTTCTCGTCGCCTTCGGCAGAGGGTTGGAACTGTTCGACAAATTCATCCAGCCCGTCAATCGTCAACAGGCGGTTCCGGTAGTCTTTTTCGGTCAAATCACTGAGTAAATCCAGGTGATTTTCACTGAACCAGTCCTGTACCTTTTGATAGGGATTGGCTTTATTCTTAATCTGCTTTTTAAGCTTTTCCGGATCCGGGAAGTAGTTGAGAAACTGGGTTTTAATAGCCTTGCTGACGAGGTTCATCGCCACGATGTACGGCCCTTCCACTTCGCCTTCGTATACCAGTTCCACTTTGCCGGTGATGGCTGGTATGACCCCATACAAATCTGACAGTCGGACGTACGTGCTCGTTTCCCCGTTGAGCAGCGCGCGCCGTTCGGCCGTTGAGATCAGGTTTTCAAAAGCAGAAATAGTCATACGGGCCGAGACGCCGGACTTGGCGTCAACGTATTCGCTGGCCCGCGCTTCAATGGCAATCTGCTCGATGAGGTCTTCCGTCAACTCGTTGATGGTGACGATTTCCTGCCCTTCCTTCACCAGGGCTTCCTGCCGGGTAATACGCTTTCCGATTTCCAGGGATTTCGGATAGTGCGTCAGAATCTGGCTGTCGATCCGGTCTTTCAGCGGCGTTACAATACTGCCCCGGTTGGTGTAATCTTCCGGGTTGGCAGTGAAAACAAACTGAATATCCAGCGGCAGGCGCAGCTTGAAACCCCGGATCTGAATATCTCCTTCCTGCAGGATATTGAACAGGGATACCTGGATACGGGCCTGTAAATCAGGTAATTCGTTGATGACAAAGATACCCCGGTGTGAGCGTGGAATGAGTCCGAAGTGAATTACCCGCTCGTCGGAATAGGGAAGTTTGAGGGTCGCTGCCTTGATCGGGTCGGCATCGCCGATGAGGTCGGCAACGGATACGTCAGGTGTGGCCAGCTTTTCGGTGTAGCGCTCGTCACGGTGCAGCCAGGTAATCGGCGTGTCGTCTCCCTTTTCGGCGATGAGGTCCACGGCATAACGGGATAGCGGCTGAAGCGGATCGTCGTTCAGCTCGGAGCCTTCGACGACGGGAATATACTCATCCAGCAATCCGACCATCAACCGGGCGATGCGGGTTTTGGCCTGTCCCCGGAGACCGAGGAGGTTGATATGGTGGCGGGAGAGAAGTGCCCGTTCCACGTCGGGGATAACGGTGTCTTCGTATCCATACACACCGGGGAAAACCGGCTCTCCTGCACGCAGCCGGGCGATGAGGTTACGGCGCAATTCGTCTTTGACGGACTCGGGCTGATACCCTGCGGCCTTGAGCTGGCCGAGCGTCCGGAGGGTTAGTTTGTCGGAGGAAGAAAGCGTGAAATAGGACATTAATGGTGGTTTTGATGTGGAAAATCAGAAGCGCTATGGGCAACTGAGTAATGCAAGTAGCCAGGATCTATGCTCCTTCAACTGAGAAAATATGAGCTAAGGCCCAGTTTGAAAATTCTTCCCGGTCAAGAAGTCCTGCTGCAAGATCAAGCATAACCTTTTCCTGGTCGGCAATCGGTGCGATGAATTCAAATCCATTTAGTTTCAACAGCAGCAACATCGCGGCGTGCCCGATCCGCTTGTTTCCATCTATAAAAGGATGACTGGTCACAAGATAAAAGCAGAGAGCGACGGCCTGCAATCTGACATCCGGAAATAGCGGTTCTCCGCCAAACGACATAAAAGGCTGGTGGATAGCGCTTTCAAGACTTCGATGGTCCCGAATACCCGTCGCTCCGCCTGATTTTTGGATTACGTAGTCATGAAGCTCAATCAGGTCTCTGATGGTAATTGTCATGACTACGCCAAACGTTTGTAAAGCTCCAGATTCTGATCAACGACCTCTCTCATCAGGCGTTTTTTTCGTTCTTCTGCTGTCTCAAGAAGGCTTGAGATGGTCTTCTGGAGGAGGGCGTCGACAGTAATTCCCTGTTCCTCCGCCTTTAACTCCAGTTGCTGTAATTTTTCTTCTTCGATTGATAGCTGAATCGTCGTCATACAAGTCGTAGATAAGCCAGGTGATGGTCTGATTTACCGCACATTCTTCTTCCGGTTTCGTTCAAAATCTTCGAAAATGAACTCTCCAAGCCCTTTCAGGCTGGAATAATATGCCCGCCCGTTGTTGGTTTCGGTAAACTTCCGGACAAAATCCTGGAGATACGGGTCCCGGGCGATCATGAACGTGGTAATCGGAATCTTCAGCCGCCGGCACTGCGCCGCCAGCGTGAGGGTTTTGTTGAGAATCTTGCGGTCCAGCCCGAAGCTGTTTTTGTAATACCGGATGCCTTCTTTCAGGCATGTCGGCTTGCCGTCGGTGATCATGAAGACCTGCTTGTTCTTGTTTTTCCGGCGTCGCAGCAAGTCCATCGCCAGTTCCAGTCCGGCCACCGTATTGGTGTGATACGGACCGACTTCCAGGTAGGGGAGGTCCTTGACCTGAATCTGCCAGGCGTCGTTACCGAAGACGATGATGTCGAGCGTGTCCTTCGGATACTTCGTCATGATCAGCTCGGAAAGCGCCATTGCGACCTTTTTGGCCGGTGTAATGCGGTCTTCTCCGTACAAAATCATGGAGTGGCTGATGTCGATCATCAGCACAGTACTCGTCTGGGCCTTGTACTCCGTGTCAACGATTTCGAGGTCGTTTTCAGTCATCCGGAATTCACCTATGCCGTTGTTGATCTGGGCGTTCCGGATGGACTCTGTCATCGCGATCTGTTCGAGCGAATCACCAAACTGAAAGGACCGGCGGTCGGAGGTAGCTTCGTCGCCCGTTCCCACATGAGGCGTGCGGTGGTTGCCGCCGGCGCGGGATTTTTTGAGCTTGCCGAAGATTTCGTCGAGCGACTGCCGCCGGATCGACTGCTCGCCTTTGGGTGTCAGAACGACTTCGCCGTCGCCCGGCTGTTCGGTGATATACCCCTTCTGTTTGAGGTCGTCGAAGAAATCCCCGATGCCGTAATTTTCGTCGGTAAGTTTGTACTGTTTGTCCAGCTGAGTGAGCCATGCCATAGCCTGGGAGACATCACCGCTGGTCATCGTCAGCAGCTGGTTGAAGATATCCAGCAGCTGATCGAACTTTGCTTTCTGCGAATCTTGTTCCACGACCGGAACAAATTCAGAAAACCGGTATCCCTTCATAGCAAAATGGTTAAGTCCCTGCCGGGAATTTCTTCCAAGTTAAACACTGTCAACGGGATAACCCCAAACCGGCGGATAGAGTTTGTTTCGCCCGGAAAAGTTGGACAGGCACGTTTCTTGTAAAAGTCTATCTTTGTGTGTCCGGAAGGTCAGTCGCCCGGCTCCCAAACAGGAGATCAGGCACCTGGATTCCCCGCGCAAACATCACCCGAACGCATACTACCAGGTTTAGTTACCTAGTTAACTACCTCATCATGAGTGTCCCGCAAGTGCAGCAGTCCGATTTTGAATCACTGGCCCAGCAGACGCTGTTGTATCCTCAGGAACAACTTGCCCCCGTCAAAAATCAGCGGCACTCGCTGCAGATCGGATTACCCAAGGAGGTGTCTTTTCTGGATAACCGCATCGCTTTAGTGCCCGAAGCGGTTCGCCTGCTGGTACGGAACGGACACCATATCGTCGTGGAAAGCGGAGCCGGAGAAGGCGCGCAGTTCACGGATCATGATTACCGGGAAGCCGGCGCCCGCATCGTGTACTCGCCGGAAGAGGCCTATGCCGCCGACGTGATTCTGAAGGTGGAGCCCGTCACCGAGGCCGAATACCGGTACCTTCGCCGGGGCAGTACCCTGATTTCCGCCCTGACCATTCCCAACCGTACACAGGAGTACTTCAGTGCCCTGAACGAAAAGCAGGTTACGGCCATTGCCTTCGAATTCATCGAAGACAAATCCGGCGCTATGCCCATTATCCGGACCATGAGCGAAATCGCCGGCAGTACCGTCATGATGATCGCTGCTGAATACCTTTCCGGCGTTCACCAGGGTAAGGGAATTATCCTGGGAGGTATTACGGGTGTTCCGCCGACCAAAGTCGTGATCGTCGGAGCCGGAACCGTAGCCGAATACGCTGCCCGTATGGCCCTCGGGCTCGGGGCGCAGGTACAGGTGTTCGACAAGGATATGTACCGCCTGCAGCGCCTGCGTTATGCCGTTGGGCAGCCGATCTATACCAGTGTGATTCATACCGAGCAACTGGCAGATGCCGTCCAGCAGGCCGACGTCGTTATCGGCGCCATGCGCGGGGAAGAAGGCCGCAGCCCGATGATCGTGACGGAAGAAATGGTGACCCGCATGCGCACGAGCTCGGTTATCATCGACGTCTCGATCGATCAGGGCGGAAACGTGGAAACGTCCGAGATGACGACGCACCGGCAGCCTATGTTCCGCAAGCACGGCGTCATTCATTATTGCGTGCCGAATATCGCCAGCCGGGTCGCACATACAGCGTCCATCGCGCTGAGCAACGTATTTACGCCTTTTCTGCTCCAAACCGGTACCCTTGGCGGCATCGAGGAAATGATGTTCGCCAACAAGTGGTTCATGAAAGGCGTTTATTGTCACAACGGGTCGATTACCAATGCGCACATCGCCCGGCTGTTTAACCTGAGATACAAAGACCTGGGATTACTCCTGGCCGCCAGGCGGTAATCTGTCCTACTTTTTTTGTCATGATCGACGAACCCGAAGCACTATCCAATGCCCCGAACTCGCCTGAGCTGAGCGGGAAATACCTCGGCATCATCACGGCTGATTTCGTGAAGGTAGCCGAGTTTATTCAGGAAGCCTCACACCAGATCCGCCGGCGAGGATTTTCGGAATACCCGATTTTCGTGGCCTGCCGTGAACCGCAGACGCTCGGTACCGTACTCATCGCGCGGGGTGAAATGAATCACAACGAATGGTTTTATTCGGCGACTTTTCTCGAAGAATTTCTCCAGCGTGAGATCATCGGAGAAGACGGCGAGGAGATGTTTAAAGAGAACTTTAAAGACCCGGCAGAATTTGCCTGTCTGTTTGTGATCGACTCGGATTTTACCCGTTTTATTTTCGTTCCCTATCCCGAAGATTGACATGGGCTTACTGTCGTTTTTGTTCGGAAAGAAAAAAGGCGGCGCGGTTGCCGGCCTTATCCGGAGCCATGCATCCGGCGGTTCGGTATTGTCGCTGGGACCGGCGGAGAGCTGGTCTGACGTACCCGAACGGAGCTATGGCAACTGGGTGGCGGTAGACCGGTCCTTCCGCGACAGAGACGTCAGCAAACAGGTTCGGACCGTCCGGCAGTCAGTGGATTCCTACGTTCCGGAGCAGTCTTTTTCCCTGGTTATTTTTGATAAGACAGCTCCGGACGAATTGCCGGATCTGCTTCACCGGTTTGAATCCGCGCTGGCGCCCGGCGGTGCGTTTATTGTCTCCCTGTCCGACTCCCGACAGGCCCGCAAGGCCTGGGAAGTGCTCGGCCGCCGCTACCGGACGCTCGACGAAACCGAAAACGGCGACACCGTCACCCGCCTGCTCAGTTTATAGCAAAGACGAAGAAGAAAAGTTGCGTATCATCTGCCGATCGCGGATATTACCGGCCAGTATTCTTCATCGAAACGCTATAAACCTATGAAAAACGTACTCGTGGTGGGGATGGGTAAGGTCGGCTCGCTGGTCGGTATTCTTCTTTCCAATAAGTTTGATGTCACCGGCCTCGACAAAGCCGCTCCTTCGCTGCCGTTCCGAACAGTACAGGGCGACGTCACAGACCTGAGCCTGCTCGAACGCCTTATTCCGGAATTTGACACGGTTGTTTCCTGTCTTCCCTATAATCTCAATCTCCCTATTGCACGCCTGGCTCATCGCTTCGGCAAGCATTATTTTGACCTGACGGAAGACGTCCCGACGACGGCCGCCATCCGCGAAATGGCCGAAACCTCGGCCGGTATCATGGCGCCGCAGTGTGGCCTGGCTCCCGGGTTTATCGGGATTGTGGGCTCGGATCTGGCCAAACGGTTTACCCGCCTCCGGGATATCGAATTGCGCGTCGGAGCCCTGCCACGCTATCCGAACGGCCTGCTGGGGTATTCCTTTACCTGGTCGCCGGCGGGTGTGATCAACGAATACCTCAACGATTGCGAAGTCATCCAGAACGGCGAGCGGAAAATGGTTCCTGCACTCGACGGCCTGGAAGTTATCAACATCGAAGGCCAGGAGTTTGAATCCTTCAGTACTTCCGGCGGCCTCGGAACCATGTGCGAAACCTTCGCCGGAAAGGTCGATACCCTCAACTACAAAACCATCCGCTACCCCGGTCACGCCCGGTTGATGAAGTTTCTGTTGTATGAACTCATCCTCAAAAACCGCCGCGAACTGGCCGAGGAAATCCTGACGGAGGCCAAGCCGCCCGTGCGGGACGACGTCGTGTATGTCTATGCCGTCGTCGAAGGCTACCAGGATACCCACCTTGCGCGGGAGGAGTTTTACCGGGCCTATCACCCCCGTACCATCAACGGCAAGGAATGGCGGGCGATTTCGTGGACAACAGCGGGGTCGATCGCGGCGGTCGTCGAGATGGTAGCCGAAGGAACATTGCCGCAAAAAGGCTTTCTGAAGCAGGAAGAAATTCCGCTCGACGCCTTTTTACAGACGCCGACCGGATCGTTCTTCCGGGACTGATTCAAATCGCTTCTGTCAGTGCCTGCGTCAGCGCCTGGATGTCTTCGGGCGTGTTGTAGACGTGGGGAGCTACGCGCAGGGTCGTGCCCCGGGTGGATATGTATACCCGGTGGCGACCCAGCGCTTCCCGCAGCCGGTCCATTGATAAGGTTGGGTGCTTCAGTCCGAACAGGTGCGCGGCGCGATGTCCGGCTTCTTCTATTTCATAACCCAACGATATCCAGGTATCTGTTTCGGCGCCGACCAGCTCATGGCAATACGATTGCACGCCCTCTGGCGTCCAGGAAAGCAGCAGTTGCAGCCCGGCCTCGAGCATAGGTATCTGGATAAAATTACTCTGCTCGCCCATGGAGTAGCGACTGGCGCCTTCGCGGTATTCGGAGGTATAGTCCATCAGCAGGCGGAAATCCTGCGCGCCTTTCCGGTTGATCCAGGAATATTCGATCGGGTCGCCACCGTCGAACGCCGGGCCGTACCACGCCAGGCCCAGGCTGTAGGCGCTCATGAGCCACTTGTAGCCGGCTACAACGAGGGCATCGGCATGAGCGGCGGCTATATCTACCGGGAAGGCGCCGACGCACTGGGTACCGTCAAGGACGAACAGCGTATCCGTTTCCCGGCAGCGTTTTCCGATGGCGGCGACGTCGAAAAGGAGGCCGTCCGACCAGTTTACCGGCGCGAGTACCACCAGTGCGGTTTCAGCGGAGATGGCTTCCAGAATGCGACGGTTCCATTCCGGTCCGCGGTTTTGTTTGGGATCTGCAATGGTGCGGATCGTCAGTTCTTTCGTCCGGCAGACGTCTTCCCAGGCATAGTAGTCCGATGGAAATTCTCCTTCGATGAGCAGGATATGCTGGCCGGGGTGGGCGCGGAGGTTACGGGCGACTACCGCCATGCCATACGAAACGGAAGGAATAACCGCGACGCGGTCGGCCGTCCCGTTGATCAGCCGGGCAAAAAGCGCCTTGACGCGGTCGACGCCCTCGAAGTAAGCCGACGGAGTAATTTCATACGGGCGGGACTTGCGGAGCAGTCCGGCGATACCGGCTTCCTCTACCGGTTTGGGCAGCGGCGACATACTGGCGCCGTTGAGGTAGTGGACGTCGTCCGGAAGGGAAAAGAGGTGTTTTTGACAGGTAAGCATGGCTGATATCTGGTAAAAATCCGGGTAAACCGGACCGGAAAATAACTATTTGCCTGCCGGTATGCGGAGAACCGGAGGTCTGTCGTTGTGGTGTTCAGGGGGTAAATCCACAAAGCCCGGAAAAAGGTCCGGAAAAGGCGAAGAAATTTGTCATTTTCTTGGAAAAAAAGGCCTGTTTCTGCCCAAAAAATTGTATTTTTACCCAATTTATTTCGGATCTGCAGGCGATGGCCGCGGCTTGTGTAAAGGACTAAAAATCAAGTATATATGACCAACGAAGTTTTGGAAGAAGAAAAGGTCGTGCCGACCCAGAACAACTATGGTGCAGATAATATTCAGGTATTGGAAGGGCTCGAAGCCGTGCGCAAGCGCCCTTCCATGTATATCGGGGATGTAGGAGCGAAGGGTTTGCACCATTTGATCTGGGAAGTAGTAGATAACTCCATTGACGAAGCGCTCGCCGGGTATTGTGATACCATCGGAGTGACGATTAATGTAGACAACTCCATTACGGTAGATGACAACGGCCGGGGTATTCCGACGGGTATGCACTCGAAGGAAAAACGGTCGGCGCTGGAAGTGGTCATGACGGTACTGCACGCGGGGGGTAAGTTTGACAAGGGTTCCTACAAAGTTTCCGGCGGTTTGCACGGGGTAGGGGTATCCTGCGTGAATGCACTGTCTACCGACCTGAAAGTGACGGTTTACCGCGAAGGCCAGATTTTCCAGCAGGAATACAAAATCGGGGTGCCGCAGTATCCGGTTAAGGTAGTCGGCGAAGCCGGCGACCGTACGGGTACGACGGTTCATTTTCAGCCCGATGCGACGATTTTTCAGGTTACCGAGTACAAGTATGAAACCGTTGCGCAGCGTTTGCGTGAGCTGGCCTACCTCAACCGGGGTATCCGGATTACGCTCAAGGATTTGCGTGAAATCGGTGAAGACGGTGTCCCCCGCGGCGAAGAGTTCTTCTCTGAAGGCGGTCTGATCGAGTTTGTCAAGTACCTCGACGGCACCCGGGAACCCCTTCTCCAGGATCCGATCTACATGGAATCGTCTGAAAAGGCATCGATTCCGGTACAGGTATCCATGGTTTACAACAGCTCCTATTCGGAGAACGTCTTCAGCTACGTCAACAACATCAACACCATCGAAGGCGGTACCCACGTAGCCGGTTTCCGGGGTGCGCTGACACGGACGCTGAAAGGCTATGCCGATAAAAACGGCATGCTCGCCAAGGAGAAGATCGAGATTTCCGGGGAAGATTTCCGCGAAGGTCTTACTGCTGTTATTTCGGTGAAAGTCGCTGAGCCCCAGTTTGAAGGCCAGACCAAGACCAAGCTCGGTAACAGCGAAGTAGCCGGCGCGGTGTCGCAGGTCGTGACCGACATGCTCCAGACCTGGCTCGAAGAGCACCCGAAAGAAGCGAAGATCATCGTCGACAAGGTCGTGATTGCGGCCAAAGCGCGTATCGCCGCCCGGAAAGCCCGGGAAGCGGTGCAGCGGAAGACGGTCCTCGGCGGCGGCGGTTTGCCGGGTAAGCTGGCCGACTGTTCTGAATCGGATGCCGAACAATGCGAGCTCTTCCTCGTCGAGGGGGACTCTGCAGGCGGTACCGCCAAGCAGGGACGGAACCGGAACTACCAGGCTATTCTCCCGCTTCGCGGTAAGATTCTCAACGTAGAAAAAGCCCAGGAATACAAGATTTACGAGAACGAGGAAATCAAGAACATGATTACCGCACTCGGGGTACAGTTCGGAAAAGACGGGGACGAGCGCGCGCTCAACCTCGACAAGCTCCGGTACCACAAAGTAATCATCATGACCGATGCCGACGTCGACGGCAGCCACATCCGTACGCTGATCCTGACGTTCTTCTTCCGGTACATGAAAGAGCTTGTGGAGCAGGGATATGTGTTTATTGCGCAGCCCCCGCTCTACCTCGTGAAGAAAGGGCAGCAGCAACGGTACTGCTGGACAGAAGGCCAGCGCGAAGCGGCCGTCCGTGAAATCGGCGGCGAGCGTCCCGACTCGGTCAACGTTCAGCGTTACAAAGGTCTCGGGGAAATGAACGCCGAGCAGCTGTGGGAAACAACCATGAATCCCGAAGCCCGTACGCTTAAACTTGTAACGATTGAAAGTGCTGCCGAGGCAGATCACGTCTTCTCGATGCTCATGGGCGACGAAGTAGCGCCGCGCCGCGAGTTCATCGAAAGAAACGCCAAGTACGCAAACATCGATATCTGACAGGCATCCGGCCGGGAAAGGCGGGTGGAGACACCCGCCTTTTTTCATACCATTCCCGTCATGAAATTCAATTTTAAGACCTACCACATCCGCTCCATCAACGCGGCGGATGACGCGGAGCGGGCGAAGATTAATCAGGAACTGAAAGACCTGTACGCCTCCCTGTCCGACGAAGACAAAGCCATTTTCAACGTCGAACTCCAGACCTTTCTGGTAAAGGAAATGGCCGCCATCAGCTCGGAATACGCTGCCATCAAGTCTCAGCTACCTTCGGACAATTAACAGGCGTCGTATTTAACAAAAGCATAACATAGCCAGACGATTTCACCGTGATAAAATAAGTTTGTTTTGTGTCCAGAAGAAACTCTATCTATCATCGTTTATCGAAAGGCTCGCGATCCTCGGGCCTTTTGTCGTTTTTCCGGCGATTGATTCGTTTTCGTACCCTCATGGAAGATCAGAAACGCCTGGCGCGCAGCCAGGAAAAGGTCACTTCAACCATCGAACAGTCCCCGTATATCAGCCGGGACCTGAGCTGGCTCGCTTTCAACGAACGCGTGCTCGACCAGGCCCGGGATCCGGAACGTAATCTGTTCGACCGTCTGAAGTTCCTGGCTATCACAGCCTCCAACCTCGATGAATTTTTCTCGATCCGCGTCGGAAGCCTTTACAACTACCTCGATTACAAGAAGGAGCGTGTCGATTATTCCGGTTTGCGGGAATGGCCGTTCCGGCAGACATTGTTATCGTCCATTCAGAAATTCCACGAAGACCGCAACCGCATCTTCCGGGAGGACCTGCTGCCGCTTTTCGCGTCGCATGAACTGAGACTGGCCGAATGGGACGACCTCACGGAGGACGAAAAAGCGACCGCCATCCGCCACTTCGACCGCACAATCTACCCCATGCTCACGCCGATGGTATACGATCAGACGCATACCTTCCCGAGCCTGGTGCCGAGGGCGCTGACGTTTGCCGTCGTGACGAAAAACCCGATGGTCACGAAGAAAGACCAGGCGGAAAAAAAGCTGTCGTTCATTCAGATTCCGCAAAACCTGCCGCGGTTTTTCGTGATGGATCGCCCCGACGAGGTAGTCTTCCTGCCGATCGAGGAAATCGTCCGTCACGAAGTACAAAAGCTCTACAGGAATATTGAGATACTGAATGTCAGCTTGTTACGTATCATTCGGAACGGTGATTTTTCGGTGGAAGATATCGACGACGTCGAAGATGACATTGTGGACGAAATCCGGCAGAAGGTCAAGAACCGCCGTCTCGGCCGCGTCGTTAAACTGGCCATCGAAGCCAACTGCTCCGAATGGGTCGTCAGCGTTCTCAAAAAGAAATGGGAGATCGATGACCTGAACGTCTTCTATGCCGACCGGTTTATCGACTTCTCGGCGATGTGGCAGGTAGTCCGGCACCCCGAATTCCGGGATGAATTGCCGAAGATGGCCGCGCCGGTACCGCCGCTGGGTATGCCCCGCGGACCGATCGAGGATATTTTCAGCGTCATCCGGGAGCGGGATATCTTCCTGCACCACCCGTATAACAACTTCGAGTCGGTTATTACCATGCTCGAACAGGCGGCCGAAGATCCGAATGTGCTGAGTATCAAGCTGACGATCTACCGGGTAGCCAAAAACTCCCGCGTGACGGCGGCGCTGCTCAAAGCGGCGGAAAACGGAAAAAACGTAGCGGTACTTTTCGAAGTAAAAGCCCGTTTCGACGAAGAAAATAACATCCGCGAAGCCGAGCGCCTCCAGAAGGCCGGCTGCTTCGTCATCTATGGTATCGGACGGTTCAAGACGCACACAAAACTGCTGCTCATCGTCCGTGCTGAAGGCGAGGGCGTAAAACGTTATGCCCACCTTTCCAGCGGTAACTACAACGAAGACACGGCAAAGCTGTATACCGACGTAGGCCTTCTCACGGCCAATGAAGTATATACCGGAGACGTTTCAGAGTTTTTCAACGTTATTACCGGGCACTCCCTGCCGAGCAGCTATCAGAATCTGATTACGGCGCCGGGAGATATGCGGAATAACATCATCGAGCTGATTCACGCCGAGGCCGAAAACGCCCGCGCCGGAAAACCTGCCGGTATCTGCCTGAAAGTGAACTCGCTGGAAGACCGGGAAATCATCGATGAACTCTACCAGGCCTCGCAGGCCGGCGTACCGGTGAAACTCATCGTGCGCGGTATTTGCTGCCTGCGGCCGGGTCGGGAAGGATTGTCGGAAAACATCAGCGTGCGCTCCATCGTCGGAGACCTGCTGGAGCATACCCGCCTGTTCTATTTCCACAACAACGGCGAGCCGAAGATTTACGGGGGCAGCGCGGATATGATGGTCCGGAGTTTCGATAAACGCATCGAATCCCTGTTTCTGCTGATCAACCCGAAGGTGCAGCAACAGGCTATTCAGATACTGGATTTTAACCTGCGGGACAACGTCAATGCGTATACGTTGAAAGAAGACGGAACCTATCGCAAATGTCCACGGAAAGAGGACGAGGAGCCGTTCAACATCCACCGCCGTTTTTTCGAGGTGACAGAGGCAGACCTGCCCGAGGCATTACTTTTTTAGTCAGACAGGCAGCCAGATCACGGCTGCCTTTTTTTTGAATCACCGGTATGAAACGTATTTTCTTTCTCCTTTGCCTGCTGCCCGCTGTTTCGCAGGCGCAGGATATTCGTTACAGCTATGTCGCCCGTCCTGATTCCGTCCTCAATCTGCTGGTCGGACAGCGGGAGGATCTCTACAAAAAATGGTCGGAAGACCAGCAGGAGCGCAATGCGTTTTTTGGCGGACAGTCGAAAAACGACCTCCGGAACATCATCGCCACGATGGAAAAAATCCTGAAGAAGGACAATGAAATTCTGGCGGAACTCAACCGGATGAAGAATTCGGAAGTAGCCGAGCTGAGACGGAAAAACTCGGACGTCAACCAGCGCGTCAACACCTACCTCGGTGAGAGCGGCGCACTCATGGAAGAAAACCGACAGCTTAAAGACCAGCTCGAGCGCAACCGCCGCCGCCTTGACGACATCGAAGAGCAAAGCCGCCGGCCTTTTCAGATTACGGCGGGGCTGCTGGTGATGTCGTGGGTGGGGTTCTTTTTGGTTTGGAGGAGGGTGAGGAAGGTGTAGGGTTTTCGGTTTGCAGTTTTCTGTTTTCAGTTTTATGCTGGTCGTTCGAATGGATTTCGTAACGATCCAGTACCGGAGAATCGAATACATCGGATCACAAAACTGAAAACAGAAAACTGCAAACTTAAAACCACTTAGTCGACCGCCGCCGCCGAATTCTGATTCACCACCGGCCACTTACCCGGAGTAGGAACGCTGACGCCTTTGGTAGCGCCGCGTACACTGCCGTCCGGACCGAAGTAGTACAGCGGCCAGCCCTTGTAGGTCAGCTGTTTACGACCGAAGACCGTGATCGTGCCGAAATCGGCGGAGTTGAGCGAGGAGGGGATGAATTTGGCATCGTACTCTGCCAGCGGCCACGTCGCGTTGTTGCTGAAATCAGACTTGGTATAGGTGTTCTTGTTCTTTTTGTCAGGCGCGAAGGCATACAAGGTATGGCCGAGGCTGTCGACGAGGTAGGTCGTTTCGCCGGTACCTTCGGTATAGGTACTGGTGTAGTTCTTGCCGTCGTTTCCTTTCAGCTGACCGGTAGCCAGCATGACGGTGAAGTGCGGACGCGCTACATACCAGACGCCGCCTACTTTATCGCCGTCGGTTTTTCCGGCGGCAGCGTCATTCTTGTAGTAATACAGCGGCCAGCCTTTGTAAGCCGTTTGCTTGGTGCCATCGGCACGGGTGATAGTCGTGAAGTCGGCTGTAGACAGACCGGCTCCCAGCTTCAACGTTTCCTTGTAGTAAAGTGGCCATGCGGCGAGGCAGTTTCCATCGCAGACAGAAGTACCCGCTACATCTTTCGTAAAGAAATACAGTGTCTTTCCATCCGCGCCGGTTAATATGTCGCCGAGGGCCGTTTTCGCGACCGCCACGTCAAAGGTCTCAGCCGGCGGCGTGTCGTCAGAATTTTTGCAAGAGGCACAAAAGAGCGCCGCGGCGACCAGGAGGCCGCCCAGTGAAAGGTTGATCCGCATGGGAGTTTCTGTTTGAAGTGATGGTTCAAACGCATACTCGTCGCCGGAGGCAAAAAGGTTGCCTCTGCCTGTAGATTTATTTTGCGGAAGTCATATCCGGAGGCGGGGTATTTGCCGGGGGGACGTAATTCCGTTATTTTCGCAATCATTCATCACACACTTCTCATTTCCCCCTGACCAAATGGAGCGTTTTACCGGATTGATCGGCATTTTTGTTATTCTCGGTATAGCCTTTGCCCTTTCCAATAATAGAAAAGCCATCAATTACCGCACGGTGCTGGTAGGTCTCGGCCTGCAGTTCGGATTGGCCGTTTTTATCCTGAAAACCGAAACCGGGCAGCACCTGTTCGGCGCGATCGGGAACCTGGTCCGGAAGCTGCTCGACAAGGCCAATGAAGGCGCCGAGTTTGTCTTTGGCCCGCTGGTGAAATCTTCCCTGCTGACGTCCGTCTTCGGGGCTGCCGATAACTTCATTTTCTTCTTTCAGATCGTTCCGACGATCATTTTCGTGGCGGTGCTGGTCAACATGCTCTACCACCTCGGCGTGATGCAATGGGTTATTTCCATCCTGGCACGGGGTATGTACTGGCTGATGGGCGTCAGCGGCGCGGAAGCGCTCTCGAACGTATCCAGTGCTTTTGTCGGCCAGGTAGAAGCCCAGATCATGATCAAGCCCTACCTCAAGGATATGACGCGTTCGGAGCTCATGGCATCGATGACGGGGAGCTTCGCCTGTATCGCCGGCGGCGTCATGGCAACCTACATCAAATTGGGTGTTGAAGCTTCGTATCTGCTTGCGGCCAGCCTGATGGCGGCGCCGGGAGCCCTGGTGATTTCGAAGATCATCTTTCCGGAAACAGAGGAATCATCTACGAAAGGCGTCGTCAAACTGGAAGTCAAAAAACACCACGCCAACCTGCTCGATGCCATCGCGGCAGGCGCCAGCGAGGGGTTGAAGGTAGCGTTCAATGTCATCGCGATGCTGATTGGTTTCATCGCCCTGATCGCCCTGGTCGATTCCCTTCTGTGGCGCGTAGGCTTCTATATTTTTCAAATGGATGACCTGAACCTGAACTGGATTCTCGGGAAGGTCTTTTCCGTGTTTGCCTGGTGCATGGGCGTACCGGGGAAAGATATAGAACACGCCGGCGCGCTGATGGGGACGAAGATGGTGGTGAACGAATTCGTCGCCTACCTCGACCTCGTTAAGCTCCGTCCCGGACTGGATCCGAAGACCGTCGCCATTACCAGTTTCGCTCTCTGCGGATTTGCCAATTTCAGCTCCATTGCCATTCAGGTGGGAGGTATCGGAGAGCTGGCGCCCTCTCGGCGGTCGGACCTCGCCAAACTTGGTTTCAAGGCCCTCATTGCCGGTACGCTGGCCAGTTACATGAGCGCCACGATCGCCGGATTACTGCTCTGACATGCTGCCCGCGCTATTCGATTTCAAACCCGGTGAAGTAGTCGCCAGTCTCGGCTGCGGCGGTGGCGCCTGGGAAATCGGGTGGATGTTCCGGACACCGGACCTTACCTGCTATCTCGTCGATACCGATCCGGAGTTGCTCAATCAGGAGGAAGTCGCAGCCGGCATACGCTATTGGGAACGCCAGTACCAGTCCCGGCCGGAGGCCCGGTTCATTCCGGTGACAGGTACCGCGCAGACAGTACCTCTCGATGCGCAGTCCGTAGACAAGGTGCTGATACTGAATGCGCTGCATGAGTTTGATTTTCCGGATAAAATGCTGGCAGAAGTCCGGCGGATTCTGCGGCCCGGTGGGGTTTTGTTCATTGAGGAAGAGGAGGCCCGTTTTCCAGGTGAGCGCCACGAAGGATGCGGCAGGCTCCTGTTTTCATTTCCCGGATTGCAACAGAAAGTAACAGGCTTCGGATTTACTGCAGGCCCTGCCTATGTTTCGGGTGACCGCGCCCACATTCTGATCTTTTACCCCGACTGACATGGACATACGCACGCCTCAAACTCCTGAAGAATGGAAAGCCTATTATCGCCTGCGCTTTGTGGTACTGCGTGAGCCATGGGGGCAGGCGGAGGGTACTGAGGTATTGGCTGACGAAGACCAGGCCATTCATGCTGCCGCCTATAGCGAAGACGGAACAACGCTGGGCGTGGCCCGCCTGCAACGCAAGGGCGGTGATACCGGCCAGGTCCGTTGCGTAGCCGTCTCGGCGGAAGCCCAGGGTAAGGGCGTGGGCAAGGCTCTCATGGCCTGGCTGGAAGAAAGAGCAGTGGAAGAGGGAATGAAAGAGGTCATTCTGGAAGCCCGGGATAATGCGGTGCCTTTTTACCTGTCTATCGGCTACCGGATTCTCGACAAAAGCCATCTGCTTTTTGGCATCATCCAGCATTATACCATGTCGAAAAGACTGGGATAGTGGCATGGTTCTTTTCTGTCACAGGAAAAGACCTGCGCCATGTCCAGACAACATTCTTTCCTCTCGGCTCTGCTGATCCTGATCGTCGGATTACTCGTTGTGACCTGCGCCCAGCCCCTGCGGGCGCAGCATACGCCTGTTTCTTCCCGGCATAGCTCTGTCTGGTAACTGTGTTCATTTGGCGGTATTTTACCGCCGATTATCGAAATTATACTTATCTCTTGCGGTGATTCAATAGGTTTGAAGGCTATTATACTCAAACTTCAGCCTGATCTGCGCCTTGTTTGGTTTACTTTCTGAAAATCAGAACAAATGGTAATCCTCTTGCGTGAAGAAGCATACTATCCGAATCATCATGAGGTATGTGATTTTAACCGAAAGAGAAGAAGTGGAGCTGACGCGCGTTTTCAATACGAGCAACAGCGCCGCCGTACGGCAGCGGATACACTGCCTACTGCTGTCTTCCAAAAAATATCCGACCACCCGGTTGATGGAGCTTTTCGGCGTGACCCGCATCACGATTTACAACTGGTTTAACGACTGGGAAAAGCGACAATACGAAAGCCTCTTGCCGGCTATACGGACGGGGCGGAAGCGAAAGCTGCGTGATATTCCGCTCGAACATTTGCTGCGGCTGGTGGAACGCAACAACCTGGATATGGATAAGTCGATTCAGGAAATAGAAGAGACCTACCAGATCAAGTGCCACCGGCTGACGCTGGTTCGGTTTCTCCGAAAGCACCAGTCTGTACTGGCAGACTGATACAAAACGAAGAAGGCGACCTAACGGGTCGCCTTCTTCGTTTTGTATTGCAATCCTCAGCGAATGATCAGCTCGTACGGCAGGCGGGCCTGAATGCCCTGCATCGTCTGGAGCTTTTTGAGTTTCTGTACGTGGGGAACGAGGTCGCCGAAGGCCGCTTTCATAGCATAGGCTTCCTGTTCATCTTCAGCTTTGTCGAAGAACGACTGGATGAAATCCTTTTTCACCGGGAAACGCAGGCGGTATTCGCCTTCTTTCAGTTTGGCTTCCTTCGCGGCGAGTTCGATGGCTTTTTCGAGACCGCCGAGTTCATCTACCAGGCCGTTTTGCTTGGCTTCCTGTCCGGACCAAACCCGGCCGCCGGCCAGTTCCCGCAGCTTTTCAACCGGCATATTGCGGCCTTTGGCTGCTTTTGTGGTGAAAACATCGTAGAAGCGATCTGTTGACTTCTGGAACTGCGTTTTCTCGAACTCGTCCATTTCCCGGGTGAGGGTAGGGGCGTCAGAGTGGGCGTTGGTCGTGACGCGGTCAAACGTAATGCCTAATTTGTTTTTCGTGAACTCGTCTATCCGGAAAAGGAGGGAAAAAACGCCGATGGAACCGGTGATAGTCGTCGGCTGCGCCACGATTTTATTACACCCCATCGCCAGGTAATACCCGCCGGAAGCGGCATAGTTGGACATCGAAGCGATTACCGGTTTTTGTTCACGCGCGAGCTGAATTTCCCGCCACATTACTTCCGAAGCGAGTCCGGAACCGCCCGGCGAGTTGATCCGCAGCACTATTGCCTTGATATTTTTGTCCTTGCGGGCCTTGCGGATCTCGGCAGCTGTTTTTTCAGAGGCAACCTGATTGTCGCTGTCGTCGTCGCCGTCTACAATCGCGCCTTCGGCAACGATCACGGCAATTTTGTTATCCGAATTGGGACTTTTGATCTGTTTCGGCGCCTTGAGGTAGCTGTCAAGGGAAATAACCTGCAACTTGGCGTCCTTGTCGATTTTCAGGGCCTTGCGCATATCCGCATCGAACTCGTCGTAGTAGCCTACGTTGGTTACAATTTTATTGCGGAGGGCGTCTGCCGGTTCGTCGGCGAGGAGGGAATCGGCGATGGTTTTGAGCCGGGCGACAGGTACTTTCCGGCTTTCAGAGATATCCGTCAGTACCTGATCGTAGATGGAGTGAAGGAAGGAGCCGGTTTGTTTCCGGCTTTCTTCACTCATGTTTTCCCGGATGAAAGGCTCTACCGCGCTCTTGTAGCTGCCGACGCGGAACACGATCGGCCGGATGTCAAGTTTGTCGAGCGTGCCCTTGTAAAATTCATATTCGGCGCTGAGACCGTTGAAATCCACGCCGCCGGCGGGATTTACGTAGATTTTGTCAGCGACAGAAGACAGGTAATAGCCTGATTCACTGTACGTTTCTCCGTAAGAGTAGATAAACTTTCCCGACTTGCGGAAGTCGGCCAGCGCGCTCCGGATTTCCTCGGTTACGGCCCAGCCGCCGCCCGGGTGGTTGGCTGCCAGGTAAATACCTTTGATTTTCGGATCGAGTTTGGCGTTTGCTATTGCCTCTTTTACCTGTACCAGTCCGATGACGGACTGTTTGGCGAACGGCCCGCCGAGCTCCGCCAGCGGATTATCCTTGTTATCGTACTCCGTAAAAGGCTTGTTGAGATCGAGTTTGAGAACGGAATTATCTTCCACCACGACATCTGACCCACGTGATCCGGCAACCGAGGCGATGCCGATCAGCACGAAAACCGCCACCAACGAGAAGAGCAACAACCCCACTATCGTGGCCAGTACATATTTCAAAAACTGCAACATGTTTACGCTTTGGAAAAGGATACAAAATGGTATTGCACCAAAAATAATAAGCCCGTCTTTCAACGGGCTTTAAAATGTCTGAACGGGAACAGGCGAGGATGAAAGGAGATTTCCGGATTCCGAAAGTCCTTTCCGGTCACCGGCCGGCGACTCAGATAGTCGGAACGGCAGTCAGTGAGCGGTAATCCTGCCGGCTTTTCCGGATGACTTCGTGTGCGATATCCCGGCCGTAGACGCTTTCGATTTCGATCACGGCCTTTTCTTCTCCGGGAATATTCTTGTATGTCAGGAAGTAGTGAACCAGTCGGTTGAGAACGCTCTTGGGGCAATCGGCGATGTCTTTCCAGTTGCCGTAGAGGGCATCGTTTTTCAGGACGGCGATGATCTTGTCATCGGCTTCACCCTTGTCGATCAGGCGGATACCGCCGATGGGGATGGCCTGAAGAATGATGTTTCCGTGGGGAATTTCTTTTTCGGTGAGAACGCAGATATCCAACGGATCTCCGTCGCCTTCCGGAATATCCCGACCCGATTGCTCGGTGGCATATCTGGCAATTTCTTCGCCGCAGTAGGTTTGGGGGATGAAGCCGTAAAGGCTCGGCATTGCGTTGGAAAAGAGCTGCGGACGGTCGATTTTCAGGAAGCCTGTCTCTTTATCGATTTCGTACTTGACTGTGTCCGTAGGAACAATTTCAATGAAGGCTGTAACTGCCTCGGGGGCATTTTCCCCAATGGGAACCCCGTGCCAGGGATGTGCGATTTGCATGGAATAACGCATAACTGAACCGATTTAGACGGTTTGATAAACAAAAATGGCTAAAAAGAGACGAGTATCCTTCAAAAAGCCTCGTGTTCTCCGAATCTTCCCACTTTTTCCCCGTTTCCTACCTTTTCGCGGATTTTGTATTCCGTCGTACGTTCGGAATTGGAAGCCATGAGTTCTCCGAGAAATCCGGCGAGAAAAAGCTGAAAGCCGACGACGATCGCCGTCAGCGCGAGAAAGAACTTCGGATCATCGGTGAGGTTACGGAATTTGTGCCCGGCGGAGATGCTGTAAATCTTGTCGATTCCGAGCCACGTAGTCGCGACCAGGCCCAGCAGAAAGGAAATCACGCCGAATGTTCCGAACAGGTGCATGGGTCGCTTCCCGAACCGGTTGACAAATACGATGGTCAGCATATCCAGCAAGCCGTATACAAAGCGCTCCAGTCCGAATTTCGTATGGCCGTATTTCCGGGCGCGGTGCTGAACGACCTTCTCACCGATGCGGGCAAAACCATTCCATTTGGCAAGAATGGGGATATTACGGTGCATTTCTCCGTAAAGACGAACCGATTTGGCCACGGGCGCATCATATGCCTTCAGGCCGCAGTTAAAATCATGCAGCTGCACGCCTGATACCCAACGGGACACGGCGTTGAAGAGTTTGGTCGGTATCGTTTTGGTCAGCGGGTCAAAGCGCTTCTGCTTCCATCCGGAAACCAGGTCGTACCCGTCTTCCGTGATCATCCGGTACAGCTCCGGTATTTCGTCCGGACTATCCTGCAAATCCGCATCCATCGTGATGATGACCTGCCCCTGTGCGGCCTGAAAACCGGTGTACAGGGCGGCCGACTTACCATAGTTCCGGCTGAAACGGATGCCCCGTACGTGGGGATTTTCCGCTGATAGGGAACGGATTACTTTCCATGACTGGTCACTGCTGCCGTCGTCGATCAGCAACACTTCATAGGTAAAATGATGGGTATCCATCACCTGCCGGATCCAGGCGCAGAGCTCCGGAAGGGACTCCTCTTCGTTGTACAGAGGAATGACGACGGACAATTGAAAAAGATAGGGTGGCATTCGTATCTCAGCATGCGCGGAGCCTTTGCTCCGCATGAGCAGCCTTCCTGCTCAGAATATCGTGTAGTAATCCCGTAACAAAGCTACGAATTCCGGCGTGTACTGGTCGTGTTCGTCGCGGACAGATAGTATTTCTTCTGCCGGAGAAGTGCGTAGCTCCTTTTCGACCTCCGTTCTCCGGAACGCCGTCAGCGCCCGGAAAGGCGCTTTGCCGGGGTGATGACGCAGCAGCATACGGCGGGTAGCTGAAAAATCAGGCAGGTGTTTTTCCAGTACCAGCGTTTCATAAACGGGGAGGAGGACGAAAAAAGTGCCGTCTTCCGTCAGCAGGCGGCGTACCTGATCGGCAAGGTCTGCGAGCGAAAGCCGGTCGTCGTGTGCCGACAGGTTCCGGCCCGCATCCGGCGAGCGGAGCGACTGCTGGAAAAACGGCGGGTTCGACAGTATGGCGTCAAAACGTTCTCCCGGATCAAATTGCTGAATCGCCGTATGGTGGATGCGGATACGTCCCGTAAAAGGACTTCCGGCGATGTTTTCCTGTGCCTGCCCGGCTGCCGCGTCGTCGATCTCTACAGAATCGACAGAGGCATGCTCCGCCCGCTGTGCTGCCATCAGCGCCAGCAGGCCGGTGCCGGCTCCGATATCGAGGATACGGCTGGCCGAAGCCACGTCTGCCCACGCCCCGAATACGCAGGCATCCGTACATACCTTCATGGCTGTACGGTCCTGGTAAACAGTAAATTGCTTGAACTGAAAAAACGAGCGGCGTGGCAAGGCTTGGACTTATTTTCGGCCGAAATCAGCCGGGTTTTCTCCCCAGAATTCCGTTTCCCATTTCAGGATGCGGGTCTGCCAGGTGTTTTCCTGCAGCCATCGCTCGGCCCGGTCGATCAGGTCGAACAATACCTCATTCCGGGCTGTTTCGGGGAGTTTGGTATTGGCGCGTTTGTTCCGGACCCAGCTGATGGCGGTGCGTGAATCGGAATAAATCGGCAGCGGACTATTGGCTTTCTGCAGCAGGGCAAGGCCATGAACGATCGCGAGAAACTCGCCGACGTTATTGGTGCCGTCGTCAAAAGGACCCATCCGGAAAATAAGTCGTCCAGACGGATATTCGACCCCCTGATACTCCATGACGCCGGTAGCCGTATTCCAGGCGGCATCCACGGCAAGCGCCGGGGTTACCGGCTTGCCGACTGAAGCCGGCGTCGCCTTGGGTGCAGGCTTTTTCGTTGCCGTCCCGATGTATTTCCGGGGATTTTCCCGAAAAGCCTTTGCCGCTTCTACCTGATCCTCAAACGACTTGTACTGCGCGCCGAGAAACCCGTCGATCTGCGCCTTGGCGTCTTCCCAATTGTCGAAAACGCCCGGCTTGCGACCGGCCCAGACGACGTAGTATTTCTGTTTTTTACCCACGGCGCAAAAATACAAAGGTTCCGGCTTACACCAGCTCCTTGTATTGCATCCGGTGCAGATTGGCATAGTGGCCGTCCCGCTCCAGAAGGGACTCGTGCGTGCCGGATTCTACGATCTGGCCTTTTTCGAGGACAAGAATCTGGTCGGCTTCGCGGATGGTACTCAGGCGGTGCGCGATGACGATGGCCGTACGCCCTTTCATCAGCTTACCGATGGCTTCCTGGATGAGTTCTTCCGTTTCGGTATCGACGGAAGCCGTTGCTTCATCCAGGATCAGGATGCGGGGGTTACGGACGAGTGCGCGGACGAAGGAAATCAGCTGCCGCTGCCCGACCGAGAGCGTCGCGCCCCGCTCCATGACGTTGTAGTCATAGGTACCCGGCAGACGCTGGATGAAGTCATCCGCGCCGACGAGCTTGGCCGCTTCCACCACCTGCGCCCGGGTAATGGACGGGTCGCCGAGCGTAATATTCCGCTCAATGGTATCCGAAAAGAGGAAAACGTCCTGCAATACTACCCCGATCCGGCTGCGGAGCCAGCTCAGTTCGTAGTTGAGCAGGTCGACGTCGTCGATCAGGATATGCCCTTTCTGGATTTCGTAAAAACGACTCAGCAGGTTGATCGTAGACGACTTTCCGGCGCCTGTTGCTCCCACCAGCGCGATGGTTTTTCCGGCTTCTACCTGAAAACTGATATCCCGGAGGACAAATTCCGGCTCGTTATAGGCAAACCAGACGTTCCGGAACTCCACTTTGCCGTGAAGCTCTTCGGGCTGGTAAGTACCTTCGTTCTGCGTGTATTCGTCCGAATCGAGGAGTTTGAGGATGCGGTCGGTGCTGACAACCCCCATCTGGAGGGTATTGAAGCGGTCGGCCAGCATCCGGATTGGCCGGAAAAACAGGTTGATAAACATGATGAAGGCCGTGATCGTACCATAGCTGGTATTCAGCGAAATAACCTCCTTCGCACCGTACCAGACAATCAGGCCGGTAGCCATCGCCGAAATAACTTCCGCTACCGGGTAGTAGATGGAGTAGTAGAGGATCGACCGGATATTGGCCTTGCGGTGGTCGAGGTTGAGTTTGTCGAATTTGTCCTGCTCCAGTTTCTCGGCTCCGAATATCTGCACGATATTCATACCAGTGATGTGTTCCTGAACGAAGGAGTTGAGGTTGGCAACCGCCGTCCGCACTTCAGTAAAGGACTTTTTGACTTTCTCTTTGAAGATATAGGTCGAAATCAGCATCAGCGGAATGGTACTGAGGCTGATGAGGGCCAGGCGCCAGTCGGCATACAGCATCACCCCGATGATCAGGATAAGCTGGAGGATATCGCCGGCAATACTTGCCAAACCTTCCGAAAAGACGTCGGCAAGGGTTTCCACATCGGAAATCGTCCGGGTAACCAGCCGGCCGATGGGCGTATCGTCAAAAAACTTGAGGCGGAGGTAGAGAATTTTCTCGTATAGCTGAACCCGGATATCCCGGATGATGGTCTGCCCGAGCCAGCCCGACAGGTAGCTGCTCGCAAACTGTACGATCCCCTGAAGTACCAGCACGCCCACCATGCAAAGGAGCATGAAGGTCAGCCCGTTGTGATTGCCGGCGGTGACGTCCCGGTCGATGGTATACCGGATCAGCATCGGCATCACAGGCGCCAGCGCGGCCCCGATCAGAATCAGGACTACCAGGCTGACGAACTGGGTGTTATAGGGCCGGATAAACTGGAACAGCCGCCGGATAATTTTCCAGTCGACGATCTTACCGCTAACTTTTTCTTCTGCCACGTTGAGAAAAGATTATTTTCGGTCGAAATTCAGGGAAACCGACCGCTGATTCAGTGTATGCAAGAGACCCGGTCCCGGAAGGATGGGTTCGTTCTCCGAAAGCAAAATTCAGCATCCGTTTCCATGAAAGCACATAACCTGCCTAAAAGTTTCCAAGGATGAATACCAACTGGATTTTGATTGTCAGCAGCAGCCTGATTCTGGTCTCGTATCTCTTCAATTTTATCACGAAGAAAACGAATATTCCGTCGGTACTGCTGCTGCTCGGACTGGGAGTAGGCCTGCGTATTTTCGCTGATTCCCGCGGTTTTCATCTGTCGGCGGTATCGAGTGCGCTGCCCGCGCTCGGAACGGTCGGGCTTATTCTGATCGTCCTCGAAGGGGCGCTGGAACTGGAGCTGGATCGTAAAAAAAGCAAGATTATTTCGCAATCGCTGGCCGCCGCCCTGGGTATTCTGGTAGCGACGGCCTTCACCATGGCGACGCCTCTGGCTATTGCCTTCGGGGATTTTCACCGGGGGCTGCTCAACGCGGTTCCGCTGGCGGTCATCAGCAGCGCCGTGGCCATACCGAGTGTCGCGCACCTGACTGATCCGGCAAAGCGGGAGTTTATCACCTATGAAAGTTCTTTTTCGGATATCCTCGGCGTCATGCTTTTCAATTTTGTGCTGGCGAATGATAACCTGACCGCGGGGTCGGTCGGAGCATTTTTCGGGGAGATTGTTCTGATTCTGGTCATGTGTCTGGTCGGATGCTGCGTGCTGGTCTACCTGATGAGCCGCATTACCCAGCACGTGAAGTTCTTCCTCATCATCGCCCTGCTGATTCTGGTGTACTCGCTGGCGAAGCTCTTTCACCTGTCGCCGCTGCTCCTGATCCTGGCTTTCGGCCTGATGATGAACAACATAGACCTGGTTATTCCGAAATTTCTCCGGAAATACCTCGAACACGAAAAGCTGGACGAGGAGCTACCGGTATTCAAATCCATTACCGCGGAAAGCGCCTTTTTGATCCGTACCTACTTTTTCGTGCTTTTTGGCTTTTCGATCGACATCGCGTCGCTGGTAAATATGAAGGTCTGGCTGATCGGCGGGATCATGGTACTCTGCCTGTATACCATGCGGGCGATGTATCTGAAATGGGTACTCAACCTGCCGCTGGTACCTGAACTATTCATTGCGCCGCGGGGGCTGATTACGGTATTGCTGTATTTTGGTATTCCGTCGACGATGGTACTGCCCGGCTTCAGCGGTGTGCTGCTGTTTACGGTAATTGTCACCAACCTCGTCATGACCGGCGGGCTGATCTATTACGCCCGGCAAACCGGGCAGCGGATTGATCAGCCGGAATTATCGGATACATCGGATTTGCCGCTGGGGCATTAACTTTCAACCAACTATGGAATACATTCTTCCTTTTTGCCTCGGATTAGCGCTGGCGGCCTGCTCGGGCTTCCGCGTGTTTATTCCGCTGCTGACGGCCAATATTGCCTTCCTGACGGGATACCTGACGCCGTCGGCCGGGATGGAATGGCTAGGGGGATGGACGGCCTTTGCCATTCTCGCTTCCGCCACCCTCGCCGAAGTAGTCGGCTACTACTTTCCGTATGTCGATCATTTGCTGGATTCGGTAGCGACGCCGGCTTCGGTCGTTGCCGGCACGCTGCTGATGACGTCCGTACTGCCCTCGTCCGAACCCGCACTCAAATGGGCGCTCGGCCTGATCGTCGGCGGCGGCTCTGCCGGGCTCGTCCAGGCCGGTACCGCGTTGCTGAGGCTAGGGTCTACGGCTACGACGGGCGGATTGGGTAATCCGGTCGTCGCGTCTGCTGAAAACGGACTGGCGACGGTCTTTTCCATCGTTGGGCTGTTCTTCCCGGTATTCATCGCGGTGATCGTGCTGGCGATGCTGTACTTCATCGCTGTACGGCTGTCCCGCCTGCGGAAGCGGAAGAATACCGGTAAATCCATCGGCTAAGGGGCCGCCTACTTGCAGGTCGTTCGGGGATTGCCGTTTTTTGTGGAAAGTTTCACTGTCAAACGGTTTCGCTTCCTTGTCTACCTACATTCTCCGCATTGACTGCCCCGACGAGAAGGGTTTGGTTCATAAAATCACCGGCGTTCTCTACCACCACGAGTTGAATGTCCTCCGAAACGACGAGTTTGTTGACCGTACTTCCGGTCATTTCTTCATGCGTACCGAGTTTTCGGGGGAATGCCAGGAAGAAAAGGTCGTGAACGCCCTGCGGGGAATCCTGCCCGATACGGTAACGATTTCGCTGACGACCGTGCAGCCGAAAAAAGTCGTTTTACTCGCAACCAAGGAGCACCATTGCCTCAGTGATCTGCTCATCCGGAACGCCTATAAAGACCTCAATCTGGACATTCTGGCGGTAGTAGCCAACCACGATACGCTCCGTCCGCTGGTCGAGAAATTCAATATTCCGTTTTTTCTCGTTTCGGCGGAAGGGCTCACCCGGGTGGAGCACGAGGCAGCCGTACTGTCTGTCGTGGAAGGCTATCAGCCTGATTACCTGGTACTGGCGAAGTACATGCGCATCCTGTCGGCTGAGTTTCAGAGCCGTTTTCCCCGTCGTATCATCAACATTCACCATTCCTTCCTGCCGGCGTTTGTCGGCGCCAATCCCTACCGCCAGGCGTTTGAGCGGGGCGTGAAAATCATCGGGGCGACGGCCCACTTTGTCAACGAGCACCTCGACGAAGGGCCGATCATTACGCAGGATGTCATTCCCGTCAATCACTCCAAAACCTGGCAGGAACTGGCAGCAGCCGGCCGCGACGTAGAGAAAATCGCGCTTGCGAAGGCCCTCAAGCTGGTTTTTGAAGACCGCGTTTTCGTGAAGGATAATAAAACTGTCGTATTCGAATGACACCGATTGACCTCCGTTCCGATACCGTCACCCGGCCGACGAAAGGCATGCTTGACGCCATGTTTTCGGCGCCTGTCGGAGACGATGTCTTTCAAGATGACCCGACCGTCAATGCCCTGGAAGAAAAAGCGGCGGCGCTCTTCGGCTACGAAGCCGCGCTTTTCTGCCCCTCCGGCACGATGACCAACCAGATTGCCATCAAGGTACATACCCAGCCGGGCGACGAAGTCATCTGCGACGCGCTGTCGCATATTTACCTGTATGAAGGCGGCGGCATGATGAGCAATTCGCATGTGTCCGCGACACTGCTGACGGGCGATTATGGCCGGATTTCTGCCGAGCAGGTGCAGGATTCCATTAAAGCCGACGACATACATGCGCCGGTTTCCCGACTGGTTTCACTCGAAAATACGGTAAACAAGGGAGGTGGGTGCTACTATGATCTGAAGGAAATAGCGCGCATCAAAGCCGTTTGCATCGAAAACAACCTGAGCCTGCATCTCGACGGCGCCCGTCTCTTCAATGCCCTTGTCGAAACAGGAGAAACGCCGCTGCAGTACGGGCAGGTGTTCGATTCGATCTCGATTTGTTTGTCGAAAGGCCTGGGATGCCCGGTTGGTTCACTGCTGCTGGGTACAAAAACCTTCATCAAACAGGCCCGCCGGGTACGCAAGCGTTTCGGCGGTGGCTGGCGACAGGCCGGATACCTGGCCGGAGCAGGTATCTATGCACTCGATCACCATGTAGCCCGGTTGAAAGAAGATCACCGCCGGGCCAAGGAACTGGAAGGTATTGTCCGGGAAGTGCCGGAGGTGACAGGCGTCCTTCCTGTGTATACCAACATTGTTATTTTCGAACTGGCTGATGGACTGTTGTCCACCGACTACGTAGCCAAACTCGCCGCTGTCGGCATTCGCTGCGCGCCGTTCGGCAAAGACAATGTACGGCTGGTGACGCATTTGGATGTTGATGATGATCAGTTGGCGGAGGTAAGGGCGAGATGGAAGAAGGTATAAATTGCGAGATTCTCGTATAATCTCGCAATTCCACGCATTTAACGGAAGAAGGCGGCCCATCAGCCGCCTTCTTCTTTTTAAATCCCCTTCACACACCTGAATCCCAGGTTATTCGATCCGCTGGAAACTTCTCCCTTGCCGCGGCTTCCGGCCTTGTACCGGATGCAGTACTGATCGCTGCAGAGGAAGGAGCCGCCCCGCTGTACCCGTTTGACGGCCCCGGGCTCCTGCGGGTCATAGCTGTCGTTCGGACCCTTTGGGTTATTCTTCGTGCTTTTGGCGTAATAATCAGGCCGGTAGTAATCGGCGCACCATTCCCATACATTCCCGTCCATGTCGTACAAACCATAGGGATTGGCCGGATAGGTTTTGACCGGCGCGAGCTCGGTAAAGCCATCTTCCTTCGCGTTCCGGTCCGGAAAATGCCCCTGATGGATATTGGCGACCCACTTGCCGTTGGGTTTCAACTGGTCTCCCCAATAATAGGGATGCTTGCCGGTGCGTCCGCCGCGGGCGGCAAATTCCCATTCGGCTTCGGTAGGGAGGCGCTTGCCTGCCCATTTGGCGTAGGCGGCGGCGTCTTCGTAGCATACCTGCACGACCGGTTCGTTGGGTTTTGCAACGGTATTCGGACCTTTCGGATGCCGCCAGTTTGCGCCGGCGACGTATTCCCACCATTGCAGGGGATCGTCGAGCGGAACGGGCTTTGCCGGAGGTGTGAAAACCGCCGAGCCGGGAACGAGCTTATCAGCAGGTACGCCGGGATAATCTGCCGGGTTCAGCTTCCGCTCGGCAACCGTCACATACTTCGTCGCTTTGACAAAGGCAGCGAACTCAGCATTGGTAACTTCGTGCTCGTCCATCCAGAACGGATCTACGTGCACGGTATGTACCGGTTTTGTGTCCTCGAAATCGTCAGAACCCATCGCGAAATCTCCGCCCGGAATACGTACCATACCGTTGACCGAAGCTACCGCACCGGCAGTATCCGCGGCCGGAGCCTCGCTTCGCAGGGCAGCAAACCGGCTGGGAACCTTGCATACGCCGGTTGAGCAGATGGCAGCCGAGTCGACTGCCTCTGCTGTCTGGGGCTTTTTCTCCTGACAGGCCGCGAGGCTTCCCAGAAGCGCAAGGAGGGAAAATGCTCGGATTGTCATGAATCGTTAGTTTTTACCCAGAATTTCAAGGGCTTCCTGATCCTTGTACTGTACCATGAGTTTGCGGAGTTTGTCTTTCAGCTCTGCGGTGATTTTTTCGTATCCTTTCTGCCCGTACAGGTTGTGCAACTGCTGGGGATCTTTCTTCAGATCAAAGAGTTCCCAGGTATTGATTTCCCCGTAAAAATGCACCAACGTAAACTGTTCCGAACGGACGCCGAAGTGCGGGTACACGTGGTGCGGCTGCGGAAACTCGTAATAGTGGTAGTAGGCTTCCTTGCGCCAGGGCGCTTTCTCGCCTTTCAGCAGTGGGAGGAAGGATTCTCCCTGGATTTCTGCCGGAATTTTTGAGCCGGTAATGTTGAGAACGGTCGGCGCCCAGTCGATGTTGCTGACGATCTGGTTGACTTTTGTCCCCGGCTTCACTACGCCCGGATAACGGATCACAAAGGGTGTTTTCAGCGATTCTTCGTAGATAAACCGCTTGTCGAACCAGCCGTGTTCGCCCATGTAAAAGCCCTGATCGGAGGCGTAGATGACAACGGTATTTTTGGCGAGACCGGACTTGTCGAGGTAGTCGAGGAGCTTGCCGATGTTGCGGTCGAGGGAGTTGGCCGTGGAAAGGTAATCTTTCAGGTACCGCTGGAATTTCCACTCTACCAGGGCTTTACCGCTCAGGTTTTTCGCGTCAAATTCCTTGGAAACCTTGCCTTCGTAATACGCTTTGAACGCTTTCTTTTCTTCCGGAGACATCCGGGCGAAGGTACTCCAGCGGCCTTTGGTATCGTAGTCGGCATGTACTTTGAGGTCTTCCTTGAGGCGCATGGTCTTGTCGATGGTCATGTCCTGCTTCGCGGCCGCTTCCCGTCCTTCATAGGTGTCGTAAAAGGTGGACGGAAGGGGGAACGTCACGTTGTCGTATGCGCCGAGGTCCTGCACATCCGGATACCACTCCCGGTGGGTAGCCTTGTGGCCGACGACGAGGAAAAATGGCTTGGACTGATCCCGCTTGGTGAGCCAGTCGAGCGACAGATCCGTGATCACATTCGTCACATACCCCGGATAGCGGACGGTATCGCTTTTTGAATTGACAAAATCAGAGCCATAGTAATGACCATGTCCGGGAAGGACATTCAGGTAGTCAAACCCGTTTGGCAGCGCATTTAGGTGCATTTTCCCGATCCAGGCAGTCTGGTAGCCGTTTTCCTGAAGTTTTTCGGGGAAAACGGGCTGGTTGGTATCAAACTTCTTTTCGTTGAGCTTGTATCCGTTCTGGTGGCTGAACTTCCCGGTCAGGAGCGTAGCCCGGCTCGGTCCGCAGATCGAGTTGGTCACGATATTGTTGTACAGGATGGCGCCCTCGTTGGCGATCCGGTCGATGTTCGGCGTCCGCGCGAGCTTGCTGCCATAGGCGCTGATGGTCTGGTGCGTGTGGTCGTCCGAAAAGATAAAAATCACATTCGGACGGGTCTGCTGGGCGAAAACGGAGCCCACTGTCAGAGCCGAAGCAGCCAGAAAAGGGAATAGCTTCATGGTGGTATACAAAAACAGATTTAGTAAAGATGCCTGACGGGCCGGCCGGCCCGTCAGGCTATTGGTTTAATTCGGATATCCGGGATTCTGGGTCAGATTCGGGTTGACGTCCCGCTCCCGCTGCGGAATCGGGAAGAGGGTATGGTAATCCTGAATGCGGGTATTGCCTTTGGCGCGGAGAAGGCTGACAAGCTTGCCTGTCCTGACGAGGTCAAACCAGCGATGGTCTTCGAAACCGAATTCCCAGCGGCGCTCGTCGAGGACGGCGTCGCGGAAGGTACTTTGAGATAAACCGGCGAGATCCACTGCCGCATCCGCACCCGATTTTCCGTATGCCCGGCGCCGTACCTGATTGATAGCCTGGTAGGCATCGGCCGTCGGACCGCCGATTTCGTTCAACGCTTCTGCATAGGTAAGCAACAGATCCGAATACCGCAAAACGGGGTAGTTCAGGTTGCCTTCTCCGAGCGTCGTAATCGCGGCAGGATCGAAGAATTTGTACCAGTGCGGCCGGAAGGTTGCCGCGCCTGCGCCTGCGTCGTACTTCGTGAAAAACGTACGGTCTCTCCGTAAATCGCCCGCTTTGAAGCTGTCGTAAAATTCCTGGGTAGGTACGTCGGCACTGTTGCCGGCGACGGTACCTCCACCCGGAAGGGCGATCGTCGCCCGGGGCAGGTAAAGCGCCATGCCGAAGCCGTTGCCGGTACCCGTACCTCCCTTGTTCTGGATTGCGAAGATGAACTCTTTGTTGATCTTGTTGGCCGGTGCAAACAGGTCAAAATAGCTGGCAAAGAGGCCATACTGCGCGTCGCCGAGGGCCGCTTTGGCCTTGTCGCGGGCATTGGGGTAGTCTTTCAGGGTGAGGTATACCTTGGCGAGCAGGCCCGTCGCGGCCGTACGGGTAGGCCGGCCGGCTGTAGCTGCGGTGGCCGTAGCGTCCAGGTTTTTCTCTCCGAAGGTAAAATCTTCGACGATTTGCTTGTAAACATCTTCCGCTTTGGCCCGTGGTGCATTTACGTCGCCCAGAGAAGTGGTCTGGTGTACAACCAGCGGCACGTCTCCGAAAAGGCGTACGAGGTTGAAATACAATAGCCCGCGGATAAACCGGGCCTCAGCCAGGAGGCGGTTTTTCTTCGTTTCGTCCGTGAAGGAAATCGCGGGAATCTTGTCGAGCGCCACATTGGCGTTTGCGATTGCTTTGTATAACGCCGTATACAGGGTGTAGATCCGGTCGTTTACGGGGCCGGTGGTGTAATCTTTCAGTGCGAAAATGTAAGAGTTCGCGACACCCTGACCGCATTCGGCATTATCCGTGGGTAGCTCCGCGAGCAGGTAAATGCCGCGGTAGTAGATGTCCCATTGGTTGTTGAGTACGTCGTAGGCCGCCGTGATGGCCGCTTCGGCGTCGGCTTCGGTTTTATAGAAGTTGCCTTCCACCATCAGGGAGTCCGGACTTTCCTTCAGAAAATCCTGGCAGGAGGTCGTCAGCAGACTCAGGGCGAGGAGAGCGGGTATGAATTTCTTCGTCATCGTTCGGTAGCAATAGAAGATCAAAAACGGATTTGAATACCTGCCAGCCAGGTTTTGGCGAGCGGGTAGGCGTCGGAATCGATGCCGCGGAGGATGTTGTTCTGGCCCGACTGGTTCGTCTCCGGATCATAGCCGGTGTAGTTGGTCCACGTCCAGAGGTTTTGACCGGTAACATAGATTTTCGCCGAAGACAAGCCTACTTGTTTGAGCCAGTTTGTCGGAAGGTGGTATCCGAGCGTAGCCGCACCGAGGCGGAGGTAGGAGCCGTCTTCCAGCTGCGCATCCGAGAAGAGGAAGGCCCGGTTGAGGCTTGCCCGCGGAATGGTATTGCTCGGGTTGGTCGGCGTCCAGCGGTCTTTCACACGCGCCGAACTGTTTTTCTGCCCGGTGGGCAGGTCCAGGTCCGCACGGGTACCGTTCAGAATGGTATTTCCATACACCCAGTTGAAGGTTGCGCTGAGTTCGAAGCCTTTGTAGGAGAAATCGTGCGTCATCCCGCCGTAGTGTTTTGGCTGTGCGAAGCCGATGTACTTGCGGTCAGAAGCGTCGATTTTGCCATCGCCGTTGATGTCTTTGTACCGGCGGTCGCCGGCGACAGCCGTCGGCTGCGCACTGCCGGCGATATTATCCCCGCTCTGGAAAATTCCATCGCTCACATACCCATAAAACCCGTTGAGCGCCACGCCCGGCCGGATGATGACCGGATCGGAAATCTTGAGATACCCGTTGATTTCGCCGGTCAGGATCTGGCTGACGGGCCCGAGATCCAGTACTTTATTCCGGTTGGCCGAGATATTGACCGAGGCGTTCCACTTGAAATCTCCCGTCAGAATCGGCGCGGAGAGGCTCAGTTCCAGTCCTTTGTTCTCCATGCTGCCGATGTTGCGGATAGCGGAGGCGAAGCCGGTCGACCAGGGTACGTTGATCCACAGCAGCATGTCGGTGGTTTTCTTGTAATACGCATCGATGGTACCGTTCAGGCGACCGTTGAAGAGAGAAAAATCAAGTCCTACGTCGGTTTGCGCGGTGGTTTCCCATTTCAGGTCTTTGTTCGGAATGTTCGACGGCGCAAAGCCTTTGTAGACTTTATCACCGATGATGTAGCTCATATTCGACAAACCGGCGAGGGATTGGTAGGGGCTGATTTCCTGATTTCCAATCTTCCCGTAGCTGACGCGAAGTTTGAGCTCGTCGAAGGCATTCAGGTTTTTGATGAAATCTTCTTCGGAAAGCTTCCAGGCGACGGAGCCGGACGGGAAGAAGCCATACTTGTTGTTATCTCCGAATTTGGAGGAGCCGTCGGCGCGCCCGGTCAGTGTAACCAGGTAGCGGTTTCGGAAAGAGTAATTGATCCGGCCGATGTAGGAGACCAGGCTCCAGTCCAGCGTATTTGTCGTCGGCGTATTGATAATCGAACCCGAGCCGAGGTTGTCCGCACCGAGCAGGTCGTTTACAAAGCCTGAAGCAGAGGAAGTTACCAGATTTCGTTGAAAATGCTGGGCACTAAAACCGGCCAGGGCCGTCAGACTATGCTGACCGAAGGTTTTGGAATACGTCAGCGTGTTCTCATTCAGCCAGGAAGCGGAGTTCGCCGATGAAACAGTACCCACGCCCTGGAGGCTGTATCCGGCCAGAATGGTACGGGGAGCGTAGTACTTTTCGCGGGTATTGATGACGTCGACGCCTACACTGGTCCGGAAGTCAAGCCCGTCGATGATTTTGTAGTTGGCAAACAGCGTGCCAAGTACCCGGTTGCTGACGCTCTTGTTGGTGAGTTCCAGAGCTGTTGCTACGGGGTTCCCGATGGGGATACCCCGGTCATTTTCAAGCGTATAGGCGCCGCTGCTGTTGCGAACGTTCAGGATAGGAGAGAAGTCCAGAGCCGATACCACTACCCCCTGCGTGCCTTCGCCGCCGCCGGTATTGGTCAGCGCCTGGTTGGCGTTGGTACTCGCGACGGTCAGGTTGGTACCGAATGTCAGGCGGTCGGTTGCTTTTTTCTCAAAATTGAACCGTGCTGAATACCGCTTGAAACCGGAGTTGATGATGACGCCTTTCTGATCGAAGTAGTTGAGAGACAGGGAGTACTTTGTTTTGACGTCTCCGCCGGAAGCGGTCAGCTGGTAGTTGGCAACGGGCGCATCCCGGAAAATCAGGTTTTGCCAGTCGGTACCTTTTCCGAAAGAAGCGATCTGGTCGGGCGTATAAACGGCTTTGCCGTTGGCGTCGTTGACGAGCTGGGCGAACTCGGTGGCGTTCAGGAGAGGAAGTTTCTTCGTGACGCTCTGGACGCCGTAGTAGGCGTTGAAATCAAACTGCGTCGGGCCTTCTTTTCCTTTTTTGGTGGTGATGAGAACGACCCCGTTGGCGCCCCGTGCGCCGTAAATAGCGGCTGCTGAGGCATCTTTCAGTACTTCCACCGACACGATATCGTTCGGGTTGATGAGGGAAAGGGCGTTGAGTTTCGGTCCGACCGTCGCGCCGGCGCCGGCCGAGCTGTTGTCGTTGTACACCGGAAACCCGTCGATGACATACAGCGGCTCGCTGCCGGTATTGACGGAGTTACTGCCCCGTATCCGGATGCTGGTAGCGCCGCCGGGCTGGTTGGAGGTGGTAGTGACCTGCACCCCGGCGGCGCGGCCCCGAAGGCCGTTGTCGAGAGAGGCAATGGGTACCCGCTTGAACTGCGCTTCCGAAATGGACGAAATGGACCCGGTCAGGTCGCTCTTTTTCTGGGTACCGTAGCCGATGACGACAACCTCGTTGAGATCGCTCGTAGATGCCGCGAGGAGCACATCAAGGAGCGTACGACCGCCGGCGGATACTTCCTGGGTCTGATAACCGACGCCGGAAAAGACGAGAACAGCATCGGACGAAGCCTGAATTTCATAGCGCCCGTCGGGCTGGGTGACCGTACCGCGGTTGGTATTTTTTACCCGGACGCTGATGCCGGGCAGGGTATGCTGATCGGAGGAGACGGTTCCCCGGATGGTCTGTGCGAAGCCCGGTACAGAAAGAAAGAGCAAAGCGATGAGCCACCAGGCCGGGCGACCGGCAGGTAAAGGAGTATGCATGTGAAGAAAGGGAATGAAAGTGAGAAAAAGGGTTCAGGCCGGAGGATCACGCCTGCAAGGCCCGGTGCGGGAAGGTCAGCGACAACAGGAAAGAAAAAAACGCGTCATATTCATCAAGGCTCGGTGTGCAATACATCTACCGGTGAAGGCATGATTCTATTTTATCTATAGAATCTGTATGCAAAATAGAGAAAGCAAATTTTAAAAACCAAGTAAACCTATAGAGTAAAGTGAAATTTATCGGCAAGTCACAAAATAGCGTAGACAAAAAAAGGCCGGGAAAGCCCGGCCTTGAGGTGAGGAACGAAAACAGTGCTACGAACGGCGGGATTTCCCATGCTCTTTGCGCAATAGCGGGTGGTTGAGCTCCGTCGAAACCAGCGTGGCGGGTGTGTTGGAAATGGGAAAATACGGCTGCCGGAGGTTTCGACGGGGCTCAACCACCGGGAGAAAAGCTCCGGGCATAGCACTTGCTCATGCCAACTGCGCTCCGGACTTTGCCGAACCCCAGGACTCAAAAACCTATCCTCCCAATTCCCTCATCGGGCTCTCCATCTGATGCTCTCTGCTGCGGTAGGCACAGCCTGCCAATTACAGGGTTCGTAGCAGATGCTACGAACGGCGGGGGGAGAGGTTCGCCGTTGCGAAGGGTAACCCCGTGCCCTCTGCCCCCTGCCATCCCTATTCCGCCTTCAAACTCTTCACCGGATTGACCAGCGCGGCCTTGATCGCCTGGCTGCCGATAGTAAGGATAGCAATGGCCAGCACCAGCAGCCCGGCGCCGGCAAAAATGCCCCAGCCGAGCGAAATACGGTAGGCAAACCCTTCCAGCCACTGCTGCGAGGCATAATAGCCGAGCGGCATCGCCAGAACGCCGGCGATGAGGATCAGCCGGAGGAAGTCGACCGTCACGAGCCGCGCAATCTGCCCGACACCCGCGCCGAGTACTTTCCGGATACCGATTTCCTTGGTGCGCTGTTCGAGGCTGAGAGACGTCAGTCCGAAAAGCCCCAGCAGCGAAATGAGGATCGAAATGGCTGATACATACGTGATGATCTTCCGCCAGCGCGTGTCGTCTCCATAGGCGCTCATCCGGTCGTCCTCCAGAAATGTGTAGGAGAAGGTAGAGTAGGGTGCCGCCTGGTGAAAGGCGCGCTCGATCGCCGGCAGAACGGTATACCCCGGCTTTGCCTGCAGGTATACTCCCGTCATTTTCGCCGGATTACCCAGGTACCAGACCATCGGGCGGATTTTTTCCCGGAGTGAACCCAGGTGGTAGTCTTTCACAACGCCGATGATTTCCTGAGAGACAAGGATATTGCCGTCTCTCAGCCGTTCGATGGATTGTCCGACGACCGGTTGACCCGGTTTGAAATAGGCTTTCACGAACGACTCATTCACCAGAATCTTATTCAGGGAATCCGACGGAACGCCCGCGTCAAAATTCCGCCCGGCTACGATCGGCACTTCGAGCAGCGGCAGGTGGTTCGCGTCGATGTCTTCAAAGTAGATGGATTCATCAATGCGTTTGTGATTGACGTGAAAACCGGAAGCCGATTTCCAGCCACCCGAACGCTGCGATACTTTCTCGACCCCTGGTATCCGGACTACCTTATCCCGGAAAGCAGTGGCATTCCCGCGGCCCCAGGGCATACTGACCCGGAGAATACCTTCAGACCGGTAGCCGGCCGGCGTAGCGGCGATGTAGCGGAACTGACTGTGCAGCACGAACGTGCCGATCAGCAGGAAAATAGCAATGGAAAACTGCACGCATACCAGCGTTTTGCCCAGGAGGTTTTTCCCGCCCAGCCGGAACCGCCCGTACAGCGTATCGACGGGTTTGAAGCGCGAGAGGACCATTGCCGGATAGGCGCCCGCCAGGAAAGAAACCAGCAACAACAGCCCGGCGAAGCCCAATATGGTTTCCGGATTAGCGAGGAAGCTGGTTTTCAGTGTCTTATTCGATAATTCCGAGAAGTAGGGAAGAAGCAGTTCCACCAATCCGAACGCCGGGAAGAACGCCAGCAGCGTCAGCAGGAACGATTCCCCTAGAAACTGGGAAATCAATTGTCCCCGGGTACTTCCGGTTACTTTCCGGATGCCGATTTCCTTGCCCCGGCGGAGCGACCGGGCCAGCGTCAGGTTCACAAAATTCACGCTCGCAATAAACAGGATCAGTCCGGCGATACCCAGGAGGATATAGGAATAGGTTACGTTCGAACCATCCGACAGCCCGTTGCCCATTCCATACCGGTTGTTGAGGTGGATTTCCGGGTACGGCTGGATGTCATAAGCCACCGACTCCTTCATGCCGTAGTCTTTCCGGAGTTTGGCGAGCTGCTCGCCGGCGTATTTCTGGAATACCCGGGGGAACTGCGCCCGTACCTGCGCGGGAGAGGCCTTTTCATGCAGCAGAACAAAGGTATTGAGGTGGCTGCTCATCCAGTCGGTTTCCGACTTGGCCCGTTCTTCGGCGCTGGTCGGCAGGGACTTCGCGAAGGGGATCAGGACGTCGAACCGCAGGGAAGAGTTCATGGGCGACGCCGCTGCCAGGCCGGAGATATAAAACGTCTCGAACTTACCGTCCAGGTCAATTTCGAGGGTTTTACCCAGTACGTCTGTCGTCCCGAACTGACGCATGGCCATTTCATTGGTGATGACGGCCGACGACAGTCCGCTCAGCACTTTCTCCGGGTTTCCTTTCAGCAGGGAGAAGGAAAAACAATGGAAAAAAGTGGAGTCGACGTAGACGACTTTTTCCTTTATTCCTTCTGAACCTTTCTTGACCAGCATATCCCAGCCCTTGACCCGGCAGATGGATTCGATAGCCGGGATCTCCCGCTGAAAACCGGGGCCGTGCGGCGTGCCGGTAATGCTGCTGTGAAATTCCTTTCCGTCGGGAGCTTTGTAGGTCGACACCAGCCGGTACAGCCGGTCTCCTTTTTCATGAAACTGGTCGTACGAAACTTCATCCCGCACAAACAGCAGGATCAGCATCACAACCGTGAGTCCGAGTGTCAGCCCGACAATATTGATCAGCGAAAACACCGGATTTTTGACCAGGTTTCGCCACGCGATTTTCAGGTAGTTCGAAAACATGGGATAAGGTTTAGAGGTTAGGAAATTACTCCGATTTCAAACTCTTAACAGGGTTGACAGACGCCGCCCGGATCGACTGGGAGGCAATCGTAAGCAGCGCAATAGACAGGGCAAGCAGGCCTGCTACTGCATAAATCCACCAGGAAATACCGACGCGGAAGGCAAAACCCTGCAGCCAGTTGTCCATCGCCAGCCAACCGAGCGGGAAGGCCAGCAGTGCCGCGATAATGACCAGCCGGGCGAAATCTTTCGACAAAAGCAACAGGATCTGCGTGATACTCGCCCCGAGTACTTTCCGGATGCCGATCTCCTTGGTCCGTTGCTCAGCGGTAAAGGCCGACAGCCCGAAGAGCCCGAGGCAGGCTATGAAAATCGCCATCAGGGCGAAGGACAGAAAAACAGTACCGATGCGTTGCTCGGACCGGTAAATTCCGTCAAACGCTTCATCCATAAACTTCGGGGCGAAGGGCTGGCCGGGCATCAGCCGGTTCCAGACCTGCTTTACCTGATCGAGCGTCGCCGGGATTTCTCCGGCCCGCAGGCGAAGCGAGGTACTGCCCTGGGGTACTTTCCCCAGCCGGAAGGAGAGTGCGCCGACTTGTTCCCGCAACGATTCATAATTGAAATTGCGGACGACTCCGATGACGGTCAGTTCCCGGGTTTTGCCGGTTTTCCGGTCAGAAATTTCCGCGATATGACTGCCGACGGGCTTTTGGAGACGAAAAAGCCGGACAGCGGATTCGTTGAGAATGACAGCGTTCGAATCCGTCGCCATATCCGCCCGGAAACCGCGGCCGCTCAGCAATTGCATACCCATTGTGCGGAGGTAGTCGGTGTCGATGTCCCAGCTTTGCATCGTCACGGCTTTTTCCTGGTTGATTTCACCTTCGGGGAAGAAGGTATCGTTGCTGCGCCACGACGGTACCGGCAGGTACCCGCCCACCGTGGTACTTTCCACGCCGCTGATGCGGCTCAGCTCTTCCTTCAGCTGTTTGGCGGGAGCGCCGTAGGTGTCGTTGAGAATGACGACCTGCTCCCGGTCGAAACCCACCTGTTTTTCCTGGATAAACCGGAGCTGACGGTAGATCACCAGCGTACACATCACCAGAAAAACCGAGGCAAAAAACTGAAATACCACCAGCGAACTGCGCAGCCGGCCGCTGCGCATACCGGCTGTCAGCTTGCCCTTGAGTACCGCCGCCGGTTGAAACGAAGACAGGTAGAACGCCGGATAGCTTCCCGCCAGCAGTCCCGTGAAGAGGGCAATACCAATCAGGAAAGGGAATACGTAGAAACTCTGCAACAGGCCGAGCGTCAGGTGCTTATCTGCCAGGTTGTTGAACGTCGGCAGCGCCATTTCCACCAGCAGTACGGCGATGGTACAGGCCATCAGGCTGAGGAGGATAGACTCCGTCAGAAACTGCCCGATCAGATCCCGGCTCATCGACCCCAGTACTTTCCGGACTCCTACCTCCCGGGCCCGGTGGGCGGAGCGGGCAGTAGCCAGGTTCATGAAATTGATACAGGCAATGATCAATATGAACAGCGCAATGGCCGAAAAGATATAGACATACTGAATGCTGCCGTTAGGCGAGAGCTCCGCTTCCCGGCCGGAGTGAAGGTGGATATCGGTCAGGGCAATCAGACTATACTTGACAGAATTACCTGCTTTTTCCAGGTCGGCAAAAGTAGCCCCGAGGGTTTTCAGCGCCTGGGGACCGGCATATTTCCGGTATAGCTCATTGAGCTGACGCTCTACTTCTACAGGCGAAGCACCGGGGCGTAACAGAAAGTAGGTCAGGTAGTTATTGCTGAGCCAGTTGTCCGACAGGTTATCCGGATAGTCGGTCATGCTGTAAAAAACATCTGCCCGCAGGTGGGAATTTTCCGGGAAATCAGGCAGCACGCCTGTTACCTGGTAATGCTTCGTGCCGCCGACAAGCAGCGATTTCCCGGTAGCATCCGAAACGCCGAAGTACTTCTTCGCCATTTTTTCGGTGATGACGACCGATCCCGGTTGCGTCAGTGCTTTGGCCGTATTGCCGTGCAGCAGCGGAAGTCCCAGTACCTCAAAAAGGGTAGAGTCTGCATAAACCTGTCGCTCCTGGATTTTTTCCTGGCCTTTCCAGATCATACCCGGCGACTCATCGCGGATACGCGCCATGCGCTCAATCTGCGGGTAGGTCAGCACCGCCGCCGGACCCATCGGTACAGGGGTGGTCGCGTAATGGGCGTCGGCGCCACCGAAACGGATGTCGGCATTCAGGCGAAAGACGCGGTCGGCATTGCCATAGAACCGGTCGAAGCTCAGCTCGTCGATGACGTAAAAGGTAATGAGCAGGCACGAAGCCAGTCCCAAAGCCAACCCCGCCAAATTGATGGCCGAATAGGTCTTGTTCCTCCAGAGGTTCCGGAGGGCGATTTTCAGGTAGTTTCTGAGCATAGGGCAGGGGGCATGGGGCATGGGGCGGAGAGCAGGATTACCCCATGCTCCATGCCCCTGGCCCTATGCCGTTAACATCTCACGTTGCTTGACGAGGTCTTCTTTTTTAACGAACGTAATAGGGACGAAGTCGTCCGACGGAGAGCCGATGTAGTACAACGTCCACTCCTTGTCATACGTGGAGAGCATTTCCCGCAGGCACTCCACCCGGTTGAAGGACGGCGTAGAGCATTCGTCCCAACGAAACAGCTCCACCCGGTAATGCAGGTCCTGCTTCTGCCCGTTGATGACCACGTTGATCTCAATTTCCTGTTTTCCAGGTAGTTGGGGGATGGGTACGGCGATGAATGACATTGGTTTAGGAGATTAGCGGCTTTGGGCTTTAAGCGGTAGGCTATAAGCTATAGGCTATAAGCTTTAAGCGTTAGGCCGGGTTAGCGATATGGTTGGAAGGAAGGGGGCAGCTTACTGCCTATAGCTTACAGCAGCTTAATCCCTGCCTTACTCCTTATTTCTGTTTTCCCCATCATAGGGGAGTGGATATGGCGATGAATGGCATTGGTTTGGGAGATTAACGGGCTTTAGGCTGTAAGCTATAGGCTTTAAGCATTAGGCCGGGTTGACGATACGGCTGGACGAAAGGGCAGCTTACTGCCTAAAGCTTACAGCCCTTCCTACTCCGACTTCAAACTCTTCGACGGATTCACCACGGCGGCTTTGACACTGTGAAAACCGACCGTCGCAAAGGCGATGGTCAGAGCTGCCAGGCCGGCCGCAGCATACATCCACCAGGCGATATCGATGCGGTAGGCGAACGCCTGCAGCCATTTGTCCATGAAATACCAGGCAATCGGACCGGCAATCAGAATCGACAGCAGGACCAGCCGCAGGAAATCTTTCGACAAAAGCACGACGATCTGACTGATCGATGCTCCCAGTACTTTCCGGATACCGATTTCTTTCGTCCGTTGCTGGGCCGCGAGCGCAATCAGTCCGAACAGCCCCAGGCAGGAAATGAATACCGCCAGCCCGGCAAAGTATCCGATGATGCTGCTCAGTCGCTGCTCGGCGTCGTAGGCACGGGACAGGTCCCGGTCCAGAAATTCATATTGAAATACCTTTTGCGGGAAGTTGGTATTCCATTCCCGGCGGATAAAGTCGATGGTCTGCGCCGTATTCTCCGGGCTGATTTTCATCGTGAAGACGTTCAGTATCCGGGGATTGAGGTCCATAACCAGGACATCGATCGGCAGAAAAAGCGATTCCGCATGGAAGTCTTTCACCACGCCGATGATCTTTCCGTGTTTGCCTTCGAGGTTAAACTTCCGGCCGATGGCTTCTGCCGGCGTACCCCATTTGTACCGCTTCACGGCCGTTTCATTCACGATGAAGCCTTCTTTCAGATCGGTGCCATATTTTTCGGAGAAAGGCCGTCCGGCGATTACCTGCAGGCCCATCGCGGGGATGAAGTGGTAGTCGACCGTCATGCTCATCGCAAACAGCTTGTCTTTCCCGGTAAAACCTTCCGGAACAACACCCCGCCGGGTTCCGCCGACGCCGATGCGCTGGTTGGCCAGGGTTACCTCCCGGACCGCCGGGTTCCGCAGCAGGATATTCCGGAACGTTTGCAGGCGGGTAGCGAGGCTGTCGTCCGGCTGATCGAAAATCGCGTTGAGATCCTGGCTCTTGAACGGAACCGTCACCACATGATCCTTAACAAAGCCCAGCTCCTGATTCCGGATGTAGGCCAGCTGCCGGTAGGCAACCAGCGTGCCAATCATCAGCGCCACGGAGGCAGTAAACTGAAACACAAGCAGACTTTGCCGCAGAATACCACCTTTTGCCTTGCCGCTGGAAAACTGCCCCTTCAGTGTTTCGACAGGCTTGAAGCCGGAGATAAAGAAGGCCGGATACAGGCCGGCGAGGACGCCCACCAGCAGAAATAACCCGACCATACCCGCCAGCAAAGGCAGGTCTCCGAAACTACTGCGGAAAGAGAAATCCTTCTGTGTCAGTTCATTGAAGACGGGGAAAAGGGCTTCCGTCAGCAAAATGGAAAAGAGAAACGCCAACAAACTCAGCAAAAGTGATTCGCCCAGAAACTGCCCGATCAGTTGCTTGCGGTCGGCGCCGAGTACCTTCCGCATGCCTACTTCCTTCGCGCGGCGCAGGGAGCGCGCCGTCGCCAGGTTCACGAAATTGATACCGGCGATCAGCAGCGTGATCGCGGCGATGCCGATGAAAATATACACCGTATTCTGATTGCCGACCGGCTCCACTTCCGACATCAGGTCAGACCGGAGGTGAATATCCCCCAGCGGCTGGAGCTTGTATTCAATGTCTTTCGCGAATTCCTTCCAGGCATGCGTCTGCAGAAACTGCGGGAAGCGGGCATTGATCCGGGCAGGATCCTGGCCGGGCTTGAGCAGTACGTAGGTCGACGAATGACTGATGATCCAGTTCTGATGCAGGTTTTCCTTCCCTTCCTTACTCATCGTCGAGAACATGGTCTCGTAATTGGCCATCGCATCGATGTGGATGTGCGAGTTGGCGGGCAGCTCTTCGATCACGCCTGAAACGGTAAGCGGATACTTTCCGCTCATCAGCAGGGTTTTACCGAGTGCCGGGCCGTCTCCGAAAAAGCGTTTGGCCGCCTTGTCTGTCAGCACAACCGAAAAGTTATTGGTGAGCGCTTTGGCCGGATTTCCTTCCAGAAAATGAAAGGAAAACAGCTTCAGCACGTCCGGATCGGCGAAGAAAAAACGCTCCTCTTCAAACCGGACAGGCCCTTCCGGGCGTGTTGCTTCCAGGGATGCGCTGCGGTTGAACAGGCGCGCAACAGCCTCCATTTCAGGGAAGTACGACGTCATCAGCGGAGCGGCAACCGGCGGGATGACGTGCAAACCCTTCGGCATGCCCGCAAATTTCGGAAGGTACGTCACCCGGTACAGCCGGTCGAATTTTTCCTGAAACCGATCGTAACTCAACTCGCTGCGGACAAAAAGCATGATCAGGAAACAACAGGTCATGCCCAATGTCAGTCCGACGACATTGATGAACGAAAAGAACCGGTGCCGCAGCAAATTCCGGAAGGCGATTTTCAGGTAATTGGCGAACATAGCAAGGGAAGGGTCACGTTTTCGGACTGTTCGCAAAAAGCATGCCGCCTGAAAATCAGGAATAGTAATCTACTGAAAAACAGTATGTTGTTTGCAGAAACCTGTCCGGAACCGTACGGTTCTTGTACGATTCCGGACAAAAGACTATTCCGATTTGAGACTCCGGACGGGATTGAGCAGCGCGACGCGCACCGATTGAAAAGATACCGCGCCAAGCGCCACGACCACCGACAGCAGACCCGTCGCCGCAAATACCCATGCCTCAACCGGGACGTGGTATACAAACTCGCTCAGCCAGCGATCGAGGATATACCAGGCTGCCGGCGTCGCGATAACCGCCGCTACGAGGACGAGCTTTACGAAGTCTTTCGACAATAGCAGTAGTATTCCCGGTACGCTGGCGCCCAGTACTTTCCGAATACCGATTTCTTTCGTGCGCTGCACGCAAACGAAGGATACCAGCCCGTACAGGCCCAGGCAGCCGATGAGTATCCCGACGCAGGCGAAGAGCGTCAGAAACCGCGTCATTTTTTCATCGTTCGCATAAAATTCGCCAAGTGACTGATCCAGAAAGGAATAGCGGAATGCATAGTCCGGAAAGCGGCGCTTCCAGGCCTTTTCGACCGTCGCAAGCGTACCGGAAAGATCACGGCCGTCGACCCGCAGGCTGGCCTGCTGGAAATTCCACGGCGCATACCAGATCACGTGCGGCTGAATACCCTGTTTCAGGTCCTGGGAATGGTAGTCTTTCACCACGCCCACAATTGTCCAGGTCCTGTTCCAGAAAGTCAGTGAGCGGCCCAACGCCTGCTCCGGCTGTTTCAATCCCAGCTGCCGGACTGTTTTTTCATTGACGAGGACGACCTGATTGCTATCCGCTGTTGTCAGTCCCCGCCCCGCCAGCAGCGGAATATGGAAGAAAGACAGGTAGTTTGTATCCGTGTGCTGGACCTGGAAAAGCTCCTTTCCGCCCTGTAACAGAGGCGATTCAACGTTGGTCCACCAGTTGTTGGTCGGGCTCGACGGCGTCGACAACCCATAGGTAACTTCCTGAATATGTGGATTGGCCAGCAGTTCCTCCCGCAAACCGGCACGGAGTCCGGGTTTCCGGTCGGGTATTTCGACTGTCAGGATACCTTCCCGGAAAAAGCCCAGGTCTTTCTTCCGGATGTAGTTCAACTGTTGCAGTCCTGCCAGCGTACAGACCACAAGGATTTGCGCGACTGCGAATTGCCCGACAATCAGCGTTTTACGTAGCGAAACCCCGCCGATAGACAGCCGCTGGAACGAACTCCGCAGAATGGCCACCGGTGCTGTACCGGAGGCAAGAAGCGCCGGATACAGGCCTGCCAGCAGGGTAACCCCTACGCCCAGGCAAAGCAGAAAGAGCAGGGTACCGCCGTTCCACACCGGGGCGAGGCGTACTTCCGTGTTCAGCAGCTGATCCGACCAAGACAGCAGCCATTCCGCCAGGAGGCAGCCCAGCAGAATAGAGACAGCCGTCAGCAATCCGGTTTCCACCAGCTGCCGGGCCATCAGGCGACTGCGGCTGCTGCCGAGCAGCTTGCGAATGGCCATTTCCCGGCTTTTTTGCAGGGCCTGAACCGTCGCGAGGTTGATGAAATTGATACAGGCAATCAGTATCAGGAAAATCCCCGTGCTGATCAGCGCATAGATCATCCATTTTGGCAGGTAGTAGCTGAAGGTATCAGCCTGGGAATCAAAGTGTGAGTCGGCAATGGGAATCAGCTCAAACGAGTCATACTGCGTGTCTTTCCGCTGTCGGGTGAAGCGGTTGAGCAGGGTTTCAACGGTCTTCGGGCTTGCTCCTTCTTTCAGGAGGACAAAGCCCTGATGCCCGGAGTCGCCGCCGTCCCAATATCCTTCGTGCTGATACCCGGCGTCCATACGTTTCAGGGTTTCCCGGGAAATGACTATCCCCATCTGAAACTCCGAATTGGCCGGCGCCGCGCGGACAATACCGGATACCGTCAGATCGCGTTCGTTGTTAAACCGGAGCGTTTTTCCGAGGGCATTGCCCCGGAAGAGCCGCTGTGCCGTCCGTTCGTCCAGAACTACCTGATCCGGCCGGGAAAGCGAAGTCTGCGGAGATCCGGATACCCAGCTCATTCCGATCAGTCCGGCGAAAACCGGGTCCGCAAAGTAGCAGCGTTTCTCCAGGAATACCTGCTGTCCGACGCGGATCGTGGCGTTTCCCCGTTTGTAGGCGTTGGCCGCCTTCTCGACGCCGGCGATGCGGGTATTGAGCGCGAGGATAACCCCCTGTGGAATGTGCGAGTTGTATTCGCCGGTTTTCTGATGGCTGCGCAGCCGGTAGAACCGCTCCGCATGCGGCCGGAAGGTATCGAAGCCCGTCTCGAACCGGACGATCCAGAAGACCGTCAGCGCGATTCCTGTCCCAAGCGCAAGGCCGGTGACGTTGATCAGCGAAAAGGTCCTGTTTTTGAGGATACTCCTCCAGGCGGAGCGGAGCTGTTCCATGTTATTCTGATTTCAGGCTTTTGACGGGGTTGACGCGGGCGGCCCGCAAGGTATGGCTGCTGACGGTGACAAACGCAATGGACAGCGCCGCAAAACACCCGGCGAAGACGATCCACCCATCAAGCGGAACACGGTACTGAAACGTTTCGAGCCAGCGGGAAAATGTCCACCATGCCGCCGGCACCGCCAGTACCAGCGCGAAGAATACCAGCCGAAGGAAGTCTCCCGAGAGCAGCAGGACAATCTGCCCGACACCCGCGCCCATGACTTTGCGGATACCGATTTCCTTGGTACGCTGCTCCGTCGAAAAGGCCGCGAGTGCAAAAAGCCCCAGGCAGGAAATAAAGATAGCCATCCCCCCGAAGTACCGGACGAGCATATGTACCTGTAATTCACTTTCATACATCCGCCCGAATTCCTCGTCCACAAAATGATAATCAGCCGGATAATCCGGATTAAACCGCTTCGTAACAGCCTGGATATGCGCCAGCGCCTCCCGGGTTTTGCCGGGCTGTATGCGGACAAAGAGGTACGAAGAATTTTCCGGCAGCCGCACCAGAATCAGCGGTTTGATCGGAGAGTGAAACGATTGCAGGTGGAAGTCCTTCATCACGCCGACAACAGGTCCTTTTCCGTTCCAGAACGAAACCTGCTGACCCACTGCGTCTTTCATGCCCATGAGGCGCGCGGCGGATTCGTTGATGAGGTAGGCGTTGGAGTCGCCGGGCGCGGTGGAAAAGTCGCGGCCCGCGACAAGCGGAATACCCGCCGTCCGGGCAAAATCGGCGCCGGTACAGGCAGCGGAGACAAGTACCTCCCGGCCTGGCTTCCGTCCGGGCCATTCGAGATCGCCGGAATAGCTTTCGATGTTCATCAGCAGCGCCTGCGTCGGGCTGGCCGCAACCACATCCGGCGAGCGGAGTATTTCCTGGCGATAGGTTTCCAGCTTGTCGTAGGTCTGATTTTCCAGCGGAACATACACCAGGTGTGCCTTGTCATACCCCGGCGGCTGATGTTGAATGTAGCTCATCTGGCGGGATACGACTGCGACACCGATCAATAGAAACGTCGAAATCGCGAACTGAAAAACAACGAGCGATTTCCGGAACGACAGCGTTCGCTTTCCGACCGTAAACGTCCCTTTCAATACCCGTGCAGGCAGAAGCGACGACAGAAAAAGAGCCGGATAACTACCCGCCAGCACGCCCGTCACCACCACGATACCGGCAAAAGTGAGCAGGTTTTCGGTTGATACTAAATCAAAGGTTAAGTCCTTGTGAAAGAGGTTGTTGAAAGTCGGAAGGGATAGGTCTGCCAGCAACAGGGCGATTACCGCTGCCAGCGCGCTTGTCAGCACCGATTCACTCAGAAACTGCCGGATCAGCGTAAAGCGGGTTGCGCCGATGGCCTTCCGGACGCCGATTTCCCGCGCCCGCTGCCCCGACCGGGCCGTCGCCAGGTTCATGAAATTGATACAGGCGATGAGCAGAATAAAAACGGCCACGAGGGAAAAAATCCGCACATACGTAATCCGGCCGCCCGTCGGAATGTCTTTTTCATACTTGCCGTAGAGGTACAGGTCGGATACCGGCTGTAGCAAGGCATACGTATCCCCGTCGCCGCCATTGCGGGAAAATACACTCCGGAGTTTCCGGGCAACGAGCGCCCGCTCGGCATCGGGACGCAGGCGTACGTAGGTCCGGAACGACGTATTACCCCAGCGCTTCATCCATTCCTGCTCCTGTACGCGGAAATTCACCACCCAGTCAAACCGGATGGACGAATGCATCGGCACGTTTTCGACAACCGCCCCGACGAGGTAGTCTGTTTTGCGGTCGAGGTTGAGACGTCGCCCAACAGCATTCCAGGTACCGAAATACTTCTCCGCCAGTTTCCGGGAAATGACGATGGTACCGGGAGCGGTGAGCGCCTTTGCCGGATCTCCGGCCAGGGCCGGCAGCCGGAAGACACCGAAGAAATCGTCTGTGACATAAAACCCATCTTCCTTCTGCGCCACAGGACCGGCACTCACGAGGAGCGGAGGTGCATAGCCGATCCGGGCTACGTAAGCCGCTTCCGGAATGTCCTTCTGAATCGCCGGCAGCAACGGACCGGGCGTCATGAAACCGGTTTGGATATCTCCCTGCCGGTTGGTGACGGGCCGGACCAGGTAAAGGTCTTCCTTTTCGGGGTAAAAGGCATCGTAGCGCAACTCGTCTTTCACCCACATCCAGATAATCAGGCTGCAGGAAATACCGAGCGCCAGGCCGGTGAGGTTAATAGCCGTGAAGAGCCTGTTTTTCCACAGGCTTCTCCAGGCGAGTCGGATAGCAAGCATGTTATTCTGATTTCAGGCTTTTAACCGGGTTGACACGGGCGGCCCGCAGCGTCTGACTGCTGATCGTCAGCAAGGCAATAAACAGCGCGACGCACCCGGCGATGGCAAAGAGCCACCAGCTCAGCGATGTCCGGAAGGCGAATTCCTGCAACCAGCTATCCATCGCATACCAGGAAAGCGGTACGGCAACGACAAAAGCGGCGAGTACCAGCTTCAGGAAGTCTTTCGAAAGCAGCGCTACCAGGCTACCGACGCTGGCTCCGAGTACCTTCCGGACGCCGATTTCCTTGACTTTCTGCTCGGCGGTAAAGGCGGCCAGGCCGTACAAACCGAGACTCGCAATCAGAATGGCAATGAAAGTGAAGTATCCGACGACGGTACCCATTTTTTCTTCCGACTGATAGTTCTTCTGAAAATCCTGGTCGAGGAAGCGGTATTCAAACGGTTCGTCGGGGTTGAGGGTTTTCCAGGAGGCTTCCAGCGTTTTCAGAATACCCGACGGTCTATCCGTCCTGACCCGTAATACCATGTAGTTCAGGCCCCACGGCGCCAGTACAAATCCGAAAGGGTTGATAGGCTGCTGCAAACCCATGAAGTGAAAATCCCGGACGACGCCGACGACATAGTACGGAACTTTGCCGTCGCTGCCCTGCCAGTACAGGCGCTGCCCGACGATGTTCTGCGGCGTATAACCCAGCCGGGATACCGCTTCTTCGTTGAGTACCAGCCGCTGCGCCGTATCCGCCGGGAAGCGGGGAGAGAAAAACCGCCCCGCCAGCAGATGGAAGCCCATCGTCTCCAGAAAATCAAAGTTGACGTGGTTCATCTTGACGTTGACGCTCTGCTCGACCGTTCTTCCTTCCCGGAAGAAATTCTGATCTCCCGGCGTGAAAATACCCGGATAACTGCTTGCTGCCGAGGCAGATACAATGCCGGTATTCCGGAGGCTGGCCTGTTTGAGCGCTTCGTAGTGCCCCTGTGCCTGGCTGGTTCGCAGCGGTATGACAAGCTGGTGATCTTTCACGAAACCCAGGTCTTTGTCGCGCAGGTACTGCATCTGCCGCCAGATGACCATCGACCCGACAATCAGCATGATCGACAGCGCAAACTGGAACACCACCAGCGCGCGGCGTAAACGCGCCGCCGACAGCGTATTGCGTCCCTTGCCCTTTAATACCTGTACCGGGTTGAACGACGACAGGTAAAAAGCCGGATAGCTGCCGGCGAGTATACCGGTCAGAAAGGCCAGTCCCACAAAAATGAGGAGCTTGTCGTAGTCCCGCAGGATGGAAACCGAGAGATCAGTACCGGCTACCCGGTTAAACGCCGGCAGGGTGAGTTCCACCAGAAATACCGCAATCAGCAACGCCAGGAAGCTGATAACCATCGATTCTCCCAGAAACTGCCCGATCAGCGATTCCCTGCCCGCGCCCATGACCTTCCGGACGCCGACTTCTGCCGCGCGGCGGCCGGAGCGGGCGGTACTGAGGTTCATGAAGTTGATACACGCGATGAGCAGGGTAAACAGCGCCACCGTCGCGAAAATGTATACATACTGAATACTGCCCCGGATGCCGAACTGCGCGCCGGTATCTGAATACAGGTGAATACGGGGGACAGATTCCAGGTACTGGTTCTTTTTGAAGGCTACGCGCTTCAGGTCTTCGCCCATGTACTTCCGGATAAACGCCGGAAACTTCGCTTCCAGGGCTTTTGCCGAAGCGCCGGGCCGGAGCTTGACGTAGGTGTAAAACATGTTGTTGACGGCGAAATTCCGCACCGACCGGACAAACTCTCCGATATTCCCGCTCGACAGCGACATGATATAGGTATTGTCGAGGTGGGAGAGGCCTTTGGGGCGTACCACGCCCGTTACCTTGAAGTCGATATCTCCGTTGTTGCTGCTGATGCGGACGATCCGGTTCAACGCCGGCGCGTCTCCGTAAAGCCGCCGGGCAATCGCCTCTGTCAGGACGACGGAGTTAGGCTTGTCGAGCGCTTTTGCCGGATTCCCTTCCAGAAAATCATAGGAAAAAACGCGGAAGTAGGTGGAGTCGGCGAGGCATCCTTTCGTTTCGTAAAACGACTGAACAGTCCTGCCGCCTTCCATGCGTTTCAGGATCGCGGCATCTTCGAAAAATGGCACGAATACCCGGGCCATCTCGGCTATTTCAGGAAATTCCTGCTTCAGGGCCGGGCCCACCGGGGCCGCCGCCGTGGGTGACCGGTCGGTCTTCTCCTCCGATACAAATTCGGTCACGAGCCGGTACAGGTCCGACGCATGATCGTGCTGTTTGTCATAGCTCAGCTCCCGCTGCACGTACAGCAGGATGAGCAGGCAGCAGGCCATGCCGACGGCGAGGCCAACGACGTTGATCAGCGAAAAAACCTTGTTTTTCCACAGATTGCGCAGGGCGATGAGGAAGTAGTTTTTGAGCATGGGGCAGAGGGCAGAGGGCATGGAGCACGAGGCCTCTGCCCTCTGCCATTAAACGTCTGTTTTCAAACTTTTTGCCGGATCCATCCGTGCGGCGCGGAGGGTCTGACTGCCAACGGTGAGCAGTGCGACGAGCATGACGACCGCTCCGGACGCTGCAAACAGCCAGGTACTGAGGGAAATACGGTAGGCAAATCCTGCCAGCCACTGATCCATGCACCACCACGCCAGGGGCGAAGCGATGAGGATCGCGATCAGAATCAACTTGACAAAATCTTCGGAGAGCAATACCACGATACTTCCCAGGCTGGCGCCCAGTACTTTCCGGATGCCGATTTCGCGGATGCGCTGCTGGGCGGTGAAGGCCGATAGTCCGAGTAGACCGAGGCAGGCGACGAAAATGGATAATCCGGAGAATACGCTGAAGAGCAGGCGGAATTGTGCATCCTGCTCATACTGTTGCTGGTAAAACTGATCGAGGAAGAAGTAATCCATCGACGACTCCGGAAAGTGCGCGTCCCATAGCTGCTGCACCGCGCGGATGAGCCGGCCGGGGTTTCCGGTATCCACCCGGATCGAATAGTACTCGGTCGGAATCCACCGGTAATCCGGATCCATAAACAGAATGATAGGTGTAAACGGATGGCGGAGCGACCGCTGGTGGTAGTCTCTGATGACGCCGATGACTTCGTTGGGCCGGTTGCCCGTCGTTTCCAGTGCGATTTTCTGGCCGATCGCCTGCTCGGGTGTAGCAAACCCGAATTGTTTCATAGCCGATTCATTCAGAATAAGGCCCTGGGTATCAGCCGGTCGGGACCGGTCAAAGTAATGACCGGCGAGGAGTTGAAGGTCAAACGTCTTTCCGAAATCATAGTCGACCGTCAGCATTTCATACGGTTTATTGGACGACGGTGCCGCCGACCACGGCCGGTTAGCCAGTACCTGCCCGACTTCCCGGCCCGGAACTGCGCCCGATTCACTGACGGAATGGACGCCTGCCAGGCTGCGGAGCTGTTCCTTGAAATGCCGCGTCCGATCGGCATACTGTTCCGTTTTTGCCGGCAGCTTGAGCGACAATACCTGCGTGGTCCGGATGCCGGGGTCTTGTTCCAGCATGAAAGCCATCTGCCGGTATACGACCACCGTTCCGGCGATGAGCAGAATAGCGATGGAGAACTGTGCGACAATCAGGGACTTACGCAAAAACAGATCGGCTGGCGAAAACACATACTTTCCTTTGAGTACCGCCATCGGATTGGCGCGAAGCAGGGCTACGGCAGGGTAGACGGCCGTCAACGCGACACCCGTCAGAAACAGCGCGGCGAATTCAAGAAGCGGCCGTATCTGACCCGGTACGGCCGTCAGATGGAGCGAGGAGGGCAGTACGGAAACTGCCGCTTCCGCCAGCAGAACAGCCAGGCACAGTGCCAGAAGGTGGAGCAGCAGCGATTCAAACAGAAACTGGACAATGAGTTGCTTCCGGGAGGAACCGATGGTCCGCCGGATGCCCATTTCCTTCGCCCGGAACAGGTTGCGTACCGTGGCGAGGTTGCTGTAGTTGATCCAGCTGATGAGCAGGAGAATAATGCCGGTAGCCCACAAAAAACGGACGGATAGACGGCTTCCTTTCGCCTCGATTTCATTCGGAAGGCCGGCATTAAGGTGAATATCTGCCAGCGGAACGAGCCGCACGCCCCAGGTCATATCCCGCAGGGCTTCGGCGGTTTTGTATCGTTGGGAAAGGGCCGGAAACTTGGCTTCGACGGCTTCGGGAGAGGTATTGGGGCTCAGCCGGACAAAGCTGTAGCTCTCGTGCTGGTACCAGAAGTTCCAGGTCCAGGAGGGGGAAGTCCGCCACGACATCAGCATGTCAAACTGCATGCCGGAGTTGACGGGCAGGTCGGCGAAGACGCCCGTTACCTGGCACTTGTAAATGTCGCCGGTCGTACTGATATCCAGTTGTTTACCGATCGGATTGGCACGGCCGAAGTATTTGGCGGCCATCGTTTCGGAAATGACGACGGTGTTGGGTTCATTCAGAAATGTTCGTTTATCCCCCGAAATCACCGGATACGAAAAGAAGCGGAAGAAGTTGGAATCGGCGAAGCAGACGTGATTCTCCCGGAACTTGATGTTTTGGTAGCGGACGATGCGGTTGGAGTTCCGCCAGCTGATCCGGGTGAAATCTTCGACCTCGGGCAGGTGGTTTTTCATGGCCGACGCGTATCCGTTGGAGCTTGTTGCCCAATGATCTGTCGTCGATCCGCCTTTTGAAAAGAGGCTTTCTACACGGTAAATGCGGTCGGCGTGAATCCGGTCATAGCTTTCTTCGAACCGGACATACTGGAGAATAAGCCAGAAACTGGCCATGCCCAGTGCCAGCCCGGTGAGGTTCAATACCGTAAAACTCCGGTGGCGAAGGAGGTTGCGGCAGGCGATCTTGAGGTAGTTGGAGAGCATAGGGCATGGGGCAAAGGGCATGGGGCAAAGGGCCCTCTGCCCCATGCCCCATGCTGAATTACTCGGATTTGAGACTCTTCACCGGATTCGCCGTAGCGGCGCGGAAGGCCTGGGAACTGACCGTCAGGACGGCGACGATCAACGCAAGCAGGCCGGCGGCGGCGAAAATCCACCAGCTGATCGCGATGTGGTAATAGAATTTGCGGAGGTAGTCCTGCAGCGCCCACCACGCAATCGGCGAGGCGATGACAAAGGCGATACCCACCAGCTTGACAAAATCCCGCGAGAGCAGCGTCATGACGCTGAATACGCTGGCGCCCAGTACTTTGCGAATGCCGATTTCCTTTGTGCGCTGCTCGGCGGTGAAGGCCGCGAGGCCCAGCAGTCCGAGGCAGGAAATGAAAATACCGAGTACGGCGAAGACCTCCGCGAGGGTACCGACTACCTGTTCGGAGCGGTACATCCGGCCGTATTCAACGTCGGCAAATTTGTAGTTGAACGGAAACTTCGGATTCAGACGCTTGCAGATTTCTTCAATACCGGCGATGGCTTTTTCGGTCTGGCCGGCTTCGGTCCGGACCATGAGGAGGCCGTCGAGGTTTTTGTCCCACCCGCGGTCGAGCCGCAGAATCAACGGTTTGATCTGTTCGTGAAGCGAATGGAAGTGAAAGTCATCTACCAAACCGACAATTGTACCCTGCCGGCCCCAGAACTTGAGCGGCTGCCCGATGGGATCTTTGTAGCCGATCAGTTTGAGCGCCGCCCGGTTGATGAGGTAGCCGGAAGAGTCGGTGGCGTATTTCGGCGAAAACTCGCGTCCTGCCAATAGTTTGATACCCAGTGTCTTGAGGCCGTTGTAGCCGATACTGGCGTTTTCGAAAAGCGGGCGACTGGATGGATCTTTTCCCGGCCATTCCACACTGATGGTATTGCTGCCGAATTCGCCCGGGGCCTGACCGATGGTACTGACAGAAGCGACACCGGGTTTGCGGGAGAGTTCGGTAATCAGGGTCTCGTATTTTGTGGTCAGCTCGCCTTCCATCGGGACATAGATCAGGTTTTCGCGGTCGTACCCGACGTTTTTAGTCCGGATAAAACTGATCTGCCGGTAAATAATCAGCGTACCCACGATCAGCAGGATCGACAGCGTAAACTGGAATACGACCAGCCCCTGCCGAAAGAGCTTGCTCCCGCGGGAGAATTTCAGTCGCCCTTTCAGTACCCGCGCAGGGTTGAAACCCGAGAGGTAGAAGGCCGGATAGCTGCCTGCCAGGAGGCCCGTCAGCAGGCCGACGGCCAGGAGAATCAGGTAGGTAAACGGATCCGTCAGGGAGAAAGAAAGGTGTTTTTCTGTCAGTTCATTGAAAAACGGCATCAGTATCTCCACCAGACCGATCGCGAACAGGATCGCGAGAAAGGTAATCAGGAAGGACTCGGCGAGAAACTGCCCGATGAGCGATTCCCGCACAGCGCCCATTACTTTCCGAACGCCTACTTCCCGGCTCCGGCGTTCGGAGCGGGCCGTAGCCAGGTTCATGAAATTGATACAGGCAATAAGAAGGATGAATACCGCGACGATACTGAACAGCCGGACATACTCGATCCGCCCGCCGTTCTGAATGCCGCCCCGCCAGTCGTTGTAGAGGTATGATTCGCCTACCCGTTGCAGGAAAAGTTCATTGGGGAATTCTTCCTTGCGGTACTTATTGAGAAATTTCTTGAGGCGTTTTTCGACGGAAGCGATGTTCGCATCCGGCCGTACTTCGAAGAAACACCGCGGGCCGTTGTTCCCCCATTCCTTGATCCAGGGGCTGCGGATGGCGAAATCATCCCAGGAAAGCAGAAAATCATAGGGCTCGGACGCTTCCGAAGGCAAGTCTTCAAATACCGCCGTGACTTTGTAGGGACGGTCGCTGCCGGCTACTTCCACCGTTTTCCCGAACGCGGCAGCCGGGCTGCCGAAATAGCTGTCGGCCAGCTTGCGGGAAATGGCGATACTCTCCGGCGTCTTCAGGGCCGTTTCCGCCGTGCCTTCCAGCAGCGGGATGGAGAACATCTTGAACCAGTCGGCCCCCGCCCAGCGCGCTTTCTGCTTGTTGAACTTGTTTCCAACCGTAAAATTCAGCTCGTTATACCACGTAAAGCCTGCCGCGTAGACAACCTCCGGAAACTTCTTCTTGAGCTCATAGCTGAGCATGCCGGGGGTGTGCGGGCCGGCGTTGGTTTCGCCGTTGAAGGTCTGCCGCTGCATCACACGGTACAGCTGCGGGCCTTTTTCGTGGTAATTATCCATCGAAAGCTCGCTCTTGACCCACAGGCCTATCAGCAGCGCACAGGTAATACCCAGCGCCAGCCCTACGACGTTGATCACGGAGAACACGCCGTTTCTCCAGAGGTTCCGGAAGGCGATTTTGAGGTAGTTGGAGAACATGTTGAGGGGCTTTAGGCTATAAGCTTTAGGCTATAAGCGATAGGCTTGCAGCATACTGCTTACAGCCTAAAGCTTACTGCCTAAAGCCTAAATATGAAACTTCGCATTAATATTCTCCGTCACCACATGCCCGTCAAAGAGGTTGATGACGCGGTGGCTGTAGTTGGCGTCGTGCGGGGAGTGCGTTACCATGATGATGGTGGTACCTTCCTCGTTGAGCTGCTGGAGGAGCTTCATTACCTCTTCTCCGTTGGTGGAGTCGAGGTTACCCGTCGGCTCATCGGCGAGGATCAGCTTCGGTTTCGCGACAACCGCCCGTGCGATGGCCACACGCTGCTGCTGACCGCCTGAAAGCTGCTGGGGAAAGTGGTCTTTCCGGTGCATGATGTTCATGCGGTTGAGAACAACGTCTACCAGTTCCTTGCGCTCCGAGGCCGACTTGCCGAGGTAGAGAAGGGGAAGTTCGACGTTTTCATAAACCGTCAGTTCGTCGATCAGGTTAAAGCTCTGGAAGACAAAGCCGATATTCCCCTTGCGGAGCTTCGCCCGCTGACGCTCGGAGTATTTGGAGATTTCCTCGCCCCAGAAGTGGTATTCTCCTGTCGACGGGTTGTCGAGCATACCGAGGACGTTGAGCAGGGTCGACTTGCCGCAACCCGACGGACCCATGATGGCCACGAACTCACCGTTCGCGATTTCGACGTTTACGTGATCGAGGGCCGTCGTTTCGATTTCTTCGGTCCGGTAGACTTTCTTGAGATTTTTGATCTGAATCATTGGGCGTTGGGATTGAGGTCAAGGCAGGCGCAGGTCCGGCCGGGGTTATTTCGGTTTGGTAGCTTCGTTGAGGTTGAGGACCTGGTTGTCCCCGAAAAATTCATAGCTCGAGGTGATGACCTGCTCGCCGGGTTTCAGGCCTTCCAGGACTTCGTAATAGCTGGGGTTTTTACGTCCAAGCTGGATCGTGCGGCGAACGGCCTTCTGTCCTCCCGGCTCGACTACATACACCCAGTTGCCGCCGGATTGCTGATAGAAACCGCCCGTGGGCAGCAGGGTAGCCTGCTCAGGCTTGCCGAGTTCGAGGCGGATGCGGAGCGTCTGGCCGCGGCGGATATCCTTCGGCGCAGCTTCAGCAAAGAGCATATCCACTTCGAAGCGGCCGTTGGTGACGGTAGGGAACACCTTGTCGACCGTCATGCGGTATTCCTTGCCGTCCAGGTCGGCGAAGCCTTCCAGTCCCTTGATGATACGGGGGAGGTAAAGTTCGTCGATCGGTACCCGGATTTTGAATTTATCGAGGATATCGACCTGCCCGATACGCGTTCCCCGGGTAATGAGCTGCCCGATCTGAAGGTCGGTAGCCGTGGAAAGCTGTCCGGAAATAGGCGCCTTCACGAGGAGGTTGTCGAGCATGGTGCCAACGCCCTGGATACTTTCCCAAATCCGCTTTTCCGACTGGTTCAGCTGGGTATTCTGCTGAATCCGGATGAGGGAATCCTGTACGTAGGAACGCAGGGTGACGGTCCGCCGCCGGCGCTGGTACTGCAATTCCTCCCGCAGATCCTGCTTTTCTTTTTCGGAAAGATACTTCGAGGCCTTGTCGTTCCGGTCGAGCTGCTGCTCCTTGATTTTGACCTGGTAGTCGATTTCGGCAATCGTATTCTGCAGGGTCAGGGTATTCTGCTGGAGTTGCAGGCGGGACGTCCGGGCGTTGTTGAGCTGGTCATACAGCGCCGTTTCCCGCGTGAGTACGTTGAGTTTCAGTTCGGTATTGGACAGTTGAAGGATGACATCTCCGGCCTTTACCATGTCGCCGGATTGTTTGAAGATTTTTTCGATCGACCCGCCTTCAACGGCGTCGAGCTGCACGCTCTGGATGGGAATAACCGTCCCGTTTACCGGAATGAATTCGTTGAAAGCACCCTGGGAAACAGTCGAGACCGTCAGCTTTTCCGTTTCGACGCGGAGCTGGGTGCGGGTATCCCGCAGGAAAATCGCCCAGCAGGCAATCGACACGAGCAGTAATCCGCCGGTGATAACCAGGATACGCTTCTTATTCCAGAACTTTTTTTCAATTTTCTTATCCACGGGTAATAGGGGGTTACGGGTTCTTTTAAGGTTTTCGGTTTTTTGTTTTCGGTTTTCAGTTTTGCTTTCCGGAGACAGAACGGAAAACAGAAAACTGTAAACCGAAAACGGCGTCAGCTCAGTATTTCCCTCAACTTATTCTTCGCCCGCATGTATTGTGTACGGGAAGTAGAGGCAGAAATCTGGAGCATTTCGGCAATTTCGTCGTGACTATAGTCTTCCAGCAGATGCAAGGTCAGGACCGTCCGGAAACCATCCGGGAGGCGCATCATCGCTGCACGGACGCGGGATACTTCCCACTCGTCCGGCTCATGTGCGGGTTCCTGAGCCACTTCGTAGCCTTCTTCTACTTCCGCCCATTTCACCCGGCGCTGGCGCAGACGGTTCAGGGCTTCGTTCACCACAATCTGTTTCAGGTAGGCGCCGACGGTGCTTTCCTGGCGAAAATCGCTCAGCCGCTGGAAAAACTTGACGAAGGCGTCCTGCAGCACGTCTTCGGCTTCAGCGGTGTGGTTGAGAATACGAAAGGCGACGTTGTACATCGACTTGGAATACAGCCGGTAAAGCTCATACTGAGCGGAGCGCTCACCACGCTGGCAGGCTTCCACTAAGGCAGTACGATCTGTTCGGCAAAGCGTTTCCATTTCTTTTCGATGGTTTGACAGGGGACGGAAGCAGGTTTCTGTTTCCGGTTCGGGTCAGCAGGTTCCCGGTGACAATTCTCCGGGAACCCGGCCCGATACTAAACCCTTGCCCCCTCAACTTCCAAACGCGTGCCACATTTTGAAAAACCCTCTCAATTCGCTGGAAATGGCCTTTTTTTAGGAAAAGGTGTACGCCTGCGAACAGGGACTGTACGAATCCGGACAGTTTTTGGTAGCTTTCTACCGGAATCGTTCCGTGGTATGATTTTGGAGAAAGATCTGCCGGATACGCGCTGAACCGGAGGTACTCCGGCCGGTATGCCGACGAATCCCCCTGTTTCCGTACATCCCTATTTTGTTTCGCCCATGGCTCTGACTCCGGCCCGCATTCTGGTAGTTGACGACAACGAAGACCTGCTCAAAGCCGCCCGGCTGCTGCTCAAACAGCACTTTACCCGGGTCGACACCGAGAAAAATCCGGAAAATCTTCCCAATCTCCTCCGTCAGGAAGGGTATGACGTAATCATGCTCGACATGAATTTCACGCATGACGTGACGTCGGGTACCGAGGGGTTTTTCTGGCTCGATAAAATTCTGCAGATCGATCCCGCGGCGATTGTGCTGCTTATTACGGCCTATGGCGATGTTGAAATGGCCGTCCGCGCCGTCAAATCCGGCGCTACCGACTTCATTCTGAAGCCGTGGAGCAATGAAAAACTGCTGGCGACGCTGTTGTCGGCCTTGTCGCTCCGGAAATCCAAGCTCGAAGTGGAGAAGCTCAAGTCCCAGAACGCGATCATTGCGCGGGACCAGCAGGCGCGTTTCGGCGAGATGGTCGGCGTCAGTCCTGCCATGCGGGAGGTATTCGCCACGATTCAGAAGGTAGCCGCGACGGACGCCAACGTGCTGATTCTTGGAGAAAACGGTACCGGAAAGGAGCTCATTGCCCGGTCGCTGCACCAGCATTCCAACCGCGCCCGGCAGGCGTTTATCAGTGTCGACCTGGGCGCGCTGAGCGAAAATCTCTTTGAAAGCGAGCTGTTCGGGCATGTCAAAGGCGCCTTTACCGACGCGCGGGAAGACCGGGCCGGTCGCTTCGAAGCGGCCGACGGCGGTACCCTCTTTCTCGACGAAATCGGGAACCTGTCCATGCCGATGCAGTCCAAGCTGCTGACCGTCCTCCAGAGCCGGCAGGTAACCCGTGTCGGCTCGAACCGGCCGAAATCAGTAGATATCCGTCTCATCTGCGCGACCAATATGCCATTGGCGGAAATGATCGCACGAAACGAATTCCGGCAGGATTTGCTGTACCGGATCAATACCATCGAAGTACGGCTGCCAGCGCTGCGCGAGCGCCCGGAAGATATCGAACTGCTGGCACATCACTACCTGCGCGTTTATACCCAGAAGTACCGGAAACGCATCCGCGACGTCAGCCCGATGGCGATCCAGCGGATGACGAAGTACGGCTGGCCCGGGAACGTCCGGGAGTTGCAGCACGCGATGGAACGGGCGGTTATCCTCTGCGAGCGGGAGACCCTCCAGCCCGAGGATCTGTTCCTGTCCAACGCCCAGAAAACGCCTGAAAAACAGGTAAATGGAGATACCCTGTCCCTGGATCAGTTCAACCTCGACGAACTCGAAAAGGCCATTATCCGTAAAGTACTCAACAAACACAGCGGCAATATCTCCAAAGCCGCCACCGAACTGGGCCTGACGCGGGCGTCGTTGTACCGGAGGTTGGAGAAGTATGGGCTATAGTGTTCGGAAGTTTAGTGTTTGGAGTTTAGGGTTGGGTGGCTGGAGGCGGTTTTCAGTTTTTGGTTTTCTGTTTTCAGTTCTGAGACCTGCCTTCTTTCCTAGTCATCAAACCATCTTGTCTCTTTGGATGAAGCATGCTAAGCCTTAAACGCTCGACGTTCAACAAACTGAAAACCTCAAAACTGAAAACCGAAAACTGATTCCCGCCCATGCGCAACTTCACCTTCCAGATCTATCTCCGGGTGGCCATCATCGTGCTGGTGAGTATCCTTCTGTCGTACCTGTGGTTCAATTCACGGCTGATCGTGACGAAGGGCGTACTCGTGCTGCTGCTGGTATACCTGAGTTTTGACCTCGTCAACTACCTCAAAAAGGCCAACCGGCGGGTGATGGACCTGTTTGAAGCCATTCGCTACGCCGACTTCACCCGCAACTATACCACCCGGTACCTTGGCGGATCGCCGGAATACGACTTTCTGGTTCAGGAAGTCATTGACTCTTACCGGAAAAACCGTTCGGAGAAGGAGGAACTCGTCCGCTACCTCGAGACAATTGTACAGCACCTGAGCGTCGGACTGGTGGTTTTCGGGCACGACGGTCACATTGAAACCGTCAATACCGCCACAAAGCGGCTGCTCAACGTCATCGTACTCCGCAACATCAAAGATCTCCAGGCGGGTACGCCGGCGTTGGTGGAGGCACTGGAAACGGCTTCCTCCGGCGATACCGGGCTGCTGCGCCTTACCCTCGGCGGCGAAGAACGGACCCTGGCCTATGCCGTGACGGAGTTTATCCGGAAAGACCAGAAGCTGAAACTGGTATCGCTCAAGGACATTCAATCCGAGCTGCAAAACCAGGAATTTGACGCCTGGCGCAACCTGACGCGGGTGCTTACCCATGAAATTGTCAACTCTATTACGCCGATTCACTCGCTTTCGGGATCACTCAAAGGACTGATTGAAAGCGAATGGGAAAACGACCACCGGCTGACCGACGAGACTTATTCCGACCTCCTCGACTCACTTTCGGTCATGGAGCGGCGCAGCGAGAGCCTCATGGAGCTGATCGACGCCTACCGCCGGTTCTCCCGCCTGCCCAAGCCCGACTTCAAGGTTGTGCCCGTACAAACGGTACTCAACAACGTCATGAGCCTGTACCGGACCGAAGCCGCCGATAAAGGTATTCCGATGGTCATGCGCGTGGAACCGGAAACGCTGGAAATGACGGCAGATCCCCAACTGATTGAGTTTGTGCTGATTAACCTTACCAAAAATGCCATTCAGGCGATGGAAGGAGTAGCCGAGCCCCGCCTCGAACTCATCGGCCAGTACGACAAGAGTCAACGCGTCATCATTCAGGTCTCGGATACCGGCAAGGGTATTATCCCTGAAGCGATTGACAAGATTTTTGTCCCCTTCTTTTCGACGAAGCAGGGTGGTTCGGGTATCGGCCTGAGCCTTTCCCGGCAGATTATGCTGCAACACAGGGGTATACTGCGGGTGGAATCGGAGCCGGGCGTGAAGACGGTATTTACCCTGCGGTTCTGATTACTCGTAAAAGCGCGGCAGCGACAACTTATAGCGCACCACCAACAGACGGAAAAGGAAGATAAAACCTACAGCCGCGAGCCGTGCCCAGGGTGCAGCAACGGGAAAGGCGTGTAATCCATAGTATAGCAATCCCCCCAGAATGCTCGCTGACGCATAGATTTCCTGGCGGAAGACGACGGGGATATCATTCAGAAAGGTATCCCGCAAAACACCGCCGAAACAGCCCGTCACCGTCCCCAGCGCGACACACAGGCCCGGGTGGATACCGAAGCGGGAAGCCAGCTCCAGTCCGACAATCGTAAACAGCCCCAAACCAAGGGAGTCGAACAGCAGCAGCGGTCGTTCGAGGTGCTTGGTATGCCTCCGCAGTGCCATGGAAACCAGCGTGGCGCCGAGAATCAGCAGAGGAGTCGTGGTAGTCCTGAGCCACATGACCGGCGTATGTCCCAGCAGCAAATCCCGGATGGTACCGCCGCCGACGGACGTAACAAACGCAATAATCAGCACGCCAAAAGGATCCAGGCGTTTCCGCATAGCTGCAAACGACCCCGAAATCGCGAACGCAATCGTCCCGCTGACTTCAATAAAGGAATTGATGTTTTCTTCCATAGAAATAAAAGGTGTGCAAAGGTAGTGTTTAGGGCAATAGGCTTTAGGCAATAAGCTATAAGCTATTGGCCGGCTGTACACGCTGACCAGGTGCTGTTGTAGCCTATGCTTAAAGCCTTTTCCAAAACTATTCTTACCTTTGCCCCCGGTTACTGATTCCCATCTGGTGCTGATTGAACGATCCGATTATCGCCCTCCGCTCTGGCTTCCGGACGGGCATGCGCAGAGCATTTACCCCGCTTTATTTCGCAAAGTGACGGGCGTGAGCTACCTGCGCGAACGGATTTTTACTCCCGACCACGACTTCCTGGACCTGGACTGGTGCGCGGCCTACCCGGCGCAACAACGGCTTGTTATTCTCAGCCACGGGCTGGAAGGCAATTCACAGGCCGGATACATTCTCGGCATGGTCCGCCATCTGCGCCGGCACGGATACGATTGCCTGGCGTGGAATTACCGCAGCTGCTCCGGCGAGATGAACCGGCAACGGCGCTTTTACCACAGCGGAGCGACGGAAGACCTGGACTTGGTCGTCCGCCACGCCATCAGCCGCGGATACACGGAGATTTACCTGGCCGGATTCAGCCTCGGCGCGAATCTGACCCTGAAATATTTAGGCGAGACCGGGGAAAATGCGCCTCCTGAAATCCGGAAAGCCGTCGTCTTCTCCGTACCTTTGCACCTGTCGAGCGGAAGTACCTACCTGGAGCGCTGGCAGGCCTGGATTTATACGGAGCGGTTTAACCGGTCGCTGAAAAGGAAAATCCGGGAAAAAGCCCGCCTCATGCCCGATCTGATCAACGCCGGGCGGATAGACGAGGTCCGTACCATCCGGGATTTCGACAATCTTTACACTTCACAACTACACGGATACAGGGACGCCGAAGATTACTACGAACACAACTCATCGTTGTATTTCGTGGATAAAATCCGCCTGCCAACCCTGATCGTCAACGCGCAGAACGATCCGTTTCTGTCGGACCGATGTTATCCGCTGGAATTCATGAAACAATTGACCTTCGTCGCCTTCGAGTATCCTCTTCAGGGAGGACACTGCGGATTCTATCCCTCAGGGTACCGCGGCGCCGTTTGGTCGGAACAACGGGCGCTCCGCTTCCTGGAATCGGACGAACTCCCCCAACGTAAGAAAGTGTTTTGAGTTTAGGGTTTTTAAGTTGAGAGTTTAGTTATCGGTTTGCCGTTTTGGGTTTTCAGTTGTGACGGAGGATCTGTCCAGTATAGCCCTAAACTCAAAACCCTGAACCCCAAACTAAAAACGCCGAATCCCATCTATTCAGATTGAGTATGTTGACAAAAACCCTGGAACAAACCTACTTCGTCATCGACTTCGATTCGACGTTTACGAAGGTGGAAGGTCTCGACGAACTGGCCGCCATCAGCCTGGCAGGTCAGAAAGACCGCGACGAGGTCGTCGCAAAAATCAAGGACATGACGGATCGGGGCATGGCGGGCGAACTGTCGTTCGAACAGGCCCTTCAGCAGCGGATCGAACTCCTCCGTGCGCACCGCGATCACCTCGAGACACTCGTGGAATTCCTGAGAGGCAAGATTTCGGACTCGTTCAGTCGGAATAAACAGTTTATCAGCGAGTACCGCGACCAGATTTTCATCGTTTCCAGCGGGTTCCGGGAATTCATCCTCCCGATTGTGACGGAGATGGGCGTTCGCGAAGACCATGTTTTTGCCAATACCTTCCGGTTCGGCGAGGATGGTACCATCACCGGATACGACGAAACCAACGTGCTTTCCCAGAACGGCGGCAAAGTACAGTTGCTCCGCCAGCTGAGCCTGCCGGGGGATGTATATGTCATCGGCGACGGGTACACCGACTACGAACTCCGGGAGTCGGGCCTGGCCAACAAATTCTTTGCCTTTACGGAAAACATCGAGCGGCAACGCGTGATCGAGAAAGCCGATCATATTGTTACTTCGCTTGATGACTTCCTGTATATCAATAAATTAAGCCGCAGTCAGTCGTATCCGAAAAGCCGGCTGAAGGTACTCCTGCTCGAAAACGTACACGCCCGGGCTGTGGAGCTGTTCCGCCGGGAAGGATTTCAGGTAGAGCTGCTGAAGGGCGCGCTCGACGAAGACGAACTGATCGAAAAAGTCAAGGACGTTGCCATTCTCGGGATTCGTTCGAAGACGATGGTTACCAAACGGGTACTCGAAAATGCTCCCCGTTTGATGGTTATCGGTGCGTTCTGTATCGGAACCAACCAGATTGATCTGGCGACGGCCGAAGAAAAAGGCGTTGCTGTCTTCAACGCGCCCTATTCCAATACCCGTTCGGTAGTAGAAATGGCGGTGGGCGAGATGATCCTCCTCATGCGCGGCATCTACCAGAAATCGGTGAAGATGCACGAAGGCGAGTGGGACAAGTCGGCCAAAAACTCCAACGAAGTCCGCGGTAAAAAACTCGGCATGATTGGATATGGAAACATCGGTATCCAGCTTTCTGTCGTAGCTGAAGCGCTCGGGATGGAAGTATTGTTCTACGATCTGGTCGAAAAACTGCCGCTTTCCAACGCCCGTCAGTGCCATACCCTGGAAGAATTGTTGCAGGAGTCGGACGTGATTTCCCTCCACGTGGATGGACGGAAATCCAACGCCAATATCATCGGTGAGAAGGAATTCGCGCTGATGAAAGACGGCGTGGTCTTCCTGAACCTGTCCCGCGGGCATGTGGTCGATGTCAAAGCCCTCGCCGCAGCCCTCAAATCAGGCAAGATCCGCGGCGCGGCGGTGGATGTATTCCCGTCTGAGCCTAAGACCAACGATGAAGCCTTTGAAAGCGAACTCAGGGGCCTTCCGAACGTAATCCTGACGCCGCATATCGGCGGAAGTACGGAAGAAGCGCAGGCAAGCATCGGCGAGTTTGTGCCGAATAAACTGCTCAACTACGTGAATACCGGCAGTACGTTCGGCAGTGTGAACTTCCCCGAAGTGACGCTCCCGCCGCTGCACGACGCGCACCGTTTGCTGCATATTCACGCCAACGTTCCGGGCGTGATGTCCAAAATCAACGGCATTTTCGCGAAATACAACGTCAACATTACCGGACAGTACCTCAAGACGTCGGACAAAATCGGCTATGTCATCACCGACATTGCCAAGAACTACTCCAACGAAATGATCCAGGAACTGCGGGATATTGAGCAGACGATTAAGTTTCGGATGCTGTATTAAGAGGGTGTTTTGAGTTTAGGGTTTGAAGTTTAGAGTTATGGGTAGGGAAATGCTTTTACTATGCCAACTCTAAACTTCAAACTCTAAACTTAAAAACTAACTCCCTATACAGGTTCACCCCTTTTACTATGTCTCTTACTTTCTTCACTCCCGGGCCGGCGGAATTGTATCCGACCGTCGCGAACCATATTCAGTCGGCACTCGCTGAGCAGATCGGGTCGATTTCGCACCGTTCTGCGCAGTTCCGGCGTATTTACCAGCATACAGACGAGCAGCTCCGGGCTTTGCTGAATGTCCCGTCTACCCATGCCATCCTGTTTACCGGTTCTGCCACGGAAATCTGGGAACGGATGCTGCAGAACTGCGTGGAATTTGAAAGCTTTCACTGCGTGAACGGATCGTTTTCCCGGAAGTTTTACGATACGGCGGTGGACCTGAAAAAGTTTGCCCACCTCGTCGAAAAACCGCTGGGGCAGGGCTTTGACTATGAGGAATTTTCGAAGGTGACGGAAGGTTCGCCCAAAAAAGCCGAGGAAACCGGAGACAAAATCCGGATTCCGGAGTATGCTGAGCTGGTCTGCCTGACGGCCAACGAAACCTCCACCGGTGTGCAGATGCGGGGCGTGGATATCAACAAGCTGAAGCGCAGCCACCGGTCCAAGCTGTTTTGCGTCGACATGGTGTCTTCAGCTCCCTACCATTCCCTGGATTTCGAAGAAGTGGATTCTGCCTTTTTCTCGGTGCAGAAATCCTTTGGTCTGCCGGCAGGTCTGGGCGTATGGATTGTCAACGAAAAATGCCTTGCGCGGGCCGAACAGCTGAAGAAACAGGAGACGGTGATCGGCTCCTACCACAGCCTGCCCAGTCTCTGGAAAAATTACAAGAATTTTGAAACGCCGGAGACGCCCAACGTCTGGAATATTTACCTCCTTGGGAAAGTCGCCGAAGACATGAACCGCCTCGGTGTGGATCATATCCGGAAAGATACCGATGCCAAGGCCCGGAAGATTTATGATTTTCTGGAAAAGGCCGATGGGTTCGAGCCGTTTGTGAAAAATACCGAACACCGTAGTCCGACGGTCGCCGTCGCCAATACCAAAGAGCCCGCCAAAGAGATTATTGAGCGGGTGAAGGCGCAGGGTATGCTGATCGGCAGCGGATATGGCAAAGCGAAAGATAACCAGCTCCGCATCGCCAACTTCCCGGCGGTGTCGATGGAGCAGGTCGAGCGCCTGCTCGACGCCTTGAAATAAACCGGAACGGGTGGGTGGAAGCTCACCCGTTTTTTATTTTCCTCTCAAACCATCATGAACTGGGGTATTCTTGCACCGGGCCGCATCGCCCGGAAATTCACCGCTGATCTGAAACATGTACCGGGCGCGCGACTGATCGCCGTAGGCTCCCGCAGTCATGAGCGTGCACTGGCTTTTGCCTCCGAATTCGGCGTTCCAAACGCATACGGCAGCTATGCCGAGCTCGTAGCCGATCCGGCCGTAGACGTCATCTACATCGCCTCGCCGCATTCCGAACATTTTGAGCATGTCATGTTGTGCCTGGAGGCCGGTAAGCCCGTTCTCTGTGAAAAGGCGTTTGCTTTCAATACCCGGCAAGTACGGGAGATGACGGCGTTCGCCCGCGAGCAGGGTGTTTTTCTGATGGAAGCGCTCTGGACCCGCCTGAACCCGGGAACGCTGAAAGCACTGGAACTGATTGAAGCGGGGGTGATCGGGGATGTGGTGCACCTGACGGCTGATTTTGGCTTCCGGGCCGACTACAATCCTTCTTCCCGGCTGTTTGACCCCGGCCTGGCCGGCGGATCGCTGTATGACATCGGGCTGTACCCATTGCTGATCAGCAAACTCGTGCTCGGCGTACCGGAAGAGATCCGGGCGGTGGGTACCCTTACCGAAACCGGCGTAGACATGAACTGTTCGATGGCGCTGCGGTTTGCGGGCGGGGCGACGGCTACGTTGTTCTCCACGTTTGCCGCCAAAACCGACACCAGCTGCACGATCTACGGGTCGAAGGGAAAACTCTTCCTCCAGAGCCGTTTTCAGGAAACGACGGGGCTGACGATCATTCCCGAAGACGGAGAGCCGGAGAGCTTATCCGTTGAGCGCATCGGGTTTGGGTATGCTTACGAAGCCCGCCATGTGGAGGAATGCCTCCGCGAAGGGCTGATTGAAAGTGCGCTGCTGCCGCATTCTTTCAGTATCGAACTCATGGAAAGTATGGAGAATGTGAGAAAGCAGATGGGGGTGAGGTATCCGGGGGATTAGGCATGGGGCAGAGGGCAGGGAGCATGGGGTGGTTGGCTGGTGTGGTGACGCGGTCGTCTCTCCCGGGGTGGTTGAGCCCCGTCGAAACCACCCGGCGGAATAGTTTTCCGAAAAAAAAGAAGGCAAATCGATTCACTGCGCAGGTTTCGACCGGGCTCAACCACCGGCTACTGCGGCATGGGGCCTGGAGCAGAGGGCATGGGGAGTTGATCGCTGTCTTACTGCTTAGGGCTTACTGCCTGTGGCTTAAAGCCTTCTCAGTATTTTTCTCGTTCCTAATCCGCTGGTTATCAAAACAAAGTACCTTTTTCAATAAAAAAGCTGAAATTTTGTTCGCCTAACGCTTGCCAAACGGGGTTTGAGGCCCGTATATTTGCAACCCAGTTCGACGGATAAGCCGAGAGAACAAAGGAAACGGTCCGGTAGTTCAGCCGGTTAGAATACCTGCCTGTCACGCAGGGGGTCGCGGGTTCGAGTCCCGTCCGGACCGCAAAAAGCCTGATAACGAGAGTTGTCAGGCTTTTTTGTTGTTTGAGGGTTTTGAGTTGAGAGTTGTTTTCGGTTGACGGTTTTCAGTTTTCGGTTGATGGAGAGAATGAGGGTTGGCCATGTTTGGATGACGCCTATTCGCGCCTTATTTCTGTTTCCAGAAATCTTCCACGGCTTTGATGAAGACGTAAGGGGCTTCGATGGGCGCGTCGTGGGTTTGGCCTTTGAGAATGAGCAACCGTGATCCGGGAATACTGGCGGCGATCAGGCGCGTGTGAGACTCTAGAATCACATCTTTTTCTCCGGCGATGACCAAAACAGGGCAATGGATTTTTGAAAGAGAGGCAGGATCGATATTCGGCTCTGTCAGCATGCAGCGGTTGACCCGTGCTTCCAGTCCGTTCGGATCGGTTTTTTCGAGTTGCCGCAGCCGGAAGCGCATTTCTTTGTTGAGCGAATCGACGATGCCGTCGTTGGAGAGGTTGGCACCCATCGCGACGACACTCTTCACTTTCTCGGGATAATCACGGGCCATCAGGATGCCCGTGATGCCACCGTCACTCCAACCGACAATGTCCACCGGGCCCGTTTGGAGCAGATCGAGCAAGGCACTCATGTCTTTGGCATACAGCTCATAGGTCAGGGTAGTGGTATCGAGGGTGGATTTGCCGTGCCCGCGGGTGTCGACAGCGATGACTTTCCGGTTTTTTGTCCACACGTGAATCTGGTGCTCGAACCGGTGGTGATTTTCCAGCGCACCGTGAAGCAGGAGCACCGGCGCGCCTTCTCCGGAAATCTCGTAATAGATCTTCACACCATTGACGTCGGCGAATTGGCCGGACGGGCTATCCGTCATGCCGTCCGCCATCAAAGATTGTTTGCCAGTGGCGGCTTGCAGATTGGTTACGGAAACCTGTGTGCCTTTGGGCGTATTGCCTAATTGCCAGGGCTTTATATCCGGGCCTTCAAATCCGGTGTTTTCAAGCGGAAGGACATGGGTTCCGGACTTGTCCTGTATTTTCAGCACAATATCATCGTAATAAAACACTGCACGACCGTCGAAAACCGCGCCCACTTCGAGCCGGGTGCAGCGCTTGTCGATCGTGCCGCTGAGGCTCAGTCGGTTCCACTCGTTTTCCCGGAAATGGTCCATCGTGACGCCTCCCTGGGCGCTGCCAACTGATCTGTTGCCGGCATATTCGATGACGGTAAGAGCCGTTCGGGATTCCTCGTCCTCCCGCTCGCCGTAAACCTGCATTTCAAAGGTGAAAGAAGCGCCGGGATAAGCCGATACATCAATCGACTGATAGAAATACGCCGGTTTCATTTGGGCAGCGGCCGGAAGAGAGAGAAAGAAAGCGAGAAGGAAGTGTTTCATGGTTGGAATCGTTACCGGTATCCAAGCTAATGCCGTCGGCTGGTTTTCTCCAATGAATCTCGAAAACAAAGCCTTAAAATCTGTGAACGGTCTGCTGCCTGATTCGTTGGGGAAGGCGCCATCTGGTATGTACAGCGGGAAATGTCGTTGCGCCAGGCGTCAGGAGGCGTGTTTCTTTTTCTCACAGACTACACGGACTTCACAGACGGTGAGATCGCAAAAAATCTTCTGTGTCTTCTGTGCTTTCTGTGAGACACTTTTGTTTTTTTCTCACAGAAAACACAGAAAGCACAGAAATGTTCAGGCTGGTTTGCGGCTGGCTTTGGGATAGGGTTTGACGGGCGTCTGATCGGAGAGTTTCCGCCGGAGCCGTTCGTTGACTTTGGCGATGAGGGTGTTTTGTTCTTTGACGAGGGAGAGGAGGTCCTGAAGGGAGTCGATGTGTTCGAGCTGAACGGCGATGATGCGTTCAAGTTGGGGTTTGGTGTAGTTGAGCATGGTTGGGTTGGATAGAAGATTGTTCCTATAATCGAAACAAATGTACCGAAATTCTGATTAATTAACAAATGGTATTTACTTCTTTTCGGAAAAGATGTCCGGAGTCAATATGTTTAGGTTCAGAAAACCGCAACCCATGACACCCCTCGGTCTCTACCTATCACGCAGATCCATCAACCGTGCCGAAGTATCCCGGCGCACGGGTATCAACAAAACCCGTTTGAGCGAGCTATGCAACAACACCGCCACGCACCTCCGGGCGGACGAGCTATACTTGATCGCATTGGCGATTTCAGCAGATCCCTGTGAGGTATTGCGGGAAGTATGCGGTCATTTGGGGCTTGCTAAGTCAGATGAATAGCTTTTGATTTCTGCAAATGGCTGGTATACCCATCAATCGAATCAAAGAAGTACTAAAAGAGCAGGGGCGTACCCAAACCTGGCTGGCTGAGAGAATTGGTAAGAGCTATGTTGTTGTAACGAACTATTGCAACAACAAAACGCAGCCGAATTTGGAGGTGCTGCGGAGGATGGCGGAAGTACTGGATGTGGATATAAGGGCGTTGCTGTGGGGGACGAGATAGACTCTGGCAAGTTCGTCTGGCCGCCGTCCGTAGCATTCACTACGGACATTTTTAATGGATGGGCTGTGCCTATCGCACACTTATATGAGCAACGCATTTATGATTAATGCGACAGAGGAGGCTTTGGCTAATATCTGTTCCTCTGATGGCCTGACTGCGGAAGACAAAGCCTGCCCGTTAAAAAATTCGTAGCAGGTGCTAGGAATGGCGGGCGACCCGATTTGCTTGTAAGGAAGAGGTATTCCAAAACCCTGCAACTTTGCCTGAAACGCAAGATATTTCCTTCATCCAACCCCTCCAAACCATGCAAATCCCTTTTCGCATCCGCTATCTCCTAGGCTACTACCTCGGAATTGCTTTAATTCCCGCTTTTCTGCTATTACCTACATTCTTCAATCTATCACTTGTGAAAACCCGCTGGCTGGGTATTCCGATCTGGATTGTAATGATAGCATTAACCTGGTTGACGGTGCTGCTGCGGAAGCGGAGTACCTCTGTCCGGACAATTGGTACAACATTGCTTACTGCCGTATTGACGTTTAGCTTTTTTTATTTGCTCTATAGCTTGCTGCTATCAATTGCTACGCGGAAGTTTACCCTGATCGGCTTTTAGTTCAGAAATACTCATTTCACCCCACCCACCATGAAACTCCTCTGCTTCCTCCTGCTCCTCCTCACCATCCCCGCTTCCGCCCAGAAAAAACGCCGTTCCGACAAAACTTCGCTACCGGAACGCGGCAGCCATATCCGCCGCCCCGATAATGCCCTTTTCACCGGCGACTGGCTCTGGACCGAAAACGGAGACTCCATCCGCATTTTCCTGCGTACCGAGACGGTCTATGTGAAGCCTCTGGATATGAAGCTGGATGTGTTGCTGGGCTATTACCGGCATACCCGCGGCGACTCTGTGGTGGCGGATACGTATCAGTACCGGCATACGCCCGAGACAGATCATCACTATACCTTTTACCTGTCTGCTTCCCAGGGAAACCTGAAGGGTACTGTTTCCCGGAAAAACAGCCCCGCCCACGCCCGGATTACCTGCGTGGCGGATGCGTGGCGTCAATCGTTTGTTGTGTACCTGCTTCCGCCGGAGATGTATCTGGCTACGGATGGTTCCCTGCATGAAATCATCCCGAATAAGCTGAGGTTTCGGCGTATCGGGTGATTGGAACAGAATTCCCTTTTTACTTTTATCCTCCAAATCCTTCGTCTCCCCGCTATCTTTACGGGCACATCCTTACGGCTTCTGCTCCGCGGCCGGTTTCCCTCATCCCGCCTTCTCCGAATCGCCCGATTGTACCGGAAACCGCCTTTGGCGCCTGCTTCGCTTTTGCATGGAACATACCTGCCCCCGCTGCCGCAAATTGTTTGACTGCCGGGCCGATCAGATCGGCGTATGCCCCTGTGTGAAAGTGACGCTCACGCCTGAGCAGCAGCGCTTTATACAATCTCAGTACGTGGGCTGCCTCTGCCCGGCGTGCCTGACGGCACTCGGCGCGACGACCGCCCCGGTCTTTTCCCAATCAACATGAATACCGATCAGCCAAGCATCGACGCGCGTATCGCCGCGGCGGAAACCAGCATCTTTAAGGCCGTTTTCCCGAATACGACCAACCACTACGACACGCTCTTCGGTGGGACGGCCATGCAACTGATGGACGAAGTGGCCTTCATCACCGCCACCCGCTTCTCCCGGAAACGGATGGTAACCGTGTCCTCCGACAAAATCAACTTTACACAACCGATCCCGGCCGGCACGATCATCGAGCTCGTCGGCAAGATCGAGCATGTCGGAAATACCAGCCTGCGGGTGGGCGTGGAGATCTTTGTGGAAGAAATGTACGCGGCAGAGCGGCATCGGGCTATTCATGGTTCTTTTACGTTCGTCGCGGTGGATGAACACAAAAAACCGGTGCGGGTGCTGGGTTGAGTATTCAGAATGCCGTGTGACCAACTTCAGTGCAGCGGCAGGACCGCCGTGCTGATGCTCCGTTCGTTTTCCCATACGCAGATGGCCTCGCCCCGGGAGATCGTCACACTCGGTGTTTGTCCGGGGCCGAATTCGGTTGCTTCTCCGAGATCCGTTTGCAGGCGAATGGAGCCGCCCTGCTGGAATGCAGCCACCCAATGCTTCTTGTCGGCCGCGAGTGCGACCTGACGTCCGGGACCGAGCAACGCTTCCGGCTGCCCCGGACGGCAGAGATAGAGCGAACTTTCCCGCCGCCAGGCCGTGAGGAACGATGCCGGTCCGGTCACGGCCAGACCTCCCCCGTCCATCGGGCAGGCATTCAGTTTCCAGGTGCCCAGCCCCAGTTTTTCGGCAGAGGAAAACGACTGTCCCCCGTTCCGGGATTGTGACAGGTACAGATCCCGGGAACCATTGAGCCAATTCCGGAAGAGGACCGCTATGTTGTTTCCTGACGCGGCCACCGAAACCCGGCAGCATTCGCAGACGGTTTCATCCGGCGACTGGTAAATAAGCTGGTTCGGATTCCAGGTGCGTCCGCCGTCGACCGAAAGAGCCCCGACAATTTTGTTGCGCTTATTTCCCCGAAGGTCTAGCCAGGCGGCAAAAAAGCGGTTGTCGGACAGGGCAGTTACAGCCTGAAACCCTTCCCTTCCTATATCCGGCTGATCGTTGATACGGACCGCGTGCGACCACTCCCCGCCGCGCCGGGGCCGCGACCATGCCCACACGTTTCCTGCCTTGTCACTGGCTGTTATAAGCAGTTGCTTGTCGCCGGCAGCAATCTGAGGGCCTCGTGTCGCAATCAGAACGAGCTCTGGCAGTCGCGTCACCGCCAAAGGCTTCGAAAATGTCTTTCCCAGGTCCGCAGAGGAAGCATAAAACAACGTATCCTCCCGACCGAAGACGAGGTGAATCGTGCCACGGCTATCGGCAGTGATTACGGGTAGCTGTCCTTTGCCGAGCAGGGTAACGGAGGAATGCGGCCGGCCGGCTGAAAGAGAAACCGCGATGCCCAGGGTAAGCCAGAAGCGCATGATAGGAGAGGTTAGCGAACGACGGCCCAAGTAAGCGCCGCGAAGGCAGGTTTGCAATCGTGTTTGCCGCGCCAACAACAGGTGGAGAAAATACCATTGCGATTTCACTAAATACTGCCAGGGAGCTGCTATGCCGTGATCTCCACCACATTCCCTTCCGGGTCGAGTGCCACGCTTTCGTAAGTATCGGTCTCCGGTGGTGCGTGGCTCCCCGACAATAGTATGCCCCGTCTGCCCGGAGGCGCTCCGTCCGGGTATTCAGCGCATCTTTGCTATCAACCGACAGGGCAAAGTGGGCGAGGTCCGTTTGGGGTTGGTCATACTTTTTCGGTACGTCAGCCACATCCGGCCGGGCGATCCCAGGCGGCAACCGTCGCCAAACCGAAGGAAATACGACTGCCTCGCGCTGTTCTCGTATTTTTCTCCCGAAACGGCGTCGATATTCCGCTCATAAAAGGTTTTGGCCTGCTCCAGGCTGGTACCCCAGATAGCCAGGTGTTCGATTTTCACAAAAAAAGGAGCGGAGGTCAGCCTCCGCTCCTTAAGGGGTGAGTGTCAGGTGATTATACCGAGAGCGTTTTCATGTATTCCGCGTCGTTTTTCAGGCTTTCCAGCGGAGATTTCGTCGGATATTCTTCCTGCTCCACGATGAAAAGCTTGATACCGGCCTTGCGGGCGTCGCTCAGGGTTTTCTTGAAATCAACAGAGCCTTTGCCGAGGTCGTTTTGTACCGGGCGACCGTTCTCCTTGTTATAATCCTTGATGTGGCAGGCCACATAGCGCTTACCGTACTTTTTGAGGTGCTCGGCCGTGTTGACACCTGCGACGTCGATCCAGCAGAGATCCAGCTCAAAGGATACGTGCTTCGGATCGGTGTTTTCGAGGAGGTACTCCTGCGGGAGCTTGCCTTCGAGGGGGCGGAAGGAGTAATCGTGGTTGTGGTAGCCGAATTTCAGGCCGGCTTTGGCCACTTCTTCGCCGACGCGGTTGAAGTTATCCGCGATTTTCTTCCAGGCATCCCAGGATTTCTGCGCACCGATGTACGGGCAGAACAGGTACGTCAGCCCTGCTCCCTGTGCCATTTCGATCTGCTTTTTCAGTACGTCGTCGCTCTTGGCGGCTGAGCCGAAATCGAAGTGGGTCGAAACCATCTTCACGCCCAGGCCATCGAGGAAAGACTTGGCTTCTTTCGCCTCCATACCCCAGAGAAAACCCTTGGGGCCGGAGTAGCTTTCGAACTGCTGGTATCCCATTTTAGCCAGTTCGGTCATCACGCCTTTCGGATCTTTCGGCAGGATATCCCGTGCACTATACAGCTGTACGCCGAAAGGCTTGATGAGTTTGTGCGGCGCGGCGAAGGCGTCGAGGGAGGTAAAGGCGGCGGCTCCCGCTGCGAGGAGACCAGATTGCTTGAGAAATTCGCGTCGTTGCATGTGAGAAAAATGGAAAGAGTAACCCGGGCTTGATTAAGATTTTTGCAAAGTTTTGCAAATTTGCTGAATATTGCAAAGTCTTGGTCGAATCATCCGGGACACGAAAATAGTGGAAACATGAAAATGACAGCAGAAGGATTGGCATTAGACCTGAAAAAGACCCGGTTTGCGACAGCGGCCTTCTTCCTCGTATGCGGTTTCGGGATCTCGAGCTGGGCACCGATGGTGCCATATGTGAAAGATCGCCTGGGTCTGGACGACAGCCAGGTCGGCCTGCTGCTGCTCTGCCTTGGCGCCGGTGCAATTCTGATGATGCCCGTCACGGGCTGGCTCATCAATCGCGTGGGTTCCCGCCGGGTGATGACCGGCGCGGGCGTGCTCATCGCCCTCTCCCTGCCGTTGCTGCTGGTGATGCACACGGCTCCGCTCATGGCGGTGATGCTGTTTATCTTCGGCGCAGGGGTGGGCAGTATCGACGTGGCCATGAACGCGCACGCCGTGCAGGTACAAAACCTAGCGGGCCGACCGATCATGTCTTCCCTGCACGGGTTGTTCAGCGTCGGCGGACTCTGCGGGCCACTCGCCATCGGTTTCCTGATGAAAACAGGGCTGGATCCGTTGTATGCAGCTTTGTGTGTGTCGGTTTTACTATTGCTGCTGACCTTCAGCCAGGCCGGTTTTCTGATGGATGCGGAGACGGAGCGGACGGTTATGCTACGCTTTTCACCTGATATTCCTTCCGGAAAATCCGGTCGTGTTTCCTGGATGACCGGCTCGGTTTTCTTTCTTGGCGCGATGTGCTTCGCTTCTTTTTTGTCGGAAGGCGCGATTCTGGACTGGAGCGCGCTGTACCTGCGCGACGCAAAAGGTGTGGAAGAGGCTCTCGCGGGCGCCGGTTACGCCGCGTTTTCGATTGCGATGGCAGCGATGCGGCTCGTGGGCGACCGCGTCGTCTCCCGCATGGCGGAGCGCTGGGTGGTAGTCGGCGGAGCGTTTGTTTCCGTACTGGGTTTTGCGCTGATCATCTTCAGTCCGGTATTGTTCGGAAACTTGTCGGGTTTTGTCCTCGTCGGCATCGGCGCGGCCAATATCGTGCCGGTATTCTTTTCGGAAGGCGGGCGACTGCGTAATGTACCGAGCGCCGTCGCGATTCCGGCCATTACAACACTGGGATATACCGGGCAACTCGCCGGGCCGGCACTGCTGGGCTTCATTGCCGAGCATACTTCCCTGGAAGTAGCTTTCGGGTTTACGGCCCTGCTGATGGCGCTGGTGGGTATTTCCTATCTGTTCAAAAAATCATGACGAAAGAAGAACGCTTCGGGTTGATCCTGAAGGAGTTAAAGGCATCGGGGAAGGTATCCTTCGAAGCGGTAGCGTCCCAGTTGCAGGTATCGGAAGATACCGCCCGCCGGGATATCGACGCCCTGAGTAAGAATGGCTTGCTGGTGAAAGTACGCGGCGGAGCGATGGCGCCTTCGGCCAACCCGCTGCTTTTTCAGGACCGGGAAGAACTATTTTCCGACGCCAAGAAAGTCATCGCACTGAAGGCGCTGCAGCAGTTGGCCGGCTGCCGGACGGTATTCATGGACGGAGGAACGACGATGCTGGCGGTTGCGGCAAGTCTCCCGGCAGATACCCGCCTCCGCGTCATTACCCATAACATGGCCCTTGTGCCTGTGTTGGGCGCACATCCGGGAGTGGAGTTGATCGTACTCGGCGGTCAGTACGACCGTGCCACACAAACCAATCTGGGCGTACAAACCTGCCTGGAAGCGGCTCGTTATCAGGCCGATTTATACCTGATGGGCGTCTGCTCCGCTGATCCGGCTGCCGGTATTACGGCGGCTGTGGCAGCAGACGGAGAAGTCAAGAAGGCCGTGCTTGCGTCGTCTCTGAAAACCCTCGCCCTCGTCAACCATGAGAAACTGAATACCGTTGATTTTTTCCGGGTATGTGAGCTCGCGGCGATTGACGGTTTGATTACTGAATTACCCAGCGACGACCCGCGATTGGACGGGTACCGGGCGGGGGGGGTGGAGTTGGTTTGAGCCTGGGGGTTTTCAGTTTGCGGTTTTCTGTTTTCAGTTGGGTGGGCAGACGGGTTTGCTGTTTTTAGGGGTTCATGGAGGATCAGACAATCCCTCGAAAACTGAAAACTGAAAACTGAAAACTGAAAACTGAAAACTGGAAACTGAAAACTGAAAACTGAAAACTGAAAACTGAACCGCCGTTCCTTATTTGATCTTCTTCAGTTCAAAGGATACAGGAAGGACATGACCTTCAATCGGTTTGCTGAGGAAAATTCCCCGTTGATCCGATAGTTGAACCTTCATAATCTTTAAAATCGGATCGTAGTCGATAGTCATCTCCGAAGATTTTCCGAGCGATTCCTCCCGGACAGATCCGCTATACATGCGGGTGTCCGGTTCAGGTCTACTGGGCCCCATTATGATGGTGAAGTCTTTCCCGGTCGGCTTGTCTGAAACTCCGCGCAAAGGGTCGATCCTTTTTCCGTCTCTTTCGTATACATGATTACCGAAGAGGTGTTCAACCCGGATGTTTCCGGCGTGGGTTACCACATCCGTATCGATGTAGAAGGTCAGTTTTTCGTTTCCTTTTGACCATTCCCAAACGCCTTTGAGCGCGCGCTGTGCCGGAAATACGTTGATGGTATCAGTGCGGACGTTCGGTAACGGGGTCTGAGAAAAAACGGCGGTAGTTGTGAGAACAGCAAGCAATAGAAGGGAAGGAAAAAAATGCATGAATAGAGTTGGTTGGTTAGAGAAAAGACGTTTTTCTCTGCTGAATATTTTAAAACCTTTTGAGAATTGTTAATTTCTTCCGGATAGGCTGATGGTGAGTACAATAGCTGCGGCAGGCACAGCCTGCCAAGTAAAAAGTGCGTAGCGGATGCTACGCACGGCGGGAGAGGCCTCAGTCTTTGCGATGAAGCCAGCCCGCTCCCTGGTTAATGCCATACACCGCGATTCCCGTCACACCAACCGAAAACAGAAGACCGAAAACCGAAAACAAAGTACCCATCCTCAACACCAATCCTACCATAAAATAGTCCATCATTCCCATAAAAACCCCCATTTCCGGGACGCCTTTTCCTATTCAATTTTGCCTGTACTTTTTGAAGATTTTGTAACACTATCTTTATGCAGGTATTTCCCGGAAAAAACGTCCGATGGATCGCCCTCGCGGCCGGCTGGCTGCTCGGCAGTACGGCCTTCGCCCAGAACCCGCTCATCCGCGTCGGTACAGAGCATACCCAGCTGGTTCTCAGCGTAGACGGCAAAAAACAACTGACCCAGGTCTATTTCGGTAAGGCGATGACCGCCGCGCCGACGGGCGACGGTACCCCCGCCTATCCCGCCTACGGTACGGATATTTCCGACGCGGCCCTGCGTATCACCCACGCCGACGGCAACCTCACCACCCGCCTGGTCTACTCCCGCCACACCGAAATGGTGGTCGACGCCAACAGCACCCTCACCACTATCTATCTCAAAGACAGCCACTACCCCGACGAAGTCCGGATTTGCTACAAAACCTACCGCAAACAGGACGTTATCGAACAGTGGACGGAGATCGAACACACTGAAAAAAGCGCTATTACCCTGCATAACTACGCATCTGCAGCGCTCGGTTTCCGGTCTGCCCCGTATTTCCTGAGCTATTTCTACGGGGATTGGGCAAATGAATTTAACCTCGTCGAAACAGAACTGACGGAGGGTACGAAGATTGTCGACTCGAAACTCACCGTTCGTTCGAATCAGATGAGTAATCCGTCCTTCCTGTTGTCGGTCAACGGCAAACTACAGGAAGACACCGGCGAGGTCGTCGGCGGTACCCTCGCCTGGCCGGGTAACTGGCAGTTCCGCTTCGAGCTCGACCGCACAAAAAAACTCCAGCTTACCGCCGGCGCCAACCCGTTTGCCGCCGAGTACAAACTCGCGCCGAAGACCGTTTTCAAAACACCCTCTTTCCTCTATACCTGGAGTGACGGCGGCAGCGGAGAAGTATCCCGCCGTTTTCACCGCTGGGCGCGGACGTATGGCCTGCGCGACGGCCAGGCATCCCGCGATATCCTCCTCAATAATTGGGAGGCAACCTACTTCGATTTCGACGAGACGAAGCTGTCGGCTATTATCAAAGACGCCGCCAGCATGGGGTTTGAGCTCTTTCTGCTCGACGACGGCTGGTTTGGGACCAAATACCCCCGCAATAACGACGACGCCGGGTTGGGCGACTGGACCGTCAACCCGAAAAAACTCCCGCATGGCCTGTCTTACCTCGCTGAAGAGTGCCGCAAACGCAACCTGAAATTCGGTATCTGGGTGGAGCCGGAGATGGTGAATCCCAAGAGCGAACTATATGAAAAACACCCGGAATGGGTCCTGACGGCAGCAAACCGTGAGCTGGATCTCCAGCGGAATCAGCTCATTCTCGACCTGACCAACCCGGCTGTCCAGGAGTATGTCTATTCCGTCCTCGAAAAAACCGTTACCGAAAACAAAGGTATCAGCTACCTCAAGTGGGACTGCAACCGCTACCTCACCAACCCCGGATCGAGTTACCTCGGGGCTGACAAACAGTCGCATTTATTTGTGGAGTATTCCCGCGGACTGATGAAGGTACTGGAGCGTTTCCGGAAGAAATTCCCGGACATTACCGCGATGGTCTGCTCCGGCGGCGGCGGGCGGATGGACTACGGCACGATGCCTTATTTTCAGGAATATTGGTCGAGCGATAATACCGATGCCCTCGACCGCATCCGTATCCAATGGGGCGTAACGCACTTCTTCCCGGCCATCGGCCTGGCCTCGCACGTGTCGGTGACGCCGAACCACATCACCGGCCGGGCTACGCCGCTGAAGTTCCGTTTCGACGTCGCCATGTCCGGGAAACTGGGTATGGATCTTCAGCCGGGACAGATGTCTCCCGACGAAAAAGCATTCTCTCAAAAGGCAATTCAGACGTACAAGCAAATCCGCGGAACGGTACTCCACGGAGATTTGTACCGGTTGCAGTCGCCCTACACGCACGACCGCGCCGCTATTTCCTACGTTTCTGAACGGCAGGACAGCGTGGTGGTCTTTCATTACCTGCTGAAAAAAGCGATTTACGGGGATAAATCGACCGTCCGCCTCAAAGGCCTGAAAAAAGACGGCGTCTACAAACTGACTGAGATCAACAAAGGCTCGTTTACCCGCCTGGGCGATTACGAAGGCAAGACCTTCACCGGCGAGTTTCTGATGACGCAGGGCCTGCCTTTTACGCTATACAACGAATTTGAGAGTGCCGCTTTTGTCCTTTCGCTCCAATAAAGAAAATCAATCATGAACGTAACTGCATGGGTCGAAAAAGTCACCCTTCCGACGTACAAAGCCGGTGAGCCGGAGAAAAACCCGATGTTTCTCGAAAAGCGGGTCTACCAGGGCAGCAGCGGAGTCGTATACCCGCATCCGGTCATCGAAAGCCTGTCTGACGAAAAAACAGATGAGGAATATACCGCCGTCTTCCTCGAAAACGACTACCTCAAAATCATGATTCTGCCCGAAATCGGCGGCCGTATTCAGCGGGCGTACGACAAGGTGCAGCAGCGGGATTTTGTCTATTATAATCAGGTGGTGAAGCCGGCGCTCGTCGGGCTGGCCGGGCCGTGGATCTCCGGCGGGATCGAATTCAACTGGCCCCAGCACCACCGGCCGAGTACGTTCAGTCCGGTTGATTTTTCGGTTGAAGAACATGCCGATGGCAGTAAAACCGTCTGGGTGTCCGAAACGGAAATCATGTTCCGGACGAAAGGCATGGCCGGGTTTACCTTGTACCCGGACAAAGCCTACCTCGAAATCCGGGGGCGGCTCTATAACCCCACGCCCTTCTCCCAAACCTTTCTTTGGTGGGCGAATCCGGCGGTGAAGGTCAACGACGATTACCAGTCGGTATTCCCGCCCGATGTATTCGCCGTTTTTGATCACGGAAAACGGGACGTATCCGATTTCCCGATCGCAACCGGAACCTACTACAAAGTCGACTACTCTCCGGGTACCGATATTTCGAGATACAAGAATATTCCGGTACCGACCTCGTACATGGCTATTCGCTCGAAGTACGATTTCATCGGCTGCTATGAGCATGATACCCAGGCCGGTATGCTGCACGTAGCCGATCACCACGTTTCACCGGGTAAAAAACAATGGACCTGGGGAAAAGGGGAGTTCGGCTTTGCCTGGGACCGCAACCTGACCGACGAAGACGGCCCCTACATCGAACTGATGACGGGTATGTTTACCGACAACCAGCCCGATTTTTCCTGGATACAGCCCAACGAAAGCAAGTCGTTCGAGCAGTACTTCATGCCTTATTCCCGCATCGGCGCGGTGAAAAACGCAACGAAGGAGGCGCTTGTGAATGTAGAGGAAGTACCGGAAGGTACTGAGGTAAAAGTCTATGCAACAGCGGTTTATAACGACGCGGTTGTTCACCTGTTCGAGGGAGACAGGACCGTCGCCATCTATACCCGCCGGCTTTCGCCCGCCGATGTTTTCGAAGAGATTTTTCCGGGAAAAGTAACCCGTGTACTTGTTTCAGACGCGGTCGGGCAGGAGCTGGTCAGCTGGGAGCCGGAAGTAACGGATGAACCGAAGGAAATCCCCCCGGCGGCTGTCGCGGCGCTTCCTCCGGCAGAGATTGAGCAGATCGAAGACCTGTACCTCAACGGGTTGCACCTGGAGCAGTACCGCCATGCGACCTTCCGTCCGGAAGATTATTACGAAGAAGGCCTTCGCCGCAGTCCGGACGACGTCCGCTGCAACAACGCGATGGGTCTGCTGCTCCTGCGCCGGGGCCAGTTTGCGAAGGCGCAACCCTACTTCGAAACGGCAGTAAAAACCCTCACCCGACGGAATCCGAACCCGTACGACGGCGAGCCATACTACCTCCTCGGCGTATCCCTGTTCTTTCAGCATCGGTACGACGAAGCATACGACGCATTTTTCAAAGCGACATGGAACGATGCCTGGCAGCACAGCGCTTTCCTCTTCCTCGCACGCATCGCGGCCCGCAAGGGCAAAACGACACAGGCGCTGGCGCTGGCAGAAAAATCCCTGCTGCGGCAGTACCATAGCCTTTCGGTCCGGCACCTGAAAACGGCATTGCTGCGCCGTGCCGGTCGGGTAACTGAAGCGGCTGCGCTGGCAGCGGAATCGGTGACGATAGATCGTTTCAATTTCGGCTGCCTGTTTGAACAATACCTGCTGGAGAAGCAAACCGGGGAATCTGCGGCTACTCAGTTGATTATTTTCAAGGAGCGGATGCGCAACGCCCGGCAAAACTACTTCGAACTTGCGCTGGCCTACGCCCATGCCGGTTTCGCCGAAGAAGCATCTCAGGTATTGGACTTTCTGGACGAAAACCACCCGCTGCCGTACTATTACCGGGGCTGGCTGGCGGTTCAGCGTGGAGACGCGGACACTGCCCGGCAGTACTTCGCCGAAGCCTCCGAACAAGATCCAGCCGCTTGTTTCGCCAACAAACTCGAGGAAATCGAAATCCTCAGGACTGCGCTGGAATGGAATCCGGCAGACGGAAAAGCCGCCGCCTTCCTCGGAAACCTCTGGTACGACAAGCGCCAGTATCCCGAAGCAATAGCCTCCTGGGAGACAGCTGTTCGCCTTTCTCCCGACTATCCCACCCCGTACCGCAACCTGTCGCTGGCTTGTTACAACAAGCTCGGCCGGAAGTACGATGCCGTCGGATACCTCGAAAAGGCCTTTGCCCTCGACCCGACCGACGCCCGCGTACTCATGGAGCTGGATCAGCTCTACAAAGTAATCGGGAAGCCGGCGGAAGAGCGCCTCGCGGTACTCGACCGGTATCCGGCCCTGGTGGCCCGCCGCGATGATCTGTACCTCGAACGCCTGACCCTGCTCAACTCCCTGTTCCGGCACGAAGAAGCGCAAGCCCTGCTCGCGGCCCGGAAATTTCACCCCTGGGAAGGAGGAGAGGGGAAGGTCGTCGGGCAATTCCTCCTCTGCCATATCGAACTGGCGAAACAGGCTATTCTTTCCGGCGATTTCACGCAGGCCCTGGCGCTGCTGAAGGCGACGGAGGTATATCCCGAAAACCTCGGCGAAGGGAAGCTCTTCGGCGCCCGGGAAAACGACATCGACTACCTCCGGGGACTGGCGCTGGCCGGTCTGGGCAAGAATGCAGCAGACAGCTTCCGCCGCGCCACCGCAGGCAGCAGCGAACCGGCCCAGGCCATTTACTACAACGACCAGCAGCCCGACAAGATCGTGTACCAGGCCCTCGCCTGGCGGCAACTGGGTGAGGAGGAGAAGGCCCGGGAAATTTTCGCCCGACTCGTGTCGTTTGCCGAAGCACATGAGGCCGACGAGGTCCGGATCGATTACTTCGCCGTATCATTGCCGGATATGCTGGTGTTTGAGGGTGATCTCAATCTCCGCAACCGCATTCACTGCCTCTACCTGAAGGGCCTCGGTCAGCTGGGGCTGGGCGAAGCGGCCGCCGGAGACGCCACGCTGGCGGAGGTACTGTCGCTCGACCCCCACCACCAGGGAGCGGCCATGCACCGGCGGATGGCGCCGTTTTTCACCCGGCAGCCCGTCGGAGAAGCACGTTTTCAGCTCTGAACCTATTTCTATGCAACCATCCTATAACCGGTCCTATATCCTCGGGATCTCCTTTATCTCCGCGCTGGGCGGGTATTTGTTCGGGTTCGACTTTGCCGTGATCGCCGGGGCGCTGCCCTTTCTGGAGCAGCAGTTTGGCCTCACCGCCTACTGGGAGGGTCTGGCCACGGGAAGCCTGGCCATCGGAGCGATGCTCGGATGTATCGTCGCGGGCCGTATTGCCGACGCCTTCGGGCGTCGGCCGGGGTTACTCGTGGCGGCGTCGATATTCGGTATTTCGTCGCTGGCGATGGCCGTCAGTCCCGGCCGGGACGCCTTCATTTTCTTCCGTTTCATAGCCGGAATCGGCGTGGGCATGGCCTCGATGCTGTCGCCGGTGTACATCGCCGAAATCGCCCCGGCTTCGCTCCGCGGACGGATGGTAGCGATCAACCAGCTGACTGTAGTGACGGGTATCCTCGTCACCAATCTGGTCAACTACGGTTTGCGCAACAACGGGGACGACGCCTGGCGCTGGATGTTCGGGCTGGGAGCGGTACCGTCTCTGCTGTTTGTGATCGGGACGTTTTTTCTTCCCGAAAGTCCCCGCTGGCTGGTGAAAGCTGGAAAAAAGGACCGGGCGGCGGCCGTGCTCGCCAAAATCGGAAACGAATCGTACGTCCGGGAAGGCCTGGAGAAAATCGGCGCATCCATGCACGGGCAGGCGGCGCCGTCGTTTTCGGCGGTGTTCCGGAAGGGCCTGTTTCCGGTGGTACTGACGGGTATTCTGCTCGCCGTTTTTCAGCAGTTGTGCGGGATCAACGTCGTATTCAATTACACGCCGAAAATCTTCGAAAGCATCGGCGTTTCGCAGGACGGGCAGTTGCTCCAGACCATCTTCATCGGCGGTATCAACCTGGTCTTTACGCTGGCGGCGATGGCGCTGGTGGATAAGCTCGGCCGTAAACCCTTGATGCTCATTGGTTCCGGCGGCCTGGCCGTGCTATACCTGATCGTCGTGGCGTTATTGGGGAAAGGATCGGCGGATGTATCCTGGTTTCTTCTGGCGGCCATCGGAGTCTATGCCATGACGCTCGGACCGGTGACGTGGGTGCTGATTTCGGAGATTTTTCCGAATGCGGTACGGGGCGCGGCGTCGACCGTGGCAATTGTGTGCCTCTGGGCGGCGTACTTCGTGCTCGTCTTTACGTTTCCGCTGTTGTTCGAGCGGTTCAAAGACGCTACCTTTTACCTCTATGCGGGTGTTTGCTTTGCCGGGCTGGTTTTCGTTTGGTTCCGGGTGAAGGAAACCAAAGGCAAGACGCTGGAGGAAATGGAAGAAGTATTCAACGTACATTGAAAGGGCAGGCGGGCGGCGAAGCCGCCCGCCTATTCAGGTGAAACGGGATGAAAGACAAGGCAGTACGCAAACGGGAAGGTTTCGAGGGGCAACGACTGATTGTCCTTCCCCGGAAAATCCAGAATGAATTTCTGGTCAACGACCCCATTACGCAGCAAGTATACATTACCGATATCGGGTACTATCCGAAGGCCCGGTTTCACCATGTCGAGCGGGCACAGGGTATTAGTCAGCACATCATTATCTATTGCATTAACGGGCACGGATGGGCCGAAATCGGCAAGAAGAAGATCGAAGTAGCGCCGTCACAATTCATGGCGATTCCGGCGCATACGCCCCATCGCTACGGCTCCGACGCCGACGATCCGTGGACGATTTACTGGATCCATTTCAAAGGACAGATATCCCAGTATATCGTCGACTTAATCCTGAAAAACGCACCGAATTACAAGCCGACACTGGCCTATAATGCCAACCGCATCAAGCTCTTTGACGAGATTTACGACAACCTGGAAAAGGGGTACAGCGACGATACATTGAAGTACGTCAACATGACATTTCAGCATTTTCTGTCGTCCTTGCTCTACGAAGACAAGTTCAACAACCAGGAAGCGGAGCGGGAAAATCATGTCGTCGAACAGACGATTGAACTGATGCAGAAGCGGGTAGGGGAAGTCGTCAGCCTGAACGAATTCGCGGATTTTGCCAACCTTTCCGTCTCCCATTTCTCAGTATTATTCCGGAATAAAACCGGGTACTCGCCCATCGAATACTTCAATCACCTGAAAATCCAGAAAGCCTGCCAGTACCTCACCTTTACGCGGATGAGTATCAAGGAGATGGCCATTCTTCTCGGCATCGAAGATCAGTACTATTTCTCCCGCATGTTCGCCAAACTGATGGATATCCCGCCGACGGAATACCGGAAGCGGAATCAGTTGGTGCCGTAGTGGCTATAGGCTTTAAGCTGTAGGCTTTAGGCCAGGGGTTCGATTTGGAAATGATCCGCCGACCTATCGCTTACAGCATATAGCTTATAGCCTACAGCTTATCCAAAGATATTCACTAGTTTTGGGTCGATACCCTTCCATCCAATCCTATGAATACTATTGCTCCGACGCCCGTTTCGTATTCCTTTTATGTGAAGTTCTTGTGTGTGGGCTGGATCTTTTATACGCTGTTTATTCTCTCCGCTTTTCTTTACTGGGTTTTTACGGGTTTGGATTCCATTCGTTTTGATCCTGTACCTGGATTTCCGGCGTTTTTGTCTCCGTATTTGTATGGCCTTCTCGTTCTTATTATGGTGCTGAAGGCCTATCTCAGCTTCGCAATTTTGAGAGGAGAAGCATGGGCCGTTTCCATAGGTTATTACGATGCCTGGATTACGCTGGCTTATTTTACCGGTCTGTTTTTCTGGCAATTTATAACCCGTATTCCCTACTTCAATCTCCCATACAGTCGCTCCCTCCGGGTCGATTTCCTGTTCTACCTGCCGTATTTTTGGAATGTCCGCAAGGTTTTTCTGGAGAGCATTAAGCTGTAGGCAAGAAGCAATAAGCAAAAGGCGGTTGGCGTAGAGATGCGCCAACCGCCTTTTACTTATCGCCCGTAGACCTCAGCCTCCACTACCTGCAGCCTATTGCCTACTGCTTAAAGCCTACTGCTTACAGCTTATCGCCTACAGCATCTACTGCTGATACCCCGGATTCTGCGCCGACGGCGGAATCTCCTCATTCTGAAGGATTTCCGTCAACGGGATCGGGTACCGCATGTGGAACTCCTGGATGGTATTGCTCTGCGCCGCCCAATTGTTCCGGGCTTTGATGAGGGAGACAAACTTGCCGGAGCGGATGAGGTCCATGCGCCGCCAGCCTTCAAAAGCCAGTTCCCGCATGCGCTCGTCGAGCATCTTCGTCCGGAAATCATCCTGGCTGATACCGGACGCCCATTTCAGGCTGGCGGGTATCGCTCCGCCAAACGCGCGGTTACGTATCTGGTCGTTGACGATGGTAACGGCCTCGCTTGTCCGGTTGAGCTCATTGAGGCACTCGGCATAGCACAGCAGGACGTCCGCGTACCGCAGGTAAAAGATGTTCTTGCCCGAATACCAGAAGCTCATCGTGCCCTGCGTCCGCGGATCTTCGAACTTCTTCACGTGCGGGTCGAGTTCGTCGCCGCCGAAACCGGAAAGCAGCTTCGGCGCCTCGCCTTTGTACGTGAAATCATAGCGGATACTGGCGTCTTTGCGGGTATCGCCGGTTTCCCAGACACCGCCTTTTGTTACGTCGCTGTAGGCATAGGCCGTCGGAACCATGAGGTCATAGCCACCGAAGGAGCAGTTTCCGTCGACCGACGCCAGCGCCCGCGAGCCCATCTGCCACTGCGTCTGGTTGTTGTCAGGGTAGGTGTTGGTAAACTGAAACTCGTAGAGCGACTCGGTCGAGTTGGCTTTCCCCGGATCAAACAGATCTGCATACTTCGGTACCAGGCTGTACTTGCCCGACTGAATCACTTTCTGAAACTGATCGGCAGCCTTTTGGTAGTCCCGGACACCGGCGGCTTGCGGAGCATACAGGTATACTTTCCCGAGCAAAGCCATGGCGGCGTATTTCGTTACGCGGCGCTTATCAGTCTGACTTTCAGGCAAATGGTCCGCGGCAAACTGGAGGTAGCGGACGAGGTAATCATATACCATCGGCAGGGGTTTGCGACCGGTACCCAACTCGGCGATCTTCCCGGCGTCAATTACCGGAATATCACCCCAGTACTGCGTCAGCTCAAAGCATACCGCAGCCCAGATAAAGGAGGCCTCTCCGAGGAGCTGGTTCCGGCGGTTTTCGTCTTCCTTGTTGGTCTGAAGCGCCAGAATAGCCTTGGCAGCTGCCGTTACAATCGGCCAGCGCATGTCCCACTGCTGGGTCAGGGCGTTGTTGCGGGGCGCCAGGAAGCCGTCGTACCGGTCGAGACCCGCCTGATCCGGTTCTGATTTTACCTGAAAGGCGCCCTGCTGGGATTCGTCGCCGCCGAGCTGGAACATAAACCCGCCCCGGTCTTTCCGGGCGTTCCGCCAGCTGGTATACAGTCCCGTGATGAGGGGATCGATGTTTTCAAGTTTGGAAAATACCTGCTCCTGCGTCAGGGCCGTCTGCGGCTCCTGGTTGAGGAAGTCCTGGCACGACATCAGAAATACCAGCGGCAGGAGAAAAATACGTTTTTTCATGGTGGTCTTGTGCTAGAAAGTAACGTTGAGGCCCAGGGTGATCATTTTCGCGTTCGGATAGCCGTCGCCCGTTTCCGGGTCATAGCCCTTGTCTTTCGTGAAAAGAAGCTGGTTGGTGCCGGTCATGTAAAACCGCGTATTGTCGAGACGCAGGGATTGGGATACCTGACGGGGTAGTGTATACGATACAGTGAAGGTCGACAGGCGCAGGAACGATGCATCCTGCAAGCCCAGGTCGGTATCGCCATAGCTGTACCGCGGTACGCCGTAGAGCGCGCGGGGTACGTTGGTGTCGGTATTCTGCGGCGTCCAGCGACGGTTCAGGTCCTGATGGGCTGCGCTGAGTCCCGTCGACGACATCAATCCTTCATAAAATCCGCTCAGGCGCTTCAGCCCGTACGAGTAGTTGAAGAAGAGGTTCAGTCCGATGCCCTTGTAGGTCAGGTCGGTACCGAAACCGCCGTAGAATTTAGGCGTCAGGTTGCCGACTACGTACCGGTCGTCGTCGTTGATGACGCCGTTGCCATCCTTGTCCACCGGAATGATATCGCCCGGATGGACCGTTCTCCCGGCAAAATCGATGTTTTTGATCCGCTCCATGTCGGACTGCTGGGCAATCTTGTCGAATTTGAGGCTGTAGACGCTGTTGAGGGATTCTCCGAGAAACAGGTTGCCCGTCCGTTGAATTTCCACGCCGGTATAGCCGCCCTTGTTGTAAATCGCTTTCGTGCTGCCGTAGAGGCGGGTGATTTTGTTTTTATCGCTCGACAGCATGAAGTTGGCGTTCCACTGGAAGTCTTTCTTCCGGATCAGCGCCGCGCCCAGCGTCAGTTCAATGCCCTTGTTGTTCAGCGCCCCTACGTTCGAAACGGTATTGGTGAAGCCCGTCGTAGTTGGTAACGTCCGTACCATCAGCAGGTTATCGTTGTCGATGTTGAAGTAATCGGCTGTAAGCGTCAGACGGCTGTCGAGCAGGCTCAGGTCTACGCCGACGTTCAGCTGCTTCTGCCGCTCCCAGTGCAGGAACGGGTTGCCGAGGCGGCCGTCCGACACATACGTTACCGAATTGTTGGTATAATTCGGACGGTACAGGCTGGCAAACGCATAGTTCGGAATGTTCTGATTACCAGCGATGCCAAAACCAACGCGCCATTTCAATCGGTTGATAGCCTTGACATTCCAGAACGTTTCCCGGGTCATGTCATATGCCAGCGCCAGCGACGGAAACGCTCCCCATTTGTTGTTAGCTCCGAATTTGGAGGAGCCGTCGTACCGGATGGTAGCTGTAGCGAAATATTTGTCCTTATAGTTATAATCTGCGCGACCGAGGAAGGAAGCCAAAGTAGTTGTGACGAAATCAGACGACAGGGTAGTCTTGTCTTTCGAATAAGCCCCTCCGAGAAATTTGTATCCAAAGTCGTCATTCGGGAAACCGAAGGCATCTACCTGGTTGTAGTCGTACTTGTTGAGCTGAATCGATGTTCCGCCCAGCAACGAGACATAGTGATCTCCGAAGGTCTTGCTGTAGGTAATGGTGTTATCCCATTGGAGGTTGTTATACAGGGTCTTTTTCTGCGATGCCTTGCCGTGGTTACTGTTGCGCTTGTCCTGTCCGGTCGTCATCGGCGTGTACCAGAAAGTCTGCTGGCTGGTGATGTCAAACGAGACCGTCGACCGGATATTCAGGTCCTTTATCGGGTTGATATTGATGTAATTGCTCGACAACAGCCGGTTGGAGAAGTTATCCCCCGTAATCCACAAACTGCGGAGCGGGTTGTAGGCGTCCTGGTTTTGGATGTCGGCGTATTTGAGGTAATAGCCGGTCGTATCGATTTTCAGGAGGGGGTTTGCTCCCGCCGCGACGGAGAAAACGCTTCCGTCGACATACTTTTCCTTCGTATTCGAGAACGTCGTATTGGTACCGATTTTCAGCCAGGGCTTGATATACTGCTCAATATTCGCCCGGCCGCTCAGCCGGCGGTAGTTCGAGTTCTGTACGAGGCCTTTCTGATCGGTGTAGTTGAAGCTGACGAAATAGCTGCCCTTTTCTGTACCGCCCGAGAAATTGAGCGTATGGTTTTGCTGGAAACCCTTCCGCGTCACGGCGTCAAGCCAATCGTACGACTTCCCGGCGCGGTACGCGTCGAGCTCGTACTTCCCGAAGGCGATGGAGCGGTCACTCACCAGCGAATCCGCGATGTACTGATCCCGGTTTCCCTGCGGATTTTTTTCCTGCCAGGCGTTGGCATAGGCGTCGACGCGCAGGTTGAAGAGGTCTTTGCCACCCATCGTCGCCGCCCGTTTGCTGAACTGCTGGACGCCGAACCAGGCGTTGTAGGAAACCTTTCCGACGCCGTTTTTCCCTTTTTTGGTGGTAACGACCACGACGCCGTTGGCCCCGCGCGATCCGTAAATGGCGGTCGAGGCCGCGTCTTTCAGTACATCTACCGACGCGATATCATCCGGGTTGAGCGTATTGAACCCGCCGTCGATGATGACGCCGTCGACCACAAAAATCGGGTTCGTCCCGAACTGAATCGAGTTATTCCCGCGGATTTTAATGCTCGCATCCGATCCCGGCTGGGCATTGGAAACCACGTAGGCTCCGGCGACTTTCCCCTGCAGTGCCTGATTGATGCTGTTGGTAGGCGTCTGGGAAATCCGTGCCGAGTTGATCGAGGAGACAGCACCGGTCAGGTTTTCCCGTTTGACAACGGCTCCTACCACGACGATCTCGTCCAGGCCTTTTGCATTATCTTCTTCCAGGGAAATCGTCAGAAACGTCTGATTTCCCACCGGTACTTCTGCGTCCTTGTATCCCAGCGAATGGACGATCAGTGTGACAGCCCCCGCCGGAGCCTGGAGGGTAAACTCCCCGGCGTCATTGGTGATTGTACCCTTCGTCCGGTCCGATTTCAGGGTGATCTGTGCACCGAAAATCGGCGCCTGCGTTACCTGGTCGGTCACCCGCCCCTTCAGCACGTGCTGGGCAAAGGCGCCGACCGTCGTCAGGCAGAGAAGTATTACCGGTAAAATTCGATTTTTCATCATTCATACAGGTTTGATCATGAGATTCCTTTTTGCTGCGACTCGGCCGGGAGAGCGAAACAGGGCAGCAGAGGACCTGCCGGAGGCGCGACGCCGGCGTGTTAAAACCGGCGCTGGCCAACCGAGCATGTCTTTTGTTTTATTCCGGTATTTAATTGGAATATATCTGCGAAGTTCGGAAGAATCAGAAGGGCCTTAAATGGTCAATCTTATGAACAAGATGGATTATTTTATGCTGACCGGAATCACTGAAAGAGAGAAGGGCAGCCGGAATCCCGACCGCCCTTCTCTCTGTATGCGACTCAACATGTCTGTGAAGTCTGTGTCGTCTGTGAGAAAAATAATCTCTCACAGACTTCACAGACAACACAGACGTTCAAATCGGCTTCAATACCGCCACAGCCCCTCCTCCCGGCGCCAGCGGCAGTTCCAGGCGGGTAGACGCCGTTACCTGAATCGTCTTCCGGACGGCGTGTTCTGCGTTTTCACCGGCATCCGGCGCGTCGGTGTAAACAGCCGCTTCGAAGGTTTTTCCTTTCGGCAGAAACGAGAAATCTACGGTGAGGGCATGCTCCTGCCAGTTACCCAGGGCGCCGAGGTACCAGGTCGTACCTTTCCGCTTGGCCATGACGGCATACTCGCCCAGTTTGGCCTGCAGTACCTTCGTTTCGTCAAAAACAGTGGGTATAGCCGATAAAAACGCCAGGGATTCCGGATTCCGGCGGTACTCTTCCGGCGAATCGCAGAGCATCGCCAGGGGCTGATTAAACAGCGCAAACAGCGCAAGCTCGTGGCATCGGGTACCCTGCGTCATCGGCAATCCCGGATCTACCGGCTTGAATGTCGCTTTCGTCCGGTTGCGCATGGAGCCCGGGGTGTAGTCGAGCGGGCCGGCGGGTACGCGGATGAACGTCGTCAGCAAGTGCTGGTCGGGGTTGGCGGTCAGGTCCCATTTCGAGCACTCGGCGCCGCGAACGGCTTCGTAATTGATGACATTGGGATATTTCCGGTGTAAACCCGTCGGTTTCGGACATCCGTGGAAATCGACCATGAGTTTTCGTTTTGCCGCTTCCCGGGCAATATCGGCCATCCAGCGGGCGGCTTCGGCGTCATCCCGATCAAAAAAATCCACTTTGATACCGGCAGCTCCGAGCGAACGCAGGTAATCCAGGTTACCTGCCAGGTCCTTCAGGAGCGTCGTCGCCACACACCACAGGAAAACGTCTACCTGCCGGTCTTTCCCGTGTTGGATGATACTCCGGATATCCGTTTCGGGCTTTCCTTTTCGGAGATCGTAGACGTCCGACCAGCCCGCATCGATCATCAGGTACTCCAGGTGCTGTTCGGCGGCAAAGTCAATGTAATGTTTGTAGAGCGCGGTGTTCCGGTTTTTCATACCGGAAGGAATCGCAGCGCCCGGGAGCAGGGCGTCGTGCCACCATTCCCAGGCTGCCCTTCCGGGTTTTACCCACGAAAAATCACCGCTCTCCTGCGCGGGCGCCAGGAGGTAGACGAGGGAGTTTTCCAGCAAATCCCGGTCATCTTTCGTCACTGAAATAATGCGCCAGGGATAGGTCCGGGAGCCTGCTGTTTCGGAGAGGAAGCTTCCGCGTTCCTTCACGACCGAAACGAAATTGCCCCAGCTACCCAGCTCTGTTCGTGTCGGATAGGCAGCCCAGGTACCGGCGAGCGTACCGTTTTGCTTCTGAAGGTAAAGCCCGGGATAGTCCTGCACATCCGATTCAGAAATGAGCACCCGGGTGCCGTTTGCCGAAAGCAGGGCGGGAGTAATGGCCTTCTTTCCGTTTTCCATACCGGAAAGGGCCGTATATGTTTTATAAGGTACTTCCCAGGAAGTCCAGGTATCCGTTTCGGGGAAAAATACTTCCGGATCACCGGCAGTGCGGAAGGTAGCCGTTTCCTGCAACACCTTGGTTTTTCCGCCGAAAGCCGTCTCAAAACGCCAGGCGATACCGGCATTGTAGGTACGAAAGACGACGGCGTAGCGATCGGAAAAGGTGAGTATCAGTTCATTGTATTCATTTTTCAGGGAAGGACCATAGGCGGGTCGTACTACCGACCGCTCCTGCCGCATGGAAGACCGGAGCAGCGTTGCGCCGGTTTTTCGTCCTTCAAAAGACATAGAAATAGCCGATGGAAGAACCACCGGCTCCTTACCCAGTTGAACCGAATACCGGATGCTGTCACCCAGCGTAATGCTGACGCGCAGGCGTTTATCGGGTGACGATAGCTGGAAGGGGCGCTCCCGGGCGAAGAGCGTCGCCGGAAGGAGCAGCACAAAAAGAAGGTATTTCATAGGAGAGAAAAGCGAAAGGAAATGGACTGTTCATAGCGTTCGCCGGGCCGGAGTACCGGCGACGGAAACGCCGGCTGATTCGGGCTATCCGGAAAGTATTGGCACTCAAGGCACAGACCGTCGAACGGGCCATACGGCTTGCCGTCGTGGCCCGGTACGGTACTCCCCAGGTACTCGCCGGTGTACACCAGCAGGCCGGGATAGGTGGTGAAGACCTCCAGTTTACGCCCGGTTTCAGGGTGGCTGAGCGTGGCGACGGGCCCCGGTTCATCCGTCAGTACATAACAGGTATTCAGGCTATCCTGGTCCCCGAGGCGGAAGGTACGGGCGGGCAGGGGCGTGAACCTGCCCGTCGGAATATGCCGGCCGTCCGTTTCCAGAAAGGCATCTGCACGCAGCGTCAGTACGTGACCGGCCACCGGCTGACCCAGGCAGAAATAGCTGTGATTGGTCAGGTTGGCGAGGGTAGGCTGGTCGGTCACAGCCGAATACCGGATTTGCAGTTCATGCGCATCTGTCCACGTATACGAAACGGTCAGGGCCAGCGCACCGGGGTAGCCTCCGTCTCCGTCCTCGCTGAGGAGATCGAAATGGACGGTATCTTCTTCCGTACGAGTGATGAAAAATTTTCGGTCAAACCCTTGAAAACCACCGTGATTATGGTTCGGCGCTTCGTTGGCGTCAAGGCGGAAAGAGGTACCGTCCAACGCAAAGGAAGCGTTCCGGATGCGGTTGGCGAAGCGCCCGACGGTCGCCCCGATGTAACAGCTATCCTGCGCATATCCTTCGGCGGAAGGAAATCCCAGTACTACGTGGCCGATACGACCGGTCCGGTCCGGTACACATACCGAAACAACCCGTGCCCCGTAGTTAGTAAGTTCGACGTACGCCCCGCTCCGATTTGTCAGCCGGACACAATCTGCGCGCCGGCCTTCCGCATCTCCCGGAAGGGTGCTCAATATCAACGACATAGAAATTGGGTCTTGCGGAATAACGCCGCCCGATCGTTCGCTCTCCCGGCGTCGTCGGAATGTCAAAACTAGTAAAACATCCTTCGGCCCGAAATGGAAAAAAGAGGGAAATAAATGGACTAAATAACGGTTGATCCGGCAGCCTTTCCGACTCCGGTCAAAAAAGGGTTGATCGTAGAAATGTCCATGTTATTGAAGGCATTGTCCATTTTCGATGGTGGGTTCTTACCCTAGTTTCGCTCGCTCTTATCCTATATTCCTTCTGAAGATGAAAAAACTCTATTCTCTTCCGCGCGGCCGTCTGGCCCTGGCATGTACACTTTTCTGGTTGACGGCCTTCGGCGCGGCCGCCCAGGAGTATGAAGCAGAAAGCGGCACCTATTCCAACGGGGCCGGCCAAAGCAACTGCGCAGCCTGCTCAGGCCAGAAGATGGCCGGAAACCTGGGATCGGGAGCGGTGGATATCGCCGTAAACGTTCCGGCAGCCGGTACCTACAACCTGCTGATCACGTACTGCACGGGTGATCAGCGCACGATCAACGTTACGCCCAACGGAGGCACGCCGGTAGTGATCACCTGCCCGCCGTCGGGTGGCTGGGAAGCGCCTGCTGCTATCCGGACGATGATTACGCTCAACGCCGGCGCCAATACCCTGCGCTTCGATAACGTCTATAGCTACGGGCCCAATATCGACAAGATTACGCTGTCGCCAGCCGCAACGCCCTCCCTGCAAACCATTGCTTTCGGGACCAACAGCCGCATTGAATACGACCTGGCGAACGGCCTGTACGACGTGTATTTCCGGGGAACGAAAATCATCGGCGGAGCGTGGTCGTCCGCCTATTCCAACCAGATTTTCAACAGCAATGCCGGTTATACCGCCCGGTCGTACAGCTCTTCCGCCGTAAACGACGCCTTTGGCAGCGGTACCCGCCACGTGATTACCTCCACCGGTCCGGGCCTGATCGACATGCAACAGGTATTTTACACCTATCCCGGGCGCGAGCAGTATTTCACGGAAGTAGTCCTCAGCGGAAACGGTGCCAACTGCTACAAAATGTCGCCGCTGACGACCAACTACATCAATATTCAGTCGAACGGAGACCGGCGCGGCCTGCTCGTCCCGTATGACAATGACGCCTGGGTTCGGTATGAAGCCAAGGAAATGCGCTACACGACGATCTACAGCGGTGAAGTCACGGCGATTTACGACAACACGAGCCGCAAAGGCGTCGTGATGGGGTCGGTTGAGCACAAGGAATGGAAAACAGGCGTCAACCTCGTTGGTGAAGGACGCGTGGAAAGCTGGTTTGCCTCGGTGATAGCCGGATGGACGAGCCAGAGCCAAACGCGGGACAAGTGCGGGCACGGCTGGGTGAACGTCGGGCAGACGACCTGTAAATCGCCCCGGATTTCGGTTTCGTATGACGACGACTGGCGTACCGGCCTCGAAGAATACGGTCGTTTCAACGCCCTGGCCGAGCCTCGGTACATTGCGAACTGGACCAAAGCCACGCCCTTCTCCTGGAATAGCTGGGGCGCGATCCAGCAAAACATCACCCTCGCCAAAGGAAAGGCTGTAGCTGATTTTATCTCCACCGGTATTCCCGCTTTCCGGAATGGGGACAGTACGGTGTATGTCGACCTCGATTCCTACTGGGATAATCTCACGCCCGGCGGCTGGAGCGGGGATTTTTCCCAGCTGACTGAATTCGCCAATTACTGCAAGTCAAAAGGCTTGAAACCAGGTATTTACTGGGCGCCTTTTGTGGACTGGGGAAAGTACAGCCGGCAGATGGAAGGCTCGACGTATACGTATGATCAGTGCTGGACGAAAGTCAACGGCGGTCCTGTCGAGCTCGACGGCGCATACGCCCTGGATCCCACGCACCCGGGTACGAAAGAGCGCATCGCCTACCTGATCGGCAAGTTCAAGGCCTGTGGATTCGAGATGATCAAGATCGATTTCCTCGGGCATGCGTCGCTCGAAGCGGATTCTTTCTATCAGTCAGGGGTTTACACCGGCATGCAGGCCTACCGGGTCGGGATGGAGTACCTGATTGATCAGCTGGATGGCAAGATGCTTGTCTATGCCGCTATTTCGCCTAACCTCGCTACAGGCCGGTACGCGCACATGCGCCGCATTGCGTGTGATGCCTATTCGGATACCTGGGAGTCGGCCTACACCCTCAACAGTACCAACTACGGCTGGTGGCAGGACCAGATTTACCCGTATATCGACGGCGACCACGTCGTCTTTGGATCGCAGTCGGCCGGAAAGAACCGCCTCCGCCTGGCTTCTTCTATTTTAACGGGAACACTGGTAACCGGAGATGATTATTCCGGAAGCGGACCGTGGATTGCCCGGTCGCAGGACCTGCTCCAGAATGCCGATCTGTTGTTGCTGGCCCGGGACGGTAAGGCTTTCCGCCCCGTTGAAGGAAATACCGGCTGGGACCCAAACGAGCTGTTTGTCAAGACCCTGAATGGCCGTACGTACCTGGCTGTGCTCAATTTCGGCTCGGCGGACAAGGCCTATTCGGTTGACCTGGGTCGCGTCGGGCTCAACGCTTCTGCTTCTTACCAGGCGAGGGAGCTGTTTTCCGGAACGGTACCAGGCGGCCGCGTGGCGGCGGTAACCGGCACGCTGAACGTGACAGTTCCGGCCTCCGATGTCATGCTGTTTGAACTGGCGGAAGGCTCGCTGCCTGTTACCCTGCTGCGGTTCGAAGCCCGGCGCGAAGGGCGGTCTGCCGTGCTGCAATGGTCTACAGCCACGGAAAAAAATGCCGGGTACTTCTCCGTTCAGCACAGCCGCGACGGCCGTACCTGGAAAACAATCGGAAAAGTGTCGGCAAAGGGGGAAAGTACGGTCCGGCAGAGCTATTCCTTTACGGATCAAACGCCCGTTTCCGGCGCGAATTATTACCGGCTAATGACGGTCGACCGCGACCGCACCGCCGAATACAGCCCCGTATCGAGCGTGGTTTTTGACGACCGGAGCGCCTTGTATCCGAACCCGGTGCAGGAGTCGTTCCGTCTCGAAGAAAGCGATTTGTCCTTGATCCGCCAGGTTCGCATCACCGATTTGCAGGGCCGGCTCGTCGCCACTCCCGAACTGAAGAAAGACATTTTTGTCGGCAACCTTCCCCAGGGCGTCTACCTCGTGGAAGTGACCCGGGTGACGGGGGTAGCGGAGGTGTATCGGATGGTGAAGAAGTGATGTGGTGGAGTTTAGAGTTTAGAGTTTGAAGTTTAGGGTTCGTACCTGCCAGCAGAACTATAAACTCGGAGAGCCGGATCAACCAGCGCGCTTAGTCGAGAGGAACCGCCGTGCTCCTGCAATGGAGAACCCCATATGTACGGCAGAGGCCAGTGCAATCAACCCATATTGTTCATCAGACAGGCAGAGAGGACAGTCGGCCCCTGCCAGACAGGGTTCACATTCAGGCTGATAATAGCGGAACGCCAACATTAACGCCATATCTGTGGCGAGTAAGCAGAGAACGATCAGAACGGATTTTGACATGGCTCCCGAAAGTTAGTCAACACCCCCGGCCGGCGCCAGCCAGCTGAACGGTTCCAGCGGAATATTCCGGAAAATCCAGAACAGGCAAATGAGTACAGCGATGCCGAGAATAACGGATTGCTTCCGGTACATAGCCGGATGAAGGGTAGTCCATCGCAGGTGCCGGGCGATATCCAGCACAAACCCGAGCGTAACGTAGGGGATAGCCAGCACCAGCAGCGCATTGTACCGGAAGGCTTCACGGATATGCCCGTGAAGCAGCTGGTGCAGCGCCCGCTGCGCGCCGCAACCCGGGCAGTAAAGTCCGGTGTACTTCCGGAGCAGGCAGGCAGGAAAGAAGGAAACTTCAGCCGGATTGAACCGGTAGTACAAAAAACCGACGGCGAGCACGAGGCCCGCCGCCAGCCAGTAGAGCGTATGTCGGAGTAATGTATTCACAAACTACCAAATCAGAAAGTCGGAGACGTGCCCTTGTTCTGCATGGCTGCCCAGAAAACGGCGCCGTAAAAGATCATGAAGGCAATCCAGCAAAATACGCCGACTGCCAGCGGAATCAACGTCCAGAGCTTGGCTTGTTTTGCATCGGCTTCCGCACCGGCATAATCGCCCAGGTTGTACTTCGCGTCAACCCTCGCCGCATAAATCACCCCGACTACACCCAGGTAATTGCAACAGAATAAGGTAATGAGAATAGCAGGTACCAGCCAGTTATTCGGCTTCGGTGGTATACCGGGATTCAGGCCGGCCGGCGGGGCGATGTAGGGGGTGTCTTCCATGGGGGAGGAGATTGGCGTTTTCGGTTTAGAGTTTACAGTTTTCGGTTTTCGTTTTTCGTTTTTCGGACTGAAAGTCGCTTTTGTCAAATTAAGAAGGAAATCGTGAGAATCATGTTACCAAAGGATAGATTTTCGGCCGCGCCCTCCCTCCACCAACAGAAAACCAAAAACCGAAAACCGAAAACAACAAACCGGATCGCGTCTACCCCCCCCCCCCCAAAAAAAACGCCGCCCCAGCCAAACTGGAACGGCGTACAGACAGGAAGGGTTGGTTAGGCCAGAGACGTGAATGCTTCGCCGAAGACTTTCATTTCGTCGAGCGTGCCCATGGAAACCCGGCACCAGTGCTGGCCCGCGAATTCCCAGTTGCGAACGGCGACACCCATCTGCGCCATCTTTTCCACAAACTGCTTTCCGTCGGTTTTCAGCGGAAAGAGTACGAAGTTGGAAGACGACGGCAGGTAGTCATACCCCTTGTCTTTCAGGAGTTTATATAGGTATTCTTTCGACTCTTTACACTTTGCGACGGAATAGGCGACGAAGTCTTCATCCATGTAACTGGCAATCGCGCCCCGCATCGACGTCGCCGAAATACTCCCGCCGCCGGTACAATACTTGTTGATTTCCCGAAGTACTTCCGGTTGCCCGAGCAGGTACCCGATCCGAAGTCCGGCAAAGCCGTGTACTTTGGAGAAAGTACGGGCGATGAGAACGTTATGGCCCTTTTGAACGAGGTCGGTCATGCTGCTCCCTTTCGGATCGGCGGCATAGTCCATGTAGGCTTCGTCGATGAACAGGGGCTTTTTCATGTCCTCGCAGAACGCCCGCATGGTTGCGGCGTTTTCCAGAATACCTGTCGGGTTATTGGGATTACAAAGGTAGATAAGGGACGTCTTGTCATTGACGGACGCCGCCATGCCTTTGTAATCATAGGTGAAATCTGTTGTCAACGGGGTCTTACGGAAGTCGGCGCCCAATGCCGTAGCCGTACGTAAAAGCTGCATGTAGGTAGGATCTCCGCCGACAATATTGGTACCCAATCCTCCCTTCATCGTGTAGTAAATGCCAGCGGCCATGAGCAACTCGCCGGAGCCGGCGCCGAGGAGTACGTTGGCTTCCGTTACCCCGTTTTCCCGGGCGATCATCTTCTTGAAAGTCGAAATCGAATCCCGCTGGTACATCCACCCGGTCGAAATGGCCTCGGCAATGGCTTTCTGAGCCTTGGGAGATGGTCCATACGGGTTTTCATTCAGGTTCAGGCGCGCCCTGACCGGCAGGCCGGCCAGGTGCGGCAGGCCGATTTCAGCGGCTTCTGCGGTTTTCCAGTAGTCGGCGACGGTTGCGCCTGCGAGGGCCAAAGCCCCGGATTTCAGCCAGTTACGACGGTTCATGAGGAGGTTTATTTGACGGTGACGGCAGAGAGACGGGTGAAATCCTGCTGGTCGTACGTGCCCGACCACGACAGGCTCACGCGCTGGCCCTTGTAGTACTTCAGGTTCGGCGCAGTGTATTTGGGTGTGACGCCCAGCTCGGACCAGGTCTTCGTAATCGTGACGAGACCCTTGGCATCGGTGGTGCCTTCCGAAACCGGACTGCCGTCCCGGAAGGTCAGGCTGATCTTCAGGTTCGGTACCGGAATGGAATCAATGCCCTTGGTATTGTCGAGGATATTGGTCTTGTCGAGCTTCAGGATGCGGGCCCGGAGCGTCACGGGTTTGGTGCTATCGGCTGCGACAGCCGGTTCCGAAGCGAAATCGCTTTGATACGGCGCGTCCAGGATCTGCACGAGGACAGGCGCCACCACCCGCGGAACAAACGGATCGTCTTTTTTCTCACAGGCATACAGCGCGGAAATCAAAGCCAGTACGGAGACAGAAGTCAGTATCTTTTTCATTATCAGTGTATTAACGGCCTACTTTTCAGCCCACCAGAGTTTCGTTTTGAAGTCGTCGGTACCACCGTTGAGCTGGATGCCTTCCTTCATGTTGACGGCGTTGAGGGAGGCTTCCGAACCGGGATAGGGAAGGCGGGTCGGCAGAACGCCGTCGTTCGCAAATACCGAACGGGGATCCCGCGCGGGCAGCACCGGGTAGCCGGTCCGGCGCCATTCTGTCCACGCTTCTACACCCTGAGCAAAAAGGGATATCCATTTCTGATCTAGGATTTTTTCGCGGGTGACGGTCCCGATGCCCGTGAAATACCCGGCCGGCGGCGTGACGCCGTACTGCGCCATCGATGCGCTGACGCCCTTTTCGAAGTAGTCTTTTGCCGCGGTAGCCCCGCCGTCGATATCTCCGTCAATCGCCGCTTCCGCCAGAATCAAATACAGTTCCGAAAGTGTCATGACGAGTTCCGGCGCCTCGGCTTTGGTGAAAGCGGCACCGATTTTCGCGGCGCTCGACAGGTAGGTGGTCGCGATGGCGTCAGGCAGTCCGTTGGGTACGCCGAGCCAGGCACTCCCCTGCTTGATACCGTAGACGTCCAGACGGGGATCGTTGAGCGACAATAGCTTGTCTACCAGGGTTTTGGAAAGGTTCCAGTCGGTACGGCTGCCCCAGATCATCGTTTCGTTCCATTCGTTGTTGGACGGACGGGACGTCGTCGTTTTGAGGCTGGCATTGTCATCGTTGCTTGTGAAAATCGGGTAGGTATCCGGGCTGGCGAGTATCTCCTTCATAATCGCCCGCGACTCTGCCGGTTTTTTCGCGGCCTGCCGGTTGGCCAGGCGCAGGCGGAGGGAATTGGCGAACTTCTTCCATTTCAGGATGCTGCCGTTGTAGACGATATCGCCGGAAATGGCCGGTCCCGTCACAGAGAGCTTTTCATTCGCCGTTTTCAAATCCGCGAGCATCTGCTCGTATACCTTGTCCTGGGAATCGTACTTCGGTGTGAGGATAGGCGTGCCGGTCGAGCCTTTGAGGGCTTCCGAGTATGGAATCGCCCCGAATACGTCGGTCAGGATCATGAATACCCACGTCCGCATCACCAGCGCGACGCCGTAGTAGTTGGCATTCGGCGCAGTACCTTTTTCATCTGTGATGGTCAGTATCCGCTGGAAATTCAATTGCGAATCGTTGAAAAACGACTGCCAGTTATTGAGCATCAGGGCCTGGGAGGCTTCGTAGTTGTCGCCTTCGTTGGAGTAGATGTTCCGGCCGAGATGCTGAATCCAGAGCTCACCGGCGTCGAGGTTCAGCCGCTCGAAGCGGGTATTGCTGCCCCAGTACCGGTCGATCGACTTTTCCAGTCCGTACGTCAGCAGGTACTGGGGAGAGATGGTCGTCGGACTGTTCGGGTCGGTATTCATCGAGTCGAAACTGCCCGTACACCCGCCTGAAAGGGCGGCAATACCTGCGGCGACCAGCCAATTCTTTATCGTAAATGCTTTCATTTTCAGGGAATTAATGTTCTTCATTGATCAGCCGGCTTCCGCCCTCAGAATCCTACACTCAGGTTGAAACCCATGCTCCGGGAGGAGGGAAGCTCCCCGTAGCCGAAGCCCTGGGCATTGCCGCCGTTGGCATCGATTTCCGGATCCGCATGGGGGTGGTTTTTGAAGAGCATCGCGACGTTTCGTCCGACGACCGAAATCTTGGCCGACTGCACCCGGAACTTCTTCAGAAAGCCCGCCGGGATCTGATAGCCGAGGGATACTTCCCGCAGTTTCACATAGCTGGCGTCGAAAATGGCCGCTTCGTGGTAGTTCCGCGGGTTGTTGTAGCCGTAGTACTGATTCGCCGAAACGATGGTGCTGTTGGGCTTGAAGGTGTAGCTTCCGTCCGACTTGAAGACCTGATTCACGCCCTGGCCGATGACGCCTTCTTCCCGGCCGACAGCGGTTTCGGCGTATTGACCGGTCCAGCGGGCGTTGGCAGTTCCTTCGTCATACATATCGCCGCCGATTTTCGCGTCGATAAGAGCCGAGAGTACCACGCCTTTCCAGGAGAACGTATTGGTCAGGCCGCCCATCCAGTCGGGCTGGACGTTTCCGAGGATCTTCTGGGTCGTGGATTTGATCGGAAGACCGTTGGCACCCATCACCAGCTGACCTACATACTTGCCCGAGCCGTCGTAATACGCCGCCGCCGGATTACTGCCCTGCACCCGCTCAAAGCCGTAGCCATACAGGGTGCCATAGGGCTGCCCGGCGCGGGCTTCGAGCGTCAGGCCGCGGCGTTCATTGATAACCAGGTTATTGAGTACGCCGGGAAGGAGCTCGATGACTTTGTTGCGGTTTCGGGAGAAGTTCACCGCCACGTCCCAGGTAAAGCCGTTTTCGAGCTTGATCGGAGTACCTGTCAGGGTGATTTCAATCCCCCGGTTCTGCATTTTTCCGATGTTCTGAATGGCGCTGTTGTAGCCCGTGGCCTTCGACAGCTGCACCGGAATGATCTGATCTTTCGTCAACTGCTCGTAGTAGGTGATGTCAAGGCCAAGTTTTCCACGGAAAAACCGGGCTTCCAGTCCGACTTCCTTGCCGGTTGTGATTTCCGGTTTCAGGCGGTTGTTGGGCTTCTGCGTCGGCTCGAAAAATTCCGGCAGCGAGCCGTTCCAGGAGGTTCCCGGTGTAAACGTCGGGTTGAGGCGGTACGGATCGGTATCATTCCCGACCTGCGCCAGGCTGCCCCGTACTTTCAGGAAGGAAAGGGTGGAGTTTTTGAGCGACGGTACGATGTCAGTCAGTACGGCGCTCAATGCCGCAGAAGGGTAGAAGTAGCTGCGGTTGTCTGACGGGAGGGTAGACGACCAGTCGTTCCGCGCCGTTACGTCGAGGAAGAGCATATTCTGCCAGCCGAGGTTGACGGCTCCGAAGACCGACTGGCTTTCCTTCCGCTCGATCCGGCTCGCCACGGTATTCTGCGTGGCGATGGAGTTGGCGAGGTTATACACGCCGTCGACGACCAGCTGACCCACGTTGGTGTAGTTCCGTTTGTAATAATTGGTGCGGAGCAGCGCGCCGGCCGTGGCATTGACAGAAAAGGATTCCGAGATATCCTTGCGATAGGTAAGCAAAACGTCGGTATTCGTTTCCTGACGACGCAGTACTTCTTCGGAATAGGCGCCGTACGACCGGGAGCCATTCCGGACGCGCTCGAAATTGCCGACGTTGATGGCGGTCTGCGTCCATAAGTCCGTACCCGAACGGAGCATAATGCTCAGATCCGGCAGGATTTTGTATGTCATGGCGATGTTGCCGACGAGCCGGTCCTTCGTATCCGAGCTGGGCGTTTTTTCCTGGAGATAATAGGGATTGGTGAAGAAAGTATGCTGCCAGTTCGGGGGATCGGTGTCGCCGGCTTTCTGGATATGCACGCTGGCATAGTCGCGCCAGTTACGCAGTTTCACCCAGTCGGTTTGCCGGTGCGACCAGATAAATTCCTGTCCGCCGGTATATCCCCGGTTGCCCGAACCGCTCTGGATATACTCTGCCGATACGTTGACGCTCAGCTTCGGCGTGAAATGGTATGCGGCATTCAGTTTATAGTTATTCCGGTGATAATCATTGTAATACATGATGCCCTTCTGGTCCAGGCGGCCGAGGCCCAGGCGGAAGCTGCCCTTGTCGTTTCCGCCGGAGATGGCGATGTTGTTCGACCAGGTCGTTCCCGTTTGCCAGAAGTCCTTGTAGTTGTTGGGGTTAGGGGTCAGCGGCGCGACGTCGGTACCGGTCCACCACTGGCGGACGAGGCGACCGTCCATCGGCGCGCCCCAGCTTTCGTCGGTACCTTCCGTCCCGGTCAGCGGCGCATACGGGCCATAGGCGGCGCGGTACTGCTGGATTTCCTGGGGATTGGTAATGGCTCCGCTCCAGCCGTCGGTATACCAGGTCCGGTACCCGTTACCGCCTCCATAGGTGTTCTGGAAATCCGGAATAATCCACGGACGCTCGAAGGTATAGTTGGTGTTCACTTCGACGCCGATACCCTTCGTACCGGCGCCGTCCTTCGTCGTGATAAGAATGACCCCGTTGGCGGCACGGGATCCGTACAGAGCCGAGGCGGACGGCCCTTTTAACACAGAAATATCCTTGATGTTTTCCGGGTTGATATCCCCGATACCCCCGCCGAGGCGTTTCTGAAACGATTGCTCGATGGGTACCCCGTCGATGACGATGAGAGGCTGGTTGTTATTCGTAATGGAAGAAGCCCCGCGGATCTGAATGGTGGAGCCGGCTCCGGGGCCGGTACCCGCCTGAATCCGGAGGCCGGCCACTTTACCGGAGAGCGCGTTGGCGACGTTCGACGGGCGCACCTCCGACACCGCTTTTCCACCGATGCTCTGCTGAGCATATCCAAGCGCTTTTTTCTCACGCTGGATACCGAGGGCGGTCACGACGACCTCCGTCAGCTGGCTGGCCTCCGGTTTGAGGTATACTTCCAGGGTAGTCTGTGTGGTAATGGCTACTTCCTGTTTGATGTAGCCGATAAACGTGATCACCAGCGTGGCGCCGCCGGCGGGGAGGCTGAGCTTGAATGCGCCCTGGGCATCGGTCGTGGTGCCGATGGCCGTGCCTTTCAGGGAGACGGACGCGCCGGGAAGCCCCACTTTGTCGTCGTCAGATAGTACCCGGCCGGTCAGCAACTGGCTTTGAGCCGTGGCCGTCACCGACCAACCGATCAGGATTGTCAATAACCAGAGTAAACGTCTGTTCATGGGAATAATGGCCAGGGTTTAAGAAATGGGAGACAGCGTACCGGCAGTGCCGGCACAAGACAGGTTTGGAAACGGGTAATGGAAAGGACGCTCCCGCGTATCGGTGAATAGAGTCCGGTCCGTTGACCGGTAAAAAGAAAGCTGCGGGAAAACGTCTGGAAATCACGCACGGCCACAGGTCAGGGGAAGGGCCGCAATCTTCCCGGTGACCTGCGGAACCGTAACGTATCCTGATTGAACGTACTTCCGGAAAGCACGTCAAGCAGTATCGTCTACCATGCCTGTCAGCAACGCCGACCGGCAGTGTATATGAGAATCGTATGAGCGTTCGGAAAGGCCGCCAACGCAGCGACTATACGTTGACTTTGTCTGCGGATGTATGCGATCCGGTACCTGTCCGAAAAACAAGCTTTCCAAGTGCGGCCGTGAAAGCTTGTCTGGTGGAGACGATTGAATTATTTATAGGTACAAGATTATATGTAAAATTTTAAAATACCAAATATATGAGTGTGAAAAATCCTTCATTCGGGATAATATTTTGAGTTTAATTAAAAAATCAGAATTGAAATAATTAATTAGGTAAATATTTTATTTGAATAATTATATGTTTTGTATTTACATAGTTTTTAATGAAAATTTAATATGAACAGGTAAATATTGGATATTTCCAATAAAAGACACGACGGGTGCGGCGGGATACGTTCTCTTTTAGCACCTGAAAAGGAAGCACTTAACGAATCTGCGGGTGATCCGGACGGACGAAAGCTTGGGGATTTCCCGGAATAGTCCGACCTTTGCACCGCTCACCGAATCTCTCGACCGCATGAAAGTGTTACAGATTTCGGCTCTTCTGAGTTGTTTCGCATTCGGGAAGGTTAAGGCTCAGACTGTCGCCGAAGTCAAAGGCCTCGCCTCCTTCTATCATTCCAAGTTCGAAGGAAAGAAAACCGCAGCCGGTGAACGGTTCGATCAGGATTTTCTGACCGCCGCCCATCGGACCTGGCCGTTCAATACCCTGGTAGAAGTCACCAGCACGGATACCAAAAAGTCGATTATTGTCCGGATCAATGACCGCGGGCCTTTTTCCCGGCATCGCCTCATCGACATGTCCGAAACCGGCGCACGCCTGCTGGGCGTCATCGGCAAGGGTGTTGCGCAGGTCAGGCTTCGCATCCTTCGCTGGGGCGGAGCGGCGCCGATTTTGCCGGGTCTTGAACCTGCCGTTTCCTTTTCCCTGGCCGATTCCCTCGTCCGCCGGCCGATGACCCTGCACAAGGCCCGCCATTAGCGAACCGGCCAATAATTTTAATCTGAAAGGCTTCCCAAACTACCGGAGGACATCGTACCTTTCCGGCAGTAAACCCTGCAATTATTATGGAAGAGACGCTTAACCCATTGTCCTGGCTATCAAGCCTGGTCTGGGGAAAATCAGAGGAACCGGACGAAGACAAAGCCATCGTGTACGTGTATCGGGTAGGGGAGAAAAAAGCGTTTTTCCGCCGGTTTAATGTTTGGATCAACGGCGAATACGTGGGCAAGCTGGACAACTGGGGCAGTATGGCCCTGCAGGTTGAAGCAGGTCCCGTTCATATCGAATCGGCAATTGCGGGCCTCACGCTGGTTCCGCGCCTGAAGGAAGAACTGACTCTTGACCTGATGCCCGGCTGCCATTACTACGTCGAGGGCAATCACCGGTCCGGTTTGTGGAGAGGGTCTCTCGGTCTGAGCGAAGTCACCGAACTGACCTTCCGCAAATACCTCAACCGCCTCAAGAAAGTAGGCTGGAGAAATTTGAAAAACTAAAAAAGCCGACCCCGGGTCGGCTTTTTTAGTTTCAGGCAGTTCCGTCGAAAAAGAGCTGCGCCGGTCTGCCGCGCGGAGCATGAATCAGAGTGCGAGAAGGTAGCCCAATGACAGCGTAACAAAAAGGGGCTTCGCCACATCGGACTTATAGAACCCATTACTGAAATCACCCAGACCATAGTGCCCGCGTGCTTCCACAAATACCTGACCGCCGGCCATGTTAAACGCCGCACCGATGCCTCCTGCTGCTGCGTAGCTGGCGCGGTCAGCAAACTTCAGCCCGCTCATGTCTGATTTGTGCGTGGTGCCGTCAACCTTTGTTGAAACACCGAGCAGGTAGCTTCCAACAGGTCCTATGTTGAAGAAAAACTGGGTCTTGTCTCCAAACGAAAAACGGAACAACAGCGGAATATCCAGTGAACTGGTTGACAGGGTCGCTTTGATCGACGGATCAAAAGGATCTTCTCCCTTCATCGCATTCCGGTTGTACAGAATTTCCGGCTGGAAGGCAACCGAGTTGCTCATCGGCAGGACGAAAACCAGGCCCCCGTGAAAGCCGGGCGCAAACCCGGTTTTTACCCCGTCGCCGGCGTTGACTAACGTCGTATAATTCCCCCCTGCTTTCAGGCCGGCGTAGCCCCGTCCGCGGAAAGCAGACGTCGAACCCTTCGGCGAGGGGGTTTTCTTGGCCGCTGCCGGTTGGGCGGCGGGTTTAGTAGCGGATTGCGGCGCAGGCTGAGTCGCGGCCGGCGCGGTTTGGGCGACGACCGTCGCCGGCGCGGGAGCCGGTGGCGTAGCCGAAGCAACAGCCGTTGCCGAGTCGGCTTTGGCTGTTTGGACGACCGGCTTTTTCGTAGTTGCGGCGACCGGTTTCTTCGCTGCCGGCTTTTTCGCGGTGGTGCCGGTTTTGGCTTTTACGGCCGGCTTGGTTGTCTGAGCAGAGGCGGCAGTGATGGCGACCGCCAATACTCCTGCGAGTAGAAACTTTTTCATAAACGTTGAAGGTTTGAACACTGAAATCGGTGCAAAGGTAGGATTGAAGCCGGATGCATGCTTGTAAAATGAGTATACGGTAGGACCGGCTTTTCAAACGGTTGGTCGTCGAAAACGGATAGCGGGGAAACAAACCCGTCTTCCGAATAAAGCAGACCGTTATTTTTACATAATTCCTTCCGAACTGCATGCAAACAATCTCCGCGCAGAACCTGCATGAATTGTATGAAAAACTGGGTGTTCCCGTCGATTTCGTCGACGCTGCATCCGGGTTTACCATTCATTACCTGCAGCAGACGTTCCGGAACCTGCCTTTCCGTTCCGAACCCTTCCGGCCGGATTACTTCAGCTTTCTGTTTATCCGGGAGGCACATGGCAGTTATACCATTGATGACCAAAGGTTTGAAATCCGGCCCGGGACAGTCTATTTCACCAACCCCGGCAACTACCGGATTTTCGAGTGGCAATCCATTCAGGATGTCTGCCTGATTACGTTTAATGAAGGTTTTCTGAAAGAGTATGTACACCCGGAAGTGTACCGGGATTTTTCCTTTCTCCTGACCGAAACCATACGCCCGCAAATACTGAACCCGGATCAGTTCAGAGGGATGGAAGATCTTTACCGGCTGATCTACCGGGAGCACCACGGAGATTCTCCGTTCCGGAACAAAATTGCCGGGAGTTTAATGGTGGCGCTGCTGCTCAAAATCAAGGAATATTTCTTCCGGGATTACAATCCTATTTACGAAGGAAACCGGAGTTCGCAGATCGTAAAAACTTTCAAGCGAAACCTCGAACAGCATTTTCGCGAATTGGTTGGCGGCCAGGCGGAAATACCGTTACGTGTACAGGATTATGCCGACAAACAATCCCTGCATGTCAACTATCTTTCCTCTGTCATCAGCAGTAAAACGGGAAAGTCTGTTTCTGCCTGGATTGCCGACAAAACCATCGCCGAGGCAAAAGTACTGCTGCAAAACCGGGACCTTCCCGTGAAGGAAATAGCTGCCCGTCTTGGCTTTCTGGAAACCCCGCATTTCAGCAATTACTTCCGGAAACATACCGGGATCAGTCCGGCTGCTTACCGCAGCCGGCAGGCCTGAGGCAATACCTGAGATATTTGCAACACCTCCTTTTGTTCGTGTACGTTGAGCGGCGGGGGCGCCGGCGACCTTTGTGTTGTTCTTCCGGACAACATAAAACGAACAGCAAATGAACTCGCTCGCTCAGAAAGTAATCCTCGTAACCGGCGCTTCCCGTGGAATCGGCGCTGCCGTGGCTCAGCACCTCGCCGCAGCCGGCGCGAAGGTAATTGTCAACTATGCCGGTCGCCGGGCAGATGCCGAAGCTACCGTACAATCCATTGTGGAAAAGGGCGGAGAAGCCTTTGCGGTCCGGGCCGACGTCAGCAAACCGGATGAAGTAAAAGTCCTTTTTGATGCTTCTATCGAACGTTTCGGCCGGATTGACGTCCTGATTAATAACGCCGGTATTCTTATTTATAAACTGATCAGGGATACTACCGACGAAGAATTTACCCGCCAGTTTGAAATCAATGTCCGCGGTACGTTCAATACGCTTCGTGAAGCTGCTACGCGACTGGCCGACAACGGCACGATTATCAATTTCTCGTCTTCTACCACGCGCATGATGCTGCCGACTTACGGTACCTATGTCGCGACCAAAGGCGCTGTCGAACAGCTTACCCGGGTATTTGCGAAGGAAGTTGGTGCGCGGGGTATCAATGTGAATGCAGTACTTCCGGGTCCGACCAATACGGAGCTTTTTCTCGTCGGAAAAACACAGGAAACCCTCGATCGCCTCGCTGCGCTGAATGCCTTTAACCGCATCGGCGAACCGGAAGATATTGCCCGGATAGTTGTTTTTCTGGCTGGCGATGATGCCAAATGGATATCGGGCCAGACCATTGGTCTCAACGGCGCAATGGCCTGATTCTTCATCTTTTAATTTCACGCAGCGACATGCAATCCCTTCACAACAAAGTAGCCTTGATTACGGGCTCGGCCCGCGGTTTGGGCAGGGCCATCGCCGAGCGATATGCGGCACTGGGCGCCGATATCGTACTGAACTATTCCCGAGACAAAGCGTCCGCCGAAGAAGCCGAAAAAACGATTCAGGCAATGGGGGTACGGGTGATTTCCATCCGGGCCGACGTCAGCAACGTAGCCGGCATTGAACGCCTTTTCCGCGAAGCGAAAACCGCTTTTGGAAAGATTGATATTGTAGTGGCCAACGCCGGTATTGAAATGGTGGAAACACCCGTGACGCAGTTTACCGAGGAGCAGTTTGACCGCCTGTTTTCAATCAATACGAAAGGCGCTTACTTCACGATGCAGCAGGCGGCGCTCCAGGTAGAAAATAACGGACGGATTATTTACATTGCCTCCAGTACCACGGCTTTTCCCGTTCCCGGAATGGCGGTTTACGGAGGTAGTAAAATCACCCCCCGGTATCTGGTAGATGTTTTGTCAAAGGAGATTGGTTACCGCGGCGTAACAGTCAATTCGATTATCCCGTTTGCCGTGGATCATTCAGGGATTTTTGCGGAGGCCGGAAGCTATCCGGAATTGCGTAAGTCGCTGATAGACAGTTGCCCGATGGGGCGGCTGGCAGAAGTGGAAGACGTAGCCAATATCGCCGAGTTTTTTGCGGGAGAACTGTCGTCCTTTGTCAGCGGACAGCATCTGCTGGTAAACGGAGGCGCAACGCAATAAAGAAATGAGACACATTTTTTTAGTAGTATTGCTGTCCATCGCCGGCCTTGCCGGCTGACAAACACTTCCACCAACTATGGACTATTCTGCAATTACCCATCCCGTTTCCCGGGCAGCCATTGAAGCGTGGCAAAAAGGCGACGCGAAGGCCTGGAATGCACTCTTTGCGCCGAATGCGCAGTTTTTTGACGACGGCAATCCACGTGATCTCCACCGCTTTTCGTCCGAAGCCATCGGTCATGAACGTTTTACCTCCATCGATCGTGTTGAGGACAACGGCCTGTCAATCTACGGTCATTTTCACAGCGACACCTGGGGCGATTTCCGGACGTATTTCAAGTTTCATGTAAACAGGGAAGGAAAGATTGAACGGCTGGAAATCGGGCAGGGGTAATTCAACCGGCACACGAAAAAAGGGAGTAACATTTGACGTTACTCCCTTTTTTCTGAATTCGTCTAACCTAGAAACCCGCAACATTCAATCTTCCGCCGGTTACGCACTTTCCGGAAAGAGACGGCGTTGCGACCACAGCACCGAGAATAGCACTTTTGATCGTTGCCGCCGGGGAGCCCGGGTGGGAGGCAGCGTAGAGGGCCGCTGCGCCGGTGACGTGCGGCGTTGCCATTGACGTGCCGCTGTAGCTCGCATAGCCGGGAACGATTTTTCCCTTGGAGCTGACGGGCACCGTCGAGTAGATTCCTGAACCCGGCGCGCCGAGGTCTACCTGTGTCGCGCCGTAGTTGGAGAAACTGGATAAGCCGCCCGTTGACGTAATCGACGCCACGGCAATGACGTTGGCGACGGGGTAATTTGACGGGTAGTTAGCCGTTGCATCGTTATTGCTGGAGTTGTTTCCTGCCGCTGCGATGAATAGTATACCGGCCTGGTTTGCCCGTGTAATCGCATCCTGGAGCGCCTGTGAAAAGCCGCCGCCGCCCCAGGAATTATTCGTTGCGACGATATTCAATCCCTTGTTTTTGAGGAAGGTAAAGTAGTCGACTGCCTTGATCGCATTCGCGGTGGTACCGCCGCGTCGACCCAGAAATTTCGCGCTGAGAAGTTTGACGTTCCAGCAAATGCCTGCTACGCCGACGCCGTTTCCACCGCGGGCTCCGATGGTACCGGCCACGTGCGTACCGTGATCATCGTCGGCCCCGTCGAAAACCGAGTTGTTATTTCCGTCAAAGTCCCAGCCATATACGTCATCTATATAGCCGTTTCCGTCGTCGTCGACGCCGTTCCCGGCTATTTCATAGGGATTGGTACCGGCATTCGGCGCCAGATCGGGGTGGGTATACATGTATCCCTCATCGATAATACCGACATACACGGTTCCCGAACCGGTGTTACCGGCTGCCCAGGCTTTTGCGGCCTGGGTTCCATAGGCATTGGCGGGTGTGGTGCCGTCGCCATACATGCCCCAAAGCGAGCCATTGGTGAAATACGGGTCGTCAGAAGTTGCCTGGTGCGTATACACGTAGTTGGGTTCGGCATATTCGATTTCACCGAACGCTTTGGTTTTGGCTAATGCTTCCAGCGCGGGAAGAGGCAGGTCAATGAGCCAGACGCCGTCGTTATCGCCGAACTTCTGCATCATTTTGGTAAGGATCTTTTCCTTCAGCTTGCCGCCGAGCTTGGTGAGTATTTCTGCCTTTTTTGAATCGGAGACGGCGCCTTTGAATTTCACCAGTAATTGGTTGGGTACGATCTCTTCCGTCAGGGCGTCGACCCGGCCGGCCGAATGGGGGGTAATTTCTGTCGAAGGGGTGATTTCGTAGGAATGACAGGCAACCAGGGTCGCTGCCACCGCTGCGACCAGGGAAAATTTGGGGAAAAGCGTTTTCATTGTCGTACGATTAAGAAATGGGGCTCGTTGCTGCTTTTGCCGGCAAGGAAGCGCAGGCAAAAAGCGCGTGATAAGGAGGGAAATCACGGCGTTGGCCGTCGAACGATGCGCGACTGCGTGACGCCGCGGAAGAGCGGTCTCTCCGGGCAATGCAGTTCGCTACACAAGGATTGCGCGTAATGTCACCCGGCGGTATCAGGGCGGGCTGACGGGGGAGAAGTGTTGAAGGTGATGCATAGCAAGATCGTTTTGGTTAAGAAAAGGTCGCCGGCATTGCCGATTCGGATGAGGCTGTGTTTTCGGCGGGAACAGAGCCGCCCGGAAGAGGCATATTCAAACGAAAAAGAAGCTGGTTGCCTGCTGGAAAGGTAGTAGAATCGATGGAAAAAGGAAACAGAGCCTGGAGATTTTATAAGTAGAATATCGCAGAGAAAAAGACAGAATATTACCAGTAGATAAACCTGAGATACGTAAGAAAATACCGCATTGGGTATGTGTTACGCACGGACGAGGCTGCCGCTTGAATGATTTACGCAAACAGCCACCCCTTTTGTCGTGTTCGTGCCCGCGCTGTTCGAAGCAGACCGAGGATATTTGTCAAAAGAAAAACCTCCAACACTTTTTAAGCCAGGGATATGAGAAAGCTGAAGTTACAGATGCAAATAACCCTCGACGGTTTTGTAGCAGGACCGGAAGGGCAGGGCGATTGGATTTGGGCAAACGGAATACGGGACGAAGTCCTTTTTCAAAAGATCATCGACATGGCCGATAGCAGTGATACCATTCTGTTGGGGCGAAAAATGACGCCGGGTTTTACGAGCTACTGGGAAAGTGTGGTAGATACCAAGCCCGACAGTGTTGAACTGCCTCTGGCGCGGTTGATGGTCGATACCCGTAAGATTGCGTTCAGCCGGACCCACTCTGAGCTTCCAGGCCGGAACCTGACCGTCGAAAACGGCGATCTCGTGGCAGCGGTACAGGCCCTGAAACAGGAGCCGGGTAAGGATATCCTGGTTTACGGCGGCGCGGGTTTTGTGCGTTCGCTGATCAACGCCGACCTGATCGACGAATACTACCTCATCCGCTGCCCGATTGCGATCGGCGCCGGGATGCCCATTTTCGAAGGCCGGAAACTGCTTAAGCTCGAGAGTTCCACTGCTTACGCGAGCGGCAAGGTAGTCAACAAATACGCGAGGGGATAGGTCTGCTCTCCGCAACGGTAAGAAAGCAAAAAGCCCTGACGCATGCGTCAGGGCTTCGTTTTAAGTAGTCCGTACGGGAATCGAACCCGTGTTTTATCCGTGAAAGGGATACGTCCTAACCCCTAGACGAACGGACCGTTTTTCACAGTGGGAAAGTGTTTTCCGTCTTGCGAGGGTGCAAATATAAGGGATGAAAAAGGGGGTATGCAAGGGGTGGAGGAAAGTTTTTTATGGGGAAGAGGGTAAGGGGTTGAGAGTGAGGATTTTTGTGTATTTGCCCGGCATGCAGAAGCATTATTGAAGCGAGGTATGGCGGTGGTTGATCTGAACGACGGTGTGGAGGTCATCGGTAACGTGATACATTTTAGTGAGGCTGACAGACGGGTAGGAAATAACGCTGTCAGGTTTGCTGAGCGGCTGGTAAAGGCCGGTTGGAAGGTCAATCGCCACGCGTTAGGGCAGCCCTGGACGCATGAGATGGTTCCGCCGCTCTGTGTAAAGGGGAAACGCTCTGGGCATTCCGTTTCAACGGCCACAACTGATCTGTATGGCTGAAGGCATCCAAACAGACAGGGCACCGGACCGTTACCAACTTGTAGGGGTCGGAGTTTAAAAAGGACAAATCCTCCAAACAGGATGCGCGAATCTCGCTATGGGAAGCTACACACATTACGGAAGCCGGCGATCAGATGTGGCAATACCTGCTTAGCGACTATGCCAAACAGGATATGGGCGGATTCTGGGGGTTGGCAGCTGGATGATGGTCTGTTATAAACACAAGTCCCGACCAGCCATAGGCTGGTCGGGACTCCTTAATCATTGATGTTATTTATAATGGCCCGGGTCTCCAACGGTTACATTCCATCGATGATTGCTGCCCTTTTTTGCAGATGCGTTGTAAAACAGCCCGGTTGTGGGTAAGCGAATCTCCAGGTTACAACTGTCCTTTGTGGGAATTTGGAAGGAGAACACCTCAACGATTGGTTGGGGCTCTTTCCAGTTTATCTCAGATCTTTCCGGCGATTTTGGAAGGAACAACGTCGGCCTTCCATTAATCGTTACTTGATATTTTCGATCCGAAATCCGGGACGTCACAAGCATAACAGTATCCTGGTAGTAGATAGGGTTCAACTGCCCCTTTCCTACATCAAAAAGCTGTTGTAGACTTAGTTGGATAACTTCTGACGAATCAGTCTGATTTAATCTGACGTCTTCGCTTCCAGGACTGCTACAGGAAGTGGCTGAGAAAATGCCAGCCATACCCAGAAAAAGTATCGAAAGAATCGTTCTCATTTTTTGTACATCCTCCATGAATATTGATAAGCGTTAGTGGCGTCGACTATTTCTCCAAAGGCAGACTCCTCAAATCCCCAGCCATATTCCCAGGTGTCTTCGTCGACATGTTGTTGGTGACGTGCTTGGTGCACAGATTCATGCAGGATGGTAACGGCCATCAAGAATGAAGTGGCTTGAAACGTGCTTTTAAGGTTTGCTGTTTCGACGCCCAGTACCCAGCTTTTAGCGATGTTGATTACATTAGGATTTTCACTTGCCTTAAAATATCCAAACGACCCGTTCAACTCCTTTATCACGATTTTAGGGCCCTGTCCAAAATTGAGGCGTTGCAAAACTTCATCCTTACTCATTGCTGACCATTTGATCAGTGCATTTAAAACCGCAACATCGTTTTCAACAAAGTAACGAATGTTGCGTACCAAGTTTGCAAACTTCGGATAGGCCTGCTGATCAGCGATATCCATAATAAACATCGGAGAATCTCCCAGATATGGCGATGGTCCCCCGGCTCCGGTTCCATCCTCGTAGTATTTCACGTCGAGTGGGCCGGCACCGGAAGTTGATCCGCCCAGTTTCCCTTCGATATACGTGTCATACGGATCAGGAACACCCGGCCAATAATTTCTTTTGAACTGATAGTAATCGACCTCTGATGCATCTTTCCTTTTAAACGTGTCTTTGCTATACCCGTTTGTTGGCTTTTTCGGAAGAGCCGGGTTGGTCTCCTCTGCTTCTTTTTGACACGCAAAGAAAAGACTGCTGGCAACGAGTGCGAGCACGATTGAATGAACGAAAGTTTTCATTAACTTCGCTTAGGTTTAATTGTGAATAGATTGAACCATTTAGGCCGGTTTCCGATGAGTCCGCAAAACATACTCGGAGACGGCCTTTTTCTTTAAAATTTGCCTAATATCAATATAGTTATCAAAATGCAATCTAGGTATTTGAAAAATACAATTTATTGGTGTAAATTAATTAAATATTCTTTATTTTGTCATATATAAGTATTAGGCAAAAAAACGCAAAAACGAAGATAGTACTCAATTGTTGCGCAGAGGTAACTATAATTATTGATTGGTATCCTGGGCATGACTTCGTGCCTCGCCGGGCGAGTTAATAGAGTGAATTCCAAAACATTTTCTTCTAACTGACTGATTTTGAACGGTGATAACCGGAATTCAGAAAATTTCGGCACGAATTTCTAAGAGTTGAGTACGTGGTACGCACTGATTTTCGCAGGCGTTCGCCTGGCATGAAAATCCAAAAATGTGATTCGGGCCCGCGGAAGTAACTCTGGGCCCGGCTCTTTTCTCCGTAAGGACAGGGCGAGTGTCGCTTCTCGGATGAAGTAATTAAACTCTTTCAGATACGTCAGGATGCCTACCGGAACGACTTTCTAGGGCGCGATAGATGCCGTTTTCGGTCACGTTTGCCACGTGCGGTCGCACGCGCGCGGAACTAGAGGGAAACGCATTCGCATGGAGAGTGTCATTTGGGCGAAAGGTGTTCAAGGCTGAAATTGTTGGAGTTAAGGCCGCAAAAGATTCATTTGTCATCCTGTCGGCCGGCCGGAAATACCCCCTGAGCGCCCGACGATCTCCAACGTCTACGAGAATGCGCAAAGGGAGAACGTCGCTATACTATACGCCGATAACTGCGGCGGAACTACGTGTCTGAAGACAGACTTGGTTGGCTACGCCTTGAGTGGACAGCCCTGTCGCAACTTATCATAAGAGCCAGGATTGTACATACACATCCGATAGGAAGCTATGAGCCGTGCGTTGCCCATGATCAGGTATTTGCCGCTGGAATGGCTAATGGTACGTGGCCTTCCCGGGCACAATTACTTAATGTCCAGCTGTCTTTCGTTAATTACGATTGTGAAGTTACATTTAACGGAAGCGGTAATGTGAGTACTGCAAACAACACTTACAGATGAGACAGATAACGATGATCAAAATGACGTTCCAATGCATGGCGTTTTGCCTGAGCGTTTCCACGCAGGCACAATTTTTGAAAATCAAAGAGCGGGATCTGATGAAAGAGAACAAGTTCATGTTTGAGGCGCTGAGTATCTATGCCGCCGAGTCTGCGCCATTATTCAGTCAGATAGAGACAAAAGACAAAGAGTTTCTTCCTGTTGGGGTAGTCAAGGTGTTGTTCTGGAAAGACGACCAGGGACATGAATTTTGGAAAGCCGGCATTGTATTGGATGATTCATACCGTGATAACTTGCCGTCGTCCTTTACCATTGTTGCCGATCAACGCCTGGTACTGTTTTATCAAGCGGACAAGGGAAAGGAAATTGTCAACGCGGTCGACCCTGAGGCGCTCAAAGAGTATGAGGAATTGGTTTCTGACCGCGTTTATAAACGTATAAAACAGACCGGTTACCGTTACGTCAAATCGCATGATCTGACAACGATGAAATACTCGATCATCAAGGCTTACTACGGCGTTGAAGACCAGAAAAAGAATACCAGTAGCTTCAAATGGCCAAGGACGGCCGTTTTAGGTAATCCGTACCGGATAACCAACTTCGAATTTGATAGCGCCGGAAATACACTCAAAAAGGCAATGGATTATTAGCATTCGAAAACCAGGCAAAGTAAGAGACTTTAGCTTGTCCCGAAGGATCAGAATCCGGGACAATAAAAAACCCCGGATCGGGAGGATCCAGGGTGACAAACTTAATTTTCGTAGTCCGTACGGGAATCGAACCCGTGTTTTATCCGTGAAAGGGATACGTCCTAACCCCTAGACGAACGGACCATTTTTTCGCTATTCGAGGCGTTTTTTGACGCCGTTTCGTTTAACGTGGTGCAAATATAGGAAGTTTGGTGGACGAAACGCAAGTCTGCCGGTTGAAAAAGTTCATTTTCTTTTGAAGATGATGTGAAAAATGCGTTCCGTCCAATTTTTTGACGGGTTAATGCCTGATTCGGTACCGGTCAGGTGGTCTTGGGCTTGTCCTTGTAAATGAGCGTGTCTGACGTCAGTTTCGGCAGGTCATATCCGCCGAAATCCACCTGCGTATGCGGCAGCAGCTTCCGGAGTTTTTCAACACCCGCCGGGGTGAACTGCGTCTGCCAGAGGTACAGCGTCCGGAGCTGTTTGAGCTGCCCGAGCGCCTCTACAGATTGGTCGGAGACTTTTGTGCCAACCAGGTTCAGGTTTTGCAGTTGATGGAGGTCTTTCAGCGAACCGACACCCGCATCCGAGACCGTCGTATGCTCCAGCGAAAGCCGCGTCAGGTTCTTCAACCGGGCCACCGATTTCAGGGCCTGATCGCTCACCTTCGTATCGCCCAATTTCAGCCAGACTATCTGGTCGCTGAGGCCCGTGAGCCAGTCGGCTTGCGCATCGCTGAATTCCGCAGCGTTCACCGTATTCACCGCCAGGAAGTTCGATTCGTTGGCCACAGGTAACACCAATACGTTTTGAGCCGTCAGTTTTTTGATGAGCGACGCGTCTCCGGCCGATACCTTCCCTGCCAGTACCTGCTGCTCGAGATCCGGACCGCTATCTGCCGCACTGCTTCCACCGCCGTACTTCGCCAGAAAAGGTTTTATTTTTTCATCCGCCGGAACGGAGGCTACGACTGCCTTGAAATCCGCCTTTCCATTGGCAATCCACCATTGAACCAGCGCTACTTCTTCGTCCGTCAGCTGCGTTTTGCCTTTCGGAGGCATGTGGTGGTCGTCTTCTTCGGGCAGCAACAGCCGCTTGACGAGCTCGCTCTGATCCGCATGCCCGGGTACCAGTACCTTTCCGTGTTTCCCGCCTTTCAGAAAAAGCTCGATTTCATCCATGCGCAGCTCTCCCTTGATCTTTTTGGCGTTGTGGCATTGCCAGCATTTCTGCTTGAAGATGGGCTCGACCAGGTCGGCGTATACCACTGCTTTGTTGATGTCTGTGATTTTCGGCGCTGCGGCTTGCTGAGCAGGTGCCTCCTTTCCCAGAAGTGCCATAACCGGCTGAGTCAGAAAGTCTTCTCCGTGCGTGAGATTTCCGCCGAAGTGCCCGGCGACAAACAGAAACAGCGCCGTCAGGCTGATAATCCCGGTACGCAACTTGCCAATCCAGGCGACGTTTTCTCCGTTGCGTACCGCCAGCCAGGCCAGTACCGCCAGCACCGCTGTGGCGATGCCCGTATTCTGGTGCAGGGCCAGGGCCTGCTCTTCGTACCCGCCCGACAGCTTCAGGAAATACCCCGCCACGCAGGCAAAAACAGCCGTAACCGCCCCCCAGAAAAGGGTAACCGGTACCGCCGGTTGCAGCGCGGGCGTCCTTCGGGAAAAGAAGTAGAGAAAAACGCCCAGCAGCAGAATTCCGATAGGCAAATGGACAATTAACGGGTGTAGTCTCCCCAGCAGCTCAGCAAAAGCTTCCATGAATAAAGCAGACCGGATGGTCGGGTTTTGAGGTAAAGTAAGGCCTCCGGAACGATCTTCCGGAGGCCGGAACAACTAGACGCGTTGCAATTTGATGGGATAGGTTTTCTTCGAAGCCCACTGCGCGACGTAGACGTTTTCATCTGAATCTACATACACGTCGTGCGGATGCAGGAATGCCGCAAAACTCCGGTCCTTCCGCTGCTCCTGCAGTTGTCCGTTGACATATTCAGGAGCAGAACCGCCCGGGGTCGAAACGACCTTGTCATTTTTGTCCAGAACCTGGAAATAGCCGGAATCGGGGTAGGCATCGGAGGTCGACCGGAATACCGCACCAAAGATATGATCCCCGTGGAGGCGCGGCCGGCAGATGTACGAGCCCGGCAGCGCGATGGTAGCAAGGTACTTGCCGTCGAGCGTAAACCGCTTCAGGCAGTTCCGGCGCCGGTCTGTCACGAGCAGCGTCGGGTTCTTCGCATTCCGCGTATCCACCAGCACGCCGTGGCAGCAGTCAAACTGCTCGGTGAGACTATCGCCCCGCCCGCCGAAATGCCGGATATACTTTCCTTTTGAATCGTATTGGATGATATAATTGGCCCCGTATCCGTCAGCCACATAGATATCCCCGTTTGCCGGGTTGATAGCTGTTTCGGTCGGCACAAACTGATTCGGCGAGTCGTATACCCCCGTTTCCTTCGGGTATTCGATCTTCATCAGTTCCCTGCCTTTGAGGTCCGTTTTGATGATCTGGTGCCGGTTGTTATCGGCAATGAGGAGGAACTGATCCGACTCCTCTCCACCAATTGTGAGCCCGTGCGCGCCGGGGTAGGTAGTCCCCCAGGCTTCCAGAAGCTTGCCGGATTTGTCGTAAATGAGGACGTTGTTTTTCGTCTCATTCGTCAGCAGGATAATCCGCCCCTTGCTGTCTTCTACCAGCTCGTGGCAGTCGTTGACAGGGTTCTTTCCGGCATCGAGAATGCCCCAGCCCGGTACCACCTTGTAACGGTGGGTATTGTGGCCGATAATTTGTTCGTCCTTGCCGTACGAACGGCCGGAGAGCATCATTCCGATAGCAGTCATTCCGGTGGTTTTGAGGAAATTGCGACGATGTTCGTCCATGTAAAAAACAGTTAACAAAAGAGTTAGTGTACCTGATAGGCTACAACGCTGTTGGCGTTGAACGTCGGGATGTACAGGATGCGTTTCTGCGGGTCGAAGCCGATGTCCGCCGTATTCTTTTTCTCTGCCGTCAGGTCCAGTACCTGGGTAAGTTTACCGTCGGCGCTGAGGTGATGCACAATACCTGCCCAGCGGGAGAGGAGAAAGCCATCGCCGAGCGGCTCGATGCCGTCGCCGGAGGGCATACCCTCGGCGAGCTTTTTCAGACTTTTATCAGCGTTGACTTCATAGAATCCGCCCTTGCCGGCATCGAAGACAAAAAGCCGCTTGCCGACCCAGCGGATACCGTTCGGGCGCTGGATTTCCGCATTTTCAAGATAGAGTTCCGCCTTATTGCCCTTGATAACATAAATCCGGCTGGTAGCAGAATCGGTTACATAGATATCTCCGTCCGGACCTACGGCTACGTCGTTCAGGTTTTTGGCCCCTTCCGGCGCAATTTTCCGCAGGATCTTACCCGTGCGAAGGTCAATAACCGCTACTTCCGCCAGGTCGGCTACATATAGTTTCCCTTTTGAAATGCCCATTCCTTTGGGGGCATTCAGGCCGGTAGCCCATTGGGCGGTCTGGACGACGCCGTTCTGCGCCAGCGTTGAAATAAATCCCTTGCCGTCTGCTTCCCAGGGTTTTCCGTCGATGTTGCTGATGTACAGCGACTTCGACGAAGGGTCCCATAATACCGACTCCGGCGTCCGGAGCTGGGTCGTATCCGTTTCCCAGAGCTTTTCAAGGTGTACCTGCGCCTGGCCGGCAAACGGTGCAAGAAGAAGAAGGAGGAATGTCGCTTTTTTCATGTTTTGTTCGGTTCGTTACGAAAAGAGCAAATTAGTGAAATCCCTGTCAGGCAAGGATTTCCCGGATTACTTTTCCGTGAACGTCGGTCAGCCGGAACGGCCGTCCCTGAAATTCATACGTGAGTTTTTCGTGATCAAATCCCAGGCAATGAAGGATCGTTGCCTGGAGGTCATGTACGTGCGTTCGCCCCGAAATCCCGCTGTATCCCATCGGATCGGTTTCACCCCAGGAAAACCCTTCCTTGACACCTCCGCCGGCCAGCCAGACGGTGAAGGCTTCCGTGTGGTGGTCGCGCCCCATGTACGGGTTGGCGCGGCCTTCGCGGTTTTCAGCCATCGGCGTCCGGCCGAATTCGCCGCCCCAGACAACGAGTACTTCGTCGAGCATTCCGCGTTGTTTCAGGTCGAGAAGCAGGGCCGTCATGGCTTTGTCTACCTGCCGGCATTTATTCCGGAGGCCTACTTCCAGCGAGCCGCCGGAGTCGGTTCCGTGCGAATCCCATCCCCAGTCAAACAACTGCACAAAACGCACGCCTTTTTCGACGAGTCTTCTGGATAACAGGATATTACGTGCGAAAGAACCCTGTGCCGGATCTACCCCATACATATCAAGAATATGCTGCGGTTCTTTCGAGACATCCATGATTTCGGGCACCGACATCTGCATCTTGAAGGCCATTTCGTACTGGCTGATGCGGGCAACCGTCTCCGGGTCGTGAAATTCCTGGTAATGCTGCTCGTTGACCTTCGAAATCGCGTCGATGGTCTTTTTCTTCAGGTTCCGGCTGACGCCGTCGGGGTCGGACAGGTACAGTACCGGATCGCCTTCCGTCCGGCATTGAACGCCCTGGTAGACCGAAGGCAGAAACCCGCTGCCCCAGACTGATTTTCCGGCGTCCGGTGCCTTGCCGCCTGAGGCGAGTACCACGAACCCAGGCAGGTTCTGGTTTTCCGTCCCCAACCCGTATGTCACCCAGGAACCCATACTCGGCCGGCCCAGGCGCGCGCTGCCGGTATGCATGAACAGCTGCGCCGGCGCGTGATTGAACTGGTCGGTATGCATCGCCTTCAGGAAAGAGACATTATCGACAACCGACTGAAATTGAGGCAAATAGTCAGATACGTACGCGCCAGATTGCCCGCGCTGGGCAAACTGCCCCTGCGGGCCCAACATCTTCGGTACTCCCCTGATAAAAGCAAACGTTTTGCCTTCCAGAAACGAAGGAGGACATTCCTTGCCGCTGACCTTGATCAGCTCCGGTTTGTAATCAAATAGCTCCAGTTGGCTTGGCGAACCTGCACAGTGGATGTAGATAACCGACTTAGCTTTCCCCGGAAAATGCGGAAACCGGGCCGCCATTGGATTGGCAACAGCTACCGGGTCGTTTTTTGAAGGCGACCAGCAGCCCGCCAGAGACGACATCGCCATCATTCCGAGGCCTGTCGTGCATTGTTTGAGGAAATGGCGGCGCGTATCCGATCGCAGCGTCTCCTCGCGGAGTTCTTCCAAAAGCGATTTGCTGAGCATGAAGCTTTGTGAATAAGTCCTGATTGCCAGGGATATCCCCGCCTGTCCGGCGCTTTTCCCAAAGACGTATCAGGACGTCGTTTTCCTTAGTCGGCTTATTCTTTGACGATAAATTCATCCAGGTTCAACAGGGCGGACGCCACCGTCGTCAGCGCCGCACGTTCTGCCGGTCGGGCGCCATAGCAATCCTGCAGCAGTTCTTTCGCGGCAGCCGGCTTCACCCGGTACTCCGCCAGCGCTTCCTGGTAGAGTTGGAGCAGCACGGCCAGTTTGGCAGACTGGATGTCCCGGATCATGACGGCCCGGTACCCGCTGCGGATCTGTTTTTCGGGGGAAGACTCCTTCGCCATCCGGTAGGAAAGCTGCCGGGCCGCTTCTACCGCCACCGGATCGTTGAGTGTTACCAGCGCCTGGAGGGGCGTATTGGTACGGATGCGACGGGCCAGGCAGACTTCCCGGCTGGCGCCGTCAAACGCCATCATCGATGGATACGGGCTTGTCCGTTTCCAGAATGTATAGACGGCACGACGGTAGCGGTCTTCGCCTTCTGACAACCGCCAGGAATCTCCGTTGTACGGCGATGCCCACACGCCTTCCGGCTGAAAAGGCATAACGCCCGGGCCGTATAGTTTGCCGGAGAGAAGTCCCGAAACGGCCAGCATCTGATCACGGATTTGCTCAGACGAAAGGCGGACACGCGGTCCCCGGGCAAAATACCGGTTCGCCGGGTCCCGCTCCAGCGCTTCGGCCGAGGCTTTCGAATCACGCTGGTAGGCCTGTGTCAGAACGATTTCCTTCAAAAGTCGCTTCACATCCCATTTCCATTCTGTCGAAAACTCCACCGCCAGGTAGTCGAGCAGCTCAGGGTTGGACGGGGTAAATCCCTGTGTACCAAAGTCTTCCAGCGTTTCCACCAGTCCAATGCCAAACAGCTGTTCCCAGAACCGGTTAACGGCCGTTCGTGCCGTAAGCGGATGCTGCGGCGATACCATCCAGCGGGCCAGGCCGAGGCGGTTTCGGGGGGCATCTTTCGGAAGCGGCGGCAGTGAATGCGGTACGTCAGGCTCTACTTTTTTGCCCAATACCAGGCGATTTCCCCGGTCAAAGACGTGAGTTTCCCGTGCCATATCGGCCGGGTTTTCCTGCATAACAGGCGTCGATGGCATACCTGTCCGCAGTAATTCGGCAAACAGGGCCTTGTTTTCGTCATAGCCGGGTTTGCCTTCACCGGGAAAGGGCGCTTGGAACGCAAACCAGTCCCACATAGCAATATTGGCCTCGGGGCGGTCTTTGAGTACTTTATCGGTAGAAGAGACAGAGAAATACAGGTCGTGTACACCCTGCGTCGCGGGGATAGTATATTCGGCAAACCAGCGGCTGGGCTTCACGGTCGTGGTATCCAGGCGGATGCGTGTCAGCAACGGCCCGTCGGGCTTGTCCATCCGGATTTCCCAGAAACTATTCGGCAGAAAGGACTGGAATTTCGTCAGCAGCACTGTTTTACCGGTCAGGTTGACACGGGTAAACCGCGCAGATCCATTTTGCCGCATAGCCAGCCACTTTTCATCGGCCAGCGCACTATTGACGAATTTATCCGCCGTGAGGGAGTTGATATGTGGCTCCCAGGTTTTGAGCAGGCGGATGATACGTGCTTTTTCTTCCGGAGACGCGCTGGTTGTCAGCCAGCCGGTCAGGCGTTTCAGTTTCGCTTCGTTGTCGCCTTCGAAATGCCGCAGGCGGGGGTAGTCGCCATAGGTATCCTCGTCCCGGCTGTTATTAAAGAAGGCCAGGAACTTGTAGTACTCTTCGTGCCGGAAAGGATCATACGGGTGACTATGGCACTGCACGCAGGCGAACGTGGTCGAGTTCAGTACTTCCCAGGTAGTATTCACGCGGTCGAGGACGGCGGCGGTCCGGAACTCTTCGTTATTGGTCCCGCCTTCGTCGTTCGTCATGGTATTCCGGTGGAAGGCGGTCGCCAGCAACTGATCGTCAGTAGGCTGGGGAAGGAGATCTCCCGCCATTTGTTCTACCAGAAACTGATCATAGGGCTTATCGGTATTGAAGGCTTTGATGAGCCAGTCGCGGTAGCGCCAGATATCCCGGCGATCATCCCGCTCATATCCTTTGGAATCGGCGTAGCGGGCGAGGTCCATCCACATCGCCGCCCATTTTTCCCCGAAATGCGGAGAAGCCAGCAGTGAATCGACGGCCTGGGCATAAGCGGCTTCTGTCGGATTTTTGAGATAGGAATCGAGGATTTTGGAAGACGGCGGCAGGCCGGTCAGGTCGAGTGATACCCGCCGGATCAGCACCGTCGGGTCCGCCTGCGGCAAGGACTCGAGTTTCTCTTCTTTCAGTTTCCGGTCGATGAAGCGATCAATCGGCCGGGCTGCTTTTTCTCCGGAAAGAAAATCAAAAATACCGGAGAAGAACGAACCGCCGGGTACTTGAGGTCGCTGCGGGGCGGTATAGGCCCAGTGATTGCCCCATTCCGCACCTTCGTCGATCCACTGCGTGAGGAGATCAATATCTTCCTGTTTGAGTGCAGGGCCTTTGAGTGGCATGCGCTCCTCGGGATCGGTAAGGTGAAGGCGGCGGATGAATTCAGAATTTTTGGCGTCTCCGGGGATAATGGCGGGTTTCCCGGATTCAGTGGGGGCAACAGCTTCTTCCCGGAAGAGCAGACTGAGTCCTCCGGCCCGCTTTACCCCACCGTGACAGGCAATGCAGTTCTTGTTGATGAGGGGTTTGACCTGGGTGTTGAAATCGACCTTGTCGTGCCGGAAGATCGTCAGGTATCCGAGTGCTCCGGCGACCAGCAAACCCGCTCCCATCCAGAGCCTGGTATTCATAGTGTTTAGAGAATAATCAGTAGTTTGTCAACTTTTCGAATAACAAAACTAGGGCTATCGTACGGGTAAAACTGATAGCATTTTTGCTGGAAAAAATACAAAATTGCCTTTATACGAAGCAGGGATAAAACTAACGAAAAAAGCCTGACCAACGGTTGTTAGTCAGGCTTTTAACAGGACGGAGCAGGTCGGCTCAGGACTTCTGGGCAGCGAACGTTTCGTCGGTATGGTGGTGGGGCTTCTTGTTCCGCATGAAGAACCAGAGCGCGCCGAAGGCAACGATCAGGATAGCAGGGAACAGGGCCATGTTGTCGAGAGTAGCCTGACCGGCGGCCAGGTCGGCAGCGTCGCCGGTAAGACCGCGGGCAGCGGCATTTGCCTTTTCGTTATCCAGCCAGCCACCGATAATGGGCTGGAAGATAGACGTCGAGAACATACCCATACCGCCGATGATGGACATCCCGAAGGCGCCGGCTTTCGGAATATACTCGGCGACGAAGCCGATCATCGTCGGCCAGAAATAGCACACGCCAATCGCGAAAACGACGGCAGAGATGTAGACCATCGGGCCGGTAGCCTGGCTCATGAGCACAATACCGATCGTTGCGAAAACGGCTGAACCCCACAGCACGCCTGTCGGGTTGAGGCTGTGAACGAGCGGACCGGCGAAATAGCGGCCAACGGCCATCAGACCCGTTACGAGGGCGAGGATGAGCATCGGGCTGGCGCCGGCTTTACCGAGGATAGGGCCGATCCATTGTTCGGGACCGAATTCGGAAATAGCCGTCAGGGCCATGCAGATCAGCATGAAAATGTACAGCGGAGAGAGCATCGCCTTGATGTTGGTGGCGTTGGACTGGCCTTCTTCTGCCGTGCTTTCCGGGAACTGCTGTCCGAGGAACAGAATACCATAGATAAAGAGGGGAATCAGGATGATGCCCATTTGGAATTGCCAGCCGAGGTTGGCTTTCGTCATGAATTCAGAGACAAGGCTGCCGATCACGATACCACCGGGGAACCACATATGGAAGCGGTTCAGCATTTTGGTGGTCACGTTTCCGTCATACATATCGGCGATCATCGGGTTACAGGCGGCTTCGATAGTACCGTTGCCGAAACCGACGAGGAAAGTAGAAAGAAGGAGGCTCCAGAAACCGTCGGCGAAGATCGTCAGCACAATACCGAGGAGGTGGGTGAAGAATGCTACCCAGGCGATTTTCTTGGGACCGATAATATTATAGAGGGGGCCCCCGATGATCATGGCAATCGGGAATCCTAGAAAGGCCATCTGGTTGACGTATCCGAGCTCCTTTGAGTTGAGCGCGAATTCGGTTCCCAACTGATTGAGAATACCTGCCCGGATCGCAAAGATCATAGCTGTCGTGATAAGCCCGAAGCAGCTGGCGTTGAACAGGCGGGTCCGGTTGATGGACTGGATCATAGCCATTTAGGTTTAGATAAGTTGTTTACAGTGAATGGTTTGGTGAATGCAAGAGGTGCGGTTCTTGCAATTGGCGCGGCTAAAAAACGAAATGCAAGCCATTTTTGCTAGAAAGAATGATCTTTATTCTTGTAAATCTCTTATCGAAGCTGGGGGTCAGGACTTTGCCCGAGTTCTTGCCCTTCCTCATTTGAAAAGTGGGATTTCTTGTCAAACTTTGGCGCCCGTATCGGGTAAGGAACGCAGTTTCCTTCTTTTTCTTCTACATTTCAAACAGACCTCTATACTTATGGCCAGAAAATTGCGCATGGGGATGATCGGCGGCAGTCTGGATGCCTTTATCGGAGCCGTTCATCGTCGCGGCGCCGCTCTTGACGGCGAAATTGAGCTGGTGTGCGGTGCTTTCAGTTCCAACCCGGAAAAATCAAAAGCCACAGGCGAAGCCCTTTACCTTCCGGCTGAACGGGTATACGGCAGCTACGAGGAGATGATCCTGAAAGAAAAGGAGCTTCCGGAAGGAGAACGGATGGATTTCGTGGCCATCGTGACACCCAACCACGTTCACTTTCCCCCGGCCAAAATGGCGCTTGAAAACGGTTTCCACGTCGTACTCGACAAGCCGATCACGCTCAACCGGGCCGAAGCCGAAGAACTGAAGAAAATCTGGGAAAAAACAAACCTCGTTTTCTGCCTGACCCATAACTACACGGCGTATCCGATGGTCAAGGAAGCGCGGCACCTGATCCGCACCGGCGTCATCGGGAAAGTTCGCAAGGTGATCGTCGAATATCCGCAGGGCTGGCTGTACAAGCTTGTCGAAGGCGCAGGAACCAATCGGCAGGCCGACTGGCGCACCGACCCGGCCCGCAGCGGAGCCGCTGGCGGCGTAGGCGACATCGGCACCCACGCCGAAAACCTGGCCGAGTACATTACCGGACTGAAAATCACCGAACTCCTTGCCGACCTGTCCATCTTTGTTGAAGGCCGCCGCCTGGACGACGACGCCAATATGCTCCTCCATTTCGAGAACGGAGCCAAAGGTATTCTGCACAACAGCCAGATTTGCCACGGCGAAGAGAACGACCTCAATATCCGGATTTACGGCGAACTTGGTGGCCTGAAATGGCGCCAGATGGAGCCGAATACCCTGTTGCTCCTCAACCAGGATACCGGAACGAAGGTGATCCGTACCGGCGTCAACGCCGTCTCCCGCGCGGCCCAGGTGCATACCCGGCAACCCGCCGGTCACCCGGAAGGCTACGTCGAAACCTTCGCCAGTCTTTACCGCAATTTTGCCAAAGCCGTCCGCGCCAAAGAGGCCGGCGAGGAGCCGGATCCCGACTTCGACTTCCCCGGAATCGAAGAAGGCGTACGGGGAATGGCCTTCATCGACACCGTCCTGAAATCGAACGCCGATGGCGCCGTCTGGACGAAGTTTGAATAAATCACTCATCCCTTACAAAACGTTACACACAACTCTCCACTCAGTACAATGACGAAAATTAAAGTTGGTGTTGTCGGAACGGGTTTCATCGGTCCTGCGCACATCGAAGCGCTCCGGCGACTGCCGAATGTAGAAGTGGCCGCTCTCTGTGAGGTGACTCCCGAACTCGCCGCTGCCAAGGCCGCACAACTGGGTATTGCCCGTTCCTACACCTTCGACGAACTGCTCAAGCAGGAGGATATTCAGGTCGTGCACATCTGTACGCCCAACTTCCTGCACTACACGCAGTCCAAAGCTGCCCTGCTCGCAGGCAAGCACGTCGTTTGTGAAAAACCCCTGGCAAAAGACCTCCACGAAGCCGAAGAGCTCGTTGAACTTGCTGCCCAGACCGGCCTCGTCAATGCCGTTCACTTCAACCTCCGGTACTACCCGCTCGCCCGCCAGATGAAAGCCATGCGGGAAAACGGCGACCTGGGCGACGTGTACTCCATCATCGGTTCCTACCTGCAGGACTGGCTGTTTTACGAAACCGACTACAACTGGCGTCTGGAGCCGGATAAGTCGGGCGACAGCCGTGCCATCGCCGATATCGGTTCCCACCTGATGGACATCATCGAGTACATCACGGGCCTGAAGACGGTATCCGTCCTCGCCGATTTCAATACCATCCACAAAACCCGTAAGAAGCCTCTGAAACCGGTCGAAACCTATTCCGGTAAAATGCTTCAGCCGGAAGATTATGCGGATGTCCCCATCAATACGGAAGACCACGCCAACGTACTCCTGCGTTTCAACAACGGCAACAAGGGCGTAATCACGGTTTCCCAGGTATCAGCCGGCCGTAAGAACCAGCTCAAACTGGAAATCGCCGGTTCGAAGAAAACCTTCGCCTGGAACTCCGAAGCACCGAACGAACTCTGGCTCGGTAACCGTGACGGCTACAACGAAGTTGTCATGCGGGACCCTTCCCTGGTATATCCCGACGCCCGGTCGATCATTACGTTCCCCGGCGGACACAACGAAGGCTTCCCCGATACGTCGAAACAACTCTTCAAAGAGGTGTATGCGGCGGTGGAAGCTGGTAAGATGCCGGAAAACCCGACCTTCCCGACGTTTGCCGACGGCTACCGGGAGCTCCTGATCTGCGAAAAGATTCTGGAATCGAACCGCAAGCAGGCCTGGGTGGAAGTCTAGCCTATTTCTTTTTCTTTCGGAGGAAGGCCTGGCCTTCCTCTGTTCATTCAACACGGAAATACGATGAAAAACATCAAAGGCCCCGCTATCTTCCTGGCCCAGTTCCTCGGAGATACCGAACCCTTCAATAGCCTTGAAGGCATCGCCGGATACATGCAGAACCTCGGGTACAAAGGTATCCAGATCCCGACCTGGGATCCGCGCATGATCGATCTCAAGACGGCAGCCGAATCCAAAACCTATTGCGACGAGTACAAAGGCAAGCTGGCAGAAATCGGTGTGGAAATTACCGAGCTTTCTACCCACCTCCAGGGTCAGCTGGTAGCCGTACACCCGGCTTATGCCCCGATGTTTGCCGGGTTTGGTCCCGCCGAACTGGCCGATAAACCCGCTGAGCAGCAAGCCTGGGCTACCCAGCAACTGATCTGGGCGGCGAAAGCCAGCCAGAACCTCGGCCTGACTTCCCACGTAACCTTCACCGGTGCGCTGAACTGGCCGTTTATCTACCCCTGGCCGCAGCGCCCCGCAGGACTCGTGGAAACGGGTTTCACCGAACTGGCCAAGCGCTGGACGCCGATTCTCAATGCGTTTGACGAAGCAGGCGTCAACGTCGGTTACGAACTTCACCCCGGTGAAGACGTACATGACGGTGTGACGTTTGAGCTGTTCCTAGATAAGCTCAATAACCACCCCCGCGCCGGGATCAACTACGACCCCAGCCACTTCGTGCTGCAGCAACTCGACTACCTCCAGTTTATCGATTTCTACCACGAGCGGATTTTTGCCTTCCACGTGAAGGACGCCGAATTCAACCCGACCGGTAAGCAGGGTGTTTATGGCGGCTTCCAGGGTTGGGTAGAGCGTGCCGGACGGTTCCGTTCACTCGGCGATGGTCAGGTCGACTTCAGCAGCATCTTCAGCAAGATGGCGCAGTATGACTACGACGGATGGGCCGTTCTCGAATGGGAATGCGCCATCAAACACCCCGAGCAGGGCGCAGCCGAAGGAGCCCCCTTCATCGCGAACCACATGATCCGGGTAACGGAGCGGGCTTTTGACGATTTTGCCAACGTCGGCGCCGACGAGGCATTCAACCGGAAAGTTCTCGGTCTGTAAAATAAGACAGAGAGGCGGGCTGGGAAGCCCGCCTTTTTTGTCTGCTCCCTTCGGAAAAACGTCCTATGTTTGCGGAATAACCCCGAACATGCTGCATGACGACCGATCGGATCGAAGCCCTCGCGGAGGGTTTTCTTGCCTGTACCCTTCCCAAAGAAGAATGGACCCATGAAGCCCACCTGATTGTGGGCCTCTGGCACCTCAACCGCTACCCGTTTTACGAAGCGCTGCTCCGGATGCGCTGCCGGATTATTACCTATAATCAGGCCACCGGAGGCGTCAACTCGGCCGACAGCGGATACCACGAAACACTGACTGAATTCTGGTTGCGACAACTGGCCGAATTCCGTCGATCTGCGGGTGAAGAAAAAAGCCTGGAGCAACAATGCAATCAACTTTTTGCCAGTAGCTTTGCCGACCGCCGGCTTCCATTTGAGTATTATAGCCGGGAGCTTTTATTTTCAGTACGGGCCCGTGCGAAATGGACCGAGCCCGATTTGCAAACATTTCAACTTCTTAATTTCCTCTAGATGAAAAAGACACTCGTTTGTCTGCTGTCTCTGGCTGCCCTGACTTCTTACGCGCAGTCGCCGAACACCCTTTCCAAAAAAGAAAAGAAAACCGGCTTCAAGCTGCTTTTTGACGGAAAGACGACTACGGGCTGGCACAAGTTCAACGGCGAAGGCGTCGGAAATGCATGGGTGATCGAAGACGGAGCCCTCAAACTGGACGCTGCCGCCCGGAAAAGCGGTGCGGTGGCTGGGGATATCGTCACCGACGGCGAGTACGGCGACTTCGAACTGAAATACGAATCCAAAATCGCAGAAAACGGTAACAGCGGCGTGATGTTCCACGTCGTCGAAGCAAAGAAATACCATGCGCCGTACTTCACCGGCCCGGAAATTCAGGTACTCGATAACGAGCGCCACTCCGACAACAAGCTGGAAAACCACCGCGCGGGCAGCCTCTATGACCTCATCCCGGCGAAGCCCCAGAACGCCCACCCGGCCGGTCAGTGGAACTCTACCCGCGTTGTCCTCGAAAAAGGCAAGTTTGCGATCTACCAAAACGATGTCAAAGTCGTTGAAACCGATATGAACTCTCCGGAGTACAAAGAGCTCGTTGCCAAATCGAAATTCAAGGCATGGCCCGACTTCGGCAAAGCGGCCGCAGGCCACTTCTGCCTCCAGGATCATGGCGATACCGTTTGGTTCCGGAATATTAAGGTGCGGGAAATCAAGTAGTTTTCGGTTGACTGTTTTCGGTTTTCAGTTGGAATTGGAGGGGGATTGAACTCAAACCTCTCTCGTCCAAAACTGAAAACTGAAAACCGAAGACAGAAAACCGCCCGCGTAACTCTAAACCCTCAACTCCCAACTCCCATGAACCCCAGTCGTCGTCAGTTTCTCAAATGGAGTGGCGCGGCGGTAGCCGGCTTATCGGTTACGGACCTGCTTGCGGCTCCTGCTTCCAGTATCAGTTTGCAGCTGTATTCAGTGCGGGATGACATGAAGAAGAACCCGATCGAAACCCTGAAAGGCGTTGCCAAAGCCGGTTATAAGCTGGTTGAACATGCCGGGTATACAGACGGAAAGTTCTACGGCATGTCTCCGAAGGAATTCAAGGCGGTTTTGACCAGTCTCGGCCTTTCGATGCCGTCTGGCCATACCGTACTGGCTCCTCAGATGCTTATCGGTGGAAGTTTCTTTAACGATCAGTGGAAAAAGACCGTAGAAGACGCCGCGTTTCTTGGACAGAAATATGTGATCAGTCCCTGGATGCCGGAAGATGTCTACAAAACCCCGGATGATTTGAAGCGGTTTATGGAGACGTTCAACAAGGCGGGCCGTCTTTGTCAGCAGCAGGGGATGAAGTTTGGGTATCACAATCACGAGTTTGAGGTAGGAAAGTTTAAGGACGGGCAGGTTATCTTCGACGTCATGCTGCAGCATACCGACCCCAAACTGGTGACGTTTGAAATGGACGTCGCCTGGATTACTGCGCCGGGCTCTGATCCTGTGGCCTGGTTCAAAAAGTATCCCGGGCGGTTTGAGTTGCTGCACATGAAAGACCTGAAGAAGGATGCCAAAGCGCATCACGGATATGTCAGCACGGAAATCGGCGACGGTATCGTCAGGTTTGCTGATATCCTGAAAAACAGGAAGCTCGCCGGTGCGAAGTACCTGGTCGTCGAGCAGGAAGACTACGGCAGCAAAACCCCGCTGGAATGCATCGGAATTGATTACCAGCGGTTGAGCAAACTGGTTTAGCACTTGGGGCTGGCAGGGATGCCAGCCTTTTTTGTCTTCTGTTTGCGGTTTTTTGTTTTCAGTTGGACGCCGTTGCGGGAGGTATGCCAGGCGGAGTAATGCTACTGATTCGGAGTGGTTATTTTATGGTCCGTAAGAGAATAGTAATAAATCTGGTTATTTACTATACGTGTGACTTTCGTCAATATTCAACAGGAGAGGGTGGGGTACTTTTGCGGCAGCATCAACGAAGCGGGAAGGAGGATTGGAGAGTTTAGGGTTTAGCCTTCGGTTACCCAACGTCAAACCCTAAACTCCAATCTGCTTCCCACACCGAAACTGAAAACACTATGATTGATGAAAGGATACTGCGCCCTGACCTCCTTCGCAAAATCGTGACGGCGGAGCAGGCCGCGCAATTCATACAGGATGGAATGGTAGTTGGTTCGAGCGGGTTTACGAAGGCGGGAGACAGTAAGGCCGTACTACTGGCGCTGGCGGAGCGGGCAAAGCAGGATCCGCTCAAGATCACCCTTATTACCGGCGCCTCGCTCGGACAGGATACCGACGCCGCACTGGCCGGTAGCCACGCGCTCAGTCGCCGGATGCCGTTTCAGGTCGATCCTGTTCTGCGGAAAAGTATCAACAACGGAGAGGTCATGTTTATCGACCATCACCTCTGCGAAACCGTCGAGCAATTGCAGAACCGGCATTTACCCCCGATGGATATTGCCGTAATTGAAGCGACGCTGATTGAAGAAGACGGCAGCCTTGTGCCGACTACCTCCGTCGGGAATTCGGCGCATTTTGCTGCACTGGCGCAGAAAGTAATCGTTGAAGTGAATTTGTCCATGCCGCTTACCCTCTGCGGACTGCATGATATTTTCCTGACGGGCGGGTATCCGAACCGGTCGATTATTCCGATTACCTCTCCCTCTACACGTATTGGCCGGGCATCGATTCCGATTGATCCGGAGAAGATCGTGGCCGTCGTCATCACCGAGATTCACGATAGTCCTGCCCAGATTGTACCACCGGACGAGAAGACGACGGCGATCGCCTCTCACCTGCTGGAATTTTTCAACCATGAAGTTCGGATGGGGCGCCTGAAAGAGTCACTGTTACCCCTGCAGGCGGGAATTGGAAAGGTCGCCAATGCGGTATTGTCAGGTTTTCTGGATAGTTCCTTTCACGATCTTACGATGTACTCGGAAGTATTGCAGGACAGTACCTTCGAATTATTCGACGCCGGTAAGATGACGTTTGCTTCTGCTTCTTCCATCACCGTGTCCGAAGCCTGTTACGCCCGGATCATGAAAGACTTTAACCGGTATAAAAACAAAATCGTCCTCCGGCCGCAGAACATCAGTAATTCACCCGAGGTCATCCGGCGTATGGGCGTCATCGGCATCAATACGGCGATCGAGTTTGATCTGTATGGAAATGTCAATTCCACCCATATCGGCGGCACGAAAATGATGAATGGAATCGGCGGGTCCGGCGACTTTGCCCGGAACGCGTTCCTGAGCATTTTTGTAACCCAGGCGGCTTCAAAGGAGAACACGATTTCGCACGTACTGCCGATGGTATCCCATGTGGATCATACCGAGCATGATGTGGATATTCTCGTCACGGATCAGGGACTGGCCGATTTGCGGGGACTTGCCCCGCGGGAGCGGGCGGATATCATCCTGCAGCACTGTGTACATCCCGAATACCGCGACGCGCTGAAAGACTATTCGGACAGAGCCCGGAAGCGGGGCGGGCATACGCCTCATGTATTGGAAGAAGCATTTTCGTGGCATACCCGACTTGCTGAGCACGGAACCATGAAAGCATAAAAGAGCCGGGGGAGACCCCGGCTTTTATTTTGGGCGGACGAGTATCAGAAGATAGGAGACGGCAACGATTCCCAGGCCGCAGGCCTCCCGCGCCAGTTCCTGGTTCATGGATTTCATGGTCAGGCCTTCGCCTTCGGTGACGAAACCTTCCCAGGCAGTCATCTGCCACCAGGAGGTAAAGGCCCACGCGACTGTCCACAACGTCAGTAATAAAAGCGCTTCACGATTGGCTTTTCCCTGAAACGCACGTAATGAATTATACGCCGCAATGAGGTAAACAGTGATCCACAACAGCGGGTCGGGATCGTTGTATTGCCAGCCTGCGAAAAGCAGGAAGACAAAGACGAGGAGCAGAAAGAGGTATTTCATGACGCTTGACGATTAGGGAGAAAGGCCGTCTTACAGGCAGTTTCGATCACCCGCCGGCAAAGGTACAGGTACGCGAAGATCATTCGGACGGGAATTGGAATTTTGCAATTAAATTTTGTTTGAATTTAATTTTCGTAATTTCGAGTCGTCTTGACCGAGAAAATGCTGGCCTCCGGATGCACGTATGAAGCGTTATTTCGACACCTGCGATGATCAGGAATTGTTTCTTCAGATGAGCCATGATGATGTCCTGGCTTTTGAGGAAATCTATCGCAGGTACGCCGGCCGCCTTGCCAATGCTGCTTATAAGCGTCTTCAGAACAAGGACCTGACGGAGGAAGTCGTTCAGGAGCTTTTTGTCAATATCTGGATGAAGCGCCACCAGATCGTTATCCGCAAAACGGCAGACGTCTACCTTCACACCGCTTTACGCAACCTGGTTATTTCCCATTTCCGGCACCAGTCCCGGCAGGAGGCTTTCGAGGAAGTACGGGAGTGGGATCCATGGTCCAACGAAACGGAAGAGCGCGTCTATTACAACGACATGCACCGCGATTTTGAAGAGACGATCGGTCATCTTCCCGAAAAATGCCGGCAGGTCTTCGATCTGTATCAGCAGGGAAAGAGTATCTCCGAAATTGCCGTGATGCTGGACGTATCACCCAAGACCGTGGAAAGTCATCTGATGAAAGCAAATCAAACCCTGCGCCTGCGGGTAAAGAAATTTGTGGCTTCGCTTGGAAGTATTCTGGTGCTTCTTCCGCTCTGATTATCAATCTTCTGTAAATTATTCTTCCTTTTTTTAAAAAATCTTTCCCGCTCAGCTAAGGAAAGAAGGGGGGCTCTGCGTCTTAGGGAAAATAGGACTTTGGAAGTATATTCTAACAAATAACCGTTGTATGGAGCACCGTGTACCGCCGCCTGACTTGCTGGAACGATACCTTGCCGGGACGTGTACGCCCGAGGAGGTACGTCAGGTTGAGGCCTGGTACGATTCCTATGAGGAAAACGAGGATTTGTTCCATGTACATCCGGAGACAGCCGAGAAAGCCTACCTCTTCCGGCAATGGTGGCGCATCCGGGAGCGTATTGCAACGCTGACGGAAACCGAGGAAGACCGGCCTGTCCGGCGGATGGGCTGGGTTTGGGCCGGCGCGGCAGCAGCCATCGTGCTTCTCATGGGGCTGTTCGTTTACGAATGGCGTGACAAGGCACCGGAAGCCGGTCCGATAGCAGTGACAGAGGTAATCGACGATACCTGGAAAACACTTAACAACGCGACATCGAGCATAGCCGAATACCGTCTTCCGGACGGCAGCACGGTATGGCTCAATCCGAAATCTGTTTTGCGGTATTCGACTGTACAGCGGGCCGACCGACGGGAGGTGGAACTGAAAGGGGAGGCATTTTTTGAAGTAGCCCGGGATCCGGCGCATCCGTTTGTGATCTACACGGGTCAGATGAAAACACAGGTACTCGGAACCAGCTTTAACATCAAAGCGTACGAGAACAGCACGCATTTTGAAGTATCTGTCCTGACCGGAAAAGTATCCGTCAGCAGCCAGGACGAGCGTGAGGCCGTTTTACTGAAGCCGCATCAGCGGGCGATTTTCAACGCGACCGACCGGACGTTTGTCAAGAGTGAAGTACCCAAGGCGACCAAGGCCGAGTTATGGCAACCGACGACCATCAAATTTGAATGGGTGAATCTGGAAGAGATAGCAAAGGCCCTGGAGAAGAATTTCGACGTGGAAATCCGGTTTGAAAACATAAGCCTGAAGAAGTGCTACGTCCGGGCCGATTTTACCGATATGCGGCTGCCGGTAATTCTGGACATTCTCCACAAGAGTACCGATGTGTCCTACCGGTTGAAAGACCGGATCATCACCCTGTCGGGCGCCGGTTGCCCCTGATCTGAACCTGTTTCCTTTCCTTATATCATTTCAACTTCGACACAATTACCTATGCAATCCTTTTTTCATCTCAGAAAAAGCCTATGAAACACCCCAAACATCTCATCTGGTAAAAAAAGAAACAGGAGTGGGGCAAGCACTCCCGTTTCCCGAAAACACCTGCATCCGACGCACGCTTTCACGAACGTGTGCAGGTCTTGTTTTGTCAAAAAGAATGACTCAAACAAAACGAAGGTATGAAAAAATATATAAAAACCCTTGACCTCGCGACTGTCATGCGGGTAACCTTTATTCAATTACTTCTGGCGACGACCTTCTCTTTGGTCACGTATGCCCGGGAAGGAATGGGACAATCCGTTCTGGACCGGAAAATACAATTCTCCGCCAGTCACATGCCGTTGAGGGACGTGCTCTCTCAGCTGGAAAAACGGGCAGAGATACGCTTCATTTACAGCAGTCGTAACGTTCAGAGCGACCTCCGTGTCAGCCTGAACGCAAACAACGATCCGCTGTCTCAGGTGCTGTCACGCCTGCTCGGACCGCTGGGTATCGGCTACGGCGTATACGAGGATCAGGTCATTCTGTCCCGTACGCGTATGGCCGTACCGTTAGCGTCGATTGACGCGGCCCTGCCTAAACTGGGGCATGTCGCTCCGGTGGACATTCGGATTCGCGGGAAAGTGACCGACGCGACGAACGGTACACCTATTCCGGGTACGAGTATCGTCGTAAAGGGTACCAACCGCGGTACGACAACGGACGTAAACGGAGACTTTCAACTGGAAGTACCCGGTGCCGAATCGATTCTGATTGTGAGTTCCGTCGGATATACAAAACAGGAAGTCGCGGTAGGGAGCCAAACGACCCTGGCCATCCAGCTGCGCAGCGATATTCAGGCGCTGGATGAAGTAGTTGTCGTTGGTTATGGTACCGTTAAGAAGTCGGACCTGACGGGTTCTGTCGTCAACATCAAGGGAGAACAACTGATGGACAAGCCGGTACCCAACGTTTCGCAGGCATTGCAGGGTAAGATTGCCGGTGTGGAAGTCAGCGTGAACAGTAATGCGCCCGGTGCGGCGGCAAAAGTGCGTGTCCGCGGTCTGGGTTCCATCAACTCGAATATTGACCCGCTTTACGTAGTGGACGGTGTGATCGGGGTAGACGGTAACTCCATCAACCCGAATGATATTGCTTCGCTGGAAGTACTGAAGGATGCGTCTTCGACGGCGATTTATGGTGCGCGCGGTGCAAACGGCGTTATCATGATCACGACCAAACGTGGCCGCGCAGGCGCGACGCGTGTTACGTATGACGAAAACTGGAACGTCAGTGAGCTGTATCGCCACGTCCGCTCCCTGAATTCAGAGGAGTTTATTAAAGTATATAACGATTCATATGCCAATGGCAGCAAGTTTGACCCGACAGGAGCTACCTGGGCGCCGCCGGTTGCACTGAATCACGACAATTTCCCGCTCCTCTTTGATTCGAACAACAAGCCCCTCTACAATACCAACTGGGAAAAGGAAGTATACAAGCCGGCGCTGTCTCAAAACCACCAGCTCAATATTCAGGGCGGAAACGACAAGACACTCTACAGCCTTTCACTGGGGTATCTCAACCAGAACGGTATCATGATTACGTCCAACTTCAAACGGTACAATGCGCGTTTGACGCTGGACAGCGACGTAAACAAGTGGTTGAAAATCGGTGGTAACGTTTCGGTGATCGCCAGCCGCCAGCGGATGGTATCTGATGGAAACGGCGGGTTGAACGTACCCCGGGCCGTTGCCGAAGAGCTCCCGATTCTCCCGGTGAAATACCCGGACGGAACCTGGGCAGGAAACAACGATATCGCAGGTATGGAAGGGGCTCCCAACCCGGTCAATACCGCTAACAACCGGTATACGATCAACAACTCCCTCCAGGCACTTGGAAATGCGTATGCGCTGGTCCACATTACGAAGGATCTGGATTTCCGGACCGATCTGGGTTACAACCTCAGCGGCCAGAAAAACAACTTCTTTTCTTCTCAGAACCTGCCGCACATTTCAGCGGATCAGGGTGGTATCGCCGGTATCCGCGGGTACTACAACTACTACTGGCAGTCTGAAAACTACCTGACCTGGAACAAGCAGATCAACGATCGTCAGCATCTGACTGCCCTGCTCGGCGCTTCCTGGCAGCAATACAATTCCGAAACGGATTATGTAGAAACCCAGAACTTTATTGACGACGTATTCCAGTGGCATACCCTTGGTTCGGGATCGGTCAAGAGTTCGTCGACTTCCTCGGATTACCGCTGGGCGATGAACTCCTACTATGCCCGTTTGAACTACAGCCTCGATGAGAAATACCTCTTTACGGCTACGGCCCGTTACGACGGTTCATCGAAGTTCGGCGCAAACAACAAGTATGCATTCTTCCCGTCAGTAGGTGCTGCATGGCGTCTTTCGGAAGAAGGTTTCCTGAAAGGCAACAAGACGATCAGTAACCTGAAGGTACGTGCGAGCTATGGTCTCTCCGGGAATCAGGAAATTGGTCAGTATCAGTCTATTGCCCAGATTCAGCCGAATACCACGGTGCTTGGCGGCGCGCTTCAGTCCACGCTTCTTCCGAGCTACCTTGGTAACCCGAACCTGAAGTGGGAAAAGTCACTCCAGTTTGACGCCGGTCTCGAACTTGGCATCAAGGACAATATCAACCTGACGGTCGACTACTACAACCGTGTGACGAAGGACCTGCTTCTCCAGGCGCCCATCCCCTGGTCGGCCGGAGAACGGAACGCCAACGTTTACCAGAACGTAGGATCCGTACGGAACCGCGGTATCGAAGTGGCGCTGAATACGGTGAATATTCAGCGGAAGAACTTCACGTGGACGACCAACTTCATCTTCGCGTCCAACAAAAACACGATTCTGAAGCTGAACAACGGAAACGCGGATATCTTCCCGGGCCCCAACTTCCTCGGCCAGACCAATATCCTTCGCGTAGGTCAGTCAATCGGCTCGCTTTGGGGTATGACCCGCCTCGGAACGTACAGCTCATCGGAAGCGGATCTTGCGGCACAGCATAACCTGAAGCCCGGCGACCGGAAGTATATCTACAATGCCGACGGCAGCAACTATTACAGCATCATCGGTCGCACGACGCCGAAATGGACCGGTACGTTCAGCAGCACCATCAATTTCAAGGGTTTCGACTTCTCGTTTGACATCCGTTTTGTACAGGGACTGAATACGGCTGCAACCTTCAAGCACTCGGTTGAAGACCGGCAGACGATCGCCAACAGCCTTGCGACGGTACTGAACGGCTGGACGCCGAATAACCAGAATACGATGATTTCCCAGGTACGTAACTACAAGTTTGCGCAGGATTCGCACTTTGATACCTGGTGGGTAGAGGATGGCTCGTTCATCCGCGGTCAGAATGTCGTCCTGGGTTACAGCCTGCCGCAGGTAGCGCTGGAAAAGATCAAGGTGAGCCGTCTGCGCGTCTACGCAAGTGTTCAGAACCTGTTTGTCATTACCAAATACTCAGGATATGATCCGGAAGTAGATACGTTCGTTTCGGGCTACGGCGCTAACAGTGCGTTCTCGCAAAACCTTGATTTCTTCTCCTACCCGCGTCCGCGCGTCTGGAACCTGGGTGCAACTATCACTTTTTAACCTGATCTCTGAAAGCGATGAAAGTAGCTAAACATATCGTATTGGCCTCGGCGTTATTGACGCTGGGCGGATGCAAAGATTTTCTGAACGAAACCCCCACGGGCTTTCTCACGCCCTCCTCGAACGTTTCCAGCACGAAGGTGGCCCGTGCCTATGCCAACGCCGGGTATGCCAACCTGCAGGGACTTCTTTCAGGCCAGTCGTCGTCTTACGGCGGGAATACCTGGAACCTGCTGGAGTTTATGACCGGTAAAGCGAACAGCGACCTCGGGCAGACGGGCTTTGTTAACTTCCAGAACCTGGGATATAATAACACTTCCTTCTATGTAGATACCTGGTGGCAACAGATGTACCTCGGTATCGGTGCCTGCAACCTGGCTATTCAGAGTATTCCGACGATCAACGCCGCCGGGCTGACAGATGCGCAGAAAACGAACATGCTGGCAGAAGCCCGTACCCTGCGAGCCCTGTATTACTTCTTCCTGGTGCGGATGTACGGAGCAGTTCCCGCGGTAACGGAAGTGCCGAAGGACCTGAACCTGTTTATTGCCCGTACGCCGGCGAAGGATATCTATGACAAAATCATCATTCCGGATCTCCTTGCTGCGGAAAAGTCAACCCTGCCCTGGCAGGATAACACCGGCAAGGTATCCATGGGAGCGGTTGAGTCCATCCTGGCGGATGTCTACCTGACCTACGCCGGAGCGGCGATCAACGGCGGGCAGCAGTATTATGCCGAGTCGGCCAAGCGTTCGCTGAATGTGATTCAGAATGGCGGATACAAGCTGTTTACCAACTACACCGACATGATCAGTCCGGCGAACAAAAACTCCGGCGAGTTCATTTTCCAGGTGCAGTATGCGGCCAGCGTACCGTCGACAAACCCGCTTACTCCGCTGACGATTCCGAACTATTCCGGTATCTCGAAATACTCGGACGAATACGGTTCGGTATATCCGACGCCCCAGTTCATTCAGTCATTCCCCAAGGGCGACAAGCGTGCGCAGGAGAAACAGTTTTTCTATACGAACTACCCGAGCATCAAGACCGGGCAGACGGTTACGTTCAAAAACACCTATATCTATAAGTGGTTTGACGTGACGGCTGTGACGAACACTGCGAAATCGGATCTCAACTATACCCTGTATCGCCTCGCGGATGTATACCTGATGTATGCGGAAGCGTCGAACAAGGCCGATGGCGCGCCGAACGCGAACGCTGTCAGCTACGTCAACCAGATTCGCGCGCGTGCCAGCCTCGATCCGATTCCGGCGTCAATGAGCCAGGCGGCGTTCGAGCAGGAAGTCTGGTTGCAGCGGTACTTCGAGCTGTGCTTCGAAAACAAAATGTGGTTTGACATGATCCGCACGCGGAAAGTGCACAACGACGTGACGGGCAACTGGGATGATTTCGTTGGCCACAAAACGGTATACGGTGCAACCTTCGCCGAGAAACAACTGCTCTTCCCGGTTCCGAAGCAGGAATCGGACGTGAACCCGAAACTGCTCCCGAATAACCCGGGATTCTAAACAGATTCGCGAAAACAAAACGCCGGCTCCTTTCGGGGTCGGCGTTTTTTATGGCTTTAAGCTGTAGGCTATAAGCTTTAAGCGCTGGCGTACAGTCTATAGCTTACTGCTTATTTACAAAACGCCTCAATCGCATCCTTCGCATCCGCATAACCAAGCTTCTGTGCCTGTTTGAAATGGAGACAGGCTGCTTCCCGGTTTCCTGACATGTTCTGTGCGAGGCCCATGTTGAAGAATGCTTCCGGAAATTTGGCGCGCAGGCCTACTGCCTTTTCATAGTCCAGGATCGCCGCGCCGAAGTCTTTTTGCTCGAGCTTCAGGTTTCCCCGGACGTAGTATGATTCGGGATTGTCATTGTCCAGCTGAATCGCTTTATCAAAATCCGCCGATGCCTGCTGGGGGAGGTGAAGCTGGGCATAGACGAACCCGCGGTTGAGGAAGACCTCCGCTGAATCCGGAGCGAGCTGAGTAGCCTTGCTGAAGTCCCGGATAGCGGCCTCAAAATCATTCTGAGCCAGTTTCAGCTTCGCCCGGTTGAAGAAGGGGAGGTAGACGGCAGAATCCGCCGCTATGGCCTGGTCATAATCCAGCGCCGCATTCTGGTAATCCTTGAGCTGAAAATAGGCGACGCCCCGGGCGTTGAGGGCTTCGGTATTCGACGGATTAGCTTCGACGGCCTTGTTGAGCTCGGCGACGGCCTCTTTCCATTTGTTTTCACGCATGAGCCGGCGGCCTTCTTCCAGGTGTTTCGAAGACGTCTGGCAGCCTGATACCCAGAATAATAAGCCGGAAAGGCATCCGGCAAGAAGAACGCTTTTATACTTTTTCATGCGACAAAGTTACCACGACGCTTGACTTCGGCCTAAATTAATACGATCTTTGCATCGGCAAATCAGACCAGCTCCTGCTGAATCCCCCAGGTCTTGACCGAAGCAAGGGTAGGCGGTTGTAGCGGTTCGTGGTTTGCCTTTTTTTGTTTTCGGACGGTTCGTTCCTTCTTCACACATAGTTTTTCTCACAGAATACGTATACAAAGGATATTGAATGGATGGATGAACACGCTACATCCTCCCGGGAGCGTCTTGTCTCTGTTACTTTTGTCTGTGTATTCTGTGAAGTCTGTGAGACAATAAACCTGAA
>NZ_FNGS01000008.1:54093-351500 GCF_900103285.1 Siphonobacter aquaeclarae | reverse complement strand
GTTCGCTACTCTTGTTAAAACTTCAAAGCCAAATTCCGCTTTTCCGTTTTCTTTTTTTGGTCTTTCTTTCAAACCGGGCTGCAAAGTTACTACTTCGAAAGCCGCTTGTCAAGAATTTTTGAAAGTTTTTTTTCGCCCTCGCCTCAACCCCACTCCCTTTTCCTTTCTTCCCTTAACCGGGTTGCAAAACTAGTCATTTTAACACCCCATTGTCAAGAAAAATTTTAAATTTATTTTTCCTAACTCCCTCTCCCTCAATTACTTACACCAGCTTACATTCCCTCTTCCCGTCGTTTGGGAGTGCAAAGATGCAGCTTTTTACCCCCTCTTGTCAACACTTCTACCAAACTATTTTTTCTTACTATCCACTCTAATCCCTTAACTCCTTACCCCTCAGGAGCTTATACCTCGAAAAAAAATAGAGCCCCTTCCCGCAAAAAACCAAAACGGACTGTGGTTTTGATTTACCTCAGCCCGTTTTGATGCTATTTCCTTCCTTTCAGCCTTTGACTTTCCGGACAAATCCGTCAATCGTACCCGGCAAATCCGGCGTATCAGCAATCGCTTTAATAAACGCACTGCCAATAATCGCACCGGCGGCGTATTGACTGGCCCGCTCGAACGACGCATTATCCGAAATCCCGAAACCAATCAGGCGCGGGTTTTTCAGGTTCATGGCGTTCACCCGGTTGAAATAGGCTTCCTGGTCCGCAGTAATCCCTGCTTTCGCGCCGGTAGTACTCGCCGACGAAACCATATAGATAAATCCTTCTGATATGCTGTCAATGTGCCGGATGCGATCATCCGCCGTCTGCGGCGTAATCAGGAAGATATTCACCAGGCCATACTGATCAAACAAGGGCTTGAATTCCTCCTCATACACATCCGCCGGCAAATCAGGCAGAATAAGCCCGTCGACCCCTACTTCCCGGCATCTCCGGCAAAAGGCTTCTACCCCGAACTGAATAACAGGATTTATATACCCCATCAGTAATACCGGCACGGAAACTTCTTCCCGCATGCCCTCCAATTGTTCAAAGAGGGTCTTGACGGTCATTCCGTTGTGAAGGGCTTTGTCGTTCGATAATTGAATCGTTTCGCCGTCGGCGACCGGGTCGGAATACGGCATGCCGATCTCAACCAGATCGGCGCCGGCAGCCTCCAGGCTCTTTAATATAGTACGGGTGTCGTTGAGTTGCGGAAAACCTGCCGTGAAATAGACGTTCAGCAACCGGCCCGACTGTTGACTGAATAAGTGAGTGATACGATTGGTCATGGTTGGTAGCTGCTTTGCTCAGAGGTGTTTCATGTAAGTGGCCAGGTCTTTGTCACCCCGCCCGGAAAGGTTTACCACAACGACCTCGTCCGGTCCGGCGCCCAGGGTCTTCAGGGAAGCCAGCGCATGTGATGATTCCAGCGCCGGGATAATTCCTTCGAGTTTGGCGAGTTCAAAACCTGCCGTCAACGCCTCTTCATCGGTAATAGCCTTGAAAATACCACGGCCGGACGTAGCCAGGTTGGCGTGCATGGGGCCGATACCCGGATAATCCAGGCCCGCTGAAATGGAGAACGGCTCAACAACCTGCCCGTCTTCCGTCTGCATCAGAATACTCCGGCTGCCGTGCAGTACTCCCGGTTTACCGAGGAAAGTGGTGGCAGCAGTATGACCTGAATAGACACCCAGACCGGCGGCCTCTGCTGCGACGAGCTTCACCGACGTTTCATGCAGGTAGTGGTAAAAAGCGCCGGCGGCATTGGAGCCCCCGCCCACACACGCGATCACGTAATTGGGAAGCGGAGAACCGGTCTTTTCCTGCAGCTGATTCCGTATCTCTTCTGAAATGACAGACTGAAAACGCGCCACCATATCCGGGTACGGGTGGGGCCCAACGACACTACCTATTATATAATGTGTATCCACCGGGTTGTTGATCCAATGCCGCATGGCCTCATTGGTAGCATCCTTCAGGGTTTTGGAACCGCTCGTCGCCGGGCGTACCTCCGCGCCGAGCATCTTCATGCGGGCCACGTTCGGCGCCTGCCGCTCGATGTCGATTTCGCCCATATATACGATGCATTCCATTCCCATTAGCGCACAGACGGTAGCCGTGGCTACGCCGTGCTGCCCGGCGCCGGTTTCGGCAACGATCTTCTTTTTCCCAAGCCGGCGTGCCAGCAGGATCTGCCCGATGGTATTATTAACCTTGTGTGCACCGGTATGGCACAGATCTTCCCGTTTCAGATACACCTGTGTACCATAGGTTTCGGAGAGACGCTGGGCGAAATACAGGGGTGTCGGGCGACCTACATAATCCGTCAGCAACAACTGAAATTCGGCCTGAAAGGAAGGATCGGCCATGATAGTCAGGTAGTTTTCCTTCAGTTCCTGCACATTCGGGTACAGCATTTCCGGGATGAAAGCCCCGCCGTAAGGACCGTAGTAGCCCCGCTCATCGACCTGGTACGGGCTGCGCACTTGTTCGGTAATCTGCATGTGTTTGATTTTATGAGGCACAAAAAAACCGCTGTTCGGGTTGAACAGCGGCGTATATATCCAAAAGATCACGCAAAAACAGGCTGCTCAACCGAGGTATCCCGGGTGCCACCACCAAGCTTTTGCAGAAATTGTGATCATTATCTGGTTCTGATTTTCGTGCGACAAACTTATAAAACAATTTGTACGGAACGACGGAGCTATTCCACTTTTTTCGAAAAACTATCCAGCGTATGCCCGAACCTCCATCAGAGCAGCGGGCGTTTGTGCCGACGGGTGATCGATCTGAATCCGAAGCCCTGAGGTTTTAACCGGCTTTTCGAACCGGATGGTCCGCCGGGTTTCGTGGTTGGCCGTTTCGGTAAACAGGACATTGCCCGCGTCGTCCAGTACCCGGAATGCCTGCACACAAAACGGCATGACGGTCTCCGGATGCGTCATCAGCACGTTTTCCATCGGGTGATCAAAATCGGTATCGAAACTCAGCTCCACCCGACCGATTTCCTTCGGTTCCTTCCAGCGGATTTGCAGTTCGGGATCCTGATCTGCCGGGTCAGCTACCCAGGCATTGGGCTGATTGGTAGGCCGTTGCAGGCCATTCCGGATGTTTTCCGCGGCAAAAAACGGTAATCCGCTCTCTACTTTCAGCGCGAGGTTGAGACCTGCCGGCCGCCGCTGCGGGCACCAGAATTCGAAGGTGTCGACGCCGATGTCTTCGGTAGGTTCCTGACGGCCATAGTTCGAGACGGCTTCATTGACGAGGTTAAAGACTGAAAGTACACCCGTGATCCGTTTTTCGGAATACCGGAATGATACGTTTTCGTTTTTCCGGAAAATCAAAAAAGCATAAGCCGATTCTGCAATCGTTACGTCCCATTCGAGGTGAATGCAGTTGCGTCCCGGTGCCAGCGAGAGGGTTTTGGCAGCAAGCAACACGTCCGGCGTATGGTTGTCAGACCGACTGGCGATCCGCAGCTCTACCTCCAGTTCGGTCGGCTGACTGGCATACGGATGTACGATTATCTTCGGAAAAGCCCCCGCCTGTACCGGAAGCAACTGTCCGATAGAAAACTCCATCGGCAGGGGGTCGGTATCCTCCGTCAGCTCCCGCAGTACCAGTGTGCTGCTCGCGGAAAGGGCGGCGCTCTGTACCAGATCCTGCCCGTCTTTCAACCGCAGGTTGGGAATATGCTGTCCGATTTTCAATAGTTCCTGCTGCAACTCAGCCACCCGTTCGGGAGCGGCCAGGTCTTTCGGCAACAGGTTTTCCCGGGTACAAAGAACGGCTGCCATACCAACAGCCTGCCCGCCGTGCGCGCTCGTCGCCATTACCCGCGCCGATCCGAAGGCGACGTGACTGGCGGAAATAATCCGTCCGGCGAGAAACAGGTTTTTGATATTGCGGGAATAATAGGTGCGGTACGGGATGCCGTAAATGCCTTTGCTATGCCATTGGTTGCAGCCCGGTTTTTCGCTGAAAACCCCGTCAGCCGGGTGCAAATCGATACTCCAGCCGCCAAAGGCTACGTCGTCGTAATGGGCGCGCTGCTCGACAACGTCCTGCTGATGCAGCATGTAATCTCCTTCGAAGCGCCGGCTTTCCCGTTTGCCGGGAATGGTTCCGACCCATTCGAGCGTCATCGTTTCCGCCTCGGGAAACTTGCCGGAATTCTTGATATAGTCCCACACCCCGTACACCACTTTCCAGAGCTCCCATTTGATCTTCTCGGTATCGTGGACGGTATCGAGGCGGCCGCCGTACTCGAGCCACCACAACTGGCAGCCCTGCTCTTTGGCTGTAAACCGGCGGAAGCGGGGTACCTCCTTCGTCACATCGATGGCATAGCTCGGCGGGACGAACCGCACCGGCTTACCGGTATCCTTCGAATAGAAATACATGGAATGGCCGAGGAGCTCGCCGTATTCCTCTGTCGGCGCGAACTTTTCCCCGAACTCGTCGGCAGCCTCCGCTCCCATCCGGAAGGCCGCTCCGGCCAGAAAGCCGACGATACCGTCTCCCGAAGCATCGCAGAAAAGCGGCGCCGACAGCTCATAGGCCGTCGAATTCTGGCTGCAAAAAGCGAATACCTTCGAAATGGTATCAGGATCAGCCTTTTCCAGGTCGTGGACGGAGGTATTCAGCAGCAGGGTAATATTCGGTTCCTGAACTACTTTTTCCAGAATAATGGTATCAAAAATGAGCGGGTTGCCTTCCGGATTGCGGTACATATTTTCGACCAGCAATTCGTTGAGTACGCCGCCTTCCCTGGACCAGCGGTTGTTGTTACCCATGTGGGACGTCGCGCCGAGTACCCACAGGCGCACTTCGCTCGAGGAATTTCCTCCGAGAACAGGGCGATCCGTCACCAGAATCACGCGGATACCCGCCCGGGCGGCCGTAATCGCACAACACGTTCCGGACAATCCTCCGCCCACCACGACCAGATCGGCCGTGACCGGAATGGTTACCGGATTTCGTTTTTCAACACTTTCAGCTCGCAACATATCAGGTTTTCAGTTCAGGTTGCCGGTATTTAGTCTTTCTCTGTCAGCGACAGCGTTTCTTTCAGGATGGGCACGCCCGAAGGTTTCCATACTTCGAGCGTAAGGGCTTTATCAAATCCGGTGACGGGCACGGCGATTTCAGCCGACTGTCCCGGCTGCAAGTCAGGGATGAGCAGGTCGGAACCGGCGCCTTTCAGCCGGTATTTTTTCAGGGGATAAGCGGGAAAATCGGGGCGCGCCGTGACGCGGACGGTCAGTATGTGCCGCCCCTGCCCTCCCGGCGCCCAGCGTACTTTTTCGAGGGTCAGTGGCGCCATTTCCTTTCGGTATGTGACGTAAGCCGGACGAGGTTCCCGGTCCGGTCCCACCAGCCCCCACGGCCGGAAGCCATTGGGATTGGTGCCGACGTGGCGGCTCTGGTAGTCGTTGTAGCTCCACCAGGATGCGCCGATGACGTACGGCCGTTTCCGGATTTCCTTCACGACATCTTCAATGTGTCGGGCCTGCGCACTTTCTCCTCCGGCGGCATCCGCCCGGACACCCCATTCGCTGATCAGAATCGGCTTATCGGGATAAAGCATGTGGATATTATCAAGGACTTTCGCGTGGTTTCCATACGTATTGGTGCAAACAAAATCCACATACTGAGAGGCTTCTTCGTCGGGCTTTTTCTGCATGGCATTGAGCCGCATGCTGGCGAAGGTATAGAGCCGCGTCGGGTCGGTTTCGCGTGCAAAAGCGATCAGGTCTTTGGTCCAGCGCTGCCCGGCCGGGTGATCCGAGGCATATTCGTTGCCGACGCTGTAGGCGATGACGCTCGGGTGGTTCCAGTCGCGCTCCGCCATTTCCACAAACTGCTTTTTGAATTTTGTCCGGAAAACGTCGCTGTCCATTTGTTTGGGTGTGAGCTGCCAGTTTCCGGCTTCGCTGATAATCAGCATGCCGTATTCGTCTGCCAGGTCGTAAATCCGTTCGGAAGGGGTGTAGTGTGTCAGGCGGTGAAACTCCATACCGGCTTCTTTCATGAGTCGGAAGTCTTTTTCTACCACCCAGTCAGGCTCCAGTGATCCTAATTGTGGATAATCCACTACCCGATTGGCGCCGGCCAGTTTCAGCGGCGTACCGTTCAGGAGAAGTTTCGCGTCTTTTACCTCGACTTTACGGATTCCAAAGCGGGTTTTCAGCGTATCCCCTCCCAGCGCTACCCGTGCCTGGTATAGGTGCGGATCGTCGAGTTGCCAGAGGCGGACGTCTGCCTGCCTGACCGTCGCCTCTGCCTCCCAGATACCCTCACTTCCGGCGGCTACGGACTCACCTTTGTTTTTCCAGACAAGATTTACCGGGCGATCCTGCTGGCGAATCTGTACCGTCCATTTCGGTGCGGCGGGTTGACCGGAGGCATTCCGGACAAATGCTTTGACCCTGATTCGGGCGGTACCTTTTTCGAGGTCAGGTTCTGATTCGACTTTGATATTCCGGAGATACACTTCCGGCTCTACTGTGAGGTACACCGGCCGGATAAGCCCCCCGTAGTTGATCCAGCCCATAAACGGATCATTGGCAGAATCACCGTCTTTCGAACCGGGGATCGTTCCTTCCTGCCAGGTATCATTGTCCACCGAAACCACGAGCTGATTCTCTCCGGATTTCAGCAAATCGGTGATATCGAAACTGAATGGCGTATAGCCACCCTCGTGCGTGCCGGCTTTTTTGTCGTTGATCCAGACGGTTGTGGCATAATAGGAAGCATCAAAATGAAGCAAGACCCGCTTTCCGGCCTGTACCTGCCACGGAAACTGTTTCTTGTACCAGGCAATACCGGTGTAAAAAAGGTACCGGGGGTCGGACGAAAAACAATGCGGTACCGTTACCTGGTCCCAGTTGCGGCCGCCGGGAGCAGCTTCCTTGTACCAGCCTTTTTGCTCGCCGGCCTTGCGCGGGTCCATCGCGAACTGCCACTTTCCGTGAAGCGGAATCGCGTCCGGATCACGAATGGTATACTGGGCCGAAGCCTGAAGGGTAAGAAAGAACAGGAGTACAAATTTCAGAATAGAGCGCATGGTGATCGGGAAAACGGGAATGTGAGACATCAGACGTGAGTAGGCGTAGGGTCTGGCGAGGGCTGCTTCCGGGCCGCCCGCCAGGGTATGAATGAGCCGAGGGCCACCACGACGGCTATACCGGCGGTGATACCACTTCCCGACGTCGTCAGGAAGCTGAGCACCAGCAATACGGCGGCAACAAACAGCAGGGAGCCGGCAATCACCTTCAGGCCGAAGCGGTTTTGTGCCTCAATAGCGGCCGCCTCTTCCTCAGACTGAGCTGTGGCCGCTTCTTTTTTCGCTGCTTTCGCGCGCAGGTACGGCTCGTATTCGGGAGCGATCCGGTCCTGTGAACGGGCATACAGTTCATGGAGCAACAGCAAAAGCAACGGTAATCCGACGCCGATGATGGTCTCCAGCGCCCGGCTCAGCTTGATATGAAACAGCCAGGGCGACAGTACCTTGAAATAGAGGTTGACGGCGAGGCCGATCAGGGTAATGGCGAAGGTCGTGCGCCCGTCGAGCCGTTTCGAAAACAGCGCCCAGAGCGGCGGCGCGAGAAGCGGTCCGCCGGAAATGGCTGAAATACTGAGGACTACCTCCACGATCCCCCCGGCCGCCGGAACCAGCAGCGCGATCAGGATCATCCCGATACCAAAACCCCAGGACGACAGCCGGGCCGTGCGGATCAGTTGCTTATCCGACGCGGCGGGATTGATGAATCCTTTGTAGATATCATTCGTGAAAACAGCAGATACTACATTCAGCGTCGTATTGGCACTGGCGGATGTCGAGAAGTACATCCCGGTCAGCATCAGCCCTAGCAAGCCCGGCGGAAGTACCAGCTTGCAGATCATCAGGTACGCGTTTTCAGTATCAAGACCGGCCAGGCCGGGGTTGATCGACTGGTATACCATCGGAGGCAGCATCCAGATGACCGGGCTGACGAGGTAGAGTCCCGCGAAAAGAAAAGCGACTTTCCGGGCGGATTTCGGCGTATCTACCGAGGTATACCGCTGCACAAACGTCCAGTTTCCACCGATATAGGCAATGTGATAGACCACAAACGCCAGGACAAAACCGAGGGTATACTCGCCGTGAAGCAGGTCGAAGAAATCTGCCGGTACTTTTGCGGTAAACTGTTCAAAGCCACCCGCCTTTTCCAGCGAAAGCGGCAGCAAAATGAAGACTGCCGCCGACAGGATGACAAACTGCAGAATATCCGTCACCATCACCGCCCATAGCCCGCCGACGGCGGTATAGGCAATCATGAAAATACCCAGAACAATCGTTGATTCCACCAGCGGGAAACCCAGCGAAACACTGACCAGCTTCGCTACCGGATACAGGACCGATCCTTTGATGAAGACGGATACCAGCGTAAAAATGCCGATGTAGGTCTTCTGAACGCGCTCTCCCAGGCGGTCCCGGATGAATTCCGCGGCGGTCAGGTTACCCGTAGCTTTCCACTTCGGGGCGAGGTACAGGCCGGTCACAAGGGCTCCGATGCACATCGTCCACTGAATCGTCACAGCGACCCAGCCATGTTTGTAGGCAATAGATCCCCAGGCGACGAAGGTACCTGCCGAAAAGAAGGACATGAACAACGACAACCCGCCGATGAACCAGGGTACTGCCTCTCCGCCCGCAAAAAAGGACTTGAGGTTCCGCCCCGTCCGCGCGAACAGCAGTCCGATCGCCAGCACAAACGCGGAGAAAATAAAAATGACGGTGGTGTCGATGATGGAATTCATATAGGCTGTTTTCGGTTTGCGGTCTTCGGTTTACGGTTGAAGTCAGCACAGGCCAACTGAAAACCGCAAACTGAAAACCGAAAACACTATTTCACTTTCTCTGCCACCACCCGCCCGATCTCATTCAACGCATCCTGGCCGTAGTGGACAAAGTCTTTCATTCGTTTTTGAGCGGGAAACAGCGGGGTGTCTTCGTAGACAACCTGCACATCCGGCAGGCGTTTTGCGACGCTCTGCTGTGCCTTGCGGACGGCCTCGTTGCCGATCGGCTCCCGGCCATCCTGATTTCCAGTCAGTACAATGTAAAAAGGTACCGGGCGCCCCAGGCGACTCCGGAAGCGGGTAATCAGCTCTTCCAGTGCCTGTTCATATTCAGCAGGGGTCATCTTTTGGTCGAAGATGGCGTTGGCATCACGCTCGCCCTGCAACCAGATAATGCCGGCCGTCTTCAGGCCTGTTTTCCGTTCTGCCTGCTGAACTTTGAGGATGGCGTTTTCAAAAAGCGGCTTGCGGCCGGTCGGGTACCACGTCCCCATGTCGCCCAGCTCCGCTTTTTCGTGGCAGGAGCTGCCGCCACGGGCCGCTGGCACCAGTACTACTTCTCTGCCTGTCCGCTCAAAGTACCTCGCGGCGAAGGCAGGCCAGGCGCTGCCGGTATTGGCCCGTTGAAAGTCGAGCGCATTTTCGCCGACAGGATCAAGCAACCGGGCGAGGGAATCTCCCTGCGAACGGTATTCCCATCCATGCGCCGTTTTCACGGATTGAGCGGCATCTCCCTGCCCTACTGAATTGCTTTGACCTGCAGCGACGAACAGAACCCGCTGGCCCATACCTGCCTGATATACAAGCAGAAAAGCGATAACCAGGTATCTTTTCATTGGCCGGTCAGGTCTATCGCCAGTACGTCAATCCCGAAGCCGGGGATCTCCAGCGTCCCTTCGTTCCCTGTTTTTCCCGACGTCAAACTGCGGATAGCACGAACGCTGCTTCCGGCTTTCCATTTTTCGGGATGAAAGGCAAGGCGGGTAGTCGTCGGCTGCACGCGGTTATTCAACAGAATGACATACAGCCGGTTGGATTTCTCTGAACGGGCGAGAACATAGTCTACCGCCGGCTGGTCTGTCTCTACTACCCCTTCACGAATAAGCAGGCGGGCTTTGTCTCCATAAATCGTTCCGGCAGCAAAACCATAGGTCTGGTGCGGGCCTACTTTCGGCGTTACAAAACCGCGGGGAAAGGCTACTTCCCGGTTCGACCGTAGTTCCGCCTCCGCCATGAGGTAATCTGTGATCCAGCCGATCTGCCACCAGGCGTGGTGCGGATAGGGGCCGGCACCGCGGTTCATCGCCTGCCAGTAGTAGGAAGCGACGCTGGTTTTCGGGTCGACGAACGCGTCACGACCAATCGCGCCGGCACGGGCCATATCCCGGAAAAGCGGGTCTTTCGTCAGCTGATACAACCGGATAAACATCCCGGCATGGCTGCACAACTGAATAGGTCCGTGGCGGTTGGCCGAGCCGAAAATACCGCCGTGCTCGAAGCTGAGGCCTGATTGGGCAATTTCCCAGTCTTCCCGGGCGATGCCGTTGACTGTTTTCGGTTTCGTATCTGCAATCGGATGCGTATAAATGGAACTGGTGTAGATTTTCGCTGCCGTGATAGCTCCCTTCTGGTAGCGGGCGTCTTTCGTCAGGTCAAACAGGTCCAGTAAGGCTTGCGCCGATTGGCCCGTTGCAAAATCGGGCGCATAACGCGCATCCCCGCAGACGCCGAGAAAGTGGCCTTTCTCTACCGATTCTTTCAGGAACCAGTCAGCGCCTTTCCGGGCGGCCGCCAGGTACTTCGGATCTTTCAGGATGCGATAGGCGACAATGAGGCCGTAAAACGTCGGACGCACATCGGGAATATCCTTGAAAATCTCTTCCTGGCTATGGTGATCATATGCCACGGCCCAGTGCCCGTCCGGAAACTGATTATGAAGAAGGAAATCGGCGCCGGCGCGCAGCTTTTCCTTCAGCTCCGCATTCTCCGGCTCAAAAAGAAGAATATTGCCGATGTCGAGCATGGTATAGTAGGTAACGCCGATCGGTTCGACGACCTCGCCCCATTCTTCCACAAACTTCTTTGACTTCGCCAGGTAGTACTGCCCTTCCACTGCGCCCTTGAAAAAACCACTGCCGGTTTGCTGGGCGAGCTTGAAGTTCAGGGCATAGGGAAGTACTTTCTGTGTCAGCTCGGGATCACCCGTCGCGTTCGCCAGGAACCACATCGCACCGTAATCGGCGTTTTTCATGGCATCCTTGTTCGAACCTACTACGCCGCCCATGTACGACTGCGCCCCGATTTTCATGCCTTTGTACTCTTCGACATTCCACATCGAGGTGACAGGGTCTGTCAGGTAGTGGTGCATTTTTTCGATCCGGCTCGTGAGCGACTGCCTGCTTTGCCGCAGCGCCAGCGACTCCCGGAACCGGTAGATGTCATACACGGCGTGGTGAATCGCCCGGAACCAGTCGCCTTCCCGGAAGGAATACCGGAACTGATAACTCACGGATTCTCCGGCTTTCAACCCCGATTTCTCTTCCCCGAGTACCGGGTAGTACAATGTCGGTGCGAGTTGGGACTTCCGGTTTTTGTGGGAAAGACCGATGTGCCAGTCTACCTGCGTGATTTTATCCTTCTCCCACGGATCCCGGGCGAGGCCCGGTTCAGGAATAATGGAATACGTAATTCCGGATTTGGTCGTCACCAGCGGGCACAAGGTACTCGCGCAGCGTTCGCGGTAAACGACCGGCAGCTCCGGCACGCCCATTCCGTACGCATAGGCCCGCGGGAAATCCTTCTGAATCGTATTTCCCTGAAAATAACCGGGAACCGACGCCCACGAGAGCTGCTTTTCCTCTACCGAAACCAGCGTAGGAGACGGCAGGGAAAAATACCCGGCCTTCCGGGCGGTCAGCGTCTGAGTAACCTGAATGTCATTCGGGAAACGTGCGTCGAGGCGGTAGTCGGTCACAATGACCCCTTCCGGCATTTCCGTCTCAAACTGTACGTGGCCCTTTCCCTCCTGTCTGCCTTGTTGCGGGAAGAAATGAACGGCAGTACCGGCGGTATTCAGCGACACCGGGTTGATGCTCTCCGCCCATTGGGATTCCTGGTAATGGTAGTTAGCTTCCGGGAAAGTACCTCCGGTGCTTTTCTGAAAGCTCGTCTGCGGCTTTCCGTCGGGCTTTTCTGCTGAGAAAAGCAGCGTTCCCTCTCCGGATGGATTCGCGAGCGTTTCCCACTGCCGGCCTTTCCGGACCGCCGCTTTTTCGAGTACCCAGCCCTGCGGCTTTTTCGTCCACACCAGGTCGAGCTGGTCGTTTTTCAGGGAAAGCCCCGACTGGGCGGCCACCGGAAGCCAGCAGCTCAACGCCAGCCATGCAATCGTGTATCGGATCATTTTGGATTCGTTTCGGTTGAAAGAATGGCTTTCAGACCGTCCGTTGCTTCAGTTTTCAAATGCCCGGTTTCGTCGGCGTAGACGAGCCAGGCGTCCAGTTCCGGATGGCGGGCCAGAAAGGCCCGTGTCCGTTCGAGGCCCATGACCATGAAGGCCGTATCGTAGCCGTCGGCCGTCATCGCATCCGGCGCGAGTACCGTTACACTCAGCAGGTTACTCTGCTCCATCAGACCCGTTTTCGGGTTGATGATGTGGGTATATACCTGCCCGTCGGCGACATAGCGGCTCCGGTAGTTTCCGGCGGTGGTCATGGCCCGGTTTTTCAAGGGAACGGTCGCCAGGTTCCGGCCGGGATGTTCCGGGTTTTCGATGCCGATCGACCAGGGTTTTCCAGGCTGTTTTTCGCCCCGGCAGCGAATTTCTCCGCCTATTTCGACGAGGTAATCGGCTACGCCTTTTTTTTCGAGGTACCGGCCGACGAGGTCAACCGTATATCCCTGTGCAATTCCGTTGAAATCGAGCCGGACGCCCTCCTTTTTCTTTCGGACCGATGTGGCATCATACGCAATATACCCGAACCCGACCCACTGCCGGAGGGAATCAGGATCGGCTCCGGTCCGCTTCCGCGATGCGCCGAATCCGTAGGCCTCGACCAGCGGAAGTACCGTCGGGTCAAACAGCCCATCCGATTCCCGGAATATCTCTTCCGACTTCTTCAATACTTCGAAAAAAATCGGCGAACGGAACCGGTGACTTATTCCCCTGTTGAATGCTGATAGCTCTGAATCGTTCCGGTACAGCGACAGGCATTGGTCCATCGCCTCGAGTACCGAATCGACGCCTGCTTTCAGGGATACGGGATGCCGGCATTTTACCTCCCAGGTAGTTCCCTGTGCCCGACCGCCGAGTACCTGGAGCGGCTGCGCATAGCCCGGAAGTACTCCGGCAAACAGGCAGAGTATCAGAAACAGCTTCATCTAATCTCGGATCAGGGTAACCAGCTCCTGCAGGTAGTCCTGGTAGACGCCGCGGGGGCTGGTCTGGTGTTTCTTTCCGACATATGCCGCATACCCGACTACCTCGCCCATCATTCCGCAAGTACGCATGACGCGCGTACTGCCGAAGGCAACGTGCGTGGTACTGATGTTCCGGCCCGCCATAAACAGGTTGGTAATATTCCGGGAATACAGGCAGCGGTACGGTATGGTATACGGCGCGACCTTGATGTGTTTCGTCCCTGCAAAAAACTCCTGTCCTTCAAAGTACTTGCTGTTTTTGGGGTCGGGGAAGTGAAGGTCTATCGTCCAGGTCGCGGTAGCGGTGCCGTCGGGGTAAAACTTCCCGTCCTGAATATCCATCTGGGTCAGGATATGGTCGCCGAGAAGGCGGCGGGACTCCCGCTTGCCGCCGATGTACGCTACCCAGGCCAGCTGCTTTTTCCCGTACTTTTCCTTCTTGTTGTTTTTGAGGTACGACCAGTTGCCATAGATCGCGCGGAGGTTGTGATCACGGATTTTTTCGGCTTCTGTGATCGTATTGAAGTTACCAAAACCGGTTTCCCACTCCCAATCGGCCTTGTGGCTGTCTACGTGGTATTCTTCCGAAAACGGAATGGCCCAGGGCGTCACGGGGAAAGTCGTCAGGCTGTCCCGGTCGACAGACGCCCAGAGGTTGGAAGTGCCAAGCGTAAAATTGTCCGCTTTATCCGGCGCGAGGGATTCTCCGGTTTCCGCCTTACTCTCCCGACCCATGTGGAAATCCGCGCCGGCCAGGTAGCCGATGGTGCCGTCGCCCGTGCAATCGGAAAAATAGGTTCCCGAAAAACGGTACTCCTGGTTGGTCAGGATATTCCGGCCAACGACCGACTTAATCGTCTTGTTTTCCGTTTCAACCTGATCTACAAACGTATTCAGAAACAAGGTGATGTTCTTTTCAGCCTTGACGATGGCGATTTTACGGGCGTCGCCGTACTCGTTTCCGTCGGGGTTGCCGTTACCGGGGTCGCCATTGTCCATTTCCCGGACAATACGGCCGAGTTTCGGGTAATGGTTCTGGTCGGTTTCTCCCTTCAGGTGTACCCGGATTTCGGAGCTGTTGTTGCCTCCGAGCATCGGGCGGTCCTGAATCAGCGCCACTTTCAGGCCCAGGCGGGCGCCGGAGATCGCGGCGCAGGTACCGGCAATACCGCCGCCGATGACGACGAGGTCAAACTTCCCGGCGTCAATCGGCTGGCTGGTCAGCCCAAGCAGTTTCCGGCGCAAAGGTGTCAGCTCAGCTGTCGTGGCGGGCGGCATAAACTTCGGGGCATCCGTAAAGAGCAGGGCGTCGCAGCGGCCGTTGAAGCCCGTGAGGTCATGCAATGCTACGTTGAGCGTCGCATCAGTGATGTTTACTTCTCCCCCATCGTACCATTTCCATTCGTCAGAACCGCTTTCACCGAAGACCGTACTGACCGGCGTTCCGTTCAGTACCACCTGAAAACGGCCGGGGCCTTTTGGAAACGGCGCCCAGTCTTTCGTCCGGACCCAAAGGCGGTATTTCCCTTTTTTCGGGAATGTTACGGTGGTCGACGCGTCCTTCACCGGCCGGCCCATGCCATGCGCCATCAGGTACGAAGAGCCGATGACGACAAACGATTGCTGGTCGGTGACCCAGCCGCCTTTATTCGCGAAGGATTCTGTTTCAACGAAGACGTGATTCTGCGCCCGGAGTGCGAGGCTTGTCAGGCAGCACAGAAAGAGTAGCAGGTATTTATTCATGAGTCTGTTTCCATTTTTTGAGTTGGTCCCGGACGGCCCGGTCCGCGAGCTTCCAGCTGTCGAGCAGCCGGTAGACTTCTTCGCCCTGTCCGGGTGTGGCGGTGGCGAGGGTTGCGGCCAGTTTCCGGGCGACAGCCACCGACGGTTTTCCTTTTCTCAGAATGCCGAGGAAATAGCCGGTCTGTTCGGCATTGGCGGCGGGCAGGGCCTCCGCGAGGGTTCCGGCGAGGGCGGGGCGTACCGGTATCGTTTCCAGTTTTTTCAGAATAGCGAGCTGGAGCGTATAGCCTGCCCGCCGGTAGGTTTCCCAAAGCCAGACCTGGCGGTCGTCGGAGGCAAATACCTGCGGGTCCAGCTTTTGAAGGGCAGCGCGGGCGACGAACGGATTCTTCCCCCGGATAACCGTCAGCCAGTCGTTCAGAAACGCCGGATTTCCCACTACTTTTTCCATCGCAAAGTACTGATAATGAAAGTTTTGTGATTGAAGAAAGGCATGAAGCAAATCATCTGTCATCAGTGAATCGGTAAGCCGCTTCATTTCGCCGCATCCTTTGCCATAGGCGATGTGCCAGAGGGTATAGCAGGTATAGACGGCGCCTTCGATCACTTCGTTTTTGATGGTTTTGAGCGTGGCTCCGGTTTTTGCGTCAACCGAATCCCGGAGCTTATCGGTATCAGGACCGATGAGGTCGTAGATCGTGACGTCTTTCAGGAGCGACTCCGGGTCACTCAGAATCTGCTGCAGCTTGTCGTAGTTGGCTTCGTCAAATTCCTTGTGGTCCATTTTGGTGAGGGTTTTGCCCTCGGGCAGGTCGTACCGGATGTAATTGCCGAGCAAATCCCAGTAAAAATTGACATAGACCGGTTTGCATTCTCCTGTATAGCAAACCGGCGTGAAAATATTCCGGTAGAAGTACGACGGTTGACCGGCGGCGTCATACGCCAGGTTCAGTACATATGCCGTCGTGTCGTTCTCCCGAAAAGAAAAAGCCTTCACTTTACCCGGCGGATCGCTCTTCGGGAATGCAGCGAGCATTCCCGAAGAGACCATCCATAACCAGGCGGCGACGTACTTTTTCATGCGTTATTTCCAGTCCGGATTCTGCTCCAGTTTGGGATTGGCGTTGATTTCTTCCTGCGGAATGGGGAAGTACTTGTTTTTCGCCTGAACATTCCGGGTCGGATACACGGCGTTGACTGCTTTCGGGATCACCGTGAGGAACTTACCCGTGCGGGTGAGGTCATACCAGCGGTCGCCTTCAGCAAAAAACTCCCATGCACGTTCCTGAATCACAGCGTCGACAAAGGCATCCTTACTCAGCCCTGTTGCCAGATCGGCAAGGCCGGCGCGCTTCCGGACGGCGTTGATGTATCCATACGCGGAAGTAGTAGCTCCGTTCAACCGCGCCTCTGCCTCAGCAGCGATGAGGTACATATCCGGCAGGCGAAGAATGGGGATATTCGGAATCAGACCGATCGTCGAAACCGGGTCCTGGTACTTCTTGATCAGCACGCCGTCGGTCGTAATCGGCGTAACACTGCGCTGCGGAATGGTTTTACCGTTTTTGTCGACATAGGTGGTATCGAGCAGCAAACGTCGCTGGTCTTTCGGATTGAACGAGTTAAAGAAAGACTGGTAGGCGAACATGGAACCGTACGTGGTAACGCCGTATGCCGGCCCGGCACTCCCCGGAGGGCCGCAGAGGCCTGTCAACTGATGTGCGCGCCCCGGAGAAATCGGGTCGGATTCGTAGGCCCACATGTTCTCGATGCGGGCAGCGTCTTCTTTGTCATATTTATAGACGTCGCGGACGTCGGCCATGAGCGAGTACTTTCCGGATGTAATAACAGATTGTGCTTTTTCGAGTGCCTTTGCCCAATCTTCGTTGTACAACGCGGCTTTCGCATAAAGGGCATTGACAACTTCCTTGGAAGGACGGCCTTTATCCACAGTCGGATAGGATGGTAAGCCTGCTTCCAGTGCTTTGTCGAGATCGGCATAAATCTGTTTATACACATCTGCGCGGGAGCTTTTCCCGACAATTGCAGCTTCCTGACTATTACTGGGAGTTGTCTTAATTGGGACATCTCCGAAATTCTTGGTCAGAGACCAGAAGAAAAACGCCCGAAGAAAATAGGCTTCCCCTATGATTTGCTTCTTTCGCGTTTCGTCCATAGCCGTTTCCGGGACCTTCGCAATAAGCCAGTTTGCTTTCTCAATGCCACTATAGGAGGATGCCCAGATTTGCTGCGGAGATTCGTTGAGGCGACCGTTGCTCCGTTGCGTCGTATAGAATGGATCGTAGGTGAAAAGGGTGAGTGTATTTCGCCCTACAACACCGCGCGGGTAAGACTGGTCATCGCTGAAATCCGGCACCAATGTAGCGGCCGGTCCGGAGTACATGTCGCCGAGGGGTCCGTATACCGCGATCAATGCTTTTTCGGCATCTCCAGCCGTTTTGTAAAAGGCATCCGTATAAATGGAAGAGTATAGTTTTTCATCCAACTCGCAGGAGCTCAGCATAACAGCCACTCCGGCGACGGCAAAATTCAGGATCTTTTTCATCTCAGGATAGAGGCTTAGAATGTCAGTTGAATACCACCAAGGAAGGATTTCGCCTGCGGATACACGAGGTTATCAACTCCGATCACCGTATTGGAACCCGCATACGTGTTCACTTCGGGATCATAACCGCTGTAATTGGTGATTGTAAACAGGTTGTTTCCGCTTGCATACACGCGAATCCGTTGAACGCCTTTGATTTTCGGTAGTGTATAGCCCAGTGTGATGTTCTTGCAGCGCAGGTACGACCCGTCTTCAACCATGTGATCCGTCACCGGCAGGCGTCCGCCTTGAAAGCCGCTGACATACTCGTTGCTCGGATTGGAAGCCGACCAGCGATTAGCTACTCCGGCAAACTGATTCCGCTGCCCGAGCGGCATTTCAAACGATAACCGGGCTGCGTTGTAAATCTGGTTACCCTGTGTCCCGGAAAAGAAAGCACTGAAGTCAAAGTTCTTGTAGCTCAGGTTGGTAGAGAATCCATAGATAAATTTCGGATTCGGGTTTCCGGTGATGACCTGATCGGCTGAAGAAATCTGTCCGTCGCCGTTAACATCTTTTACTTTGTACCCGCCGAGACGCCCGTCATAACCCTGGAGAATAGCTTCTCCAGTTTGATTGATACCATCGAAAACGAACGTTTTAAACACTCCAAGCGGCTGGCCAACTTTCAGCAGGGTATAAGCTGTCATGAAAACCTCATCGGTTACGCCGCCATCAATACTCAGAAGCTTGTTTCTGTTGGCCGTTATGTTGGCAGATGCAGACCATTTAAGCGGTCCATTCAAAATCTGACCGCTTACCGCCAGTTCAATTCCTCTGTTTTCAAGAGAAGCGAAATTGCCAACCATGCTTGAATAACCGGAGCTGAGCGGCATGGTTTTCTGATAAAGAAGGTCTTTGGTCTGTTTATAATAGTAATCAACAATGATGTTCAACCGGTTTCGCAACAAACTGATATCCAGACCAATATCTGCCTGAGATGACTTCTCCCAACGCAAATCCGGGTTGGCAATACCCGTCGGGTTCATCCCCGTGGTATAGGTATGATTGATATCATAGTTACTACCCGTAGACCCGACAATCGCCAGTGACTGGTACGGTGATAAACCTCCTGCGTTGCCCGTCACACCCCAGCTTCCGCGTAACTTCAGGTCTGACAGCGAGTTGATATTCTTCAGAAAGGGTTCCTCTATGATCCGCCAGGCTGCTGAAACCGCAGGAAAGATGCCGTACTTATTGTTTTTCCCGAACTTGGAAAGACCATCTGCCCGTGCTGTCAGATCAAGAAAAAACTTGTCTTTGTAGCCATAATTGACACGGGCCATGTACGAATCAAGGCGTTGTTCATTACGGTCAGAATTAGCCGTGAATGTCGCCGCTCCCTGAAGACTTTCGTTTGTCGTCAGGTCATTAGGAAAGCCTTGTGCCGAAATTCCATTGTAGTTATAGGAGTCCTTCTGGGTTGCGAATACCGCTGTCAGTTTGACGCTATGGTGAGCAGCAAACGTTTTGGCGTAAGTCAGGATGCTTTCGTGAAGGAGAGTCAGATTGTTCGTGTTTGTTTTCGATGCCGATCCTGATGTCGCCGTTTGATCTTTTACTGCAATAATCGATCTCGGGGAATAGGTATCCCGAAGACCACTCTGCATATCAACATTGAAAGACGCCCGGTATGTCAGACCCTTCGCCAGAGTGGCTTCACCATAGAGGTTGACAAGCGTCCGCTTCAACGTCAGCTGGTTTTTAACAGCCGTAAAACCAAGAGGATTTGATACTTCTCGATATTGTCCCCCCGCCTGTTCACCGAATGGAGAAATAGACCCGTCAGAGCGATAGGGCTGTAAGGTCGGAGGCGCCCCGATAGCAGCCCCTAAAACTGACGCCGTCACTACTCCCGCATCGCCAATAGCCGTGGCACCGGTGTTAATACCGTTATTAACAGAATAGCTGCCCAGGATGCTGGTACCAACTTTTAACCAGTTGCTGGCTTTATGGTCGACATTGACGCGGTAGGAATACCGCTTAAAGTTCGATGCGACAATGATTCCATCCTGATCAAAGTAGTTAAGAGACATCGCAAGCTGCGTTTTCTCAGAACCTCCTGTTATCGACAACTGATGGCTCTGGATAGGCGCCTTCCTGAAAACAAGGTTCTGCCAGTCCGTCCCCTTCCCAAGCGATGCTGGGTCGGGATAATAGTTATTCTTAAATACTTCATTTTCCAGTTGAGCAAACTGAGCGGCATTCAAAACGGGTAATGTTTTGTTTACCTGCTGTGTGCCGTAGTAACTGTCGACCGTCACGCGGGTCATACCCGATTTGCCGCGCTTTGTAGTAATCAGAACGACACCATTCGCAGCACGCGCGCCATAGATAGCAGAAGCCGAAGCATCTTTCAGTACTTCGATCGACTCAATGTCATTGGGGTTGATCGTCGAGAGCGGACTCACATCGTTGATACCGCCGCTATTGGAAATCTGAATTCCGTCGATAACGTACAACGGTTCCGATGTGCCGCTAATTGAGTTCGTACCCCTTATACGTACACTGACATTGCCTCCTGGTGAACCCGAGTTCTGGTTAATCTGCACCCCCGATACCCGGGACTGAAGCCCCTGAGCGAGGTTGGCAACCGGCGTCTGTACCAGATCCGAGGCCTTCACCGAAGCAATCGATCCGGTCGTTTCCACTTTCCGCTGGGTACCGTAGCCGACGACCACCACTTCATCCAGCCCCTTTTCCTCTGCCTGCATCGAGATGTTGATGATTGTCTGGTTACCCACCGCGATTTCCTGCGACTTGTAACCGATTGATGTGACCGACAGCGTTGCGCCCGCAGGCACGTTACTCAGGACGTATTCTCCCGTGGCGCTGGAGTTCGTTCCGCGGGTTGTTCCTTTGATGGCAATACTGACGCCTGTCAGGGGCTCTCCCGACGACGCTTCCGTTACTTTTCCACGCACAGTGACGTTCTGAGCCGCAACCGAGAGACTCAGCAGACACCCCAACCCGATCCAGAGCTGACGTATGAATGTAGGCATAGGTTTAGAAGTTAAGTTCTTTTTAAAATACAAATTTTGATTGAAACGACCGAATTGCCCCGCTCTGGCTCTTCTGACGTCAATCCTTTGAACTTACTTCGTTTTTTACCAGAATCAATAGAAATAGTGACAGAATGATCGATGAAACTACCGGGAACATTCCCGGAAATGTTCTCGATAGGTAGATTTCAGGAAAATTTGTAGATTTGTGTATCACTTTGGGGAGAATAGGCCAACACATGAAAGTTCTTTCCCAAACCCACACATAATTAAAAAAGTACAATTTCTAAGCCTATGATACGCTGCCCGAAATGCCAGCAGGTCGACGCCGTAACGAAAGCCGGAATCGTCCGGGGAAAACAACGGTATTTCTGCAAAACCTGTGCCGCTCACTTTACCCTTGCCGACACGGCGCCGCCGGCTGCCCGCTCCCGGCACCAGGTGACTATTGTGGATATTGCCCGGGAACTGGGCATTTCGAAGTCGACCGTCTCCCGCGCGCTCCGCGGGCAGTCGGATATCCACCCGGGAACGCGGGAGGCCGTGATGGAGCTCGCCCAGCAGCTCGACTACCAGCCGAACCTCCTCGCTTATGGCCTGGTGAAAAGCCAGAGTAATATGGTCGGAATGATTGTGCCCGAATTCCGGCATTATTTCTTTCCGGAAGTCATCATTGGCGCGCAGGAAGTACTGCAGGCAGCCGGGTACAACCTCATGATCTGCCAGTCCAACGAATCTTATCAGACAGAAGTAGCAAATGTGAAAGCGCTGATGTCGAGCCGGGTCGATGGCCTTCTTGTATCCATCACCAGCCAGACCAACAACGTCGAACACTTCCGGGCACTGGAAAAGAAAGGCATTCCCCTGGTCTTCTTTAACCGCATCTGCCCGGAGCTGGATACGCACCGGGTGGTAGTCGACGACTACGCCGGCGCGTTCCGGGCCGTTCAGCACCTCATCGACCAGGGATACCGCCGGATTGCCCATATCGCGGGCCCGCCCAGTCTCCTCGTCAGCCGCCTCCGGCAGCAGGCCTACCTCGATGCGCTGGAGCAGGCCGGTATTCCCTTCGATCCGGAGCTCCTGATTTCCTACGATCTCACAGACGAAAAAGCACGGATTTACGCCCGGTACCTCCTCGACCTGCCGCAACCGCCCGAAGCGATCTTTGCCGTCAACGACCCCACAGCTATTCAGGTTATTCTGGCAGCCAAAGCACGGGGTATTTGTATTCCCGACGAGCTGGCGGTAGTGGGCTTCAGCGACGACCCTATTTCGGCGATTATTGAACCGGGCCTGACGACGGTCGCCCAGCCCGTCTACGAAATGGGCCGCACCGCCGCCCGCCTGTTCCTCGAAACGGTCGGCACACAAACCGCCCCGACGACGCGGGTTCTTCAAACGGAGTTGATTGTGCGGGGATCTTCGTCGCGGAAGATCTGACAAGCCCCATGCCCTCTGCCCCATGCAATAAAAACGGCTGCCTCTTCCGAAGCAGCCGTTTTCCTTACTCCTTAATCTCCGTCAGCGGAGGTACGTTTTCTTCGTATCCGGAGTACCCCTTGTTCTGGTTGATCCTTCCCTTGGTATTGGAACGGATCGCGTTCCGGGGTATAGGCCACAGTACATGGTAAGGGCTCATCGTGTACTTATCTCCATGATTGGTGACGACGCCCTTGTTGTAGAACTCATTCTTTTCCATGATACGATCATAGAAAAAGTTATTCTCCGAGAAGTTTTCGAGTTTGTACGTCTTGCCGTTGTATGCCGTTTGACCGGTCAAGGCAAAGAGGTAGGCAATCCGCGTCAGCTCGGTTTTCCGGGGCTCTTCGAAATAGAGTTCGCGTGCGCGCTCGTCGAGAATTGTGCCGATGTTCACTTCTCCGGCAGTCAGCGGAGTAGCCCTTGCGCGACTGCGGACCACGTTCAGGTCTGCCGCCGCAGCCGCCAGGTTTCCTTTCCAGTAATGCGCCTCGGCCCGGAGAAGGTACGTTTCGGCGAGGCGGAACACATACCAGTCGGAGTTACCGCCCCGCGCAGGTTTGTTTTGCGGATCGGGAATAAACAGCTTGTAGTGCGGCCAGCTGAACCAGCTCCGGATGGTATCCGTTACGAGCATCACCCCGCTGGCATTGAAGCGCTGAAGAGGTTTTCCGTAGTAGGAGTCGTTGTTTTTCTTGAGATCCGGGTGGTTGTAGACCAGGTCTTCCATGTCCATCCAGTTGCCTTTGGCATGGCGGAGATCGGTCTTGTCGGTCCAGATCCGGTGCGTGCTGTACCAGGTACCCCGGCAGCGGCCGATGCCCCGGCCATATTTGGTGGACTGATCAATTTCAATATCGGCGGCGTCGCTCGTTGCCTTCCGTCCGCTTGGCGTATTGATGGTGTTGTACCATTGCGGGACGGTATTCCGCATGAGCTGCGTGCCGCCATCCATATTTCCTTCAATATTGATCCGGTCGATGACCAGCATCAGCGCTTCCCGGTTCTCAGCCAGGGACTTGTTTTCCGGACGGTGCAGGTCCCATACCACGTTTTTCGTCGCGTCGTTTTTGTCTGCGCCGAAACGATTGGTCATCAGGGCATAAACCCCGCCGTCGATCACATTGCTGGCCGATTTGATGGCATCGTCAAACTTGCCGAGCGCGAGGTTCACCTTCGTCAGCAGGTGGCTGACAGCGCCTTTGGTAACCTCACCCTTGTCCACATTGTCGGGTACCCATTTTTCAGCAAACTCGAGGTCTTCTTTCATTTTCTGAAGAACGACTTCCCGCTTCGTCGAATAAAAATCGAGACGGGGTTCCGTTATTTCCTTCAGAATAAACGGAATATCGCCGAATTGCAGCGCCAGCTTGTAGTAACGGAACGCCCGGTGAAAATAGGCTTTTCCCAATACGGCATTCCGTTCGGCTTCGGAGGCATATTTCGCGTCGTCGATCCGGGAAATGACTACGTTGGCATATTTCACCCCCTTGTAGCCTTCGTACCAGTACCAGCCGATTTTGTTGTAGTCGTTGCTGTTGAGGTTGGCATCGGGGGTAATCATCAGGTTGAGGTCCTGGGCCGGGCCCGATTTATCGGTCGTCCCTTCTACCGCTACTTCCGAAAAGATAGTCTCGGTGATGATCGGCGCAGCATCGCCCGACCATTCGTACCGCATGTTCCGGAGGCAGGCTACGAGCGCGCCGTCCATTCCGTCGGCGTCAATAAAGGTATTTTCAGGCGCGTAAAACGAAAGCGGCTTCGGCGTCAGCCAGTCTTTGTTGCATCCGGCCGTTGCCGCGACGAGCAGGCCCGCAACCGCCAGTCGGTTCATATAAGTTTTCATAGTCGTAAAAAAGGTCAGAGCGTCACATTAAGTCCCATCGTAAAAGTGCGCGGCGTCGGTCCGCTGTTTTCCGGATCCCAGAAATTCCACTGCGGCGCATAGTAGCCGAGGTTCCGGACGGTGAGGTAGGCCTTCAGCCGCTGGATTTTCGCCTTCGAGATCAGCTCCTTCGGGAAGGTGTAAGACATGGAGATGTTATCAAACCGGATGAACGACTTCTGCCGGTACACGCTGAAGTTCGCGCTGCCGTTGCTGGAGGCCAGACGGGCATATTCGTTGTTCGGGTTTTCCGCCGTCCAGTACGGCATGACGTAAGAAGAAGTCCGGTCGGCCAGCCCCTGGTTTTTCGCCTGATTGAAGCTATTCATGTGGCCCCAGTACGAATAGAGCATGAAGGACACGTCGAAATTTTTCCACAGATTGAACTCGTTCCGCAGGTTCCAGCGGAAACGGGGCGCGGTATAACCCAGGAACTGCCGGTCGGCATCGGTGTACTTGAAATCACCGTTGACATCCTGAACCTTGAAATCTCCGGGACGCACGCCATACTTGCCCGCCATATCGGCTTCGGACGACTGCCAGATACCCGTCGTTTTCTGGTCCCAGATCTGATCCAGCGCCTTGCCGATGAACCATTTATTGGTCAGGTCGTCTGCTTCCCGGCTTCCGATGACATTTCCGTTGGCGTCTTTTACATCTACCCTATCTCCGTAGAGGTGCACGACTTTGTTGCGGTTCAGGGAGAAATTGGCCGATACTTTCCAGGAAAACGTCCGCGTATCCATCACCCGTGAGTTGAGCGACAGTTCAATTCCCCGGTTCTGTACCTCGCCGAGGTTATCCCAGACGTAGTTGAAGCCGAGGATATCCGGCAGGGTCCGCTGGACAAGCAGGTCTTTCGTCGACATATGGTACAACTCCACGGTACCATCCAGGCGGCTGTTGAAAAGGGAGAAATCGAGCCCGAGGTTGATCGATGTCGTCTTTTCCCACTTCAGGTTTTTGTTGTTCATCCGGTTGACATACAGCTGGGATACCTGGTACACGGTGCCGTCGTTGCGCACCATCAGGTATTTCCCGGTTGTCAGATCCGAAAGGGCTACGTACCGGCCGATATCCCGGTTTCCGTTCACGCCCCACGACAGGCGTAGTTTTCCGTAGTTAAGCCAGGGCGTTTTGGCGAAGTTTTCGTCGCTGAAAACCCAGCCGCCGGCGATCGACGGAAATGTAGCCCGCGGGTTGGCCTGACCGAAGGCTGAGTATCCGTCGCGGCGGGCCGAAACCGTCAGGAGGTACTTCTGCTTCAGCGAGTAAAACAGGCGTCCCATGAGGGCATCGGCAGTACTGTATTCGTCGTTCGACGTCACAATCGCATTGATTCCCGCCTGAATCCGGTGGTAACCGAGGTTGTCGTTCGGGTCGAAGCCATTGTTGGTGATGGTATTGTTCCAGCTCTGGAACTTCTCGGCGTTGGCGAGCAGGGTCACGTCAAAATGGTGAATCTTGCCGATCGTCTTATTCCATTTAAGAAGATTATCCACCTGCCAGTTGTAGACCATGTTTTCCTCGCGGGAAGCCCGGCCACCCACGTTTTTCCATTCCGGGTGGTGCGAAGATTCTCCGTTGAAGTACCGGTACCACTCAAACCGCGGTGTATAGTTGATCTGATAGGTAATGCCGAACGGCAGGTTTACCTTCGCGAACAACGTGGAAATCAGCGTATTGTATTTCTTGAGACGATCCGTATACGCCATCGACAGGAACGGGTGCCGCGAGCCGCCGCCGGGATCGTCCTGCGGGCTCCAGCGGTAGTTGCCCTGGGCGTCGTATTCCGATCCGTACGGGGAAGCAAGGGTAATCTGGCCCCAGTCGGCCGCTACCTGGCTCTCGTCCCGGTCCGAAAACTGGGCGTTCAGACCTGCCGACAGGAACGAGGTAATCTTACTTTCCATGTTGAAGCGGGTCCGGATCGTTGAAAACCGGTCTCCCACCACAATCCCTTCATTATTGAGATAGCCCAGCGAGTAGTAGTACGTGAAATCGTTTTTCTTTCCGGAGATGCTGACGTTGTAATCCTGGCGTTTGGCGGCGTGGAAAACCTTGTCGTACCAGTTGACCGTCTTTCCGGCTTTGTAATTTTCAATTTCAATCGGCTGAAACTTCAACCGGTTCAGCCATACGTTCGTCGGATCGCCACTCGATCCGTCATAGGCCAGCCACTGTTGCAGCGAAACATCCGAAGGCAGGTTCGACGGATTCGAAAACTGATACGGTTTCGCGTTGAGGTTCTGGCTTTTGAGAACATCCTCCCGCCATCTGACATATCCTTCCGGTCCATACACCGGCTGATCCCGGGCGAGGGTTGAAACGCCTACGTTGGCATCAAAACTGATAGTCGGCTTGTCTCCTTTTCCTTTTTTCGTGGTGATCAGGATTACACCGCTGGCAGCTTTCGCCCCGAATACCGCAGCCGAGCTGGCATCTTTCAGTACATCCAGGGTTTCAATATCATTGGGGTTGATATCGGAAAGGGCGCCGTAGTAAATGACGCCGTCTACTACCAGCAGCGGCGACGAGCTGGCATTCAGCGAAGTACGACCCCGTACCTGGAGGTCTCCGCCTCCTTTCGCAGACGCGTCATAGCCTACGTTCAGCCCGGCTACGTTCCCGCGGAGCATATCCTGCACCGTATTGGGGTTTTCATTTTCGATTTGTGCCGCTTTGATCTGGGAAACAGCGCCGGTAAGGTCGCGTTTCTGAGCGGTACCATAGCCCACCACGACGACCTCATTCAACGCCTGCGTTGCCTCACGCAGGGTAAAGTCAAGGACCGACTTACTGCCGATTTCCACTTCCTCCGCCAGGTATCCGACAGAGCGGAAAACGAGTATTCCTCCGCCGTCGGGTATCGAGAGGCGGTATTTTCCTTTCGAGTCGGTAGAAGTACCCCGGTTGCTGTCCTTCAACTGGATATTCACACCCGGAAGGGGATTGCCCTTCTCGTCGGTAACAGTTCCGGTCACGACCCTGTCCTGGGGTTGCTCAAACTTCGTGACGATTTCCGGTTGTTCTTCCACCGCCGCCGTTCGCCGGAGCAGGATGCGCCGGTCGGTGATCTCATACGTCAGGTTCATCGGGCGCAGCAGCCGCTCCAGCAGTACGTACAACGGCTCCCGTTTCGCATCGAGTGAAATGAGCCGCGCCGACTGAATCAGCTGAGGAGAATACATAAACCGGACATTGGCAATTTCCTCGATTCTCTCGAGCGTCCGTTCAATATCCAGGTTCGAAACCCGAACCGTTACACGCTGGTCAAGGATTTCCTGGGCATGGCCGCTGCGGGCCAGCGCAAGGGTCGTAAAGACGACCGCCAGGAGAAATTGTGGCAATGCGATTCGCATGATTTTCAGCAGAATCTGACAAGAATGTCTACGTTTTCCCATAGATTTGAGCAGGTTTGTTGGTTCTTCGGGATCGGCAAAAAGATCCCCTTCATCCGTTCCAGCGGATGTTTTCGAAAGCACGAATACACGGAGGGTGATTGTGTCGGCGAATGTTCCAGCATTCGCCGATTTTTTTGCCCGGGCGAAAAGCGTTACGACATAGGTTACGGATTTGAGGTTGTATGGTTAAGCGGGATAAGTTGCTTGCAGCCCGTTCCCCGGATGACAATTTCCGAGGAAGAAAGGGTATAGTCGAGTTCCATTGTCCGGCTGATCAGGTTCAGTTTCTCCGGCAGCGGCTCGTCGCCGAGCAGTGCGGTCAACTGGCAGCGCCCCAGTAGTTCTTTATCATAGCGGATCGGAATACCATAGGCTTTTTCGAGCGCGGCGAATACTTCCGACAGCGGCGTCCGGCGAAAATCGAAGCTGAGCTGCTGTATCGGCATCGTCAGCTCTTCCGCGTCTTCAATCTTACTGAAGGTCATTTGCTGCTCCCGGAACGTCAGCCGCTGGTTGGGCGTCAACACTACGCCTGAGGCCGATGCCGCTTCTTCGTCCGGAAAAACCGAGACTTTCCCGGTCTTTACCGTTACCGTCACAATTTTGTTCCGGGAAGCAACGCTGAAGCTGGTTCCGAGTACCCGGGCAACCAGCCCCTGGGTGTATACGTAAAAGGGATTCGCCGGATCTTTCCGTACTTCGAAGAAGGCTTCGCCATCCAGAAATACCTCCCGTTTCCCTGTTCCCTTTGATTTTCCGACCACAATCCGGCTGTTGGGCTGGAGGAGTACCGAGCTTTTGTCGTCCAGGGTAAGCAGCATCGGCTTCGCGGAGGAATTCTTTTTCTCCAGGTAGGCGTGTTCTTTGAGCCCCTTTTCTCCGGTGACGACTGCCACCGGCTGAACCCGGGCAGGACGCTGTGTCCACCAGAACAATCCCGCAGTCAGTACCACCGCGGCGGCAGCGCCCCAGGCTATCCGGAAAAAGGGCTTCCGGGTGCCGCGGGCTGACGCAACGAGGCGGTCTACTTCGCCGTCTATCTCCTCCTCGGAAATCTCATTATAGGCAGAACGGAAATCCCTGATCCAGGCCGCGGCCCGGTCCATCTCCGCCTGCTGCGCCGGCTGTCGGAGGTAGTAGTTGTCCCAGAAAAACTGTTCGTCGCCCGATGCTGTCTTCAGCACCCAGCGGCGAAAGGAAGCATCACGTAAAAAATCGTCAGCTCCGTAAGCGGAATAGTCCATAGCGGATGAGGTTGCTGTATGAAACAGTACCTCTCCCTTCTTTCCTACTGATGATTTTGTAAAAAAAGAAGAAAAAAATGAACAGATTCAACAATTTACCTGATAATCAGTTAGTTGCGAGTACGTGATAAAGGGCGAGGAGAAAGAAGTTCGACTCCGGAATCCAGGTCGTCTTGAGTTGTTTCAGCGCTGTATGCAGGAGGTTATACACCGACTGCGGGTTGATTTTCATCACCTCGGTGATTTCCTCAGCGCTTAGCCCTTCGTAAAAGCGAAGAAAGATGATTTCCTGCTGCCGCGGCGATAGTGAAGCAATTGCCGCACGAAGGCGGTGCTGGTTTTCGGCAGAAAGTTCGAATTGAATAGCCAGGGCTTCCGGTGTAAGTCCGTCGGCCAGGTCGTGCGCGTCAACCGGTTCGGCTTCGGTGATCCACTTTTCGCGGCGAAGTTTCCGGAGCAGGTTGTTGCGCAGGGCTTTGAGGAGGTAGACGGTGACGAAGGGCGATTCACGCAGGGCATCTCTCCGCGTCCAGAGTTCGAGAAAGAGGTCCTGAATGCAATCCTTGATCTGTTCCCGGTCTTTGGTAAACTGGCAGGCATAGTTAAACAGCAGGCGGAAATGAGACCGCGCCAGGGCGCCCAGCGCATCGGCATCCCCTGCCCTGAATTTTAACCAGAGTTCCTGTTGTTCCTGCTCACACATTTCGGGATACTGTCCGGAAAGTTTTCCAATAGACGGCCAAAAGTAGCCTCGTCACCTACTTTTCCTGAAAAGATTCTACAAAATCAATCCAAAAAGAGCTTTCCCCGTTTCTGGAGAAAGCTCTTTTTTATTCGATTATGCTTCGATTTCTTCGGCTTTCAGGCGTTCGATGAAATCCCGTACCAGTGCGATGTCTTTCAGACCGGGTTCTATTTCGAATTTGCTGTTGATGTCGACTGCGTGAATCTTGAGTCCCGTCCTTTCCTTCAGGTCGAGGATTACCTCGGCATCTTCCGGACCGATTCCGCCCGACAGGAAGAAGGGTTTTTCGTTGTCATACCGTTCAAGCAGGGCCCAGTCAAACGCTATTCCTGTTCCGCCGTACTGGCTTGCTTTCGTATCGAAGAGGAAATAGTCGCAGACAGGTTTGTAGTTATTCAACTGGGAAAAGTTGAAGGTATCGTCCACCCGGAATGCCTTGATGATATTCACGCCCTTGAATTGAAGGCTCCGGCAAAAATCCGGCGTTTCTTCACCGTGAAGCTGCACATAATCCAGCGCATACTTCTTGACCGTTCGTATGACCTGATCGATCGAGGCATTCACAAAAACGCCGACTTTCCGGACTGACCGGGGAATCTCCCGGATTATTTCCGGATCGAACGATTCACCTACGTAGCGAGGGGACTTCTCAAAGAAAATAAACCCCAGATAATCAGGCTGTAAATCCAGTAATTCCCGAATATTCTCCGCCTCTTTCATACCGCATACTTTGATTCGCATAGGCTCGTGGGGATTTAAGGTGAAACGTATGGTCAGGTGTTCAGATCGTTACCTGCTGCAGCGCGCCGACCAGGTCGGACAGCGCCTGCCCGGGATGGGGCGTCTTCATGAAGTTTTCTCCGATCAGAAAACCCCGGTAACCGGCCGTATGCAACTGGCGAATGGTTTCAGCGCTGCTGAGACCACTCTCTGAAACTTTAACAACTGTATCCGGAATTTGTTCGACCAGCCGGAGAGAGGTCTCGATGGATACCTCAAAGGTTTTGAGGTTCCGGTTATTGACGCCGATCAGGTTGAGATCGGGAGTCAGGCTCCGGGTCAATTCTTCTTCGTCGTGTACTTCCATGAGTACTTCGAGGCCCAGCGAACGGGCAGTAGCCGCATACTTCCGGATTTCTTCCGGCGTCAGGCAGGCTGCAATCAGGAGGATAACATCGGCTCCCCACGCCTTGGCTTCGAGGATCTGGTATTCATCGACAATGAAATCCTTGCGGAGTACCGGCGTCCGGGGGTTGGACTTGCGCGCCAGCTGAAGGTCGTCGGCATTACCGCCGAAAAACTCCTCGTCGGTCAGGACCGACAGGCCGGCAGCACCGGCAGCGGAATAGGCTGCGGTGACGTCCTGAACGAGTACTTTGTCGTTGATCGTCCCTTTCGAAGGCGATTTCCGCTTGAATTCGGCAATAATTCCGGAAGAACCCTCGGCCAGCAGGCTGGCAGACAGGGAGTTTACCTTCCGCCCGAAAGCCGGAAAAAGCTCCAGTTCTTTGGCCGAAATATTGGCTTTGGCCTGGGCTACCTCCTTCTTCTTGTGCAGGACAATCTTTTCCAGAATATTCATGATGAATGAGTAAGGTTAGCCGTGGAAAATAGCTTCGTTGACTTCGTCGTCAAACTCCAGAAATTCTTCCCAGAACGGGTTGGCGGGCAGCGCCGCCTTGCAGATGATCGCTTCTTTTTTGACCGGATGGATGAAAAACAGCCGCCGGGCATGCAGGTTGATGCTGGCATCCGGATTCGGCCGGGGATAACCGTACTTCAGGTCTCCGCGGATCGGGCAGCCCATGCTGGCCAGCTGCACCCGGATCTGGTGCGGACGGCCGGTTACGGGGTTTACTTCCAGCAGGTAATGGTGGTTCATTTCCCCGAGCAGCTTGTAGGTCAGCTCGGCCTTCTGGGCCCCGGGACGTTCGTAGTCATAAGCCGTTACGACGTTACGGGCTTCGTCTTTCACGAGCCAGTGCGTCAGTTTACCGCTTTTCTTTTCGGGTTTGTTCTTGACGACAGCCCAGTATGTTTTCTGAATGTCTCTCCGCCGAAAGAGCTCGTTCATGCGCTCCAGCGCTTTGGAGGTACGGGCAAACACGACCAGCCCGCTGACCGGACGGTCAAGGCGGTGGACGGTTCCGAGAAACACCGCTCCCGGTTTTTCGTACTTATCGCGGATGTAATCTTTGACGTAATCGGAAAGAGTCACGTCGCCGGTCTCATCGCCCTGCACCAATACTCCTGCCGCCTTGTTGACGATAATGAGATGATTGTCTTCGTAAACGACGTGAAATGGTTTTGCCATGGAAATCCTCACTCTAAAAAAAGCAAAGCTACACATTATCAGGCAAAATTATCCTCCTTTCGGTGGATTCCTGCGGGGTTTTCGCGCTATGGGCGACCCGGCTCCTGATAACGAAGGGCACACGCTTTTCTGTATTCTCTTCCGGACACCCGGCAAAATCCCCGAATGGTCCCCATCCCTGCTCTTTTTATCTTAACTTTCCGTCATGAACCAGCTCGATTTTCAGGAAGAGATTACCCAGTTTGCCGATGTTATTCTTCCTGTTCCGGTTCCCAGGCTGTTTACGTACCGAATTCCGAGAGAATACGCGGGGCAGATTCAACCGGGCGCCCGGGTCATTGTCCAGTTCGGCAAAACGAAGGTATTGACAGCCCTCGTCGCCCGCATTCACCCCAATCCTCCGAAGCAATACCAGGCCAAATATATCCTCGAAGTACTGGATGACACACCCCTCGTAACGCGGTGGCAGTTAGAGCTTTTTAACTGGATTTCAGAGTATTATCTCTGCCACATCGGGGAAGTCATGAACGTGGCGCTTCCTTCTGGCCTGAAAATATCCAGCCAGTCGAAAGTACAGTTCAATCCTGATTTCGAACACCCCGACCTGCTGACAGCCCGGGAGGCTGAAATTGTGGAAGAAATCAAGAAGCGGCAGTCCCTTACCTACGACGAGCTCGCCCGTTTCGCTGACATCAAGAACGTCTACCACCTCATCAAATCCCTGATCGGCAAACGCGCGGTCATAGTTTTTGAAGAAGTAAAGGAAAAGTATACACCTAAAATCGTTCGGAAGCTCCGGCTGACCTCCTTCTATGCCGATGCCGGCAACCTGACGGAGCTCATCCGGCAACTGGAGAAAACGCCCCGGCAGCAGGAAGTCCTGCTCGAATACCTCCGCCATGTGCCGGCGCTCCGCTCCCCCGAACTGAATGCTCATGGCATCAGCAAGTCGGTCTTTTCCAAAAACGAGGAACTATCGGATTCATCGCTCGAAACCCTGATCAAAAAGGGCATTTTTGAAACGTTCGATATTGTCGTAAGCCGCTTTGCCGAAGATACAGGTGTCATCGCTTCGCCTCCGGCACTCTCTGAAGCCCAGCAACTGGCGCTGGCGGGAATCGTACAGGCATTTGAGGAGAAGGACACCGTGCTTTTTCACGGCGTTACGGGTTCCGGAAAAACGGAAGTATATATCCACCTCATCGAGCAGGTACTGGCTTCGGGTTCCCAGGTACTGTACCTCGTCCCGGAAATCGCATTGACGACACAGATTGTCGTACGCCTGAAGAAGATTTTCGGGGAAAAAGTCGGCATTTATCACTCCAAGTTTTCGGATAATGAGCGGGTGGAAGTATGGAAAGGCGTGTTATCCGGCCGCTTTCAGTTTGTGATCGGCGTGCGGTCGTCCGTTTTCCTCCCGTTCGACAATCTCGGCCTGATTATTGTTGACGAAGAACACGAGCCCAGCTACAAGCAATACGATCCCGCCCCACGCTACCACGCCCGTGATACGGCGCTGGTCATCGCACGTATGCAGGGTGCGCGGGTATTGCTCGGATCGGCGACACCATCCATCGAAAGTTATTTCCACGCCACGCAGGAACGGTATGGTCTCGTGACGCTGTCTGAACGGTTTGGCAGTGCGAGCCTTCCCGCTATCGAACTGCTTGATATCCGCCAGGCGCGCCGCAACCGGGGCATGCGCGGAGAGTTTTCCCTCGCGCTTCTGCAGGAGCTCGGCGCGACGCTCGAAAAAAAGGAACAGGCCATTCTGTTTCAGAACCGGCGGGGTTATTCTCCTTACATTACCTGCGAGGATTGCGGCTGGATCGCCAAGTGCGACAGCTGCGATGTCAGCCTTACCTATCACCAGCGGGAAGCCGAGCTGCGCTGCCATTACTGCGGACACAAGGAGCCGGTTCCCCGTACCTGCCCCGCCTGCGGCAGTACCAAGGTTAAAACCATCGGCTTCGGAACCGAAAAGCTGGAAGAAGATCTGCAGCTGCATTTTCCCGCCGCCCGCATCCAGCGGATGGACCTCGACACCACCCGTTCCAAAACGGCCTTTCAGCAAATGATTCAGGATTTTGAGAAAGGGGAAACGGACATGCTCGTCGGTACCCAGATGGTTTCCAAAGGGCTCGATTTCGACCGGGTCAGTCTGGTGGCTATCTTTGATGCAGACCGGATGATTCATTTTCCGGATTTCCGGGCATCTGAGCGCGCTTTTCAGCTCCTTACCCAGGTAGCAGGCCGCGCCGGACGGCGAAAAGACCGGGCCGGGCGGGTCGTCATCCAGACAAACAATACGCAGGATCCTCTTCTGGCGAAGGTTATCCACAACGACTACGACGGCTTTTTTGCCGAAGAGCTGGAAGAGCGCCGTCAATTCTTCTATCCGCCCTTTACCCGCATTATCCGGTTGACTACCCGTCATATCGAGCAGCAGGTGGCGCAGGCAGCCGCCTCCCGACTCGCGGCGCTACTCACCGCTCAACTCGGGACAGACCGCGTAAAAGGGCCTGAAACGCCGCTGGTCGAACGGATCCGCAATCAATTCCTGTTCGACGTTCTCCTGAAATTCGAGCGTAACCTCAACCTCCGTGCCATCAAGGAAAAAATCCGGGAAGTGGTGGAAGAGGTCGTCACAACGAAAGACTTCAAAGGCGTGAGCATCGTCGCGGATGTAGACCCGGTATGACCGAATCCCGGGTCTCCTCAAAATGCGAGATTATTTTGCTGATTGAGACGTGTTCGCTTCGCCTGAACAGCCGGTCCGGTATTCCGCCGAACCGGCTGTATCCAGCAGTTGATGTATTATTTTCTGCCGAACATACAGGCTGATCAGACTTTGCGGGTTATGGGTTAAAATCCGCCAGTATGTCGCTGTAGTCAACGATAATAACTACCCTCTTACCCGGATTGGCATTTCGGGCAGCTGACCAGGCCCTCGATAGTGAAATGGCTCCGAGTTCATCTCCCTTTCCCTCAAGGGCGATCGACTTGAACATAACTTTGCAGTTGACAACGTTCCCGTTCAACAGATCGTCGCTTTTTCTCGTATACGATTTCGAAGCAAGCCCCGTAGCATTAGCGACATCAATCCATAAGGTTCCTTCATTTGGAGGATAAAAACCGGACAGGCCGATACCCGAATTGGTTATCGCGTTTACAGCATTCACCAGCAGCGTTCCGGGAGGCGCAAAATACTGTATGGGTGGCGAAGGCTCCCATACTGCGGCAGCCCCGGCGAATCTTGCTGCGCTGTTGATCTGATCGACAACCCATTCATCTTCGCCGTAGTCGTTACTATTGTTTGATTTAACAGCGGCCCACCAATCCCCGAGACTTAAACGGAGATTATATAAGTATGCCCGCATCCGGTAGGCATCGCCGTTCATAAGGGCGGCGACATCCAGCCAATAGAACTTCTTTCGTGTAAGAGGAACCTTCTCGAATACATATTTCTGAGCCTGGTATTCGAATTGAGCCTGAATCCAGTGATGAAAAAAGACATAATGCTTTTGCAGGTCTGCGGGACCATCTTTCAGCAATTCAGGTGTAAGCTCATTGACGGAAAAACCGGATACGTTTGCGCCTGTCCTGGAATTAAAAGTCTGTATGGTTCCAAATTTCTCCTGGCACCATTGAACAAATTTTGTCCTCATTGGCAGGCAATAGTCTCCGAACGATTGCATCGGGGATCCATCTGCCAATGTCACGTGGGCCGGATAATTTGCTTCGCCATTGTCTGTATTAAAGAAACTGATGCCTGCAATAGTCCCGTCGTTAATCGCTTTCTGGTAGCGCGTGCAGAATTTCCGGAGTGCTTCTTTATAGTGCATCAAAGCTCTGTCGGATGCATACGAGGCGATTCTTGTCAAGTATCCGTTTGAAGGCCGCGCGTCAAATAGTTCCTGATTAACCGTGCGCATCAGGTCATCTGTGCCATACGTAAATCCGGTTGAACTGATCTGTGAATCCAGGCATCCGCCGTCGAAAGTAATCCGGAGCAATCGCCGGGTCTCAATCGAGGAGCCGGAATGATAGGCAGTATAGATAAGGCGGTCGATGGTATTTACATCGTCAAACTCCGTCTGATCCGGAGCCGTATGATCATAGGCCTGTGTCCATCGCGGATGATCCCACTGCGCCTGCGTACCCAGGTACTGAAAAGCATGGAAGTGCCCGCTGTACATATTAAATCCCGGAAAGGAAGACATGGCATTAAAGGCGCGCACCTGTTCCGAAACATCGCCATAATAGGTCGCCCTGAGTCTCACCGGTTTATTCATTACCCTGTGGCTGACTTCATCGATCATTTTCATATAGCTTTTCCCCGTGGCATCGGTCACTTTATAGCCATATCCATAGCTATTGACGGAAAACAATTCTTCGTCTTTGACGGAGCTATTCCGTGTCTCAATAACTACGCCGCTTTCGTTAAGCAGTTCGTATTTATAAGGCTTCGTGCCTTCATTTACCCGGACATAGACGTTGGTCTGGGCGACAGCACGCATGGACAAAAAGACGAGTAATAAGTATGTCGTTTTCATTTGATTAATTCGAGGTAGTAAATGAGCTGACCTTCAGGCCATTCGGGGCTTGTGAAGCAATCGTAACGGTAGCGGCACCGGATGGCGCACTGGTACAGGCGCCAACGGTACAGGACGCCGTATACGGTGTAGTAACAGCGGGCTGAACCTGCATCGTTGCTCCGGTCGTGCCGTTGCTCCAGGTAACGACCCCGCCGGAGCATCCGGAAGCATTCAAAGTAGCCGTTTGTCCGACGGCAATTGTCACGCCGGAAGGTGATATGGTTGGAACCGGAGGAGGACTGCACCCCGGCGTCAGACAGGTTGCCGATTCAAATACAAACAGGCGATAACTATAGTATTGCTCTGAATGACTCCCCCACAATTGCAGCGCGGCGTCCGCGCCATAGTTCCGGATATCCCAGGTACTCCCGGAAGCCGTACTGATGCGGTAACTACCGTCGCCGCTGTTTTGTACCAACCAATGTTGCAGGGACGCGCCGGTATAGGCCGCCGCATTTAGTTGCGTGCCAAAACCATCGCCGGAGGCTGCAATAGCCAGGTTGCTGCCATCCGTTGTCATAAACGAATAGCTACCCGCCCCGGCCTGCGCGGCATACCAGAGCTGTCTGGCGCTTCCGTCGGCAGGTCGCTGTTCGAGTAAGTTTCCTGATACGAGGCTGATCGGGTTTCCGGTATATTTCGATTTTATGCGGTAGCAGCCACTGGCAAGACCAGACGATACCGGTATCGTAACAACCACCGTTACCGGCCCGGAAGCTTCGCTTTCACAGTCATTTACAGTACAGGTGGCGGTGTAGGTAGTCGTTACGGCTGGAGTTACTGATTGGGCGGTCAACGTTCCCACGACATTTCCGGAGTCGTCCTTCCACCGGACAGACCCGTCACAACCCGTCGCGGACAAAGTCGCAGGCTGTCCGGCTGAAATCGAAGCGGAAGCAGCTACCGCAGGTGCCGGTGGTGCTATGCAGGCGGCAGACGCCCCTTCCAGACACACTCTGTCCTGGTGAAAGCTCCCTCCTGAACCGCCCCGTACCCGAACAGTATTTGTCCCGGCGTTTAAACGAACGGTCAGGCTGGTTTCCGCATAGGTATACCAGCTTGTGGTGCTGGTCGTAGGCAACGATAGCTGCTGCACCGTACTTCCATTGACCACCAGACTCCCGGACGGTCTTTCGGCAGTGGAATACCGGAGTTTGAAGGAATAATTTCCGGCCGACGGTACATTGGTAAAAGTATAGTCCACGTAGTCGGATTGACCGGTATAGCTCCACAGCGCAGAACCACCCGAAGCGCCGGCATTGGAATAAACGCTGCCACTATGAGCGGAGGTACTCTCTGATTCGATGCACTGGCTATAGGCAGCGGCAGCTGCTTCACGGGCTGCTTCATTGCCTTTCAAAACCCGGACCGTCAGGTTGTCTTTTCTGATCCATGTATTGGCAGACAGGCTGCCGTCGGTTCGGATAAGTATGAAAGACCTTACACCTTCTCCGGAGACAAATTTTCCCCTGATTGTCCACTCCTGTACCGGCATTTTGGAGCTGACCTGACACAGCATGTTTTCATAGCAGTCTCCTGCCGTCGGCACAAACCCTTCCGGGAAAACCACGCGCAACCGGTTTTCCGACGGTACTTCGGTATAAAGAGACGACGGAGAAATACGCATAAAATGCGCGACTATCCTCAAGGCAAATACCTCGCCAACCGGTACATTTTTTACCGATGAAGTGATCGTATACCGGATGGGTTCGGGGCCGGATGTTCCTCGTTCCGGCTCTTTTCGCCGGGCAGGTGAGGAGGGTTCCTTGTTTTTGCTTTTTCCGGAATCGTCGGCAAGCACGGCCGTCACCCCCATCCAGCAGAGGGATAGAGTCAGCCAAAGTAGTTTTTTCATATCGGATCGGCCGAAGGGGTTGGAGTTCGGGCCGGTCCAAAACTAGGAAGTGAAAAATAAGAATAAATACCTACTAATAACCATCTGATTATTCGGTTGCTTTATTTAAAATTGTATATTCAATACGGTATTGAGGGACGAAATCCTTAAAATTGAATTGATTTTAACCTGATCTCCCCTCAACTGCCTGATTTTGCCTGCATAGTGGTATTGAAAATGAGTACATCTATTCGTTTGGAAACCAACCTGCTCAGGTATGTCTGTTCCGTCACCCGGCATTGCGTATCTTCTGATCGTTCATAGCCAACCCAATCATCTCAAGCGGATTATTCGCAGACTTGCCCACCCGGATGACCACTTTTTCGTGCTGGTCGATAAAAAACAGCACGCCGCGCCTTTTCAGCAAGCGTTGTCCGGTTTGAAAAACATTACCATTCTTCCTCAGACCACGTCAATTTACTGGGTGGGAATGGGAACGGTCGAAGCGGAGCTCGCCCTCTTCCGGGCGGCATTTCACCGCGGTCCGTTTGCTCATTATGTATTGATGAGCGGGGCGGACTATCCCATCAAGCCGATGCCCTATATCCGGCAGTTCCTGCTCAGTGCCGGCAAGAACTTCATTCCTGTTCATAGCCGCCTCCATCCCGGCGGCGAGGCGCACTTTACCTCCCGGTTTACCCGCTATCATTTCCTGAACAACGATTACCTTAACCCCCGCGGAGCCTATCGGAATCACCGCTTTTTCCGGCAGGTACGCAGGCTTCTCGAAAAATACCCGATCCCCCGGCGTATGACACGGAGCCGGACTATTTACCACGGCCCAACCTGGGTCAGTCTGACGCATTCTTTCGTCGACTATGTATTGAAGACAGTCAGCAGGCAGCCGAACGAGCTGGCATTTTACAGGCATACCTATTGCCCTGACGAAATGTTTCTACATTCCCTGATCAAAGAATCGCCTTTTGCTACGTCAAATTATTACGATTTTGAACGGGAGACAGACGGCAAAAACTGGCTTGGGCTATTTTATGCCGACTGGCACACGCCCGATGTCGTCCTCCCGAAAACACTGGATACTGCCGATTTCAATGCGCTGAAAGAAAGCCATCCGCACGCATTGTTCGCACGGAAATTCGACGAAAAAGCGTCTGCCGGCCTGCTCGACCGGATAGATGAATACCTGCTCGTCTGACCTGTGGAAAAACGAAAAACCCCGGGTCGTTTCCAACCCGGGGTTTTTCATTTTATCAGGAAGTAAACCGGAGATTAAGCCAGTTCTTTCTTCTTGCGGGAAGACGCCTTGGACTCGGACATCTTTTCTCCTTCTTCCGGATTGGAGACCAGAAGATCCTGGTAGCGGCGAACGCCGGTACCGGCCGGAATGAGGTGTCCGACAATAACGTTTTCCTTGAGACCTTCCAGCTTGTCGGCCTTGGCCCGGACAGCGGCTTCGGAAAGTACCTTCGTCGTTTCCTGGAAGGAAGCCGCCGAAATGAACGATTCCGTGCCGAGAGAGGCCTGGGTGATACCCATCAACGTCGGGCGGGAAACGGCCGGCATAGCGTCACGTACGAGGACGAGCGCTTTATCCTGACGTTTCAGCGTCGAGTTTTCGTCGCGCAGCTGACGTGCCGTGATGATCTGACCTACCTTGAGGGCAGCTGAATCACCGCCATCGATTACGACCTTCCGATCCAGGATCGAGTCGTTTTCGGTACGGAACGTCCACTTGTCTACGCCCTGGCCTTCGAGGAAGTTGGTATCGCCTGCATCGATAATCTCCACTTTCTGCATCATCTGACGAACGATACATTCGATGTGCTTATCGTTGATTTTTACCCCTTGCAGACGGTAAACTTCCTGGATTTCATTTACCAGGTATTCCTGAACCGCGGTAGGTCCTTTGATCGACAGGATGTCGGCCGGGGTGATGGCACCATCCGACAGCGGCATACCGGCCTTGATGAAGTCGTTGTTCTGAACGAGGATGTGCTTCGACGTCGAAACAAGGTACTTCTTCTCGGTTTCGTCTTTTCCGCGGACGAAGATTTCCCGGTTACCACGCTTCACAGCGCCAAGGGTAACCACGCCGTCGATTTCCGAAACAACCGCCGGGTTCGACGGGTTACGGGCTTCGAACAATTCCGTTACCCGGGGCAGACCACCCGTAATGTCACGGGTTTTACCTACCGAACGCGGAATCTTCGCGAGGATATGACCGGCCTGAAGTTGAGCGCCGACTTCAGCAGCCAGACGCGCGCCTACCGGCATGTTGTACCCACGGCTGGTACCGTCTTCGTTCTTCACCCAAACCGTCGGGTTCTTGGTGCGGTCACGGCTTTCGACGATTACCTTTTCCTTAAAGCCGGTCGTTTCATCGAACTCTTCCTTAAAGGTGAGTCCTTCTTCGATGGCTTCGTAATCTACCGTACCGGAGATTTCACTGAGGATGACGGCGTTATAGGGATCCCAGGCGCAGAGTTCCTGTCCTTTGGACACCTTCTCGCCATCTTTCACACTCAGGTAAGCCCCGTAAGGTACGTTGTTCGAGATCAGCACCTGACCGGCATAGGCCGTTCCGGCTTCACCGATGATCTGGATTTCACCTGAACGTCCCATGACCACGAGGGTATCCTCGCCGCCCGTCGGACGGGTGGTTTCCAGCGTACGGAGTTCTTCGAAGCGAACAATACCTTCAAACTTGGCCCGGATGGTCGCATCCAGGGCAATGTTCTGGGCAGTACCCCCTACGTGGAACGTACGGAGTGTCAGCTGGGTACCCGGTTCACCGATGGACTGGGAAGCGATAACCCCTACAGCCTCACCGATGTTGACCATCCGTCCCGTCGCGAGGTTCCGGCCGTAGCACTTCGCGCATACCCCGTTACGGGTTTCGCAGGTAAGTACCGAGCGGATTTCCACGCTTTCAATAGCGGTTTCGTCGATTTGCTTCGCCTTGTCTTCGTCGACGATTTCGCCGGCTTTAACAATGGTTTCGCCCGTCAGCGGATCCACTACATCATAAGTCGTTACACGGCCAAGGATACGCTCGGACAGCGGCTCGACGATGTCGTCGTTTTCCTTCAGAGCCGAGATCGTGATACCCCGCAGCGTACCGCAGTCTTCTTCGTTGATGACAACGTCCTGGGCAACGTCGTGGAGACGACGGGTCAGGTAACCGGCATCCGCCGTCTTGAGGGCGGTATCAGCCAGACCTTTCCGTGCACCGTGCGTCGAGATAAAGTACTCGAGTACGTCCAGACCTTCCTTAAAGTTGGAACGGATCGGGTTTTCGATGATTTCGCCGACAGAACCCTGGAGGTTTTTCTGCGGCTTCGCCATCAGACCCCGCATACCGCCCAGCTGACGGATCTGCTCGCGTGAACCGCGGGCGCCGGAGTGCATCATCATGTAGATGGAGTTGAAACCACCCTGATCTGACTCCAGCTGCTTCATCAGCGTATCGGTGATCTTGGAGTTTACACGCGTCCAAATATCGATGATCTGGTTGTAACGCTCGTTGTCCGTGATCAGACCCATGTAGTAGTTGTCCCACACGCCCTGAACGTCTACCTCGGCGCCGGAGAGAAGCTCCTGCTTCGCTTCCGGAATCTTGATGTCGTTCAGACCGATCGACAGACCACCCTTGAATGCCATCCGGAAACCGAGTTCCTTGATGTCATCGAGGAATTGAGCCGTACGGGCTACTCCCGCAATCTTGAAGACGTGGGCAATGATCTGCTGAAGCTTCTTCTTCGTGAGCAGTTCGTTGAGGTATCCCACTTCTTCCGGAACGGCCTGGTTGAACAGGACACGACCGGCTACCGTTTCAATGATCTTCGTTTCAAACGTTCCGTCTTCGTTGCGGACGCGTACCTTACACTTGATGTTCGCGTGCTTCGAAATACGGTTTTCGTTGACCCCGATGATGACTTCTTCCGCTCCGTAGAACGTCATGCCTTCACCCGGGATCGGGTATTGTTCGGTATGCTTGCGGCCTTTCGTCACGTAGTACAGACCAAGAACCATGTCTTGAGAAGGTACTGTGATGGGCGCGCCGTTTGCCGGGTTCAGGATGTTGTGCGACGCCAGCATGAGCAGAGAGGCTTCCAGAACGGCTTCATGTCCCAGGGGAACGTGAACGGCCATCTGGTCACCGTCAAAGTCAGCGTTGAATGCCGTACAAACCAGCGGGTGCAGCTGAATAGCCTTTCCTTCGATGAGCTTCGGCTGGAACGCCTGGATACCCAGACGGTGCAGCGTCGGAGCCCGGTTCAGGAGTACAGGGTGTCCTTTCAGTACGTTTTCGAGGATGTCCCAGACCACCGGGTCCTTGCGGTCCACGATCTTCTTGGCCGACTTCACCGTCTTGACGATACCGCGCTCGATGAGCTTCCGGATGATGAACGGCTTGAAAAGCTCGGCTGCCATGTCTTTCGGCAGACCGCACTCGTGCAGCTTCAGTTCCGGACCTACTACGATAACCGAACGACCGGAGTAGTCGACCCGCTTACCGAGGAGGTTTTGACGGAAACGTCCCTGCTTACCTTTCAGCATGTCAGAAAGCGACTTCAGCGCCCGGTTTCCTTCGGAACGGACCGCATTCACTTTCCGGGAGTTGTCGAAGAGCGAATCAACCGCTTCCTGGAGCATCCGCTTTTCGTTGCGGAGAATTACTTCGGGAGCCTTGATTTCGATGAGGCGCTTCAGACGGTTGTTCCGGATGATTACCCGGCGATACAGATCATTGAGATCGGAGGTCGCAAACCGGCCGCCATCCAGGGGGACGAGCGGGCGCAATTCGGGGGGAATCACCGGTACCATACGGATCACCATCCACTCGGGGTGGTTCTCGATACGGGTCTTCGCGTCGCGGAAAGCCTCCACGACTTTCAGCCGCTTCAGTGCTTCCTGCTTCCGCTGCTGCGACGTATCGGTCGCCGCCGCGTGACGGAGTTCGTAAGACAGTTCGTCGAGCCTGATGCGCGAAAGCAGCATTTCCAGCGCCTCAGCACCCATCTTCGCAATAAACTTGTTCGGATCAGTGTCGGGCAGCAACTGGTTTTCGCGCGGGAGCTTGTCGATGATGTCGAGGTACTCGTCTTCCGTCAGGAAATCAAGCGCCTGCACACCGTCTTCCGCCTTGATACCCGGCTGAACAACCGCGTACCGCTCGTAGTAAATAATTTGGTCGAGTTTCTTCGAAGAAACGCCCAGCAGGTAACCGATTTTGTTCGGAAGGCTCCGGAAGTACCAGATGTGTGCCACCGGAACAACCAGTTCGATGTGGCCCATCCGCTCGCGGCGTACCTTCTTTTCGGTCACTTCCACGCCGCAACGGTCGCAGATAATGCCCTTGTAACGAATCCGTTTATATTTCCCGCAGTGACATTCCCAGTCTTTGACAGGACCGAAAATCCGCTCGCAGAACAACCCGCCCATTTCAGGCTTGTAGGTCCGGTAGTTGATGGTTTCGGGCTGCGTCACTTCACCATACGACTGCTCCAGGATAGACTCCGGAGAAGCGAGGCTGATCGTAACTTTCTGGAAGTCACTGTTAAACTTTTTACCCTTTTTCAGCGACATAATTGTCTGTTTTAGAGTGAAAAAAAGACTTCAGCTCTTTGTTTTATTCTACTGCCGTTGCCGGCCACCCTTCGCGGTAAAAACAGGCACTCCGCTTTCCCGCGGTACCGGGCCTGCGGGTTTTTCAGGCCGGGTGTGAAAGCCGGTCGTGCACGCGATACGCACACGACCGGGCTCGATGTTAGTCCAGCGTAATCTCCAGCGCCAGACCACGGAGTTCGTGGATGAGGACGTTGAAAGATTCCGGAATATTCGGCTTGGGCAGGTTTTCACCCTTCACAATGGCTTCGTATGCCTTCGCACGGCCCTGCACGTCATCCGACTTCACGGTCAGAATTTCCTGCAGGATGTGAGACGCACCGAATGCTTCCAGTGCCCAAACTTCCATTTCCCCGAAACGCTGCCCCCCGAACTGAGCTTTACCACCCAGCGGTTGTTGCGTGATGAGGGAGTAGGGGCCGATCGAACGGGCGTGCATCTTGTCGTCTACCAGGTGACCCAGTTTCAGCATGTAGATGATCCCGACCGTTACCGGTTGATCGAAGCGATCGCCGGAAAGACCGTCGTAGAGGAAGGTCCGTCCGAACGCCGGCAGGCCGGCGGCTTCGAGTTCGTGTACCACTTCTTCTTCGGAAGCACCGTCGAAGATCGGCGTGGCGTACTTCTTGCCGAGTTTCTGACCGGCCCAGGCCAATACGGTCTCGTAAATCTGACCGATGTTCATCCGGGAAGGTACCCCCAGCGGGTTCAGTACGATGTTCACCGGCGTACCATCTTCAAGGAACGGCATGTCTTCTTCACGGACAATACGGGCCACAACCCCTTTGTTACCGTGGCGACCTGCCATCTTATCCCCTACCTTCAGCTTGCGCTTCTTGGCGATGTATACTTTGGCGAGCTGTACAATACCGGCGGGCAGTTCGTCACCGACTTCGAGGGCGAAACGCTCGCGCTTGAAGTGGCCGGAAACTTCACTCCGGTTCTTGATGTAGTTCTTCACCAGGGTAACGAGGAGACCGTTGAGGTGCTCATCGTCGGTCCAGCCTTCGAGGTTCAGGTCCGTCAACAGGTTGACTTCTTCCGGCACCGCGTAGTTGCTTTCATCCCGGTACGGGTTCTTCTCGGGGAAGAGGTACGTTTCGATGTTCGCACGGGTGAAGCGCGTGGTCTTCGGCATTACTTCATCACCGAATTTGTGCTTCACGCCCTGAGACGCCTTGCCTTCGAGCAGCGCGGCGATCTTGTCGATCATCGTGTCCTTGATCCGGTTCAGGTCCCTGCTGTACTGCTTCATCAGCACTTTCAGGTCGGCCTTGGCCTTCTCACGTACTTCCTTCTCCTTGCTCGGGCGCTTGAAGAGCTTGGTATCGATAACCACACCCTTGAGCGACGGCGGTGCTTTCTTGGAAGCATCCTTCACGTCACCGGCCTTGTCGCCGAAGATCGCACGGAGGAGTTTTTCTTCCGGAGTCGGGTCGGTTTCTCCCTTCGGCGTAATCTTACCGATGAGAATGTCGCCTTCCTTCACTTCCGAACCGATGCGGATGATACCGTTTTCATCGAGGTTCTTGACCATGTCTTCTGACACGTTCGGGATTTCAGAGGTAAGCTCTTCTTCTCCGCGCTTGGTGTCACGAACTTCCAGGTCAAATTCTTCGATGTGGATCGAGGTGAAGACGTCGTCGCGGACGATCTTCTCCGAAATCACGATCGCATCTTCAAAGTTGTATCCCTGCCAGGGCATGAACGCCACGAGCAGGTTGCGGCCCAGGGCGAGTTCGCCCTGCTGGGTTGCATATCCTTCGGTCAGGATCTGGCCTTTCACCACGCGCTCGCCCTTGAAGACGATCGGCTTGAGGTTGATGCAGGTATCCTGGTTGGTCCGGCGGAACTTCACGAGGTTGTACGTCCGGACTTCGCTGTCGAAGCTCACGAGCTTCTCTTCGTCGGTCAGGTCGTAGCGAACCACTACTTTTGTCGCATCTACAAACTCGATCACACCGTCGCCTTCTGCCGCCACCATCGCACGCGAATCTTCGGCTACGCGGCCTTCGAGACCGGTTCCGACGATCGGTGCTTCGGGGCGAAGCAGGGGCACAGCCTGACGTTGCATGTTGGAGCCCATCAAGGCCCGGTTCGCATCATCGTGCTCCAGGAAGGGAATCAGGGACGCAGCCACTGAAACGATCTGATTGGACGCGATGTCCATCAGCTGGGTTTCAGCAGGCGCCGCCATCGGGAAGTCGCCTTCGAAACGGGTTTTGATCTTGTCTACCAGGAAATTACCCTTGGTATCGATCTCCGCGTTTGCCTGAGCAATGTACTGGCCATCTTCTTCTTCCGCAGTCAGGAACACGATTTCGTCGGTTACCTTGCCGTCAGCGATCTTCCGGTAGGGCGTCTCGATGAAGCCCATGGAGTTGATCTTGGCGTGAACGCAGAGCGAAGAAATCAGACCGATGTTCGGACCTTCCGGCGTTTCGATCGTACAGAGGCGACCGTAGTGCGTATAGTGAACGTCACGAACTTCGAAACCGGCGCGCTCGCGGGAAAGACCACCGGGGCCAAGTGCCGACATACGGCGCTTGTGGGTGATCTCGGCCAGCGGGTTCGTCTGGTCCATGAACTGAGACAGCTGGTTGGTTCCGAAGAATGAGTTGATGACGGAAGACAGCGTCCGCGCGTTGATCAGGTCAACGGGCTTGAAGTCTTCGTTGTCACGCACGTTCATCCGCTCCTTGATCGTACGGGCCATCCGGGAGAGACCTACGCCGAACTGGGCGTAAAGCTGCTCGCCGACCGTCCGTACACGGCGGTTGGAAAGGTGGTCAATGTCATCGACCACTGCCTTGGAGTTGATCAGACCGATCAGGTACTTCACGATGCAGACAATATCTTCTGTCGTGAGCACCTTCGTGTCCATCGAAATATCCAGACCCAGCTTCTTGTTGATCCGGTACCGGCCTACGTCGCCGAGGTCATACCGCTTGTCTGAGAAGAAGAGGCTCTGGATGATGTCCCGTGCCGTCTGCTCATCCGGTGCTTCGGTGTTCCGGAGCTGGCGGTAGATTTGCTCTACTGCTTCCTTTTCCGAGTTTGCCGAGTCCTTCTGGAGCGTATTGTAAATGATATTGTAGTCGGCGATGTTCATATCTTCCTTGTGGAGGATGATAGACTTCACGCCGCTATTGAGAATCAGATCTACGTCTTCGGAAGTCACGACCGAATCCCGTTCCATGAGGATTTCGTTCCGGTCGATCGACATTACTTCTCCCGTGTCTTCGTCTACGAAGTCTTCCTGCCAGGTCCGCAGTACCCGCGCAGCGAGTTTACGGCCCAGCGCCCGCTTGAGAGAGGCGGGAGTAGCGGGGAGTTCTTCGGAGAGGCCGAACAGGTCGAGGATTTCCTTATCTGATCCGAAACCAATGGCACGGAGCAGCGTCGTCACCGGGAATTTCTTCTTCCGGTCGATGTACGCATACATCACGTTGTTGATATCGGTCGAGAATTCGATCCAGGAACCCTTGAACGGAATAATACGGGCCGAATACAGCTTCGATCCGTTGGTGTGCTTGCTCATGGAGAAGAATACCCCCGGTGAGCGGTGCAGCTGGGAAACGATGACGCGCTCGGCACCGTTGATCACGAACGAGCCGCGCTCGGTCATGTAGGGAATATTCCCGAGGAATACTTCCTGCTCAATGGTTTCGAAATCTTCGTTGTCCGGGTCCTCGCTCCGGAGACGGAGCTTGGCTTTGAGCGGGAGCGCATAGGTCAGCCCGCGATCGATCGATTCGTCTACCGAGTACTTCGGCGGGTCGATCGAGAAGTCGACAAACTCGAGAATGTAGTTCTCGCGTGAGTCTGTAATCGGAAAGTTTTCCGCAAATACTTTAAAAAGACCTTCATTTTTTCGGCGGTCAGCCGGAGTCTCCAGTTGGAAAAACTCTTTGAAGGACTTCACCTGCAGATCCAGAAAGTCGGGGTAGTCGATGACCGGCCGGATGCGGGCGAAGTTGTGTCTGTGAGTTTTGTTGTTTGCCAAGGCACTACGGTTTTAATAGTCCGATTTTGACAATTTGACATCGGGTGATGCCAAGCCGGGAAAGCGGTAACAGCGTCTTTCCCAAATGAGTACCTCGTAGTTGACGGGTGTATTTCCCTCTTGGATTCCCCTACGAAATGGAATCGTGTTTCGGAAATAAACCCCTGGGGTAAGAACCTGTCGGATGAGATTCATCCGGTGGGCCGGAAACAGGAAAATTCCGGCACGCAACTTGTATAACCCGGGAAATCCGTTTTTTGTTCAAATCCGGACTTCCTTACCCTACCTGTCGCCACATATACTGATAATCAGCACACTACGTCGACCGGCAAGTGTATGCTATCGCCTTCCCGTATGAACGCAGGAAAGACCCAGCCCGGAGACTGGGTCTATTCTGCTTTGCAATCGGAAAGGAAGCAATTACTTCACTTCAACTTCAGCACCAGCCTCTTCGAGAGCTTTCTTCAGTGCTTCAGCTTCGTCTTTCGTAACGCCTTCTTTCACCGGCTTCGGAGCACCGTCAACCAGTTCTTTCGCTTCTTTCAGGCCAAGACCGGTCAGATCTTTCACAACCTTCACCACTTGCAGCTTACCAGCGCCGGGGCTCTTCAGGATTACGTCGAAAGAAGTCTTTTCTTCAGCGGCCGGGGCATCACCACCAGCAGCAGCGCCACCAGCTACAACTACAGGAGCAGCAGCAGCAGGCTCGATACCGTACTCATCCTTCAGGATTTGTGCGAGTTCGTTAACTTCCTTAACCGTCAGGTTTACCAGCTGCTCAGCAAATGCTTTCAAATCTGCCATTTTATTATTCGTTAAATTTTTTCGAAATGAGTTAAAAACAGAGTGATTTATATTCAGGCTTGGAAGCCAAATCGGAGTTCAGTTCCCGGCCGGAGCCGAATGAACCGAAGGTTACTCGGGACGCTCGCCGAGCGTCTTGAGGATACCGGCGATCTTGTTTCCACCACCTTGAAGACCGCTGATAACGTTCTTCGCGGGAGACTGGAGAAGGCCGATGATTTCGCCGACGAGTTCTTGCTTGGACTTCAGGTTGAGGAGCGTTTCGAGCTGATCTTCGCCGATGAATACGCTGTAGTCAACAGAAGCACCCTTGAACTTGAGCTTGTTGGCTTTTCCGGATTCCTTGATAAAGTCCTTGATCAGTTTGGCAGGAGCTTTACCCGATTCCGGATGGAACATGATGCCGCTGAATCCTTTGAGAACATTCTCGGTGAATTCAACGTAGTCGGTGTCGAGTTGCTCGAGTGCTTTCGCAATGAGGGTGTTTTTTACAACACGGTACTCGATTCCGGCCTGGAAGCATTTTCTGCGAAGATCGTTCGTCTGCGCAACGGACATGCCGCCTGCATCGGTAATATAGAAATACGGAGTGGTCTTGAACTTTTCAGCCAGCTCCTCGATGATCACACCTTTTTCTTCTCTTGTCATGACTTACAGACCGTTTACAGTGTTTTTATCAATTTGCACACTCGGGCTCATGGTACTTGACAGGAAGATGCTCTTCACATAGGTACCTTTTGCCGAGGACGGCTTCAGCTTCATGAGGGTGTTGATTACCTCCTGCGCGTTTTCAGCCAGTTTACCCGGTTCAAAAGAAACTTTACCGATAGAAGTGTGAATGATACCGGTCTTGTCGACTTTGAAATCGATCTTACCAGCCTTCACTTCCTTCACCGCATTACCTACTTCCAGTGTTACCGTACCAGACTTCGGGTTGGGCATCAATCCGCGGGGACCGAGGATTTTACCCAGACGGCCGATTTTTGCCATTACGGTCGGCATGGTGATGATCACGTCGATATCAGTCCAGCCTGCCATGATTTTCTCGATATAATCATCGAGACCGACGTGGTCGGCTCCGGCAGCCTTGGCTTCTTCTACCTTGTCAGGTGTACAGAGAACGAGAACACGGACATCTTTCCCGGTTCCGTGCGGCAGGGCAACAACGCCACGGACCATCTGGTCTGCCTTACGGGGGTCTACGCCGAGACGAACATCGATATCAACAGATGCGTCGAACTTGGTGTAAGAGATTTCCTTCAGAATGGAAGCTGCCTTTTCCAGGTCATACGCGGCTGCCTGATCAAACTTGGCGCGCGCTTCTTTTTGCTTCTTGGTTAACTTCGCCATTGGAATGGTGTTTTTGGGGTAAGTGACGAACGTACGTGATCAAACGATCACCCCTTGTTCTCCCCCGTTTGCGAAAAATTAAGCCTGCCAGGGGGCGGTACCGGAAACGGTGATCCCCATAGAACGGGCAGTACCGGCAACCATCTTCATCGCTGCTTCGATGGTGAAGCAGTTGAGATCCGGCATTTTGATTTCGGCGATGGTACGGATCTGGTCCCAGCTGACGGAGCCTACTTTCTTCAGGTTAGGCTGGGCAGAACCCAGTTTCACCTTTGCAGCTTCCAGCAGCAGGTTGGCAGCCGGAGGAGTCTTGATAACGAAATCGAACGATTTGTCCGAGTAGTACGTAATCAAGACCGGCAGCACCTGACCCATTTTGTCTTGGGAACGGGCGTTGAACTGCTTGCAGAATTCCATGATGTTCAGACCCTTGGAACCCAGCGCCGGACCGATCGGGGGCGACGGGTTTGCCTGACCACCTTTCACCTGCAGTTTAACGTATCCAGTGATTTGCTTAGCCATTGTTTGGATAAAATTTGAGGCTGCCGGGCAGCCCTGTTGCATCTATCGAAAGAAGCGGTACAACGAGACAATTCTGTGGAAGCCGGATTTGCCTGCTACTCCGAAGCTCACTCAACGGAGTCTGTACTAGCTTTCTTTTTCTACCTGAGCGTAGCTCAATTCTACCGGTGTATTCCGTCCGAAGATTTTGACGGTCACCTGGAGCTTTTTCTTATCGTCGAAAATTTCCTCGATCGTACCGGAGAAGCCGCTGAACGGGCCGTCCATTACCTTGATCGATTCACCCTTGAGGAAGGATACCGAAGCGACAGCCGCTTCTTCTACGACCTCGTCCACCTGACCCAGCATCCGCTTTACTTCAGAAGCCCGGAGGGGTACGGGTATTTTCGCCGCATTTTTGTCCTTGTCATTACTGCCCAGAAAGCCGATTACGCCCGGCATACTGGTGATCAAGTGCATGACTTCTCCGTTGGACAAATCGGCTGAAATCATGATATACCCCGGAAAAAAAGCCTTCTCGCGAATCCGCTTCTTTCCGTTACGCATCTCCACGATCTTCTCCGTCGGAATCAGAATCTGCGGTACCGATTCGGTCAGTCCCTGTCTGGCTACTTCGTTTTCCAGATAGGACTTCACCTTCTTCTCCTGCCCTGACACAGCCCGCAAAACATACCAATTCACGTTGCTCATAATTCTTTGACGTTTTGAGTTGGGAGTCCTGCGTTTTGAACCGCACACCGGGCGCGAAACTCAAAACACGAAACAGCTACTCAGCTTACTTGGAGAGACTGTAGAAAGCGTTCAATACATTCTGGAAACCGGCGTCCATCAGACCTACCACCAGGGCAAAGATCAGTGATGCGATCAACACCAGCCAGGAGCTGGATTGCAGCTCCTTGAAAGGAGGCCAGGTAATATGCTGCGTAACTTCCTCCCAGGAGGCCTTGAACAAAGACGTGACCTTTTCCATTGTTTCTGGTTTAAACTCTTCAGGTTTAAAGTTTAAAACGCGCCGGCCTCCACTGGAAGCCAACTTCCTTTTAAACCTTAAACCTGAAATTCACTGCACGGGCACCAGGATTCGAACCCAGACCGAAGGTTTTGGAGACCTCTGTACTACCCTTATACTATGCCCGTGTACTTTAATACTCGATTTGGGACTGCAAAAATAGCGTTTGAACGAGTCAGATCAAATAAAACGTTCAACTTTTTTCAGATATTTTTTAGCCCCTCTTCCTACACCCGGCTCCGCTACCCCTTCTTCCGGCTAGCTTTCTGTGAAGTCTGTGTATTCTGTGAGAATAATTTTATTTCTCACAGAATACACAGACTTCACAGAAAAAGCGTACGGTCGTTTCTAACAATCAAAGAGGCTGTCTCACGAATGAAACAGCCTCTTTAGAAAGGTATATCAGAGAATCCTGATTAGAGGATTTCCGTTACCTGACCAGCACCTACGGTACGGCCACCTTCGCGGATAGCGAAACGGAGACCCTTATCCATAGCGATCGGGTTGATCAGGGTTACGTCGATCGTAATGTTGTCACCCGGCATAACCATTTCCACGTTCTCGGGAAGTTTGATTTCGCCTGTTACGTCCGTGGTACGGAAGTAGAACTGGGGACGGTACTTGTTGAAGAACGGCGTGTGACGGCCACCTTCTTCTTTGGAGAGGATATACACCTCAGCCTTGAAGTGGTTGTGGGGCTTCACAGAACCGGGCTTACAGATAACCATACCGCGACGGATATCGGTTTTTTCGATACCACGGAGGAGGAGACCTACGTTGTCACCAGCTTCACCGCGGTCGAGGATCTTGCGGAACATTTCCACACCCGTTACCGTAGACTTCAGGTTTTCAGCACCCATACCGAGGATTTCAACCGGGTCACCAGAGTTGATAACACCTGTTTCGATCCGGCCGGTAGCTACCGTACCACGACCCGTGATAGAGAACACGTCTTCTACCGGCATCAGGAACGGCTTGTCCGTTTCACGCGGAGGAGTCGGGATCCATGAGTCAACTGCTTCCATCAGTTTGTCGATGGTTTCAACCCACTTCGGCTCGCCGTTCAGACCACCCAGTGCAGAACCCTGGATAACCGGAATGTTGTCGCCGTCGAATTGGTAGAAGCTCAGGAGGTCACGGATTTCCATTTCGACGAGTTCGAGAAGCTCGGGATCGTCAACCATGTCAACCTTGTTCATGAACACTACCAGCTGGGGTACACCAACCTGACGGGCGAGAAGGATGTGCTCACGCGTCTGGGGCATCGGACCGTCGGTAGCAGCTACCACGAGGATGGCACCGTCCATCTGAGCAGCACCCGTAACCATGTTCTTCACGTAATCGGCGTGACCAGGGCAGTCAACGTGCGCGTAGTGACGATTCACAGTTTGGTATTCGACGTGTGCCGTGTTGATGGTGATACCACGCTCACGCTCTTCAGGTGCATTGTCGATTTGAGAGAAATCTCTTTTCTCTGCCAGACCTTTTTCAGAAAGAACCTTCGTGATGGCAGCAGTCAGGGTCGTCTTACCGTGGTCAACGTGACCAATCGTACCAATGTTTACGTGTGGTTTCGAGCGGTCAAAAGTCTCTTTTGCCATTGTTTGAAAGAATTATCGGTTTCGCTATTGGGTTTTATTTGGATGAAAGTTACCTGCGATGAGTCACTTGCACCTTTCGTTACGAAAAAATTCCCTCTCCACAACGGAAGAGGGATTTCGCAATTCTGATCTCTCTGGCAAATTCAGGCCGGAAAGTTTCAGAGCCTTTGAGGGGATTTGAACCCCTGACCTCTTCCTTACCAAGGAAGTGCTCTACCCCTGAGCTACAAAGGCAAAATCTTGACTACAAGTTGCCTGATGGATTTCACGGAAAAGCAGCGAACTGCCTGTTGCCGTAAATCGGAAGCTGTCTCCTAAAAGAACTATGAAGACTTGCTCTACTCGAGAGCGGGCGACGAGGCTCGAACCCGCGACCTGCAGCTTGGAAGGCTGCCGCTCTACCAACTGAGCTACGCCCGCATGATCAGGGACGGATACCGGCAAGATATCCGTCCTGAATTGTGGGGCGAGATGGATTCGAACCACCGTAGGCATACGCCAGCAGATTTACAGTCTGCCCCATTTGGCCACTCTGGTATCGCCCCAAATGGTTAAAATTTCAAACTCTTTTCAGAGAACTTTCCCATTACCGTCGGCTTTGGAGTCGCAAAGGTATATCAGTTTGGGGCCCCTTGTCAACACCTTCGTGAAAAAAATATTTTGGAATGAACCATACCCCTGTTTCTATCCGAGCCTAATGATTTCAGTACCAACCAGTTCAATCACATTTCCGACTTTGCAGTACGACAGAAATTTCTTCAAAAAAAAGCGGGCCGCCCCTCCGGACGGCCCGCTTTCAGCAAAATCTCAATTAAACCGGACGCCGAAACTCACCATCTGCACTTCCGGGCCGCGGTTAGCCTGGTAGAGCTTGTTGAGGTCGTATTGTACAAACAAATCCACCGAGTTCCGGAAACCAAGCTCCGCCCCTACTCCATACCGGAAATTCTCCAGCCAGTAGCCGGCGTGTTTGTGGTCCTTCTTGCCGCCTTCGGTCTTGGTTTTGGTGTAGCTGTCGATCCGGTACCCCGCATAACCTCCGATGGCAATATGTGAAACAATACCCTTCCGGAAAGCGATTGTCGGCATTACCGGAATATTGAAATAACAGGCCGTCAGTTTGCTCTTTTTCAGCGGAGTAGTGCTTTCCGGAAACTCGATGCGATCCGGCCCTTTGGTAGCTACATTGTTGCCTTCAAACATCAGGTTGTACCAGGAAAAATCGAACCCCAGTTTTAATCGAAGCGCTACATTCTGCCCCGGGATAATCGCCGGATTCCGGTAGAAACCCAACGAAACATAGCGTGAGCCCAGCGGGCGCAGGTCGTACAGGTTCGGGTCGGCATACTGGCTGCCTCCGTCGTTCTTTCCGTATACATTCAAGCCAAGCGAAAGAACAAAATTGTCCTGATCGTTTTTATACCATGGCCGCGACGGACGCAAACGCTTTACAGATTTGTTACCCGTCGAATCAGTATTTGCCGTTTCAATCTCAATACCTTTCCGCGTGATGCGTATGGATGCGTTTTGTTTCGCGGCATACTTCGTACCGTCCATCTCTCCCAGAACGATTTTGGTCGTCCCCTGCTCCGAAGTTGAGTCAATCTTCGCTCCCACATCTTTCAGGAGGCGATTGATGTCGTACTTCATCAGCTTCTTCAGCTCTTCCTTGTTCTCCCCGTAGATGATGATTCTCGACTTGTCTCCCATGACGACAATCACTGAATCCCGTTTCATGTCGGTCGTCTTCGCCGAAGCGATACCCAGCGATCCGATAACGGCCAGCAGGGTTGCAAATACTGCTTTCATAACTTAGTAAGAAAAAGAGATGGTTGTCTCACCGTTTGTTGAACAGATTATCTTCGGCACGGGCCAGAATGCCTTTTTTCTTCAGCCCTACTTCGCTCCACTCTCCATCCTGGATATGTTTCCAGCCCTTGGCAAGCCGGGCGAGAAACTTGCCCTTCGGCCGCTTTTCCGTTGTATCCGGTTCGCTTCCTGCTGCTTCCCCCAAGTTCGGCGCAGTGACATTTACTACGAACACTTTCTCCTCTGATGCCTTCGCCAGGCTGGCCGCGGCCGGCTGCTTGACGGCCTCCAGCGGTTTGACAGACTCAACAGGCTTCACGGCAACTTCTTCCTGGCGAATCACCGGCTCAGGCGTGACCTGCACGACCGGCCGGCTTTCCAGTGTTTCAGCGCGAAGGACACGTTTAGGCTGTGCCGTCATCTCCGTACGCCGGGGAACGGCATCCAGTTGGTACCTGACTTTCTCCTCTTTATGCGAAGCTGCCGGCCGTCCCGCTTTTTCCGGCACAACGCTTTCAGGCTGTGCGGCCTTCGTTGCGGTTTGAGCAACTTCTTCCACCGGCTTTTCCACGCGGCCGGCCGGTGCTGTCTTTACAGAAGGAACCGACGCTACTTCGGCGCCGGATGGCGCGTCGGGACGAATCATCCACCACCCGGCAATAAGAAGCACGGACGCAGCCGCCGAGTATTTCACCCAGGCAGGGACTATCCGCCGGGGCGGGTGCGCCAGCCGTCCCTCCAGCCTCGTCCAGGCTTCCGGACGGGGCTTCGACTCCAGCTCCCGTAACTTCCGGGAAAAGAGCTCATCGACGGGGTGTTTCCTTTCTTCGTTTTTCATGTCAGTAGTTAATGGATTGCCGGGTATCTGCTTCAACGATCATTCGCTGCAACAAAGCCCTGGCCCGGTGTAACTGCGACTTCGAGGTACTTTCTGTTATTTGCAGGGTACGGGCGATTTCCTCGTGACTGTAACCTTCGATAGCATACAGGTTGAAGACCGTCCGGTACCCGATCGGCAGCGATTCAATCAACCGCATCAGATCGGCCGCTTCGAGTGATGTTTCGGGTAATTGCGGAGTGGGCTCCTCCAGTACATCGTCGTAGCTTGTCTGCCAGCCCAATTGCTTTTTGGCCCGCAGCGCCATCAGGCATTCATTCACCACGATCCGCCTGATCCATCCTTCGAAACTCCCCTCCAGTTTGAACTGTGCGATTTTCTCAAACACTTTCACAAATCCCTCGATCATGGCTTCTTCTGCCTCGTACTCGTCGTTGAAATACCGCCGGCAAACAGAGAGCATCCGCGAAGCGTACTTGTCGTACACTCTTCGCTGAGCTTTGGGGTCTGCCTTCTGACAGGCTTTGACCAGCTGCTCCTCCGTTTGAAACAAGGGTAGAATTTTCACGACCTGGGATAAGGGTTTCCAACTTCAGCAGGTAGATGCGGGGATATGACAAAAGGTTGCATCGGTTTCCGAAAAATAGGCAACGATTTGTCAAATCAGTAAAAAACAAAAACAAAGCCCCCCGATCCGGAGAACGGGAGGCTATCTATCGGCAATTGATCAAACACAAAATGTCTTGTTCAGGAATGGGCGACGCCACGTAGCCGCTGCCAGATTGCCATCTTGCGGGAATGCTCCTTGCGGCTCTGCCGGTACCACAGATAAGCAATCAGCCCGACGATGAGGTATGGCATTGCCAGCAGGTACAGGATACCGGTATTAAGGCCCGATCCACTCAGGTAGCGCCCGTCGTTATAGGTACTTTCCACCGACGCCCGGCACATCGCGCATTGGGCAAAAGAAGAAACGGTCGTCACGACCAGCAGCAGCAAAGAAAAAAAGAATCTCTTCATATCGCTCAGGCGTAATAAGGACTGATCATCAGGTAGGCAATGACTCCGGTAACGGAAACGTACAACCACAACGGGTACGTCACCTTTACAATCCGCTTATGCCGGCGGATCTGGTTGCTCCAGGCATAGTAAACAGCCAGCAGTACAAACGGCACCACGACAATCGACAACAGGATGTGGCTGATCAGAATGAAGAAATAAAAGCCACGGAGCAGCGCTCCCTTCCCTTCGAAGGTCGTAGACTCATTTGTCAGGTGATACAAAACATATGACACCAGGAATAGCGACCCGAGTACAAAAGCGGTTTGCATGCTCCGGCGGTGCGCTGCTACATTTCCCTTCTTCACAAAATAGAATCCGGCTATCAGCAGCAGGGACGTCGCCGTGTTGATAAGGCCGTTGATATGGGGCAATATCCGTGTCCATTCGCCCAGGTGGAGTTTTGGGAAACGTGGATTCAGCAAGATTGCCACGGCCAGGGGAATGGCAACAGATAGTATGCGGATCCAGAGAAGATACCCTTTTTGTTTTTCTTCCGGAATGACCATTTGATTCATTTTGACTGACGCTTCTTGTAAATATCTTCCAGAATACGGATCTCGAGAATGAGGCGATCTACTTCTTCCCGGTCTTCTCCGTCGTAATATCCCCGGATCACGCCTTCCTTATCTACGAGTACCAACTTACTGTCATGCGTGAAGGTTTCCGAAGCGGGTGTTTTTTCGCTGTCGTCCTGCACGGCCAGTTTATATCCTTTGATAGCAAGGGCATACAGATCGGCTTTGTTTCCGGTCAGGAAATACCACCGGCCGGGTTGTGCATCGAACTGCCCGCCATATCGCTTGAGGACGGAAGGGGTATCGTGCTGCGGGTCGATGGTATGCGAAACCAGCACAACATCGGGATCGGATGCAAAAACATCCTGTACACGGGCCAGTTGCGCAGACAGTTTCGGGCATATAGTCGGGCACCGGGAAAAGAAAAAGTCGGCGACGCGGATTTTCCCTTTGAACGTTTCATTCGTGACAGCAACGCTATCCTGCGACAGCAGCGAAAACGCCGGAATGGTATGAAACAGGGTATCACGCTCCGGCTCCCACCAGGCCCGGCCGGGTCCAAGCTCCCGGATTAATACCTGCCCGGATAATGTATCCTTCAGGGGGAAATACCGTGGCAGGGAAAAATGGTTGGTACTTCCGAACCGGATCCATACAAAAGTCAAAACCGGACCTACCAACAGTAACGTAAGGAGTCCGGCTTTTTTCCAATTCCACATAGTGTGCAAACAGGCAGGGAGCCCGAAGGCTCCCTCCTTTTAAATTCTTAATACGAAGCGATAAAGCCGCCTTCGAGGAGAAGGGCCAGTACCAGCCAGGCGATGAAGACTACCGGTACGAGGATCGTCCAGAACAGGCTCTTCACTTCATGGGCAAGGTGCATAAACTCTCCGATGATGTATCCCGCTTTGAGGATCGTCATACCGACGAAGATCGCAACCTTCAGCAGGTGCATGTGGTGCGGCAGTGTAAATGCAACGACGAATTCCAGTACCGTGATGATCAGCAGAATCCAGAATGTACGCCAGATAACCTTGGTTTGGGGCTTGGCAATCACTTTGCCATCCTTCTCAACAAATTCAGTATATTCAGTTGCCATGAGACAATGAGCTTTTCAATTAAACCAGATAAAAGAACGTGAAGACGAATACCCAGACGAGGTCGACAAAGTGCCAGTAGAGACCTACTTTTTCAACCATTTCATAATGGCCGCGGCGCTCGTACAGACCCATACACACGTTGAAGAAGATGATAACATTGAGGAGTACTCCTGAGAATACGTGCGTACCGTGGAATCCGGTGATGAAGAAGAAGAAGTCGGCGAACGGCTGCGGACCGTACTGATTGATGTGCAGGTTGGCGCCAAAAACTTCCTTCGTAATCTGAACACCATTCACGATGTCATTTACCAGGGTCGGCTTCTCCGCTCCGTGGATAAAGTGAGCCCACTCCCATGCCTGAGAACCCAGGAAGGTAAAACCACCGAGAATCGTCCAGAGCATCCATTTTTCAACGTCAGCCTTGTCTCTCCGGTGGCCGGCTTCTACCGCGAGTACCATCGTCACCGAGCTGAAGATAAGGATAAACGTCATCAGACCGACGAAGACCAGCGGCATGGACTGGCCGTGGAAGAAAGGAACGGCCTCAAATACCTTTTCAGGAATCGGCCAGTACTGAGGGGAAAAAACGAAATCGTGGGGGGCACCTTCGAAGGCGGGGTGGCTGTATCTCACCAAGCCGTACGCAATGAGAAGACCTGAAAAAGTAAAGGCATCTGAGAGGAGGAAAATCCACATCATCAGTTTACCATAACTGGCCTTCATTGGTTCTGCACCGCCCAGCCATAAGTGTTTCGGTTCAGCAGCAGCGTGTGTTGCCATGTACTCAAATACGTTTTACAGTTAACAATTTCGTTTTTTCGCTCCGTAAGAGACGTGTTGGCGATGACCCGCCTTCCGGGGTTCGTCCGTTTCAGCGGAAATTCAGCAGGAAAACGAACAGGTACAACCACAACCCATCCAGAAAGTGCCAGTATAAAGCAGCCATTTCCAGACGATCCAGTTTTTTGGCATGAATTTTCATCCGCCAGGCCGAGACAAAGGAAACGATCAGGACGATCAATCCGCTGATCACGTGAACCCCGTGGATAAAAATCAGTACGTCAAAAAAGGAGACAGAAGGGTTTCCCACCAAATACAGATCCTGACTAACCAGCTCGTAGAAGCCAAGAATCTGCAGATACAGAAAGACCAAGCCGAGTGCAAAAGTAATCGAAATAGCCGTTTTGAGTTGGCCGAATTTGTCTTTTTTTGCAGCACGCAGGGACAAGTGCATAAAAATACTGCTGACCAGCAGGACGCCGGTACTGTACCAGAAAATGGCCGGTATTTCAAACTCAAGCCAGTTACCCTCCGCACGGCGCACCAGATAGGCGCTCGTCCAGCCGGCAAATGACATGGTAATGCTGGCGATTCCCAGCCAGAGCATGAATTTCTTCGGGTGGAACGAAAACGTAGGTTTCGGTTCTTCCGACAAATTCCGCAGGTGCGGTAATTCCGTATTCATCATTTCTACACAGGCCGCAGCCCGTTTTTTCAGGCTTTATCCAACAAAAACACGATCTGCAAAATGGGCAGATACGCAATCGCTACAAAGAAAAGGCGCCGGGCTGCTGCGTCACTGATTTCCCGCATGAGGTAAAACGTATGCCCGAGGAGCAATACCCCGCCCAGCGTCGCCAGAATGGCGGAAGTAATCCCGGTAATACCCATTTCGTACGGAATCCATCCGAGGGGTACCAGGAAAACCGTATACAGCATAATCGCGCGGGCCGTTTTAAGCCCTTTGTTGCCGTTGTAAGGCAGCAACCGGATACCGGCCTGCCGGTAGTCGTCGTCGATCATCCAGGCAAGCGCCCAGAAATGCGGGAACTGCCAGAAAAACTGAATGGCAAACAATACGCCAGGCTCCCAGCCAAACTGGTTCGTGGCCGCCACCCACCCGATCATCGGAGGAAAGGCTCCGGGGATTGCGCCGACAAAGACGGCAATCGGCCCCGAACGCTTCAGCGGCGTATAAACAAATCCGTAAAGAATGACCGAGAGAAGGGCGACAATCGCCGAACGGAAGTTGAAAAAATGTACGAACAGGAACAGGCTTCCTGCCAGCAGAATGAGGCAGAACACCGTCGCCTCCGTGACCGAAAGCCGGCCTGAAGGAATGGGCCGGTTCCGCGTCCGTTTCATCAGCAGATCTGAATCTTTTTCATAGATCTGATTGATGATATTGGCTGCTCCGGTGATACCAAACCCGGCCAGGGTGATCAGCAGCAGGTGCATCCATTCCACCTGATCCACCGCGAGGTAGTAGCCAAACGTGCCGGACAGGGCAACGAAGGTACTCAGCCGGTGCTTCAGCAGTTCAAAATAGGCTTTCGCCTTTTCCTGCCAGGTAAGCTCCCAAACGTTCGTTTTTACTTCAGACATTGCTCGCAAACGGCGCCGCCGGTTTCCCGGAAGGCCTGTTAATCTTTCCGAAGACCTGCTCGGAGTTCAACAATAGAAACGCCACAAACTGGACTCCCAGGAGGATCAGCGCCAGTGTGAGGTGAACAGGCTGGAGAAACGCCGGAATGGCGAAATAGGCCATCCCGATACCTGTCAGTACTTCTGTTGCTACCAGCGCCACCATGGCGCGCGTGTAGCGGTTGACCAATCCTTCTCTTGACGTATTCCGGAAGAGTGCGCGCAGTAACCAGAGGTGCACACCCAGAATCACAAGAGAAAAAGACCGGTGAATGTAAAAAGCCAGTCCGGATTGGGAAACTTCGTCGATCCAGCGGTCCCGGGCTTCGTATCCGATCCGGAAAACCACCTCGTCAATTGCTTCCCGCAGCTGCGTCCCAAGCAATACCTGAAGAACAGAAAGGCCTATCGCAAGACCCAGAATGCGGTTCAGGTAAGACTTCCGCTGTATTTGTCCGACTTCCCAGCTAATGGAATAAGCCCGGGAAACGGCATAAATCAGGATAAACAGAATCACAATGGCGACCAGCATGTGTACCGTCACCATGAGCGGCTTCAGCTCCGTTGCCACAACCTTCGCTCCGAGCCAGCCCTGAAAACCCATCAGCAAAAACGCCCACAAAGATAACCACACAAGCGGTCTGTCCTTACGCCAATACGACAAAGAGGCAAGAAAAGTAGCGAAGACAAAAATTCCGGCAAGGGCGCCAACCAACCGGTTCCCGTATTCCGTCCAGGTTTTAACGGCATTGAAAACGACTTCTCCCTTGAGTTTTGCCCCGAAAATCTCTTGGTAATCGGGCGGGAGCTGTGACGCGTCAGTAGGCGGTACCCAGGTACCAAAGCATTTCGGCCAGTCAGGGCAGCCCATTCCGGCTCCCGTACTTCTCACTACTCCACCGGCTACTACCACCAGATACACGACAACGATCGTCGCTATTCCCAGTTTTCTAAACCACATGCTTCCTTCAACTAAAATGGTACGCGGTCGGTATGACGGCGTTTCGAGCCGCAAATTTCGCTCTCAAAACCTTCTTTTTCAACCGGTTGATCACAAAAAAATCGCGGAGCCCCGAAAGAGGCTCCGCGACGGGAATATCAGTCAGCAACCGGAAATCAATGTCCGCCGGACTTGGCAGAAACGATCCGCTGCTCTGTGTGCAGTTCGTCGATATCCTTTTCGAGTGCGATTTGCTCGGTTTCTTCGGGCAGGTTCGACTCAGGCGTAGCTGAGAACGGTACGGTCTGCGGAATGTAATCTTCCACGGCGCCCGGCTTCGAATAGTCGTACGGCCAGCGGTAAACAGCGGGGATAGGACCTTCCCAGTTTCCGTGACCGGGCTTGATGGGAGCCGTCCATTCCAGCGTGTTGGAATGCCAGGGGTTTTGTACAGACTTCTTGCCTTTGAAGATCGAGTAGAAGAAGTTCCAAGCGAACAGCGCCTGTGCCGCAAACGTCACGATAGCTGCTGCCGAGATGAACATGTTCATGTCTGCGAACGAGTTCGTCAGGTCATACGTCGAGAATGAATAGTAGCGACGCGGGAAACCGGCGATCCCGATGTAGTGCATCGGCAGGAAGACGCAGAACACACCGATAAAGGAAATCCAGAAGTGGATGTATCCGAGCGTCGGGTTCATCATACGACCGAACATCTTGGGGAACCAGTGGTATACCCCTGCCATCAGTCCGAAGAACGACGCCGAACCCATTACCAGGTGGAAGTGAGCGACGACGAAGTACGTATCGTGGAGCTGAATATCGAGGGCAGCGTTACCCAGAATAATACCGGTAATACCACCTGCAACGAACAGCGAAACCAGACCGATCGAGAACAGCATCGCCGGCGTGAAGATGATGTTACCGCGCCAGAGCGTCGTGATGTAGTTGAAGCCTTTTACCGCAGAAGGCACGGCAATGATCAGCGTCAGGAACATAAAGACAGAACCGAGGAACGGGTTCATACCGGTCACGAACATGTGGTGCGCCCATACGATGAACGCGAGCAACGTAATACCGAGCATGGAACCGATCATCGCACGGTAACCGAAGATCGGCTTGCGGGCGTTGGTCGCGATTACTTCAGACGTAATACCCAGTGCCGGAAGAAGTACGATGTATACTTCCGGGTGGCCGAGGAACCAGAACAAGTGCTGGAACAGGATAGCGGAACCGCCCTGCTGCGGAAGCGCCTCACCACCGATATAAATTTCGGAGATATAGAAGCTCGTACCGAAGCTGCGGTCAAAGATCAGCAGCAGCGCCGCTGAGAAAAGTACCGGGAACGACAGGATACCCAGGACAGCCGTAAAGAAGAACGACCAGATCGTCAGCGGAAGTTTGCTGAACGACATTCCGCGGGTACGCAGGTTAATGATCGTAGTGACGTAGTTCAGACCACCCATCAGCTGCGAGACGATGAACAGCGCCATCGCTACGAGCCAGAGGGTCATCCCCATACCCGAACCGGGCGAAGCCTGCGGTAACGCTGAAAGCGGCGGGTAGATAACCCAGCCACCGGAAGCGGGACCGGTCGACAGGAACAAAGACGACAGCATGATCACACTTGCTACCAGGAAAAACCAGTAGGAAAGCATGTTCAGGAAGCCGGATGCCATGTCGCGGGCACCAATCTGCAGGGGAATGAGGAAGTTGGAGAACGTACCGCTCAGACCGGCCGTCAACACGAAGAATACCATGATGGTACCGTGCATCGTCACCAGTGCGAGGTAGAATTCAGGTTCGAGCTTGCCTTCGGCGCTTATCCAGTTGCCGAGGAGCCAGCGGAGTCCTTCCAGCTTCAGATCGGGGAAACCGAGTTGAAGACGGAAAAGTATCGACAGCAAACCACCGATGAAGGCCCAGATAATACCCGTAATCAGGTATTGCTTGGCGATCATCTTGTGATCTTCCGAGAAGACATACTTCTGAATAAAATTTTGCTCGTGATGCTCATGCTCATGGTCGTGCTCGTGGTGTGCATGAGCGTCGTGAGTCGTTGCAGCAGTTGCCATATCGTGTGAAGTTTAAAGATCCAATATTAACGGAGTGAAGCCGCAGCGCCGGCAGCAGAGGCAGTGCTATCGGCAGGAGCCGCTTCTTCGGCAGGAGCTTCCTCCGCCTCACCTGCATACTTCATTGCTTTCGCTTTCAGACGGGCAGGAACGCGCTCGAGGTAACCGGTATTCATCGCAAGGAATGATTTCTGCGACTTCAGCCAGGCCTTGAATTCGTCTTCTTCCAGTACTACCACGTTCATCTTCATAGAGAAGTGACCGGGACCGCAGATTTCGGTACAGTTGAGACGGTACTCGAAGTTCGGATCGTTCGTTTCTGCCTTCATTTCGTCCGTCGACTTGGTAGCCTTGAACCAGAACTTGGTCGGCATACCCGGAACGGCATCCATCTTCACACGAAGGTGGGGAAGGAACACACTGTGCAACACATCGCGGGCACGGATCTTGAGCAGAACCGGCACGCCTTTCGGAATGTAAAGCGTTGAGCTCACAACGTCATCGAAAGAAGCTTCATCGCTCATGTCGATACCGACTTCGTTCGTTGCGTCGATGAGTTTGTAGTTGTAGGAGCCGAGCTTGTTGTCGTCGACACCCGGGTAACGGGCAATCCAGTTGAATTGCTTACCGGTTACTTCCACTACATAAGCATCGGCAGGAGCTTCCTGCGTGATATCACGCCAAACGCGCCAGCCCATGAAAACCATGATCGCCATGACCACTGCCGGGATCACTGTCCAGGCGAGCTCCAGCCGGTGGTTATCCGGGTAGAACGTCGCACGGCGCTTCGGATCGTACTGATACCGGAACGCGAAAACGAACAGCAGTGCGCTGGTCAGGAAAAAGGCAACCGTAACGATGGCCATGAACCACCAGAACATGGTGTCTGTATGAACACCGTGCTCGGAAGCGGAAGCCGGGAGGAACTTGGGAGCCGACTCGATGAACGACCATACGCCGGCGAGAGAACCGCCGAAGAATACGATCGGCAGCAGCGCTCCATTGATTTTGTTTGCCACCCCGGGCTTGTCGCTACCGGCACCGGCAGCAAAACCCTTGGTAAAAACGGACATCCGGTTCAGTACCACGAGAGTGAGTACCAGGAGTACGGCCGCCAGCAAACCAACGATATAAACCATGACAATCTTTAGTTTTTAATACTTCAAATGCTAAACTCAGACGGAATGCTCCGGACTAAATATCGTGGTGGACGGCTTCCTCGAGCATCGGGTGGTTCTTCGCCACGATAGATGCTTTCGTCAGCTGCGCCGAAATCACGTAGATGAATGCAGAAGCAAAGAACAGGGTGGTACCCCACTCGATGAGTCCGAATCCGGCGTTGGCACCGACCAGACCCGGCATCATCATCTGATAGAAGTCGAAGTAGTGACCGATGATGATAACGGAGGCGCCGACCTTCAGGAACGTTTGGTTACGCTTGGCGTCGCGGGTCATGAACCAGAGGAACGGGAAGAGGAATCCCAGAAGCAGGTTGATGAAGAACGGAGCCTTGTAAATTCCGCCGTAACCGCTGAAACGCTCGCGGAAGTAGATCGTTTCTTCCGGCATGTTGGCATAGTAGATCAGCAGGAACTGAGCAAACCATACATAGGTCCAGAAGATAGAGAACGCAAACATAAACTTGCCGAGGTCATGAAGGTGGTTCTCATTCACCCAGCGCAGGTAACCTTTTTCCTTCAGGCTGATAACCGCCAGCGTAGTTACTGCCAGACCGGTCACGTGCCAGGAAGCGAAGTGGTACCAGCCGAACATCGTCGAGAACCAGTGGGTATCGATCGACATGGCCCAATCCCAGGCACTGGTAGAAGACGTTACCGCAAACACGAGGATAAATACCCGCGCAAGGTTCTTCATCTTATACCACCACTCGGTTCCGCCAACGGCATCCTCCTGCTTGGACAGGTTCCGGAGTACTACCCAGAGACCGTACCAGAGACCGATGTACAAAACAGTCCGGACAATAAAGAAAGCGTTATTAAGGTACCAGCTCTTGCCGGCGATGATCGCATCGTAATGCTCACTTTCCGGATCCATCACGCCTTCATGACGCCAGTGGAACAGTTCCTGTCCGAAAGCGAAGTAAAGGATGATCAGGATACCGCCCGAAATCGGGAGGAAAGCTGGGAATGCCTCGGGCACGCGCTTCAGAATAGAAGACCAGCCAGCCCAGGACAGGTACTGAATACATACAAAAAACATCCCGATGACGGAAATGCCGGTAAAGAACTCGGCATTCATCCACAGGTTGGCAACCACACGCTTGGCCCAGCCCGGCAGCCCGTGCTCATGCCCTTCGTGTCCGTGGCCGGCATGCTCGTGTGCGTGCTCGATGCCGATACCAATACCTTTGGACACCATAAACGCTCCGATCAGGAGAATTGCGAGGCCCGCCAGCATACCGATGATCAACTTCCGCTTTGAAGAGGAGGTAAAGTCATACCACTCCTCCATCTCAGCCGGATCAAAATGGTGATTGTGCTCTGCCATTGTACTTACGTTATTCGGTTATGTGTCCTGCAGCCGGTTGCCCTTGCTGCCGGACGACAGTCAACTCTGGAAATTAGGGTTCTTGCTGAAGTTTGTGGACGTACTGAATGATCTTCCAGCGGTCTTCGGGAGAAACCTGTGAACCGTGGGGCCACATCCGTCCTTTTCCGTACGTAATGACGTGGAAGATATGACCGTCGTTGAGATCTTTAAGTGCGTCGCTTGAATAGACAGGAACCCCGCCGTATTTCTTTCCGACCAGACCATCGCCCTTGCCTTTTTCACCGTGGCAGTGCTGGCAATACTTGCCGTACAGCACCTGGCCCTGTTTGGCAGTTGCTTCGCTGGCAGGCAGCGGGTTCTTCAGCACAGCGGCAGACATCTCGAGGCTGTCAGCCGGGATATTCCGGAAAATCAATTCCATTTTTTCCAGAGCAGAGATCACCGTATCGCCGTCGGTCGTCACGTACGCCTGACGGGGAATGGTCCCTTTCACCGGTACGCGCATGTTGCCATTGCCTTTGCCCGTCTCACTGTTGATCGGGTTCGGCTTGATTTGGGTCAGCGGTTCGTATCCGACGGAATTGTACATGTTCGGCGCGTATTCCCATGCCTGATGCTGCGGGTCGCGTTTCATGGATGCCAGAATCACAACCACGAGGGAAGCGGCAATCCATACGAACGGTAGGTATTTTTTCATTGGTACAATAAGTTGATGTGATAGATAGACAGTTTCGTGATTTCAGATCTTACGCTGCTTCTTCTACCACTTCCTTGATATTCACTTCCGTCGCACCTGTATCGCGAAGGGCTTTCTCGATTTCGGCTTCCGTTTTCCGGTTGGCTCCGGTGTCGATGGCTACGACAAACTTATCATCTGTCGCGCGGAGATCGAAAATCACCGGCTTCACACCCCACCACAGTCCGTTTGAGATAAAGAAGGTAAACACCATCCCGAAAGCGGTAAAGAGTACCGTAAACTCAAACATTACCGGGATGAAATCCGGAAGTGCATAAAAATCCTTACCCCCGATGTTCATCGGCCAATCGAGTGCCATTGTATACAGGGTCAGGAGAAACATACAGGTCAGACCCAGCGCGCCGAACATAAACGCCGCGACAGGGATCCGGGTACGGGGATGTCCGATCGCTTTGTCCAGTCCGTGAACCGGGAAAGGCGTGTATACGTCATGTACCTTGATGCCGCTGGCCCGGACGCTTTTCACCGCTGCCAGAACTTCGTCATCGTCGTCGTAAACTCCAACCAGAAATCGCTTATTAGTATCCATTGTGAGACGGATTGCAGCAGGCGGTTGAACCCGCCTGCCAATTCCTTTATTTATTCAGTGACTTTTTCTCCTGTGCTTTTACCGGGCTTCACTTTGTACGGGAAGCGCTCGGACGAGCTCTTCATAACCGCCTTCACTTCCGCCATGTTGATAACCGGGAGGTACTTGGCAAACAACAGGAAGAGGAAGAAGAACAGACCGAAGGTGAAAACGTAATCGCCGATGTCGATGATCGTCGGAGAGAACATAGCCCAGCTGGAGGGAATATAATCCCGGTGGAGGGACGTCACGATGATCACGAAACGCTCAAACCACATCCCGATGTTTACGACAACCGAGAGCGCGAACGTCCACATGATGCTGCGGCGGATGCTCTGGATCCAGAAAAGCTGGGGCGTTACTACGTTACAGGTCATCATCGCCCAGTAAGCCCACCAGTACGGACCGAAGGCCCGGTTGATGAACGCATACTGTTCGTATTCTACGCCTGAATAAGCAGCAATAAAGAACTCGGTGATGTAAGCGATACCTACGATGGAACCCGTTACGGTGATGATCTTGTTCATCGTCTCGATGTGCTCGATGGTAATGTAGTCCTGGAGTTTGAACGTCCAGCGGACGATCAGCAGGAGGTTGTTTACCATCGCAAATCCTGAGAAGATAGCCCCTGCCACGAAGTAGGGAGGGAAGATCGTCGTGTGCCATCCCGGAATCACCGAGGTTGCAAAGTCAAAGGATACGATCGTGTGTACGGAAAGTACGAGGGGGGTAGAAATACCGGCGAGGATAAGTGAGACGTACTCGTAGCGGAACCAGGTCTTGGTATTTCCGTTCCAGCCCATTGAAAGAAGGCCGTAGATGAATTTCGAAACCTTGCTCTTGGCCCGGTCGCGGATGGTAGCGAGGTCAGGAATCAGACCGCAATACCAGAAGAGGCAGGATACCGAGAAGTACGTCGAGATCGCAAATACGTCCCAGATAAGCGGAGAGTTGAAGTTAACCCACAGCGAACCGAACGTATTGGGGAAAGGAATACACCAGTAGGCGAGCCACGCGCGGCCGGCGTGCATCAGAATGAAGCTGGCCGCACAGATAACGGCGAAGATCGTCATCGCTTCCGCCGCCCGGTTGACAGATGTCCGCCATTTCTGACGGAACAGCAAAAGGATCGCGGAGATAAGCGTACCGGCGTGACCGATACCTACCCACCACACGAAGTTCGTAATATCCCATGCCCAGCCAACTGTCTTGTTCAATCCCCAGTTACCCAAGCCGTCCCACCAGGTCCAGAATACGGAACAGGTACCCAGAAACAGGACCACGGAGGAAATACCGAAAACGATTTTCCAGGAAGCGGTAGGTTTACCTTCCACCTGCCGGCAGACATCCTCCGTAATATCATGGTAGGATTTTCCACCTGTCACCAAGGGAGGTCTTACGACAGCACTGACGTGTGACATATTTCTAAATTTTCAGAGTTTCAAAAGTTAGGTTCCGGCTGCCGGTCGGGTCAGACCAGCAGCCGGAATCAAATAATTACGCGTGTTCTTTCTCGTGCTTGTGCGCTTCCTTCTTGGGCTTCTCGTGGCCGCCCTTGTGGATCGCCTGCGCATCGGCCTCATCCTTGTTCCGGATCTTGGTCAGGTAGTTCACCTGCGGAAGAACGTTGATTTCTTCGAGCATGGTGAAAGCCCGGCCTTCCTTCTCGTCGGCGAGGATTTTGAAGATGTCGCTTTCCGGGTTGTTCATATCGCCAAAGACGATCGCACCGGTGGCGCAGGAAGCCGAGCAGGCTGCCTTCACCTCGTTGGCGTACAGGGAACGGCGCTCTCTCTTGGCAGAAAGTTTACCAGCCTGGATACGCTGCACGCAGAACGAACATTTTTCCATTACCCCGCGGCTGCGAACCGTTACTTCCGGGTTGATGACCATCTTGCCGAGGTCATTGTTGAAGTGGTAGGGGAATTGGTCTTCGTCGAAATATTTGAACCAGTTGAAACGGCGTACTTTATAAGGGCAGTTGTTGGCGCAGTAACGCGTACCGATGCAACGGTTGTACGTCATCTGGTTGAGCCCTTCGTTGCTGTGCGTGGTAGCGAGTACCGGACAAACCGTTTCGCACGGAGCGTTTGAGCAGTGCTGGCACATCATCGGCTGGAACACTACTTCCGGGTTTTCAGAAGCAAGCTCCAGGGTTTTCAGCTCCTGGAAGACGCTTTCATCTTCTTTCGGCTGAACCGAAGAATAGTAGCGGTCGATGCGGATCCAGTGCATTTCACGGCGCATCACCACTTCTTTACGGCCGACAACCGGCACGTTGTTTTCTGACTGGCAGGCAACCACACAAGCGCCGCAACCGGTACAGAGGTTGAGGTCAATGACCATACCCCAGCTGTGATTGTTCTTCTTGTGACCGTTCCAGAGGGTAATATCGTTCGGAGCTTTCGCACCTTCAGACGTAGCCACCTTCGGGAAGAAACGACCGGCCTGCGCATTTTCCTGGTACTTGGCCAGAACCGTTTCCTGTACAACCGACTCACGGGCCATTACCGTGTTGTGCGTCTGGGTCTGAGCGATGCCCCACTTGTAGGTGCTGCCCGTCGGCGTTACAGTAATATCAGCGCCAGTCGCGTTGATCCAGGGGAATACGTTCTTACCAACACCGTCAGCAGCCTTACCGGCTTTGGTCCGGCCGTAGCCGATGGCCACGCCAACAGTATCGTTTACCTGGCCGGGCTGGATCAGCACCGGAAGCTCGATGGCTTCTTTGCCGGCGATTTCCAGCTTCACTACGTCGTTCTGCTTCACGTTCAGCTTTTCAGCCGTTTTCTGTGAAAGAGTAGCGTAGTTATCCCAGCAGGCTTTTGAGATCGGATCGGGGAATTCCTGCAGCCAGGGGTTGTTGGCCTGCGAACCGGTACCCATCCCTACTTTTTCGTAGGCGATGAACTCGAGCTTGTCGGAGTTGGCCCGGTAGGTGCCGCTCACTTTGCCGAGTGCGGTCAGCAGGTCATACGTCGTAGAAGGAGCAGCCGGGGTAGTACCCTTGGCCGGCTCGAATACGCCGTCGTAAACAGCCTTGTTCCAGGCTTCCTTGCTGTTGGTTTTGAGAATAGTAGCCGCCCAGTTCTTCTTCAGAAATTCGTAGAAATCTCCGTTCTGACCAGCCCAGGTCAACAGAGAAGACTGCGCCTGGCGGGTGTTGAAGATCGTGGAGATCGTCGGCTGAATGATCGAGAAGTAACCCGGCTTCGGCTCTGCGTCACCCCATGATTCGAGGAAGTGTGAATCCGGAGCAATGTACTGGCAAAGGGAAGCGGTTTCTTCGGCGCGGTCTGCGAAGGAAACACTGAGTTTCACGTTCGGCAGAGCCTCTGCGATTTCCTTTCCGCGGGGGCTGTTGTACACCGGGTTAGCGCCGTAGAAGATAACAGCGTCTACTTTGCCGGCCTTCAGTTCCGTTGCGAAGGTGTTGAACGCGTCGTCGTTACCCTGCTTGTAATTGGCAGTGCCGGCGATCGTCGTTCCGTAGTTGCCGAGCAGTTTGTTGATTTCAGCAACGACAGCCTGAACATTGGCGTCGTTCGAACCACTCACTACCAGCGTAGAACCCGGAGCAGCTGCTTTCAGATCCTTTGCTGCTTTTTCGAGGAATTCAACTTTTACGTCAGCCGTCGAAGCAGAACCGCCGATAAGCTTCAGCAGCGTAGAAGCTACCAGACCAAGCTGGGAAGGCTTCAGGCGACCCCGGTAATCCGCATTGGAAGCGGTCAGGGACATGATAGAGCTGAAGTCATAGTGACGGGACATCTGGCGGTTACCGCCTTTGCCTGACGACACTTTCCGGCCGGCTGCCCATTGCTTGGCAAACTCGTCCGGAGAAATCCAGGTGCCGAGGAAATCCGCGTCGAGGCTGACGATTACCTTGGCTTTGCTGAAATCAAAAGCAGGAAGCTGACCACCGTGAACCTGCGTCAGCCCGTAAGCAGAGGCCGGATCGTAGGAAACATGAACGGTCGACGGGTACTTGGCTTTGAAGGCCTCAATAACCGCTTTCGTGGTCGGGCTCAGAACAGTACCCGTTACGAGGCGGATATTCTGAGACTTCGCCAGTGCCGCTGCTACTTCTTTATCGAGCGTTTCCCATTCGGTTTTCTTTCCACCTTTATGGGGCTCTTTCAGTTTCTCGTTGTCGTAGAGGCTGAGTACGGAAGCGTGTACACGCGTTCCGACGCCGCCCTGCGAAATGCCCGACAAGGGGTTACCCTCGATGAAAATGGGCCGCCCCTCCCGGGTTTTCACCAGGACAGAGCAATATTCTCCACCGTCAACGAAAGAAGAAGCGTAGTAGTTGGCTACGCCCGGCTCTACGTCAACAGGCTTATTCAGGTAAGGGATTACTTTCTTAACAGGAGCTTCACAGGCAGCCAGGGAAACAGCTGCCACGCCGAAGCCAAGCATCTTCAGAAAGTCCCGACGGTACGTTCCTCCCCCATCGGTGATGTCACTGGCATCGGCAAACTCGCGGTGTGAGTTCTTAACGAATTCCGGATCATTCCGCAGTTCTTCCAGACCTCGCCAGTATCTTTTCGTAGTATTTTCCATTAGAAAAACTCGTGTTGGGGAAAGGCGGCTCCTTGCGGACCCGCCCCGAGATTATATTAATAGTGGCACTTCGAACATTCAAGTCCGCCGATATCCGCCACTTTCATTTCCTTTACGCCTTTGGAAGCGTGCAACTCAACAAGCTTGTCGTAGTACTTGTTGTCTTTTGAGTTGACGTTGGTTTTCCGGTGGCAGTCGATACACCAGCCCATCGTCAGCGTAGACCGCTGCTCGATCACTTCCATCGTCTGCACTTCCCCGTGGCACTGCTGGCACTGGAGACCTCCGACGTTCACGTGCTGTGAGTGGTTGAAGTAGGCCAGGTCAGGCAGGTTATGCACCCGGATCCATTCGATCGGCTGATCTTTTTCGATCGCGCGGTAGATCTTCTGGATTTCGGGAGAAGAAGCCTTCACCGAGTTGTGGCAGTTCATACAAATGTTGGCAGACGGAATGTTAGCCTGCTTGCCTTTGTTGACGCCGGTGTGGCAGTAGTTGCAATCGATTTTGTATTCGCCGGCGTGAAGCTTGTGAGAGAAGGCAATCGGCTGCTTCGGCGCGTATCCCTGGTGAATACCGATGCCGTACATGCCATCGAGGGTTGCCTTACCTGCCAGCAATACGAAGAGAAGAAGTGCTCCGGTACGGAAGGCAGGGCTATTGCCAAGCTTTCCGGCGTTTTCCTTCAAACGAGCGAAGAAGGGAATCTTTTCAGCTTCAGGAGAGTTCGGATCTACCGAAGACAAGCGGTTCAGAACACCCAGGATACCGAGCAGCGCTGCCAGCATCAGGATCATCACCACGAGCAGGGCTACCAGTACGACACTGAAGAAGCCGGAAGACTGATCGCCGGCCGCTGCTGCAACGGCCTGGCCACCACCACCACCTGTCGGACCTGTTGTCGGCTCAGGAGCAGCATTCTTTTCCTTAATGTATGCCAGGATGCTCTTGATGTCATCGTCAGACATACTGCCGAACGCCGTCATCATCGTCGGCTTGAACTGGTCGTACAGCTTGACAGCTGCCTCATCACCACTGGCCACCATCCCGGCGGGGTTCTTGATCCATTTGATCAACCAGGCCTCGTCGTGACGCGTGTCTACGCCTTTCAGACCGGGTCCGATCAACTTCTGTTCCCCTACATTATGGCATGATGCACAGTTTTGGGTGAAGAGCTTCTCGCCTTTAGCGGAGTCCTGGGCAAAGCTGGACGTGCTACTCCAAATCGTCAGTACGATTGCCGTCGCGGCCCATAGGAAGTAGCTGAGTGCTCGTTTGATCATAAACTTTTCAACTTTTATTTTCAGTACGGGTTAGCCGTATAGACCCATTCCGGGCCCACAAAACTACAATCGGATCGTTGTTCTTCAAACTCTGCATTTTTCCATGACATTAAAAGTAGGGTAAAAATATCTATTTAAAATCATTCTAAAGAAGTTTTAGAGACCCCCTTCGTTTGCGATTTCAACGACTGGTTTGTATGCGATTTTCTTGTTTATTCAAGTTCTAAATTCACACGATAACCTATTGTTTATCAGCGAAATAAGGCAAAACCGACAGCATTTTTCTCCCTGCCGTCCAATTTTATCTCCCTAAAAAACAAATCCCCCGGATCGGAAATCCGGGGGACCTTATTGCAACAAAAAAAGTATCAATTGTGGCAGTCAGGACACACGCCCTGCACAAGAAGATTAATTTCCTGGCGTTTGTACCCTTCCGGCAATGCCAGGGCAGGGATACGAACCTCGTCCAGGCAGGTAGTATGACCGCACACCAGGCATTTGAAGTGTACATGGTCATGGTGGTGCACATGATCCTCGGCTTGGCATACTTCCTTGCACATGGCATACTTCACCGTTCCCTCATCATCCAGTACCTTGTGCAGAATACCCTTATCGAGAAATGTCTTCAGGGTCCGGTAGATCGTCACCCGGTCGAACCGTGCATCGAGCTGGCTTTCCAGGTCACCGTGCGAAAGGGCGAAGTCCCGGTTATAGAACAAATCCAGTACATCCTCCCGGGCTTCGGTATGCCGGAGGTTGTATTGCTTGAGCATCTGGGGCACGCGTGCATTCATAGGCTTTCCTGTTTTCGGGGGTCTATTCCCCTGTATTTACTCCAGATTCAGCGCATTCTCGAACTGAAGCTTAACCAATCCGCTATATAAACCCGCTTCGAGCAAAGATAATTCTTCGTGCGTTCCCTGCTCGACAATTTCTCCCTGCTGCAGCACGTAAATCTGATCGACGTTGCGGATGGTGGCGAGCCGGTGTGCAATGATGATCGTCGTCCGGTTTTCCATTAAACCGTCCAGTGCTTCCTGTACGAGCTTTTCCGATTCGGCATCCAGCGACGACGTTGCCTCATCCAGAATCAGAATCGCCGGGTCTTTCAGAATCGCACGGGCAATGGCAATCCGCTGCCGCTGCCCGCCGGAGAGCTTCACGCCCCGCTCACCCACTACCGTTTCAAACCCTTCCGGGAAAGACAGGATGAATTGATAGGCATTTGCCTTCCGGGCTGCTTCTTCGATTTCGGCAGTGGTCGCGCCCGGCCGGCCGTAAGCGATATTTTCCCGGATAGTGCCACCGAAGAGCATGACCTCCTGAGGTACTACAGCAATATGCTTCCGGTAATCGGTAATATTAAAACCGGCGATGTCTTTGCCGTCGACAAAAATATGCCCCCCCTGTGGTGTGTGGTAGCGCATGAGCAATTGTACGATCGTCGATTTGCCGGCGCCTGAATACCCGACCAGGGCTATCTTCTCCCCTTTCCGCACCTGGAGGCTGATGTCCTTCAATACCTGTACGTCCGGGCGGGAAGGATAGCTGAACCGGATATTCCGGAAGGAAATCTCCCCTTCTACCGGCGTGGCAATCGCCTCGCCGACGCCGGGCTGTACCTCCGATGTCTCGTCGAGGATTTCCAGAATACGCTCAGACGCGCCGACCGTTTTCTGAACCTGGGCATACATATCCCCCAGCCCGCCGACCGATCCGCCGATGAATGCCGTATACAGGACGAAGCCAAAGAGGTCTGCCATGATCATTTCCCCGCTCTGCACGAGGGATGCGCCGTACCATACCACTCCGATAATCCCGCCGAAAAGGGCAAAGATGATGAAGGATACAAACGTTCCCCGAAACATGGATGCCTTCAGGGCCGTTTTCACGACCCGGTCGAGCGCCGACGTATACCGGTTGATTTCCAGGTTTTCGTTGGTAAACGCTTTGACAATCTGGATAGACTGCAGGGTTTCTTCGACTACAATATTCGCGCCGGCCAGTTCGTCCTGCGCAGCTTTGGACATTTTACGGATATAACGGCCGAAAATCATCGCAGCCACGACGAGTACCGGAAACGTCGCGAGCATGAAAAGCGTCAGCTTCCAGGAAATCGTCACGATAACAACGGTACCGATCACCAGCGTTGCGACGCCGCGCAATAGCTCGGCCAGCGTAATGGTCAGGACATCCTGAAGCTGGGTAACGTCGGACGTCATCCGGCTCATCAACTCCCCTACGCGGCGCTGTTCGAAAAAACGTATCGGCAGTGTAACGATTTTACTATAAAGTGACCGACGTACGTCTGCCATTGTCCGTTCACTCACACGCGTGAAGTAGTAAATCCGGCCAAACGAAAACAGTGCCTGCCCGATCAATACCGCGAACAATGCCATCAGTACATGATTCAGCGTGAATTGTGATTTCTTTTCCAGTACCGCTACTATCTCGCGGATGAGCAGGGGAAACGACATCATCGTCACCTGTGACAACGCAAGAAAAACCAGCCCGATCAGAAACAGGCCGCGGTATGGTTTTACGAAACGGAAAATCCGGAGAGCTTTATTCAACCCTTCCCGGTTTACCTTCTTTTTGTCTTCGGGAGAAGGCTCTTCGCCAAAGGAGCGCTTTGCCATGCGTGTAAAATGAGTTTTGCGTTTTGCGTTTTGGGTTTAATGTTCCGGGATCCGAAAGAAACTCAAAACTGCTATATATATTAAGGAGGTGCTCTCCTACCGTCCGGTTGCGAAGCGGAGCATGTTTTCAAGTACTGCCACCGGCGCCTTGTTGGTCCGCTGATCCCACGCCGCCCAGTCGGCCAGCAGCGGCCGCCGGCCCTGCACCTGCGCGAAAAGCCGCTCGATGAGGTCTTTCACGTTTTCTTCCGGCACCCAGTAGTCCTTTTCGGCATTGTCAGAAGGGTTGAGACCAAACTGCGGCTGCTCGGAGAGGTACCATTGCAGCTCGGTATAGAGTTTGCGGACGAGGGAATCGTCATATCCTTTTTCTGTCAGCGCTTCGATAAAGGCTCCTTCCGACAGCGACGGGCGCTTACCGGAAAGCGTTTGCAGGCGCTTTCCGCGGAAGGATTCTCCCTGAGAAGCGGCTACCAGAAAAAACGTCACCGCACCGAGCGCCAGCAGAACGACAAAGGCAAAAGCAAAAAGTAAAAACATAGAAATCGGAAAATTAGGATTCGGGCGTTTGGCCCCGGTATTTCGAAAGTTCCAGAATCTGCCGGGCGTCTTTGTTCTGCATCAGTTCCCTGACCGTGACGTCCGGATTCTGCTCCTTATAAAAACGCACAATCTGCCAGCCTACCCAACGGCCTATACTGCCTGGACAGCGGGGACCGATTTCGAAGGTCGTAGGCCGGTCGCCGGTATACTTCACCTTCTTCATCGGGTTGGTTTCGTACAGCAGTTTGTTGTCGATGAGGTGTGCCCAAACTAAATCCTGGGCTATTTCTGTTTCAGCGAGCTGTTTTCCCGTATATCCGATCAGCAGGCTGTCGGGTGTTTCAGGCAACAGGGTCTGGGCAAATTCATAGGCTTTGCCGTATCCGATCATCTCGTTGAGCAACGATTTATCCTGGCGATTGGTTTCCACGTATTTTTCCGACAGAATGAACAGAATCTGCGGAACCAGCGCCTTCGGATTATACCGCCAAAGCTGGTATCCGTAGACGTCCGGCCGGAATTTGGCCTTGTTCCCCAGAAAGTAATCAGTCCCGATGGTGATGGTACTATCTGTTAAAACCAGGTCAGAACCGAGGAATCCGGTAAAGGCCAGCCGGATCTCCGGCACCCGGAAAGCAGGGTCATAGGCTTTCAGGTGGCGGAATGCCGTCGTTAATTCGCGCCGCAGCGTATCGAAGTTGCCGAAACTTTCCTTGGTTTGTCCGTAAAATTCGCGGAGACTTGGTTCGTTGACTCTTCTGAAAAGCTCCGAAACCAGTTGTTCCCGCTTTCCGGCTTCCGGAAAATAGGAACGGACAAAGGCAGGATTCGCGGTGACCCAGGCTTCGACGTCCGTACGGGTGCGGCAGGCAAAAAGGGACGAATCCAACCGCTGGATAACCAGGTGAATGGAAATCGTGTCGGCACCGGGAAGAGATTTGGGGGTATGGCGGACCGAATCTGTCTCTTCATGACAGCCCGTCAGTACACCGGCGATTCCAGCCAAAAAGCTGAAAATCAAAATTTTTCTCATGAAAAAGACCTTCAAAAAATCGTGCAAAATTAGGCAAAAAATTGTCCTCTCCGGCGTTTTACTGCTGGTTTCGTTCCTGACGCGGGCGCAGAGCGGCGAGACGGGCCTGGACGACCGTCGGGGAATGATCCGGTATCACGGTTCACGGATTCAGATGGGCTTCAAGTTTTCTCCCTTTATTTCAGGCCACAGCGTCGAGGGAATCAACCAGTACCGTTCCTTTGAAAGTAACGGCGCGGGAGGGCGGATCAGTCTCGGACCGGTTGCCGATATTTTCTTCGCCGAGAAATATGCTTTCAGTACCGGGCTCTGGTACACCGTCAAGCGGGTAAGCCTCCGGAGCGCAGCGTCCTTTGTCGCAGATGTGACGCCGCCCACAGCCGCCACCACATCTACCTACAACCTGCAATACCTGCAGATTCCGCTGACGTTCAAGATGTTTACGAATGAAGTCGCGGATCGCTTCCGGATTTATGTCCAGTTCGGCGCCCTCGCCGATATTAAACTGGCAGAAAAGCCTATCAACCGCCCCCTGAATGCGCTGTATCTCTACAATGCATCCAAAGGCCGGACCCGGGCATTCAGTTTCGGAGACCTGGATTTACTGCTCGCAGCGGGCGGAGAATATGCGCTTGCTGGCAGTGACGCCCTGTTTTTCGGCATCAGCTACCAGCGGGGACTAACGAACGTGTCCCGGGCAGGAGACCTGACCATCAAACACAACTGCTTTTTCCTCGACCTTGGTTATAAGTTCTGAGGACTGTTTTCGAGACGGAAACCAACGCCGTGAACACTCACCAGGCGGAGGTTTTCGTCTTCACGCAGGTATTTCCGCAGCCGGCTGACAAAGACATCGAGGCTGCGGCCGAGGAAGTAGTCTTTCTTGCCCCACAGGCGTACGAGGATTTCATCGCGTGAAACGACTTCATTGACCCGCTCGGCCAACAACTTCAGCAAGGCCGCTTCCCGGGCGGTCAGGTCGATGGAAAAATCCCCGCTCGACAGGCGCTGGTTTGCGCTGTCGAAACGATACCGGCCGATGGAGAAGTTGCGCTTTTCCTTGCCGGATGTCCGCCGGAGAATCGCCTCCATCCGCAGTACCAGCTCTTCCATGCTGAAAGGCTTGACGAGGTAATCGTCGCCACCGGCGCGAAATCCGCGTATCCGGTCTTCTTTCAGCGAACGCGCCGTCAGGAAAATAATAGGCACCGGATTTCCTTCCCGGCGGACTTCCTCCGCAAGGGAAAAACCGTCCATTTCCGGGAGCATGACATCAAAAAGGCACAACTCATATATTTCGGTCTGCAGCGCTTCGAGGGCTGTCCTGCCGTCCTGTTTCCAGTCTACCTCGTAACCTTCCTGCTCAAGGTTATCCTTGACGACAAATCCAAGAGTTTCGTCGTCCTCCACCAGCAGAATGCGGGGTTGGCTCATACTTTTTTCGGGTTGAAGGGAAATTGCAACTGAAACCGGCTGCCTCCGCCCTCCCGGTTTTCGACGCGAACGGTTCCGTTCATCGCCTCGGTCATCGTCCGGACATAGTACAATCCGAGTCCGAAACCTTTGACATTGTGAACGGGGCCTGTCGGAACCCGGAAAAACCGGTCAAATACCCTCCCCAGGTACTCGGGCGGAATACCCGCTCCCCGGTCTTCGAACCGGATCAGCAGTTTATCTTTTTCAGGCATGGCCGAGATCCGGATATCCGGCTGGCCGGAGGAATATTTCAGGGCGTTATCGAGGAGATTAAAAAGAATATTGGAAAAATGCAGCCGGTCTACATAGAGGGAAACCTCTTCTTCCGAAAGATCCAGCGATACGGCCGCACCGGTTTCCCGGATCCGCTCCGCCGAACGCTCCAGCAGTTCGTTCAGTGCGTCCCGGATCGAGACTGTTTCGGGATGCAGGGAAGTAGTCCCGTTGGATTGCTGCGCGGTTTGCAAAACAGTATCTACCTGCTGCTTCAGTCGGAGCGCTTCTTTCCGGATGATCGTCGCATAGCTCGCCAGCCGTTCCCGCGGCTGGTCCGGCCGGGCCAGGACATCGGTTGAAATCAGGATGGTCGACAGCGGCGTTTTGAATTCGTGCGTCAGGTTATTCACAAAATCAGACTGCAATTCGGATAGCTTTTTTTGCCGGAAGATAACCCAAAGCGCATAGCTGAAAAACACAATCACGAGCAGGACAGCGCCGGTTGATACCGCCCACAGGTTCAGCTGGTTGAGCAGGTACTGCCGTTTCTCCGGAAAAAAAACCCCGAAGTAGTAGTTCTGCCTCCGTACCTGAGGAAAGGTATACTTCAGGGCAAGGGTACTGTCGCAATTGGCTGTATGGCAGACAAACCCGCCGTAGCGGATTTCGCTTTGCTCACAGTCATAAATGGCATATTCAAAATTGGCTTTGAGGTCCTGCCGGGCAAACTCCTGGCGCAGAAATACTTCGAGCGCCGACGGGTCGATGCGGTCGTTGATCTGGACGGTATAGTAGTTGGAGGTAACCCGCTCCACCGGACGGATCGGCGGGTTATTGGGCCGGTTGTTGAAATCGATAAGCCGCCGGCAGACAACCCGCAGCGAAGCAGTAACCCGCTGATCGAAGTCACGGTCTTCCATCCGGTATGCCTGGCGAAACCAGTAGAACTGAACGGACGCCAGGCCCAGCAACAGCAGGACCGACAACACGGTGAATATGCGAAGGGTACGGCTCGGCATGAAACAAAAATAACAGGTTCCGGATTAGGCGCCGGGTCGTTAACATTTCATTAACCTGTTTCCGTTTCCCCGACCAATACGACTAAGCTGTCAGAACCAATCTTCAACCTTTACTTTTATGAAAAACATCGCTCTTGTCTCCCTGGTGGTTCTTTCGCTTTTTACCGGTTGTAAGTCCTCCAGGGAAGATCCCGCTGCCGGATTTTCGGCTCAGATCCGCAACATTGTCCCCGAATCGATCATCCAAAACCTGAAAGACCGCGGAATGCCGGTTTACGAAGGTACTGCTCCTCCCAAAGTAGAAGGTATTTATGTCTCTTCGCCTCACGAACTGTTCAGTCCCTATGACGGAGACAGCTACTCCAAAGGCTACAAATTCAACGATCTGAAGATCAAATTCTCTGAACAGAATGACAAGGATCTCAGCATCCGCGCCGACCTGAAAGGCAGTACCACCGGCACCGGTATCGGCGCATTTCTATCCGGACATGGTAATTTCTTCACACTGTTTGCGGAGATTAAAGCGACGGACGGCGTTGTCACCAGCACGCAGATACGCGTATTCTCGGGCGAATGGACAGATACCGGCATCAAAAACCTGTACACCGCTCTGATCATGAAGGATAAAAACGATCCGGGCGAAACCCTGATCCCGGTAGGCCAGGGACGCATACTTCGTGACAGCGACGGACTTGCCTCCAATTCCAGCTCCTTCCGCCTGGCCACAGGGGAAGAAAAGCCGTCGGACGCATCCAACAAAAAATAAATATCCGTGATTATCAGATTTCAAAAAAGTTGCATCTTTGCGCCCGCTATGAAATTATTCGTCCCAGCATACGATCAGGATTGGAACGAGCGTCAAAGTCTGTCGAACGACTTTGGACGCGAGTATCATGATGGTTCCGGACGAAAACCATAGCACCAACGGGATGACTTAATCGTTAAGTACCCATATTGGCCCGGAACTGCGTGTTCCGGGCTTTTTTTGTTTAGGACTTCAGGTCTGAAGTGTAGAGTCGGGCCCCTTTAACCTTCTGACACCGCATCCTGAACGTCAACCAACCAATATCCAAATCAATGGAAACACAGATTACCAGGGAAGAACTAATCGCCCTGGGTTTGCTTTCGGAAGATCTCCAGAAAGCGTTTTTACGGGTAGCGAACGGATTGTTGTCCAACGGTATCTACCCGAAAGAGAAGCTCCTCGTGCTGTTTGCCGAGGTGATCGAACGGCCTAAGAAATTCGCCTTTTCGAAGAATAAGGTGACAAATCTGGGTGTGGCTGTTAAAAAAGCGGCTGACGAAGGTCAGCCCGTCATCCTGAGCGAATGGGGACTATCCCTTCTCGCCGAAGACCGCGCGAAGCAACCCGTATACGAGCTGCCGTCGCTGCCGGGTCAGGTAAGCCGTGAATTTCTCCTCCGGGAGGAAGCGCTGCCGTATGCTGTTTTCGGCGCAAATCAAATCGAGCAGGGAGCACTCAACCAGATGAATACCGCGATGCGCCTGCCCATCGCCGCGGCCGGTGCGCTCATGCCTGACGCCCATCAGGGCTATGGCCTGCCGATCGGCGGGGTCCTTGCCACAGATGCCAATACAGTGATTCCGTATGCCGTCGGGGTGGATATTGCCTGCCGTATGTGCCTGAGCGTTTTCGACCTCCCGGCGTCTGCGATTGACACCCAGACGCATTGGCTGAAGTCGTTGCTGGGCGAGCATACCTTTTTCGGAATGGGCAGCGAGTCGGGGAAAAAGTTCGAAACCACGTTATTTGACCGGCCCGAATGGACGGCCACCAAACCGATCCGGCAGCTGATGGACAAAGCCTACCGGCAGTTGGGAACGTCCGGAACCGGTAACCACTTCGTTGAATGGGGTGAACTGGAAGTACTGACGCCGGACGAAAGCCTGCCCGAGGGCCGGTATCTGGCCCTTCTCTCCCACTCCGGTTCCCGCGGGTTCGGAGGAGGCATCGCCAATCACTACTCAAAAGTGGCGATGGAGAAGACCCGGCTTCCGAAAGAAGCCCAACACCTGGCGTGGCTGGAACTTGATTCTCAGGAAGGAATTGAATACTGGATCGCGATGAACCTGGCGGGCGACTATGCCTCTGCCAATCACCACGAAATCCATAACAAGATTGCGAAAGCGCTCGGTCAGCAACCGCTGATCCGGATCGAAAACCACCACAACTTCGCCTGGAAAGAAACACTGACGGACGGACGGGAAGTGATTGTCCACCGCAAAGGCGCCACGCCTGCTGCGGAAGGAGACATTGGCATCATCCCGGGTTCAATGACCCAGCCGGGGTATGTGGTTCGGGGAAAAGGGCTGGCGGCTTCGCTCCGGTCGGCGTCTCACGGCGCAGGCCGGCAAATGTCCCGGACGAAGGCGATCCAGACCATTCAACCGGCTGAAGTCCGCAAAGCCCTCGAAGAGGCCCGCGTGCAGCTGATCGGCGCCGGGCTCGACGAAGCGCCTATGGCTTACAAAAACCTCGAGCAGGTCATGGCCGAACAGACGGCACTGGTAGAGGTACTTGCCCGGTTCTCCCCCCGTATCGTCCGCATGGCAGACGGGAAGGAGAAAGCGGAAGACTGATCCTTATTCTGCCAAACACAAGGGGCCGGCGAATGTATTCGCCGGCCCCTTCTTTTCTTTCACGCGTTTACTTCTTCGAAAACGAAAACGGAGCGTCTTCGTCTTTCGTACCGCGGGTTTTGTTAGGCTTCGCTCCCATCGTAAACTTGAGCGAGCCGCCTTTCATCAGATCGCCGTGGCTGATCCAGTTCTTGCCATAGGCCGTGCCGTTGAGCTGAAGAGACTGGATATAGCGGTTATCATCGCTGTTATTGGCCGCCGTAATGGAAACGGTCTTGCCGTTTTCCAGCGTGAGCGTCGTCTTGCCAAACAGCGGACTACCCAGTACATACTGATCCGTACCCGGGCAAACAGGATAGAAACCAAGGGCCGAGAAAACATACCAGGCTGAGGTCTGACCATTGTCTTCGTCGCCGCAGTACCCGTCCGGGGTTGGGCTATAAAGACGGTTCATGACCTCGCGGAGCCAGTACTGAGCTTTCCAGGGTTCGCCGGCATAGTTGTAGAGGTAGATCATGTGCTGGATGGGCTGGTTGCCGTGGGCATAGTTCCCCATGTTCATGATCTGCATTTCGCGGATTTCATGGATGACGCCACCGTAGTAGGAATCGTCGAAAACCGGAGGTACGACAAATACCGAATCGAGCATCTTCACAAACTCCTTCTTACCACCCATGAGGTTGGCCAGGCCCTGTACGTCGTGGAATACCGACCAGGTATAGTGCCAGCTGTTTCCTTCGGTAAACGCATCGCCCCATTTGAAGGGGTTAAACGGCGACTGGAACATACCATTCTGGTTCTTGCCCCGCATGAGTTTTGTTTCGGGATCGAAGAGGTTCCGGTAGTTCTGGCTCCGTTTGGCGAAGAGATCAATCTCGGATTGAGGACGCTTCAGGGCTTTCGCCAACTGATAGATCGCAAAATCATCGTAGGCATATTCGAGCGTGCGGGCGGCGTTTTCCGGAATTTTTACGTCGTACGGAACATACCCGAGCTGGTTGTAATACTTCACGCCTTTCCGGCCTACGGAACTCAGCGGGCCTTCGTTTTCCGTGTTTTTGAGGACGGCTTCATACAGTTTTTCAATATCATATCCACGAACGCCCTTGATATAGGCGTCTGAAATCAGGGAAGCAGAATTGGAACCGATCATGCAGTCCCGGTGACCCGGACTCGCCCACTCAGGCAGGAAGCCGCTCTCCTTGTAGGCATTGGCAAGCCCTTCCATGATCTGGCTGTTGAGCGACGGATACATGAGGTTGAAGAATGGAAATACTGCCCGGAAGGTATCCCAGAAGCCATTGTCCGTAAACATGTATCCGGGTAGTACCTGGCCGTTGTACGGGCTGTAGTGGACCACTTTGCCATTGGCGTCGAATTCGAAGAACTTCCGGGGGAAGAGCATCGTCCGGTACAGGCAGGAGTAGAAAGTACGCGTCTGATCGGTTGAACCGCCTTCTACCCTGATCCGGCTGAGCTCCCTGTTCCAGATGGCGCGGGCCTTTTCTTTAACGGTATCAAAACTGTCGTTGCCGATTTCTTTCAGGTTTCGCTCCGCCTGCTCGGGGCTGATGAACGAAGAAGCAACGCGGGCATATACTTTCTCACCTTTCGCTGTTTTGAACGTCACGACTGCACCGACGTGGTTGTCCTGGAGTTCCAGCTTGTTTGCCACAACTTCCTTTTCTTTCCAGACGGTTGTTTCGGCAAATGCATGGTCGAACACCAGCACGAAGTAGTTTTTGAAATTGGCCGGGACGCCGCCGCTGTTTTTGGTGGTATAGCCGATAATCTTCCGTTCTCCCGGAATAATCTTAATGTACGAACCCTTGTCGAGCGCATCGATCACCACGCGGGATTCATCGCTTTTGGGGAACGTAAACCGCAGGGCCGCGGCGCGTTCCGTCGGCGCGATTTCCGTCGTCACGTCGTGATCGGCGAGGTATACCTTGTAGTAATACGGACGGGCTACTTCTGACTTATGCGAGAACCAGCTCGCGCGTTCATCTTCATGAAAACGCAGCTTTCCGGTCACGGGCATGACGGCAAACTGGCCGTAGTCATTGATCCACGGGCTCGGCTGGTGCGTCTGCTTAAAGCCCCGGAGCTTGTCGGAGGTATAGGTGTAGGCCCAGCCGTCGCCCATCTTGCCGGTTTGCGGCATCCAGAAGTTCATTCCCCAGGGCAGGGCAATGGCGGGATAGGTATTTCCGGTCGAAAGGCTGAATTTGGATTCGGTGCCCATCAGGGTATTGACCCAGTCGGCGGGCTGTTCAGAGGCCGTCTGTGCCCCCGCGCGACACGTCGCCAGGGCTACCAGACCGAGTACGAGGAAACGTCTCATCAATCAGCTGTCAGTTAGTGTTTAAAGGAAATAGAGGCAAATATCCCTGTAAAACTCAATCAGGCGTCTGTTTTGCATAAAATGCGGGACAGACGCCTGGTTTTGAAAGACTTATGGAAAAGTTTAGAGTTTAGAGTTTAGAGTTTAGAGTTTAGAGTTTAGAGGGCGACTCGGGTTCGGCGGTATGGCCCCTGCCTGGTTTCAAAATTAATTCACTCAAAATCAAAATTTTATGTCAATTAACAACGAATACCACCGTGTCAAAACTCTAAACCCTAAACTCTAAACATTCCAACTTCTCTTACTTTTCAAACGTCACCGCATCCAAATAAATCAAATGCTCATTAGGCTTCTCTTTCTTCACGAATACGAAGTAGAGATCGTGCTTGCCGCCGGGGTCCTGGATCGGGGCACTCAGTTCGGCGAATTTGTTCCAGCCGCCGGTAGCGGTGTAGTTCAGCGTGCTGATGACCGCGCCCTTCGGCGAATCGGTATGCACCTCGATGGTCGCGTCCCGGTTCTGGGAAGCATACCGGTACGTCAGCTTCTGAATACCTTTCAGGTCGATGTTTTTCAGCACGAAGTACGACTTGTGATGCACCGCACCCAGGCGCTTGTCCTGGCTAACTATGTTGGAGACGGCGTCCGCTTCACCTGCCTGCACCCGGTTGGGGCGGAGGATGAGCGTCTGGCTCGTTGTGAGGGGAGTAATCGCGCCGCCTTTGTCGGTATAGGAAGCTGTCAGCAGGTAGCGTCCTTCGATCGGCGTCTTGCCGGCGTGATCTTTTAGAACCGTACTGCCTTGTTGCGGAAGGCGTACTTCTACTTTCTGGTTCGACAGCGAGAGTACATATTTCACGATTTCGGTTGCGTCTTCTTTCGACAACTGCGGGTGCGCATTCATCGCGTGATCACCCCATACGCCGCCGCCGCCGGTAATTACCTTGTTGGCCAGGCGGGTCAGCGCACCCTTGTCGTTCGTATACTTCTTCGATACGTCCATGAACGCCGGACCGACCGACTTCTTGTTGATCTGGTGGCAAGCCTTGCAGTCAGAGCCCTCCATCAGCGACTTGCCCAGGTTAAACGACGCCGAAATCTGCTGGTGCCCGATCTGCGGACCGTTGTCAGCGACTTTCGGAATGTAATTGAGGGAAACTTTTACGCGCTTTTTGTCGATGACTTTGTCTTCGTTGTCCTTCACCGTTACCTGGTACTTCAGCGGGTTGTTTCCGGGGAAGAAGAACGAGCTGTTTTCTTCTGTCGAAATCGCTACCTGCGGCAGGGTATTCCCCACTTTGATTTCCAGGGTATCAAGACCATAGGCGCCGGTCGGATCGCTGACTTTCAGAATAGCTTTGTAGATACCGTTTTTCTGGAAGGTATACGTCGGGTTGGCTTCCGTAGATGCTACCTGATTCCCTTCGAAACGCCATTCGTATGACAGCTTGTCTTCCTCGTCAAAATCATAGCTCTTCGAACTGTTGAACGCTACCTTCAGCGGAGCAAGGCCGATGGTATCTTTCGCCCAGATACGAGCGACGGGCGCACGGTTGCCGGGGTTGTAATCAATCCGGACCAGGCGGGCATCGTCGTTGTCAATACCGTAAACCGAGCCATACTCGAGCATGTAGACGGCTCCGTCCGGGCCGATTTCCATGTCTACCGGGCGGCGGAAATCGCCAAGCGTCGGCATAAACGGTTCCATGCGTTTGTAGTCGCCTTTTTCATCAAGGCGAACGGCAAATACCCAGTTCCGCATCCAGTCATAGAAGAACACGGCCTTATCGTAATAAGCCGGGAGTTTTACGGTTGACTTCAGATTCGGATCGAAGTGGTACACCGGCCCGCCCATGGCGCAGCGGCCGGCGGCGCCGAGTTCGGGAAATTCCGCCGACTTGTTATACGGATACCAGATCATCGCCTTTTGTGCCGGCGGGAGGTTCTGGATACCGGTATTATTGACCGACTTATTAACCGGCGCATTGGCGTCGAAATACTCGCCTACTGCCTTGGTTTCGAAGTTATAGGCCTTGTACGGCTTGCTGTCGCCGACGAAATACGGCCAGCCAAAATTGCCCGCCTTCTTCGCCTGGTTGAACTCGTCATACCCGCGCGGACCCTGCGGGCCATCTACGCCGGAGTCCGGGCCGATTTCTCCCCAGTAGACATATCCCGTCGCCGGATCTACCGAAATCCGGTACGGGTTCCGGCAGCCCATGACGTAGATTTCCGGCCGTGTGCCGGCAGTACCTTTCGGGAACAGGTTGCCGTCAGGAATGGTATAAGAGCCGTCTTTTTCGACATGGATTCGAAGGATTTTTCCACGAAGGTCGTTCGGGTTACCGGCCGAGCGCTGCGCATCGAAAGTAATCCGGCCCTTGCGCTCGTCGATCGGCGCAAAACCGCTCGATTCGAACGGAACGGTATTGTCTCCTGTAGAAATAAACAGGTTGCCGTGTGCATCCCACGCCATCGAACCGCCGGTATGCGCACTGACTTCCAGGTCAATCGGAAACTCAATAATCGGCTTTTCGGAGGCGACATCCAGGGTACCGTCATCACCCATCACAAAACGTGCGATGCGCTGCCGGGTCTGGTCTCCTTCCTGAATGGTATAGAAGAAATAGAGGTAGTGATTGTCCTTGAAATTCGGGTCGATCGTCATCCCCAGCATCCCGTTGAGGTACTTTTCCACAGCTTTCACCGGAAAATCATACACCAGGCGCGTCTTCTGGGTTTTCGGATCGAATTGGTAAAACTTCCCGCCCCGTTCCACAAAAAATACCCGGCCGTCAGGCGCGACGGAAAGCTCCATGGGCTCGTTGAGGTCGTTCGAAAGGACCGTTTTCACAAAGCGGTTTTCCTCCGGCGTCCGGACAGAATAGGCTTTTGAATAATCCAGCTCCTTGTCGCCGATAGCCCAGGTAATACCGCCGAGCAGGTGCTTCACGAAGAGCGGTTCACTGAAGCTTTCATTGGTATGGCCGCCGGCAGTGTAAAACGCCCGTCCGCCGTCGTACTCATGGTACCAGGCAAAGGGGTGGTTGCTGCCGTTGATCCCGCCGACGTAGCTGTCTTCGTCCAGGTTCATCAGAACGTGCACATCGGGGTTGATATTCTTGAAATTGTAGAGCTCGTCAAAGCGCTCCCACCGGTCGGGCAGGAAGCTGGTCGACGGGTGCTTTTTATCCAGTACATCAATTCCCGCCTTCTGCTGGTGCGGGTGACTGGCGAAGTAAGCGCCTACGAGTTTGTTGTACCAGGGCCAATTGTATTCCGTGTCCGTCGCGGCGTGAATACCCACGAAGCCGCCGCCGGCCTGAATGTACCGCTCAAAGGCCACCTGCTGATCGGGATCGAGCACATTCATGGTGGTACTGAGGAAGACAACCGCGTTGTACTTCTTCAGGTTTTCTTCGTTGAAAAGCGCGGCATTTTTCGTGGTATCAACGAGAATACCGTTTTCCTCGCCCAGCTTCTGCAGGGCCGCAATACCGGAGGGAATCGACGTGTGGTAGAAACCCGCCGTCTTGGAAAAAACCAGGATGCGGGGCTTCTTTTTTTCGACGGGTTTGGGCGCCGGTTCGGCGGCGACGGCAACAACGGGCGTCGACTGCGCAGAGGGAGCGGGCGTTTTTCCGGTTTTACAACCGACAACAACACCTACTCCGGCGAGTGCGACCAACAAGCCCGCACGCCATTTTCCGCTTCGGAGCGGGAGTCCTGAGTACAGCATGAGTAATGGTTAAATGGGATGAGATACATTCGTGGCGATGAAGCGCGATTTCTCCGGCTTCCGCACCAACGGAAGGGAAAAATCCTGTAAATATACCCGGCCCGGGCATTCCCGCGAAGGGGGTTGATTACTGCTTCGCGACGAGCGCCGTCTTTCCTTCGACTGTCTTCAATACCCAGACGCCTACTTTCGTCCCCTGTTCGCGTCCGTTATCGATGGCATCCATGAAGTGGATACCGCCATAGAGCCGGGAAATACCCGCCTCCTCGGCGGCGTGCCGGAAGGAACGGAAGGACCTCGCTTTCAAGCCGAAAGGCTCTTCCACGGTATCCGTATAAGCAAAATTATCACCCAGGTAGTAGGTCAGTACTTCGGCGGCGGCAGACGAAATCGTCGAGTGCCCGCTGAGGTATTCCGGAAAAGGCGGCGTCTGTAGAAAAGGCTTCCAGCCGGGGTCAATACACTGACGGATAGCCGTTTCCGGGCGAATACGATTGCTGCGGTACTTTTCGTCCCAGCAGCAAATGAACCCGTCTGTCAGCGCCAGCGCCAGTACGGTATTGATCTTCATGGCCCGTCCGAACGGAACCTTCGCTTTCTCACAGGCGATACCGGCAATTCCCAGCCAGTGTGCACCCGGAGATATCTTTTTCATGCCAACCATGAGGTGGCCGTTGTCTTCCAAAGCGAATGGATTACAATCCCAGAAAGCAGCGATCTCTTTGTGATCTCCGTCGAGCTTTTCGTCGTAGTTCTGCTTCATCAGCTTGTAGAAGGCAGAGTTTTTGTCGGTCGAATAGGCGGCCGGCGGCGCAGGCCTGAACTGCGAGCAGGTATCGAGGGTAAACGGCCGCACGGTTTTGAAATACGGCTCTACAGGTGCGAAATAACCCGGCGGCGTCGGATACCACATGCCGTCGCCCTTTACCGGCTGGTAGCGGGGATAGTTGCTAATGCGGTTATAACGATCTTTCTTCGCATAGGCCAGTATCTGTTTGCTGATCGCCTGCGCATAGGCGCGGGAGCCGGCGAGTACGTCTTCCGAAAACCCGGCTGTCCGGCAGGAATCCAGGAATTTCGCTTCATAGCCGGCCATGCGCTTGCCCGACGGCTGCATTTTCTGGGACGTTTCCATCATGGCCAGCAGCGCTGCCAGCGGAGCGGAATAGGCTTTGATTTCTGTCGGATGCTGAATTACCGGAAATCCGTTGAGTTTTCCGGCCATGCTGCCGCCAACGGAGTCATGGCGGGCAATGATCTCGTAGCCCGACAGGCACGCGTAGGAGAAAAACCGCGCTGCCAGCGGCGGGTTGCTGACGTCGTGAATCATGATTTCGGTCATCTCTTCGACGACGCGCGTAATCGCAGCCTGCGGTACTTCGGGCTCCTTGCCCGCACATCCGGCCAGGAGCCAGAGAAAAAGGAGGAAATAACGTTTCATTTTTTTGCCGGACGATACGCTACCAGCGGCTTTTCATTGATGCCCAGCAGCAGGGTTTCGTTGAGAGTAAGGATGTTGCGGACGTCTCCGATGATGCGGAAGCCGGAGTGATGCTGGGGAACGTAGCTGAATCCGCCTTTCCCGTCGCCGCGCAGTACAACCCCGTAATTCGCATCGTAGTTGCCGAAGCGCAGGCGCGCCCGGTTGATGTTTCCGGCGAGAAGAAGATCTTTGCGGCCATCCCGGTCGACGTCAAAAACAGTCATCGCCATGACCGGCGCCATCTGCGCTTCCAGGGGCAGCTTCTGCTCGGAGAATTTGCCGTCGGCGCCCTGCCGGAAGTACATGGTATGCAGGCAGTTCGCTTCCAGTTTGCGGGTGTCTTTCCGCTCTTCTTCCGTAAAAATATCCGTGAGTGTCGCCTCGGCGTAGCTTTTGTAGTCCGGGAAACGCGTCCGCATGATGCTCAGCTGGTCGAGTAACTCATCCCGGGTGACGTACGGGTAGCTTTTTCCCTGGATATAAAAACAGAGTATGGGATCGATTGCCCCGTTGTCATCAAAATCCTTGACATACAATTCTGCCGGTTCGTTTTCCGATACGCGGCATTGGGTATTTGTTCCCTGATTGCCGACGATCAGATCCGGGCGGCCATCGCCATTCAGATCATCCACCAACAGGCGGTTCCACCATCCTTTGTAGGATTTAGGAAAGTAATCAGCAGTTTTATCTACCCATTTTCCGCCCTGGTTTCCCAGTACAGTCAGCGGCATCCACTCGCCCACCAGCAATAGTTCAGGCGTTTTATCCCGGTTCAAGTCCAGCCAGGCCGCATCCGAAACCATCCCAATCTGCCGGAGACCGGGAGCCAGTTTGTCGGTAAGATCGGTGAAATGCCCTTTTCCGTCATTGATCAGCAGGTAGCTCGGCGAGCTCTCCGGGTACCGGCCGGGTACTGTCTTTCCGCCGACAAAAAGATCCGGAGCGCCGTCACCGTTTATGTCCGCCGCTTTCACGCATCCCTTCGCTCCTTTTACGGGCGGAAGAGCCGCCGGCTGAAAGTTTCCTTTGCCATCGTTGAAGTAAAGCTTATCCTGCAACCGGGCGTCGTCCGGAAGCAGGTCTCCGTATCCGCCAGCGGCCACATATAAATCCGGGAAGCCGTCTTTATTGGCGTCGAAAAAGAGAACAGCCGTCTCGTCTGCGCCGGGGGCAAAATCGGTCTTTTTCGAGAACGTACCGCCGGCCTGTTGCAGGTAGAGCGCGCCGCCCTTGCCGTTACCACCGCCGACGTACACATCTTCCCTCCCATCGCCATTCACATCTGCCTTGGCGAGTGCCGGTCCGGCAAACGACTGCGGATTGACCATCAGCGGCTGGCGCTTGAAATCGTTCAGCGTACTCGTTGCCGGCACGTAGTTTACCGGTGAGGCGACGGCTTCATACCAGGCCATTGCTGCCGGAGCAAAGACAGATTTGGCCGCTTTCGCCGCCGATTCCTTCAATACCAGCGTCTGATCAGCCTTGACCTGGTAGCGTACTTCGGTTTTGCCGTCGGGCCAGGTGATCTCCAGGGTATCTACCAACGCCTGCGTCCCCAGTCCGAAGTGCAATACCGGCGTGACGCTGGACTGGTATCCCCTTGAGGGCGACTGCTCCAGGTATTGCGTCTGGCCTTTTGCCCGGAGGCGTATCTTCGCGCCTATCCCCTGGCTGTTGTGCTGCTCTCCTTCGAGGCGAACGGCCAGGTAGTGTGCTTTGGCATCGTTCCGGTAAACCGCTGCGGGTTGGTTGGTATTATTGACGATGAGATCGAGGTCTCCGTCATTATCGAGATCGGAAAAAACAGCACCGCTGCTGTTGACAGGCTGGCGCAGGCCCCAGGACTTCGGCGTAAACGTGAGGTCTCCGTTATTCCGGAACACATAATTGGGAAGATTCGAAGCAGGGATTTGCTGGACCAGGCTGAGTACATCTTCCCGGTGAATATTTCCCTGGCGGTTTTTCATGAAATCGCCCATGTATTTCAGGAAATCCTGGTTGGTATAGTCCCTGGGATAGCCATTGGTGACGAAGAGATCCTTCCAACCGTCGTTATCCAGATCGGCAAACAGCGGCGCCCAGCTCCAGTCGGTATTTGAGATGCCGGCCAGCTGGCCTACTTCGCTAAAGGTTCCGTTTCCGTTGTTGACATGCAGCATATTGCGCATGTACTGGTAGTAGAAGCCGGAGCGCAGGTTGAGGTCGAACTTTTCATAGTTGTCCGGCGCCATGAGGAGTTTCTGGCGACGGTTATCCTCGGGGAGCATGTCGAGGGTATAGATATCCGGATAGCCGTCGTTGTTGATATCCGCGATATCATTTCCCATCGAAAAATGGGAGGTATGCCGGAGCTGCTGCTGAATCTGATTGGTGAAGGTACCGTTCCGGTTGTTGAGGTACAGGAAATCGGGAACGGTGTAGTCGTTGCCCACGTAGATATCCGGCCATCCGTCTCCGTTGACGTCGGCCACGTTTACGCCCAGTCCATACGAAAGCGCAACACTCTGGATACCGGACTGACGGGTAATGTCTTTGAATTTCCCCTTATCATTCCGGAAAAAGCGGCATCCTGCGGACGCATCTTCCTGTTTCAGGATTGCTGCCGTCGATGCTTCGTCGAGAACCGGCAATGACTTGGGGTTATGGTTAAGCAGGAAAAGATCCAGGTCGCCGTCGCGATCAGAATCGAAAAAAACGGCGTGCGTGCTGGTCGCCGGGTGGTTCAGCCCGTAGGCTTCCGATTCTTCCCTGAAATGCGGGATACCCTTCGCATCCGCACCCTGATTGATGAAAAGCTGATTGGTCCGGTTTTCGGCAGCTACGCTGCCGGAATAGCAGACGTAGATATCGAGGAGGCGGTCGCCGTTGACGTCCGCCATTGTCACCCCGGTTTTCCAGGGACCGGGACGTCCGGCGGCGCCGGAAGCGTCCGTAATGTCTTCGAAGCGCATGTTTCCCCGGTTGAGGTACAACCGGTTCGGAGTCATGTTCGCGGTAAAATACAAATCGTCGAGGCCATCGCCGTTGAGGTCTCCGGCCGCTACGCCACCGCCGTTGTAAAAATATTCATACATCAGAATATTCGTATTCAGGCCTTCGGTAAGCGTATTCGTAAAGGTAATCTGTGTCTGTTCGGGGGTTAAAAGCGAGAAGAGAGGCTCTTCTTCCTTTCCGGTCTGAACCTGTTCTTTTTCTTTTTTCTGGCAGGCAGACAGCAACAGACTGCCGGCCAGCAACAGGGAAAGTGCGCGTACCATTTCAAAAGTTAAGGGAGGGGTGAGAACAATGAAGGGAGGTTAAGCAGGATAAGCAGCACTAAAAAAGATTCAGTACGGGATGCCCGTCCCGGCAATACCGGAACGGACACCACGTACTGAAGGGTAATCCATTAATAACCGGGGTTCTGAACGAGCTTCTTGTTCCGGTTCATTTCATCCCGGTGAATGGGGATGAAGTACATCTTGTCGGACCAGTTCCGGTTTTCGATACCCGGATCAATGTCGGTGACCTTGTACGCGTAATCGTAGCTGGTCGGGTCGTATTTATACAGTGTCACGTTTTTGCCGGCTTTCAGCGTACCGTTGATCTGTATAATTCTGGCTTGCTTGCCGATGGTCGTCGGCGCGATCATCCAGCGGCGGGCATCGTGGAAACGCTGCTCTTCGTACGCCATTTCGACACGGCGTTCGTTGCGGTAGCGGTCACGGAGGGCCGTTCCCTTGTCGGTAATGGCCGGCATACCTGCCCGGAAACGGACCTTGTTCAGCCAGAGCGTAGCTTCTGCTTCTTCACCCAGTTCGATACAGGCTTCGGCGTAGTTCAGGACAGCCTCGGTGTATCGGAACAGCGGCCAGGGAATCTGCTGCTGACCGTTCTGATCGATAATTGCCGGGTTCGGATCAATGAACTTACGCATGTAGTAACCGGAGCGGGTACCGTTCCAGTCTTCGATGGAGCTCTGACGGGTGTCGAGACCAAACGCGTTGACGACTTTGCCGGTCGCGTCGTTGATCTGGTACTGACCGGTCTGGATCTGGTTGTAGGGATCCTTTCCGGCCGCGTCAGAGGGCCGGGGCTTCCAATCAGCGCCGTCATGCAGAATCGTGCCTTTGAAACGGGGGTCACGGTTGGTATACGGAGCTGCAGCATGAGCCGGGTTCGACCAGCTGAACTTCGTACCGTCCATCATTTCATAGTCGTCTACCAGGTTCTGGATCGGCGAGTTACCTGCCCAGTTGTGGTATCCGTTCGGGCCGTTGTAGAGACCGATGTGCTGACCGTTTTCATCTTTCACAGCCGAGAAATAACGGCCGAGGATGAGTTCGGCTTCGCCGCCGTTCTTCGCAGTTGCTACATTGATGTAGTTCTGGGTACCGGCTGCCGCCGTAACGGGAGCCGTCAGGTTGAGGCTGTAGCCATATCCGGAAAGATCCAGAACAGCCTTCGCCGCTTCCTTGGCCTTTTGCCAGCGTGCTTTGCGGTCGCCACTCACATACCCGAGGAATTCGGGGTTGGAGTAGCCGGCGATAACCGATGAAGTCTGCTTCGCAGTCGGTACATCGTGCAGGTCACTCGCGGCGTAAAGCAGCACGCGTGACTTCAGCGCGAGCGCGGCGCCTTTCGTAGCGCGGCCCTGAGCAAGTGATTTGCCGTCGAGGGCTTTTGCCGCATCGTCGAGATCCTTGACGATGAAGTTGACGCCTTCTTCGTACGTGTTCCGGGGAACGGTATAGTCCGCTTCACCCAGCGTAGAGACCTTGTCCATCAGGGGTACTCCACCGTAGAAACGCATCAGCTGGTGGTAGTAGAAGGCCCGCAGGAACTTGGCTTCGCCGAGGAGACGCTCTACCATAGCGGCGTTGTCGAACTTCGGACTGGCCAGGTTCTGGATAGCGAGGTTACAGGCGCGGATGCGCAGGTACATGTTCTGCCAGCTCCAGGAACCGTTTACCCAACCGATATCGGCGGGGTTTGACCGGGACTCCGTGATGGTGTTGATCCCGCGGCCGGGGTGCGTAAAGAGCGCTTCATCGGTAAGAGAAGCGTTCATCTGCTCGTCGAACCCGCCGTTCTGAAAGCCGTTGTAGATTTCGGTTACGAATGCTTCGGCCAGACCGGCGTCCGACCACACGTCTTCCTGTGATACTTCACCCAGGGGCTTGATATTCATGAAGTCCGTGCTGCATGCCTGGCTCACCAACGCAAGGCATACGATCAATCCAATTTTCTTATACAGTTTTTTCATGAGTAGAAGCACCAATTAGAAGGTGAGCGATAAACCGGTGTTGATGATGCGCGACTGCGGGTAGTACTGGCCCGTGGTGCTGCTTGATTCAGGATCGTACACTTTCAGTTTATCGAAAGTCAGCAGGTTCAGACCGTTCACGTAGACACGGAGGCTGTTGACGCCTACTTTTCTCGTCAGGGTCTGCGGAATGGTGTAACCTACTTCCAGGTTTTTGAGACGGATGTAGTCCGTGCTGCGCAGCCAGTAGGTATTACCGTTTGAGTAGTACTGGTTGCTGCGGTCGGCGATACGCGGATCAACCGAGCTCGGGTTGTTTACCGTCCAGCGGTGCTTGTACACGTCGAGGAGGTAGTTACCGATACTTCCGGATTCACCCGTGCTCACGTATGACTGAGCGCCCGTTGCGTACTGGAACAGGATGGTCATGTCAAAGCCCTTGTACTGCAAGGAGCCGTTGATACCGCCCTGGAGCGTCGGCGTGCTGGTTTTGTCACCGCGGAACTGATCGTCCGGCGTGATTTTACCGTCGCCGTTGTAATCCTTGTACTTCATGTCACCGGGGCGGAGCGTTTTGGTGATCGCGGTGTAATCGAGCTTGTTGGCGTCGATGTCAGCCTGATCCTTGAATACGCCGTCATACTGGTAGAACAGGTAGGCGCCGTATTGCTTGCCGGTAGTACGTTGATAAGAAGGAGCACCCGGAGCTTCATCCCAGAAAACGATCTTGTTCTTGGCATAACCGCCGTTTACGCTGACGTTGTACTTGAAGTCGCCTGCATTGCCGGCATATCCTACCTTGAATTCAAAACCCTGGTTGCGGAGAATACCGATGTTCACAGCCGGCAGGGTCATACCCGTCGTTTGCGGAACAGAAGCATTTTGCGGCCACAGGATGTTCGTCCGCTTGTTGTTGAAGTAGTCGAATTCGAAGTTCAGCTTGCCATTGAGCAGTTGTCCTTCGAGACCTACGTCGAGGTTATTCGCCACTTCCCAGGTGATGTTCGTGTTCGGTACGCGGCTTTCACGAAGCGTTTTCACCGGCTGGCCGTTGATGATGTACGTGTTGAAGCCGAACGTCGACAGGTACTGATACTCCTGGAGTGATCCGTTGTAGAAGATCTGGTCGTTACCCATCTGTCCGTAAGAACCGCGCAGCTTCAGGTAGTTGATCGCGGGTACTCCGTTCTTGAAGAAGTTTTCTTCCGAAATAACCCAGCCGGCCATGATACCCGGGAAGAAGCCGAAACGCTTGTTGGCCGGGAAGTTGTACGAACCGTCATACCGCCAGAGGAACTCGGCGAGGTACTTCTCCTTGTAGTTGTACGCCATACGACCGAAGTAGCTCAGACGGCCCTGGTTGTAAGCGCCGCCGCCGTTGTCTTTCTGGGCGTCTCCACCGGCAAACATCTGGTCAATCGCTGACGAGATGAAGAAGCGGCGGTAGGCGCTGAAATAATCGTCCTTCACCGTTTCCTTGTTGATACCCGCCAGGAACGTTACCGTGTGATCCTTGAAGGTACGGTCGTACGACAGCAAGCTACCGAGGAGAATGTTGAGTTTGCTTTCGTCATACTGGTTCAGGTTCGGCTCGGCCGGACCACGCTGACCTTTTACGAGCAGCGGCGTCTTGCCGTCGGCTTCGTACTTGCCCTGCCAGGTGTAGAGGAACCAGGGCGTCTGCCACTGCTTCGTGCGCTGGATGTACTTATCGACAGCAGCGGTACCCGTCAGTTTCAGGCCTTTCACACCGGGGATCTTGATTTCAACAGAACCGTTGGTCTGGAGGTAATCGCGGTAATCGCGGTTGTAACCCGTCTGGTTGGTCGTGATGACAACCGGGTTCTGACCGTTTTCGATATCCGGACCGGGCTTGCCGTTGGGCCAATAAGCCGGAGACGTCGGCAGACCGCGCATCAGCATCCGGAAGATCGCGCCTGCGCTTTGGGTCGGGAAGAAACGGAATTCTTCGCGGGCCAGGGCGCCGACTTTCACGTTGACATATTCGTTGACTTTCGCATCTACGTTGATACGAAGATCATACTGCTTGTAACCGGTAGCGGCGTTCTTGTAGTACGCATCCTGATTCTGGTAGCCCAGTGAGGTCATGTACTTGACGTTTTCGTTGCCGCCGGACAGTTGCAGCGTGTGGCGAACCTGCGGAGACCAGGTCTTCAGTGCAGATTTATACCAATCGGTGTTGGGGTGGAACCAGGGATCGGAACCATCTGCAAACTTCTGGAAATCGGTCGGACCAAACGGAGCAGCCTTTACGCTTCCGTCAGGACGGGTGTAAGAACCGGTCGACTTGAATGCATCGGTAGCACCTTTCCATTCTGCCGTCGGCAGGTTGAATACTTCCAGCTCGTTCCGCATTTCAGCGTACTGGGTAGCATTGGCCAGCTTCGGAACAACCGTCGGTTGCGCAAACCCCTGGTTAAACGAGTACGACAGCTCGGGCTTACCCGTTTTGCCGCGCTTGGTCGTGATGAGGATAACGCCGTTTGCTGCGCGTGACCCGTAGATAGAGGCCGCAGCATCTTTCAGAACGGATACGCTTTCGATATCGGCCGGGTTCAGGCGGTCAAAACCACCGTTCCGTGCCGGAATACCGTCGATTACGACGAGCGCTCCGGTGTTACCCAGCGTATTGACGCCACGGATACGGATGGTTGAACCATCGTAACCCGGCTCGCCGCCGCCCTGGGTAGCGATAACCCCCGGCATACGGCCGGCCAGTGAGTTGGAGAGGTTGACGGACGGTGATTTTACCAGGTCGGAGCCTTTCACGCTCACGACAGAACCCGTTACCGTTTCCTTCTTTTGCTCGCCGTAACCCACAACGACTACTTCAGACAGCGCTTTGATGTCGTTCTGAAGCTTCACGTCGATCGTGGTACGCGTTCCTACCGTAATTTCCTGCTTGAGGAAACCAACGTAGCTGAAGACCAGCACGGAGTTTCCGTTGGGCACGGAAATCTTGTATTTCCCGGAGGCGTCTGTCGTCGTTCCCTGAGAAGTTCCCTGGACGAGTACGCTCACACCGGTCAATGCGTTACCTTCTTCGTCCGTTACCGTACCTGTCACCGAAACATCGGCAGGTGCGACATTGAACGAGGTCGTGGCCGCTTCGTCTGACGAAGCTTCCGCCGGCATCGAGGATGTATTGACATTCTTTGCGGACAGGCGTTTCAGGATGATCTGCTCGCCGATTACCTGATAGGTCAGGTTAAGCGGATGAAGCAGCTCTTCGAGGGCGGTTCCTACCGTCGTATTCTTCAAACGCAGGCTAACCTTACGCTCGGCCGAAACCATCTCATGGCTGTAAAGAAACCGAACGTTGGCGATCTTCGAAATTCTGTCTAATACACTCTCTAAGTCCTGATTTTTAACGGCAATGGTCACTCGGTGTGCCAGAAAGTCCTGCCCCGAACTCTCGTGGGCATGACTCACTCCAACAAACACCACTGCCATGAAAAACTGCACAAGACTGACTTTCATAACGTCGTACAGCAGTTTGTTTGAGTAGACAAATTTTTGCATAGATTTGAAAGGTTTTTAATAAACCAATTGACAAAAGAACCCCTGTCATCCTCGTTGTCGGGATGAGATCAAGCAACTGTAAAAGGGGGGATTTTCTCGCCTCCGATGCTGGTACCATCGGGGGCTTTTTCATGGGATAAGGGTTAGTCGTTTGCTACATAGGCACGAATAAGAAAAAGAGACAAAGATTCGACTTAGGGGTTGAGATGTTGGCAGCCCTTACTTTTGATCATGACCGACCCGTTTTCATACACATAACTGGACTCGATCGCTGCGCAGATCATGTCCAGCTTGTCGGTCAGGGGTTTATCCCCCAGCGTAGCCGTAAGGGTACAGTTTTTTGTCACGTCGGCGTCGAATTCAATCCGTACGCCATAGGTCTTTTCCATTGCCCGGAATACCGCGCTGATCGGAGTCCGCAGGTAGATAAATGTCTCCTGTTCAATCGGTTGTAATTCCGGCGCCTTTACTTCCGACAGGGTCAGTTTGAAATCCTGCCGCTGAAACACTGCTTTCTGACTCGGGGAAAGAACCAGCATGGGTGTCGTTGCCGACGGCTCCACCGTTTCCTGTTCCACCGTTTCCTCGCGCTGATACACCGAAACCGAGCCGGTTTTGACCAATACCTGAACCTGGGTATCGTGGTCAAATGCCCGTACGGTAAAGCTGGTCCCCAGTACCCGGGCCACTACCTCGTTTGCATACACATAAAATGGCTGGCTCCGGTCTTTCTTCACTTCAAAGAAACCCTCGCCGCTCAGGAATACTTCCCGTTTTTCCTTTTCAAACCGGGTCGGAAAACTGATCCGACTGTTGGCCTGAAGCAGGACTGAACTGCCGTCCGGCAGGAGGACTACCCGGGGTTTTTCGGAGGCATTGACTACCTCTTTCAATTCTTTTCCAACCTCCTTTTTCAGCGCCTGGTACGAAACTGCGGGCGCGGGCGGCCCGGGCGCCGTCAGGTACGTCCGGCCAAATCCCCACCAGGCAAGCCCGGCGATCAGCAGAAAGCCGCTGACGGACGCAGCCAGCCCCCGGGAGAACGCAAGGCGTCGTCGGGGTACGGTATACGCAAGTATTTGCTCCGATTTTTCCAGTACGTACTCGTCTGTGAGTACGGTAGCCGGAGCCATGCCGGCCAGAACGCCTCTGGCGCGCTCCAGCGCTTTCAGAGAAGGAGGGCGACTGTACACATACGTTTCCCAGTCGGCAGACTCCTCTTCCGACGAACGGCCCAATACCCATCTCCGGAAAGAAGGGTCGTTCAGAAAATCTTCGACCTTAAAATGGTTATAGCTCTGCATGGAATAATCAAATAGGCACCTATTCCACTCTGATTAGGAAAAGGGCAGCCCGTCATACCCTTCAGAAATAGTAGTTTTTCAATTTTTTTTTAAACCCATTGCTTCCACCCGGTGTCTTTGCAACATCTATGTGTTATGCCGACACATTCAGGAAGCATTTATATTCCTATTCCTCAGGATATTACCCCAAAAAAGCAGAAAGAATAAACAGGTATAGCGGCGAAACGACCGACTTCTGCCAATGCATGCGCAGGTATGTCATCGCCTTTTGAAGGTGGTTGGAAACGGATTGGCGGGTAATGCCCATGATCTCCGAAATCTGCTGAATATCACAGTCTTCGTAGTACTTGAGATACAAGGCTTCCCGCTGACGTTCAGGAAGTTGGGCCAGCATCAGCGAAAGCTGGCTGGCGATTTCGCCTTCTGACTCGTTCCGGAGCAACGTCTCCTGAATACTGGGTTCGAAGGTAGACTCTTCCTCGCTTTCGGAAAGATCTGTATAGCGCTGATGCTGCTTGAGTTCAAAGACAATCCGGTTGCGGAAAGCCTTGAGCAGGTAATTGCGGAGAGAAGGGGGTGTATCGGTCAGGTCCTGTTTACGCTCCCAGAGATAGACAAACAAATCCTGGATAACATCTTCAATGAAATCGCTGTCGCGACAGAAGCGCGTGCCGTAATTGTGAAGAATGCGGTAATGGGTGACGATAATCTCCTGAAACGCTATGCGGTCTCCCCCGGTGAACCGTCTCCAAAGCAGGATTTCCTCACCTACCTGAATCATAGCGTTTTCTTTCATGATAGAGTTTCAGGGTAAACTAATCAAAGTTACTGCATTTGCCGCAATAGTTTAATTTATTACCCGGATAATCTCATTAAACTCCAGCGACAATTGTAAATCAGGGATCAAGTATAAAAATTTTCAGGCGGAATTTACATTAAAACAGACACAGAACGGCAAAAAAGAAGGCGCCGAACAAGCCGGCGCCTTTAACTGGATAATTTAGTACCAAAACCCGTTAACCTACCAGCTCCATCAGGTCCCGGTCGTGGATCATTTTCCGTTCGTCGGCCATGAGGAGGAAGCGGTCATACAACCGGTCGAGATCCAGTTTTTCAAACTGGAAGCCGAGCAATTGCAGGCGGTGGCGCAGGGCAGCGCGACCGCTGCGGGCCGTCAGGATGATTTCCGACTGCGGCACGCCCACTTCTTCCGGGGTGATGATTTCGTAATTGGATGCGTTTTTCAGGTGCCCGTCCTGGTGAATCCCGGACGAGTGTGCGAAGGCATTCCGGCCCACAATGGCCTTATTCGGCTGCACAGACATCCGCATCATTTCCGAGACCAGTTTGGACATCGGATACAGACGGCGGGAATCAATACCGGTTTCGAAGCCCAGATCCTTATGGACCTTGAGCGCCATCGCTACTTCTTCCAGCGACGTGTTTCCGGCCCGTTCTCCGATCCCGTTGATGGTGACTTCCACCTGCCGCGCCCCCGCCCGTATACCGGCCAGCGTGTTCGCTGTTGCCAGCCCAAGGTCGTTATGGCAGTGCATGGAGATCGTCGCCCTGTGAATATTCGATACGTTTTCGAAGAGATAGCTGATCCGGTCATACATCTGATCCGGCAGAAGGTAGCCCGTCGTGTCGGGGAGGTTGACAACCGTCGCCCCGGCGCCGATGACAGCTTCCGTCAGCTTTGCCAGGAACTGGAGGTCAGCCCGGCCCGAATCTTCTGCAAAAAACTCGACGTCTTCGACAAATTTCTTTGCATACTTCACCGCGGCCACTGCCCGTTCCAGAATCTGCTCGCGGGTCGAGTTGAACTTGTGTTGAATGTGTACATCCGAAGACCCGATACCCGTGTGAATACGCGGGCGTTTCGCCCATTTAAGCGCATCCGCAGCGACTTCGATATCTTTTTCCACGGCGCGCGTAAGGCCGCAGATTGTCGGTTCGGTGACGGCCTTGCAGATTTCCACGACCGAACGGAAATCACCCGGACTGGAAATCGGAAAACCTGCCTCGATGACATCAACCCCCAAGGCTTCCAGTTCCTTGGCGACCACCACCTTTTCTTCCGTTGTGAGCTGGCAACCAGGCACTTGCTCGCCATCTCTCAGGGTAGTGTCGAAAACTTGAATTCGCTGACTCATGGGTAAACAGTGGTTCGATGAACTGGTAAATTACATTGGTTAGGAACCGGTACTCGCGGTAACATCGCCGAAAGAAAGGCTCAATAAAAAACCCCTTCTCAAGTCTGAGAAAGGGTTCGGTATATCAACACCAGGTCCCATCCTCAGACACAACGACTGAGAAGAATAAGAGCAAGGTTGAGTTTCTGAGCAAACATGACACAGGCGGTTACGCTTATAAGGACAAAAATAGCCGGAAATTTGATTCGGACAAATTTTTTCCGTTCGATTCGCTGCTCAGAGACGTTTGAGCAGCTCGGCTCCCATGGCGTCAGTACCGAGAATTTTGGATGCGTCCGTCGTGGTATCAGCGATGTCGCGGGTCCGGAATCCATCCTTCAGCACGCCGTCTACCGCAGCGATAATCGCTTCGCTTTCTGCCTTCAATCCAAAGGAAATATCCAGCATAAGCGCAGCAGACAAAACAGATGCGAGGGGGTTGGCTACGCCCTTGCCCGTAATATCGTGTGCTGAACCGTGGATGGGTTCGTATACGCCTGTACTGTCGCCGACAGAAGCGGACGCGAGCATACCCATCGAACCGGCGATCTGGCTGGCTTCGTCCGTCAGGATGTCACCGAAGAGGTTTCCGGTTACAACCACGTCAAAGCGGCGCGGATCCTTGATGAGCAGCATTGCCGCCGCGTCGATAAACTGGTGTTCTACTTCCACGTCCGGGTATTCCGGGGCCAGTTTCTGGATGACTTCGCGCCAGAGACGGCTGGATTCGAGTACGTTGGCTTTGTCTACCGACATGAGCTTTTTGCTCCGGGTACGGGCCGCTTCAAAGGCTTTGCGGGCGATACGCTCTACTTCGTACTTGTGGTAGATCATCGTGTCATAGGCTGTATTGCCGTCTTCCAGGCGCTCGCGCTTGCCGAAGTACACGTCGCCCGTCAGTTCCCGGAAAAACAGGATATCTGCGCCGCGCAGGATATCTGCTTTGATGCTGGACGCTTCGAGCAGTTCGTCAAACAGCTTGATCGGACGGAGGTTGGCATACAATCCGAGTTCCTTGCGCATTTTCAGCAATCCCTGCTCCGGGCGTACTTTGGCAGAAGGGTCGTTGTCGTATTTCGGGTGACCTACCGCTCCGAACAGAATGGCATCCGAAGCACGCATTTTCACGAGCGTTTCTTCCGGCAGCGGATCGCCCGTTGCTTCGATGGCTACGTGACCGATGAGGGCTTCGTCGTAGGTAAACTCGTGGTTGAACTTTTCGGCGATGCGATCCAGTACCTGCTTGCCAACGGCGGTAACTTCTTGCCCGATTCCGTCACCGGGAACGATAAGGATGTGTTTTTTCATTTTTTGAGAAGTATCGGAGCCTTTGCGGCGCTATCCGACACCGGATTTATTTCAGATTTGAATAAGACGTTTATCGGCCTGTTCCGGGCTGCTACATCAGGTTCAGCATTTTCTGCGTCGCGATGATAGCCGAAACGGTCTGGTCAGAATCCAGTCCGTGCGTTTTGAACTCCTTGTTATTCCAGTGCCAGGTAATGACCGTCTCGCAAAGTGCGTCAGTTTTTCCGCCGGTCGGAATCCGCACGGCATAGTCTGTCAGCACCGGAAGATCCAGCCCTTTACGCCCGTAGATTTTCTTCAGGGCATTCATAAAGGCATCGTACTGGCCGTCTCCCTGGGCGTTGGCTTCAAAGGTTTCGTCTTCGATTCTCACCTTCAGCGTTGCCGAAGGGCGAAGATCCTTCGAATGCGTCAGCACATAGTTCAGCACCTCGATCTTGAGCTCGATTGCATTCGTATCCAGTACGTCGGAAATGATGTACGGGAGATCTTCCCGGGTAACGACCTCCTTGCGGTCGCCAAGCTCAATAATCCGCTGGGTAACCTTTTTGAGATCCTCATCCGCCAGCATGATACCCAGCTCGCGGAGGTTGTTCTCGATATTGGCTTTTCCGGAAGTCTTTCCGAGCGCATAGGAGCGTTTCCGTCCGAACCGCTCAGGCATCAACTCGTTGAAATACAGGTTGTTTTTCTTGTCTCCGTCGGCGTGAATACCGGCCGTCTGCGTAAACACATTATCGCCTACAACCGGCTTGTTGGCCGGGATACGCAACCCGGAGAAAGTCTCAACAATTTTACTGACCGAATACAGAGACCCTTCTGCTACGCCGGTTTCCACTTCCGGCATAAAGTCTTTCAGGACGGCAATGGCGCTCGCCAGCGGGGCATTGCCCGCGCGTTCGCCCATTCCGTTAACAGTCAGGTGGAGGCCGCTTGCACCCGCCCGCACCGCTTCCATGATGTTGGCGATGCTCAGGTCGTAGTCATTATGCGCGTGAAAATCGAAATGCCGGCCGGGGTAGCGGTCCACAATCGCTTTGACAAACGTGTACGACTCCGCCGGCGTCAGTACGCCGAGTGTATCCGGAAGCAAAATGCGCCGGATGGGCAGCGTCGTCAGAAAATCGAGGTATTGAAACACATACTCCGGTGAATTACGCATGCCGTTGCTCCAGTCTTCCAGGTACACGTTTGCCGAAATACCTTTCGACGCCGCGTCTTCGATGACTTTCCGGATATCGGCAAAATGCTCTTCCGGCGTTTTCTTGAGCTGATAGGTCAGGTGGTTGAGCGAGCCTTTCGTCAGCAGGTTCATCACCTTCGCGCCGGATTCCAGCATCCAGTTGATGGACACGCCGCCGTCTACAAACGTCAACACTTCCACCTTATCGATGTAGCCGTTTTCCTGAGCCCAGCTCGTAATTTTTTGTACTGCCTTGAACTCCCCTTCCGACACCCGTGCCGAAGCGATTTCAATGCGGTCTACCTTGACTTCGGTGAGAAGGATCTGGGCGAGTGCCAGCTTCTCCGAAGCCGAAAAAGACACTCCGCTGGTCTGTTCGCCATCGCGGAGTGTCGTATCCATGATCTCAATATACCTCATAGAAATCAGTAAGGCCGGGCAGCTTCGAACGTAGCAATTTCCCCTTTCATGGCTTGCAGATAGTCGATATCGTCATAGCCATTGATGAGATTGTGTTTTTTGTATCCGTTGATCGCGAATGACTCTGATTCACCCGTCGAAACGATGGTAATGGTTTGCGCCGCCAGATCAACCGTCAGTTCCGCCTTCGCATCTTTCTCGATGGCCTGGAAGATTTTGTCCAGAAACTCAGGGGTTACCTGCACGGGGAGGATACCGACGTTGATTGCGTTGTTTTTGAAGATATCGGCGAAGAAGCTCGACACCACACAACGGAATCCGTAATCATAAATAGCCCACGCAGCGTGTTCGCGGCTGGAACCGCTACCGAAATTGCGGCCGGCTACAAGAATCTTGCCGCTGTACTGCGGGTTATTGAGGACGAAATCGGCCTTCGGCGTATCGTCGCCGTTGTAGCGCCAGTCGCGGAAGAGGTTATCACCGAAACCCTTGCGCTCCGTCGCCTTCAAAAACCGCGCCGGGATGATCTGGTCCGTATCTACGTTTTCCAGCGGCAGCGGTACTGCCGGGGAGGTTAACTGGGTGAATTTATCGTAAGCCATTGTTTTTTTGCGTGTTTGGTAATTGTCGGCGAATGCTTTACGCTCTATGCTTTAGGCTGTAAGCCAGGGGATCATTTACCGATCTTTTGTTCCAAATGGTACAGTTTCTTCTTCAGCTCATTTACCTTCCTGTCCAGTGATCGGTAGATTTCTTCATTCAGAAAACCAAGTTCACAGGACAATTGAAGTAAGTACTCCGTTTCATGCGCAGATCCCAAAGCGATATGTAGAAATCGGACGAACTCATTGTCTGTATTTCTGCCACACCCTTCGCAGATATTTGCTGGAATGGAAAGGGCAGCTCTGCGAATCTGGCTGGTCAACCCATACAGTTCACTTCTGGGGAAAGTATTCGAGGACGAATAGGACTTCCAATACCAATGCATGAGCAAGGCGCCAGACTTCGTATTTCCGGAAATCCCGCATAAGCTAGAGGGTTGGCTAGGCTATAAGCTTTGATCTTTCACGGGCAATTTCGGCACATTCTCTCCAAGCTAAAAGACCGAGCTATCTACCGGCTTACTGCCTACTGCTTAAAGCGTATAGCCTAAAGCCTGCCTCCCCTACAAAAACTCTCTCGGATCCGTCACCTTCCCCGTAATCGCGGCGGCGGCGGCAACGAGCGGGCTGGCCAGCAGGGTGCGGGCTCCCGGTCCCTGGCGACCTTCGAAATTCCGGTTGGAAGTACTGACGGCATATTTACCGGCAGGAATTTTGTCATCGTTCATCGCCAGACAGGCAGAGCATCCCGGCTGACGGAGCTGGAAACCAGCCTCGGTCAGAATATCCAGAATACCTTCTTCCTTGATCTGCGCCTCCACGATGTGTGAACCCGGTACCAGCCAGGCTGTCACATTGTCTGCTTTTTTATGTCCTTTGACGACCGAGGCAAACGCCCGGAAATCTTCAATACGACCGTTGGTGCAGCTTCCGAGGAAGACAAAATCAATCGGCTTGCCGAGAATGCTTTCATCTTCCGCAAAACCCATGTAGTTCAGCGACTTGGCATAGGAAGCAGCGCCGTCCAGTACCTGACCGGCCTTCGGAATATGCTTCGAAATACCGGTACCGAGGCCCGGGTTCGTTCCGTAGGTAATCTGCGGCTCGATATCAGACGCCAGGTAGGTGTATTCCACGTCGAAGGAAGAACCTTCATCGGTCTTCAGTGTCTTCCAGTAGGCGACCGCCTTGTCCCAGGCTTCGCCCTTGGGAGCCTGCTCGCGACCGTTCAGGTACGCAAACGTCTTTTCATCCGGAGCGATCATACCGCCGCGGGCGCCCATTTCGATTGACATATTGCAGACCGTCATCCGGCCTTCCATGCTCATGTCTTCGAATACGTCACCGGCATATTCCACAAAATAACCCGTAGCACCACTCGCCGAAATCTGCGAAATAACGTAGAGAATAACGTCCTTCGGCAGTACGCCTTTGCCTACCTTGCCATTGATGGTAATGCGCATCTTCTTCGGCTTCGGCTGCATGATACACTGGGAAGCGAGTACCATTTCCACTTCCGACGTACCGATACCGAAGGCAATCGCGCCAAACGCACCGTGCGTAGACGTATGGGAGTCACCGCATACGATGGTCATACCCGGGAGAGTGATGCCGTTTTCCGGTCCCACCACGTGCACGATACCGTTTTTCTGGTGACCGAGGCCCCAGTGAGAAATACCGTATTTCGCCGTATTGGTTTCGAGCGCCTTCAGCTGATTGGCAGACAGGGGATCTGCAACCGGCAGGTGCTGGTTGATCGTAGGCGTATTGTGGTCGGCCGTCGCGAACGTCCGGTTCGGAAACAGCACGCCGATACCTCTGCTTTCCAGACCGAGAAACGCGACCGGGCTGGTTACTTCATGAATAAAGTGACGGTCGATAAACAAGACATCGGGTCCGTCTTCAATCTTGCGGACAACGTGGGCATCCCACACTTTGTCGAAGAGGGTAGTCGGCAGATTTGACATATCCATTTGCGATTAATGCTCGAAAAAATAAGATGTTACAAAGGTGGAGGAATCCGGCGACAGTCTTATAACGCCCTCCGCTCAAACAATAGCGTTTTTGGTTCTTGGATATAACGCGGGCGTTAAACCGTATTGCGCTTTAAATGCTTTGATGAAGTGCGAAACACTCTCATAACCAATCTCATAGCTGATTTCTGAGACGTTTCGGGAAGATGTTTCCAGAAGAAAGACAGCGTGTTCGAGTCGCTTTTTCCGAATCCAGGTAGCGGGGCTGGTACCAAATTCTTTCTCGAAATCACGCTTGAAGCTCGACAGGCTGCGTCCCGACAGACGGGCCAGTTCATCCAGTGTCAACGGCTTCAGGAAGTAGTTTTTCAACAGCCATTCCAGGTCCATTTTCTCGCCCTGGTAAATACTGTTCAGAAAGGCATGCAACTGCCCGGAGGAATCGTGTTCCAGCAGCAACAGCAACAGCTCATGGGATTTCAGGCGAAGAAACTGGTTGAGAAAGGGCGTCTTCCGCTGAAAAAGCGGAAAGATGGCCTCCGCAAACGCCTGCAGGCTCTCATGACCGGGAAATACGAGCAGCGGCGATTCAATATCCCGCTCTCCCAGCGGCCCGGAGAGAACTTCGAGGTGTTGTTCGACGAACGACTTCAACAGTTTTTCGTGGAAAAAGAACACCAGACTCCGATAACCGCGCTCGACGGCCTCCTGCATGAAATAATACCCCCGCCGGATGAATACCACGTCCCCTTTCCGGACGCTGATTTCCCGTTCCGGAGCCAGAAAGCGCTTCTCCCCTTCCAGCACGAAAATCACAGCGTGCTCTTCGAAGAACACTTCGTTCCGGAGCGGCGGGTCCTGATTCCGGTAGGCGACGAACGTCATCTCCTGGATTTTCAGGGACTCAAACTCTCCTGCATGGATAAAAGAAGGGACTCGCAGCATGCGCGACGAAGGGGTTAAAAATCTCCGGAAGAGGTCATCTTCCGGAGAATATTCAGGCCGCTTTCCGGTTCTGCATGGAACTCAGCGACGTTTCGTGCTTTTCGCGGAATGCTTCCCATTCGAGAAGCTGCCGGGTTTGTTCTTCGGGAGAAAGATTCGAAAACGCGGCCAACTGGCGGTGCAGGAATTCCAGTTTTTCCTGCTCAGTCGGGAATGCCTCCAATCGGGAGGCAAGGTCCCGTAATTCGGATAGGGTATTCATACTTTCTTGCTCCTCTTTTCGATCCATCTCTCCAACAGCAGGATTGTCCTGCTGGTTTCACTTAAACGAATAGTAATAATGAACTGCTACGCGTGCAGGCATGAAAAACCGGGAGTTTTCAGTCGTACCACCCCAGAAATTGATAAAATGAGACACGTCGATTTCCAGGCTCTTTTTGTACGCAATGCCAAGGGCGGGAAAAATAACCCCGGATACAGACATATTCCCGGAATATGCTCCTAATCCAATGTTCCAGAACGGCTGAATGTTGCCGCGTCCGATGTATCGTCCGAATGTTATCTCCGCAGCCCGTCCTGTTCCGGTTTCGATGCGTCCGTTGTATCCATTGATCGTTGTGATACCCGGCGTTACGAAATAGGAGACTTTCAGAAATGTGTTGTAAAATGCTCTCGGGAAGTTCAGCCTGGCAGTGAGCCCGACCGACAACTTCGGCTTCCCAGAGGCAAAATCGCTATTCAACATCTCCGCTCCTGCGCCTAGACCGACTGCGAACCTCGTTTTCTCCCGCTTCAATAAACCGGATGTCGTTCCGCTGTTACGTGCCAATGCATAGGCCTCCAGGTAGGCGACAACCGATTCCGGAGAGTACCCTTTTACTTTTGCTGAAAAACCCGGCACGTCACTCGTCAGTGTTGCGAGCTGATCCTGATACTCGCTTACTTCCTGGTAATACAGTTTTCCATTGATCATTCTCTTATACCGGAAGTAGTTCAGCTCCATCGGCTCTCCGTCCCGCTGAATGAGTAGCCGCTGTTTGTTTTCGCCGTCAATCTGAACCAGATACAAGGTAATGTCTCCGCCTTTCCACATCCTGCGGCTAAATAGCCGGAACATCTCGTAATGCTGGGGAGGAGTGGCATACGCCATGTCTGCTATTTGCAATATCCGGGCGTTCAGGGTTTCGTAATTCTCCTTCTCCACAAAAAAAGCCTTGATATCGGTCGGGGTCAGTGTCTTGGCTTCTCCGTCGGGGTTTTTAAACCGCACTTCAACCGGACTATGCTCCCAGTCTTCATATAGTAAATGGCCTTTCAACGTATCTCCGTTCAACGAAACAATGTATCCGGGTTTGTAGCGCTCCTGCGCAAGAGTTGGAAAAGCAAAAAGGGCAAACAGAAAAAGAAACAACTGTCTCTTCATATAATTCAGGTAGTCGGGTCTCGAGAGTTAATTCAAACCAGCATTCCATACAAATCCGGCTTGTCGTTCAGGTATTCATAGGTGATTTTGGCGTTATCCATGCGTTGGATAAGGCTGGCAAAATCACTCCTGGATTTCAATTCAATACCCACGATGGCAGGCCCCTGCTCGCGGTTGGTTTTCTTGACATACTCAAACCGGGTAATGTCGTCGGTCGGGCCAAGTACGTTCAGGAACTCCCGGAAGGCGCCGGCCCGCTGCGGGAACCGGATGATGAAATAGTGTTTCAGGCCTTCATAGAGGAGAGACCGTTCCTTGATCTCTTCCATCCGGGTAATATCATTGTTACCGCCGCTGACGAGGCAGACGACGTTTTTTCCACGGATTTCATCTTTCAGAAAATCAAGCGCGGCTATACTCAGGGCGCCGGCCGGTTCGGCTACAATCGCCTCTTCGTTATACAGCTGCATGATGGTCGTACATACCTTGCCTTCCGGCACAGGTACGATGCCATCGAGGTTATCCCGGCAGATCCGGTAGGTCATATCGCCTACCCGTTTGACGGCAGCACCGTCCACGAACTTGTCGATATCATCAAGCGTCACTACTTCTCCCTGCCGGAGAGAGGCCTGCATTGAAGCGGCCCCGGCCGGCTCTACACCGATCAGACGGGTATGCGGAGAAAGCGGGCGGATCGCCGTCGCGATGCCGGAGGCCAGTCCGCCTCCACCGATCGAAAACAGCACATAATCGATCTTGAAATCGGCATCCTTGAAAATTTCGAGACCCACAGTCCCCTGCCCTTCAATCACACCAAAGTCGTCAAACGGGTGAACGAAGGTCGCCTGGTGTTCCTTTTCAAACTGGCGGGCGGCATCGTAGGCATCGTCGTAGGTATCGCCCGTCAGTACCACTTCCACTTCTTCCTTGCCAAACAGCTTGACCTGCTTGACTTTCTGATTGGGCGTCGTACTCGGCATAAAAATCGTCCCTTTTACGCCCATGCTGCGGCAGGCGTAGGCCAGCCCCTGGGCATGGTTTCCGGCACTGGCGCACACGACGCCCTTCGCCAGGGCTTCGGGCGGCATTTTGGCCATGGAGTTATAGGCTCCGCGGATTTTGAAGGAACGGACGAGCTGGAGGTCTTCGCGCTTCAGGTAGATATTGGCTCCGAAGCGTTCGGATAAATTCGGATTGTGCGTCAGGGGCGTATGTACCACCACCTTGCGCAGGCGTTCGGCGGCATGAAAGATGTCGTCGAGCTGGGGGAAAACGGGTACTTCTTCGGTCTCTTTCATCCTCGGGGAAAATTGGTTTTCAGTTTTCTGCCTTCTGTTTTCAGTTAGGCAACGCCCAAAACGGAAAACAGAAGACAAAAAACCGAAAACCCCAAAACGAGAATGGGTGAACGAACGCCCACCCATTCTCCTGTTCCGGTTAAGAACTAGCTACGTTCGGGGCGCAGGCTGCGAACGGTTGCTCCGGCTTTCCACATTTCTGATTCACGGAGTTCGGCCAGTTCCACTTCCAGTTTCTCACGGTAATCCGGTTGTGAGTTACGGGTGATGGAGATCTGAGCCTGTTCGCCGGATTTAACGGAGTTGTACAGTTTTTCGAAGACGGGCTTGGTAGCTTCCTTGAAGGGCTTCCACCAGTCGAGAGCGCCGCGTTGTGCGGTCGTTGAGCAGTTGGCGTACATCCAGTCCATACCGTTCTCGGCAACGAGGGGCATGAGTGACTGGGTGAGTTCTTCTACCGTTTCGTTGAACGCTTCAGACGGAGAGTGGCCGTTTTCGCGGAGTACTTCGTACTGAGCCGCGAAGATGCCCTGGATAGCACCCATGAGGGTACCGCGCTCGCCGGTGAGGTCAGACGTTACTTCCTTGTAGAAGTCGGTCTGGAACAGGTAACCTGAACCTACGCCGATACCCATGGCGATGACGCGCTCACGCGCTTTGCCGGTTGCATCCTGATAGATGGCGAAGCTGGAGTTCAGTCCTTTGCCTTCTACGAAGAGGCGGCGGAGAGACGTACCTGAGCCCTTCGGAGCCACGAGGATCACGTCTACGTCGGCCGGAGGAATGATACCCGTCTGGTCTTTGTAGGTTACGCCGAAACCGTGCGAGAAGTACAGGGTTTTGCCGGGCGTGAGGTGCTTCTTCACGGTCGGCCAGAGGGCAATCTGGGCAGCGTCAGAAAGGAGGTAGCAGATAACCGTACCTTTTTCCAGTGCTTCTTCGATGTCGAAGAGGGTCTCACCCGGAACCCAACCGTCGGCAACTGCCTTGTCCCAGGTCTTGGAATTTTTCCGCTGACCCACGATGACGTTGAAACCGTTGTCTTTCATGTTCAGGCCCTGGCCAGGTCCCTGAACACCGTAACCGATGACAGCAATTACGTCGTCTTTGAGTACTTCACGGGCTTTCTCAAGGGGAAACTCTTCCCGGGTGACTACTTCTTCTTCGACTCCGCCGAAGTTCAACTTTGCCATTTTGAATTGATTTTTTGGTGGTACTAAAGAATTAGAGTTTTCGGTCTTCGGTTTTCGGTTTTCAGTTCTGCCGTCTTTCAACAGAAAACTGTAAACTCCGAAACTGAAAACCCGTTATGCAATCTCCCACACCCCTTCCTCCGGTAAATATTCAACGAGGCCTTTTTCCTCCTTCGACACGCTGATGCGGCCGGAGCGGACGAACTCGAGGATTCCCTGAGGTTTGATGTAGTGGTAGAATTCCATGATTTCGGCTTCCGTCCCCGATTTCTCGATGATGACGTAATCGGCGCCCCAATGTACAACCCAGGCGTTGAAATCCTTGTTGACACGCTCAATGTCGAGCTGAGGACCGCCCAGCGGCGTCGATACCTTAAACAGCGCCGTTTCGTGGTAGACGATGTCTTCGTTGAGGTACCCGTAGACTGCCAGTACGTCGACAATCTTCCGGATCTGGCGTACCAGTTTTTCGACCTGCTCCCGGGTTTCCGACTTGAGCACGATCGTAAACCGTGAAACGCCCTTCCGTTCGGTTTCGCAGACCGTCAGTGATTCGATGTTCAGCCGGCGACGGGTAAACACGATCGTAATGCGGTTCAATAACCCCACCGTGTTGGTGGTAAATATCGAAATGGTGTAGTTTGTCATGGTTTTTCAGGATTCTACTCCAAACGGATCTTGTCGACAGCCTGCCCGGCCGGTACCATGGGAAATACGTTTTCTTCCTTCTCGCAAATCACTTCGAGCAGGTATGCGCCGTCGTGATTCAGCATCTTTTCGAGCGATGCCCGCAGCTCTCCCCGCTCGCGGCACGTATGCCCTTCGATGTGGAAACCTTTGGCGATCGTCACAAAATCGGGATTTTTGATGTCCACAAAGCTGTAACGGTTGTCGAAAAACAACTGCTGCCACTGGCGAACCATCCCGAGGAAGTTATTATTCAGGATAAGGATTTTGACGTTCAGGTTTTCCTGCCAGATCGTCGCCAGCTCCTGAAGCGTCATCTGGAAGCCGCCGTCGCCGATGATGGCAACTACCTGGCGGTCAGGCGCGCCAACTTTCGCTCCCAGCGCCGCCGGAAGGGCGAAGCCCATCGTACCGGCGCCTCCCGAGGTCACAATGGAATTATGCTTCTTGAACCGATAGTACCGGTTCGCAATCATCTGGTGCTGCCCTACGTCGGTTACCGTGACAGCCTCTCCTTTGGTCAGTTCGGAGAGCAGGGCAACGGCCTCGCCCATTTTGATATGCTCACCGTCGTGAAACAACGTCCGGCGGGTGATCTTCTCTTCTTCAATGACGTCATACTTGCGGAACTCGTCCCGCCACTCCGGGTGCGATTTCTCGTCGATCAGCGGCAGCAGCGCCTTCAGGGCTTCCTTCGCATCGCCGACAACGGGCGCGGTGGCTTTCACATTCTTGTCGATCTCTGCCGGATCGATTTCGATGTGTACCACTTTCGCCTGACGGGCATACTGGCTCAGATCGCCGGTTACCCGGTCGTCAAAACGCATCCCGATCGCGATCAGGACGTCGCATTCGTTTGTCAGGACGTTCGTTCCGTAGTTGCCGTGCATACCCAGCCAGCCGACATAGTTCGGGTGATCGGCATCAATTGCCGACATCCCGAGGAGCGTCGTCGCAACGGGAATACCCGACTTCTCGGCAAACGCCTTCAGTTCAGCTTCCGCCTGCGAAATCAGAATACCGTGGCCGGCGAGGATATAGGGCTTTTTCGCCTTGTTGATGAGCTCGGCGGCCGCCCTGATCTGGTCGTCCTTCGGCACCGTCCGCGGGTGATAGCTCACCATCGTCTCGCATTTCTGATAGGAGAACGGGCGGGTCATGAGCTCCATCTGCGCCGTCCGGGTGAAGTCGAGCACAACCGGCCCGGGGCGGCCCGTCTGGGCAATGTAAAAGGCCTTTGCCAGGATTTCGGGCACTTCGTCGGCGCTCGTAATCTGGTAGTTCCACTTCGTAATCGGCATGGTCATGCCAATCACATCGGCTTCCTGAAACGCGTCGGTTCCGAGGAGCTTGTTATATACCTGACCCACAATGCACACCATAGGGGTAGAGTCGAGCAGCGCGTCGCAGATCGGCGTCATGAGGTTGGTCGCGCCCGGTCCGGACGTTACCAGGGCCACGCCGGCCTTGTTCTGCAGCCGGGCATATCCCTGAGCCGCGTGACCGGCTCCCTGCTCGTGACGGACCAGGATGTGACGAAGGACATCCCGGTAATCGTACAGCGCGTCATACGTAGGCATGATCGCCCCGCCGGGGTACCCGAACAAGGTGTCCACGCCCTCGGCCAGCAACGAAAGCATCAGGGCATGGGCGCCGGTGACGGTGCGTTGAGAGGCCTCTTCCAAAACCTCGGCAGCGGTTTGTTTCTGGTGTGCCATAAAGGAAAATGACTGGTTATTATTTCTGTGTTTTCGGGGGTTGTTACAAATCGGTGACGCAACCCTGGCTGGCGGACGATACGTTCTTGATGTATTTCCGCAGAACGCCCTGTTTGAACGGGCTTTCCGGCGCTACCCAGGCTTGTCTCCGGGCTTCCATTTCTTCGTCTGAAATGTGTACCTGAAGCAGGTTGTTAACCGCATCAATGGTAATCCGGTCTCCATCCTGAACGAGGGCAATCGGGCCGCCGTCAAATGCTTCCGGCGTAATGTGGCCAACGACAAATCCGTGCGTACCTCCGGAGAAACGGCCGTCGGTAATCATCGCGACCGAGTTACCGAGACCCGCACCCATTACCGCTGAAGTCGGCTTGAGCATTTCCGGCATACCCGGTCCGCCCTTGGGTCCTTCGTACCGGATAACGATGACCGTTCCGGGCTGAATTTCCTTGTTGGCCAACGCCTCCATAAGCGCTTCTTCCTTGTCACATACCTTCGCGATTCCTTCAAAACGCTCTCCTTCCTTGCCGGTAATCTTCGCGACGGCTCCGGTCGGCGCCAGGTTTCCGTACAGAATCTGAAGGTGACCGTTGGGCTTCAGCGGAGATTCCACCGGGAAGACGATTTTCTGGGTATCGAAATCGAGATCCGGCTCGGTTTCCAGGTTTTCAGCGATGGTTTTACCGGTGATCGTCATGCAATCGCCGTGGAGGTATCCTTTTTTCAGGAGGTATTTCATGACAGCCGGTACGCCGCCGATGGCAAGCATATCTTCCATGAAATACTTACCGGACGGCTTCAGATCCGCGATCAGCGGCGTGCGGTCGCTGATATCCTGTATATCTTTCAGGGTGAATTCTACCCCGGCTGCATGGGCAATCGCGAGGTAGTGGAGAACGGCGTTCGTCGATCCGCCGAGGGCAATCACTACCGTCAGAGCGTTTTCGAGCGACTTTCGGGTAATGATATCCCGGGGTTTCAGGTCCAGTTCGAGGAGTTTCTTCATCGCCGCGCCGACAGCCAGGCATTCCGCCTGTTTGCCCTCGTGCGTGGCCGGGAAGGTACTCGAGTTGGGAAGGCTCAGACCGAGTGCTTCGATGCTGGAGGCCATGGTATTAGCGGTATACATCCCGCCGCAGGCTCCCTGTCCGGGGATTGCGTTCTGGATGACGCCTTTGTAATCTTCGTCTGAAATCGTTCCGGCAAACTTGCGGCCGAGCGCTTCAAAAGCCGAAATAATATCCAGCTTCTGTCCTTTCCAGAGGCCGGTGCGGATCGTTCCGCCATAGACCATGATGGAAGGGCGGTTCAGGCGGGCCATTGCCATGATCGCGCCGGGCATGTTTTTGTCGCACCCAACCACCGTAATCACGCCGTCGTACCACTGGGCAGCCACTACGTCTTCGATGGAATCGGCGATGATGTCGCGGCTGGGGAGGGAGTAGCTCATCCCGTCATTACCGTTGGTCATCCCGTCGGATACCCCGATGGTGTTGAAGATAAGTCCGACGAGCCCGTTGGCCTGTACCCCTTTTTTGACGTGAACGGAAAGTCCGTTCAGGTGCATGTTACAAGTGTTTCCCTCGTACCCCGTGCTGGCAATGCCGATCTGGGGTTTGCTCATGTCTTCCTCGGTCAGGCCGACTCCGTAGAGCATGGCCTGTGCGGCCGGGTTTGTGACTTCCTGCGTCAGGACGCGTGAATAACGGTTCAGGGGGGTGGTTTCGATTGCCATCTTAACTCGTTGATAAACCGGAAAAAAGGTAAACGGACCCGTCTCGGCGTTCACCGGAAAACTACTTTTCACAGACGATGTCTGTCGTCAGCGACGCGCGTCAAACAGCCCGGATAATTGCATTTATCAAATAATTCTTGCCTTATTCTAAGACTCGGATGGACCGATAACAAAAAGACCTTTCTCGTCATGTGAGAAAGGTCCTTTCTGGTGAATATCAACCTATCTCACACGGATTGTCGGATGAGCACGAGGAGAATAATCACAAGAATATTTGAAGCGAAACGAATCATCAGGAATTGAATTTTGCCGTTTTCGGACAGGCGTATCGCAAAGGTAACGGCATCTATTTTTTAATTCCAAGAAATCAAGAAACAAAATTTTGTCTTTTTTGAAAGACGCGGCATAGTATTGCCAATTTATCAAAAACCACCTTCTTCTTTTGCAATTTTTATATTGAAAATTCGCCAGCCGGCAAAATTGTTTGCAACTCAGAATTCGATCCAGGCGGCCATCATGATCCACCCAACAACCGTATCCCGCAGAAACTGAAGCGCCCGGCTCAGGTGATTGATGACAGACTGCGACTGGATTCCCATAACGAGCGCGATTTCTTCATTCGACATATCGTCAAAAAAGCAGAGCATAATGGCTTCCTTCTGACGACCGGGCAGCTGATCGATTCCCTTCCGCAGGCGACCCATCCGGTCCTGGTAGTTTTCTTCTTCCGTCAGCAGCGACTCCGCCGAGGGCGAGAGAAAGTCTCCCGAAAGTACCTGCCCCCAGTCGAACGGCTCCTCGTGCCGCTTCAGCGTCTTGGTGATCGCGTTGCGGAATACCCGGAAGAGATAGAATTTGATTGTCTGAAGGTCGGTCAGGTTTTCCCTGCGCTGCCAGATTTCGACAAATACATCCTGTACCGTATCCCGGACGAGGTCATAGTCTGATGTCAGTCGTTTTCCATACGAAAACAACGCCGGCGAATACCTCCGGTAAATCGATTCGTAGGCCTGTGAATCTCCCCGCCGGAACGCATTCCATAATTCAGCGTCGGAAGGACTTTGATTAGCAGTCACCATAACCTTTCATTCATATACTACTATAGAAAGAGTACGAAAGACACAATATCCCCTGCACCATGACAAAAACTGCCCGGAACTCCTTCTGTGGAGCTCCGGGCAGCATCGATCAGCTCCAGTCGCGGTCCCAGGAATCTACCTTATCCCAGTCCGTCGTCGGCGCAAACCATTGTTCGCCTTTCTTAAGAAACTTCTTGGCAAACTCCTCGTTGAATTCAACTCCGAGTCCCGGTTTGTCGGGTACTTTCACGAATCCGTTGGCAAAGGGCTTGTCGATACCCGTGACGAGGTCTTCCCACCCGGCCACATCCACGCCGTGGTGTTCCAGGGCGATGAAGTTCTGGGTAGCGGCGGCACAGTGTACGTTGGCCATCATGCAGATCGGCGTACCGGCAAAGTGCATTGCCATCGGGACGCCATGTTCTTCGGCATAGTCGCCGATTTTCTTGGTTTCCAGAATTCCACCGGAAGAGGCCAGATCGGGGTGGATCATGTCCACCGCCTTCGCATTGATCAGTTTGATGAACTCTTCCTTAGCGAAAATATCCTCGCCCGTCAGCGTCGGAGTATCAATCGCTTCCGTAATCTGCCGCCACTGGTCGTGGTAAAACCAGGGAATCAGGTCTTCCAGCCATGCCAGCTGGTATTTTTCAACGGCTTTTCCGACGCGGATAGCGGTATTGACATCGAAGTGCCCGAAGTGGTCCGCGGAAACCGGAATGTCATATCCTACTACCGAACGGATCTTTTCTACATAATCGGCGATATACTGAAGTCCTTTATCTGTGACCTGAATCCGGGTGAAGGGGTGCTTGGTGAGGCCGTAGTTGCCGACTTTCTTGTTTTCGCTGTTGCCGTACTGCCGTTTTACGTCCCAGACGTTGGCGCCGACGAGCATACCCGGCTTATCGGCCAGGAGACCGATACCGAAGTCCATCTTGAGCCAGGTATATCCTTTGTCGAGACGGGTTTCCTTCAGTTTTTTTCCGAAGCTTGCCGGGTCGTCCATTTCCGGGGTATCGGCATAAAGCCGGATCTCGTCCCGGTATTTCCCGCCCAGAAGCTGGTACACCGGAACGCCGTATGCCTTGCCGGCGAGGTCCCATAGCGCCATCTCCACGCCGCATACTCCACCGGCTGCCCGGCCGTGGTTACCAAACGGCTTGATCAGCTTGAAGAGCTGTTCTACGTTACAGGGATTTTTACCGAGCAGACGGCTTTTGAGCATGAGGGCATACTTCGGACTGCCGCCGTCGCGTACTTCGCCCCACCCGACGATACCCTGATTGGTTTCAATCCGGATAACGGGACTGGTAAACGGTACGCCCTGGAGGTGGGCAATGCGAATGTCAGTGATTTTGAGATCGGACGGTTTGGATGCCCGCCCTACTTTCTGGGTAAGATACTCCAGCTCCTGCTCGGTTTTTCCGTCGAATTTCATCCCGAGGGCCAGCCCGCCCAATGCTGCTTTCCGGAGAAAACCCCTTCGGTCAGGTTCAGGAGGCGCCATAGCCACCTTGTTCGGCAGCCGGAAGCGGTCGATAAACTTTTCCATAGTAATTTATACAGTTTAGAGGTAATTTTTCGGCGAAAAGTTACGCACAATACGGACTATCCAAGAGAAAATTCTCTTTTTTTTGCACAGTGCGAAAGGCCTGTGTCTGACGTACGTATCTCATTCCTCTGAACCGATTTTATGAAAAAACTCTTCACCGCCGCTCTCATCCTGAGCGGCATTAGCCTGTTGCTTGCCTTAGGTCTGTTTTTGGCAGGCCGGGGAGACCAGACGGCCCTGCCGGTCGTCGGAGGGCTTGTCCTTCTTGCCCTTGGCGTAAAGCGATCGAAAGCGACCGCCAGCCTCACGTACACTGTTTTTATCCTTGCCGCCGTTTCCGTGGCGATGTACCAACCGCACTGGTTCCTGAAATGGGGTGATTTTGAATTGAAGAAACTGATTATCCCCCTTCTTCAGATTATCATGTTCGGCATGGGGTCGCAGTCGAGCCTGGAGGATTTCGCCGGCATTATTCAGAATCCGAAAGGGGTGCTCGTGGGGGTAGTCAGCCATTACCTCATTATGCCGACGATCGGTTTCGTACTGGCTATTTCGTTTCCGCTTCCGCCGGAAATCGCGACGGGAATTATCCTGGTCGGCTGCTCGCCGAGCGGGCTGGCCTCGAACGTGATGGCCTATATTGCCCGTGCGAATGTGCCGCTTTCGGTGACGGTGACCGCGTTTTCCACCCTTCTGTCACCGGTTCTGACACCTGCCCTGCTTCAGCTGCTCGCCGGGGCTTTTCTCCCCGTTGATTTCTGGAAGATGGTCATGGAGATTTTCAACATCACGATTCTCCCGATTGTGGCGGGATTGCTGTTCAACGCCTTCGCCTATCCGGGGCAAACCCGCCGCAGTATTGCCATTCAGGTGGTGGTGTACCTCGGCATTATCCTCCTTAAGAATGCGATTGCCCTGCAGGAAGGCTCGGATGATTTCATCGGAGGCGTTTTATGGAATTGTTTCTGGTTCCTCGGGTTGCCTGCGCTGGGCGGCTGGCTGTTTCATACCTTCACCGGCGGCAAGCGGGAAATCATGGACAAGCTCCTGTCAACGCTCTCGATGCTCGGCATTACAACGATCATCGTCGTCATTACCGCCGCCGGGCAGAAAAGCCTGATGCAGGTAGGATTGATACTCGTCATCGCCTGTTTCCTTCACAATGTCCTGGGCTATACGCTCGGCTACTGGTGCTGCCGGATGGTCGGGCTCAACGAGCAGTCCAGCCGTTCGGTAGCGTTTGAAGTCGGCATGCAAAACGCCGGTATGGCCTCCGGCCTTGCCCTGCAAATGGGCCAGCTTGCTACCACGGGCCTTGCTCCGGCCGTTTTCGGCCCGCTGATGAATACCACCGGTTCCATGCTCGCCAACTGGTGGCGGGGCCGGACACCGCGTGGCGAAGCGGAGCCCGCTGCCGAGTCCGTTCCGTCCTGATTGCCTTTTCAGTACCTCTTTTTATACCTCTAAAACCTGTTGCAACTATGTTTTCCAAATCACTCGTGCTTGTTCCGCTGCTGGCAGCCTCGCTGTCGGTCTCGGCACAGAACATCAACGCGCCGAAAGAGCTCATTCAGACTTTCACGTCCGAGTTCAAAGGCGACCGTTTTCCGGATGGACGACCAAAGGTCTCCGACGACCTCGTCAAACGCCTGAAGGATATTTCCCTGGAAGAAGCCTGGGGTGTACTGCGGAACGAAGGGTACGTCAACCAGTTTGAGGCCGGGTGGATGCAGATCAGCCCAGGCAAGGTCCTCGCCGGCCGGGTTCTGACGGCGCAGTATATGCCGTCGCGGCCGGATATGGAAAAGCCGATCAAAGACAAAGGCAAAGCCGAAAACCGCAAGGGTGCGCCCAACTCCTGGCCCATTGACCAACTGACGGAAAACGACGTTTATGTGGCTGACGGCTATGGCAAGATCATCGACGGCACCCTCATCGGCGACAACCTCGGCAACTCGATCTATGCCAAGTCAAAAACCGGCGTGGTGTTCGACGGCAGTGTCCGGGACCTGGAAGGGCTGGAAGAAATCAATGGTTTTACCGGCTTTGTGCGGGGCTTTGATCCGTCGTTCATCAAAGACATGCTGATGACAGGTATCAACTACCCGATCCGGATCGGGAGGGCGACGGTACTTCCCGGCGATCTGGTACTCGGCAAAAAGGAAGGCGTGATCTTCATTCCGGCGCATCTCGCGGAAAAAGTCATCACAACGGCTGAATGGATCGCGCTGACAGACGATTTCGGTCACCAGATGCTGCGGGAAGGAAAATACACGCCGGGAGAAATCGACATGAAATGGTCTGCCGCCATCGTGGATACCTTCCGCGGCTGGCTCAAACAGCATCCGGAAAAAGTTAAAATGTCTGCCGCTCAGCTGGAAGAGCGGATGAAGAAGTTGTGAGTTTCAGGGTTTAGAGTTTGAAGTTTAGGGTTTGAAGTTTAGGGTTTAGAGTTCCGCTATTCCTGCAAGAACTCTAAACCCTAAACTTCAAACTCAAAACTCTAAACTTTCCCTATCCTTTCTTATCCAGCACCGCAATGGTTATCCGGCTGATGCAGACCGGCTGGCCTGCTTCGTTTGTGATGCGGATGTCCCAGACCTGGGTAGTCCGGCCGACGTGGATCGGCGTTACTTTCCCAAAGACAAAACCTTCTTTTACCGAGCGCAGGTGATTGGCGTTGATTTCGAGGCCTACCGGGATTTTGTCCTCCGGGAGCGTGCAGGCCGCGGCGACACTGCCCAGCGTCTCGGCCAGCAGAACCGACGCGCCACCGTGGAGAATACCGAAGGGCTGGCGGGTACGGTGGTCGACCGGCATCCGGGCGATGATGTAATCGGCGCCTATTTCCGTGAATTCGATGCCGAGGTGCTCGCCGGCGGAATTTTTCCCGAGGCGGTTGAGCCAGTTGACGTCAATGTCTTTCCGAAACATAGGGGTTGATTGGTTAGTTTATCGGGTACAGAATACGGCTGACAAGCCGATGGTTCCCGGCAAAAAAGAACGTCCTGCAAAATAAATTTCGAACTATCGAATACACACTCGGTCGACTGACGGAGGATTTCGTAATTTTGCGGCGTTTTTACCGGTAATCCTGATTGTCAGGCGGTTTCCACGTTTAAAAAAGAGCAGGTTTTCTGTCCCAAACTACTATTTTGAAAGTCATTTATCTGATTCGGCACGGAGAAACCGAATACAATCGATTGGGCATAGTACAGGGATCGGGGGTCGACTCTGATCTGAACGAGCGGGGCCATGCACAGGCCCGGGCATTTTACGAAGCGTACAAGGACGTTCCCTTCGACCGCATCTATACCTCTGCCCTGAAGCGGACGGTACAATCGGTCCAGCCGTTCATCGACGCAGGCCTCCCCTATGAGCAGCACGCCGGTCTCAACGAGTTCGGCTGGGGCCGTATGGAAGGCAAAACCCCGCACTACACCGAAGACGAATACTACCGCAGCCTGATTTACAACTGGCGGGTAGGGAACGTCGACGTACGCGCCCACGGCGGAGACAGCCCTGTGATGGTCCGCGAACGGCAGATTCCGGTCATCGAACACATACTCAGCCGGGAAGACGAAAAAACGGTACTGGTCTGCATGCACGGCCGCGCCATCAAAATCCTCCTCACGACGCTGTTTGATGAGCCGCTGTCGGAAATGGACCACTGGGATCACTCGAATCTCTGCCTTTACCGGCTCCGGTACGATTATCAGACGAAGCGCTATGCCCTCGAAATGGCGAACGACACCCGTCACCTCGCCGGTATCGAGCACGAGCCCGAAGTCAGCAATTCCTGAAAATACACAAGGCAGAATACGGGTACAGCCTGCGTTCTGCCTTTTTCTGTTTTCCCATGCTTTACGATGTGACTGTGATCGGAGGGGGTATCGTCGGATTGGCGACGGCCTACCAGATCAAACGCCGGCGCCCGGAACTCCGGCTGCTGCTGATCGAGAAGGAACCATATGTGGCGGCGCACCAGACCGGCCATAACTCCGGCGTGATCCACTCCGGCCTGTATTACAAGCCGGGCAGCCTGAAGGCGGTCAACTGCATCCGCGGGTACGACATGCTGCTGCAATTCGCGCGGGAGGAAGGTATTCCGTTTGATCTCTGCGGCAAGATCGTCGTAGCTACCAAGCCCGAGCAGGTACCGCTGTTGCAGAATTTGTATGACCGCGGCCAGCAGAACGGCCTGACGACCATCCGGAAAATCAGTCTGGGGGAGATGAAGGAAATCGAGCCGCATGTAGCAGGCGTGGATGCGATGTTTGTTCCGCAAACGGGTATAATCGATTACAAGGTCGTCGCCGAAAAATACGCCGAAAAACTCCGAAACCTGGGCGGTGAAATCCATCTCGGTGAAAAAGTAAAAGGTATCGCAAAAGGCCCGAGTCTGAGTATTGTGACGACGACAAAATCGGCTTATGAAACGAAGCTGGTCATCAATTGCGGGGGATTGTATTCCGACAAAATCGCGCAGATGACACAGGAGCAGCCGATTGATGTGCGGATTACGCCCTTCCGCGGCGAGTATTACCAGATCCGGAAAGACCGGGAGTACCTCGTCCGGAACCTTATCTATCCGGTACCCGACCCCAATTTCCCCTTCCTCGGCGTCCATTTCACCCGCATGATCGGCGGAGGTGTTGAAGCCGGACCGAACGCGGTACTCGCGTTCCGGCGCGAAGGCTACAAAAAGCTTGATATTAATTTCAGCGAGTTGTTTGAGACGCTGTCCTGGCCCGGTTTTCAGAAAGTAGCAGCCAAATACTGGGAAACCGGCCTTGGCGAAATGTACCGGAGCTTCTCAAAAGCGGCCTTCACCAAGGCCCTGCAGGAGTTGATTCCGGATATTCAGGAAAGCGACCTCGCCCCCGGTGGCGCAGGCGTGCGTGCACAGGCCTGTGACCGGACGGGAGGTCTGCTCGACGACTTTTCGATTCTGGAAGACGAGAAGGTCATCAACGTACTCAATGCGCCGTCGCCGGCAGCTACGTCTTCGTTGTCGATCGGGTTGACGGTTTCGGAGATGGCGTTGAAGCGGTTTTAGACATCTGGTAGCATACTGAACGCTCCGCAGGCATCCGCTTGCGGAGTTTTTTTGTTTTTTCTGCTTTCGAAAGACCCGTTATACCATACTGATTTTCAGCACATTAGTTTCAAAAAAAAAGAAAAAGTCAAAAAAAATATCACTTTTTTCCAAAAACACTGAGTTAAAACCGGCCCTCCGTCCCTCTTGTTGTCAAATTGATCGGGAAACATGTCGTATCAGAATTTCAGCCGGGAAGACTTCGTCGCCGACTCCTACTTCCGGAAGTGGGTGAAGCAGCCCGACACCGCCACGCGGGAATTCTGGTCCCAGTTTCTGACCGACTACCCCGAGCAAACCGAAACGATCCGGCAGGCTGCCGAACTGGTCTTGCAGTTGTCGGAGATCGCGGTGGAAAAAGCGCCGGTAGTCACCGACGAAGAGCAACAAACTACCTGGGAAGCGATTCAGCGCCGGGCTTACCCCGACGTATACGGTGTACGTGTACTTCCGCTATACCGTCGCCGCTGGGTATGGGGTACGGCCGTCGCGGTCATCTTTGCCATTGGCTGGACGTGGTGGTGGTTTGCCGTGTACAAAAGTCCGGAGCGCGTTTACCAGAACCTGGTTTCTCAGGTAAACATGCCTCTGAAAGAATGGATTAACAACTCCCAGCATGCGCAGACGATTACGTTGCAGGACGGCAGCTCCGTGATTCTGCAACCCGGTAGCCGGCTGAGCTATCCGGCGTCTTTTGCGGTCGATAAACGGGAAGTATACCTGTCGGGCGAGGCCTTGTTTGAAGTCGCGAAGAACCCGCAGCAGCCTTTTTTTGTCTATGCCAACGAATTGATAACCAAAGTATTAGGCACTAGTTTCCAGGTCAGCGCCTATCCGAAAGACCGGAACGTGGTGGTGAAGGTACTGACCGGCCGGGTATCTGTTTTTGCGCAGTCCGATTCGCAGGTGAAGGAAAAAGCCAGCTCCCGCGAGCTCGAAGGCGTGGTCCTGAGCCCGAACCAGCAGATTACGTATTCCCGGGAAAATGTACGGCTGACCAAGTCGCTCGTCAATGACCCCGCGGTACTATCCAACCCTACTCCTGCTCTTCAACGATTCGTATTCCGCAATACGCCGGTGACGTCGGTTTTCCGAACCATCGAGAAATCCTACGGCGTAACGATGGTATACGACGAAGATATCCTGAAAAACTGTCAGCTGACGGCGGATCTGACCGACGAGCCACTCTTCCGCAAGCTGGAGATCATTTGTAAGAGTATCGAAGCCCGTTACCAGATTCTGGACGCTCAGATCGTCGTTACAGGCAACGGATGTACCAGTACCGCCGAATAGCACGTCTTTCTTCGCTCAACAAACACGATCATTTACCTCTTTTAGCTTAACCTCTGAACCGCCTGCCCTGCGCAGGCACTATGAACCGTGCCCGACCCCTTCTCTTTATCAGGGAAGGGGATTCGCGGCCATCCAGCCTCTGTTCACTGATTACCAGCCTTATCAGTACGCGTAGCGCCTTTTTACTGCTGCTTTTTATGAACAAAACCTAAAAAAGAAAGCCGATAATGTGCCACCATTATCGACTTCCGTATCCCTGAGAAAACGCTTCATCCGTTTGCCGCGGATGCAGGGTGGATTCTGCGCTCGATTCTCACCGACAAAACCCCTCTAATGTATGAAAAAACCACTATTTCTGGTTGGCTGGAAAATCATGAAGTTGGCACTCATTCCCTTTATGGTGAGCCTTGCTTTCGCAACAGTCTCTTTTGCGACCGACGGCAAGGCTCAGGACGTACTGGACCGCAAGGTAACCCTGCGGGCCGACCGCGATGATTTCGGCGCGGTACTCTCCATGCTGGAGAAATCGGCCGACGTCAAGTTTTCGTACAGTCCGCAGCTGGTAGGCGTTCGCCGGAAAGTTTCTATTTCGGCAGTCGACGAAAAGCTCAACGCTGTCCTGGAAAAACTGCTTTCTCCCCTCCGTCTGGAGTATGAGGTGGTTGGAAATCAGATTATTCTCAAACGAAAAACGGTTTCACAGATCGAGCCGGTCAGCTCCCTGCCGGAAGCCAGTCTGGTCTCGGTTCCGCAGGTGGTCATCACCGGGAAAATTTCGGATGAAAACGGCCTGCCGGTTCCGGGCGTTTCCGTCCGGATGAAAGACAATCCGGGCATCGGTACTACTTCCAACGCCGAAGGCCGCTACTCGCTCAATGTACCGGATAATACGACGGGCATACTGGTATTTTCCTCCGTCGGGTATTTTCCGGAGGAAGTACCCCTTCAGAACCGGAACGTCATCGACATAACGCTGCGCGCCGCCACGACGGCACTGACCGAGGTAGTCGTTACTGCACTGGGTATCAAGAAAGAATCGAAGAAACTGGGATACTCGACATCTACTGTCAATACGGATCAGATCACGAATAACCGGACGGTCAACCTCGGAAACAGTTTGCAGGGAAAAGTAGCCGGTGTCAACGTCACTGCGCCCGCAGGCGGGCCCGGTGGTACGTCGAAGATCCGGATACGGGGTCAGTCGTCGTTCAAGGGCGACAACTCGCCGCTTATTATCGTCAACGGTGTTCCGATCAACAATACGAATTTTTCGAGCCGGCAGGGTGATACCGACGGCACTACCAACCGCTCCGGATCGGCAGCGGACGGTGGAGACGGCCTTCAGAGTATCAACCAGGACGATATTGAGAGTATCACCGTCCTGAAAGGATCTACCGCTGCCGCACTTTACGGGTTCCGGGCCAAAGACGGGGCTGTTGTCATCACCACCAAAACCGGGCAACGCGGTACAGGTATCGGGGTGGAGTTTAACTCCAACTTCCTGGCCGACCGGGCGCTCGACTACACAGATTTTCAGTATTTGTACGGACAGGGAGAGTATGGCAAACGCCCGCAGACTGTAGGTGATGCGCAAAGCTCCGGGGTATTCAGTTTCGGGGAAAAGCTCGACGGCCAGCCGACCTATCAGTTCGACGGCGTACAACGGCCCTACGTAGCCGAGAAAAACCGCATCCGCGACTTTTACCGCACCGGTATTTCCTGGAATAACTCCATCGCTCTTTCCGGAGGAAATGAAAAAGGCGGTTTCCGGCTGTCGTTTTCGAACATGGATGCCATGTCTATCGTCCCGAACTCCGACTACCACAAACAGATTCTCAACCTCGGGCTGAACTACAATTTCACGCCGAAACTATCGGCGCAGCTCAACGCCAACTATTCCAACGAATACAACCATAACCCACCGCAAATCGGGCTTCAGGACCTCAACGCGAACACGACTGTGTACACGACAGCCACGTCTGTCGCCATGAAAACCCTGAAAGACGGCCGGTACGACGAAAACGGATACGAGCGCGCTACTTCCCGTTTCACCAACCGGAATAACCCCTACTGGGTGGCATATGATCGCTTTGAGCATGCGCGCCGGGACCGGATTTTCGGCAATGCGTCGCTGCGGTACCAACTGGCCGACTGGCTGTATGTCCAGGGGCGGATCGGGCAGGACTACTTCACCCGGCCGTATGACTTCAACAGACCGACGGGTACCCGCTCGGTAGCAGCAGCGGCAACGGGTTTCAACGGGTACTTCTATCAGGAAACACTCACATTCCGCGAGCGAAATCTTGATTTCCTTGTCGGCGCGAATCACAAGATGGGCAACTTCGGGGTGGACGTAATTCTGGGCGGTAACTCCCTCCAGCAGATCTACACGAATACCAGTGCCTCAGCGACCAACTTCTATATCCGCGGCCTGTATACCATCATGAACGGGCAGAACAAGGACCCGCAGTACGCCTATTCGAAGAAGCGGGTGAATTCTGTTTACGGCGTTGCGGAGTTTTCCTACAAGAACTTCGCCTTCCTGAACGTAACGGCCCGAAACGACTGGTTTTCAACCCTCAACCCGCAATCCAACAGTTACCTGTACCCGTCGGTGAGCGGTAGCTTCGTCCTCAGCGACGCTCTCAAAAGCCGCCCCAACTGGATGAATTACACCAAGATACGGGCAGCATATGCGGAAGTCGGCGGAGATACCGATCCCTATCAGAACAACCTCTTTTACAACCTGAACGCAAACCCGCTGCAGGGGCAGGCGCTTGGCTACATCACGAGCGACGTCAGCCCGAACCCCAACCTGCGCCCGCTGAAGGTGAAAGAAGCTGAACTCGGTCTGGAATTCAAAACCCTGAACAACCGGATCAGCCTCGACCTCGCATTCTACAACAAGAAGACCGTTGACGAAATTCTCAACGTGGATATCTCCACCGCTTCCGGTTATAACAAGGCCAAAGTCAACGTAGGGCAACTGCGGAACAAGGGGATCGAAGCTCTGCTGACAGTAGTACCGGTGAAAAACCAGAAGTTTACCTGGGAATCGTCCCTCAACTTCACCTACAACCAGAGCGAAGTACTGGCGCTGGCCGACGGCCAGGCCCGGCTGAAAGTAGGTCAGGGTGATTTTTTCGGGGAAGTATGGCACGAAGTCGGCATGCCGATGGCCTCTCTCCGCGGCATTGCCTACAAGCGCGACGCCCAGGGCCGCATCATTACCTCCGGCGGCACACCGGTACAGGGGAATGTTCAGACCTTCGGCAGTGCGATTCCGAAATATACCGGCGGCTGGATCAATACCTTCACAATCAAAGGGTTCCGGATTTTTACGCAGGTGGATTTCAAGGGCGGACATAAGATCATCTCCAACTCCAACCTGAACTTTCTCCGCCACGGACTTTCGAAAGAATCGCTCGTGGGCCGGGAAGGGGGCGTTCTGTTCGACGGCGTCAACGCCGATGGCAGCGCCAATACCACCCGTGTCGAGGCCGAGCTTTTCTACTCCAGCTACCGTAGCACCAACAACGCCGAGCGCTTCATTTACGACGCGAGTTTCATTCGCTGGAGAGCCTTGTCGGTCAGCTACGACCTCTCCCGGTTTGTCAACAAAGGCTTCGTGAAAAACCTGACGATTTCGGCGCTTTGCAACAACGTGTTGCTGATCAAAAAACACCTGGACAACCTGGATCCGGAAGCCGTCAACGGTGCCTCGGATAACATCCAGGGCATCGAGACGCACACGCTCCCGACAACGCGCAGCTACGGTGTAAACGTGAACCTGAAATTCTAAAGAGTTGAGGGTTTCGGGTTTAGTGTTTAGAGTTCAGCACTCCAACCCTAAACACTAAACCTCAAACCCTAAACTCAAAACGCCTCAAACATGAAAAAAACGCTGGCATTTGTTCTCCTCGCCGCCCTGCTCAGCAGTTGCGACAAAGACTTCGAACAAATCAATAAAAACCCGGTTCAGTCGACGAGCATCGACCCGGTATATCTCTTTTCCAACGCCCAGCTTAACACCACGCTGACAGCACAAACGGTTCATTATGAGTCGTCTATCGTTCAGCAGGCAATTACGCCATTTGGCGGCGTCAACGCAGGGGCGAACTTCAACATCGACTACCGGGACAACACGCGCATCAACTGGTTTACGTTCTACAGCGGAACCAATAACGGAAACAACGGACCGATCAAACTACTGGCCGATGTACTGAACCAGACCAAGTCCGACGCCAACCGTTCCAACCTCTATCACATGGCCCGGATCTGGAAGGCATATGTGTTTATGGTTTTGGTGGATAGCTATGGAGACGTCCCGTACTTCCAGGCAGGCCAGGCGTATTTGCAGGGGACGAAACTACCGAAATACGATCCCCAGGCAGATATCTACACCGATCTGGCCAAAGAGCTCGATGAAGCGACCGCGGCACTCGACGCCACCAAGAAAATCGAAGCCGGTGATCTTTTCTATCAGGGAAATGTCGCAAAATGGAAACGCCTGGGCTACTCCCTCCTGCTCCGCCTGGGTATGCGCTACTCCAAACTCGACGCGGCCAAGGCCCAGAGTCTGGTTCAGAAGGCGTTTCAGGGCGGGGTGTTTCAATCGAACGACGACAACGTCAAAATCCTCTATACCAGTATTTACACGAGTCCGCTCGGCAACCTCTGGAACAATACCGAAAAGGCCAATTTTTACCTTGGCGCCCCGTTTGTTGCTTATCTCAAAACCAACAACGACCCCCGGTTGAAGGTGATTTCGGTGAAGTACGGCGAACCTTCCAAAAATCCGGAGCAGACGACGGTCAATACCACGCCCGCCGACCAGATCGGGATGCCTTATGGCTATGACGATGGCTCGCTCGCCACGGCGCCCAACTTCCCCGGGAAAATCGGCTCCGGCGGCTGGGCCTATTCGCAGATCAACCGGCGGACAGTCGGGAAGGTAGACGGTCCCCTCCACTTCATTACCTATGCGCAAACGCAGCTTCTTTTGGCCGAAGCCGCTCAGCGGGGCTGGATTCAGGGTGCGGCGGCCGATTTTTTTAAAGCCGGTATCGCCGGACATATGAACCAATTGAAAGAATACGATGCGGCAGCGACTATCGCACAGGCTGATATCGACGCCTACCTCACCGCACATCCGCTTGCAGCCGCTACAGCGCTGGAACAGATCAATACGCAATACTGGGTGGCTTCCTTCCTCAACGGGCCGGAAGCATTTGCCAACTGGCGACGCAGCGGCTTCCCGACCCTGGCGCCGAATAAGTACCCGGGCCGGACCATCAAGGGAGATTTTATCCGGCGCCTCACTTATCCGCAGCTGGAGCAGTCGGTCAATGCAGATAACTACAATGCGGCCGTTGCCCGTCAGGGTGCGGACGACCTCGATACCCGTGTTTTCTGGGACAAACCCTGAAAAGTACAATACCTTTTTTTCCGGAAGGCCGCGCCGTTCAGGCGTGGCCTTTCCTGTTTATTCTGCCGGATTTCCAGGAACAAAATCGGCTGATGCTATTCTTACGCAAAACAGAATAATATTCTGTTTTGCGTAATTCACCCAAGCTGCAATCTAATTGTACTATTCTAGTAAAAAATAGATGAAAAGACTATTTTGTTCTATTAACAAATTGATAATCAAATTTTTATCCTTTTTAACTCAGATTCAGACTGGAGTCATTTTATCTTTGCAGCGGAATAAGGCGGAAGGAGCCCGGGCCATTTTCGACCACTCATCCAAATATTATTCCGTTTAACGCAAATCAAAACAGTACTCAAACAGCACCTGTTACTTTTGAACTGTCTTCCGGAGAGGCCGCCTGCGGGGACAACTAAAAAAGCCATGACAATCATGAAATCCATCATCCGTTCCTTTGCCCTCGTTCTCGCCCTTGGCGCTTCTGTACTGACGGCCTCTGCCGCACACGATCCTGAAACCGGTAAGGCAGCCGGAGACTTCCAGTCGAACGTATTCAAGTCGAAAAACGCTACCAAGTTTTATTGCTTTGTGGACAAGGTGGTTGGCAAGAGCCTCACCATCACCCTGCGTGACGAAAACAACCGCATCCTGAACGAGCAGTTTGTCTCGAAGAATGCGACGCACGTAGCCCAGCTGATCGACCTGAGCCAGCTCGAAGACGGCAACTACTCGCTTTCGATTTCAGACGCCAACAAAATGGTGGTTCACCCGGTCCGCATCGCGACCGCGTCGGCAGTCAAATACATTTACGTGTCTGAGGACGCTGCTCCGGCAACGAAGTAAGCAAGCCTTTGGCCGCAGGAAAGTGAGTCCGGAAACGGGCTCACTTTTTTTGTGGCCGGGGCAGAGGGCGTGGGGCTTGAGGTAGTAAGCAGAGAGGAAACGGGCGGAATGTGTCAGGAAAGCGCAATTCCCGAAAACGGGTGCAGAAAAAGCTTCCGGTATAAAAACAAAAAAACCCGGCGGAACCCACCGAGTCTTTCCCGTAAAAGCCATGAAAACAATAAATGATGTTCAAACATAGGAAAATTCTTTCAATATTCAAAACCTTGGATTCCGCTATTTTCAAAATTTTTATAAATCTATCGGCGGTTTGACCCACAAAAAATGCGGCCTTACCCCTGTAAAGCCGCATCTGGTCGAAATAGTATGGGGGACCCCGTTTTTTACTTTTTCGGATAGGGAATGATCAGTTTTTCGCCCCGCTCGGCATAGTTTTTCGTCTTCCCGTTGGCCTTCATGATGGCCTCTACCGTCACACCGTACTTCTGTGCAACGACCCGCAGAATGTCTCCCTGCCCTACCGTATGCACGGCGTATACCGGAATTTTGAGGTTACTGCCTGAGCTGATTTTGGTGGGATCGACGCCGGGATTCGCCTCCTTCAGTCGGGACTCGGACATGCCATATTTGGAGGCAATGCTGTAGAACGTCTGGCCCTGCTGCACCTTGTGGGATACGGAGCCGCCGCTGACGGAAACAGAAGTCTTTTTCTCTTCTTTCTTTTCCTCCTTCTTCGGTTCCTTCCGTTTTGCGGACGTATCGGCAGCAGCGGTTGTACCGTCGGGCTTTGCCTCGTTGTTACCGCCGATGACTTCCGGCTCGACAGGCGCCGGTGTCGGCACGTCGTTCGATTGCGTAGATTCCGTGTCGGTCACGGCCGAGGTTTCCACCCGTTGCGGCGTGAGGGTCACGGCGTCGTCATCCATGAAGTAGGAATAGCCTATGTACAGCAGCGCCAGCACCACGATCACCAGCACACCGAGTGTGATGACCGGGAGACTGGATCCGCCCTTATTACGCTGATCTTCCATATACAGACTGTTGGTTTTGGTTGACGTGTCGGATAGCCGGTCAGACCGGAGGCAGGCCGGCTTTCGCCTGGAGGCTCATCTCTTCCACCTTCGCTTCCAGCGCGATTTTGTATGCCTGCAATTTATCGGCGATTTCCTTATTTCCAACGCCGATGATCTGAATCGCCAGCAAACCGGCATTTTTTGCTCCGTTCAGTGCTACCGTCGCCACAGGTACCCCGCCCGGCATCTGGAGAATGGAGAGGACGGAATCCCATCCGTCAATAGAGTTGGACGATTTCACCGGTACGCCGATAACGGGCAGCGTGGTGACGCTGGCCACCATACCGGGCAGGTGCGCGGCGCCGCCCGCGCCGGCTACGATGACCTGCACACCGCGTTCCCGTGCGGTACGGGCGTACTCGATCATTTTGAGCGGCGTACGGTGCGCCGAGACGATATCGATTTCATACGGGACGCCGAATTCGTTGCAGGCGTCCACCGCCTCCTGCATCACCTTCAGATCGGAGATGCTTCCCATGATAATTCCTACCATTGCGTATTGAATTGGTTATCGGTCAGGCGATGATTCTGACCGTATCTTTCAGAGTCTGTACTTTCCGGCGCAGGCTGTCCGCGTCCTTGTCAATGAGGGTAACGTGCCCCATTTTCCGGAATGGCTTTGTCGTCGCCTTGCCGTAGAGGAAAGGATGCACGCCGGGCGTTGCCAGCAGTGCTTCCATGCCTTCGTAGCGGGCCGGCCCTTCAAACCCTTCCGCTCCGAGGAGGTTGATCATCGCGGCATAGCAATGCGCGCTGGTGTCTCCCAGGGGCCAGTTGAGGATAGCCCGGAGGTGTTGTTCAAACTGGCTGACGTCGTTCGCTCTCAGCGTATGGTGGCCGGAATTATGCGGCCGGGGAGCTACTTCGTTGATAAGGATCTCTCCGTCTGCCGTCAGGAACATTTCCACCGCGAGGAGTCCGACCAGTCCGAAGGCCTCTGCTGCGCGACCGGCCACTTCCCGGGCTTTCCGGTCGGTTTCCGGGGAAATATCCGCGGGAGCAAAAAGGTATTCGACCAGGTTGGCCTCCGGATGGAAGACCATTTCAACGGTCGGGAAAGCTTTTACTTCGCCGCTTTCATTCCGGGCGACGATCACGGCCAGTTCTTTCTCAAAGGAAACGGCCTTTTCGAGCAGGCCCGGCGCGTCAAATGCCTTGTCAAAGTCAGCTGGCGTGACAATACGCTGCACGCCCTTGCCGTCGTAGCCGCCTTTTCCCAGTTTGTTGAATGCAGGAAGGAAACCGGCATACTTCCGGGCATCTTCCCGGTTATCTACCAGAATAAAATCGGACGTAGGCAGGCCGTGATCCCTGTAAAACTGCTTCTGAACCCGCTTGTCCTGGATAATCTCGACGATTTCCGGCTGGGGAAATACCTTCACCCCTTCACGCTGGAGTTGTTTGAGGGCATCGAGGTTCACGGCCTCGATCTCGATGGTCAGTACGTCGAGGTCTTTCCCGAACTGATAAACAGTGTCATAATCCTGAAAAGAACCTACAACAAATTCCGGGGCGATTGCAGCGCAGGAGGCTGTGGGATCAGGATCCAGTACCCTGATCTGCAGGTCGAAATCAACGGCTGCCTGGAGCAGCATGCGGCCGAGCTGGCCTCCGCCCAAAATTCCGAGGCGGACAGAAGGAGTAAACATGCTGCAAAGATAGAGTGAATGGGCGGAGACTGCTAATACGGGGCAGCAAGTTTGCCGCGGCTCTTCCGGTCAAACGCAGGATATCCCGTCAAATTGCCGTATGTTCGGCGCAGGATGAAACCCTATCGTTTTCTGAAGCATACGGGCTGGCCGCTGACCTTTTACTGGCCGGGATTACGGGTAAACGGCATTACGCTATGGCCGTTTATCGTCGTTTCCGTACCCCGCCCGGCGCCCGGATTGATGAATCACGAGCGTATTCATCTCCGGCAGCAGCTCGAGCTGCTGGTGCTGCCTTTCTACGTCTGGTACGTGGGAGAATATATCTGGCACCGGTTCCGGGGCAAAGCGCCCTATGATGCCTACCATGCCATCAGTTTTGAGCGGGAAGCGTATACACAGGAGGAAGACCTGAAGTACCTGCCGGAGCGCCCGCTGTGGGCCTTTCTGGCCTATTTCCGGCAAAAATAAAGCCCTTCCGGAGGGAAGGGCCAGGAATCAGGCTTCGCCGATAGGACCGTTGTAGTTGGTCGGAAACTGGAAGCCGGAGGGGCCTCCGCCTTCGTTGATCGGGCCGTAGTTTTCTTCGTACTTGGCAATATTATCCTGAAGGGCATTCATCAGCCGGAGCGCGTGATCCGGGGTAATGATTACCCTGGACTTTACTTTCGCTTTCGGCACGTTGGGCATCAGGCGAACAAAATCAATGACGAATTCACTTTGGGAATGCGAGATGATGGCCAGGTTGGAATACGTACCTTCCGCCATTTCCTCAGACAGTTCGATTTCAATCTGATCGCCCTGATCTGCCGCTTGTTGTTTTGCCATAGTTGTCGGGGTAATACGGGAGATTGCGCTCCCAGGTCCAAAAATCGCTCTGTTTCTCCGGTCAAATCTAGTCAGTAAACCCAATTCTGATTGTCCGCACAGGAAGAAATTGAATCTTCCCGTCGGACACAGATCGCCGGATAATGTCAAAATCCGGGCACTAATTTGCCCCGGAAGTGATTCTTCTCACACAAAGGCCCATTTGGAAAAATCCCAGTTTCTGTACCAGCCTTTTTGCGTACCTTTGAGGTCTCTTTTCCATCAACATCATTGCTCGAATGAAGATTTCTCTTCGCTTCCAGGAACTTTTTGAAAATCGCCACAACAACTCGGATGAGGCTGACCGTTCGGCCATGCTGGCTGAAATTGGCGTAGGGTCGATTGAAGAACTCATTTCCCAGACCGTACCGGCCGCGATCCGGCGTCCGGCGCCGCTGAACCTGCCGCCGGCACTTTCGGAGGCGCAGTTTTTGGACGATTTCAAGAAACTGGCAAGCCGCAATACCCTTTTCAAGAGCTATATCGGGACGGGTTATTACGACACCCACACTCCCACCGTCATTCTCCGGAATATCCTCGAAAATCCCGCCTGGTATACCGCCTATACGCCTTACCAGGCTGAAATTTCACAGGGACGCCTCGAAATGCTGCTCAACTTCCAGACCCTGATCATGGAACTGACCGGCATGGAGATTGCCAACGCTTCTCTTCTGGATGAAGCGACTGCCGCCGCAGAAGCGCTCCACCTTTTCTATGCTCTGAAAAAGGGCGCCAAGGCCAAAGCGGATACATTCTTTGTTTCAGATCGCTGCCACCCGCAGACGATCGACCTGCTGCAAACCCGTGCTACGCCGATCGGTGTGAAAGTCCTCGTCGGCGATCACCGCACTGTGGACCTGACCAACGAAGCTATTTTCGGAGCCCTCCTCCAGTACCCGGCTACTGACGGTGCCGTTTTCGACTATACTTCCTGGATCGCCGCTGCGCACGAACTGGATATCAAGGTAGTCGTTGCCGCAGACCTGCTGGCCCTCACCCTGCTTACCCCTCCGGGTGAAATGGGCGCCGATGCGGTTGTCGGATCTGCCCAGCGCTTTGGCGTACCGATGGGCTTCGGCGGTCCTCACGCCGGTTATTTCGGAACAAAAGATGAATTTAAGCGCCAGATGCCCGGCCGGATTATCGGCGTATCGGTTGATACGGAAGGTAACCGCGCCCTGCGCATGGCCCTGCAAACCCGGGAGCAGCACATCCGTCGTGAAAAAGCTACTTCCAATATCTGTACGGCTCAGGTACTCCTGTCGGTCATGGCGGCTGCCTATGCGGTTTACCACGGTCCGGAAGGCCTCCGTAAAATCGCCGAGCGTACGCATGCGCTTACGCAGCTGACGGCGCTGTCTCTCAAGGAACTGGGTTATGAAGTGCTCACCGAAGCTTTCTTCGATACGATCCGCGTTCGTGTTTCCGATAGTCAGGCCGTCCGCACAGCTACGGAAGCGGCCGGTCTCAACCTCCGGTATTTCGGGGATGATACAGTCGGTATTTCGTTCGACGAAGTCAAGACCTATGAAGACGCCGTTGCCCTGATCGGTATTTTCAGCCAGCTGGCCGGAAAAACCGTCAACCTGGACGAAATCGAAAACGCCCTTTCCTGGGAATTTGACGAAGTACTGACGCGTTCGTCGGCCTACCTGACGCACCCCGTTTTCAATACGCACCACTCGGAGCACGAAATGCTTCGTTACCTCAAGTCTCTCGAAAACAAGGACTTGTCTCTCGTACACTCGATGATCTCGCTGGGTTCCTGCACGATGAAACTCAACGCGACTACCGAGATGATCCCCGTCACCTGGCCGGAATTCGGCAAGCTGCACCCCTTTGTCCCAAAGGAACAGGCAGCCGGGTATTACGAGCTGTTCAAAAACCTGAACGACTGGCTGTGTGAAATCACCGGTTTCGCGGCGATGTCGCTTCAGCCGAACTCGGGCGCCCAGGGCGAATACGCCGGTCTGATGGTGATCCGGGCTTACCATGAGTCGCGTGGCAACGGTCACCGGAATATCGCGCTGATTCCGGCTTCGGCGCACGGTACCAACCCGGCGTCGGCAGTGATGGCAGGGATGAAGGTAGTAGTAACGAAGACTGACGAGAACGGCAACATCGACCTCGCCGACCTCAAGGCCAAAGCCGAGCAGTACAGCGAGAACCTGTCGTGTCTGATGGTGACGTATCCGTCGACGCACGGGGTATTCGAAGAATCCATCATCGATATCTGTAACCTGATTCATGCCCACGGCGGTCAGGTATACATGGACGGCGCTAATATGAACGCCCAGGTAGGCCTGACCTCTCCCGGTACCATCGGAGCGGATGTCTGCCACCTGAACCTCCACAAGACGTTCTGTATTCCTCACGGCGGCGGCGGTCCCGGTATGGGCCCCATCGGCGTAGCGGCGCACCTGGCGCCGTTCCTGCCCGGCCACGCTGTGGTAGACGGTGTGGGAGGTGCGCAGGCTATTTCGGCCGTTTCGGCGGCTCCGTTCGGTTCGGCAAGCATCCTGACGATCTCCTACGCGTACATCGCCATGATGGGTGGAGAAGGTTTGACACATGCTACTGAAACGGCGATCCTGAATGCCAACTACATCAAGGCCCGTCTGGAAGCACACTTTCCGGTACTGTATGTTGGTTCACAGGGACGTTGCGCACACGAAATGATCCTCGACTGCCGTCCGTTCAAGCAAACAGCCGGCGTGGAAGCGGAAGACCTTGCCAAGCGCCTGATGGACTACGGTTTCCATGCGCCGACGCTCTCGTTTCCGGTGGCCGGTACCCTGATGGTGGAACCGACGGAATCGGAATCGAAAGCCGAACTCGACCGTTTCTGCGACGCGATGATCGGTATCCGGAACGAAATCCGTGAAATTGAAGAAGGACAGGCTGACAAATCGGTTAACGTCCTGAAAATGGCGCCGCATACCCAGAACGTGGTACTTACCGGCGAATGGACCCGGCCGTACTCGCGTGAGAAGGCCGTCTTCCCGCTGCCGTATGTGAAGGCTGCGAAATTCTGGCCGACGGTCAGCCGGATTGATTCGGCATATGGCGACCGGAACCTGGTTTGTGCTTGTATCCCGGTAGAAGATTACGCTACGGCGGAGTAAGCTCTGATAGTTGATTTTGGCGGCGGTCTCTTAGGTGAAGAGACCGCCGCTTTTTTTCTGTGAAGTCTGTGTAGTCTGTGAGAAAAAAATAATGCTCACAGACTACACAGACTTCACAGAAAAAAGCTGACTTAGATTGAGACGGCAGCGCCTGCCACGCACAATAAGCAACCGGATGCGCCGACGCCGCGGTGTACCGCTTATTGCTTACTACTTAAAGCCCCCACGAGTATTTCCACCCCTCTTTCCCGTCATTATATAAAATTCAAGATTTTTTTGAATTAAGCTAAGGGTATTTCCCGGAAACCCTGACTTACTCATTGAAGACCGGTATCTGGCCGGTCTGACCGGAAACAGAACGTCACTCACGGTATGGAGATTCAGGCCGACCAACGCGGAGATCACGGAGCCTTTCCCCCGGAAAGGAAGCCCGTGATGGCCGACAGCGAGGTATTCATCCGACAAGCCTTTGCGAAAGATCCCCGCAAAGGGTATGAGTTGCTGTACCGCCGGTACCACAAGGTATTGTGCAGCCATGCCGTGCGCTATGTGTACTCGCGGGAGGTGGCGGAAGACCTCGTCGCCGATGTGTTTCTGAGTCTGTGGAGAAGCCAGTCGTTTGAAACAGTGCTCGGCAGCTACCGGGCGTACCTGTTTTCCGCGGTCCGCAAGCGGGCGTATACCCATTTGCAGGATGAGTTCAGGCGATCAGGCCTGACGTCGGATCTGGATGAGGAAGTATCCCTGACCGACGATGATCCTCAGCGTATTCTCCAGTTTACGGAACTGGCGGTACAGTTGGAAAACGGCATCCGGTCGCTCCCTCCGCAATGCCAGCGGGTGTTTCTGATGAGCCGCTTTGAAGGACGGAAACACCGGGAGATTGCCGAGGAGTTACAACTCAGTATCAAAACAGTAGAAGCGCACCTGCAAAAAGCCCTCGTACACCTGCGCAAGATTGTCCAGAATGGTCTCGTCGTCATGTTATTCTGGCTTTTGTAAACAGGAAGTAAGGGGAAAACGGTCCGATCCGGACTACGTCAGTAAACAGGAAACCATGGAACAGCCCGTCAGCAAACAAACGGTTTTTGAGCACTTCGAAGGGAGGACGTCGCCGCTGCAGCGCCACCTCCTCGAAGAATGGCTCAGAACGCCCGTGAACCGGGAGACCTACTATGAATGGCTGGAAGAATGGGAAACGCGTCATTTACAGTACATCGCTGATACCGACGGGGCGATGCAGCAGTCCCTCACGCAATTGGCTATCCAACCCACGACAGAACCTGCTCCGGCCATCCGGAAACCCTGGATGTCGCTCCGCCGCGCCGCCGCCGCCGCGCTGGTGCTGCTGACTCTCTCAGCCGGTCTGTACCTGATCAAAGATTACGTGCTCTACAAAACCTTTGAAACTGCCTATGGACAGGTCAAGAAGATTACGCTCACAGACGGTACAATAGTCACCCTCAATGCCCATTCCACCCTGCGGCTGAGCCGCTTTGGTTTCGGGAAGGAAGGAAGGCATGTGTACCTGACAGGCGAGGCCGATTTCGACGTGACGCACACGCCTGATCATCAGCCTTTTCAGGTACACATCGACAAGGGATTTGACGTGACGGTATTGGGTACGCAGTTTACCGTGTATGCCCGTACCCGGAAAACGCAGCTGCTGCTCAAGACGGGCAAGGTCCGGATCGACTATACCGAAGGCGCCCGCCAGCGCAAGGTATTCGTCAAGCCGGGAGAGCTCGTCAGCCTGGACCCGCAGGGCCGGTTCAACCACAAGACGGTGCGGAGCCCCCGCCCGTATGACGCCTGGAAAGAATACCGGTACGAATTTCACCACACACCGCTTCAGGAGATTGCTTACATGCTTCAGGAGAATTACGGCTTGCAGGTGGAAATCACTGGTACGCGCCTCGCCGGCGAAACCGTAAACGGTACGTTCCCCGCCAGAACCGCCGAAGAATTGCTGCAGGCCATTGCCCTTGCTTATGACATCAACGTCAACCGGCAAGACAGCAAGGTCGTGTTTTTTGAATAGCCTTCTCCACGAAAAAACGAACTCACCACTTACCCTCTAAATCTTCATTTAGAATGGACAAACCGTTTATCTGCTTTATCAGACGGTATACTCTGCTGGGCGGCGCGTTGCTGTTGCTGCTGCCTCCGCCGCTGTCAAGCCAGACCGTCGCCCGGATCGCGTTCGCCTCTCAGGTCAGCCATTCCCAGACCCTCCAGCCGCTGGGAGAAGCCCTGGACGAGCTCAAGGCTCACTACCGGATCGACCTGATTTATACTGACCGCCTCGTCGCCGGGCACAAAGTAGCCTCAATCAGCTATGGCCGGTTCCAGTCGGCCGAGATGGCGCTGCAGGAGCTTCTCAAAAACCTTGACCTCCGTTTTCAAAAGGTCAAAGACAAAACGTATATTATTAGACGTTCAAGACCGGTCAAGAAACAAAACCCCGCCGAGACGCCTGCACACGAAGAAAACGAACGCAGTCAGGCTGATTTTACGGCCGTTCCGCTGGCGGGGTTGACGCCGACTACTTCCGCTTTCGGGGAAGACCAACCCATTCGCGGGCAGGTCGTCGCCGCTGAAACGAACGACCCGCTCGTGGGCGTATCCGTACTCGTGAAAGGTACCACCCGCGGTGTCAATACCGATGCGGACGGCCGTTTTCAGCTGGCGCTGCCGGCGGTACCGGCTACGTTGATTTTTTCGTACGTCGGCTATGAGCGACAGGAAATCAACATCACCTCACAGACGAATATCGACGTCGTCCTGAAGCCGGATCAGCGGTCGCTCGAAGAAGTGGTGGTCGTAGGATACGGTACCCAGAAAAAAACCAACCTGACGGGCGCAGTAGCGACCGTTTCCAGCGAAGACCTGATCCGCCGGCCGGTGGGCCAGACCTCCACGGCCTTGCAGGGTATGATGCCCGGCGTCACGGTTACGCAGCGATCCGGACGCCCCGGCGGTGATGCCGGTACCATTCGGGTACGGGGTGTCGGAACCCTTGGCGGCGGGCAGGATCCGCTCGTCCTCATCGACGGGATCGAAGGATCGATGAACAACATCGACCCCAACCTGATCGAAACGGTGACGGTACTGAAAGACGCCGCATCGTCTTCCATCTACGGCTCCCGGGCGGCCAACGGCGTCGTCCTCATCACCACGAAACGGGCGAAAGGTGGCAAGCTGTCTGTCAATTACAACAACTACTTCGGGTGGCAGTCGCCCACCAACCTGCCCCACATGGTCAACGCCGTCGACCACATGCTGCTTACCAACGAAGCGTATGTGAACGTAGGCCGGGCGCCGCTGTACTCCGACGACCTCATCCAGAAATACCGCACGGAAGGGGCCTCCAACCGCGACCTCTACCCGGATACCGACTGGCAGAAGGCGGTATTGACCGGCTCCGGCTTTCAGCAAAGCCACTTCCTGACGGTCAAAGGCGGTACCGAGAAGTTCCGCTTCCTGACTTCACTCGGGTACCTCAATCAGAACGGTATCATCCAGAATTCCAGTTTTACGCGGTATACCCTGCGGAACAACATGGATATGCAGTTTTCGAAGAAGCTCAGCGCCCGGGCGGATATTCAGCTTGTTGCGCCGACGACCATCGAACCCGGTCGCAGTTCCGATGAAGTATTCCACTGGATGAACCGGATTCCGGCCAACCAGATCGGCATCAATTCAAACGGTACCTGGGGCGACGGCTGGAACGGAGACAACCCCATCGCCTTTTCACGGGCCGGCGGGCAGATGAAAAACAACTCTCCGTATGTCCTCATCAATGCCGCGCTGGTCTACAAGCCGGTTGACTGGATCACGGCAGAAGTAGCCTACGCTCCGAAGTATGCCCTGAGTATCGACAAAAACTTCAACAGAAATATCCAGACCTACAAACCGAACGGCGCGCTCAGTTTCCTGGCCCCGGCCAAAAGTACGTTGACGGAGGGAACGAGCCGGTCGTTTTACAATACCCTCCGGGGAACCGTCACCCTGGACCGGACCTTCGGCGATCACGGCGTGAAGGTGCTGGCCGGTTTCTCGCGGGAAGACTTCCGGAACGACTATGTTACGGCGTACCGTGAAGGATTCCTTCTCCCCGACTACAACGTACTGAACGCCGGTGCAGCTGATATTCAGCGCAATACCGGCGGCGCGTCGGAATGGGCGCTTCAATCGTTCTTCGGACGGATCAACTACGATTACAAGCAGAAATACCTCTTCGAAGCCAATGCCCGGTACGACGGCTCGTCGCGCTTCGTGAAAGGGCAGCGGTATGGCTTCTTCCCCTCGTTTTCAGCGGGATGGCGGGTATCGCAGGAAAACTTCATGCAGCCGCTTTCCGGCGTGGTCAACGAGCTGAAGCTGCGGGCATCCTGGGGTCAGTTGGGAAACCAGAACATCGGTACGTATCCGTTCATTTCGTCGCTGAACTTCGGGTCGTATGCGCTTGGCAAGCAGATCGTGAACGTCGTCGCGCTCAATACCCTCGCCAACACCAATATCACCTGGGAGCGGACGGAAATGAGCGACATCGGGCTTGATCTGACGCTGTTTTCACGCCTGTCGCTAACCGCTGATTACTACCTGAAACGCACGAAAGACATCCTCCTCACCCTTGATATCCCGGCGATTATCGGCCTGGGGGCGCCGAATCAAAATGCCGGTGTCGTTGACAACAAAGGCTGGGAGCTCGGCCTCACCTACCGGGGCAAGGCGCGCGATTTCCGGTATGACATCGGGTTTAATATCTCCGATGTCCGGAACAAGATCATTGACATGCGCGGCGTCAACCTCACGGGCGTGACCGTCAACCGGGAAGGGTATCCGATCTCCTCTATCTACGGGTTACAGGCAGAAGGGTATTTTCAGTCAGACGACGAAGTGGCCGCCCATGCCCAGCAGTTCGGTACCATCAAACCCGGCGATCTGAAATACAAGGATCAGAACGGAGACGGAATCATCAATGCCGACGATTACGTCGTGATCGGCAGCACGGTACCGCGGTTTACGTTCGGGTCGACGATCAACCTGGCTTACAAAGGTTTCGGCCTGAATGTGGTACTCCAGGGCGTAGGCAAAGCCGATGGTCTGCTGTACGAACAGGGCATCATGCCCTTCTTCCTGGGCGGCACGGTGCAGGAGCAGCATAAAAACCACTGGACTCCGGAAAACCGGAACGCGGCCTTTCCGCGCCTGGCATTCAGCGAATCCAACAATGAAAAGATTTCCAGCTTCTGGATGAAAAACGCCGCCTATTTACGGTTGAAGAATGTCCAGTTCAGCTATACCCTGCCGCAGGCGCTCACCCAGCGCGCGGGCATCAGCTCGCTCCGGCTCTTTGCCAACGGGCAGAATATCTGGACGCTGGACCGCTTCTGGAACGGCTACGATGTCGAGTCGCCCGTAGGTACCGGCCGTACCTACCCGCAGGTGAAAATGTTCAGTTTCGGAGTGGACGCCAGCTTCTGAGCCGGCACAAAACCTACCAACGTCATGCGTACTTATTTTACCCTGGCCTTTTTACTGGTTTGCCTGACGCTCACCAGCTGTGAAAAATACCTTGAGCGGTACCCGCTGGAAGGGCCGTCTGATCAATCCTATTTTTCAAATGCTGCCGAACTGGAGCTGGCCGTCAACGGCTGCTACAAAGGCATGAATTTTAACCCGACGGACGGGATGCCGTTTCCACTCCTGCTCGACTGTGCCACGGATCTTTCCTGGGACCGGAACAACAGTACCCTCCAGCAAATCGGAAAGGGCGCTCACGACAGCAACAACGGCTGGGTGCGGTCGGTCTGGAACGAGTCCTACAAGATCATTGGCCGCTGTAACTTCATTCTGACCAATATCCAGAAGATGGACGGAAAGATGGACGCGGCGCTCTTTGCCCGTTATCAGGCGGAAACCCGCTTCATCCGCGCCTATACCTACTATTATCTCATCGAACTTTTCGGAGGGGTGCCACTGGTCAAAGGGGTACTTGCCCTGGAGGACGCACAGGTACCGAAGAGTACCAAAGAAGAATGCGCGGCCTTCGTGCAGACGGAGCTGGAAGAGGCTGTCAAGGTACTTCCGGTCAGCTACGATGCGAAGAACAACGGCCGGGCTACCAAAGGCGCCGCCCTGGCGACCCTGGCGCGCACCGCGCTGTTTAACGGCAAATGGGACGTCGCCGCCAACGCCGCCAAACAACTGATCGACGCGAAGACCTATTCCCTTCATACCAATTTCGGGGAACTGTTTACGTACAAAGGTCAGTCGTCTCCCGAAATCATCTGGGCGCTCCAATACCTGAAAGGCACGCTCACCCATGCGACACCGCAGAACTACCTCTCACGCAATGCCCAGGGCGCTTCCAATAAAGTACCCGGGCAGACGCTCGTCGATTCCTACGAATGTACCGACGGACTATCGATCGATAAATCACCGCTTTACAACCCCAAACAGCCGTTCAAAAACCGCGATCCGCGGCTGGATATGTCGCTGGCGGTACCGGGCTCCGTCTATTTCAATTATCAGTTCGAAACGCACAAGGACAGCGTGAAGTGCTGGAATTACAATACTACTCCGGCAACCCGGATCGACAACCAGGACGCTATTCACGCCTTTGCGACCTATACCGGCTACTGCTGGCGGAAGTACACCGATATGACGGATAAAGACGACCGCAGCAACTCCGAAATCAACGTGATCCTGATCCGCTACGCCGAGGTACTGCTCATTTATGCAGAAGCGAAAATCGAAGCCAATCAGATCGACCAAAGCGTATACGATGCTATCAACGCCGTCCGGAAGCGGGTGAATATGCCGGCGCTGGCAACGGGCCTGACGCAGGCCCAACTCCGCTCCGCCGTCCGGAAAGAGCGCAAGTACGAACTGGCCAACGAAGGTTTCCGGCTCTTCGATATCCGCCGGTGGAAGATCGCAGAGAAGGTAATGAGTGGAAATTTCCTCGGCCGTGTTCCGAAAGGATACCCCGCTACGGCTCCGGTAATCGACGAAAACGGCACGCCTGACTACTCAGCCGTTCCGAACAAAGGCGACCTGCGGGTGGTAGAGCAACGGATCTTCAATCCCAAACGCGACTATCTGTGGCCCATTCCGTACATCGAAACCGTAACTAATAAGGCCCTCAAACAAAACGACGGCTATTGACGCGTAACTTTCAGGAGCGGAACGAGGGCTACACGCCATGCTCCGCTCCTGATTCACCTCTAACCTGTTTTCTATGCCATTACCCCGTCGTGACTTTCTGAAATTGTCCGGGATGGGCGCTCTGGCCGTCTCTCTTCCGGCATTTTCAGTCGCTGCTTCCTATGATCTCATTATTGTCGGCGGAACGCCCGCCGGCATCATGGCCGGTGTTGCGGCCGCCCGGCTTGGGAAGAAATCCCTTATTCTGGAACGGACAGCTTATATCGGCGGATTGCCGGCCAACGGACTGGGCGCTACCGACATCGCGACGCGGGGCGCTACGGGTGGGCTGTTTGCGGAGTTTGTTCAACGGATCAAGGCCCATTACGTCAAGCAATACGGCGAAAATTCCCAGCAGGTAAAAGACTGCTCGGACGGCTACCATTTCGAACCGCACGTCGCGACGGCCGTTTTCCAGGAGCTACTCAAGGAACATCCCGGCATCACGGTACTGACAATGAGGCAGTTTGATTTCGAACCTGAAAACCTCACGATCTCCGGCAAGCGCATCACCGGCATCCGGGTACTCAACCGTACGACCGGACAGACGGAAACCTACAGCGGAAATGTCTTTCTTGATGCTACCTACGAAGGCGACCTCATCGCGGCGGCAGGCGTACCCTTCTTCCTTGGGCGGGAAGGGAAAGACCGCTACAACGAGCCCGGCGCCGGCCGGGTGTACAAATACTGGGGTGGAAAGGAAGGCCCCGGCTCGACGTTCGCCGAAGACAACGCCGTTCAGTCTTACAACTACCGCCTTTGCCTCACCAGCGATCCGGGTATCCGGGTACCGATCCGCAAGCCGGCCAACTACAACCGCGAAGAGTTTATTTCCCTGATCGACGATGTAAAATCAGGCTGGCATACGGGTATCGAAGCCCTGAAGCTCACCGATACGCAGCGGGACGAAAACAAGAAACGGGTTGCCGCCGGCCAGCCGCCGGTAGTACCCGGTATGCCGGTGGGTATCGCACGGCTGACCAATATGGTCAAACTACCGAACGGCAAAACCGACGCGAATAACCAGCACCTGGCGTTTCTGTCGACCGACCTTCCGGAAGAAAACTGGCCCTACCCGACCTCGGGCTGGGATTGGCGTGACAAGTTTGCCAAACGCCTCCGGGAGTATACCGAAGGCCTCTTTTACTTCGCTCAGAACGATCCGGAGCTGCCCGAATGGTTTCGGAAGCAATGCCTGGAATGGGGCTGGGCGACAGACGAATATACCGACAACGGCCATTTCCCGCGCCAGCTCTACGTCCGGGAAGGCCGCCGCATGAAAGGCAAATACCTCTTCAAAGCCGAAGATGCACTGCCGGTGCAGGCGGGCGGGCGACCGCCGGTCCATGCCGACAGCATTACTGCCAGCCATTACGCCCTTGACTCGCACGCCGTGCGCAAGCGGGAGCCGGGCAAGATTCACCTCGACGGGTTCCTTTCCTATCCATCGAAAGTATATACCGTGCCGTTCCGCGTGATACTTCCGGATTCGCCGATTGAGAACCTGCTCGCTCCGGTTCCGGCATCCGCTACCCATATCGGCTTTTCGACGCTCCGCATGGAACCCTGCTGGATGGCGCTTGGCCAGGCAGCCGGCGTAGCCGCCGCTCTTGCCGGCGCCAGATCGGTTCATGACCTCTCCGTACCGGCTCTGCAACAGGAGCTGCTGAAACAAAAAGCCATTCTTATTTATTCTCCGGGACTGGATGTTCAGGCCGCTGATTTTGCGGCCCGGCAGCTGGCAACCCTGAAAAACGAAGCCTCCCGCTAAACACCAACCGCTTTACCAATGAAAAAAACACTCGCTTTTCTGCTCCTGCTTTCGTCGGCAGCCTATGCGCAGAAACAGGTCGATATCTGCGTCTACGGAGGTACTTCCGGAGGCGTTATAGCAGCTGTCGCCGCCAAACGGATGGGTAAGTCTGTCGTTCTGGTCGAACCCGGCAAGCACGTCGGAGGGATGACCACCGGGGGCCTCGGCCTGACCGATATCGGAAACAAGTATGCGATTTCGGGCCTTTCTCTGGATTTCTATCGACGGCTGGGCCTGCACTACGGTCATTTTGAGCAATGGATTTTTGAACCGCATGTCGCAGAAAACCTATACCAGTCGTATCTGAAAGAAGCCAACGTACCTGTTCTCTACGAGCAACGTATCCGTTCCGCCAAAAAAGATAAAACGACGCTGAAGGAAATCACGCTGGAAACCGCCGGCGGTAAAACGCAGACGATCCGTGCGGCGATGTTTATCGATTGTTCGTACGAAGGAGATCTGATGGCGAAAGCGGGTGTTTCTTATACCGTTGGACGGGAAGCCAACAGCCAGTACAACGAAACCTACAACGGCGTTCAGCTCATGCACGGGCACCAGCTTCCGGACGGCATCGATCCGTACCGCACGCCGGGCAAGCCCGAAAGCGGCCTGGTGTGGGGCATCGGCACGGATAACCTGGCGCCAACCGGCGCGGGCGACAAAAAGGTACAGGCCTACAACTACCGCATCTGTCTCTCGAAAAACCCCACCAACCAGATCCCTATCACCAAACCCGCCGACTATGACCCGGCCCGGTATGAGCTCGTCCTCCGTATCATGGAAAAGAAGCCCTGGAAGACCCTCCAGGACGGATTTATCTGGAGCCTCATGCCGAACGATAAAACGGATATCAACAACCGCAACGGGTTTTCGACTGACATGATCGGCGCCAACTACGACTATCCTGAAGCGTCGTACGAAAAACGTGCGGAAATCATCCGCCAGCACGAAAGCTATACGAAGGGGCTGCTGTACTTCGTCGGTCACGACCCGCGCGTACCGGAAGAAATCCGCAACCAGATGCTGCAATGGGGGTATCCGAAGGACGAGTATACGGATAACGGCGGCTGGTCGCCCCAGCTGTATGTCCGGGAAGCCCGGCGGCTGGTCGGCGACTACGTCATGACCCAGGCCAACTGCCAGGGCAAGGAAGTGGTGGAAGACGGCGTCGGACTGGCAGCCTATACCATGGACTCCCACAACTGCCAGCGCCTGGTGATTGAAAAAGACGGGGTTAAAATGGTGAAAAACGAAGGCAACGTCGAAGTAGGCGGTTTCCCGCCGTACCCGATCAGCTACCGTTCCCTGATTCCGAAAGCAACCGAATGCGGTAACCTGCTGGTGCCGGTATGTATGTCGGCCAGCCACATTGCCTATGGTTCGATCCGGATGGAGCCGGTGTTTATGGTACTCGCCCAATCGGCGTCGGTCGCCGCAAGCCTCGCGATCGACAAAAAGCAGACCGTGCAGCAAATCCGCGGGCAGGAAGTCAAGGCCCTGCTCGACAAAAATCCCCTGCTAAACGGCTCCGCTCCGGACCTGGTGGTCGACGACGCGCAGGAAGGTCAGGTAACCGTCACCGGAAACTGGAAAAAAGAAGGCAAAGGCTCCGGCGCATATGGCCATTCGCTGCTGAGCGGTAATGATCCGCAGGGCGCGGTCCGCTTCACACCGGCCGTCAAAGCAACCAAACCCTATACGGTGTATGCCTATTTTCCCCGCCGGACAGACGCCAGTTCCCGCACCGAAATGACCATTTTTGATGGCAAAAAAGCACATCCGGTGGTTCTGAATAAGGAAAGCCTGATCGTTGAAGGGCAGACCTCCGGCGCCTGGGTAAAAATCGGTGACTACACGTTTTCACCGGGAGGATATGTGGAGATTTCGGGAAAAAATGCAGACGGTACGGTCGTCGCCGACGCCGTGCAACTGACTGTCCGCAAATAGCGTCAGATCGGTCGCAGCCAGGTTCTGGCGAGCAGAAAGAGCTTCTGAATATCCGGCACCCGGACCCGTTCTTCGCGGATACGGCTGACCGGCAGCGACCGGATCCGGGCAAACAGCCGTAGGTAGTAACAATACGCCAGGTATACTCCTGCCCGCGCGCCGCGGGGGAGCTGGCGAATACCGGCAAGCGCCGCGTCGAAATCCGACTGAATGTCGGCTTCGATGCGGCGCTTGTCTTCTCCCGAAAACTGGTTGAAATCGACGCCGGGGAAGTAGGTCCGTCCGCGATCGAGAAAATCCGACCGGACGTCCCGCAGGAAATTGACTTTCTGAAAGGCAGCGCCCAGCCGGCGCGCCGGCGCGCTCAGGCGATCGTACATCGCCCGGTCTCCTTCGCAAAAGACACACAGGCACATCAGCCCGACTACTTCCGCAGAGCCGTAGATATAGGTTTCGTAGCCTTCTTCGGAGTAGTGGGTCTGGTCGAGGTCCATTTCCATCGACCGGAAAAAGGCTTCCGTCAGCTCATCGCTGATCCCATAGGTATGAACCGTTTTCTGATAAGCATGTAACACAGGATTGAGGCTGATTCCTTCTCTCAGCGCCTGATACGTATCAGCCCGGAATCGGGTGAAGAGCGTTTTTTTATCGTACCCGTGAAAGGTATCCACAATCTCATCGGCATAGCGGACAAACCCGTAGATCGCATAAATCGCCCAGTGAAACCGGCGGTCGAGCGTCCGGATACCCAGGGTAAACGACGTGCTGTACCGGCGGGTAATCAGCCGGCTGCATTCCAGGGTAGTCTGCTCGTATAACTCCAGATCGGTTTTCATGCGGCGTTCAGGGGGCAAATTCTTTCCTGACTTCGTCGGCCACGACCAGGCCGGAAATCAGGGAGGGCGGCACTCCGGGACCGGGAACCGTCAGCTGCCCGGTGTAAAACAGGTTGCGGACGTGCCGGTTTTTCAGGGAAGGCTTCAGCAGGGCGGTTTGCCGGAGCGTATTGGCCAGGCCATAGGCATTGCCTTTGTAGGCATGGTAATCGTAAATGAAATCCGAATGGGCATAGGTCCGTTTGTACACGATATGTGGACGAATCGGATGACCTACATACTTTTCGAGCCGGTCCATTACCAGCTGGAAATAATGCTCCCGCCGTTCTGCCGTATCATCGGCAAGACCCGGCGCGACCGGAATCAATATAAACAGGTTTTCGCAACCTTCCGGCGCTACCGACGGATCTGTTTTAGACGGCGCCGAGACATAAAACAAGGGCTTTTCCGGCCACCGGGGATCGGTATAAATTTCGTGGGAATGCTTCCCGAAATCTTCGTCAAAAAACAGGTTGTGGTGGAGAAGACGATCCACCCGCCGGTTGACCCCGATGTAATACAACAGGGACGACGGCGCCAGGGTACGCGTTTCCCAATACGATTCCGGGTAATTGCGGTGGTCGGGGTGCAGCAGCCGGTCTTCCACGTGGTGGTAATCCGCTCCCGCCACGACCACATCTACCTCATACAGAGCTGTTTTGGTCGAAACCCGCCGGATCAGGCGGCGTTCGTCCGTTTCCACTCCCAGAACCTCTTCTCCCAACCGGATACGGACGCCTTTTTCTTCCGCAAGCGCGACCATACCCCGGACAATTTCATGCATTCCACCCATCGGGTACCAGGTCCCGAGGGCGATTTCGGCATAGTTCATCAAGCTGTACATGGCCGGTGTATTTTTCGGAATAGCCCCCAGAAACAGCACCGGAAACTCCATCAGCTGGAGAATACGCTCGTTGCGGAAATACTTGCGAATATGAGAGTGGAACGACTGAACGACATCCAGGCGCGCGGCATCGGCGAGGAGTTTCACGTCCAGAAACTCCGACAGGCTGCGGCTCGGTTTCCAGACAAACCGGTTCATCCCGACATCGTACTTATAGGCTGCCTGCTTCAGAAAGGCATCGAAGCGCGGACCGGATCCGGGCTCAACGGCCTCGAACAGTTGGCGGACGGCATCTGTCCCCGCCGGCAACGCCAGTGACTCATCCGGCCCGAAAATGACCTGATACGAAGGATCGAGCCGTACCAGTTCGTAATAATCCGAAGGCTTTTTCCCAAAGCGGGCGAAGTACTGTTCGAACACATCCGGCATCCAGTACCAGCTTGGCCCCATATCAAAACGGAAACCATCGGCATCGAACACCCGTGCGCGACCGCCCGGCGTGTCGTTTTTTTCGAGGATCGTAACCCGGTAGCCGGCATCGGCAAGCGCCGTGGCGGCGGCCAGCCCGGCAAAACCGGCGCCGATTACGATTACTTCCATGCGATTAGTAGTCATCTATCCCCTAAACTTACGACACCTGTTATTGTTTTCCCGTATACCAATAAATAGCGATCAGATCAGGAAGCTACCTAGCTACCAATAATCATTTGATTATCAGTAACATAAATCACTATCTGACACGCAAAAATCCCGCCCGGACGTACCGGAGCGGGATATATTCAGGCTTTTACGGTTCAGGCTGCGTACTCGTACACGTGAAGGCGGCTCTTCAGCTCCTTCCGGGCAAGGTGGATGCGGTTTTTGACGGTTCCGATGGGTATTTGCAGGACGTCGGCAATTTCATGGTATTTGAATCCTTCGAAATACATCAGAAAAGGTACTTTGAATGACTCATCCAGTACGACGAGCGCCTTCCGGATATCCTCGTTTACGAAGCCGGATAAGGCCAGGTTATCGGTCGAAGAATCCGTCGAATTGATATAATAAAGATCGTCTGAGGTATCGATAAATGTGTTTTTCCGCACCAGCCGCTGGTAGTTGGTGATGAAGGTATTCTTCATGATTGTATACATCCAGGCTTTGATATTCGTGCCTTCTGCGTACTTGTCCCGGTTGGTAAACGCCTTCAGCAAGGTATCCTGCAGAAGATCGTTGGCATCTTCAGCGTCCTTCGTCAGACGAAGAGCATAAGGTCTCAGTGATTTGGACAAGTGGCTTACCTGATGTGAAAATTCGATCGCGGTCATAAGTGGGGACGTTAGGCAAATTCCTGTTTACAACACCCAGCCGTGTCAAAAAAGCGGGCCAGAGTTTTTGTAGAAAATAATCCACATATTCTCAGAAGAAAAGTTCTTTTGCAACGTCATTGCAAAAACACCGTATCTTTGCCGCCACATGAATGGCAAGAGGATGCGCTGGTTTTTCAGCATGATCGCAGGGAGTCTGCTGGCGCTGTCGGCCAACGGGCAATCGTGTACCTGCACGCTGCGGGGGCAGGTCAACGACCGGCAAACGGGGAAACCGGTAGCCGGCGCGGAAATTGTTTTGAAGGAAGCCGGCCGGCACGCTGTCACCGGCGCCAACGGGCGTTACGAGATCCGGAATCTCTGCCAGGGAAACCATACCCTGACGTGCCGTCTGGTTGGTTATCAGGCTGATACGCTGTCTGTTAACCTGGCGCACGCCGAGCTGGAGCAGGATTTACATCTGTCGGAAGAAGATATTCACTTACAGGACGTCGTGGTTACGGCCAAAAAGGAGGAAGCCTCCACGCTGCCCCGCACTACGCTGACCGGCGAAGACCTCGATCAGACCCGCTCGCTCGCTGACGCGCTGAAAGCTGTCACCGGCGTCACAACACTCCAGACCGGCAGCAGCATCGGTAAACCGGTTATTCACGGCATGCACTCCAACCGCGTGCTGATTCTCAACAACGGTATCCGGCAGGAAGGACAGCAATGGGGCAGCGAGCACGCGCCTGAAATCGATCCGTTTGTGGCAACCCGGCTCACAGTCGTGAAAGGCGCCGCCGGCGTGCGGTATGGCCCGGACGCGATTGCGGGCGTTGTGCTGGTCGAACCGGAAGCCCTTCCCAATCAACCCGACCTGCATGGAGAGCTCAACCTCGCCGGTTTTTCCAACGGCCGCCAGGGTATTTCTTCGTTGCAGCTACAGGGTGGCCTGCGCCCCCTGCCCGGCTTCAGCTGGCGGGTACAGGGTACCCTCAAGCGGGGTGGAAACATCCGGACGCCGGGGTACTTTCTGGATAATACCGGCATATCCGAGCGGAATTTCTCTCTGGCCGCCGGGTACCGGCGCGGAGCATGGGCGGCAGAACTCTTTGCCAGTCAGTTTAATACCGAAATCGGCATCTTTTCCGGCTCGCATATCGGCAGTCTGACCGACCTCGAAGCCATTCTCAAAAACGGAGAGCCTTTTGTAAAAAGCGGATTCAGCTATGCCATCGGGCGACCCTACCAGGACGTTTCGCACGGTTTGCAAAAAGTCAAAATCAGCTACCGCCGCAAGGGGCTCTGGACCCTCACCCTTGCCCGGCAGCAGAATAACCGCGCGGAATACGACCTTCACCGGCCCCGGAACGACAGTCTCGCCTCCCTCAACCGGCCCGAGCTCAATTTTGAACTGAGTACCTACTCCGGCGATCTGGTCTGGGAACATACCGGTCGTATTTCCGGATCTGCCGGAATATCAGGGCAGTACCAGCGCAATCTGGTATATGGCCGGCCGCTCATCCCGAATTTCCGGCAGGCTTCGGCAGGGTTTTTCTGGATTGAAAAATATACATCCAGAGACTGGGATGTCGAAGCGGGAATCCGGTACGACTACCGGTACCAGCGCATTACCCTGTTTCCGTCCCGCGGGGTGCGGACCTATCAGTACCTTCGTTTCGGAAATGTATCCGGAACGCTGGGCGTAGTGCGCCGCATCGGCGAAAACTGGACGATCCGCCTGAACCCGGGTATGGCCTGGCGACCGCCCAATGTCAACGAATTATATAGCGAAGGTGTACACCACGGCGCAGCCGCCTATGAAGAAGGCGACGCTTCCCTCCGTCCCGAAACGGCCTATAACCTGGATCTGACGACACAATACACGGCGAAGCGCTTCTCAGCAGAGCTATCTCTGTACCGGAACTATATTCAGAACTTCATCTATCTCAAACCGCAGGCGGAGCCGATTCTGACGGTACGCGGGGCCTTCCCCTACTTCAAATACACCCAGGTAGATGCTGTGTTTCAGGGAATTGATTTCTCTGCGGGGTGGGTTATCACGCCGCAACTGAGCTGGAGAGGTACGTATGCCATCGTCCGTGCAAAGGATGTCCGGAACGACGCCCGGCTCGTCCAGATACCACCGGACCGGTTCAGCAACTCACTCCGCTGGGAAAAGCAGCAGCGCATGGGCTGGTTTGACAAGGTATTTCTACAAGCAGGTCATCAGTACGTCGCCCGGCAAACCCGTGCGCCGGAAGGCGGCGACTTTGCCCCGCCGCCCGCTGCCTACTGGCTCTGGAATGTATCTGCCGGTGGACGTATCCCCGGAAAAAAACAAAACCTGGACGTCAGCGTCCAGGTTTCGAATCTCTTTGATACCGTTTACCGCGATTACCTCAATCGTTTCCGGTACTATGCCGACGACCAGGGAAGGAACATCGGAGGGAGAGTGAGGTATTCTTTTTAGAAAATCGTTTACGGTTTTCTGTCTACAGTTTTCTGTTGATCAGATTTTCGGACCGACGGAATCGTAGACGATTACTTTTTCCCAGAGGTGGGAATATTCTTCCACAAATTTCAGGTGAATCGGGTGCTTCTGGTAGACTTCTTCTTCCTCGAGATTGTCGAAGAAACACAGCCAGGACACCGCATAACCCTTTTCGATGACGCTCCGGTTGGTCGTCGCGGGAGACCCGATGTGTACAAAACGGATCGTCGGTACCTTTTTCAGTTTGTGCAACCCTTCGAGCAGTTTGGCTTTGTCTGCTTCGCTTCCGGGGTTTTTCAGGTAGAAATAAACGTGGTGAACAAAGAGCTCCTTCGGAGCCGCTTCCGGCATCACTGCCGCGGGGACCGCAGCCGCCAGGGCCGAGTTCCGGAGAAATTTCCGGCGGGAAGAGTTTTCCATGTGAATCTATCGGACAGATCGAAAAATATCGATTCGAAAATAGCAGCCTTTTTTCTCCCGAAATAATAGTTTTTTAACAAAGGTTGATACTAAAACCATCTGCGGATCAGCCAGATAAGGAGATTGAGGACTACCGTAACAACGAGGCATGTCACAACCGGAAAATAGACCTCGGTCTTACCGCTCCGGAAGTGGATGTCGCCTGGCAAACGGCCCAACAACGGCATACGGTCCTGGAAAATCCAGAGCAGCAGTCCGGCCGCAAACAATAGCCCTCCGGCAATCATCAATCCCTTTCCCATCAATACGCTTCGTTTTCGGACGGGAAGTCGGACGTTTTGACATCGTCCACGTATTTCGATACCGCACCGAGAATCACATCGCCGATATCGGCATACCGCCGCAGAAAGCGCGGTTTGAATTCCTTGTTGATTCCCAGCATGTCGTGCATGACCAGAATCTGCCCGTCGCAATGCGGACCTGCGCCGATACCGATGCTGGGAATATTGACCGACTCGGTTACTTCCTTCGCCAGCGTAGAAGGAATTTTCTCCAGGACATAGGCGAAACAGCCCAGCTCGTCGAGCAATGAGGCGTCATCTTTCAGCTTCTGCGCTTCGGCTTCTTCCTTGGCCCGGACGGCATAGGTGCCGAATTTGTAAATCGACTGCGGCGTAAGCCCCAGGTGCCCCATCACCGGGATGCCGGCACTCAGCACGCGGGAAATGGACTTCCGGATTTCCTCTCCGCCTTCCATTTTGACGGCATGCGCGCCGGACTCTTTCATGATCCGGACGGCAGAACGCAGCGCCTCTTCCGAACTTCCCTGGTAAGAGCCGAAAGGCAGGTCAACAACTACCAGCGCCCGCTTTACCGCCCGAACGACCGACTGGGCATGGTAGATCATCTGATCGAGGGTAATCGGGAGGGTCGTCTCGTGCCCTGCCATGACGTTCGAGGCCGAATCGCCGACGAGGATGACCTCTATGCCGGCTGCATCGATGAGCTTGGCCATCGAATAGTCGTAGGCCGTCAGGCAACTGATTTTTTCCTTTTTGGACTTCAGTTCCTGAAGGGTATGGGTCGTAACGCGCTTGATATCAGGATTGTGTACAGACATATACCGGTCGTAAATAGGATGTATGCAAGCCCTCAGACGGGCGGGAAGACGAAGGTAAGGCAGCTTTTTGTTCTGCCGATACCCCGCCGTAAAAGAAAAGAAGCCTGCCGGATGGGGCAGGCTCCCGGTTAGTGAGCTTTCAGCTTGTCCTTGAAGACCTTTTCAAATTTTTCGACCTTCGGGCGAACCACAAACTGGCAATACGGCTGACTTCCGTTTTCGTTGAAGTAATTCTGATGGTAGTCCTCCGCCTTGTAGAAATTGGTAAAGGCCGTAATCTCCGTCACCAGCGGATCGGGGTAGATATGCGCCTTGTCTACTTCCTGCTTCCAGTGTTCGGCTTCCTCTTTCTGCTGCGCGTTGTGGTAAAAAACCGCGGAACGGTACTGCGGACCTACGTCGTTTCCCTGCCGGTTGAGGGTGGTCGGGTCGTGCGTACGCCAGAAAACGGCGAGCAAGTCGGCAAAACTGATTTTCTTCGGATCGTAGGTGATGTTCGTGACTTCGGCGTGGCCGGTCTGACCGGTGCATACCTGCTTGTACGTCGGGTTGGCGACGAAACCGCCGGAATACCCCGATTCGACTTTCACGACACCTTCCAGCCGCTGAAAAACGGCTTCGGTGCACCAGAAACATCCGGACCCGAAAGTGGCCACTTCGAGACCTGCCGGAACCTGCACGGATGTTTTGGGCAATGGCTGATTCATAGCTTTCTTCTGCTCCTGCGCGGGCGATTGGCAAGCGAAGAGCGTCGCAGCCGACAGGAGACTCAGTTTGAGAGTTCGAAAAATCGCTTTCATTTGCATGGATAACCCTAAAAAAGCCCGGATAGTTTGTCCGGCGCCGTTTCCCCCCCCATCCTTCTCACCGGCAACCTGACAGAACATGAAAATTAAACTTAATTCAGAATCCTTCCGCTTCACGGGAGAAGAAAAAGTCAACCTTTCGGAGCTCCCGACCCAGGTCAAGGACCTGTACGAGTCGAAAGAAGCCTACGAAAGCCTTCTGGAGGAATTCCGCCAGGAAATCGACGAGCTGCAAACCACCATGTATGCCCACAACCGGTACGGGCTGCTGCTTATTTTTCAGGCGATGGATGCCGCCGGGAAAGACGGAACGATCAAGCACGTCATGAGCGGCGTCAATCCGTTCGGCATCCGCATTCACAATTTCAAGCGGCCGACCGAGCAGGAACTGGAACATGATTTTTTGTGGCGGACGACCGTCCAGCTCCCCGAACGCGGTTCAATCGCCATTTTCAACCGGAGTTATTACGAGGAAGTGCTGGTCGTCAAAGTCCATCCCGAAATTCTGACAAAGGGACAACGGATTCCGGAAGCCTATACCAAGGATCTCGACAAAGTCTGGAAACACCGCTACAAAGACATTAACGCACTGGAGAAATACCTGCACCGGAACGGGATTGCGGTCATGAAATTCTTCCTCAACGTCTCTAAAAAAGAACAGGGTAAACGCCTGATCGAACGCATCGAGGACCCTTCCAAAAACTGGAAATTTGAAGAAGCCGACGTACAGGAGCGCGCCTACTGGAACGACTACATGAAAGCGTATGAAGAAATGATCCGGGAAACGTCTACCGATCACTCTCCCTGGCACGTCATTCCGGCGGACGATAAGAAAAACATGCGGCTCATTGTCAGCCATCTCATCCTTGAAAAACTAAGGACGTTTGACATGCATTTTCCCGAATCCGACGCCAAACGTCAGGAGGCGCTGAAAAAGCTCATTTCCACGATTCAGGAGCAGGACAAAGACTAACGGGTCACTTCCGCGATCAGCTTCAGCCAACGTGCTTCGCCCTGATTGTACCATTTCCGGAACTGTTCCCGGACGGATTTATAGCGTGGCAGGTAGTCGAGGAAAAGATCCAGATCCTCGAACGATTCTGCCCGGATACCCGCGCCGGCGTGGACGGCGTCGAGCGCATTTACTTCCTGCTCGAAATGGCGGGGCGTCGGAAAGAGCATGACCGGCTTACCGAGATACATAGCCTCGGAGATCGACTCGAAACCGGAGGTACTCACCAGGCCCCGGCAGCGGCGCATGGCGTCGAGAAAGGCCGTCGCGTCGACGGGGTGAAACACAAGATTGGACAGCGGGCGATATTGATTCCGGTGACCGGGGTGATCCCAGAACGCCTCTACCCGTACATCAGGATGGCGCCGGCACCAGTTTTCCAGATCGCCGCCGAGTTTGTAATGGGTCATGTAGGCAAGCAGGAAACCTTCGTCACAGACAGCAAGGTCTTTCAGTTCCGGACGCAGCAGCGGCGGAACAACACGAATGGTACCGTCGTCCGGAAGCTCGTAAAACGACAGCGCGAGGCGAAGCGTCGTTCCGACCGAAGCAAGACGCGATACATTGTCGAGCGCCATCCGGTGAAAATGACCGGTCGTATGCCGGATGGAAAAGGCATGATGCTCAAGCAGAAACTGATGCGCGACGGAAAGAACAGGAACAGGTCTCCGATAGCGCCACTGCCAGATGCCGCAGAGCATTTCGTAAAAGTTAATGATGAGATCGGGCCGGTGTTCGGCAATGATGCGGTCGGCCTCGGCCCCCTGACTCCAGAACCGGGGGATAAAGCGGGCATTCCGGAAAAACGTCTTCGAAACGGCCAGCCCCTTATCCCGGTGGCTGTATTGCAGGGCCGGACTGGGCAGGGCCGTCAGCGGAAAGCGGAAATGGCGGCTGAGCATCGCCGGTACGCCCCGGCCGGGTGTCGTGCCAACGATGGCTCCGGTGACTTCGTGGCCTGCCCGCACGAGGATATCATGCAGGGCAATGGCCTGCGTCTGGTGGCCGCGTCCTTCCCCCTGAATAAAAAAGAATATCCGCATACACCCGTCAGTGCTTGACCGAGCTCAAAGATAAGAGGCTTTTGAGGATGTCGTCTTCCTGTTCGTCGGCAAGCTCGTCGGGGAAGGCGGTATCCGGCAGGTCTTCATCCGGTTCGATACCTGCGAGCTGGGTGTAATAAAGCAGGCTCCAGTTGCCGTCATGGTCTTCGACGAGCGCCGTGAGGGATTCGACCCAGTCGCCCGAATTGAGGTATTGCACGTCCCCGATCATGCGGATAGACGGCTGGTGAATATGCCCGCAGATAATGCCCTGGCAGCCTTTGGATTGCGCGAGATCGGCCAGTTTTTCCTCGAAATCGGAAATGTAGCTGACGGCTGCTTTTACCTTCAGTTTGATTTCCTGGGAAAGCGAATAGTACGGCAGTCCCCGCCAGGCGCGCCACTGGTTGTAAAACTTATTGATCCCCAGCAGGAGGTTGTAGCCTACGTCGCCGATGTACGCGAGCCATTTGAGGTGCGTCGTAATCCGGTCGAAAATATCGCCGTGGGTGACGTAGTACTGCTGGTTGTGCTTGGTTTTGAGTACATAGTCCCGGCGGATGGAGAAGTACTTGCCCACCCGGATCGGCAATACATGATCCAGAAAATCGTCGTGATTTCCCCGAAGGTAAACGACTTTGGTGTCGTACTCTTCTATCATTTTCAACACCTGGCGGAAAAAGGCGGTGTGACGTTTCTTCCAGGTGTTACCGTATTTTTTCAGTTGCCAACCGTCGATAATATCCCCGTTCAGGATAAGCTTGTCGCATTTATACAGTTTCAGAAAGGCCGTCACTTCCTTGGCCTTGGAGCCTTTGGAACCGAGGTGAATATCTGAAAGGACGATCGTGCGGAAATGGGTGCGTACTTCCATACTGCAAAGTACTTTCGCTGCACGTTTTCGGACTCAAAAACGCGTTTACGCTTTTGAGAAGATTCTAAGTAGCTGGATAACAATCTGTTAATAATTGGCGGTCGGCTTTCGGCGGTCGGCAATCGGCTTTGAGCTGTAGGCTTTAGGCTATAAGCTGTAGGCAGGGCGTTTTCGGCTTTTTGGCGCTATATAATTTTCGGCATTGGCGTTGAACTGGTGTTGCGGGCAAAAAATAGGCGGTCGGCGGTAGGTAATCGGCTTGAAGCTGTAGGCTTTAGGCTATAAGCTGCAGGCAGGGTGTTTTCGGCTTGTTAATGCCAGTAAATGTTGGGGGATTGGCGTTGAACCGGCCTTGCGGGCAAAAAATCTGAGGTCGGCAATCGGCTTTAAGCTGTGGGCTTTAGGCTGTAGGCAGGGCGTTTTCGGTTTATTGGCGCTGAACCGGTGTTGCGCACAAAAAAAACCGGCTTTAAGTCCCGGGCCGCTAATTGCCTGTTACCTAAAGCCGATTCATAAAAACGCTGATTGCTGAAAGCCAGCCATCTTCCGACAGCTTACAGCCTAAAGCCTACAGCTTAAAGCCGATTGCCGACCGCCGAAAACCGACCGCCGACCACCCCTACCACCACCGGTAAAACAGCCCCGCTGAAGCCGAAACGGCTGCGACGTTACTGAGGTATCCGGAGTTTTTGTAGGGAGAATAGAAGTACGTGGCCTGGACATCCGCGCCGAAATTGCCGTTTCGCGCGAACAGGAAGCGGGCGCCGGCACCCAGCTGACCACTGAAGGCAGCCTTGTTCTGGCCGTCCTGCAGGTAACCGTAGTACGTCAGGTTACGCATCGCGCTGCCGCCGACCGCCGCCATGACGTACGGGCGGACCTGCGCATTGGCGTCCGTAAAGTAGTACTTCCCGAATACATGCAGGGACGTAGCCCCGAGCGAACGGGTCTGTATCGCCGAAATATCCTGGTTGTCAAACGTGTAGATCTGGCGGGGAGAGCGCTCCTTGAAATACATATAGGAGAACTGCAACCCGATCGAGTAGTTCTTCGGATAGACAAACTCGCCGGAAATATTGTAGTTATACTTCGACGACGTATTCGTGTAATCCTTCAGGCTTCCCATAGGCAGCGCCACGCCGTAGCGCGCCGTGATCTGGTAGTGGGTATAGCGCTCAAAAGGCGACTTCATGTTCCGAGTCGGAACACTGCGGTATTCGTAATCCTGTTTCTGATAATAATCCGGATTTTTCTGAGCAAACGCTCCGGACGTCAGTCCGATCAATCCGAGAAAAAGCCATTTTTTCATAAGACCTTCTTAAAAAAGGGGTGTCAACCTATTTCGCTTTCAGGTAGGCGGATTGGGTAAAAACCGCGTCTACGAGACCGGAAATGGACGCCTGATCGTAAATTCCTTCTCCCCGTATCTGGGCATCCCAGATCACCTCTGCCTTGTTGTCCTTGATGTTTTTTAAATCGGCGATCCGGACGTACCAGTAGTTCTCGCTATACGAATAGTAGCTGTAATACGGAGCATACCCGTAGCCGTAGCCATACCCGTAGCCATACCCGTAACCCCAATAGGGATCATACCAGGGGTTGTACGTCGGAACATAGCCCGATTGCGTGTAGGAAATCCGCGCCGGCGTTACTTCGAGATCAGGCTTGGCCGTCCGGGCTACCTTTGTATACCCTCTGTCCGTCAGATTCTTGACGATGCGGTCGATATACGCCAGATCCTGAGGCGTGACGCCACGACCCTGATTGTTGTTATCCACCACCAAAACCGAATCTCCGATGGAGAAGGTTTTGTAAGACGTGAAGTCCGCCGTGGAGTGGTTGGTGATAAATACCTGAGAGTCTTTCGGGCTCAGGTCCTTGACCGGGTCCCGCTCGCAGGCAGTCCAGATGCCGGCACTGAGCACCAGCAGCAGGAGCGACTTAGAGATTCGTTTCATAACGATGATGCAAAACTTACTTTATCCAACGCAAAAAGCTGCCAACAAATTTTCCTGTTCACTGCACAGACACCGCGAAGGCAGCCCGGGTTTACTGCAAACTTAGTTTTTTAATATGGTTTGAACGCAGATTAAACGGTCTCCCTCAGCAGGTTGCGTATAAGCAGCACCGCCCGTTCAAATCGTTGCTCAAACGAACCCGCGATCACCGCATAGGAACGGTGCTGTTCGTCCAGCAACTCTTTTAACCTTAAAAAATGCCATTCCCGGCGGTTTTCAAACAACCGGATCGCATCGCCGCTCCAGGGAACATCCGGCGACAGCAGCAGGTACAGGTCGTACGACTGTCGTCTGGCCATATCTACAATCACTTCCGGACTCTTACCCAGGTACAGCTCCGCGTAGGTCTGGGTGACGAGTACGTCGGTATCACAGATAAGAAGCTTCGGACTCGTCACCGCCATCGCCTGCTCTTCCAGCAGCAACTGGCCGGCAGCGATGTGGCAGAGGTCGAACGCGTCGCATTCGTTTCCGAACTTTTCGCAATAAAGCCTGCCGTATTCTTCCACGAAGACGGTTCCGAAATGGCTGGCAAGCCGGCGGGCAAGCGTGGTTTTACCGGTCGATTCCGGTCCGGCAATGACGACTTTGCGCAACATGCAGTGGTTGTTGACACCCGAAAAAGGCCGGGAAAACGTCCCGAAAATAGTCAAAGATGCGCCAGCGACGCATCCGCGTGGTTTTCTTTTTCCCGAAGCTCAAAAAGTGCGGTGAATTCAGCCGATAGTCTTTGCCGGGAAAAACGGGTTTCGGCCAGTTGCCGCGCCCGGCTGCTCACCGCCCGAAGCTTCTCCGGATTTTCCCGGTATGGCTTCAATCGTTCAAAAAATACGGCAGGCATCGCAGGGTCGGCATAAAACCCGCAACCTTCTGCTTCGATCAGGTCGCAATGCCACCCGCGGATGTTGATCACACACAGTTTTCCGGCGGCAAGCGATTCAAATAATTTATTGGGTGAATTGGTCTCGAGGGCCGGGACGGGCAGGTACGACAAGTACACTACATCCGTCACATTCAGCAGACGTTTCAACTGATCTTTACTCAGATGCCCCAGAAAACGAATATTCGGAAGATTACCCGCCTGCTCCTTCAGGCGCTCCAGTTCCGAGCCGGTTCCGGCAACGAGAAACTGTACGCCGGAATCCGTTTGACCGGCCTGCGCGATCCGGATCAGGGATTCCAGCTGCACGACTTTTCCGATTGATCCGAAATAGGTAACGACGGTTTTCCCTTCCAGTCCCCATTCCCGGACCAGCCCGGGGTCTTTGGTTTCGGGATAGAAAAATGCGCAATCGGCGATATTCGGAATGCAGACGACCTTTCCCGGGTCGGGTATACGCCGCTGAATATTCTCCTGAATCGCGGGCGACAATGCCACGATTTTCCGTGCATGCCGGTAAAAATACCTTTCCAGGCCATAGAGTACTCTCTGAACCAGTGGGTTGGAGAAATACCCCATCTGGATAGGCGTCAGCGGCCAGAGATCCCCAACTTCGAAGTAATACGGAACGTTCCGAAACCACTTCATCGCCAGGCCGATAAACCCAACGGTCAACGGCACCGAAGCTACATAACAAACCCGTACACCCCTGATCTGCAAGGCACACCGGATCGCTTTAGCAACAAAGACACTGTATACGTAGAGACGCCGCAGCGTACCGAACGACTGCTCGTACCGGAGAGGCAGGTAATGGACGGTCATGCCGTCGATTTCTTTCCGGAGATAATCGGGCTGGTTGTGACTGGTGATGACTTCTACCGCATACCCTCCCTCCACCAGCGCCCGCGACAGGTAATACGAGCGGATGATTCCGCCTTCATCCGGTGTCTTGAAAAACTGATAAACGTATAAAATCTTAGATCTCATTCAGCAATGGGCATACCTCCTGATAGTCATGCAAATTACGAAGAGTCCGGAAATACAGGCGTTTCTTTTCGATGCTTGGGAAAATCCGGGTCTTTTTCCGGCAGGAAGGAAGAAGGCCGGCGTTGCCATTCGCCTGAGAATCAGCCCGGCTTTCTGACCGGGCGTTTTCAACTCTTACAGGTCTTTGGTTTCCGGTGATGACCTGCCTACCTTTGTTTCATAATCGCAGGTATCATGTCCGTGACGAGAGAGTATACTGCCCGGAAATCCGGCACTACCACCCTGAAGGCAGCCCTTGAGGAGATGTTGCGCGCATACCAGCTCAAAAGCCGTTTCAGCGAGACGTATCTCGTCTCCTCCTGGGAACGCCTCGTTGGCAAGGCCATCGCCAACCGGACGGGGAAAATTTATGTAACGGAAGGCCGGCTTTTTGTCGAAATTACTTCTGCACCGCTGCGCCAGGAGCTGGTCCTGGCTAAATCCAAACTGATCGAACTGATTAACCGGGAAATGGACGAAGAAGTCATCCGCGACGTCGTCTTTCTCTGATATAAAAAGGACCGGCCTTCTTCGAAAGCCGGTCCTTTTTTCTGCTAGACGAGGTATTTCAGTCGGATTACCTCTTTTTCTGTCAGGTATCTCCACTGGCCGCGCGGCAGGTCCTTCTTGTTCAGTCCCGCGAAAACCGTCCGGTCAAGTTTCGTTACTTCATACCCGAAGTGTTCGAAAAGACGGCGAACGATGCGGTTACGACCGGAGTGAATCCGGATTCCGATTACCTGCGCGTCCGGGGTAATGATGCTTACTTCATCCGGTTTGATAAAGCCATCTTCCAGCTCGGCTCCCTGACGCAGGGCTTCGAAATCCGACGTGGTGACCGGCTTATCAATTTCAACCTGATAGATTTTTTCAATCTGGTTGGACGGGTGCGTCAGTTTCTCGGCCAGCTCTCCGTCGTTGGTGAGGAGAATAAGGCCGGTGGTGCTGCGGTCCAGACGACCGACGGGATAAATCCGTTGGTCGGCGGCTTCGCGCACCAGATCCATCACGGTACGGCGATCGAGGTCGTCTTCTACCGTCGTGATGTAATCTTTCGGTTTGTTGAGCAGGACATACACCATTTTTTCCGGATTCAGAATCCGGCGTCCATAGCGGACTACTTCTCCGGGTTTCACCTGATGACCCAGCTCTTTTATCACTTTTCCGTTGATCGAAATTTCTCCGGCTTCGATAAGCTTGTCGGCATCCCGGCGGGAGCAAACGCCCGAAAGGGCGATGTACCGGTTCAGGCGCAGTGAATCGTCCTGCTTCTCCGTTTTGGCGATCTTCCGGCGGATTTTATCAGGAGCGTTTTCTTTGTACTTATCCAGGTTGTAGGTCGGTGTGCGCTTCGGTCCGCGCTCGTCAGACGGGCCTTGCCCGCGACGGCTTTTGGGCCGGGTGGCATCGCTGTCCGAGCGCTTTCCGAAAGATGCCGGCGCTTCGGATCTCGGTTTACGTGCCGGGCGGTCGCCTTCTTCGCGGCGCTCTCCGGTTTTGGGGAATTCGCGTTTTCCGCCAAATGAGCGGCTACCTTCCGGTTTTTCACGGAAAGGCTTCGAAAATTCCTTCTTATCGCTGAACGGGCGGTCACCTTCCGGCTTTCCTTTGAAGGGTCTGCTGCCAAACTCCTTCCGGGCCGGACGATCTCCCTCTGACTTTCCTTTAAACGGTTTATTGCCAAATTCCTTCCGGGGAGGACGGTCGCCTTCTGACTTTCCTTTAAACGGCTTGCTGCCGAATTCTTTCCGGGGAGGACGGTCGCCTTCCGGTTTTCCCTTGAACGGTCTGGAGAATTCATTCTTGCCGGCGAATGAGCGGTCGCCTTCGGGCTTCCGGTCACTGCGGAAGTCGCCTCTGGCCGGGCGTTCGCCGCGGGGGCGGTCGTCTTCCCGGCGGGGTGCGCGGGCGGGACGTTTTTCTGAGAACCGGCCTCCTTCGGCCGGTTTGCCTTCTGAGCGGGCGCCTCGTCCGGATGCACCGGCGGGCTTGCCTTCTGTTTTACGGGGTCTGCGTGGAGACTCCTCTTGCTTAGCCATTGTCAAATGGTGTTAGGGCTGCGCGGAACGTGTATTCCGCCCGTTGGACCAACAGAAAACAGCTCTTCTGAGTCCCATAATTCCGGCACCTACCAAGGTCCGGCAGCCTGATAAAAAGGTTGCAACATCCCTGCTGTAACTCCCTGACTTCAATGATATTATTAAAAATCAGCAAATAGGGGCGACAAAGGTAAAATAAATTCTCCGTTTATCGGTTTTATCGTCTGGGATTGTGCCTCTTTGAGAGGCGCCGGGGTCCGTTTTTCCGCCAGGCCGGGCCGGAAGATGGATTTCGTGAATCGGCTTCTCCGATTTTCCCCTAACTTGAACCCGCAAACGATCGCATCCATTATGAAGTTGATTACTACTTCCCGTCTTACGCTCCTCCTCCTGAGTGTCGGCCTGGCTGCCTGTCAGTCCGCGCTCCAGACCGTCAAAAAAGGAGAAAAGCACTACGAAAACGGCGAGTACGAACTAGCCATCCAGCAGTTTCAGAAGGTGGTGACGCAGGACCCGGCCAAGGTGAACCTGTACATTGCGGAAAGTTACCGACGTTCCAACCGGCTACCCCAGTCGGTCGACTACTATAAAAAAGCGCTTGACGCAGGTACCAAAGAACCGACTGCCAGCCTTTATTATGCCTATGCACTGAAATCGCAGGGCGACTATACCGGTGCAGCCGATCAGCTTCAGAAATTCACCCGGCAGAAACTGACCAACCGTTCGCTGGTCTCCCTGGCCCGCCGGGAGCTTGAAAACCTCACCCTGCTGGACTCGCTCAGCCGGAAAGTGAGCAACTACAAGCTGACCAACCTCTCGAACCTGAATACTCCTTCCGCTGAATTTGCCCCGGTAGTCCTCAACACGGATCTCGTCTTTACGGCTTCCCGGAAAGAAACCATCTATAAAACCAACGGCCAGCACATGCTTGGCCTGTATAAAGCCAAACTGACCTCCCCTTCTGAAACCGGCGCACCTGAACTTTTCAGCCAGACGGTATTCGGAGAAAACATGAACGAGGGTACGCCGGTGTTCTCCAACGACGGCAAAATGATGGTCTTCGCCCGGGGAAATACAGGCCGGAGCAAAGGCAAGGGCAATACTTCAGCCGATGTAGATTTGTATATCAGCCGGAACAACGGCGGCCTGTGGTCGGAACCTGAGCGCCTCGCCTTCAGTGATTCCGCCTCGTGGGATGGCTCTCCGGCATTTTCAGCCGATGGCGGCACGCTTTACTTTGCCTCCAACCGCGCGGGCGGTTCCGGCGGACTCGATCTCTGGCGCGTCAATATCGACAAGGCCGGTCGGTTCGGCCGTCCGGCAAACATGGGCCGTGACCTGAATACTCCCGGGAATGAGCTGTTTCCCTATGTTTCGCCGGATGCCAAACTGTATTTTGCGTCAGACGGCCATGCCGGTTTCGGCGGACTCGATCTGTTTGTCGCGACCCGGAACGAAGGCGTTATCGAAGTACATAACCTCGGATTTCCGTTCAACTCCCGCTCGGATGATTTCGGGTTGGTCTGGGCAGATACCACCCGCGGTTATTTTGCTTCCAACCGGGATGGCGGAAAGGGTGACGACGATATCTATTACTTCGAGTCCACCCGCGAGCCGGTACAGATTGCACACGAGCCGCTTAAGCCGAAAGATCCCAACCTTCCCTCCAATCCGGGCGATAAGCGCGTGGTTCGCTACTTCCTCGGAGGTACCGTTGTCGATTCCAAAACCCAGGAACCGCTTGGCGGCGTGAAGGTGACAGTCCTGGATGACAACGAGAGCCCCATCGGCGAAGCCACGACCGGCAATGACGGGAAGTTCGGCGTTTACCCGATCAAGATCGGATACGATTATAACATTGTGGTCGACAAGCCGGACTACATCAAGAAACAGGAGCTCTTCATCACCGAAGGGAAACAACTACCGGCCGACAGGCTTTCAAAGCCGCTGACCGACACTACGCTGTATGCCACCGTGGACATGCTCCGGAAAGAGCTCGGTGCAGAATTGACGAAGGCATTCAAAATCGAAACCATTTACTATGACTTTGACAAGTACAACATCCGGGCAGATGCTTCGGTAGAGCTCGATAAAGTTGTACGGATCCTGCAGGACAATCCTGACATCAAACTCGAACTCGGCTCACATACCGATTCGCGGGGTACGAACGTCTATAACGAGCGCCTCTCCCAGCGACGGGCGGAGTCGGCTGTTAACTATATTCTGTCACGCGGGATTTCGCCCGACCGCATTACCGCGAAGGGATATGGTGAAAGCGAGCTGCTGATCCCGAATGCGAAGACGGAAGAAGAGCACCAGCTCAACCGCCGTACCGAATTCAAAGTAATCGGCATTCAATAAAGCCATTTTGCATTATGATCCCCGGGGCATCCGCTCCGGGGATTTTTTGTTGGCCGAAGGCTCATTTTCTCTGTTAACCCTCTTCAAAATCCGGCATTTTCATTGGGATATCTATCACCCCGATGAAGCGCATTTTTCTGTTGTGGCTCCTGGCGCTGACGTGCCGGGCACAGGTTCAGCCAGCCGAAGACCCTACTGCCCTGCTGGCCCGGTTGTGGCCCGACCAGGCTGAGTCGCTTAGCGAGGAGCAGGCTGAAAACCTGTATCAGCTCTACCAGCAACCGCTCGACCTCAACACGGCCGGGGAAGAACAACTGGCGTCTCTTTTTCTGTTAACCCCTGCCGAGATACGCAGCTTTCTCCGCTACCGGAAAGAGGCAGGTCCGCTCGTTTCCCTTTATGAACTACAGGCCGTGCCGGACCTGAATATCCCCTTGATCCGGAAGCTGCTGCCCTTTGTCCGCGTAGAAGAAGGTCCACTCCGCAAAAAAGCCGAAACCACGCTTCTGCTGCGGTATGACCGGATAGTTGAACAACGAAAAGGTTTCATTCCCGACGCGCAGGGCTATCGCCGCTACCCGGGCTGGCCGTTTCGGCTCTATGCCCGGTTGACGAGTCAGGCCGCAGAAAACCGGTCGTTCAATGTCACCGTCAAACAGGACGCCGGAGAAGCGCTTGTCTGGAATGCGGCGACACGGAGATACGGGCCGGATTTCGTTTCCGCATCCGCCCATTGGAAAAACAGAGGCCGATGGATGGCTTTGCAGGCGGGTGACTATCAGTTGTCTGTCGGACAGGGGTTGATACTCGCCGGAGGGTTTGCCCTTGGGAAAGGTGCGGAGACGGTACTGACCGTTCGCCGGCCGCACCTCGGTATACGGTCCTATACCTCGGGAACAGAAAGCGGCTTCTTCCGGGGTGGCGCCGCGACGTACCGGGTATCTAATGGTATCGATGCCACCCTGTTTATCTCCCGTATCCGCCGGGACGCCAATCAGACGGATAGTACCGCGGTCAGCAGCCTGCAAACTTCCGGCCTTCACCGCACCACCGGGGAGGTAGCAGATAAAGGAGCTTTGGTCTCTATCGATATCGGCGGCCATATCCGCTGGAAATCGGAGCGCCTGCAGGCAGGCGTAACCTTTCTCCATACCCGTTACGACAAAGCGCTTCGCAAAGCCGACCGGCCCTATAACCGTTTCGAATTTTCCGGTCGCGAAAACAGCGTCTGGGGTGTTAATCTGGCGGGTTATCAGCGAAACGTGTACCTCTTCGGCGAGGCCGCCGTTTCCTCTTCCGGCGGAACGGGAATCGTCGCCGGAGCACTCGCGCCGCTGAATCGCCGGTGGGATGCCAGCCTGCTTTTCCGCCGGTACGGGCAGCGTTTTCACTCCTTTTACGGCAATGCGTTTGGAGAGAATACCCGGAACAGCAACGAAACCGGGCTGTATGCCGGAGCAACATTCAAACCGACTGCCAGGTGGCAGCTCTCCTTCTATGCGGACGGATTCCGCTTTCCCTGGCTGAAGTACCTGGTAGACACGCCTTCACAGGGGTATGGAGGATTATTCAGAGCGGCATACCTTCTCCGGAAAAACCAATCCGCTACATTCCAGGCTTTCTTCGAACGAAAAGAAAAAAACCTTCCGGCGACGATCGGTAAGGGCGTTGTCCCTACCCGGAGAGGCGGCTGTTTTGCCGACATCGAGTGGTCGCTCGGCCGCCGTATATCCCTGCATACGCGTGTTGCCGGCTCGCTTTCGGGTTACAAGGGCTATCCGGTATCGGCAGGGCTGGTCTGTTTGCAGGACGTAAGCGCCCGGTTGCATCGGGTGACGCTTTCGGCGCGGGTAGCCTGGCTACGGACGGATGACTATGACAGCAGAATCTATTCCTACGAAAAAGACGTAGCAGGAGCTTTTTCCATTCCGGCATATGCAGGAAAAGGCTGGCGTGGCTACCTCCTCGTTCAGGTACCGGCAGGACGCCACGCAGACGCCTGGCTGCGCCTTTCCCGTACCGAGTGGCCGGGGCAGGCTTCGTCCGGCTCCGGCCTGGACGAAATCGCTTCGTTTCACCGGACCGACATACGCGCGCAGCTCCGGTGGCGCTGGTAGGCTCAGATAAAATTAACTTCCGGCTGCAGGTTGATGCCGTACTTTTCGAAGACGGAAGCCTGTACTTTGGCAGACAGGTCGCGGACCTGCGCGCCGGTAGCGCCTCCAAAATTGACAATAACGAGCGCCTGGCGGTCATGTACACCGACGGCACCGTCGCGGTACCCCTTCCACCCGGCCCGTTCGATGAGCCAGCCGGCGGGGACTTTGACGCGCCCTTCTCCGGCGGGATACCCCGGAAGATCGGAATGCACAGCTTTCAGGTCATCGTATTGCGCCCGGGGGATTTCCGGATTTTTGAAGAAACTACCTGCATTACCGAGGACAGCGGGGTCCGGTAACTTGGACTGGCGGATATGGATCACCGCGTCGCTGACGGCCTTCGGGGTAATCTCCGCCACGCCCATTTCCTGAAGGGTTTTCTGGATATCTCCGTAGGCGATGTGCAGCTTCGGGACGCGGGACAGGCGGAAAGTCACGCTGACAATCACATACTGCCCTTTCAACTCGTGTTTGAAGATACTTTCCCGGTAGCCGAAGCGACAGTCTTCGTTGCGGAATATCTTCCGTTCGCCGGTTGTCCGGTGAACCGCTTCGAGCTCATCCATGACGTCCTTGATTTCGACGCCGTACGCGCCGATATTCTGCATCGGCGACGCGCCGACGAATCCCGGAATGAGCGACAGGTTTTCAAGGCCGCACAGGTCCATCCCGAGCGTTTGAAGGACCAGTTGATGCCAGACGACGCCGGCGCCGGCTTTCACCCATACGTCATCCCCTTCTTCCCGCACAATCGTTATTCCAGGTATGGAAATCCGGATAGCAAGGCCCGGAAAATCCTTTGTCAGCAACATGTTGCTCCCGCCTCCGAGAATGAGTATTTCCTGACCTCCGGACTGAGCCAGCGCCTCAACCAACTCTTCAACAGTCTGAATATCAATAAAATAACGGGACTTGGCTTCAATCCCAAAGGTGGTATAGGGTTTCAGGGAGACGTTCTCGAGTACTTTCATATGGATGATCCGGACAGCGTTCGGCTTTCAAACTTCGGCAAAGTTCCCGAAGGAATGGGTTTGATATTCGGGAAATTGCCGGAATTTTGCCGAAGAAAATGCCGGTCCCTTTCCCCCGAAGGGCCGGTCCGGCAACCGACTCATATGGCAATCCGATCTTTTTTACTGCTGTTCGTTTCAGGCATCGTCCTGGCAGCCTGCTCGTCCCGGCCGATACCGTCCAGTTCGGCGAAGGGATACGACCTGGACCTGTCGGCATTTCGTCCGAAATACGAAGCTGGAAGTGAAAAAGGAGCTGCTCCGGAGGAAAAGACGCGGAAGCCTGCTCCGACGATGAGCGACCAGCCACTGTTTATTCAGCAGAAACTGGATTATTCGCTCGATACCCTGGCTACCCGCAACCGGAACGCCCGGTATATTGCCGGCTACAAGATTCAGCTGTATACCGGAACCAGCCGGAGCGAGCTGGACGCGGCGAAAGTTTTTGTCTATCAGACCTATCCCGAACTTGACACGTATGTCGCCTACAATCATCCGACGTACCGGTTGCGTATCGGCGATTTCGGCACCCGGCTCGATGTGGAAAAGTATCTCAACAAGCTCAAGGACGATTATCCCTCCGCCACCATTGTTTCGGACCGGGTATTGGTGAGTGGGGCGCTGAAAATAATGGATAGCCGTGCGGCCGTTAAAGAAGACGAGCCTTAAAATAGAAAGACCGGTATCCAGCAAGTTGAACTTTCGCTTAGTTTTGCACCGGCGCTCGGCGTCGTATCGTTCACAACCTTCGAACCGGAGCGCATATCCGGGAGACGGTGCGTCTATTTGTATCCCTATAATTCCATATGAAGAAAGCCTTAATAACCGGCATTACCGGTCAGGATGGTGCCTATCTGGCCGAATTGCTGCTCAAAAAAGGATATGAAGTCCATGGTGTCAAGCGGCGCAGCTCGCTGATCAACACCGAACGGATCGATCATTTATATCAGGACCCGCACGATCAGAACGTGCGTTTTCACCTGCATTACGGGGATCTGACGGATTCTACAAACGTCATCCGCCTGATTCAGGAAATCCAGCCCGACGAAATCTATAATCTGGGAGCGCAGTCGCACGTACGCGTAAGCTTCGACGAGCCGGAATACACGGCTCAGGTCGACGGTCTCGGAACGCTGCGTATCCTCGAAGCGGTTCGTTTGCTGGGACTGACGGAAAAGACCCGTATTTATCAGGCTTCTACTTCTGAGCTGTACGGGCTGGTTCAGGCGGTTCCCCAATCGGAAACGACGCCCTTTTACCCGCGTTCTCCATATGCTGTGGCGAAGATGTACGCCTACTGGATTACGGTCAACTACCGGGAAGCGTATAATATGTACGCAGTAAACGGCATTCTGTTCAACCACGAGTCACCCCTCCGCGGAGAGACCTTCGTAACCCGTAAAATTACCCGCGGGGTAGCGCGGATCGCGCTCGGCCTGCTCGACAAGATTTACCTCGGCAACCTGGACTCACAGCGGGACTGGGGTCATGCCAAAGATTATGTAGAGGCGATGTACCTGATTCTCCAGCAGGAAACGCCGGAGGATTATGTTATCGCGACGGGTATTACGACGCACGTCCGGGATTTCGTCAAGATGGCCTTTGCCGAAGTAGGCATTACGGTGGCGTTCAAGGGCGAAGGCGTATCGGAAGTCGGTTATGTCACGGCCTGCTCCAATCCGGAGTTTCAGGTTGAAATCGGGAAGGAAGTTGTAGCCGTTGACCCGCGCTATTTCCGTCCGACGGAAGTGGATCTGCTTCTCGGGGATCCGACCAAAGCGAAGACGAAGCTCAACTGGCAGCCGAAGTACGACCTGCCTGCGCTGGTCAAGGACATGATGGCGGCCGATGTTGACCTCTTCAAAAAGGATCTTCACCTGAACAAGGGTGGTTTCCGGACATTGAACTATTTCGAGTAATCCGGCTGAAAGGCCTGAACACTATACCCGGGCGGCGGCGGTTTCGCCGCCGCTTTTTTATTCTTCGCCTATGTTTATTGAACGAGCGAACGGTCTCCGGAATCATGCCGGGTGGATTGAGGTCATCTGCGGCTCCATGTTTTCGGGGAAAACCGAAGAGCTGATCCGTCGGCTGAACCGCGCGCTGATTGCCCGCCAGAAGGTGGAAATCTTCAAACCGGCGATCGATACGCGGTATGACGCGAGAGACGTGGTTTCACATGATTCGTCTACAATCCGGTCGACTCCGGTGCATACAGCACAGGAAATCCTGCTGTTCGTCGGCGATTGCGATGTGGTGGGAATTGACGAGGTGCAGTTTTTCGACGCAGAAATTGTCAACGTCTGCAATCAGCTGGCCAACTCCGGGAAGCGGGTAGTAGTGGCCGGGCTCGACATGGATTCCAACGGAAAGCCGTTCGGTCCGGTACCGGATCTGATGGCCGTAGCCGAACTGGTAACCAAAGTCCACGCCATCTGTGTCGTCTGCGGGGAGCTGGCGGCGTATTCTTTCCGGAAGGAGGCATCACCGGAGCAAATACTGCTGGGTGAGAAGGATCTGTATGAAGCGCGTTGCCGCCGGCACTTTCTGGAAGGACAGCGAATACATTCCTGAAACGCCCGCGTTTCTACCTGAAAAAATGCTGCCGGTCGGATGACCGGCAGCATTTTTTTTGCCCTCATCTGATGATTCTTACCTACCCTGTTGTTTCCGTTACCTACGGAATCACCAATATTATCCGGATAAAGAACAATTCGATATTTTATTATGCAATCGTGTTACTTTTCATTATTTAATAAATAATTTTATTAATTATACGACATATTGTAAATTAAAATCTAAAATTTATGTCATAAAAATAATCTATTTAACAATAAAGTGATATGTTTGTTCTCTATTAACAAACCGTTATTTTTCCATAACCATTCTATGACCAAATTTCTACTCACCCTTATCATACCGTTGGTCATGATAAGTGCCCCCGTGTTTGCGCAGAGCATCGGCGGGACAGTAAAGAGCGTATCGGATGGATCACCCATTCCAGGCGTTTCTGTGACTGTGAAGGGAAAGACGCTTGGCGCCCTGACGAACAGCCAGGGCCAGTACAAGCTGGCGATCAGCGGTGAAAACACGCTGATATTCTCGGCCATCGGCTACAAAACACTTGAAGTAGCAACGGCGGGCAGGACGACTGTCGATGTAACCCTCGAGGAAGCGACTTCCAGTCTGAATGAGGTAGTTGTGACAGCGATGGGTATCGCCAAAGAGTCCCGGAAGCTGGGTTACGCAACGACCCAGATCAGTGCGAAGGACATCACGGCGACGTCTCCCACCAACTTTGCCTCGGCACTGTACGGAAAGGCTCCGGGTGTAACGATCAATGCAAACCCGGGCGGTGCGACGAGTGCGGTGGGTATTCAGATTCGGGGTGTTAACTCCATCGGATACCAACGGCAGCCCCTGCTGGTTGTTGACGGTGTTATCATCCGGAACGGGGACGCCAACAACGAGGGCTACTGGAACAACCAAAAGATCGGAGCGAACGGTTTGCTGGATATCAACCCGGAAAACATTCAGGACATCAACATCCTGAAAGGTGCAGCTGCATCAGCGCTGTATGGTTCGGACGCGAACTTTGGTGTGATTGTAATTACCACAAAAAACGGTAAAAGCATCAAAAAAGGCATTGGCGTAGATGTAAGTCTCTCCGGCAATGTTGAGAAGGTCTCGACTGTACCTGATTTCCAGACGGAATGGGGTCCCGGATACGAACGTTCTGTCAACATGGCTTCGTTCGGTGCTGACGACCAGGGCTGGATTCATACGACGGTCAACGGACAAAGCGTGAAGTACCCCAACTTCCGTTCCTATGCGCAGTTTGGCCCCAAAATGGATGGAAGTGATGTGTATTGGTGGGATGGCCAGATGCGGAAGTACACTACGCAGAAGAACAACTGGAAGCAATTCTACCGTACCGGAAGCAGCACCATCGCAACGGTTGCGCTCAGTAATGCGACGGATCGCGGCAGCTACCGCCTTTCTTTCACCCGCAATGACTACCAGGGTATCCAGATCGGCGGTAAGCAGGAGAAGAACACGTTCAACCTGAACACGAAATACTTCGTAACGCCGAAGGTGACTCTCGACGTCGTGATGAACTATGTAAACGAAAAAGTTCATAACCGTCCCCGGCAGATCTACTACCTGACCAACAACTTCGGCGGTTTCTTCAGCCCTGCCGATCAGATGAGTGTCTTCTTCAACAAGTATCAGACATCCAAAGGGTACAAGTGGGTGGATTACAACTCGAACCTGGACGTCGAAGAGCGCCTCAAGTACAACGTTCGAGCGAAAGACTTCCTCGATTTCCTCTGGAACCAGCTGGCCAATAAGTATGACGAAACGAGCAACCGGTTCATGCCTTCTGCGACACTGAATTACAACATCGTGAAGGGACTGAATCTGCGCGGTCGGATGGGGATTGACTATACGAGCTTCAATCAGGAAACGAAAGAACGCAGCACACAGCCGATCTCTGCCGGAGCCAGCGGTTCGTATGGCACGGTTTCGAACAATTCGACCTATACCTATGGCGACCTCCTCCTTACCTACGAGCGCCAGCTGAGCCAGAAACTCAATGCCACGATCTCCGTCGGCTATCAGGCGCGTAAAGAGAAGTACAATTTCGCTTCAGCCAGCACCCGCGACGGTCTGACCTCCGAAAACTGGTTCAGCCTCAGCGCGAGCAAAACTTCGCCGGCACAGGGTTCAACTTCTGTCGAAATGCTGCTCAAGGACGGGATGTTTGGTATCCTGAACCTGGAATACAACAACTTCCTGTTTGTGGAAGGTACACTTCGCCGCGAGCGCTCTTCTTCATTGGCCCCGGGCAACAACACATTTGTTTATCCGGGTGTGAGCTCCTCGTTTGAACTGAGCAATGCGTTTAACCTGCCTGCGGCCGTTTCGTACAGCAAACTGAGAGGCGCCTGGGGCGTGGTAGGTAACCCGCCGGATCGCTACATTGCCAATCAGGTTTACTCTTCCGGAAGCCTCGACGGCACGCCGTATCTGTTCCCGGCTACCTCCGGCTTCGGGAACAAAAACCTGAAGAACGAAATGAAGTATGAATTCGAAATCGGCTGGGAAAACCGCTTCCTGAAAGATCGTGCCGGTTTTGATATTACGTACTACAGCAACAAGATCAAGGATCAGATCACCACACTCGGTACTCCGTCTACTATCGGGTCAAGCAGCGTGCTCCGGAACGTGGGCGACATGCGGAACTACGGGATCGAACTCTCTCTCTATGGAACGCCCGTCAAGAGCAGCCATTTCTCCTGGAATGCCCGCCTGAACTTTGCCATGAACCGTTCGAAGGTCATTTCTCTCGCAGACGGCCTTGCTCAGCTAACGCTCGACAACAAGGATAACGGCTCCCTGTATGTATACGCCAAACCGGGCGAAGCTGCCGGTTCGATCTGGGGATATGACCACATGAAGGATGCCAAAGGCAACTACGTAGTTGGCGACGATGGCTTCTATCAGATCGACTACAGCAAGCTGGTGAAATTTGGTAACATCCAATCCAAGTTCTCCGGCGGTCTCATGAACACCTTTACGTACAAGAACTTCTCGCTCGGCGTACTCACAGACTTTGTCTGGGGCGGTCAGGTTATCTCCCTGTCCCGTCTCTATGGCACTGGCTCCGGTTTGTATAAAAACTCGTTGTTTGGCCGCGATGCCGAGCACGGCGGCGTTGCCTACTACAAAGACGCCACTACCGGAAAACTGACCGGTGTTGGTGCAGGAGTTGACAATGGCCCGAAGGGTGAGAAAGTATATCACGATGGCATCATCGCGCAGGGAGTAACAACCGGCGGGGAGAAAAACGCGACGATCGTAGAAGCACCCCAATACTATCGCTACCACTATAACTGGGGCGGCTATCCGGGATCAGGTTCAAACATCACTTACAAGGACGCCGTGTTCGACAACAACTTTATCAAGCTCCGTGAAGTGTCGCTCTCGTACACGATTCCTTCCAAGGCGCTGTCCAAGCTGAAAATCCAGAACGTCACCGTTTCCGCTTACGGCCGGAACCTTTTCTACTTCTACAAGTCACTGACGGGTCTTGATCCGGAAGAAGGCGTCGGTACAGGCTGGGTAAGCCGTGCGACCTCAGTGGGTGCCGGTAATGCTGCCACCCGATCCATCGGAGGAAGCCTCCGCTTTTCATTCTGATCTCCGGACTCTAGCATAGTTCTAACATGAAACGACTTCTCAATATAACCCTTTGCGTTCTGCTTGCTTCCGGCGCCTTCCTGAGCGGGTGTAAGCAAGCCGCCATCGACGAGGCGTACCTCAATCCCAACAAGACGACGAGCGCCGACGTGCAGCGTCTCTGGGCTGCGATGCTGTTCAACGAAGCTGTCATTCCCCGTTACTGGAACCTCTACACGTTCCAGGTACCGGCCCTTGGCAACTACAGCCAGACATCCGGAACGATTACGAGCAATGGCATTTACGAGCAGCCGACGGCTTATGCCTCGACCCGCTGGGATATCTACTTTACCCAGACCATGGCCCGCTACCGGGAAATGGAGAAGGTGTATAAAGGCCTGGCCACGGCGGAAGATAAAGCCGGCTTGCTGCTTTTCATGGAGACCGGACGGATCTTCCTGTATGATCAGACCGCGCAGATGATAGATATGTGGGGTGACATTCCCTTCACCGCTGCCGGCAGCCTGAACGCCGACGGAACGATCACCCTTCCGGCGTATGACGATGCTGAAACGACGTACAAGTTCCTGCTCACCGACCTGAAGCGTATCTCCGATTATTTGACGACTGTGACCCCCTCCAGCTTCTATGCGACGCAGTTCTCTTCCTATGACTATGTCAACAAAGGCGATCTGGCGAAATGGAGAAAATACTGCAACGCACTGATGCTGCGCCTCGCCATGCGGATTTCCTACAAGGATGAAGCTACAGCAAAAGCGCTTGTAACGACCATTCTGAGCAACCCGGCCAACTATCCCCTGCCGGCTACTGCCAAAGAAAGCATCACCATTCAGGCGGGCGACGTAAACAGCAACCTGGTAGCCAAAACAGCTATGCGTGAAGGCCTTGCTGTCAACCCCTACCCGGCTGCAGCCATGGTCAATGATGTAATGAACACCTCGCAGGATCCCCGTCTGGCAGTTCTGTTCACCAAAACGTCGAAAGGCACCTATCAGGGTGTATCCAAGACCTGGACTGCGACCCAATATACCGACGCGGTGACTGCCAATGGAATCTCCCGCTGGGATTCGACGACGTTCTACCTGAACGATCTCTTCCCGGGTATTCTGATGACATCAGGCGAAACATGGTTCAACGTCGCCGAAGCCAACGAACGCTGGGGTCTCGGCAATGCTAAAACGGCCTACGAGTCAGGCATTCGCCAGTCTATCGCTTTCTGGACTGCGATCAACAACGCCAGCAGCTGGACCGGGGCCAAGGAAGCAGTTCCCACAGAAGCAGCAATTACGGCCTTCCTGGCAAACGCGAACGTGGCATATGGCACTGACAACCTGAAAAAAATCGCAACGCAAAAGTGGATTGACTTCACGATTATGCAGGCGAATCAGGCATGGTCGGATTACCGGAGAACCCGCCTGCTGAACCTGCCGTTCCCAACTGACAACGGCTCAGCATCTGCTCCGAATCCTCCGACCCGTCTGCTTTACCCGACGAGCGAGGCTTCTCTCAATACAGTGAATTACAATGCTGTAAAGGGCAAGGATAACATCAAGACGAAGATTTTCTGGGATGTGAAATAATACACGCCTGAAAAATCAAAAAGCCCGGATAAGAATATCCGGGCTTTTTGATTTTTCAGGGCCCGTCCTCTAAGATGTACCGTAAGACATCTGATACACCTTCTTCAATTTCAAAAACAACATACTTCACTTATCCGGGCTCAGGGACAGAGAACAAAAGATCAACTATCCTCTCCATCCGTACTTCACGATGCCTTGCGGAATATCCCGAAGCGAGAGCCCATACTTTTTTCACCTGCCTCTTTGAAAAATAGTAAGGGAAATATCCAAAAACATCCGTCTTAATTCCAGCACAATCACTTCAATTTCAAGAATCCAATGTCCGTGTCTATCGTACACAATCTTCGAGAATCGCAGTTAAATTACTTATTACCAGTTAATTACACAAAGCCAACATTACATTAGCCTGAGTAATTAGTACCGACAAACGGCGATAAACAGCTATCAGATTAGCACCTGAACGTTGTCTTTCGTTTGCGGCTGCCAGAATAGGATCAGTCCTTACTCCTGGTGTTTTTATCTCCTGTTTCCGACTTAATACTATCCTTGTTTTCCCAGTAATCCGGCCAACCTACCAGTTGATCCTATACCCTTTTTGTCTCTGTTCTAAACAACTTTCTCACTTTTTAAAACCTCAGATTCGCGTATGAGAATGCAAAACCTTTACAAAAAAAATGGTCTTGCCTGGTTCTTTCTCCTCCAGTTACTGGTAGGAATCGGAGCCTTTGCCCGGCCAGCCGACATCTCCGTTTCCGGGAAAGTCACCGATGAAAAAGGCGATGCCCTCCCCGGCGTGAGTATCCTGCTCAAAGGCACCACACGCGGCGCCACTACCGACGCCAACGGCCTTTACAAAATCTCCGTCCCGAATGAAAATGCGGTGCTTGTGTTCAGCTCTGTCGGCCATGAACGCACGGAGATAGTCGTCGGGCGAAGACTCGTGATCGACGTACAGTTGAAAAGCAATGAAAAAGCACTCGACGAAGTCGTCGTGGTCGGCTATGGTACCCAGAAAAAAGTAAACCTGACGGGCGCTGTTTCCACGGTCGACTCGAAAGCCCTGGAATACCGCCCCTCGCCGACGCTCGCCAACGCCCTGCAGGGGGTGTCACCGGGGCTTACCATCACCCGCACGAGCGGACAACCCGGCAACCAGAACATCCGGCTCCAGATCCGCGGTGTGACTTCGGCCAACGGCAACGTGGATCCGCTGGTCATGCTCGACGGCGTCAGCGTGCCTATTTCCACCATGACGACCCTCAACCCGAACGATATCGAAAGCATCAGTATCCTCAAAGATGCCGCCGCCGCCGCGATCTATGGCGCGCAGGCTGCGGGTGGCGTGGTGCTCATCACCACCAAAAAAGGGAAAGCCGGCAAAGTGACGTTTGACTACCTCGCTCAATACGGTACCGACTGGTCGATCAACGTTCCGGGTCGCCTCAGCCTCATGGATGAAGCCCTGTACGCCAACCTCGCGCGGACGAACTCCGGCAGTGCTCCTGAGTATACCGACGAAGATCTTCAGCGCATCCGCGATAAAATTCCCTACGTCGTCAACCCCGCTGATACCGGCACATACCTGTATTACAACCAAAAGTCGCTCACGGATCAGCTTCTCCGGAAATACACGGTCATGCGGACGCACAACCTCACCGCACGCGGCGGTTCAGACAAGGTCAACTTCCTGATTTCAGCCGGATACTACGAGAAGCAGGGTGTGTTTAAGGTCGGCCCGGACAACAACCGCCGGTATAACCTCCGCGTCAACCTCGGGGCCCAGCTCACCAAGCACCTGTCGCTCGATACCCGCCTCTCCTATACCCTCGAACGCATCCGGCAATCTTCCGCCGGAACAGACGGGCAGGGTTTGCTCTACCAGGCCTATCGCCTCCGGACCCGTACGCCGTTCTTCACGCCGGAAGGCCGGTACAACGGCGCCGGATCAACGGCCCAATCCTATGGTCTGCTGGAATCAGGCGGTTATAACAACTACGACAAGCGTCAGTTTGACGGTGTGGCGACGCTTCAGGCTGCCGACTTCGTCAAAGGCCTGACACTGAGAGGCATTGCCGGTCTTCAGTACCGACCGGCCAACCGGAGAGTTTTCGCGCGGACGGTACCTTTCTGGGGACGTTCCCGGATTCTCAGCTATGCCAACAACCCGAACTCCTACCAGGTTACGAACGAACTCGTCCGGAATACCAACCTCCAGTTTCTCGCTACCTATGACCTGAAACTCGGCGAAAAACACAATTTCACCGTATTGGGCGGCTATCAGTGGGAAGAGTACCGGGAGGAAGGCGTCTCGACGACATCGACCAACCTCGTCAGCAACGACCTGCCGACGCTGAACCTCGGCGACGATAAAACCAAGAGCAACAGCGAGTATGTCAACGCACGGGCGTTCCAGTCTGTCTTTGCGCGCTTCAACTACAATTATGACGGGAAGTACCTTTTCGAAGCGACGGTACGCCAGGATGAAAGCTCCAAACTTGCTCCCGGCTTCCGGTCCAAAGTATTTCCGTCCGTATCTGCCGGCTGGAATATTCACCGGGAAAACTGGTTCAACCAGGCGCTGCCGGTCTTTACGGAATTCAAGCTCCGGGGTTCCTGGGGCCGTCTGGGAGGCGCCCTCGGCGACAACATCGGGTACTACGATTACCTGAGCCAGCTGAGCCGCGGTTCCAGCCTGGTACTCGGCGATTCACGGGCTTCGTATATCTTCCAGGGCTCGATTCCGTCGGCAGCGCTTTCGTGGGAAACCATCGAAACCAGCGACGTAGGTATTGATCTCGGCTTCTTCCAGAATAAACTTCAGTTTACGGGAGACTATTACGCCAAATTCAACCGGAACATGCTGACGCCCATGCAGCTTCCCGGAACGATCGGCATCGGTACGCCGCGCCAGAACAACGGAGAGCTGAAATCCTGGGGCTGGGAAGCGGAAGTCCGGTATCGCGGGCAGATCGGCAAGGATTTCAACTACTCGGTAGCTGCCAACATCTCCGACAACCAGAACAAACTCCTGAGCTACTCCGGCCGCTCCGTAGTAAGCGCCGGCACCAACAACCTGATCGAAAAGTTCCCGATCAATACCATCTGGGGCTACCAGACGAACGGTTACTTCAACACGCCTGACGAAGTGAAAAACGCCGCCTTCCAGGACAGCCGGACCGGCGCAGGCGATGTCCGGTATATCGATCAGAACGGAGACGGCCGTCTTTCGGTCGGAAAAGGTACCGTCGCCGATCATGGAGACCTGATCCTGCTCGGCACAACTACCCCGCGCTACCAGTTTGGCTTTACCCTGAGTGCGCAATGGAAAGGGTTTGACCTGACAGTTTTCCTCCAGGGCGTAGGCAAGCGGAACTACCGCCCGACGCCGGAGGCAATTGCCCCGCTGCTCGTTACCTGGAAGCAGGCGCTGGCCATTCACTCCGACTACTGGACGCCGGAGCATACCAACGCGCTCTTCCCCCGGCCGTATACCGGCGGCACGCACAACTACCTGGCGTCTGACAAGTGGACGATGAACGCCGCCTACATGCGCCTGAAAAACCTGCAACTGGGGTATACGCTGCCTTCGAAACTCACCGAGAAAGTACACCTGCGCCAGGCCCGGTTCTTCTTCTCCGGCCAGGACCTGTTTACCGTTTCGGGCCTGGGTAAGTTCCAGGGCTACTTCGATCCGGAAATGCGGGATAACGTCGAAAACGACTATCCTTTTTTCGCAACCGCTTCCCTGGGTCTGAACATCTCTTTCTGATCGGCAGTCATGTGTAGAACGAACCTTAGCATTTCCATGAAATCATTCACCCAATACGTAGTCATTGCCCTCACGATGGCGGTGGCATTGCCGGCCTGCAACGTGGAGCGGCTTCCCGAAACATCCATCAGCGACCAGACCTACTGGCGCTCGGAAGGAGACCTGAAAACGGCGGCGAATTACCTGTATACATTCCTTCCGGCCTGGGGGAATGACGATGTCTGGTCGGACGATGCCTTCGGTCTCGCCGCCAACAACATCAGCGACGGCACCCGGCTGGCTCCCGCCACCGACGGCAACTACAATACCAACTACAACCTGATCCGGGCGGCTAACAACATCGTAGAGAAAGCCCCGAGAGCGGCCGCTGCTGCCAGTCAGAGCGCCATCGACCGGTATACGGCAGAAGCCCGGTTTTTCCGCGCATGGGGGTATTTCAACCTGGTTCAGCGGTATGGAGACGTCCCCCTGATTCTGAAAACCCTGACCGAAAACTCGCCGGAGCTGTCAGCACCGGCCAGTCCGCGGGCGGCTATTTTCGATCAGATTTACCAGGACCTGGATTTTGCAGCCGCCAAACTGCCGACGCATACCACCCTCGGAACAGCCGATTACGGCCGCATCAGCAATACCTCGGCCCTGGCTTTCAAGGCCCGCGTGGCCCTGTTTGAGGGTACCCGCGCCAAGTACCACAACTACGGAGAACCCGCCAAACACCTGAAAGCGGCAGCCGACGCAGCCAAAGCCGTTATCGACAGCAAGCAGCACGATCTCTTCTCCGGCGCCTACTTTGATCTTTTTCAGATGGCGGGTGAAGGGCGGCAGAACCGGGAGAACATCATCGTCAAGCAATACGGTGTCTCCCTCACGGAACGGGTCCTGACGCACTCCTACTACCGGAGTTCGCTGGAAAACGGCAACCTGAACCCGACGAAAAGCCTCGCGGATTCCTACCTGATGAAAGACGGCCTGCCGATCGGCGTATCGCCGCTGTATAAGGCGCCGGTCGTATCGACGGACGTATTCGTGGACCGCGATACCCGCATGAGCGATACCTTCATGAAAAAAGGGGACCCGATGATGACGACGAAACCCATCTTCGATATCGCCAACCTCGTCTTCAACAAAACCGGCTTTATGTTCCGGAAGACGGCCAACATAGACGACTGGAATACCTCTGCTTCGACCATCGACCGGCCCATTCTCCGTTATGCCGAAGTGCTCGTAACCTATGCGGAGGCACTCTATGAGCTGAACGGCTCGATCAACGATGCGGACCTGGACCTGACGGTCAACCGCCTGCGCCAGCGCGGCGGCGTTGCCAAGCTCACGAACGCTTTCGCAACGACGAATAACCTCAACATCCGGGATGAAATCCGCCGGGAGCGCAGGGTAGAACTGGCACAGGAAGGGTTCCGGTACTGGGATCTGATGCGCTGGAAAACCGCGGAAGTTGAACTACCGAAAGCTGTTTTGGGTAACTACTTCTTCAAAGCGGAGTTTGGCACCATCGCTTCCGTCCGACTGACGCCCGACAACTACATCCTCGTACAGGACGCCAGCTTCCGGAAGTTCGACCCGGCCAAAGACTACCTCTGGCCGCTGCCGATCAACGAAATCGCGCTGAATCCGGCGCTGAATCAGAATCCGAAGTGGTAATAGCTTCTTTTTGACTACTAAAAAACCCGCTCCGGAAACAGAGCGGGTTTTTTAGTAGTCAGTCAGGCTATAGGAGCGCTTCAGAGTTCATGAATCGCCTCGACGGCGTACTCTCCTGTTTGCCATACGTTAAGGCACAATACCAGGTCGCCGGGCTCGCCATCCACCCATAGCTCAAATTCAATGTAATGCTCGTCATCCGCTTCCTCCCCGAAATCTTCGAATTCGAGTAAAGCATCGGAAGGCGGCATGGTGATCTTTCCACCGGCATCGGCAATCGATTCCTCGATTTCACCGGAAGTCAGAATCTGATCCCTGTCGTTGGCAACCAGGTGATCATAGGCTCCTTCGGCGAGGTCGCTGATCACGCGGGCGAGGATGTCTGCAATTTGGGGTCGTTGCATGGAAGGTGTGTTTGGCACAAAGATGCGCAGCAGCGCGTATATCAAACAGTCCGCCTGTCACAAAAAACCCCGGCAGGAATCCAGCCGGGGTTTCACATTCGGATATTGCTCTAAACATTCTACTTCTTCGAAGCCTCTTCTTTGGTCGCAACGACCTTCATCACACCGTTCATGATCCGCCAGTGACCGGGGAAAGTACAGACATACACGTACTCGCCGGGCTGCGTCGGGGCCACAAACTTCAATGATGTACTTTCATCCGGGTTGATCAGTTTCGTGGCGATAATCACCTGCGGAATTTCGGGTACATAACTTTTGTACACGGCATCCGGGCGCGTGATCATCGCGTCGGCGGCTTTGCCGATCGCTTCGAGCGACTTCGGCTTTCCGATCACGAAGTTGTGCTGCATCTGATCCGGGTTTTCGATCTGCACTTCTACCGGCTGGCCGGCTACAACGGTAAACTCCTTCAGGTTGAACTGAAGCTTCTCCGTCACCGTCTTCAGCTTCACGACCTGGAGATTGGGATCTACTTTGTCGTCGTCCGACTTCCGCAGGCCCATCACCTGGCTCAGCTCGTTCAGGGCTTTCTGGTTATCGGACGAAAAGCCCTTTTCCAGACTTGCCAGCAGCGCGGCGTCTGTCTCGGTCGGCGTCAGTTTCCGCTTCGGATCCCAGCCGCGCTTCAGGCCGGCGAGGATGGCACGGGTATCGCTGTCGTTCAGGCCGTTCAGGAGGGTGAGGTATGAGCGAACGGTTGCGTCGTCCTGCGTGGCGGCGTAACCCCGCGACGCGTTTTCCAGTACCCAGCCGGTCAGGTTTTGCAACGGCTGATAGGCAATGGTGTACCGGAAGCTGTTGTTGTTGTCGTTGTTTTCGGAGATTTTGTTTTCAGGATCGGCATTGACCGTGATGACAAAGTTCCCCGGAACGTCGGAGTTGAAACCCATACCCCCTACCCAGGGGCCGTTATTGCTTTCATTGATCACCGCCTTTTCGCCCGGCGCCAGTCCTTTTACAAAGGTGTAGCTCACCCAGTTGATCGTCAGGTTCGGACCTTCGGCACGGATGGCCAGCTCGATCGGCGTACCGTTCGGGATGGCTGCCGAGCCGCGGTTTTCCACTTCCACCCCAAACCGGATACCTTCCCGGACCGTCGGTTTGGCGTTGGAAGCTTTGACAGCCGTCACAACGACATCGGCTTTCGGACCCGTGGATGCCGCCTTTTCCTCTCCGTGGTTCATCGCGTGATGGCTGTGATCCATCCCGGCAGCGGCGGCAGCCGGAGCGGCTTCCGCACCCTTGCGAGGCGCCTGAGCGATGAATTTCTTCAATAGTGCCGCATCGTTCGCCGTAAATACAGATGTCAGTGCGTCCGGCAGCCAGCGATCCGAGACGAAAGAAGCCTTGCCAAGTGCCGTCGTCACCGCTTTCTCTACTTCCGGCGTCACCGGTGCATCGGCGAAAGCCAGCAACGTTTGCAGGGATACCAGCGGCTCGGCGTCGTTAAGCGCATTCACAGCAAGCAGTTTCGATACCGTCGCGGCGTTGCGCGGCAATACCTGAACAGCCGTTTTCCGGACCGGGGCCGACGGGTGCTGAAGTGCTCCCTGCGCAGCGGCAAGTGCCTCGGCGTTCGAGCCGTCGAGTACTCCGAGGCCCTGAAGCGCCCACAAGGCGTGAATCGCGCCGGGGTTTGAACCGATCTGGTCCAGTGAGGTATTCTTCACCAGGGCAATCAGTCCCGGAACGACATCCTTCTTATTCCGTTCAACAATCATGCGTTGGGCCGTCTGCCGCCAGAACATATTGTTGTTCGCCAATGTCGCAACCAGCTCTTCCGGCCGGTCTTTCGACAGGCTCAGCGGGCGGTAGGCCGGCGCCTGTTTCCAGGCGAGGCGGTAGATACGGCCGTGGCTGTTGTCGCGCAGGTCAGTCTGATATGCATTTCCTGCCCCGTTTGAAAATCCTTTCGGCGTCGGGTTGTGCTGGATAATGAAGCTGTACCAGTCGATGACCCACACTGCGCCGTCCGGGCCGGTTTCGGCGAATACCGGCGCAAACCATTCATCTGCTCCGGCAATCAGGTTGAAATCGTTCTTGTCGTGGTAATCCGTACCGCTTTTTTCCAGGGTATTGAGGTGGACGATGTGCCCGGTAGGCTCCGCGACAAACGCCACTTTATTCCAGTATTTTTCCGGGAACGCGCGAGCGGTATAGAAGTTATGCCCGGCTGCAGCGGTATAGCCTCCAAACACGTCCACCTGCCGGATACGCGTCAGTACTTTCATGTCCTTGTGCGTGTCCGTACTGCGGCCGCCGCGGAGGCGCAGTTTTTCCCAGCCCATAAGATACCTGTTGGGGATGGCCATGTACCAGCCGTGATCATTGTTGGCCGTCGACCCGAAGAGGTTTCCCGTTTCGTCAAAAGCAAGGCCCCAGGTATTGTTCGACGTCCCCGTCAGGTATTCCAGTTCAGAGCCGTCCGGCCGGAACCGGAAAAAGCCCTGCCCGAACTGGTGCTTTTTGCCCCCTACGGTTCCGTTGAAGCCGGAATAACCGATACAGGCGTAAATCCAGTTGTCAAAACCATAGTGCAGGTTGCTCGGCCCGGCGTGGGTATCACTCGTTCCGAAACCGGTCATGAGTACTTTCCGGACGTCGGCTTTGCCGTCGCCATCGGTATCCTTCAGGAAAAGCATATCCGGTGCCTGGGAGACGATAAATCCGCCGTCATAGGCCGTTAGACTCGTCGGAATACTCAGGTTTTCGGCGAAGCGGGTATACTTGTCGGCTTTGCCGTCTCCATTGGTATCCTCGCACATAAGGATGTAGTCTTTTCCGCCGGCATCTTTCCGTTCGTTCGGATAGTCAAGTGTGACAATCACGAAAAGACGGCCCTTTTCATCCCACGTCATTGCAATCGGATGCTGGACATTCGGCTCCTGCGCAAAGAGGTTGAGCGTGAAGTCCGGATGAATCTGAATATGCTTCATGGATTCTTCCGGAGACAGGGGCTCCTGCTCCAGCTGAGGTCCGGGGCGCCGCTCGTAGTTCGGCAGGTTCGCTTCGTGGAAGGCAAACGGCGCCGGGCTCAGCGTCTTCAGGAGTTGGCTCACCTGATCGCCCACGGCCCACTTAATGCCTTTTTCCATCAGATCGTGGAAACCGGGCTGGTTCCAGGTAATCTGATCGTGGCCGTAGGCGGTGTAGAATACGCGCCCCTTGCCGAAATTCCGCACCCAGGTATAGGGCTCAGTCGTTTTGCCGGGTTTGTCTTTGGCTTGTTTGGCGTCGATAATCCGCTCGGTCAGTACGACGTTGTCCGCCGCCAGTTTGGAGTGAAGGTAGGTCTCGTCTACCGTCTTGAATTTGTTGGCGCCGAAGATCGCCGGGTGATCCGGCTTCGCCCAGACCGGCTGAATGGTATCCCAGCCGTGTTTCCAGAACTGCCCGCCAACCATCTGGTTGACAAATACATCGGAATTCCGGAAACACCAGGAGGCGCAGTGAACGGCGATCATACCTTTTCCGCCTTTCACGAAATCGATCATCGCTTTTTCCGGCGCCGGCGGAATGCTATCCCAGTTGGCAAATACCAGCAACCCGTCGAATTTCGACAGGTACTCCGGGTTCAGGTCTTCCAGCTTATCCGTATAGGTGAGGTTGATACCCCGGTTACCCAGACCGGCCATGAGCAACGGCGCCATCTGAATCGGGCGGTGATGGCCGTTATCGCCGAGAAACAGAATCTCGATCCGCCGGCCTGCGGTGTTTTTGGCGGACGAAGCGGGTTGCCGCGTACAGTACGTCAGCGTCAACAGGCAGACGGCCGCCAGCACCGCGAGAATTTTCTTCATAGTGAATCAGTTTTTGCAATCGAACGAACAGGATGGTTTCAGACAACAGGATGACATCGGAAGCCGAAACCATCCTCTTCAAACAGATCAAGCCTTCTCGAAATCCGGGAGATACAGGATCTTGCCTCCCTGGAGGGCCGACTCATGCGCCAGGATACCAACGCTGGTCCACTCGGCAGACTGCACCGCGTTCGGGAACGGGTCACGGTCTTCCACCAGCGCCGTCAGGAATTCATTCACCAGGTGCGGGTGCGAGCCGCCATGCCCCGCTCCCTGCGTAAAGCTCAGGTGGGTATTGTCGGCGATGTCATAGACACCTTTCGTCGTAAAGTCCTGTATTTCAGCAGGCAGGTAATGTGCAAAATCGGGAACCGTCACCCGCTCCGGGATCTCGTGCTCCTCTTTCTTCGCGGTATGGATCACCGCTTCTTCTCCTTCGATCAACGGCCATTCAAACGACTTCTTTGATCCGTATACCTCGAAGCTCTCGCGGTATTGCCGGGCCGTATCAAACAGCGAGCGGTATACATAGGCCGCCAGGTCGCTGTCCCGGAACTTGATATGAGCCGATTCTACTGCAAAAGGAGAATTGTGGATAGCAGCGAGGTCTTCGCTGATCGTCCCCGAACCAAAGCACGAAACATATTCGGGGCGGGATTTCAGCAAACCGGCCACCGGACCCACGCAGTGCGTCGCATAGTGCATCGGAGGGAGGCCGGGCCAGTAATCCGGCCAGCCTTCCATGTCCTGCTGGTGGCTGGCTTTCAGGAATTGTACCTTCCCGAGCTCGCCTTTTTCATATAAATCCTTGACAAACAGAAACTCACGGCTATATACCACGGTCTCCATCATCATGTATTTCTTGCCGGATTCCTTGCAGGCTTTGACGATTTCGAGGCAGTCTTCCACAGACGTTGCCATGGGTACCGTACAGGCTACATGCTTGCCTGCGCGGAGCGCCTTCAGGCTTTGCTCGGCGTGATTCGGAATCGGGGAATTGATGTGTACGGCATCGATATTCGGATCCTTCAGCAGTTCGTCGTAATCCGTGTAGCGTACGTCCACACCGAAGGCATCGCCAATGGCATTGAGCTTCTCGGGCGTACGCTGGCAGATCGCGTACATGTTCGCATTCGGATGACGCTGATAAATGGGGATAAATTCTGCCCCGAAGCCGAGGCCGACAATCGCAATGTTGATTTTCTTTGACATACGAAGTTGAGTTGTAATCAGTTATCTGACGAGGCTCGCCCGGCGGGGTTCCCATTCACCCTGAATAAAGGCCAGGCCGTCCCGCATAAGCTGCTCTTCTGAATCAAACATTTTGCGCCAGATATTGGCAGCGGTCAGTTTCGGGCTGAAAGCTTCGATACTCAGCCATCCCTGGTAATCGATATCCGTAAGCGCCTGGAAGACAGAGTCCCAGGGGACGTGTCCTTTACCCGGCGTCGACCGGTCATTTTCCGACAATTGCACGAATGCGATGCGGTCGCCCATGTTCCGGATGCAATCGCCGAGGTTTTTCTCTTCAATATTGGCGTGGAAGGTATCAAACATGATCCGGCAGGCGGGGTGATTGACGTCGTCCACGAAACGAACCAGCTCTTCGCCGCAGCTCGTGAGGTAGAGCTCAAACCGGTTGAGGTACTCCAGTCCGAGTACCACGCCCTGCTGCTGTGCATATTCCGCGAGGTTGTAAATGCCTTCTACGCCCCGCTTCCACTCTTCCCCGGTGGCCGGAGCGCCGGAAAATACCCCCAGTGCGGAGTGAAACGGCCCCATCAGGTGCGGTGCGCCGAGGAGCGCAGCGCAGTCGATGCACCGCTTCAGGTGCTCCAGCGCATGGGCACGCACGGCCGCATCCGGGCTGATGAGGTTGGTATCTGCGCCGCAGAAGGTATCCGCCTGCCGCTGCAAACCGAGCTCGTCAAGCTTCTTTACCCACGGCTCCCAGGAAGCAGGGTTCGTATCAAAAATGGGAATCTCCACGCCCCCGAAGCCGATCTCTCTGATCTTCTCCAGGGTCGGGAAAAACGATGGATTCAGGTCGTTGCCCCAAAGGAGCAGATTCATGCTGTAGATCATGATGCAATTTTATTAGGGAAAAATGATAAAAACTCCGTCCGTTTTGACCATCAGTTACTGAATTTTGACCTATTTTGCAGAAGCCAGTCTCCTATTGTATCAAAATAAAGAATACCCCTGCTATGAGGTCAGCTTTACGGAAATCCATCGAAAATCAGGTCGCTTCCTTTACCATGCAGGAGCTGGTTGCGCCGCACTTCGACCCGAACTGGCACTTCCACCCTCATTATCAATTATTTACAGTCATAGAAGGTACCGGAACGCGGTTTATCGGCGACAATATCCAGCCGTTCGAACCGGGCGATACCGTTTTTCTCGGTCCGAATATTCCGCACCTCTGGCGGAGCGACCCATCGTACTTCCAGCAGGGTTCGGTCCTTCAGACGCGGGGCGTGGTTGTTTATTTTACGGAAGACTTTCTGGGAAATGATTTCTTCTCCCGACCGGAAATGCACGTCCTCCAGGGATTTTTCGCCGAGTCGGTCCGGGGATTTGAAATTCAGGCAAGCTATCGTGACAGTGTCCGCGAAAGCATGTTCAACTTACTCAAAGCCAATGGATTTCAGGCTATTCTGCAGTTATTGACTTTGCTGGATGAGCTGTCGCAATCGCCCGATTGCCAGCCGATTGCGAGCTTCGGGTATGTCAATAACCACAAGGTTTCGGAAACGGAGCGCATGCAGAAAGTGCATGACTATGTGCTCGATCATTTCCGGCAGGATATCCGGCTGGATGAAGTGGCTTCGCTCGCGGGGATGAGCTCGTCAGCCTTCTGCCGGTATTTCAAGACCCGGACAAACCGGACGTTTTCGGAATTTGTCAGCGAAGTGCGCATCGGCTATGCCTGCAAGCTGCTGATCGAAGGAAAGAGTACCGTCACGCAGATATGCTATGAAAGCGGCTTCAACACGATATCCAACTTCAACCGCCAGTTCAAAGACGTGACCGGCATGACACCGGCGCAGTACCAGCGGGCGTACAGGTAGGCGGTCGGCTTTCGGCAATCAGCTATCGGCTTTAAGCTGTAGGTGATAGGCCTTAGGTCGTGGCGACGCATGTCTGACGCCTGTTGGGTAGTCGAATTACTTTTCTGATAATCAGTATTCTATAAAGTACTTTCCGGAAATCCGGCTCCCGACCTCCTGCCTATAGCTTATCGCCTACAGCTTAAAGCCGAAAGCTGATTGCCGAAAGCCGACCGCCGATAGCCCCAACAAAAAAGCGGACGATTACCCGCCCGCTCTTTGCTATCAGTCACTCCCTACGACTCAGGAGTGCATCGTTTGTTTTTCGAGATCGAAGAGCTCTACCAGGTATTCGGCGAGCTGGTCCTGATCGCCGCGGCGACAGGCATTCTTGAGGCTGACCGCCGGCGACCGGAGAATCCGGTTGATGATGTTGGCGGTGAGCTTGTCAAATTTCTCTGCTTCTGCCGGCGTCAGGTTTTTCAGCTGACGGGACAGCTCTTCCTTGCGGATCTGATCCAGCGCATTCTTGAACTTTTGAAGCGTCGGAGAAATCGACATTTCTTTTGACCAGTCTTCGAATCCGGCCATCGCCTCGTCCAGAATCTGGTGGACCTGAGGAACGGCCTCAAGCCGCTTCTGCAACGCCGCATTCGCTTTCGACTGAATATCGTCGATCGAATACAGCAACGTCCCGGGTACTTCCTCCGCCTCCTGCTCCACACTTCGGGGAACAGACAGATCAATGAAGTACTTGAACGTCAGAATATTAAGGTTTTCTACAAATTGCTTCGTAAAGAGCGGTGTATCCAGGCGCACAGACGACACGATGACGTCGGCATGAGCTACTTCCGCTTCCAGGTTTTCCCACTCTGCCACGCGGTAATCCTTCCCTTCGGCGAGGTTCTCGGATTTGGCACGGGTACGGTTCAGCAGGGTAATCTGGGCAAACTGCTTGTCATCCAGGTTTTTTACTACATCCGAACCGATTTCCCCAAGCCCGACGATCAGTACTTTCGGCAGGGTATGGTTACGGGTCAGGTCCTCGATGAGTTCAACGGCTGCATAGGAAACAGAAGCGGCTCCGTCACGGAAGCTGGTTTCCTGAGCAACCCGCTTGCTCGAGAAGAAAATGGTGTGCATCAGGCGGTGAAGGAACGGACCGGCAACGTCGACATCGGCCGACCACTGGTACGCATGTTTTACCTGATTCGGAATCTGAAGATCACCGACTACCTGAGAATGCAGGCCCGTCGCTACCTCAAACAAATGACGGACAGCCAGACGCTGATCGTCCATCACCTCAAAAAGCGGAAGAAGTTCTGCGGGATTTTCAATACCCTTCTCGATCGCGAGCAGCTTGATGATCTGCTCCGCGAACGAATCCGCCGAAGTGTAGTATACTTCCGTGCGGTTACAGGTCGAAACCACGAGAATGTCCTGAAAACCGAACATTTCCTTCAGTTTCAGGGAAAATGTCTTTGCTTCGTTCTCGTCAACAGCGACCTGCTCCCGGATAGAAAGGGGGGCCGTTTTATACGATAAACTGATTGCTCGAAACGTATTAGTCATCTCCTTCACGAAAATCACACAAAAGTACGACAGGATAACCCACACTCCTCTGCGAAAAATCCCTTTCCGAACTATTTAGAATCTTTCAAAATTGCTTGAGCAGGACAGCTCATTTTTCGGAAACAAGATTAACGTGTATCAAAAGGCCAGCCAATGATTTTTGTCACTTTGGGACGAACATCCTGACATTTGGGACATAAACCGGCCCCATACCCTCTGCCACAAGCTCAGAAGAACGTGGCGCGCAATACGCGCCACGTTGCCTGACCTGACGCTATTGTCCAACTATTTGCCCTTTCAGGCCGCCGAGAATGGTCAACAGTTCTGTTTTCTCCTGCGAGGGCACGCTGTTCTTGTCAAGTGCTTTGACAAGCTCGTTGACGAGGGCGGTAAACTCATCGTCGGTAATTTTCATCCCTTTGTGGGCCGTCATCATGTCTTTTCCCATGTACTTTTCCGGGCCGCCCGTTGCCTGACCGATCTGATTGATCAGGTTGTTGACGAGGTTGTTCGCGCGGGTGGGATCGCCTGCTTTGGCAGCATCCACAAGCGGCTTGAACGTCCGGAGCAGTTTGGAATTCGCAGTCTGGGTTTCCGCTACGACGTTGCCGGCAAAGTCGTTGACCACCTTGGTAATGGCAGCATTACCGCCCAAACGGGTATACAGAGACGGTGTAGCGGGCGTGTCGTCGTTTTTCTTACATGAAGAGAAGGTGAGGGTGCCTGCCACCAACAGGGCAAGCGGGAGCATACGTTTGAACATTGTCGTAACAAGTTAGAATTGAAAAAGAAAAGGTTTGGGTAATAGCGCCCCTCCGCCCGGCTTTGCAACCGGGGGCAGGTATTCCGGACAACCGGAATGGTCAGTAATATTCGGAGAAGAACTTCCGGACGCTGAGCGCGAACTTCAGGCGGTTTATTTTTTCGATGTACGAAGCCGGAACGGGGCATTGCGGCCCGGGATCACCCTCCCAGGTCTTCCATTGAGGCGCGGCAAGCCGAAACATCCCCTCCTGCGTGAACGCCTGACGCAGACGGTCTTCGCCTACTTCGTCCGGGTTATAGCTGAGAATGGCAAACTGATTCTGCGGATTGATATTGCAGGAATGAACACCGGAAATACGAAGCAGCCGGTCGTCCAGCATGCTTGCCTGATCAGCCGTCTTCAGTCCGACGACCTGATAGGATGCCCAGGCTACAGGTGGAAAATAAGCCGACAAAGGAGGTTCCTCCCAATTGGCCCAGACAACTAATCCCAGAAATGGCAGCAGGAAAATGAGCAGGATCCATCGGATCCGTTTGGAAAGCGGTTTCATGATTCAAAAGGTGTGTGGTTCGTTGTTAATTCAATAGCAGACCACGACACCCCGCCGCATACTGGCAGGCCGCTGAACAGACCGGAACGTTTGTATAAAGGCAGGGTATTTATGGACTCTGCTATATTTACGTCACGTTTTTTTCGTTGGTTTTCTCAGTATGAAAAATAGTATTGAAAGTACCCGACCGGCAGGAACAAGCCGCCCGGAAAGCAGGAAAGGAAGCTTGTCCGCGCGGATGCTGTCGGGGGATTTATACCAGCAGAAGAACCAGGTCAAAGTCGGGATCCTTGTCATCCTCCTGCTCTTTTCGGGGGGATGGTTCTATTACACCCAATCGCTTATTGCCAAGCTTGAAGCGCACGAGGAGGAAGAAGTCAAGCTCTATGCGGAAAGTATGGAGTACGCCCTGACCAGCCCGCTCGATACCGACCTGAATTTTTTCATGGATAAGGTCGTCAAAGCCAATACCGAAATACCGGTTATCATTGAGTATCAGGGCCAGTACCAGGGAAAGAACCTCGTCGTTCCGAAGAATACTGACGAGCGCGCTTTTCTGAAAGCCAAAGCAGAGGAATTCCGGACGCTGCATCCTCCGAAAGAATTCAATGGCGGTTTCGGCAAAGGGTATGTATACTTCAGCCACTCCTTCCTCTTCACGCAGCTTCAGTATTATCCGCTGGTGATGTTTCTGGGCTTGCTCGTTTTCGGATACCTCGCCTACCTCGCCTTCAGCGCCGCCCGGCGGTCGGAACAAAACCGGGTATGGGTAGGCCTGGCGAAAGAAACAGCACATCAGCTGGGTACGCCGCTGTCGGGCCTGAAAGGATGGGTCGAGTACTTCAAAACCGATCCCGACCGCTATGAACCGGAGTTTGTGCTGGAAGTGGAGAAGGACGTCGAGCGGCTCGAAACCATCACGGCCCGCTTCTCCAACATCGGCTCGGTACCTACGCTGACGCCCGAACCCCTGGCGCGGCACATCGAGCAGTTCGTCAATTACCTCAAGCGGCGGGTCTCTTCCAAAATCCGCTGGGAAATTGTCAATGAGCTGCCGGAAGGCAAGCTGGTACCCGTAAACCGCTATCTTTTTGAATGGGTCATCGAAAACCTCTGCAAGAATGCCGTTGATGCAATGGAAGGTGTCGGCGAATTGCACATCCACCTTCATCAGAAAGGCGATCAGGTAATCCTCGATATCCGGGATTCAGGAAAAGGTATCCCGAAATCCAACTGGAAGAGTGTCTTCAATCCGGGTTTCAGTACCAAAAAGCGCGGCTGGGGATTGGGGCTTACCCTGGCCAAACGGATCATTGAGAATTACCACCGCGGAAAATTGTTCGTCCGCGCTTCAGAACCCGGAAAGGGAACGACCTTCCGGATTTCCATTCCCGAAAAAAACTAAAAGGAGCGGCTTGCGGGCCGCTCCTTTTTTATTGATTTACGACTACCTGCGTCGTGGATATTTCGTTACTGACGTTTCGGGCTCTGTCCATGATTTTGATCTTGAACGAAAGGGTATCGTTTTTCGGGACGGTCCCGGGGTAGATCAGAATAGCCCGGGAAAGCGTTCCTTCTATCGGCCCGATTTTGTTATCGTCGCGCAGCCGGGGAAAGTTACCGGAGTTTGATATTGTTTGTGATATCTCCACCGGTGCGCCTTTTACCTGACGAAAGGTACGTACCTGATAATTATAGGTAGTTTTATAGAGGAGAGAATCTTCCTTCAGGGTGGAAGATACGCCGAGGTCCCCGTCTCCGTCCTGAAACTTAACTGCGATGACGAGCGAGTCTGTCTTGTTTCCGAAGCCGTCCAGCTTGGTGTTCTTCGAAATGCTTTCGAAGGTGATCACCGGGACATTATCGAAATGCGGCTCGGGCGTACAACTGTAAAACCCGATACCGGCGGACAAAAGGGCTAATACCAAAAATAAACGTTTCATAGGAACCTTACTCTTTTCTGTACTGTCATAAACGGCAGAACCGGCTGAAAGTTACACAACAGCGGTGGTAAATTGTTTATGTTTGCGCGGTATGGTTTGCCGCTTTTCCCATTCTTCGTTTCCATGTTGTATCTGAATCAGTTGAAAAACCGGGTCCTGTCCGTCACCGAATCCTCGTTTGACGACCTCTGCCTCGCTATTTTTCAGTTTCAGGCCAGCCAGAACCCCGTTTACCGGGAATACCTTTCCCATCTGCGTATTTCCCCGGCTTCGGTCCGGACGGTAACGGAGATACCTTTCCTGCCGATTGAGTTTTTCAAATCGCATGAAGTCGTCAGCACCCGCGAGCCCGCCCGTGTGGTTTTTGCCAGCAGCGGCACTACCGGGCAGATTACCAGCCGGCATTATGTTTCCGATCCTGATTTTTACGATGCCGTCAGCGAACAGATATTCCATCGTTTTTACGGTCCGCTGACCGACTACCATATCCTGGCCCTCCTTCCCTCCTACCTAGAGCGGAACAATTCCTCTCTGGTACATATGGTCCGGTATTTTGCTGAGAAAACCAGGTCCGAACATTCCGGGTTTTACCTCCATAATACCGATGAGCTGCTGGAACGGATGCAGGTTTTGCAGCAAACGGGCGACCGGAAAATTCTCCTCATCGGCGTCACTTTCGCCCTGCTCGATCTGGCGGAAGCCGAACCGGCTATTTCGGGAGACCGGCTCATCGTCATGGAAACAGGCGGTATGAAAGGCCGGCGCCGGGAGATGCTGCGGGAAGAAGTACATGAAATACTGACCGGCGCCTTCCACGTTCCGGCTATTCACTCGGAGTATGGCATGACGGAGCTGCTTTCACAGGGGTATTCCGCCGGCGAAGGGCTGTTTCACCTGCCGCCGGGTATGCGCGTCATTCTCCGGGATGTGAACGATCCTTTTACCTATTATACCGACGGCAGCGTGCGGGCCGGGGGTGTCAACGTCATCGACCTGGCCAATGTAGATTCCTGCTGTTTTCTGGAAACAAAGGATTTGGCCAATTCCGGTCCTGACGGCTCCTTCCGGATTCTGGGGCGATTCGACAACTCCGATATCCGCGGCTGTAACCTGATGGTACTCTAACCCGATAAGGCTATGCGTTTTCTGATTCGCCTGCTGCTGCTTGTACTTGTCGTCGCCGGAATTATCTGGGGATGGGAAGAAGTGAAATCCAAAAAATGGCTGTCCTTCGGCGACACGCCGGAGATCAGCTCCAATCATTCCCTGGTGCTGAAGGAAATCACGTCGCTCGGAAAACTGGAGCTGGTCCGCTATAACTTCCGGGATGTTGTGGACCAGCAGATTACCCGCCAGTACCTCCCGGATGCCAAGGCATTGCTGATCATCCAGGGAGAAGCCGTAGGCTGTCTGGACCTGACGCATATGACGGTAGCAGATCTGGGCGAATCCCGGGATTCACTCATTATCCGGCTACCCGACCCCGAAATTTGCGTTGCTCGCGTAGACCACTCGAAATCAAAGGTTTACAATACTGAGTTTGCGTTTACGGACGAAGCTCTGCTCATTGAAGAAGCCTTTAAGAAAGCCGAAACCCAGGTAGCGCAATCGGCCATCGATATGGGTATTCTGGACCAGACAAAGCAGAATGCAGAGAAGATACTTCGCCCGATGCTGGAGAAAGTGTCCGGGAAAAAAGTATTGCTCCGGTACCGGATGAAAGGAACGATTGAAAATCCGAAATGATATGACGCGTGTCGTTATTGTGACGGGAGGCGCGCAGGGAATCGGGCTGGTACTGACCCAATGCCTCCGGAAAGAAGGATTTGCTGTTTCGGCCTGGGATACAGACGAAGAAGCCCTGGCGGAAGCCAGACGGGAAAGTGACGCGCTGTTCCTTTCCTGCGATGTCAGTCGGGAAAACGAAGTCGCGGATGCGCTCGCCGCGACGATTGCCCGCTTCGGGCAGATAGACGCGCTCGTAAACAACGCCGGTATCGGTGTCCGGAAATCTCTTTCGGAAATTTCGCTGGAGGAGTGGAACCGGGTACTTGCCGTTAACCTGACGGGGCCTTTTCTCTGTGCCAAACATGCAGAGCCCTATCTCCGGCAAACAAAGGGGGTCATTATCAACCTCTGCTCGACGCGGGCCTTCCAGTCGGAGCCGGATACGTTTCCCTATACAGCTTCGAAAGGCGGTGTCTGGGCATTGACACACTCACTGGCGGTCAGTCTCGGCCCGGATATCCGGGTCAACGCGATATCGCCCGGGTGGATTGATGTTTCACCGTATCAGAAAGCTTCGCATCGAAAGCCGGAAGTACTCCGGCCGGAAGATCACAGCCAGCATCCGGCGGGGCGTGTCGGCACACCGGAAGACATCGCGCGGATGGTCCTGTTCCTGCTGAATCCGGAAAACTCCTTCCTGACGGGTCAGAACTTTACGGTCGACGGCGGCCTGACCCGAAAAATGATCTACCTCGAATAAACAAAAAGCCCCGCCTCATTAGGCAGGGCTTTGAAAGGCTTAATCTTCTTTTCCGTCGTCGAGTACGTTCGGTTCGAGCGTATCGACCAGCGCTGATTCATCTCCCCGTACTTTCTCTTTGATTTTGGCTTCGAGTTCGTCGAGCAGTTCCGGATTGTCCTTGAGCAGGTCTTTGACGGCGTCGCGTCCCTGACCGAGGCGGTTGCTGTCGTAGCTGAACCAGGAACCGGATTTCTTAACGATGTCAAGTTCAACGGCCAGGTCCAGTACTTCGCCTACTTTCGAAATGCCTTCTCCGTACATGATGTCGAATTCAACAACCTTGAACGGAGGGGCCAGTTTGTTTTTCACGACTTTCACACGGGTACGGTTCCCGGTGATGCTGTCGGGTCCTTCCTTGATCTGACCGGCGCGACGGATATCGAGGCGGACGGAAGCGTAGAACTTCAGTGCATTACCGCCCGTCGTCGTTTCGGGGTTACCGAACATGACGCCGATCTTTTCCCGCAGCTGGTTGATGAAAATACAGCAGCAGGAGGTCTTGTTGATCACCCCGGTCATCTTCCGGAGTGCCTGGGACATGAGGCGGGCCTGGAGACCTACCTTCGAATCGCCCATGTCTCCTTCGATTTCCGCTTTCGGAACGAGAGCTGCAACAGAGTCAATAACAATAATGTCAATGGCTCCGGACGAAATGAGGTGTTCGGCAATCTCAAGTGCCTGCTCCCCGTTGTCGGGCTGGGCGATCAGGAGGTTACCGGTATCGATACCAAGTTTTTCAGCGTACGTCCGGTCAAAGGCGTGTTCCGCATCAATAAAGGCAGCCAGGCCGCCCTTCTTCTGCGCCTCCGCGATGCAGTGCATGGCGATGGTCGTTTTACCGGATGATTCAGGTCCATAGATCTCGACAACACGGCCCCTGGGTACCCCTCCGATGCCTAATGCCAGGTCGAGGCCGAGCGAGCCGGTCGAAATAACCGGAACGTCCAGCACTTTCGCGTCCGACAATCGCATGACCGTCCCCTTGCCGTAGGCCTTATCCAATTTTTCAATGGTCGTCTGCAGAGCCTTTAACTTTTGGCTGGCATCCGTGCCGTTTTGCTGTGCCATGTATCAAAAAACGAGCTATTGAGTGAATATTTTGTCCTAAAAGTAGTGGCTTCCGGGCGAAATTCCCAACCAAACACCAAAAAATCTTACCGGAATTTCCAAAAATTGAGGAAGCGGCAACAGGTAAAACTACCATTCAATCTGTACTTACACTTAAAAAATACAGTCCGGCAGACTTGTTACGTTAAAGTTACGGCCGGTAGCCGATCTTTGATGCCATGAAACGATTTCTTGCGAAAGTATTCCTCTTTTTTGTCGTCTCCGCCGGCATTCTGGCCATTTGGCAATGGGATTGGGTTACCTACGGATGGATGCAATTATCGGGCGGAGCCCGGGTTATTCTCGATGCACGCCCGGTCGAAGATGTACTCGCCGACACCTCCGTTCCCGATTCCATCAAAGCCAAACTCCGCCTCATAGAAGACATACGCCGCTTCGCCATCGATTCCATCGGTCTCAGTAATACCCCAAACTACCAAACCTACTACGACCAGCACGGCAAACCGATCTGCTACGTACTGACCGTCGCCGAGAAGTATGCGCTCCGGGGTGTGGATTTTTCCTTCCCTGTTATCGGTTCCTTTGCCTACAAGGGTTTCTTCGACAAAGATCGTGCCAATGCGGAAGAAAAAGTCTGGCAGACAAAGGGTTATGATACGGAAGTCGGACCCGTCTCTGCCTATAGTATGCTCGGCTACTTCCGCGACCCGATCCTTTCCGGGATGCTCCAGCTCCCGGAAGGCCGCATGGCCAACATGCTGATGCACGAAATGACCCATGCGACACTCTTTGTCAAGGATCAGCATGAATTCAATGAAAACCTGGCCAATTTCGTGGGCGACTACGGCGCCGAACGGTTCCTGGCACATCGTTTTGGCATACATTCTCCCGAGTACCGCCGCTATGAGCAGGGAAAAATCTTCCGCGAACGCTATATCCGGCATTTCAACCGCGGGAAAGACCTGCTCGACAGCCTGTACCGGGGCTTCGGTCCGTCGTTACCTGTAAAAGACAAGGAATTTCGGAAACAACAGCTTATCGGACAGATACTGCGGACGACCGATACACTTTATCGGGACCTCGATCAGGTACGGCGCCGGCAATGGGACGACGACGAACGTCCGAACAATGCCTTTTTTATCGGATTTTCGACCTACAACGCCCGGCGTAACGAATTTGAAACGGAATTCAAGAATCGCTTTCACGGAGATTTCCGGCGGTATTTCGTCTATCTCCGATCAAAATATTCCGGGCTGCGGGACTAAATCCATCACCATCCTGTTGGTACAACTCCCGAAAACGCTTATCGTTGCACTGCCCGAAAACCTTCCCTGAAACTAGTTCCATGAAGAAGTTCACAACCGGCATATACATGAAATGGGCGTTGGCGGTCCTCCTACCGGGCATGCTTTCCTTCCAGCAGCCTTCCGAGGCTGATAATCAACCCGTTAGCTTTTCAACCGGCGAACACCTCGAATACCGTGTCCACTACGGTTTTCTCAACGCGGCCGAGGCCATCGTCGATGTCAGCGACAAATTCCACCGGGTCAAGGGTAAGACCTGCTACCGGGTGACGGCCGTTGGTCGTACCACCGGCGCATTCGACCTCGTAACGCGCGTCCGGGATAGCTGGCAGTCATACATCGATACCCAGACGCTGATGCCTTCCGAGTTTTACATGAAACAGCAGGAAGGCCGCTACTTCAAGGAGCAACGCATTTCGTTCGACCAGGGCGGAGATAAGGTAGTCTCGGCTACCAAAGGCAAGAATTCACCGGAGGAATACAAGGAGTTCAAGGCGCCCGACAAGCTTCATGATGTCATCAGCGGGTACTTCTTCCTCCGGACGATTGATTTCGGCTCGATGAAAGAAGGACAGGTCGTGACGGTGAAAGCTTTTTATGACAACGAATTCTACGACCTGCGCGTCAAATATGTCGGCAGAGAGACCATCAAGACCAAATTCGGGAAGCTGAATACCCACCGAATTATTCCGCAAATGCCGAAGAATGAGCTGTTTGACGGAAAAGACGCGATTCGTATCTGGGTTTCAGACGATGTCAACAAGGTACCGGTCAAGGTGGAGTTTGATCTCATGGTCGGTGCCGTGGCCATGGATCTCCGGTCCTACAAAAACCTGAAAGAGGAATTTCACTGGCAATAGCCTTAGCGGCTGAGGCGCTGCTTCCATTTCCATAACCCGTTGATCCAGCGGGGAAGGCGGTTGGCCCGTATTTCGTAGTATGGAGCCCGATCTCCTCCAAAACTGGCGTAAAAGCCGGAAATAGCTTCCACCGGCGCGCTTTCAAAGTCAAAATACCCGGATGTTCCGGCGTGCTCCTGCAAAAACAGGTCAATCAGAAAGGTGCGGGCATTGCCTTTTCGCCCGGTGGGCGTGGCGGCATTGAAGAGATAGAGTGTCCGCCCTTTCCAGGTAACAAACCAGCCGCCCGCTTCTTTCATACCTTCCCGCTCGGCGTACCAAAGCGCAGAGAGGCCTCGCTTTTCAGTTTCTGTAAACAGTATTTCCAGCAGTGCATAAGCCTGCTGATCCGCACCGCCTTCGATTCCGGCTTCGTGATTTTCTTTGAAAAAAGAGCCCAGCGTGGCTATTTCCGTTCCGATAACGCGCTCCCAACCCTGTTTCCCTGCCCGCTGGAGGTTCATTTTCCGGTCGCGGTTGTACCCGGCGCGGATGGTATCGATGGATTGTTCGAGCGGGATCAGATGCGTCGCAAACGGCGTGAGCCTTCCATACGGCCAGGACACGGGAGCGGGGGGATACTCCAGCGATAAACTGGCCACAAAACGGTAACGGCGCAGTAATTCCGGGAGAAAGGACGCCGCCCGCTCGTCGTTCACACGCCCGTACACGCTCAGGAACTGACAAAACAGGGGCTGATGAACGAAGCGAATGCCGTACTTCTGCCGTACCGGGAGGGGTAAAACAGCCGCATATTCCCCGTTTTCAACCCAGACAAGGCAATCCCAATCGGGCGAAACAATATCGAGCCACCACGACAAACCATAGATGGTTCCGTGCGGAGAAGCTTCCACACAGGCATCGTAAGCGCGGGTGTCAAGTCGGGAACGACGCAATAAACGAAACATAATTGCCCGGGAACAAGGCTCAGTTCTTCTTCCCGAAATTCTTCTGAAGATCCAGCAACTGATTCCGCACGTCCTTGTTGTGCTCTTTCAGTTCGGAGATGGTCTGAATGGCGTGGATAACCGTCGAGTGATCGCGGCCTCCAAAATGGTATCCGATCGACTTGAGGGAGAGATCGGTGTAATCTTTGGCAAAAAACATCGCCACCTGCCGCGGGAAAACAATTTCCTTCTTGCGGCTCTTGCCCTTCATATCCTGAAGCGAAACGCGGAAATGCTGCGAGATCGTCTCCATAATGGTTTCGATGGTGACTTCCCGCTCCGAATCCTGTACGATGTTCCGGAGGACCTGGCGGGCCAGGTTCATGTCGATCTCCCGGCGCAGCAGGGTAGCCTGCGCGATCAGGGAAACGATCACGCCTTCCAGCTCGCGTACGTTGGTATCGATGGAGTGAGCGAGGTATTCGACTACTTCGTAATCGATGTCGACACCGTCGCCGTGAAGTTTTTTCAGGATAATAGCGATCCGCGTCTCCAGATCAGGCGTCTGAAGATCCGCCGAAAGGCCCCACTTAAACCGCGACAACAGACGGTCCTGCAATCCCTGAAGGTCTTTCGGGGGACGGTCGGACGTCATGATAATCTGCTTGCCGGTCTGGTGCAGGTGGTTGAAAATATGGAAGAATGTCTCCTGCGTCCGCTCTTTTCCGGCGAGGAACTGAACGTCGTCAAGGATGAGTACGTCGACCTGCAGGTAGAAATTGGTAAAGTTCTGGATCGAGTTGTTCCGGACGGCCATCACGAACTGGTTCATGAATTTTTCCGTCGAAACAAACAGCACAAACTTACCGGAATTGAAGGCCTTGATCTGGTTTCCGATGGCCTGAGCAAGGTGAGTCTTGCCCAAACCGACGCCGCCGTAAATCAGCAGGGGGTTGAACGACGTCACACCCGGTTTCGAGGCCACAGCCTGCCCGGCCGAGCGGGCGAGGCGGTTGCAATCTCCCTCGACGTAGTTTTCGAAGGTATAGATCGGGTTGAGGTAGGACGTCAGTTCGAGTCCATCCAGATCGGGCAATTCAAACGGGTTCCGGAGCTGTTCCGGCTCGGAAGGGCGCTTCGCCGGAGGGGCCGGCGCCTGGGGAGCAGGACGCTGGTTGGGTACTGTATAGCCCATGGGCGGCTTTTTATCATCGCCCCTGTCCACAATCACCGAGTACTCCAGCATACCCTGCCGGCCGATCGCATGATCAATAGCCCGGCGCAGAATATGCACGTAATTTTCTTCCAGCCATTCGTAGAAAAACTCGCTCGGTACCTGGATCGTCAGGGTAGCACCGACCAGACGCGCGGGCACAATCGGCTCGAACCAGGTCTTATAGCTCTGGTCGGGCACGTACTCACGTATGATCCGTAAACATTCCTGCCAAACGGATTTGGCATCTCTGACGACAGTCTGCAAGGCTATTTCAGGCTGGATTTTTCATAAGGGGAGGCAAAGATAAATATTCGTGTCTGCCTCGGAATAGTCTTCCGGTAAATTCACCAAAAAAAATTAAGGTTATTATTTTTCGGACACGTTCCGGACAAATTAGGGATTTTCCCGGTAAATCGGAAGGGCGAGTCATTCACCGATTCTGTTTTCTCCCGATAGGCCTGTCTCCCGTAATCATCTGTTAATATGGACTCTTTTTCCGCTTTCGGTTCTTTTCCACCTACTACCCGCGCAGCGTGGGAAGCCCAGGTACAACGGGAGCTGAAAGGGCAGGACGCCGACCTGACCTGGCAGCCTGACCCCTTCCTGCACCTGGCGCCGTACTACACCGCGGAAGACGCGCAGGCCGTTCCGGCGGCAGCGATTCGGGCGGCTCAACGAAACGCTACAGGTTGGGAATACCGGGCACTGATCCCCGTTTCAACCGAAGAAGACGCGCGGCTGGCAGCCCTGGCGGCCCTTCAGGAAGGCGCAACGGCGCTTGAATTTGTGCTGCCCAGCCGGCCCGTGCAACTGACACGCCTGTTGCAGGGACTGAAACCCTCCGATACGCCGCTCTATTTTTCCGGTGCGGCCGACTACCTGGAATTGGCGGATGCCCTCGGTCGCCTTTTTTCATTTCAGTGGAAAGGTGGTTTCGGCAGTCTGCCTGCGGGAGACCTGTCCGGTTACGAGGCAGGTCTTCTTCACAAAACCGCCGGCTCTCCCGGTTTCCGGACGTTTCGCTTCCGGCTGGAAACCCACGCGTCGCCGGTGGAACGGCTTGGCACCTTCCTCCTGGATTTTGTGCGGTGGCTCGATCGCCTCACTGACGCCGGGCTGGACGCCGGACTACTCTTCCGAAAAACGGAAATAGCGATTGATCTAAGTCCTTCTTTTTACCTGGAAATCGCGACAATCCGCGCCCTCCGCTACTTAACCTCGCTGGTAGCTGACGGCTATGGGGTTTCGGAGCGGTTGTTTATCCACGGAGTACCGGCGGCTCCTGTTCCTGCTGCCGGCAGCGAATCTTTCGATGACCTTCTCCGGGCCGGTTCGGAATCGGTCGCAGGGATTATCGGGGGGCTGGACGCACTATCCGTACTTCAGTCCGAAGATGTTTTTTCGAGACGCATCGGAACCAATATTTCGAATCTGCTGCGGGAAGAAAGCCACCTCGGACGCGTAGCCGACCCGGCTGCCGGCAGCTGGTTTCTCGAAAAACTCACGTGGGAAATAGCCCGGAATGCCTGGGAATATTTTTTGTCCGGTCTGGCGGGCGGCGATTAGGATATCCTTAAAAATGCCGGTGCCTGTTAGGAGAATTTCGCCGGAGACTTTAGTTTGGGTCGTCCAAACCCCATAAGCATGCTCCGTTCCCTATTCGCCCTTATCCTGCTTGGCCTCACTTCCTGCGTACAGATTCAGTCCAATACCCGCTCGGGGCAACTGCCTTCGTTCCGGAAAATGCTGGTTGTACTCGAACGCCCGCAAGACGAAGTCCGGGAATCCCGGCAACTGCTGAAAGAATGCCCCGAAGGCTACACCCTCTGCACGGTCTCCTACCACCCGACATTGTCGTTTGAAGACCTTCCCGAATTTGTCCGCAAACAAAACGAAGCCTGCCAGGCACAGGCGACGCTGATTATCACCCGGATACCTTTTGCTGCGCGGGACTATGCCTATACCGCCGGACACGGTACCGGATACACCTTCCAGCTGGAGCTGCAATCCCTTCCGGATGCCCTGCCCATCTGGAAAGCCCGGATCGCTTCTCAGACGGAAAAAATACCCGCCCGGGCGATTTTCCGTAAATTGCAGCAAGACGGCCTTCTCCGATAATTCCGAATGCTACCTGATTTCCGGCATATCCATACCCTGTCAACCGGGCAACCCGCTTCCGGCCCCGCCTGGGATGCGGGACTACCTCCTTTTCTACGTGGTCCGTACGCAACTATGTACGTTCGCCAACCGTGGACTATACGGCAATACGCAGGTTTTTCCACAGCGGAAGAATCAAATGCTTTTTACCGTCGTAATCTGGCTGCCGGACAGAAGGGATTATCGGTAGCCTTCGACCTGGCTACTCACCGCGGATATGATTCGGATCATCCGCGGGTGACCGGAGATGTTGGTAAGGCCGGCGTCGCCATCGACAGTGTTGAAGACATGAAAATCCTCTTCGACCAGATTCCGCTCGATACCATGTCGGTTTCGATGACGATGAACGGGGCGGTCATTCCCATTCTTGCCTTTTACATCGTGGCGGCAGAAGAGCAGGGCGTACGGCCGGAGCAGCTTTCAGGTACTATTCAAAATGATATCCTGAAAGAGTTCATGGTCCGGAATACCTACATCTACCCGCCGGAGCCGTCGATGCGCATCATCGCCGACATTTTCGGGTACACGAGCAGGCATATGCCGCGGTTCAATTCCATCTCCATTTCCGGATACCACATGCACGAGGCCGGTGCGCCGGCTGCGCTGGAACTGGCCTTTACCCTGGCCGACGGCTGGGAATATGTCCGGACGGGCGTCAAAGCCGGCCTGGCTATCGACGATTTTGCTCCCCGGCTTTCCTTTTTCTGGGGAATCGGGATGGATCTGTTCACCGAGATCGCCAAAATGCGGGCAGGGCGGCTCCTTTGGGCGCGCATTATTCAGACCTTCGGCCCGAAAAACCCGAAGTCAATGGCGCTGCGTACACATTGCCAGACGTCCGGCTACTCGCTGACGGAACAGGACCCGTTCAACAACGTCACCCGGACGCTCGTTGAAGCAATGGCAGCGGTATTTGGCGGGACGCAGTCGCTCCACACCAATTCCCTGGATGAGGCGTTGGCTCTCCCGACCGATTTCTCGGCGCGCATTGCCCGCAATACGCAGCTTTTTCTTCAAAAGGAAACGGATATTACCCGCGCAGTAGATCCCTGGGGCGGAAGTGAATACGTCGAAAACCTGACGCAGGAACTCGTTGAAAAAGCCTGGAAGCAGATTGAAGAAGTAGAAGCCCTCGGCGGCATGTCCCGGGCGATTGAAACCGGTCTTCCCAAGCTCCGCATCGAAGAAGCTGCCGCCCGGAAACAGGCGCGCATCGATGCCGGCAAGGACATCATCGTGGGCGTAAACCGCTTCAAAACGGATGAGAAGGCAGATATTCCACTTCTCGAAGTCGACAACCAGGCCGTCCGCGAGCAGCAATTGGAGCGGCTCCGCCAGGTACGGGCTTCCCGAAACCAGCAGCAGGTAGAGGCCGCTCTGGCGCGGCTTGCTGCCGCAGCCGCCGGTTCCGGCAATCTGCTCGAAGCCGCAATTGACGCCGCCCGTGTCCGGGCGACGCTCGGGGAAATCTCCTCGGCCCTGGAGCAGGTCTTCGGGCGACATAAAGCACTCATCCGGACCATTTCCGGTATATATGCAGCAGAAGTGAGCGACGACGAAAATTTCCGGCTGGCGCGGCAGCTCGCCGACGAATTTGCCCGCGCCGAAGGGCGCCGGCCCCGTATTCTGGTCGCAAAAATGGGGCAGGACGGGCACGACCGCGGCGCCAAGATCATCGCCACGAGCTTCGCCGATCTCGGGTTCGACGTAGATGTGGGACCTTTGTTCCAGACACCCGCCGAAGTGGCGATGCAAGCCGTCGAAAACGACGTACACGTCATTGGCGCGTCGTCTCTCGCCGCCGGGCATAAGACGCTCATACCCGAACTGATCGCTGAGCTTAACCGGCTCGGCCGGCCGGATATTCAGGTCGTTGCGGGAGGCGTCATCCCGCCGCAGGACTATGCCTTCCTCGAGGAGGCCGGCGTCAAGGGTATCTTCGGCCCCGGAACGGTGATTTCCATCGCTGCCCAGCAGATACTCAGGACCCTGCTCGACAGTTGAGGTCAGATCCCCGTTATTCCGTAAAATCTTCTGCAAAAAGTACGCATCCGGCGGAAACTATTCTGCTGAGACACGGGTTGCTTTTGAAATGAAACACCTATTTTCTGCCGTTTTTTAATATAAAATATGGCCGAAACTCTTATTTTTGGGTTTTCCGAGTACTTTATTTGGAAGCTCAGAATTCCATTTTTCGTTTCTCACGGTCCGAATGCTGCTCTTCAATCTTGGGTTTTTAGATATTGATTTTCTGGATGTACTGGATGTGCTCCTGGTTGCCTTCCTGCTGTATCAGGTTTATTTTCTGATACGGGGAAGTATTGCCAGCCGGGTATTTCTGGGCTACCTGCTGGTGTACGGATTCTACCTGATCGTGCGGGCGTTGAAGATGGAACTGCTGTCTACCATACTCGGGCAGTTCATGGAAATAGGCGTGCTGGCGCTGGTGATTATCTTCCAGCCGGAGATCAGGCGTTTTCTGTTTTTTGTGGGACGGTCCACCAACCTCCAGCAGTATCCGATACTACACCGGATTTTCAGTCAGAAATCGGAACGGCAGACTACCTGGGAGCTTCAGCCGGTGATCGACGCCACCAAGAAACTCGCCGCCAGCCGCACAGGCGCCCTGATGGTCATCAAGAAAGAAGATTCCCTCAAACGATACATCGAATCAGGCGATTCCCTGGACGCCCACCTTTCAAAAGCTCTTCTTCTCGCTATTTTTCAGAAAAACGGCCCACTGCACGATGGTGCGGTGATCATTTCCGACGGAAAGATCAAGGCCGCGCGGTGCATGCTTCCGGTCTCTGAAAACCCCGAAATTTCTCCAATTCTCGGCTTTCGCCACCGGGCAGCTATCGGCCTGTCGGAGCATTCGGACGCGGCGATTGTCGTGGTTTCGGAAGAACGCGGTGAGGTTACCCTCGTTACCGAAGGTGGCATACACCGGCACTTGCCCGTACACGATCTCCAGGAAAAGTTAGTAGAATACCTCAGCGAGCGCTAGGCTTTCAGCGCGGCCTGGTAGGTTTGGATAGCGCGCTCACGCGCGAAGGCGTGCTCGACAACCGGCGGCGGATACCCGAACGCATCGGCTTCCGGTACCCACTTCCGGATGTAGCGCCGGTGCGGGTCAAACTTCTGAGCCTGTAATGCCGGGTTGAATACCCGGAAGTACGGAGCGGCGTCACAACCGCTGCCCGCCGCCCATTGCCAACCGCCGTTGTTGGCAGCCAGATCATAATCCAGCAGCTTTTTCGCGAAGTACGCTTCTCCCCAGCGCCAGTCGACCAGGAGGTGCTTGGCCAGGAAACTCGCCGTCACCATCCGGACGCGGTTGTGCATGTAGCCGGTAGCGTTCAGTTCGCGCATGCCGGCGTCGACGAGGGGGTAACCCGTCCGTCCGTCACACCAGGCTTCAAATTCAGCTTCCTTATTCCGCCAGCGGATGCGGTCGTATTCCGGCCGGAAGGACAGCCCTTTTCCGACGTGCGGAAAGTGATGAAGGATCTGAAAATAGAAATCCCGCCAGATCAGTTCATTAAGATAGGTTGCGTTGTAGGCAAGGGCGTCCCGGACGAGGTCCCGAATGGAAATCGTTCCGAAGCGCAGGTGTACGGACAGGCGCGTAGTGCCCTCCATTCCGGGGAAATCCCGTGTTTCGGCATAGTGCCTGATGCGTTCGGAAGACCAGCTTCTTTCCGGAAAGGCAAATGCCGGCGTATCCTCAAAACCCATTTCTTCCAGGGAAATCAGGGGTAAAGGGGGCGTCTGAAAAAAGGCATCGAAATAGGTTTCGGTGGGATAGGAACGGGTATAAAAATCCGTCAGCGTTGCTTTCCACGCCCGGCTGTACGGTGTGAACACCGTATAGGGCGTTCCGGACTGGCTCAATACTTCCTTCTTTTCAAAAATGCATTGATCCTTGAAGGTATAAAACGCTTTCCGGTTGGCGTTGAGGAACTTACCGACGGCGTCATCCCGGTCAACGGCAGCGGGCTCGTAGTCGTGATTGGTGTATACTTCGGCGATGTCGTATTCATGCAGCAGCTTTTTCCACACGTCCACCGGCGCACCGTATTCGACCCGGATGGACGATCCCAGGGAAGCCAGTTCTTCCCGCAGCCGGCGTATTTCCCGGTGGATAAAGGTGACGCGCAGATCCCGTGGATCTGACAGCTTGTCCAGTATTTCCCGGTCGAAAATAAACAGCGGCAGCACCCGGTACCCGCTTTTCAACGCATAGTAAAGGGCGGCCTGGTCGTGCAGGCGGAGGTCTCTCCGGAACCAGCAAACGGCAATTTTTTCAGACATAACCGATCAATCGTTCTCCCTCAACCGGCCGCAGGTTCAAATTGTTTTGGCGCGGCTGATACCCGCCCGGATGGGAACCAATCCCGGGCGCGGCCCTGTTAGCACGGTGTCGGCAGGAAAGTACAGGGAGGTTTGCATCCTTCCTGAGATTCCTGCGATATTCGTCCGGCACTTACTACATATTTTGCACATGTTCCTTCATAACATAACCTATAGCATCGAGCACAACTCCCACGACGAATGGCTGACGTGGATGAAGGAAACCTATGTCCCGCAGGTACTTGCCACGAATCTTCCCATCGGCAACCGTATTTTCAAGCTGCTTACTGAGATCGACAACGGCGGAGTTACCTACTCGTTTCAGTTCTTTTTTGCCGATATGGAAGACTACCAGACCTTCCAGAATGACTATGCCGAGCGCCTGGCAGCGGAGGTAGAAAGACGCTACAAAGATCGCGTATTTTCCTTCCGGACCCTGCTTCAGGAGGTCTGATTCCCATTGCGGTACTTCATCAACACCGATTGAAAATTCTACTATTGCTATCGGGTACGTCGGCTCCGGAAACGTCTATTTCCAACAGGCCGGTCTCCTACCCCGTTTCGCTGAGTAACCTTTCACTCCAATAATTGAGCACGATGAGTACCTTACAACTTGAGTCTCTTTTTCCCGACGCGGAGCAGATTCCTTCGGAATTCCTGCTTTCCGAACCCGTAGAACAACGCGAATACCTCATTGGTGGCGCCATGAAGTCCTGGAACGGCGCCACCCAGGATGTTTACTCGCCGATTTACCACCGTACGAAAAACGGACTGGAGCAAATCCGGATCGGCAGCTACCCGGTTGTCGACGCCGCCAATGCCATGGAAGCCCTCTACGCAGCGGTCAAAGCCTATGACAACGGGCGTGGCGAATGGCCGACAATGTCAGTAGCCGATCGCCTCGCCTGCATGGCTACGTTTACCGAGAAAATGGTGCAGAAGCGGGCGGAAGTCGTGAAGTTACTGATGTGGGAAATCGGTAAATCACAAGCCGATTCTGAAAAGGAATTTGACCGGACCGTCCAGTACATCCACGATACAATGGATGAACTCAAGCGGATCGATCGCGAAAGTTCCAAATTCAGCCTCCAGGAAGGAATCATCGGCCAGGTACGCCGGTCTCCGCTGGGCGTGGTACTTTGTATGGGGCCGTTCAACTACCCCCTCAACGAAACCTATACCATGCTCATCCCCGCGATTCTGATGGGAAACGTGGTGCTTTTCAAACCTCCCAAGCACGGCACGCTGCTGCACTACCCGCTGCTCGAAGCATTCCGCGACAGCTTCCCGGCGGGCGTGGTCAATACGCTTTACGGCCGCGGAAACACGGTAGTACCGAGCCTGATGCAATCCGGAAAGATTGATGTACTCAGCCTCATCGGCTCCAGCCGCGTCGCTTCCGATCTCAAGAAACTTCACCCGAAAACCAACCGGCTGCGCGCCATCCTCGGTCTCGATGCGAAAAATGCGGGGATTATTCTCGAAAACTCCGACCTCGACCTGGCCGTGAAAGAATCCGTTCTCGGGTCGCTCTCGTTCAACGGCCAGCGGTGTACCGCGCTCAAAATTCTCTGGGTGCATAAAAATCGCGCCGAGGAATTCCTGGGCAAGTTCAGCGACGCCATCGGCAAGCTCAAACTCGGAATGCCCTGGGAAAAAGGCGTCAACATCACGCCCCTGCCGGAGCCGAACAAACCGGCCTACCTCGTTGAATGCATCGAAGACGCCAAGCTCAAGGGCGCCTCCGTCATCAACCCGAATGGTGGGGAAAATCATAAATCTTTCGTATACCCCGCGCTTCTGTATCCGGTGAAAGACGGAATGAAGATTTACCGGGAAGAGCAGTTTGGCCCCGTGATTCCGGTGGCGGTTTTCGACGACGTCGAACAACCGATCCAATACCTGATCGACTCCCAGCACGGCCAGCAGGTCAGTATTTTCGGCAGCGATCCGTCGGAAATCGCACACCTGGTCGACCAGCTCGTCAACCAGGTATCCCGGGTAAACATCAATGCCCAGTGCCAGCGCGGGCCCGACGTATTCCCCTTCACCGGTCGCAAAGACTCGGCAGAAGGAACACTGTCGGTCAATGATGCGCTGCGTTCGTTCTCCATCCGGACGATCGTCGCCACCAAAGAAACGGCTGAAAACAAGGCAATTGTCAATGAAATCCTGCGGGATAACGAGTCGAATTTTCTCTCGACGCGGTACATCCTGTAGTCTCCGGTTTCAGGTTTTTGCCCCTATCCCCGGTGTTTCGATGCCGGGGATTTTTGTTTTCCGGGCTATTCTTTTCCCCGGCTGATTTTATCCATACGCCATAAAAAAGGCCTGCCCTTTGAAGGCAGGCCTGGTGGCAAAACCGATATCCGCAAGTTTGCGATGACTTGTTTACTCCGAACGCAGGTATTTGTAAACAAGGCCGCCGGCAATGGCGCCGGCAACCGGTGCGGCGATAAATACCCAAAGCTGAGAAAGCGCCCAGCCACCTGCGAATATGGCCTGGCTGATACTTCTGGCCGGGTTGACCGACGTATTCGTCACCGGAATGCTGATCAGGTGGATAAGCGTCAGTGCAAGCCCGATCGCGATTCCTGCAAAACCGGCCGGCGCCTTTTCATCCGTTGAACCGAGAATCACCAGCAGAAAGAAGAACGTCATCACGAACTCGGTAACCAGTGCGGCGGTCAGGCTGTACCCGCCGGGAGAGTGCTCTCCGTATCCGTTGGCGGCGAAATCGCCGAGCTGGCTGCCGTTGCCGGTAGCAATAACCGAGAGCACAGCCGCGGCAGCAATAGCGCCGAGAACCTGTGAAATGATGTATGGAACCAGATCCCGGGTCGCTGTTCTTCCGCCCACCCACAAACCGATCGTCACCGCGGGATTTAAGTGAGCGCCGGAGATGGGGCCGAGCGAGTAGGCAATCGTTAAAACCGTCAGACCGAAGGCAAGCGATACACCCGCCAATCCGATTCCGACATCGGGAAATGCCGCGGCGAGTACGGCACTGCCGCATCCGCCCAAAACGAGCCAGAAAGTGCCAAGAAATTCAGCTATGTTCTTTTTCATGCAGATAGGATACTGTTTCTATTGGTAATACATAGGGCAATATTCGCATCTGCGGAGGGATAGCTATAGTATTTTTCGCTCAACGACAGCAAACAGGCTCTGAAAGGAAGCTATAGCGCCTTGAGCCGGGGCGTTACTGAGCCTTTGCGTCAACCCGGGTTTTCGGATCGGCGGGCGGCTGGCCGGGAGCATATAGTCTCCTGTAAACCAGCACAGTATGGGCAATATGAAAGAATAGAAACAGCCCAATTGTCACGCATACCGCCCAACGCCGGATAGGTAATCCGAACGAAAAGCGGCCGCCCAGGCGAAGTATGCCCGTCATCCAGAGTCCAGGCGTAAGCGCCGGAGCGAGAAAACCGGGAAGGCTGGTACTCCACCCGCTATACGGCAACAGGATGAGGAGCAACCAACTGAGCAGGTACAACCCCAGACCAACGCCATAGAGGTACCATCCCGTCCGGGAGCCGGCAATGGGCATCAAAAAAGCAAAGACAAAAAACAGCGTCCGGAACAGCTGCTCGCCGTATACAATCCAGGCGGGGATACCCCTGCCGAATACCTCAGGCTGGAACGCCGGCGGCAGGTAACCGGTCATTCCTATATTCCAGATCATAACCGGAACCGTGAGCAGCAGACAGGTGAGCAGGTATTTTTTCATGGTAGCTGATAAAAGTCGTTTCCTGCCTGCATGTATGCGATGACCTTTGTCAAAAACCCAAAATATGGGACGAAACCGCCCGATTTACCCGGTGGTCTGCGCCTTGCTGGCTATCAACGGACTCGGTGCGCTTCCGGCGGGATACAGTTTCATGGTGCATCCCGACGGCCACGCACTCGGCATGGATACCGGTATGCTCCGCTACTCGCCTTTTCGGGATTTTCTGATTCCGGGGATGCTGCTCTTTGTGTTTAATGGCTGCTTCAGCGTGGCGACGTTGTGGCTGTTGCTGAAAAAGCATGCGAACGCCCCGCGCTTTGTGGCTTTTCAGGGTGCTATTCTTGTGATCTGGATACTGACGCAGGTCGTGATGCTCCGGACCCTGAATATCCTGCATGTGGTCTTCGGAACAATCGGTCTGGTATTGCTTCTTCTGTCGAAAAAGGCCGTACGCGGGTAATCCTTTTACAAGAGCCGGTTGTGGACGGCATACGAAAGCGCTTCCACCATATTCCCCACGCCAAAGCTCTCGAAAATCTGGCGCCGGTAATACTTCACCGTATCCGCTGAAAGGCACAGGCGGTCTGCGATCTGGTTGATGGTCAGCCCCTGGGAATACAGCCGCAGTACTTCCAGCGCCCGGTCCGCCAGTTTGGGTTTGGGAACCCGCCGCCATACCCTGGCAACGGTATCCAGCTGCCAGACATCGTCCGAACCCTGCCTTTGAATGGAGATATTACCGGCCTGCTGATGCGGAGAAAGCGACACCAGGCACATGGCTTTCCACAACCTGCCTTCCCCGGTTAAAAACAAGGGGGTTAGTTTGTGGTTGATCAGTACCGCTTTTCCCGCTTCATTCACCAGGTGAAAATCATAGGTAATGTGGATCTCCTTTTTTTCTTCGACTGTGAGTGTTTCGAAGAAGTCAAACCCCAGTTCGTTGATCATTTCCAGCAGTTTCAGGTCTTCTTCCGGTACCTGTCTGAAATAGAACTCATAGCCCCAGGCCTGTACCTGTTCCGCGGAATGCCCGCATAGAAACAGCGGATTTTCCGAAACATACTCGAACCCCATTTTCTCATAATCAATGATATAGAGACTGGTATGGGTCAGGCGGGCAAATGACTTCACCGCTTCCAGGTAGTTGTCACACTGGCGCTGGTCTTCTTCCGTCACAGGTCCGACCTGGTTTTTCGTCAGCAGGGTAGTGGGCGGAATCTTCTTCATAAGCACAGAGGTGAAACACGGAAACTACACTTTTGTGTAATGGCCGGAAAGCTGTCCTTTCGGAACTTTGGCAAAAAAAGAAGCATGAAGCCAGCGCCAGCCGCCTTAACCGACGACGAGTTACAGCGCCTCAAAAAATCCGTTATCAGCAAGCTTCTGGGCATCGGTGGTGTCTGGGTCGTGCTGCTCAGCATCCTTGGTTATCAGGCGGTGCAAAAAGGAAATTATACGGTCTTCATTCTTCTTTCCATCATCAGCGCGCCGACCTGGATGCCGTTGCTGAAATCGTTGAAAGAACTTCAGAAAGAAATGGAAAACCGCCGGGCGGCCCATTCCTGAGCCACCCGGAAACGTATTTCCGGTTATTGATACATTTCCGATTGAAATCAGCAGGGCTTTTAGTCCTTATAGATCTCAACCACGATTTTTCCATCCGACTTCACGTACCCGCGGTACATCCCCTCGGAGTTGAAGGGCATCGCCAGATTCCCTTTCGCATCGAGGGCGATGACGCCGCCTTCTCCGCCTTTTTCGACGAGTTTTTTCAGGACTACTTCCTTCGCTGCGTCAGCAACGGACAGCCCCTTGTACTTCATCAGTGCGGCGATGTCATAGGCCACGACCGAGCGAATAAAGTACTCGCCGTGGCCTGTCGCCGATACCGCGCAGGTAGCATTGTCGGCATAGGTACCGGCGCCGATGATGGGAGCGTCACCTACCCGGCCATAACGCTTGTTGGTCATACCTCCCGTGGAAGTACCGGCGGCGAGGTTGCCGTTGCGGTCCAGCGCGACGCAGCCTACCGTACCGAACTTCTTTCCTTCTGTAAAGATCAGGTCATCGGCACGGCTGCCGGCTTTCTTCATATCCGGCTTTTTCGGTTTTTCTTCCGAATGATCGAGCTCTACCTTTTCCTGCTCAATGGCTTTTTGAAGCGCATTCCAGCGGCTTTCGGTGTAGAAATAACCCGGATCGACGATTTCAAGGCCTTTTTCTTTCGCGAATACTTCGGCCCCTTTGCCGATCAGCATGACGTGCTGGGATTTTTCCATGACGGCCCGGGCGGCTGAAATGGGGTTTCGGATCGTCGTCACACCCGCTACGGCTCCGGCTTTTCCGGTCTTTCCATCCATCATGGCGGCGTCCAGTTCGTTTTTCCCTTCGTGGGTAAACACGGCGCCTTTGCCGGCATTGAACAGCGGGGAATCTTCCATGACATGAATAGCCTCTTCCACGGCATCCAGGCTGGCGCCGCCTTTTTGCAGGACTGCGTACCCGGCTTTCAGGGCCTGTTCGAGCGCCGCGCGATAGGCTTTTTCCTTTTCAGGCGTCATGTTTTTCCGGGTGATGGTCCCGGCGCCGCCGTGAATCACCAGGGTAATATCCGATTGCCCGAAGGCAGGCGCGGCGGCAAGACCGGCCAGCAGCAGTAGCCATTTTTTCATGAAGTGTACGAGAAGAAGATTCGGATCAAGTTACGAAACGATCGGGGGCTCCCCGACCGCCCGTCGACAAAAAAAGGCAGACTCCGTGACGAAGCCTGCCTTTTCCGGGAAAACAGAAGTACTTTCTACACCCGTAAAAATGTCTTTTTCTTGTACATAAAATAAAGGAACGCCCACTTGACGGCCAGCACGCCGGTCATCAGCAGCGCCGCCTTCAGCCATTCCTGGGAGAGGAATCCAACCAATCCTCCGAAGAAAAACTTCGCCGCGTACTCAAAATCGATGAACTCGCCGGCGAGGTAAATCAGAATGGAGTTCATCCCGATAACGGTGAAAAAGAACGTCCATTTGTGATATCCTTTTACGTCAATGATCCAGTAAAACACCGCCAGCAATAACAGGCTGAGGCCGCCCGTTACGAGCATAAACGAGCTCGTCCAGAGGTTTTTATTGATCGGGAAGACAAAATCCCAGAGCCATCCGGCGGCCACAAATGCGGCGCCGAGTACCAGCAGCCGGGTCGTTTTCTTCTCCTGGCTGACCGACCGGCCGTCTTTCCGCAACAGCGTACCGGCATAGATACCGAGCAGGGCGTTGCAGATGGCGGGCAGGGTGGAGAGGAGACCTTCCGGATCGTGGACGGTTTTGTAGAGGTGTCCGGGCATCAGCAGCCGGTCGATATAGCCGGGCAGGCTGCACTCCATCGTCAGCACACCTGCGCCGCACCCCGGCACCGGAACGAGCGTCAGCAACGCCCAGTAGCCCAGCAAAATGCCGAAAAAGGCATAGTAGCGCCCTTTGTCTCCTGCGTAGAGGTAAATCAGCTGGGCAAACATCCCGGCCAGACCGATACGCCCGAGTACACTCCCGAACCGAAGCTCATGCCAGGGTTTTTCAAACAATCCGTTGTTGTAGATGATACCGAGGATCACCAGCACGACGCCGCGGGTGACTACTTTCTTCGCCAGTGCAGCCTTTGCATCTCCTTTTTCGAGGCGACTGCCGAGGGAAAACGGCGTCGATACACCTGCCATGAAAATGAACAGCGGGAAAATCAGGTCATATGCCCGGAATCCGTTCCATTCGGGATGGGTAAACTGATCGGCCAGAAAGAGGGCCCAGCCCCAGCCGGTCATTTTGGCGATGACGTGGAAGACGTCTTCCGCCCCCATGATCCAGAACATGTCGAACCCGCGGAGGGTATCGAGTGAAAGTAGTCGTTTGACAGGTAGAGGTTGCGCTACGCCGGGTTCAGCAGAAGCAGTGGCTACAGACATACGGGTTTGGGGGGAGAGCGTTTTGGTAGTTCGTAAAGATGGTCAAAAATGCCCTTTAATCCATATTGAGGCTATTTTTTTCGGGATGCCTTGCGCTTTTTATAGGCTTCGAAACGGTTTTGATACTCTTCCTTCTGCTCGGGTTTGTAGCGGCGCTGGTAGTCCGGCGGGAGATCGAGCAGCTCCGGCATCAGTTTCGGCGCCAGATCCGTGAGGGTATTTTTCCCGGAAGTACTTTTCGTAAGCCGGAACGAGTCGTATAGCTGACCGGTGACGGTATAGGATTGGTACGACAGGTTCTGCCCGTCGATCTCGACTGTCTGGTAAAGCTGCGTGTTGCTGGCGGCGCGGTCCATCCAGTCCTGCAAGCCGATGTCATACATTTTTCCACCGCTGACAGAAACCACATATACCGGGCCGTCCGGGTTTTTCCGGCTCATACCCACCGGCATATTGATGCCCCGCGCATAGGTATGGTCGTGCCCCTGGAGGACGAGGTCGACTTTGTATTTCTTGAAAATCGGCTCCATTTCGGCCCGCCAGTCTTCGTTGTCCCGGCCATTTTTAGTGGAATAGACCGGGTGGTGCTGCACGACAATTGTCCATTTCGACGGGTTATTTTTCAGCACGCCTTCCAGCCAGGCAGATTGCTTCGCCATGACTTCCTTGTCCTGCAAGGCGCCTTCCGAATCCAGCGAAATAAACCTTACGCCCTGGTAGTCCAGGAAATACGCCCGCTCTTCCATGCCGGCCGGGCCGTTTTCGGGCAGTGCGAACGACGGCCGCCAGTGCGGGGTAATCCGCCGCTTGCCGTTTTCACCTTTGAAGTACTCGTGGTTGCCGGGCGTTGCCAGCACCGGAATGACGCCATTGATCCAGCCGGAGGCTTCAAACCACTCGCCCCATTGCCAGTCGGCATTGGCCGTCGTAATCAGGTCTCCGGCATGAATGAGGAGATCCGCTTTCGGCATGGTACTATACGCGCCGCGGATGGTACGGGACCAGAGCGACCGGATTTCAATCTGCGCGTCTCCGAAATACAGAAAAGAGAACGGCGCGGGACTTTCCTGAGCGGTACGGAACTGAAACCATTCGCTCCAGTGGCTGCCGTCGCCGACGCGGTAGCTATAAAGCGTTCCGGGTTTGAGGCCGGAAAAATGAACGGTATGTGAGTGTGCGCCCCGGCCTTCGAGGATGACCTTTTCGGTTTGGGCGTTAACCGAAAGGGACGTTGCTGCGAGGTCCGGCGTCGGGTTGGCTTCCGTGATCATGCCGATGCCGGTTACCACGGTCGTATCCGTCCGCCAGCTAACCGACTGAGTAGTAGCAGCCTTGTTGTCCTTCCAGCCCAGCACTACCCGGTCGGGAAATACGCCGGCGGGATATTCCTTGTGCACCTGCGCGGTGACGCAGACCGATGTGAACGCTGCTGCCAGCAAGAGAAAAGAGGTTTTCATGGGTTTGGTGATTAACAGGGAAGGTATATACCGGATCTCCGGAAAACAGATACCTTCTGCCGGAAGGGTTGTTTCATTTTTTACATCCGGCCTATGGAAATCGATTCGGCGGCTGAAGAAAGAGCGGATACCCCGGCCCGGATTGTCCGTCACAGTACGGGATAGGGGTCTCGTTTTCAATACTCTTCTTTTGGGGAAAGAGGCCACTTTTCGAGGATATTTTGGAAGGCTAGTAGTCCACTCGCCCGCAGGGATGGTATTATGAAACGATTGTTTAGAAAGGAATTACGGTAATGTCACAACACAACGCGCTTCCCGAAGGCCTCTGGCCGGTTATGATTACGCCCTTTACAAGCAGCTATCAGCTGGACCTGGGAGGCCTGGAAAAAATCACCCGCTATTACATCGACGGCGGCTCCAACGGACTGTTTGCCAACTGTCTTTCGAGCGAGATGTTTCAGCTCACGGACGACGAACGCATACTCCTCACCCAAAAAGTGCTGGAGTTCTCGGCAGGACAGGTACCCGTAGTCGCCACGGGTACCTTCACCCGGGATCAATCCAAAAACGCCGATTTCATCAAGCGGATTTACGACACCGGCGTGCAGGCGGTCATCCTCATTACCAGCATGCTGGTGGAGCCTGATGAAAACGAGGCCATTCTCAAAAGCCGCCTCGAATACCTCATGCAGCAGACCGGGGATATTCCGCTGGGCGTTTACGAATGCCCCGTGCCCTACAAGCGCCTGCTCAGCCCGGACCTGATGAAGTGGATGGCCGACAGCGGCCGGTTTGTCTATCACAAGGATACCTCCTGCCACTCGGGCGCTATTGACCGAAAAGCCAAGGCGATTGCCGGTTCGGCGTTCGGGTTTTACAACGCCGATACGACGACGGCCCTCGACTCCCTCGATTCCGGAGGACGCGGTATCTCGCCGATTTCGGGCAACTTTTACATCGAACCGTATACCTACCTTCTGAAGGCATATAAGGAAGATGGACGGACCGAAGCGCTCAACCGCCTCCACGCGGTGCTGACGGCGATGGACCGCATCACGCACTCCTTCTATCCCTACTCTGCCAAGCTGTTCCTGCAGCGCCGGGGGATGAAAATCGAGGCTGTCACGCGGATTCCGCATGAAACGCTTTCGAACGTCGATCACCTGCGCCTCCATGCGCTTTCCGATTCGCTTCAACTGCTGAGCGAGCTCTACGGCTTCCCGCTGCTGCGCTTCTGATATCCGGAGGGGGTCGTACCGGTCCCCTCCTCTCTCACTTTACCTCTGCTCCTTTATGAAATCCCTTCCGTTTATCGACTTGAGTATCATCGGGATTTACCTGGTCGGAATGGTGGCTGTCGGCGTTTACTTTTCCCGGAAAAACCAGGACGAGAGCCAGTTCACCACCGCCTCCGGTAAAATCCCCGGCTGGGCGATCGGCATGTCGATTTACGCGACGTTCCTGAGCAGCAATACCTTTCTCGGCGTTCCGGGAAAAGCCTTCGGCTCCAACTGGAACTCCTTCGTTTTCAGTCTTTCCATGCCCCTGGCGGCTTTTCTGGCGTCGAAATACTTCATTCCTTTTTACCGGAGTACGGGTGAAGTATCGGCTTATACCCACCTTGAGCATCGTTTCGGCCCCTGGGCGCGGACCTATGCCGTGGTTTGTTTTCTGCTGACGCAACTGGCCCGGATGGGTTCTATTTTCTTCGGAATTGCGCTCAGCCTCCAGGCACTGACGGGCTACCCGATGGAAACCATCATGATCGTCGTCGGCATCTGCATTGTTTTGTATACCGTAATGGGCGGGATGGAAGCCGTTATCTGGACAGAAGTTGTGCAGGGCGTCATCAAAACCATCGGCGCGGTCATTATTCTCTGGCTGGTAGTGGATGGCATGCCGGGCGGCGTTTCGAAAATTGTTGAAATCGGCGAGGCAGACAACAAATTCAGCCTGGGCAGTTTTACCCCTGACTTCACGACATCTACATTCTGGGTTGTTCTCCTCTATGGTTTTTTCATGAACCTGAACAACTTCGGCATGGATCAAAACTACGTCCAGCGCTACCATACTACCGGTTCAACAAAAGAAGCCGCGGGTTCCATCTGGCTCTGCGTTTACCTCTACGTACCGATTTCCCTCATCTTTTTTGTCATCGGCAGCAGCCTGTATGGCTACTACCAGGCGCATCCGGAGTTGCTGGATACCATCCGGCAGCAGGTAGCCGCCGAACGCCTTCCGGGAGGGACTCCGGAAGCAGTGAAGCAGCTCGCTGCCAGCCTGACGCCGGCCGACTATGGCGACAAAGTCATGCCGCATTTTATGGTCACCAACGTCCCGAAAGGGCTTCTGGGGCTGATCGTGGCCGCCATTCTCTCCGCAGCGATGAGTACCATCAGCTCGGGGATGAACGCGTCGGCAACGGTATTTTCGGTAGACATTTACCAACGCTACATCAATCCGAAACCGGCCCGGCCGATGCGCCTGCTGTACATCGCGACGACGGCCTTCGGCCTCCTCGGCATGGCTACCGGTATCGCGATGATCGGGGTGAAAAGCGTGCTGGATGTCTGGTGGACACTTTCCGGCATCTTCGCGGGAGGTATGCTCGGCCTCTTTCTGCTGGGTATTGTCTCGAAACAAACCCGCAGCGCCGAAGCCGTCATTGCCACCTTCATCGGACTGCTGGTGATCCTGTGGATGACGTTTTCCCCGAAACTCCCGGAAGATTTTGTCCGGAGTACCTTCCACCCCAATATGATCATGGTGGTTGGTACGCTCACGATTTTCCTGGTCGGCGTACTGCTCACCCGGCTTCGCAAGCCGGTTCCTGCGTGATTGTCATTTCTCTCATCTACCGTTCTATACTACCATGTCCCCAATCGTTCAGATCTCCCTGGATCTAACCAATATCGACGAAGCGCTGGAAACGGCGGCCCTTGCCCTTCGCGCCGGTGTTGACTGGCTCGAAGCCGGCACGCCCCTTATTCTGGCAGAAGGCCTTCACGGCGTCCGGAAACTCCGGGAGGCGTTTCCCGGCGTCCCCATCGTGGCCGACCTCAAGACGATGGACGGCGGCTACCTCGAAGCGGAAATGATGGCCAAGGCCGGCGCTACGCACGTAGTGGTGATGGCCCGCGCCCATGCCGAAACGGTCAAATGCGTGGTTCAGGCCGGAAAAGACTTCGGTGTGAAAGTCATGGGAGATAACATGATTTCGGAGGATATGGTCGCCGGCGCCAAATGGCTCGAAGACCTCGGCTGCGATTACATCATCCACCACATTGGCTACGACGAGCGCCGCGGCATTGCGGCGCAGGGTCTTCGGATGCCCAGCCCGCTCGACCAGCTGCGGGATGTCGTCAATGCCGTCAGCATACCCGTGCAGGCTGTAGGCGGCCTTTCGCTGGAGCAGGCGATCCAGTGCCCGGCCTACGGAGCTCCGCTGGTGGTGCTCGGCGCTCCGCTGACCATCGATGCCGATGCATTCAAGACGGCCGACGGCAACCTGGAAGCTTCCCTCCGACTGATTTGCGAAAAGATCCATGCTTACGGCGACGTTGCCGTTTGATTCCACCCCTTTCCATGAACGCAGCAGTAGTTAATTTCTCGGCAGAGCGCGGCTCCGTCGAAATACGTGAAATTCCGGTTCCTGAAATCGGAGAAGAGGATGTACTCCTGGAGGTAGCGAATGTCGGCGTTTGCGGCAGCGACCTCCATCAGTGGACGGCCGATCACAGCTGGCACGTCAACTATCCCGTCGTACTCGGGCATGAGTTCGGCGGTACCATTGTCCATACCGGCAGCCGGGTGACGGGCTGGAAGGCCGGCGACCGCGTCGTCAGCGAAACCGCCGCCGTCATCGATCCGCAAAACCCGCTCAGCCGCCAGGGCCTGTATAACCTGGACCCGACGCGAAAGGGCTTCGGCTATGGCGTCAACGGCGCGATGACCAAGTTCGTCCGCGTTCCGGCGCGCTGCCTTCACCGCATTCCGGATTCGCTGCCGTTTGAGCAGGCGTGCCTGACGGAGCCCTGCTGCGTGGCTTACAACGCGGTAGTCGGCAATTCGCCGATCAAGCCGGGCGACCGTGTCATCGTCCTCGGACCGGGAACCATTGGCATCCTCTGCGCAGCGGTAGCCCGCCTGTGCGGCGCACAGGTGGCGGTTGTCGGGCTGGAAGCCGATCGCCACCGCCTTGAAATTGCGAAGCAATACGGGTGCGAAGCCATCATCGGCGACGCGTCGGAATGGGCCTTTGCGGCCGACGGCCAGGGCGCTGATGTTATCCTCGACGCCGCCGGCTCCAGCATTACATTGAAAATTGCGCTTCAGCTCGTTCGCCCCAACGGACATATCACGAAAGTCGGCTGGGGACCGCAACCGCTGGGCTTTTCGCTGGATCCCCTCGTTCAGAAAAATGTCACCCTTCAGGGCAGTTTCAGCCACAACTGGCCGATCTGGGAGAAAGTCATCTCGCTGCTGGCCAGCGGCCAGCTCGACGTACGCCCGATCATCGGCGGCGTCTGGCCGCTCGAAGAATGGCACGAAGCCTTCGAAAAAATGCATTCGGGAGAAGTGGTGAAGAGTGTGTTGAAGCCGTAGGGTGGCAGTCGGCTTTCGGCGATCGGTAGTCGGCTTTCGGTGATCGGCAGTCGGCTATAGGCTATAAGCAATAGGCCATAGGCAAGCTACCCGGGCTTGCCTATGGCTTTTTTTATGGGTCGGCAAAGAACGCATTGGATTCGGACGGCTTAAAGCTTATTGCCTACAGCCTATTGCTTTAAGCCTATTGCTAAAAGCCCCTCCCTCCCCCATCTTTGAGGAAATTGATTTCCTCATGAACAGACTACTGGCTCTTTTACTTCCCGTGGCGCTGGCTTTTCAATCGGGTGACCCGGACCGGGTCATCGACGGCAAGGCCTTCGACCAGCACATGAAACAACTCGCCTCTGATACCTTTGAGGGTCGGAAACCCTTTAGTACCGGCGAGGAAACCACCGTCAACTACCTCCGGGCTGAATTTCAGAAACTGGGCCTGAAACCCGGAAACGGCAAAAGCTATTTCCAGGATGTTCCGATGGTGGATATTCTGTCGAAACCTACCGGTCCGCTGGTATTTTCGGCGGCGGGCGGTTCGGCTTCGTTCAACTACCTCGACGACTTTGTAGCCGGCAGCCGCCGTATCGAGGAAAACGTAAAGATTCAGGATTCGGAAATGGTTTTTGTGGGATACGGTATCGTCGCACCGGAATACGGCTGGAACGACTATGCCGGTATCGATGTAAAAGGGAAGACGGTCGTGGTGATGGTTAACGACCCCGGCTTCGTCGACAGTACCCTTTTCCGGGGCAATAATATGACCTACTATGGCCGGTGGACCTACAAATTCGAGGAAGCCGCACGTCAGGGCGCTGCCGGTGTCCTGATTATCCACGAGAGCAAAGCTGCCAGCTACTGGTGGAGTGTTGTCCGGAGTGGCTGGTCAAAATCGAAACTGTACCTGCAGACGCCCGACCAGAACCGCTCCCGCGCCGCCGTGGAAGGCTGGATCACGCAGGATGCTGCACGCAAGCTCTTCCAACTCGCCGGGGTATCGCCGGAAGTCATGCGGGATGCCGGGCAGAAAGGCTTCAAGCCGGTACCTCTCCACGTAAAAGCTTCGCTGGGAATCCGGAATACCATCCGCCAGTCCACTTCCCGCAACGTCATCGCCGTTTTACCCGGAACACAACGCCCGGACGAAACCATCATTTACAACGCCCATTGGGACCACCTCGGCAAGGGCGAGGCCATCAAGGGAGATTCTATCTATAACGGCGCTGCCGACAATGCATCGGGCGTTGCCGCGATTCTGGAAATCGCCAAAGCGTTCACGCTGCAAAAGAAAAAGCCGGCCCGATCGATTGTTTTTCTGAGTGTAACGGGGGAAGAACAGGGTCTCCTCGGCTCAGAGTACTACGCCACGCATCCCGTTTTTCCGTTGAACAAGACCGTCGCCAATATCAACATCGACGTACTTCAGCCGTTTGGCCGGATGAAAGATGTGATTATCGTCGGAAAAGGGCAGTCGGAACTGGACGAATACATCGACGCGGAAGCGAAGAAACAGGGTCGTTTCACCCGGCCGGAGCCGAATCCGTCGGGCGGCTGGTACTTCCGGTCGGATCACTTCAATTTTGCGAAAGTCGGCGTACCCTCTGCCTACATCGAAAACGGCGTCGTCTCCCTTCAGCACGGCGAAGACTGGGGCAAGGCACAGAAAGAAGAATACAACCTCAGCCGGTACCACGCGCCGTCGGATGAGTACCGCAACTGGAATCTGTCCGGTATTGTGGAAGACATGCGTATTCTCTTCAATGTTGGCTACAGGCTTTCCAACGAAACGACCTTCCCCGGCTGGAAGCCCGGCTCGGAATTCAAAGCAGCCCGGGATGGTATGATGAAAAAAAAGTAGTCGGTTTGGGGGATTGGGAGGTAGTAAAAGGGAGTTTTCAGTTTACGGTTTGCTGTTTTCTGTTTGGCCCGGAAGTGGCTTCCGGCACACCGGAATGTCATTCACCCGAAACTGAAAACAGCAAACCGTAAACTGAAAACACGATGCAGTATCTTCGCCTCCTCACCCTCACCCTTCTCTCCCTTCCCGTTCTGGCGCAGGAATTTCCGCCGGAAATTGTGCGGTTTAAGGCACATCCGGGAAATCCTGTTTTTCAGGCGACGGGTACAGGTACCTGGGACGACAAGATCCGGGAACGCGGCTTCATTCTCCGCGAAGGCGCCAACTGGTACCTCTGGTATACCGGTTATAAAAAGGGCAGCGACCCGACGAAGTACCTCGGCCTGGCAACTTCCTCCGACGGCCTTACCTGGACCCGCCATACCGGCAACCCGATCCATACTACCGACTGGGTCGAGGATATGTTTGTCCACAAAGAGGGGAAAACCTATTACATGTTTGCGGAGGGGAAAGACGATGTCGCTCATTTGCTGTCGTCTGCCGACCGTATTCACTGGAAGGAACTCGGCCCGCTCGACATCCGGTATACCAACGGGCAGCCACTGACCAAGGGTCCTTTCGGCACCCCCGCAGTATGGAAGGAAAAGGGAACGTGGTACCTCTTTTATGAACGAAACGATGAGGCGGTCTGGCTGGCGACGTCCAAAGACCTGAAAACCTGGACCAATGTGCAGGACGAACCGGTACTCAGCAAAGGCCCGGAAGCGTATGACCGCTATGGTGTAGCATTCAACCAGATCATCCGGCACAAAGGCAAATACTATGCTTACTACCACGCGACGGCGTTTCAGGACTGGCGGGAATGGTCGGTCAACGTCGTCGTTTCCGACGACCTTATTCACTGGAAAAAGTACGCCGGCAACCCGATTGTCGGCCAGAATAAATCAAGCGGTATCGTCGTCCCGGATGGGAAGGGGTTCCGTTTGTATACGATGCACCCGGAGGTGAATGTGTATTTTTCGGGGAAGTAGGGGAAGCATGGGGCAGAGGGTTTGGGGTGCATTTCGGTGGGAGTAGGCCCCGGGCTGACCGCCTGGTGTAGGCCCCGGGCTGACGCCCGGGGTTAATGGGGTTAGACCCCTTCGGGGTCAGGGACACGCGGCATTACCCTCTGCCCCATGCTCTCTGCCCCCTGCTATTTCAACAACCAGATATCTGAAATCTTCGACTGCTTGCGCCAATTAAGCTGGGATTCTTCAGGGCCGTCGAACGTGACGCGGATCTGGCCGTCGCGGGTGAGTACATCGGGGATGAGCCACTCTTTCACCCCGTTTTCTTCTTTTGAATAGACGAGCGGTTCGAGGCGCTTGCCGTCTACCCGCAGCAGGGCGTCGCCCGACCCCACCACCCGGATGCGGTACTGCGCACCGGGATCGAGGAAGTCGTACTCCAGCTCAGGCAGTCGCTGGAAGGTCTGGAAAGACAGGCGTGCGCGGCTTTTGCCATTGTCCCACCAGGCGATATCGGTCGCGTCGTCCGAAATCGTTTTCACCCGCGGGCCTTTGCTGACGCTCGAGATATCGTCGTAAAAACTACCCGGACCGGGGTTTTCCCATTTCGCGATCTCAAGAAGCCGGGCCTGTTGTTTGGCAGGATCCGTCCATTGCCGGATGCGGCCGAATTCGTCCGAAAGCCACCAACGGTTGTTGAGAGGATAGTCTACAAAATCAAGCACGCAACCACGCTCATACCCTTTTGCCTGGTGTTTGGGTACGCTGGTTTGCAGACCGATGCTGGCATACAGGTCAGCGCACAGGTCTTCGATCCGCTTCCGGAGATCCGGAGAGATCGGAGCGCTGTCAGCCTGGTTGATTTTCGCCAGGGCCAGGTCCATTGCCTTGCCGGCGCCAAGCGTACCCGCCTGCGCCAGAAGGTCATTAGCCTGCTTTTCGAGGCCTGTTTCGTATACGAGGCGGCGACGGGTGTAGGCATCGTAATAGGCCCGCATCAGGTACAGCTGCCAGCGCCAGTTGGATTTCAGGGCCGGGTGCGCGGCTTCGAGTGTTTTCCAGAACGAGAGCGTCCCTTCTACTCCGCCGTTTTCCGCGAGCGGACCGGCCCAGTTTGCTTCCAGGGCAGTCAGCCCGGCTGCTGCCGGCGCTTCTGCCGAAGGACCGAAGAAAAAACGGGTATAGTCAGCCAGGATTTCGTTGACATCCATTTCCGGATCCCAGGCACGCATGCTCCAGACGACTTTGTTGAGGTCGTCGTGGCAGCCATCCGAATACGACACAAAACCGTCGGTAAACGGCGCATAGCGGGCATGCGTCCGGGCAACAAAAAACGGTCTCGGGTTGGCGGCTTCACGACCCAGGGTAAGGGCATAGGCCTGGTCCCAGCGTTCTACCGGAAACTCGCAGCGTACGTTATGGGTAATGTCCGGGTACTGACGGAGTTTATAGTTTTTCGGAAGACGGTAGCGGGTTTCCGACAACGACGGACTTCCCGGACCATGCGCCAGCCCTTCCAGCCACGCCGGCTTGTTTTGATCGAGGTACCGGTAGAAGTAATCGATCTGCTCCACACTGAAGCCTTGCAGCGACAGCCATATTTTGGCGTTGGGATGGTACTTCACCAGCCGGTCGTGCAGGTCTTTCAGGAAGGGCATCACTTCCCGGGGATGGTTGTCGCCGGGGTCTCCACCCGGAACGAAGATATGGTCCAGCCGGGGGCAGGCCTTGTAAAACTCTTCATGCAGGGCCAGCTCCGCCTTGCGTTTGGCCTCATCCGTGAGTTCGAAGGTCACCGGCGTCCAGACCCAATAATCCATATCATAATCACGGCAAAGCGCACTCATCCGGATCCGCATTTCCTTTGGCGAGATCTTGAAATGCGGGCTGCTCGTTTCTTCCTCGTGAAAAGGAATCCCCTCCACGGCGTTTGAGCCGAAAATGGCCAGCTCCCGGATATACTGCTCAAACTGCCGGACGGTCCAGGCATCGTACGAGTTGGCCGTATGCCGGTAGCCAAGCTGGTGCCCCCGGATCGGGTATTTCGGCGCGCTTGCTACGTCTACCGCACCGGGCAGCGTGAGGGTACCGGCGGCCATCTGCAGGTGGCGAAGGAGCCATCCGGCACCAAAAAGAACGCCGCGGGCGTCGGCGCCGATGACCCAGATCGTCGTCCCTTTCGCGCCGGCTTCGCTTACTACGCGGTAGCCTTCCGCCTTATCAACGGCCGGTCCGGCGGGTACCGGTCTCCCCTGCAAGTCGCGGTCGCCCGCCAGCACCAGCGCGATGGTCGTTGCCGAAAATCCGTTGCCGGGATTGAGTTTGGTACGACTGGTGATTTCCTCCCGGAGCATGCGCGGGGCGGTCTCCCGCATGGGCAGCGGAATGGAGGATGAAACGGCAATAGTTGCCTTTTTCAGGTCTGTTTGAGCCCAAAGAGGTGCCACGCTCAGGCAAAGCGCGAGCAAAAACAGCTTCTTCATGTATTGGAGTTAGTGTGAGGTTTGAAGACTGCGTATCTGTCCGGCAATCCATTCCATGTCGGCCCGGGTCCCGAGCAATACATGCTGGAATATCCAGACGGCTTCGTCGCTGCAGGCCTTTTCGGCAACCGGGCAATGCACGTTTGCATAGTCGACCGACTCCGGAATGGCATAACAGAGAAAGTTCTTATGTTGAAAAACAGGCTGTTTGTACAACGGATGCGGATAGCCGCCCGAGCAGGGCACACCTGTTGCCGCCAGCTTCTGTACGAACTCCTGTTTGCTCATTCCCCCGAAAAAAGAAGCATCATACCGGAAGATATAGAGGTGGTAGCTATGGCGGATGGGTACATCTCCCCGGCTCAACGGCCGGATGCCGGGAATATCCCGAAGTAACTCGTCGAGATACAGGCCATTCGCCTCCCGCTGAAGGGTTTGCGCTTCCAGCCGGGCCAGCTGCGCCGAAAGCAATACCGCCTGCAACTGGGTAATGCGGTAGTTACAGCCCGGGTTGAAGTGATCGTACCATTGTCCTTCCGGCAACCGGCCGACATTCCGGAGCGATGCCATCGTCCGGTGCAGGTCGTCGTTATTCGTGATGACAATACCCCCTTCTCCGCTGGTGAGGTTTTTGGAAGACTGGAAACTGAAACTGCCGGCGTCGCCGATGGAGCCCAGCTTCCGGCCTTTGTACTCCGCTCCATGCGCATGGGCGGCATCCTCGATGACCCGGAGGTTATGCCGGCGGGCAATGCCGAGGATGGCGTCCATGTCACAGGGAAGTCCGGCGAAATGAACCGGAATAATGACTTTTGTCCGTTCGGTAATTGCCGCCTCGATCGCAGCCGGGTCGAGGTTATAGGTATCCGGATGGATATCCACAAAAACGGGTACGCAGTTGACCTCGATGACGGTGGAGGCCGTCGCGATGAAGGTATACGGCGGAACGATGACTTCGTCTCCCGGCCGGACGCCGCAGGCCATCAGAGCGAGGCGGAGCGAGACAGAACCGTTGACACAGGTAACGCCATGACTGGCGCCGCAGTAGCCGGCGAAGGCCTCTTCAAAATCGGCAACGGCTTCCGTGCAGTCGGGATTACCCCATTTTCCGCTGCGGACGACGTCGGCAACGGCTTGCACTTCGGTTTCGTCGAACTGAGGCCAGGAGAAAGAAGGAACGGACATAGAAGTTAGAGGTTCTGAAAACAGGCTATTCATCAGCCCGACACATGCCGGTAGCACAGGCGAATCGTATCCAGTGCCGATTCGGGGGTGCATACCGCGTCGGCCTTTCCGGACCGTATACTGGCATAAAAACGGGCAATCTCCTCGTAAAAGCCGATTCCGGCGTCTTCGACCGGAATTTCTTCGAGCCGGTCGGCCGTCGCCACGCGAATGACCTCCGGCTTCATCGAGGTAAACTGAACACTGGCCTGTTCGAAGCGGGCGGTAAACCCGGCCTGAAACGGAAAGGCCGTATGAAAAATATTGCCGCCTTCGATCCGGGCCGTGACGCCATTGGCGTAGGTCCAGGTTGCAGAGACGTAGTCGTGCGGACTCAGCGCGCCGGGCAGGTTGACAGAACGTACCTCCTCCGGCAAGCCGAGTACATACTGGGCAAAATCAATGTCATGAATGACGAGGTCAAACAATGCGCCGCCGGAAGACCCGTCAGCCTTCTTTTCCTGCCATTGCCCCCAGGCCGGTTCACCGGTAAACCGGGTCAGCGAGAGAAACTGTAACGCACCATAGGTACCGGCATCGAGCCATTCCTTCAACCGGCGGTAGGCGGGCATGAACCGGACTACCTGCGCCACCATCAATATGCGCTGCTTCTCCGCGGCGAGGCGGATGAGGGCTTCTCCCTGCGCGACATCAAGCGTGAAGGGCTTTTCGACCAGCACATGCAGGCCGCGCTCGAGTGCTTCCAGGGCCATCGGCACGTGCAGATCGGTATGTACACAGAGGTGCACGGCGTCTACTTCCCGGTTTTCCAGGCACTCGGCGAGGGATGGGTACACCGGCACGGCAGCCAGGGCTTCTTCGCTGATTCCTTCGATCGCAAAATTTCCGGCCCCTTCCCGGAGTTTTCGGGAAACAGACGAAGGGTCACGGACGATCAGGGCGACGAGCTCGGCGTTTTCATTCCGGAGAATCTGGGCGATATGGGTCATACCCATGAAGCCGAATCCGACAACGGCAACCTTTACTTTCATACAGGAGGTATCAACTTGGTTATAGTACAGAAAGGGAGAATCATCAGGCTATCAGGCCTGTTAATAAAAACCCCGGACTGGGAGGGTCCGGGGAGAAACTTTAATCGGTTTTCTGTTTTCGGTTTACTGTTTTCAGTAAGTATACGACTGGTATTCCTGAGTCCAACTGAAAACGGAATACCGAAAACTGAAAACGCGAAGCCATCATTTCACCTTAAAATCCACCAACGTCTTATCCCACGCCAGCGAGATAGTTCCTGAGTTGGCGGCTTCGATCACGAATTTCTCGTTTGCCTTGGGTGATTTGTGCGAGGGTACCTTCACGCGGAGTACGTCTTCCTTCTCGTCGTATTTGTAGTGTCCCCACTGTTCGGCAACCTTGTTGAAGATGATCGTCCATTCTTTTTCGCCGGGGATGGTAAAGAGAGAATATTTTCCGGCGGGGAGGTCTTTGCCTTCTACTTTCAGGGCGCCGGACGTTTCGAAGGTAGTCGCTTCGTTGGCGCCGGTTCTCCAAACCTTACCGTAAGGAGCGAGGTTTCCTTTCGGATCCCAGACGTCGCGGCCTTTGACGGAGGGCTGAGAATAGTTGATGGTAATCGTCTTTCCATTCACTTTGGCGGACGCCGTTGCCGGAGGGCTGGGGCGTTTCGACTTGTCTTCCTGAGCAAACACTGCGGTGGTAAAGGCCAAGGTTGTCACCAAAAAGGTGAAAATCGCTTTTTTCATGGATGTAAAATGGTTTTGTGACACACAAAAGAACGCTTCTTCGGCTAATTCTTTACGTGGACGGACCAATTTTTAGCAGGTGTATTCGCTTCTTCTTCGGGAATGCGCGAAGTTTGTCTTCATACACATGCACACATGAGTTTAAGATACCGGCGAACCGAGGAAGTTCGTCCTTTTTTTGCTGAGCAATTCCGCATCGAAAATCTCCGCCGGGAGCAGCAGCGGGCTGCCCTGCTGGCGACGCTCTTCGCGGTCGGAACCTCGCTGCTTTTTCTCTTCCGGGGTATCGTCACCGACGAGACCCTCAAGCTTACCTTTTTCCGTACCCTGATTGTGTTTCTGGTCATTATGGCCGTGTACGAATGGGGTGTTTACCGGTCCATCGGTCGGCTCGTAAACCTCAACAAGGACCTGCCGCTGGCTGTCAAGTTTGTGAATGCCGCCGTGGAGGTGACGGCTGTGACGCTGGTCCTCTATATTTCGTCGGAGGATTTCACGCGGCAGATTTTCGTGATGATTTCCCCGCTCGCGTCTTTCTATTTCTTTTTCATTATTCTGTCGACGCTGCGGCTCAGCCTCATTCTCTCGGTTTTCACGGGATTGATCGCCGCCGTGGAATACACGCTGCTGAGCCTGTATTTTCTGAAGAATACACCCCTGCCGGCCGAAGCCCAGCTGTACCACCCGCTGCCGTATGTCGGGAAGGGTACCCTGCTTTTTCTGGCCGGGTTTGCGGCAGGGTACGTAGCCCGTCAGATCAACAAGAGTATCCGGACAACCATCGAGTCCATGGAATCCCAGAATCAGCTTATTACCATTTTCGGGCAACAGGTATCGCCGGAAGTCGCAGAGGTAATCGTGAGCAACCAGGGCCATATTGAAAGCGCCCGGGTACGGGTGGCGGTCATGTTTCTGGATATCCGGGAGTTTACGGCTTTCGCGGAAAAACACACGGCCGAGGAGGTCGTCGCCTATCAGAATGCCTTTTTCAGTATCATCGTCGGCGTTGTAACCCGCCATCACGGTATCGTCAATCAGTTTCTGGGCGACGGCTGCATGGTCAGCTTCGGGGCGCCCGCGCCGGTAGAGAACCCGTCTGCCGCGGCAGTTGCGTCGGCGCTGGATATTCTCGCGGAAATACAGCAGGCCGTGCGCGACAAGCAGCTGATTCCGACCCGCATCGGCATTGGCGTGCATGTTGGGGAAGCAGTCTCCGGTAACCTGGGAACAGAGCTCAGGCAGCAGTACAGTCTGACGGGTAGTGTTGTCATTCAGTCTACCCGCATCGAAAGTCTCAATAAGGAATTCGGCTCGCAGATACTGGTTTCCCAGCAGGTACTCGACGACCTGACTGCGTCACCTGCCGGTGCGACGCCCCTCGGAGCGGTCCACCTGAAGGGTATGGAAGAGGAAGTATTTCTGTGGAAACTGGCGTAAACCCGGAGCGCCGTCTATCCTGTTTCAAACCCGATATCAGCTGCATTTCCCTATCTTGCCGGAAACTACTTCAGATTTCCACACATTCATGAGATCGTTCATCAACGCTGCAGTCCTGACCGGATGCGTGCTGACCAGTTCGCTGGCTATCGCGCAGAAACCGAAAAAGGCTACTCCCAAAACGCCTGCCCTTCCTGAATTTCAATTAAAAACCGAAGACCCGGGTGTACACGTCCGCTTCCTCGCCGCAGACGAAATGCTGGGCCGGCGGACGGGTGAAATCACCAATAACGTCGCCGCCCGGTATATCGCTGAGCAATACCGCCGGCTTGGACTGAAACCTGCCGGAACCCAGGCGGATTACCTTCAGGCAGTGGCGCTGGAAAGAGTAGCTTCCGATAACAAGGGACTACTGGTCTATGGATCGGATTCTCTCAAAGTCAAACAGCATTTTATCCTTCTTTCGGGAGAAAAGACCACGTTCGCGCATACGCCCGTCGTTTTTGCCGCCTACGGAACCGAGGCCGATTACCAGGGTCTGGATGTGAAGGGCAAGATTGTCGTCGCCCAGTTTGGTACAGCCGAAGCCAAGAACCCGCAGGAAGGTTTTGACCTTTCCGAAAAGAAAGTCAAATGGGCCGCCGACAAAGGCGCTGCCGCACTGATCGAGGTACTCCCGCCGCAACTGCCCTGGCAGATCGTGGTGCGTTACTTCGCGGGCGACCGCGTACGGGTTGCTTCCGAGAAAAGCGAAAAACCGGCCATGCCGCATCTCTGGATCGGCGGGACGGCCTCGAAGGGATTCAACCGGGATCATGTAAAGGAGATTTCCGGCGAAACACCCGGACAGGAGAAAGTACCGGTGCGGTCGTTCAACGTCGCCGCTGTACTTGAAGGTACCGATCCGGCGCTGAAAAACGAATACGTAGTACTCTCAGCGCATTTTGACCACGTCGGCACCGGGAAAAACGGCGGCGGAAATTTCACTGCGGCCGACAGCATCTTCAACGGCACGCGTGACAATGCGTTCGGCACGGCGGCGGTCCTCGAAGCAGCCAAAACGCTTTCGCTCGTCAAACCGAAGCGCTCTGTACTCTTTCTGAACTTTACGGGAGAAGAAATGGGACTTCTCGGCAGCAAGTACTATGCCGAAAACCCGCTGGTACCGATGAAATCCTGCATTTTCAACCTCAACAGCGACGGCGCGGGCTATAACGACACCACGCTTGTGACGGTAATCGGCCTCGAGCGTACAGGCGCCAAAGCAGAGATCGAAGCGGCGGCCAAAGCCTTTGGGCTGCGTGTCAACGAAGACCCCGCTCCGGAGCAGGGATTGTTTGACCGGTCGGACAATGTGAGCTTCGCTGCGAAGGGTGTACCGGCGCCGACGATCACGCCGGGCTTCAACAAATTCGACGACAAGATCTACAAATACTACCACCAGGTTTCTGACAACCCGGACACGATCAGCTACGATTATCTGCTGAAGTTCTGCCAGACCTATGCATACGCCGCCCGGCTCATCGCCAACCTGCCGGCGCGGCCGCAGTGGAGCAAGGGAGACAAATACGAACCGGCAGCCCAGGAGCTGTACAAGTAATTTGAGTCTTCTTTCTGAAAAAAGCCGTTTCTCCGGAAACGGCTTTTTTCTTGTGCTACGGGCGTTTTTCCCGCGCCGGGATACCTCCGCCTGCCTGCCGGTATTGGAATTTTACAAAATCCGGCGAACCTATCCGGCCCTGTTTTTCGTAGATAGAACGAGAAAATAGCCGGCCGAACGTCCATTTTTTAACAATTTCAATTTGAAATAGACTCGGTTAAAGAATATGTTGCCATTTCAGGCAAAAAAAGGCATACCCTGCTGGCTCTATCAAAAAAATCATATTTTTGTACGCAAGGCCCCGCAAGGTCTCCGCCAATTTCATAAACATATAGAACCGCCATTCGTATGAAACCAACCTATCCGGGCCTGTTCGCGCTCCTGCCGGATTGTGTCTCCTTCACCGGAAATCCGCGAACCCTGCACGCATCTCTTTTACGGTCAGCATAGTCTGTCTCTTCCCCGGAACCCATGTTCCCGGTGATCTTTTTCACCTTATCAAAAACCGCCAAACCGGGGTCATGCATCGCCCTGCATTCCCCACCCTTACTCTATGAATTTCCAGCATACCTACGTCGTCATCATGGCGGGTGGAGTCGGCACCCGCTTCTGGCCTTTCAGCCGTCAGACGTACCCCAAGCAATTTCATGACGTACTCGGCATCGGACGGACGATGCTGCAGATGACTTTCGACCGGATGCGGGAAATCTGCCCGCCGGAAAACGTCTACATCGTCACCAGCCAGGAATATTACCAGCTGACGAAAGAGCAGCTTCCGATGCTGTCGGACCACCAGATTCTCCTGGAACCGGCCCGGCGCAATACCGCTCCGTGTATCGCCTATGCGAGCTACAAGATCGCTGCCCGCGACCCGGAAGCCAACATCGTCGTGACCCCCGCCGACCACCTGATTCTCAAGGAACAGGAATTCACCAACCGGCTGAAAGTTGCCCTTACGGAAACCGAGCGGAATGATATTCTGGTGACGCTCGGCATCACGCCTACCCGCCCGGATACCGGCTATGGTTATATCCAGTTCAACGGCGTCGGTATCGGTGAAGTCAAGAAGGTGAAGGAATTCCGGGAAAAACCGCACCTGGAACTGGCTCAGGCTTTCCTCGAAAGCGGAGATTATGTCTGGAATGCCGGCATTTTCGTCTGGAATGCCCGCGCGATCCGCCAGGCATTTGAGGCCCATCTTCCTGCTCTGCACGATGCGTTCGGCGAGTTCGATCAGTTCTATTCCGACGCGGAAGCCGGCGCCCTGCTGGATCTTTACCCGCTGTGCGAGAATATTTCCATCGACAACGGTATCATGGAAAAAGCGCCCAATGTCCACGTGGTACTGAGCGACATCGGCTGGTCGGACCTGGGTACCTGGAAATCCTTGTATGAAGTATCCGAGCAGGATGCCGACGGCAATGTCGTAGACGGCCATATTGTCACCCAGGATACAACCGGCTGCATCATCAAAACGCCGAAAGAGCGTCTCGTCGTGGTCGAAGGCCTGCACGACTTCATCGTCGCCGAGTTTGATAACGTACTGCTTGTCTGTCCGAAAGACAAAGAACAAAAAGTAAAGAACTACGTCGCTCTTGCCGCGCAGCGGGGCGTAGAGTTCGTCTAGTTCAGTCAGAGCGCTTCTTTCTCCGGAAAGAAGCGCTCTTTGTTTTTCGTTGTGTTATTCCCTGTTTTTTCTGGATTCCCGGAATCTGTCTTCCAAACCACATGAAACTGAAAACGCTTCTTTCGCTTTTGATTCCCATGCTGCCGGCGCTGTCATACGGCCAGCTGACCAATCCGGCGCTGGACACATTGAGCCGGCCGGGCATTCATTTCAAGCTTGAGGCGGGAGGATTCGGAGGCAGCGGCAACCGCATGCCTTTCTGGTTTCGGGCCAATCAGTTCGGGACTGTTCCGCTGGAATCACCGGCGGGGCTGGTCACAGCGGCCGCCTCCGGGCTATGGGGCAATCCGGATAATCCCCGGCGGGTATATGTGAAAGCGGGGGTAGAAGTAACGGGTAATATCAGTCGGAATTCCCGCGTGGTTCTGCCGCAGGCGTATGCAGCCATCCGGCTGGGGCACGGGGAACTTTCGATCGGACGGAGAAAGGAAATCAACGGGATAACGGACACATTGATGAGCACCGGGTCATATGCCTGGTCCGGGAATGCGGTTCCGATCACGCAGATCCGGCTCGGGACGAGGGACTATGCTCCCCTGAAGTTTACACATGATCTGATTGCTGTCAACGCGTTTTTCAGCCACGGCTGGTTCGCGAATTCCGATTCGATGCAGAACGTCTTTCTTCATGCAAAGGCCTTGTACGTACGCATCGGGAAACCAAACTGGAAAGTCCGCTTTTACGGCGGTATGTCGCACTATGCACAATGGGGCGGCTACTCGGCTTATCTGGGGAAAATATACGCGGATAACGGCCATCTGCCTTCGTCGTGGGACGCCTTCGTCAAGGCGCTCTGGCCCAGCAAGGTTGACGGAAATTCTTCCGGCAAGTTCACCACATTCGATACGCTTAACCGGTCCGGAAACCACCTCGGGTCGATTGACGTGGCGCTGGAAGTCCTCATGAAGAAATCGAACCTGCTTTTCTACATACAGCATCCCTGGGAAGACATGTCAGGCGTTGTGATGGGGAACCTGCCGGACGGCTTGTATGGCGTCCGATGGCAGAACCGCGCTCCATCCGGAGGGGCTTTCGCGCTTCGTCAGGTGACGGCTGAGTTTCTGACGACGCTGAACCAAAGCGGAGCGCTTCCGCCGAAAGGGGCAGACGATTACTTCGTCAATTATCAGTACCTGGATGGCTGGACACACGAAAAGCGCGTCATCGGGACACCTTTTTTCACCCGCTGGATGGACGCAGATCCCCGCTGGGCCAAACTTAAGGGTGGTTTTAAGAGCCCGGTCATGATCAATAATAACCGGGTACAGGTGATTCATATCGGCCTGCTTGGCGCATTCCGTTCAGGCGCGACGGTCAAAATGCTGTTATCCCAGAGCTGGAACTATGGCCGGCCGATGCGTCCGTACCCCGTCATTGTCACACATCAGTTTTCCGGTCTCGTCGAAGCGACGATTCCCGTGCGCAAGGTACCGGGTCTTCAGTTCTCCCCCGGATTTGCGCTCGACAGCGGCGACTGGCTCGTGCCGGCGGCGGCAGGTATGCTGCGGGTTCGCAAACTCTTCTAAGCTAACGTTTGTAGAAATTCTTCGACGGATTCCGGAAAAGCATGTCCTTGTTGCGGTACATGCGCTGGAAATCGTCGGCGCTTTTCTGCCCCGGGTAAACACCCCAGTAGCTGGTTGTATCACTATTCCGCCAGATAAGCACGTAGGATAGACCGGAGTCCTTGATTATGGGGTTCAGGGTATTGGTCCACCAGTCTGATACGGAAACGAAGTACAGGCCGGCTTCCGTTAATGCCCAGGGCTTTCCTTTCTCCTGCCCTATTCCGCGGATGATACCGATTCTTCGCCGGGCTTCGTCCACAAAGGCAGTTCCGCCGGGATGGTTGGAGGCTTTGTCGTAATAGTCAAAGCCGAGAATATCGACGTAGGCGTCTCCCGGGTAGCGGCGAAGATATCCCTCTTTCGTCGCGAACATATCCGGGCTGTATGCGTAGAGCAGATTATGCAGGTTTTTGGTATCCCGGAGGTAGTCGACGGTAAACCGCCAGAGACGGATAAACTCGTCGGCGGTACAGTGGGTCTGGCCCCACCAGAACCATTCACCGGTATGTTCATGAAACGGCCGGAAGATAATGGGAATCTGCTCGCCTTTCGGCCCCCGGAGCGAGCCCAGGTAATTGGCTACGCGGTCAAGCCAGCCACGGTAGCGTTCAAGTGCTACCGGATCGGCGAAAAGGCGCTTGATTGTCGAGTCTATTTTGGTGGTTTTGACCCCTTCGTCCGGCAAAACGGGATTATTGCAATGCCACACGAAGGTATTGATACCACCCATTGAATAGGCTTTCCGGACGTAGTAGGCGATCTTGCTGAAACGGACTTTGTCAACGTTCTGCACGGTATCCACCTCAATTTTACCGAGTTCCCAGCCAAAGACGGCCGGGTACTCACCTACGAGATCGTAAATATCCGATCGCCCGTCTTCCTTCTTTCCCCTGTAGCCGGTCACCAGATCGTCCTGGTGGCCGAACAATACGCCTGTTTTAGAAGAGCGAATCAGGTTGATATACAGATTTCGCGTCTCCGCGGTAGCCGCCGGATCCGAGGGGCGTTGCGAAAAAGCGGGAAGCGATAGCAGCATCCCCGCCAGCATGATGAATTTCCACATAGTCTCGTAACGTCTGAATCGTTTTCATCAAGTGTGGGGCCGGAACTTCTCAGAAAGGATTCCGGTAGAGCCGGAACCGCTGTTTAAGAATCATAATGAAGAAGGCAGGGTCATCAATAAGGTACCTTCTCCAGAGCCTTTCGGGCTCCTGAGCAATCCGGTACAGCCACTCAATATGAAGGCGTTGAATCCATTCCGGAGCCCGTTTGATATTACCGGCCTCGAAATCGATCGTCGCTCCCAACGCCATGAAAATATCTATACCAGGCAACTGGCTTTTGTACTTCAGCAACCATTTTTCCTGCTTCGGAGCACCTACGCCAATCACCAGAACATTGGCTCCGCTGCGGTTAACGGTTTCGATGATGCGGGCGCATTCTTCATCCTTCTTTTCGAACCCGAAGGAAGGTGACATGGCTCCTACAACGATTTCTCTCCCCGTTTTCGCATTGATACGCTTCATGGCTTCTGCGGCCACGCCTTCAGCGGCTCCGAGCAGGAAAATTTTTACCGCTTCATTGTCTTTGTGATACGTGTAATAAGCGGGAAGAAAAGAAGAACCGGGAATCACTTCCTTGAAAGAAGTGCCGAGAAACAGCCGCGAGCTCAGGTTGAGAATATTGCTGTCGCAGATGACCCACTCCGCCTGCGAATAGGCCTCGTAAAACTCAGGGTCTCTCTGTAGTTTGACGAGGTGATCGACGTTCGGCGTTACGACCACTCCCTTTTTCAGGGTCTTCAGCAGATCGTCCAGGGATACCGAGCAAATATCGATATTCAGGATACGGTTCTTTTCCATACAGGGCGGGATACTAGGCGACGGTTTCGTAAATGGAATCGAGGCGGTTAACGAAAGAAGTAGTGTCGTATTTCTGCACGATGGTTTCCCGTGCCTGGGCGGCAAGTACAGGAATCTGCTGCCGGTTCCGGAACAGATTCCGCAGTTTTTCGGCGATATCGGCTCCGTCGTATTTCTTCACCCGGATACCGTTTACCTTGTCCGTCACAACGTATTTCATCGACGCTTCATCGGTAACGACCGGAACCAGTCCCGCTGACATGGTTTCGAGAAGCGACATGGGCAATCCTTCGCTGTGACGGGAAGGCAGAATAAACAAATCTGCCTCGTAAATCGCCTTCAGTTTTTCATCTCCGGAGACGACGCCACGGAAATCAAAATCGCTCCCCATGACGTCTTTACAAGCCGCCACAAACTCCTTTTCAAGCGGGCCTGATCCACAGGCAATCAGGCGGAAAGGAGCTTCAGGGTAAAGCTGTTTTACCGCTTCCATGACATCTTCCACTCCCTTGCTTTCGTTGATCCGGGCGAGGTAGAGAAGCGTAATTTTTTCGTCCTCAGCCAGCTGTTTCGGGCGGAATTTGTAGTAGGAAGCATTGATGGCGTTGAGCAGTACTTCAGCCTTATCGAAAGAATAATTTTCCACCAGCACCTTCTTCTCCAGCTCACTCAGAACCAGCACTTTATCTGCGTCATTCAGAATCCGGTGAATCAGAAAACGGATTACCTTTCCTTTCGGTGGCAGCATCAGGTATTTCCCGCCGTGGATATGCAGCAAAACCTTTCGGCCAAGCATTTTCGACATCAGCATGGCTGCATATTCACGGATAATTCCCATCGCGTCAAAAGGGACGTTCAGGTGAACGAGCTGAACCTTACCGCGGACAAGAAACAACGGAAAATCGACCAGAAAACGTGCCTGCTTGACAAACCAGCCAAATCCCTTTTTTCCGTCTCCATCCCGGTATCCCATCTCATAGAGTAGGAGGTTGTTCTTGCTGAGATCAACAATCGTCGCGACTACCGTTGAGATACCGCTGACGACCACTTTCGGGTCCAGGTTTTGGGAAGTAATGGCAATACGCATGGCGAAAGACTATACGGTTTGTTTCAGAATCCGGGCGGGGTTTCCGACCACCACCGAGTTCGGGGGAATATTGCTGAGTACCATCGATCCGGCGCCGATCTGTACATTGTCTCCGATGGTAATCTCGCCAAGAATGCAGACGTGAGCGCCTATGTTGACGTTGTTTCCGATCACCGGACATCCGCCGTTATCCCGGCGGTTGCCAATGGTTGTCGATTGCCGGAGAATACAGTTCTCACCGATTACCACGTCTTTATTAATTACGATCGCCTGGAGGTGGTATACTTTCAATCCTTTTCCGATTCGGGCGTTGAAGGGAATTTCGGCCCCAACGATCCATTCGAAGAATACTTTGTAAAAAATCCGGAAAGGGATACAAAGAACCGAGAGCAGTTTACCCCGGCAGGACAGCGCCGCAAGACGAAAGAAAAAGGCGAATATTCTCCCCTTGGAATTGCCGGCATTTGCCGGCCAATCCTGAAAAATAAACATCTAATTGGTGGTTGTCAGTACGGGCATAAGCGGGCCCGCCTTCCGGTTTACAATCAAAAAAGATTCGGGATAATACAGCTCTTTCAGCGCCAGCGCCATCAGGAAAAACTGCAGGTGCATGGTTACTACACGTTCCAGCGTCTGATCAATAAAGGCAGTAATAAAGTTAGTACCGATAAGCATGCAGCATGCCAGCGCCAGGAACCCTCTGACGTGCGTAAGCTTGAGAAAAATCCGGCCTATAATGAGGAGATACAGGATATACCCAACTACACCAAACTCAATAAATAAGGCGCACATCGAGTTAAAAGGGTTTCCGAGAATCGCACTCCGTCCGCCACTATCCTTTGCATACTCATCATCGAAATACTTACTCAGGTACTTCTTTGTAAACGTATTGGACTTCGCCGGAACGAAAGACGGAAGGGTTACAGCGTTATCCCGCTTAAAGAGTACGTCGTATGCCAGCGCATTCGCCGCCCGGCTTCCATTCGTCCCCGGTCCACTACCAAATACGTACTGATATAACGGACGCGTATCCGGGTCAAGAGAGCTGACAAAATAGAGAAACTTCGCGTTGTATTTCCCCGTGATGTAGTCATCGTAATCCTTGGAAATCGAGAGAAATTTCTCGTTGAGGAAGCTCAAAGATGAAACGAAGACCAGAATTCCGGCAACCAGCAGAAAGACTTTCGCGATGACATTCTTCCCGGATACATACCGCAGTGCCGAAATTACGCTGAAGGAAATGATGATCGCGTAAAGCTCGGTTTTTGAGTCGTTCAGGTAAATCAGGAAGATATAAAAAACGCAAATAGACACGAAGATCAATGACCGAACATCCATCTTAAATGTTCGCGTGAAATTCATGATATACGGCAGGATCGAGAAAAACAGCAAAATAGCGAGTGACGGTGCCGTGCTGGTTGTTCCCGTAATCATGTCTCCATAGGTCGGAGTAGCCAGAATTGCCCCGATTCCCTTAGGAACGGCCTGAAGAAAAAAAGCAATGATAGCCTGCGCAAAGCTCAACGCCAGCATATTCCGGAAAACCTTCTCCAAATCCCCGTATGTCAACGGATTCCGGAAAACATAGAAAGCGATAAACCCCGGAGATATAAATGTCAGAATAAAGAACGGAAAAGAAAACCAGCTCCCCTCGAAGAAAATCTGAATGACATAGGACGCCATCAGGTAGATCAGCAGGTAAAAGAAGGGTTTCAGCAACGGAGGGGTCGCCCGGAATAAACTTTTACCGGTCAGCAGCAGGCCCAGCAGGGAGAGACTATATCCATAATATACCAGTTCGCTGGATGTATACAGAGCATAAATTCCTACAATCAGCACATTGGCAATATTCCGGTTGTATGCGTAAAACAACGTCAGGAAGACGATAACCGGAAGCAGAACCTTATCATCCGGAAGAACGAAAATAACCAATGACAGCAGGAGATGCATGAACAAATCCCGCAGGAAAAACATCGGCTTAAAATAAAAAATATTATACCCGTTCATGTCGTTCAGTGTTACGATTTCCTTTTCGAAATCTCGTTAAACATCGAAAGGTACCGGGAAGCAATCCGCTCCCTCGAATATGTATCCGACACAAACTTTCGGGTCGTCTCCGAAAGTTTCAGGTACCGGTCACCATGATCCGTCAGAACACGTTCCAGTATCCTCTGCAGATCCCCCGGGCTTTCCGGTTCAAACAGATAGCCGGAAATACCTTCTTCGACCTGGTCGACAAAAGAGTCAATCCGGCTGGCAATTACAGGAACGCCATAGTTATAGGAAATCATCAAAGGCCCGCTCTGTGTTGCATCCCGATACGGTAAAACGAGGTAATCTGTACCCGAAAAAAGTGGCGCAACTTCATCATTTCCGATAAAGCCTATTTTCTTTTCAATGACGCTATCATCTCCTATCATGGGTTCATATTGTGCCGACCAGTCGTCGCAACGTCCGGCAATAGTCAGCGTAAAATCCCGACGGGTTTTACTCAGTCCGTTAACTGCATTCAGCAATACATCCAGTCCTTTGTAAGGAAGAATATTCCCGAAAAACAGGAACCGGACACCTCCATCGCGCGCTGCGGTCCGCTGGCCATCCCCGTAATCACTCAATGGCAATGGAATAGCGTAGACTTTTTTTGATGGGTAGAGGCGTCTGAACAGCCGTTCCTGGGATTTGGAAAAAACCTGAAATGTCTGAAAAAGAGACATAACGATCTTTCGGCCAATTCCCAGCATTTTGGCATTCGGGAAATTGCTGTGGTACTCAACATCATGCAGTCCGATAATCACTTTTTTTCGATCCAGCAATCCGGATAGCAAGGCAAAAATGGGATGATCAAAGGATGCGATGTAAATAACATCCGGATTCTTCTCCCGGATATCCCGAATGATACTGTAAAAAATCGAAGCAATCCGGATGTCACGGAAGCGGTATTTCAACAAAAATGCCTGATAAGCTACACCGTTTCGTGCACAGTAATCCTGAAGTTCTTCAGATGTGAAATTGGTATTCTTGTTCTGGATAACAACGCTGTAGTGGATGTCACATTTACCTGCGAGCAGGTCCAATACCCCAACGTCTACCTGGGAAAAGGAAGCTGTCGACAAGTAATATAATTTCATCCGTTGCATACTGGCTTCTCCTAAGTATAGAACAAGGGCTTATAATTGATCGTGTACTTCAGATTCGATTTTCGGGTACCGATTACCTTCGCCGGAATACCTCCCGCAATACTCATCGCGGGAACGTCTTTCGTAACAATAGCACCACTTGCGATAACTGCTCCGCGCCCGATAGTAACTCCCGGTAGAATAATCACACGGGACGCAACCCATACATGGTCTTCGATGATAACGTCGCCTTTTTTTATACCGTGATAGTCATCATGCGGATCGTGCTCCAGCGTAAAAATCCAGGTTCCACGGGCTATATCTACGTTATTTCCAAGGATCAGCTTTCCGTGGCGGCCATCGAGCAGGCAATCCGGATTGATCATACAATTATTCCCGATTGTAATCTGGTCCCGACCCTGCTCCGAATTCAGAATTTTCACGTTATAACTCACATAAGAATCCTTCCCAACTTTCATAAAGCACCTTACCAGTGGCATTCGGATAAAGTTAAAGGGGATCTTATTTAGAAAAACATTGTAGACATACAGCGACATCCACTGGAAGTACAGTTTGAAGTACCTCAGTTTGAAGTATTTCAGCAATTTCATTTGGCGAGGGCTTTCGGGCTGCTTACTTTTTCCTCCAGTTTCCCGATGTAGGCGAGAAACTCCCGGAACATGTAATTCGATTTATCTCTCAGCTTTCCGACCGAAAGCTGGCAATCAAAATTTTCCTTTTCGAAATAAGACAGGCTTTGGGCCAGTTCTTTTTCTCCGAACGGCTTATTCCACAAAAGAAACTCCGGAACCTGCTGGGTAAGAATTTTCAGCTTCGGTTCGATCTCTACACAAATCGTCGGCTTGTTCAAAAGAGACGCAAAAACAGCACCATGATACCGGGCGGTAATGAACCCGTCAAACCCTGCCATAAACTGCGTAAAGTTCTCGATTGTATCCTTTTCCGGTGTCCAGACTACGACCTCCTGTTTTACTTTCTGCAGCTGCTTCATCCATTCCGGATCGCGGTCAGGAGCAAAAACGATATACACAAACTCATACTGATCATGCTGCGCGTCGACAACATTCATCAGCGGCGTATAGTACATGCTTCCTTCCTTTTCGTGAATCCAGTCACGGACAATGACGCCGATCTTTTTCTTCGCTCTTGCGGGAGCCTTCAGATTAATAGTTGACAGATCCAGGTAATCCGAAAAACAGATATCCGCGCCAAGCAGCGCATTTTCTACACCCCAATCCTGGCAGTAACCATAAGAAACTTCATCACGTACCGCCATGAAGTCAAACTCACGCGCCAGCGCCTTGTAACCATCCAGGCGCTCATCGCTGAACTTGAACGGTCCGAGGCCAATTCCTACCGCAGCTTTCTCGCTTTTGAAACCGGAACCTGCGTTAAGCTTATTAGCGATTTTCTTGAGAATGTCTTTGTACTCCATGCTCCGGATACGCGACACCGCTCTCGCTAATTTGGATTCCTTTTTGCCGAAAGTAAAGAACTGCGTTCCTCCGCCATAGACGAGAAGATCGACTTCCTGCATCCGTACGTCCACCAGATTGACATACGTGGAAGCAGAAAGCAATGAGTTGCAGTATTCGGCGTCAATCGTCGACGTGAACGTCAGCTGAGACGTCAGCCCGTTCCGAATAAAAAAGCTTTCCAGGACACACATTAATGCGTCATCTCCAAAATTCGACTCCCCATAAGCACCCCTGACCAAGATATTCATTGTCAACCGATTAATAAGTGAAAAGCATCTGTTACCAACCACCCTGTCCGGGTTAGTCTGTTGGCGAATTTGACTGTTGAGATTCTGACCTCTGTGATTCGTTTTACGGCCCGTGATCAGTCAAATACCTGTTTGATTTCTTTGCTAAGCTTGAGTTTCATGTATATCCGATCCTCTGCTTTCAGCTTTGCGTAGTGTTCCGTGTCGCGCTGTTTGATAACTTTGACCGGATTTCCCACTGCGATCGACATCGGCGGTACTTCTCCGGAAACAACACTCCCGGCTCCGATGATACATCCTTCGCCGATCCGCGCTCCCGGAAGCAGAATGACATCGCTGCCAAGCCATACATTTTCTCCAATGACGACCTCTCTTCTATCGAACGTTTCATCATACGGAATACTCGTCGCATTCCGGAATGTATGGTTCACGGAATGAACTTTCAACCGGGGGCCAATCACTGCTCCCCGCTTGATTTTCACGCCGCCAAGAGCATGAATAACGGCGTCAGGGCCTATGTAAACAAATTCTTCAATCACGCATTTGTCCGGAAAAGCTATCTTAACCCGCTTGTCCAGCACAACGCTTTTTCCGCAAAAAATCAACTCCTTCTTCAAGCTCTTCGATTCACTGACTTCCCACCAATCAATGAGCTTCTGGATGATTTTATGAATCATGAAGTTTATTCTTTAATTGTAGTTAACCTTGCTCTTCAGCATGACCTTCCCTTTCAGAACTATTTTGCGGATCAACTCTCTGTTAAGGTATAGAGACAATCCGACGGCTATTACGACAGCCAGCACATTAAACAGCTTGTTGTCCAGGAACGAAAGCCCCATGATCAAAAACGCAGTAAACAGCAGGGAGAAAAACAATACGTTATCGACATGTACCGGAAAAAAGGATTTTGTCTCCTTCAATCGGATCAGGTATACCAGGAAGAAGCTGACAAATACGCCGATTCCCGGGCCAAACAAACCGATGTAGTTGATCAACACCGAGCTGATAATAATGTTGACTACCGTACCAACCAGCGTTGTCACGAATATCCCCACGGTCTTTCTCTCTTTCTGATAGCCTACTCCGACATATGCGGCGAATGATGAAAATGCGACACCGAGGTAAAGGAACGGCATGTACTGCCAGGATTCCAGGTAGCGGGCATCGATAAAGTACTCCACCATGAATCTGGATCCGGCAATCAACAAAAAGATCAGCGAGAATTCGAAAATGATATACTTCCGGAACGTGTTGCTGACGAAATCCGTCTTCGACTCATTTACGACTGCATGATCCTGCCAGGCCAGGAGAAAAACCGAATTGATAACCGTGATAATCGCCGGAAATCTCGTCGAAACGGCATAAATACCGTTGGCGTCTGTATTCAGAAAATAGAGGATAATATACCGGTCGATCGTACTGATAAGCCACCAGCTGATCATGTTTGGTATCAGCGGCCATGAATAACTCAGCATCTTTTTTGCTTCTCCGAGGTCAAACAGATCGAGTGAAACAAACCTGTTCAGCTTGAGCGAATACACGATAAACCCGATCGACACCGCATTGGCAAGTATCAACGCGATAAAAAGTCCCGAGACGCCATTCTTTACGAAAATGAGAAAGAACGCATTAACGAACGCAATCAGCAATGCATTGATAATACCTACCAGGGAGTACAAATTCCCCTTTCCTAGTCCTCTGATTAACTGTTGGAGAAACGGGAAATAGCAGGATACAACCAGAATAAAAATAAAGTAGACTGAAAACTCAAAGTGAACAAACTGGTTCACAATCCAGAACAGTCCGATGAATAACAGCGTCGATACCGTCACAACAACCAAACCATTGGTTATCGCTTTCTTTTTGATTTCCTCATCTCCTTTGGATTCGATGAGCCATCGGTAAACGGCGTCCGAAATCTGCAAGTTAACGAAGGGAACCAGCAGGCTGATGGTATTCAGCATCAGGTCATACTTCCCTAAGTCTGACTTATTTAAATAGAATGTAAAAACAGGAAGTAAGCAAAACGTAATAATCTTGGAACCTATATTACCTATAGTATAAACCAAGGTACTCTTCAAAAGGACTTTGCTTTGGTCCATCGTAATAGTAAGTTGCTAATCGAACAAAAAGACGTTGGATTCGTCCGTTCCTAAACAGCCTTTTCGTCTCCGGTTACCATCTTCTCTACCGTCCACCAGCAGATTTTTACGTCGAGAACTGCCGATTGACGCCGGATATACCAGCGGTCAAGCCGGACACGGTGAAGCATGTCCGTCATTCCGGTTTCGCCACGCAGGCCGCGCGTCTGCGCCAGGCCTGTGATACCCGGCTTTACAGCGTAGCGGTGGAGGTAACCAGGCACAACGGCTTCGTATTGCGCGTCGTGCTCCACAGCATGCGGTCGCGGACCTACAATGCTCATGTCGCCCATGAGTACGTTCAGGAACTGGGGCATTTCATCGAGATTGGTTTTCCGGAGAAAACGGCCGATCGGGGTAATCCGGGGGTCGTGGGCCGTCGCCTGCTTGAAGGCGGCATTCCGGTCAAACCGCATGGTGCGGAATTTGATGCAGCGGAATTTCCGGCCGTTCCGGCCGTTCCGGCCGTTCCGGCCGTTCCGCCACTGGAGGAAGAAAACCGGACCGGGAGACGACAGTTTGACCAGCAGGCCAATCACCGGAATCATCCAGGTCAGTACAGTCAGGGTAACCAGACTGGACACAGTAATGTCAAAAATGCGCTTGCCAAACGGGGTGGTCTGACGGGCAAGCGTTTCATGGGAACGATCCAATCCGCCGTTTTGATCGATAAACGGGGAGTCAAGCTGGATGGTGTTGGCGGAATACTTCATGATCTGGCGGATTTTGGTTGGGCTGAGAGCGGAGGTTTCTGGCAAAGTTCTCCCCATTTCCCCCGGCAAAGGTGACTTACCGGGGGAATGTACTCGCAAATGGGAGATGGAAAACTGTGATTCAGAATGCGGCTCCTCTGGCGGGAGAAGCACGCGGCTAATGGTTCGTAACCGTGGCGGCGGTCAGAATAGCGTAGCTCAAACTAGGATTGAACCTGTTTGCCCTTTTCATCACCGTAATAGCCGTAGCTATAACTGTAATAATACGCTTCTCCTTCTCCGACGCCGTTCAGAATGATATTCAGCTTTTGGAATCGCTGCTCCTTGTAGAGCGTGTCGATCATTTTCAGGTAATTCTTCGGTGTCACATCGTGACGTACCATATACATCGTCGAATCCGCAAAGGGAGCAATCAGCTGCGCATCGGTTACAAGTCCGATCGGCGGTGAATCGACAATGACATAATTGAAGCGCTCGCGCAGTTCAACAAACAACTGCTCCAGACGCTGGCTGCTGAGCAATTCCGACGGGTTCGGCGGAATCGGTCCGCTCGGCATGATGTAGTAATTTTCATAGCCCGGAATCGGGTGAAGCGCTTCGTCGAGTGTGGCCTCGCCGATCAGGTAGTTACTGATACCGATGCCGTTTGTCATACCGAGTGCTTCGCGCAGTTTCGGCTTCCGAAGGTCCATTTCCAGAATAACGGTCGGGCGGTCTACCAGGGCAAGACTGGCCCCCAGGTTGAGCGACACGAAAGACTTTCCTTCTCCCGAAATACTGGAAGTGAACAGCAGCACCTGACTGTCAGTAGCCGATTTGAGGAACTGCAGGTTCGTCCGGATGGTACGGATCTGCTCGGAAATCACGGAGCGGTTTTGCGGCGCCATGATCAGGCGGTCGGCATCCTTGCTCTTGACCACTTCGCCGAGGATGGGTACCTGCGTTACTTCTTCCACGTCCGTCCGGCGCATTACGCGGTTATTCAGCGCATCTTTTGCCGTAATCGCTCCGGCCGGGATAACCAGGCCGACGAGGCAGAAGAGTGCGAAGATCACTTTCGCAACGGGACGAACGGGTTCGTTCGAGCTGCGGGCCGGGTCAACCGTCCGGCTGTCAGCAATCGTACACGCGTAGGATACGGCGGTCTCTTCCCGTTTCTGCAGAAGGAACGTATAAAGGTTATTCTTGATGGCCTGCTGGCGGGAAATATCGATCAGCGAACGCTCTTTCTGCGGAATACTCCGGATGACTCCTTCCAGCTTCCGGTTGGTCGCCATCAGTTGAGTTTTCGAGGTATTCAGCATGGTTTTCGTCGTCTGAATATTTTCCTTGATGTTCGCTTTCGTCGTTCTGATCTGGCTTTCGAGCGACTGAAGCATCGGGTTTTGTTCGGAAGTCGTACGGGCGAGCTGTTCGCGCTGCAATTCCAGCTCCGATACTTTCGTGATCAGTCCGAGAAGAACCGGATCGCTCAGACCGAGGGTAGACGGCGCGCCGGCACGTTCTTGTGAACGGCTGTTGACATACCGCTCCACATCCTGTATGGCGCCGAGCTGAAGACCCACCTCGTTGAGCTGGGCATCGTTTTGCTGAACCGTCTGCAGAAAGCTCTGCGCCTGAGCGCTCAGGTCGGTAATACCCTGAGCTGTTTTGTATTGTTCGACGTTTTTCTCAACCGTCTGCAACTCACCGGAAACAAGCCCGAGGCGTTCGTCCAGGAATTTGAGTGTATTCGACGCGGTCTTGTTCTTGTCTTCAACAGCCGCGGCGTTGTATTCGTCGATAAGCCGGTTCAGAATTGCCTCTCCTTTTGCAGGAACGGCGTCGAGGATAGTCAACTGAATAACCGTTGATTGCTTGCTCGCCGTTTCCGCCGTAAAGGCTTTCAGGTAGTTTTCGACAGCCTTCGCCCTCGGCAGGGCAACGGCAATCAGTTTCTCGGGCGCGTTGGTAACGGGTTTCGGTGCAAAGAAGCGAATCCGTCCATACGGCGTCTGAACGCTTTGGTTCAGCGGGAAATTCTGATCGTTGATCCGGATAGTGCGCGCGTCGGGGAAAGAAAGATTCAGTTCCGTCTTGTACAGTTCCGGCGTCGCTTTTTCCACGATAATCCGAACCGGTACATCACCGTACACTTCGCGCTTTCCGAAATTCGTGGGAGCGAAATAGGTAACATCCAGATTCAGGTCACCGACGATCTTGTCCATCAGTGTGTAGGACTTCAGAATCTCGATTTCGTTATCGACCAGTTTCTGCTGACCGAAAATATCGAGCTGTTTCATCAGTTCCCCGGTATCTACACCTTTCTTCTCGTCCTTGACAAGCAGACTTGCCTGAACCCGGAAGATCGGTTGCTGATACAGCATGTAAACGTACGCTGCGCCGAGCGCAACAACTATAGAGGCGAGAAACCAGGGCCAGTTCCGTACATAGCGGAATAAAATCGCACGGATGTTGGTCTGGTCCGTCTCTACGACCGTATACGGCACATAGGACGAGTACGCGTTGTTCGTTGCCATAAATTCCTTTCTTATTGGATATATGAATCGAGTGGATTGATTACACAGAGGCGGACTGTGTTACTACTTCCTGACCAGAACACTGACCAGTACAAGTATGGCGGATGCACCACTGATTACGATAGGCAGAATCCGGTAACTATTGTCGGTGGAAGCTGCCCGGGCCTGACCCGGTTCAACGTACACGATATCGTTCGGATGCAGGTAATAATACGGAGAGCGGAAAAAATCACGCTTGGTCAGATCCACCCGGGCGAACGTCTTTTTTCCGTTTTCCTCCCGGATAATCAGCACGTTTTCGCGCTTGCCGTAAATGGTGATGTCATTTGCCATCCCGAGTGCCTGCAACAACGTTACCTGCTCGTTGTTGACCAGAAACAGCCCCGGATGGTTCACCTCTCCGAGAATGGAGATCCGAAAGTTTACGTTGCGGACATTCACCACCGGTTCCTTCAGGTAGGATTTGATTTTATCCTTCAGAAGAGCTGAGATCTGAGACGTCGTCTGACCCGTTACCGATACCCGTCCGATCATCGGAAACTCAATCGTTCCCTCTTTACTGACAAGGTAGCCCGGCTGGTAAGCCAGCGGATTGGCAGAGGCTGTGATGATCTGCCCCTGTGCCATTGCGCTGTTTTCCGGCAAATTGAAAACAGCAGTGGCTTCCGGATTCAGGCTGTTAACCGTTACAGACAGTACGTCTCCCGGCTGGATAGTCGGCGTGAAACGCTGAGCCACGCTCAGTGAATCAGCAACAACTCCGTCTCCTCCCTGAAAGAGAGCGAGATTCTTCGATGAAACACAACTGGAAAAACAAAAGGCAAGCGCCGAAAACAAAGACACAGTCTTTGCGAGGCGTACCTGATCCTGGCGGAATGATCTGGTAAACATATAGCTTCAAAAAGTCCAAAATGGCGGCAAGAGTCGAAACTCCTGTTCAAAGAAAATATATATTTTGGTTAACAACCAAACAATTACAGATTCTTTTTCACATCACCCCCATTTACTAACATTGGTTAATGAGTATGGAACAATAATTAGAATTATGTTCTCCCAATTAACAAATACTCAAAATTTGGGAGACAATTTCTTAACATTGGGCAAATGCGGCAATGACCAAGAAAATATAGGAATAGTCCAATAAGCTTCGGTTTTCAGAAATTGGATTAATCAAAGCAGCGTTTCGTTCCGGAGCGGCTGGTTTTTCAACAGCCCGAAATCCGATACCGAGAAAATCCGTTCGTACCGGGACAAATCCGCCGGCCGGTGCAGATCGCTCCCGACAAAATCAACCCAACCGTGTTTTAGCAGTACTTTCGCCTGTTGCCGGGCCTGCTCGCCGTATTTTCCCATCAGCGACATGGCATTTAACTGCAACAGGCATTCGGATTCACGCAGGCGGCTGATCTCAGCCTCGAAATGCTGGTAGTATTTGTACCGCTCCGGGTGAGCCAGAACCGGCGTATACCCTGCCGCCTGAATCCGGAAAATAAGATCCGTCAGATGCAGGGGAGCAGACGACCAGGCCGTTTCCACCAGCAGGTAACGGGGCTCTCCGAACGAGAGTACCTGTTTGTTGGCGAGCAGGTCCGGGAAAAAGTCGTCGAGCAGATACTCCGCTGCGACGTCGATCTCCACCGGGATACCATGCCGTACCGTCAGCTCCTGCAACTGGTCTTTTCCCCGCAACAGGGTATCCCTGGAATTCGGAAACCAGTCCCGGCTGACGTGCGGCGTCGTGATCACCTTCCGGATACCCCATTCCGCAAACTGCCGGAGACACTCAGCGGCTTCTTCTTCCGAAGAAACCCCGTCGTCTATCCCTGGCACCAGGTGAGAGTGGATATCTACTTCCCAAAAGCAGTTCTTCACTGCCTCTTCGGGGGCTGCCTTTTCCGGAAAAATCTTCTTCCGTAACCGATGCCATAATGTTTCAGAATGCATGGTGCATGGGGAATAGTGAGCCGGTGAAAGACCTCCCGGATAAAATTGAATTCATGAATTGTTCGGTCGTTTCCCGCATGAATCAACATCCCCGAATCCCGTCCAGCACAACAGGCAGAATGCCATATTTGTTTGGCATCCGCCGGTTCGCTTTTTCCGGAGTCGTGAGAGCGGGTACGTCCCCATCAAACAGGCAAACTTCCGGAAAAGGAAGGCGATTCAATCCCGGAAAACGTTCTCTCCGGGGTACCTTCCGAGAAAGACTAACGAAAAATAACGAAACGCGGATGCCCTGCCGGAAAAATCCGGCGGGGACGCCGCATGGGTATCAGGTGCAAAATCAGCGCCTGCATGCTCTCAGCCGCCATTTGGCGGGGGTATTAAAAAATTACAATTTCTTTGCGGGGTTCCCGAAAACGGTCGCCCCCTCTCCCACGTTCTCTACCACCACAGAACCAGCACCTATGCGCGCTCCGGCTCCGACCTGAATACCCGGAACGATCGTCACGCCGGAACCAATAAATGTGTTTTCTCCAATTTTTGCTCCGGAACCTACCACGCTTCCCGCGCCGATCTGCACGAAATCTCCTACCTCTGCTTCCGTATCTACAATAGCACCCGCGTGCAGGAGGCAATGACTGCCTACCGTGGCGAACGGCTGCACAACCACCCGCGCAGCAATGAGGTTGCCGTGGCCGATGGGCGCTTCTTCCGACAAAATAGCAGTAGGGTGAATGGCGTTGACAGGCTGGGTATGCCGCGTTTCATTCAGAAATCCGACCAGCGTTTTACGCTCGGTCCGGTCTTCGACAGCCACAAAGGCCTCGCATTTTTTTCCGATCAGCTTGGTAAAGCCTTCGTTGTCTGTTTCGCCGAAGACGGCGACCTCGCCGATCTCGGTGCCGTGCAGCGTGGCATCGTCATCGAGAAATCCGTATACAAGAACGCCGTTCCGGTTGAAAATATCGAGGGCTGTTTTTCCGAGCGGGCCCGCCCCGAAGATAATGACTGGGTTTTCCATAGCTGTTGTACGCCGAAAGCTTCCGGCAATCCTTCCGCAAAAGTAGCGGATTCCATCCCGATATCCATTCCGGAATGAGTGAACGTAACGGGAAGTGTATCCCGCTGTAAAGCAAAGATTTTCGGGGGAAAGTTGCATGTATTCCCGCGTGGCGTGTAATTTCGCCCGTTGAAAAGTCAGACCAAGCCGTTCTTTCCGACGGCTCTGGCTTATCGAGAAGCGGGGAGAGACGGGCTCTGTGAACCGCTGGCAACCTATTTCATGCGAAACAAGGTGCTAATTCCTGCCCCGGGGAAGGTCTCCGGGGAGAGATAAGGTTTATTCTCATGGTTCTGACTCGATCCCTTTGCGGGGGGCCGCTGCTTCCCGCCTCTGTCTTCGACTTCTTTCTTACCGGAATTACCCGTCTTTGTTGCATACCCTGATCCGGAGATAACCCTTCCGGAACGCCGCCCTTTGGCCGGTCACTTACGCCTTTAAACTATCTTTTACTCACAAAATCACTGCAACAAGAAATGTCAGAACTCCGCTTTGAGACGCTCCAGCTTCATGCCGGACAGCAGATTGACCCCGCTACCAATGCACGGGCAGTGCCCATTTACCAGACCACTGCCTACCAGTTCAACGACTCTGCGCACGGTGCGCGCCTGTTTGCCCTTCAGGAATTCGGGAATATCTACACCCGGATCATGAACCCTACCAACGATGTGTTCGAGAAACGCATCGCCGCCCTCGAAGGCGGAGTGGCAGCTCTGGCTGTTGCGTCCGGCCATGCCGCACAGTTCATCGCGATCAACAACATCACAACCGTTGGCGATAACTTCGTCACTACTTCCTATTTATACGGAGGCAGTTACAACCAGTTCAAGAACTCCTTCAAGAATATCGGTGTGGAAGCCCGCTTCGCGGACGGCGACAAGGCCGAATCATTCGAGCGGCTTATCGATGAAAAAACCAAGTTCCTTTACCTCGAAACCATCGGCAACCCCGGTTTCAATGTTCCTGACTTTGACGCCTTTGCCAAACTGGCGCAGAAATACGACCTCCCGCTGATCGTCGACAATACCTTCGGCGCCGGCGGTGCCGTCGCACAGCCCCTCAAACACGGCGCCCACATCGTCGTTACCTCCGCGACCAAATGGATCGGCGGCCACGGTACAACGATGGGCGGCGTGATCATCGATGGCGGTACCTTCAACTGGGGCAACGGTAAGTACCCGCAGTTTACGTCTCCGTCGCCGAGCTACCACGGCCTGGTATTGAATGACATTTTTGGCATTGGCGGCCCGTTCGGAAACATTCAGTTTATCATCCGGGCACGGGTGGAAGGCCTGCGCGACTGGGGTCCGTCTCAGGCGCCGTTCAACAGTTTCCTCCTGCTTCAGGGCCTGGAAACCCTTTCACTCCGGGTGGAACGTACCAACGACAATGCCCTGGCGCTGGCCAAATGGCTGCAATCGAACAATGCCGTGGAGTACGTCAACTACCCCGGCCTGGAAAGCAGCCCGTATCACGAACTGGCGAAAAAGTACCTGACGCGCGGTTTCGGCGGCGTGCTGACCTTCAAGCTCCGGGCCGGTAAAGAGGCAGCCGACAAGCTCGTAAACTCCCTCAAGCTCGTCAGCCACCTCGCCAACGTTGGCGATGCCAAGACTCTCATCATTCACCCGGCGAGTACTACCCACTCCCAGCTCTCGGATGCCGAGCAGGTGACAGCCGGTGTCGAACCGGGTCTGCTACGGGTATCGCTCGGGTATGAACACATTGAAGACATCAAGGCCGACTTTGAGCAGGCGCTCGCCGCCGCGCTCGGCGCATAGCCTTAAACAGGGAGGCAGCTGCGGCTGTCTCCCTTCTTCCAAATGAAGAAGTTCATCCGGATTACGACCGGCCATTACCGGATCGTCCACGGGTACGACGCGGACAACCGCGAGATAACCGAAGAAGTACGGGTGGAAGTACCCATGGTGAAACTGGTGGCGATTGACCGGATACTGTCTGTGTCAAGCCGGTACATTCTCGTCACCGGTTCGTTTGACAGACAGATGTACTGGGAATACGAAGAGTCTTTTGACGAAATAGCCGCGCTGCTGAGCGCGCAGGGATTACTCATTAATTGATTGCGAATTGTCTGAACTGAAGCGTTACCACTACCCCCACGATTTCACACTGGAATGCGGGGTAGTTCTGCCGGAGATCGAAATTGCCTATCACACTTACGGAACCCCTTCAGCGGAAAACGTAATATGGATTTGTCATGCCCTGACCGGAAACTCCGATCCGGCAGACTGGTGGAGCGGACTGGTCGGGGAAGGAAAACTCTTCGACACCCGGCAGCATTTTATTGTCTGTGCCAATGTATTGGGGTCGGCCTACGGGTCCACCAATGCCCTGTCGGTCAACCCCGCTACCGGAGAACCCTATTACCAGGATTTTCCGCTGATTACCATCCGGGATATCGTGGCGAGTCTCGACCTGCTGCGTGAACACCTGGGCATCCGGCGTATCAAAACGCTGGTGGGCGGGTCTCTCGGCGGGCAACAGGCGCTGGAATGGGCCATTCAGCAGCCGAAGCTGTTTGATCAGCTGATTCTGATCGCAACCAATGCCCGTATGTCTCCCTGGGGCGTTGCCTTCAACGAGTCCCAGCGGATGGCCATTCAGGCCGATCAAACGTGGCAGGAGCGCCGGCCGGATGCCGGTCTTTCCGGCATGAAGGCCGCACGTGCCACGGCGCTGCTCAGCTACCGCAATCCCAAGACGTACGACTTTACCCAACCCCGCGAAGAATCGGCGATCGAGAACTTCCGGGCCTGCTCCTATCAGCAGTATCAGGGCGACAAACTTGCCGCCCGGTTCAATGCTTTTGCCTACTGGACGCTGTCCAAGGTGATGGATTCACATGACGTCGGACGCAACCGCGGCGGCGCCATGAGCGCGCTCAACCAGGTCAAAACCCAGACGCTGATTATTGGTATTCAGTCTGACGTACTTTTCCCGATTGAAGAGCAACGTTTTCTGGCCCGGTACATTCCCCAGGCCGAGCTGACTGAAATCGATTCCCTCTACGGTCATGACGGTTTTCTGGTGGAAAATGAACTGATGACGAAGACCATCCGTACCTGGGAACTGGCCAATCAGTTTGCCCCCCGGGAAGAGGAAGAACTCATCATCCGGGACCGGGTGCGGGTCGACGTGCGGAAAGGTTTTAGCGAGTACATCGCCGTCGAGAATATATCCTTTGTGGCGACGCCCTCCACGGTTCACCTCATCAACGGAAACCGCATCGAATCTGAAAATAACCTGGAAAAAATAGGGCAGGCGCTGCAGGAGTTGTACGACTTCGCGCCGCTGAGCCCGCGACTCCCGCATATCCTGGCCAATACCCGCTTTGTCAAAGGCTTTGACGAAGCGACCAACCGGATGTTTTTTGCCGACGGGCGCACGCATACGCTGCCGTCGTTTCCGCTTCCGGTACGTTGACCAGGCAATAGTTATTTTTTAGAAAAGCTCACAGAAGGATCAGTCCCTGTGGGCATTTTTATTTTCTCCTTTCTGTGTGTTCTGTGCTTTCTGTGAGAAAATAAAAAAGATGCTCACAGAAAGCACAGAATACACGGAAAAGTCAGGAGCTGTTTCCTCTCGTGTCAGGAGGTAATACTTATAGAGAACCTACTCTCTTTTTCCTACCCTCTTTTCCCCTTTTTCCGAAAAGACAACCCCGTGGGCATTTCAGCTCATAAATGGTATATTTCAGCGATTCGATTTTGTCTATCTGTGTTTTCCGTGTACCTTTCCGTTCGGTTTCAACCCAATTTCTGTCTTGCTGAATTGCCTAACTTATTTCATACCTTAATCTCTCACATTACTGCATGAAACGTCGTGAAGCCCTGCAAATGGTAGGTATGATGATGGGCGGGCTGCTGGCCACTCCGGCACTCGCGGACATCGTCGAAGGACGGAAAGACCTTCCTACCGGCACTGCGAAGCTCATCTTCGATCAACCGACCGAAGACCTCATCGCGGAAATCGCTGATGTCATCATTCCTACCACGGCCGATTCGGCAGGAGCCAAGGCGGCCGGCGTAGGCCCCTTCATCAACCTGCTGGTTTCTGACTGCTATCCGAAAGAGTACCAGGATCGTCTCCAGAACGGACTGGCACGGGTGGACCGGGAAACCAGGGCAGTATACGGCAAGTCGTTCAAAGACGCTTCTGCTGAACAAAAGACAGCTATCCTCAAGCTGGAGGAAGCCAACGCTTTCGCCGACCGCAAAGCCGGTGTGAAAGAGCAACCCTTCTGGTTTACGATTAAGGAGCTGACCATGTTCGGCTATTTCACTTCCGAAATCGGCGCTACCAAGGCCCTGGCCTATGAGTATGTTCCGGGACGCTACGAAGGATGTACCCCCCTCAAGCCGGGTCAAAAAGCATGGGCAACCTAGTCTGACACACGTGAACAGCTCCGTCTTCCCGCCTGCCGGAAAGCCACGGAAAACTGTAAACAGCAAACAGACAACTGATTAATCGATTTTGATCATGAACATTCTTCGAGCAAACGAACAAAATACATACGATGCCATCGTTGTCGGATCAGGTATCTCCGGCGGATGGGCAGCGAAAGAGTTGACCGAAAAAGGTCTCAAAACCATCGTTCTGGAACGCGGCCGTAAATTCGAGCACGTAACAGACTACGAAAACGCACTTAAAAAGCCCTGGGAACTTCCTCACCGCGGCCGGATCACGACCGAAGAGCGCGCTTCCCACCCCTTCCTCAGCCGCGATTATCCCTACGGCGAGGCCAACAAGAGCTACTGGTTCAATGACCTGGACGCACCTTACGGCGAACTCAAGCGGTTCGACTGGTACCGTCCGAATATTGTCGGCGGAAAGTCTATCATGTGGGGTCGTCAGAGCTACCGTCTCTCCGACCTCGACTTCGAAGCCAACGCCAAAGAAGGCATCGGTACCGACTGGCCGGTTCGCTACGCAGACATTGCTCCCTGGTACAGCTATGTGGAGAAGTTTGTCGGCGTATCCGGCAGCAAGGACGGCCTCGCCCAGCTTCCTGACGGCGAGTTCCTCCCTCCGATGCAGATGAACTGCGCCGAGCAGGTCGTCAAGAAAGGTATCGAAGGCAAATTCCCGAACCGGGTCATGACCATCGGCCGGGTAGCCAACCTGACGCAGGCAGGTCCGCAGCAAACCAAAGTAGGCCGCGGCCCCTGTCAGTACCGGAACCTCTGTTCCCTCGGCTGTCCGTATGGCGGCTACTTCAGCAGCCCGTCGGCGACGATTCCGGCAGCCAAAGCGACCGGTCGCCTGACGATCCGCCCCAACAGCATCGCTGCGGAGATCCTTTACGATCCCCAGACGCAGAAAGCCAAGGGCGTACGCATCATCGATTCTGAAACGAACGAAGCCATTGACTTCTTCGCGAAAGTCGTCTTTATCTGCGGCGGCGCCATCGGTTCAACGGCCCTGCTGCTCAACTCCATCTCTGACCGCTTCCCGAACGGTTTCGGCAACGATTCCGGCCAGCTTGGTCACAACCTGATGGATCACCACTTCCGCACCGGCGCTTCAGGCCTCGTGGAAGGATTGGACGACAAATACCTCTTCGGTCGCCGGGCCAACGGGATTTATATTCCCCGCTACCGGAACATCGGCAACGACAAGCGTGATTACCTCCGTGGCTTCGGCTACCAGGGCGGCGGCAGCCGTCAGGGCTGGGGTGGTCTTGTCGCTGAAATGGGCTTCGGTGCAGACCTGAAGGAAAAAGCTACCAAGCCGGGACCGTGGTCAATGAACCTCGGCGGCTTCGGCGAAACCCTTCCGGCCTACGAAAACCGGATGTTCCTCGACCGCAACAAGAAAGATAAGTGGGGCCTGCCGACTGTCGTGTTTGACGCCGACCTGCGCGAAAACGAGCGCAAGATGCGGAAAGACATGATGAACGACGCCGCTGAAATGCTCGAAGCCGCCGGTGTGAAAAACATCCGGACGTTCGACAACGGCTCCTACCTCGGAATGGCTATCCACGAAATGGGTACCGCCCGCATGGGTCGCGACCCGAAAAACAGTATCCTCAACGGCAACAACCAGGTATGGGGCGCCAAGAACGTGTTCGTCACCGACGGCTCGTTCATGGCCTCTGCCGGCTGCCAGAACCCGTCTCTGACCTACATGGCCTTCACGGCCCGGGCGGCAGACTTCGCGGTGAAGGAGCTGAAGAAGAAAAATATCTGATCGGTTTAGGATCAGAAGCAAAAACGGGCGGATTGACATCCGCCCGTTTTTTATTGTCAGTCTTCAAACAAGGTATTTCTGCAAATCAAACGCCTTAACCCATTCCGGCAATTCTTCCTGCTTCGACGTCAGTTCGGTTACGCCTTCATAAGTTACGTCAACCAACGTTATATCCGCAAACATCTCCCTGTGCTGCGCCAGTAGCGGCAAGGTATCGTCATACATTTCCCGGATCACTTCAGGCTTTACTTCGTGTCCACCATTTTGAAACCTTATTTCGGCACGATGGAGACAAATCTGAATATCATCGGTAAAGAAGAGAGTCAACAATACGTTGATTTCGCGGCTATAGACTGAAGAAATGCATAGTGCGACTCAAAGCCAAGATTTAGTTCAAGTGCAAAATCTTCCCCTGCTATCAGAAATTTCCGAATACGCTCGTTAGTCGTCAGCGACGCTATATCCCGATAGTCTGAGAACCCCTTCCTTTTGTATTGATAGGCCGCGAGATCCTGATCTATAATAGCGACGCCTTCCGGTACAAAGGATCTGCTCTGTGTACTTTTTCCGATTCCCGGAGGACCGGCGATCAGGAATACATTCACTTGATTATCTGGATCCTTCCGTCCCTGTGTTCTGCAACGATATGGCCTTGTTTTCTGTACACTAATGGTTGCCCGATCGAAAACAGGTATTCACGAGCATCTTCAGCCATCTCCTTTTGCCAGTGCACGCGTTCCTCGGAGGTCATGTGGCGCGGGTCATGTTGTCGCTTTCCTACTTTGAATTCGATATCCATTTTCAATCGCTTTTCTCAAAGATACAAAACGAGAACGTGACCTACTTATTCTCCTCCTCCCTTCGGCCCCTTCACTATATACCCGAACCGTGTTTTCTGCTCTTCCGACGGCTTCATCTTCCAGCGCCAGGTAATCAGGCCGGTTTCGCTGTTGACATCCGCACCGGGGGCTTTTTTATCCTGAATTTCGATTTCCTTGTTTCGGGAGAGCGGAAACTGATCGTAAACCACGAGGGTAATCGGCTGGCTGCGGGTACTTTTTGCCTTGATTTCATACCCGAATTCCTCCGATTTCGAGCTTCCCCAGAACGATTTTTTGTTAAAGTCTTTCGTCCGCGTGCGCTGAATCTGTACCGCCGGATCTTTCCCCAAAGACAGCATAAGGGTATCTCCCGTACCAGTGTCCAACCGGCCTTTCCCTACAAAATTACCTTCGAGAAAGAGACTCATCTCGCCATCCTGAAAGCCATACTTCGTCCAGTCGGTAATCTGAGCCGTCAGAAAAGCATCCTGGCTGCGCTTTGGTACTGCCCTGTATTCAAAAGACGCCGGTATCTCCGCCTCTTTGATTTCCACGGCATATACTTTTCCGTCTGACAGGATCGTGTAGGAATTCTGGATTTCATAGGAGCGGCTGGTCGGCGCTTCCTTTTCGGTAAAATCAATAGGGACAGGCATGCGGCCCATCAGGGCATTCGAAACAGCACCGGTAGCCGCCGTTTTCCGTTGCGTACCATATCCAACCACTACTACTTCATCCAGTACTCTGGTATCGACACTCATCTCCACATCAAGCAGCTCCTGCGATATGCCCCTCGACTCCTTCTGATAGCCGACAGACATAAACTCCAGCTGCCGCGCATTTTCCGGTAAGATCGGCGGAATATCCAGGCGGTAAATACCGTTTTCATTCGTCAGAACGCCCAGGGACGTATTCCGGATTTGAACAGATACACCCGCCACGGCTTCGTGCGTCTTCTTATCCGTCACCCGCCCGGATACCTGGTGCACGCCCGGGTTGTACTGGCTTGGCGGCGGCATCTCATAATCCGTGCGGTATTCCACTCCTCCATACCACGGGCTGAGCTGAGGCAGCGTCGCATTACGACGCGGATCAGCATTCGAAAGCGTCAGTTTCACTCCATTCCAGTCTTCTCCCGTAAACTGAAAAACCTGCGCGCGGTAGCCTACTGTCAATGGTTTTTCGAGGTTTTCCACACGAATATCATAGGAAGGTTTCCAGCCCGCATCCGGCACAAAGTATGTAACCGTAAACGCCGCCGCCGGAACAGGTACCTTGCTCGACACCGTCACCCATACCTCTCCTACCTGTTTGTCGGCTCCGGTATTCAAGAGGGTCATTTCTTTGTTGAGCTCCTTGACTTCGTCGTTCAACTTGCTGATGGCCCGGTCGATCTCCAGTTGCTTCATGAGTACTTCTGTGAGACGTACCCGTTGAAAATCAGCGGCTTCCTTGATGTCAGTCGCCTTCAGGTTCTGCATCTTGCCGGCGAGCTCCTGGTTTTTCTTGAGGAGTGCTTCTTCCTGAATGAATACTTCTTTCATTTTCAGCTGAACGCTGATCTTGTCGTCCAGTACTTCCTTCTTTTTTTCGAGCTCCTGCGTTTTTTCATAGCGGGATTTACCGCCTTCCGCAAAACCCTGCTGCGTATTCACAGACAGCACCGTAAAACTGCCTTCGCCTTTTAACTGAACAGTATTCCGGTCCAGTTTCGGAGACAGATTCCCGAAATACAGCTCTGTCCTTCCTGCCGGCAGAGATACTTTGGCCGTTCGGGTTATCTGCGCGCCATTGAGAAAGACAGTGACTTTTTCCGGTTTGGAAGAAAGGGGAACCGGGGTGGTTTCTGCACCCGCAAACAGGGGCAAAAACAGGAGAAAAAGGCGTTTCATCGTTGGATCAGACTAGTTTAAAGGCTGGATGCAGCGCCGGGCAGCATTCCATAACGCCGGCGAACATTTTTTTTATTTTCTCCCGATAATAGCCATTTTCTTCCTTGATTCGCAGGCTGACCGCATCCCCATGTTTCTTAAACTACGCCGCACTTCTGATCCTTCCGACGACGAACAGGACCTCCTCCGTGAATATAGGGAGACGGGAGACCTGCGCATTCTCGGCAAGCTCTACGAACGGCATATGGAAATGCTGTACGCCGTCTGCTACAAATACCTGCGCGACGAAGACGAAGCCAAAGACGCCGTCATGGCCATCTTCGAAGAGCTCATCGAAAAGGCACGCACGCATACCATTGCCAACTGGAAAAGCTGGCTGCACAGCGTCGCCAAAAATTACTGCCTGATGCAGCTTCGCTCGGAAAAAATCCGGGTGGATGATTTTTTTGACGACGACCGTATGGAATCAGCTGTCTTTCCGCATCTACAGGACGACAGCGCGGAGAAAGAAAGTACCTTCCGCTACCTCGAAAAATGCCTGGAACAATTGAATCCGGAGCAGAAAACGACGGTCTCTTTGTTCTTCCTGAAAGAAAAAAGCTACCGGCAGATCACCGAAGAAACCGGCTATGATCCGAATCAGGTAAAAAGCTACCTGCAAAACGGTCGCCGGAACCTGAAACTGTGCATGGACAACGCCTCATGAAACCCGTTACGCCCGAACTCCTCCGTCGCTATGCGGCCGGCACCCTTTCCGATGCGGAACAGCACCGGGTGGAGCGTGCCGCGCTCGACGATCCGTTCGTGGCCGATGCACTGGACGGGTTTCTGGCAATGGAAGGCAAATCGGTACCGCTGGAAGAATTGCAGGCCCGCCTCGACCGGCGGACGCGCCCCAACCGCCGCCTCATCGGCTGGGCACCACTCGCGACAGCCGCAGGCCTGGCGGGTATTCTATTTCTGGGGTATTCCCTGTTTTTCCGGACGCAGGCGCCGCTTACGCCGGAAATAGCCAAACAATCGGCGCCGCCCGCACTGAAAGACAGCGTTGTACCGGCAGCGCCTGTTCCGATGGCAGAGCAGCCGGCCGTCGCCTATGCCCCGCCGAAAGCCCGGCTATCCAACCGGGATGAGCCTGCAGGTAGTTCGCAACGGACAGCCGACAGTTCTATTCCGCAAGTCGCTATGGCTGCTGCACCGATACCGGCACGTAAAATGGCGATGAAACTGGCATCCCCTGATACGTTTCGACAGTATGGAGATGCCGTTCCTCCTCAAGCAATGCTACAGGGTAAGGTAGTCGCAGATTCGGGTAAAGGCGAGGTTCGGACCAAGTTATCAACTCCTGCCGATAGTACCGTTCCCGGCCTCGGCGCTGACACCTCTCTGATGAATGAAGTGGTAACAGTGGGCTATGGCAGGCAGGCGATTACTGAGAGGCCTCCGATACCTTTCCGAGGTATTGGTGACTTCCGTACATACCTCTCCACCCGGCGTCGCATTCCGGCACAGGAACCACCAATAGGCAAGGTTATCTTACAATTCCGGGTCAATACCGACTCTACCCTTTCCCGCCTGCGCGTCGTTAAAGGTCTCGGCAAGCCTTATGACGACGAAGCCCTTCGCCTGGTCAGAGAAGGGCCTCGGTGGCTACCCGCGCTCCGGAACGGGAAGCCCGTCAGCCGGAAAACACGGGTTGAAATTCCGTTTTAGTTATTTGGAGAGCTCGGTCGCGCGTTTCTGAGCGGCATGCATCCCGGCGATCAGCGCACCGGACAAATCATGCTGTTCGAAGGTTTTCAAGGCGGCTTCCGTCGTACCACCTTTGGACGCCACGGCTTTGATCAGCTCGTCCAGGCTCTTATCTGCTGTCTGAATCAGGTGATAGGAACCCAGCATAGTCTGCTTCACCAATTGGGCGGAAAGGCTTTCGGGGAATCCCATCTGCGTACCTGCTTCGATCATCGCCTTCACGAGGTAGAAGAAGTAGGCCGGTCCGGAGCCGCTGACTGCTGTAGCGGCGTCGAGGAGGCTTTCGTCTTCCAGAAAAACCGAACGCCCGGTGGCGTTGATCAGGTTTTCGGCGCGGCGGAGGTTTTGAATATCTACTTCTTTGGCGGCAGCGAAAGCCGTCATCCCCATTCCGAGCATTGCCGGGGTATTCGGCATGGCACGCACCACAAGCGGGTGATCCAGGGCCGTCTGTATCTGCTGGATCGAGATACCGGCCATGATACTCAAGACCAGCTGATTATAGCGAATTACCGGCTTGAGCTCGGTATGTACCGGCCCGAAATCCTGCGGCTTCACCGACAGAATAATCAGGTCTGCTTCTGAAATACGCGGGCCGATGGTATCGACCACGACGCCCGTTTGCTCGGCACGCAGGGCTTCGCCGCGTTCGGCCGATTTTTCGATCAGAAAAAGGTCCTCTTTCCGGACGAGGTTGTATTGCAGAAACGATTTGGCAAAGGCCATACCCATGTTTCCGCAACCGATAATCGCTATTTTCATATGTAGAGGGGAATAGGAATCAGGGCATCAGTTCTTTCAGCTTCGCCTCCAGGGCTTCGCCGCGGAGTTCCGTCGCAACGATATTGCCCTTCGGGTCGATCAGTACCGTGAAGGGAATGTGCTGAATACCGTAGTCCACAGCTGCAGCTGAATCGAAGTACTTCAGGTCAGATACCTGGGTCCAGGTCAGACCGTCTTTCTGGATGGCGTCCAGCCACAGCTTCCGGTCAGAATCGAGGGATACGCCGAATACCTCAAATCCTTTGTTTTTGAACTGATTATACAGCCGGACAACATTCGGATTTTCCCGGCGGCAGGGTCCGCACCAACCGGCCCAGAAATCGATCAGCACGTATTTTCCACGTAACGACGACAGCGATACGATCTTGTTATTGGCATCCGGCAGGTTGATTTCCGGCGCCGGACTGCCGAGGGCAAGACCTTTGCGGCTGGTCTGCACCCGGCGTACGGTTGCGACAAATGCCTTGTACATCCGGACGTCCGGCTTTTCTTTTTCAAACCGGTCGGCCAGTTGCTCAAACACGGCGAAGTCCTGTTCCTGATTCAGGAAGTTCGTCGCATACAATGCCGCCAGACTCGCTCCCATTTCGGGGATCATGGTCTTCACCTGCTGCACGACTACGGCCTGCTCCTGTTCGAATTGCTTTTCGATCTTTTGCTTCGTGACCTTGTCCTTCTTTTCGTTGGCGGCTTCGTAAGCGACATTGAGCTTATCCACTTTTGCCTTGAATCCTTCGTTGATGGCATTCAGACGCTGGAAATACTCCATGTTTTTGGAGCCGGTTACTTTGGTTACCGGTTTTCCGGCTGCTTTGGCGTCGGTTTCGACGAGCAGGGTTTCTCCGCCTTCGATCAAAAGAATCGCAGGTGGAAGTCCCCCGACGTTCAGCCGGTAAAAACCGCCGCCGTCGGTAGCTTTTCCGCTGATCCGGAATTTGCCGTCAGCAATAGCAGACGAATCCAGTTTCACGGCTACTCCGCGGTCGTTGATAAACGCCAGATAGGCTTTTTCACCCGGATTCGGGTTTCGGACAGTACCTTCAATTTTGTAGCCATCCTGGGCAAATGCCTGGACAGACAGGGAGACGAGAAGACCGGCAAGGACGCGTTTCATCAGGATAGATTGTCTAGTGAACGGGCAACGAGTTGATTGGTAACTTTCGGATCTGCCTGCCCCTTCGATTTCTTCATCACTTCCCCTACAAACAAGCCAATGAGACCTTTTTTCCCTTTTTTGTACTCTTTGACTTTGTCCGGCCAGGCAGCCAGTACCTCGTCTATCAACGCCTGAAGCACATCGCTATTGCCCTGCTGAATCAGTTGCAGCTCTTCGGCCAGCGCCAGCGGCGCTACGTCAGGGCGCTCTACCAGTGCCGGGAAAAGCTTCTGGGCCGCTGCGGAATGGCTGACTTTGTTTTCGTCGACCAGCCGGATAAGGGCCGCCAGTACTCCCGGAGAAACCGGGAACGCCGAGAGCTCCTTTTTCGATTCGTTCATCCACGTCCGGACAGGACCGGTCAGCCAGTTGGCAACCGTTTTGGGAGCTGCCTGGGCAATAGCTTCTTCGAAATAGGCTACTGTCGCTTTTGATTCGGTCAGGAGCAGGGCGTCAGCGTGCGACAGGCCCAGCTCTCCCTCGTACTTTTGCATCAACTGCCGGGGCAGCGCAGGCATTTTGGCGCGTTCGGCAGCCAGCTTCTCCTCATCTATCAGGATAGGCACGAGATCCGGCTCCGGGAAATACCGGTAGTCGTTCATGCTTTCCTTTACCCGCATGCCGTAGGTACGACCGGTTTCGGGGTCAAACATCCGGGTTTCCTGAATGAGGGTACCTCCTTCTTCGAGGACGCTGACCTGCCGGTCGTATTCAAACTCGATCGCTTTCTGCAGAAAACGAACAGAGTTCATGTTCTTGATTTCGACTTTCGTACCCAGCACCGGATCACCCCATTTCCGGACGGAGATGTTGGCATCGCAGCGCAGGCTACCCTCTTCCATGTTGCCATCGCAGATATCCAGGTAGCGCACCAGCTTCCGGATTTCGGTCAGGTAGGCGCCGGCTTCTTCCGCCGACCGCATGGCCGGATCCGTCACAATTTCAATCAGGGGCGTGCCGGCACGGTTGTAGTCGAGGAGGGTATCGGTCGACTGGTCGTCGTGAATCGATTTTCCGGCATCTTCTTCCAGGTGGGTATGGTGCAGCGGAATGGCTTTCTCGGTGCCATCTTTGAGCTTCACCCAGATCTCGCCACCCACGCAAATGGGTTTTTTATCCTGCGAAATCTGATAGCCTTTCGGCAGATCGGGATAGAAGTAGTTTTTGCGGTCAAACACCGTCCGGGGCGAAATGGTACTGTTTGTCGCCAGCCCGAAGCGAATTGCCAGGTCTACTGCCTTCTGGTTCAGCTTCGGGAGCGTTCCGGGATGCCCGAGGGTAATAACAGAGATATTGTGATTCGGCGGCGAACCGAAATGATTGGCGTCAGAAGCAAAAATCTTACTCTCGGTAAGCAACTGGGCATGGACTTCCAGGCCAATGACCAGTTCGTACTGGGCTTTTATGTCGTCTGTCACGATAGAACAGGGATTTTCGAGGGGCAAAGGTAAGGGATTTTGGGGGGCTTTAGGCTGTAAGCGATAAGCTGTAGGCTATAAGCGATTGGCGGCAATGGCGTCGGCCTCCTGCTTAACGCTTATTGCTTACAGCCTAAAGCCTATAGCCGCCAGCCAATTGCCGGCTACCGCCCCTACTCATTTCTCGCCATATCCCGCTTCACGTCCCGGTCTTTGATGTCGTGGCGTTTGTCGTGGAGTTTCTTTCCTTTGGCGAGGGCGATATTGAGTTTGGCAAATCCGCGTTCGGAGATGAAGAGGCGGGTCGCGATGATGGTCAGCCCCTGGTCCTTGAGTTTGTTACTCAGTTTTTTCAATTCCCGGTTTTGAAGCAGGAGTTTACGGTCCCGGAGCGGATCGTGGTTGTAATGCGTACCTTCTTCGTACCGGGAGATATTCATACCCCGAACGTAAAGCCCGTCGCTCAAAAACAGGCAGTAGGTATCCGTCAGGTTGGCTTTTCCCTGGCGGATGGATTTGATCTCGGTACCTGTCAGGGCCAGCCCGGCCGTGAAGGTTTCGAGGAATTCGTATTCGAACGAAGCCCGCCGGTTCTTGATTTCGACGTGCTTCTGTATTTTTTCTTTTTCGGCCATAACGGTTGGAGTGCTCCTCCTAACAGAAAAGCCACGCAGTCGGCGTGGCTTTTCGATCGGCCGGAGCCAGCTTATTTCTTTTCTTCTTTTTTCTCTTCGGTCTTCGGCTGGGTTTCCTTGTACTCCTTGTTCAGACCGTCGATGAGTTTTTGCGTCACATCCAGGTTGGTGTCAGCAAAAAGGATGCCGCCGCCTTTCTGGAAGCCGAGTACAAACTGGTACTTGGTATCGTTGTTGTACTTCTTGATGTAGTTATAGATGTTGTCGTACAGCTTTTCCGTTTGCTGCGCACGCTCGGTAGAGAGGTCGTTGGCAGCTTTCTGACGGTAATTCTCGAAATCAGCCGCTTTTTTCTGAAGCTCAAGTTGCTTGGCTTGCGCTTCTGCCGCGATCATACCGCCGGCACGTTGCTGAAATACCTGAATTTCGCGCTGGATGGTAGCACCTTTCTGGTTCAGTTCGAGGTCCAGCTGGGTTCCTTTTTGTTCGAAAGCTTTCTGGGTATCCTTGAAGAAATCGTAATGCGTCAGCAGTGAATCGGCGTTGACGTATACAATCGACTTGCCACCGACTGAACCCGCCGGAGTCCCGGCCGCCGCACTGTCTGATCCTTTAAAGTGCAGGTAATACAAAACAGCTACCGCCACGGCCAACACGGCGTTCAGGGCCAAAGAGAGGTTTTTCACTGAGACTGGATGGTTTGGTTATGATAAACAGATCGGCAAAAATAGGCAAATGCCGGAAAGTGGCAAGCCGGGAGACTGCCACGATCTCAGGATTTTAGGTAAATCACCAGTAGGCTTTGGCTTTTTCCGCTTCCGACAGGGTTTGGGGAGAGATCAGCTGACGGAGAAAATACCCACTCATGGAAGCAAAACCACCGACCAGCGCACCGATCAACGCTGTAGCTGCCAGCAGGGCCGGCGTTCCGGCTCCCTGAAACAGGGTACTGATGCGTTCGGTCAGAATACCTCCCGACCGCTGATGCTCATACCACGCCAGGCCGAGCCACAACAGTCCCGCCGAAAAAAAGCCATTGAAAAAGGCTCCCTTGCCCGAGGTACCTTTCCAGGCTGAAATCCCGAACGGTACCAGCGCGACCGACCACCAGGGCAGAAAGTACTGCACCATGGCTGAAAGCAGAATCATCAACAGAAAAGACATGAATCTCAGGGTTTCGTAATTTTCCAGGTTCCGACGATACGCGGGTTCGGCTCCGCACCGGATTTGAGGTAGACGAGCTCGTTGAGCCGGCCGTCTCTCCAGGTATTGACCATGTTGTCGTAGAACGGGCTGCCCGGATTTCCCGACTGTCCGCCGGGGTATACGCCATAGGCTGTCGGACCGTCTTTCCCCAATGCCACAACCATCCGCCAGGACGGCCCCCATTTGCCCCGGAAGGCATTTGGTACTTCCGAACTCCCGCCCGCCCGGACGTCGTCCCGGCCAAATGATTTGAGTGGCGGCAACAGGTGCGCGATCGTCGATCCCTTGACTTCACCCCAGGCCCAGGTTTTGGGAGAAAAAGCGCCGTGGTGTTTTTGCAGGCTGTCGACAGCCGCTTTGAAGCTCAGCTGGATGATATCCCGGGCCGTCTCGGTTTTGTCGGTTGTCTTTTCCAGGTCAAACCACTTCGACTCTTTTTTCTTCCAGATAAGCTCCCAGACCCGGTCATCCTGCGGCGCCTGGAGCGGCTTGCCGTCGGTCGTCCGGAATTCATCCCAGACAAAATAGGGAAGCAAATCGGTCCATTCTTCGAAGATCGTCGCGCCAACCGACCCGATCGTATTCTGGTAGTTCCACTGCTGCAAGGCCGAATAAGCAGAGTATTGCGTGGCACTCAGCGCCGACATATCAAGCTCCTTCAGCAGATCCGGTAGCAGGTCCCTGCCCAGCACATTGTACACGTCATTTTGCAACAGGCGTAAGCTATCGGGCGTAGCCTGCTCCATCGCTGCCAGGCGCTCGTTGATACGGATGGCCCGGTTGGGCGGTGCAAACCGCCAGTTGAGGTAGTAAGGGTACGTTTTATCGGTCGAAGACTGGTTCGCCGAACTCACATATCCGCTGGCCGGGTTTTTGACGTGCGGATTCTGTTCGTGGGGAATCCAGCCCTGCCAATCGTACTCGGGGCGGGTTCCGTCCAAAAGAAATTTCCCTTGCTCCTTCCATTTCAGCGGAAATTTGCCGTTTACCCAGATCGCGATATCCCCTTCATTGCTCGCAAAAACAAAGTTCTGCGCCGGTGAAACGTAATGGCTCAGCGCCCGGACATAATCATCATAGTTTTTGGCGCGGTTCAGCATGTAAAACGTCCGGATCGGATTGCCGGGCTCATGCGCGATCCAGCGCAGCGCCAGGCTCGGCTGTTTGTCTTCCGGAAACCGCGGCATCGCCACCGGACCATGATGGGTATACGCAACCGTATCAATCACGGCAGGTTTGCCCTTTATTTTGATTTCTTCGTAGCGGAAGGTGGTCTTCACCCACTGTTTATCAAAGAAATACTCTTTTCTGGACTTGTCCCGGAAGCGGATAGCATACAGGTCTGCTACATCCGACGCTACATTAGTTTCACTCCAGGCCACATCGCGGTTGAAGCCGATGATGACGCACGGAGCACCCGGCAACGAAGCGCCGCAGGCGTTGCTTTCAGGCGACGACAATTGAACCTGATACCAGATAGACGGGAGTGTCAACCCGAGGTGCGGATCGCCGGCGAGAATAGGGAATCCGGTGGCCGACTTCTTACCCGAAACGGCCCAGTTATTGGATCCGATGCCTTCCGGCCGGAGAGGCCAGCTATCTGGCTCGGAAGCCCCGCCTGCCTTGATTTCGTCGTAATCCCGGGGAGCGCGGGGAATGGCTACCCGGCGGAAGTCCCAGGCAGTACCTTTGGGAATTACCGGGCTTTCCCGTTCCACAAAATCAGGATACAGATCCCGCACCACTTCCAGCCCGAATTTTTCCAGCACGCTGGTCAGCGATGCATCACCGCTGCGGGGACTGGCCAGCGTATGAGTCATCTCCACCATGAGCAGCATGGATTTTTCCGGAGACCAGGCTTCGGGTTGAAAGCCGAGTAACTTATATTCCACCGGGTAATCGGCCTTGCGAAGCTGGGAGATATAGGCATTGACCCCATCGCTGTAGGCTTCGAGGATGCCGCGCATCTTCTCGTCCTGCTGGGTGAATTTCCAGGCTTCCTCGGCGGCTTTGACCGATCCGGTGCGGCGTTTGTAAAGGTCGAGTGGCAGGGCTTTTTCGCCGACGATTTCGCTAAGGCGGCCGGCAGCGGAGCGTATCGTCAGCTCCATCTGGAACAACCGGTCCCGGGCAGTAACATACCCCTGGGCATAATACAGGTCGTGGTCGTTGGCGGCGAAGATATGAGGGACGCGGTTATCGTCGAACCGGATGGTAATCTCCTCCTGTGCACCCGGCAGGTGTATTTCCTCGTTGAGCATATCCACCCGGCGCTCGTTGCTCCAGAAACCGGTAAAAGGACTGAGAAACGACCCGAGGGCGGGGGCCGGTCCCAACGGGGTACTCAATAGCCATAAAAGGCCGCCCGTTACGGCGACGCTGAGAACCGCTTTCACCATACTTTCAACATCGATTGAGTAACAAGATGTACAAACCTAGCAGATATGCCCGCAGAAACAAAAAGACGGGGTTGTCTACCTGTTGTAAAGCGGATCACAGGCAAATAATAGTATTTTTGAATGAATGTATTGCAATATTAAAACGATGGTCTATCCAATGTCTATTGATTTTTGGTACGACAACCGCATCGGGGCAAACGTTCGATCTTCAGGGACACCGCGGATGCCGCGGCCTGATGCCCGAGAATACCCTGCCGGCTTTCCGCAAGGCGCTTGAACTCGGAGTGACAACGCTGGAACTCGACGTTCTGTTTTCGCGGGACAGTCAATTAGTAGTCTCGCATGATCCCTGGTTTTCCCCGGTCTTCAGTACGGCGCCGGATGGGAAGCCGGTTGAAGACAAAAACCGGTGGATATCCGAAATGGACTATGCCGATATCCGCCGGTACGATGTTGGTCTGCGGAAGAACCCGTCGTTTCCGGAACAGGCATCCGTCGCAGCCTGGAAACCGCTGCTCGAAGACGTTATCCGCGAGGCGGAGCAGCGGGCGCCCGGCAAGGTGCATTACAGTATTGAGTTGAAAGTATCCGGTATGTCTCCGGCGACCGCCGAACGGCTTTCTGACCGGGTCAATACCTGCCTGAAATCGGTTCCGGGACCTGCTTCGGTGACGATCCAGAGCTTCGATGCCGCTGTGCTACGCTACTGGCGCCGGCAGATTGCAGCCGGTGCTTTCCTGCCTGTCCGGCTTTCCGCCCTGACTACCTGGAAAGGCGTCCGGAAAATAGAAAGGGAATTGGGGTTCCGGCCCGACGTTTACAGTCCTTTTTACCGGAGAGTAACCCGGCGCCTGATACGAAAAACCCATGAAAATGGCATGAAAATTGTGCCGTGGACCGTGAATTCTGCCCGGATTATGCGCAGAATGGTCCGTTCAGGCGCCGATGGTCTGATAACCGATTACCCGGATCGATTCCCGCGGTAAGTCCGGACAGACACACGGTGTAGTTATTTTTTTATGTAAGGAAACATTCGTTTCAATTCGCATATTTGCATATCGGTCGAATGCCTATGCTTACCCTCTTTAACGATACGTTGGTCTGGCTTATGAAGCGAAGGCTCGCTCGGATTGATGCGTTCCGCAGAGATCCGTGGCCTATTCAGGAGCGCCAGTTTCAGCGGCTTATCCGCGACGGCCGATCCACGCAATGGGGGAAAGCATTCGGATATAAGAGCATCCGGTCAGTAGCCGACTTTCAGCGGGAAGTGCCCGTTTCGGCCTATGAGGACCTGTTTCCGTACATCGAACGGGTCATGCGGGGTGAAGACCGGGTATTGTGGCCCTCTCCGATTCACTTCTTTTCCAAGTCTTCCGGTACCACCAACGCGCGCAGCAAGTTTATCCCCGTTTCCCGCGAATCGCTCGATGAAGGGCACTTCCGGGCCGGGAAAGACATGATGGCGTTGTGGATCGATAACAAGCCGACCACCCGCGTCTTCGAAGGCAAGGGGTTATCCGTCGGCGGCAGCCTTTCCCAGAACCAGCTCAACGAGCAGACGATTACGGGCGATATCTCCGCGGTGGTGATGAAAAACCTCCCCAGCTGGGCGCAATTTATCCGGACGCCCTCCCTGAAGGTTGCCCTGATGGATGGCTGGGAAGACAAAATCCGGTGTATGGCGGAAGAAGCCTCCCGCGAAAACGTCACCAGTATCCTGGGCGTGCCCACCTGGACAATGGTTCTTATCCAGAAAGTTCTGGAAATCACCGGCAAAGAAAATATTCTGGACGTATGGCCGAATTTTGAGGTCTTTATCCACGGCGCCGTGGCGTTTCAGCCTTACCGGGACCTCTTCCGGAAAGAAATCTTCGCGACCGATTCGGTTCGCTACCTCGAAACATACAATGCGTCGGAAGGCTTTTTCGGTCTTCAGGACGACCTGGAGTTTCCGAATGAACTGCTGCTGATGCTGGATTACGGGATTTTCTATGAATTCATCCCGCTTTCCGAACTCGGCAAGCAGCACCCCAAAGCGCTCACGCTTCCGGAGGTTGAACTGAACCAGAATTATGCCGTCGTCATCTCGACAAACGCCGGCCTCTGGCGGTACCTCATCGGAGATACTGTCCGGTTCACGTCCAAAGAGCCATACCGGGTACGCATATCCGGGCGTACGAAGCACTTTATCAATGCTTTTGGCGAAGAAGTCATCATCGAAAACGCCGAAGTAGCGCTGACCGCCGCCTGCGAAGCTACCCATGCGACCATCACCGATTACACCGCCGCACCGATCTACATGCGCAGCGGCAGCGAGCGCCACGGGCACCGCGGCGGGCACGAGTGGGTGATTGAGTTTTCGACTCCTCCTGATAATCCGGAACGGTTTGTCGCCTTACTCGACGAGACCCTCCGCCGGATCAATTCCGATTACGACGCCAAGCGTAGCTTCGATCTGGCCCTGATCCGTCCCAGCGTCCACCAGGTACCTCCCGGAACGTTCTATGAATGGATGAAACGGCGTGGCAAACTGGGCGGACAAAATAAAGTCCCGCGACTCTTCAACTCGCGGGAATATGTGGAAGAAATCCTGCAAATGACCTCTGAGCACCAGGAACTAGGGGTGGAGAAATAGGCGGTTTTCGGTTTTCGGTTTTCGGTTTTCGGTTTTCGGTTTTCGGTTTTCGGTTTTCGGTTTTCGGTTTTCGGTTTTCGGTTTTCGAGGGATAGCCGGATCGGTCACTGACCCCTAAAAATGCGGCAAACCTATTCGCCCACCCCAACTGAAAACCGAAAACTGCTTCTAAAACGTCACCCCCACTGACACCTGCGCAGAAGTATTCTTCGCCTTGCCGAGGATACGGTCGGCCGCATACGAGTCAGCCAGCTTTTGCAACCCGAGGTTGTAGCGGGTGCCGACCAGTACTTTCCCGAAGTACAGCGTCAGCCCGGCGCCGAGGCCGTAATCAAACCGGTGAAAATCATCGGTATTCAGATCCCTCGATCCGTTTCCCCAATTGCTTTTCGTATCCAGCTTCGCGTTGAGGAGGTATCCCACATACGGTCCGGCGTGGATATCGACAAAATCGCCGATATGAAATGTAGCCAGCACGGGCAGCTCCAGGTAATTCAGTTTGAAGGTATTCTTCCCGGAAAAATCCGGCAGGTTAAACGTTGCCGTGGTACCCTTGGTGGTATATCCCAGCTCCGGCTGAATGGACAGAAATTCCGGTATGACAGGCAGCTGGGTAAAGGCTGCTATGTGAAAGCCATAGCGGGGATTGCGGTCGCTGGCTTCGTTGACACGGAGGTTGCTGACGGATAGCCCGCCGCGTATTCCGGAACGAACGGGCGTCTGGGCCAGCGTGCTGAATCCGATCAGCAGCGCCGGCAGAAGGAGCAGATAGCGTTTCATGGCAATTAGCGGGCGCTGGTCAACTCGCCGTTGCGGGCAGCCCGTTTCATGTTTTCGTTGGCAGATATGGCGATTTCGACGCGGCGGTTCTGGCGACGACCGGCTTCGGTACTGTTATCAGCTACCGGCTGGGTAAGTCCATAGCCTTTGATGGTCAGTCGGGACGCGCGTACCCCGCGGGAGCGAAGGAAGCTGGATACCGAAGCAGCGCGGCGCTCGGAAAGATCCTGGTTGTAATCGGCAGAACCGGTATTGTCGGTATGGCCTTCCACCAGCAAATCTGTATCCGGGTTTTTCTGAAGGGTTTCGGCGAGTTTTTCGAGGTTCTCGCGCGTGGTGGCGCTGATTTCGTCCGAGTTATAAGCAAAGAGCAGCTGGCCGTCCATGCTCACCCGGATTCCCTCTCCTACCCGTTCAACTTTGGCCGTTTTTCCGAGATCTTTTTCGAGTTGTTTGGCCTGTTTGTCCATTTTCCGGCCGATGATGGCGCCGGCAGCCCCGCCGACGGTCGCGCCCAGAATGGCTCCGATGGCTGTGTTTTTGGAGAAACGCCCGACGACACCGCCGACTACTGCGCCGGCGCCGGCGCCGATCAGTGCGCCTTTCTGGGTTTTATTGAGGCGGGACTTTTTGCGATCCTGGGAACTGCGGGCGCAGGAAGTGAAGGAGGAAATAAGCATTGACACCAGCACTACCATCCACAGTCCGCTGAGAAGTGTCTTTTTCATGGCGATTGATTGTTGGTACTGCTTTTATGTACGGGAAAAAAGAGTACCTGCGGTTTGGATGAAGTGTTAAGGATTCTTAAACCGGGGCATAATGTCCTCACTTTCAAAGCGAAAAAAACGCCGAAAAAAGACTCGATTCCCTTTCCCAAACAAAAAAGCCGCCCTTCCGGACGGCTTCTCTCTTCTCATTAAAACCGCGATCAAAACGCCAGTCGCAGCCGTTCCACCGGCTCATTGCCGATCAGGTGGCTCTGGATAATCTCTTCCACATCTGACAGCTCAACTTTGCCATAAAAAACACCTTCCGGATAGACCACCATCGACGGGCCGAAGGCACATACGTCGAGGCAGCCGGTCTTCTGGGCACGGATGTCAATCTGAAGGCCGAGGTCTTTCAGACGCTCCTTGAAGGCGTCGACCAGGGCCATACCATGCTCTTCGCCACAGGATTTCTTCGGTGCGGGTTTCTGATTCGTACAGATAAAAACGTGTTTCTTGTATTTCATGATGCTCGTTACGAGTCCGGCGAGTGTACCGGAGCTATCCTGCAAAAATAGCCATGAAAGCGGTACTCCCTCCCTACTCCGCGTCGATCCCGGACTATATCCTCGTTACGGTCAAAATCAGAATACGTCGGAATTTTATTATCACAGGAATAAATAGCACTTATCCTTTCCATGCGTACCTATTTTAATGGAGGAATTGCACTATCTTTATCCGGCACCCCATTAACCGAACGAAATTTCCTCAATACCCGCTTGACTTCGCAACCGGGAGAAACTGCCGTGCGGGTTATCCGGCGGCAGCTTTCCCGGATTTCTGCCGAAAACAAAAATCCGGCCCGCTTCTGCTACGAAACGCGCCGGATGAATAGGTCAGCGAGGTCAATGCGGGACAAGGCCAGAGACAAAGGGAGTAAGCCTGTCGGCTTACTCCCTTGTTTGTTATTTCTCGGGATAACCCGGGTTCTGCTTCAGGTTCTGGTTGGCCTGCAGCTGACGCTGTGCAACGGGGAACAGGTTTTTGTTCGGATCGTTGGAAGGCGTGTGATCCCACCAGGAGGCGGTCACAAACTTCCCGAAGCGGATCATATCCGTCCGGCGCTTGCCTTCGAAGATGAACTCGCGGCCACGCTCGGCGAGCAGCTCGTCCAGCGTCAGGGTAGCGGTGGTGTACGCTTCCTTGTCGAAGTCGGCTGCGGTAAACGCGCGCTTCCGGACGTCGTTGATGAGCTTCACTGACTCCGCCGTAGCCGTTCCGCCGTTCTTCCGCATGAGTGCTTCAGCTTTGGCGAAATAGGTATCGGTGAGGCGATAGAGTACCCAGTCGTTGCTCCAGTACTTCGCATCGGTCTGACGGCCGGGGCGGTACTTGTTGAAACGGGCGCCTGAGTTTTCTTCGCCATCGATCATCGTCGAACGGGTACCTCCTTCGCTCGCGCGGCGGATTTCCTTGACGAAGGTCAGCTGCTTGCCGACATACTCTTCGGTACCGAGAACCGGCTTGGTCGGGTCAGTTGTATAGAACTGGGGACCGATCAGCATCCAGGTAGATTTCCGGAGATCATTCTCCTTGAAAGCATCGTAAGCGCTCGGGATGACGACTACCCCGTTGTTTCCGTTGGCATCACCGTCGTAGATGTACCGCTGGTTGAAGTGGTAGAAGTCACTGTTCCAGCCGCAGCGGGTCGGCGTAGCCTGGAAGTCGTACACGAGCTGGAAGAGAATTTCCTTCGAGTTGTCGTTCGTCGTATTATAGGTCGAAAGCAGGTCGCTATCAAGCGCCAGGGTTCCGTTGAGCGCACCGGTTTGCCCGGTAATGATCTTGTCGCAGGCTGCGATGCAATCGTCCCAGCGGGCCTTGCCGGTCCATACTTCGGCGTTGAGATAAAGCTCCACGAGCATGGAGTATCCGGCTGCCTTGGAGATCCGGCCGATCATTTTCTTGCTCAGGTCGGGCAGTGCGTCGACGCTTTCCTTCAGTTCTTTCTCGATGAAAGCGAATACTTCGGCGCGGGCTACCGTCGGAGGGCTCAGGGGCGTACCCACCGTCGTCACCACCGGAATGTTTCCATACAGGTCCATCAGCTTCAGGTAGTGATAGGCCCGGAACACACGGAGCTCGGCGATAAAAGCGGCCTTTTCGGTATCAGAAACGCCGACTTTCGCCCAGTTGATTTTGCCGAAGTCCGTCAGGGCATTGTTACAGAAACCGATACCGGTATACGCCAGACGCCAGGGATCCCAGACGTTGTCTTCGGTATATACCCAGCTATGACCGTGGAGGCGGATCCACTGCGCGTCGTCATACCCGTGGCGGCCTTTCTGCGGCCAGGCCAGCTGATCGGCCGAGAGCTCGTTCAGGCGCCAGTACGAACGCTGGGAAGTCGGCGCCATCCAGGCATTGGCATGGGTATACGGACGAAGAACAGCGGAGAGGATTTCCTGCCGGTTGTTATAGAACTGGTCAGCGTTGATCTCGCTGTACAGCTTTTCATCGAGATTGGTACAGGCGTTGGTGCCGGCCAGTACGGTCAGCAGACCTGCGTAAATGAGTCCTTTATTGAATGTTTTCATCTGCTTGTTCGTCTGTTAGAATTCAACATTGAGACCCAGGGTGAACGAGCGCGTACGCGGGTAGAAACCACGGCCATCGATGCCGGGTCCGAGGCCCGTATCGTCCACTTCGGGGTCCATTCCGCGGTATTTCGTGATGGTAGCCAGGTTTCGGCCGGTGGCATACAGACGGAGACTGCGGATAACAGGCGAGTTGAACTTGAAGTTGTAACCCAGCGTCACGTTGTCCAGCTTCACGAATCCACCCGGTTCGAGGTAGTAATCGGAATACTGAAGCACGTCGTTGATCTGGTTGTTGCGCGTGATCGCGTCTTTCAGGACGTTGTTCGGCAGGTATACCTTGTTGCCGAAGAATACCTGCTGGAGGTTCAGGATCTGGTAGTCGAACTTCCCGCGGAAGAAGACCGTCAGGTCGAAGTTCTTGTACTTCAGACGGTTGTTCCAGGAAAGATAGAATTTCGGAATACCATTGCCGATGTAGGCATAGTCGTCGTTCGGAACGATCTTGTCAGCCGTTACAGCTTCGCCGGTCTTCTTGTAGAAAAGCCACTTGCCTTCCGGTGTGAAACCGGCAAAGCGCTTGCCATAGAAGCTGCCCAGCGGGCCGCCTTCGATCGTACGGATCGCGTCGCCGAGGGCGCCGAAACCACCGATACCACCGAAGGTCAGGTAGGTTACCTTGAATACGTCATCCGAGAACGACACCAGCTTGTTGTGCTGGGTGTTGCCGACTACGTCCATATCCCAGCTGAAATCCTTGCGCTTCAGTACGGATCCGCTCAGGGATACTTCCACCCCGTTGTTGTCGATGACCCCTACGTTGGTGAAGAGCGTCGACTGGATGTACGGAGGCAGCTGCGTGTTGAAGTTACCGAGGAGGTCGGAGGTACGACGCTTGTAAACATCGATCGCCCCGCTCAGGCGGCCCTTGAAGAGGGAAAAGTCTACCCCGACGTTCCATTCCTTCTTCTTTTCCCAACGCAGGTTCGGATTCGGATTGTTGGAAGGGCCGTAGGTCTGACGCCATACGCCGTCGTCGTTGAGGTACAGGTTACCCGTTCCGAGACGCACGAGCGACTGGTAGTTGGGAATACCCTGGTTACCCGTTACCCCGTAACCGATACGGAGCTTCAGTTCGTCTACATAACCCAGTTGCTTGATAAACGACTCCTGCGCCATGTTCCAGCCGAGAGACGCCGCCGGGAAGTACCCGAACTTGTTGTTCCGGCCAAAGCGGGAAGAACCTTCGCGGCGGAGAATCACCTGCGCGATGTACTTGCCCTTGTAGTCGTAGTTCAAACGGCCGAAGAAGGCGATCAGCTTGTTGTCGTACTTGTTGCTCGACAGCGAAGCCTTACCCAGGCTGAGGAAGTTACCGGCGCCGAGGTTGTTCTCTTCGAAGATATCGTTGAGGAAGCCTGCGTTTGCACCGGAGAATTCTTCATACACACCATACTGGTAGCTGTAACCAGCGAGGGCTTTCAGCGTATGGTCTTCGGCGATTTTGCGCTCGTATTCGGCGGTCGACTCAAACGTCGTGTTCGTGTTCAGGTAGTTGTACTTCCGGGCATAGCCGGTACCGTTGATCGGCGTACCGTTGAGGTTATCGAGCATCGACGAGCGCGAGCCACGAAGGCGGTACTCGTTGTCGTTGCGGACGTCCCGCTGAATGGCGCCGAACGCAGACACTTTCAAACCTGCCAGGGGCTCCAGCGTAAACCGTACGTCGGCAGAGGTCGTCTGCTGGTCGCGGAGGTTCTTCTGCTGCGCCAGACGGCCGATGGGGTTCGTCGTTGATCCTTCTTCGTAGTACGTTCCGTCGGGGTTGAATACCGGTTGCGTCGGGTTCCGTCCGAGGGCGTTTTCGAAGTCGCCGGCCTGACCGCCGAGGAGGTTCGCCTTGTTGAAGTTCGTGGCGAGGTTTACCTGAGACGTCAGCATGTTGTTGAGTCCCTTCTGGTTGAAGCTCAGACGGCCACCGAACTGGCGGCGCCAGTTCTGAATTGTGATCGGGTTGGCCTCGTTGTAGTACATCGACACGCGGTAGTTGCTGTTCGGGCCGTTACCGCCTGAAAGCGCCAGGTTATGGTACTGGCTGACGTTCTGCTTGTCGAGCAGCAGGTCATAGAAGTCGGTCGAAGCACCGAGATCCTTCATCTGCGCACCTTTCGGGTTACTCGGATCAGCGGCATAGGTACGCCATTCATCGGCAGTGAGGAAGCGCGGTCTTTTCGACACCACTTCGCGCTGCGCATAGGTCGAATAGCTCACGCGTGCAGGGCCGGTCTTACCTTTCTTCGTGGTGATGAGGATAACCCCGGCGTTACCGCGGGTACCGTAGATTGCAGCAGCGGAACCGTCCTTCAGTACGTCGAATGATTCGATATCATCCTGCTGGAGAAGGTCCAGGTTACCGCCCGGAATACCGTCGACAACGATGAGCGGAGAGCGGTCCCCGTTGATGGAGACAATACCCCGCAGCTGGATCGCTACGCCGGAGTTCGGGTTGTTACCCTGGGTACGGGTGATTTGCAGACCGGCTACCTTGCCCTGGATCAGGTCCATGGCATTCCGGGTACCACCCTGGTTGAAATCTTCGGTCTTGATGGACGTAACGGCGGAGGTTACTTCGCCACGCTTCTGGGTACCGTATCCGACTACGACAACCTCGTTCAGCGATTTGATGTCTGACTTCAGGACGATTTCGATGGCTGTCCGGTTTTCTACCGCAACTTCCTGTGTCTGGAAGCCGATCGAAGAAATGACCAGTGTAGCCTTTCCGTCCGGAATGTTCAGGGTGAAGCGTCCTTCTACGTCCGTAACCGTTCCAACGTTGCCGCTGCCTTTGAGGAGGACGGTAGCGCTGGGTACCGGCGAGCCGGTTTCGTCCTTGACGACCCCGCGTACCGACAGCAACGGATTGCCGATCAGTTTGCCGGGAAGCATCAGGGTGATGTACCGTTCGATGAAGTTGTTGGCCACTTTATTGGCACGGGTAAGCACCAGCCGGTTTCCGACAACTTCAAAGTTGATGTTAAGGGGATGAAGTAATTTGCTGAGAACCGTCGTCAGGCTCTCGTTGGAGGCGTCGATTGATACCGCCCGTCCCGATTGAATCAGGTCAGGGCTGTATGAAAACCGTACGTCAGCCATCTTCTCAATCCGGGACAGCACTTCGCTGACACTCTTGTTCTTCAGCTCTACAGAGATACGCTTATTGAGGATCTCCTGTGCCCGTGTGGTATGCGCCACCGACACGTTCGTAAAGAAGGAAATGACAAGAAGTTGGAGTAATGTTAATCGCATGATCTTCCACCCAAATTCTTTGGAGAATAATGGTTCTTTCATACATTTGAAATGGTTTTTTTGAATAGAAAAACACAAATGATCCCCTGCATCCGTTAACGGCGGATGTGCGAACTTCACAGAGGGAATTGTTTGGAAGTCAGTGGTGGTCGGACATCACTGACTTCATTGTTAAAGGGGGTTTTGAGGCATAGATCGGGGTTAATGGTTCGTGAATAAGCTGAAATGAAATGTTTGTCAGGGTAGAGGTGCACAGCCCCGGCCGGAAACCGCCACGAAGGCGTCCTTTGTCGACCAGTTGGCTTCGATCGTTTTGCAGATAATATCGAGTTTCTGGGACAGCGTGCCGTCCTTCAGATCCGTTGTGATCCGGCAGTTTTCGAGCGCTTTCTGCTCAATCACCACCTTGATTCCGTAGACTTTTTCGATTTCCCGGAAGACGGTACTCACCGGCACCGAATCATACACCAGGCTCACCGGCCGGATGACCGGCAGCTTCGCTTCCGCCAGGGCATTCACCGGACTCTTGAACAGCTTCAGCGCCTTTCTGGCAAATACCACCTGCTCGTTCGGCGTCAGGATAACCTGTTGCGGAAACCGCTCCTTCGGGCGGGTTTCTTCTTCCGGTTCCTGGAAAACGGCTACCTTCCCAGTCCGGACGGTAACCGTCACATCGGCATTGGCACCCCAGGCACGTACGTCAAAACTCGTCCCTAATACCTTGGCTACCAGTCCGTTGGCATGCACGAGAAAGGGCCGGCCCGGGTCGCGTACGACTTCAAAATACGCTTCGCCGCTCAGCGCCACGATCCGTTGTTCCGGTTCAAAGGGAGAGGCATACCGGAGATGGCTGCCTTTCTTCAGAATCACCGAGCTGCCGTCGGGCAGGGATACCAGCCGGGGCGCTTTTTGTTCGTTAAAAACGGTGACAGAATCAACCCGGTTTTCGAGCGCCACCGGCGCCAGCGCCGGAACCGTTGTTTCCGAGGATAAATAGCGGAACAATCCGATGCCCAGCCCGGCCACCAGCACGATGCCGGCAGCTGCCGCTACGCGGCGACCCCAGAAGCGGCGTACAGGCGCTTCCTCCGGCGTAATCCGGCCTGCGATACCCTGCCAGATTTCGTCTTCCTTTTCGCTGCCCGCATACTGGGCCTCCATCAGGGCCGCGCTCGCATCGGAGAGGCGCCGTACTACTTCGGCTGCCCGCTGAACCGTTTCCCGCTTTTCGGGATGGTTCTCCAGAAAGCTCTCCCAGTAAGCCGTCGAAGCTGCGTCCGGTGATTTTACCCACCGGCGAAAGTGAGCATCGCCGATAAAGTCCTCTTCCGACTCAGGTATATAATTCATTCGAAATGGATTGTTTCTACAGGAGATAGCACGGGACCGGGTCGCTCAACTCAGTTTTAGCACTATTTTTTTCCAGGCTTGGATTGATCAGCAAAAAAGAAGGAACAGAATCAGCGGAAGAACGGAGTCTGTCAGGACCCGCCGCAGGGAAGTATACGCCCGGTTGAGGTGGTTATTGACCGATTGCTGGTTGATTCCCATGATACCGGCGATTTCCTCGGTCGAAAAATCGTCGTAAAAAGCCAGCAGTACCGCTTCCCGCTGGCGCCCCGGCAGTTCGCTGATCGCTTTCTGCAAACGCAGCTGCCGGTGACGGGAGGATTCCTCCTCGATCACGCTCGCTTCGAAAGCCGGAATGAAGAAAAGATTGGTGACATCCTCGGAAAACTCGTCGTCTTCCTGGACAAGAGAAGACTGCCGGAGGGCATAGAGCCGGTTCCGGAGGACCCGGAACAGGTAAAATTTGATCGTATGCAGGCTTTTGAGATTTTCCCGGCGCTTCCAAAGCTCGACATATACGTCCTGGATGGCGTCTTCGACCATTTCCAGATCCGAACTGATCCGCTTTCCGTACGCCAGCAGCATGGAGAAATGAGAGCGGTAAATCTGCTCAAACGCCTCCATATCGCCTTGTTTGAAGGCGTGCCACAGCTCCGAATCGTCCTTGTATGTCAGATGCGTACTCAATTGTCTGATCTTCTGGCCCCGAATATACAGCCAAAAGAGGGAATCGTCTTACACACAGGCTCCTTCTCCCGGCCGGAGCGGCAGAAGCCGGCTCCGAACCGGACGATTCCCCTTTTTCCACGGCTGCTGATCAGGTACCAGGAACGAATACTTTCACGGCATTACGCGCCGGCTTCAGGCTTTTGAGGTACACGTAAATACTTCCCAGGTCCTGATCCGACATACCGCCGTACATCGTCCAGGGCATAATCGTCTGAAAGCCCGTGACCTTCGGCGCGTGATAGCTTGAATCGGCATAGGCCTTGAACCGGGCGATAAAAGCCTCCTTCGTCCACTTTCCGATACCCGTCTCAACATCCGGGGTAATATTGGCTGAATACAGGACCCCAGTGGGCAGCTGAAAGTTGCGTCCGCCCGAAAAGGCTTTCTCTTCCAGAATCTGGCCGTTTTCGGCCTGGGTATGGCATTCCTTGCAGCCGGCGGCATTCGCGAGGTACCCGCCGTAAGCAAGCGCGTCCTGCGGATTCGGGCGGGTCGACGGCGACGCCTTCGCCGGAATGGTATTCAGGATAAAATTGAACGGAAAAGAAGCCTCGCTTGCCGGCACTGCGTGGTCAATCGGCTTGAGCGTACGCAGGTAGGCAATGAGGCAGTGGATATCCTCCGGGTCCATACGGGAATAGTACGGGTACGGCATAATGGGGAAGAGCGCGTGCCCGTCGCGGCTCACGCCTGTCGTAATCGCCCGGTAGATTTCTCCGTCGGTCCAGTCTTTCAGTCCTGCCGGCGTAATGTTCCGGGAATAGAATTTCCCCGGAAAGCCCAGCTTCTCGTCAAACAGCTCGCCACCCTGCCCGAGGGTACCGGCGACCATAGGCCCGGAAAAGGCACTCATGTCACGCGCGCTGTGGCAGTCCATGCAAACCGTTACGTGGTTGGCGAGGTACTCGCCACGTGCAACCCGTTCGGGTGTAATCTGAACCGTCAGTTCGGGAGGAGGACCTGTGTCGGGAAGCGCAGTTTTGACATAGGTCAGTAAGGCAGCCAATAGCACTGCTATACCCAGCAGGGCATAGCCGAAGATTTTTGCGGCTCGTTTCATTTTGCTCGTTTTAAGGTGACAGGCGGTATGCTCCCGGCGGCGACACCGGCAGGTTGAACAACCGTTCACAAAAGACGAGAAAAAAGGGATCGTTTCCCACGGAAACCATCCCCGATTCGTAAGCGGTACGATCTGATTCGCAAGTGGTTACGCTACAGGATTCCCTGGGGATGCAATTCGGGAAGAAGGCCCATCTGCCGCAGCATCGAAGCCAGGTCCCAGAGATGCCGGGTACGGGCTACCTTGCCGTCGCGTATCTCCAGAATCGTCTGTCCTTTCAGTTGCAGCCGTTTTTTGGTCGACGGGATATTCATGATCTTTCCCAGCTGCGTGCCGGAAGCGATCCAGGCAATCGCGATCCGGTTTTCTTCCGAGACCATCTCTTCAACGGCCAGTTGCAGATCCGGGAAAGCCAGAAACAGACGGGTAAGTTTCTCATGCAAATCGGTCAGTCCACTGATTCCGGCACCTTCCGACACCAGGCTGCCGAAGTAGTCAGGGTGGTAAATGGCCACAATCCGCGGAACGTCGTGCGTATTGTATGCGTCCAGGATCTCCTCCAGCAATGATTGATGTTGCATACTTCAAACAAGGGTTTATACGCCACCCGCAACCGGCTGTATCAGTCTTCTGCCATCGGTCGTGGCGTTTTCGCCAGCAATCCGATCTGGCGGATCAGGGAAGCAAGATCCCATAACCCGGAGGCATGGCTGACCTTGCCGTCGCGGCATTCAAATATCAAAATTCCCTTCAATTTAATCGTCTTTCCGCTGGGATTAAAACCCATCAATTGCCCGACATGCGTACCGGTCATTTCAAAAACCACGGCCACCCGGCCGCAATCGGCGATGGTATCGGTCCGGCGCAGGCGCAGATCCGGAAACGCATGGACAAAACGGTCCAGGGTATCCCCTACCGCTACTGATACCAGTGGGTTAGCGGCGTTGTCGGCAGCGTGCCGGTGATACACGTCCTGAAGCGCCGTACGGTCGTGCGCATTCCAGGCGTGAAACAGGTCGTCGGTAAAGCGGTGATAGTTCATGTGGACAGGTCATTTAGCGTCGTTGGCAAAAGCCGGCCGGGCTGTTCCGGGTGGTCAGCGACCTACCCCGGAACAATTCGCTGCAGACAACCTCTCTCAGGCCGGGAAATCCGGACGTACTCCCGCGTACCGCCATACACGTTTCCGGACTTCTGTTTTTCAGGTGTGGTATCATTACCCGGTAAAGGGTATTTCATCGTGCGGCGCAGGACGCCGGCTTTTTTTCGGAAGAAAGCCCTCGAACGGACTCTCTCATTTGGACAGTACAAAGGTGCGCCGGCGAACTGGTCACCTGCCAGTCCACTTTTTGTTCACTTTTTGCTCAATCGAAAAAAAAAGCAGGAGAATAGGTCAGTTTTCTTCCTGAACCCAGAGAATATCCGTCAGCGCCCGGATGCCCTTCGCCAGGTAGCGCCGGTAGGTGCTGAACGGAAGGCGGAGAAAATCGGCGATCTGCTCCTGGCTGGTTCCGGCCGGATTGAAGAATGTCCGGTGTACGACACGGTGAAACTTCTCATTGCGGGGCGACGACTCCAGCCCGGAAAGTGCCTCCCGCAGCAGGCGACGGAGCGCAGCCACCCGCTCGGCATCCGGGGCCTGATTCCCGGCTGCTGCGACGACGATCTTGGAACGGAGCAACGGATTCTGATACAGGCGTTTTTCGGAGGAAAGGTCTTTCAACGCCTCCGCTGCACTTTCATAAAATTCATCTTCACTCAAAATCATCACCTGAAGACGTACCGGGCGCTCCTCTCCGTCAGGAACGGAAGCGGGTACACCCAGACCGGCCAGCCATTCCGTTGCCGGTACCTTGCGCCAGTCGTGGGCGAAGAACCCAAAGTCCTGCCCTTCGTTCCGGATCGTCAGTTCCGGTACCAGCTGCATATCCGCGCCGGCCAGCATAGGAGCCCGTAATTCGGGCTGCGACACGCCCCAGAAGGTTACCGCCAGGTTCGGCGTGTTCAGACAATACTGCAAAACCGACAGGTACATACTGCTTTGAAGGCTGGACACTGCCTGATAGGTATCGGCCGACATCCAGAACCGGAACAAGGTCGAGACTTCTCCGCGCCGGAGGTTCCCTTTCTCCCGAAGCCAGGTGAGAGCCCGGTCAACAGTCGGATCGCCCGTGGGTGCGGTCAGCTCCTGCAACCGGATCGCCAGCAGAAAGCCACTGACACCAGCCCCGGCCGGGCGGGATACCCATACCTCCGTTGCGGGGTGCGACAACCAGGCATTGAGGTATCCGGCCGATGCCTCGCCTTCCCACTGCCGGGTCATTGCCAGCAGCGCATCGCGGTCTGCCTGATGCCAGGCCTCCAGCGGCATACCCGGGTTCTCCCAGTGGAAAAACGAACGGACGGTTTCCCGCCGGAGGTAGTTCAATTCAAACAACAGCTTCCGTTGTGTTTCTCCGGTAGTTTTTCCGATGCGGGCTATGTAGTATCGCCGCACGCGGGTATGCAATTCCCGGTACCAGTCGGGGTTTCGCCACTGAAGATCGGCACTGAGTGACTCACGGGCCACTTCGTGCAGGAAGAGCCCGTGGCGGTTCCATTCCACGAAAGACAACTCCTGCAACCAGGCAAACAGCTCGCTGACGTCTTCCATATCCAGGACATGCTGCAACAGCGGCTCGGTCGTGACATGTATCAATGCCGCTATTTCCAGCACCAGCCGGTGAGCGGGCGACGGCACCTTCTGCACAAAATGCTCCAGTAGTTTCCGGATGATATCGGGGGAATCCTCGGGGCGGAATTCCCGGCCCGGATATTGCTCAAGCATATCGGCTACGACCGACAGTGCCAGCGGATGCCCGTGCGTAAAATCCAGAATCCTCGGAATTTGTGCTTCGGAGATGTTTCGCTTATCCAGGTACTCCCGGCTTTCGTGGGGACTGAGGTTCCGGACCTGAATGGTCTTCATCAATTGCTGCCAGCCGGCGTCGATGGTCCACAGGGTCGACGGCGCTTTCCGCCCGCTGATGACCGTCAGGACATGATCCGGCAGAAGCGGCAGAAAATCCTGACGCATCCAGTCGTCGATCGGCTGGAGCAATTCATAGGTATCAATAAAGAGAATGGTGCGTTCGTCCCGGCTTTCCAGTTCATCGTATACCGAAGCATCCGAGCCGATTTGCAGGGCCTGGCGGAGCGAGCCGAGTAATGCTCCCGGCTCTGGGGCAAAATCCCGGGCATCGAGGAAGAGACAGGTATACCCGTTTCCGGCCGACCATTCAATGTATTCGCGGATGAGCGTCGATTTGCCCTGACCACCGGGACCGTATACGTAAAGAAGCACCGTATCCCGGTCGGGATGCCGTACCAGCTGCTGAAAGTCAGCCAGTTCTTTCTCCCGGCCGACAAAGTATTTCTTCCTCGCATGGCGCAGCAGCTCGTGAATTCTTCTGGGCATAGTGCAAAACGGCGGTCCCGTCGTTGAAAGCCAAGTTAGGTATTTTGGGAATACCTCCGGCGACGAATCGCCCGAACGGTTTCCAAACATACCGGTCCCTTCTTATCTTGCTCACCTGTGTAAACCTCTAAAACGCCTTGCCAGATGCAGCGCAAAATCCTCCTGAACGAAAACGAAATTCCAGAAAGCTGGTACAACGTCGTCGCCGACATGCCCAATAAGCCGCTTCCTCCACTCCACCCCGGAACGAAGGAGCCCATTGGTCCGGACATGCTCGCGCCCCTCTTCCCGATGGAACTCATCAAGCAGGAGGTATCGCAGGAGAAATGGGTGGGTATTCCGGAAGAAGTACGGGATCTCTACAAACTCTGGCGTCCGACGCCGCTGTACCGGGCTTACAACCTTGAAAAAGCCCTCGATACTCCGGCGAAAATCTATTACAAGTACGAAGGCGTCAGTCCGGCCGGCTCACACAAGCCCAATACCGCGATTCCGCAGGCCTACTACAATGCCAAAGAAGGCGTCAAGCGCATTACTACCGAAACCGGCGCCGGGCAGTGGGGTACCGCACTCAGTTTTGCCTGCGAGCTGTTTGGTATTGATTGTGAGGTATTTATGGTAAAAGTGAGCTATGAGCAAAAGCCATACCGCAAAATGGTGATGAACACCTACGGCGCGAAGGTCCATCCCTCACCCACGAATCTCACCAATGCGGGTCGCAGTATCCTTGCCCAGGACCCGAATTCACCCGGCAGCCTTGGCATTGCAATCTCGGAAGCGGTGGAAGTTGCAGCTTCGGACGACAACACAAAATACGCCCTTGGCTCCGTCCTCAACCACGTACTCCTGCACCAGACGGTCATAGGTCTCGAAGCCATCAAGCAGATGGAAAAGGCAGGAGACATGCCTGATATTGTGATTGCTCCGTTTGGCGGCGGGTCCAACTTTGCCGGTATTTCGTTCCCTTTCCTGCGCCTGAATTTTGACGAAGGAAAGAAGATCCGCTGTATCGCCGTGGAGCCGGCCTCCTGTCCGAAGCTGACGCGCGGTCAGTTCCGGTATGATTTCGGAGATTCAGTGGGAATGACGCCGCTGATTCCGATGTATACCCTCGGTCACAACTTTGTGCCTTCGCCGATCCATGCAGGCGGTTTGCGGTACCACGGCGCCGGTGCGATCGTCAGCCAACTGCTGAAAGACGGCCTTATCGAGGCACAGTCCCAGCAACAAAACCGCTGTTTTGAAGCCGGGCTTCAGTTTGCCCGCACCGAAGGGATCATTCCGGCTCCGGAAGCAACGCACGGTATTGCCACTGCGATCGACGAAGCCCTGAAATGCAGGGAATCCGGAGAAAGCAAGACTATTCTCTTCAACCTCTGCGGGCATGCCCACTTCGATATGGCGGCATATGAAGCCTACCTGTCGGGCAAGCTCGTCGATCAGGAAATTACTTCTGAAGAAATAGCTGCTTCTTTGGCAACGCTTGATACGCCTGTTCCGGCATAGTGCCTTCTTTCTGTGCATTCTGTGTTTTCTGTGAGAAAAAATAAAGTGGCTCACAGAAAACACAGAATGCACAGACTATCAAAAACCAATTCCCAGTTCTTTCCGCAGCTTTCCCGATAGTTTAGACGCCACAAGCCGGAAGGACTCGTGAATATGCGCCTCCCACTCCGCCTTTGTAAGCCGGTCGAGCGAATCGACGTGCACCCAGTGATAGCGCCCCACGTGCGATGCCGGGTGAATACCTTCCCGCCCGGTTAATACCTCAAATTCTTCCGGTGTTGTTTTGAATGAAGCGGAAACCGGCACCCGGTCGGGCGAAGTAGCCAGAAACATCTTCGCGCCGATGTTGAAACACAGGTGTTCTTCCCATTTGATATCGGTCGTCACGCCCGGAAGTGCCAGGCATATCTCCTGCAGGTCTTCGAGTGTAATGCGGTTCATCTATTAAGTATTTGTATATTTTTCGAGCCAATTGTTAAGTTTTATTTAAATACGGCCGAAGTCCTTTTGCGCCTGATCGCGTGCGGCTAGCTTTACCTGCAATAGCCCGAACCTTCTTTTTGCGGGTATTTACCTCGTCAATCCTCCGCTGAAATGGACTCCAGAAGAGACTTTCTCAAAAAAGCCGCCGTCATGAGCGCCGGTTTTTCCGGCCTCCAGTCGATCCAAAAGGCCTTCGCCATTGATCCCCTCCCCGGTACTACGTATCTCGACGCCGAACACGTGGTGATTCTGATGCAGGAAAATCGCTCGTTCGACCATGCCTATGGTACCTTGCAGGGAGTACGCGGGTTCGACGATCCCCGGGCGATCCAGCTGCCGGACGGCAACAAGGTATGGCTTCAGACCAATGCCAAAGGAGAAACCTACGGCCCTTTCCGCCTCAATATCAAAGATACAAAAGCGACCTGGATGAGTTCCCTGCCTCACTCCTGGGAAAATCAGGTCGACGCGCGCAACAACGGTCGCATGGACGGCTGGCTCGAAGCCAAAAAATCCGGGAACAAAGCCTATGCTGACATGCCGCTGACGATGGGCTACTACAACCGGGAAGACCTGCCGTTTTACTATGCCCTGGCAGATGCCTTCACGGTATGTGACCAGAACTTCTGTTCGTCTCTTACCGGTACTACGCCCAACCGGCTGTACCTCTGGACCGGTACCATCCGCGATCCGCGGCAGGAAGGAGCCATGGCGAACGTCCGGAATGAAAACGTCGATTACGACCGGGAAGTAAGCTGGACGACCTTCCCCGAGCGGCTCGAAGACAACGGCATTTCCTGGAGAATCTACCAGAACGAAATCAGCCTCGATACCGGCCTTCACGGAGACGCCGAAGCCTGGCTCGGCAACTTTACAGATAACCCGATCGAGTGGTTTTCGCAGTACCGGGTACGTTTTCACCCTGCATTTTACGCGTTCATCCAAAAGGAAATACACGTCCTCCCCGGCAAAATCAGGGCGACGGAAGACAAACTGGCCGGTATGAAGCCCGGTGACCCCGATTATGCCAAAACCGAACGCAGGCTAAGGGAGCAAAAACAGTTTCTCGAAGAAATCCCAAAAGACCTGACTGAGTATACCCCTGAAAAATTCCGGGAGTTATCTCAGCGGGACAAAAACCTGCACCAGAAGGCCTTTACGACCAATACAGGCGACAAAGACTACCGTACCCTCGATACCCGGACTTATTCCGACGACGGAAAAACCCGGACCATGTCTCTCCCCAAAGGCGACGTACTCCATCAGTTCCGTCAGGATGTACAGAACAAGCAGTTGCCGACTGTTTCGTGGGTAGTTGCGCCCGAAAACTTCTCCGACCACCCCGGCGCGCCCTGGTACGGCGCCTGGTTCCTTTCGGAGATGATTGATATACTCACCCGGAATCCGGAAGTCTGGAAGAAGACCATTTTTATCCTTTGCTACGACGAAAACGACGGCTACTTCGATCACGTGCCGCCGTTTGTTCCGGCGCACCCCGATCAGCCGGAAACCGGAAAGAATGCGATGAACGCCGTCAACGAATTCGTCACCAAAGAGCAGGAAGACAAGCGGCCGAACAAGGGGCGGACGGGCCCGATCGGCCTCGGTTTCCGTGTACCGCTGGTCATTGCTTCGCCCTGGAGCCGCGGCGGGTATGTCAACTCCGAAGTATTCGACCATACTTCCATCCTTCAGTTTCTGGAGAAATTCCTGTCGCACAAAAAAGGAAAAGCCATTACTGAAACGAATATCAGCGAGTGGCGGCGTACGGTATGCGGCGACCTGACTTCTGCATTCCGGCCCTATCATGGCGAAAAACTGAAACTTCCCGAATTTGTCCGGAAAGAGCCTTTCTACGAAAGTATCCACAAGGCACAATTCAAGGACGTTCCTGCGGGCTACCGGAAAGTATCGAAGGAAGAACTGGCCGATATCCGCCGGAGCGCAAAACCCTCTCCCGAGCGGAACCGGCAGGAGAAAGGTACCCGGGCCTCATGTGCGCTGCCATATGAGCTTTATGCCGACGGAGAAGTACGCGACGGGCGCCTTCACCTCCACCTGGCCACCGGCAAAAACCTGCCCGGCGCTGTTGGCGCGCCGTTTCAGGTGTACGATCAGTCAGGTGAGACCCGCGTCCGAACCTATACCCTCAATGCTGATGACCGTCTCGTCGAAGAACTGCCGTCGGGCCTGTACCGCGTCTATGGTCCGAATGGCTTTTTCCGGGAATTCAACGGCGGGTTGCCTGATCTCGAAGTCCGGTGTGAATACGAATCAAAAGGAAAAGCGTTTACCGGCAATGTCATATTGATGCTTCGTAACCGTAGCCAAAAGCCGGTAAGCCTCGAAATACGGGACGAATCCTACGGAAAAACGGCTCAGACGAAAACACTCCCGGGCGGTGGGACGCTGTCGGTCGTCGTCGATCTGAAAGGCAGCCACCGCTGGTATGATTTTTCCATCCGGATCAAGGGGCGTGACGATGCTTTTTACCGCTATGCGGGCCGGGTCGAAACGGGTAAAGACGGACTGACCGACCCGCTCATCGGCCGGGGATAAGGTACCACAGGAAATAAAAGGCTGAAACCCGCGTTGTGCAAAACAGCGCGGGTTCTTTTTTTGCGCTGTAATGATTTCAACCATGAAGATAAGACTGCTCGTTCCCCTTCTCTCTTTGCCACTGTTTGTCACGGCCCAGGATGCCCAGCAACTTCTCAATGACGGCTTAAAAAAAGCCCAGGCGGGTCAGGTACGGGAAGCCGTCACGCTGTTTAACCAGTCGCTGGCCCAGAAAGATGACTATCCCGTACGTCAAAGCCGGGGGATGGCCTATTCCCTTCTGCGGAATTACGACGAGGCCGTTCAGGATTTTACAAAAGCAATTCAGTTCAAGGCTGATGCGAAGAAGTCGTTTCTCGCCCGGGGAATCGCCCGGAAAAAGCTGACGGACTACCAGGGCGCGCTGGCGGATTTTTCTTCCGCGATCAAAATTGACCCCAAAATGGCCGATGCCTATTACAACCGCGCGCTGGTATACGAACTGCTGGAGAATACAGACAAAGCCTGCGCCGACTACAAACAGGCGCTGTCTGCCGGGTTCAAGCCGGCGGAGCTGAAAGTCGAAACCTGTAATAGCCCGCTGCCGGTACCACCTAACCGGCGCCCGCTGCTTACCCTTGCCGGTACGTCGACAGACACGAAGTATGGACTGACGAAGGACAACCCCGTCCGCGTAGGCACCAGTCCTGCCGGAGAATATGAAAACCTGACGACGTACCTCGATCTGCTTCGGGATGGGCAGGGCAAGCCCATAGAGTTCAAAAAAACGGGTACTTTGCCGTATGCCTCCAACAATGCACCGAATGGAAAAGGTACCATCGAAGTCATTGAGGTGAACTACCGGGATGGGAAAAATGTGGCGAAAAAAGCGACCCTGTACCTGACGATCTTCGACTTCGACACGCCAAAGGCTCCTGCCGGATTATCGACGGTCAAGCGATAAAAAGGAAGGCGGCTGTTTCTGAGAGAAACAGCCGCCTTCCTTTTTTACTTCTGTGAAGTCTGTGTATTCTGTGAGAAACAAAATCAGGCTCACAGAATACACAGACTTCACAGAAATCAGAT
>NZ_FNGS01000008.1:0-53748 GCF_900103285.1 Siphonobacter aquaeclarae | reverse complement strand
TCAACAGAGCCAACGCCCAGCTCTTTGAACAGGACTTTCCAGTATTCCGAAATAGCCGGGTTATTGATTTTGGAGGACGCGGTAGGTTCGAACGGCAGCACCATGCGGATACTGGCCTTTGGCAGGTTCGGGTACTTGCCGAGGATCGTCTTCGCATCAGATTTGGCCCACAGTTCCGCTTCAGTTGAAGAAGCAGGCGGTGTCCGGTGAAAATCCCGGCGACCGGCTTCTTTCATGCTTTCCACCATATCCGAAAAGAAATAGGCTTTCACGCTGTATCCCTCGCTGACTTTCTGATTGATGGCGTCGAGACTGGCCCGGATATCCGTTTGCTGATTGCTTTTGGAATCGTTCGGGATTTCGAGCTGATCGACAATCTGTTTCGCGAAACCGGTACGCTCCTTCTGAAGAGACAGATCATAGGTGGTTTTCGCGGCTTCGATGTCGGTAGGACTCATGCCTTCGGTACTACCCATTTCCGAATGGGCGGTGAGCTCCAGGGCTTTGCCTTTCGCGGTATTTTCATGAAGGAGCCATACCTCGACTTCGTCACCTGCATTTTGAATACCCGATTGGACGAGTTCGTTGATCGCCTTCGTGTATTTCTGCGTCACAAATGCCTTATTGGCATTGACGCTAAGCGATTTATCCAGGAAAACCAGCGTACTGGCATGTACGGCTGAAGCTGTTTCGGTTGCTGGCGTTTCCGTTTGGGCTTGCTGGCTATCCTGCCCTCCGCAGGCCCAGAGAAGAACGGGAAAAAGAAGAAAATACCTTTTCATGGTGATGGTGCGGACGCATTCCTGTCCGGAAAATATGTACGAGAAAAACGCCAAATCGGTGCTGATCAGGCAAAGAGAACGGCCAGCAGTGCCAGCACCGCGGGAAGCCCCTGTTTGATAAAGATCGAACGGGAAACCGTCATCCATCCGTATAATCCGGCGACGATCACACATCCCAGAAAAAAGCAGGCCACGTTTTTCGACCAGGCCGGATCCTGAATGAGCAACGACCAGATCAGACCAGCCGACAGAAACCCGTTGTACAGCCCCTGATTGGCGGCAAGCGCTTTGGTCGGCTCGAAAAGCTCCGCCGGGAAGCCCCGGAATGTTGCTTTGCCCTTTGTGGTCCAGGCAAACATTTCGATCCAGAGGATATACAGGTGTTCGACGGCCACAAGGCCTACCAGAATTTTCGGAAGAAGGGACATGGGTAGTCGGCTTGGAATTGCCTCCGAATTAGCAACTATTTTTTACCTTCCGGGAAGGTTTCGTAAAAAAAATTACCCCGGGGGGCAACCCTCGCCCTCCTTCCGGCATATATACCGATGAAACCCGGCCTGCATGGACAAGGAACTACTCGACGCTTTACGGAAACAGAACCCGTTCGCCCAGAAACGGGTGTACGACCAGTATGTGCGCCGGATGTTCCGGGTATGCCGCCGGTACCTGGCCTCGGACGAGGAGGCACAGGACGCCCTCATGACCGGGTTCGTGAAGTTTTTCCGGCATGCAGACCGGATCGAGGTACCCGGAGGCCACACACTGGAGCCATATCTCCGGAAAGTCATGGTCAACGAGTGTCTCCAGCTTCTCCGGAAACAGCGCGTCACTTTTGTGTCCATCGATCATTTGCCCGAGGGAGAAGAACCCTTCGAGCCGCCTGGTGAAAACTGGCAGGCAGAAGAATTATACCAGCTTGTCCTGAGCCTGCCCGACGGATACCGGACCATTTTCAACCTCTATGCGCTGGAAGGGTACAGTCACCGGGAAATTGCCGACAAGCTGAACATTACCGAGAGTACCTCGAAAACCCAGTTGCACAAGGCACGTCTTTGGTTACAGAAAAAACTCAGCGGAACAGACTATGGAAGAACCTATCGATAAGTGGCTGAACGAACGGCTGGAAGACCTTCCGGAAACCGTTCCGTTTGATCCCGAAGCGCTCTGGAAATCCGTGCAGCAGGCGCAGAAAGCGCCCCGGAAACGCCGCTGGACAGTACCGGCCGCCGCCGCGCTGGTCATCCTCGCCGGTCTTGTTACCGCATCCCTGTTCCATGACACGCCGCAGGCAAATCACGTAGCCGCAACCCCGCCTGCAAAAGCTGCTCCGGCGCCCGAAGTACCTGTCGCGGTGACGCCTCAGGTACCTTTGCTCACGCATTCGCCGGCTCCTTCCCGGAAACCGGCTATCAAAACCAGGCCGTCCGTTACGGAGCCGGTCGCCATTCACCCTGCGGAGGAAAAGCCCGCCGACATCCCTCAGGCGGAGGTTGTTCCGTTACCCGATGTCGCGGTGGCCGTGCCTGCCCCTGCATCTCCGGCGGTCGTTGCCCAACCGACAACGAAGCCGGGTACTGCAAAAGCCTCCCGCCCCCGTTTCCGTATTTCTCACATCAATGACCTGCGGGAAGAAGAAGAGACCCGGGCGAAAGTATACAAATCCGAATCCTTCGTCCGGATGGGTATCTCCGAAGTTTCGCCGGGTCCTGCTCCCAGCCTTTCCACTCGAAACAAACAATTCTGATGACACAACGCGTATGGTGGCTTGTCCTGCTCCTTTTGCTGAGCGGGGCCGGGCCTGTACTGTCCCAGGGGCCGAATCTGCCCAAGCAATACCGGCTCAACAACCAGATTCTCCTGAAACTGGAAAAAGGAAGTATGCTGGGTATCAACTATGAACGGTACGAGGACTTGCTCCGCCACAAAAACATCGACTCTGTCCTTCACCTTTTTGTGCAGGATTATGACAAGATCCGGGATACGACCCGGCCGCTCGACGGGCGGCGGGTTACCTTCCACGTTAACCGGCATCTGCGGAATATTCAGGTAGAGTTTTTCCCGCAGAAGTCCGACTATTTCGGGTTTCGGGAAGGAGACGACCAGCCCGTTCAGCTAAAAACGGGCACGGATACCCTGCTGATTCCGGGGTGGTCGGACAACGAGGCTTCCCGCCGGCGCATCGGTTACTATCTGATCCTCAACAACATCGACCAGGTACGGCAGTACCTTTCGGAGGGAGGGTTCAATACCCGTATCGATTCGGCACAGGCGGAGATTATCCGGTTCAAAAAACATCCCCTGACCAAAGACCGGGTCTCGTATCGCCTGGAAATGACAGGGCGAAAGGCGGAATTTTCCCGGTTGCATTCGCAAACAGCCGGCTTTCTGTCCATACAGCCACGGGTAGAGGCCGGTTTGGTCCGGCACCGGCTGGTACCTTCTCTGGTATTCGATGTCCAGGTAGTTCCGAACAGCTTCCATCGCCTGGGCTATTCCATCGGAATACGGTCTGACTTTTTCTTCCGGGAACGACCGGAGGGGGGGTATACCACCGAACGCAATGACTTTCTCAACTTCGGTCTGCATATCTATAAGAAGGAAAGCGGTGAAAAGCGGGCCAATTTCAACAAACTTTTTACCAGCCTGTATGTGGGTATTCCGATCCGGCGGCGGGGAGATTATTACGACAGCAATACCATCCGCATCGGAGGCACAGCCTATACGAAAGGCCTCGTCCGGATTCAGCCGGAACTGTATATGAATGGCTTTTTCCGGAATGTTTTTCCGGGAGTACGGGTGGGTTTCGGGCTGTAGGCAATACACGGTAGACGGTGTGTTTATTCACTTTCTTTTAACCATCCCTTACGAAGTCCGGCTGGTAATCAATAGCCGATAGAGATCCAGATAATCTTCAGCTGTCTTCCCCCAACTGAACTGTTCAGACCAGCTTTTGATTTCACGGCTGTTGTCTTTCGTCTGTATTTTTTCCAACGTTAGAGAAGCCATATCACTCACCTCGTCAGTCTCAAAACCCCGGAAGTAATGCGCGTGTGGTCCACCGATCTCCGGCAGAGAGGTAGCTGTCGACAAAAGCACATTCTTTCCAAAATGCATCGCCTCTATGACAGGCAGGCCAAATCCCTCTGCCAGCGAAGGGAAACAAAATAACTCGCAGTGCTGCAAAAGCCAGTATTTTTCCTCCTCAGTCACCGGGCCGATAATGCGGGTTCTATCTTTGACACCTAATCGTTTGGCTTCTTCCCATATTTTGTTGCGATATGCTTCGTTATCAGCCACACCAACAATGAGTAGGTCATAATCATTGTTGACGAGAGCCGCGGGCAACACGTGAAAATTTTTCTTAGGGACAACCGTACCAATACTTAGCAAAAACGGCCGGTCAACTCCAAAACGAGGTTTCCTTGGAATGATACTTTCCTGGATATTGCATCCGTTATAAACAACGTCAACCCGACGCCCGCTCAGATCGAGATAATCCATCATCTCTTTCCGGACATAGTTTGAGATCGTAACGATGGCATCTGAATAGTCTATCTTCTTCTGAAGACTGTCCAGGTATTTCTTCTTTTTCCGTTCAGACGTGAATTCGTGAAGAAAATTGAGATCATGAACAGTCAGAATTTTCTTCGCTCGGCTTTGAAAAGGGAAGTAATGTGTATTTTGATAGGTTGAGTGCCAAATATCGACAGGAATCGACAAGCGGAACTTGTGTAGAATATTCTGTCGGCGAGTCTCTGCATCTCCGAAAACCCCAGTTAGACCTCGTGGAACAAAATACTCAACGATTTCGCTCGCTCTTTTCTTCTTCTGCAACGCTTTTCCCAATTGCAGACAAAAGTGATAAAGCCCTGTATGAGGATATTTCATCCGCTCGCAATCGAGCAGAATCCTCGTGTTTTGGTTGTTCATTTCAAGACAGGTGGTACTATAGAATGGTAATATTCGAAACCGGCTGCAACCAGATTTCCAGACTAATTAACGCTGGCTGGCAGGCGCTCATTTCATTCATACTCCAGATTTGAGCTGGCGCCGAAGATCCTGCGACTGGATGGCGCATTGAAACAGCTAATAACTAAGATAGTTGGAATACGAAGAAACGTCTGGAACCACGCCGCCCTGAGGAGTTTTCCGGATCGCCCAAATCTCATACCAGAATCTATTAGTTTAGCTTTCGTACGTGGATTCATAAAGGCCTATAGCGTTTTGGGATGCACGGAGACTGCCTGCGGCAAAACCTCCGTAAAGACAAATCTCATGTACTTTTGGTTGGAAGTCAATCGAAAAGGTAATTGTTTTTCATATACGTATAAACAAAAACCCCGGCTGTTGCCGGGGTTTTTGTTTGATTGATTCTGCTCTGTGTCAGGGGTTAGCTGCCGCCGGAGCGTTCTTGAGGGAGTTGATCCACGCCGCAATTTTGAGAGCATCTCCGCGCGGAACCTGGGGCATCGGGGCCATCGGAGTGGCGTATCCCGGCCAGTTTTCCGGCTTCGGATTGTAGATCAGGTCCACGATTTTCTCGTTGGAATAGTTACGCTTCGCTACGTCGCGGTACGCCGGACCAACCTGGCGCTTGTCTGCGTTATGGCAGGCGAGGCAGGTATACTTCGTCAGAAGGGGCTTTATTTCCTCAAACGACAGTACTTTGGTCGCTGCCTTGGCGCCGCCTTTGGCAGGGGCTTCCTTCGCAGGCGTAACCGGCTTTTTGGTCGTCGCTTCGGCTGTGGCTGAGGACTTCGTGCTTACGCCGCTGAGCGACAGCTTCTCCCCGGCGGGGATGTTGTTCAGCGTATAGTAGGCGTTGGTATGCACGAGGCTGAACTTGCTGTTCTTTTCGCGGATGCCGTCGAGCGTCAGCTGGTGAATGTAGTACTGGCGCAGGCCGTCTACGATGATGCGGGCCTTCAGCCCGTCTTCCGATACTTTCACACCCTTCACGGCATTATTGACTTCATTGATAGTCGGGCTGCCATACGTAGAGTGATACTTATAAATGAAGCTCTTGACCTTGTAGCTGGCGAGGTCTTCGGCGCTGGCGCGATCAATCGGCTGGGTAAACTCGATTTCGAATCCGTCGGGTTGTGCCCGGACCGTCTTCATTTCGAAAGGAGTTTTACCCGTCCAGACCAGACGCTGAAGTCCTTCGTTCGCTTCTCCGGCAGAACCCCAACCGCGGTTGGTTTCACCTACAAAGAGGGAGTTGTCTTTCGCAAAAGCCATCCGGAGTACCCCTGACTGGAAGCCGGAACGGAAATCGAAGGCTACGCCCTGGAATTCGCCGTTGACTTTTTCGAGGGATACGCGCATGATTTTCGACTGACCCTGATCGCCTACGAGCATCTGGCCGGCAAACGGACCGAATGCTCCGTGGGTATCGTCGCTGATGATTTCAGAGTTTGAAATACCCAGGACGCCGTGGGGCAGCCATACTGCGGGTAATTGAATTTCCGGGAATTTCTTTTTGGCTTCGAAGAGGAGCAGCGGGTTTTTGTCCGTCGCGTCGTTTTCGGGTTTGATGGCCCGGCCGTTTGCGTCACGCTTCCGGCGCTCGTCGAACGTTTTGTAGAATTCTTCCTGGGTAAGTTTGACGGGAGAGTTCGGAAGACCGGTCCAGCGCAGACCTGCCGGGTGACCGACAAAAGCGCCTTTCTTCACGTGCCATACCCCGCCTGAACCCATCCAGTCACCCTGGTTGTCGGTGTAGAACAGTTCACCGTCAATCATACCAAGTCCGCACGGAGAGCGCATACCGGTAGCCCAGGGCTCCATTTTACCGTCCGGAGAGATCTTCATGACCCAGCCGCGGTAAGGTACCTTGCTTTCTCCTCTCCACCACTCTTCGTCGCCGAAGGCCACGTTAGCACTGACGAAGAAGCTGCCGTCCGGCGCAATCTTCGGGCCAAAGCTGTACTCGTGGTAGTGGCCGGATACGGGCCAGGCAAAAACGGTTTCATACTTATCGGCCTTGCCGTCTCCGTTGGTATCGGTCAGCTTGGTCAGCTCGCCGCGCTGGGCGCAGTAGAACGAACCGTCTTTCCAGACCAGACCCAGAATTTCGTGCAGACCGCTGGCAAATTTCCGGAAAAACGGCCGGGGGCTGGTCGGGTTTTCGATCACCCAAACTTCGCCGCGGCGGGTAGAAACGGCCATGTCGCCATTCGGAACGGAAGCCACGCCACCGATTTCCAGGATAATGCCTTCGGGGGAACTTACTTTGACAATTTTATAGAGATCACTCTCCGCCGGTGAGCTGTCCTGCGCATAGGCAGACGTCGCCAGAGCCAGGCTGAGGAGTGCGGTTTTAAAAACGTGTTTCATCGCATCAGAACTATTTCCGAATAAGAAGAAGCCGCTGATTTTCGCTTGTTCTTACTCCTGTTGTGTGAAAATCAGAACAGTACTTCGTATTTGATTTTGCCTTCGCTCACGGGAAGGATCAGCTCCTGGCGGTCGCCGGATTTGCGCAGCTTCGCACCGGTAGCCCGGACGTAGTAGCTTTTTCCGTCAACGGCATAGAGTCCCGGCTGAAGCTCGGTAATATCCTTGCCGGCCGCTACCAGGTGATAGAGGTTGGCGGCGGGTTTCTTCACCGTGATTTCGCGGACGAGGTACTTGTTGCCTTCTGCGGGACGAATCACATCCTGTACGTCTCCGCCAAAATAGACATAGCGGAACGTCGGGAGACCGGCTTCGTCAACGTCGTATCCTTTCGGCACAAAGTTGCCGCCTTCTGCGGGAGCCGTTTCCGTCCAGGCCTGATCAGGAGAGCTGAGGACAGCAAAAGCGGGGGAATCGTTCAGGGCAACGACCAGACCGCGCGGACGGGAAGAACCGTCGCCGCGGTCGTGCCACATCGGAGTAGCGTCGAGGAATTCGCCTCTCCATACCTGCGCCAGAGCGCCGTTATCGAGATCGAAGGTATAGTGAATGCCTTCCGGAGAACCTACCTGAACCGCGTGCACGATACGCTTGACACGCTTGCCGTCCCGGAAGTAATCCATGAAGCTGCGGGTAATCGTGTTTTCGCGGGCGTCGATCAGGATGGGATCGGTAGCCGGCGGCGTCAGCATGGAAGCCGGAGCGGTGAGCGTCGTCCGACGGAAGCCGGGGCCTTCCACTTCAACACCCAGTGCCGGGCGTACCCATTCATCACGCTTTACATACGCGATTTCGACGGAAGCTTCACCGGCGGGAAGGGTCACCTTACCTGTCCGGTATCCGCCGGGCTGGTTCCAGCTTTCCTTTACTACTTCCTGTCCGTTGACCTTGAGGCGTGCCGTTCCACCCTGTGAAAGGAAGAACTGGTAGTCGCCGGCAGTCGGAACATTCAGTTTCGCGGTGTAGACCACACCGAAATTGTTGGTCTGATTCGCAACATCCCAGGTTACTTCCTGGCCGTTGCCGCCGCCGGTAGACTTCAGCTTCGCGAAATCGGGGATTTTGGCGAAGTTATCCGCATCGGTCGGCTGGTATACCTTGTATTGAATACCGGTCAGGCTGGGCTGCTGGCCGGCATAGCTGCGGTACTTGATGTTGCGGAAGGCAACAGCTCCGTGATCGCCCTGGATCATGATGGGGCCGACAGCCGCTTCCTGCTCGGAAATCGGACCGCCGGTCGGGCCGGACAGCTCGACGTTTTCCTGAATCGTCACACCGTTGAGGACGATGCGGATTACTTTGGCATTCGCGATTTTCTTTCCGGATGCATCAAAACGCGGAGCCTGGAAGGAAATATCGAAGTGTTGCCAGAGGCCCGGAGCTTTTCCGGCATTGACGCGGGGAGCGTGTCCTTCGTACATGCGGCCGGAGGGCAGCTCGCGGCGCTTGTAGATTCCGCCGACGTCTCCGGTAGAGGGGGATTTGACGCCCCAGCTGTCGAGCAACTGCACTTCATACCGTCCCTGGAGGTAAAATCCGGAGTTGGAGTGGGTAGCCATCATGAAATCGAACTCAATGTCGAGATCACCGTGCTCAAAAGCGGTTTGAAGATTGGCCCGGTTTTTCGGGTCGGGTTGGTTGACGAGGATACCGGAACCGGCGCCTGTCGTCAGGACTTCTTTCTGATTGAGATCGGCGGAGACATCTCCGGCGATTTTCCAGTTGGCGGCACCGGTGGGGCGAAACGCACTCAGATCGGTCAACGGGACGGATTGCTGGGGGGTACCAAACTGTGCCGAAGCAACTCCGCTCAGCCCGGCCACGAGCCATCCGGCGGCCCACAGCCGAAGAAGAGGTTTTCTCATAGTTAAACGTCGAAATGTGAAATAGTTAGTAATCAGTACGCAAAACAACGGGAATAGAAGAAGATTTCCTCACACTAATACTGCATTCACCATAAATTCTTCCATATTATCCAACCTTAAGTACTATTTGTTTGGTTTCAGCCAAACCCGTACAAGTCAGAACATCTCCCGCCTCCATTTCCCGCTCGGTCAGCACGTCGTTGATCGTCATTTTGACGCGGCCCTCGAGGCACCGGGCCACACACGTGCTGCAACGCCCTCCCCGGCAGCTGTACGGCAGGTCGATGCCGGCCTTCAGCGCCGCGTCCAGCAGGTAGGTTCCTGCCGGTACGGTCAGCGAGCGGGTTTCTCCTTTATATAGTATCCGGACGTCGGCTTCAACTCCAAAACCGACAGGAATTTCCGGAGAAGGTGCAATTATGACGAAGTTCTCTTTCCGGATAGCGTCTGCCGGGAAGCCCATAAACAGCAAAACGATGCGCGCCATGCGCATGAAATCCTCCGGCCCGCAGAGGAAAAACCGCGGGTTTTCCTCCTGGATATAGGCAGCGGCGGCCTTTTCGAGCAGGGTATTGTTAAGCCGCCGGGGCGTTTGGGTGCCTGTTGTAAAAAAATACTCGACATCAAGCCGTCCCGGATACTGTGCTGCGAGGTCATCCAGATCCTTCTTAAAAATGGTTTCGCCCGGATGGTGACTGCTATACAGCAGGACGAGGCGCGGTCCGTCTGCCTGCGCAAGCGACGACTTGATAAGCGAAAAAATCGGGGTAATACCGCTACCGGCAGCAACGAATACGAGCAGGCCCGTGTCTTCGTCCGACAGGACAAACCGGCCGGCCGGTGGCAGCGCATACAGCAGGTCCCCTTCCTTCAGCGTATCGAGCATCCACCGGGAAATTTCTCCGTTAGCGACCCGCTTCACGGTGAAGTAAGGATAGGGGTCTGTCTCTGGCGCCGATCCCAGCGAGTACGACCGCCGGACTTCATGGCCCTGGTGCCGGAGGAGTAACGTCAGAAACTGCCCGGGCTGGTAGGACAAGGGTCGCCCGTCGGTTCGTTCGAGAAAAAAACTCTTGCTTTCGCGGGTTTCCGGACGGATTTCCCTTACCCGCAATTCGAGCACGTCACGCATGTTTGGCCTTTTTCATTCCGAAGGGACCTGTGTTACCAGAGAACCAACCGGAAAATGTCTGTATTTTTTAACTTTTGTTTCGTTTTTTAAATCAAACGATTGACTGAATAACGAAACCGTCTATCTTTGCTCGACTAAAAGCTACAAAACACGTACACGATTCAGCATATCCGTCAATCCAACCCATTTTAACCTTATTATTTTGTTTCAGAGCTGCCATCTACCTTTTCATCCCTCCGATCAAACGCTTCGTCAGAAATTGGTAGAGGGCTGGTCTTTTTCGGCGCAGCTTTGAAACGTGAAAGACAGGAAAAAGGTCTTTCGTTTGGCCGGGGCCGCCTCCGGCAGAACCGTCCAGGAGTTGTGCAATACTGAGGATCAGACCCCGAACCGTTCAACCCTGTTCACAGACCACTCTTCCAAAATCGTCAAGAAACTTTACGACTTGCGAAAGTTTCCGTAGTTTTGACCCCTGTGTCACTAACTGGCCGGGGAGTCATCCGCCGGCACCGGAAACGTCCATTGTGGAAATAAGCGAGCGCATATTACTCAGTGCAGAGGAATTGTTTTTTCGTTACGGGGTCAAATCCGTCACAATGGATGAGATTGCCCGGGAATTAGGGATTTCGAAAAAGACGATTTATCAGCACTTTCCGGATAAGGACGAACTGGTTTTTCAGGTGGTGGAAAAACGGATGGTGAAAAACCGGACGGACATGGTTTGCAGCGTCGGAGCGGGGAAAAACACCGTGGAGCGGGTTGTTCTCATGAACGAAGTCATGCGCCAGATGCTCTCCGTCGTCAATCCGGGCATTCTTTTTGAGATCAAGAAGTATTATCCGAGAGCCTGGCAGGTGTTTCAGAAGCACATGCAGGAGCACGTGCTCATCGACACGGTCGCGGACTTGCGGCAGGGCATTGCAGACGGGCTTTTCCGGTCCGAAATAAATGTCGACGTCATGGCGCGGCTACGGCTCAAGGAAATAGAGTTCGGATTTGACAACCAATGGTTTCCACCCAATGAATACAGTCTCGCACAGGTCCAGTATGAGTTCATGGACCATTTTCTCAGGGGCATTCTGACCGACGAAGGCCTCTCCGTTTACCTCAAACACTACCCTGCCTAAGGGGACAACCTATCGGACGTCCGGTGTCCGTGATCGCCGGCCTGTCTCGTTCAACTCAAAACGATTCCCATGAAAACACTCTACCTTTTCCGGTGGGGCGGCTTACTATGCAGTCTCATCGTGAGTTTTTCCCTTAAAAGCCATGCCCAGCAATCCTTCTCGCTGAAGGAAGCCGTTGATTACGGCGTAAAAAACAATCTGAATGTCAACAGTTCCCAGCTCGACCAGGCCATTGCCAAGGCCCGGATCGGCGAAATCAAAGCATCCGGCCTCCCGCAGGTGACGGTCGCGCTGGGACTCTCGCACACCATCAAACCCCAGCCCTTCTTTCTCCCTCCGGGATTGAGCTTCGGCGGTCCGGCTCCGGCCGATCCCGACGAAGAAACAGCCCTGTCTCTCGGCGGGGTTCGCTACTCTTCCAATGCCGTAGCGAACCTGAACTGGCTGTTGTTCAGCAACTCCTACCTCCTCGGCCTGAAAGCCGCGAAGGTTTATACGGAGCTGGCGGTGAAGAACGTCACGGCAAGCAAGATTACCGTGGCTGAAAACATCGCTAAAGCGTACTATGGCGTACTGGTGAACGAAGAGCGGCTTTCGCTGCTGGATGTGAACGTTTCCCGGCTTGACAGCCTCCTGCGCGAAACCCAGGTATCGAACAAGGAAGGCGTCGTCGAGAAACTGGACGTACAGCGTATTGAGGTACAACGGAACAACCTGGTTACGGAACGGCAGAACGTCATCCGGCTGCAGGAACTGGCCCTGATACTGCTCAAGTACCAGATGGGCTATCCGCTGAATCAGAACCTCGTTCTGACCGAAAAACTGGCCAAAATAGACCTGAACGAAAACACGATTCAGGATGTAAAGCGGCCCTTTACCTACGGAGACCGTATCGAATACTCCACGCTTCAGACGCAGCGGGTACTCCAGACGATCGATGTGGAAAACGTCCGGAAAAGCAATATGCCGACGCTGTCGCTGGCCGGAAACTTCGGCTACTTCAACGGTCGCCAGAGCATTGCCCGGTTTGTGACGCGGCCCTGGCTGGAAGCCGGATCGATCGGATTCAACATCAATGTACCGGTCTTCGATGGTTTCACACGGAAATACAAGCTGTCGCAATCGAGAAGTAACCTTCTGAAAGTAGAGAACAACATCAAGCTGCTGGAGCAAAGCATTGACATGCAGCTCAGCCAGGCGGAAATACAGCTCCGGAACTACTGGTTCACGCTTCAGGAACAGCGGAAAAACCTGGAACTGGCCGAAGAAGTAGTCCGCGTAACCCGCGTGAAGTACAAGGAAGGCGTCGGCGCCAACATCGAAGTGATTAATGCCGAGGCCAGCTTCCGCGAAGCGCAGACCAACTACTATACGGCGCTGTATAATGCCCTCGTGGCCAAAGTAGACCTCGACAAGGCAGCCGGCAAACTCTACTCGGAATAACCTTCCTCAACCAATCTTTCACTTCTTATTGAACTACTTCGGTATGAAAACCCAATACATCGTCCTGTTGACTCTCACCCTGGCAGCCTGCTCTCAGAAGAAAGAAGGAGGGCTCGACGGTAAAAAAGCGGAACTGGCCGAACTGCAAAAGCAGCAAGGCGAGCTGAACACCAAGATCCAGACGCTCGAGGCTGAGATTCTCAAACTCGATCCCAAGAAAGCGGAAGAAGCAAAAGTGAAGTCAGTGGCCGTGACGCCCCTGGCCGCTTCCACGTTCAAGCACCTGATTGAAGTACAGGGTACGGTCGACGCGAAAAACAACGTATCCGTCAGCCCGCAATCTTCCGGTGTAATCAAGGCCGTTTACGTGAAGGAAGGCGACGCGGTTGGCGTTGGTACCGTTCTCGCGAAACTGGACGACGATATCCTCCGCGAATCCATCGAAGAAACGAAAAACCAGCTTTCCCTGGCCAATACGCTGTACGACAAGCAGAAGCGCCTCTGGGATCAGCAGATCGGCACCGAAATTCAATACCTCCAGGCCAAGAATAACAAGGAATCCCTGGAAAAACGCATCGCGACGTTGCAGGTACAGCTCGGTCAGTCGAAAGTACTGGCGCCGATCGCCGGAACGGTAGATCAGGTCGACGGAAAAGTAGGCATGATGGCCTCCCCCGGCGTCGGTATTCTCCGGGTCATTAACCTCAGCAGCCTGAAAGTAGTGGCGAAGGTGGCCGATTCGTACGTTGCCAACGTTCGTCGCGGCGACGCGGTGACGATCCGTTTCCCGGACCTGCAGAAGGAAATCCAAGCGAAGGTATCGTTTGTCTCGACGGCGGTGGATCCCCTTTCACGGACGTTCACGATCGAAGCTCTTCTTCCGGCGTCGAAAGACCTGAAACCCAACATGCTGGCACAGGTTTTAATCAATGACGTGACGAAAAACAACGCGCTGATCATCGACCAGAACCTGATCCAGAATACGGAAAACGGACAGATCGTCTACGTAGCTGTTTCGGAAGGCAACAAGAAAGTAGCAAAGGCCCGCACGGTGAAGACCGGATTGAGCTACGCCGGTAAAATCGAAATCACCGAAGGGCTGAAGGCGGGTGATGAACTGATCACCATTGGATACCAGGAATTGACGGACGGGCAGCCTATCAGCTACTAGTCCTGTGCATCTGACCAAAAAGCCATAGCGAAATGAAATTCGAAGAATACAAAACCCTCGGTTTCACCAACTGGTGCGTGGAAAACCGAACCACCGTGTACATCTTCACGGTGATCATCACACTCGCGGGTTTTCTGATTTACAACAACCTGCCGAAGGAGCAGTTTCCCGATATCAAAGTACCCCAGGTATACATCAATACCGTGTACTTCGGGACGGCTCCGGCTGATATCGAAAACCTCATCAACAAACCCATTGAAAAGCAACTCAAGTCGCTTTCAGGGGTGAAATCGGTGAAATCCAATGCGTTGAATGACGTATCCGTTATCCTGGTGGAATTTCTTCCGGAAGTCAATTCCGAAGTAGCCCTACAGCGTGTCCGGGACGCCATTGACAAATCGAAGCAGGATTTGCCGGTCAAGCTCGATGCCGGTCCGACAGCCCAGAACGTGGAATTTTCCGAATTCCCGATCATGAACGTCAACCTCGCCGGAAACTTCCCGCTGCAAAAGCTGAAAGACTATGCCGAGGACCTGCAGGATGCGTTTGAAGGACTCCCCGAAATCAGCCGCGTCGATATCGTCGGCGCCCTGGAGCGGGAAATCCAGATCAACCTCGACCTGAAGCGTATGCAGGCTGCCGGGCTGACGTTTTACGACGTACAGACGGCCGTTCAGGGTGAAAACATCAACATCTCCGGTGGTGAACTCAATGTGGACAATGTCCGCCGGACGCTGCGCGTCAAGGGTGAGTTTACCGACGTGACGCAGATGCGGGAATTGCAGATCCGGACGTCAACCGGCGCGACGGTCCGCCTCGGCGACGTTGCCGACGTGGAAGACAGCTACGAAGAGCGGCAGGATTTTGCCCGTCTCGACAACAAGTCGGTCGTTACCCTCAACGTCATCAAGCGTGCCGGTACCAACCTGATTTCAGCTTCTGAGTCGATCGAAAAGATCATCGAAGAATACAAGCAGAATCATTTCCCGTCCGGGTTGAAAGTACAGATTACGGCCGATCAGTCGGAACGGACCAAAGCCGATATCCATGACCTGATCAACACGGTTATCCTCGGTTTTATTTTCGTGGTACTCGTCCTCATGTTCTTCATGGGCGTACGGGACGCGATCTTCGTAGGTCTGTCGGTGCCGTTGTCCACGCTGGTGGCATTTGTGGCCTTCCCGATCGTCGGTCCTATCATCGGATCTGTCTTTACACTGAATACCCTGGTACTTTTCGCATTCCTGCTGGGTCTGGGTATTGTGGTGGATGACGCCATCGTGGTTATCGAAAACACGCACCGGCTCTTCAACCAGCACAAGGACTGGGATATCAAACAAGCGGTAAAAGCGGCAGCTGGTGAAGTATTCATTCCGGTACTTTCCGGTACGCTGACGACAATCGCGCCGTTTTTCCCGCTGCTGTTCTGGCCGGGTATTGTCGGGGAGTTTATGAAATTCCTGCCCATTACGCTGATTATCACGCTGTTTGCTTCGCTTTTCGTGGCCTATGTCATGAACCCGGTGTTTGCCGTATCGTTCATGAAACGGCACGATGACGAGCACGGGGATCACGTTGAGAAGAATCACTGGAAAGAGCTGCGCCGGCCGACTATCGCGATGGCCATTCTGGCTATCCTCGGTTATTTCATCCACGTAGGCATCGGGAATTTCATGGTGTTTTTCCTCCTGCTGTACTACTTCAATCATTTTATTCTGACGCCGCATATCCTTGTTCCCTTTCAGGAAAACCTCCTGCCGAAACTGCGGAACGGGTACCGGAAGCTCATCAGCTGGGTCATTACCGGCTACCGCCCGATTTTCGCGGTACTCGGTTCGGTTGTATTGCTGGTTCTCGCTTTTGTGGCGACGGCTATCCGCCAGCCGAAGGTGATCTTCTTCCCCAGCGGCGATCCGGATTATGTCTATATCTACAACGTCATGCCGGTAGGTACTGACGCGTTGGTGACGGACAAGGTAACCAAGGAAATCGAGCGCCGGGTATTCAAGGTACTCGACGACAACAAGGCTCGCGGTATTGTCAACTCCGTCATTTCAAACGTCGGGAAAAACGCCGGCGATCCGTTTAACCCCGACCGGTCGGATACCCCGCACAAGTCAAAGGTGACGATTGCCTTCGTGAAGAGTACCGAACGCGGAGATATTTCGTCTGACGATATTCTCCGGAAAGTCCGCGATGCGATGCAGGGTATTCCGGGAACAGAAATCTCGGTGGAACGTGAACAAAACGGACCGCAGACCGGGAAACCCATCCAGGTGGAAATCGCTGGTGACGATTTCGAGCCGCTCATGAAGATTGAGAAGGAGTTCCGGGCCAAACTGAAAAAATCCGGTATCACCGGTATCGATCAACTGAAGTCTGACCTCGTGACGAACAAGCCCGAGATCATCGTGCAGATCGACCGGGTGAAGGCACTCCGTGAAGGTATTTCTTCCCAGCAGATTGCCGGCGCGATCCGGACGGCGCTCTTCGGTCTTGAAATCAGTAAATTCCGGGATGCGAAAGACGAGTATCCGATCATGCTGCGCCTCAAGCCGGACGATCGTACGAAAATCGAGCAGCTCCTCGACCAGAACATCGTCTACCGGGACATGAACATGGGCGGACAGCTGCGTCAGGTACCGCTGACGTCTGTAGCCAACATCAGCTATTCGACGACCTTCAGCCAGATCAACCGGAAAAACCAGCAGCGGGTCATCACCCTGAGTTCTGACGTGGTTCCGGGCGCGAATGCCAACGAAATCAACGCGCAGCTAACCCGCCTTATCGAGCAGATGCCCATGCCCAACGGCTACACCATCCGCCTCGGCGGCGAGCAGGAAGCGCAGGCCGAAACGAGTAACTTCCTCGGCGTGGCCTTCCTCGGCGCAGTACTGCTGATTTACCTCATCCTCGCGACGCAGTTCAACTCGGCCGTGAAGCCCATCATCATCTTCAGTACCATTGTGCTGTCGCTGATCGGGGTACTGTTCGGGTTTACACTCTTCAACCAGACGTTCTCCATCATCATGACGGGTGTCGGTATTTTCGCTCTCGCCGGTATTGTGATCAAGAACGGTATCCTGCTGATTGAGTTTACGGAAGAGCTGCGGATGCGGGGCTTCCCCCTGCGCCAGGCGATCATCGAGGCAGGCGGTATCCGGATGACCCCGGTATTGCTGACGGCGTCGGCGGTTATCCTCGGGTTGATTCCGCTGGCGATCGGTCTGACGATCGACTTCGCCGGATTCTTCACCAATTTCGATCCGCATATCGTCATCGGCGGAGACAGCGCGGTGTTCTGGAATATCCTCGCCTGGACGATCATCTACGGGGTAGTCTTCGCGACCATCCTGACGCTGGTCATCGTTCCCTGTCTCTACTATATCAACGAGAAGATCCGGATGAAGTGGTTTGGGAAAGTCGATCCTGCCGAAGGCATGACGACGCCCCACGAATCGGCAGAGCTGGCGATCTGATTGTCTTTCTGAGAAAAACACCGGGGCGTATGTCTCCGGTGTTTTTTTATGCATAAACTACTGAAATAAAGACTGATACCCGTGCGATACTTGTCCAGAAGCTGAAAGATCTACAGGTGTTTTTGGGCGATTATCCGATGTAGTACTCCGCTAATTTTTCACCCGTTCCTAAACAAAATTCAGGGGAAATAGTGTTATTACGGGAAATCTTACTTGTATGAATGCACTTGTTCACGGGAGTACAGGTACTCCCGACCCCCGTCCCAAAACCAGTGAAGAAAGCGAAGAAGCAGAAGAACCTGCCAGCACCGAGACCCGCGAAGAATCCGACTTCCCCAGTGTAGAAGTCCCGGGCCTCGGAGAACTGCTCGAAGAGTTGGAAGAAGGCAAGAAAAAATAACGAAAGAGCCTCCCGTCGGGGAGGCTCTTCTTATTTGCCGGCCAGCCAGCTTTCCGGATTCAGCTTTCCGTTGCCTTTCCAGACCTGGAAGTTGATTTCCGCGCCGCCGTCTTTATCGGCCATCGCCGTGCCGATCGGCTCCCGGGCTTTGATGCGCTGCCCTTCGGAAACGGCGGCGCTGGCCAGTTTGGCATAAATGGTAAAGTACTCTCCGTGCTGGATGATGACGACCGTCCCGACGCCCGTCATCGACGAAACACCCCGCACAATGCCATCATAAACAGCCCGTACCGGCTCGCCGGGATTCGTAGCAATATCTACACCGAGGTTCCGCGTGGTAATGCCCGGCATAGGTGAGTTCAGTCCGAAGTGCTCGGAAATGTATCCGGAGCGGACGGGCCATGGCAGCCGGCCGCGTGAAGATCCGAAAGACGCTCCGGCTTCTGCTTCCGGTGCAGCAGCAATGGCTGCACGCGAGCGGGTAGATTCAGAGCTGCGCACTACCGCCTCGTTTCCGGTGTTTTCCGACGCTGCTGCGGCCTTTTCGACGGCCGTCGGCTCGTCAGGCTTCGCTTTTTCGGAGGTTACCCGGGAGGCTGCTTCTGCTGCCCGGGCACGGGCTGCTTCACGCTCTTCCGCCTGCTGCCGGGCCAGGCGCTCCTTGCGCGCCCGCTCTTCCCGTTCCAGTGTCGCACGCCGGATTTCCCGCTCGATGATCCGGGTAATCATGTTGTCGAGGCGGTTGATTGCCTTGGTACGTTCCGCCAGTTCGGATTTGAGGTCGGTTTCCTGCTTGCTCAGCTCGTTTACCACGGCTGCCTGCCGTACCTTAACATTCTCCAGGTTTTTGTTTTCCGTTACCTGAGCGGTAAGGACTTCCTTCTTCCGGTACTGTTTGTACTTGATCGTATGCTGCTTGCTGACGAGCTGCCCCCGTACTTCTTCGATATGGCGCACCTGCATTTCCCGCGCTTCGGTGTATTGGCGCAGGTACTGGTACCGCATCACAAGGGAGTTGAAGCTATTGGCCGAAAAGAGGAAACTCAGTTTGCTATAGGTATTGGTGGTCTTCGAAGCCGCATAGATCATCGAAGCATATTCCTTTTTCAGGTTCTGAAGATCTTTCGTCAGCTTTCCGGTGACGACATTCAGTTCCTTCATTTCCACGTTGAGCAGGTCAAGGTCTTCCGAGAGGAGCTCAATTTGCCGGGATTTTGTCTCGATTTTACTGTTGAGGGCCTTCAGCTCCGTCAGGGACGCCTTTTTTTCCGTCGTTGTTTTGTCCAGTACCTGGTTGATTTCGGAAATACGTTCCTGGTTACGGCGCTTTTCGGCTTCCAGCTGGGTACGGCTCTGACGGGTGCTGAGTTCGTCTTCATCCGAAGTACGGCGGCGGGTGGCCGAGCGACGGGGCTGCGGTTTGGCGGGTTCCTTCTTTTGTGCCGGAGCCTCCTTCTTTTTTACTTCTTTTTTCGAATTAGCTTCTTTTTGGGAAGCGCCTTTTTGCTTGACCGAAGAGGCTTTCTTAGCCGGCTGATGGGTCGCCGCCTTCTTCTTACCCTTCTGGGCGAAGGCCTGAGGAAGAACGCAGCAAAGCAAAACAACCAGCAGCCCATCTCTCAGAAGTCGGGCAGGTATCCGGAATACAGAAAAAGGCACGAAGGAACGCAATCTTGAGGGTATTTGATGAAACCACAAAAATAACAACCCAATGCTTAGAATTTCCTCGAATACCGGGAAGGAATACTAAACGGAAACGTCTGGGTCTGGTCAGTTATCTCTACTTTTTTGTGCCGGAGCTCGATAACAGTCTGGTAAGTAGCGCCGGAAACCGGGTTTTGCTTATCCAGCGTTATCAGGCTCGTATAGGGAAACAGGTAGTCATTAAGAGCTGTAAAATGGTCGAACGTCAGGTTGAGCGTGTTGTTCGTCCGCAGTTCTACCGCCTTTAATTTCCGCAGCTTGCGGTCTTTGTTACCGATGTAGTTGTCCACCAGTACCTTTCCTGCATCCTGCCGGATGATGAAATAGTCCGGGTCCTTGCTCACCTTTCGCGGCTTTTTCTTGAGCGGCATATTGCCGACAATGATCGACTGCAGCAGGTCAAAGTTGAGATCAATACCAAACCGGGCACTCAGCGTGTCGAAGCTGAATTTGACATAGCTCCGGTGCAGGACGTCCACAATCGTCACCGTATCCCGGGTAATGAGCCCGCGGGCGCCGGTAATGCCAAACTGCCCCACGTTGAACCAGATCAGGCTGTCTTTCCGGATCTTGATATTCAGGTCGGCATTGTCGATACTGCTTTCCTTTGATTTGAACGATACTTTCGACCGGGAAACAAAGTATGGAAAGTCGATTTCTGCGACATCCACCTTTTCCTCATCCCCGGCATTGCGGGGCATTTCGATCCGGGGAGGAGCCGGAATTTCGGTCGGCCCGGCTGAGTCCGTTATGGTAACGGCCGGAGCAGTGGATTTCTGGAGTTTGTGTCGTTTACACCCGGTAAAGCCCAGGGCGAGAAGCCACAGGGCTACGAGAACGAACGAATGACGTTTATGCATAACAAGTTGCCGGACGGATCCCTCAGAGAGAGCCCGTCGAAATTTTCTTTTCGATCCGGTCGGATGTCTGACCGAGTGATTTGGCTTTCCGCCAGTATTCCAGGGCTTTTTCCTTCTCTCCCAGCTGCGAGGCCACGTCTCCATAATGCTCCCAGAAGGTTCCGTTGGAGGCATTGAGCTTCACCGCCTTATCCAGAAAAGAGGCCGCTCCCTTGAAATCTCCGCGGGCGAATAATACCCAGGCATGGGTGTCGAGGAAGGTCGCGTTTTCCGGAAACAGCTTCACCAGCCGGTTGGTCAATTCCAGGGCCCGGTCGAGCTTTACTTTCCGGAGAGAGAGAAAATAGCCGTAGTTATTCAGGACATGCTCGTTGTCGGGGTCGATTTTCAACGCCGCTTCATACGCCGTATCCGAAGCCTCGTGCTTCCCCATCGCGTTGTAGGCATCCCCAAGCTGCGCGTGGATAAAGGACAGCAGTTTTTCATCGGATGAAAGCCGCCGCGCTTCTTCCATCGCTTCGGCAGCTTTCTGATATTGTTTTTTGACCAGGTAGGCAGATCCTCCCGCATACCAGAAAACAGCCTGATTCGGAAATACTTCAATGGCTTCTTCCGAGTGGGCAATGACGCTGTCCATCTGGTTCAGGTCGCCGTCGAGCTGAATCACCCGTTGCCATACTTCGTTGAGGGAGCCATCGAGCCGCACCGCGCGGACGTAGCTGTCACGGGCGCCGGCTTTATCTTCCCGCTGCGAGAGCAAATCCCCCAGGATCACATGCCCTTGTGCCTGCTCCGGATGGGAGGTGACAAGCGAACGGGCAAACCGGAGGACGTCTTCGTTTTTCGATTCCTGCGGCAGCATCGCCATGTAACTCGTCAGTACCCGGGCTTTGGTTGTCGCGTCCAGGGAAGGGTCGGCGAATGCTTTCGAAAGCTCTTCGTTGCAACGCTTGAGATCGCCCTTCTTCCGGTACAGCTCCGCCAGCATGATGTGTGCCTGCGCATTTTCCGGCCGGGAAACAAGGATTTTCTCCAGCCAGGGAATGGCTTGTTCAGCCCGGTCGTGCGTCATGAGCAGCTCCGCCTGTTCCACCATGTAATCCACTTCGGTGGGATCGGACTGAATCAGCCGCTCGCCTTCCCGTACGGCGTCGTTGAGTTTTCCCTGCTTCAGGAGGATGAGCTGCTTCTGACGGGTAATCTCTTCTGTAACGCCGAGGGACTTTTCAATTTTTTCGTAGGACTTCAGCGCCTCGTCGTAGTGATCCTGCTGGATATAGAGCGAGGCGAGCTCGATGGCGTATTCGGTATTTCCCGGAAAACGGGCCACGAGCAACTGATACAAACGGGCCGCTTCCGAAAACTTATGCCGTTTTTCGTATAGTTCTGCGAGCAGTACAACGTTGTATTTGTTTTCCGGATCGAGGAGAAAGGATTTTTCAGCAAAAGTTATCGCTTTTTCCGCGTCGCCCTTCTTGTCCAGCGCTACTGCGAGCGAGTAGTTCATCCCGGCGTTTTCCGGCGTCAGGTCCAGCGCTTTCTGAAACTGGGGAATTGCTTTTTCGAAGTCATCCTGCACGAAGAACTTCATCCCGTCCGTAAATACCCGCTCTGCCTCGATGACCTGTTCTGCCGAGGGACCTTCTTTTTTCTTCTTCTGAGCAGAAACCGGCATGGAGAACCAGGCCAATACCACCAACCATAACGCAATTGCTTTCATAGAAAGAACAAGCTTTGGGCCGTTGGCGCATGCTTCGGGCGATAGTATACTCCGCTTTCGGGAGAAAGGACGTTCCCTACTCAAGTTACTAAATGTCAGCGGAATGCGTCGCAGTCTTACGGAAATTCTTATACGGTGATGGAGTTGTAATCTCCGACGCTCAGATCGGCTGCCTTGCTGGTCAGGTGGACAAAGTTACCCACCATGGAGTTGGCCAGGTGGACGCTTTCGATCACCGTATTTTCCTGAATGATGGAATTCCGGATGACGGAGTCCTTGACGCTCGTCTTCTTTCCTACAGAAACGTGCGGACCGAGTACTGTATTTTCAATCACGGCGTTTTCTCCGATAAATACCGGAGGAACAACAACGGAATTGATCAGTTTCACGGACGGGTGAATCAGCTGTTGATCACGGACAAACTCGAGGTAGCGCCGGTTTGTTTCGACCGTAGCCTGTTTGTTGCCGCAGTCGAGCCACTCCTGTACCTGCCCCGGAATAAACTTGATTCCCTTCCGGCGCATGTTTTCGATGGCGTCAGTCAGTTGGTATTCTCCGGAAACGCGGACGTTGTTGTCGATGAGGTACTGCAGTTCTTTCCGGAGGTTTTCACCGTCCTTGAAATAGTAGATACCGATGATGGCCAGGTCGGAGACAAACTGCTGGGGTTTTTCCACAAAGCCGCTGATCTCTCCTTTTTCGTTGAGTTCGGCGACGCCGAAGGCGCTGGGGTCTTCCACGCGCTGCACCCAGATGATAGCATCCTGGTCCTGATCGAGGCGGAACTCAGCCCGGAAGAGGGTATCGGCATAAGCCACGATCACGTTGCCATGCAGGCTCTCCGCACCGGCGAGAATAGCGTGGGCGGTTCCAAGCGGCTCATGCTGATAGCAAATACGGCCTTTGGCCCCTACTGAGGCGGCAATGGCCAGGAGGCGGTCTTCCACTTCCTGCCCGAAATCGCCGATGACAAAGGCGATTTCATCAATCGGCGATTCGCAAACCCGTGCAATGTCTTCGACGAGGCGCTGGACGATCGGTTTTCCGGCAATGGGAATAAGAGGCTTGGGAATGCTCAGGGTATGCGGGCGCATCCGTTTGCCCATCCCTGCCATGGGAATAATGATATTCATGTGTTTGGAATGTCAGTCGCTGTTGCCCGGAGGCAAATTTTCCCGCAGTACGCGGAAGCGCCGGGGGGAAGTCGTGCAAACATAGCGCCATCCCGCTGCTAAAGCAAACATGCTCAACCGACTAAAACCCTCCCGCAGGGGCGGATTGCGCCGGCGCTGCCGTTCTTTCCGGAATCCCTTTTTCAACTTTTTTCAAAAAAATATCAGCAGGGTATTGCATTCGGCCTTTTCTGCTGCTACTTTTGCAGTCCCAAAACACAGATGGTGTGGCGGAAAAACAAGGTGAAGTAGCTCAGTTGGTAGAGCAACGGACTGAAAATCCGTGTGTCGGCGGTTCGAACCCGCCCTTTACCACGAAAAACACGCTCAAAAGGCGTGTTTTTTTGTTTTAATACGCTTCTAATCTCCCTTTCTTCCGACTTCGCCGGAAAAATCTTCTCTTTGCGGCCGGAAACGGCATGCATTCATTCCCGCCGCTTTTTCCTTAACTTTATTCACGTTTAAAAACCCGCTGTCTCTTCCTGCTGCCTGTCGGCCGGACAGACGTCCTTCAACCACGCTGCCACCCATGCTCCGGCGTTTTTTATACCCGCCCGATTGACCTGGATCATGCATCCGCGTCTTAACCTCACCTTCCCAGGTGAGCTCCGGTAACCGGAGACATTACCCCAAAAACTTATAAATGATTTTCGCATGAGACTAACCCGGCTGGTCTTCGGACTGGCAATAGTCGCGTTTCCGGCTTTTGCCCAAACGCCCTATTCGTTCCGGAAGACCCTTGACCAGGTCCGCCAGACAAACCCGGTGCTGCGCCTGCAGGCTATGGATGTCGAGGCTACCCGGTCGGATGAGATCACCGCAGGCCTGAAAAGCAATCCCGTCGTCAATAATCAGACCCTTTTGCAGCTTTCCTCCCGGCACCTGCCCGACGGAGGCGGGTACCTCAGTGCCCGCAACCGGCAGTTCTGGCTGCAGCTGACGAAGGAATTTGACCTCTATGGAAAACGCGAGCGCAAAGTCCGCTTCGCGAAGGGAATGACGTCGCTGTCTGAAAATAACCTCCGCGAGACCTCCCGGACGGTACTGCGCGATGCGGGCCTGGCCTGGGTGGACGCCTGGTATGCCTCGGTCCGCCTCGATCTGCTGCTACAGACACAGGTCAACCTAGACAGTCTCGTACTCCTCAACAAAGTGCGCCTCCGGAATCAGGTAGTCACGACGACCGACCTCACCCGCACGGAGCTGCTGGCTGAGCAAAATTCCCTGCAAATCCGTACTGCCCGGCAGAACTATGCTAACCAGCTCGCTCAGTTGAAGTTGCAGACCGGGCAAACAGACAGCCTGCAGATTGATCTTTCGGATCCGGTTCTGACGCCGCTGTCGGCCGACAGCCTCCTTACCTTCGCATTGAACCAGCGGTCGGATATGCAGGTGGCCCGCAGCGGTCTGGAGGCAGCCGACCGAAATGCTGACCTGCAACAGGTACTGGCCAAACCCCGCAACGAAATGGGTACCATCTGGAACCCGCAAAACGCCGTTCCGTACCTGGGCATATACCTGACATTCGAATTGCCGGTCTTCGCCCGGAATCAGGGGGAAATTCAGAAATCGCGTATTCTGCAACAGCAGGCGCAGGATCTGATTACGTTCACGCAGAAGCGTATCAGTACTGAACTGCGGACGGCGCTCGTCACCCTTCACAATCACCAGAATACGATTCAGAAATACCAGCAGATACTGAGCCAGTCAGACAAAGTACTGGCTTCTGTCCGCTATGCCTACCTCAAGGGCGCTACGACGCTCGTCGACTACCTGGAGGCACAGCGTTTCTGGTTCGATACCCGACAAACCTATTACGACGCCCTCTACGAATACCGGAAGAGTTTCGTGGAAGTCCTTTACACCTCCGGCTTGATCTCACAATGGTAAAGAAACTGCCTTATCTCGTCCTGTTCCTCGGCCTCGCCGCCTGCCATAAAACCGAAAAGAAGGCGCCGCCCGAGGTACTTCGCCCTGCCGTTCAGGAAGACGGCCGGGTGATCGTCATGCCGAACGATACCATGGCAGCGGATTTCCGAACGATCCCGGCGTCGGCTTCGTCCCTCGTTGCCGACCTGGAAGCGCCGGCGCAGGTAGCCGCCACAGTAATCCCCTCGCGGGAGAATCCGTCGCAGAACCTGGTGCTGTTTAATGACGCGGAACTCGCCTCTCACTATACCCAGCTCGTCCAGCATAAAATCAATATCCGTACGCTGGAAATAAGCCTGGCCCGCGCGAAAGACCTTGCTACCAACGGCGCCGGAACCGGCCGGGACGTACTCGAGGCCCAGACGCAACTCGAAAATGAAAAGATATCCCTGATCGAACACGAGGCGCAGCTTGAAATGGGCGGTTTTCCGGCCGATCTTCTTCTGAAAGCCAAAGCCCAGACGGCCTGGGTAGTCTGCGAAGTGCCGGAGAATCAGCTTACCCGCGTCAAAAAGGGGCAGGTGTGCAAGTTGCGTTTTACCGCCTATCCGAACGAGGAGTTTACCGGTATTCTTCAGGCTGTCAATGAAATAGCCGACCGGCAGACTCGGATGATCAAGCTGCGAATTTTGGTGCAGAACGGAGGCGGGCGCCTCAAAGCGGGTATGTTTGCCACGGTGCGCTTCGGCGTCGCGGAGGGTAATTTCCTCTCGGTTCCGCAGACCGCCATTGTTACGATACAGGGGCAGGACTACCTGTTCGTCCGGACAAAGCCCCGGACGTTTGAACGCCGGCAGGTCACGACCGGCCAGCAGACGGGGCAGTCGATCGTCATCTTTTCCGGTATCCGTTCCGGCGACGAAGTCGTCACCGAAAACGCCATGCAATTGAAGGGTATCAGTTTCGGTTTCTAACCTCCCACTCCCATGATTTTACAGGCACAGATTATCCTGGATAAAGACGAAATGGATCAGCGGGGCCGCCCCCTCTACATCACCATCCTCCAATGGCTGGTAGAGCATGATATCGTCGACGCAGCTGTTTTCGAAGGAATCAGTGGTATTGGCTCGAACCGGCGGATTTCCCGGCCGGGAGCCCTGTTTTCGTTTGACGAACCTCCGGTCATGATCCTCTTCAGCGATGAAGCCGGCAAAGTCAAAAACGCCCTGCATGAGATCCGGGCGTTTTGCCCGACGGCCCTCATGATGTCCTACCACGTTGAAATGCACTGACCTCCATGATCCGCAGTTTATTACTTTTTTCCCTGAAGAACCGGTGGGTGGTTGTCGCCCTCGCCGCGGCGATGATGGGGGTCGGCTACTGGTGCTTCCGGATGCTCAAAATCGAAGCCTATCCGGACATCGCCGATACCAACGTCATCGTCATCGCCCCGTACAACGGGCGGGCCGCCGAGGAAGTCGAGCAGCAGGTGACCATTCCCATCGAAAGGGCTCTTAACAATACGCCGCACGTCACTGACCGCCGCTCCCGGACGATCTTCGGGCTGTCGGTTGTACAGCTCAACTTCGACGAAACCGTCACCGATTACTTCGCGCGGCAGCAGGTACTCGAACGCCTGCAAACGGCGGAACTGCCGAACGGCGTGGTTCCGGAGCTGGCGCCGCTGACTACGGCAGTCGGAGAAATTTACCGCTATGTGGTGGAAGCGCCGCCGAGCTATACGCCCATGCAACTTCGCGATTTGCAGGACTGGCGCATTGTCCCGCAGTTGCTGCAGGTACCGGGTATTGCAGATGTGGTAACCTTCGGCGGACCGCTCAAGGAATTCCATATTCTCGCTGACCCGGCAAAGCTCCGGAAATACGGACTCAGCCTGCCGGAGGTAATGGAATCCGTCGAAAAGAATAACCAGAATACCGGCGGAAACGTCATCAGCCGCGGCGGACAGGGCTTTGCCGTGCGCGGACTCGGGGTCTTGAAGACGACGAAGGACATTGAAAACATCGTCCTCACGGCGATCGACGGCGTACCGGTATTCCTCCGGGATGTAGCCAGCGTGGAAATCGCCCCGCCGCCGCCGTCGGGTATCCTTGGCTATAACGTCCGGGATGCCAAACTGGATATCACCGGCTCGACGGAAGGTATTGTCGTACTCCGCCGCGGTGAAAACCCCAGCGAGGCGCTCGTTGCCCTCAAGGAAAAAATCGCCGATCTCGAAGCGCGCGAGCTGCCCAAAGGCGTGAAGCTGCGGGTGTTGTACGACCGGAGCTTCCTCATCGACCACTCGCTGGAGACGGTCGCGCATACCCTGTTTGAAGGTATCTCCATCGTCATCGTACTGCTGGTCCTGTTCCTGGGAAGTTTCCGGGCGGCGCTGGTCGTGACGATTACCATTCCCTTTTCGCTCCTTTTTGCCTTCGTTCTGATGAAAGTAGCCGGTATTCCGGCCAACCTGCTTTCGCTGGGGGCGATTGACTTCGGGATTATTGTGGATGGTGCCTGCGTCATGGTCGAGCACCTCGTCCGACGATACCGGGCCGCCACAGCGGAAGAAAAGCAGCGGGGTATTATTCCGCTGACCATGTCGGCGGCGCAGGAAGTAGGGCGGGAAATCTTTTTCTCGGTGACGATCATCATCCTTGCCTACCTGCCTATTCTGCTCATGCAGCGGGTAGAAGGCAAACTGTTCCGGCCGATGGCCCTGACGCTGGCGTTTGCGGTAGTCGGCTCGATGCTCGCCGCGCTGACGTTCATTCCGGTGCTGGTATCCTTTGCCTTCCGGAAAGCGCTCGACCCCAACGCAAAACCGCTCAAGGAACACAAAAACATACTCCTCACGCCCTTCGAGAAAGGCTATGCCTGGCTATTGAAGCGCTTGCTGAAGATCCCGAAAACAGTACTGGCGATCGGCTTTTCCGTTGTGATCGTGATGATAGGTATGGGATCAAGGCTGGGCAGCGAATTTTTGCCTGAACTGGATGAAGGTTCGATCTTCCTCCGCTCCTTCATGCCGTCGGGGGTGACGATTCAGGAAAACGCCAAAATCGCCCCCGAAATCCGGCGAATCATCGCGAAGAACTATCCCGTTGATTTTGTCATCACCCAAACCGGACGGAACGACACCGGAACAGACCCCTTCCCGCCAAACCGGACGGAAATACTCGTCGGGTTGAAGGACTATTCCATGTGGACGGATAGTCTCCGGAAAAAAGACCTCGTTGCCCGTATCCAGACCGAGTTGCAAAACCGGTTTCCGGGCTCCTTCTTCTCGTCCGGGCAGCCGATTATTGATCAGGTAATGGAAATCGTAACCGGGTCGGCAGCGGATCTCGCGATTTCAGTTGTCGGAAATGACCTCGACCTGCTTCGCTCCAAAGCCGATAGTATCGCGACGATTGTACGGAAGACAAAAGGCGCCGTTGCGGTTAATATCGAACAGGAAGGACCTCAGGACCAGCTGTCTATCCAGATCAACCGGCAGGCGGCTGCGCGGTATGGCGTCAACGTAGCCGATGTGGAGACGATGGTTGAGGCGGCCGTAGGCGGCAAAGCCATCGGTACGATCTATGACGAAGACCGGCGCTACGACCTCATGATCCGCTTCACGCCTGAAAGCCGCAGCTCCATTGATGCGATCCGGCAGTTGCAGGTACCGACCGCCGCAGGAGCGCTGATTCCGATGAACGAGCTCGCCGACATCCGGTATGTGCAGGGACAAACGAATATCTACCGCATCAACAGCAAGCGCATGGTGACGGTCCGGACTAATATCCGCGGCCGCGACCAGGGTGGTTTTGTCAAGGAAATTCAGGATAAGGTTGATAAAAACGTCCACATTCCGGAGGGGTATTCGGTCATCTACGGCGGGCAGTATGAGAACCTCGAGCGGGCAGGCGGGCAATTGCTGCTGACGATTCCGCTGACCGTACTCGTCGTTTTCCTCTTCCTCTATATCCTGTACCGGAATTTCCGGGATACCCTCCTGACGCTCACCTGTATACTCTTTGCGCTCGGCGGGGGTATCGTGGCGCTGCTGTCACGCGGGTATAACTTCAACGTGTCGGCGGGGGTTGGGTTCGTATCCATCTTCGGGATTTCGGTAATGGCCGGGGTATTGCTGGTTTCGGCGCTCAACCGGGCGAAAACCGGCGGCAGCGATCTCTTCGAACTAACCTATGAAATTTCCAAAGAGCAACTGCGTGCCATCATGGCGATCATGATCGTCGCCATTATCGGGCTGGTGCCGGCCGCTACGTCTTCCGGTATCGGATCAGACGTCCAGCGGCCGCTGGCAACGGTGATCATCGGCGGATTGACCTCCACCCTGATCCTGACGCCGCTGCTGATTCCGCCTTTGTTCCTGTTGCTCGAAAAACGCGCGATGGCAAAACCCAAAACAGTTGCGCCGCGGGATGAGCCGGAGCTGTAGATAGGAAGGGGCTGTTTTTGTGACAGCCCCTTTTTCTTGCAATACATTGCCTGTCAGGCGGTTGTTCCAACGAAAAGTATCAAACTCACCTTCGGAAACGTTTTCCCGAAAGACGCCGGAAAGCTGACCTGAATCGGTTTTCTTCCGTTGCCGGACGAATCATCCTATCTTGCGGTTTCATTCCCACTTCAACTGAACATGATCCGATACCTGTGCTGTGCCTTGCTGACGATGTGGAGCGTGAAGACCTTCGCGCAGTCTCCCAAACGGGAACTGCGGGCCGTCTGGATCGCAACCGTCGATAATATTGACTGGCCCAGGCCGGGCGATTACAACCCTGCCTCCCAGCAGCAGCATTTCCGGCAGATACTGGATACGCATCAGCAGACAGGTCTCAACGCAGTTTTTGTTCAGGTGCGGGATGCCGCGGATTCATATTACGCCAAAGGGCAGATGGAACCCTGGTCGGAATGGCTCACCGGCCGGCAGGGAAAAGCGCCGGAGCCCTTCTATGATCCGCTGACCTTTATGCTCGAAGAAGCGCACCGCCGCGGCATCGAGTTTCACGCCTGGTTGAACCTGAACCGGGCGGTCTTCCGAGGCCATACCAATGTGACGCCTGATCACGTCAGCCGGTTGCATCCTGATTGGATGATTACGTACGATGGTACCAAGATTTTCAACGTCGGCGTACCGGAAGTCCGAAACTACATCACGAAAATCGTTACGAACCTCGCCCGGAATTACGACCTGGACGGTATTCATTTCGACGATTATTTCTATCCTTACCGCGTTCCCGGCCAGGTACTTGACGACCAGGTCGCGTTTTACAAGTACGGCGCAGGGTACCGCAGCATCAACGACTGGCGGCGGGCCAATATCGATCAGCTGATTCACCAGATTTCTGATTCGCTCAAAGCCATCAATCCCCGTATCAAATTCGGCATCAGCCCTTCGGCAGTTTGGCGAAACCGCAGTCCGCTGGTCCCGGATGGTTCCGAAACCCGCGGCCTCAGCGCCTACGAGGAGCTCTATGCCGATACCCGGAAATGGATCCGGGAAAGCTGGATTGACTACATCGCGCCCCAGGTGTATTTCCACCGGACGCACCGGCTCGTCCCCTATGAACCGCTCATCGAATGGTGGCGGAAGAATTGCTACGGCAGGCATCTGTACATCGGCCAGGGCGCCTACCGCCTCAACGGCCGGGAAAACGGCTGGGAAACCGCCTCCGAGATCGCCGACCAGATTCGCTGGAACCGGAAACATCCTGAAATACAGGGAAGTATCTTCTTCAGCTCCCGGTCATTGACCAACAATTTCAAAGGCGTTCAGGATACCCTCCGGAACGGTTTGTACCAGCTTCCGGCCTTCGTTCCGACGATGCCGTGGAAAGACGCGACCGCGCCGCTCCCGCCCCAGGAATTTTCCATCGAAAAAGACGGAAACGGGATTGTGCTCAAATGGGAAACGCCGCCGCCGGCTGTGGACGGCGACCGCCCCTACCGCTACATCGTGTACCGGTTTCAGGAGCAGGAGGCGATCAACCTGGGAAATGTCCGGCATATTGTCGGTATACTCAATGCGCCGGGTACGTCTTTCCGTGATACACCGCCGGCGAAGGGAAATTACCGGTATGTCGTGACGTCAATGGATCGCCTCAGCAACGAAAGCCTGGGCGTCATGTCGGATGTGGAGAATCAGTAATACCCGCAGATTTTTCCTGACAAAGCGGAAGAATAGCACATAAAAAAGGCTCCGGGAATGTACTTCCCGGAGCCTTTTTCTTTCCCTTCTTTTTCTTTTAATGCCCGATTACCAGATCCGCCAGCGTACCGAGCAAAACAGCAAAAAGCATGGATGAAATCATGCCCAGCATATACGAAGCAAATGCTTTGAAATAGCTGGCCATTTTCTTCTTGTCAAAAAACTGACCGATTGCCCAGACACAATAGGCAATCGCTACAATACCACCTGCCTGCACCACATTCAGGTGTGTCAATCCTTGCACAATGGCGAAGACGGCGTAAAACAGCATCCCCATCCCCATGACAAAGCAGAGCAGTATCAGTATTTCATAGAAATTATCGTCGTACTTCCTGAAAAATACCTTCGTCCAAAAGGCGATGAATACGCCCATGATGATATTCGCGTAGCCATAATGATCCTGTACCCATTTGAAAATCAGGTCGGTTGACGATTTTTTCGCCCCGTCGTATTTGACGTAGCCGTCGTCGATGTGAAAGAAATGGGTAATGAGCGTGTAAATCAGCGACGTGACAATAATGAAGATAATCGGTTTGACGAGCCGGCTTCTGTTTTCGGTAATGAAGTGCCGTACGCTGTCTCCCGGCTTCGTCAGCAATTCGCGGACGGTAAACAGAATACCCTTTTCGAAATGCAGTACGTGTTCAATTTCATGCAGGATATAGTGTCCGTTGATCCTTTTTACTTTCGCAGGTTGGCCGCAGTTCGGACAAAAATTCAGGGTTACTTCTGTGTTACAGTTTTTACAATTCATCGTTTGTTGGTGAGTCAATGGGTGTGGCGGGGACAGGGCTCGTCAAGGGTTTGAGGTTTGGTATTCAGGGGAAAAATACCCGTTTGAGGAGGCTGTCAACTGAAGCTATTCTATCTGTCAGCCTACCCGGTACGGTACCCGCATACCCGGCTAAGATATGTCAACAAACAGATAAAATCAAAGCCCGCACTACCGAAGGCTTCCGTGTAAAACTGATGTATTTCCCCAACGGATTACCACCTAAAGCCTATCACTTACAGCTGTAACAATACCAGCCACGCCTCCCGTACCTTATTCTCTGCCAGCCGCCGCCGGGCCAGGTGATGCCTTTCCTCACGGGAAGAAGGAATGTGATTTTCAAGCTGATATGCCTGTACTTCCTCCGGTTCCGGCAGCCGTTCGGCATTGGCCAGCATACCCAGCTCGTTTCCGGTGAGGATGGTGCTGTTTCGGACGTTTTCCGGCAGCTGATCAAATCCGATCCCAAGGTTGCGGGCGGGCTTCGGTACTTCAAACAACCCGGCCGACGCACGCGAATACCAGTCCGCCCCCAGGCGGGCTACCCAGTCGGTTTTCCGCTGGTCGATTACTCCCCGCTCGTCGAGCAATTCGTCGGCAATGTGCATGCGGATGACTTCGGCAATGACCAGATTCGCATCACCGATGGATTCGATTTTCAGCACTTTACACTCCAGCTGTACCGGCGCTTCCGCTACCCGCGGCGGCCGGACCAGGTCAGACGGTATCTCCGTCAGCCCCGCCTTGATAAACTCATTGGTGCCTGCGGGGTACTCGCAACTCGCGAGAGACGCCTGCTGCACCATCGCATAGTCGACGAGATTGATGACCATCTCCGGTACTTCCAGCAAATTGAGATAGGTGTGTTTCTGGGAGCCGTCGCGCGCGCGGCGGTTCGGCGAAAATACCACGACAGGCGGCTCGGTCCCGAACAGGTTGAAATAGCTGAACGGGCTCAGGTTCACCACTCCGGCGGCATTTACCGTGCTGGCAAACGCAATAGGTCTCGGCGCCACAGCCGATTTGATATTCGACAGAAAAAGGGCTTTCTCGGAAGGATCAAGGGTTATCATGCAGAGGTATATCATGGGCCGGCAATATCCGGCCGGTTACTTCCCCGAAACCGACGCGGATATCCCCTTTCCGGCCGAAACCGGAAAGCGTTACCCGGTCGCCGTCGAGGAGATAAGTTCGGGAAGACCCGTCGCTGAGCAGGACCGGTTCCGTTCGTTCCAGGAGACAGCCTTCGTCGTCGGGACCGGATACCGTTCCGGAGGCCAGCAGGTCTCCGACCGACAAATTACAGCCATTGCTGGTATGATGGACGACCATCTGGGAAAAGTTCCAGTACAGGTCGGCGAGGTTGGTCCGCGCCGTGACGGTATCGTTTAGCCGTACTTCCAGCCGGATGTCGAACTGCCGGTTACCGGGTGTTTTCAGATAGGGGAGTATCTCTTTCTCCGGCTCGGCTACACGGAAGGGGTCGAGCGCATCCAGCGGAACGATCCAGGGCGAAATCGAGGTGCAGAAGTTCTTTCCCAGAAAGGGTCCCAGCGGCTGGTATTCCCAGCGCTGAATATCCCGGGCTGACCAGTCGTTCAACAATACAAACCCGAAAATGCAGGCTTCGGCCTCTTCTGCGGGCACTGTTGTACCCGGTTGGGTATTCCGGCCGATGACGGCGGCGACTTCCAGCTCATAATCAAGCGATTCGGTAGGAAGATAAGCCGGTTTCCCATTTTGCAGGATCTGACCTTTCGGACGGGGAAAGTCGGTTCCGGACACAACCACCGAACCTGCCCGGCCGTGATAGGCTACCGGCAGGCTTTTCCAATTGGGCATGAGTGGATTATCGGGGCGAAAGCGCTTGCCTACCCGCGTCGCATGGTATTCAGAAGCGTAGAAATCGGTGTAATCGCCGATGTGCAGCGGCAGGTGCAGCATTACATCCGCCCGTCTGTGGGAAAACGTCGGCAGCAACGGCTCCCATCCGAGCCGGTTTTCAACCCTGAAAATGGATTGTACGGCCTCCCGCACGCGGGTATGAATCCCTTGCTCAATGAATGGATTCAGTACCGGCTGCCGGAAAACCTGCACGTCTATTCCCGGAAAAAGGCCCAGTCGCGACAGGGCGGGCAAGTCCAGAACGAGGTCTCCGAGCGCAATACCTGCCCGGGGTTTGGTACCTTTTGTGGAGAAGATCCCGTAGGGAAGGTTATGGATGGAAAAGTCCGAATCCGGATCGGTAAGCAGCCAGGTTTGCATAGGGCAGGATCACGGGCTGCCGGGGCATTATCCCGTGATATTCAGGTAAATAGTATCGAGAATACGGACGAGGTCGTCGAAGTCGTTGTCCGAAAGGTTGGCCCAGCCCATGCGGCGGACTTCGGCGACAACCGGAAAGGCGGCGTGAAATTTCTGCTCGCCGGCCTCCGTCAGGTAGATGTTAAACTTCCGGCGGTCTTCCTCGGACATCCTGCGTTCGACGAGTCCTTTTTTCACCAGCAGATCGAGAATACGGGTGACCGTCGGGTTGTCTTTCGCCGTCATCTCCGCCAGGACGTTCTGGCTGATGGCCGGGTAGTGAAAGACGTGATCGAGCAACACCCACTGGTCTACTGTCAGGTCCATTCCGGCTTCGTCCAACCGTTTCTGAAACACATACCGTACTTTCTTGATGGTTGTGTCGATCTTGAAAAAATACGCTCTCTGATCGGAAGCTGTCATCTCGGAATCGGGGATTACCCGGCGCCGGGTGTCGGAGCGGCGCCGGATGTTGATTAATCAAAAGTAATCCGCAATTCGGGAATTCGGCCATTCTGCGGGTTTATAAAGTACCCCGAAGCGCCTGTTCACGTTCGATTGCTTCGAAAAGTGCTTTGAAATTACCCTTTCCGAAAGAACGGGCGCCTTTTCGCTGAATGACCTCGAAAAACAGCGTCGGACGGGAGACAACCGGCTTCGTGAAAATCTGAAGGAGGTAGCCTTCGTCGTCCCGGTCAACCAGAATGCCCAATCGCTCAAGCTCTTCCAGGTTTTCGTCGATTGGCCCTACCCGCTCTTTCAGGTCTTCGTAATAGCTGGCCGGCACTTTCAGAAACTCAATCCCCCGGGCGCGCAGGGCGGTGACGGTGCACAGGATATCCTCCGTCGCCACAGCGATGTGCTGCACCCCCGCGCCTCCGTAAAAATCGAGGTACTCCTCTACCTGCGATTTCTTCCGCCCTTCCGCCGGCTCGTTGATCGGGAACTTGATGCGCCCGTTTCCGTTCGACATTACCTTGCTCATCAGGGCGGTGTATTCGGTGGAAATATCCTTGTCGTCGAATCCGACCAGCTGACTGAATCCCATTACTTCGGCGTAAAAACGTACCCAGGTATTCATCTCTCCCCAGCCGACGTTTCCAACCATGTGATCGACGTACTTCAGGCCCGCCGGATCAGGCCGGTATTCCGGATTCCAGGCTTTGTAACCCGGTAGAAAAACGCCGTTGTACCGGCTCCGGTCTACAAACACGTGAATGGTATCTCCGTAGGTCCGGATGGCGGAGCGGGTGACAGAACCCTGACTATCCGACTCCGTAACCGGCTCGAATACCGGGACAGCGCCCCGGTGCGTGGTTTCTTCAAAAGCAGAAAAGGCGTCCTCGACCCACAGTGCAACGGTCTTGACGCCGTCGCCGTGGTGGTCGATGTGCCTGCCGATCTCCGTACCGCCCGACAGCGGCGCGGTCAGTACCAGGCGGATTTTTCCCTGCTGGACGACATAGCTCTCGCGGTCCCGGATACCGGTTTCCAGGCCCGCGTATGCCAGGGGCTGAAATCCCATAGCCGACTGAAAGTAATGAGCCGCCTGCCGTGCGTTGGAGACATACAGCTCGATGTAGTCGGTACCGTTGATGGGCAGAAAGTCGACCGGCGGCGCAGCCGGTGCAGAAAGGACGGACGGATTCATAGGTTCGGATGTTTAGTGGGCGAGTACCACCGCAGCCCCGAGGAGGTGCTCCAGTTCGGTTTCAATCGCCGGGATGGAATGGAAAAGCTGGTCGTAGGAGTCAATCACAAAGTATTGATCCTGATAGTGTTCCTTGATATAGGGCGTCTGGAAGATCATCCGGATATCATAGGGAAAGGTGGCGACTGAGCCGCCGAGGCAATACTGGCTTTCGCCGGTGGACGACAGGATACCCGCGCCGTAAATGCGCAGCTCCCCCTTTTCCCGGACAAGCCCGAATTCAATGGTATACCAGTATAGTCGTGCGATGTATTCAATAGCCTCCGGGATATCCACAAATCGCAGGGCGATCCGGGCCAGTTCTTCCAGAAAATGGCAAACGGCCTTTTTGGAGAGCATCGGTACATGCCCGAAGATGTCGTGAAACATATCCGGCTCTTCGAGGTAATCGAGCTGCTCACGGCTGCGGAGCCAGGTAGAGGCGCAGAACTGTTTGTCGCGCATGAGCTCAAAAAACGGCCGGTTGGCGATCAGCCCCGGGACGACGTGGATCGCCCAGCCGGTCAGTTCCCGTAACCGATCGCTGACTTCTTCGTACCGGGGAATGGCCTCTGCCGTCAAACCCGTCAGCCGGAGCCCTTCGAAATATGCTTCCGAAGCCCGGCCCGGCAGCAGTGCCAGCTGGCGCTCAAAAAGTATCTTCCATACATCCTGGTCGTCGGAAGTATAGCGTGCATACTCCTGCTTCAGGGAGTAGGGCACAAAGGCATAGGGGCTGCTCATGGGATGATCCGGTTTAGTCGAGCCAGGAACGGAAATAGGTGCCATCGTCGATGCCCAGGGCTGCCTCCGTCACCATCAGCGGCCGGAAGGTATCGACCATGACGGCCCATTCTTCGGTACCGGTTTTGCCGATACTCCGCTCGGTAGCGCCCGGCGCAGGGCCGTGGGGTATACCTCCCGGGTGCAGGGTGATATGGCCCGGCGCGATGTCATTCCGGCTCATAAAATCTCCGTCGACATAGTAAATCACCTCGTCCGAATCGATGTTGGAGTGGTTATACGGTGCCGGGATCGACTGCGGGTGGTAGTCAAACAACCGCGGCACGAACGAACAAACCACAAAGGCATCGGTCTGGAACGTCTGGTGAACCGGCGGCGGCTGGTGCACACGCCCGGTAATCGGCTGAAAATCCTGAATCGACAGTCCCCAGGGAAAATGGTATCCGTCCCACCCGACTACATCGAACGGGTGTGTGGCATATACTACTTCGTGCAGGGTATTCTGTTTCCGGATTTTGAGCAGAAAATCGCCTGTTTCGTCGTGCGTTTCAAGGTCGCGCGGGAGTTTATAGTCTCGCTCACAGTACGGCGCATGCTCCAGCAACTGCCCGAAGTAGTTCCGGTACCGTTTGGGTGTATAGAGCGGATGGAAGGATTCGAGGTAAAACAGCCTGTTTTCGGGGGAATCGAATTCGATTTGATAAATCGTCCCCCGCGGAATAACCACATAATCACCGTATTCAAACGGCAGGGTTCCGAACATGGTGCGGAGGCGGCCGCTGCCCCGGTGGATAAACAGGAGTTCATCCGCATCGGCATTTTTGTAAAAGTATTCCCGGAGGGATGCCTGCGGAGCCGCCACGCCGATATGCACATCCCGGTTGACCAGCAGCGGTACACGGCTTTCAAGGAAATCAGCCGCTGGCGACACCTGAAATCCTAACAGTTTGCGGGAGGTAATGCTCTTTTCTACGGCAATGCGGGGTGTCAGGTCGGTGGTTTTTCCGATTTCCTTTACCTGCGTCGGGCGGTGGCAATGGTACAGCAGGGAAGACATCCCGTCGAAACCGATGGTACCGAAAAGCTCCTCGTAGTAGAGCCGGCCGTCCGGCTGCCGAAACTGGGTATGCCGCGTCCGCGGCACCTGGCCCAAACGATGATAGAGCGGCATCGCTTTCCCTGTTTATGTTTCCAGGCCGGGGAGAAAGCGGTTCTCCCCGGGCCGGAAACGATCATTGATGAAGTGCAAGTGAATAATTGTCATACTAACTATTCGCTTACAAATAGAACAAAAAGATAAAACAATACCTATAAAAGATTAGATTATTTTTACGAAAGACGCATACCACCGGCAGGCAGCCGCTTGCTTCATGTCAACGGTGAGGGGAATACGCCCGATGCTGGTTAGTTTTGCGGTTTAAGACCCTTTTCCATGCAGAAGAACGACGAGCTGGTATTGGCGAGCGTGGGTAACCGCTTTCTCGCCAATTTGATTGACAACGTAGTGATCGGACTGATTTCCTTTATGATTGCTTCCCTGGCGGGTATTCCCATTCTGGAGCTCAACCTGGAGGCCATGAATGCGAACCCGGATGCCTTTGCCCAAACCTACAGCCGGTTTCTGATGGTAGCCCTGCCGGCAAGCTTTCTGTACCGGTTTCTTCAGGAATCTTCCTCCCGGCAGGCGACACTTGGCAAACGGGTGATGAAGCTGCGCGTGGTAAAAGTCACCGGCGAAAACCTGACCCTGCGCGATTCCCTTCTCCGGAACCTCGTCAAAGAACTCAGCGGCTATCTCTACATGATTTACCTGGTCGGGTTGTTCAATCCCCTGCACCAATGCGTACACGACCTCGCCGCGCGGACGTACGTTGTCGATAACGTCTGAAACCATGAAAAAGAAGTGGCTCGCCGGATGGCACGCCGGACGGTACACCCGTTGGCTCGCCGGGCTCCTCGGATTGGGGCTGCTGCTTTTTCTGACTGATCTTCTTTTTCCCTTTCGGGTGGCGCCGCGGTACTCGACGCTGGTGGAAGCCGCCGACGGCAGTGTTCTGCATGCTTTTCTGAATGCGGACGACAAATGGCGGCTCTATACCGAGCTCGATGAAATCAACCCTACCCTCCGCAAAACCCTGATTTTCAAGGAAGACAAGTGGTTTTATTACCATCCCGGCGTGAATCCGGCGGCGGTAATACGGGCACTTTTTAACAATACGGCCAGCGGTCGGCGTACGTCCGGCGCCTCGACCATTACCATGCAGGTGGTACGGCTGCTGGAGCCGCGACCACGCACGTACGCGAGCAAATTCATCGAACTTTTCCGTGCCTTTCAGCTCGAAGCGCATTACAGCAAGGACGAAATCCTGCAATTGTACGTCAACCTGGTACCGTACGGCTCCAACATCGAAGGCATCAAATCGGCCTCGCTGCTGTACCTCGGTAAACCTCCGGAATTACTAAGCCTGGCGGAAGTAACGGCGCTGACGATTATTCCCAACCGGCCGACGAGCCTCCGCCCCGACGGCGTCAACAAACGTCTCATCGCCGAGCGAAACCGGTGGTTGCGGCGTTTTGACGGGCTTTTTGACCGTCAAACGATTGACGACGCCCTCAACGAACCGCTCACCGCCCGTCGCCGCGAAGCACCCAAAGCCGCTCCTCACCTGGCGATTCGCCTGCGTGGCGAGCACCCCGGCGTACCCATTCTCAAAACCACCCTGCAACGAAGCCGGCAGACAGCCATCGAGCAACTGACGCGGAATTACTCCGGCCGGCTCCGCTTTCAGAACATCCGGAACGCAGCGGTTTTTGTGTTGAACAACCAGACCATGACCGTCGAAGCCTACGTAGGCTCCGCTGATTTCAGCGACTCGACAGACGGCGGGCAGGTCGACGGTATCCGCGCCATCCGCTCTCCCGGCAGTACCCTGAAACCTTTGCTTTTCGCTACTGCTTTTGAAAAGGGAATGCTGACGCCCAAGTCAGTCCTTTACGATGTGCCCACCAACTTTTCCGGCTTCGAACCTGAGAATTTTGACAAGCTTTTTCACGGAAAAGTGACGGTAGAGTTTGCCCTTGCCAACTCCCTTAACGTACCCGCCGTACAGGTACTGAGCAAAATGGGGACGAATGCCCTCGTCGAAAAACTAAAAAAGGCGGAATTTCAGACAGTAAAGAAGCAATCGGGACGACTCGGGCTGTCATTGATCCTTGGAGGATGCGGCGTTACCCTGGAAGAACTGACGACACTTTTTGCTGCATTCGGGAACGAAGGGCGCTTTGAAAAACCTCAGTTTCTGCGCGACAAACGGAGTAATGCCGTCGCCGAACTGGTCTCTCCCGAAGCGACCTACCTCATCACCCAGATACTGACGCAGGTTACCCGTCCGGACCTTCCGAACAATTATGCCTATACCTATCACCTGCCGCGTATCGCATGGAAAACGGGTACATCCTACGGAAAAAAAGACGCCTGGAGCATTGGTTACAACGGCAGGTATACGGTCGGCGTATGGGTCGGTAATTTTTCGGGAGAAGGCGTTCCGGAGCTCAACGGCGCCAATATCGCCACACCGCTGCTCTTTGATGTATTCAATACCATCGACTACAACGCGCCGGCCAACTGGTACCAGCAGCCCGACGGCCTGTCAAAGCGGCTGGTATGCGCCGAAAGCGGGCAGGTACCTTCTGAATTTTGCACACATCGTATTGAGGATTACCAGCTTACGGGTATCTCCTCTACGCTGCCCTGCCAGCACCGCAAGCGGGTATGGCTCGACCTGAAAAAGCGGTTTACCTATTGTACCTACTGCATGCCGGCCGACGGGTCGGTGCGGGAAGAATGGGCGCCCAACGATCCGCCCGAGCTGATCAGCTGGTTCGAAAACCGGCATATTTCGTACGAAAAGATTCCGCCGCATAATCCGGCCTGCACCCGCGTTTTTGGCAATACGCGCTCGCTGCTGATCAGCTATCCGGTCGACGGATCGACCTATCGCCTCAACCGCCGGGAGCAAAACCGGCTGAGTCTGAGCTGCCAGGCCGGTAACGACGTGGCGAAAGTGTACTGGTACCTCAACGACAAGCTGCTACAGGCCGCCGCGCCGGGCGAGCCGGTCTTCTGCCTGCCGCCCGCAGGAAAGGTCAAAATATCCTGCGCGGACGACAAAGGCCGGCACACAGATAGTTATGTGACGGTCATTTATGAATGACTTTTTTCTGTGTATGCTGTGCTTTCTGTGAGAAAAAATAAGTCTCTCACAGAAAGCACAGCATACACAGAAGGCAAAAAGAAAGCGGGGCCGCCTCCAGAAGGCAACCCCGCTTTCTTTTTATCAGACGATTAATCCCGGGCTCCCGCGCCGAGGATACTCGAGACCAGCGAGACAATAAACCCGAAGATCAGCGCCACGAGCCAGTCTCTGACGGCGAACCCGTCGACGAGGTACGCGGCCAGTTTGATGATCAATACGTTGATCACCAGGAGAAAAAGGCCCAGCGTGAGAACGGTAATCGGCAGGCTCAGAATCTCCAGAATCGGCTTGACGAATGTATTCAGCAAAGCCAGTACGATGGCAACGATAATGGCAGTACCAAAACCGGCCACCGTCACACCCGGCAGAAAATTGGCGACGAGGTAAATCACTACCGCGTTGATGAGCAGGCGTACGATCAGACCCATAGGAGGAAGATTTGATGTTTCTCCGAAAGATGGAAAAATTCATACCAAAAGCCAATGGTACGGCCTGATCGGCGGTTATTTCTTCCCGCTGTGGCGTTCTTCGAGGACGGCGATGATTTCGTCGAGGTCGATTCCGCGGTTTTCGAGGAGAAGCAGGTAGTGGAAAAGCAGGTCGGCTGCTTCGTTCTTGAAGAGCTCGTCGTTGTCAGACAGGGCTTCAATCACGAGTTCAACGGCCTCTTCCCCTACTTTCTGGGCAATTTTATGCGTACCGCGTGAAAAGAGTTTGGCTGTGTAGGAACTTTCGGGAGAAGCGTTTTTCCGCTCGCGGATAACCGCTTTCAGGTGATTGAGAAATTCGACGGGCATACTGATCCTTCGTTGATTTTCCGTCTTTCCGGAAAATATCCTGCAAAGGTAGGATACCCCCTGAAAAAACGGCAACTCTTTTTGGCATTCATTCCGCTTGTTTTCAAAACACCCTACTTTTGGCGGGAACTATGAAGATTCTGCTTGTCGAAGACGAACTCAGCCTCGCCTCCTTTATCCGGAAGGGTATCGAGAGCGAAGGCTATGAAATCGAAGTGGCGTACGACGGCCTGATGGGTAAACACCTGGCCGACCGGGATCCGTATGACGTCATCATTCTCGACATTAATCTTCCGCATATCAACGGGTTCGAACTATGCCGGCATATCAAGCAGCAGACGCCCCGGCAGCCGGTTCTGATGCTTACCGCATTGGATAGCCTCAACGACAAGGAAAGCGGTTTTGAAGCCGGCGCCGACGACTACCTCGTCAAACCCTTTGCTTTCCGGGAGCTTATCCTGCGGATCAGGGCGCTGGCCCGGCGGCCGCTCGCATTCATCGGAAAAATCCTGAAAGTCGCCGATCTGGAGCTGGATACCGAAGCCCGTACTGCCACCCGCGCCGGGCAGCACCTCGACCTCACCGCCCGGGAGTACTCCCTGCTGGAATACCTGATGATCAACCAGGGGCGTATCGTCAGCCGCGTGGATATCGCCGAAAAGGTCTGGAATCTGCATTTTGATACGAATACCAACGTTATTGACGTCTATATCAATTACCTGCGAAAGAAGATTGACAAGCAGTTTGAAGCCAAACTGCTGCATACCGTCATCGGAATGGGATACGTTTTACGGGCGCCGTAATGCAGATCAAACACAAAATCATCCTTTGGTTTTCTTCCCTGCTGGCAGGTAGTCTGCTGGTGTTTTCGGTGTATGTCTACTTCACCTACGCGGCGCTCCGCCAGCGTGCGATGGAAGGCTGGCTGGAACGGAAGGCCCGGGTGACGGAGCAACTGCTGACGACGAAAGGAGAAGTAGTCGGTAAAGTAACTACCTCCATGGCCGAGCAGGCAATTCTGTTATATACTCCGGCTGACAGCCTGCTGCTCGAAACCGTAACGGGAGCGGATTTCGCGCCGGATACCCGCTTCCGGGAAACCGTCCGAAAGAAGCGCTTTCTGCCTTTTTCCTATCCATCGCCGCGGCACGACTATCCCAAGGAAGGCATGGCGCTGACCTATCCCGGTCCGGCGCCGTCGCCCGACGGAAAAGAATACCTCGTCGTCGTCACGGCCTATGACCAGGAAGGGTACATCCGTCAGAAAAACCTCCGCGACCTGCTGTTGATCGGCAATGCCGTTGCGCTCACGTTTGTCGGGCTGCTCGGGTATTTCTTCTCGAAACAGGCGCTCAAGCCCCTGCATCACCTCATTGACCAGCTGCAAACATCACCGGCAGGTCCCGCGCCGTTCCGGCTTCGCCCGGATAACCCCGGGGATGAAGTGGGCGTATTAGCAGCGGCGTTCAACGACCTGCTTGTCCGTCAGGAAAAGCTGATTGAAAACCAGCGGTCGTTTATTTCCCAGGCTTCGCACGAACTCCGGACGCCGCTGACGACGATCAAAGGCTGGCTCGAAACCTCCCTGACATATGATTCCGACGCGGCCGGTCTCCGGAAAGGTATGTCCCAGGCGATCCGGGAACTAGACCGGCTTACCGGCCTTTCCAACGGGCTTTTGCAGCTCGCGCAGATTGATGGCGTTACGGCCGGCCTCCACCCGCTCGACCTCACCGAAGTACTCCTCGACGCCGCCGATACCTTTGGCGAACAACGCCCCGGGCAGGTATTGTCGGTTTCTTTCGGGGATGAACTAACGCGGAATGGCAATGCGCTGCTGGTAGACGGAAACGCGTCTCTCCTCAAAATCGCCCTCGCCAACCTGCTCGATAACGCCGCCAAGTACTCCGGCGGGCAGGCGATAGACCTGGCCGCCGACCTGGAATCTCCTGAAAGGGTCACCGTAGTGGTCAAAGACCGGGGCATCGGCCTGAAACCGGGTGAGGAAGAGCAGGTACTCCTGCCGCTCGTCCGGGGTTCCAATGCCGGTACTATCAGCGGGTTTGGTATCGGCCTGACGCTGACGCACCGTATTGTTCAGTTGCACAAAGGCCATTTTACGCTCCGGGCGCGGGTGGGCGGAGGTACCGAGGCTGTTCTTTCCCTTCCGCTGCTGCCGCCTTCTAATGCGATCTAATTCCTCTCTAATTTCGCTCTAATCCGGCTTGTGTTGCTTTGTCCGGTCCACGGATAAAGCACCCATGAAAGTCCTTTTGTTTTTACTTGTTCTGATTCCGGCCGGGGTTGTTGCCCAGGGATTGTCGCTGGACGATGCCCTCGAAAACGCCCGGAACAATTATCCCTCGCTGCGGGGTAAGCTTTCGGCTATCCGCGCCGCCGAATCTGATGCGCAGGCGCTGCGGATGTCGTTTCTGCCGCAGGCGGGCGTACAGGCTCAGGCACTGAATGCCACTTCCAATCAGGTACGGGGCGCGTACGTTTCAAACGGCGGGCTGGCCCTGCCTATCGCCGGGGTTCGTACCGACGGGTTCAACAGTCAGGCGGCATGGACGAGCTTCGGGTCGGTTGTAATCGATTGGGAAGCTGTGACATTCGGTCGCCGTCAGGCCCGGAAAAACCAGGCAAGGCTGGCCATTGAGCAATCCCAGGTTGATTATGATGTGGAATTATTTACCCATCAGGTCCGGGTATGCGACGCTTTTCTGCTGGCGCTCAACGCCCGGAAGTCTGTCGAGCTTCAGCAGGCCAATCTCCAGCGGGCCGAAGCCCTTCAGACCATCATCCGGGCCGGTACTGCCGGCGGTCTTCGTCCGGGAATCGACAGCTCCGTTTCCAATGCGGAAGTAGCCCGGGCCAGGTTATTGCTCCTGGAAAGCCAGAAAAACGCCCAGCAGCTTACCCTGCGTCTGACGGAACTGATCGGAAAGCCTGACCCTTCTGCCCGGATTGATTCCATGCATTTCTACGACCGGCTTCCCGAAGCGGCTCCGGCCCCGAACCAGGCGCTGACAATCCACCCGCTGCTCCGCTCGTACCACAAGCAGCTGGAACTAGCGGAGGCATCCCGGGCGACGCTGAAAGCGTCTGCGCTGCCGTCGGTTTCACTGATCGGATCGCTGGAAGGCCGGGGATCGGGTATTTCGGAACAAGCCGGAACGGACGGGAAATTCGACATAAACCCGTCTCTCGGCTCCGGACTACCCTTCCGGGCCTATAACTACATCGTCGGGGTAACGGCGCTATGGCGGCCGACCGAACTTTTCCGCACCCGATACGCCCTGTCGTCCCAGAAAGAACGCGCCAATGTCTCCCGCCAGGCTTACAACCAGCAGGTACTCACGCTGGAAGCCAACGGGCAGAATGCGGCCTTGCAGCTCGAACTCGCACAAGCTACCGTCCGGCAATCTCCGTTGCAGCTCGACGCCGCCCGGCAGGCCTATAACCAGTCCCGGGCGCGGTACGAATCCGGCCTTGACAACATCCTGACCCTGACGCAGACGGCTACGTTGCTGAACCGCGCGGAGGTCGATCAGGCCCTCGCAGTCAATAACCTCTGGCGGGCCTTTCTTCTCAAGGCAGCTGCCGCGGGCGATCTGCAGGAATTCCTGAAGCAGGTCCGGTAATCTCACTCCTTCACTTCCAAACGGCCGGCATTACCGGCGCAGGTATGATTAAAGCAGCATTGGCCAGGCCCGTCACCATCCTCATCGCCCTCGTCGGCGTGCTGGTGTTTTCGGTGCTGGCACTTCAGCAGATACGGGTCGATATTTTTCCGCAACTCAACCTCCCGACGATTTACATCGCCCAGCCCTATGGCGGGATGTCTCCGGCGCAGATGGAAGGGTTTGTTTCTACCCGGTACCAAAACCAGATGCTCTATGTATCGGGTATCAAAAACGTCGAAGTAAAGAATATTCAGGGCCTGTGTCTCGTGAAGTGTACGTTTTACGAAGACGTAGACATGGCGCAGGCTGCGGGTGAAGTAGCCAGCCAGGTCAGCCGGGTCATGAGCTACCTGCCGCCAGGGTCGGTACCGCCCATTGTGGTCCGGTTTGACGCCTCCAGCCTGCCGGTAGGGCAGTTGGTTTTCAGCAGTCGCCGGGCCTCTCTCGGTGAAATGCAGGACCTCGCGGCGACGCGCATCCGCCCGTTGTTTTCCCAGATTCCAGGAGCTTCCGCGCCTTCTCCTTTTGGTGGAAACGAACGGACGGTGGTGGTGAAAGTCGACCCGGAGCGCATGCGCAGCTATGAACTGACGCCGGACGATATCGTCTCGACCGTTGTCCGGAACAACCAGATTGCCCCGGCGGGTAATGTCCGGATCGGCGATTTCACGTTGATGACACCCAGCAATACGGTTATCGACAAGGTAGACGAGTTTCTTCAGATTCCGCTGCGGAAGGGCGTCGGGCCGACGGTATTCCTCCGGGACGTCGCAACGGTGGAAGACGCCGCCGATATCACGGTGGGGTATGCGCTCGTCAACGGCAAGCGGTCGGTTTACATTCCGGTGACGAAATCCGCCGACGCGTCGACCATGAGCGTCGTCAACAAACTGAAAGAGAAACTGCCGGAAATGCGGGCGTTGTTACCCGATGACGTACAATTGACCTATGAGTTTGACCAGTCGGTTTACGTCACCCAGGCCGTACACAGCCTGGCGGTAGAAGGCGGCCTGGGCGCGCTGCTGACAGGTCTGATGGTACTGCTGTTTCTGAAAGACTGGCGCAGTTCGCTGATTGTCATTCTGACGATTCCGGTCTCGCTCCTCACAGCTATCCTGCTCCTGCAACTGACGGGGCAGACGATCAACATCATGACGCTGTCGGGCCTGGCGCTGGCCATTGGTATTCTGGTGGATCAGGCGACGGTCGTCATCGAAAACATCCACCAGCACCTGGAAATGGGCAAATCAAAGGCCCGCGCTATCCTGGATGCCTGCAAGGAAGTATCCTTTCCGCTGTTTTTGATTACGCTGTGTATTCTGGCGGTTTTTGCGCCGGCGTTTCTGATGAACGGCGTCCCGCGGGGGATGTTTCTGCCGCTGTCGCTGTCGGTTGGGTTTTCGATTATCGCCTCGTACCTGCTGTCCCAGACGTTTGTACCCATTGTCTCGAACTGGTGGATGAAAAGCCATCCGCATGGCCCGCACGAGCTGACAATACTGCCCGACGTCGTCGAAGAGCCGCAACAGGAGCAATTTGAACGGAAGCATCCCGAAAAAGTCACCGGCTTTGAGCGGTTCAAGCTCGGCTACCTGCGGCTGCTGGACCGGCTGATGCGCCGCAGGCTGCTGGTCACGGGCGTTTACCTGGCGATTTGCTTTGCACTGATCGCCATCGGGTTTTCGAAAATCGGGCAGGATATGATGCCCCGGCAGCACCACGCGCGGCAGTTTCAGGTACGGATTGTTGCGCCGGAGGGGCTTCGGCTGGAACGGACAGAAGAAATCACGAAGGAGGTCGTCCGGCTGATCGGCGGTATCGTCGGGCCGAAAAATGTTGCGATCTCTTCTGCTTTTGTGGGAATGACGCCGTCGAGCTACGGTACGTCTGCCCTGTATGTCTTCAACTCCGGCCCGCACGAAGCCGTGCTGCAGGTCAAGCTGAAGGATTCGTACGAAGTAAAATCCCTCGATAAACTGAAAGACAAGATTCGGAAGACCGTCGCCCAAAAACAACCCGGCGTACGGCTGTCATTTGAGCCTATTGACCTGACTGACAAGATCATGAGTCAGGGCGCACAGGCGCCGATTGAAGTACTCATCGGTGGAAAAAGCCTCGAAGAAGGGCAGCACTACGCCAACCGCCTGCTGACGAGGCTCCGGTCGATTTCCTACCTGCGGGACGTTCGCATCAATCAGCCGCTGCACTACCCGACGATACAGATTCAGATCGACCGGCAGCGGGCAGCGCAATTGAACCTGAGCATTGATGAAATCGCGAAGTCGCTCGTTGCGGCGACTTCTTCCAGCCGGTTTACGGCGAAAAACCTGTGGCTGGATCGCTCCAAGGGCTTTGCTTACCAGGTACAGGTGGAGCTGGAGCAGCAGCAGATGAAAACCGTCGCGGATATCCAGAATATCCCGCTGGTGAAGGGGCAGCTACGACCGACGCTGGGTGACGTCGCCACCATCGCGCCGACTACCGTACCGGCGGAATACGACCGGATGGGCCCCCGGCGAATCATCACAGTATCCGCCAACATCTACAAAAAAGACCTGGGTACTGCAACGCGCGACGTACAAAAAGCCATTGACGAAGCGGGAGATCCGCCGAAAGGCTCTGTCGTCGAGCTCCGGGGTATGGCACAGCTCCTGCAGGAAACGCTGAGTAGTCTGCAATTCGGGCTCGGGCTTTCGATTGTGGTGATTTTTCTACTTCTGGCCGCGAATTACCAGTCGCTCAAAGTAGCTGCCGTCGTACTCTTCAGTATTCCGGCGGTACTCGCAGGGTCGCTGACGTTCCTGCTTATCACGGAGCAGACGCTGAACCTGCAATCCTACATGGGTATCATTATGTCGGTTGGGGTATCGGTTGCGAATGCCCTGCTGCTGGTGACGAATGCGGAAATGCTTCGCCTCAAGTACCGCAGCGCGGAAGAAGGCGCGCGGGTAGCGGGCGCGTCCCGTCTGCGGCCGATTCTGATGACGGCCCTGGCGATGGTGGCGGGGATGATTCCGATGGCCAGCGGCCTGGGCGAATCCGGCGAGCAAACGGCTCCGCTGGGGCGCGCGGTCATCGGCGGGCTGGTCTTCTCGACGTTCGCCGCGTTGCTGGTACTCCCTGTCGTCTTTGCTTTTATTCAGCGGAAGGCGGGTTTTGTATCTCCCTCTCTTGATCCTGACGATCCGACGAGCGCCGTATACGATGCTCCTGAACTTTTAACCGAACACGCATGACCCGCTTCCCCCTTTTTCTGCTGACGTTGTTCCTGGCGGTGCTGACCTCGTGCGAGCACCACGAAGAAAAGGAACATGACGAAGACCCGGCGCTTGACGATGACATCCGCTATGAAGTCATTCAGGTAGGCGCCTCCCGTCCGACCCGGGAACTGAACCTTCCCGGAGAACTTGAAAGCTACTACGAAACCGACCTCCTTCCCCGGGTAAGCAGCTATGTGAAGGCCTTGCACGTGGATATAGGCGATAAAGTCGTCAAAGGGCAGGTACTGGCCGAACTGGAAGCACCGGAGCTGACAGCCAACCTCACCGAAGCCTTCTCCAAGGTCAAAGCCGCCGAAGCGGTATATGAAACCAGTAAGGCGACCTACCAACGCGTACTTCGTGCCAGCCGGACGCTGGGCGCTATCTCCCCTGTTGATCTGGACGGCGGGCGTACGAAGGCGATATCCGACAGCCTTGGCGTAGTCGCGGCGCAGGCCCATTATGCGTCGGTGCAGCAACTGGTGAGCTACCTGCAGATCACAGCGCCGTTTACGGGCGTGATTACGGACCGTCGCCTGTCGCCGGGAGCGTTTGTCGGACCAGGCGGGCAGAATACCATTCCCATCCTGAAAATCAAGCAATTGGACCGGCTGCGTTTACGGGTAGCCGTACCGGAAGCCTACCTCGGGGACATCCACCCCGGCAGCCCGGTACAGTTTAGTGTGCGGAGTTTTCCGGATCGGACGTTTACAGGCCACATCAACCGCATTTCGAATGCCGTCCGTCCTGAAACCCGTTCCGAGCTGATCGAAATCGACATCGCCAATCAAAAAGAAGTGCTGAAACCGGGGATGTACGCCTCTGCCCGATTGCCTGTCAGCCAAACGCAGGAAGGCAGCCTATATGTACCCAAATCGGCCCTGGTCAATACCATGGACCGCAGCTACGTCATCCGGATGGAAAACGGAAAGGCCCGCCGCGTCACAGTTCAGAAGGGCGACGACGTAATCGGTGAGGTACAGGTATTCGGAGAGTTGAAAGCCGGCGATCTCATTCTCAAGACCGCCAGCGAAGAAATACCCGACGGCGCCGCACTGAACGTACAGCCTGCGGGAAAGTAGTTTTATCTCGGATTCTCTTCAAAAAAGCACGTATCGGCTCCGGTATGGCATACCGGCCCGGCCGGTACGGCTTTGATGAGGAGGGTATCCTGGTCGCAGTCTACCCGGATTTCCTTTACGTGCAGGAAATTCCCGGACGTTTCTCCCTTGGTCCAGAGCCGGTTTTTAGTCCGGCTGAAAAACGTGACGACACGCTCGGCCTCGGTTTTGAGGTATGCCTCTTCGTTCATGAAACCCAGCATGAGTACCATCCGGGTATCTGCGTCCTGTATGATCGCGGGGATAAGCCCGCCGGCTTTTTCGAAGTTTAGTGTCATGGTGTGATGAGGGGTTTGGAAGGGGGAGGGGCATTAGGCTATAAGCGTTAAGCTATAGGCCGTAAGCTGAGGAGACCGAAACCGGCTATTGCCAGCGGCATACTGCCTATAGCTTAACGCCTAGAGCCTACTGCTTAAGGTCTCACCGAAATCCCCTCCCCCTTCAAATAACTTTTCAGTTCAGGAATACCGATTTCGCGGAAGTGGAAGATACTGGCGGCCAGGCCTGCGTCGGCCTTGCCGGTCGTGAATACCTCCGTGAAGTGCTCCATGGTACCGGCGCCGCCCGAGGCGATGACGGGAATACTCAAAGAGCCCGATACTTCGGCCGTGAGCGCCAGGGCAAACCCGGCTTTGGTACCGTCCGCATCCATCGATGTCAGCAGTATCTCGCCGGCGCCGCGCTCCTGTGCTTCTTTTGCCCAGGGGATTGTACGCAGGTCCGTAGGCTTGCGGCCGCCATGTGTATGGACTACGTGCTCGATACCCGATTCTCCGGGTACTTCCCGGGTATCGATGGCCACGACAATACACTGGGAGCCGAATTGCAGGGCCAGTTCGTTGATCAGCTCCGGCCGGCGCACCGCCGAAGAGTTGATGGAAATCTTGTCGGCGCCGGCATTGAGCAGGGCCGATACGTCGGCCACAGAACTGATGCCTCCGCCGACGGTAAAGGGGATATTCACATGCCGGGCGACGTTCCGGACGAGGTCAACGAGGGTCTTGCGGTTGTCGACCGTCGCCGTAATATCCAGAAACACCAGCTCATCCGCGCCCTGCTCGGCATACAGTGCGCCGAGGGCGACGGGGTCTCCGGCGTCGCGGAGGTTGACGAAATTCGTGCCTTTCACCGTGCGGCCATCCTTGATGTCCAGGCAGGGAATGATGCGTTTGGTCAGCATGCGGCGTTGAGCTCTTGCAGTTGGGAAAGGGTCACGCGGCCTTCGTAGATGGCTTTTCCGACGATGACGCCGAATACGTTCATTTCGGCCAGTTTTTCCAGGTCTTCCATCGAACTGACGCCACCGGAGGCGATGATATCCAGGCCCGGCGCTTTCAGTTTTTCATAGAGATCAAAGCTCGGCCCCTGCAACAGGCCGTCTTTGGCGACGTCCGTCGAAATCACGTACCGTGCGCCTTTTTCCTGCCATTCCCGCACAAAATCATACACCCACAGTTCGGTACCTTCTTCCCAGCCGCCGACGGCGATTTTTTCGTTTTTGGCATCGGCGCCGAGGATCATTTTCTCTCCTCCGTACTGCTTCAGCCAGCTTTCGAAAAGGGCCGGATTTTTGACGGCGATACTGCCGCCGGTCACCTGCCGGGCACCGCTTTCGAAGACGACGCGCAGGTCGTCATCCGACTGTACACCACCACCAAAATCAATGTGAAGCGATGTTTGAGAAGCGATTTTTTCCAGTACCGTCCAGTTGATGACTTTCTTTGCCTTTGCGCCGTCGAGGTCAACGAGGTGCAGCCGGGTCAGACCCGCGCCTTCAAATTCCTTCGCTACCTCGAGCGGGTTGGCATTGTATACCTTTTTCTGCGAATAGTCTCCCTGTGTCAGCCTGACTGCCTTTCCTTCGATGAGGTCAATGGCCGGAATGATGAACATACTAGCTCAGTTTTAGAAAATTCTCGAGAATCTGCTGTCCTTCTTTTCCGCTGATTTCTGCGTGAAACTGGGCAGCATAGAAATTGTCCTTCTGCAGCATGGCAGAAAAGGGAACCATGTATTCGCAGGTGGCCACGGTATACGCACACACCGGCGCAGCATAGCTGTGAACGAAATACACGTAGGGATTGTCCGACATCCCGGCCGTCAGCTCCGAACGCAGGTTTGTCAGGTTGTTCCAGCCGACGTGCGGTACCTTCTGATCGCCGGCCGGAAAGCGCTTCACGTCCACCGGGAATATACCCATGGCGGTGGTGTTATTTTCTTCGGACGAGCGGCACAGCAACTGCATTCCCACACACGTACCCAGCACGGGTTGTTTCAGCGTGGGAATGATCCGGTCGAGACCCTTGTCCCGGAGGTACGCCATCGCGGTAGACGCCTCGCCGACGCCGGGGAAGATCACCCGGTCGGCGGTACGGATTTCCTGTTCGTCATCCGTCCAGAGATACCCGGCGCCGATGCGTTCCAGGGCGTACATCACGCTCTGGACATTGCCGGCATTGTACTTGATGATAACCGTTTTCATACAACAGGTTAAAAAAAACGCCCGATTCGTTGGGAATCAGGCGTTTGGATATGCTATTCGGTTGTTTCAGATGGGAAATACCGTCGCTCCTTCGGCCTGAAAGGCAGAAACTTCATGCACATGATGATGAAATGAGCGGGTAAACATGTTGCAAAAATAAGCGAATTTCCGGATTAAGCGGTGTCAGGGACCTTTTAAAACGAGCGTACCGGCTCCGGAGTAGTTGAGCTGCGCATTGGCCTCCAGTTGCAGGTTTCGGGCTTCGGCATTCGCAATGGTGATAACGTGTCCGTTTTTGATCACGACGTCGTCGCAAACCGACGGTACCCGCCCGCAGCTCCAGGTCGTTTTGACCTGCCAGCTTCCCGATGCCACGCTCTCGCATTTATCCCTGGAAACAACAATATCGTCGATCCGAAGCTGATCCCTCGACCCCGACGTGCCTATGCCCGTGTAATAATACTGCCACAGTAATTGTACGTAAGGCTGGTTGAGCAACGCCGCCGGCAGCGCCACCGGGCCGAAGGTCTGGCTATGGCCGGCAGTAGTATTCCGGACGTATTCGACGGGATTACCGCCGCCGTCGGTCAGGTCCTGAAACGGGCCGGTATCTCCGATCCGGTAGCGCAGGCGGATGCGGTACTGCCGGCTGTTGGGCGTGACTGTCCCGCCGGTCCACTGCACAAAGGCCTGGTTGAGCCCGAGCGTCCGCAGGGCCAGCAGCGCACCTCCCAGGCGGCTCGGTACATACCCCGGATTGGTATTGTCGTTGCCGGTATTGATAAAGGCGATTCCGTTACTACCCAGGCCGTTGATGCGGGTGCGGGAGGAGTAGTTGTAGGCGCCTTTAACCGTATCGGCAGGAACCGCAGTAAGGCCCGGATCGTCCTGATTCATCGAGACAAACTGCATATTGGGCGGATAGGTACCGGCCGGCGCGGCAGCATCCCAGCTCTGGAAACGGTAGTCGCACAGGACCAGGTTATAGGCCGGCGGCTTGCTGTTGAAGGCCGAGTCGACGACGAAAACGGCCAGCAGGGTGCGGTCGGCAGTAAGCGATGCCAGCGTCAGCGTCGTATCTGTCGTCAATATCGTTGCTCCGTCTTTCCAGTGTTGAAATTTGTAGCCGCGATTGGGTTTGGCGACCACCGTTACCGGCACGCCCTGAAAGTAGATACCGGTCCACGGGTATGGATTGGCGGGTACACCGGGAGTAGCAGGCAGTACATCGATGGTATTGACTTTGACATATCCCTGAGCCGCGTCGGAGACATTGACGGTCAGGTTTCGGTTGGA
>NZ_FNGS01000014.1 GCF_900103285.1 Siphonobacter aquaeclarae | reverse complement strand
GTTGTGAGTGGACTGTCCCAATTGAACACGTACCATGGCGCCATCGTAAAAAGGAAACGTCCGTCCTGCCCCCATCCCTTTTCTGTAAACGCTTTAAAAGCCAGGTCAATACTGGCTCCGCCACCAAACGAATGCCCCATGAAACCAACCTTTCGGGTGTCAATAATCCGGGGATAATCAGCGGCGGCTTTCAAAAATCCTTCCCAAAGTGTCTGATAGCGGTGATCGATGCTGATGTCGATGGTGCGATACGGCACGAATACCACGACATATCCTTTTCGGGCGATAAAATCGTAAAGTCCACGATTGTATTCCTTTTTATCTCCGCCGTACGGATGCGAAAAAAAGATCGTTGGCCGGGCAGTAGTGATCCCTTTCGGATAGAAAATGCTGACCTGAGTACCGGCATACTCCGGATTGGGAAACGTAATCTCCGCTACTTCGTACGATCCGTCTGATCCGTAACCTGATACGGGCTTTTGTATCGGACCCTGGATAATATTGTCCGTTTGAGACGGCGTATTTTCAATATCGCGCTCACTGCAGGATACCAGCGGGAAAAGCAAAAAAAACGGAAGGAATAGCGCGTTCGTCAACATTGTTTTGCTAATTCTGGTTTGCATGTCTTCTGGCCTTCAATGTTTCCGTCATCTGGTCTCTTAGTTCCTGGTATTTCTTGTATTGCACCTGATCCAGAATCGTCTTCAATTCGGTATCTTTTTCATGTTGCAGCGCTTTCAGTTGTCTGAACTTTTTCAGTTTTCCACTGGTGCTCAAAAGGATCGGATCATTTTTCCGGGCGTATTTCAGGTTGAGTGCCTCAACCTGCTGCTGCTGGACCGGACTCAGTATGAGATGGCTTTTCATCCATTCTGTTTGCATACCGGCCCGCTCTTCCGGCGTTCTTTTCCCGGTGGAAACGGGCGACTGTGCCGATGCCGATGCGATGGAAAACAGCATCGCCGTAAGGATCGTTATAGCGTGCTTTCTGGCTTTGTTGATCATGATTGAATTTTAAAATGATTTCGTCAGGCCAAATGTAGATCATCGGTCAGCCCTGCGCTCGGCAAACCGGGTGAGACTGGAAAATCAGGGGGCGAAGCGGCTTATTGGTCCATCCATTTTCTGAAAAGCATGGCTCTCGCTTTGCTTACCAATATCGTTTCCGGTGGTGGAGGAAGCAGCTTTAGCAACAGACGGCCGTTGAAAAAATACTCGACCGAACCGATGGAATGCCGATTCACGATACATTGCCTGTTTGCCCGGAAAAACTGATCCGGATCGAGCTGGTCCTCCAGTTGCTCAAGGGTAAAGGGAATTATATACTGCATCCCGGACGAGGTGCAGGCATGTACGACATCATGGCTGGTATAAAACCACTGTAATTGCGTTGTTTCAACGGGAATAAGCCTGTCACGGTGATGAATCAGAAAGGACCGTTTGAAGCGGATGATGCCTTGTTGTAGTTGCCGCTGCACGTTCCCGTAGCTGGCAGAATTCGACCGATGGCTGATGTTGAGCAGGGTATGGTATTTAGCCAGAGCACGGCTGATTTCATCGGTATCAAAGGGCTTCAGGATATAGTCAATGCCGTTATTTCGGAAGGCTTCGATGGCATGATCGTGATAGGCCGTCACAAAAATGACCGGCTTCGGGATTGTATTTGCCGTAAATAGTTCGAATGAAAGTCCGTCATTGAGCCGTATATCCGAAAAAATAAGGTCGTATTCACCTTCAGGATGCAGCGAAAACCAGTGCGCAGCGTCCGAAAGGCTGGCTAAGGAAACCAAAACCTGGATATCCGGATCAACTGTTTTGAGGACATAGACCAGATTCCTCGCCGTTGCAGCTTCATCTTCAATGATCACGACGCGAAGTTCTGTTCTCATAACAGGGGTAGCTTGACAATGAACCAGTTTTCGGTTCTCCGGATTTCAATTTCGCGTCCCGTCTTCAACCTGAACCTCTCATTCAGGTTGGCCAATCCGACACCTGTTCCGCCTGGGGCTCCGATGACCGCCTGGATATTGTTGCGGATAATCAGCCAACCCTGTTGGTCGAAAATCTCTACCATCAACGGATGTTCCGGGGTAGCCCGGTTGTGTTTAATCGCATTTTCAACCAAAGGCTGGATGGATATATGTAAAAGTCTCGCAGTAAGCACTGCACTGCTGACATTGATGTGGAGCTCGAAGGCAGTTTCCAGCCGCATCTCTACCAGTTTTGCGTAAGAAGCCAGATGGCTGAGCTCTTCGGAAACGAGTGCCAGTTCATTTCCCGGTTTAACAAGGGTATGTCGGTACACTTTCGAGAGATGCAGGATATAATGCTGGGCCAATTGCGGATTCTCACGCACGATACCGGACAGACTGCTTAGGGTATTGAACAGGAAATGAGGATCAAGCTGTTCCTGCAAAACCTTCAGACGCGCCGCCAGATAGGCTGAATTAAGCTGGCTGTTAATGAGGTCTTTTTGCCGGCTTTCGCGTGTTAACAGGACCAGACGGATGATCACCGCGACCATCGCCCCGCTCAGCAGAAATCTCGCCAGATAACCTCTGGCGATCAGTCTGGGAACCGGGGCCGCTCCAAAACCCGCCGTGTGAACTTTACTCCCGATTACGATCGCGGCGAAGACAAAAACCACATTACACAGGAGAAGTTTCATCCATTTCCGGTCTTTCAGCATCCCGTTCAGCGGGCTTCTTTTGTCCAGATTCAGATGAAACAGGATAAGACAATAAGCAAAATTATACAGGAACTGAAAGCTGTATTCCCAGGTATTGAATTGCCAATATCTGGCAATGATGCCGTCTGACTGCAGCGCCAGGAGTTTGGCGGCATTAACAATCAGTGTGATCAGTAAGGCACTGTAGAAAAAGATTTTCCCCTCGTTTTTCATCCTGCCTGCAAAGGAATTGATTTCGTGATTGAAATAAACCAACTCCAGCGGCGAAGCTGGAAAAATGGCGGTTGAAATGACGGGAAGCTTCTGGTTTTCCTGAAACGTATTGATGCTCTGCAACCTTATCAGTCAGAGAGTTACTGTGCTAAATCAGTAACTGTTGGCTGAGCCATAACGGGGCGTCATCCCGTCATCCAAGTATAGTTATAGGTAGAACGTGCACACCTCGATCCAGGTATATGGGCGAGTCTGCAATTTTCAGATGAAAAAAAGTATGTGGGATGAGCCGGAATCGTCCATCGTCGGCAGTTTACCTGTATGACGACAGATATAGACTACGCGGTTTTGCCTTCCGTATTTCTCACAGGGAAGCCGATTGTCAGTGTAAACCCGTCTTCAGAAGCTATTGAAAACGTTCCGCCAACCTCTTCAATGCCCGACTTCATGGAGGCCCACCCAAGTCCGGATGTTTTATGCTGAAATCTTCTGAGTTTATCCTCGCTTAGGCTTAGGCCGACTCCGTTATCGCTGAGTTGAAAGATTATATGATCATCTGCACGGAAGAGAAATATCGTTACCTCTGATGCTCTGGCATGTTTTAGCACGTTGGTAAGAGCCTCCTGTGTAGTCCTGATAAGAACAATGCGCTGTTCGAAATTCAGAAGCGAGACGGCCTCAGGTTCGAGCTGGATATCCTTGTTATACTGCGAATCCGGAAGTGCGCTGTCTGTGATGAAACGAATAGTCTCCGTAAAGGAGGCTTGCTGCCTTACCAGAGAATCGCGATACCAGGAATGACTTTTGGCTCTGGAATGTTGATAGATGTTCTGCAATCGGATCCCCAGTGTTTCAAGTTTATTGGCAAGTGCCGGGTCGTCGGTTTCGGCGATAAGGGCTTGTACCTGATGGCTTGCAGCAGCCACCGATGCGGAAAATCCGTCGTGTAAATCCTGGGCAAATTGCTCACGCTCGGCCTTTAGAGATTGCTGATGACTTTCCTTCATCGCAGCTATTGTAAGGTTTGTTGTGCTGTTCAGGGTGGATAGCGTTTGTTTTAGTTTTCTTTTTGACCGCTGGGAGATCGAATAAAAAAGAATGCCGGTCAGAGTAGTTGCAAACACAGCGGCCAGCGCCCAAATAGTGCGTCGTTGTTTGTCAATCCGGGATTTTTCCAGCTCATCCCGATTGAATTCCGCATCGGTAAAGGCGTAAAGCAGATCTGACAATTCTTCGTTTTTTCGTTTGGCAAGTGTGTCTTTGGATTGTAAAAGGTGATCAATTAAAGCAGTCGTTTTGGAATCACCCTTTCGAATACTCCATATTTTTAGCCTGTACGAATCGACCATAATATTGAAATCCTCTTCAGGCATAACGGGCGGCATTTTTATAAGCTGATTCAGGTAATAAGACGCGCTGTCAGCATTTTTATGCTCTGTGAAATAATCGAGATACCATGTTGCCAGATTAAATTCAAAAAAGGGCTTGAGGTGCTGAGATTCCGGACCTAGTGATTTTATCAAATTTCCCGTTTTTTCTAAATTATTGTGTGTTTCTTTGGTTTCATTCGAGAGGTTTCGATAATGATAAAATTTCATTCCCAGTAGAATAAATTTGAATAATGGCAGGTCATGCGCAGATAATCCTGATTTGGCGTTGATAGCGCTAAGAATTGACTGAGAAAGGTGAATGACAGATGCGCATTTTGCGCTATCTTTTGCGTAAGAATAAGCGGAAGCAATGGGGCTCAACGTATAAAGAGCGTTCGAGATCTGTTGCCGGTCTACCTTTCCGTTTCTGATCTTATCCGGAAGACCTTCAAAATAATGGCGTTCTTTCTCATACTCCTGTACCGCTTTGTCGAGCAGCATATTTTGAGTGTACAGGTAGCATTTTTGCATTAAAACATCCTTCCCGTCTGCATTTCCTGATAGTTTTCTTTCCTGTTCAACTTTCTCGAAGAAATAGATAGCTTCGCCGAGCTTATTTCGCATTTTGGCATTATTGGCGAGATGGTCGAAGTAGTAGGTTCTGTATGGAAGAAAAGTCGCATTGCCGCTCCACGCGAGTTCTTTATAGGGCTTAAGTATTTGTATTAGTGTGTCCTTTGGGAAGAATATCCCTTTTGAATATAAAGACTTTAGTAATGTATTCGCCGAATCCAAAAACTGGACGTCGCTCTTTCGATTGGCATATAGCAACTGAAAGTTGCGGGAGTGAGTATGGACGGGTTGCTGACTATAACTGCAAGGTGTGACGAGCAGCAGAATGGCCAGCACGAGCATATTGCTTTGCCTGGAAGTCATCATATCAAATCGAGTTTTCGCGCAAACCACAGAAGTTCAGTAATACTTTTGACTTTTGCCTTAGCCATCATGCGTCGTCGGTGGGAGACGATCGTATGGCTGCTGAGATTCATTTTTTCGGCCGTCCTGATGACGCTCAACCCTTCCGCGAAATAGCCGAGTATTTCAATCTCCCGGTCCGTGAAGGGAATAGTGCCCGGTTGATTTCTTTCCAGTCTCATTTCTTCAATCCGGGGGGACACGTAGCGTCCCTGCTGACAAATCATTTTTATGCATTGAATAATCTCTGAGGCCTCGGATGACTTGCCAAGAAAGCCGTCAATGGGATGAATCATGACGTGTTCAATCAACATGGGGTTGGTCATGCTGCTGATAATAATAAGCGAGAGAGGTTTGTATATGCGTTTGAATTCGCTAATCAGAGGAAGGCCTGTTTTCTCTTTAAGATAATAATCAAGGAAAACAAAAACATGCATATTACCCGACAATCGAAGTAGAAACGAATTCGCTTTGGAATCGTCTGTAAAGACGAATACGCTTTTGAAAATACCTGTTTTTTCCAAAAAGACGGAAAAGGATTCAGCGAAAAGTGAATGGTCGTCCAGGATAACCGCGATTCCCTTTGTGGGTAGTTGTTCAAATGAGGAGAAATCTATCATCGAAATAAAGTTGAAAGGGATGGGGGTATTTTATGGCTAAAATACAATGAAATAGTCCTGCAAATAACGTGTGCGTGAAATAATGTGATTTTAAACGTGTATAGTTTCTGTATACTAGTCTTGCTATTCAGGTAACGTTGCTCTTAAGTCCGCTACAGCTTCTTCTGTGTTTGATCCATGCATGAAGCTGTCTCTTGATTCTTTCAGCCAAAGTTCGATGCGCACTTTGATGCTCTTTTGGCATTCGGATGTAGCATAAACATGTTCTTTTGAATAACAGAGGCCGCGTTTTCTTTCCGCGCTGCCAAACTTGCAGCCTTGAGATGTTCTGATGCTATTTCCCGACCATCGGGAATCACCCGATCCAGTTCGAGTGGCATTCTCTCACCATAACAATTCAACCGGAAACTTACCCATACACATCTTTATGGCTAAATCTTTTTTACCTCACATGTCGGCCGCAGGTCAGCCTGTTTTTTACATACCGTGGACGAGACGCCTCGGGTGGATTTTCCGGTTTCGGACAAAGCTGTTGAGTGTCAATGTTCCCATGATGCTGATCTGTGTGGCATTGGCGACTACGTCTGTGCCTCTTTGGGGGCAGGTGTTTCCGTCCGTTCAATGGCAAAAGGTGTACGGAGGATCGGAGTACGAATTGGAGGGTTCCATAATAAGATCGACAGATGGCCATTTCTTCGCCATAGGCGCGAGCCGGAGCAATGATGGGGATGTGCCTGATAACGGTCACAATTTTCCCAACGATTTTTTCCTCGTAAAAGCCGGTCCGACAGGGCAGAAAATTTGGAGTCGTGCCTATGGATCGAGTTGGTACGAAAGCGCATCAGACATGGTGCCGACGACGGATGGGGGCGGACTTGTTGTTGGCTTTGTGTACAAAGACTACGCAGACCTCGGAAATTTCGAGGCGGGAGATATGTCGGATCCAGGTCAGATAGTAAATGATGGATCTTATAATGGATGGATGGTTCGGGTGGATGGGAACGGAAATAAGTTGTGGGATCTGCGAGTGGGCGAGTCATCGTCTTCAGCGTTTTTTGATTGCGTGACTCCAACTCCGGACGGCGGGTTTCTGCTGGGAGGAGACAAAGACGGGTCGTTTTGGCTCGTAAAGGTAAATGGCAGCGGACAAAAAGTTTGGGAGAAGAAGATTGGCAACAATCTTCCAACGTATTGGCACCGGATTGTATCTGTTTCAACAGGAGGATATTTGTTAGGGTGTACGACCGATAATCAAAACCTGGAGCGCACTGGACCCGGCAAGGGGAGTAAAGATATCTGGCTGGTACGTATCGATGAATTTGGAAACAAGTTGTGGGATAAGAGTATTGGTGATGTTTCGGGTGTTGAATTTACCGATTTACTGGCCACAAAAGATGGGGGTTTTGCGGTACTTGCGGGTTCGTCGTCTACGGGTAAAGATCGCACAGCGGCCGGAGGAGGAAGTCTGGACTATTGGTTGGTGAAATTGGATGGTGCCGGTAATATCCAATGGGATGTCGCCTATGGCACAACAGGGTATGACGATCCCACATGCCTGGCTCAGGCCAGCGATGGGAGTTATTTCATCGGAGGTCGGTCTTATGGCGGTATTAGTGGAGACAAAACAGATCCTTCGCCTACTTCGAGCGACTGGTGGATCGTGAAGCTAGCAGCCTCCGGTACAAAAATTTGGGACAAGACAGTCGGTAATAATGATAACTATAATGCTAGGTCTGGATCATTGCTTGCCGAACCTGACGGAGGAGTGATCATGGCAGTAGCCAGCGATGCTCCGGTCGGAAGAGATAAGGTTGTCCCATCCAAAGGGAAAAATGATATCTGGGTCTTCAAACTGGGCTGCGCCTATTCAACCGAAACCGTTCAGAACAACATCAGTCCGGCGACTCAAACAGCATGTATACTTGGTACGCCGACGGTAATTACCGGTACCGACGACGATAATCTATACCCCGATCACATTACGTACCAGTGGCAACGGAGCAGCAATGGCGTTGACGGGTGGAGCGACCTGAGCGTCGGCGTTAATAAGGACTACCTTCCCGAGCCGTCGGCGAATACGCTGTACTACAGGCGCATCGCCCGCTGGGAATGTCACGCGGACACCAGTAATACCGCGGTGGTTACGATTGATGCGCGTCAGGCCCCTGGTTTGACGATGGGCGGGCCATATGCAACCTGCGCAGGTTCTCCCATCGCGTTGGGGCATACGCCTCCGGCATCCGGCGGAACCGCTCCCTATACGTATGCCTGGGATAATGCCGGACTGCTTGACGATGCTGCGAAAGCGAACCCGATCGCAACGCTCTCTGCTTCGTCCGTTCTTACATTGACCGTCACCGATGCTGCCGGTTGCCGAAAAACCGATCAGGCTATTGTCAATATTCCACCTTCGGCGCTGGCCGGGCCTGATGTGTCGCTTTGCCCCGGTGGGCAAGGGGTTAGAATCGGAAAAGATCCCCTGCTGGGCTTTGGAGCCGTTACTTATACCTGGACGCCGGCAACCGGTTTGGATAATCCCGGTATAGCCCGGCCACTGGCTTCACCGACGGCACCTACTACCTACACGCTTACGGTGACTTATACCAACAGCGACGGACAGCCCTGCTCGGTAACGGATCAGGTCGTAGTAAGCGTTGCGGCAGCCCCGGCTGCCGGATTTGCCGGTCCTGATAAAACGATCTGTTCCGGAACTACGGCAATTTTGGGAACGGTCGGCCAACCTGGATTTACGTATACCTGGTCTCCCGGTATCTATCTCCAGCAAAACAATGCAGCTCAGGTCACTTTTAATCCCGGAACAGTCTTCCCTCCAATTGTAGATCCTATTCGTTACACGGTTACGGCGACAGACGGCACTTGTACGTATACGGATGACGTGATTGCAACCGTCATCCGCGCAGATGCCGGACTGGATGGATGCGGGCCGCGTCTGATCGGAACTGTAGACCTGACCCCCAACGTAAATGAAAGCTACAGCTGGGTGCGTATGGGCCTTTCCAACGGCTCCGGAAATTTTACCGGCGCCACCAATCTGCCCCGGGTGCCGGTTTCCGGTACTGCTTCGGGCGCTGATGTTTACGAGTTGGCAGTGAGCCATGGCGGAACAACCTGCAGAGACACCGTTGTGGTGCCTATCTGCGGCAATTGCGGGGTAGATTTCATAGCTGAGGGAGGCAATTGCCTCGTGTATAACGGAAAGCCGCTCCGGCTCATCGCTGACGCCGGAGGTAGTGACGAATTTGTTTACACATGGAGCCCGGCCGCAGGATTGTCGGCAACTACCGGCCCGATTGTCTACCTCCTGGATGGTGTCAACCGGACGTACACGCTGACCAAGTCACGCGTTTCCAATCCAATGGATGCCTGTAGTATCTCGAAGGTGGTGAATCCACCGGCTGCGAGCTATCCGGTATTTTCCGCTCCCGACGTGGCGGCGTGTGCCGGAACCACCGTAACAATCGGCTCACCCACAGTCAGCGGGTACGTCTATTCATGGACGGGACCGGGAGGGTTTGCCAGTTCCTCGTCTTCACCTTCGCTTACCGTAGCTGCTGAAACAGCAGGTGTCTATCAGGTAAAGGTAGAAGATACCAACCCTGGAAACCCGTTCGGGTGTTTCACGACAGGTTCAGTAAATGTTTCCCTGGAAACCGTCGTGGCTCCGCAGGACAACTGGATCGTTTGCGAAAATGCACTCATTAAGCTGGGAGCGCCTGATCCCAGCAGCGGCAGGTGGAGCTACAGTTGGACGCCCGCCGTTGCCGCGTGGCAAAATGGCACCGGACCTTCTTCAGCGCAACCGGAAGTATTGGTGACAACCAACACAACCTTCTCGGTTACCGTGACCAATCCTTCCGGATGTACTGCGACAGCCAATTCGACTGTCACGGTGACGAACAGTCCCACCATTACAAACGCGGCGGATATTACGGATGCCTGCCCCGGATCGAGTGTCCGGATAGGCTCTCCGGCTCTCCCGGGGGTGACCTACAGCTGGTCTCCTGCGACTGGCCTTGACAACCCTGCGATTGCTCAGCCGTTGGCGACGGTTGGGGGTGCCGGATCTTCCGTGACGTACACCGTAACGGCTACATTCCCCGGAAGTTGTTCGGCAACTGCAATAGACCAGGTTACAGTAAGTGCATTTAATCCGGGTATTAATCTGGGGCCTGACATTGTTTACTGCCCGTCGGCCGGTCCGGTTGCGATTGGGAGTGGTGCGCCGACGACCGGTGTATCTTCCTATTCCTGGACTCCTGCAACGGGTTTGAATAACGCGACATTGGCGAATCCTACGACAACGGTCACTGTGCCGACTGAATACACGTTGACCGTCACGTATACCAATGGCTGCGTGGGATCGGCACACGTAAAAGTAATTCCCTCTTCAGCGCCAAACGCCGGATCAGACCGAACTATCTGCTACGGTTCTTCTACGCAATTGGGAAGCCCCGGTAACGATGCTTCTGCAACATGGAGCGGTCCCGGGACGACCTATTTAAGCAGTCTGAGCGGCCCCGTCGTCACGTTCAACGGCAATGGGACTGCGCCTGCCGGAACATATACCTTCACCGCAACGCAGACGGTCAACGGATGCACAAATGCGGATCAGGTGACCATCACCGTAGCTGCTCCTGTCACGGCCGCGTCTGGCTCCGCTACAGTGTGCCTCGGTGGAACAGGTGTGATTGGTACGGTCGCGGCGCCGGGGTATAATTATGAATGGGTTCCGTCAACGGGGCTCAGCAGCCCCTTCGAAAGTAACCCGCAGATTACGCTGTCAACCCCTGGTTTGTATTCGTATGTTCGCAAGGTAACCAGCATTGCGACCGGATGCGTGGCATCCGGTGAGTACCGCGTAACGGTGCTTCCGACGTCCGCTCCCGTTGTCAGCGTTCCGAATGTGGCCGCCTGTCTGGCGACGCCTCTAACGTTGGCGGCTTCGATTTCGCCGACATCAGGCAATTACAGCTACTCCTGGAGTCCGGCCACTGACCTCAGCAACCCGTATATTCTGGCTCCGACAGTAGCAGCGAATTCAACCCGGACCTACACGTTGTCAGTGACAGATCAGGCAACGGGATGTTCTTCTCAATCGTCAGGAACGGTAACAGTAGACTACCTGGATGGGAACTACATCACCGCCGGGCCGGAAAGTGTCGCGGGCTGCCCGAACAGCCCCGTTACGTTTACTGCAAGCGTTTCAGACGGGTTCAGCTACCAGTATCAATGGCAAAAGCTTAACAGTTCTGCCACAGCCTGGGAAGATATTTCCGACGGCGGGTTGTACAGCGGGGCCCACACGCTGACTCTTCACATTAGTGACAACACCACGCTCAACGGAGTGCGATTCAGGATTGTCGTGACGACCACATCCTGCGGTGTAAGACAGGAGAGCAGTTTCGCCACTTTGACCGTAAATCAATGTCAGAAATCGTCGCTGGGTGATCGTGTTTGGGACGACACAGATCGGGATGGTACTCAGGACGCCGGTGAACCCGGGGTTTCGGGGGTATCCGTTACACTATACCGGAACGGTGTGCTACTGACGCAGACCGTCACGGATCAGAATGGAAATTACCTCTTTGATAATCTCGACGCGTACGATCCGTTTGGTCAACTTTACACCTACGAAGTGGGCTTCACAAATCTTCCGGGAGGATATGTCTTTACCATGCAGGGAGCTGACGCGGGGAGCAACGGTGCCGGAAGCGGTGTTGACAGTGATGTAAATGTGAATACCGGTCGCTCCAGATCAGTGACTCTAAGCTACAATCAGTATTTACCGGATGTAGATGCGGGGATCCATTCCAATACTCCGCTTCCTGTTACGCTTATAAGCTTCACCGGAAGAAGCAATCAATGTGCAGTCGAACTCTTTTGGACCGTCGCGGAAGAAAAGAGCTTCAGCCATTACGAAATTCTTTACAGTCCAAACGGGGAGGCCTTTGAGGTTGCAGGGCGCGTTGCCGCCGCCGGTAGCAACAGCCGATACACATTCCGGCCGGCTCAAACGAACGGAACGGCGTATTACCGTCTGAGAATGGTGGATCTAGACGGAACAGCGAGCCTTAGCCGTATTCTTTCGTTCGTAACCGATTGCCGGGAGCTTATTCGTTTTTACCCCAATCCGGCTGCGGAATCGGTGCAGTTCACCGGTCAGAAACGATTGAAAAAAGTGACTATTTATGATGGCAGGGGTGAGGTAGTCGGTGTTTTCTCGAATATCCTTTCCGGCGAAAAACTGCTTGTTGGAAACCTGCCGGGTGGATTTTATCTGCTTAAAGGAGAAACAGAAGAGGGGCAGGAGTTCAGTGGCAAGCTGGTTATCAACAAATAATTAAGTGATAACCGGAGCTGCTCGTTCGGAAGAAGAGTTCCAGCATATCGGTCTTTTTCCAACCCACGCAATTGAATACGCATACAGGTGCGGTTACTGAAGTAGATTCAGTTGAAAGGTTTGTTGAAAAAGAGCCCTATTTTAGGGCTCTTTTTTTTGGCCTAATTCGGTCCCTTTCCTGCTTTGAAAATTCCGCTCGATCATTTGCTTACCCTGTCAACGGTTTCCTCGTGCGCCTGAACAAGAGGGAACGAGGTTGAAATAAAACAATAGGACGATTTGGGTCGGAATTACGGCTCCCGCTACCTGACCGGACACCGAAAATGGTTGAAAATCCCAGCCGCCAAAACGATCATTTAGTCTGTATGTAATTAAAACGAGGCCATTCAGCGGATCTACAGTAAAAGGAGGTATCTTTATGCTATGCTGAAGGCGTTGATGAACGGATAATCTCCGTCCAATAGTACCAGTCACCCCGCAGGGGCTTTCCCGCAGAACAGATGGGTTTGTGCAGATGAATCTTCTCGTAGGAGAAGGAAACTTCAAACGATAATGCCGGCCTCTTCCCGGCGGCATTTAGGAATATCAGAATCAGCTAGTATTTTCTGTGTGTCACGTATCGTCGGCTCAGGCGGTGGTGCTTCTTCGTGTGTTCCTGGAGGATGCTTTCCTATCCCCGTCAAACCACAGGAACGACCGCCGACGCTTTCAACAATGGCCGGCCAGGTGCGTCAGTCTTTTTTATCTTCAACAGAACTTCGTTCTATCCACCCGCTATGCATGAAGTCTCGTCTCCATTTTGGCAATCATCCGAGCTTTCCACCGATTCCCGGCCCGAGGTCCTGATTCTTTCCTCCTATCCGCCGCGCGAATGTGGTATCGCTACTTTTTCCCAGGATTTGCTCAAAGCAATTGAGCGGAAATTCAGCCGGGCCTTTTCACTTAAAATAGGTGCACTCGAAACGAATTTGCCGTTGTCCGGGTACCCTGCGGAAGTAAAGTTTAGATTAAACACTTCAAAATCAGGGCAATACTCTAGTATTGCCCGGGCGATCAACGCGGATCCCCATATTGAGCTTGTGGTGGTTCAGCATGAATTTGGGTTTTTCCTGCCGTCAGGGGAGTCTGATTTTATCACCTTGCTTGAGTTGATTTCCAAGCCGGTTATCCTCGTTTTTCATACCATATTAGCTGATCCGGATGTACGCATAGCCGCACAGGTCCGAAAAATGGCCATGCTGTCGGATTGGGTAGTCGTCATGACCCATCATTCTGCCCAGCTCCTGGCTGATGTGTATGGCATCGAACCGGAAAAAGTAGAGATCATTCCGCATGGAACCCACCTTGTCAGGCACCGGAATCCGGATTCATTGAAACAAAAATATGGATTGAGGGGAAAGAAGGTACTGTCGACGTTTGGCCTGCTCGGACCGGGCAAGGGGATTGAAACAACCCTGCAGGCCTTGCCGGCGATCATCCGTGTTCATCCTGAGGTCTGTTTCCTCGTCATCGGCAAAACGCATCCCGGAGTCGTGCTTGAAAACGGGGAGAAGTACCGGGAAGAGCTCCGGGAAATGGTCAGAGTCCTCGGTATTGGAGAGTACGTTCGCTTTATTAATGCCTATCTGTCGCTTCCGGTACTGCTGGAATACCTGCAGTTAACAGATATTTACCTGTTTACATCATTGGACCCCGGTCAGTCCGTAAGCGGCACGTTTTCCTACGCCATGAGTTGCGGATGTGCGATTATTTCGACACCTATTCCACACGCACTGGAAGTTCTCAGCCAGGAGGCAGGCGTGATTTCGGCGTTCCGGGATCCGGTTCAACTGGCGGGAGAAGCCATTCCGCTTTTGGCTCGTAAAGAAGCAAGGATCTCAATAGGTCTGAGAGCCCTTCAGAAAATGGTGCCGACAGCCTGGGAAAATGTAGCAATTGCCTATGCAAGGCTATTTGCGAAAACCCTGAAATCTGTTCCCAGGCTGAAGTTTGATCTGCCGCCGATTGAGCTTCATCACCTTCGGTACCTGACGACGGAGTCCGGCATGATACAATTTTCAAAAGCCAACAAACCTGACTTAAGTACAGGCTATACGCTGGATGACAATGCCCGGGCGCTGATTGCTATTTGCATGCACTATGAATTGACTGGTGACGACACCGACTTACCACTGCTTGGCGTGTATCTGAATTTTATGGAGACCTGCCAGCAAGATGACGGGAGCTTTCTAAATTATGTGGATGAAGCAGGGGTATTCACCTCTCAGAACGACGAATGCAATCTGGATGATGCCAACGGCCGCGCGTTATGGGCGCTCGGATTTCTATTGTCGAGACACGGAATTCTTCCTCAGGTCTATTCAGGCCGCGCCGACAAAATCTTCCGAAAGGCTGCCAGCTATTGGACAGATGTCCATTCGACCCGTGCAATGGCATTTGCCATCAAGGGGTTTTACCATTTCCTCACTGAAAATCATTCGGAGGAGTATGAGGAAATGCTTGAATTACTCGCTCAAAGAATGGAAAGAATGTATTTGCATGAAGCAGAAACAAAGTGGTCATGGTACGAAAGTTACCTGACGTACGGAAACAGCGTTTTGCCCGAGGCCATGCTTTGTGCCTACCTTCAGACCGGCAGGGAGAGCTACCGGCAGATTGCCATAGAATCCTTCGATTTTTTACTTGGTCGCACCTTCGGAGGGGAGGGAATCAACGTCATTCCCAATCAGCAGTGGTTGAAGAAAGGAGAAGAGGTGACGGGTTTTGGTGAGCAGCCCATTGACGTCGCTTATACCATCTTAGCCCTATCCCTGTTTGGAGAGACATTTGCCGAAGAGCGTTATTTTATGCGGATGAACGAAGCCTTTGCCTGGTTTTTGGGTAAAAATCGCCTGAATCAGATCATTTATAACCCTTGCACCGGCGGGTGCTATGATGGTCTTGAGGAAACGCAGGTGAATTTGAATCAGGGGGCCGAATCAACGGTGAGTTGCCTGATGGCCCGGCTCGTTATTGAAGAATATCAAAACAGAACGGAAGGAACGTTGGAAACGATCTTGTCCGGCGGACGCGACGGAATAGAGGAGTCCATACATCCAAACGGTATCGCCAGTCTGTAGCTACGCCGCTGGCGATAACAGGTCCGCATGTGAAGCAATCAATTCCGATAATAACTCTTCCAGATCCATAATGGCATAAGTAGAAGCATAATCGGACATGGCATAGGGAATGATCAGTTTGGTAAGGTGAATAATAGCTCCGCAGGAGTAAACCACGTTCGGGACTGCGCCTTCCCGTTCCTTCTTGTTCGAAGCCAGCAAGGGAAGTTTCATCCGTCCTATTTCCTGTTCAGGGTGCTCCAGCTGAAACAGAGAGGCACTCAGAACATACTCCCGCATAGGGCCCACGCCGTGTGTGATAACCAGCCACCCGGCGTGGGTTTCCAGGGGAGATCCGCAATTTCCGATCTGAACAAACTCCCACGGGTATTTAGGGGATTGGATCATCGTCGCGCTTCTCCAGATGTTGACATTTTCTGAAAAGGCGATGAAATTATTTACTCCGTCAATCCGGCAGAGCATGGCGTATTTTCCATTGATTTTACGGGGGAAAAGCGCCATCCCTTTGTTTCTGGCTATTTCCCCATAAATCGGCAGGAAGGTAAAATGGTAAAAATCGGTGGTTCTCAGCAGACGGGGAAGGATCGAGACACCGTCGTAAGCCGTATAGGTGGCGAAATAAACAATCTCCCCGTTGTCGTCAACAAACCGGACAAACCGGGCATCCTCGATACCTTTCACTTCTATGTCTGCAATCGGAAAAATAACGCGCTCCGAAATATCCGTGTCGAGGGAAAAGTCAATCTCGTAATGAGAGGATGCCAGCCACATGGTTTCCTGCAGGGAAGTCTGACACTCAGGCGTCATGTCGATCTCTGACTCCGTTTCTCTGACATATCGCTTTAATTCTTCATAGGTAAAGGACGAGGGAAGTTTGGCATGAATGCGATCAAATGCCTTGTTTTCAAAACTCTGCATCTCGGATAGTTTCTCCAGAAATGAATCCTTCCGATAAAGGTGCTTTTGCACATGATCCGGCGTGTCGAGCAACCGCCCTGCCGGCTCTACACTCAGCTTCCCCTGTTGATTAATAACAGCAGACCGAAAGACAATGGACGAAATGTGGCCTTCTCCGGTAGCTCTGAAACTGAGGATAAGCCTCTTTTGGTCGGTTTTTAACCCGTACTGATAAGGGGCTTCTACAACAGAGGGATTAAAAAAAGCAGCGGATTCAATGGAATACTCCTTCGTAAAATACGAGCCGATTAATATTTTCTGGAAAAATGCCAGATGCGTGAAAGGATGAGAAGACGGATCGATATTGTCCAGCAATTTGTGGAAATGACGTTCGAATATTTTGAGAATGTTTCGATGCCTTTTGGTGTACTTTCTTAATACATCGCTGAGTAGCTCTCGTTGTTGTCGATCTGTCAGGGCCAGGATCTGCCCGATGACCTGTGTGCCTCTTTCCCTGTCGGCAAAGAAAAAATAGGCAATTACGCGACTGGCGTCAGGTTTAAAGGCAACTTTCTTGCGAATTATGCGAAGGGGCATGAAACATATGGAAAGAAGGATGGAAATTGTCGGAATAAATACTAGCTCTCTCTCTTCTTATCTTCTTTTTTTGATTTCTTATCTGCTCTTTTTTCTTTCAGTGTTTTCTCCGCCTGTTTCTTGACGTTTTTCTTCTGAGAATTTTTTCCTGTGTCCATGTTTTTAAATAAGAAGTGAAAAGAATGATAAAAAACTATTCATCGTCTAAAGAAAATAACTCGTTCCCAAAATAAACGACGTCTTTTTGAACGGGATCTTTTTGAAATTGACAGTAATAAATCCGATCAATGTATCTTCGGATAATGAGTGCGATTTCGGGATGTTCAAGTGCATACACCACTTGGCCTTCCTGGTAGTTGTGTTGGTGGTCGGCGATACCCTTTTTCATTAGTTTTTAGTGAGACTGATTCTTAGTTCGTTAAAAATGAGAACGATAGAGGTGTATCGCCCCATTAAGAGGAAGACTGGAAGAGAACAGAGGAGCTGATCGCTTCCTGTCTGCTCGCAAAGAGCGGATTACCCCATAATTCGTTCCGGTGCGCATGATAGCAGGTTGAAAAAGTGTCAAAGTAGGTGTCTTTTTCATCGAAGCTCATTCGTCGTTTGTATTCCTTCGAACCTTCAATAACCTGTATGAATGTATCAAAAGGAGAAGTTTTTCTGTTAGAGCTTCTCCTCAGTTGAATGAAACGACACTTACATTTCCTGTGGTTTTTTCGAAGTATTGTCTTGATAACAACCGAATTGGGAATGTATCCCAGAATTATCAACTATGATAAATATCTTCGATTTTTCGAGTTCCGAGTTTTCTACGATATAAGAAATATTTCCGAAATGAAAATAGACAATTACTAAATAAAGTATCAGGTAGAAAACCTGATACCTTACTGAACTCGAAATGGACAGATAAAATAATGAATTGAAAGTTGATGACTTATGTATTATTGGTTGTCGTTTTGAGCGTCATACAAGAATGATAAAAATGAGCATCTATTACCCATTGAATTTCCCGTTTCAGGAGTGGTCTGATTTCATGATGGTCAACCTCTCTATTTTGAGCTGTGCAAGTTGGGGAATATTCAACAAAAAAATTTACATTCGGATAGATTGCATTTACACATATCACATATTCTCAAGATTGACGGTTCTCATTTTTTTTATTTTCTTAAAGTAAGAAGGAGTCAGTCCCGTAATTTTCTTGAATTGATTGGAAAGATGAGCTACGCTGCTGTAACCAAGTTTGTAGGAAATTTCGCTGATATTCAGCTCGTCATAAAGCAATAATTCTTTCACTCGCTCGATTTTGTGAATGATAATAAACTGTTGAATCGTGATTCCTTTTACCGTTGAAAACAGATTGGAAAGATACGTATAGTCATATCCCAGTTTTTCGGCGATAAAATCGGAAAAATTGACGCTTGGTAATTCGTTGCTGTGATGAATGGTTTCAACGATCAGGTTTTTAACTCGCTCAATCAGAATGGTCTTTTTGTCGTCGAGCAGCTCCAGGCCTGAGTTCAGGAGATTCCGGGCCAGTTGGCGCAGTACTTCGTCAGGTATCTGCTCCGGTACTTCAGCCATCCCCAAATCGATACTCACGGCCTGCAGACCCAGTTTCCTCAGCTCTTCCTTGACGATCATCTTACAACGTAAGCTGACCATGTATTTGATGTACAGCTTCATATCCCGGGATACATTGAAAATTGGCGGGTGAGAGCGCTCCGGAAAGCGAGGGAACAGAAAAACGACAGAAATCGAATCGGGGCAGGTATGTCATGCACGGTATGAATGCCTGGCACATTCCCTCAATATAAGGATTTCCGTAGGGGAGGGCAATGATCTGAGTAAGTTTTGAAGTACTTACCTCGCGACAGGAGCACTTAATACCTCTGAGGCGGCAAAATTTGCAGACCAGTGGTTTATGTAAGAATGTCGGAAATTTATGTAACAGATCCAAAGATGAATATAAGGTGATTTGTCTTCACGAAAAATAATTTTTATGAAAATTTTAAAATTTGTCATTGCAGGCCTTTTGCTAAGCTATTCGTTTACGGTAGCTGCGCAGGAAAAGAGGGAGACAGCAAAAGCTAGAAAAGATGTATCTAGTATGGAAAAGGATCTTGTGGATGCCAGGGCTGACCTTGGAATGGCGAAAATAGATTCAGCGGAAGATTTTCGCAGATTCCTGAGAGAATCGGAAATGAAAATAAATGACAATAAGCTGAAAATTGGCCAGCTTAAGAAGAACAGATTGAAGAATTTCAGATACTCAAAAGAAAGATACGATAGAGAGGTGCTCGCGCTGGAGGAGAAAAACGACGAACTTCAATTGAAAATAAAGGCGTCTGCAAAAACAAAGACAGATGTGTGGTTTTCCTTTAAAAGAGAATTTAATTACGACTTATTTGAATTAGAGGAGGCTATTAAATATTTTGGAAGAGATAAGAAAGATGAATATTGAAAGATGATAAATTCAGATTCTATTTTTGCTTATTGTTACAAAAAGCAATCTTATTGAAGTAAAAAACTAGTTAAATGAATGTAAATTGAAAATGCACTGATTGTCCTATTTTGAATAGCAGACTCCTGGCAATGGCATATAGTTATGCTAAAAAATATGAAACCGGAAGCAGTTAACTAACATTCTGATTTCCTCGCTGGTTGGTGTTGAAAGCAGATCTCTACTTCTTCATCGTAAATTGCGCACTTCCGCCTGTTAAAGCATACCGAGTTCTCTTCCCCGAATGAATAGCTCTCTCCTCCGATTGCGAAATCTCGTGGTTTTATTGTGGAGAAACTCCGCATATTCAGGTTGACTGCCTCCTTCTCCACGAAGGACATTGTAACTAAATGAAACAAAATCATGAAAGCGATGAAACTGAAAAAGAGAAGGCCTTGCACATATTACGGGTGGCGAACACTGGTATCGCCATTCCATCGTACTAGATATCTTCTGTGTCGATAATCGATCTTTTGTAGGAATGAGTAGGAGGGCCTGACTTCAAACCTCCTGACTTTGGGTCAGTAGCCTGTCGAAACACCTCTATTTGTCAACCTGGCCCTGAAAAGGTGGTTTTTCCGGAAAGATCATTTGCATCGAGTCCCTGGGAGGGACGATCTTTGACAATTAATCCTCTTGGGATACAGTAATTGGCGGCTGATGAGGCGCTTTTTATTGGCTGTCGAATGGTGCCTACTTATAATCTCTGAGGAATATTTGTTGTACCAATTGAAAATAGAAAGTCGGTAAATATCTGATTTACAGTTATTTATATTGTAAATATTCGAACACCTTTAAGGCTAACTACCTTACTCACATGAGAAAAACCCTTTCGCTGGTCCTCGAGCCGGAAATTGCGCTCGATCCGGACCGTTTCCGGCACTATGTGGCGGATGAGCTGGGCCTTCCGGCTGAATCGGAAGACTGGCTCGTACAAAAGACCCGCCAGTCGGTCGATGCCCGCAACCGGCAGGTACGCGTCAACGTCGAAGCCGAAATCTACGTCGGCGAAACGCCCGAACCCCTGAGTACCCTTGTCCCGGAATACCGGGATGTGTCGAAAGCGCCGGCGGCGATTGTAGTCGGCGCAGGTCCTGCCGGGCTGTTTGCTGCCCTGCGGCTGATTGAGCTGGGGATTCGTCCTGTCGTCCTTGAACGGGGAAAGGACGTCCGTACCCGTCGCCGGGATTTGGCAGCTATTAACAAAGACCACATCGTCAATCCCGACTCCAACTACTGTTTCGGAGAAGGCGGCGCCGGCACCTATTCTGACGGTAAGCTCTATACGCGATCAAAAAAGCGGGGCGATATCCGCCGTATCCTGGAAATACTCGTGCATCACGGCGCCGTGGAAGACATCCTGATCGACGCCCATCCCCACATCGGAACCAACAAGCTTCCGCTCGTCGTAGCGGCGCTCCGTGAGCGCATCCTTGAATACGGAGGCGAAGTAGTATTTAACACCCGCGTGACGGATTTTCTGCTGGAAGGCGGTGAGATGAAGGGCGTCGTAACTGCCGATGGCAAAGAGTATGCCGGGCTTGGCGTCATTCTGGCCACCGGGCACTCCGCCCGCGATATGTTCACGCTTTGCCGGGACAGAGGCGTAACCGTCGAAGCGAAACCCTTTGCGATGGGTGTGCGGATCGAACATCCGCAATCGCTGATCGACCGGCTTCAATACCACCGTGACGATCGGGGACTGCTTCCGGCGGCTTCCTACAGCCTCGTCGCGCAGACGCGCTACGGCGGAGTGGAGCGGGGAGTATTTTCCTTCTGTATGTGTCCCGGCGGGTTTATCGTACCGGCAGCTACCGCGCCGGGCGAAGTAGTGGTCAACGGCATGTCTCCTTCGCGGCGTGATTCTTTTTTCGCGAATTCAGGCATGGTGGTGGCCGTCAACGAGCCCGACTGGCAGCGCTACGCCGAACACGGTCCGCTGGCAGGTCTGTACTACCAGCAGGAGGTCGAGCAGGCCGCCTGCCGCGCTGCCGGCAATACCCAGCTGGCTCCGGCGCAGCGGGTACATGACTTTATCCGCGGCGCTGTTTCGGGAAGCCTGAACGAAACTTCGTATCAGCCCGGTCTGGTTTCGCTCGATCTGACAGACGTATTGCCCGACCGCATCGCGCAACCCCTGAAAAGCGGTTTGCAGGAGTTTGGAAAGCGGATGAAAGGGTATGCGTCGAACGACGGGCAACTGATCGGCGTCGAAAGCCGGACGTCTTCGCCGGTGCGCATCCCGCGCGACCGCGAATCCTACGAACACATCTCGGTACGCCGCCTGTATCCGTGCGGAGAAGGAGCGGGATATGCGGGAGGAATCGTTTCGGCGGCGGTCGACGGAGAGCGGTGCGCCGAGGCGCTCGTCGCCCGGTACGGTGCATGATGCAGAAGAACCGTCCGGTCTTTCGAAAGATGCTATATGCAAAGCGCTGATGGACAGGTTGTTTTGTTGCTTTTCTCAGGCTGAAATAACCTCCGGACGGCGGGTATTTCCCGCAAAAGACCGCAAAAAATGAATAGTTTTCCCGGTCGTAACCTGTATCTTGCAGCATTCACTCCCTAATGTTGCGCACCAATATGAACATCACGACGGCTTCTTTTACTGAATTTTCCGAAGCGTTGGTGCGTCGTCTGCAGCAGCCGTTACCGGGAGAAACAGCCCATCAGACGATGGCGACGGGAAGCCGGGTACGGTTCAAAGTGCAGCCCAACGAAAGGACCCGGCAAAGCGCCGTGCTGATCCTTTTCTATCCTTATAAAGGAGAGATTATTCTGCCGCTTATTCTGCGTCCGAAATACGAGGGCGTACACGGCGGGCAGATGGCTTTTCCGGGCGGACGAATGGAGCGTACCGATAAAAGCCTGATCCATACCGCCTTGCGGGAAGCGCAGGAGGAAATCGGCATCAAAGCAAGCGACGTGAAGGTACTGGGATCGCTGACGAAGCTGTTCATTCCTCCGAGCAACTTCTGGGTACTGCCGGTTGTCGGTACGCTGAACTACCGGCCTGATTTTTACCCGGATCCGATTGAAGTAGACATGATTTTCGAAGTTGGTCTGCAGGAAATGATGGACCGGGGTATCCTTGGCACCGAGCAGCGGGAAGCCCGCGGAGTGATTTTTGATGCGCCCTATTACCTTTTGCAGGAGAACAAGGTATGGGGGGCAACGGCCATGATGATTGCCGAACTGCTGGCCGTGGTTGCCGGCTCCGAATAGCCGCTGATTGCTGATTTTCGAGCCGGACTATCAAAAACAGGCCGTATCTTTACAAATAGTACGTTTCTTAACTATAGAGGAGTGGTCTGCTACCCATTTCGTTTGAACTGATTTCTATTCCCCATGTCCGAACAATTCGAGCAGGAAGATTCCTTGCACAAGCAGATAGCCGTCGACGGTCTGTATGAGCAATGGTTCCTGGAGTACGCCTCCTATGTAATCCTGGAAAGAGCGGTACCGGCCATCGAAGACGGTCTCAAGCCCGTTCAGCGGCGGATTCTCCATGCCCTCCGGGAAATGGACGACGGCCGTTTTAACAAGGTCGCCAACGTGATCGGCGCGACCATGCAGTATCACCCGCACGGAGACGCTTCCATCAACGAAGCAATCGTCAATATCGGGCAGAAAGGCCTGCTCTTTGATTGCCAGGGTAACTGGGGAGACATCAATACAGGCGACAGCGCCGCCGCGCCGCGGTACATCGAGGTACGCTTGTCGAATCTCGGTAAGGAAGTCGTTTTCAACGAAGATACCACGGAGTGGCAACTGAGCTACGACGGTCGAAAACGCGAGCCGGTTGCCCTGCCCGTCAAGTTTCCGCTGCTGCTGGCGCAGGGCGTGGAAGGGATTGCCGTGGGGCTTTCCACCAAAATCCTGCCGCATAACTTCATCGAACTTTGCGAAGCGTCCATCGAAATACTTCGTGGAAATCCGGTCTCTCTTTTTCCGGATTTTATCACCGGTGGAATGATCGATGCCACCAACTACAACGACGGGCAGCGGGGTGGAAAAGTACGTGTACGTGCCAAAATCAAGGAACTCGATAAGAAAACCCTCGTCATTACCGAAATTCCCTTCGGGTCGACGACGACCTCCGTCAAAGATTCCATCGTCAAGGCCAACGACGAAGGCAAGATCAAAATCAAGAAGGTAGAAGACCTGACGGCCAAAAACGTCGAAATTCACGTACACCTGGCGCCGGGTGTTTCGCCGGATATCACGATCGACGCGCTGTATGCGTTTACCGAATGCGAAGTCAGCATTTCGCCGAACGCCTGCGTGATTATCGACGAGAAACCGGTGTTTTCCACCGTCTCGGATATTCTCAAGTACAACACCGACCAGACGAAGGAACTTCTCCGGCGGGAGCTTGATATCCGCCGCGGAGAGCTGCAGGAAAAGATTCTCTTCTCCTCCCTCGAAAAGATTTTCATCGAAAACCGGATCTACCGGAATATCGAAGAATGCGAGACGTTTGAAGACGTCATCGAAACCGTAGACCGCGGTCTCGACCCGTATAAAGCTGATTTCTACCGGGAAATTGTACAGGAAGATATCCTGCGCCTGCTGGAAATCCGCATCAAGCGTATCTCGAAATACGATGCGTTCAAGGCCGATGAGGCCATGCGGCGTCTCGAAGAAGAACTTGCCGAAGTACTGAACCACCTGGCGCACCTGACGCAGTTTGCCATCGACTACTTCAAAAACCTCCTGAAGAAGTACAGCAAGGGCCGCGAACGCAAAACCGAAATCCGGAACTTCAATACGGTTTCCGTAGCGGTAGTGGCGGCAACCAATGCCAAGCTGTACGTCAACCGGGAAGACGGCTTCATCGGATTCGGACTCAAAAAGGACGAGTTTGTCGGTGATTGCTCCGACATCGACGACGTCATCGTCTTCCGCCGTGACGGGAAATGCCTCGTCACGAAAATCCAGGAAAAAGTATTCGTCGGAAAAGACATCATTTTCTGCGGCGTTTTCCGGAAAGGGGACGACCGACGGGTGTATAACATGATGTACCACGACGGAAAATCCGGCGTGACCTATGCCAAGCGGTTTTCGGTGACGGCGGTTACCCGCGACCGGGAATACGACCTCACGGCCGGCAATCCGAAGTCGAAAGTACTGTGGTTCACCGCCAACGATAACGGGGAAGCGGAAACGGTGGAAGTCAAACTCACCGCGTCCTGCACGGCGAAAGTGAAGCAGTTTGAGTGGAATTTTGCCAAGCTGCTGATCAAAAACCGGGAGGCGCTCGGCAACCAGGTTACAAAATACCCGGTCCGGAAAGTAGAACTGAAACGTACCGGCGTATCGACGCTCGGCGGCGTGGAAATCTGGTACGATCCGACGATCGGACGCCTCAACCGGGATAACCGCGGCTCTTACCTTGGGAATTTCGAGGCTAAGGACAACGTGTTGGTCGTTTACAAAGACGGTAATTACGAACTGACAAGTTTCGAACTGACCAACCGGTACGAACCGGAACTCATTGCAGTACTCGCCAAGTTTGACCCCGAAGGCGTCATCACGGCTGTGCATTACGATGGCGGGCAGAAAAACTACTTCGTGAAGCGCTTCCGGATTGAGACAACGACGGTCGATAAGAAATTCCACTTCATCGGGGAATCCAAAGGCTCGAAATTGCTGTTTGCCAGCGTGGACGAACGCCCGACAGTTGAAGTACTCTACAAAGAATCCGACAAAGGCCCGGTAGAAAAAGTGGAAGTTCTTGTCGAAGAATTTGTAGAAGTACGCGGCTGGAAAGCGCTTGGAAACAAGCTGTCTTCTTTTAAGGTAACGGACGTGAAGCAACTGGCATCGCGTATCGTTGAAAAAGCAGAAACGCGGGAAGAAGACGATGAGGAGGACGACGAACCGGCTGTAACGGCGCAGGCAGCGTCCGCGGGAGGGGAGGAGGACCTTTCAAAGGACTCCGACGAAGCCGGCGATAAATCGTCCCAGAATCAGTTGGATTTGTTTGGATAAAAGACTCTTCCGAGATTAGAAGGAAGAATTAACCGGACTTATGCACGTACGAACGCTCTTTTACGGTGTGTCCAGGCGCGGAACCTATTCTCTCCATTGGGTGAAAAAAGTCATCAAATGGTCGGTCAAGCTGGGTTTCGTCGTACTCATCGTGATTTTGAGCTGTAACGTGTGGGTGGTCTGGAGCACGCGGGACCAGAACTACTACTTCGTGAAAAGCCTTCCGGCCAACGATGTCGGGCTGGTCCTCGGAACAAGCAAATACGTAGCAAGCGGCAGGGAAAACCTGTTTTTCCGGTACCGGATGGAAGCCGCCGCGCGGCTGTACCGGGAAGGAAAGATTAAGGTACTGATACTCAGTGGAAACAACGATTCCGAGTATTACAACGAGCCGCGCGATATGGAGCAGGCCCTGGTCAGCCTGGGCGTTCCGGCCAACGTGATTCAGCATGATTTTGCGGGAAAGCGTACGTATGACAGCATCGTCCGCTGCCGGGAAGTCTTCAAGCATAAAAATGTTACGGTCATTTCCCAGCCCTTTCACAACGCCCGGGCATTGTTTCTGGCGGATCAGCTGGGGGTAGAGGCCGTGGCTTTTGCGGCGCAGGATGTACCGAACGGCTACTCCGTGCGGACGCTCGTCCGGGAATACCTCGCCAGGCCGATGGCTGTCGTGGATGTATTCTTCCGGAACCCGCCATTAATCCGGCATAACCAGCCGATTGACCGGAAAAAGAAACCGGCGCCGGCACAGGAAGAGATTTAACTGAAACCCAGGGCTCCGGCCGTGGGTTTTTCGTCTGATTATGTACATCATTGAAACACACGCGCATCTGTACGACGAACAATTCGACGAAGACAGGGCGCTTATGATACAACGGGCTGTCGACGCCGGCGTAAACCAGTTCTGGCTGCCTAATTGCGACGTTGAAACGCTGGGTCGCCTCTGTAACCTGGCCGACGCTTATCCGGGGCAATGCCTGCCCATGATCGGACTGCATCCGACCTATGTCAAGGAAAATTTCCGGGAAGAACTCGACCGGTTACGGGCCGAACTCCCTTCCCGCAACTGGCTGGCAATCGGGGAGATAGGGCTGGACTTTTACTGGGACATGACGTTTGTCGAACAACAGAAAGAGGCCTTTCTCATTCAGCTGGGCTGGGCAAGGGAACTGCGTCTGCCGATTGCCATACACTGCCGGAACTCGTTCTGGGAGACGGTCGAACTCATCGAACAGCACAACGACCCTGATCTCCGGGGGATTTTTCATTGTTTCTCCGGCGGGGTGGAAGAGGCCCGCAAGGCGGTTGAACTGAATTTTCTTCTCGGGATCGGCGGCGTCGCTACCTTCAAAAACGGCGGCCTCGACAAGGTTCTGCCCCACGTGGGCCTTGAACACCTGGTACTCGAAACCGACGCGCCTTACCTGGCTCCGGTACCTTACCGTGGCAAACGGAACGAGCCGGCGTATCTTCCGCTGGTGGCTCAGCGGGTAGCGGATCTGAAGGAGACCTCCGTTGCGGAGGTAATCCGCCTGACTACGGCCAACGCCCTTGCATTGCTTTCATCAACCAATACAATACACTCTTGAAAATCATTGAACTAGATACCGCCGCTCCCGATTTTCCCCATGCCTCGATTCTGGTGATCTACACCGGAGGTACTTTTGGGATGGTGTATGACCGGAAATTGCAGACGCTCGTTCCGTTCGATTTTGAGCAGATATTGGACCGTATTCCGGAATTGTCGCGCCTGCGGTTTGCTATTACCGTACTGGTACTGGATGAACTACTCGATTCGTCGAATATGGTACCGGACAATTGGCTGGAAATCAGTACTATCATTGAAAAAAACTACGATAAATACGATAGCTTCGTCGTGCTGCATGGTACCGATACGATGGCGTATACGGCATCGGCGCTGAGTTTCCTGCTGGAAGACCTGCGCAAGCCCGTCATCCTGACCGGCGCGCAGCTGCCGATCGGCGCGGCGCGGACGGATGCCGTCGAAAACTTCATCACCGCGCTGGAAATAGCGGCGGCGTGCGACGAGACGGGCGCTCCGCTTGTTCCCGAGGTAGCCATTTACTTCCACTCGTTGCTGCTGCGCGGTAACCGGGCCCGGAAGCAGGAAAGCAGTCAGTTTAATGCGTTTCAGTCGGAAAACTACCCGCCGCTCGCAGAAGCGGGCGTGACGATTGAGTACAACCGGCCGTACATCGCGCCGTACCGCCCGAATGTGCCGCTGAAGGCACATACTACGCTCAATCCGCATGTTGTGATTCTGAAGCTGTTTCCGGGAATATCCCCGCTGGTTGTCGAAAGCGTGCTGAAGACGGAAGGCCTGCGCGGCGTCGTACTGGAGACCTTCGGGGCCGGTAACGCGCCGACCGTACCCTGGTTTTTGCAGTTACTGAAGGAAGCATCAGACCGGGGCGTACTGATCCTGAACGTGTCGCAGTGCATTGGCGGCCGGGTACTCCAGGGCCGCTACCAGACCAGCAAATACCTCGACGAAATCGGCCTGATCAGCGGCGCCGACCTGACCTCCGAAGCTGCGGTGACAAAATTTATGTTCTTACTGGGGAAATATGGAACTGACACTGAGAAGATTAGGCAGGAGCTGGCCATACCCCTCCGGGGAGAATTAACGGAATAACTTGCGTAAGGGGCTTTTTTGTGTGTATATTGCGGCCCCAAACACAAAGAGAGGTGTCCGAGTGGTTGAAGGAGCACGCCTGGAAAGTGTGTATACCCCTAAAGGGTATCGAGGGTTCGAATCCCTTCCTCTCTGCAAGAAAAAGTAAGCCTACGTTTCTGAAACGCAGGCTTTTTTGTTCCCTGAAATTCTTGGTACAACATAGGTACAACATTTTTACTTCTCATTTTGCCAGAAGCGGAAGATGCCAGCTATTATCGACAGGGATAATATATCAATATGCTTATGCGATATCCCAACTGGTTAATATTAGCTGTTCGCCGAAGAAATTGAGTCTGTAGCCACCCCTTATAGGGGAGGCAACTTTGCAGAATGTTTCAAAATGCAGGCTGAACGCATATTCCTGACAAAAGGCAATCTATGGCCGCGTACTGTTATAGAGGTGAATGGAGTCACGAGTAGCGTCTTTTGCCGCAGAAAAGAAAGGATGCCCCGGAGGGCAAAATCTTCCTTGAGGGTTCAGAAAACGGGTTCAGCCATGGCATTTCCATTTGTGTCTCCGCTTTGGTCATGCTGACGGCGATATGGTTGTTTCGGAGCAGATCGACATATCGCCAGGAGCAGTATTGGACGGCCGGGTCGGAATGATGCAACAGAGCACCGTCAGTTTCGCCACGCGCTTGCAGCGCCATTTCTAGGGCCTGCACAGCGCCTTTGGCTGCCATTGTTTTGTTCAGAAGCCATTCGACTATTTTACGGAAATATGTACCATGATCACGGATAGGTAAATGAAAACCGAACCCAGTGGAATATAAGTCATATCGGCGACCCAAAAGACTGTTGGGACGATCGGGCAGGTGTTTTGGCCCCGTTGGGGTATTTGTAAAAACAATGCTCCGAATCAGTTGTCTTAACGCGCTTGCTTTTCTTGTGAGACAGCATCTTATTGTCTTTAAGCATCTTATGCAGTTTATAGCGCCCAAGTTTAAGCTGGTGACGCCGAAAAAAATCCCGCACAACCTCTAATAATTCGGCCGTTCCGATGCATGGTATCGTTCGGTGAATACGCTGAACTTCTTCCAGGATGTGATCTGGCTGGAAAAACGACCTCGTTCGGATGCTTGCACTGCTTAGGGTTTGACGGAGTTACCCCCAGCCAAAAAAATATTCTTCCCCGAATTTGTTCGGGAGTAAACCATCGTTTACTCCCAGTCAGAAATCAGTCAGTCTGATCCATCAATGAAACTATAATTTATTGATAATCAGGTTGCTTTGGCGGACGGTAACCTTTCTTTAACGAAAATCTGTTCAAATATAAACGGTCGTTTACTGCTGAACAGGACCGTTGTTTTTCATGAAAGAGACTATCGCGTACTACCGCGTTTCTACTTCCCGTCAAGGTAGAAGTGGGTTGGGGCTTGAAGCGCAGCTCAGGCTGTACATGGCTATTGTCGGCTTGGAGAACTTTGTTTGATCGATGAAGTGATAGAGGTAAAGTCAACGCGAAAGGATCGTCCCGGTTTGCAGGAGGCGTTGCACAGATGCCGTCAACGACAGGTTGCACTGATTGTTGCCAGACTGGACAGACTGGGCAGGGACGTCGAAGAGATTGCAGGTATTGTCAAATCGGATGTGGAGATCATCGTTGTCGATAATCCACATGCCAACCGGTTTACCATCCACATTCTCGCTGCAGTCGCCGAAGAGCAAAAGAGATCGGTGATCGGGAGAAATAGCAGATTAACCCGTCAAGATTTGTCGAGATCTTTTCCTTTGTCTTTTGTCGATGGTCGCTCCTGACGGTCGCCTTTAAGCCAGTCCGGAAATTTGTCTCTGGCCTTTTCGGCTAAATATTCTTTCCTTCCATCCGCAAAGCCTTCCATCCGAGGTGTTTTGGCTTCCGCCTGAGAGAGTTTCTCCGCTAGCTCCGGCAGGTATTTGGTGAAGAGATAGCCATCGTTGAACCCACGCACGTAGCGCGGATCAGGAGTGTTGTTCTGATCTTCCATAGCTAGAAAGTATTTCGTGCGTGTTGAGTGAGATAACGATCGATGGAGTCACGGTCGTAGAGAATGATCTTCTTCTGCGGCTGTGAGAAACTAATTTTTCCTTCGTCCCTAAGCTTCTGGAGCGTGGTCTTGGATTTGATCCCGAGCAACCTCATGGCTTCGTCGTCGTCAATCCATTTGTCAACATTCTGCTGATTTGTTTCCTTCAGACGGGCAACGACCTGCTCGACTAATTCATAGAAGGCGGCTTCTTCGAGGCAGATGACTTGCATGGAAAGAGTAAATTATATGTGTCTCAATCAGAAGCGAAAGAATATATGGTGAAAATAATTTCGAAAAACATCATTTTTTCGAAAACCACTTGCCTGTCAATGGCAAAACCAATATCGAATATATCTGGAACTTTTAAAAATATACCTCGTCGATGCGACTATGGTATTATGACAACTGATTAATTAGAGTTACCGTCTCACAAAACGTTGATTTTGAGAGACAAAGCAGAGAATGTTTAAATGTGGTTAACTAGGCCAACGTCCTCACGGAGAAATTTGCCAGAAATAGTTCAATCAAAATACTTTTATCGTTTTCCTTTGCTACAGTTACTGCTTGACCTGTCCAAAAGCAGGTGACATCCTATATCAGAATTACGTTGACTATGTCTGGCAAGCCAAGAATGAGAGGATTGAGATGGTGCAGGAAAAGCAAAGGTAGGAGCTGTTGGTTCATCTAGCATGATGGGGGGGCGGATGATTTACCACCCAAGTTTCAGTCGCCATTTAACAAGACTCCAAATCCTCCTATCAGAGCATGTGTTGTCATGCCAAAACGGCCTCTTATCATTTGGATAGGAGGCCGTTAACACTTTTTAGAGTTGATTTACGGAATAATAACGCGCACCGAGGCAGGTCTTGCTTCATTTTCGAACCGCACCAGATAGAGTCCGGAACTGAGTCCGGCGGAAGGGAAGGTTACCTGATTCCTTCCTTTCTGAAGTTGTACCGGCTGGGTTGCCAGAGGTCTTCCGTTCAGATCAAGCAGTGACAGGGTAGCTGCCGCGGCCAGGCGGTCATCGCCATATACAACCACTGCCTTAACGTTTCGTGCCGGATCGGTGTAGGCCGAGAGTGCAATGCCTGTATAGCCATCAAACTGCACCGATTTGATTCCGGAAAGTTGATAAGCGCCGTCCAGGTCGACTTGCCGCAGGCGGTAGTAGTGAATATGTGTCTTGTCCGGGGTCTGGTGGATGAAATCATAGATATGCCGTTGGTTGGAAGTGCCGTTTCCGGCAACCTGTCCGATGGACTCAAAGGTTTTGCCGTCGAAAGAATGAAGTACATCGAAAAAAGCATTGTTGCGCTCGGCAGACGTAATCCATTCGAGATAGACGTTATTTCCGCTGGCTTTTGCCTGGAAGGCTGCCAGGGTAACAGGGGTAGGCGCTTCCACGAGAACAACTGTAGTAGCCGACTGATTTGTCCCGAGGGGATCGCTGACACCCGGGCCCAGCACGGTGGAACCTACGGTCACGTCGGCAGAACCGACAACCATACCCCTGATCGGCAGATGAATCTCACATTGCGTTCCGATGGGGAGTGGCTGGCTGTTCCGGATCTGAATGGTAGTGGTGGTAGGGTTTACTGTCGTCGTGAATACGCTCCAGAGGCTGCCGCAACCATCCGTAATGGCAAACGGCGTTTGCCAGTTGATGACGGTCGTATTGATGGTAATGGTCACCCGGGCGGATCCCGTAGGTAGCGTACCGGGGCCGTTCTGATTCACAACAAGCAATAGCTCCCCGGGAGCGCCAACACCCAGGGTGGCCGGGACCGGATCAATCGATACGACCTCGAGGTCACCGGATTGAGCCCACAGACGTGAAGACGCGGAGAGCAGGAGCAGGACAAGCAGGAGATGTCTGAGCAGGAAGCGCATGGTTAGGGGATTTTGGTGAGAGGATTGGCAATGGCGTTGTTGTTAGTGGGTGTTTCGCCGCCTCCGGTACCGTTGGTAATGGTGACCGTATTGTTGAGGGTACCGTTGGTTCCGCCTGAGCGTGAGATGGTAAATCCGATGAACTTGACGGCCAGGGATGGTATAACAATGCCAGGTTTTGAAACAAAGCGGAATCGCGTTGTTTCCTGGGTGACATCAAAGGCATCATTTTCCAGGTTAAAGGTCTCTCCGTCGATGACGGCCGTTGCGGAAGTCTTCAGTGTCATGGTAAGACCTGTCGCCGTACCGAATCGGGTGACGAAAAACTCGAATTGTCCAGTAGTGGCTGTAGGTCCGACGTTGCTGATACCGACGACATAGTCGACCGACTGTGCCGTTTTCAGTTGTAGTGAAGTGAAGAATTGAGACGGAGTGAGGTCGGGAAATGAATCCGGAAGCCTTGCCAGGTAATGCACGGTAACAGTGGCATTGTCGGTCAAACCTGTGCTGGTCTCGGTCAGGATATAGGTGAGCGGAGTAGGATCATCGTTAAAGCCGGTTTCGGGATCGAAGGTGATTTGGCCTGAGGCGGGATTATAAGTCCAGGCTCCTTGTCCTGGTACGGTTACAGTATTGTCGAGGAGTGTGCTACCTGCGGGCAACCCTGTTGTGGTGAGGGTTACAGAGGTTGTGGTCGGGGACGCTGGATTGCCAGTAGCCAGGGAATCATTCGTCAGGATGTTAATCGTCACATTTGAGCCTGTCATATCGGCCGAGCCCCTGTCATCGGAAGCCACGGGAGGAGTGGGTTTGTAGGTAACGGAAACCGTCGCATTGTCGGTCAGGCCTGTGCTGGTCTCAGTCAGGGTATAAGTGAGCGTCGAGGGATTGCCGATGAAGCCGGTTTGGGGATCAAAAGTGAGATTACCAGTCGCCGGATCATAGGTCCAGGTACCCTGACTGGGCACGGTGACGGTATTGCCGGAGAGGGTACTGCCGACGGGTAAACCGGTAGTAGTGAGCGTGACGGAGGTATTTGATATGTTGGCCTGTGTGCCATCCGACCGCTTGTCATTGATCAGGAGATTGACGGAGACATCAGTGTTGGGTGTATTGCCGGTACTGGAATCATCAGCAGCGGCGGGAGGCATACAAGCCGGACTCGCGGATGCGTTGATCCAGTTGGTATTGGCAGGTTTGTGGCACGCGGCGTTGGTCAGTCCGGTGACGTCGCTGCTATAGACGGGTGCCGCGGTCAGCCCTGCTTCCTTGAAATCAGCACATCCGTCGTTGTCGCTATCAGTATCGAGAAAGTCTGGCGTACCGTCACCGTCAGTATCGAGCGGTGTTGGGCAGGTAGAAACGGGCAACCCATCCTTGCAGGTGCCGGCATCGGAACCGTCGACGTCAGTGGCCGCATTGTAAGTGACACGGCAACTGGCATCCAGGCTGACGGAGGTGTTTCCACAGCCTTCTATGGCGTCAGGGATGCCGTCATTGTCGCTATCGAGATCTTTGTAATTCGGGATGCCATCGCCATCTGTATCGATACCCGTCTGGTAGGTGTAAGAGAAATCGTCGACGTTAAAATCGTCTGCCCCCGAAATAAATTGGGCGATCACTTGTCCTTTTATCGGTAGCGATGCAGTCTTAACAGTTACGACAATAGAAGCATAAGTTGTTCCCGTTGGAAAACTCCGGCTGCTGGGATTGCCATTCACGGCCAGAGTCTGAACAACAGTAGCATCAATATTTGTAATAGTAGCTGTTGTAGTATTGAGGCTACCGCTTGCGGCATTAGATACCCTGAAAATCCTTACCGTTCCGAGATAAAAATCCAGATAGCCATATGAATTGGCTACAGTTACGCCCGCTCCCGCGCTCGTATTGCTCGCGTTTACCCTAACGGAAAAGGTAGCTGTCTGCGCCGGAGAAACAGTGCTCTTGAAGACAACATTATTTTGGTACAGATTTGAGGCGCTGGCGTTATCCTCGTACGTCCCGGCTCCACCACCCTGAGCGGCCCAGCCTGTTCTCCCGTAGCCGGTAATGTTTCCCGACCACCCGTTAGTATTGCTTCCAGAGGTACCGTTGGTTCCGAAATTGCCGTTGAAGATCGAGTTGCCGCTGGTTGTTAAACCTTCCATAATGTCAGGAACGCCATCGTTATCATCGTCGAAATCCTGGCTATCAAGGATGCCGTCGCCGTCAGTATCAGGATCGTCGGCTGTGGGGGACGAAGGGCACTGGAGGGTTTCGGGATAGCCTGAGAGTTTGACGGCCAGCCGAGGTCCGACTTCCAGCTCCCAGTCGCCGCCGGCTCCGGTGATATCGTCAGAAGCGGAAACAGGAACCCCCAACACGCGGGCAAGGTAGCTAACGGCCTGCCTGCCTTTGTCCCCCTTTCCGAACTCACAACCCCAGATCGCCAAAGGATGACGGGTGTCGCGGAATTTTGTGGCAATGGCGACGGCATCTGCCCACTCCCCATCGAGCCAGAGTTCTCCAGGACACCCATGTGCAAATACATGCAGGACACCCGGCACTCCGGAGGCCGCCTCAGTAAGCATTTGCGATTGAGGTAATCCCTCAATTAGTATTGGATTGCCTTCTCCCAAAGCAGGCAAGGACAAATAGATCAGGTGAACAAGCATTGTTATGCTCGTCAGACGTATTAATTTTTTCATTGCTTGTGAACGCTCGAATAAATCAGAAAATGATATTAAACTGTGTGATGAACTGCATACAAAGCAGGAACAATAGACTCCTCATCTACGCGCGACGAATAGAAAAAAGTATTCGATCAGTGGCGGGTGGGTTGCCAGACGATAACTCCGCGCAGGCAGGGATACTCTAAACGTTGAATGGCTCAAAAGAGCATCAAAACATGTATTTTACCGGATGCAGACGGGCGGAATAATTTCAATATAAGACGATGAATCGCGCGTTTAGATATGCGTAATTTTCAGGTCAGGCGGATTGAATAGGGACGCCGGAACAGGGTGGCGTATCGGAATATGTCAGCTGAGCATGTAACGTTGCAAAGATGCGCGAAAGGAAAATGAGGTATGGATCATAAATCTGTTAATTCCCTGTAGACGCAGCGTCTGTTTTGTCGCAAAAATATTATAAAACTGGTTTAGGCTCCTGTTCACCTAACCGGACGTTTTGCCCTTCTGAGCTGGGGACGGGCCGTCTTAGTGTGTAAGGCAAAAAACCTGGCCGTCATGAACAACCAGGTTTATCGTTATCCTTTCAACTAAATTGGTGACAATACCGTCCGGCTTGTTCCGCCACGTCGGCCCGGTATGTCATTCTGATGGAGCCTAAGACAGCTTCCTCAAGTAACTTGCATTCAAAAATGGATTGCCGCGGAAAATCTTCGATGTCGATTATTCGCTAAACAGTCGATCTGTTTTGCTAGATGGTAACATTATTCTGACATCAGAGGAATAGTTATCTGATAAAATGGTCTTCTCTATTATGCGTTATTTGTCGCTTCGTTAAAATCAGGCGGCAATAGCTGAATTGATACAGGTTGTTTTGATTTGCCTTTTCCTTTCTGTGTTATTATGGCCCCGTACCCGTCACCGAGGCCCGTTCGATGACAGGCTATGAATGATTTTATTCGCACAATAAAGGTTTTTTTTGCCCGCAATTTTAGTTTGCAGGATGGCAGGGAAGGCGATGCTCTGATTCAGGAACGAATTCGAAAAAATGTCGACTTTCATGGCGCAAATCTATGGGCATTGATATTTGCCGTTTTTATCGCTTCGATAGGTTTGAATGTCAATTCTACGGCCGTTATTATAGGTGCCATGCTGATCTCCCCGATCATGGGCCCGGTCATGGGAATAGGCCTGGGGATCGCCGTCAATGACCTCGGACTGATAAAAAGAAGTGGAAGAAACCTGCTCATTGCTACATTATTCAGTATTCTGACGTCAACGCTGTACTTCTGCATCACTCCACTTCACGAAGCACAATCTGAATTGCTGGCGCGGACGTCCCCGTCGATCTGGGATGTGTTCATCGCTCTTTTCGGCGGGTTGGCAGGAATGGTGGCTGCCTCACGCGAGGAGCGGACGAATGTGATTCCCGGCGTCGCGATCGCAACAGCTCTGATGCCACCGCTTTGTACAACGGGCTTCGGTCTGGCAAACGGGAACTGGTTTTTCTCACTCGGGGCGATCTACCTGTACTTCATCAACAGTGTTTTCATTGCAATAGCCACCTTTCTGATCGCGCGATACCTGCGACTCAAACGCGTGCATTTTCGGGATAGTGCTACTGAAAGGCGAGTCAATCGCTACCTGATCGGCATCACTCTTGTGACCATTCTTCCGAGTATTCTGCTGGCATACCGCATCGTCGATAAAAGCATTTTTGAAAGTAATGCGCGCCGGTTTGTCGAAGAGAAGTTTCGTTTCCCGGATACACAGGTTGTCCTGAAATCCTTCAATTACAACCCGGATCGTATGGAAATCAATTTACTGCTTATCGGAAAGGAAATATCTCAAGCTAGAGTTGATACCCTGGCGGGACATCTGCGTGAATATGGTCTGCCACGGGTAAGGCTAAACGTCAAACAAGGCTTGAATGCCCGGCAGGAAATAGATTTCTCACAAATTAAAGCCAGTATCCTTGAAGACGTATTCGGCCGGCAAAGCAAGCCGGATACGATGAAATCGGCAGTATCCCGGATTCGCGCTGCTGATTCGGCTGTTGCCAGGGAACTGCATATACTGTATCCCGGAATCCGCTCGCTCGGATTGACTGACGTGGTACTCTTCGGAGCAGATGGAAGGGCCCGGGACACGACGCTGGTCGCGCTGGTTTCCAGCAGGAAGCCAATATCGTCGAAAGAGGCAAACAGGCTTCGCAAATGGCTTCGTGCCAGGTACGAAGCGAAAGAGCTTAGGGTGGTTATACAATAAGGCTGTCTGCCAGAAAAGGAGTCGGCTGGAAAATGGACTATGTATTCAATAAAAAGAGGGTTGTTTTCTTTTCATTCAGGTAAGAAGGGAAATTTTCAAGCTACGATGAAAAGACGTTGCAGTGAAAATGTGCCATGCAAACTGAAAAATTTCCCACTGTTATTTTTCGCTTCTCCTTTAGATAGGTATGTTTACAAACGGCCCCTTGTTTTGGGCGAAACTGCCTTAGTCCCGGACCCGGAAAACCGGAACCTGGCTGCGTTCAATTCCTTTCAACAATCACCGCCCTGCCTTCAATTTGCTGGTCGCATGTTAGTACGATCGCGTTTGTTACTTCTGTTTTTTCTCCTGACTGGATTGCGGATGCCATTGACCGTTCGTGCGCAGGAGACCGCCCACTATTCCGTCCGGCATTATACGGACGAAAACGGTCTTCCGCAAAACAGCATCAAAGGGCTTGCAGTCGGAAGCGGTGGATTCCTGTGGGTAGCTACGGAAGCCGGATTGGCCCGCTTTGACGGACAACGAATACAGGCATTCTCCAAAGACATTTTAAAGACAAGGAGTGACAGATTATTCGGGTTATCACGGATGGTTCAGGGCGGCGCTCTGGTGGGAATAACGGAGCATGGGGAGATTCTTCGTATCCATGCGGGTAAGGTTCGTTACGATTCCGCAACGGTAATAGACCGGCCGTTTATACGGTTGCTTCGTTTACCGGAAAAAACTCTGGCAGCTGCTATCCCTGCTTCATCCGGGCGCTATTTCGTCTTTCTGCCGGGAAAGGTGGCGCTGATTGATAAAGAGAAGGTTTTGTACCAGCGGGGTATTTCCGGGAAATCCTATTTTGAGCCATTTCCATCGGAGCCTAACATGCGTAATCGAGTTATCCGCCAAAACCGCAAGGTTGTCTGCTCGGATAATTTCTTCAGTCTGGGAGGAGAACTGTATTATCACCTCTATGGGGAGGGAGACCAGTTTCTGCGTTTCCGTTCTGACGGTCAGGAGCAGAAACAACTGCTGGGAGCGATCAGACAGGACCCCCTTTTCGCAAGGCAGAAGGAGAAGATCCGATTATTTCAAAACAGGTGCCACGGTCAGGTTTTTGCTGTTCTGGGAAATAATCTTTATCGGGTCATCGCAGAGAAGGACGGCAGCCTGACAACCCAAATCCTGATCTCTGGATTCGACATGGAAGAGCACCTGATTTCTACCATGCTTTACGATGAAGCGAGCCGGGTTGTCTTTCTGGGAAGTTTCTCGAAGGGTTTGTTCGTTCTGAGGCAAAATTCCTTTCAAACCTTTCTGGATACTGTTAACAAGGATTTTCACAATGTCTTTTATGCTCAGGTGCCGTTGAAAAACGGCGGAATAATGATCCCTGAAGGATTAATAGTAAAAGAAAACAGGGTAGAAACGCGGCTGCTTGAAAAGCTGAAGGTAAAAGGAGCTTTTGGCCGGTTTAACATGGTGAAGGCGCGAGACGGGAATGTATGGATACAGGACGGACGAAGTATCGTACGTGTGGACCCGGCGAGTGGTTCAATTAGATCGATGGTCACTTTTCGCGATGCCCCCGCCAATTTATATCAAGGCTTCGACGACGGAATATGGCTCGGGTTCCGGACGGGTAAAGTAGGCTATATTTCAGCGAAAGGTATCTACAGGGATTCCGTATTTTCAACCGGTGCCCAGATTGGATTTCAATGCCAGGATATACCGGGCAGGCACTGGTTTGGTACGACGCGCGGTTTGTTTGTTGCCAGTCTGGCACGCCGTAAGCTGGCTTTTGTCGGATTGGAGGGAGCCGTTATTCGAAGCTTGTATGCTTCGGCACCCGGTGTGCTGTGGATCACGACATACGGAGACGGAATCTACCTGTTTCATAACGGGCATCTGCGCCGAATCCAGTCTGATACCGATGGATTTTTGAATCATGCGCACTGCATCGCTGAAGATCGAAACGGAGACTTCTGGATTTCCACCAATAAGGGACTTTTTCGGGCACACAAAGCCGACATGCTGGCCTACGCGGAAGGGCGGGCTTCCTCTGTCTTTTATGTGTATTATAACCGCAGTGATGGATTTATTACCAATGAGTTCAACGGCGGCTGTCAACCCTGTATGGCAAAACTGGCCGACGGTCGTTTCTCTTTTCCGTCGATCAACGGACTGGTATGGTTTCGGCCCGAATCGGTCCCGATACCGGATCTTTCTTCCCCCTTTTTCATTGATCATATTTCAATTGACGGGGCAGATCAACCGGTTGCCGATTCGTTGCGACTGCCGTCCGACTACCAGTACGTGAATTTTGGCCTTACGACTCCCCTGTTTCACAACGGCGAAAATCTCCTGTTTCAATACCGGATACAAAAACGTGACGAACCCGGAGAAGGACGCTGGATAAAAGCCGACCCGGATCAGTCGTTCCGGCTGTATACGTTCGCGCCCGGCGATTATGTGCTCACGATACAAAAAGTGACGGGTTTTCAAGGAAAATACCTTGAGAAGAAAATCTTCATACACATTCCCACGCCCTGGTACCTGAGCGCCTGGTTCTGGTTGGCCGCATTGCTAATGTTAGTGGTTCTGATCAGAGCGTATATTCACTGGCGTTTTCTCCGCCTGAAAAGGCAAAACGAAGCGCTCCGGGAAAAAGTCGACGAACGCACCCGACATCTTTCGAGAGCGCTGGACGATGTCCGGAAAGCAGATGCCGCACTGGAGACGCAGCTTCAGATCCAGCTACGGATCATCAGTGCTCTGAATCATGACTTGCTGACGCCGCTTAGGTTCTTGAACAAGACACTTCCGGTTTTCGTAGACCGGGTCAACAACGCCAAACCTGATTCACTGACGGCTCAAATCGGCCTGCGTTTGCGCCAATCAACCGGGAAAGTTGTCGACTTCGCTGATAATCTTCTGAAATTCACCAAGGCAACCTACCTGCAGAACGATGGCCTTCTTTCGGATGATGTGGAAGTCAGGACGATCCTTCGGGCAAAAGCAATCTTTTTCGAGGAAATAGCCGAAGAAAGCCAAACACGGATTGTTGTCCTTGATCACGGACCAGTGAAGGTCGCCACGCGTGAGCAGATGCTGGAAATCGTCATTCACAACCTGATAGATAACGCACTTAAGCATACTTACGGAAGTACCCTGACGCTACAGGCAATGTATGGACCGAACCGCGACGTGCTGATCACCGTGGCCGATACTGGCAGCGGAATGCCTGCTGAAATTGTTGAATGGCTAAATTTCCGGTTTTCCGAACAGAATGAAAACCTGGCGCCCCGAGTTCCGGTTAATCTCGGGCTGGGGCTGATCATTGTCAAAGAAATAACAGATCTGCTCGGAGTTCGACTGGAAGTAGTATCAGGCTCCGATGGCACTATTGTGACTTTATGGCTGACGTGATTGAATCAGGACTTCGTATTTCATTACCAGGTCAATCAAATTATCGACGCCCATCTTACGGAAAATCCGGACGCGGTGGGTATTCACCGTAGAAGTAGAAAGATTGAGTATAGTGCTGATTTCGGAAATTCCTTTTCGCGCGTGTAGCAGCTGCAGGATTTCCATTTCCCGCTCTGACAGGGCTTCGAGTTCTTCGCCGCCGCGTTTTTTGGGTTTGAAATAGGAAGTGAGCGTCAGATCGTGAATGTCTTCGCTGACATAAATTTTGTTTCGGAACAGCACCGTATCGATGGCACGCCGAAACTCGGCATCAGATGCTTTTTTCGAAAGAAATCCATTAGCGCCTGCCTTAACAAACGGTAGCGCGTAAACGTTTTCCTCCATTCCGGTGAAAATCAAGATGCGAACCTTTGGCTGCCGGCTGCGAAGTTTCTCGATCATCTGAATACTGTTTCCGCCAGGAATACCCAGATCCAGAATTACCAGATCAAAAGGTTCGGTTTCGACCAGTTCCAATGCTTTCCAGAACGAGTTGGTATCAACACATACTGCATCTGGCAGGTATTGACTGACAGCCAGCGTCGTCGCTGTTGCGACAATCGGATGGTCTTCTACGATAAGAATTCTCTTCATCAATTTTATCGGCATAACAAGTAAATGCCCTAAATCTGCACCAATTTCCGGGAGGAAACGTATCGCAAATATGTGACAAAATAGGTAAAATTATTCTGCGGATAAATCAATTGCCGGAGACGACTATGAAATACTGTCAAACGCTGTTTAAGGCGAAGCTGTTACAGACCATTCTGCCTCCGGGAAGGGAATTCGTCCTTTTTCAGAGGCGCCGATGTGACTAAAAAAGAAGATACGTAATTCTGCGGGTAGGACCGTGTCGTTATCCAGCGTATCCTTTGTGGTGTCTTTGGGGAAGTTTTTAAGAAAATGAACAATGCGTTTGCCCAATAATCTGAAACACATTTGCCACTAAAAGGGGGCTGAAAGACTATCCGAATTTGTTGAAGAAAAATGTATCAAAAAACTGATATTGTCACAATTCAATTACAATTTTTTTTGATGCAATTGTGACGAGTTTCTTCAGGTTTTTCTCTCTACATTCACTTATGTCTGAAAAAGACGTATACCCGTTAGCGGCAAATGACCGAGTTATTCAGGTAAGGGGGAAATGAAAGGTCTTTTGGGCACTCCGATGGTCAGTCCCCGTAAACACTATACGCGGTCTGTGCATGAGTTACAGAAGTGGTAGCACTTTCAACGGGATCCTGACCTGACGGCCGGGCTATATGCTTTGAATTGTTTGACGACAGCGGGGAAGATTCTCCGGAAAAGTTGCAGTTTCTCAAAAGAGTTCTTGAGTTGGATAAATGAAAGTCGGAAGACGTCGTTTCCCTGAAGCGGCGTCTTTTTTGTTTTTCCGGTCAGGGATCAGATCTTCGCAATCCTGCTGAGAATGTCAGAAATAAAAGCGGCGATTGCCAGCTTTTGTGACTCACTCCGGTCTCGGAGAACACCTAAATTGCCGGCGTTTTCCGCTCCCGATAACCGCCTGACTGAAAAGGAAGGACCGGATCCGCCCTGTTTCAATTATTGGAAATGTGGCTGATTAACGGATCCCGAATTATCCAAACTCCAGAATCCGGCCACATGAGCTCTGAAGACGACCGGAATACATTGTATTCCCTGCTGCATGACCTGAACCACTATTATCCCATTGGCTTTCCTTCGATGAGGGATGATTTTCCCGGATACGAAGAGTTGAAGGTGTTGGTTGGCCGGAAAATGGCCCGGAGGAAGGAAAATCGCCTCGTGCCCTGGGGACAGCTGATCACTACCCTGGCAGGAGAGTATCCGGATTTTGCATTAACTGATTTTTCTCACCTGCAGGAACCAAGCCTGAAACTAGTGCTTCACATCTCTTGCCAGAAAGGGGATATTGTAAGACGGGATACCTTTGCTGAAGTGTACCTGTCCCTTCTGGTACCCTGTTTTTCGGTTTTCTTTTCGGATCGGTTTGTGATGGCGACGGACTCTTGTCCCGTAACCCCGGACTGCCGTGATTTATCGGGTCTGGATACCAACTATATTGGCAGTTGGTACCGCCAACAACTAACAGGCAGAGAACGGGAATTATGTCGCCAACTGATGCAACATGTAGGCGGTTTTTATCCGGCGTATAAACACTTCCCGTTTCATGTCCTGACGGCTCAGCGTATCGTCGGCGCCGTGCCATATAACTGTACCGGCAAAGAGGCGAGATCATTCGAAGGATATCCGATCAGCGAGTTTTTGTACGGCCAAAGAAACATGATGGTTTAGCCGGATGAATGCATATATACGAGAAAGGCGACGCGCCGAAGCGCGTCGCCTTTCTTGTATTAAAAGATAAAGCTACTCGGTTAAGATTACCTTGACCCTCGTACGCAGATGGTTAATTTGATAGGTAAGCAGGTACATACCGGCGGGATTATTGCGACCGATCGTGACCTGAATCTGGCTTCCTTTCCGGGAAACAGAGGCGTCAATTTCCTGGCCCTTCAAATTGGTTATCCGGTAATAGTCTACACGGTCTACGTCAAGGAAGACAGACCAGTCTTTCGACGGGTTGGGATAGACGGTTCCCAGATAAACACGCTGCATGGAAACCACGCGGGAATAGCTGGATGTACCATCCTGGTCGATCATTTTCAGTCGGTAATAGACTGTGCCGGAGCCTTTCGATGCATCGGTATACCGGTAATTGGTCTTTCCGCCCCGGACGGTGCCGATTGCTGCAAAATGTAACTCGTCGTCATTGGCCCGCTGAATTTCAAAGCGATCGAAATTCCTCTCTTCCGAGGTTACCCAGACCAGTTCTGCACCGTTCGGCGTGTCCGTTCCACGGAAAGAGATAAGGGTTACCGGTGTCGGACTGTCAAAATCAACGGTAACAGTGCCATTGCTGGTCAATCCGGTCGCCGTTTCGGTGAGGGTATAAGTAATCGGAGTGGGGTCACTGGCGAAGCCCGTTTCGGGATCGAAGGTAAGATTGCCGGTCGCCGGATCATAGGTCCAGGTACCCTGACCAGGCACAGTGACGGTATTGCCGGAGAGGGTACTGCCGGCCGGCAGCCCGGTGGTAGTCAGGGCGACGGAAGTATTGGATGTGGTGGCCTGAGATCCATCCGC
>NZ_FNGS01000017.1 GCF_900103285.1 Siphonobacter aquaeclarae | reverse complement strand
AGCCCGGTGGTAGTCAGGGCGACGGAAGTATTGGACGTGGTAGCCTGAGATCCGTCAGAGAGCTTATCGTTTGCCAGGATGTTGATGGTAGTGTTGCTGCCAGGCGTATTGCCGGTGCTGGAATCGTCATTGGCTGCCGGGGGATCGCAGGCAGGGTGGGCCGCTGCGGAAGTCCAGTTGGTATTGGAGGGAGTATTGCAGCCGGCACCGGTCAAACCATTTGTATCGCCGGAATAGGCGGGAGCTGTTGCAATTCCGGCTTCCTTGTAGTCCGGACATCCATCGTTATCGCTGTCCGTGTCGAGGAAGTTAGGAATACCGTCTGCGTCAGTATCGACCGGGGTGGCGCAGACGGAAGACGGTTGCCCGTCCGGGCATCCGTCTCCGTTGGTGTCCGTGGTAGAGGCGGCGAGTCGGCATGCGGTCAGGGTCAGCGAAAGGTTCCCACAGGCTTCGACAGCATCGGGTATTCCGTCGTTATCGCTGTCAAGGTCGAGGTGGTTGGGGATGCCGTCTCCATCGGAATCGGTTCCGGATTGATAGGTGTAGGAGAAATCGTCAACGAGAAAATCGTCGGCGCCTATGACACCGTTAGGTCCGCTAGCCGCGCCGTTTTTGCGTTGAGCGAGTACCCAGCCTGTGCTGACGAGCGTAGCAGTATTTATGGTTGCTGTGATGGTGACATACCCACCGGTAGCAAAGGAGCGTGTGACATAGTTGCCGTCGATAGCCAGATTCAGTACCAGGGTTGGGTCGATGAGCTGGATACTGGCGGTGGGGCTTGCCAGCGTGGCCGTGACCGGGTTATTAACCCGGAAGAGCCTGACCAGCCCGGTCGTTGTCTGAAGGTAAATGTCCAGATTTCCCCATCCCTGATTAGTAGGTACTCCGGCCGCGTTTATCGCCCAAACTTTCATGGAAAAGGTGGCTGTGGAAGGCGTTGAAGCGGTTTTGAGTGGTACGTTGGGTTGGTACAGATTCAATCCTTCGGCACCGTCCAGGAAGGATACAGCACCTCCCGCGCTTGCTGCCCAATTGGTCAGGTTGGAAGTACCTGTACCGTTAGTCGTCCAGTTGTTCAGGTTTCCGCCCGAACTACCATCGGTTCCGAAGTTTCCGTTGACAATGGCGTTGGCGCTTCGGGTAAGGCCTTCGGCCGTATCCGGGATGCCGTCGTTATCATCATCGGGATCGATGCTATTCGGTACACCGTCGCCGTCAGTATCCGGATCGGCGGCGGAAGGCGCCGGACACTGTAGATTGGCAGCATAGTGCATGTGTTTCAGGGCGAGTCGTGGTCCAACTTCCAGCTCCCAGTCCCCGTCAGCTCCGGTGATATCATCGGAAGCGGATACAGGCACTCCCAGCACACGGGAGAGGTAGCTGACGGCCTGTCTGCCCTTGTCTCCCTTTCCGAATTCACAACCCCAGATGGCCAGAGGCTGTCGAATGCCGCGAAATTTCTCGGCGATGGCGGGAGCCTGTTTCCATTGGCCATCGAGCCATAATTCGCCTGGGCGTCCGTGTCCGAAAACATGAAAGACTTGCGGTGCGTGATCTGCGGCTTGCATCAGCCGAGGCGCGTCCGGTAAGTCTGCAGAGACAAAATGTCCGGCTTTCTTTTCGACGGCAAAAGCCGCACCGGATACCAGCATCCAGCCTGTAATAAGGCTCCTCGTAAGTAATCGTTTATTCATGGTCTTATGGTTGAAATTTGTCAAATTCCGTTTTCTAATGGTTCCAAAGTGGATAAGGGACCGTCGATTGCCAACAGGAAACTCTGACAATGCGACCCGGAATAGTATCCTTGAGAATAGGCAGGCAGAAGAATGGCAATAGAGAAGGTGTTTAATCATCCGTAAACTACGGTAATAAAGACCCCGATACGATTAACAATTTGACGTGAATATTGTCTTGAATTTTACTACATTGTAGTAAAATTGTTACATGCGTATAGATAAAAAAACTTATCAAGAGAGATTCTGCGCCCTGTACTTTTTTACAGTCATATGCATTCAGAGTGGAAATATGGAGTCCTTTTTTTTCTGTTAACTGAAGTAGCGGTTTTTCTAGTCAACCGTATATTTAGTAACGGTTTTGCGTGTTTATGCGAGAACGATTCAAATTTGATATCGTAACACTCTGACTCTCTGCGTCAAATAGATGCGATATTCTCTGCCGAAACATCCAATAATCTGACGGAATAAATTGCGACAACTTTAGTGGCGTATAATTTTACCTTTCCCGAATTCCTTAAACTCCTGTCTATATGTGCCGACAGTCTTTGAACAGATCAAGATTCTTTGTTTATATTATTTTTAAGATGTGATAGATGAGGATAGCCAAAGACTTGCAAAAAGCGATTATTGAAGTAGAAAAAAGTATTTGAATATAGTTTAGAATTTCTATACTAGAAATGACAGATATTGCGGATCTATAAATATACCGTAAGGGGTTAGAATGAAGTGAATGCTATACAACTATTAGCCTGTCAAAGATACATCGAATGATCGTTTAACGGTTACTTTTGAGTAATTTCAGCTGAGTAAACAAGGCTTCTACGAAAATGGTAAACTAATTAGATATTTTACTTCTTGTCCGATTGAATTATGTGATAAATGGAAAAAGCTATTAATGCGGGCTTTTGTCATGAAAATGTTAATTGATTGACTTATTTTATGAATATGTAATAAAATTGCTATGTCAATGGGAGTAATCATTGGGTATATATTTGAAATACTTAATGGCCTAACCTATAAGAAGATGAAAAAAGTTTTGGTAGTCGAGGATCATCCTATCGTTTCTGCGGCTACTTGTCAGGTAATTACGCAGTATGTGCCCGATGTGGAATGCACTGAAGTGAGTACCTTCTGGAGGGCGCTGGAATTGGTGGGACTCGAAGAGTATGATCTGGTAGTGATGGACTTAGGTGTACCGGGAGGTAATACCATTGAAATGATTACCCGGCTCAGGTCGATTCGACCGGGTATTCGAATCCTGATTTTTACGGGGTTGGATGAGTCGTTATTTGCATTGCCTTTTGTAAAGGCCGGAGCAAATGGATTTGTCTCAAAGAAAGTCCCAGAATCGGAACTGAGAAGGGCTATTGATACCGTTCTGTTTCGGAATAAGATTTATGTTAGTGACGAAGTACATGACCTTACACTTTCCTCTTATTTCAAACCCCATAGGAAGGAGGGAAGTGGTCTGGAAACACTTTCGGAACGCGAAATGGAGATTCTCAGGTTATTCTATGCCCGAAAAGGCGTTTCGGAGATTGCTTCTATTCTGAATCTTTCGACATCCACAATTAATACGCACCGTATTCGAATTTTTCGTAAGATGGACGTGGAAAATATGATAGACCTGGTATTGAAGTATGAACTACTGACAGGTCAGAGAAAGGAATAGCATTGCTTTTGAAGTTAAGAAGACATCCTGGCGGTTCTTAATCCGTCAGAATACTTGTTTGACCATTTAAAAACTATGATGTATTCTTGACATGAATGAATTTACCGAAACTGGTTTGAATATTTGGTGATAGAGGATGTGGTACGCGGATGATTTAACAACTATTCGAATATTTGACAAAAGAAACCCGTCGATCATTGATCGTCGGGTTTTCCTTCGTTTCAACTATCGTAATCTTGAATTAAGAAATAATATAAATGGTTACTGGTTTAGATAAATGAGTTGGATAAACCATTTCTCCTGAGGCAAAAGTAGCTCCTTCGAGCAAACGAAATAATAGTAAATGGAGTAGGTTTATGTCGCTATTTATCCAAAGTGTCAGATAATTGCGACAAGCATTTTCATGAAGCGCGTTGCAGATTTAAGATCTGAATTACTACCGCCTGTTAAAACTGATGAGCAAAATTTTAATTGTAGATGACTATCCGATTTTAACAATCGGATTAAGGCACTTGTTGCGACAAGTTGTCAACGAAGCTGAGTGTGTTCAGGTCCATTCATTTCGCAGAGCCTCCGAGATCATGTCAACTGATCGCTTCGATCTGGTGGTGATGGACCTGTCGGCACCCGGGTGTGGAACCGTGAAAGCGGTGGAAAGGCTTCTTCTTTTCCAACCGGATGTTCGTATCCTGGTATTTACACGGCTGGATGAGTATGCCTACGCCTTGCCCTTTCTGCGCGCAGGCGCGAGTGGTTTTGTGTCAAAAGCAGTCTCACTCGAGGAACTCAGGCATGCTATCCAAACCGTATTCGTGCAGCGGAGGATTTACCTGGGGGAGGGAGTCCGTGAAAAAATGCTGAACGTTTTCGTAGACCGCTATCCGGACGGAGGCGAGGAAATTATGCAACTGACGGAACGGGAAATGGAGGTCATTCAATTGATTTGGACTGGAAAGAGAATGGCCGAGATCAGCGGTATTCTTAATCTCTCGCTTTCAACAGTTTTCGCCTACCGGAAGCGGATATTAGGGAAGATGGGTGTCTGCACGGTGAGCGAGGCAATTCTTAAGTACGAACAATTTGTAAATCAAAACAACTCGTAACGAATGAAAGCGCATGATCGATTGAAAATAAGGCACCTTCCGAAAAGGAAGCAGCCTGTGATTCTACTGATTTGTTTTCAATGGGTCATCTCAGCGGGATCAGGTGCGACTGTTCTATGCGTTAAAAGAAGCACTCCGTTGTCTCATAAAACGTTCGTTTAGTGAGGATTTTCACTTGCTTTGTTCGCTTCCGGAAGACGGGTATACTGCCCGGGTCTGGATCGAAGTTTCGTTAAGCGCCGCACTTGGCACATGGACAATCTGTCCCAATCGTGCTTTTGAACGCCAAAATTCCCGCATTTGCACATATTTGTGCCGGGGCTTGGGAATATGAATTTGAGGCAGCGATTGGGGGAGGGTTCGGATCCTCTGGTCACTTGTGGCGACCACCAGTTTTTGAGACGGCCCATTAGCCGTTCTGGCGTCCCTACTACCTTCAGAGGAGGTGGATGATTTCATGAAAAGATAGCGAAAAATGAAAAATGTAGTGACATATTGCTGCGTGTCGATAATAGGTGAATTGAATCTTTAGGCTTATCTACCGTAAAACAGAAAGGGATTTCAGCTGCCTGAAATCCCTTTTTGCTTTGACCGGTGATCTTTGTTCTTAAACAAGACGCTTAAAACCGACTCTGTCAATCGTATACGTTGTGCCTCCGATTTTTACCGTTGCTTTTAATGTCAGAGTTCCGTCTGCGTTCATCTTTAAAAGTGAGACGGTAACATCTCCGGTAATACTTTGTATCTCGCATTTGCTACAGGTCCAGTATCCCGGTGTCGTTACAATCCCGTCCGGGCCATACTGAGCTGGCGTCCACGAAAAATTCTCAGGAATCCCGATAGGACCTCCCGCTGTTGAGCGGTATATATTTCCTGCGGCGATGGGCGTGTTTACAGGGGCGGAAGTGTAATAGGCATTTCCGTTTGAAATGGCTACCGGATACGCTTTGATCATGTAATAATTTCCTCCGTATGTCCGGAGTATAAATCCCATCCAGACTTTTATCGCACCAGTCGGGGGTACAAACGAAAAGTTCGGTGCGCTTGGCTCGGTCTTAAATACTACCACATCAGTAGTAAATTTATCGAGCTGTCCATTGCTGGTAAAACTCCCGGATGCCTTTCCCGAATTAATAAAGGGCTCAGCAGTGTTCGTGGTCGGCGAAGTTGGAGGATTGTAGGTAACAGTCACGTCACTCCAGTCCCAGCTACCCTGCCCACCTGGCTCCTCCGGTGGCAAATCAAAGGTAGTGGGGGAATTCGCATCACTATCCTGAGGCCGGGGAGGTGTCATCACGTCTCCTTTCTGACATGAGATGAATAACAGGATCAGTCCGGCAATGAGTGTTGCGGTGTGTTTCATTGTGTTGGCGTATTTCGGGTTGATAAAAGAATTAGTGATGGTTGCATCACAATAATATGACAATACATGGAAATGCTCCTTGTAATTCCGGAAAAAAGTGGCCGGTAGAATACTACTGGCCTATTGACAGGATGCGAACAGCTTGATTGGCACTTCGGCCATTATGAAGTTCTTCAAAGGTCAGACTTCCTATAAGATATGTGGTTTGGTTTAGCCATAACCATAAAGGCGGTTCCCAATCCCCGCTTGACAGCCTCCATATCACCGAGACCTGCGGGTTCGAACTCCAGATACTCGGACGATGCTTTTTCGACAAGAGTTTCTAAGTATTCTGCCGGCAGCAACATCCGGGCCCACCAGGGGATTGCTTTGAGCACCGCGCAGTCGCTGATGTAGTTGCGGAAGTATCCGGGTAACGATAATTTGGTTAGACGGGCTATACTGCATTGACTGTTTGGAAGCCATCTTTCAAAGCTTTCGCTAGTCATATCCTTCGGCCTGTTGAACGGACTATATTCATCTCCAGCAATATTTTAAGTGTCGTTGGTATATAGACGAAGATCGGCCGGTTCGTCACTTTGCAGCGATCTGCCATGTTTTACTTGCCTGGACTATTATCTTGTCGTATAAACGAGGATTTACTCACCTTGGCTGCAAGTAGGGAGACGGAAGCCTAGTCTTCATTTCCCTGCCTGGTAAGCCGTCTTCTCTCTTTGTTTCAATGAGATTGATCTGCTTCTTACTCGCTATTTACGCATTCGCTCCCCTGATCATGAACGCCCAAAGCTCGAAAAGCCGCAAAAATGGGTTTGTGTTGTCTGGTCGGTTGGTCGGCGCCGGGGGAAAGAAAATATACCTCTATGAGCGCGCTTTTTATAAGGAGAACAATCGAGTGGACTCTACGAAGGCAGATCCATCGGGGAAATTTATATTTCGTGGGTTGGTCAGTGAGCCTACGTATTGCATGCTGCAGACCAGCGCCAACGGTCAGGCCATAGGTTTTTATCTCGAAAACCGTTCGATGCGCATCGAGGGGTATACGGATTCTCTCTATGCTGCTATTGTTACCGGGTCACCCGAGGAAGCCATCCGTCAGAAATACGATCAGGTATATCGCAGGTTCGATTTGAATGCACTTGAAGAGAAACAAGAACAGGCACGAAGCCTGGGTGATACAACGGCATTGCGGTTGTTGAAAAAACAGATGAAACAAGTCATCGATCAACAAAAAGAGGCAAAAATAGACCTGATGAAGCGGTTTCCATTGGCTGCTGCGTCTGTCAATCAGGTTGCGGGTTATATAGCCAGCCGCCAGGCTGGCGATTTGATTGTTGCTGATTCCCTGTTAAGGATTTATGAGACTTCCCGTATTGCCGGATCAGGTCAGGTTAAGTTTTTCCGAAAAGATTGGCGAATAGCTCAGAAAACGGCCATAGGAACGCGAGCTGTAGACTTCCTTCAACCGGACACGACGGGGCGTGCTGTGAGTTTGTCCTCCTTTAAGGGACGCTATGTATTGGTCGATTTCTGGGCCAGCTGGTGTGGTCCCTGTCGTCAGGAAAGCCCCGTTCTCGTTAAAGCCTATCAGGACTTCTCCGGAAAAAACTTTACCATACTTTCGGTTTCTTTAGACAAAAGCCGATCCGCCTGGATTAAGGCTATTGCCGACGATCACCTTGCCTGGACCCATGTAAGCGATTTGAAATTCTGGCAAAATGAAGCCGCGAAGCAGTATGCGATTGGAAGTATACCTTTCAATATGTTAGTTGACCCGGAAGGAAAAATTCTGGCCCTGAACTTGAGGGGCGAGGGTTTGTATGATTACCTCAAAGCAAATCTACCCTAGGTTGGGACTTCTGGGGCGAGGAATAATGGGAGCCGACCGCACAGTGTTTCCGCAACGACCTTAAATCGTCGATGATTTAGACACTTACTTTATTCGTTTCGGTAGTTTTCGGTGGAACAATTTCCGGGATGTAAGGGAAGTCTTCGCCGATCGACATAAAGACCGCTCCTAATCTTCGTCCGGCAGCCCCAAGTCGCTGAGATCCATGCGATCGTAGCCCAGGTATCCAGTCAAAGCTTTCTAAAGTCCAGGTACTAGCCTGCGGTAGTGCCCGGAACTGCTGGTGAGTTGCGTAGGGGATCCATGTGTTGGCCGATGTATTGCTGAATGCGGCAGCTGAAGTATCCCGGTTCATTTGGCTGTATCATAAAATGTTCGTTTGGTGAGATGGTATACATAGCTTAATGGAATTCAAAAGCAGCTTCCACAACAAGATAAGTTCTAGGTTTATACCAAACAGGATAGTTGTTGCGTATGTCGCTGCTACGGAAAATAATCTATTGATCCAGTAGATCGGCTATTTTTTATAGTCCGAGCGTAGGTTCATCGTAGACAGATGTTATTCGCTTAGGTGTTGCGCAAACGTGCTTTCCGCCTGGGCGGACTTCAATACCTTGATTCGCGTTAAGTTTCACCAATGAACGGGGCAGATGGATATTGGAGCGAATAAAAAGTACCCTTCCCGAAAGCCAAATTGGAAAAGCAATGCAATAAAGCTATGCCCGCTGGGATACATTGAGTGCGTGTCTGTTTGATGGAGATTTTCGGACCGATACTAACCAAATTGAAGATGCTGTTTATCCCTTGGCGATAGCACGAAAGAAACACTTGTTCACTGTCTCACACGGTGCTGTACAAAGAGCAGCAATGATTTACCCCTTCTTTGCCATCTGCAAGAATGGTTAAAAAATGCCTGCAAAACATTTCAACAATCAACCACCCCGAAATCGCTGAGCTCTATCTTCGAAATTTCAGGGAGGCTCCGGAATTAGTCAAGGTGTAGTTCATGGGACTGATACTCATTGCCCGGGTTCAAAGTGGCGCAGGACAAAGCGACCCTTTGCCTGTCCTTTTAGTACGGCATCCAGCACATCGCAAAGCTCGTCCAGGATAATTTCCTGGCAGAGTACCCCCATGTTTTCAGGCTTCCAATCACTGGCCAGATGCCGCCATACTTCTTTTTTGCGGGCCAGCGGGATTTCTACCGAGTCGATCCCGACAAGGCGTACGCCCCTGAGGATAAACGGGAAAATAGAGGTCTGCAAATCGGCGGAAGCCACCATTCCGCAACAGGTAACGACGCCACCACGCGTGGTAGATTTCAATATGCCCGAAAGCACCTTACCGGATACAGTATCGACCGCGCCGACAAATTCAGTCGGGCCGATGGGTTTTTGATCAAATTGGGCAACAAAAGCCTCCCGTTCGAACACTTCGTCAAAACCCAGTCCATCGGCCAGGAAGGGATCGTTTGCTTTGCCGGAGATGGCTACAGTAGTGTACCCAAGTTTTTTCAGGATCGTTGCGGCTAGACTCCCCACACCGCCGGTCGCACCACTGACGGCAATCTTACCAGCTCCCGGTAGTATGCCTCCCTTGATTAGTTCATCGACCGACAGTCCCGCTGTCAACCCTGCGGTTCCGAAAGCCATCGCTTCCCGAAAAGACAATCCTTCTGGTAGGGGCAACGCCCAATGCCGGGGAACTCTGATATACTCCCCAAAACCGCCCCAGGTATTCATACCCAGGTCGTATCCTGTGATAAGCACTCTGTCCCCGGGCTGAAAATCAGCAGAGTTGGAAGAAACAATTTCTCCGGCAGCATCGATGCCCGGCGTATGGGGGAACTTGCGGGTCACGCCTTTGTTGCCCGCAGCAGACAGGGCGTCTTTATAGTTGACTGAGGAATAATGGACGCGGATCAGCAGGTCGTTTGCGGCAAGGTCATGCGTATTAAGGTTGACTATCTTTCGGCTGATATTGCCGTCCTCGTGAGTTACTTGCAAGGCTTTGTATGGTATATTCATCATGTTGTTCTCTGTTGAAAATGTACATTTGAAGACCCAACTTAATCGACTTGAGTCGCTTGACCAATAGCTTACATTAGATGCCGTAACGGTATAAAAGTTCAGGATTATTGATTTTCAGGCAGAAAGAATTATGGATGAAATAGGAAAAACCGAAAGCCAGTGCCCCTCTGATGTCTTCCTGAAGGTGCTCAAAGGCAAGTGCAAGACAACAATCATCGTCCTGATCGAAACAGGACGTAACCGGTTCAGTGAAATAAGACGCACCTTGCCTACGATCAGCGAACGCATGATTTCCAAACAACTCGACGAGTTGCAAAAAGATGGTATCATCGACCGTCAGGTCTTTGGTGAAGTGCCTCCACGCGTGGAATATTCCCTGACAGAGTATGGCAAGACCCTGCTTCCGATCGTCCGACAAATGCGAAAGTGGGGCTATATCCACCTGGAAAAGATATCTAAAGTATCGGTCGCAGATCCACAGCAATGAAGAGTGGATAACAGAGTTCGAACGGGAAGCGCGTATCGCAAATCGCAGCTTACGGTGTACAAACGAATTTAGTTCGGGCAAAACGGGAGCGTTTCGAAGTTGGCCCGGCCCAGATTTTGCTTCGCTTTGAAGCCCCACGGCGCAAGAGGAAATAATGAAAAGAACGATCAGCTACAGAAGGCCCAAGTAAAAAGGCCGTGCGACTCTTCCATCAGACTTGCCTATTGAAGAGCCGGGTCGCCGGGCGTTTTACCGGCATGCCAACCGTCAGCGCACTTCCGAGCATGCCGATGAATGAGTATTGGGCCCGTCAGAGAAGTCAGAGCGGACCATCCCAGAATGGGAGGTAAGAAGCTTTACGATCTTCTTCAGGAGACCATAAAGCAGAATGGTCTAAAAATGGGGCGGGGTTTATTCTTCGACTTGTCGTCTGCAATCGGCTGTTAATCAGAAAGCGAAAATGCAAAACGACGACGACGTTTTCCCGGCATCGATTTCGAAAGTACCCCAATTTGATCAAAGAACCTGTTGTTCTTCGCCCTAATCAGGTATGGGTGGCTGACATCACTTAATGGCTGACCGAGGTTGGTTACCTGCACATATCCTTAATCACCGACGCTTATTCCCCGCGGATCATAGGTTTCGCTGTCGCTGACAATTTGGAAGCGGTAAATAGCTTGTGAGCTCTGGAAATGGCCCTGAAACAGATTACCAAACGGATAGCGAAGCAATTAATATACTATAGTGATCCGGGCATTCAATACTGTTGGGATGAATATGTACGGGCGATAGATAGCTATGACATCCGGATGAGTATGACTCAAAACTCAGACCCGTTGGAAAACTCGATAGCCGAACGCATCAACGGGAGTCTCAAACAGGAGTACCTGAGTCTTCAGCAGGTACGGAGCTTGGGAGGCTCACGGCCTTATTGAGAGGGGAGTGTTTCTCTACCCTCTTGTAGGTGACAAAGGCTTCTTCATTTGCTGTGAGGATTGCTTCAAGTCCCGTTCGGCCGCCTCCATATTGCTGAGCCTGCGCGGTCGTATCCAGAGTATCCGGTTATCGTCTTTTCGATGAGTGAGACCTGGTGCTGTGCCTGCACCGGCGGTCGGATTTTGTTGAGTGGCATTTCGTGTTGCATATTCTCCAAATGAATTGCCGGATCCGGTGTTGGAATTATTCCGGCCCGCCGGTCGCGGAATTCTCCTGTCTCATAAAACGGTAATTTTATGAACGGCTTCCGTAACCAGGGGCCGGTTGAGCAGCCCAACGGCAGCCTGTTCAAGCCGAAACCGGTGTTTGCCAATCAGCAGGAGGTAGGTCCACAGCAGCCACTTGCATCTGACTGTTCGGCAATAGTACCGTATTTCTGCCGCACCACTTCTTTAATCTGATCCGCGTTTTCCATCGTGCTCTATTGGTTTAATGTAATATTACGATAAACAAGAACAAAAAAAGAGCCCCTCTCGCTAGCAGCATGTAGAGGCACCCACATAAATATCAAAAAGTGAACCAAATGTCTGTCTAGCTTCTTCCCAAACAACCTCATTAATACAATAGCAAACCCGGGGCGGGTTGATCTCTCCTTTGATAATACCTATACGCTTGAGTTCCTTCAAGTGTTGGGAGACCGTCGCCTGCGCAAGAGGAAGTTCATCTACCAGGTCCCCACATACACAAGCTTTCTTTTGGGCCAGAAGCTGCAGGATAGCCACCC
>NZ_FNGS01000005.1:120578-625499 GCF_900103285.1 Siphonobacter aquaeclarae | reverse complement strand
TCAAACTCAATTTAAACGGCAAGAGCCCGGTTCAGTACCGAGCTCTTCGAATCGAATCGTAACTTTTACCTGTCCAACTTTTGGGGGCTAGTCCAGTATGGGAGCCGTTTGGTTATTCTTCACGTGACGGGGGGAGGTTACACCCTGACGGGCCGCAACCCGTATTCAGAATGGCCTGCCCCAATAGTAACCCCCCGAAAGCGCCTGCCATCCAGTCTGAATAGACAAACCCCGTAAGCACCAGGATGATACCGAAGGCCAGTCGGATAATGCGCATCAGAGGCCAGTTTGCAAGGGTCATATCAATGTCGGCGAGAGGTTCGTGGATGAATACCGATTAACGTATACAGCGGGCACATGCCGGTGAAACTCGTCAGCAGCAGGATACCGGAAATGATCAGAAGGGCGCCGCCGCCCATTCCGGTGATAACGCCGGTAACGTACAGTCCGACAAGGAGCAACGCCACCGCGGCACGAAGCAGCCGGTCTGTTGGATGCATGTTCTTTTTCATGTTGATCTGCGATTAGAAATCAGCACAAAGAAGGAAAAGTTGCAAGCCGGATTCCGTGACACTTGTCACATAGCGCCGCCGTAGTACGTGATCTTGTTGCGCGTCAGCGCTACGCGCCCGTTTTTTTCCAGTTGTTTCAGCAGTCGGGAAACTACTTCGCGGGAGGTGGCCAGCTCACGGGCAATCTCCTCGTGGGTGATAAGCAGCGTATGACTTCCCGCAGCAGCGGTTTTCTTTCGCAGGTATTCCAGCAGTCGCTGGTCGAGTTGATGGAAAATGACGCTGTCCACCGTCTCCAGCAAATTCTCAAATCGTCGCTGGTAAGTCCGGAAGATAAACGCTTTCCATGTCGGGTATTGGCACAGCCAGTTGTCTACCTGCTCCGCAGGCACGAGCAAAACAGTAGTTCTCTCCTCTGCAACCGCGGCAACTTCACTGGCGCGCCGTCCGACACAGCAGGTGAGCGACATCGCGCAGGAATCATGCGATCCAAGGTAGTAGAGCAATGCTTCCCGTCCTTCCGTGTCAGGTCGCAGCACTTTGATGGTACCGCTCAAAACAATCGGTACGGAGCGTATGAACTCTCCCGGACGGATAAGGGCTGTACCGGAGTCCAGGGTCCGGAATTCGCCCGCCTGTGCGAGTTCTTCGAGCAGGCGGAATTCAAACAGGTCGGGGAGGAGTTCGCGTAGCTGGTCAGTCGAAAGCTTCATTATTCAAAAAAGAGTAGACACTCAGCAGAAAACCAATTACCAGGAAATGCGCGCTTCGGCCCAGTCAATCAGCTGATCGGCTCGTTTGAGGCCGGCCTGGGCTACTTCAGCGTCCGGGTTTCCATCGTAACTCATAGACAGGTGAAGGGTGTCATAAGCCGCAACAAAGGCCGTCAGAACCCGCTTGTCGATCTTTCCCAGTTCTTCCTTGTACCATTCGACGCTTTTCCTTCCCTTCCGCTTTGCGCCCAGTACCGTGTCCAAGGCCAGCAGTACGCCGGAAAAAGCGGCATGACCGGCCAGGCGGACATACTTGGTATCCTGGTAGTATCCTTCCTCTTTACACGCTTTTTCGCGGAGGAGTGAGCGGGCGTTTTCGACGTATCGCCTTGGAGTAGTGAAAGAGTATGACATGGGCGTATTCGTTTCGCTTTTCAGGTTGGAGTCGATTGTTTAATGGAATATCCACGCACGACTATGCGAGTCGAAGCTCTACCCATTCAATCAATTGATCGGCCTGTTCGAGACCAGCCAGGGCCACTTTGGCGTCGGGATTTCCGTCATAACTCATCGACAGGTGGAGGGTGTCATAGGCAGCAACGAACGTCGTCAGTGCGCGCCTGTCGATCTTGCCGAGTTCTTCCTTGTACCATTCAACACTTTTCCTCCCTTTCTGCTTTCCGCCCAGTATTCTGTCCAGGGCAAGTAAAACGCCCGAATAAGCGGCATGCCCGGCCAGGCGGACATATTTGGTATCCTGGTAGTATCCTTCTTCTTTGCATGCCTTTTCGCGGAGGAGTGAGCGGGCGTTTTCGACATATCGTCTGGGAGCAGCGAGGGAAGCACGCATGGGTATTGTTTCGGGTTTGGGGGTTGACTATAGACAAGAAAATGAGGCTGCCAAACTACGCGAGACGGAGTTCCACCCAGTTGATCAGCGTGTCGGCTTCTTCCAAACCATAGTTCGCAATTTTGGCGCTGGGGACACCATCATACCCCATCGACAGATGCAGGATATCGTAAGCTGACACGAACGTACCCAATGCCTTCTTATCCAAAGCGGCCAGTTCTTCCTTATACCACTCCACGCTTTTCCTCCCTTTCTTTTTCACGCCCAGCGCGGCATCTAACGCAACAAGTACGCCCGAGTAGGCGGTATGACCCGCCATCCGGACGTACTTGATATCCTGGTAATATCCTTCTTCCTTAATTGCCTTGTCGCGCAGCAGGGCGCGGGCATTCTCAAGGTAACGTCTGGCTTCTGTAACCGCTTTCATCTCTTTTCCTTTAACAGGAACGAAAATTAAGTATTTCTACTCTTTTGAAAGCAAGCCGTTGCTGAAAATTACCTGATCGGCAAATGTTTCAGCGACGCAATTACCTCCTCCGGGCTGGGAGCAGAAAAGACGAAATTGCCCGCTACGAGCGCGTCGGCACCGTGTTCGACGAGTTTGCCGGCGTTTGCTGCATTTACACCGCCGTCAATCTCGATAAGAAGCTTATTATTAAGTGTGTAGCGCATATCCGCCAGGCGATTGATTTTCTCGTACGTCCGCTCAATGAACTTTTGTCCTCCGAAGCCGGGGTTTACCGACATCAGTAGCACAAGGTCGAGATCTTCGAGAATATCTTCCAGCAATGTCACCGGCGTATGCGGGTTGAGGGCTACTCCGGCCTTGCAGCCGAGCGCCCTGATATGTTGTACCGTCCGGTGCAGGTGCGTGCACGCTTCGTAGTGCACCGTGATCGTCGCTGCGCCGGCGTCCCGGAAGGCTTCCAGGTAGCGCTCGGGTTGCACGATCATCAGGTGGACGTCGAGCGGCTTTTCCGCGTAGCGTTTGACGGCCTCCGTCACCGGAAGACCAAAAGAAATATTCGGAACAAAGACGCCATCCATGACATCGACGTGAATCCAGTCGGCCTCGGACCGGTTCAACATCTCGATTTCCTTCTGCAGATTGGCGAAATCAGACGCCAGGATGGAGGGAGCAATGATCGGGGTTTTCATGTACCAAAGGTCGGAGAATTTTTAGCTATGCAAAAGTTTTAGAACTTTGCCATGGGGGCATTGATCGCTTCCGGGCACTTTTCCCGGAAGCCTCCCCGAATCTTTCACTGCACGCACGTATGAATCCCCAGCAACGGATTGACGAACTGACCGGTCGTCTGAACTACCTCAACCAGCGGTATTACCAGGACGCCGTCTCGGAAATATCGGACGAAGAATTCGACCAGCTGCTCCGGGAACTATCAGACCTGGAAAGGCAACACCCTGAGCTGAAGCACAAAGACTCACCGACCCAACACGTTGGCGGAACAATCTCCAAAGAATTTCCGACCGTCAGCCACCGCTATCCGATGCTGTCGCTGTCCAATACCTACAGCGACGAGGAGATACTGGATTGGGAAGAACGTATCCGCAAAGCCATTCCCGAAGAGACGGTCGAATATATCTGTGAACAGAAGTTCGACGGAATCTCGTTGTCGATCCGGTATGAAAACGGTCAGTTGACGATGGGAATCACGCGGGGCGACGGAACCCGCGGCGACGATATTACCCATAATATCAAAACACTCCGCACCTTACCGCATCGCATTGAAGCGGAGGACCTCCCGCCGGTGTTCGAAGTCCGCGGAGAAGGTTTTATGCCGCTGATTTCGTTCAACCGCCTCAATCAGGAGCGACTGGACATCGGCGAGGAACCGCTCATGAACCCGCGTAATGCAGCGGCAGGTACCTTTAAGTTGCAGGACTCCGGAGAGGTTTCCCGGCGGCGGCTCGACTGCTACCTCTATAGTTTTTTGTCGGACAGGGAAATTTTCCAGACGCACGAAGAGAGTATTCTCGCGCTGCAGCGCTGGGGCTTCAACGTATCGCCGACGTGGAAAAAATGTGCATCCATTGAAGAAGTAATTGCCTATATCCGCGAATGGGAGACCAAACGGTTTGATCTTCCTCTGAATACGGACGGCATTGTAGTCAAGGTAAACTCATTTGCACAGCAGCGGGAACTGGGTTTCACAGCCAAATCTCCGCGCTGGGCTATTGCCTATAAATACAAGGCGCAATCGGTCGAAACGACGCTTCGCTCCGTGAGCTACCAGGTCGGACGCACCGGCGCGGTGACGCCGGTGGCGAACCTCGAGCCGGTATTGCTGGCAGGTACCATTGTAAAACGGGCCAGTCTGCACAATGCCAATGAAATAGGCCGGCTGGGTATTCGCCTCGGTGACTATGTATTCGTGGAAAAAGGAGGAGAAATCATCCCGAAAATTACGGGGGTAAACCTCGACCGCCGGCCTGAAGAAACCGAGGAAATACACTACCCTGAAACCTGCCCGGTTTGTGGTACTCCGCTGGTGCAGCCGGAGGGAGAGGTAGCGCGGTACTGTCCGAATGACAAGGGCTGCCCGCCGCAGATCAAAGGTAAACTCGAGCACTTCATTCAGCGAAAGGCCATGAACCTCGACAGCCTTGGAGAAGGAAAAATCGAGTTGCTGTACGACAAAGGCCTCGTGACCAATCCGGCGGATTTCTATGACCTGACGTATGAGCAGCTTTTCGGCCTCGAAAAAGTCATTACCGACCCTGAAACCGGCAAAAGCAAGAAGATCGGTTTCCGGGAAAAGACAACGCAGGCCATCCTGAATGCGATTGAAGTATCGAAAACAGTGCCGTTCGAACGGGTACTGTTTGCCATCGGAATCCGGTATGTCGGTGAAACCGTCGCCCAGAAACTGGCCCGGTATTTCAAAACAATCGATGCGATTCGGCAGGCAGGTGTCGAAGAATTGACGAATGTTCCCGAAATTGGCGGTAGAATTGCGCAGAGCGTCGTCGAATTCTTTTCGGCGGCTGAAAATCAGGAGCTTGTCGCCCGCCTTCAATCGGCCGGCCTGCAATTGACCCTGGGCGAGGAAGCCATCATCGAACAACTCAGCGAAAAACTTTCAGGAAAGACGCTTCTTTACACCGGTACGTTCCGGAGTTTTGAGCGGGAAGAGCTTGAACGGCTTATCGAAGCCCACGGCGGCAAATTGCTCAGCGGGGTTTCGGGTAAACTGAATTTCCTGATCGTCGGCGAAAAGCCCGGTTCGTCGAAAGTCGACAAAGCCAGGAAGCTGAATGTGGCGATGATTTCGGAAGACGAGTTTTTGAATTTAATCGGATAAACGTGTACGGAGCAGGCGTGTGCCTCTGACCTCCCCCTTTGAAAGTGATGAATACCAAATTTCACGGCGTAGGAGTCGCCCTTGTTACTCCCTTTCACGAAGACGGCTCCATCGACTGGGATGGCCTGGAACGCATGATTCGGCACGTGACCGACGGTGGCGTCGACTACCTGGTGATCCAGGGAACGACGGGTGAGTCGGCTACGACAACCGATGCAGAAAAAGCTGATATCCTTCAGTTTGTCAAAGAACATAATCCGGGAAATCTTCCGATCGTGTTCGGCGTCGGAGGAAACGTTACGTCCAAAGTTGTCGAGCAGATTAAGAAAACCGACTTCTCGGGTGTGGCTGCAATCCTGTCCGTTTGTCCGTATTACAATAAGCCCGGTAAACGCGGTGTGATTGCGCATTATACGGCCGTCGCTGACGCCAGCCCGGTGCCCGTCATCATGTATAACATTCCGGGACGTACCGGCATCAACATGACGAGTGCGACGGTCATCGAACTCGCTCAACACCCGAATATCATCGGCGTGAAAGAGGCTTCCTGTATCATCGAGCAGTGCATGGAGATTTTCCGCGATAAACCGGAAGACTTCCTGCTGATTTCCGGTGACGACGTACAGGCTGTCCCCATCATCAGTATCGGAGGCGTAGGTGTCATGTCCGTTATTGCCAATGCCTATCCGAAGGCGTTTTCGGCCGTCATCCATTCGGCGCTGAAGGGTGACTTTGCCGCTGCCCGTAAAGGACTGGTATCGTTCCTCGACATCGATCCGCTGTTGTATGAAGAAGGCAATCCTGTCGGCGTAAAAGGTATTCTGAGCACGCTGGGGATTATTTCCTCTGACGTCCGCCTGCCGCTGATGAAAGCTTCTGACGAACTCCGCGAAAAACAAGTTCTCGTTATCCAAAAAGACGGGCTCACCGCCTGATATCCCGCATGTTTGTACACGTTGTTAATTTCTGGCTGAAAGAAGGAATTTCAGCAGAAGACCGCGCCCGCTTTGAGCAGGGTGTGAAAACCCTTGGTGAGGTAGAAGGCCTCGAAGTATTCAACGTCGGAACGCCGGCCGCTACGGACCGCCCCGTGATCGACCGGTCATACGATTATTGCCTCCTGACCGTTTTCAAAGACGAAGCAGGTCACGATGCCTACCAGGTGGCGCCGATTCACCTGAAGTTTATCGAAGATTGCAAACAGTACTGGGACCGCGTCCTGATCTACGATTCGGAAACGGTTTAATCCTCCGTTGAACCATGAAGAATACCCTGAGGTGGCTGGGCGTGATGTGGGTGATGCAGGCGTGTTTTACGCCTTCCGTACCGATCACAACCAAAGTGAAATATGATTTGCCGGTTTATTGGAATGATACAGCACCGGACCGTCCTTACGACGAAATCCGGAAGCTGACTTTTTCCGATGAAAAGCCGCTCGTCGCCGGGCAAACTGCCCGCGGGCGGATGACGGCCCGGGGCAACGACGCTACCCAGAAAGACAAGATTACCCAAAAACTGGTAGAAGAAGCGAAGGACATAGGCGCCGACGCCGTCATCAAAGTCAAATACCAGTACTACACCTCCGCTACGGCAAACGGATTCACGATGGAAGGCATCGCGATCCGGTATCGGGGACAGTGACAAAAAGACCGCCCGGAATTCCGGGCGGTCTTTTTGTTGCATGGGGCAGAGGGCATGGGGCAAGCGACCCCATGCCCTCTGCCCCATGCTATTTCCTCCCCCTGCGGGTCGCATAGATCACCGTGTAGATGGTTGTGACGAGTACCATTGCGACAAGCAGCGTCATCTTTCCCCAGGAAGGCAGATACAGCATCGGAAGTATACAAAGCAACCCCGCGAACATCATCAGCCGACCGCCGACGCGGTGCGTTTCTTCCCAGACCTTCGGGTCGTTGAGCGTCGCCGGTATCCGGAAACCGATGAGGGCATTCGGAGTGGAATGGATCATCAGGTTTCCGAGGTAGACAAACAACAGCGGAATCGCCACGAAAAGGTAGTCGATGAGGTCGCCGTTATCGCGCCGCGACGACTCGATGATCAGCAGGCTGACAAAGGAAATCAGCAACGTAGCGCCGAGGGCCGCCTTCTCGAGGATATCCCGGTTCGCTTCTCCGCCTTTCGGATCGAGTTTCCAGGCATTTTTCAATCCCCAGAACAAGGCGATGGAAAACCCCGCAAGTCCAAACAACAAGCCATACAGCCCATACCGCGTCGAATACCTGTCAGGCGTACCCGCCAGGTTGAAATGCGTCGCCACCCGCTCAGGCAGCTCCGCCCAGATAAAATTCAGGTACAAGAGTGGAAGCAGCGCAATCAAAATAGCCAGCAGTGTCCGGGATGTTTTCATGGGAGAGGGGTTAGGAAGGGGGAAGGTTGGCTTTAAGCCGTAGGCTATAGGCGTTAAGCAGTTGGCAAAAAGCCGCGTAAACCGGTAAACTGTAACTAATTGTATTTCAATAGGAAAGCCCGCTGCCCACAGCTTTAGCCTAAAGCTCACAGCCTCTTAAAAAATAAGCTGTAAACAGTACCCCGGAGCTTCAACCCCTGCAGCCTACTGCCTACAGCTTATCGCCTAAAGCCTATTGCTATTAATTCACCATAAATACCGCATTCGCGAATACCAGCTTGCCCTGGTACCAGAAACCGCGGAACAGCGGATTGTTAACGAAGTACACAACCTGACCGCGACCGAGATCCTGTACGCCGAACATCAGCGTGTTTTCGATCTTCTTGCGGGCGTCCTTGCCGACAAAGCCAGACACCGGCGCGTCGCCTTTTTTGATGTATCCGACGTTCCAGCCATTTTTCAGGAAGCCGTATTCAGACGTAGACAGTACCAGGCCGTGGTAATAGCCGGGCAGACCATAGGCGAGGGGATGGGTATTGTCGACCGCAAACTTGTAAATAGCGCCCGGCGTATCTCCGGAGACAGCTTCACGCTCCTGATTGCCATAGATCTTCAGATCGTCGTCCTTTTTGTCGTCTTTCTTTTCCTCCTTCTTTGCGATATCGAAGCCTTCCTTTCCGGCAAACGCACCGACGGCGCCTTCCATCAGGATGAGCTTTCCGCCGTCCTGTACCCAGGCTTTGATCCGGGCGATGGTGGCGTCGTTGAGCAGGCGACCGTAGTTGCCGTTCGCCAGCACCAGTACGCTGAAATCGTTTAGTTTGAAGTTCGGGAAATCGCCCGTCAGTACCATCGTCGCCGGATAGTGGAGCTGCTTGTCGAAATAATGCCACACCTCTCCAACCGAGTAAGAAGAAGTACCTTCTCCGGTCAGAATCGCTACTTTCGGCGCTTTCAATTGTGATACATAGTTGGAGCCGAGGTCAGGGCCGCTGGTTACATAGCCGGAGGTCACCGGCGTGAGTGAAAGGCCGTTTTCATGCGCTTCTTCCGCCAGGATAGTATCGAATTTGTCGCCGAGGCGGGCGTTTTCCCCCCGGGTAAAGATTACCGTGCCGATACCATATTTCTTTCCTTCCAGCTCAAATTCCTTCGTCGCTACCCGTGCGCGGAGGTTTTTCCGGTACAGGTGTGCCAGCAGGTGCGCGTCTTCCTGTGAGCTCCAGCGCAGGAGGTAGGCGTAGGGTTTGATGATCGCCGGGAGCGTTGTCGCGGTAGCCGGCTTGGTAGCCGACGGCGTCAGTTTTTCCTTCAGCGCGTAGGCTTTCAGGCCATAGGCATACGGGAGCGACCAGGAAGTAATGTCATACGTCACCGAATCTTCGAGTACAGTTTTCGGCTCCATCAGGATTTTGAGGAAAACCGACCGCGGCTGGCTGGTGCTGATGAGGATATCTCCGGCTTCGACAGCCGCCGTAGCGGTTTTGTCATCCACATAGCTGTATGAACCGGGGAAAGAAGCGGTCTTGTCGGCGTACCCGAACTGAAAGCCCATCTTCGTGAGGTAGTTCGTAAAAGACTTAATCTTTCCGTCTTCGCCTTTCGTCTTCACCACAAACGTCTTGTAAGTACCTCCCGGCGCGCTTTTCGCGTTCGAGAAGAACTTGATAAACTCCGAAGCCGCCTTGTCGGCATTGGCTGAAAGCGCCGCCATCGTGGCCTTGCTCGCCGTGACGTGGTGGAGAATACGCTCCTTCAGCGTCAGCGTGTCGCCGTCGGCTTTCTGGATAGCGAGTCCGGCGCGTCCGTTTCCGGCTTGCTCAAAGGTCATGCCGATGGCGCCGTTGAAGGTGGGATAGGTATCGCCGTAGCTCGGATAGAAAAGGTCAAAGTTTTCACGGGTGAAATACAGCCAGCCATTTTTGTCAAAAGCTTTGCGGTTGAAATCCCCGATGATGGTCTGAAACTCGCGCTGCCAGCCCGTAACATCCTGGTGGACAGGCTTTGCCGGCGGCGTAAAGAAATACGGAGAGTTGATGCCCTGTTCGTGGAAATCGGCGAATACGTGCGGCATCCATTGCTGGTACAGCGCATTGCGGGCCTGGCTTTCCTGCTGGACCATCCAGGCCCAGTCGCGGTTGAGGTCAAACAAATAGTGGTTGACCCGACCGCCCGGCCAGGGTTCAGTATGCTCCCAGGCGCCGGCATAGGCGTTCGGCGTAGACCCCATGCGCTGGTTGTAGCCGTTGACATAGCGGTCGTACCCGTCCGGGTTGACGCAGGGGTCGAGTACCACGATCGTATTTTTGAGGACGTCTTTCGCATCGCCTTTCAGCAGATCGTACAGCACGATCATCGCCGCTTCAGACGATACGTTTTCGTTTCCGTGGATGTTGTAGCTCATCCAGGAAATGGCAATATCCTTGCCTGATCCGGCGCCATCCTGCAGGCCGATAGACTTGAGGTGGTTGGTGCGAAGTTCTTCGAGTTTCGGAAAGTTCTCCTCAGAAGCGACCACCGCAGCCATCAGCGGCCGGTTTTCATAGGTTTTGCCGTATTGAATCAGCTTGACCTGACGGGGAAACTGTTGAGCGAGGTACTCGTAATAGGCGATTACGCGGTAGTGCGGTGTGCAGCGGACGGTGCCGGGTTCGTATCCGAGAAATTCCGTGGGAGATTGCTGAGAATAAGCCTGATACGTGAAGAGGGTTAAGAGCGCAAGCAGGGAAATTTTTTTCATGCCGATGTCGTGTATTTTTCGGAAAAGCCAAAAATAGCCGAATTTGCTTCTTCCTGTAGCCTGCTTTTCCAAAAGATCATCACCCCGGCGATCAAACCCCACTATCCGGTGATGAAATGGTACCCGACGCCCTTGATCGTAACGATCTGAAGCTTTTCGTCTTCCCGGAGATATTCCCTTAACCGGGTGATGTATACGTCCAGGTTCCGGGAGTTGAAGAAGGAGTCGTCGCCCCAAACCTTCATCAATATGTCCTTGCGGGCGACGGTCTGATTCTGGTTTTCAGCGAAAATCCGCAGCAGTTCATTTTCCCGGTGCGAAAGCTTGCGTATACGCTCTCCTTTCCGGAGTTCAAATTTCTGAGGAAGGAAATCGTAGCTCCCGACCGACAGCGCCGCTTTCTGCGCCGGCCGGACGGATAGCCGAAGCAGGTTTTCGATCCGGACGATGAGCTCCTCCAGGCTGAAAGGCTTGCGGAGGTAGTCGTTACCGCCTGATTCAAAGCCAGTTATCACGTCTTCTACCTGGGTTTTGGCCGTCAGAAACAGAATCGGCAGGTCGGGGTAGCGGGCCCGGATCTCGCGGGCGAGGGAGAAACCGTCCCGGTTGGGCAGCATGACATCCAGCAGGCATAAGTCCGGGTTGGCCGCTTCGAGCGTGCCGGATACTTCGTCGCCATCCGCGACCATTACCACCTCGTACTGCCGGCTCTCGAGGCTTTCTTTCACAATACGCCCCAGAAAGGGTTCGTCTTCGACATACAGTAGTTTAGCCATGATACGGAAAGGTAATTTCAAAGGTACTGCCTCGGCCGGGTTCGCTGTCCAGGCGTATGGTACCGCCGTGGCCGGTGATAATCTGATGGACATAGCTCAGGCCGAGGCCATACCCTTTGACATTGTGGACGTCGCCGGTAGGCACACGGAAAAATTTCTCAAAAACCTGCAGCTGATACTCCGGCTCAATACCAATTCCCTGATCCTGTACCTGCAGGCGTATCCCGTGGGGCATATCGGTCAGCGAAAGGCAGATGTTGGGCCTGCTACGGCTGTATTTCAAAGCATTATCGAGGAGGTTGTAGAGGACGTTCATCAGGTGAACCCGGTCTCCCGACACAGAAAATGCTCCGGTGCCGTGTTGAAACCGGACATCTGCCTCGGTCTTCTCAAACTGAACCCGCAGCGAGTCCAGTACTTCCTGAATAAGGGGTACAAGCGGGAGCGTCTCGAAATGATAGGCGATCCGCTGCTGGTCGAACAGCGCCGTTTTCAGGACTTTATCCACCAGCAGGTTCAACCGGTTGAGCTCTGTTTTCGAAATCGCGAGGTACTCCCGCGTACGTTCCGGATCTTTCAGGGCGTCAAAATGACTGAGGGCCTCGATCGCTACGCTGACGGTCGAAATCGGCGTTTTCAGCTCATGCGTGATGTTACTGATGAAATCGTTTTTCATCGCCGTGAGCTTTTGCTGTGCCCGCAGACTTCTGAATACCAGCACGAAGGCTACCGTTGTCAATCCAAGTAAAAAAACGGAAAACAGGATCTGCGGCACCATCCGTTTCAGGACGAGCGGTACATAGTCTTCGATCCGCGCGACATAAAAATGGTCGGGCGGCAGACCGGCCTGAAAGGCGTTGGTAAACAGCGTGTCGGAGTGCCGCGGAGGAGGCGCCGTCATCCGGAAGACGGAATAGCGGATGCGTAGCGCCGACGTATCCAGCTCCAGTTGATACCGAATTGATAATTCTTTGATTTTGAGGGAATCGCGCAGGGAATCCGGTCCGATTCTGGCCAGTGAAGCCGGAATACCCCGGCCAAAAAACACGGGCCGGCGACCCACCGGAGGCGGCGTTCCCGTTCGCCGCTCTATGTGACGGAAAAACGCTTGCTGAGGCGGATGAAACAGGCTGTCCCGGCGCGGCTGCATGGTCATGATACGGATACTGCCGCCCAGGCCTTTTGCCTGCATGGGCCGAAGTACTTTTTGCGTAATCAGGGAATCCTGCAAACCCATAACCGACCGGAAAAAGGGCTGACTGGCCTCGGCAACGAGCAATTGCTTCTGCTCGCGGAAGCTCCGCCGCAGCCACCACGCCATAAATCCGCTCAGCAGCAGCAGACTGCTCACCATGAGAGCAATCAGCAGCTGGTTGCGGGAAAAAGGCTTCGGATACCACATGATTCAAAGATAACGGCAGGAAGTCACGGCCGAAACGGCATTAACCTTGTTTAACCTTATAGCAAGGTTTGTTAACCTCGGCGGAAGGTAGCTTTGTCTATCCGTATTTTCCTTCCAATTTCATGAAAAAAGCCCTGTTACTCCTCTGCTTCACCGGTTCTGCGGCCATCGCCCAGCATACCGAAGGGACCATTACCTATAGTCAGAAAACAGCGATGCGCGGCCGGGTTCAGATCGCCGACCCCGCCATGCAGGCCCGTATGCCCGAGTCCGTTACGACGGGGTATCAGCTGATGTTTACAGCGGACGAAGCGCTGTATGAACCGACTGTTGACGACGAGCCGGCAGGCCCCGGCGGCGGTCCGGCGTTCCGCTTCAACCGTCCGCGTACCGAGATCTACTCGAAAATCCGGGAACGGAAACGGGTGGAACTCCGCGACGTATTCGGCGACCTCTACCGGATCGAAGATACCCTGCGCAGCCAGCGCTGGAAGATCGGCTCGGAAACCAAAACCATCAAGGGGATCGAATGCCGGAAGGCGACTTTCAGCGACTCCTCTTCAGCCCAGATGCTGACGTTCGGCGGACCGATGCCAGCCCCTCAGGGGCAGCAACCGGCCCAGGCGAAACGATCGCGTACGGTGGTGGCCTGGTATGCCCCGGAAATCCCCGTGTCCATCGGTCCGGATCGCTACGCAGGCCTTCCCGGCCTGATTCTGGAAGTAGACGTGAACGAAGGGGAAATGGTTACAACGGTCACGGAAATTGACTGGAAGAAGCCGAAGTCTTCCGAACTCAAACAACCGAAAGGCGGCAAGGCCGTCACCCAAACCGAATTCCAGGACATCATGCGCCAGAAAATGCAGCAGATGAACGGCGAACGCCGGGTGCGGATCGGGGGGTAATTAGGCAATAGGTTTTTGAGCTGTAAGCAATAAGCTGTAGGCTGTAAGCTATAGGCCGCGCCGGGGTAGTTTGCCGGCAGCCTATAGCTTACAGCCTATTGCTTACAGCCTACGGCTTATTGCTTCCTTAAAAATCTATTAAACATATAGAGTTTATATAAAAAGTACGTTTCTTTGTCCAGCCGGCGAGGGTCCGGCTTTTTCTTTTGTGTATGGCTACTACGACAACTACTGCCCGGGCATTGCCGGCGCCCAATACATTCTGGCTTATTTTAGCTGTCAGCGTTTTGTTGGCGGGAGGATTGGCGGCAGCACTCGCTTTCGCCGGACCGGCCGTTACGGTGGTCGTATCTGAACTCACGAAAGGGGAGTTCTGGCTGTTTGTCGGAGCCGGTTTCCTTGCGCAGACGATAGACGGCGCGCTGGGAATGGCCTATGGCATCAGCTCTACATCGCTTTTGCTCAGCCTGGGCGTTAGTCCGGCGGCAGCGAGCGGCAGCGTACACATTGCCGAAGTATTCACCACCGGCGCTTCCGGTCTTTCACACTGGAAATTCGGGAATGTCAACAAGAAACTGCTCAAGGTACTGATCATTCCCGGCGTCATCGGCGCGGTGACCGGCGCGTACCTGCTCAGCTCGTTCGACGGTAGCTTCCTGAAGCCCTATATCTCTGTTTACCTGCTTTGTATGGGCGGTGTGATTATCCGCAAGGCGATCATCGGACGAAAAACCAAGAAAAAGACCCGCTACGTAGGAGCGCTGGCATTGCTGGGTGGTTTCATCGATGCCGTCGGCGGGGGCGGATGGGGGCCGGTTGTTACGACGTCTCTTCTCGGACAGGGCCGCTCGCCGCGTTATACCATCGGATCGGTTAACCTGGCCGAGTTTTTCATCGCGGCCGCAGGATCGCTGACGTTTATTCTGATGATTGGTGTTCAGCATTGGAGCATCACGGCCGGTTTGCTGCTGGGCGGCGTACTTGCCTCTCCATTTGCGGCCTTTATCTGCGGGAAGATTAACCCGAAGGCATTGATGATCGTGGTTGGACTGGTGATCATCGGCCTCAGCCTGCGCAACCTGATACTCTAAAAATGTATGTGTATGCTGTGAAGTCTGTGAGAACATCTATTTCTTTTTTCTCACAGACTTCACAGAATACACAGACAAGATCCTGATAAAAGAAAAGCGGCTGTCCTTGCAGCCGCTTTTCGCATTTATCCCCCGATCATAATCGGCGGCCGCCCTCCCGGTCCGCCCCGCACCGGTCCCCGCCCGCCTGCGCCTGCCTTGTTCCGGAGCGTGTATGTGAAGGTGACCAGGAAGTACCGCGCCAGCGACCGCACCCGCTCTTCCTGGAAATAGTTCACATCGACCGACCGGTTGATAACCACGTTCCGGTTGAGCATATCCGTCGCGATAAACTTGATCTCTCCGGCGTTGTTCTTCAAAATATACCGCGTCAATGAAGCATTCCAGATCGGAATTTCCTGGTTGTAGCCTTTCCCGGCGAGTACCTGATAATTCATCGAACTGGAAATGGCCCATTTCGGCGTGATATTCCAGTTGGCGTCGACAGTATAGCGCTGGGTGGAGTACTGCTGATTCTGCGCTGCCTGAAGGGAGTAGGTGGCGTTGTTGAGCGATAGATTCGCTGCCAGGTTAATGTCAAATACATCGCCCGGACGGTAGTCGATCCGCGTTCCCAGGTTTGTTCCCAGCGTTTTGGTGACGTTGTTCCCGGCGTTGATGATACTCTGGCTGCGGGCATAGGTCACGCCGACGTTCGCATTGACCCGCAGGCCCTTTACCTTCTGAATAGGCAGGCCAAAGCCAACAAATCCGTTCCCCTGGAGATTATCCGGTACGTTGACCGGCTTCGTCGTTGTAACCAATTGATCACTTACGGTTTGGGAGTTGGCTATTTTATTCGTGGTATAGGTCAGAAACGCGTTTCCGAAGAAATTCCGGAACCGGGATGGGTTAAACGAGAAGTAGTTGAGCGAAAACTGATGGTTGTACTCCGGCTTCAGGTCCGGATTACCGGTACTGATGTTAAGAGGATCGGTATTGTCGACGATCGGCTGAAGCTGCGTCAGGCTGGGCTGCTGCACGCTGGTTTCATAGGTGAAATTCAGGTTTTTGCTCGAAGCCAGGTTGTACATCATCCGCAGGTTAGGCAGCAGGTTGGTATAGTGCCGCGTGATGCTCATATCCTTCAGCGGAAACTCCCCGATCAGGCTTGCCTGCTGGATATTCAGACCCGTCGACAGGTTGAGCGCCCGCCCGGCGTACCGGTAGCTCAGACCGCCGCGGTGGTAGTTGTACTGGTTGTCATACCGGTTGGTGAGCTGGGTATTCGGCGTGCGGGTTTCGCCCTTGATATCGTCGACGTCTCTCCGCGAATCGTTGAGATTCCGCTGGTAGGTATAGTTGAATTCCAGGAAAGTACGCTTGCTGAGCGGTTCGATGTAAAAAGCCGTGATGCCGTAGTTGAGCCGTCCGTTTTTCTGGCGGTCGTCCTGCCGCGTGGTATCCGACGACGCATTCGTGCCGAAGTAGTTGTTGACTGCGTTGATGTTCCCGGTCTTTTTGTCGTTGTTAAGCCCGAAAACCAGGTTCGCTGTCAGCGAACGACCCTTTTTGCTGAACCGGCGGCGGTAGGCGAGGTTGGAATTCAGCGAGTAGGCTGTGCCTTCATAGTAGTTGGCGCGTGTTCCGTCGTTCTGAAGTGCCCCGTCTGTTCCATAGGTCTGGGTGAGGGTGGAGGTCCGGTAGTCGCTCCCGGTGATGGAGCCGGTATTCGTCCACCGCAGGGTACTGAGCGAGTCCAGCTGGGTTTCGAGGTTCAGGTTGAGGCGGTGGTTGGTCGTCCGGCTGACGGTATTGCCGCTCTGTTTGCTTTTGTAACTGCCGTTTTCGAGAAAATTCTCTTTGTCAACGGTCCGGTCAATCGTGCTTTTGACAGAATTGAGGAGATAGTTACCGTCGATTTTCGTCTTTTTGTTAATCTGGTTGAAGAAATTAAGGCCTCCGGAACCGGAATTGACAAATCCGGAGGACGTCTGGCCGGGAATATTCACCGCCACGCCGTTGACCGTCGCGCCGCCTCCGCTGCTGCCACGGGTGACGTTGACCATCGTCGGGCCGCCCCCGCCGGAACTGCCGCTTCCCACCGACGAAAAGTTAAAGTAATCGTTGAGCGTAAAACCCTGCTGGTTGATGTTATTCAGCGTGCCGATGAGGGAATACTGCTCGTTTTTTGCGAAGCGGTTGAGGTTCAGACGTCCGGTATAGCGGCCCTGATCTCCTGCGCCGGCGACAGCCGTCCCGAAAATGCCTTTCTTGAAGTCTTCCTTCAGTTCGAGGTTGATGGTCTTTTCCCGGGTACCGTCGTCTACTCCCGAAAAGCGCGACTGCTCCGATTTCCGGTCGAATACCTGAACCGCCTTGACGGCCTCCGCCGCCAGGTTCCGGGTCGCCATTTTCGGGTCGGTGCCGAAAAACTCCTTGCCATCTACCAGTACCCGCTGCACGCTTTTGCCGTGTGCTTTGACGGTACCGTCGCTTTCCACTTCCACGCCGGGCAGGCGTTTGAGGAGGTCTTCAACGGTGGCATTCGGCCGGGTTTTGAAGGCGTCGGCATTGAATTCGACTGTATCGTGCCGCATCGTGACCGGCGCTCTTTCACCTTTGACGACTACTTCATTCAGGTTTTTGCCACGAGGTGTCAGGGTAATTTTACCGAGATCGGGGACATCGCTTCCGACTTTTTCAAACCAGTCGCGGTATCCGACATGCGTGATGCGCAGCAGGTAGTTTCGCTGAGCGAGGTTCGGAAAGGCAAATGCGCCCTTGCTGTCAGATAGCTGAAAATCAAGCAATGTAGAGTCTTTGGTATCAAGTAATGTGACAGACGCGCTCTGAAGGATACCGCCGGTGGAATCGGCCAGGGTACCTTTGAGGGTCCACCGGCCTGTCTGTGCGGTGGCGGCCAGACTGAGCAGCAGGAAGAATACCGGAAGAAGGTATTGTTTTTTCATGGAAGAAATATGTTGTCGGAGATCTGGGCCGAAACTATTCCTTTCCTCTTCCAAAGGCGGTTAACGAACCTTGCTTTAAGGTTAAACAAGGTTAATGGCAGAAAACGGCCGGTCAATTCTTTCCTGCCGATTCGGCGGCGATCCCCGTATCTTCTCTATTTTTGCGGCGTTTTAGTCACCACGGATGCGTACGATTTCTTCGATTCTTTTGGGCTGGGTAGTTCTGCTGACGATGGCGGCTTGTCATTCGGAAGAGCAGGGCGGACAGAAAATTCCGCCGGTGCCGGACCTGAACCAGGGTTTTTCAACCCAGCAGGCGCTGGAACTGCTCACCCGTGTCATCCGACAGTACCCCGGCGCGGCCGACAACTACCGGAAACGCGCCGAGATCTACTTCCAGCGCGAGGAGTACGATGCCGCCCTGCAGGATATCAACGACGCCATCGACCTCAAGCGGAATACCGGCTCTTTTTACGTCACCAAAGCGAAGATTCTTCGGGCCAAGCGCAAAACCGAGGATGCCCTCGTGGCTGCGCAGCGCGCCGAAATCCTCAACGTCCGGACGCCGGAGCTGTATATCCTGCTCGCCGACCTGTACCAGCAGGTCAATCAGCTCGGCCTGGCGCGGCAGTACATCGCCCGTACCCTGCAGATTAATCCTTTTTATGGGGAAGCCTATTTTTACCGCGGCGTAATCGCCGCCAAACTGGGCGATACCGTTCGCGCGCTGGCCTTGTACATGCACAGCCGTGCGCTGTCTCCCGGCTTCCTGGATACCTATAAACAACTATCGACCGTCCACTACCAGCTGAAGCAATACCCCCAGAGCCTGGTGTTTGTGGGGGAGGGGCTGAAGTTTTTTCCGAGGAATGCGGACCTGCATTTTCGGCGGGGTCTTACTTTTTTACGTATTTCGCAGCCGGACAGCGCTTACCGGGAGTTTGCTCATGCGCTGAAAACCGAGCCGGAACATCCCGGCGCCCGTTTTCAGGCCGCCGCGGTGTTGTTTGAGGTGAACAAACCTGCTGAAGCGCTGAAACACCTCGAAGTCGTCGAAAAAGTAAACCCGCAGTATCCCGGATTGAACTTTCTGATGGCCCAATGCCTTGAACAGACAGGTAATGACGACAAGGCAATGGATTATTACCTGCTGGAAGCCCAGCAGAACCCGGCCAACCGCCGGGCTGTAGGCGGCTACTGGCGCACGCGTAAACGTATTCTCACCAGCGATCCCACGCTGCGGCAACTGGACCGGTACCGGCCCCAGTTGGCCATCCCGGATAAGTCCGGTGCCGCGGGAGACTCGCTCCAGTGATAACCGGCTGAGCCGGAAAGAGCTCACGGACTTTGTATCTCCGTGATTTATAACCGTTTAACCATTTATGGAAAACCAAATCCAGATTACCCTGCCGGACGGGAGCATTCGTACGTTCCCGAAGGGTGCTTCCGGCCTGGACATCGCCCGCAGCATCAGCGAGGGCCTTGCCCGTAACGTATTAGCCGCCGAAGTCAACGGCGAAGTATGGGACGCCAGCCGCCCCATCGAAGCGGATTCGTCCGTCAAACTCCTCACCTGGAACGATACCAGCGGCAAAGCGACTTTCTGGCACTCGTCCGCTCACTTGCTGGCAGAAGCCCTTGAGGCGCTGTATCCGGGTGTGAAATTCGGGATCGGACCTGCTATCGAAACCGGCTTTTACTACGATGTAGACCTCGGAGACCACAAGTTTTCGCAGGAAGACTTCAAGAAAGTCGAGGACAAGATGCTGGAACTCGCCCGGAAGAAGGAAGTATTCACCCGCACGCCTGTTCCGAAACAGGAAGCGATCGAATACTTCGAGAAAAAAGGTGACGAGTACAAGCTCGACCTGATCAAGGACCTGGAAGACGGAAAGATTACGTTCTACACCCAGGGCGACTTTACCGACCTCTGCCGCGGACCGCACATTCCGGATACCGGTTTTATCAAGGCAGCCAAGATCATGAACGTCGCCGGGGCCTACTGGCGCGGGAACGAGAACAATAAAATGCTCACCCGTATTTATGCGGTGACATTTCCGAAGCAAAAGGAACTCGACGAATACGTTCACCTGCTCGAAGAGGCCAAAAAGCGGGATCACCGCAAGCTCGGTCGCGAGCTGGAGTTGTTTACCTTCTCCGAACGGGTAGGTCAGGGGTTGCCGCTGTGGCTGCCGAAAGGTACCGCCCTCCGCGAGCGCCTGGAGAATTTCCTCCGCCGCGCGCAGATCCGGGCCGGGTACTCGCCTGTGGTTACCCCGCACATCGGCTCGAAGCAACTCTATGTAACCTCCGGGCACTATGAAAAGTATGGCAAGGATTCGTTCCAGCCGATTCATACTCCGGATGAGGATGAAGAATTCCTCCTCAAACCGATGAACTGCCCGCACCACTGCGAAATCTACCGTTCCAAACCCCGGAGTTACCGGGATCTGCCGGTACGTTTCGCTGAGTTCGGAACCGTGTACCGCTATGAGCAATCGGGCGAGTTGCACGGTCTGACCCGGGTACGTGGCTTTACCCAGGACGACGCCCATATTTTCTGCCGCCCCGATCAGGTGGAAGAAGAGTTCATGAAGGTAATTGATCTCGTTCTTTATGTATTTAAAGTACTGGGCTTCAATGACTACATGGCGCAGGTATCGCTCCGTTCAAAGGAAGACCGCTCCAAGTACATCGGAACCGAAGAAAACTGGGACAAAGCCGAGCAGGCCATCATCAATTCTGCAAAGGAAAAAGGCCTGCCGACCGTCATCGAGTACGGAGAAGCAGCCTTCTATGGTCCGAAGCTGGATTTCATGGTGAAAGATGCCCTCGGCCGGAAATGGCAGCTGGGAACGATTCAGGTAGACTACAACCTGCCCGAGCGCTTCGAGCTGGAATATACCGGAGCGGATAACAAAAAGTACCGTCCGGTGATGATCCACCGCGCGCCGTTTGGCTCGCTGGAGCGTTTCATCGCGATTCTGATCGAAAGCACCGCCGGGAATTTCCCGCTGTGGCTGTCGCCCGAACAACTCGCAGTATTACCCATCTCGGAAAAATACACCGACTACGCCAATGAGATTTTCCTCCTTTTGCAGGAAGATGATCTCCGCGGCTATGTCGATCACCGGGATGAAAAGATCGGAAAGAAAATCCGTGACGCCGAAGTAGCCAAAACGCCGTTCATGCTCATCGTGGGTGACAAGGAACAGGCAGATGGCACTGTGTCAGTCCGGAAAAAAGGGGAAGGTGACCTGGGCAGCATGCCAATTGGTCAGTTTATTGCCCTTGCCAAGGAGGAAATCAATAAAAATTTGCTCAAATTCTAAAAAGTTTCCATCTTAGGCACAACATTTGAAGCCGTTGAAGAGGGAACCCGATTCAACGGCTTCTTCTCGGTTTTCAGTTCAGGACAACGAATTTTCCGCTTTTGTTTCTGCTGAAAACACTCGCTAACTGAAACCCAAAAAAAAACACCAAATTCGCTAGTATGGCATTACGCCCCGGCGGTTATAACCGCAGACTTCCCGTCAGGAAAGAAGAACCCTACCGTATCAATCAGCTTATCCGCGGCGTACAGCAGGTACGTCTGGTCGGAGAGAACGTCGAACAGGGAATTGTGGACATCAAGGTAGCCCTTGAGCTCGCCCAGCAGCAGGCGTTGGATCTGGTGGAGATCTCTCCGAATGCCGATCCTCCGGTTTGTCGGGTTGTCGATTATTCCAAGTTCAAGTACGAACAGAAGAAAAAGCAGAAAGAACTGAAGGCGAAGCAGGTCAAGGTCGTGCTCAAGGAAATCCGCTTCAGCCCGACGACTGACGACCACGATTACGACTTCAAACTCAAGCACGCCACCAACTTCCTCAAGGAAGGTTCCAAGGTAAAAGCGTATGTACAGTTCTCCGGTCGGGAAATTGTCTTCAAAGACCAGGGATTTAACCTGCTCAAGCGGTTCATGTCGGACCTCGAAGAGTGGGGAAAACTGGAATCCGAAGCACGCCTCGAAGGCCGGCGGATGAATATCATCATCGCTCCGAAAGTGAAGAAATAAGTCCGGACGCTCCGGATGCAACGGCCGCTGCTCTCCGACGGATGAGCAGCGGCCGTTTTTCTGTCTGACTGTCAGGGGAATAAATATCAAATTCTTTCATACAACCGGACAGTTATTTTCGTATCTTCGCGACTCATTTCACACACGCGTACTTTTTTCATTTTTTAACAGGTTCAGTTTATGCCTAAGCAAAAGTCAAACTCAGGTGCCAAGAAGCGGTTCAAGCTGACCGGTACCGGGAAAATCAAGCGGAAGCATGCCTTCCACAGCCACATCCTGACGAAGAAGTCTAACAAACGTAAGGCTAACCTCGTCAAGACGACCCTCGTGCACGAGTCCGATCACGCCCGCGTTATCGCCCTCCTGCAATAGTAACTTCGGTTACGGTTTTTGTTTCACCCGACAACTGGCTGAAAGAGAGCAGTAACAGGGCAGTTTTCAGTTTATGGTTTTCGGTTTTCAGTTTAACTGACAACGGAAAACCGAAGACAGTAAACCGGCTTTGCTCCGCCAACGTCAAAAAACTAACACAACATGCCACGTAGTGTCAATCACGTAGCGTCACGGGCCCGCCGCAAAAAGGTGCTCAAACTGGCTAAAGGTTACTTTGGCCGTCGTAAAAACGTTTGGACGGTAGCGAAAAACGCCGTCGAACGCGGTCTTAACTATGCTTACCGCGACCGTAAGCAAAAGAAGCGGAATTTCCGTGCCCTCTGGATTGCACGTATCAACGCTGGCGCCCGTATTCACGGCCTCAGCTACTCGCAATTCATCGGCAAGCTTCATAACTCCGGTGTTGAACTGAACCGGAAAGTACTCGCCGACCTCGCCATGAACCACCCTGAGGCGTTCAAGGCCGTTGTCGACCATGTGAAATGAACCGATAGACGCTAGCGCCTGTCACGAAAAACCCTCCGGACTTCCGGAGGGTTTTCTGTTTTACAGCCTGGCTGCGATCAGTAATCCAAGGCCGACAGCATACAGCAACAGCATTACCTTGAGCAGGCGCCCTGTTGACGGTGGCGCTTCCCGGAACTCCTTCCAGATATAAATACCCCAGATGGCTGCGACAATTGTGGCGCCCTGCCCGAGCCCATACGAAATCGCCGGCCCGGCCTTATCCGATGCCAGTATGCTCAGCGCCATACCCAGTGTCCAGATCATTCCCCCAAAAATACCCATGAGGTGATCCCGCCCCGATCCGCGGAAGTACGCAGCGTAGGAAGAGGGAGCTCCGGTTACCGGCTTGTAAATCAGGTAGGTATTAATAAGCATATTCGACGCCGCGATACCCAGCGCAAACAATACCAGCGCAGTATAGGGTGTCAGCTTGCCAGCCTCCGGGTGGGCGAAGTCGGTCGCCATGGCTGCGGCGACATATTTGTAAAAGAAGCCCATCGCGACGCCGGCCACGACAGAAAGCAACAGACCCCGGGCCGAAACGCCACCCGTTCGACCGGCCAGCGACCGGTATGCCCGAGCATTCAGCCAGATAGCCATAGAAACCAGCGCTACCCCGCCGAAAAGCAACCCGGGCTGGCCCTCAGGCCGGTCGAGGTAGTTGACGATTACGCCAAGTACCAGCGCAATACCAATTCCGACCGGAAAGGCGACAGACATACCCGCAATCGCGATCGCAGCTACCAGGACAATATTCGCGACATTGAACACGATCCCGCCCCAAAAGGCCGAGAGCAGGTTTGGCCGCGTGGCCTGAGCGAGATCGTCGGTAAAGGAACGCCCCTCCGTGCCATTGCTTCCCGCCGTAAAAGCCAGCAGCAGCGAGAACAGGAGGATTCCCCAGACATAGTCCCAGTAAAAGAGTTCAAACCGCCAGGAAGTACTCGCCAGCTTTTGGGTATTGGCCCAGGAACCCCAGCAGAGCATCGTGACAAGACAGCCGGCTACGGCCATAGCATATGTATCAACGACCCACATCGGTTTTCCAGGTTTTGGTATTGGGTTGATTGTCGAACGTAATGACATAGCTCAGCCGCAGGTCGTGGTCGGGCGATGGATTCAATACCTTCAACCGCAGTTGATGCTTGCCCGGTTTGAGGTCGTAGCCATAGAAGAAGTTGAACCGACGTTCGCGGAAGAGCGTCGGAAGGGATACTTCTTCCACTTTCCGGCCATCGAGGTAAACTTCTGCCCGGAAGACGTATTCGCTTTCTTTCTTCTTCTTTGCTTCTCCGTTGATGACATAGCCGATACCTTCAAAGTCCAGGACATAGTCCTGTTCCAGGTTTTTGTCGATCAACTGTTTTTCTTTCGGGTAATGGCCGGGAAAACTCTCTTCAAACCGAACCGGAACGGCTCGCTGCGTACGGATTTCCACCGTATTTCCGGAAACTTTTCCTCCCTGTTTTTCAATAACCTGAAGGGCGTGCTTTAAACCAATACTATAGACGTCGTTGAGTGACATGGTCGTAAACCGGAAGTCAATGTCCTCCGCTTCTTTCAGACCACGTTTCCAGAAATCGGGAATCTTGTCGTATCCGATAATCGCACCGAGAACGCCTCCTGCCGAGGCCGGGTTGCAATCCGAATCCTGCCCGCAGCGCGTGCTGATTTCCAGTGTCTTTCCAAAGTCACCTTTACCGTAAAGCAGGCCAATGACGACGTAGGCGGCGTTGACAGTTGCGTCGATATTGAAAGGAAGGAAAATCCCTTCGGGTACGGTACGGTCGGACGACCATTTTTTCTGCACCTCAAACCACGTCTGTTTCCAGTCGTCCGGATACTGCTTATGCCAGCGGATGACGTCAGCGATGCAGCGGTGAAAGGTCGATTTCTCCGGAATAGTCTTCAACGCTTCCGACACAACGTAGTTAACGTCGCTCGATACATAGGCCAGCGAGTACATCGCCGCCATGTAAACCCCACCATACCACCCATCTCCGTAATTCATGATATGCCCGATACCGTCGCAGATATCGGTGGCCGTTTTGGGCATACCGGGAGACATCAGGCCGGCGAAATCGGCTTCGATTTGAAAATCAATCGCATCGGCCTGCGGGTTGTTTTTCCAATGCCCGGATTCCGGCGGCATCAGGCCGTTGAGGATATTGTACCGGCCAACCTGATTGGCGTGCCAGAGCCGGTAGTCGGCATTGGCGTATGCTTTGGCATGCTCTGCCACCGGTGCGTCGATACCTTTTTTCTCAAAGACATCCACGAAAGTCAGGTCCATGTACAGGTCGTCATACAGGCTCGGACTGCCGAGCATCGACTGGCGGATATACCCCTCCGGCCACGGAATAGCCTGGTAGTCCTGAATATAGGTACCGTTGTAGCGGAATTCGGTCGGGCCGCCAAACGTGCAACCAATAACCTGGCCGGCCCAGCCGCCCTTGAGTTTGTTCTGGAGACTTTCCTTTGTCATCCGTACGGTTTGCTGGCTCCAGCCGGTCAGGCTGATACCGAGAAGCAGGCAGGTAAGCGATTTTTTCATAGGGTTAGAGACTAAGGTATTGGTTCAGAGTTCTTTGCGATAGGGGAGTGAGGCCTGCGCACCCATCCGCGTGACGGATAGCGCGGCAGCGCGGCAGGCAAAATCAATGGCAGCGGGCAGGTCTTGTCCTTCGCTGACGGCAACGGCCAGGGCTCCGCTGAAACAATCGCCGGCGGCTGTAGTATCAACGGCATGGACATGCGGAGCTTCAATCAACTGTCCCTGCTGACCATCAAAAGAATACGCGCCTTTCGCGCCGAGGGTAATGACGACGTGTCCGACACCTTTCGCGGCGAGCTGCCGGGCTGCCGCTTCAGCCGTTGCGGCGTCCGTCACGGGAATGCCGGTGAGCAGCCCTGCTTCCGTTTCATTGGGTACGAGGATCGCGAGCCGGGGAAACAAATCATCCGGCAGCGGCTGCGCGGGAGCCGGATTCAGGATGACGCCGATGCCCTTCTTTGCACAAAGACGAACAGCGGCTTCGACCGTCCCGAGCGGAATTTCCAATTGGATCAGAACGGTATCGCCGGCCCCGGCATTTTCCAGCGCCTGTGATACTTCTTCCGCTGTCAGGCGGGCGTTAGCGCCGGGCGCGACGACGATACAGTTTTCGCCTTTTTCGTCTACCGAAATCAGCGCAACCCCGGACGCCGCCTGCGGATCGGTAAAAATCGGGGAGGTGTCGATGCCGTCGCGCCGGAAGCCCTGTACAGCCTGTTTGCCGAAGAGGTCGTTGCCGACCTTCGCGACAAAACGCACATCTCCGCCCAGCCGGGCTGCCGCTACCGCCTGATTGGCGCCTTTTCCACCCGGATTCATCAGAAACTCGCCGCCGATGACGGTCTCGCCCGGGGCCGGTAACCTACCCGTTTTGACGACCATATCCGTATTGGACGAGCCGATGACAATAATCTTTCCCATCTCAAATAGAATTTTTCTATGCAACAATAGGATATATGAAACAGAAACCAGGCAATACGCCGAAATATTTAAATGCGTATCTTAGAGAATGAAAATGTTATGAAATGACTGTTAATATATTGAATATGAATGTATTAACAGGATAATTTAAGAGAATAGATGACCGGAACCGAACAACTCCACCGCCTGATTCTGCGGATGGACAAGGCAGAACGCCGCCGTTTCCGCCAGCAAGCTGCCGAGGGACAGTACCTGCGACTCTATACGCGCCTGGAAGAACTGCCTGCCTGGACTCCGGCTTCCGACGCGGCCCTGCAAAAGGAATTCCCGCAGCTGGAGCCTACCCGGAAGTACCTGCAGGTCCTGATTCTGGAAAGCCTGCGTGACCGGACGGGCGTCGTCCGGAATATGCTCCTCGATGCGGATACCTGGCACCGGAAGGGTTTTCTGGCACAAAGTCTGGCAACCTGGCGGAAGGCCGGCGACCTGGCGCGGGAAGCGGCACTACCCATACTCGAAGCCGAAGCATTACAGGGAGAACTGCACGTCTGGTTGGAATCCGGATTTGGCAATGCGGCTGAGGAAGAATTGATCCGGAAGCAGGAGCGCCTGGCCACTTTGCTGGAGAACCGCCGCGATGTTCGCCGCCAGGCCGAGCTCTTCGAAATACTGTCCTTCCGATACCGGCAGGCGGGCACCGTACGAACGGACGCGGAAATCCGGCAATTGCATGACCTCGTTTTGCAGGAAAGCCAGATGGTCCGGCAAAGCCGTCGGGCTGACGACCGTCTGCATCGGCATTTTCAGGCACTGTATCTACGGATTACCGGCGATTCGGCCGCCAGCCTCGGCGTTTTACTCGATCTCGCGGCCTCTTATCGGGGCCGTACGCTGTCTGGAGAGGAGACCGACCGGTATTACCGCCTCCTGCATGAAGTATTGTCCGAATTGTATGAGTGGGGGAGATATGACGAAATGACACCTTTTTTAGAGGACTTAGGCAAAAATGCGTCATCCCGTCAGGTGTTTTTGCTCCATACGTTCACACAGGCCAAGGGGCTGAAAAAACCGCTGAATACCCTGCGGCAGGATACTGTGCAACGCTATGGAAAGGGCCTGGAAGGGATGGAGGACCGGATTCGCTTTACCTTTCTTTTCGAATCAGCCGAGGCATGGTTCGACGAAGGCGCGCTGAGTCAGGCCCTTAGAGAGGTCAACGAGGTACTTAACTGCCGCTCTTCCCGTGAAAATGACCAGGTGATTCGATGCCGGATGCTGTTTTGGCTGATTCAGAAACAGCGGAGAAACGAGGACCTGCTCCGTTCAGAATTGCGCTCGGCCATCAGAAGGTATGGTAAGGAAGGCGTAGTTGGCTGGGTAATACATTGGTTATCAGGGTATGATGAAGCAATACTTCGCCGGGAACTGGCCCAGCTCCGGCAGATACCCTATGAGGCCCGGCTGATACGCGCGCTGCGGCTTGAAGACCGGTTTACTCCGTTTCCGTTGCGTGGGTAGAGATGCAAACCCATTGATTGTCAATGGTTTTTCCAAGTAAAAAGTAATCTATTTCCCGTTTGCCGGCCTTGAATACGGTCAAGTCGGAGAGTTGACCGGAGAGCCATTCCTTCAGTGAGTCGAACTTTACAGCCATCGCTTCTTCTTCCTTCCCGAACCAGTCAAAGCGGGCGGTTAGCGGCTTGAAAAAGGCATTGATTTTCAGGGATTTGACCGGAGTTTTTTCGGGGATATCGAGGAGAGGGCGCAGTTCGTCGACCGCAGGCGCGCCGGTACCCTGCCATTCGGGAAGAGCGCGAAAGGAGAACGGCGCGTTGGATTCGCTGAGGTAAACAAGGCCCTGGAGCCGGGTAGTAAGGTCCTGTTGCAGGTCGGAAAGGGCAGATCGGTTCATGGAATCGGGTAATGGTGTAAAGGAAACTGCTTAATTGTGCCGGAGGAAAAACCGGGTGCCTGCCAGATTTCCAGGCAGGTAGTTTCCGGCAGGAAGGAAAGGAAAAAGGTTTTTTTTTCTTTTCCAAAAATCCCCCTATCATTGCCTGCCCTTCGGCAAATAACCAATCTAACTACTTCAATCATGCTGGAACAACTGCTCGGCCTCATCAAGGATAATTCACAGGAGGCCATCGTCAACAACCCCGCCATTCCGAACCAATACAACGATTCTGCCCAGGCTACAATCCTTTCCTCCATCGCCAATGGATTGAAGAACGAAGCAGAAGGAGGTAATCTCGGCGGGCTGATCGGTCTGCTGACAGGCAAACAGGCTCAGGGCGCAGCAGGGGTGATGGGTAACCCGGTCGTTTCCGGAATCGCTCAAAACGCGATCGAAGGACTGATGGAGAAATTCGGCATTGAAAATCAGGCAGCAAAGGGAATCGTCGCGTCAGTCCTTCCTTCGGTTATCGGCGGGCTGATCTCCAAAATCGGCGATAACGGCGACAGCTCCATTGACCTCAATTCAGCGATGGGTTCGATCCTGTCGAACACCCAGACGCCGCAGCAAACGCAGGGCTTTGATTTCAACCAGATCGGAGCGGCGTTGTCTGACGGAAAAATCGATATGAACGACGTCATGAACATTGGCGGAAGCCTGCTTGGCGGTAATTCCGGCGGCGGCCTTGGCGGACTGCTCGGAGGTCTCTTCGGCGGTAACAAATAACCGGCCTTTTTCTACTTCCGGTATCGGTACCGAACCTGCGGGAAACCCCCGCAGGTTCTTTTTTTGCCTGTCAATGTGTCAGAACAGGACGGTCTTGCCGGAAGCAGGCACGGGGATTTAGGAGATAGAGGCATCTGTTGAAACGAAAAATCTTAACACACAATACAGTATTATGGGAAAAATCATTGGCATTGACTTAGGTACGACGAACTCCTGCGTAGCGGTGATGGAAGGTAACGAGCCCGTTGTTATTCCGAACAGCGAAGGCCGTCGCACGACACCGTCCGTCGTTGCCTTTATGGATAACGGAAACGGCGAGCGCAAGGTAGGAGATCCCGCTAAGCGTCAGGCCATCACCAACCCCGTAAACACCATTAGTTCTATCAAGCGGTTTATGGGGAAAAAGTTCTCCGAAGTACAAAATGAGATGCGTTCCATTTCGTACGTCGTCGAACAGGGCCCCAACAACACGCCCCGCGTACGGATCGGTGACCGCCTGTACACGCCGCAGGAAATTTCCGCGCAGATTCTCACGAAAATGAAGCAGACGGCCGAAGATTACCTCGGCCAGACCGTTACGGAAGCTGTTATTACGGTTCCGGCATACTTCAACGACGCCGAGCGTCAGGCTACGAAAGAAGCCGGTCAGATCGCCGGTCTGGACGTGAAGCGGATCATCAACGAGCCGACCGCCGCTGCACTGGCCTTCGGTCTCGACAAGAAGCACGCCGACATGAAGATCGCCGTGTTTGACCTCGGTGGCGGTACGTTCGATATCTCCATCCTCGAACTCGGTGACGGTGTATTCGAAGTAAAATCAACCGACGGGGATACTCACCTCGGCGGTGACGACTTCGACCAGGTCATTATCGACTGGCTGGCAGGCGAATTCAAGGCAGATGAAGGCGTAGACCTTCGTCAGGACCCGATGGCCCTGCAACGCCTGAAGGAAGCAGCAGAAAAAGCAAAGGTTGAACTTTCATCTTCTTCACAGACGGAAATCAACCTGCCCTATATCTTCCCGGTAAACGGCATTCCGAAGCACCTGGTGCGGACGCTGAGCCGTGCGAAGTTTGAGCAACTCGCAGACGGACTCTTCACCCGCATGATGGAGCCGGTTCGCAAGGCGATGAAAAATGCCGGTCTGAATACGTCTGAAATCGATGAAGTAATCCTCGTCGGCGGTTCTACCCGGATTCCGAAAGTACAGGAAGAAGTAGAGAAGTTCTTCGGTAAGAAGCCTTCGAAAAACATCAACCCGGATGAAGCGGTAGCCATTGGCGCTGCGGTTCAGGGTGGTGTATTGACCGGAGAAGTGAAGGATGTCCTCCTCCTCGATGTAATCCCCCTGTCACTCGGTATCGAAACGATGGGCAGCGTGTTTACGAAACTGATCGAGGCCAATACGACGATTCCGACCAAGAAATCGGAAACATTCTCAACGGCGTCTGACAACCAGCCTTCTGTTGAGATCCACGTTCTCCAGGGTGAGCGCCCCATGGCCAGTCAGAACCGGACCCTCGGCCGTTTCCACCTGAGCGATATTCCTCCGGCCCCGCGTGGCGTACCCCAGATCGAAGTAACGTTCGACGTTGACGCCAACGGTATCCTGCACGTTTCTGCCAAAGACAAGGCAACGGGCAAGGAGCAAAAGATCCGGATCGAAGCTTCCAGCGGCCTGAGCGATGCCGAAATCCAGCGCATGCGGGATGAAGCGAAAGCCAACGAAGAAGCCGACAAAGCGGAACGTGAGCGTATCGAGAAACTCAACCAGGCTGATTCCCTGATCTTCCAGACAGAGCGTCAACTGAAAGAATATGGCGATAAGCTGTCTGAAGGCAATAAATCAGCCATCGAAGGCGCTCTGACAACGCTGAAAACGGCTCACCAGTCCGGTGACGTTGCGGCGATCGACAGCGCCTCCGAAGCCCTCAACAACGCCTGGGCTGCCGCTTCGACTGAGATGTACAACGCAGCCAATGCCGGCGGCGAGCCGACAGGCTACCCGGGTGGCGAAGCTACCAACGGCCAATCCGACGGCGGGAATGCCGGCGCGTCTGACAAGGACGTACAGGACGTAAACTTCGAAGAAGTGAAGTAATACGACCGGATAATAATGCGAAGGGGCTGTCTCATACCGAGACAGCCCCTTTTTCTTTTTAGTCCGTGTATTCTGTGAAGTCTGTGAGAATTTGAATTTTATTTTTCTCACAGACTTCACAGAATACACAGACTTTTATTTCGGGAAAAGGACGGTATTGATTACGTGAACCACCCCATTCTTCTGCGGCTGATCAGCATACTGAATCACACCTGAATTTCCTTTTTCATCGGATACCACAAATTGCGTTCCTTTTTTGGTGACGTACAATGCCTGACCGGTGAGGGTACGCAGCTGCGTTTTACCACCGTTTTTCCTGATGGCTTCATCCAGGTTCGAAGCCAGCCATTTGCCGGTTACGACGTGGTGAAACATTACTTTGCGGAGTGCTGTCGTATTGTCTTTCGAGAGGAACTTCTCAGCGTCCGGAAGAGCATTGAAAGCAGAATCTACCGGTGCGAATACCGTAAACGGACCGGCAGCGGTAAGCGTATTGCTGACGCCCGTTTGCTTGATAGCGCCCAGAAAATCAGAAAGGGCAGGAGACTGCACTACGTTATCGACAATGGCACGGCTTGCGTTCATCGAAATGGCAGCCGGCTTGACCTGAGCAAAGGAAGCGCCGGCGATCAGCAGCAGGGCAGCAGTTTGGATCGTTTTCATGAAGGAAAGGTATAAGAACTTGACGGGTCAAGTTTAGGTGAAAAAATTGGGATGTAATTCTTAAAAAAACCAAAAATACGACAGTCAGGTACCGATTCGTCAGTTCGGGAAAAACAGCGCGCTGGTTACATGAACCACGCCGTTGCTCCGCACCAGATCCGGCGCCTCGATATACCCTTTGTGTCCTTTCTTATCTGAAACGGCAAAACGGTCTCCTTCTTTTGTGACCGTGAGCGATTCCCCCGCCAGCGTCTGGAGCTCCGCCCGTCCGTTACCCCGGTCAATCGCTTCCTGCATATTACGCGTATACCAGACGCCTGTGACGATCTGATAGGCCATAACCTTGCGGAGCCGGGTTACCTGAGAAGGGTCGAGCAGACCGGGGTCGCCGGACTTCACGAAAGCCGAATCCGTTGGAGCGAAGACCGTAAACGGCCCCGCACCCTGCAGGGTATTGATGAATCCCGAGGACTGCAATGCCTGATAGAACCGGGTATGCTGCCGGGAAGCAGACGTTCCCTGTACGATGCTTTCCCGTCCGCCGGGCGTAGCAGTAGTACCGCCGCCAGTTGACGGCGTAGACGTCGAACGTGTTGGAGTTTGCATGCAGGCTGCCATCACGACCAGCAGGCAGAGGGGAGCAAAGGTCTTTTTCATGATCAGGTTGAGGAAAAAAGGAGCAGCCTGAGGCTACTCCTGTCGTCATTATCCGATTGTTTCTTCTTCATCCGAAGATTCTTCTTCGGCTTCCGGCTCGTCATCGCTCTCTTCGGCCAGCAATGATCCTTCTGCTTCCGGAGAAGGAGGCTCCGGTAAGCGTTCAAATGCCGTTTCCTTCTGTTCGAAGTGCGCGAACGGATCTTTTTCTTCCCGTTCGAAAGCATTAACAGCCTCGTCGAGCGGGCGAAGCGTGTCCAGCCGCTGATTATCTACTTCATAAGGAACTACTTCCAGAATCGGCGTCAGCCCGACGTCCGTAATTTCATAATCCTCCACGCGTCCGAGCAGGTCTTCGACGCGGTCATAGGCCTGCTTGACAGAATCTGCGTTGACCAGAAAAAGGGAAGAGGATTTCTTCTCTTTCTTCGTCTTTTCATCGAAGGTCGTGATGACGATCTTCACTTTGAACCACTTCAACTCCGGGCCTTCTACGTGAAAGACCTCCTGAACTTTCATCGGAGCGAGGCTCGTCACGCGGAAATCCGGCGCGTTGTCTCCCAACAGATCATAAAGCCGCGCTTCAGAATCGGTAAAGGAAACGGCGTCGAGCAGGTATGCTTCGGTGATCGTCTGGAACTTGCCGGGTTCGATTTCTTTGGTGTATCGTATTTTGCCTAAAAACCAGGTTGCCATAAACAATGGGTAAAACAGTAAACCGGCAAGTTAACAGGCGTCCGGCGAGCTCCCTGCTTCCGGACCGAAAAAATATAGCTTCCGTGTAAACGGGTACCTGAAAACCAGTGTCAAAGACTTGTCTTCGGTGTTATTACCGTATCTACTCCGTGAAAGATACCGTTTTCAGCTACCTGGTCGGCGACGACGATCTTCGCCGAATTGCCATTTTCGTCCGTCAGCAGAATACCTCCCTCGATCTGTGTCGCAAGAAGGGTGCTGCCGCCCAGGGTTTTCAGCGTTGTCTTACCGTTACCTGCTGCTATGGCTTCCTTCAGGTTGGCGACGGTATACTTACCGGCCACGACGTGATACGACATCACCTTCGCCAGCAGATCCCGGTTTTCTGCTTTCAACAGCTTATCGAGCGAACCGGCGGCCAGCTTATAGTAGGAGAAATCGTTTGGCGCGAAAACGGTATACGGGCCTCCGGTGCGGAGCGTCTGGGATACGCCGCTGAGGTTCAGGGCGTTGACAAAGATCGAGTAATCGGCTGTGCTGCTCAGATTACCGATCAGGTTTTTGGTAGCGTCCTGTGCCATCGCCGGCGAAGCGCCGAGCAATAACAGAACTATGAGCTTTTTCATAGGTTTCGATGCGTTTTTGGGTGGCGGTTGGTCGAAGTACCGCTTTTTCCCCGAACTTCCGGACTATCCCGGAAAAAAGAATGCCAGTTTCCGTATCTACGGGCTCCGGTGAGTCGCGGATGTTCCGTTTCCGGTCAAAAAAAGAACGCATCGTATCGATGCGTTCGTAAAATCAGCAGTATCTGTATCAGAATCAGGTAAGTATCGGTTTGACAACCTTACCCGCCACGTCCGTAAGCCGGTATCTTCTTCCCTGAAACTTGAAGGTCATGCGCTCGTGATCGACGCCGAGAAGGTGCATGATCGTAGCCTGGAAGTCGTGCACGTGTACCGGGTCACGGGCAATGTTGTAGCCGAACTCGTCGGTTTCTCCGAAAACAAAGCCTTTCTTCACCCCGGCGCCGGCCATCCAGACGGTAAAGCAGCGGGGATGGTGATCGCGCCCGTAATTTTCTTTGGTCAGTTTACCCTGGGAATAGTTGGTCCGGCCGAATTCCCCGCCCCAGATGACGAGGGTATCGTCGAGCAGGCCGCGCTGCTTCAGGTCCCAGATCAGGGCGGAGGAGGGTTGGTCCACCGATTTCGTCATCACCTTGATATCGTTCGGCAGGTTGCCGTGCTGATCCCAGCCCTGGTGATAGAGTTGCACAAACTTCACATCCTTTTCGATGAGCTTTCGCGCCAGGAGGCAGTTCGCCGCAAACGTACCCGGTACCCGGGATTCCGGACCGTACATATCGAAGATGTAGTCGGGTTCTTTCGAGATGTCGAGGGTCTCCGGAACAGCAGTCTGCATCCGGTAAGCCATCTCGTACTGGGCCACGCGGGAGTTGATTTCCGGGTCGAGTACCTGCTTGAACTGATCCGCGTTGAGGCGGGCCAGGGCGTCGAGCATACGTCGCCGGGAGGTTTTGTCAATGCCCTGCGGGTTAGACAGGTAGAATACCGGGTCCGGGCCTGACCTAAAAACAACGCCCTGGTGTACAGAAGGCAGAAATCCGTTGCTCCATAGTTTCGCATACAAGGGCTGGTCGCCGCCGCGTCCTTTTGACAACAGTACCACAAAGGCCGGCATATTCTGATTGTCAGAGCCGAGACCCCAGCTCACCCAGGACCCGAAGCTTGGACGACCTCCCTGCTGACTGCCGGTCTGAAAAAACGTCACAGCCGGGTCATGGTTGATGGCTTCTGTGTGGAGACTCCGGATGAAAGTGGCCTCCCCGGCTACTTTCGCGATATGGGGCAGTAACTCAGAAATCCACATGCGGCCCGGGCCGTATTGCTGAAATTTGAAAGCCGACGCGGCAAGCGGAAAGACGCTCTGTCCGGCTGTCATACCGGTCAGGCGTTGCCCTTTTCTGACGGATTCGGGCAGGTTCTGCCCCCACATTTGCTCGAGTTTCGGCTTGTAGTCGTACAATTCGAGGTGCGACGGCGCCCCGCTCTGGAACAGGTAAATAACCCGTTTCGCTTTGGGAGCAAAGTGAGGCATATGGCCGGACGACGCTTCGGCGGTACCCGGCAGCAGCGAAGACAGGGCGGCTGCGCCGAGCCCGAGGCTGCTTCGGCTGAGGAAGTTACGACGGCTCATCTGGTCGTGATGAGCCTGCTCGAGTTCCATCCATTCGGTCTTTTTCATGCGCTATCGTTTGATGACGAATTCGTCTGCATTCATGAGGGTAGTGGCCAGCATCATCCGGGCGGCCAGTTCAGTTTTGTCAAGCGCCGGATCGTTGGGAAATTCACCTACGGTCAGCAACTCCTGTACCCGCCTGGGATTCCGGCTGAGTTCCGCTTTTTCCTCGGAAAAATAGTTTTTGAGGATATCCATTTCCGTCTGGCGGGGCAGCCGGCTCGTCAGTGCTTTGTAGGCATACCGGATCTGGTCGTCGATCGACGTGCCGCCCTGCTTCATCATCCGCTGGGCCAGTACCCGGGAGGCTTCCACAAACTGCGGATCGTTCATCACCACCAGCGCCTGAAGCGGCGTACTGGTTTTTTGTCGTCTCACCACGCAGAAATGGCGCTCCGCGGCATCAAAATTGAGCATCATCGGCGGCGGAGAGCTCCGTTTCCAGATGGTATACATACTTCTGCGGTAAAGACTGTCTCCATGATCCTGCACGTAGTTGACGGCGTTACGGGTAGCAAGTGCTTCCCAGATACCTGCCGGCTGGTACGGTTTCACGCTGGGGCCGCCGATCTTCTGGGTGAGCAAACCGGACGAGGCAAGGGCATTGTCGCGTACCTGCTCTGCCGAGTACCGGTAGCTCGGTCCGCGAGCCAGCAGTCGGTTGTCCGGGTCTGCCTCACGAAGCTGTTCAGAGGCAGAAGACCGCTGGCGATAGGTTGCTGACAAAGCGATCTCCCGGAACAGCCGTTTGACGTTCCAGCCGGATTCACGGAAATCGACGGCCAGGTAATCCAGTAGTTCGGGATGGGAGGGAAGTTCTCCCTGATTGCCGAAGTCGTCGCTCGTTTTGACAATACCATTTCCAAACAGCTGCTGCCAGAAGCGGTTGACGACTACCCGGGCAAACAACGGATTATCGGCGCTCAGGAGCCACTGCGCGAGTCCAAGCCGGTTTTTAGGAAGATTTTGCGGGAACTGACCGAGAATCTCCGGCGTCATCGCTTTCACTTCTTGTCCCGGAGCGTCGTATGCGCCCCGCTTGAGGAGATAGGTCGGGCGCGGGTACTTTTGCTCCCGCATGACCATGACATCGATTTCATGGTTCATCAGTTCATTTTCTTCCGTCAGAAGGGCGCTGCGCTCTTCCCGGATGCGCCGAAGCGGCTCGTCGTAGTGAAAGGTATAGTGCTCAAATACCTGTTGCCGGGTAGCGGGCGCGGCGCGCGGCCCCTTTACCCACTTGGCAATCTCCCATCCGCTGACGGGCCGGTTGTATACCTTCAGTTCACTGACAGCAAAACCTCTGTAATTATGATCCTGACTCTGTCCGATGGACAGGTTATTCGTTCCGGCGCCCCAGTTTGATTTGTCTTTTCCCCAGATAACGCCCTGCGTCAGATTATCAGTCATGATCCGTACCGGTGCAGGCTTACCGTTCAGGTAGATCCGGATGCCCTTGGCGCTGCCTGAGCCGTCGTAGCTGACGGCGATATGGGTCCAGTGTTTGAGCGGAACTTGCTGGAACGTTTCCACATCCATCGCGTCGTCCGGCCATACGTAACTCATTCGGAATGCCAGACGGCCGTCCGGAAGCCGGACACATTCATATCCGCGGAAGCCGTTCATCGGCCCCAGGTGGCGGTTGAACAGCGGGCCGTCCAGCTTCGGATCCCGGATATTTACCCACAACCCGATGGCAAACGGGTCTTCCCGGTTAAACCAGGCGGTATTGTCGGGCATGCGCGCGCGGTCGCCGCGATTGAAACCCCGCATTTCCAGGTAGGTTTCCCCCGGCAGAAAGACGCCCGACCGGTCCTTGTTCCGGACCATTTTCGGCAGGTGATCCATGTCGCCGCGGATCTGCATCGGCATGGTATCATTGACAAAATTGGTGAACTTATATTCGATACCCGTACGTATTTCCTTGCGCGGCTGCGCCTTCGGGTTTTTGGCGAGCTCTTCCGGAGAAGGCTTGATTTCGACTTCTTTCGTCCACGGACGGATCTTCAGCGTATCAAAGCGAACGTCAAAAATGAGCCCTTTCCGACCCGAAATGCGCGGCAGCTTCCGCTCGCCACCCAGTGCCTTCCAGCTTTCGTAGCGGGTATCTGCCAGTTTCAGTTGCTGGTCGTAGGTTACCTCCAGCTCTTTCAGTCGTTTGTGAATCTCCTTCAGCCGCTTTTCCGTTTCGGGCTTAGGCAGCGTGATATGCGGAGAAGGCTCACCGTTATACGGAATCTGCCCATACTCATTCACCGTATTGAAGAACGCATAGAGCGAATAGAAGTCTTTTTGGGAAATCGGATCATACTTGTGGTCGTGGCAGCGCGCGCATTCGACTGTATGCGCGAGGAACGTCTTGCCAAAGGTATTGACCCGGTCGATGACATATTCGGTATGGTATTCTTTCGGTACAATACCGCCTTCCTGACTTTGCTGGTGGTTTCGGTTAAAGGCCGTGGCCAGCAGCATTTCGCGGTTCGGGTTAGGCAGTAGATCGCCCGCGAGCTGCCAGGTTACGAATTTATCATACGGCATGTTCCGGTTGAAGGCGGAGATGACCCAGTCACGATAGGGCCACATCGTCCGCAGCCCATCGTCCTGATACCCGTGTGTATCGGCGTAGCGGGCCATATCGAGCCAGCTGACGGCCATGTTCTCGCCAAAGTGCTTTGATTTGAGCAACCGGTCCACCACTTTTTCATAGGCATTCGGCGACTGATCCGCCAGAAAGGCATCTACTTCCGAAACCGTGGGCGGCAGACCCGTCAGGTCGAAGGTAACGCGGCGGAGCAAGGTCGTTTTATCGGCTTCAGGAGAAGGCTTAAGCCCCTTGTCTTCGAGTTTTTTCAGGACAAAACGATCAACATCATTTCGCACCCACCGGGCGTCTTTCACCTCGGGCGGAGTTGCTTTTTCCGGTTTGGTGAAGGCCCAGTGGGGTTTGTAGGTGGCGCCGTCTTCAATCCACTTGATGAGCACCGCCTTTTCTTCGGTAGAGAGGGTTAAATGGGATGAAGGCGTTGGCATGACCAGCTCCGGATCGGCTGAAAGTATCCGGTGAACGAGATCACTGCCGCCGGGATTCCCGGGATCAATGGCATTGCGGCCATTTTCTTCGCTGACGTGAGCCAGGGCTGACTCCGACAGATCCAGACGCAAACCTGCCTGCTGCTTGTTCTTGTCAGGACCATGGCAGGCAAAGCAGCGGTCAGACAGGATAGGTTTTACGTCGTAGGTGTAGTCAAGCTTTTCCGGCAGCTTTTCCATCGCCACCTTCACATCGGAAGGGACATCGATGCTGCTGCTGCCGCAGGACGAGATCAACATGCCTGCGAGGGCGGTTCCGGAGAGGCAAAGTAGCCGTTTCAGGTGAGTCATATGAAAGCGCGTCACGACACAATACAGCGGCGGGGTGAAGGGATGAAATCGTATCAGTCTGACTTGATAAAATACGTTAAGCGTCATTCTAAAATACAAAACTAGGCAATCCGGAACCCGCTGAGTGATGCTTTATTAACCAGTTGTGGCAGATTCGGAACTAAGACGCGGCGAAGCGCCTTTTTCCTTAGCTGACCCTTATTTTTGCTTCGTTTTTTTTGCTTTCATGGTCCGTATCGCGTTCGATCCCGTTTTCTGTCACCCGCTTCCGGAAGGCCACCGGTTCCCGATGGAGAAGTATGAGCTGATTCTCGCACAGTTGCTCTGGGAGGGTACCATCACGGAATCGCAGCTATTCCACCCCGCGCCGGTTGAGGCGCAATGGGTCCTTCAGGCACATACGGAAGCCTATTGGGAGGACTTGCTTCACCTTCGCCTTTCTCCGAAAATGATCCGGAAAATCGGGCTTCCCTTGTCTGCAGAGCTGGTTTACCGGGAGCGCGTGATCACGCAGGGGACGATTGACTGTACCCGGTACGCCCTGGAAAACGGCGTGGCGCTGAATGTCGCCGGAGGTACCCATCATGCTTATGCTGACCGGGGGGAAGGCTTTTGTCTGCTGAACGATGTAGCTGTGGCGGCACGGTATCTTCTGGCGACGGATCAAAGCCGGAAAATACTGGTTATCGACCTCGATGTACACCAAGGCAACGGCACCGCCGCTATCTTCCGGGATGATCCCCGCGTTTTTACCTTCTCCATGCACGGGAAGGAGAACTATCCGCTGCATAAGGAGCTGTCGGATCTGGATGTGGAATGGCCGACGGGTACCGGCGACGAACCTTACCTCACCCGCCTGCGGGAGTTATTGCCGGCATTGATCCGGAAAGAACAGCCGGACTTCCTGTTTTTCGTATCGGGGGTGGACGTACTGGCGTCGGATAAACTCGGCAAGCTGGGAATGAGCCCGGAAGGGTGTCGCGAGCGGGACCGACTGGTATTCTCGGCGGCGCTGGAATCGGGCCTGCCACTGGTCGTCACGATGGGAGGCGGGTACTCCCCGCGCCTGAAAGACATCGTGGAAGCCCACTGCAATACCTTTCGCCTGGCGGAGGCGCTGTACGGCGACGGTCAGGGGCGCAGGCCCCGCCGCTCGCTCTGAAGATGGAGTATGGTTTCGCGCTGGGCGGCGACGGTCGAGTCGCTTTTCAGCAAGGCCGTACTCAGGCGGTTGCCGGTATTCCGGCCCGAAAACCACTGGAAACCATTGCACACGAGGGAAAGCAGCAGCAGCCCCGCCAGCGCGCCTCCCCGCAGCCGGCGATAGCGCCGGTAGGAACCCGGGAAAAACAATTTTGTCATGCAATCACCAAAGTAAGGACAGCAGAATTCCGAGGCAGGCAAACAGCCGGATGTCCAGCGATGGATTGACAGGGGGAAATTGACGGGAAACCAGCTCCAGCATAATTCCCGAAGGAACGCCCAGCACAAATCCGATCAGGATCATGCGGGCTACCGAGGCCAGGTCGGCCCAGGGCGGACTGATCAGCCGGACGATCGTGCCGAGGGCGAGCCCCGCCAGGACCGACAACAGACAGGGAATAAATTTCATGCAGCGGACAACAGATCTTGATGGGTACTTCCTTAAAAAGACTACGCCGGGGCCGACGTTAAGGACCCCAGCGTGTCTGTATTTCCCCCATTACAAACCATCTAACCGGATGAGAAAACTGGTTTGCTTTGCATTGGCAAAACAAGGGGTCAATACTTAACCACGTGTGAAGTAATCCTTAAAAACTGCTGAAATTCGCCCTTACCGACAGGGAATGGTCACGGTAAAGATGACCGTTCCGTCTCCCGAGCGAACCGCAATCTGCCCGCCGTGCAACTTGACAATGCGTTCCACCAGCGATAACCCGATGCCGTAACCGGCTGTTCTGACCCGTTTCTGGCTTCTGTAAAACGGTTCAAAAATCAGGCTGATTTCGTCTTCCTGAATATCGGAATGATTGGTAAACAGGAGGACGATTTGTTTGTCGGACGGTACCACTTTTACTTCGACGGCGTGGTCGTCCGAAAATTTGCATCCGTTCTCCATCAGGTTTACCGCCGCGATCTTCAGCAGGTAGGCATTTCCAGAGACGGTCAGCAGCGCGTCTTCTTCCAGGTCGGCCGGAAACTCGACCTTGATGGAATAGTCCGGGTGCGTGGAGCGCAGCAGATCCCGGGCATCCCAGACGATTTCGTCGATGCGGACGGAAGCCGTCAGGAAGGAATGACTCTGGTCGGTCACTTTTGCCAGCTCCAGCAACGTATTCGAAAGGTGACTCAGTTCGCGGGTATCAGATAGTACAGACCCTAACGTCTGCCGGTATTCGTCGCCCGTCCGCTCCCGCAGGAGCACAACTTCCAGCTGGGAAATAATCTTGGTCAGCGGGTTCTTCAGTTCATGGGAAACATTGGAAATGAACATGTTCTGAAGCTTGAAGGCTTGTTCGACCCGATCCAGCAAGGCGTTGAAGGTGGCCGTCAACCGGCCTATTTCATCTTTTTCATTCTCGGTATGAACCCGCCTGCTCAGGTTCTGGGGATAGATACGCTGGACTTCGTTGATAACGGAAGATATCGGCACAAGCGCCCTCCCGGCAAACAGCCAACCTACCACGGCTACCACGAGAATCGCCGCGATATAGGCATAGACCATGATTTTGAGGAGGGAACGCATGTTCACCTGATCGGCCACATCCGAAGCGCCCGCTACACTGACAACCCGGTCTTCACCCGAAGAATAATACAACCCGAAGATCTTATACTCGCCCTTGTCAATGCGCAGCTCCCGGTTGAGGCGGATTTTATTCAGGATATTCTGATCGAGATCGAACCGGATGGTATCGTTGTTGGTGTGGATCTCCTCGTTCCGGTAATTGTAGATGATGACGTTTTCCTTGTAGAGCAGGTCCCGGTTGGACTGATCCACCAGTTTCAGGATCTCGGAATTGACCTCTTCGACATTGACCAATAGCTCAGCCGTAGTCAAAGCCTTCTGTTTCAGCCGGTTATAAAACTGCTCTTCCAGGTAGTACTGCCGAAACCAGTAAATGGCCGCAAAGGCCAACAGCACGATGACCGAGACGAGCAGGCTAAACTGGATAGTCAGACGGGTACGAATCTGCATGAGAAACGGAAAAACGGCAAAATACAGAAATCAATCCTCCAGTTTCAGCACATAGCCCATTCCGTACTGGGTATGGATCAGCCGGGCGGAAAAGTCCTTGTCCACCTTCTTGCGTAACAGGTTGATATACACCTCGATAACGTTAGTGCCGGTATCGAAGTTGACATCCCATACCTTTTCGGAGATTTCGGATTTGGAGAGTACCTTTCCCTGGTTGCGCAGCATGTACTCAAGAAGGGCAAATTCCCGCGCGGTGAGATCGATTTTCTTTTCATTGCGGGTGACAGTCTTCGAATCCAGGTTCATTTCCAGGTCGGCATACCGCAGGATATTCGAAGCAATCGGAATGGAGCCGTTCCAGCGACGGGTGAGTACCCGGATACGGGCGAGCAGCTCGGCAAATTCGAAGGGTTTGACGAGGTAGTCATCCGCACCCGCGTCGAAGCCCATGAGCTTTTCATCGATACTTCCGAGCGCGGTGAGCAGCAATACCGGCGTTTCGACCCCTTCGCTCCGCAGCTCACGGGTCAGCTCTACGCCGTTCAGGCCGGGCATGATGATATCGGAAACGATCAGGTCATAGGGATTCTTCTTGGCCAGATGCTTGCCGATGAGACCATCGTAGGCGATATCCACTTCGTATCCGTTTTCTTCCAGCCCCTGTCTTACCGACTGAACGGTCTTGGGTTCGTCTTCGATGATCAATAGTCTCATGTCGTTCGGGTTTTAGTCGGCTACCGTTGAAAAGCGGTAGAACACACCCAGCGGAAGCTTCTTGTCGAACGAATCCGGCAGGTAGAGTTCGCCGAACTCCGTGTGTCGCGTCTGTCCAAAAATACGGAGAATCAAACTCTCCGCAATCAGCGCGGAAAAACTAAGGGAGTACAGGTTGATGAGGAAAAAATGGTTTTCGGGGTCGAGCAACTCCTTGCAAAGCTTTAGCAGTTCATTGATCTGTTCTTCCAGCACCCACTTTTCACCATCCGGACCGCGCCCATAAGCCGGCGGGTCGAGGATAATACCCTGGTACCTGTTGCCGCGGCGTACTTCCCGGCGGACAAACTTCATGGCGTCTTCTACCACCCAGCGAATGTTGTCCAGTCCGCTCAGTTCCATGTTCTCCCGGGACCAGCTGATGACCTGCTTCACCGAGTCCACATGCGTGACATCGGCGCCGGCAGCGCGTGCCGCGAGCGACGCAACCCCGGTGTAGGCAAAGAGATTAAGTACCTTCGGCGTCTGCAGCGCCTTCGATTTCCGGTGGATGTATTCCCAGTTCGCCGCCTGCTCGGGAAATAACCCGACGTGCTTGAAAGACGACAGCGCGAGCTTGTAGCTCAGCTTTTGTCCGCCGATCGGGCAGGTGCCAACCCATCTGTCAGGCATACCTTTCTTTACCACCCATTCACCGCGTTCAGAGTTTCCTTTTTCTTTCCGGAAATAGGCCTGCGCCTGTTTTTCCCACTCTTCCTGTGAAAGAGTCTTATCCCAGATAGCCTGAGGCTCGGGCCGGGCCAGCACATAGGAGCCAAAGCGCTCCAGTTTCTCAAAATTGCCGCAGTCAATCAGTTCGTAGTCCGACCAGGGAGCAGGGGTGAGGAGTTTCATGGCGCTAAGGTACGAATCGCATGGGGCGGTAGGCAATAGGGGGAGTGCTTTAGGCTGTAAGCTTTAAGCAGCAAGCTGCGATGGCTCTGCTATATAAAAGCAAAAGGCGGCAAGCCTTCCGACCCACCGCCGCCTGCTTAAAGCTTAAAGCCTATCGCTTACAGCCTTAATACGCTACTTTATTCAGATAAAACACCGTTCTCCTCCCGTCTGCATCGTTTGTGATGCGCTGGAAGCCCCAGGCGAGGAAGTAGTTATCATACCAGTAGTCCAGGTTGTCGGTACCCTGGCGGCGGATTTTGTCGCCCGCGCTGCCGGTCGCAATGGCCTGCGCAGTACCGTTTTCAAGGACCATATCGCCTTTGATGGATTTGGACAGGAGCCGTCCCCGGTCACTGTATACCATCGTCAGCTGGTCGTTCTGCAGATTTACCTTGACCTTTTCTTTCAAAGTCATGGACTTCGTCTGGTCAATTTCAAAACTGTTATCCCAGACGATAGCACCCTGCTGGTTGATACCTGCGACTATGGCGTGGGTATACTGCCAGCCGTCGAATATCTGCGAGCCGTTGTTGTACAGACCCCGGTTTCCGAAGTACCAGGGGTTCAGGCTGTACATACCCCAGCCCCAGCCGGGATAGAAGCCGCCGCCACCGGGACCGTAACCCCACGGACCGCCGCCATATCCCCACGGATTGCTCTGGTTCCGGAACGTAGCCTGGAAGGCTTCGGCGACGATGATCAGCTGCCCGTCTTTCTGAATGACATCATGGAGCAGTAGTTGCGTATTGACTTTGTAGTCACTGCCTTTTTCCTTCTTGCGGGCGATCTGACGTTCGCGGCGCTCCAGGTCGCGCGGGCTCAGGTAGGAATAGAAGTTCTTGAAGTCCGTGAAGCTATAGTACTTCAGTGGAAGTACTTCATTTTCAGTTACTTTGCAGATATACAACCCTTGTACGATACGTCCTTTCGTCGGCGATTGCATGTTGCGGAAACCATAGGTGCCAACCATCAGCTGGGTACCATCCGGGAGGACGCTGAGGCGTCCGTCGAGCAGCGCATAGTCCTCGTCCGGCGTGACGACGATCTCAGAAAGCTGCTTGCCCACGTCGTCGAAGGACTTGACGACGATGGAGTAATCCCGGCTTTTCCGGACGCAGTAGGTTACGTTGACGCGGTTGGTCACCGAATCCACGTCAATCGCCTGCACTTCGGCCTGGCCTTTGAACGTGGCGTTCAGCAGGCGGTTCTGTCGCGTCTGCAGGTTGGTATACGACAAAATCGGCTGCTCCCGCACAATACCGGCGATGTAAATGCCGTCATTGAAGGCTTTGAACTGGGAGATCTCCATTTTGTCGACCGAATGAATCTCAAATTTCTCCGTAAAACCGGGTCCTACGTAGACTTTGATAACTTCGTATACATTGCTTTTCGAGCGACTGAAGAGGAGATAGACATTCCGGCCATCGTACGAGTACGTGACGTATTCGAGGCCTTCGGTAATCGTACCGTCTACCGACCAGCTGCGGTCCATGTTGGTGTCGAACCGGTCGACATGGTAGGAGTTTTTGCCCGTCTGGGTCAGCAGCATAACGCCTTCCTTTCCGACAGGAATGGTGAAAATACTGGCGGAAGTTGACGGAATGGGAATTTCCAGCCGCCGTTGCTGCGCGGCGACGGATAAAGTAAGGCCCCAGGCGAGGGCGAATACAAGGAGGGGGTTACGCATGTTCATGTCCTAATCCAAGGATGATATCGAATTCTTCGGGGCGGACGGGAGAGACCGATAAGCGGGACAGTTTCACCAGTGCCAGGTCCTGAAGACGGGGATCGGCCTTGATCGTTGCCAGTGTGACGGGTTTCTCCAGCTTTTTGACCGGCTCGAGGTCCACCACAACCCAGCGATCGTCGTCCGTTGTGGGGTCTGGATAAGCTTCCCGGACGACCTTTGCGATGCCTACCACTTCTTTTCCTTCGTTGGAATGGTAAAACAGCACCAGGTCTCCGACGGCCATCGCTTTCAGGTTGTTACGGGCCTGAAAATTGCGTACTCCGTCCCACATGCCGCGTTTTTCTTTAACGAAAGTGTCCCAGGAATATTTAAACGGTTCGGACTTGACTAGCCAGTGGTTCATGATGCGGAAAGAGGTTTCAGGGTTTGGTAAAGGTAAAAAGGCTGATTATGAGTTGGTTGTCTGGCAGATTAAAGAGATGTTAATAATCCTTAAATCGGCCTGACAAGCAGCAGGTCTTTCGAGAGAATCAATACCTGATAATGGATGACGGTCGGCTGCTTCTGACCCGGCGCCGTGTAGGTAATGGTCAGTTCCTTTACCTGATTCCCGTCTTTGATGACGGAATACGTGCCCCTTGTCAGCGTTACTTTGTTGGATTGGCTTACGCTTACCTGCACATCTGCAGGTGTGAAGATGAATTTCTGGCGATAGCCCGTTTCCGTAAAGTTGTAGTTGGCAGTGCGAAAGACAAACCGGTCCTGCTGGCTTTCAGACAGCGAATTTTCCCAGGTCTGATAGAGGTAGGCGAGGACGTCTTCCTCTTCGAGCGCGCCACTCTGGCGACAGCCCGTCAGCAAGAGGAGGCAGAAGAACAGAAGTCGTTGCATCGTCGGCTGGAGTGAGAGACGGAAAAATAACAAAAAAGCAGGTGAGCCCGAAAGCCCACCTGCCCGTATCAGGGAAATTTCGGGAATTTCCGGAAGTCGGGTTTTCGCTTTTCGAGGAATGACCGCTGTCCTTCTTTCGCTTCATCGCTGAGGTAATAGAGGAGCGTGGCGTTTCCGGCCAGTTCCTGAATACCCGCCTGCCCGTCGAGTTCGGCATTAAAGGCTGACTTGAGCATGCGAAGGGCAATCGGGCTGTTTGCCAGCATTTTGCGGCACCATTCCACTGTCGTTTCCTCGAGTTTTTCGATCGGTACGACCTTGTTGACCAGGCCCATGCTCAGGGCGTCCTGTGCATCGTATTGATCGCAGAGGAACCAGATTTCGCGGGCCTTTTTCTGACCCACCACGCGGGCAAGGTAGCTCGCGCCGAAGCCGCCGTCGAAGCTGCCTACTTTCGGGCCGGTCTGACCGAAACGGGCATTTTCAGCAGCAATGCTGAGGTCGCAGATCACGTGAAGCACGTGCCCTCCGCCGACAGCCCACCCGGCTACCATCGCCACCACGGGCTTCGGAATGGAACGGATCTGTTTCTGAAGGTCGAGGACGTTGAGACGGGGTACATGGTCATCTCCGATGTATCCGCCATGGCCGCGTACCGACTGGTCGCCGCCCGAGCAGAACGCCCGGCCGCCTTCGCCGGTGAGGATGACGACGCCCACGCGCTCGTCCTGGCGGGCGAGCTCCATGGCTTCGCTCATTTCCTTGACGGTCAAGGGCGTAAAGGCATTGTGTACTTCCGGACGATTGATGGAGATCATCGCGATACCGTCGTAATACAGAAAGCGGATTTCCTTGTATTCCCGGATGGTTTCCCAGGGAAACTGCCAGGTAAGAATCGGCGCTGTTTTCGGATTTCGGTTACTCATGTGTTTGGCCTGCTTGGCAGCGGGTTTATCGGGCGGGGTCGACTTCAAGCCGGTCGCCGTCTTCGTTGTAAAATAATACGTCCCAGGTATGATCGTAGAGCATCGTCACCTTCGCGACGAAACGGTTGTAGCGAAACGAGCGGCCCCATTCTTCCGGCGCCACGAGCGAGAGCAGGTCAGAGCCGTCGGTCCGTTCGTAGAGGTACATCGTCTGACCGATAAACGGCTCGAAATTCACCGTGGCCTGATAGACCCGTTCGGAAATTTCGACGCGCCGCTGAATCACTTTCGCCTGCTCGATCAGGGTTTGCATCTGGCCGGCGAGCTGGTCGTACTGCTTGCCGGTCTGCTGCCGCATGGCGGTCAGGGCCTTGGCTTTGATACGGCCTTCGTCTTCCGGGCGGATGACGGCACTCCCCGCATGATGGGCATAGGGTAACAGGCCGGGATTTTCGGCCACATGATCTGGGTTGATGGGGTTTTCGAACGCCCCGGCTTCCGTGTTTTCCGGCATAAGAACCGCTGGTTTTGTGTTAAAACGCCCAAAAATACGGATTGTTTATCAGGAAATGGTCAGGGAAAGCCCCCGGATTCGCCCGCGTATTGACAGAAACGAAACAAGAACCTGACGATCAGGCCTTGACTTTCCGGCGGCTTTTCGCCTTCCGGATCTCGAGGATTGGCGCTTTCTGCAACTGCACGTTATGATCGAAAAACTCGAGGGCGCGCTGAATATTCCGCTGGCGTACTGCAACAAGGTACGGCTGCTTGCCTGTCGTCTGTACCAGGCGGGCGTCGAGTTTATAGATCGTCCCTTCCGGGAAATGACAGAAAATCCGGGAAGGACACCGAACGGCGATATTACCCGGCACCCGCTGGTTATCGATCGTCCTCAGGCGAAATCGGTTGCGGCGCGAATCGAATACGACGCGGGCGTAGAGATCCAGAAAAAAACGAGGCTCGTCTTCGGGAATGAGGGAAAGTTGCATGCGGTATACCTCCGGAATGGAACTGCGAAACTAATAGATAAGGCGCCTGAAATCAAGTCATTGCCTCCGGCAGGCCCCGCAGGCGGGGCGAATATCCGGCCTGCGCGAGGCGAAGCGCAGGGGAATCTGTATCTTTGGATTCTGATTTTCCATTCATCGTTACAGGACAAGGTTATGCAATTGATTGACGGCAAGGCCGTTGCCGCCCATTTTAAGGCCCGGATCGCAGAAGAAGTTACACAGCTTAAAGCGGAGTCGGGCAAGACTCCCCACCTCGTCGCTATCCTCGTGGGGAATAACGGGGCGTCGGAAACGTATGTCGCCCACAAGGTAAAGGCCTGCGCTGAGCTGGGTTTCGAGTCGACGCTCGTGCGTTTTCCGGATACGGTTTCCGAAGAAGAACTGCTCCGTAAAGTGGAGGAAATCAATGCCAATCCCGATATGGATGGCCTGATCGTTCAATTGCCGCTTCCGAAACACATCAATCCCGACCGGATCATGGAAACCATCGCGCCGGCTAAGGATGTGGACGGTTTTCACCCGATCAATATCGGTCGCATGGCCAAGGGTCTTCCTGCTTACGTTTCGGCCACGCCCCAGGGCTGCCTGATGCTGATTGAGCATTATGGCATTGAAACGGCGGGTAAGCATTGCGTGGTCGTGGGCCGGAGCCAGATTGTCGGCCTGCCGATGAGCATTCTCATGCAGCGCAATACCTATCCCGGCAACTGCACTGTCACGATTACGCACTCCAAAACCGCTAACCTGGCCGAAATCTGCCGGCAGGCGGATATCCTGGTCGGCGCACTCGGACGCCCCGAGTTCATTACCGCTGATATGGTGAAGGAAGGAGCTGTGGTTCTGGACGTCGGACTGGAGCGCGTTGCCGATCCGTCCAAAAAATCCGGCTTCTCCCTGAAAGGTGACGTGAAATTCGACGAAGTAGCTCCCAAAACCAGCTACATCACGCCGGTACCCGGCGGCGTCGGGCAGATGACGATCATCTCCCTCATGCAGAACACCCTTCTGGCTGCCAAAGGCGCCATTTATGCCAAATAAAAAGGAAGCTTGTTGATGGCCTCCAATGCCTTGCGTCAAGTACCGCTGCTGACTCTCCTCGTGGTGATTTGTCTGGTAGCGTTTTCGTTTATGCCTGCGGACCTTCAGTGGCAGGAATATGCCCTGAAACCGGTTAATATTTTGTCCGATATCCAGCAGGATACGCTGGCGGTTTTGCCGCCTGCGCCCCCGGTGGCGAAGGTAAAACCGCCAGCGGAAGCGCCGAAGCCCGAAAAGGAGCTTCCCTGCCCGAAAGGCCGGACCTGCGTCGAGGATTTTGACGCGAAAGGGGAAGGCCTGACCCGGTTTATGAAGGCGCTGGAAGAACAGGCGCCCAATGAACCGGTACGGGTGGCGTTTTTCGGGGATTCCTTTATCGAAGGAGACATGCTGTGCGGCTACTTCCGGGATACGCTGCAGGCAGCATTCGGAGGCCGTGGCGTCGGGTTTGTGCCGCTGACGTCTCCGGTAGCCAATTTCCGGGTGACAATCCGGCACCAGTTCCGGAATATCAAAACCTATTCGGTGCTGCAGCGCGATCCATCCGGACCTGCGCTCGGTGTTTCGGGTTTCAGTTTTGTGCCGGAAGGGGATAACCAGGTGACGTACAGTACGTCCCAGCCCTACGGCGCCAGTCGTTTTGACCGTGTACGCGTCTTTTATAAATCCAGCCAGACAAGTGAACTGTATTATTCCCTCGGGAAAGGCGCAGGCAGCCAGCCAGCGGTGCTGGAGGGGCATGGACGCCTCGCCGCGCAGACGCTGACGGCCGGAGCCGGCAAAATCCAGTTTTCCTTCCCGAAAGGGCTGAATATGTATGGCGTGAGTTTCGAGAATAACAACGGCGTATATGTCGACAACTTCAGCATCCGCGGTAATTCCGGCTGGGGATTGCTCGGAGTGTCGGAAGATATGTACCGGCAGTTTAATGATTTACAGCATTATAAGCTCGTTATTCTTCAGTATGGCTTGAACGTTATTCAGCCGAATACCCAGCAACTGGGCTGGTATGTCCCGAAGATGATGTCCGCGATCGAACGGATCAAAAAGGGATTCCCGGAGGCAAGTATTCTCGTCGTCGGCGTGTCGGACAGAAGTACGAGAAAGGACGGTTCCTACGTTTCTTTCCCGAGTATTCCGCGGCTGATCGAAGCGCAGCGGGAGATGTCCCGGAAAACGGGCGTCACGTTCTGGAACCTCTGGGAGGCGATGGGCGGACCCGGATCCATGGTCCGCATGGTCAACGCCGGTCTGGCAAACAAGGATTATACCCACCTCAAGTATGCGGGTGGACGGAAAATAGCGAACCTGCTTGCGGGCGCGCTGCTGTTTGAAAAGAAGAGATATGATCAGAAGAATTCTTCCCGGGCTGCTGCTGAGCTGCCTGCTGGCAGGACGGATACAGGCGCAGACAGCATCCGTCATTTCTGAACAGGTGGTCAGCCACCGGACCGCCCGCCCTGTCGGTAACATGATCGGGCAGGAGAGCGGCCTGGAGCAGTTTTTCAGTCAGCTCGACGGGCTGCGCACGCACCACACAGGTGTCGTGAATATCCTGCATATCGGCGATTCCCACCTGCAGGCTGATTTTCTGACGAATGTCCTGCGGAAGAATTTTCAATACGAGTTCGGAAATGCCGGCCGCGGTCTCGTGGTTCCGCTGCACGTTGCCCGAACCAACGAGCCCCATACGTTCAAAACGATTTGCGATACCGTTTGGGAATCCAAGCGGTGTACGTTTCCCGATCAGCCGCTGCCCATCGGTATCGGCGGGGTGACGGTCCGCAATGCACATCCGGGTCGGAAAATTACGGTGCAGATCCGGTCGGATTCGTCGCTGGGGTATCAGTTCGACCGTGTCCGGTTGTTCTGCCTGCGCGACGAGCATAGTTTTGATTACCGCATTCTGGATGACTCCGGTGCTGTACTGGGAACTGCGCAGGCGTCGGGTATCTCCGACAGCCAATCACCCATTACCGTTCAACTGCCTGAACTGAACGACCAGTTTACGCTGGAACCGGTGCGTACCGCCGATCAGCAGAACCACGCGACGCTGTTTGGTTTCAGCCTTGAAAACGGGCAGCCGGGCGTATTGTATCATACTGTTGGCGTCAACGGTGCGCAATACAGTCATTACAAGGCGGCGACCTATTTCGCCGAGCAGACGAAAGGCCTTGCGCCTAACCTGATCGTGATTTCGCTGGGTACAAACGAGGCGTTCGCACCGAGGCTGACCGGCGACGAGTTTTACAGCCAGATCGCCGGCCTGGTACAATCTCTCCGGAAGGCAAATCCGGAAGCGTCTATTTTACTGACGACACCGGCAGATTCCTTTAAAAGCTATCGCCGGCGCCGCGTTCCGAACCCGAAAATGGCCGAAGTCCGCGAAACGATCCTGCGGTATGCGACCGACCACCAGCTTCCCTGCTGGGATTTGTATGGTATTACCGGTCCGGCGACCTATTGGCAAAAAAAACACCTGATCCAACGCGACGGCGTCCACTATACCCGCCAGGGGTACGAGCTTCAGGGCCGGCTGCTGTACGATGCCCTGATGAATTCTTTCAACCAGTATGTTGCCAATCGACCTCGATAAACTGGCGGAGGTACTCCGCTACCAACCGAATGCGCCGATGCTGTTCAACAGCGGGCTGTTCCTGTGGCTATTTCTCGGATTTTCTACAATTTATGTACTGATTCAGCCATACCACCGTGCGAAGGTCATCTTCGTAACGGCGTTTTCTCTATACTTCTATTACAAATCCTCAGGGTGGTACTTTCTGCTGCTGGTGCTGGCGACTGTAGTTGACTATGTACTAGGCTGGATGATTTACGATGCGCAACGTACCTGGGTAAAACGTTTCTGGTTGATACTCAACCTGATCCTGAACCTGGGACTGCTGGCCTACTTCAAGTACACGAATTTTTTTTACGAAGTCTGGACGGAAATCGCCCGGCAACCCTTTGATCCGCTGCCGATATTCCTGCCGGTCGGGGTGTCGTTTTACACGTTTCAATCCCTGAGCTATACCCTTGATATTTACCGTAATGAAATCAAGCCGGTCAAGAGCATTCTTGACTATGCCTTTTTCGTGTCGTTTTTCCCGCAGCTGGTAGCCGGGCCGATTGTCCGGGCAAAGGATTTTATCCCGCAGCTCTACCGCCCGGCGGTAGTAACCCGCGAGCAATTCGGACGTGCCGTCTTTCTCATCGGAGCCGGTCTGTTCAAGAAGGTCGTCATTTCGGATTACATCAGTATCAACTTTGTTGACCGGGTATTTGACAATCCGACGCTGTATTCCGGTCTGGAAAACCTGGTAGGTGTGTATGGGTATGCGCTTCAGATTTACTGCGATTTCTCCGGATACTCGGACATGGCGATTGGTATCGCGCTGCTCCTCGGGTTCCAGTACCCGTTGAACTTCGATTCCCCGTATCAGTCCCGCAATGTGGCCGAATTCTGGCGCCGCTGGCATATTTCGCTTTCCAGCTGGCTGCGCGACTACCTGTATATCTCCCTGGGCGGTAACCGAAAAGGCAGGTTCCGGACGTACCTCAATCTCTTCCTGACCATGCTGCTGGGCGGCCTCTGGCACGGCGCAGCCTGGCGGTTTGTGATCTGGGGGGCATTGCACGGCCTGGCGCTGGGCGTACACCGGTTTTTCCGGGAGTACTTCGCTCCGGGAGCCTATCCGATGCCCAGGTTCATTGCGCAGCTGTTGACATTTCACTTTGTCTGTTTTTGCTGGATATTCTTCCGGGCGGATAACGTGCAGACAGCTACCGAAGTCCTTAATCAGATCGCGACGCAGTTCGACATTTCCATTCTGCCCGAATTTGTCAGTGGCTATCGGTACGTACTGGCACTGATGGTACTCGGCTATGCCCTCCATTTCCTCCCGAAATCGGTCGAAAACTGGTCAGAAGCGGTCATGGCGCGAATGCCGCTGGCGGGTAAGCTGGCATGGCTGCTGGCCGTCATTTTGCTAATGACGCAGATTCAATCGGCTGAGGTACAGCCGTTTATTTATTTTCAGTTTTAGGTCGGGGGCTATAGGCTGTATGCTTTAAGCTATAGACGGTACGCTGCATCAGCGAGTAAACACAAAGAGGCACGCTCCATTCAGAGCGTGCCTCTTTGTGCATTGCCTGGATTCGAAATCTCTGGAGATATTCGTGGAGACTTGCCACCCGCCTATAGCTTAAAGCTTAAAGCTTACAGCCTACCGCATTATAAACCTATCGCCGCTTCACAATCACCGAGAAAATCCGATCGTTCCAGTTCTGGTTGCGCAGTCGGTCGGATGATTCGGTAAACGTGTAGGAGGGTCCTGAGAACCGGTCATTTCCAAACACCTGTACCGTATAGCCTCTCGGAACGCGGATCGACGAAGCCTGGCCGCGCAGCGCGCCGAGTGACACGGAGGTATGACGGCCGACGGTCAGCGAGGCAGTACTTCCCCGGAAATTATCATCCTCAAAGAGTACCACTACGTCGTCGCCCGGTCGGCCGGGATTGCCCTGGCCGGGACGGTCCGGGAATCCGGGGCGGTCGTTCTCGCGAACGACACGGAAGGAGCGAATCCGGCCCGACCAGCCCTCCAGACGTGCTACGTCCTGGCTGAAGCGGGTCGACGGGCCTCGGAAATTCGGCTGAGCGAACGCTTCAACCACAAATCCCCGGGGTACGCGTAGCGAGCCGAAGCCGCCGCGGAGATTGATACTGGCATAATTTCCTTCCCGGTAGGTTTCCGGACGACCTTGAAAATTGGGAGAAGGGAAAACCGATACTTCAGCGAAACGATCGTCTCCCGGCCGATGACGTTCCGGCCGGTTTTGTCCAAAGACCGTAGTGGTCAGCAAAGCGAGGAGGAAAAGGAGCTTTTTCATGAGATTAAAGGATTGGCGTAACATTATTACGATGGAAATGTAGATTATCCCGTCACAAATCCGAGTAATTCCGCGGAATTCCCACCGTTAAAAAGAGTGAAAACCGACCGGAGTATCAGGGTTTCAGCGCGTTGTCAAAAAAGGTATCGGCGTCTTTTTTGAGCTGAATCAGCGAGGGTTTGTGGATGTACATCATGTGCCCGGCCTCGTAATAGGTAAAGGAGACGTTTTTTCGCTGTTCCGGCTTTAGACCCATGTGCTGGAAGGTATACTCCGCCGCGAAAAAGGGAGTAGCCAGGTCGTAATAACCCGCGCCCACCCAGACCTTCAGGTAGGGGTTTTTGCTCATCGCCTGGCGCAAGGTTTCGGCGACGTTGAGGTACTGATTCTGCACGTTATTGTAATTCCAGGGATAGACGCGGCTGGTCAGGACGAGATACGGCAGGTCGTTTTCATACTTCAGATCCTGACGGACATACTGGTTCATCGCCGTAGAATACGGTCCGGAGATGGTCGCATCGAGGCTTGGATCGAATTCGTACCGATCCCCGGCATTGTCGAAGTCGGTTCCGGTGATGCGGCCGTCGAGACGACCGGCGGTCTTTCCTTCGTCGCGAAGCAGTTCCTTCACAAAACGACCGATTTCGATCCGCATACGGGTATTCTTCAGGTATTCTTTCGAAAGACCGGTAAACCGGGAGAGTTTCTCAATCACCTGATTTTCTTCCGCTTCCGTCAGCAAGTCCCCTTTCATAAGGGCTGTATTGTATTCGTTGCGGGCAAATTCCCGGACGGCCAGCATGGTTTTGGCGAGGTCGCCCTGGTATTCCGCACCAATTTTCTTGTGGTACCAGGCCATTGCTGCATAAGTAGGCAGAAAGAGCGCGTAAGGCAGGTCATTACCCCGGTCAAAACGGGCCGTCTGAAAGTTGAGAATGGAGGAAATTAACGCTACTCCGTTGATATAGAGGTTGTATTTGTCCTGCAGGTATCCCGAAAGCCCGGCGGCGCGCGTAGTGCCGTAACTTTCCCCGGCAAGAAATTTCGGGGAGCCCCACCGCCCATAGCGGGTCGTATAGAGGCGGATGAATTCTCCTACCGACTCGATATCTTCCACATAGCCCAGAAACTGCTTCTCGTTTTCGCCGGTCACCGCACGGCTGTAACCCGTATTTACCGGATCGATGAAGACCAGGTCGGTTTTATCCAGCCAGCTGTATTCGTTATTGACGAGGGAGTAGGGAGGCGAAAGCGCCTCTCCCTTTTCAGTCATCGGAATGCGCTTCGGACCGATGCAGCCAAGGTGCAGCCAGAGCGATGCCGAACCGGGACCACCGTTGAAGGTATACGTCACCGGCCGTTTCGACAGATCTGAAACGCCGTCTTTGGTATATGCCGTAAAGAAAATATTGGCTTTGGGCTTTCCGGCTTCGTCTTTGATGGTCAGGTAGCCGGTGCGGGCGGTGTAAGAAATGGTCTGGCCCTTGATGGTAACGGTTCCTTTGGTTTCAACCGGCGCTCCGGGGGAGGGGGCAGGGGCAGCACTTTTTTCTTCCGGTTTGGCGCCTTGTGCGATGACGCCGGAGGTAAACAACAAACAGGCAAGTAGAGGTACAAGCTTCATGAAACGGGATGTTGATGCGTTCAGAGGCAATATAACATCCCGGTGATTACGCGTGGCAGAAAAGAGACGAAAGCCGGCGGTGAGAAGTTTTCGGTTTGCAGTTCTGACCTGCAGCCGCATTCGCCAATCCAACTGAAAACCGAAAACTGCAAACCGAAAACCCTCAAGGAATTCCCACACGGATTTTAAACGCCGCCGCATAAATCAGCTGGCTATTCAGTTGCAGGGTTTTGGCTTGTCCGTCGGCGGTAGAGAGGGTTACCGCGTGTGAGACAGTGACATCGTCACAGGGAAGAGGGACCCGCCCGCAGCTCCAGGTAGCCGGAGCGTGCCAATTGCCCGCCGAGAGGGTTTGACAGGTACCGCAGCCGGTAAATCCATACAGATTAGACGCGGTATTGACCCATAGCTGCCCGCTGTCAGTATTCCGGAAAACACGTGTGCCTGCTTGTCCCGGCGGATCGACGTACCGGGTCCCAAAGCCTGACCCGGGCCTGGGGCGGAAGGGAGCAACGGTATTATTACTGCCACTGGCCGAGTAGGAGTATTCTCCCCAGGCGAGACCTTCATAGCCATAAACGGCGGCGCAAAACCAGGCGTAGTTCATCCGGTTCTGGTCGAAATTGCTGCGGTTGGCCAGATCGGTAGTTGTCGTGGCCAGTATCTTAAAATGTCTTGCATTGCGGTATCCCTCCAGCCAGGCTGCTTTGTTGACCCAGTTGGGATCGTAGTTCCAGCTGGAAACGGCAAAGCTTTCCGACAGGTAATAATCTCCGGCATTCAGGACAGTAGATATGCCGGACGGATTATAGGTCGGATCGGGAAAGGAGCCGAAGGCATGATCGGCGTTCCAGGCGTTTGCGACGACCGGCAGGCCCTGATTATGAATGTATTGGACGACGTCGTTCTGACGCTGGCGGCTAACACCGTAGTCATAGCCATAGTCGTCCAGAAAAATGCCGTCGATACCCATCGCCTTCCATAGTTGCACACGGTTCTGTATATCGGCGATGGTCAGATTCTGCGTCGTAACTCCAAGATCGATGTAGCCGAAAAACGTGACGTTTGCTGTGATCGGATGCTGGATAATTTGCGTGGTTTTCGCATGGTCGCCGTGAGTGGCGTCCTCCAGGCCGTTTCCAAGGACTACATAGCGGTATTGGGCAAACTGGCTGGCGGCTGTGACGACCGTTCCCCCGGAATTATTAATCAGTGATGGCCAGCCGTAATAAATCAGAAAGGGCTTCGGCCCGGTTTGTGCCCCGGCGGACATCGCCCCGAGCAGCAGCATACAACACAAAAAACGCATGACAAACGAATTACCAGTTGTCAAGTACGCTGTTTCGCTGGTGAAAAGCAATTTGGTCGACAGACGGGCGGTTGGGGGCGACGGAAAGGGCAGGGGGCATGGAGCATAGGGCATGGGTATGGGGGGAAATTCGCTGAAAGCCGAAAGCCGATTGCCGAAAGCCGATTGCCACCTAAAATCCGATGTCCACTACCAGCGGCTGAATCAACATGCCTTTCTGCTCTGTCCACACGGCGCGGAGGCCGGCTTCGAACGGCTGGCGGAGGCGCAGCACGTTAAATTCAAAGCTCAGGTCGAGACCCGCCGACCGGTACTGCTGCACGAAGCGGCTGCGGTCGTTTTCCCCCGAAATCCCCTGCCCGAAATCGCCGAAAGCATTTAGTTTGATACGCTGGATGTACAACAACCGGCCCAGGTTCCAGTCCGGATAAGCCAGTGGCAGCTGATACTGAATCGTACCGGTATACAATTGATCTGTACTCACATACGAATAGCCGCGCGGGAAGAACATGGGGCTACCGAAAGAATACGAATCCCCGCTGCCCTGAAACTGCATGCCGCCGAACAGCCGCAGGGAATGATGCTTCGCCAATCCGGGGAAAAAGAGCCGTGCCTGGGCGGCAAACAGGTTTCCGCTCAGTACCCCGCCGAAAGGTGTATTCCGGGCATACAGCGAAAGGACCTGCCCGAGCCGGGGCTGTACATCCCGTTTGGCCTGCCGCAGGAGGCGGGAATAGGCGAAGGCCAGGGTAGTAGCGGCGAGGTTATTCGTTCCCGGTTCATCGAGGTAGCGCCGGGGCAGGTCATACCCTTTTGTCTGGATAAAATTTGCCTGAACGGACAGGTTAAGCCCTTCCCGGTATTTCGAATGGGTCAGAATGAGGGGTAGGCGCAGGCCGATATTCAGTTCGTTTTGCCGCCAGCGATCCGTCCGCATGCTGTCGATTGGCTGGGCGCGGTCGATCGGCAGGGTAGTACTGCGCTCGGCACTGACTACACCGACGTCAATCACCGGAAACCAGCCCAGGTAACTGAAGTTGCCGAACCAGCGGCCGCGGCGCTCGCCGGCGTCATATCCGTATCCGGCGGAGGCAAATGTGGTGGAAAGCAGGTTCTGCGACTGCAAGCCGAGGGTAAGTCCCGTACCGGTTGACTCAAACACCGGCCCCCATCCATAGATATTAAACAAATTGGCTTTGGAATACGGCTTGACCGCAAGCGGCCCCGACGGTACCTGCTTCAGGATATTTCCCTGGTTTTCCTGCTGGACCAGCGGGCCGAAAGCGCGCGTCGCTGCGGGACGTACTTCCTCTTTTTTCTTCCAGGTACCCGGTTCAAACGGTATTGTCGCAATCCGGAATCCTTCGCTCCGGAAGTCCTGAAACGCCAGTGTTTTACCGTCGGGAGATACCGTGACGTGGTAGGCGCCGAAGGGCCGGTTCGTTACCTGATAGTGAATCTTCGTTTCAGTATCGAACGCATAGATATTGTCAATACCCGACAGGGGAGAATTATAGAAAACCCATTTGCCGGACACGACCGGCTGGGCAATGTTTTCATTCCCGGTTTCGAAAAGCGTTTCCTGACTACCGGAATCCGTATCGAGGACGCGGAGGTACTTGCGGGCGGCCTGTTGGGCGATGAAGACGACGTGTTTTCCGTCCTCCAAAAAGCGCGGTTGCTGCAAAAACGCCCCGTCCGGGTTGTTAAATACCCGCCGCAGCGAGCCGTCGTAGCCATTCAGCAATACCAGGCGGCTGTTTCCGGAAGTTTCCGTTTCCACTACTACCAGGCGGGAGGCATCGGGCGAGAGCGTCGGCGCGAAATACCGGCTTTTGAACGTGAGCTGGTTCAGGTTCCGGAAGTCGACGTCCATCGATTTAATCACGGTATAGTCCCGCATACCCCAGCGGGGATCGAAATGCTGTTCGGCCCAGACTATTATTTTCCCGCCTGTGGAAAGTGTCGCTGAATTATTGACGAAGCCGGTTTGATGTACCTGACGCTCGGTTTTTCCATCGAGTGTCACAAAAGCCGGAATATCCGCGAGGCCTGATCGCAGCGCGACCAGCCGACCGTCGGCGAGGTACTGTGGTGTAACATAGTCGGTATATACTTTTGCCGGAGACGCCGGTACGTCCTGCACGGGTGTATACTGCGCGTCTTCCGTGGTCCATTCACGGCGGAAATCGGCGAGCGCGTCGGTATAGAGTTGCTCGATTTTATGCCCGGTACTTTTTCTGAGACTATTCGAAAACGAAAAGGGATAGAGCGGAAAGGAATAGTACCTCTGCAGCGTCTTGTCCCAGATATCCGGGCCATAGGTACGGCGGGCGTAGTTTGCCAGGTGGTAGCCAAGGACATACCAGTCCGGAATGTTATCGCGGTAAGATCCTGCTACGGCTTTCGAATAGGAAAAAGGCGTCTTGCGACTGGTGAGTTGCGTACGGAAGAGGAGGTTGAATTCCGGAATCCGACCGCGGCCGCCGGGCGTGAGCGCCGTTTCGGTACAGACGGCGTCGCCTTCCGTAAACCAGTCCGGGATACCTATGTTGATGAAACTGAGTGCATTGTATCCGAATCCGTAATAAAGAATCTTGCTGAAACCGGTCAGTGCCTTGTCATTTTGAACGACATGCCGGAACTCGTGTACCGACAGCAGGTCGAGCCAGCGGTTCAGTCCGACAAAGTTGGCGTCCTGCGGAGACGTAATGTAAAACTCCGAATGCCGGGGCAATAGGGTGACGAACCCATTCGAGACCGTCGTCTGATTTTGCAGAACGAGGGAAATCGGGCGTGGTTTCTTCCCCAGCGTCTTCGATACCGGTTCATAGACCGTTTCGAGGGTATGCGCGAGCCGCGTACCGACCGAATCCTGTCCCCTGGGAAAAATCACCCGGAAGTGCGGTGTTTTGATCTGGGACCATTTGACGGATGATGGATTTTGAACCGTACTGCCGAGTTGAGCAAACGCTCCGAACGGCAGCATAAAGGCAAGCAGACAGACCGGTAATTTCATGGGTAGCTGGGGGACGTATGCCCGCAAAAGTAGAAGGAGTTCGTCATAACCCATTGGGATGAGGAAGAGAATACTGTTCGCAGGGCCTGTCTCCGGAAAAAATCCCCTGATTTGCGGGAAAAGGCTGAAAAACTTGACTCCGCACGGTTTTTCTCTAGTTTTGCTAAAAGTTTTGTCATTCACGGGGAACATGAGTATCATCAGTGAAAACATACGGTACCTGCGGAGCCGGAACGACCTGACGCAGGAGCAACTGGCCCGGCGCATCGGGACCAAGCGGCCGAATATCGGTGCCTATGAGGAAGCAAGGGCCAATCCACCGCGGGAAGCGTTGATTAAGCTGTCTCAGCTGTTTGGCGTTTCGATCGATCAGCTGCTTACGACCGATCTCCGCCGGATCAGGGATACACCCAGCCTGGATCTTGGTCCGGCCGCCTCGCCGCCACCACCGCCGGTGTTCAAGCCGGAGACGCCCCGGCCGCCGCAACCTATTCAGAAAGTAGTAGACACCTATCTGCGGGAAAAGTCACAGGTGCAACTGGTGGCGCAGCGGGTAACCCTCCGCAAACTCAACCGGCTGGACTATGGGCCGCTTCCGGTAGTGCCGCCAATAGTAGAACGGAGGAAGGACCCGGTCGTACTATCCGAACCCGTCAGGGAAGTACGGGAGGCCGCGGGTATCCGGCTGGTGCGCCGTGCCTTGCTGGACGATTACCTGCATAAATTCCGTCATCCGGAGTTTATTCGGGAATTGCCTGATTTTCAGTGGCCATTTGCCGGAAGAGGAACGTTACGGGCGTTCGAAGCGGGAGATGATTTTGTCTTTCCGGGCGCGATAGTCGTCGGAGAAAAAGTAGAAGACTGGTTTACGGCCGAGGACGGCAAGCACTACCTCATTGTAGCCAATCACCACGGTTTTCTGTACCGCCGGATCTACAACGAACTAAAAATCAAGAATACGTTGCTATTGAGTTCCGACAGCCCCGGCGTACGTTCGATGGAGCTTCCCGTTAAGGATATCCTCGAAATCTGGGCTGTGAAGGGCTTTTTCAGCCAGCAGCTGCCGGAACCGGCGCTTTCGATCGATCGCGTACGTTCGCTGGTGGACGAACTTCGTCTCGAACTGGAGCGCGTGAAGCGTTAGTTATTTAGCAAACCGTCGAGGGTCTTTTCAATATGACTCAGGAAACGGTGATTTCCCGGCGGGTTCACGAGCGATACCCCGAGTTCATACCAGAGGCCGTCGCCGATTTCGAGGTAGCGACCGGGTTGGCGGGGTTCGCGCTGAATGGCTTTTTCAGGAAGGAAATCCCCGGTATAAATGAGTTTTAGTACGGGGTTGAGGGTATCCCAGTTCAGCGTACCGTTTTTCTTGCCGGCCGGCCGGCTGAGCAGTGTCTCAATGCTTCTTGTTGCAAATAATACGCTGATATCCAGGCGGTCGGAGCCGTCCTTTTCCAGTTTCAGGTAGGTAATGCGAAGGGGGGCTTCCAGGCGCGCCGTCTCATAAACGGCCTGCATCAGCTCCTGGGAGAGGTATTCCCACTCTTCATGGTTGCGGGGACTTCCGCTGAAAACACTGTCTGCTTCTCCTTCTACCGTAATCCAGTTTTCTGATTCGGCGGGTTGCCGCCCTGCCCGGTGGTAGTCGGTACGGCTAAGAAGCCGGGTAATCTGGGCTGTCCAGGCCGGTGCGAGGGTACCTTCCCAGGCGAAATCGTCGTCGCCGGTAAATCCTTCACTTTCGATTTCTTCTTCTGTCAGTTCCTCCCGGTCCAGGTATTCAATCCTGAAAGAAGTTTGTAACTCCTGTTTGCTGTTGACGGTCGCTGTAAACGAAATATGATGGGAGTAAGGCGCCGGAATAATATCGGCGGTCTGGTAATGGATCGTAACTGATCGGATCGCGTGTTCCATAATTAACTGTCTCGGGTGCGAAAGTAACGCTTCGGGGCGAATTTACCCGACGCTCAGAGGCGGGCGACGGTTTGTCGCTTGTCGATTTTGCCCGACGGCGTCTCCGAAAAAGCGGAAATCGACCGGATTAATTGCGGGTGCTGATAAGGCGGAAAGAGGCCGCGTAATTCGGTGAGGATTTCTTCCGCATCCGGAATCTGCGTCGTTTCGACGACAAGGCCCAGTTTCTGCCCGAGCCGCTCGTCCGGAAAACCCCAGGCAAAGAACCGGGAATCGGGGAAGAAGCGGGCCAGACGTGTTTCTGCCAGTTGCTCCGTTTTTTCGAGCTGAATTTTGATACCGCCTGAGTTGATGATGTTGTCGAAGCGACCCAGCAGGCGGAAGGATCCATCCGGAAATAACTCAGCGACATCGTTGGTTTGAATGCGTTCGTGGTTGGAAGCGGCGGCTGTGATAGCAAGACACTGTCGACCGTCGAGGGAAAGATCGACGCCTTTGAGGGCATGAAAAAGTCCGTCTGCATCCGGGCCGTTCAGCCGCTGAATAGCAATGTGGGAGACGGTTTCGGTCATGCCGTAGGTTGAATAAACCGGCGCCTGAATAACCTGCAATTGCTCCAGCAAGGCACCGGATACCGCCGCTCCGCCAATGATGATGGCCTTCATCCGGCTTAATGCGGGCAGGTACCGGTCTGTGTGACCCAGCAACGTTTGCAGCTGAAGGGGTACAAAGGCGGCAAAGGCGAACGGAATCTCCTCCAAACCGCGGAGCGGCTCAGCGTCAGGCTCTACCAGCCAGGTGTCGAGGCCCAGCTCGAGTGTGCGTACCAGCATCATCCTTCCGCCAATGTACCGGATGTTAAGGCAGCAGAGAGCCTTGTCGCCCGGCTCCAGCCCGAAGGTATCGCCGGTGAGCCGCGCAGATGCCTCCATCTGGTACCGGGTGAGAACAATGGGCTTGGGAGTACCCGTCGACCCGGAGGTCTGCAACTGAAATGCCGGCTGCCCCTCGAGCCATTCCCGGCAAAATGCCACTGCCTCCCGTTCGTATTCGGTTCCGGGATTTGGCAGGGGTGTGGTAAGTCGGATCATGGGGCGAAAATACGGGGTTTAGGGAGTTTTGGGTTGGGAGTTTTGGGTTTAGAGTTTAAAGTTTAGGGTTTAGAGTTGGGGGTTGGCGAATACAGTCGCCCGCCCCCAACTCTAAACTCTCAACCCCCAACCCTAAACTCTAAACCCTAAACTCTAAACTCTAAACCCTAAACCCTAAACCCTAAACCCTAAACCCTAAACCCCCAACCCTCCCTACTTCCTCACCTCATAATTTCCCGCCACAAACCCGAACGACCGTACCAGCCGGTTCCAGCCGTTGATCTGGGTGACAGCCAGCGTTAGGAAGGCGATTTCGTCGCGGGTGAAATGGTTGCCCAGTGCAGCATAATGCGGGTCTGCTTCTTCGGCTTCGGGCATACGCGTCAGAAATTCGGCGTAGGCGAACACGGCACGCTCGGCATCGCTGTAGTAGGGTGCTTCCCGCCAAACGGATACGGAAATCAACCGCAGAGGCGTCTCACCGGCGTCAATAGCCTCCTTGTAGTGCATGTCGAGGCAATAGGCGCAGCCGTTGAGTTGGGAAACGCGGGTCCGCATGAGTTCGAGAAGCTTGCGGTCAAGGCCGGAGCGGTCAACATATGCCTGTACATGGCGCATGGCCGCCATCAGGCCTTGGGGTAATTCGGAGGAAGGAATACGTTCCATCAAAAGAATAGAGATTGATTTAACAGGAAGACAATTCAACCCTTCCGGATGTGACAACGGCGTATTCCAATTCCCGTAGTTTTTCCGGATTACGGAGAAAGTATGTATTGATAATCAGGTTGTTATAAATTTGAAAAACCTGGCAGGTTACCAGTTTATCGTCGTTGAAAAACAGCAGAGCCGGTTGATGATTGACAGTCGCAGCGACCAGTCTGCGGCGGAATTTGTGAAAAATCCCGGAAACAAAAGCCGCGACGTCGTCACGACCAACCACCGGCCGCCGGGCCGCCGGAACCTTCCCGCCGCCGTCTGAAACTGACCGGATATCTTCGTGAAAGAAACCTTTGAGCCGTTCGATATCGCCGGACCGGAGTGCTTCGAGATACCCCTCGGGAATAGTAATATGCTTACTGTCAGGAAGATAGGGAGTAGTGAGCCGCTTCTTAGCCCGGCTTACTAATTGGCGGCTATTGGCAGCGGAAAAGCCAAGGATGTCTGCGATTTCCGCATGTTCAAAATCAAACGCTTCCCGAAGTACAAATACAGCCCGCTGCCGCGGATCGAGCTTTTCCAGCAACGCGAGCAGGGAGTAGGACAGAATGTCACTTTGTTTCAGGGCGCCGTCTGCGGACTCGGTCGCAACCGGTTCCGGTAGCCAGATACCCGGGTATCCGGATACCCTGTTTGATCGCTTTACTTCGTTGACAGACAGGTGAATGACCGTTCGTATGAGGTAATTCCAGATATCCCGCACAGGCCGGTCGGGCTGCTCCAGTAACCGCAAAAAGGCATCCTGAACGAGATCGCGGGCTGTCTCGCGCGAACCGGTGATGGCATAGGCATAGTGGACCAGAACGGGTCTGAGCGAACCGGCGAATTGTTCAATCCCATCCCTGACGGCCGTTATTTCCATCGCGTATACACCAGGCAATCGAGGAAACGTCCCTCGAAAATCCGGTTCTCCCGGAAATGGGCCTCCTGGATGAACCCGTTTTTCTCCAGCAAAGAAGAAGACGCTTCATTGGCCGGGTCCACAATCGCTTCAACCGTATGGAAACCCAGTTCCCCGAAACCATAATCCAACACACGCACAAGCGCCTCCTGTACATAACCTTTCCGCTGATAGTCAGGATGTAAGGCATAGCCGACTTCCGAGCGGTGGTGCTCTTTGTAGATGTTAACGAAGCCGATTGTTCCCATCAGCCGCTCCGGCTCGTCTGCCGTTGCGATCGCCCATGTCAGGCCATCCGCGCGGCTGGTCATTTCATCCAGTTTCGCCAGGTATGTCCGGACGTCATCGTGCGTTTGTGCCAGTGTCCGGGGAATGTACCGCATGACATCTGCATCGGAACGTATCCGGAAGAGATCGGGAACGTCGGAATCGACAGGGCGGCGGAGTATCAGCCGCTCTGTCTTCAGCGTCGGAAACGGGTCGAAATGAAGATCAAGCATAGCAATAGGCGGGAAAAATGGCGGGAATTACTCCCGCCATCTTATTGAGAATGAGCAATTAAGCAGCCGGGATCAGGCGTGGCTGTCCGTCAACCCAGACCGTAAATTCAGGTCCCTGGTGGTTGTCTACAACAGTACCCTCAGCCGTAACGCGTACCTTCAGCAGGTTTTCCCGGAAGCGAACGTTGAACGAATAGGCGCTCCATTGCACCGGGCAGGTCGGCGACAGATGTAGTTGATGGTTTTTCACCCGCAACCCGCCAAAGCCCTTTACGACCGACATCCAGGTACCGGCCATCGAGGTAATGTGAAGGCCGTCTTCCGTGTCGTTGTTGTAATCGTCGAGGTCCAATCGGCTGGTTCTCAGGTACATTTCATACGCCTTTTCGTGCAGACCCAGCCGCGACGCCAGGATCGCATGCACGCAGGGCGACAGAGACGATTCGTGCACCGTCCGTGGTTCGTAAAACTCAAAATTCTTCCGGATGGTCTCTTCGTCAAACTCGTCTTCGAAGAAATAAAGACCTTGTAATACATCCGCCTGCTTGATGAAGCAGGAGCGGAGAATCCGGTCCCACGACCATTTCTGGTTCAGCGGCCGGTCTACCGCCGGAAGTTCCTGCACGAGTATCTGCTCTTTGTCGAGGTACCCATCCTGCTGCAGAATAACCCCCAGCTCCTCCGAATAAGGCAGAAACATGTTGTCCAATATGTCTTTGAACCGGGCAAATTCCGCGTCTTCAGCCAGCAGCAGTTGCTCCCTGAGGCTGTCATACCTTCCGGGTTCGACGGATTTGAGGTACTCCGCGACCTCCAGCGTATACCGCAGGCACCAGCAGGCAATGTAGCTGGTATACCAGTTGTTGTTTACGTTGTTTTCGTACTCGTTCGGGCCGGTTACGCCAAGCATGACGTACTTTTTCCGCTCGCCGGACCAGGTAATGCGCTGCGACCAGAACCGGGAAATAGCCAGCAGTACCTCAAAACCGTGTTCGCCGAGATACGAGGTGTCACCGGTATAGCGGACGTAATCGTAAATGGCATAGGCGATTGCGCCGTTGCGGTGAATCTCTTCAAACGTAATTTCCCATTCATTGTGGCACTCTTCTCCGTTCATCGTGACCATCGGATAGAGCGCTGCCCCGCCCGTAAACCCGAGCTTACCGGCGTTTTCGATGGCCTTGCCCAGTTGCTTCCAACGGTATACGAGGAGGTTGCGGGCGACGTGCCGATCGGCGGTCGATAGATAGAAAGGAATACAGTAAGCTTCTGTATCCCAATAGGTTACGCCGCCATATTTTTCTCCGGTAAAGCCTTTCGGACCAATATTCAGGCGGTCGTCCTCACCGGTATAGGTCTGACTGAGCTGAAACAGGTTGAAGCGAATACCCTGCTGGGCAGCGATATCTCCTTCAATCGCGATATCCATTTGCGCCCATTTGGCTTCCCAGGCAGCGATTTGCCCGTCGAGCAGGTCGTCATATCCGATGGCGGCCAGCTGCCGGACATACGCTTTGGCGCGGTCGCTCAGCTCTTCTTTCGGGTGATTGAGATCGCTCAGGTTACAGGCATACTTGATGAGGGTAAGTTCGGTACCTTCCGTCGCTTCGAGTACAATTTTGCTACCGACGAATTTTTCCTGTTTGACAGGAAGTGCCTGAAATTCAATAGACTTTCCGTCTCTCAGAAGTTCGAAATGCTGCGCTGTCGCCACTTCAAACTGTGGAACGCCATACGGGTTCGGAATGGTTCGGAGCTGCAGGCATCCTTCGGCAAAGCTTGTTTCCCGGTCGGTTTCTTCCCAGAATTTCTGATCGTAGTTGGCATCCCGGTTCGAGATGGTGCCGTCGATATAGGGAAAGAAGGTAATTTTATCGCTGAAATCGAGCGGCGTAACCGAGAAGCGAATGGCGCCGCCTTCGTCATGCGTCAGCGAGCAGAACCGTTGTGAGTGAATATGGATACGCCGGCCCGAAGGCAGAATCGCTTCGCAGGAACGGCTGAGCCAGCCTTCCTTCATGTTCAGGGTACGCTCAAACGCAAGAATCTGACAGCCTGCGAGGTCCAATACCTCGTCGCCAACCGTAATGCCGATGCCGATCCAGTTGGCGGCATTGATAACCTTGGCGAAATAATTCGGATAGCCGTTTTTCCACCAGCCAACGCGTGTCTTATCCGGAAAATAGACGCCGGCTACATAGTTGCCGGGAAGGGTTTTTCCGGAATATCCTTCCTCAAAATTGCCCCGCTGGCCCATACGGCCGTTGCCGAGTGACATAATGGACTCCGTAATCTCGTTCCATTCGGGATGAAAGCCTTCTTCCTTAATCGTCCAGTTCTCGTGTATCAGGTAATTCTTCATATCAAAGGGCAAACAATTGGTCAAGAGTCAGTTGGGTGAAACCGGGTACTACCAGGTCGGCTTCGGTGAGTACCTCCGGCGAGCCGATGCCGACGGCCTTCATACCGCCGCGGTGCGCCGCTTCAATTCCGGCTACCGCGTCTTCGAAGACGATGCAGTCAGAAGGAGGGAAGCCCAGCGCCTGAGCCCCGAGGAGGAATACTTCCGGATCGGGTTTGCTGCGGGTAGTATGGGTACCATCGATGACGGCGTCAAAATAGGAAGCCATTTCGATCCGTTCGAGAATGAGCGGGGCGTTTTTACTGGCTGATCCAAGGGCGATTTTAATACCGTTTTTGTGTAAGGTTGTCAGGAAATCCTTTACGCCCGGCAGTACTTCAGCCGGCGTCATCTGCCGGACATATGCGAGGTACCATTCGTTTTTCCGGGCGGCCCAGGTTTCTTTTTCTTCGGGAGAAAGGCTAACATCCCCCCAGCTGAGTATCCGCTCCAGGGACTCCATCCGGGAAATACCCTTCAATTGCTCGTTCTGGTGCTCGGTGAAATCAAAACCCAGTTCATTGGCCAGCCGGCGCCAGGCTTTGAAGTGATAGACGGCTGTGTCGACGATCACGCCGTCAAGGTCGAAAAGACACGCTTTCAAATTGGTTTTCAGTTAGGTTGTGTTCAGTTGAGTTCCAGTATCGTGGCAGACAGCGGCGGTAGTTTCAGGTGGGAAAGATCGGAAACGATAGATCCCGACAGCACATCGCGACCGCTGGTTTTGCCCTGCATACGCTCGGCGAAGCGGTCTGTAGCCAGTCCCTTTTCTTCCCGGTTGGAATTGATAGCCACCAGAATCGTTTTGGCGGAATCGTACCGAAAATAGACATAAATACCGTCCTGCGGGACGAACTGCATGAGTTTTCCGGTCTGAAGCGCGGGCGTTTCCCGGCGGTAACGGGCCAGTGTCCGGACATAGCGGAAGGCTTCGTTCTCCACGGTGCTCCGGCCCGCCTCGGTAAACTTGTCGGCCGGGTCTCCGGGAAATCCCCCCGGAAAATCCTGCCGTACTTCGGCGTCCGAGGGATTTTTGAAGTTCTTCATCAGGATTTCTGTGCCGTAGTAGAGTTGGGGAATACCCCGGGTCGTCAACAAAAAAGCGATACCCATTTTGTATTTCCGCAGGTCTTCTCCAACGACCGAAAAGAACCGGTTCTGGTCGTGATTGTCCAGGAAAACCACGTTCCGGAAGGCGTCTTCGTAAAGTAAATCCTGGGCAAGTACCTGGTACCAGCGCTGAACGCCCTCGTTCCAGCCGAATGCCTGGTTCAGGGCGTCGTTGGTTGCAAAATACAGCTGAAAATCAATCGCGGAGGGGAGGTTACTTTTCCAGGATGTCTGAATGCGGTTCCGTACAAAATACGCCTGATTCGTGACGCTGTTGACCCAGTTTTCCCCGCAGATAAAAAAGCCCGGAAATTCCCGGAACAAGGCCTCGTTGAGGCGGTTCAGAAAATCCGGATCGTTGTAGAAGTACGAATCGACGCGGAAACCATCGACGCCAAACGTCTCAATCGCATACAACGCCTGTTGAATCAGGTAGTTAACAACCTGTGGCTGTTGCTGGTTGAGGTCGGGCATGAACGGTACAAACCAGCCTTCCCGACTTATTTTCCGGTCAATTTCCGCGCCGTACGGGTCTACCAGCGGCTGGTCCCGGTAGCTCGTGTTCTGGTACGAAGGCCAGGCATGCAGCCAGTCTTTAGACGGAAGGTCCTTCATCAGCCAGTGGTACAGCCCCATGTGGTTGTACACGACGTCGTGAATAATTTTCAAACCCTTTCCGTGAGCGGCGTCGACGAGTCTTTTATAGGCGTCGTCGCCTCCCAGGCGTTTGTCGACGTGATCATGGTCCGTAATGCCATAGCCGTGATACGAAGAGCGCTGAGTGCCGTTTTCATCGGTCAAAGGCTGGTCGTTTTCGAGTACCGGCGTGAGCCATAGGGTCGTTACGCCGAGGTCTGCCAGGTAGTCGAGGTGCCGGGTAACGCCCCGGAGGTCGCCGCCGTGCCGGCGAAAGGGGTTGGACCGGTCAGTCTCGTTGTCTGCCATGCCGGTGACACGGTCAAGCGACGGATCGCCGTCTGCAAACCGGTCGGGCATAATCAGGTAGATAAAATCGGCGGAGGTGACCGGCTTCGGCTTTGCCGTCCGGGCTTTCAGTTCATACGGCAGGGTGATGGTTACTTCTTTTCCACCGTTGACGACGGTACTGCCGTTCGCGCGTTTTTCGGTTAACGGAAAAATCCGGGACAACTGAAACGTTACCATACCGGGCTTTGCCGCCGGGCTGATGGTAAGGTCTGCGAAAATGTAGTTCGGATTGTCGGTGTACTGAACGCGGTCGACTGTCACGCCCGGATACGTTGTCCGGACTTTCGTGCCTTTGATACCGGGGCCATAGAGCAGGAGCTGCAGCGACTGGCGCTGGAAGCCGGTAAACCAGTGAGCGGGACTAACACGCTGAATCTGAATGGTCTGGGAGAGTACGTCTGTCGGAAACATCAGGAGCAGATACAAAAAACCTGCAATCGGCGTGTACCGAAGATTTTGCAGGCGTCCGGGAAGAAAGTAACAACGCGTCATGAAAGACATAACAATGGCGCAGGCAATTTCCGAAATCGGCGTAAATGATGGACTACCAAATAGGAAAATGTACTTATTTTTGATCGATCCCGGTTTTGCGAAATGTTCACGGGGCCGGATTCACTGACTCATTCCGTTTTATTCCTGTCTGTTTCTCATGGCGAAAGCACACCACAAACTACTGGTTTATGAGCTTACTCTCCGGCTATCCGGAAATAAAAATACAAAAGTAGTCCCCTGGGGCTCATTGGCGGAGAACGGCACCGGTACCTTTAACGACCTCGACGACGCGGCATTGCGTCACCTGACATCCTTTGGCGTTACACATCTCTGGCCGATGGGGATTATCGAGCATGCGACGATGGAGGATTTTTCGGCAGAGGGTATTCAGAAAGACCACCCGGCCGTGATCAAAGGCCGTGCCGGTTCTCCCTATGCAATCAAGGATTATTACGACGTCAATCCTTATCTCGCGTCCGATCCGTCGAAACGCATGAACGAATTTGAAGCGATGGTTGAGCGTATTCATGCCAATGGCCTGAAAATCATCATCGATTTTATTCCCAATCACGTTTCCAGGACCTATCATTCCGATGCCAGACCGGCAGGCATTCAGGACCTGGGTGAGGGAGACGACGCGACGATAGCCTTTTCCCCGCAGAATAACTTTTACTATTTGCCCGGCCAGGACTTTACTGTACCCGAGGGTATCCGCCTGCCGATGGAGTCCACCCAGCCATACCACGAATATCCGGCCCGGGCGACCGGAAACGATGTATTTACGGCGCATCCCGGTATCAACGACTGGTACGAGACCGTTAAACTCAATTATGGGGTAGATTACCTGGGCGGTCGCGCAGGGCATTTTGATACCATTCCGTCTACCTGGCTGAAAATGCGGGATATTCTCCTGTTCTGGGCCGGAAAAGGCGTCGACGGCTTCCGGTGTGACATGGCGGAAATGGTACCCGTTGAATTCTGGGGCTGGTGTATTCCGCAAATAAAGGCAGCAGCTGACGTTGTTTTCATCGCCGAAATCTACAATCCGGCAGCGTATCAAGCCTATATCTTTCAGGGTGGGTTCGATTACCTCTACGACAAAGTCGGCCTGTATGACGCCCTCCGCCGCCTCATGGAAGGGCATGGAGACGTCGCCGATATTACGCGACTCTGGCAGCACGAGTCCGGAGACATCGACGAGCACATGCTCCGTTTCCTCGAAAACCACGACGAACAGCGTATTGCCAGCCGTTTCTTTGCCGGAGACGCCCGCTATGCCCGCCCGGCGTGGGTCGTTTCGGCGACGCTGGGCCGTGGCCCGCTCATGTATTACTTCGGGCAGGAAGTAGGAGAGCCGGCGACTGAAGCCGAAGGCTTTCAGAGTGATGACGGGCGTACGACGATCTTCGACTGGTGGCGGGTACCATACTGGCAGCAACTGATGAACGGCGGTACGTTCGACGGCGCCGGTCTCACGCCCGGGCAGAAAGAGCTGCTGGCATTTTATGCCGCTGTCAACCATCTATGCCTCACGTCGGAAGCTGTGAAGACCGGCGATTTCTTTGATTTACAGTATGTTAACGATAACGGGCAGTCGACCGGATACGACCGTATCTACAGCTATCTCCGGTATACGCCGACGGAAGTACTGTTGTTTGTCGTGAGTTTTCAACTGACGCAGGAAACCTCTACGTTTGTCCGGATTCCCGATCTTTTCCGGTCGATGGCGGGCCACCAGCCCGGTACGCCATTCCGATACCAGGAGATTTTTGGCGACACCGACCAGCACGGCGAAGCCACAGAGGGTATCCCGGTAATGATCCCGCCTGCCGGCGTTCTGATTTTTTCCCTGACCTGATACAACACGATGACGGCACCGAAACCGCGTCTTTCCTTCTGGCAAATCTGGAACATGAGCTTCGGCTTTATGGGCATACAATTCGGATTTGCCCTGCAGAATGCCAATACCAGTCGGATTTTTTCGACACTCGGTGCCAATGCCGACGAGATACCCATCCTCTGGGTAGCCGCTCCGCTTACAGGGTTGCTGGTCCAGCCGGTCATCGGGTACCTGAGCGACCGTACCTGGCATCCGCGCTGGGGGCGTCGCCGGCCCTTTTTCTTCATCGGCGCCGTGCTGGCAAGTCTGGCGCTGATCGCCATGCCCAATTCCTCCAGTCTCTGGATGGCGGGGCTGATGCTCTGGGTGATGGACGCGTCGATCAATATTTCGATGGAGCCCTTCCGGGCGTTTGTCGGAGACATGTTGCCGGATGACCAGAACACCTCCGGTTTCGCGATGCAGAGCTTTTTCATCGGTATCGGCGCAATTGTGGCATCTTCTCTGCCTGCTATCCTGACGTGGTGGGGGGTACCGAATACCGCTTCGGCGGGTTTGGTACCGGATTCCGTCAAGTGGTCGTATTACCTTGGTGCAATCGCGTTTTTCGGATGCGTGTTGTATACCGTCCTGAAAACCAGTGAATATCCTCCGCACGAACACCACGAGCCAACGGGTATCCTGGCTGGTATCCGGGAGTCGTTTTCCGGTATTTTCCAGATGCCGGAAATCATGAAGCAACTCGCCTGGGTGCAGTTTTTCACCTGGTTCGGCTTGTTCTGCATGTGGATTTATACGACCGCGGCGATTACGGGCCACGTCTTTGGCGCCACGGATACTTCTTCAGACGCCTACAACCGGGGCGCGAATTTTGTTGGGATAGCTTTTGCCGTTTACAACGGTGTTTCAGCGGTTTTTTCTCTTTTTCTTCCTTTTCTGGCAAAAAATCTAGGCCGTACACGTACGCACCTCGTATGTCTCGTCACCGGCGGCCTCGGCCTGGCTTCGTTGTGGTTCGCCACCGGGCCGGTTTGGGTACTGGTTGCGATGGGAGGGGTAGGCATTGCCTGGGCGAGTATCTTATCCATGCCCTATGCCCTGCTGGCGTCGAGTCTGCCGGCGCATCGCATGGGATATTTTATGGGGGTATTTAACTTTTTCATCGTCATCCCTCAGGTATGTGCCAGCCTTGGCCTCGCGCCTCTGATGGGCGGTCTGGGGCTTACGCCGATGCAGGTAGTTGTCTTCGGCGGCCTTTTTCTGATTTTGGCAGGTTTGCTGACGCTGCGTATCCGGGACGAAATACATTGAGTTTTGGTAAATAAATACCCGGAAACATACTATTTTGGTTCGATTTCCGGCCGGCAACTACGGATTTTGTCAGAAATTCTATTTTTGCAGGGATAATGCACTATGAGTCGTAACAGCCTGTGGGTGGGGATATTGTTGCTTGCCCTGCTGACTTCGTGGACGCAGTCGGGGGACGACGAGCTGCTGAAACAAAAACTTCGCATTACCCGGGAGGCCTCCCTTCCGGAAACTGCCGTACAGGTGGCGATGAGCTTTCTGGGTACGCCCTATGTGGCACATACCCTTGAATCTCCGGAGGAGCATCTGGTCGTGAACGTCCGGCAGCTGGATTGTACAACCTTCGTCGAAAATGTGCTGGCCCTTGCCCGGACGATTCAGGATAACGAACGGACGGCAGACGCTTTCCGGCGTAATCTCACCCAATGCCGCTATCGGGGCGGTGTGATTCAGGGATACGGGAGCCGGCTCCATTATTTTTCTTCCTTCCTGGGACAACTCGTGGAAAGGGGAGAAGCCGATCTTGTGTACCCGGGCGACCGGCAGGCATACGACAAACCCATCAACTTTATGTCGGGACACCGGCAGCTGTACCCTTCACTCGGAGACAGTACGGCTTACCGCCTGACGCTGGATGCGGAAAGGAAATTACTGACGACCCCGCGGTTTTTCATTCCAAAAGACCGGATCCGCGAAGATCTTTTCCGGCCGGGAGATATTGTCGGCATTACGTCGTCGATCAAAGGACTGGATGTATCACACGAGGGATTTGCGGTCCGGAAAGCCGGGCGTATCTACCTGCTGCATGCTTCCTCCGAAAAAGGTAAAGTGATGCTGACTGCCGAACCGCTCACGGCGTACCTCCGGCAACACTCCACCCAAACCGGAATTATGGTTGCCCGCTTACGTTGATTTCATCCCCAAGCTAAAAAGCACCTATGAATAGTAAAGCAGGACGACCTGCCGACAAGCGTACCGCCATTCTGGAAGCCACGCTCGACCTGATTTCCAGAAACGGGTTTCACGCCACGCCGATGAGCATGGTGGCGAAGCACGCTAACGTCGCTGCAGGGACCATCTACCACTACTTCGACAGCAAAGAGCAGCTCATTGACGAACTCTTTCTGATGTACCGGGAGAAAGTAGCCCGGGTTATTATCGACAGTGATGACGCCGCGAAACCATACCGTGACCGTTTCCGGGCCGTGTTTCTCGGGTTGTATCATTACTTCGTCAATAATCCGGATCAGTTTCTCTTCATCGAGCACTACGCCAATTCCCCGATCATGAACAAGATGCCGAAGGAAGAAATCTTCAGCTTCTATCAGCCTCTGTGGGAATTTCTCCGAAAGGGTATTCATACCGGCCAGATGAAGGATATTTCCTCGAAACTGATGGCCTGGCTGGTCTACGGAAACATAACCTCTCTCGTGAAAATGAAACTCTCCGGAGACCTGTCCGTCGATCCGATGCTGCTCAATACCGCCGTCAATACCGTTTGGGACGGGTTGAAACGATAACGAAAAAGGGGCGCCGAAGCGCCCCTTTTTGATACAGTTGTATGGCAGATTACTTGATCTTTCCGGCCTTTTCCCACTCCAGGGCCAGCTTCACCGCCTGGTAGGCATTGACTTCACCACCCGTATTGGACAGTTCGCCAAAGGCTACCTGGCCGTCGCCGCCCGGCAGATTGACTTGTTGCTCGGGGAATTTAACGGTCGACTGGATCAGGAGATCTTTCAATTGCGCCGCCGTAATTTTCGGGAAGTAGGACTTCACGAGCGCAGCCACACCGGCTACTACCGGAGAGGCCATTGACGTTCCGTCGAGTTCTTCGTATTTCGAACCGGGAACAGTAGAATACAACGCGACGCCCGGCGAGAAGAGATCAACGCCTTTCTTTCCGTAGTTCGAGAAGCTGGCTACCTTGTTCGGTTCCCAGCTGATCGCGCCAACTTCGATCCAGTTGTTGGGTTCTCCGCCTTTCTTAAACTTCCGGTTGGGGAAGTTCGGCTCTTCGTCGGTATTCTTGGATTCGTTGCCGGCCGCGTGGACGAGGAGTACTCCTTTCTTCTCCGCGTATTTTACTGCTTCATCAACAGCCTCTTTCTGAGGAGAATAGGCCTTGCCGAATGACATGTTGAGAATTTGCGCACCGTTGTCGACCGCATAGCGGATGGCATTGGCAACGTCCTTATCACGTTCGTCTCCGTCGGGTACTGCCCGAACGACCATAATCCGGACGTTGTCAGCTACGCCTTTCACTCCGAGGGAGTTCGTCCGGTCAGCGCCGATGATACCCGCTACGTGCGTGCCGTGGCGCGCGTCAGGCCCGATGACGTCGTTGTTACCGTAGTTGTGATCGGCCGTATTATCCGGATCGTCGCCAATGATTTCTTTCCGGGCGTTGAAATCGGTGTTGAGCTGGATTTCCGCTTCGGTCTTGTAGTGATCCAGGCCTTCCTGCAGTTCCTTCTCGTTGTACCCCATCTGATAGCCACGTTCCAGTACAGAGATGGCCTTTTTCACCTTCGCGTCTGCCGTGGTTTTATCGATTTTGGAGACGTCTTCCGCCGTGAAGCTGTCTTTCTTCAGGTATTCTTTGATCGTCGCAGTCGACTCCTGGTAGGTCTTGAGGAGGTTCTCGATCAGGGGCAGCATCATCTTTGATTCCTGCGCCTTTTCGTTGTACGCGATCTTCAGCTCCTGGTAGTACGTGAAGGCGTCTTTCTGATCGGCAGGAATGTCGGCTTCCGATTTCCCGTCGAACAGTTTCTTGTACCGGGCGTATTCACGGGTCAGCTCGAGGGATTCCTTGTCGATGTTCCGGCCGTCCTTGTTGCCAAGAAAGCTCCAGCCGTTGACGTCATCGATATAGCCGTTTCCGTCGTCATCCTTGCCGTTTCCGGCAATTTCCTTCGGGTTCTTCCAGATGACCGACTTAAGGTCTTCGTGGTTGATATCGATTCCCGAGTCGATGACGCCAACGATCACGGGATGAGATTTCCGTCCTTTCAGGAGTTCGTAAGCCTTTTCGGTACTGACACCTCGCACGTTGTCAGCAGAATAATCAAGGTTAAACCAGTTGGTCGGCGCCTTGGTTTTTACAGGTTCAGAAGACGTGTTCTGACTTTGGGCGGTTGCCAGATGAGCAGCCAGTACGGCCACCGGAATGAACCATTTACGCATAGGTAATTTTGTTGATGTGTCTTCCGGATACCCATGGAAATCCGGAACGATTTTTCACTAGTAACGGAAAAGGAGTCTGCCAGCGGGTGGCGTTCTGCCTGTTTCCCTGAAATGGAAGGAAAAAATACAAAATTAACCGGGAATACGACCGATAAATTTTGTTAAAGGGTCGGTTGGGATGACATCCGGAACGGAGGTTCCGACAGAAGGCGCTGAAGTACCTTCATCCCGTCCGTGGCCTTTTCCCGGATATAGGTCACATTCCGGGAGCGGGCTACTTCCGGAGTATGCGGATCAATCACAAAAACGGGAACCGACCGGCCGACATAGTTGACCAGCCCGGCTGCCGGGTATACCTGCAGGGACGTTCCGATTACCACAAATACATCCGCTTCCTCACAAAACGGGATAGCCTCGTAAATCGCCGGAACTTCTTCCCCGAACCACACGATATGCGGCCGGAGCTGGCTTCCCTGTTCGCAGGTATCACCCATTTGCAGCGACCAGCCGTCAACCGGGTAAACAAGCGACGGATCGGCTGTAGACCGCGCTTTGAATAACTCTCCGTGCAGGTGGAGAACGTCCGTACTGCCTGCCCGCTCGTGCAGGTCGTCGACATTTTGCGTGATAATGGTTACATCAAAATCAGTCTCCAGCGCCGCCAGCAGGAGATGAGCCTCGTTTGGTTCGGCTGCCAGCGCCTGTTTGCGCCGCTGGTTGTAAAACTCCAAGACCAGCTCCGGATTTCGTTTCCAGGCTTCGGGCGTGGCGACATCTTCTACGCGGTGGTTTTCCCACAGACCACCGGAGTCGCGAAAAGTCCGGATCCCGCTTTCTGCTGAAATGCCGGCCCCGCTGAGTATCACCAGTTTTTTCATCGAAAACAAAAGCTGCCGGCGGATGGCCGGCAGCAGGTTATTTTTTGGATTCGGCCTTTTTCCGGGCCGGCTTCTTCTCTTTTTCTTCGGCTGCGGGTGTTTCGCCGCCGAGTTCCAGGCATTGTTCGAGCGTCAGCGTTGCCGGGTCAGTACCCTTCGGAATACGTACGTTCCGCTTGCCGATCTGGATATACGGCCCGTATTGCCCGTTCAGCACTTTTACAGACGGGTTTTCCGGAAATTCACGGATGACCTTGTTGGCTTCAGCATTCCGCTTGTTCTGGATGACGGTAATCGCCTCTTCCAGGGAAATCGTCGCCAGGTTCATGCCGCGTGGCAGGGAGAAAAACTTCCCGTCGTGCTTGACATACGGCCCGAAGCGACCCTTGCCCTTGGTAATCGGATTATTTTCGAAAAGCCCGAGCATTTCGGATACTTCCGCGGCCCGTTTTTCCTCGATCAGCTGTACAGCCCGCTCCTCGTCGATGGTATACGGATCGTCTTCCGGAGTGAGGTTAAAGTACTTGTCGTCAAACTTGACGTACGGTCCCAGTTTCCCGATGTTGACGAGCAGCTCCTTGCCTTCGTACTCGCCCACGGTCCGGGGTAGTTTGAAGAGCTCAATCGCTTCTTCCAGCGTAATGGTTTCCAGGAGCTTATCCTTCGGCAGGTTGGCGTATTGGGGCTTCTGCTCGTCCTTGGAGTCGCCGAGTTGCGCATACGGTCCGTACTTGCCGAGACGTACCGATACCGGCTTCCCGGTTTTCGGGTCGATACCCAGCTCCCGGGCCGACGTTACCGAACTTTTTTCGGCACTGGAACTCTGTTCGATCGTGGAGTGGAAGTTCTTGTAAAAATTATCGATCATCCGCTGCCATTCGATCTGGCCTTCAGCGATCTTGTCGAATTCCTCCTCCATATCCGCGGTAAACTTGAAATCCACCACGTTATCGAAATTCTGCACCAGGAAGTCATTGACAATCATACCGATCGTCGTCGGGAAAAGCTTGGCCTTTTCGGTACCATACGTTTCTTTTCCGGTACTTTCCCGAATGGCATTGTCTTTCAGAACGAGTTCCTGGAAACTGCGTTCCTTGCCGGGACGGTCTTCCTTGACGACGTATTCCCGCTTGATAATCGTCGAGATCGTCGGCGCATAGGTTGACGGACGCCCGATACCCCGCTCTTCCAGTTCCTTGACGAGACTCGCTTCCGTAAAGCGGGCGGGCGGGCGGCTGAAGCGCTCTGTGGCCTTCATGTTGTCGAGGTCGAGTACCTGACCGATAGAAAGCGGCGGCAGCATGCCCTTGCTTTCTTCGTCTTCGTCGTCTTTCGACTCCAGGTATACTTTCAGGAAACCGTCGAACTTGATGACTTCACCCTGTGCGATGAGCTCTTCCGAAGTGGTTGATATTCCGATGGTTGCTGTGGTACGCTCAAGTTGTGCATCCGCCATCTGCGAAGCGATGGCGCGCTTCCAGATCAGCTCGTACAAACGCTGCTCCTGGCGGGTTTCTCCTGCAGAGGCAACGGAAAATTCGGTCGGACGGATGGCTTCGTGCGCTTCCTGTGCCGACTCGTTTTTCGTCTTGTATTTCCGTACCTGTGAGTAGGAATCACCGAACTGATCGATAATGGAAGCCTTCGACTTGGAAATGGCTTCTTCGCTCAGATTCGTGGAGTCGGTACGCATGTAGCTGATCTTCCCCGCTTCGTACAACTTCTGGGCATACAGCATGGTGGAGGCGACGGAGTATCCGAGCTTCCGGCTGGCTTCCTGCTGAAGTGTAGAGGTGGTGAAGGGCGGCGCGGGTGATTTCTTGGCCGGCTTGGTCTCCAGGTTTTTGATGGTGAAGATGGCGCCGCGGCATTTTTCGAGGAAAGTCCGGGCGAGCTCGGCCGTCTCCAGGTTTTTAGCGAGCTCCGCCTGCAGTACTTTCCCTCCTTCGAGTCTGAAAAGCGCTACAACCTTGAAACTGGATTTCGACTTGAACTTGTCAATATCGCGTTCGCGTTCGACGACGAGGCGTACCGCTACCGACTGTACGCGGCCGGCGGAAAGACCGCGCTTGACTTTTTCCCATAGGACGGGAGAAAGCTCGAAACCGATCAGGCGGTCGAGTACCCGGCGTGCCTGCTGGGCATTGACGAGGTCCTGATTGATCGTACGCGGATTCTGAATAGCCTTCTGGATGGCGCCTTTCGTGATTTCCCGGAATACGATCCGTTTGGTCGAATCGGGCAAACCGAGCGTTTCCTTCAGGTGCCAGGAAATAGCTTCTCCTTCCCGGTCGTCGTCAGTTGCCAGCCACACTTCCTGTGAGGACTTGGCAAGCTGCCGCAGTTCGTTGACGACTTTCACCTTGTCCGGCGATACCTCGTAAGTGGGGAGAAAACCGTTTTTAATATCAATAGCGAGCCCTTTATCAGGCAGATCCCGGACGTGTCCGTAGCTGGATTTAACCTGAAAATCCCCGCCCAGATACCCTTCAATGGTCTTGGCTTTGGCGGGTGACTCCACTATGACAAGGTTCTTCTTGGCCATAATAATGCGACATTAGGTGTATGGGAAGCGTCTGCCAAAATAAGTGACAAAAATTCGAAACACAGGCAACTATTCCTTTCCAACAAAGCGGAATATTTGGTAAAAAAAGCAGTGGAAAGTATAAAATTTGCTGAAAATCAACCGGCTAAAGAGCTTCTTTTTTAGCAGATGGTTTTGTAGAACAGACAGACGGGCACTACCGGAAACTGATCCAATCGTGGCAACGTTAGCCAATCGGGTAGGGTTCCGTGAGCCTTCTTTCCGTCTACCTTTTATCCTGTTACGGGCAGAAAAACCCATGCCGGAGGGTAGTTGAGTCCCCGGCAGCGGCGCTCAAATCGGGTGGATATCCATGTATAATATCTGAGCAGGAATTTCAGATTTTCTCGTGGCATGACCCCACTTGTTTTGTAGTTTTGCGGCAAAGACCTGTTCCTTCATTATTTTAAACGCTAATAGAAACGATGGCTTTTGACATTGAGATGATTAAGGCCCTGTACGCCCGGATGCCGGAACGAGTGGCAACCGCACGGCAGGTACTGGGTCGGCCGATGACTCTTTCGGAGAAGATTTTATACGCTCACCTTTGGGATAGTTCGCTTAGTACTCCGTTTACGCGTGGCAAGGATTACGTAGACTTCGCTCCCGACCGCGTGGCGATGCAGGATGCGACTGCCCAGATGGCATTGCTCCAGTTCATGCAGGCAGGTCGTCCGAAAGTAGCCGTTCCCTCAACCGTACACTGTGACCACCTGATCCAGGCGAAAGTAGGTGCGAAGGAAGACCTTACGAACGCTGTGACGCAGTCAAAGGAAGTATTCGACTTCCTCTCGTCGGTATCCAATAAATACGGAATTGGTTTCTGGAAACCCGGAGCCGGGATTATTCACCAGGTAGTACTCGAGAACTATGCGTTCCCGGGCGGCATGATGATCGGTACCGACTCCCACACCCCGAATGCCGGCGGTCTGGGTATGGTTGCGATCGGTGTCGGCGGCGCGGATGCCTGCGACGTTATGGCTGGCCTTGCCTGGGAACTGAAAATGCCGAAACTGATCGGTGTGAAGCTCACGGGCAAACTCAGCGGCTGGACTTCCGCAAAAGACGTTATCCTTTGGGTAGCCGGTCAGCTGACCGTGAAAGGCGGTACCGGTGCGATCGTCGAATACTTCGGCGAAGGCGCTGAAAGCCTTTCTGCTACTGGAAAAGGTACGATCTGTAACATGGGTGCGGAAATCGGGGCGACGACTTCCATCTTCGCGTATGACCCGAAAATGGCTGAATACCTCAAAGGTACGGGCCGTGCCGACGTTGCCGAACTGGCTGACGGCGTTGCCGGATACCTCCGTTCCGATGATGAAGTATACGCTGACCCGGCTGCCTACTACGATCAACTGATCGAACTTGACCTGTCGACGCTCGAGCCGCACATCAACGGCCCGTTCACCCCCGATCTGGCCTGGCCGCTTTCTAAATTCGCTCAGGCGGTGAAGGAAAACAACTGGCCGGCAGAGCTCGAAGTAGGTCTGATCGGTTCCTGCACCAACTCTTCCTACGAAGACATCAGCCGCGCTGCCAGCCTCGCCCAACAGGCCGTTGACAAGAAGCTGAAGGCGAAAGCCGAATACACCATTACGCCCGGTTCGGAGCTGGTTCGCTTCACAATCGAGCGCGACGGCTTCATCGATATCTTCGATACCATGGGTGCCGTTGTGATGGCCAATGCCTGCGGACCGTGTATCGGTCAGTGGGCCCGCCACACCAGCGACCCCACCAAGAAGAACTCGATCATCACGTCGTTCAACCGGAACTTCAAGGCCCGGAACGACGGCAACCCGAATACCCACGCGTTTGTGGCTTCGCCCGAAATCGTAACGGCGTTCGCCATTGCCGGTGACCTGACATTCAACCCCATCACGGATACCCTCCTCAACACCGATGGCGTGGCTGTTAAGTTCGACGAGCCCCAGGGACTCGAGCTGCCCCCGCGCGGCTTTGCTGTAGATGATGCCGGCTATCAGGCTCCCGCCGCTGACGGATCTGCGGTTCAGGTAATTGTATCTCCGACTTCGGATCGTCTGCAACTCCTAGCGCCGTTTACGGCATGGGAAGGTACCGACGTCACCGGTCTCAAGCTGCTCATCAAGGCAAAAGGCAAGTGTACGACGGATCATATCTCCATGGCAGGTCCGTGGCTGAAGTTCCGTGGTCACCTCGACAATATCTCCAATAACCTCCTCATCGGCGCTACGAACTTCTTCAACGAAAAGGCGAATGAAGTGAAGAGCCAGCTGACAGGTGAAGTAGGAACCGTTCCGGGTACCCAGCGCGGCTACAAGGCTGCCGGTATCGGTACGATCGTTGTCGGTGATGAAAACTACGGAGAAGGTTCATCCCGCGAACACGCAGCGATGGAGCCCCGCCACCTCGGCGTCCGGGCTATCCTCGTGAAATCATTCGCCCGTATCCACGAAACGAACCTGAAGAAGCAGGGTATGCTTGCCCTGACCTTCGCTGATCCTGCCGATTACGACAAGATCCTGGAAGACGATACCATCGACATCGTTGGCCTGACCGAATTCGCTCCGGGTAAACAACTGACGATTGTCCTCAACCACGCAGATGGTACGACCGAGACTTTCCCGGTTAACCATACCTATAACGACGCTCAGATCGAGTGGTTCAAGGCCGGTGGCGCCCTGAACATCATCCGGGCCAGCGTAGGCGCGTAAGGTACACGTATGAGTAAGAAAAAGCCCTGGTGTGAGCCAGGGCTTTTTTTTGTTTGTGAAATCGAATCTTATGATCAGCTCCAAACAAACTGAGATTTGTTAGTTTTCCTGCCAACAGAAGTCATCGTTCTCAACAGAAGAGTTGCGTTGCTTTGGGAAAGCAATCACGCTACCGATGAAAACGATACTCGTTCCCACCGATTTCTCCCCGATGTCCCTGAAAGCACTCGATGTGGCGGTTCAGCTGGCCGGCGGAGCCAAAGTTCTGCTCATGGATGTCCTGAAATACCCGGAGCCGGTACTCATCGCCGGTGGGGTGCAGGCCGAAGACCCCGACGATGTATTTGAACGCCAGGTGGAGGGCATCGAAAACCGCCTCCGCTGCCTTGCCGCCCAGTATCCGAATGTTTCTCCGATCGTACTCCGGCAGGAAGGCAGTATCGGGGAGACCATCGCCACTCACGAGGTGGACCTGATCGTGATGGCGTCTGAAGGTGCTTCGGGATGGAAGGAGAAGACGACCGGTTCCAACGCCGGTAAGGTCGTCCGCAAAGCGAAATGTCCGGTGCTGGTCATCAAAGACGATATTACATTACCCATACGCCGGGTGCTGTTTCCGACGGATTTTACGCATACCGATTTCATCCAGCGGTTTCTGTCACTGCCGCTTTGCCGGGAAGCCGCTGTCTCGTTTGTGACCGTCAACACCGGGCTGCTTTCCATGGATACCCAGCAACTATGGGGCAAGATGCGCAAGCTCGCAACCAAAATCGGCCTGGAATCATATGATTACGGCATTACCGACGCACCCAACGAAAGTGCGGGTATTATCCAGTTCGCCGGCGACGTCGAAGCGGACCTGATCGCGCTCTATACCCACGGTCGTGATGGATTCGCTCACTGGTTCAAAGGCAGCGTTGCCGAAGATGTCGTCAACCATTCCGATCTGCCGGTACTGACCTGGGGATTGGAAGAAGAAGCCTAGTGCTGCAGACGTACGTTCTCCCTTCAACCGAAACGAGGCTGGCTCACATCAAAGGAGCCGGCCTCGTTTTTGTAAACGCGGTATACCTGAACAGTTATTTTCCGAGCGAAATCAGGTTCGCAAACAGCCGATACGCTCCCGGAACGCCTGCCGGTAATTCCCGGAAAAACGCATAGCCCGTGAATACATACCAGCCTTTCCCGTACTGCGCGGCGAGCATACCGCCGTCGAGGGGTTTTTCGCCGGGATCATTGCTGCTGAGGATAGGCTGGTAGTGATCGTCCCATTCGTTGGCGAAATACAACCCCCGTTCCTGTATCCAGTTACCGAAATCGGCCTCAGTAATCCGGTTCGGGCGCTGAAGAATGGGGTGGTCGGCTTTGAGGAAGCGTACGGGTGCTTCTTCGACCGTGACACGGTCCCGCGACAACTGGAAGGGGTAGGGGCCAATCGATTTTGAGATCTTCTGAAGATTGGAATTAACCTGGTATTGTACGACAACCGTGCCACCGGCCTTCACATAGTCCATCAATTTCGCCTGTATGTTTTCCATACGGCCTTCCATGTTGTAAGCCCTGACCCCAACGACAATCGCGTCAAACGTGGACAGGTTAGCTTCCCGGCCGGTCAGCATCGTTACGTCGCAACCCAGCTGCCGCAGCGCTGCCGGTACCTCGTCTCCCGCGCCGGGGATATACCCGATGCGTTTGGCTTTGTTTTCAATCGAAAGCCGCACAATCTTCGATTCTGCTACCGGGAAGACCGTCAACGGTGGAATATGCTCGTAGCGAATCTCATAAATACCCCGGCTGCCCGTTCCGGCAGCCGTTTTTACGTTGACACGTACAGACGCCTCGGCTGCCTGCGCGGGAGGCGTCAGCCGGAACGTGACGACCTGCTCCCGGAATTTGTCTCCGAAAGAAAAGGGAATACCCGCCGGTTCGGCTTTCCATCCGGCGGGTAGTGCGAGGGATACTTCCCCGGAAACCGGAGCTTTGGACGATTTGAGAACGATACTGTATTCCTTTGCCTTACCATCCGGGAAAACCAGTACTTTTTCGGCCGGTGTCGCCGTTACTTCCGGGCGGATTTCGAAGGGGCGATAGAGCTCGCCGCGGACTTCGTCGGTATACTTGTAAGTGACGGGTACCTGCCAGGAAAGCGGAAGTCCGTCTACCGTAAAGAAAAATTCAGCCTGATAATCAGCTGGTTTTTCGGGAAGACCAATCAGCGCAGGGTCGTCGACACGGTACATACCCTTGCCCATTTTCGGTTCGGTTAACCAGTACGGCTGGGTGATAGCAGCGGATGCGGGTACACGTACATTCGTTTCCATGCGCTGGTACTCATTATTCCCCAGCGAAACAGATAACGTCGTATCCCGGTTGAAACCAGCGAAACGGACGCGTGTCAGCGTGACAGGAACTTCCGAGCGCTTGACAAAGCTGGTGATCAGTCGAACCGGGTCGCCGGCGGTTACCGCATACTCTGACGGATTGGTTTCGAACCAGAGACCGGCGCAGGCGACGATCAGTTGCCGCAGTTGCTTCTTCTTTTCTTCCTTCCAATAGGCATCCTCCAATTGATCTACCTGCCGGTAAATCTTCGTCAGCTGAGGTACCAGCGCGCCTGGATTCGCCGGCTGGAAAGACTGAACAGCCTGCTCCACCAGCGCCTGTACGGCTGCGCCGCCCTTTACGCGGCTCCAGGTAATATCGAGGCCGTCAAACAGGTCTTTATCCGCCTTGTCGCCGTTTTTGTGGACCAGGTACTCGATTTTGATACCCCGGGATTTGGGCACGCCAAAACCCTGCGACTTATGCTGGGAACGGCTTTCCGCGGCCAGCTCGGTATAGGAAGTCGCCAGCAGCGGGTTATAGCCGCCGATTTCCACCGAAAACCAGGTACCTTCCGTAGGCCGCTGGGCGGGATTGACGCCGAAAGAGAACGTATTCCAGACGATGCGCTTCGGGCGCCAGGGCTGAAGGGTTTTCAGCTGTTCCGGAAACTGTGTCGGGTCGCCGGCACGGACGAACGCCTCTTCTGCCAGCGCGGCTGAAGCCGAGTGGTTACCATGCCCGGCACGCGGGTCGGGCGGGAACCGGCAGATCATCACATCCGGGCGGAACTTCCGGATCCGCCAGACGATGTCCGACAGAACGGCTTCCTTTCCCCAAATCTGAAGGGTTTCTTCAGTAGTCTTCGAAAAGCCAAAGTCATTGGCACGGCTGAAGTATTGCTCGGGGCCGTCGATCGACCGGGCAGCCAGCAGCTCATAGGTCCGGATCAGGCCGAGGAGATCACCCTGTTCGGAGCCGATGAGGTTTTGCCCGCCATCGCCGCGGGTGAGGGACAGGTACGCCGTCCGGACGTTTTTCTCCTTCGCCAGCCAGGCGAGCATTGCCGTGTTTTCGTCGTCGGGGTGCGCGGCGACGTACATCGCCGAACCCAGGACGTTGAGTTTTTTCAGCTGAAGAGCGATTTCTCCGGGAGCAAGGGGTTTCGGTAGCTGGGCAAAGCAGGTAGTGCCGGCCAGCATAAGCGCAACAAAAAGCCTCATTTGACGCGTGTGTAATGCAGGTGATGATTCAAAAATAGGAACGTCGTTCTGCCTAAAGGTCATCCGATGGAAGAAAGATCCGTCGAATCAGAAAAAGTCAAGAATTTCTTAACAGAGTTCCAAAATAAAGCATCTTTCATTTGCCCAATTGGGAGGCTCGTCTATTTTTGTGAATGACGCGTAAACCTCTGTATTAAACCTTTAACGCTATTCGCATGACTCCTTTACTGTACTTAGTTCCCGTGCTGGGGATTGTGGGGTTAATTGTAATGTTTGCCAAGGCCGGCTGGGTCAACCGGCAGGACGCGGGCAGCTCCGATATGCAGGAGATTGCCAACGCCATTGCCGCCGGGGCGCTCGCTTTTCTCAAGGCCGAATGGCGTGTTCTGATAGTTTTTGGTCTTGCAGTAGCGGTTCTTCTGGCCTTTTCCGGGACCCTGGTGGAAAACTCGGACTGGGTCATCGGAGTAGCCTTCGCGATCGGAGCGTTTATCTCCGCCCTGGCCGGGTACATCGGTATGAACATTGCGACGAAAGCCAACGTCCGTACCTCGCAGGCGGGCCGTACGAGCCTCGCCAAGGCGCTGAGCGTCTCATTCACAGGTGGTTCGGTGATGGGTATCGGCGTGGCGTCGCTGGCTGTCCTCGGGCTTGGCAGCCTCTTCATCCTTTTTTACCACCTGTATGTGGGAGAGACGGGCAACGTCAACGGTCTGGAAATGGAGAAGGCGCTTGAAGTACTGGCGGGTTTCTCGCTGGGCGCCGAGAGTATTGCCCTGTTTGCCCGTGTCGGCGGTGGTATTTACACGAAAGCGGCGGACGTAGGCGCTGACCTCGTCGGTAAGGTCGAAGCCGGTATTCCGGAAGACGACCCCCGCAACCCGGCTACGATTGCCGATAACGTAGGCGATAACGTCGGGGACGTGGCAGGTATGGGGGCTGATTTGTTCGGTTCGTATGTCGCGACGACACTCGCCACGATGGTACTGGGCCGCGAAATCGTTTCAACCGGCGATAATGCCAACGGTATCGCGCCGATAGCGTTGCCAATGTTGATTGCCGGCCTGGGACTCGTCTTCAGTATTATCTCCATGGCGTTTGTCCGTGTTTCGGACGATAACGGCAGCGTACAAAAGGCGTTGAATATCGGCAACTGGGGCTCCATTATCCTAACGGCCATTGCGTCTTTCCCGCTGGTGAAATGGCTGCTGCCTTCGGGTACGATGTCGATCCGGGGCGTTGAGTTTGTGTCGGAAGATGTCTTCCATAGTATTTTGCTGGGATTGGTCGTCGGTGCTATTATGTCGGCGGTGACGGAGTACTACACGGCCATTGGCAAGCGACCGGTCCGTTCTATTGTGCAGCAGTCATCTACCGGCCATGCGACCAATATTATCGGCGGGATTTCAGTGGGGATGGAATCCACAGTGATTCCGATTATCGTCCTCGCTACGGGTATTTTCCTGAGCTACAAATTTGCCGGTCTGTACGGCGTGGCTATTGCCGCTTCCGGCATGATGGCGACGACCGCCATGCAACTGGCTATTGACGCCTTCGGGCCGATCGCCGATAACGCAGGCGGAATTGCCGAAATGAGCCACCTGCCGGAAGAAGTACGCGGCCGGACTGACGTCCTGGACGCCGTAGGAAATACGACGGCTGCGACGGGTAAAGGCTTTGCCATCGCTTCCGCGGCACTTACGTCGCTTGCTCTGTTTGCGGCGTTTTGCGGAACCGCCGGTATTTCGTCCATCGATATCTTCAAGGCCGATGTACTCGCCGGTTTGTTCGTAGGCGCGATGGTGCCGTTTATTTTCAGCTCGCTGGCGATTGCGGCAGTAGGTCGCGCGGCGATGAAAATGGTGGAAGAAGTACGTCGCCAGTTCCGGGAAATCCCCGGTATCATGGAAGGTACTGCCAAGCCGGAGTACGACAAATGCGTGGCGATCTCGACGCAGGCTTCCATTCGTGAAATGGTTGCTCCGGGGCTGATCGCATTGCTGGTACCGGTGATCATCGGCTTCCTGTTTGGTCCGGAAGTACTGGGTGGTACGCTGGCGGGGGTGACGGTTTCCGGCGTCCTCCTGGGTATTTTCCAGAACAATGCCGGCGGTGCATGGGACAATGCCAAGAAGTCGTTCGAAAAAGGCGTCGATATCAACGGCACGATTTACTACAAGAAATCGGAGCCGCACAAGGCTGCTGTGACGGGTGATACCGTCGGCGATCCGTTCAAGGACACGTCCGGCCCTTCGATGAATATTCTTATCAAGCTGATGTCCATCGTCTCGCTTGTCATAGCTCCGCATATCGCTGTTCAGAAGCATGAAGCTTCGAAAGCGCCAGTACCGCCGAAGGTGGTGTTGGTGGCGAAGAAGTGAGTAGGACGAGGGCCGGCAAGAATGCCGGCCCTCGTTGTTTTCAGTTTTCAGTTTGTTGTTTTCAGTTGGGGTTGGGAGGGCGTTGTTAGATTGGGAGAGAGGGTAAGACGAATCCGTCTGCCCGCCGTGCGTAGCATTCGCTACGCACTTTTTAGTTGGCAGGCTGTGCCTGTCGTAAAATGCTCTTCCTAAAAGAACTTACGAACGCTTTTTAAGAACTAGTTGATGATCTGACCAGAGGCATCCCATCACGTTTGTTCGAATATTGAGGAGCCGATGAAATGCGTATGAAGTTTTTCGCGAGGGTGAGCTTGTTTTATACGGATCGCGGTAGGCACAGCCTACCAACTAAAAAGTGCGTAGCGAATGCTACGCACGGCGGGCCAACGTATTCGTCTTATCTCTTTCCCGTATCCAACACCTCTCGCAACCCCAACTGAAAACAGTAAACTGAAAACTGAAAACACAAGGGGCCGACGCGAACGCCAGCCCCAACTCTAATAACTACTTCAAAACCGGCAGCACAATCCTGCTCGCCTGCCCCGCCTCATGGAAGACACGGATCGTAGCTTTCTGGAAGTCGCTGTCCTTCGCCTGGTAGATGTCCACGAATTTTTGCGGGTTGCGGTCCACCAGCGGGAACCAGCTGCTCTGAATCTGTACCATTACCCGATGGCCTTTTTTGAAGGTATGGGCAATGTCGGGCAGGGTATATTTCACCCGGGTGATTTTGCCGGGAATAAAGGCTTCCGGTTTTTCGAAGCTGTTCCGGAAACGACCGCGCATCACTTCTCCACGTACCAGCATCTGGTACCCGTTCATGATGTACTTGTCTTCAGTGCTGTAGGAAAAATCATCCGGGAAGACATCAATGAGTTTCACCACGAAGTCCGCATCGCTGCCGGTAAGGCTCACCAGAAGATCTGCGACGAGCGGACCGGAGAGCGTCAGGTCTTCCGTCAATACCTCCGTCCGGAACGACAACACGTCCGGGCGGATGGAGGCAAACCGCTGATCATCGGTCATGTACTCCCGCGTCCGGTTGGATTTCACGCCTTCTGCGTAAGGGACCGGCCGGGCCGGATCGCTGACATACTCCGTAAAGGCGCCGCCGGCGGCCGGTTTGGCGAAAGAGAGGCCGCCCTTCGGCTGTAGGTACAAGGATGTTTCAGCGGCCTGTTTCGGCGGCCATTGCTCAAACTGCCGCCACTGGTTTTCACCGGTGAAGAAGATCGTCGCTTCCTTCAGGTTATCAACGTTACCTTTTCCTTTCAGGTAGTAGTTGAAGAATGGGACTTCCACTTTTTCGGCATACCAGGTGCTGGTCGGACTGCCAAACTGAACGTTTCCAAGCGAGGAGCCGTCGCTGCCCCGTCCGGCCCATTGTCCGTGGAACCAGGGCCCCATAATAATCTTGTTATCGTTTTTCGCCTTTTGCTCGATCGCGCTGTAGGTTGTCCAGGCGCCGAAGCAGTCTTCGGCGTCAAACAGGCCGCCTACTACCAGCGTCGCTACGCCGTTCGGAACATGGTTGGCGAAGTTCCGGACATTGCGGGCTTTCCACCATTCGTCCATGTTCGGATGCTTCATAAGCTCGTTCCAGAACCGGACGCTGTCACCCGTCAGCTTCGTGAAGTTGGGCAGCGCGCCGGTACGCAGAAAAAACTCGTAGTTGTCTTTCGTGGGCTGATTGTAGCCTTTCGGTCCGACGGTCGTCGGTGCAGGCCGCGGCATCCCGAAGCCTCTTTCCACGTAAAAAGTAAAGGCATCAGCCAGCATAAACGCCCCGTTGTGGTGGAAATCGTCGCCGAGGAACCAGTCTGTCACCGGTGCCTGCGGACTGGCTGCTTTCAGCGCGGGATGGTTACTGAGGGCTGCCATGGTGGAGTAGAAGCCGGGGTAGGAGATGCCGAACACGCCCACATTCCCGTTGTTGTTCGGCAGGTTTTTGACGAGCCAGTCGATGGTGTCATAGGTATCCGAGGCTTCGTCAACGCTGTTATTTCCTTTTTTGGCGGGAAGAAAAGGGCGTACGTCCTCGTAAACGCCTTCACTCATCCACCGGCCGCGCACATCCTGGATGACCATGATGTACCCCTCTTTCAGGTACTCCTTGTAGTGATTGAGGTAGAAGGGGCGGTATACATCTTTCCCGTACGGTGCACAGGAATAGGGCGTGCGCGTCATCAGGATCGGATGCTTTTCGCCGGTCTCTGTCGGAAGGTAAATAGAGGTAAAGAGGCGCTTGCCGTCCCGCATGGGGATGTACTGTTCAAGTTTGGTGTAATGCTGCCGGAACCAGGTAGAGTCAGGGTTTTGGGCGGCGGCCCCGAACGACAGGGAAAGACACAATGCGTAAAACAGGTGTTTCATACCAGAAAGATGTTGTGAAGAAAGAAAAACGCGGCGCCGACAAGTTACGCAATGCGGCGCAAAATCTCCGGAAAACAAAAAACCCGGCAGCAATGCCGGGTTTTTCGGTTCTCTCACATCGCGGGAGACTACTTGCCACGCAGGGAGCGCGGGATGTCGATCGTTGCGATGGGGAGGGCGAGTGCGTTGAGGATTTCAACGTTTTCAACCTTTACTTCGCTGACACGGACAGATTTGCCGAGGTCGAGGTGGCTGATGTTGACTTCCACAGCGTCCGGAATATTTTCAGCGGCACCACGCAGGGTAATTTTGCGCAGCTTCTGAACCAGTTTACCCCCTTTTTGAACACCGGGAGAGTTGCCTACAAACTTCAACGGAACGTTGACTTTGATCGGCTTGTCGGTGATTTCAAGGAAGTCGGCGTGCAGCAGGCTGTCGTTGACCGGGTGGAACTGCGTATCCTGGAGGATGGCGCGGTAGATATCACCTTCGATGTTCAACGTTACCTCGTAAGCATCCGGAGTAAACAGAAGATCACGGAACAGAATAGCCGGTGCGTAGAAGTGAACCTGGTTCGCACCACCGTACAGAACGGCAGGAATGTTGGCTTCGGCCCGAAGATCTTTCGATTCCTTCTTACCGAGATTCGCTCTTTTAAACCCTACAATCTCGAGTTTTTTCATTGTGTTGAAATTAAGTGCCTTGCGGCGAATTAGTAATTGATAAACAGGGAACTGATTGATTCGTAATCACGAATGCGTCCGATGGCCTTGGCAAACAGCTCGGCCACTGACAAGACCGTTATTTTCGGGCTGGACTGGCTCAGGGGGATGGTATCCGAGACGATCAGCTCTTCCAGAACGGAATTGGAAATATTTTCATAGGCCTTTCCGGACATCACCGGGTGAGAACAGATGGCCCGTACAGATTTCGCTCCTTTGTCGAGCAGCAACTGGGCTGCCTTGCAAATGGTACCGCCGGTATCGATGAGGTCATCAACGAGGATAACGTTGGCGTCCGTCACGTCGCCGATGAGCTGCATGGCGGCAATTTCGTTGGCTTTCTTGCGGAATTTGTCCACGATAACCAGGTTGGCGCCGGGGAAATAACTCGCAAATTTCCGGGTCCGGGCCACGCCGCCTACGTCGGGAGAGGCGAATACCAGGTTGTCCAGGTTCTTCGACCGGATGTACGGAACGAAGATGGATGCGCCTTCGAGATGGTCTACCGGGAAATCAAAGAATCCCTGGATCTGACCGGCATGAAGGTCCATCGTAATCAGGCGGTCGGCTCCCGCTGCGGTGAGCAGGTTGGCCACCAGTTTGGATCCGATCGATACCCGGGGTTTGTCTTTCCGGTCCTGACGGGAATAGCCGAAATACGGAACCACCGCCGTAACGTAGTGGGCAGAAGCCCGGCGGGCGGCGTCAATCATCAGCAGCAGCTCCATCAGATTCTCTGCCGGAGTGAACGTACTTTGGATCAGGAAAACGTCGCATCCACGGATCGATTCGTCGAAACTGGGTGACATCTCCCCGTCAGCAAACCGCTGAACAGTGACGGTCCCGAGATCTTTGCCGTAAAAACGGGCAATTTTCTGGGAGAGATACTGAGTAGAACTGCCTGAGAAAATTTTTACCGGATTGGTAGCCATTGGTCCCTTTAAAATTGAGCCGCAAAGGTAGGGAAAATATGAAGGGAAAGCCACGGAAATACGAAAAAAAGAGCGGCTGAACCCGGGTTTGCCTGAGGTTCAGCCGCCTTTTTTACGGAAAAACGATTAGTTCGTCTTCCAGAACTTTGTCGTCCGTCCGAGGAGCGGGCTGCCGATATATCCGCGAACAGCCAGTTCCGTTTCGGAGACTTTTGTGATCTTGCAGGAATAGGTCTTTCCGTTCCGCGGATCGTAAATCTTGCCGCCGGTCCAGACGCCGTCTCCGTCATACGTAAAATCGGTCAGCATCACCAGGCCGACGATCGGGCGGGTACGGAGTTTCTCTTCCGGATTTTTGGCGTCGAGACGGGGCGCTCCCGCACCGGCATCCTTGATCCAGACGATCTTCCCGTAATATTTCTCACCCTGTTTGTAAATCTGGACCTTGGAGGTCTTCTCTTCGTTGAACCAGACGCCCTGAATATCTTCCGAAACAGGCGCCAGGAATTTCCCCCAAAACAGGGAAACAAGCAGAAAGGCTGTTTTCATGCGGTTCGCGTTTGTTGAATACGACGGTACACAAACGTCACGAGAAAGGCAGATAGTATGCCGACTCCCGCGCCGACTGCTACATCCAGCGGATAATGCGCGCCGACATAGATCCGGCTATAGGATACCAACGCCGCCCAGACGTACAGCCAGCGGACAGCCGGATACTTCTGCCCGGCCAGCAAGGTCAGTACCGTCGCGAAGCCAAAGGTATTGGCGGCGTGACTGGAGGCAAACCCGAACGGCCCGCCGCATTCCCACACAACGTGGACCAGGCGCTCGATCGATGGCTCATGACAGGGCCGCAGCCGTGCTACCCAGGGCTTGAGTATGCTGCTGGTAAACTGGTCGCCCAGCGCAATCGTCGCGATAATGCAAAGTACAATACCGGTGGAACGTCCCCGGAACGTCCAGATCAGCCAGGCCAGTATCAGTGCATAAAACGGATACCAGAACGCCTGATCCGATACCCAGTACATGACCGGGTCAAGCCAGGACGCATGCGCTCCGTTCAGAGCCAGAAATATCCGGGTGTCAATGTCGTACAGCATAATCAGTAGCCGAGGACTTCACGAACACGGACAATGGTCTGACGCGCAATCGCACGGGCCTTTTCCTCCCCGCGCTGCAGCTCGCGCTCCAGCTCATCGAGGTTTTCCATGTAATAGGCGAAACGCTCGCGCTCCTTCGCAAAACGGGTCAGGATCAGCTCATACAAGGCCTGCTTGGCATGCCCGTAGCCATAATTGCCGCCGAGGTAGTTGGCGCGCATCTGTTCGACCTGCTCCGGCGACGCGATGAGGGAGTACAGGGTAAATGTCGTATCGCCGTCCGGATTTTTGGGCTCTTCAAGAGGAGTGGAATCGGTTACGATGGCCATTACCGCTTTGCGAAGCTGCTTTTCCGGCAGGAAGATGTTAATGTAGTTGTTGTAGGACTTGGACATTTTCCGTCCGTCCGTCCCCGGAATCGTCATGACGTCTTCCCGGATCGCGGGTTCGGGCAATACCAGGATTTCACCGAAATGCCGGTTGAAGGCCGTTCCGATATCCCGGGTGATTTCCAGGTGCTGCTTCTGGTCTTTCCCGACCGGTACGAGCTGGGCGTCGTACAACAAGATATCAGCCGCCATCAGCACCGGGTAGACAAAAAGCCCGGCGTTGACGTCCGACAGATTCTCCATTTTGTCCTTGAACGAATGGGCGTTGGCCAGCATCGGGTAGGGCGTGAAGCAGTTCAGGTACCAGGCGAGCTCGGTATGTTCGGCCACGCGTGACTGCCGGAAGAATACATTCTTTTCCGTATCAAACCCGCAGGCGAGCCAGGCGGCCGCAACAGCGTTGACAAATTCGCGGCGGGAAGCCCCGTCCTTGATAGTCGTCAGCGAGTGCAGGTCAGCAATAAAGAAGAACGATTCGTTCGACGGGTCCTTCGACAGTTCAATCGCCGGGAGAATAGCCCCCAGGATATTGCCGAGGTGCGGCAGTCCGGAACTTTGTATGCCGGTAAGAATACGAGCCATTGAGAAATAAAACAGTTATCGGATATTCGCAGTCGGCTTGGGCGGCCTGCGTTTTCCTGCAAAACTGCAACGTTACTGCCGCAATCAAAAATTTACCGGTCACGCTATGCCACAAATTCCACCTTCAACACTCCGGTTTTTGCAAGAACTGGGTCAGAATAATACCCGTGAGTGGTTTCAGGCGAATAAGAAACGCTGGGAAGGCGTCAAAACGAATTTCGAGGAAACCATCGCAGACCTGATCAAACGGATCGGTCAATTTGAGAACCTCGATGGCGTACGGGTGCAGGACTGCAACTACCGCATCGCCCGTGACATCCGCTTCTCTCCCGATAAATCCCCGTACAAAACCTGGTTGTCTGCCAGCTTCGGCGAAGGCGGCCGGAAGGGTGGAAAGATGGACTATTACCTGCATATCCAGCCCGGCGACGAATCGTTTATCGGCGGCGGCATGTACGAGGCCCTGCCCGTGCAACTGGCGAAATTCCGGCAGGAGATAGACTATAATCCCGGTGAAATCAAGGGAATCATCTACGATCCTGTTTTCAAGGAACATTTCGGCGAACCCTACGGAAACTCCCTCAAAACGGCTCCGAAAGGGTATGCGAAAGACCACCCCGATATCGACCTCCTGCGGCGTACGCAACTGTTTTTTTATCGGAAGTATACCGACAAGGAAGTAACTTCACCGGAATTTGCAGAGAAAATAGAGCACTCCTGCCGCATCCTCAAACCCTATCTGGACTTCCTGAACCTCATTTTCGAGGAGCCCAAAGACGAGGTGTAGCCACGGCAAACTAATTTGATAACGGCTCTGTTATTCCTCTGAACACGGTTCCGGAAGCAACTTTCACAGACCAAATGAACTTTCGTAAACGGAATCCGTTTTACCCTTCGAATCATCTATCATACCAATAATTGTAAAGACAATGGCACACAAAGCGATTGAAGCAACAGACACCAACTTTGAAGAACTGATCAATTCCGATAAACCTGTTTTAGTGGATTTCTGGGCAGAATGGTGCGGACCCTGTAAGATGATCGGACCGGCTGTAGAAGAGCTGGCCGGTGAGTACGAAGGAAAGGCCGTCGTAGCGAAAATGGACGTAGACGCCAACAGCGTAACCCCGTCCAAATTCGGTATCCGGAGCATCCCGACGCTCATGATCTTCAAGAACGGCCAACTGGTCGACAAAGTGGTCGGCGCTGTTCCGAAGCCGGTTTTGGCGCAGAAGCTTTCGGCGCAACTGTAAGCAAAAACAGGAAAAAAAACAGCCCGCTGGCCAAAAGCCAGCGGGCTGTTTTTTTTCCTGTTTTTGCAGTTTTCGGTTGGCGGTTTTCTGTTTTCAGTTCTGCCGGATGGGGAGTTGACTGATTGGGGAATAGTTAGCCTGTTTGCGGTTTTCAGTTCAGCATGAGTAAGTAGGCCGCCAAAAAAATAGACAAACCACTGAGTAGGTGGATATTGGATTCGACTTCCCCTAACTGAAAACTGAAAACTGAAAACTGAAAACTGAAAACTGAAAACTGAAAACTGAAAACTGAAAACTGAAAACTGAAAACCGAACCTACCCCTCCATCCCCCTCACCAACACCCCACACGCTTCCCGGATTTCCTCCTCAGTGATGGTCAGGGGCGGGGCGATGCGCATGGAATTGTCGCAGAAGAGGAACCAGTCGGTGATAACGCCGTTGGCGATGCCCCGGTCGATGATGCGTTTCAGGGTATCAAAGTCCGAAAACTCGACGGCCATCATCAAACCTTTGTGGCGGATTTCCCGGATAGCAGGGTGGACGAGGAGTGAGCGGAATAACTCCGCTTTCGCAGCGACAGTTTCGCAGAGGCGCTCGTCCCGGATGACCTGGAGCGCCGCCAGGGACGCAGCTGCGCTCACCGGATGCCCGCCAAACGTCGTAATATGCCCCAGAATCGGGTTGTTTTTGAATACCTGCATCAGTGCCTGCGGTGCCATGAACGCGCCGATCGGCATGCCGCCACCCATTCCCTTGGCCGCCAGCAGTACGTCCGGCACAACGCCATAGTCTTCAAAGGCCCAGAATGTACCCGTGCGACCGAATCCGGTCTGTATTTCATCGAAAATCAATAATGTGCCGGTTTCTGTACAGCGCTCGCGCAGGGCTTGCAGGTACGCTTGAGCGGGTACACGAACGCCGGCTTCTCCTGCTATTACTTCAATAATGACAGCGGCGGTTTTGTTCGTAATACGGCCGAGATCATCCGGCTGACCGTGCCGCAGATGCCCGATATCCGGCAGCAGGGGGCGGAACGGTCGCTTGAAAAACTCCGCGCCAGCCAGGCTCAGCGCTCCCTGGGTAGACCCGTGATAGGCGTTGAAGCAGGAGAGGATTTCGGTCCGCCCGGTATACCGCTTGGCGAGTTTCATCGCCCCTTCCACGGCTTCAGCGCCGGAATTGGTGAGGTACACGTTGTCAATCGCATGCCCGGACGGTGTTCGCCAGGCCGCCAGGGTTCCGACGAGGGCTTCGGCGAGTAGTACTTGCGGCGACTGCACGTATTCACCGTATACCATCGTATGGAGGTAACGGTCTACCTGAGCGTGTATGGCAGCGACTACCTTCGGGTGCCGGTGCCCGACGTTGGAGACGCCTATGCCGGCAATCAGATCCATATAAGCCTGTCCGTCAGGTCCGTACAGCCAGACGCCTTCGGCTTTTTCTACTTCAATACATAAGGGAAAATCAGACGTCTGAGCCAGGTGACTCAGGAATAGCTGTCGCTGCTGCATGGCTTACTGACTACTTCCGGCCTTGCTCGCAGGAAGTAGTGTTAATTTTTGTGAAAGGGAATATCGGGAATGGAAAACAGGTTACCTTTTGGCAACAACCTGTCCTGCCCATGAAATACCTGCTGCTTTTTCTCCTGTTTACCGCGTCTTTATCGGTATATGCACAGGATCCCGTTTACTATGCCAAACCCGATTCTACCGGACCGACGTTCAGACTGGTATTGAAAACAGGGGTAAAATTACGGGGCAGGATTCTTTATCAGGATGAAAAAGTTTGCCGCATTTTGACAGAGGAAGGTATGGAACTGGAAATCAGTCCATCCGATATTCTGAGGAGCGAGCGAACAGACATACGGCTCGAACAGTATCCCAACGTATTTCCACACCGGCTTATCTTTTATCCGACGGCATTTCCGATGGCCAAACACAGCATCGAGTATTCCAACAACGAGATACTCGTCTCCCGTGTTGGCTACGGATTGACAAAGCACTTCAGCGTTGCCGGCTCCTTTACTTCTTACGATCCTCGGTCAGTTTTCGCCCTTCATGCCAAGTGGACCGTTGTAGATACAAAGCTGATACGGGTAGCCGTCGACGGCAGTGCCTACAGCGGCCGCAGGGCAAAGGGAATCCTTTTACTACCGCAGGTGCTAGTGACGGTCGGCACATCCGAAAACAACCTGACGCTGGGCGGCGGCGTCGTTTTCGACAGAAACTACAATATCAAGGTCAGCCGTCTCATCGTCCTGGGCGGAGTCACAAAGATCTCAAGAGGCACTTCCCTCCTGATGCAAAACCAGATACTGGTGTCGCGGGCGGGAAGTGCAATGGGTATACTGGCGCTGGCGGCCCGGATGAACGGGCGGAAGGCAGGCTTTGACGGGGGACTGATGGTATTGACAGGCAGCCCTGAAAATACAAACTCCGGTATTTTTGTGCTGCCGTACTTCGGCTTTATGCTGAAGCTCGGAAGGCGCTAAACCTCGAAAAAACACGCCGAAGCGCCCACCCAGGAAAAATCCTTGTTGTACCGGACTCCGATCATTTCACCACGGCTCAGTCGGCTGAGGCTCGTCAGTAGTTTCGGACGGGCGTCTCCTTCCGGCCAGGTATACAGCAGGCGGATTTCGCATTTTACGCCGCCGTCAGGCGCCTGAATCACAGGCTCATACTGTACTTTTTTCTGAAGGATATAATGTCGCGGATCGGTGATCGCCGCGAGGCTCTCCGCCGTGGGATGCAGGTCTACGCCCATACCTGCGAAGCTGAAGAGGGGCTTCAGCACATAGTTGTCCAGGTCTTCCGGGAATTTTCCTCCGAAATCAGACAGATACCGCGTGTCGGGTACGTAGGGGGACTTCAGCAACGGCAGGATGTACTTCGAAATCCGGAAAAACCAATTGGGATGACCTACCCAGGTAACGTCAATATCGTCGGTCAGCTGAAAGTCGGTTTGCAGCCCCGGATAGCTTTGCAAGTCATCAAAAATCAGCCGGTTATAAATCCGGCGGATCGGCGTCCGAATGCCGTCCCGGTCATAAAACAGGTTACGGCCTTCCTTTTGAATTTGTGTATAGCAAACCGGACGAATACCTGTCAGCGCTTCCGTTACCGCAAAGTCGATTCGGGTTTTCTGTTTTTCGGGGAATATTTCGAGCAGAATACAGTGTTCCGGAGCTTCATCCCCAAGCAGTACCTTCTTCAGTTCAGCTGCGTAATCATCCGCTGCAAAATGCCACCGCAATGACTCCGGTATGGCCGGATACCGTTCGGCAAACAGTGCAGACAGATATCCCTGAAAAGCAAATACAGAAGGAAATCCCTGAAGTTCAATCAGTTGCGGAGTCAAATCCCCGGCTTCGTCGCGACAGACGGCAAAATCAATAGCCAGAAAGCTGGTATGGCCGTTTTCGCCGGGTACCCGCTGGCCGTCCGGAATGGCAGCCTCCGTTTTCATGCGGAAATCGGAGGCTGTGATGGTATCGATAAACGATTCGCCGGCTGTTATCAGTTTTTCCCGTAGCGCTGCCGGAATGAATACCGGCGACTCCGCTACCCGGAAGTCGAGCTGTCCGGGCCAGTCTTCCCGGATTTTCTGCAGAAAATCCACATAAACGGCCTCTGAAAAGGACTGATTGTATGCCTGACGAATGGAATCGATCATGAGAGTTTCTGATAAGCGTCCCGGAGGAAGGTCGGAATAATGACAGATTCGGTGAGGAGAATCTTATCCGGGTCGTTGAGGGTATTCAGCATCTGCTGGTACTTCTCATACCCGTGTTCGTGGATGATCTGCTTTTGCTTTTCAGGCTGCTGAAAATAGTGGAGCATCCCGACGGCGTCGGCTTCGGGGTGAAACTGCGTGCCGAATACTTCCCGGGAAAACCGAACGGCCATCACAGCCCGCTCCAGCGGTACATGCGGGCGGATCTTTTCGCGGCAGAGTACCTTCGCGCCGATGGCGTCGATTTGTTCGAGGTCGGCGCTGATGATCTGAAAATCACGGGAATCTACCGCCCAGAACGGATCGGGGAGGAGGTCAAAATACGGCTCGTCATAACCGTTTGCCGTTTTGTGAATCGGAAAGGTGCCGAAGCTGGTAGATCGCCGGCGCGTCACCCGGCCAATGCCGAGGTGGTGGCTGACCATTTGAAACGAATGGCAGATCAGGAAGAGAAACTTCCGGCCCTGACCCGAGTCGTTGATTTCGAAAATACGGTCGATCAAAGCGAAATAGGCAGTTCCCCAGGTTCCCGTATCCAGCGGGTCGCCGGGGCCGCCGGTCGACAGAAAGATATCATAGTCTTCCGCAGCGGGTATTTCCTGTTTGCCCCGGACGTCGAACGTTGCGACTTCACAACCTCCGATTTCGTCCGAAAACTCCTGAATAAGCTGGCGGATACAACGCATTCCCTCGTTGGGAACGCCGTCGTACATGTCCAGAACGGCTAATTTAAGTTGCTTCATTGGGTGCGGCGTCAGCTGTGTCCCGACAGCGGACGGATTCTCGTTGTACTGAAAACAGGCGGCAAAGATACACAATCGGCCGGGGTAATCCGGTCGGGAGGTACTTTCCCGTCAAAGGCAGGGCTATGAACGTATTCCGTGGCTGGTTTCCTGAACGATGAAATCGACTACTTTTTTCATGTCACGGGTTTGTTCCCAGACGGCCAGCTGACGGTCGGCTCCGGTACCCATGCGCAAAATTGTATTGATGTATTCCACCTCTTTCCGGCTGCCGAGTTCGTCGACAACATCGTCGATAAAGTCCAGCAGTTCCTGCGCCAGCGTGGTATAGGAAACTTCCTCCTGACGCCCGAAATCGATCAGTTTTCCGGAGATACCGTACCGGGCCGCCCGCCATTTGTTTTCGCTGATGAGGGCCTTTCGGTACATCCGGAAGTTGAGATTCTGTTTCATCAGCTTGTAGATCTTGACGACCAGCGCCTGCATGAGCGCGGCGAGGCAAATCGTCTCATCCACCCGCATCGGAATGTCGCAGATGCGGAACTCAACGGTATCGAAATGGGGGTGAAGCCGGATGTCCCACCAGATTTTCTTCCCGTCGTCGATGCAATTGGTTTTGATGAGGAGGTTGACGTACTCGTCGTACTCATTGGCGGAGTTGAAGTATTCGGGAATACCCGTCCGCGGAAATTTGTCGAATACTTTGGAACGGTAGCTTTTGAAACCCGTATCCCGCCCGCACCAGAACGGCGAGTTGGTGCTGAGCGCATAGATATGCGGCAGGAAGTACCGGACCGCGTTCATGATCTGGAGGCCTTCGTTCCGGCTGGGAATACCCACGTGAACATGCAGCCCGAAAATCAGGTTGGAGCGGGCTACATCCCGCATTTCGCTGATCAGCTGGTCGTACCGCGGGTTCGGTGTAATGAGCTGATCGACCCAGTCCGAAAAGGGATGGGTACCTGCCGCCGCGATGCGGAGGTTCTGCTTGTCGGCCAGCTCCATGATTTCCCGGCGCAGAAAGGTTACTTCCTCCCGGGCTTCGTGAATATTGGTGCAGATATTGGTCCCGACTTCTACAACAGCCTGGTGCATTTCCGCTTTCACGCGTTCCTGCAGAATGATCTTTCCTCCGTCCACAATCTTGCTCATGTGCGAACGCAGTTCTCGCGAGTCCGGATCAATGGTCTGGAACTCCTCTTCAATACCGAGCGTAAATACCGGCATGGCTCTTCAGGTTAGATGAAACGGGGACTTACTTTTTCGCTTTTCCGGCCGGCTTTTTCGGTGCTGCTTCGGCTTTAGGCGCCGCTGCTTTCTTCGCGGGCGCCGCTTTTTTGACGGGTTCTGCCACTTCTTTTTTAGAGACGACCGTACCAACGCTCAGGTTTTCCAGCGGAAGGTTCATCGCTCCGACGCGGGTAAACTGCCCCCAAGTCAGGTTCATTTTGCCTTCCACGTGGTTTTTTGCCTTTTCAATGGCGAAGAGCGCAGCGGTATCGACTACCCATTCAAAGTTCTCTTTTCCTACCGAATGAATATCAGCATCGGGCGCCGGATTGCAGAAATCGATCGCGATGGGCACGCCGTTACGCACGGCGAATTCAACAGTATTGAAGTCATAACCGAGGGCTTTATTGAGGCGGAGAACGTAGTCTTCCATCGTCTTCAGCAACTCCGGATTATGGGGAAAATTCGCTTCGTAACGCAGGTGATGCGGGTTACGGGGCTCATACGGCATAATCCGGACATGCTCGCCGCCGATGCAGTAGCAACGGTAATAGGACTCAAAGTCGATCGCCTCCTGCAGCAACATGACTAACTGCCCGGTTTCGTTGTAGGCCTGGAAGAGCTCGTCGGCATTGTCGACTTTGTATACGTTTTTCCAGCCGCCGCCCGAATGGGGTTTCATGAAGGCGGGAAAACCGATGTATTCAAAAATCTCATCCCACGGCATCATCGCCAGGTTACGGAAAGACGTTTCGCGGGTATCGTCGGGGCGTTCTTTTGACGGAAGAAGCACCGTATTCGGAACCGGTACGCCCACCTTCGTGGCAAGGCAGTTATTGAAAAACTTCTCGTCGGCGCTCCACCAGAAGGGGTTATTGATGACAGCCGTACCCGTCAGCGCGGCGTTTTTGAGCCACGCCCTGTAAAACGGGACGTCCTGGGAAATACGGTCAATGACAACGGCATAATCGGAAGGTTCTCCCTGAACCACTTTCGCGAGACTGACCGGTTCGGCTACAATACCGTCCGGCGCGAGCTGGTTGACACGTTCGACAAAGGCGGCCGGAAAGGTGTTTTCCATGCCGTGGAGGATACCGATTTTTTTCATGGTTAACGCTATTGAAGTAATGAAGTAAGGTCAGATTTGAGAAAGGTATTCCGGAAACATTTCTTTCCAGATAGGCCAGTCGTGCGTGCCGTGCCATCGGATATCCAGCCAGTGCGGGATCTGCTTGGCTGTCAGGATAGCTGACAGGCGCTCGGTTTCCGGTTTACAGAAATCCGCAAGACAGCTGCCAAGTATGATTTTCATTTGCCAGAGATTCGGATCGTTGGCATTGGGCAGGTAGTCTGGCGGATTGTTGAAATAGACATTTTCGTCGTAATACCCGCTCATAAAATCCCGGATATCAAACGCAGCGCCCATTGTAAACAAATGCGAGACTTTGTCGGCATGCTTGAAGGCAAAATTGGCCGCCTGAAAGCCGCCGAAACTGCAACCTGCCGCCGCTACCTTTCCGACATTGCACTCCTGCTGAATCCAGGGGACAAGTTCTTCGTTCAGGAAACGATCATACTGAATGGCATTCAGGATGCGCAGGGAAGGATGGAGGTGTTTGGCATACCATGAATCCCGGTCGATTGAGTCAACACAATAAAGCTTGATCCGGCCTTCGTCAACCAGCCGGCGGGCCGATTGCACCAGTCCGAAATCCTTCGCTTCGTAGTACCGACCCATAGTCGTCGGGAAAACCAGAACAGGATACCCCCAATGTCCGTAGACGAGCAATTCAATGTCCCGGCCGAGCCGGTGTGAGTAGTACTTAGTATACTGTTCTTTCACCCGATGAAGTGTTTCTTTTTCCGAAGTTTAAGGAGATTTTGATTTCCTCCAAATAATGCACGGCGTTTTTTGTCAGAAAATTAATTTTTCGGGGGATAGTATCCCTTCATATGAAATATTATTTGGGGGCATAGGCTTGGGAACTTTCAACAGTTTTTGTAACTTACTTTCTTTTACCAGTCCGGTCTGAGGTTTTTCTACTAGATTGGCATCTTTTATTCATGCAACACCGAACCGTGAACAGCGCTTTCATTCAGTCCCGAACGGGTTCCCTGGCCTCCCGGCCTTTGCAGCGGCAGGTAATTCTCACCGTTTTACTGCCTCCCGGATATGATCAGTCCGCGCAGCAGTATCCGCTGCTGCTGGTGAACGACGGGCAGGATTTCGAACGTCTTCAATTGAAAGCGCGTCTGGAATCGCTGATGCGCCACGGTGAAATTCCGCCGCTGGTAGTAGTAGGTGTGCATGCAAACGAGCGGCGGCTGTCGGAGTACGGCACGGCCGGATTACCCGACTATAAAGGTCGCGGTAATCTCGCTTCCGCCTATACGCAATTCATTATCGATGAGTTAATTCCGCATCTCGAACATTCATACAGAGTTAACGGGCAGAAGCGCTATTTCGCCGGGTTCTCGCTCGGCGGGCTTTCGGCGCTGGATATCTGCTGGCAGCACGACACCACCTTCGCCGGAGTAGGCATCTTTTCCGGATCGCTCTGGTGGCGCAGCCGGGCGTATGATGAGGGTTATGACGACGAAAACGACCGGATTATGCACGTCCGGGTCCGGAATACCACTGCCAAACCGGCGCTTCGTTTCTGGTTTCAGGCCGGAACAGACGACGAGCAGGAAGACCGCAACCAAAACGGTATCATCGATGCCATCGACGATACCCTCGACCTCATGCGCGAGCTGCAAACCAAGGGATACCGGCAGGATGCAGACTATACCTACCTGGAGGTATCGGGCGGTCAGCATAATCCGGAAACCTGGGGCGCAGTTTTTCCCGATTTTCTCCGGTGGGTCTGCCGCTGATCCCCGGTTTCGGACCGCTTGTTTTATTTTCGGCAGGCATCGTGCAACTTCGCCGGGTATTTGCGCATTCATCCGGAAAAAGTCTGTTCTGTGAAAAATACTGCCTTCTTTCTCCTCCTTTTTTGGGCAGGAATCTCCGCCGCATTCGCTCAGGGTGTGAAGGGAACCGTTCGGGGCGGCAACGGCGAAGTTCTGCCGTATGCCGCGATACAAGTCAAAGGTACCCGGATCGGAACCATGGCCAACGGCGAGGGCGGCTACGAGATTTCACTCGCGCCCGGTACCTATGAAATCCAGTTTCAATACCTGAATCACCAGACCCTTTCACGAAAAGTGGAAGTAGGGTCGGGATTCGAAGTGGTGGACGTTCGCCTGGAAGAAATCGCCGTGAAGCTGGCGGAGGTCCGCGTCGGCAGAACCAAGGAAGATCCTGCGTACACAATCATGCGTAAGGCCATCGCGACCGCCCGGTTTCACCTGCTGGAGACCGAATCGTGGACGGCGCGCACGTATGTGAAAGGTACTTTCCGCATTGACAAGATCCCCGGTCTGCTGGAAAATGCCCTGAAAAAGGAAAACCTGCAGGTCGGAACAACGTACATTCTCGAATCCATTAACGACCTCTCGTTCCGGCAACCCAATACCGTGCAGGAAAAAGTCGTTTCGATTCGTTCCAACCTGCCGCCGGGAAGCAATCCCCTTATCAATTTTGCCCGGTTGAGTTTTTACAATCCTTCGCTGGGCGATCTGGTATCCCCGCTCTCTCCCAAGGCCTTTGGCTATTACAAGTTTGAATACCTGGGCTTTTTCAATGACAAGGGCGTACTGGTCAACCGGATACGGGTAATGCCCCGCAGTCCCGGTCTGGACATTCTGGACGGTACCATCAACCTCATCGAAGATACCTGGAGTATTCACAGCCTTGAGTTTTCCTTCCGCGACGACGCCGGAACGCAATACTCCATCCGGCAGCTTTTCTCACCGTTTGAGAATATCTGGATGCCAGTGCAGCTCGAAACCAATGCCAAAATCAGCCTTTTCGGTGCGAAAGGCGAAACCCGCTACGTGACCTCCGTCCGGAATTACAACGTCAAAATCGATCCGCGGTACCACCGGGTACCACAGGTGGTCGACGAGAAAATAGACAAGGAAATTGCCAGTAGCCTGAAACAGAAGGCCCTTCCAAATGCAGCTCCACCGCAGCAGGCTACCCGTAAACAACTCCGCCAGATGGTGAAAGAGCTGGAAAAGGAAGACCGGCGGGAGCGAAAGAAGCAGGGGGAAGACGTAACCGTGACCCGGAGCTGGTCGTTTCAGGTCGACACCCTGGCGCGGAAACGACCCGAAGCTTTCTGGGACGGCGAGCGGCAGGTACCACTGACGAAGCTGGAAACCACCGGTTTCCGCCGGGCAGATAGTTTGTATAAAGCCAACGAAGTAAAGATCCGGAAGGATTCGATCCGCAACCTGCCGAAATTCAAAGTAGCACACCTGCTGGAGGGACATACCTATAATTATGGCAAACGCCGGGAAATGGAATGGTATCCGCGGCAGCTGGTGTTTGAATCTCCGGTGATGGACCTGACCAAAATGGAGTTTTTCAATGCGGTGGAGGGGTATGTGGTGAAATCCCGCCTGACCTATGTTCAGCGGCTATCCCGGAGTGTCAACTGGAATGCGTCGGTTTTCGGGCGGTATTCCTTTGCCCGGGAACGGCTCAACGGTGGTATTTCAGCGGGCTTTAATACCGAAAAATGGCGACTGGACGCCAGCGCCGGCCGAAATGTCTATCAGTTTAATGCCAGTAACCCCATCCGGGAGAACATCAATACCTTTTATACGTTGTTCCGGGAGAATAACTACCTGAAGTTTTACGAGAAACAGTTTGTCTCGGCGACGGTTTTTCACAGACTGTCTCCGACGTTGTCGGCCCAGCTGACTGTCGACCGGGAAAAGCGTTTTCACCTTGTCAATCACGAACGCACGGGTTGGGTAGACCGGAAGGACCACGAGTTTATGTCAAACGACCCGGAAAGCCTGGAATTGAATAACCAGACTGCCTTCCCGAATCATCAGGCGACGGTGCTGACAGGCGTCGTAACCTTTCGGCCGCTGGCTAAATCAGCCGTGTTTAATGACCGGAAAGTTGTTCTCGGGAATAATTCTCCTGTTATCACCGGTTTAGTCAAATGGGGAAATACCGGCGGGAATACCTTTACGCGTGTAGAACTGGGCGTCAGGGATGAATTTAAATTGCTGCGGAATGCGTTCAGCTATGTCGTACGTGGCGGATATTTCCCGCAAAAGCCTTCCTGGTTCATGGATTACCGGCATTTCGACGGAAACGAAACGCTCTTTCAACCGCCGGGAACCGATCATTTCAGTGTGTTGCCTTATTACAGGTATAGTACAGCCGGGCGATATGCCGAGGCGCATGCGAACTACCAGTTCCGCAAATTTCTCCTGACGCAGATTTTGCCGGTACGGTTATACGGCATCAAGGAAGACCTCTTTGCGCATTACGTCACCACGCAGCAGGTGCATCACGTCGAAATCGGCTATGGATTTTCCGGTCTGATGAAGCTGCTCGGCGCCGAAGTAGTTACCAGCTTCCAGAACGGGTCGTATTATCAGACGGGTTTTCGGGTGAGGATGGGGTTGTAGGCATGGGGCAGAGGGTAGCTGAAACAGGAAGTAAAAGGAGGGGCCGGCAGCTTGGTACTGCCGGCCCCTCCTTTTCTTATCAGATAGTCAATCTACTGGTGTCGGTGGCTTACTGCTTAAAGCCTATTGCCTAAAGCCTACCGCTTAAAGCCTATTGCCTTATACCAGCCAAAAACTCAACCCAGATTCACCAAAAACTGCATCGTATCCACGCCGTCGGCATAATCCCACAGTTTCGGGGACTGGGTTTCACCGAAGGGGACAAAGCCTTTTCCGGCGATGCATTGAATTTTGTCGTGGGAAAGACCGGCTTCCAGCGCCTGCCTGTCCGCATAGCGCTCGTAAAACAGGACGGAGATCGGAGAGACAAGCGCCTCGCTTTCCGTCAGAAGCAGAAAGCCGTTATCCAGAAACGGCGTCCGGTTGACGAGGAAAATAGACTTGTTGTAATCGTAGTTATGGACGTACTTGTGGTTATGCGTAATTGTCTCGAGTGATGCGATGGCTTCGAAAAACGTCGTAAAATCATATGTATTCGGTACATAGATCTTCGAGACGTTTCTACAGCCGAGACCGTAGTACGTCGTAATATCTTCGCCCAGCGCCAGGATCTCTTCCGGAGTCTCGTTCCCGTCAAGAATGGCTACCGACGTACGGTTTTTACGGATAACGTGCGGTTTTTTCGCAAAGTAATACTCGAAATACCGGGCGGAATTATCGGAGCCGGTCGCAATGATGGCGTCGGCGTCGTTCATGCGTTCCTGAAAAACAATAAACGGAGCGAAGCCCGGCTCGAGCTCAACGAGTTTGCCGAACAGCGCACGGATCAGTACTTCATCCTGGGAAGAAGGCTTGATAACCGCGATATGTCCGGCGATCAGGACGGAGAGAATATCGTGAAATCCGACAGCAGGGATATTGCCGGCGAGGACAAGCCCAACTTTTTGCGGCGTCTCAGGATGTAGTTCCGGGTAGGAGGCAACCCATTGATCAAGCTGTTCCTGCTGAAGAAAACCATCGGCGATAGCGCTGAGACCGGCTTCGACATTTTCCGGGACGAACCACCCGTTGCGGCTGGCGGCGATGGACGCCCATTCTTCCCGCGCTTCTTTTCCGTCTTCACTATTGAGCCAGGTACCCAGCCGGGAAAAGGCAGCTATCCTTGTGGAAATATGCATAAATTAACTGTGATTAATTATATGTCCGGGCGTAATATTCAGTTTTTTTTGAGCCTCGAACTTTATTTAGTTACATTTGTTATCCGATTGGATTTATAGGCTACGAAATTACTAAACGCGACTGAAATGGCCATCATGATTACCGATGAGTGCATCAACTGCGGCGCCTGCGAACCGGAATGCCCGAACACCGCTATCTATGAAGGCGGCGTGTCGTGGACATTTGCAGGAGGCACTTCGTTGGTGGACGTCGAACTGGGGGACGGAACGGTAGTGAGTGCGAAAGAGGCTCAGGCACCCTTTTCGGAAGAATTCTATTATATTGTTACGGATAAATGTACGGAGTGTATCGGTTTCCACGAGGAGCCTCAGTGTGCGGCGGTTTGTCCCGTAGACTGCTGCGTACCTGATCCGGATAACGAAGAAGACGAAGATACGCTTACCGCCAAGAAGGAATGGCTTCACGGCGAATAGCTGATAACAACCACTCCCGGTTTGAAAAGCCCCTTCCTGCAATGGAAGGGGCTTTTTTTAGGTTCGCGGCAGATGGAAGCCGGAATCGCCGGGTAAGGCCACGGGCCGGGAAGGATTTTCCCGGCCTTTTTTATTGCACTTTCGGAAGAAACTGCCGGAAAGTAACTTTTTAAAAAATTTTGAAAATGAACTTCAAAACAGAATAATCTTGAAAATCATAAATAGTTTAATAAAGTATGATTTTACGTATAATTTATTGATAGAAAATAATAAAATTCATATTTTGATATGAAAAATGGGAATTTTTAAACCTGTATTCTTGCATTTAATTCTTTTTGCCTCAATATTTGAACTGTTCTAAGACACCTTACTCCCATTTTACAAACAAAATTATATAATGAAAAAGGCCGTAATATCCATCTTTTCTTTGTTTTGTGTAACAGCAGCGTTTGCTGAAGTTTCCCCAGAATCGAAAGAAAAACCGAAAACCAAAAAAGCGCCCGTAACGGCGCAGGCTTCCGACGACAAGAAATCCGACGAAAAGACGGACGAAGGCAAGGAGAAGAAGGAAGAAGGCGAGAAAGGCAAGATTACGTTTTCCGGATACCTGGATACGTACTACATGGCCAACCTCAACAACCCGGCCTCGCGGAGCAACCTCGGTACGTCCGGCTTATCAGACGGCACGCCGACAGTCGGAAACGCCCGGGCATTCGACCAGAAGTCAGGTCAGTTTTCGCTCGGCCTGATCCAGACGAAGGTGGCTTACACGAGTGACAAACTCGACGCCGTTGCTGACCTGACCTTCGGACCGAACGCCGATCTCGGTAACTACGGAAACGCCATCGGGCCTCTCGGCGGTAATTCCACTGCTCTGGCGATCAAGCAGATGTACCTGACGTACAAATTCTCGCCGAAATTCTCCATCACCGCCGGTCAGTTTGGTACCCACATCGGTTACGAAGTCATCGACGCCCCGGTTAACTACAATTATTCACTCTCAAACCTGTTCAATAACGGTCCTTTCTACCACATCGGAGCGAAAGCTCAGTACTCCTTCAGCGACAAAGCGTATCTCATGGCCGGTGTCGTCAACAACATCGACGCCCTGAACGATAATAACAAAGCGAAGGCGATCATCTCCCAGTTCTTCTTCTCTCCGGCGACAAACTGGAACGTCTACATCAACTGGATCGGCTCCAACGAAGTATCGGCTGTCGGCAAAACCCCGAGCGGAAACTTCTACTCCCTGTTTGACCTCACCACGACGTATCAGATCACCGAGAAATTCTACATGGGTCTGAATGCTGCTTACGGTACCAACAAAACGTCTGGCGTAAGCCCGACGCCGAAATGGGGCGGAGCCGCTATCTACAGCAACTATGCCTTTACGCCGGTGTTTGGCCTGGGCGTACGTTACGAATACTTTGACAACAAGAAAGGCGACCGGGCGGTGCGGAACGGAGACGGGCTGGGTACCTCGGTCAACTCCCTGACGATTACCGGAAACTTCACGCTGGCTGACGGCCACCTGCTTCTCAAGCCGGAATTCCGCCTCGACAGCTATCCGAAGGTCTCCGGTTCTACGCAGAAGTTTGAAGACAGCGACGGCAAGTTTACCAAGAGCAGCCAGTCGACGCTCGGACTCATTGCAATCGTCAAGTTCTGATTCCGAATACCCTTAACCAAAACATCTCCTGATTTCCTTGTTCTACACCAAATCCTAATTTTTCAGTTCTATGCAAAAACCATCGTATATCCCCTTAATCATTCTGATCGCAGTCAGCGTTCTGGGAGCGTTCGTTCCCAATCTGCCGACGTCGATCAACACCGAAGGCCTCAATTCCGGCGACATGGCCTGGATGATCGTAGCCTCCGCGTTTGTCCTCCTCATGACGCCCGGTCTGGCGTATTTCTACGGCGGTATGGTCAACGCGAAAAACGTCATCTCTACCATGTTCCAGAGCTTCGTCGGAATGGGCGTGATCTCTGTGGTCTGGGTGGTGTGTGGCTTCAGCCTCGCCTTCGGAGACTCAATCAAAATCGGTGATTTCGGCTTTGTCGGTAACCCCGCTACGTTCTTCATGTGGCAGGGAGTACTCGACGGAAAGCCCTGGTCACTCGCTCCGACGATTCCCCTGGCACTTTTCGCGCTGTTCCAGCTGAAGTTTGCGGTCATTACTCCGGCCCTCGTAACGGGCTCCATGGCTGAGCGTATCAACTTCAAGAGCTACGTCCTGTTCATGATCCTGTTCAGCATGTTCGTTTACAGCCCGCTGGCACACATGACCTGGCACCCGGAAGGTTTCCTCTTCAAGCTGGGCGTGCTCGATTTCGCCGGTGGTACTGTTGTACACATGTCTGCCGGTTGGGCTGCACTCGCCGGTGCGCTGTACCTGAAGCGCCGTAAGTCTCACCTGGAAGCCAACTTCCTTCCCCCGGCAAACATTCCTTTCGTTCTCCTCGGAACGGCGCTGCTGTGGTTTGGCTGGTTCGGTTTCAATGCCGGTTCGGCTGTGGGTGCTTCTCCGCTTGCGGTTTCGGCCTTCGCTACGACCAACTTCGCAGCTGCTGCTGCCGGTCTGGCCTGGGTACTCTTCGACGCTGCCAAAGGCAAGAAAGTATCTTCACTCGGTTTCTGCATCGGTGCAGTAGTCGGTCTGGTAGCCATTACGCCGGCTGCCGGTTTCGTAACGATCCCGGTTTCTCTCTTCATCGGAACCGTTGCCGGTATCACTTCCAACTACTTCGCTCACCTGAAGGCCAAGGGTACCCTGGATGACACGCTTGACGTATTCCCCTGCCACGGTATCGGCGGTATGGTTGGTATGATCATGACGGGTATCTTCGCTACGAAGACGGTTAACTCCGCTGTCGCTATCGACGGTCTCGCGTACGGCGCATTCGATACCTTCAAGGCACACATGATCGCCCTGGTACTCGTTTCTGCCTTCGCTTTCACCCTTTCTTACGCACTGCTGTGGCTGACGGACAAGATCCTGCCGCTGCGCGTAACGGATGAAGACGAGCGCGTAGGTCTCGATGTCAGCCAACACGACGAATATCTCATCGAGGCATAAGCCTCCAGGCAAATCCACCGGTTTGCCGGTGGTTTTGTTGCATAGAAATGAAGCCAGCCCCGCATTGCAGGGCTGGCTTCTTCTTGTTGGGTGGGGCGGCTGTACGCGTTAGGCTTTAAGCTTTAGGCGGGTGAGAGAGGGGTCTGTCAGTGGGAGGGAGTGTCCATTCGGGTGAAGCCGGGCAGGCGGCAACAATCTTTTGAGAAGGTGTATTGTCGTTGAAGCGATATAGCAAAGGCAGCGTCAGAAGATGCTGCCTTTGCTATATCAATGTATTGTCAATAACCGGCAGATGCGGAAGTACTTATAGGCAAAAATTTTTCACAAACACCCCTTCAAACCCTTCACCGCCTTCCCGCTTTTGCCTATAGCTTAAAGCCTACGGCTTATAGCTCATCCCAAAACCATCTCCGGCTCCGTTACTTCTACCAGGCCATTTTCCGCAATACTACTGAGCTGGACGGTCTTGATTTCGTTGATGAGCAGGGGATCGTATTTGGCCATGACGCGGACGTAGTTTTCTGTCCAGCCCTGCATGTACCCGTCTTCGATTTCTTCTTCAAACAATACCCTGGAAACACGCCCGAGCTGACTTTCGTAAAACGCCCGTTTCTTCTTTTCAGAAAGAATATGGAGCATTTTGGATCGCTCTGCGCGTTGGGAAGCCGGAACTACCGGCTTGATTTCAAGGGCATTGGTATTGGCCCGCTCCGAGTAGGTGAATACATGGAGATAAGAAACGGGCAGCTCCTGGAGAAATGCATAGGTTTCGAGGAACAGCTCCTGCGTTTCCCCCGGGTGGCCGACAATTACGTCTACGCCGATACAGGCATCCGGCATGAGTGCTTTGATCTTTTCAACCCGGTCCTTGTACAACTCCCGGCGGTAGCGGCGCTTCATCAGGCCGAGTACCTTGTTGCTGCCCGATTGCAGCGGTACGTGAAAGTGGGGAACAAACCGCTTCGAATCGGTGACGAATTCAAGGATCTCGTCCGTCAGCAGGTTCGGTTCAATGGAGGAAATCCGGAAGCGGTCGATACCTTCCACTTCGTCCAGCGCCTTTACCAGGTCGGCAAAGCGTTCGTTGCGGATCCCGTTCTGTATGCCGAAGTCACCGATGTTCACGCCCGTCAGGACGATTTCACGTACGTCGCGGGCCGCGATGTCCTGCGCCGCTTTAATCACATTACCGATCGTATCGCTGCGGCTGCTTCCGCGCGCCAGGGGTATGGTGCAGTAGGAGCAGGGGTAGTCGCAACCATCCTGAACCTTGAGGAAGGTACGGGTACGGTCGTTCAGGCTGTAGCTGGCGTGGTAATCAAGTACTTCTTCAATGCTGGAATTATAGACGCGGGCATTGCCGGAGGGTTCCTTGACAAAGCCGTCCAGCAGCTCCGTCAGTCGGAATTTCTCTGCTGCACCCAGTACTGCGTCTACACCGTCAATACCGGCGATTTCCTGTGGCTTCAACTGGGCATAACAGCCGATAATGGCGACGTAGCCATCCGGGTTAATCCGCTGTGCTTCACGGACAATCTTGCGGCATTTCTTATCCGCATTTTCCGTCACCGAACAGGTATTGATGATGAAGATATCCGGGTCCTGGTTGAACTCGACACGCTGATACCCCTTCTCCTCGAAACTCCTCGAAATAGTAGAAGTCTCGGAAAAATTGAGTTTACAGCCAAGTGTGTAGAAAGCTACTTTTTTCATGAATCAGGAATTCAACCGGGTCTGGATGCTGGCCCTGCTTTAGGTTATAAGCTTTAAGCTATATGCTGAGACGCTTCGGAATGAAGGCAGGCTTACAGCTTAAGGCTTATGGCCTACGGCCCGGCAGTTACAAGCTGCAAAACTACCCATTTCGTTCCGCATACCCATAAAAAAAGCCCCCGAAAACGCGGGGGCCAGGCATAAGGGGGAAAGAAGATTATACTTCTTCAGCGCTCTTAACGGTCTTGATGATCCGTGCGGCAACCTTGTAGGGATCTGCAGCGGAGTTCGGGCGACGATCTTCGAGCCATCCTTTCCAGCCGCGTTCTACCGTGGCGATGGGAACGCGGATGGAAGAGCCACGGTCGGAGATACCCCAGGAGAACTTGTTGATAGCAGCTGTTTCGTGCTTGCCGGTCAGGCGCAGGTGGTTGTCCGGACCGTATACCGCTACGTGCTCTTTCACTACCGGGCGGAATGCTTCGAGGATTTTCTCGTAAGCTTCCTTGCTGCCGGAGGTACGGAGAATCGTATTGGAGAAGTTGGCGTGCATACCTGAACCGTTCCAGTCGAGCGTTCCGAGGGGCTTGCAGTGCCAGTTGATGGATACGTTGTATTTCTCGCCGATGCGCTCGAGGAGGTAACGTGCGATCCAGGTTTCATCGCCGGCCTGCTTGGCGCCTTTGGCAAATACCTGAAATTCCCACTGACCCATCGCTACTTCGGCGTTGATACCTTCTACGTTGAGGCCGGCCTGGAGGCAGAGCTCGAGGTGCTCTTCCACGATGTCGCGGCCTACGGCCTTGCCAGCGCCTACTGAGCAGTAGTAGGGACCCTGAGGACCGGGATATCCGCCTACCGGGAAGCCTACCGGCTTGTTGTTGGCCGGATCCCAGAGGAAGTATTCCTGCTCGAAACCAAACCAGAAATCGTTATCGTCATCATCGATCGTTGCACGACCGTTTGATTCGTGGGCGGTGCCGTTTGCGTTCAGAACTTCGCACATCACCAACCAACCATTGCCGCCGAGACGGGCAGGGTCCTTGCACACAAATACCGGCTTAAGCAAACAATCGGAAGAGCGGCCCGGAGCTTGCTCAGTAGAACTACCATCAAAAGACCACATTTCGAGGTCTTCCAGTTTGCCCGAAAAATCACTTACGATTTTCGTCTTGCTGCGGAGGCTTTGCATGGGCTTGTAGCCGTCGAGCCAGATATACTCCAATTTAGCTTTTGCCATGGTTTTGTTATAAATGAGAAATGAAACGATTCGTTCGATTGACGATTCAAATCTAGTTCGGTTTTGGTCAATTATCCAAATAATTATTTGGCGAAATGTCATTTTTAACGTGAATAAATTTTGAAATATTGAAAATATCCAATTAATTATATGATTGTTGAAAAGTTATTTAGATGGAAATCGCCGGAAATACTTGATTTTGAGATAATTTGACGTTTTCGGAAGATTTTGGAGAAAATTTCAACTGATTTTAACAATTAGAAGCTCTTTTTTTGAAGAATGTCCTGAAATGGACACTTTGTTTTGCTTCAGAGGGCATAAACCGGAATCGAGAAGGACAAGGGTATCCGGAATTGTATTTTACCAAGAAGCATCCCGGGGACGGAGGATTTTTTTGCAGATTTGTATGGCAACACCCCGCTGCAAAAGACGGGAAGTTCAATTTTAGGCCTATTTTAGCGAGTTCAGAAACAGAATCAATCCCAGAGTATGGCTTTAGCACGCTTTAAAGCATTGGAATTGGCACAATCGCGCCAATTGACCCCCGTTAAGACCCCCTCGGAAAAAGTGACCGAGTACTACGGCAGTCTGACCTTCAACGAAGAGGCTATGCGCTCTTTGCTGAGCCCGGATACCTTCAACAAGATCAGCAAATCGATCAAGGAAGGGCATAAGATCGACCGGGAAACGGCAGACGAAGTAGCCGCTGCCATGAAGTCCTGGGCGGTGTCCAAAGGAGCGACGCACTATACGCACTGGTTCCAGCCGCTGACCGGTACCACCGCTGAAAAGCACGATGCCTTCTTCGACATCGTACCCGGCTCCGGAAAGGCGATTGAAAAGTTCAAGGGCTCTGCGCTCGTGCAGCAGGAGCCGGACGCCAGCTCGTTCCCCAACGGTGGCATCCGGAGTACGTTTGAAGCCCGCGGTTATACCGCCTGGGATTCGTCGTCCCCTGCCTTTATTATGGAGAACGGCGCCGGTACTTCTACGCTGTGTATCCCGAGCGTGTTCGTCGCCTATACCGGCGAAGCACTGGACTACAAAACGCCCCTGCTGAAATCCATCGAGCTCATCGACCGCGCCGCAACGAAGGTGATGAGCGAGTATTTCGACCGGAACGTTGAAAAGACTATCCCGACCCTCGGCGCCGAGCAGGAGTACTTCCTGATCGACGAAGCGCTGATGAACGCCCGTCCCGACCTGCTTATGGCCGGCCGGACCGTATTCGGTCATGCACCCGCGAAGGGTCAGCAGCTGGAAGATCACTACTTCGGCTCGATTCCCCCGCGCGTGAATGCCTTTATGGTTGAGTATGAAATGGAAGCTCATCGCCTGGGTATCCCCGTGCGTACGCGCCATAATGAAGTAGCTCCCGCACAGTTTGAGGTAGCTCCGACGTTCGAAGAAGTAAACCTCGCGTGCGACCACAACGCCCTGCTCATGGACCTCATGCAGAAAGTGGCCGCCCGTCACCGCTTCAAGGTTCTCTTCCACGAGAAGCCTTTCGCGGGTATCAACGGCTCCGGAAAGCACAATAACTGGTCGCTTGCTACCGATAACGGCATCAATATCCTTGGCCCCAGTACCAAGCCGAAGGAAAGCCTCCGCTTTGTGACCTTCCTCGTCTGCGTGGTGAAAGCCGTGCACGACAATGCTGACCTGCTCCGTGCAGCGATCGCTACTGCCGGTAATGAACACCGCCTCGGCGCAAACGAAGCTCCCCCGGCCATCATGTCGGTGTTCCTCGGTTCGGAAATGACGCGCGTCATCGAGACCATCGAGAACCTTCCGGCGATGACCGAGTTCAAACTCGAAAAAGGTGACAACGTATACCTGAAGCTGGGTATCAACAAGGTACCGTCCCTGCTGCTCGACAACACGGACCGTAACCGGACGTCTCCCTTTGCCTTCACCGGTAACAAATTCGAATTCCGCGCGGTAGGCTCTTCGGCCAACTCAGCCTCTGCCATGACGATCCTGAACACGATCGTAGCGGACCAGCTGATCCAGTTCCGCAAGGACGTCGACGCTCTCCTTGATACCGACCTGAAGAAAGAGCTCGCGATCGTCGAAGTACTCAAGAAGTACATCGCTGCATCGAAGCGCATCTTGTTTGAAGGAAACGGTTATTCCGATGAATGGGTCGACGAAGCAGAACGCCGCGGCCTGTCCAATATCCGCTCGGCTCCGGCTGCGCTGGAAGTATATACCCGCAAGGAAGTAGCTGAACTGTTCGAGCGTCACGGCATCTTTACCGAGAAGGAGCTGCATGCCCGCTACGAGATCGAACTTGAAAACTACATCAAGAAGATTCAGATCGAATCCCGGGTGATCGGCGACCTCGCCATCAACCACATTGTCTCGACGGCCCTGAAGTATCAGTCTCAACTGGTAGAAAACGTCAAAGGGCAGAAAGACATCGGAATCGACGAGAAATACTATGCGCCGACGGTCGAAACCATCAAGAAGATTGCCGAGTACACGGCCAAGATTCAGATCCTGGTAGACGAAATGACGGAAGCGCGCAAACATGCCAATGCCATCCAGCAAAACGACGAGCAGGCCCGCCTGTACGGATCGAAGGTCAAAGACTACTTCGATGAGATCCGTTACTACGTGGATAAACTCGAGCTCATCGTGGATGACGACGAGTGGCCGCTTGTGAAGTACCGGGAGCTCCTGATGCTTCGCTAGGTTATTTTTCCCCGAAAGAGCCCGCATTTTGCGGGCTTTTTTTTCGTACTTTGGGAATCAAACCAATTATTCTTTTTATGCCATCCGTAGAAAATTCCGGCTCCTCAGCTCCCGATATCCAGAAATTGAAGGACGATATCCGGCAGGGCGGTAAATCGTTTGTCTACACGGAAGACCCCGAACTCGATGAACCGACCGGAGATGAGTTTGCCCATTTTCAATTCGTTGGTCAGCACGAAGGAAAAGAAACGGTATTCGATGCCGTAGTCTATACCCTCCGGCTACACCACAGCAGCCTTGTCTACGAAGAAGCCGAACGCCGGGCGACGAAGGAACACCCCCTGTACGTGCCACTGGATCAGCGGGATGAGACCTACCAGCCGAACGAGGAAATGGACGAGGAAGTAGAGTTGCTGATTACGGAAATCATCGAAGAGATCGAGGAGAATGAAGAAATCAAGGTGACCGAACACATTGAAACCGAGGTATCGGATCCCAATGTCGTGGAACTGGATATCTGCCTCAATAAGGATGCGGTGACGGAAGACGTCATCGAACAGTTTGTCCGCGATTACAACGCCGGAACACTTTCCCTGGATCCGACGCTTTATTCCTTCAAAAGCCTGGAGGAAGAGTAGGAATGGCCTTGTTTTACAAGCCTGATATACTGGAACAGCCTTTTTTGTCCGAAGAAGAATCCCGGCATGCCGTAAAGGTGCTGCGGCTGGGCGTCGGGGATACCCTCGACATCGTCGACGGAAAAGGGGGGCTGTTCCGGGCCGTTATCCGGGTAGCCGACGCCCGGCGCTGTACCATCGAAATCCGGGAATCTATTCCGGAACCGGATGTACGCCGGCATCGGATTCACCTGGCTATCGCGCCGACGAAAGACCTGGACAGGATCGAGTGGATGCTGGAAAAGTGCGTGGAAATCGGTGTGGATCAGGTGACGTTCATCCGTACCCGCCGTACCGATGAGCGCTACTGGAAGGGCAAGTCCATTCATCCGGAACGCCTGGAAAAGATCTCAGTCTCGGCCATGAAACAGTCCCTTAAACGCCGCTTGCCGGTAGTAACGGACCTCGTTCCCTGGGAACGGTTTCTGGAAGAGCGGGAAGCGGGTGAGAGCCGGTTTGTGGCGCACCTGGAAGAAGATGACCGTACCTTGTTGCAGCAGAAGGCGATACCGGGCGAAAATTATGTCGTGCTGATCGGCCCGGAAGGCGATTTTACGCCGGAAGAAATCGCCGAAGCAAAAGAAAACGGCTTCGCGCCCGTTAGTCTCGGAAACAGCCGGCTCCGGACGGAGACGGCCGGCCTGGTGGCCGTCCACACACTCGAACTCTTAAACCAGGGCGAATGAGACGCGTATTGTTTGTGTGCCTGCTCGGATTAATGGCCTGGAACGCCGGAGCGCAGTCTTCCGTCAAACTGGCCAAACTCAAGTATGGGGGCGGGGGAGACTGGTATGCCAACAAAACCTCGCTGCCCAACCTCATCAAGTTCTGCAACCAGAACCTGAAAACGGCGCTGGCGCCGGAGGAGGATATTGTCGAGCCGGGTAGCCCTGAACTGTTCAACTACCCGTTCGTACACATGACCGGACACGGTAACGTCGTTTTTACCGAAGCAGAGGCGCTCAATATCCGGAAATACCTGCTTGCAGGCGGTTTTTTGCATATTGACGACAATTACGGCCTCGATCAATTCGTTCGGAGGGAGATGAAAAAGGTTTTTCCGGAACTGAACTTCGTGGAGTTACCTTTTGATCATCCGGTTTACAAAGTGAAATACCCGTTTCCAAATGGTCTTCCGAAAGTGCATGAGCACGACGGCAAGGCGCCGCAGGGATTCGGACTGATCTGGCAGGGGCGACTCGTCTGCTTCTTCAGTTATGAATGTGATCTGGGAAACGGCTGGGAAGACCAGGCGGTCTATAACGACCCGGAGCCGGTGCGCCAGCAGGCGCTGAAAATGGGCGCTAATCTGGTCTATTATGCGATGACATCGCTTTGAAAAGAAAATCCGGGGATGAATGGATCATTCCCCAAAATTTCATAAACTTTTGCAACTAACCTCCGGAAACCGGGGTTTACTTGTTACATTTGTAATTGGTACTCAACAAAACTGCCGAAATGCAACTCATCATTCCTACGTTCATTATCCACTGGTACCTCTCGCTTTTCAGCCAGACGTTCTTTCTTCATCGGTATTCAGCGCATAAGATGTTTACGATGAACAAGTTCTGGGAGCGGTTCTTTTATGCGTTGACGTATGTTTCGCAGGGTTCCAGCTACCTGAGCCCCAAAGCGTACGCGATCCTTCACCGGATGCACCACGCCTTCAGCGACACCCCGCGTGACCCCCACTCGCCTCACCATACCAAGAACGTCTTCACGATGATGTGGAAGACCAAAGACATTTACAACGCGATTCTGTTTGGCAAGTCAAAGATTGAGCCGCAGTTTGACAAGAACTATCCCTACTGGCAGACGATGGAAAACATCGGAGATTCCTGGATCTCCCGTGCAGGCTGGGGTACAGCGTATTCCCTGCTGTATATCGGTGCCTTCATCTGGCTGGATATGCACTGGGCATTTTTCCTCCTGCTGCCGATCCACTTCCTCATGGGCCCGATCCACGGTGCAATCGTAAACTGGAGCGGTCACAAGTATGGCTACCAGAACTACGACAACAACGATAAGTCGAAAAACTCCCTCGTTCTTGATTTCCTGATGATGGGCGAGCTGTTCCAGAACAACCACCACAAGCTGCCGAATCAGGTAAACTTCGCTTCGAAGTGGTATGAGTTCGATCCGACCTATCCGATCATCAAGGCCCTGCATTGGATGCACATCATCCGTCTGAAGCCGGTGAAAGCGAAACCTTCGCGTCAGCTGGAAGAAGCATAAGCTTGATTGATATACAAAAGAGAAGGGCGACCAACCGGTCGCCCTTCTCTTTTGGTGCCTATCGGATCAATCAGATCAACTTGCGCTCGGCGTCAAAGGCTTCCAGGTAGTCTGAAACACGTTTGACAAACTGACCGCCCAGTGAGCCGTCCACGATGCGGTGATCGTAGGAGTGGGAGACAAACATCTTCTGACGGATACCGATCACGTCGCCGTCCGGGGTTTCAATGACCGCCGGCTTCTTCACAATCGCTCCGAAAGCCATAATCGCCACCTGAGGCTGCACGATGATCGGCGTACCCATCAGGTTGCCGAACGTTCCGATGTTAGAGACTGTATAGGTGCCGTCGGCCAGGTCATCTGCCTTCAGCTTGTTTTCCCGGGCGCGGCGGGTGAGATCGTTGATCTTCTTCGTCAGTCCGACCAGGTTGTATTCATCGGCGTTGTGGATGACGGGCACGATCAGGTTGCCGTTGGGCAGTGCGACCGCCATACCGATGTTGATGGCTTTTTTGATGAGGATACGATCGCCGTCTACTGAACTGTTGATCAGCGGGAAATCCTTGATAGCCTTGACTACCGCTTCAATCAGCAGCGGCGTGTAGGTGAGGTTTTCACCGTATTCTTTCTGGAATTGACCTTTCATGCGGTCCCGCCAGCGGGAGAGTACCGTCATATCCGTTTCGAGAAAACTCGTCACGTGCGGCGCTGTACGCTTCGAATCCACCATCCTTTCGGCGATCATCTTCCGCATACGGTCCATCTCGACAATTTCGACAGCGGCGCCATTGACCGGTCTGGGAGCAGGTGCCGCGGGAGTAGCCGTCTTTGCCGGTGCAGCTGCGACGGGCTTCGGAGCCTGTGCCCGATCCGTCACGTATTTCAGAATATCGTGTTTCGTCACCCGGCCTTCGGCGCCCGTCCCGGGTACCGTATCCAGTTCCTCCATCGGAATACCCTCTTTCTCGCAAATTGTCAGGACCAGCGGGGAATAGTAGCGCCCGTTTCCTGCGGCAGCAGCCTGACGAGATTCCCGGACGACCGTCGACGCGATCGCGAGTACTTCGTTTTCCAGTGTTTCGGCGACAGCTTCGGCGGAGGGTTCTTCAACGGCGGGAGCAGCTGCCACGGGAGCGTCTGCCGTTGCTCCTTCCGCGTCGATCAGGCAGATCGGCTTGCCGATGACCGCTACGTCGCCTTCTTTCACCAGGATTTCCCGGAGGATACCGGTATGCGTGGAGGAAATTTCGGTATCAACCTTGTCCGTCGCGACTTCCAGAAGAGGTTCGTCGGTCTCGACCCGGTCACCCGGCTTCTTCAGCCACGTCAGCACGGTGGCTTCGTGAATGCTTTCGCCCATCGCAGGCATCAAAATCTCTGTCATAGGATCAAAGTTGCTATAATTTCGGCTGATAAAGTGTCTACTCTTCCTGCAAAAGTACCTTTCTGAGCAGATTCAACAGGTAAATAGCCGACAAATGTATGTTTTGCTGGCGGTCGCCGCCCAGGGTGAGCTTACGTGTAAGGGTTCTTTCCGGCGTAGAAACCGCTATCCAGACTGTACCGACCGGCTTTTCGGGCGTTCCGCCGTCCGGTCCGGCTATACCGCTGGTAGCGAGTCCGAACCAGGTATGGAAGCGGGTACGGATACCTTCTGCCATCTCGCGGATGGTTTCTTCCGAGACAGCTCCATACTTCGCCAGCGTTTCAGGACGGACGCCGAGTGTCTGCTCCTTGATTTCGTTGGCATAGCTTATTACGCCTCCCTGAAAGTAGGCGGAGCTTCCGGGGATTTTGGTAAGCAGGTGAGCAACATATCCGCCGGTACAACTTTCAGCGGCGGAGATCGTCTGTCCGGATGCTTTCAAGAGTGCAGCGATTACCTCTTCGAATTCTTCTCCGTCATAGCCGAATACAAACGGTTGAATAACAGGCAGGATATCCTGAACCAGTTGCTCTGTTTCCTCTTTCAATGCGGCAAGGGAAGTACCCGTTGCCGTTAGCCGCAGTTTGACCATACCCATCGAAGGCAGGTAAGCGAGCCGGATATGCGGGGGGAGAGCATCTTCCCAGGCGGCGATTTTCTCGGCCAGAAAAGACTCGCCGATTCCTACCGTCCGGATCACCCGGTGATGAATAACCGGGAGGGTAAAACGTTGCTTCAGCCGGGGAAGAATCTCGTCCGTCATCAGGCCTTTCATTTCGAAAGGAACGCCCGGAAGCGACACAAATACTGTCCCTTCGTGATCAAACCACATACCCGGCGCCGTGCCCCGCGTGTTGGGAATATAGGTAGCGTTGAGCGGCAGAGCAGCCTGCTGCCGGTTGATGTCCGACAGTTCCCGGCCGCGTTTGCGGAAGAAGGTATCAACGGCTTCCAGTGCGTCGGGGTGAATGGCCAGCGATGTGCCGAAGTATTCGCAAAGCGTGTGTTTGGTGATGTCGTCTTTGGTAGGGCCGAGGCCACCGGTGATCAGGACGATGTCGGCGCGCTCCTGCGCTTCTTTCAATACACGGAGGATTTCTTCCCTTACATCGCCCACCGAACTCTTCCGGATTGTTTTTACGCCGATCAGCGACAGTTCGACGCCCATCCACTGGGTATTGGTATCGGTGATTTGTCCGAAAAGGATTTCATCTCCGATGGTAATGACTTCCGCGGTAACAACTTTCATAAAAAGGGAGACGGAAAATAGTTGAAATCAGGCCGTTCGTCGTGAATCGCCGACTGCACAACCGGATATTCCGGCAACGTGTTTCATTTTGGCCTAATTTTGCGGGTAAAACTACATAAAAAACGGAGGTGTAGCGTTAGGAGGCGATAGGCTAGCGGCTTTAGGCTTTAAGCAATAAGCTATAGGCCTTGGGCTGTAAGATGAACGTTTTCGGCATTTGGCATAAAGCTTACGGCATAAAGCCTATAGCCCGCCCGCCCCCCGAACCATTCCCATTATGAAAAAACTCGTCACGACGGCCGTTGTTCTGGCCTTTTCTCTTCAGATAGCGCAGGCCCAGACCGATACCACCCAGAAGAAAGGAGGCCTTGGCGGCTTTCTGGAAAAGGCAGGCAATATCCTCAGGCAAACGACAGGCGGCAACAGCAGCAGCATGGGCTCCGATGAGATTGCCCGGGGGCTGAAAGAAGCCCTGACCATCGGAATCAAGAATGGTTCGGAACAGGCGTCACAAAAAGATGGCTATTTTGGAAACGCACTCATCAAGATCATGCTTCCACCGGATGTACAGAAAGCCGAAAAGACGCTTCGTAAAATCGGTTTAGGCAAGCAGGTCGATAATTTCATGCTGACGATGAACCGCGGCGCCGAAGAAGCCGCCAAGAAAGCCTTCCCGATTTTCGTCGACGCCATCACCAAAATCACCATTCAGGACGCCATCGGTATTCTGCGGGGGGATAAAAATGCAGCGACGCTGTACCTGAAACGAACGGCATTTGACGGATTGTACAAAGAGTTTACTCCGGTGATCAAAACCTCCCTGGCGAAGACGCAGGCCACCAAATATTACGGCGATATTGCCAATACCTACAACCGGATTCCGCTTATTCCGGAGAAAATAAATCCCGACCTGAACGACTATGTCACGCGGAAGGCGATTGACGGCTTATTTTTGCTTGTTGAACAGGAAGAGGCCAAAATCCGGGAAAATCCCGCCGCCCGCGTCACCGATCTGCTGAAGAAAGTCTTCGGACAATAAGAGCCGGGAACCTATTTTCCTGTTTCATCGCTTTTGACACTATTACTTTAACGGGCAGTCGCCATTTATTTATGAAAAAAGCAGAGATCCACTTCGATATTCAACTGGATGAAAACAACGTTCCCGACAAGATTTTCTGGGACGCATCCGATAACCCGAACGAAGGACTCAACGATACCCAGGCCGTCTCCATTGCTACGTGGGACCGCTACCACCGCGCCACCATGAAACTCGATCTGTGGACGAAGGACATGGAAGTAGGGGATATGAAGCAGTTTTACATTGAGATCATGTCCGGTATTGCGGATTCTGTTACTTCTGCGACCGGAGATAAAAAGATGGCCGAGCAGATCCACGACGTCTGCAAGATTCTCAGCCGCAACCTGAAATCCGAGCTCGAAGAACTGCAACGTAACAGCAAATAAGCATGCGCAAAACCTGGGTTTTCCTGCTCTTTTCGCTGACAGCGCAGGCACAGGTCAGTTTTATTCCGGGGAACCTGCGGACGGCTTTTAACCGGGCTGCCTCCGTCCACAAGCCGGTATTCATCGAGGTATATTCGCCGACGTGTCACGTGTGCGAGAGTTTTGTCCCGGTATTCAACAAGCCATCGGTCGGGAAGTTTTACAACGACCGGTTTGTGAGCTACCGCCTCGACATTAATTCCCAGGAAGCCCAGGGCTTTCTTGCCAAGCAGGGATTGGTTGTGCCGTCGCTGCCGCTCTTTTTGTTTTACGATGAAAATGTGAGGCTACTGCACGCTCAGAACCTGAATAATACAGAAAAAGAGGTGACGGGAACGGGAAGCAAGGCGCTGAACCCGGCCGAAAGGGCCTCGGGATATAAAGACCGTTTTGCAAAAGGGGATCGTGCCGCGGCGTTTCTTTCGGCGTACAGCCTGTATACCCGCATTGTCCGGGATACAGTCTCGAATATTCAGGTGATGAATGCGTATGCGAAGAGTATCCGGCCGGCGGAGTATGTATCGGCCTTTCCACTGATCAAAAAGGCGCTTCTCGATGCTGAAAATCAGCTGTTTACGTATTTTATTACGCACCTGGAAGAATACCGGAAAAAGAATGCTCCGGCTGACGTCAAACAGGCAGGAGAGTCAGTCATTATGGCGACGCTCTATTCCAGCCGGGGAAACCAGATGAGCTCCGACCGTATCAGCAAAGTGGCATCCTACCTGCTTTTGCTGGGTTTCGACAGGAAGACGATGGAAAACCGCAGTCTGTTGCCGGAACTCAACGCTCTTTTCCGCGAGCGGAAGACCCTGCAGGCTATTACGCGGGTAGACCGGTACCTGCAAACGACGCAGCCCGGCCCCGATGAATACCTGTACCTAAGCAACTATCTCCCGGCACGAAGCAGCGACCCATTGGTTCTCCGCAAAGCAGCCGAGTTGAAAGCCAGGGCGCAAAAAAAATAAAATGAGGGCCGTTTCTCACCGAAACGGCCCTCATTCTTTCAAACCCCTGTTTTCTGTGGAGTCTGTGTTTTCTGTGAGAAAAAACAAAATAGCTCACAGAAAACACAGACTTCACAGAAAATTGCGACTTAGAACTGGAAGTAGTTCTTCGCATTGTGATAGCAGATATTCTGAACCATTTGCCCCAACCATTCGAGATCGGCGGGAAGCTCTCCGTTTTCCACGTCGTTGCCGATGAGGTTACAGAGAATCCGGCGGAAGTACTCATGGCGCGGGTAGGAGAGGAAACTACGCGAATCCGTCAGCATACCGAGGAAGCGGCTGAGAAGACCCATGTTCGACAGCGTATTCATCTGCTTTTCCATTCCGTCTTTCTGATCGAGGAACCACCAGCCTGAACCCCACTGGATTTTGCCGGGCAGGGTGCCGTCGTTGAAGTTTCCGATCATCGTCGCAAAGACGTCGTTATGAGCCGGATTCAGGTTGTACAGAATGGTTTTGGCGAGTTTGTTCTCGTTATCGAGCATGCCGAGGAAAGTCGCAAGCGGCCGTGCCTGATCAAAATCACCGATAGAGTCCCAACCGGTATCCGGGCCGAGCTGGCGGAGCAGACGGGTATTGTTGTTTCGCAGTGCGCCGAGGTGGTACTGCTGCGTCCAGCCTTTTTCCCAGTCCATCAGGGCAAATTCAATCAGCATGGCCGACTTGAATTTCTGCCGCTCTTCGAAGGTCGGCAACTGCCCGCTGCGTGCCTTGGCGAAAATCGTCCGGATTTCTGACTCCGTGTATTCCACGGAATAGATTTGCTCCAGTCCGTGATCGGAAAGACGCCCGCCGAGAGAAGCGAAAAAGTCGTGACGCTTCCGGAGACCCGCCACATAGTCGTCATAAGTAGCAATCGATCCGCCGGTGAGTCCTTCTACCTTGTCGACATACTCGTTGAAGAGATTCGTGTCGTCGATCGACAACATCGCTTTATCCGGCCGGAAAGTCGGAAGTACCTTCACTTCAAACCCTTCTTTGGCGAGTTGCTGGTGAAAGCGGAGGTCGTCTGTCGGGTCATCCGTCGTACAAACGACTTCTACGTTCATTCTCCGGAGAAGATTGCGAACAGAGTAATCGGGTGTCTGAAGCAGTGAGGTAGCCTCGTCGTAGATATCTTTGGCAGAAGCGGGATTGAGTACCCGGTCGATGTTGAAGTACCGCTGAAGCTCCAGGTGCGTCCAGTGATACAGCGGGTTCCGCATGGTATAGGGAACCGTTTCCGCCCATTTCTCGAATTTCTCAAAATCGGACGCTTCGCCGGTGCAGTAGCGCTCGGAAACGCCGTTGGTCCGCATGGCCCGCCACTTGTAGTGATCACCATAGAGCCAGATCTGGGAGAGATTGGCAAAGCGCCGGTCTTCCGCTATCTGGTCAGGAGGAAGATGGCAGTGGTAATCAATAATTGGCATTTCCCGTGCAAAATCGTGGTAGAGCACACGAGCGGTTTCAGTCTGGAGGAGGAAATCTTCGCTCAGGAACGGCTTGACAGACAATAATGTGGCGTTCATACGATAGCGTTCTTTCTCTCAAGACAGGCCTTGACCGTTCTATCCCTGAAAAAAGATGTAAAATCTTCTCGCAAGAAATGATGAAAGAACCAAAAAGGGATTATTTACGAAGTTGTACGGGCTTGCCGAAATGGGTCTGGAGGAAGTAGGCGGCGTTTTCGTCGCCCAATTGTGCTGCCGCTTCCCAGTCGATCCGCGCCGAGTCAAAATGCCGCAGCCGGTAATGCGCTTCCCCGCGGAAACGGAGTACCTCCGGGTTTTCCGAACGCGAATGCCACACGGCTTTGTCCAGTTCCAGAAAAGCGGGATGAATTTCGCCAAGCTCCAGGTGTGACAAACCCTTGTAGAGAAAACATTCCCACTGGGTATTATCGAAAGCAGTGGACTGCGTGAAATCATATAGCGCGGAATGATAGTTGCCAAGCTGGTACTGGCAAATACCGCGGTACAGAAAAGCGATAGCCGATTTGGGATAGCGGTTTACAAGAAGGGAAAAATAGGCGCAGGCTTCTTCGTATTGCTTGCTTTGTACCAGCTCAATCCCTTCGGAGAAGCGCCTCCGGTCTTTGTCCGCAGGCGTATCATGATCATCCGTAAAGTAACGGATGATCACGTAGGGGATAAAAAGCAGTATAAGCGCTATCGTTTCCATGACCGGCTACAGATATTCTCCCTGCACTTTCCGGGGCAGGCTCCGGACGATCAGTTCGTAGGAATGATCGATCAGCTCCCGCACCAGAGCGTCGGGGACAACCGGCGTAGGTGCGAGCGTATTCCAGTGTTTTTTATTGAGGTGGTAACCCGGAATGATCCAGTCGTACTGCTCACGCAGTTCGACCGCCCGTTCCGGATCACATTTCAGGCTGCAGCGAAAAACGGGCTCATCGAGACTCGTCAGTGCAAAGATCTTTCCGCCGACCTTGAAGACGAGCGTCTCCGGGCCGAAGGGCGTCTCTTCTGCTGCTCCATTTTTGCTCAGGCAATATTCCCGGAACGATTCGAGGTGCATACCTATCGGGTAAAAGCCCGTATGATCATCACGATCAGACAGAACAGAAACATCAGAATGCTGATCCGGTTGATACCGTGCATGACCCGCAGGTTGAAACTGTCCGGGCGTGACGGGTCCGGCTTCCGGAATACCCGCAGGAAATAGCGGAAGGCCTCTCCCAGGCGAAATTGTTCTTTGACGCGATTCGAGTCCATGGTTATGCTTGTTGAAGGGCAGCGGCCTCCGGCTCCCGCCAGACACCGTCTTCCCGCATGAGTTCAATGAGTTCGTCGAGGGCTTTGTCGGCCGAAACAGAACGCTTCACGAGCTGCTGCCCCCGGTACAGCGCAATTTTGTTAACGCCCATTCCTACGTATCCATAATCGGCGTCGGCCATTTCTCCCGGACCGTTTACGATGCAGCCCATGATACCGATTTTAACGCCTTTCAGGTGATCGGTACGCTTGCGGATCAGGGCAGTGGTTTCCTGGAGGTCAAACAGCGTCCGGCCGCAGGAAGGGCAGGAGATGTATTCCGTTTTGCTCATCCGTGTCCGCGCAGCCTGCAGGATGCCGAAACCGAGGGAATTGAGCAGGCGAACCTGTCCGTCTTCCTGTCCGGCAAACGGGCGAAGCAATAGTCCGTCACCGAGACCGTCTACCAGCAGTCCACCACAATCGGTCGCGGCAAAAAGCATGCTTTCATCCGAATCGGCCGAAGGCTGTTCCCACTGTATGACGACCGGCAGGTGAATCCGGTTCTGGATCAGCCGGAAAAACAGGCGCCGGAGTTCCGGCATGGCGTGTGCATTGGTGGTGGTAATCACCAGCACCAGCAGCGGATCTTCCTGCAGGTAACTGAGAATATCTCCTTCCGTTTCCGCCAGAGTGAGGCGGAGAAAATGGAGGGAAGTAAATCCTTTTGTTACTTCCGCAAGGTATTCCTCCCGGTTGAGCAAAGGATAGGTATGTTCCTGATCATCAATCGATTTCCAGGTTTGAAAATCGACGATTTGTTTGAGCCCGTTCGGCAGCATGAACGGCACCGCAGCCGCACCGGTATAGAGGTAATCGGCGCCGAGGTCGTTCATGGCCCATTTGTCCGTCGCCGGAAGGTAAAAATGACCTATGGTCTGCAAATCAGTAGGTTCCTGCACACGGATACCAGAGAAATCGGCGATAATCCGGGGGACGTTCTTTCCGCCGAAATTCCCGACTTCGGCCGTTTCCCGCCTGTGGTACGCGAAGGGGTTCACCGGAGACGCGTCGATCGCAGGAATAGGCGTGGCTTTTGAAGCGCGGTCATCGTACCGGCGTACCAGCGCCTGAGCAACCGGAATTTCGAACTCCGGATCTTCCGTCAGGCTTACGCGAATGGTATCGCCCAGCCCGTCTTCCAGCAAGGTACCGATACCCATCGCAGACTTCACGCGACCGTCCTCTCCCTCGCCGGCCTCGGTTACGCCGAGGTGCAGCGGGTAGGGCTGGAGATTTTCGTCTTTCAGCCGCTTGGCGAGAAGGCGGTAGGCCTCGACCATTACTTGAGGATTGGAGGACTTCATCGAGATGACGAGGTTGGTATATCCTTCGTCTTCACAAATCCGGAGAAACTCCAGTGCCGATTCCACCATGCCGTTCGGCGTATCTCCGTACCGGCTGAGAATACGGTCTGACAGCGAACCGTGGTTCGTCCCGATCCGCATAGCGGTTCCGTACTCCTTGCAAATCTTCACCAGCGGGAGAAACTTGTCCCGGATGCGCTGTATTTCAGCCTGGTATTCCGATTCGGTATACTCAAGTACTTCAAAACGCTTCTTGTCAGCGTAGTTACCGGGATTGATCCGTACTTTTTCGACCAGCCGCGCCGCCAGTTCGGCCGCATTCGGTGTAAAGTGTATATCGGCGCAGATCGGCGTGTTGTAGCCGCGACGCCGCAGTTCTTTGCGGATATTATCCAGGTTCTGCGCTTCCTTGACGCTGGGGGCTGTAATTCGTACCAATTCACAGCCGGCTTCGATCATGCGGATCGATTGTTCGACGGAACCTGAGGTATCCATCGTATCGATCGTCGTCATCGACTGCACCCGGATAGGGTAATCAGATCCAAGCCAGAGGTCTCCAATCCGCACAGGAATGGTTTTCCGCCGGGAATAAGCCGTCAGCGAATCACAATAGTCGGTGCCGGAAAACACGTCCGGCACGAATAAGCTGGGTTCGTTCATGAAACAAATGCAATAGAGCAAAGGTACGATCCGGTCAATGGAAACGCGCCCATTATTTTGTTTTTCTGTCCTGCTGAAACACCCGTTCATCCGGAATTGTTTCCACTGACAACAGCTTGACAAGTATCCTCCATATCCTGCTCACTCTCTAAAATCGGCATCCGGATAGTTCAATATTAAAGAATGATCATTCAATCTATATTTGTAAAGTATTGATTGTCAGTAAAACAAAAAATCCCGGTCGCAAAACCGGGATTTTTTGTTTCAGGATGTCGGAAATCGCCGCCACATCTATTCCAGTAAGAGCAGCAGACTGACCCCGTAGGTTCGAATTCTAATGCTTCATTCCGATCTTATGCCCCTTGGATGCAAAAAACAGGATATACAGGTAGCAAGGCATCACGGCGACAAAGTAGGCCAGGCGGAAATCAAGGTGCATGGTTTCGGAAAGCAGTCCGTAAAAGAGCGGCCAGATAGCGCCCCCGGAAATACCCATGATCATAACAGCTGAGCCGATTTTGGTAAACTTACCCAATCCCTGAATACCCAGCGGGAAGATAGCCGGCCACATCAGCGAGTTGGCCAATCCGAGCAGCGCTATAAACACGATGGACGAGAATCCGGGCAGCACGAAAGCGAGGATGGAAAAGATAATTCCGAGCACTGCACAGATATAAAGCGCTTTCTGTTGGCTGAGGTACTTGGGAATGGCAATAATGCCGATGATGTACCCGACCAGCATACAGGAAAGCGTCAGCGAAGTCAGGTAGTTACTGATATCAGCGGAAAGCCCGAGCCGTTTTCCGTAAACACCGATAATATCGCCGGCCATTACTTCAGCAGCGACATAAAAGAAGATGCAAAGGGCTCCGAGGAATAAATGCGGAAACTGGAAAAGGCTGGTTTTGGCTTCCTGTTTTTCTTTTTCCTGATCGACTACTTCGTTCTCTTCCTCCACATGCGGAAGTTTGACTTTCATGAAAACAACTGCCAGGATGGAAAAAAAGATGGCAAGAACCACCGACGGCGTATTCACACGTCCGAGAAGCTCGCCTACATGCTGGAATCTTTCGGCTTCAGTAGCGGCGGAAGCGATCTGTTTTTCGACAACCGATGCGTTCGCCAGGAAGAGCGTTCCCATGACAAGGGGAATGATGATACCGGCAAACTTGTTGCAAATACCCGCAATGCTGATCCGTTTTGCGGCGCTTTCAATAGGGCCGATGATCGTCATGTAAGGATTCGCCGCCGTCTGAAGCAGCGCCAGTGCAGAACCCTGGATGAAGATACCCACCAGAAAAAGGCTGAAGGATTGAAGCCGGGCTGCGGGGATAAAAACAAGAGAACCGAACGCCAGAACGAACAGGCCGGTTACGATGCCGTTTTGGAAGCCCAGTTTTTTCAGAATAACCGAAGACGGCAGCGCCAAAAAGAAAAAGGCGATATAAGAAGAAAAAGTAACCAGAAAGGACTGTGTATCCGAAAGGCTGAATGACAGTTTGAAAAACTGAATCCAGGTACTGTTGGCCCAGGTGACGAAACCAAAAACGAAAAAGAGGATACAAATCATCACGATCGCCAGCGTATTGCTTTTGGGCGTAACCTGGGATGCGACTCCGGTTGAGTTTATTTCGGACATGTCTGACTGGGTTTGTTTGTTTGGATCGTCATTTAGAGGGATGAATCAGCAGTCTGCCGGACGGCTCGGAGGCGGCGCCGGTTGGGCTGACGTGAAGGACAGGAATAACTATCTTCGTCAATAACGTCTGCCGGGAGAGAATGTTGGAACGAAGGGGCTGCGCTGGTTTTCGCGGGAGAAAACCGGGAATGGGAATGATCCGGGTCTTCCGGCCTGCCGTGTGCCTGACGTAGCCGCGGAAAACTGCCGCTGTTTGATAGACATAGAGAGTTTAGGTAACGAATGAAAGGGGAATCAGCGGGCTGACCCTTATCAGAGATTGACGGTGTTAATACGATACTCTTCAGCCTGATGACTATTTCTCCCGAGGTGCGGAGAAATCCTGATTCGGATGATCGTGCTAACGAATCTGAAAAGTACACCCGGAAATTGAATTTTTTGTAATTTTTAAAAAATATTATTAAATCAAATTTGTCGAATGACCGTGCTTTCGTTGGTTTCGAAAAATCGTGTTTCTCTGACACAGGCCGGTTTTTTTACGACAAAACGGAACAATTATCCGCAGACATCCGTTTCTTTGAAGCGAAAACAGGACTTTCCACAGATCGACGGGTGTTGCTGACACACTTTCAGACGGCCCCAGATCTTTCGTATCAGTGAGACGGAAAGAAGACATTCTTCCGTCAAAAAATCAGGCAGTATGGAATCAAAGCGAGTTGCGGTGTACCGCAAGGAGCACTTCAACGCCGCGCATCGTTTGTATAACCCGCGCTGGTCGGACGAAAAAAACCGGGAGGTGTTCGGCCTGTGCAGCAATGCAAACTATCACGGGCACAACTACGAACTCATTGCTGAAGTCATCGGGCCGGTGGATCCGGAGACGGGCTTTGTCATTGACCTCAAATACCTCTCAGATCTGATCCGGAAGGAAATTCTGGACCGGTTTGACCACCGAAACCTGAACCTGGATACCGAAGAATTCAGGGACCTCAATCCAACCGCCGAGAATATCGCCATTGTGATTTATGAAAAACTGAGGCAATACCTGGATCCCCGGCTTGCGCTTAAAATTCGACTGTATGAAACCGAACGAAATTTCGTTGAATACCCTGTTGGTTGACGATACCCCCCTCGACGATGAACTCGGCAACGAGCATGTCAGTACTTCAGTGGAAACGCCGCTCCGTCCGGATGCTTTCGAATTGAGCGATGACCAGAAAATTGCCAAAATCCAGGAGCACTTCCGGGAAATTATGCTGACGCTCGGGCTGGACCTGAACGACGACAGCCTCAAAGGCACTCCGAAACGGGTGGCTAAAATGTATGTGAAGGAAATTTTCAGCGGTCTGAATCCGGCTAATTTTCCGAAAGCCACCCTCTTCGAAAATAAATACCGCTACCAGGAAATGCTGGTAGAAAAAGATATCCAGTTTTATTCGAACTGCGAACACCATTTTGTCCCGATTATCGGAAAAGCTCACGTAGCTTATATCTCAAGCGGCAAGGTGATCGGGCTTTCCAAACTCAACCGCATCGTTCAGTACTTCTCACGCAGGCCCCAGGTGCAGGAACGCCTGACGATGCAGATCGCGCGGGCGCTGCAGAAAATTCTGGAAACGGAAGATGTCGCCGTCGTCATGGATGCCAGCCACCTCTGTGTTTCGATGCGGGGGGTGCAGGATCCAACTTCTTCCACGGTCACTTCATTTTATGGCGGAAAATTCGCAGAAGACGACCGGAAAAAGGAATTCCTTGGGTACCTCAACCTGTAGTTATTCGATCAGATCGACCAGAAAAAGCCGGAAATCGTCCGGCTTTTTCTGTTTTCGACCGTTTGTAGATTATCCGGCCGGCGAAGCGGTTCCTGTTCGGCTTTTTCTGACTTTTGCAGAAATCAGAACCAAAACCTCTCTATCGCTATGCCCATCCTTTCCGGCTCCTTTATCTTTCTCCTGCTGGTTGTTGTGGTATTGTACCTGTCTGTCGTGATTGTGCAGCAGGGGACCGTCGCCGTCATCACCATCTTCGGGAAATACCAACGGGTCATGACCCCGGGGCTTAACTTCAAAATCCCGTTCGTCGAGTACATCTACCGGCGGATATCCATTCAAAACCAGTCTGTTGAACTTGATTTTCAGGCTATTACCAACGATCAGGCCAACGTTCGCTTCAAAGCTATGCTTGTGTACGCGGTACTTGATCAGGGAGAAGAGACGATCAAGAACGTCGCATTCAAATTTGTCGACATCCGCAGCCTCATGCAGGCCCTGATCCGGACGATCGAGGGCTCCATCCGGAGTTATGTCGCCACGAAGAAGCAGGCGGAGATTCTGGCGCTTCGGACCGAGATCATCTCGCACGTGAAGACCGAACTGGATGAAATGCTCGTCACCTGGGGCTATCACCTGATTGACCTGCAGCTGAACGACATCGTGTTTGACGAAGCCATTATGCGCTCTATGGCGCAGGTTGTGGCCTCGAATAACCTCAAAGCCGCCGCCGAAAACGAAGGGCAGGCGCTGCTTATTACCAAGACAAAGGCAGCCGAAGCCGAAGGGAACGCCATCAAAATCGCGGCGGAAGCCGAACGAACGGCGGCCCAGCTGCGGGGACAGGGGATCGCGCTCTTCCGCGAAGAGGTCTCGAAAGGGATGGCCCACGCTGTACAGGAGCTGAAAGACAAGAACCTGGACCCGTCGCTCGTGTTGTTTTCGATGTGGACGGAAGCTATCCGGCACTTCGCCGAGCACGGAAAAGGGAACGTAATCTTCCTCGATGGGTCCAATGAAGGTATGCAGACGACTACCAAACAGCTGATGGCCCTGATTCAGAAGAAGGATCTGGAAGGTAAGTAAACGAAAACGGAGCCGTGACAGGCTCCGTTTTCGTTTCTCAGAATCCGTTATAAGCCCGTACGTCGGCCTGCCGGGCCGCTTTAACGAGGCCCGTAGTCGAGACGGTTCCGAGACAGAGCAGGAGGGCGCATGTCCCCCAGAGGATGGCTTTACGGGCCCGGACAAGCAACTCTTCCATGTCCGGAATGAGACTCGTGTAAAAAAAATGCTTGAGGTAATAATTGAGGGCGATGGCGGTCAGGAACAGCGTAATCAGGAGCATGATGACGCCCGCGTTGTTGTTGGCCGTAAAATCCCCATGCACACCCCGGTAAATCAGCGCCAGCACGAGGTAGCAGAAAATCATCACCAGGTTGGCAAACAACGCCCGGAAGAGTGTGAGCCAGAACGGCTCTTCATCCAGCGGCGCCAGCAGGTACGTCTCAATACCGACGACCAACAGGAACAGCAGAAAATACAGGCTGGTTTCGTGATAGATAGACAGGTCCATAGGCGATTGCAGAGGTATACGCAATCTTACCTAAAAGATTAGTTCAAAGCAAGGGTTTCCGGGAAATTATTCGCTTTTGAGCGTTTCAAGGAAGTGTTTCTGGTTGAGTACCAGGTTCTCACGGGTCCAGTCGATGGAAGTAGTTCTCGGAAACTGCCGGACAGGGCAGTCCGCCAGTCGGCAGTGATGGCAGCAGGCTGGCAGGCAGGGGTCGACGTGTACGAAGATTTCGACTTTTGAAGCGAACTCTTCTTCAAGTATAGCCTCAAATTCATGTACAACGGAATGGACCTTTTCCAGATCCCAGTAATAAGGAAGGGTAAGGTGACAGTCGACATGCAGGTCGGCGCCATATTGCTGAATACGCAGGTTGTGGACATCGATCCAATACTCCTTTTGGCGAGTTTTGAGAATATCTACGACACGGAGCAGGGTAGTATCGTCCACTTCGTCCATGAGGCCGCCGGCAGATTTACGGGCAATCCGAAACCCATTCAGAATGAGGATAATACCAAAGACGATGGAAATCAGCCGGTCCAGCCAGACATACCCGGAAAAGAGAACAAGACCTACGCCTACCAGTAGAATAAGCGTCGAAAAAGCGTCCAGCTGCAGGTGCTTGCCGTCGGCAATCAAGGACGGCGAGCCTTGTTTTTCACCCTCTTTCTGTACATAATATCCGACGACGTAGTTGATGACCATCGTTGACCCCACCAAAAGCATACCTGTTCCCAGCTCTTCCAGCGGCTCGGGATAGATCCATTGGCGAACGGCCTGAACAATAATGAAGATCCCGGCGAGCAGGATGAGTACTCCCTCAAGGCCGGCAGAGAAAAACTCGATTTTTCCGTGGCCGTAGGGGTGGTTGAGGTCCCGCGGCTGGGCAGAAAGGTAAACGCTGTAGGTGGCAAAGCCGGTGGCCAGCACGTTGACAATAGACTCCAGGGCATCCGACAGAATGGCGCTGGAGCCTGTCAGCCACCAGGCTGCGAACTTCAGGAGCATCAGAAAAACGCTGACCCCAAAGGAAAGCCAGATGAGCTGTAATTTACGATTGGATGACATGGCTTCGACATATTCCCGGCTTCCGCGCAGGATTGCCGCAAAATTAACGAATTAGACGCCCTTTCCGAGGTCTGTTCTTATTTTTACCGAATGGAAGATATTCAATCACCGTGGACAACGGTTTCGTCGGAGGTCATCTACGACAATCCCTGGATCCGCCTTCGTCACGAGGAAGTCATCGCACCCACAGGCAAACCGGGTATCTACGGTGTCGCACATTTCAAGAACAAGGCGATCGGCATCATTCCGATCGACAACGAAGGATATACCTGGCTGGTAGGTCAGTACCGGTACCCGCTGAACGAATACTCCTGGGAAATCCCAATGGGAGGCGGCCCGATCGAGGCCGATATTCTCGAATCGGCGCAGCGGGAGCTTCGGGAAGAAACCGGCCTGATAGCCCGGCGGTGGGAAAACATCGGCCGGATTCATACATCTAATTCTGTTACGGACGAAGAAGGGTTTATCTTCGTCGCGGAAGACCTTCAGCAGGAAGAAACGGAGTTCGACGACACGGAGATTCTTCAGATTCGCCGGTTGCCGTTGAAAGAAGCCGTTGATATGGTGATGGACAACCGCATCACCGATTCCCTCAGTGTCTACGGACTGCTGAAAGTTGCCCGTCTCCGGGGTCTCTGACCCTCAACCTTTCTTGCACTTCATGAATTATTGGGAAGCTTTGTCGCTCGGTTTTACCTCGGGTGTCGTCATGTGCCTCACGTTAGGGGCCGTTTTCTTTGCGTTAATCAGAAACAGCCTGGATTTCGGCTGGACCAGTGGCCTTCGGATTTCCCTGGGCGTTATCATCTGTGATGCAATTTTCATTTTCGTTGCCCTGACCGGCACCTCCTTCATTCCGAATTTTCCCTATTTCGATACCCTGCTGCGTGTCGGCGGCGCGATTTTTCTCGGCGCCATGGGTATCAATACCATACGCAAAGCCCATATCCAGGAGCCTGCCTCGCAACCCAAGCGGCGTTTCTTCCAGTTCCTGAAGTTTTTTGGTATCGGTTTTACGCTGAATGCCACCAACCCGGCCAATTTTATCATCTGGGTATCCGTTTCGGCCTATGTCAAAGGGGTATTGCAGTATGAACTCAACGAGCGCGTCGTCTATTTTGTCGCCTGCCTGACGGCGATTTTCCTCACGCAGGTCGGAATTGCCTTTTTTGCGCAACGCATCAAGCGGTTTCTGAACGACGGCCTCATTACCTGGATTAACCGGATCAGCGGGATGGTATTCGTCGGAACTGGTATTTATTTGCTTTACCGGCAGGTCGAAATCTGGATCGCCGGTCATTAAGTTACCAATATGAGAGAGGAAAGACCGTTTCCCGTGATGCCCTACACCGTCCACGGAGAGAAGCTGCTGCGTCGGCTCATGCTGGCTTACCGGCCGCTCCGCTGGCTGCGCCGCAAAAGCTGGGAAACGCCGAAGAAGAATTTTGAAGAAAACCCGAGGCTCTCTCCCTATGTCGGAGCGGCTTACCTGGGTTACAAATACTACATCGCACCGCCCCTGCGCGCGCAGGGCGGACTGGAGCAGCACTTCCGCAAGCAGGAACTGGACTTTACTCCGCCGGCAGAGTTCGTTTCCGAACAACAACTGACGCTGAGCGCAGGAGGAGATCTCATGCCGTATGAGCGCGTAAACGCCCATGCGGCCCGTCACCTGTGGGACGAAGTAGGAGACTGGTTTTTCGATGCCGATCTCGTGGTTGCGAACCTCGAAACGCCGGTAGACCTCACCCGGCCGGCAGCCGCCGTTCCGGAAATCATGCTGAACGACATGCATTTCAACGGATCGGAAGAATTGTTCGGCCTTTTTTCGGGAAACGGCCGCTTTAAAGGGTATGACGTACTCTCCACTGCCAACAACCACAGCCTCGATCAGGGCGAGGAAGGCCTTTTCCGGACGATGGAGTTTTTGAGGAATAAGGGAGTAACTTATTGTGGGTCAGCCTGTTCGCAAGAGGAGTCTCAGGCGCCGGTCATCGTGGCGCGAAACGGCATCCGGGTCGGATTTCTGTCCTGGACGTCGAATCTGAACAAGTTCGTTCCTGAACCGGGTCGCGAATGGACGGTGAACTACGATCGCCTGAACGGCGCAGATCCCGATCTGTCGGCTATCCGGCGGCAGGTAGAGGCGGCGCGGAACGCCGGCGCGGATATTACCGTTTTCCTCTTTCACACCGGCAATGCGTATCAGGCTTATCCGTCGGCACATACAGTTCATACTTTCCACCGTGTTTTTTCGGAATGCGGGGTGGATGTGATTCTCGGCAGTCACCCGCACAATCCGCAGCCGATGGAAAAAGTGGCTTACCGCGACCCGATTTCGGGAGAAGATAAAACCGGGTTTGCCATCTATTCCCTGGCGGATTTTGTGGCGTATGACATTTTTGTGTGGGACCGACTCGTTCCGTTGCTGAAGCTGACGATCGAAAAGGGAACGGTTAACGGTCGCCCGAAGACCCTGCTGACACAGGTACGCGTGCTGCCCGTCTACAACTGGGGTACCAAGCCGGCACACGGCGGACGGGAAGAAATGCGTTTTCTGGACCTCAAAAAAACAGTCCGCCTTGTGGAAGACGGACTGAAACCAGATTTCTTAAGCGATGTATGTGTGCAGGAGCTCCGGCACCTGAACTGGTTCTGCGACCGGCATTTTCTGCCGGAGCAAAAAGACTACTTGCTCGCTACCGCTTCGACTTCATACGAGGCGGAATGGAGGAAATCCAGCCAGTTCTGAATCATCATCTTGCGCAATACCCGAGGGAATTTATGCTGGCCGCCCATTTTGCCTTTGGCGGCCATCCAATCATAAAAAGCCTGAACGGGTAACACGGTCAGCTTCACGTCCCGCAGGGCGTGGCGACGCTCGACTGCATAGTCGTCATTCAATTCCTTCAATTTTTCATCGATGAGGCGGCGAAGTACGTCTGCATCGACCGCGTCGTCCGTACCCACGTACCAGTGGTGCGCAAACAGCGCGCCTTCGGGTACTCCGGCGACGGTATATTCCGGAATCGAGATACCGAGCTCGGCGGTAGCAAGTTCGATAGCCCGGTTCATGTTTTCAACGGAAAGGTGCTCTCCGCAGAGGCTCAGGTAGTGTTTTGTGCGACCCGTAATCGTGATTTCGCCACGGCGCTTATCCGTGAAGCGAACGGTATCACCGATGAGGTAACGCCAGGTGCCGGAACAGGTAGAAATCAGGAGGGCATACTCAACGCCTTCCTCGACGTCGTCGATCATCAGCGTCTGTGCCTCCGGCCGTACTTCTCCGTCTCCGTTAAAATTCTCGTCATTGAACGGAATGAACTCAAAGAATATACCCTGATTCAGCGCAAGTTGCATACCCTTCGCTTCCGGGCGGGCCTGGTAGGCGAGGAAGCCTTCGGAAGCCAGGTAGGTCTCGATATAGGTGATCGGGCGACCAAGTAGTTTTTCGAATCCGCCGCGATAGGGTTCAAACGATACGCCTCCCCAGCCGAATACTTCCAGATTCGGCCAGATTTCGTGAATATTCTTCAGGTTGTAATGCTTGATAATCCGCTCAAGGAGGAGCTGAATCCAGGCCGGCACGCCCACGACATACCCGATGTCCCAGTCTTTGGCCTGCTTGGTGATTTCTTCGAGCTTCAGTTCCCAGTCGCGGATACGGGCGATTTCCTTTCCGGGCTTGTAAAAACGTTCGAACCAGAACGGAATCTGGGAGGCATTGATCCCGCTGAGGTCGCCTTCGAAGTACCGACCGCTGAATTTCAGGTCGGTACTACCGCCGAGCATCAGGTACCCTTTCTCGAACAATTCATCGGACAGATTCTTGAACTCGGACAGGGCGATGATCTGGCGGATACTCGTCCGCTGCATGGCTTTCACCATGTCTTTGGTAACGGGGATGTACTTGGAGGCAGCCTCCGACGTTCCCGAACTCAGGGCAAAAAACTTGACACGTCCGGGCCAGGTGACATTTTTCTCCCCGTCTTTGGTCCGGTGCCACCACTCGCTGTACATCTTATTGTAGTCATGAATGGGGACATATTGGCGGTAAAGGTGGTAAAACTGCTTGTCTTTACGGAAAAGCGCCGAGGACATGATTTCCTCGAAATGATACGCCTCTCCGAAAGCCGTATAACGGGCCTTGTTCAGTAACTTGATAAACGCTTTACGCTGTGATTTATATCCATTTACTCGGCGTTGGCGGATGACAGTCCCTGTCAAACCGATACCTCTTTTCAATAGACTTCCGAGTACTGCCATAGTTCAGCGGATTAGATTCAGATTATTCAAAAATAAAGACTCAGGTCTGAAATAACCAACGTTGCCGGAAAACGAACGCTGTGCCGCCCGTCAGAGCGACCAGGTTTTCAGTTCCTCCAGCGCCGCATAGGCAGTTAAATCGGTTTTACAGGGAACGATGGACACGTAATTGTTGGCGAGCGCCCATTCGTCCGTATCGTGGCCGGTATCGAAGTTAACAAATTCTCCGTCAAGCCAGTAATAGGGGCGGCCATAGGGATCTTCCCGCTGCTGGAAATGCTCCAGGTAGCGGGCGTCTGCCTGGCGGCAAAGACGGATGCCTTTAATCGGCTCTTCGACACGCGCCGGAAAGTTCACATTGAGCGCTACGTGCTTCGGAAGGCCCTTCTCCAGTACCTGGCGGGCGATGAGTGTGAGGTAGTCAACCGTATGCGAGAAATCGGCTTCGGGGTGGTAGTTGGCCAATGAGAACCCGACGGCCGGAATACCTTCGATAGCGGCTTCCATCGCCGCCGACATCGTACCGGAATACAGGACGCTGATGGCGGAATTGCTGCCGTGGTTGATACCACTGACGACGAGATCCGGCTTCCGGTCCTTCAGAATGAGGTGTTTACCGAGCTTGACGCAGTCAGCCGGCGTACCGGTGGTTTCATAGGCGACGAGAGAATCAAAGACCCGGGAGCGGCGGATCCGGATCGGAGAATTGATGGTGATGGCATGTCCCTGTCCCGATTGGGGGCGGTCGGGCGCAATGACAATAACTTCGCCGAGTTCCTGCATGGCTTCAGCCAGTACGCGGATACCCTTGGAAGTAATGTCGTCATCATTGGTGACGAGAATTACTGGTTTTTCGACAGACATGATTTATGGCTGGCCGGGTCGTTTTGGGGCGATCCTGCCGGTGGTTTTGTACTTTTTCAATTAGGACGGATGTCCGATTTATTCTAGTTTCGTCTTCACAACCAACCAATCCGGTTATGCCAACGCTGCTGATCAGGGACGCGGATTTTACAGACATTCCCACTATTCAATACATCGCCCGGGAGGCCTGGCTTCCTACTTACGGCGACATCCTGTCGGCTGAGCAGTCGCGTTTTATGCTCGACTGGATGTATAATTCCGAGACGCTGTCAGCCGGCATGTCGGCCAAAACCCGCTTTCTTATCGGCAACGAAGACACGCGTTCGGTAGGCTTCGCGGCCTTCGAACACAAAGAAGGCGGGGTAGTCAAACTTCACAAAATATACCTGCTGCCCGACTTTCAGGGCAAGGGTTACGGTCGCCAGCTGCTCGACGAAGTTACCCGGCAGGCAGCCTCCGGCGGAGGGCAATACCTGGAGCTGAATGTCAACCGGCAGAACACCGCGCGTGACTTCTACGAAAAACTCGGCTTTTATTTCCTGCGTGACGAAGACAATTACATCGGAAACGGGTACTGGATGAACGACTACGTACTGCGCAAAGTCCTGTAGCAGGGGAGGCCTGAGCCTCCCTTGTTATGCCGGCCGGAGCGTACCGAAACTGCCTTTGGCGTTACGGAAACCCAGTTCGGCCGAATAGTCTGCCGTAATCTTCGGGTAGTACCCTGTTCCGTCATACGGCCGTTTTTTCGGATTGGTCCGGCATTCTTCGCTGCAGCATCCTTCCATCTTCCACCCGCAATCCTCGCAGATCGTCACGTGCTCGTTGCACTCCGGGTTGGCGCAGTTGACCATCCGGCTGGTGGAAGTGCCACATACATAGCAGGTTGAAATGACCTGCGGGTTTACCGTATTGACGGAGGTCGTTACCCGGCCGTCAAATACATAGCATTCTCCGTCAAAATTCTCGCCGCCTTCTTCGAGCCCGTACCGGATGATGCCGCCATGCAGCTGGTAAACATCCTTGAAACCCTGTTGTAACAGGTAAGCCGATGCTTTTTCGCACTTGATGCCTCCGGTACAATAGGTGACGATTTTCTTGCCTGATTCCTTGAGGTGTTCGATTTCGGCGACGTGCTGCGGCAGTTCGCGCAGGTTCTCCATGTCGAAGGTGATCGCCCCGCGGAACTTGCCGACGTTGTGTTCGTAATTGGAGCGCATATCGACCAGTACCACGTCGGGATCCTGGAGCATCGACCGGAATTCAGCCGGTTCGAGGTGAATACCCGTTTCCCTGCGGGGGTCAACGGGGAGGTCGGAGTTCACGATTTCCTCCTTGATCCGGACATGCAATTTGTGAAACGCATGGCCGTCGTGCTCCTCGACCTTGAACTGAATAGCGCGGAAGCGCTCGTCGGCATGCAGCCACTGCATGTAACGTTCGCAATCTTCCGCCAGCCCTGACACTGTACCGTTCAATCCTTCCGCCGAAACAATTACCCGCCCCATCAGGCGGTTGTCGATGCAAAAGCGGTGATGTTCATCGCGGTACGCCACGGTGTCTTCAATGGGCGTGTAGATGTAATAAAGCAGAATGCGGTACTCTTTCATTGGATGAATAAGGGAAACCACCTGTAAAGTGGATCTTTATGGACCGCAAAGGTAACTCTTTTTTCAGGGAGAAGGGCGGGAGGACGCCGGAAGTCCGGGGAAGAACCCGTAGGTTTGGTGCCGGAAAACGCGGATCTGTCCCGTATTCCCTTCGATCACAGACGAAAAAACGAGGTACTATGCACATTGCAGTGACCGGCAATATCGGTGCTGGAAAGACAACCCTGGCCCGGATGCTGGCCGACCACTTCGGGTGGGAGGTGTTTTATGAAGCGGTTGAAAATAACCCTTATCTGGCTGATTTCTATGGAGATATGGAACGGTGGGCGTTTCACCTCCAGATTTATTTTCTCCGGAGCCGTTTCGACCAGGCCAGGCAGATTATGCAGTCTACCCGTCGTATTATTCAGGACCGGACGATTTACGAAGACGCGTATATCTTCGCCCGGAACCTGTATCAGTCGGGTTATATGAGCAAAGTAGACTACGATACCTACTTTTCCCTGTTTCAGACGATGATGAGCGTTGTCAAGCCGCCCGACCTGATGATCTATCTGAAAGCCGATCTGCCCAAGCTTACCGCACAGATCGAAAAGCGCGGCAGGGACTTCGAGCAAAACATCAGCCACGACTATCTTCAGGCTCTCAATGATCACTACTCCGAGTTCATCGAGGGGTATAAAGACGGAAACCTGCTGGTCATAGACGTCAATTCCCTGGATTTCGCCAATAAGCCGGCCGATTTCACCTTTGTAGTATCGGAGGTAGACCGGGCGCTGCTTTACGGTGCCTGATACACGAAAAAGGAGGCTGTGCAGCCTCCTTTCTTTATTCGTTCCAGTACATCGCCCGAAACCGCTTGACAGCCTCCACCCGGTCGCGCAGAAAACGGGCGTTGAAGAGGCTATGGGTACAATCTCCCCGGTTGTCGTATTGAAAACCCAGGTAGAAAAGCCAGAACATCGGAAACAGATATGGGATCGCGGCTATTTCTTCGTCGGTCAGCGGCCGGACTTCCCGGTATGCATTGAGAAACACGGTAAACTGGCGATCGCCTTCTTCCCGAGTGATTTTACCATGTGCTTCGTGGAAGAAAAAGTATACAAAGAAGGTCGTAAGGTCCAGTACCTGAAAACCTTTTCCCGCGAAATCAAAATCAAAAAATGTAACGGTATCGCCGGCGAAGTGAAAGTTCTTCGGCAGAAAGTCGAACTGACAGTACCCGAAGGAAAACTGTGCCGTATTCCATCGCCGTAGCCTTTCCGAGACGGCGGCTGCGGTTTCGGAAAGGTAGGTATACCCTTCTTCATACCCTTCGAAAGCGGGTTTTATGCGCTCCAGTGGGCCGAAGAGCGTCGTTTCTTCCGTATACGCCAGCCGACAGGTGCTTTCCGGAGCCGGAACAGCATGAAAGCCAGCCATTTCCCGACCCAGCGCGCGTAACTGCGCATCACTCAGATCATATACATTTTCGCCCGCTGCATACGTAAAGAGCACGCCGTGGCGGACGCCTTCCGCTGCCTGGAAAGCCTGAATAAAGGCGCCCGACCGGTCAGGCAGGGGTGCCGAAACCGACAGGCCATATGCGCGGAGGCGGACGAGCAACGTTACCTCTTCCTCAATTTCAGCGTATGAGCGGTGATCGGTCCGGTACACCTTGAAAATAGAGCGGACGCCGGCGGGGTCGGTCAGTTCATAGGTATCACTGACGTTTCGAAGCAGCAACCGGCAGTTCAGCGGCGCCATGCCATACTGCTCAGCGATAAACCGGGCCAGGGCAGAAGAAGACAGGGTAGAGTACTGGGTTGGAAAAAGGATCATGCCGGTATAGTCCAATTTTAAGCGTGGGGGAAGTATGCAAAAATCCCTTGATATTCCGAAAAAAAATCATGTAGCAACAGGTAATTCCGGAGAAGGGGTCGTGTAGGTCCGACACTTTAGGGCAAAGTATACCGGAAATTGATCTGTAAAGTCCGTTTTCGGTGATCCGGAGCGAATGTAGCCTTTTCGCGGTTTTCGTTACTCAGATGCCCTGAAAAACGCCGGAAAACCAGAAAAGAGAAGCAATTATCTGCATAAAAAAAATTCCCCGACCTCAAAGAGGCGGGGGAATGTCTTTTATCCAACCCACGTGAGAGAATTGTTCTCTCATGTTGAAAGCAAAGATACGGCTTTTTATAAATATTAAAAACTCTTTAACGGAAAAAGATGAAAGGGTAAAAAGCTTGCTTAATTGGAAAAGTCCAATTGGGAATGGGTTGTTCGTGGCAGCCGGAAAAAAGCCAGGAATCCGCCGGAGCAAACAATTGTATAGTTATTGTTATAATTACTTTACTTTTTTTGGGAATTCCGGCGTCGGGCGTATACTTTTGCCGCTACCACACCGCCGTCTTGCCTTTTGTTATCTCATTTCCCGCAAGGTCGCGTTTTGACTACCTGTTTCTTTCTCCTTCGTTCGAATGGAGGAGTAGTGGCCTGTACTGCGTATAATTATCGCCGTTCTGAGTTTTTAACGATAAACAGGGCCTGGTTTTCAGGCCCGTTAACCCACACCGGTGTATTCCGGCATTGTTCCATACAACTGTCCATTTTATGAAACGTCTTTACTGTTCCCTGATTCTCGCCGCCACCGTATCAGGTACTGCCTTTGCCCAGACGGGTGTCGGTACCACTACGCCTCACGCCAGTGCGCAATTGGAAGTAGCCTCTCCGAATAAGGGCGTGCTGCTTCCCCGCGTGTCTGCGGAAGATCTCCCCGCCGGACCGGCAGAAAGCCTGCTGCTGTACCAGAAAGATGCAGAAAAGGGTTTCTATTATTATACAGGAACGAAATGGGTCAGACTCGCGACTGCCGATGATATTCCGGTTGTTCCGACGCCGGGATCCAATGCAGGATATGCCGGAAATTCTACCGGCGCCAATATAGTCGTTGTGCTGGGCGGTACTGCCATTCCCTTTCCCAGCGACCAGAACCTCGGGTCAGGTATTACGGTAAATGGATCTAATACGGTCTTCACGGTCGCGACGGCCGGCCGCTACCGGATTACCTACCGGGCGGCAACGACGATTGGTCTGTTGATGAGCAGCCGTGTCGTGATCAACGGAACCCAGGCGAATCAGTCTGTAAACAGTCCTTTGTTGAGTACAAGCCAGTTTATCGGCGACTTTATTACGAATCTCAGTGCGGGATCGACCATTAGCGTCGAGTTTTACGGATTATTGGGCGTTGCGACGCTCGCAGGCAGTTCTTCGTTGGTGATTCAAAAAGTTGACTGATATGACCACGAAGAAACATCTCTTTTTGAACGGTGCGCTATTGCTGGGTATTCAGGCAGCCAGCGCCCAGTTTGTCGTTGGAGGCGAAGGGTTTTTCATCAAAAGCGGCACTACGGTTTTTGTAGATAGTCTGGTGATGACGCCGAATGCCGATCTGACCATCGTAAACAACTCAATCGCCATCAGCCGCGCGGCCATACCGGGTGTGCCGAAGGGCAGCGTCGCGCGGGTGTACCAGTTCGGCGCGCCGATCAGCTACTCCGGCGTTATCGGTTTTTTCTACGCTAATTCTGAACTGAACGGCAATACTGAACCGGAGCTGACGCTTTCGTATAATTCCACGACAGGCCAGATCGGCTTCGTGAATACGTCTCCGGCGAATGCCTCGTCGAATTTCGTAAGCCAGACGCTGGCTTCTCCGACGACGCTCCAGCAGGTGACGGCGGCCGCTTCGGCCTCTGCCTTGCCGGTTTCGCTGCTTAGCTTCTCCGTGCGTCCGGACGGACATAAAGTGAAGATCGAGTGGGAAACTGCCTCTGAGCGGAACAACAAAGGATTCGAAATTGACCGCTCTCCTGATGCGGTTCGGTTTACGCGTCTGGCGACGGTCGACGGCAGGGGAACCGTCTCCAGCCGTCAGAAATACCAGCTGGTAGACGACAGCCCTGAACCGACTGTGACCTATTACCGCCTCAGGCAGGTCGATTTTGACGGAACAGTGAAAGATTACGGGATCAAGTCCGTTGTCTTCGACTCGCCCAATCACAGCCTGAAAGTGGTAGCATATCCCAATCCGGTGACGTCGCGGTTGTCGCTTCTCCTGCCGGATGGCCGCCCGCGGTCGCTCAAAGTAGACTGGCTGGACCCCGTAACCGGTCGCCGGCTCAGTACCGAGTCGATCGAAGCAGTAGGAGCAGAGCAGCCTTTGACGATTCCCTCCGGCCTTCGTTCCGGCCTCTACCTTTTGAGAGTGAATAGCGGTGACATTTCCGAATCGGTTCGGATTTCGCTGCAGAAGTAATAGTCTTTTTATTGAATGAGGCACCCGGAGATTCTTCGGGTGCTTTTTTATGGATGGATGGAAAAGTAGGTATATAAGCTAAAAATTGACAAATGAAAGTATATTGTAGCGTCACAACCTAAACGTTTTTAAATGAAATCTCTTTCTTTTGCCGGCCTGCTCCGGTTTTGCGGAATTGCGTTGCTTCCATTTTCAGCATTCGCTCAGACGCCCAGTGCGATTGTCCAGCCCGATAATACCGTGAAATACACGTCAGGCGGCAGCTACAGCATACCGCTCGACCTTGGAAAAAAGCTGGATAATTACCGTACCGTTCAGGATTTCGGAGCTGTTGGAGATGGGGTAACGGATGATACACAGGCGATACAGCGGGCTATTGATGCCTGTGGCGCCTCAAAAATTCCGTTACTTTTCCAGGCAGGAAAAACGTATCGTATCGGTCAGATCGCGCCCGTGTCGAATACCTATATGGATCTGAACGGATCAACGCTCGTGTTAAAAGATAATATCAATGCGCCGGTGATCAACCGGCAATCAACACCTCCTGCCTATGAAAATGTGACCATTCAGAATGGAACAATCGATGGGAATATGGCAAATAATCACAACCCGGCAGCCCAGGCGGGAGCGATTTGGCTGACCGGTTGGAAAAACGTGACAATCAGAGGAATTAACTTTATCAATTGCTACCGCGAACTGATCAATTTTTACGATATCGATAAGGTACGGGTTGAAAACTGCCACGCAAAAAATTGCGGTATGAATGTGGTGAACTCGGTCTATACTTATTTTGGCGGATTTGTCAATTGTTCAGATGTGCGAGTTCAGGATGTGTCCATGACAGATAGTTTCGGTTTTGGGATTCATTTTTATAAGTGTACGGACTACGTCGCCGACGGGGTGAGATTTGTCAATCTTACGCATCCTGCGTCTATTGGAATCACCGTCACGGAGGGTGACAGAGGCCTGATACGCAATGTCCGGACCAAGCTCACCAACAACAATGCGATTGAAATCAATGCTGTAAAAAATGTTACACTCTCGGATATTTTTATCGAGCAGCCTGGTGTTTACGGAATAGTGTTTGGTGACGATACGACGAAGAAGATTAGCCAGAATGTGGGAATAGAAAACGCAGTTGTTATGGGAACAACAGGCAGCAAATCGCTTTCTATTAACTACATGAAAAGATTAACTATACGGAACAGTTCCTTTGACAAGGGGCTCAATACGACTGAGAATATGCCATCGGATAGCATATTCTTTGAAAACTGTCACTTTTTGACGAATGCAGAGCACCTTAATTTTGCATACCGGAGATTCAATTATTCTAATGTGGCCTGGCAAAACGTCAAAGCCGTGAGGCATTCGATTACCGAAGGGTCCTACGTTTCTGCTGCGCCTGTGACAATAGCGCCCGGCGACTCTGTCGCAGTGCCGACAAATTTAGTTCCTTGCTACGATCGCCCACTTGCCGGGACCTTTTCTACTGTATCAAGTATGGTAGGTAATTTTGGACAAATGACGTACCAGCAACGCCCTTTTGTGTTGGAAGGAGGGCCTAAATTCGGCGCGGAAGTGCGTATTGATGCCGCTGTAGCCAGGCCGCTGGCGTACTATGGCGAGACCGCGACCAAGAAAATCTGGTTGAAAAACATAACAGACAAGGCAGTCGAGGTCCGATGGCAGATTAACTAGCACCGCTCAATTCATGCACATTTCGTTTTTGCTTACTTGAGTATATTGATAATCAGTTCTTCAGCCGAAACGGGAGTTTTTTCTTCTAAAAAATCCAAGCTAATACTTGCCTTCCCCTTCGAAAAAGTATACTTTTGCACCACATTCTCAAAAACGGCGTTGTGGTGGAATTGGTAGACACGCTACTTTGAGGGGGTAGTGCCGGTTCCGGCATGGGAGTTCGAGTCTCCCCAACGTCACGGTCAAGCCCGTTCGGTGTAAACTGAGCGGGCTTTTTTCTTATGCGGATTTCGATAGCAGGTTTTGTTGTACCTGATTCCTTGCCGCGTTTTGCTGCGATGACATGCGTGTTTTCTCCCGCTCCGCTGTCTGAACCGTACTTTTTATAAAAAATTCACATTTTTTTAACGCCGTGAATGCCTGAGTAGCAGGACTTCCGGAGCAAGGGTGTGTTCGCAGGGGGAGCAGCCGCCCTGGCAAGACTTGCTTTCGCCTCTCAAAAAGCCTACTTTTGCACCACGATCTCAAAAACGGCGTTGTGGTGAAATTGGTAGACACGCTACTTTGAGGGGGTAGTGCCGGTTCTGGCATGGGAGTTCGAGTCTCCCCAACGTCACGGTCAAGCCCGTTCAGTCTAAGCTGAGCGGGCTTTTTTCTTGCCGGACGTGATAAATAGGAGAGGTACCTGCGGCTTTTTTTGAAAAGAAGCCCGGCAGGGGAATCCCTCGACTGCGCCCGATTCAGTAACTTGCAGTGTTTCCGGTTGCTGCCAGCGGCAGTGCCGATTAGTCGAAAAAGAAATTAGCAGAATCAACCAATGGCATTAGAAATTGAAGGCGTGCTTCACGTGGTCCTCCCGGAAGTAGGTGGTACCAGCAAGACCGGTAACTCCTGGGCGAAACAGGATTTCGTCATCGAAACCGAAGACCAGTATCCGAAGAAGGTGAACTTTTCGCTCTGGGGTGACAAGCTGGCAGATCTGAAGCAGTTTGCACCGGGAGATAAAATCAAGGTTTCCTTTAACCTCGAATCACGGGAGTACAATGGACGCTGGTACACCGAGGCGCGCGCGTGGAAAGTGGAACTGGTTGACAAAAACGGTTTTCTAGGCAACAGCGGCGGCGGAGATCCGTTCGGAGACATTCCGCCTTCGTCTCTCATGCCGTCTGACGGCGGTACAGACGATCTGCCGTTCTGATAACAGAAAGGGTGAGCGACTGCTCACCCTTTCACGTTTAAAAAGCAAGTAGTCTCTCGACCGCCAGCTTCGCATTATTTCGTATGCCGAGTATATCCGTCTCCATCATGTAGCAGGGAGCGGTCACAATTTTCAGGTCCTGGTCGACCACAATCTCTTCAATCGTCGCTTCAGCAGGGTGCGCACCGACTTGTCCGATACCGGCGTGAAAGCCGGCGATGTCGTAAGGGGACGCGGCCGCTGTCGTTCCGAGCGTCAGCCGCGCATGCCAGTCTGTACCTTCAAAGGCTTTGGCCAGCACGACCGGACTCACGCAGAGTGCGGCAATAGGAATACCCTTTTCAACGGCAGCGATCAATATCTCCCGAACCTCCGGTAATACAGTTGCGGCAGGGCCGTCGAAGGCCCAGGTCGAAAGGTTTTTCGCTGCGCCGAAACCTCCCGGAATCAGCAAGCCATCTAAGTCATCCAGATTCAGGTGACGGATGTCCTCAATTTGTCCTCTCGAAATCCGGGCTGATTCTACCAGGATATTACGGGTTTCCGGCATTTCCTGCCCGTTTGCGTGGTTGATCACGTGGTGTTGCGGCCGGTCAGGCGCATAACACCGGTATTCGGCTTCCGCTTCCCGGATGGCAAGCATGGCCATCGTGGCCTCCTGGATTTCCGTGCCGTCAAAAACGCCGCACCCGTGGAGGATGATTCCGATTCGCTTCATAGTATTGGTTTTTCCCGCAAAATAGCCGATCACCAGGCAGATACAAAAGCTCCCTGCCGTCGGATGTCAACGCAGCGTTTTCCGAGCGGTAGCAGCGCCCTTCGCCATCGCTCGACAGTAGCCGGCGAATTTGTGGCGTCGAAGATGTATACATTCACCACCGAAGCGAGCAGCGCCTTGTCCGGATAGCGACGGGCATTGTGGCTGAAAACGAGGTAGTCTACCGGATATGGAAAGCGAATCCGGCCAAGCGTATAATGCGATAGCCAGACCACGATGCGCCCGGAAACTACGCCTGCCTGTCCGCCGGGAATCGACCGGATGCCGGAAACCGAATCGGTGCGGACAATACCCCACGCCGGTTGCAGGCAGAGAACCGATCGCGACAAGACCGCCGCGCCCGGGGCCCGGGGCATCCAGAGATACTGCGTTCTTCCCCTTATCACACTGATTACGCCCTGTTTTCGGGAGTGATGAATGATCAGTATTTCCTGGTGACGATGCTGCTGATAGGCGAATAATTTTTGACAGAGGAAAAAAGCCGCTGCAAGTAACGCCGGCCAAAACAGCGCCCGTTTCCGGCGGGTAAGCAGAAGCAGTAGGAAGACGATGACCGAGGAAATGAGAAAGTACTCCGAAAGAAGGAGAGATAATCCGGTCCATCGGGCGCCCGGAAGCCGGTCTGCCAGCCGGATGAGACCGTTCAATCCACCGAAAAACAACTGAAGACAATAGCTGAGGAAGTCCTCCAAAACAGGTATCCAGGCGAACGCGAGGTAGCCCAGGCCGAAAATCAGCCCACCTGCTGAAAGGCTCAATACAAAGGGATTGGCTAACAGGAAATAGGTAGGAAACTGGTGAAAATAATACACCGCCAGCGGGAATGTCACCGCTTGGGCAGCAACGGCACCACAACTCATTTCCCAAACCTCAAGCAACAAAGGATTTTCCGGTCGCCACAGCCAGCGAAGGACCGGGTATATCACAATCAAGCCACCTACCGAAAGATACGACAGCTGAAAGCTCATTTGAAACAACGCCAGCGGTTGGACAAGCAATGTCACAAAGGCCGAAAAGGCAAGAGTATTCAACGGATTAGCATCCAGCCGGAAGGTATCCGCTGTAACAAGCAGGCTGAGCATCAGGGCGGAGCGAACAACCGGCGTCGACAGCCCGGTAAGCAGCGCATACCCCCAGACCAGAGCCAGCGCCAGGCCTGCAAAAAGCCATCTTCCCGTGTTGCCCCGGTTTTTCAGAAATCCCAGTATCCGTCCGACCACCAGAAACAGTATTCCTACGTGCATCCCTGAGACCGACAGCGCATGAATCGCGCCGGCCGAAGAGTAAGCCTGAAGCAGCTCCGGGTCAATATCTGCCCGTAAGCCGATCAGCATTGCTGTAGCGACGGTCGCGTCTTCCCGCGACAGGAAAGCGTTGTCCAGTAGTTCCGCGGCCAACAGACTGACTTCTATCGCCCGGGCCATAAGCCGGGAAGGAGGCGAATGGCCAGCGAGCCGATAACTGCCTTCGCGGAGGTATTGCTGGTGAAAAACGCCGGAAAGGGATTGGTATGCCCTGTAGTCAAATTCCCCGGGGTTTTGCGGGGGCGGAATAAGGTCAGGCGTGCCGGTGATCAATAACTGGTCGCCATACCGGAGTTTTTCGCCTCCTTCCAGGTAACAGAGGACCACGCCCGAACCGGATTGCCAGCAGGAACCCAAATGCAGTTGCGTAACCCGGACAAACGTCCTGTGAACCGTGGCCCGTTTTTCCGGAGCACTGGTAACGACGGCCACGTAACCGCGAACGGGTTTCCGGCCGATCCAGTCGGATTTCGTGGCAGGATTGTGCAGGAAAACCGTCAGACATCCTGAAACAAGGAGAAATGACAGCCCAAGCCAGCCCGGCCTACGCCGATGCAGGCAGATATACCCGATGGCAAGCAGCAACCATGAGAAGCCGAGAAGGGTCAAGGATGCCGCAGGCAGCAGTCGGGCGACGAGAATGCCCGACATCAGCGCCGACGTATACCGTACGAATGGAAACGATAACCAGTTCATCTTCAGGTTGGAAAACGATCCGAATATCGGGCGGTCGGCAGCCGCGGAAAAGACTAAAAATAGGGATACGGAATAGACGAGCGCGTTTTCAACGGAAAACTGTTCCCCTGAAACCGCATCCGGATCAAATGCAGCATGACTTCGACCGCTTACAAAAAAATCCCGCTTCTTATTTTGGAAGCGGGATCGGAGAAACACGCAGTAAAGGAAACCTACCGGATATATACCCGGGTGACCTTTTTCTCAGTCGGCGTTTGTACTTGCAGCAGGTAAACGCCCTGGGTAAGTCCTTTTACAGGAAGGAAAAACCGGTTGCTCGGCTGCGAGCTGCGGTTGTCCGAATACAGCACATGCCCGGCCGTGTTCGTCAGCGAAAACTGGAGGTTTTGAATTCCCTTGAACGTGGCATCAAACGCAATCAGCTGACTACTAACAGGATTCGGATAAACCGACACAACGAGATGATCGGTATCCGACAGGGTATTGCTACCGGCAATCAGCTTCTGGCGGCGGGTAGAAACTTCGAGTACTGCCCGTACACGCTTCTTCTGATCGGCTGTAAAAATGTTCATACAGGCGTCTGGCGAGTAATCGAGGTAGTTTTCAATCATATTTTTAGTGCGCTGTCCGCTGACACAGGTCGAATACGTGTCGTTGCAGTACCGCGTCCGGTTGGCAGATTCGGTCGGCGGTGTATCATTGCAATAATCGGTACCGCAGTAATCATCGCCCCAGGTATGAATCAGACCCAGCCAATGCCCGATTTCGTGGGTAGCGGTTCTGCCGTAAGCATAGGTCTGATCGGCCAGGTCACCGGTATCGCCTACGTATGCGTGACCAAGAAAGACGCCGTCCGTTTTTGGAAACTGCTCGTAATACATTTGGAGACCTTCGTAGTTGGCCGCGGCAAACTGCGCATAGCCGAGGAAACCGGATAATTCCGGAACGATCCACATGTTAAGGTACCGGTCAGACGGCCAGTAACTCAGCGCACTGATCTGTTCGAGGTCGGAATTGATGTTGTATGCCGCTTTGGCATTGTACCGGCGGAGGATACCGGACGTAGGGTTTCCGTTCGGATCCTGGGTTGCGAGGTAAAACTCGATTTCCATGTCGACCCCTACCGGATTGGTATTGTATCCCCGGGTACCTTCTTTTTTGCGGTAGTCTTCGTTGAGAATCCGGATTTGGGACTCAATCTGGGCAACGGAGATATTGGCATTGCCTTTTCCGCCGAAAACGAGTGAATCCCGGTTGTTGTGAATGACGTGCACGACGACCGGAATACGGAGAATCCCGCTGCCCGTACGTCCGCCCTGCGCATCCATCTGCCGGATTTTTGCCTGTACGGAATCTTCGAATGCCTGCCTGGCGACTCCGAACGTCTTGTTTTTCAGGACCATCTGGCGATAAACATCGCCAACTGCGCAGTCGCGCAGTTGCTGCGCGGATACTGCGATTGAGCTCAAAAGCAAAAAGCCGCTGACCAGCGGCTTCATGCAGGCGCTAAGGAGGCGCTTATCTCCGTATTTCATGGGCATATTCGGCCTTTTCATAGGCTTCAATAATCAGACGCACGAGCTTGTGCCGTACGACGTCGCGACCGTCGAGCTGGACAAACCCGATTTCATCCACGTCGCGGAGGATTTCGAGGGCTTCGCTCAGGCCGGATTTCATTTTCGTGGGCAGGTCAACCTGCGTTTTATCGCCGGTGATAATCGTCTTGGAATTCGGCCCCATCCGCGTCAGAAACATCTTCAACTGCATCGTCGTCGTGTTCTGCGCTTCGTCGAGCAGGATGAACGCATTGTTGAGCGTCCGTCCGCGCATGTAGGCGAGGGGAGCGATTTCGATGGTGCGGTTTTCGATGTAGAGTTTCAGCTTTTCAGCCGGAATCATGTCATCCAGCGCATCGTAAATCGGCCGGAGGTACGGATCGATTTTTTCCTTCAGGTCTCCGGGAAGGAAACCGAGGTTTTCGCCGGCTTCCACGGCCGGCCGGGTGATGATGATTTTCTTGACTTCTTTGTTTTTAAGCGCCTTGACAGCAATGGCAACGGCGGTATACGTCTTTCCGGTACCGGCTGGGCCGACGGCAAAGACGATATCGTGTTTGGCAACGGCATCCACCATGGCTTTCTGGTTGGCCGTCTTCATCCGGATCACGACACCCTTGTTTCCATAGAGAAATACGTCATCGTCTTCCGGCGGAAGCGCCGTGGGCGTCTCGTCGACGGTCAGCCCGAGATACGAGCGTACGTTGTCGGCGGTTACTTTCCCAAAACGTTGATAATGATGACGAAGAGACTCCAGAATGTCGGTGATGCGGCTGATTTCAGAAGAGGTTCCGCGAATGGTGATCTCGTTGCCGCGCGAGATGATTTTGCTCATCGGGAAGGCCGAGGACAGCTCCCGGATGGTGGTATTTTCGACGCCCAGGAAATCAACAAGTGAGACGTCTTCCAGCGTGATGGTCTTTTCGATCAAACTGTTGAGGAGGTTTTGTGGATACTTCTTTTGACCAAATTAACCATTATTCTGTCTTTTTAGTCCCCGGAACAGATTATTTTTTCGTGATCTGCTCATGCTGAACACATTAGCGCCGATGGTGAAAATGTTTCTTCCGAAGGGCAAAAAAATGCTCCCGCAGGCAGTAAATTCGCCCCTCTTTTTGCGTATCATTGTGTATATGGAAGACAACAGACGACAAGCAACTACTAGAAAGTCAGCCGCTTCGGCGGGGTATGTGCCGAACGGGAATCGGTGGCTTGATACCGGTCTGGGCAAGATTCCTCCCCAGGCCATTGAGCTGGAAGAGGCGGTGCTCGGCGCCGTGATGCTGGAGCGGGATGCGCTGACGGCTGTTGTGGATATTCTGAAACCCGAGAGCTTTTACCGGGAGGCCCACCAGAAGATTTTTACGTCTGTCCTGTCTCTCTTCAATAATTCGGAGCCGGTTGACCTGCTGACGGTAACCCAGCGGCTCCGGAACGACGGTACCCTCGAATTTGCGGGCGGAGCGGCTTACCTGGCTGAATTGACCAGCCGGATCAGCTCAGCTGCCAACGTAGAGGCCTATGCCCGGAAGATTGCCGAAAACTCGATCAAGCGGGACCTGATTACCTCTTCCAACGAGGTTCTTAAACTGGCTTACGAAGATACCACGGACGTGTTCCAGCTGCTGGACAAGGCCGAACAGGACCTTTTCAAGATCTCCGAATCCAATATCCGGAAGAATTTTTCGGACATGAATGCGGTCGTCAAGCAGGCGCTCGAAGAACTCGAAGCGAAGAAGCACCTGCAGGACGGTCTGACCGGCGTAGCGTCGGGTTTTACCGCGCTGGACCGGGTGACGGGCGGCTGGCAGAAGTCCGAACTGGTCATCATTGCGGCCCGTCCGGCAATGGGAAAGACGGCCTTTATCCTTTCCGCGTGCCGGAATGCGGCAGTAGACTGGAATCAGGGCGTTGCCATCTTCTCGCTTGAAATGTCCTCGGTTCAGTTGGTGAACCGTCTTATTTCGGCGGAAGCGGAGATCGAAAGTGAGAAAATCAAGAAAGGAAGCCTGGCCAACCATGAATGGGCTCAGTTGCACGCGCGGATCAGCAAACTGACGTCCGCGCCGATTTTTATCGACGATACCCCTGCGCTTTCGATTCTGGAATTGCGGGCCAAATGCCGTCGTCTGAAGCAACAGCATGATATTCAGCTGATTGTTATCGATTATCTCCAGCTGATGCAGGGAGACAGCAGCAAAGGCGGAGGCAACCGCGAGCAGGAAATTGCGTCTATTTCGCGGGCGCTTAAGAACCTGGCGAAAGAATTGAATGTGCCGGTGATTGCCCTGTCACAGCTCAGCCGCGCGGTCGAAACGCGGGGTGGAGAGAAGAAGCCTCAACTTTCCGATCTCCGGGAATCCGGCTCTATCGAGCAGGATGCGGATATGGTTATGTTTTTGTACCGGCCCGAGTACTACGGCATTACGCAGGATGAAAACGGCCAGCCGACGACGGGCGTCGGCGAAGTTATCATCGGTAAAAACCGTTCCGGTTCAACCGAAACCGTGCAGCTCCGGTTCATCAATAAGTTTACCAAATTTGCCGATCTCGCCGGCGGAGATTTCTCTGCCATGAACGAAGGACCGCGCTTCTCCAATCAAGGCAGCGGCGAGTTTATCGGGTCGTTCGAGAATCAGGGCGGCGCCCGGACTTTTGGCAGCAAAGTTAATCAGCAAACCCAGGCGCCTCCGGGCGATTTTGGCAGCTTCTCTACCGGAATGGGCGACGTCCCATTCTAAAAAGAAAGGCCTTTGGAGATTTCCAAAGGCCTTTCTTTTTAGAATGGGTCCCAGTGAATTCCCTCCCGGATTTTTCGGGCGGTACCAGAGCCATAGACGGCATTCTCTCCGTCGAGCGGCCGCGAAACAATCGTTCCGGCTGCAATGACCGAGCCCGGCGGGATCACAGAACCTTTGAGTATCGTGCACCTGCATCCGATCCAGGTTTTGTCGCCGACGGTCACGTCAGCAGGTTCGTTGATGATCCGGTGAGCGGCGTCGCGGATCGGGTGCATATCGGTATCGAGAATGAGATTTTCCCAGGACAGAAGGCAGTCGTCGCCGAATGTCACTTTCTTATGGCAAACTATTGCGGACTCTGCGCTGATCGCGAAGTTGGCTCCGAATGTAACGACGCCGTCTGGTCCTACAGACAACCGGGTGCCATGCCCCAGCGCCGCAGCACCTTTGAAAACAACGGTACCCCCTACCTGCCAGATACTCCTCGAATAGCGGGCGTCGAAAATACCAATGTCACCATACCCGATTTGCACCTTGCCAAAGAAGAGATCCCCTTCCAGGCGGACCTGTCCGCCGAGGTCTTTCAAAAGGACATGGCGGGACACAAGCACGGGGAACCGGATGGCCTGCCGGAATGGAAAATACCGGAAGTTGAACCGGAGCGTGGAATAGTTGAGTCGGGTTAGATGATGGAAGAAGCGGCGCATATAATCAAAAAACAGGATATTTTTTACATATCCTGTTTTTTGCGAATTGGTTATCGTTATGCCCGCTTTTCCAGCCACATGACGTTTTCGACGTGGTGCGTATGCGGAAACATATCGACGGGTTGCACTGCTTTTACGTCGTAAAGTGCAGCCAGAGCGGCTACATCACGCGCCTGCGTAGCCGGATTACAGCTGACATAAACAATCCGCTGCGGCGCGGCGCCGAGAATAGCTTCGACCACATCCGGGTCCATACCCGCCCGCGGAGGGTCAGTAATGATGACATCCGGCTTGCCGTGTATTTCAAAAAAAGACGCCGTCAGGAGCTTTTTCATGTCTCCCGCAAAGAACGACGTATTCTCAACGCCGTTGATTTCCGAGTTTACACGCGCATCCGCTACCGAAGCCTCGACATATTCGATTCCGACGACCCTAGCGGCCTGATGGGCCACGAAGTTGGCAATTGTGCCGGTGCCGGTGTAAAGATCGTATACGAGCTCGGTGCCGGTCAGTTGCGCATATTCCCGGGCCAGTTGGTAGAGAACATAGGCCTGATCGGAGTTGGTCTGGTAAAACGACTTCGGGCCTACCCGGAACGTCAGGTTTTCCATCCGTTCTTCGATAAACGGTGTGCCGCCAACGTGGATAATTTCCTGATCCTGAAAGGTATCGTTCAGTTTGGTATTGACGACGTAATGGAGGGACGTAATCGCCGGGAAATTCTCCTGCAGGTAGTCCATCAACGCCTGAATCTCCTCCGGCTGCGATTCCCCGAATTGCACAATGACCATTACCTGGCCGGTGGAGGATGTCCGGATAACCACGTTCCGGAGGAAACCGCCATGTTGAATGAAATCGTAAAACGACCACCCGCGCGATTCTCCGAACTGCTTGACGGCGAGGCGGATAGCATTCGACGGCTCCGGCTGCAGGTGGCAGTGCTGAATATCCAGGATGCGGTCAAAGCGCTTTGGTACGTGGAAACCGGCTGCGCGTCGATTGAGCGTATCTCCGGAAGCTATTTCCTGGTCGGTGTACCAGCGGTTGGCCGAGTACGTAAATTCCAGCTTATTCCGGTATTCGTACTGTCTGGAGGAACCGATAATCGGACGTATACCCGGGTGGGAAACTTTCCCGATCCGTTCCAACGAATCAGTTACCTGACGGGTCTTGAAATCGAGCTGGGTTTCATATTGAACGTGCTGCCATTTACAGCCGCCGCACGTGCCAAAATGCTGGCAGGCAGGCGTCTGCCGCAACGGCGAAAACGAGTGAACCGCAACGGCTCTTCCTTCCTTGAAATTGGACTTGGTCTTGAATATGCGAACATCGACTACATCACCGGGAGCCACTTCGCCTTCAATAAAAACGACCTGTCCCTCGTGGCGGGCGAGGCATTTTCCTTCGGCAGCAAAATCTTCCACCCGCAGATTTTCGAGTATGACGGGAGGTTTCTGTTGTTTCTTTCTCATGATTTGGCCGCAAAATTAGACAATTTCCGGGCGCTCCCGACTATTTCGGCCGGAGTGCCTTGATGTTTTCCCCGGGAAACTGGAACTTGAGAATGGATTTGCCGGCAGGTCCGGCCCTGCTTATGAAAAAACTCTACCTGTTTACGATACTTTGTTTGTTGCCCTTTCTGACCCGCGGAACCCACATTGTGGGAGGGGAGATTCAGATGGAGGAGCTGAAAAATGCCACGAACGGAGCCACCCACCGCATTACCCTGAACCTGTATTTTGACGACATCAACGGTAACGTCGGTGCAGACGATCCGACGGTCGTCATTTCCATTTTCCGGAAGCGGGACAACGCCCGGATGGGGGACCTGGAAATGCCCCGCATTTTTGACCAGATCATTCCGTACTCAAATCCCCTCTGTGCCAGCGCCGGGGCGTCGCTGCGTACGCGCCTGATCCGGTACAGTTCCGATGTTATTTTTCGCCACCAGGCGTTTGACGACGCGCAGGGTTATTACATCGTCTGGGAGCGCTGCTGCCGGAACAATGTAATCAGCAATATTGTCCGGCCACAGGATGCCGGAACGGTGTTTTACCTCGAAATCCCTCCGTTGTTTCAGAACAACCGGATTTTCAATAATTCATCGCCTCAGTTTACCGTCGTCAAAGGCGACTACATCTGCCTGAACCGGCCGTTTACCTTTGATTTCAGTGCGACGGATCCGGACGGAGACAGCCTCCGGTACTCCCTTGTGACGCCCCTGAACGGTTTCAGTACACCGGGTACGCCCCGGCCGCTTGCGTCGCCGAGTTCCAGCTATCCGGCTGTTACCTGGGGTGGCGGATATTCGGCTGCACTGGCTATTCCCGGTAATCCGCCGCTGGCGATCGACCCGCGATCGGGAAAGCTCTCCGTGACAGCGTCTCAGTTAGGGCTTTATGTTTTTTCGGTTATGATCGAGGAGTTCCGCAGCGGAAAGCGGATCGGTGTTGTCCGTCGTGACTTTCAGTTAAAAGTTATTGATTGCCCCGCCGGAAACCCGCCGGTGGTCATGGCGCGGGAAGACGGCAAAACGCAGTACTACCGGCAGGGGGAAATCATCCGCATGAAAGCGGGAGAGAAGCGCTGCCTGAACCTGTATTTCACTGACAAAGATCCCCGCTCGCGGCTTTCGCTGAAGGTTCGCGCACTGATTCCCAATCCGTTGACGTTTACGCTGGCGCCTTCGGAGGTCGTCATCAACACAGGCAAAGATACTGCCTCCGCGCAGATATGCCTGGGTGAATGCGCAGAGAGTGCCGACGGCCGACCTGTTCAGTTTCAGGTGATTGCGAGCGACGAAAGCTGTCCGCTGCCGCAACAGGATACGCTGACGGTCAGCGTACTAGTCGAACCGCGACCTAATCAGAAGCCAACGGTATCGACGACGCTTCCCGGAAACCAGACAACTGTCCCCTTTGGCACGCCGGTTGCTTTCCGGGTGGACGGCCTGGACCTCGATCCCGACAGCATCCGGCTGGAGGCTCGGGGACGGGGCTTTTCTCTCGCCAGCGTCGGAATGACCTTTCCGGGAGGAAAAGGCTATGGAAAGGCACAATCTCCCTTTACCTGGAACCCGCCCTGCGCCGCTGTGCGGGATCAACCCTATATTGTTGATTTCTATGTTATTGATCTGAGATGTGGCCGTAATCTGACGGATTCTGTCAGTGTATCGTTGAAGGCTACCGGTCGACCGAGTCAGCCTCCTTCCGTATCCACGACATTGCCTGGAAATAAAGCTACCGTTGTATTGGAAGGAACCACCGGCGAACCGATTCGCTTTGACGTAGCCGGGGTTGACCCGGACAGCGATCCGCTTACGGTGAAAAGCGCCGGGCGTGGGTTTTCGCTGGGCTCAGCCGGGATGCAATGGTCGGATTTGTCAGGTACGGGTCGTGTTTCCGGACCGTTTGAGTGGATACCCTCATGCGATCTGCTGGAAGGGCTTCCGGAAAAAACCTTTACTGTTGATTTTGTTACGGAAGACAATTCTTGTAACCCGAACCGCTTTGATACCGTTTCGGTGGAGCTGACGATACGGGACCGGGTAACGGACTATGCCTTCCTTCCTCCGAACGTCATTACGCCAAATAATGACGGAAAAAACGATTTCTTCTACGTGGACGATCTCCCAAAGGATAACTGCATACAGCAATTTGAGTATGTCGAAATCTTCAACCGCTGGGGCAAGCAGGTATACAGGGATACCAAGCGGACGTTCAGGTGGGGAGGAGAGAACCTGTCGACAGGTCAGTATTACTACGTCATCCGCTATACGAAACAGCAATTTAAAGGCGTGGTGAGTATACTGAGGTAGCTGTTCTTCCGCGAAAAAGCCGCATTTTTACGCCTTTTGCGAAAGAGCATATTCATGAAAGATAAAGTTGTTTTGATCACCGGCGGCTCGTCCGGTATTGGCCGGGCTCTGGCACTGGAGTTCGGCAGAAAAGGCAGTAAGATTGTAATTACGGGTCGTGATGCGGGCAAACTCGCGGAAGTCGGTGCCGAATTAACCCGGGAAGGTATTGATTACCTGGCTGTTACGGCTGATGTTAGCGCGCAGGCAGACAACGAATTAGTCGTCTCCCGAACGCTTGCAAAATATGGCCGGCTGGACGTACTCATCAATAATGCCGGTATCTCCATGCGGGCAATGTTTGAAGACCTCGATCCGGAAGTAATCCGGCAGGTCATGGACATTAATTTTTTCGGAGCCGTTTATGCGACGAAAGCCGCCTTGCCTCATTTGCTGGAATCGAAGGGAAGTATCGTCGGGATTTCGTCGATTGCCGGTTACCGCGGGCTTCCGGTGCGGTGCGGGTACTCGGCGTCCAAATTCGCGCTGAATGGATTTCTGGAGGCGTTACGGACGGAATTACTGTATTCAGGCGTCCATGTGCTGACGGCGGCCCCGGGGTTCACCGCTTCGAATATCCGGTTTGCGTCTCTCGGTAAAGACGGCTCGCAAACAGGCGAAACCATGCGTGACGAGGACAGGATGATGTCGGCGGAAGAAGTTGCTACACATCTCTACAAGGCCGTTGTGAATCGCAAGCGGGAACTCGTTCTCACCACACAGGGAAAACTGACGGTCTTCCTGAACAAGCTGTTCCCCGGGTTTATGGACAAAATGGTGTATAACGAACTGGCGAAAGAAGCCAATTCACCGCTCCGCAAGCGGTCTTGAGCGGAGGAGACGTCACCGGACCACCCATACGTCGGCTGCCTTGACATACGCCAGCCGGTTGTCCCATAATACCTGGTACCAGATATCGGATTTCCCAAGTACTTTAAGGCGATGCCCTTCGGTGACTACTTCGGTAGGCAAAGCGCCGCCGGAGGGGTCCTGTCGCAGGATGGTATCGGGGTTGCGGATGATCACCTGCCGGTAGCGACCCGGCAGGTTGACGAGGAGCGCTACTCCCAGCCAATAGAAAAAGAAGATAGCCTTGTGTCGAAAAGGTATGTACTGCTTCTTCACCAGTTTCGACAACAATACGATAAAGACATAAGTACCGAGTACCAGTAAAACGCCAATCAGGTAGCCGGAATATTGCTTGAAAAGTAGTACGAGCAGGTTAAAATCATCCAGTTCGTAGCCTTTCCAGCTTTGGGTACGGGCGATTTCGTTCATGCGCTGAAGAACGCGCTCGTCCGGGACCTGTTCGTAGTAAAGGTTCAGGTAGTACTGTTCCTTCAGCCAGTCTTTTCGTTGTTCATGGAGAAAGGCCAGCTTGAGGTAAACTGTCGGCGCGATACGCGGCGTCTTCGCGAGGACATCTTCATATGCTGTAGTTGCTTTCCAGAAGCTGTGGGAACGGAAAAGGGAATCGGCTTCAGCAAGACGTACATTCTGAGCGTCAGCGGATTGAACGAAAATCGACAGGAAAAAGAAAAAAAATGTAACTTTTTTGAGGCTTGCCACTTGCTTTCGGCTCTAAATAACCCTACTTTTGCACTCGCAAAAACAGAAAGACAATCTGTCAAGCAAAGGTAACGATTCTGTAGCTCAGCTGGTAGAGCAATACACTTTTAATGTATGGGTCCTGGGTTCGAATCCCAGCGGAATCACAAGTAGTTAAAGGAAAGCGCCTCAAAAGGGCGCTTTTTGTTTTTATAGGCCTGATTTTCAGGTACTCACGGTTCCTATAATGCCAGTATTTGCCACTGGACGCACGAGCTGCTCCATGTCGACCAATACCGTAGATGGGGCATAGAGGATTTTGCCCGGAAATTCCTCAATAATTACCCGGTGGAAAAAGAAGCCAACCAGCAAGGCTCAGCCGTTGCGGGTTACAATTGCCGGAATGGCGAAGGAATTATGGGATTTGCCGGAGGGAGCAGCAACGGTCAGCAATCCTGGCCAGTGCTGTATAACAGTCAGACTTCTGAAACATATATTGCCCAGTGTATCTTCTATGATAATCCCTATCCCAATTATTATTTCGTGACTAATACCAGCCGGATTATTACGGTCGATTACCTCAATAACGCGCAGCTGAATATCGGCTATGCTGCCGCCCCTCTGAACCCGGTTGCCGCCTGGGACATAGCGGCGCCGAATTTCCGGTATGGACGTCACCGCCGACAGCAGAATCTGGTGCTCTTTTCTCGCGGTCAATCAATTCGGTCAGCAGATGTTGGATGGCTTCGGCCGGCCCATGTTCCGGGACCATGTAATCGGGTATGTCCAGCGGCTTTAAGGCGTCGCAATTTTTATGCGTTGATCGCAGCCTGATCGTTCCTGCCTGGAGGGGCTCCGGCAGGTTCCGGCCGGGCGCAGCAGCCTCGTAATCCAGGTCCAGCAGGGATCGATAAGCAGGTCTTCCTTTCATCCGGAAAAGCGTGTTTACAGGTACTAAAAGCTTACCTGTAATGGCCCGATTTCGGGCCTGAAATAGCGGCCTTTATTGGAGCGAAAGAAAAGATCGGTTTCAGCCAAAACCGGGAGGATGGCGTGTTTTGCCACCATCGGCAAGACATAACAATGTCACACGGACATTGTGGTGGAAGGCCCTGTTGCTCTGAAGTCGCGGCCTGTTTGCGGTAGTGTAAGACTATTATGGAGCAAATGCGAAAGGCAGCGGATACACTTTCGGTCCGTTGCCGATGTGGCAAGAAAAGGTTACCGCTGGGTACAGAAAAGCCAGGGAATGGACAGATAATTTTGAAGCAATCCCCAAACCAAAGTGATTGCTTGCTTCTTTAGAATCGATAGGTCAGTGTAGGCGTAAGAGTGATGGCTTCCAGTGTTTCGACTGTAATCAGATAGTAGGCCTTTACTTGCAGTCCGAGATCAAAATGCGTATCGATTTTTCGTTGGTATTCTACTCCTGCAGCCAGGCCGAGCTCTTCCAGATTGCTGTTTTTGAAGTTCCTTTCTTCGACCCTGATCTCGTTTAAGTAGTTGCTGATTTCGATTTCCTGTTGGTTCATCTGGGCATAGATGCCGCCTAACTGAAATTTAAAGGTATCGTTAACTCGTTTTAAAGATCGCTGGTAGTAAAGTTGGTAGAAGTTATTAATATGCCGGTTGCTGAAATCAATTACACTTACTTGGACCCCTGAAATAGTACCGCTATAACTCCGCTCCCGTTTATTTATGCTCCTGGAGTAAGCAATGCCAAGTTCACTGTTCTTGCCTATCCGGACCGCAAGATCGGCTCCTGATATGGTACCCAGGAAATCTTTTTTGTAGAGGAAAGTCTTGTTGGGTGTGCCGGATAATTCATCGTATTGTTTTACGAAGAAATTTCCATTGAGCCCATAGTTCACCTTAACTGACAAGATGTCTTTGCTTTGGGAGAAGGTGGAGGCAAATGGAACAATTGCGAGTAGAAGGAGCAGGATTCGTTTCATAGGGCCGGATGTTAAACAGAAGAAATAGCTGAGCATTTTCAGCTCAGCCATTTCCGGAAAATTAATAGAAGGTTCGGTCATTTAAAGTAAAAGACACATCGCCATTTTTACTCCGTACCGGCCATCCGTCCTTCATCTCACCCTCCAGATCGATCCGGTTCAGGGAGAAAAAAGTGTCCCTGTTCAGATTGTTTTGAAGGATAATGTAGTCATCGGATTTGTAGTTTATCTTGAACCCAATAGGACCGATCTGCACACTGCCCAGGCTATCTATCTTTAGCGTTGTGGAAACCTGTCCCGAAAATTCGGAAGTGTTCCGGTTATCTTCTTCATAGATCGCGATGTTCTCTTGTTTGTTGGCATCTTCCCAATCGCCGTCCCATTCGGCAGCGTACGCTACCCAATTTTCATTGCGTATGTTGCGGCGGCTGATGGTTTGACTGCCTACCAGGAACATATCGGCAGTTACCTGCCCATCATTCATTTTTAAGTAACCGTCAGCCCGGGTAAAACGAATCTCCGAACCACCGCCATTACCTGTAAAGCTAATGAGCTTGTCGAATTGCCGCTTACATTTTACGTCACCGACATATACTTGCTTTACCTCGCGGGTAATTCCGGGAAGATCTACAGGAGTGCCTGGTACAAAGGCAGACATGGTCGACGGAGGCAGATCATAGGGTTCGATTCCATTTACGCCAATGATTTGAGTGGGGTTGTTGGCACAGTAGTTGTCATCTACCAACACTTCGTCGTAACGGATAAAGTTGCCGTTTTCATCACGTACCGGACGGTAGCCGGTACCCTGGTCTGCATCAGCGGTAGCCGTTACAACGGAAGCAACCTGTTCGGTGATTTCATAAAAGAAATCCATGTTCTTCGGCTTTTCCTCCAGCTGCGAATAAGGGCAATAAATGGAAACCTGTGGTACTTGCGACGACTCACTGCCCGTTCGTCCGGAACGCTTTGGTGAGGTTACTGCCGCAGGTTCATTGAGCGAATTCAGGAAGTTGAGATAAGCGCTGTCACTCATCAAACGGGCAACTTTCCAGAAGTTATCCGTAAAATAGGATAGCTCCAGGTTGTTGCGGCTCATCAACTCTTTGAACCGCTTGCTATTGTTGAGCCGGCTGTTCTGCGGATGGATCAGGTCTTTTAGCAAGATGGACTCGTCTGTATAAACCTGTGTGGCAACGGAGGCATTGACAACGGTAAGGTTCTTGGTGTCAATGTAGAGTTTTTTGAGCACCTCCGTCGTCTTTTGAAGGTTAACGACCAGTTCTTTTTCCTTCGCCGTAGTGGGCAGGTAATCTTCCCGGCCGCTTGCCATCTGGACCTTATCGGCTGGTTCGGTTTGCATTTCTATTTTCTCACAACCGGCGAGGAAATAGAGACCCACGGCAAGGGCAAGGTACCTCGCGACCGGGTGGGTGATGGGGTTGGATTGGAACCAAGTACAGCATCATTGGTTGGATTGAGATTGTACATCTTGATAGTTTTTGATTGGGTTGATATGTTCATCCTGGCGGACGCTGGCCTAATATCAATCGGGAAGTCGAAATGTAACCTACTGCCTTCAAAAGATACAAGATAGAGCGGCTTTGCCGCGATATATTCCTCAAAATATCCTATTTATATTTTGAGGGTATTTTATCCCATAGTTTACCAGTATTCTTGTAATAAGATATCCACTGAGCCAGGTGACTTTTATTTCCGCTCTACATAATCCTCACGGTGTCCAGACCGGCCTATAGTTGTTAATTCAATAGACTGGGTCCAAAGGAACGGGGAAAAACACAGGGAGAAGAGTTTTTTCTCTGCATTTTAGCCGGGGCTAGATGTCCGGCGACTCGTATATGAAGTGGTCTATGCTGTGATGAAGTACATTGCGATGCGGCAGATATAGGATCCCCTCAAATTGCAGGAGGGGGTTGCGCGCAAAAAAGGATACCTCAAAACTCTGCAAAACATATGTTTCGGATCGTTTGCCGGGATACGGTGAATAACTCGATTATCTTTTCTGCAAGCTCATCGTCCAAATCCTGACGGACTATCCCCATGCAAAACTCCAGCCTTGCACGATCATATGGAAAATGTTATGTATAGGTTTGAAGCTCATATTGCCGTTTTTTGTTTATCGCCTTATCCAAGCTTTCTTTATTCATTTGACTTCAATGCTCGACGTACTCTCAAGTACTGAAAAAAGAAACGCTTTCCGCGTTGACGAACCGATTTTCCCTGCGTCCGATACAGTAAGGAGTCCGGTAAACAGCCCTCAATGCTGCTAAAAAGGCCTTTCATCGCGACAATCTCTCCGGACAGGCGGAACCTCAGGTTCCGCCTGTCCGGAAACCCGGCTATTGTTTGACCGCCCTCAGAGATAAAGGATGCGCCAGACTTGCATTCCGGACCTGGATCAGGTAAGTGCCGGGAGACAGACCGGAAGCAGGGATTCGGACTCGGTTTGTACCATTAATCAGGTCAACCTGTTGCCGGGTCTGTAAGCGGCCCTGCAGGTCCCTGAGTTCCACCGTTGCAGCGGCAGCAGCCAGCGACGGATCGCCATACTCAATCAGCAACTCAATTTCTGTCTTGTTAGACGGGTGTCCGGAAAGGGACAGGTGGATGCCGACATAGCCTTCCAGCTGCACGGCCGCCACCCTGCTAAAACTGTAAGTCCCGTCGGCATCCACCTGTTTCAGCCGGTAATAGTGCCGCGTATTGGTTGTTGTGGGTTTGTGTGTAAACCGATAGCTCCGCTTTTGTGGCGTAGTACCTGCTCCGTTTACGGTACCAACGGTTTCGAAGGTATACGCGTCTGTAGAATGCTGTATGTCAAACAGGGCATTAGCCTGCTCGGATTGCGTTTCCCAAGCCAGGATTACGTCTTTGCCGGTGGCAGTGCCCGAAACAGACGGGGCTGCCTGCCGAGTACTTCCCAGACCCCGAAGGGGTCAAACGCTAATATCCCCGGGCGCTTAGCCCGGGGTATTTTCCCGGCCTTGGATCCCTGGGCCATGCCCCGGGTTACCGGCGTTCGACCCCTTCGGGGTCTGCATGTCTCCGCGCAAAAAAAAATACAGCAGGTTGCGAGAGTGTCGCATATTTGCTACTCCTTTTTTTCGCCGCACAGCGCCAGCTTTTCAGTCTGTTTCAATACCGCCGGAACAAACTGATGAAGCGACTATCCGATTATGGAAGCTGCCCTGCGGCAGTTGCTGGCGCGTCTTTTGCCGGGACGGAGTGCGTTGCGGTCTTCTCACTGGAGGAGGCAACCAATGCCCTTCAGGCGCAGCATTTTGACCTGATACTCCTGGATATCGCTGTAGCCGGATGTGATCCTATCGGGATCATCCACATATTCAGGGCGTTGCAGCCCCGTATACCGGTACTGGTTTTTACACGGCTCGACGAAAACGTATATGCGCTGCCGTTTATCAGGTTGGGCGACAGCGGTTTTCTCGCCAGGAACGCGCCGACGGAGGAGATTACCCATGCGCTGACGCTCGCGCTTTCGCACCGGCGTGTTTACCTTGGCGAATTCCTGATAAAATGCGCGGCCTGGTTAGCCTCAGGAGAATAAAACAGCCGATACCGGTTCATGAAATGACACATCACGAATAAAGCCGGACCAACAGCCCGGCTTTATTCATTGGCTATCCTAAAACTCAATCGTCGCCTCATTAATCACCGGCTTCTTTCCGCCTTGTCCGGTTTGAATCAGCTTCACATTGGTCATCGTTATTTTTTTGTTCTTTACGGCTACGGAATAGGTCCCGTCCGGATCGAATGTAAGTCCGTCTACGCCGACTTCGACTTCGTCTTTGATGCTGCTTAATCCGAAATCCCGTACGTTGAATGTGCCGCCCCTTTCGGCTTCTTCCTTGCTGCCGAAGTGCACCTGGAGGAGCTTGTACGGTTCGTCCTGCTGGCAGGATACGGAATAGATGCCGCCGATCGTTACGATACTTGTTTTACCCTTGTAACTCACGCCGTCAATTTTGAATGTTCCCGTTTTTTCCGGCCCGGTACCTCCCGATCCGTCGTCGTCTTTTTTGGCGCAGGAAGATGATAGCGCAAGCAGCAGAAGCAACGCAGAAGCCGGCCTGCATACAAGCGCAGGTTTGAAGGGTGAAACGAAACGGCGGAGAGATAACAGGCTGTTTGTCAGAATAGTAGAAGTCATTTGGGTGATGATTTTGCTGGGCGTTTCCTGTGCCCTGCGTGAAAAAAAGGAAGGTTGAAGCCGGATATAGGAAGCAGACAGATCAGGAAATGAAGGCCTCTGCCAACCGCCGGGGATTGGATGCAAACCTAGCCGTTGAACCGGCATGGGGGTATCATAGAAGTATATGAGCCAACGGCCGTTTCGGACGATTACTTGTCAGCCGGTATCGCCGGTATTTCGGTTTCCTTTCCGTGAAATAAGGCGTCGTCCGGAGCCGGGCACGCCGGTTGATTGGGCAGGGTATTCGGAACAAAGCAGGAAGTGCTAACGGATAAGCGTTTTTGAATGATCCTGCTTATCTTGACCGGCGTATCACGCTACTCCTTTAACCTGAGATATGAAACGTTTTTTACTGCTGAGTTTCATGATTGTCCGGACGCTTGATCTCGGCGCTCAGGTTCCCGCCAGCCGGGATTCCCTCGAAGCCTTCCTCCGTACACATCCCAGAGACACCCTGTACGTGCAGGGGATGGTGAATTACGTCTGGATGTTGCTGGAGCAGGAGGAGAATACCCGGCAAGGGGATTCGATTGCCGTGCAACTGGGGCTTCTGGCCAACCGGTTGAATTACCCGCTGGGAAAATTTTTGAGTGTTAACCTGCGGGGAGCTGTGGCGTATCACAAGGACGAACACCGCAAAGCGCTGAATTTTTTCGAGGAAAGCCGCCGTATCTGCCTGCAATACAACCTGCCGAAGCAGCGATTGCAGGTAACGCTCAACAATATCAGCATCATGTACAAAGACCTCGGGGAGTCGGAGAAGTCTATGCAGTATGCGCTTCAGTCGATTGCCGTTTTTGAGAAATACAAACTCCCGAAACTATCCGGAGAGCCTTACAACGTAGTGGGGTATTATCTCAAAACGACCGGCCAGTACAGGAAAGCGCTGGGATATTACGAAAAGAGCTTGTCTTATAACCGCAAAGACGGAGATCCGTCCCAGATAGCCATCACTGAAAACGGAATGGGCAATGTGTACGACGATATGGGACTGCTGCCAGAAGCGCTCAACCACTACCAGGCTGCCCTGAAAGCCGCGCGAAAAGCCAACTATCCACTGCTGGAGAATGACTGCCTCGTCAGTATCGGCCGGATGTACGAAAAAATGGGGAAGTACCGGGAGGCATTGGATGCTTTTCTGTTGTCTGAAAAAACCTGCCTCGAGTTGGGAAGCCAGGAAGCCCTGAACACAACGCTGACCAATCTGGTCAATGCGTATCAGGACCTCAAACTTTATCGAAAGGCCGAGGATGTGCTGGACCGTAAGATGAAGCTGTCTGTCAGGCTCAAAGAAGCCGAGGACATTCAGATTACTCATCAAGGCTATGCGCAGCTATATTCGGAAATGGGCCGGTTCCGAGAGGCCTTTGTTCACCAGAGCAGATGGGTGGAAATGAAGGACTCACTGCTGAACATCGAACGGGAAGTGAAACTTCAGGAACTCACTACCCGCTATGAAACGGAGAAAAAAGAACAGCAGATCCGCCTTCTTCAGCAGGACAACAAATTGAAAAAGGAAGAAGCCGACCAGCAGCGCCTCGTCAAGCAGGGCTATCTGGGCGGCGGGCTGCTGCTGCTGCTGGCCGGCGGTCTCGGCGCAGGATGGATGCTGAACCGGCAGAAAGTCCGTCGCCTGGAAGAAAGCGAACGCATGCGTAACAAAATAGCTGCTGACCTGCACGACGAAATCGGCGGAACGCTTTCCAGTATTTCCCTCCTCAGCTCGCTCATGGAGCAGCAGATCCGGGAGAAGAAAACGGAAATGGCCGCGCCGATGATCCGGAAGATCGAAACCGATGCCCGGCAGATTCTCGAATCGATGGATGACATCGTCTGGACCGTCAACCCGGGCAACGACTCCCTCGCGCGGGTGGTTGCCCGCCTGCGCGAATACGCCCGTCCGCTCATGGACGCCCGGTCCATCCGCCTGACGATCGACGCCGCGCCGGATCTGGACGGCGCCGGTCTCGGCATGGAAGTCCGGCGCAGTGTCTACCTCATTGTCAAGGAAGCCCTGAACAACGCCGCCAAGTACTCCGGCGCGACGGAAGTATCGGTGCAGTTTCTGCGGGAAAAAAGACTGACGGTGATGATTGCCGACAACGGTAAAGGCTTTGATTCAGCGCAGGTAACGTCCCGGAACGGCCTCCGCAACATGCGCACCAGGGCCACGGAAATCGGCGGAAACCTGGACATAGATTCCGCAAACGGTACCCGGATTACCCTGACGGTCTGACTCATATACTTCTATGATAGCCCCGTACAGGCGGACCGGCTACTTTTGTATCAAATCCTCAGGCGTATGATACGGACTGCTATTTTCGAAGACAACGACTCGTTCCGGGGAACGCTTACCTGGCTGCTGGCCGCGCATGGCGATATGTCTGTAACAGGAACGTATCCGGACGCCCGGCAGGCTGTGGAGCGTGTATTGTCAGACTCACCGGATGTGGTGCTGATGGATATTCAGATGCCTGGCGTATCCGGAATCGAAGCGGTCCGGAAGATCCGCGAAGCCTGTCCGGACGTGCGGATTCTGATGCTGACGTCGTACGAAGATACCGACAAGATATTCGACGCCATCGCTGCCGGCGCGGTTGGGTACATCCTCAAAAAAACACCCGGCGAGAAAATCGTCGAAGCCATCCGGGAGGTCCATGCCGGCGGCGCAGCGATGACGCCTTCAGTCGCGCTGAAGGTCATGGCCTCTTTCCAGCAGGCAAAGCCCAGGCAGAATCCGTACCTGCTGACGGAAAAGGAACAGGAAGTACTGGCCCGGCTGGTAGCAGGCGATAGCTACAAACTCATCGCTGCCAACCTCGACATCAGCCTGGGAACGGTCCATACGCATATTCTGCACATTTACCAGAAACTGCACGTCAACTCGAAAGGGGAGGCCATTACCAAAGCCCTGCGCAACGGGCTGGTCTGATACCGCTCAACCTTCAACTACTTGTTATGAAATTTCTGCTATCCCTTCTGGCGGGCATAGGGTGGATCACTATGGCCTCCGCGCAGGTGCTGATTCCTGCGCCCGGTAACCTGGCGGTGAAAGTAAACGGAAGCCGGCAGGTCGTCCTGACCTGGAAAGATAACAGCTCCAACGAAGAGGCATTCGAAATTGAGCGTGCTTTCGGCTTTACCAACCTCCAGTTTACAAAGATCGGCGAGGTGGCAGCGAATACCGTCACCTACACCGACAACAACCTGACGCAGCAAACGCAGGTCAACTACCGGGTACGGGCCCGCCGGACGGCCTCGACGTTTTCCGCATACTCGTCCGTCGCCGACGGCGTGCTTCCCCTGATTCCGGTGATGAAGTCGATCGACGCCAAAGGCACCGGATGGATTGGGATCACTTTTCAGGTAGAAGGAGGAAAAGACGCCGGAAACGTGATTATCCAGCGGCGGCAGGGGCAAAATGGCGCCTGGGAAACGATTTACAAATACGACTCCAATCTCAAAAGCTACGAAGACCAGGCGGTGCCGCTCGACTACACGGAGTATTGCTATCGGGTGTATTTCGAACCCTATCCGGGAGATGTGTCGAATGTGCTCTGTGCGACGACCCTGGCCGCAGTACCCGGATCCCCGACAGACCTGACCGCTACAGCCGTTTCTTCCGGTCAGATTAACCTGAAGTGGGTAGACAACTCGAGCAACGAAACGGATTTTCTGATCCAGCGCTCTGCGGACGGAAATACCTTTACCGACCTGGGCACTGTGCCACCGAACACCACTGCCTATTCCCACACCGGGCTTTCTGCCGGTACGCGGGTCTATTACCGGGTTTGGGCCAGAAGGAGCACCCAGATTTCACGCGCTTCCACCAACGTGGCGGATGCCACGACGCTGGCGCTGCCCCAACCGCCCGCAGCTCCGACGAATCTGGCAGCCACTGCCGTATCTTCCTCCCAAATCAACCTGAGCTGGACAGACAATTCGGCAAATGAGCTCGGATTCGAAGTAGAACGCTCAACCGACGGCGTTTCTTTTGCAGGAATTGCGACCATCACCGCAAATACATTCTCCAATACCGGCCTTGCTGCCTCCACTAAATACTACTACCGGGTGCGGGCAGTCAGCAATGTCGGACCGTCCGGGTATACCAACGTAGCGAATGCGACGACATCGGCGCCTCCGCTTCAGGTACCCGCCGCGCCTTCCGGTTTGTCAGCCACCGCGGTATCTTCTTCCCGGATTGACCTCAGTTGGACGGATAATTCAAACAACGAAACCGGGTTTGAGATCGAACGGTCTGCGGACGGCGTATCTTTCTCAAAAATCGCAGATAATCAACCGAATACGTTTTCGAACATGGGCCTTTCCGCGTCGACAAAATACTACTATCGTGTCAGGGCAGTGAACCAGGCGGGGGCATCCGGATATACCAACGTAGCGAATGCGACGACGTCAGCGCCTCCGGTTCAGGTACCCGCCGCGCCTTCCGGTTTGTCAGCCACCGCGGCCTCTTCTTCCCGGATTGACCTCAGCTGGACAGATAATTCGAACAACGAAACGGGTTTCGAAGCGGAGCGATCGACAGACGGTATTTCCTTCTCGAAAATCGCAGATAGTCAGTCAAATACGTTTTCGAATACCGGCCTTCCGGCATCCACCAAATACTACTACCGGGTGCGGGCAGTGAACCAGGCGGGGGCATCGGGGTATTCGAATGTGGCGGGTGCGACGACTTCACCGCCTCCGAAAAACCCGCCGGCAGCGCCGTCCTCGCTTAGCGCCGCCGCCATGAATTCCGATCAGATCGACCTCGGCTGGCAGCGAAACTCTACCAATGAGACGGGTTTTGAAATCGAACAAAGTACGGCTGCCGGAGGCCCGTTCACCAAAATCTCCGAAACGAAAAACCTGAAAGTCACGGTATTGGGACTTGTCGGACAGACAACGTATTATTTCCGTGTGCGGGCGTTCAATGCTGATGGCTATTCGGGCTACTCAAATGTTGCGTCGGCAAAGACGCCCGAAACGATCATATCCGTCCGTCCGCCTATACCAACCGAAATTCGCGTATATCCTAACCCGTTCGTTGATCTGGTGCAGATTCGTTCGGAAGAATCTTCTGTGGAGGTGGATCTCCGTGTGTATGATGCTTCCGGACGGATTCAGTACCGGTATGACCGGGTTTCACTCCGGCGGGGAACGGCCTTCAACCTGCCGACCAATACCTGGAAACCAGGCAGCTACGTCCTCGAAATGCAGAATTACCAGGGTATTACGCTGAAACGCATGCTGAAACAGCCATGAAACGATACCTGTTTTTGCTACTGACGGGACTTGTCGCGCCGGCCTGGGCGCAGAAATCCGTGCGCCTGTCGGGCGGCCTGCAACTCTACGGCGGACTCTACCAGGCGCACGGCATCGAACCCCGCAACAATACGACTCCGTTCGGGATCAACGGCCAGGTAACCTTGTCCCTTCCCGGCGGCGTATCCCTGCCGTTTGCCCTGACGGTCGGCAATCAGGGCGTCAGCTTCCGCCAGCCGTTCAACCAGTTTGGCGTATCGCCTCAGTATAAATGGATTACGCTGCACGCCGGGTACCGGAACGTGACCTTCTCGCCCTTTACCCTGGCCGGGCATACCTTTCTCGGTGGCGGAGTGGAACTTAACCCGGGCAAGCTCCGGCTGGGCGCCGTCTACGGGCGGTTCAACAAGGCGATTCAGACCGATCTGGTCAACCCGGATGTCATTCCGGCCTTCCAGCGAACCGGTTACAGCGTGAAAATAGGGTATGGCTCGCCGACCAGCTATGTAGACCTGGTCATGCTGAAGGCCGGCGATGCGTTGTCGTCTGTTGCGAACCCCGTCTCTTCGGAGACTGTGACGCTGCAACCGGCCGAGAACATGATACTTGGATTAACCTCCCGTTTCCGCATCGGAAAGCGCCTATCCGGCGAGCTCGACGGGGCTGTGAGCGCCTATTCCCGGGACATCCGGTCGGAAGAAGTACATCTGGAAGAATCGGTCTGGCTGAAGGTATTCCGCCCGTTTTTCACGCCGCGCCTGTCTTCGCAGCTGACGCAGGCCTTGCAGGCGGGACTTGCGTACAGAGACCGGGTTTTCAGCCTGAAACTTCAGTACAAGCGTATTGACCCGAATTTTCAGTCGATGGGCGCTTACTACTTTCAGAGCGATATCGAGAGCTATACGGTTTCTCCGGGGTTGACGCTCGCCGGCGGTAAAATCCTCGTCGTCGGGAGCTATGGTATTCAGCGGGATAACCTTGCCGCCAATAAAAACGCCCGGACCGGCAGGCGGATCGGCTCCCTGGTTCTGGCGCTGAATCCGTCGCCGCGATTCGGTGCGGACATTCAGTTCGCCAACTACGGCATTACCCAGCAGGCCGGGTTACGACCGGTGATCGACACGCTGAAACTGGCTCAGAACAACCTCTCTGCGTCAGCCAACCTGCGCTATCTTATTCAAAATGAATCTGTTAACCACCAACTGACGCTCTCCGGGACCTACCAGCAACTGACGGACCTCAATACCCGTACCGCCCGTTTTACCGAAAACCGCAATACCAACGGAAGTATCGGCTATTTTCTGACGCAAACGCCCGGCCAGTGGGGAATAAACGCTGTAGTAAGCTATACGCATACACAACTTCCTGATGGTCAATTACTTCGATTTTACGGGCCGACTATCGGCGGAAACAGGGCCTTTCTCCGGAAAAAAATGACAACCTCCCTGAACCTGAGCTACCTCGTCAACGAGCAGGACGGCAGGCAGGGAAGTATCCGGACCGGGAACCTGTCGCTTGGGTACAAAGTCACACCTAAGCAGACGGCCACTCTGCTGGGCAACTACCTCAAAACGGAAACGGGCATCGCCGGGCAGGCGTTCGATGAGCTTCGGGCCTCTCTCGGCTATGCACTTCAATTCTAAGGACATGAAAAAGCTGTTCTTCTTTTTTCTTTTTGGGGCGACGGTTGCCCGTGCGCAGCAGGTTTCCGTATCTGTCAATGTACTGCCGCCATATTCTGCTTATTTGCAGGACTATGCAAGCCAGGCCGGCAAAGTGCGGATTCTGGTGCGGAATACGACTGCCACAGCCATAGACCTGCGGCTGGAGGGAAGTATCACGGGCGATAACGGGGTAACGATCCGGACGCTGGCTAACTACCGGCCGGTCGTGCCGCTGCACCTGGCCCCGATGGAAAGCCGGGTATTGTCGCAGCCTGACCTTGAGGGACTCTTTGACCTGAATCAGATCAGCGTCGAGGGCATGGACAAAAACCAGCTCTACCAGGGCCGGCCGTTGCCCGAAGGCATGTATCAATTATGCCTGAAAGCCTTTGATAACCGGACAAGTCAGCTGCTGTCCGCTGAGTTTCCGCAGGGATGCAGCGCGCCGTTTATCGTTCGTTCGGTCGAGCCCCCTGTGCTGATACTGCCGGTTTGCGACGGGCAGGTGCCGGTAACCACGCCGCAGTCCGTTGTCTTTACGTGGGCGCCGCCGGTGGGAGTATCTTCTGCGCAGGTGGAGTACACGCTGCGGGTGGTGGAACTGCCACTCGACGTCGACCCGAACGTATACATCGACGCCGTCAACCTTCCGAACAACGGACTGGAAGTAACCCACCTCAAAACAGCCGGATACTTCTACAAACCAGGTGATCCGCCGCTTCAGGCCGGCAAACGGTATGCCTACCGGGTGCGGGCCGCCGATCCAACGGGCAAGCTTGTTTTCCTGAACGACGGCAAAAGTCCCGTCTGCTCATTCCGCTACGGGGCGGAAGTCATCGCCGAAAAGAAAAAAGAGCTTCCGAAACCACCGGCAGAGGCCCGGCTGGACCTGTTTACCTTTTGCGGAAAGGCCATTCAGGTAGCCAAACTCACGGATACCCGCCTGGATCAATATACAGGAGAGGGAACGCTGACGTTATTGGAACCCTTTCGGATGACTGTCCGTGTTCGTTTTTCGGGATTGACCATCCGGCCGACCCGTTTTGCGGAAGGACAATACCCTGCGACACAGGGTTTCAGCGGATTCGAAGTCGTTCAGGGGCACCTGGAGGAGGCTATCGACGCATCTGCTTATAGTCAGGCAGATGCGAAACTGAAGACCGATCCGCATACCGGAGGCAGCGCAGCAATGACATGCGACGCCGTCCGCCTGGATGCCCAGGTACCCGTCGAATTCAACACAGAGCGAAATGCGTATGACAAAAAGGGCGGGAGCGAAGTAGCCGAAATCCGGAGCGGCGTACGCTGGAACTCGCCGATCCTTATCTCCGAACAGGTTAAAGTACCGAAAGGAGCAGTTAACCCGCGGTTTTCAATCGCCTCGCCGACGTCCCTGTTTTCGTCCGTCCGCGTAGAAGTACCTGCTGTCTGGGGGCCGCTCAGCAAGGGTAAAACCAACGAATCCGGCGAGCTGAAAGTAGCGTTCGGCAAGCGGCTGACTTATGAAAAACTATCGGATTTGCCGGGATTCGCGCTGACGCTGGAGGAAACGTCGTACTTCAGCATCTCAAAAGGCGTTCTGAAAGTAGTCCTCACCGGCGACCTGACCATTCCCTGCGGACGGAGCGGCTGCCCGGCAATGCAGATACCTTTCCGGGAGCAGAGCGGTGTGGCGTTTACGGCGTCGGTCGATGATCCGCTCGTCGTACCACTGACCGACAATGCCAGCGGCTTTCTCCGCTTCAGCAAACTCAATATCCGGCTGGCGGATTTGTGGCAGGCCGAAGACCTGACCTATCCCGAATGGGTGACCGGCGTGGCCCTGCCGGAGGCGGCTATACTGGTACGGGCCGCGTCCTCCAAAACCCTTCCGCGAAACCTGATGCCGGGAAGCGGAACACTGCCTGCATCCGGTGGCATGAAACCGGTGGTGAAGGCTTCAACCATCCGGCGCGGAGTAATTCAGGAGAATACTCCATCGAAACAGCTCTCTGCAGAGGAATCGGAATACATCACGATCCCGCATTTTGGCCTGGTCAATACCGGGAACGGCTTTGCGACAATACGGGGAGATAAGAACAAGACTGCCATCAAAACAACCTTCCGGGGCTTCAAGGCGAAAATAACCTCCTCGACCCTGACGATCCGGCAGAGCCGGCTCAAGGGCGGCTCTATTCAGGGAGCCCTTTACATCCCGGTCATTGGTGCGATCGGCGATCTCTACATCGCTGTGACAGACGACGGGCTGGCCGACGGCGAAGTACTGCGCATCCAGAAAGGAACCCGGACGCTGGTGGATACGCCGGAGGGCGACCAACTGACGGTGGAACTGAAATCCGGGAAGTTTGAACACGACGACGCGCTGACCTGCGAGTTGCGCTTTTTCGCGGGAAACAAATACAAGGTCAACCGGGGCCTTTTGGCCTGGGGAATTCCGGTTAAGAAAGTCGGGATCACGGCAGACGGACGGATTCAGCGGACAGGACTTCTGGTGTCTGCTCATTCCGCCTACTACAGCGACGAGCAACTGTCGGCCGCCTACAACGGGATGGATTTTCACCTGAAATGGGCCGATTTTTATTCCTCCGCAAAAGGATCGGATGACAGTTGCCATTTCGACGTAGGCGGGATGATCGTGCTGGGCGAGAAGATCGTTTCCCTCGGAGATGAAAGCAGGTTGTCTTTCGCTTTTGCCAAACCGGCAGACGATTTTGAATTTACGGCTCCTTTCAAACAGGCTTCTCCGTCCGTTCCTCCCGTTGTGCCCAATAGCAAGCCGACGGTCCCGGCTAACCTCAAAGAATCCAAAATCCCGAAAGGAGGGGGCCTGGAGCCCGTATCGGCTTTCGAAAAACTGGAGACTGCCGAGTATGTCATGTGGCGGGCACTTCCGGCGCCGGAGATGGTGCAGGAAACCAATACCATCCGCGCCGGCGCAGACATCGGCAGCCTGGCTTTCGAAGGCACCTTTACGTCCTACCTCGACGATCCGGATTACGGAAATGGCTTCCGGGTTAAACTCAATGCGGAAATACGCGAGCCTTTCCGGCAGATGGCGACGTCCACCGTCGTTGCCGGCAATAAAAACGGGGTTAAATACTGGTTTCTGGAAGTGGGTACGGAAGGCGATCTGACTACATTTCCGCTTTTTGCCGGCGTCGAGGCGTACGGATTCAAAGGGCGGTTTTACCACCACATGAAACATGCCGGCGATCAGTATGACGACATCGGAAAGGAAGATTACATTCCCCATCACGGTGTCAGCTTCGGGATGTATGTCAGTATGCCCATCCGGACGATGGAAGGCGGATACCTGCTCAAGGGGCGCGTTGCTGCAGAGACCGTTTTCAAGGGTTTTGTGCCGGAGACCATGACCATTCAGGGAGACGCTGGCATCCTGTCGACGCAGGCCGACGGAGGAGACGCCAGAATAAAAGGGCGCATGCGGGTCAATTTCGACTTTCTTGATTTGACTATGTCCGGTACGGTCGACATACAGGAAGCGAATCTGACCGTTTTGTGCGGTCATGGGAAAGCCTATTTCTACCTGGACAAAGAAGCCAACTTCGTCTGTTCGGCCGGAACGCCCTCGGAGCCCATTCAGGCAAATCTCTTTTGCGGCGCCGGTCCGCTTGGAAACATGACTTCCATCAGCGCTTCTGCGACGGTATTTCATACGAATGAAGCCATGACCGGGCCGCTGGCATTTGTTCCGGTCGGGACGGGCATCCGCGTTCACGCACAAGCCACCCTGTTATCGCTCGATAGCCGGTCGATGACCGGAATAGACAACCCGTATCTGCTGGTGACGGTGACGGCGAATGCCGACTTTGACCTGAATATCAAGGACATGTCGACAAAAGCGGAGATAGGCGCGAGACTGACGGCGACCGCGGGATACAGTCCTTTTCAGCGCGACCTGGCCGATGTCGGCGTCTATGTTCAGATGACGGCCTTCGATCCGCTCTGCATCGCCCTGCGCCAGAAAATATGTTTTCCGGGAATAGGAGGACCCAGTTTTGTCATCGGCATCAAAAACGGAGCACCTGTTTTCGAAGTGTTTGGGGAACAGAAAGACATGTGCTTCCCGTCTCCGAACGACCCCGGAGCCTGCGACGGTATTCTGAACAAGATTGTCGACGGAGCGCTCCGCCTGGTAAACGAGGCCGGAGAATTGCTGGAAGACATCGGAGAAACAATCGTCAACATAATCTGCCTTGGTTTTTGCTGATAATCAATAAAATACCATGAAAAGGATAGGTCTTTTTCTCGTCTTTCTGGCGACTGTTTCCGGAGCTGGCGCCCAGGAGCGCAAAGGAGCGGTTGTGTACACCGGCATCGTACCGGGGAAAAATGAAATTCAGGTAAAATGGTTGCTGACGATCGGTTTCAAGTCCAGGTACCACGTATACCGAAAGGGACCCGGAGAAAAGCAGTTTCGCAAACTGACCCGGGTTCCGTTGGAAGCAGAACCGCCGCTTCCGGTATCCGAGCAGCGGTATACCGGCAAGTATTCGCGGTCCGAACTGGAGTACAGCCGAGCGGCGATGAACGTTCCGAAAGAGAAAAAAGCCCTGAGGGCTTATACCGAAACTGTGGCTCTTCAGGCATATTCCGACACCCGCTTCGCGCAACTGGCCGGCATGTACTACAAGGACGTACTAGTCAAACCCGGCGAAACGTATCAGTACGGAATTGCGATGATCTGGGAGGGAAAGGAAATGACGATGGGCTTTTCGGAACCGATTACCGTCAAACCATTCGAAGCGCCTCCTTCGCCGGCGGCGCTGGTGCTGGAGCAGCTTTCAGCCGGGACTATTTCGATGAAATGGACGTACAACCGCCACTTTATCAACTACCACGTCTACCGAAAAAAGGGGAGTGAACCGGAAAGGCAAATCACTAAAACGGCCATCGCCGTTCCCGAATTCATAAACGGCAAAACGCCCGATACCTTCTACGCCGATTCCGATACCCTCAAACGGGAAGGTGAAACCTATACCTACCGGGTGGCGGCGATGGATGCCTTTGGTAACCCGGGGTATTACAGCCAGCCGGCGACGCTGACGTTGAAGGATATCACGCCGCCGGCAGCGCCGGCCAACCTCATCGCTGTGCGTAATAACCGGGACGTCCGTCTTTCCTGGCGACCGTCCCGCTCAGCCGATTGCAAAGGCTATTCCCTTTACCGCAAAGCTTCTCTCCACGATACCTATATGAAAATCAGCACGCTGGCGCAAAAAGATACGGTCTACGTAGACCGACAGCCAACCGAAGGCGCAGGATATTACTACTACCTTGAAGCCGAAGATGTAGCCGGAAACAGGCAGTCGACCATGCCCGTGTCCGTCACCCTGGCCGATCTCACGCCGCCGGCTATGCCTGCGGGCCTGACGGCGAGAACCGACACCGGAAAAATCGTCCTTTCCTGGAAACCCAATACAGAGAAAGACCTCGAGGGATACCTCGTCTACCGGGCGCTGAAAGACGATCCGGACAACTACGCCCAGTTGTTCCGGCTGCCGCAAAAGGCCACGACTTTCCTCGATACCCTGCCGAAAACGCATCGAAACCGTTTTTTTTACCGGGTAACAGCGCTGGACAAGCAGCGGAATGAAAGCGCTCCCGCCGTACTTTCTGCCAGCATGCCCGATGCCGTGCCGCCGCCACCTCCCGTTCTCGGTATTCCGGAAGTACAGGGCGGGAAGCTGGCATTTTCCTGGACGTCGTCGACCGACGTCGCTGCTTTCGACGTGTACCGCGACGACGTATGCCTGGCAGCTGCCATCCGTACCCATCGCTTCAGCGAGCCGGTACCGGGTCAGCGCGCGGCCTACCGCGTAGTAGCCATTGACAGCGCCGGAAACCGCTCCGTGCCTTCCGTGATGCGGGAGTACCTGCCTGAGCAACGGGACCTGGCTCCGCCGACCGACGTATCCCTGAAGTTTGACGGGCAGGCCCTGCAGGTACGCTGGCAGGCTGCACCCCAGCCAGAGGGCTTCCGGGGATACCGGGTCGTAGTCCGTTCGGGAACCGGCGCGTTTGAACCTGTTACGCCGTTGCTGCAGGAGAGCCAGGCGGTACTGTCTGATCTTCAGGAGAATACAGACTATGAAATCCGTGTCGTGGCCGAATCTGCGGAAGGAGAAAAACGATTCAGTCTCCCCGTAAAAACAAAAAGCAAATGAAAAAGCGACTGCTGCTTCTGTTGCTGCTGACCAGCTGCCGTCCTCAAACACAGGAACCAGTAGCCCGGCTGCTGGCAAAAGTCTGGAAAGCCAGGGAAGTACGGGAAAGTACGACGCTGGTGTATGCCGAAGGAGGAACGGCCAATATCAAACCCGGATATGTCCGTTTTTCGCTCGACCTGAGCAACCCGCCCCGGGCAGTACTGACGGATATAGACGGAAAGGCCATTACCGGCACCTGGACGTTGTCGATAGATAATAAACGGCTGATTTTGAGTGATTTGGTTCCTCAACCTACGGGCACGGTCTCCATCATCGAATACGACATCCGGGACGAACCGACAGAATCGGAGCTGCATCTTGAGCGCACCGCGGAGAGCCGCAAAACCGGTAATTCGCTCAATGAATACCGATTGATTCCGAAGTAGGCGGAACTGTCCGGGAATCCGGTTTCATCCGGCTTCACCGCTCGTACCACGGAATGTAATTTTCCCAGTACCACGGCGTATACACATCGCCGATCGTTTCTTTGAGCAGGTCTTTGAAGATTCCCTCGCCATTATCAGAATTGGTGAGGATGACGACGGCGATCTTTTTATCCGGGAAGGCAATCGTGTAGTGGCCCCAGCCCTGGTCGTTTCCTTCCTTGAAATAGGCTCTGCCATGCGGCGATTGCAGGACGACGTACCCGAGGCCATATCCGAGCTGAATGTTGTCGTTGAGGGTGGAATCCTTCCAGGAAAGGGGGCCGAATTGTTTGACAGACCGGATCCGGATCTGGCTGTGCGTCATGTCGTGAAAGGACTTTTTCGACAACCGCCTGCCATTGATCAGCAGCGTATAAAAGCGGTTGAATTCGTCCATGGTCGTTGTCAGCGAGCCGGCCGCGTTCGCAATCGTGCGGCGGGGAAAGAAGGTACTGTCGTTCTTGCGGTCATGGCCGACCGCATATGCCTGCTCATACTGCGGCTGCCACACATAGCTGGATGCCTTCATGCCGCAGGGCTCGAAAATGTATTCCCGCGCGAGGGATTCCAGGCTTCTTCCGGTGATTTCCTGAAGGATTACCTGCAATAGATAAAGTCCTTCACCTGAGTAACTTACCCGGCTGCCGGGTTCAAATTTGATGCGTAGTTTCCTGTCCGGTTCAAACCAGCGGAAATTGGGGAAGCCCGTGGTATGGTCGAGACACATGCGCGCAGTGATTTTTTTGTAGCGCCCGTCGCCTTCGAGGTCTTTAAAAGAGGATAGTTTCCCCGGAAATGTATAGGTCATCAGGGAGCGTGGCAGGTAATGTACCAGGGGTTTATCGAGGTCAATTACCTTTCGGTCAACCAATTGCATCACCAGATGAGCAAAAACCGCCTTACTGAGCGACAACGCGTAGAGGGCCGTCGAGGCGGTCATCGGTTGCTTCGTAGCGGCGATGGCATAGCCATACGTTTTGGCAAAAACGGGTTGATTGTTGTTGTAAACAGTGAGACAGAGTCCGGTAACCCTTGCTTTTTCCATCAGATCCCGTACCCGTTGATCCAGTGTCGCGGCGTCGATAGCAGAGCCGTCGATCCGCCGAATGGGCTGAGCGGTACCGGCCGAGCTCAGCAACAGGCAAAAGGCAGCGAACAGGAGGAGGAGAAGTGATCGCATCGGTTTTCCGGAAAAGTGAACATTACTTGCTACCAAACTAGCGTATTTCCCGGTAAATCCCGCGTAATTTCCAGGGCCTGAGATCGTTAGTGGCACGCTGTTTTCCGGTAAACGGGAATAGCAGACGGCAGTGTCGTTCTATCAACCTTTTCTACCTGTTCAGCCGATGAAAACACGAAAAATATGGGCGAATGTCAGCGTCCTTGACCTGGACCGGACCACCGCATTCTATAGCCGGCTCGGGTTTAAACACAACGGCGCGTCAGAGCAGCTGACCAGCTTTTTCTTTGGCGACGATATGTTCATCATTCATTTCTTCCGGAAAGAAGTACTCGAATCCGGTATGAAAGGACCGATAGCAGACCTGAAAACAGGCAACGAAATTATTTTCACCCTTTCCGCCGAAAGCCGGGAAGAAGTAGATGCCTGGGAAAAGGAAATACAGGAAGCGGGCGGAACGATCGTCTCTCCGCCCGAAGATTTCGGAAACGGGTATTATGGATTCGTCTTCGCCGATCCCGACGGCCACCGGTTCAACGTTTTTCTGATGTAGCAGACGGTCCGTCATATCCGCTTCTCACGAGGAAGGACAACGGATCTTTCAGTTCGATGATCTCCTTGACGGCCAGTCGTTTGTCGGTAGCTTTGCGGTAATACGCCTGGCAGATTTTGTAGCCGATGTAATATCCCAGGTCAGAAGGCCGGTCTTTGCTCGTGCCGCCGTTGTAGAGCCAGAGGTTGGCATTATCCCGGCATAAGGTGCTTTTGAATTCTTTCCAAAGCGCCGTTTCATGTGCTTCACCATACGGGCTGGCGCCGGATTTTCCGGTTATCAGCTCGGCCACAAAATTGGCAGCGCCTTCCCGGAGGCAGGAATACAGCTGGGGACACTGCACTGCCAGGCTATCCGTTTGCCCGGGCTGCTGCGTGTGTACGCATTCGTGGGCGACTATACCTTTGATTGATGCCGGAATATTGGGCTCTTTTTTCGCCGGATCGGGCTTCCAGGCGGGGTTTCCTTCCGAGAAATCAACGTTTTTGCCGGCGGTGACCATCTCCGTTCCCAGCAGAACAAAGCGGTTGGATACCGTGCCGCCGGTATTCCGGAACCCGATGCCGAAGCATACCTTAAACGGTTCGAAATTCCCGTACAGTTGCTTGAATTGCTGAAATACTTCCTCGATAAGCGGTGCCGACTTCTTCGCTTCCTCGGTATAGGGCCGTACTGAAGCATAATACCTGGGCCAGCGGGCAACGGCTCTGACGAATTGGTCAGGTGTCCACTGCCGCGCAGCGATGAAATCCTGCAAACCGTTCGTGGCCCGGTCGAAATACAGGTGCTGAAACGTCAGGACACTATCCCACCGCGACCTGGCATACCGGAGGTGATCATACGCTTCCCAAAAATGATCGATATCCAGCGTAAGCACGTTTTTGCTGTTTTCTTCCTCCAGTTTCTTTTTTGTCCGCTCACGCTCCTCCAGTTCCGTCGGTGTATACTGCCGGATGTAATAGTTGACAAACCCGCTTTGGGCGTTGCCGCTTTCGTCCAGTCGCTCGATAACCAGTTGATACTGACCGTTTTGTTTTGGCAGGTATTCCGCTGTTTCAAGGCCTCTGGATCCGTTGGGCGAGTCTTTTTCGAGCAAGGTAGTACCTTTTTCGTCGCGGAGAATCAGGCGGATATCAATTCCGAGTTGTTCCACCATCAGTTGGTACGACGTGCCTTTCTTCAGGGATAGCGGCACGGTGATATTTTCGCCTTTACGGACAGAAACGTTTTCATATCCGGTATTGAAACGAACGGTACGCTGACCGGAAGCGCAGGTGCTTATTCCAGCCAGAAAAGCCAGAAGGAGAGGGAATCTGTTATGCATAAGTTCAGAGACAGGTCGGCCGCCAACGGGGATAAGGCGACAGACGTTTGGCCCAAAGTTGACCTGCAAAAACGGCAAAAGAAACAGGCGCAACGCAACTTGTGATGAGCGGCGGCAGGTATGGCATCCGTCTGCCGATACCATTTCTTCACATTTTCGGGGAAGAAATTCAGCAGTTAAGGGGCAGGTATTGTATTGGTTTTTAGGCAATTAGTCGCCATTCCTCTTGTTTTCAGCGATCAACAGCAACAGAAAAGTTATATAGTTGTATTTTTACAACTGCAAAAATGCAACTGAAAGATGACCTACGTAAGCGCGCAACCGATGGCGACGGAATCCTGGGACGACATCTGTTATCCTGTCGAACCGGTATGGTTGTCGGAACTGCTGCCCGATTACGACATCATGGCTACAGACCGGCAACAGCTGATTGTCGGGCAGATGCCCGGTGGCAGAAAAACATTGTTCGGCATTCAAAGCGCCGAATACACGATTATCCCGAATGAAGCGATCCGACAGGTAATCGATGAACTGATTCCGGAATACCGCATGCTGGCGAAGTATACGACGACGGGAGAGTTCAGCATCAGTATTGTCCTTCCGGCGACGTTGTCAGTAGGGCAGGAGCGCCTCGAACGGAGCCTGATTCTCACCAATAGTTACAACGGGAGGACGCCTTTTAGTATTCAGGGCCAGACACTTACGTCGCTGTTGAGTACGACGGCCGCTCCCGGCAGCAGTTTCTTCCGGCCGCTTTGTCAGAACGGGCTGCTCGGATGGGCCGATTCGTTTTCGGACTCCCGCGCGTATCGGAACTGGCTGGCCGACTGGTCGAAAGGCAAAGAAAAAATACCCGGCACAAAAGGCGCCCCGACCGGGAAAGCCGCCGTCCGGTCTTCCACCGAAATACGAAAAATCCACCACCGCGCGCTGACCATCGAACGCTTTCAGGAACACCTGCGGACGTTGCTGCTGGAGCATTTATCGGCCCCGCCGACGCTGACGGCCTCGGTCTACAGCCATTTTCAGGAAACGCCGTTGCCCGTAGCGAGGGAGGGAGTACTGCAAAAACTGCCTATCCCGGTTCAGCTCGCCAAACAGGCGATGGAACGGATGCGGCTCGAAGAGCGCATGCTGAACAGCTCCGGATCATACTGGCTGCTGTACAATGCCGTGAACTATGCCCTGTTTTCAGCCCGCAGCAGCCTGACGCTCAACGACCGGTACCGGCTGGACGAACGGGTTTTTCACCAACTGGCGGCAGATACCTACGCCTGATCCTTCAACCGAAAACCCGGCAATCCTTCAGCCGAATCTCCAAAAACCAAGCGATGGGAGTTCAGGTTCTTTCAATCATCACGTTGTCTGTCGTGACGCTGTCGGTTCCCATTCTCTGGTGGGAACAGCGACGCTATCGGGACAAAACGAGCAAAAAACGGGGAAAGAAAGAAACGGAGTAGTATGACAGTATCTTCCGTCATATACTACTCCGTTCGTTTGGCTACTACAGCCGGTTTGCTTTGACTTCTTTTGCGGCATAGTCGACCGCCCGGGCCGTCAGTGCCATGTATAGCAGCGATGGACTCTGGTTTCCGGTACTCGTCATACACGCGCCATCGGTGACGAAAACATTCGGCACGGCGTGTAGTTGGTTGTGCGCGTTGAGAAGGGATGTTTTCGGATCTTTTCCCATTCGCACACCGCCCATTTCGTGGATATCGAGCCCGGGAGCCTGACGATTGTCGTGCGTTTCAATGTTGATACATCCTGCTTTTTCGAGCATGGCTTTGCTTTCCCGTAGAAAATCTGCCGTCATTTTTTCGTCGTTGTCGTCATAACCGACTGACGCGATGAGTTTGGGTATGCCGAATCCGTCGGTCTCCGAAGTACTCAGTCTTACGTGATTTTCTGCTTTCGGTATCGTTTCTCCCTGCATATACATATAGATATGCCACGGGCCGGGTTCGGTCATCTTCTTCTTGAAGCTTTCTCCGAATCCGGGTGTATCTGCCGAGGCATTTCCCCGGTGACGGTGCGCGCCAAGAAATGTCGTAAAGCCGCCCACATAATCGGTATCCTGCTTACCCAGGTTGCGGTAGTTGGCGATGATGGCGTCGGTGGGATTTCTTCCGAAATAATAGCCGTTTTCAAAACCGGGCATTTCGGCGCTCAGGCTGCCGCGGTAGTTATGGAAACCGACGTATTTACCCAGCAGCCCGGAATCATTGCCCAGGCCGTTCGGGAAGCGCGCCGAGCGCGAATTCAGGAGAATGAGGTTGGTATTCAGCGCAGAAGCATTCAGGAAAATGACGCGGGCTGAAAACTCCATCGCTTCTTTTGTTTCTGCATCGATAACGCGTACGCCGGATGCTTTGCCCGTTTTTTCGTCAAACAGAATGGAATGCACCACCGAATGCGGCCGGATGGTGAGCTTACCCGTTTTCTGCGCCCAGGGCAGGGTAGAGGAAACCGAACTGAAGTACCCGCCAAACGGACAACCGCGCATGCAGAGGTTACGCGCCTGGCATTTGCCGCGGCCCTGTTTCAGGTGGATTTCCCTGGGCTGCGTCAGGTGTGCCCAGCGGGCCTGCACCAGGTGCCGGTCGGGATAGTGCGTCCGGATGGACTTTTGCAGCGCTTCTTCCACGCAGTTTAACTGAAACGGCGGTAGAAATTCGCCGTCCGGCATAGCTTCAATCCCGTCTGCGTTTCCGCAAACGCCGATAAAGCGCTCCACGTGCGTATACCACGGCGCGATGTCGTTATAGCGGATGGGCCAGTCGATCCCATAGCGCAGACGATCGGGCGCCGAAAACTCAAAATCACTCCACCGCTGGCAGGCCCGGCCCCAGGTCAGGGATTTCCCGCCCACCTGATACCCGCGAATCCAGTCGAACGGCTTTTCCTGAATGTACGGATGATCTTTGTCCTGGATGAAAAACTGAGCATTATCCGAACCGAAGCCGGCGGCCTTGGTAATCAGCGGATTTTCATCCATAAATGCCTGCGGCATGTGCCCCCGGTAGGGTATTTGCCAGGGATGCATGAACGTCGTCGGGTAGTCTTTGACGTGTTCAACAGACCGTCCGCGCTCGAGAACCAATGTCTTCAGGCCCTTGTCGCACAGTTCTTTCGCTGCCCACCCGCCGCTGATACCGGAACCGACGACGATCGCATCATAGGAATTTTTGTCTTTCACTGCACTTTCTTGTTCGTTGCCGGTGGTAAGGTAAAGAAATCAACAGACTTCTTTCCGAATCTTCGGCGATGGGACGGGAGATTCCTGTTTTTAGCTAAAAAAGCTGAAAGCCCGGATAATACCGGGCTTTCGGAGTAGTGAGGCGAAGGCCGGGTATGCTAGCTTTCGTCTTCGACGGATGCGTCGGGCGCGTTTTTCTTCACCGACTCGATGCCGTTGTCCCGGCCGGAAGCGCTTTCATACATCTGGCTCATACCGATCACCTGTCCGTTTCCGGCTTTGAGGGTGAAATACTCTTTGCCGTTGGAGGCCGTTTTACGGTCATAGTTACCGTCTTCCGGTGCATTTTTCCGGACGGATTCGATGCCGTTTGTGCAGCCGGATTTGGCGGCGTATCCTTCACTGGTGAGAATGACCTGCCCGTTGTCGGCCTTGAGGTTGAACTGGAACTCGCCGTTGGTTCGCTTGGAGATGACAAATTTTCCCATGATTGATTTTCGCAGATTTGGCTGAAAATGTAACGAAATTGTAGAAAAATTGTCTCATTTCGATGACTAACAGGGCGATTTTTACGGGATATCCGCTCAGAATGAGTAATAGAGATAGGACATCCAGGTTGGAGGAACCCGGCGACGTCTGGTAAAATCACGACTTTTTTGGGAAAGCAATGCCGTCTGGCGGAAGGATGAGAACGACAGGCATGCATCCCCGTGAGGCGCCTGATCCAGCCACAAAACCCCCGATTGTTAATTTTTTTTGAATTTTTTTCGGGGGATGAAAATCTGTTTCTCAGCATATTATCCCCTCCAGCCCGTCAGAACGGACAATTCCCGCTTGCGTTCGCCTCTTCAACGCCCTATATTTGCACCACGAAACGCCAAAAGCCGGACACGAAACGGAAAAAGGCAGAGAAGTAAAAGCAGATTTTGTCGACCTTCTCACGTAAAACGATCCTGTAGCTCAGCTGGTAGAGCAATACACTTTTAATGTATGGGTCCTGGGTTCGAGTCCCAGCGGGATCACAAATGATTAAAGCTAAAGCGCCTCAAAAAGGCGCTTTTTTGCATTTATCTGTGCGCTCTTGAGTTCGGTTAAAAACAGGCAATTCTTTTTAACCGAACTATTCAGTTCTTCATTCCTGCTATACACAGCATTTGAAGCCTGCTGCCTGTAACTGCTACTTTTGTGATGTACCAGTCGAAACGCACCAGCATGAGCTTTGGTCAGAATGTTATCCGTTTTCACGAACAATTAGCGTACACAGGTTCAGCCTTGCCGGACGGTATCCACGTGATTAATCCGTTTGCGGAGTCAACACCGGCAATGGATAATCTCAGGATGTTTGCCCAAAAGTACCTGGATGATAAGAACCCGCGCTATCTCATTTTGGGCATCAATCCCAGTCGCTTTGGGGCGGGTGTAACGGGCATTCCGTTTACGGATACAAAACGGCTGGTCAGCGAATGCGGCATTCCGTACTCGGGGAAGCAAACGCATGAAATTTCCTCGGTTTTTGTCTATGAAATGATCCATGCGCTGGGTGGCATAAGCGATTTTTACAGCAGATTTTATATCAACTCGCCGTTTCCGCTGGCCATTACGAAGACCAATTCCGAAGGGAGAGAACTGAACTACAATTACTACGATAGTGCAGCGCTCACGGAGGCTGTGTATCCTTTTATCGTACAGAGCGTGCGACAATTGATTGATCTCGGGATCAGGACGGATACCTGCTTTTGTCTCGGCACCGGTAAGAATGCCCGATTCCTGAAGCAGCTCAATAACGCTCACGGTTTTTTCCGCCGGATAGTACCCCTGGAGCATCCAAGATTTATCATGCAGTATAAAAGCGCAGAGAAGAGCAGGTATATCGAAAAATACAAAAGAGTCTTAGACGAAGTGGATTCGGACGCAGGCAGCTGACAGATGTGCAAGTAAAATCCAGGACCCTTCCGGAGAATGGAGTCCGTACGGACAAGGCGGCATAGGGGGGCGCAACTGCCGTCCGGAAACGATTATTTCCCCAAAATTGCAGGAGTAGGTCACACGTAACACGATCAAACAGGCATAGGATGTTTCAAAAAAGGAAATATTCTGTCTTTCCCTTTCTTGCAATTGCATCCCTTATCATTTTGCTTTGAGAGATCAATAGTATTCTGCCGGATGTATGCCGGTCGGAACTTCCGTCAACAAATGAAGAAGCTTGAACAACTAAAAGACTGGCTGCCAATCGGATACCTGTACCTTGTCATTCTCGGCGTTCTGAAAGAAGGTGTTTTCTTTTACCAGCTGGGAATAGATGTGCTGAAGTTCTCGCCGGTTTCAGACATTTTCATGAGTCCGGTCGCCGATATTTTTTCAGATCCGGTTATTCTCGGAGCGTTTGTACTGGTGATGCTGCTTGTGTATGTGTATCTCCGGATACTGGAAAAACTGGCAAAGAAACCATCGGTTCGGCAGGTGTTTTCAGGAAAGGGAAATCCGCTACTGACCGATGAAGAAATGAAGGCTAAAATGCGTGGTTTGCTGAATATATGCCTGGGTATTGGCGTCCTTTGTTTCTTTGTTGGAACGGGTTTAGGCGGAGGAAATAAAACCCGCAGGAGGATCGAGGAAAACCGGATGGAATACCGGCACAAAGTCACATTCGGCACAGGAGAAACGGAGGAAGTATATCTGATCGATTCCAACAGTGCCTATTGTTTTTACGTCAGCAAAGGCCAGCGCACGATCAAAATCGCTCCGATGGGCGCGGTAAAGAGCATCGAACTGATTGACAATCGGATGCTGGAAACGAAGAAAACACCGGTAGCGGCAAAAGGATAGCAAACGCAGAAAAAGCCGGAGTCTCCGGCTTTTTCTGCGTTTAAACGGACCGGATCAGTCTTCATTTTCTGCCTCCCAATTGATGTTATTTTCTGCGATGGAAGTCAGGCCTTTATCGGTTTGTTTTTCTTCCTCCAATGTCTGCTGAAGAATACCGGCAATTTCCTTTCGCCCCATCGTATTGGCGAGCTGAACAAGCCCGCCATAGGTGGCAATCTCATAATGTTCGACCTTTTGCGCGGCCATGATAACGCCCACGTCACGGGTCATGCTGCCGTCTTCTGTTTCTTCGATGACGGTTTCGCCTTCTTTGACAAGACCCTCCATCGCTTCGCATTTCTTCGCCTGAGGCTTTTTCCCGAGTAGTTCAAAAACCTGTTCGAGACGGGATACGTGTTCTTCTGTCTGTGCCAGGTGATCCCCGATAGCGGTTTGCAATTCCGAAGTAGTGGCCGCTTTTTTCATTTTGGGAAGCGCCCTGGTCAGGTGCTTTTCTGCCCAATAGATATCCTTGAGCGAGTCAAGGAAGTACTTTTCGAGTTGCGAATTTCCACGGACATCCGCTTTCTTTTCGGCTGGTTTATTTGCAGTAGCAGGCATGATGTAAAAGATTAACAGTGAAACAGTGACAGCCCTTCGCGGCATGCATTGCGCTTGCTGACGACACCGCGAACGGGCCGGTGTCCACCTCCGGGAAAACTCCATGCCATCTGTTTCGGGCCTCACTTTGTCTGACAGGTGCCCCTTTCGATTCGTTTATGTCCGGTTTTTTCGCCGAAACGGGCCAGGGAAACGGAAATGAGTAAGCCTTTCTACGTCCGGGAGAATCCCGGCACCGTCCGGTTGGCTGGTACGGCGTTTGAGCGACTTTACCGCTTAAGCCTTTTTGTATATAGCACTGAACGAATCGTATGTACTCATTACGGACGGAACCAGCGGAATCGGGTTTGAACTGGCGAAAATGTTCGCGGAGCGCGTCCGCTGGTAATCGTGGCCCGGCACACGGATGATCTGGCTGCTGCCTCCGGGGCATCGCGGACTCTCACCAACCGCCCTAAACTCAAAACCCTAACTCCCCTGACCAAACGTCAACAAATTACTATCCGGATCGAGAACAGAGAATTCCCGCTGACCCCACGGCTTGGTTTCCAGCGGCGCATTGGGATGGATGGGGATATTCCGGTCGAGAAAGGACTGATAGAGCTCGTCAATGGCGTTGGTACGGATGTATACCTGGCCATAGTTTTCCAACGGGTCCAGGTCGGCGTACTCGAAAAAGTGAATCTGGATCTGGTCGAGCCCGACCATCAGGTACCCCGCATAATCGGCGCTGCCAAAGAGGCTGAAGCCGAGTTGATCGACGTAGTAGGCTTTTGTAGCGGCTTTGTCCCGCATGGGGAGCTTGGGATGGATATCGGTGAGCATGGCCTGAGGTAGTTGAACAAGAGGAAAAGGTAGGAAGAAGTCCGGGGAGAATCAAATACGCGGGCGTCGTTGCATCAGGAGAAGTGGAATGCAACGCAGTCGCTCCCGTACCGTCACCTACTTTTCCGGAAAATTGATACGTTTGATATCCGAAAGATCCGACGCCTATGCGATTCGAACGAATACTCCCGGCAGAACCGCTCCGCCCATACGTCAACTACCTCGTCATTTCCGAAAACGATTCGGAAGGCGAGTACCGCGTATTGCCCGGAACCGGTCTTGTTGCAGGGTTTCAGTATTCAGGACGCCTGTCAGTTTGGGAGAATGGCTCCATGAAAGGACTCTCTGGCGCCGGCGTTACCGGGATCTGTGACTCCGTCCGGATATTCCGCAATTCGGCAGGGATCGGCACAATTCTCATCTACTTCACTGAAACAGGCCTGTCTGCCTTTTCAAGACTGCCGGCACATGAGCTTTTTGGTAAAAGCGTGTCGCTGGATGAGTTATTCCCGTCTCAGGACGTACGGGCAATGGAAGACCGGCTTTCAGAGGCTTCCGATGATGCGAAGCGTATTCAGCTGGTGGAAGCTTTTTTGCTTAACCGGCTTCATACCCGTGAAACCGACCGGCTCGTTACCGCCGGTATTCGGTTATTGCGGGAGTCAGGAGGTCTGATTCGGATGGAGGAGCTTCAGCGCCGGCTGGGTACCAGTGCCAGTCCGTTTGAAAAGCGTTTTCGTGAGAGGGCGGGAACGTCGCCGAAAAGACTCGCTTCTCTTGTTCGTTTCGAGGCGGTCATCCGTGATCTGTCAGCCGGAAAATCACCTGGTGATGTGGCGTTCGATCATGGTTATTTTGATCAGGCTCACTTTATCCGTGATTTCAAACGGTTTGCGGGAGAAACACCCGATCAATTCCGCCGCAGGTAAACGGTTTTTTACAATGCGCACCGGCTGATCACGCCGATCTTTGAAGGCGTAACCAGCGAATGAATATGTTCACCATCCCGCAAATTGACGAGGCACACGCACGCGTGCGTTCCGGGGCCGACTTTCCCGCGTATGTTCAGGCCATCAAAGCACTCGGCGTAACGGGTTTTGAGACCTGGGTGACTGATAGCCACACCGATTACCACGGCGCCGGCGGATTCCAAACCAGCTCCGGATCACAGTATTCCCCGCTAGTCATCGCGAAAGCAACCGATGCGGAAGCCTTTCTCCATTCCCTGAAAATCCACCAGCAAGGCCGGACCGACTACCTTACTTTTTGCCGGCATTGCGCCGAAACCGGTATCGAACGTTGGGTCGTCTCCCTTGAAGCTATGACCTGTACCTATTTTGATACGCGAGGTGAAACTATCCTTGTCGAACAAATACCCGGCTAGCCTTGGAATAGGTACGGACATGATGAAACGGCCGGGAGATTCCTCCCGGCGTAACGAATAATACGGGAGGGGATCTGCTACTTCTTCGCCAGCGGGTGTCCGAGCCAGATCAATACCAGCGGCAGCAGCAGGAAGGGAATCTCCGACAGGGCTACTTTGACGTTGCCGGCACGGAGTGCAAAGCTCATTACCAGCAGAATACCAATGGCATTCAGGATGTTTCCGGCGAAAAAGGTACCGGGAATCAGTGTCAGGACGGCCGTCGCCAGTCCCATAACCGAAATCACTGTTACCATCGTCTGATCCAGGCCCATATCGGCCATCAGTTTGGCTTCTGCTTCGCTCATCCGGCCCGAAAGCCCGGACCAGCCGTGTTTGAGGTTGAGGTACACGGTCACCAGAATCAGGATTGCGCTGACAATTTTCATCGTGTGGTTGTTAGGAGGATACCTGTGCGGACCATTCCGCACAGGTAATATACATCAGATATTCATACCTCCCGATACTTCGATGCGCTGGGCGTTGATCCAGCCGGCATCTTCGGTACAGAGAAAGGCCACTACGCCGCCGATGTCGGTCGGCAGTCCAACCCGTCCGAGGGCCGTAATGCCTGCTACATGGGCGTTCAGTTCCTGATTATCACGGACCCGGCCGCCGCCGAAGTCGGTTTCAATGGCGCCGGGAGCGACGACATTAGCCGTGATTTTTCTCGAACCCAGTTCTTTCGCCAGGTACCGCGTCAGTACTTCCACGCCGCCTTTGAGCGAGCCATATACAGACGACCCGGGCATTGTCATCCGGGCAAGACCTGATGAGATATTGATGATCCGGCCGCCGTCGTTGAGGAACGGCAGCGCCTGTTGCGTGAGGAAAAAGACGCCTTTGAAGTGAATATTCACCGCCGCGTCAAATTGCTCTTCTGTTGTTTCACCCACAAGGGCGTATAGCGCTGTTCCGGCGTTGTTAATCAGGAAGTCAAATGCCGGCCGACCGGTTGTTTCTGTCAGATAGCCAGTGACTTCATCGAAAAACGGCCCGAACCGTCGGATATCGCCCGCGTCGAGTTGAAAGGCGTGCGCTTTTTGTCCGAGCGCCTCAATTTCAGCCACTACCTTGTCGGCCTCCTGCCGGTTAGTATGATAGGTAAGGAGAATATCGTTTCCTTTTTCCGCAAGGCGGAGCGCCATGTCTTTTCCCAGACCGCGACTGCCACCGGTAACCAATGCAATTTTTGTCATGCTAGTGTAGATGAGGGCGGAGCGGTGATGTACATAGCCCCGCCTGAACGGCACAAAGGTCCGGACGCTTGCCGGACCTGTACTTGCGAAGAGCAATCCGTTGTTTGCGGAAATCAAATACCGTTAAGAAAAAAAGCTGGCTGAAATCTATTCAGCCAGCTTCTAACTTATGGGAATCGCATTTTATGCAGATACGTTGTCGTAATGGATCTGCCGGTTTTCCGGGAGATGGTTAACGTGCGGCATGAGCCCCTGCCGGTACTCCCGGTAGAGGCGACGGATATCGTCTTCCGAATCAGCAACGAACGGCCCATGACTCGCTACTTCCGCGCCATGCGGATGGCCTGCATAGACGACCAGCCGTACCTCCTCTGCACCTGCCTGCAGAAGGAGGGGGCCTCCTCCGCGTTCGAGCCAGCCCACCTGCCCGGCGCGCAGAGAGGCCTCCGCGACGGTAGCGTTTCCGTCAATAACATAGACAAAACCGTTCTGATCAGCTGGAATATCCGTCGTGACGGATGCTTCGGGAGCCAGGCGGATTTCCAGTAACGTCAGCCCCGTCACGTTGTGCAGCGGGGAAGTAAATCCCTGACTACTGCCGCTGTACACGCGAATAGCCGCGTCAGACGTCTGATACACCGGGACAGCCGAAGCAGCGAGCTTCTGAACCCGGGGTTCTGCATTTCGCAGCTCCGGCGGCAGCGCCAGCCAGAGCTGGAGAATATGCATCCGCGTGCGGGCGGTAATTTCTTCGGTATGGACGATTCCCCGTCCGGCGGTCATGAGTTCCAGACTTCCGGTTTCCCAGTCGCGTCCGTCGCCTTGCAGAACGAGCGTTACCGTTTCAAAACCGGCATGCGGATGCGGACCGCCGACGGGCTCTCCGCCGGGGAGATCCAACCGGTCGTCCATCAACAGCAAAAACGGGTCGGTTTCCCGAAAGCGGCTGCCATTGACGATAGCGGCCGCTGTATGCCCTTGCCCGAGAAATCCGGGGTGAAAGGCGGGAGTATTAATGTGCTTGATTTTCATGGTTTTACATGGCTATTGCGTCTGTATCAGGCAGCGATCAGCCGTTGCTTGAGCTCCGGAAAGCGAATTACCGCCGTAATCCATATAAGCGCTTCAACGATCGCCGCCATGAAAAAAGGCTGCTGGTGCAGGATGTGGGTCACGATTGCGCCGCCCATATAGGAAGCCAGCAACAACGTTCCGAGTACCCCCGTCCGCGGGATGATAAATAGAATGAGTGATACCGTTTCAATAATACCGATGGTGAAGAAGGTGGCGGCATCGATTCCGACAGCGGCTGCCTCGGTGATGGTTGCCTCGTCTGGCGCTATTTTACGGAATGCGCTGAAAAGAAGAAGCGCTCCCAGCAGAATGGTGAGTACCCAGCCGGTAATACGAAGGACCTTTGGTGACATAATGTGGTTCTTTTTTGAATACAGAAGCAAAACTAGGTTCAAACGATATACTTTTGTTATCTGTTACAAAAAGGATACCGATTACAAAAAGGATACCATGCATACCACAGACAATTGCAAGAAAGCGCGACTGGCCATCCAGGATACTCTGGATGTCGTCGGCGGAAAATGGAAGCTCGTATTATTGACCGTCCTGATGGATGAAAAACGCCGTTTCCGCGAGCTGAGCCGCGTCGCAGGCATCACACCCCGTATTTTATCGAAAGAACTGCAGGAGCTGGAGCAGCACGGCCTGATCAGCCGGACGGTCCTGGATACCCGCCCCATTACGGTCGAATACGCCGTAACGCCCTATTGCGAGACGCTGAAGGAAGTACTCGACGCCATGCATAAGTGGGGTACCGTACACCGGGATCGGGTGATGCACGGACAATAGCCGTATCCTAAATCAGGTTTTTCAGGTAGCGTACCTGACCGGCGTGATACCCCTCGTGATAGAGGAGGTAGCTCAGGGCGTCGTCGATATGCGTCACAGGGAAACCGTATACGTTCAGAATACCAGCGGAAGGAGAATAGGAGAGAAATTTGCCCTGTGTGTAATCGTCGGCCAGTTGGTCCAAAGTAGCGGCCGCCAGCCGTTTTAATTCAGAAATATCTGCCGCAGATGTTACCGTTTCCGGCCGCGTTCCGGTCAGGAACGGCAGGTAGAATGCCTCCGGAATGAGAACGGGAAGCCCCGCGCGAGCGTAGCATAACATCTGCTGCGCGGCAATGACGTGTCCCAGTTGCCAGGCAATGTTGTTCGGACAGCCGAAAGGGATGCGGTTCAGCTCTTCTTCGGTGAGATCAGCTATCTCGGCAAGCAGATGCCGGCGAAAACCCTGTATCTGACGGATAGTTGTTACCATTCCCGGAATCAGTTAAAAATGGATCGCCTACGGCCGATCTCAATACGAAAACGTCAGTTTTGCCCGCAGGATCTTACCCCGCAGGCTGTCTTTGGCAGAGGCTTCCACAACGCCCGCCGAAATGCCGGGAGCCAGAGAAACAATAGGGCTGGGCTTCTGCGCGAGAAGATCATTCCAGGTATACTTCCGCCCGCTCATGCAGCTTCGGATAGACAGAATCTGATCGGGACGGTCTTCGAAGGAAATATAGACACGTGCTTCACGCGAGGTATCGGAAGACGTTACGCAGGAATCCGGCCGGTCGTCCGACACGTTCTTCAAAATAATCCGGTGCCCGCTACCGGCCAGCGAAATATACTTGATGGAATCACCCTCCTTCAGTTCGACCGTCAGCAGTTGCTTCCCCATGTCTACCGTGGGGTACTTTTCACACCCAACGACGAAGAAAAATCCGGCGAGAAGAATAACAGGAAGAAAAAAGCGGGTACGCATCGGGTTGGAAGAAGATTTGTAAGGCTGAATAAAAGACAAAAGTAAGTGCAATTCCGGAGATCAGGCCTGAAACAATACCATCTGGCCGTTTTCGGTGGGTTGCTGCATACTTCGGGGCAGGCGCAATTGCGAAGCGGTATACCCTTTGCTGTCCCATTCAAGCAGACGGGTAAAGAGAATAGCGGTCGCTTCGGCGTCACCTGCCGCCCGGTGCCGGTTATTCAGCGTGATATTCAGGTCGTTGCAGAGCTTTCCGAGGCTATAGGATTTGTGGCCGGGTTTGATCTTCCGGCTCAGCTTAACCGTGCAAAGCCGGGGTGCAGAAAACTCGATTCCGGCCAGTGAAAGGTGATATTTCAGAAAAGAGTAGTCAAACCCAACATTATGCGCGACGAAAATATTCCCCTCCAGGTACCGGTGAATCTCCGCGGCAACGTCGGCGAATGTCGGGCTGTCCCGGACCATTTCGTCGTTAATACCCGTCAGCCCCTGAATAAACGGAGGAATCGGCCGCTCGGGGTTGACCAGGGTTTCGTACCGGTCGACAATCTCCAGTCCGTTATGCAGGCGGATCGCTACTTCGGTGATGCCGCTGTCGGTCACGATTCCACCCGTCGTTTCAATATCGACGATCGCATACAGCCTTCGGTGCCGGGGTCCTTCCTGATTCATTTCCATGCAAACATTCCTTCCGGACAAAGATAAGACGCGAAGCGGAAGGCTTCATCCGCGCCGGATGACATTTCATCCGTTTTTTCCATACGCCCGCAACATTTCGCTGGAAGGATCGGTTCTCATTCCGTTACTTGTGCGAAAAAACATGGAACAGGCGACTGTCATGAAAGCCGTTCCCTGTAATACACGGAATTTGTACTATTTCCATCGGAGAGGAAACGTCTCCCCTCTGATTCCTGTTACCCAGAAAACCCCTGAAGGACGATGGCAACGATCGAAAAAATCAGACAGGCTTACCAGGAATACGTACTGGAGCATGGACAGCAACCGGCCTCTGTATTCGCTTTTGCGAAGAAGCTGAAAATCACGGAGAGCGACTTTTACGGCTTCTATAATTCCTTCGAACAGATTGAACGCGATATCTGGACCAGTTTCTTCGATGAAACCAGAAAGCGCCTGGAGGCCGAAGAGGTTTTCGGGACCTACTCGGTCCGGGAGAAACTGCTGGCGTTCTATTTTACGTGGATCGAAGTACTGACAGCCAACCGCAGCTTCGTCCTGCGCAGTGTGAAAGAATTCCGGCAGCAGCGGTCGCTCCGCACGCCGGTAGCGCTGGAGGGTTTCAAAGGACAGTTTCAAAAGTTTGTCCGCGACCTGCTGGAAGAAGGACGGGAAAGCCAGGAGGTAAAATCCCGGCGTTTTCTGGATACCCGCTATCCCGATGCTTTCTGGATTCAGACCCTCTGGTTACTTGATTTCTGGACAAAGGATACCTCCGCCCGTTTCGAAAAAACCGATTCTGCTATCGAAAAGGCCGTCAACGCGGCGTTTGACCTGATCGGTGTTTCCGCCCTCGATTCGGTTCTGGATCTGGCGAAGTTTGTCTACCAGAATCATTAATTCCGTAAAGCCGTGAAATAAGTATGAAATCGCAACAGTCCATCCCCACCTCCAAAGTGGCCCGGGCGACCCAGTTCGTCAAAACCGGCGTCAAAATCGGAGGCAATTACCTGAAACACAACGTCAAGAAGCTGGTCAATCCCGACCTCAGCCGGGATGAATTACACGAAGACAACGCCTCCGACATCTACGAATCGCTGAGCCAGCTGAAAGGCTCTGCGCTGAAAGTCGCCCAGATGCTGTCGATGGACCGCAATCTGCTTCCCAAACAATATTCCCAGCGTTTTCAGTTATCCCAATATTCGGCTCCTCCGTTGTCTGCTCCGCTGGTCGTGAAGACTTTTCAGCAGTATTTCGGGAAATCTCCGCAGGTACTTTTTGATTCTTTCGCGATGGAAGCGGAAGCGGCGGCGTCGATCGGACAGGTACACCGGGCGTTGTCGGGCGACCGCCGTCTGGCTGTCAAGGTACAATATCCCGGTGTGGCCGACAGCATCAGCTCTGACCTGAAAATGGTAAAACCCATGGCCCGCACGCTGTTCGGGCTCAATGAAAAGGATGTGGACCGGTATACGGCGGAAGTAGAGCTCCGCCTTCTCGAAGAAACCGACTACGAACTGGAGCTTCGGAGAGGCCAGGAAATCACGGAAGCCTGCGCGCATATCGACGGCCTCGTTTTTCCGAAATATTACCCGGAATTCTCTTCCCGTCGGGTACTGACTATGGACTGGCTCGACGGCCTCCACCTGGCTGAGTTTCTGGCGACTAACCCGGATCAGGCCACGCGTGACCGTATCGGCCAGACACTCTGGGATTTTTATGATTTCCAGATCAACACCCTGCGCCAGGTACACGCGGATCCGCACCCCGGAAACTTCCTGTTTCAGGCCGACGGCCGGGTTGGCGTCATTGATTTCGGCTGCATCAAAGTCATCCCCGAACACTATTACACCAACTATTTCGCGCTTATCAACCCGGACACGATAGCCAACCGGCCGAAAACCGAACAGCATTTCAAAAACCTGGAATTCCTTCTTCCGACCGATTCACCGGAAGAAACGGAGCTTTTCTATGCGCTGTTTGTGCAGATGGTTCACCTGCTCGGACGTCCTTTTGCGGAGGAAACCTTTGATTTCGCTGATGATTCGTACTTCGCCGAGGTATATGCCTTTGCGGAAAAACTGCAGCAGGTGGAGGAAATCCGGCATTCAAAAGTAGCTCGGGGCAGCCAGCACGGTCTCTACGTCAACCGGACGTATTTCGGCCTGTATTCCATGCTCAACGAATTACGGGCCCGCGTTGTGACGCACCGGCCGGACTGGCTCCGCAGCGGGTACGCTACTTTGTGAATGCCAGGGGAATAACCACTTTCACGGTATCCCACATCAGGGAAAGATCGGCGCCCGTTTCTGTTTCCTCGAACCGGAAAGTCAGCGCTTCATAGACCTGCGTATTGGTTTCCACCGGCACGTCAACGCGCAGGTAGTCTTTCTCCGGCTGATAATGGAAGGCTCCCCACTGACCCAGTTCGGTATTGAGGATAATCGTCCAGGTTTTCTCATTCGGAATGGTAAATACGGCATAGGTTCCCTGGCGGACGGGTTTTCCGGCGAAGCGGACGTCGCGCGTCAGCGTGAGTTCCGTCGCTTCGTTGGCGCCGGTCCGCCAGATTTTTCCATAGGGTTCCAGGTTACCGAAAATAACACGCCCCTTTTTGAGCGGCTGCCCGTAGGTGAGCTTCAGGTAGCAGTTGTCGGTTTTGTAGAAAGCAAGTGCAACAGGGCTCGGCCGGAACTGGGCTCTGACGGTATCGCGGGCGGTTGCGACGGAGTCGGTTTGAGCCAGTGCTTGCAGGGAAATCAGACAGAATAAAGCGGAACAGATGCGTAACTTCATGATTCGGGACTATACATTTGGCAAAAATAACGTTTTCCGGAGTTTGCAAAGGCAGATTTCTGTCAGGCAGAATCTGCTCCTCCGGATCTCGTAACGCCGAGCACCGCTTCCTTATGACGAAAACCCGTCCCCATTTTGACGACATTTTTATGGACCTGGCCTCCAGCCTGGCAGAACGTTCCCACTGCATCAAGGCCCAGGTAGGGGCCGTTCTGACGCGTGATACCCGTATTATTTCGATTGGTTACAACGGCCCGCCGGCCGGAACGCACAATTGCGACGAAGAATTTCCGGAGGCCGGATGCCCGAGGGATTCGAAGGGAAGCTGCTCCCTGGCCTTGCATGCCGAGCAGAATGCGATTCTGTATGCCGCCAAAATCGGCGCGAGTGTGGAGGGCGCTACGCTGTATGTGACGCTGTCGCCCTGTATTGCCTGTGCCCGGATTATTTTCTCGATGGGAATCAAACGGGTCATCTACCGCGATTCCTATGCGCGCTACAAGGGTATCGGGGTAGACGAAGGCGTAGAATTTTTGAGGAAATTCGGCGTTCTGGTTGAAGAATATACACACAAAACAGCCTGAAACGAAAGGGGAGCGATTATTCGCTCCCCCTTTCGTTTGGATCAGTGGTGGTGAACGCCGCCTTCACCGTGTACGTGGCCGTGGCTCAGTTCAGTCGGTGTTGCTTCGCGTACGCTCAGGACTTCGCCGGTAAAATGCAGCTGCATCTCGGCGAGCGGGTGATTGAAATCCATCCAGACAGACTGGTCCGTGACGCTGATGATACGGCCATTGAGCTGGTAGCCTTCGTCGTTCGTCATCGGCAATACGTTGCCAACCTGTACCATTTCGGAATCTACTTTGCCGTCTACCTTGAAAACGTCGAGCGGAAGATCCACAACAGCTTCCGGATCGCGTTTTCCGTAGCCTTCTTCGGGAGAGATGGTGAAATCAAAGGTGGCGCCGGGTTCGAGGCCTTCCAGTTGCTGTTCAAAACGCTCCGGATAGCCACTCATGCCCTGTATATAGCCCATGGGTTCTTCTTTGCCTACCGATTCGACCAGCAGGAAATCCTCTTCTTCAGGTCCTTTGATGGCCAGTTCGTAGGCGAGAATCACCACTTTGTTTTTTGTGATTTTCATGTTCAGTTCATTTTTTGCAAACGTACCAGTATTGGTTTGCTTATTTGACAGTTGTCCCGCAAAAGATTTGGGAGACGTGAACCGGGAGTCTTAAATAATCATTCTAAGGAGAAAAAGCAGACAAAACGTCACCTGACGCAGTGCAAACTAACCGGATATCGCATGAATTTCCTGGCACATATTGCTCTTTCCGGCAGCCATCCGGACATCCGTGTCGGAAATGTCCTGGGCGAGTTTGTCAAAGGCAGGCTCGATAAATATAGCGCCGAGGAGATTATTCCGGCAATGATGACAGGCGTACGCCTCCACCGCCGTATCGATGATTTTACGGACCGGCATCCGGTGGTCCGCCGCAGCAAACGCCGGCTGGTGGATGAGTATGGCCTGCTTTCGGGCGTACTCATCGATATGTTTTACGATCATATCCTGGCGAAGGAGTGGGGGAATTTGTTCCCCGGCGAGCCGCTGCCCGTTTTCGCACAGACCTTTTACCGGGAGTTGCTGGCCCGCCAGGGTAGTCTTCCGGAGGTGATGCAGCCGTTGATCCGGTCGATGACATCGCGCGATTGGCTTACCAACTACGCGACGCTCAGCGGCATTGAATGGTCGCTGAAGGGAATTGGCCACCGTTTTCCGCCCGCTGCCGGGATTGAGCGCAGTATTCAGGACCTTTCTGCCGGATACGACGACTTTGCAGCGGATTTTCGTGAATTTTGGCCCGAGCTTTCGGCACATTGTCATGCCTTTCTGGTGGCGGAAGGCGCCACTTTCTGATTAATAGCCTCATTATAGAATGCCGCAAACGTTTGAATCCGTTTGGAAAGACCTGAAAAAGGGCCCGATGGGGCCGCTTTACCTGCTTGCCGGTGATGAACCGTTTTACATTGACCAGCTGACTGATTTTTTTGAGGAAAACGCGTTGCCGCCCGGCGCGCGGGATTTTAACCAGTTTGTGCTGTATGGAAAAGATGTGACAATCGGTACGCTGCTGAGCCATGCGAAGCGCTTTCCGATGCTGTCAGACCGGCAATTAGTGCTTGTCAAGGAAGCCCAGGACATACAGGGCCTCGACGCGAAGGACAACAGCCGTTTTCTCGAAGACTACATCCTCAACCCGTTGCCTTCTACAACGCTGGTACTAAGTTTTAAGACATCTGTAGACGAACGAAAGTCCTGGGTCAAAGCTTTCGACAAGAAGGGAATCTACGTCTCCTCGAAAAAGATGTACGATAGTCGGCTGCCGGATTGGATCGCTGGTTATTGCCACGACAAAGGAGTCAAAATTAGTCCAAAGGCGTTGCAGATGGTAACCGAGTTTATTGGTAACGATCTGAAGCGTATTTCGAACGAGCTGGAGAAGATTATTCTCAATTTGAAAGCGGATGAGTCGATTCAGGCGGAAACAGTTGAACGCTATGTTGGAATCAGCCGTGAATTCAATAATTTTGAATTGCAAAAGGCGATTATTCAGCGGGATATTGTGCGTTCCAATCTTATTGTGAACCACTTTTCAAAGAACCCGAAGGACAATCCGATACAACCTACGCTGATTATCCTTTATAACTTTTTTAGCAAGCTTTTGCTGGTCCATGCAGCGTCCGACAAGAGCGAGCGGGCACTGGCTTCGAGCCTTGGCGTGAACCCGTATTTCGTGAAAGACTACCTGCTGGCTTCCCGAAACTACCCGCTCGACAAGGCCGCTCAGGTAATCGGGCTCCTTCGCCAGGCCGACGCTGCCTCCAAAGGGGTAGATGTGGGGTCTGTCAGTGAAGAAACCATACTTAAAGACTTGGTTTTTAAAATATTACATTGATTTTGCTCAAAAATTAAACGGGAGTGTTTTCCCGGGGTTTCAGCCTGACAGTTTCGCCGTTTCATTGCGCGACATCCTGTCAGGCTGTTTTTTTTGTCCATTGTCTTTGATTTTTATTTGTAATTATTTGAATATTTAATTATATTATTTTAATCCAATGATCGAGGCGACTTATTCGACCAACGGAGACCCTAAAGACCCGTAGGGGAATGAACAATGGAGATGAAAAATCGGATGGAAGATGTCTGACGAGACCTTTAGCAAGAAGCTTTTTCGAGAGAAACAGAGGAAAATAAAGTATATAGACAACCATGAATAAATGCTATCCTGTTTGTGAATAGATAGTTGGAAATAAGGAACAGTTTACGATTGTAAATAGCTGTAAACTGTGTGCATTTCAGGAAAGGATAAGAGCCTGTGCATGAATTGGAGGCGTATCCGGATAGAAGGGAACAGACCGACGCGATATAGCGCATTTATGGCCCTGTTACTCATGATACATGATGCAAAAAAGAGAATATGAACGCCGAGATAGTGACCGGATTACCGGTCATTTCTGCTTATCAAATAGCAGCCTGCAGTAGAAGAAAAAGGATAGGTACTATGGAATGCAGGAACGAGGTAATCGGGGATTCAGGATTCAGACAGGAGTTTACGGAACAATGCTTTTCCATGCCCGGACCGGGTATTTTATCGGCTTCAGGAGGATGCTGGAAGATTTGGGCAATGGGATAATCAGAGTCGGAAACGAATTACTTTTCGGATTCAGGTTTTTCGTCTCAGAAATTACCTACCTTATGCGCTTGGAGCATCCGTCTTGGTTGCGTAGACGACAGCTGGAAGCCTGAAAACAGGCCGGAAGATAATAAAAAAGCCGCTCCCTGAGGAGCGGCTGCCTGTAGCGGGGACGAGAATCGAACTCGTGACCTCCGGGTTATGAATCCGACGCTCTAACCATCTGAGCTACCCCGCCGTTGAATTTTCGTGGTGCAAAAGTATGCGTATTTCGGCCGAAATCCATACCTTGTGGAAAAAAAAAATAAGATTTTTAAATACTGTGCTTGTCGACTTTCGATACAGTATTGATAATGAGTAAATTGAACATGGAGGCGTCTCTGACGAATAATTATGACCAAGTATAAATTCAGTGCCGAATTTGAACTGAAGGCTTCCCCAAAGATGCTTTTTCCCTATATCAGTACGGCCAGCGGCCTTCAGCAGTGGTTCGCCAGTAAGGTAGTGGTAGGTTCCAATCAGTCTATGATTTTCGAATGGGATGGGGAAAATCACACGGCACGAGTAGTATCCGTTCGTCAGAATAAGAGTGTAAAGTATGACTTTGTCCCCGGTGGGGAAGACGATGATCACAATTACCTGGAGTTCCGGCTGGATCAGAGCGACCTGACCAACTCGACGTTCCTGAAAGTGACCGATTATTCGAATAACGACAACGAAGACGACCTGAAGGCGTTGTGGGACGGGTTGATCGATAGTTTGCGCGAGGTAGTAGGGGGTTAAAACTTGTTAACCGGTCGGGTAGATGCCGCAAACGGGCGTATACTTGAAGCGGATTGTCATGAGAAAGTTAGATAAATTAGTTCTCGGAGCGTTTTGGGGGCCTTTTGTGGTCACCTTCGCCGTCACCGAGTTTATATTTCTTACCCGGTTTATTCTGCTCTATTTCGATGAAATCGCGGGCAGGGACGTGGGGCTGGACGTATACGGGCGCCTGTTCTTTTACTTCAGCCTCATGGTCGTTCCGGTGTCAATGCCGTTGGCCGTGTTGCTGTCTTCCCTGATGTGTTTCGGAAACCTGGGGGAGTTTTCAGAGCTGACAGCGGTGAAGAGTGCCGGTATTTCGATTTCGCGGGTCATCCGGCCGGTAGCCATCGTTATTTTCTTCATTACCGGCTTTATTCTCTGGTTCAACAACACGATTCAACCCTGGGCTAACCTCAAGGGTTACAGCATGTTGTGGGATATCAAGACGACTAAGGCGACGCTGGCTTTCAAGGAGGGTATCTTTAATGACGACTTGCCAAACTTTTCGATCAAAGTGTCGAAGAAGTATGCGGATGGTTCGTTGAAGAATGTCATCATTTATAATCATTCCGGAAACAACGGAAACCGGGCGGTGACAATCGCCGATTCGGCCCGTACCTATATGATTCTGGATGGCAAGTACCTGGTATTTGAGCTGTTTAACGGCGCGGATTACGTAGAAGATGTAGATAAAACATCTCCGAACCTGAATACCACCGACTTCGCCAAAAACGCGTTCCGGCATAAGAAAGAGTACATCAACATGCGGGCTTTCAAGATGAACCCGACGGACGAGGAGCAGTTCAAGAATCACGCCATCATGAAATCACTTGGTGAGCTGCGCAAGGACGGGGATTCGCTCAAGGCCAATTATGACCTGGCGATGAAGGGTATGTTGCAGATGGCACCGCAGTATTATTCCTATCACCTGCAGCCGCAGTCGGAGGTAGCTAAAAAAATGTCCCGCAAGTGGGTGGATTCCCTGGTGACAGCCCGGGAAAAGGCCTTTTACGGAACGAAGAATGTTCGTCCGGATCAATTAACAAACGCTCTCAATTCAGCCAAGTCCCGCTTTACGGCAATTGAAACGGATGAATTGCTGATGTATGACCGCCGGAAAAATATTTATAAAAACGACCTGGAGTGGAATCACAAGTTTACCTCAGCCATTTCCTGTCTGGTGATGTTCCTGATCGGTGCGCCGCTGGGGTCCATTATCAAAAAGGGGGGATTTGGCCTGCCGGTATTGGTGGCGATTATCTTTTTCATTCTGATGTATGTGCTGACCATTCAGGGAGATAAGTACGCGAAAGAGGGTACCATGTGGGTGCCGCTGGGCGCGTGGATGTCGAATCTTGTATTGTTCGGGTTTGGGGTTTATTTCATGATCAAAGCCCTGAATGACTCCCGGCTTTTCGAAGCTGACGTATATCGGATTGCCTTTAACCGTTGGAAAGAAAAGTTCGAAGCCTGGCGGGAAACGGCTCCGGTAATCGGTAAAAAAAGGGAACTGTCCTAGGTATAATCGATTATTTTTTCGTACATTTGCAGTCCAAACAAATAATTTCGCTGCATCTCATGTATCTGACTGCCGACAAAAAGAAAGAAATCTTTCAAGCGCAGGGGCATGCCAAGTCAGCAACCGACACAGGTTCGGCTGAATCGCAAATTGCTCTTTTTACGTTCCGGATTAGTGCTCTGACGGAGCACCTGAAACAACACAAGAAGGACCACGCTACGCGTGCAGGTCTTCTGAAGCTGGTAGGGAAACGTCGTGCTCTTCTCGATTACCTTCATAAAAAGGATATCACCCGTTACCGGGCGATTCTTGCGGAACTGAATCTCCGGAAATAATCCGGCGGTTTTACGGTCAGGGAATTCACAGGTTGAATTCCCTGACCTGTTTTGTTTTGTCTAGAAAATTTTTCCCGGGCAAAGTGATTACTTCTTAGCGTTTTTTTACTCTATTACATACGGAACGAGGTTGTTTCATTCGTCGCACGAAAGGGGCTACCCCAAAAACTAACCTCTTGAAAGCGGTTCCTCCACAGGTCGAGTTACACAGCGGTCCCTCACCTGGCCGGAGAGCGGTCTAAAGCGGTCAATACGAACACTATGAACGTTGTAACCAAAAAAGTGAGCCTGCCGGATGGTCGTATCATCACCATCGAAACCGGCAAGCTGGCCAAGCAGGCCGATGGCTCTGTCGTCGTCCGCATGGGCGATACGATGCTCCTCGCCACGGCAGTGGCTTCTGCTGATGCCCGTCCGGGTATCGATTTTCTCCCTCTTTCGGTTGATTACCAGGAAAAATTCGCTTCTGCCGGTAAGATTCCGGGAAGCTTTCAACGCCGGGAAGGCCGTCTTTCCGACTATGAAATCCTGATCAGCCGTCTTGTAGACCGGGCATTGCGTCCCACCTTCCCGGATGATTTTCACGCTGACGTGCAAATCAACGTAATGATGATCTCGGCAGATCCGGAAGTACAGCCGGACGCGCTGGCAGGCCTCGCCGCCTCCGCTGCCCTGATGGTCTCCGACATTCCGTTTAACGGTCCGATCTCCGAAGTACGCGTCGCCAAAATCGACGGCCTGTACCTGATCAACCCGCCGACCTCCATGCTCGACCGGGCAGAACTCGACCTCATCGTTGCCGGTAACAGCACCGACATCCTGATGGTAGAAGGCGAAAGCAACGAAGTATCGGAAGACGATATGCTGACGGCTCTCAAGACAGCTCACGACGCGATCAAGATCCAGTGTGCTGCGCAGAAAGAACTGGAAGCCGAAGTCGGTAAAACCGAAAAACGGACTTACAACCACGAAACACACGACGAAGAGCTGAAGAAATTTCTTTACGACAACTACTACGGCAAAATGTACGCAGTAGCTGCCTCTGGAAACGCCAACAAGAGCATCCGGAAAGAAGGTTTCAAAGCCGTTCGCGAAGAATACCTTGCCACGCTGCCTGAAGAGCACGAAATTGACCTGTCGCTCGTAGGCAAGTATTTCCACGACATCGAAAAAGACGCTGCCCGTAACCTCGTTCTCGACGAGCGGAAGCGCCTCGACGGCCGGGCACTCGACGAAGTACGTCCCATCTGGTCGGAAGTTGATTACCTGCCGCGCGCCCACGGTTCAGCCGTATTTACGCGGGGAGAGACCCAGTCCATTACAACGGTTACCCTCGGTACCAAGCTGGATGAGCAGATTGTCGATCAGGCATTGGTATCCGGTTATAATAAGTTCCTGCTGCACTACAACTTCCCTGGATTCTCTACGGGTGAAGTGAAGCCGAACCGCGGCCCCGGACGCCGGGAAGTGGGTCACGGTAACCTGGCCATGCGGGCGATCAAGAAAGTAATGCCTCCCGAAGCGGATAATCCGTATACGATCCGGGTGGTTTCAGATATTCTGGAATCCAACGGTTCGTCTTCCATGGCGACTGTCTGCGCCGGTACGCTGGCACTGATGGATGCCGGGGTGAAAATCAAGGCGCCGGTATCCGGAATCGCCATGGGGCTGATTTCCGATCCGAAGACTGGCAAGTATGCGGTTCTGTCGGATATCCTGGGCGATGAAGATCACCTGGGTGACATGGACTTCAAGGTCACCGGTACCGAAAACGGTATTACGGCCTGCCAGATGGACATCAAGATCGATGGGCTGTCATACGAGGTTGTTGCAGAGGCCCTGTTGCAGGCGAAGAAAGGTCGTCTTCATATTCTCGGTGAAATGAAGAAGACGCTCGCCGAAGTTCGTCCTGACTTTAAACCTCATGCCCCGCGCGCCGTCATTATTGAGATTCCGCAGGAATTCATCGGTGCGGTGATCGGACCTGGCGGAAAGGTTGTGCAGGAAATCCAGAAGACGACTGGTACAACGATTGCCATTGAAGAAAAAGATAACAAGGGATACGTCAGCATTTTCGCCACCAACAAAGACGCCATGGACGCAGCCGTGGCGCGTGTGAAGGGCATCGTGACGGTTCCGGAAGTAGGCGAAGTATACACCGGAAAAGTGAAGACCATCACGGACTTCGGTGCATTCGTCGAATTTCTCCCGGGCCGCGACGGACTGTTGCATATCTCTGAAATCTCCTGGGACCGCCTGCCGGCTATGAAGGGTGTGCTCGAGGTGGGAGAGGAAGTGAAGGTAAAACTGATCGAAGTGGATCAAAAAACCGGAAAATTCCGTTTATCCCGTAGAGTGCTCCTCCCGAAACCGGAAGGATACCAGGAACGCCCGGAACGTCCGGAAAGAGGGGATCGCCCCGAACGCAGCGACCGTCCCGACCGCTCTGAAAACCGACGTTCCCGTAACTAAGTCACCGGAACGGGTCCCATTCGTTTTGACAGACATGTTACTTAATCATCAGCAACCCGTTAGCAAATTCTGATGCCAGATGAGACAGCTAAAAATTTCAAAGCAAATCACCAACCGGGAAAGCCAATCTCTCGATAAATACCTTCAGGAGATCGGAAAAGTGGATTTGCTCACCCCGGACGAGGAGGTAGAACTGGCACGTAGAATTCGTGAAGGCGATCAACTGGCTCTGGAACGACTGACGAAGGCAAACCTTCGTTTCGTAGTGTCCGTTGCCAAGCAATACCAGAACCAGGGCCTTTCCCTCGGCGATCTGATCAACGAAGGAAACCTTGGCCTGATCAAGGCAGCACAGCGTTTCGACGAAACGCGCGGTTTCAAGTTCATTTCCTATGCCGTTTGGTGGATTCGCCAATCGATTCTGCAGGCACTTGCCGAGCAGTCCCGTATTGTCCGTCTTCCATTGAACCGGGTAGGTTCTCTGAACAAGATTTCGAAGACTTTCTCCGAGCTCGAGCAGAAATTTGAACGCGAGCCTTCTCCGGAAGAGCTGGCAGAAGTACTGGAAATCTCTGCCGGGGAAGTCGTTGATACCCTGAAAATTTCAGGTCGCCACGTTTCCATGGATGCGCCGTTCGTACAGGGAGAAGAAAACTCTCTCCTCGACGTTCTCGAAAACGACGGTGAAGACAAGCCAGATTCCGGCCTGGTGAACGAATCCCTCCGTAAGGAAGTACAGCGGGCGCTGTCGACTCTCACACAACGTGAGGCCGATGTCATTACCCTGTATTTCGGGCTCGATGGCAACCATGCCATGACGCTGGAAGAAATCGGAGAGAAGTTTAACCTGACTCGTGAACGCGTACGTCAGATCAAGGAAAAAGCGATTCGCCGCCTGCGCCATACGTCCCGGAGCAAAGCGCTCAAGACGTACCTGGGCTAGGTTTTCCCGCTGGGTGGGTAATTGAGAAAAGAGAGATCGTCGGAAGGCGGTCTCTCTTTTTTGCTTTTGGCAGTAGGCTATATGCGGGTATGCGGACCTAAACTTTGATATAGAGGGAAGTAAATAAAAGACCCCGAAGGGGTCCAACATCAATAGCCTCAGGCGATAGCCTGAGGCATTTACGTGTAGAAGAGGCCCCCGGGCTCCAGCCCTCCAGCCCGGGGCCAACCAACGTTCGACCCCCTCGGGGTCCCGGGAAAGGGCGCCTTTCAGCATAAGAAACCCCTCCCAAAACTCATTCCTGCTGCCTACCTTTGCCACCATGATTTTACAGCCCCTTCTTGACCTCGTGGCACTCTGTGCTGAACGGGGAATCCGGCACGTGGTGATTTCTCCCGGCTCACGCTCCGCTGCGCTGACACTGGCTTTTGCCCGACACTCTTCCATTCAAACCAAAGTGATACCGGATGAACGTTCAGCTGGATATGTGGCGTTGGGTATGGCTCAGCAACTACAGGAACCTGTCGCTGTTGTATGTACCTCAGGCACAGCGGCTTCCAACCTGGTTCCGGCTGTGACGGAAGCGTTTTTCCTCGGAATACCATTGTTGGTATTAACCGCCGACCGGCCGCCGGAGTGGATCGGGCAGCAGGACGGACAAATGATCTACCAGCGGGATGTCTTTGGAAAACACGTCAAAAAGGCGTTTGAATTACCGGCGGATTACACGCATCCTGACGCGCTGTGGAGCATCGAACGTCAGGTCAACGAAGCAATTAACCTGGCCGGGACTGCGGTGCCCGGGCCTGTTCATATCAACGTACCCATACGCGAGCCCTTCTACCCGACAGAAACGGAAGTATACCGTTTCGGCCGACCGCGGCAAATGATCCGGGTAGGGGCGGAGCCGGTGCTGACGCCGGAAACCTGGGCGGAAATCGCTGAGACACTCGAGCGGCACGCGGGCCGTATCCTCATCGCCGCGGGGCAGCTTCAAGGCTATTCCAGTGAGTTGACAGGTATTCTCGAACAGCTACGGGCCGAGTTTGGTATCCCCATCGTCGGGGATATTATCTCCAACATTCATCAGACGGGGACATTTGTGTCCCACCAGGACTATTTTCTGCCGCTTGCCGGCGACGAGCTGCAGCCCGACCTGCTCATCACTTTCGGGGATTCATTCATCTCGAAGAATATCAAACTCTATTTCCGGAAACATAAGCCGTTTCTGCATTGGCATCTGTCGCTCCGGCCGGAGCTGATCGATCCTTTCCAGACACTGACGCATCAGTTCCCCGTCCAACCGGAGTACTTCTTCCGGAACATGCTGGAGACGCTCGATATGCGGGCCTACAAGGATGGCGACGAAGAACCGGACTCGGACCTTCTGGCCCGGTGGGAAGCCGCAGATATGCAGGCGCGGAAGACTATTTTTCAGGCTGTATCGGCATTTGACTCCTTTGGAGAACTTGCTGCCGTTGCAGAAGTACTTGACACGCTGCCCGAACCCGCTCAACTTCACCTCGCCAATAGTCTATCCGTGCGCTATGCCAATTTCCTGGGGTTGCGCGGGCGACAGGTAACCGTGCTTTCCAACAGAGGAACCAGTGGTATCGATGGTTGTCTGAGTACCGCCGTCGGCGCCGCGCTGGTTTCGGACGAGCCGGTATACCTCCTCATTGGAGACGTGGCCTTTTTCTACGACCGGAATGCTCTGTGGCATCCGCAGCTGCCGGCGAACCTTCGGATTGTTTTGCTGAACAATTCCGGAGGAAGTATTTTCCGCATGATCGACGGCCCGGCCCGACAGCCGGAACTCGGGCAGTACTTCGAAACCCGTCATCATACTTCCGCCGAACGGGTATGTGCAGATGCCGGCATCGATTACTTTCCGGCTGGCGACGAAGCAGCGCTCCGGAAAGGCCTGTCTGAACTGAAAAAAGAGGGAGATAAACCTAAGTTGCTGGAAATCAGTACAGACCCCGAGCGCAATCAAAAATACTTCGCCGAATTTAAAGCAGCAGGAAAACGGAGCTAATGCTTCTTGTAACATCCTGATACCGTAATAGATACGGAAACAGTTAGAAGCAAATTGCTGAAAAAACAACCGCCTGAGATTTGCGTAAACTATTCGTGCCTGATATTCGGTAAGGAATAGGTAATTCTCAGGCGGTTGCTACCGGCAGTTTTTCACGGCCTCCGCTGATTTCTTTTCGTGAAGTGTAACGCCCCGCCGGAAGGAAGTACATGCCTGATCGGACCGGCCGGCAGCCTTGTAGGCAGAGCCCAGGTAAAAGTAGAGATCGTCGACCGAAGGGTCCATCTTCTCAGCTTTAAGCAGTTGGGCGAGCGCTTCGGCGTGCTGCTGTTTCTTCAGGTAGTATATTCCCAGATTCCGGTACGCCCAGGTGTTCTGATCATCGAGGCGGATGGAACGGTCCAGTTCCGGTTTGGCATCGTCAGGGCGATTGAGCTCGAGCAAGGCAAAAGCGCGGTTGTTTACCGCGTACGCCAGGAGCTTTCCTTCCGTGATTTTCACTGCTTTATCTGCAATTTTCAACCCTTCCTGCGCATCTCCGAGCTGCGTCGTCACCATGGACAGGTTATTGACTGTACTTGGTTCGTCGGGTCGGTACTTCAATGCTTGCCGGAAATCGGCAGCCGCTTTGTCGTATTCTTTCCGGAGAACATAAATCCATCCACGGAAGGCATAGATGGAATAGTCTGAAGGGCGGACCTTCACCGCACGGTCGAAGGACTGGAACGCCTGCTCTTCCTGTCCGCTCATGTACTGGGCGTTTCCGAGCAACGCCCAGGATGCCGATGAATCGGGTATAAGCTTAACAGCCTCTTCCAGGTCCTGACGCGCTTTGGCGAAATCTCCCGTCAGGGTAAAGTAATTACCCCTCGCCTGGTAGGTATTCCCGACTTTGTTATTGATTTTCAGCGAGTTATTCAAATCCTCGATGGCCTGGTCCATTTCGCCGCGCTGCGTATGTGCAACGCCCCGGTTGGTCAACGCCTCCGGAAATTCAGGTTTCTTTTTAAGGGCTTCGTCGTAGAAGCGGATCGCTTCCGGGTAATTGGTCTTGAGCAGTTGCTCATTGCCCCGGATGAAGAACTGATACGCTTCCTGCCCTTTCTGGTCTCCGCAGGAAATCAAAAAGATCGAAAGAAATAGCAGGAGAAATAAGATATTCGCACCAGTTGTGGCAACAAAACCGAGGTATTTGAAAGAAAATGCCTTCATGAGACAATGAAAGTAATCGGAGAAATTTCGCATCCGTCGTGTAAAATTACACTGTACGCCTGGAACAGCCGGTATATCGTGAAAATCGAAGCCGGCCAATTGGAACAAACTTACAAAATCAATGAGTACGACATCTCCAGCGAGGAAGACCTCAGGGAAGTCGTGACGGGTCCTTTTCTGGACAAAGTCCTGGCACGGTTCGAAGCCATGGCCAGAGACTGGGAGGAAGCCCTCGAGGAAGTCGAAGACTGATGTATGACATCAACGGCGTCTGTCAGGCGCCGTTTTTTTATGCCCAGACCCATTTTCGGAACACAGTTTCCTGTGCCGGTGTGATTGTATCGGCGCGGACGATCCGCCAGCGCACCATCGGCGAAGGTATCAGCTCCACTTCCGCCACAAGGACACGGCCCGCCCGCCGGATTTCCAGACGAAGCCGCTCGCCGGGCTCCCGCGTCTCAAGGTGTCGGGGAATATCGGAAATACCCGTGTCGTCAATCGCCGTGATTTCGTCAAACGCATTCAGTCCTGCCTGCCAGGCGGGCGAATCCCGGAGTACCGCTGAAATGACCGGCTTTCCGGGTGCAAAGACGGCGCCGAGAAAACCCCCGTCGCCGGGATCGGTAATGAGACGACAGCCGGCGTAATTCAAATAGTGCTGAAAGTCAAGCGATTCTGTGCCATAGATAGCGGATTCGAAAAATGTTTTCAATGATTTTCCGGCCACTTGCTCAACTGTAGCTTGAAGCTCTTCCTCCGAAAATCCGCGGTTTAACCGGAGATAATATTCATCATACAACAGGCGCAAAACATCATCGAGTGATTTTTCACCGGCTGTTTCATGGATAATTTTCAGATTCAATAGTGTCGAAACTGCTGCACCTTTGACATAGTAAGATACCTGACTATTAACGGAATTTTCCGTTTGCCGGTAGTACTTAATCCACGCGTCAAAACTGGCATCGGCGAGGGATTGAACCTGAGCGCCGGGCGTATTCTGCACATAATTAAAATCCGTGGCGACGTCTTCCAGGTATTTTTCAACCGAACTGATTTTAGCTCTCCGGAGAATGTGATTATCAAACAAACTGGTGAATCCTTCCGCTACCCAAAGCTGGCGGGTATAGTTCTCCTCTTCGTAGTTAAACGGGCCGAGTTCTACCGGCCGGATACGTTTGACATTCCACAAATGAAAATACTCATGCGCAACCAGACCCAGAAAGTGGCCATAAGCTGCCTCATTCGCGTAGGTATTGCGGTGGGTATGCAGCGTGGTAGACGAAAGGTGCTCCAGACCGCCGCTTCCGTTTTGGGCCGTATGATGGACAATGAACAGGTACTCCCGGCAGGGATGCGGCCGGTTTACGACTGTCGCCGCGGCCTCACAAATCCGGATATAGTCAGATAAAAGCTTTGACTCTGAGATGGTTGCATATTCACCTACCATCGCGACGCGGTGCGGAATCCCACAGGCCTCGAAAGTCCATTCGGTGTGATTCCCGATTTCAATAGGGGAGTCTGCCAGGATATCGTAGTTCGCAGCGAGGTAGGTATGCATTTTGATCGCCGGCAAGGCGACGGAAACGGTATTCCAACCCTCATACGGGCGGATGGTCAGGGTAGCGGGCTCGTTCCGAAACTCTTCTGCATAGGCAAAAGTGGCCGCTCCGTTGGCGTAACCGTGTTCGCTGTCGAGAAAATTGGTGCGGACGGTCAGCTCGTTGGCATACAACTGATAGGTCACCCGGAGTTGCCCGGCGGTTCCCACCGGAATGCGCCAGGCGTTTTTCCGTATTTTTTTGACTGAAACAGGCAGATCATCCACAAAAGCAGACAGGGAATCAATATGCCGGGCATATTCCCGGATCATATACGACCCGGGAATCCAGACGGGCATCCGCAGATCGAGGTAGCCCTGCGCCTGAATAGCAGGATGTTGGAGATCTGAAAACAGTATTTCCACCTGAAAATAATGGGTGGAAGGCTCAGGCATCGAAAGCGTATAGTGAACGGAAGGCAAATCGTACATGGAACGTTAAAACCGCGGAGAAAAAAGAAAAACGAAAACGACGAAGCGCCGAAACATACGGTTTTGTTTTTCTTTGCGTTAAGAGCGTGAAAATAAGCCATGACATCTGTGTCTCGCCAGTTCGGGTTTCACTTTTTTACTTCTTTTTAACCATCACCGATTAGTTTCGGGCATTTTATTTCCAGGTACCGCGGACGACGAATCCATAATGGCCTGTGTATTTTTGAATTTCGACCGGATGTTTCTAAACCACGATTTTCCTATGCGTGTTCGCCGCTTGTCCCTTTTGGGATCATGCCTGCTGTCTTTCTACTCGGCGGAGACTGTCTTCGCGCAGAATACTACCCAGTATACCTCTTCCGACGCGCTGTATCAGGCAGGCGTCGAGTTTATCGAGAAGAAAAATTACGCTTCAGCATCTCAGGAATTCAAGCGTTATCTCCAGACGAACAAGGGTTTACTGGCGGCAAATGATCTCAACGCCGTCAACGCGGAGTATTACATCGCCATGTCGGCGCTGTACCTGAACTACCCGGAAGCGGAAGTACTGGCCGAGCGTTTCGTCAAAAATCACGGAGAGCACCCGAAAGCGCGGCAATTGTATGGAGATCTCGGCGCATACTACTACAACGCCGGAGACTATGCCAAGGCCATTCCATACTTGCAGAAAGCCTATGGTCCCGACGCCTCCTTTAAGCTCGGCATGTCCCTTTACTACACCAACCGCTACGACGAAGCCCTGAAAGCCTTCGGTCAGGTACTTGGGAGCCAGTCGGAATATGTATCGGCGGCGAGCTACTACTCCGGCGTTATTCGTTTTAAGAATGAGGATTATGCGGGAGCGGTGGAAGATTTCCGGCGAATTGAAAATTCCCGCGAATTCGGAAACGAAGTACCCGGCTGGATTGCGCATTCCTACTACCGCCAGGGACAGTACGACAAATTGGTGGCCTATACCGAGCCGATTCTCCGGCAGGGACCGAAATCGGGCAAGAAACTGGATGAGCTGTCGCTGCTGACGGCCGACGTCTTTTTTCAGAAAGGCAACTACGCCAAGGCCGCTGAATACTACAAGTACCATACCAATCTGAAAGGCGGGCGCCTTCCGGCTGCCGCCGCTTACCGGTATGGCTATTCCCAATACCGCCTCAACGATTTCAATGGCGCTATCGCCAACCTGAAGCAACTCAGCTCCTCTAAAGATACGATCGGGCAGTATTCCTCTTACTACCTGGGAATTAGTTACCTGAATACGGATAACCTGTCGGCTGCAGCCGGCTCGCTTGATCAGGCACGCAAGCTGAACTATAACGCAGCGGTGAAAGAAGATGCCTCGTTCAACCATGCGAAGCTTCAGCTTGATATGGGGAACGGCGCCGGAGCAGTCAGCGAATTCGACGAATTCCTCAAAGCTTTCCCGAATAGCTCTTATGTGCCTGAAAGTAAGGAACTTAGAGGGGAAGGCCTGTTGCTGTCCAACAACTACGCGCAAATTCTGGATTACCTCGAAAAAGAGCGAAACCTGTCTCCGAAACAACGAAATCAGTACCAGCAAGCTGCTTACAACCTGGGTATTAACGCTTTCAATGCCGAGCAGTTTGACAAGGCGATTGGTGCGTTTGACAAAGCCACGAAGTATACCGACAACCGGGATATCGCCGCTGCCGCGAAGTTTTACAAGGCGGAAGCCTATTCCGCTCAGCATAAGTATGAGGAAGTTATCCCTCAGTATAATCAGCTGATTGCCAGTACGGAAAACTCCCGCCTGGTACCGGACTTCCGCATTCGCAGCCGCTATGGTCTGGGGTATGCTTATTACAACACCAAAGACTATGACAAGGCAGCCACGCAGTTGAAGGCTTATACCGACGCCGTACGGGGACTTCCCGCAACCGACCGGCGCAATTATGAAGATGCCATGATTCGCCTTGCCGATACCTACTTGGTAGCCAAGCGGTACGACGAAGCGAACAAGATCTACGATCAGGTAGTAGTAGCCGGCAAGAGCGATAAAGATAATGCGTTGTACAACAAAGGGTTATCGTTGCTTTATGCGGGTAAATACGCCGAAGCGAAAACGACCCTCAGCCAGATGCTGAACCAGTATCCGAACTCACCATATTCGGATGACGCGATGTTCCAGTTGGGGATGGTTGAACTGAATCAGCAGAATTACCCCATTGCGGTTCGTCAGTTTACCCGCGTGATTCAGGAGCGGCCGAATAGTCCGATTCTGCATGCGGCATTCCTGCAGCGCGCAATTGCCAATTCCAACCTGAAGAAGTACGACGAGGCAATTGCGGATTACAAAATTATCCTGACCAAATACGCCGGTTCGAAGAGCGCGGAATCTGCGTTGCTGGGGGTGCAGGACGCCTTGAATGCAGTAGGTCGCCCGGAAGACTTTGCCCAGATTCTGAAAGGGTATGAGCAGGGTAATCCGTCGGATGAATCCCTCGAAAAAATCAAGTACGAAGCAGCGAAGAACCTGTATTTCAGCGAGAAATATCCTCAGGCGGTTGAAGCGCTGCTCGAGTTTTTCCAACGCTATCCGGGAAGCGCCTACCTGCCTGAAGCAAACTACTACCTGGGCGACTCCTACTTCCGGACCGAGGACAAAATCAGCGCGCTCCGCTATTACAACAAGGTAATCAGTGAAAACAAGACCTCATTTGTAAACCGGGCGGCACAGCGCGTCGGCGAAATTGAGTTCCAGAATCAGAATTACCGGGGCGCAGTCCGTGGATACCAGGTATTGTACCGGGCCGCTGCGAATAACAAAGACAAGGTTGCTGCCCAATTAGGTCTGATGGATGCGTACCTCGCGCTGCCGAAGCCGGATTCCGCACTGATTTATGCGAAAGAGGTGATCAACGGGGATAATTCTGTCACCGGCGCCCGCAACCGCGCGCAGTTGACGGCCGGAAAGATTGCACTCGCAAAAGGAGACAACAAACGCGCCATCGAAGAATTCGAGAAAACGGCGAAACTGGGCAAGGATTCGTACGGAGCAGAAGCGATTTACAATGTGGCAGCGATTCTGTTCAAAGAGAAAAAGTGCAAGGAATCCAGAGACAAAATCATCAACGAACTCAAGGAACAGTTCAGCGATCAGAAATGGATCGATCAGGGCTTCCTCCTGCTTTCCGATGTGTATGTCTGCCTCAATGAGGGGTATCAGGCCAAGGCTCTCCTGAACACGATTATCGAGGGAGCTGAAGACAAGGCCGTAGTCGAAGAAGCAAAACGGAAACTGGCGCTTATTAAGTAGTCCCCGCACGAACCGAATCCGAAAACGTATTTAACTGTCTGACATCGAATGTTTTATCATAAAAAAGCTATCCTTCAGTCACTGCGCGTCATGGGGCTGGTGAGCCTGACGGTCTCCGCTTTCGCCCAGACGAAGGGAAAAGTTAATCAGGGAGAAGGGGAGATCCAGTCGGGGGAAATTGACATCGTCCGGGAGCGGAAAATCAACCTGACTACCCAGCACCGGAACATTGAGAAGATTCCTCAGTCACAGAACGCCCGTCCTGACAAGCAGCCGCTGCGGTACCAGTTCACGGATCAAAAACTGATTGTGGGCCCACCCAAATTTAACCCGGTAGCGACGGAACTGCCTAAGTCTCAGAACGAACAGGCGTTGTATAACTCCGAAGTGAAGGTAGGCGCCGGCAACTACGGCCGTTTTCTGGCGGAAGCCAATATCAATTCCCGCGCGGATCTGCCTTATGGCGTCAGTATCAAGCTGAAGCATAATTCGACGGCGAACGGGCCGGTTGACGGCAAAAATTCTGCTACCAGCCAACAATTGATCCAGCTGGGCGGCAAGTATGTCACCAATAATCTCAAGCTGGACGGAAACCTGGGGTACGACCGGAATCAGTTTTACTTCTACGGGTACAAACGGACTGCTGACGTCCCGACGCGGGAGAGCATCAAGCAGGTTCTGAATAACTTTACGGCGGGAGTCGGACTGGAAAACACCAAGAAGGACGCCCTTATCGACTATTCGATCAAAACGAAACTGCGGGCCCTGTCGAGCTTTACGGAAGCGAGCGAATACGACTGGGGTACGAACCTGAAGGCCACTTTCCCGGTAACGGAAAACTTCCTGGCGCACCTTGCCGGAGATGCTTACATTACGCAACGGGCTGATTCTCTGACGAATAACCGGAATCTGTTCCGGATTAAGCCGACGTTTCAGTACCGGACCGACCGCTTCAGTATCATTGGGGGAATCAACGTCGTACACGAGACGGACAACCTCAATACCCTCGCCAAGCCGACGCATGCCTATCCGGTAGTGACGATTGATTTCCAGCCGCTGGAGGATATTCACCTCTTTGCAGGGTATGAAGGGGATGTGCACCGGAATACCCTGGCCAGCCTGCTCGACGAGAATCAGTGGCTGGCTCCGAACGTCACCCTGCTGAATACCGAGAAAGTCCGTGATATCTACATCGGTACGAAGGGCGCGATCAAGGGAGGCTTTAACTATGAAGCGAAAGTGTCATTCGGCGGGTATCGGAACCTGTATTTCTTCAATAACGCCGTGAAAGACACAGCCCGTTTTGATGTTTTGTACGACAGACCGGCGGATAATGGCCTTTCAAACGTGATCAATGTTTCCGGTCAGATCAACTACCAGCACCAGGATTGGTGGCGGTCATTCCTTAAGTTCGATTTCTTCGGGTATGACCTGAAGCAACTTGACAAAGCCTGGCATCGTCCGACCGTGACGGCATCCTGGAATAATACCGTGACGTTCAAGCAGAAACTGATTATCAGCACGGATTTCTACGTGATCGGAGGGCTGAAGGGTCAGAACCCGGTGACCATGGCGGAGCGGAAACTGCCTACGATCATCGATCTGAACCTGAAGACGACGTACCTGGTTACCGATCGGATTTCCGGTTTTGTCGGTGTTAACAACATCATCGGAAAGAACTACGAACGCTACCAGAGCTACCGTCAGCAGGGCGTCAATTTCCTTGCCGGCCTCTCGTATCAGTTCTGAGAAATTTTTCGCCAGAAAAGAGCCGCTTCCGGAGGGAGCGGCTCTTTTTTTGTAACCGGCTGACAAACAGAAAATTACCGGCATTTCGCTCGCGTGATTCTCCGATCTTGCGGAAGTATTTTTCTCTTTTTCTTCTGGGAATGATTGTTTTCCGGATTTGACTTTTGCCGCGGGTTCGTGTACCTTTAAGTATCAGAAGAATTCCCTTCGAAAGAAATCTTTTGATAATCAGTCTGTTACAAAAGTGGTTCAACCTCAGACGCATAGTTGAAGATGACGACGATTCCGGAACATGTGAAAAATTTGCTTTTTGAGCAGGATTGTGTGGTAATACCTGATTTCGGGGGATTTATCGGCAATTTTGATTCGGCTACTTTTTTGCAGGACGGGCAGGTACTTCCTCCCCGGAAACGCTTGGTTTTCAATGAGATGCTTCAGTTCGACGACGGCCTGTTGTCGAGCTATGTAGCGACTGCCGAACATCGTTCCCGGGAGGAAGTCAAAACCCGGCTGCGTGCCTTCGTCGAGCATGTCCGCTCCGAAATCCGTCAGAAAGAACACTACCGTTTTGACCAGCTGGGAATGTTTACGCTCAATTCGGAGGGTAAGCTGGTTTTTGCTCCGGAAGGAAAAATCAATTTCCACGGCGACAGCTTTGGTATGCCCGAGCTGACGCCTGCTTTCGTACGGCAGACGCGCATAGCGCCGGTGGCCCGCCCGGCAGTGCTGGAGCCGGAAATCGAGGAAGTTGAGCAGGAGGCAGTCATTCGCCCGCTACCTACGCGTCGGAAATGGCTTTCCTGGACGGCTGCGTCGCTGGTTGTGGTGGTATTGGGGATCTGGTTTACCGGTCGTACGACCACGCTCTCGAGCATGAACCCTTTTTCGGTGTTTGATTTCAGTTGGGCGGCGAAAAAGAAAGCAGCGGCGCCGGTCGTCGCTCCGAAGGTGGAAAAAGCCAGGCCTAAGGCTATCGTGGCACCGAAGCCGACCGAATCTGCTACTGCGAAGTTCGAAGCGCCGGTAGCGGAAGTACCGAAAGCACCGGAAATCAAAGAAGAAATAGTAGAAAATCATACCAAATTCCTGGTCGTGCCTTCCCGCGTGAAATTTGTCGAAAGCGACGCGGCGGTTGAAAAGGGGTATTATATTGTCGCCGGCAGTTTCGGTGGTGTGAAGTACGCGAACCGGATGAAGACGCAGCTCGAGAAGGACGGTTATGCTGTACGTCTGATCAAACCCCGGACGAAGGGCCTGGTGAAAGTAATTATCGGAGAAAAATTAACTTCAGCGGAAGCAGCGCAACGTGCTGCACAGAAGCTGGGTACCCATTTCCACAACAATCTCTGGATCCTCAAATCGGTCGGAGAATAGTTGCATTTGCCGGATTTGGTTGTATTTTCGAAACCGGACTGTCTGACGGCCCGGTTTTTTCATGCCGGAATACGAATGTCAGCACACATTCGTTGTAAAGGAAAATTCAGGTATCGTGTCTCTTATTATGAACACTACTTTGCTGATCGAAGAAGAAGAACGGAAGAACCGCTCACAAGCATTTTTGTGGACGACGGTGATCTATGTTCTCCTTTTTCTGCTGCTCTGGCTGGTTGGAATGTGGAAGCTGACGCCTCCGCCCGAACCGATGGTAGGCATTGAACTGGCCAATCTCGGCAACGGAGCCCTGGGCAGCGGGGATATTCAGACACATAACAAACCCAGTGCGATCAAAAGCCGGGTGGAGTCAAAGCCGGCAAAGGAAGAAGCCAAAGTCGAGAAAGTACGCCACCGCGAAGAAATAAAGGAGGTTGCTCCGAAACCGACGCCTAAAGCTGTCGAAGCACCTTTGAAAACCTCGAAGGTGGAAAGTCCGGTCAAGGTGGTTCCGAAGCCGGAGCCGAAGGAGGTAAAGGAAGAAGCAAAAGTTTCCGCCCCTCCGAAAGCAGTGGCGAAGCCCGTAGAGCAGCCTAAAGTCGATTCTAAGGGACTTTACGGAAAAGCGAAGTCCAACGGTACGACAGGTACCAGTGACGAGCCTGGAGGCAACAATAACGGCCCCGCCGGTGGCAAGGGAGTAGGTGATTACGGCAGTCCGGATGGAAAGGTCGACGGAAAGGGCCTATATGGAAAAGGCAATGGCGGGGGTGGCGGCAGCGGGGGCTCCTCGCTGAGCATGACCGGGTGGACCTGGACACGCAGGCCGTCTCCTTCGGGGCTGAACTCCGACGGTAAGGCCGTAATACGCATCAAGGTGGATGAGAATGGAAACCTCATTTCGAAAACCGTCGTAGAAGCAACGCTGAGCCCGGCGGATGTACGGAAGTTGTTGCAGGAAATTGAGAAGCTGGATTTCGTTCCGACCAACTCTTCCGGTTCACGGCCGTCCAGTTCTTCCGGAACAATCACGTTTGTGGTACGTTCTCAATAGGAAAAGAACATAATCGAATGCATACCATGCGTACCTTTGCCGGGTACGCATTTTTTTATGACTTACCAGGAAACCATCGATTTTCTCTACCAGCAATTACCGGTGTTTCACCTCATCGGGAAGGAAGCTTTCAAGCCCGGGCTGGCCAATACCGAAGCCCTGATGGAGCTGACGGGCAACCCGCATCGCCGATTCCGTGCGATTCACGTGGCCGGTACGAACGGGAAGGGGAGCACCTCACACATGCTCGCTTCGATTCTGCAGGAAGCGGGGTATAAAACCGGCCTGTATACTTCGCCTCATCTGAAAGACTTCACCGAACGCATTCGGATTAATGGACAACCCATTGAAAAACAGCAGGTTGTGTCATTTGTGGAGACCTACCGAATGTATATTCAATCAATAAATGCATCGTTTTTTGAGTGGACGGTAGCCATGGCTTTCCATGAATTTGCCCGCCAGGAAGTGGATATCGCCGTAGTGGAAGTGGGAATGGGTGGCCGCCTCGATTCGACGAACATCATTACCCCGTTACTTTCTGTCATTACGAATATCGGATGGGATCACGCCGATGTCCTGGGAGATACCCTGGAGAAAATTGCGGGCGAGAAAGCAGGTATTATCAAGCCGGGTATACCGGTGGTGATCAGCGAACACGGTGAAGACGACGTCTTCCGGAAGAAGGCGAAGGAAACCGGTAGCCCGATCTTCTTCGCACCGGATTCTTACCGGGTTATGTCGGAAGAAGTAAACGGCGGATTCCGGAAAATGGAAATTGACGGTCCGCATGGCGCCCAAACGATAGAACTGGATCTGACAGGAAGCTATCAACGCAAAAATGTACTGGGCGTTTTGCGTGCTGTGGATGCGCTGAACGATGCAGGATTCGAAATCTCTGCAAATACGCAAACGTCAGCGCTCAGGCAGGTGGTTAAATTATCCGGTTTAAAGGGGCGTTGGCAGCAATTGGGTACTGATCCTCTGGTGTTTTGTGACACGGGACACAACGAACCGGGTATCCGGGAGGTACTGGAAACGGCAGCATCTATTTCGCACCGGCAACTATGGTTAGTGCTGGGCTTTGTAAAAGACAAAGATTTGGGCAAGATTCTTCCCCTGTTTCCGAAAGATGCAAAGTACGTATTCTGTCAGCCGTCTACGTTTCGCGGACTGGCTGTCTCGGATTTGGTCGAAAAGGCAGGGGCTGCGGGGTTGGCTGCCGAGTTCTTTACGCCGGATGTAAACGATGCTTTGCGGTATGCCAGGGAACATGCTGATCCAAATGACCTGATCGTCGTGGGAGGAAGTACGTTTGTTGTAGCCGATTTGGCAGAATTAGAATAGGACCGTTAGGCTACTAGCATTGTTCCGGACGGCAAGTTCGTAAGGTGAAGAAATAGGACGCCGTATAGGGCCTTTCTGGCGCGTTCAGGGCTACGTAAACTGGTGCGATGGCCGAACATCAAACCGGCTCATAAAAAAAGGATTCCAGGTACCTGGAATCCTTTTTTTATCTATTCGAAAACGAATTATGCGCCCAGTTTCGCAACGAGGTCAGCAACACGGCTGGAGTAGCCGGCTTCGTTATCGTACCAGCCGACGATTTTCACCAGGGTACCTTGTGAAGACGTCAGTTCTGAATCGAAAATGCAGGAGTGCTGATCGCCTACGATATCGGCAGAAACGATCGGATCCGTTACATAAGAAAGGATGCCTTTGAGGGGACCTTCTGCAGCGGCTTTCACGGCAGCATTGATCTCTTCAGCTGTAGCAGCTTTCTTGAGAACGAGGGTGAGGTCGGTTACAGAACCCGTCGGGGTCGGCACGCGGAGTGCAGAACCGTCGAGTTTGCCTTTCAGGTTCGGGAGAACCAGACCGATGGCTTTAGCAGCACCGGTAGACGTCGGGATGATTGACAGCGCGGCAGCACGTGCACGGCGGAGATCGCTGTGCGGTGCATCCTGAAGATTCTGGTCAGCCGTGTAGGCGTGAACCGTCGTCATATAGCCCTTCTCGATGCCGAACGTATCGTCGATGACCTTCGCCATCGGCGCAAGGCAGTTCGTCGTACAGGAGGCGTTAGAGATGATTTTATCGTCAGCGGTGATGGTATCGTCGTTCACGCCGAGTACAACGGTTTTTACGTTGCCTTTGGCGGGAGCAGAGATAACGACACGCTTGGCACCAGCGGTGAGGTGTTGTCCGGCACCGGCTTCGTCTACGAAACGACCGGTAGATTCGATGACCACGTCGACGTTGAGTTCACCCCAGGGGAGTTGCTTGGGATCGCGCTCAGCATAAGCGTGAATCTTCTGACCGTTAACCGTGATGCTTTCCGAATCAGATTCAACGGTTCCGGGGAATTTGCCGTGGATAGAATCGTATTTAAGGAGGTGAGCAAGCGTAGCGTTGTCTGTCAAATCGTTGATAGCAATTACTTCGATGTTTTCCTTTTCCAGCAGGCGACGGAAGGAGAGCCGTCCGATGCGTCCGAACCCGTTGATTGCGACACGAACTTTGGTCATGTTGAAAATAGATTATGGTTTCCGGGTGCAATATTAAAGAAATAAAGGGGAAAACAGAGGGACGGAGGGAATAATTGGCGCGAGAAATTTAGCAAACCAGAAGAGAATAGAATTAGCAAAACTAAGTAATTAGTAACTTTTACTAACGTAATTTAGCTAACTTTCTTATCTGCTAATGCGTGTTTCCTTTATTTTACTAAATCCTCTCCCTGCCTGTTCGTTCTTATCTATTCTTTTTGCTCATTTTTAGCTCTTCTTTTCTACGCCAAATAATATTCTGTTTTATCGGGCTCCATCTCTTCAGTATTTCTTATAACTCTATTAATATACTTAAAACCAGTACTTTATCACTGAAAAGATCGAGTAGGAGGTGAGGTTCTTTTTTCACGGTTTCTGAAGAAACCGTGATGACAAAATGTCGTATCGATACTTTCCGTCATTCCTTCTACCTTTACAAAAACATTACAAACCGCATGAGTACGCTACAAACCACCATTGAGCAAATCTGGGAAGATCGCCAGTTGCTAACCACACCTTCTGCTAAAGATGCCATTGCTGAAGTCATTGAGCAAGTTGATAAAGGTACCCTCCGGGTAGCCGAGCCGTTGCTAAACGGGGACTGGCAAGTCAATGAATGGGTTAAGAAAGCCATCGTCCTCTATTTTCCCCTGCAGCAGATGAAAGTCGAGGAAGTTGGAATTTTCCAATACCACGACAAGATGAAGTTAAAGACCGGATACGATGCCCTCGGCGTACGGGTCGTACCGCCGGCCGTTGCCCGTTACGGTTCCTATATCTCAAAAGGCGTTATTCTGATGCCTTCTTATATTAATATAGGTGCCTATGTTGACGCCGGCACGATGGTGGATACCTGGGCTACTGTAGGCTCCTGCGCGCAGATCGGAAAGGACGTTCACCTCAGTGGCGGCGTTGGTATCGGCGGCGTGCTGGAACCCCCTCAGGCGGCTCCGGTGATTATCGAGGACGGCGCCTTTATCGGGTCGCGCTGTATCGTTGTAGAAGGGGCCAGAATCGGCAAAAAAGCCGTTCTGGGAGCTGGCGTAGTCATTACGGGTAGCTCCAAGGTAATCGACGTTACGGGTGATTCTCCGGTCGAATACGTGGGTCGTGTACCGGAAAACTCCGTCGTTATTCCGGGCTCGTTTACGAAGCATTTCCCGGCCGGCGATTACCAGGTACCCTGCGCCCTGATTATCGGCAAGCGGAAGGAAAGCACAGATCTCAAAACATCGCTGAATCAGGCGCTGCGTGAGAACAATGTAGCCGTATAATATAACTGACAGGAATGTAAATTCGGAAGGAGAGGCCCCATGCTTCTCCTTTTTTTGTGTCCATCTGTAACGTATCCATTTGTAATTGAATCGGGTGTTCCTTTTGTAATCTTCCAACGAAAACACTGGTTTACAATCGTAAACCACGCTGATTATCAGCAATTCCAGCACCAATTCACATTTTACAATCGTAACAATCCAAATGTAACTTCTATTTCCAAGTGTGAATTTAATTTTGTTTATCGTTTTCCTTGCATTGTTTACATTGTTGAAATACATTTGTGCATCCGCACTAGTCACAATTGTATATTATGAGCGACAAAGAAAAAGTCCTGCACCTGTTGGAGTCCAAGAATTTGACCGCTGCCCAGTTCGCCGATGCCATTGGAATCCCCAGATCGAGCATTTCGCACATATTATCGGAGCGAAACCGCCTCAGTATGGACATTACGCGCAAGATCGTGAAGCATTATCCGGAGGTGACCTTCGAATGGCTCTGCGATGAAAATCCGGCCGCGCCTGTCCAGGCAGCCAAAAACCAACCTCAACCTGCTTACAGTCAATCCTTTAGGTCCGAATTCCCGTCCAATTCAAGGCCGCCAGAATCGCCCAGAAAGAACGGAGCTGCACCGAAGGTCGATTGGTTGCATTCTCGCGGGGAGGAAACTGCGCACCAGGAAGGGAAACATGTCGTCAAGATGATCGTTTTCTATTCCGACCAAACCTGGGCTGAAATCATCTGATCCCATGCACCCGAATGATGTGTTCGGGTTTTTCTTTGTATGAAATTATAATTGAATATTCATTCGAAATGATCCGAACAGAACGACCCATTTATGGGTGAGGGCGAGTTCGCTCCTGGTGGTTGAGCGGGTCGAAACCACCGGCTAGTTCACAAAGGGGCAGGGGACGTGGAGCATGGTGTTGGAAAAGGACCTCAAAAGTTGCCATGACAGCCGCTGCCATCCAGTGGTTGAGCGGGTCCAAACCACCGGACGGTATGCCCAAACCAACAACTATACTTCTTAGCGGTTAACGCTCTTTTCACGGAAATATTCAACTTTGAAATCGGGAAATACGTTGCCGTTTTACTTGCCAGCCGGTCAGCTTTTGTCTTGGTCATCTCACGAAACAGCTTCACCCAGTACCTTCAAGACATACGAGATCCAGTATCCATTTTTGTACTTTTCCCTGAAACGCTTTCCCCGAAATCCCATCTTTTCAGTACTCTCAGGACCGCGGTCCTGACTTCTCTCCACTCATTCATTTCTGCGAAACCGTCTCTTGACACAAGCCCGGATAACCGGTTCCATATCACATGATTAGCAAAAGAGGGCCGGAGGTGTTCCACGTGGATAATAAGTAGCTAATACCGAGCCACTTAACTAAAAAACACCTGTGGAACGCCGCAAATGCACATTTGAACAGGCAAAGGGTAGGCGCGGGGCTGTATCTTTGCGTATCTTCGGAGAGCTTTCGGACACCTGCCGAGAGCCTGTATTCAACATAAAGTAGGTTATCAGACAACATGGAACCCTTATATTCTTTGAGTCAAGTCGCTGAATTTCATCGTACTTTTCATGCTCCTGTTTTACCGGATCCACAAATTCCGGCCGATAAACGGGCCAAACTCCGATACGATCTGCTCGCGGAAGAATTGAAAGAATTCTGGGAAGCTGTGGAAGCAAAGGATATCGTTGGTGTCGCGGACGCGCTCTGCGACCTGCAGTACGTCCTATCCGGCGCGGTGCTCGAGTTCGGCCTGGGAGAGAAGTTCACTGCCCTCTTCAACGAAGTCCACCGCTCCAATATGAGCAAAGCCTGTGAGACCGAAGCGGAAGCTCAGGCCACCGTCGCCTACTACCTCGATAAAGACGGTACCCAGGCCCACTACCGCGAAGACAACGGCAAATGGCTCGTTTTCCGGGATGCCGACCACAAGACGTTGAAATCCGTTAATTACTCTCCTGCTGATCTGGAGACGATTCTGACGAACGAGTAATCTCCTGACCCCGGAGGGGTCTAATGTCATTGACCCCGGGCGTTTTGCCCGGGGTATTTCCCTCACCTGTGCTCGTTTCGTTTTGGGTCCCGGGGCTACGCCCCGGGTTATTAACGTTTGACCCCTTCGGGGTCGGTGGCGGGTACGACTTTCCAGGCATAAAAAAGTCCGCAGCGTGGGCTGCGGACGGTAGTAAACGATCCTATTCTGCTTCAGAAACCCAGTTTTCGGTCAACGGGTACTTCTGCAAAGTTCTCTTCTCCTGCATTATAGAGCTCTGCCAGCGTCACCGGATGCGTAAAAGACGGCTCCTTGCCGATCTTTTCGGCCAGTTGGTTGGCCTTGTCGGTATCGAGCGCGCGGAAGGCATAGCGGGCAATCAGGCGCCCTTTACGCAGAATCGCCTGATCGATGTTCCGGAGGTCGGTATTAAAGGTACAGACGATTTTGAAGCTCAGGGCGTCCGCCAAAAGGCCATCGCCGATGTTGAGCAGGTTGGTCAGCCCGCTCGACGCCCCGCCCATCTTCTGCTCGCGGGGTTTGAGGAGCTCTTCGCAGTCTTCGACGATGAGAATCGAATCCCGATAGTCGGTGATAAACGGGATAAACTCCGGCGAGGCCATGAAATCCATCAAATGCGGCGGCAGGAAGATGATCTTCTTGTTGAGCGTCGAGATCAGGTAGCGCAGGTACGTCGTCTTTCCGGTGCCGGGAAGGCCGTGCAAGAGCACAATTCCGTTAGAATTGGGTTCTTTGAGGAATGTCTCGATGCGTTCGTGTACGGGCGAGAAATCGTCGTTGTAGTTGGCCCTCAGGTCGATGTCATGCTTGCGGATCTGGAAGGCTTTCAAATCGTACCCGTAGTCGTTCCGCATGATCATGTTGAAGAGATCCTGCTGGTTGGGCTGGGACTCTTCCATGCCCCGGAAACACGCCAGGACGTCTTCCACATCCGCTTCTGAGACGGCCGGCCCTGAATATATCTCAAAATTGTGGTAGTTGGACGACACCCAGAACTGCTCCCGGATCTGTACCGCAAACTCCATCAGCCGTTTCGGGTGCTGGGGATTGGGGGCGATACCGGGTGAGTGCTCGTGAAAGGTCCGGTAAATCAGCGACTCGTCCGACAGGTCGAAACGCTCCCGCAGGGCATTGAGCATGATCTGCCGGTCCACGTTCTTGACATACCGGTGTATCGTCGGCAATACATTAAAACAATGGTAAAAGAACCCGTGCAGGGATACCCCGTCGGAATCGATAAGGCTGAGATCTTTGGGAGGATAGATGAATTTCATGGTGATAGAGAGGATCGACTCCAAAATAGACATTTTTTTAAGAAGTCAGGGTACCACTTTCTCATCGGCGCTCAACCGGTCCCGCAGATACGTTGACGATCAAGTCATTCCGGACACTGCTCTCTGTTCTCTATTTCATTTTCATACCTCGCTGCATGGGAGAGTACTTAACCATTGCTAGTTAGATTATCCTATATTACATTGCGGTTCTTCAAGCCATGACAAACCAATGATCCTTACCCAAGTCACCCCGGGCGACCTGAAAACGCTTCAGTTGCTCGCCTCCGAAACCTTTGCCGATACCTACGCCGCCCTCAATACCCCCGAAAACATGGAGCGGTACCTGGAAGAAAAGTTCAACGACGGGCAACTGCACCGCGAACTAACCGACCCGAATTCATTCTTTTATTTTGTTTCGGAAGGAGACGAAATCCTCGGATACCTGAAACTCAATACCGGCGCATCTCAAACCGAGCCGCAGGATCCCCGAGCCGTGGAGCTCGAGCGTATCTATATCCGGAAGGAACACCAGGGGCGGCAGCTCGGCGTCGTCCTGTTTGAAAAGGCCGTGGAAGTAGCCAGGGAGCTGAACGCTCCGTACCTCTGGCTCGGCGTCTGGGAAGAAAACCCGAAGGCATACCGCTTTTACCAACGTATGGGCCTGGTACCCTTTGATTCCCACGTATTTAAGCTCGGGGACGATGAGCAGACGGATATTTTGATGAAGATGGAATTGTGAAGGCAGTTTTCAGTCTTCGGTTTTCTGTTTTCAGTTGGGAAGGCGACCGTCTTCCCCTCGGGGTGATTGAGCTACGTCGAAACCACCCGACAAATCCGGTTGCTGATCTTTTGTCTGCCAATCGACTCGCCACGCTGGTTTCGACGTAGCTCAACCACCGGCTATGGCCGTAGAGGTAATGGTTTGGACGGCAAACTGAAGATGGAATTGTGAAGGCGGTTTACTGTTTTCTGTTGGGAAGACGGTTGCTGATCTTTTGTCTGCCAATCGACTCGCCACGCTGGTTTCGACGTAGCTCAACCACCGGCTATGGCCGCAGGAGGTAACGGTTTGGATGGCAAACTGAAAACCGTAGACTGTAAACCGAAAACCCTATTCAGACTCTCAAAAGCCCCCGAAACCCCCGCGAGCTGTAATACGACTGCGCGCCGTTGTGATACACAAAAACGTGTTCGTAGCGGCGGTCGCCAAAGAGCGCACCACCGTGCTGACGGATGGCGGGCGGGGTGACGATCCAACTGGATGTTTTGGTATCGAATTTGCCAAGCTCCTGAAGGCGACGGTATTGGGCTTCGTCGAGTAATTCAATACCCATTGCAGCAGCGATATCAACGGCGCTGTCGTGCGGCTTGTGTTCCTTCCGGGAATCGAGTGCTTCGCGGTCGTAGCACACGTTGCGGCGACCTTTGGGCGTTTCGGCTGAACAATCAACAAAGAGGTATTCGCCTGATTTTTCATCCCGGCCAATCACGTCCGGTTCGCCTTGTGTTTCCTCCATTTGCTGAAGGGACCATAGCTTGTCCGGACGCGCTTCCAACCGGGCCTGAACATCCGGCCAGGCTATATCCGGGTGCCGGTGTTTGTGCTTTTCAAAGCGGGTTTTGAGGAGTTGCAGAAGGGTATTCTTTTCTTCGGAAGTGAGGTGTTTTTTCATGGCTGACAGCGTCTTATTTTCCCTGAAGCTGAAGCAGATACGCCTGTAGTTTTTCCACGTTTTGCTGAAGCCCCTGGTCGGCCCGGAATACGCGTACGACGGTCTCGAATAATTCGGCTGTTTCGAACGTCATCGTCCACTCCAGCAGGGTTTCCTGCTCTCTCGGTTCGAAGACAATCGTCGCCAGGTAATTCGGATTATAGTGCTGCAGGACAATCTTTTGATACGGTTCTATTTCCTGGAAGATACTCTTGTTCGGATATGTCTTTCCGTCCGGACCTTTCATGGTCAATCGCCAGACGCCGCCGGGTTCTACGTCCATCTGGTGAATCTCGTTGGTGAAGCCATTCGGTCCCCACCAGTTTGCAATGTGCTGTGGCTCAGTCCATACCCGCCATACAACCTCAATCGGCGCAGGCAGAAAAGCGGTAATGGTGATTTCGCGGTTGGAAGATGACATGAGAATCAGTGGTTTAGAGTTGGAAGCTTAGAGTTGGGCAGTGCCCGATGGTTGAGCTACGTCGAAACCAGCGTGGCGGGTCGAATGGTTGATATAAGTTCAGGAATTGGCGCGTCGGGTGGTTTCGACGTAGCTCAACCACCCCAGGGGAGGGAAACGTCGGCAGCCTTCATAACTGAAAACAAAAAACTGAAAACCGAAAACTCACTCGTCCTCCAGACCTTTCCCATCCAATATTTGCGGGATGTATTTTTCGACGCGGGCCTCGCGGGTTTTCGCCTGTTTTGCCGCACCGAAGTAGAGCAGATATCCCTTTTGCCGACCGGGCGTAAGCGATTCAAAAGCGGCTTTCAGTTGCGGAGAGGCATCGAGTTTCTGCTGAAATTCTTCGGCCACGTGGAAATCGGCCGTCGTTTTCATTTCGACTTTCAAACCGGCCCGTTCCACTTCAATCGCCTCATATACATAGGCTTTGATCGTAGCCTCAAGATCGATGATTTGCTTCAAACTGGTGAAGCGCATCTGCCGTGCCGCCTGTACGTTTTCAGTCTGTTGAATAAGCAGTCCTTCCGGATCCGCTAACAGCGCGCCTTTCGGAAAAAGAATGGCACAATAGTCCTTGAAATCGTGGATCAATACCACGTTTTTCTGCTGGTACATGTAGCAGGCGACACCCCATTTCGGCGCTTCGTCCAGCCCGCAATCCAGGATGATTTTACGCAATTGCCTGACTTCCTTTTCCCACTTTTCGGTGCCGACGAAATAGAACTCGGTCTTCGGATTCATGTGTGTATCAATAGGTTGAGGATATCAGCTTCCGGTCGGTCGGGCGGAAATACCACGACACAATCGTCAGCGTCAGCAACAGTAGCGAAGGGAAGATCTCCTTCACCGGATTTCCGAAAGCAATATGCGAATAAATCGCGCCGCTCATCGAAAAGAAGAAGCCGGCGTAGGCCCATTCTTTCACCAGCGGGAAGCGGGGTACCAGAATGGCAACCGCCCCCAGAATCTTCCAAACGCCCAGCAAGGGCAGAAAATAGGGTGGGTACCCCAGTTTGACGACAAAATCGACTTCTTCTTTCACACCCAGCAGCTGCACGCCGCCCGTCGAGACCATTCCCAGCGCCAGCCAGCCGGTCGAAATCCAATAAATAATTTTGTTTCGTTTTGACATGGCTCAGGCGAGTTGAGAGACGATTTCCTGTAAACGGTTGTGCGCCATGTTGAGTCCCTGGCGAAAGGGGAGCTTCAGCATCTGGTCCCGCAGGGCGACGGTTTCATAGACCGTATGCATGCGGAGCCGGCTCGTCCGGTCTGTCACCGCTTCAAATTCCAGAATTTCCAGCTGAACACCAAACGGGGCATTGTCCATCTCAAACGTCCGGATGATTTTCTGATCCGGCAGGAATGTATGAATGGTACCGTGTGCACTGAAGACGATATTCCCCTGAGGGTCAGTCGTTTCAAAGCGCCAGCTGCCGTGCGCTTTGTTTTCAAGCTTGCGGACGTTGGTACTCATCCATTGTTCGAGCAGGGCGGGCTCTGAATAGGCTTTGAAAAGCAGCGACAGGGGCAGGTCAAACTCCCGGTTGATGAAGAGATCGTGCTGGCCCTCAGCAGCCTCGACGGTGGTTTTTTGTGTCATGATTTTTGTTCGTTTTGTGCCTGATAGGCTTTCATTACGGCTTCGAGTTTATCGAAACGGGCTTCCCACATGAGGCGGAAGGGCTCTAGAAAATCTGCTATTTCCTTCATTTTCATGGGATTAAGGTGATAGATCATTTCCCGTCCGCTGGCTTCCTGGCGCAGTAGCTCACACTCGGTGAGGATTTGCAGGTGTTTGGAAACCGTCGGCCGGGCGGTGTCGAAATTGGCGGCAATAGCGCCGGCAGTCATGGCCTGGGAAGCAACCAGCAACAGAATGGCCCGTCTGGTCGGATCGGCGATGGCCTGGAAAACATCTCGTCTCAGATTCATTATGTAGCTATTTGACTACAAATATATGCGAAGTCATTTGACTACACAATAGTAACTGGAAAAATTTCGCGTTTAAGTAGATATGGTTTTCGGTTTATCGTTTTCGGTTTTCTGTTTTGAAGGGCGAACGAGTTTTGTTAAAACCATAACAGTGCAACGGAATGCCCTGAAATGCGCGATAGCCGGTGGTTGAGCTACGTCGAAACCAGCGTGGCGGAAACATCAGGGATTCAAAAGATCAGTTATTGAAAAGTTGCTCTTGAAATCTTGTTCATCAACAAACTCGCCACGCTGGTTTCGGCGGAGCTCAACCACCGGCTATGACCGTCGCAAGAAACAGGAGCACACCCAACAGAAAACTGAAAACCGCAAACTGAAAACTCCCAAAATCGATTTCCCGCAAAACGGCCCACAGATCGATCCTTTTTGCCTGTTCAAACGTGATCGCTATTTGTTTCATAATTTATATTATGTTAAATAATATAAGGAATGGCCCCTGCAGCGATGACAATTCGTTAACGATTCCTAAATGGAGTATTGCTCCTTTTCATGGATGAGGTCTTCAAATGATATTCACCTGGCAATAAAAAAAATACTCCTGCTCCTGTCGCCGCGGACACTATTCTGTCTGTTATTATTGCCGGCTCATCTGCCCGCCGGAAACCGGTAGCTCTGCAGATACCTATTACCATGCACACTCCAGTCCAGACACCCGATGCCTGCCGCAACATGGACGAAATCCGGCAAGCTATCGATGCCCTTGATCATGAAGTAATTACCTTATGGGCACGAAGATTCGAATACGTCAAGGCAGCCGCCAGATTCAAAACCGACGAACAGGCGGTCCGCGCACCCGAGCGCTTCGAAGCGATGCTGGTTCAGCGCGGACAATGGGCTCAGGACCAAGGTCTTAACCCGAAGGTTATCCAAGAGCTCTACCGGAACCTGGTTTCTTACTTCATCGAGGAAGAATTAAGCCATTGGCAGCAACCTCCTGCCCGCTAACGACGGCGTGTTTTTGACAGAAGCTTCGCAAAAGCTACTGCCAAAAACACGCTGATAGTCAGTTAAGTACTCTACTGCAATGTCACCTTCACAATACTTCCGATCGCCGGCAGCGTCGTGAATTTGTTGGGATTGGGTACCGGCCCGATGGCTTTGCTTTCGGCTAAAGGCGTTCCGGCAAGGTTAGCCTGCGTGACACCCGCTCCGGGAAACTGGTCAACCGCGGTACCATTGTCATAAAGCGCTATAGAGTTCGATACATCTCCTACTACACTTCCGTCGATGTCATTTCCACTGGTAGCGAAAAACCAATCGTTCGAAAAGCCATACATGGTGGCGATAGCGATCCGGTCTCCCGGTACCAGCGAAAGCATCTGCGCTACTTTTCCTCCGGCTCCGCCCCCAATCCGCGGCAGCAATACCGTGGAGGTCGGCTCCTTCAGGACATACACGCTTTTGACACCGCTTTTCCCTTTCAGGGCGGCCGCCAGGATATCCGCATTTCCCTTTTGGGCCAGATCCTTCAGGCCTTCTCCCCTGTCGTTTTCACCGGTTTTGTAAAACGGATTTGTATTTCCCTGATATACAACGACTAAAACAGGCGAAAGCGGTGTAAAAATACCCGTTTGCGCCGTCAGCGCGGCGCTCATCGGGGCAATATCCCCTGCCTCTGCGATACGCGTCAGACCTTCCGAAGTGGCTTTTCCGCTGGCATAAATCGGTTCGGGCGACAGCAAATTACCACCCGCAACGTACGAGATCGCCCAGGTACCCGGACTGAACGGCGTCTCGTTGGCCGTGCCTCCGGATTTGTTGCTGATTGTCACGGTAAAAGTCGAATTCCCCTCATACTTGAGCGATACATTCATCAGCTGGGAAGCAGGCAGGAACGCATGGCCATACTCATCCATACCGTTTACTTCTTTCACGTTCTGGAGAGTGGCTTCGGCGGTACCGGGATGAACCAGCTTCGCCCCCGGGGTATCATTCACCCGTGTGCCGTTGTCCCATAGTTTGATTTGCGTGGAGACGTCGCCCGTCACGGGCACCCCGTCGTCACCATACAGTTTGATACCCGGATTCTCCGGAGCAAAAAACAGATCATTGCTCCATCCGTACATCGTCGCGAAGGTCAGCCGCTGGTTTTTCGCAGCCGAAAAAGAAAAGGAGACAGACTGTCCCGGCAGAATAACCGGTGGCGTGCCGGTACCCATGAACGTCCCCGACTCCACCAGCGGCTTGCTGTCCAGTACATTTTCGATGGTTAAGGTTTTGGTAGTCGGCTGTACGTCGTCGTCCTTGGAGCAGGCCGAAAGAAGGAAGGCTGCGGCCGTCAGCCCGAGCAATGATCGTATCATCTTTTCAGTGTTTTGCGTGATGGAATGATGCAAAACAAAAAAGACAGTATCCCCGGGGTATCACCGAATCATAACAAAAGTGTCACGGCTGTGCCTCGGGGCAGCATAGTGCAAAAAAGGGATGCAGCAACATGGCTGCATCCCTCCGTCTTCATGGCTTTTACGTAGTTTTATCCCGATATCCGCATACCAAAAACACGAATACATAACGGGATCATTCCTATCGAAACGGCGATAAAAATCGCTACCCGTACATAATTCAGGAGCTGCCAGCGGGCTGTCCGGCTAACGAGGTCGACCGTCGACGGGCCTGTCTCCGCTATCTTCTGAAAGGCAATAATATTCGGAGCAAAAAAAGCCAGCGTCCAGATCCGGACGGCCACGTGGACGGCAAACAGAATCAGCAACCCGTTTCTTACCGGATCGAGTTTCCAGCAAAAGACGATCGCCAGGATAAATGCGACTTCATGGACAGAATGGAAGATTATCCAGAAGGTTTTGAGACTGACTCCCCTCCCGTCCAGCAACAACGCAAAATTCTGCGGCGAGGCAGCCCATTTGGGCACAAACACCAGTGTTTCAAAGATCTGTGCACCGTTCATCAGAAAATACAGCAACGTGGTGATGCTGAGCCATAATTCCGCCCGGGTCAGGTATGTAGTCGTCATTTCTTCCATTTTGATCATAGGGTCAACGGTTTAGCTCGTTCGTCATTTCCTTCATCAGGATCGTGGCGCCGGTGAAATAGCGTTCAATCGCCTGCAGTTCCGTCTCCGAAAAAGTAGTGGTCAGTTCGGCTGTCCGGCGTTGCAGTTCGGCGAAAATCGGTTGCAGCAGCTTCATGCTGTTTTCAACGTTCGGGACGATGATTACCTTCCTCCTGTCCTCTTGTGTAAACCGCCTCTCCAGCAGGTTTTTCTTCTCCAGACGATCGATCAGACCGGTCACCGCTCCCGTGGTCAATCCTGTCAGTTTCGCGATGTCCCCTGCTGTCAGTTCAGTATGTTGAAGGATCAATCCCAGATACTTGTGATCGGCGCCAGACAACCCGACCTTCCGTGCAATGGCTTCATGCATCAGAATCGAGGTGTCGGAGTATTGCCGGCTGGCCTTTCTGAAGGCGTCCAGCCGTTCGCTTTTCTTTTGACTATCCATAGAATAAATATCTTAGCTGCAAAGATAAATAGATTTAAAGATATTATGCAAATGATGCCGGAAATGCTTTTCCAGTCCGGCATCATTGCTTCGTTTTATGAATACCCTTATTTTTCAGCGGGTACTCGCTCTTCCTTCATCTGAAAATCAGATCACTCCGAACCCCTATGCTGTCTTCCTTCCGATTTCTGGGTACTGCTGACGCGGCGAGCTATCGCGCACTCCGGCTGGAGTGCCTGCAGACGGCCCCGGACGCCTTCGGGTCACGTTATGAAGATGAATTACAGGCTGTAACACTCAAGTTCGACCCGGTACTTCAGGGTCGCCAGCCAAATGATTTCCTTGCCGGAGCGTTTGTCGGCGACCAATTAGTAGGTATGTGTGGTTTTATCCGCGAAACCCGGGCCAAGTCGCAGCACCGGGGAGACATCAGCCATTTTTTTGTTTCCAGACCGGGTATGGGAATAGGCTCGGACCTACTCCACTATACTGTAAATCAGGCATTTGCACAACCGGACCTGGACGTGATTACGCTCGGCGTCGTCGCCGGAAATGAAAAAGCCATCCAACTGTACCAAAACGCCGGGTTCACGACGTATGGCCAATTGGATGACTACTACCGCTCGGAGGACGGAAAATCATGGAGCCTGATTCAGATGGTGCTGACCCGGGCAGGATACGAAGCGTCTATTCCACCGAAAAACGAATAGCTGCTTCGGAATGAATACGCGTCGTGTCAAATACCGGCACGGACACATCCTGCTGGCTCAGCAACAAAGGAATCTCGGTACAACCCAGAATAATCCCCTCCGCTCCTTTTTTGATAAGTCCATCGATAATGGCCAGGTAGCGGCTTTTCGTTTCTTCCCGGATAATGCCGCGACCCAGCTCTTCTTTAAGCGTTTGCTGGATATAGTCCCGATCGGTTTGGCTTTCCGGAACAAACGCGTCGATGCCCTGCGCTTTCAACCCGTCCAAGTAAAAAGACATTTCCATCGTGAATTTTGTACCAAGTAGTCCAACTTTTTTCAGGCCTTCGCCGCGAATCGCTGCTGCCGTCGCCGGTACAATATGGATAAGCGGCACGCCGAGTACGAGCTGGTCGGCCACCGCGTGTGCCGTATTGGCGCAGAGAACGATCCCCTCCGCACCTGCCGCCTCCAGCCGCTTGCAGGCCTCCTGAAGCAATCTCCGGCTTTCATCCCAGTTTCCCCCCGTATTGTTTCGCTGGAAATCATTGAAATTCAGCGAGTAAACGATACACTCCGCAAAGTTCAGTCCGCCAAGCCGGGCGTTGATTCCTTCGTTGATGTACCGGTAGTAATCGACCGTCGATGTCCAGCTAATGCCGCCGAGGAGTCCGAGACGTTTCATTCCGTTTTCAATTTTCAGTTTCCCGTTTTCAGTTTTCAGTTTTCAGTTTACGAAACGCAGCGGGTATGTTTTGGTTCGGATCGGATCGATTCGTTTGCCATTTCTTTCCCGGCAGGAATGTCCCGGGTTCTCTTTAACTGAAAACAGAAAACCGGAAACTGAAAACCCTTGCAAACAAAAATCCCCGCAGGTTCACTGCGGGGATTTCCAAAAAGACTAAACCGGAATTAGTTCAGCGCGCTGATTTTTTCATCGTACGCGGTTGACTTTTCGAGTTGCTTCAGGATGTTGTACGTCTGAGCAAGGTTCGTCTTCAGGTCTTCTTCCTTGCGGACAGACCAGGCTTTTTCGAAGAAGGGCAGCGCCTGCTTGAACTTGGCGATAACCTGCTCTTCGATGGCCTTACCTTCTTTGTTGTAGGTATTCATGTCCATGGCATCTACTTTGCCTTTCTGAACAACACCTTCGTTGAAGAAGAAGACACCCATCTGGTAGTTCGCATCGTAGTTATTTCCGTCGATGGCCAGTACCTTCTCGTAGTTGGCTTTTGCCTGGTTCTTTTCATTTTCCCACTTCGCGGTCAGCTCAGCAACTTTCTTCTGGCTTTCAGCGAGCTTGGATGCGTTTGCCTGATCGGCAGTGGCTTTTTCCTGGGAGGCAGAAGCAAGTTTCTTCTTCGCATCGGCCAGCTTCGTTGTTACGTCGGTCAGCTGGCGCTTGAGTTCCTTATCTGTCGGCTTCTTCTTAAGGGCAGCCGTCAGACGGGTCACTTCGTCGCCGAAGAGTTTTACATCTTCTTCCGCTGCTTTCACTGCTTTACCGGAATCACCGGCTTTGCGTGCTTCGGTTTCGTATTTCGACAGCTCTTCGCGGGTCGTCTGAGCAGCGTTGTCATACAGAATACCCAGGTTCACGAGGTTCTGGGCGTTGCTCGGATCTTTGTCAACAAGGGCTTTCAGGTCCTTGATGGCGTCTTCGGTACGACCGGACTGGAGGTAGATGTTGATCTTCTCGTTTTTCAGGTCTTTGCTGTCCGGGTTGGAAGCAATACCCTTGTCGAGGATCTTGATCGCTTCCGCATCGTTCTTTTCTCCCCGGTAGATGTTGGAGAGCGTATAGAAGATAACGGGATCTTTGCCGCCGAGTTCGAGGTACTTCGTGAAGCCTTCCTTGGCCGAAGCGTTATCGCCTTGCTGCTGGGCAACAATACCGGTGAACATCGCTGCCGTGGTATCACCCGGCTCGATGACCATGGCGGTCTTGAGCAGCTTGAGCGCGTCGGCGAAGTTCTTGTTCTGGTACTTGGCATTGCCCTGACCTACGAGGCCATAGTACAGGCGAAGTTTGTCTTTGGCTTCCTTGTCTTTCGTGATGGCCTTCTGAGCATCCTTGGCGGTGCTGCCCAGTTTTCCTTCTTTCGTATCCATCTCGATGGCCTTCTTATAGGCTTCGTAAGCGCCCAGCGAAGACATCGAATCCAGGGAAGAAAGCTTCGGGTCGGTAGCGAGACCTTCGTACACCTGTCCTTTTACGAACCAGGTTTTGGCTTTGGTTGAAGATTTCGGATCCTGTACCGCTTTATCTATCTCCTCCTTTGCCTTGTCGAGCTTACCGCTTTCCAGGGCCATAATCGCACTATTCTGGCCGTAAGCAGAAGCTGATAACAGGCCTACTAAAAAGGCCGGAAGAACGAGTTTCTTCATCTTGGAATACAATTGTTGGTTTAGTTACTACGCGAAATAAACAATTTTATTGATTGCGTGAAAACCGGGGCGGGATTTCCCCGGGCACCCTGCGACCAATCCGGGCCTTCCGCCGACAGTATAAAAAAGCCCCGGAGACCTGTCGTCTCCAGGGCTAAAAAATCATGCCTCCGGTGTTGCTTCGGGAGGGGTTCCCGGTGCTTCGCCTTCCAGGCCTTCGGTTTGTTCCTCTTCTTCTTTCTCGATTTTCGTGATCGAAGAAATTTCGTCGCCGTTGCGAAGGCTGATCAACCGGACACCCTGCGTATTCCGGCCCATTACCCGCAGGTCAGCCACCGCGAAACGGATCGCGATACCGGACTTGTTGATGATCATCAGGTCGTCATTGTCGGTTACCTGCTTGATTGCCACGAGCTTACCGGTCTTATCGGTCACCTTCAGGGTAGTCACCCCTTTGGCGCCGCGGTTGGTCAGACGGTAATCTTCAATATCCGAACGCTTGCCGTAGCCTTGTTCGGATACGACGAGCAGCTGCGCCGTCGACGGATCTACGACGCAAACCATGCCGATTACTTTTTCACCACCGGCCAGTTCCACGCCCTTCACCCCGGTAGCGGTCCGGCCCATCGGGCGAACTTTCTCTTCGTTGAAACGAACGGCACGGCCGGCGTCTACGGCGATGATGATTTCGTTCGAGCCATTGGTCAGCGCAACGTCAAGCAGGCGGTCGCCTTCGTTGATGTTTACAGCGATGATACCGTTCTGCCGCGGACGTGAATAGGCTTCCAGCGAAGTCTTCTTCACAATACCCTGCTGGGTACACATCACAATGTAGTTGTTATTGATGTAATCCGGATCGGAAAGCGTCTTGACGTTGATAACGGCCCGGATCTTCTCGCCTGACTCAATGTTGAGCAGGTTTTGGATCGGCCGTCCCTTCGCCGTCTTATTCCCTTCCGGAACATTGAACACCCGCATCCAGAAACACCGCCCTGCGTCGGTAAAGAACAGCAGGTAATTGTGCATGGTGGCCGTAAAGAGGTGTTCGGTAAAGTCCGTGTCCTTGGTCTTGACGCCGCGCGCACCTACGCCGCCCCGGCTTTGGGTACGGTATTCGCTCAGCGCGGTACGTTTGATATAGCCTTCGGAAGAAATGGTAATGAGCATTTCCTCGTCGGCGATCATGTCTTCGATCGAGAGCTCGTCGTCCGCATGTGAAATCTGCGTCCGGCGTTCGTCGCCATACCGGGCTTTCAGTTCGGCAAGGTCATCCTTGATGATGCCGTACTGGCGCTCCTGGCGGGCGAGGATATCTTCGAGATCGGCAATAAGCTTGATCAGGTCGGCGTGTTCTTCGACGATCTTGTCGCGCTCCAGGCCGGTCAGGCGCTGGAGACGCATTTCCAGAATGGCTTTGGCCTGCGCTTCGCTAAGAACAAAGTTCTGATCTTCACCCTGGAAGGTATCGACAATCTGCAGCGTCCGGTTCGGATTGGCGAGGAAGGCTTTTTTCTGATCAGCCGTCATGAAGTCGCCATTCATCAAGCCCTGCTTCGCTACTTCCGGATCGCGGGAAGCCCGGATCAACGTAATGACAGCGTCAAGGTGATCGAGGGCTACCAGCAGACCTTCCAGGATATGTGCCCGTTTCCGGTTTTCCTTCAGGTCGTACTTCGTGCGGCGGACAATAACATCCAGCCGGTGATCGACATAGTGCCGGATCAGGTCTTTCAGGTTCAGCGTCATCGGCCGGCCTTTGACGAGGGCGACGTTGTTGACACTGAAGGCCGTTTGCAGCGGCGTATGCTTGTACAGGTTATTCAGGACGACATTCGGAACCGCTTCCTTCTTTAGTTCGATAACGAGACGGATACCGTCCCGGTTAGAACTCTCATCCCGGATGGCAGAAATACCTTCCAGCCGCTTGCTCTCTACCAGTTCGGCGATTTTCTCCTGAAGAACCGCTTTGTTGACCTGGTAAGGCATATCGGTAATAACGATCTGATCCTTACCGGTTTTCGTTTGTTCGAACGTGGCGTTGGCGCGGATAACGACCCGGCCCTGACCGCTTTCAAACGCTGAACGAATTCCGGAAAGACCATAGATCGTACCTCCCGTCGGGAAATCCGGACCCTTGATGTAGTGCATCAGGTCGGCCACGGTTACTTCCGGGTTATCGATATACGCCGTAATCCCGTCCACGATTTCCGACAGGTTGTGAGGCGCCATGTTGGTGGCCATCCCGACGGCAATACCTGCCGAGCCGTTGAGGAGGAGGTTCGGAATCTTTGCCGGAAGTACCGTCGGTTCCTTCAGGGAATCGTCAAAGTTGTTCTGAAAATCAACGGTATCCTTGTTGAGGTCGGCCAGCATTTCCTCCGCGATCCGCTTGAGACGCGCTTCGGTATAACGCATAGCCGCCGGGGAGTCGCCGTCGATGGACCCGAAGTTACCCTGCCCGTCGACGAGCGGGTAGCGGAGGGACCATTCCTGCGCCATACGAACCATCGTGAAGTACACCGACGAATCGCCGTGCGGGTGATACTTACCCAGTACTTCACCCACAATACGGGCTGATTTCTTATAGGGCCGGTTGTAATTGACGCCGAGTTCCTCCATTCCGTACAGCACGCGGCGGTGCACCGGTTTGAGGCCGTCACGAACGTCAGGTAACGCACGGGAAACAATCACCGACATCGAGTAGTCGATGTAGGCACCGCGCATTTCATCTTCGATGTTAATGGGAATGATGTTACCGGAGTTACTACTTTCTTCGGGGAGAAGATCTTCTGTGGTATCAGCCATTTGAATTCAATTTTCCCTTATCTCACGCAGGGATTCCTACTTTTAAAGAAAATCAAAAATACTTATTTTTCACCTTTCTTTCAAGTAATCTATACGGAAATGGAGCACCGGTATTGTCCGAGCCTTATCCTTTTGTTCCTGATTGCCTTCGCCTTTCAACTGCATACCGTTTCGGCCCAAACGCTCACCCGGGGGCCCTACCTGCAGAAAGTCACTAAGAATCAGGTCACTATCCGCTGGCGTACAGACCTGCCCGTGAAGGGATGGGCTACCCTCACCCCCGCCGGATCGCAAACGCCGCTGACGTTCACCGAAAATGAGGCCGTCACCGATCATGCCGTCACGGCTGCATCCCTTACCACCGGTACGCGGTACAGCTATGCCGTAGGCGCCGGCACGGTGACCTTTAAACAGGGAAACGACCTCGTCCTGGAAACGGCCAGCGACGCCGGTAAGACCCGTATCTGGCTGCTGGGCGACTTCGGCAACGGCAGCGACCGGCAAAAGCGCGTTCTCTCTGCCTATGAAGACTACCAGAAAAAAGCCGGCTCTCCCCGTACCGATCTCTGGCTCTGGCTGGGCGATAATGCCTATGGCATCGGTACGGAGCAGGAATTCCAGGATAATACGTTCAATGTGTATGGAAACCATCCGGTGATGCTCCAGACGCCGTTCTATGCCGTCCCCGGAAACCACGACTATGCGCTCAACTACGACCTCCGCAAAACGCATCAGATTCCGTACCTCCGCCTGATTTCTCCGCCGTCTGACGGAGAAATGGGCGGCGTGCCTTCCGGCAAGAAGGAATACTACTCGTTCAACTTCCGGAATATCCATGTCGTGGCATTGGATTCCTATGGTTTTGAAACCCCGGCTGACCAGCGCGTCTTTTATCCCGAAAACCCGCAGGTAACGTGGCTGAAGAAAGACCTGGAAGCAGCGCGGAACAATCCGGCGATCCGGTGGACCATTGTTCTCTGGCACCACCCTGCCTATACCTATGGTTCTTACAACTCGGATATTGACCCGGAACTGGCCAATATCCGGCAAAATCTTCTGCCCGTGCTGGAGCAGTATCCGGTAGACCTGGTTTTCTGCGGGCACAGCCATGTGTACGAACGCTTCCGGATGATGAAAGGACATTACGGAGTCGGCAGTACGTTCCAGCCGGCCAAACACATCGCGCCGGGATATACCAATGCGGCCACAACCGGCAAGTACGAAGGAAGCGGCTGCCCATACGTAAAGAAAACGGGCGGAGAAGGAACGATCTATGTCACCAATGGTTCGGGCGGCGCCGGAGGAGGTTCGCAGCCGGTGTGGCCGCATCCGGCGCTGGTATACGGCGAAAACAAGGGCGGATCTGTGGCGCTCGAAATAAACGAGAACCGGCTTGATTACCGCTGGATTTCGGAAGACGCCGGCGTACGTGATCAGTTCACCCTGTTCAAAGACGTCTCGAAAAAGAAAGAACTGACGATCAACTATGGCGATTCGCTCCGCCTGGCAGCGTCCTGGGAGGGAGCATACCAGTGGTCAAACGGAGAAACAAAAGCCTCCGTCAGCGTACGACCTTCTCAGAATCAGACTTTTATCGTCAGGGATAACGCGGGCTGCCTGGCTGACACGTTTGCGGTGAAAGTACTCCTTCCGCTGGGGTCCGATCCCGTAACGGCAAAAGACGTGACCGTATCGCCCAATCCCGGAAAAGGTCACTATGCTGTTTCTTTCCCGCAGGGCTTTAACCGGCTGGATGTATGGAGTACGGAAGGCCGGCTGATCGAAGAACATACCCTTTCCAGCTCTCCGTTTCCCCTCAACCTGATCCACCGCCCGGCAGGCGGCTACATCCTGCGGTTATCGGGTACGGGAGGGGTGAGAACGGTGCGGGTGCAGAAGGAGTAGTGCATGGGGCAAAGGTCGAAAGATTTTGGGTTAACTGGTACATTATCAAGATATTAACCGGCCCTATGCCCCCTGCCCTACACTTTCTCCCACGGCAGCAACTTCTTAAACTTCTTCTTCGACTTGGGATCGTTGTTTTCCCGGTAGAGGCTCTTCTCCTCCGCCTCGCCACGGCGGTTCTTCATTTTCCAGGCGAAACTATGGGTGGGGGAAGAAAAGATGGATCTGCCCCGGTAGATACGTCCTTCGTGACGGTGTTCCATCGTCACATGGCAGCTCTTCATCGGGCATCTCGGCGCCCAGCAGGAGCTCAGAAAAGCCATACAGGCTATCAGCAATACATACTTCATCCAAACGTGCGTTTTCAATACCTACGCAAATTTAGGAAGCTTCGAAAGCAGCCGGCACTTTCGGCAGGCAAAGTGAGAAGAAAAACCGCGACCCGGCGCCCGGCGTGCTTTCAACCGAAACATGGCTTCGGTACAGCCCGGCGATAAGCTGCACGATCGACAGCCCGAGGCCGGTACCTTTGAACTTCCGGGTAGTATCGGCGCCGGCCTGCGAGAATTCCTGAAAAATACGCGCCCGGGCTTCTTCCGACATACCAATACCGGTGTCTGCTACTTCAAACCGGATCGTGGCTGATTCGGTATCTTCCTGATCGAGCTGTAACGACAGCCGGACCCACCCCGCCTCGGTAAACTTCACAGCGTTTGACAGCAGGTTGCTCAATACCTGAACCAGCCGTGTCGGATCAGCGAGCACATACGCAGGAATGTTATCCGGAAAATCCGTCACCAGCTGCACCGACTTTCCGTTGGCCAAAGGCAGGTAATTATCGGCTACTTTTCCGGCCAGGCGGCGCAAATCCACCGGAATCTGCTCCAGTTTCACCTTTCCTACTTCCAGCTTGCTGTAGTCGAGAATATCGTCGAGCAGGCTGTGAAGCGTCTGCGCCGAAAACTCCAGAATATCCACTACTTCTTTGGCATCCTGACTCAGGTCTTCCATAGCCAGCAAATCGCACGCCCCGATAATCGGGCTGAGGGCATTGCGGATTTCATGGCTCATGGTCGACAGAAACCGGGCCTTATCGTCTTTTGCGCGCTCTGCTTCGTTGCGGGCACGCTCCGCCTCTTCCCGTGCGACTTCGAGGTGGCCGTTGAGGACGAAGAGCGACTGGCGGGACCGTTCCGTCTCCACCGAAATCCGCCGCAGTTCCATCAACATGACGACCTGCTGGGCGAGGTCTTTCAAGGACTCGATCTGGCGGTCGGACAATTGCTTCGGTTTTTCATCGATGGCGCAAAGAGTCCCCAGCGGATACCCGGAGGGTGTAACGAGCGGTACGCCGATGTAGAAAATCACATGAGGATCACCTGTTGTATAGGGATTATCGTGGAACCGGGCATCCTTCCGCGCGTCTTCGACGATGAAAGGGCGGGTCGGTTCGAGAATGGCGTGTCCGCAGAAAGAATACTCGCGGGGTGTTTCCAGTTCGACAATACCCTGCTTTGACTTAAACCACTGCCTTTTTTCATCCACCAGGGTAATCAGGCTGATGGGCGTATCGCAGATTGTCGACGCCAGACGGGTAATCGCATCATAAGCCACTTCAGGCAGGCTGTCCATGATGCGGTACTCAAATAACGCAGACAGACGCTGGTTTTCGTTAGGGGGAAAGGGCGGTATAATCATACGTTTTCAAACTCCTGGCCGAGGCCGTTGACGCAGGTAATCGCATAAAAAGCGGGTGATGACGCAAGATACGCGAAAAAAAGGAAGCGCCGGTCGCTCCGCTTCACCGGAAAAGGGTTGTCCCGTTCTCCGCTTTCTACCCAAAAACAGCAGTCCCCCATTTGCCGGGGTTGTACAGATAGTCGGCTGTTCCGACCTTCGCCCTGTTTCCAACCCAGACCTTCCATGCAGGATCCTACTCTTCTATACCTGATTCCCGGCAGTCTCGTTGCCGCTGTATTTGCAGTCTGGGCCGTGAGGAAAGCCTACAGTCCGCCGAAAGATGAATGATTGTTGGGGTTTCCCGAGGTTTAGCAGGCATGCTGAGAAACCTATCTCCGGGGGTATTTCCACAACCATACAATCGCGAGTCCGTAAGCGACGAAGTAGGCTGCATAGCCCCATTGCTCTGCGGCCGGTTCGTTTCCGGGCAAAACATGCCATTGCCAGATTCCTTTGCCATCCTTCTGGCCAAACGCCCACTGCCCGAAATTCCAGATCAGGTGTATGCCGAGCGGCATGGCGATTCCTCCGGTACGGATGGCCGCCGTCATAAACAAAAGGGCAGCGACTCCGACGCCAAACAATGCCTGCCACCAGGCCATGCCGCCCCAGACGTGCTCAAGGCTGAACAAGGCCGCCAATACGGTAAAGGCATATGGGATGCCGTTCGAATCCACCAGCCTGCGCAGGGGATATCCGCGGAAAGCCAGTTCCTCCCGCCAGGCTACGAGGCTATACAAGACCAATTTGCTCAAAATTGCCGCCGGTATGGCGCCCCGAAAGGTCAGCGACGCTATTCCCGACAAACCGAGGACCATTTCCTGAAAGAGTACCAGACAAGCCCCGATCAGAAGTCCTGCGCCGAACGGCCGGAGCGATGCCGCCTGCGGAACAACGCCGAGACTTGCCAGCGGCACCCGCTCCCATCGGGCAAACACCACGGTCAGCAGCAGGGTGAGCAAAGCGGCCGAACCTATGGAGAGAACCTCCTGCGCCGGAAATACGGCTGAGGCCAGAACAAGTAGGCAGACCGTCAGGCCCCAAAACAAGAGTATACGTACCGTCGTCATTTTCGAAGAATGGTTAGCTGCCTGCAAGGTGTGGTGTCCGGACAAGACTTCATGACTTGTCCGGATAAGCGGAGCAAATTCCGTATAAAGTCCAGGCATTGGATGAGGAATATTGCACCTTCCCGCCTGATCGTTGCCGATTACTCATAATTTATTGATTATCAGGAAAAATATCGGTAACTACGAATCGCTTTCCACCTTCCCGACCGGCCATCACCGTAGACCGGATGAGACCTATTCTGATCTCCCTACACTACTCACGGCACACCTATGAGCGCATTTCGAGGTTGGATTTTCTGCATTCTGCTGACCTGTCTTCAATGCGGAGACAGGCAGCCGTCATTCAAAGCCCCTTTGCTGAAGGGGTTGGGAAATTACACGGTTCCGGTAACAACTGCATCGGATGCCGCCCACCGGTTTTTCAACCAGGGTATTATCCTCGCTAACGGCTTTAATCACGGAGAAGCCGAACGCTCTTTCCGGGAAGCCGTACGGCTCGATACCTCCTTTGCCATGGGGTACTGGGGAATCGCATATGTACTCGGACCGAATTTGAATTCGGCGAATAACCTCGGGACAAACCAGGACCTGCAGGACGCGCTTGTACGTGCCGAGCGCCATAGTAGCCAGGCGTCGGCTTGGGAACAGGCACTCATACGGGCGTCGCGCATTGCGTTTCCGGCAGACAGCGCTGCCTATAATCCGGAGGGATTCATCACCGCGCTGAAAGAAGCATATGAGAAATACCAGGGTAACAGCTTTGTTGCCACCTTGTACGCTGAATCGCTGATGAATGCCCACGCCTGGGATTTTTACGAACGAAAAGGCGGAAAACCGCGCCCCTGGACGCCGGAAATCCTCACCCTGCTCGAGAAGATTCTGGTTGCCGATCCCGAAAATCCGCTCGCACACCACCTGTACCTGCATGCGACGGAAGCGGGAAGCGATTTCACGGGTGCATTAAAAAGCGCTGACCGCCTCAAGACGCTCGTGCCTGCCGCCGGTCATCTGGTGCATATGCCGTCTCACATTTACATCAACACCGGCGACTACCACGCAGGCTCGCTTTCGAACGAGGAGGCCGTTCAAGCGGACAGTGCGTACGTCGCCGAATGCCAGGCGCAGGGATATTATCCTCAGCTGTACTACACGCATAATTACCATTTTCTCGCGGCGACAACCGCGCTGGAGGGCCGGGCGGCCCGTTCCATCGAAGCGGCATTCAAGGCCGCGAGCCTGGTCGACAGGCAATACTATCACAAACCCGGTTATGAAACGGTTCAGCATTACCTGACGATACCGGATCACATTCTGGTGAAGTTCGCGCAGTGGGAGAAGATACTATCGCTTCCGGAGCCCGATACCGGTCTTGCCTATCCGGCGGCAATTCGTCATTATGCCCGGGGGATGGCCTATTCAGGCCTTGGTCGACCGGCAGCGGCGGTCCAGGAATTACAGGCCCTTCGCCGGTTGACCCAATCGCCGGTTATACAGCGTCAGATGATCTGGGGAATTAATAAAGCGGCTGATGTCTGCCGGATTGCCTCTGCGGTACTGGAAGCGGAGATACTTCAAAAGAAAGGCAATACGGCAAAAGCCATTCCGCTGCTAAGGGATGCAATCGCGGTTGAAGATGGCCTCCGCTATAACGAGCCGCCGGATTGGTTCTTCTCTGTCCGGCATATACTGGGTTCCCTTTATCTCCAAAGCGGTGATCAGGTCAACGCCGAACGCACGTTCCGGGAAGATCTCGTACAGTGGCCGAAGAACGGATTTGCGCTGAATGGACTGGCCGAAAGCCTCGTCGCCCAGGGGAAATCAAAGGAAGCGCAGGAAACACGCAGTCAATTTACAGAAGCCTGGAAATATGCCGACGTCCGGTTGAAAGGTGCTACTATTGATCCGGCCCAGAGAAAGGATTTGGTGCTGAGGGTGGAGCCCGGGGCTACGGGGGAGTTGCTGGCGCTGAGTTTTGGGATATGTCGATAGGAGACGATACTTACTCGAATGTGGGCGAGTTTGTGGGTTACCCAAAACAAAAAAGGTTACGACTCACATCGTAACCTTTTGTTTTCAAGAGCCCCCTGTCGGGATCGAACCAACGACCTACTGATTACAAGTCAGTTGCTCTACCAGCTGAGCTAAGGAGGCCTCTTCGTTTCCGGGATGTTTTTTCCCTTAACGTGCCGCAAAATTAGGGTTTTCATACCCCCTTGTCAAGCAAACTACCGGAAATTTGTGCTACTTTTTTGTAATTGACTGAGGGTGAATGCATCAAAAAGCCCAGCCAGTCGGCCGGGCTTTCGTATAAATTAGAATTTAGTTCGAAAAATTACTTCCTGCGAACATATGTCTTGTTTCCTTTGGAGTTGTAATAATATTGCCCTCCTCTGGGCCCGGTATGGATAGTAGCCCCAGTTGTTGGTGTAGAGTACCGGGTTCCTCCCGAATATCCTGAATTCGAACTTCCTGTAACCGCAGCCTTTGTATTATTCTGTAAATAAGCTCTGCTAACCCCGTATGAATCTCTTTTATACTCCACTTCATCAGAGGGATATAAAAATAGGCTAAGAGGCCTTTTTTTTTCTCGTTGTAAGTATTCGCCGTAAATCATGGTGTGACGGCTGATTTCCTTGGTTCGGATTCCGCAGCCATATACATATACATCAAGATTCTTATATCTAACTCGAGTTTGCGCAGCTGACAGACGGCTTTTTTCGAAGAGTAATACACGGATAGTGTCCTTGACTGGAATTACTTTATAAATATTGCTTGTTTGATTCTCTGACATATAAACTTCTATTGGAGAGGTAACAAGAAGTGTGTATTCGACAACATTAGAAGACCGAAGAATTTTATCCTGTTCTTCGAGAACCTTCTGAGTATAATCTTCTTTCGTTATCTTTTCGCTAGCTGCATATAGAGGATAAACGCCGGGCGATATGTTAATACGATTTTGAAACTCTGACTCTATATCATTCTTTTCGAATTTTTGGCTGAATACCGTTGACGTCCGAGATCCGAGCCCCCATACGCTAAGCTTGAACCTCTTATAATACACATCATTTGTTGCAGGTGAAATCTCCTCATTCTCCCGGAGAATAACATCCACAGTATCCCCGACAGGAATATTTCTATAGCGTTGTAACATTGTTCGGCTCTCGTACACTTCAAGCGGCGTTATAACAAGCAGCTTATGGTGAATCACATAGTCCGGATTTCGACCCGACCGAGTTACTCTGTTGCCAGACGAAGCACAAGACCATAACCATGCCGATATACAACAGAAAAGTAGCGAATAAAGTAATTTTCGGAAAAGGATTAAATGTGTCATCTGTGTGTAGGTTTTTCTGATAATAGTCGGGCAAAACCCTCCTTATAGCGAATTTACCTACACCTATTTCATTAAAGCAAGCTGGAAGAAGTCCTACGAAATAGTTATTAATTCCAACCCCTTAAAATAAGAACAAACAAAAAGCCCGGCCGACTGGCCGGGCTTTCGTTTATTCCTGATCTTCTGCTTCCCGCACCACCCGAAGCTGGTGCTGCAGTTGCTCGAGTTCTTTTTTCGATTTCTCGATGCGCTTTTCGAAATCGCCTTTGATCTTGTCGGCGTTTTTCGAGCGGGCGAAGAAGGCAAGGTTGTTCTCCAACTGGGCGATTTCGTCTTCGAGGGTACGGATTTTCCGACGGATGTCGTTTTCCCGTCCGCGAAGATCCACGTTTCCGCCACGGCCCTTTTCGCTCTTCACCATTTCGACTTCGCTTTCAAGGACGATCTGCTCCTTCTCATGCGCGCTCAGCTTACCCATCGCCGAGACGAACGTATTCACCGCCTTGATGTAGCGCTGCTGGATGTTCTGCATCTCCTTCCGGGGTACAAAGCCGATCTCGCTCCAGCGAGCCTTGAAGGCATTGAGTTTTTCGAGGTCAGGCTCGCCGGATTTGGCTTCGTTCTCGATCTCGTCACACAACGCTTTCTTCTTCGCCAGGTTTTCTTCGTATTCGCGCTCGACGCCAGCATTTTTGTTACGCTTTCTGTCGAAAAACGCATCACATGCTGTCTTGAAACGATCAAAAATCTTGTCACGCATTTTCTCCGGGACGTGTCCAATGGACTTCCACCGGCGCTGCAACTCGATTACTGTATTGGTAGCCTCCGCCGAATCGTCGCCGCTTTCCAGCAGCGCTTCCGCCTGCTCGCAAAGGGCCGTTTTCTGCTTGAGGTTTTCCTCACGCTTGGCTTCAAGCTGACGGAAAAACTCGCCTTTATTCCGGAAGAAGGTTTTGATATCTCCCCAGAATTTCTGGCTGATTTCCCGGCCTTTCTCACGGGGCAGCGGGCCTTTTACGGCATTCCACTGATCCTGCACGGCAAGCAGTGCTTTCGTCTTGTCGTTCCACTCGTTGATTGAGCTGGAATGGAACGTCGTAAAGGTCTCGGCGAGGGCGGCGATTTCCTGTTTCAGTTTGAAAATCTCTTCCGCCTGACCGCGCTGTGTTTCGTTTTGCTCGCGTTTCTTGCCGTAGAGTACATCCAACGCCGTTTTAAAGCGGCGCCAGAGTTCTTCGTTTACCTCCCGGGGCGCCGGGCCGATGTGCTTGAATTCCTCGAAAAGCTCGTTGGCTTCGTCCAGCATTTTGCCGGAAACAGCCTCGCCGCCGGTTACGGTTGCGACGGTCTTTTCCACGCGCTCGATCATTTCGATCTTCTGCTGCATGTTCCGCTTCCGGTCCAGCTCCTTGAGTTCGAAATAGATATTGCGGTTGTTGAAGTAGCGGTCTACCAGCGCATGGTAGGTCTGCCACAGGGTATTGTTATGCGCCGAAGGAATATTCCCGGCGGCCTTCCAGTCGCTTTGAATCTGCTTGAACGTATCCCAGCTTTTCTCACCGGCGCCGCTCTTTTCCTCGTTTTCGACGAGCTCACGCAGTTTGTTGAGCAGTTCGGTCTTCCGGGCGAAATTATCCTCCCGGGCCTTTTCTGCCTGCTGGAATTGCTTGTTACGTTCGGAACGGATCTGGCCGAAAAGCTGATCCAGCTTCTGCGTCAGGGTATCTCCCTTGAAAGAGAAACCGTCTTCATCGCCGCCTTCGGCGATAAACTTCTGCAGGGCCTCCTGACGTTCGGCTACTTTGAGATGATCGACGACAGGTTTTACTTCCCGCAGGAGTACGTCAACCGATTTGAGGTCCGGAGCGCCGTCACGCACGCTTTGAAGTGTGTTTTCCAGCAGGGACGTCAACTCAGCCTTCGAAAGACTTGAATAATCGGGATGCTCTGACAGCTCTTCCTCTGCCTGTTCGGCCTGCTCTGACACTGCAGGTGCTTCCGTTTCAACCGGGGCCGCAGCAGGCGCTTCTTCCGGAGCAGCCTCAGCCGGCGCTGCGGCCTGTTCGGCTACAACCGGCTCCTCCGCCGGCGTTTCCTCCGCGGGTGCTTCTTCGGCTACTACTTCAGGGACTTCCCCTTCCGCCGCTACTTCCTGTGATCCGGTACTCTCTGTCGCTTCCTGTTCAGGCTGACCTTCGGCGGCCTTCGCAGATGCAGCGTCATCGGCGGGCTTTTCTTCTGGAGTTTGCCCTGGGGTCAGTTGGTTCTCGTCAATCATCTTAAATGCGTTACCCATTGATTGGAAAGGCAAAAATAGAAGAAATTCGCCACGGCCTGCGCCGATCAGACTATTCCCGCTTTTTTCAATGGTATTTTTATCGGAAAACGCGGGTTATTTTACTTTTGGCGATTATTTACCGGCCACCTGCCAATCAGATAAGCCATGTCAGCTCCTACTCTTGATTTGTCCGCCCTGCGTGAAAACTACTCACGCGGTAGCCTTGATCCTTCCGACGTGCTTCCGGACCCGCTCCGGCAGTTCGAAAAATGGTTTGAAGAAGCGCGTGCTTCCGTTATCGCCGAACCGAACGCCATGCATTTGTCGACCCTATCAGCCGACGGCCGTCTTTCCGGCCGCATCGTCCTCCTGAAAGGCGTCGACACGGGCTTTACCTGGTACACCAACTATGAAAGCCGGAAGGGTCACGATCTCCTGGCCCACCCCCAGGCGGCACTCACTTTTTTCTGGCCGGAGCTCGAGCGTCAAATCCGGATCGAAGGTCCCGTCGGTTTCGTTTCTCCCGAAGAATCAGATCAGTATTTTGCCGTACGTCCCCGCGGAAGCCAGATGGGCGCCTGGGCGTCAGCGCAGAGTACCGTCATTCCCGACCGGACCTGGCTCGAAGAGCGGGAGAAAGAACTGGAAGAACGTTTTGCCGGGCAGACCGTTCCCCGGCCGCCTCACTGGGGGGGGTACCGCCTGACGCCGACATATGTTGAGTTCTGGCAGGGAAGACCTTCCCGTCTGCATGACCGCGTCGCATATACACGCGATGGAGACTGGCGGATCGAACGCCTTTCCCCCTGACGATCAGGGCGCAGCAGTTATCGCTGCGCCTTTTCTTTTTAAGGGAATCGAGCAATGGAATCGGTCTTTCAGCGGAACCTCTATTCTGCATGAAAAAACTCATCCTCCCGCTCCTGGTGCTCGCTTCAACGGGCGCCTTCGCCCAATCTTACTTTTCCCGCTGGCCGAAGGGTACTTCGCCGACTGAAATCGGTACACGGGTAACCGAGCGCTTTATCGCCACCCCGCATACCAATTTCAACCGTCCCGGGCCACCCAAATTCATTACTTACCCGGAAACCTGTACCTGGCTCGGCGCATTAACGTTCACCCGGCTCGCCGGAAACAAGGCACTCAATACCCAACTGGCCGAACGGTTTGAACCGCTTTTCGGTGCCGAAGAGAATCTCATTCCGCCGGTACTCAATGTGGATTACGCTGTTTTCGGATCTGTGCCGCTTGAGCTGTTCCAGCAAACGGGAGACAAGCGATACCTGACACTTGGTCAACGCATTGCCGATGAACAGTGGGGCAAACCATCTCGTGAGCAGGTCAAAAAAATCCTGCCCGCTATCCTGCCCTGGCTCGACAAAGGACTCAGCTGGCATACCCGTTTCTGGATCGACGATATGTACATGATTACTGCTCTTCAGACGCAGGCCTATCGCGCAACCAAAGACAAAACCTACCTCGACCGCGCCGCAACCGAAATGGTTGCCTATCTCGACGAATTGCAGCAAGCCAACGGACTCTTCTACCACGCGCCGGACGTCCCGTACTTCTGGGGCCGCGGCGACGGCTGGATGGCCGCCGGTATGTCTGAACTCCTGCGGTCGATGCCGAAGGACCATCCCGCCCGACCGCGTATTCTCAAAGGTTATCACACGATGATGGCGTCGTTACTGAAATACCAGGACGCCGACGGGATGTGGCACCAGCTGATCGATGACCCGAATTCCTGGCCTGAGACGTCTTCCACCGGTATGTTCACCTTTGCTTTCGTAACCGGTGTGAAAGAAGGCTGGCTCGATGCCAAAACCTACGGCCCTGCCGCCCGGAAGGCGTGGCTGCGGTTGATTACGTACCTCAACGAGCAATCGGATATCCGGGAAGTATGCGAGGGGACGAATAAGAAAAATGATCACCAATACTACCTCGACCGCAAACGCGTGACTGGCGACCTTCATGGTCAGGCGCCCCTGCTCTGGTGTGCAACGGCATTCCTCCGCAAATAAATGTCTGTGTATTCTGTGCTTTCTGTGTGAACATACTTTTCTTTTTTCTCACAGAAAGCACAGAATACACAGAAAAGTAGTGAGACGGCTGCCCTTTACCAGGCAGCCGTTTTTATTTGAAGGATTCGTAAATGTCCAGTAATTGCCGGGCGGCGGTCTCCCAGGAAAAAGCTTCCGCGCCCTCGATGCCCCGGCGGATCAGCCCGTCAGCGAGCGCGCGATTGCTATAGACCTCCCGGATCGCCGCAGCGATGGCCGAAGGCTGCGAGGGATCCACCAGCAGCGCCGCATTGGCCGTAATTTCATGCATCACGGAGTGATTGGAGGCAATCACCGGGACGCCGGAAGCCATCGCTTCCAACACCGGCAAACCGAAACTATCACGCAGGGAAGGATACAGAAACAGAGACGCGCTTCGGTAGATGGAAGGAAGCTGGTCTCTCGGAATATACTCCGAGATCAAAATCCGGCGGATCAGTGCCTTACGACCGATTTCGGCGAGTACCTCCTCCAGATAACCGCGGGTGATGTCCGCTACTACCAGGCTTACTTCCGGGTATTCGTCGGCGACCTGCGCGAACGCTTCCAGCACATTTGCCGTATTCCGTTTGGGGTCCGTACTGCCGAGAAAGAAGAAATAGGGCGTCGTAAACGGAGGCTCCGGGCGACCGGTGCGGAAGACCTCCCCCGCTCCGCCGGCTATAACCTTTACGGTACCCGCATCGATCTCCGGAAACTTTTGAAGAATATGATTCCGCTCTACCGCTGAACCGGTAATGATGCAATCGGACTGCTCGACAATTCGCGGGACAATCCAACGCTTGTACCGGCTGCCGAGCTGCTGATAGCGGGTAGCCATTTTCGCCTTTTCGTCCATGAAAAGTACGTCGTGCAGGGTCAGTACCAACGGAATATCCCGGCGCACAGGCGCTGTATTCCCGGTGCAATGCAGCAAATTGATCCGGAACCGGCGCATGTACCGCGGCAGCTGTATCTGCTCCCAGTGCATGGAATTGTAGGCCGGAATTTCGGTGATATGGAAGTTGGACGCCGGTGTATAACAGGACCTGTCTTCGTCCGGTTTAACAAAAATAAAGTAATCGTTCCGGCGGTCGATCTTCTGAAGGGCATGTATCAACTCAAGTGTGATCCATTCTACACCGTACTTGGCCGGACGGAACAGTCGTTGAGCTTCAATACCAATTTTCATTTCCGGGAATGAATGTTTTCCTGTAAATAATGTTTATACATTAAATGTACAAACAAGTAATTTGGTAACTTTGTCAGGCGGCCAGCCGTCCTTAACAGAATAGACTTATATGAATCTGCACACGCTTAAACAGACCACGGACGCACTCGGTGCAACTGACCGGATGCCGGTCCTGTTTATCGGGCACGGTTCGCCGATGAACGGGATTGAAGATAATGTATTTAGCCAGAACTGGCACGATCTGGGGAAAGAACTTCCCCGGCCGACGGCCGTATTGGTGATTTCGGCGCACTGGCTGACCAACGGGACCCATGTCACGGCGATGGATCATCCGCAGACGATTCACGATTTCCGGGGATTTCCGAGGGAGTTATTTGAAGTGGAATACCCGGCGCCCGGCGATCCGGCTCTCGCCCAGGAAACAAAATCGTTGATTCATAGTACCAATGTTGGCCTTGACCACGATTGGGGCCTCGATCACGGCACATGGTCGATCGTCCGTCACATGTATCCTGAGGCCAATATCCCGGTTCTTCAGTTAAGCATTGACTATGCGAAACCTGCCTCCTATCACTATGCGCTGGCGAAAGAGCTGGAAGCGTTGCGCAAAAAGGGCGTTTTGATCATCGGATCGGGGAATATGGTCCACAACCTGAGAATGGTTGCCTGGGATCGCCTTCAGGAACCGGAATTCGGGTTCGACTGGGCAAACGAGATAAACGAAACGTTCAAAAAACACATACGCCAGCACGAGCATCAGGCTTTGATCGAGTACGAGCGACTCGGTCCGGCCGTACGACTGGCAATTCCTACACCTGACCACTATTATCCGCTGCTGTACACACTAGGATTGCAGCAGAAGGGAGATGATGTTCGGTTTTTTAATGACAAGGCCGTCGGCGGCTCACTGACCATGACGTCCGTCGTTCTTTCCTGAAACCGGTTCTCCCGAACAGCAAAGGGGCTGCCTCACCTGCATGAGACAGCCCCTTTCTTATTTTCTGTGTATTCTGTGCTTTCTGTGAGAAAAAAAAAATATATTCTCACAGAAAGCACAGAATACACAGACATTATTTCAGTGAGAACAGACTATCCGTTCCCAGCTGCCGGTAGCTCGTAAACCCTTCCCCGAATTCAGCACCGATCTGGTGGCCGGTTTCCCGCCACCGCGCAATCAGGAAATCGAAAAATGCTTTGCTGGAGATATAAGACGTGGGCTCGCCGCTTTCCGGGTTGTAAAACTGGCTGCGGTAAGCCTTGACGCTTTCCACCTTCTTTTCCCAGAACTCGCTGATATCCACAACAATATCCGGCTTGATATACCGGTCCTGAATGTAGTGAAATACCTGCCGGGCACGCCAGGGCTGTTGCGGTGTACCGTCGGGTTCGAAGGTTTCAATGCGACGGAGACCACTCAGAAAATGCGCTGTTTCTGCCAGCGCTGCTCCCTTTCCGTGGTCAGGGTGACGGTCGTCAATGGCATTGGCGATGAGCAAATCCGGCTGATACCGGCGGATAACCTCTACTACTTTTAACTGATGAGCTTCGTCGTTGACGAAGAACCCATCGCGGAATCCGAGGTTTTCGCGGGCGGAAATCCCCAGAACCCGGCCGGCTTCTTCGGCCTCCTGCAGGCGGATTTCGGGCGTGCCCCGGGTACCGAGTTCACCCCGGGTGAAGTCAACAATACCGACTTTCTTTCCATTGGCAATTTCGCGGGCCAGGGTCCCGCCGCACGACATTTCTGCATCGTCCGGGTGAGCGGCCAGCACAAGGATATCCAGTTTCATTAGCGCAATCGTAATTTCTGTCCGATTTGTAAGCGTGTTGTACGTAATCCGTTTAATTCTTTGATACGGGCGATGGAAATACCCGAACGACGGGAAATCTCGTCCAGCGTATCGCCTTTTTTGACAGCATACCAGTCGGTTTCCCGGTATTCGATCTCTTCGTCCGAGTCACCTTCCTCCTGCTGGTCGGCCGCTGTCAGCGGCTCAAATTTCTTTCCGGTGATGTAACTGAACACCCGCGGCGTCAGCAAATAGGTATCACTTCGGATATAGTTTTCCGGAAAAGCAAAGATCTCCAGCGGGTTGAAGGGATAGCCTTCGTACCGGATTTCAAAGTGGAGGTGAGAACCGGTGCTTCGCCCCGTATTACCTCCCCTGCCAATGACATCACCTGCCTTAACTTCCTGACGGGGAACAACCAATTGTTTCGATAAATGTCCGTAAACCGTCTCTAATCCGTTGTAATGACGGACGACAACATACCTTCCAAAGCCACGACCTTCGTAACTAACTACGCGAACCTGACCATCAAACGCCGCCCGAACGGGGTCTCCGGTGACCAGATCCAGGTCTATCCCCTTGTGCCAGCGGATTTGCCGCCAGCCGAATACCGAGGTGGGAATATTCTTATCCATCGGTACCGACCAGTACTGCTGTTTCGTGGAGTCATAAAGCTGAATGCTGATGAGGTCGTTAAAGTTCCGGATGTCATACCCATAAGGGTTGACGTGGTGTTCGTCCCATATCCGGAAGTGCTCGCTTACCCGTGCCCAGGATTCCGAATCGCGGGGACGTATTTCCTGCCGGGTTTCGACCACGAACTGGTCGGTTTCCAGTTGGGCGTCATTCAACGTATCAACGGCGCTGCGGGTTGTCGGACTTCCCGGCTTCAGCGGCTGGAATTCATTCATTGACCGCACTCCCGGAACGGAATCGCGTACTATTTTGCGCGGCGCCGGTTTACGGATGGCTTTAATGGAGGGCGTTTTCCGGAAGACGCCCCGCTCCTGCGCAATGGCGGGAAAAGCAACAAGCGTAATTCCGGAAAGGAGAAACAGCGTACGAAAAAAAGACATTCTTCATGACCTGTCGGGCATAGCAGCCCGGATTGATAATTCGTTCAGGGAGAAAACGGCAAGAGAAGCCCCTTTCGGGACTTCTCCTCCATCCGGTTGTTCTGATTACTTCACTCTCAGCTTCTTGCCGATGCTGAGGGCGCTTCCGCGCAGGCCGTTCAGGCGTTTGAGCGCCGTGATCGTGGTGCCGGTACGGTGCGCAATTTCCGACAGCGTGTCACCTTTCCGAACCCGGTACCAGCGTACCTGACGGAATTGGCGGGACTTTTCGCCGGTTTTGTATTCGTATTGCAGACGGCCGCCACGCAGGTAATCCCATACGTGCGCCGTCAGAATGTAATGATCCGATTTCAGGGCATTTTCCGGAAACTTATAGAGTTCCAGCGGATTGAAGGGATTGCCTTCGTACCGGGTTTCGTAGTGCAGGTGAGGTCCGGTACTGCGCCCGGTACTCCCGCCAAGGCCGATTTTTTCGCCGGCCTTGACAAACTGCCCGGATGAAACCAGCTGGCCCGACAAGTGCCCGTACAAGGTTTCAAGCCCGTTGTAATGCCGCACGACGATGTACTTTCCATACCCGCCGCCGTCAACGCTCACCACCCGGACCTGTCCGTCAAACGCGGCATAGACCGGGTCTCCGGTATCAAGATCCAGATCGACCCCGCTGTGCCACCGGCCCCACCGCCGGCCGAACTGTGACGTCAAAAGCCCCTTTTCGAGCGGCGCAGCCCAGAATTGCTTCTTGGCTTCGTCGTACAACTGCAGGTCTATCGTTTCGTCGAATTCGAGGGGATTGATGTTATAGGGATCGATCGTATTCGGATCCCAGATCGCGAAATACCGGTGTGTGGTAACCCAGACACCCGAGGAATCGTCGAACACCTGCTCTTCCGTTTCCAGCGGAAGCGGCTCGGTCTTGTCGTCGATTTTCGTCGTATCCATGTTGCTGACAACCGGATTCAGCGGTTTTTTAGGCTCCAGCTGTTCCGAAAACCGAAGCTTGGGGGTAGCTTCTTCCTCCAGTTCAAACTCATTCCCCGCCTTCTTTTTTTCGGGAGATGACTTTGGCTTAATACTGGGTGCTTTCTTGAAGAGCCCTTTTTCCCGCTGCGCAAAGCTTTCCGGATGAAAGGAAAGGCAGAGACCTCCAACGAGAATAACGGTCCAAAATTTCGTCATGTGAACACTCTATTTCAACGTTCTCAGGGTGTGGCGCTTTTGCCAGACGGGCACCCCAAAAAAAGGCGGGGCTTTCGAGAGAATTCCGGCTCCGAAAGCCCCGCCGTCTGTATCGTACTGCTACCGGCTTAACCTTCCACCACGGCGGCGGGCATTTCAATTTCTGCCAGCCAGCGCTCCGCATCCAAAGCCGCCATACATCCGGTACCGGCAGCCGTGATGGCCTGACGGTACACGTTGTCCTGAGCATCACCGCAAGCGAAAACACCCGGGACATTGGTACGGCTACTTCCGGGAACGGTGCGAATGTATCCGGTAGTATCCATGTCGATAAAATCTCTGAAAATATCCGTGTTCGGCTTGTGACCGATGGCGACGAAAAAGCCGGTAACCGGCAGTTCCGTGATCTCACCGGTAACGGTGTTTTTCAGGCGGGCGCCGGTCAGGCCGCTCTCGTCTCCGAGAAGCTCCTCGGTTTCCGTATTCCAGAGAATCTCCAGGTTCGGGATGGATTTCACCCGCGCCTGCATGATCTGCGAAGCACGGAGTTCGTCGCGGCGTACCACGAGGTATACTTTCTTGCAAAGCTTCGCGAGGTAGCTGGCTTCTTCGGCGGCGGTATCGCCACCTCCCACGACAACTACCTCCTGATTGCGGTAGAAAAATCCGTCGCATACGGCGCAGGCGGAAACGCCGCGGCCGTTGTAAATATCTTCTCCGGGAAGGCCCAGCCACTTGGCCGAAGCACCGGTTGAAATAATCACTGCGTCGGCGCTGATTTCATGGGCATCATCGACCCATACTTTCTTCGCCAGCGGATTGGAAAAATCAACCTTCGTTGCCAGGCCGTACCGAATCTCGGTACCGAAACGACGCGCCTGTTTTTCAAGGTCCTGCATCATTTCCGGTCCGGTAATACCTTCCGGATAACCCGGGAAATTCTCTACTTCAGTAGTGGTAGTCAGCTGACCACCCGGCTGGGCGCCGGTATATAGCACCGGTTTCATTCCTGCGCGTGCTGCATAAATAGCGGCAGTATACCCGGCAGGTCCGGAACCGATAATGAGGCAATGAATATGTTCTGATGACATAGAAAAACGGGAGATAACGACCTCTTTGCAACAAAGTTGCTAACACAAAAATTGCCAATAAAGGCCGGAAAGACAAGATTTATTTGAGACTAATTGAAAATCAATGGGTTAATGCACTACAGGATTTTAACTTCAATGCGTCTGTTCAATGCACGGTTCTCCTCCGACGTATTGGCCTGTACCGGCTGGGTTTCTCCGCGTCCTACAGCTTTAATCCGCGTTGCAGCGATCCCGTGCGCGATCAGGTAATCTCCCACAGAACGGGCCCGGCGCAGGGAAAGTTCAAGGTTACTTTTGTCGTCCCCAACGTCGTCTGTATGGCCGGAAACCTCCAGGGTAATGGCCGGATTTTCGTTCAGCAACCGCACGAGTTTCTGTAATTCCGCCTCGGATTTGGGTTCAAGGTCCCACTTTCCGGATTCAAAGAAAACGTTCTTCAATACCTCCCTTCGGTCCTTCTTTACCGGCTCCAGGTCGATGTTGAGTACTTTGTCGCCACCACTACCGGAGTAGTCAAATGTCAGGCTTTTGTAGAGATAGCCTGCTTTCTGGACGAATACGGCATACTCGTTTCCTTCCGCGAGAACGGCGGTATACGTTCCGGTCCGGGCATCGCTGGTCAGAAGCGCGTCGGTTGATCCGCTCTTCAGGTTTACCAGTTCCAGGGTCGCAGCGAGTGGTTTACCGGTTCCGGCTTCCCGCACCAAGCCCTTGAGTACATTGGCCTTTCGGAAACGTTTGGTCAGTTCTTCCGGGACGTCCAGCTCCCACAGACGGGACTGACGCCTGTCCTGATGCAGGCGTTCCTCCTGAGAATAAAGGCCTTTCTTTCCGTCAGAAGTAATGAAGAGCGCGGACTGATCTTCAAAATTATTGATCGGATACCCGACGTTTTCCGGCGCACTGAAGCCGCTGCCATTCCAATCACTCATCCAGATATCAAATCCACCCATGCCGATCCAGCCGTCCGATGCGAAAAACAATGTCCGGCCGTTGGCGTGCAGAAACGGGGATACGTCGTCCTCCGTCGTATTAATCGCCGCTCCCGCGTTCACTGCGGGCGTCCAGTGCCCGGTTGAATCCTTCCTCGCCATCCAGATATCACGCTTTCCGATACCACCCGGCCGGTCAGAAGCAAACAGCAGCCACCGCCCGTCGGGAGACAGCGTCGGCTGGGACTCCCATTCTTTCGAATTAATCGCCGGACCGAGGTTTTCAGGTTCACTCCACTCGTTTCCGGCGCGGTAGGCTATATATAAATCGCAGTTTCCGAAACCCCGCTTGAGACGACTCTGACAAACGGTAAAAACGAGCGTCCTGCCGTCGGCTGAAAGGCTGGCAGTACCTTCGTTTTCGCTGGTATTGATCGGCGCGGGCAGGGCTTTCGGCTTCGACCAGCCGTCCTGCGTCTTCTCCGACAAGTACAGGCTCTCGTCTCCGTTCTCTATTTCGATACCTGTAAAAAGCAGGTTTTCCCGGTCGGCCGTCAGTACCGGAAAATACTGGGATTCAAAGCCGTTAACCGTCTCCGGCAAGCGCCGTACCTCTATTTTCAGCGGCTTTTGCATGGCCTGCAAGGCGAATGCACAAATGTCCCGCATCCGCGTCACGCGTTTGGCCGTGATGCGCTGCAGGGGTGTTGGTTTGGCAATACCGGCCTGCAGGGTGAGGAATTTTTCGAGAAAAGGCGCTGCTTTTTCGTACTGACCGGCGCGCAGGTAGTAATTGCCGAGCCAGCTATACGCCGGCTGGATTTCCGGCGCGTCAGGTTTGAGAGATACAGCCTTTTCGTAATACTTTGCCGCGGCGTCCATGTTTCGGTCGAAAACGGCCAGCTCCCCCATTTTTATGTATGCCTCCGCATAGGATGCGTCCTGTTCGATGGCTTTGGCATAGTATCTCCCCGCCTCCGCCAGGTTGCGGTCGGCAAGGGCTTTCTGTCCTTTTTCGTAGGATTCTACTGCCCGTTTTGATTGCGCCATTCCCGGCAATACCGCCAGAAAGAAAGTAGACCCGAACACGCACATCCGCCAGAATCTGGCAGACCGCGGCACACGATACGTCATGGAATCTGCATGTATTTGTGCGTCTGTAACGATACCCTCCATTTCGGATTGTCCTTCACGTACTCAATAATTTCCGGAAGCATCAAATCCTGGCGACTCCACTCCGGCTGAAGCAATAACACACAGTCGGCTGACACGCGTGCTGCATGTTCTTCCGCAAAAGCAAAGTCAGATTTATTGTACACAATGACCTTCAGTTCGCTGGCCTTGTCATAAATATCGGAATGGGGTTCTTTGAATTTTTTCGGAGAAAAGCAGATCCAGTCCCACGAACCGGTGACGGGATACACGCCGGAGGTTTCGATGTTGGTCTGAAATCCGGCTTCCTGAAGCGCCGAAGTCAGTTCTGCCAGGTCATGCATCAAGGGCTCGCCTCCGGTTATTACCGCCAAACGGCCGGGATAGGCCAGCGCGCCATCCACGATTTCCGTGACAGCAAACGACGGGTGTGCGTTCACGTCCCAGCTTTCCTTCACATCACACCAGTGACATCCTACTTCACACCCGCCCAGCCGAATGAAGTATGCGGCTTTACCGTTGTGAAACCCTTCCCCCTGCAGGGTATAAAAGGATTCCATGACGGGTAATTTTTTTGCGGTAACGGGAAATTCAGCTATGGATACAGACATCGTTTTCGTTTGACTTTTTCAGCGGCAAAGATAACCTCATCCCGACGGAAACCGGTTTCTCCGCCCGGGAAGTTCCCCGTCAGGCCTTCTTCCGCCGCCAGAAAAGAAGCCACGAACTCATCAGCACCAATAGCCCTCCCATCAGCGTATACGCAGTCCGTTCAAATGCAACGACAAAGGAGTTGGTCGACGACCGGCCGATAAGCAGCACGATGTATACCGTCAGAAAAATACAGGCTACCGGATAGTTGTGCTTGACAATCAGCAGGAACGTAAACAGGCACAGAATCAGCAGCGGCATGGAAATAACCGGCTGCGGGTGCAGCGTCAGAATCGCGCTGCCGATGATACAGCCGATAAACGTCCCCAGAATCCGCCCGCCGACGCGTTTCAGCGTATCGGCGTGGTTATCCTGCAAGACAATAATCACCGTCAGCGGAATCCAGTAGGCGTGCATGGCGTGTACTCTATTTACTATAAAAATACTGATAATCAACAAGATAGTAAGTCGTAAGTTATACCGCCACAGGTCTGTTTTGAGATTGGTGACCAATTCCAGGTCTACTGGTAGTTTGCGTTTGCGCACCCTGCGGCTTTTGAGGCGGACCAGCGCTGATTGCGGCGCAAAGGCCGAAGGCCACGCCTTCCACATAATAGCCTGAAGGGCGATGCCGACCAGGCCGCACAGCGCAACGCCATACAATGCCGTCAGGCCCGGCTTCAGCGCCAGCGTAAAGAAGTAAATCGCCGAGGCCGGCGCATTGATGTTACGCCAGTCGTCCGGAAAAAAATGCCGCCAGTACGTCAGTGCGAGCGAGAGCAGGATCACGCCTACCGCGGCGTTGACCATATGCCATGCGCCAACGATCCCCCACGCCACAGTCCCGATCAGAATCAGCCATACATAAGCCAGCATTTGCAGGCGCTGCGTCGGCGTACCTTTCACCCGCACGCTCATCATGCATTGCATTACTACTACCAGAAATCCAGCCACGGGGTGAAATACCGGCAATTGCGCCAGCAGCAGTCCCACAGTAACCCCTAACGTCGGCAGAGCGGCGTTTTCCAGATCGGTTCGGGTGACAGGCGGTACGTGGACTTTCATTATTTTTCGGGGGACATAGCAACCTCACAGTCCGGCTTTCTATTTTCCCTCAATTCCTTCTTTTTTCCAAACATGCGACGCATCTTCCTTTTGCTTTTTTTCCTGTCGGCGTATCGCGCCACCGCCCAGGTATATGTCTTTTCTTATTTCGTCGACAACGGGCAGGACGGCCTGCACTATGCCGTCAGCCGCGACGGGCTAAACTGGAAAGCCCTCCGAAACGGCGCCTCATTTCTGACTCCGGCCGTCGGAAAAGACAAACTCATGCGTGACCCGTGCATCGTCAAAGGCCCGGACGGCACCTTTCACATGGTCTGGACCAGCGGCTGGTGGGACAAAATCATTGGATATGCGTCGTCAAAAGACCTGGTAAACTGGTCGGAACAAACCGCTATTCCTGTCATGGAGCACGAGCCGGCGGCGAAAAACAGCTGGGCCCCTGAAGTGTACTATGACAAGGCGTCTAAGAAGTTCCTGATTTATTGGGCGACGACCATCCCCGGCCGTCACAAAGACGTAGCTGACTCCGAGCGGGAAAAGGGACTGAATCACCGGATATACTACACGTCGACGAAGGATTTCAAGGTCTTCACGCCTACCGCGTTGTTCTTCAATCCCGATTTCAGCGTCATTGACGCCACGATCCTCCACCGCGGAAAAGACTACTACCTCTTCCTCAAAAACGAAAATCCTAAACCGGCTGAAAAGAATATCCGGATTACCAAAGCACCCAAAGCCGAAGGTCCGTACCCGACACAGGTATCCCCTCCGATCACCGGAAACTACTGGGCGGAAGGCCCGACGGCGGCTGAAGTCGGGGACTATGTTTACGTATATTTCGATAAATACACCGAACACCGGTACGGCGCCGTCCGGTCAACCGATATGGAGCATTGGGAAGACGTTTCTGATCAGGTCCATTTCCCGAAGGGCATCCGCCACGGTACGGTCATCCAGTTGACTGAAAAGGAGTATGCGGCGCTCAAAGCATTCGAAAACTAGACCCGGCCCATCCGTAGGAATACCGGAAAAGTAACCGTGATTACCTCTCCTGCCGGCCAGAACGGGCTTATCTGGGCGATCAGGTCCGGAACCGGGTTCTCGCCATACTGGCTGATGTATCCCTGGACGCTGGACCAGCTCGAGAAATACCCGCCGAGCTCCTCCAGCGTCCAGTTTTTGACCATCGCGAACTCGGGAGCCGGTATTTCCTGAAGCGGGAAGGGAATATTCCGGTATTTTTCCTGAATGTGTTTCCGCTCCGGCGCCCAGAACGGCCCGACAATGTTCTCGTAGAAATCAAGAATCAGCGGATCTACCTCCGGGGAAATCTCCAGCAGTTCATACCCCCATGCGGCGAAGAGCGCACCCGGTCGGCTGACGCGTTTCACTTCCTCAAAAAACGGCCCAAAATCGAACCAGTGCAACGCCTGACCAACAGTAACAAGGTCAAACGTGCCGGCTTCAAACGGCGTAGTTTCGGCTGGCGAGAGCTGGTAATGGACATTGGGTCGCGGAATAGCTTCGGCCAGTTGTTTCTCGCTGATATCGGTGGCCTCCACCGTCGTAAAATAATCCGACAATACAGAAGCTACCTGACCGTTGCCCGTAGCGCAGTCCCACGCTGCGCGCCGCATCGGCACATATTCCAGGATAAAATCAAATAGTTCGGTCGGGTAAGTGGGCCGGTACCTGGCGTAGAGGTCCGATTGCCGGGAAAACAGATCTTTCATATCGGGTGTGACTGGCCGTTTCCCAAACAAACAAAAAATCCCGGCCACGTCTCCGTGCTGCCGGGATTTTTCTCGTTAAAATTTCCTTATTTCTCCTGCGCTTCCGCCACCGCAATCGCCACCATGTTGACGATTTCGCGAACGGTACTACCCAGCTGGAGAACGTGAACCGGCTTTTTCAGACCCAACAAAACAGGACCGATATACTCCAGTTCACCGACTTCCTTCAGGAGGTTGTAGGCAATGTTTGCCGCCGACAGGTTCGGGAAAATCAGCACGTTAGCGCCTTCTTCCGCCAGTTTGGAGAACGGATACTGTTCTTTCGTCAGGTCGGTATTGAAGGCAAGGTGTGCCTGCATTTCGCCTTCTACTACCCAGTCCGGGCGTTTTTTCTGAAGGATATCCGTGGCTTTCCGCATTTTTTCGGCGTCTTCGCCATCGGCAGTACCGAAGTTGGAATAGGTCAGCAACGCGATACGGGGCTTGATACCCATGCGTTCGACAGCGCCGGCAGTCAACTCCGCGATTTCAACGATTTCTTCGGCGGTAGGATTGAAATTAACCGTCGTATCTGAGAAGAAGAGTGGGCCTTTTTTCGTCAGCAAGATGTACATCCCGGAAACCTTCTGTACTCCTTCGCGGCGGCCGATGATCTGAAGCGCCGGGCGTACCGTATCCGGGTAGTTCCGGGTCAGACCGGAAATGAGGCAGTCTGCCTTACCGGTATCCACCATCATCGCACCGAAGTAGGTACGGCGGAGCATCACCTGCTCGGCGTCGGTCGGACTGACACCGCGGCGCTTCCGCTTTTCGTAGTACTTAGCTGCGAATTCCTGCGCCATCGCATGGTTCTCTTCGGCATGGAGGTCGATGATTTCGACGCCGTCGAGTTCCAGGCGGTTTTCCTTGATCAGGGCTTCGATTTTGGTCTTGTTTCCGAGCAGAATCGGATGGCAGATACCGTCGTCCAATACCTGCTGAACGGCCTTGAGAACCGTCTGGCTTTCAGCGTCGGCGAAGACTACCTTCTTCGGATCTTTCTTGGCTTTGTTGACAATCGCACGGGTCAGCTGGTTGTCCTGTCCCAGGCGTTTCGCCAGAATCTGCTCGTAGGCATCCCAATCCGTGATAGGCTGGGTAGCCAGGCCGGATTCCATCGCGGCGCGGGCAACAGCCGGAGCGACCGTCGTAAGCAGCCGCGGATCCATCGGCTTCGGAATGATGTAATTCCGGCCGAAGGTCAGGTTTTTCTCGTTGTAGGCGATGTTGACGATATCGGGAACGGGCTCCTTCGCCAGCGCGGCAAGCGCGTGCGTTGCCGCGAGTTTCATCGCTTCATTGATACCCGTGGCCCGAACGTCGAGCGCGCCGCGGAAGATATACGGGAAGCCGAGTACGTTATTGACCTGGTTGGGGTAATCGCTGCGGCCCGTCGCCATGATGATATCAGGGCGGCATCCGGTAGCCTCTTCATATGCGATTTCCGGGGTCGGGTTCGCCATCGCAAACACGATCGGATTTTCGTTCATGGTTTTCACCATCGCCGCGGTAACGACGTTGCCTTTGGAAAGACCGATGAAGACGTCCGCGCCGACGAGCGCTTCTTCCAGCGTCTGAATATCGCGTGACGAGGCGAACATACGCTTGCGGTCATCGAGGTCGGTACGATCCGCACGAATAACCCCTTTGGAATCGCACATGACGAAGTTCTCGACCTTCGCACCCAGCGCCAGGTACAGCTTGGAGCAGGAAATCGCGGAGGCGCCGGCGCCGTTGACGACGAACTTCACTTCGCCGATTTTCTTGCCCACGACCTCGAGCGCATTCAGCAGGGCCGCGCCGGAAATGATGGCGGTACCGTGCTGATCATCGTGCATGACCGGAATCTTCAACTCGTTCCGCAGGCGCTCTTCGATTTCGAAGCACTCGGGAGCCTTGATGTCTTCGAGGTTCACGCCGCCGAAAGTCGGCTCGAGGATTTTAACCGTCTGGACGAATTCGTCGACGTTTTTGGTATTGAGTTCAATATCGAAGACATCGATATCGGCATAAATCTTGAAGAGAACGCCTTTCCCCTCCATCACCGGCTTGCCGGCTTCCGGACCGATGTCACCCAGACCGAGTACGGCTGTACCGTTGGAGATCACGGCTACGAGGTTTCCTTTGGCGGTGTACTTGTATACATCTTCGGGGTTGTCGGCAATGGCGAGGCACGGTTCGGCTACGCCGGGGGAATAAGCCAGCGAGAGGTCGCGTTGGGTGGCTGTTTCCTTGGTAGTGACAACTTCAATTTTTCCGGGTCGGCCTTTCGAGTGGTAATCGAGGGCGTCTTGTCGACGAAGATTCTTTTTCTCCTCCATGTTGAATGAATTCGTTTTTGGGGAAGAGCATCAGGGAGCAAATGCCTCCTGCTGCTCAACAGAAGTACTTTAGGGTCGCTAAGGTAGTGTATTTGCAACGACGTTAGACCCGTTTTTTTACCTTTCTTCCGGGCAGATGGGCTATCCGGAAACAGGAAAAATTCCGGCCTTCCGGGCATCTTCAGAAGGAATCGGCGGACGTTTGAACGCTTGAAAAAACATCGTTCGGTATTCTTCTCTGACCGGATAGTATTATTCTCCGGAAAAGAAGAACAAGCGCCATAAAAAAAAGACCTCCCCGAACCGAGAAAGCCTTTCCCATAAAAGCCATGAAAAAGTAAAAACAAAGGCCATGCAGAAAATTCCGCATGGCCTGGTAAGACTATCGTTGTTCGATGGGAACAAACGGACGGAGCGTCGAGCCGGTGTAAATCTGCCGGGGACGACCGATGGGTTCTTTCTGGGTACGCATTTCTTTCCATTGCGCGATCCAGCCCGGGAGGCGGCCCATGGCGAACATAACGGTAAACATGTTCGTCGGGATGCCGAGTGCCCGGTAGATGATGCCGGAGTAGAAATCGACGTTGGGGTACAGTTTACGTGCGATGAAGTACTCGTCGTTGAGTGCTGCTTCTTCCAGCCCTTTCGCGATTTCGAGGACGGGGTCGTTGACGCCCAGCTTCTCGAGTACGTCGTACGCTGCTTTCTTAATGATTTTCGCACGCGGGTCGAAATTCTTGTACACCCGGTGTCCGAAACCAAAGAGGCGGAAGCCTGTCGTCTTGGCATTTTTTGCCATTTCAACGTACTTGCCGACATCTCCGCCGTCGGCCTTGATGGCTTCCAGCATTTCGATTACTTCCTGGTTGGCGCCGCCGTGCAGCGGTCCCCAGAGCGCGCCGATACCCGCCGAAATAGACGAGAACAGGTTGGCGTGGGAAGAGCCTACGAGGCGTACGGTCGATGTCGAGCAGTTTTGCTCGTGGTCGGCATGCAGGATCAGCAGTTTGTTAAGGGCCGAAGAAACCACCGGATCTACCTCATACTTCTCAACCGGCAGCGCGAACATCATGTGGAGGAAGTTCGAGCAGTAGTCGAGTTGGTTTTGCGGATAGTTGACCGGGTGGCCCTGGGATTTTTTGTAGCTCCAGGTCGCGATGGTCGGTAGTTTGGCCAGCAGCCGGATGATGTGAAGATCCGTCTGATCCGGGCCCTTGTCGTCATACGACTCCGGATAAAACGCGCTCATGGCGCTGATCAGCGAAGAAAGCGTACCCATCGGGTGGGCATTTACGGGGAAACCTTCAAAGATTTTCCGCATGTCTTCGTTGACAATCGTATGCCGGCGGATCGCATTCTCAAACTTCGAATACTGTTCGGCCGTCGGCAGGTCACCGTAAATAAGCAAATAAGCGACCTCGAGAAAAGTCGCTTTTTCCGCCAGATCTTCGATGCTGTAACCCCGGTAGTGGAGGATTCCTTTTTCTCCGTCGAGGAACGTAATAGCGCTCTTGGTTGCCCCTGTATTCTTGTAGCCTGAATCAATGGTGATGTAGCCCGATTCGTCGCGAAGCTTGTTGATATCAAGGGCTTTTTCGCCCTCTGAACCGACTACGATGGGAAGCTGGTACTTTTTACCTTCTACGGAGAGTTCTGCAAAATCGGACATAAAGCAAAAATTTATTTGGCTGTTGCCATGAAAGAGAGAGGCATCGTTAGGCCACAGCGAAAATACACAAAAACATATCACCCGGCACCGGGCACAAAAATAAATTTGAATCAACTAAAAAAGCCTTTACCTATCCGCAAAAAAACTTGCTAATTTGCTATATAGTTTCCAGGCTACATTCTATCATTCTGATAATCAATGAGTTTAAGTTCTTATCCGTTTACGGTCACCGAGCGCTTCCTCCGGTACGTTCAGATCGATACCCAATCCGACCCGCATTCCGACACCTTCCCTTCTACCGAGAAGCAAAAAGACCTCAGCCGGCTGCTGGTTCAGGAACTGCAGCAAATGGGCATCGCCGATGCTGTGATGGATGAATACGGGTACGTCTACGCGACCATTCCCGCGACCTCGGCCAAGCCGGGCATCCCCGTGATTTGCTTCTGCTCGCACGTGGATACCTCACCGGACTGCTCCGGGACAGGCGTCAAACCGTTGGTCCACTCTAGTTATGACGGCGCTGATCTCGTTCTCCCTGACGACCCGTCGCAAATAATCCGCCTCGCGGATCATCCGGACCTGGCATTTCAGTTCAGCAACGATATTATTACGGCCTCCGGAACTACCCTGCTCGGAGCGGATAACAAGGCCGGCGTGGCCGAGATTATGGACGCGGCGCACTACCTCGTCACGCATCCGGAAATTCAGCACGGTACCATCCGTATCCTCTTTACGCCGGACGAAGAAGTGGGTATGGGTACAGCAAAAGTAGATATGGCACGACTCGGGGCGGACTTTGGCTACACCATCGACGGCGAAACGCTCGGCTCCGTAGAAGATGAGACCTTTTCAGCCGATGCGGTGAAGATTACCATCAACGGCGTCAGCCAGCACCCCGGTTTCGCGAAAGGACGGATGGAAAATGCAATCAAAATTGCTGCCGATATCCTGAGCCGCCTCCCCAAAGACCGCCTTTCACCTGAAACCACCGAAGGCATGGAAGGCTTCGTTCATCCGACGCACATCGGCGGGACGGTCGAACAGGCCACATTGGAATTCATTATCCGGGACTTTGCCGTGAAAGGCCTTCACGAAAAGGAAGAGTACCTCCGCAAACTCACCAACGAGGTACTCGCGTTCTACCCCGGTTCATCGGTCGCGTTCGACGTATTCGAGCAGTACCGGAATATGAAGGAAGTATTGAATCAATATCCGCAGGTGGTGGAATATGCGCTGGAAGCGATCCGCCGCACCGGCGTGGACGCGAAACAAACCAGTATTCGCGGAGGTACGGATGGATCCAGGCTGTCTTTCATGGGCCTTCCCTGCCCGAACATCTTCGCCGGCGAGCATGCTTTCCACTCCAAACACGAATGGGTTTCCCGCCAGGACATGGAAAAAGCAGTTTCTGTTATCGTTCACCTGGCACAGATTTGGGAGGAAAAAACAGCATGAATGCACTCGCGACGATCCCCATCCTGCGCATCTTCGACGAAAAGAAGGCGTTTGAGTTTTACGTAGACTGGCTTGGCTTTCAGGTCGACTGGCAGCATCGCTTCGACGATAATGCACCGCTTTATATGCAGGTTTCCCTCGGCCAACTACTCCTTCACCTCTCTGAACACCATGGAGATGCCTGCCCGGGTTCTCAGGTGTTCGTCGAATGTTCAGGACTGGAAGCCTACCACGCCGAACTACTCGCCAAAAACTACAAATACAACCGCCCCGGCCTCGAAGAAGCCGAGTGGGACGCCCTGATCATGACGGTACATGATCCGTTTGGGAATAGGGTTTTGTTTAACCAGCGGAAAAACTAGTTTTCTGTTTTCGGTTTTTAGTTTTCGGTTGGGGTTCGTCAGATTTGCACACAACTGATAACCGAAAACAGTCAACTGAAAACCGCGTTCGATTTCACTCCATCACCATGAAAAAACTACCCCTCCTCTTAGCCGCGCCCCTGCTGTGGCTGGCTGCCTGTGAATCCAAAAAAGGTTCGTCCGAAACGAGCGAAAGTACCGCTGATACCCTGCACTATGCAGTGACAGCGGATTCCGTCAAAAGCAAAACCTGCATCCGGCCTGATTCGCTGTGTGCCACCGCCAGTTTTGCCTATCCCGTTTTCGATGGAAATAAGGCGCTCAATGACAGTATTTTGCGGGATGTCCTGACGTTTTCGGGCTTTTTTGATGGGGAATCCACACCGGAAGAGTTGAAGAAATCTACTCCAAAATCAGCCATGAGCGACTTCGTCGGCGGGTTTGATGACTTTGTGGCTGACCAGCGGAAGCGCTTTCCGAAAGAGCCGATTATGGGCGGCGTGTGGACAAACGAATTGAAGGCAAACGTACTCTATCAGACGAAAGACATGATCGCCGTTTCCTATTTCAATTTCATCTATTCCGGCGGCGCACACCCCAATACCAATACTTCCTATGCCAACTATCACCGCGACGGGCGGAAGGTACGCCTTTCGGAACTCTTTCAGGCAGGCTATGAACCCAAACTGGCCGCTATCGCCGAGAAAATCTTTCGGGCGCAGGAAGGGTTGAAAGCCGGCGAACCCCTGGGCGAGAAGTACTTTTTTGAAGGAGGACGGTTTGTTTTGAACGACAACTTCAGCATCCGGCCGGATGGTATTCTCTTCCATTACAATCCGTATGAAATCAAGTCGTATGCCGAAGGGCCGACCGATCTTTTCCTCCCGAATGCGGAGCTGAAAGCACTCCGGAAATAGCTACTTCTGTGAATGCTGTGCTTTCTGTGAGCAATCTGTTTTTTTCTCACAGAAAACACAGAATTCACAGAAAGGCAAGATTATCCAGTCCATTTTCGCGGATGAGTATCTCGGCTGCTGAAAGCTGCTCGTCTATCGCATCAGCGAGCCAGTGAATCGCCAGCCCGTCCCGCTCCATTTTCCGGAAAAACGTCATCTGCCGCTTGGCAAACTGATGAATGGCGACGCGCAGCCGGTCGGTCATGGTTTGCCCGTCCAGCACACCGGTGAGGTATTCGGTGACGAACTTGTATTCCAATCCGTAAAAAATCAGCTTCTCCGCCGAAACGCCCTGCGCAAGCAGCGTCTGTACTTCTTCGATCAGCCCTTCGTTCAGGCGGGTTTCCAGGCGCCGGTCGATGCGTTCTCTCCGGCGTTCAACCGGCGGATTCAATCCGAATACAAGTGGAACCGGTACGGGTCGTTCCGCCTCCGGCATGGGATGAATGCGCAGGTACTCGGCTATTTCAATCGCCCGGATCGTTCGCTTGCGCGTGGACAGGTCCGCCCGTTCGTGATATTTTGACGACAGCGCGAGAAAGCGCCGGCGAAGTTCTTCGTCGGTCGACTCCCCCAATTCTTCCCTTAATTGAATATCCACCGGAATACCCGTAAACTGATGGTTGTTCAATACAGCTTCCAGGTATAGTCCGGTACCGCCGCAAATGACCGGCAGCTTTTTTCTTTCGAGGATATCGGTATAGGCTTTTGTAAAGTCCTGCTGAAACTGATAGATATGGTATGTTTCGCCCGCATCAACGATATCAATGAGGTGATAGGGAACAGGCTTTCCATCGACAACGTACTCGTCATAGTCTTTCCCCGTGCCGAGATTCATACCCCGGAATACCTGCCGGGAATCCACACTCAGAATCTCGCCATCGTACAGGGCGGCGAGGCGTGTAGCCAGACGGGTTTTGCCGGAAGCGGTGGGGCCAAGTACGACCAGGCACGTCGGTTTCATCGTTTTTCGAGCAGGTATTTGTAGTTGCCGGTATTGAAGACCCGGATCCAGCGCGGATCGGGATCAACGTCGAGCCGTTCCGGATAATATCGGATGAGTGTATCAGGATCAAGCCAGAAAAACTGGACGGGCGTTGCACCGACACGCCGGAATCCGAGTTTTTCGTAGCTGCCTCCGGTGGACCAATCCCGGTCGGCATAGGTCATCACATCATCCGGCGCATGGTCCCGGAGAAAGGCCTGCACCAGTTTATCCAGGCCGCCAACCACGAGGTGATCGAGGGCATTGGCAAAACGGACAAGTTCCCCCGACCGGTAACCTTCTCCGCGGGAGGGCATGGGTCGTAGGGCACCGAATCCTGCCATCGCCACACACCCGTCCGTTACGTTAAAACCGGCATTCTGGTACTTGTCTTTTAAAAACAGGCCATAGCCGTATTTCATTTTGACCGTACCCTGGAGGTGATTATGTGTAAAGAAGCGGTCGCGTTCCGGTCGGGTGACAGGTCGTACATCGGTCAGTCGTGCCGAAACCCGGGCGAACCGACCGCTCATGGCACGTAGTCTCGACCGCGTAATAAGCGTATCACGCCGCCAGGTATCTTCCCAGAGATGCACCAGGGTATCTCCCATACTTTCAAACCGGTCGGATAGTGCGAGACAAGTCTCCGGCGACGGAATGGCATCGAGCGGAATCAGGTGAACGGCGTGCCGGGCATGCCGGAGAATCCGGTCGCCGTCGGAACGCCAGTCCGGCCCCAGAAACGCCTCTACAGCTGATTGAAAATCGCTCATAATGCGCAAAAATAAAGGGAAGAGCGCTGGCTCTTCCCTTTTGTGATGGTTTTACCGGTTGGCTTTTCTACCGTCCGATCAGGATTTTGTTGGTAACTTCCTGATCGATCGTAATGTAGCCGGGGTAGTTAACTTGTTTGTTTCCCATCGTAAGCGTCGGCTTAATCTTGATCGTCAGCTTGCTGGGTTTGGACGAGCTGCTTCCGGCGAGGTTCTGGACAAATTGAATGAAGGCGTCACGGGTTTTCGCATCGGACAGCAGCTGGAACGCATTGGCCGACAGGTTCACCGGAACGCGGATTCTTCCGCCGGGCTGTACGGCGATACGTTGGTTGAGGAAGCCCGTTGCGAGTTCCTGACCGGTCAGCAGCACCTTGTATTCGAGTTGGTTGATAGCGGCGAGCTTGCCCGTCGGGTTGGTGATGTCGAGGTTGATGCGCGCGTCGAGCGGCACGTTCCGGCGCAGGAGCGCAGCGCTCAGTTGCGGGTACTTGAGGGGGTTGAGGGCTTCGAAGCTTTTGAACTCGGAGATATCGATACCGGCGAGGTAGACGCTGTCGGCCGACGCCAGGTTATACCGGCAATCGCCCAGGGCTTTTGCTTCGGCAATTTGTTTGTTGACGCCGCAGCGGGTCAGGGAAACGACCGTCGCCAGCAGGGCAACGAAAAGAAGGGTCTTTTTCATGGTGGAATGAAGACAAAGGAATCGGCAACAAAAGTAACCAAGATTGGGAAAGGGGGGCATTTTTTCCATGCGGATGGAAGGAGTTTAAGGAGAATTAACAGAAAATGCCCGGTGAATGGATTACGAGTCGTCTGACCACTGCCGAATAAAGCGAAAATCCGGGGACCTGCGTCAATCAACTCGGGTTATTTCGAATTATAATATAACTATTCCACTATAAACTATACAAAATAAAACACAACGCACTGATATTCAATACTAAAAATCGACACAACCTTTCTATATATTGCATTTTTCCAGACTCATCCAACCTCTCATCCTCCTTTTTCCCCGATTCGGTAACCAAAATCCGGCATTCGGTCTCTTTGATTTTCGGGGGCGGGTCCGGTCAGGCAACTTTGTGTCAGTCAAACGAAAACAATAACACGCCGATAACCGGATCAACATCATGAAAAAGTCCATCGCATTCCTCGCCAGCCTGTTTGTTGCTACTGCCTCTTTCGCTGCTACAACTGAAGAGCCGCAAATCACAGTCACGAACGACAACAAGGTACAGCTCTCCATCAACCCCGAACAAGGCGTTGCATCGGTATCCATCCGCGACGAAGACGGCCACCTCATTTACACCGACAAGTCCAGTCTGACCAACGGATACAACCAGAAATTTGACCTGTCCAACCTGAAAAACGGCGCCTACAAGCTGTCCGTTTCGATTGGTAACCAAACCATTGACAAGACGATCAACCTGGGTGAAAAACCGGCTACGAAGCAGATTGTGGTTGAATAGTTCCCCTTTCCCCCTGAAAAGTTAAGAGAGGCGGCTCCGTTATGTACGGAACCGCCTCTCTCTTTTTCTGTGTATTCTGTGCTTTCTGTGAGAACACATTTTTCTTTTTTCTCACAGAAAGCACAGAATACACAGAAGTCAGCGGGTAAGGGTTTTCAGATAACTCAGGCTTTGCGGAACCTGTCGATAATAAACCGGGCTTTCGTCTTCAATGTAATAATGCCGGATACCTGCCTTATGCGCCGCCCGGAGGATTTCCGGCAGTTTTGCCTGTCCTTCACCCAGGGTTACGTCGTTCGTAACCGGCGTACCGCCCGACAAATCCCCTTTCACCCCCTTGCGAAGGTCTTTCAGGTGCATCAGTTTGAACCGGTTGCCGTATTTGTTCAGCAAGGCCGCGGCATCCTGACCCGGAAAAATCGTCCAGAGAATATCCATTTCAAAGCTTACATACTTCGGGTCGGTATGCTGGACGATATAGTCAAACAAGGTACCATTTTCATAGGGCTGAAATTCATAGCCGTGGTTATGATAGCAGAAGGTAAGGCCGTACTTTTCCTTCAGGTGCTTTCCGATCCGGTTGAAGTTGGCGGCTGCTTCTTTGGCGTCTTCCAGCGTAAAAGGTGCTTTCTTGAGAATCCAGGCCAACATGACGTATTCCGCACCCATGGCTTTGGCATTGGCGCCTACTTCATCGGTTTTGTTCAGCAGATCATCGTACCCTGCGCCGAAGGACGTACAGCGGATACCGCGTTCGTCCAGCAGCCTTCGCGACTCGGCAATCGTCTTTCCGGGAAAAGCTCCGCACTCTACCTCCTTGAAGCCCAGTGCTTTGATCGTATCAAGCGTGGCTTCAACGTTCTTCTTCATGCTTTCGCGGAAGGTATACGTTTGCAGCCCGGGCGGCTGCGGAAACAAGGCCTGCTGTGCCACCAGGCGGGCAGCAACAAGACACAGTACGAGGGTTAAGCGGGTACGCATGGTCAAGAGGTTATAGTTCCGCCGGGTTGCGGATGGCCGAATCTACAAAAAATTCCTACCAGCGGGTGCTGAATGCGTACTGTCCCGAACCTACCTCGTAAACCCTGTAGCCATTTTCTGTCCGCAGTATCCGGTACGCTGCGGGCAGCCCGTTTTCCAGTACGGTTTCACCCTGGCGGACGGGTATCCATATTTCTGCGGTGCTGTTGACAGGTACCTGAACATCCAGCTGGTACCGCCCCTCTTCTTTCCTCCAATGACAGGCAATTGCACCCCGCACCGAGCGGTACTCTCCCTTTGCCCAGGTGAGGTCTCCGGCGGGCTGGGGTTTCACCTGAAAACGGGCAAATCCCGGTTCTAATGCATTGATACCGAGCAGTGAACGGTAATACCATTCGACGATGGAGCCGAACATCGGGTGATTTTGAGAGTATACGCCATCGGAATAGGCCCAGGTTTCCCAAAGCGTCGTCGCGCCTTTTTTGACCATGTAACCCCATCCCGGAAACTCTTCCTGAGACGCAATCTGCCACGCCTGCCCGTTCCGGTCATTTTCCCGCAAAACATCGAAAAGCATTTTGGTCGCGAAAATGCCGGTAGACAGATGGTTGTTTTTCCGGGCAAACTCTGCGTCGAGCTGCTTCAGGGCGGCGTCTTTTTCCGGACCGGCGGCCAGGCCGTACCACAGGGCAAAAAGCTGGGCGGTCTGTGTGGCGTTGTCGAAACGGCCGGTTCCGGGGACGAGGTAGCGACTAACAAGGGCGCCTTTAATTCGTTCAGCCAGGCGGCTGTAGCGCACCGAGTCTTCGGTTTTTCCGGCAATAGCCGCAAACTGCGTCATCAGCCGCGCATGGTGGTAGTAAAAAGCGCCGGCAGTGAATGCTTCCGGCTTGGTATCAAGCGCCTCATGGTCACTGATGTCCTGGAAAAACAGGTTGTACTCGGCTTTGGACTGAAGGTATTCGATCTGCCGGCGCAGCGCGGGATACTGTTCTTCGACCAATAGCCTGTCTCCGTAAAAATCATACAACTGCCGGATCAGGTGCGGATAAGCCAGTTGCCAACCCAACGGACCGGCATTGCCTCCCGGACCACGGTCAGCAATGCCGACAAACGGGGCGGTTTCGGTGATGCCTCCGTCTTCCAGCTGATCATTCGCAAAATCACGGACAGCCTTCCGGTAAAACTGCGCCATGTCATATTTATAAAGATACGACTCGGCCGTTCCTACAATATCCCCTCCGTAGCCCAGCTTTTCCCGTGCCGGGCAGTCCGACTGCACACTGAAAACATTGCTCAGAAAGGTCCAGTCTGCCAGCGTGTTAATCTTGTTGAGCAGCTCTGACGAACAGGCGAAAGTACCCGTGGCAGGTAAGTCCGCATTCATCCGCAATCCATCTATATCCGCCAGACCGGGCTTGCCGGGCCAGCCTGTCAGTTCGACATAGCGGAAGCCGTGAAAAGTAAACCGGGGCGACCAGGTTTCAATACCCTTCCCGTTCAGGATATAGCTATCTTCCTGCCAGGCGATAGCCGGTGCGCCGGGTCCGCCGGTACCTTCCCGTTTGATCTGGCCGGCGACGGTCGTCATACCATTCAGCATACCGTCCGGATAGACATCTTCTCCGTAACGCAGCGAAATACGGGTTCCTGCCGGCCCCTGTACGCGGAGACGGGCTACGCCGGCAAAGTTCTGCCCCATGTCCGCCACGAAAATGCCGGGCTTGGGCTCAGTGATCCGGACGGGCTTCAGTACCCGGGTCACCCGGACGGGCGGCTGCAGTTGCGGCGTCAGTTCGCCGGAGGGACCGGAAACGACCACGGCCGCTTTCCAGTTTGCGGGTCGTTCCAGTCGGGCGTCATAGTGTTCACCGAGGTACACCGAGTTCCGCAGGACAGGCCCGGGAGCGGTTTCCCAGGATTGGTCCGTCGTAATCCGCCCGGAAGAGCCGTCAGCATAGGTTACCTTGAGGCAGGCTTTCAGGCAGGGGCGGCCCGTCTGCTGAACATCCCGCAGGTTGAACCGACCGAAGAGCCGGAGCGGCAGTGGATTATACCATCCATTACCCAGCAGTACCTGAAGCGTATTTTCGCCGGATTTCAGCATCGTCGTCACATCGTAAACAGAATAGAGAACCTGCTTCCGGTGAGCAGTCCATCCGGGCTCCAGCATCCGGTCGCCTATTTTCTTTTCGTTCAGGAAAGCTTCGTAGTATCCTAATCCGCTGATATACAGCCGTGCGGAGCGGATTTTCTTCTTCGGGGAAAAGGATTTCCGAAACAAGGGACACGGATCTTCCTTATAAAATTCTTCATCCCTGGAAGGCAGAGGTTTGCCGTCGCCGATCCAGTCGGCCGACCAGCGGTCAACCGTCTCAAACCACGCCACCGGGCTCCAGTCTCCTGCCTTGCCGTCCTGATCATATGCCCTGACTTTCCAGAAATACCGGACGCCGGGTTTCAGCGCAGTGCCGCTGTAGACGACGGCCACGTTTTGAGCGGAGGCTATCCGGCCGCTTGCCCAGGCAGTACCCCGGCCCTTCGCCAGGTCTGACGGTGTTTCGGCGACCAGGATTTCGTATGCGCTCTGGTACTGGTTTCGTTGAGAAGAAGTTAACATCCAGCCAAACCGGGGCCGGGTGACATCAATACTAAGGGGATTGACGAGGTACTCGGTCGTCAGTTTTTCCGGGTTGATGACCGCGTTGGCAGCGGTACCGGCCAGGAGCAATACGGCAAGCAGAAAGAGTTTTGCAGGCATGGAGGTCAGTGATTTCGGCGGATTTCATACAAGCGCCCTTCGCCGGGTAAAAACGTCCCGGTAATACGGCGGACACGCCGGGGCCGCCCGTCGGTTTTGGATATTTCCCGAAGCGAACGCAGGCCGGTCCGGAAATCCGGCTCAGCCGGACGGGTAAACGAAGCGTTCACAACCATCACATATTCACGGCCTTCCGGCCCGGCAAACCGGGTGATGATCCAGGGAATATGGCGGTCTTCCGGCTGCCAGAAATAACCAGCCGGAAGCGGAGTCGTACCTGCCCACAAACTATCTCCGGTATGAAAAACTTCCATAGCATCCAGGCTGCGCAGGGTTTTTCCGAGCTGCTTCATTTCCCGGTTCAGTTGCCGGAAAGGCTCGTAAAGATGGGTTTTCTGCCCGAGCGAATCGATGACCGAGTTCAGGAATTTCTGGCTGCCCTGTCCGGTCGGAGTAGCGTAGCAGAACCACACCGGGTTTTTAATACCGTATGCCAGATTCGAGTATACATTCAGCCGCATTTCATCGGTCGTCGGCAGGCGGTACATGCCAACGATCCCGAACGACTGCAGGTATGAAGAAGTCGGAACACGGTAGCGCAGCCCGGCCTTCCGGATGATATCGAGATTCCGATAATACGTCTTTTCCAGCCGTCCTTTGACTTTATAGGGATAGATATCGAACGACAGGTACTTCAGCCGGTCAGCTCCTACTCCTTCCACCCAGCGGTTCACATAGTTCGTTTCATATTCTTTCACGGCAAAATCCGGAAAGAGATTGACGTGCGGTACCCGGTCGGGATCCAGCGATGCGATGGTTTTGTAGGTAGCAATCGCCCAGGCCAGTTGAACCGAATCCGGCTCGTCCTTGATGTAATACCCTGCTGTAGCCGGATGCCGGCGATAGGCCTCGACCATTGCCCGGATATCGGCGTCACTTCCGCGGACGCGGGGATCGGAAACATATACTTTCAACCCCGCAGCCTGCGCCAGATCCAGCATACGGAGATTCCGTTCCGGCGTATTGAGGTCAGTACTTTCGACGTTCTGAATGAAATCGACACCCGCATCAGCCAGGATACGGTACTGGGCCTCGTTGGTATGTTTCCAGACCGGAGGCCAGAAAATGCCGATGCGGAAATCCTGGGCCGCCGCCGGAAGTGAAAACAGGCAGAGAAAGCAACTGATAATCCGGAACATAAGGGGGGTGAGGTTAAGCGGGCAAAGTACGCGCGGACGTTGCCGTCCGCCAACCTGTACTTCCCTGACGGGCTTTCCCCGTAATAAAAAAACACCTGTTGCCCGGACCGGACAACAGGTGTTAAGTACTTGTCAATCAGTCTATTCCGACAACTCGGAAGCCGCGTCCTCATCCAGAAACCACTGGAGATCTCCTTCCGTCGGATCGATGAGCTGCGCCGGAAACTGCTGGATATCCTCTTCGTCTTCGATGATGTGACGTACTGCCAGGGCCTTTCCTTTTCCGTACACGAGGTAGGCGATGTTCAAGGCCTGGTTGATCAGGGGAGCCGTGAGCGAAATCCGGTATACGTTTTCTTCCGGCAGGAATACCTCTTTCACTCCGACGCTCGTATCCGTCAGAATTGTCGTATGCGGAAAAAGCGAAGCCGTATGGGAGTTGTCTCCCAAACCGAGCAGTACCAGGTCAAACACCTGCGGACCGCCCCCGAAAAACGCAGCAATCGTTTCAGTATACGCCGCCGCCGCTTTCTCTGGTCCCAGCTCCGTCGGAACCGGAAAAACGTGCGCCGGATCGATGTTCAGGGGATCGAACAAGGCCGTTTTGGCCATGAGGTAGTTGCTGTCCTTATCGGTATGCGGCACGTTGCGTTCGTCGCCGAAGAAGAAGAATACCTTGCTCCAGTCGAGGTCGCCGGCATGCGATTGCGCCAGGATTTCGTAGAGCTTTTTGGGCGAGCTACCACCGGAAAGGGCTACTGAAAACCGGCCGGTTTCCGCTATCCGTTCCTGCGCAACGTCGAGAAAATACTCGGCGAGGCCGGTCAGGGTTTCGTCCGCAGTTTCGAAAATGTTGAGGGTCATGTCGTTACTTTTTGCCGTTCAGCGGCAGTGAAAACCAGTGGAAACCGTCGCGGGCGATGAGCGCCTCCGCTGCCTCGGGACCCCAGGAATCGGCCGAATAGTTCGGGAAACTGAGGCTCGTTTTCGATTGCCAGGTATTGAGCACCGGCATGAGCAGGTCCCAGGCCGCCTCTACCTGATCGCCCCGCATGAAGAGCGTCTGATCGCCCAGCATGGTATCGAGGAGCAGGGTTTCGTAGGCTTCCGGCGCATCGTTGGTATAGGTCCCCTTGTAGTCGAAAACCATATCGACTGTATTCAGGACCATGTTCAGACCCGGGCGTTTCGCCTGTACCTGCAGGCGAATGCTCATTTCGGGTTGAATACTGATAATCAGTCGGTTTTGCTGCCAGCTTTCCGCCGTTTCCGTCGGGAAAATGTAGTGCGGTACATCCTTGAACTGAATCATGATCACGGATGACGACTGGTGCATACGTTTCCCCGTCCGCAGGTAGAACGGTACCCCATGCCAGCGCCAGTTATCGATGAAGAATTTCATCGCGGCGAAGGTCTCGGTGTTCGATTGCGGGTTCACCTTTCCTTCTTCCCGGTAGCCCGGCACTTCCTTGCCTTCAATCCAACCCTTGGCATACTGGCCGCGGACGGCGGAGAGACGCACGTCGTCGGGCGTAAACCGGCGCATGGCTTTCAGGACGTCTACCTTGCGGTTCCGTACTTCGTCGGCACTGAAGCTCACCGGCGATTCCATCGCCACGAGGCAGAGGAGCTGCAGCAGGTGGTTCTGGATCATGTCGCGGAGGGCGCCGGCGCCGTCGTAATAGTCACCCCGTTCGCCAACTCCGAGCTGTTCCGTCACCGAAATCTGTACGTGCTGGATGTAGTTCCGGTTCCAGAGCGGTTCGAGGATGGAGTTCGCAAAACGGAACGCCATGATGTTCTGCACCGTCTCCTTTCCGAGGTAGTGGTCGATGCGGTAGATTTGCTTTTCGTCGAAGATCTTGCCGAGAAGCGCGTTGAGTTTTTTGGAGGACTCGAGGTCGTGGCCGAAGGGTTTTTCAATCACGATACGCGTCCGTTCGGTATCGGTACCGAGCTTCGCTTTCGAGATGTTCTCGGCGATGACGGGGAAGAAATTCGGCGAAACGGCGAGGTAATAGATCACGTTGGGTTTCGCGTTCCATTCCTTGCTGTAGTGGTCGATCCGGCGACCGAACTCCTTGTACGTTTCAAAATCGTTGATATCCGATACCTGGTAGGCGACGTGCTTCGAAAACTCGGCCCATTTGGCTTCGTCGGCCTTCCCACGGCGGGAAAACTGGTTGATGCCTTCGAGGAGTTTCTCGGAGAATACTTCGTCCGTCAGCTTCGTCCGGCCGGTGCCGATGATCGTAAACTGCTGGGGAAGAAAACCGTCGAGGTACAGGTTGTATAAAGCCGGAGCCAGTTTTCGGGAATTAAGATCGCCGGTACCACCGAAAATGATGAAGATGGTCGGCTGTAATGAGAGAGTGGAGTCCATGGGAATGGAAAACTGTTTTCAGTTTTCGGTTTTCAGTTGCTAGGCAGTTTTCGGTTTTCGGTTTCCGGTTTTCGGTTCTGACAGGGACCAAACAAGTATCATCCCTGCCAAAACCGAAAACCGAAAACTGTCAACCGAAAACTAAAAATTTCTCAATGCCACTGCGTATGAAACACACCTTCCTTACCAATGAGTTCATAGGTGTGCGCGCCGAAGTAGTCGCGTTGCGCCTGGATGAGGTTAGACGGCAGGCGACCGGTCCGGAATGATTCGAAATAGCTCAGCGCGGAGGCGTAGGCCGGAATTGCGACACCGGAAGTAATAGCCGAAGCGAGTACTTCACGGGCGCCGCCGAGGGATTCTTTCACGAGGCCGGCGATGGTCGGGTCGAGCAGCAGGTGCTCCAGTTCCGCGTTCTGTTCGTAGGCGTGGTAGATTTCCCGGAGGAAAGAAGAGCGAATGATACAGCCGCCGCGCCAGATTTTCGCGATTTCGCCGAGGTTCAGGTTATAGCCGTAGGCGACAGACGATTTCGCCAGCATGTGCATTCCCTGCGCATACGATACGACCATACTCAGGTAGAAAGCCTGCTCCAGCTTTTCGAGGAAAGCTTCCTTATCCGTTGCGATGGGGCCGGACGACAGTGCATAGAGCGCGTCGGCCTGCTCCCGCAGTTTTTTGTATTTGGACAGATCCCGCTGGGAAACGGCTGTATCGATCAGCGACAGCGGAATTTCCAGGTCCATAGAAGCCTGGGAAGTCCACTTGCCGGTACCTTTTGCCTTGGCTTCGTCCTTGATCAGGTCGACCAGGTAAGCGCCGGTTTCAGGTACTTTATAGCGGAAGATATCCCGCGTGATTTCGACGAGGAAGGAAGCCAGGCGGCCGTTGTTCCACTTCTCAAAAACGCCTGCAATTTCTTCGTTATCAAGGCCTAAGCCATTCTTCAGTAACGCATAGGTTTCAGCCAGAAGCTGCATCAACCCATATTCGATACCGTTGTGAACCATCTTGACAAAGTGACCGGAAGCGCCGGGTCCGATGTACGTCACGCAGGGAACGCCGTCTACTTTTGCCGCAATGGCTTCGAGTACCGGGCGTACCACTTCGTAGGCATTCGGATCGCCGCCGGGCATCATGCTCGGGCCGCGGCGCGCGCCTTCTTCGCCACCGGAAACGCCCATGCCGAAGAAGTGCAATCCTTTGGCCTGCAGCTCCGTTACGCGACGGTTGGTATCGGTGAAATGTGAGTTACCGGAGTCGATGATGAGATCGCCTTTGTCGAGCAGCGGCTCCAGACCGGCGATGACGCTGTCTACGGCCTTGCCCGCGGGCACGAGGAGAACTATGGTACGCGGGCTGGTGAGACTCGCAACAAATTCGGGCAGGGAAAGAAAGCCTTTTACCTGACGCCCCTGCCCTTCCTCTTCCAGGAGGGCGATCTTGCCGGCGTCGGTGTCATGACCGGCTACGGCGACGCCGTGATCCGCCATGTTGAGCAACAGGTTCCGGCCCATGGTGCCCAGGCCGATCATGCCGATCGTATACGAAGGTGTACTCATTTTTTTCAAAAAGGAGATAAGAAATGAAAGGTCAGTTTTTGTTTTCCTGAGCGGAAACTTTGCCGAGCCGGCGAACGTGCCGTTCGGCCCCGGTAAACCGGGCATTGAGAAACGTTTCGACGATCTCTTTCGCCGCCATGACGCCGGTTACCCGGCCGCCGAGGCACAACAGATTGAGGTCGTCGTCTTCCACTCCCTGGTGAGCAGAAAAATGTTCGTTGATCAGCGCCGCGCGAACGCCCGGCACCTTATTCGCCGCAACCGAGGCCCCCACCCCGCTGCCGCAGACCGCGACTCCGCGGTCTACTTCTCCCCCGGCTACCGCACGGGCGAGCGGCAGCACGTAGTCGGGATAGTCATCCTGATTGTCAAGCTCGTAGGCGCCAAAGTCCGTTACTTCATGGCCCAATGATCGCAGAAATGGCAGGATCTGTTGTTTGAGTTCAAATCCGCCATGGTCGGTAGCGATTCCGATTTTCATCGTGCGTGTTGGTTTACGTGCGGCATTCGGGCGGCAATATACCCGCCCAACGTCAGGTTCACATCATCCGGTACCCATCATTTCTTCCGGGACCGTTACGGGTCACAACTCCCTCCGCTCTCTTTCTGTTCCGGTTTTTGCCGGATAGCTGGTCATTTGCTATCGTTTTGGTGGGCTATTGTTATTTAGACTGTTTATAATTTACTTTGCCGACCGCTAGCTGCGAGCCCTGCATGAAGAAACTGATCGGAAAACTCCACCTGTACCTCGGCCTGTTATCAGGACTGATCGTTGTGATCATTTCCCTTACGGGTTGCATCCTTGCTTTTGAACAGGAAATCCGGGATATCACCGAGCCCTACCGGTTTTCGGCAGCCCGGCCTCGTCCGTACCTTCCCCCTTCCGTCCTCAAACAGGCGGCCGAGAAAGCCCTTCCCGTTAAAAAAGCCAACGGCGTGCTGTATCACGAACCCGGGCGGAGCGCGGAAGTAGGTTTTTTCCAGGCCGACCCGGAGTTTTACTTTGTGGTGTTCCTGGACCCGTATACCGGTGCAGTCAAAAAGGTATGGGACGAAGACGCCGATTTCTTCCATTTCATCCTCCACGGGCATTATTACCTCTGGCTACCGGAGAAAATCGGGCAGCCTGTTGTGGCAAGCGCCACGCTGGTTTTCTTCCTTATGCTCGTTTCGGGATTGATACTTTGGTGGCCTAAAAACCGCAGCGCTGCCAAACAGCGGTTTTCCGTCAAATGGTCAGCCGCCTGGCGCCGCAGGAATTATGACCTCCATAATGTACCCGGGTTCTACATACTGGCCATCGGGATGGTATTTGCCATTACCGGGCTGGTATGGGGATTTACCTGGTTTTCTCAGGGATTGTATACGCTGACGGGCGGCAAGGGATCCGATGTATACCAGATTCCGCCGTCAGATACCACCCGTTTCGCTACCTCATCGGTTTTTGCGCCGGATCAGGCCTGGTTTCGTCTCCGGAAACAATACCCGCAGACACAGGCGATGAATATTTCCTTTCCGACGACCAAAGGAGAATCCATCTTTTCGTACGTCAACTTCCGGGAGGGTACCTATTATAAAGTTGATTACGTTTATTTCGACCAGCATACCCTCCGGGAAATCCCTATCGACGGCCCCTATACCGGCAAGTACGCCGATGCTGCTTTCGCCAAAAAACTCCGGCGGATGAACTACGACCTGCACGTCGGCGCGATCTGGGGCCTCCCCGGAAAAATTCTTATGTTTTGTGCCAGTCTGATCTGCGCCAGCCTGCCCGTCACCGGAACGCTCATCTGGTGGGGCCGCCGGAAAAAAGCGCCGAAAGGCCGCAAAGCAGGCAAGCGCGTCGCTACGGCGTAGCAAGGTCGGGCCGACGGCGAAACAAATCAGCCCGTCCCGTTTCGGTCACCTGCGTTTGCCAGATATATAGTTTTTTCAGTTGCTTCATCCCCGATAGTGCCGGTATGCTCTGATCGGTCAGCAAATTTTCCGATACATTCAGAAAGCTCAGTTCGGGAAGGGATATCAATACCGATATTCCATTGTCTGTCAATGAATTACGTTGCAGGATCAGCCTGGAAAGATGCGGGTATCCGGCGAGCGACCGAATAGCTTCATCCGTCAGCCCGCAGCGGCTCAGTTCCAGCCAGAATACCTGTTGCTTCAATTCGGCAAGCAGTTTCAGGTCTTCTTTGAGGTTTTCGGGGGAAGTACCGCGCCGGGAAGCAAACGATATGTCGAGCAAATGACTTCCCGCTTTCACCGGTCGGATAAGTATTCCCCGCTCCGTCAGTTTCCGGACAGCCGCCTCCGGCGCTTCGGGAACATCCGGCAGGCGCGGTTCCCGCTTCTCTCCCGCTTCCATTCCCAGGTACGTCGCTGCGACAAAGCGCTGCGGCTCCTTCCATTCGGTAACCGTCTTCCGGAAATCCATACCCGATTGTATCCACCAGCGGAGCAGGGCGATTTCGGTTTTCGTCAGCGGCGGCTGCCCGTTGGCCGGCATAAAGGCTTTTTTGTCGGGAGTGAGCATGATACGCCGGATGAGTTCGCTTTTGTGTTCGTCTCCCGGTACCGCTGCCGCACCGCTCCTCCCGCCTTTGCGGATACCTTCTTCACTGCTCAGGTCGAGGTCGCCATTGCTTTTCTGCCCGTTGTGGCAGCTTGCGCAGCGCGCTTCCAGTACCGGTTGTACCAGGTCGGCATATAGGCGGATGGAATCGACCTCGGCGGGGAGTTTCTTCGCGAGTATTGCTTCTTTTTTTCCGAACGGAAGGGCGAGGTAGGTATCTCCGTGCGTCATGGAGCCGCCCAGGTGCCCGGCAACGCTCATAAAGACGACCGCCCCAGCCAGCAATATCCGGCTGACATACAGCGCTTTACGTCGGCGCGATAGCCACGCTCCCAAGGCAAGCAAACCCACGCAGATACCCGTCCACTGGTGCCAGAAAAGTGTATCGGTATTATATCCGCCGCCGGAGGCGAGAAGAAACCCCGACCAGGCCGAAAAACCGGCCGCAACAGCCCCCGCCAGCAGGCTCAGGGATATCCCTTTTTCCAGCCCGCTGATATACCGGGACAGGAGTTCCAGCAAAGCGGCCAGCAACAAAATACCGATAGGCAGGTGTACCCAGAGCGGGTGAAAGTGCCCGAAAAACAACGTCCAGTCAGTCAAGGTAAGTCAGGTTATCAGGCCAGCAGGTCTTTTACGACGGTACCGGCTACGTCGGTCAGCCGGAAACGGCGTCCCTGAAATTCATAGGTTAATTTTTCATGGTCGATACCGAGAAGGTACAGGAGCGTCGCCTGAAAGTCGTGTACGTGGACGGGATTCCGGACAATGTTATACCCGAATTCGTCGGTTTCTCCATAGGTCAACCCCGGCTGAATACCGCCGCCCGCCATCCAGACCGTAAAGCACCGCGGGTGATGGTCCCGGCCATAGTCTGTTTTGGTGAGTTTTCCCTGGGAATAGTTCGTCCGCCCGAATTCTCCGCCCCAGACAACCAGCGTATCGTCCAGTAATCCCCGCTGTTTCAGATCCTGGACCAGCGCAGCAGACGGCTGATCGGTGGCCTTGCATTGCTTCGTGATGGCCGTCGGCAGGTTTCCGTGCTGGTCCCAGCCCTGGTGGTAGAGCTGAACGAATTTGACATTTCGCTCGATTAATCTTCTCGCCATCAGGCAATTAGCCGCGAAAGTACCCGGGTTTCTTGCTTCCTGTCCGTATAAGTCGAAAACCCATTCAGGCTCGTCCGACAAATCGTTTACTTCCGGCACGGACGTCTGCATCCGGAAGGCCATTTCATACTGGGAAATCCGGTTGGCGATTTCGGGATCGCCGTAGAGTTCTTCCTGCGCGGTATTGAGATCCTTGAGCGCATCGAGCATGTAGCGCCGGTCGGCCGTTGAATACCCTTCCGGATTGCTTAGAAATAACACTGGATCGGTTCCTGAGCGGAACTGTACGCCCTGGTGCTTCGACGGCAGAAATCCGTTTCCCCACAGCCGGGCGTACAGCGGCTGATCCTGAGGCGCATCCTTGGATACCATGACGATGAACGACGGCAGGTTGTCATTATCCGACCCCAACCCATAGCTGATCCACGAGCCGATACTCGGCCGGCCCGCCAACTGATTCCCGGTCTGGAAAAAAGTCAGCGCCGGGTCGTGGTTGATCTGCTCGGTAAACATGGATTTCACGAAACAAAGGTCGTCCGCCACCTTCGCCGTATGCGGCATCAGCTCGCTGACCCAGGCGCCGCTTTTCCCGTGCTGGGCGAAGGCGTAGGGCGAGCTGACGAGCGGCAGGGAAGATTGCTGGGCGCTCATCCCCGTCAGCCGCTGCCCTTTCCGGACCGATTCAGGCAGGTCTTTGCCGTGCATTTTTTCCAGAAACGGCTTATAATCAAAGGTTTCGAACTGAGACGGCCCGCCGCTTTGAAACAGGTATACGACCCGTTTTGCGCGTGGGGCAATCGGCGGAGCCACCAGCGCCCGCTCTCCCGGATCGGAATAGATGCGGCCGGGCAATAGCGAGCCAAGGGCCAGGGAGCCGAATCCGAGGCCGGCTTTGGTCAGAAAGGAGCGGCGGTTAAAGGTATCCGCCAGGTGCTGGGTAAGCGGGTTTTTCATCGCTCAGTGCCGGGTTATGAATGCGTCGGAATTCAGGATCAGGCTTGCTGTGGCGGCCGCGGCCGCCAGTGCCGCTTGGTCAGTAGCTTCGGACCGGGATTCCCCCGCCATCAGCCAGCCTTTCATCTTTTCAGGGGATTGGGTAAAGGCCTTTCGCTGCTGTTCAAAAAAGGATAGGAGAATCTGCAACTCCTTTGGCTTCGGTTGCCGGCAGGCCAGTAAACGGAAGGCATAGGTGATCTGGCCGGGTACGTCTGTCGAAGCGTTCACCGCCCGCGCTGCCACCGCACGCGTCGCTTCGACAAACTGCGGATCATTCAGCAATACCAGCGCCTGCAACGGCGTACTTGTTTTCTGCCGTTGCACCACGCAATAGCTGCGCGATGGTGCATCGAAGGTATTCATCGACGGCGGCGGATTGGTCCGTCGCCAGAACGTATACAGGCTTCGTCGGTACAGTTTCTCCCCCGTATCAGGCTGATATACACCACCATTAACTGCCCATAGGCCTTCCGGTTGGTACGGCTTCACGCTGGGGCCGCCGATCGCGGGCGACAGCAGCCCGCTCGACGCCAACGCATGATCCCGGATCATCTCCGCGCTGAGCCGGAAGCCCGGTCCACGTGCCAGCCAGGTATTGTCGGGGTCTGATTTGCGGATCGCGGGCGTGGTCGTGGATGCCTGCCGGTATGTCGCCGACAGGACAATCAGCTTTTGCATCGCCTTCATATTCCAGCCCGATTCCCGAAAGGTAACCGCAAGCCAGTCCAGCAATTCCGGGTGGCTCGGCAGCCCGCCCTGATTGCCGAAATTATTGGCGTTTTTCTGCAACCCGGTACCAAAATAGGTCTGCCAGTAGCGGTTGACTACTACCCGCGCCGTCAGGGGATGATCCGGGTCGAGCAGCCATTGCGCCAGCCCCAGGCGATTATGCGGCAGGCGTTCGGGCAGCGGCAGGATACTGTTCGGCACGTCAGCCGATACCTGCTCGCCATGCGCATCGTACACACCGCGCTTGAGCAGGTACGTCGGGCGCGGGGTTTTCATTTCTTCCATGACCATGACCTCGTCTACCTCTTCCTCCGCTTTGCTTTTTTCGTCCCGAAGTTGTTGCAGGAAATGCAGTTGTTCCTGATAGACAGGCGATTGTGACAGCGCAAATGACTGGCGATCGGCAGGCCGGACCATCGCTACCGCCCCTGCACCCCGAGCCAGCGCCATGATTTCGGGGGTTGAAAGCTCGCGGTTATATACCGTCAGCTCGTCGACCAGCCCCTTTTTGAAACCCGGACCGCGCCAGTCGGCCCCGACCATCAGTCCTGTCTGGTCACCCTTGAAGAGTATATCTTTGTAGAGGTTGTCTTTTTCGGTGAGAAGGGCGGTTTCGGCACCGTCAACAAACAGGCGCAGGCCGTTGGCTTTGCTGGAGCCGTCATAGGTCATCGTCAGGTGCAGCCATTTTTCCTTCGGCAGTACCTGTTTTCCGAGGCGGACGATGCTGTTGGCTGGCCAGGTATGGGCCATAAGTAGCTCGGGTTTGCCATCTCTCAGGTTCAGAAAATAACCACGGAAATTGTAGAGAATATCGCCGTTTCCTTTGTGGACGAGTGCTGCCTTTTGTACGTCTTTCGGGATCTTCACCCAAACGCCGATGGTGAACGGCTGCGAGCGGTTGAAGACGCCCACCTTCCCCAGTTTCAGGATATCGTCTCCGTTGGATTGAAAGGCCATTCCGGATTTTCCGGGTGCGAGGACCGGATCGGCGACTTCTCCCTTGTCGGTTGCCTGAACGCTGGAAACGAATTTCCCGTCCACCAATTTATCAAAGGTAAAATGGGCCTGGAGGCCTTTATTCAGGTCGATCTGTGCCGTTGGAGAAGCCGCGCTCTCGCGTCTGGCGGCCTGTCCGAGCGCTACTTCCGCGGCTCGTACCCTGGCATTAAGCTCCTGAATGCGATGGTATTGGCGGCGCGTGGGCAGGCGAAGCGTCGGCACCGGCACGGCGTCATCCCAGGAAATCTGCCCTACTTCGTCGACGTTGTTGAAAAAGGCAAAGAGACTGTAATAATCTTTTTGTGAAATGGGGTCGTATTTGTGATCGTGGCAACGGGCGCATTCGACCGTCAGGCCGAGCATCGCCGTACCGAGGGTATTGGTACGGTCGGCGACGTATTCCACCCGAAATTCCTCGTTCACGATCCCCCCTTCCATGTTTTGGGAGTGGTTGCGGTTGAAGCCCGTGGCGAGACGCTGCTCCTTCGTTGCATTCGGCATCATATCACCGGCCAGTTGCCAGGTCAGAAACTGGCTGAAGGGACGGTTGCGGTTAAACGCATCGATAACCCAGTTGCGCCAGGGCCACATCGCCCGGTACCGGTCGACCGTATACCCGTGCGTATCCGCGTACCGGGCGAGGTCGAGCCAGTCCACCGCCATCTTCTCTCCATAATGCGGCGAAGACAGCAAGCGGTTCACTACTTTTTCGTAGGCATCGGGAGATTTGTCGTTGAGAAATGCCTGCTGTTCTTCAACCGTCGGCGGAAGCCCGGTCAGGTCAAGCGTGACACGCCGGAGTAACGTTTCCTTATCCGCTTCCGGAGCGGGTTTCCAGCCTTTTTCTTCGAGTTTTTGTAAAACGAAATAATCAATTCCGTTGCGGGGCCAGGCGGGTTGCCTGACCTCCGGAAGCGGCGCTTTTTCGGGTTTGATCAGCGCCCAGTGGGGTTTGTAATCAGCGCCCTGTTCAATCCAACGGATGAGAACGGCTTTTTCGCGGTCGGTGAGCATGCGGTTCGATTCCACCGGGGGCATCACGCGGCTTTCGTCCGTTGAAATGATGCGGTGAAATACTTCACTTCCGGCCAGGTCTCCCGGTTGGATGGCGGTATGTCCGCTTTTCAGCGCCGCCATTGCTCCTTCGCGGGTAGCGAGTTCGAGGCCGCCTTTCTGGCTGTTTTTGTCGGGGCCATGGCAGAAGAAGCACTTATCCGACAGAATGGGCTTTACATGCAGGTTGTAGTCGATCTTTTCCGGCAGCCCGGCCTCCGCCCGCTCGACGTTGACCGGTTTATCTACGCCGCATCCGGCCAGCCAAAGCCCGGCCGAAGCCAGCAGTGCCGCCTGTTTCCTCCAACCAAGAAAGTAACTACCTGAAAATGAGCCAATACCCATCATTTTTGCCTGTCAGAATGATTGTGTTCTGACAGGCAAAAATAGGATTTATGAGAGAAGGAGAAAATGAAGAGAAGCGAGGAGTTTTTATAGGGATCCGACTTGTTGCCCTGCGTGGCCCGCTCTAGAAAGTGCAGCCTAATGGCCTCGCTTGTCGATCAGATGTTCCGATTAATCTTTCGGCAGCTTTAGCTATAGCAAAGAATATCAGAGATAAGAAGTTCTATCCCAAATACTTCCTTTCAAAAAAGAATCCGAAAACGCTATCTCTTTATTAAGCGCCCTCTTTCGAATAAGATATTTCTTTAAATCGATTGCCTTGTTTTCGTGTAGTCGTTCAAGATTTTCGATTTCAGAAAGGTTGAAATGTCTTCTCTTGGCCTCACTATAGTGCTCCCATTCTTTTTTTTGCAGGGTCGTATACTCTTCGCCTAATCGGTATGGATTATCTTGATTTGTAGTTCGTTCGAGTGAACATCCTCCCCTGGCACATAATGAAATCGTCTGTTCAAATGAAAAAAAAGGCTTCTGCCGGATAAACATCGAATAGCCAGGAGCGATAAACGAAAACTCGCCGCTGTGACATTTAATTATCCATTGAACATCTTCTTCTCTTACTTGCTTCTCTATATTTTCTATTTCTATATCTCCCATGTAAAAAACCGATTCACATGAAAAATCTGTAATTTGGTCAAATACGAGTGTTGCAGGTACAATCCAGAAGGTAAAGGCCATTCCCACTATTTCGGGTTCATTCCATTCAAGAATATAATCGATGTCCATTTCCACGGATTTCCCTACTCGGAGTTTATAAATCCGACTGTCATGCCAGCCCATCTGATTGAAATCTTCTTCCGTCCAGATGTTCTTAAATGGCATATATTCTTTCTGCATTTTCCGGCAATTCAGTAACTCGTTATAAATGACAGTAAGCCCGACTCTTCTTCCTCCTAAAAAAGTAATTTCTCGCGTCAAAATTCAGATTACAATAGGCAAAATAGCTATTGAAATAAATTACCTGCTATATCACCGCCAATAACTCTTTATTGAAGTATCCAGTAACCCAGTATTTGCCTTGTTTGCGAGCCAGCCATCTCCCCCCGGTGGTTGAGCTACGTCGAAACCACCTGATCGGAATAGCTTTTGAATAGTTCATTATGCTGCTGTGGTTTCGACATAGCTCAACCACCGGAGACGGTCGTTTGTATGGAAGTACTCCGTGACTCAACATCGTCAGGCGCAGCCTGACAATTAAAAAAAAGTCCGGAGCGGATGCTCCGGACGGCGGGAAATAATCACGTCTTTGCACTACCTCACCTCCTCATCCCGCTCCTTCGCATACGCTTTTCCAAAGTCTACTTTCTTCACCTGACTCACCACAAAGGCCAGTCCCTGAAACAGGTGCTTCGTGAATACCGGATCCTGATAGTCTTTTTTGTCATGGCCGAGGGCCGTGCACCAGGTATGGCCGCCGTCGAACCGGTGGTGCCAGACGGCAGGATACAGCCGCGTATAGCCTCCGCCGAACGTACGGATCTGGGCGCGTTGGGAGGTATCGAGCGAGGTCAGGTCATGCGCCATGATGACCGTCGGGCCCGGCGATAGCTCCTTCGAGAAATAACACTCGTCTTCCTTTTCCCAGACATCCGGCAAACCGGCGAGCGACGGATGCTCCTTATCCAGCTTCACCACCCGCAGCTTCTGAAACTTCGGGTGCCAGGCAAACGTCCCGCCCAGCATGCGCTTGAACCAGTACCAGTTACGCTCCGTACCCATTACCGAGTGGATACCGACAAACCCGCCGCCCGCCTCGATGTAGCGGCGGAAGGCCAGTCGCTGGACGTCAGTATCGAACACGTCGTTGTTTGTACTGGTGAAAACCAGCGCATTATACCGGGCCAGGCTGGCTTCGGTAAAGACGGCGGGGTTCGAGGTACTGTCCACCGTAAACCCCTGCTCCTTCCCCAGCCGCTGAAAGCAGGCAACGGCAAAGGGTATGTTGTCATGCACGTACCCTTTGCCGTTTTTCGTGTAGACTAAGATGCGGACTTTCTTCCAGTTGACCTGGGCAGAGGCCGACGCCCCCGCCCAGAGCAGCATCCCGACGAACAGCGCTCTGATCATGCCTTAGCTGAGCTGGATACGTTGCGCGTGCTTCTGGGCTTTGAGCGCCAGCTCCGTCGCCAGAAAACAATGCTCCTGCGACATGGCCGTTTCGGTGCGGTTGAGCACGTCGCTCACCAGCTGCTCGCCATACGGAAGTACTACCTTCGAGCAATCAATGTATTGTGTGTCCTTCTGATCAATGAGGAAGAGGTGATTGCCGCCTTCCCGACCGGCGATATCAATGTTCTTCCGGATTTCGATGAACCCTTCGGTACCGAGAATGGTTAGGCGGCCATCGCCCCAGGTTTTGAGGCCGTCGGGCGTAAACCAGTCTACCCGGATATACCCCATGCCGCCGTTTCCGCGGAGCGTTACATCCCCGAAATCTTCCAGACCGGGATACTGCGGGTGGTTGACGTTTCCGACCTGCGAGGCCACAATATCTGCCTTCGTCGATCCCGTAAAAAACAGGTACTGATCGAACTGGTGTGAAGCAATGTCACACAAAATACCGCCGTAATGATTCTTTTCGAAGAACCAGGCCGGCCGGGATTTCGGGCTCATGCGGTGCGGACCCAGACCTATCGTCTGGATCACCTTGCCGATAGCGCCGGCTTTGACGAGTTCGCCGGCCTTGACCGTAGCCCTGTTTTCCAACCGCTCGCTGTACATGATGGAATAAATCCGCTTGGTCTCTTTCTGTACCTTGCGGGCTTCGGCCAGTTGCTCGAGCGTGGTGATACCGGGCTTGTCGACCATGTAGTCTTTCCCGTGTTTCATCACCCGGATACCCAGGGGAGCGCGCTCGTCGGGTATGCCGGAGCTGAGTATCAACTGAATACTGTTGTCCTCCAGAATACGGGCCTCGCTATCTGCCTGTTTGGCCTGCGGGTAGCGTTTGGCGAAGGCCGCTGCCAGGTCCGGTTCCTTCGCGTAGAAGGATACCAGTTCGCCGCCGCCACGGACGACGGCTTCCACCTGCCCGTAAATATGCCCGTGGTTGATACCGATGACCGAAAAGCGGATGCGTGCTGCCGGTTTCCGGCTCAGCGGCATTGCGGCGGACGCGATGGAACCGATGGTAGAACTACCGGCAAGACCGGCAAGGCCGGCAAATGATTTCTGAAGGAAAGATCGTCTCTTATTCATGAGGGATTAGGTTTTGGCAATGGCGTAGGCTTTGCGCTGCGGGCGCGAGAGCAGCTTGTTGGCTTCTTCGTCGTTTTGGAAGCGCTCCTTTGCCGGGTCCCAGTATAGTTTGCGGTTGAGTTTCATCGCGGCATGGTGCAGCAGGCAGGCCGAGCACGACCGGTGCCCGATTTCTGCCGGAGCGATAGGTTCCTTGCGGGCAGCGATGGCTTCCAGCCAGTTGCCGTGGTGTTCCTTGCTTTCGGTGAGGTGAATTTCGCTGGGACCGATAACCGACGTCAGCAGTTTCGGATCGCCGGCGTCGAGGGCTTTTGCCGCCTGCTGTTTGGCGACGGGGTCACTCGCCGTGACGGATGCGTCTCCCCGGGAAACGAAAATCCAGCCGTCCGTTCCTTCAAAGCGGATGCCGTTCGGCAGTTCGTTGCTGACAACCATGTGGACGCCGTTGGCGTACTTCGCCTCCGTCCGGAAAATACCATGTACATCCCACAGCCCGCTTTTCGGGAAATCGGCTTTGCCCCAGATTTCGACGGGACCGGTATGCTCGGTATTCATCGCCCAGTGAGCGCAGTCGATGTGGTGCGAACCCCACCCGGTAATCATCCCGGCGCCGAACTGCTCGCAGCGGAGCCAGCCCGGGCGGTCGTAGCCTTTTTGAGGGTGAACGCGCTTTTCAGTATAGTAGACGTCGGGCGTCGTGCCGAGCCACATGTCGTAATTGAGGTTTTGGGGGATGGGCATCTGTGTTTCCTCGTCTCCCGAAGGATCACCGGGAAGACCCACGTATACCGTCTTCAGTTGCCCGATACGCCCGTTGCGGACCAGCTCCGCCGCATACCGGAACTGCCGGGACGAGCGCTGCTGACTTCCCACCTGGACGATTCGACCGGATTTTTTCACGGCGTCGGCCATCTGCCGGCCTTCCGCGATGGTGAGAGACGCCGGCTTCTGCATGTACACGTCTTTTCCGGCCTGCACGGCATGAATAACGATGGGCGCATGCCAGTGGTCGGGCGTGCTGACGAGCACCGCGTCAATGTCTTTGTTGGTAAGGAGTTGCCGGTAATCGTCGTAGACTTTCACGCCGTCGTACGATTTGCCTGTTTTCTTGCTGTAGTACCCATTGACGAGTTGCTTCGCTTCCTCGGCGCGGTTGGTATCCACGTCGCAGACCGCCATAATCAGGGCGTTGTCATACTGCCAGACACCAGGCATGTCATGCCCCCGCGAGATACGCCCCGTGCCGATGGCGGCGACGTTGATGCGGTTGCTGGGGGCATTTTTGCCGAAGACAGAAGCAGGTACGATGGTCGGGATGCCGATCGACAGGACAGCGCTCTTCGCGGCCACGTCCAGGAAGCGTCTTCTGGAGAACCCGTTCTTTTCCATAGGTTTACGGTTTAGAGGCCGAGACGGCCGAAAGTCAAACTTGGGGAAAAGACGGACATTTTCCAACCGGACCCTATGAATCCGTCAGAAAGGTAAAATAACATCGCTCCGGCGGCTTTCCGGGATAATGTTCAGACGGGTAAGACGGCCGTTTTCATACGTTCCTTCCACGATGGTCTGATACGGCGCATGCAGTTTGAACCGGACGTCCCACTCCTTTGGCCAGGCCGGAAACAGGCGGATCGTTCGGCCGTCGGTTTGCATGAGCATTTCCTGCAACCCGATCATACCCGAACCTCCCCAGTTGTGGTCGGGCGTCCAGTCAAACCCCGGTCCCCAGAATGCCGGAAAGCGCCGGCCGGAGTCGCCCAGTTTTTGTTTGGTCAGACGGGCGGCTTCGTCCGTCAGTCCCAGCCGCGCGGCAAAGATGTTGTGTTGCCGCCAGCCTACCGGACTGACCTGCTTTTGTACATCGGGATCGTAGAGGTACGTATTCCGGGCGGTATCGAGTCCGGCCTTTCCGATTCCATAGACTCCCCAGGGATAGACGGGATACAGCTGCGGGCTTTCGGTATTGTTGACCCGCTCCCAGTGCAGGGCGGGCGAGAGTACCGGTCGTCCCTCCGACTGCCGGAACGAAAGCGGCGGTATCCGCGTCAGGAATCCCTCCCAGTGTTTTTTCTTTTCGGGGGAAAGTAAGCCGGTTTCGAGCAGGCGTTCCGTCACTACTTTCAGTCCTGCGATGGTCGAGTTGGCATTGTAGGCCATTTTATACGTTTCCGCAGCGGAACCCGGGTAGAGTACCAGGCGACCGTCTCCGTCGAGCGCAGCAGCGCCCCGCTGCCGGGCGAGGTACTGGTAATGTTCGTCGAAGAAGGTCAGGCAGCTTTCAATGAAAGGAAGATACCGGCCTGCGTCGCTTCCGGTATACCTGCTTTCGTCGAGCATCATCAGGCAAAATTCCAGGGAAGTATCCCAGAGGTATTCAAGCCATTTGTTGTATTCAAGGCCTTTGTCGAAGGATGCCGGTCGTTTCCAGCCATACTCCGCCGGATTGGGCAGGCCGAAATTCTCCAGTTGTTCCGTAAAAGAAGCGCCGTTGTGCCCCCAGTAAAACCGGGTACGGGCTTCCGCAGTTGGCAGGAGCCGGAGGTAAAAGGCAAGCTGGGATTCCAGCACATCCGTATCTCCCGTCTTCAGCATCGGGAAATACACCAGACGCTGGTTTTGTGCGGTATGCGTGCCGCCGCCCCAGGCCCGGAAATCAGGCGTAAAGGGACTCTTCGGATCTACCTCTTCCGGATCATAGGTAAAGAGTCCGCCGTTGAATTTGGTGGGCCACTCCCCGCGGGCGTTGCAGCCCATGAGATACCGGAAGAGCGTGTAATTCCGAGCCGCCTGCACCGCCAGGGTATCTTTTCCGGATATGACAAGATGGCTGCGGTCCCAGAACAGCTTCCACCACGCCGCTGTTTTGAGCCACGACTCCGTCCTCGAAATTACTTGAGACTCCTGCTTCTTTAGTCCTGACAGCCAATTATTCAACTGCTCTTCTTGCGCTGTATGAAGCACGACCCGGAGTCGATGCTGTCTCGCCGCGCTCCGGCTTTGCAGTTTCCAGCCGGAGAAAGAGGTCGAGCCGTATTTGCCGGATGTATTGCCGGCCGGCTCCAGGTTGGTACCGGTGAGGCGTCCGCCGAAGGTGCGGAATTTCAGCGGATCGTATAGCTTGTTTTGGATAGATGACAGCCCCTCATGCGCCACGGTCGTATCAAAGACCGTCCGTCCGCCATTCCGGTGAAAAAAGAGTACCGAAGCACCGTCAAACCGGATGCTGTCGCGGGAAGTCGTCACCGTACCCGGATACATGTGTTTCCAGGTATTGGCTTTGTTTTCGGCGCCCTTGGCGGTACGTTCGGTTGTGCGCCAGGATTCATAGGTCGCTTCCACGCGCGTGGGCGAAGTACTTTCCACTTCTACATGCACCACCGGCCGGAAGACATCGACCCATACGTGAATCCTGTTTTTCCCGGATTTTAACCGGATACTGCCGTCAGAAAGCCGTAATTCCTGTTCGAATGATTGATCGGTCAGTATGTTGGGTGATAGTTTTACCCGTAGACGGCCGGTTTTGAGCAGGGCATTGTTTTCGTCGAAGGAACCGGAGCGGGCGATATAGCAAAGCAGTTCACCGTTTTCAACCCAGACATTCAGGCCGATATCCCCGCCTCCGCAGGGCATGGATTCGGAGGAATTCCGGCTGGGAGTCTTCCAGATCACCGGATCGGGAGCGTATGTCTGTGCGGCGGCGGCACCGCAGACGAACAGCAGAACAGGTAAGAGGTAGCGCATAGTTGGTAAGGGGCAAAAATAATCCGGTAACCTGATCCTGGAAATTCACGAAGCAGACTTTCTTTTGTACAAATCCGGGGTGAGCGTGCAGGGGGCATGGGGCCTCGCGTAGCGAAGACGTGCCTCTCCCCCCGGTGGTTGAGCTCCGTCGAAACCTCCGGCAGCCGTTTTTTTCATCCCCGACGCTCCCGCCACGCTGGTTTCGACGTAGCTCAACCACCGGCTATTGTGCAGGGGCAAGGAGCAGAGGGCATGGGGCAACCCCACCCTAAACCCTAAACCCTAAACTCTAAACTCAAAACCCTAAACTCTAAACCCCAAACTCCTGAAAACCCCTCTCCCCGACCCCATCGCCCGCAGCCTGCACCTCTCGCTCCTGCACATGGGCTTTACGCCGCTGGATCAGCAGTGGCAATACGACCGTGTCATCAGCCCGTTTTCCCGGATGTACCTGATCACGGACGGCGAAGGCTGGGTCTCGCACAACGGGCAAAAGTTCGTCCTCAAACCCGGCTACCTCTACCTCATCCCCAGCTTTACCTACAGCCGGTACCATTGCGAGGAGTATCTCGAACAGTTTTACCTGACCTTTTTTGATGAGCTGGAGGAAGGGCTATCTATTTACGAGACGCGGCCGGTCCGGTATGAAGTGCCCGCCCTGCCGCACGACCGCCTCCTCTTCGAACGGCTGCTGGCCCTCAACCCCAACCGCGCCATTATCGAAAAAGACCCCAAACTATATGATAACCGGCCGGAGATCCTGAGTTTCAACCAGCGGGCCGATCAGCCGCTGCCCGATTACCTCGAAACCAACGGAATACTGCTGCAACTGTTCTCCCGCTTTCTGGAAGGGCAGACCGATCAGGAAAACCGGCGGGCACAGGGCCTTCATCAGCTTTCGGCCGTGCTTCAGTTTATCAACCGGAATCTGCACGACAAGCTGACGATTGAGCAACTGGCAGAGAAGGCCCACCTGAATGTCGACTACTTTTCCCGTCTGTTTCTGAGCATTGTCGGCGTCCGGCCAATGGATTACCTCATCAACAAACGCCTGGAGCGGGCGCAACTGCTCATGATGACGTCCCGGTCGTCGCTCAAGGAAATCGCGGAGCAGGTCGGGATACCGAACATCTACTACTTTTCCCGCCTCTTCAAGCGGCGGTTTCAGGTACCGCCGGGTGAGTACCGCTCGCGGGCCCGCTTCGGTTGAGTATGTTTGCGACATGAAGCGGTTGTCAGCATTCTTTCTGTTTCTTACGCTCTCCGCATCTGCGCAGACGCCGGAGCAATGGTACCGGCGGGAAACGGGTAGCCGCCTGTCTTCCCCAAACCGCCATATGTTGCCCGACAGTCTCTTTTCAGGCGCTTTTTTCCGCTGCCGTCCGCTACCGGCAGCGCACCCCTCCCTGATGGCGGGGGCTTCCCGGCTGGCGTGCCTGTCTGACGAGCTTTCGGCTATTCATACCCGGATTGTTCAGGCGCAGGGCGAAACCGGTAATCAGATACGCCTCGCCAAACTCTTGCTCGATGTCCGTCGCCAGGCGGTCGAACAATACGCGCTTCTCCGGAACGCCGCTAAACGGTTGCCCCTCGTCCGGAAACGCCTGAATACCTATGTTTTCGACGGATCTTGCGCCCTTACCCGGTACGACGGCCTTATCACCGAACTCCTCGGTACCGCCCCTCCTCCCATCGTTCCCTGATAAAAAAAGCCCGGACGAAACGCCCGGGCTTTTGTCTCAACTTGTGATTGACAGGATTAATATAACTGATTGAAGAGCCATTTGAAGGTCCCGTGTGCCTGCGCCCGGAAGGTGATCTCCGGCCCGAAGGCATAGAGCTTGCCGGCGCCTACTTTGGCTTCGAAGGCCGTTACGCCGTCCTGCAGGTAGGCTTCGCCCCAGGCCCATCCGCTGCGGAGAGGCTTGTTGTTCGGGAACCAGGCGAGCGGCGCCACAACGCCTTTGGCAACCGCGTCAGGCGACAGGTGGAAGACCGGGCTGTTTTCAAATACGATATCCGTTTCCGCCGGCAGGCCCCAGCTGGCTTTCGCAGTCGAGTCGACGCTTACCTTCAGAATAGAGCCCGGCACATAATACTTCTCATTCGGCAGGGGGCGCTCCACGCCGGCTGACGTCAGCTCCGTGAGGGCATTGCGAACCGGCAGACCGAGGTGGAAGGCCAGCGCTGTGCTGGTACCGATCGTCACGACTTTTCCGCCTGCTTCGAGGAAGGCTTTCAGCGCGGGGATTGACTTCTCAGCCGTCATCCGGCCCATCATCGGGCGGAATTCTGCGGGGATTTCGTCTTCCTTCGGATCGGTGCGGAAGGCGGCGTATGGGTCGTTTTCACCGCCGCGGTACGCCGGAATAGCCCGGGTTACGAAGACGATGACGTCGTACTTCTTCTTCAGGTCGCCAGCGTCAATGTCTTTCGGATAGACCACGGTGAACGGGAAGTGGTATTGTTCGAGAATCCAGCGGGTCCAGCCAGACGGCATCGAACCGCCGTACGTGTCCCACAGCGCAATGCGCAGCGGAGCTACTTTTTCCATCGCTCCGGCCGGCTTTTTCGCTACGCCTGCTACGCTGATTCCCAGGGTTTTGGAAGCATCTCCGAGCGTGGTTTTCGCCTTGGCGCTACCGGGGACATAGAAGCTGCCGGCAGACGGCCCGGAGGTAATCCGGAATACGTCCAGACCGGCTTTCACCAGGTCATTGACAGCGATGAACGAGTCGTTCACTTTAGAGCTCAGCAAATATCCTCCTGAGGCAGAAGCACTTACGCTTCCCGGCGCGAGCTGGAGTTCGCCGTACGGGAGTTTGGTAAACGGTCCGTCAAATCCTTCGAGAATACGGTCAAACTTCACACCCATCTGGAAAGCGAGGGTCCATCCGGCGGAATCGTAGGGCCGGATCGGAGGGCCTCCGGGGTATTGGAAATCGTTCGGATAATCCTGAGGCTCGAACATATCGAGGATGTGCGGACGGAAGGCCTGCGCCGTTTTGACGACAAACGATCCGGCCGGGTAGCTCTTGCCGTTTACCGTAAACGGCGCCGTCGCTTTTTCGATCTGGATACCGGTACGGATGAGGGCGTTGACGAATTTCACCGCTGTCGGGAAATCGGCCTGATCCGACGGAATAATGAAACCACGCGGATCACGCAGGATCGGCGCGTGCATCAGGCTGTCGTAATACTTGAGGGGAACACCGGCGCCGCGGGCGTTCCAGCCCATCGGATCGGCATTGGCGGCCGCAGCAGCGCCTCCTCTGCCACGCGGAGCGGCTTTCGCCTGGTCGTCACGGTAGGCCGTGTTGATGGCTTCTACCCGCTTCGGATACGGCGTCCAGTAATCCTTGCTGCCCCGGTCGATGGAGTTTTTACCCATCTTGTAAATGTTGTAAAGCAGGTGATCCGGGTTCCGCGCAGCGTAGTCGAGCACGGCGTAGTTGAGGGATACGGAGTAGTCGATCGACTGGCGGAAGTACCATTTCTGCGGCGTCACCGGGTTCGGCGTGTTGTTATTCGGAATCAGGCGCTGAGGGACAAGGGGTACTTCCTCCGGCGTCGGGCCGCCGATGATCTCGGTCAGCAGGCCGATCATGTTGTGGAAGTGCGTCGTAGTCCGCAACCCGCCGTTGTACCAGGTCGAGAAGCTGGAGCCGTTCAACCGGGTAAAACCGGGCTTGTTTTCGGCATTGAGGCGGTTGTACATCGCCGCGCCAAGGGCGTCGATGCCCGTCACCATACCCGGATCGAAGACGTAGTTGAACGGATCACGGTACGGAGGACCAGCCAGTACCGATCCGGCAGGACCGCGCTGGTGGTGGTTGTACATGATCTGCGGGATCCATTCCACGAAAAGCTGGCGGCCGACGTTCCGGGATTCCTTCATGTTCTGAATGAAGTAATCCCGGTTGTTGTCGTGGCCGACATACTTCTGGTACAACCGGGGGATGGTCTCCATCTTCCGCTTTTTCGGATCGCTGTCCTTCATGTACCAGTTCGCAACAAGCTCCTGCCCGTCCGGGTTGATGTGTGTGAAGAGAATCACAACGTTATCGAGAATACGCTTCGTTTCGGCGTCCTTCCGGCTGGTCACCTGCCAGAGGGTTTCGATGAGCTGGTGGGTGGCCACCATCTCCGTCGAGTGGATGCCGCCGTCGATCCAGACGATGGCCTTGCCTTCGGCTGCCAGGGCGTGAGCTGCCTCATCGGTGAGGCCTTCAGCCCGGGCCATTTTCACGGAAATTTCCTGCAGGCGGGCCAGCTTTGCGTGGTTTTCGGGGGATGTCACGATCGCCATGAGCTGGTCGCGCCCCTCTTCGGTTTTTCCGATCACCTGGAGTTTGACCGTCGCAGGGTTCGCAGCCGCGATTTTCTTGAAGTACGCCTCCGTCTGGGTATAGTTGGCGAGGTGGTAGTCGTCCCCGATCGTAAAACCGAAGTGCTCCTTCTGGGAAGGGACCTGGGCTCGGCTTCCCAGGCTGAAAAGCAGCAGAAAACAGAGAAGTCGATAAAAGCGTGTTGTCATACGGAACTGGTTTTGGTTATGCGATGAACTACTGATTTTTGAACCGAACCCCCACGCGGCAATCACATGGCTCTCCCCGCGACTCGTCGCAGGCATTATCCTGGAACTGCACCATGCGCATGCCATTCTTCATGGTCAGAATAAACTTAAAGAGAAAATAGTCGTTGACAGCCACCTTCGTCAGATCCGTTTTGGTGATCTGAGCGAGCTGGGTTGCAGTAAACGTGTACGTTTTGGGGAACGAGGTTACGGTCTCAACCAGTACTTCAGCGGAACCCACCGTACTGGGCAGGGGGAATTGCCTTTCCGTCGGATAAACGCCTGCTAATGAGAACGTCATGGGGTAAGCCGGAGGGCTCGACTCCTTTTTGTTGTAGCTAAGATACACCTCAATCGAGGCAACATCCGCCACGCCGCTGTTATAATAATCGAGCGTGTACTCAAACTGCTGATTGACAGCATAGTTCGGATCCTTCAGGTTAAAGAAGGAAACTTTGCCGGTCTGGATCGTAGGTAGTGCCGATTTGGCGGTATTGACCGTCACTTTGGGCGTGGCCGTGGTCACGTACTTTTCCCAGTCGTAATCGACCGTCTTGCACGACAGCATACCTGCCAGGGCGAGTACTAGTAAAGAGTATCCTTTCATTGGCTGAAAAGTCAGGTGTTTAGTGCAGAGGGCGTGGGGCAGAGGGCATGGGGCAGAGGGCATGGGGCACGATCCATCAACCCTGAACTCTAAACCCTAAACTCCAAACCGAAAACTATAAACCGTAAACTGAAAACCGAACATGCCCCTTATTTATCCCAGAATACCGGCGTCGTCTGCTGGGCACGCTGGAGTTTGTCGCGGTTGGCGATAACGGATTCGTTGGACGTCATTTCGGTTTCCGAATAGTAGTACCGCATCGGGAAGGTATCGAGGGGTGAAACAAGGTCGTCGAGTTCCGGAAGGCCCGTCCGACGGAAGTCGTTGTAGGCCTCCACCCCATTGCCATACGACGCAATCCACTTCTGCATCATCAGCAGGCGAAATTTCCCGTCGGCGTCGGCGGCGTCCCACTGCTGCCCGAGGCGGGTAACGAACCCGGTGATCGTCGCCGCCGGAATCGCATTCCCCTTGTTGGCCGTCGACACCGCGCTAACGCTGTTGAGCTGGGCCGTCACTGCATCCAGAAAGAGCTTGCGGGCGTCTTCGCCGGTGTTGAGTTTCAGGGCCGCTTCGGCGCGGATAAACCCGGCCATGAAGTTGGTCAGCAGAGGCAATACGCCTGCGCCGGTACCGTCTCCTGACGTAAAAAGCGCGATTTTGAAGGAGTTGGCCGTCGTCACCGCACTCGCGCCGGTGTTGTTCAGGTAGACGTTTGACGAGGTCAGGGTACTGATTGTTCCGTTGTCATACAGTCCGGCTGCCGGGTAAATACCGACGATGGCACGGGTACTGTGATCGGCGGGAGAAGCGGTACCGTCTCCCGGAAAGCGACCGTAGTAGCCGTCGCCGTTGGTCGAGTTGGCCAGACCGGCATTGTCCCGCATCCGAAAAACATAGTACCGGAGCCTTGGATCGTCCTGCGCCTTCAGCCGGTTGATCAGCGGCATGCTCATGTACCCCGAGCGACTGTTGTTGTACATCGCTGTATACCAGGGATGCCGGGCGCTGGGTGCCACGTTGCTGCCGTAGCGGAAGGTAAAATCCTGGCTGTTATCCGTCATGAGCGGCGCCTTGCTGTCGAGCAGCTGTTTGATACCGGCAGCCGCTTTTGACGGGTCCGACAGGCGGATCTGATTGTACATTTTCAGCTTGAGCGTATTCGCCATGCGCTGCCATTTGTCTTTCGATCCCTGGTAAAAGATATCCGCAGAAGCGAGGACCGTGAAGCCTTTGTCCATGTCGGCGAGGGCTTCGTCGATCAGTGTAAACAGGCTGGTGTAGATCACGTCGCCTTTGTCGAATACCGGGTTGGCGAACGTCCCGCCCGCCTGGGAGTACGGTACGTCGCCCCAGAGGTCCACCATAATGCTGTACAGATAGGCTTTCTGGAGTTTGGCAACGGCCACATATCCCCATTGCTTCTGCTCGGTACCTACTTTGATGATGGTTTCGAGATCAGGAATTGCGCCGGTGTAGAAGGCTGACCACGCCTGGGAGAACGTCGAACCCGACTGATCCCAGCGATTGAGCGAACCCGACGCAAAGTGCTGAATAACAGCTGTTCCGCCGCTGTTGATATCCTGAAAATTCCCGCCGATCACTACCTGCGTCGCCGGCAGCATCAGGTTGAGCGTCGGAGTCGTCGGGTTGTTGGGGTCGTTGTTGATGTCGACAAAGTCTTTGCAGGACCCGAGAAACAGAAGACTTGTCAGAAAGAGAAAGGCTCTTTTCATGTCTGTTGGCAGTTAGAAGCTGACTCTCAGGTTGATACCATACCGGCGGGCTGTCGGTACCCCGAGTGAATCGAAGCCCTGGTTATTGGCAGCGCCGGTACTTACTTCGGGGTCATAGTTCATGTACTTCGGCGTGTTCGGCGCCTTGTACCAGAGGTTCCGACCGCTGATCGACAGGGACGCGGCGCCGAATGGCGTATGCTTCAGCAAACCCGCCGGCAGGGAGTACCCGAAGGATATTTCCCGCAGGCGGAACACCGTCGCATCGAAGACATACCCCTCTCCGATCCCGCCGGGACCGTACCCGCCGTTGAAAAAGTAATCGATCACTGTCAGTGCTGTGTTATTCGGAATTTTCTTACCCTCTCCGTCCAGTATCGGCTGAAGGGTATTGACGTTTCCGAGTACGCCGGGACCTACCCAGAGCGTCTCCCGGTCTTCCGTGTCACGGGTTACCCCGCGGGAAAGAGCATTGCTGATGTTGGTCGAATAAATCGCGCCGCCCTGCTTCCAGTCGAACAGCACGTCCAGCGTAAACCGCTTGAACGAGAAGCTATTGCTGAGCCCGACGATGAAGTTCGGGTTGGGATTACCGATCGGGCCGCTCGTCGCCGCCGCAATCGGCTTGCCTGTCTGCGGGTTGACCAGGATATTCCCCTCATTGTCACGGGCATAGCGTGTTCCGTAAATCTGCCCATAGGGCTGCCCGGCAATGTGGACGTTGGATCCGTAGACGAGCTGGGCGATACCGCCGAGGTCATCGACACGGTTACGGTTGCGGGTGAAATTGGCGTTGATATTCCATCGAAAACCCGAGGCCGAGACATACGGCGTGCCGCTTACAGCTACTTCAAAACCTCTGTTTGAGGTCTGTCCGAGGTTGATGATCCGGTCGGTAAAGCCCGAACTCGGCGCTGATTTTACGGTGAAAATCTGCGAGGTACTGCGCTTGTTGTAGTACGTCACATCCACCGAAAGCTTGTTGTCAAAAAACTGAAGCTCCGTTCCAACTTCAAATTCGGTAATGAATTCAGGCTTGAGCACGGAGTTCGCCAGAATGTCCGACAGCGTCAGGGTGCTTACGTTCGTGACGGTTCCGTTGGAAAAAGGCGCGCCGAGGTCGCCGGAACTCGTGTTCGACGTGTACACATTGGACGTCTGGTACGGAGAAGCTTCGTTCCCGACCCGCGTGTAGCCGACCCGTACTTTTCCGAACGACAGCTTCTTTCCGGCCAGGTGAAAGGCTTCCGTGAAAATCAGGGAGCCGTTCACGCCGCCGTACAGATAGCTTCGGTTTTGAGGAGGGAGTGTTGATGAAATGTCATTCCGACCGACGAGGTTCAATGACGCGTAGTTTTTGTAATCGAGGGTAATGTCCGTGAAAAAGGCATAGTACCGCTGCTTCAGCCGCGCCCGGTTGTTCGGCAGGCCGCCGAGCGTGATGGTCGACGTATTGCTGATGTCGTTAATCCCTGCCGTGATAATATCCGTACCCATGAACGCCGAGCGCTGCGTCAGGCGCTGGTTGACGTTGTTGCCGAAGATGGCCCGGACGTTGAAGTCCTCCCAGAAACTCTTCGTCGCCGTTACGAGCAGGGTATTGTCCAGCTCCTGCCGGTAGATATTGTCGGTATTGATGGTACCGTTGGCATATACCGACGAGCCTTTGCCCAATACGCTCACCCGCCGGTCGGTATAGGCGTTGAAACCGGCCGTGTTCTGAATATTGAGCCAGGGCAGCGGGTCGAAACCAAGCACGAAGTTGCCGTAGTAGCGGTCAACGTTGCTGGTCGACGGACTATGCCTCACCGACCAGTACGGGTTATCCACCCCCGCATAATCGTACACGTTGGCACCGGTATTCGGGTTTTCGAAGGGGTAGTCGGTCAGGTTGTAGCTCGTCGGCAGGTAATACATCGTACTCATCACAGAGCCTGTACCGCCGATCGGGGGCGATTTCTGATCCGTCATGATGTAGTTGATCGTACCGCGGGCGTAGAATTTGTTGTCGAGGCGGGCATTGCCGCCAACGTTGATCGACGTCCGGTTGATGTCGTTCCCCGGCACCATACCCTTATTCGTCATCCGGCTGAGACCTACCGTGAAATTCCCCTTCTCGCTTCCTGAATTGACAGTCAGCGCGTTTTCAAATACCATACCCTGCCGGAAGAAATCCCGCTGTGCCTTGCCGGCATACGACCGGTACGGTACCTGCACCGGCGTTACGCCGTCGGCTTCGTAAAACTGCGGGAAGTCGGCCGCTGAAAAACCGGCACGCGCCAGCGGATGCGGGATGGTCGGCCGGCTGCTATAGGCGGAGCCGGAAGATCCGTATACGGCGCTGCGGTAGTCTCCGTTCGTACCTTGTCCGTATTTCTGCTGGTACTCAGGCAATCCGGCGATTTCTTCAATGGAATAAGACGTGTTGTACGTGATCTCTGTCCCTTTCCGGCTCTTCTTCGCCGACGCCTTCGTCGTGATGATAATAGCGCCGTTTGCCGCGCGGGAGCCGTAAAGCGCCGCTGCCGCAGCCCCTTTCAATACGGTGAGGCTCTGGATGTTATTGGGATCGAGGTCGAAGGCGCGGTTGGCGGTCGACTGGCTGCTCTGCGTCTGCCGCTGCCCGCTGCCGCCTACCGGCGCGAAGGTGGAGTTATCGAACGGGACGCCGTCGACGACGTACAAAGGCTGGTTGTTATTTCCAAGGGAAGAATTACCGCGGATGGTAATATTGGTAGCGCCGCCGGCTACCCCGCCGCCGCCCTGAATGTTAACGCCGGCGACTTTCCCGGCCAGGGCCCGGATGGGGTCCGGTTCGTTTTTCTGGGCGAGGGCGTCGGAATTAATGGTGGAAACCGAGTAACCCAGGGCTGTCGCCTTCCGCTCGATACCTGCGGCTGTGACGACTACTTCGTTGAGCTGCTTCATCTCGGTATCCAGTACGACGTCGAGCGTGGTCTGCCCGCTCAGCGTCACTTCCTGGCTCACATACCCGATGAACGAAAACACCAGGGTACTCTGCCCTGACGGGACGCTGAGGGTATACCTGCCTTCGGCGTCGGTGACAGTCCCGCGGGAAGTGCCTTTTACGCGGATGTTGACGCCCGGCAAACCGGTTCCGTCCTTCGCGGCTACCTTTCCTTTGATGATGATGTCGACTTCGCGGTCGACCGTCACCTTCGCAACACCGGCGCTCCGTCTTTCAGAGATGATGTAGGTTTCGCCGATTTTTTCGAAAGACAGGTTCAGCGGCGTCAGCAGGCGGGACAGGCTTCCCTCAACAGAGGCGGAAGTCAGGGCAAACGCTCCGTCTATACGTTTGTTTCTCAGTTCCCGTTTTTGGTAGGCGAATTGGACGTGGTAGCGCTTTTCAAGCTCGTCGAAGACTTCCGTCAGCGAACGGTCCCGCCCGATGGCAAGACGTTGCCCATGCGTCGGGAGCGTCAACACGAACAACGAAAGCAGCACCGTGCTTCGTAGTGGTAATGCCATATCTTGTTTTGGTTAGTGAAACTGATCCCGGGATGCAGTAGTAAGACAAGTGACGGCCGTGTCGAGGGTCCCCCTGTTTTTCAAAAAAAAGCAGATTATTCAAGAGGTTATACTCTTTATTTATTTAGTACCAATTTGGCCATTCCGACATTTTACCGAATAATCTTCTACTTCCGGAGAATAACCGTACTGTCTCTGCGGGCGGTATTGATTTGCAGTGTCCGGGCGATGACCTGCAATACGACATCGAGGTTTTTCCGGGAAACTTTACCGGTAAAGCGCTTGCGGGCCAGGTTATCCTCGATCCGGACGCGGATGCCGTAATAGTCTTCGAGCGCCTTGCCTACGTCCGACAGCGCAGCGTCGTCAAATACAAACAGATCCCGTTTCCATGCAGCCCATTCGGCGGCGCCATCGCGGGAGACAGACATGTGGCCGCGTTTGGAGTCATAGGCCATGAGATCGCCGGGCGCCATTTCTCTCCGGCCCGTACCCGCCGATACCGCGACTTTTCCTTTTTCGAGGAAGACGCTCGTTTCTCCGGGACGCAGCCGGACATTGAACTCCGTCCCGAGCACGTCAATTTTCAGGCGGTCAGGCGTCAGGACATGGAAATGGCGGGAATCGTGGAAAACGGAGAACCAGGCTTCTCCCTGCTCCAGCGTCACTTCGCGGCTTTCTCCGCTGAGCGCCTCCGGGTAGCGGAGACGGCTGTTGCCATTCAGCCAGACAACCGATCCGTCCGGCAAACGGATTTCCTTTGTTTCCCTCGGTTGGGTTTCCACCAAAACCGAAACGGCCGGTTCCGGCGCGGAAAGGTACCACCATCCACCGGCAACAACCGCTACGGCCGCAGCAGCAGTTGCAGCCCAACGGCTCCAGCGCCTTCGGGGTAGTTCCTGATCGGGCAGCTCGCGGATTTGCTCGTCCAGATAGGCATGCATGATCTCGTCGAGTTCCCCTTTTTGATAGAGGTGGACGAATACTTCCAGTTCCTGCATGGAGGCCGCAGACCGCATGTAGCGGTCCACAAGGCGGGTCTTCAGTTCTTTTTCGTTCATTCAGCGCGTGGTTGTGCCGGTAAGACAACGGCCGGGCAGTAGTGGGGTCCCCCCCGGCAGCCGGAAATTTGAATCAGGACCGGAAAACAGCCGCCAGAAATACGCTGAACGTAATACCCAGGTCGCGCTCCACAGCCAGCCGCAATACCTTCATCGACCGCACCATGTGCTTTTTGACGATATTCCGGGAAACGCCCAGCAGGTCAGCGACTTCGTCGTACGACAGTCCCTGTTGCCGGCATAGTTCAAATACCCGTCGGCTCTGCGGCGGAAGCGTCGCAAGAACAGACTGAAGAAAGCGCTGGTAGTCTTCGGCCTGGAGCGTCTCCTCGGGAGTGGTCGTCTGAACGTCCCGGTACTGCCGGACAAACCCGGACAGTGTACGCTCTTCCGATACCACCTTTTTCAGCATGTTCAGGCTCTGGTTCTTGCCGGCGGTCAGGAGGTAATACCGGAACGACTGCACCTGGTCGAGGCGCTGCCGGTCCTCCCAAATCCGGATGAACACCTCCTGGCAGGCGTCCTTGGTGAGGTCGGAGGATTTGAGTATCCCGTAAACAAAACGGTAGAGAACAGGGCGATACCGGTCGTACAATTCGGAAAAAGCCTGCTGGTCTCCGGCGGCAATCTGCCGCAGCATCAACTCTTCGGTTGCGAGTTGCATGATAGCCCAATCGTTTGGTGTCGGAACAGAAAGAACAGCCGTCTGCGCAGGCAGACGGGGAAATCCGGTCAACAAATCCAGAGGAAAGATGCGGCAGGCTTACCTGAGGGTGAGGCTAATTAACAACTTGACCTACAATAAATCAATGTGTTTTGTCAAGAAAGAAAAGAATGGAATTTTTGTGCAGTAAGATGTTGGGATTGTTCTATTTTGTTTGGCAGAGAGGAGTGTTGGGATAGATGCAGGGGGCATGAAGCAGAGGCGCGAAGACGAAGCTCTCCCCCCCGGTGGTTGAGCCCGTCGAAACCTCCGGCAGCCGTCTTTTTTTTCATCCCTACCGCTCCCGCCACGCTGGTTTCGACGTAGCGCAACCACCGGCTATTGCGCAGGGGGCAGAGGGCATGTAGCAGGGGCGCGAGGACGAAGATCCCCCCGGTGGTTGAGCCCCGTCGAAACCTCCGGCAGCCGTCTTTTTTTTCATCCCCACCGCTCCCGCGCTGGTTTCGACGGGGCTCAACCACCGGCTATTGCGCAGGGGGCAGAGGGTATGGAGCAGGGGCGCGAAGACGAGGCTCTCCCCCCGGTAGTTGAGCCCCGTCGAAACCTCCGGCAACCGTCTTTTTTTTCATCCCTACCGCTCCCGCCACGCTGGTTTCGACGTAGCGCAACCACCGGCTATCGCGCAGAGGGCATGGAGCAGGGGTCGCGAAGACGAAGCTCTCCCCCGGTGGTTGAGCCCGTCGAAACCTCCGGCAGCCGTCTTTTTTTTCATCCCTACCGCTCCCGCCACGCTGGTTTCGACGTAGCTCAACCACCGGCTATTGCGCAGGGGGCATGGAGCAGGGGGATCGCGAAGACCAAGCTCTTCCCCTCCAACTCTAAACACGAAACCCCAAACTCCCAAACAAAAAAAGCCTCCCACACCGGAGAGGCCCTAACTGAAAACCCAAAACGGAAAACCGAAAACTGCCTACTCCACTCCCTTCGCATTCATCTTCAACGTGTATACCGTTGTGGAGGCAGTGATCAGCAGTGTCTTTCGGTCTTTTCCGCCGAAACACACATTGCCTACCCAGCCAGAAGGCACAGGAATCTGCCGGATCTTTTTGCCGGCTGCGTTGTAGACAGATACGCCGCGACCGCTCAGGTAAACGTTTCCATGCGTATCGAGCGTCATACCATCGGAGCCCTGTTCGCAAAAGAGTTGCTTATCGGTCAGAGCGCCGTCCGGAGCGATGGTATAGCGGTATGTCTTCCAGGAACCGATGTCTGAAACATAGAGGTACTTCCCGTCCGGCGTGCCGACTATGCCGTTGGGCTTCTTGATATCTGCCTCAACGATACGGGCTTCCTTCGCGCCTTTCGGCAGAAAATACACACGTTCTGCTTCCAGATCAGGCTTTTTGCGGGTCCAGTAGTCGCGGGGATAGAACGGATCGGTGAAATAAATACCCCCTTTCGGCGCGATCCAGAGGTCGTTCGGTCCGTTGAATTTCTTCCCTTCGAACGAGCTGAGCAGGACGGTTACTTTTCCTTTTTTGTCGATCGACCACAGCTCGTCGTTTTCGTCGGCGCAACTGATCAGGTTTCCTTTCCGGTCGAAATACATGCCGTTGGACCGGCCCGTTTTCTCCCGGTAAAGCGACAACGTACCATCCGCTGCATACTTCCAGATCTTATCGTTCGGCTGGTCGGTAAAGAAGATATTTCCTTCCCGGTCCACCGCAGGACCTTCGGTAAACGTGAACTGGTCTGAAACCAGCTGCAACATTGCACCCGGTGCTACGACCGAGTCCGCCTGCGCGAAAACCGCGCCGGAAAACAAAAAGCAGGTAATAAAAAAAAGCGTGTGTTTCATAGGTTCAGCGATCTACCAGACATAGGTACCGACCGAGCCATCGGGCAGGGTTGCGGTCACCGTTTTACCGCCGGAGCGGATGGCAAAGGTCTGTTTTTCCCCGCTCACATTGGCGACGATCAGCACTTTTCTTCCTTTTGGTGTCCGGAAAGCCACATTCGGCAGGCCTTTTACTTCGTTGGAAGCGATGCGGACCGAGCCGGGACGGACATACTTTGACGCGTGCGCCATCGCATAGTAGGCGATGTTCCGGGATACCCTGTCGCCGTCGATCGTCACCGCGCCTTGGCACATCGGGCAGCCGCCCCGATCGGTAAACGGCTTGTTTTGCGGATCGGCCGCCAGGTTCCATTCCAGTACATTACGGCACCAGTTGCGCGTCGCTCCGATAAAAAGCCGCTCCACCGGCTCGGTGATCTTCATCGGGCCGTCTTCCTTTCCGATCACCATTTGTTCGGTGAAATAGAGGTGCTTGTCGGGGTACGCATTGTGTACTTCCGACAGCGCCTCGATCTTTCCGTTATAGAGGTGAAACGCCGAGCCGTCGATGTACTTACGGGCTTCGGGATCATTCAGGATGGAGATCGGGTAATCGGGACGATCGGCGTTGTGATCGTAGATGATGATCTTCGTTTTGATACCGGCTTTTTCGAAAGCAGGGCCAAGGTTTTTCTTGACGAAGACTGCCTGATCGGGCGCCGGCATCAGGAGGCTGGGGTTATTGCCCGGGTGCAGGGGTTCGTTCTGAACCGTAATGGCATCGATCCGGATACCTTCCTTTGCCATTTCCTGAATGTACCGGACAAAATAGCGGGCGTACACGTCAAAGCATTCCGGTTTCAGGCTGCCGCCGCGGGTATCGCCGTTGTCTTTCATCCAGACAGGCGGCGACCAGGGCGAGCCCAGGATTTTTATCTTCGGATTAATCGCCAGGATTTCCTTCATCACCGGAATAACATCCTGACGGTCAAGGCCCAGATCAAATTTCTTCAGGTCAAAATCGGTCTCTCCTTTCGGAAGATCATCGTAGGAGAATACTTTTTCGTTCAGGTCGGAAGCGCCGATCGTCAGCCGGATATAGCTAACGCCAATCGCATTCCCTTTTTCCCCGAATAATTCTGTCAAAACAGCCTTGCGCGCAGCGGGTGACATCCGGATCAGGTGCTGAGCGCTACCGCCTGTTAGGGCATACCCAAATCCATCGATCGTCTGAAATGTCTCGACATCGTTGACGTCAATAACCGGCCCGGAAGCCGCTGTCGCCGAAAAACGCAGCGCCTCCGGCTGGCGCGCAAAAAGCGCCGAACGATCGGCGTGGGTAAGCCAGGCCTCAGCCTTTTGCTGGGCCAGGGCCGGCAGACCCGCTATCAATAAAAAAGGAAGAAAGACTTTTTTCATGTACTTAATTTTTTGTCAGATTGATTTCGCTGAGCTGGAAGCCGCCGGTATCGAACCAGACACGCAATACATTTTTGCCTTTACGAAGCGATACATTCTTTTTTTCCGTAGGTCGCCAGCGGTCCACACCGCCTGTCGCCGGAACGGCTATGTCGGTAGCAGCCATTTCTCCGTTCAGCAGCAGGGTAATACGGCCCGCATCGGTTTCGGAGGCGACAGAAAAGGAGATATCGTACTTCCCGTCCTTTTTCGCCCAGAAGGTATACTGAAGCCATTCGCCGTCCTCAATATGGTCTACAACGTATTGATTACCAGCTTTACGGATGTCGACGCCGTCGTTCCGGTATACCCGGCCGCGGTTACCTGTCGTATTGACGCCGGGGGTATACTGATAGCTGGCTGTATCGCGGTCGAAGTAGGCGGAACGCTGACGGCCCAGGTCAAAATCCACTGCCCGGATGGTACCACCTCCTCCGATTTCTTTCACGGCATACGGGATAGACAGTTCGGAACGCGTCTGCCGGAACATGGCGTCGATGACGTCGCGGTGGTAGACATTGTTTTCAAGCTTCAGGTTGTCGAGCCATTCGTTCAGCGTACGTTCGGCCTCGGAAGCGGAAGGCTTCTCCCCTTTCCCGGTCCAGTAGTCAACCAGTTTCTGATACCCGGCGGGCTGCCTGATTTCGAGGGGGTTGGCGATACCCATTTTCTTTTCCTGCCACCAGCACCAGCCGATGTTTTCGCGTTCACACAGCCGGATGCATTCGGTAAACCAGTTATTCGAGTTTTCGCCTGTCTCGCCCAGCCAGATCGGAACATTGTACTGCTGCCGGAGGTCGAGGAACTTCTGAATAGCCGCCTTGCTGTTGTAGTTTCCGTATTTATGGAAACTGAGGGCCATGTTTTTGTCCCATGCCGGCATCAGGCCGCTGTAATTATTTCCGAAGCCGTTTCCTTCTATGATAATGAGGTGGTTGGGGTCCACCTCCCGAATAGCTTTGGTGATGTCGACGAGGAGTTTCTTCAGCGGTTCGTTTTTCGTCTCGGCAGTTCCGCGGACATCTTTGGGATCCTCGAAACCCCAGTTGGGCTCGTTGATAACGTCATAGCCACCGATCCAGCGGCTGTTTTTATACCGTTCAGCGAGCTTCCGCCAGAGGGCGACGGTCTTCTGCTGATTCGCTTCGCTCTGCCACAAAGACGGCTTGTCCGGATGGCGGTCCGAAATCGGCAGGTCGTTTCCCTGACCGCCTGGCGCGGCGTGGAGGTCGAGAATGAGATACATCCGGTTGGCTTCGCACCACTTCAGCAGCTCGTCGGTCAGGGCAAAACCTTCTTCCAGCCAGGTATCCTTGCCTTTAACCGGCTCCTCCTCAGCAGGCAGTGTATACAGCGCATAGTGCATCGGCAGGCGGATGGAATTAAATCCCCAGGCCGCCATCGAGTCGATATCGACTTTCCGGGTATGGTTGGCGAGCCACTTGCGGTAGAAGGCGTCCGCCTTTTCCTTACTCGTGACGTCGGCAATGGCCGCTTTGATTTTGTACTGCTGGCCCAGCGGGCTCAGCCGGAACATGTACCCTTCCTGGAGCATCCAGCCTCCCAGGCCCATGCCGCGGAGGATTATTTTCCGTCCGTCGGCGTCGACGAGGTCCCTGCCTTCTGCCCGGAGAAATCCCTGGGCGCCGGCGGTAGTCGTCAGCGCAGCCAGTGCCACCAGGCCGGCCATCTTGCGAAAAAATTGCATGAACACATTGAATTTCAGACCGTCACCGGTCGCTGAACAAAAAAAGCCGACCGGCCGCTTCGCAGAGGAAGCAGCCAGTCGACCCGAAAGTTACCTTATTTCGTCCCTCCCCACTCCTTGCTCTGCTGGATTTTGGTATTCTCCATTTCGAGCAGGGGAATCGGCAGAATTTCATTTTTTCCGGCGACAAACCCACGGCTGCCCAGCACGGCGGCTGCCTTGCCCCAGCGAACGAGGTCAAACCAGCGGTGCCCTTCGCCGGCCAGCTCTACGCGGCGTTCGGTGATGATGTTATCCATCGTCGCGGCCACGTGGTGCTTGTTGTCTCCGTAGGCCCGGTCGCGCACGGCATTGAGCAGTAGCGCGGCCCGGGTCAGGTCTCCGCCTCCGCGCACCAACGCTTCGGCTTCGAGGAGATAGGTATCCGCCAGGCGGATTTCATAGAGGTTTTGCGGGAAGTTCAGTTCGGGAGCGCCTGCGCCGGTCCAGCGGTTGGCCTGGCGGCCGGCAAACTTCTCCAGGAAATAGCCGGTGTTCATGTATCCCTTTTCATACGTAGCGATACCCGCTTTTTCGAGGCTGTCGAGGTTGGCGACTGTCGCCCGGCTCCGGGGATCGTTGCGGATGGCATTGAACAGATCCGCCGTGACGGGCAGGAAACTCCATCCCGAAACGTAATCAGGTGCTTCCGGCTTCAGCGTGCGGTAGCCGCGGGGACCTACCATAATATTGAGGACGTTCCCTTCCGTACACGACACACAGCTCCAGCCGCCGGCGGAGGTATTGGTAAACGATATCTCGAAAATCGACTCACTGTTGAATTTGTTGTTCACTTTGAAAACGTCAGCGAAGCTGCTCAACAGCTTGTATCCGAAGGGATTGGTACTTCCCGGGGTACCGTTCACACCTGCGAGCTCCTGCGCCGCCTGCGTGAACTTCTCCTGCTGAAGGTACACTTTTCCGAGAAGAGCTTTGGCGGTTCCCTGCGTAACCCGACCGCCTTCGGTGGCAACGGGTACGGTCGCCGGCAACACGGCAATCGCCTCCGTCAGATCCAGCTCCATCTGTTTGTAAACTTCGGCGGGAGCGGCCTGCTCAACATTGTACATGTCGCTCGTCGCGACGGTCTTCGTCAGCAGCGGAATATTCTTGAACAGACGAACCAGGTCGAAGTAGAAATACGCCCGGAGGAATTTGGCTTCGGCCGCATACCGCTTCTTCAGGTTTTCGTCCATCGGTACTCCGGAGAGTTTCTGGAGAATGGTATTCGCGCGGAAGATACCGGAGAATCCCTTGTTCCAGAGGTCGCCCTGCGGGCCGGTCGCCGGCGTGAGGGTATAGTTGGAGATGACCTGGAAGGCCGTCACGTCAGACGGGCCGCCACCGCCGGCGAAGTGATCGTCCGAAGCGGCGTTCATCGCCCCTATCTTCGTTACATATCCGTTTGATTGCCAGCCGACTACATCATACACAGCGACAAGACCGTTGAAGGCTTCCTGCTGGTTCCGGTAGTAGTTGGCTTCCAGATCGGTTCCTTTCGGCTTCACTTCGAGGAAGGAGTCCGAGCAGGAGACCAGTAAGGTGGCGGCTACAACCGCCAGGTATTGGGTATATCGTTTCATTCGTCGTTACAGCTTAAAAACCAAGATTCAAACCAACCATCAGGGAACGCGCCTGGGGATAGATACCCCGGTCGATACTCATGACGCCACCGCCGATTTCCGGGTCATAGCCGGTGTATTTCGTAATTGTGGCGAGGTTCTGGCTCATGGCGTATATCCGTGCCCGTTGCATACCCAGCTTCTTCGACAGTACCTGCGGAAGGGTATAGCCTACCTGCAGGGTTTTGATGCGGAAGTAGCTGCCGTTTTCGAGATAGAAGTCAGAAGGGTTCAGGAAGTTCTTGTTCGGATCGCCGTTTACGAGCCGCGGGAAGGCGTTGGTTGTACCTTCGCCGGTCCAGCGACCAAGCGCTTTCGTCTGCCAGTTGGCCGGCTGGATATCCAGGCGGCGGAGTCCCTGGAAGATTTTATTACCTGCCGCGCCTTGTCCGAATACCACCAGGTCGAACCCTTTCCACGCGGCATTGAAGGTAAAACCGAAGGTGGTAGTCGGGGTCGGGTTTCCGAGGAAGGTACGGTCGAGGTCGTTGATTTTGCCGTCACCGTTCAGGTCCGCCCAGCGGAAATCGCCCGGTTTGGCACCCGGCTGGATTTTGGCGCCGTTTTTGTCGACATACGCATCCACTTCGCCGGCATTCTGGAAGATACCCATGGTCTGGAAGCCGTAGAAGGCGCTGATGGGCTGACCGACGGCTGTCCGCGTGATCGGGTAGCTCGACGCCTGGAAGGTCTGGCCACCGGAGAGGTATTCTACGCCGCGGCCCAGGTTGGTAACTTTGTTTTGAATAAAGGATACGTTGCCGTTGAGGGAGAGTTGCACCTGTCCTACCTTGCGGCTGTAGCCCAGTTCGATTTCAACCCCGGAGTTGCGGATATCGGCGATGTTGGCAGCCGGGTTGGAAATCGCGCCGATGTAACCCGGAATCCGCGGATTCTGGAGGACGTCGGTCGTTACTTTCCGGAACCATTCTACTGTCAGGCTCAGCTTCTGGAAAAGCGTCGCGTCGATCCCGATATTGGTCTGGCTGGTCTGTTCCCATTTGAGATCCGGGTTTGCCGGGGCGTTGGGGCTATAGCCGATGACATAGCTGCCGGACGTGCCAAAGGTGTAGTTCCGACCGCTGCCAATCGTGGAAAGGAATGCAAAATCACCGATGGCGTCGTTTCCTACCACGCCATATCCCCCTCTCAGTTTCAGGAAGTTGACGACGTTATTGGCGGGAAAGAAGTTTTCCCGCGAAATTACATAACCCACTGACACGGAAGGGAAAATACCGTATTTGTGGTTCGCGCCGAAGCGGGAAGAACCGTCGCGGCGGATCAATGCCTGGATCAGGTATTTCTCGTCAAAATCATAATTCAAACGGGCGAACAGGGAGCTTACTTTGTGAAGAGCGCCTTCGGATCCGTCGGAAGATCGCTGGTCGGTCGGGCGCTTGTAATTCAGTGAAGCGTCGTCGAAGTTATCAACCGGAATATTGAAGAACGTCACGCTTGTACCATAGGAGTTGTTGTCCTGATACGCTCCCTGGCCGAGAAGCAGGGTGACGTTGTGGCGGTTGAAGACCCTGTTGTAGGAAATCGTGTTTTCGACGTTCCAGTCAAGCTTCCGGTTATTCCCGCGGGTGAACGACGTTTGGGAGTTGATCGTCGTCGCGTTCAGCCAAGATATCGGCGAGAAGCTCTCCGAACCCCAGAAAGACAGCTTCGCACCCAGTGTAGACCGCAGTTTGAGGCCTTTGACGGGCTCGGCTTCCAGGTATCCGTTGCCGACGAAATTATCGCTCCAGCTGTAGTTACCTAAACGGGTCTGGATATACGCAAGGGGATTGGTGATTTCCTGCGCAACATATTGGGAGATACCGAACGGGTTGCCGTTGGCATCGCGGCGGATCCCGATATTGGTATACGGGGCGGCAGCGGCTACCGCCGGATCGGTAATCACGGCCGGCGTAATCGGATCGAGGTTGATCGCCGAGCTCAGCGGGCCGCCGAATTCGCTGTTCGTATTACCCAGACCGATCGATTTCTCGCGGGCATAGCCAACATTTTGCCCGAAAGTCAGCCATTTAGCCAGCTTGTGCGTCGAGTTCAGACGCAGATTGAGGCGCTTGTACTTCGAAATGGCCGTCGCGACGATACCTTCCTGATCAAGATAGCCGAAGGAGAGGTAGTAGGTCGACCGGTCGTTTCCCCCGCTCAGGCTCAGTTCATGGTTCTGACGTTTGGCGCTGTTGTTGAAAATCAGCGCCTGCCAGTCGGTTCCCTTGCCAAGCGCGGCTGGGTTGGAGAAGATCGGCTGAGCGCCGGCGTTCACCGCCGATTCGTTGCGAAGGGTCGCGTACTGCTCCGCGTTGAGCAGATCGAGCTTCTTTGCCGGAGCGGAGGTTCCGAAAAAGCCGTTGTAATTGATCTGGAGCGCGCCCGATTTACCTTTCTTGGTCGTGACGAGGATTACACCAGCCGCAGCCCGTGCACCATAAATAGCCTGAGAAGCAGCATCTTTCAGGACTTCTACCGACTCAATATCGGACTGGTTGAGGTAGCCGATACCCCCGTTGTCGACCACGACACCATCGACCACCCAAAGGGGATCGTTGTTGTTGAGCGTCGTAATACCCCGCACCCGGACGGTGGAACCGGAACCCGGCTGTCCGGAGCTGGAGGCAATTGTGAGACCGGACGCGCGGCCCTGCAGGGCTTCTTCCACGCGGGAAATAGGCATAGATTGCAAATCGGAACCTTTTACGCTTGAAATCGCTCCGGTGACGACACTTTTTTTCTGGGCGCCATAGCCGACTACGACGACCTCCTCGAGGTTATTCACATCGTCTTCCATCACAATGGCCAGCTCCGTCTGGTTCCCCACTACGACCGCCTGCCGCAGCATGCCGACCTGGCTGAATACCAGCGTCGCGTTTTTGTCGGGTACCTGAATTTTGAACCGGCCCTGGGAATCGGTCGACGTCCCGGTTGTCGAACCTTGCACCAGTACCGACACGCCCGGCAACGGGGCGCCTCCGGTTTTGGCCGTTACGCGACCGGTCACCTGAGCGACCTGCGCGAGTAGCCACACCGGTTGGAGCAGCAGTAAACCGAGCAACCACACAGTAGATTTTCTCTTCATCAGCGAGAGGGGTTAAGAGTAAGAAATAGGAAATAACGGGCGGTTAACCCGGACCGAAACTAGCCTCCCGCGTTGCCGTTCCGGCTTTTTTCCTACCCCTACATGAACACTACAGACGGCCTTCGGAATGCCCCTAACCTGCTTACTTATCCCCTACTCTTCCACTACATACACCGGCTACCACCCTGACTTTCAGGTACTTAAAAAAGGCGTCTCATTCTTGCACTTTACCGGTAATTTTTGGCACTACAGACGCGATAACTGTCAGCGTGACACGATAGAGCGGGGTCACGGTTTATAGTTTTCAGTTTACAGTTTTTGGGTTTACGGTTTGGGGGACGGCGACGGTCGTTTATTGACACGGTATTATAGTTTGTGGTTTGGGCCACCAGCAGCGTCTCAAACCACAAACTATAAATGGGCAATCAGTCCGCCCCCAAACAGCAAACTATAATGCCACCACAATAGACGACCATCGCCGTCACCCAAAACCGAAAACTGTAAACCGCAAACTGAAAACCGAAACCCTACCCCCTCCCCACTCCCGTCAAAAACTCATACAGATTCGCTTCTGCCGGAAGCTGGAGTTTTTTCCGGAGGCGGTAGCGGCCCACTTCGATGGCCTTGACCGTGACGTTCATCAGGCGGGCAATTTCCTTCGACGACAGGTTCATTTTCAGAAACGCGCAGAGCTTCAGGTCGTTCGGAGTCAGCTCGGGGTATTGATCCTTGAGGCGGACGAAGAAATCTTCGTTGACAGTATTAAAATGAAGGGTAAACTGCCCCCAGTCGGCATCTTTACTCTCCACGTCGCGAATGAGGCGCAGTACCTGCCTGAAACTCAGGGCACTGTCTTTGGCATCCTGCTTCTTCACCCAGGAGGTAATCACTTCCTTCACCTTCACCAGTATTTCACCCCGCTGGACGAGCTGCATGGTCATCGTGGCCAGTTCGCGGTTTTTGAAGTCCATCTCGGCTTCGAGTTTTTCGTTTTTCAGGCGGACGATCTCCTTTTCCGAGCGATCCATCTCCAGCTGGTGCAGGTATTGCAATTGCTGCTGCTTGCGGACGTGTTTCCGGCGCTGCCAGGTGAAAAGCTGGAACAACAAACCACCGGTGAGTATTGCATACACCAGCCAGGCCACATACCCTTCGTACCAGGCAGGCAGTATCTCGATTTCATAGCGCAATACCGGTGACTCGTTTCCGAAATTGTTTCGTGCTTTTACCAGGAATACATAAGATCCCCAGGGCAAACGGGTGTAGTCTTTTTCCGGTTTGGGACCCCAGGCCGACCATCCGCGGTCAAAACCTTCCAGCTGATAACTGAACTCTACCGTATTCTGCAAGGCCGACGGCGGCGAGGAAAACTCAATGTGCAGCGAGTTCATTCCGGCAGCCAGGACCAACCTGTCTCCCTGTATATCAGACATTTTACCTTCTTTCATCCGGTATCCGCCAAATACCAGCGAATCCGTTACACTGGTGATGCGGATTTCGCCAAGCAATACGCCGGGTTTCCGGGTTTCCTGCTGGTACTTGCGGTAGTTGAGACGGAAGAATCCTTTGTCACTTCCTATGAAGATATTTTCTTCATCAACGGGATGGATGAACTCGAACCCGCCCACGAGCCGACCCTTCATTTCCGGAAAAAAGACCACCGGATCGCCCTTCCTGCGAAAATCGACGTACCCCAGCTGTTTATCACTCGCAAACCAAACGTTACCGAGGCGATCGTCCTTCAGGTATTGCAACGGCCGTGTTCCGAGTACTTTCTTCAGCGTTGGCTCCGGGAAGAAACGGCCACTACGGTATTCGTACACACCTTTCTCGGTGGCTACCATCATCTTCCCACGGATTTTGTAGACGTAATTGTACCGGGCCGATGGTAGCCCCTGTTTATCTGTCAGCAATTCCATCGACGTGTAGCGGCCCGTTGAACGATCCCATCGAAACCTGAATACGCCCCGGACGGGGTGAGACGACCAGACGGTCCCGCTGGCCGAATCCGTTACCAGAAAACGCAGGGGTTCTTTCATACCGGCGATCTGCCCGCGGTCCTGAAAACGGCCATCGCGATACCCAAGTCCGCGCAGGCCCTGGTAGGTACCCGCCAGCCACGCATCGGCGGCATAGCGACGAACCAGCCAGGTTCCCGTTTGCAGGTAGACAGGCGTAAGCCAGTTGCCTTCTACGCGATACAGGCCGTTTTCATGCCCCATCAGAAGCTGGTTATTGACGACCTCCAGGTTCCAGACCTGCCCTTTTCCGGCTGCCAGTTCACTGAAACGGCCTTTGGAAAGATCTCCGGTGGTGAGAGGCGCGACAAAGAGCCCGGAAGACATCCCTGCGTATAGATTGCCTTCATGGATCGCCAGGGAGTACCCTGCCGCGTTACCGCCCGGGCTGAGGTACTGAATGGGGCTGTTGATTGCGACATGGTCGATACCATCGTCGAGCCCGAGCCAGAGGTTTTGCTCGCGGTCAAGCCACATACCGCGGATATTAGCGCTTTGCAGGCCGTCGGCGGCCGAGTAGCGGTCAAGAACCGCACCGTCTTCATTGAGCAGGAATACCCCGGCAGACGACGTACCCACTGCCAGCCGGCCAGGGCCCAGCCGCAGGGCGCAATAAATCCGGTCGGCCAGAAGGGTTTCGTCAACCGCCGTCCGCAACGGAATCAGGATCGATCCGCGGAGGCGGAAAATGCCTTTTTTCAGTGTAGTCAGGACGAGATCTCCGGCGCCGGATTCCAGAATACCCGTCACGCCGAAACGCGCGAGCAGCGAATCCTGACAGACAGGTTGCCAGGTAGTACCGGACAGGCGGAAAAGCCCTTTTCCCCGTTCCTGGCCATAGAGCTGTTGCCCGGCCATACCCATGTATGCCCAGGCGGAGGCAGATTTGTAGACCGTCATTTTCCCGTCCCGGTACCACATAATCTGCCGAAGGGATTGAAAGAATACATCCTTTCCGCGGATAACAATATTCCAGATATCGTTGAAGCTCCGGTCTGCGGGAGGCAGCAGCGGCAGCAGGGAATGATACCGCAGAATACCCTGCCGGTCGGGAAAGAAATAACCCAGTTCGTCCTGCGCGCCGACAAAAATCCGGCCGTCTGCGTCGATTTCCACCGAGCGGACTACCGTACGGTTCGGCAGCGGGTGTACCGACCAATAGCGGCCGTTGAAGGTGAGAAGTCCTTCGTTGTTTCCGAAATAAAGAATGCCGGATGCGTCCTGTTCCACATCCCAGTTCTGCATACCGGCCCGGTAATCCTGGCTCCGGTAGTGGGTAATCTGCGGTGTGGCGATCCGGTTCTGCGCGTAAGTGAATAGAGAAAGAAACGGCAGAAGCAGTAAAATAGATTTCATAGGCGACTCTCCGCAAACCTGCGCGGGAAAGAGCAAGACGGATTTCGCCCGCCCGAACCCCGAGCCGGCAGCTTACCCGTTCAGCCCCACTTCCCGGAAAAACTCATCCCGGTAGTGATTCCCGATAGGAATTTCGTGCGATCGGATAAAGATACGGTTTCCTTCGATGTGGCCGATATGCGCCCGGCTTACCAGGAACGAACGATGCACACGGAGAAAGGCCGGACGCGGCAGCAGCGCCTCCACAGCCGAAAACGTCATTACCGGCGCCAGGGTATCTTTCACCGTGACAATCCGGGTATTGTTTCCGGCCGCTTCGGCATACAGGATTTCGTCGAGGCGGATGTGGTATATTTTTCCTTCGTAGCGGATGAATACCGTCTCGGGCGTCGCTGCGCGGACGTCGGCAGTCACTGCGACGGGTTTGGAAAGAAGGGCCGTCGCCCGGTCCACGGCCACGATAAACCGCTCAAACGAAAAGGGCTTCAGCAGGTAGTCGCAGGCAGCGAGGTCAAAGGCGTCGATCGCAAATTCCTTATAGGCAGTCGTAAAAATAACCTGCGGCGGATTCCGGAGGGTTTTGAGGAACGCGAGCCCGTCCAGCACAGGCATGTTGATGTCCAGGAAAAGAATATCAATCGGCTGTTTCTGCAGTTCGGTCTTGGCTTCCAGGGCGTTGCTGCAACTGGCCGCCACGTGCAGGTGCGGCAGGTGCCGGCAGTAGGTTTCGAGGATTTGCCGGGCGATGGGCTCGTCGTCAACAATGAGGCATTGAATCATACGGGAAGTTGTAAAAGCACAAGGTACGAATGCTCTTCCTCGGCGATGGTCAGGTCGTATTTACCGGGATACAGGAGTCCGAGGCGGCGGCGGACGTTTTCAAGCCCTACTCCACCATTAGTGTCGTCATTTTCAGCCGTTTGCCGCGAGTTTTTCACCGAAAACAGCAGTGACTTTCCCCAGCTTCTCACTGTCAGGTCAATCCGGATGATGGCGTCGGTCGTGTTTTTCGAGTGCTTGAAGGCATTTTCGACGAAAACGATCAGCAACATTGGCGCGATACGCGCTTCCGGCGGAAAGGTATCCTCGATCGTCATATCGAGCTGAAGGCGGTCGCCTATCCGCAATTTCTCAAATTCAATATAATGCCGGATGTAGTTAAGCTCCTCATTAAGCGGAACATACAGGTCCTTGGCTTCGTATACCGAGTAGCGCAGCAAGTCCGACAGGCGGAGCAGCAATGGCGGCAGTTTTTCGTGGTCGGTGATGGACAGGCCGTAGAGGTTATTAAGCGTATTGAAGAGGAAATGGGGGCTGATCTGGGATTGCAGTGCGCGGAGTTCTCCTTCGCGCTGTTCGGCGGTGGCGCGTACGTCACGGATTTCCTGTCGGACGACCGTCCGCAGGTGTTTCACGATGATTCCCAGGCAGATACTGAAAATCAGGTACGGAAATCCGAATAGCAGCAGGTTGAGCGCTACCCGGTCGTGAAGCGGGAACTCAGCCGCGATAAAAACCGCTACGACGCAACCCGCCATGATTACCGGAAGAATGACCCAGTGATCGCGCGGAATCTGCCGGAGCTTGAGAATCCAGATCCCGGAAAGTGCCCGTCCGACGAAAATTCCGCCAACGAAAAGAACAGCTGCAAACAGGGCGAGCTGCTCGTCACCATAGATCGTGATGCGCTCTGTATAGGTGCGTGTCACGAGGTACAGCAGAAACGTCGCCAGAATCAGCAACAGCACATATACCGTTTTGGTGGGCGTGTATAAAAACGAATGTTTTTCACTCATGGTTTTGCCTTTTCCGGTCAAATCTGTGAGACGGGAAGGTTCCGATATCCATTTTCCTGACAAACGCGGCGTGATAACGGACGGAAAGCCGTTTCCGGCTGTCGAATTCGCTGATCCGCTGGAAAACGGTGTTTGTCAGAGCGGGTTGTCTGTCCGCCCGGATTCTTTCCGTCAGCGAATATACGAGAGCACTTTCGGGGTAGTCAAACTATCTGCTCCCATGAAAATACTTCTCTTTTTGTGCTGTCTGCTTCCCGGCTATGTTTTTTCGCAATCGATCAGCGGGACCGTCCGGGATGTGCGGCAGGAGCCCCTGCCCGGCGCTTCGGTACGCCTGCTTTCGGCCCGGGATTCCGCGCAGGTCAATGGCGTGGTTACTTCTTCCCGCGGGACCTTCGTTTTTGAACGGGTACCCGACGGCATTTTTGTCCTGAAAATCACCTCGCTGGGTATGAAGCCGTATGTGAGTACACCGCTGACTGTCGACGCCGCCCATCCCCGTATCGCCCTGCCGGCGATTATCCTCCTGTCGGCCGGGGACAAGCAGCTTCGGGAAGTTACCGTCACCGCGAAACGACCGCTCATCGAGACCGAGCTGGACAAAACCATCGTCAACGTCGACGCGATGATCGGGTCGTCCAGTCAGAACTCCCTCGAAATCCTGGAAAAAACACCCGGTGTCAGCGTCGAACCAAACGGTGAAATACGGCTCAACGGCATGTCTAGCGTACTGGTGCTGATCGACGGCAAGCCTACCTATCTCTCCGGCAGGGAACTGGCGGACTATCTCAAGTCCCTGCCCGGCGGTGCGCTGGACCGGCTGGAGCTCATCACCAATCCATCGGCGAAATACGACGCCAATGGCAATGCTGTCATTAATATCCGCCTCCGGCGCAACCGGCAGGCAGGAATTTACGGGTCTTTTTCGACCAACTACAACCAGGGCATCGTCGGGCGCGGGAGCCAGTCTGCTACATTGAACTACAACCGCAGGAAGCTCTCGCTGTCCGGTATTTTTTCCTACAGCAAGGATGATTATTGGTCGCTCGACCGCTCAAACCGCACCTACCTTGCTTCCGGCTCGGACGTAACCGTCCGGAATGAAAACCGCTCCCGGACGCATTCGCTGACCGCACGGCTCGGACTGGACTATGCTTTTTCGGAACGTACCAATGCGGGGATTTCGGTCGAAACGGGCAGTCGCCCGCGAAACGACCGGCAGGATTACCGTTCCGTCACGCGCACCCGGAAAGCAGATTCCACCGGGTTTGGGCGTGTGACGTCAGACGGCGACCGCGACAATGTATCGGTATATGCCAACTTTCAGCACCGGTTCCGGCAGTCGGGGCATGAGCTCTCGGCCGAAGCCAACTACCTGTCATTCAGAAACGAAAGCAATCAATGGACGGACCGTTACACCGAAACCGATACCCTGATCCGGCAACCGGCGCTTCACTACCTGCTTCCGACGCGTACCACGCTGTACATCGCCAAGGCCGACTACCAGCTGCCTTTGTCCAAAACGGCGGCCTTTGAAGCAGGGGCGAAGTGGAATTCGGCTTCCAATGACAACGACTTCCGTTCGTTTGTCGGCTCGGAAGAAGACTATACCCGATCCAACCATTTTTTGTATGATGAGCAGATATCGGCTGTCTACACCAACGCCCGCAAAAGCTGGAAACGCCTGAAGGCGCAGGTGGGACTGCGTCTGGAACATACCAACCTCACCGGCAGGCAATTGGGAAACCGGGAAGTACAGGGCAGCAGGTTTCACCGGGAATATAGCAGCCTCTTTCCGAGCGGGACATTCAGCTATTCGCTTGACAGTGCCGGGCGGCATACGCTGTCGCTAAGCGCTTCGCGGCGAATCAACCGGCCAGGGTATAATCAGTTGAATCCCTTCCTTTTTTACGTCGACAACTACTCCTATTCCACAGGAAATCCGACACTGCTCCCGGCTTTTCAAAACCAGTTTGAACTTTCTTACCGGCATGGACAGCGTTGGGGACTTCAGTTTCGGTACGGACGTTTCCGGGATATCATTTTTTCGACGACGGAAGTTGTGGGTGAAACATTCATATCCCGACCGGCCAACGTAGCCGCCGGACAGATCATGATTCTGTCGGGGAATACTTCCCTGAATCCGGTCAAAGGCTGGGATTGCAACATCAATATAGCTGCAGCGCATATGGCGCTGATCCGGTCGGAGATCTATGGTCAGCAACTGACGCCCAGTACGTTTACGGCGCGGTTTTCAGTCTACAACCGGTTTCAGTTCTCGAAGCTCTGGAGCGGCGAGCTAACCGGGCAATTCAACGGACGGGACATAAACGGGCAGATTATCCGCCGCTCCCGATATGGCGTCAACGCGGGTATCATGCGGAAACTATGGAACGACAAGGGAAGTATCCGTTTGTCGGTCGACGATATTTTCTATACCATGAAAGCCCGGAGCTATGCCGTCGCGCTAGCAGGTACCGAAGCGTCTTTCGATAGTGAGTACGATACCCGGCGGGTAGCGCTAGCGTTTACATATCGGTTTGGCAAGGAGATACGGAAACGGGGGAAGACGGAGAATTCGGATGAGGAGCGGCAACGGGTGAACTGAGGGATCCAGACCCCGGAGGGGTCGAATGGTATTGGCCCGGGGCTGCGCCCCGGGTCTCTTCGTAGTCCCCGGGCTGACGCCCGGGGTTACCAGCGTTCGACCCCTTCGGGGTCAGGAAGCCCGTCTCCCGAAACAGAGCCGGTTGCCGTCCGGATCATCGACATAAAACTCGCGGTTGCCCCACGTCTGGTCTACCGGCCCCTGGTGAACCGGCGAATCGGGTTTGGCAGACGTATCGAGGCCGCGGGAAAGAAAAAGCCGGAATAATGCGTCGACGTCATTGACAGCGGCATACGCGCATCCTGACTGAAAGCCCCCTCCCTGGTAGCTCGACAAATGCAGCTCCGCACCATCCCGGAACAGGACGCCATAGGCGGGATCCGTATCTTCCGGCCACGTTCCCCAACATTCAAAATCAAGTATTTCGGTATAAAAAGCGACCGCGCGCTTCATATTCTGCACCGTAAAAACCGGGATGATCTTCATGAATGTGCGTATTTTGTGTGTTTGAAGGAAGGACCTTTCCTGCTTTCTTCTTCCATAAATACTGTTTATGAGCAACTTACGACCCATTCGCGAAAACGAAAAGACCCTGATTGCCTTTCTTCTCACCCGGGCCGGGCTCTCTCCCGATTCGTTCCCCTATGCGGAGCAGGTAGACGAGTACGAGGGCGGTAAAATGGGCAGTATCAGCGTCGGCGGAAACCCGGATACCTACGCCGGTGATATTATTCAGGCCCGGTATACCGATAGCGACGGCACAGACGTCGTCATCACACTGACAAAAGACGCCGACGGCCGTTTGCTTGATCTCGATTTCTGGAAAGTTGATTTTTCGCGACTCATCGACTATCCCGTCCCTGAAAAACTGACGTTTGCATGAAACTCGCGCTTGCTCAGTTCCGACCGGTTCCCGGAGATCTGCCCGCAAACCGCGAACGTCACCTCGCGTTCGTTTCCGACGCTGTAGCTGCGGGAGCAGATGCCATCGTTTTTCCCGAATTGTCTCTGTCCGGCTATGAACCACGCCTCGCGCCTGCCTGTGCGTTGCGGGCGGCTGATGCGTTTCTTGATCCGTTTCAGGAACGGGCAGACCGCACCGGAATCGTCATCGGCGCGGGTATGCCGGTCACCGGTGAAAAAGGTCTGCACATCGGTCTCGTCTTTTTTCAACCGGGAAAACCCCGTCAAACCTATACCAAGAAATACCTGCACCCGGACGAGGAACCGTTTTTCAAGCCGGGTACTGCAGAGGCCGCCATTCAAATCGGACAGGAATGGCTGATTCCGGCGATCTGCTATGAAATTTCCATACCGCAACACGCGTCCGACGCCCTGGCGGATAAACGGGGTATCTATCTGGCCAGCGTTGCCAAAACGGAAAAGGGCATGGACGCCGCGTGGAAGCGACTGCCGCAAATTGCAAGGGAATACGGCGTGCCCGCAGCCATCGTCAATTGCCTTGGCCCAAACGATGATTTCACCGGCGCTGGTCGTACTGCTGCGTGGGCGGCTGATGGTCTTCTTATCAGACAGCTGGACGGAGAAACCGAGAGGCTCCTGATCATCCATACCGGCAATTGAGTTCAAATGCCTTTTCCGACAAGATATTTTCAGTAGTTTTTTTCACTTTTCCCATGTCCTGGCCGGTCGAGATTAAATTACGGTTAGCCCGTTCCGCGCGGCCTTCTCTTTGCTATATTAGCCGCTGTTTTTCAATTGGTTGACTGAAGATTCGCCTCCTGCAGCTCAACTGTCACCGTCCAACCGCCAGGCGATGAATTACTCACTATTTTTCACCCCAAAATGAAAGCCTTCGTACTTTCGCCCCGTAAACTTATTATCTTCTTTTTTTCACTCTTTTTCTCAACACCCGCCCTTTCAGACACACACATCACCGCCGACATCTGTATTTATGGAGGAACTTCCGCCGGAGTCATGGCCGCATATACAGCTGCCAAACTCGGAAAAACAGTTGTTTTGATTGAACCCGGCACGATGCTGGGTGGCATGTCGTCGGGAGGGCTCAGCTTTACCGATGTCGGACACAAGGAGAGTATCACGGGGCTTTCCCGTGAGTTTTACCGGAGACTGGGTCCCTACTACCGGAAAAAGGAAGCGTTCCAGTTTGAACCCCACGCCGCCGAAGAAGTTTTTCAATCGTTTCTGAAACAACTTCCCCTGGTGACGCTGATGTATTCCCAACGCCTTGCGGGCATAGGGAAAGACGGAACAAGGCTTACTTCTATCGAAATCGAGTCGGTTGCGAATCCCGCTGTCAGGCAAACCATACTGGCCCGTGTTTTTGTCGACTGTACGTACGAAGGCGACCTGATGGCCCGCGCCGGCGTGAGCTATGCGGTGGGCCGGGAAGCCAACAAAACCTACCGGGAGAAAAACAACGGGTTTTTCTTTTCGATGAATAACCCGCATCAGTTTCCCGACAACATAGATCCCTATATCGTGCCCGGACAGCCTTCTTCCGGACTTATCTATGGCGTGGTAAACGGGAAACTGGAACCGGGCGGAACCGGCGACCACCGGATTCAGGCGTTTAATTACCGCATCTGCCTTACCGACGAAACCTCCAATCAGGTTCCGATCACCCAGCCCGGGGACTATGACCCTGCGCGATACGAGCTGCTACTCCGGCTGATGGCTGCCCAACCCGAGAAACGCTCCCTCAGCGACTACCTCGCATTCAGACCATTACCGAACCGCAAGTGGGATATCAACGCAAACGGGCCTTTTTCAACCGATCTTATCGGCGAAAATTACGACTACCCGGAGGCCGACTACCAAACCCGCGGGCAAATTGCCCTTCGGCACGAAAATCACATCAGGGGGTTGCTGTATTTTCTGGCGAACGATACGCGCGTGTCCGCTTCCATCCGTCAGGAAATGCGGAAATGGGGCTATCCGCGTGACGAATATGTCCGGTACAACAACTTTACACCTCAATTATACGTACGCGAAGCCCGCCGTATGGTTTCCGACTACGTCATGACCGAAGCCAACTGCCTGGGTACGGAATCAGTCGATGACGGTGTCGCCCAGGCCTCTTATATGATGGACTCGCACCAGGTCCAGCGCCTCGTTGTGACATATAAAGGAAAAGCAATGGTCAAAAACGAAGGCGACGTTCAGATGGAAGTCAAAAAGCCCTATCCCGTTTCCTATCGGTCTATTGTTCCGAAAGAGTCTGAATGTACCAACCTTCTGGTTCCGGTTTGCCTGTCTTCCAGTCATATCGCCTACGGCTCGATACGGATGGAACCCGTTTTCATGCAACTCGGACAGGCGTCGGGCGTTGCCGCGGTCATGTCCCTCCTTGCCGAGAAGCCCATTCAGCAAATCGACGTGTCTCTGCTTCAGAAAGAACTGCGTTTTGATTCTCTCGTCGTGAATCCTGTCATTTTGCCGGAGGGAGCAGCCTGGAACGCGTATGTTTTCCCTAATCCGGCAACTACATTTCTGTCTGTACAGCTTTTCGGCGTGCAGAACGAAATTCTCTCCACGCAGTTGTTTGATACGCAGGGAAGGTCGGTTTACCAGTCGAGCCAGTTTATCGAATCGGTCGACAAGGAGATCACCGTCAACGTCGCCGACGTACCGCGCGGCGTGTACCTCATTAACCTGCAAACGAGCCAGCGGCGTTTTTCGAAGCGTATTCTGCTTCGGTAGTTTCCCCGGGAATACCGCCATAAACAAGAACGGGCAGGGAAAATTTTCCCTGCCCGTTCTTGTTTATGGCGGAACGAACTACTTCGCCCCTTTTACTTCCGTCAGCAGCAGCTCCACTGCCTTTTCGAGCTGTTGATCTTTTCCTTTTCCGACGACTTCATACTCGTTCCAGACGTTCACATCCGGTTCTGTCTGCCAGTTTTCCAGGTATTTGCCGTTCATGGCCTTCACGCCCAGCGGCGGAACGCCCCAGCGGATGCTGTTGTCCTGAAGCATTTCCCAGCCGGCAAACGTACAGGTACCCGGTACCGGCTGGCCCACCAGCTTACCCAGTTTCAGCTCCTGCACGGTGAAGGCGTAGCAATGACCGTCTGAATAATTGGCCTCGTTAGCCAGGGAAATACTCGGCTTGGTCCACCGGAAATTCGGCTCGTATCCGTTACTCCGGGTATCCGTCGTATAGTCCATGAATTTCTTGCCGCTGAGGAACATGGCCAGGTCGGCAACCAGGTCGCCGCCGCCGTTGAAACGGGTGTCAATGACGATGCCTTTCTTACCGGCGAATTTGCCCATTACTTCTTCGTACGTCATGCGGTAGGCGCCGTCATTCATTCCCGGAATATGCACGTACCCCAGCTGGCCGCCGCTCAGTTTTTCCACTTCATCCTGGTTTCTCTTGACCCAGCGGCGGTACAGCAGCTGGCTTTCCTCGCCCGGAGAAACCGGTTTCACAATCACATCGCGGCGGTTAGTACCTTCGACAACCGTCAGCAGGGTATTTTTGCCCGCTTTGCGGTTGAGGTACTGCGCCAGGTCGCGGTCGGCGGCGAGTGCCTCACCGTCAATCGCTTCGATGATCGTTCCCGGAGTAATATTCAGACCGGCCTTTGCCAGCGGGCCTTCGGCGATCACTTCCTCGATCCGGACGCCGTTTCCGCGGTAATTCCAGTCATAAAAAACGCCAAGAGAAGCCGTTTGATCGGCATTCGCTGCGCCGCCAACGTACGAGGAGCCGCTGTGCGAGACATTCAGTTCACCCAGCAATTCGCTCAGCATCTCCGAAAACTCGTAGTTGGTTCCGATGTGTGGAAGATACTTTTCATAATCAGGCTTGTAGCTCTCCCATTTTACACCGTGGAAACCACCGGTGTAGAACGTCTTCTGGGTGCGGCGCCACACGTGTTCAAACATAAACCGCCGCTCCTGAGCCGTATTCAGCAGCATTTCGCCGCTCACTGCGATCCCTTCCTGCTTGCCCGCAGCCGGGTCGATCTTCACAATCCGGCCATCGGTATTCAGGAAAATGCTCTTTTGATCCTTGTCCCATACCATCCGGCCTCCGCCGCCGTTGAGGGGCAGTACCATTTTGGTTTCCTTGGTACGGAGGTTGGTCGACCAGAGGTTATACCCCTTCTCAAACCGGGCCAGGTAGTACAGCGTCTCCCCGTCTTTGCTGATCAGGGCGTCGGAGAGGAAGGAGGAGTGGATGGTCAGTTTAGCCTTCCGGTCAGAGAGTCCCTCCCACTCGATCGTCAGGGTACTGTCTTTTTTAACAGTCGCCTTTTTCTTCGTTGTATCCGCTTTGGCGTTCTTTTCCTCGATGTCTTTGAGCAATGCGGCATCTTCCTTGCTCAACTGAAACCGGTCGTAGGCGTCTTTCGTCAGAAAAACCGCATAGGCATCGTCCTGACTGCCGCCGCTCATCGCAGCGGAGCGCATACCATCCCGGTTGGAGAACCAGAGCAGCGCCTTTCCGCCCATGACCCATTTGGCGCGGTAATCCTGGAAGCCGCTTTGGGTTACGTTTACTATTTTTCCTTTTCCGGAGACAGGTACGATACCGATTTCGCCGGGAGCAATACCAGGTACCGCGTAGTCAAACGAAATCCATTTACTATCGGGGCTCCATTGGAAGTACTGGTCGTTATCCCGCATGGAGAATAATTCCTGATCGGTCAATAACGTCCGGACCTGTTTCGAGGCGAGGTTCAGCACCCGCAACGCCGTGCGGTCTTCAATAAAGGCAACTTCCTTACCGTCAGGCGAATACTGCGGCTGATAGTTTTCCTTTTCGTTTTCAATGAGCGGCGTTTCCTTGATCAGGGTCGACGCATAGAAGTAAGGTTCTTCTTTCCGTGCAATACGCGTTTCATAGATTTTCCAGCTGTTACCCCGCTCGGAGGAATAGATCAGCGACTTGCCGTCCGGCGAAAAACTCACGTCCGTTTCCTGCTCAGGCGTATTGGTGATGCGTTTGGTAATACCGCCTTCGAGGGAGCTGACGAATACCTCGCCCCGGAACAGAAACGCTACTTCCTTGCCGTTCGGCGAGACCGCCATTCCGCGGACGCCACCGGCAACGGGCAGTACCTTTTCATTGTTGACCCGGGCGTCGGCCGAGAGCGTTACACCCACTTTCTGCGGCTGGGAACCCGGTTTCAGCGTATACAGATCTCCGTCATAGCTGAAACACAGCGTACCGTCCTGCGCCTGGCTCAGGAAGCGTACCGGGTGTTTTTTGAAGGAGGTCAGGGCCTGGGGTTGCGCAGCTCCGTCCAGGCCGAGCTTATAGACGTTAAACGATCCGTTTCCTTCGCTCAGGTAGACCAGGCTTTTGCCGCCATCGGCGAAATGCGGGTTCCGGTCTTCACCGGTGAATTTGGTGATTTTGGTATGCTTGCCGGTTTTGCTGTCGTAAATCCAGATATCCCGGGCAATGGACGATACGTGGTGCTTCCGCCACGGATTCTCTCCGCCTTTTTTATCGTGGTAAACGAGTTTGGATCCGTCGGCACTGTACCGGACATCTTCTGCGGGAGTCGTCCAAACCTGCTCGACGCGACCGCCTGCCACCGGCACGCGGTACAGCTCGGGCTGGGAGCCGGTCGGAAACTGCCGGTTAGCTGCCACATCCTGCCGGACCGAACCAAAGACGACATGCTTGCCGTCGGCCGAAAAATCATAGGGATACTCATTGGCAGAGTGGTAGGTCAACCGGCGGGCTTCTCCCCCGTCCACCGGAATGAGGAACAGGTCGAAGTTGCCGAACCGATCGGAGGCAAAGACGATGGACTTCCCATCGCGCGACCACACCGGCATGAAGTCATGCGCTTCGTGGAAGGTCAGCGGGGTGGCGGCGCCACCTACAGAAGGTACCTTCCAGAGGTCGCCTTTGTACGTGAAGACGATGGTCTTTCCATCGGGAGACAGCGCAGGATAGCGGAGCCAGGACGGCGTCTGCTGGGCATGAACGGCCAGGCTGCTGAACAACAGGGCGGTAAAGAGCTTTTTCACACGATTAGTTTGTCAAGAAAAAAGCAAGATACATGATAACGGGCTGTCCTTCCAACGACGCGTGCGCAACGCCTCCCGGAAGGACGCAGATTGGCACCGTGTGCAGGCGATAACCTCGCTGCTTCTTCCGCGATATACAGAAAGTTACGGCGCATACCATCCCCATTTTACGTGGTTTACTTTTCACAATAGATTGAGTAGTGTTGTCCGGAAATTCAACCCCATCAATCATGCTTAAAAATTCACACTTTCTGCGGTTTGCAGCCGCTTCTGCGGTCATCGTCGGACACGCGTATGTGCTCAACGGCTTTTCCGATCCGATCGAAACGGCGAGCCTGGGGCTTTTTCCCACCGGACAAATAGCCGTCTATGTTTTCTTCGTCATCAGCGGTTATACAATTCTTCAAAGCCGGCTTCAGAGTGCCGATACCGGTACTTTTCTGCTGAAGAGATTCCTCCGTATCTTTCCGGGCCTTGTCGGCTCGCTGCTGTTCACGATACTTTTAGTAGGCAGCATCTGCACCAGTTACCCGCTGGGGCGGTATTTAACAATGCCGGAGACGTGGTTTTTCTGGGATAATCTGAAGTTATTTCCTCATACTACTCATGTTCTTCCCGGGGTGTTTCAGGGCAACCCTTCGCAGGGCGTAAACGGGTCGTTATGGACGCTATCTTATGAAATATTGTTATATGCCTTTGTAGCGTGTATCGTTCCGTTTTTTCGTTCGAGATGGTATTTATTTGCCGGATTATTTTGTGCCTTTTTTCTCTCGATCTGCCTGTTCAATGATGCCATTGCCCGTCACGAAATACTGCGTATTGTGCATCTGCAACCCGACCAACTCGTGATTTTCAGCACGTTTTTTATGCTGGGCATGATCTTTCGGATTTTCAGAGAGCAGATACCGTTGAAAGGCACATGGGCAATAGTTGCCATTGTGGCCTGGCTGGGGATGTATTATCCTTCCTCGATCCGGGGCTGGGTACCGCTCATTACCATTCATTGGGTACGTTTTTTCTGTTTGTCGTATCTTGTTATCTATGCCGCGTCAATACCCGGACGCCTCAATGATTTCGGCAGATTCGGCGATCTTTCGTATGGTATTTACATCTATGCGTATCCGGTCCAGCAGGTAATTATTCAATACTTCGGGGCAACGATGCCGATTCCACTACAGATATTGCTCGCATTTGTGCTGGTCCTGCCGCTTGCCTGGGTTTCCTGGCATTTTGTTGAAAAACCGGCGTTGCGGTACAAATCGCTTCTTCGTGCAGATCCCGGTGTTCGCAAAGAACAGTCTTTGCCTCCCGAGTCTTCTTTCAAAAGCCGATGAAAGGCAAAACAATCGATCCATTTTGCCGTTATCGGAGCAATACTCCGACAAAGTGCGCTGCAAACCAACCACAACATGAAGTCATTATTAATTGCACTACTTGCCTTATTTCTTTCGCTTGATTCCAGCGCTCAGCAGGAAAAACCGCTGCCCAAACCCGGCGCAACGTATGAGGATCCCTGGCTGGATCAATTTGAAGGAGAGTGGGCGACCAAAGCCGGCAAATCCGAAAAAATAAGATTCTATCTCTGGAAAGAAAAAAGAACCTACCAGGCTAACATTACTTCTACCGTACTTGCCGGCTATCACGAATTTGAAAAAAACGGAAAGACCATCGATTCTTCTTTTGAACGGAAAGATGCCGATACCGGCGCTCATCGGAAAAGCTCAGTCACGCTTTCCCGGTCCGGACGCCCCGACGAGCTGGGCGGCTTTCTGACCGAACAGGTAAGCGGCAAAAGGAGCATGATTCTGGCGAAATATCATCCGGCATCGGAAACGCTTGTTGTCACCCTGCACGAGTCCGGAGGATTAGTCTTCAACCAACCGAGGAAAGAGCGGTTGTTACCGGAGCGATTTGTCTTGAAAAGAGTAAAATAGACCTGGAGAACAGCGAACTGATTGCCGGAAAGACAGCCTGCAAAAAACACTCAGTACGCACAAAAGGATTGATACGGAACCCCGTTTACCAGATTCTTCAAGCTTCAATTGTTCCGCAAAAACATAAAAAGCCGACGTAATACACTGAATGCCAGCATCCGCCGGCATTCAGTATTCTTTACAGCCATAAACTCAAATTCACCATAGAAATTCACTGTCTTTTCAAAGCGCGAAGGCATGCTGGCGGAAGCGGTGAAACGCTTCGCGTTCAAGCGTTTCCTGATGATCCGGGTGTGCGATGCGGATCAGCGCAGCGGCCCGTTCAGCCAGGTTCTTGCCGTAGAGATCGGCGATGCCGTGTTCGGTAACGACGTAGCGTATATGTGCCCGCGTCGTGACGACGCCCGCCCCCTGCTTCAGCATCGGTACGATTTTGGACTCGCCCCGCGCCGTAACCGACGGGATGGCGATGATGGCTTTTCCCTCGTCGGAAAGCGTCGCGCCGCGGATAAAGTCCATTTGCCCGCCGACGCCCGAGTACATCCGGGTGCCGATGGAATCGGCGCAAACCTGCCCGGTCAGGTCAATCTCGATCGCGCTGTTGATGGCCGTCACTTTCGGATTTTTCCGGATGACGGAAGTATCGTTGACGTAGCCGATGTCGAGCATGGCTACGCCGGGGTTGTCGTCGATGAAGTCATACAATTTCCGGCTGCCGACGGCGAAAGCCGATACGATTTTGCCCGGGTGCACCCGTTTGTTGCGGCCCGTGACCACGCCCGACTCCACCAGGGGCAGCAGCCCGTCCGAAAACATTTCGGTATGAACGCCGAGATTCCGGTGGTTGGTCAGGTACTGCAACACCGCATTGGGTATTCCGCCAATGCCCATCTGGATGCAGGCGCCGTCGTCCACAAGCGCGGCAACATTGCGTCCGATGGCAGATTCAATTTCCGTAGGTTCTGTCAGTTCATGCTCATACAGCGGCTGCTCGCCGTATACCATCGCCGTAAACTGGCGGATGTGGACGAGGCCGTCGCCATGCGACCGCGGCATTTGCGGGTTGACCAGCGCGATTACCTTTCGGGCGGATTCCACCGCGGCGCGGGTAATGTCTACCGAGGTTCCCAACGAGCAAAAGCCATGCTGATCGGGTGGCGATACCTGGATAAGGGCTGCGTCTACCGGCCAGATCCGCTTCCGGAACAGGGCAGGTACTTCGCTCAGGAAAATCGGCAGGTATTGCGCGTGCCCGTCGGCGATAGCCGCCCGCAGGCTGGTACCGATAAAAATGGCATTGGGGTGGAACGACTGGCGGACGCCCGGTTCGACAAGCGGAAACGTCTCTCCCTCCAGGTGCATGTGAATGGTGTGCACGCCGGTGATTTCGCCGGCCCGATCGGCCAGGGCCTGTATCAGCGGCATGGGCGTTGCCGCTGCCGCCTGAATGAATACGCGCTCGTGGGAGCTTATCTGCTGTACCGCTTCCGCGGCTGAAATGTATCGGATCATGGTATGGCTGTCTGACGACACAAAATTCCCCATGATCCGCCTCCGGAAAAATGAAAAAAGTCAGTTTTCCGGAGGATAAAAGTTGGTCAGCGTTCCGCCTCACGGAAGCAGATTTTGCATGGTTGATACCGTTTTTGCTCAGCCTGACGGCGGGATATCCGGAAGATTTGATGCGTGCAACGCTGCAAACCGTGACAAAGGCTGTCGGCATGATAAGCATAAGCGCTGCGGGAATAGCAAATAAAGACGGTTTTTTCCCGGGAAACCGGGGACAGCGTCAGAAACAGGGTAAGGAGAAACGTATTCATGGGCGGACGAGGTTAAAAAAAGGCGGCCCTCAGAGCCGCCCTCAGGTTTCTTAGCTAGCGGGGCCGTTGTCGCAAAGTCAACGCAAAACGCGCCGAACGACCGGGTTGAGCAGGTAGTCGCCCGCCCTTTTTGTAAGCAGCAAAACCGATTGCGGGCCCGAGGTTCTGATCGGAGAAATAGACCGCAATCACGGTGGGCGTAACTTCAAAATAATAGGCTCCGTCGTTATCCTGCCCCAGGTAAGTAAAACGCTCATCGAGGTACGTTCCCGCTTCCTGGATAAGTGCAGTCGTGTTACCGGGAAGCACATAGGACTCCTTTAACGCGGCATTTTCAAAATAGTAGAATACCTGCCGGATCTTCGCGTTTTCCGGCTGGTAGACAACCAGACTGGCGGAATCCTTGGTCATCACCCGGGTTTCTTTGCTCTTGACATTCGCCTTGGAAGAACCGAATTCAATCACCGGCATTTTGAACATGGTTGTCTTCGGCGTTACGGTCACCTTCGCCTCCACCTTCGTCTTTCCATCTTTCGAAGTAGCGGTGACGGTCGTCTCCCCGATGTGATTGCCGTAGAATACACCCTTGGTATCCACTTTACCGACAGTCGTGTCTTTCGAAACCCAGGCATAGGTCGTTTCGTCGATATCTGTCCCTCCCTGTGTCAGTTTGAAGGGATAGGTTTCGTCGTAATGTAACTGGACGTCGGTTTTATCCAGCATAACAGGCTGAATTTTGGGGGCGTCCTCGCTTTTTTTACAAGCTGTAATCGCCGCCAAAAGGAGCAGGAACAGGAAAAGCTGTTTCATGAAGCAGGTAAAGGTTCAGATGTGATTTTGGGAAAATATAGGAAAAAACACGGGCATTTCTTTCTTCCGGTTAACGACCGGCAGCGGAATCTTTTTTCCGGCGGAAAGTCAGGTAAAGTGTATGACTGGGAACGGTACCCAGGACAGGGAATAGGGTTGTGTCGACATACTCCCAGCCGTTATTTTCGAAGATGTTGATCGCTTCTACCGTTGAGCGGATTTGTTTGGATTCCCGGCTTTTCCCGAAAGTAATCCGGGATGAGATGGATACATCTTTCGCCTGTCCGTAGTCAACCACAATACCCTGATCCCGGCGGGTATCCCGGTTGCCGACAATCAGTTGAATCACTTTCAGATCCGGAATGGAATCAAGCGAAACTCCATTGACCGCAATTTGAGAAAAAGCTGCACCCGGCAACAGGGAGAGGAGAAAAAACAGGCGTTTCATCAGACAATGGATTGGTTACTGCAAAAGAAGACGGCTGCGCCGAAAATCCAAGACGCAGCCGTTATTCTATGTTAAAACTGAACCAAACGTTAGCGTTGCCGTGCACCGAGGGTTTGAACTTTCTCCAGCCACCGCTCCCGTTGCCGGACAGTAGAGCCACGAACGGTCCCGACATACGTCACTTTCACAGGAGAGACGCCGCAAAACTCCAACGTAGACCGCTTGAGCTGATTGACGCTGGGTCTGCGGAAAAAGAGGCGGTAATACCAACCGGGCTGGTCGAGCGTCGTGACGATGCGGGCAGATTTTCCGGCCAGCAGTTTATCCCACCAGATCGAATCGGGCCGGTACCGGAACGCCATTCCCGGAAGAAACAACCGGTCGATAAAGCCCTTCGTCAGCGCCGGCAGCCCGCCCCACCAAACCGGATGAATCCAGACCAGGTGGTCGGCCCATTGTATGTCGGCCCATGCCGCCAGCAAATCCGGCTCCAGCTCCGTCCGTTGCCGGTAGCCAAACCGCAGACTGGGCTCGAAGGTAAGACGGGAAATCACCAGTTCACGGACGGTCGCGCCGCTCGCAACGGCGCCGTTTCTGTATGCTTCCGCCAAGGCCGCGTTGAAGGCATCCGGATCAGGATGCCCGTTGATAATCAGTATGTTCATGTTTGTCTGACTGCGATTGTCAGGCAAAAGTAGGCTCCTGTACAGCTTCGGATTCAGGACATTTGTCCAAAAGCAAGCTGACGCCGGATGCGGCTGAGGTGCCGCTGCGTGACGCCCAGGTACGAGGCCAGAAACTGCAGGGGAATCAGGCGAACATATTCCGGCTGCTTTTCCAGCAGCGTCTGATAGCGCGTCAGGGCGCTTACCCGCTGAAGCTGAAAAAGGCGGTTTTCGAGCTCCATGTATTCATTTTCGGCGATGTTTTTGAGGAAGTGAATCCAGGAAGGCAGTTCGGCAAGCCGGTCTACATCCGCTTTCCGGATGACGTGCACTACCGCAGGGCCAATCGCCTCCATCGTTTCCCTGCTTTCGTTTCCGGAAATAAACGAAGAGTAGGCGGCCATCAGATCACCCGGAAAGCGGAAACAATAGGTCATCTCCTCTCCCGCTTCGGAGGTATAGTAGGAACGAAAAACCCCGGATTCAACAAAGGCTACCTCGGTACAGCGCTGCCCTTCCCGGACAAACGCCTCGCCCTTGCGCAATTCGCGCCGGGTGAAGAGCGCCGCAATTTCAGCGATTTCGGCGTCAGAAAAGAGGCGGGTGGTATGGAGGAAGGCGTGCAGCATAGCTTCTTATTTCAACCCCTTCCACTTCTTCACCAATACCTTCGCAATCCGCTCATAGCCGGCATCGGAAGGATGCAGGCCGTCGTAGGTAAGGTCAATGGCGTCGGCCGGGTACGGGTATTCGTCCTTCGCCGGGTCAAACGGCACGGAGGTATACGCCGGCCAGGTATAGTTCCGGTAGGCGCCGGTGGCCGGATCGCGCAGGCGCTTGTAGCGGACGACGTTCTTCGGCGTAATGCCGCTTTTGTGGTACAGGTCAGCGACCGCCAGGTGTTCGTGTTTGCCGATGGCCCGGATGGCATCGGCCACCTGCTCGAGCGTCTGTCCGTTTTTCGGCTGATACGAGCCGAATGCGTTGTTTTTGAAATTGGTCAGGTAGACAAAGTCTCCGCGCTGGATAGGCGTCATCAGGATAATCTGCGCGTTCGGGTTCAGCTGGCGCAATTTGGAAATAATAATCCGGAACGCGCCGCTGATGGTGCCGGTGCCGGTATTCTGTTCGTAATCCGCGAGGGTACCGACGGGCTTACCCTGCCACCAGTCGTTCGTTCCCAGAAAAACAGTATATACATCGGCCGGTACCAGGCCCAGTTTCTCGATCTGTTCGGCGATGCCGACGGACGTCCAGCCGTTATACCCTTTGTTGATATACGTGACGTGGGGATAGCGCTCCGAAACAAGCGTCAGGTACCCTTTTGTCACCCGGTGGCCGGTTTCGTCAAGATGATCGTTGAGGTACGTAATGGAATCGCCGATGGCTACCCAGGTGATCTTGTCGGGGGTAGCGCCCAGTGTAACAGTAAGTAAGATAACAAAAAGGAAAAAACGCTTCATGGTTCAGAGGTTTGGGCAAGTGCGCTGCCGGACGGATTTCGGACCGGAAGATACAGGGTTCCAGCCGCTTCCGGGAAGCTGCATGGCGCTTTTTCTGCCGATAGCTGCCGGAGCTGATGACCGGGTATGTCTCCGTTCGCTAAAAAGGCTTCCGTTTACTCAGTATAAGACATCTGTTTTCCGAAAAAGGAATACCTTTTCGATGGGTAGACGGGCCGAAAAAACACGGCCTTCTTTCAGGTATTTTTCCCGTTGCCCGCAAGGAGTCATACCGCTACCTTCAACCTGAAATTCAATCCCGCGCGTACGCCGTATACCTGCGGAAAAGAGACACTACCGGCCCAGCACTCCCACGTCATGTCGCCCTACAACTCCCCTCCCGACCTCCCCGCCTTCCGGAAACTCCGGGGCTACGCCTTCGACCCGAGCCTCTCCCAGACACTGGCCACCAACCGGATCAATAACATCGTATACAAGGTTGCCTGGGAAGAATTCCCGGAGCCACTGGCAGGTGAGTACATTGAGATTGTGGATTATGACCCGACCGTCGGGCGGTACTACGAGGCCCTCGACCTCAACAGCCCCCTCGTGCTGGCACAGGACGGCCTCGACCCCAGCGAAAGCGACCCGCGGTTTCACCAGCAGATGGTTTACGCGGTGACGATGACGACCATCGCCAACTTCGAGCGGGCGCTGGGCCGCCGGATACTGTGGGCGTCGCGACTGCTCGACTCGCGGAAGAAAGGAACGCCGTACGAAGAATACGTCCCCCGACTGCGCCTGTATCCGCACGCGCTGCGGGAGGCCAATGCCTATTACAGTCCTCCGAAAAAAGCCATCCTTTTCGGGTACTTTTCCGCGGCGCCCGCGAACGACACGCTGATCATGCCGAACTCACTGGTATTCAGCTGCCTGAGCCACGATATCATTGCGCATGAGGTGACCCACGCGATTCTCGACGGCATGCACCGGAACTACAACGAACCGACTAACCCGGATGTACTCGCCTTTCACGAAGCGTTTTCGGATATAGTCGCGCTGTTTCAGCATTTCTCGTTTCCGGAGGTACTCCGCCACCAGATCGCGCGGACAAGGGGAAACCTGAGCAGTCAGAACCTCCTCGGCCAGCTGGCGCAGGAATTCGGCACGGCGATCGGTTCGTATGGAAGCCTGCGCGATTTCATCGGCGGCTGGGACCTGGTGCTGCAAAAATGGGTACCGCATCAGCCGTCGTCCGACGAATACCGGACTGTCACCGAACCCCATGCACGGGGCAGTATTCTCGTGGCCGCCGTATTCGACGCCTTTCTGCATATCTACGACACCCGGGTGTCTGATTTACTGCGGATTGCGTCGGGAGGCAGTGGGGTATTGCCGGACGGGGAAATTCACCCGGACCTCGTCAACCGCCTGGCAGATGAAGCAGCCAAAGCGGCGAAGCACGTGCTGACGATGTGCATTCGGGCGGTGGATTACTGCCCGCCCATCGACATTACCTTCGGCGACTACCTCCGCGGACTGATTACGGCGGATATGGAGCTGGTGGCCGACGACCGGCTCGACTACAGGCTGGCGTTTATCGATGCGTTCCGCCGGCGGGGTATTTATCCGGAAGGACTGCGGACGCTGAGCGTGGATAGCGTCCGGCTACCGGTTCGCAACATCCGTCTGGAGCCGAACCGTACGGGCGACGATCCAATGATGGCGCTTATTGATTTCCTCCGCGACTATGCAGAGCAGATTAAATACCGGAATGACAGAGCGGAAATCTACCGGGTTACCCGAAGTTTCATCACGGGATCGCCGGAGTACGAAACGGGCCTGCATGCCCGTCTGGGGGCGAAATTTTCCGGATCGGCGATGTTCTCCTACATTACCGGCCTTGCCTTTCACGGAGACTATGCGCAAGTCGGGGTGACGTCCGCCGGGCAGCAAGCGGAACAACAGCCTCCTTCTTTCGAAATACAGAACCTCCGGCTGGTGAACCGCGTCGGTCCGGAAGGAACACTGACGAACCAGGTCGTCTTTTCGCTCATTCAGACGAGCCACCTCGATCCGGAGACGCTGGGGCCTGTCGCCCGAAAAACTAACTACACGGCATTTAAGGGAGGCTGTACCCTGATTTTCGACCTGGATACCCTCAGCCTTCGGTATGCCATCAGCAAACCGCTGATCGATCAGGAATCCGCGCATACGACCGGTAGTCTTCAGTTAAACGAAGCCCGGCTAAGTGCCCAGCGGGCCTATCTCGGTGCAGAGTCACTTCAGACGGAAAATCCGCTGAGTCAGTTTTTTCTGGTCGACGGCCGCACCGGCGGCGAACCTTTCGCCCTTCTCCACCAACACTGACACCGCCATGCCTCCCTCTCCTATTACTCACTGCGAAGTACGGATGTACCGGATGGGTACGGGCGACTGCTTCGCTCTTCGTTTTTTTGCCGGGGAAGTACTGACCTTCCGGATGATGATCGACTGCGGCACGTGGCAGGGGTCTTCAGAGAAACTCCGGAAGTACGTCTCGGATTTGAAAACATACCTCGATAATCACGTCGACCTCCTTGTCGTCACCCACGAACACAAAGACCACGTATACGGGTTCGAAGCCTGCCAAACGCTATTCGGACAGGATTTCACGGTCAGCCAAACCTGGATGGCCTGGACGGAAGACGAAACCGCTCCCCGGGCTTCGCAATGGCTCAAGGATTTCGGCGATAAGAAAAAAGCCCTGATGCTCGCGGGTAATCAATGGAACCGCATGACTGCCGGGCGCAGGGGTACGGATACCCGGTTTTCGCCCTTCCAGCTGGCTGCCCGGCGTCATTTCGCGCAGGCACTGAGCGGTTTCACAGAACTGCAGTTTGCTGCCAATGAAAACGGCGAGTACGTCGGCATGCTCAAGGGTATGTCGATTGTCCGGAATCAGATCGCGAACAATAAGATCCGGTTCTGCCATCCCGGCGAAATCATCGCGAGCTTTCCGGCCGCGCCGGGTATCCGCTTTTATGTCCTTGGCCCGCCCACATCCTGGGAGGCCGTCAAAACCGAAAGTGGTGAAGACGGAGAAAGCTATTCCCATAACCTCGCTGAGAGCGATGCCTTTGCGGCGGCAGTACTGGCGGGCGACTCGCCACCTGCCAACGCAGCGCCGTTTGAGGAACGGTTTCTAAGTGATCCGAATGATACCTCCCACCCTTTCCGAAAGCGTTACGAGCAGAAAAACGCGGAATGGCGGCAGATCGGAGACGATTGGCTCAACAGCGCCGGGTCGCTCGCGCTGCGTGTGAATAGTATGACCAACAACCTCAGTTTGGCGCTGGCGATCGAGTTCGAAGAAAGCGGAAGAGTTATGCTTTTTCCGGGAGACGCCGAATACGGCAGCTGGCGCAGCTGGCATGGTATCGACTGGGCGCAGCCTGCCCGCAGCGGCGACAAGCACCTGACCGAAGACCTACTCAACCGGACTGTCTTCTACAAAGTGGCCCACCACCTGAGCCACAACGGTACCGCCAGGCGCCTGGGGCTGGAAATGATGAACCATCCGGACCTGGTGGCGATGGCGACGCTCGATTACAACGTCATCAGCAACGGCTGGAAAACGACGATGCCAAACCGGGAAATTGTCAATGAATTACTACGGCGTACCAAAGGCCGGCTCATCGTGATGAACGAAGACCAGCTGGAGGTAGGTGATGTGCCGCTTTCAAGTCGTGTTGCCGCTGCGAAAGAACGCATGACTGCGGCAGAGCAGGCTGCTTTCGACGCGGCGTTTGCGGCGTCAGAGCTTTATTTTCAGTTTACGGTGAAGGGGTGAATAGAGCGCAGGACCAAGTGCGTCATCTGGCAAAACCAGTGGAATCTTCCCGACTTCCGGCAGGGTTGTCGTACCTTACCGGCCACTATTTCTGTAATCCGGAACTATGCAAGTACTCATTGCTGAAAACCACGAAGAACAATCGTTTCAGGCGGCCATGCGGATGGTCGACGTATTCCGGACGAAACCCGATCCGGTTTTTTGCGTTGCCTCGGGAGATTCCCCACGGCTTGCCTATGGCCTTTTTGTCCCGCTGCTTCTCCATTCGGGGATTGATTTCAGTCGGGCGACGTTCATCGGGCTCGACGAATGGATCGGCGTTATGCCGGATAATCCCGGGAGCTGCCATTATTTTCTCCGCCGGTATCTTTTTGATCCGCTGGGACTTTCGCCGGAGCAGTTTCGGCTGTTCGATGCCCAGGCCGATGACCTGACGGCGGAGTGCCGGGCGATGGATGCTTTCATCGCTGAAAAAGGCGGAATTGATTTCATGCTGGTCGGCATCGGGATGAACGGCCACATCGGGTTCAACGAGCCGGGGACAGATCCCGGCCTGCGCAGCCATGTCGTATCGCTCGACGCGACAACTACTTCTGTCGGGCAAAAGTATTTCGCTGAAAAAACTTCACTCAAAACCGGCATTACGCTGGGCTTAACGCAGCTGGCCGAAGCCAGAAAGGCGGTCTTGGTCGCCAGCGGAGCACGGAAAGCACCTATTGTGCAGGCGGCGCTGGAAGGTCCGGTTTCGACCGAAGTACCTGCCTCGTTTTTGCGCCGGCATTCGGATGCGACTATTCTGCTGGACCGGGAAGCAGGCTCACAGCTGAAGAAAGGCTTGTAGCCTCTGTGCCGGCGGTACCCGCACCTACCCGACGCTGCCGGACAGTATGGCTGTTCGAAACATGCCGTTATACCTCTTATCTTCGCTAACAGAAGTTGTAGCGAAATTTACCCACGTATACCTGGGCCGTTTGAAGCCGGATACGGGATTTCAGACGAGGGATTCTGCTGGCGCACCCGCATAACAGGACCTCGAAAAACGGGCCGGAGCCCGCTGTTATGAACGCTTCAGAACGAGAAAACCGGAACCTCGGCACAGTTCCGTCAGGTGGGAAACTAAGCACATATTCCCACCAATCTATCTATAATGATTCTAAAAAATAGGAATCTCTGCGCACGAAGATGTCAGAAAAGCGCCAACTGTAGCTCGATTTTCTCCTGAACGTCGAAGAAATGCCAAAGATTGGTCCCGGTTCCTTATGTTTGGATCATGATCGGTTACCTCAAACTCAACAGCCTGATTTACGTCGATACCGCTGATTCGGGTAAAGTAGTGGGAAGGATTGTCGCCCTGGTGAAAGTTCACCGGATCAGCGGCAGGTGGTTCGCAGGTTTTGAGGGAACCGCCGTGTTGCCGCAGGAGCTGCAATCCGGCCCGATCCCGGTCGACTCCGTCGCCTTCTCCGATGCGAATTCAGAACCCATTCCCATCACACCGGCGATGCTTCGGTACCTGGGGATTCCCTTGCATGAGTCTTCCGGGGAAATACAACTCTCCAATGTACATACCGGTAGCTACGATGCTGAAGAGCATTCCGTCACCGTTTCTTTCCTGCCGCGGAAGTTGCAGTATGTGCATGAGTTGCAGTATATGCTGGGGTTGATTTTGGATATTGGGTGAGGAGGGGAAGACTCCCGCGTTACCTGCCGGTCTTTTCGCCCCTCTGCCTCCACTTGCTCCTCTTCCGCTTCTAACGGTTACACGAGGTACCCACAAAAAGAAAGCCCCGGAAAACCGGGGCTGTTCCATCGCACTGCAAATAACCCGCCCAGGCTAAAGCAATTCTGCGATGTTTCGAATATACGAGGAAAAGGGGGAAAAAGGCTCGATAAGCAAAGTAATATTTATCACTTCTGGCGAATTTTTGTCCCAACATGAGAATATTGTAAATAAACTCTACCGTCTCTTCACTATTCTAATGTTTAGATGATCCTATCTTCATGTTCGCAAGCTTATTATGGTGGTTCTAATGCCAAAATCAGATAGCGAGTAAGGGCCACGTTAATTTTCATTTGATTGACTTTTATATATAGTCAGCATAATTTACACAGAGATTATCAAATCGCTCTGTCTCAGAAAACACAACATTAAATTTTTTTTCCCGACTGAAAGTATCACATTTCGGAAGCAGCTTTTCAGATGATCAAAGACAACAGTATTTTTCGGCCCATAACTACCAAGTCTAAAGTATTTAGCCGCTGTTGCAGGAATTCCATTGTCCATCCCGACATTATGTCCATCTACGCAGTGCTCTCTCAAAAATAGCGTCTGCAACGTGCTCAACATCGTCAAATAGCTTAAAGCCGTTCCTTGCTACCGTTACAAAATGGCCTCACCAGCTTGGCGGAGTTATTCCCTCAGAAAAGCCTCAAAAGCAATACTGAAAGCTGATAAACACTCGAAAGATAACGCCAAACATAGAAGCCATCAGTATCTTCCAGCCACACTCACACATCTTCGGTAAAGTTGGGAAATGCAATATTTCCCATAAATGGTCTTGAACTAGTACAGGATGATGTAGCAAAAGTAATGAACGGAAAACCAACGCCTTCCATGAAAAAAAATGACATTTTAACGACCGTGGCTTGGAATCGCTACGGTAACTTTCATGTTTGGCTTCTGTGTCTTCAGGGAATGACTCAAACAACTTATCCTAAGAGATAGGGCCAAACCTCTTCTGCTTCACGCCACAGAAAGCGAAAGCCAGATAATCTACCACGAGCCTGACTGAGCAATATCGATTTTACACTGCTACACTTGGTTTTTTATACTTTCTAGTCTATCGCTTATCTTTCCACTTCTTTATCTGGATCAATTTCAGAATACCAATTCCAAAAATTCTAATTTATATACTATTCATTCACTAATTTGACAGCTACTTCATTAAATACTTTATCGGCGTCTTGTGAAATCATCTACTCTTTGAATATAACGAAGGCACCAAACGGATAAACCAACCTGCCATTGTCATCGGGATTCATCTTTCGGCTTGCAGTCGAGCAAAATCGAGGTGCATGGTAATGATACGCTCTTTCATTTCATTTTCCTGTAAGCAATTCTTGGCTGTTCCACTATTGGTTTTCAGGATTTTATCTTAGCAGCATTTTTTCAAGTCGTTAAGCCTATATTGGGTTGAGAGGCATCGGCGCAGTCTGCAATCAGTTCGGCTACAGTTTTGCCGGAAATGGCCCAATGCAGCTTGCTCTGAACAGCTTTAAAGAACTTTTGGGTTATTTCTACATCCTTGTTATAGTCTATACTACACTGCTCGTATATGTCGGCTATTTTGAGGTAGAAACGCCTTTCACTGGCCCTTATCTCCCGGATACGTTCCAGGAGTTCGTCAAAGTAGTATTGCCAAAGCGTTCTCCCTGTTTAAGTCTTTCATCGTCCAGCACAAACCCCTTGATAATGAACTCTCTAAGGATTTTGATAGCCCAAATCCGGAACTGGGTAGCCTGATGGCTGTTTACCCTGTAGCCCACGGCTATTATGGCATCCAGATTGTAAAACTCCACATTCCCCTTTACCATCCGGGTACCTTCCTGCTGAACTGTTTCCAAAATGGAAATAGTTGCCTTTTCGTCTAATTCGCCCGTTTCGTAAATATTACTCAGGTGTTTGTTGATAGCAGGAACTTCCGCACCAAACAATTCTGCCATCCGCTTTTGAGTAAGCCAAAAGGTATCGCATTAAAAATCACCTCAATTTTCACATCACCGGTGGGGGTGTTGTAAAATATGATGTCGTTGTATTATGGGTTATTGATCTCTGACATAATTAATTCGATTTACAAAGTAGTTAATGGGCTGCCGTCAGATTTGAAGTACAGTGACTCCCAATCTGCAATAGCAGGTATTTGAAAAGCATTATGAGTTACAATCTGAGTATACAAATCAGAAAGTGGTAAATCTTTATAGTGATTGAATTTCTTATCTTCTTTTAAAACGGCATTTTCAAACTCTCTTATTCTTATAGATTCGGATTTGCATGAGGCAAAACGGTCATTTAGACCATCTTTAAACCAAAATAAATCTTCCAGAAGCCCTACATCAATTTCGTAAGATGTTGTTGCATTCTTAGTGAGTTTTAAAGTAACAAGCTCACCTGACTTAATATGTACTCTATATGACACCAGTGAAAATGACTTTTCCAAAGCATCTAAAGTGACTATTATGTTTTTGATTTCGCCCTTATGTCTTTGAACTCCACGTTCTGTATGCGATAATGGGTTCAATAGAATTTTTACATACTGTTTTACATCTGATAAACTCGAGACTATTGTGGGCTGATTCATCTTGGTGAAAAAGATAATGGCCCTGCCAAGCATAGAATCCAATGTATAATTGCTGTTGGGCTCTTCTTTGTCAATGTTTGCATACAAATGATGAGGAAAGTATTTTTCCAAAATCTTCTCCGTATGCTTTCTCAGGTAATTGACAGATGCAGGATAGTCGCTTTCTGACAAGTGATATAGTGCCTTTGACAATTCCGTTTCATTTTCAAAAAACCTCGGTTTCGGAACAAGTGGGTCTTTTTCATTCACATAAAATTCCCAAAACAACCAGTCGTCTTTAAAACTGCTGTGCTCTATTTTGTGCTTAGCAATATTGAAGAATTGTTTATCGTGGGTGAAAATCAATAACTGATATTTATTCTGATACACGCCAAAGAGTAGTTTTAACACCACTTCCCGGTTGCTCATATCCAAACTTATCAGCAAATCATCCAAAGCCAGTACATTTAGCTTGTTGGCCAATAATCTTCTTTCCAAAATACCCAAACGTATTGCCAAACCAATGGCAGTCTTTTTGGCTTCGTTTAAAAATGAGTGAGGCTTTTTAACAGCATCTTCTTTACCATAATACTTTCGGATTTTCAGGAATATCTGCGGCATAGTATAGCGTACATCGCTATTGTTGGCCAGCAGTTCAAAATTATACTCCCGATATTCTAATTCAATTTCTATATCATACCCAAAATGATTTTTAAGTATGTCATTGGCTTTTGCTGTTGCATTTGCCAGTAAGGTTCTTAATTGAATATTGAAAGCATTTTTAAGATTTGTTTTATTGGTAACTATTGTGGATTGCCTATTTGGATATTTGCTTGGCTTGCCACTTTTAACCAATGTTTTTTTAAGCTCATCCCAGGCATCATTAAAGAAATCGAAAGTATATGGTGCTGGTGGTGCAAATTGTAAGTATCTGAAAATCTCCTCTTCAAACATTTCAAACAAAACAGGATTGTCTCTGTGATAAAAGCTGAGGAAACTTGCCAGTACCTGATAATTGATGAAATCACTACTGACTGCACTTAGCTGAACATCTTGGTCATTGATGACACTATAATCGCCAAGGGCAATTTTATACGCACTACCATTATCCAACTTCATTTCTATGAAAGAAGGATCACCGGCAGGTGTATGTATGTTTATGAGGTTTTTCTCGTGGTTTTCTGTAAAGTATGCGTCTATTCCATCATTATCTTTAAAACTGCACTGGAGCAATGTATAAATGCCCCAATAGATAGAAGATTTACCACTGCCGTTTTCGCCCCATATCAACAAGTTTTTACCGTCCAGCTTTAGTGTGTTGTCGGTTGCGGTAAAAAACTTGAAGTTATGTAGTGTGAGTTCGGTAATCTTCATTAGCTGATGGTTGAATTTATTACACCAATAATATCTTTACTCACTATGTTGGCTTTGAGTAAAGCGGTACGAACAGGATTGGTTTGCTCATGCAGCCAGTGGTAAAATTTCACCACTGTTTCAATATCGGCATCCGTGTAGTCTTCTGAAATTGGCTTAATATTCTCCAGGTATTTCAACACATACAATTCTGCCATTTCCGGCTCTGTGCCAAAATATATTTCGTAAAAAGCCTGGTCTATTACTTCATCAAACGAATGAATAACTAAATCATCGCCAATGTATTTTATCAACAGCTCCTTGCGGGGCTGTTGAACCAGCAAAATATAATCGACCAGCGTAGCAATAATTTGCTGCTTGTCAGACAATGCAATGGGTATCTCAAGCAAAGGCTCCTTATCTATCTGGTAATTGTTACCCTGCATTTTACCTTTGTTTCTTAACCAAAATGCTATTAGTTTACTATTTAGCAATGCAGTCAAATACTTCAGGCTTACTCTTTCAGTCCTAATTACATTAAACGAAAGCATTACATATGACATCGATTTAGTGTAAATGAACGTAGGTCTATCACACTTTCTAACGCTTAATATTTTTTCTCCCTCCTTAAAGAAATTTTCGTCTCTTGGCCATTGCAAATGGTAATAAGTAAGACGACCATTTTGATTTTCTCGCCTCTCTTCCATTATCTTACTATAGACAGAGAGATGCTTTAATAGATTCGGTGCATCATTTTGATAATTGGCTTTCGTGATGTACAATATTTCAGATTCGTAATCATCAATAAACTTGTACCGCTGAACTTCATTAGGCTCAAAGACTGGCTTGATGTACTTTTTCTCAGCATCATCCAATTTATCAAACTTACCCTTCGGAACAACAAAAACTCCATCGCCTATCTTTATTTTGTTGTCGCTAATTTCTCGTTCAGTAAAACGCTTAATATTCCTTGTATTAACAACATCGGGATTAGGCTGTATTCCGGTCGCTATCTCCTTTTCTTCCAATCGTATATGTTCAACCTCTTGAATTTTCTTTAGAATATTCTCATTAGTGTCATTTGCAAAAGTGATATAACCATCGATATAAGTGTCCGGAACAAACTCAAAGTTTACCTTTTCAAAGTTTTCATGTGTAGTATTTGCATCTGATTGCAGGAAGTAATCCAAAAAGGTTTTATCAATATTATCCACCAGCAATCTTGCATAGTTGGTGGTATATTTTTTTCTTGGCGTTGTTTTCTTCACTACATAAATCATGGTTTGTATACCGGCACTCTGAAATACTTTGTAGTTACCAAAATCAATAAACGAAAGCATTTCAGTTTCCTGCACAATTTTGTTCCGCAGTTTTGCAGCACCTGAACTGGTTATCCAGTTGTTCTGTGCAATAAAGCATTGTACGCCTCCATTGTCTTTCAGCATATCAATACAGAAGCAGGCAAAAAAGTACCATATATCCATTTTGCCAATGTAGTAAGGGCTGTCTCTAATTCCATCAAACGCCTTACGATTAGTGTATTCCTTAATGTAGGGTGGATTGCCTATAATAATGTCGAACTTACCCTTATCGAATACATCTTTGAAATAGGTGTGCCACAAAAAGTAGGGCCGTTCTTTCTCCTCATGCTCCCATCGGTTGAGGCGGTCTAATATATCACTCAGGTGGGCTATCTTGTATTCAAGGGATTCAATTTCTTTATTTAGTTTCTCTAATGCTTTGGTCTTTTTATCCTGAACTCCCTTTGGGTCATGGGTATTGATTGTATTAGCCTTTACATGGCTTCGCTTTTCGGCCAAAGTTGCTTGCAACTTGGTTTTATCCAATGCAAACTTTGCCTTCAACTTGCCCTCAACAATGGAGTTAATCATAGCCTTAACTTCCCGTTTAGTTTTGTACGGATGTGAGGCATCTACTTTAAAATCGAAGTATAAATCTATAAGGCTCTGAAACTCTTCTTTGATGGTACTGTCGAACACAAAAACACTTTGGTTTCTTCCAAAGCCAGGCAATTCTACCTGCCCTTTGTGTGCAATAATAATGTCTTCATTCTCGTCTTTTAACAGGTTGCTCAAATCCACGTCCTCAAACTTTTCAAGGATACTGTTTCCCTGCATGATTTTGTAGTCGAGGTTAGGTAAGGGTTGAGGCTTGTCTTCATCCACCACCAATGCCAGCCAAAATCGCAACCTTGCAATGTCAACGGCACCTTTTTCCAAATCAACACCATAGATGCTTTTTTGAATAATATCCTTTTTCACCTTAGCCTCATTAAATGATTCATTTGGGCTGATAGCATTGTGCAGGTTTTGCAATGCAGTGAATATTACTTTTAAAACACCCATTGGGAAAGCTCCTGAACCAATAGCCGGATCACATACTTTTACCTCTTTCAGCAATTTCTTTATCAGCGAACGATTGGCTCTTACAAGGTCAGAAACAACATTGCCCTTTACGAAATCATCTATGTCTTTGCTATCGGTATTTAAGTTGTGCTTAAGGTATTCAATAATACTTTGCTGGCTCATATAATGCACCACTTCCTTGGGTGTATAATATGCACCCTTATCCCGATTGTCTTCCAGGAGGTTTTCAAAGATGTGGCCAAGCATTTCAGGGTCAATACCTACCTCGTGGTCTTCCGGGCTGTTTTCATCAATGGTAAAATTGTACTGTTCTAAAAACTCAAACAGATTTTCAAAAATGTGTTTTGGGAAATCAATCTTATTGCCCTTCGGAAAATCATCATCAAACAAACCTCCATTGAGGTATGGAACACTCACATTTTTTGAATCATTAAATGGGCTTTTGCCATCTATCAGGAAAACAAAGTTTTCACGACTCTCGTTGTTCAGTGTATTGTAGAACAGTTCTGATAAATATTTGCTGTGAAATTTTTCCGGTTTAGCCGCTTCCGTAAAGAGTTTATATACAAAGTTTTTATACCCGTTTTTCCAAGTTACTTTCTGGCTGCCTGTTGGTGTGGATACACCCATCCATTCCTTACGCTGTAAAAAGTAAAGGAATACTAAACGACCTAATAATTTCTTTGTAAAATCACGAATGGCCAGTTCGTTGGCAGTTTTATTCTCTTCTTTCTCATTCTTATCAATATCAAAAATGCTATACCTTATTTTATCATCTTCAATAAGGTAGTTATTAAATATCTGGAACTGCTCTTTGTATTTTTTGAAAAACTCGTCATTCAGTTTTTCAACAGAGAAGGCATCAATGACATCCTTTAACTCGAAGTTGAAAGTGTTTTTCTTTGCTGCTAATTCCCTCAGTCGCTTTGCAGCAGTAGTAGCAGATTCATTGATACCCAACAGGTAGGTATAACGCTTAGGGTTTGTTTTAAATTCTTCAAACTGACCCTCTTCATTAAAACGAGATTCTTTGCAAATGAAAGATAGACGATAGTCTTGCTGAGACTTATCCTCCGAAACATAGAATACCAAAATACCGTGGTTGTTAGCCTGGTCAATATACTTAGCAGTGATATTGTGAAAACCTACTTTGGTTTTGGCAATCTTGTTCTCTTTCTTAATGCAAACTTCAAGGATGATTATCTTCTTACCGTCAGTGAGTGTAATATCCCCCTTCTGATGGACGTATTTAGTTTTATTACTACTATCATCCAAAGAGACAATGGAGTTTTCAAAATTGACTTTGGGAAACACAAAGTCAATAAGCCTTTGCCACTTGTCAAAGGCATAATCATCGGTGAGTGTATTTTTTATTTCTCTCTCTTGCATTTGATGAGTAGTTGATTAGTTATCGAAACTTTCACTAATGATTATTTCCGGTTTAAACTCCTTGATGTTGAAAATGGGTCGAAGCATTTGCATGGTATCATCTTCCACCACTTGTAAGGGGTATTTGTTTAGCAGTTTTATAACCTCTTCCAACAAATTGGCAGGTTTTAAGGGAGCAACCTTTATTGCTTTTGCCAGCTTATTTACATCCCTTTGCAATTGCTGAAATTTACCTAAACGAATGGCGGCTTTGGCATTTTGCATTAACTCCCTCTCCTCCGGATTAGCAATTTGCATATTGGTTAATGCATCAAGGAAACTCAAAGCTTTCTTTTCATTGGGGCCTTGTGTGGTATCAATTTTACGTTCCTTACTCTTCTCCTCTTCCATTTTGTTAGCAAACAAGCTGATGGCTTCCTTCACCTGTTTATGATGCTGTTCATTCAGTGGGATAGCTTTCTCCGTAATTTTTGCATTATACTCCTTTTCAGCTTGCAGAAATGTGAGTTCGTCAATATCTCCGTTTTCCTTAACAAGTAAGAAAGCATCTCTTTTCTCGTTGCGAATAAAGGTGATGGTTGCACCTTTCAGCACAGGACTTTTTCTGCCAACCCTTGCCCTTGTTGGCATGTTTTTAATTTGATTGAATAGATCAGGATTATCTTTTTTGAACTTTCGCAATTCCAACAAAATCCTCAGTTTCTCGTCTTTCTCCTCGTTTACTGTTTTATCGAACAAGCCAAAGCTCTCTGTAACCTCATCCGGCGAATATATCTGACTGTCTTCACCCATTGCTGAGTGAAATGCCTGTAATTTCATAATGGCCTTTTTCTCAAGTTCAATATCACTGTTGACCTTAGCCGTTGGAAAGAAATTGAAAATATGAATGTTGTTTGCTTTTGATCCAATACGGTTCACCCTACCAATACGCTGCATGAGTTTTGTACTGTTCCAAGGGGTGTCATAATTAACGATGATGTTTGCACGGTGCATATTTACGCCTTCAGCCAGCACCTCGGTACTGATTACGATATTGTAATCATCCTTCTGTTCTGTTAGTGGAATATTTGCATCGAAGTTTGCTTTTACGAAAGGGAATTTATCCTTTCTGTTTTTGCTATCTACTACTAATACCTTGTTGAAATTTGCCTTCTTTAATTCAGCTTCCAAGTAGGCCGTGGTTTCCTTCGATTCAGAAAAAACAACCAGTTTTTCATCTTTATTGATTGTTTTATCAAAGAGTTTATTTTTCAGGTAATCAACGAATACTTCCAGTTTAGGGTCTTGGGTAACATTTGCCCAATCCTGTACTAATTCATCCAGCAGCACTTTGTCATTTTTAAGACCAGTAATAAAGCCAGGCTCAAAATCATCAGCAGTGCAAATTTCAATTGTTGGATCAGTCTCGGCAAGATCAGTCAATATTGTAATTAACTCCTCTTCACGACCTTCATTTATGTAGTCACTTACTCCATAATTTGGGGCAATGTAAATCCTGTCATTATCAAACATGGTTACCATTGCATTGGTAGCAGCCAAAAAGCGATTTAAAGACTGCTTAAAGGCATAAAAGCTACTGTCGATACGTTTTACCAATAGTGTTTTCATAATGAAAGCCAACTGGGTTGAAATCATATCAGCCTTTTGATACTTACCCTTTTTATGCGGCTTCAAATATTTTATTGACTGATAACGATTGTAAGAAAGCCCCTTGGTGGGGTGGCTTAGATACAGAATCGTTTTATCATAGAGGCTGTCTAAATATTCATCTAATTGATAAAATATTTTCTCAGGTTTGTTTACTGCCGGGAAAATGACACCTTGTTCTTTCAAATCTTTTGCATACTCCTCGTTTTCTGAAAGGTCAGTTCTGGTTCTCCTCACTGTAAGGGGTTCGATAACCTTTACCCTTATTTTCTCATAAATACCTTTTACACCGGTACTCACTTTCTGAATATCAGTTTCAGCCTTCAGTTTTTTGTATGCATCAATTTCACATCTGAAAAAGTGCTGCAAATTGCCCACCTCTAAAGTCGAGTTTTTGGCATCCTGAAAAAGGTACACAAGATTCGCAATATCCTCCGGCTTATTGTTTAGTGGTGTGGCTGAAATCAGCATCACTCTTTTCTGCTCGTAAGTATCGTTGGTTAGTTTCTTACGTGTATGAGATTTGCAGATATTTTGTAAGTGAAAGTACATTTCGGCACTATCACTTCTAAACTTATGAGCTTCATCCACAACTATCAGGTCATAGTCATGATGCTTGTTTACTTTATGCAGACTACCCGATGTTACAATCTTATAGTTGTGTAAACCGAATTTAGAAAGAGTATTTTCCCAGTTTTCCTTCAATGCTGGAGGACAAACAATCAGCGTTTTAGACAAATAAGATGGGAACCCATTTGAATAAAAGAATTTCTTGGCTATCAACGTGGCTACTATGGTTTTACCAAGTCCTACTACATCAGATAAAAAGAAGCCGTGGTGCTTCATCATCTTGCTGTAACCATCTGCAACCGCATCAACCTGGTAAGATAACTTTTTAAATCCTTGTGGTAAATCCTGAATTGAGTTAGGGTCGAAATCAATGCTTCTGCCGAAATATTCAATTAAGAATTTCATGTATACCTCAAAGGGAGTAAACTCATCGTTCAGGTATGTTTCTTTTTTGAGCTTATCCACAAACTCTTTTCCTACCTCTACACTTTCATTCCAAAGTTTGTTAAAGGTTTCTGTAGCAAAATCTATATCTGTGTTATCCCGTAATTCAACATTGAACTCAAAATTTCTTTCTAAGCCGTTATCGGTTAAATTACTTGAACCAGTAATAACAGAGCCATAGCCGTGGTCATGCTTCTCTTGTTCTCTGAAAATGTAGATTTTCGCATGTAGGTTCTGCTTTGGGTGCACTTTGATTTTTATCTTCTCAGTAACCAAATCCTCAATCAACTGGAGCATTCCAGCTTCCACATCTTTATCATATTCTGCCTCCTGAATGTTCTTTTTCAGTTCAGCGAAGAAATCATCTCTGCTTTTGGCTGGATCTTCAATAAACAATAAACCCCGCTTATTCGCTTCATAAACAAGGTTGTCGATATTGATACCTACGAGTACTCTAATTTCAGCTGCTTTTTCTACAAATGGATGGATGCGGAAATAACCTGAAGCTCTGAAATAGCCTACTAAAGCATCGAAAAAGTGAATGTTTCGATGCTTGAATACCCCCTCAATTTTACTTAGAAGGGTGTTATTATTTTCATTTGTAAAAAACTTTGTAGACATTATTTCTTTTTCTTAATATTTTTCGAAACGGCTTTCAATGCTTCATCTGGCGTTGGTTGGTCTTTTATCAAACGCATTATTTGGTCGGCAAACCAAAGGACTTCCAACTCCATTCTATTCACTCCAAAGATTTGAGTCAGTAAAGGAATTTACTTCTCTTTTTTTGTCACAATCCTTTTTCGATTCTACTCAACTGAGCCGTGTCCATTTCAAGCAATGGGACTACCTGCCGCAAATACAAATGTTGCTGCTCTCTGAGTGCTCGTATTTTCTCACCAAACTGGCTTTCCATCGTCTTAGTATTGACTTGGCAAATATAAATAAATAAAAGAAGGAGTGTACCGACCTATTTGGCAGCCTTGCCAGTTCGGACGGACAAGCTTGCAAAATTTGCAAGCTTGTAAGACCTATTGATAAATTCAACCTGTGGGCATGGCAGCAACAGCAAAAAACTCCGATAGAGGTTTACGAATGACTATGAAACGGAATATCAGGAACGGCCAAAGGCCAGTAGCAAGCTGTAATCCCCTAGCCGACTGCGTTTACGGCTTTGAGGAGGCTGCCCGGTCGTCGCCCTTCGACTAGCTCAGGACAGGCCCCTCGCCGGACAGGCTGGCTGCTACTCAACTGAATACGGGCTGCTTGTGTATTTTACCAACAATGATGTCGGCAATGACGCGACTATGCTAGCCGTTGCCATTTGGGAAACAACGGATGCTTACAACGCTTTGCTTAAACCGCACTGCAATTTCATCGGGTGGGTAGGTATTCTTTTCGTGCCAATGGCGGATATCATCCGGCAGATACTTCAGCTCGGAGGATATTTGCCATTTGTTGTGAAACAAAGGAAAGAAAGCCGCTACTTCCCAATACAAAACTTCGAAAATATCACCTCCAACAAATCATCCGTCGTAATCTGCCCCGTAATCTCTCCCAAATGATGCAGCGCTTGCCGGATGTCCATGGCGAGCCAGTCCTGGGTGATGCCGGAGTCGAGGCCGCGGAGGGCGCGTTCGAGGGCGGCGTCGGTGGCGGTGAGGTGCTCGTAGTGGCGGAGGTTGGTGACAACGGTGTCGCCGGTACGTTGCCCGCGGGCGCGGGTCACGAGGGCGTCGCGCAGGGCGTCGATGCCTTCGCCGGTGGCGGCAGAGAGGATCAGGTCGGCCCCGACTCCTTCGTTCTCCGGTAAATCGGCTTTGGTACGAATGGAGATTACTCGGTCTGAACTGCCCATTCGCTCGGCAAAAAGGGTTTCAAACGCCGGATCGGCTACGTCCGCACTGCTGAGTTTGAGAATAATATCGGCCTTTTCCATCGCGGCGAGCGAACGCTCCACGCCGATGGCTTCGACCTTGTCAGATGTTTCGCGGATACCCGCTGTGTCGAGGATGCGGAACTTGATGCCGTCGAGAATGAGGACGTCTTCGATGACGTCGCGCGTGGTACCGGCGATGTCGGTAACGATGGCCTTCTCTTCGTTGAGCAACGCGTTGAGGAGGGTGGATTTCCCGGCGTTCGGCGGACCGACTATCGCCACCGGAACGCCTTCCTTCAGCACATTACCCAGTTCAAAGGAGTCGATCAGCGGGCGCAGCGCCAGGCAGATCTCGGTGATGAGCCGCCGCAGCTGGTCGCGGTCGGCAAACTCCACGTCTTCTTCCCCGAAATCCAGCTCCAGCTCAATCATCGAGGCAAAATGGATCAACTGCTCCCGCAATTGCGCGATATCCTTCGAAAAACCGCCGCGTATCTGGTGAATCGCCGCGCGGTGACTCGCTTCTGAATCGGACGCGATGAGATCAGCGACGGCCTCAGCCTGCGCCAGGTCGAGCTGGCCGTTGAGAAACGCCCGCTGGGTATACTCCCCGTTTTGCGCCATGCGACAGCCGTTTTTCAGCAGGAGCCGCAGGATTTTCTGGATGATGAACCCGGAAGCGTGGCAGGAAATTTCGACGGAATCCTCCTTGGTATAGGAATGCGGAGCCTTGAAAACGCTGACAAGTACTTCGTCTACGATCTCGTTATGTTCATCGCGGATGGTGCCGAAATGAATGGTATGGCCGGGCTGTTCCGCCAGGTTTTTGCCGCGAAACAGCTTCTGGACAATGGGGAAAGTCTCCGGGCCGGAGACCCGGATGACGCCGATGGCACCCACGCCGGGCGGGGTGGCCAGCGCGCAAATGGTCTGGTTCTGAGCCATGGCGGTTAAGAAAGAGTCGGCGCGGCCTTCGGCCGCGCCGCACACTAAAACAATGTTTGCAGCTTCATGGCTACGGCCATGTCGCCTTCGATCTTGATCTTTCCGAACATCAGGGCGGTCATCGGGTTGAGGTCGCCCGTCATGAGCTTGCCCAGGTCCTTTGCGCTGATGCCGATGGTTACGTCCGACTCAGCGTCGTCGTTCGTCACCACGCCGTCACGGCCGATGACGATGTTTCCTTCGTCGGTTTTGAATTTGATGATGTCGCCGGTGCCCCCTTTGGCGGCTGCCAGCTGCTTGATTTTGGCGTCTACTTCTGCGAACGTCATAGCTGTGTGAATGGAGTAACGGGGCCTTTCGCCCCTTCCGGTATTCCTTTCAAAAAGGCCGCAAGTTGTGTACTTCTCCTGACAATATCAAACCGCTGGGAGAAACAGCCGTACCGGTACCCGTGCGAGCCACCGCCGCTGAACAGGTACTGCCGGAAGGCCCAGCAGGTCGGCGAGTTCGTCTCCCAGCAGCAGACGCATCCGCGCCGGAACCATGCCTTTCATCGCGCCGGGCATTTCGGCTTCGAGGGTATGAACCAGTGCTTCAGCGAGTTGCCTTCCTTCGGGCGTGGGGCGGAAGAGGCGGCGGACCATCGCTCTCTCCAGCGTCCAGGCTTCCCGGGTATTGCGCGGAAGCAGTTCGTCCGGCACGCCGCTGAGCGCCCCGATGACGTTCCAGAGGTGGAGGAAGGCTTCTTCGTCGGCATCATCGGCCTGCAAACCGCCTTTACGCAACCCTCTGAGTACCAGATACCCAAACGACAGGTTGGTTCCCGCCATGTCTTCCAGGTTGACCGGCACGCCCCATTCTGCCTTCCAACGCCCGGATTCCAGGCAAAGCCGCCGCACCGCCGCGTGCATGAGCCGCACATTCAGGATACGTTCGACCGCCTCGCCCGACGCCCACTCACCTTCTTCCGCCATGGCGAAAACAAACGCGCCGGTTTCTTCGAGCCGTTTGCGGGTATCGTCCTGCATCCGGCGCGAAAGCGCCAGTACCTGCACGCCGTCCGCCCCCAGGTATGAATATGGCAGGGACAGGCAGCCCAGTAGTATTGCAATTTCGGGTTTATGTTTTCGGAAGAAGGCGCGACCGCGCTCCAGCTTCCGGGCGTCGGCCCAGCCGGGTAGCTTTCCTTCTTTCGTAAAAAATGCGGGATAGTCGGTTTGGACAGAACCCGTGGCCCGCTGTCGTAAAAAAACGGGAAGCGACGTGCCGTTTGCCACCGCCGAAGCTACTACCGCATCTGCCGCTTCATCTCCCTGCTGCCGGAAAGCGCCGAGCAGTGCGTCTGAGAAGATTCGCGTGGATTTAACGGGTCGACGATTCATACTGAGCGAAGGATTTTCAGACGCAGATCGTTCCCTACCGGTGATCGCGGTAGGTTTCGGGTTGAAGTACACGGTCCAGCAGCGTTACTTCTTCGGAAGCAAGTGCGGTATCTCCTGCCCGTAGCGCATCATTCAGTTGGGTTTCCGTGCGAATACCCACAACAGCTACCCTCGCCCGTTGCAACGCATACCGGATCGCAATACCGGCGGCGTTGTGCTGTCCGGTCGTCAGCGAAGTTACTACCTGCGCTACCCTCCTTGTTTCCTCCGGGGAATACCCAAGAAAAGGCGCAGCCGGCTTACCCGCGAGCAACCCCTTCGCCAGGCTTCCTCTTGCCAATACACCGATGCCTTTTTGTGCCAGTAAGGGCAGGCAGGCTTCTTCCGGGCGACGGTCCAGCAGACCATATTGCATCATAACCGATACCATTTCCGACCGCGCCGCCCATTCCCGGATGACATTCGGGCGAATGGAGGAAATACCGTAGGCCCGGATTTTGCCGGCCGTTCGCAGGGTTTCGAACGCTTCGATGGTTTCGTCGATCGGGTCATCGAAGGTCCCGCCGTGAAGCTGGTATAGGTCGATGTAGTCGGTCCGGAGGCGACGAAGACTTGCCTCAACAGCTTTCAGGATGTATTCTTTGCGGGGATTCCAGTCCCACCCGCTGCCATCGGCGCGCCATTCGTTGCCGACTTTCGTAGCCAGAACATATTCCTGCCGGCGATGCCCAAGGGCTTTTCCGAGCAATTCTTCGTTTTCGCCCCTGTCGTACAAATCCGCCGTATCAAAAAAAGTAATACCCTGATCCAGCGCCTGCTGCAGCAACCGGGGCGCATGGGTATCGCCCGCCTGCAAAGACATGCAGCCGAAAGCTACTTCGCTGACTATCAGCGGTCCGAGCGCTACTTGTTTCATCTCGTTAATCGCGTTCGCAAATCCGGACGAAGTCGCAATACTGACAGGTGTCGCGGTCGTCGGTTTGGCGGAACGGCTTGGTTTCGTCCATTAATTCATCTACAAAAGCCGTCAGAAATACCTCACTTTCAGCGAGAAATGTCGCCGCATCGGTTTCTTCCGAAAAACGCAGGTTTTCCTGTGCCATAAATCCGGCGGCCAGGTTCCGGAACGAGATAATACCGGGGCGGACGGTCTGGTCAGCCGATAAATCCACTCCCCCAACCTGCCGGTGATTCTGCTTGAGCACCAGGTACTTATAGAGCCACAGCTGCCGCAGATAGCCCCAATCGTCGTTGGAAAGGAAGGATTCCTGTAATTCTTCCGGCGAAAGGGAATCGCTGACGTCGACCGACCGGGGATCTACTTTGCCGGTTTTATAATCAACGATACGGATATCTCCATTGACCTGCTCCAGCCGGTCGATCTTCCCGGCAACGAGCAGCGGGCGACCGCGGTAATCAAACGACGCCTGTAGTTTCTGCTCCGGCGCGAGTACCACAACCTCTTTTCCCGCTTCCAGCTCCGCCTGCCGGAAGGCAAAGTAATGGGTCAGTATACGGCGGGCGACGTTGAAGAGGAGCAAATTCCGGCCTTCATCCATCACCTGACGCGGGAAGTTTTCCTTGAAGATCGTCGTCAGCCGCTGCGGTATTTCTGCCGTAAACCGCTCGTAATCTTCCCGGGTATAGCGGCGCTTTTCCTCCCGGATCATCTCCCGGTCAATCTGCTCGAGTACCTCGTGCACCCAGGTACCGAAGTCGTTTGCCTCCAGCGATTCCGTCTGCTCCTCTTCCTCGGCAATACCGGCAATCCGACTAAAGTAATACTTCAGCGAACATTGGTAATACATATTTAAATGAGTCGCATAGATGCCTTTTTTTGCGAGACGATCGAGAATTTCCTCCCGTATTTCAGGGCTTTTCGGGACGACGAGTTCGGTCTCCGGCCGCTCCCGCGGAACCTCCGGCACGAACTCGGCCATGCGCGCCCCCCACGAAAGATTCGGGTTTAGCTTGGCCAGCTCATGTTCAATCTGAAGAAGAAAACGGCTCGGCTCGGCCTTGGCGCCTTCGCCGGCGGGAACGGTATGTACCAGTACGACTTCCTTCGCCCGTTGCAACAGCCGGAAAAAGTGATAACTCATTACGGCATCGGCATCGACGTAGGTAGGCAGGCCAAATTCCTGCGCGGCGTCAAACGGTATCAGGCTGTTTTGCTTCTTTCCCGTTGGCAGGACGCCTTCGTTTACCGACAGAACAACCACCCGTTCAAAGTCCAGACACCGCGTTTCCAGCATCCCCATAAGTTGCAGCGGGGCGACGGGCTCGCCGGAGAACGGAATTTTCGTCTGCCGGATGAGTTCAAAAAGAAACCGCCGGAACGAAGTGATGGACACCGGTTCCCGGCGTTCGTTCAGAATACCCTCCAGGCGTTTGAGGATGGTGTAAAACTCGTACAGGTATTCTGTCTCAACAGCATCCGGCACGCCTTCGTAAAGCGGCCTGAGGGCGTCAATAAGGCTGTATAACTGTCGGGTAGCCCGCCGGGAGTCCTGTTCCCAGCGCGTAAAAATCAGCGTCAGCAGTTGGTCGCCCTTCGCCAGCTCCCGGATTTCCTCCTCGCGGACGAATACGTTTGCGCCTTTCCGCAATTCCTGCAAAAACGGCGCGACGGCCCTGCTGCGTTGCAAAAACGGGTGGCCGAGTACTTTGATGAGGTGTTTCAGGGGAAAGGCCGGCTTGCTCCCCGACCGTATGCCGCTTTGCTGTAACTCAAACAGGCTTTCGACGAGGGTAAACAAGGGCGACTGCCGCAACGATACCCCCATCGTCACGTTAAAATCCTCAATACCAGCCGGCAAAGACGACAGCATGGGTATCAGCAGGTTTTCATCGCCCAGTACGACTGCCGCTTCCGGCAGGCCTTTCCGGAGCCAGTCTTCCAATTGCCACGCCGCTACTTTGGGTTGCATGGTGGTATTGGGAACGCCGATGTCTGTCACCTGTTTGGCGCTGGTTCTCAGCAGCAGGGTCGAGGGATCCTGATCCCGGAAACGCCGGTTCCATTCGCCGCGGCCCAGGTCGGGGTCGGCGAGGTAGTTTCGCAAAAAACGCCCCGCTTCGTGCCCGGGACGCAGGTAAAAAAAGTCGGCGTCCCACAAGGCTTCGGCCCGTCCGGTACCGGTAAGTTTCCGGAGAATGGTTTCTTCCGAGCGACTTAAGGCATTGAATCCGAGGAAGTAATGAAAATCGTGAACCGGTTTTTCGAAGAAGACTTTGTCTACTTCCGTCGCGAGGTTGCGATACGCCATACCGCGGTAGGCCAGTCCTTTCTCTTCCAGACGTTTCTGTAGTTCGGTGTACACGCGGAAGAGATTTTCGAAGAGGCGGAAGTACCGTACCGTTGCGGAGCCTTCGCCTGCGGGCGGCGCCCCCGGCCATCGCTCCAGCGCCTTTTCTGCCTGTACCCAGCCGAAAATACCCTTTGCATTGCCCAGGTACAGGTCTATCTGATCGAAATCCCGCAGTACAACGGGCGCCCAGCTGGTGAAGCGGTCGAAGTCAAGCTCGGGTTCGATTTCTTTGAAAACATCATATAATTCAAACAGCAGAGAGACAGGGTCGGCCTGCTTCCTGTCACCACGAAGGAGGATGAAGTCGTCCATCGCGAGGATTTCCGGCGCGAGAAACGGCCGGTCGGCCAGTCGGGCCAGTTCCAGCTTGAAAAAATAAACCGCGCGGCGGCTCGGGAGCACCACACAAAGCCGGGAAAGGGCGTCGAGCGGATGCCGGTCGAACACATACCGGGCGGCTTCAGAAAGAAATGTCTGCATGGGTGGTCAGTGCATACGGTCGCCGCGGATGTCCATCCGGGCAATAATATCGGCTTCGATGGCGAGCCATTCCTGCCAGCGGACCTTCACATAGTCGGCCGGGAGGTATTCCTTCGCCAGATCAATGAAGTTAACGTAATGATTTGCTTCGGACACCATCAGGTCCCGGTAAAAATCACGGAGTTTTTCGTCGGAAATCTCTTCCGACAACAGCCGGAAGCGCTCGCAGCTACGCGCCTCGACGAGTGCATTGACGAAAAGGTGCTCGCCGAGCTGCTGATCGATGGTACCTCCCTTTCGCATACGCTTGCGGAGTTCGACGACGTATTCATCGTTCCGTTGCCGGCCCAGGGAGTAGCCCCGCTTTTCCAGTTCGCGGATGACCATCCGGAAATGCCCCCATTCCTCGGTCACGACCGGCATGAGTACTTCGCGCAGTTTTTCCTTCTCGGGATAATGAATGATCAGGGAAATGCAGGACGACGCAGCCTTCTGCTCGCAATAGGCATGGTCGACGAGGATTTCTTCAATGCTTTTTTCGGCGATACGAACCCAGCGGGGATCCGTCGGCAATTTCAGTCCGAGCATAGAGAGGACGATTAATCGAACAGCGGCCAGATCACTCCGAAGCTGAAGCTCCGTTTGAGGCCGGGGAAGTACGGCGTCGGGAAAAAGACTTTCGGCACAATGCCTTCAGCAAAATTGCGCATTTGCACGGTCAGGCGCACGCGGTTGATGCGAATATCGGCAAAGGCGTCCAGCTGTACGTATCCGGGAACTTTATACTTGTCGTTGAGGTAAAACTGCTGCGAAATCGGCTGGTAAAAATCCGCGTAGTAGCCGGCGCGGTAGTGGGCGTCGACCCCTACCTGAACAAACATTACTTTGGAATACACGAAATCCAGCGCCACACGCGACTGCGTCAGGATTCTCGGCATCCGGATCAGGTCAGGACCGCTGGTAGTGGTGAAATAGGCCTGGTGTGAAGTACTGAATTTCCCATACTTCCACGACAGGTTAATGCCCGCCCGGTACACGCTGATAGCGCTTCCAGCCTGACGCGCCACCGAAGCCGTATCAAAATAGATATGGTTTTTCGTGAGGCTGTAGTGGATGCTCGGTTCGATAAACAGGTTATTGAACTTCAGCGGAGCTGACGCCTGTACCTGGTTGGTGAAGACGTTGCTGAGGTTTTCGTCCCACTTCAGAATCGGGCTCAGAAACCGCTCCTGAATCAGCGTTGGCGAATTCAGGGTACTCGTGAAACTGGCCCGGAACCATTTGCCATAGTAGTCGGCATGGAGGCGGTAGTCGGCTCCGATGAGGTACTCCCCTTCGGCTACCAGCCGCGTGGAATCCTGAAAATAGTACCCTACCCACGCGCCTAAGAAGTTCTCATTCCGCCGCAGTTTCTGGTTGACATTCACAATCCGGCCTGTTACATACCCGGTATAGGTATCGGTAAACTGTACGGGATTGCCGAGGGTATCGGGCACGGTACGAATGAAGGTAGTACGGATGGTATCGGTGCTGGTCAGACGCACCCGCGACCACTGCGAGAGCGAGTAGTCCCGCCGCCTCACATGTACCCGGTAGTTGAATCCCTTGAACGACCCCTTCAAACCAAATTTGTTCTCCAGCAGCCAGTAATACGCAGTAGCTTCTACCGAGTCGGCTTGAGGAACATTTTTGATGTATTTGATGGGATCTGCTTTGCTGATATTCGCCAGGTTGTTGTAAAATCCGTTGGCATAGCCGGTGGCGAAGGCATTGTCGCGGGCGCGGTCAAACCGCCCGGTAAAGTCGCCGACATGGTATACCTGGAAGCCTTTTACGGGAACATACTCCTGGTAGACGTGCAATTGGTTCCGCCGCTCCCGGCTGCGGGAAGACGGCAGCATCTCGGAGCTTTCATTGATCCGCAGAAAAAGACTATCCCATTTCGCTTTGGAAGGATCTCCGGCGGTCAGCAGCCCGCCCTGATCCCGAATGGTATGTTCGAAAATATTGTAGTGCGCCAGCACCGCGTACTTCTCGTTTTTGGTGCGGTAGTTGGTATGAATGACGAAGTTCCAGTGGCTGGCCAGCTGGCGGTCGGACTGGCTTGAGCTCGATCCGAGACCAATTTGCCGCCGGCTGACGTTGCGCGCCACGTGCATCCCGACGTTCCATTGGGAGTTGACATTCCGGGAAAGATCGAACTCCAGAATACTCTGTCCGTTCCCGCCCTGCACATAGTATACCTGCGTAAACGGCGATTTGGTATCGTAATACTTCACCTGATACGGCGTGATGCCGTACGGAGAGTACACGTCGTACCCGAGTTGAGCGCCGATTTGTTTTGGAGCTTCAAAAAAAAGCGGGCGCAGTGCAGTATTGATGCCGCCGAGGTCGGTATACCACCGCCCGTTCCGTTCCTGGTAATCATACCGGTGGAAGTTGACATAGCCGGTATCAATCTGATAAAGCGTTTTCCGGTTATTGAAGAGATCTTCTTCCAGGAAATAGCGGGTGGTCTTCGGCCCGTAGATGTTCTGGGTCGAGTCGTCAAGTATTTTTCCGCCCTTCTTCGGAGCGGTAGTCGGATTGCGGGAAATATCGCCCGGAGCATTGGGCAGCTGCCCGGGAACGGTCTGCGCGGATACCCACAGCGGGAATACGAGCAGAAGAAATAGAATTCGCTTCACAGGGTCAAAGTTACGCGCAAAAACGGCCTGGGGAATGGTTTAAGCTTTATTAACGGACAAACGGCTCCGCAGCCAGGTATCAAACGCCCCCTGTTCAGGGAAATATACTTCGATCGGCAGATAGAAAAGCGAGGCATTTTCCTGCGGAAATGCGCGCAGTTTGACGACATCCTTTTCCGTCGTCAGCAGGGCCTTTCCCGTGGCTGTCATGCGCTGCCAGTCTTCGGATGTATAGGCGTGATGGTCCCCGAATGCCAGGTGGCTGGCAACGCGGAACCGGCTTTTTGCATACCGCTCAAACAACTCGGGCCGGGCCAGACCCGACACCAGCGTCACCTCCCGCTCTTTGGGGAAAGGCAGGCCCGGACGTACCGGTACCGGCTCTCCGTACCGGATCGAGGAGAAAAAAACCGGCGTACCAGGGCGTGTATACCGGCTGATACGGTGGGACCAATCGTCCCGCTCCGCCTGAGACAATTCATCAGGGCATTTTGTAACGATCACGGCGTCTGCCCGGCGGGCGCCATGCCGCCTCTCCCGCAGGTTTCCGGCCGGAAACGGAATATCCTGAAAAAAAGGCCGGTTAAAGTCGGTCAGCAACAGGTTCACAAAGGGTTTAACGGGCCGGTGCTGGAAAGCGTCATCGAGGAGAACGATTCCGGGATTTTTTTCCGTAATTAGGGGGATCGCTTCGGCCCTTTTTTCTCCCACACAAACGGTCACTTCCCGGCCAAATTTCTGAAACAGTTGCAACGGCTCGTCGCCCAGCGTTTCGGCGGTATCCTGTTCCGTTGCAATCCTGAATCCGGTTGTTTTTCGTCCGTACCCCCGGCTGAGTGTCGCCAGGGCATATTCCGGCTTCAGAAGCCGGATGAGGTATTCGATGTGCGGTGTTTTACCGGTGCCGCCAACGGTCAGGTTACCGACGCCGATCGTTCGGACATCGAAGGAGTGAACGGCATAAAACCCATTGTCATAGAGCAGGTTACGCAGGTCGGTAACCGCTCCGTACAACCAGGAAAATGGAAACAGCAGGCGACGCAGCAACAAAAGAACAGACCGCATTCGAACGTGAGAATAAACAAAAACGGATATGAGAGGGTTTTCCGGATTGACTTCCGGAAAGCGCAAAGAACGTCAGAACAATTTTTCAAAATTACATTTTTACAATTTTGTCATTTTGAAAAGATTGCTTGAAAGCGAAAGTGCAAAATCGGCAATTTGTGTATTTTTGCCGCCCTTTAAAACCACCAATATACCCCGGACATGTCTCTTAAAGTGCTGGTACATAAGCATATACTTGATTTCCGTTTCACCGCCGGAACGTCGAGGGGTAGCCTTACCCAGCACACGGCTTACTACCTGTCCGTGACGGACGACGAGAAACCCGGCGTCACCGGCATCGGCGAGGCCAGTCCGCTCAAAGGGCTCAGTCCCGAGTATCCGGATTTCGAAGCGCACCTCCACCGCATCTGCGACGAATTCAACAGCTACGAACTCGAGGTATTTCCGTGGAATCTCAACCTGATCCTCGATCAGTGCATTGATCCCGGATTTCCCTCCGTGCGTTTTGCGTTCGAAACCGCCCTGCACGATCTCCTCAACGGCGGTACCCGGCATGTCTTTCCGAATGATTTCAGCAGAGGTAAACGCCTGCCGATCAACGGCCTCGTCTGGATGGGCTCGCGGGAAGAAATGCTCGCCCAAATCCGGCAGAAACTGGATGCCGGATTTACGACCATCAAAATGAAAGTCGGCGCGATTGATTTTCAGCAGGAACTCGACTGCCTGGAATATGTCCGGAAGCGGTACAGTCCGGACGACATTACGCTGCGCGTCGACGCCAATGGCGCCTGGACGCCCGAAGAAGCCCGGCAGAAGCTCGAAGCGCTTGCCGCCCTTGAATTGCATTCAGTTGAGCAGCCTATCCGGGCCGGTCAGCCGGAGGCGATGCACGATCTTTGCCGGACGAGCCCGGTTCCCATTGCGCTCGACGAGGAACTGATCGGCGTTTACGACTACGTCGATAAGATGAAGCTTGTGAAAGCCATCCAGCCTGCATACCTCATCCTCAAGCCGACGCTTCTGGGCGGTTTTCAGCAATGTCGGGAATGGATTGAAATAGCCGGCCGGAATCACGTCGGCTGGTGGGTAACCTCGGCGCTGGAATCGAATATTGGACTAAATGCCATTTGCCAGTTTACGGCCGGCTTTCCGGTAACGTTGCCGCAGGGCCTCGGCACCGGAAGTCTGTACCACAACAATATTCCCTCTCCGCTGACGGTCGAAAACGGTACCATTTTTACCGATCCGGCGACTCCCTGGGATCTCTCGCTTACCCGGCAAGCCGGTGATCCGGCCCATTCAAGCCCGGTCTCTGATTTTTTGCTTCCGGGAAAAGCTGATTCAGATATTTGATTCTATTTTTGTTCTCCTCTCATCGAACATTGTTCCCAATGAACACCAAGCAACTCAACGAGACCCTTCTGGAACTGCTTTCCAAACGCTTCGCACTCAAAAAGATGGGTTATGACCATCCCGATTACGACGAAGCCGAGGAAACCCTCGAAACCCTCGAAGACGAGTTTGTAGACGAATACGGGGACGAATTCGAGCAAATCCTGCAACGGGTACATGCTGCTTTCTGCCCTGATACCGACGTCCTTCTCCCCACGGCCTACCTTCCGCGAAGTAAATTCGAACAGGTGACCGACGAAGAAACGGGCCAGGATGAATACGAAATCGGACCTGCTGACGGGGTTTGGGTGACACTCAAGGATTTCCCGAATCTCGATGCCAAAATGGTCCTCCTGCCCTCGCCCCCGCGGCTCGAAATTCTCTCCATGGGCGGCAGCCAGGAGGTATGGCGGGCAGCTGAATAAGCACTTAACTTGCTGTTTATCAAGACAAAATAAGATTATCCGGGTATAATTTTGTTCTTTATCCGGATAATCTTTTCTTTTCTTGCCCGGTGCTGCGAGCGGTGGTTACTTTGCAGCAATGAGTGATGTAGCGTCTAGGAAAAAGGGTACGCTCCGTGTCATCATTGCCGGGTTGATGATTGTAGGGTTGACACGTTCTCAGCAGGAGCCACCGCCGTTTTATTTTGAATACGAAACTTCTTACAGTATTCCAGCCGGCCTGATTGACGAAGCCTCCGGCATCGCCGACAGTCGCTCCATGCCCGGACATTTGTGGGTTCAGGAAGACGGGAATAACCCCAGCCGCCTGAGTCTGATCTCTTACCAGGGGCAATTGAGAGGACGTATCCAGCTACCGTTCCCGAACCGGGACTGGGAAGATATGGACCTCTTTTACGACAAAAACAGCAAGTCGAACTATATCTACATCGCTGACACGGGTGACAACCTGCGTCAGTACCCGGAATACTACATCTATCGGTTCAAAGAGCCCGAATCTATCCACGAAGAGGTAAAGGAATACGAACGGATTGTGTTTTATTACCCGGAAGGAAGCCGCGATACGGAGGCGATTCTCATTGAGCCGACTACGCAGGACATTTACGTCATCACGAAAAGTCCGGGGTTCTCCAAGCTCTACAAGATAGCTTTCCCCCAGAAATACGACTCGCCCATTCCGGCCATGTATGTCTGCGACCTGCCGATGTACATGATTACCAGCGGTGATTTTTCGGCAGACGGCAAGCAGATTATTCTCCGCAACTACACCACCATGTACCTCTGGCAACGGGACGACGTCAACGAGCCTATTCAGGACGTTATCTATTCCTCCTACAAACTGATGCTGCCGTATGTATTTGAGCCTCAGGGAGAATCCGTATGCTTTGAAAAGAACGGGAAAGGGTATTTCACCCTCAGCGAGAAGCTGAAATACCTGCCGATGCAGCTCTTCTACTTCGCCAAGAAATAACTACAGAAGAAAGGACCGGACAAAGGCTGCGAGTTTGGCAGATTCGCAGGAAGTTGCCATATGCCCGCACGGCCCGGTCAGTTCCACCAGCGGCGCGCCGATCGCGTTCGCAAATTGTGTCGCGGCGGCGGGGTTGACCATGTGGTCTTGCGTGGCGACGACAATCATCATTTTCGCCTTTACTTTTTTTGCCGCTGCTTCGAGGGTTTCACCCGGGGCGACGTCCTGTGCGAGCATCGCACGGAGCTGACACGCCCAATCATACGGCTGAATTTCAGCATAGCGCTTTTCGGTATCAGTAATATAGCCGGCGTACTCATCGGTTTTCCGTTTGTCGACGTGCGCGGCCGGCGTCCAGAGGTTAAGCTCGTGCAGGGCGCCGGCGGTCTTCATCGCCTCGGCCGAATAGTTGCCGCGCTCCAGCGTATTCAGCTGGGCGTTCCAGAACAGCTTGTCGTATACCGACTGCCGCGGCGTTCCGATAATGGGCACTACTTTATCCATGAACGTCGGATAGCTGACCGCCCATTGAAACGACTGCATCCCTCCCATCGAAATACCCATTACCGCATACAAATGACTCAGTTTCAGGTGCCTGGTTACCAGTTCGTATTGACTGTTGACCATATCCCGGACAGATATCACCGGAAACGCGCCGTTGGCCTGCGCTGGCGAATTGGACGGCGACGAAGAGACTCCGTTGCCGAGCGCGTCCACCACAATCACAAAAAAACGGGTAGAATCGGCAAGGCCGCCCGGGTTGGCCAGCGAACTCTTCTGTTCAGACGTTCCGCCGAACCAGGTTGGAATCAGGACGGCATTGCTCCGGTCTGTATTGAGGTGGCCAAACGTCCGGTATCCTACCCGGCAATGCTGAACAGACTGCCCGTTTTCAAGACGAAACAGGCCGAGATCTGCAAATTTCTGTTGGGCCCGGGCAGACAGGACAGTCAGCCCGAGGCAGGCGGCGACCAGAATTTTTTTCATAGTTGATTCAGCAGGACGAGGCCTTCGGGCCATTCTCCGAAACCGGAGGCGACGTTGATATGCCCGGCTGGTCCGATCACGACGAGCTCGCTGCCCCAGGCATCGGCAAACTGTCGCGCCCGTTCCGGCGTGACGTAAAAATCGTTGGTACTCGCAACCGCAATACTCCGGAACGGCAGCCGGTTGAGCGGCATGGGCGTAAAGCCCTTTGTACCAGTCGGATAGCTGTCGGCCTCCGTGTCGCTCGGCGCTACAAGCAGGGCGCCGCGGATCTTCCGGGGATGAGCAGCCGCCCAGTTCGCAATCGTGCAGCAGGCCAGGCTATGGCCTACTAGTACGACGTCTTCTGTTCCGGCCGCCACCACGGCTTCATCAAGGCGGGCTACCCAGTCTTCGCGAACGGGCGTTTCCCAGTCGTTCTGCTGTACCCGTTCGAATCCCCGGGTTTGCTCCCAGATCGTCTGCCAGTGGCCTTCGCCGGAGTTGCCGAGTCCCGGCACGATCAGTACATTCATAATTCGATCAGAATCTGGTTCCGGAGGATATCGCTGAGCGTTTCGCGCTCGCGGATGAGGCGCGCTTCGCCGTTCAGAATCAGTACTTCGGCTGGCCGGAGGCGGCTGTTATAGTTACTGCTCATCGAAAAACCGTAGGCGCCGGCGTTCAGTAACACGAGTATGTCTCCGGCGGATACCTTATTGAGCTCCCGGCCGAGGGCGAAGTTGTCGGTTTCGCAGATATATCCTACTACGTCGTATACTTCCTTCTCAGCATCGTCCGGGTTGGAGGCATTGAGTATATGGTGGTAGGCGTCGTACATCATCGGGCGGATGAGGTGATTGAGGCCGGAATTGACGCCAACAAACCGGCGACCCGGCGCCTGCTTCACTACATTAGCCGTAACGAGGAGGTAGCCGCACTCACTGACGAGGTATTTACCCGGCTCAAACCAGAGCTGCAGCTCGCGGCCATACTTTGCACAGAATTCCCGGAAAAAACCGGAAAGCTCGGCGCCGAAGGCTTCCATATCGGTACTGTAGTCTCCTTCCTTGTAGGCAACCTTGAAGCCACCGCCCAGGTCAATACACTGAAGATCAGGAAAATCATAGGCAAATTCAAAAATCCGGGACGCCGCTTCGATAAACGCAGAAGCATCCTTGATATCGGAGCCGGTATGCTGGTGCAGGCCGACAACCTTCAAATTATATCGTTGAACAATCGCCAGGATTTCATCCTTCTGGCGGATGTCGATACCGAATTTGGACCCTTCATGCGCCGTCATGATCTTGGCATTACCGCCCGCTGCAACGTTTGGTTTGATCCGGATCATACAGGGCTGGGTACCTCCGTAGAGGCGACCAAATTTTTCGAGCACGTCGAGGTTATCGAGGTTGACGAAGGCTCCCTGGGAAACCGCATACTCAATTTCGCTGAAATCTACGCCGCTCGGCGTGAAGTTGATCTGGCTTCCGCCGAATCCGGCCATGAGCCCGATCTGCAACTCCTGCGGCGATACCACATCCAGCTCCACTCCCTGACTATGCATCAGTTTCAGGATCGAAAGCGAGGTAAGCGCTTTACAGGCATACTTGATTTTCAGATCAATACCTTTAAATGCCTCATGTAACCGTTTAACCTGCTCGATGATCTTTTCCCCGTCGTAAACATACAGCGGGGTGCCGAATGCCTCGGCGAGGTCGGTGACTTTCTGATTCCGGATGTAATAGGAGCCTTCGTGAATGTGCATGGGAGATGACGTAAAAAGCTGCAATTTGGCCCAAAGTCTGCGATTTGACAACCCAAACGACCAAACCGACCGTTCAGAAAGCCATTCTGCCCGTTCGCTAACTGGCGGGTATCCCCTCCTGCCTATTCACGAAAGGATTCTGCATTTTTGTGCCGGATATGCAAAGCCTCCTTTGATAAGACTTTCCACGTCGCCCGTTCAACTTTCACCCTTTTATTCCATGAAAAAGATTTTGTTGTTTCTGTGCCTTTCCGCCTCCGCTTTTGCGCAGACCGCTCCCGACAATACCGTGTCGGTGAAGGTAAACGGCAAGGAGTGGTCGGCCAAGGCCACGCGTTTGCGCTTTCCTGCCGGACGCGTGCAGTATGTAGCTCTGGCCGGGATGGCGGTTAAGCCCGATGTTCAGACCTGGATACGTATTTATTATACCGTCGACCAGCTCAAACCCGGCACCTACCCGATCGTCACCGAAAAATCCATTGACGACGCGGTGAAGAAAGCCAACGGCGTCGGCGTTTTTCCCCTGATTGATTATACCGAAGAAACCAAAGGAATGGGTGGCGCCTTTCACGACGGTGTTTCCGGAGAGGGAACGCTGACGATTACCGCCGTTACCCCGAATTCGATTGAGGGTACCTTTGAAGCAAAACTTCAGGGCATCTACTACAAAAAACGCATGATGGCGGCCATCAGCGGTTCCGGTTTGTTCAGCAACATGGAAGACAAGGCCATCACCTCGGCAGGCGGTGGTATGCTCGTCAAAGCCGATCCCCACGATCACGACAACTGCCGCAAAACAGACGAAAAAGACGAAATCGTCCTCACCGACGGCAAGTTCAAAGTCACCTGGACGGAGAAAAAATAACATCCCACCTTTTCAGCGGTTTGCCTTCGTCCGGAGCCTGGTTGGGCTCCGGATTTTTTTGGCTTTAGGTGATACGCTGTAGGCTTTAGGCGATGGTCGCGGCGCTTTACCCGGCCGCATTTCCTAGGCTTAACGCTTACGGCATAAAGCTTATAGCCTAAAGCTCATCGCCACCGTGCCTTTACTAAAGATTCCGACTAATTTTATCCCCCGCAAGCGCATCCGCGTGATTTAAAGAATCCTTAATCAACGAGCTATGAGGAAATGGTTATTCTTCCTGTCTTTACTGGCGTATTCATCGGTGCAGGCCCAATTGCAGAGCGGGCCGATGCTCGGGTATTCCGATTACATGGAAGTCATGCTTTGGGCGCAGACCCAGAAGGCCGCGAAGGTCAAAATTGTTTACTGGGAAACAGGAAGCCCATCGAATAAACGTTCAACCGATGAGGTAAGTACTGAAAAATCAACGGCTTACATCGCCCGGATGTATGCAGATCAGGTTCTTCCCGGAAAGAAGTACGAATACGAAATCTGGGTGGACGGCAAGAAAGTAGCCCGCCCCTATCCCCTTCAGTTTCAGACGCAGACGCTCTGGCAATTCCGGACAGACCCGCCGGCCTTTACCTTTGCCTTTGGCTCCTGCGCGTATTTCGGAGAGCCGGAGTATGATCGTCCCGGTGCGCCTTACGGGCAGCAATACGAGATTTTCACGAAAATCGACAGCCTCCGGCCCGACTTCATGGTATGGGGCGGGGATAACAACTACTACCGGGAAGTGGACTTTGGCACCCGGACCGGTATGCTTCGCCGGATGACCCACGGGCGCTCGTTTCCGCAGATTCAATCGCTACTCGCGCACACGCACAACTACGCGACGTGGGACGACCACGACTACGGCCCAAACGACGCAGACCGCTCCTACTGGATGAAGCGCGATGCCCTCGATATCTTCAAGCTTTTCTGGGGAAACCCGAACTATGCCTTTGAAAAAGAAGGCGTTAACGGTACGTTCCAATGGGGCGACTGCCAGTTTTTCCTGCTGGACGACCGCTGGTGGCGGGCTCCCAACGAACTCGACGCTCCCGGCAAAGACTACCTCGGTCAGAAGCAACTCGACTGGCTCATTGACGCCCTGAAATTCAGCCAGGCAACGTTCAAGTTTGTCGTTTGCGGCGGACAGGTCATTAACCCTGCGGCCCAATGGGAGAATTACGCGGTTTATGGGGAAGAACGCGCGCAGTTGCTGGAGCGGATTACGGCGCAGAAGATTCCGGGAGTTGTATTCCTTTCGGGAGATCGGCACCATACCGCTGTCCACAAGCTGGAGCGGTTCAACGCCTATCCGTTGTATGATTTTACCATATCTCCGTTTACATCGGGTCCAGCCCGGTTAACGAAAGAGGAAACGGTTCTTTCTACCCTCGACAAGGAGACGGTACTGAACGAGCGGAATTTCGCCATTATGTCGCTCTCCGGTCCCAAGAACGATCGGGTATTGAAGGTACAAACCTACAATGCGCGGGGTGAACTCAAGTGGACGCGGGAAATCAAAGCTGCGTCGCTCAAGTGAGACTTGACATTCGGAAGCAAGACGCGTCGTATCCCGACGCGTCTTTTTTTGTACTTTACCATTCCTGAATCGCTGTTTTCATGCAAGACCTACTGACCATCACCGGGCGCTCCGTCGCCGTATACCTGTTTATCGTTCTGGCGATCCGCCTCTTTGGCAAGAAGGAGCTCGCACAGCTTTCGGTGGTAGACCTCGTCTTTATCCTCTTGATTTCCAACTCGGTTCAAAACGCGATGGTTGGGCCGGATACCAGTCTGGCTGGCGGACTGATGGCGGCGGTTGCACTGTTTCTGACCAATTATGTACTGAAATACGTATTGCTGCGGAACGAAAAAATCAACAGGCTCCTGCAGGGAGAGCCGGTGATGCTGGTCTACAAGGGAAGAGTCAAGCAAAAGGGACTATCCATAGCGCAGATCAGCGAAGAAGAGCTGTTGGCGGCAGTTCGCGAGCACGGTGTAGAGCATATCAGCGACGTAGACCTGGCCGTATTGGAAGTCGACGGTAACATCAGTGTCATGTCAAATGATTTTCACAAGAAAACAACGAAGAAGCGGAAAGTGCACAGGGTGTTGAAGAGTGATAGCTGAGGTTTTGGATAGGGTGTGATCCGCGCCAGGATTTTCTGTTCGTTGCCGGTGGGTTGGTCAGCGTAGCCTTTGCTGCGTAGGGCCAACCCACCGGCTTTTTTTGTTGCATGGCGAAAGGGAAAGGCCGTTTTCTGCCATTGCGGTTTCCGGGTTTGAACGCAAAATTATACTTACCAGCGATTAAGTATATAAAGTATTCGGCCATAGCCTAATAATGGTTTCAAATCACTTATTTAGCTTTTGTTAAACCATAAACCCTCCAATTCGCATGACAAAATCAATTCTCCTCTCCTTTCTATTGTTACTCAGCTGCCTGGTTTCCCAGGGTCAGACAGCTACGCCGGTAAACGAGATCAGCTCGCCGACGCTGTTTACTTCCCTGACAGACAACGTGGTGATTTACGATGGGTCGCCGTGGAAAAAAACACCGGTTACAACTCCGGCCAGGATTTACGATGAAGCCACCGTGTACAAAGGCCCATCCGGCTTCGATTATGTCCGTCAGTACGATGGTCCAGTAGAAGTCAGGTGGTTTGGTGCTATACCAAACGACGCCATTGACGATGCGCCGGCGATACAACGTGCCATCAATTCGCTTAAATCCGTTCATTTTGACCGGGGAGTTTACCTGGCTGGCGACAGAATCTACATGGGGACGAATAATGGCGCCGTGGTCTACAGCGGAGAAGGTGACACCTTTACTCCTGCGCCTCTTGCCGATACCACTGTTGGAACAACGATCCGAGCTATTACCGACGGGATGTCGTCCATCTTTGAAGTTTGGGGGAAAGGTGTAACCGTCAAAAACATGACGATCGACGGCAACTACAAGGCGAAGATTGGCATTAACGACGGTTACGGGATGTTTTTCCGCCTGATGGAGTGCTGTGTTATCCGCACCAAAGAATACGGAGCGCTTGTCTATCAATCTGCCGCGACGATTTCAAACTGCCGATTCTTTGCCAACAAAAAAGTAGGTCTTTTCGTGTTCGCCGATTCCGAAGTCAGCGGCGGCTCGTTTCAAAACGGTACAGTACCGTTATGGATTGGTTGCGGAGGCAACCGCATTTCAAACCTGAATGCCTTTCAGGGCACCGAATGTGCGATTCAGGTAAAATTTAACGAAGAGCTTTTTTCGATTATTGACAAGTTGACTTCATCAGACTTAAGTCGCAGGATCGGGAACAACCATTTCTCCAATATTTACGCTGATAATCCGGTCAGCGCGACGCCCATTCCGGTATTCCGGATAGAAGGCAGCAGCAGCGCCGACCGGATAAATGATCAGGAAATTGTTAATCTGCATGTAGGAACGGCGCAGACTGGCGGCGGCCCGTACAATCCCGATAGCCTGAACTTTAGCAACAAAATAGCTGGTGGTATCTGGATGAATAATACCGACCGGGTGACAATCAGCAATGCTACCTTTCTTGGCAACGGCGGCGGCGCCACCGCAACCCGTTATACAGACCAATGGATACGGGCAACCAACTCGGAAAGCCTGGTCATTACAAACTGTATTCTGAACGGGACCAACCGCAATGCCATTTACCTCGGCGACGGAAACGGTGACGTTACCATCGACAACTGCATTATCCGGGGCTGGAGTACGAATGCGCCCACTACTCCGGAAACGGGCCAGGCCGCTATTTTGCAGGAAGGCTCTATCGGCTCGTTCAATGTCACCAACAATACATTTGTGATCGATGGTAGCTCGGCTACATCCGCTTACGCGATTAACACTGCCGATCCGACACGGCTTATTGTATCCGGCATGCAGATCCGGTACCCCGGTGTCAAAACGATTGTCACTCCTTCAGGAGCTTTTGCCGGCAATTACCAGCGAAATGGCACTACAAGCTCCATCTATCAAAGCACAGACCTGCAGCAGGCAACGGTTAAATTGAGATCTGTTCCGCTTACCTACACGCCGGAAAACGGCCGGCTCGAATACGATGGAACCGGCCTTTATTTCACCGACAACAACACCCGGACGCGGTTAACCGGTACAAATTCCTTTACCCAGAATATTACCTATAGTGATACCAATTGGGGAACCGTTTTTTCGACTGGAACGACGCTTCCCGAAACAGCCAATTCCTATCTCATTCAGCTCTCTTTTACCACGAATACAGCCGGTGGCGGTCTGTACAATGCGGTTTGTTCGGGCGTGCTTCCGGTAGCCGGTAATACGAACAGTTCCGCCGTCATTTCGTTGCCACTGGCTATGCACGCTCACGCGACGAACGGACGAACCGTTCAGTTCCAATGGCAACTGGCCCCCACCGGAGGGCACTCCGCTTTTCAGATGAGAATTGTTGGCGACGGCGCGACAGACCGTACCATTCCTGTTCAGGTGAAAATCAGACCGTTATTCTAATCTGTTATGAGACAGCGAAGCTATTTTCAGCCAACCGTATCGAAAATGAAACCCCTTCCGTTACTCCTTCCGTTCGTGCTGTTACTCACCTCGGCGAAGCATTCTTTCGCCCAGCACGAAACCGATCACTGGATCTGCGGGAATTATTCCTTTCTGGCATTCGGCCCGGGAAAAACGACCGCTCTTCCGGGCAGCCGTTTGCGGCAACTGGAAGGAAGTGCCGTTGTTTCCGATGCTGTTTCGGGACGCCTGCTTTTCTATTCCGACGGCCAGAACGTCTGGGATTCCGGCCACCAGCTGATGCCAAACGGCGAACGGTTAAAAGGCAGCCATACCTCTACTCAGTCTGCGTTAATCGTGCCTTTTCCGGGGCACGACGGTCAGTACTTTCTGTTCTCGGTCAAAGCCTATGATGACGGTCCGGACGGTGGGCTTTATTCCTCTCTCGTCGACATAAACCTGCGAAACGGACTCGGCGATGTCACCGAAAAAAACCAGCTGCTCGAACGGCAGACAACCGAAAAACTTACCGCGGTACCTCACGCCAACGGTCACGACTATTGGATCATCTCCCACGCCTGGAATAGCGATGTTTTTCTTGTTTATCTCTTGACCTCCGAAGGAATCACCGAAAGCAAACGCATCGCCATCGGCAGCGTTCATCAGAGCGGGCCGGTAGCCGATTCGGAATCCATGGGTTATCTCAAAGCTTCACCGAATGGAAAGATGCTGGCGGCGGCTGTTTATGGTGTACAGAGACCGTTTGAGCTCTTCGATTTTGATGCAGGGAAAGGCGATATTTCGAACGTTTGCAGCCTTGGGAACTACGCAGGACAATATGGCGTCTCCTTCTCTCCGGATAATAGCAAAGTCTACCTGACCGGTCTTTATCCAAGCCAGGATGCCTGGGTTTTTGACCTGAAAACCGGTCGGAAAACAGTCCTGGTCATCGAAGAAGACAACGGCTCGGGAAAGACGAAATTAACCCCTGCCGGAGCCCTGCAATTAGGCATTGACGGGAAACTCTATTCATCTTTCGGACGAAACCAGCCAAATGGCTCCTACAGCCTCGCAGTATTGACGTCGCCTAACGGCTCCGACCCGGCACCCGTTTGGTTACGCCTGCCCGGCCGCGCACAGGCGCCTGTTTTCGGGCTTCCCAATTTTATGCAGGCAGTCTTTAATTCGGAAAAGACTCGAAACGAATCCGCTGACAAAACGCTGGTATATCCGAATCCGGTCGGCCAAGGCACCCGCCTGACTGTTTTCCGGAAAACAAATCCCGGTGATGCGATCCGGGTTTTTGATGCAACAGGGAAAGAAATCCCCTCAGGTGCGGCTAAAATCCTGCCGGACCGGATCGTCCTGGATACTTCTTCCTGGCCTGGCCAGCAGGTCTTCGTGATACAGATCGGTAGTTTCTCCCACAAAGTGGTTAAGAACTAATCGCTCCTTCCGGGAAATCAGCAATGAAGACGCCCCGCCGGTCGGGTTTGGTGAATATCAAACCTGACCGGCAGGGCGTCGTTGTTTCAATTAACGGAAAACCACTCCTCCCTACTCCCGCTTCAGCAGCATCGCCGATGCCTGTGCCGTCGGGAAAAGGAGAATATCGGCGATCACCATATGCGCCGGCCGGGTGACAATGAAGGCAATTGTTTCGGCGATGTCCTGTGCAGAAAGAGGCGTAAAACCCTGATAAACAGACGCCGCGCGTTTGTCGTCCCCTTTGAAGCGAACGAGCGAAAACTCCGTCTCCACCGCTCCCGGTGCTATGTTCGTAACCTTGATACCATAGGGATTGAGATCGAGGCGCATGCCTTCGCTGATACTTTCCACGGCTGCCTTGGATGCACAATAAACGGTTCCGTTCGGGTAAGTCTGCTTACCGGCAACGGAACTCAGGTTCAGAATGTGTCCGCTCCGCCGCGCAATCATACCAGGCATTACGGCCTTCGAGACGTACAGAATACCCTTTACATTACCGTCTATCATCGCATCCCAGTCGTCCGGGTCGTTGTCCTGTACCGGACCGAGGCCGTGCGCATTACCGGCATTGTTGAGAAGAATGTCAATGTCCTGCCATTCAGCCGGGAGACGGGAAAAAGCTTCTTCCACATCTTCCCGGTACCGAACGTCAAAATTCATCGTATAAACCTCTACGGGCAGGCTTTCTTTCAATTCATCGAGGCGTTCCTGACGCCGTCCGTGAAGAATGAGCCGGTAACCCAGGTCGGCAAAGGCCTTCGCTGTTGCCTGACCGATGCCGGATGTAGCGCCCGTAATCAATGCGGTTCGTTGCATGGTTTTTGTTGATTAAAGTTCTCTCTGCAGTAGCATTCCACAAAATGCGACCGAATACCCTACCCGGCGTCCTTCTGTCTTCCGAAGAAAACAAAAGCACATCCGATACTCCTGAATCGGAGGATTTCCCGGAAAATGCAGAGCAGGCGTTCAGGCCGGCACGAGGATACACGCCGGCCTGAATACCTGTGATCCTTCAGATTCCAGGCCGTGAATTTGCACAAATGCATGCAAATCGTCCGCCCGAATCTGAAAAAACGCGATCAGTTGAGGGAATGATACAGAAGGAAGCTGAGAAGCCGTTCGAAAGACTGCTGCTCGTCGACCGAAGCTCCATTTTTCGCCACTTGTACACGATGCAGGTCGATCAGGCGCAAAAACCGTTCATTATTGACGAATCGCGCGGCAATCACACCTTTGAAACTGCGGTGCACCTGGTTGTACACAAACTTGCAGGGCTTGGTCGGCTCCGTATTAAAGAGCTGGTTGAGCGAGCTGAGGGTTTCGTAGCGCGCCATAAATCCAAAACCCTGCTGCAACAAAAACTCTTTGATCTGCTCGCAGGCGTCGTCAAGGTCTTCCGGACTTTGAATCCGGTACTTGAAATACTTGTCATCGTTGAATTTCCCGACCGAAACAACCAGTGTATTGGCATCGTCCCGGAATTCTTCGGCATTGTCGAGGAACTGCTGGGCCAGAAATTCGATTTCCTGATGCCGCAGGCCAATGCTCACTTCCAGCCACACCTCGTTCGTCCGGTAGGAGGCCGAGAAGATGACGTTGTGAAAGCCGGTACCGGTGGATTTACGGAATTGCTTCCGGTCGGGCAACAGCTCAAACCCCCGCTCAGCAAAGAAAACGCTGAGTTTTTCATACAGTTCGGTTTCAAAAGGTGTAGTAATCATAGGCCCCTGATCTAAATCGTGCGACATACCTACCTCCCTGACGTAAAAGCAAGGGGATGACTTATCTTTCGGCGGAAGTCCCGTTCCGCCTGGGCTAAGGAGCCCGTTGTTCCAGGAGGAACATGATGCAGAGTTAATAACTTTTGGAATAATTGCAATGACTCGTATTTTTTTATTTTCCGACACGCACGGCTGGTTTGATCCGACGCTGGAAACGTATTGCCGGGCGGCCGACGAGATCTGGCACGCGGGAGATTGGGGACCGGGCGTAGCCGATCAACTACGAATTTTCGGAAAACCTGTGCGAGGCGTTTACGGAAATATCGACACAACGGAGATACGTACGGAATTCCCCCTCCACCTGCGGTTTTCCTGCGAAGACCTGATCATCGGCATGACACATATTGCCGGCGTGCCGGGTCGGTACAAACCGGACGCCCGCCAGCTTTTTGCGGAAGGCCTGCCGGATATCTTCGTCTGCGGGCATTCCCATATTCTCCGGGTAGAGCGCGATCCTGCGAAAAACAACCTCCTGTTTATCAACCCGGGCGCAGCAGGCCGCGAGGGTTTTCACCGGATGCGGACCGCTCTTCGGTTTTCGATAGAAGGTCGCCGGGTATTCGGTATGGAGGTCATCGAACTCGGCAAACGCGGCGCCATACCTGACAATTTTGCAGGGTAACGCACCGGGGAATACGTTTTTTCGGAGCAAGGTAGATCTATTTTTTGAGACAAATGAGCGCAATTGAGGGCCTGAATACGTTACGGAAAGTGACGATGATGGGCGACAAGATTTTGGTGAAACCGGCGGCCGACCAGCAGCAGACCCGCTCGGGACTGTACCTGCCTCCCACCGTGGCCGAAAAGGAAGATATTCAGAAAGGAACGGCAGTGAAAGTCGGGCCGGGCTTTCCGATTCCGGCAGCTACGGACGACGACGAACCCTGGAAAGAAAAGAAAGAAGACGTCAAATACGTACCCCTGCAGGTACGGGAAAACGATCAGGTATTGTTTCTCCGCCGGAACGGGTATGAAGTGGAAGTGGACGGCGAGAATTATATCATCATTCCGCAATCGGCCGTGCTGCTGATGATCCGGGAAGACGAGCTCAGCGAGCTCGGCCTTTGACATCGGCGCAGAAATTGCATATATTTGTTGTCCCGGAATCAACAATCCGGGACGTTTCACCTGGGGACGACCGGTATTGACAGCGGGTTGAGGTTGCAGGTGTAAGCATGCCGGGAGTTGGAAGGATCTCCTGTCAAAAATTCTTCTAAACAATAGCTGGCAATTATAGCTACGCTATGGCTGCTTAATCCGGAGTGATTAATCATTAGCCATCGTTCCGCCGGACCGTCACCTTACCGGGCCGGAGCACGGAGCGTCGAAAAGGTAGGGTCGGATGAGTGGATTCCGCTAGACTCGTCTCGTACCTGCGGATACGGAACAGGATCGGTTTGTTGCCGACCTGTCTTATTCCCGACAACCGAAAGGCAACTAAGCATGTAGAAGGCTTGTGGCGTCCCTGTTCTGGACGAGGGTTCGAATCCCTCCGTCTCCACAAAAGTTACAAAAAAGCCTTTCTGAGCTGATTCAGAAAGGCTTTTTTGCTTTCCTGAAGATCCGTTTCAGCTTTTCCGGGCGGAAACCGCCGCATGTTAAGATAGCATACTTGTCAGGACATCCGCCTCACTTCTTCCTCTTCGCCATGAGATAGCTTTGCATCAAGCATTCCATTTCCTCTCATCTCATGAAAAGACGTACGATCCTCAAACAACTTACGCTGGCGGCCCTCGCCGTACCGGTAAAGGCAAACCGCCTTTTTTTGCCCGGCGAGCCGATGGCCACCGGTGCCTTTAAACCTACCTGGGATTCGCTGGCCCAGTACCGCGTCCCTGAATGGTACCGCGACGCAAAATTCGGCATCTGGGCGCACTGGGGTGCGCAGTGCGAACCCGAACACGGCGACTGGTATGCGCGTGGAATGTATGAGGAAGGTAGTGATGCCTACCGCTTCCATGTCGAAAATTATGGACACCCTTCGAAAGTTGGATTCAAGGATATCATCCACCGCTGGAAAGCCGATGCGTGGAATCCGGACGAGCTCGTCGGCCTTTATAAAAAAGCAGGCGCGAAATATTTCGTCGGTATGGCAAATCACCACGACAATCTCGACAACTACAACAGCAAGTACCATACCTGGAACTCGGTTCGCCTCGGCCCGAAGAAGGACCTGATCGGCGGCTGGGCCAAAGCGGCCAAAAAACACGGCCTGCATTTCGGCGTAAGCATTCACGCCGCGCACGCCTGGAGCTGGTATGAAACCGCACAGGGCGCGGACAAAAATGGTCCGCTCGCCGGCGTACCGTACGACGGAAAACTCACCGCCGCCGATGGAAAAGGTGCCTGGTGGGAAGGCCTTGACCCGCAGCAGCTTTACGCTCAAAACCACGCATTGAGCCGCCGGGGAAAGGATGTCGACGTCAACAGCCAGTGGGCCTGGGGAGGCGGATCGAGCGTTCCGTCGGCCGCCTACTGCGAGCAGTTTTACAACCGGACGCTGGACCTGATTAACCAGTACGATCCCGACCTCGTGTATTTCGACGATACCGTGCTGCCGCTCTGGCCGGTCAGCGACGTCGGTCTGAAAATCGCCGCCCACCTCTACAACCGGAGCATGCGGAAAAACAAGGGCAAACTCGAAGCGGTTCTGAACGGGAAAATACTTGACGAACAGCAGCGGAAATGCATGGTGTGGGATATTGAACGCGGGCAGAGTAACCGGCTCGAACCCTTTGTCTGGCAGACGGATACCTGTATCGGCAACTGGCATTACGACCGGCGGGTGTACGATCACAACCGGTATAAATCAGCCGCAACGGTTATACATACCCTTGCCGACGTCGTCAGTAAGAACGGGAATCTCCTGTTAAGCGTCCCGGTCCGGCGTGACGGTACCATCGACGAAAAAGAGCGGGCGATTGTGGAAGGTATCGGCGCCTGGATGCGTGTCAACGGCGAATGCATCTATGGTACCCGACCCTGGGTAATCTTCGGGGAAGGCCCGGCGCTCGAATCGTCAGCACCCCTCGACGGACCCGGTTTTAACGAAGGAAAAGGCAAGGGTATGACTGCGGAAGATATCCGCTTCACCACCAAAGGGTCTGACCTGTACGCAATTACACTCGGAATGCCGGCGGGCAGGAAAGTACGTATCAAAAGCCTCGGCGAAAATACCCCGCACAAGCGCGCCGTCCGTTCGGTAACACTTCCCGGAAGTACTACTCCTCTGACGTTTACACGGACACCCGATGCGCTGGAAGTAACGCTTCCGGAGCGATTTCCGGATACTGTCGCCTGTGTCCTGAAAATCAGTTAAAAAAAGGGGAGCCGTCAGCTCCCCTTTTTTTGTCAACTAAAACGTAACCACCTTATAAAAAGCCTCCTTCGGGCTACTGTTCTGGTCAAACAGCAGGGGGTAGTCTTTTCGTCCGCGCACCGGGAAGTTATCCAGCCAGGTGGTTTTGTCGGACACATTCCAGAACGTAACGCCGGTCAGCGTACCCTTGTACTTCCGGAATATGTCAAAAAGCATCTGGTACTTTTCGGCCTGACGGGCTTCCATTTCCTTTGTGAGTACATCGCTGTCGGACGGCTGACGTTCGCGTCGGGCATGCTCCTTCGGATATACGGAGACGTCCAGTTCGGTAATCTGCACTTCCAGGCCCAGGCCGGCAAACTTCCGGATCGACTCCTCCAGGGCGGCTGCCGTGGGCTCGTAGATGGACCAGTGTCCCTGCAACCCGACGCCGTGGACCGGTATCTTCTTGTCTTTCAGCTTTTTGAGCAACTGAAAAATACGCTCGCGCTTGGAATCGCTTTCGGTATTGTAGTCGTTGTAAAACAACCTCGCGTTCGGATCGGCGGCATGGGCGAATTCAAAGGCTTTTTCGATGTAGTCTTCCCCGATGATCTCGAGAAACTTCGAGCGCCGGTAAATATCAGTCCCTCCGTCCGGTACGGCTTCGTTGACGACATCCCAGGCATATAATTTGCCTTTATACCGGCCGACGACGGTTTGGATGTGTTCTTTCAGTCGATCGAGCAGTACCTCGCGGGTGACCTGTTTTCCCTCGCCGTCTGTAAAAAACCACGACGGCGTCTGGTTATGCCAGCAAAGCGTATGCCCTCTGACTTTCAGCCCGTTTTGCTCCGCAAAGCCGACAATCTGATCGGCATCCTGCCAGAAGTACCGGTCAGGAGCCGGGTGAATCGGTCCCATTTTCATGGCGTTTTCGGGCGTGAGGCTGGAAAATTGCGCCCGGATCAGTTCCGCATCGGCCCCGGCAAGGTTCCGGGGCGCTACAGCCACTCCTACCGGAAAATAAGCGGCATAGGCTTCTTTGAGGGACTTTTGCGCCCCCGCATAGGGGCAAACCAGGACTGACAGCAGCAGCGCGGTACCGGTAAAGCGAATCATGAGAGGCAGGTTTAAACCAATGTGAATGAGTGGATTAACGGAAGAGCAGTTGCGAGAACTGATACAGATCATGCCGCCAGACGGGCCAGGTATGCCCGCCGGGATATTCGCTGTACTGGTATTTGATGCCCAGTTTATCGTAGCGGGCCAGCATGGCCTTGCAGTTTTCATAGGCGATGTCCTCTTTTCCGCCCATCGAAATCCAGAATTGTTTCAGTCCTGCATCCACCGCTTTGCCGTTCTCTTCCAGGAATTTGTAATGCGATGCCGACAGGGCGGGATTTGCCCCAAACCATCCCGAACTGAACACGCCCAGGTATGAAAACAGGCTGACATTTTTGATGCCGGCATACAACGTTTGCAGGCCACCCATGGACAGTCCTGCCAATGCCCGGCCGCCGGCGTCTTTCCGGGTACGGAAATGGCTTTCGACAAATGGAATGGCTGCTTCCTTCAGCTCATTTTCAAATTGACGGAGCATGTTTTCGTTGAACGCCGCCGGTCCGCCGCCACCGCCGAAATTGCCGTCAAGCATCACGACAAGCATCGGTTTGGCCTTGCCCGCTGCGATCAGGTTATCGAGGATAAGGTCCGTTTTTCCCTGTCTGGCCCAGCCGCGCTGGTCCTCGCCGCCGCCGTGCAGCAGGTATAGTACCGGGTAGGATTCGGTCGCTGAGTCATATCCCGGCGGGGTGTAAACGCACATTTCCCGCCAGGAACCCGTCGCATTGGAGAAATACCGGCTGGTACGGACCTGTCCATGAGGCACTTCCCGGAGCGCATAGTACGCTCCGTCTTTGTCGGGAATCTCGATGCCGCTGGCCATGCGTCCCATGCCGTAAAAAGTCTCGCTGGCCGGGTCGGCGAGCGGTACTCCGTCGATGAGCAGGGAGTAGTAATGAAAACCGCGGCTGACCGGGTCTGTGGTTACCGACCATACGCCGGTACTGTCTTTCGACAGGTCATATTTTCTCCCGAGATCCACCTGTACGGTCCCCGCCGCGGGTGCTTTCACACGGAAAACCACGCGGTTGTCCGGTAAAATCTGCGGGTACCGGGCCGACCGGACATTAGTAGAAGCAGGCGTACCCAGCAAGGTGTACTTACTCAGCGAAGCCGTATCGACCGGTTTGAACAGGAATTGGGAAAACATATACAAACCGTTTTTCCATACCTTGAAATCATGAACGCCCGGTTCCAGGTAGTACACGTGCGGAACGTCTTTTTCAAACAGGTAGTCGTGCGTGCGGCGGCTGAACGTGATCAGGCGGTCGTCGTCCCCGCATGAAATCCACAACAACTTCAGCTTTTGCTTTGCTGCTTCCGGGTCCGGCACCAGCTCCTCTGGTTTGCGGGTATTCGGCGCGGATGAAAAACCGCCCACCCAGGCAAAGGTATCGAGGTTGCCGAGACCAAAATTGAGGGACTGCCCGCCCCCCATCGACAAGCCGGCGATGGCCCGGTGCTCCCTGTCGGCCTGTACCGCGTATTTTTTCTCAACAAACGGTATCAGGTCGTTCAGCAGGTCCTTTTCAAACGTGGCAAAGGCGGCTACCTTATCGCCCGCCATGATGTTTCCGGTGGCGCGGTCGTCTTTCATGGCGCGGCCGTTAGGCATGACCACGATCATCGGCGTAATCTTTCCTTCTGCCAGCAGGTTATCGAGGATAACCTGGGGATGACCGCCGTTGAGCCATTCCTTCTCGTCACCGCCGATACCGTGCAACAGGTACAAGACAGGATAGCGTTTCTGTTTCGAATAGCCGGGAGGGGTGTAAATCAACGCTTTACGCGTAGATCCGACCGTGCGGGAAGTGTACTGCACGGTATCGATCTTCCCGGCGGGATTTTCCTTGTGTACCGTATCATAGCCTTTCGGCATTTCCCGGGCGATAGGCTGGGCATGCGTTGCGGCGATTATACCGACAGTACTGAAAAGAAGTGTAAACAGGTACTTTGTCATGACGGCGGTGCGTGGGGGTTTGACAGGCGTTAGGGAGAAGGTCATATTTTGACGGACTTACCGGAGGCTACCGATTTGTAAATCGCCTCGACGACACGGATATCACGCAGTCCCTCCTCTCCCGGCGCGATTAGCGGAGTATTCCCGACAAGGGCAAGGCAATCTTCATCAAGCTGCTTCGCCTGCTGGCTTTTGATGGGAAAGTTGATCAGGGTACCGTCGGACATACTTCCGTTGTTGCCGTTGTAACCCGACTGCGGCTCCATCTTCAGCCAGCCCTTTTCGTAGTTTACCTGCAGGTAGTTCATATTAATACCGAAACTCGTCTGGCAGGCAGCGCGGGCGCCGCTTGGAAATTCAAGAAGAAACATCATCGTCTCTTCGACTTCCTTATAAATCTCCGGTCGTGTGGTAGAAGCCTGCGCCAGTACGCTCACGGGCTCCTCGCCCGTGGCGAGGCGTGCGCCCTGAAGCGCATAAACGCCCATATCACCCATGGCGCCGCCTCCAAGTGCTTTTTTCTGCTTCCAGTGATCGGTCCGTGCATCGAAATACCCGGCGGCGCTGTTGACCATCTTCACTTTGCCGAACTTCCGCTCCCTCCCTACTTTCATATAGGCCTGAATGTTGGGATCGTGCTGGCACCGGTATCCGATGGCAAGCTTCACCTTGTTCTGTTGGCAGGCACTGATCATCGCTTCGCAATCCGCTACGGACGGAGCCATCGGTTTCTCGCAGAAAACATGCTTGCCGGCTTTCGCCGCCCGGACAACGAATTCCCGGTGCATCGACGGCGGCAGTACTACATACACGATGTCGATATCCGGGTTGTTTGCGATCTGATCGAAATTCTGGTAGTTGTAAATGTTCTTGTCCGGGATGTGGTATTTGGCCTTCCACGCTTCCGCTTTCGCGGGCGTGCCGGTTACAATGCCGGCCAGGTAACATCGCTCGGTAAGCTGAAGAGCCGGCGCCAGCAGGTCGGTGCTGTAATAACCGAGCCCAACCAGGGCAACACCCAGCTTGTCTTTTTTAGGGGCTGTTGCTCCTAAAAGTGGGTAGCCGGAAAACAGAGCCGTAGTACCGGCCAGCGATAGTTGGGTGAGAAAATCACGTCTTTCCATTTGAGTAGGTTTATGGCTGTCGGAGGTTAAGAAAAGGACGCGGGGTCAGCCGCTCTCAAAGATGCGCATTTTCACTTTTCCGTCAGTACTTTCCCCGTAATCAGTCAGCCGGACAGCGGACCGTCCCGATACCCGCCCGAAGGCGGCTACTATACGGAACGGCCCGCGTACGACCGTGGCCTATGTATTCCGACTGGTGGGTTGGACAGTAACGGAACAATGCCCCTGAACCAGGCCGGTCCTGTCAGTAGCCCGGGTTCTGCGGGAACGACGGTCCGGATACGACCCGGTCGATCTGTGACTGCGGAATCGGTCGGAGCATGTGGTAATCTTTCACGTAGGGAGCCGCCTCCTGGTTCCACTCCTTCACGCGTCTTACGAGCGAGCGGGTACGCACGAGGTCGTGCCAGCGCTGCCATTCCCCGAATAGTTCGCGGGTACGTTCGTCCAGAATAAAATCGAGCGTCACATCTGCCGCGGTGATGGCCATGGCTGCTGCTGCTGCGGTATTCTGTGCAGAAGTATTGGTTTTCCGGAAGGCAGCCCGCTGACGGACGACGTTCAGGAGAGTGGCCGCCTTCGTCGCATTTCCGGCTTTCAGCCAGGCTTCCGCCCCGGTCAGGTAGACATCCGAGAAGCGGTACAACACACAGGGGCGGGTCGACGGATCGTTGAAGTTCGCTCCGCGGCTCGGGTCCATGAACTTCTTCAGCGCCGGGAAGATCCCGTTGTTCCACAAGCTCGGCGGAACGACAATCCCCTTAAACGGCCGGCTGCCGATAAACTGCGGCGCACCCGCTACTTCGAAATCCGGCAGCCAGACAGCAGTATCCTGCCCCGCGACGGTCGTATATCCGATTCCGCGGCTGTTGTTGGCCGCATTGGCTGCGTTGGTTACGCTGGTATTCGAGATATATACCGTGTAAAACGAATTGGCAAAGCGCGAATCGACATCCCGGTTGGTAAAGGCCTGATCCAGGAAGTAGTTCTTTCCGGCATGCGCGCCCGACGGCCATTTGTCGGTATTCGGACGCATCCGTACGTAGGGACGGCCGTAGAACGAGTCACGGATCATCCCCGAAACGCCGCTGTTGACAAACGCGCCGGACGCGTTTTTAAAGGAATTGATACCGCTGTTGTTCGGATAGTTCCAGTTGGTAAACCAGGGTGAGAGGTTTTGTGCCGCTCCGCCGCCGGCGGCTCCGCCAACGACGTAGTAGCCATATTTCGGATCGAGTACGTGATCGCTGACAAACATCGTTTCCTTCCCGTAGTCATTGGCCGGAACAAACGCATCGCCGAAATCCTGCCACAAGTCGAGGCCATAGCTGGATTTATTCGCGATGATATCATCACAAATCGCCGCCGCCTGTGAAAAATCCGCTGCCGTATTGTTGAGCCAGCCCCGGGTGAGGTAGGCTTTGGCGAGCAGGAACTGCGCAACCGGCTTGGTAGCGGCCTTGCCCAGGAAGGGCGCCGTCGGCTGATTGGGCAAGTCCGCCGCCGCTTCAGTCAAATCCTTGATAATCAATTCATATACCTCCGCCACCGGCTGTCGTGATGCGGCCTGCGACGCCGTCGTGATGAACTCGGTATGCAACGGAACATCTCCCCAGGTCTGAACCAGGTAGAAGTACCAGAACGCCCGCAGGAATTTGGCCTGTGCGAGGTATTGCCGGCGGGTAGCGTCGGGTAAGTCAACGGTCTTTCCGTACTGCAATACGCCGTTCAGCGTGTTGATGTCCTGAAAGGCTACTCCCCAGGCAGATCCGAAGTTGCTGCTGTTCAGCCCGTTATAGGTATACGGAATAGGCGTACCGGCGCTCAGCCCCTGGATAAACTCGTCGGTTCCGGCCTGCATTTCGACGGTAAAACCTTCCGTTCCCCACTGCCCGCGGATATCGTTGTATACACCCGCGATACCGCCCAATACTCCCGAAGGACTGTTAAAGTACGACGGAACAATCTGAGACTGAGGATGTTCCTCCAAAATACGCTCGCATCCCGAGCTGAGTAAGCCCATGAGGCCCAGGCACGTCAATAACTGTATGGATTTCATAGCAATGTCTGAGGTTAGAATTTGAGGTTTAAGCCCAGGGTAAACTGCCGGACCGGCGGGTTGTTGAGGTTGACGGCGATCTGGCGCTCAGGTGTACCCCGGTCGCTCGCCCCTTGCGGGTTGAGCGTTGAGCTTCCGCTCGCATAGCTGTTTCCTTCGGGATCAATCGCCAGTTTGTCCTTGACGAGGGGCGAATAGATGATAAACGGATTCGTCACGTTGACGTAAATCCGCGCCGAGGAAGCGCCGATTTTGCGGATCAGGTCCTTCGAGAAGGTATAGCCCAGGTTGATACTTCTGCACTTGATGAACGACCCGTCGTAATACCCGAGCGTCGATCCGAAGTAAGCTACGGCGCTGCTGGCGTCAGGCGCCGGGAACGCATTGGTCGGATTGCTTTCCGTCCAGTAATCGGTCCGAAGCTGGTTTACGCGGCTCTGGTTGTAGAAGGCAAACCCGCCTGATCCGGTTGAGTTACCCGTGAGGTACGGCACAATTACCTTCATACCCATGCGGGCATATGTCACGATCGACGCATCGAAATTCCGGAAGCTGAACCGGTTCGTCCATCCTCCCTCCCACTGCGGCTGGAAATTGCCCAGAATCTGCCGGTCGCTGGCGTCGATCTTGTTGTCGCCGTTGACATCCTGTACCCGGATCTGGCCCGGAAACTGCACAGGCGCTACCTGCTTGGCCAACACGTCGGCGTCACTCAGTTGCCAGATACCTATTTTCTTGTAATCGTAGATCACGGAGAGCGGCTGTCCGACAAACCAGCCGGCGCCGATGTTCGCTTTCTCTTCCGGTGTGGTCAGCTGGGTGATTTTTTCCCGGTTGAAGAAATACGTCAGGTCCACGCTCCAGTTAAAGCCTTTGGATTTCCGGACGACATCGATCGACAGCGTCGTCTCAAGCCCCTTTCCTTCTGTTTTACCGAGGTTTTTCAGCGTCGAACCAGCGCCGTTGCTTGGCGGCAGCGGTACCGACAGGAGGATATCTTTGGTTTTCTGGTGATACCAGTCGACACTACCCGTAATGCGGTTGCTGAGGAAACCGAAGTCGATACCGACGTCCACCTGGGCGGTCGACTGCCAGCCGAGATCCTTTGCCGGCAGACTGGTGACCGTATAGGCCAGTTGCTGCCCGGCCGTTCCGGTACCGAAGTTGTAGTATCCTGCCGACAGCGCGCCGAGCGTGGAGTATGCTCCTACGTTCCGGTTTCCGGAGATACCCCAGCCTCCTCTTACTTTCAGACTGGAAACAAAGGACAGGGACTTCATGAAGTTCTCTTCGGCCACGTTCCAGCCGAGGCCGACTGCCGGGTAGTTGAAGTACTGGTTACCCGGTGACAGCGTCGACGATCCGTCGCGGCGCAGGGTCAGCGTGATGAGGTACTTGTCTGCATAGCTGTAGTTCAAGCGGCCCATGTACGACAGCAGGCCCATTTCCGAAAACGAATTGCCGAAATCCGAGCTGGCAACGGGCTGGCCGGAAGCGAGGGAGAAATTGGACGTTTTGATGTAGTCCGCCGGCACGCCCGTTACCGTAAACCGGCTGCCCAGGGAGTGGTTTTTCGTGATTTCATACAAGGCCGTAAAACCCAGCTTGTGTTTTCCGGCAAATACCTTGTCGTAATACAGCAAATGCTGCAGGTTCACGTCCCAGTACTCGGAATTGCTGATTTCGGCGGTAGACGAAGACTGTACCGTCGCCGAGTTGAAGTACGTCAGCGGACCGTTGTACCCGTTGTAATTCGACTGGCTGAAGTTCAGACCGGCATTGAAGCGGTACTTGAGGCCTGGCAGGATATTAACCTCTGCATAAAGGCTGTTGAACGTTCTCAGCGAGCGCGTACGACCCAGGTACGAATCCTTTTTTGTCAGGATAGTCAGCGGACTGACGCCGGCGGCATCGATCGAGCCTTCCGAAGGGAACATGTTCACGGAGCCATCCGCATTGTACGGAGACGCGAGGGGTGTCAGCCGGACGAGGCCGCCCGGTATCCCACCGCCGCCCGGGGTGTTCTGGTAGGTAATCGTGTTCAGGGTATTCAGCCCGATTTTGACGTGCTTGCCGATCTTCTGGTCGAGCGTTGCGCGAATGTTGAAACGCTGGAAATTCTGGCCGGGAATGATACCGGTTTCGTTGAAATACCCTAAACCCAGCGAGTACTGCGTATTATCGGTTCCGCCCTGCAACCCGAGCTGGTGGTTGGTCATAAAACCGGGGCGGTAAATCAGCCCCTGCCAGTCGGTCGATACGCCGTTGGCAAGCGCCTCCTGTTCTTTCGGGGTGAGCAGGTAACCGGACGTTCCCGGGCTTGTCCGGTTGTACTTCGCGGCGTCCTGCTTGAATTGCGCGTACTCCGTACCGTTCATGACGTTAAACTTGCCCATGATCTGGGTTACGCCGTGGTAGCCGTCGTAACTCAGGACCGGCTTTCCGGTTTTGCCCCGCTTGGTTGTGACGAGGATAACGCCGCCTGCACCGCGGGAGCCGTAAATGGCCGTCGCCGAGGCGTCTTTCAGTACTTCCAGGTTCGCGATGTCGTCGGGGTTGATGTCGTTCAAACCGCCATAGGGAATACCGTCTACCACGACGAGCGGACCGTCGAGGCCGTCGCTGCCGCCTGAACTCGTCGTCAGCGTGCGGTTACCGCGGATACGGATTTGCCCCTGTGAGCCGGGCGTCGAACCGTTGCTGATAATGGACACCCCGGCGGCACGCCCCTTGAGCTGGCTGATGAGGTTCGGAGCGGGCACTTCTTTCAGGGTACTTTCGCTGACGGAGACGACCGATCCCGTTACGTCGCGTTTCCGTTGGGTACCGTAACCGACCACTACTACCTCATCCAATGCACGGCTATCGGGGTCGAGGCTGACGTTGACAATTTTCTGCGCGCCGACGACTACTTCTTTCGTCTGATAACCGACCTGGGAGAAAACCAGCGTCGCGTTTTCGTTGTCCCGGAGGACAATTTTAAAATTCCCTTTCTCGTCGGTGATCGTACCGCGCGTGGTAAATTTGATCAAAACGCTGGCGCCGGGCAGTCCTTCGCCGTTCTCTCCCGTCACACGACCGCTGATCTCACTATCTATGCTCCGCGCTGGGTAATAACTGCCGGGAAGAATCCCCGCTGCGCCCGACGGCACCGTTCCCGCTACCAGCAGCAGGGGTACTACGCTGGTCCTGAAAACCCGGACCCACGGTTTGTTCATTCGTAAAAAGACTTGCATAAGCATTGGAGGTTTGTTGTTTGACCCGAATCCCTTCACAAAACAATTTTCAAATACAATATCCTGATAATCAGGATATTACATAATTAATTGTCATTTTGACATTTAATTAATTGCACAGGAAAATTCCAATAATTAATTTAACCGTAGCGGGGAACACGGCTCATACGGACGTATCGGACCAGCCGGACCATAGCCGTGGCCTGCCGGTCAATACTGTATGATTTTTCAATGATGATATTTAACTAATCATCGACAAAGGTAGGCGGGAGGATAGATCGGATGTGAGCACGTTTGTTCAAATTAAGGGGAGGATTGTTTAAAATGACGAGAAAAAAGGCAGATACGGGGACAGGATTGTACGATACCAACACGTCGGCCCGTCCGGGAGCGCTTCTGCGGCGCGCCGGGTACGCACTTTGTGTGCTGCTGGTATGGGTTGCTTCCGGGCAATGGTGTGAGGCGCAGCACGAGCCGCCGCGGTTTTCCTCTCTCACCTCTTCCAACGGATTATCTTCGAATACCGTCTCGACCATCCTTCGCGACCGGTATGGCTTGCTGTGGTTTGGTACGGACGACGGTCTCAACCGCTTTAACGGCAGTACCTTTTCAGTCTATCGGAGCAACCGGGAGGATCCGTCTTCCCTGAAGTCAAACGACATCTCGGCGCTGTACGAAGACCCTGCCGGGCGTGTATGGGTGGGAACCGTCACCGGCGCGCTGCATTTGTACGACCGGCGACGGGATTCCTTTGTACGCGTGCCTACCGGGCATACGGTCAACGCCATCGTCGCCGGTGAGCGGGGCATGCTGTGGGTCGCCACGACGCAGGGGCTGCAGACCGTTAACCCTGCCACGCTGCAGGTTACTTCCTTCCCGCCCGGTCCCGGAATCCCGGTTCAGGTTGCTGAAAGGCATGTTCACCGGCTGTTTCTGGATCACCGGAAGCGATTGTGGGTCGGGACAAACGAAGGCCTCTTCCGGCAGGAGCAGCCTTCAGGCCGCTTTCTGCCCGTCCGGTACCTGCCGGAAGGAATTACCTCGCCTGCTTCGGGCCATATCTCCGCCATCGCGGCCGATTCCCTCGGACATCTGTGGGTCGGTACGTACGACGGACTGTGCATGCTGACGCCCGATGGCAGGTTTCTGCGCATGTTCCGCTACGACCATGCTGACGACCACTCACTCAGCTGCAACATGGTATTCGCGATCGGCGCCGAAAGCCGGGACAAGCTATGGGTGTGTACCGACGGCGGGCTGAATATTCTTGATATCTCTTCCGGAAAGGTAACCCGCCACTGTCCGGATTTGCGAACGCCGTTCAGTCTAACGAATAAGTCTATACGCAGTCTATTGATCGACGACTCCGGGATTTGCTGGCTGGGGACCTACAAGGGCGGTATCAACAAGTACGACAAAAACCTGACCCTTTTCGGGATGAAGCGCTATGCCCCGTACGATCCGCACGGGCTTACGGCGCCGTTTGTGACGTCCTTCGCCGAAAAAGCAGATGGCGATCTGTTTATCGGTACCGACGGTGGCGGACTGAATCTCTTCCACCGGAAAACCAATCTGTTCAGCAAATACGTCCTCACCCCGGAGAACAAACAGGCTTCATCAGGCCTCGCCATTCTTACGCTCGCGCTGACGTCGCCGAATAGTCTTTGGGTGGGGACCTTTCAGGACGGTCTCTTCTGCCTTGATCCCGCTACCGGCCGGTACCGGCAGTACACACATACCTCCGACAGCACCTCGCTTGGTAACGATGATATCTTCTGCCTCAAACAGGATCGCCGCGGCCGGCTCTGGGTCGGAACAAACGGAGGCGGCGTGAATGTATTCGATCCTGTCACCCGGAAGTTTACCCGCTACTTCTCTCCTTCTACCCTGATTTCCAGGCGCATTATTCCGCTCAACGGTTACATCCGGGACATACTGGAGGACCGGCACGGCCGGATGTGGATTGCCTCACACGGCACAGGTATTGCCGTATTTGATCCGGAGAAAAAAACCTCCATCGTTCTGGCGAAAGAAAACAGCGGCCTACCCGGCAACAACGTACTCTCGCTGCTCGAAGACCGGCGGGGGAATATCTGGGCGGGTACTTCAGGCGATGGCCTGGCGGTATGGAACCCGCAAACGAAACGGATTTCCAGCTTCGGCGTGCGCGACGGCCTCGCCAGTGGCGTCATTCACAAAGTACTGGAAGACGCGCAGGGGCGAATCTGGGTGAGTACCAACGAAGGCATCAGTTCCATCGATCCCCGCACCCGGAAAATCACCAACTATGCGTCCTTCAACGGGCTGCAGAACAGCACGTTTGTCCTCGGCGCGGGCTTGCGGGCGTCGGACAATACCCTGTTTTTCGGTGGTATTTCCGGTTTCAACTACATCGATACCCGAAACCTGAAGCGCAACAGGCAAACGATTCCGGTTGTTCTGAGCGAACTGAAAGTTGGCAACCGGGCGGTAACCTTCCGTGATTCGGCGATTATCGATGCCGATATCTCGGTTGCTCACCGTATCTCGCTTGATTACAAACAGAGCTTTTCCATCGGCTATGCGGCGCTGAATTACACCAATCCCGGGCAAACCCGCTACCGGTACCGCCTCTCCGGCCTGGAGCAGGAATGGCACGAAGCCGGAACCGGCAATACCGCCACATATACCAACCTGGGCCCGGGGGAATACTCGTTTGAGGTGCAGGCCGGCGACAGCGAATCGGGCTGGAGTCCGAAAGGCGCGTCGATCGGCGTGGTTGTGCATCCTCCTTTCTACCTTACTCCTTTCGCCTACCTGCTGTATGTCACGGCTCCGCTGGCCCTGGTCTTTTTTATGCGGCGGCGCGGTATCCGGAGGCTCCGCCGGAAATTCCAGCTGGAGCAGGAAAAACGCGAGCAGGAACGGATACAGGAGCTGGATCGCATGAAAATCAAGTTTCTGACAAACCTGAGTCACGAGTTCCGCACCCCTATTTCCCTCATTCTGGCGCCGGCGGAAACGTTGCTGAGCCGTCCCGGTGAACACACCCCTCAGCTTGCCGCCATCCGGCGGAATGCAAAACGTTTGCTCAACCTGGTCGACCAGTTACTGGATTTCAGGAACTTACAAAACCAGGAGCTTACGCTGCACCGGACGCCGGGCGATATGGCAGCCGCCGTGAAAGACGCTGCCGATTCGTTTTACGATTTGTCCAAACGCCGGGATATCCGTTTCACCTGCGAAACCTCGCAGCCTTCGCTGCCGATGGAGTTTGACAGCGGGAAAATCGAACGGGTGCTGTTTAATCTTCTTTCCAACGCCTTCAAGTTTACGCCGCGCGGAGGCCGGGTAGACCTTCGCCTGACCGAAGGTATCGGTGAAAAAGGCGAAACCGAGGTATGCATCGTCGTCCGCGATACCGGAATCGGAATTTCGCCGGGAGCAAAAGAGCGCATATTCGACCGGTTTTTTCAGGACGATACCGGCAGCGCCGTGCTCAACCAGGGCAGCGGCATCGGATTATCGATCGTCAGGGAATTTGTCGAGCTGCATGGCGGGCGGGTATCGGTGGAAAGCGAACCCGGCCAGGGTACGACGTTTACGGTCACATTACCAGCTCTCCGGTCCGCTGACCTATTCCCGAAAATACCGTCGCCGCTGGTCGCGGATATTCCTGTGGGTGTGGAGGAAGCCGTGACAAAAAAGTCGGTGGAAGAGCCGGCTGGCCACCGGGCGCGCGTTTTAGTGGTTGAAGACAATGAAGAATTCAGGCATCTGCTGAAAGAAAGCCTCGAACCCTACTACCTCGTTTATGAGGCGGCTGACGGCGAAGAAGGCTGGAAGAAGACCCTCAGCACCCATCCCGATATCGTCATCAGCGACGTCGCAATGCCGGAAATGGATGGTATCCGTCTCAGCCACAAAATCAAGTCTGACAAACGGACGAGCCACATCCCGGTGGTTCTTCTGACCGCGTCGACCGGAGAAGAACAGCAACTGCAGGGCCTGCAATCGGGCGCAAACGACTACCTGACCAAACCCTTTAACTTTGATATTCTTCAGGCGAAGGTCAATAACCTGCTCCTGCTCAACCGTCTGCTCAAAAACATGTATTCCCGGCAAATCCAATTCAACGAAACGGATGCGGGGATCGAAGCGGGCGACGTCAAACTCCTCAAAGGCATACTCGCCTACATCGAAGAAAACCTGACGACCAGCCAGCTTTCCGTCGAGAAACTCGCCCGGCATGTGGGAATGAGCCGTGGCACTCTCTATAGTAAAATCCTGGAAATGAGCGGCCAGACACCCATCGAATTCATCCGGTCCATCAAGCTTGAAAAAGCGGCGATGCTGCTCGAAAAAAGCGACATGAATATCTCGCAGATAGCGTTTGCCGTTGGCTTTACCGCGCCCAACTACTTTGCGAAGTCGTTCAAGGCGCAGTACCATATGCTGCCTTCGGAATACAAATCCCTGAAACGATCGCAATCTTCTTCTCAGAGGCAGGAACCGGTTGCGCCCTGAATCCCGAAGCGCCCTTCCGGCATTCTGAAGAAGAAGCCGGAAGGGCGCCCGTTCACTGATCTTTTTGCGGGCTTCTAGACCCGGATTTCCCGCCGCATAAACAGTGCATAGGAAAGCGCGAAACAGACGACCGTTGCCGCCGTAAGACCGCTGACCTGCGGCCAGACAATCAGCAGGCTTTCGCGGAAGGGCAGTGGAGCCGGAATCGCACCCGCCATTTGTTCCATCGTCAGCGGTCCGAGACTTCGGACCGAGGGCATCAGCAATGTAGTCGTACCATCGGTATAAAGCTGCCCCGGAGAAAAACGCAGCAGATTCAGGATCAGCTCATTATACTTCATTATCTCCGTTGGCAGCAGGTAGGCCGGATCCGGCAGAAACGCCCGTACAGCCAGGTTCACTACGATTTTGAAGAATACCGTAAAAAACAGCCAGATACCGATCACAACCAGTGCCGACGTGGCCGTCTGACGAAACCGGATCGAGCACAATATGGCCAGCGCCAGCCAGAAGCCGACGTACAGTATGCTGAGAAACAGAAAACCGGAAATACGCAGGATTTCTTCCGGCTCTATCTTAACACCTGTGATGCATATTCCTGTGCCGATCATCAACAGGGAAAGCGACACAAACAGGCATCCGATCACGAGCAGCGCGCCGGCAAATTTGGATAACAGGAGATTATCCCGGTACACGGGCTGCGCGAGTATCCGGCTGAGCGTACCGTTGTTTTGCTCGGAATTAATGGCGTCGAAGCCAAGACCGATTCCGAGAAGTGGCCCGAGAAAACTCAGAAAGATGTGAAACGGCGGCAGGGAGCCGTCGGTCGTCGTCAGCAGTTTCAGGTATAGAAAAAGATGATCCGGATCCTGGGTATTGGCGACGGCCGCGCGGATATTACCGGCTGAAACGTACATCGACCCCAGGAATGTCAGCGCGATCAGCGACAAAAGCACGGCAAAACGCCAGCTGCGGACATGGTCCGTCACTTCCCTGGCGATCATGTTCTGCAGGGGCGTCCGCCCGCGCCGGGTTTCCTCACTCGTATTTCCGGAAAAGGGCCTTACGGGTAGCAGGGGCAGGCTTTTCATGCGATTGCTTGGTTTCGAAATAGGTCTGATAAATGTCGTCAAGGCCATACCTGACCGGCTGAACAGCCCTCACATCGAGGCCGTTGCCGACGAAAAACCGGACGATTTCCGGTGTGATTTCTTCGGAACAGGCTACTTCAACGATGCGGTCGTCGAGCGTCACCTCTTCAACTCCCGGCAGGCGGCGCAGTTCCTTCGCATGTTCGTCAAACAGAGGCTCCGTCACGGTCACGCGTACTCCATTCGCAGCGCTCCCGAATAACCCCCGCGCCAGGGTATCCATGCTTCCTTCCGCCAGCATCTTTCCGCCGACAAAAATGCCGACCCGGTCACATACCTGTTGTACCTGGTGCAGGTGGTGGGATGAAAGCAGGACAGTCAGTCCCTGCTCCCGGCTAAGCTGCCGGATCAGCGTCAGAAACGCGCGGACGCCGGCCGGGTCTATCCCCAGCGTCGGTTCGTCGAGAATGATGACCTCCGGTTGTTTCAGCAGTACTTCTGCCAAACCCAGGCGCTGTTTCATCCCGCGCGAAAAGGTGGATGTTTTTTGGGCCGCATCGGCGGTAAGGCCGACGACTTCCAGCAATTGCCGGGCCCGGACGTGCAATTCCTTTTCGGGGATGGCATTGAGCCGGCCGATGTACAGCAAGTTGTCCAGCGCCGTCATGTTGGCGTAAAAACCGAGGTTATCGGGCATGTATCCCACCACCTTTTTCACTGCCAGCGGATGCGTCGTCGCGTTATGTCCGCACAAGGTAACGGATCCTGACGTAGGTTCAGTCAAACCGAGCATCATCAGGATAGTCGTGGTTTTACCGGCGCCATTGGGTCCCAATAAGCCGAATATTTCTCCTCTGTGAATCGTGAGATCGAGGCGATCAACGGCTTTGAGCGAACCATAGCACTTGGTCAAACCTTTCAGTTGAATGACAGGTTTTTCCATCTCGTTTACCGTCTTCCGTACCGGCGGATAAGTCCGTATACCAGGGCTACTGAGGTCATAATCACCACCGCGCCGATCCAGCCCGACAGTGCCGACGTTTTGACGATAAACCGGAACGACGCCGCGGCATTGGCGTGGCTATCCTTCGCGGTGAAGGTAGCGGCGTAATCCCCCGCAATGGTTTTTTCCGGGACCTTGATGCGCGCCTTGACTTCTGATGTTTTACCGGGATCGAGGCGGTCGATCCGCGCCGGTTCGAAGGTTACCTCCCAGCCCGTCGGATGCTGGGAGCTGAGTTCGACATTTTCGAGCGGAAGCGTCGCCGGATTTCGTACCGTCAGGACAACTTCCCGGTTGCTGCCTTCGGTTACTTCCTCGCTCAGCCGGCCCGACGGCGTGGTGAGCTCCAGCGCGTATGCGCCTTTCAACGCGGCTTCGAGGTTCAGGTTCAGGCTGTCGCCTGCTGAAATTGCCGTCACGGGGACTTTGTACCTGGCAGGCTTTGAATCAGACCGTGCGGTCAGTTCGACGGCAATCTCCTGCGATTTACCCGCTTCGACATTGACCGAGGTAACCGGCGTGCCCATCACCCGGAAAACGACCGACCATCCGTCGGGTATGCCTGCGCGAAGGTCATAAAGCCTCGTCTGGCCGGTTCCGTTTGCCAGCGTGGTCGAATAACGGAAGGTTTCGCTGGCGGCCGCCTCTATGTTGACGAGGCTGGACCTGAAAGAAGATTTTTCGCCGGGCCTGGTTTGAGCAGAAAGAGTTCCCGGGACTCCGGACAAAGCTAAAACCAGCCAACCGGAAACAAGTAAAGGAGAGTTAAGCGTACACATTACTGCCATGATCTAATAAACAAAAAGAATAGTTTCATTTATTAAAAAATGCTTCCAAACCGTCTGCTGAGCGCAGGTCCGGATTGGGCGGTCAAATTTATAAAACAGACGTAGGTTCCGGAAAAGAGGTTTTTAGATTTTATTAGAATAATTATATATTTTATTATTTTAATATCAATATTTCACAAGTAGAATCGCACAGCAAACCAGTCGTCCATTTCCCGCAGGTACTCTTCCGGCATGCAGAACAGCCGGAGGCTCTGGTTTGAGGGAAAGAACGATTATAGCTATACGTTTCCATCAGAACCTCTGAACCATTTTTTTTCAAACCAGCAGCCTGCCGGACGGGGTATCCGACGAAGCTGTAACACGTCTGTATGCCTGTCTGAAACGAAAAAGCGGCAAACCGGAGTCTGCCGCTTTTCGTCAATTTTCCGCTCCGGCACTGCTGTAGTGCTCCTGCCGGCGTTCTTCGGGACTAGTTGGTTTTCACCATTTTATGTGAAACCGATTTTCCATCAAGGGTGTGTATGGTAATGATGTACATGCCGTTGAGCAGGGACCTGACAGGGACGGTCTTCTCAGATTGACCTGCTTCATTCCGGCTCTGCGCAACGCTGCGCCCGGAGAGGTCCTGTACCTCGATGGTTTCCAGTCCGGATAACCCTTTGACCGTCAGCCGATCCCGAACCGGGTTGGGATACACGGTGATGCGGGTAAGGGCGTTCTCGATGGAAACAGACCGGACCGGACTATGCGAGGAGTTTCCATCCAGGTCGACCTGCCGGAGGCGATAGTAGTTTGTTCCGTCCAGCGGAGCGCTGTCGGTGAAACGGTACGTTTGCCGTAGCTGCGTATTCCCGGAAGCAACATTGCTTTTGACAAACCCGAGAGACTTCCACTGGTTTGTATTGGCGCTGCGCTGAATTTCAAAGCCGCTGTTGTTGATTTCGCTGGCAGTAGTCCAGTTCAGGTTCACGCTTGCCTGTTCGGCGGTAGCGGTGAAATTAACCAGGGTAACCGGCAGCGCAGAGGATGCCTGCGGGCAAAACGCTCCGTCGCTGCTGGCAGAGGGGTTGGCGACGGTCGTCACCTGCGTCGCCATTTTCGTTGCGATATTAACCTGATAGAGATAGCCCGTCGTATTTCCGAATACCTTAAAACTACCGTTGGCGTCAATAAACGCGGATCCGAAGTTCTGGCCGCTTGTCTGGATGCCTCCCCCGTTTACCTGACCCGGGAGGAGCGTGGTGGCGCCGGTAAGCGGATTCAGCTGGAACACCTGGTATGGAGTGGCGCTGCTTCCGTCGGTCAGGGCGTAAATCCGGCTGTCAGCGGCGTTATAGGCCCAGTCCGAAATACCAACCGCTCCGCCTGACAGTGCTGTTCCCCAGGGAGCGGCAGCCTTGGCGGCAAAACTCGCCGTGGGGTCCACGATCTTCAGATACGTTGCCGCGCGGGATGGGCTGATATCAATTGTGATATAGCTTGCTGCGCCTTTTTCATACAGGTACAGGTAGCCGGTGGTACTGACCGTTCCGACGCTGTATCCGTCGGGCTGCGTGGCGGCAGGCATATTCGGGATCGTAAAACGCTGCATTACGCCGTTGGCACCCAACTGGAATACCTGAGCGGATGCGTTGTCATATCCCCAGAGCAAATTATCTACCGTGCTGTAGCCGATGGCGTTCAGGTTACCGGACAGGTTGGCCACCAGCGACCGCGCTCCGGTGTCATCGTAGCTGTAGAGTTTGTCGGTTTCCACCTGATAATACACCGGGGAACAAACGAAGGAAGTGAGCGGAATAGCCTGCACGCAGGACGCCGCGTCGTTGCCGAAACTGATCGGCGCCTTAGTCGTGGATACCCGCGTCGCGATGTTGGTCGACAGGTTGATTTCGTACCAAAATGCAGACAAGTACACCATCAGGTTTCCGTTTGAATTAAAATACTGCGAATCAATGACTTCGGAAGTCGGGGCGGCCGTAATGGAGCCGCCGCTGACGGCAGTACCCGACAAGGTTGAAACGCCGGTGACCGGGTTCAGCTGCATGACATAGTAGGCATCCGGTCCGGCTCCGTTGATGACGGCCTGAATGAGTCCGTTGTTGGGGTTGAAAGCCCAGTCCGAAATATTCCGCGCCGTCGTTGCTGTTCCCCACGGAGCACCCGATTTCGCAGTATACGAAGCGATAGGATCCACCAGCTGAAGGTACGTCCCGCGGGCAGGATTGACATCGATCGTAAAATACTGGGTCGTATTCGGCTGGTAGAGATAGAGATATCCGTTGAGGTCTACCGTGCCGACCGTCGTACTGGTCGAAGACACCGGAGCCGGCAAGTTGGGAATGGTGTAGTACTCCGCGCCGTCGGATCCCAGCTTGAAGACCTGGTTTGTCGCACGGTTATACCCCCAGAGAAAGTTATCGATCGGGCTGTAGCCCATCGCATTCAGATCGCCGGAAACCGTCGTGATGAAGGAACGGGTATCGCCGGAGGTAATACGGTACAGCGACGTCCCGTTGTCCAGGAAGTAGTAGCCGTTGGCACAGGTAAGCGGCGATGGCGCCGTCCAGGTAACGCTGGCTTCGCGGTGCGGATAAAGCACGGCGCCCTGACTGGCTCCGACAAAATCCTGGCGGGGCTCGGTCGCGCCGTTGTCACACGGGTGATATACTTTTACGTTGACATTCCAGTAGCCGGTTTCTGCATACTGTACCTGCAACTGTGCTGTCTGTACGGATGCCGAAGTAGCCTGAATGGTGGCCGTCCCGGAAGCAGAAGCAAAGTTGAGGAACCCTCCCGAATAGGTAGCCCCCGTTACCGTTCCGATGGTTACTCCTGCCGGAACAATCAGTTTAAGCCGGTTTGCCCCGCTTCCTGAATTGGCAAAATTAACGGTAAAGGCAGCCGGCTTGCCGGAGACGACCGACGCAGGCGCCGTGATGGAAAACGTGGGTTCAGCAGGAGAAGGCAGAGAGGGTACGGCCGTTTCCGATCCGCCGCCATAACCATAATTAACAATGCTCCAAACATTGTTCTGAACCCCGCGCAACTCCGTGAGCGGCACAGAGACGTTGGCTAAATACCAGCCAAGGCGCGCCATTTTGAGTTGGTCCGTACCATCTACAGTACCGGAACGGTCTATGTCATAATTGATATAGCTTGTAAAGTTGGTCTTTCCCGGATAGTCGCCAAACCCCGAGCCTACGTTGTGATAGTCGCTATCAACACAATAAGACATATCTGCTGACACGAATTTCTTGTTGGCGTCGAAGTATGCAATCGAAATCGGGTTCCAGTTATCCGAGTATGTCGACCCCAGCGGCGTGCCCCGGTGGTCATCCACAAATGTGTAGGAGTTGGCCTGTATGAAGTCCGTCCAGGCGGCTACTTTCCGTCCAAAGCTGGAGTCAAATACCTGATCGCCGGTGGAATACCGCATGACGATATCAAAATTCCCGGTCGTTCCCGGCGTCGGACTCACAAATTGAACAGTAACCGGACCGGCATAGGTAAACGACGTTCCCGGAAACGAAGACGCATTGGATGCATTGATGGTCACTGCAGGAGTACCGGTCGCCGTTGTTCCCTGGTAGATACGCAGCACGGCGTTCGGCGCATCCCTGAAATTCAATGTTTTGTAATAGAGTGCTACGCTTCCGGTTTTTCCATTTGTCAATACCGGGCGGATCGTTACCACATTCGAGGCATAAACCGAGGCTACAGCCGTTGCCGCCTGTAGCCTGCCGATGGTAGCCTGTCCTACTCCGGACTGACCCGCGGGCACACTCTGGGGATATAAATTAGTCGTATTACCACCCGTGTAGTCGAGGCCCGTGATTCTGTACCCTCCTCCTGGATCCGGCGGGCATGTCTGCGCCTGAGCAACCGAGCAGGCAATAACGAAAAGGAAAGCGGCAAATCCGCCGAGCCATCCGCTCCGAAACCGGCGTAATGCGTAATCATGAATCATACCAATAGTTGTTGAGTTGAACTTCAATTGTTTCCTGTTGAACACGTGATTGATTTTTAGGCGATAGAAGAAATGGATAGGTTTTTATTTGGCATTCTGAAAATCAACTACTTACAATACGAAGTATTAAATACCGACCGGTCCGCAGGTATTCTTTTCTCCTGCGGATTTCCGAATCCGTGACATGAACGCCCAGCCCGGACGGGCAGCGCCGCGTTTCATCACTCCGGTACGAAAACGTGATGGAAGTACTTACCCGGCTCATCGAAATCTTCCGTCGATACCCCCGTTTGTTGATTACGACTCCGGTGTTCATTCATTGATTGGCGCCTGGAGCTCGTAAATAGCTATTTAGGGTTTCGGAAGAAATTGCTGGAGCAGAAGCCAATAATCCGCCGGCAACCTGCCGGAAGCAGGGCCATGCGTCTGGCCGACGGGTCATTGTTTTGTCTGAGACAGAAGCTGAACTATCGCTTAAACTATAGGAAAAAGTGGGAACAATTTCCCTGCTGAGAATGCGCTGACGGCTATGTATACAGCCGTGACCAGAGGAGTCCGGACAGAGCCTATCCTTTAGTCCTGCGACAAGTAACATTTTCTTCATTCAATTGGTGGATTAATTCGTTCCGGTTGAACCACTAACTAAATCGCCGGACAAACCATTGATGGATCCAATGGTCAGTACGGCGGGCTTAAAATCTAACAATTTGTTTCCAGTTCGAACCGGACTAATCCGGTCGAAAATCAGGCGTTAATACGTTTCAGTTGCGATACTAGAGTTGGCACTGCTTACTAAAAAAGAATTGCGTGTATCTCCTGACAGATCCGTTATTCAACCTGATCGTCTCACTTTATACACTACCTTTTCAATCCGATTCACTTATTTAAAATGACTATCTGTTTATAGCTATTAACTTGAAAACCCGGGGTTATTTTTTGAACAGATTAGGAATATCAACTACCTCCGTACTTCGAAAAACATCGTTTAACAAAGGTGACAGATTACTTTAAAACCCAGGGTTGATTTTCTTCTCTTTTTGGGTAGAATATCTTGTCAGGCCGAAATAAAAGGCCCGCTGTTATCTCCGTTCGTCATCAGCGGCGAGTACGTACCTGCCGTTCAGGCGTTTAGCCGACAGGCACTGACCCGATAATCACCGTTCCGGAACCGGCGTTCGGGTTCCTTTTGTGAGTGCGGCTTTTCCCTGCCCCACCCTGCACGCCGTCGCTTTTCGTTTGATTTTCATAATCATTCCTTTCTTTTTCTTAACTCGCTCAATAAATTAGGCTATAGTTTTGCCACAATCCTTACTGGTCTATACGTAGCGGCATAAACGAGCAGCCGCCTGCGTATCCGTCAGTCGCAACCGACGTCCCCGCGCGGTATCGTTATCAGCACCCGACGGGGCTTACCGGCATGTTACGCGTCCTCCCGAATCCAGTTCCACAACCTCTTCATTCAAAAACATGGCCAAATACTCCATTCAGGTAAACAACAAAACCCACGAAGTCGACGCGCTGGAAGACATGCCCCTGCTGTGGGTACTGCGCGACATACTCGGTCTGAGAGGCACCAAGTTTGGTTGCGGGCGGGCGCTGTGCGGCGCCTGCACCGTGCACCTCAACGGAACCGCTGTCCGCTCCTGCAGCCTGCCCGTTTCTGCCGTGGGCGACGGCAAAATCACCACCATTGAAGGGCTTGCCGAAAACGGTGACCACCCCCTTCAGCAGGCCTGGGAGAAGCTTGTGGTCCCGCAGTGCGGCTACTGCCAGACCGGGCAGATCATGAACGCCGCCGCCCTGCTGCAAAGCAACCCGCATCCTTCTGAAGACGAAATCGAAGGCGCCATGCAGGGCAATCTCTGCCGCTGCGGCACGTACAACCGCATTAAAGCAGCCATTCTCAGCGTCGCAACTGCCTGACCCACTTCCTCAACGAGCAAGAAACATGAAAATACCAGCTTCTTTTGACGGGAAAACCGACGCGTCTTCCACCGAGATTTTCAAGGCTTCGAGAAGAGATTTCTTAAAAATAGGCGGATTGTTTTCCGGTGGACTGGCCCTTGGCGTCAGCCTCTTCAGCTGCAACGAGAAAGGCGAAAAAACCGCCACCCTCGCGCCTAATGTTTACCTGACGATTTCCTCTGCCGGTGATATCACCCTGATTGCCCACCGCTCCGAAATGGGCCAGGGTATCCGGACGTCGCTGCCGCTGGTCATCGCCGACGAGCTGGGCGCCGACTGGAGCAAAGTCAAAATCGTTCAGGCGGAAGGCGACGAGAAGAAATACGGCAACCAGAATACCGACGGCTCCTTCTCCATCCGGATGTTTTACAAGCCGATGCGGGAGGCCGGCGCAACGGCCCGCCTGCTGCTGCTCCAGGCCGCGGCCAACCGGTGGAAGGTTTCCGTGACAGAATGCGATACACAGAATAGTCAGGTAATTCACACGACTTCCGGCAAAAAACTGGACTTTGGCGAGCTGGTTGAAGAAGCGCAGAAACTACCCGTTCCGGCCGCCGCAAACATCAAGCTAAAAGATCCCGGACGCTTTACGATGATCGGCAAGGCAACGCCGATTGTAGATCTGCACGACATCGTCAGCGGGCAGGCCGTTTTCGGCATCGACGCATTTGCCGAAGGCATGAAGATCGCCGTCATCAAGCGTTGTCCGGTCGTCGGCGGGTCGGTCAAATCCTTCGATGACAAAAAAGCCCTGGCAGTACCCGGCGTGCTGAAAGTCATCCCGATCAAAGGCCCCGGCCTCCCGGCAACGCTGTCCAAGCCACTCTCCGGCGTGGCAGTCATCGCCGAAAATACCTGGGCGGCGATCAAGGGACGCGATCTCCTGGAGGTTCAGTGGGACCTCGGGCCGAACGCCACCTACAGTTCCGCAGAAGATATCGCCCGGCTGACGAAAGAAGTAGCCAGGGCCGGCACTGTGCGTCGGAACCGCGGCGACTTTGCCGCCGCCAAAGCCGGTGCAAAGAAGGTGATCGAACATACCTATATCGCCCCGTATCTCGCCCACGCTACGCTGGAGCCGCCGTGCGCCCTGGCCGTGGTCAAGGACGGTCGCTGCGAAGTATGGGCCTGCACCCAAAACCCGCAGGGCGCCCGCGACATCCTCGCCGAGACGCTGGGAATACCGGTCGACAAGGTAAAAATCAACATTACGCTCCTCGGCGGCGCCTTCGGGCGGAAGTCGAAACCGGATTTTATGCTCGAAGCCGCATTGCTCGCCAAAGAGTCCGGACTACCGGTCAAGGTGCAGTGGACGCGGGAAGACGACCTCCACCACGACTACTTCCACGCCCTGAGTGTGCAGCGCGTAGTGGCTACCCTCGACGCGCAGAACAAGCTCACCGGCTGGAATCACCACATTGCCTACCCGTCTATTTCCGCTACGGAGGATCAGTCGGTCGTACAACCGAGCGACGGCGAGTTAGGTCTTGGCGCGACAGACTTTCCCTACCAGGTTCCGGCAATCCGGATCGAAACCCACGATGCGCCGGCCCATCTCCGGATCGGCTGGCTGCGCTCGGTACGGAATATCCCGCAGGCCTTTGCCGTGGCGACGATGATGGACGAAGTCGCCGAAGCCCGGGGCGTAGATCCCGTCGCGAACGCGCTCGAACTCCTCGGAGAAGACCGCAACCTGACCTTCGAACAGGAAATGGGCAAAGGAAAGTACCCGAATTACGGCGAAAGCATCACGGACTATCCCTGGGAAGTAGCCCGGATGAAAGCCGTCATTCAGCGCGTTGCCAAAGAAGCCGGGTGGGGTAAGAAACTACCGAAAGGATCCGGTCTTGGTTTCGCGGCGCATAAGAGTTTTCTGACGTACGTAGCCTGCATTGTGGAGGTACGGGTAGAAGCCGGGAATAAAATCGTCATTCCGCATGTACACTACGCCGTCGATTGCGGTACAGCTGTCAATACCGACCGCATCCGGTCACAGTTTGAAGGCGGCGCGCAGTTTTCCGCCAGCCTGGCGCTGAAAAGCGCTATTACGGTGAAGAACGGGCAGGTGGAACAAAACAACTTCGACGGATATCAGCTCATCCGCATGCCGGAATCTCCCAAGGAAATTCACGTGCATATCATGGAAAATCAGGCTAAACCCACTGGCATCGGCGAGCCGCCGGTACCGCCTTTCACGCCGGCACTGTGCAATGCCATTTATGCTGCGACAGGTAAGCGGATTTACACGCTGCCGATTGATTTGAAGGGGTAATCATCTCTTTCTGAAGGAAATACATTTCATATGATAAAAAGCCCCCTGTCCGGTAATATTCGGACAGGGGTTTTTTATGCCTGTATTTCCGGACAAGCGCTGTTCCGAATTATTCTTTCGTCAAAAACCGGTATACATACGGCGCCTTGTGTGCGCCGCCGCCGTACTTCTTGTCGATGCGTTCGAGCATGCCTGAACCCAGCATACTCCGCTGAAAACTCGACCGGTTGAGGGATTTGCCGAGGATGGTTTCATACAGGCGCTGCAGGTCGGCCATGGTGAAGGTTTCTTCCAGAAGGTTGGAACCGATCAGTTTGTGGTCGAGGTTGGTTCGCAGCGTTTCCAGCGCTTTCCCGACAATCACCCGGTGATCCAGCATGAGTGCGGGCATATCCGTGAAATCGAACCAGGAGCAGCTATCCGCCAGGCCGTCCGTTTTGGGTACGGTTTTGGTAAAATCCACCAGCGCATAGTATCCGACCGTCACAAACCGCTGCAGGAGCCAGTGATCGTCGGGCGGAGTAAACCCCTTCGAAACCATGATACCCCGCAATGGATTCGGATCGAACCGGGCCAGGTCGCCGAAGGTATAAAACTGCTCCAGGTAGATCTCGTCGAGGCCCGTCCGCTCGAAAAGCATACGCCGGGCTGCCTGGTTGAGATCTTCCCGATCCCGGATAAACCCGCCCGGCAGCGCACAGGTACCGGACTCATAGGTCAGCAGCAAAATCTTCAGCTGCCCTTCATGGAAACCGAAGACAACGGCGTCCAGCGCCAATCCCGGAAGAAATCCCTTTCCTGCGGACAAGGTAACGTCCGGCGCATTTTGCTCACTCATGCCGCAAAAATAGCAACGAAATCCACTCCGCTTTTGGCAAAATCCAATCCGCTGGTTATTATTGTCGCATAGTGCAACAATAAACCTCTCTCAACGGCCGGTCAGCCAGTCAGGCGCCGGTCAAATCCTGTTTCCTTATGAAGTTATCCTTTATGGTTTTACTGGTGGCAGCGTCGCTCCCTGTGCTGGCACAGAAAAGTGCGACAACGGCGAAAACGGCCTCCGGGGTACTGGAAGGCGTGGTCGAACCGAGCGGTATCCGTTCTTTCAAAGGAGTTCCCTTTGCGCAGCCGCCCGTGGGCGAGCTCCGGTGGAAAGAGCCCCAGCCGGTAAAAGCGTGGACCGGCGTCCGGAAAGCCGATGAATTCGGCGCCAAACCCATGCAGCTCAATGTATTCGGAGACATGAACTCCCGGTCGAAGTCGATGGGTGAAGACTGCCTCTACCTCAACGTCTGGACACCGGCGAAGTCCGGAAAAGAAAAACTGCCCGTCCTGGTATACTTCTACGGCGGCGGCTGGGTAGCGGGCGACGGCTCCGAACCCCGCTACGACGGAGAGAGCATGGCGCAAAAAGGCATTGTAGCGGTGACGGTAAACTACCGCCTCGGTGTTTTTGGCTACATGTCACATCCTGAATTTTCGAAAGAATCCGGACATAACGCTTCCGGAAACTATGGCTACCTCGATCAGCGGGAGGCCCTGCGCTGGGTCAAGCAGAACATCGCGGCGTTTGGCGGTGATCCGAATCAGGTGACCATCGCCGGGGAATCAGCCGGTTCCTGCTCGGTGAGCGCCCAAATGGCTTCCCCCCTGTCCAAAGGCCTTTTCCACCGCGCTATCGGCGAAAGTGGCTCGCTGCTGGCGATGCCCATGCTCCCGCCCGTTTCCCTGGCAGATGCTGAAAAAGCCGGCGTCCGGTTTGGGGAATCCCTCGGGGCGACGACACTTGCCCAACTCCGGGCGCTGCCTGCCGACCAGCTGCTCAAGGCTTCCGGCAAACCCGGTGTGATGCAATGGACGCCGGTGGTCGACGGCTACTTCTTCCCCAAATCGCCCCTCGCTGCCTTCGAAGCCGGTGAGCAGGTGAAGGTACCGCTGCTTGTTGGCTGGAATTCACAGGAAATGGGCTATCAGTTTTTGCTGGGAAAAGAGCAGCCGACCGTTGCCGCTTATACGCAGGCAGTCGAAAAACGCTTTGGCGATCGGGCCGCGGAGGTACTGAAACTCTATGCGGCGACAGACGATCAGTCAGCCGAACAGGCAGCAACGGACCTTGCCAGCGACGGCTTCCTGAGCTATTGCACCTGGAAATGGGCCGATCTGCACAGCAAAACGGGCGGTAGCCAACCTGTGTACCGGTATTACTACAGTCGTCCGAGACCAGCCATGCGGCCTGAAATGGGCAACGCGAGCGCCGGTCTGGCCGGAGGTGTGGTACGCGACGGAGCTGCAAAAAAAGCGGATATCCCCAAAGGCGCAGTACACTCCGCTGAGATCGAGTATGCAATGGGTAACCTGGCCACGAATCAGGTATACGACTGGACACCGGACGACTACAAGGTCTCGAAGGTGATGCAGGAGTTCTTTGCCAATTTCATCAAAACCGGAAATCCCAACGGCGCGGGCGTTCCCGCATGGACGCCCATCAAGGGCAATACCGTTTCCGTCATGCATATCGACGTCAATACCCGTCAGGAGCCTGAACAAAACCGCGGGCGCTATCTTTTCTGGGATTCGAAGAAATAGGAAGCGATCGCTATTTAATACTAAAAGCAAAAACAGCGGCTCCTGTGAGCCGCTGTTTTTGCTTTTAGTATTAATAGTATCAAAACGGAAACCCGCTGATGAAAAACATAAGCCTCAGACTCTTCCGTTTATCCATTGCAGAATATCCGAAACAACCGTCTCCTTCCCCAGGTCATTGAGCAGGTCGTGGTAATGCCCCTCGTAAAGTTTCAGGGTCTTATCCGGCGAAGAAATATGGTCAAAAAAATACTGACTTCCCTCCGGCCGGGTGGCCTTATCCGCAGTACCGTGCAGAATCAGAACAGGAAGATTCATCTGCGGCATTTCCTCTTTGAGAAATCCGGCAGCCAGAATAAGCTGCTGCATGGTTTTGGTGGGCTGCTTTTCGTCTTTAAGCAACGGGTCCGTATTCATGGCTTCCACGACGGCCTCATCGCGTGAAAAGTCTTCGTTATTAAGCCGGACCACCCGGGTATGCGGGATGATATGGCTTAAAAACTTGAGCGTCGCCAAAGCAGCATCAGGCGCAGGAACCTGAAAAGCAAAGCTCTCCGAAATAAGGCCGTTCAATTTGTCCGGGTGCAACGCGGCAAATACCGACGCAAAAACGCCGCCGGCGCTATGCCCCAGCAGGAACAGCGGCAATTCCGGGTATGCGCCGTGTGCAATAGCAACAAGCTGCAAGATATCTTCAATAACCGCGTGGTAATCTTCTATGTAGTATCGCTCTCCTTCGGAACGGCCTCTGCCGGGCAGGTCAAGGGCATATACCTCGATTCCGGCGCCAATCACTTGCTGCGCAAAACCGTCGTAATATCCGCTGTGGGAGTTCAGGCCGTGAACAATGACGAGCACTGCTTTTGCTTCGCCTCCGGCTTCCCAATGCTGGTAGAAAATTTTGCTGTTATCTCCGGAAGTAAACGTCGTGGCGGTCGGTGTCATACGGAATAGGCGTTTGGTTTTTGTGAGAACGTAAGATACAGTATTTCAGCCGGTTTACGAGCCCAATCACTTCGGAATACCCCTGGATCCGGGCAACCGGCGAACCATTTCTTCCCCCACCGGAAAAAGTATACAAACAACCGGAATTTGTATCCCTGCTCCCGCCGTCGTCAGGCCGAATTTTGCATCGTAAACAACAACGAAAATGAAAAAAGTAATTCTGATTACAGGCGCAAGCTCCGGTATGGGCAAGGAAACCGCTCAAAAACTCATCGCGGAAGGTCACATCGTGTATACCGTCGCCCGGCGGCTGGATCTCATGGAAGACCTGAAGAAAATCGGCGGTCATCCCCTGCAGATGGACGTCACGCAGGAAGAAGATATCCAGCGCGTCGTCGATACCATCGTTAGAGAACAGGGCCGGATCGATGTACTCTGGAACAATGCCGGCTTTGGCCTGTATGGTTCGGTCGAAGACGTACCGCTGAGCGAAGCCCGGCGGCAGTTCGAAGTAAATGTATTCGGCATGGCGGCGGTGACGCAAAAAGTAGTCCCCTATATGCGCAAGGCCAATGCCGGCACCATTATCAATACGTCTTCCATGGGGGGCAAAATGTACTTCCCGATGGGCGCCTGGTACCACGCCAGCAAGCACGCGGTTGAAGGGCTGAGCGATTGTCTTCGCCTGGAACTCAAGCAGTTCAACATCCACGTAGTGGTACTTGAACCCGGCTTTATCGCGACCGAGTTCGGCTCTGTGTTGCTGGACGGCTTCGCCAAAATCCGGAAAGACAGCGCCTACCGCGACCTGATGGACAAAATCGTGGAAGGGACTAAAAAGTCGGCCGAAGGAAACGGGTCATCCAGCCCGGCTGTCATCTCGGACGCCGTCAGCAAAATCGTCAACAGCAAAAACCCGAAGACCCGCTACCGTGTCGGCAAGTTCGCCAAACCGATGGTCTGGATGCGGACCTACCTCGGCGACGATCTTTTCGACAAGATCGTCATGAGTCAGATGTAAAGAATCAACCTTAACACGCCGTTCTGAATACCATGAAATTCCTGAAACTCATTGCCATTCTGTTGCTGATTACGGCAACCCGTACCTTCGCTCAAAACGGCGAATCCGCCATTGTCGGAAAATGGGAATCCGACAAAAAAGACGTTCGTCTGGAGATATTCAAACAAGGAGATAAGTACTTCGGTAAATACCTCTGGGGGAATCAAATCGTCGAAGCCGACGGCATTACTTCGAAGAAAGACGTGAAGAATCCCGATGCTAAATTGCGGTCGAGAGAATTAATCGGCATCATCAGCCTGACGGACCTGAAATGGGACGGAGACGAATACACAGGTGGCCGGATTTACAACGCCCCCAGCGGCGATTATTACAGTTGCAAGGCGTGGGTAAAAGAGGGAAAAATGTATCTGCGGGGATACATGGGCGTATCGCTTCTGGGCAAAACGGCTACTTTTCATCGCCACAACTGATCCGGCATCAGTGTATTGCGGCACAGGGCCGGCGGCATGAATGAATGGCATACCTGACATTCTTTCAAATGCAAAAAGCGATGTTAAACAGAACACCTGTTCAACCGTAAACACCATCGACATGGATTTTTTCGAAAACACCCTGCATTGGATCAAAGCGGAATTATTCGAAGCCTGGTTTATCCTCGCATTCGGAGTAATTACAAGTCTCGGCGGCTTTCTCTTCTGGAAAATCGGGACTACACCTGGTTCGCAATCGCTGCTCTGGCCGCTTGTGCTCAGTGGCCTGATCTACGCTGGTATTGGCACAGGAATGCTGGTCTCTAATCAAAAACGCCTGGCAGTATTTCCGCCACTATATGAGCAGAACGAATCTGCTTTTGTAAAAGCGGAAAAGGCACGCGTTGAAGCGTTTCAATACGGATATCTCGTCTCCAAAATAGTAGCATCGGTATTTTTTTCCGCTACGCTGTTTATCTTCTGGACAACGAAAAATGCTGCCTGGCAAGGTATTGGTATCGGATTGTCCTATTTTGCCCTAGCCGGCCTGGTTATTGACTATTTTTCGCAGGAACGGGCTGATTTTTACTACCATACCATCCTGAAGTACCTGCACTGATACGCGTTGCCCGTCCTGTCAATACCGCAGAGGTTTCATTGAGAGGGCGGGCAAGTTGCAGAAGCAGTAATCTACTGACTTTCAGGTATTTATTTTCAAAAATCTGCAAAATGAAGCCGATAGTTCAACTAAAAAGCATCTCTGAAATCAACCGGTTTGTGAAAGGAGTTACGAAGCATCCGTTGGTAGCGGTGATTGATTTCAGCAAGGTCGACGAATACATCGAGGAAGATATCCGCGTCAGTTGTGATTTCTACTCGATCATGTTCAAAAACTACTGCGCGAACAAAATGCGCTACGGCAGAGAGTCCTATGATTTTCAGGAAGGCAGTCTGATCTGCATCGCTCCGAAACAGGTATTGACGATGGATAGCGAAATAGAAAAAAAGGAAGATATGGTCGGATGGGGATTGTTTTTTCACCCCGATCTGGTAAGGGGTACGTCTCTGGGAATGAAGATGAAAGAGTATACTTTCTTCTCCTATGAAATGTCGGAGGCATTGCATTTATCCGAAAAAGAAAAACAGACCCTGCTTGATTGTATTCACAAAATCCAGAGCGAGCTCGAGGAAAACATTGACAATCATAGCCAGAACCTTATCGTTTCCAATATTGAACTATTGCTGAACTACTGCCTGCGTTATTACGGCCGCCAGTTTATTACCCGGAAAAACACCAACCGGAATATTGTTTCGCAAATAGACGATGCTCTCCGGGAGTATTTCAGCAGTCCGATTTTGCTGGACAAGGGGCTTCCCAACGTCAGTTACCTGGCTGAAAAAGTCAACCTGTCCCCCAATTACCTGAGTGATCTGCTAAAAAAGGAAACAGGAAGAAATGCTCAGGATCATATCCATTACTACCTGATCGAAGAAGCCAAGGGTTTACTTTTAAGTACAGATAAAAGTGTTGCCGAAATCGCCTATTCACTGGGATTCGAATACCCCCAATACTTCAGCAAACTCTTCAAACAGAAGACCGGAAACAGCCCCCAGGAATTCCGGAATGTTAATTGAGCGAAAGAGCCTCTTTTGAAAATTTCCTATTCCGATAAAATCTCGACATACCCATCCGTCCCGTTTACCCGGATCCGCTGCCCGTCTCTGATTCGTCTGGTCGCATCTTCGATGCCGACTACCGCGGGCAATCCGTACTCCCGGGCGATGACGGCGCCATGCGTCATCAATCCCCCCACCTCCGTGATCAATGCCTTTACGGATACGAATACGGGTGTCCAGCTCGGATCTGTAAAGGGCGTAACCAGGATATCCCCTTCTTCCAGACCGGCGTCTTCCATCCGCAGCACTACCCGCGCTCTGCCTTCGACAATACCGGAAGACACGGCCAGACCTGCGAGCGCGTGCGCCGGGATGTTGTCGCGCCGGTACCGGCCCGCAATCGCTTCACCTTCAGACGTCATCACGCGGGGCGGCGTCAGCTTTTCGAAATGGCGGTAGGCTTCCTTTCGTTCCGGGACAGGGTTTCCGGGAAGCCTGCGGGAACGGACGACCTCTTTGAGTTCGTCAAATGACAGGTAGAAACTGTCTTCTTTTTCGGAGAAAACACCTTCCGCTACCAGCCGTTCCACCTCTTTCATCAGCGCCTGTTTATAAACAAAATAGCGGTTGACGAGCCCGTATTTCGGGTATTCCCGGTAGCTCATGCACAGGCGAACCGCATCGATCATCCGCCTGGTTTCCTGCACTTTATCTTCGCCATCGGGTAGTTCAGCGAGTTTACCGAGCAATTCCTTTGCCTTTGCGGAAGCTTCTGCCAACCCAAGTTCGTACTTCCGCTTGCCTGCTCCGGCAGTCTGGTTATGAATATTCCCCAACAGCAGCGGAATGAGCGTGGCCGGTCGCTCGCTCCAGCGCGTACGTGTCACGTCGATTTCGCCGGTACAGCGCATGCCGTAACGGTCCAGAAAAGTTCGGATGGCTTCCTTCGCCTCCCGACTGCCCGGTACATCGGGCAGGCTGTCGGGAAACGTTTCGGGGTTCGCGCGGGGCAGGTACTCCACCACCTGCGGATAAGGGCGGATGACATCTGCTACATCAAGCAGGGCGAGGCCCATTTCAGCGGTGACGTTATTCGGGAGCGACTGGGTCAGGGCGTCTGCCGCGTTCTTCTCCCCCAGCCATTCCTCCATTTTCGAATTGAGCCAGACCGAGCCGTTTACCCCGGCCAGAATGATGGCCAGGCTGGGCGACTGATTCATCACCCGCCGCGCTTCTTCCATGTCCGACCGGATAAAATCGAAAAGATCCGTCCCGGATTTGCCCTGAATCTCCTGCTTCAGCCGTTCGACGGAGGCCTGATTTTCGCGAATCAAATCGGCTATTGCTCCGGCAGGATCCGGTACCGGATCAAGGATATCCGCGGCGGAGAGGCCTTCCGCACCGCGAATGGGGCCTGGTACCGCACTTTCGTCCGGCAATGTCGGGAGGAAATCACCGCGTTCGATTACCGTAGCCAGCGCGTCGCGGATGAGCGGGTCCGACTGGTCGAAGATTCCGAGCAGGTTCGCGCGGCCGGAAAGAGTCGACAAACGCTTCGTGACATCCACAAACAACCGCCCGCCGGCAACCTGCATCGGCGCGGGGGTGAACATCAGAAAAAAGGACAATCCCCATGGCCGGATCGGGTCGGTCATCATTTGCTGGTGACCGACAGAAATGTAGACATGGTTTTCGTTGTCATCCACCTGGGGAACCGGAAACAACGTCGTAATCGGGCGACTCTGCACGACGTAAAAAACGCCTTCTGACAGACACCATTCGATATCCTGCGGTTCGCCGAAATGACCTTCAATGGTCCGCCCTATCCGCTCCAGCTCCCGGATTTGGGCATCGGTCAGGGCCTGCTGCGCGACACTGCCGGCTTCCGGCTCTACTTCCCGGGTACCTCCCTCCGGCGCTGCAAGAACCGCCCGTTTCTTTGTTCCGATTTGCTTCTCCCGGATTTCTCCGCTCCGTACCCGGTAGGTATCGGCGCTGACCAGTCCTGCAACAAGCGCTTCGCCCAGCCCAAAGCTGGCGTCAATAGTGGAAACCCGTCGGTTTCCGGAGAGTGGATCAGCCGTAAAGAGGATGCCTGACACCTCCGAAAATACCATTTGCTGCACCACAACGGCCAGGAAAACCTCCCGGTGGTCAAAACCCTGCTGCCTGCGGTAGGCCACCGCCCGGTCAGTAAACAGGGAAGCCCAGCACTGTTGTATGTGCCGGAGCACTGACTCTTTTCCTTTGATATTCAGATAAGTATCCTGCTGCCCGGCGAAAGAAGCCGAGGGAAGGTCTTCCGCCGTGGCGCTGGAGCGGACGGCGAAAGACTGCTCCGCATCAAAAGCAGCAAGAGCAGCATATACCTCGTGAACGATGCCTTCCGGAACGGGCAGGTTTTCAATGCGTTGGCGGATGCGCCCGGCGGTACGGGATACGTCGCCGGAGTCCCGGCTGAGCTCTTCGAGCAGTCCGGATAGCTCCGGGTCTGACCCGGTGACAGCCCGGTATGCATCGGTTGTAACGCAGAAACCATCCGGCACCCGGATGCCGTCGACGGAAGACAATTCCCCCAAATGAGCGCCTTTGCCACCGGCAAGCGGTAGCGCGGCGCGGTCGAGTTCATCAAAACGACGTACGAACATATACTGTCAGGAAGCGAAAAACGGGTTCGGGAAAAGCCCCCGGTATCCTCACCGATGGCTGATTTTCAAGAAGAAGCACAAAAAAAAGACACTTTTTCTTAGGTTGTATCTTTCGGAAAAAGATAGGCAAACGCGCATACCAAACGCCCCGATCTATACGTTATTACGACGTAAAAAAGCCCCGCCAGGTATGGCGGGGCTTTTTGTTTGGGTTACTTCTGTATTTCTGTTTCTCAGGGAGTCAATTTACAAAATCGTCTGCAACCCGGGTATGTGGTAGATCGCCAGTGTCAGGATAAGTCCCCAGAAAAACGCAAACACGCCCATCCAGAAAATGATACGGACCGGAGCGACGTTGAAAGACGTTGCCAGAAGCGTTCCGCCAATGGGGGTGAAAATCAACGGCGTCAGGCACGCAATTCCCGGCATTCCGAACCGGCGGTATACCCGCACGGCCCGCCGGCTGTTTTTCGAGAAACGCTTCGGCGGGGATTTCCGGTACCGTTGCCACCCCATCCGGATGGCTTTTCCGAGGTAGATAAAGACCAGCACCGTCAGCATCATACCGGCGATTGTGCAGAGCATCGTCTCCCACCAGGTCAGCTTCAACGCCACGCCGGCCAGCGGCCCGAGCAGGAATTTGAGCATGGAGGGCAGAATGACGCCCAGGTACTTTTCCGTGATTTCCATAGGACGAAGGGGTAAGAGCGACAAATCCGGGAGGAAGGATGAAACTACGTATTCTCCGGCGTGTTAACAAGTGATAGTCAACATTTTATGTCGAAAAAACCCTGCGATGTGGCATTGTGCAGCGGAGACGGCCTTTCTGTCCGGCACCGCTACGATCCTGCCGTACCCGTCGCCAGAACATGAAACTATCAAACTTTCTATAAATATAGTAATATTTTTGTCATTTATTAAAATTACAGTAATTTATTCTGTGTTTCCTTTTAATGGCAAAATAAAAATATGCACACACGTTTGCACAGGGCTGTTCAAACGGTTGCGCTGGGTTTAAGGATATAATACTAACTAACGGGTATAGGTGCAGGTCTTGCCATACGCTTCCGGCGTTCCTACATTCGGTTAAATTTTCCTCTATTCAACGCCGCAAACCCATTATTACCGGACGAGCCGCTTCGCCCGGACAGCTATTACTATGTTCATTTTTACCTAATTATCCTGCTTAACCTGACGTAACCTCCTGCTGCAACCCGACCGGAAAACGATTCATTTAACCATCTCAAACTAAGCAATGAAACAGCTGATCCCCCCTCCTCTGCGAAGAGGCCTGCTGCTTGCGTGCCTGCTGGCCTCTTCCCTCAGCACCCTGGCCCAGCAAATCAAGATTACCGGGACCGTGCGGGACGCCCGATCCGAACCGCTGCCGGGTGTGAATCTCTCGGTCACCCGGTCGTCGACCGGAACTACCACCGGCGCCGACGGGACCTTTACCCTCCTCCTTTCTGCTTCTCAGCGCCAGGATTCACTGGTAGTAACGGCAGTGGGATATACCCGCCAGGTACTGGCCATTCAGGACCGCACCGCGTTTGACATTGTGCTACAGGAATCGACGTCAATGCTGAGCGAAGTGGTGGTAGTCGGCTACGGTACCCAGAAGAAAGTCAACCTGACCGGCTCTGTGGCCGCGATTGATTCGAAACAACTGACGAACCGGCCTGTGACGAACGTCGCCAGCGCCTTACAGGGTACCATGGCGGGCGTCACCGTCACAGCGGCGTCCTCGGGCCAGCCCGGTCGCGACGGCGGTACCATCCGCGTACGCGGGATCGGTACGCTCAACAACAGCAACGCGATGGTCATGGTAGACGGTGTGATTTCGACGATGAACAACGTCAACCCCGACGATATCGAGTCCATCTCTGTCCTCAAAGACGCCGCATCCGCTGCTATTTACGGCTCCCGCGGCGCCAACGGGGTAATCCTCATTACCACGAAAAAAGGCAAAAAGGGCGCGACTCAGGTCAACTACCGCGCCTACATCGGGAAGACCAGCGCTACCTACCTGCCTGATTTCCTGCCCTCCTGGCAAGCTGCGAGCCTCTATAACCAGGCCCTGCTGAACGAAGGGAAAAACGCCAGGTATACCGACGCCGAAATCCAGAAATTCCGTGATGGCTCGGATCCCTACAACTACCCCAATACCGACTGGCTGGGGCTGTTTTACAAAGGCGACGGTATCCAGCAAAATCATTACATCGATGTCAGCGGCGGTACAGACAAGACGCAGTACCTGTTCTCTCTGGGCGGGTTCAACCAGAACGGGTTGGTGAAGGAGACGAATACGAAGCGGTATACCTTCCGGTCAAACATCTCCTCTGAAGTAGCCAAACGCCTGAAAGCCAACGCCAATATTGCCTTCACAAATACCGTCATCAACGAACCGAGCAACCCCTACACGAAGGAGTTTACCCAGCTCGTACGCCAGATCAACCGGATCTCCCCGACGATTCCATACAAGTTCGAAAACGGTCACTACGGGTACATCAGCGACGGCAGTCCGATGGCCTGGCTGGAAGGCAAGAGCTTCGCGAAGGAAAACTATTATGACCTGGCCGGTAACGTCGGCGCCGACTGGGAGCCCGTCAAGGGCCTCCACTTCCGGCCCATGCTGGCATACGTGCTGAAGATCGCCCAGACGAAGAAATTCATCTCCGACATTCAGTATTACAACGCACAGGGCGACGCGACGTTTTACCAGGGACCGAACTCGGTAACGGACGGAAACAGCGTCAACACCGTCGTCACCAACCAGTACATCCTCGACTACAGCAAAAGCTTCGGCAAGCACAACTTCGGTCTGCTCGCCGGTTTCTCTCAGGAAGCGACGAAATACGGATACGACGAAGGTTTCCGCAAGAACCTGCTGAACAACGAGTTATCGGAAATCAACCTCGGCTCTACGGACGGGCAGACGTCCGCAGGCTACTCTTATGAGCTCGCTCTGCAGTCTTACTTCGGACGGTTTAATTACGATTACGACGGCAAATACCTCTTCGAAGCCAACATCCGGCGGGACGGTTCTTCCCGCTTTTCAAAAGCAAACCGCTGGGGCGTATTTCCTTCGTTTTCAGCGGGTTGGAATATCGACCGGGAGGCGTTCTTCCAGCCGATCCAGCACATCGTTTCCTCGTTTAAACTCCGCGGATCGTGGGGCCGCCTGGGCAACCAGAACGTAACCGGCTCCGGCACCTACCCCTACTATCCGTATATCACGACGATCAGCTCGGGGCAGAACTACACCTTTGGCGGTACTTCTCCGGTGATCGCTCCGGGCGTATCGCCCGTCAACGGCGCCAATTCCAACATCAAGTGGGAAACCTCTACCGAGCGTACGGTGGGTATTGACGCGACCTTCCTCAAGGGGAAAATCTCCCTCACGGTTGATCACTTCAACAAACTCACGACGGATATTCTCCTGAGTATTCCTGTGGGCGGCGTATACGGCCTCAACTCACCGGTACAAAACGCCGGCGCTGTCCGGAACAAGGGCTGGGAATTTACCCTCGGCTTCAACGACCGGAAAGGAGACTTCTCCTACAACGCATCCGGGAATATCTCCTTTATCCGGAACGAAGTGACCGACCTGCACGGTACCGGCCCGATCATCAGCGGCTATACCTTCCAGCAGGTAGGATACCCGATTAACTCGCTTTATGGCTATGTGGCGGAAGGAATCTTCCAGAATCAGGAAGAAATCAAGAACCACGCAACGCAGAATACCCGCACTGCACCAGGCGATATCAAATACAAGGATTTGAACGGAGACGGCGTCATCACTACGGCCGACAAGCAGTACCTCGGCAACTACTTCCCGAAGGCTTCTTTTGGGTTTAACCTGGGTGGTTCGTGGAAAAATTTCGACCTCTCTCTCTTCTTCCAGGGCGCTGCCGGCGTGAAATCGTACATGGATGCTGGCAAAATCGGGGCGGTCAGCTCCGGACCGGGTAAACCGACATCGGTATTACTCGACAGCTGGTCGACGCAAAATACGTCTGCTGCCCTGCCGCGTATTCTCACGACCTATACCCAGAACGATCCGAGCAGTATGCCGTCTTCCTTCTGGGTGAAAAACGGCTCGTACCTGCGCCTGAAAAATTTCCAGGTAGGTTACTCCCTGCCACAGGCCTGGCTGCATGCGATCCGGGTACAGAAAGTACGGTTGTATTACAGCGGTCAAAATATCCTGACGTTCAGCAGTCTGTACAAATGGATTGACCCGGAAGCGCCCAATGTCAGCAGTATCTATTACTACCCGCAGGTCAAGACGAATACCATTGGGTTGAATGTCACATTCTAACTACATCCCGGACATGAAACAAGTTGGACTTATGCTGGGCCTGGCACTATGTCTGTCGGCCTGTAACAAAGACTTCCTCGATAAAAATCCACAGGATTCTTACAGTAACTCTTCTCTGTGGTCGTCGGAAAACGATGCGCTTTCGGCGCTGAACGGCTGCTACAGCGGCTGGGAAGACGGCTACAATACCGTCTACATGGACTGTGCCTCCGACAACGCCTATGGCCAGTACTACTGGGAAGGCTATACCTACTACGGAAACGGGTCCATTACTCCCTCCAGCCCCAGTGCGCAGAACCGGTGGAGCTATTCCACGATCCAGCGGTGCAACTGGTTTCTGGAAAACATCGATCCGACGCCGATGGGTGACGACCTGAAAAGCCGCTTCAAGGCAGAAGCGCGTTTTCTCCGGGCGTACCAATATTTCACCATGAGCCAGTTGTACGGCGATGTACCGCTGGTGACGAAATCCGTTTCGGCAGCCGAAGCGAATGTCGTTACCCGTGCCGCGAAGGCTGACGTTCAGGCATTTGTATTGAGCGAACTAACTGCCATCGCTCCGCTGCTTCCGGTGAAGTATACCGGCGGCGACATCGGGCGGATTACCCGGGGCGCGGCGCTTTCGCTGAAGGCCCGCCTCGAGCTGTACATGGGCAAGTACGCTGATGCGGCGACGGACGCTTCCACGGTCATGACCCTCGGATATACCTTGTTTCCAAGTTACAGCGATTTGTTCCGGATTCAGAACGAGAACAACAGCGAGGTAATCCTGGATATCCAGTACAAGGAAAACGACGTGTCGAACGGGTACCTGGGCGTCATGCCGTCGTCTTCGTTCGGGGGTTGGTCGTCGATCGACCCTACCCAGGATATCGTCGACGCCTACGAAACCAAAACAGGCAAGCTCATCACCGATCCGTCTTCAGGCTACAATGCCGAAGATCCGTACAACAACCGCGATCCGCGTCTGAATGCTTCGGTAGTATGCCCGGGGCAGTTGTACGAAGGGAAGTACTTCAACTCGATAGAGTCCACTTCAGCCGATTTCTACAACGGTGGCAATAACTCGCTTACGGGTTACAGCGTGAAAAAATTCACCTCTCACCTGTCCGACTACGCTGACATGTGGAATACGGGTCTGAACGCCATCGTCATCCGCTATGCCGAAATCCTGCTGACCTATGCGGAAGCGAAAATCGAGAGCGGCGTGATCGACGAAACGGTGTACCAGGCCATCGACGCCGTGCGTACGCGCGCGGGCATGCCTAAAACGGACCGTACCGTATACAAGGATCAGGCATCGCTCCGCCAGCTGGTCCGCCGCGAGCGCCGGGTAGAGCTGGCCTTCGAAGGCCTCCGGTGGTACGATATCCAGCGCTGGAAGGTAGGCCCGGAGACGATCGGCAAGACGGTTTACGGTGTCCGTCTCGGAAAAGTGGACAACGCCACCGGAAAACTCACCCTCACCGGCGACCACCTCAAAGTAGAAGAGCGGACGTTCGACCCGGAGAAAAACTACCTCTGGCCTGTTCCGCAAAAGGAAATGGACATCAATAAAAGCCTTGTTCAGAATCCGAAATACTGACCGACCCTGAGTACCGAAAAAGGCTTCCCGCGGTGGGAAGCCTTTTTCGGTTTTCTGAGGAAGAAAAACGGCCCTAAAAGGTACTGACGGCGTCCAGCGCAGTTATTTCATCGGCTGTCAGTGAAACAGACGGTGCGTCTGTCAGGGTTTTCAGTTGGGCAAGGGACGTCGCGCTGACGATGGGTGCGACGATATTCGGGCGCGTCAGCAGCCAGGCCAGCGCAATGGTAGCGGGAGTTGATCCGTGGCTTGCCGCTACTTCGTCCAATACCTTCAGTACGCTCAATCCTTTCGCGTTCAGGTAACCCTTCACGCCGCCACCGCGGGGACTTTTCCCGAGATCGGCCTCCGACCGGTACTTGCCCGTCAGAAAGCCCGACGCCAGTGAGTAGTAAGGCAAAACGGCCAGTCCGTGCGCGGCGATGACCGGCGCATAACGCGTCTCATAGTCCTCCCGGGCGAGAAGGTTGTAATGTGGCTGATACACTTCGTAAGCGGCCTTGCCCTGTTTCGCCGAGTACTCCAGCGACGCGATCAGGTTTTCGGGACTGAGGTTGGACGCGCCGATATGACGAACCTTACCCTCCCGGACGAGCTGATCGTGTGCCTCGAGGGTTTCTTCTACAGGTGTAAAACCATCGTCCTTGTGCGTGTAGTAAAGATCGATGTAGTCGGTTTGAAGGCGGCGGAGCGACTCTTCTACGGTTTTGAGGATGTTCGCTTTACTGACATCGGCCGGACGAACGCCGTTCTCATACCCGACTTTCGTCGCCAGAACGATCTCGCTCCGGTTTCCGCGGCTTTTGAACCAGTTGCCGATGATGGTTTCCGACTCTCCCCCCGAATTGCCGGGTACCCAGAACGAGTACGTATCGGCGGTATCGATGAAATTAAATCCGGACGCCTGAAACGCATCCAGTATCCCGAAAGACTGCTTTTCGTCGAGTGTCCATCCGAACACATTTCCTCCGAGGTTGATCGGCGCGACCTGAAGACCGGTCGAACCCAGTGCTGTTTTTTTCATGTCTGTTGGATCGTTTGCCGGTCGGTTTGCCGGGACAGGAACCTCCCCTGCTCCACAAAAACCGACGGCTTTGTTCGGTGGCGAATGTCCGGTATATTTGAATCATTCATTCAAATTTTTCGATACAATATCGATTAATTCAAAATGATTGAACAAAATGATTCAATCGGTTCAACGGACTTTCGCGATCCTGGAATACATCGCCGCCAACGGCAACCTGGTTCGCCTGAACGACATCGCGCAGGCACTTTCGCTGCAGAATACGACGGTACACAACTTCCTGACATCCCTGAAAGAGCTCGGGTATGTGGAGCAGGACGAACTGACACCCCGGTACCGGCTGACGTCCAAGGTCATGCAGCTCGATTATTCGGAAGTATCGGTGCCGAGGCTTCGCGCCGACCTCCGGCCGGTCCTCGAAAAACTAACGGCGGAACTTGGTGAAACATCCTTTATGGCCGTCCAGCTGGGTAGCTACTTCCGGCATGAATGGAAATGCGAGCCGAACCGGTCGATCCGTATTTCGCTGGAACTCGGCAGGGAATACGAGATGCAGCACACCGCCATCGGCAAGGTTTTCATGGCCTATTCACCCCATCTGGCGCAGGTTATCTGGCGAAATATCCCACAGGAGGAGGCGGTTATGCAGGCCTCAGAGCTGGCCGAGGTGGTGAAAAACGGCTATGCCCTGGACCTGGAAGAGTACGAAAAAGAGCTCAACTGTGTCGCCTTACCGTATGTGCGAAAAAACCGGATCATAGCCGTAGTAGGTTTATCCGGACCGGCGTTTCGTTTCGACGTCCCGCACATGCAGGAAGCCGCCGAACGCGTCAAAAAGCTGCTCAGTCAGGCGTTTTGAGCCGTCGGTTAATCGGGCAGTGCCGTTCAATAGGTCTTCTTCCTTCGTTCTGAAATCTTTTTGAACCTTTGGGCTTCACCTGTTGAGTACTATGAAGCTCCTTCTCCTTGGTTGTTTTGCCTTTTTTCCGGCGCTCGCACAGCAGCCGTGTCAGTTATCGGAAGAACTTGACGCCGTTCCGGGAAGTCATATCGACGCCGCGCATACCGAATGGCCGGCGCAGCGTGCCTCCTGGCTGAACGACATGAAAACCCCGGCCCGCAAAGCCCTGGCCAATCAGGTACTGACGCAGATCGAGTCGATTGAGAAAAACAGCCGACGGAATTTTACCCTCACCGGCGGCGTGCTGAAGTCGAGTTTCAGCGCGACGTCCGGCTGTTTGTATAACCGGAAAAATATCGCGGCAACCTATGCCTTTCAATTGGGCTGTTACCGCTACCTGTGTCTCAAAAACAAACGGGAAGTCAGCGGCGAGTATAGTACAGTACTGCGGGCGACCGTCAACCCGTCGTTTCCCGCGCTGTTTACCAACTTACCGTTCGACGGAAAGCATAATGCCCTGCTGTACGATGAATCAGCCTGTACGGCTGGCCTGGCCCTGTTCGGATACGTCGGTTTTCAGGACGCTGGTCTGGCGGCGGCAGTCAACGGCGGCGACGGGTACTACCAGGATGTTCCCGAAGAACAGGTGAAAAAACTACCCGCCGGCAGTTCGAATTACATCACTCGGACGTGGTACATCGCCAAACGCGGACAGACGCCCTTTCTCCCGGTCAGCCGGAAAGAGTTTCTGGAAAGTCTGCTGAGCTATTACGAAAAAGAACGGGAAGTTGCCCCGCAATACAAAGCTGCTATCGACAAAGAATATGCCGCCCTGATACCCAGGGGCTACGACGAGCGCTGGTACAAGAGCAAAATGAGCGTATACAGCGACTTCGGGCAGGTCTACCGGAGGAAGAAAGAGGCGGTTTTGAAACTATTACAGGAAAATACCGCGGAGTGGCTGGGAAAGCAGGCAATCGTAGATGTCAACCGCTGCTGGCTGACGGATCCCAACAAGCCGGATTTTGGCGGCATGTATACCTTTTTGTCTTTTTCGGAAAAAGAAACCGGGTTGACCATTCAGCGTATCTACCGGTATAATCCCGCCTATTTTGCAGATGAGCCTTCCGGAAAACCGCAATTGATCCGGATCACGTTCCGGTATGTCAAACGCCCGTTCGACGAGCGTATCTTCCGAAACTTTACGGAAAACTTCGACCGCGCGGCATGGCAGAAGCTTGTAGACGAGCTATAAGCTGTAGGCTTTAAGCTATAAGCTATAGGCGCGCCTGGTAGTATATCTGCCCAAAGCCTACAGCTTATAGCCCGGCATAAGCCAGTAGCTCAAACCGATTTCCCCACGGGTCGCGGAAAAAGCAACGGTCGCGGCCGTTGATCGGCGTCGAATAGGCAATATCCACCTGCTGTGCGGTCAGAAACCGTTTCACTTCATCGAGATTTTCCACTTCGAAGGCAGCGTGGCGGTCGGAAGAGTCGTTGTGAGAAGCTTCTTCCCGAATATGCAGTTCGATATCTCCGGTCCGGAACCAGATGGCGCCGCGGGGATGATCACCGGGAATTTCTTCCCATTGCAATACCTCTCCATAGAAAGTCCTGGCAGCTTCCCGGGTATCGGGAGGAACGGAAATGAGAATGTGATCGAGACGTTTGACGGTTAGCATGAACCAAAAATAACTGGAAAGCCGGTTATTCCGGCAGTGGTTAGTCCCACGTATCCAGCCCCAGCAATTTCCGCCCCAGGGGTGACAGTTCGGCTACCGGCTGCTGTTTTTCGCGTTGCAGCGGATCCCCGGGAAAGGCATGCCCCTGCGGCGCTTCTTTGTCGCGCCAGGAGTGAATACGCCACTCCCGCAGCGCCTGATTATCCTCTTCGGCCGGCATCATCGAAATGTACTGGGCGATGCGGACCTTTCCGGCGGAGCGGTTAGGGCGAATGCCATGTGGCTGTAAACTATTGAAAATCAATAAATCTCCGGCTTCCATCTTCACTTTCTCCAATTCGAACCCGGTGGTATCGGGTTTGTAATGGTCGCGGTCTGCCGGTTGGGTCAGTTTCCAGGTTTCATAGGTCCGGAATAATTCCGGAATACATTGAAACCCGCCCATGTTTTCGTCGGTCTGATCGGCAAGGGCCAGCACGCCCTGAACGTTCTGGGGTTTGTCTTCCGGATCGTAATCCCAGTGAATAAAGCCTTTGAAGCTGTCTTCCGGACGCAGCGGAAGATTGAGGTTGGCGCGGTCGATCGTCACCCACAACTTCTCCGTCCCCCAGATATCGACAAATGCCTCATACACACGGGGATACTGCCGGTTTTCCCATTGCAGCGGGTGGTTATACAGCTCCACCATACCACTGCCGGTCAGCTCCTTCATCTTCATTTCGGGGAAAGGAGTCGTGTACCAGGTCGACGGGTCCGCCGGATCCTTTCCTTCAAACTCCCAGAGCAGGTCGGCCAGCTTTTGTACCTGTTCTTTGGCTACGGCCTGTTTGATCACAATGTAGCCGTTCCGGATCCAGAATTGCCAGTCTTCTTCGGAGAGGACGCGGAGCGGGCGGCCGTTGCTGCGGTCATTCAGGCTGATTTTGCTGCTGGAAGCGGTAGAGGGATTCCCGGGGATATCCAGGTGAGTCATGGTTGCGTTTTTCATTGTCGTTCCGTTGAATCTTCCCGACAAAATTCAGGACTATTCAAAGGACACACTGACTCCGGAAGGGCGATCATGCGCTCTCCATTGACACTCTACAAGATAACTACCGCTTTTTTCCGTCATTTACAAGCTATATGAAGATCGTACGGGAAAATGTCATTTTTGAACCGGGTCAGTCGTTCCGGGTCTTTTCGCCCTCGCTCCGGCACTATTTCCTCTGGCACTATCATCCGGAGTTCGAGTTGGTGTATGTGGAAGCGGTGACGGGAATCCGCCACGTGGGCAGCAGCGTCACGAGCTATGACGAAAGCGACCTGATTCTCATCGGCTCCAACGTTCCCCACCTCAATTTTGACTACGGGATCGAAACAGACTACGAGCAGATCGTCATCCAGCTGCGGGAACAGTTTCGGGAGACGCTCCTGGCTGCGCCGGAGTTCGGGGCGATAGACCGCCTCCTGGAGCGGGCCTACCTCGGACTTGTCTTCCGGGGAGAGACGAAGCGGATCGCGGCGGAGAAAATCCGCCGCCTGCAGGCGCTCCGGGGTTATGAAGCACTCATCGCGTTGCTGGATATTCTGCAGCTCCTCGCCTGTTCGTCCGAAGTGGCGGAGCTGAATACAGAGGATACCCGCATCAAGCTATTCCTCAACGACAAAATCCGGATGGGGACGGTGTATGATTACATCCATGCGCGGTACAACCGGCAGCCGGATGTCAACGAAATCGCGGCGCAGGTACACCTCAGTACCTCAGCGTTTTGCCGGTATTTCAAGCGACAGACGCAGATGACGTTTACCGACTTTGTCAATCACTACCGGATCAGCCAGGCCAAGACGCTGCTCCTGCGCGACCTGAGCGTCTCGGAGGTTTGCTATCAGGTCGGGATTGAAAGCCTTTCCTATTTCAACAAAACTTTCAGGACCCTTGCTGGTGAAACGCCGACCGGTTTCAAGAAAAAACACCTGAAAAAATGATCGGCGACGGAAGGCACCGCTGCAAAGGGAAGCATCCAGAAACAAACGGGGGCATCTGCCTGTACAGCGCAGGTAGCTTATTAGGAGAGCCGGCGTGGCTGGCTCTCCTGTCTTACCGAACAATTGTGGATATACCTCTCACAGGAGCTGAGCCAATGCCTTTTCGAAGCGGGGAAGACGCATTTGATCGGCCGCGGTATTCAGCAGGGCTTTTCCGTAAAACAGCAGACCTTCGTATTCGGCCAGTGAAAGGCTACCACTTGCCATCAACGAACCGAAAGTCGGCATATCAAAGCCTTCCATACGCTGATCGTGGCGGAAACCAGCGGGTTTCATTTGCGCGGCAAGCTGAAACATCAGCATGGAATAAATAATCCTGCAAAGCTGTCGCATTACAAAGAACCGGCTCACCTGATTTTCATCCGGTTCGGCTTCGAAATACGTATACAGGTAGGCGCGTTCGTGTTCGGGCGTGTGAACGAAAAAATTCGCTGCGTTGGCAAGGTCTATATACCGGTTGTTTAGCGAGGCTGTGTCCCAATCGATAATCCAGATAGTACTCCCGTCGCAAAGGATGTTATTGGGATTGAGATCGTTGTGGCTGCAAACCTCGTCTTCTTTCCGAAGCGTATAATTCTCTTTGAGTCGTTGATACCCTTCGAGACAGGCATCTACTACCGGTCCAGAAAGTATACCGCTGTTATTAAACTGGCTGATCAGGGCGTCAACCGTCGTGAATAAGGGCCGGCCTTCGGCGACGGAGGGTAATGCGTGTATCGCCCGGATTGTCGTCGCCAGTTTCCTGACCAACTCATCCGGACTAAAAACGCCCCTCAAAGGTTGATTATTGATGAAATCACTGATCGACACACCCTGCCGCTGATCGTTAAAATACATCCGGGGTGCTACTCCTGCGGCGGCGGCCAGAGCCGGAACATCCGTCATTTCACCCTCCTGCGGCGGCGTCAATTTGAGTGTATACGCGTTGTCTCCGATTCGTAGTTTGTAGATAGCCGAACCCGACAGGCCGCCTGCAAGTAAGGCTACGTCACTTACTTCGGCCGAACCAAAGCTATGAACCAATGCACCTTCGATAGACTCTATTCTGTCGATGGGCAACATGGGAAATGATTTTACTGACATCACGGAAATATAAACGATCAGAATAGGGATAGTGAACGCGGGCAGGTGTACGTATGGAATACCGTTCCGGAGTCCCGCGCCCAGTATGAACCGGCAATCGGGTAAAAGCATTCCGTTCGGAGCAGGATATTTACAGGTAATAACGGGTAGCTGCGGCAAAATCCCCGGACCCCGAAGGGGTCAAACGCTGGTAACCGCGGGCTGGAGCCCGCGGGATTCGGGCTTCATTCCGCGTAAAAATTCCCCGGGCTATCGCCCAGGGCTACGGGTGTTTGACCCCTTCGGGGTCGGATTGATGATACGAGCGTCGTAAAATTCCGTTGAAAGGGAGGCAAGGCCCTTCCTGCTTTGACACCTCCCGCCGCCCTCCAAAAAAGAAACCCCAAAAGTAACCTATGCAATTCTCCATACCGCACTGGCGCTCACTGATATTAGAATATCATTAAAAGGATAGCCCGTAGTAGGTTTCTAACTTTTTGGGAATTATTAAAGCAAATTTCGCTTCCGGCAGGGCTTGTTTCTGTAATTTTGGGGGAACGCTGTCTTCCCCGAATGAAGAAAAGAAAACATAGCCTTCTCATTTACAGAGTGTTTTGCTTTATAATGGCTCTCCATGTCATTAACGTAAGCATTGACACCCGGGATCGCTGTGTGATCTATACCGAAACGGGAGAAGCACACGAAGACCTTTCCATCAACGACATGGAAAGCTTTGTGGAGTTTATTGTGGAAGACCTGCTCGGCATGGCCAACGCCATTCCGGAGCACGACGACCCGGACGAAGACAGCGACCTCGCCAAGCTCCTCCAGGAGTATTGCTTCTCTCCTGTTTTCCGCCTGCTGCCTCCGGCGCCGCAGGTCGTGACGCTCGAACGTGAAGAGCAACCCGAATCCGTGGAAAAGCCAATGCGGCTCTACCAGGAAATTACCTCTCCGCCACCCAGGCAAACCGCCTAAGTCGCTTTTCTGACTGGTTTTCTCCGCAACCTTTCGTTCCGGAGGCACATCCTGTTTTCCGAATCCTCTCTTTCTTCACCGGCTTTGCGGCCTGCCCTGCGGCAGACGGCATGGCCCTACATCGCATGTTTAGTATGAAAACCGGCGTCTATTGCTGCGTCATCCTGGCCGCTTTTGGCCTGACCAATTGCCATTCCGGCAAGGCTACTCCCGAACGTTCCGGGGAGAAACTAACCCTGCCTGTGGTTGAACTTCTTCCTCAAAAAACCCAGCTGCACAAAGAGTATGTCAGTACCCTCGAAGCCGTCCGGAACGTGGAAATCCGGGCGCGCGTGAGCGGGTTTCTGGAGCATATCCACGTCGACGAAGGCCAGCGCGTTCACAAGGGACAGGTCCTTTTCAGCCTGAATACCGCTGAATACCAGGTCGAAACAGACAAGGCACAGGCGGCGCTGAAAACCGCTCAGGCAGAGGCCAAAACGGCGGAAGTAGAAGTCAGCCGCGTGAAACTGCTGCTGGCCAAAAACGTCGTTTCCCCATCCGAAATGGAGCTGGCCAAAGCGAAACTGGAAGCGGCGCGGGCCGGCATCGACGAGGCCCGTTCCATGCTCGAAGCAGCCTCCCTGCGCCTCACGCAGGCGCATATCCGCGCACCGTTCGATGGCGTCATCAACCGGATCCCGTATAAAATCGGCAGCCTGATTGAAGCCGGAGCGTTGCTGACAACCGTGTCAGACATCCGGGAGGTCTTCGCCTATTTCGACGTTTCGGAACGGGAATACCTCGGTTTCGTCAAAAACAACAAAAACCTCCTCGGCAAAGGCGGTCAGGAAGTGGAGATTCTCCTCGCCGACGAAACCCTCTACCCCATCAAAGGCCGCATCGAGGCGATGGAAAGTACGTTTGAAGGCGAGTCGGGTACGATTGCCTTCCGCGCCCGTTTTGCCAATCCGGACCAGTTGCTGAAGCACGGTTCTTCCGGAAAAATCCGCCTGATATCCGTCGTGCCGGATGCGATTCTCGTACCACAAAAAGCCGTTTTTGAGATTCAGGACCGGAATTATGTGTATGTGGTCGACAAAACGGGTCGCGTTAAATCCCGCCATTTCATCCCGCAAAACCGGGTGGGTAAACACTACCTGGTGAAATCCGGGTTGCAGGCCGGCGACCGTGTCGTCTACGAAGGCATTCAGAATATCCGGGAAGGTGAAGCCATTACGGCGCGGGTAGTCGCCGGAGACAGCCTCGCCGATCTCCCGCAAAGCCCTGCCGTCCACTAACCTCCCGACTATTTCATGTTCGATATATTCATCAAACGGCCGCTTTTGTCGTCCGTTATCTCCATCATTATCACACTGTTGGGCGTACTGGCACTGACCGGGCTGCCCGTAACACAGTTCCCGGATATCGTTCCGCCATCGGTGACCGTCACCACCAAGTACACCGGCGCAAATGCGGAAGTATGTACCAAAGCTGTCGCCACGCCGCTCGAACGCGCCATCAACGGCGTTCCGGGTATGGTGTACATGAACTCGGTGTCCGGAAACGACGGTACGACACTGATTCAGGTATTCTTTGAAGTAGGGACCGACCCTGATCTGGCCGCTATGAACGTGCAGAACCGGGTGACTGCCGTCCTTGACGAGCTGCCGGAAGAAGTCATCAAAGCCGGGGTTATTACCGAAAAAGAGGTAAACAGTATGTTGCTGTACCTCAATATCTTCAGTGAAGATTCGACGATCGACGAGAAGTTCATTTACAACTTCGCCGACATCAATATCCTGGCCGAACTCAAGCGCATCGACGGCGTCGGATTTGCCGACATCATGGGCTCGCGGGAATACTCCATGCGGGTATGGCTGAAGCCTGACCGTCTGACAACCTATAACGTCTCACCCGACGACGTCATCCACGCCATCCGGCAGCAGAATGTCGAAGCTGCTCCTGGAAAAGCAGGGGAAAGCGCTGACCGCGCCCCGCAGGTACTGCAGTATGTACTCAAGTATACGGGTAAATTCTTCGAGCCTAAGCAGTATGAAAATATTGTCCTCCGGGCTGATCCGAGCGGGTCTATTCTTCGCCTCAAGGATGTCGCGGATGTAGAGTTCGGTTCTCTCGATTACGATGTACTCTCCAAAACAGACGGACGGCCCTCCGCCGCGATCATGCTCAAGCAGCGACCGGGGTCCAATGCACGGGAAATCATTCAGAACGTAAAAAGCCGCATGGCCGAACTGAAAAAGGAGACGTTTCCACCAGGGATGACCTACAACATGGCGTACGACGTTTCCCGGTTTCTTGACGCCTCCATCCATGAAGTCGTCAGGACGCTGTTCGAAGCGTTTATCCTCGTCTTCATTGTGGTGTTTTTGTTTTTGCAGGACTGGCGCTCTACCGTCATCTGCGCCTTTGTAGTGCCCGTGGCGCTGATCGGGACGTTTGCGTTCATGAGCGTCATCGGCTTTTCGGTAAATCTGCTGACCCTGTTTGCGCTCGTTCTGGCGATTGGGATTGTGGTGGACGATGGTATCGTGGTCGTCGAAGCCGTTCACGCCAAAATCACCGAAGAACACCTGTCGCCCGTAGAGGCTACCTTCGCTGCCATGCGGGAAATCCGCAGTGCGATTGTAGCAATTACGCTCGTCATGTCGGCTGTGTTTGTGCCGGTTGCCTTTCTTTCCGGGCCGGTGGGGATCTTTTACCGGCAGTTTTCGCTCACGCTGGCGGTTGCCATCCTCATCTCCGGCCTCAACGCCCTGACACTGACGCCGGCTCTTTGTGCGCTGATGCTCCGGCCGCACGCGGCAGGTAAGAAAAACCTGCTGGGCCGTTTTTTCGATGGATTCAATGCCTGGTTTGATCGCCTGACGAATGGCTATGGCGGACTGCTCGGCAAAATTGCCGGCCGGAAAACCGTCACGCTTGGTTTGCTGCTGCTTTTCTGCGCCGGAACCTGGGGCATCAATACCGTTTTACCCAGCGGCTTTATTCCGACCGAGGACCAGGGTATGATTTACGTCAATGTGACGACCCCGGCAGGCGCGACAGTCAAACGAACCGAAGAAGTCCTCGACAAAATCCAGGAAGTAGCGGCAAACATGGATGCCGTTGAAAACGTCTCCACCCTCGCCGGGTTCAGCCTGATGACCGACGGATCAGGCTCTTCCTACGGCATGGGAATGGTAAACCTGAAGAGCTGGGACGAGCGGAAGGAGACCGTCGATGATATCGTTACCCTCCTCGAACAGAAAACCCGGCATATCCAGGGAGCAAGTATCCAGTTTTTTTCACCGCCGACAGTACCCGGCTTCGGAAACTCCAGCGGGTTTGAGCTTCGTCTGCTCGACAAAACCGGCAAGGGCGATCTTCAGCATACCAAAAAAGTAACCGAAGCTTTTCTGGACGAACTCCGGAAGCGTCCGGAAATCGGAACCGTCTTTACCAGTTTCGACCCGACCTTCCCGCAGTTTATGCTGCACGTCGACTACGACAAGGCCGCGCAGAAAGGCGTTTCGGTCGACAATGCAATGAATACCCTTCAGACGTTGATGGGTAGTTTTTATGCTTCCAACTTCATCCGTTTCGGGCAGATGTACAAAGTGATGGTACAGGCCTCGCCCGAATTTCGAACGAAACCGGAAGATGTACTGACGATGCACGTGAAGAATGAAAAGGGAGAAATGGTCCCGTTTTCAAATTTCATCCGGCTGGAGAAAGTATACGGCCCTGAGCAGCTTACGCGGTACAACATGTATACGTCGGCACTGATCAATGGCGACGCGTCGGCCGGATTCAGCAGCGGCGACGCGTTGAAAGCGGTGGAAGAAACAGCGGCGCAGAAACTACCCAAAGGCTTTACGTTTGCGTGGTCGGGCATGTCGCGGGAAGAGGTACTGTCGGGCAACCAGGCCATCTATATTTTCCTGCTGTGCCTGGTTTTTGTCTACCTGCTGCTCGTGGCCCAGTATGAGAGCGTACTCCTGCCGCTGCCGGTGCTGCTCTCCCTTCCGACGGGGATATTCGGAGCCTTTCTGTTTCTGAAACTCGCTGGTCTTCAGAACAATATCTACGCCCAGGTAGCGCTCGTCATGCTGATCGGACTATTGGGCAAAAACGCCATTCTCATCGTCGAATTTGCCAATCAGCGGCAGAAAGAAGGTCTTTCCGCGCTCCGGGCGGCGATTGAAGGAGCCGTGGCCCGTTTGCGTCCGATTCTGATGACCTCCTTCGCGTTTGTGGCGGGCCTCATACCGCTGTGCATCGCATCGGGTGCGGGCGCGCTCGGCAACCGTTCCATTGGCACGGCAGCGGCGGGCGGCATGCTCGTCGGCACTGTTTTCGGCCTGGTGATCGTACCCGGGCTGTATGTGATGTTCGCGGGAAAGACGCGCTCAGCGGCTTCCCGTTCTCCGAAAAATACCCTTATTCATGAATCCTAAAAGCTATGCCGCCGTCGCCCTTTGCTTGTTCGCCGCAGGGTGCCGGACGGTTTCCATACCATCGGTCGATACTACCCTGAGACTGCCGGAAACCTATCTTTCCGGCTCGCGGGATACGACCGGCAGCGCTGCGACTCCATACCGCTTATTGCTGACAGATGAGATACTCACGGCATTGCTCGATACGGCGCTGACGCGAAACATCGACCTGAAAATCGCCGCGCAGCGTATCGAAATAAGCCAGGCGCAATGGGGTATTGCCCGGAATGCGCTGCTTCCGCAGGTATCGGCAGGAGCTACGGCAGGGGTCGACAGATACGGTAAGTATACCCTGAACGGTGTCGGAAATTACGATACCAACCTTTCGCCGAATGTCGAAGGATCCAGTCGTATTCCCGATCCGACGCCGGAGTATTTCGCCGGGCTGCGCAGCACCTGGGAAATTGACCTGTGGGGCAAGTTGAAGAAGCGGCGTCAGGCAGCATACCATCGTCTGCTGGCAAGCGTCGAAGGTCGTAATCTGATTGTAACGGGGCTCATCGGCGAAGTATCCCGCCATTACTACACCCTGCTGGCACTGGATGGGGAGCTGGAAATCATCCGGGAGAATATATCCCTTCAGGAGAAGGCCGTCGAACTCGTCGAAGTACAAAAAGCCGCCGGGCGCGTCACCGAGCTGGCGGTACAGCAGTTCCGGGCGCAGCTCATGAATACCCGGAGCCTCGAAGGCCAGGTACTTCAGGCGATACAGGAGGCAGAAAATCAGGTTAATTTTTTGTTGGGACGCTTTCCGCAGTCCATTCAGCGCGGCGGCTCGATCCGGAACCTGCCGTTGCCGGAGGCGCTGGCGGCGGGTTTGCCTTCGCAGCTGCTCCGTCACCGACCGGATATCCGTGCTGCGGAGCAGCAAATGTTCGCGGCGAATCTGGACGTTTCTGCCGCGCAACTGGATTTCTACCCGTCGCTCACGCTTTCGCCCTACATTGGCCTGAGCGCCTTCCGGCTGGGTGTATTGGGAGACCCGCAGTCGCTCACGACAGGTATTCTCGGCGGACTTTCGGCTCCGGTGTTCAACCGTCGCGCGCTGAAAGCCAACCTCAAGATCAACGAAGCGGCGGCGCAGGAGGCTTATCTTCAGTACCGGCAGTCGGTGATCCGGGGCGTTTCGGAAGTCACGACGCATCTCAGCGGAATCGAGCGGTTCAGGGGTGTTGTCGGCTATAAAACCGAAGAAGTCAATATCCTGAAGCAGGCGGCGTCTACGTCCGACAACCTGTTCGGAACCGGCTACGCGTCGTACCTGGAGGTCATTACGGCACAACGTTCCGTTTTGCAGGCCGAGCTGGACCTTATTACGTTGAAAAAGACACAGTTTCACGCGGTGGTGGATTTGTACAGGGCGTTGGGCGGGGGCTGGCAACGGTAATTCATGAAAAGCCGGCTGTTGGCCGGCTTTTCATGCCTTTGGCGAATTGCCCTTCTGCATTTCCCGTCTGATATTTGCTTCCTCCAAACTACTACGCATGGCGCGTCGAAGCGTTTCCATACCGGTCGAACCGTTGAAAGAGCCGTTTGAAAACGGATTGACCGTCGTCCGGTCTGCACCGGAGCTTTTCGAGACCCTGCTCCGGGCCGGACATGCGCACCGGCATGATTTCTATTTTTTTGCGTTGCATGAATGCGGGGCTTCGACGTTTGAGGTTGACTTTGTTTCCTTTGAAATAGAAGGAAAAGCAGCCCACTATGTCTCGCCGCAACAAGTGCACCGCCTTCTGAATCTGGACGGCGTGGAGTTGTTTACACTGGCAATAGCAGAGGAAAACATTTCTCCGGAGTACCTGACACTGCTGGAAGACCTGCCTCCGTCGCGGCCGGTCCGGCTGACAGACGCCGATTTCGAGCTTCTCCGAACTTCAGCCTCTTTTTGCCTGACCTTGCATCAGCAGGCAAAAGACCTTCACTCTTTTCATACCCTGCAACATGCTGCCAACGCGTTTATCGGGCTGGTACTGGAGCAGTACATGTCCGCACAACCCGCGGCAATGTCCCGTTTTGATCAGGTATACAAAGCCTTCCGGCGGATACTGGAAAAGAACTTCCGGAAGCTGAAACGGCCGGCGGACTACGCAGAGAGCCTTCATCTTTCAGTACCGTACCTGAACGAATGTGTCCGTGCGGCGACCGGCTTTCCCGTATCCGATCATATCCGAAACCGGGTCATACTGGAGGCTAAGCGGCTTCTTCATCATTCCGACCGGTCGGTAAAACTCATCGCCGGCGAGCTGGGGTATGACGATCCGGCATACTTCTCGCGGCTGTTTGCGCGTGCCACAGGTATGACCGCGCAGACTTTCCGCGCCAAAAACCTCGATTAGTCCATTACCTGTGGCGGTTGCTCCATTGAGTGCCGTTTCCTTTTGAACCAGCTTGCGGGACAATTTCAGACGTTCCGTAGTATGCCAGCAATGAAGAAGTGGATCGGCGATGCGATGGAGTCCCTGATGGGCTCGCGCATGCCGCATATGCAGGTGTTGACCACCGAATACCTTTCACCCGAAATCAAGCGGATCCGGTTTAGCGGCGCAATTTCCGCCATGAATTTTGAGCCGGGACATGCCGTAGCCATCCGCGTGAGCGACACCGAATACAGGAATTACACTCCGTCTTACAGTGATACCACAGCAGGGCTGGTGGATATTATCTTTCATCTGCATGGCCACGGACCGGGAAGCGACCTGGCAAACCGGCTCCAAACCGGAGACAGCCTCCGCATCAGTATGCCCAGGGGATGGAAACACTACGATCCTACGGTCCGAAATCAGGTCGTTTTCGGGGATGAAACCTCGCTGGGATTGGCCAGCATCCTCTTTCCCCTCTTTCGTGCGAATGGTCACCGGTTTCAGTTTCTGCTGGAACTGGAGGAATGTAACCGCGACGTACCAGCCCGGCTGGGGTTGGAAAATGTGAGTATCTTTCCGAAAAGTCAGGCTTTTCGCGACGAAGAACAGATCCGTGCACTTTCTCTCCTGCGCGACCCGGACTGGCGCGGCACGCACTACCTGCTGACGGGAAACGTGACTTCCGTCCGAACATTCCGGAACGTCCTGAGAGAACAACGACATACGGTACGGAGTCAGGGATATTGGCTGGAGGGAAAGATGGGGTTATAGGTCGGGAGTGGACGAAGTACCAGATCCGGCCCCGGGCTGACGCCACGGGGTTAATGGGGTTTGACCCCTCCGGGGTCTGAGGTCGCGGATACCGCAGCGTAAATTCCCGAACAGGTTGTTTCCCGGCGATCAGGAGTTTCGTACCTTCCATACGAATTCACTGCATCGCCCTTAACCATGAAATACACCTGCGCTTTTCTCCTGCTCGCCGGGCTGTTGTCTGCCGGATGGCAACCCAAAGGCCCGCTGACCGACTCCGGGGATATTGCCATCCCCCTGTGCGGCCCGGCGGTACCTACTGCCTTTACGACAGACGGCGCCGGCAAGTTCGCGCCGCTCTTTCCCGGAAGCGGGAAGCATACCTACGCCGTTTCAACCCGAAGCGACAGCGCGCAGCTCTATTTCAGCCAGGGGCTTCGCTTCTACTACAGCTACCACTATACCGAAGCTGTCGCTTCGTTTAAGGAAGCCGCCCGGTTCGATTCCACCCTTGCTATGGCGTATTGGGGCGAAGCGCTGGCCCTGGGTCCGAATATCAACGTCGTTCCCTACCGCATGCCGATGCGGGTACTGGCGGTTGTTGATAAGATGAACCGGTTCGCGGCGCATGCTACCCCGCGGGAACAGGCCCTGATGCATACGCTGAGCGTGCGCTACGAGGCTGATACCACGCAGGCACGCCGGATACAGCTCAATACGGGCTATGCCGACGCGCTGCGGGACATCGCCCGGCAATACCCGGAAGATGCTGATATACAGGTATTATTCATCGATGCCGTCATGAATTGCCACCCCTGGGACCTCTGGAATACCGACGGAACACCCAAGCCCTGGACGCCGGAGGTACTGTCTCTCTGTACCGAAATTCTGAAGAAACATCCGGAGCATCCGGCGGCGCTCCACTACCATATTCACCTGACGGAGGCCTCACACCACCCGGAGGCTTCGATTCCCAGTGCAGAAACGCTCCGGAATACGGTTCCGGGCATCGCTCACATGGTCCACATGGCTAGCCATACCTATGCGCGGACGGGCCAGTTTTCAAAAGGTGTGGCGGTTAACGATATTGCCGACCATGACTTCGCCGCGTACGATGCGCTCGCTCCTCAACTCACCATCCGGCAGCTGTATCAGCGCCCGATGATGCATTACTACCATGTTCAAACCCATTGCGCAATGAACCTGGGGGCGGCCAAGCTGACCGCCACCCTTGCTGATCGCTGCCGTAAAAGTGTTTCTCCGGAGTTTTTCAAAGGCCCCCAAACCCTTTCGCTCGTAGCTCAATACGTATATGCAACGCCGGAACTCGCGCTGGTACGCCTTGGAAAATGGGAAGAAATCCTTCGTCAGCCCGCTCCCGACCCTGCCCTGCCCTATGCCTATTTTCTGCATCAATGGGCCACAGGTATGGCATTGGTGCGGACGGGCGATACGGCCGGAGCATCCCGCCTGCTTGCCTGGATGGAGACGGCCCGGCAAAACCCCGGGCTGGCAATCCGCTATTACAACGCCCCGGCAGAGAGTTGCCTGATCGCGCAGAAAATCCTCGAAGGCGAACTCGCAGCGGCGCAGGGAGCAAACGCAAAAGCTGTCCTCGCCCTGCAGGAAGCCGTCCAAACTGAAGATGCGCTGATCTACCGGGAACCGATGGACTGGCCGCTGCCCGCCCGCCATTACCTCGGAGCCCTGCTCGTCAAACAAAAGCAATGGAAAAAAGCCGAAGAAGTTTACCGGAAAGACCTCGTCCATAATCCGAACAACGGATGGTCAGAAACCGGCCTCTCGGCAAGCCTCCGCGCGCAGCACAAAACCGCCGAAGCCCGTGTTTATGCCCGGAAATCAAAAGCGGCCTTTGCCCAGGCAGACATCCGGATTACGGCCTCTGCCCTCTAGGATCGGAACGTCGTCATAAGCTATTGAGAATATTCGACTCACAGGCTTTTACCGGGAACGGCGGATGGCCTTTTCTACTTCCACGGCTACCCAGACCAGCAGCGCAAGTCCGACGGTAATCAGCAGTTCGCGTGCGCTCAGCGGTTGTGTGTGAAACAGGTTATTGAGGAAAGGGACGTAAATAATCGCCGCCTGCAATCCGACAGTCAGCACGACACTGCCGAGAAGGGGTTTGTTGGTCCACAACCCGAGGCTGAACAGCGAGCGTTCTTCCGAACGAATGGCCATGACGTGCGCCAGCTGCCCCAGGCAGAGGACGGTAAAGACCATCGTCTGCCCGTGCGCGTTCCCGTCGTGGAGGGCATATGCCTGCGTTCCGAGCGTGATCGCGGCGAGCAAAGTACCCACCCAGGCGACGTGAATACCCAATCCTCCGGCCAGTATTCCCTGGTCCGGATTTCGCGGCGGCCGCTTCATGGCCTCCGGTTCGCCGCGCTCGCGGGTCAGGGCGATACCGGGCAGTCCGTCCGTCACAAGGTTAATCCAGAGAATATGAATCGGCAGCAGCGGCACCGGCAGTCCCAGGAGCGGCGCCAGGAATAAGGTCAGCAATTCCGCCGTATTACCTGTCAGCACATAGCGGATGAATTTCCGGATATTGCCGAAAATCGTCCGGCCTTCGCGGACGGCGGCTACAATCGTCGCAAAATGATCATCCAGTAAAATCAGGTGCGCGACTTCCCGGGATACATCCGTACCCGTGATGCCCATCGCGATACCGATATCGGCGTGTTTGAGCGCCGGCGCGTCATTGACCCCGTCTCCCGTCATGGCGACGATCTCTCCCCGCTTCTGGAGAGCACGAACGATATCCAGCTTTTGCGACGGCGTTACGCGGGCATACACGCGTATGCCGCCGGCCCTTTTTTCCAGGTCTTCCGCAGAAAAAGTCGCCAGTTCGGCGCCGCTGACAACCGCTTCGCCCGTTTCAAGAATACCGAGTCGCCGGGCAATTGTCGCGGCGGTAATGGGGTGATCTCCCGTTATCATCACCGTTTTGATTCCTGCTTCCTGACACTCTTTCACCGCCCCGGCGGCTTCTTCTCTCGGCGGATCAATAATACCTGCCATGCCAAGCAGGGTCAAATCACGCTCGAGCTCGTCCGGCTTATCGACCGGGGGTTGCTCCGGTACCTTCTTCATGGCGAAGCCGAGTACCCGGAGCCCGTCTTCCAGCATTTTTTGCTGCTTTTCCTTCCAGATGCTTGTGTCTGTGGCGGCTTTTGTCTCCAGTACATCCATCGCGCCTTTTACCAGGACGATGTATCCTTCGGGGCCCCGGTGGATGGTCGTCATACACTTCCGGTCAGCATCAAATGGAATTTCTGTTACCCGCGGGTATTCTTTTTCTACCTCCGGACGGGAGAAGCCCTTTTTTTCGGCATAATCATACAGCGCCATTTCTGTAGCCTCGCCTGTCAGCGTACCATCCGGATTGCGCTGTACGTCGTTGTTGAGCGCCATCGCGCGGAGCAGCCAGTCTTCCTCGTCTCCTTCCATCCGCTCAACCGCCATCTCATTACGGGTCAGCGTCCCGGTTTTATCGGTGCAGATACACGTGACCGAACCCAGGGTTTCGACGGCGGGGAGCTTCCGGATCAGCACATTTTTACGCACCATTTTCCGTGCCCCCAGCGCCAGAGAAATCGTGATGACGGCCGGCAGGGCTTCGGGTATCACGGCTACGGCGAGCGACAGCACCGTCATCAGCATGCGGATGGCGCTTTCGCCCCGGAGGTATCCGATCAGAAAGATGACGGCGCAGATCCCGAGAATGAGGAAGACCAGGGTACGTCCGAACGCCGCCAGCTTCCGCTGCAGAGGCGTCGCGGCATCGGGTTCCTGCAAAAATCCGGCAATTTTGCCCTGTTCGGTTTCTCCGCCGGTTCTGACCACTACCCCGCGCCCGCGCCCCTTCGTCACGAACGTTCCCTTGAAGGCCATATTGGTCTGATCCCCGGGAAGCAGGCTGGCATCAGGCAGCGGCGCTGTTTGTTTGGAAACCGGCAATGACTCACCCGTCAGGCTCGATTCGTTGACTACCAGTTGCTCAGCCACGAGTAGCCGGATATCCGCCGGAACGCTGTTTCCCGCTTCCAGAAGCAGCACATCTCCCGGAACGAGCTCCCGGGCAGGCACGGTACGGGCCGACCCGTCGCGCAGTACCACCGCATTCGTTCCGGCCAGTTGCCGGAGCGCTTCCATCGCTTTTCCCGCCTGAAACTCCTGCACGAACCCGATTACGGCATTGAGCAGAATGATGGCGGCGATGATAAGGGTATCTGTCAGTTCTCCCAGAAACCCGGAGATCACGGCCGTCGCGATCAGCACAAGAATCATAAAGTCCTGAAACTGATGAAGAAACAGTTTCCAGACCGGCGTCTTCCGGGCATCGGGTACTTCATTGTATCCATACCGGGTTTGCCGCTCGGCGACAGCGGCGGCTGTCAATCCGTTTTCGGCAGTACCCAGTGCGTGGAGGACCTCTTCGGTCGACTGGTCAACATACATATGTTTCAGTTTTTCGGGAAGAGGAGAAAACGCCGTTCCAGCGGGCGAAAACACAGAGACCCGCCGGCAGTTTGCCGACGGGTCTGAAAATCAACGGGTCTGTCAGGGCTCTGCGATCTGCAGGACGATGCGGCCTTCGATTTCTCCTTTTTTCATCTGTTCGAAAACCGTGTTGATGTCTTCCAGCCGGGCCATGTGAACGGTGGGTTTTACCTTTCCTTCCACCGCAAACGAAATCGCCTCCTGCATGTCTTTCCGGGTACCAACGATCGATCCGCGTACAGTATACCTGTTGAGAACCGTATCAAAAATCGGCAGGTCAAAGCTTCCCGGCGGCAGGCCGTTGAGGGAAATAGTCCCTTTTCGTCGCAGCGCGGATAGTCCCTGCTGAAATGCAATGGGCGATACCGCCGTCACCAGTACCCCGTGCATACCGCCGGTTTCTTTCCTGAGGTAGGCGCCAGGATCTTCCTTGCGGGCGTTGACTGTCAGGTCAGCGCCAAGCTTACGGGCCAATTCCAGCTTGTCGTCTGCCACGTCGATTGCCGCGACGTGCAAACCCATGGCTTTGGCGTATTGAACCGCCAGGTGACCGAGACCACCCACACCCGACACAGCCACCCATTCGCCGGGTTTGGTGTCGGTTTCTTTCAGGCCTTTGTAGACGGTGACGCCGGCGCAGGTAATCGGCGCCATTTCTGCAAAGTTGACGCCGGCGGGAAAATGCGCCACGTAGCGGGCGTCGGCAACGACATATTCGGCATAGCTGCCGTCGACGCTATACCCGCCGTTTTGCTGGGATTCGCATAGGGTTTCCCAGCCGGTGATGCAGTACTCGCACGTGCCGCAGGCGCTGAACAGCCAGGGCACGCCGACGATATCTCCCTCCTTGACCTGATCAACTCCCCTGCCCAATGCCACGACGTACCCTACCCCCTCGTGTCCGGGAATAAGCGGCAGCTTGGGTTTAACGGGCCAGTCGCCCTCACAGGCGTGCAGATCGGTATGGCACACACCGCTGGTGATAATTTTGACGAGTACCTGATTTTCTCCGGGTTCTCTGACCGGTACTTCTTCGATGGCCAGCGGCGCGCCGAATGCGCGGAGCACGGCAGCTTTCATGGTTTTCGGTATCATAGGCGACTTTCGGATGGATAGCGTTTCCATCACAAAGAACCACGGGATTCATTTCGTCTTCAATGATTCTTCGCAGTCGCCGGAATGACGAATGTCAGATCAGGGGGCGTCGCGCACGCAGCGCACGGAAAAAGCAGCTTCTTTTTCACCGTCGTTTTGTGCAAACAGGCGGCCGCTCCCCGCGCCGAAGTTCAGAAACCAGGCCATTCCCGGTTCTCCCTCCGTATCCATCCAGTAGAAGCCATGGGCGTTCCCGCGGGCAAACGATCCGTCGGCGCGCCGGCCTCCTCCCAATGCCGCCTCGAATCCCGATTTTCCTCCTTTCAGCAGCGCCTGGAAAGCGGCTTCGCCGTTACCTTGTTGCGGATGAAACACCCCGCCGAACGCGGCGGCAAGCCCAAGCCAGTCTTCACGCGCCGGCAGGCGCCACCCCTCGCCGAGCTGCGTACATACGTTCCGGGCCACGCGAAACGTGTAAAGGCGACCGTAATCGGCTCCTTTCGCCGGGTCATTTTCATACCACCAGGATTCTTCCGTGGCGAAATTGAGGTTGCGCATCAGCCACAGCCGGTTGTCCGGCATCCGTTTCCAGGGATACAAATTCCCGTCCGGATCGCGTACGAGACCCGCGTCCGTCTGGGCATGTGCCACAGCGCCCAGGAGACTAAGCAACAAAACCGGAAGAATCCGCATTGGCGAATCGGTTAGAGCAGGAAGAAAAGATACGCCGTTTCGGTAAGAAGACCGGCCACAGGACTCAAAAATTTATCCCCCGGAAAACAAAGAAGCCACCCTCACCAAGGATGGCTTACTCAACTCATGGAATTCGAGTGTTCACTAAACAATTGAAGGCTGTATCAGGTAGGGTTTTCTGAGGCGGATCGGGGAGATGGCGGTCGCCCCGTCAGAAAACCCTGAAAAAATCATGTCTTTTTCCGGGTCGAAATTCTTTCCGATTTCCCGAAATCACCCTCATATCAATCGGGAAGGCAAAATGTAACCTACCCTATTCGAAAAATCATATAAATTAGCATTAATTCATTGAAAGTTGTTAGAAAAATACAATCACTAGTTGACAGGTATTTTTCGTCGTTTTATGGCGCGAAGACCGCAAAAAAAGCCGGAGCTAACTGCCCCGGCATTTTTTGTCTATCCTGTCGCGGCGCTGTCAGGAACAGACTTCACCAGGGTCTGCTCCGGTAGCGCCGGGTCCTTCCGACCAGGACCTTTTACCGTCTGTCTGTCATGCTTTCTATCAGCATTTTGATCAGGTAGTCTTTTTCCTTGATCTGTTCTTTCAGAAATTCGTTTTCGTTTCTCCATTCGAACAAAGTCTGCCGCTGGCCGATCTCGTCGCTTCCGGTCTCTCCTCCGTAATTCATGATTTCAAGCAGGGAAGCATTCGTCAGCTGCCCGATCTTTTCAAGTAGCGCGCTATCGGATATCAGTTGCCGTTTGAAGATATCATACACCCCGCTGACGGACATACCGAGGAATGCGGAAGCTTTCAGGACAGAAATCCCCTTGTCCTTCATTATCCTCCTGATATTCAAGCCTATGTGATTGAGTTCCATAGATGTCAATTAATGTTGAGCCAAAGTGGAAAAAGTGAAAAAACGGAGTTTTTTCAGGCGTACTCGTCCCATTTCTCGAGCAACAAGTGGAAGGATTTTCCTTCTGACGGGAAGCAGGTTTCCCGTTCGGTTTGACGGAACCGGGCGGCAGAAGGTGTAAAGCAGAAAGTCACGACCGGAAGCATATCATTCCGGGATGCCGCGGCAGGAAGCCGGATCAGCCTCTTACCGCAACCGGCTCTCTTCCGGAGGCGAAAGGAGTGTTCGAAGAAAACATGTCAGATTAAGAAGCATTTTAGGTTCGTAAGATTTGTCGAAAGGTGGAACAAAGAAAACAGATAGTACGACCTAGTACTTATATTTTAGATAAATAGCGTTTTTCGGTAGTTTTTTTGTAGTGTTTTTGCTACAAACTGTCTACACACTCTTGCGCGCTTCCTTGATGCAAAATCGGCAGATCGCGGTTTCTGATTCGGCACCGCCCGGGGATAATCACCCTCCGCTCTACCTGTCGGCGCAGCATACCGGCGACCTGCCTAATTGTATCCTACGGATTGATTTTACCTCTCGCGAGCGAGATACCAATGCATTTTTCATTCCCGCTTATTTCATCACTTGTTATTTTGAAATTATCAAAAAAATAAACCCAGAGCCCAGCAGGCTAAGGGTTTACCATATTCCTTTCAACTAAATATAACAAGGGGTATTATAGTCCGCATTTATTACCGCCATTCATTCACAACATAAAACAACAATAGTCGCACCTCCAAATATAAAATATTTTATCCTATACCCTGCCATTATTCTCTTCCAAATGATCAAAAGAAATAAATATCATTATCTATTTCCCTGTTCTTTTCTTTCTGTTGAAATGCATTAAAACTGTTGTACCTTCTTACTTACCAGTCATTTTTTCAATCAGCATTTTGATCAGGTAATCCTTCTCCTTAATCTGTTCCTTCAGAAATTCATTCTCCGTCTTCCACTCAAAAATGGCCCTTTCGTAACTGGAAATGGTGTCTTCGTCCTCACGAAAACGCCCGGAGGCATCGTGGCTGAGTATTTCAGCCACCGGTTCTTCCGTCAATTCAGCTATTTTTTCAAGCAGTGCATCGTCCGTTATACTTTTCCTTTTGAAAATGTCGTATACACCGCTGACCGACATACCCAGAAACTTAGCTGTTTCTGAAACAGAAATACCTTTCAACTTTAATATTCTTCTGATGGTAAAGCCCGTATGATTTTGATTGAATTCCATAATTCAGGCATCATTAAATGTTCAAGTCGGTGGAGAAATTCCGTACGATTCATCATACGCGAAAGTGATTCACCATTGCATACGCAGGTATTCTGAAATCACTTCTGATGTCAGGGATGTTGCACAGAAATTTCCATTTTTCCTTTAAAAAACAAACTGTTTCACAGTAAAAATGTTTGGATTTCTGCGGCATAAAAACGAGCAAGAAGCCGGATTCTTTGTAGAATCAGCTTCCTGCTCTGTTTTATTGTTAAAAAGTGATTTTTATTACTTTCTTAAGGAACTACAACCCGTATGGAGGTGGGCCTGGATTCGTTTTCAAGCCGGATTACGTACAGACCGGAAGCGAGACCGGCTGATTCCAGACGCACTTCGTTTTTCCCTTTTGCAAGGTCAACCGGACGTACCGCTAACCGGCGGCCGCTCAGGTCCAGCAGGGAGATCGTTGCTCGACCGGCGAGCTGATCGTCCCCGTAATCGACCAGTATCCGTACGTTGCGGGCCGGATCAGCATAAGCAGAAAGGACTAGTCCTACGTAACTGTCGAACTGCACAGATTGTATTCCGGATAACGACGCCGTTCCGTCATTATCTACCTGACGCAGCCGATAGTAATGAATACGGGACTTGTCCGGTGCTACATCGGTAAAGCTGTAGGTATTCCTGCTGCTTGTCGTACCCTTGCCGAAGACTTTCCCGATCGATTCAAAGGTTTTGCCGTTGACCGAATGGAGTATTTCGAAGAAGGCGTTGTTCCGTTCCGAGCTCGTCGTCCACTCGAGGCGTGCATCTGCACCGACGACCGTAGCCTGAAACCGCGACAGGGTCACAGGGGTCGGCGCTTCGACGAGTACCGTCGTCGTAGCCGACTGGTTAGTGCCTACCGGGTCGCTGACACCTGCTCCGAAGACCGTCGATCCGACCGTAACAGCCGCCGAGCCCGTTGCCACGCCCCGGATCGGCAGGTGGATTTCGCAGCCGGTACCGCTCGGCAGCGGCTGGCTGTTCCGGATCTGGACGGTGGTGGTCGTGCCGGTTACGCCCGAGGTGAAGACCGACCACAGGTTGCCGCAGCCGTCGGTGATTGTAAAGGGCGTCACCCAGTTGATAATCGCTGTGTTGATCGTGATGGTCACCCGCGCCGAGCCGGTCGGCAGCGTCCCCGGGCCGTTCTGGTTTACGACGAGCAGGAGTTCTCCTGCGCCGTTGACGTTAAGGGTCGCGGGTACGGGATCGATCGAAACGACCTCCAGGTCGCCGGACTGCGCCTGCGCACGAACCAGGATTCCTCCGAAGAGAAGAAAGAAGAAGGCTAAACGCTTGAAAGAGAGTGTCATTGTCGTTACAGTTTGGTGACGGTATTTGCGATGGCGTTGTTATTGGTGGGGGTTTCGCCTCCACCGGTTCCGTTGGTGATTGTCACCGTGTTATTCAGGGAGCCGGGGGTACCTGTTGCCCGGGTGATGGTGAAGCCGATGAACTTGACGCCCAACGAGGGAATCACGACGCCGGACTTGGATACGATTTTAAACCGCGTCGTTTCCTGCGTGATGTCGAACTCGGCATTATTGAGAGTGAACGTTTCGCCGTCGATCACGACGCTGGATACGCTCTTCGGCGTAATCGTCAGCCCGGTAGCTGTTCCGAAGCGGGTCACGAAGAACTCGATCGTACCGGAGGTTGCCATCGGTCCGACGTTGCTGACCGCCACGACGTAGTCAACCGACTGCCCCGGCAGCAACTGAAGCGAGGTAAAGAACTGCGACGGAGTCAGGTCCGGGTATGGGCAGGAAACGCTGCCCGCGGGTACTTCCCGCGTGTCGACATAGGCCGAATACACGTCGGTAATCGTCAGCGCGCCACCCACAGAGCCTACCTTGATGACGATTTCGTCGAAGTCTTTTGTCGTCTTAAAACCAACATTGTAGACACCCGCGCCAGGTCCCAGCCAGGGAATGATGACAGCGAAGTTGATCAGGTTGCCACCCGTTTTGGATTCCATCAGCACCCCATTGTTGTAGGTTTCGATGGTAATGGCGTCGAACAAAGAAGCTTGCAGGAAATTATTGACATCCCGGATAGCAAAACCCGCGTAGGAACCCGCCGGATAGGTAGTGGACGGATCCACGACGCTGATGGCGCCTTGCGACAGGAAACCAGCCGCAATCTGAATACGGGCATATTTTGACGCATCTCCTGTCGCGACATTCCAGATATCCTGGATCGTACAGGCCCCGCACGCCGCGCCGGTGATACCGCTGCGCGCCGAGTTGATTACGGCCGGATACTTCGGCGCCTTCAGCCAGAAGGTATTGTTACAGGTCAGCAAACCCGGACAGGACTTCTGCACGACCAGGTTATAGATCTTTACATTTCCGAGGTTTCCACCGACCAGCTGACTGAAGGAAATCTTGACCTCGTCGAAATCAGCGGTTGCGACGATTCCCACCACTTGGCGGCTCACGCCGGTCAGCAACGACGAAGTCGCGCCGACGATCAGGGAGTTGCCGGTACCCGACTGAACCAGCGCGCCATTGTTATAAAGGGAAACCGTCATGCTGCTCAGAATACCCCCTGAAAGCAGCGTCCCCGCTTCCACATCAAACCCGGCGAAGCTACCGGCCTGGTAGGTATCGAGGGCGTTTCCGACGGCAAACTGGGCGGTAGACGCCGCCCCGGCAACGAGAACAACCGTGGCATAGTTTGTCGTATCAGCATCGGTAACCCGCTCAGAATCATTGATCTGACACCCGACACAACCGAGAGACGTGATACCGGTATTCGCTCCGTCGACATACACCGGGAAAGCCGGATTTGTCAGCCGGGTCTGCGTATTACAGGCAAGGGCCGGACCGGCGCAGAACTTCCGGATCACCGCGCCGAATACCTGCGTGGTACCAAGGGAGAGGCTGGCGGTCTGGGTAATGGTCAGCCGGATTTCATCAAACGGCACGGTAGCATTCAGCCCTACCAGCTGGCGGCCGGTTCCGGAAGCCAGCGAACTCGCCAGCGAAACGAGGCTTCCCCCGGATACCGTCTGCACCGGCGTATTCGGTGTTGCGCTGGCTGAATTGTACAGGGAGACCGTCAGCCCGCTGAGAAGATTAACCCCGATCAGGCTCGGGTTGTTGATGTCAAAACCGGCAAACGTTCCGGCAGGCCAGGGCGTCAGTTCTTTCCGGACGGAAATGGACCCGGAAGTAAGGGCGCCGGCGCCGATGGTGATGCTTGCATAGTTGGTCGTATTTCCGTCGAGCAGGTTGCCCAGGCCGGTTACACTGCCAAGGGCGGCTCCGCCGGAAATCCCCGTGCGTTGGTTGTTGATCAGGACAGGATAAGTACTTTCGTTGAGGTAGGTAGACGTGTTACAGGCCATCGCCGGTCCTTCGCAGAACTTCTTCACCACGGCGCCGTAAATACGCGTCTGCCCCAGGTCGAGAGAGATAAGTCCCTGATTGATCGTAAACTGAATTTCGTCGAACGCTTTTGTCGCCACGAAACCGACTACCTGCCGGCCAGAGGCGGTCAGGAACCCGGCACCGAGCAGCAACCCGGCGCCCGACTGGCTTTCCTGCGATACGCCATCCTTATAGGTAGTGACGGTAATACCGCCGAGCAGGCTGACGTCGAGCAGGGACGTATTCTGAATATCGAACCCGGCGAACGTACCGGCGGGATAGTCGGTCACCGCGTCTTTCACGGCCAGGCTGATGTTTCCGACGAGTCCGACGGTCGTCGTCACCGACGCATAGGTTGCCGGATCGTTGTCGATCACATTGCCCGTATTGGCCAGTACCGAGAGCGACAGCCCGCTTACGCCGGTATGCTCGGTGGCGATAACAGCCGGGTACGCCGGCGCTGTGAGCGCCGTATTGGCGTTGCAGGTCAGTGCAGGACCCGCTGCGAACGCGCGCATGACAGCATAGTACACGTCAAAATTGGCTGCGCCGATACCGGTATAGCTGTACGTAATGGCAATGGCATCGTAAGAAAGCGTGGTAAAAAAACCGGCCTCGTATGCGCCGCCAAGGTCCACCAGCGAAAGCGCGGAGGACAGTACTTTCGACTCCCGCTCCACCCCGTCGAGGTAGGTCCGGACGGTAATCGAAAAGGCGCCGACACCCAGATCGCCGGGGTTAACAACGAAGCCGGCGAAGTTTCCGGCCTGGTAATCGTTTACCGGATCCGTGACGCGAATCGAAGCTGACCCGCCGAGTACGACGTTGGCTCGGGCATAGTTACCCAGGTCGCTGTCGATAACCCGCGCCGGGCACGCGCCGTTGAACGAGCACCCGGCCCAGGACGAAAGTCCGGTTGTTGCGCTCGTCTGTGTGACGGCAAAGGAAGGCGTGCCGCCGTTGACGATGGCCGTCGACGTCAGTACGTTCGGCGTCAGTTTGCTTTGCTGCGCCCAGAGGGTACCGACAAGGAGCCATTGCAAAAGGAGTGCAACGGACATGAGAAGCATCCGCCAATGCCTGCTGCATGCGCCGTGCACTCCTTTGTTTGAACAGAAAGTAGACCTGATCATCATTCATTTCCGATTTAAAGTTGAACATGTTTTTACTAGCGATGAACCCATCACCTTAAAAATAAATAGAGCTATAATAACAGACAGAATACCCGAAACAATCAGCGGTTTACAGATGCCAATTAATAGCATTTGGTTAGTTAAAAAACAGGAATAAGGAGATAATTTTCAAAAAGAATAGAATTACAGCAAAAATCCGATTTCAAGCATAAAAACCTGATAATCAGATATAAAAATACAGTCCATGAACTGTATTTTTACAACATAATTGCAGTAATAGTCGATTATTTGTTACAATTATTTTTCAGTAACGATTCATTTTGTTTCTATAGTATTGCTATTTTAAATCGACATTTGTTATATCATTTCATCATTGAATTAATGGTTAAAACAGGCGCTTAATCAACAAAAAGTAACGCTTAAATATCCGTCTTATACCCGGAAACAGCTATCCTTAAAAGGCTCTTCTCCAGAAAAGACACGGACATAACCGTACTCCGGCAGGACACCCATCCACTGCCGGCCGGCCGGCCCCGGTTTTGCTCAGGTGACAAAGCGAATTGTTTTGATTTTCTTAACTTTGATGCATGGAACAAGAGGTAACGTCCGACTTCGCGTCGGAACTGAAGCTCCGGGGATTCCGGGCATACGAGATCTGCAGTGACTCGCCTGTGATGCGGAACTATGCGCGGAAGGATTTTTTCAAGATTTGCCTCAACAACGGGCGGAACATTGTTCACTATTCCGACAAGAGCTATGACGTCGAAGGCAGCCTGCTCTTTTTCGGCAACCCGCACATCCCCTATTCCTGGGAAACCGTCGCGACTTCCTATACCGGCTATGCCTGCCTGTTTTCGGAGTCCTTTTTCCGGCAGGGCGAGCGTTCCGAGAGCCTGCTGCATTCGCCGCTGTTCCGGCTCGACGGCACGCCGATTTTCCGTCTCAACGACGGGCAGCGGCAATATGTCAGCTCTCTTTTCCAGCGGATGATTGAGGAGCAGGCTACCGGATATGCCTTCAGGGACGACCTCATCCGCAATTTCATTCACCTGCTTATTCATGAAGCGCTGAAAATTCAGCCGTCTGAAAGTCTTCCCGAAAGCCGGAACGCATCTTCGCGGCTGACACGTATCTTCTTTGAATTGCTCGAACGGCAGTTTCCGATCGAAAACGCCGGACAGCCGCTTCGCCTCCGGACGGCGCAGGACTATGCCGGCGGGCTCTCGGTACACGTCAACTACCTCAACCGATCGGTAAAGGAAACCACCGGCAAACCCACGACCTCCCATATCAACGAGCGGATCGTAACCGAAGCGAGGGCGCTGCTGCAGCATACCGACTGGCCCGTCGCCGAAATTGCCTATTCCCTCGGCTTCGAATACCCGACGTATTTCAACAATTTCTTCAAGCGGTACACAGGAGAAACGCCGACCAACATCCGGCACCGGAAGGTTTGATATTCTTAGGCATCCGTTTGATATCCGTTAACGGCAACCGGGTACAGCGGCGGAACTTTGCCATGTCATTCGTGTGATGACCGCAAACTACCCGCTTTATGCCCTCGATTTTTGAACGGGACCGGGCCGGAGAAACCATCCATCCCGACGATCCCGGGTACCCGGCCCTGGCGGCCGTAATCGCCAAGGCCACCCGCAAAACAGCCGAACTCAATACCCTGGTAAGCGATGATCCGGCGCGTGTCCGGGAAATTTTCAGTGAAATCACGGCAAAGGAAATTGATCCTTCCTTTTACCTGATTCCGCCTTTTTACACGGATTTCGGGGAAAACATCCGGATCGGAAAGAATGTCTTCGTCAACCACGCCTGCACGTTTATGGACCGCGGCGGGATCACCCTGGAAGACAATGTACTGATCGGGCCGAAGGTCAACCTGATCACTACCAACCACCCGCTGAATCCAGCCGAACGGAGGGCAACGATCTCTCATCCCATTCACATCGGCCGGAATGCATGGATCGGCGCAGCGGCAACGGTCCTCCCCGGCGTTACGATTGGTGAAAATGCGATCGTTGCCGCAGGTGCAGTCGTGACAGCGGATGTTCCGCCCAATACGGTGGTTGCCGGCGTACCTGCCAAAGTCATACGTTCGGTATGATACGACTGCTGTCGGTGTTTATCGTCTTTTTTCTGGTTTCGTCAAAAACCGCGTTATGAAAATCCGAATCGTTTCCGGTAACCAGGTTCTCACGGGAGTTCTGTACGACAACCCCTCCGCGCCACCGGGCTCGTATTCCTTGGACGAATCGACGGCCCGCCCGTGACGCTTCCGGAAGGCACGGTGCGCATCCGGCAGGCCGAATAGCCCGCCGGCTAACGTATACGAAACAGCGTTAAAACAGACCGTACTGAGCATGCTTTCCGGTTCTCTTTCCTCCCATCGCTTGCCGGCCTATCGATAGGCCGGCAAGCCACTCCGGCCCACCCGACCACGCGGGCTTTTCCCCAATCTATATCTACTTGATTTTCAGAAGCTTTCCTAAATCGAAGCCGGAATAAGCAGTGTCTTTTTCAGGTTATTGTTTTTATTTAGTCTAAATTATTATTTCCTTTGTGGTCGATCTGACAGGGATTCCGGTATCGGAGCCTTGCCATGTCATTGAAGAGACCGGCTGTTGCAGCGGCCGCCTCGCCCCTGAAAAAGGGGATCGTCGTACCCAAAAAAGAACTCCATGAAGAGGTTGCTTCTGACAGGCTCCCTGTCAGCGCTGTGTCTGTGCGGCTATGCGCAGCAGAAACTTCCCGCTATCCTGTCGGGGCGGATAACGGCCGGGGAAAGCGAATCGCTCCCCGGTGCGACCATCGCGCTGAAGGGCCATCACCGCGGAACTACCAGTGCGGAAAACGGCCGGTATCGTCTCGAAAAAATCCCTGCCGGCACATATACCGTGCTTTTTTCACATGTCGGATACCGGACTGTTCAGCAGGCAATTCGCCTGAAAAACGGGGAAGAAGCCCGCCTTGATATCCGCCTGGAGCCGGTCTCCCGAGACCTTGACGCCGTTTCGGTAACCGGTCGGACCGAAACCCGGGAAGCCGCCCGCCAGGCATACAACATCACTGCGATTGACGCCAAGCCTCTTCACAACACAACGCAGGACCTCAATCAGGTACTCGGCAAATCGGCCGGTGTGCGTATCCGGGAGGACGGCGGCCTGGGCTCCTCTTTCAACTTCTCGCTCAACGGCTTCTCCGGAAACCAGGTCAAATTCTTTCTGGACGGTATTCCGATGGACAATTTCGGCTCATCGCTGACGCTGAATAACATACCGGTCAACCTCGCCGACCGCATCGAGGTGTACAAAGGCGTAACCCCGATCTGGCTGGGCGCCGATGCGCTGGGGGGCGCCGTCAACATCATCACCAATAAAAAGACCCGGAATTACCTCGACGTTTCCTATTCCTACGGCTCCTTCAATACCCATCGGACGGCGGTAACGGGCGCATATACCCATGCCAAAAGCGGTTTCACGGTGCTGGCAAACCTGTTTCAGAATTACTCTGACAACAACTACCGGGTACATACCGGGGTCACGGACCTGGTCACATCCGTCATAGGGCCGGAACAGCGGCTGCGCCGGTTTCACGACAACTACCGTTCGGAAACCATGCAGGCAGAGGCCGGATTTACCGGAAAGAAATTCGCGGATCGTCTCCTGATCGGTCTTGTGCTCTCCCAAAACCGGAAAGAAATACAGACAGCCGCACAGATGTCGAAAGTGTACGGAGGGTGGTATCAAACCAGTACGACGGTAATGCCAACTTTCAAGTACCAGAAAAAGGACCTGTTTCTGAAAGGCCTGGATCTCAATGCCTATGGCTCGTACAACCTCGGCCACACGCAAAATGTCGACACCCTGAACCGCGTCTATAACTGGGCCGGCGAATACAAGGACAACAGCCGGAACGAAGCCGGTCAGTACGTCCCCGGCGGCGAGAACAGCCGCAGCCTGTACCGTTTCCGGAATCATTCGGGCATTGCGACGGTCGGCGCGAATTATGCTCCGGGCGACCGGCAGTCGATCGGCCTCAACTATGTTTTCACCACCTTCGACCGGAAAGGAAGCGATGTCCTCCGCCCTCTGGAAGAATCCTACCAGCAGCCGCAGATACTCCGGAAACACGTCCTGGGCCTGGGCTACAAGCTGGATTACAATGATCGTTGGTCGACGTCCCTCTTTGTCAAACAATTCATAGTCCGCGGTGAAGCGACGCAGCGGGTGGACATCTACACGAATCCACGATGGGTACCGGTTTTCAATAATAAATCATCTACCGGCTTTGGCCTGGCTACTACTTACTTTATCGCTGATCCGCTTCAGTTGAAGTTTTCCTACGAAAAGACTTTCCGCCTCCCGGAAGGAGACGAGCTATTCGGAGACGGCATCAACCACGTGGCCAACCGCAACCTCCGTCCGGAAAAAAGCCACAATCTTAATTTGGGCGCGATGCTCAACCGGCGGTTCGGGCAGCGGCACAAACTAAGCGTGGAGGCTAACCTGATTTACCGGGAAGCCTCCGACTTCATCCGCGTGGATCTGGCGGACAACCGGACGCAGTCGGTCAACGTCCGCGGGGTCCGGAATACGGGCTTCGACGCGGATATCCGCTACTCCTTCCTCGATGGATTTACCGCCGGCGCAAACGCCACCTACCAGTACCTCATCAACACGACCAAATACGAAACCGAAACCAGCAAGGTTGTCAGTGCCATTTACAAAGACCAGATTCCGAACATTCCCTACCTCTTTGGAAACGCCAACCTTGGTTTCCAGACGAAAAAAGCGGGGCCGGAAGGCAGCCGCTTCGGGCTGACGTACCACGTCAACTACGTCGCGCCATACTACCTCAAGTGGCCGAGCCTGGGCTACCGTTCCGACAAAAACGAAATTCCGCAGCAGCTATCGCACGATCTCTCGGCGACCTATTCCCTCCGCAACGGACGGTACAACGTATCGGCTGAATGCCGCAACCTGACCGACGCCCGTCTCTACGACAACTTCCTTATGCAAAAACCTGGCCGGGCTTTCTACCTGAAAGTCAGGTATTTTATTCACAAACTCTAATTCATTTCTGCACATGAAAAAGGTACACGCCGTCCTCGCGGCGGCAATCGCCATGGGCTTTTCAGCCTGTAAAAGTGACTCCGACAAGGTAAACCCGGACGATCTGACCGACGGCAACAGCACCTATGTCCTGGCCCTCACCGCTGACGGGAGCGCCTCTGAATCAACCGATTACATACTTCAGACGAAAGACCTGATGACGGGCGTACTCTCACCCGTCGGCCAGGGTATTGAACAGAAAAGCTACCGCATGTATGAGCAAATCGGCAAAACCCTGCTCAGCATTACCTACCAGGGAACGAACGTCGTTCCGGGGTATACCCTCAACCAGGCCGGACTGCTGACGAAGAAAAACGGGGAGTTTTCCATTCTCCGCCTCCACGCCCGGAACCCGATCAACGACAGCCTGATGGTCGGGATGTACGTTCCCCGCGACGGCACCGCCGAAGCGACCGTCTACGAAATCAACGCTAATCAGATGAAAGTGACCCGGGAGGCCAAAGTCAACGTCTTCCAGGCAGCCGGAAACGGAAAGGAATGGGCGTATTTTAACGACGCGCGCGTCATCGGCAACAAGCTGTGGGCGCCGTTCTTCCAAATCAAAAATTCATCGTTTGAAACCGCCTATGCCGACACCGCCTATGTCGCCGTCTACTCCTATCCGGGGCTGAAACTGGAAAAGGTCCTCAAGGATGCACGCACCGGAGCGATCGGGGTATACGCCGGCAACGACGCGCTCAGCCTGACCGAAAACGGCGATATGTACACGTACTCGCCGACGGCCATTGCCTCGGGTTCTGCCCCGACGACGAAGCCTTCGGCCGTCATGCGGATCAAAAACGGTACCACGGAATTTGACAAAGACTACTTCTTCAACATCGAGCAGGTAACGGGCGGTTACAAAATCGCTTCCATGAAATACGTCGGCAGCGGCAAGGCCCTGGCGCAGATTTACAGCTTCAAGGACCATACGGCGGCAGACAAATGGACCACGCGCGACGTCCGCCTGGCAGTGCTCGATCTCAACGCCAAGACGGTGGCCTACGTCACCGACGTCCCCCTCCATACCGGCGGGATGAAGTACAGTTCAATCGTCGAAAACGGAAACGTCTACATCCAGATCAAAAACAACGACGGTGTCTTTATTTACAAAGTCGACATCGCAGCTGCCAAAGGAACGAAGGGCGCTCAGGTACAGGGAAAATCTGTTATGGGCTTCTTCAAAATGAGCAAGTAATTCGTGCTTAATGTTGCCTCAAACGGCCGGAGACTTTTCCCGGCCGTTTCTTTTTAGTCAGACAGCGCTCCGGCAAGTTTTCCTGCTTCCGCATGCGCGGGATCCAGTGCGAGGGCGCGGGCGGCGGCCCGGCGCGCTTCGGAGAGCCTCCCCGTTTCCTTCGCGGCGAGGGCTTTCAGGTACCAGAGTTGCGGCGATTCGGGGAATCGGGCAAGCGTTCGTTCCGCCAGTCCGAAGGCCTTTTCTGCCTGCCGGACATCGATCAGCATGTCGACGGCCAGGGTCCAGTCTGCAAGTGTGAACTTCTTTTCCGGGTACAGCCTTTCCAGCGTCGCGTCGTATATTCCATAAAAAGCGGGCAGGTTCTCTTTCCAGCGGGGTTCGGCCCGCAGCGCCTCCAGCACTAGTTTCCGGGCCGGAACCGGCTCCTGCAGCAACCAGTGTACTTTGGCGATACGGCCATAGAAACCATACCAGCCTTTCGTTTTCCGGGTTGCCTCGGCCAGGAAACCGCGGGCCCGGGCGGGATTGTCGTTCCGGGCTGCGAAGGCGGCACGGTTCGTCAGTACCCGCCCCTCGTAGTAGTCGAGCAGTCGGCGGAGATCTTCAAACGGATGCCGGGAGTGGTCAACGCGCAGGTCTATGTCTTCATACCATTCATGCCGGACGCCTTTCACGAGCAGCGCTGCTGATTGCTTTCCATTGATTTGTCCGCCGGCACGCTCGCCGGCCAGCAACGCGGCGAGCAGGCGGGTTGCGAGCGTACCGGTCGTGGTTTCAAAAGTCTCCGCCATCCGGTCGGTCACGCCCGGCGCCAGCTGATTACCCAGTACAGCAAAATGAAAACCGGTCCGATGGGTTGCCGTTCCCTTCCAGTAGCGCAGCGACTCACCGGTAAATGCAAAAACATTCCCATCGGCATCGACTCCGGCAAATTGCCGTTGATAGGAGAGCGTATCCTTCTTTCGGGTGAAGTCGAGGGCCTCTTCGATCGACCGGCCCTGTTCGAGCAGGCGAAATCCGTTGGCGGCATAAGCCGGTTCTGTTTCAGCGATCAGCGTAAACGCGCCGACACCCGGCCGGATATAGGCTGTGGAAGCGCCGACGGCGAGGTTGTTGGTCGCCACGGCGATCCCCCACTCTTCTGCCTGCGGATCAAAGGCCACAATGCTGAAGGTAGACTGGACATTCCGGTCGTGAAGCAGGCTCGGCAGGTTTTGCGCGTGCAGCGGCAGGGAGAGGCAAAGCAGGGCATAACGGAGTAGACGCATGTATCGGGGGATATCGTCCGGAAAGTAAAACCGGTATCCGGAGGCGGCAAAGCGATTTTACATGGCCGGACTCAATCCGGAAACGTCATCAGGGTGTGAACCCGCCACTGCGGACGCTTCTTCCAGACCAGGACGAAATGGGCAGTACCCCGGAAAGGCTCGCGGCTGCCGGGGCGGACGGAATAAGTCTGCCGGACCACGTGATACGCGGTCGTATCCCGTACCACCAGCGATTCGGTTTCCCATTGAATATCTGCCCGGAGGCTGTCTTTCCGGTGTCCGGCAACGACCGCCTGCATTACGCTGTCGAGTACGGTACGGCCATGCTGGAAAACGCCGTTGCCGGGATCGGCATAGGTGCCGTCGTCCGTAAATAATGCCGCAGACGTTTTCCAGTCGTATCGGTTCATCGCATCGGTATCGGCCCGGAGTGTGGAGTCAAGTATTGCGCGAACGGCGTCGGTTTCGGCTTTCGGCGACGCACACGCCGTCAGTAGAAAAAGAAGTATTAATTTTCGCATCGGTTTTGAGGTTCTTTTCGCAAGAAAGTGAAAATCGGCAAGTTTAATAGTTCTTCAAACCCGATGGGTATTAAACGGAAAAAGGAAAGCGTCAGTAACGCTTCCCTTTCCGGTTACGAATGTTTAACCTATCCAACGTTATGTAATATCGAAATACCGGCGGGCAAAGGCGAGCAGTTCGCCCATAGACCGGGTATTTGATTTTGTCATCATGTTTCGTTTGTGCGTAGCGATGGTGTGTCGGCTCAGGTGCATGATTCCGGCAATCTGTTCCGTATTTTTTCCTTCATATAAAAGAAAGAGTACTTCTATCTCCCTCGCGGTAAAATAACAGACGCCTTCGGTTTCAGCAGTATGAATAACAGCTTCTATGGATGGCGAGCAGATCAGGGCCTTTTCCCCGATCCGTTCCAGGCATTTTTTCAGATCTCCGAATGAATCCCGCTTGCTGATAATGGCATTTGCTTCGAGGCGTTGTACGCGGGAAATAACGCCGTAGTTCTCCGAGTTCATGCAGAAAATAATCGTCACAGCGGGGAAAATACGCCTGGTTTCTTCAACCAGATGAAACACATTGATTTTCCGGATCGACGCGCTGACAAAAAAATAGATTTCTTCCTTTTCTTCGTTCCGGAGGCGACCTGCTAACTCCCCGTCCGATAGCACAACTGACACATCGTCGAACATACCGAGGCGCAGCAGCGCGACACAAAAGGATTCTGAAAAAAGTCTCTGATCATCAAAGATGACAGCACGCTTAGGCGTTAATTTCACCATTCAATATAGCCATTTGGGGATAACAACTCACGGATATAAATACGCACAAAAGGCAAATTCATACCATAGGCGGAAGGAGTGATTCCCGGAAATTTGTTTCAGGTTAAGGTTTCAGTCAGGATACTATCACCGGTTAACTTTTTTGTTCCGTCAGTCGCTTCGGGTGGGCACTGATCTCTGTTTTCAATCACCGGTTACACAAACCTGACCAGCACTGTTTCACCTTCGTGCATCGCCATCAGGCAGCTTCGGCAGATTTATCACCCCGTCGCCCGGGACAACAAAGGACTAGCGGATCCTGTCACTTTTCTGCCGTGAATCTGCTGACATTTTCATTGCGCCAAACTCATCGTAAAACAGCGCCGGCCAGGAACGTCATAGACCGGAAGGCTCACCATTCCGACCGGTCGAATAGGTTGAAAATCACGCTCGCTATCGCGCGATTCATCAGCAAACAAACTCGTTTCGAAGCAAAAGTAAATGCTTCATTTTAATCAAAAAATACTTAAAACAGAGTATTTTTTTGTGTTGTTAACCGGTATTTCCATGTAGATACGGCAATAGGAATCACACATCAGGACTGGCAATTATTGGCACAATAATTCCACATCTGCTTTCTTCTGAAAAGCAAATTTTGTCAGAAATTTCAAGGGTTGAGAGCTACTGTGAGGTGTAGTATCGCGGACAACGCAATGTATCAGACCCAACGCATGGCCGTATTCCTTCTCCGGACGGCGACCGAACGCAGGAAACCAATTCCACTACCCGAACAGCCTGTATACTGTTCGACAGCGAAACAGCTGCAACACAATAAGTAGGAAGAACTAATTACTTAATCCTACAAACAATTACTCCTTCATTACAAAAGTATGACATAAACCTGCATGCAATGTTCGAAATTTTTAGCGAAACATTGTGCAATTTTTACTACAATAAGGTTAAAAAGTAATATGCAATACTTTCGTCAGCCTTCTGAAGCGGACGCGTGTATCCGGTCCGCAAACTCTCCCCTTACCTCCCGGAAAGCCCAGTCAGCCATGGCCTGGATGACGGGAATCAGCCCCCGGCCCGAAGACGTCAGGCGGTAGGTCACGAACGGCGGCACGACCGGCTTCGATTCGCGGAGGACGAGGTCGTCAACTTCCAGCTGCTTCAGGTGCTGTATCAGCATTTTTTCCGTAATCGCCGGAATGGCGCGGCGGAGTTCACTGTAGCGCTTGTCGCCCTGCGACAAATGATACAGAATAATAGGCTTCCAGTACCCCCCGATTTTCTCCATTACATAGGTAACCGGGCACTGTTCCAGCGCAAACTGCTTGTTCTGCTGGATGGTCGAACTTTCCTTGATCGCTGTCATAGGCACCTACTTTAGGGTAAGTACTTGTAAAAAAGTAAGTACCAAAGATACCTTTGCCGCGTCAAAATCGAAAGCAAAACCATGAAAATTACTCTCTCCGGTTCCCTCGGAAATATCGGAACCCACCTCGTCAAATCGCTCGTTTCTGCCGGACATACGGTTACCGTCATCACCAGCAATCCCGGTCGCCGGGCAGCGATTGAAGCGCTGGGCGCAACACCGGCGGTCGGCTCCGTGAGTGACGCCGCCTTTCTTGAAAGCGCCATCCGCGGCGCTGACGCACTCTTTGCCATGACCCCGCCAAACCTCGGCGGCGCCGATGTGCTGGCCAATACGGCCGCGGCCGGAAAAGCCTTTGCCGATGCGATCCGGGCAACCGGTATTACACGTGTCGTCATGCTCAGCAGCGTAGGCGCTGATCTTCCCTCCGGAAACGGTCCTATTGCCGGTCTTTACCCCATCGAAAAAGCGTATGCTGAACTGGATGGCGTAGCGGTAACCTTCCTCCGGGCGGGTTATTTCTACACCAATTTTTACAATGATATTCCGCTGATTCAGGGGCCCGGTATCATGGGCGGTAACTTCCCGGCCTCCCTCCCGCTGGCGCTGGTTCACCCGGCAGACATTGCCGCCGCTGCCGCAGAAGAGTTGCAGCATCCGGGAGACGGCAAGCACGTCCGCTACATCGTGAGCGACGTCCGCACGCCGCAGGAAATCGCTTCGGCCATCGGCGATGCGATCGGCAGGCCGGGACTGCCCTGGGTGGAGTTCAGCGACGAACAGTCTCTCCGGGGCATGATCCAGGCGGGAGTACCCGAAGAAATAGCAGGTCTTTATACCGAGATGGGCGTTGGCTTCCGCAGCGGCAGACTGCTGGCGCATTTTGAAGAAAGCGGTTCGCCGGTCGACGGAACCATCCGTCTCGAAACCTTCGCGAAGGAGTTTTCCGCACGTTTCTGACACCTGTAAAAAAAGGAGCAGCCCTCTTCGGTTGGACGGGGCTGCTCCTTTTGCGCTTCCGGGTGCTTACCCGGAGCCATACGGCCTTTCCTATTGCCGCTCTGACGAGAATTTACTGACCAGAATACCCACCAGCACCACCGTATAAAACTGCCCGGCAATACCGATAAAGGAAGTGATCAGTTTGGTCTCGTGTGAAGCCGGCGTAATATCTCCGAAACCGATGCTGGTAAACGTAATGGAACAGAAATAGACCAGATCGGTGAAGATTGCAGCAGGGCTCGTTGTATCAATACCCTTAAACGAAGCCGGGGAGCGGTACTGGCAAAACTGAAGCAGAAAAACAGACAGCTCAATCAGGAGCAGGTAACCGCACGCCGCGGCTGAAAGAATATCTGTATTGATGTATCCGGGCCGGATCAGAAACCGCAGCACATCTCCGAAAATGAACGCGAAGTAAACGACATAGTTGACATTCAGGAGCGTAAAATACCAGGGTACATCCCGGAAAAAAGGAATCCCGACCGGCAGCAGCAGAATCAGGACAAAATGAAGGTTCCGGATCCGATGCCGCCAGGCATGCCTGCCCGAAAACAAACCAATGGTTCCGGCGCCCAGAATCAGCATATTCAGCGGCCAGATAACCCGGGTGTAGAAATCCAGATCTGTCAGAAAAATTCCCACGAACAAATGCTGGCACAGCGCCAGCAGCAGGATTTCGTATTTCCGTTTGGCGAAAAAGGCCAGGCTCATGGAAATTCTCCTATCGAAAAAACGCCGGAGCGGGCAAATTCCCCTCCGGCGTGCGTTTGTCAGCGTGTCGTATACCCGCCGTTGGCGAAGATCGTCTGGCCGGTAATCCACCAACCATCCGATACCAGAAACTGCACCAGCGGCGCGATGTCGCGGATATCCGTCAGGCCACCGAGTGCCGATGCCGACTTGTGGTAAGCCACGGCATCCTCGCTTTCCTGTCCGTAGAAAAACGGCGTATCCATCGGGCCGGGCGCTACTGCCGTCACCGAAATACCCCGGCCGCCGAATTCCTTCGCTGCCGCACGGGTAAAGTGTTCTACCGGCGCTTTTCCGCCTTCGTACGTCGAATAATACCCGGTAAAGGCGGCGAGCAGAGAGGTCACGATCGTACAGATTTTGCCGTTATCGTTGAGCTGTTTTCCGGCTTCCTGAATGAAGAAGTAGGCGACTTTTGAATTGATGTCAAACATCGAATCATACTCCTCTTCTGTCGTGTCAACATAAGGCTTTTTCAGGACCTTGCCCACGGTATTGATCGCGATGTCGATCCCGCCGAAACGGGCTTTAGTTTCCTCAAAGAAACGGGTAATCTGCCGTACATCGGTCAGATCCGCTTGAAAGAGAAACGCTTCCCCGCCACGGGCTTCAATCGCCGCTTTGGTCGCTTCCGCATCGGCTCGCGTGGCTTCGCTGTTGTAGTGAATGGCAATTTTCGCGCCCTGCGCGGCGAGGTTCCGGCTGAGCAATCCTCCGAGGTTCTTGGCACCTCCGGCAATGAGTACGACCTTGTTCTGAATCGTGTGTTGTGACATGGCTGGAATACACATTAGTTACGTCACAAAAGTGGAAGACAGAACCCGTCGCAGCGTGGTGAACTTTTCGGAAGTTTTCGCTAGACAGAAAGAAGTACGCCGGTACTTTCCGCCCGGAACTGCCCAGGTGTTTTACCTACGTATTTCCGGAAAAACTTGGAAAAGTTGGAAGGATCATAGCTCAGCAGCCGGGCGATTTCGGCGGCCGGAAGATCGGAATCCTGCAACAGCTCTTTCGACCGCTCAATGATCTTCTGTACGTAGAAATGACACGGATGTTCGCCGCGTGTTTCTTTGACGACGGCGATGAGGTGCTTGTGCGACACACACAGCGTATCGGCTATCTGATTGAGTTCCAGCATTTCCGATACCCGCTGCGCGAGGAGGTCGTCCAGGTGCCGGTCTACCAGCGCGAGGTAATCGCGGGTAAGTTGTTCTTTTCGGGAAACTTGCATATGTCAGGTGGATAATACCCAAACATACATAATTTTTGGTATAGATCCGGCAGGTGCTCCGCACCGGCTCCTTCGTACAATTGCGGGGAGAATCGACTGCTTCGCATTTTCCGCGGCAGTCGCTACCAACGAACGGAATAACGTATCTTCCGGTCCATGCAGCCGACCGATCATCTCCCGACCCTGGCAATCACCGCGTTTCAGTCTGAGACGCAACCCGATTGTCTTTTTTCCTTTCATGAGCTGAGCGGGAGCCGGCACTTCGACAAACCCCACAAACACGATTTCTTTCTTTTCCTGCTGGTGGAAAACGGGTCGGGAACGCATACCATTGACTTTACGGACCATACTACCGCTCCGGGGCAACTGCATCTGCTTTTTCCCGGGCAGGTCCATACCTGGGCATTCGGGGAAGACCTCGTTGCCTGGCAGCTGATGATCCGCCGGGAAGCGTTCGAAACACTCGACCTGCCGGTGATTCCCTACCGCCGGCATCCGGTTTTCGGGCTCTCTCCTGAAACGTTTGCCCTGCTTCGTGCCGAGCTGATGGCGGTTCGGGAAGAGTTGCTCCGCCAGCCCGTTTCCTCCGAAATCGTGCTGCTCCGGTGCCGGTTGATCGCGCGGCTGATCGGGCGGGAAGCGGAGCAGCGGTTCGAAGAGCTGTCTGTTTACCGGATGACGCCGGTATTGCTCCGGTATCAGTCGCTGGTAGACAGCCGTTTCCGCGAGGAAAAGACCGTCGCTTTCTACGCGGAACAACTCGGCCTGACCGCCAACTACCTCACTATACTCTGCCGGAAGTACCTGGGCGTCACGGCGCTATCGGTTATCCGCAGCCGCATCGTCTTGGAGGCCCGACGCCTGCTTCAGACAACCGACCTCTCCGTGAAGGAAATCACCTTTGCTCTCGGATTTGAAGACGCCGCCAATTTCTCCCACTTTTTCAAGAGCCAGACCGGCCTTACCCCGCGGGAATTCCGGGAACAGTAAGGATTTTTACCAAAGGAGGAATAAAATACACCGGAAAGCCGCCTTGCCGCCGGATTACCTTTGTCAAAAATTCCGATACGATGTTTGCTGAATCGCTTTCACGCAAAGACTTTATCCGACAATCGTCAATTCTGCTGGCCGGTACCACCGGCTTCCGGCTCGAAGAAAAGTCTGCCGACATGCCCTTCCGCCTGAAAAACGTGCGCCTGGAAACAGGCTTCGTCACCGAAGACGGTGACATCACCGCCACCCGCACCGAGCTGGCGACGCTCGAGCTCCGGGATGGAAAAATAACCGCCATTCTCCCGAACGATCCTTCCGGAAAAGGCCACGACGCCAAAGGCGCCCTTGCCCTGCCCGCCTTCCGGGACATGCACATTCACCTGGATAAAACCTATTACGGCGACCAGTGGAAAGCCCGTTCGGCCAAAAACCGTTCCCTCCGCGACATGATCGCGTTTGAGCAGCGGAACCTGCCCGAATTGCTGAAAAACTCGACGTTCAAAGCCGAAAAACTGATCGAACTCCTGCAATCAAAAGGTTCGACGTTTGCGCGGAGTCACGTCAATATCGAGCCTACCTCAGGCCTTCGTTCCCTCGATCACCTCGAAAAAGCGCTCGAAAACAAAAAGGATACCTTTTCGGCCGAACTGGTGGCGTTTCCACAGCATGGCTTGTACTACACCGACTCTGCCGGCCTGATGAAGGAAGCCGCCGCCCGGAAAAGCATCGGGTTTATCGGCGGACTCGATCCGTTTGCGATCGACGGCAGCGTCGAAAAACCGCTTGATTTTGTCGTACAGCTCGCCCTCGATCACGGCAAAGGCATTGATATTCACCTGCATGAAGGCGGAGAATCCGGCATCCGGACCGTCGAATACCTCATCCGGAAAGTAGAAGAAAACCCGGCACTGAAGGGCAAGACCTACCTCAGCCACTGCTTTGTGCTCGGTCGGCTGGAAAAACCGAAACTGGAGGAAATCGCGCAGAAACTGGCTGCCGCCGGCGTAGGCGTCATATCGACGATTCCCTTCGGGGGACTCATCATGCCGGTTCCCGCACTACAACGCCACGGCGTGGAGGTATGGACCGGAAACGATAGTATTGTGGACCATTGGAATACCTTCGGCTCGGGCAGCGTCCTGCAGAAATGCAACCTCATGGCCCAGTTGTATGGCTATTCCACCGAGTTCGACCTGTCCCGCAGCCTGAAAATAGCGACCGGAGGTATCCTTCCGCTCGACGACAAAGGCAACCGCCAGTGGCCGAAGGCCGGTGACCGCGCCGATATCGCACTCGTAAACGCGACGTGCTCTGCCGAAGCCGTCTCCCGGATTTCACCGGTCAAATCGGTCCTGCACAAGGGCAAGCTGATCTTCTGATTCTTTCTGTGTATTCTGTGCTTTCTGTGAGAACATAATTTTCTTTTTCTCACATAAAGCACAGAATGCACAGAAAATCAGGTCAGTGTGTTCCGCCGCCCAGCGCGCGGTAGAGGCTGATAATTGCCTGCCATTGCTGGAGGCGGTCGCCCGTCCGGCTTAGTTGCGCCGCCAGCAATTGCTGCTCCGACAGCAACACATCTGTATAGTTGGTTGCGGAGCTATACCGGAGCAGCTCCTTGTTGAACTCCACCGCCCTGGACAGCGCGGTCAGTTGCTGCTCTCTCCCCGCATACTTTTCTTTCGCCGATTCGAGTGCGTACAGCGCATCGGATACTTCGTTTCCCGCTGTCCGGAGTACCTGCGTAAACTGCCACCAGGCTTCCTGCCGGCGGGCGGTTACTACGGCGAGCCGCGCCCTGTTCTCGCCCCGTTTGAATACGGGCTGCGTCAATCCGCCCAATACGTTGGCAAATAGTCCTCCCGAAGTAAACCACTGTGCAAAATCGAAGCTCGAAAATCCGCCGCCGGCGGTCAGCGTGAGGGAGGGGTAAAAGGCCGTCCGGGCGACATTGGTCAGTTCAAACGCATTCCGGAAACTCAGCTCCGCTACCTGAACATCCGGCCGGTTTTGCAGCAGCTGCGCCGGAAGGCCGGCCGATAGTCCCTCCGGCATCGCCTGCTCTTTCAAACTACCGCGAACGACGGGCCCCGCCGGCTGGGCCAGTAACAGACACAGCGCATTTTCCGCTTCCCGTACCTGGCGCTTCAGGTCCGGCAATGCGACCACCGCCGCCGCATATCCGGCCTCACTCTGCGCAACATCCGCGCCGGTTACCTGGCCCGAAGCCATGAGGTCTTTCATACTCCCGACGTCTTTCGCACGGTTTTCGATGGTTTTTTCGAGAATTTCCCGCTGGCTGTCCAGCGCCAGTAACTGGTAATACAACCCGGCAATATCAGCGACGAGCCGACTCTGCACCGCCTGCCGCGCCGCCGCGGTACCCAGCCAGGCTGCGAGCGCCGCCCGCCGGTTGCTGCGTAGTTTCCCCCAGATATCTGCTTCCCAGGCCATGCTGAGGCCCGCGTCGTACTGCGTCGCACTCGTCACAAGCCCGAAACCCTGCGGAAAGGCCAGTCGTGATTGTTTCAGCGACAGGGAGGAATTGACTTCCGGGAAAAAAGCCAGCCGGGTCTGGCGGGCGGTAGCCGACGCCGCCTGCATGCGTTCCACCGCGATTTTCATGTCCGGATTTTCACGAATACCTTGGTCAATGTACCGTTGCAGCAGGGTATCGGTGAAGAAACTTCGCCACGGCCGGGTTGCCAGGCTCAGGGCATCTGTGGTATCGGCGGAGACTGCGCGATAGGACGCGGTCGCGTCCGGACGACGGTACGGTTCGGTAACCTTGCAGGATACTATCGCCCATCCGGCTACAGCTATCCAGAAAAATGTATGTTTCATTCGTTGATTTCGTTCGAATACTCCTGTGTTTTGGCTACTATACCGGTCCCGCTTACCCGCTCGTGGAGCGCCTGAAACACAACAAACAGCGCCGGAATTACCAGCAGGCCAAAAACGGTACCGACGAGCATACCGCCAACCGCGGCCGTGCCGATCGACCGGTTACTCAGCGCTCCTACGCCCGACGCCAGCATCAGCGGAAGCAGGCCGAAAATGAAGGCAAACGACGTCATCAGAATCGGCCGGAAGCGCGCCACAGCACCGGCAATCGCTGCCCGGACGAGGCCCAGACCACTGCGGCGGCGTTGCAGCGAAAACTCGACGACGAGGATCGCGTTTTTCGCCAGCAATCCGATCAGCATCACCAGGCTGATCTGCAGGAAGATATTATTGTCCAACCCTGCCACACGGGCAAACAGGAAAGCACCCACCAGCCCGATCGGAAGCGACAGCAGCACCGACAGCGGCAGTACATAACTGCGGTACTGCGCACTGAGGAGGAAGTACACAAAGAGGAGGCACAGCCCGAAAATGACCCAGGTTTGCCCGCCGCTGTTGATTTCCTCGCGCGTCAGGGCACTGAACTCAAAGCTTGTTCCCCGCGGCAGGGTTTCGGCGGCTACTTCGCGGATGGCGCGGATCGCGTCGCCGGAACTGTACCCGCCGGCGGGAGCACCGGTTACCGCGGCCGATGTAAACAGGTTAAACCGGTTGATAAACTCCGGTCCGCTGGTCCGGTGCAGACTGAGAAAGGCAGAGACCGGCGCCATTTCACCTTTGTCGTTACGGACGTAGATCCGGTTCAGATCGGCCTCCTCTGCCCGGAAACCCGGTTCTGATTGCAGGAGTACCTTGTATTGTTTGCCGAATCGGTTGAAGTCGGATGCGTAGATACCGCCGAGAAAGCCCTGCATCGTGCTGAGTAAACCGTTGACGTCTATCCCGGCCTGCTTGCACTTCGGCACATCCACCCGGATCTCGTATTGCGGCAGGTTGGTATGGTAGGGCGTCGCAGCATACTGTATTTCAGGACGTTTACCGAGGCTTTCGGTGAATTTGGCGACCGTCGCCCCGAAACCCCGGTAACTACCGCCGGTTTTGTCCTGCAGCTGTACCTCAAAGCCGCTGCTGTTGCCAAAACCCTGCAGCGTCGGCGCGGCGAAAAAGATGATCTTCGCTCCCTGAATGGTTGATGTCAGTTGAAAGAGCCGTCCGACCAGGCTGTTAATATCCTGCCCGGGCCCGGTACGCTCCTTCCAGGGTTTCAGGGCGATGAACATCGCGCCGTATGAACCGCCGGTCCCGCTGATGAGGTTCATACCCACCAGCCGCGAGGTAACAGCTACTTCCGGCATCGCCCGGGCGAGGCTGTCGACCTGATCGGCTACCCGGGCCGTTTGTTCCAGCGTCGACGCCGGCGGCAGGATGATATCTCCGTAGATAGCGCCGGAATCCTCGTTGGGAACAAACCCGGTTGGCGTTGTCCGGAGGAAATACACCAGCAATCCTGAAAAAACGACCAGCATACCGAAGGCCAGCCATTTCCGCGCGATCAGGTTTCGCACAATATCCACGTACCGGCGCGTCAGCACTTCGAAGCCGGCATTGAATGCGGCGAAAAAACGGGCTTTCCATCCGGTGGCGGCGTGGCTTTCGTCGTGAGGCCTGAGCAAAAGCGCGCACAGGGCAGGACTGAGCGTCAGGGCATTAACAGCAGAGAGGAGAATCGCCACGGCGAGCGTCAATCCGAATTGCTGGTAAAATACGCCTGCCGAACCGGTCAGAAACGTCACAGGCACAAATACCGCCGACATGACCAGGGTGATGGAGACAATCGCCGTGCTGATTTCGCTCATGGCATGAAGCGTAGCCTTGCGTGCCGAGCGGGCGCCCTGATCGAGCTTGGCGTGGACGGCTTCGACAACCACGATCGCATCATCCACGACAATACCAATCGCCAGCACCAGCGCAAACAGCGTCAGCAGGTTCAGCGTAAAGCCGAATAGTTTGAGGAAGAAAAACGTCCCGACGATGGCAACGGGCACGGCGATGGCTGGAATGAGCGTCGACCGGAAGTCCTGCAAAAACAAAAATACTACTACAAAAACGAGCAGGAAGGCTTCGAAAAGCGTCTGGATCAGCTTGGCAATGGAAGCGTCGAGAAAGCTGTTGACGTTGATGAACGTCGCGATCTTTACACCCGGCGGGAAATCGGCTTTTGCGCGTTCGAATATCTCTTCCACCTTTCCCACTACTTCGTGCGCATTCGACCCGGCCGTCTGGCTGATGGCTCCGCCGGAAGACGGGTACCCCTGAGCGGTCAGGTCCGAGGCATAGTTGAAGGCCCCGAGCTCCACGCGGGCGATGTCCCGGAGGCGGAGCAACCGCCCGTCGCTTTTGGCGCGGAGGACAATATCCTCGAACTGCGTCGGCTTTTCGAGCCGGCCGGTATACTTGAGTACATATTGAAAGGTCTTGCGGCTGTTTTCTCCCAGCTTGCCCGGGGACGCTTCGATGTTCTGTTCGGCAAGCGCCGCGACGACGTCGTCGGGTACCAGTCCGTGAGAAGCCATCGCATCCGGCCGGAGCCAGATCCGCATGGAATAGGCCTGGTCGCTCCATACCTGCACGTCCCCTACTCCGGGTATCCGCTTCAGCTCCGGCAACAAATTGATCCGCAAGTAGTTATCTAAAAAATTCTCGTCAAACGCCGGATTTTCACTGTACAGCAGGAAGCCGAATACCTCGCTGTTCAGCTTTTTCGTGGTGGTAATACCGGTGCGGACGACTTCGGCAGGCATCAACCCCGTCGCCTTCGCTACCCGGTTTTGTACGTTGACCGCCGCCAGATCGGGGTCGGTTCCCTGCTCAAAATTGACGGTAATCAGCGCCGTTCCGTCATTGCTGGCCTTGGAGGTCATGTAGGTCATGTGCTCTACCCCGTTGATCTGTTCTTCGAGGGGAATAATGACGCTTTTCATGACTACTTCTGCGTTGGCGCCCTGATACGCGGCCGTTACTTCGACCGTCGGCGGAGCGATTTCCGGGTACTGCGAGACAGGCAGCGTGGCCAGGCCCAATATCCCGAGAATCACAAGGATGACGGAAATGACCGTCGCCAGTACCGGGTTATCGACAAATTTCTGAATCATGGCTTTGGATGCATTTGGGCAGAGTAGTCCCGGGCGCCGGGTTAAGCCGGCGCCGGCCTCAGCGGCCCTTTGAAAAGGATTAGCGGGTTGTCTTAGGCTGGATTTTGTCGCCGTCACGCAGGTTTCCCAACCCGCCGGAGACAATCCGCTCGCCGGCTGTCAAGCCGCTGCTGACCAGGAAGGTATCCCCTGCGGGCAGTTCTTCCACCGAGATACTGCGGGCATGCACTACGCCGGAAGAATCAACGGAAAACACGAATTTTTTACCCTGAAGCTCGAAGGTCGCTCCGGCAGGAACAGCGAGCACATCTTTAACGGAGTACACTATACGCACCGTCGCCGTACTCCCCGAACGGACACGCCCGGCCGGATTCCGGAATGCCGCCCGAAGGCTCATGGTACCGGTACCGGTATCGACCTGACCGCCGGTGGTCTCGACGCGACCGGTCTCGGAATACTCCTTTCCATCAGCCAGTACCAGGCGCACCGGCGGCAGGCGGCTGGCGTCGGTTGTCAGTTCCAGAAATTGCTTTTCGGTGAATGAAAACCATGCATACACCGTGGAGATGTCAGATACGACGGTCAGCGGTTCGCCGGCGCTGCCGACGAGGCTGCCGGTTTTGTAGGGCAGGCGCCCGATGACGCCGTCAGACGGGCTGGTAATCCGCGCATACCCCAGGTTGACGCGGGCATTGCGCAGAGCGGCACGCGCCTGATCCAGGTCTGCCTCCTTTGCTGCCAGGGCCTGGCGGGCCGTTTCGCCTTCAAACTCGCTGATAATACCCCGGGCTACCAGGGGTTCGGTCTTGCGCAGCTGGATACGCGCCGTACCGACGGCCGCTTCGGCACTTTTGACGGCCGCTTCGGCCCGGATCGCTTCCTGCTCGTAGGTCGGCGCATGAAGCCGGAACAGGAGTTGCCCCTTGCGGACGACGGCGCCTTCGTCGACATACATCCCGGCGATGTACCCTTCAATACGGGGCCGCACCTCGACGTTGCGGAAGCCCTGGATAGTCGCCGGATATTCAATGGTCCGGCGACTGTCTGCCAGTGTCACCGTCAGTACCGGATAGGTCGGTATATCTGTCGTCGTGGCAGGTGAAGGAGGCACGCAGCCCGACAGCAGCGAAGCTGCCACGGCCGGTAACAGGTAATGTGTTTTCATAGAATCAGCTGGCTTTTACGGGAAAAATGGTTCTGGTTCCGGGTAGGTATTTCCGGCTCTGCAGTTGGATATCCCGGGCAAAGTAAATACCTTCGCTCTATTAAACCAAATAAACACTTTGTTTATTATGAATATTTCTGACAACGAGCGGGCATTATGGGTATTGAAGTCAAAAGGTCCGCAGCCTCTGGCGGTACTGGCGACCGAAATGGGCGTTACCACAGAAGGAGCACGTTTTCAGCTGCTGCGCCTCGCAGGCGAAGGGTTAGTAGAGGCCCGGAGTGAAGCGAAGGGACGCGGGCGTCCGCAGCAGATCTGGTCGTTGACTACTGCCGGGCATGCCCGTTTTCCTGATTCGCACGCCGATCTGACGGTACGCCTCATCCAGAAAACCCGCGAGCTGTTCGGGGAAGAAGGGTTGCAGGCGCTGATTGACGCGTCGGCGCTCGACGCCCGTCAGAAATACCAGGCAGCCATGGCCGGACAGGCCACGCTGGAGGATCGCGTACGGACGTTGTCCGGCCTGCGCGACCGGGAGGGGTACATGGCGCGGGTTGAAGCCGATGGTGCAGATTTCCTCCTCATTGAAGATCACTGCCCGATTTGTGCGGCGGCAACGGCCTGCCAGAATTTCTGTAAAGCGGAGCTATCGGTTTTCAGGGAAGCTCTCGGCTCCGATGCAGAGGTCAGCCGGGTAGATCACCTGCTCAGCGGCGGGCGGCGCTGCGCTTACCGGGTATCCCCGAAGCAGTGACATATCCTTATTTCTGACAATTTTATCTTTGAATACTTTTATCTACTGCGTTTCCCTGCATTGGATTGCAAAAAGAGAAAATTTGACTGTTCAAAGAAGGTTAATGTATTGACAATCAAATTATTGAAATTTTTTAATAATTACCTGTCTCTATCCCGGAAATACTCATATCCGGTTTTTTCGTTTCCCGGAAACGTCCTACCTTTGTGACGTCGGTTTACCGTATCCCCATACGGCTGCACCGCCTTCGGACGAACACGTTTTCATCAACCAACAAGCCATCGTGTTTGGTCCGATCGGGTCTCTGTCTTTTTCGGCCCGCTTTTAAGAACGCGCTTATACTGCGCATTCCGTCAATCCTATCGTTTTTATTGATCACGCTGCTTCGGTTGTACAACCGGACTGGCACTAACATCAGGATGAGGATGCAAGAGATACTCACCGGCGAACCTGCCCTGTTCAGGTCGCCTGCACATACAAGGGCCAGTGTGGTCCACCTCGGTACCGATTACCCTGCCACCCGATATACGCATCGGAAACCCGGCGAAACATCGGTTTGGGGCGCTGTCGGCGCTTCGGTTTCAAACGAAGATACCCTCACTACCTCGCCTGAGGTACAGGTAGTTACGGTTTCTCTGGAGGACGGCCCGTTCTCCGACCTCCGGGTAGCGCGCTACCTCCTTGAGGCACTGCGCGAACGCCGGCATACCGGCGCAGGACCCTTCACGGTCATTTCCCGTGATGCCGTATCCCGCAACGGTGACGCCGTGCGCAACGTAGTTCTCGCGGTTGCCGGCGAGGAAGATCCGGACCTCGCGGCCTGGATCGCCGGAACGGTTACCTTTCCGAATACACTATCTTTACGTATAAATAAGTCCGTTAACTACCTGTTACACGGACCCGATGGAGCTCCCGGGTACCCGGATGCCTATACCATCGTGGAAGACCGTTTTAGTGCCGGCCATCCCGATTGGGAAGGGGTTTTGTTTGTGGACGACATTGCGCCCTACGAAGACCTGTTGCACCGGTTTGAAACCACAGCCCGTTTCATGCTCGGATTTCCTGCCTTCCTGGCCGGGTACCGGACAGCGGGCGAAGCGCTCTCCCACCTGTTTTTCCGGCAGTACCTGCAGGATTTTCTGGATACCGATCTGGCGCCGCTGACGGAAGTACCTGCCGGAGCGGCCTCGGAGGCATTCCGGGAGCGCGTATTCGGTCAGCTGATGGCAGATATAGGAGAAGAAGAGATTCATACCTGGCTGACGGCGGCGCCCGATACCATCGTCCGTACAATTCCGGATATGTCGGCCCGTGACGGAGATTTCCGGCGCGTCGCATTCCTCCTTGCCTGTTATGGCCATTACCTGGCCGGGCAGGTGCGGCTCGGGGCGCTCGACAGCGAAGCATTCCCGGAAGAAGACATTCTCCGGATTCAGGACGAAAACCAGCTGGCCTTTCTGCGGATTACGCCGCTTGCTGCGCTGGAAGATACGCCCCTGCTGGCGGCCCTCATCCGGCAGTACCGGAAGCAGCTGGATGTACAGGGCGTCATGCCGACGCTGGCTGCGCTGCTCTGAAGCCGGCTTTCCTTTTGACACTAAAAAGCCATCCCGGAAACCAGGATGGCTTTTCTTCCACCGCTGCAGGCCTGACAGAATGCAGCGGATCACTACTGTCGGGTGCGCGCTGCGTATCCGATAGTGCTTTTTCGTTTCGGGGAGATAATCATTCCTGCCCAATGGCGGGAAGATGGCTTGTTTGGTTTGGTCCGGTCAGCGACGGGGATCAGCCGCATTTTTTAAAGTCGCCCTCTTCTTCGCAAACGCGGCAGATCAGGCGACAGCACCGTTTCCATCAAGCGGTGGCAAGTATCGGTTTTTCCTGTTAATTCTTCAAAAAGAATAGATATAACCTATTGAAAATAAGATATTTAGATACAAATTATACAAAAATAAATACCTATATAATTAATGTTAATTAGTGGCCTTAGGAAGAAAATGAATGCATTGTTAGAAAATATATTCCGCCAATGCCTTCCTACCGTCGCGGATGGTAGCCGTACTGCCCGGCCGGTTTTCATCCTGGTTTCATAAAAAAGACCGGAAGGAAACCCCTCCGGTCTTCGGGAAGAAAAAACCAATCAGACTCAGATGTACTGGTTGATGATGCTTTCCAGCCATTCCTGCTTACCGCTGCGGACTTTGGGTTCGCCGGTTTCGATGGCGTATGCGCGCAGGTCTTCGAGGGTCAGCTTGCCTTCTTCAAAAGCTTTGCCCTGCCCCTGATCGAATGAGCTGTAGCGCTCTTTCCGGAATGCGAGGTAATCGGATTCACGGAGGATGGCGTCGGCTACGATGAACGCCCGTGCGAAGGCATCCATTCCGCTGATGTGCGCGATGAAAAGGTCTTCCACGTCGGTAGAATTCCGACGAACTTTCGCGTCGAAATTGATACCACCCGGACGGATACCGCCGGCCTGGATAATGACAAGCGCCGCTTCGACCAGTTCATAGACATTGATGGGGAACTGATCGGTATCCCAGCCGTTCTGGTAGTCGCCGCGGTTGGCATCGATGCTGCCGAGCATGCCGGCGTCGGCTGCGATCTGAAGTTCGTGGTCGAACGTATGGCCGGCGAGCGTCGCGTGGTTGACTTCAATATTCAGTTGGAAATCCTTGTCCAGCCCATAGTGACGCAGGAAACCGATAACGGTAGCCGCGTCGTAATCGTACTGGTGCTTGGTCGGTTCCATCGGCTTCGGCTCGATGAAGAACGTCCCCTTGAAGCCCTGCTTGCGGGCATAATCACGGGCGATGGTCAGGAATTGGGCGAGGTGATCGAGTTCCCGCTTGGTATTCGTATTGAGGAGCGACATATAGCCTTCGCGGCCACCCCAGAACACGTAGTTTTCGCCGCCGAGGGCGATGGTTGCATCGATGGCGTTTTTTACCTGCGTACCGGCATAGGCAACAACCGAGAAATCCGGGTTGGTCGACGCGCCGTTCATGTACCGCGGGTTGGAAAAGACGTTAGCCGTTCCCCACAGGAGCTTCACGCCGCTGGCCTGCTGCTTCTGCTTTGCATAGTCAACGACAGCCTGGAGGCGTGATTCGTAATCGGCGATGGAAGGGCCTTCGTCCACCAGATCCACGTCGTGGAAACAGTAGTACGGCGCACCGATTTTGGTGAAGAATTCAAATGCGGCATCCATTTTGAGCCGGGCGCGGCCAACGGCGTCAGAGTGGTTGTCCCACGGAAACTGCCGGGTACCCGGTCCGAAGGGGTCTCCACCCGCTCCGCAGAACGTATGCCAATAGCTGATTGCAAAACGAAGCTGCTCGCGAAGCGACTTCCCGCCGATCACCTGATCCGGGTTGTACCACTTGAACGCAAGCGGGTTTTTGGACTTGGTTCCTTCGAACCCAATGGCGCCAATGCCGGGGAAAAATTCCTGATCGCCTAAAACGATGTTCGACATATTAACTGATTTTGAGGTAGTTGACTTTCTACTAAACGAACGCCATAAAGAGGTTTCCGGTTATCGCGTTCTTAATGAGTGTAAAAATGACACTTATTTTTTAACCACCAAAGAAATCTACCGTATCTCCTGAAAAAAATCCCATCGGGCTTACCAGAAGATGGTTTCGGAGTGAGGCACGAAATTCAGAAACGACTTCGTCAACTGCTGGTATTTCGGGAGGTCCACCTGGTAGAAATAGGCGCCCCGGCGGGAAACACCCTTCTGTTTTTCCTCCAGTTTGATGAGCAGGTTGGTCGACAGGATTTTCCGGCTGAAGTTCCGCTTGTCGAAATCGGTGTCATAAATCGCGTCGTACAGCTTTTTCAGCTGAGGGATGGTGAATTTCTCCGGAAGCAGCTCAAATCCGATCGGATGCTGGGCCGCCTTGTACCGCAACTGCCGGATCGCCAGGTCTACCATCTCGCCGTGATCAAACAGCAGCGGGGGCAGGTCGTACAGGGAAAACCAGCGGGCCTGGTAGGTTTCGGATATTTTCGAATCGAAGTCGGCCACGTTGACGAGCGCGAAGTAGGCCACGGAAACCGTCCGGGTGACCGGGTCGCGGTCGGGCTCGCCGAACGTATGAAGCTGTTCGAGGTAGACATTGGTCAGGCCGGTCAGTTCAAAGAGAATCCGTTCGGCAGCGCCGGCAAGCCCTTCGTCGGGCCGGAGCCAGCCGCCCATCAGCGACCAGGTATCCTCCTCGATGCCCCGCTTGACGAGCAGGACGTTGAGTTGTTCGCCGTCGAATCCGAAAATTATCGAGTCAAGTGCGACTAAATAAGGTTTCTGTGCCTGGTATTGCTCAATCATGGAAGAAAAACAGAGGTCGGTCAAAGATAGGACGATTCCCCGAGACCTCCCGCCCGTGTTCAGGAAAGTCCTTCCGGAAAGCGGTCCCGGACCAGGTTCAGTTCCAGCGAATGTTCGAGCCAGGCCTTTGCGCCGGCCAGGACGAGGGTGAAACCTTCGGTGGAATTCCGGATTTTGCCGGCAAGGGTTTCGAGGTCCTCCGCAGAGATACCGTCGTTACGTACGCTGACGAAAGTGGAACCATCCGCCAGCTCCCGGAAAGTCCATTCTACTGTCTCCCCCTCTCCCCAGGTAACGCGAAGACGCTTGCCGGCTTCGAGCGCGAGCGTGCGGACGGGCAGCGAAAAGTTATACATCTCCCAGGTCCAGGTGGTTTCTCCGCCTTCCAGCAGCGGTCCGGTGCTTTTGGTAAACCAGAAGCGGGTGGTCACGGCAGGATCCGTGAAAGCGTCGAAAACGACTGAAACGGGGCGCCGTATCTGCATTTCGGCGAGAGCGAAGGAGGTGAGAGACATAGGGAGATTGATCAAATGACAAGTTATGCGAAAAAATCCCGAAAAACAGGCAGTACCGGCAAAAACGTAACTACTTCCATCGACCGTTTACATACAAAATTCTGTCATTTCCTGGAATATCCGATTTTTGTTCTTGTTAGTTCCGGTGAAAATCAGATATTTGACTGACAAAGTCCGCCAATTCACTAAAACTATGTTCCGCCATCTATCCAGCCTGATTCTGGTCATGCTGGGGGTTGCCTGCTACGGGCAGTCCATCCAGCTTTCCCCCCTCCCCGCCAACGTTTGCACAAACGTTCCGCTTACCTTCACCACCAGCGGCTCCTTCGGGAGTGACAATGTGTTCAAGGCCGTATTCGAAGACGTATGGTCGGCCCAAAAGACGGAAGTTACCCCTGTTCAGAACAACGGCGTATGGTCGATCCAGATACCGGACGCGCTTTCTGCTACAGGCGACTTCTACCTGACAGTATCCAGCACGTCGCCTGTCGTTTCTATCCGACAAACAATCAACAGGATTTCATCCGTACCAACCGTCTCTATCGTCTCTGTCAACCCGACACACGCCAATCCCGGACAGCCGGTACAATTGGAATTTCTGGCAAGAGCCGGTAGTGGTTACGCCACCGTTGTACTCAACGACGGCTCGCAGCTGCAGGTACAAACAGGGCCGAAAGATCTCAGAAGTATTCAAACCCTCATCGCGCCGAATCAATCCGTTGTCTATTCCATTGCGTCGGTTGCCAACTACTGCGGTAACGGTACCGGAAGTGGCAGTGCAAGTCTGACCATCGGCGATACGCCCGCCCGGGTAACCGGCGTATTTCCGGGCACTCTTTGCCGGGGGAGTAGTTTTTACATTTCACTGTCTCTGCCGGCCGGGAAAACAATTGCCGACGGCACTCCCTTTCTGGTAAAGCTCTGGTTGAAGAATCCGGACATCACGCCTCCGGCGGAGCTGTCCAACAGCTTTGATACGGATGGGATATGGGAAAACGGCCGGATCAAGTCGACAATACCTCCAAACATACCGACACAAAACTCCTTCTATGTACAGGCAATGAGCTCCGATGGGCAGGTGACGGCCGAGGTATTACCCACGCCGGTCAAGGTATCTCCCGCCGGGCAAATTCAGATTGAAACACGAACGGCAGAAGCCTTACCGGGGCAGCAATTTGCTATTACCCCTACGATCACGGGCCTGGCGCCGTTTTCCATCACCTGGTCAAACGGTGCATCTACCGCCGGAGAGCCGTTGAATTTTCCAATTGGACTGATTCAGACTGCCAGTTTCCAGGTATCCGGTTTTCAGAGCGGATGTGAAAAATCGACGATTATTCCGGGAACAGCCACTTACCCCGTTCCTCCGGGTATCCGGATCGATACGATACCGCAGAATCTCTTTTGCCCAGGCGATCAGATCCGGTTACCGATTTCGTCGAATATCAGTCCGACAGCTGCCACTGAATATTGGGTGGATTTTTACGGGGAGCTGCCGAACCAAGGCATTCAACTCCGCACTTCTGTGAAAGCGACCAACGTCGGCGGCCGGACGTTGCTGCTGACCGCGCCAAGCATTGTCGTGTACCAGGGTATATCCGACAGGCGGTTCTTCCTGAAAGTGAGGACCCTTTCCCCGGCTACGGACGGTTATATGCGGGTGAACCAGTTCCTTTTCCTGAATTCGCTTCCAAGACCTCTTTTTCTTGACTGGGAGACGGTCACTGTCAACGCCCCCCGAAACGTCACCCTTAATTACTATGATATGGGTGGCGGGCCGAGCAAGATCACGCTGACAACCGGCGATGTGGTACCCATTGAATGTAAAGCTTGTATCGCCGCGACGGCGGTTCAATACATTTACAAAAGCGGGACGGTCGGTGTGGTCTCAGCCACCAATACCTGCGGTACAACGACGATCCCGAACCCGGTCCTGGCAGGCCCTCCGATCGGAAACGGAGTGGTGATCGACTCTGTCGACCAGTTTCCCTGTCCCGGGGCGACAAAAGTATGGTTCCATACGTATGGAAACATCACGCCGGGACTGACCTGGTCGGTTTACGGCACGACGAAATACGCTTCCTCGGATGCTTCGGCCGTTTTCGACACCCTGCTGGCTTCCGGTACGACGAGCCCGCTTTCCATTCAGCTGCCCAGATCGATGCAGATCCGCGTTTCGTCCGGCACTGTCGTAAGTAACATCAAGCGCATTTATCCCACTTCGCCACCTTCTATGTCAATCGACCGGTCAGGTTCTTATGTCAATGACTCCCCCGGCATTTTCCAGAAGGATGCAGATGCCCGTGAAGCGATGTCTGTCCTCAATGGGGAACGCCTGACGCTTGCGGTAAACCCCTCCACCAATTTCAAACCCTACCGCTTCACGCTGACAGACGGCATAAAAGACTACCCGCAGGACGCCGACATCCGGCAGTATGCACGGCTTTACCCCATTCCCAATCAGGTTTCAACATTCCGGGTAAAAGAGGTCTCAAATGCATGTGGACAAGGCACGGCGAGCGGTCCTCCTTTCACTGTTACGGCGATGCCCTTCCGGATTATGGCGCCGGAGCTCATCGCCTCCAAAGTGGTAAATTTGTGTCCGGGTACTACCTTCAGTACGGTTTTTGTGACGCAGCCCATGGCCCCGGCCGGAACCCAGTTTGCTTTTGAAATCGCGGCGAAGAGCGACTCGGTATACCACGAACTCGGGACAACGACCAGTTCGCCGCTCGCTGTCCGCATCCCCGACAACCTCGCTCCGGGAGAGTATTACTTCCGGATAAAAGACAAAAACTCGCCCGCCCGGACGGCGATCCTGCGTGCGCTGGTGCAGGCAAAGCCGGTCGCCGCGCTCACTTTGATTACGCCGGCAAATGGCCAGCTGGTCTATGGTCAACAGGCCCGCTTCCGGGTAACAATAGCCGGTACGCTGCCTGCCCGTCTCCTGTTTTCGAACCGGGTCTCGAAGTGGTATGCATCCGCCGATTCGGTTTTTGTACTGAAACCGGCTCAAAACACGTCTTTCGGTATCGAGTCGCTGGTGAATACCTGCGGATATGGAGCAGCCAACAGCCTGACAAGTCTGATTGTCAAACCCAATATTCTGGTCAGCAATGTGAAGGTGACTTTCGCATGCGGTGGATCCACGCTCGGATTTACGGTGGACGCGGGAGGTAATTTCGGCGGCATTACGCAGGCCGATGTCAAGTTGCTGTCATCTGCCGGCACTTCGTACGCGGTCAGTTCCTGCCCTCTGGCGGCCGGAACTTATTTCTTTCCGATTCCGACCGGTATACCCTCTGGTACCTATCAACTTGTCCTGGAGACTCCCGTCGTAACCTCGGCGCCTGCAGAACTGACCCTTGTCCAGCCCGGCAGCCCGCCTGTCGTTGCCCAGGCCATTGGTATGCACTGCGAAAACGGGGTCGGCGTGCCCAATGGAACAGCGAGCGCGGCGTTCCGGCTGGCAGGCGCCGGGCCGTTTAAAATGGAACTGAAACGTTCGGAAGAACCGGAATCTGCCTATGTTTATAAAGGTACTGTCTCAGAATCTTCGGTATTGATGTCCCTTTCTGTCAACACGGCCTACGACGTCCGCGTAACCGATAACTGCGGCCTCACAGCAGTTTCCCAATTCACAACGGCACCTGTTCCGCAGTTGCAACCGACACCCTCTACTCCGCCGTGCCTGGGACAAGCATATACCTTGAGCCTTCCCGGCATATCAGGAGCCTACTCCTGGACGAAGGACGGACAGGAACTATCCACAAACAACAGCCTTTCGTTTGCGAACTATTCCGGTACCAACGACGGAGTTTACCAATACCGGGCGTCGCTGGCTGTTTCGTGCGTCATTCGGCAGGGGCAGGTAACGCTTACAGGTGTCACGTGCGATGGCCCGCTTCCTGTCACACTCGCTTACTTCTCCGCCAAAGCGGCTGAGTGCACCGCCGTGCTCGACTGGTCTACCACGAGCGAAGAAAATGCCTCCGCATTTGTGATCGAACGCTCTGTTTCCGCTACCCCCGCACTATTTGGACCAGTGGGTCAGCTATCCGTCCGCGGATCGGGAAGCCGGTACGCATTCACGCAGCGGGATTTGTCGCCGGACACGTATTATTACCGGTTGAAGATGGTGGACCGGGACGGGACCGCCGTCTACAGCAAAACAGCGTCGGTAGCAGTGGGATGCAACGGGTTCAAAGCGCGGCCTGTATCCGTCTATCCGAATCCGACTACTTCGTCGCCCGTAGTTTACCTGTCCCTCAACGCACCCGTATACCGCGGGACCGGCAGCATCCGGGTAGTCAACACATCCGGCCAGCAGGTCGCCGTCCGCGACATTCTCATTGATCAGGAAAATTCGGTTTGGGCGATTCAGGATTTATTGAAAAACACCCGTGGACCGCTGGTGATTCACGTCGAAACTGCCGGAGGACGTTCGCTCGGCTCTGTTCGGATACACGCCGATTAAACACAGCTTCAGCACTTAAAAAGCGAAAGGCGGGGAGTGATTCCCCGCCTTTCGCTTTTGTGCTGGCAGCTAGACAATCTTCAGCACATGATTCCGGATCAGCAGACAAGCCCCTACTACTCCGGCCTTTTCACCGAGGGCCGACATCCGCAGCTGGGTATCGTTGTTGACAAGGCTCAAGGAATACTTGTTGATCGCCGTGCGGATCGGCAGCCAGATGTACTCGCCGGTAGCAAGCAGCCCGCCTCCGAGTACAACCAGTTCGGGATTGAAGATATTGATCAGCGCGGCGATACCACGGCCGAGGTTCTCGCCTATTTTGGCGATGAGTTCGATGGCCAGTACGTCGTCGTTCAGGGCGGCGTCGATGATGTCTTCCATTTCGACGGATTCGACGGGTATGTTCCGCTGGGACAGTACCGACGACGAGCCTTCGCTTAGTTTTTCCCGGAAAAGCCGCGTCAACGCCCAGCCGGAGGCTTCCGTTTCAAGACAGCCTTTCTTCCCGCAACGGCAGATGAGTTCATTGTCGAAAATAGGCATGTGCCCGAATTCGCCGGCATAGCCTGATTTTCCGTAGTACAACTGCCCGTTCATCAGGATTCCGACGGCAATACCATAGTCCAGGTTGATGAACAGTACGTCCTTCTCCTCCTGCACGATGCCCATCGAAAACTCCCCGAAAGCCATCGCCCGGGAGTCGTTTTCCAGGATGACCGGTATCCCTACCTGCTTTTCGATGATCTGGCTGAGGGGCTCGTCCCCGAAATGAAAAAAGGAGTAGCTGTGCCCGGTGGCATAATTGATCCGGCCGGAGAGGTTGATACCGATGCCGAGAATCTTATCCGGGAAGGCCTGCGCGGCAATGAACGACTGAATATGTCCGCAGAGCTGGTCAAGGGATTCTTGGGTATTGTCGAGCCGGTAGGGCAGCTTCTCCGATACCCCGATGAGGTTCTTCTGGCTGTCCATCAGACCGATCAGAATATGAGTCTGCTTGACGTCTACGCCAACAAAAAAGGCCGACCCCGGCACAAGCCCGTAGAGGTTGGGTTTGCGGCCGCCGGTCGACTGAATTTTTCCGTAATCCTTGACTACCCCGTCCTGCATGAGCTTCTGGACGAGTTGGGTGACTTTCGGTACGCCGATCGACAGTTTTTTACTCAGATCGGGTATGGTAGCATTTCCCTCGTTGGCAAAACAACTGATGATTAACTGTTCAGAATCGGTGTTCGGCATTGAAAAATGCTTACTCATACGCGTCACGTCAGAAATTTTTCCAAACATAGTTTCTTCCGCGCGAAAGACAGCTTAGTTTTCAGTTTTCGGTTTACAGTTTTCTGTTTTCGGCAAAAACCCAACCGAAAACTGTAAACCGAAAACTGAAAACTACTCCCTCCACTCCGTCTCCACACCCTCCCTCCTCACCTTCTGCTGAAAGTCGGACAGGAGGTTTTTGTTGTCATAGACGGCGGCGGGGACGAGTTTCTTTTCGAGGGAAAACGCGATCAGCATACCTACCGCCTCGCCGATGCTCCATTCCACCGGGTGGAGGCGGTAGCATCCGTTGGTGATATGGGTGGTGCCGATGTTTTTATTCGCCGGCAGCAGGTTCTTCATCCGTTGCGGCAGCAGCGCACCCAGCGGAATCTGGAACGGCAGCGATCCGAAGTCGATGTAATTGTTTCCGCGGGAGCTGGGGTGCAGGTCGATGTGGTAATATCCTACCCCGACGCTGTCGGCAAATGCCGCCGCCTTGTTTCCATCTTTCTTCCCCGTTACCAACGCCCGGTTGTCGGCCCCTACGTGCTCTTCCAGAATGGTAAACTTCGCCTTGATCCGGCGACTCTCCCGGATATACGGATACTTCGCCAGTCCGTCTTCCGTGCCCATCAGGTCTTTCCGGAGGCGCAGGCCCGCCCAGCCCTGGCCGCCGTCGGGGCGCGGGGCTTCGGTCTGCAGCCAGTACAGCAGCGACAGACTCAGCTGTTTGGCGCGGTTGACGTGCGTGGTAAATTCCTTTTCGCTTACGCCGACGAGGTTGCCGAGGGAGTAGTCGTTCTGAGGCCAGTTGACGACGGAGATATCCCCCGGAAACGTCCCGGGTGCGAAATTTTCTTTATGAATCAGCCGCCGGTAGTTCCACAGGTTCAGCACCGCGCCCATGTCTACGCCTTCGGGGTGAAAACCGAGGGTCTTCGGCTCCAGTGTTTTCGGATTGGAATACGCCAGAGCGAGGAGTTTCCCCGACCAGGCGGGCGTCATCGCCGGCGCAAAATCCCGCCAGAAACCATATTCTTTCGGGCGGTCGATCACGTGGTTTTCCCCTTTCAGGTAGTCCACCGCAAAGCAGACGGTAAAGGCCTGCTGGTTATTCGGATCGGCTTTTTCGGGGGCATGCAGTTCCCGGGTATCTTTCTTCGACTCCGCGCCGGTGACGAACTCGGTCCCGGTCATCGGCAGGAGGTCGCCCAGTTCGGTCGCGTCCACAAAATAGGGCGCAGTGAGTACGCGCTGAGCGCCGGTACGAAGGTCCCTGATTTTCAAAGACCTTACCTGATCGCCGGTTACATCGGCGCCAGTCGCCTTGTGTTCGGTCAGAATGGTCAGCTTTCCCCCGCTGATATAGGGCGCGAGCATGGCAGTGAGTACCGCCAGTCCGACGCGGGGCTCGTGGCAGATTTTGGATACGGTACCGTCTCCCGGGTTGAGGTACGGACGCTGCCGGGCCTGTTCTGTCAGCGGGTAGTTTTGCCGGTAGTATTCGCGAACGGCATTCCGGTAGCGGCGGTAGGTTTGGGTCGCGCCGTGGGTTTCGATCCAGGGGTGTTCATCGGGCGGTACGCCCTGCTGGGTAATCTGCCCGCCGATCCAGTCGGTTTCTTCGGTCATGATCACGGTCAGGCCGTTGCGGAGTGCGGCCAGCGCGGCAGCACAGCCACCCAGCCCGCCTCCGGCAATGACGACATCGGCTTTGTATTCACTCCCCGCAAACGCAACAGCTCCGGCCGGAGCCGAAGCCATTGCCGCCCCCGGAAGGGCCATCCACCCGCTTCCTGCGGCGAGGTATTCGACAAAGGTTCTTCTGTTCATGGATAATTAGTTTTCGGTTTCCAGTTTTCGGTTTTCAGTTTTGGAAAGTCCGAACTGAAAACCGAAAACTGAAAACTGCTTTTTACCAGTCCGCATTCTGCGTCAGCTTCGGATTAATGTCGCGCTCGGACTGGGGAACGGGCAGGAGGTTCAGTTTGGGGAACCAATAGCGCTGTTCCCGCATCAAACGCAGGTTCTCGGAGCCGTCATATAAAGGAATATTGTTCAGATCCGCTGTTTCAGATGCTTTGAAATTCGGAACCGGCGGTGCAACGGCCGGGTCTTTGGCTATTCCTACTACCTTCACCGGCATGACCTGATCGGCGATGCCCCAGCGCCGGATATCGAACCAGCGGAATCCTTCCATCGCCAGCTCGGCTACGCGCTCCCGGCGGATCAGCTGGCGAAGCTTCGCCTGTGTCAGCGTAGCCGGAGCAGCCGGCTGACCGGCCCGGCTACGTACCTGATTGACAGCTTTGAAGACCGAATCATCGATCTGGTTGAGCTCTGTTTTCGCCTCGGCATACATCAGCAATATCTCGGCGTATCGCATCAGCAGGAAGTGTACCCGCGACGCGAAAGCATTTTCCGCCGTAAAAGTATACTTCGCATGTAGCAAACCTACGCCGCTTTTGGCCGGGCCATAGGCATTGTCGAAATCGGCATTGGTTTTGGTCGACCAGGTACCATCGGCATTTTTGAACGACGTCGTGCTTTTGTACACGTCGTACACAAACGTGATCTGGTTCATCGTGATGGTATCACCGGGAATCGCGACGGTGTATTTCAGGCGCATGTCCCGGTTGAGGCGCGGGTTTTTCGGATCATAGACCGTCGACTCGTCGATCCGCTTGCCGTCTTTCGCTTCAAACATATCCACGAGACGCTGCTGCGGGAACCGGCCGGACTGCCCGCCCGCCGCCCGGGAGATACTCCCCAGTGGCAGGTACGTAATCGAGTTGGCATCGGCTTCGGTATGCAGGATTTCGAACATGATTTCCTTACCGGCATTCGGAATCTGACCGGCACGGGTAAAGAGGTCCTGGAACTTCGGATTCAGACCGAGACCGGCGTTGTCGATGACGTTTTTGGCCGCTTCCGCTGCCAGCGTATACTCTTTATTGAACAGCGCGGTGCGGGCTTTGAGGCCGAGGGCCATCGAGCGACTGACGCGCCCGCGGTCGGTCGCCGTCCAGTCGAGGCTCGCCGCCGCGGCGTCCAGTTCCTGGTAAATAAACTGGATCACTTCGGCCTTAGGCGTACGGGTCTGGGTATAAAACTGGTCCGGCGTCAGCGGCTTTTTGATCAGGGGAACGTCTCCGAAAAGATTCACCAGGTAAAAATAGGCATACGCCCGAAGCACGCGGGCTTCCGCTTCGATACGGGCGTAGGCCGCAGCCGTAACGTTGTTTTTCCCGACTGCCATGCCGTCGATCAGGGTATTCGCCCGCTGAATCGTGACATAGGGCAGCGACCAGAGGTTCTTGGCATGGGCGTTGTAGACGTCGAAGTTGCCCTCGCCGAGGTCCACCGCCCGAAGCAGCGCCAGATCCGTCCATCCGTCCATCATCGACTGGTAGGGCGTGCTTCCGGTATTCCAGTACACCGAGTTGTAGACGGCCGTCAGCGCGGCGTTCATTTCGGTCTGGTTATTGAAAAACTGGCCGGTAGCCGGAGCCGACAGCGGCGCTTCCGTCAGGTAGTCGTTGCAGCCTGTCAGCAATCCAAGGCAGATTCCGGCGATATATAGGTTCTTTTTCATCGGTCTCAGAAGTTAAGGTTGATACCAGCCGTATAGGTCCGCATGATCGGGTAGAAACGCCCGCCCGTATCGATCTGCTCGGGGTCGAAGCCCTTGAAGAAGTTCGTGAGCGTAAACAGGTTCTGACCGCTCAGGTAGATCCGCGCCGAACGGATGCGGATTTTGTCGGATACCATTTTCGGCAGCGTATAGCCCAATACGAGGTTCTTCATGCGCAGGTACGAGGCGTCCCGTACCCAGAAAGACGAAACAACATAGTTATTCGGGATGCTGTTGGCCGTCAGGCGCGGCAGGGAGGCTCCGGTGTTTTCGGGCGACCAGTAATCCCGCTGACTCTCATACATCGACCCCTGGAAGTTGGCCGAATAGAACGGCTGCGATCCGGTGCCGGACAGGTAATTATCCCGCTTGCCGACGCCCTGGAAGAACACCGTCAGGTCAAAACCCTTGTACTGAGCGCCGAGGTTCAGGCTGTACTCGTACCGGGGGAAGTTGTTGCCGATAATCGCCCGGTCGTAACTGTCGATCTTGCCGTCGGGTTTGCCGGCCGGACCGCTGATATCCCGGTAGCGGATATCCCCCGCTGCCGTGTTGGCATAGTGGAAGGGGGCGTTTTTCACCTCTTCGGCGCTCTGGAAGAGGCCGTCGGCGATATAGCCATAATAAGAATTAAGCGCATATCCTTCCTGCTGGATCTGGGAACCGTTGATGACCGGGGTACCGCCGTTGTTTTGCAGGGTATTCTTCACGTCGGAAAGGTTGGCCGTAACCTGGTAGGAAAAGTCCCGGATCTTGTCTTTCCAGCCAAGGGATAATTCCCAGCCGGTATTCCGCATGGTTCCCATATTCACAAACGGGGAGGCAAGTCCGACGTACGACGGAATCGGCACGAGTTGAAGCATATCGGCGATGTCCCGCTGGAAGAAATCCGCCGTTACGTTCAACCGGTTTTTCAGGAAAGCGAGGTCGAGCCCGACGTCCAGGATTTTCGACGTTTCCCAGCGGATATTGGGGTTCGAAGCCGTCGTCAGCGCATACCCGGCGTTGATGACATCGTTGAAATAATAGTTATACGCCGTACCGGAATAGAAGGTAGCATAGGTCGGATAGTAATCCACCGAGCCGTTCCGGATCAGGTTCTGGTTGCCCAGCGTACCATAGGAAGCACGGATTTTGGCGTTGTTGACCACCGGGGCAATGCTGCTCCAGAAATCTTCTTCCGACAAGCGCCAGCCCGCTGACACAGAAGGGAATAGTTTCCACCAGTTGCTTTGCCGGAAGCGTGAGGACGCATCCCAGCGCCCGTTGACTTCGAGGAGGTACTTCTCGTTGTAGTTGTAGTTCACCCGTCCGTAAGCCGAAACCATGGAGTACCGGCTTTCGCCACCGCTCATGGTCTGCCCGAGGGGGTCGCCGCTGTCGAGGTACGGGCGATCCGGCGAAAGCAGGTTCTGACGGAAGGTATTCACATTGCTCGTGTAAAAATCTTCCGTGCTGAAACCACCCAATACGGTCAGGTTGTGCTTGCCGAAGGACTTGTTGTACGTCGCCTGTACCCGGAACAGGTTCTGGTTGTTTTCGGTGGTATTGTCCGACAACGAATTCAGCGCGGGCCACGGCCGGGCATAGATCAGCTTGTTGTTTGCCAGGTCCGGCGTATAAATCGCATACTGATCGGTAAACTGACGCTGATGCGTGGTATAGTAATTGGAGCTGTAGCTGGCGAGGAGCTCAAGCCCGTCGACCGGCTTGTAGACCAGCGTACCTTTCAGAATACGGGAATCGGTCTTGCTGCGGTTGAAGCCGCCGTCTTCGGCCTGGGCGGCCGGGTTGGCGTTCGACCAACCTTCGCCCCATTCACCGGTATTGAAACGGCCGGGAATGTTGGCCGGAAGGCCCAGCATCGCCAGAATGATACCGTCAGGGGTGTTTTGCCCCGGCCAGAGACGGTTGGACTTATTGAGTACCAGGTCCATCGACGCCGACAGTTTTTTCGAAAGCGCGACATCGGTATTGAAGCGGAAGTCGGTCCGCTTGTAGTTGGTGTTAGCTGTCAACCCGTTCTGATTCAGGAAGCTGCCCGACGCGAAGACCTTGATAATATCGGTTCCGGCAGATACGCTGAGGTTGTGGTTCTGCATCATCCCGTTATTGGTGAGAACGAGTTTCTTCCAGTCGGTATTGAACCGGGCGAAGTTGTCGGCGCCTTTCGCCTCGTAATCCGCGATTTGCTGGGTATAGGCTGCGGGCAGGCCGCTGTTCACCTGGGCAATATCCCAGAATTTCATGTGATCGAGGGCACTGACTTTCTGGGGAAGATCCGTCGGCGTCTGGCCGGTCAGGTAGGCATTGTAGCTGACTTTGACGCCCGACTGCCCGCGTTTGGTCGTCACGAGGATGACCCCGTTGGCTGCACGCGAACCGTAAACGGCAGCGGCGGCGGCGTCTTTCAGGACAGAAATAGTTTCAACGTTGTTCGGATCGATCGCGTCCAGGCTCATTTCCACGTTATCGATCAGGACGAGCGGATTCTGCCCGGCGTTGATGGAGCCGATACCGCGGATGCGGATGGTACCGGCGTCGCCGCCCGGCACGCCCGACTGCTGCGTGATCGTCACACCCGGCGCCGCGCCCTGAAGCGCCAGGGAGGTCGAGGCCACCTGCCGGTTCTTGATCATCTCACCGTCGACAACCGCCACAGAGCCCGTCAGGTTGACTTTCTTCTGGGTACCGTAGCCGATGACGACCAGTTCTTTCAGGTTTTTTGTGTCTTCGTCGAGTACGACGTTCACTTCGGTCATCGCCGCCGAAAACGGGGCTTCTTTCGACACCATACCGGTAAAGGAGAACAGCAGTACGCCTTCCGCCCGGGGCGATCTGAGTTCATAGGTACCGGCGGCGGTAGTCGTCGTTCCGACTACCGTTCCTTTCACCAGAACGGAAACGCCCGGCAGCGGGCTGCCTTTCGCGTCTGTTACTTTCCCGCGGATCACCTGCCCGAAGGAAAAGGAGCAGGTCATCACGAGCAATACGACCAGCCAGCCGCTCAGCCAGCTTCGTGTACAGGATTTATTCATAGCTGAATCTTGATAGGGTTTAAAGTAGGTAAGGCAATGCAGGTCCTCCGGTCACAGCAGGGTGACCGGTCCGTCAGGCGGCGGCAGCCTAGCGGCAAGTCAGGTCAAAATCAATATCGGCCTCAAACGTGCGGTTCCAGGGTAGTTGAAAACGCAGGCCGGTCGGGCGGTCGCAGGATACATTCCCGCTTTTGAAATACGCGTCGGTCACACGCCGGAAGTACGGAGTCAGTTGCTCCAGGCAGTACCGTTCGACATCTGCCCGCTGGGCGTCGGTCATGAGGTATGCGCTACGGTTGACCTGGCGGAGGTACCGGTTGGCGCGCGCCCGGACGACGTTGTGGAAGTAGTAGTCGTCCATCACCCGGTGCAACAGAAACCAGTGCTGGGCGGATAATACTCCGGCCCGATAGCCCGCCTGGCCGAGGAGGAATTTCTGGGCCATTCCGAAAACAACGCCCTGAGGCAACGCCGTTCCGATGGTATTTCCGGCGGTATTCCAGGAAGCATAACCGTTCAGGGCAGGTAACACGCCTTCCTTCAGGAGGGCTTCGGTAAAGAGCGAGTCCCCGCCCTGAACGTTTCCTTTCGGGTCGATGTCGGCGACGATTACCTTCTTCCCCGCTTTCACCGCTTCTGCGATTTCGCGGGCGAAGGAAACGGCACGCCCCGGCTCGAACCTCGACGCATATACGTAAAAATACAGTTCGGCCTTGTCGGCTACTTCCCGGGCGCCGGTCGCCCGGATATGAAAGCTGACGGTCTGGCTCAGCGGTTTATCTTCAAAAGGCATGGTCTTCGCGGCCATTTCGGCAGAAGAATACACGGCCTTGACAGTCGGCGTATACCGGTGGTAGTCATTGAGCGTCCGGGCGAGCAGCAGCATGGATACTTCGTCGGTACCCGGCTGAACGGCGATTTTCGCGCCGAGCTTGTATTTGGCTACTTCCGCGACCAGGCGCTCGCGGTCGGCCACGTGGATACCCACCGGCTTGGCATCGTCCTGAGAAAGAATAAGGTAGTGGATCGTTCCGTTTTTGACGAGGTCTACCACTTTCAGGTTCACGGCCAGGTTGCGGCGGCGCGCGTCTTTGTATTGCTGCAGGGCTTCTGCCGGGATGGCTTTTTCGAGTGCGGCGGTTTCTTCTTTTTTCGAGGGAATGACGCATACCTCGGCCCAGTCGGCCAGTTTCTGACGGTAGGCTTCGTTTTTGCCGTCGGCCGTTGGCGCCAGCCGCATGATCACGTTCTGGGCATAGATGCGGATGGCGGGATTTTTCTTCCGGATTTCCCGGACGATATCCAGTCGTTTAAGCGCTTCTTTTTCAGACGTTTGAAAGACGCGCGAGCCAACCAATCCGCCATAACTCATCATATCGAGGCAAAGAACGGCAGCGTCAAAGCGCTTCAGGTCCTGCTGTGCGATCCAGGCATTGATCCGGTCGGATTGCCCGAAATCCATGAAGCGCCCGAGCAGCTCTTTGGGTGGAGAAACGACCTCGGCGCCACCGATCTGCCCCATGCGCTCGGTGAATTGCAGGCAGGGCGGACGGTCGTCCAGAGGTACAAACAAAATCCGCATTTTCTGCTGCGCCTGCACGGTCAGGCAGCACAGGAAAAGGACAATCGAAAAAAAGGTTTTCATAGTGGTGGTGTCAGCGGGAAGACGGGCGATGCCCGTTTACCCCGTAAAAAACAAGGTAGAGGTAGCACAGCACCGGGACGACAAACGCCACGGGCCAGCTGTAATGGTCTTTCAGGATGCCCTGCGCATAAGAAATCACAGCGCCGCCGGCAATGGCGGTCGACAGCCAGCCGGACGCCCGCGTCGTGTACCCGCCGAGGCCTTCGACCGACAGCGAGAACACGATGGCGAACATGGTGGCGTTGCAGAGGCCGACACCGATCATCGTCCATGCCGCTACATACCCTGTAGCCGAAACGGAAACCAGAATCAGCGCCGCAGCAGCGGCAGCCGTGCCCGTCAGCAGGACGGATGGGTTTAGAGATCGAAGCAGGAAAGATCCGGCAACGCGGCCGACCAGCATACTTCCCCAGTAAAACGCCACAAACGTATTCGCGTCGCTTTCGGAAATCTGCAGACTGTCGGCCAGGTAATTGGTTAAAAATGTTCCGACAGAAACCTCCGCGCCCACATAGACAAAGATGGCGCCCAGCCCGAACCGGAAATTCCGGAACGAAAACAGGCCTTTGCCCGGCGTTTCCTCGGCGGTTTCTCCGGAAGAAAGAACCGGCAGTCGCAACCGGCTCACCACTACCGCAATCAGGGCCAGCGTGGCGGCGATGCCCAGGTACGGGTACTTGACAGCCTCGCTGGAGGCTTCTTTAAGAGAAGAAAGAATGAAATAGGCGCCGAAGAGAGGCGCGGTTGTCGTTCCGAGTGACCCTACTCCCTGAATCAGCGCCAGCCGGGACGAAGCCGTCCGGGCCGGGCCCAATACCGTAATGTACGGGTTGGCCGCTACCTGAAGGAGGACAATACCTACCGCCACGATAAACAGGGCTGCGAGAAACAGGCCGTACTGATGCAGGCCCGCAGCCGGGAAAAACAGCAGGGCTCCGAAACCGGCAATACCAAATCCACTGACAATACCGCGCTGATACCCAATGCGTTCGACGATCTTTCCAGCCGGAATCGACATCAATCCGTAGGTCAGAAAAAAGTAAAACTGCACGAGGGACGACTCCGAATAGCTCAGCGTAAAGCCCCGCTTGAAATACGGCACGAGCGTATCATTCAGACAGGTGATAAAACCCATCATGAAGTACAGCACAGCCATGGTCATCAGGGCCGGGGTATAATTCTCCCGGGTATCAGCAGTATCGGACAAGCGGACGGTGGCAGGTATCGGAGCCATAATGCGTTAATTTTCAGGACAATTGAGCTACTTTACCCGCTTCTTCCTTTTCCACGATGGCTTCGAGGGTCTTCCAGCACTGGTACAGCGCGCGGGGAATGTGAAAACACCCTTTCCATTTTCCGCCCTTGAGCGACAGCAGCGGCTCGCCCTGGCGGTTGAGGTAGCCAAACCATTCCCCGTGTCCGGGGTCGGGGAAGTGGGCAAAGGTATAGGCGTGTACCTTCTCAAACCAGTCCATACAGCGTTTATCGCCGGTATGGAGGTAGCCTTTGAGAAGGCTGACGAGGGTTTCGACGTGTACCCACCAGAGTTTCTGGTCCCACTCCAGTTGCAACGGCGGATGCCCGCTGATATCCAGGAAGTAGAAAATACCGCCGTGTTCCTGGTCCCAGCCATACTCCAGAATACTGAGAGTGAGGTCGGTAGCGCGACGGATCAGGGCATCGTCGCCGCGGCGGGCGGCAAGGTCCATCACAAACCACATGGCTTCCAGGCCGTGACCGGGGTTTACCGTCCGGCCTTCAAACGAATCTGAAAAAGAGCCATCCGGATTGACGTTTTCGAGAATCAGGCCGTGTTCCGGCTGGTAAAATACGTCCATGACGGCATGGATGCCTTCGTCGATGACCCGCTCCACCAGTTCCACCTCGAGCAGGTGCTCGATTTCCAGTACCAGATTGCAGAGAATCATCGGCAGGGCAAAGCTGATAAGCGGCCGCGTACCGGGTACTGCCTTGGTATAGAGACCTTTGGGATTGTCCTGGCGGGCGAGGATATTCCGGAAGGTTGCCACCGCGATATCGGCGTAGTCCTGGTTGCCGGTCGCCTTGAAGAGCTGACCGAATGCCATCGTCGCGAAGCAATCCGAGAAAATATTATAGGGCTGAATGAGCGGCTTTCCTTCCCGGGTGAGGGAGAAGTACCAGTTGCCGGCTTCATCCCGGCCGCATTTCCGGAGGAATTCGGCGCCCTGGACGGCGGCGTCGAGCCATTCGGCTTTGGGTTCTACCTGGTTGTACAGCATGGAGAAGCACCATACTTCCCGGCATTGCAGCCAGATGAATTTGTCGGTATCGTAGACGTCTCCGTCCCGGTCGAGACAGGTCAGGAACCCGCCCCACTCCCGGTCGATGGAGTGTTTCATCCAGAACGGAACAACGTCCTGCAAAAGGCTGTCCCGGTATTGCGCGATATAGGCTGTCTTCATAACAAGCTTTCTTTCCCCTCATGCATAAAAAAGACGGATTAAAGATCTGATCAGGATTTTCTCTCGTCTATTTTATGAATGATTCACACAAAGACTGTTTTAGTTAATATTTTAAAATATTTAGTTTCGACAAATGTAAAGGGACTTGCATTAAGTATGCAAGGGATTTGGTCAGTTTATTTTGGAAAATTTTCCAATTGCCAAATTTCCTATGGAACAGCGCGGAGATAGCGGGACACTATTTGGACTTTTTCGATTGAATAGTGCGTTTGGAGGCTTTTGAAGAAGGAATAGGTGTAAAAAAGAAAGTTGGATCATGAGAATATTGAATTAAAATTAAAGAAGGGAGCCCGCTGCCCCGCCTGCGCGATAGCCGGTGGTTGAGCTACGTCGAAACCAGCGTGGCGGGAGCGGTG
>NZ_FNGS01000005.1:104780-119467 GCF_900103285.1 Siphonobacter aquaeclarae | reverse complement strand
CGTCGAAACCAGCGTGGCGGGAGCGGTGGGGATGAAAAAAAAAAGCGACTGGCAACCAACAGCAGACAGCTATCTCTGCCTCCTCCACACCCCTCTCCCTCCCAACTGAAAACAAAAAACCGAAAACCGAAAACAAAAAAGGGGCCGGCAGTGATGCCGACCCCAACTCAAAACTCAAAACGTTCTCAATACCCGTCATTCTGCTTCAGTCCCGAGTTCCGGTCGATATCCGTTTGCGGAAGCGGCCAGATGTCGAAGCGGGCTTCGTAGTACTTGTCCTTCAGGTTGTTATTTCCCGGAACAATCTTAAAGCCATTGAGTTTCTGGAGGGCAATACCCCAGCGGCGCAGGTCGTAGTACCGGAGACCTTCCATCGCCAGCTCCACCCGCCGCTCGTGGCGGATACGCTCGCGCATCTGGTCTTTGGTGAGCCCGGTTGGCAGTGCAGGCATACCTGCCCGCGTGCGGATCTGATTGACCGCAGCATAGGCGTTTGCAGGACCGCTCGCTTCGTTCTCCGCTTCGGCATAGTTGAGGAGTACTTCCGCATACCGCATCAGCACATAGTCCTGATCACTCTGGGTGGAGTACTGCGGGTCGGATCGACTCGGGTCCAGCATTTTCTTCACCGCGAAACCCGTGGTATTGGCATCTACAAAAGGATTGAACGATGCCTTGCCGTTGTACTTGTTCCAGCCTTCCGCGGCGCCGTCGCCCGGTACGAAGAACGACATGCGCAGACGCGGATCACGGTTGTCGTACGGCTTTGCGGGATCATACACCGGAGAGCTGCCAATTGGCTGGCCATCCTTCGCTTCGTATTCGTCGATCAGGTTTTTCGTCGGTTGAACTGCCTGCCAGGAGCCCTGGAACAGGTCTACCCCCGGATCGGGATAGGAGTTCGGCGGCAGGTTCTTGATCGAGAAAATGATCTCGGTATTATTGTTCTGCCCCGGCTTGTAGAACAGCTCCTTATAGTTGGCCCAGAGCTTGTACTTACCTCCGTCGATGATGTTTTTCGCCATCGCAGCGGCCTCCGGATACTTCTTCTGATACAGCAACACGCGGGCTTTAAGCGCCTGTGCGGAACCTTTGACGGCGTGGCCGTCGGCATAGGCAACATCCGGAAGATCCGTGATAGCCTTGTCCAGTTCTTCGTTGACAAAAGCGAGTACCTCGTCTTTCGTCGACTTCGCCCGGGGTTCTTTGAAGGTATCTATCGCCGGCTCCTTGATGAGGATGACGTTGCCGTAGAGCGTTGCCAGCTGGAAGTAGTAAAACGCGCGGAGAAAATTGGCCTCGGCGAGGTACTTTTTCTTGCTGGCATCGGGCAGGGTTACCTTGCCGATATTCGCCATGAAATAGTTAATGGCCGCAATCGCCTGGTAATCTACCGTATAAGCATCGGAAACATACCCGCTTGAAGTGGGTGTCGGGCCACTGAAGCTGATGGAATTAGCCGAGCCGTAATCGTATTGGGTGTACCCATCGTCCGACAGGGCGTCCCAGCCGGCGGGAAACTGCAGCGTGGTACCGTACCAGTTGCCGCCACGTTTGAAGAAACTATAGCAGGCCGTGAGCGCCGACTGCACATCGGACTCTGTTTTCCAGAAACTGGCCGAGGAAAGCTGGTCCAGCGGGTTCACTTCCAGGGCATCCTTGATGCACGAGGAAAGGGTGAGCGCTGCCAGAAATATAGAGAGAATACCTTTTTTCATCTTGCTTCGCAGAATTAGAATTGAACCATCGCGCCGAACGTCAGAACCCGGTTTTGCGGGTAGGCTACATAGCTTCCGCTCGTGCTCGTCCGCTCAGGATCGAGGCCCGGATACTTGCTCCAGGTCAGGAGGTTGTCGGCAGAGAAATACACGCGCAGCGACTGCATACCGGCCTTCTTCACGACAGCCGCCGGAAGTGAGTATCCGAGCTGCAGGTTTTTCAGACGGGCAAAAGAACCGTCTTTGAGGAAGTAGGTCGATGCATAGTTCTGAATAGCCGGATAGCTGTCAGCCACGTAAATCCGCGGCATGGTGGTCGAGTGATTCTGCTCGGTCCAGCGGTTGCGCCAGTCGACCGTCGGTACCGAACCCTGACGGAACGGCTCGATTCCCCAACCTGTTACGTAAATCTTCTGGCCGAATGATCCGAAAATCTGCGCAGAGAGATCAAATCCTTTCCACGCCGCACTCAGGTTAAAGCTATAGGATGCCGCGGGAAATTTACCGGAAACGTAGGTCCGGTCGCTGGCGTCGATCTTGCCGTCGCCGTTGACATCGCGGATTTTGATATCGCCCGGTTTCGGCGCAATCGGCTGCTTGGCCCAGCCGTCGATTTCTGCCTGATTCTGGAAGATTCCGTCCCAGATGTAGAGGTAGAATTCATCAAGGGGTTTGCCTTCCTGACGGATGGAGTTACCGCCGATTTCCGTCTTGCCATAGCTCGTCAGCGTATTCTTGTAAGCCTGGATATTGCCGCCGATGCGGTAGGAAAAGTCCTTGCCGATTTTGTCCTGCCAGCCGACGGCGAGCTCCCATCCCGTATTCCGGACGGCGCCGTTGTTGACCGTCGGCGAGTTCATCCCTACGTACAATGGAACCTGATACGAACGGAGGATATCGGAAGTTTCCTTGTTGAACCAGTCGGCGGTAATGTTCAGCCGGCCTTTCAGCGCGGTGAGGTCGAGGCCGAAATCGAGTACCTGGGTCGACTCCCACGTCAGCGACGGATCGACGAGCCCGGGCGCGTAGTAGCCGGTCGACAGGGTTCCGCCAAACGGATAGGTTACCCCGCTGAGTACATTCTGGTACGGATAGGTACCGATGTTCTGGTTACCCAGCCGGCCCCATGATCCTCTGATTTTCAGATCCGTCAGCCAGCTGGCCTGTTGCAGGAAGGCCTCCTGCGAAATCCGCCAGCCACCGGAAACGGAGTAGAACAGGCCCCAGCGGGTAGCAGTCGGCAGCCGGGAGGTACCGTCGTTCCGGATACTTCCTTCGACGAGGTATTTGTTGTCATAATCGTAATTCAGACGACCGTAAAACGAGCGGATCGCCCACCGGGAGGTAGTACCGCTGTTGGTCATGCCGTCCTGCGGACCGGCATTGAGCTCGGTTAGCGCGTTGGTCGGGAAAGCGCGGCGGCTGCCGGCCAGCGACTGGTCCATGTTCTGCTCCTGCTGCGCGCCGGCGAGCGCTACCACGTGGTGCTTGCCGAAGAGGCGGTCGTACGTCAGCTGACTATACAGAACGGTGTAGAGGCCGTTGGTCTGGGTAATGGTCAGGCCCTGGGTACCTACGTCCAGGTCGCTGGCCTGGCTGAGATCGGAATAGAGGAAAAGCGGGATTTTCGGCCGGAAATCGTTGACTTTGGTGAAATAGAAGTTGGCGCCGCCGCGGGTTTCCCAGGTCAGGCCGGGGAGTACTTTCACGTCGACAAAGCCATTAAGCTGTCCGTAGTAATCATCGGTAACAGCTTTGACATTTTCCGCAATGGCAATCGTGTTCTTATTACCCTGCTCGCCTGAAAACGCCCGGAATGTGTAGCGTCCGGAACCGTCCCAGAGTTTCGGCTTGTAAAGCGGAGACTGCGCCAATGTCGAAAGAAACTGATCACCGGAGCCTTGCGGCGGGTTGCTTTTCTTGCCGTAACGGACAAGGGTATTCGTCCCGAAACTTACTACATCGTTAATTTTTGAATTCAGGTTAAATTGAAGCGTATACTTCTTGTAGTTGAAGCCTTTCATAACCCCCGGCTGATCGGTAATCCCCAGACCGACGCTGTAGTTGGTTCCCTGCTTGCCACCGCTGAGATTGAGGTAATGGTTTTGCACATAAGCCGTCTGGAACATATCGTCGAGCCAGTTGTGGTTCGGGTATTTGTTCCGGTCGGTGGCGTTGCGGTACTGATCGATCATCGCCTGGGTATAGATCGGGTTGAGACCGGAATTCGTCCGGGCCTCGTTGTTCAGCTCCATGAACTCGGCGGAGTTGGTGATGGTCTGCGGCAGGCGCGTCGCGTTCGTAACACCCAGGTTATAGGTATACTGCAACGAAAGGCGGCCTTCCTTGCCCTTCTTCGTCGTGATCACCACTACCCCGTTGGCGCCGCGGGCACCATAGATCGCGGCAGACGACGCATCTTTCAGGACCGATACCGACTCAATATCGTTCGGGTTGATGGACGTCAGGCTACCGGGCAGGCCATCCACAATCACCAGAGGATCATTTCCGGCTCCGGAAAAGGTGCCGGTCCCACGTATACGCAAGTTAACTCCTTCGTTTCCGGGTTCGCCGGAGTTCTGGATAACCTGTAAGCCAGGCAGTTGCCCCTGAAGCAGGGTAGCCGGGTTGGTCACGACGCGTTTGGTGAGCTGCTCGCCTGAAACGGTGACGACGGCGCTCGTCACGTCTGCGCGTTTTTGGGTACCATAGCCGATCACGACGACTTCGTCGAGGCGTTTGGTATCGACCTGAAGGGCAACGGTGATGTTGGTTTGCGAGCCGACGGCTACTTCCTGCGCCAGGTATCCGACGGAGCTGAAGACCAGCGTACCGCCCGAAGCCGGGATTTCGAGGCGGAATTTACCGTCCGGATCCGTGCTGGCGCCACGCGTTGTGCCTTTCAGCAGCACGTTCACGCCCGGCAGGCCCTGTCCGTTTTCGCCGGTAACCGTTCCGGTAATGACCCGGTCGGCTGGTGCTTCCACGCCTTCCAGCGGATCGGCAAAGCGGCTTCCGACACCCGCAGCAGTCAGCAGAATGAGTCTTCCTTTGGTAGAATAGTTTATGTGAAGGGGTTTGAAAAGGCGGTCCAGGACGTCGCTCAGGCGTTCGTCCGACGCCTCAATGGATACAATACGGTCGGCCTGAATCAACAGCGAACTATACATAAACCGCACCTGCGCGGCGGCGCCCAGCTGTCGAATCGTCGTTTTCACATCCTGATTGCGGGCGCGAAAGGTCACTTTCTGATCCAGCGCCTCCTGCCCTTTCGCCTCCCGGGCAAACGACAGGCTGCTGAAGAATCCCCACAGTATCAGCTGCAGCAATGATAGTCTCATCAGTTTTAGGAAAATGGATGAATACCATTCCGAATTTTTCATAGATTTGAGTTTTTGTGATTTCTCTCCAGGAATGAGCAAAAAAACTCCCTGAGCGCTCTCGGAAAGCGCTTACACCAAGTGGAGAAAGTCGGCAGTGCTGGATCCACTGCCGGCTTATTTTTTTGAGGATCAGTAGTGTTACTCGGTCATAGGCACGAAAAAGGGATTTTGGTGGCTATCGCGTTATTCGTGGGCAGGCTGGCAGCCGTTTCCGGAGACGATGACCTGGCCGTCAACCGTCTCGTACCGGGCGCCGATGATTTCACAGATAAGCTGCAGTTTTTCAAAAAGGCCTTCCGTGGTAAAGGCGACCGTTACGGGGCAGCCTTTCAGGCGTTTTTCGTCGAATTCAATGTTAATGCCATACATCTTTTCGAGCTGGCGGAAGACTTCGGTCACCGGCCGGTCTTCGACGGTCAGCTCGTCGGGATTGGTGGCGATCACTTCGGGATGTTCGACAATCCCCTTTTGTAATTGCCTGGTTTCCAGGGTGAATGTCGCCTGCTGATTGGGCAGCAGCACCACGCCTTTCAGGTCGCGGCCGGCACCTTCCCGGGTGTATTCCCGCTTGAATTCCTTCGCATCAAAGACAGAGACCTTTCCGCTCCGTACAGAGACGCGCACATCTGTTTCCCGGGTTTCGACCCAGAAACGGGTTCCGATTACGCGCACGACGGTTTCATCGGCGTAAATCAGGAAGGGTTTCTCCCGGTTCGGGGCGACGTCGAAGAAGCCGTCTCCTTCGAGCGTCACTTCCCGGAAAGAGGTATTAAACTGGGTTGGATAGACAAGCCGGCTTTTTTTGCGCAGGGTTACGCGCGTTCCATCGGAGAGGCTGAAGGTCAGGTCCCGATCGGAATCGTTGATTTTCTCTTCCAGCTTTGCACCGGCGAGCGGGGTCGTCTCCGACGCAGGAAATCGGTAGAGTACCACCGCACCGCCCAGCAGCAGGAGCACCAGCGCGGCTGCGGCTCCCCATCGGATCAGCAGTTTCCGTCGGCGGACCGTTTTCCGCTCCCGGGCCAGTTCGATGAACCGGCGAACCTCCCGGTTGATTTCTTCGTCCCGGATATCAGGTTCCTGATCCTGCACCGCGATCAGCAATTGCCGCGCCTGGCGTACCAGTTCCTGTTTTTCCGGATGTGCTGCAATCCAGCTGCTCCAGAAAAAATCCTCGTTTCCCGACGCCCACTCAACAAAGGAAGGGTCCTGCAAAAAGTCCTCTATTTCATTGTACGACGGCATAGTATTCCGGTTCAAGTCCTGACAGACACAGAGAGGCAGCCGTATCAGCAGAATAATCAAAAAAATGTAAAAAATTCTTTTTGAGGTGCAAGCGGGGAAGATGGGTGTGGGGTGCAGATTATGGTTTTCAGTTTACGGTTTGGGGTTTTCAGTTAAGGGGGAGCGGGTGTCGTGAGGTGGTAGATAAGACGAAGGGGTCTGCCTGCCGTGCGGAGCATCCGCTACGCACTTTTTAGTTGGTAGGCTGCGCTTACCTCAACCGCCTCTCATCCAAAAAAGTAGCTGCGACAATGACAATACAATCCGTCGCCTTTTTAGATAGGAATTGTGTTGTAGGTCACTTCTTGAGGCGGATTTGCTTTTGTTTATGGCAGTAGGCGCAGCCTACTAATTAAAAAGTGCGTAGCGGATGCTACGCACGGCGGGCAGGCGACCTCGCCTTTCCTATCGCTCAACGACATTAACATCTGTGCACGGCAGGTAGCGGATACTACGCACGCACGCAACCAACCCTCTTCGTCTACCCATTCCCTTCTCAAACCCAACCGAAAACAAAAGACTGTAAACCGAAAACTGACAACCATAAACCGCCTCCAAACCTTTTTGGATAAAAACGAGTATGAATAGGCTTTTTCAGGATTTGTCAGGTAAGGAGACGACGGAAAGCGTCTTCTCTTCGGAATCCCCGCAAAACCTGATACCGAATCATGTCACGTCCGCACACCGCATATCCCGATCCCAGCCGCTCCCAGGAGGAGACGGAACTCTGGCAGGCATTTGCCCGCGGGGACGAACACGCGTTCGGTATTCTTGCGCAACGGTATTACAAACGGCTTTACGGGTACGGGACGAAGTTTTCGAACGACCGCGAATTTGTCAAAGACTGTATCCAGGACCTCTTCATGGAGCTGTGGGACAACCGCTCCCGCCTCTCCGAACCGCATAACCTCCGGGTATATCTTCTCGTTTCCATCCGTCGGAAAATCCTTCGCAAGAAAAAAGACATGCACTGGCTCGACGAAGATGCCGACTTCGACTCCGGTCTCGGCGGTGTCAGCCTGCCTTGCGAAGACGAAATCATTGAGCACGAATCCGGCCAGTACAACCACCTCAAAATCCGGCAGCTGATGACGCGGCTGACACCCCGCCAGCGTGAAATCATCTACCTCCGCTTCTACGAAAACCTGGACAACGAAGCCATCGCTTCCGTCATGGCCGTGAGTCGCCAAAGCGTCGCCAACCTGCTCTGGAAAACCCTGCGGGAATTGAAGGAGTATTGGTTTGTGGGGTTGTCGATGGTGGCGGTGGCAATGGGGTTTAGGCTTTAAGCCGTAAGCTATAGGCTTTAGGCAAGGGGCTCGTTGCCGCAGACGGGCAATAAGCTATAGGCTTTAAGCTTTATGCCAGGGCCTCGTTGCCGGAGACGGACAATAATAGCGCGCCCGAACGCCAACAGCCCAACGCCTAAGGCCTATAGCTTACAGCCTAAAGCCCCCTTTACAATTTTCCCCCTTTTTAGTTATATTTTTCCCCCTCCCACGGGTGCTACTTTCCGCACATTTGTTACGGTACTTAACCGCAACGCTATGAAAAACCTCTTCCTTCTTTGCTGCCTGCTGATCGCGATACCCGCCTTTCCGCAGGCTACCGGCGAGTTCAAAACTGTCATGGACCGCATCTTCAACGGTGTCCAGGCCGGCACCAATGTAACCTCGCTCGACGCCTCGGCGACCTCCCTCCTTGCCTCCGTTCAGGCCGACGGCCACTGGACGGATGTCGACTACACCAACGCCAATAACGGTTCCGGCTGGCTTCCCGGTACCCACTTCTCCCGGATGATTACCCTGGCCAAGGCCTTTTCGAATACCGGGAGTACCTACTACGGCGATTCAACCGTCCGCCAGACGGTCGTCAATACCATGAACTACTGGCTCGGGCTATCCAGCAAACCCACCAGTACCAACTGGTTTTACTACGGCATTACCCTCCCGAAAGACATCGGGAATGCGCTGATCTGCATGCGGTACGGGCCGATCGCCGGAGTACCGTCGTCTGTCGAAACGCAAATGATTACCTGGATGACGAAAGGATATACCTATAATTCGTCTCCCGGGAGCGACAACTCCAACCTGACCGACATCGCCCAGCATTACATCATGCGTGCCTGCCTCACCGAAAACGGTACGTTGCTGGCGGAAGCGTCTTCCAAAGTCGCCAGCTACCTGTCGGTCCAGTCGGGCGAAGGCATCCAGGCCGACAACTCCTTCGCCGCACACGGTCAGCAACTCTACGTGTACGGCTATGGCCGGGAGTTTATTTCGGGGGTGACGAACATCGGCGCGTATGTTCTCGGTACTTCCTATGCCTTCACGTCGGCGCAGATTGCGGCTTTTTCCAACTATGCACGAAAAGGCTTTATCAAGGTATCCCGCGGGAGGTACAGCGATTTTAACGTTTTCGGGCGAAGCATCACCCGTCCCAATTCAGGCGGCGCCGACGCCGGTATGGTCGACAAATCCAAAGGCATCGACCTCTCCGGGTATGCCGCCGAGTACGACGCCGCCGCAGCCCGCTTCCGGGGTACCCAGCCGGCGTCGTACCAGGTATCGCCGGAACACCTGCACTACTGGCGCACCGACTACACCGTTCACCACCGTCCGGGTTATATGTTCGGTCTCCGGGCCGTCTCGACCCGTACTGCCAAATCCGAAAGCGGCAACGGCGAAAACCTCAAAGGCTATTACCTGACAGAAGGCGTTAACTACATTGCAACGAACGGGGACGAGTACTTCGGCATCTATCCGGTGTGGGACTGGAACAAACTCCCGGGTATTACCGTCCCCGAAATCACTACCTACCCCGTCCGCAGCTCCTGGGGCGTGAATCCCGGCACGCAGAGTTTCGTCGGTGGAGTCACCGACGGCATCTACGGCGTCAGTGCATACCAGATGAACGACTACAGTACCCAGGCCCGGAAAGGCTGGTTTTTCTTTGATGACGAAGTGGTCTGTCTCGGCGCGGGGATCACCTCCACGGCTTCTCAGGCGATCAATACGACGCTTAATCAGTGTCTTCTTTCGGGAGATGTAACGGTATCGGATGGCACGACGACCTCTACCCTAGCCTCCGGCGACCGCACCAGCAGCCTCAAATGGGCCTGGCATAATCAGGTCGGGTACTACTTCCCGGACGTGACATCGGTCCGCCTCAGCAACCAGACGCAGACCGGCTCCTGGGCCGGCATCAACAGCGGATATTCGTCTGACGCCGTATCGAAGGATGTTTTCAAGCTATGGATTAACCACGGCACAGCGCCATCCAACGCTTCGTATGCCTATGTGGTACTTCCCGGGAAAAGCGCGACAGACATGGGAACATGGACCTCGACTCACCTCTCGATTCTGTCCAATACGTCAACCGTTCAGGTCGTACGAAACAGCACCCTGAACATGTGGCAGGTCATTTTCTACGCCGCCGGTAGCTTTACAGCAGAAGGTATGACCGTGAAAGTGGACAAACCCTGTACTCTTGTTCTGAAGAATGTCGGGGGAAGCGAACTCACCGTTTTCGCGGCCGACCCGAACCAATCGGCCCTCAAGCTGAAAGTAGGTATTCAGTCGGCCCTGCTCCCCACAATGAAGGAGCTTTCGCTGACGTTGCCGACCGGATTATTGGCTGGAAGCAGTATTTCCGGCGTGATCAACAGCTCGTCTCCGGATTATACCGAGCCGCCGGCCGACGCACCGGTTACGCTGGAGGCCGTTGCCGATGCGTATGTACGGGACGGCGCTTCTTACCAGAACGTCAACTATCCGACGGGTACGCTCACCATCAAAAACGACGGTGTCGGTTACAAACGGGAAGTATACATGAAGTTTGACCTCTCGGGCGTACCGGCGGAAATCGACAGCGCGATCCTCAAAATCCGCGTCAACAACGCCAATACAACGGTAACGAGTACCAGGTGGGAGTTTTACGACGTGGCGGATAATTCCTGGACAGAAACCGGCATTACCTGGGCCAACCGACCGCTGCCCGGCGGAAAAATCGGCGAAGTACAGGGTGCAATAGCCGGGTCGTATGTGACCCTGCGGATTACCAACGCTGTTCGGGCGCGGCTGGTGAAGGATAAATTACTGACGCTGCGTATTTCTTCGACGGTTGTCGGAAGTACGACCGACGCCCAGTTCACCTCCCGCGAGAGTACCTCGGCAGTTCAGCGTCCGCAGATCACCGTGTACCCGAAACTGGCCTCGAGCTGGGTGGAACTGACCCGTCTGAATCCTGTTGCGGATGCCTATGTGCAGGGAGGCACGAACGCGTCGACCAACTACGGCGCTCAAACCGTCCTCACCATCAAAAAAGACGGCAGCGAATCGACCACGCGGGAGGTATACCTCAAATTTGACCTCGCGTCTGTTCCGACCACTCAAAAGAAAACCCTGTTGCAGCTATATGTTCCCTATGCCGGATCGGCTGTGCCGTCTACGACTTGGGAGTTTTACGAAGCAACCGACAATACCTGGACCGAAACCGGCCTGACGTGGGCTAACAAACCGGCGGTGTCCCTCAAGCTGGGTGAAATCCTGGGTACGCCGTCCGGCAATTATGTTACGCTGGATATCAGCGAGTGGGTCCGGACCAAACTCGGCGCGGCCGGAGGACGTACCGCGGCGGAGAATTTTGTCACCTTCAAAGTCATCTCCACCCTGACCAACAGCTCGGCAGACGCGCAGTTTTCTGCCCGCGAGAACGGCAATACCGCCTTCCGGCCGCAACTGATCGTTTCCGGAACAGAATCGACGCTCCCTGTTTCACTGGTTTCGTGGACGGCGCGACGGATCGACGACGCGTCCGTTGAATTGCGGTGGACGACCGCTTCCGAGAAAAACAACGCGCATTTCCGCCTTGAGCGCAGTACCGACGCCCGGTCGTTTGAACAGGCGGCGATTATCGACGGCAACGGCACCTCAACCGAACGCCTGAACTACCGCTTCGTCGACTCTCCCGGCTCCGGAATTGTCTATTACCGTCTGCAACAGGTAGATTATGACGGCGCCCGGACGAGCTATGCGGTGCTTTCCGTCGCCGGAACGGAACCGGAAGTGACTGTAGGCCCGAACCCTACCAGCGGACGCGTACGGCTTGATCTGAAGCGGGAGCCGGTCGGCGCGGTAACCGTCGGCGTCTACCACATCGGCGGACAAACTATCCAGACACAAACCGGTCAAAAATCAGTCTTTGATTTTGATCTCGGCACACAGCCGAAGGGCGTCTATCTCCTCCGCGTGAGTGGTATGGAGAAGGCATTCCGGGTGGTGGTGGAGTGATGCACGGGGCAGAGGGCATGGGGTACTCGCTGCGGCGGGTATCTCTCCCCGGTGGTTGAGCTCCGTCGAAACCTCCGGCAGTCATCTTTTTTTCATCCCCACCGCTCCCGCCACGGTGGTTTCGACGGAGCTCAACCACCGGCTACTACGATACGTTGATCTGTTTCATACAAAAGAGACGGCTGCCTGTAACAGACAGCCGTCTCTTTTGTATGGTACCCCATGCCCTTTGCCCCATGCCCTCTGCTCCTAACTCCCCGCCTCGTAAAAAAACCGCAAAATATCCATCGGCCGTTTCGACCGGCATCGTTCTTCCCCGTCAGACGTAACGACAAAATCTTCCTGCTCCTGTTTGACAACGAAGATCTTTTCGCGGAAAGTCATCACGATTACTTCGTCCATAAACGAAATCCGGGAATAGAACTCATCCCGCTGGAAGAGCTTGTACAATTCGTCCATACCTGTTTGTCGAAAGCACAAACCTAGGTACTTTCTCCGGCACCGCCTAGCTAAATCTTCCGGTATTTGAGGTTGCGGTACCAGACCATACTGCCCCAGTCCTGCAGCCCGAAAGCGCCTTTGAAGATGCCTTTGGTGAGGGGAGAGTTTTTGAGGGGGCTGCCGTCAGCCTCCAGCGATTTCTTCCAGGAGGGGCTGTTGAGATCCAGTTCCTGGATGCGGTAGCCGTTCATGTCTACCGTCAGCTTGTTGCCTTTCAGCCGGACGAGTACCTTGTTCCATTGCCCGACCGGCAGAGGTTCGCGGATGCGGGCGTTGGTGACGCCGAAGAGGTCGCCGGCGCGGTGCTTGTTTTCGGGAGCGCCTTCGTAAATCGAGTCGTCGATGACCTGCAATTCCAGGCCTGTATGGTAGATTTCCTTGTATTTCGGCGCTTCGGTGACGAAGAAGAAGATACCGCTGTTGGCCTGTTTGCTTACTTTCCAGTCGGCTTTGAACTCGAAATCGCCGCTGAATACTTCATCCGTAACGATGTCGTTTCCGATGACCTCGCCTTTGGCGTTCTTGGTTTTGTTGCCGGCGCGGTCTACCGCATTGAGCTTCAGAGCGCCGTCTTCGATGATCCAGCCGGGGCCGACACCTTTGGTGCCGTAGTTATGCCAGCCGTCGGTGTTTTTACCGTTAAAAAGCAGTTTCCAGCCTTCTTTTTTTTCCTGGGACGAGAGGGTATTCTGGGCGAAAACCGTACCGGCCGCGAGAAGGCAGCACAGGATGCCCGAAGTAAGGTGTTTGATCATGGGAATAGAGGTTCGCAACCGCCCGCATTACAGGTTGCGGTGAAAAAACGGGCGTGCGAAAATCTGATTTCTGCGGCGATTTTCCGGCACAGAATCAACTAAATATTTTACAACTTCTTCTATTTTATCTTCCATTCAAAAACAAGGTTATTTGCGGGATAAGACAGAATTTTGCCGGCATGATTGCACTTCGTTTGAGCGACTTTTCGGAAGATGATTGCCGGGAAGCCGCCGCCATTTTTGCCGAGTACGCCGAAACACTCGGGTTCAGCCTGGATTTTCAGCGTTTCGATGCCGAGCTGGAGGATTTGAAAGCCCTTTACGGCCCGCCGGGCGGTTGTCTGATTCTGGCGGAAGACGAGGGAGCTGTAGCCGGAGCTGTCGCCCTTAAACCCTTATCTGAGCCCGGCGTCTGTGAAATGAAGCGGCTCTATGTACGCCCTGCATTCCGGAAAACAGGCCTCGGCAGGCAGCTCGCCGAAGCGTTGATTACAGAAGCCCGTGCGAAAGGGTACCATACCCTGAAGCTCGACAGCCTGAAGACCATGACGCCCGCGCTGGCGTTGTACGAGCGCCTCGGGTTTCGTCCGACAGCGCCCTATGTTTTTAACCCGTTCCCTGACGCAGTATATCTCGCATTGTCCTTATGACCCGATTGTACCGATACGCCATTTCCGTTTTTGCCCTCTTCGCGCTGGGAAGCTGGGGATTCTTCGCTCACCGGATTTCTCCGCAGCTCGCGACATATTACCTGCCGAAAAAGATGCAGCCCTTCTTTTTCGCCAACCTGGATAAACTGGTATACGACTCCGTTCGCCCGGACGTCCGCCGGAATACCGATCCGAAGGAGGCGCCACGGCATTTCATTGATTTTGAAGTATTTGGCGACAGCGCCGCCTGGAAGATGCCCGAAAAATGGGAAGACGCAACCCGGAAGTATCCCGCAGATACCCTGTATAAATACGGTACCCTCCCCTGGCGCGTACAGGAGATGCAGTTGAAACTGACCGAGGCGTTCCGTCAGCAACAAAAGGATAGTATTTTGTATTACGCGGCAGAAGTATGCCATTACGTGGGAGACGCGCACGTGCCGCTGCATACATCTTACAATTACGACGGCCAGCTGACCAATCAGCGGGGTATTCACGCTCTGTGGGAAAGTATGCTGCCCGAGCTGGATATCGCCGAATACCGCCTCAATCACAAACACAAAGCCCGGTATATTACTGACCCTCAGCATCATATCTGGGAAATCCTCCGGAATACCCACGTATTGGTACAGGGCGTTTTTGCCGAAGAGCGGAAAGCCAGTGAATCCATCCCGGATTCGGTCAAGTACCGCACGCAAATCCGGAATGGAAAGAACTACCAATACTATACCCCGGTTTTTGCACGCTCGTATTCGAAGCGGCTGGCGGATGAAGTACAACACCAGCTGGTTGCTACCGCGGAGGCTGTTTCAGATTACTGGTATACCTGTTGGGTGAACGCGGGAAAGCCGGATTTGTCTGCTATTCAAGCACCTTCTGAAAGTCTGCGTGCGGATTTGAAAAAAGAGAAAAAGGCGTGGCGGAAGAATGAGCTGCTGGCGAAGGGATTGTTGCGGGCGAGGAAGGGGGAGAGGTGATGATGATGGTGAGAGCCGGGATGTGGCTGCATACGGGGCGAGAGACCGGATGTGGCTGTATACGGGGCGAGAGACCGGAGTGGCTGTATGCGGGGCGAGAGACTGGATGTGGCTGTATGCGGGGCGAG
>NZ_FNGS01000005.1:0-104520 GCF_900103285.1 Siphonobacter aquaeclarae | reverse complement strand
GGCGAGAGCCCGGAGTAGCTGTATGCGGGGCGAGAGCCCGGAGTAGCTGTATGCGGGGCGAGAGCCCGGAGTAGCTGTATGCGGGGCGAGAGCCCCGGGCTGCGCCCGGGGTTACTGGGGTTTGACCCCTTCGGGGTTGGTGTGTTGCTTGCTACTTCGCTTTTTTCAGGAGTTCGCGGGCGTGGGGAAGGTAGGATTTGTAGTCGGATAGGCTCCAGTCCTTGACATAGGTGGCCATCGGGGGCATACCCATCGTTTGGCGGAGGCTGTCGAGGTGGTCTGCATCTTTGAGTGGATAAATGAACGTCTTTTTCTTCTCGCGGTCGGCATAACCCTGGGAGCCGTAGATCTGCTCCCTCCCTTCCCGGACGGCAATGCGGTCTTCGAGAATCGCAACGTTGCTCGACAAGATCTTACCGTCTTTTTCCGCTTTTTTGATCAGGGGATAGTATTTCTGCTGCGTCGGGAGGTCGGCATGCTGGATAACCAGAAACAACGCCTGACTCCCCGTCATACCGACATCCTGCGGACCGAGCCAACCGTATTTTTCTAGTATCTTTTCAGTAAACCGCAGGTTCGAGATGTCTTTTTCGCGGACGACGGCCTTGAGGCTGTCGAGTGATTTTGCCGGAATTTCTTCCCGCATCCATTTGGCAAGCAGTATTCGCGCGGCCTGGTCTTCCCGGAAAAGGGAATCGAGACGGGCTGCGAGCGGTTGGTTGATTTTGCTTTGATCGATGGAAAAGGAGGTAACCTGGGCATAGGTGCTCCCTGTAACCAATAGCAGGAATAGTACCGGAAGAAGGCTTTTCATGGAGAGTCGGGGTTTCGTACGACAGGTCACCGATACCTGCCGGAACGAAAGGACGAAATCCGCTGAAAGAACCAAATGAAATTGTGATGTGCGGTCAAAGGGTTTCCAGCTCCTTCGTCACTTCATACAACTTCAGCTGCCTCTCCCCCAACCTCCTGTATAGCGCTGCCCGTACGGGATCCGGCTCAAATGTCCGCGTAATCTGCAAGCCTTCCAGCCATTTCAGGTGGTCGCGACCGGCCTGTTTCATCGCCAGGAGTACCGCGCCCCAGGCGCCTGCTTCGACGGTCTCGGGCAGACGAACCGGCTTACCGGCGCAATCAGCCAGTAGTTGCACCCACTCCGGACTTCGGGCGAAGCCACCGGAAGCAAATATCTCGTTGACCGGCCCCCGCTCTTCCAGAATACGGACCAGCGAGCAGGTATGCAGGCAGATACCTTCCAGTACGGCCCGGACCAGGTGCGCCGGCGTATGCTGCAGGGTCAGACCGAAGAAGCCGCCGCGGGCGTTGGCGTCCCAGAGGGGGGCGCGCTCGCCCAGGAGATACGGCAGGAAGATCAGGCCGTCGGCGCCGGGTTCGATAGCTGCCGCGCGGGTGATGAGTTCGTCGGTCGGAATACCCGGAAACAACTGCTCCGCAATCCATTGCAGGATTACTCCGCCGGAATTGGTACCGCCGCCTACGATGTACGTTCCTTCGTCGAGTACATAGGTGAAAGTGCGCATGAGCGGGTCGGTCGCCGCGTCAGGCGAGCAGACACGTACTGCGCCGCTGGTCCCGATGGTAATCGCGAGCCGGCCGGGTACAATTGCCCCCGTACCCAGGTTAGCCAGGCACCCGTCAGACGCCCCGATAATCAGCGGCGTTCCGGCAGGCAGTCCGGCTCCTCCTGATGCCTCCGCCCGGTGGTAGGGAGATACCGGCGGCGAAAGCTTCGCCTCCGGAATACCGGCCGTCTCCAGTGCCGGAGCGTGCCAGGCGAAGGTCGAAATATCAAACATACCCGTTGCGGAAGCCAGGGAGTAGTCAATCGCCCATTCTCCCGTCAACCGAAACCAGATAAACTCCTTGATTCCCACGAATTTATAGGACCGCTGAATGACTTCCGGCTGATGACGGCTCCACCACATCAGCTTGCAGAGGGGCGTCATGGGATGCAGCGGGGTACCGCACACCCGGAAAATGGCGCGGCCGGCTTCGCTGTCGCGCAGCTCCTGCGCTTCGACTTTGGCCCGGTTATCCGCCCAGATGACAAGGTTGCCAAGAGGGTTACCGGCGGCGTCTACCGGCAGCAAACTATGCATGGCGGCGCTGAAAGATACCGCGCGGATGTCGGTCAAACCGCCGGAGACAGCCTCCAGAACCGTTTTCACGGCCTCCCAGATTGCTTCCGGGTCCTGCTCGCTGTAATCAGGCTCCGGATGTATCATGTCGTAGCCGACGCTGTGGTGGGCCAGGACCCGGCCTGCCTCGTCAAAAACTACTGCTTTGGTATTGGTCGTACCGATGTCGACGCCGATCCAGCTTTCCATTTCGTAAGAGTCAATTCCTGCAAAAATGGAAATACCGGGCATTGGTTGGTCTGCCGGGTACGTCTTTTTTTGCGTTGCCGCTATTTCGGCGCAAGGGCGTATACATTCCTCCGAAAATCGGCTAACATTGCATCCCGGCGCTGCCGGCCACAGACACTTGTCCTTTTTGCGTATGGCTTTTCCTTCATCCGAGCTGATTCTGAATCCCGACGGCAGCATCTACCACCTGCGCCTGCTACCGGAAGACCTGGCCGATACCGTGATTCTCGTCGGCGATCCCGACCGCGTCGCCCTGGTATCCCGGCATTTTGATACGATAGACGTGCGCAAACAGCACCGGGAATTTGTCACCCATACCGGGACCATCGGCCGGAAACGGATGAGCGTCGTCTCCTCCGGCATCGGCTCTGATAATGTGGAGATCGTCATGACCGAGCTCGACGCCCTTCGCCACATTGATTTGCAGCAGCGGGTTCCCCGCACCGAAAAGCGCCCGCTAAACCTGATCCGTATCGGAACGTCGGGTAGTCTGCAGGAAGATATTCCGGTCGATTCTGTCGTTGCTTCCCGGCGGGCAGTTGGTCTTGACGGCCTGCTGGATTTTTATGCGACGGACGAATCCCGCTGGCAACCGGATCTCGCCGCTTCCCTCAAGACCACACTCGGCCTCCGCCTGCAACCCTATGTTGCGGAGGCTTCTCCCGTACTTTTCGAATCTTTTCACGACGTCGTTTCGTCGGTTCCTGGCTTTACACTGACGTGTCCGGGTTTTTATGCGCCGCAGGGACGGCACCTTCGCCTCGCTCCGAAAATTGACGGCGTAATCGGCAAGCTGCAAGCCTTCCGGCACGAAGGCTGGCGGTTGACCAACTTCGAAATGGAAACGGCAGCCTATTACCTGTTCGGCGCCCTGCTCGGTCATGAGATGCTGTCGCTCAATGCGATTGTCGCCAACCGCGCGACAGGCGAATTTTCCACCCGACCGGAGCAGACCATCGAAAAACTCATCCGCGATACGCTGTGCTGGGCGAGTGATTTGTAATTTTTCTTATTTAGACTAAATAAATATTGACTTGTATAAACAGGGATTGTTTCTTTGCAGGACGATCCCTGTTCCATGCGCGTCTTTCTCCGAAACATTGCCCGTCATCAGAAACGCTGGTTTGCCCGCTGGCACCTGTACCTCGGCCTGGGAGCCGGGGTTATTGTGGCGATTGTCGGGTTAACGGGCAGTATCCTGGTTTTCCGGGACGAAATCGATCAGGCGCTTAATCCGGCGCTGCTGCGGGTCGAACCGAGGGGGCTGAAACTGTCGTTCGACCGCGTCATCCCGCTCATCAAGGCCCAGCGGCCTGCGTTGAAATTCCAGTACCTTTATGACGAGCAGGGCCTTCCGGATACTCCTTATCAGCTCTTCGAAACCAAAACCCGTAATCAGGTCTATGTGGATCCGTATTCCGGCAGGATACTCGGCGAGCGGAACTACGAAAGCTCGTTCATCGGCTTCACCTTGCGCCTGCACCGCACGTTGCTGATTCCGGCGGCGGGGAGGTACCTCGTCGGGCTTTCCGCGCTTACTCTGCTTATTCTGACTATCAGTGGGTTACGACTCTGGATTCCGAAGAAATGGAAGCAACTCCGGGCCGGACTGACTGTCAACTTCAAGGCCGGGTTCAAACGCCAGAATTACGACTGGCACAATGTTCTCGGCTTGTACTCCGCGCCGGTGGTGAGCCTGCTATCGCTTACCGGCTTCTGCATTACATTTTCGACGGCGGTTATTCCGGTGTTGTTTCTCCTGAGTTTTCAATCACCGAAAAGCCTTTCCAATCTCCTGAATCCGAAATCCGCCTGGCAGAAAGGCGCGAAGCCGGTACCGCTGAGCGAGGTACTCGCGACGGGCCTCCAGGCAGTACCCGGAAGTACCGTCCGCGGTCTGTTTATTCCGGATACGGTGACCGGCGCGTACCGGATCGACCTCTCCAGTCCGGGAAAGCCGAAGTCCGGCGAGCGGGACCTGGTCATCGTCGATCAGTTTACCGGAAAAATCCTGTTCAATACCCGGACCGAATTACCCAACATCGGCCGTGCGTACCTCAGCTGGCTGACACCGGTGCACTACGGTACGTTTGGCGGCCGGCCGACGCAGGTACTGGCCCTGATTGGGTCGTTCATGCCCTTTGTACTATGCGTGACGGGCTTCATCATCTGGTATCCGCGCTGGAAAAAATCCGGCAGGAGGCGTCGTCCGCTCCCCCAACCCGACCTGCAGCCATGACCTACTTCGCTTCTCAGCTCCGCCTCGGACTCCGGTATGCTGCCTGGTTTGCGGCGATTGCCGCCGCTTTCGGTTTTTGCTACGGACTTATTTCGGGAATTGTCTGGCAGCCTGCGGTATTCGCCGTGCTGTTTACCGGAACCCTCGCCAGCCTTAACTTTGTGGTGGCGGTACTTTGCCTGCTGGTCCATTTAGGGGGACTCCCGTTTGGAAAAGGAAGTCGCCGGCTGGTCCGGTATTTCGGTCTTTCGCTCGGTTTCTTTCTGGTATACCTTTCCTTTTTCGGGTTGATCAAGCTCTTTAATCCGTCTATTTTCTGAGTTGAAAGCAGTAATTTTTCCGGCTTTCGTCTTTCAAAAGTTCAATTTTCTACTATTTCTCTAGGATTTCTTACCTTTTTTGAAAAATATTAATCTATAAACTTGGTAGAGTTAATAGTGTTGTTGCATCTTTGCAACAGAAACTTTGACATACCCCTTACATGAGAAAGCTTTTATTGCTTGCATTTGTATTGATTTCCAGTACGTTATCCGCACAACAGCTTTATTTGGTTTCCGGAAAACTGAAAGATGCCGAGAACAAGGAGCCGCTGATCGGCGCCTCGATCCGGATCAAAGGTACCGTCGCCGGTACTACGACCCGTCAGGATGGCAGCTTTGAGCTGAAAACCAACCGGAAACCTCCGTTTACCCTCGTGTTGTCGTCAGTAGGCTACAAGCAGGAAGAAATCGACGTAGCATCTGATAGTCAGTCCCTCATCGATCTGCAACTGAAGCCGCAGGCGCTGCTGGCGGAAGAGGTTGTTGTTTCCGCTTCCCGGATTGAAGAAGGTATTCTGAAGTCGCCGGTAGCGATCGAAAAGCTCGACATCCGTGCGATCAAGTCCTCCCCCGCTCCGAGCTTCTATGACGCCCTTGAAAACGTCAAAGGGGTACAGATGACTACCTCCAGCCTGACGTTCAAAGTCCCCAATACCCGCGGGTTCAATATTCCGAATAACTTTCGCTTCATGCAGCTCGTCGACGGTGTCGATATGCAGGCAGCGACGCTCGGCGTACCGCTGGGAAATGCCATCGGTCCTACCGAGCTTGATATTGAAAGCATCGAAATTACGCCTGGCGCCGCGTCTGCCCTTTACGGGATGAACGCGATCAACGGGATGGCTAACCTCCAGACCAAGAGCCCCTTCCAGTACCAGGGCGTCAGCATTTACCAGAAAATCGGCGTAAACCACGTGGATGGTATCGACCGTGATCCTTCTGCCCTTACCGAAACGGCTGTACGTATCGCCAAGGCGTTCAACAACAAGTTTGCCTTCAAGCTCAACTTCAGCTACCTCCAGGGAACGGACTGGCTCGCCAATACGCAGACCGACCAGAATCCGCAGAACCTGAACTCTGCCAACCCCCGTTTTCCGGAACTGTCAGGCGCCAATAACCCGGCAGCCGATCTCTGGAACCGGTATGGTGACGACCGCAGTGCCCGTTCTTCCATTGGTATTCAGTACAAAGGCCGTACAGAAACGTTTAACGTCAGCCGGACCGGTTACTACGAAAAAGACCTCATCAGCCCGACAGTACGCAACCTGAAATTCGACGGCGGTCTGTTTTACAAGCTCAATGATCACCTCGAACTTTCCTACGGCTATCGGTATGGATTGATGGACGGGATCTTCCAGCGCGGAAACAAAATCCAGCTGAAAGACGTGACGGTGCAGAACCATAAGCTCGAACTCCGCGGCAGTAACTTCGTAGCCCGCGCATACATGCTGATCGAAAACACCGGCAAGTCATACAACCTGAACCCCCTCGCCTACAACCTCGACCTCAACAACGGCTCCAACTCAGCCTGGGCAAGCAAGTTTCAGAAAGAACTGCAAACGCAGGTAAACAACGGCGTGGACCTGGCATCAGCGATGCAACTGGCCCGGAAAGTAGCCGACGCCGGTCGTGTAGAGCCGGGTACCGAAGCCTTCAACAACCTGAAGAATACCATCGTCAACATCAATAACTGGGACATCGCGGTCAACGTACCGGGCGCTCCGGCCACCGGCGGCGCAGCTCTTTGGCAGCGCAGCAACACCTACCATGCTGATTTCCAGTACAATTTCGGTGATCGCATCAAATTTGCGGATGTAGTAGTCGGCGCTGATTACCGCCTGTACTCGGTCATTCCCGACGGCAACAACTTCGTCGATTTCTCCAAACCGCTCGCAGAACGTACCACTCCCGGCGGCAAAAACCAGATCTACCAGAAGTATGGTGCCTTTGCCCTCGCTACGAAGAAATTCTTCCAGGATAAACTGAAGGTATCCGCTTCGGCACGGGTCGATAACAACCCGGAATTTTCGCCGAAGTTTAACCCGCGGATCGCGCTGGTGTACACCGCTGCCGAAAAGCATAACATCCGTTTCTCGTACCAGAACGGCTTCCGTTTCCCGGCGTTGTTTGAGGCGCTTTCATTCGTCAACAACAGTAACGTACGCCGCGTAGGCGGTCTGGCCCGGGTAAACGAAGGCCTCGGCTTCCTCGAAAACTCGTATACGCTGGTATCGTTGGATAACTTCACGGCGGCGGTCAACGCAGACGTAGCCGCGGGTCTGTCGAAAAACGACGCCGCCCTGAAAAACCGGAACGTACTGCAGGTAGCCAACCTTAAACCGGAACAACCGGAGCAGATCAACTCCTTCGAAGCGGGTTACAAAAGCGTACTCGCCAACAACAAACTGGCGATCGACGGAGAAGTATACTACAACGTCTACAAAGGCTTCCTCGGACAGGTGGAAGTAGCAGTGCCGACGTCCGGAACGGTACTCTCGGACGCGGCCGTACTCGACATGCTGACCCGCGCCAAGCAGGTGCGCTACCGGGTGTATACCAACGCCAAGAACACGTACCACAGCTATGGCGCAACGCTCGGCCTGACATACAACTTCCACAAGAAGTATACGATTTCAGGTAATGCCAACTTCAATGATATTCAGGCAAATAAGACGTCCGACGTATTTGTAACGGGCTTCAACACGCCGAAATGGGCGACGAACCTGTCGCTCGGAAACCGGGAAGTAGCGAAAAACCTCGGCTTCAACGTGGTATGGCGCTGGCAGGACAGCTTCCTGTGGCAAAGCCCGCTGGCCGACGGTATCGTGCCGGCTTACAGCACGGTCGACGCGCAGGTTACCTATCGCCTGCCCAAGGCTGGTCTGACGACCAAACTCGGCGGTTCCAATATCTTCAACAACCGGTACATCCAGTATGCTGCCGGCCCGACGATCGGCGGACTGTACTACGTTGCCTTCACCTGGGACGTGCCGAAGATTTTCTGATACGCTCTGGTACTATTTGAAAGGGGTTGCTCCACAAGAGCAGCCCCTTTTTTCTGTGAAGTCTGTGTAGTCTGTGAGAACATGATTTGTTTTCTCACAGACTACACAGACTTCACAGAAATCGGATTTTGATTTTTCCCCTGATACTCAACGCAAACGAAGATTTTCATAAAAATTTATTAACCTACTATTTCTATAGAGAATATATTTTACTATGTTTGTGATGTGCTACACGGGCTGCGTGGTCGAGTGGTGAGGCAGAGGCCTGCAAAGCCTCCGACGCGGGTTCGAGTCCCGCCGCAGCCACCACCGGATCACCCCAAGACCGAAGATTCTATTATTCCGCTGTTGATTATGTTGTACGAGATCGAAGACGAACTGGGAAATATTACTTCCCTCAAAGCGAAACCCCTCCCGGCCCGGCGTCCGGAGCGGACCAGCCCGCTGGTCAAGGGTCAGCAGGCGCCTTCTTTCCAGCTCCGCGCTACGTCCGGAGTCTGGAACGCCCGCCTCGCTGCCCGCGGGGACGAAGAGCTGACATTGGGTCAGCTGGTGCAGGAACGCCCCCTCGTACTGAGCTTTTATTGCCCCTGCTGGAACGCTTACGCGCCGAAACACCTGCATTACCTGCAGCAACTGTACCAGAATATCCGCGGTTTGGGCGGCGAACTGCTCGTGTTATCGAACGAGCCGGGTCCGCTGTTGCAACAGCTGGCTGAGCAGGAGGATCTGGATTTCAACCTGGCCTATGACCGGTACAACCAGATCGCCGGGAGCTTCGGCGTTTATTCCGATTCGCACCCGCTTTGGGAACGGGTATCGGGTATTTCGGATGACGCGTACATCCCGGCGGTCTATGTCATCGACCGGCAGCGGCAGATTGTTTTTGATTTTGTGGACGAAAACCTGGAGCTGACCTGCGATGCCCGCGAGCTGCTCACCGCGCTCTACCACGCCCGATAAGCTTTTTTTCTTTTCATCAACTGAACTATGTCTTCCTTCCGAATCACGCCAAACTCCCGGCGGTCTGCCAGACGGCACGACCAGGGCCAGCATTGACCTGTATCCTCCGGGGTCCGCGTGCGAAAGCAATGTCCTGCGTATTTTCCACCGCCCCGGTATAAATCCCATTCACGGTTTCACCCGCGATGTGAACGCCGACCGGCCCGTTAAAGGCCGGAAGCCACGCACGCCGGCCAACCGGCGAGCTGAAAGTAAGTAAGTGTGTATGCAATCAAGGTGAGAAATGCCGCTGGATTTTCCGGCGGCATTTTTGTTTACCAGGAAAGGCGGGAGAGTCGTTCGGCCGCTTCCAGCAGCATGGTGTCATCCTTGGCAAAACAGAACCGCAATTGCTTGTGGTCGTCCTTCCGGTGGTAAAAGACCGAGACCGGTATGGACGCCACGCCGATCTGCTTCGTCAGCCGCACGGCGAGATCATAGTCGTTTTCCTGACTCAAATGGCCGTAGGAAACATTCTGAAAAAACGTTCCCTGAGAAGGTACAAACCGGAAAGCGGAGGCCTCCAGCGCCTGCACGAAAAGATCGCGCTTCCGCTGATAAAAAGCCGCGACAGTAAGGTAATGCTCCGGATTACCGAGGTACTCCGCCAGCGCGTATTGCACGGGCGTTACGGTACTGAAGGTAAGGTATTGGTGGATTTTCCGGAACTCGGCCGACAGTGCTTTCGGAGCCAGGCAAAAACCGATTTTCCAGCCCGTTACGTGAAAGGTCTTGCCGAGCGAGCCGCAGAGAAACGTGCGGTCCTTCAGATCCGGGTGTGACGCCGGAGAAAGATGCGGCTGGCTATCAAACGTAATGTGCTCGTATACTTCATCCGACACGACCCAGGCATCAAGCGGTTTCAGCAGCGCTGCCAGCGCATCGAGGTCGGCCTGTGTCCAGACATAGCCCGTCGGGTTATGGGGCGTATTGACGATGACAGCGCGGGTACGGGAAGATATCTTCCCGGCCACTGCCGTCCAGTCGATCGCATATGCCGGTCCTTCCGGCGTGATGTATACCGGAATACCTCCATTTAGTTCGATTGCTGGCGCATAGGAATCGTACGCCGGTTCGAAGATCAGAACTTCGTCTCCCGGCCGGATCACCGCTGTAAGCGCCGCAAACAGCGCCTCGGTAGCGCCGGAGGTCACAGTCACTTCGGTATCCGGGTCGTACGTCAGGCCAAAAACGGACACGGCCTTCGCTGCGAGCGCCTGTCGCAACGGCGGCACGCCGGTCATCGGCGCATATTGGTTGAAGCCGCCGCGGGTATATTTCGCGACGAGCTCCGACAGCGCGGGGTCGCAGTCAAATCCCGGAAATCCCTGAGACAAATTAAGGGCCTGGTGCTCATTCGCCAGGCCCGACATTACGGTGAATATGGTGGTCCCCACATGAGGGAGCTTACTCTGCAACATAGTTACTCTCTGGTCACGGATAGTTTCGCTACAAGGTCGGCGCTGCGGCTCTCATCCGCATAAACGCCATAGGGAGTCAGCAGGGTACCTTTCTGCCCCTGCCGGGATTCGATGGCATAGACGATCAGGTTATCGTCCGGGTCGGATTCTCCCTCGAGCCGGATCGTCCTGACAATTTCAAAATCCTGGGGATGGAGCCGGATATCGTCACATTCCAGACAGTCCTGCGTCAGGTTAAAATCGAGGGTAAATCCTTCGTCTTTCAGGGAACTGAGAACGCTCACGAGCGTCTCTTCGGAAGATTGGGCCATGACGGAAAACGGATTGATGAGTCAGCCGACAAGTTACACGATCACGCGCCTATCCTGCTTTCTTCCTTCGAAAAAAACTCAGCTATAGACCCACTGGACGTATTGCTTCCGGAGAAAATTCGACAAAAACAGGAAGACAATACTCGCCAGGTTCAACCCCACCAGCAGCCATTGATTACCCGTCAGCCCATAAGCGGTGAGAATAATCACGCTGACCCGCGCGTATTCGAGGTACAGTACCCAGGTTTTCTTTTCGAGGATCGCTCCTATGTTAATGAGGCTCAGGAGGATAAATGCCCCGGCGCCAGTCAGAATCGACGACGGCCAATAGGTATCAAACAAAATCAGAAAGAACAACACGGCCGAGGTAATCGCCAGCTGCGCAATAATATAAAACCGCATTCGTCGGCTGACCACAACCTCCGGCTGCCGGGAAAGAAAAATCTCCTCCAGCTCGCCGCGTACGGTTGGATCAAACGCGGAGGGCGGCCCGAACACTACTTTCACCTTGTTCCACCAGCCGCTGGTTTTCCGGACAGACTGCCCGATCTCCAGTAAAAAGTGAAAATGCTGCCAGAGAAAGCTATAGCTCTTCAGCGGTTTGGTGAGGCCGTATACCGGCTCCTCGGTTTCTTCCTGATAAGTACCGAATAGTTTGTCCCAGATAATGAGGACATCGCCATAGTTTTTATCGAGGTACAGCTCGTTGCTGGCGTGGTGAACACGATGGTGAGAAGGCGTGACCAGGATATATTCCAGCCAGCCGAGTTTGCCCACCAGGCGCGTATGCGTGAAGAACGGATAGGCGCCGTGTACCAGCAGCAACACCGTGATCATATCCGGCGGAAACCCCGCCAGCGGCAGTACGCTCCAGAATCCTCCGCGGACAATCGCCTGAAAAACCGTAATCCGCGTCGAAACCGTATAATTAAATTCTTCACTCTGATGGTGAACCACATGCACACCCCAGAAGAGGTTGATTTCATGCGCCAGACGGTGGTACCAGTACCAGACAAAGTCCGTCAGCAGAAACAGCAGGATAAACGTCCAGAAGCCGGCTTCGAAGGTGAAAATCCGGAAATGGGTATAGATGAACGTAAAGACGTAGAAAAAGAGACTACTCGTGTACAGGTCAAACAGACGCTCGGAAAGCCCGACACCTACGTTCGTAGCCGAGTCCGCAAACTGGTGTACATCCTTTCCCATACGGCGGGAAAGGATATATTCCAGGCCGATCAGCCCGGTAAAAAGAGGAATGGCAAAAGCTAAAATATTGATTTCCAATCCGTTCATAAGTGGTCAGTTGTATGCAAGGGCGCCGGATCAGGCCGGAAAAACTTTCAGTACTCCCTCTACCGCGGCGATGCGCCGGATGAGGCTTTCCTGGGGTTCCTGCGATTCGATGTTCAGGATACCCCGCTGGGAATTGTTGAGCCAGCTGAAGTCAAGCTGGCGGATCCGGTTTCCTTTTCGGCGGACAATCGCATTCAGAATATCGTGGACAAGCGGCTTACGTGACGTTCCAAAGACACGCAGGCGGAGTTCGGTATGATTCATGGCATTGTTGGTGAAGTACCGCCGCAAATTAAATCTATTTATCCTATAAAATAGATAGATTATTTGTGAAAAAATGTGAATCTGCTGCCAGTTATCTGATTGTCAGTCCTGCTCATCGAAAAACAGCGACGAACCCTCTGCATTACGTGATAATTTCCGGTATCTTTTCGTGGAACAAATTCCACTCGTATTCAACGCACATAAACCTGATCTGACATGAATCTGGAAAGTATCAAGACCGCCGTGTTTTTAGCCATTTCCAATTACGGCGGGAAAATCCTGCTGGCGCTGATCGCCTTCATCATTGGCCGCTTCATCATCGGCAGGTTATCGAAATTTATTTCCGCCCGGATGACCCAGAGCAAGATTGACCGGGACGTACAGCCCTTTTTGCTCTCGCTGGTAACAGTCATGCTCAACGTGATGCTGTTGCTGAGCTGCGCGGGTATTCTGGGCATTGAAACGACCTCCTTTGTAGCCGTACTCGGCGCCGCCGGTCTGGCCGTAGGTCTGGCGCTGCAAGGTAGTCTCGCCAACTTCGCGGGTGGCGTATTGATTCTGATTTTCAAGCCGTTCCGCGTAGGCGACCTCATCAATGCCCAGGGCTTCACCGGCCATGTGGAGGCAATCCAGATTTTCAATACCCTGCTCGTAACGCCCGACAACAAAACGATCATCCTGCCGAACGGCGCGCTTTCAACCGGCTCGGTTACCAATATCTCCGGCAAAGGCCTTATCCGGGTGGATATGGTCTTCGGCGTCGGCAGCCAGAACTCCCTGGACAAGACGAAATCAGCCATTCAGACGGTCGTAGATACCTGTCCCACTGCACTTAAAGACAAAGCGCACGATATCCTGGTTACCAAACTGGAACCCAACGCCGTGTATTATGACGTCCGGGTATGGACGCATCCGGACAACTACTGGGATACCTATTATTATGTAAACGAACACATCAAACGCCAGTTCGATCTGACGGGAATTGAAGCCCCCGAACGCTGGCTGCATGTTGTCCAGAAAGGCTGAGCCTGACCGGCAACCGACCAAAGAGAGCGGAGCGCTATGCGCCCCGCTCTCTTTTTATTTACTATTCAACATGCTGATAATCAAAGAGATACCTTTATTCTCTTTTGCGTGCCTGAATTTAATATTCTACTGTTTTGGTGGAGTAAGAGTTAGTCTACTATTTTTGTAGGTAAACTATTTTCTATGGAGTCTCCGACTACAGAAGCAGAAGTCCCTTCCGTGCAGCACGTTCCGAAGAAAAAATCGCGGAAAAATCCGTTCGAAGAAGCCATTGTGACGCTCTGGAAACGCGAACGTAAGCCGGCGGAAGTGATCATCCATATCTTCAACGCCATAGCGCTGATGGTAGTCGGGCACCTGCTGCTGACATTCGTCACCGTTGATTCCATTACCAATGCCTTCAATTCCATTACCGTCGATATCCTGTACTACATCGCAGGCGGGTTTATCGCTCAGCTGGTCGACGGCGCCCTGGGCATGGCCTATGGCGTAACAGCGGCTACCTTTCTTGGGAACGTCGGCGTTTCTCCGGCTGTCATTTCCATGAGTGTGCATACTTCTGAGATCTTTACGTCCGGCGTTTCCGGCTACATGCACCTGAAGTATGGCAACGTCAACGCCAAGCTTTTCAAGGTTATCCTGATTCCCGGCGTGATTGGCGCGGTACTCGGCGCCTACCTGCTTTCGTCGGTTCTGGAAGAATACATGCGGTATGTAAAACCCGCTGTATCGGCCTATACCCTGATTCTCGGGATTATCATCATCCGGAAAGCCCTCGTCAAACGTCAGAAAAAGAAGCCGATCAAGCTCATCGGCCCGCTGGCGTGGTTTGGCGGTTTCATGGATTCGATTGGCGGCGGCGGCTGGGGTCCTATTGTTTCCTCGACGCTCATCGCTTCCGGCCGGCACCCGCGGTATACCGTCGGATCGGTGAACCTCGCGGAGTTTTTCATCTCCTTTTCCTCGTCTCTCACTTTCTTTTTTGTGATCGGCCTCTCGCAATGGCAGGTCATCGCCGGGCTGATTCTGGGAGGTATGGTGGCAGCACCGATCGCCGCCCGGCTGGCCAGCAAGTTGCCGGTGAAGGCGATGATGATTCTGGTGGGTATTGTGGTGATTCTCGCAAGCCTGAAACGACTGATCGGATAACCTTTCCGGGACATAAAAGCAAAAAGAGACCGGAGTATTCCGGTCTCTTTTTGCTTCTATATCCATTGAAAAACGCTATCTGTTCGCCGCCAGCAGGTACAAAACCGCCATCCGCGTCGCCACGCCGTTTTCGACCTGATTGAGGATAATCGAGTGATCGGCAGAGTCGGCGGCGTCGGAACTCAATTCAACGCCCCGGTTGATCGGTCCCGGGTGCATCAGGACGATCGGCTTATCCAGCTCATCCAGCATCGCCTTCGTAATGCCGTAGTACAGGGAATACTCGCGGAGACTGGGGAAGTACTTCACCTGAAGCCGTTCGAGCTGAATCCGGAGTACGTTGGCAACATCGCACCAACTCAGCGCCTGACGCACATCGTGCGATACCAGCACGCCCAGCTCGCGGATATAACGCGGGATCAGGGTACTCGGCCCGCACACCATCACTTCCGCACCCAGTTTCTTCAGGCAGAAAATATTGGATAGTGCCACCCGCGAGTGAAGGATATCGCCGATGATGGCTACCTTCTTCCCGGCTACATCGCCCAGCTTTTCCCGGATCGAAAAGGCATCCAGCAGGGCCTGAGTCGGGTGTTCGTGGGTGCCGTCGCCCGCATTAACCACATTGGCCGGAATCCGTGAAGCCAGGTAATGCGGCGCGCCCGGCGAACTGTGGCGCATCACGATCAGGTCTACCTTCATCGCCAGAATGTTGTTGACCGTATCAAGCAGCGTCTCCCCTTTCTTCACCGAACTTCCGGAAGAAGAAAAGTTGACGACATCCGCGGAAAGACGCTTTTCCGCCAGTTCGAAGGAAAGGCGCGTCCGTGTCGAGTTTTCGAAGAAGACATTGGCGATCGTGATATCCCGAAGAGACGGGACCTTCTTGATCGGCCGGTTGAGGACTTCCTTAAACTCGTCGGCAGTCTGAAAAATAAGCTGAATATCCTCTTCAGTGAGGTCTTTGATGCCTAGTAGGTGTCGCGTACTTAGCACGTTAGCAGGGAAATTAGGGTCAGTCCGATGCCGGCCTGACCGGTATGATCAAAAAAAGCCCCTCCTGAAAAGAAGGGGTTCGCTTTAGTCACTCAACCAGATACCATCTTTTTCATGGCCCTGTTCGGTCCATTCGACGACCACCTTCTGGGTGTCGAGGGTATTCACCCGCATGCCGGTATAATCGGGGGAAACGGGAATATCCCGGTTATAGCTCCGGTCGATCAGCACGAGGAGTTCTACCTTTTCAGGACGGCCGAAAAACGTCATCGCGTCGAGTGCAGCCCGGACCATGCGGCCGGTGGCAATGACATCGTCGACGAGGATGACGCGTTTTCCTTCGATGGTAAAAGGAATTTTGGTCTGATTCGGGCGAACAATCGACTCTCTTCTCCGGAAGTCATCCCGGTGGAAAGTCGCATCCAGCCATCCGAACGGAATAGACCGCCCGGTCGTCTCCTCCAGCTCCCGGTGAATCCGCTTGGCGATGTGAATACCGCGCGGTTGCAGACCCAGGATCACGGAGTCGGCAAATGTCTGGTGATTTTCAATGAGTTGCTGACACAACCGGCTTACGGTTATCTCGAGCAATGGACTGGCAAGAAGCAAACGTCGCTGCATAGCGCTGCAAAATTAGGCAAACGAAATTAGGAATTGGGAATCCGGAAGGGCGAAATTCGCGGCATCATTCCGAAATTATCCGGGAATCCCTGACAACGAGCCGGTAGCGGCCGATTATTATCCGGGAATTCCGACAAGTCAGTTTACGCATGAAATACCTCATCGCCGGCCTTGGCAACATCGGACCGGAATATGCACTCACCCGGCACAACGTCGGTTTTATGGTTCTCGACCGTCTTGCGGCGCAGGAAGGGCTGAAATTTGACCTCGGGCGACTGGCTTACGGGGCCGAATATAAGTTCAAAGGGCGTTCGGTATACCTCATCAAGCCGACGACCTACATGAACCTCAGCGGCAAGGCCGTCAACTACTGGCTGAAGGAGCTTAAAATTCCGGTTGAACATTTCATGGTTATTACCGATGACATCGCCCTTCCCTTCGGCAAGCTGCGCGTACGCCCGAAAGGCTCACATGCCGGGCACAACGGGCTCCGTAATATTCAGGAGATTTTGGGCACTGACCAGTATGCGCGGCTGAAGTTCGGCGTCGGAAGCGACTTCCCCAAAGGACGGCAGGTCGACTACGTTCTGGGCGAGTTTCCGAAAGCCGAATTCGACTTTCTCCCCGAGCGCCTGGACAAGGCAGCCGATATCATCCGTAGTTTTTGCACTTTGGGCACGGAACAGACGATGAATAATTTTAACGAATGATAGAACTATTTAAAGAATTTTGCATTTTTTCCAGAAGAAAGAATTGCCCGGTTTCTTCGGAAAGTTGCAGAATAATATTTCACCAATCTCCCAAAAAAGCCCCCTGTTTTCCTATATTGAATTAATTATTAGCATTTTATTCCGAAGAAAATTTCGAACCTCGCAAAATACCCGTTTGGATTATAAGCTTATCGTCCCTAGTTTTGCATCGTCAAAGAAGGACAAGCAAATTGTAAAATACCATGAAGTCTCCCAAAATGTTTGTAACTTTGCTATCGGTTCTGATGGGAGTTGCAACGGGCAGTCTGAGTGGAGCTCCCTCCGGAAAAATTTCGCAGATTATCCATACGAAAGAAGAGCCGGCGAGTAGGAACAAGGAGTTTGAATCTTTTGTTAAAGCGGAAGCGAAATCCTTTTACAAGACGGGTACTTTCCGTGAGTTATGCGAAGTACTCAATCAGTACGAAACGGCTCCGGCCGGTCTGCTGAAATACGGTCTCAGCGAGCAACAGAAGTTTTTTATCAATTTTGAGGAAGTCCGCAATCAATTGATAAACTTGCATAACAACGAGGCCAATTTTTGGATATATTGGCTAAGTATTAAGTCGGAGTCCATCAAAGGCATTTGGAGCGGAATCCAGCACGACGAAGCTCCCGTACCGGTCACAGAGAAGGTTGAGGTAATGACAGTGATTCAGGTACATGGATATTGAGAGAGGTTAGCGTTTTTTCATAGTAAAATAGGTTTAGAGGTTAAGTGGGATAAGGTTGAGCGTTTCGCTCGGCCTTATTTTGTTTTTGGCCGTCGGCAATCAGCTTTCGGCCGTCAACATAATGGCAACAAGGCGCACAGCCAGCGAATCGTTGTCGAAAGCCGAAAGCTGACTGCCGGTCGCCGAAAGCCAATTTCCCTGCCTATCTTGTCCCCACACTGAAAAACAAACTTTGTATGTTCCGGCGCTTTATTTTCCTTCTCTCCCTGTCGGTTACCTCCGCTTCTGCGCAGCAGATTGTTGTCCGTGATCCGGAAATCAGTCAGTACGTCAGCCGTGTTTCGGCCGACTCCCTGCGGTCTACCGTTCACAAACTGGTATCATTCGGTACACGGCATACCCTCAGCACGACTTCCGACGCCGGTAAAGGCATCGGCGCGGCCCGAAATTGGGTACTGTCCCGCTTTCGCCAGTTCGGAAAGACCTCCGGAGGTCGCCTCACAGCCGACCTCCAGACCTGGACACTCAAGGCCGGCGAACGCCGCATCGACAAAGACCATGACATTGCCAATGTCGTGGCTACGCTCAAAGGCACCGATCCGGCGGATTCCCGGGTATTTGTCATCTCCGCTCACCTCGATTCCCGCGCGTTTGACATCATGAACCGGGATATTGACGCTCCCGGCGCGAATGATGACGGCTCAGGCGTTGCGACTGTTCTCGAAGCAGCCCGTCTGCTTTCAGCGTCGAAATTCCCGGCGACAGTCATTTTCCTGGTCGTCAGCGGCGAAGAGCAGGGCCTTTACGGTGCCGAGTACTTCGCCAAACAGGCCTTCGAAAACAAGACTCTTATTGAAGCCGTTCTGAACAACGACACGATGGGTTCGTCCCTCGGCAGCGAAACGGCTCTTTCCGACAATACGCGTGTCCGGGTATTCAGCGAAGGCCTCCCCGCCTATCAAACCGCTGAGCAGGCTGCCAAAATCCGTGGTATCGGGGCCGAAAGCGACGGCAAGGCGCGGCAACTCGCCCGCTACCTGAAAGAAACCGGCGAGCGGTACGTCGACCAGCTCGAGATCGTACTCATCTTCCGGAACGATCGTTTTCAGCGCGGCGGCGACCACACGCCCTTCGTCAACAACGGTTTCGCCGCGGTCCGCATCACGGAAATGAACGAGAACTTCGATCACCAGCACCAGGACATCCATACCGCTAACGGTACCGAATACGGCGATCTCGAGAAGTTCATGGATTTTGAATACCTCCGGAAAAATACGGCCGCGAATATCGCCGCGCTGGCGAACCTTGCCAAAGCCCCGGCAGCGCCGGAAGAAGTGCAGATCGACCTCCGCGGTCCTGCCAGCTATGCGAAACTGGCCTGGAAAGCGCCGAAAGCCGGAAAAGTGAAAGGCTATTATATTCTGATGCGGGAGACGTATCAGCCGTTCTGGCAAAAGAAAATCTTCACGAAAGACCTCTCAGTAACCCTTCCCTACTCCCGTGATTCCTACTTCTTTGCGATTCAGGCAGTGGGTGAAGACGGGAATGAGAGCCTGCCGGTTATCCCGAAACCCTGACCAATGCCTGTTTTCTGTGTATTCTGTGCTTTCTGTGAGAAACTGCTTTTTGATTTTTCTCACAGAAAGCACAGAATACACAGAAGGCATTACTTGCCTCCGCTTACTTCTCCGCCGAGGCTGGTCTTCACATCTCTTTTGGCAGGATTTCCGCGGTAGCGAACGGCTCCACCGGTACTTGCCGAGGCGTCCAGTCGCTCGCTCGTCGAGATTTCCGCTACTCCCCCGGTATTAGCCTTGACAAAAGCGTCTTCGCTGTTCATGTCATAGGCATGAAGCTCTCCGCCTGTCGTAACGGTCACCTGTTGTCCTTCCGCTTTTCCGGAAAGACGGATGATTGCCCCTTCCACTGCCCGTGCTTTCAGGTTGCGGACGTCGGCTTCTAGTTTGATCTGGCTACCGGTCATCGCGTTCAGATCCAGATCACGGGTTTTGACGGGAGCGAGAAACGTCAGCTCGGCGCCGACGCCCGACGTGATGGCGTCTACTGAAAGGTAGGTCAGGTCAAGGCGGATATCCGTTGTCCGGCAGTCTCCTTTTTTGAACACATCTTTTTCCCATTTCTGGCGGACGATGAGTTCGTCGCCCTTGTACTCTACCGTCAGGCGGGCGTCGTCGATCGTTTCTTTCGCAGAAATCTTGAGGCTGGCGGCGTCTCCCGGACGAAGCTCGGCCGTGACACAGCCAAGGATACGGATCTTGGAGAAGGACGACAAGTCCATCGTTTTGGTGTGCTGCGCCCAGGCCGGCGTGGCAGCGAGGCAGACAAATGGCAGGATTTTCAGGTAGTTCATGACGGGTAATAAGGAAAGTTGTGGTCAAGATGCAGGGAATCGCTCTGAGGTTGCTTACTTCGTTCGCAATTTTAGTCCCTAATTGTAACGATGTCTTCCTACGAACAAAGCCACAAATATCAGCTCTGGTATAAGAACCTCCGGCAGAACGGAATTCGTATACACGGCGCAGAGGAACTTTTCACAAAATATAAATCCGACGGCGATCTGCTATTCGGCCTGTTCAACCTCGACGCTACTACCCCTGAAGGGCACAAGCTGCTTCCGCTGTGTTTTGTCAAAGGCGAAGTAGTGATGGTACTCACCTGCCTCATCGACCAGGACACGCGTGAGAAGTACCTGCTTCTTGTTCGCCAGCGTCGCATTTGCGACGGCAGCTATATGTATGAGCATCCCGCCGGTATGGTTGACGGTGCGGATACTCCCCTGGCTGTCGCCGTCCGGGAAGTCCGCGAGGAGACCGGCCTTGATATTCCTTTCGAAAAAATCATACCTCTCAACGGGCAGCCACTGTATCCCAGCAGCGGTACGAGCGACGAGGCCATGTACTTTTTCTATACCGAGCTGGAACTCAGCCGGGAAAAAATCTTCGCATACGACGCCGTTCACACCGGTCATGACCATGATGAGTTTATCCTGACGGCCGTCGTACCCTTTGCGCAGGCGCGCAAACTGATAACCAACAGCCAGGCCCAGCTCAATATCTACATGTATCTGGAGGCAATCGCCTGAAAAACAGGAGGCCGGCACCTTCCGGTACCGGCCTCACTATAGGGAAACCATTCTTCTTCAGGCGACGGTCTTGAGTACGCCCAGTTCCTCCCCTACTTTCCGGAAAGCGGCAATAGCCTTTTCGAGGTGTTCCCGGTCGTGACCGGCGGAAATCTGCACCCGGATGCGGGCTTTGCCCTGGGGCACCACCGGGTAGAAGAACCCGATGACGTAAATTCCTTCGTCGAGCAGCCGGGCCGCAAACTGCTGCGCCAGCGGCGCATCGTACAGCATGATCGGGACGATGGGGTGTTCGCCCGGGAGAATATCAAAACCTGCCGCGGTCATCTCCTGACGGAAGAAACGGGTATTATCTTCCAGTTTATCGCGCAGGGCCGTCGACGATTTCAGCAGTTCCAGTACTTTGAGGGAAGCGCCCGCAATCGCCGGGGCGAGGGTATTGGAGAACAGGTATGGACGGGAACGCTGGCGAAGCAGCTCCACAATTTCCTTCCGCGCCGCGGTAAAACCACCTGACGCGCCGCCCAATGCCTTGCCGTAGGTTCCGGTGATGATATCGATCCGGCCGAATACGCCTTTGTGTTCAGGGGTACCACGACCGGTAACGCCCATGAACCCGCTCGCGTGGCATTCATCCACCATCACCATAGCGCCATACTGATCGGCCAGGTCACAGATTTTGTCGAGCTGGGCAATGGTACCGTCCATCGAGAAGACGCCGTCGGTAACAATCAGAATCCGGCGGGAACCTGTAGCAGCCTGAAGTTGTGCTTCCAGGTCCTCCATGTTGTTATGCTTGTACCGGAAACGTTTTGCCTTGCAGAGACGGATACCGTCGATGATTGAGGCGTGGTTGAGCTCGTCAGAAATAATCGCATCCTGTTCCTGCAGCAGGGGTTCGAATACGCCGCCGTTGGCGTCGAACGCCGCCGCATAGAGGATACAGTCTTCCGCGCCGACGAATTCGGCTGTTGCCGCTTCCAGTTGCTTATGAATGTTCTGCGTACCGCAGATAAAGCGTACGGAAGACAAGCCAAAGCCGTGACTGTCAATGGTTTCGTGCGCCGCACGGATTACTTCCGGGTGGGAAGAAAGGCCGAGGTAATTATTGGCGCAGAAATTGAGGACCTCGCGACCGTCTTTGATGGCAATGACGGCTGATTGGGGCGAAACGATAATCCGTTCCGACTTATACAAACCGGCTTCCTTCAGGTTGGCCAGTTCTTGTTGAAGTTCTTGCTGGATGGATCCGTACATCTTCAGAGAGTTACGCTAAAACAGAATGATCAGACAGGTGGTGAATCATTTCACCGGTCATACGCGCCAGGTCGAAAGCTGGTTTCCAGTCCCAGTCGGCAGCCGCCCGCGTATCATCGATACTCTGCGGCCAGGATTCGGCGATCTGTTGCCGGAAGTCGGGCTGGTAGGTCGTCTGAAAAGACGGATAATACACCTGAATGGCAGCCGTCAGCTCCGCCGGCGTGAAGCTTAATCCGGCGAGGTTGTACGACGTGCGAACCGTAATGCGCGCCGCGTCGGCTTCCATCAGCTCCAGCGTAGCCCGGATCGCGTCGTCCATGTAAATCATCGGCAACCGGGTATCTTCTTTCAAAAAACACGTAAATGGCTGTCCATGAACGGCTTTGTGGAAAATATCCACGGCATAGTCGGTAGTTCCGCCTCCCGGAAGCGACTGGTAGCTCACTACCCCCGGATAGCGGAGGGAACGGATGTCCAGTCCATACCGGGTATGGTAGTAATGAAGCCAGTTTTCTGCCGCTACCTTGCTGATACCATACACAGTAGCCGGGTCAAGAAACGCCTGCTGGGGGGTGTTGACATGCGGCGCATCCTCACCGAAGACGGCAATGGAGCTTGGTACGAATACTTTGCTGATCCGGAAGGTCCGGGCGACCTCGAGTACATTGAGGAGCGTCTGCATGTTCAGCTCCCAGGTCCGGATCGGGTTGGCCTCTCCGCTGGCAGAAAGCACGGCGGCGAGGTGGTAAATCTGGGTGACATTGTACTGCCGTACGATGTCCGCGATGGCCAGTACCTGCGTGGCGTCCAGGGAAACAAAAATACCCCTGGGATTGGGCGGCACACGGAGGTCAGAGGCGATGACACGGCTTTCGCCGTAGCGTTCCTGCAGTGCCTGGCAGAGAACGGTGCCGATCTGTCCGCCGGCACCGATAATCAGAATGTTTTCCATTGCGAGGTCAGTTTGTTGATGCGTGAATTCCGACCGCTGTGCAACACCCGGAAGTGTTACGATGCAAATCTACATTCTCAGTAATATTTATGGATCAATTAGAATTCAATTGGAAAATATTACTGCATAACTATTTATTCACCACAATAGTTACTGATAGAATGGAACGATGTATGTTTGGAACGGAAAATTTTTCGGCGCCTTAAATCCCCTACCGGTGGAGCACCTTGACGAACTCGATCTGACCCTGCTGCGACTCCTCCAGCAGGACGCGAAAATGACGACCAAAGAACTGGCCGCGGAACTCAACCTGACCATCTCGCCGGTATACGAACGGATACGCCGGCTGGAAAACCTCGGGTATATCCGGCAGTACGTGGCGGTGCTGGATAAAACCCTGATCGGACGGCCCATAACCGTGATCTGTCAGGTATCCATGCGGTACCACAACGAAGAATTTATCGAGAAATTTGAGCAGAAAATTCAGGAGCTGGACGAAGTACAGGAATGCTACCACATGGCAGGGCAGGTTGACTTTCTGTTGAAGATCAACCTGAAATCCCTGGAAGACTACCATGATTTTGTGAAGTACAAGCTTTCGAAGCTTGACAACATCGGCACCCTCAACAGTACGTTCGTCCTGAAGGAAATCAAACACACCCTGGGTTACCCGATCGGGTAACTACAGGATGTTCAGGCGTTCCAGCAGTTCGGATTTATTCGCCCGGCTGATGGGAATAACCTTATCGGAGATGACGAGGTTGTTTTCCTCAATATCCACGATTTTGGACAGGTTGACGATGAAACTGCGGTGTACGCGGAAGAAAAACCTGGGATTTAGTTTTTCCTCGAGATTCTTCATCGTCGCGTAGACAATATGCGACCCGCTGGTAGTACGTATTTTGACATAGTCCCCAACATTTTCGACATAAAGCATCTGGTCATACGCGACACGGATGTAGCGCCCGTCGGTCTTGACGTAAATCTCGTTGAGATCGCTGCGCGGCGCCGGTTTGGTCAGACGCTTTTCCAGCACCTTGTCAACCGCCTGCATAAACCTGGGCAGTGCAATAGGCTTTTTCAGGTAGTCGGTTACCTGATATTGAAAGGCGTCGTAGGCATATTCCGTTTTGGATGTCGTCAGGATAACATCCGGCATATAGGACAATTGGTCCAGTAGCTCCAGACCGTTGAGGCCGGGCATTTCTACGTCCAGAAATAAAAGGTCAACCTGTTTCTCCCGCAGGAAAGCCAATGCCTCGGTGGGCTGATCAAAAATACCGATGATTTCAAGGTCGTCCCGCTTTTCGCACAATCGTTCGAGAGAAAGCCGGGCCATCAGCTCATCGTCAACAATAACACATTTAAGTTTCATGCGGCGGCGGTTTTTTGGGCGAGTCTGCAAACCTCAACGGCTAAGATAGTCGCCATATGCGATAATTCGTCCTGAAACACGACAATTTTATCGAGGATTCCCTCCACACTTTTATCTTGTGTTAGCTGCATTTCCAGCAATTTTAGCTCCTGTTGCAACCGGGTAAGCCCGACCATCGCCAGTGGCGGATTGAGCTTGTGAGCCTCTCTGGCCAGGTTCTCCCAGTCGTTTTTTTGAGCTAAATTATCCATATTTTGATATTCGGGCAGAAGGTCGCTTAAAAAAGTTTGAAACATTTCATGCGCATAGGACCAGTCGTCTCCGTACAACTCTAGGAGATAGGCGCCGTCCAGCTCCGGATGGTAGTGCCACTCTTCGGGACTTAACACGTTCAAATACTGACTCAATTTTTCCAATAATTCGGTTGGCGTAAAAGGTTTTGTCAGAAAACCGGCCATGCCGGCTTCCTGTGAAAGTCGCCGCTGCTCGTCGGTAACCGACGCCGTCAACGCGACCACAGGCGTCAACCGGTTCCGGGTATGCCGAAGCAGGCGGGTTACCTCCATCCCGTCTATATACGGCATTTGTATGTCCATGAGGATGAGGTCGAAAGACTCCTGCGTCGCTTTTTCCAGCGCCTCCCGCCCGTCTCCGGCCAGGTCATAGGCTACCTTCCAGCGGTCGAGCAATCCACCCACATACTTTCTGTTCATGATGTTGTCTTCGGCGACCAGGATTCGCTTTCCGGCAGGCAGGGACGCAGCAGGTACATGCGGCGACTGTGCAGCACTGCCCGGAAGCCTGAACGGCAGCCTGAATTCGAAAACCGTCCCCTCGTTCCGCACGCTGCGGACGTGTATGTTTCCGCCCTGCAGCTCCACAAGGCGGCGGACGATCGACAAGCCCAGACCGGCGCCGCTTACTTTCGCGCCTTCCTCTCCGGGAAGCTGCCGGAACCGTTCAAAGATGACATCCAGGTACTCCGGATCCATGCCGATACCGGTGTCTGACAAGGCAAAAACCAGCGTACGGACGCCTTCCCGCGGGGTCGGCGTGGCCGCCTCGGTAACCTTCAGACGGACCTGACCGGATTCGGTAAATTTTTCAGCGTTGGAATAAAGATTGAGCAATACCTGATACAGCAGCGGCTCATCGCCCAGCAACCGGACCGGCACCCCGGGATCGAGCTCGGTCACGAAGCTGAGATCCCGGTGTTCGTTGCGGATTTCAAACATCCGCCGGATAGCATGCAGCGTATGGGCAAGGTCGAACTCCTGCTCTCCCGGCTTGATCAGTCCCGCTTCGAGGACGGAAGCATCCAGCAAATCCGACAACAGCGTATGAAGAAAATGCGAGGACGACTTCAGAATGTCGAGATATTCGCGCTGTTCGTCGTTCGGCCGCGTTTCGTACAGCAGGTGCGTCATCCCGATGATGGCATTCAGCGGGGTGCGGATTTCGTGGCTGATATTGGCCAGAAACTGCCGCTCGGCTACCTGGGCCTCGCGGGCGACGGAGCGCGCTTTTTCCAGCTCTGCCTGCAGGCGTTTCTGCTCGGTTGCGTCATAATGGATGCCGATGGACCCGATTACCTGCCCGTCTTCGTCGTATACCGGCGCTGCACTGACCCATACCCAGATGGTTGTCCCGTCCTTTCGCCTGACGGGCAGCTCGTAGCTGCCTGTCAGGCCGTCTTCCCGCCTGCGGTTTTGTTCGAGGACAAAGGAACGGTAGCTTTCGTCAACCAGAAAGTCGCTGGCAATCCTGCCGAGCAGTTCTTCCCGCTCGTATCCGACCATGCGACAGAACTGATCGTATACCCTGACGATTCTGTCCTCCCTGTTTACTTCCAGTAATCCGAGATCCATCTTATTTCCCAGGCAGGGGATTCCTGCATTCTGCTCCCTTTCGAGCGGTTGTGATCCTGCGGGGCAAACCCGCCGATCGTACATACGTCAAAAACCAGAAAAAGGCGACCGAATTCGTTCAAAAAACCTCCGTTTATCGAAAAACGGCCCGCGCCCCCGCCCGTATTTACTAGGTTTGATTCTAACAAGAGACAAAAACGCTCAAAAATACCAGCTACAGATCATAATCCCTGTTTTTATACACGATATTACATTCCACCTATCCTTAAGAGTTGCCCCTGCCCGTCAAACCGGCAGGGGTATTTTTTTTGCAGTAATCTTCCCCTGGTACAATTTTTACTTTCCATAATTACATGCTATTTTTGTACGTAAAACGGCCGAAAAACGTTTCATTTATGCAGTTTGTCGAAAATCGTTCCGGTCGCTCGACGTATAGACGCAGATTTACGAGACCAACGGCACCCAACCGTCCACATCATTTGTCCCAGGTGATTCGTTAACAGACCCGCTGTCATGTTTGTCCGCTCGCTTACGTCCGTCAGACCCGCTACTTTTCAGCTCGCCGGTGTCCTTACCACATATGGTTTGTTTTTCCTCTCGAGACCTCTCTCGGGGCAGTGGTTCGGTGCGGCGTCTCCTATACACGTTCACGTTATTATCTGCCTGTTTGTGTTGCTCGCTACGGCGCTGTTCGGCGTCTGGTCGACGGTCTCCAGTTACTCAGCTGTACTTGCCGGGCGGGAAGAACGACTGACTCTTTTTCTGGAGTGGATGCACCGGGTATCCACCCGCATCGGTATCCTGGTTTGCCTGGTCGTCCTGTTCGTCAGCTCATTTGCCCCGCAGTACCTTCCGCAAGATGTGGTTGTGGTTATTGTGATTCCGGCGATTCTCCTCGGCTTTTCACTGGGAGCGGGTGGCCTTAGCCGTCGTTCCTTCTTTGTGGAAGTTATCTTCCGGACAGCCGTCCTCTACCTGTTGTACCTGGCGGGTGTCGGAACGGCAGGTATCGCCCTGTTCCTCGGCGTTTCCTTTTTTGTGCATCCGGCTACGTTCTTTGTCAACCACCGCGTACGCCCCGTACGGCCGATCCGCCGGAAAATTGAAGCACGGCTTTCATCCTTTTTGCTGTTCGGCTTCAGCCTCGTTGTCGCGCCGCTGGCCGGTTCCTTTCTGACGCATTTCGGCGTTATTCCGGAAAAGGCCCTGACCGTTTCGCTTCTGCAGCTGTGTGGCCAGGTCCTCGCCCAGTTTCCTTTCTGATATTCACTACTTTCTGATAATCAAAGCCCTTTAAACGAGGGCTTTCTTTTTTGCAGAAAGGCGCTGATTCCTTCCTTTGCATCCTGTGTACGACCGATCGCATCCTGTGCTTCTGCTTCCTGATTGAGCATCGTTTTCAGGTCGGATGAGAACGATTCATTCAACAATTGCTTGATCGAACCGACTGCGAGCGTCGGCGCCTGCCGGTAGAGACTCACCCAGCGATCGACAGCAGCATCGAGATCGTCCGCCACTTCGTTGACCAGTCCGAGTTCCAGACATTCGGCAGCGGATACAGTCTTCCCGGTTGTCGCCAATTCGAAGGCCTTCCTCGGACCGACCAGTCTCGGTAGAAAATACATGGACCCTGCGTCCGGAATCAACCCGATGTGAATGAACAACTGAGCCATCGAAGCAGAAGAATGCGCAACCAGGACGTCACATGCCAGGGCCAGAGACGCTCCGGCGCCCACCGCTACGCCGTTGAGCCGGCCGATGATCGGTTTGGGAATGTACCGCATCGCCATGATAAGCGGAATATAGCGCTCGCGCAGAACGTCCCCCATTCCGGTGGCTTTACCGATTCCGATTTTGAGATCTGCACCGGAGCAGAACGCTTTTTCGCCGCTTCCGGTCAGGACGATGACCCGTACCCGCTCGTCGCGTCCGGCTTCCTGAATCGCTTCCGTCAGTTCACTGAGCAGCTCCGGACTAAGTGCGTTATAGACTTCGGGGCGGTTCAGGGTAATCCGGCAGACTGAGTCGGCGACTTCGTACACTAAATTCATGACGTTTTTAAGGGAGTAGATGAAGAGAAGTGAAGATGGGGAAAGTTCTCCATATATTTACACGAAGCGCGTCGAAATACCGTACGAGGCTACCGGCCATGATCCCTTACTTTCTTCAGCATATCAAGTTCGAGAAGCGTTGCAGCAAACATACCCTGTCGGCGTATACGTCTGATCTTGAGCAGTTTTCCATTTACCTCAAGAATACCTATGAGCTGACAGAGGCCGAACAGGCCGATTTCCAGATGATCCGCTCCTGGATCGCGGCGCTGGCTGAAAAAAAGCTCGACAACCGCTCCATCAACCGGAAAATCGCCACGCTCAGAGCGTATTATGGGTTTCTGCTCCGGCAAAAAACAATTGTTAAGGATCCGATGCTGCTGATCCGCTCGCTGAAAACCGACAAGCAACTTCCTTCTTTCGTCCGCGAACAGGAAATGCACCACCTGCTCGACGACCTGGCCTTTACCGAGGACTTTGCCGGGCAGCGGGACCGCGTTGTACTGGAGCTGCTTTACGGAACCGGCATGCGCCTTTCCGAACTCATCGAATTGAAAATCAGCGACCTGAATACCTATGAAAAAACGCTGACGGTGCTCGGCAAACGCAACAAGCAGCGTATTCTGCCGCTTCCGAATCCGTTGTATCAGTTGCTCTCCCAGTACCTGAAACTACGGGACGAACTCGAGATTCCGGACGAATGGCTCATCCTCTCCGACAACGGCCGAAAGGCCTATCCGGTCTTTATCCAGCGGATAGTGCGGAAGTACCTTTCGCTGGTTTCGTCGCTGGAAAAGAAAAGTCCGCACGTACTCCGCCATAGCTTCGCTACACACCTGCTCAACAACGGCGCAGACCTCAATGCGATCAAGGACCTTATGGGGCACAGTTCACTGGCCGCGACACAGGTATACACGCATAATTCCATCGAAAAACTCAAGGAAGCGTATTTGCAGGCTCACCCGAAAGCATAGTCAACCAGGCAGTTACACGTTCGACCCGTTCGGCGACGCTGGTATCACCCAAAATTTTCAGAACCGGGCATCCGAGGGTGGCGAGCCATTCTTCCTGCCTCCGGCGACTGCGTCCTGTAAACGCCGGATCGTCGTATTGAGCTGCCCAGGTCAGAAACGCTTCGAACGCTTCCCGGCGGTCCGGAGCCGTCAATGCCTCCGGGCCGTACCGTTGCAACTCCCTGGCTTTCAGTCGCTCCAGCCGGATATCCGCCGGAATCCAGAGAAATACAGCTGCATCCGGTTTCCATTCTTCTCCCCAGCCCAGCAGCGAACCGCTGACAATAGCGTCAGAATGCGTTTCGAGTGCGTTCGTCAGCAACCAGTTCCGGACCTCCGGATTACGCTTGATTTGGAAAGGAGGGTCGGTTGACTCCCAGAAAAAATCGTCTGTATCGAAAAAGGGCCGGGATAATCGGGCCGACAAGTGTTGGCCCAGGGTTGTCGTACCCGAACACGACGCCCCGATGATGTGCAGCAACATGATGCAAAAGTAGGGTTTATGGCCCGGACGGCAGTCTGTTTCGTAAATGCTCTCAACCATGAAACTCACCTGTCTTGTCGCTCTTGCCGCCGTTACCTCCGCGACGGCCGGCGGCTCTCTGACCGTTAGCCATCCGGCTTCCGGCGACCCTCCTTCCTCTATCTTTTCGGCCGGATATATCAAGTCGAAAATGGAAAAAGTTACCGACTGGCAACTCAGTAACCCGAAACACAAAGCCACTGACTGGACCAACGGAGCTTTCTATGCGGGTGTATTCGCCGCGTATGAAACCACGAAGTCGCCGCGTATCCTCGACTCGCTGATTGCGATGGGAGAACGAAACCGCTGGCTGCCCGGACAACGGTTTGACCATGCCGATGACATTGCGATCAGTCAGACCTATATTGATCTGTACCGCATCCGGAAGGACCGGAAAATGATTCAGGCGACGATAGACACTGTCCTGAAAATCAGACAGGTACTCGGCCCGGAAATCCGCAAGCGCGGCATTACCTGGTGGTGGTGCGACGCGCTGTTCATGGCGCCGCCTACCCTCGTCAAGCTCGGCAAAACACTTAACGATCCCTCCTACTATACGCAAAGCGACACGCTGTTTCGCCAGACCTATAACCTGCTGTATAATAAGGAGGAGCGCCTCTACGCCCGGGACGCCAGCTACCTCATCAACGAAAAAGGAGAAGGCAAACGCGAAGCCAACGGGCAGAAGATATTCTGGTCCCGCGGGAACGGCTGGGTCATGGGTGGTCTCGTTCGGCTACTGAAAGAATTACCCAAAAACCACCCGCAACGGAACTTCTACCTCACGCAGTTCAAGGATATGAGCGAGCGCCTGCTTGAGCTGCAGCAACCTGACGGCCTTTGGCGGGCGAGTCTGCTGGACCCGGAATCGTTTCCGGGTGGCGAAGGCTCCGGTAGCGGGTTCGACTGCTATGCAATGGCGTGGGGTATTAACCAGGGTATCCTGCCCAAGTCGAAATTCCTCCCCGCGGTGAAGAAAGCCTGGGAAGGTCTTAACAAGCTCGTCGCCGAAGACGGGAAAGTAGGCTGGGTGCAGCCCATCGGCGCAGATCCGCGGCGCAATTTCAGCGCAGATAGCTGGGAGGTGTATGGTGCGGGCGCGTATTTGCTGGCAGGATCGGAAGTGGTGAAGTTGAAGCAGTAGGCTATAGGCTGTAAGCTATAGGCAATACGCTGCAGGAAACAGCGCCGGTCGTCCCCAAATCGGGTGACCGGCGCTGTTTTGTTAGGGCTTTAAGCCGTGAGCTTTAGGCTATAAGCTGATGACGTGAATAGTTGCCGCACCTTGCCTATAGCTTATCGCTTTGTCGTTCGGGTAATGTGGTGAAGTTGAAGCAGTAGGCTTTAAGCGATAAGCTATAGGCAATACGCTGCAGGAAACAGCGCCGGTCGTCCCCAAATCGGGCGACCGGCGCTGTTTTGTTAGGTCTTCAAGCCGTAAGCTATAGGCTATAAGCTGATGACGTGAATAGTTGCCGCACACTGCCTATAGCTTATCGCTTTGTCGTTCGGGCAATGTGGTGAAGTTGAAGCAGTAGGCTCTAAGCGATAAGCTATAGGCAATATGCTGTTTTGTTAGGGCTTTAAGCCGTAAGCTATAGGCTATAAGCTGACGATGTGAATAGTTGCCGCACCTTGCCTATAGCTTATCGCTTAAAGCCTATTGCTTCAACCTATTGCCTTCCCAGCTCCTGCGTCAGAGGCTGTCCCGCCTGGTACTCGGCCAGGCTATTGAGTGTCGTTCGGGCGATTTCGTCGAGAGCTTCCTGGGTCAGGAAGGCCTGGTGGGCGGTAATCAGCACGTTCGGGAAGCTCATCAGGCGGGCGATGGTATCGTCCTGAATGATGGTTTCGGAGAGGTCCCGGAAAAAGAGGTGTTCTTCCTGTTCGTATACATCGAGCCCGAGAAACCCGATTTTACCGGATTTCAGCGCTTCAATTACGTCTATTGTATGGACCAGTGCGCCGCGTCCGGTGTTGATGAGCATGACCCCGTCCTTCATCCAGGCAAGCGTCTCTTCGCGGATAAGGTAGCGCGTGGACGCGTTGAGCGGACAATGGAGCGAGACAATATCCGACCGGCGGAGCAACTCCTCCAGCGGCAGGTATTCGGCAAAGGTCAGTTCAGGATCGGGATGGATGTCATAGGCGAGTACCTGCATACCCAGGGCGTGAATCGTCCGTGCGAATGTCGACCCGATTAGTCCGGTACCGATTACCCCGACTGTACGGCCATGCAGGTTGAAGCCGGTGAGTCGTTCGAGGGAAAAGTTACCTTCCCGAACCCGGTTATAGGCCTTGTGTGTCTTGCGGTTCAGCGTCAGAATAAGGGCCAGGGCATGCTCGGCGACCGCCTGCGGAGAATAGGCCGGTACCCGGACAATGCGCACGCCGGCCTCGGCGGCGGCAGCGATGTCGACATTATTGAAGCCGGCACAACGCAGGGCAATGAGTTTCAATCCTTTCCCGGCGAGGTGGCGGATAATCCCTCCATTCAACCGATCATTCACAAAGACACAAATCGCTTCAAAACCTTCAGCGAGGCGAACGGTTTGCTCATCGAGCGAAGCGGAGAAATAATGCAGCCGGTGGTCGCCGCGAAAGCGGTCAAAGGTTTCCCGGTCGTACGACTGGGTACTGAAGAAGGCGATTTCCATGTTGGACAGAGCGGTCAGTTTTCGTCAGGAAGACGCTCAAAGGTATAACCTCTCCGCCGAAGTTCCGGCAGGATTGTTCCGTCCAGTAAACGGTAAAATTTGTCCTTTCTCCGTGGATCCGTACCTAAGTGAATCAACAGGAAGGCGCCGTCAAGCGATTGCTCCGCTTCGTACCGCAGCAGCCGGTTCCACAACGTGTCGCTCGACCGGTAGTTCGGCAACCCGGGCCAGGTGTAGTCGGCATTGGTACCGGTGCCGGGAGTAAAATTGAAAACCGTCAGCCCTCTTTCTTCACTCCAGCGAACGGTTTCCCTGTTATACCATTCATACGGGGGCAGAAACCACGGCGCCTGCTTCACTCCGATATGCTTCAGCTCGGCATACGCGGCATCGAGATCCCTGTCAAACAGCGCCCGGGAAACCAGCAGTGAATCGCGGCGGGTCCAGTCGCAATACAGCAGGTGTTTATCAGAGTGGCTGCCGACATAGTGTCCGGCCTGTACCATTGTCTTTGTCCAGCGCCGGAACCGGGCTTTCCGGAGAAAATCACCGGTCAGGAAAAAATTACCTTTGATTCCGTTCCGGCGAAGTACGCGGCCGATCAGGTGACGGCCCTCAGCGCGGTCGTGCGCCGAAAATACCAGGTAGATGCTTTTCTTCCCGTCGATCGGTCGCCGGATCAGCGCGCCCTGCGTGTCGCGGACTTTTTTTTTACGGTTCCTTCCTCCTGAAGGGAAGAGAGATAGTAGGAAAGACTGGCGGTGCCGTCCATCGTCGGCTCATTCGTGGAGTAATCGCCGAAATCATCATGGTACACGACTAACCCCGATTGAAATGCCTCATATTCATCGGGATGTACCAGTTTGATCCCGATCAATTTGTTCCAGATACTGCCATAGATCGGGCCGTCGACCAGTCCGCCCGGTATTTTGTATCCATACAGATGCGTGAAGGCCGAGTGTGGATCTTTCGGCGCAGTTCCGGATTCGGGGAGGTCGCAGATCATGCTCGTTCCCCACGGGTTACAGCCAAAAAGCCAATCGCGGTAGGCTGCCTCCGCCTCCGCCAGCGAGGCGTCGCCCGTCACTTCACGGTACAGACGGATTTGGGTCACAATTCCGGCTACGAGGTTATTGGAACACCAGATAAACGGCACGCCATTCAGGAAGGGATTGCGCTCGCCCCGTTTCAGTACTTTGTCAATCCCCTGCTTCATGAACTCCCGGTACCGGGCGGCATCTGCACCCGGACCAGCTGCACCGAGGTAGTGACCGAGATTCACAAACGGGTACCATTGGTAATGGCGGGCCGTATCGGCGCCCATCCACGGCGTCACGGGCTCCTGTTTGGCGAAGGCGAGCGCGTCCTGTGCAAGAGCGGGTGATGCGTTGAGTTTGTGCAGGGCAAGGGCCGCTAACTCCATGTCGTCCACGTAGTTATCTTCTTCGTAGAAATACGGCGCGCGACCGGGAGCGGTCTGGGTAGTACCCGGAAACTGTTTTCCGAAGGCGTACGCATCTTTCGCCCGTTTTGCCAGATCCGCTGCGAAAGCGGCATCATACTCTTTCAAAAGCAGGCTTCCGAGAGCAAAAGCCGAGGCAAATTTTCCGGCGGATGACGCCACACCCTGCGTGCGGTTTTTGTACCGGAACGCGCCCTGCGGTTTTCCCGTGATGAAGTAGACCGGTCGCGCCAGGCCTTTGTTGGCCGCATAGCGTACGCTGTCTTTGTTGGGAAGGCGCAGGCCGGCATGGTCGCGGTCGTCCGCAATCTGATTGTAATACTCTCCGGGGCCGGGGTTCATTTTAACCATCCAGCGCAGGCCCCAGCGGGCTTCGTCCAGGATATCGGGGATGCCGTTTTTTCCGGGATTTCCCCAGGCGTCAAACGCATCGCCGAAGCTCTTCGGGGTTTTGTAGTAGGCAAACAGCAGCTGGAATGTTGCGTTGGCGGAGGTCGGGAGGTATTGCAGGTAATCGGAGGCATCGTGCCAGCCGCCGGAGACATCGAGATGCGTGGAATCCTTCTTCGGATCGGGATGATAGACGATGAAGCCGTCGTACCGGTGACAAGTATCTTTCAGAAACGGATTGTAGTTGCTGCGCTGCTGCCGCATGTATTTCAGGAGGAAGTCGGCGGTACCGTCGTATACATCGTTTCCGATGCGGAACGCGGGCGAGGTTACCCCTGCGGCCCGGATACGGAAGGTACCCGGCCGACCGAATGCGCTGAAATTCAGGCGGAATGTATGGGTAAACGCTGCATATTTTCCATAGGCTTTGACTTCTGCCGAACGGAAAATGACCTTCTCCCCTTCCAGTACTTCAAAATCGGAACAGGAAATGGGCTGTTTGCTGACCAGTACGGCGACCTTCGCCGACCGCTCCAGGTAACCCAGCTGATTTATGCGGATCCATGCAGTTTCCTGCGCAAATACGGGAAGCGTAGCAAAAAGGAATAACAGGCAGAGGAGACGAACTTTCATAAGAGGATGGTCACAATTTCAACGGCTGAATATACCGTGACCCGGTGGATTCGCCAAACAAATACTTCGTCTTTTTGCGGGATTATGCCGAAACATGGTGCTTAAACAGGCAAAATCCGACGTCTTTTTCTGCTGATATTTTAGGGGAATTGAAATGCTTTTTATCCTTTTGCCGGGAGGAAGTTATGTGTTACTTTATCGTCGCCGGACAGACCAGGGACGTGGCCGTTGCGGTGAGGAGGTTTACCCGGTTCCTCCCCGGAAATTTTAGCAGTTTTTCCGACAAAATGACCGGAATAGTGTCGCACCATACCCTCCTCAACCGACAAAACGACATATTTCTTCCGCTGGCTGTTCTTTTTTAGCGATACCGTCATCCAACAATGTTGCCATGAATTTCAACCAATATACCATCAAGGCCCAGGAAGTAATCCAGCAGGCCGTACAGATTGCCCAGGGAAACCAGCAGCAGGCAGTCGAGACGGGGCACGTACTGAAAGCGCTCCTCGAAGACGACGCCAATACGCTGGGCTTCCTGATGAAAAAAGCCAATGTCAACCAATCCCTTCTCGAAACCCGGCTCGACGCCATCGTCGACGGCTACCCGAAAGTTTCCGGAGGACAGCCCTATCTGGGCAACGACCTCCAGGCAGCACTGAACAAAGCCCAGGCTTTCCTGAAGGATTTTGACGACGAATTTGTCAGCATCGAGCTGATTCTGCTCGGTCTGACAGCCGGAAAAGACGCCGTAGCCACCCTCCTGAAGGAAGCCGGCCTCCGGGAAAAGGAACTTCAGACCGCTATCAAAGAATTAAGAGGAAAAAATAACCCTGTGAAAGACCAGAACGCAGAAGCCAAGTACCGGTCGCTGGAGCGGTACTCCAAAAACCTGAATGAACTCGCCCGCAGCGGCAAGATCGACCCGGTTATCGGTCGGGACGAAGAAATCCGCCGGGTACTGCAGATTCTTTCCCGCCGGACTAAAAACAACCCCATTTTGCTCGGGGAGCCCGGCGTCGGAAAAACGGCCATCGTGGAAGGCCTCGCCCAGCGGATCGTCCAGGGCGACGTTCCCGAAAACCTGAAAGACAAGATCATTGTCTCCCTCGATATGGGTCTGCTCATCGCCGGCGCCAAGTACAAGGGAGAGTTTGAAGAGCGTCTGAAAGCCGTCATCAAAGAAGTAACCGACTCCGACGGCGAGCTGATCCTCTTCATCGACGAAATACACACGCTGATCGGCGCCGGAGCGGGCGGTGAGGGCGCAATGGACGCGGCCAACCTCCTCAAACCGGCCCTCGCCCGCGGCGAGCTTCATGCCATCGGAGCGACGACGCTGAAAGAGTATCAGAAATACATTGAGAAGGACAAGGCGCTCGAACGCCGGTTCCAGGCCGTCATGGTGGATGAGCCGGATGAAGCCGACGCCATCTCCATCCTCCGTGGGATCAAGGAAAAATACGAACTCCACCACGGCGTACGGATTCAGGACGACGCGGTGATCGCGGCTGTCGAGCTGTCGAGCCGGTACATATCCGACCGTTTTTTGCCCGACAAGGCCATTGACCTCATGGACGAAGCTGCGGCCAAGCTCCGGCTCGAAATGGACTCCGTTCCGGAAGAACTCGACGAACTCAACCGCCGCGTCATGCAGCTGGAAATTGAGCGCGAGGCCATCCGCCGGGAAAACAACAAAGAGAAAGAATCGGCCCTGAGCAAGGAAATTGCCGACCTCAGCGAGCAGCGCAACGAACTGAAAGCCCGTTGGGAAGCCGAGAAACAGGGCGTCAACGAAGTCCGTACCCTGAAAGAACAGGTAGAACAACTGAAGCTGGAAGCCGACCAGGCCGAGCGTGCGGGAGACTACGGCAAGGTAGCCGAGATCCGCTACGCCCGCATTCCGGAAGCGCAGAAGCGCCTGACCGAACTTCAGGGCACCGACAAGGACGATAACCCGATGATGCGGGAGGAAGTAACGAGCGAAGATATCGCCGAGGTAGTCGCCAAATGGACAGGCATTCCGGTAGCGAAAATGCTGCAGTCCGAGCGCGAAAAGCTCCTCGGCCTGGAGAAAGAACTACACAAGCGCGTAGCCGGGCAGGATGAAGCGATTGAAGCAGTGGCCGACGCCGTGCGGCGGAGCCGGGCCGGCATGCAGGACCCGAAACGGCCGATCGGAAGTTTTCTCTTCCTCGGGCCGACGGGCGTTGGAAAGACGGAGCTGGCCAAAACCCTGGCCGATTACCTCTTTAACGACGAAAACGCCCTCGTGCGGATCGATATGAGCGAGTACCAGGAGCGCCACGCCGTCAGCCGGCTGGTCGGAGCGCCTCCGGGGTATGTCGGGTATGACGAAGGCGGTCAGCTGACCGAGGCCGTCCGCCGGAAACCCTACTCCGTGGTCCTGCTCGACGAAATAGAAAAAGCGCACCCCGATGTCTGGAATATCCTGTTGCAGGTATTGGACGATGGTCGGCTGACGGACAACAAAGGCCGCATCGCGAACTTCAAGAATACCATCATCATCATGACGTCGAACATCGGCAGTCAGATCATCATGGAGAAGTTTGGCGAAGACGAAGGCTGGAACCGTCCGTTGATTGTGGAGGAAGCGAAAAATGCGGTGATGGAGTTGCTGAAGGCGTCGGTACGACCGGAGTTTCTGAACCGGATCGACGAGATCGTGCTCTTCGAGCCGCTGAATCCGAAAAACCTGAAGAAGATTGCAACGATACAGTTCCGCCAGATCCAGCAGCGCCTGAAAGAACAGGGTATTACGCTGGAGGCTACTGATGAGGCCCTGGAGAAAATTGCCGACGAAGGCTACGAACCCGCATTCGGGGCGCGGCCGCTGAAACGGGTACTCCAGAAGCGCATTCTCAACGCCCTGTCGAAAGACATACTGGCGGGAACGGTCGGGAAAGACGCCGTCATTCTGATGACGTTATCGCCCGACAACGAGATCGTCTTTGAGAATATCAATGGCGAGTTGGAAGTTTAATTTATGGCTTGAGTTGATAAGCCCCGGCGGATTTCTGCCGGGGTTTTCTTTTTTCGGGCGACGGGGTTTTTCCCGTATTTGGGGGTATAATACCCGTATTTCGACCTAACGCATACTGAGAATCAGCGTGTTCCGTTTGAGTAGTCGGATGAGGGGTTGTGTGGAATTTATTTCCCGGGTAAGTTTCCGTTGGAAATGAATTAACCACATACTGTTATGAAAAAGAAAGCTTGGGTTTTAATGAGCATCGCTTGCATCGCCGTCGGCTGTTGTACAAGCTGCAAGAAGAAAACTAAAACTGACTCAGTCAAGTTACGCGCGAATGAGATTATCACTGACTTGAGACTATTTGAGATTTTCGGAATAATTGATTCCGTTAAGGCTCAAGATGAAATAAATCAATTTAGTGCTATTATGGATTCCACTCTATCAAGCGGAGGGCATCTTGGAGATAAATTTGGTGGATCGAGCACTTATCCTAGACACCCATACCCATTTCGAGACAAAATAGCTATTGCCGATCTCCAAAGATTCTTTAAAAACAACAATGCCGATTTTCTTATAATCTATCCAGTAATAAGAAAAGGCACGCACAAGATTGGCTTTATCTACTCATTAGCAAAAAAAGATAGTTCGCTTATTTCTGTCTTTTTAGATCCAAGTGATACATTGACTCATCTGGCATCAAAGAAGGCCTTTAAAGATGTCACTCAGCTAAACGGAGGAGAAATCGAAGAGAAACTTTTGGGAAGAGATTTTTATGCCAACGGGGCCGATTTTTTCAGTGTGCATATTCGAATAGACAGTTTCGAAACTTGGCTAAATTCGAGACCGGGAAATCCAAAGTATATCCATTTCATTCCTGGTCGCATAGCGAATCCATCTACGGGAAAGAAGACCCTCACTGTCCTCGCTCGCATTGAAGATTCAAGAGGAATATTTGTCAGGAGCGCAAAAGACGATGAATATTATAATATGACCCTTCCCTGTCCTCCTCCTACTGGATGCCGCTGATATTCTAATTTGTTCCGGATCTGTGTAAATTACACAGATCTTTTTATATTTCCGTACCGCGTTACGTCCGACTTTTTATGAGCTGGTACTTCGCTCCCTACTACCTTATTCTGGCTGCCGGCGTCATAATAGGTGCCTGGCGCTATAAAACACTGCCTAATAGTCTGCGCTTTCTTTTCTGGACTTTTTGTGCAGCAACTGTTACGGAATACGTCGCTCTTTTTCAAATCCTGCGCTATCAGAATAACCTGCTGGTGTACCATCTGTATATGCCTGTCGCATTTACATTGTATTGTTTGACGTATTATTCGGAAATTGGGAACCGGATTATCCTATATAGTATCGGCTTTTTTTTGGTGTTTTACGGCATCAATATTTCTCTATGGCAACCCTTCCTTACCAAATTCGGCAGCAATTCTGCGATACTCATGCTGGTTCTAACCACCATCTGGGTACTCTGGTATTTCCGTCGACTGCTTGCTAATCCGGAAGAAAAACACCTTAAAAACTACGCTCTATTTCCCGCCAGTTGCGGGCTATTGCTGTTCAACACCAGTACTCTTATTGTTTTCTCCGCACATGATATTCTGTCGGAGCAGGAATACATCGCGGCGTTTCCTGTTTTTAATATCATCCGCCAGGTAGCAAATGATATTCTTTATAGTACCTTTATCCTATCATTTATCGGAAAGAAAGTTACGCTCCGCCCCCAGACATGAGTACTTCCGGCACGTTGATCCTTACTGTCGTTGTGGCTACGGTGCTGCTGGCGCTGCTGGCCGGGTTTATCATCTTCATGACCTTTCTGTACAAGCAGCGGCACGATAAGTTTCAGGCCGAAAAGAAATCCCTGCTCGAAGCCTTTGAAAAGGAATTGATTCAGGCCCGTTTCGAGATGCAGAACGAAACCCTGAAAAAAGTAGCGGAAGAACTGCACGACCACATCGGGCAACTGCTGACCGTAGCAAAACTGGAAGTGGGCGTACTTGAGCTGAAACACCCCGCCGCCGCCGACGGCCTCGCACGCGTGGGCGACCTCCTCGGCACGACGCTGAAAGCTGCCCGCGATCTTTCCAAAACGCTCGACGAAGATACCATCGGCTCCTTTGGTCTCGCAGAGAGCCTCCGCCTCGAAGCGGAACGCATTCAGGCCATCGGCACCTATGAAGTCGCGTATAGCTGCGAGGGTAACCCCGTTCACCTGCCGCGGAACGGAGACATTGTGTTGTTCCGGATGATGCAGGAACTGCTGGCCAATACGCTGAAACATGCCGAAGGTACGCGGATCGATCTGCGGGTCTGTTACTCCCCTTCCCGACTGGAAATGCACCTCGTCGACAACGGCCGGGGATTCGACATTTCTGCTACCGAAAACCGCCCCGCCGACGCGGCCGGATCGGGTCTCCGGAACCTGAAAAGACGGGCTGGTTTACTGGGGGGAAATTTCTCCCTCAACAGCACGCAGGGCACTGGTACTCAGGCAAAAATAATCATTCCCATCGCTTGACTTATCGTAAGAAATTACAGAAGTTTAGGATACCCTAACACTGTCTTTGTCCGTCCTTATGAAAACGACCGTTGCCCTGGTTGACGACCATACTATGGTTGCCGAAGCCCTCTCCAGCCTTATCCAGCAGTTCGACGATTACGACGTACTTTTTGTGGCTGAAAACGGCCGCAAAATGATGGAGTCGATTCAGGTCGGTCTTCTTCCCGACATCCTGATCCTCGATCTCAATATGCCCGTCATGAACGGAATGGCCTGTCTGCCCTGGCTGCAGGAGCATGCCCCCGCCACCCGGGTCGTGATCCTCAGCATGAACGAAAACGAGGAGCAGATTGTGAGGAGCATCCGCGAAGGAGCTGTCGGATACGTCCTGAAAGGCTGCCGCCCTTCTGAATTACACCAGGCACTGAACGAAATCCGGGACAAAGGTTTCTATTACTCACCCTACCTGAGCGAACAACTGGTGCGCAGTATGCGGCCCGGCAACCGGCACGATCATCCCTATACCCTCAACGAACGGGAACTGAACTTCCTGCGCCTGGCGTGCAGCGACCTGACCTATGCCGAAATCGCCGACAAGCTGTGCGTCAGCCCGAGAACGGTGGATGGCTACCGCGAGGTCGTTTTCCAGAAAATGCAGGTAAAATCCCGGGTGGGAATGGCGTTGGAGGCGGTGCGGTCGGGGTTGGTGGAATTGTGAAAGCGGTTTTCGGTTTAGCGTTTTCAGTTTAGAGTTTGGGGTTGTGGGAGGAATCAGATCCGTCAGCCGGGGACTCTGGGGAAACCTGTTTGCGGTTTTGGTTCTTGGGCGATGTAGGTCACCCGCAGCGTGAAGCAAGAAGCTGTTTATGGTTTTGAGTTATTGGGACGACGCAGGTCGCCCCAAGACCCCAAAACGACAAGCAGGTTTCCAAATACGCCAAAGACCTGCAAACCCCGTTCCCGACCCAACTGAAAACAGAAAACTGCAAACCGAAAACAGCAACCCCAGGACTCCACACCCGATTCCCCCTACACCCGGTACCGCTTCAAACTCAGCATCAGCGCCGGCAGCAGCAGCAGGTTGGTTACACACGCCATCAATACCGTGGTAGAGACCAATACCCCCAGCGCAGCCGTGCCGCCAAAGCTGGAGGCCGAGAAGACGGCAAAGCCGCCCGCCAGAATCAATGCCGTATGGATGAGGCTGACGCCGGTTTCACGGATCGCCGCGGAAATCGCCTGATTCGGATCGAGCCCTTCGGATAGTTTTCGGCGGTAACTCGTCAGGAAGTATACCGTACCGTCGGACGAAAGACCAAAGGCAATGCTGAATACCAGGATGGTCGACGGCTTAAACGGTATGCCCGTGTAGCCCATAATACCGGCTGTGACGAGCAGCGGAATCAAACAGGGTAATTTGGAAAGAAGAATAATGGGGATGGACCGGAACAGGATCATTCCGACAAGCGCAATCAGCAGTATCGCGATCAAAAGGCTTTCATACAGGTTTCCGAGCAGGTAATCGTTGCTTTTGAGGAATACCAGGCTGTGACCCGTGAGGTGTACCTTGCTGCCGGAAGACGCGAAGATGGAATCTACCTTCGGCTCGAGCGTCGACATGATTTCCTTGATCCTGTGAGACCCTACGTCTGCCATCTGGTAGCTTACGCGGGTATACCGGCGGGTGGAGTCGAGGTACGCTTTCAGCAGAGAATTACTTCCCGACGAGCCTGCCGGGAGGTTTCCGGCCAGTTTTTGCAGTTCCAGCAACGGAGGAAGTACATAGAAACGCGGACTACCGCCCCGCTGCGCCTGATACGCCAGACGGATACCGTCTACCACCGAGCGCCCTTTCGAAAATTCAGGGTATTGCGCCATGACGCGCTCGAGCGAGCGGATTTTGTACAGCGTCCGGGCGCCTTCGTCGAATACCCCGTTCGGATGACCGGTATCGATGGACACTTCCATCGGCAGCGCGCCCTTGAATTCGGTTTCAAAGAACCGGAGATCACGGTACACCGGGTCGTTTTTAGGAAGATCGTCCACCACATAGCCCTGTACCTGCACGAAAAACAGCCCCAGGCCGGCGATAATTGTCACCGCCGTAATCGTCAGGTAAATAGCCGGGCGGCGATTCCGCACCCAGTGGTCAATACGCAGCAGCAGCGGCATCCACTTGCTTTCCGTCGCCTGCTCTATCTTCGCCGGCATGTAGCTCAGCAGGACGGGTACAACCACCATCGAAATGGCGTAAACGGCAAGAATACAGATGGCGGCCACGACGCCGAATTCCATCAGCAAACGGCTGTTGGTGAAATAGAATACCCCGAAACCAATCGCCGTTGTCACGTTGGCCAGCAAGGCGGAGAGTCCTACTTTCCGGATGATATTTTCCAGGGCCCGTTGTTTGTCGCCATGTTCGCGGAGTTCATCCTGATAATGATTGACAAGGAACACGCAGTTCGGCACGCCGATGACCATCAGCAGCGGCGGCAGCATCCCTGTCAGAATCGTGATTTCATAACCGAAAAGTACCAGCGTACCGAGCGTTACGAGTACGCCCATACCCACCACCAGCAGCGATACCAGCGTGATGCGCCAGGACCGGAACAGTACCCATACCATCAGGGCCGTCACCACCGCCGCCAGGATGAGAAACAGGGTCATTTCGTGCGATACTTTCTTCATGACTTCTGTCCGTATCGCCGGCATACCGGAATAGTGGAGGTCTATTCCTGTTTTTTCGGAGAATGCCTTTCCCTTTGCCCGGATCGTCTCGACGATCGTAATCCGCTCTTTGGAGTTCAGCACCTTTTCATTGAAGGTGATGACCATGAGGGTGGATTTGGTTTCGGGATTGAAAACAACGCCTTCGTAAAAGGGCTGGTCAAACAACTGTTTTTTCAGGGTATCTACATCCGCCTGCGACGAAGGCCGGGCCGTTATCAACGGTTTCAGCGCCCAGGAAGAGTCTGTTTTTTGCAGGTGAAAGACACGGGCGGAAGACAATACCTCCCGTACGCCGTGCATCGATTTAATATCCGTCGTCAGGTCATACCAGGCCTGATAAACCGGGAGGCTGAACCATTTTTCGTCCTGAAAACCTATGACCATCGAGGTTCCGTCGGCGCCGAACCGCTGCTTGAAACGTTCGTACTCAATCTGCGTGGAATCGCTGAGCGGCAAAACGCGCGCAATCTGGTAGGAAAGCTGGAGGCGGGTTCCGAGAAAACCCATGAAACCGACGAGTACCGCGAGAAAAACAAGACTAAAAATCCGATGGCTGAGAATCCAGCGGGCAAAAGATCTCCACATAGAGGAAAAGGCTATCAATCAGGACAAAGGCAGGCAACTCCCAACAGGGACATCCTGATCTTCGAAAACAATACCGGCGCCGGAAGGCTTTCCGGAGAAACGTACGAATCCCGGTTTTACATCATAGCCTGCACGCCAAAATCTTCCGAAACCCCGTTAAAAGACCCCGGAAACAGGGATTCATCCGGCAAAGATGATAAAATTTTGCCATGCTGAACCCGGAAAAGAGACATAAACCCCGATTAACGGGACGCTGGCACGTTCCGATTTTTCCGTTACCTTTGTTCAGATCAAGCGGTTCTGCTGGCCGGAAAAAAGGGTCAGCGAATAGTCCGGAAGCTGCTTTTCCGGCGCTATACACGACCTAACTAGCCGAAATTTTGTTTTTCCACGAATTCGCCCTTCATGACGATACGCTCGACGCGATCGAATCCATGAATTTTCACGAGGCCACTCCGGTACAGCAGATGGCCATCCCCAAAATCCTCTCCGGTACGGACTTGCTGGCCTGCGCCCAGACCGGTACCGGGAAAACCGGGGCCTACCTCATCCCTATTCTCGACCGCATTCCCGAATTTCCGAAGGGGCAGACGAGCACGCTCATCCTCGTCCCGACGCGGGAACTGGCTCAGCAGATCGACGAGCAGGTTCAGGGCCTGGGATATTACCTCGATGCAACATCCATCGCCATTTACGGCGGCAACAAAGGACCCGAGTGGGAACAGCAACGCAAGGCGCTGACCCAGGGAGCCGATATCATCATCGCTACGCCCGGTCGCCTCATCGCTCACCTCCAGCTGGGGTATGTCCGTTTTGAGCAGATCCGGTTTGTGGTACTCGACGAAGCCGACCGCATGCTGGACATGGGGTTTATCGGCGATATCATGAATATCCTTCACCACGTACCCGACAAACGGCAAACGCTGCTGTTTTCGGCGACGATGCCTCCCAAAATCCGGGAGCTGGCGAAGAAAATTCTTCATCACCCGGAAGAAATCAACCTCGCGGTTTCGAAACCGGCCGAGGGTATTGACCAGCAGTTTTACCTTTCCCGCGATGACCAGAAGATTCCGCTGCTCATCCACCTGATGAAGGATTTGGAAAAACCGAGCATGGTACTGTTTACGTCCCGGAAATCGGAAGTAAACCCGATCGTTCGTGCCCTGCGGAAAATGCACTGGCAAGCCCGCGGTATCTCCTCCGACTCGGAGCAGACCGAGCGTGAGAATATCCTCCGGGATTTCAAAAACCACCAGTTTCCAATTCTGGTGGCGACCGATGTCCTTTCCCGCGGTATCGATATCGACAGCCTCAGCCACGTGGTGAACTTCGATGTTCCCCGCGATCCGGAAGACTACGTGCACCGCATCGGCCGTACCGCACGGGCAGCCAACAAGGGTACTGCTATTACGTTTATCAACGAGCAGGACCAGCCCCGCGTCATGCGGATTGAGCGCCTCCTCGAACGGGATCTTCCGAAGCAGTCGATCACCGAAGAGATCGGTCTTGGCCCCGCTCCTGCCTGGGCTCCGCCTTCCGGCAAATCCCGGCACAACCAGCGCCCGAAAGGTCAGGGCGCCCCGCACAAACCCGGTCCCAACAACGAGAAAAAGCCCAAGTGGCACGGCAAGAAGAAGCGAAGCGGCCCTCCGAAAAACTCGCCGACCAAGTAGATGGAAAACAAGCTGATCCGGAAACTCCTCGTCAAACCCGGCACGACGGTATGGGTGGAAAACGCCCCCGACGCACCGGAACACATCTTCGGTGCATTTCCTGCCGACGTTCGGGTCACCGGTACCCCTGACGGATTTCAGGGTATCTTTCTTTTCGTGAAAAACAGTACGGAGCTGAATGCTGCGCTTGCGTACATTCACCCCCTGCTGAAAAAGGATACGCTTTTCTGGATTTTCTACCCGAAGAAGGATTCCGGAATCGAAACCGACCTCAAAATGGCGAAATGGGACGAGCTGGCAGCGTATGCCCTGACGCCCTGTGCATCGGCGGCGGTAGATAAGGTATGGAGCGGTCTCCGCATCAAACCCATAGACGAAGTAAAAGCCTCCGGCGTCGGAAACGACTCAATCCGCCAGAACGAGTACGGCGGGTACATCGATGTCGCCAACAAACAGGTTTCCCTGCCTGCCGATCTCGCCGCTGCGCTGACGACCGAAGCGCGCGAATTTTTCAACGGCCTTTCCTATACCAATAAAAAGGAGTACGTACTCTGGGTGCTGACTGCCAAACAGGAAAAAACGCGGCAGGAACGCATTGGAAAAACCCTGGAGAAACTACTCTCCGGAAAGAAAAATCCGACGGAAAAGTAATGTCCGTTCAACCTGCGACGCTGCCGCCGGCATCCGTTCTTGCCAAAAGTACCTGGCAGTATCAGGATGCCTTCCGGATTCCGACAGACCGGCCGGTCACACCCTTCGAAGCCGGCCGCGCCTTCTTTTCCTCCGCTCCTGCCTGGGTAGAACGGCTATTTGACTGGCGAAACCGGCTGGTGCGGCGCCTCGGGCTGAAAGTACCGGAAGGCAACCGCAAACCCTTTACCGGCACGCCGGGAGAGCAGATGGGCTTGTTTCGCGTGTATGCGCATACGGAGCAGGAACTTGTTCTCGGCGAAGACGACAGGCACCTCGATTTCCGCGTTTCGCTGCTGACGGAGCCCGGGTTTCTCACGCTTTCGACCACCGTGCGTTTTCATAATTTCTGGGGACGGCTTTATTTTCTGCCCGTCGCACCGTTTCACCGGATGGTCGTTCCCGCTATGCTTCGGGGCATGAAACGTAACCTCCTGGCTGCCAATCATTAAGTTCTCGCCGCCGCTTACGAATCGGTCGGTATCGGATACTCCGTTTTCCCCTTGTATACGCTTTCTTTGAGGGAAAACCCCCATCAACGTGATCTTCTTTCGTATTCTCTGGGGAATCGACGCAGTCGTGGCCCTGGTGATCATCTACTTCTTTTTTGTGGGAATCGGCGACGGGTCCGTCTCGTCCTTCAACATGGGCCTTTGGCTCCTGATCCTCAGCGTATTGGCTATCGTGCTCGGCGGCAGTCTCTGGCTGAGACGAAAACAGCAGCCGGTTCTGGCGAACCTGCTGCTGCTTGTTGTAGCCGTTCCCGGCGTGTTATATGGCTTATTTGTACTACTACTCGTCGTGACGAATCCACACTGGCAGTAACTACCGTGTGCCGGAAGGCAGGGGTATCGCCTGGCCCGAAGGAATAGGTTTGCCAAAGGAAGGCGTCCCGTCTTTGTTCCAGGTAATCTTCTGCGCGCGTGGTGAGCGGGTACCTCCGCAACCCTGATCCGACGCGGAATTGGCGTGGTACAAAATCCAGTCTTCTTTTCCGTCGGGAGATTTGAAAAAGGAGTTGTGGCCAGTACCGAATACCTGGTTCTCAGCGGATTGCTGAAAAACGGGTTCCTGGCTTTTTGTCCAGGAAGACGCTTTTAAAAGATCCGCGTCGTCTTTGGCCGATAACATACCCAGGGCATAGGTGTTCGTCCAGCACGCGCTGGCGGAATAGACGATGAAGAGCTTCTTTCCATGCGCGAGAAACTGTGGTCCTTCGTTGACGAGGACGGGAATTTTGGGTTTCCATCCGGCGGTATTGCTCCAGTTTCGTTCCCAGGGTAGTTCAGGTCGTGACAGCAGTGTACGTTCCGTTTCGACAGTCCACGGATTCTTCAATCGCGCGATGTAGATATTTTGTGTTTCATCGGTCGAAACTTTCTTCTCCCATCCCGACCAGATCAGGTAGTATTTTCCGCGGTGCTCGAAAACGGACCCGTCGATTGCCCACTGATTGGAGGCGTCGGTCAACTGCCCTTTCATTTCCCAGGAACCCTGAAGCGGATCAGCGGAAGCATTTTCGAGGACCCACAGGCGACGGTTGTCACCTGATTTGCCGTCACCCGCCGTGAAGTATACATACCATTTTCCGTCGATCCGGTGAATCTCCGGCGCCCAGATGTCTTTGGAATGCGGACCGCCGGCCGGCGGCGTCCAGATGACTTTGGTTTCCGCTTTAGGCAGCTCCGTCAGCGACCGGGTTTTCCAGAGCTTGAGGGAATTCCCGGTCGTATGCATGTAATAGTAGTAGCCATCCACATACGTACTCCAGGGATCCGGTCCCGACGGCAGCAGCGGATTGGTAAACGTCTGCGCGAAACTGACACTGCTCAATAGCAGTAGCGACAACATTCGGAACAGCATATTTCAAGGTTTAGAAGTGTATGTTTCTATTTCGAGGGCAGGGGGCATGGAGCAAAGGGCATGGGGTAGGCGACCCTGTGCCCTTAGCTCCATGCCCCATGCCCTCTGCCCCCTGCACACTCAGTTCGTCTTACTATCCAGCACCTTCATAAAGTACCCGCCCACGACGCTGCGCGCCTGGAAACCGACCATCTTGCCGTTGGTGGTTTCGTACCAGTCGCTCATGGGCACGCGCGAAGAAGTTTCGTTTGCATACTTTAGCACGGGCAATATAAGCGCCTTGAAATCAGCAGGCTGGCTGGCCAGCGTTGCCGTCCAGATAATCCAGTCTGACTTGGTATAGGTCTTCCGGCTGTCGAGCGGCAGGCCAAACGGCTGCTGGCGGGTCAGGTAATAGCGGATTTCCTTGTCATACACCGACTGCGGAAAGAGCTTCAGACCCAGGACCTTATCCCACACCAGGTTGTACTTCTGGCTCCAGGAACCCTTCCTGTCAAACGTAAGGGCGTAGTGGTCGCCGTCGTCTGCGAGTTGCATCCACTTTTGCACCATTTCTTCGGTACTCTTGCGGAAACGAACGGCTACGTCCTTCTGACCGAGTTGCTCAGCCATTTGCGCATAGCAGCCCAGCCCGACGATTGCCTTGACGGAAAGGTTCGCATTGCGCGCCAGGTGACCGGCAAAATCGTCCGTACACAACTGGTTAGCCGGGTCGAAACCGTCTTTCAACAGGTATTCCGCCCAGGTAGTCAGGGTTTTCCAATGGGTACGGGCGTAATCCGGCTTTCCTTCGGCCTTGACGATGGCGGCGGTCAGAATCAGCATGTTACCGGATTCTTCCACCGGCATATCTTCTCCGTATACCTGGCCCGTCGCCAGCGGATACGTACCAAGGTCGTGCGCGGCAAAAGGTTTCGTCCATTTACCACTTTCACTGTAATAAAAGATGCCATTCAACATCCCCTTGAGCAGGTCCGGGTTGTAGAGCAGGTACTGAGGCGCCGACGGATAGGTGACATCCACCGTATTGATACAGCCATTGCTGAAGTTTTCTTTCGACAGAAACAGGATATCTCCCTGCGGACTTTTGACCAATTTGTGCGCGGCGATGCTCTGACGGTATGCGAGCTCACACAGGCGGGCATACTCTTCGCCGCCGGCCTTGAGGGCGTCTTCCCGTACCTGGCGGTCGGTCGCGGCGCATTTTTCCAGCACCGACGCATAGTCGGCAGCGGCAGCCGTCAGTGCCTGCTGAATCGTGGTACCATCCAGTTTCCACCAGGCTTTCAGGTGCTGGCCGAAGTAATCGATCGCCTCGATATCGTCGTATGCGAGCATCAGGAACTGCTTTTTCGGCTCGGAACCTACCTTGCCCAGCGGCACCAGCGTATTCAGGGTCAGGTGCTTGCCTTGCTGCAGCATCGACCGAACCGGCTTGAACGCCGGTGCGGCGGTGGTATACTGCATAGCGTTGTCCTTTTTCGGCGCGGCGACGTAGAAATAACCCCAGTCAATACGCAGGTCGTCTCCCTTCTTTTTCAGAATCGGCTGCGCAACGGAACCGGCTTTCAGGACAGTCAGACCGTCGATGGACTCCGGCGTGACCGATACCTCCTGTGCGGCTGTATTCACGGCCACGTCGGTCGACGCCCCCAAATAGAACTGTACATTGTGCGAGCCGCCGTCGTTCGCCGCCACTTCATACGAAACGTAGGATACCGGCCGCGACAGCAACTTCAAATCGCTCATAATCAAGGGAGAAGCAAACGTCAGCGTCAGATCCACTTTCCCGCAGGTAAACGCATACCGCGTTTGGGTAGCAGAAATGCTGACGCTTTTCTGTGTCGCCACCTGGAGCGCCTGGTCCTTCGCCGGCGCTTTTTCGATGGATAGTCCGGCGTCAAGCCCCGCTCCGCCTGCCGTATTGGCGATGTGGATGGCCAGGACGTTCTTCCCGGCTTTCAGGCCGGATTTGACGGGTACGTAGATGAATTTGTGCAACCAACCGATGTGGCTGTAAATCTTCTCCCCGTTGAGGTATACCTCGATGTTATCGTCGTGATTGATTTTGAGGAAGACCGGCTCAGTCGGTATACTGGCCAGGTCAAACGTCCGTCGGGTCCAGAGATCGTGACTCTTCCAGAGGGTGCCGCCGGCAGAGGCGTTGTCGGTAAACGGCGCCTTTCCTGACTTCCAGGAAGCATCGCTGAAGCCAGCAGTATTCCAGCCTGCGGCCGGTTCGGTCTCGGTGTAGCGAACCTGGTGGTCGGTCTCGTCAGACGTCGGCAGGATAGCCTGGTAGCTCTTGCTTTCGTGTCCGAGGAAGCGGTAGCGGGTACCGTCGACCGAAAGCACGCCCAGCAGCGACTGTTCGGCGCCGGTCCAGTGACGGGTGGTGGATTGGTTCAGCTCGTTGGAAGCCGACCAGATACTGAAGTAGGGGTCGTGAGTAACGAGCGGATAGGACGGCGCCCGGAAATCCTGGGCCTGAGCCATCCCGCTGACGGCAGCCAGCAGAAGGAAGCATTTTTTCATAGGTTCTTCGGAATAAGCGATACTTACCTGATATAGTAGGGATAGAGGGGTTTTAACTCAATGTTGGGGGTTTAGAAGTTTTCGGTTTACAGTTTTCGGTCTTCAGTTTTCTGTTTTCTGTTTTCTGTTTACTGTTTTCAGTTGGGCTGCTACCCAACCAGGTTGCCCGCCTTGAGTAGCTTCAACTGAGAAACGAATGTACTATGACCGAACCCGGTAGCCCGCCGTACGTAGCATCCGCTACGTACCTTTTAATTGGTAGGCTGTGCCTGCCGGTTTTCAAACACCCCTCCCGGGCACTATTATCTCAATAACGACCGTCAAAGGTTAATGAATCAGGAGACGAAACAAGCAGGCGCAGCCTACTGATTAAAAAGTGCGTAGCGCATGCTACCGTAGTGGAGCTACGCACGGCGGGCGAAGGGGTTTGGCAACAGCAAACTGAAAACAGAAAACTGAAAACCGTAAACTCTAAACTCCCCCCGCCCCTCACTTCAACGGCCTCGCCTCCACCCCTTCAAACGTAATCTGAACGGGCTTGATCTTGCCATTTTCGTCGAAATACATGCGGTCGATGCAGGTAACGCGGTGGTTCGCGTCGGTTTCGCCAAGCGGGCGGCGGTGATAAATGATGTACCATTCATCTTTCCCCGGGACCTGGATCACCGAATGGTGCCCGGCGCCGGTTGCTACCTTCGCATCCTGCTGGAGAATTTTGCCCACGCGTTCAAACGGCCCAAAAGGCGAATCCGCCACGGCATAAGCCACGGAGTAGTTCGGCCCCGTCCAGCCGCCTTCCGACCACATGAAGTAATATTTTCCGTTCCGGATAAACATAATCGGTCCTTCGACGTAGTTCTGAGGAGTAATCTCTTTGAATGTCGATCCGTCCTCAAACGGGATGAGCGTCGTGAAGTCGTCGCTCAGCCGGGCGATGTTGCAGTGCCGCCAGCCGCCGTAAATCAGGTAGTATTTTCCGTCTTTGTCCTGAAAAACATACTGATCGATGGGCTGCGCGCCGTTCCGGATTTTGTCAACCAGAGGCTTGCCGATAAGGTCTTTGTATGGTCCTTCCGGTTTACCCGCTACCGCCACGCCGATACCGCCCGCCTCGTTGTCATTCTGAATGTCATTCGCCCCGAAAAAGAGGTAATATTTTCCTTTTTTCTCAACGACAGCCGGCGCCCACATCGCCCGTTTCGCCCATTTCACGGCAGAGGTATCAATGATGCGTTCGTGCTTCGTCCAGTTGACCAGGTCAGGCGACGAAAACGCATCCATCCGTATCTGCTGATTATACGGCGCCGAGTACGTCGGAAAAATCCAGTATTTCTTTTGGAAGATAACACCCTCCGGATCGGCATACCAACCGGGGAAAACAGGGTTCCCTGATTTTTTCTGAGCAAGGGAAGTACCGGCCAGTCCGCCACAAAGCAACAGCAACAAAACTTTTTTCATGTGAGTGAAGAGGGATAAAGTGTGCCGTGCAAAGCTACTCCATCCCGATTATATTCGACGCAAACCTGGCGGGTACGCTCCCGGACGACGTCGCCGCGCCCCTGCCGGCTTTCCTTTTTTCCGACGACGGGCTTGCAAATTCATGTATCCGATTAATGAGAAGAAAAACGGCGGAACAGCCGGTCGCCGCTCCGCCGGGCGCAGCATGGATTGGATCAGTAGGTTATTTTCTCAATCGGCGATAAGAGCAGGTCTTCCACACCGGCGACTTTCACGCCGATCCGGGCGAAGACGTAATTCTGCGAAGGCGTCAGAGCCGGTATTGTCACCTGCAACTGCACTGCCGACGGGTCCTTCAGATCTTTTCCCTCGATCGTTTGCGAGGCGACACTCGTTCGGGTATCGACAAAAGCCGTCTTGCTGACGTACAACGATACCCGTTCGATGGCCTTACCCGACGCGTCGGTGATGATCTTTTCCAGGGCGCACGTCGCTCCTACCTTCCCCTCTCCTCCTGAAAATTTCGCATTACGGATCATGTAATAAGGTAGCACTTCCAGATCGAGGGTACGGCTGCCGCGCATGGCCAGTGGAATGGTATCCGATTGGGTTTCTGTATTTTTCAGGGATTTGAACGGTCCCTGATACGGGGGAATAACAAGCTTATAGGTTCCGTCAAATAAAACAGACGAAAAGCTGCCGTCCTGATTCACCGCTACGTTGATGGCGCCGCTCTTCCCCCAACCCGGTTCCCATAGCTCGAAATTCACGTTGTTGTATTCTACCCCGATCGGCTCTCCCTTGTAGACGATGCGACCGCGGAATTCGGACGACGGAGCCGCGTAATTATCGAATTTACAGCCGGATACCAGGGCCGCTAGCCCCAGGAAACAGGCAGATAGATAGGTCTGTTTCATCATTGGTTCGGGTTTTTGACGATTTTGGGGTTATTGTTCCGGATCTCTTCGCTGATGAGGGAGTAGTAATTGCCGAGGCGGAAACGGTGCGGATTGGTGACGTTGGCCGGGATAATCTGCCGGAATACCCATCTGCCATTGGTCGCCGCGCCGGGCGCATACACCTTGTACGGCCACAGGCCAAACATGCGGGTACTTGTTTCGGTGGCTTTTCCCGGCTGCGTAGTCAGCGGAGTCGACGCGCCATTCCAGACCACATGCGCCAGCCGCCAGCGTTTCATATCCCACAACAGATGGCCTTCAAAGGCCAACTCTACCTTCCGCTCATGCACGAGGCGGTCGAACGTGATATCCGCTGCCACCAGGTCCGTCTGAAAACCTGCCCGGCGGCGTACCGGGTTGAGATACCCCGCCGCTTTTGCTTTATCTCCCAGCTCAAAAGCAGCCTCAGCCGCATTCAGCAGTACTTCTGCATACCGATACCGCACCCACCAGACATCACTCTGGGTACCGATCTGACCCGAACCTACTGCCGGGTCCATGAATTTCCGGACATAAAAACCGGTTTGGGCGCTGTATTCGAGGCCGTCGATCGGTCCGTCAAAGCCTACTACCTGATCATCGGTCGTTTTTCCGGGAAGTACTTTCCGGGCGCCGAAATTGTCGCCGGTGATGATACTGCCATCGGCCAGCATATACCCGGCCCAGATGTCAAGCGTTTTGGCTTTAAACTGGCTGCCGGGGAGAATCACGGTACCGCCAAGACGGGCATCGCGGTTGGCAAAGAGGTCAAGGGGATTGTTGAAATAGAGGTAGTTCCCGCCGGCATCTTTCGTAGCGAAAGGTTCGAAGGTATTGTCGAGCTTTTCGAACGACTGCACCAGGTTGAGCGAGGGATTGATACGTCCCCCCTGCTGCTCTTCGGCGCTGCTGCGGGGCTGGTTGTTAAGGGTCCAGCCCTGGATTTTCCCACTTTTCAGCTTGAAATCCTTCACGAAAATAACTTCCGGATTATTCGATTTGTCGGTAAACAGGCTGGCGAAGTTGTCCTGCAAATCCGTCGGTTTCTTCAGGTACAACGCATACTGGCCGCCGGCGATCAGCTCTTCCGCCGCTTTCAGCGCTTTCTGGTAATAACCGGCAGCCAGCGCTGCCGGAATACCAATTTCTCCACCCGGCAGGGATACTTCCGGTGTATTGACGCCATACTTTGCGATAGAGGCCGCGTACAGTGCCGCCCGGGCCTCCGTAGCAAGGGCGAGGCCCTTCGTCGCCCTTGATTTGGTGGAGGCCGCCGCCGGTAAATCCGCCTTGATTGCTTCCATCTCCGCAATCACGAAATCATAGATCTCGGACTCTTTCGCCCGGGCATGCTGCAGGTAGGTCGGGTCGCCGCTGAAGTTATACTCCATCGGCTCCAGAATAAGGGGTACCCCTCCCATTCGCTTCACCAGCTCGAAGTACACCGATGCCCGGAGGTAGCGGGCTTCCGCCAGAAACAGGCTTTTTTCGGTCAGCTTGGAAGCCTCGCACTTCTGAATGAAGAGGTTGAGTTCCCGGAGAAGACCATAATCCCAGTAGTTCCACCAGTCGTACGGATACTCGGAATTACGGCTCCGCCAGTACTCACTGGCCGCAGAGGCGAAGGCTTCGTCGAAATTGGCATACTCGGCCCATTTCTCAACGGATTGCAGGTCGGGGTACCGGTCGTACAGGTCAGCCAGTACCGTCAGTACGAGCGTCGGGCTTTGCCATACCTGTGCGTCATTCAGAATATTGGTTGGCTCCTTGTCGAGGAACTTTTCATCGTTGCACCCCGCCAATACCAGCAGGAAAGAACCCAGTAGGAATATCTTTTTCATTTCGGTTAGAGCGACAGGTTGACACCGACATTGACAAACTTGTTCTGCGGATACGCGAGGCCGTTTCCTTCGGAGATTTCCGGGTCGATGCCCACCTTCCGGAGGTTGTCAATCGAAAACAGGTTATAGGTATTGAAGTAGATCCGTGCGCGTTTCACCTTCACCCGTTCCAGCAGCGCCTTCGGCAGCGAATAGCCGATTTCGAGGGTACGGAGGCGGAGGTACCGCACGTTTGTCAGCCAGAAATCAGAGTCCTTGTTATTGTTGCTGTGGCCGCCGTCGTTGAAGCGCAGCGCCGGGTATTTTCCTGCAATCCAGGGGCTGTTGAGGTTGAAGGGATCTTCGCGGTGCCAGCGGTCGTCGTAAAAATCCCGCAACAGTGCGCCACCGTTCTGGTAGGCCCAGCGCATTTCCCAGTTCCGCATGTAGGAATAGCCCGCGCCACCCGAGAAATCGGCTGTGAAGTCGATCCCTTTCCAGGCCAGCTGGAAATTAAGGCCATAGTTGAGCGTCGGGTTGTTGCCGACGGCGTTTCCGATGGGGCGGACATCCCGGTCGTCGATTACACCGTCCTTGTTTGTGTCCTCGTAGATGAGGTCTCCGGGAAGGAGGGTTTTATTTCCCTGACCGTCGACATTGACGCCATACTCGTTGATTTGCTGCTGGGACTGAAACTGCCCGGTTACGTGGTAGCCCCAGAAGACGTCGTTCCAGCGCTGTTCGCCGGAGTTCCGGTAATGGTCCAGGGAATTGTTCCAGCGCGGTTTGTAGGATGACAGGAACTTCCGCCTGGAAAAAGACAGGTTTCCGCCAATACTATAGGTCACGTCATGGGCTTTTCCGGTGTAGGAAAGCGACCCTTCTCCTCCTATCTGAGAATCGCTGTTGACGTTTTCATCGGGAAGGGAGTACCCGAGCTCGGACGGTACCAGCACATCGTACTTGCGTCCGCGCAGGCCCGACCGCCTGCGGTTGAAGTAGTCGACCGACCCGTTCACCTTTCCATTCAGCAGCGAGAAATCTGCCCCTATATCCAGGATTTTGGAGGTAAACCAGGTAATGTTCGTGATCGGAACGCCGCGATCCCGCGAGCCTTTAATCACCTGGCCATCCATCACAACGGTAGACGAACCATAGCTATACCCCGAAACATAGTCGAAGTCCCCGATACCCACGTCGTCATCGCCCAGCGCGCCGTATGATCCGCGCAGTTTCAGGTTGGTGAGGACGGTACCCGCGCCGAGGATTTCACGCGCAAACGGCTCTTCCGTAATCCGCCAGCCAGCGGATACAGAGGGAAAGAAACCCCAGCGTTTGGAAGGCGCGAATTTGTAGGAAGCGTCCCGGCGACCGGCCAGTTCGAGGAAATACTTGTTGTCATAGTTGTAGTTAAACCGCCCGATATACCCTGCCCGCGCCGTTTGCACGTCAGTGTCGTTGTAGGTATCCATGTCGGCAAACTGCAGCAGCGGCAGTTCGTTGGTTTGCGGAACGCTGTGTACCCAGACGTCGATTTCGCGGCGGGAAATCCGCTCGGCCACGAATGTCGCGCCGATGCCATGCTTGCCGAAGGTATTGTTGTAGTTCAGCTGCCCTTGCAGGACGTTTTCGAGTACCTTCCGCGTGCCGCGCTCCCGCCAGGGGTTGGTACTGCCTCCGGTGCGCTTATATTCCTGAGTATCCGGGTAGTAGGTGAAGGCGTCGTAGGTATACTCGTGGCCGTTCATGAGCCGGTCGGCGATGTAGTAGGAATATACGCCCCGGGCCGTCAGCCCTTTGACCGGGAAGGTATACTCGCCGGTGAAGTTGGCCTGAAGTACGCGCCAGTCTTCCGTCCAGTACCCCGATTTCTTCTTGTTGAGCAATCCCCAGTTGGTATCGTTGTGGCCGATGTCATTGAGGTAATTCGGGTTGTCGTTGGCGAAGGGGCGCTCGGTAGGCCGGTTCCGGAACAGGGCGAAGCGCGGCGCCCAGTAATCGTCTACGCCGGGTACTCCCGGATTGTCGCGGGTTTCGATGCGTCCGTTGATCTGCACGCCGACCTTCAAACTATTGGTAATCTGTGCGTCAACATTACTCTGGATATTCGTCCGCTTGAAGATAAACTCGCGGCCGAGCACCGAATTCTGAAACAAATGCGTGGCGGAAATGTAGTAGTTGATTTTGTCCGAGCCGCCGGTGGCACTCAGGTTGACGTTGTACTGCGGCGAGTTTTTCTTGACGATGAAATCATACCAGTCGAAGCTCCGGTAGCCATATTCGGTCCCCTGCTTCCACTTGGCGAGCTCGGCAGGAGTAATATCCGTCCGTCCATACTGATTCATTTCTGCGTCGGCCTTGCCGAGCATCCATTCATAGGCGTTCGTGGTCCGCGGAAAGCGCGTCCAGTTCTGGAAGCCCGTATAGGCGTCCACGTTGATGGTATTCTGACTGCCGGTACGTCCGCGTTTGGTCTTGACAACGATTACGCCGTTGGCCGCACGCACGCCGTAAATTGCCGCCGATGCGTCCTTCAGCACCGTAATACTCTCAATATCATTGGGTGAAATGTTGTTGAACTGCCCGGCGTCTTTCTGAATGCCGTCGACGACATACAGCGGATTACCCATATTCCGGATCTGGATGTTGGCGCTGGCGCCCGGGCGACCATCCGTCATCCGGAACGACACGCCGGGAATCTTGCCTGCCAGGCCGGAACTGACCGTCGCGCCACCGTGTATCTTGTCCAGGTCTTTGCTGGAAATACTGGAAATAGCACCGGTAATGGACTCCCGTTTCTGTTCGCCATACCCCACCACCACTACTTCATTGAGGGCCTTGTCTATCTGTTTCAGGTTGATTTCCAGGATACTCTGACTGCCGACGAGAATCTCCCGCGTTTCAAACCCGACGGAAGACACAATCAGTACCGCCTCCCGGTCGGGTACGTCGATGCGGAAGGACCCGGTACCGTCGGTCGTCGCGCCGCGGGTCGTTCCCTTCACCTGCAGGTTAGCGCCTGGGAGCGGTTCACCGGTCGCACCGTCTTTCACCGTTCCGCGGATGGGTACATCTTTCGGGCTAAGCTGAATGGTCGTCACCGATGGAGTACCGGCGGGCGCATCTGATGCGATGGAAGGAAGAGTCACCAATGCCGGGCGGGGCAAACCGGCGATCGTGCGGGGATTCTTCGCCTCTCCGACAATGATGTAAGAACGGTCTTTTATCTTCCTGAATGTCAGGCCAAACGGGCGAAGGAGATTTTCGAGCACCACCTCCACCGGGGCCGTCATCCGGATACTGCCGGCGGGAACGGAGAGATGATCAACCGTCCGGTTCTCAAACAGAATATGTACGCCGTACTCGCTTTTCACCTGCTTCAGCACCTCCCGGAGAGACCGGTGCGTCAGCGGAGCATACTCCGAATGCTGGACCGTCCGTTCGGCCCGGGCAAATGTTTGGGCAGGGCCCGCCTGATAGCCGAACGCTAGTCCGGCGGAGACCCAGAGAAGTAATGTGTGTTTCATAGGTAGTAAGGGAGATGAAAACTACTTGCTCTTTTCAGAAAAGGTGACGTGTTTTCCCTGGCGGACGACGCGGATATTCAGCAGTTCTTGAAGGACATTAAGCAGCTCGTCCCCGCTTGCTGCTTCGAATGTGCCGGATACCACCCGCTCACCGAGGCGGCGACTGGCAATGCGGACTTCGTATCCATAGTTTTCCCGGATCAGGTCGGCAATTTCCCGGAGCGGGGTATCATTGAAGATGTACTTGTGGTCGGCCCAGGCCGCCGCATCTTCCGGTTTCTTCCTGGTTTCCAGGGAAGTATACCCTTTTGCATCCAGCGTAAACTGATCGCCCGGCCGCATCATGATTTCGCGGGGCTTGTCGGTTTCCGGGTGATAGGCCAGTTTGACTTTCCCCTTCACCAGTACTACCCGCGTCGCCCGCTGCCGGTTGAAAACCACGAATTCGGTGCCGAGTACTTCCACGTCGACGTTGCGTTCCGTCCGGACGACAAAGCGGCGGTGATCAGCGGTATGCACAACGGAAAACTGCGCCTCGCCGTCAAGCCGTACTTCGCGGTCGCCCGAGCCAAAATCAAACCGCGGAAAACGCAACCGGGAATGCGCATTCAGCGTCACGGCACTACCTTCCGGTAGGACTATACGTTTCATCTGACCGAAGCCCGTTTCGTAGGTACGGTAGAAGAGGTTATGCCTGAAAATCCAGGCCGAAAGCACGAGCGTTACGGCGGCGGCCAGTCCCATTCCCCAGCGGAAAAACCGGGAAGGGCTCCGCGCCAATGCCTCTTCTGCTACCTGGCCGGTCCCTTTTTCGAGAAACAGGCGGTACTTTTCCAGCGCGGCATCGGTGTCGGCGTGGTATTGCAGATGGGTTGCTTCCCATTCAAAAAGCGTTTCATAAAAGACGACTTCGTTGCCCGGCTCCTGAAGCCATTCTTCAACGAGGCGCGTCTGCAGGGGCTTGAGCCTTCCTGCGTGATAGTCCATCAATATTTCTTTCGTTACCATGGTCTTGAGAGCTATTCGGGAAGAAGGCCGTCAGAGGCTGGCGATGAGCAGCAGGCACCAGAACCACTCCTCTTGGAGGGCCGCCCGCAGCGTAGCCAGTGCCTTGCTGATATGGGTTTCGACGGTCTTGACGTTCAGGTTAAGTTCATCCGCGATTTCCTGGTAGCGCTTGTTTTCGAAGCGGCTCATCAGGAACACGCGCTTGCATTGCGGGGTAAGTTGCTCAATCGTTTGCTCAATTTTCCGGTGAAGCTCGTCGAACTGCACGATTTCCGTCGGCGACGGCTGGTAATCGACCACCAGACCGAGGGAAGCGTCGGTACTTTGCCGCGACCGCGCCAGCTCCCACCGGACGTAATTATAGGAGCGGTTCCGCACCGCGCGGAAGAGATAGGCCGCGAAGGACGTCGTGACGGTGAGGTACACTTTGTCGCTCCAGAACTGAAAAAACACTTCCGACACAATGTCTTCCGCTACTTCCCGCGAGTACACAAAGCGCACGGCATGGCTGCACAGCGCTCCGTAAAAACGGCGGAAGAGCTCCTCGCATCCCCGCCGGGGATCGCTTTCAAAGAGCGCGCGAAGGTATTCGTCGGGGTCCCTGGGGGCCGTAACACCGGGGTTCAGTTCCAGTGTCCTGGCCTCCTGTCCGGAACGAAAGCGTGTAATAGGTCTCTGCATAGCAATTGGGGCGCAGTCGTCTGAGCGACAGCGGTGGACAGACAAGTATCTCCGTTCCGACCCTGAGTCCGTTTTTCATTTTTCTGATATTTTTTTCACGGAACTCCTCTCTCTTTAAGTTACAGCCGAATCGGGCCGGACCAAACCCAACTATTCCTTCGAAAAACCCAAAAAAGAAATCAGCCCGACTCAGGGTCGGGCGCAGCATACTTGTCAGGAGGAAAGCTTGTAAAATCGAATAGTTTTGTAGGACGATCCTGCTTAGCCTCGGATGAAAAAACACCTCCTGCCTGTTTTATTGCTGGCCGCCGGCATGGCCACCGCACAAACGCCCGTCAAATACCGGGAGCTGCCGCTGGGAGCCGTCAAGCCCCGGGGCTGGCTCAACGACCAGCTCCAGACGATGCGGAAAGGCGCTACCGGGCGTCTGGATGAGTATTACGACAAAGTCCGGAAAGACAACGGCTGGCTCGGCGGCCAGGGAGACGCCTGGGAAGAAACGCCCTACTGGCTCGACGGCGCACTGCCCCTCGCCTACCTCCTCGATGACGCCACGCTCCAGGCCAAGGTGAAGCGGTATGTCGACTGGAGCCTGAGTACCCAGCGCCCGAACGGCTTCTTCGGCCCGTATACCAAAGCCGAGCGTACCAAAGGAAAAATGGAAACCTGCCAGGACGGAGAAGACTGGTGGCCGCGTATGGTGATGCTGAAGGTGCTTCAGCAATACTATACCGCGACGAACGACAAGCGCGTCACCGACCTGATGACACGCTACTTCCATTACCAGCTCAAGAATCTCAAAGAATGTCCACTCGCTAAGTGGACGGAATGGGCGCAGTCGCGCGGGGGCGACAACATGCTCACCGCGCTCTGGCTTTACGATCAGACCAAAGATCCGAAGCTTCTCGAACTCACTGAATTACTCTACCGGCAGACCACGCCGTGGACCCGCATGTTTGGCGAGCGTAACTGGGTTATGCAGGCCGCGGCCAACCAGACCAGCGAAAAATGGATGGACCGGCATGCCGTCAACGTCGCGATGGGTCTGAAAACGCCCGCGGTATACTTCCTGAAAAGCCGCGATGCGAAAGACCTGGCGGCCCTGAAGACCGGCTTCCGCGACCTGATGACCCTTCACGGACTGCCGCACGGTATGTTTTCGGGAGACGAAGACCTTCACGGCAACGAACCCACTCAGGGTGTGGAGCTCTGCGCGATTGTTGAAGCCATGTTTTCCCTGGAACAGATGGTCGGTATCACCGGCGATACCGATTACATGAATGCGCTCGAACGCATGACGTTCAATGCGCTGCCGGCGCAGACGACTGACGACTACATGTCCCGGCAGTATTTCGGTATTGCCAACCAGGTTCAGGTATCAAAAGGTGTTTATGATTTTTCACTGCCTTTTCACCGGGGGATGAACAATGTCTACGGTCACTACGCCGGGTATACCTGCTGCACGGCCAACATGCACCAGGGCTGGACAAAGTATGCGTCGCACCTGTGGTATGGCACACCCGACAAGGGCTTCGCCGCGCTCGTATACGGACCGAATGTACTCCGCACCCGGGCAGCCGACGGGACTGACCTGACCATCGAAGAAGAAACAGCTTACCCGTTTGAAGACCGCATCCGGTTCACGATCTCGGCGTCGAAAACGGTTACGCTCCCGTTGGAATTCCGCATTCCGAATTGGTGCAGGGAAGCGACCGTCTCCCTCAACGGCCAGGTACTCCGGACCGAAAAAGGCGGAAAGACCGTCCGGCTCCAGCGCACCTGGAAATCAGGCGACAAGCTGGAACTGTATTTTCCGATGGAAGTCCGGACCAGCAACTGGGCGAGGAATTCGCGGACCGTGGAACGAGGTCCGCTCGTTTATGCGCTCAAAATCAGCGAGCAGTTTACGAAACTGAACCACCCGCAGGAAGGAGAATACTATGAAATTCAACCGCAGAGCGACTGGAATTTTGGTCTTCCGAAAAAGACCATCGAAAAACCGGCGGAATCGCTGGAAGTAGTAACGCGGACAATGACCTATCCTTTCGTCTGGAATGCCGACCACGCCCCGGTTGAAATCCGGGCGACCGGCAGGAAAATACCGGCCTGGAAACTGGTCGAAGGCGTAGCCCGGCAACCGGTCACTACCCGGGAAGAAGTGTACCAGGGCGAGGTTGACGCCGCGTCCGAACCGATTACGCTTATACCCTATGGCTGTACCAAACTCCGGGTTGTAGCCTTTCCCGTCGTACCTTAGAACACAACCTCTTATATTTTTTTCGCATGAAACGTATCCTCCTGACACTGGCCGCAGCCGGACTCTTTTTCCTCCAGGCTTCGGCCCAAAAAACGACCGGTGAAGCGGTCAAGGTACTTCCCGGACGGTGGTCCGCCGAAAAGGCCAATGCCTGGTACGCCAAACAACCGTGGTTTGTCGGCGCCAATTTTATCCCCAGTACTGCTATTAATGAACTGGAAATGTGGCAGGCAGACAGCTTCGACCCGACGACGATCGACCGTGAGCTCGGCTGGGCTGCGGGTATCGGTATGAATTCCATGCGCGTCTTCCTGCACAACCTGCCGTGGGAAAACGACGCGGAAGGGTTTAAAAAACGCATTGACCAGTTTCTGACCATCGCGGCAAAACACAAAATCAAGATTCTGTTCGTACTCTTTGATTCTTGCTGGAACGACGACCCGAAAACCGGAACCCAGCCCAAGCCGAAGCCCGGCGTCCACAATTCCGGCTGGCTCCGTGCGCCGGGCACCAAGCGCCTGTTCGATTCGCGTACCTGGGGCGGCCTCGAAGCCTATACAAAAGGCGTATTGACGGCGTTCGGGAAAGACGACCGCGTCCTCGGCTGGGATTTGTTTAACGAGCCCAGCAACAGCGGCTACAATGACGCCGTGATGCCCCTGCTGATGAAGACGTTTGAATGGGCCCGCGCCGCCAACCCGAGCCAGCCGATTACGGCCGGCTGGTGGACCGATCACCCGCTCTCGAACGAATTCATGTTTGCCAATTCGGACATCATTACGTTCCATAACTACCGCCCGTCGGACGATCTCGAAAAGCAGATCAAAGACCTTCAGAAATTCGGCCGGCCCATCATCTGCACCGAGTACATGGCGCGCAAGCACAAGAGCCTGTTCGAAACCTGCCTGCCGATTTTCAAGAAGTACAAGGTAGGCGCCATCAACTGGGGGCTCGTTCAGGGAAAAACCAATACGATCTATGCGTGGGACGAACCGATTCCGAGCGGCGACGAGCCTAAGCTCTGGTTCCACGACATCTTCCGCACCGATGGCACAGTGTATAAGGCTGAGGAAGTGAAGGTTATCCGTGACCTGACGAAGTAAGAGCAGCAAAGGGCAGGGGGCATAGGGCAGCGGGAGTATTTCCCCATGCCCTATGCCCCCTGCCCTTTGCTATTAAAGTTCCAGCACCATCCAGATCGTACAGCTATAATGCCCAGAGTTACCCAGCGGCGCATCGATCACCCGGAATCCCATTTTCTCATACATCCCCACTGCGGCAGACATCTCGCCGAAGGTTTCAAGGTACAGGTGGGTATATCCCATCTCCCGGGCGGATTCAAGGCTGCGTTGCATGAGGGCTTTTCCCAGACCTTTGCCGCGGGCAGCAGCAGTCAGGAAAAAACGTACCAGTTCCGCATATCCTTCCGGCAGGCCCTGCGTTGGGAAGATGCCACAGCCACCGAGCAGTATTCCCTCCTGCTCCTCTACCCAATAAATGGATCCGGGGGTCCGGAAGAGCTGGTAGAGGTTGTCGGTCGTCGGATCAGTATGAGCCGTTCCCTCAATCGGGACGCCGAATTCTTCAATGGAGTTACGGATAATGGCCGCGAGGGCGGCATTGTCAGCGGGTTCAATCAAACGCATATCAGAAAGGAATGGTCGTCAGGCAAACGGGCATGGAAACCTCGATATGCCTGCCGGTGGGGGTAATTTTACCGGTTTGGGCGTCGCGGCGGAAAATCACCACGTTGTCAGTATCGCGGTTGGCGACGAGGACAAACGCTCCGGTAGGATCGATCATGAAATTCCGGGGGTGCTTCCCGCCGGAGGGAGTAATATCAACGAGCGTCAGCTTGCCGGTCTTTGCATCGATGGCATAAATCGCGATGCTGTCGTGCCCGCGGTTGGAGCCATAGAGGAATTTGCCATCGGGTGAGATATGGATGTCGGCGCAGATACTCTCGCCTTTATATGATTCAGGCAGGGTACTGATGGACTGAAACTCCGTCAGCGTGCCGTTGGCACCATACCGGAATCCGGTTACAGTACCGTTCAGTTCATTGATGACATAGGCAAACTTTCCGTTCGGGTGGAAGGTAAAGTGCCGCGGCCCGGCGCCGGGCGCCACCTTTGCCGGAGCCTGTTCGGTGAGCTTTCCGGTTTGGGTATTCAGTTGGTAATGCGTGACTTCGTCGATACCCAGGTCCGGAACATAAATGTCCTTATTATTCGGCGCGAAGTTGATGGAATGCACGTGGGCCTTTTCCTGGCGCTTCGCATTCGGGCCTTTTCCGGTATGCTGGATGGTTTCGAGGGGCGCTCCCAGTGAACCGTCGGCCTGAACGGGCAGGATCGTCAGGCTGCCGGCGCCGTAGTTTCCGACAATGACCCATTTGCCGGTTTTGTCGACGGCGACGTGGCAGGGGCCGTTTCCGCCCGCCGACTGCGAGTTGAGCAATTTCAGGCTTCCGGATTTCCTGTCGAACGCGAGGGCATATACAGCGCCGCCGCCTGCGACTTCACCAACCGAGTAGACAAACTTTTTATTTGGGGAAATGGCCTGAAACGACGGGTTCTTGAGGCCGGTCGCAATACTTACAGGAGCGAAATCGCCTGTCGCCGTATTGAATTTGTAGAGGTAGATACCCTGGCTCGTCGCGGCGGTGTAGGTTCCGACCAGCAGGTAATACTCTTTGGATTGGGCGACCGAAGTGAGCGCCAGCCCGCAGACAGCGAGCAATCCGAGGACGATTGATTTCATCGAAAAGGGTTTAGAGGATCACGGTTTCAAAGGTAACGCCGGCGGGCGAGGTTTGAAAGCGCGTCAGGAAAGCGGTTTCCGGGCTGCCAGTCGCCGCAAATGGCGCCCCGGCGGAAATCGCCGGGCAAACGTCAGCCGGTAATTGCCCGTCCGGATGAGGTATTCATTGCGGGAATCGCCGCTGAGGGCAACGTCGGAATTCACCATCGATAGACTGACATTCCACAGCGGACTATTGTACCCGATCACCGCACGGTAATTGAGGTTGGGCCGGACGTGGAAGCGGGTATCACGCCCGTTGTCCGAAAATTCCCGGCTGAATGTCAGGTTCAGGTTTCCGGTAAGCGAAAACGTCGCAAAAAAATGCCGGTTCAGTACCCACGAGTATGCATAGCCGCCTCCCGGACCGAACTTATAGAACTGTACTTTTCGTACCGGATTTTCGGGGGAATAGGCGCCGGGAACGACTGTACTGTCTCCGCCGAAGGTGCCGGCATATAATTCCGCTCCGGCAAGCCAGCTGCCGGAACTTCGCTTCTGCCATTCATTCTGTACAAAAGCGGCACGGTAGGAAAAGCGATGCCCGTTGAACAAGTGGTATACCGACGTACCTACCATCCGCAGATACAGGTCGGGGCGCTGGTAATAGGCATCTTTATCAGCCGAGGCCATCCCTTTTTCCTTCAGGTAATATCCTTTATAGAACTGGCCGTAAACGTCTGTTACCCAGTTCCGTCCGTATAGGTGGGATTGCAGGTCGAGGTACCGCGTATCGCCCTTGCCGTTGTGCGGATTCAGGAACGGAAAGCCGTAAGCAAGGTTCAGGGATACCGAGCGGTAGGTCACCCCTACTCCCAGGTTGAGGGAGGTATTCGGCAGGTACGGCAGACGCGGTTTGGTCGTGATCAGGTGAAGACGGCTGTATTTCTGAGACATATAGACACGGCCCGTCAGCTTCGAAGGATAGGTCGAAACAAAAGAAGTATCCACCCATTTGCGACCTTTCGGGAGTTCTTCCGATTCTTCCGGCTCGGATTCGGCAGCGGTAATCTGCCCGTAGGAAGCACCGGTGATCAGCGACAAAAACAACAAAACAAATCGATTCGGCATCGTGGCAAAGATAGCAGGGGCAAACGGCGATAACACCCTGCTTCTTCCAACGAAAAAATCAGACCATCCGATCTGATTTCCTTTCCGGGTTTAGCCGGAATACCCTAAAAATCTGCGATTCAGGTGATTATGTCGACGCAAGAGCCTTCTTTTCTGCCGTTGGTCCCTGACCAGACACCCTGGGTTCATAAATCCTCCCCGCAACATGCTCAATCCATTTCATCGGAATAATCCGGGGTAAAAAAGCGCCGAACTGATTCAGAAAACCGGGGATTACCTCCGCTTTTCCCTTGAAAAGGCTTTTGACAGCGGTTTGGGCAACCTCCTCTGCTGTCATATTGACGCGGGCGGCGGTCCGTTTGATGGAATCTCCCATGCGGGCCCGGTTCACAAAGTCGGTATCGGTACTGCCGGGGCTGAGCATCGTCACCCGCACGTTGGAATGCCGCAGCTCATGGCGCAATCCGCGCGTAAACGAACGGACAAAGGCTTTCGAGGCGGCATACATCGTCACATACGGAACGGTCTGGTACGCCGTGGTACTGCAAACGTTCAGCAGATACCCGACCGGCCGGCGGGCCAGAACGGGCACGAAAACGTAGGACAGCTCCACGAGCGCCTTGACGTTCACATTCAGGATATCCATTTGCTCCTGTATCGGTATTTCGAGGAAAGGTCCGTTGAGACCGAAGCCGGCGTTGTTGACGACGACTTCCAGTTCCGGGCCTTTCTCCCGCTGCCAGGCCGTAATCGTCCGGACCACGCCCGGCAGGGACAGGTCTACAATCAGCGTATGCACCGCCACGCCGTATTGCGTCCGGATCTGATGCGCGTTGCGTTCCAGCTCCGTTTCGGCAATATCGATGAGCAGCAGGTGGTAGTTCCGGGCGGCAAGCTCCCGGGCGATGGAACGCCCGATTCCCTTTGCGGCGCCGGTGACGAGGGCATAAGCCATGTTGTTCGTGGTAAGGTGTAGCGTAAAAAGACAGCCGGGCTATCTCCCGAAAGAAGCCCGGCTGTGCTGCATTATCCCAATAGTTTACTGAGGCTCAGTTGGCCCCACCGCTGCGCGACAGGCCGGAGTGCCGGCACTTTCGGCAGTTGCAGGTTGCCCAGGCGGTGATAGAACGGGGTTGGACTGTCAGCCGTTTTGGGTTGGTAGGCGCCGGTGATGATCGGAATGTACATCACCCGGCGACGGCTCCGCGCGCCGTAGAACGGAGATTGCTGTACGCGGTGCCACAGCCTTCCGTCGTGAATGGTGAGGTCGCCGGCTTCGATTTCAAAGCCGACTTCCCGCTTATCCGGTTTATGGTCGATGAAATATTTTTTGCGGAAAAACAGGCCTGCCAGGCTCTGCCGGTGTGTCCCGGGAAGTACCCGGAGCCCACCGTTTTCGGTCGGGCAGTCGTCCAGGTGCAGGCCCACGTTGAGCATGGGCTGAATCCGGGAGCCGAGGAAGAGGTCGCGGGGGCTGTCGGTATGCCAGCCAAGCTGCTTGAACTGGCTGTCCGGCGTGTTGACGTAGTGATTGACCACGAGGCCGTCTTTTTCATTTTCGCCGATGCGGCCGTCGAATGGCCCGAGGAGTTCGAGCAGGGCCTGCAGGCGGGGATCTTTCAGGAAATCCCGCAGGCGATCGCTGTAATGCGAGGTGAAGGCCAGGCGCTGGATGATCTTGCCGCCGTCGGCGTCGCTGCCAAATTTCAGCGGAATACCGTTGACCTTGCGGGTATCGGATTTGAGAAAATAGGACTCAACCCGCTGTACTTCCCGGATGAACTCGCGGACGGTGTCGCGGTCGACAAATCCCTTGAAATGAAGAATACCGTGTTGGTGGAAATAACGACGCTGTTCGTCGGTAAGCTGTTGCTGAAACTGGAATGTCTGACTCATGGATGCGAATTCGTTTAGGCAAAATCTCCCCTGTCTCGATCGGTGCCGAAGGAGTGATACACGTTGAAAAAAAGTGGATGCAGCAGGTCCGTCAACAGAGTGACGAGCGCAAGTGAAGATTGATGAGGACGAGTTCGTATCGCTGGCGCATGGGGCTTGTGCTGATTTCGATTCAAAACAAGCAGGAACATTTCGCAATGTCAATACTCTACTTAATCTATTTTTTTAGTAGAGTAAAAGAATTTCTATTATCCCCTGATTTTCAATTTATTAACAAATAAACTTTTTTTGTTGAAGAGATGAGGGGATGATCCTGATCAGGTGTCTTTCGCTCATGAGGCCGATCGCAGGGGTCTTTTCCGGGTATTCTCCGGTATTACCGCGAAGGGCTCCGGCCGCCTTTACATCTATAGCCTGTTGTTCACTATGTCGCTTTCTCCTTCGGTACCCCGCAGCTGGGACCGTCCCGGTAGTCTCAGCCTCGGGATTCCGCTGTATGTGTACGCCTGTGTGGCGTCTTCGCTTTGCATTGTCGTCGGGCTTTTGTGGGATATTTCCTGGCACATCACCATCGGTCGCGACGGACTTTTCTCCGCCCCGCACAACCTGATTTACGCCGGTGCGGCATTTGCCGGGCTTTTTGCCGGATACCGCTGCCTGATGGCCTCCTTCGGCCCACACAAGGCGGAGCGCCCGCACCTTGTTCATTTCTGGGGGATTTTCTACAGTTCGCTCGGCGGATTATTCTGCATCTGGGGGAGTATCGCCGCGCTGACTTCGGCGCCGTTTGACGACTGGTGGCACAGTACCTACGGCCTCGACGTGGAGATTTTCACGCCTCCGCATACTGTCCTGATCCTCGGACTCATGACTATTCAGCTCGGCGCCATGTTTCTCGTCATGGCCCTGCTCAACCGGGAGGATGACGCGGTATTTCCGGAGCGGACTGCCCGGCTCCGGCTACTATTTACGCTGACGGCCGGGTTCCTGCTGGCGATGCTCTACCTGTTTGTGTCGGAATTTGTGGACCGTGTCAATTCCCACAACGCCATTTATTACCAGGTTTCCGGATTGGTATTTCCGCTCTTCCTCTTCTCAACGGCGCGCGCGTCGGGACATCGCTGGGGCGCGACGCGCATCAGTCTGGTATACATGCTCGTGTTGCTGCTGACCAATTGGGTATTGCAGCAGTTTCCGGCTGAGCCGTTGCTTGGACCTATTCTCAATCCCGTCACGCACTTTCAGTTTTTCGGGTTTCCGGTACTGCTCATACTGCCCGCCGCTTGTATCGACTGGCTGCAGCAGCGCGTTATTTTCCGGAACAACTGGACCCGGGCATTCGCTATGGCGCTGGTATTCGCGCTTGTCTATGGATTGATACAATGGTTTTTCGGGGAATTTCTGGTGTCCTCTCCCCTCGCCCGTAACAAGTTCTTCGGAAGTTATACCTGGTACTTCGGCAACGATCCCAATTGGGAATATCGCTACCAGTATTATCCCTGGGCACGGGAAGCTGCCGGAGACCTGGCCACCGGCCTGGGCATCGCGTTCCTGATTACGCTTCTGTCGACCCGCGTCGGTCTCGCCTGGGGCAACTGGATGAAAAAAGTAGTTCGGTAACCTTCTCCTTTCCCATGAAATACCTTGTTTTTCTTCTCCTGTTTTTTCCCGGGATTGTTTCCGGGCATGTCGGCAGTCCGGGTGTTGTGTTTGAAGGCAACGCCGGCCCCTATGCCGTCCAGGTTTTTGTCCAGCCTCCGGACGTGATTCCGGGTACCGCGAAAGTGACGGTTCTCGTTGGCGCGCCCGGCGTTCATACCCTATCCCTGAAACCTGTCTATTTTTTTGCCGGGGATGAAGGATCTCCCAAAGCCGATCCGGCCCCGCCCGTACCCGGAGAAGCCGGCCGGTATGAAGGCACGATCTGGTTCATGGAAGATGGTTCGGCAAGTGTCAGCGTCAGCATCGACGGCCCGCAGGGCAAGGGCTCGGTAATAGTACCGGTTGCCGCCATATCCACTGCGACGCGGACGATGCCCTACGTGACGGGATGGGTACTGGCCGGCCTCGGCGTACTGCTGATCGGTCTGATGACAACACTCTTTGGCGCCAGTATCTCTGACAGCCTCCTGAAACCCGGTGAACGCGATACGCCGGGTACCCGCCGGAAACGGATAGCCGGGTCGGCTGTCGGCGCGACGCTGTGCATCGGCCTGGTCGCGATCGGTCACAACTGGTGGGGTTCCTGGGCCAATGAGTACCGTCGCCATCTCTACAAACCCTATCAGGCGACGACGCAGGCAGCAATCCGGGACAACGTTCCTTACCTGCAACTGACGATAGATTCTGCCTCTGCCAAAGGACGTTCGCTCAGCTACCTCGTACCTGATCACGGCAAGCTGATGCACCTGTTTCTGCTCCGGCAGGGATCGATGGACGCATTCGCGCACCTGCACCCGACCCGCAGGGATTCCCTGCATTTTGAGGCGGCATTGCCGAAGCTTCCTCCGGGACGCTACCTGGTCTATGCAGATATGCTTCGTCTACAGGGACTTGCGTACACCGTCACGGATACGCTTGATATACCGCCGCTGCCGTCGGGAAATGCTTCGGCCGGAGACCCGGAAGATACCTATGCCGTCACATCTGCCATCAACCGCAACCAGACCCTGGTAAAGGATCAGGCGATTACCGTTTGTGGCAAACCGGGGGTAAAAATTGCATTGCAGGATGGCTCATCCATCGTTTGGGAAGCTACCGGTCCGTTGCAGGCCGGAAAGCCCTACTCCCTGAATTTTACGGTCACTGCGCCTGACGGGAAGCCCGCCGTTCTCCAGCCTTATCTCGGTATGACGGGCCATGCGGCGGTTTTCAAGGACGACGGGAGCGTTTACATCCACCTTCACCCGACCGGTACTTTCTCCGCCGCGTCGCAGCAGATCATGGAAAGCCGTATTGCCGAGAAATCGACTTTTCCGGCGAAGCTGCCGTCGCCGGACGTTTTTCGGGACAGCATAGACCGTGTCATGGCCAGGCTGCATACCCTTCCGGAAGCGCAGCGCGACAGTCTTCTGATGCCCGGAATGGCGCATTCCCACAAAAATCACCTCGCAATTCCCTATGCCTTCCCGACGCCGGGCAGCTACCGCCTCTGGCTTCAGGTGAAACGGAACGGTAAGGTGTTGACGGGGGTGTTTGATGCGAGGGTGTTGTAAAGCACGGGGCAGAGGGTATGGAGCATGGGGTGGACGGCTGGAGGGAACAGTTCCTGCGTGTCAACAATAAGTGCGTAGCGGATATTGCGCACGGCGGGTATTAGGTAATACGGCTGCGGCAGGCTGTGCCTACCGCAGCCGTATTATTCCTTCTCAGGCTTTTCTGCCCGCGCGGCCTACCCAGTAAAATGTCAGCACCACGATGGAAAGCTGGAGGGTATAGTCAAGCATACGAAGGCTTGAGGCAAAGATATCTCCCGGCGTGAGGTACTCCGGATTGCCCATGCGCCACCAGAAGGACGGGTGTACCACACAGAGAATATTGAACAGCAGAAAAAGAACGATATCCCGCGTACTGTCCCAATTGACAATGGCAAACAGCAGCGGCGGAAGAAAGAGAAACAGGTAATTGCTATAGGCACTTTGCTGTACCACCATCATCAGGCCATATACCCCTACCCACATCCGCGAAAAGGCCTGTTCAAACGGCAGGTCCCAGACACGCAACGCAATCCACGAACCCCCGCCCACCGTAGCCGCCAGCCCGATCCAGTTCCAGGTACCCGTTCCCCGGCCGATGCTGTTCATTACCCAGGGATTCACAACCGACAGCAGGTTCGGCGCTCTCAGCGTCTCGGCTTCCCGAATCGGCTGCATAAACTCCAGACCCACCAGGCCATACAATGTGCCGAGCAACACGACTCCGATCCCTGCCAGCCAGGCCGTCAGTTGAAACGGTTTCGGTACGAGGAAGAGGAACGGAAGGAGGTAAAGCACATCCACAGCCTTTGTTGCCAGCAACCCGAGCGCGATACCCAGCGCCAGCACAACGGTCTTCCCCGTCTGCCGGTACAGCAGGCATGCGCCGACGGCAAACAACCACAGCCAGATGTCTTCCTGACCTGCTATGACGGTGAAAATCAGCCCGGCGGGCGTCATCAGGTAAAGGACTGCCAGCAGGAGCCGCCGGCTATGCGGGATATTCCGGAAGAAGCGGAAAGTAAGTACCAGCGCCACCAGTTCCATCACCACCATCAGCAGCGCTATGGCCTTCATGTTATACCACATCCCGAGCGAAACGGCGATCAGGTACGGGTACAGCGGCGAATAGGTACATTCAAAGTCCCGGTAAATCAGCTTGCCTTCCAGCGCGCTGCTTCCCCACCGGATCAGGTATCCCTGGATATCCGAAACCGGCTGATACCCCAGAATCAGGTAAATACCAACAAAAGGAAGAAGGCGCAGCACAAACCAGGTAACGCCGATGACGGTCGCAGCCGGGCGCGTCTCCAGCCAGGCTTCGGCCTGACGCCGGCGGATCAGCACCAGGCCGATGAGGCCGCTGCAGCCGAGAGCCAGCAGGAGTTTTATCAGAATAACACTCATGTAATCGTCCCTGAATAAATTACCGGATCAGGCCGTATACCAGCTTCACCGGGGCAGGTACCTGCCAGTAATAAAATCCTTGAAATTTATACGTTGGAATGGCCACGCAGAGGAGCAGCGCCAGTACCAGCACCGCCCGTACCTGGGCCGTCGGCAGGTATTTTCCCATGAAATACAGTGCCGTCAGCACAACCGGGAAGGCATAGCAGCCGCTGCGGGTAAAATCCCAAACGCAACCCGAAACCACCCATACCGCCGCAAGCATACCCGCCGTCAGCAATACTTCCAGCCAGGCTTTCTGCTTCACGAAAAAGAAGAGCAGCCACAGGATAAGAAAGCTGATTCCCTCAAATACCAGAAACGTTGCCAGCGGAAGCGACGTAAAATTGGCCAGGAGCAGTTTCAGCCCGGCATCCGCACCGCTGCCGATGGGCACAAACAAACCGGCATATTTTTCCAGCGCAATCCGTATCCCGAGGTACGCAGCGGCCGAAAGTCCATACGGCACATACCATTTCCACTGCGCGAGCAGCGTCGGTATCGTAAAAGGGAACACCCGCGTATGGAGTTGAAAAAGCAGCACCAGCGGCGACGCGATAATCGCCCGCTCGTCGGTCCAGAAAGCCAGAAACAACGCCGCCACAAACCCGGCAGGCGTCCGCGCAGCCATCGCCAGCAACAGGAAAAAGTAGGCGTACCCGTCAAACAACCCGTACAGTTCGTAGAAAAAAGCCCGGGTCAGGTATATCAGGGAGAATGCCAGTGCGGTCAGAACGGCAGTGAGACGATCGCCCGTCAGCCGGTATACCAGCGAAATCAACACATACAAAAAGCCGACTCCGAGGAGATGCTGCACCAAAAACATCAGGTACAAACCACCCACGGGCGACAACCAGGCCACCAGCGCGCCCGTCAGCGGAGGTACCAGACGGAAGGCCGTTTTGGCTTCGTGGCTGATCGGGTCCAGGCCCGGCTGAAGCGTAAACGGATGTGCCGCCTGCCGAGACAAATGCAGCCAGAAATGCAGGTAGTCGTTCGTACTGTCGTTAAAAAAACGGTCGTAGCTGGGCAGGGCGAAGAAGAATATCACGCCAAGGCACAGAAGTACTGATTTAATTTTCCAGTTGCCGGGAGCCGTAAAGCGGGAAAGCGAATCCAGTAATCGGGTATAGAGTTGAAAAGGCTCCATGCAGTCGTGGCGTCTTCCAAAACGAGAGACAAGTTGAATAAACCGACCGGCAAGATAGCCACAAAAAGGCAAGATCGGCCCCGTTCACGAAATCCCTTGCGGAAAGATCAGCGTTCGCGACGCTGAAATTGCACTCAAAACGCTTCGTCTTAACTGCTGTTTTTCAAATCAATATCTGCCTGATACTCTATTCTTACTTCAGATTGTTGCAGAATATAACTTCTGCCCGGTATCCGCAAGCCGGCGGTCGATGGCCATGCAGACATTGCGGACAAAGGGACGGCCCCGGTCCGTCACCCGGACGGTGCGATCGTCACAGACTACCAGCCCGTCCTCTTCCAGCGGGCGCAACTTCGCCAGGGATTCTTCGTCCTCCAGCTCCGTCCCGAACCGGCACATCAGGTCCAGTATGCGGCGGCGGAAACGAAGGTCTTCGTCCGACAAAAAATGCCCTTTCAGTACCGGTAACTCTCCCTGTCCGACGGCGGCGAGGTATGCCTCTACTTCTTTTTCGTTCTGGGAATAGGCCGTCCAGCTATCCGAAATAGCCGACGCGCCCAGCCCGATCAGCGTCGGAGACGGCGCCGTCGTATACCCCATGAAATTCCGGTGGAGCGTCCCCTCTTCCATCGCCCGGAACAGCGGATCGCCGGGAAGGGCGAAGTGATCCATACCTACTTCCCGATATCCGGCTGCTTCGAGCAATTCCCGGCCGGCTTCATACAGCTCCCGTTTCGCCTCTCCGGTCGGAATGTCTTCGTCCCGGAAGCCGCGCTGGCCGTTTCCTTTGATCCAGGGTACGTGGGCATACGAATAAAAGGCGATGCGGTCGGGGCGCAGGCTGATCGTCTTCCGCATGGTATCGAGTACCCCGCCGCGCTGCTGAAATGGCAACCCGAAGACGAGGTCATGGCTGACGGAGGTATACCCTGCCGCCCGGGCTGCTTCCGTCACCGCGCGGACCTGCTCAAAGGGCTGGATGCGGTGAATGGCCTTCTGCACGCGCTCGTCATAGTCCTGCACGCCGAAACTCACCCTTCGGAAGCCATGGTCATACAAGGTATGGAGGTGCTCCGCCGTCGTATTTCCCGGGTGGCCTTCGAAACTGAATTCCGAACCGGGTGACCGGGAAGTATGCCGAAGCAATCCTTCCATTAATCTGTTCAGGTTTTCGGGAGAAAAAAAGCTGGGCGTTCCACCTCCGAGGTGCAGATCGGACAGTGCCGGGGCGTCCGGGAGCAGGCTGCGGTACATCGTCCATTCGTTTAAAAGGGCATCGATATACGGCGTTTCCACCTGGTGATTCCGCGTGATGCGCTTGTGGCAGCCGCAAAAGGTACAGAGGCTTTCGCAGTACGGCAGATGCAGGTAGAGGCTGACGGGGCCGTGGCATTGCGTCACGGCTAGTCGCCACTTTTCCGGGGAATACGTGGCCGGTTCCCACGCCGGAACCGTCGGATAGCTGGTGTACCGGGGACCGGCAACGTTGTATTTTCGGATGAGATCGATGTCCATGGCTGTCTGGATTTCACCGGCAAAATTCCGCCCGGACGTCAGTCCCGGCAATGACTTTTCTCACCTGCCGGGCAGGCATATCTTCGGTTTGGCCGTATTTTTGGCAAAAGAAACGAGCTATGCCTTTTCCGTACGAGTACCTCAAATCGCTGCACATCATCTTCGTGGTAAGCTGGTTTGCCGGTTTGTTTTACCTGCCCCGCCTGTTCATCTATCATACCGAAGCCAACGACAAACCCGAGCCCGCGCGGGAAATTCTGCTGGCAGAATACCGCCGGAATGAAAAGCTGCTGTTCAATGCCATCATGATTCCGGCGATGTGGCTGACGCTGCTGTCTGCCACCTGGATGCTGTACCTGTTTCCCTATTGGCTTCAGCAGTCGTGGATGCACCTGAAGCTGTTGTTTGTAGCCGGGGTAATCGGTTACCATTTTTACTGCCGGAAATTGCTTCTGGAATTGCGTGAAAACCGTTTCCGGCATAGCTCTCCGCAGTTGCGGCTCTGGAACGAAGTCGCGACGATTCTCCTCTTCGCGATTGTTTTTCTGGTAGTACTCAAGAATGCGCTCGACTGGATCTACGGCGTCGCGGGTATCATCGCCTTTGCGGTGCTGCTGATGACTGCGGTGCGGATGGTGAAGCGCCTTCGCGAACGAAAAAAGGAAAACGGGCGCTGACGCTTGGCATTTCCGGTTTGCAGCCCTACTTTTGCCCTATTCCGTTTCACAAACGTTTTCTTAGCATGTCATCTCCGAGCAATTCTACCATTTCCTCTAAGGCTCCGCAGTTGGGCGGCTTTCTGTTGCTGGCCCTGATTCTCTGGATTTTCGGAGACCTGCTCACTTCGATCGTCGGTACCCTGCTGATCGGAGCGGCTTTTGCAGCCTACAACTCGCCGCGTCACTACTGAGATTAACCGCATAAAAAGCGCCGGAACGGGTCCTGAGGCCTGTTTCGGCGCTTTTTTCGTTTCCGGATAGAAAAATTTTTTTACCCGGAATCATGCCGTGTTACTCATGGTTTTGCCAAATAGAATTTGGTTGTACCCGCCATTCTCCTACTCTCCCACTCCCAAAGGCCCGGATCGCGGTATTTTCACATGAAATAGTACAATTCCTTCAGGAAAAATTTTTAACATTTTTTCAAAACGGGATACCTGCGTTTTTGAAACCTGTTTTTCAGCAAAAACCACAAAATATTATTAGCTGACTAAAAATTGAAACCTCCTTTTCCGGGAAGCGCCATTTTTCGTTGTGCTTTTCCCTTGAAATTGCACTTGCACACCTTCAGCTGGCCAATGCTAACTGTTTGATAATCTGAGAGATTAGATAGAATTTTGACCCATCAAATCACGCGGACAACGCTCCGTGTTCTCTATCGATCTCTGAGTCATGCTGATACAGTCCATTCTTTCCATGTCATTACCCCGGACGGCCGATGTCATCCAGCCGGGTTCTGAATTCATGTTTCCCTTTGTCGGAATCGCGCTGGCGTGCCTCGCCATTGGTTTTTACTATTCGAATCGCCGTACGCAGTGGCTGCAACATTCGGCTGTTGCCGACGGCGTTGTAGTAGACGTTTTCAAGAAGTACAACCGGGATGATAAGATGGGTAACTATCCCCTTCACTTTCCCCGCGTACAGTTCAGCGTAGGCAACCACCATTTCGAAGCGCAGGGAGAAGCGGCCGTGGACGCTCCGGTGCAAATCGGTGAGCACATGAAAGTGCGCTATAACGTCGAAAACCCGGAAGAAGCGACGCTCGGCGTTAATAAAATCCCCGGCACCAATCCGAAGGTATTTTTCATCCTGGGAGCGGTGTTTACGGTAGTAGGCGTGCTCTTCGCCCTGTAGTAGCCATTCTGTTTCTGAATAAAAACCCCCGGTGCCTGGCGCCGGGGGTTTTTGTTTTCCCGAAATACGCGTTGAAGAGCGTTTTATTCCCCAAAAAAGGTCATTTTGTATCTAACCATGTATTATTTTAAATTTTTCAAGACTTTCCAAATTATATTAAGATTTGAGTAAGAATTGCCGCATTTTTTTTGGCGAGTTTGCATCTTTGTAGCTGGCTATTTTTGTCAGAAAAAGAGTAGCCGCTGGCATGCTTCCTTCGGTGGCGTTCTTTTCAGGGAGCAGACATGCGTCAGGCGCCCGCCTGATTTTTCCTCTGAATCGCTCCGCAGCAGCGGATACCTGAAGTCCCTGCGAGCGGGCAATAAGGGTACCGAGGTGAAGATGCCGACTTTTCAATGATTACCTATTTAACCTTTTTGCTGCATGACTCCTGAATACGTCCGCAAAATCAAGCGATTGTTGGTTGCCAACCGGGGCGAAATTGCCATCCGCATCATGCGGGCGGCGACCGAACTGGGTGTCCAGACCATTGCCGTCTACACGTACGAAGACCGCTACTCCCTTCACCGGTACAAGGCTGACGAGGCCTACCAGATCGGACGTGACGACGACCCGCTGAAACCTTACCTGGACGTAGAAGGCCTCATCGCCCTGGCGAAGAGCCGTCAGATCGATGCGATCCACCCCGGCTATGGTTTCCTGAGTGAAAATACCACCCTCGCCCGCCGTTGCCGGGAAGAAGGCATCATCTTCGTGGGTCCTTCGCCGGAAGCCATGGAAGCGCTGGGCGACAAGGTAATTGCCAAGGATACTGCCATCAAGGCCGGGCTGCCCGTTATTCAGGACGCCAAAATCAAAGGCGAACCCATCGAAGCGGTCATCGCAGCTGCGGAGCGCATCGGTTTCCCGGTGATGCTCAAGGCGGCGGCAGGCGGCGGCGGACGCGGTATGCGGGTGGTCCGCGATACCGAATCCCTCGAGCGCTCCTACAACGAAGCCCGTAACGAAGCGCGCAATGCCTTCGGCGACGATACGGTTTTCATTGAGAAATTCATCGAAAACCCGAAACACATTGAAGTACAGCTTCTTGGCGACCAGCACGGGAATCTGGTACACCTGTTCGAGCGGGACTGCTCGGTACAACGACGCTTCCAGAAGGTAGTCGAAATCGCGCCGTCGGTTAACCTCAAACAGGAAACCCGCGAAAAGCTCTACGCCTATGCCGTAGCCATCGGAAAGGCCGTGGATTACTCCTGCGCCGGTACGGTGGAGTTTCTGGTCGACAAAGACGAAAATATCTTTTTCATCGAAGTCAACCCGCGTATCCAGGTTGAGCATACGATTACCGAGGAAATCACGGGTATCGACCTCGTGCGCAGCCAGCTCCTCGTCGCGATGAACTACAAGCTGTCCGACAACGGCATCTACCTCCACGGACAGGAAGACATCGAAATGAGCGGCTACGCCATTCAGTGCCGGATTACGACGGAAGACCCTGCCAACGGCTTCAAACCCGATTTCGGTACGATCATTGCCTACCGCAACGCGGCCGGTTTCGGAATCCGCCTCGACGAAGGATCGAGCTACCCGGGGATGAAAATCTCCCCCTACTTCGATTCCATGCTGGTGAAGGTATCTTCTTCCGGACGGACGTTTAAGGGCGCGATCCAGCGTTTGCAACGCGCGCTGGTAGAATTCCGGATCCGCGGGGTGAAGACGAATATTCCGTTCCTCCAGAACGTTCTGGCCCACCCTGCCTTCCAGTCAGGCGCCTGCACGGTTCAGTTTATCGACAATTCTCCGGAGCTGTTCAACTTCCGGAAGCCGCAGGACCGGTCGACCAAACTGCTCCGCTACCTCGGCGAAGTGATCGTCAACGGCAACCCGGACGTGAAAGTGAAGAACGAAAAGTCCTTCCGCACGCCGATCGTTCCGAATACCGATCCCTTCAGCTCGTTCCCGCTCGGCAACAAGGACCGCCTGACGCGCCTCGGCCCCGAGAAGTTTGCCCAATGGGTTCGGGAGCACAATACGATTCTGTATACCGACACGACGTTCCGGGACGGGCACCAGTCCCTCCTCGCGACGCGCGTCCGGACCGATGATATGCTGGAAGTAGCTTCCGGCTTTGCCAAGGCGTTTCCGCAGTTGTTTTCGATGGAAGTATGGGGCGGCGCGACGTTCGACGTAGCCATGCGCTTCCTCTACGAAAACCCCTGGACGCGCCTCAAGCAGTTCCGCGAGGCCATGCCCAACATGCTGCTGCAGATGCTCTTCCGCGGCAGCAACGCCGTCGGCTATTCGGCTTATCCGGATAACCTGATTGAGACGTTCGTTGAAAAGTCCTGGGAATCAGGCGTAGACGTCTTCCGGATCTTCGATTCACTCAACTGGATCGAATCCATGAAGGTATCCATCAAGGCCGTCCGCGAGCGTACCGGCGGTATCGCCGAAGCAGCGATCTGCTACACCGGCGATTTCCTCCAGCACAAAAACAATCCGGATTACAAGTATTCCCTGCAGTACTACCTCGACATGGCGCGCCAGCTCGAAGACCTCGGCTCGCACATGCTGTGTATCAAGGATATGGCTGGTTTGCTGAAGCCCCAGCAGGCAGCGATACTCGTCAGCGAGCTGAAAAAAGCGGTGAGTATTCCGGTGCACCTGCATACGCATGATACGGCGTCCATTCAGCCCGCTACGTACCTGAAGGCCATTGAAGCCGGGGTAGATATCGTTGACTGCTCAATTGCTGCTATGTCAGGCCTGACGGCCCAGCCGAACTTCAACTCAGTCGTCGCGATGATGCAGGGGCACGAGCGCGAGCATCCGATTGATCTTCAGCTGCTGAACAAGTACTCGACCTACTGGGAAGACGTCCGCGAATACTACTATCCGTTTGAAAGCGGAATGAAGTCCGGATCAGCCGAGGTGTATGACAACGAAGTACCGGGAGGTCAGTTCTCCAACCTGCGCCAGCAGGCGATTGCCCTCGGCGTAGGCGATCAGTTCGAAACGCTGAAGAAAAACTACATCGCGGCCAACCAGTTGTTCGGGGATATTGTGAAGGTAACGCCTTCGTCGAAAGTAGTAGGCGACATGGCGATCTTCATGACGGCCAATAGCCTGTCGACCGACGAAATATTCCTCCGCGGCGATGCCATTTCGTTTCCGGAATCGGTGAAAGGCTTCTTCAAGGGAGAGCTGGGTCAGCCCGTCGGCGGTTTCCCCGAAAAGCTTCAGAAACTGGTCTTGAAAGACGATCAGCCGATCAGCGGTCGCCCGAACGATAACCTGGCTCCGCTCGACGTCGAACAGGATTTCGCTGCCTTCAAGCAGAAATTCCCGAACGCCGAATTCTACCTTGGTAATGACGGCGCCTTCCTCGATTACCTCAGCTACAAGATGTATCCGAAGGTATACGAAGAGTTTTATGTGGCGTCGGATCGCTACGGAGACGTATCGAAGCTGCCGACGCCGGCATTCTTCTACGGACTGAAGCAGGACGAAGAAGTTCTCGTCACTATCGAAGAAGGCAAGACGATCATGATACGCCTGCAGTATGTGTCGGAACCGGATGAAACCGGCCACCGTACCGTGACGTTCGACCTCAATGGTCAGGCCCGCCGGATTACGGTAAAAGATACCGGATTCCAGGCCACCAAGCCGATGAACGAGAAGGTATCGAAAGCCGGACAAATCGGTGCGCCGCTGCAGGGCCGTCTGGTAAAAATCATCGTCAAGGAAGGCGAGGAGGTGAAGAAAAACCAGCCGCTGTTTGTCATCGAAGCGATGAAAATGGAAAGTATCGTCGCCGCTCCGGCAGCCGGAAAAGTAACGGCGGTAGCGTTGAAGGAAGGTACGGTAGTCGAACAGGATGACTGGATCGTTTCCGTTGAATAGAAAAAGCGGAGGCTGTCCCGGTGGGACAGCCTCTTTTTGTATTTGCCTTTTCTGTGAAGTCTGTGTTGTCTGTGAGAAATTAAACTCAGCTCACAGACAACACAGACTTCACAGACATTTTCAGACGTCGGAGCGGAGGCGGTAGAGGTAGGGTGCTTTGTGTGCGCCGCCCGTCCATTTTTTGTCGATGCGTTCGAGGATATCCATCGACAGTATCTTTCGCTGGAAGTTTGTCCGGAGCAGTTTCCGGTTCTGAATGGTTTCGTACAGGGTCTGCAGTTCCGACATGGTAAAGGTTTCGGGAAGCAGGGTAAACGCCGACAGCGAGTAATCCAGGCGGAGACGCAGGGTCTTCAGTGCTTTCTGCACAATTTCGGCGTGGTCCATGATCAGCGGAGGAAGGTCCGAAATCTCGAACCACTGGCACCATTCCGACAGGGAGTCGACCCGGAGGGTCACTTTCGAAAAATCGACCAGGGCATAGTACCCGATGGAGATAAACCGCTGGAGGAGCCAGTGGTTGTCGTCTGCTTCTATACCATTTTCTTCCAAAAACCGGCGGTGGGAATCCGTATTCTTCCGGTCTGCCTGTCCGAAAACATAAAACTGCTCGAGGTAGATTTCCTTCAGGCCGGTACGTTCTTCCAGAATCCGGCGGGCTGCCTGCTCCACTCCTTCTTCCAGGTAAACAAATCCGCCCGGAAGGGCATTGAATTCTGTTTTCTTGAAGCGGACGGACAATACCTTCAACTGGTGGTCGTGAAAACCGAAGATGACGCAGTCGATGGAAATATTCGGCAGGAGCAAATGCCCCGAATTCATGAACTGTTTAATTTCCTCGTTATTCTCCATGCAGAATCGATTCGAGCATCGAATATGGGACATCCCGGGCGGAAAGCCGAGCGTCTTTCGAACTTTTCCGGTTCGCCCCAGCTTGACTCCCGGCTGCCGGCGCTTTACTTTGCCGGTCTAAACCATGCACACATGAAACAACTGACACGAATCCTCTTCGTATTGCTCGTCGCCCTTCAGCCTGTACTTGCCGGTCCTCCGTCCAAATGGAAATCCATCTTCAACGGAAAAGACCTTTCGGGCTGGAAAGTTTACGGTACGGAAAAATGGTATGTCGAAAAGGGGGAACTGATCTGCGAAAGCGGTCCGGACAAGGAGTACGGCTACCTGGGTACCGACGAGCAGTACAAGGATTTTGAAGTAGAAGTATCCTTCAAACAGGAAGCAGATGGCAATAGTGGCGTCTTTTTCCACTCCTCCATCGAAGGCACGAAGGTATCCGGCTGGCAGGTGGAAGTCGCACCTCCCGGCAAATCCACCGGCGGAATCTATGAATCCTACGGCCGCGGGTGGCTGATCAAGCCCGAGGCAGAGAAAGACAAGGCGCTCAAAATGGGCGAATGGAATACCATGAAAATCCGTGTACAGGGAAACACCGTTACTTCCTGGCTCAACGGGCAGGAAATGGTCACGATGACGGACGACGCCTTCGGCTCCCGCGCGGGCAGTATCGCCCTGCAAATCCACAGTGGCGGTGGCATCAAGGTTCGCTGGAAGAATCTGAAGGTACGGACATTGTAAGAATCTTTCACCGGCTGGTGACGAAAAGGCTGCTCCGGCAGCCTTTTTTGTTGGCCCCCTTCCTAAAAATGCTACTCAGCCGTTACCCCAGATAAGCGGTTTCATCCGTCATCGATACTAACCCAATCCGGGTGGTTTATCCCGGATACGCGCCGCTTTGCCCTTTTTCAGCTTGTCTCAGCGGCGGTCTTTAGTATCTTGTGACAAAACACTTCATTTTTCCCCCTGCTATGCGCCCATTTCTCCTTTTGGCCTTTCTGGCGACTGCCGGTCAGGCTTCTGCGCAGGAGGCGTACTTTGCCTCTTTTCCAACCATCAGTCCCGACGCCAAAACAGTCGTCTTTACCTATGAGAATGATCTCTGGAAGACCGACCTGGCCAGCGGGCAGAGCTCGCGGATTACCGCCATGCAAGGCACCGAAAGCCGGGCCCGCTTTTCACCCGACGGCAAATGGATCGCGTTCTCCGGTTCGCAGTACGGCAACTCCGACGTGTATGTCATGCCGGCCGAAGGCGGTGAAATCCGCCAGCTGACCTTCCACGACAGCTATGACCTCGTCGAAGGCTGGAGCTGGGACTCTAAAACGCTGTACATCGAATCCGGCGCCCAGAACCACGGAACGGTCTATACCCTGCCCGTTACCGGCGGGACGCCGAAGCGGGTATTCGGGCATTTCTTCAACCGGGTTCACAATACGGCTGAGCACCCGACTACCGGCGAGCTTTTCTTCAACGATACCTGGGAAAGCGACAATCAGGCGCAACGGAAGGGGTACAAGGGTGAATTCAACCCGGATATCCAATCCTATAACCTGAAAACGAAGGCGTACAAAAAGTACACCGACTACAACGGCAAGGATATGTGGGCGACGCTCGACAAGTCCGGTAACCTGTATTTTGTTTCAGACGAAGGCAACGGCGAATACAACCTCTATACCCTCGCCAACGGAAAGAAAACGGCCCTGACGCAGTTCAAGGAGTCGGTCAAACGCCCGCAGGTCAGCGCCAACGGCCAGAAGATCGTTTTCGAAAAAGACTATCAGCTCTGGACGTATGACGTTGCAACAAAAAAGTCGGAGAAAGTACCCGTCCTGATTTCCCGCAACTTTACACTCCCGAAAACCCAGGACTTCCTGGCGCAGGGAAATATCAATTTCTTTGACGTTTCTCCGGATTCCAAGAAGCTGGTTTTCTCCTCCCGCGGGAAGCTCTTTGTCTCAGATATCGAAGGAAAGTACGTCCGCCAGCTCACTACCAGTCCCGAAGGCCGGGTACTGGAAGTAAAATGGCTGCCTGACAACCGCACGATTGTCTTCCAGCAAACAGCGAAAGGCTATCAGAATTATTACAGCATTCCGGCAGACGGCTCGGGCAGCGAAAAAGCCCTGACTACCGACGCCCGCAGCAACCGGAACATCGCCTTCAACAAGTCCCGGACGAAGGCCGTCTACCTCAGCGGCCGGGACGAGGTACGCGTCATGGACCTGAAGACGTTTGTCTCCAAAACCCTGGTGAAGGAAGAAATCTGGGCGTTTCAGAACTCGGAGCCGAAGTTTTCACCGAACGACGAGTATGTGCTGTTTACGTCGCACCGGAATTTTGAGCAGGATATTTTCATCCACCACCTCGAATCCGGCAAGACGCACAACCTGACCAATACCGGGGTAACGGAAGATTCGCCGTACTGGTCGCCCGATGGCAAGTACATCTACTTCGCCAGCAACCGGATGAAGCCCTCCTACCCCTTCGGCTCGCAGGACGCGCGGATCTACCGCATGCCGCTGAGCAAGATCGAGCAGCCCTTCCGCTCCGACAAATTCGATGAGCTGTTCAAGAAGGAAGAGAAGAAGGAAACCAAGGCTGATTCGGCGAAGAAAGCAGATCCGAAAAAGGCTGACACCAAAAAAGCGGACGAGAAAAAGCCCGAAGAGAAGAAAGCCGACGATAAAAAGGAGGAAAAGAAAGAAGACAAGAAGCCTATTGTCATTGATTTCGACGGTTTGATGGACCGCCTGGAGCAAATCAGCCCGAACTTCGGTTCCGCGGGTGAGCCGATTGTCGTTCAGAAAGACCCCAAGACCTTCGTTCTTTTCCAGTCGAATCATGATCAGGGGAAGTACTCCTGGTGGAAGACGACGCTGGAACCGTTCGTTCCGTCCAAAACCGAGAAAATTGAGGGTTCTGAGTTTGCGTCTGATTTTGCGGAAGTCGACGGCAAGTACTATATGATCGTCGGCGGAAATATCCACAAGCTCAACCTCGACGCGAACAAGGTCGAGAAGATTGACCTGAAGCATACCTTCCGGAAGAGCTTCGAGGAAGAATTCCGCCAGATGTTTGACGAGACCTGGGCCAACGTCGAGGAAAACTTCTACAACGAAACCTTTCACGGAACCGACTGGAAAGCGGTACGTGCGAAGTACGAGCCGTTTGTCACCCGTGCCAACAACCGCAGCGACTTCCGGGTACTGCTCAACGACATGCTCGGCGAGCTCAATTCTTCCCACACCGGCTTCGGCACCTATGGTCCGGAAGAAAACGGCTTCTATAACACGCGCAGCCTGAACCCGGGTCTGCTGTTTGACGAGAATCAGCCGTATAAAGTACTGTCTGTCGTGAAAAACGGCCCGCTCGACAAAGACGGCAAGGACGTCAAAGCCGGCGATGTACTGGTTAAGGTAAACGGGCAGGCAGTAGATCCGAAAATCAACCGGGACTTCTACTTCCAGCAGCCGTCGCTCGACCAGGAAATGGAGCTGACCTTTGATCGTGCCGGAAAACAAACGACCGTCAAGCTGCACCCGCAGGCATCCTATATGCTCGTTGAACAACTGTATGATACCTGGATTGATCAGAATCAGCAGTATGTAGACACGAAGAGCAAGAACCGCATCGCGTACGTACACATGAAAAACATGGGCTTGTACGAATACAACAAGTTTGTGGTAGACATGACACGGGACTGGAATCAGAAAGACGCGCTTATTCTCGACCTGCGCTACAATACCGGCGGAAACGTCCATGACCTGGTACTGAACTTCCTCAGCCAGCGGCCGTACCTCCAGTGGAAGTACCGGGAAGGGAAGCTGTCGCCGCAGCCGAACTTCAGCCCTGCCGGAAAGCCCATCGTCCTGCTGATCAATGAACAATCGCTCAGCGACGCGGAAATGACCTCTGCCGGTTTCAAGGCGCTCAAACTCGGGCAGATCATCGGGACCGAAACCTACCGCTGGATCATCTTTACGTCCGGGAAAGGACTGGTGGACGGTTCGTTCTACCGCCTGCCTTCCTGGGGATGCTACACGCTGGACGGTAAAAACCTCGAACGCGAAGGGGTTCAGCCGGATATCACGGTGAAGCAGACCTTTACGGACCGTCTCGACGGCAAGGAGCCGCAGCTCGACAAAGCCATTGAGGAAATCCTCAAGCAGCTGAAATAATAAAACGGCCGCCCGGAAAATCGGGTGGCCGTTTTTGTTTCTCCTAAAAAACGTGGGTGAATATAGCCCTGTTCTCTCCTAAACAACCCGGAAGGCATTTCATGGCTCTCCTGGTACTGGCTGGACCCCGATGAAAAACAAAAGGTTGGAACGGGCTGAAAAAAAATTTCAGAACGGACAGTATCGCGACCGGTGCGTTATCCTAATTACTTTTGAAATCATACATAACTCTGAACCGAATGCGTCGCCCGCTTCTCCTGCTGTCGTGCCTGTTTCTGGCCGGCTCCACTTTCGCTCAAAAAGCGCCCAAAGGCTGGATCAACCTGTTTAACGGCAAAGACCTGAAGGACTGGTCCATCAAGATTACCAACCACCCGCTCCACGAAAACTACAACGAGACGTTTCGGGTGGAAGATGGGAAGATGATCGTTCGTTACGATAAGTATCAAAAGTTTGACGAGCAATACGGTCACATTTTTTACAACAAGAAATTTTCTGCTTACCTGCTCGTCGTAGAATACCGCTTTGTAGGCGATCAGGTAGCGGGCGGGCCGGGCTGGGCCATCCGCAACAGCGGCGCCATGCTGCATTCGCAGGACCCGACGACGATGGGCCTGAAACAGGACTTCCCGATTTCGCTGGAAATGCAGTTACTCGGTGGCGACGGCAAGCACGACCGTACCACGGCCAACCTGTGTACGCCCGGGACCAACGTCGTCATGAACGGCAAGCTCTTCACTCCGCACTGCATCGATTCCAAATCAAAAACCTACCACGGCGACCAGTGGGTACGGGCGGAAGCGCTGGTACTCGGCGATTCGATCGTCCACCATATTGTGGAGGGAGATACTGTCCTGACCTACGAAAAACCGCAGATCGGCGGAGGCAGCGTCAGCAATTACGACAAGGCTGTGAAAAAAGACGGGCAATTGTTGAAGGAAGGCTGGATTGCCCTGCAAAGCGAAAGTCACCCCGTCGAATTCCGGAAAGTTCAGTTGTTTGACCTCAGCAAATACGTCGGCAACCGCAAGAAGCTCGATAAAGTACTGAAAGAGCTGAGCCAGCGGAAACTCAACTAATATTTCCGTCTTAACTTTTCTACGTACCGATAGTCATATCGGTACGTTTTTTCGTATTAACTGGTCAGGTATTCTGTTTTTATGAAATTTCGCCTCCTTTCGCTCCTGCTGATCTTTTCGGGCCTGACGGCCTCTGCTCAAACGCTTACCTGGTGGAATCCCGCCAGAAGTCTCGTCAACGTTCTGGAAGGCAAAGGCTGGCCGGAAGAGGCTGCCTCATTATATGACCGTTTTCCGGCGCGGGCTGAAAAAGCGGTCCGCCCTCCGGTCTGGAACCTGTCTCGGAACTCAGCCGGGATGATGATCCGGTTTCGGTCCAACGCCGATCAGATCGTCGTCCGTTATGCAGTAGGCGGCGCGCATGCCATGCCGCACATGCCCGCTACGGGCGTTAGCGGAGTGGATCTCTATGCCGTCAACAGCGACGGCGGATTACTCTGGTGCTCGGGAAAGTATGCGTTTAAGGATACCGTTTCGTATACGTTTGCCGGGCTGATTCCCAGTGATCCCTATCACCCCAAAGGGCGCGAGTACCGGCTGTATCTGCCGCTTTATAATTCAGTCAAGTGGCTGGAAATAGGCGTTCCGGAAGGCGCGGTATTCTCGCCGCTGCCTGCCCGGCTGGAAAAACCCATTGTCGTTTACGGTACTTCCATCGCCCAGGGAGCCTGCGCTTCACGACCGGGTATGGCCTGGCCGGCGATTATCGGCCGGCAGCTCGACCGACCCGTTATCAACCTTGGCTTTTCCGGGAACGGGCGGATGGAAAAAGAAACCGTCGACCTGGTAGCCGAACTCGACGCGAAGGTATTCCTAATCGATTGCCTGCCGAATCTCATTGCTACTGTCAATATTCCGGAGGAAGAGATCCGCAAGCGGTACCTGGAGGGCGTACGGGCCCTGCGTGCAAAACATCCGACAACGCCGATTGTACTCGCCGAACACGCCGGATACACCGAAGCGGGAACCAATCTGACGCGGAAAAAATACTTCGAAGACGTAAACCGCTGGATTCGGGAAGTATTCGAACAACTGAAAAGCGAAGGAATTACCGGCCTGAGCCTGATTCCGCAGGCGCAGTTCGGGCAGGATGTGGAAACGATGGTCGACGGTACCCACCCCTCCGACCTGGGAATGATGCGCTATGCAGAAGGCTATATCAAAGCCCTGCGCGGGATTTTGAACGAGCCGGAAGGAACCATTGCGACCACCCGGCCGGTTACCCAGAACAGAGACGCCGCGATATACGACTGGCAACTGCGCCACCGCGAAGTACTAAGCCTGACAAAGACCCGGAAGCCGAAGCTGGTATTTATGGGCAATTCGATTACACATTACTGGAGCGGTGTTCCGCAGGCGCCGATCGAACGCGGGAAAGATGCCTGGATGAGCGTGCTGGAGCCGCGCGGAGCGATGAATTTCGGCTTTGGCTGGGACCGGATCGAAAACGTACTCTGGCGGGTTTATCACGATGAGCTGGACGGTTTCGACGCCAAACAGGTCGTCCTCCTTATCGGAACGAACAACCTCCAGTTCAATACCGACGCGGAGATTACCGACGGATTGAAATTCCTCATCGGGGCCATCCGGAAACGCCAGCCGGGCGCTTCGGTTCTGGTCCTGGGAATCCTCCCCCGACGCGGACAGGAAGTTCGCCTGAAAGGTTTGAACGAGCAATTGAAAATCATGACATCCGGAGCAGGAGCCGCATTTTCCGATCCCGGAAAGTCGTTATTGAAGAGCGATCAGACGATTGATGAGTCGCTGTTTACCGACGGGTTGCATCCCAACGGTAAAGGATACAGCCGGATTGCAAAAGAGCTGGATGCTGTTTTACTCCGGTAAGTTTTGTCAACCGGCTGAGTAGTTTAACCGGCGCTGTAAACGGATTTTATATCCGTACGTGAAAGGTATTGTCTGACGTATAGAAATAGTCGGTTATCGGCCGGATAATCCCGGGAAAAATAGCCGATTATTTCCCCTGTTTCGGCAAAGCATTCCGGCCTTAACAAAACGCAAATTTGAGCCTCCCGGATTGATTATCAGGATAAAATATAATCAAAAGCCGCTAAAAAAGCCACGAAAACAATTGCGAAACAAAATTCTTTTGTACCTTTGCGCCGGTATTCTGAAACATATAAACAAGTACATTTCCGTTCCGCCAACGGATCGGGTTAATTTGGATGAGAAATTGCCGCCTTTGGGCTGCGTAACTCAGATAACTCGGGAAAGTTTTCCGCCTTCTTTCTGTGAGTTAACACAGCCCTTCCCCTTCTTCGGGTTGTGATCTGGTATCCGCCTCTCGTCTTCACACACCGCCTTTGACGGCGAAGCGCCGCTTCGTCCGATGCATTGTTTCCGCTGTTTTTACGCGGAAACACGGTTTGGTATTTTGATGTTCGTTTGTTGGCAAGTTTCCGACAACCGCCGATAATTCTATCGTTGGGAGCTTAAAACGACCCTTTTCCTACTTGTTAAATGCTGTCTGTTAATCGGACAGCAACAGGAGAATTATTGGAATTCGAAAACCCCAACTTTAACCATGAACAGGTTCACTATTCTTTCAACTGTCAGCATTATTGGCCTTCTGACTTCCCATTCGTCAATCGCCCAAAATCCCCTCAACGACGCAAAGGGGTTCAATGTATTTGTCAAAGGAAGCGCGTCGCTTTCCAGCAATGAAACAGAAGGTCCTGTTGCTATGGGCGGCGACATGAATCTCGTCGGCAACTACCAGATCAATGTCCACAATGTCGGGACGTATAAATCGCTGAAAGGCAATCTGGTTGGCCTGTATATCGGCGGGAAAGTCAATTACCAGAGCGGTAATGAAACGAAAGTACTCAACAACCGGTACCTTAAAATAGGCAACCTCACCGGCAGTACGCTTACCATTGCAGGCGGTTCAACGAAGGTTCACCAGCAGGGTTCGAGTCCCGACAGCAATCCGAAAATCTTCGTTGGTTTTCAGCAGCCCGCAACCGATCCTGTATTACTCGCCGACGAGGAAAAGATCGACTTCGAAGAGGCCTTCGCCACGATGAAAGCGACCGCGCTGAATATTGCAAACTGCGAAAACAACGTCCAGTTAAAAAACGCCAACGGCCAGCCGATTTCCTTTGTTCCCGACAACGGCCAGGTCAAGATTACCCTCACAGCCGGCAAACCCAATATCCTGGCTATCTCCGGATCAGAGCTCAATAAAATCGTTTCGATTACGATGGACGGCCCTGCGCCAAGCCTGAGCACGCCGCTGGTCATCAACGTCAATTCCGTCGGCACCTTCAACTGGGATCCGTTCGTCATCAACGGCATGCAAAACAGCGACGCCCAGTATGTACTCTATAATTTCTCGGCGGCAACGACGGTCAATATCAAGAGCCGCGATCAGAATATCCGCGGAACGGTCTTTGCTCCTTTCGCCGATATTTACAAAACCATTAATTCGAATATCGACGGGCAGATTGTCGGAAATTCCTACAGCCAGTCGAGCGCCGAAAACCACTATCAACCCTTCCTTTCCGACGTGCCGGGCTGCCCTTCCAGGCTGCCCCTTCCGGTAGAACTGACCTACTTCAAAGGCCAGGCAACGGCCGAACAAACGGCAGTACTGCAATGGCAAACAGCAGGCGAGCGCAATAGCTCCCACTTCCTCGTCCAGCGCAGCAGGGATGCCCGCTCGTTTGAGACGCTGGCAACGGTAAAAGCAGCAGGAACGACGTCGGAACGTCACGACTATTCCTATACCGATCAGAAGCCCGGATACGGCGTCAATTATTACCGGTTGATTCAGGTGGATACAGACGGTACGGCCACTCCGCAAAAGACGGTTTCCGTGATCGTGGATTCGCCCGAAAACCGCTTGTTTTCCGTCTTCCCCAACCCGGGCAACGGCAGCGGATTTTCGGTTCGGGTACAGGACAAAGCCGCGAGCCAGCTGAGCCTGATGTCGCTGCAGGGAACCATTATTCCGGTTGAAACCGGTTCGGATTCGGACGCAACTGTCATTCGCGTTGTGCCGAAAACACCCCTGACGGCAGGGCTTTATGTCCTGACCGTACGCGATACCACCGGTACCTATGCGCGGAAAGTGATGGTGCGGTAAGAAGGATTGGTACAGCTTTTTTTGGAATGAAAGGGACATCCATCTTCTTTCAATCCGATGAAAAATACCTCATCCGTTTATATCCTGCCGCTGCTCGTTTTGCTGGCAGGCACCCTCTCGGGCTGCGAAGTAGTCGAAGGCATTTTCAAAGCCGGAATGTGGAGCGGCATTCTGCTTGTGGTTCTGGCGATTGCCGTGGTTATCTGGCTGGCTTCGAAGCTTTTTGGAGGAAAAAACTCTGGATAAAATATCAGGAAAATCAGCTAATTTTACTGCTAGAACTTAAAGACATAACCACATCTTTAAGTAATCCTAAACAACTAGTCGCGTAAAACCCCGGAGGTTTCTTCCGGGGTTTTATTTTTTGTTCAGGGGAAGTTTCACGCGGTAGAGACGGAAGGGATAATCGGTGCGGTCTTCGCCGCCATTATACCGCGGGGCACGCTGCAACTGGGCGGCGGTTACATAGAGGTATCCGTCAGGACTGATGGCAAAGCTATCCGGCCATAATATCCGCTCATCCTGAACGAGTACTTCCGTTTGACCGGCCGACGCAACCCATCGGTACAGGGTCTTTTTTTCCGAATCACCCATGTAAATATTCCCGTCGGCGTCGGCAAACATGCCGTGCGAGATACCTACCTCTCCTACTACTTCAACGGCGGCGGCAATTTCCGCATCCGTACCTTTCACCAGTACTTCAACCGGCACGCGAAACAGGCGGGTTTGGGTAATGGGCCGGAAGTAAAAATACTCCTTTGTCAGAGCAATGCCGTTGGCATTACTGCTGAAGGGTTTGCCGTTGGTTTCCCGTACTTCCCGGCCGTCAATTTTCAGTACATAAGCAGGATTCGCAGTTGTGGACGGATGTCCTTTCAGCACTGTCCGGCTTTTCCCGGTTTTAAGATCGAGTACTACCAATGCAGCACGCCGTGGATCGGAGAAAAATGCGACATTCCGGGCTGCATCTACATTGACATCGTTCAGGCCTATTTCCGACGCCGGAATATCTTCGAAGGCGTAAACCCGCTCAACGGTATTCGTCCGGATATTGATACGCAGGAGCTTCACGCCTCCGACGCCGGTATCCAGAGCCCAGAGGGTATTGGACGCGTCGATATACAAGGCTTGAAGGCCCACAAAATGCGTTTTCGGATCGCCTGCGCGGCTCCATTCTTCGTTGGGATAGGGCTGTTGCGTCCCGTCGGGCAGCAGTTCGATGAGCCCGTACCGGTAGTCGGACGTCCAGTGCGGAAAAGAAACGAAGGTGCGCCCTTCGTGCGAAATAGCGAGTCCTACCGGCTGGTAGCGTCCAAAGCGCGCTACTTCTTCGAGGATTTGCTGCTGGGCCGTTACCTTTGCCGCAACGAGAAACAAAACGAGGAGCTTCTTCATCCGATGTCTGTTTAGCTATGGCTACTGATTTTATTACGACTGTCGAATCTCTCGAACACCTGGGCGGACATTATTTTCGGATCCCGGCGGCGATCGTCGAAGCCGTCGGCGGCTGGAATACCCGCCTGCAATGTACGGTCAACGACCGTCTGACCTGGCCCTGCGGACTGACAGCTCTGGGCGAAGGCGACGGATACATCACCCTCAACAAAACCCGGATGACGCAGCTGAAGGTCCGGGCGGGCGACGAAGTACGGCTGTCCCTGACACCAGACAACAGCGAGTATGGCCTGGAAGTCCCCGAAGAGCTGCGCGAAGTACTCTCCCTGGACCCGGAAGGGCAGCGCCGCTTTGACAGGCTCGTAGGCGGAAAGCAGCGCTTCATCATCCGGACCGTCGTAGAAGTAAAAAACAGCCAGTTGCGGATCGACCGCGCGCTTCGCCTAATCGATAACCTCAAGCGACTGCCCGAAGGCAGGGAATCGTTTGCCGGACTCGGCGCAAAGTAACCCACCCTTTTCAACCAAAACAACATGTCAGATCCCCGAGAAGTATGGTTGCGCGGTCCTCTGCCCGATATGCCCGCCCTTTTGCAGCCCGTTGCACATGCTCTGCTGCAGGCCGGTGAAGAGCTGGATGCCCTTCTGGCCGACTTTCCCCAATCCAAACTGTGGGAGCGTCCGGCGGGCCTGGCCTCGCCGGGTTTCCACCTGCAGCACCTGCGGGGCGTACTCGACCGGCTCTTTACCTATGCCCGCGGCGAAATGCTCTCGGAGCCGCAACTGGAGGCACTTGCGGCGGAAGGCAAACCCGCTGACTCGCTCACGGTATCGTCTCTTGTTCAGGCTTTTCATACCCAAAAAGAAGCCTGCCTGACCCAGTTGCGCGGTGAAGAAGCCTCCGGGCTGACGCGGTTGCGGTACGTGGGGCGGGCGAAAATTCCCTCTACTTCCAACGGTCTCTACGTACATGCGGCCGAACATACCATGCGCCACCTCGGGCAACTGCTCGTAACGGTGCGCGTGCTAACCCGATCCTGACGATGAAAATCAGTTTGGTCACTACTTCAGGCGGTCCGGAAGTACTCCGGATCGCGGAGCGGCCGGTACCTTCCCTCAAACCGGGACAGGTACTGATCCGTGTTCACGCGGCAGGAGTCAACCGCGCCGATGTGATGATGCGGGCGGGGCAATATGGGCCGTCGGCTACAGGTGTCGAAATACTTGGTCTGGAAGTGGCCGGTACCATTGAAGATCCGGGCGATTCCACCCGCTGGAAAAAAGGCGACCGGGCATGCGCCCTCCTCCCCCGTGGCGGATATGCCGAATATGCCGCCGCCGATGGCCGGCATTGCCTGCCGGTACCGGAGAATGTCTCGCTGGAAGAAGCGGCCGGCCTGCCGGAAACGGTACTGACGGTCTGGAGTAACGTCTTTCAGCGCATGCACGTCAGGCGCGGGGAAACCCTGCTGATCCAGGGCGGGACAAGCGGCATCGGGCTGACGGCCCTGCAGCTCGCCCGGGAGCGGGGTGTACGCGCGTTTGCGACTGCCGGTTCAGACGAGAAATGCCGCTTCGCGGAGGCCTGGGGTGCGGAGCGTTGTGTGAACTATAAGACGGAAGATTTTGAGGAAGTACTGCCGCCCGTAGACGCTATCCTCGACTACATCGGCGGAGACTATACCGCCAAACACCTCCGGATGCTGAATCCGGACGGGCGGATTTGCTGGCTGGCGGGATTGGGCGGTATCAAATCGACCATCAACATCATGGAAATCATGCGGAAACGCCTGGTACTGACGGGGAGTATGCTCTCTCCGAGAGACGATGATTTCAAAGCGGCGCTCACAGCCGAGGTGGAAGAACAGGTATGGCCGCTCGTGTCTCAGGGGCGTCTCCGCGCGCACATCTACCGTACTTTTCGGCTGGAAGACGCTGCAGAAGCGCACCGGCTGATGGAGTCGGGCGGGCATATCGGGAAGATTATTCTCACGATAAAGTAGTCATCGTTCACGATCCCCCGCCATTACCACCACCAACGCCACGATCAAAATAAAACTATACTCCACCCCGCCCGTACCGTGCTCCCCGACAAACCAGCCGAGGGACAGGTGGATGAGGATGATTCCAACGACGAGAATCAGGATAAACCCGGCCGACAGCCACTTCACGCAATAGCCCAACGCAAGCAATACACTGCCAATCAACTCGTAACCGGATAGTACCCAGACCGTTACATTGGGAAATGGCCAGTGTTTTCCGGCCATAAACTGCGTGAATTCCGGCACAGTATTGTGAACGACGCGGACAGCGGCATGCAGGAAGAATACCAACGCTACACTGATGCGCAGCAGAACGACCGATCGCTGAAGGGAGAGGTATTTCATGGCTTTTGATTTCCGGCAAGATACGGTATTCTGAAGAAAGGCCTAGCGCCCGCCGGTGACGTCGAGCAGGGCGCCGTTGACAAACGAGGCTTCGTCCGACAACAACCAGAGAATGGCATTCGCTACTTCCGGTGCCGTGCCGGGACGCTTGAGCGGAATGGTATCACGGACGCGCTCCGGTCTGCCGGGCTCCCCCGCCTTCGCATGAATATCCGTGAGGATAATACCGGGCCGCACGGCATTAACCCGGATACCTTCCGGGCCAACTTCCTTTGATAACCCCAGCGTCATGGTATCCAACGCCGCTTTGGTGGCGGCGTAGTCGATGTACTCGAACGGCGAGCCGTGTTTGGCTGCCATCGATGAGACGTTGACAATCGCACCGCCGGCCCCTCCCCGCGCGGTAGACATCCGCTTCACGGCTTCTCTCGCACACAAAAAAGCTCCGATGGTATTGACCGCGAACATGTTCGTGAGCCGCTCCGCGCTCATATCCACCAGGCGGCTCTGGGATTCGATGATACCAGCGTTGTTGACCAGAGCCGAAAGTGGGCCAACCTCCTCGTCGATCTGCCGGAAGAGCCGAAATACCTGAGCCTCGTCTGCCACATCGGCTTGAAAGACATATGCCTGACCGCCAGCCTTTTGTATATCAGCGACGACGGTCTCTGCGCCTGCCTGGTTGCTTCGGTAATTCACACAAACCGTATACCCGCGCAACGCGGCGAGCCGGGCGGCCTCCGCGCCGATACCTTCGGAGGAGCCGGTGATGAGGAGAATGTTGGGCATAGAGGGGAAATTTGAGAGGGGGAAGATAGAAATCCTGATCGGTAGTTCAGCGGGCTAGGTACACACCTTTACTCTCTGAAATTTTCTCCAATGCCTGCTACTGTACTACAATCTCCTTCACCAACCTCGCTCCCTTCCGGCTTCGGAAGAGAATCCGATATTTCCCGGCAGGTAATGCCAGCGCTTTCTGATCGGTTTTCGAGGAAAGTACCATACGGTCGAGCGGAACACCCGTTTTGACAGAAACATCTTTCCGGTATGCGGATACCATGACAGGATACGTCAGCGCAACGGACGGAATGAGCCATTTGCGGTCACGGGGATCACTCCAAAGCCAGATTGGCCGACCCGATTCGTCGGTCGTATGCGGATGAATCAGGACCATATCCACCCGATGGCCATTCGGCCGGATAAATCCGAGCGGCTCGCCGGAATCCGTCAGGAAGACAGAGGGAACCACCACGCTGATTTCCTGCAGCATCGGATGGGGGCTCGTATCTGTTTCCGACAACTCTGATTGGTTGATGGTCAGCGGATCGATGCCTGTGTACGGCTGAACGTAGGCAGCCATACGCCTCTGGTCGGACGTCCCTTCCAGAATATGATCGTAGCCGCAATACGCGAGAATACGGGCCGACGGATCCCTGTCCAGTATCTTCCTGAGGTAGTTTGCCTGTCCGGCTTCGCGGGCGTCGCGGGATTTTTGGAGGTCTTCCCAGTCGGCCTCATGTCCGATTACTTCAAAACCCAGTCGGAGTGCCTCGTCGACGAGTTTGGCGAAAGCGGGCTCGTTGGTATATATTCCACTATTAGTAGCAAGAGGACGCATTTTATCGACGCGAACGCCGCCCGGCAGCGCTTCCAGCGACAGGTACCGAAAGCCTTTCCGGTATAATTCAGGAAGCAGCGAGGCGACAAACAGGCGGTGGGCCGGCTGGTGGTGTGCTTCGTTAATCAGGATAATTTGATGGTAATCAGCCTTTTCCAGAATAGAGACTTTTGCCGGATCCGTTCGAAGCGTCCGGATCATGGCGAGGCTATCGACGGAAATTATCTGTTCTTCTTTGTCTTCTCTCTTTTCGAAGGTCGACAGGCTTTCGCGGTAGGCACCGATGAAGGAATATTCCGTCGCCGCCATTTCGAGTCCTATTCACCGGATGTCTTTCCGGATCTGGTCGGGGAAGCGTTCATAATAGTTTCGAGGGAGCTGAGCATGGGTATTGCGGGCGAGCAAGCTGAATAGTGCGAGGGTCAGTATGCGGGGCATGGATTGGAGGTGAAGTGAGGGGGCAATATAACTAAGTTTTTAGGAGACGCAAATCCCATGAGACGTGGCTGCCGGTGGTTGAGCTACGTCGAAACTGGCGTGGAGAGCATGTTTGGAATGAAAAGGACGGCTGCCGGTGGTTTCGACGGGGCTCAACCACCAAGGGGAGGTATTCGCCTTTGCTACTGCTCTATGCCCTTTGCCCCATGCTCCCATCTCCAAATCCCTCCTCCCCATCCCGCAAACTACCCCGTACATAGACGAAAGCCATACCTCCGCAACATGACCCGCCGGCGGGGCGTATGGAATAGGGACGACGCCTCTCCCACGGCGGCCGTCTCTAAACACGCAACACCGAGAGTATGAACACATTCCACCGAAGCTTCCTGGCCGGGGCCTTTCTCGCATTAGGCCTGCTGGCCTGCTCCAAAAACGATGACGACCCGTCGGGCACCGACACCGGAAGCGGCATTTCCATTGACAGCGTCTCGACGGCTTCCTCCGCTCCGGAAGGAAACACCGGCACTGCGGCCGACGACGAAGACCTCCTCGCTAATTCCACCTTTACTTCGACCGTCACGATCACCTATGGTAGTAGTAGTATCACGGTCGACAATCCGCTCGCCGGCAACGGCGTCACCGTCACGGAAACCAACGGTGACGTCGTCGTGACTACAACAGTCGCCGGAGTGGCGTATGTCCTTTCCGGAACGTCAGCCAACGGGTCGTTCAAACTCTACAGCGACAAAAAGTTCAAACTCACCCTCAACGGCGTAAACCTGACCAATGCGGACGGACCGGCGATTAATGTTCAGTCTAGCAAACGGGCATTCGTTGTACTCGCCGACGGCACCACCAATTCCCTGACCGACGGCGCCTCCTACGCAACCAGCACAGAAGATCAAAAAGCCACTTTCTTCAGCGAAGGACAGCTGATTTTCAGCGGAACGGGTAGTCTGGCTCTGAAAGGTAACTACAAACACGCCCTCTGTTCGGATGACTATGTCCGGATTATCAGCGGAGTGATTACCGTTTCGGGCGCCGTTTCAGATGGTATTCATACGAATGAAGCGTTCATCGCGGACGGCGGTACGGTAACGATCGCCGCTTCCGGCGACGGTATCCAGGCTGAGGAAGGATATATCGTCATCAACGACGGGACATTTACGCTCAACGTAGCCGACAAAGGAATTACGGCGAGCTGGGATACCGATACGACGATCGATCCCTATGTCACCATCAACGGAGGCGTCATCAACGTCAATTCGACGGCCGGAGAAGGCATCGAAAGCAAGAGCATTCTGACCGTCAATAACGGAACGCTCACCATCAAAACATATGACGATGCGCTCAACGCCGGATCGTTTATCTACCTCAACGGCGGTACAATTTATGCCTATAGCTCCAACAACGACGGCATTGATTCCAACGGGCCGATGACCATCACCGGCGGCCGGATTGTATCCGTCGGCGCAGGTTCACCGGAAGAAGGGTTCGACTGCGACAGAAATACCTTTAAAATCACCGGCGGTATCGCGGTGGGTATCGGCGGGGCGACAAGTATGCCAACGGCGAGCGTAACGACGCAGGCTGTTGCCATACTTGGCGGTGCTTCGGCTAACCAGCTGGTGCATATCCAGTCGACCGACGGCGCCGAAGCCCTGACCTTTGAAGTTCCCCGTACCTACACTACCATGCTTTTCTCCAGTCCGAAACTAAAGACGGGCACCTCCTATAAAGTATATACCGGCGGCAGTGTAACGGGCGGAACGTCGGTAAACGGCCTCTTTACAAGCGGCACATATGTCCCTGGTTCACAAGCATCTACGTTTACCCAAAGCAGTGTCGTGACGAAAGTCGGCGGCACACAGGGTCCTTAGTCATACCCTGCCTGTTTCCAACCAATCCGGGAGGGGCGGCGCTTCGCGCCGCCCCTTATTTTTATACCTGCATGTCAGGGTCGTTCCGTAAAAAACCTTCTTTTCTTTGAACATCAACTGCACTATGCTGACCTCTAAATCCCTTCTGACACTGGCCATTGGCCTGTTTTGTTCCTTTTGTGCGCTGGCAAAGCCCCCCAAAAGGGAGTTTTACGAACTGAAAATTTACCGTATCCAGGGTAAAGAGCAGGAAAACCGGCTGGATACCTACCTCCGCGATGCGTATCTCCCTGCCGCGCACCGGCAGGGTATCGCGGCAGTCGGCGTATTCAAGCCCGTTCCGACGGATACGGCTGCCGGCAAACTCGTCTACGTCCTCACGCCGCTGTCTTCGCTGGACGCGCTGCTATCCCTTCCGGCGAAGCTCGGAAAAGACACCCGGTACCAGGCTGACGGAAAGGACTACCTCGACGCACCTTATACCAATCCGCCGTATGTACGCCTCGAAACCATTGTTTTACAGGCATTTGCAGGCCGTCCTGTACTGCGTAAACCCGACCTCACCTCACCGAAAAGCGAACGCGTCTACGAACTGCGGAGCTATGAAAGCTTCACCGAAAAACTCTTCCATAATAAAGTGGATATGTTCGACAAAGCCGGAGAAGAAGCCGTTTTCGACCGGCTGGGTTTCAATCCTGTATTTTACGGCGAGGTAGTCGCGGGCCGGAGCATGCCCAACCTCATGTACCTGACGACGTTTGCCGATAAAGCTTCCCGCGATGCGCACTGGAAAGCGTTCAGTGCAGATGCGGAATGGGGGCGAATCAAAACGATGCCGGAATACCAGCATAATGTGTCGAAGAATACGTCTTACTTTTTGTATCCGGCAGCGTACTCCGACCTCTGAAAAAGTTCGAGTACTTTTCTGTGCATTCTGTGAGAAAAACGCAGAATGCACAGATCCCCTTCCAACATTCCTATTCCGCTTCAGCGACCTTTATGCCCTGGACATCTTCCGGGTACTCCTGTCCATAAAAAAAGCGGGCACAATATGTCCGCTTTTTAACACTATCCTTTCAACAATAAATTCCCTGAAGAACCAGCCGGTTGTTCGTTATTCTTTGACGAAACGTCTCGCAACCACCGCTCCATTCTGCATCCGTACCCGGAGAATATAGACGCCCCGGCCAAGCTGGCTGACGGGAATGGATTTTAATGCAGGAATACCCGCGATGACAACACGTCCGTCTGTTTGCACAATAGCCAGGTCTGCGACGCCGGCAGGTTCTGATTCGAATGCAATGCTGTTGCCGACCGGATTAGTAAAGCGGAGCAGCGCGCTCAGATCACCTTCCGTATCGAGGGAGCGGATCGGACTCAGCGTATATTTCCCATCAACATCCACTTGTTTCAGGCGGTAGTAAGTCGTGCCGGCGGCAAGCGCCGCGTCCGTAAATCCGTATTCCTGCCGGCTATTGCTGTTGGTTACGGAAGAAGAAACATAGCCGATCTTCTCCCAGGATGCCAGGTCCCTGCTCTTGAGAATCTCAAATCCGAGGTTATTCTTTTCGCTTGCAGTAGCCCATGCCAGTTCGGCGGAAGATCCCCTTTTTACAGCCTGAAAACCAGTCAGCGAAACGGGCAGCGGAGGGCTGCAAATGCCGGTGGCTTCGATGGAATATACCCGAAGCATCCTCGATCCGTTGTAGAAATAATTAGCAGGTACATTCAGGGTGAAGGTCACCCGGGTTGCTGCCTGGGTCAGCTGGAAACCAAGCGGATCAGACGGAGACGCGTCTCCGATGTAAGCAGGCGCGACGCCCGGCAGATTGCTCACCGGTTGCGTTGGTATGATCGTTTCTGCATCTGTTGTAATGCTGTACGTGAAAGTCGGCGAAAGGTCAGATGTTCCGACTCTGAAACGGATAAACGATCCCGCCGGCAATGTAGATCCAAAGATGACCCCCATACTGATCGAGTAGGCCGGTTTCGGCGGAAAGAATGGGGGTGTCGGAGCGATATGGATATAGCCGAATGTCGAAGTGTCTGCATCGTACGCATTAATCGGGGAAGTCATGGCATATCCGCCGCCGCCGGTACCGCCGAATCCCGTTGTCCCGGGCAGGGTATTCGGCGAAATGACACAAAAATCCGCCTCTGTTTGGGCATAGCTAATTTGAAACAGAAGCAACAGAATAAAGGAGTAGATAATTTTCATAGGGATACGATAAAGTTTAGGTCATGCGGAATGCTTGTCCTGTCTGCTGGCGAACCCCCCGGAAATGACTCCTGATGTCGCTACGCCAGGCGGAGAACCTGCGGTAACGTACCCGTTCGCTTAGGCATATGAGAAAATGGCAGATTCACTGGAGGCCGTCGTGACAAGACACGGAGATCTCCTGAAGAATACACCCGATCAGAACAAGCTATTCGCCTGATTAGTAGTTGATTTCGGTCGTAGAAGAATGCTTTTGAATATCCGCCGACATACAGGCTGTTTCAGACACAGGGAGTAATGGGTGACTCATAGTAGTAATCGCAAAGAGTTACAGTTGAAAGATCGAATTCTATTTTTACTGAGTACTCCGGCGGGATTTTAACTGGCGGGAAAAGAATCAATCAACGCTGCAGACAGATGATTGACGAAAGAGAAGCTTATGTAGCGGATACTTAACAGATCGGCTTCCTTCAGATTATGGCACATCTGGCAAGCGTTTCTGAATATTAGTAGGTCAAAAATAGAAATTCCTGTTGAGATATTAGTAGCGAATACGTGTTTTGTAGGAAAATAATGACGTATTCTTTAGTAGTGAGTACCCGCTTTCGCTGTCATAAATAGCCGGATCACCTGGTGGATTTAGCCGGAAAGATCGTTTTCGGGAAGAAAAAAGGGAAGCATGTCGCGGGCATACGCCGGTACATGCTTCCCTTTTTTGTGTACCGGATAACCCGGCGGTTTTGTCCTTTTCCTGCTCGGTCAACGCCGTGCTGTTCTCGGCCTCCGGTCAGAACGTTTCCAACACGTTCGAAATCAGTTTCATCTGCCCGAAGACACCCTTGTCGTAAAATAACCGGTGCGCTTTGACCGCGACCGGAAACCGCTGTCCCGGATCGGAGGTCATCTTCAGGGTTGTCTTTTTCGTCAGGTCGAAGGAAGCGGTACCTTTTGCCGCTTCGGTCAGTTCAGCAACGACCTCTGCGCTGATTTCCTTGTCGGTATTGATCTCGGCGATGAGGTTTTCCGCCTCGATCAATCCCGAAACAAATAGAATGAAGTTCTTATTGGCGTTCCGAAGCAGCGAGGGGCTGGGCCGGACGAAATCCGCTTCCTGAAAGAAATGCTCCATGTTACCGAGCGCATATTCTTTCGACAGCGTGTGGTCGAACTTAATGGAGACCGACTTTCCGGTCGACAGTTTGGTCGACAAACCCAGTTGCGACATGCCGATGGAGGTCAGGGTTTCTTCCAGCACCGTCATACCGATGTTGAATTTGAAGGTGTTTTGCTGGTTGAAATCGACGTTGAGAGCCGGATTGAGGATCTCTTCCAATGCGACATCGCTGGAAAAAGCATCCGTCACCCGTTCAAAATACAGTTCCGGTTCATTGAAATTTTTCCGCAGCCAGAGCTGTCCGAGCTTGTGGTTGCGGACGAGGCTGTCGATGTAGTCATAGCCTTCGTTGCGGAGGGATTGGGTGAGGTTCATAGCGGATGATGCCGATAGCCCGGGCGGTTGTCGAACGAATCTACATTACTTATTGGAAACGCCAATTAGGAGAAAGATCGATTTTGCCGGGTGACCAAAAAGAAACAGCTCCCCCCTTTTCGGACGGGAGCTGTTTTCACCGGTAGTGGAACTATCAGTTTGAAAACGAAACGTTTCGCGCAATCTCCCAGTTGCCCGGATCAGCAATATTGGACGTGCTTATATTCGCGTTATTGTCCGTAATAGAGCCGAAACTCTTAGGAAGTATCGCTTGTAATTTAATCGTTCCCGATTGCAGTATATTGCCGGAAACTACCGCATGACGACAGTATATCAAGTTTATCGCGTTGTTAGTACAAAGACTGTCAGACATTACATTATCCCGGATAATAACACCCCTCGTCCGATCAGCCTGGATGCCGTAATTCCACGCTCCCTGCGGGCCGGTAAAACTGTTTCCGTAAATATGACCGCCCCAACTAAACCGGTTTAATCCTGCTCCGTTATCCCCCAGTTCAATCGCATTACTGGTAGAATGAAGCACGTTATAGGCGTTGATCTGGTTATTCTGGATGAACAGATCACCCGGAGTAAATCCACTCGGGATCAGTTTAATAGCCACTGCCTTCTCGCTGGTAGTCGCCGTTGACATCCAGGAATTCAGAATCCGGCAGGATTCGTATTTCAACAAGAAGCCGTATTGTTTGTAATAGTCAATGTCCAGTTTATCAAATACGGCGTAGAGGCCAAACCGGTATTCAACGCCGATATCGTATTGTACAAACGAGCAGGCAATCAGTTTAGTTGATTCAGGTCCCATCAGTTTGCCTTCGGCATAGTTGGTACGATAATCCATTAATACGCCGGTATTGGGCAGCGTAGTACTTTTCACCCCTCCGTCAAAATAGCAGGTAACGTTGGTAAAGGTTGATTGAATCACGCTTCCGATCAGGGAAACCGGATTGTTGACCCATGTCATTCCAACATGACTTACATCTATTTTAGAGCAATCAGACAGGTAGATTCCCCCTCCAATCGGCCCTTTACCAAAAATCTCAACATCGGAAATCGATATTCCGGAGTTGTATCCGGCGGCTAAACCTGCAGGTGTCGGAGCGAAATAAAATGCATAATAGTCGCGCGCTGCTGTGGTGTCAGACGAAATAATAGAAAAGCCCGAAAACCGCTTCGCTTCCCTCGACCCATATGCATTATTGGGAATATAGATGGCGTGCCCATTTCCGATTTTATCCAAATAAGTAGCTGCCGGCCCGTCGCCGACGAGCGAGTTATTTTTCATGACGAGGCTGGAGGAAGTCTTGTAGGTACCCCGAGGCAGGTATACGTTTTCACCGGTGTTAATCGCCTTTTGGATCAAAGCTGTGTCATCCACGCCGTCATTCACTTTCGCTCCAAACCAACGTACATTGATCAAACCCGAATACTGCCGAGCATAATAATATCCCGTCGGACCGGTTTGTATGGTCCCGCCATTCGATTTCCGGGAACCGGCAGTCCGTACCCAGACAGACCCATCGTATACGACGGTTGGATAAGAGGCCGCCAACGATCTGAAGTCGCTGGAATCTGCCACTTCATATATCGCGTTCGTGAGCGTTTGACCAAAAGACGAAACTACAGCCATCAACAAAAGGCCAAACAGCAGTAATTGCTTTTTCATTGGGTTGATACAGTTAGATTTTAACAATTTTATAAGAAACTCCCGCTACCTGAACCAGGTAAGTTTGGCCCGACGGCCAGGATGCAGTATTCAGTACAATCCGGTCCGGCAGCAGCTTGATGTCACGCGTCCGGATATCTTTTCCCTGCAGGTCTGTTACCCTCACGGCCTCAGCTGTGGCTGCTTTCTGAAAGATCGTCAGCGTTCCGCCCGAAACCGGGTTGGGATAGGCCAGTGCCTTCTCTCCGGAAGAAATACCCGTTTTTTCGGTATTGAACACCGACTGCATGAAGTTGGGCAAGCCAAACACCGGCGCCCGGTTTCTGCCCGGAAGCGTCAGCCAGGCAGGCGAGGG
>NZ_FNGS01000002.1:350063-896379 GCF_900103285.1 Siphonobacter aquaeclarae | reverse complement strand
GGCCGTGTCCACTTGACGGTGATCTGCCCGTCGGCAGTGCCGGTGTTGTCAACGGTGACGTTGGTGATGTAGAGCAGCTGGTTGGGCCTGAGCTGGCAGGCCTGCGCCGAGAAGGTGCTGTAGAACTGGGTGAGGTTATTGGCACCGGGGAAGACAGCCACCAGGCGGTAGCTGTACTCGGTGTTGGGTCTGAGGCCGTTGTTGTCGGTATAGGTGGTCTGGGTGGCCGGCACGCGGGCTACTTCGACATAGCCTGGCGGGGGTCCGGGATTACAGACATCGGGGGTGAGGTTGGTACATCCCTGCTTGCGGTAAATGATGATCTGGGCGCCTGTAATCTGGCAGGGATAGGCATCCCAGGCCAGTGTGAATCCTGCGGTGGCAGATCCGCTGGTGATGCGCAGGCCTGTGGGGGCAGGAGCAACGACGCGGATGCGGACGGTTTTGGAGTCGACCAGGGAGGGCTGTACCGAACCGGGACTGTCACCGACCTTGAAGAGGACTTCATAGGGCAGGGCGCGGATGTGATCGCAGGAGGTCTGCCAGGCGAAGGTACCGGTACCGGGTGTAGCCTGTGGCTGGGTGGGTACGGTAAAGGTGGCAAAGGGCGCTTTGATGAGGTCGATGCCTGCGGGCGAGAGCTTGTAGACACTTCCGGTGGAGGAAATGGTGAGGCGGTTGCCGTCGGGATCGGTGGCGCGGACGGTGAAGTTGACGGGCTTGCCGGCCTCAACGCAAATATCGGCGGGTACTTCGATGGTGGGCCGCTTGTTCTGGCAGTCGCGGACGATGATCTGCATGTCGCGTGTGATCTCGCCTATTTTGATGCCGTTGCGCCATTCTTCGATGACAAAGGCGACGTTGTACTGTCCGGCACACTTGGGAGCATCCCAGATGAGATCGCCTGTGCGGGCATTGATGGAGTAGGTGGCAGGTCCTGTGAGGGCTTCGTTCTGTCCGGCGCAGTTGGGCACCAGGGTAGGCTGAACAAAGCTGGGAATGACAAATCCGTTGCAGGACTGGCCCAATTGCGTCGTCTTGCTTTGGGTAATGTGATAGGCAAGGCTATCGCCGTCGGCATCAAAAGCGTTGGGGTTGTGGATGTAGCGCTGACCGGTGCAGGCTTCGAAATCAACCGGCGGGTTGTTCATCACCGGGGTATTGTTGAGCCCGAGAAACGAATTGATCAGCAGCGTCGATTCCACATAAAAAGGCTTGCTGACCGAGTTGCCGTCCGTAATATTGATGGTATTGGCGTTCCGGTTTTCAATACCGACGGAGATGGTATAGGTACCGGGAGCACTGAAGGTATGCGTCGTTTTAAAGACCAGCCGTCGGGTATTATTACCGACATCGATGATTCCCCCGGGAAAACCCTGACGCGGGACTACTTCCACCGCCGATCCGTCCCCGAAACAAAGTGTAGCTGAATCCTGCCGGTCGGTCGCGTCTTTCCCGTTCTGGTAGTCGCAGTAAATAGTCAGGGTAACTTCATAGGTCAGGGTTTGGTCGGAAACGCGTCTGGCCGTGATTTCTCCGGCGCGTACGTGGGTGGCCCAGGCCGATGGAGCAAGCCCGCACAGGGCAAATGCGAGCAGTCCAAAAAGGCGGTAAAGAGTTCTCATTCGAAAAAGATCGTAATAGTCAGATAATCAGGCACACCACAGTCGGGTTCGCCGGAAAAGGCCGTGAAAAAGCCGAAGGCCGGCAGTCGTCTTTGCCAAGATAACAGACAGCCGGCAACTTCCGTCAGGCTTTTTGCCTCTCAGGAATCTGTTGCAAAAAAAAGCGAGTTGCCGTGTTTCAAACACGTTTCCGCAGAAAATGCGACGTTGAAGACGTAAATTTTTTGCATGGGTTACCGGAATGAGACGAGCGACACTTCCTGCACACCCGCTGACGGGGTCTTGACTGCCGTCCGGCCCGGTCGCCGGGAGGACCGCTTTCCCGGAAGCCGGCGGAAAGCTTCCGCACGGAGGCAACCGATTTCTTTTCTGGAACGCTGTGAGGGGACAAAAGGTATTTTTAATTAGCAAAAAATCAGAAACCGACTTTGGCAGCCAATCATTTGTGCCGTAGTTTTGGCGCCAATTAAAGGGGGCCTTCCCTGTATTTTCCACAGTTTTCCGAGTCAAAAAAACGATGTCCTGGGTCACACAAACTTTTTCGAGTTCGCTGGGCCGCAAACTCATTATGTCCCTGACGGGGTTGTTTCTGAGCAGCTTCCTGATTGTGCATATGAGCGGTAACCTGCAGCTGTTCTATTCCGATGAAGGGTTGTCTTTCAACAAGTATGCTGTCTTCATGACAACGTTCCCGTTGATCAAAGTCATCTCCTACGGCCTGTATGCTATGATTCTGGTACACGCCATCGACGGGTTGATGCTGGCTTCCAAAAACCGGAAAGCCCGGGGTTCTCAGCGGTACGTGGTGGTCAACAACCAGAGTTCCTGGGCAAGCCGCAACATGGCGCTCCTCGGAACGATCCTCCTCGTGTACATCGTCGTACACATGCAAAACTTCTGGTTCCAGTACAAGTTTGGTCATGTGCCCTATCGGGTGTATGAGCAAAGCATGGTAACCGGAGAGGTGCATTCTGCCGAGTACCAGGGCGAACCCATCAAGAACAAGATGGAAGAGTTCGTCCGCGGTGATGTACGGGTAACCATCGTGAAAGACCTGTACCTTGAAACGAAGGAGGCTTTCAAAAATCCCCTTCTCGTCGTTTTTTATGTGATCGGAATGGTAGCTCTGTCTTATCACCTGGTTCACGGGTTCCAGAGCGCGTTTCAAACGTTGGGCTGGAATCATCCGAAGTATAACCCGCTGGTCCGTTTCATCGGCGTGTGGGTTTTCGCGATCGGGATTCCGCTGGCTTTCGCTGCCATGCCGGTGTTCTTCTACATCAAGAGCCTGGGTGCCTGAGACTCCCGTTTTTCGCCCGGGTAAGTACCGGGTAACTGATCACTTGATAACCGAATTAAGATAATGGCAACATCACCCAAACTGGATGCCAGAATACCGGACGGTCCGCTCGAGTCCAAATGGACCAAGTACCGTTCTACCGTACCCCTCGTCAACCCGGCCAACAAACGGAACCTCGAAATCATCGTCGTAGGAACCGGTCTCGCCGGCGCTTCGGCCGCTTCTACCCTGGCCGAAATGGGGTACAAAGTCAAAGCGTTCTGTTTTCAGGATTCTGCCCGCCGCGCGCACTCCATTGCCGCTCAGGGTGGTATCAACGCAGCCAAGAACTACCAGAACGACGGTGATTCCGTGTACCGTCTTTTTTACGATACCATCAAAGGCGGTGACTACCGTGCCCGTGAAGCGAACGTATACCGTCTCGCCGAAGTATCCGGTAACATCATTGACCAGTGCGTGGCGGCCGGCGTACCGTTTGCCCGCGAATACGGCGGATTGCTGTCCAACCGCTCGTTCGGCGGTACCCAGGTACAACGGACATTCTACGCAGCCGGCCAGACAGGTCAGCAGCTGCTTCTCGGCGCTTACTCCGGTTTGCAGCGTCAGGTAGGCGCCGGTAATGTCGATATGTACACCCGTCACGAAATGCTTGACGTGGTGATCATCGACGGAAAATGCCGCGGTATCATCGCCCGTAACCTGATTACGGGGGAAGTAGAGCGCCACTTCGGTCATGCCGTTCTTCTTTGCTCCGGCGGTTATGGAAACGTTTTCTACCTGTCGACCAACGCGATGGGCTCGAACGTAACCGCTGCCTGGAAGGCACACCGCAAGGGTGCTTTCTTCGGAAACCCCTGTTATACGCAGATTCACCCGACCTGTATCCCGGTTTCCGGCGATCACCAGTCGAAGCTGACCCTTATGTCGGAGTCCCTCCGGAACGACGGACGGATCTGGGTACCCAAGAAGCAAAACGATACCCGCCCGGCCAACCAGATTCCGGAAGACGAGCGCGATTACTACCTCGAGCGCCGGTATCCGGCATTCGGTAACCTCGTTCCCCGGGACATCGCCAGCCGGGCTGCCAAGGAGCGTTGTGACGCCGGTTTCGGAGTAGGTTCTTCGAAAATGGCTGTTTACCTGGATTATGCTTCGGCTATCACCCGCTACGGAACGGCGGAAGCGCACAAGAATAACATGCACCATCCTTCTGCCGACCAGATCATTGAAATGGGCAAGGCAGTCGTGAAAGAGAAATACGGTAACCTGTTCGACATGTACAAGCAGATTACCGGCGAAGATCCCTATGAAGTGCCGATGCGGATTTACCCCGCCGTTCACTACACCATGGGTGGTCTTTGGGTCGATTACAACCTCATGACGACAGTACCCGGTCTGTACGCCCTCGGCGAAGCCAACTTCTCCGACCACGGCGCCAACCGCCTGGGCGCATCTGCACTGATGCAGGGTCTGGCCGACGGCTACTTCGTTATTCCCTATACCATCGGTGCGTACCTGGCGTCTGAAATCCGGACGAAGGCGATTCCGACGGATCACCCGGCTTTTGTCGCAGCGGAGAAGGAAGTAACCGATCGCATCCAGAAGCTGGTGAGCATCCGCGGTACCAAGTCGCCGGAAGCTTTCCACAAGGAGCTGGGCAAGATCATGTGGGAAAAGTGCGGTATGGCCCGGAACGACCAGGGACTGAAGGAAGCCATCAAGGAAATCCAGGCACTGCGCAAGGAATTCTGGACCAATGTGAAGGTGATGGGAGATATCGAGGAGTTCAACCCCGAGCTCGACAAAGCCAACCGGGTTGCCGACTTCCTCGAACTGGGAGAGCTGATGTGCCTTGACGCCCTCAACCGGAACGAATCCTGCGGTGGTCACTTCCGCGAGGAGTACCAGACGGAAGAAGGCGAAGCCAAGCGTGACGACGACAACTACATGTACGTGGCCGCGTGGGAGTACAAAGGCGATTCGGACTGGGAACTTCACAAGGAAGAACTCGTGTACGAGAACATCAAGATTGCCCAGCGTTCCTACAAATAATTTCGGGTATATCGCCTGCCTGATGAAGGCGATGAAGTTGGGTGGTCAGTGACCCCCGAAAACCGGATCACAACACAATGGAAGGTAACATGAATCTGACGCTGAAAGTCTGGCGTCAAAAAAATAACAAGTCCCAGGGAAAGCTTGAAACCTACCAGCTTTCCGGCATTTCGGAGGATATGTCTTTTCTCGAAATGTTCGACGTCCTCAATGAAAAGCTGATTACGGAAAACCAGGAGCCGGTAGCCTTTGATCACGACTGCCGCGAAGGCATCTGCGGGATGTGCTCGATGTACATCAACGGTCGCCCGCATGGTCCGCTTCAGGGTGTCACCACCTGCCAGCTGCACATGCGGAGCTTTAAGGATGGTGATACCATCGTTGTGGAGCCGTGGCGTGCCCAGGCTTTCCCGGTGGTGAAGGATCTGGTAACGGATCGTTCTTCGTTCGACCGGATCATCTCTGCCGGTGGTTTTGTGTCCGTCAATACCGGTAATGCCCGTGACGCCAACTCCATTCCTGTTCCGAAAACAGATGCTGACGCTTCGTTTGCTGCGGCGGCCTGTATCGGATGCGGCGCCTGTGTAGCGGCTTGCAAGAATGCTTCGGCGATGCTGTTTACCTCAGCCAAGATTACGCAGCTCGCCTTGTTGCCCCAGGGTCAGGCCGAACGGCAGTCGCGCGCGCTGAAAATGGTAGCCCAGATGGACGAGGAAGGATTCGGCGCCTGTACCAATACCGGAGCCTGTGCGGCGGAATGCCCCAAGGAGATCAGCCTTGAGAACATTGCCCAGATGAACCGCGATTATTTCTCGGCAGAATTTGCAACAAAAGAGTAATCTTGTTTTCATATTTGAGACAGCCGCCTATATTTGTACACAGAGGCGGCTGTCTTTTTTATTAAGACTCTGTTTTTCAGAGAATTAACCTGTTTTAAATAAATTAATTTTTAGTAGAAGAGTGCTTTTAGGGCTGTCGAGAGTACCGGAAGCCGGAGTATCAGCGGAAATATTTTTTAATTTTCAGGCAGGCAGGCAAACATTGTCACTTTTACTTAGTTATACTTGCGAGTCTGAAAGTGGAATTTCTCCGTATATTTGAAAGAATACTTCATTGCTGTTGTTTAGCGACTTATTTAACAAAAACACAAAACTATGAAGAGTATCTACCGCTCGTTGTGCATGGGGTGGGGAATTTTAACCATTTTGTTCTGTTCAACCCAATTCGAAGCGTCCGCTCAATCTCAACCGACTGCTAACAAGCGTTTGACTCTGAGACAGTGGCGGAAACAAGCTTTGAAAGCACAATCCTTCACCACTGTCAACGTTGACACCTTAAGCAGCTGCGACACAGCTACTTACATTCCCGTTCTGGGGAAATCTCCCTGGCGTCTTTCCATTCCCTTCGGTCCCGGTATCGCGTATTGCGGCTCCTGGGACGGAACCTTCAATCATCCCCGCGATAAGGCGATGTTCAACGGCTTCGGTCTGAACATTTCTGTAGGGGCGGATTATTTCTTCAAGCCTGAGAACCGTTTCAAATTCGGTCTCGGCGTAGAAGGCGGATGGCAGACGTTCTTTGTACGCAGCACGTACAAGGATTATCTGTACAACATTGCTTCTTCGTACTATGGCATCACCGACCGGAACGACATCGATCTGCGTAAGCGCCCGGCCGAAGACATGTACCTCGTAGTCGGTCCGGTTATTTCGTATGACCTGACCAAGAAGCCGCAGAGCAGCTTCATCGAAGCAGCAGCCCGTGTCGGGATCTTCCGCTCGCAGTCTGCCATGATCGGTGCGATTCAGAAGAGCCAGACCCGCGTGATCGAAATGATCATGCCGACAGACAAGCTCATCCACCCGGGTGTTCGCGGTCACATTGGCGCGTTCTTCCCGCTGGGTAACAACTGGTACGGTGGCGCTCAGATCGCAGGTTTCTACACGCTGACGAACTACTTCACCACCGGCTACGACGCCAAGATCTACGAATTCCAACGGAAGCACGGCGGCTGGAGCCTCCAGCTGGGTCTGCGCAAGTCCTTCAACCGCACGACCCTCGTAGAGGTGAAGCCGGCTGAATGCCCGACCTGCGTTGCTCCGACGACTCCGACGGTTACCCTCGGCGATCAGAAAATCAACGGTCTGACTGTCAAGTCCGGCAGCCTGGCCCGTGGTGTTTACCCGAAGATCTCCTGGGAAAGCGGAAGCTCACAACCGGGCGAAACCTTCACGGTCAACGTTCACAAGAAGTCTCCGACTGCTGACGAAATCGTTTACACTCAGAAGAACACGACTGCCAGAAGCTTCGAATGGCCGCAAGACCTGAAGTGGACGGGTGACACCCTCGCGCAAACCACGCTGTACTATGTAACGGTACACGCAGAGCGCGATAACAAATGCGGACACTGCATCTCGGAAGTAGCAACCGCTTCTTTCGGTTTCGAAAAAGAAGCTCCGGTTTACGTAGCTCCGACCTGCAAGTTCCGTCACCGTCTCGTCGAAGTATCTGCTTACTACTCTTCAATCGTCGGACGTGACTCTGTACAGTGCTATTGCTACTGCAACGGAACCCGTCAGTCAATGGGCACTTACCGCAAGCGTACCCTCTACGGTACTTACACGGTTGAGCTCGAACGTGCTAAGCTGAACGGCTTCGAAGAAACGAAGGATGACATCGAAATCGCTGTACCGGCTCAATTCGACGCTCTCGTGTCCAGCATGAAGAAACCGAAGTACTTCAAGGCTGTTTACGAAATCGACGAAGTCTGCGACGGCAAAGTGACCCGCCACCTCGGTGACTACCAGGTGAACATCACCAAAGTCAAAGGCAAGTACGTTATCGCCAAGACGAGCATCCGTCAGATCACCGAAGAGGAGAAACAACGGATCATCGAACAGGAAGCAAACAAGGCCAAGAAAGGCGCTCCCAAAAAGAGAAAGAAGTAAGCTTCTGATAAAAAAATCCCCGCCTCGCAGCGGGGATTTTTTTATGGGCTTTAAGCGATAAGCCATAGGCTTTAGGCGATTGGCAGTGGCTCGTGCAATCAGGAAATCTTCCTGCTATATTTTTAAAAAGAGAAAGCGCTCTCCGCTTGCGGAGAGCGCTTTCTCTTTTACGGGCTATATTCAGTCGGCCCCCGTCCGGGTTGACCGGTTGCTTACCGCTTAAAGCTTATTGCCTACAGCTTAAAGCCGATAGCTGACCACCGAAAGCCGATAGCTCTGCTACAGCTCCCTGCGGATCTTCGCGATGGGAATATTAAGCTGTTCGCGGTACTTGGCGACGGTCCGGCGTGCGACCGGGTAGCCCCGCTCTGTCAATGCTTCCTGGATCTGCTGGTCGGTCAGCGGAGATTTCTTGTCTTCCTGATCGATGATCTCGACAATGGCCTGCTGTATTTCGCGGTTAGATACTTCTTCGCCTTCGTCGTTCCGCACCCCTTCGGTAAAGAGGTCTTTCAGGTGAATAATCCCGAACGGTGTCTGAGCATACTTTCCGGACGTTACACGGGAGATGGTTGAAATATCCATGCCGATACGATCGGCGATATCTTTCAGAATCATCGGCTTGAGCTGCCGGACATCGCCCGTCAGGAAGTATTCCCGCTGCAACTCGATGATGGCCCGCATGGTACTCAGCATGGTCTGCTCCCGTTGCCGGAGGGCATCGATAAACCACTTGGCCGAGGCCAGCTTGCTTTTGACAAACTGGGCCGTTGCCCGGTCTTTCTTATCCCGCGACTCCGCCATTTCCAGTACCGACTTATTCAGCCGGATACTGGGCAGGTCGCGACCGTTGAGGTTGACTTCAAATACCCCGTTGTCATTCGTGACAAAGTATTCCGGCAGAATATTCTCATTGACCACCAGCCCGCCGCTTTGCCCGCCGACTACCGGCTTGGGATTGAGGTGGGCGATGGTACTGAGAACTTCCTTCAGCTCCTCATTGTCGAGGTTCATGACCCGCATAATCTTCTCATAATTCCGTCCGGCCAGTTCGTGCATGTGTTTGCGAACCACTTCGGTACTGAGCCGGATTTCGGGCGACTGAGGCTTCCGCTCAAGCTGGAGCAACAGGCAGTCCTGCAAATCGCGGGCAGCAATACCCGGCGGTTCAAGGGCGCGGATAAGCGGCAGAATTTCTTCGATTTCCCGCTCTTCTACCCAGAGATTATTGGTAAAGCTGATGTCGTCGGCGATGTTGTAGGCGTCGTACTTGAGAAAGCCGTCGTCATCGAGTGAATCCACGATAAAATCGGCAATCATGCGTTGGCGCTCATCGAGATCCAGCGTACCAACCTGTTCCTTGAGGTCATCCCGCCAGGTGGTTACCTGCACGACGGGAGAGGTATAGTAGTCTTCGTCGGCCGGGAAGTTATCCGACCGCGTTTTGTACTCCGGAATATCGTCGTCCGAAAACTCGTCCCAGTCCCGGAAATCGTCCGTAGGCAGGTCGTTACCCTCTCCGGCAAAATCGTCGGCATCGGTTTCGTCACCGGTTTCCGGCGCTTCCTCGCCTTCTTCCAATACGGGGTTTTCCTCGAGCTCGTCTTTGATTTTCTGTTCGAGTTCGAGGGTATTCAGTCCCAGCAGGTTCAGCATCTGAATCTGCAGCGGGGAAAATTTAAGCGTCTGTTTCTGTGTCTGGGTCAGTCTCTGCATAGCGCGTGCACGGTTGAAGCATACCCGGCGTCCCGGGCCAATCCATCGAACGGAAAGGCCGCTTTTACAAATCTAATGCATAGACGACAGGTACCTCCATTATAAAACCCGAAAATTGGCCCGAAGGTTATGATGGCATACCAACGGTCAATAGTTATTTTTGCATCGGGTAACGCTTTGACGTGACTCATGGGTTTCAACGTCCCCGGCCTTTTGCAGGGGCTTTTTTTGAATTATGCAACTTTCCGAACAAGAAGTACTCCGCAGACAGAAGCGGGAAGAATTATACAAGCTGGGGATCGATCCGTATCCCGCCGAGAGCTTTGAAGTCAATGTCACCACCAGCGACATCCGGAAAAACTACGAGCGGAATAAAACGGATTACAAAACCGTTTCCATCGCCGGCCGCCTTATGGGCTTCCGGATCATGGGATCGGCCAGCTTTGCCGAGCTTCAGGATTCCAGCGGACGGATTCAGCTGTATTTCCGTCGGGACGATCTGTGCCCCGGTGAAGACAAAACCCTCTACAACACGGTTTTCAAGAAACTGCTGGACATCGGAGACATCATCGGCGTCAAGGGTTTTGTGTTTACAACCGAAACCGGCGAAATCTCCATTCACGTACAGGAATTCAAAATCCTCAATAAATCCCTGCGGCCGCTGCCTGTCGTCAAGCGCGACGAAAGCGGCAATGTTTTCGACGGTTTCACCGATCCGGAGCTGCGCTACCGCCAGCGGTACGTCGACCTGATCGTGAACCCCGAAGTGAAGGATGTCTTCGTCAAACGCGCGAAGATGATCACGACCATGCGGCGGATTTTTGACGACCGCGGCTGGCTGGAAGTGGAAACACCCATTCTTCAGTCGATCCACGGCGGAGCGGCGGCGCGCCCGTTCAAGACGCACCACAACACGCTCGACATGCCGCTGTACCTGCGTATCGCGAATGAGCTGTACCTCAAGCGGCTTATCGTCGGCGGGTTTGACGGCGTGTACGAGTTTGGCAAGATGTTCCGGAACGAAGGCATGGACCGGACGCATAACCCGGAATACACCGCCCTCGAATTCTACGTAGCCTACAAGGACTACGAATGGATGATGGCCATTACCGAAGAAATCCTGGAGAAAGTAGCAGTGGCTACCAATGGAGGTACGAAAGTGACCGTCGGAGAGAACGAGATCGAATTCCAGGGCCCGTACACGCGCCTGACCATTTCGGAAGCGATTCAGAAGTACACCGGTATTGACGTGGACGCGTCGACCGAAGCCGAGCTCCGCACCGCAGCCCGCAACCGCGGTATCGAGGTAGATGACAGCATGGCGAAGGGCAAGCTGATCGACGAACTCTTCGGCGAAGCGGTGGAAGGCCACCTCATTCAGCCGACGTTCATCATCGACTATCCTCTGGAGATGTCTCCGTTGACCAAGAAGCACCGCAGCAAGCCGGGTCTGGTCGAGCGCTTTGAGCTGTTTATCAATGGCAAGGAAGTGGCCAACGCCTACTCCGAGCTGAACGACCCGATCGATCAGCGTGAACGCTTTGAGGAACAGCTGAAACTGGCTGCCCGTGGCGACGAAGAAGCGATGGCACTCGACGAAGACTTCATCCGCGCGCTGGAGTACGGTATGCCGCCGACTGCCGGTATCGGCTTCGGTATCGACCGGTTGACCATGCTGATGACCAATAATGCAAGCATCCAGGAAGTATTGTTCTTCCCGCAGATGCGCCCCGAAAAGAAAGTGGAAGTATCGACCGAAGCCGATTACGTGGCAGCGGGTATCCCGGCCGAATGGGTTCCTGCGATCCAGAAAATGGGCTTCCTGACGGTAGACGCCCTCAAAGGCGCAAACGCGAACAAGGTATTCAACGACCTCGGCGGCCTGCGCAAGAAACTGAAAATCGAAGCGAAAATGCCGAGCCTGGATGAGGTGAAGGCGTGGGTGTAGGGAGGTTTTCAGTTTTCAGTTTAGAGTTTTCAGTTTAGAGTTTAGGGTGGGGATGTGCGTCACGTCCCCGCTCTAAACTCTGATTTTTTTAGAGCCTTTTGCCGGAAAGCCGGACCCGAACCGGTCCTCAACCCTCAACTCTAAACTCTAAACTGAAAACCCTAAACTGAAAACTGAAAACCCTAAACTGAAAACTCCCCTACCTTCCCGAATACCCCATATTATCAATCAGCAGGTTTCGGTGGCCGTCGTACCAGACGACGCGGTCGACGAGCAGAAAACCGTTCAGGCGGGTAGCCAGGCGGAACAGGTCGTCTTCAAAAGCCGAAAGAGAGTCACTGGAAAAGGCGAGCGCGAGCTGCGTCGTTTCAATCCGTTGAAGGAGAGCCTGTTGTTTCTCCGGTTGCTGGGCGGGTAGTTCGGCGACGATACCCCGCATCGTCAGCAGCATGGCCGAGAGGTCGGCTTCGTGGTCGGTCAGCGTGCGGAGGTATATATCAAGGGAAGTGCTGCGAAACCAGCCGATTTTCCGGGCCACCCGGAAATGGTGAGAGCCGGCCGTCTCAAGGCCCGGGAAAAAATCCGACAGCGCAGCCGGGAGGAGCTCTGCCTCCGGGGCGAACAGGGAAGCTTGCGTCATGGCACAAAAATAGAAATCCCGGGTCCATCCGAACCCGGGACTCATCTTTTTCGCAAGAAATGTCTTATGCCAGTTTCTTTACGTTCACGGCATTTACCCCCTTCTTACCACTGATGGTCTCGTAGGAGACGCGATCGTTCTGCCGGATTTGCAGACCGTTCAGCCCCGTGACGTGAACAAAGATATCCTGTCCCGTGGCATCGTCAACGATGAAGCCGAAGCCTTTGCTTTCGTTGTAAAATTTAACTGTACCTGTTTGCATGACGAAATTAAATATTGAAACGGATGATTTACCCGAAATAAAAAAGAAATCTTTTTTGTTTATACAGTTTTTCGAAAAAAAAGTTTTAAGAATTATTTTGGAACGAAATTTTTAAGGAGTCCGGGAGTCTGTTTAATTTCGACTTGTCTAATCCAGCAGGAGAAATGAATCGGTTTCGATATCTAATTGAAGGTCAGGCGTTTGGGGTTTGCTCGTTACTGGGCGAACGATTTGGTATCTCGGCCAGCAGCATCCGCCTCTATTTCATCTATACCTCGTGCCTGACGATGGGCTCTCCGCTCGTCGTATACCTCTTCCTTGCGTTCTGGATGAACTTCGGCAAACACCTCCGCCGGCACCAGAACCCGACGGTGTGGGAATGGTAGTGGCTATCGGCTGTCAGCCATCGGCTATCAACTTTTCGGCCGGAGAAATACCGTACCCGTGAGCTATGCGAGTATCTGGTTGAAAGCCGATTGCCGAAAGCCGACCACCGCTAAAACAGCGGTTTTCCCTGATAATAATCCAGGATTTTCACCCGGAAAAGATAGTCGTAACGCGCCTGCACAAGGCTGAGGCGTGCCCGGTCGTAATTGGTCTTGGCCAGGTTGTACTCCACGACGTTCAGGGTACCGGCCTGAAAACGGCTTTCGGCCGACTGAAGCGTTTCTCCAAAGCTCTTCGCCTGATTTTCAAGCGCCCGGTACCGCATTTCCGTTACTTCCAGGTTGGCATAGGCCTGCTCGATACCTTGTTTGAGCTGTACCTGTACGTTCTGAGCCTGTACTTCTGCTGTTTTCTTCTGAACGACAGCGTTTTGAACACGGGTACGGTTCAGCCAGCCATTGAGGATCGGAATCGTCAGATCCAGCGAGACGGCGCGGTAAATATTGTTCTTCAACTGTTCTCCATAGCCCAGATCGGCCGTAGAGGAATAGCGGGTGCTGATGTATCCGTTGGCCGACAGCTGCGGGTAGAGCCGCGCTTTGGCGACATCGATACCTTTCACGGCGCTCTGCACCCGCAGATCGGCGGCCTTGGAAACGGCCAGGTTCTGGCGGGCAGATTCATAGATCTGCGTCGCAGAAGTGGCATAGCCCATGTCACCTTCGGCTGTCAGGCGCTCCAGCGAAAAATCAATGGGGAAGGAAGGGTTGTTCAGCGTCTGCCAGAAGGTAAGACGGTTGAGCTTCAGCTGTCCCTGCGCGGTGACGAGCGTGAGCTGGTCAGTCGACAGCTGCGACGCCAGCGTAAACTCGTCTGAAGGCGCCAGGTTTCCGGCTTTGACGAGCTCGGACGTACGTTCGAGCTGCAGTTTGGACGCTTCCACCTGACGCGTAGCCAGCTCTACCTGGTCTTCGCTGGAAAGTACCTGCAGGTACGCGAGGAGGGTATTGATGATGACCTGATCCCGGGCCGTTTGTACGTCCTGCTGGGAGGCTTTCAGCAATAAATCATTCTGCTTGATGGAATTGCGCAGCAGCAGCCCGCTGAAAATAGGTACGCCGGCCTGCATGTTGAAATTGGAGGATTTCAGCTGCTGCGTGACAAAAAGGTTGGTATACGGGTCAATACTCCGGCCCCAGTTGATGGCCTGACTGGCCCCGCCCGAAAGGGAAGGGATCATCGCCATGCGCGACTGGCTGAGGTTGTTGTCGGCGGTCTCGACGAGGAGTTCGTTTTGCCGCACGGTGAGGTTGTTCCGGACAGCCATGTCGATCGACTCCTTCAGGGATAACCTGGATTGCGCGTGCGTCGCCCAGGAGAGAAGAAGCAGACCGCTGAGGATAATTTTTTTCATGGGGAATAGAAGATTATACGTTGGTCGTCACGTGCTCGTCGTGCACGATTTTTCCGTCGCTCAGGTGCAGAATCCGGTTGCCATAGGCCGCATTCTTTTCCGAGTGGGTTACCTGAATGATCGTGACGCCTTCCTGATTGAGTTGCTTGAAAACCTGCATGATTTCCTCCGCCTGGGCTGACTGGAGGTTTCCGGTCGGTTCGTCTGCCAGAATAAGCTTCGGTTGTCCGACCAGCGCCCGTGCGATGCCGACCAGCTGCTGCTGCCCGCCGGATAACTGATTTGGAAAGAGGTCTTTTTTAGCGACCATGTTGAACCGGTCGAGGATATCGGCGATGCGGCTTTTCCGTTCGGACGACGGGACATTTTTATACAAAAGCGGCGTTTCCAGGTTTTCATAAACCGTCAGCTCGTCGATCAGGTGGTAGGCCTGGAAAACGAAACCGATGGCAGCCTTGTAAAGCTCCGAACGCTTGCGTTCCGACAGGTTATGAACCGGCTGGTCAAAGAGGAGATATTCTCCGGAAGTAGGCTGGTCCAGCAGCCCTATGATGTTCAGCAGGGTCGATTTTCCGGCACCGGAGGGGCCCATGATGCTGACAAATTCCCCCTCTTTGATTTCCGTGGAGACATAGCGGAGGATATAGGTTTTCGTGAAGCCGTTCTGAAAGTACCGTTCGATGTTAGTAAGCGAAATCATAGGGTTCTTGGTTTGTCTGTCTGAGTTCCAAAGGTGTGCCAATACCGATGTTGTATTGGTAATTCACTGAAAAACAACTAGTTATAAAATAAATATGTCCGAAAACGTACAATCAGGTGTACGCTTTCGGACAGGAATTAACAGCTTTCCGCTGAAATCAGTAAACCGTCACATTGCCGCTGGCGGAAACCGTCACGGGTACGCCGCCGCCGTTGAGCTTGCCGACGGCCCGGTTATCGTCCGTTTCACCACGGAACTGGGACAGGGGAATTTTCACACGGTTGCCGCGGATATCCAGGTCGGCGCCTGCCTTTTCCGGAATATCCAGGCGGATGTTACCGGAAGATGCCCGAAGCTTGACATGGCCGACGAGCTTCGTGATTTCTACGTCGAGGCTGCCGCCGCTGGTTTCCGCTTCCAGAGAAGCTTCAATCCGCTGGAGATGAAGCGATCCGCCGGAGCTGCGGGTAACGAACTCGCCCGAAATATCAGATGCCTTGACACTGCCGCCGCTGGTTACGGCTGCGATTTTGCCTTTCAGACGGTCGAGGTTGACGCTGCCGCCGGAGGTTTTCAGGTCGATGGTACCGTCCAGTTCTTCGGCGTGAATACTGCCGCCGCTGGTTTGCAACCGGATATCCTGTTTGCAGTTTTGCAGGTGAATACTGCCGCCGCTCGTGCGCCCGTCGATGGTACCGGCTACGTCCGTCACGTGCAGGCTGCCGCCGCTGGTCTGGAAGTTCTGAATACCTGTCAGGTGCGTGAGGTGAATACTGCCGCCGCTGGTGCGGAGGTTGGTGGCGAAGGACATCGGCGTAAAGACTTTGAAGCCGATGTTGATATTCCGGTTGTTATCCCAGCGGCGCCCTTCTTTCATGCGGGAGGAAAGTACGACGGTATTGCCTTCGGTTTTCATGACAACTTCGTAGTCGTCGAGGCGTTTCTCGATTTCAGCTTTATCGAGTTTATTCGCCGGCCAGTTGTTCAGGCGGACATACATTTCCACCTTTACATCTTTGCGGTCGCCGCCTTCCACCCGGATGCTGCCGCCGGATACGTCGACTTTCAGGTTACTCACATTACCGGTAAATGTTTCGGTTTTGTACGGAGGATCGTCGTCGTTCTGGTTTTGCGCTGCAATCGGGCCGGCAATAAAAAAAAGAAGTGGAAGTAAAAGAGAGGTTTTCATAGACGCGTTGTTTGATCTGTGGGGCAAAGACAGGAGCAATCTCCTGTATGTTGCACGGTAGCTGATTTTTCGCCGGAACGGACCTCCCGTCCCTGAAAATAAAAGCCCCGGTACAAAACAGGTTCTGACCGGGGCCCTTGTTGGTTTTCATGGCTTTGCCTTTCTTCTTTCCAAGGTCGTGCCAGAAGAAAAAATAGTTTTTAATTTTCTGATAATCAGTGGAATATGATTTTTGATTTGTCCGGTATCGGACAGTCCGCGTCCGGAACCGAACGCGGACTATGCCGGCCGGCACAAACCCGGAACAGTATGTCGAGAATTTTGTTGGTGGAAGACGATACCCGTGTTTCTTCCTTTCTGGAAAAAGGGCTGAAGGAAAAACTGTTCAGCGTACATCCGGTAGCGAAAGGGTATGACGCTATTCAGGAAACGACGACGCAGACCTTCGACGTGATCATACTCGACGTCATGCTCCCGGATATCGACGGGTTCGAAGTATGCAAAATCATCCGCCGGCGGGGTATTACCACGCCCGTTTTGATGCTCAGCGCCCTCAATTCCCCGGAAGAAAAAATACAGGGACTCGAAGCCGGCGCCGACGATTACCTCGGCAAACCCTTCAATTTCCTCGAACTCATCGCCCGGATCCGGGCACAGATCCGCCGGAAGGAGTTTGAACGGGAGAACAACCACGAATTTGTGTACCACGACCTGGTTGTAGACCCGGACCGGCATCAGGTCCGGCGCGGCGACCGGGAGATTACCCTTTCCCCGCGCGAATTCCGCCTGCTGCTGTTTCTGATGCAAAACCGGGAAAAGGTAGTGACCCGGGCAGAAATCGCCGAAGCGGCCTGGGACCTCAACTTCGATACCCGGACGAACGTCGTCGACGTGTATATCAATTACCTCCGCAACAAGATCGACAAAGACTTCGACGTCAAGTTTATCCAGACCATCAAGGGCAGGGGATACCTCTTCGAAGCGTTCGGAGATAACGCCCGCTGACGCCATGAGCCTGAGACGAAACCTTACTTTTCAATCGACGTTCGTTTTTGCCGTGACGCTGGCTGTGGTCTTCACCGGTACCTATATCGCCTTCCGAAAACATACCCAGACCCTGTTTTTCAATAAGTTGGCCGATCGGGCGCTGATTGCCGGGTTCGTCTATTTCGAGAAAGACGAAGCGACCCGGCAGAACTATGCCCGCAAAGAGTCGGTGTACCAGGTACGGCTGACTGATGAAGTTATACAGGTATACGACCGGGAGCAGAAGCTGATTTTCGAAGATCACGGCCCATCTGCGCCCCTGAGCCCGGCGCAGGTACGGGAAATCGCGGCGGCGGGCCGCCGGAATTTCTATGCCGGCGACCGCCAGGCCGTCGGGATTTTCTACCAGGATAACCAGGGTGATTTCGTCATCGTCGCGTCGGGTGTGGATGCTACCGGCGAAAGCCGTCTGCAAACGCTGGCGTTGACGATGCTGGTGTTTTTTTTCGGGGGAATCGGGCTCAACCTGCTGCTGAATGCGGTGCTTTCCCGGCGTACATTCCGGCCCTTTGCGGAAACAATCCGGCATGTCAACCGTATTTCGACGGACAACCTGCACCTGCGCCTGCCGGAACGTAGCGGCAGCCGGGATGAGTTGCAACAGCTCATCGCAACGTTCAATCACTTTCTCAACCGGCTGGAAACGGGCGTCCGGAGCCGGAAGCTATTTGTCCGTCATGCTTCACACGAGCTGAAAACCCCGCTGGCAGCGCTGATCGGGAATTTGCAGGTCAGTCTTCAGGAAAACCGCCCGGAAGCTGAATACCGGGAAATTCTCCGCAATGCCCTTGACGACGCCGAGCACCTGCAATCCATTCTCGAAGGCCTGCTGCTGCTGTCGAATCTCGATTCAGAAGAGTCCTTTCCGGTGCAGGATGTCCAGATTGATGAAATACTCTGGGACGTCCTGGGCAAGCTTGCCTATACCTATCCGCAGCATCCGATTGAAGTCGAAATTGAAACGGAAAAGGAAAATGCCGACTGGCTTCGTGTCCGTGGAAACGAGGGGCTGCTGGCCATCGTCCTGAAAAACATCCTGGAAAACGCCGTGAAATTCTCCGGCAACCGGTCGGTAGAAGTACGGGTATACGACGACAACGGGCCGGAAGTACGGATTGAAGACCACGGTTCCGGCATTCCGGCAGGCGAGCAGCAGGCCGTGTTCGATCTCTTTTTCCGCGGATCGAATGCCGGCACGGTACCCGGTCATGGCATGGGCCTACCGCTGGTCCGCCGTATTCTCGAATTACACGGCTTTTCCCTTGAACTGACCTCCGAACCCGGAAAAGGAAGCGTCTTTCTGATCCGGTTTCATCGGTAGATTAAGGTTTTCTAACCTGTTTCCAAGACGCTTTTAATCTGCCTGTTAACCCGCTCTAATTGCACTGCCGGAGTTTTGTGGCATGCGATTAACGATTTTCTTTCTTCTCCTGCTGTGTGGGCAGGCGGCGTCGGGAGCAGATACGCTGCGCGTTTCCCGTGTGGATGCCGAGCAGCGTTTTCTTTCCCGGAACCTGACCCTGCTGGCCGAAAAGCGGTCCATTTCCCAGGCGGAAGCCCGGATCATTCAGGCAAAAGCCTGGCCGAATCCGCATTTCGGAATCGATCAGGTGAACCTCTGGGCTACCTCCCGGCAGACGAAAGGAGAGGTAGTAGTACCGCCTCTGGGAAAAACCTTCGGAAAAAACCAGCAATTCGCGTTAGACCTCGACCAGCTCATTGAAACGGCGGGTAAGCGGCGGAAGCGCGTTGCCATCGAGCAGGCGGGGCGGGAGCAGGCCGAACAGGGATTTCTGGAAACGCTGCTATCCGTCAAAACGGAATTCCGGAACCTGCTTACGGAACTGTCGTACGACGAGCAGGAAAAACGCCTCCTCGAAGAACAGCTGACCTGGCTGCAGGACGTCCTGAAAGCGCAGGAACGGCAATATGAGCTTCGCAATTCATCCAAAGCCGATTTCTTCCGGATGAAGTCCCTGGACCTCGAATGGCGGCGCGCGCTGGTGACGAAAGAAGCTGAAATTCAGGAATCCCAGCAGCGCCTGAAGACCCTGCTGGTACTTCCGCCGGAAACCTACCTCATCCTTACCGATGGCCCTACCCTCCCTTCCTACGAAAAACTGAAGAAAGAAGGCTTTGCCCTCTTCCGGGAGACAGCCGGCGAAGAGCCTCCGCGCCTTCAGCGGGCCCGGGCCGATATCCGGTATGCCGAGGCCCAGCACCGCTACGAGCAGGCGAAGAAGGTCCCGGATATCACCGTCAACGCCGGGTACGACCGCAACGGCAATACCATGCTGGATTTTCTCGGCTTCGGCGTATCGGCGGATATTCCCGTATTCGACCGGAACAAGGGCAATATCCTGGCCAGTAAGATCGAAGTCGAAAAAGCCGGGTACCGGCTGGAGGAAGTACGGGCCGACTGGCAGAACCAGCTTTTCCGGGCCTATGCGCGCTTTGTGGCGGCGAGCGATTTTTACGAGCGCCTCGACCCTTCCTATCTCGGTGACCTGGCCGAACTAAGCGGCTCCGTTGCCCGCAACTTCCAGCGTAAAAACCTGACCCTTATCGAGTTCCTGAACTATTTCGAGGCTTTCCGCGAGAACCGGGAGACGATCCTGGGCGCGGCCAAAGATCTCCGCCTTTCCCTCGAAGAACTAAACTACCTGGCAGGTACTGATTTGTTATGAGCAGAGCCATGATCCTTTTCCTGCTGCCGGCGCTGATGCTTGGCGGCTGTGACTCCCCGCCGCAGGAGCAGCAGAAAGCGGCAGCCGCGAAAGACACCTGTCTGACCGAAACGCCGGGCATCGAAACCGCGCCCGTTCAGGTCGCGCAGCCAATCCAGAAGATATCCCTGACCGGAAAAGTCAGCTACAATCCCGACCAGGTCGTGCGGTTTGTGCCGCTGCTGGCCGGAGTAGTAAGCGAAGTAAAGTTCAGTCTGGGCGATTATGTCCGGAAAGGGCAGGTGTTGCTCGAAATACGCAGCGCGGAGCTGAGTAACCTGTCGGCTGAACTGCGGACAGCGGAAGCGGCGCTGCGCCTGGCGGAGCGGAATCTTGCTTCGGCGCAGGATATGCATGCCGACAAGCTCGCTTCCGATCGGGACCTGGTACAGGCCGAAAGCGAGGTCGAAACAGCCCGCCAGGGTATCCGGAAAGCCAAAGAAGCGCTGGATTTGTACGGTGGAAATATGGAACGCGGCGTCCTGCTGATCCGGGCATCTTCCAACGGCTACATTGTCGAAAAGAACGTCGTCCCCGGCCAGCAGGTCGAAGCCGGCGCCGATCCGCTCTATACCCTTTCCGACCTGCGGCAAGTATGGGTGACGGCCAACGTCTACGCCGGGCAGCTGGACCTGATTAAAGAAGGAATGCCGGTAGAGATTACGACGACGGCCTATCCGTCCACGGTTTTCCACGGAAAAATCAACCGCTTTTCGAGCGTCTTCGATCCGCAGGAGCGGGTACTGAAAGCGCAGATTTTCCTGGATAATCCCGGCCTGCTGCTCAAGCCCGAAATGTTTGTGATGGTACGGGTCAGAAAACCGGGGAACGAAACCACGCTCGCGGTACCGACCCGGGCGGTGGTTTTTGACAACGACCGGTACTTCGTCGTGCGGTATGGCAGCGCCTGCGACGCGCGGCTGATCGGTTTCAGCCCGCTGTTTCAGTCGGCCGATTCTACCTATTTCCACGGCGCTCTCCAGCCCGGGGAGCCGGTACTGACCCGGCATTCCCTGCTCGTCTATAACCGCCTCAAGGGCGGCAACTAGCGAACCTCACCCCGTTCGCCAATTTCTGAAGACATGTCCAAGTTTGTTGAGAAACTCGTCGCGTTTTCCCTCCGGAACCACCTGCTGGTGTTCTTTCTGACGTTCCTGCTCGTCGCCGGAGGGGTCGCAAGCTACCTGAATACCCCGATTGAAGCCTTCCCGGACGTCACGAATACCCGGGTCCGGATCATTACGCAGTGGCCCGGCCGCAGCGCCGAGGAGGTCGAAAAGTTCATTACCCTGCCTGTTACCCGGGAGATGAATACCATTCCGAAGAAAACGGAAGTACGGTCGGTTTCCCTGTTCGGGTTATCGGTGGTGACGGTTCTTTTTGAAGACGGAGTAGAGGATTTTTACGCCCAGCAATATGCGTCGAACCGTATCCGGAATGTCGAACTGCCGGAAGGCGCCGACGCGGGTATCGAACCGCCTGCGGGTGCGACGGGCGAGATCTTCCGCTACGTTCTGAAGGGCGATTTGCCCATCCGGGAGCTTTCGGCGCTGCAGGAATGGGTCGTGGAGCGGGAACTGGTATCCGTACCGGGCGTGGCGCAGGTAGTCAGTTTCGGTGGAGAAGAGAAAACATATGAGGTGCAGGTCGATCCGGTCGAACTCGCCAACTACAACCTCAGCTCCCTGGACGTTTACGAAGCCCTGGCGCGCAGCAATATCAACGTCGGCGGGGATGTCATTACGAAGGGCAATCAGGCCTATGCCGTTCGCGGCGTCGGCCTGCTGGAAAGTACCGCGGATATCGAGAATATTCTGATCGAAGATGTCAACGGTACGCCGGTGACCGTCGGAAACGTAGCGAAAGTCGTCGTAACAGCCAAACCCCGCCTCGGGCAGGTAGGCTTGCAGGATGAAGACGACCTCGTCGAAGGCGTCGTCATCATGCTCCGGGGAGAAAACCCCAGCAAGGTCATCGAATCCCTGAAAACCCGCATCGACGACCTTAACAGCCGTATCCTGCCGAAAGGCGTGAAGCTGGAGCCGTTTCACGACCGGTCGGAGCTCGTCAAAACCACCGTTAACACCGTGACGCACAACCTGGTAGAAGGGATCGTCCTGGTGTCGGTTTTTGTGTTTTTGTTTCTGGTGAACTGGCGGACGACGGTCATCGTCGCTTCCGTCATTCCCCTGGCCTTTCTTTTCGCCATCATCATGCTGCGGATACAGGGGGTACCGGCCAACCTGATTTCCATCGGGGCGGTGGATTTCGGACTGTTGCTCGAAGGAACGATGGTGATGGTGGAGACGGTATTTGTGGGGCTCGACCGGCGCGCACACGAGCTCGGCATGGAGCGGTTCAACAAAATCTCCAAGCTCGGTATCATCAAGCAGAGCGCGAGGACCGTCGCCAAGTCCATCTTCTTCGCCCAGATTATCCTGATCGTGGCCCTGCTGCCGATTTTTACCTTCCAGAAGGTCGAGGGAAAGATGTTTACCCCGCTTGCTTTCACGCTCGGCTATGCCCTCATCGGCTCGGCGCTGCTCAGCCTCACGTATGTGCCGGCGATGTGTAAGGTCCTGCTGACCCGGAATATCGTGGACCGGGAAAACCCCGTGACCGAATTTTTCCGGAACGGTATTTTCCGGCTGTTCAGGGGAGCGTTTCGTTTTCCGAAGGCGACGATTGCCGTCTTCACGGTAGCGTTCGCGGTTTGCGTGCTGAGTTTCGGGCGGTTAGGGTCGGAGTTTATTCCGAAGCTGAACGAAGGTGCGCTGTATGTCCGGGCGACGCTGCCTAACAGCGTCAGCCTGGATGAATCCGTGCGGCTGACGAAGGAGATGAAGGCCCGTTTCCGGAAATTCGAAGAAGTACGGTTTGTTCTCACACAGACCGGCCGGCCGAACGACGGCACCGACCCGACCGGTTTCTTCAACATCGAATTCCACGTCCAGCTTTTCCCGAAAGAAGAATGGAAGCGGAAGATTTCCAAAGAACAGCTTCTCGACGAAATGGAGCAGTCGCTGCGCGTGTACCCCGGCACGATTTTCAGCTTCAGCCAGCCGATCATGGACAATGTGGAAGAATACGTGGCAGGCGTGAAAAGTGCGCTGGTTGTCAAGGTATTCGGCGATGATCTCTTCCAACTGGAAAAAACCGCCGATCAGGTAGCCAACGCCATCCGGGATGTGAAAGGTATTGAAGATCTTAACGTCTTCCGGAATATCGGCGCACCGGAACTCAGGATCAAGCTGGATGAAAAGCGCATGGGCCGCTACGGCGTCAGCATGGCAGATGCGCAATCGGTGATTGAAATGGCTATCGGCGGGAAAGCCGTGTCTCACTTCTACGAAAACGAGCGGCTGTTTGATATCCGGATACGCTATGCAGGGCCATACCGGCAGTCGGAAAAGGAGATCGCGGCGATTCTGGTTCCGGCCAGCGGAACGTCCAAAGTACCCTTGTACGAAATCGCGGATATTTCCTTTCATACCGGCCCGGCGTTTATTTACCGGGAAGGCAGCAGCCGGTATATCGGCGTGGGGTTCTCGGTCCGCGGCCGCGACCTCGGCAGTACCATCGCCGAAGCGCAGGCAAAAGTGGCTGAAAAGGTGACCCTGCCTGATTCGTACCGCATGACATGGGCGGGAGAATTTGAGAGCCAGCAGCGGGCTACGGGTCGGCTGACGGTCATCGTACCGGTGTCCCTCCTGATGATATTTTTCCTGCTATACCTCAACTTCGGAAACCTGAAAGACACGCTGATATCCCTCATTACCATACCGTTTGCCTTTGTCGGCGGGTTTCTGTCCCTGTACCTGACGCACACGATTTTCGGTATCTCGGCGGGAATCGGGTTTATCATTCTCTTCGGCGTAGGTACAATCGACGGCATCATCCTCATCGGCGTGATGAAAGAATATCTCCGGAAAAAAGTCCCGCTGAGGAAAGCGATTGAAGAAGGCGTCTATTCCCGGATACGCCCGGTATTCATGATCGCAGTAATGGGTTCGGCGGGGTTGCTGCCCGCGGCAATGTCCACGGGCATGGGCTCCGAAATCCAGAAGCCCCTGGCGATTATGATTGTCGGCGGCCTGATCATCTGTATGATTCTGTCGCTCCTTGTCCTGCCTCAGGTGTTTTACCTGGCCTATCGCCGGAGCGGGAAGCGCGGGTCAGAGGTAGCTCCATAACCGGCTGGTTTGGCGGCTTTTGAAGCCCGCATACCCTTTACAGGGAAAGTACAGGCTTGCCACGATGGCGATCCATACCACATATACCCAGCCTAATGATACGCCCTGGTTTTGAACAACGCCGCCCGTTCCGTTGGTAAAGTGTATGTCGGACCAGGAAATCCCCGAAATCAGCATAAATACCACCGAGAGAAGATGGATCAGGTAAAAATGCACGATGAAGTAGAACAGGGGAACGCGTCCGTAAACCGACAGGAAGCTGGTTTTGCCCTCGAATACTGATAGCAGTATCAGTGCCGGGCCGATCGTCATCAGCGTAAACAGCAGCGACGGCGGGTATTTGGTGGTATTGAGAAACGACAGAAAGGTAAAAATACCGGTCGACTGCCGGCTCCACGGCGACGGATCGCCATAGCTATTCAGCAGCCGCAGCAGGACAAAACCGGCTACCGCGCCCACGCCCGTCCAAAGCAGTATCCGCTTGCGGCGAATGACTGAAACCGACCGGAAATACAGGCTGCCAAGGGAGTATCCGGCGAGCAGAATACCCGTCCACGGTAGGGCAGGGTAGCCGGAAATAACGATTTTCCCTTCGCCGACGGGCAATACCCCCGGTTGAAAAAGGAGCGTTTTCAAAACAGCGAGAACCGAACCTTCGGGCGCGCTGACATTATCCAGCAGGTTATGCCCGAAAATCAGGAAAATGGCGAGCGCCGGGATCGTCGTCGGAAACGGGAGCCGTACCATCAGCCCGAGTACGACCATACTGAACCCGATGGCCCAAATGACCTGGAGCAGGGTCTGGGAGTAGCTCAGGTTAAACCAAAGGCCGAAATTGACGATCGTTACTTCCAGTAAAATCAGCCATAACCCGCGGGTAATGAGGAAAGTACTATGCTCGGAATCCGGCTTCCTGCTGCCGGAAAGGCGGGCCGACATACCGGCGAGGAGCACGAACGTCGGCGCACAGAAATGCGTAATCCACCGGGTAAGAAACAACACCGGCGTGGTTTTGGTAAAGTCCAGCGGATCTTCGAAAAACGCGTTGATGTGGAAGTACTCCCGCGTGTGATCGAGCGCCATGACGACCATGACGATTCCCCGGAGGAGATCTATGCCGGAGGCACGGGCGGTCCGCTCAATGCTCATACAGCCGCAGCCGGTTTTTGAGATGGGATAATTCGTTTTGTACGTCTTCGAGCTTCTGGATGAGGTGCATCACCGCGTCCAGTCCTTCGATGTTGATATTCAGGTCGTCATGCAGGCGGATGAGCTTTTCGAGGCGGGCGAGCTGCCCGATTTCCAGGCCGCGTACCTCTTCCTGCACCACTACTTCGATGAGGCCGTATTCGCCGAGTTCTTCCAGAAACGACACCTCAATCTGATAGTGCCGGCTGCATTCGACGACCGTTATCCATTGTTCCGTTTCCATATGCGTCAGGATTCTGCCAATTGCCGGAAAAGTGCTTTTTGTTCGTCGGAAAGTTGAGTCGGAAGCTTGACAGACCAGGTCACAAACAGGTCGCCGGCTTCCCCTTCTTTTTTGTAAACGGGGAAACCCTTGCCCTTGAGGCGGACTTTTGTGCCGTTGGGCGTTTCCGGTTTCACGGGTACTTTGACCTTGCCGCCGAGCGTATCGATAATCACGTCGCCGCCGAGGATAGCGGTGTACAGGTCGAGGTCGACAGTCGCGTACAGGTCATTTCCGACCCGCTTGAATACGGGATCTTCTTCGATCTTAAAGGTAATGTACAGGTCGCCGTTCGGCCCGCCGTTGACGCCCTGGCCGCCGTAGCCCTTCAGCCGGATGACCTGCTCATGCGCGACGCCTGCCGGAATGGTAATGCGGATATTCTGCCCGTTGACGGTCAGGGTCTGTTTATGGGTTTCTGCCGCTTCGCGAAGCCCCAGGTGAAGGTCGGCGTGGTAGTCCTGCCCTTTAAACCGAGCCTGGCTTTGCCTACGACCGCCGCCGCCCATGTCGCCAAACATGGACTGAAAGAAATCGGAGAAATTATCGCCGTTGAAGCCTTCGGCCGACCAGTCTCCTCCGCCCGTGCTACTGCCTCCGGGCCGGCTGCTCTGTTGCGCGCGGCGTGCCTCCTCGAACTGATCGGCATGCTCCCAATGCTCGCCGTACTGGTCGTACTTTTTGCGTTTTTCCGGATCGCTGAGGACTTCATTGGCCTCGTTGACCTGCTGGAATTTTTTGGTCGCTTCCTGATCGTTCGGGTTCAGGTCGGGGTGGTATTTACGGGCCAGCTTCCGGTAGGCCTTCTTGATGTCGTCTTCGCTCGCGTCTTTGGTCAGTCCCAGTACCTGGTAATAGTCGATAAAAGCCATGATTGCTTGCGGTTGGCTCTGCCCCGTCAAGGTAAAAAAAGAAGGCGGAAAAAGGAAAAACCCCGGTCTGCGGAGGCCGGGGTTTTTTGAAATCAGGGTTGTTTGACGAATTCGGCGTTGATGCGGAGCACGATTTCATTGGCCACCGCGGTTTCCGGGAATTTGGCCCCGATTCCGAAATCAAGCCGGTTGACCGTCCCGCTGACCCGGAAACCTACTGTCGGTTTCTTGCCCATCGGGCTTTCGATCGGCCCGCGGACTTCGGCCTGCAGCGTGACGGGCTTGGTGACGCCGTGCATGGTCAGGTCGCCTTTTACTTCGTAGCGGTTGGTGCCAGTTTTGGTAAAGGAGGTGCTTTTGAACGACAGGGTCGGAAACTGGGCCGCGTCGAAGAAATCGGGACTTTTGAGGTGGTTGTCCCGTTGCTCGATACCGGTTGATACATTCGAGACATCAGCCGTAAATTCAGCTTTTGCGTCGGTGAAATCCGGTTTGTCGGTCACAATCGAGGCAGTAACGTTTTTAAAATAACCGTCCACGTCGGAGATCATGAGGTGCGTGGCGGTAAATCCTACTTTGGCGTGGTTGTTGTCCACTTTCCAGGTGGCAGCCTGGCCCATTGAAACGTGTGAGGCCAGGCCGAGGACGGCAGCCAGTACGAGCTTTTTCATTGGTTGAGGATTTGATTAGCGTTAGGGTGGCAAGGTAGGGAATTTTGGGCATGGGGCAATTGCTATGGCGGGACTCTCTCCCGGTGGTTGAGCTCCGTCGAAACCTCCGGCAGCCGTCCCTTTTTCATTCAAAACAGACTCGCCACGCCGGTTTCGACGGGGCTCAACCACCGGCTATTCCGCCACGACCTCACTCCGCCCTCAAACTCCTCACCGGATCCGCCTGTGCAGCCCGAAGTGCCTGCGCGCCGACCGTCAGCAGGGCCACGGTCAGGGCCAGCAACCCGGACACCGCAAACCATACCCAGCCAATGGGAATGCGAACGGCGTAGTCCTTGATCCAGCTGTCGAGGAAGTACCACGCCACCGGAAAGGCTAATAGATTGGAAATCAGTACCAGACGGAGGAAATCCCGCGAAAGCAGGAAAAGAATACCCGATACACCGGCGCCAAGTACCTTCCGGATACCGATTTCCTTTCTTCTGGTCTCCACCGAAAACGCCGCCAGCCCGAAAAGCCCGAGGCATGCAATCAGAATAGCTATACCGGTAAATACTGCCAGCATGGAACTGAGCTTGGATTCCGCTTTGTAGAGGGCGTCATAGGCTTCGTCGAGGAAGTAGTACTCGAAGGGATTGGTCTTTTCGTGACGGGCGAATACCCGGCCGACTGCCGCCAGCGTCCGCGGTACATCCGCGTCCGGTCGCAGCTTCAGGTACAGGCACCCGCCCTGCGCGACGAGCGCCCGCGAGGTATCCGGCACCACCTGCATACCCAGTCCGCCCATTTTTCCTTTCCCCGAAAACAGGTGAAAATCTGCCACGACGCCCGTTACTTCCTGCAAATGCCCGGCGAGGTCTACTTTTTCGCCGACCGCCTGCCGGTTGAGGTCCAGTTGGGATACTGCAGATTCGTTGATGACGAGCGGGTAGGCGGTCGTCCGGGTAGCCGCCGGCCGGATTTTCCAGGGTACATTCAGGGTGCTGAAAAAGGCTTCGTCTACAGCTGTCGTCCAGAAAAAGACCTCCTTGTTTTTCTTCGTTTTGACGAAATAGGCGTTTACGCCTGACTTGTACAGCGGCCAGCTTGCTACAGAAAGCTCCTGAATACCAGGTTGCTGCCGCAGCTCGTTCCGGAAACTGATGTAACGTGGCGCCAGGGATTCCGGCAGCGGCACAACGACGACGCCGCTGCGTTCAATGCCCGGGGACTGCTTCCGCAGAAAATCCAGTTGTTGTTTGACGACAAGGGTACAAACAATCAATCCGACCGAAATCGCAAACTGAAAGACCGTCAGCGACTGCCGGACGCGGTTGCCTTCTGTCTTCAGGAAACTGCCCTTCAGTACTTTCGCCGGCATGAATCCGGAGAGAAGCAGGGCCGGATAACTGCCGGCCAGCAGGGCCGTTATCACTGCCAGACCGATAATCCCGCTCCAGAAGAGGGGCTGGCGGGAAAAGGTATCGTCGATCGGCAGTTCCAGCAATCCGAAAAACACCGGACGCAGCCCTTCGACGAGCAGCAGGCTCAGGCCGAACGCCAGCAGCGTCATCAGCGCGGATTCGGTGTAAAACTGCGCAATCAGGTCGGATCGCAACCCGCCGAGCGCCTTGCGCACACCTACCTCCCGCGCCCGTCGCGTGGCACGGGCCGTGGTGAGGTTCATGTAGTTGATGAGCGCCAGGAGGAGTATCGCGACCGCAATACCCAGAAACAGGCGGTGGTATTGCTGGCTGTGGTCCTGCATACTGCCGTTGAGGTGCAGGTCGGTCAGTTTTTCGAGCGTGAAGGTATCCGGCTTTTCACGGCGTTCGCCCTCTTCGCGTTGTTGCAGGCGCTGAATGGCACGTTCAACGGCGGTTTTCGCTTCGCCCGAACGAAGTAAGAAGTACGTTTCAAACGACCCGAATTGTACCCGGGTATTCGTCAGTTGCTGGGTGAGGCCTTCGTCCCCCAGGTTTTTCTGGGTATCGAAAGAAATCAGCGCGTCGTACTGAAGAGTTGAGCGGGAGGGAATATTCTCCATCACTCCGGTTATTTCAAGGGGGATGTGGCCGTCGAGGGTGAGGGTTTTCCCGACAGGATCCGTTTTCCCGAAGTATTTGGAGGCCAGTTTTTCAGAAAGAACGACGGTATTCGGCCGGGAAAGCGAGGGCTTTCCTTTCGCCAGCGGAAAATGAAAAACCTTGAAGACAGATTCGTCGGCGAAAGCCAGCTTATCCTCAAACGAATGAAATGAGGCGTCGGTTTGGAGGACAGCCCGCGGCGCATTGCGGATACGGACATAGTTTTCGACCTGCTGCGGCAGCGCCTGTTTGGTCCGGTATCCGAACTGTGCCGACATGGCCGTGGTCTGGATGGTCTGCTCGCCGAACTGCGCCCGTCCCAATGTCTTGAAAATCCGCTCCGCCTCGGGATGGAACCGGTCAAAACTGTATTCGTGTGCCACATACAGGCCGATCAGGATACTGACGGCGAGCCCGGCGGCCAGTCCGCCGATGTTAAGCAGGCTGTAAAGCGGATTCCGCTTGAGGTTGCGGATAGCGATGTGGAAGTAGTTTCGAAGCATAACGGAGAGGCAGGGAGCATGGGGCAGGGGGCAGGGGGGCTGCCGGATGGCTGCTGCGTTTGGTTTTGGGTAATGGGTTTGTTGTGAAAAATGGCTTTAAGCTGTAGGCTATAAGCATTAAGCACAGGGTCCCGTGTATCCACCCCATGCCCTCTGCCCCATGCCCCCTGCTCTACTCAGCCTTCAGTGTCTTCACCGGATTCATCATCGCCGCGCGGACGGCCTGGTAGCTGACAGTCAGGAGAGTAATGGCCAATGCGCCAATGGCTGCGAGGGCAAATACCCACCAGGCGATATCGGTGCGGTACTCGTACTTCTGCAGCCAGTTGGCCATTCCGTACCAGGCCAGGGGTACGGCGATGGAGCAGGAGAGAATGACAAGCCCGACGAAATCTTTCGACAGCAATCCCCAGAGGTTCAACACCGACGCGCCGAGTACTTTCCGGATGCCGATTTCCTTGGTCCGCTGCTCGGCCGTGAAAGAGGCCAGGCCGAATAGCCCGAGGCAGGAAATGAAAATGGCCAGGCTGGCGAAGAAGGCCGCGAGTTTGCCGATACGCTCTTCGTCGGCGAACTTCTTTGCGAACGCATCATCTACAAACTGGTAGTCGAACGGCGCGGCAGGAATGACCTGCCTGAAAATCCGTTCCATGCGCGCGATCGCGTCGGATACGGGCAGCGACGGGTTCAGTTTCAGTACCATCCAGCTGACCTCTTTCGGATTCCGGAAAAACAGGCCCGGGCGTACCGGTTTGTACGGGGAGTCCTGAATAAGGTCCTGTACCACACCGATGATGGGGTATTCCCGGCCTTCCCACTTGAGGATGGTTCCGACGGGATTTTTCAAACCGGCAAACCGCACGCCGGATTCGTTGATGAGAACCGAAACGGAGTCGGTCGCCAGCCGGGGATCGAAATCCCGGCCCTGGAGAATATGCCAGCCAACGAGCTCTCCAAACCCTTCCGTCACCCAGTTGGTTGCAAATTCGGCGTCGAGGGCCGGGTCTTTTCCCTGCCAGTCAAACCCGCCGTTGCTCGACCAGACGCCCGTCACCGGACCGGAACTTTGCGAAATACCGGCGATGAGGCCGCTGGTTGTCAGTTGGTTTTTCAGGACGTCGTATTTCTGATGAAAGTCCGGAGATTTCATCTGGACCATCACCAGGCCGTCGCGGCTATACCCGACCGGCCGGTTTTTGGTATACTGAATCTGCCTGTAGACGATCATCGTACCGATGATGAGGGTAACCGAAACAGTGAATTGGATCGTCACCAATACCTTTCTGGGTACAGAAGCATAGCGCCCGGCCCTGAACGTGCCCTTCAATACCTGAACGGGCTGAAAAGACGACAGGTATAGCGCCGGATAACTACCGGCGAGGAGGGCGGTCAGTCCCGCGAACGAAACCAGCAGCAGCCAGAATACAGGATTCAGCCACAGTACTGTCATTCTTTTTCCGGCGATGTCATTGAACCACGGAAGACCCAGCTCTACCAGCAGCACAGCTGCCAGAAGAGCGGCGAAAACCACCAGCAGCGATTCGCCGAAAAACTGACCGATCAACTGGCTGCGGAGCGATCCGATCGCCTTGCGGATACCTACTTCCCGCGCCCGTTTTTCAGAGCGTGCCGTGCTGAGGTTCATGAAGTTAATACAGGCGAGCAGGAGCACGAATACCCCGATCAACGCAAATAACCAGACATACTCGATCTGCCCGCCGGTCTGATTACCCTCTTTGTCCCAGTGGGAATACAGGTGCCATCGCGACATGGGATGCAGGAAAATCTCCGCCTTGTACTTTCGGTCTTCGGGAAGAACCCGGCGGTATTTGGAGAATCGAATTCGGTTGTCGACCGTCGCAAAATCCGTATTATCAGCGATTTGTACGAAAAGCTGGAATGAATTATACCCCCACTGCCGGGTTTCGTGGGCGAAGCGGACGAAGGGGTCGGAGAGTACCAGCAGCTCCCACGGCGCGATGAACAGCGCGTCGCGGAGTTCGGAATTATAAGGAAGATCTTCGTAAACACCGGTAACCGTCGCCTCCTGCTTGTTGTCGATCTGGAGGCGACGCCCGACCGGGTTTCCTTCCCCGAAAAGTGCCACGGAAGTAGAACGCGACAGGAGAATGGAGTGCGGATCTTTCAGACCGTCGCGGGTGCCATAGTGCATCTTCAGAGCGAGCAGATGCGGCGCATCGACACCCATGTAGAGGCCGTCGCGGCTGAGCTGCCGGTCGCCCGAATTCAGAAAATGCCCGCCGATCCACGACGCCAGCGCCACATACCGGAAAGACGAACCATAGGTCGTTTTCAGTTCATTTTCCAGCGGCGCCGGAATGGCATATTGCGAGAATACTTCCCCGTTGGCCGTCTGGTGCTGCATCACCCGGGCCACGCGAGGGTAGTTTTCCGCCGTCCGGTCATAGGATAGTTCGTCGTAAATCCAGAGCCCGATGAGTATGGCAACCGCCATCCCCACCGCCAATCCCGACAGGTTGATCAGCGAGTACCCCTTGCTTTTCAGGAGCGTTCGAAGGGATATTTTGAGGTAGGTGAGGAGCATAGGTTGTGGAGCAGAGGGCATGGCGTCTGCCGGATGGCCGCTGCGTTTGGTTTCGGGTGACTGATTTATCGTGAAAATGGCTTTAAGCTGTAGGCTATAAGCTGTAAGCAGTAGAAAGACTCATTTTTCCTACAGCCTATTGCTTACAGCCTACGGCTTATAGCCTATAGCTACTCAGCCTTCAAACTCCTCACCGGATTCATCATCGCGGCGCGGACGGCCTGGTAGCTCACGGTCAGGAGTGTAATGGTCAGCGCACCTACCGCCGCCAGGAGGAATACCCACCAGGTAATATCGGTTCGGTACTCGTATTTTTCCAGCCAGTTGGCCATGCCATACCAGGCCAGGGGCACGGCGATGGCGCAGGAGAGTACGACAAGGCCGACAAAATCTTTCGACAGCAGTCCCCACAGGTTTAATACCGAAGCGCCGAGTACTTTCCGGATACCGATTTCCTTGGTACGCTGCTCGGCCATGAAGGAGGCGAGGCCGAATAATCCAAGGCAGGAAATAAAGATAGCCAGGCTGGCAAAGAAGGCCGCCAGTTTTCCGACCCGCTCTTCAGCAGCGAATTTTTCCCCGAAAACCTGATCCACAAACTGATAATCAAACGGGGCAGTAGGTACCAGACGCTTGAAAACGCTTTCGATTTTTGCCAGAGACGCCGAAGCGCTTTGTGCCGGGTTGAGCTTCAGGTTAATCCAGTTGACGTTATTGGAATCCATGAAGTACACTCCGGGACTGACCGGATGGTACGGAGATTCCTGAATCAGGTCCTGCACGACGCCGATGATGGTGTAGTTTTTACCGTCCCATTTCAGTACTGTACCGACAGGATCTTTGAGACTGGCGAACTTGACGCCCGACTGGTTGATGATAACCGAGAGCGAGTCCGTAGCCCGCTGCCGCGAGAAATCCCGGCCTTTGAGAACGTGCCAGTTGACCAGCTTGCCGAATTCCGGCGTCACCCAGACGGTCGCAAACTCGGCGTCGAGATTAGGATCTTTGCCCTGCCATTCGAAACCGCCGTTGCTTGACCAGAGCCCGGTCACAGGACTGGACGATTCGGCCATTTCGACAACAGCTCCGGTATTTTTCCACTCATTTCGAAGAACATCAAACTTCCCGTAGAAGTCGGGAGACTTCATCTGCATCATCACCAGGCCCTCGCGGCTATAGCCGACCGGGCGGTTTTTGGTATGCTGAATCTGCCGGTAGACGATCAGCGTTCCGATAATCAGCGTCACCGAAACAGTAAACTGCAAGGTAACCAGCACTTTCCGGGGTACAGACGCGTACCTGCCGGCCCGGAAGGTCCCTTTCAGTACACTCACCGGCTGGAAAGATGACAGATACAGCGCCGGATAGCTCCCGGCGAGCAGTCCCGTCAGGAAGGCAAAGGAGACTACGATGCCCCAGAATACCGGATTGCTCCAGAGTACCGACATTTTCTTACCGGCGATCTCATTGAACCAGGGAAGACTCAGTTCCACCAACAGAATCGATAGCGCCATCGCAATGAGGACGACCAGCAGTGATTCACTAAAAAACTGCCCGATCAACTGACTGCGGAGGGAGCCGATCGCCTTGCGGATACCGACCTCCCGCGCCCGTTTCTCTGACCGCGCGGTGCTGAGGTTCATGAAGTTGATACATGCCAGCAGCAGCACAAACACGCCGATAATGGCAAACAGCCACACGTATTCAATCTGCCCGCCGGTCTGATTGCCCTGCTTGTCCCAGTGGGAGTAGAGGCGCCAGCGCGACAGCGGGTGCAGAAAAATCTCAGCCTTGTATTTCTTTTCGTCTTTGTCGACGCGGTTGTATTTGGCCAGTTTGATGCGCTTTCCGACTGTTTCAAAGTCCGTATTATCCGCAATCTGCGCGAAGAGCTGGAAGGAATTATTACCCCACTGACCGCGGTCGCGGGCACGTTTTATCCAGTCTTCCGACTCGACATAGAGCAGCCACGGCGCGATGAATTCCAGCTCCCGGAAATCGGTATTATGCGGAAGGTCTTCGAATACCCCGGTTACCTTGACATCCAGCTTGTTATCGATTTTTAGGCGTTTTTCCAGGGGATTGGCATCGCCGAAAAAGGCCTTCGCCGCCGACTCGGAAAGGAGAATCGAGTGCGGGTCCCGGAGGCCGTTCCGCGTGCCGTATTTCATTTTCAGGGTGAAAATATGCGGGGCGTCAATGTCCATGTATACCCCCGTTTTGGATAGCTTCCGGTCCCCGGTACTCAGGATATGCCCGCCTACCCAGGACGACATCGCGACATACTTGAACGACGTACCGTAGGTCGTCTGCAGTTCTTTTCCAAGCGGAAACGGAATCGAAAACTGGGAACCCGTTTCGCCATTAGCGGTCTGGTGCTGCATCACCCGCGCTACCCGGTCATAGCTTTCGTGGTAGCGGTCGTACGACAACTCGTCGTAAATCCACAACCCGATCAGAATGGCGACGGCCATCCCTACGGCCAGGCCCGAAATATTGATCAGCGAATACGCCTTGTTTTTCAGCAGATTGCGATAGGCGATTTTGAAGTAGTTGCGAATCATAGGCTTAAGAAGCAGAGGGCAGGGGGCCTGGGGCAAAATCGGCTGACAAGGTCCGCTGTCACTGGGTTATCGTTGGTTTGATAGGGAGCGGCCGGCCTTTTGCAACCTGCCTGCCGATACTATTCCGCTTTGAGACTTTTAACCGGATTGACCGACGCCGCGCGTATGGATTGTATGCTGACCGTCAGCAATGTGAGGATTACCGCGCCCAGGCCGACTGCCGCAAAAATCCACCACGGCAGGCCCGCCCGGTATTCGTACTGACCGAGCCAGCGGGTCATGGCATACCACGCAGGAAGCACCGCGAGGAAAAAGGACAGAACGACCAGGCCGGCGAAATCCCTCGAGAGCAGTCCCCAAAGATTGACGATCGACGCACCCAGTACCTTCCGGATACCGATTTCCTTGGTTCGCTGCTCGGCTACGAACGACGCCAGTCCCAGCAACCCGAGACAGGAAATAAACACGGCCAAACCGGCAAACACCGCCGCCAGCGTGCCGATCCGCTCTTCGGCGGCAAACTTCTGACCGTACATACGATCGGCGAATTCGTATTCAAACGGCGCTGCCGGAATCACCTTCCGGAAAACCCGTTCAATTCCTGCCAGACTTTCCGATGCCGGTTTCCGCGGATTGAGCCGGAGCATCATCCAGTTGACATTGCTGTCGTCCCGGAAATAAACCGCCGGCCGTACCGCCGCATACGGCGATTCCATCAGCAGGTTTTTCACGACGCCGACGACCGTAAAGTCTTTGAAGCGGCTGCCGCTCGACCACCGGACCGTTTTCCCCACCGGATCTTTGAGTCCCATGTACTTCGCGGCGGCTTCGTTGAGAAGGATACCGGAGGAATCGGTCGCCAGATCCCGCCGGAAATCCCGGCCGGCGGCCATTTCCCAACGGACGAGTTTGCCGTATTCCGGTGTGATCCAGATTGTTCCGAATTCGGCGTCGAGAGACGGGTCCTTTCCCGGCCAGCTGAAACCGACGTTAGTGGCCCAGACTTCGGTCAGCGGGCTCGACGACTCCGCGATTTCTTCAATTAAACCGGCGGATTTCAGTTCGTTGCGTAAGACGTCCATCTTTCCATAGAAATCATTGGACTTCATTTCGAGCAGAACGATGCCGTCGCGGCTGTATCCGACCGGCCGGTTTTTCGTATGCAGAATCTGCCTGTAAACCACCGCCGTGCCGATAATCAAGGCAATCGAAACCGAAAACTGAATGACGACGAGCGCCTGCCGGGGCAGTGTCGCCAGCTGACCCGCCCGGAACGTTCCCTTCAGGACTTTTACCGGCTGAAACGACGACAGGTAGAGGGCGGGATAACTGCCCGCCAGCAGACCGGTGATGGCAGCAAACGAGCCCAGGGATACCCAGAGAAGCGGGGCGCCCCACGGAAACGTAATCTGCTTACCGGCAATGATGTTAAACCATGGAAGGCTGAGTTCGGCCAGGAGGATAGCCACCGCCAGTGCAAGAAAAGAGACCAGCAGGGATTCGCTGAAAAACTGCCCGATAAGCTGCCCGCGCGCCGAGCCCATGGCCTTGCGCACGCCCACCTCCCGCGCGCGGCGTTCGGAGCGGGCAGTACTGAGGTTCATGAAGTTGATGCAGGCCAGCAACAGGACAAATACCCCGATGACGGCAAACAGCCAGACATACTCAACCGGCCCGCCTGCCTGGGCGCCGATTTTGTCCCAGTGACTGCGCAGGTGCCAGTCGGCCATCGGATGCAGAAAAATCTCCGCCTTGTATTTCCGTTCTTCACCCGTTACATGCCGGTACTTCGCGTCGCGGATGCGTTTATTGACGGCAGCGAGGTCGGCGCCGTCGGCCAGCTCGACAAAAAGCTGAAACGAATTATTCGCCCACTGCTGCCGGTCTCTGGCGCGTTTGATCCAAGCTTCTGACTCCACGTAAAGCGACCAGGGAGCCAGAAACGTCATCTGGTGAAAATCGGACTGAACGGGAAGGTCTTCGTACACACCCGTCACCCGTACGTCCAGCGCATTATCGATGGAAAGCCGCTTACCCAGCGGATTTTGCCCGCCATATAATGCCCGCGCAGCCGACTCTGACAGGAGAATGGAGTGCGGATCAGCCAGCCCGGTACGCGTACCATACCGCATCCGGAGGCCGAGTAGCTCCGGCGCGCCGGTGTCCATGAAGATACCGGTCCGGGATAGTTTGTCGGCTCCGTTGGCGAGGATATGCCCGCCCATCCACGAAGCCATTACCACATGCCGGAAGTCACTGCCATGCGCCGTCTGAAGCTCGTTTCCGAGTGGAAAGGGAATGGGCCGCTCAGCGGATACTTCGCCGTTGATCGTCTGGTGCTGCATGACCCGCGCGATGCGGTCGTACCGGTCGTGGTATTGGTTGAATGTCAGTTCGTCGTATACCCACAGGCCGATCAGCAGGGCCACGGTCATGCCAATCGACAAACCGGCGATGTTGATCAGCGAATAGCCCCTGTGCTTGAGGAGGTTCCGCCAGGCGAGCAGGATATAGTTACGAAGCATAGTCCGCTATTCGGTTTTCAGGCTTTTTACGGGATTCATCATCGCCGCACTGATGGCCTGGTAGCTGACCGTCGCCAGGGTAATGGCGAGCGCGCCGGCGCCGGCCGCGGCAAAAATCCACCAGTTGAGCGACGAATGGTACTCGTACCGTTCGAGCCACCTGCTCATCGCATACCAGGCTATCGGAATGGAGAAGAGGAGGGATACCAGCACGAGCATCACAAAATCTTTGGACAATAGGCCCCACAGATTGAAGACTGACGCGCCGAGTACTTTCCGTACGCCGATTTCCTTGATGCGCTGCTCGGCGACAAACGAGGCCAGTCCGAACAACCCGAGACAGGAAATAAATATGGCCAGAATGGCGAAGAAGGTAGCCAGCTTGCCTACGCGCTCTTCGGAAGCAAATTTCCTCCCGTATTCCTCGCTCGAAAACTTGTATTCAAACGGCGCGCCGGGATCGTGTTTCTTGTAAATCTCTTCGATTTTGGCCAGCGCCCGGGAAGTACTGACCGACGGCTCAATACGCATCGTGATGACGTTCGACCAGCCCGGACGGAAGGTCAGAATAGTCGGATCCACCGGTTTGTAGGGGGAATTCATCACGACGTTTTTGATGATTCCGAGGACGGTATAGTCCTTCCCGTTCCATTTGATGGTTTCGCCGACGAGGTTTTTCTTACCGATATACGCCGCCGCCGCTTCGTTGACGACGAGCCCCGCAGAATCCGTCGCAAACGACGCGGAAAAGTCCCGGCCCTGTACAAACTGAAGCCCCATCGTCTTACCAAAATCAGCACTGACGGCTACTACGCCGAAGAGCGCCTGCTTGTTGGGATCTTTGCCTTTCCAGTCGAACCCGACCTGGTTGGACCACAGGTCCGTAATCGGTCCGGACGACTTGGCTACGCTCGCTACCACGCCGCTGCCGAGCAACTCCGTCTTGAAGGCTTCGTAGTTTTTCGAAATCTCTTCCGTGTTCATGTCGATCTGGACGAGGCCGTCGCGGGTGTAACCGATGGGACGTTCCTTCGCAAATTGGATCTGACGGAAAACGGCTATCGTCCCGATAATCAGCGTTACCGAAACCGTAAATTGCAGTACAACAAGGACTTTCCGCGGCAGCGACGCATACCGGCCTACCCGGAAGGTACCTTTCAGTACTTTCACCGGTTCGAAGGACGACAGGTAAAAGGCCGGATAGCTACCCGCCAGGAAACCCGTAAACAGTGTGAAACTCAGGCCGATGATCCAGAAAACAGGATTCTGCCAGGGCAGGGTGAGTTTCTTTGCGGAAAGCTCGTTGAACCAGGGCAGGCAGGCTTCCACCAAAAAGATGGAAAGGACGAAGGCAAACAGCGTCACCAGAATCGATTCGCTCAGAAACTGACTGATGAGTTGTTGGCGAAGCGACCCGATGGCTTTTCGGACGCCCACTTCCCGCGCCCGTTTTTCAGACCGGGCCGTACTGAGGTTCATGAAGTTGATGCACGCCAGCAGCAGCACAAAGCCACCGATAATACCAAACAGCCACACAAATTCGACACGCCCGCCGGTGATGACGCCCTCCTTGAATTCGGAATACAGGTGCCATTTGGCCATCGGATGGAGGAATACCTCCGGTTTGGCCTGGTCTTTGGGATCGTGGTTGAGGACGACGTTCTTGATCTTGGCCGATACCTGGTCAAAATCCGCCTGCGGCTGCAGCATCGCAAACGTTTGGAAGGAGTTATTATGCCACTCCGTTTCGCTGTTTTTTACCCAGGACTCGACGATCACGTAGAGGTTCCAGGGCATAATATGCGACAGCTCAGCCAGTTCGGAATTGGCTGGGAGGTCTTCGTACACGCCGGTGACTTTGACTTCTGTTTTGTTGTCGGTCCGGATGACTTTGTTGATCGGGTCTTCGTCTCCGAAAAGGGCTTTGGCCACCGACTCGCTCAGCAGAATCGAGTGTGGATCCAGCAACCCTTTCCCGGTGCCCTTCAGCATGTTGAGCGAGAGCATATCCGGCGCATCCGGACCCATGTAACTTCCCCGCTTGCGGAATTTTTTGTCTTTGTAGGAAAGAATATGCTCGAAGTTCCAGGAACTCGGAACGACGTACTTGAAGTCGGAATACTTGGCTTTCAGTTCTTTGTGAAGCGGTACGGGTACGGCGGTCTGGGTGCCCTTGTGACCGTCCCATGTCTGGTGGAGCATGACCTGCGCGATGCGGTCGTAGTTTTTGTGGTACCGGTCGAAGGTCAGTTCGTCCCAGATCCACAGGCCGATCAGCATAGTAACGGCCATGCCCGTCGCCAGACCGACAATGTTGATAAACGAATACGCCTTATTCTTGAGGAGGGCCCGGAGGGCCACTTTCAGGTAATTCCGGAGCATGAGAACGATCGTGTTTGTGGTCTGAAAGATGCTTTTCGGGCCGGAATTGTTGCATGTATTCCGGCAGATCACCACTTTTTTCAGAAGGATTTTGCCGGAACAGGATTGATTTCTTTGGGGGAAGGAAGTTCCAACCGGAAAAACATTCGCCGGACAGGCCAGAAAAGCCGTGCCCGGCGATAGGTCCGGAGGTTAAATTGTTGGTAATCAGTAAGTATTGCTTGTGCTTATGTCCGCATGCGGACAAGCATCGTCCGGATTCGGACAATTTGGGCATGGGGCATAGGGCATGGCGCATAGGGGACTCCTCAACCCGCCCGACCCCGAAGGGGTCAAACCCCGGTAACCCCGGGCGACAGCCCGGGGTTACCCCCTGACAGCCCGGTTACCTCCTGACAGCCCCGTCCCTCACTCCGACTTCAAACTCCTCACCGGATTCGCCCGCGCAGCCCGCACAGACTGGTAGCCCACTGTCAGCGCTGTGATCACGACCGTCGTCCCAATCGCCAGCAGGTACAAACCCGGCCCCACCGGCACCCGGTGTGCATAGCCTTTCAGCCACTCCGACATCAACCAGCCGGCCAGCGGCGCCGCGATCGCGAATGCCGCCCCGATCAGCAGGGCAAATTCCCGCCCGAAAAGCAGCAGTATCTGCCCGACACTGGCGCCCAGTACCTTCCGTACCCCGATTTCTTTCGTCTTTTGCGTTGCCATAAAACCTACCAGGCCGTATAGCCCGAGGCAGCCGATGATGATCGCGATGATCGCGAATACCTCCGTACACGCCAGGATAATCTCTTCCGTAATTAGAAAAACGGCCAGTTGCTCGTCTACAAAATACGGCAGCAGGAGGTAATCGGGGAAGGTCTCGTTCCAGAGCCGGTCTACTGCCGCGATGCTTCCGGACAGGTGCTGCGGACTCAGTTTCAGGCAGCAAGAGTAGTAACTTTTCGCTTCTGAAAACAACACGACCGGCTGTGCTTCCGATTTGGACGACAGGTTCGACCAGTCTTTTACTACCCCATAAATCGGCGCCTGTTTACCCCATGCTTCGAGGTTTTTGCCGATGACGTCGGCCGGGCGAAAGCCCAGGCGGCGTACATACGTTTCATTTACCAGAAATCCGCGGATCGAATCGGCTGCCGGAAAGGGTTTCCCGGCCACGAGCTTCAGGCCGAATGTGGTCAGGTAGGCCGCGTCGACCGGTTTCATATTGGCCGACCAGCTTTCCTCTTCCGGGCGGTTGTTGAACCGGTGCCCCGAATTACTGTTGAAAGTCGACGCCGGCGGGTACCCGCAAAACGAAACCTGCTCTACGCCCGGAATGCGCGCCAGTTGATTGCGCAGCCGCTCGATGGGTGCATTGACGGGGTCCGGAATATTCAGCACACGAATCGCCGACGTGTCAAAACCGACAGATGCCGTCCGGAAGTAGTGCATCTGACGTATGACGACGAGCGTGCTGATAATCAGCAGTTGTGTCAGGATGAACTGGGCAAATACCAGGCTTCGGCGGACGGGCATACCACCTACTTCACGACCGGAAATCCGGCCCTTCAGTGCCTGTACCGGCCGGAATCCGGCGAGCACCAGACCCGGATACGATCCGGCCAGAAAGGTGACAACCGTCGCGATTCCTCCCAGAAATACCCAGAAAAGTCCATCCGCCAGCGGATTTTCCGTTCCGAAGAGCGGAAACGGCAACCGCAAATGGCTGCTCCACCGTTGCAGAAAGGGTAATATCAGTTCCGTCAACAGCACGGCCGTAACAGCCGAGCAGCCCGTGAGTACCGCCGTTTCCGTAATAAACTGCCAGAAAAGTTGCAGCCGGGTTCCGCCGACTACCTTGCGCACGCCGACTTCCTTCGCCCGCCGGAGTGCCTGGGCAGTCGCGAGGTTGACAAAGTTGATTACGGCTGTCAGCACCAGAAACAACCCGACCAGACCCAGCGCCCAGAGTTGCCCCTGGTGTATGCCCCTGCCATACCGCTCTGAAAAGTGCATCTCCCGGAAAGGAACCAGCGGGTGGCCGATGGTGGCCGTTTTGTGGTACTTCCGGGAAAATGCCGGCATCGCCGCTTCCAGGGTGGCAGGCGAAGTACCCTCGCGCAGGAGCACGAAGCAGTTGGACCGGGAACTGAATCCCTGCCAGTTGTCGTACCCGCCGCTGACATATCCGCGGTGATTGGCGAGTGTGGCGTAGGAGATAAATACCTCATGCCGCCGGTCGGTATAGTCCGGAATATTTTCGAGAACGCCCGTTACCTGAAGGTCCAGGTCGTTGTTGAGCCGCAGCCGCTGGCCGCGCGGGTCGGCTGTTCCGAAGAATTTTTCGGCCATCCGCCGGGTCATTACTACCGTATTAGGCTGTGACAGAGCCGTTTCCGGCGTGCCGCTACGCCAGCCATAGTCGAAAATCCGGAAGTACGACGGCTCGCTGAAGCAGACCGTCTGCTCTTCGTTGAACTTGCCGGCAGGCGCAGTGATGAGTACGTTTTTCTTTCCTTCCACCGTCGCCACCTGTTCCAGAAAAGCATAGTCATTCCGGAGGGCGTTGCCGACAGGCTGGTGGGTACCCGGGTCATACTGGGCGCCGTCGGCTGTCAGCACCGTCGTCACCTGATAAATCCGGTCGATGCGGGAATGGTACCGGTCGAACCGTACCTGAAACCGGATCAGCAAAAAGATAAGAATTCCGCAGACCAGGCCCATCGTCAGGCCCAGCAGGTTGAGCAACGCATAGCTGCGGTAGCGCAGCAGCGTACGGATCGAGAGATGAAGGTAGGAGAGGAGCATAGGGCAGGGGGCATGGAGCATGGGGAGGGTAGCCCCATACTTCATACGTTATTCTGTTTTGAGGGTTTTTGCAGGATTCATGCGGGCGGCGCGGAAGGCCTGATAGCTGACTGTCAGGAACGTAACCGTGAGGGCTCCGGCGCCCGTCGCGGCATAGATCCACCAGGGAATACCCGTCCGGTAGTCGAACGTTTCCAGCCAGGAAGACATCAGATACCCGGCCAGCGGCGCGGCCAGGGCAGTGGAAAGCAGGGTCAGGATAACAAAGTCGGTCGACAGCAACTTCCACAATTGCAGCACCGACGCGCCGAGTACCTTCCGGATACCAACCTCCTTTACCCGCTGTTCGGCCAGGAAAGAAGCCAGCCCGAACAGCCCGAGGCAGGATATGAGCACGGCCAGAACGGCGAAAACGGTCGCCAGTCGCCCGATACGCTCCATTTCCACAAAACGCAGCGCATAGTCGTCACTCACAAACCAGTAGTCAAAGGGCATCCCCGGATTCAGTCGCTTGAATACTTTTTCCAGTGCCGCCAGGGAGGCTGCCGGCGACTGCCGCGGGTTCAGTTTGACGTGCAGGATAGCCGCCCAGTCGTAGTCAAGCATAAATACCGTCCGGAACGGCGCATGGTACGGCGAGCCCATCACCAGGTCTTTCACCACGCCGATGACGTGAAACGGCTTGCCGTCGGCCTTCACAACCTCGCCGATCGGGTTTTTCAATCCCATGAATTTCACCGCTGATTCATTCAGGATAATACCGGTGGAATCCGTCGCATAGGCGCGGGAAAAGTCCCGCCCGGCGACAAACTGAAACCCGACCGTCTTCCCGAAATCATGGCTGACCGCTACGGTTCCGAGGTTTCCCTGGACATCCGGCGCTTTTCCTTTCCATTCGTACCCGTTGTTAACCGCCCAGAGGCCTGTTGTCGGACTGGAGGATTGCGCCATGTCGATAGCCCCGCCGCTCGCCAGTACCTCGTTCCGCAGCATGTTGTAGTGTTTCACCAGCCCGGGTGTCTGGATGCGCATCCCGACAAGGTTGTCCTGGCTGTACCCCAGCGATCGGTCCCGCGCGAAATGTACCTGCCTGAAAACCACCAACGTACCGATGATAAGCGTGATCGAAACCGTGAATTGCAGGACGACGAGGGCTTTTCGGGGCAGCGAGCCGCTGCGGCCTACGCGGAACGTTCCCTTCAGGATACTCACCGGCTCAAAAGACGAGAGGAAAAAAGCCGGGTAGCTTCCCGCGACCAGACCGGTAACGACGGTAAATACGAAGGCAATACCCCAGAATACCGGATTGGTCCATTCAAGTGAAATATTCTTTCGGGAAAGGTCATTGAACCACGGAAGCGACAGTTCAACAAGCAACACCGCCAGCGCGAAAGCCACAACGGAGATGAACAGCGACTCTGTCAGAAACTGCCGGATCAATTGGGCCCGGATCGAACCGACGGCCTTCCGGATACCGATTTCGCGCGCACGCTTTTCAGACCGCGCCGTACTCAGGTTCATGAAGTTGATACAGGCCAGAAGCAGTACAAAGAGGCCGATAATGCCGAACAGCCGCACAAACGTGATCTGCCCGCCGGTGTTGAGGCCCTCGCGGAACTCTTCGTAGAGATGCCATTTACGCATGGGGTGCAGAAAAACTTCGGGTTTGAAGGCCGCGTCATCCCTGGATACCCGCCGCGCCTTTACATCCCGGATTTTCGCGGATACCTGCTCCATATCAGCCCTATCGGCAATCTGCACGAAGGCCTGGAAGGAGTTGTTCCGCCAGGGATTGGTTTCTTTTTCGCTCCATTTTTCATTATCGATAAACAGTTTCCAGGGCGCGATGAACTGTAACCCCCGGAAGTCGGAGCGGGCCGGCAGGTCTTTATAGACGCCCGTTACCCGTACATCGTACTGATTATCAATACGCAATCGCTTGTTCAGCGGGTCGGCTTTGCCGAATAATGCTTCGGCTGCCGACTCCGACAGCAGGATCGAATGCGGTTCGCGGAGCCCGCCGGAAGTACCGCGAAGGATTTCCAGGCTGAGCATGCGGGGCGCATCCGGCTCGAGGTAGCTGCCGTTCTGCGAAAGGGCGCGGTCGCCGGCAGACAGGATATGCGGGCCGTTCCACGACGACATGATGACATACCTGAAGTCGCTGCCGAAACGGGCCCGCAGCTCGTCGCCGATAACATACGGTACCGCCGACTGGGAAACGATGCTTCCGTTGAACGTCTGGTGCTGCATCACCCGGGCGATGCGCGGGTAATTCGGAAAGGCCTTGTTATACGAAAGCTCGTCAAATATCCACAGGCCAATCAGCATCGCGACGGCCATGCCGACCGCCAGACCGCCGATATTGATCACTGAATAAATCCGGTTGCGAATCAGGCCGCGGACGGTGATTTTGAGGTAGTTGCGAAACATAGGCGTATCAGGGACGGAAGGTCCGCTTATTCGTTTTTCAGGCTTTTAACGGGGTTAGCCGTCGCGGCCCGGTATGCTTGTGTGCCGATGGTCAGCAGGGCGAGGATACCGGCTGTCAGTCCGGCTCCGGCGAAGAGCCACCAGTCCATCCCGACGCGGTAGGCAAATCCTTCGAGCCAGCGGTTCATCAGCAGCCAGGAGATGGGGAACGCCAGCAGCGCGGCCAATCCGACCAGTACCAGCAGATCCCTGGAAAGAAGACCGACCAGGGCCGGTACTCCGGCGCCCAGTACCTTGCGGATGCCGATTTCCTTGGTCCGCTGTTCGGCCAGGAACGTAACCAATCCGAAAAGACCCAGGCAGGCGATGAAGATGGTCAGGCCGGTAAAGGCCAGCAGCAGATTTCCCTGGCGGATTTCGCCGGCATACTGCCTGGCGAAATTCTCGTCCAGAAACTGGTAATCGAAGGCATTCTCCGGATCAAACTGCCGGTAGATCCGCCCGATGTCTTTCAGCGCGGCTTCGGCGTGTTCGGGCCGGATGCGGACATAGACGTTATCCTGCTGAAAATCAAACGGTAACTGCAAAACCAGCGGCTCGATCTTGTGCTGGAGCGAGTAGATATGGAAATCCTTTACGACGCCTGCTACCCGCGAGCGGGCCTGGATTTCGTTGTTGGCGCCGGTCCGGAATTCAACCTGCTTGCCCACGGGATCTTTCCAGCCGAGCTGGCGGACGAGAGCTTCGTTGACCAGCACCGATTCGAAAATATCCGTCTTTCGCTTTTTGTCGAAGTTCCGGCCGGCTATCAGGGATATCTCCATCGTCGGAAGAAAATCTTCATCCACTTCGAAGCGCTGGGCGATGATGCTCGACTCGGCGATCTTCCCGTTTACCTCAAAATGAAAACCCTTGGTACCGATGTTGTTATTGCCGATAGGATTGCTCGCCGCAGACGCCGCCTGTACCCAGGGGCTGCGAAGAAGCTGCTCTTTGAGCTGCGGCATCCGCTTCCGGACCTCCATGCCCGGAATATGGAAGGACAATACCTGCTCCCGGTTGAACCCCAGGTCTTTCCGGGACGTAAACTGCATTTGCCGGAAAATTACTGCCGAGCCGATGAGCATCACAATCGTCACGACGAACTGCCCGGTGACGAGTACCTTCCGTAGCCGCCAGGCCGTTGCCTGGCGCCCGAGTTGTCCCTTCAGGGCCGGAATAGGCCGCAGACCGGAGAGAAAAACGGCCGGGTAACTGCCGGCCAGCAAGCCGGTGAGGAGGCAGAGCAGGAGCATCGAACCGGCGGTCCAAACCGGACCGAAACGCCACAGCGAGAGATCTTTCCCCGAAAAAGTATTGAAAAAGGGAAGCAGCAGTTCGGTCAGGAAAATACCGGCAACGGCCGCCAGCACAGTCAGCAGTACGGATTCGGTCAGGAAGAGACCGGCCAGTTGCCCCCGTCCGGAGCCGATGGCCTTCCGGACGCCGACTTCCCGCACGCGCAGGGCAGCCCGCGCGGTGGACAAGTTCATGTAATTGATCGCCGCGACGAGTACTATCAGTCCGGCAATCAGGGAAAAAACGATGACATACCGCAGGTCGCCATTGGCTCCCGCTTCGTAGTCCCGGTGCGAATGCAGGTGAATCGACGGCAGTGGTTGCAGGCTCAGCTGATACCGGACTTCGCCCATTTCTTTCTGCAGGTGATCGGGAAAAAAGCGGGCCAGTTTCTTTTCAACGACGGTCGGGTCGGAGCCGGACCGGAGCAGCAGGTAGGTATACAGGCCAAAACTCTGCCAGTTGTTGGTATATCCGGCGGGTAGTGAGCGTAATGCGCTGAAGTTCAGGTGAGAATGCGTCGGGACGTCTTCCATGACGCCGGTGACGAGGTTTCCGAAATGATTCGAAAAGTAAACCGTCTGATGGAGCGCTTTTTCCGGTGACCCAAACAGCTTTTCGGCCAGGGTACGCGAAAGGACGATGGCCTCCGGACGGGTCAGCGCCGTTTTCGGATCTCCCGCCAGGAACGGATAGGTGAAAACCCGGAAAACATTTGCGTCGGCAAAATAGATATCATCGGCACGAAGCTCGCGGTTGCCCGCCTTGAGCGTACCCCCGCCTTCGGGCACCATCCGGACCGCCTCTTCCACATCGGCGTAGTCCTGTTTCAGAGCTGGTGCAAACGGCGCGGACGTGACGGCCAGGTTGAGATGCCCGCCATCCCACGACGCTTCGTGTACCACCCGGAAAATCCGGTCGGCGTTGGCGTGGTACCGGTCATAGCGCAACTCATCTGCCACATACAGGCCAATCATCCAGGACGCTGACAGGCCAACGGTCAGTCCCAGTAAGTTAACCAGTGAAAACACCTTGTTTTTCAGCAGGTTCCGGAAGGCGATACGAAGATGATTGGCGAGCATAAATCCTGCGGTTGCTATTCACTTTTGAGACTTTTGACAGGATTCATCCAGGCAGCTTTCACAGCCTGGAAGCCTACCGTCAGCAAGGTTACTCCCAGTGTACCGGCGCCGGCGGCGGCGAATATCCACCAGGCAATCCGGACATGATAGGCAAAGCCGCTGAGCCAGTGGTCAGCCGCGAACCAGGCCAGCGGAAACGCAATGGCCAGGGCAATCAGTACCAGGCGGACAAATCCACCGGAAATCAACACGACGATCCCCGAAACCGATGCGCCGAGTACCTTCCGGATACCGATTTCCTTGATACGCTGCTGCACAATGTAGGACGTCAGTCCGAACAAACCGAGGCAGGCCAGTACCAGCGACAGGGTCGTGAAAACGCTCATCACATCACCCAGTTGCAGCTCGGCGCGGTAGATACCGTTGTACTTGTCGTCCAGAAATTTATACTCAAAAGGCATCGTCGGAACTACCTGTTTCCATTTCCGCTGGAGGAAGGCCAGGGTTTCGGGCAGCTGGTGTCCGCTGAGCCGGACCAATAGCCGGCGCCCCCGTATTTCGGGAGACAGTACCAGGGAACGGATCGGCTCGTGGAGCGACTGAAAGTGGAAATCCTTTACGACGCCCCGGACGATACCCGGCCGGAGATTGTCGAGAAACATCCGCTTGCCGATCGCTTCTGCAGGCGTCCAGCCGAGCTGCCGGGCGGCACTTTCGTTCAGGATGAAGTGATATTTCCGGTCACCCCACTCCGGAAAATCGACGTCGCGGATATCCTGCTGACTGAAGTTGCTTCCGGCGACAAGCTGAATGCCGGACGTCTGAAGGTATTCTTCGTCTACCGGATTGCCGATGACAGGTATCTGTTCGTTTTCCGGCATCGTGGCCGTCCGCATGTTATAGCCGCTGTAGATGTCCACTGGCGTGGCTACGCAACGGGAGACATGAAGAACGTTCGGATTCGTTTTCAGCTCCTGCTTGAGGGTATTCAGGTTGGTCAGCGCGCGGTGATCAACGAGGATTTCGACGACATGCTCGCGGTCGTACCCGAGGTTTTTACTGCGGATCAACTGTAGCTGACTGCGGATGACGAGCGTCGCGACGATCAGAAACAGCGTAATCGCGAACTGAAACACAATGAGCGACTGCTGCACCCGCCGCCCGGAGCCCGTATGCCGGAACGTACCCTTGAGTACCTTCACGGGCTGGAATCCGGTCAGTACCAGTGCCGGGTAGCTGCCGGCCAGCAGGCTGACGACCAGCGTGATACCCAGGCTGAACAGTAGAAAGGGCGCTGACAGCAAGTCTCTGGCAGAAAGCGACTTGTCGGCCAGGTTATTGAACCACGGCAGCAGCAGCGTAACCAGGTCGAGGCTCAACAGCATCGCTACCAGGCAGATCACGCCTGATTCTCCGATAAACTGCCAGAAAAGCTGGTTATTCCCTGCGCCGATGACCTTCCGGACGCCTACTTCGCGGGCGCGCTCTACCGACCGGGCCGTACTCAGGTTGATGTACGTGAAGCCGACAATCGCGAGGATCAGCAGCGCGACTCCCGCAAGGATATACAGGTAATCGATATGGGTATTGGGGACGAACGCGTCGTATGGAGAATGCAGGTGAATGTCTCCGAAAGGCTCCAATGAATAGGAAATACTTGCCCCCGAGCCGGCCATTTCCTTCTTCATGAAGGGATTGATCTTGGCTTCCAGCGGGCCGAAGGCATTCTTATCTTTCAAGAGCAGATACGTGATGAAATTGGCGTTGAAATAGCTCTCCTCCTGGTTGGCGTGCAGGGTGGAAAAGGACGCCAGAAAATCGAAACGGATCTGGGAGGTCGGCGGGTAATCGCGGACTACCCCCGTTACCTCATACTGAATGGTATCCTTCCCGGTTTGCAGGAGCTTTCCCACCGGATTCATCGTTCCGAAATACTTCCGGGCAGATGATTCGGTGAGGACTACCTTGTACGGACCGTTCAGGGCTTTTGCCGGATTTCCGGCGACAAAATCGGCTTCAAAAACCTGAAAAAAGGTTGAATCGGTATACAGAAAATGTGGTTCAGAAACCAGGTCATTTCCCCGGCGGAGAACCACCAGGTCATTGGCCGTCATCCGTACTGCCGCTTCGACTTCGGGAAAAGTCCGGCGAAAAACCGGCGCCACTTTCGTGCTCGTCACCGGTACCTTTTCTACCTGCGTGCTCCCGTCAAACTTGTAGGCCATCACTACCCGCGCGATCCGGTCGCCCTTCGGCTGAAACCGGTCAAACCGCAGTTCGTATTGCAGGTACAACCCGATCAGGAGGCAGCAGGTGAGTCCTGCCGTCAGCCCGGCGAGGTTGACGAACGACGAAACCTTGTTTTTCCACAGGTTCCGGAGGGCGAGGAGGGTATAGCTTTTGAGCATGGCCAGCGGGCATGGAGCACGGGGCTCCACGCCGTTTATTCACTTTTGAGACTATTGGTCGGGTTGGTGGTGGCCGCCCGGAAAGACTGCCAGCCGACGGTCATACCCGCGATGAGAACCGTCACGCCGATTGCCATCGCAAAGACCGTCCAGCCGATCGAAATACGGTATGTATATTCTTCCAGCCATTTCGACATGCCCCACCAGGCCAGCGGAGCGGCTACGACGAAGGCGAAGAAAATCAGCTTTCCGAATTCCATTCCGAAAAGGCCGAGAATCTGCGTCACACTCGCGCCGAGTACTTTCCGGACGCCGATTTCCTTGGTTTTCTGCGCCGCCATGAAACTGACGAGGCCATACAGGCCAAGGCAGCCGATGAAAATCGCAATGAACGAGAACAGCCGGATGGCCTGCAGCATCAGCGACTCCTGCTTGTAAAGGCGGGCAATCCGCTCGTCCAGAAAACTTTGTTCAAACAAATGCTCGGGGAAGGTCTCGTTCCAGATTTTTTCAATACCGGCAATGGTCTTCGGCAGGTCGGCCGTATTCACCCGGATGTTGGCCGTCCGCTCAAATTCCCGGTTCGAGAAAATCGCCAGCGGATTGATTTCCTGGCGGAGAGACTGGTTGTTGAAGTCGCGGACAACGCCTACAATCGGCGCGGCCGTTCCCCATACTTCCAGGTTCTGGCCGACAATATCCGGGACTTTCTGCCCGATTTTTTTGACGAAGGTTTCATTGACGACATAGCCGTTCGTTGTATCGCTTTCTGACAGATTCCGGCCCGCAACCAGCTTCAGGCCATAGGTCGAAATGTATTGATGATCAGCCGGTTTGACGTTGACGCCCCAGTTTTCGTTTTCCGGGCGCGACCCGAATCGGAAGGTACTTGTGGCATTCATCCCGGAGGTTGGCGGTGCAAAACAGAACGACACCGACTCTACTCCCGGAACCTGGCCGAACCGGTTGCGAAGCGTTTGCAGCGGCGCGTCTTTCGGAGACGGAACGGGCACGATGAGTACCGCCGACGGGTCATAGCCGATATCTTTGCTCCGGTAGAAACCCATTTGCTGCGTGACGACCAGCGTACTGATCAGCAGTACCTGTGTGATGACGAACTGTATCACGACCAGGCTTCTCCGGACCGACAGGCCGCCTACCTGCTGCGTAGTGATCTTCCCTTTCAACGCGGCGACAGGCTGGAAACCGGCAAGGATGAAGCCCGGATACGCGCCGGCAAACAGCGTCACCGCCACGATCAGCGCGAGCGTAAATGCCCATAGCGAAGGGTCAGAGAAAAACCGGAAAGTACCCGTGAAATTCATCCCGTTCTGTTCCTTCATCAGGTTGTTGAAAGCCGGCAATAAAATCTCGGCCAGACCTACTGCCAATGCGGCGGAAAGAACGGTAATCAAGGCCGTTTCGGCCAGAAACTGCCCGAGGAGCTGGCTGCGCGTGCCGCCGATGACCTTCCGCACGCCGACTTCCTTCGAACGCCGCAGCGCCTGCGCCGTCGCCAGGTTTACAAAGTTGATACAGGCCGTCAGCAGCAGGAAAACGCCGATCGAAGCCAGCACATACAGCATGGTATTACTACCCCCGCCGAAGTCCGGGTTGGTATGCAATTCCAGCAGCGGAATCAGCGGGTATGCACCTTCTTTCCATAGCTCGCCTACGTATTTTTTGCGGAAAGCCGGCATGAGCTTGTTCATCAGCGCGATGTCGGCTGTATTCCGGAACAGAAGCAGGCAGTTGGTCGTGGAGTTCGTCCATCCCCAGTTGTCCACCGTAATGCCGTCCCATTCCTTCGGCATCGAAGCCCAGGAAATGAATACTTCGTTCCGGCGGTTGGTATTTTCGGGAATATCGGCGACGACGCCGGTGACTTTCAGGTCGATGGCGTTGTCCAGCTTGAGAAATTTCCCTCGGGGGTCGTCGCTTCCAAAGTACTTTTCCGCCATTTTCTGCGTCAGGACAACGGTATTCGGTTGCGCCAGGCTGCGCGCGGAGCCGTGGACCCACTGATAGTCCAGGATGTCGAAATAGTCGGGCTCGGTGAAGCAGATCGCATTTTCCTCCTTGAACTTCCGGATGGCGCGGCCCTTTTGATCAGGTACCGTCAGCAGCCGGTTTCCAACGCCCATGATCATGGATACCTTTTCGAGGAAGGCATAGTCGGAGCGCAGCGCCTTTCCGATCGGAGCCGGTACGCCCGGAGACCGCCGGATGCCGTTTTCGGTATTCGTTTCCGTGACAACTTCCACGACCCGCCCCGCCTTTGAATGGTGCTTTTCGAAGCTCGTGTGAAAATTGACGACCTGAAAGATCAATAGGCAGCAGGTCAGGCCCAGGGTCAGCCCCAGCGTGTTGAGCAGGGTATATCCCTTGTAGCGGAGCAGGGTCCGCCAGGCGACGAGAATGTAGTTTTTGAGCATGGGGCAGAGGGCAGGGGGCAGGGGGTATCAGCCCCCTGCCCTTGTGCTGTTTATTCGCTTTTAAGACTGCTTGCGGGATTGGCGGTGGCGGCCCGGAAGGACTGCCAGCCGACGGTAATGGCGGCGATGATGGTTGTCGTCACAATCGCCACGGCGAATACCGGCCAGCCGATCGGAATCCGGTAGGTATAGTCTTCGAGCCACTGCGACATGACCCACCAGCCGGCCGGCGCCGCTACGACGAAGGCGAGGAGAATGAGCTTGCCGAATTCCCGGCCGAAAAGCGCCAGAATCTGGGGGACCGTCGCGCCGAGTACCTTCCGCACACCGATTTCCTTCGTTTTCTGCGCCGCCATGAAGCTCACCAGGCCGTACAGGCCCAGGCAACCGATCACGATGGCAATGCCGGAAAACGCCCGGATCAGTTGCAGAATCAGGTTTTCCGTTTGATAGGCATTGGCGATCCGCTCGTCCAGAAAGGTACGGTTGTAGAGGTGATCCGGATAGGTTTCGTTCCAGACGCGCTCGATACCGGCCAGCGTTTCGTTCAGATGAGCGGTATTGACTTTGATACCGGCGGTGTGGTACCGGCCCCGGTCGGCGAAGACCGCAATAGGCTGAATTTCGTTGTGAAGTGACAGGTTATTCCAGTCCTTCATAACGCCGACAATCGGGTACCGGCGGTCCCAGACCTCAAGCGTACGGCCGACTACATCCGCAGGTTTCAGTTTGCCGCCGAGGCGCCGTACATAGGTTTCGTTGACGAGGAATCCGCGGGTCGTATCGGATTCGGCTATATTCTTTCCGGCGACAAGTTTCAACCCATACGTTTCGAGGTAATGGCTGTCGCCCGGTTTGGTATTGACCGACCATTTCTCGTCTTCCTGACGGGTGTCGAACCGGTGGCTGGTGTTATTGTTACTCTGGCTCGTCGGAGCGAAAGAGCTGAAGGATACTTTTTCTACGCCCGGAACCTGCGAAAAACGATAGCGGAGGGCTTCCGTAGCCTTGTCGGAAGTAGGGATGTTGAGCAACACTACAGCCGAAGGGTCGTAGCCGATGTCTTTTCCCCGGAAAAACTCCATCTGCCGGGTCACGACAATACTGCCGATAATCAACAACTGTGTCAGCACAAACTGCAACACCACCAGGCTCCGGCGGATAGACATGCCGCCTACCTGCTGGGTACTGATCTTGCCTTTCAGTGCGGCGACGGGCTGGAACCCGGCCAGCACCAGACCTGGATACGACCCTACCAGCAGGGTAACCAGCGCGAGCAAGGCCAGCAGGAAGAGCGCCATCGGGCCGTCCGACAGCAGCCGGAGATTGCCGAAGAGGTTGAGACCCGCCGTTTCATACACCCAGCTGTTGAGCGAAGGCAGCGTTATCTCCGCAAGCAGGATCGCCAGGACAACCGACAATACGGTAATCAGGCCGGTTTCGGCAATGAACTGCCAGAACAGCTGCGGTTTCGTTCCGCCGATGACTTTCCGGACGCCGACTTCCCGGGAGCGTTTCAGGGCTTGCGCCGTAGCGAGGTTGACGAAGTTGATGCAGGCCGTCAGGATAAGGAACAAACCGATGACGCCGAGGGCGTACAACTGGCGCTTGCTCATCGTTCCGTCGTAGTCGGTGGCGAAGTGTATCTGCGAAAGGGGGATAAACGGGTGCCCCCATTCTTTGGCGTCCCGCGGGTGGTATTTTTTGATGAAGCCGGTCATGGCTTTGGCTGCGGTCGCTTCGCCCGTGCCGTCCCGTGTGAGAACAAAGCAGTGCATGCTTGAATTGACGCCACCCCAGTTATCCATGCCTGCTCCGCCTGCGCCCTTGTAATTCTTCAGGGTAGCCCAGGAGATAAACAGTTCGGTGCGGCGGTCGGTATTGTCCGGGATGTCGCCGAGGACGCCGGTGATTTTGACATCCAGATCATTGCTGATTCTGAGTCGCTTGCCGACCGGATCTGCATCGCCGAAATACTTCTGCGCAAGTTTCCGGGTGATGACGGCGGTGTTCGGCTGCGTGAGCGACAGGCGCGGATTACCGGCCTGCCATTGGTAATCGAGGATTTCGAACAAATCCGGCTCGGCATAGGAGATCAGCTGCTCCTCGTTGAATTTCCGGACGGCCCGCCCCTTGTCGTCCGGTATGGTTACCAGAATATCATGCTGATCGAAGATCATGCTGATTTTTTCGAGAAAGGCGAAGTCGTTCCGCAGGGCCTGACCCATGGGAGTGGGGACGCCTCCCGAGTGACCGACGCCGTCCGAATAAAAATCGGTCATTACCCGGTAAATCCGGTCCTTGCGGGAGTGGTAGCCGTCGTAACTCAGCTGAAACTTCAGTACCTGAAAGATCAGAATACCGCAGGTAAGCCCGAGTGAAAGTCCCAGGACGTTCAAAGTCGTATAGGCCTTGTAGCGGAGGAGGGTACGGTAAGCAACCAGAAAATAATTGCGCAGCATAACGGAAGCAGTTGATCGGACAGACTACCCGCTAAAGTTATGCCGCTGAAAGTCTGATTTTATAACTGACTGATTGTGAGTATTCTTAAAGAAGCCGTCTGTTCGAAACCGGACAATAATCCGTTCGGATTCGAACACGGGGCATCTGCAGATTGAAAGCCGGTGTAGGCGCCGGAAGCATTGACGGAACGGTAAACCACGGGGATAACCTTTTCGTAAATTGAAGTATGATAACAGATGAGATGATAGTGAAAAATATATTGATAATTATTAAGAAATGAAAGCGGGATAAAACTCCGGAAATAATACATTTACGATTAATTCTGAATGCGTTCAGGTCCGGATTAACCCCCTTAGAAACGAATAGCTTTATGAATCTGAGTAAAGTTCTTGCTTCCGCAATCGGGGAGCAGCGTGCGGCGTGGTTCGTGAGTTTGGGAATTACTGCTATCTTTTTGTTTTTTGTTTATTTTTTTTCATCGCCTGTTCCATTTGGAGATGATTTGCCGGCCATTTATGAGTATTGGCGCCGTCTCTCCGAAGAAATCACACCGGGCGAAAAGGCGCTTGTTCTTTTCTCGAACAACTACGTAGAGCACCGTCTGTTGGCGCTGAGCCTGATTGTCTTTATTGGCCAGCTTTTTTCCGAAACGGTACCCCTTCCGTTTTTCTGCCTGAGCGCTGCTCTGCTGTGGACAGGCGTCCTGCTGATTTACTGGAAATGGCTGAACAGGACCGGGCTTTCACCCTGGTGGGGCGTGGTTATAACGGGTGTACTGCTATCCGGCGCCAGCTACCAGACCGCTTACTGGACAATGGCTGCTCTACAGCATTTTTCAGTCGTGTTTCTTTGTTTTCTGACGGTTTTTCTGCTTTCGCGGAAGCTGTCCGGCGGGTACGTGGCAGCCGCGCTGGTGACCGCTTTCATCTGTACATTTTCGTCGGGGAACGGCATGGCGGTGTGGCCGACGGGCGTTCTTATTCTTCTGATAAATCAGGAACGGAGGTTTCTTCCTGTGTGGCTGGCCGGACTGCTCTTTTCAATCAGCCTCTACCTGGCCGGAGTACGCCTGGGAGAGACGCATTCCGGACGATCCCTGTCCACGGTTTTTGACAGCTTCTGGGCCAAGTCTGTGAACCTGGTGGCAGGTCCGGGCGGAGCCGTGCTGATCGAGCGTTCCCTCCTTGATTTTTCCGACGGCGGGGTCGCATTTTCCGCACGCAACCCGGCCATATACGTAGGAATCATGCTGTTGATCCTTTATCTGCTGGTATTCCGCATGGCTTTGCGCCGCTCTGCCGCCGGAGAGCCCGACCGTATCGCTGCTGCCATTGCCGGCACTTCATTGTTTCTGTTGATGACCTATGCCTTCATCACCTTCGGGCGAAGCGCCGGCGAAGCCTCTTTCGTGGTCTTCAAAAGCCGGTACTATACCTACTCGGTGGCGGCGATTGCAAACGGCTTTTTCGCGCTCGCCTGTCTGACACGCAACAGCTCCTGGCGTGCGTGGCTGCTCGGCGGTTCGCTCGCATTTACAGCCGCCTTCTGGCTGGTCTGGCAATGCAGCATCTATCCCATTCTCCTGAATCAGCGCGCGATCCTCGATATCGGATATACCAATTACCTCAACAGGGGGAAATGGGTCATTTACCAGGCAACTTCCTTCTACGAAAACTACTACCATTCCTTTTTCGGGAAGGAGCAGAATAAAGCGCTGCTTCCTGCTCCTCCGCTCCTCGTTAAAGCTTACCGGAACCGCCTCGAGTCGGCTGCCGGTTTCACGCCCTGCCAGGACCTTCGCGTTGATCTGCTCGACAACGGGGTCGTTTACGCGGTCTCTCTCCGGAACGAGGAGGCTCCGGCGATACAGGAAAAGGGAGAAGGGTATGCGATTGCGATGACGTCGGAACGTGATACGTTTTTGCTGCCGGCCCTGCACATGCGGAACGGCGTTCTGCGGTTTCTGGACAGCGGCCGGGCCACCCGCCCGGGATATACCCTGAATGTTCTTCTTCGGAAAAACGATTTCCCGCCGGCTACCTATCGCCTGCACCAGTTTTACTTCAAAGATGACCGGGGCGTCATTAACCCTGATACGGTGGGAGAGCTTCTCTGGGCGCAGCCGCCATCATCAGCTGACCGATAACCGCCAGGATACCCACCAGCCAGACGAAACCGCCGGCAATGAGCAGCAACCGCTGCCGCCGGTTGTACGACGTCTGAACAACGGCCTGATCTCCCTCCGTCTGAAGAATAGCGAAATTCAGGGCGTTCAGCGCGGGTAAGAGCGGAAGGCACGAAAAGACGGAGAGATACGAGAGCGGTTCCGGCAGCACCGACGGCAAGTTCAGGAGAAAAGTCGCCAGGTAGATTCCCCACGGCGAAAAACGCGTTGAATAGCCGGTTTCCGCCGCAAAAGTCCGGATCCGTTTCAGCAGCGGAATCAGGTAAAAGACGCTGAACATCGCCCGCATGGCCGAGTGGATGGACGACTGCTCCCTGTCCCGGAAAAAACGCCAGCTTTTGAAGATCCACCACAGGTCATATAGCCCGAAAGTAGCAATAGACAGGATGATAAATTGCCTGGGAGTGAGGAGTTCCCTCGGTTCGGTGTGGGGAGTGGTCATGGATGGTATCCGGAATCTGCCCCGAAAATAAAAAGAATGCCCGAAAACGGCTTTCGAATGCCCGGAATGACCTGAATCTCTCTGCAGGCCGGGTGCCGGAAATTTACGTACTTTGGTTCTGCCGGTCGGGGATGCACCAGGTTTTGTATGCCGGTATGGAATCTCTGAAAACACCGCCGGTTTTCTCCCGCATTCTTATTCGATGATACAAAAACTGTTGCTATTCCTGGTTTTGGGCTTTGCTGGGCCTGCTTTTTCGCAGTCACAAAAGAACCATTTTCATGCGTTTCAGACAGGTAATCCGGAGAAAGGAGGGTTTTCGTCTCCGGTACTGCTCGAACTTTTCCCCTACGTCAGAAATCAGCAGGTAAATATCCACAGCCTGATGATTATCCGGGATGATAAAGTCCTGTTTGACGCCTGTTTCTATCCCTATGCCCGCGGCATGCAGCACGACATCGCGGCATGCAGCACGACATCGCGTCGTGCACAAAATCCGTAACTTCCCTGCTGATCGGTATCGCTATTGACAAGGGATTTATCCGGGACGAAAATGAATTGGTCCGGAAATACTTTCCGGAGATTAAATCCTATAGTCCGAACTTCGAAACCCTCACGATAAAAGACTTATTAACGATGAGTTCCGGCCTGGATTGCAGATCGAATAATGAGGACGCGCTATTCGCTCAGCTTTTCAAGGTATCCGACTGGCCGGCGTTTATTTTCCATATTCCCAGCATCTCAACTCCGGGAAAGAAGTTTTCCTATTGTAGTTGTAACTACTACCTCCTTGCTGAAATTTTGTTCCGCGCTACCAAACAGGTCCCCGAAAAATTCGCGGACAAATACCTGTTTAAACCCCTGGATATTACGCATTTCTACTGGACGAAAAACGACAAAGGCATTAACTATGGATGGGGCGACCTCGCTCTCAAACCCCGCGACATGGCCAGAATAGGGCGCCTGTTGTTGAATGACGGCGTATGGAACGGCACCCGCGTTATTTCGGAAACCTATATCCGAAAAGCAACTTCCATTCACATTCCGCTGGACGGAGACGAGGGCTATGGGTACGGATTCTGGGTTGATAACGCGCATTCGTTTAATGCCGTCGGCCGGGGTGGACAACGCATTCATGTCGACAGGCTGTACAACGCCATCGTTGTCGCTACCGGCGGCGGGTACAACTGGGATGAAAAAGGAGGAATCGACGACATCATCGGACGTTCCATTCACCGGAATGCCCTCCCTGAAAACCGGCCTGCTGCCGATAGCCTGCAAAAAGCGATTGCCTTTGCCAAAAAAGTGGAAAGTATACTGCCTGTGAAGAATACAGCAGCCAATCAGGAGAAGATACTGTTCAACCGGCAGTTGATTTTTGAAAAGAACAGCCTGAATATTTCAACGGCCCGGTTCCTTACAGTGACTGGTAAGGATATGGTTTTCCGCGTTACAGACCCATCCGGAAAGAAGGTTGATTATCCCTTGCCTGTCGGAACCGCCTATCGGTATTTTACAGATCCTTTTTCCAAACACATCTATGCATTCAGAGGGTACTGGAAAGCACCGGATGAATTCATTGTTGATTTTAATACGCTGACAAAAATCAATAAAAACAGCATTGGCTTTAAGCTGAAGGATAAAGAAATTCAGGTAACTATTCAGGAAGAAACGCAAAAGATAAACGATACCGTTCGGGTTTATTTCGAGGAGAATAAGTAGCTTTTCAACGAGAAATACCTCTTAGAAAAGCGGCTCCGGAACTACTCCGGAGCCGCTTTTTCTTTCTGTCAATAGTTACTGTTCTGAATCAATACCCCGTTGCTGAGGTCGATCTGCCGTTGCGGCAGCGGGAAGTAGTAGTGCTTCGGCCGGACAAACGTACGCCCCGGTTTATACGGCCCGCGGTCCTTTTTGTAGTGGGCGACGAGGTCGATCAGCTGCGCCTTGTCCCAGCGCATCAGGTCCTGATGCCGTTCGTTTTCACCGGCCAGCTCCACCCGGCGCTCGTGCATGATGTCTTTCATGGTCGCATTGGTTTTGGCTGACAGCCCGGCGCGCTTCCGGACGGCGTTCAGTTCGGCGTCGCCGTTTTTGCCGGAACGTATTTTGGCTTCCGATACCAGCAGGTAAACGTCCGCCGAACGGAGGAGCGGCGCGTTCAGGTTCTGGTCCATGTCGCCCGACGCCGTGAAATTGGTGTATTTCCGGAAGGCAAAACCCGTGACCCGCGTCATCGTTTTGGTGAAGGTCGTGATACCCTGCGCACCGCGGTCAACCTGATCGCCCGGCCTGAAAATGGACAGCGCGAGCCGCGGATCGCCGGTTTCGAATTCATCCACCAGGTCCTGAATCGGCTCGTGGAAACCCCAGCCGCCAAACGCCTGCGGGGTATGGTAGTAGGTCGACCAGTTGTCTTCCGTCCAGCCCGTCGAAAACTCCAGTCCGAAGAGAATCTCAGGATTATGCTCCGTGGCTACCCGGAAATTATCGCCGAAATCGGCGGCGAGGCGGTAAGCCTGGTTTTCCGTTACCTTGCGACCGGCCTCAATCGCCTGGTCCCATTTTTCCTGATACACATACAGTTTGGCCAGGAATCCATAGGCTGTTCCCTGGCTGACGCGACCCTGGTTGGCTTCGTCATACGTTGCCGGAAGTAGCTCCGCCGCCTTTTTCCAGTCGGCTTCGATCTGATTCCGGATATCAGCGACAGACGCCTTCGGTTTGTTGTAATTGCTGGCCAGCGCGTCAGCTTCCAGCAGCAGGGGTACTTCCCCGTAAATCAGCGACAAGCGCCAATAGACAAAGCCCCGGAGGAAATAAGCCTCGCCCAGGGAACGGTCCTGAAGCGCCTTGTCCATCTGCACCTTCGGCGCGTTGAGGAGGAGGGCATTTGCCCGGGAGATGACTTCGTATTTGGTCGACCAGGTCAGCAGCAGCTTCGAGTTCGAAGCGTCGAAGGTAAACTGTTCGAGCGGACCTTCATCGGCATGGTCGCCGGCCCGGTTCATGTCGTCCGAACAATTGTCAAACGCCCATTCGGTATGTACGAATCCGTCTTCCGACAGCAGAGGCGTATACAAGGCGTTGGCAGCCGCGACGACGTCGTTGCCGTTCCGCCAGTACTGCGACGAGGTAAGCTGCCCGTACGGCGTTGAGTTGAGGAGGTCTTTTTGGCAGCCGGTCGCCAGTCCGAGGCAAAGAAGGCTGAGCAGTATCTTTTTCATGTCGGGGAAAGGATCAGAAGGTGAGCGACAGACCGGCGGTCCAGGTGCGGGCCAGGGGGTACTGGGCATAGTCCACGTTCGGCTGTATGTATTCGCCGTTGTTCCGGTTGCCGCTGACGTAGCCAAGCTCGGGGTTGAGGCCGGAGTACTTCGTCAGGGTGAAGACGTTCTGGCCGGTCACGTAAATCCGCGCGTTCGAGAGTTTCAGTTTTCCGGCGAGGTCTTTCGGCAGGTTGTAGCCCACTACCAGGTTTTTGAGGCGCAGGAAGTCGCCACGCTCTACGAACAGATCGGACGGACGGAAGTTGCGGTTCGGATTATCGATGCTTACCCGCGGAACCGTATTGCTGGTATTTTCGCCGTGCCAGCGCTGCGTCGCGTCCTGGTACAGGTTGAAGGAATAGCTCGCGTCCAGGCCCTGCATGCGGTCGGCGTTGTAAATGGACACGCCTCCCACACCGACAAAGAACAGCGAAAGGTCAAACTGCTTGTATGTCACCCCGGCGTTGAGACCATAGGTGATTTTGGGCTGCGGGCTGCCCAGGATTGTCCGGTCCTTGTCGTCGATGAGGCCGTCTCCGTTCAGATCCACAAACCGTACATCCCCCGGTCGGATCTGGCCCTGATCCCGGCGGGTGTCTTTGGCAATATTCGGGTCGGAATCGATCTGCGCCTGCGTTTGGTAGAGGCCGCTGGTCCGGTAGCCGTAAAACGTACCGTACGGATGACCCTGGTAGGTGCGGGTTACTTCCTGCGTTCCGCGGCCATACAGCGGGCCTGCGAGGAAGCCGCCGGCAGTAGCGAGACGGGTGACTTCATTCCGGATCAACGTGGCGTTTGCGCCGACATGCCAGGTGAAATCGCCGCTCGTTTTCCGGTAGCCCAGCTCCAGTTCGAGGCCCTGGTTACGCATCTGCCCGACGTTCTGGTCGGGAATAGCTGCTGATCCGATGGTACCGAGCGACGGCGGCGCGAGCAGCATGTTCCGGGTATCTTTGATGAAGTAAGTCGCCGCGAACGTCAGCCGGTGATTGAAAAAGGAAGATTCCAGGCCGAAATTCGACATCTCCGCCGTTTCCCAGCCGATGTTCGTATTCGCAAGGCGGCTCTGAGCCGAGCCCAGCACATTCCCTCCGCCGAAGGCATACCGGTAGTTGGTATTGATCAGCGCGAGATACTGGAACGACCCGACATTCTGATTACCCAGCTGCCCCCAGCCGGCGGTGAGTTTCAGGGAGTTGACGACGGGTTGAATGGATTGGAAGAAAGGCTCTTCCGATACGCGCCAGCCTACTGAAAAGGCCGGGAAATATCCCCAGCGACGACCCGGCGCGAATTTCGACGAGCCATCCGCCCGGAGCGTGGCCGTCAGCAGATAGCGATCCCGGAAACCGTAGTTCAGCCGTCCGAACCAGGAGGCCAGGGCATCGTAGGAACGCCCGCCGTCCTGACCTGCTACCGATACGATCGATCCCGCATACTGCAAATACCGGAGGCTCGGGTCTTCGCTGGCAAAATCCCGGCCGCGCTGGGTAGCATTCAGATCGTTGAACGTTTGTGCCGTATACCCGCCTACCACGCTCACGGAATGCTTGCCGAAGCGGCGGTCGTAGGAAAGGAAATACTCCTGAAGCATCGACCAGTACTTGTCGTGCACCAGCGTCAGCTGGTTGAAAGAAGATGTCCGGAACTGGTCGGTGACCTTCACTTCAAAGGTCCGGTTTTCAGAGAACGTTGCGTCCAGTGCCAGGTTGGCCCGGGCTTTCAGGCCGGGAAGTATCTCGAATTCTCCCGTCAGGTTTCCCAGAAAGCGATTTCGGGCAAAGTCTTGATCCTGATTATCAACGGTGTAGATCGGGTTGTTGATGTCGCCGAAAGCGCCCAGTCCCTGCGTGGAGCTGTAGGAGCCGTCTGCGTTCCGGATCGGGAGGCCGGGGTGGAAGCGAATGGCGCTCCACAGCAGGCCGGTCTGGGACGACGTGGTATTCGGTGCGTTGTCGTGCGTATTGGTGAACTGGAAGTTCTGCCCGATTTTCAGTCTGGAGCCGATTTTGTGGTCGGAATTGACCCGGAAGTTATAGCGGCGGTAGTAGGATTTCCCGATGATCCCGTCTTCCCCGTAATACCCGCCGGAAATCGAGAAGGAAGAGTACTTCCCGCCACCGCGGAGTGATACATCGTAGTTGACCGTTGATCCCTGCCGGAAAAGCGCATCCTGCCAGTTCGTCTTCTGGGTCTGATAGGCCTTGTCTTTCCAGATATCCGGTACTTCCAGCCCGTCATTGGTATAGGCTTCCTGCTTGATGGCGGTATAGGTCGGCGCATCCAGTACCGGAAGGGTTTTGATCCGGTTGGAAACCCCGGCATATCCGTTGACCGACACATTGATCGGATGGTCAAATTTCCCCCGCTTCGTCGTAATGATGACCACGCCGTTTGCGGCACGGGTACCGTAAATAGCGGACGCAGAGGCGTCTTTCAGTACGTCAATGGATTCAATATCGTTCGGGTTGACGTCGTTCATTGTGCCCGAAGGTACGCCGTCAATCACCACCAGCGGGTCCGCGCCGTTGACCGTACCGAGGCCGCGTATCTGGATAGAACCGGCATTACCCGGCGCGCCGCCGTTGCGGATGACGTTGACGCCTGCTGCCCGTCCCTGCAGGGCCTGCTGCGCTCCGCCCGACGGGAGGTTTTGAATATCAGAGCCTTTGATTTCGGCGACTGCGCCGGTGACGTCCTTTTTCTCCTGGGTACCGTACCCGACTACCATCACTTCCTTCAACGCCTGTACATCGGGTTTCAGGATGACGTCGACAGAAGTACGGCCGGCAAGGGCAATTTCCTGCGTGGCATAGCCGACGAAGGAGATCACGAGCGTGCCGTCGGCCTCAGGTACCGAAAGCGAAAAGGCCCCGGTATTATCGGACACTGTACCGGTAGTAGTACCCTTGAGCTGCACGCTGGCGCCGGGAATACCTTCGCCGTTTTCGTCCTTTACACGTCCCCGAATGGTCCGGTCCTGTGCGGCAGGAAGTACTGTTTTTTCGGGACGGGCGACGGGCTTGATGACAAATACATCTTTCCGGACCGGTTGCCAGGTCAGGTCAATAGGTCCGAGCAACGCGTCGAGGGCTTCGCTGAGCGCGTCGGCATCGTTCCAGAGCCGGTTGACGGCATACCGGTTTTCGACGGTCGACGGCGCATATCCAAACGTGACGTCAAAGCGTTTTTCCAGGATGCGCAGCGCCTGGCCGACCGAAACGGATTTCGGGGAAGGCGGAATCGCCTGGCGGGAGGCAACCATCGGCTGCGGGTACGCCGGCAGCGGGCCGAGCAGGCATCCGGATAGCAGGAGTCCGCACCGCAGAAGCCGCGCAGATCGCTGAACAGGTAGATAAAGGTTCATGAAGGAAAGTAATTGAGATGGTGCGTTTTCAGGGACGGATGTAGATCCTGTTTTCAAGGCGGTCTATTTTCAGATCGTGCGTCTGTGCGAGGACGTTGAGAAGTACATCAGGATCCGGATCCTGCAGGTGAACGGTGATTTTCTTCTCCTTCAGCGTCGAATCGGCGAAGACGATGTCATAGCCATACGTGTACTCGAGCATTTCCGTGACATCGCCCAGCGAGGCGTTATCGAACGCAAAGCGCCGGTCTTTCCAGTCGCTGTATGTTACCGGATTGACGTTCTTCCGGGAAACAACCGACTGATTCCGGACTTCAATGCGCTCTCCGGGTTTCATCAGGAGGGCCGGTCGCCCGCCCGGCTGACGCAGCCGTACTTTGCCGGTGTTGAGGACGACCTGCAGGTTGTGGTTCCGCTCGGCTACCGTAAACGTCGTTCCCAGTACTTCCACCTGGTAGTGGTCGTCGGTTTCGACAATGAACTTCCGGTGATCGGCCTGGTGGACGACGGAGAAGAACGCCTGGCCTTTGAGGCGGACTTTCCGGGGCGCTTCCCCGTCCCAGTCCCGGTCATACGCGATGGACGAGTTTCCGCTCAGCACAACCTGGGAGTGGTCGGGCAGCTCCACGACGCGCGTCTGACCGGCAAGGGTTTTCTGTTGAATCTCAGCCGATTCTGTCAGGAAGAAGTAAAGGCCGATGCCGGCTCCGGCAAGGACCGCGGCCCAGCCGGCCGCCGTTTTCCACCGGAACCGGCGGATATCGGGTGCTGTATCCCGCTGGATACCGGCCCAAACCGTCTCGGCCGCTCCGGGTGGAGGCAGGACGGGCTTCGGCCGCCAGGTGAGCACGAGCGCACGGGCCAGCTCGGCTTCCTCACGCCGTTCGGGATGACGCTTCAGCCAGTCGTTCCAGAAAAGCCTTGTTTCGTCGTCTTCTTTCCGGACCCACCGGACAAAAAAGGGATCGGTCGCCAGTTGCTCCGCCGTAAAACGGGAGTAGTCCATTGCACGCTGTTTTTTGTACAATGGGACCGGCGCCGCCGTTTTACCAGCGGATCAGCAGATTTTTTTGAAATTTTTCCGGAAGACCTTCACCAGCGGTTCAGGGAAAGCAGCGCCAGCAGGCGAAGCGCCGCCGGCATCGTGGTCCGGAGTACCTGCAACGCGGTATGGACCAGGTTATAAACCGTACGGACCTTGATATCCATGATTCCGGCGATTTCGGGGTAGGAAAGCCCTTCGAGGTAGAGAAGCGACAACGCCTCTTTCTGGCGGGGATGGAGCTGGCGCAATGCCTGCTCCAGTTTTTCGCGGCGAAGCGAAAGCCGCTCCCGCTGAATCATATCGGTTTCGGGGGAATAGTCAAACTCCAGGTGGTAATCTTCCGGCAGCGCAAGCGTAACCCGCCGGGTCTGCTCGTGGATCTTCCGGCGAAGTACCCGGAACAGGTAAAATTTGACGGAGGAAGTAGTTGAAAGCCCGGCCCGGCTTTTCCACAATTCCACAAAAAGCGTCTGAATCGCATCTTTCACCACTTCTTCGTCTCCGGAAAGCCGAAAACCGTACCCGTACAGAATAGGGAAGTAACGTTCGTACAGCCGGGCAAAAGCCTGCCTGTCGCCTTCGCGAAAATGCTGCCAAATCACTTCCTCTTCTACCATCAATGTTCGGAGAAAACGCTCCCGAAGGAATCGCTCATGGGGCGGGTGGGACAGAAGCGCATCCGATGAGACTCGCCCGGACCGGCATCGCTTTTCGCCTGAAAGTTACGTGATCTCCGCGTTTGCGGGCAAGGATTCGCCCGCAAACAAAAAAGCCCGCTCCGGTCGGTTGTGACCAGAGCAGGCGTCAGGAAGGAATTTTCCTTCAGTTTTTATCAAATTCCTTGCCGAACGATTCGATCAGCCGGCGTTTTTCGGCATCTGATTTTCCGCGGATATCAAACGTCTTCTGAAGCACTTTCCGCTTTCCGTTGGTCGTTCGCTCGATGGTGACGCGCATTTCACGGCTGTCTTCATCAATCAGCAGCGAGGCGTCACGGGGTATCTCATACGCGGGTACGGGAGGCACAGGAGGCGCAGGAGGCCCGGAAGGCGGCGTCGGCGGAGAAGGCGGAGACAACGGTCCCGCCGGCGGAATGGGCGGTGACGGAGGTGACGGCGGAACAGGCGGCTTCGGTTTGGCCGGAGGCTCCAGTCCGAGAGAAGTATAGGCATCGCTGACGAGCTTGTGTTTCTCGTCAGACGAAAGACCTTCAACGGCATGCGTATGATCGTACCGGATTTCCCGCCCGTCTACCGTACCGTGAATATCAATGTGAAGTGTTTTTCCGTCGTCCGAAATGGAGGACGAAAGATTCGATCGCTTTTGTGCCAGCGCCGGAAGGCTGAGCAGCGACAGCGCAATCAGTACATGTTTCATAACTGTTCGTAGTTACTCGGTTTTGAGACTTTTGGCCGGGTTGAGACTGGCCGCCTGAAAGGCTTTCCAGCCAACCGTCAGCACGACGATGGTACCTGTCAGTGACACCGAAACGGCAAAGACGCTCCATTCCATCGGAATCCGGAAGGTAAACTCGCTCAGCCAGGCCGACATGGCCCACCCGCCCAGCGGCGCCGCGACGACAAAGGCCAGCAGCATCAGCCGCAGAAACTCCCCGCCAAAGAGGCCGAGAATCTGCCAAAGGCTGGCGCCCAGTACTTTCCGCACGCCGATTTCCTTGGTTTTCTGCGCCGCCATGAAGCTGACCAGACCGTACAGCCCGACGCAACCGATCAGCACCGCCAGACCCGTGAAGAGCCGTACCAGTTGCAGGATCAGGTCTTCCGTTTCATAGAGTTGTGCAATCTGATCGTCGAGGAAGGTCTGCCGGTAGAGGTATTCAGGAAAGAGCTTCTCCCAGGCCGCCTGCGCCGAAGCCAGGGTTTCAGTGAGCTGTCCGGTTTTTACCCGCAAGGCCGCCGACGTGAATTCAGACGGACTGGCATAAATGACCACCGGTTCAATCGGGTTGTCGAGCGACTGGTTATGGAAATCCTTCACCACCCCGTAAATCGGCGCGCTTTCTCCCCAGAGCCGGAAGCGCTGACCGATTACATCGGCAGGTTTCAGGCCGAGCTTCCGGACATAGGTTTCGTTGACGAGGTATCCCCGGAGCGAGTCCGTGTCCGGAAAATTCCGGCCGGCAAGGAGGGAAATACGGAAGGTCGACAGGTACCGGGCATCCGCCGGTTTTACCGCTACTTCCCACTTTTCATCTTCGGTGCGGTTTCCGAAACGATGGCTGCTGGTCTGATTGAGCATACTGGCCGTCGGCGCATGTGTACATAGTGTCACGGATTCTACGCCCGGCACCCTGGAAAGTTCGTTGCGGATCAGGGAAAGGCTCACGGACCGGTCCGGAACGGGCAGCATAACGACCGACGAAGCCGTATAGCCCAGATCCGAATTCCGGAAGAAGTTCATTTGCCGGGTGACGACAATCGCGCTGATGAGCAATACCTGCGTGATGACAAACTGCATCACGACCAACCCCCGGCGGACGGGCATCCCGCCAATCTGCTGCGTGCTGATTTTGCCTTTCAATGCCGAAACCGGCCGGAATCCGGTGAGTACCAGCCCGGGATAGGCGCCCGACAGCAGCGTCACCACCACAAATACCGCGGTGAGAAAGAGAATCATCGGAAAGTCCCAGAAGGTACCGCCCATCAGGTTGAAGTTGGCGCGGGAGCTGAGATAGGTATTGAGCGGGTCGAGTACCAGCTCGGTAAAACCTACTGCGAGGATGATCGACAAAAACGTAATGACGGCGGTTTCCGCGAGAAACTGCCCGAATAACTGCGGACGGGTACCTCCGACCACTTTCCGTACCCCGATTTCCCGTGAGCGCTTCAGCGCCTGCGCGGTAGCCAGGTTGACGAAGTTGATACAGGCCGTCACAATCAGGAAAAGACCTACCAGGCCGAGTACATACAGCTGCGTTTTGCTGATGACGCCGTGGTATTGTTTGTCGAAGTGGACTTTGCTGTACGGAACAGAAAGGTAGTTGATGTCCTTCGCATCGTCGCCGAGGTACTTCCGGCGGAAGGAGGGCATGGCCCTGCTCAACCGGGTCATATCGGCAGGATCTTTCGCGACAACGAAACAGGCAACGCGGGAGCTCGTCCATCCCCATTCTTTGGTACCAGGCCCGCCGATACTGCGGGGATTGTTGTACCGGTCGAGCGTCGCCCAGGAAATAAAAAACTCGTGACGCCGGTCGGTATTATCCGGAATGTTTTCCAGAACCCCGGTAACGGTCAGGTCCAGGTCATTATTCATCCGGATGGCCCGGCCGAGTACGTCGGTGGTTCCGAAGTACTTCTCAGCCAGTTTCCGGGTCAGGACGACGGTATTCGGCCGTTGCAGCGCCGTATTTGCGTTTCCGCTCAGCCACTGGTAGTCGAATACCCGGAAGTATCCGGTGTCGGTATAGCAGACGGCCCGCTCCTCGTTGAATTTCTGCTGACTGCCGTTTCGTTCGATGGTAATGAGCCGGTCGCGCTGCCCCAGTACCGTTGTCACCGCTTCGAGGAAGGGAAAGTCGGCCCGTAGCGCGGCACCGAGCGGCGGTGTGACGGCATCGGTAGGCTGGCCGTCACCGCCGGTCAGAAAGTGCGACAGCATCTGGTACGTACGACCCGCCCGGGTATGGTAGGTATCGAACGACAAATGGAACTTGATGACCTGAAAAATGAGCAGACTACCCGTCAGGCCAAGCGCCAGCCCGGCAATATTCAGGAAGGCGTACCCTTTGTTCCGCAGCAGTGTGCGGTAGGCTGTGATGAGGTAGTTCCGAAGCATGTTATTCGGTTTTGAGCGAGTTGGCCGGGTTCATCAGAGCCGTCCGGAAGGTATTGAACCCGACGGTCACGATAGCAATGGCTGTCGTCAGCAACGCCGACGCCGCAAAAACTTTCCAGTCGATATCGATCCGGTAAGCGAAGTTTTCCAGCCAGCGCTGTGTGGCGTACCAGGCAGCCGGAATAGCTACGACAAAGGCGATGAGTACCAGGTACAGGAAATTCCGGGACAGCAGCGTCGATACCTGCCAGACGGAGGCGCCGAGTACCTTCCGGATACCGATCTCCTTGGTCCGCCGCTGGATAGACAGGCTGACGAGCCCGAACAACCCGATGCAGGAGATGAAAATCGTCAGCACCGCCGCGAACGATATAATCTGCTTCCACTTTGCCTCGGTTTCGTAATTGCGGCGGTTGATGTCTTCCTCAAACTTGTACTGGAACGGCCGGAAAGGGTCGAGCTTGCGGTACGTAGCCTCGACCGACCGCAACGCCTGTGGAATTTTCTCCGGCTGTACCCGCAGGTAAAACCGGCCGAAGGGCATGTGCGGGTCGGCTGTGAAGAGCATCGGCCCGATTTCTTCCTTGAGTGATCCGTAGTGGTAGTCTTTCACGACGCCGACGATCGTCAGTTTCTGCTCGCTCCCGTTCAGGAAATCGACGGTATGACCGACGCCGCTGTCTTTCCAGCCGGCTTTTTTGATATAGGCTTCGTTGACGATGACAGAATGAGTGGAATCAGCGGGGAAGTCCGGCGAAAAATTCCGGCCTGCCTTCAGTTGAATGCCCAGGGTGGGGAAGTAGTGCTCGTCGATATGCCTGAAAGCGATGTCGATATCTACTCCGTTGGCTTTGGAAACAGTACCCCAGTCGCCACCCAGTGCCGGCGCCACGCTCACCACACCCGGCGCTTTCCGGAATTGCTCGCTGAAAGTCGCCATGAGCGGCATGTTCCGATCCTGCCCGACGTGGAGCGAGATCAGGTTCTTGTCGTTGTAGCCCAGGTCCTTTGTCGTCAGAAAATGAAACTGCGAGTAGACAAACAACGTAGTGATAATGAGGAAAGTAGCAAGCGAAAACTGCAACACTACCAGGCTCTTTGACAGGTAGTTTTTTCCTGAAAACTGAAAACGGTTGTACAGCGTCTTCATCGGATCGAAGCCGGAGAGTACCAGCGCCGGATAGAAGCCCGCGGCGAAGCCCGTTCCCAGGAACAGCAGGATAAAGCTTCCTACTAATTGAAAATCAAGCAAGTAGCTGAGGGATAGCTGCTTGTTGGCCAGTTCATTGAAAAACGGCAGGGCCGCCTCCGTGAGCAGAACGGCGAAGAGAAAGGCGCAAAATGTCAATAGGAAGGATTCTCCGAGAAACTGGAAAATCAACTGCCGGCGCTGCCCGCCGACGACCTTCCGGATACCAATTTCCCGGCCCCGGCGGAGCGACTGTGATACCGTGAGGTTCACGAAATTGATACATGCAATCAGCAGCACAAAGACCGCGATGCAGATCAGGATATAGGAATAAATCGGATTGCTGACTTCGGGCGTATGCTCGACGGTCGGGTCGAGGTGCATTTCCAGAAACGGCTGGACGCCCCAGATAAATTTCGCCGCAAATCCGTGTTTGCTGGCTTCAGCGACCTGATTCCGGGCTTTCCGGTTGTAGATCTGCGTCATTTTCCGGGAAACGGCCTGCACGTCGGCTCCCTTGTGCATGACGAGGTACGTCGGGTAGGAGAGCCATAGCCAGTTGTCGTCATACTCCTTCTCGACGAGGTAGTTGAACGGAAGAAGTATATCAAATTTAATGGATGAGTTTTGGGGTGAACGTTTGGCAATGCCTGAGACCACGAAGGTTTCGAACTTGTTATTGATCTCAAACTCAAGCGATTTTCCGATAGCGGCGGTGGTGCCGAAGTACTTTTGCGCCGTTTCTTCCGTCAACACCACGGAATGAATGTCTTTCAGGGCAGACTTCGGGTCTCCGGATACCAGCGGAAAGGAAAAGACGCTGAAGAAGTTGGCGTCTGCCCAGGAAGCTTTTTCGTTGAAGGTTTCGCGGCCCTTGCGGAGGATGAAATCCCGCTCCTGCACCCGCGTATACGATTCGACTTCGGGAATATCCTGCTTGAAAGACGGTCCCTCGATCATCGCCGCGATGCCATATAGCTCGTTCCGCCCTTCCTTGCCCTGGATACGGCAGGTCACGCGGTAGAGCTGATCCTTCTTCTCATGAAAAGCGTCGTACGAAATTTCATCCTTCGTATACAGCAGGATCAGCATGCAGCACGCCAGCCCGATGCTCAGGCCGGTGATGTTGATAAAGGCGAATCCTTTCTGCCGGAGAAGGTTCCGCAAGGCGATTTTCAGGTAGTTACGGAGCATGGCGAGTAGCAGAGGATATGGCTTTGGGGGGCTGTATGCACTAAGCAGTAAGCTTTAGGCAGTAAGCGCCGGAGGCCGGTTCCTGATTGTGTAAATAATTGATTTCGAGGTATTTGTTTCTTCGACGAATGGTCTTCTTTCGTGACAGCAGCGTACACCCCTGCCCCATGCCTATTCCGTCTTCAAACTTCTCACCGGATCAGCCATCGCGGCGCGTAACGCCTGGTAGCTGATGGTCAGGAGCGTAACGGCCAGGGCCAGGAGGCCGGCGAGAACAAATACCATCCATCCGATATCGATGTGCAGCGGAAACTTCTCCAGCCATTGCTGCATGAAATAATAGGCCAGGGGAGAGGCAATCAGGAACGAGATCGCAACCAGTTTTACGAAGTCCTGCGACAGTAATCCCCACAGGTTTACCACACTGGCGCCGAGTACTTTCCGGACGCCGATTTCCTTCCGCCGCTGCTCGGCCATGTACGAAGCCAGTCCAAACAGCCCGAGGCAGGAAATAAACACCGCCAGCGATCCGAACAGCATCGCGAGTGAGCCCAGCAGCGCTTCCGCTTCGAACCGTTTTTCAAAGTCGGTATCAATGAAGTGGTAGTCGAACGGCACGTCCTTCGCGTACTTCTGATAAAGTTTCTGAATGGATTCCACCGACGCCGCAGTAGCCACCTGCGGCTTCAGTCGAACGACCATATTGCTCATATTTCCGCCCTGTACCGACAGATTAACCATCATCGGCACCATTGTTTCATAGGGAGAACCGAACGCAAAGTTTTTGACGACGCCGACGATGGTGTACTTCTCCAGGTACTTGCCCTCGCCCCGGCTGATGGTTTCGCCGAGCGGATCTTTGAAGCCCAGTACTTTCGCCGCCGACTCGTTGATGATCACCGCACGGGACGTATCGCCGGGCGTAGCCGGAGAGAAATCCCGTCCGGCGGCCAGTTTCACACCGGTCGTTTTCAGGAAGTCATAGCTCACCCGCATGAACTCGAATACCTGGTTGTATTGTCCGGGTTTCTGGCCCTTCCAGCCGAATCCCCAGCCGTTCGACCCGGATTCGCCGCCGGGCAGCGAGCTGGTACAGTACGCGTTCTCCGCCACGCCGGAGGCCAGGATCTCGCTCCGCAGCGTTTGCCAGTGGTTGGGAGCGTCTCCTTCCATGGCGAAGTACATCAGGTTTTCCTGGTCGTAGCCGAGGGGCCGGTTTTTGGCGTATTGTATCTGTTGGTAGACAAGCAGTGTGCTGATTATCAGGGATATCGAAAACGTAAATTGCAGAATGACCAATACCTTCCGGGGCAGGGAGCCTGCCTTGCCGGCCTGCATGGTACCCTTCAGTACGGTCACAGGATTGAAGGCCGACAGGTAAAAGGCCGGGTAGCTGCCCGCCAGGATGCCCGTTACGGTCACGACGAGTAACCCCGCTGCCCAATACAGCGGATTTCCAAAATCAATCTGCAACTCCTTGCCTATGAGCTGATTGAAGGAAGGAAGTGCAAATTCCACCAACCCCACGGCCACAATCAGCCCTGCCAGCGCCAGAAACAGCGATTCCCCCAGAAACTGGATGATCAGACCGCCACGCATCGCGCCGGAGGTCTTGCGGATGCCGACTTCCCGCGCACGTTTTTCGCTGCGTGCTGTGCTCAGGTTCATGAAATTGATGCAGGCTATCAGCAGCACAAACGCCGCGATGATGCCGAACATCCGGACGTTTTCAATCCGGCCGCCCGACGGAACGCCGTTTTCAAAGCGGCCATACAAGCGGGATTTCAGGAGCGGATAGAGAAAAGCCTCGCCGTTGTAGTCCTTCGATTGCGTTGCATAGATTTTACCCACCTTGGCGTTGACAGCGGCAAGGTCGGCATTTGGATGTAACTCCGTATAAATCTGATAGTTATTGGCACTCCAGCCGAGGTAGTTCCAGCCGAGAGCATCGTAGAGGCGAAAGGGTACCAGCGCTTCAAAGGTAAAGCGGGAATTTTTGGGGTAGTCCTGGATCACCGCCGCGACTTTCAGATCATGCTGGCCGTTGAACCGGATGATCTGGTTGATCGGGTCTTTTTCCCCAAAGTAGGCGCGGGCCGCGGATTCCGTCAGCAGGATGGATTTTGTGTCCCGGAAGGCCGCTTGAAAAGAACCCTTTACGGTCTTGAATCCGAAAATATTCACGAAGTCGGGCTCCACAGAGAGGACCGCCTTTTTCATGGCTTTGTTTCCCGTCGCCAGCGGCATCGGCGATTCCCAGCCGGTCATCGCTACGTATTTGATTTCGGGGATAGACTTCCGCAGGTAGTTGCCCAGTAATCCGCCCTGAGAACTCGACGTCCAGACTTTCCCTTCCGATTCCTTGAAATTCCGGAGAACACGGTAGATCCGTTCTTTCTTCGGGTGAAACTGGTCGTAGCTGAATTCATCGACTACCCACAGCAAAATGAGGATACTCGACGCCAGCCCTACAGCCAGCCCGAGGATGTTGATGAAACTGTATCCCCTGTTTTTCAGAAGATTACGGAAGGCGATTTTCAGGTAGTTACGAAACATAGGGAAACCGGTTGTGCGCGTGATACCCTGTTTAGAAAGGTATGCCATACGGATAACTGGATAAGTAAGGTACTGATAATCAATAGGATCTTGAAAATAAAATGTCCGCAAACGTACAATGCTCTGTACGTTTGCGGACATGAAACGAGGTGTCCGGCGGAGCTACTTCTCCGGCCAGATACCGTCCCGGATTTCGAGGAGGTCGGCTTTTTTCGGGTCGACGACCACGTGCTTGATCTTCTCGCGTTTCCAGGTATAAGTGAGGTGAATGAGCCCGTCTTTTGTCTGGATAATCGCCGGGTAGGAGTACTCGCCGGGTTCTTTTTCGAGGACGGCGGCGGTATACCATTTCTGCCCGTCGGGAGAAATCGCCAGGTTCAGCGGCGTACGCTCCTTGCCCCAGGTACCTCCGGCTTTTTTGGTATGGTTGTAAACGAGTGCCTGGCGACCATCCTTCAGCGTCACCGCGTCGGTACCGGAGTTAGGGTTGGGCAGCTGGGTTTTGGTGAGCGCGGTCCAGGTTTTGCCCTGATCGGAGGAGAAGGCTTCCAGAATGGCGTTGTTTTTACTGCGGCAGAGGATTTGCAGGCGACCGTCCTTCAGAAAGAGAACAGAAGGCTGGATGGCGGAAAATTCCTTTCCGTCGTTGATGGCTTCCGAGCGCGTCCAGGTTTTTCCTTCGTCTTTGGTGTATTCAAAGTGCACGCGCCAGCCGTGGTCTTCCGAGCTGGTCGGACAGATGAGCGTGCCGTCTTTCAGCAGTTCAGGTTTGTTTTTGATCGGGCCGTAAATGCCTTCGGGGAGGCGCTCGGGCTTCGACCAGGTCTTTCCGCCGTCTGCCGAACGGATGAGCATACCCCACCAGGTCGACGGGCTCGGCCCTACTTTATAGAACAACAGCAGGTTACCTTTTTTCGGCATTTGAAACAGCACCGGGTTCCAGGAAGCAAAACGCTTGCCGTCGGCCTGTACGCCGTTGGCAACTTCCCGCGGGGCCGTCCATTTTCCTTTCACCAGCTCTGAAAACCAGATACCCACATCCGGGTTGTTTTCATGGGTGCCGCCAAACCAGGCCGCGACGAGTCCGCCGGGCGTTTCGGCGAGAGTAGAAGCGTGGCAGGACGGAAACGGAGCTTTGTCGTAGATAAACTCATCGACGAGAACGGCCTGCCGCTGCTGGGCGTGGCAAAACGTACCGACGTACGTCAAAAGGGCGAGCAATGCGTATTTCATATCGTAAAGATGGGTAGAAAGGCGGAAGCTCCCGAAGGGATATTCCGCCGCTCCTGCAATATACCCGCGGCGGCGGGCAGAAGGCTATTTTCTCCCTGCCGGGGCAGGATAGTTTCGGTGGAAAGGCCGTTTCCATGCTCCTGAGGCTCCTCATAAGCAAAGCTGAAGAGCTCATCCGCGAATTCCGAAGATATTATAGATTTTATTGATAGTGTTATAGATTAAATCAATTTGATTGATGAAATCCGGTCCTCTATCATTGCAGTGTCAAACAACAACGACGCCGCGTATCGGGCGGTCTATTCCCCCTTTTCCGCGACTGGTTCGAAACTAAACTAATACACAAAAAAACATGGAGAACAAGTCAGGCGATATCAGCAAATGCCCGTTTCACGGAGCTGCCCAGAAGACCAGTGTCGGCGGCAACGGAACCCAAAACCATGATTGGTGGCCGAATCAGTTGAAATTGAATATCCTTCGTCAGCATGCCCCCCAGTCTAACCCGATGGGTGGCGATTTTGACTATGCCAAAGAATTTAACAGTCTCGATCTGGAGGCAGTGAAGAAAGACCTTCACGACCTGATGACCGATTCGCAGGAGTGGTGGCCGGCCGACTTCGGTCACTACGGCCCCCTGTTTATCCGGATGGCCTGGCACAGTGCTGGTACATACCGGACGGGCGACGGCCGCGGTGGCGCCGGCGCCGGACAGCAGCGCTTCGCTCCCCTCAACAGCTGGCCCGATAACGTGAGCCTCGACAAGGCCCGCCGCCTGTTGTGGCCGATTAAAGCCAAATACGGGAAGAAAATCTCCTGGGCTGACCTCCTGATTCTCACCGGTAACGTCGCGCTGGAATCCATGGGCTTCAAAACTTTCGGCTTTGCCGGTGGTCGCGAAGACGTCTGGGAACCTGAAACCGATGTATACTGGGGCTCGGAGACGACCTGGCTCGGCGACAACCGCTACTCGGGCGACCGCGACCTCGAAAATCCGCTGGCAGCCGTTCAGATGGGGCTTATCTATGTGAACCCCGAAGGTCCCAACGGTAACCCCGATCCGATTGCCGCTGCCCGCGACATTCGCGAAACCTTCAAGCGGATGGCGATGGACGACGAAGAAACCGTAGCCCTCATCGCCGGTGGACATACCTTCGGCAAAACGCACGGTGCAGCTCCCGCTTCGCACGTCGGTCCTGACCCGGAAGGCGCTGATATCGAGGAGCAGGGGCTCGGCTGGCGGAATAGCTTCGGTACCGGTGTCGGCGCGGATGCCATCACCAGCGGTCTCGAAGTGACATGGACCAGCACCCCGACCCGGTGGAGCAACAACTTCTTCTGGAACCTCTTCGGATACGATTGGGAACTGACCACCAGCCCGGCAGGCGCACATCAATGGAAACCGAAACATGGCGCAGGTGCAGGTTCTGTTCCCCACGCGTTTGATGCAGACAAGCGCCAGGAGCCGCGTATGCTTACGACCGACCTGGCCCTGAAATTTGACCCGGCATACGAAAAAATCTCCCGTCGTTTCTACGAAAACCCGGACGCCTTTGCCGACGCTTTCGCCCGTGCCTGGTTCAAGCTGACGCACCGGGATATGGGTCCGCGTGCCCGCTACCTGGGCCCGGAAGTACCGCAGGAAGAACTCATCTGGCAGGACCCGATTCCGGCCGTGGATTACGCCCTCATCGATGAAACCGATATCGCGGCGCTGAAGACCAACATCCTGGCGTCCGGACTGACGGTATCCCAACTGGTTTCGACGGCCTGGGCGTCTGCTTCCACCTTCCGCGGTTCAGACAAGCGCGGCGGCGCCAATGGCGCCCGCATCCGCCTCACCCCGCAGCGGTACTGGGAGGTGAATAACCCTTCACAGCTTTCGACCGTCCTCGAGACCCTTGAAAGCATTCAAAACGAGTTCAACAGTACGCAATCGACCGGGAAGAAAGTTTCCCTCGCCGACCTGATCGTACTGGCAGGCAGCGCGGCGGTAGAAAAGGCGGCGAAAGATGCCGGTTATGCCGTGACGGTACCCTTTACACCCGGACGGGCAGATGCGTCGCAGGAACAGACCGATGTCGAATCCTTCGCCGTACTCGAACCCGCGGCAGATGGCTTCCGGAACTACCTGAAGGCCCGCTACAGCGTATCGACCGAGGAACTCCTCATCGACAAGGCTCAGCTGCTGACCCTGAGTGCGCCCGAACTGACAGTGCTCATCGGCGGGATGCGTGCCCTGGACACCAACTATGACGGTTCGAAGCACGGTGTATTCACCACCCGACCGCAGGTGCTGACGAACGACTTTTTCGTCAACCTGCTCGACATGAGCACCGTCTGGAAGGCCGTTTCAGAACACAAGCAGATCTTTGAAGGTCATGACCGGAAAACCGGCGAACTGAAGTGGACTGCCACCCGCGCCGACCTGATCTTCGGCTCCAACTCCGAACTCCGCGCCCTGGCCGAAGTATACGCCAGCGCCGACGCAGGCGAAAAATTCATCCGGGACTTCGTCGCGGCATGGGTGAAGGTGATGAATGCGGATCGGTTTGATGTTTAGGGGTTTTCAGTTTAGGGTTTAGAGTTTTGAGTTTAGAGTTAAAAGGGAGAGCCTCGCTGCCAGCGAGGCTCTCCCTTTTTTGAAAAATATTAACGAACAGACTAAGGGTCAAGTAGTTGAGCCCAGGTCGCCCTCTAAACTCTAAACTCTAAACTCTAAACTCTAAACTCTAAACTCTAAACTCTAAACTCTAAACTCTAAACTCTAAACTCTAAACTACCCATTCAACTCCATCGGCAGCTTCCGCACCCGTTTCCCTGTGAGGTTGAACAGTGCATTCGCCAGTGCCGGTGCGATGGGCGGCAGGCCCGGCTCGCCCACGCCTCCCGGAGCCTCCTGATTGTCAATGATATGTACTTCTACCTTTGGCATTTCGGGCAGGCGCAGAACCGGATAGTTATGGAAATTACTTTGCTGAATGGCGCCGTCGGCATAGGTAATCGGGCCTTTCAGCGCTGCGGTCAGGCCGTAGACAACGTTGCTTTCCGTCTGTGCCCGTACGTTGTCAGGGTTGACAACCATACCGCAGTCAATGACCGAAACTACCTTTTCAATTTTGACGCCGTCCTTCGTTTTTGCTACCGTAAACGCATGCGCGCAGATCGTACTGAATGACCGGGCGATGGCAATACCCATGGCCTTTCCGGCGGGGCGCTTTTGCCGGTAACCGGATTTTTCGGCCAGCGTTTCCAGTACCTTCACAAACCGCGGAGAATCTTTGAAGAGCTCCAGTCGAAGGTCCAGCGGGTCCCGGCCGGCGGCATGCGCCAGTTCGTCAATAAACGACTCATGTCCGAAAACGTTGGTCGACGCATACACCGAACGCCACCACACAATAGGCAGATCCGTACGCGCCTTGAGGTAGCTCCGGCGGATATTGGGCACTTCGATAGGGCTGTCTTTCTCGCCAATGCCTTCTTCCGTCCATCCGTCGGCCTTGCCTTTCAGGTCGGCTTTAAAGACCTGTTCCTGAATGGATTCCGTGATAATTTTATGGTGAAAGGCCGTGATTTTGCCTTGCGCGTCGATCCCGCCTTCGAGTACGCTGAGCATGGCAGGGCGATAGGGACCCTGGGTCATGTCGTCTTCCCGCGTCCAGAGCAGTTTGACAGGCGCGCCCACGGCCTTCGACAAAAACGCCGCTTCTTTTACAAAATCGAGGTAAGCTTTCCGCCCGAATGCGCCGCCCAGAAACGTGACATTAACTTTCACCTGCTCCGGCTTGAGGTTCAGGTAGCGGGCCAGTTCCGAAATAGTACCGTCGGGTCCCTGGGTTGGCGCCCATATTTCGAGGCTGTCGCCCTTAAACCAGGCCGTGGCATTCACTGGTTCCATCGCTGCGTGAGCCGCAAAGGGAGTTTCGTAGGAAGCCTGGATTTTCCTGGCAGCGCCGGCATAGGCGGCGGCAAAATCGCCTTTGTTTCCTGCAAAATCACTGGATTCCTTACCGGCGAGCTCTTTCAGCCGGGCCGAATAGGTATCGGTAGCGAGGTAAGTCGGATCCTTCTTTTCCCACTGTACCTTCAGCTTGCGCCGCCCTTCCATAGCCGCCCAGTAGTTGGTGGCAACTACGGCAACGGTCTCTACCGTCAGGTGTGGCATGGCGCGTTCGGCCTTCAGTACTTTCTTTACGCCGGGTACTTTCAGGGCGGCGGCGTCGTCAAATGAAATTACTTTTCCGTGAATCGACGGACTCCGTTCAATACTGGCGTACAGCATACCCGGTACTTCCACGTCGATTCCGAACTGCGCCCGGCCGGTTACTTTCAGCGGTACATCGGGTTTGGGAATGTTTTTTCCGAGCAGTTTGAAATCTTTGGGATCCTTCAGTTTAGGCTCTTTCGGGATTTCGAGGCGGGATGCTTCTTCCACCAGCTCCGCATAGGGAAAGGACTTTCCACTCGGCCGGTGAATGACTTTAGCATTCTCGGCAAAGCATTCGGCTACCGGTACCTTCCACTTATTGGCAGCGGCCTGGATGAGCATTTCCCGTACGGCGGCGCCGGCTTTCCGCATCGGAATCCAGCGGGTACGAACGGAAGAACTACCGCCCGACAACTGTGCGCCATACTTGCCCTGGCCGTTGGTTTGAATGATATGTATCTGATCGAACGATACTTCCAGCTCCTCGGCGATGAGTGCCGGCATGGACTGGTATGTACCCTGGCCCATGTCGGGGCGGGGGTTGAGCAGCGTGATCTTGCCGGTATCGTCGATCAGGATATAGGGACTCAGTTCGAGCCCGAGCGCCGTTTTTTCGATTTTATGAAGGACAACGTCCCCGGCTTGGGCGGGCAGCGAAAAGCCCAGGGCCAGCAACGCTCCGGCCGAACCTCCGGCTTTGAGAAAGCCGCGCCGGCTTGTGTGTTGAGGTTTCATCGTGCGTGCTTATTTCCCGACGGGCGCCGGAGTGGTTTTGACCGGTTTCTTTTCCTGTAACAGGCCCGAAGCCTTGTGAATCGCCGAGCGTATGCGCTGGTACGTGCCGCAGCGGCAGATATTGCCCTGCATGTAGGTGTCGATGTCTTCGTCGCTGGGGTTGGGCTTCTGTTTGAGCAGTGCCACAGCGCTCATGATCTGTCCCGACTGGCAGTATCCGCACTGCGGTACCTGCTCTTCGATCCAGGCCTGCTGTACCGCGTGGAGGTGATCGGGAGTACCGATGCCTTCGATGGTTGTGATTTTCTGGGTCTTGACGACCGAAACGGGCGTCGAGCAGGAGCGGACAGGCGTCCCGTTGAGGTGTACGGTACAGGCTCCGCACTGGGCCATTCCGCAGCCGAACTTGGTGCCTTTAAGTCCGATGACATCCCGGATCGCCCAAAGGAGCGGCATGTTGGGATCGACGTCTACGGAATAAACCTTCCCGTTGACCGTCAGTTTGGTGAGCGCCATGATGTTTTTTCGATAGAGAGGACGATCAAAGGTAGCGATTGAGCGTCAGGAAGTCAATCGGCACTGGATACCCGTTCAGCCAGGTAATAGTCAGGCCGGTATCAGGTTATTTTGAGTTTTTTTAGGGAACAGTCCGAAAAGAAAAACCGATGATTCGCGTCGGATCATCGGTTTTTCAGAAGATCAAAAAATTTCTGTAGCCATTTTACAGAGAGTCATTCGCAAACACGGGATGCGGGGATTTACAAATCGTCGTTAACGAAAACCAGGTTTTCACCACTCAGTGTCAATGAAAAATTATATTGACTGATGCACTTGAAAAGACTGGTAGAAGTACCCTTTTTCATGCGGTCATGCAATTCTACGATGAGGCATTTTGTTTTCGGCACCCATTCTTCATAGCGAGATTCAAACAACTCCTTCTCGTATCCTTCGATGTCGATTTTGGCAATGTCGATGTGGTCAAACCCGAAATCCCGCATGAGCTGAGGGATGGTTATGGTTTCCACGACGATGGCGCTTTCGGTTGTCTTTTCGCCCGCCCTCGACGTGACGAATCCCCAATTCCCGTAACCAAGGTCTTCAACGGTCAGGACTTCCTGCTCATTTGAAAGCGCCTTCATAACGGGTTTTACATTGGGATAAGGTGCAACATTCTTTTGCAGGATATTAAAATTAGATTTTTCGGGCTCAATGGAGACGATAGTTGCCTTCGGGTATTTGTTGGCAAAATAGACTGCGGCCAGACCTACGTTGGCTCCAGCGTCAATGATATTTCGGGCGTCAAATGGAAGATCAATGCTGTAATCTTGATCTATAAATACCTGAGTGAAGACGGGTGCATCACTGGTACCAACTCTAAGTCTGATCGGATGAGAAACTCCAGGGACGGAAATGCTTCGGGAGAGTCTGAGTTTTAGCTTAAAGAAGATAAAGATACCGACTATGCCATAATTCTTGATAAGCCTGTATAAACTCTGCATACTTTTCGGAAATTATAAAATTGCGCGATTGAAGATAAAGAAGCGTACTAAAATTCGTTTGAAAAGGCTGTAAACTGTCAGGCGAACTTACTACAAAAATCAATGACGGCCAAAAAAGACTCCTTAAGGACTGAACCTCTCAGCGAATATACTCAGCCTGAAATAACTGCTGCCTGATAGCTGTGTAGGCTCTTGAGCGATATAGAGTCTTTTATTTAGGTCTGTTTTTTTTATTGCTCTGATTGTTAGTGTATTATAATTTAGCTCGCAGGTAATGGGTATCCAGAGGTCGCCCATGAGCAGGAATGTGCCTGACGGCCACGTTACCTCTATACATTCACTCCGCTAGTCGCAAATCCGCTTTTTGAGGAAAAAGATTGCGGAATTTCAGGCGTTGGATTTCCATTAACCAGTCAACAAACGCATGAAAAAAAGCAGCTTCCTCCTGCTGGGAACGGCCGCGGTAGTGACCGCCGCCTTTACCGGCAGGCCGTTCGACGATCCCAAACGAAGCAAAGGCCTGGATCTCTCGGGCATGGACAAATCCGTCAGTCCGCGTGAGGATTTTTTCCGGTATGCCAACGGTACCTGGCTGAAAGAAACCGAAATACCGGCATCCGAAACCGCCTGGGGCTCGTTTAACATCCTCCGCGATACCAACAGCAAAAACCTGCATGCCCTGTTGGAGGCCGCGGCGTCGTCCAAAGCTCCTGCCGGCAGCGTTGAGCAGCGGGTAGGCGATTTCTACGCGTCGGGTATGGATACGGTGGCCATTGAAAAACGCGGCTACGACCCGATCAAGCCCATTCTGGCCCGGATTGATCAGATCAGGGATTACAAGGAACTACTCGCGTACTCGGCCGAGCACCCGCTGGAAGGCGGCGGGACCTTTCTCGGAATCGGTGTAGGCGCAGACGCCAAAAACCCGGACGTCAACATCGTCAGTATGCGGCAAACCGGTACCGGCCTCCCCGAAAAAGACTACTACACCAAGTCCGACGAGGCGACGCTCAAGGTAAAAAACGCGTACCGGCAATACATAGTTACCTTGTTTAAGTTGACGGAAATTGCTGATGCAGAGCGTCTTGCTGACGAGATCATCGCGCTGGAAACCAAAATCGCCGCCTCCCATATGGGGCGCATCGAGATGCGGAACCCCGTCGCGCAATACAACAAGTTCGGAACGGCAGACTTCTCCGCCAAAGTACCGAACCTGGATCTTGCAGGTGTCCTCCGCAAACTGCGCCTGAAGACGGATACGGTCATCGTCGGCCAGCCAAAGTACTACGAGTACCTCAATACCCTGCTTCCCGCCGAGAACATTGAGACGCTGAAGGCGAAAATGAAGTTTTCCGTTATCAGCGGTGCAGCAGCCAGCCTCAGCAGCCCGTTCGTGAATGCCAGTTTTGAATACGTAGGAAAGACGCTCAACGGGCAAAAGGTACAACAGGAACGCTGGAAACGCCTTTCTTCCCAAACCGACGGGATGCTGGGCGACCTCCTCGGTCAGCTGTATGTCGCAAAATACTTCAAGCCGGAATCCAAAAAACGGATGGACGAACTCGTCGCCAATCTTCAGAAGGTATTCGAAACCCGAATCAAAGGGCTGGAGTGGATGACGGAAGAAACCAAGGCCGAGGCGTTGAAGAAACTTCATTCCTTCACGCCCAAAATCGGTTATCCGACGAAATGGAAAACGTACGACGGCGTGGCCATTCGCCGGGACGATTACTTCGGAAATATCAAGGCACTCAGCAAATGGCGGTATGAAGAAATGATCTCCCGCCTCGGCAAGCCGGTTGACAAAACGGAATGGGGTATGACGCCTCCGACGGTCAACGCATATTACAGCCCCGTCCGGAATGAAATTGCCTTCCCGGCAGGTATTCTGCAATGGCCGTTCTTTGACCCGACGGCCGACGACGCCTTCAACTACGGAGCTATCGGCGCGGTGATCGGCCATGAAATGACCCACGGGTTCGACGACCAGGGCCGTCAGTTTAACTACATGGGCATGCTCAAAAACTGGTGGAAAAAAGAAGACGCCGATCAGTTTAAGCAGCGGGCGCAGCTGGTAGTCGACCAGTTTGACGGATTTACCGTCCTGGACAACGTCCACGTAAAAGGGCAGCTGACGCTTGGAGAAAACCTGGCCGATCTTGGAGGGCTCTCGATTGCGTATTCCGCCTTCAAAACATACACGGCAGAAGGTAAGTCAGCGAAGAAAATCGACGGATTTACGCCGGATCAGCGGTTTTTCCTGGCCTTCGCCCAGATCTGGCGGACCAAAACCCGCGACGAAGCCCTGCGTCTGCGCATTAACACCGATCCCCACTCACCCGGCGAATTCCGGACCAACGGCCCGCTCTCCAACTTCGAACCCTTCTACGAAGCCTTCGGCGTCAAACCCGGCGATAAAATGTATCGGGGGAATGAGGTGAGGGCGAGGATTTGGTGAGGGCAGTTTAGAGTTTAGGGTTGAAAGTTTAGAGTTGATGGACGCGCCTCCCAACCCTAAACTCTAAACCCTAAACTACCTAAACCCCAAACTGTATCCCCTGCGCCAGCGGCAGCTGCGTCGAGTAATTAACCGTATTGGTCTGGCGGCGCATGTAGGCTTTCCAGGCGTCGGAGCCGGATTCGCGACCGCCGCCGGTTTCTTTTTCACCGCCGAAAGCGCCGCCTATTTCCGCGCCTGATGTGCCGATGTTGACATTGGCAATGCCGCAGTCGGACCCGGCCGCCGAAAGGAACAGTTCCGCTTCCCGCAGGTGATGCGTAAAGATGGAAGACGACAGGCCCTGCGGCACAGCGTTCTGAAGGTCAATGGCTTCTTCCAGCGCCGTATACCGGATGAGATAGAGAATGGGAGCGAAGGTCTCCTGCTGAACTACCGGCCAGTGGTTTTCGGCTTCAGCGATACATGGCCGGACATAGCAGGCAGAAGGGTAATCGCGAAGTACTTCGGGCTCCACGACAAACGTTCCACCGGCAGAACGTACCTGCTGCACCGCGGCTTCATAGGCCGAAACGGCAGCTTCGTCGATCAACGGACCTACGTGCACGCCTTCTTCCAGCGGATTGCCCACCCGGAGCTGTGCATAGGCCGATGCGAGCACGGATTTCAGCTCTTCATACCGGGAATGATGCACAATCACCCGCCGGGTTGTGGTACACCGCTGGCCGGCTGTTCCGGCGGCGCCGAAGACGATACCCGGAATCGCCAGCGATAGGTCGGCGTGCTCCGAAACAATGATCGCATTGTTACCGCCGAGTTCGAGGATAGACTTGCCGAGACGGCCTGCGACGGCCTGGGCGACGGCCTTTCCCATACGGGTCGAACCGGTGGCGGATACCAGCGGAACACGCGGATCGGCCGATAACCACTGGCCGGCTTCTGCCGTACCGGTGATCAGGGAAGAGACGCCTTCGGGTACGTCATTGCGTTTGAATACATCGGCAGCCAGGTACTGGCAGGCAAGAGCAGACAGCGGCGTTTTTTCGGAAGGCTTCCAGATGACGACGTCTCCGCATACCCAGGCGAGCATGGCATTCCAGGACCAGACGGCAACGGGAAAGTTGAAAGCCGAAATCACGCCGACGATTCCCAGGGGATGCCACTGCTCCATCATCCGGTGGGCGGGGCGCTCGCTTGCGATGGTGAGTCCGTATAGCTGGCGACTGAGCCCGACGGCAAAGTCACAGATGTCAATCATTTCCTGTACCTCTCCCAAACCTTCCTGAAGGCTTTTGCCCATTTCGTAGCTGACGAGCGTACCCAGGTCCGTTTTGCGGGCGCGGAGGGCCTCGCCGATCTGCCGCACTACCTCGCCGCGGCGGGGCGCCGGCCAGTTCCGCCAGGTACGGAATGCCTTTTCGGCTGTCTGAACGACCCGCTCGTAATCTTCCGGGGTAGTCGTGGTGACAGAGGCGATGGGTTGGCCGTCGACCGGCGATACCGACGTCAGCCGTTTCGTTTCAGAATGCCAGCAGGAGAGGCCCGTGCTGGTGCCGGCATTGTCGGAAACAATGCCAAGCCGGGAGAGGATAGTTTGCATGATGAGGTACGTTTAATTACTTGCGGGTACTGTCGGGCGTGATCGGGAGAACCCGGTCAATCGTCTTTTTCTTGTTCCAGGGAGCGGTCGTCCGCCGCGCCATATCGATCGTCATACCGATGACCAGGAGCAGGAAAAGCACAAACCCAATCACAAAGAGTTTTTTCTGACGCGTCATTTTCGTTACTGACTTAATTCCGACAAAGGTAGAAGAACCCGGCATCGGGTCCGTTTTTGCCGGCGAAAAGAAAGAAGAGCAGCCCGAAAATGTCGGCAAACGCAGCAAACACGGAAATATTGTTTGTCTGTTCGTGAAAAGTAAAAAGAATCGACTAGCTTTAGGCAGCTATTCATTCCCTTAACTGAAACAGCAACGCCCCGTCCGGACCGGACGGGGCGCTTGTTTTATTGTTACGTATGGTTCAGGGCAGGTCGAACCCGGCCAGTTTTTCCGGAGAATCGTAGAATATCATTTTGCCGGTCCGGTTGGATACTTCGGCCCACTTCAGGTTGGCAAACTCGATCGCTACCACAGCGGCGGTAGGCATGTTGCCAAGGATTTCGTGGCAGAGGTATTCGGCGAGGTACGTGATGCTGGGATTGTGGCCGACGATCATCGCCGACGAAGCCGTTTCAGGCAGTTCATTGATAGCGGAAAGGTAATGACGCGGAGCGCCTTCGTAGAGTTTTTCCAGGAAGACGGTCTGGTGGAAATCGATATGCAGCTGCTCAGCCAATACCTGGGCCGTCATGGTCGTGCGCTCGGCGGGGCTGCTTATCAAAACGGCGGGTTTAACGTCTTTTCCGGCGAGAAGGCGACCCATCCGGGCGGCGTCGATCAGTCCCTGGGAGGTCAGTACCCGCTGGAAGTCGTAAGCCCCGCCGGCTGGTTTTTCGGCTTCCGCATGGCGGACGAGATACAGAGTTTTAGTCATTGCGTAAGAACTTCGTAGGAAACCAAACGTACGATTTTTCCACAAAAAACGGTATATTTTCAAACCTCTCCCGAACGCTTTTCTCGCGAAACGGGATTATTTGGCTATTTTTGCAAGACGGCTCCTTCCGGGCCGTTTTTCGTTTTTAACGTCCCGGCTCCTGTGACCGGCACCAACGGGCCCAGCCCCTGCTGACGCTTAGCTGTCTGCGGCTAACGTTTTGATTATGAGCACGATTGAACAAGAGATTGCCAAGCGCCGGACCTTCGGCATTATTTCCCACCCGGATGCCGGGAAAACGACCCTGACCGAAAAGCTCCTGCTCTTCGGAGGGGCTATCCAGACAGCCGGAGCGGTCAAATCGAACAAAATCAAGAAGTCAGCTACCTCTGACTTTATGGAGATCGAAAAGCAGCGGGGTATTTCCGTAGCGACCTCGGTCATGACGTTCGAGTACCACGACCTGAAAATCAACATCCTCGATACGCCGGGTCACAAGGACTTTGCCGAAGATACGTACCGGACGCTGACAGCGGTCGACTCCGTCATCCTCGTCATCGACTGCGTAAAAGGCGTCGAGGAGCAGACCGAGCGGCTCATGGAAGTTTGCCGGATGCGGAAGACGCCCGTCATCATCTTCATTAATAAAATGGACCGCGAAGGGCAGAATCCCTTCGACCTGCTCGACGAACTGGAGCAGAAGCTGATGATTAAAGTACGCCCCCTGACCTGGCCGATCAACATCGGACAGAACTTCAAAGGGGTATATAACCTGTATGACAAGTCACTGAACCTGTTCAGTGTGAATAAGACGAGGATCGAGCGGGATATCGTCGCGATTGACGACCTGAACTCGCCCGAGCTCGACAAGCAGGTGGGCGAGCGGGATGCCAACCAGTTGCGGGAGGACGTCGAGCTGATCGAAGGCGTATACGACGAATTTGATCGCCAGGCGTACCTCGATGCCGACGTGGCGCCGGTTTTCTTCGGTTCTGCCGTCAACAACTTCGGGGTGCAGGAACTGCTCGATACATTTTGTGACATTGCGCCGGCGACGCTGCCGCGGCCGACGGATGTGCGCGTGATCATTCCGACGGATAAGAAATTCAGCGGATTTGTCTTCAAGATTCACGCCAACCTCGACCCCAAGCACCGCGACCGGATTGCGTTTTTACGGGTATGTTCGGGGATTTTCGAGCGGAATAAGTTTTACCACCACGTGCGGCTCGACAAGGATGTGCGGTTCTCGAACCCGTACAACTTCATGGCACAGTCGAAAGACGTCATCGATGAAGCCTTTCCGGGCGACGTAGTCGGTCTGTACGACACCGGAAACTTCAAAATCGGCGATACGCTCACGGAAGGGGAAGACTTCTTCTTCCAGGGTATTCCGAGCTTTTCGCCGGAAATTTTCAAGGAACTGATCAACATGGACCCGCTGAAATCCAAGCAGCTGGAGAAAGGTATTCAGCAGCTGACCGACGAAGGCGTGGCGCAGTTATTCCTCATTCAGCCCGGAAACCGGAAGGTAGTCGGTACAGTAGGGGATCTTCAGTTTGAAGTCATCCAGTACCGCCTGGAGCACGAGTACGGGGCGAAATGCCGGTTTGACAGCATGCCGATTTCAAAAGCGTGCTGGATCACGTCCGACAACCCCGCCAAGCTGCAGGAATACATCCGCCTGAAGGGCACGCAGATCGGGTATGACAAAGATGAACATCCGGTATTTCTGGCGGAGTCGGACTGGATGCTCCGCATGAACATCCAGAACAACCCGGATATCCGTTTTCACCAGACGTCAGAGTTCAAGCTGGCGATGGAAGCCTGAGGTACTTATTAATGTGTATTAAAAAAAGGGGTTTTCCGCGCAGGAAATCCCCTTTTTTATTCCGCTGATTAAACGGGAAGTGGGACTTATTAAACGGTGCCGGGAGATACAGGACGCTTAAATAATTTTGTAAGCGTGATTGCAAAGTGTATGGAAAATACCTAATTATGCGATCTCAGTTCAACCTAGTTAAATGTAAGTCCGCATGAAAAAACTGCATGTACTTCTCTCGGCTGTCGGTTTGATGGCCCTTTCACTCTCTTCCTGCCAGCGTACTCAATACGCTACGTTCCAGAAATCTTCTATTCAGCCGGTTGAGCACGTGGCGAAAGCGAAAGTCGCTCAGCCTTCGCAGGAAGTAGCTGCTCCCGCCCAGGCGGCAGAGGTAGCTGCTCCGCAACCCTCACTGGTGGAAGCTGTCGTTTCACAGCCCGCCAAGACTGAGGAAGCTCCGGTGGCGGTGGCTTCTGCAAAGAAGTCAGTCGTTGTCAACAAAAGAGCTGCGAAACTGATGAATAAGATTTCTTTCCAGAAGAACGAGCAAGGCCAGATGCAGGTCGTTGCCCGCGAAGGAAAGAAGCTGACCGGAATGGAAAAGCTGGTCGTGAAGAAAGTGAACAAGCAGATTGCCAAGGCTGAAAAAGCCAAAGCACAAGGCAAGAAGCCCTTCAAGGAGTGGAACAAATACCTGCGTGCCGGTGTGATCCTTCTCGTGGTAGCTCTGCTGCTCTCGATCATCGGTGCTGCTGTCGTTTGGTCATCCGGTCTCTGGATCATTGCTTACCTCGCCTGGCTTGCCGGCTGGATCCTGACTATCTACGGTCTCGGTCTGGAGCTGTCCTGGTGGTAAGAACAGTCAAATACTCATGACGAAAAAACCGCAATTCATCCGGATTGCGGTTTTTTTTTGTGCCAAATGATAAGAAGGTGATTTGGTTTTTCGGGAAGGAGAGCCTTGTTTTGGGGTGCCAATCTAACAAATCGTTACATCACACATGAAAAAACTCTTCACCTTCTTTTTCGCCATCGCCCTGATGGTGGTCAGCCGGTCTGTTTCCTATGCTGAAACCAATGAATACTTTGTGGATGACCAGGCAGTGGAAGCTGCGCTGAGCGCTGCCGCTCCGGTAGAAGCTACCGCGATGATGGATAATGCACTCTCCGTCGCCGCTCCCCAAAGCAAAGCGGTCCTCGCCGAAAAGAGCGAAGCCGGTGCGTTTGTACTGAGCTGGTTTCTCGGATGGCTCGGGATTCACCGCGCATACCTGGGTACTGCCGGCGGCGTTATCGTCGGTTATATCCTGACTTGCGGTGGTTTGGGTATCGTGAACCTGATTGACTGGATTACCCTGTTGATTGTTCTGGTAGAGCCTGACAAGACGCTCGAGCCGTATATCAATAACAAGAAGTTCTTTATGTGGGCCAACTAATCCGGCGGCATATCCGGTAAAAAGAACCCTGATGGTGATTGGCCTTCAGGGTTCTTTTTTTGTGGAAGACCGTTCGGTTTCAAGAACCCTGCCTCTGATCGAGCGATTGAAGGTATTTTTGTTCTTGCGGTTCGTTTCGGCAGCTATCCGGGCGGACCGGTTGATTCCTCCGAAATAAAATGCCTGAAAGAGACCGCCGCCGGTGAGAAAGCCGGAGAGGTAGTAGCCGTCGAGGATAGTAAAGACACCGAATGCCAGGCAACCGGCCTGCAATACCGTGGACGTAATACCCTCCCGTAAAGACCCTGCATACATCAACCCCACACCGGGGAAAAAAGCAGAAAGGTATTCCGCTTTGCGTTCGGACCGCTTCCGGGGAATACGCCGGAACCATTCCTTCGATTGATCGGGCAACCGGCGGCTGAGGAGGTAGGCGCTGGCTTTTGCCTGCGCTTCCGGCCATCGCTCCAGCTCGCATAATGTCAGGATTTCCAGCCAGTCCAAACGGCTTGTCAGTATTGAATCTTTCACCGAATACCGGCATTGCCCGATTTGCAGGTAGGCATCGTCGTATACCCCGTTCAGGTAGGCCATGAGCGCCTTTTCATACCGGATCGCGAACTGAACCGAGTCTGGCCCGGTCTCTTCGACCGGTATCCGTTTGATGGTCTGATAGGCTTCGTTCCACTGACCGGCGGATTTCAGTACCTGATGTTTCCGGAAAAGCATATCCCGGGCGACGCCGGGATCGCCGTGTTTCTCCGCCAGGTAAGCTCCCCGTTCGTATCCGAGAGCCGCCTCCTGCCAGCGGGCGTTCTGCGCGTCAGCGGAAAACAGTACGCAAAGGAATATGCAGGTCAAACAAAATCTGCTCATTGACACGATCGTTGAATTCTTTTTTCTTAATCTGGACGGCAAAGGCGCTACCCCAGATATTTCCGGCATAAAACACCGAAAAAAGGCTGCCGAATATGAGAAAACGCGCGCTGCCGGGCCCGTCTTTCCGCAGTCCTTCATATGCCTGGAGGCCCGTTACCAGGCATTGCAGGAATGAAGCGACGCCCTGTCCCGGCTTCCGGGCGTATATTTTCCCGAGTCCGGGTACTACGGCCGACAGTACAGCCGCCTTCCACGGTTTTTTGTTTTTCTGGCGAACAATGGCCTGACGGTATGATTCCAGGTTTGCTTCCTGCTGGCTGATCGCGTAAAAGGAGCCTGTAAACTGTTTTTGAGCGGCGTCAAAGGCATTCAGATCCCGGTCGAGTAATGCGATACCCGCCAGTTCCAGGTTTTTAACGGACTGAAACAGGCTGTCTTTGGGTTGCCACGCGGCAAGGGTGGACCGGGCATCCGCTGTTTTCCGGAGATAGGCGAGCGAAAACGCGCCATACAACCTCGCCTGGCTGCCATAAACCGAGTAATCGGGGATGCCGGCGAGCGTCCGGGCAGCCGAATCCAGTTGTTTCCGGAAATAATAGGCCATTCCTTCATAGTGCAGGAAGGCAGGCGTAATACTCCCGGGGTCACGCGTCCGCTGATAACGGGTTTCCGTCAGCAGGTCTGAAAAAAGCTGGCGGTCAAACAAATACCGCAAAAAAGTTGTATCCGTTTCGGGTGGTGCGGTATGCCAGCCGAGGAGTGCGGGGTGGCCGGTAGAATCGACCTGCTGCGCCGCAGCCTGACCGGCCAGCAGCAGCAACATAAACAGAAACCGCCTCATCGATCCGGCGTTTTCTGGTACATGTCAGGCGTGTCGATCGACTTTCCCGCTGCATTCGCCCGGACGGGGTCGAGGCTGGTGGCGCTGAGCCGGTTGCACCGCGAGATACGATCAGCCGACAGCGCTACACCCTTGATGAGTCCGAAACGGCGGATTGCTTCCCGGCTGAACCGCGAACAGGAGAGCTCAAAGAGGCAGTCAGCCGAAATCTGGGGAGAAATGACCGTCTGGTAAAAGGTCAATGTGCCGTTGGCAGCCCAGTAAAACGGATTATACCGGAGAATGGGCTTCAGCTTCTTTGGGGGAGCAGTGTCCGAGACAACCGCATGGCTTTGCTCCGCCAGCGCCAGATCAGCCAGGACGTCCTGCGCCCGCGCGCCGGAAGCCATCAGCAGGAGCCCGAGCAGGAGGCTAGCGGGATACTTTGGCATTGGCGGGAACGGAAAACTGAAGCAATTTGAGATTGGCAGCTTCGTTGAGCCGGAAGTTTTCGTACGATGTTTTCGACAGAATGGAGTCGCCGGGCGTCACGAAATCGATCTGTGTAATAGACGACGGAAAATCGGTTCCCTTCAGGTTCTGGTACTGGTAGAAGAATACTTTTTTGACTACCTGTCCTTTCGCCCCGACATACTTCATGTATACCGGATTAGCCCCTTTGTGTACGAGCTCAACTTCCTTGATGACCTTCCAAAGGCGGCTGGGGGCAGTCCACCGCGTAATCGTAAGGCCGTTTTCAAACCGGATATCTTTGGAGGTAAAGCCCATCTGCCGGAGCCCCAGGTCTTCTTTCTTATTCCGGAGGAAAAAATAAAGCTGGGAGGTTTCCGTGCCGTAGGCATAGTTGTTCTGGAGCATGACCGTGTTCTTTTCCGGATCGTAAATGCTCACTTCGCCCCGTGTATTATTAAGAAGGTATTGCTTGAACGGGGCAGAAAAGTAGGTAACCATTTTTCCGTCCGAGCCATACGTTAATTCGGCTTTCACCTGTGCGACCTGCCCTTTGCGGGCCGTCCGGGAAACCATCGTAGCACTGAGTTGCTGTATCTGTCCGTGGGCTGAAAATCCGATCAGCATTGCCAGGCCGATACGGGTGAAGGTGTGAATCATCTGTTCAATAGGGTCCAAACCTCAAAAATACACGGTATCGGACGAATTGGGTTCATGTCTTCCGCGAAAAGGGCTTAATTTCCGGTTCCCTTTTGAAAAACCGTACATTCACACACCATACCTCTCTCTATGACCTTTCGAAAATTACTGGGAAACCTGACCTTCTGGGTACTTACCGCCATTACACTCGGGATTCTGACCGGCCATTTCTTTCCGCAGATAGCTTTGCTGAAAGTGATGGAAACCCCGCTCAAAGGCCGGTTTTTCGGGCAGGAGCTGAGCCTCGGCGTGACGCTGAGCGAATTCCTGAGCGGAATCTTCATCAGTACCGTCAAGCTGTTTATCAACCCGATTATTTTCCTGACGATTACCCTGGGTATCGTCAGCATGGGGAATCTCAAAAAGGTCGGAAAAGTTGGCGCAAAAGCCCTGATCTACTTTGAGATCGTGACGACGGTAGCCCTCGTCATCGGTATCGTGATTGCCAATATTATCCGCCCCGGCGACGGCGTCGTGACCCGGCAGGTAGAAGGGCAGGGAGATATCTCCAAATTCACGAAAGGCGCCGAGAGTTTCAGCTGGTGGAAGTTCTTCGGCGACAACGTCACGCTGCAGGTACTCCTCGTGGCGATCGTCCTGGGTACGGTACTGGGGAACTATTCCGGCCGTCAGAAAATCATCGAAGCCCTCACGCTGATCTCCAAATACGTCTTCAAAGGTCTGCATACCGTTATGATGCTGGCGCCCATCGGTGCTTTTGGCGGGATGGCCTATACCATCGGCAAATACGGTATACATACCCTGCTGCCCCTGGGCAAGCTCATGGTGACGGTATACCTGACGATGGGGTGTTTCGTCTTCGGCGTACTCGGGCTGATTCTCCGGCATTACCGGATCAGCATCTGGAAATTCCTGAAGTACATCAAAGAAGAACTGCTGATCGTACTCGGTACGTCGTCCTCCGAGGCCGCGCTGCCATCGGTGATGGAAAAACTCGAGCGGATGGGCTGCTCCAAACCGGTAGTCGGGCTGGTCGTGCCGGCGGGGTATTCCTTCAACCTCGACGGAACGACCATCTACCTGTCGATGGCGACGATCTTTCTGGCTCAGGTCTTTCAGGTACACCTGTCCTGGGAGCAGATTCTGACGATCATCGGTATCCTGATGGTCACGTCCAAAGGCGCCGCGGGCGTCACCGGCAGCGGGTTTGTGGTACTTGCCTCCACGCTGACGGCGGTTAAGGTAATCCCCGTCGAAGGCCTCGCGCTGCTGCTCGGGGTCGACCGCTTTATGTCGGAAGCGCGGGCGATTACCAACATCATCGGCAACGGCGTCGCGACGGTCTGGATCGCAAATAATGAGCGGGAATTTGACCGTGAAAAAATGGAAAAGGCCTTCCGGTCGACCTGATCCATATTTCGCCTGAAAACCGGCCGAGGGTTTTAACGGTATGCTTGCATAATAATTTGTTTTGTGACACCTTTGGTATGAAAGGCATACGATTTCCCCTTTTACGACCAGTATGAAAGCCGAAAAGACCGTTGATTACCACATCAAGACAGCCTGGTATGCCATCAGCCGGATGTACAACTCGAACGCCTCGAAGGCGGACATGAGCATGGCAGTCGGTTATGTGCTGCTGAACATCGACAAAAACGGGACTCCGGCCACCAAAATCGCTCCGCTGCTGGGGCTTGAGCCGCGGTCGCTCACCCGTATGCTCAAAACCCTGGAAGAGAAGGGGTGGATACGGCGTGAAACCGACCGGACGGACAAGCGGGTTGTCAACGTTTTTCTGACCGAGGAAGGAAAGAAAAAGCGTGATTTTGCCCGGCAGGGGGTTCTCGAGTTCAACGACATCATCTACCAGCGGGTAGGCGAGGAGAAGCTCCAGGTGTTTTTTGACGTAATGAAAGAAATACAGCGTCTCGTCGACGCTGAAAACGCAAGCCTCCGGGCTGAATAACGACGCTGTCCGGCGGTCTCAGCCGGCAGCTCCTGACTTTTGATTGCATGGCAACGATTGAGTTGACGCTGTCAACACCCGCTTTGTTGTTTTCGACCGCCTCCCTGCTCCTGCTGGGATTTACGAACCGGTTTACGGCGACCGCCAAGGTCATCCGGGATCTCCATGCCGAGTACCGGACCAACCCCAAGTCGCTCAATAATATTGTTCTTATTGAGCAGATACGCTCCCTGCAGTTTCGGGTGAGGCTTATCCGGAATATGCAGTTTCTCGGTGTCAGTAGTCTGTTCCTGAGTATCTTATGTATGATTTTTATTTACCTGGAATACCAGTCGATGGCCGGATGGGTCTTCGGAACGGCGCTGTTTATGCAGGCCGGTGCACTGGCTATTTCAGTGTACGAAATCACGATTTCCATCGAAGCGCTCAAAATTGAGCTGTCGGATATGGAGCATGTTCTCGGCCATCAGTCGACCGTCCGCCGCCTGCGGGATGTCCTGACCTGGAAAAACCGTAAAACCAACCGCTGAACCTCTCTCGCATCAACTCATAAAAACCTCGACAATGAATAGAACCGTCAAAAAAGTGGCCGTACTGGGATCCGGCATCATGGGCTCCCGGATCGCCTGCCATTTCGCCAATATCGGTTGCCAGGTACTGCTCCTTGACATCGTTCCGAAGGAGCCGACGGCCGCTGAAACGGCCAAAGGCCTGACGCTGGAATCGAAGGCAGTCCGCAACCGGATTGTCACCGAATCCTTTCAGAATACCCTCAAAGCCAACCCCGCTCCGTTGTTCAGCAAGGCTTTTGCCGACCGGATCACACTCGGAAACTTCGATGACGATCTCGCGAAAATCAAGGATTACGACTGGATCATCGAGGTAGTAGTGGAGCGGCTGGACATCAAAAAATCGATCTTCGAAAAAGTTGACGCGCTCCGGAAACCCGGTACGCTCATCAGCTCCAATACCTCCGGCATTCCGATTCACCTCATGGCCGAGGGCCGCAGCGAGGACTTCCGGAAGCATTTCTGCGGAACGCACTTCTTCAACCCGCCCCGGTACCTGCGCCTGCTGGAAATTATTCCGACGCCCGAGACGAGCCCGGAGGTAATTGATTTCCTGCTGCATTACGGAGATCTATACCTCGGCAAATCCACCGTACTCTGCAAGGATACGCCGGCGTTTATCGCCAACCGCGTGGGTATCTATGCGATGGTACAGAGCATCCGGGCAACGGAAGAGCTGGGTATGACCGTCGAGGAAGTAGATAAACTGACTTCCGATATCGTCGGCCGGCCGAAATCCGGAACGTTCCGTCTGTCGGACGTAGTCGGGTTGGATACGACCGTTCACGTAGCGAATAACCTGTATCAGTCGCTTACGGACGATGAATCCCGGGATGCGTTTCTACTCCCGTCGTCCATCAACAAACTGATGGAGAACAAATGGCTGGGAGACAAAACCGGCCAGGGTTTTTACAAAAAGATCAAAGATGAAAACGGCAAGTCGGTTATCCTCGCGCTGGACCTGAAAACGTTCGAGTACAAGCCTTCCCAGAAGCAAAAGCTGGAGGTAATCGACAAGCTGAAGAAGATACCGGCGCTGAAAGAACGGTTTGCCGTAGCGCTGGCAGATAAATCGACCGCCGGCGCGTTTTACCGGCAGACTTTCGGGGATGTATTCCGGTATGTAACCTACCGCATTCCCGAGATTTCCGACGAGCTGTTCCGGATCGACGAAGCCATCAAAGCCGGATTCGGCTGGCAGCTCGGCCTCTTCGAAACCTGGGATATCATCGGGCTTCAGGCAGGTATCGAGCTCATCGAAGGCCTTGGTAAAAAGCCGGCCCAGTGGGTGTATGACCTGGCGGCGTCGGGCATCGGCGGTTTCTACAAAGTGGAAAACGGCCGCCGTCTCTTTTACGACTTGCCCTCGAAAAGTTATAAGACTATTCCCGGTCAGGAATCCTTCATTATCCTGGATAACCTTCGGAAAACCAATGAAGTATGGAGTAACCCGGAAGCCACGGTCTTTGATCTCGGCGACGGTGTACTCGGTCTGGAATTCCGTTCAAAGATGAATACGTTCGGCCCGAACGTCATCGAAGGGGTACACAAGGCCATCTCGCTGGCGGAGCAAAACTACCGCGGCCTGGTGATCGGAAACGACTCGCACGAAGCGTTCTCAGCAGGAGCCAACCTGGCGATGTTGTTCATGTACAGCATCCAGCAGGAATGGGACGAGGTCAATATGATGATCGCCCAGTTCCAGAAAACCATGACGCGGGTGCGGTACTCGTCTGTGCCGGTGGTCGTGGCGCCGCATACTTTGGCTTTGGGCGGCGGGTGCGAGATTTCCCTGCATGCCGACCGCGTCGTGGCGGCAGCGGAAACATACATCGGGCTGGTGGAAGTAGGCGTAGGGGTGATACCGGCCGGAGGTGGTACAAAGGAACTGGCGGCGCGCTGCTCGGATCTGTACCAGACCGGCGATCCGGAGCTGAATATCCTGCAAAATGCGTTCATGAATATCGCCACGGCGAAGGTATCCTCCTCCGCGCAGGAAGCGTTTGAAATGAACTACCTCCGCCGCGGCGACAAGATCGTCCTCAACCGCTCCCGCCTGATCGCGGAAGCAAAGGAGTCGGTCATTGAGCTGGCAGAAGCCGGGTACACCCAGCCGCAGCCCCGTTCGGATATCAAGGTACAGGGAAAGGCGGGTATCGCGCTGTTTGAAGCCGGTATCGCGCAGATGCGGCTGGCAGGGTATATCTCGGACCACGACCGGAAAATCGCCAGAAAGCTTGCCTATGTAATTTCTGGCGGCGATCTGAGCTATCCGCAGCATGTGTCGGAGCAATACCTGCTGGATCTGGAACGGGAGGCCTTTCTGAGCCTTTGCGGTGAGAAAAAGACCTTGGAACGGATGCAGGGGTTATTGACGGGAGGGAAACCGCCGAGGAATTAATCTTCTGTGTATTCTGTGCTTTCTGTGAGCTGGTTTTTTCTCACAGAAAGCACAGAATACACAGAAAAAGAGGAAGAAGCTGCCCGGATATCAGGAGCAGCTTCTTCTCGTTTCTGGGGTTTTTTGCGGTACTTTTTCCTCTGTTTCCGTCCTTTTTCGAGGACGACAGCGGCGGAAGCCGGTTTGTTTCTCCGGAGGAACGGGATTTTTTTCTCCCCAGTCTGAAGCCAACAAATCACCGACTATGAAAAAAGTAAGCATGCTCCTCCTGATTGCTGCATCTGCACTGGCCTTCCAGGCGTGCAACGAACGAACCAAGAGCGAAAAAGAAAACGCTGAGCAGGCCGAAGCGGCCACCGACGCCGCCAGCGAGGCCAATGACACACTGGCGACGGTAGACCAGAACGACGCCGACTTTGCCATGAAGGCATCTGCGGGCGGATTGCTCGAAGTAGAACTGGGAAAACTGGCTCAGCAAAAGTCAGCCTCCGCCAAAGTCAAAGAATTTGGCGCCATGATGGAGAAGGACCATACCCAGGCGAACGACAAGCTGAAGGCTATCGCCGACGCAAAGAGTATCATCCTTCCGGGCCGGCTGGACGAAAGCGGCCAGAAGCATTTCGATGAACTCAGCAAACTCTCCGGAAAGGAATTTGACAAGAAGTACATCAACCTGATGGTCGACGACCACGAAGAAGACCTCAAACTCTTCAATAAGGCCGCTCAGGATGCCAAAGATCCCGATCTGAAGAACTTTGCGACCGATGTTTCGGGAAAAGTACAAGAGCACCTGAACCACGTCAAGCAGCTGAAAAGCTCCCTCAAATAGGAGCCTTTCGCAACACATAGCCCTTCGGCCGCTGGTTTTCCAGTTGCAGGAGGGTACCCTGCCGACTCAGTAGCTGAAGCAGTTTCGATGCCCGGTATTCGGACATGTTGACCAGTTGAGCGAATTGCCTCGCGGTAATTCGCTCATTTTTTTGAAGGTATTCGAGCAGACGGCGAACGGGGTAGCTCTGTACCAGGTCGTCGTCGGCAGGCTGCTCCTGACGAAGCCACTTGCCGGCTGCCGGGCCGGCAGGTACCGACTTGTCTTTTGTCCGGACATAGGTAACCCAGTCTCCCCGGTTATTCCGCGCCTTGTGCGGCTTTTCCGGACTTTCGTCTACCCGGACGAGAAGGATCGTCCGCTCGTGTTCGACAATAGTCTTGAAACGGACCAGCAGGGGCGGCTCAATGAGGTGATCCGAAGCCGCTTCGAGTACCTGCATAGTGTCTTTTTCAGAGGCGATGCCGCGGAGGCTTTTGTCGTCCGCTATGCCCAGTACCAACCACCCGCCGGAGGTATTGGCAAAGGCAGACAAAATTTTGGCTATCGGTATGGGCGACTCTGCCTCCCGTTTGAATTCCAGCGTCACACTTTCGGGACGCGCCAACAACTCCTGAAGTTCGGGAAAACCGCTTTCACTTTCCATATCTGTTACCACTCGGGAAGTCGGCCGGCCGGTACTTCCCGTTATCTGAAAATCCTTCTACATTTGGTGATACCCATTTCTTTCATTCACCGAAAACGGCGAATACTATGCTTTCTCAACAAACGATCACCAGTCAATTGCTTGATTTGCTCTGGCAAAATTACGTCGAACGGGTCAGTTACGCACATGAATACGTTCGTCTCGTTACCGAAAAGGGCGGAACGGTTGTCAACGACCACTGTGCCTTCCGTACCTTTCATACGCGTACCGGGCAGCAGACGCCGGGCTTCGAAGCCATCGGATACCTGCTCGAATGCCTTGGGTATGAGAAGATAAGCCCGTATGCGTTTCCGTCCAAACACCTGAATTCCTGGCACTACCAGCATCCGACGGAGCGCCTTTTTCCCAAATTCTTTGTCACCCAGCTCGAAGTGAGCGAACTGCCGGAAGATACGCAGCAGTTGATTAACGAAGCGGTGGCAGATGCCGCCGACCTGCTTTCTCCGGAAATCCGCGAACGACTGTCCGAGCTGAAAGCCAACGGCGCCCTTCCGGCCGAAAAGGCAGAAGGACTGGCCGAAGCGTTGTTCCGGTTCTTTGCCCGGCCGTGGTCGCCCCCTGGGCGGGAGGCGGTTCTTGCCATCAATCAGGTTTCGCAGTTTGCTGCCTGGACCTTGCTGCACGGCAATTCCGTCAACCACTTCACCGCGTACATCAACTACCAGAATGTGCCGGAATGGCCGGATATCGAAGCGACCGTCGCCGGACTCGCGGCGGCCGGCGTGCCGATGAAACCCCATATTGAAGGAGAGCCGGGCAGCAAGCTGCGCCAGTCGTCTACCCAGGCGATTGACGAACCCTGCGCGGTTACCGAGGCCGACGGCAGCACGGGTACCCTCGACTGGAGCTATGCCTACTACGAACTTGCCGAGCGCGGCGAATACCAGGGCGCCTGGTTCGACGGCTTCCTAGGGGAGCAGGCGACGAATTTGTTTGAGATGACGAAGCGGGGGTAGGCGGTGATTCTCGGTTTACAGTTTTCTGTTGGGCCCGGACTGGAGAGATTCCATTCCGGGCCTTTAGTTGTTTTCGATCAAATAATTGGCCTCCGAAACACGGCTGTGATGCAAAACCGAAAACCGAAAACTGAAGACCGAAACTACCTCCCCTTCCCCCTCGGATGAAACTCCACCATCACCGACTTCAGGTAATCCCGGTCGAGGTGGGTATAGATTTCGGTGGTGGTGATGGATTCATGGCCGAGCATTTCCTGCACGGCGCGGAGGTCAGCCCCGCCTTCAATCAGGTGCGTGGCGAAGCTGTGTCGGAAGGTGTGCGGCGAGATGTTCTTCTGCAGCCGTATTTTGGCGGCCAGGTCTTTGATAATCAGGAAGATCATGGTACGGGTGAGCTGCTTTCCCCGGCGATTGAGAAACAGGATATCTTCCGAGCCTTTCTGGATGGTCTGATGGCGGCGGATTTCCTCAACGTAAATCTGGGTGTATTTGATGGCGTCGCGGCCGATGGGAATCAGCCGTGTTTTGCCGCCTTTCCCGAATACCCGGATAAAGCCAATGTCGAAATATAATTCGCTGACTTTGAGATCTGTCAGCTCCGATACCCGCAGACCGCAGCCATAGAGAACTTCCAGAATAGCCCGGTTACGGGTCCCCTCCGGCGTGGAGAGGTCGATTCCGGCGAGGAGCTGTTCCACTTCCGGAAAACTCAGCGTATCCGGCAGTTTACGGCCCAGGCGGGGCGACTCGATCAGGGCGGCAGGGTCCTGGCCGATCGCCTGTTCCAGCATCAGAAAACGGAAGAAAGACTTCAGTCCCGAGAGTACCCGCGCCTGCGAACTGGCGGCGATGCCGAGTTCGCCGAGGTAATAGAGAAAGTCAAGCAGATGGACGTCGGTGACCGTTTCCGGCGTCACATTCGGCTGGCCGGAGAGTTCGAGGTATTGCACCAGCTTCTGGACGTCGTGGAGGTAGGCTTCGACCGAATGACCCGACAGCGAACGCTCCAGCGTCAGATAAGATTTGAAGTTTTTCAGATAGCTTTGCCAGTGCATTGGATTACCTTTAACGATCAAAAGTACAAACCTGAATCGTTCACTCCAATTAACCTGAAACCCGACAGACCGGTGAAGCGCATCCTTATCCTCAACGGCCCCAACCTGAATCTCCTGGGGCGGCGCGAGCCCGAAATATATGGCTCCCAGACGTTTGAAGACTATTTCGAGACCCTCAAACCGCTCTTTCCGGAAGCTGAACTGACCTATTTCCAATCCAATCACGAAGGGGCTATCCTCGATAAATTACACGAAGTCGGGTTCTCCTGGGATGGGATTGTTTTGAACGCCGGAGCCTATACGCATACAAGCATTGCGATAGGAGACGCCATTTCCGGTATCAAAACTCCGGTCATTGAAGTGCATATTTCCAACGTACATGCCCGGGAGCCGTACCGGCATCATAGCTACATCAGCGCCAAAGCGGCGGGTATCCTCGTCGGCCTGGGACTGAAAGGATATGAACTGGCGGTACGGGCGCTGCTCGCATAGGCACTTTTTCAGGAAGTCTCCGGTTGTCGGAGCAGAATACCTGATAGACCCATGACTATTTCTTTTTATCCCGGGCCCTCGCAGGTATACCCGCAGGTACGGACGTTTCTGACGGATGCGTACGACTCGGGTATTCTCAGCGTCAACCACCGCAGTGCGCCGGCGATGGAGCTGGTGGAAGCAACGTTTGGATTACTGCGGGAAAAGCTGCTGGTACCGGCAGACTATCATATCGCCTTTGTCTCCTCGGCCACGGAATGCTGGGAAATCATCGCGCAGTCCCTTGTCCGGAAATCCGCCGTCCACGCGTACAATGGTGCGTTCGGCCAGAAATGGGCAGAATATGCCCGGAAACTGGGAGTAGAGGTAACCGAAGTTCCGTTTTCGCCGGAAGGAGAACTGGCGTTGCAGGAACTGGCGACGGATGTACTCTGCATCACGCAGAACGAAACCTCCAACGGTACTCAGGTATCCATGCCGGTACTCCGGCAGCTGCGGGAGCAGGTACCGGGATTGATTGCTGTGGATGCGACGTCGTCGATGGCCGGTATCGCCTTCGACTGGTCGCTCGGCGATATCTGGTATGCCTCTGTGCAGAAATGCTTCGGATTGCCGGCCGGAATGGCCGTTCTCATCTGTTCTCCCGCCGCTATCGCCCGGGCACAGGAGCTGAATGAGCGGAATCATTACAATAGTCTGGTGTTTATCGACGAAAACTTTCGGAAATTCCAGACGCCATATACGCCCAATGTACTCGGAATGTACCTGCTGAAACGGGTATTGGAAACAGTACCCGTCATCACGGAAACAGACACGAAGATCCGGCTGCGGGCCCGGGAGCTGTACCATTTCTTTGGTCAGCAGCCCGACTGGCAGCTGCTGACGCCGTCGGCAGCCGTGCGGTCGGATACGGTGTTGACGATTGCCGGAGATACCAATCGTATCCGCGACTGGAAGCAATTTGCCGCCGAACGTGGCGTGCTGGTTGGAAACGGGTACGGCAACTGGAAGGAATCCACCTTCCGCATTGCGAATTTTCCTGCTTTGCAGGATACTGATTTTACTGAACTTTATCGACTGATAACCGCCTTTGCCTGATGCATTTTGACCTGAAAGAAGTTTTGTCTGTGACGCTGGTTCTCTTTTCCGTAATCGACATCCTGGGGGCGATACCGATTGTCCTCGATATCCGGAAGAAAACAGGAGATATCCATGCTGCAACGACGACGCTCGTCGCCGGAGGAATCATGATCGCCTTTCTCTACATCGGAAAGTCGATTCTGAGCCTGTTCGGGGTAGATGTGCAGTCGTTTGCCGTGGCCGGCGCCCTGATCATCTTCCTCATCGGTCTTGAGATGACCCTCGGCCGGAATATCTTCAAAAACACGGATATACAACCGAAGGCCGCGTCGATCGTACCCCTGGCATTTCCGATTATCGCAGGGGCGGGTACCATGACGACCATCCTTTCGCTCAAAGCCCAGTACGACGAAATCAATATCCTGATGGGTATTCTTGTCAACCTCGGGCTGATTTTTCTGGTGCTGAAATCGTCGCAGTGGATTGAGAAAAAGATCGGTGCGGCGGGGACGGGTATTCTGGAAAAAATTTTCGGGGTTATCCTGCTTGCCATCGCCATCAAGCTCTTCCGGACGAATCTGGGAGTATGAAAAACGGGGGCTCGGCCCCCGTTTTTCGTATTACCTTCCCGGAAAATACCGGAGCGACAAGCCTGAATTGCCCAGGGTATAGGTCGGGGTAATGGTAATGTCGTACGTAGTGGTTTTGGTGGAGGACGTCTGCGTCGTTCCTTCTTCGATCTTCGCCGAGAAGCCTTTGAAATCCAGGATACCGACCATTGCGGCAATGGCCCATTGCGGTGTCAGCTGGTACTGAATACCCGGCCGGACGTTGGGATTGAGCGAGAAAGTGGTGCTGGTTGTCCGGTTGAACGTCGTTCCCGACGCCGCTTCCTGCTTGTTTTGCGAATAGCCCAGCGATGCGCCGCCATTGACCCACACGGTCCATTTTCCCGACACCGGCCAGTAATGCTCCGCGTAGGGGCGGACACTCGCACCCCAGTTGCTGTACTTCACGCTGTTGAAATCTTCCGAATTGCCGTAGTTACCATACACGCCGATACCCAGCGCCAGCGACGGGCTGGTGAACCTTGCGGCGGTTACACCAAGCGAAAAGCCCTTGTTATCCGTCACATTCGAGCGGATGTAGCCGGTCAGGTCAGCGGCTACATACGGCTGACCGATGACGTAAAGAGACTGTTTCGGCGGCGCTTCGAACGAGGAAGACGAAGAGCCGAAGTATTTCGCAACGCCGATCTGGAATCCGCTCAGGCCAAACGTACCCGAGAGATCTGCGTCGGTCGATACCTTTTCTCCCTGTTGCCGGGAGTGGGTGACAGACAGGCTTGCGACGTTTGCCAGGGCTTCGAGCGCCCAGTTTTTCCGGTAGAAATAGGTCAGGCCGAGCGCCGCCGTTCCGCTGGCGCCGAAAATATTGGTTTCGATTTTTCCGTCGTATAGCTGAGGATTGTAGGTAAGCCCGGCCTTGAGTTGACCGAAGACCCGCACCCGTTCCGACGGAGCAATGTACTTGCGAATGAGGTAATAGCCTGATACCGAGGGTGACATCATCGAATAATCCGTCGCCGGAATGCGGATATGCCCCACGCCGAGATCAATTCCAAAACCCTGCGCCAGATTATCGCGGATGAATTTCCCGCGGACGTATTGCAGGCCGAGGTTATAGGTCTGGTACTTTGATTGAGGCGTCAGGCTCGACTCTGTGGTATTCAGGGCGATGGACAGGTTGCCGGAAAGACTGTGAAACCGGTTGCCCTGCAACGTTTGCGCCGACAGCGACGCGGCAGTCAAAAAGAAGGTCAGAAGGGGGAGAAAGTATTTCATGCGGTTCAGGTTGTCCCGCACAAAATAGGCAGCCTGACCAGTAAAAAACAACTTCATATCCGGCAGCGTTGGAAAACCTATGCCGCAACGTCGTAAAAACACCAGCCCCGTCTTCCGGAAAATGCCGGAAAACAGGGCTGAAAACACGGGATTGACTACCTGCCCGGGAAATACCGGAGCGAAACGCCGGAGTTCGTAATTCGGTAAGTGGGGGAGAAAGAGGCGGTAGGGATGAATGTATTCGAATTGATTTCTCCCTGCAGGTATTGTTTACGCAACTCGACACTTGCTTCTCCAAGCAAAAGCTGGCCAACGGTCGCAGCGATTGCCCATCTATCAGATACCTGATACTGTATACCCGGAGAAAGGGTGGGGAGGAAAGAAATACCATGCGACTCTACGTTATTCCTGGTCGGCACTTTCTGACTTTCTCCGTAGTACCCGAAAATCAGCTGAGTTTGCGCGAATAAAGAAAGTTTCGATCCCAAAGGCAGGTAATTTTCCCTGGCAAGCGCGAAACCGACTCCCCAGCGGCGTGTGCGGGCAATGTTTGATCCGAGGCTCTGATCCAGGACATTAAAACGCGCCAGGACCCGATAACCTGTAGCCGTACGGGACGTTTTGAATTTCATCCGGGAAAAGCCGACGGAAGCCGAAGTGGCGCTGTTGTCGAAAGGAGCAGCTACGTTAACGTCGCCACCCAGGAATCGCTGCCCGGTCTGGTAAATACTTTCATTCTTCGGCGTGAATACGCTTGTCGGCGCCTGGTCGCCTCCGATAAAACGGGTTACGCCTACGCTGAGCGAAGAGGCGCTGAGGCTGCCGTTGAGCCGCAGCGTGGTATTGGCGGTGTTGTGGGGAAGACGCTGGTAGTCGAGCGAGAGGTTGACGAGACCTGCTCCAAAAGTCAGTCCCCAGTTGGTCTTCGTCAGGTACGTAACGCCTACAGATGCCGACGCAGACAACTGATACAACTGTTCCGCAGGGTTGGATGCCTTCGAACCCAGCAAGACCGCCGCTGTTCCTCCGATTTGCCCCTGCCCGAAGACGTGGAGGCCGTCGGCTACCCGCAGGTACCGCCGGCTGAAGTACCCTCCTGACAGGGAAGGTGTCCAATACGTTTCGCGGCCGTCGCGCCCTGCTCCCTGATCAAAAAAAATGACACCCGGAGCCAGGTACCAACCGCGGAAGGTGTTGTCTTTCACCGCTTTTCCCCAGGTAAACCGGGGTATGACGTTGATCTGTGCAGTCCGGTAGCCGCCCTTGTAAAAAAACAACTGATGATCGAACACGCCGCTGACTTCCCGCAGGCGGGTACCCGAAGAAATCTGGGCCGATGCAGCCAAAGAGGCAAGCACGAATAACGTGGAGAGTAAGGGCTTTTTCATGCGATTGGGTTGGATGATTGCGAATAGAAACAAGGTAATAGATTGGGTATATTTCGGCGAATATGTAACAATTTTTAACAAATAGTATATAGACTTTGAGAGTGGAAGTATAGCAAGCTTCTCTGTTTTATGGGCCCGGCCCGTGAAAACCGGTCTCCGCAGGTAGCCCGCGGCTGCCGTACCAGGTATAGGGAGCGATGCCATGCATTTCCGGGCGAATTGCGGCTGAAAACTGAAAACCCCAAACCGAAAACCCTCCACCTACCACCGAAAACCCGTACTTTTGCCGATTATTCGTTGTCTATGAATCTTACGGAACAGATACAGGCCGGACTGGCCGCCGCGCTCCAGCAGGAGTTCGGTATTGAAATCTCTCCGGCTGAGCTCCTCCTTCAGCCGACCAAAAAAGAGTTCGAAGGTTTTTATACGTTCGTTTGCTTTCCCTACGCCAAACAACTGAAAAAGAGCCCGGTTGAAATCGGTACGAAGCTCGGTGAATACCTGACGGCGCATGTTCCGGCGGTCTCCGCCTTCAACGTCGTGCAGGGCTTTCTCAACCTGAGTATTGCCGATGAAATCTGGCTGGAACTGTTTGCCGGTATTCTGAACGATGAACAGTTCGGTCAGGGTGCGGCGAAGGACGTCAAGGTAATGGTTGAGTATTCGTCGCCCAATACGAACAAACCCCTTCACCTCGGACACCTCCGGAATAATTTCCTCGGCTATTCTGTCGCGGAAATCCTGAAAATGAGCGGGTATGAGGTGATGAAGACCAACGTGATCAACAACCGCGGTATTCACATCTGCAAATCCATGCTTGCATACCGCCTGTTCGGGCATGGAGAAACACCCGAATCCAGCGGTATCAAAGGCGACCACCTCGCCGGAAAGTACTACGTCGCGTTCGACAAGGCTTATAAAGAGCAGGTCAGCGAGCTCGTCGCTGCCGGCATGGAGAAGGAAAAAGCCGAAAAGGAAGCGCCCCTGATGAAGGAAGCCGAAGCGATGCTCATTCAGTGGGAGCAGGGCGACCCTGAAGTATTGGCGCTCTGGAATACCATGAACAACTGGGTGTACGCCGGTTTTGACGAAACCTATCGCCGGATGGGTGTCAACTTCGACAAGATTTATTACGAATCAGACACCTACCTGCTGGGGAAGGATATCATCGAGGAAGGGCTGGAGAAAGGGGTATTCTACCGTCGGCCGGACAACTCGGTATGGATTGACCTGACGGCCGACGGCCTTGACGAGAAACTCGTCCTCCGCTCCAACGGTACGTCCGTATACATGACCCAGGATCTCGGTCTGGCCGATCTGAAAGCGCACGATTTTCCGATGCAAAAATCGGTATATGTCGTTGGGAATGAGCAGGATTACCACTTCAAGGTACTCTTCCTGATCATGCAGAAACTCGGCCGGCCCTATGCCGCCGGATTGTACCACCTCAGCTACGGGATGGTCGATCTGCCGTCAGGCAAGATGAAATCCCGGGAAGGTACCGTTGTCGACGCCGACGACCTCATGCAGGAAATGAAGGAAACCGCCGAGGCCATGACCCGTGAGCTCGGCAAAATCGACGGGTTTACCACAGAAGAAGCCGACGCGCTGTACCATAACCTGGCAATGGGCGCGCTGAAGTACTTCCTCCTGAAAGTGGATCCGAAGAAGCGTATGCTCTTTAATCCGCAAGAAAGTGTTGATTTTCAGGGTAATACCGGTCCGTATATCCAATACAACCACGCGCGTATCTGCTCCATTCTCCGGAAAGCTGCGCAGCTGGGCGTCGAACCTGCCGCACCGGCTTCCGCTGCCCTGCAGCCGGCTGAGCGAGACCTGATCTTTACGCTAAGCCAGTTCCCGCTGCGGGTAGAAGACGCCGCCGCACAATACAGCCCTTCCCTGATCGCGCAGTATGCCTACGACCTGGCCAAGACCTACAGCCAGTTCTTCAGCGAGGTACCGATTTTTGCGGAGGAAGACCCGGCCCTGAAGCAGTTCCGGGTAGCCCTGTCGCAAAAAGTCGCGGAGGTGATCCGGAGAGCCATGGGGCTTCTCGGCGTCACCGTTCCGGAACGTATGTAGCAAGTATCAATGAGAGGAGCGCCGGTTGGCTGCGGAGCGTGATGCGCCGGGCCGGCCGGCGCTCTTCGTTTGACCGTCTGTTTTCTTACCGCCAAACAGCGCGGCAAATTTGCCGGGGATTGACGTTTCGAAATGCAGCGCCTCGCCCGTCACCGGGTGCTGAAAGGCCAGAATCCAGGCATGCAGGCCCAGCCGCCGGAGCGGATTGATCTCGGAGCCGTATTTTTTGTCGCCGACGAGCGGATGCCCGATCGACTGCATGTGTACCCGGACCTGGTTTTTCCGGCCGGTTTCGAGGCGGACTTTCAGAAGAGAAAAGCCTTTGCTGGTTTTCAGCGTTTCGTAATAGGTAACCGCCTTCTGCCCGTTTTTCGGATTCTGGGACGAATACACCATCATCGATTTGGGGCTTTCGACGAGGTAAGAAGAAATGACGCCGTCGGGCTGTGCCAGTTGTCCCTGAATAACAGCCAGGTAAACCCGCTCCTTGGTAGTGGATTGCCAGCTTTCCTGTACTTTTTTCTGGATTTCCTCGCTTTTGGCAAACATCATCAGCCCGGACGTTTCGCGGTCGAGCCGGTGAATAATGAAAATCTTGTTATCCGCGTGCTGTTTCTTGACGTGTTCACTGAGAATGCTGTACGCGGTGTTCCGTTTCTCTTTTTCAGTCGCGATGGACAGCACGCCGTCCGCCTTCTCGATTACGATCAGGTGCTCATCTTCAAAGACAATCTGAATGCCGGGGTATTGCTGGGCGTCGGGCAGGCGGTTCCAGCGAACCGTCACCTCATCGCCCGGCTGGAGGGGGTGATTGTACTGAAAAACAATCTTTCCGCCGACAAACACCTGCTTGTTGCGGAGAAGGGACTTGATATTGTTTCGGTTTTTGGCCGGAAACTGGGCAAGCAGAAACGTTGCCAGTTCAGTAGCTTCCCTGACCGGAAACCGGGAGTTTTCTTTGTTATCGTATTTGGGATTCGCCATGCGCGGAGTATTGCGGAAAAGAAAGCAAAGGTAGGAAGAAAGAAAGTTAAAGATTCGATTAAACGTCCCGGCGCCGGAATGTTTTGGCTGATGAACGGGTTGTATATTGCAGTCGGAATGACTATCGTTTAGATCCTCTAACTGCTCAACCGTTATGGTAAAAATTCTGCTTATGCTTGGAACCTTGTTGACCGGTCTGTTCGCCGACAAGAACGAAGTCGCCGTACGGCCCGAAAACGCCGCCGCCGCCAAACAGAACCTCTACGATTTTAAGATGAAGTCGCTCGACGGAAAGGTCGTCGATCTTTCCCAGTACAAAGGGAAAAAGGTGATCATCCTCAATACGGCTTCCAAATGCGGCTACACGCCCCAATATGCGGACTGGGAGAAATTCTACGAAGCCAACAAAGCCAAGGTGGTTGTACTGGGTTTTCCCTCCAATGATTTCGGCGGTCAGGAGCCCGGTTCGGAAGAAGAAATCGGCGCTTTCTGCCAGAAGAATTACGGCGTAACCTTCCCGATGTTTGCCAAAGTCGTTACGAAGGGTGAAGGACAGTCTCCGCTGTACAAATGGCTGTCTACGCCGGACCTCAACGGCTGGAACGACAAAGTCCCGACGTGGAACTTCTGCAAGTATATCGTCAACGAAAAAGGCGAACTGACGCACTTCTTTGCTTCCAAAGTGAAGCCCGACAGCCCCGAATTCCTCGAGTCCCTGAAATAAAAAGAATTTTCGTAAAACGCTGTTGACCGGTACCTTTGCCGGTCAACAGCTGTTTATAAGGCTTCTTAGCTCCGTTTTCCTATGCGCTCCTGGCTCCTGGCCGCACGCCCCCGTACTTTGCCCCTTTCGCTTTCCTGTATCCTGATGGGTAGTTTTCTCGCTGCCGCCCGGGATGGTTTCCGCTGGCCGGTGTTCGCTCTGGCGGTACTGACAACGGTCTTCCTGCAAGTTCTGTCCAACTTCGCCAATGACTATGGCGACAGTGTTTCGGGACTGGATAACGACGACCGGAAGGTAGCCAAGCGGGCGGTGCAAACCGGCGCGATTACCCGGGTGCAGATGCGCAATGCCATCATCCTGTTTTCGGTACTGACGCTGGCGTCGGGTATAGGGCTGCTGTACATCGCGCTGGATGGTGGCGGTATGTCCGAGTTTCTTACCTTCCTCGGTCTCGGTATTCTCTGCATCATCGCAGCGATCACGTATACCGTTGGCCGCCGGCCCTATGGCTATGCCGGCCTCGGTGATTTGTCGGTACTGATCTTTTTCGGCTGGGTAGGCGTCATCGGTACCTGCTACCTGCATACCCGCACGCTCGACTGGACCCTGCTGCTGCCGGCTACTAGTTGCGGGCTGTTTGCCGTAGGTGTGCTGAATATCAATAATATCCGGGATATAGATAACGACCGGCGGAATGGCAAGAATTCGGTACCGGTCCGTCTGGGAGCAGCAAAAGCCAAAACGTATCACTGGCTGCTGCTCATTACCGGGTTGGTATGCGCCGCGTCATATGTCGTCATCGAAGGGCCGAAATGGGGCGGCGCCCTGTTTCTGCTGACGTTGCCGTTGTTTTATAAAATCGCCAGCGGCGTTCAGCGGGGTACGCGGCCCGAGGAAATCGATCCGTTTTTGTCCCGGATGGCCATTTCGACGCTGCTCTTTGTTATCCTTTTCGGCGTCGGGCAGCTGATCTGATTTTCCGTTTCGCTTTTCCGTCCTGCGCTTCACTGGCAAAACAACGGCTATGTGAAGCGTTTTTACTTCCTTTGCAGGGTGTTTCCATATGGAAAGTAGCAGGATTTTTGCAGGAATAGCCGTAAATTGAGGAAATAAGGCGGTTGATTATCAGCGAGTTCAGGAGCGTATTTGAATGTCTTTCATGAGAGGAACTGTTTACTTTTTAGGATTGCTGCTGTTGTTGAGTTCGACTTCCTCCGCGCAGACGCCGGCGGAATTCTTCAGCCGTGGATTACAAAAAAGCAAAGCGAACGACTACCAGGGCGCGTTGAAGGAGTTCAGCCAGGTCATTACCATGTCGCCGGAAAATCCACAGGCTTATTACAACCGGGGGCTTTGCAAGGCGTTTCTGAAAGACTACCCCGGAGCGATTCAGGACTACGAACGTTCTCTCCAGATCAAAGCCGACTACTACGATGCCATCCTCGCCCGCGGGGACGCGCGGTACAAGCAGGAGGACTATAAAAGTGCTATTCAGGATTTCAACAAAGCCATCGAGCTCGATGCGACAGACCCCAGAGCCTATCTCAACCGGGGGCTGATCCGGAGCAAGCTGGAATACTACCAGCTGGCGATTCAGGATCTGTCGAATACCCTGGAGCTGGATCCCGAAAACAGCCAGGCATTTTTTGCAAGAGGGATGTGCCGGAACAAGCTGGGCGACTATGAATCCGCGCTGAAGGACCTGACGCGCGTTGCGGAGCTGAGTCCCGGAAAATCGCAGATCTATTCAGCCAGAGCCTACACCCATACCAAACTCGGTCGTTTCAAGGAAGCGATCGAAGATTACGGCCGGACGATCGAGCGGAATGCCGAAGACGTTGACGCCTATTGCCAGCGCGGTTTCTGCCGGTTTCAGACATACGACTACAAAGGCGCCATGACGGATTTTGACAAGGCGCTTTCGCTCGATCCGGAAAACATATCGGCCTTATACGGGCGCGGGATTGTGAAGATGCGCAGCGGCGCCCCGCGGGAAAGCATGGCCGACCTCAACCAGGCAATCAGTAAGGAGAATTTCCTCGAAGAGAAACCGACCTTCACCGGCCCGATTTCGAAAGCAGTACTGGATAACCTCCTGAACGGCGTTGCTGATTCGGACCGGGTACCCGAGCTTTCCAAAGAACGGGCGGAAGCTTACTACATCCGTGGTTTGGACCGGGCGAAACTCGGGGAAGACCGCCAGGCCATTCTCGATTTCTCCCAGGCTATTGAATTGAATCCGTCGTTTTCGGATGCGTATTTCAACCGGGCGCTGGCCCGGTCGGCCGCCAATGACCAGGCGGGCGCCATGCAGGATTGCACGAATACCCTGCGTTTCAATCCACGGAAAACAGAGGCTTACTACGTCAGGGGGCTGATCCGGATCAGCCAGGGAGACGCGGAAAATGGCTGCGCCGACCTGTCAAAGGCCACAGAAATGGGGTATAAAATGGCGGGAACGGCCCGCAAGCAGTACTGTAAGTAGCTGCCTGCAGGAACCTTACTCGAAGCGGAGGTGCTTGACGGATTCGCCGGACTGCGCGAGTTCTTCCAGGGATTCGATACCGATCTGAAGGTGTTTTTCGACGAAGGACGACGTGACTTTCTTGTCACTCTCTTCTGTTTTAACGCCCTCGGGAATCATCGGGTTGTCGGATACCAGCAGCAATGCGCCGTGCGGAATCTGATTGACAAAGCCGACCGCGAAGATAGTGGCCGTTTCCATGTCGATCGCCATGGCCCGGGTAGTACGGAGGTATTCCTTGAACTGCTCGTCGTGCTCCCATACCCGGCGGTTGGTGGTGTAGACGGTGCCGGTCCAGTAGTCCAGGCCGTTTTTAACAATCATGGACGATACCGAACGCTGGAGGCGGAAGGAGGGAAGCGCCGGAATTTCGGGAGGCATGTAGTCGTTACTCGTTCCTTCGCCGCGGATGGCTGCGATGGGAAGTACGAGGTCTCCGAGCTGCGTATGCTTCTTGAGGCCGCCGCACTTGCCGAGGAACAGCACTGCTTTGGGTTGAATAGCGGTCAACAGGTCCATAACCGTAGCGGCTACCGGACTGCCCATTCCGAAATTGATGATGGTAATATGGCCGGCAGAGGCTGTTTGCATGGCCTTTCCAACGCCGCGGATTTCAACACCGTACTGTTGTGCGAACATCTCCACGTAGTTGTGAAAGTTAGTCAGCAGGATGTACGGCCGGAATTCTTCAAGGGGGGTACCCGTGTAGCGGGGGAGCCAGTTGGTGACGATTTCTTCTTTTGTTTTCATCTCGTTTCAGGGGTGTTCCGCTGCGGTTGACAAGAACGCCAAAAGGAGCAGAACGAGGCGTTAAGAAAGTGTAAAATTTAGCAAAATTACGAAAAATTGCCGGAACCGCCGCACCTGCTGCGCGGTTTATTTGCCGGATAAAGAGGTTGCATGGAACGGGTAATGCTCAACTTTCCACCCTTTTCCTTTCAGGTAAAAGAAGGAAAGATATTTTGCGAACTGAGGCGTAAATGGCTGGTACTGACGCCGGAAGAATGGGTACGTCAGCATTTTGCCCGACTGTTGACGGATACCTTCGGATACCCGCGCGCGCTGCTCCGGAGCGAGGGCGGGCTCAGCGTCAACCGCATGGGGCGGCGGAGCGACCTGGTGATGTATGACCGGGACGGTGCGCCGTTTTTACTCGTAGAATGCAAAGCCCCCGAAGTGCAGATTACCAACGCTGTACTGGAGCAGGCTGAACGGTACAACCACGTGATCCGGGCGCCGTACCTTGTGCTGACAAACGGACTGAATCATTTTGTCTTTTCGGTAAGTCCGGATGGAATACGGATGCAGCTGGAGGATCTGCCGGCTTTCGGTTGAGGTATATCGAGGTATACAGCGTCCTCTCGGCCATTATAGCCAGGGACCAGAACGAGGGTAACGAGTACATCCTCCACCCCTGAATCTCCTTGCAATCCTCTCCGAACTATCGTACATTTAGCAAGAAACCCATCGTATTGTTGACATATAGGTCTGCCAGGGGCTACCTTTGACCCGCTGAAACCAGTGACCTCAGGCGTCCTCCAGGTTTCCGGTTTATCGGGAGTCCGGCCGGCGTTTCCGGTTCTTTCTACCATGCCATCATCAACGTACGAATACCTCGGTACCAAGCAAAAAGCCCTGAAAATCAATTTGGATAAACGGATCTATGGTTCGTTTGCGGAAATTGGAGCAGGACAGGACGTCGCGGCCAATTTTTTCAAATCAGGGGGTGCTTCGGGTACGATTGCCAAGACCATGTCGGCTTACGACATGACGTTCTCCAACGCCATTTACGGACCGGAAGAGAGCGGACGCTACGTGGTAGAGTCCCGTCTCGAAAAAATGCTCCGGCATGAATACGACCTGCTCATTGAGCGTCTGGACGAAAAACGGGGAGGAGAAACCTGTTTTTTTTCGTTCGCTAATACGGTCGTCGCGCTTAATTACCACAAAACGAACGAATCCCACGGCTGGATAGGTCTCCGTTTCCAGTTGTCACCGCGGACAGAGCCGAACGATGTCGTTATCCACGTCCGGATGCTCGACAACGACACCATTCTCCAGCAACAGGCGCTGGGTATCATCGGGGTCAACCTGATGTACGGGTGCTATTACCTGCACCAGACGCCGGAGCTGCTGCTCCGGTCGCTGATGGATGATCTGTCGACCGACCGCATCGAAATCGACATGATCCGGTTTGGCGGGCCTGATTTCAGGGTAGTGGATAACCGCCTGATGAGCCTCTACCTCGTCAAGCACGGGTTTACCAACGCAGCACTTTTCGGTCCCAACGGGCAGAATCTACAGCCCGCGGATACGCTTTACAAAAAGCACATTGCTGTTATTCGCGGCCGTTTCCGGCCGTTTGCGCTGGTTCATCAGGATATGCTGCAAAACGGCGTCGCCCAGTTTCTGGAAGACCCGGAAGTAGATCCGGAAAAGGTAGTCGTACTCACCGAGCTGACCCTTCAGAACCTGCGGGACGGAGACGATATCAATGAGAAGGACTTCCTCGACCGGGTCGATATCCTCGGCAAACTGGGCCTGACCGTGATGGTCTCGAACTATACCGAGTATTACAAGCTTGTGTCGTACCTCGCCAAGCTGACCAAGCTGAAAATCGGGCTTATCATGGGTATTCCGAACCTGGAATTCATCTTCGATGAGCAGCATTATGCCAACCTGCCGGGTGGTATTCTGGAGGCCTTTGCGACCCTCTTCAGCCGAAAGGTAAAGCTCTATGTCTATCCGGCCCTGAAGCCGGACGGCTCCCTGGCGAACTGCTTCAAATTCCAGCTGCCGTTTCACCTGCGGGATTTGTTTAACTACCTGATTACCAATAATAAAATTGAGGATATCCGGACGTTCAACAAAAAGAACCTCAATATCCTCTCCGATCAGGTATTGGATATGATCAAATCGGGCGGCGAAGGCTGGGAGCAGTATGTGCCGACCGAGGTTGCGACCATGATCAAGGACAAATGCCTGTTCGGCTTTCCCTGCGTGGTCTATCCGAAAGAGGAGAACGAAATCAGTAGCGCGGAGGAGTTTTTCGGAGATAACTAGCCGTTCACTAATTTTTGCGACAGGTCCTGGGAAAGGTTGAACGGAGACTGTAAGTTAGCTAACTGGTACTACCGTCCTTTCGATAGCTTATGCCCCTGTCGCCTTCGTTTGCGATCAACCATTCCGTATTGGAACGGTTGATCGCCATTAATCGCTTTTCACTGCCTCCCGGCGCAGATATTGTCTTCTTCGGTATTCGTGGTGCCCTGCCTTCGTTCGAATCCACTGAATTTGCCGACAGCCAGGAAATTACCCTGCAGGACGTCAATTACCTCACACCCCGCTGCGTGATGGGGCAGTGGCTGCCGGCGGAGCAGAAAGTTGCCGTTTTTCCCGGCAGTACCGTCCCGCATCGCAAACATATTCAGACGGCGGTTACCAACGGGGGCGCGGGATGTAATCAGATGATTCCGGGCCTGTATCTCGACTATACCGTGGGGTTTCACAAGAAATCCGACCCCAATAAAAACGGGCATGCGGCTTTTATCCAGACCGCTGACCACCCGGCCCGGAGGACATCCGACAACCTTACGTTCGACGATACCGACCGCATCGATATTTCCAACCAGGCCGACAACATCCACGCCGGTTATTGCATGACAGCTGATACCAATTTCCGCACGGAAATGGAATCGGCAGGGTGTCAGGTAGTCGTCGGAATGCCGAGTAACATCAATAAAACCAACCGCCCGGAAGACATAGGCCCCTGGCATGACTTTCGGAAAAACGGATATGACCGGAAGGCCATACAATCCATCTTTCCTTATTTTATGTTACCGGGAAATATAGTCTGGTCCGTGGCCGAAGGAAAGAATACTCCTTTTCCCGTTCGTTTGCGTTTCGGATCAAGCGGGGACGAGGTAAAGGTACTTCAGCAAAAGCTGATCGATCAGAGGTTTTACAACGGAAAGGTGGACGGAGGCCTCGGTCCGAAGACGTTCCGGGCGCTCGAGCAGTTTCAGCGAAAACACTTTGACAATGCCGCTGACGGCGTCGTGGGAGATTATACCGCTTCGTTGCTGGGGATGACGCTTCCAGTGGCTTAGAAGGATTGCCTTCATCATGACCCCGAAGGGGTCTAATCCCATTAACCCCGGGTATAACCCGGGGTTTCATACGTATCCGGGTGTATGCGTCCCTACCCGGGGCTGCCGCCCCGGGTTAATAGCATTCGACCCCTTCGGGGTCTGCCTATCCGCAAAAAAGCGCCGTTTCGTCCCAACGAAACGGCGCTTTTGATTTTATAACTTACAAACTACACCAGCGTCATCGCTGCTTCCGCTTCTTTCCCGTTTTGTTTCGCCTTGACAGCGTCTTTCCGCCGGGACATCAGGGCGTAAACCGCGGGGATTACGTACAGCGTCAGCATCAGGGAGAACATAATCCCGCCGACGATCACAATTCCCAGCGGGATCCGGCTGGTGGCCGCGGCACCGAGAGACATGGCAATCGGCAATGCACCGAGAGCCATTGCAAGGCTCGTCATCAGAATCGGGCGAAGGCGCATCGTTGCTGCCTCAATGGCTGCATCTACCTTGCTCAGGCCTTCCTTCCGCTGTTCGTTGGCAAATTCCACGATCAGAATCCCGTTTTTCGTCACCAGACCGACGAGCATAATCATCCCGATCTGCGAGAAGATATTCATCGTCTGATCAAACAACCAGAGCGACAAAAGCGCCCCCGCGAGTGCCAGCGGCACCGTAATCATGATGATGATCGGGTCGAGGAAGCTTTCGAACTGCGCGGCCAGGATGAGGTAAATCAGCGCCAGCGCCAGAATAAAGGCAAAGGACGTATTGGACGAACTTTCCGCATAATCCCGAGAGGAGCCGGAAAGTGCCGTTGCAAAGCCCAGTTCGGTCAGTTTCAGTTTCTGAGCGACGGCCTCCATGCCCTTGATCCCATCGGCGATCGTCATACCCGGCGCCAGACCGGCCGAAATCGTCGCCGATTTATAGCGGTTGTAGTGATACAACTGAGGCGGCGTAGTCGACTCGTTGATATTCACCAGGTTGTCCAGTTGAATGGACTCCCCGCGACTGTTACGGACATACAGCGTTTTGAGGTCAACAGGCTGTGAGCGGTCTTTCCGGAATACTTCTCCCATGACCTGATACTGCTTGCCGTTCATCGTAAAGTACCCATAGCGCCGGTTACTGTAGGCCAGCTGGAGGGTTTCCGAAATATCGGCGACCGACACGCCCAGTTCGCTGGCCTTCGCCCGGTCGATTTCGATGCGGAGCTCCGGCTTGTTGAACTTAAGGTCTACGTCAACACCCTGAAGCGAAGGCTGCTGCGACGCTTCTTCCAGGAACTTCGGCAACATTGCCTTCAGCTTTTCAAAGTCGTTGTGCTGAATGACAAAAGAGACCGGAAGCCCGCCGCGACGGTTTACCGCGATGGTTTGCTCCTGAATCGCGAAGGCCTTTCCTTCCGGGAAGTTCTTCATGTTTTTGTTAATCATTTCGACGATCTGCTGCTGGCTGCGTTTCCGCTCGGTCGGCTCCTTGAGACCAATCCGTACGAACCCGGAGTTGACCGCGCCTGCACCGGAAAATCCGGGTGCTACCATCGTCAGTACGACCCGTTTTTCCGGTACGGAATCAATGACGAACTGACCCATCCGGTTGACGTAATCGTCCATGTAATCGTAGGCAGTACCTTCCGGCGCGGTAATCGATACCCGGAACTGGCTGCGGTCCTCCAGCGGGGCAAGCTCCGCCTGGATATTGTTGTACAGCACGTATGTCAGCCCGAAACACCCCGCAATCAGTACCCAGGCCAGCCATTTCACCCGCATGAAACTGCTGAGCGTCTGGTGGTAACCTTCCTCCATCCAGCGGAAGAAAGGCTCCGTCTTGTCGTAAAACCAGGAGTTCTTGTGTTGCTTCCGGGACATCAATACGTTGAGTACCGGCGTCAGGGTCAGGGATACGAAGGCGGAAATCAAAACGGCGCCGGCAACGACAATCCCGAATTCCCGGAACAACCGTCCAACAAACCCCTGCAGGAAGATAATCGGCAGGAATACGAACGCCAGGGTAATGGACGTCGAGATAACGGCGAAGAAAATCTCTTCCGAACCTTCCTTCGCAGCCTTCATCCGCGGCATACCCGCTTCGAGCTTTTTGAAGATGTTTTCGGTGACGACAATCCCGTCATCCACCACAAGCCCCGTCGCGAGTACGATCGCCAGCATCGTCAGGATATTGATCGTAAACCCGAAGATGTACATGATGAAAAACGCTCCGACGAGCGATACGGGAATATCGATCAGCGGACGGAAGGCAATCGCCCAGTCCCGGAAAAAGAGGTAGATGATGATCACCACCAGCACCAGGGAGATGATGAGGGTTTCTTCTACTTCCGTAATTGATTTCTTGATAAAGCGGGTATTGTCGAGCGCAATATCCAGGTGGATATCTTTCGGAAGATCCTTCTTAATGGCATCCAGACGATGGTAAAATTCGTCGGCAATGGCAACATAGTTCGACCCCGGTTGTGGAATAATCCCGAGACCAATCATCGGTATACCATTGCCCTTCATCTGGGTTTCTTCGTTCTCGGGACCGAGTACCGCTTCGCCGACGTCAGACAGGCGTACGACCTGTCCGTTCGTATTCCGGAGGATAATATTGTTGAACTCTTCTTCCGTTGTCAGTCGCCCGAATGTCCGGATGGTAAGCTCCGTCGCATGGCCGGCGATTTTTCCGGACGGGAGCTCGACGTTCTCGGTATTGAGCGCGTTCAGCACGTCTACCGCCGTGATATTATATGCCGATAGTTTCGCCGGATCGAGCCAGAGACGCATGGCATATTTTTTCTCGCCCCATATCTGGATTGAGCTTACGCCGGGGATCGTCTGCAGGCGTTCCTGGAGTACGTTTGTGCCATAGTCATTCAGTTGGAGAATATTCCGCGTCGAACTCTGTACCGTCATCGTGATGATGGCGTCGGAGTTGGCGTCGGCCTTGCTCACAACCGGTGGAGCGTCCAGGTCATTGGGCAGCTGGCGCTGAGCCTGGGATACCTTGTCGCGGACGTCGTTCGTTGCCGCTTCCAGGTCGGCTTCCAGGTTGAATTCGACCGTGATATTGCTGGTCCCCTGACTGGAAGTAGAAGAGATGGACCGAACCCCAGCGATCCCGTTGATAGCCTTTTCCAGTGGCTCGGTGATCTGGGACTCGATGATATCGGCGTTGGCGCCGGCGTAACTCGTCCGGACGTTGATGATCGGCGGGTCGATAGCCGGAAAATCCCGGACGCCGAGGAAGGTAAATCCCACATAGCCGAATAGCACGATGATGATGTTCATCACAATCGCCAGTACCGGACGGCTGAGGGACAGCGATGGCAAACTCATAGTCAGTCCTGTTTTACCTCGTTCGATTACTACTTACTTCTTGACGCTTCTGATTTTCAGATCGATGTCAGGTTTAATCTGCATCATACCGCTGATAATCACGGTGTCTCCGGGAGACACACCGGACAGGATCTGGACCTGCGTTTCGTTCCGGGTGCCGGTTTCGACCACCACGAACGAGGCTTTACCCTGTTTGGAAAGGACTACTTTCTTGTCTTTCGTACCCGGAATCACCGCCTGCGACGGAATCATCAGGGCTTCGGGAATTTCATTCAGGCGAAGCTTGACCTTGGCAAACTGACCCGGGTGCAGGAGGTTCTGCGCATTGGGTACCAGCGCCCGCATTTTGATGGTGCGGGTGGCGAGGTCGATCTTCGGTTCGATGGCGTATACGCTGCCTTTGTAGTCGTTGCGGTCACTCGCCACGGTAAACGACACGGCGTCGCCCACGCGAACAGCGTCTGTATATTTTTCCGGAATGGAAAAGTCAACTTTCAGCGGATTCGTCTGCTGAAAACTGGCGATAACCGTGGTAGGGGAGACGATGGCGCCTTCGCTGACATACCGGAGACCGATCCGGCCGTTAAACGGCGCCCTGATTTCGGTCTTTTGCAACTGGGCCTGGGCGACGGCCAGGTCGGCGTCGAAGGCTTCCACCTGTGCCTTGGCAACATCCACTTCCTGCTGGCTGACGCCATCGCGGGAGAGCAGGTACTGAAGACGTTCGAGGGAGCGCTGCGCCAGCTGCCGGTTTGTTTTGATTTTCAAAACCTGGGCAGCGAGATCGGCGTCGAAGAGCTTGACGAGTACCGTACCTTTCGCGACGGGCTGGCCTTCCTTGAAGAAAATCCGGATGACGCGTCCGTTGATTTCGGGTTGCAGGGAAAGCTCTTCGTTGCTCTGAAGTGTTCCGCTTGTTTCCAGGCTGTTGCTTAGTTTTTGCGTGCTGGCCACGTAGGCGTCTACGGTGAGGGACTTGGGCCCGCCGCCGCCTTTTTCTCCGGCCGCTGCTTTTTTCTTTTCAGTTCGGTTCAGTTTGCCGTAAACGAGATACCCGATGCCGCCGACGATGGCGAGAACCAGGAACCAGCGAACGAGGCCAGACGATTTCATAGGTACGCAATTGACGGTAGCGGAGGAAAATGAATCCTCTTCAAACCGGGGGTAGAGGGAGATGAAATGGAGAATATTCCGACGAAATTAACAGTTTTTCAGGCTGATTCTCCGTGTATCTCCGGTATTCCGCGAGACGATGGGAAAATCCAAAGACCAAGTGGTAAAGGAGTATGAAAAACTCCCGTAGTTTTGCGACGTAATTTTTTTCCGCCCGCCTGCCCGGCGCATAGGGTAACCTGAGAATAATTCGTTCTATTTGTAGGACGGTCTGGCCCGCTTCGCGGGTAGTACTCCAGTTGAAACTATCAAAACAACGCATCATGAAATTTTTCATTGACACGGCAAATCTCGACGAGATTCGGGAAGCCCACGAGCTGGGTGTTCTGGATGGTGTAACGACCAACCCCTCCCTGATGGCTAAAGTCGGCATAAAAGGAAAAGAAAATATCCTGAAACACTACAAGGCGATCTGCGAGATTGTCGACGGAGACGTTAGTGCCGAGGTTATCAGCACAGATTTCAAGGGTATCATCAAAGAAGGAGAGGAGCTCGCCGAAATCGATGAGAAAATCGTCGTGAAAGTTCCGATGATCAAGGACGGCGTCAAAGCCCTCAAATACTTCTCCGAAAAGGAAATCAAAACCAACTGTACGCTCGTATTCTCGGCAGGTCAGGCTTTGCTGGCTGCCAAAGCAGGCGCTACGTACGTTTCTCCGTTCCTCGGCCGTCTGGACGACATCTCTTACGATGGTCTGGAACTGATCGAGTCTATTGTTGGAATTTACGAAAACTACGGCTTCCATACCCAGGTGCTCGCGGCGTCGATCCGTCACCCGGTTCACATCCTGAAGTGTGCTGAAATCGGAGCAGACGTGGCTACCCTGCCGCTGTCTGTTATTCTTCAGCTGCTGAATCACCCGCTTACGGACAGCGGTCTGAAGAAGTTCCTGGAAGATGCCGCCAAGTTTGTCGGATAATTCTTCCGGAAAGGAATTTGACAAAAAAGACCGCTGCAGCGGTCTTTTTTTATGCCTGTTTTTTCGGTCTATGTTAAAATATGCCAAAGAAAGAGCTTTTTTGGCGCGGCTCCTGTATGTTTGTAAAAGCGGCCAATCCCGTACCAGATGATCAAACGATTACTGTTGTTTTTCTTCCTGACCGGCATCACACTTACTGCTTCCGCCCAAAGCAAGCCCCGCGTTCGTTTCAAGCTGACAACCCAGCTGGACGCGGATACTGTTGTGCGCGAAAAGCCCAAAAGCGGATTTGCCAAGGTGATGCGTTTCCTGAAAGATGCGCGGGAGGTAATCGACGACCCGAGTAAGCTCCAGCTGTCGGTCGAACGACCCCGCCGCCGCCCCGAAAAAGAGAAAGAATAAGCAGCCTCGCCGGAACGCGGGGCTTTTTTACTGCCCATCCCTGTTTTCGACAGCCCATCCTGCGTATTCGGCCATTCAACCCGGACCTGCAACACCGGCCGCGTCCTGCGCATCTTTCCGTCGTCCTGCACTCACTGCAAGCCGCCCAGCCGTATCAACCGTTCATCACGTTATTTGGCTTTTTATAGTAGCTTGTATTGCATGGTACCATAAACCGCATACATCTTTGTACCATCAACGAGTAACACTGTCAATCTTTCTGGTAGAGCCATGAAAACTATTATTACTGCCCTTGCCATTTTAATTTGCTGTACCACGTCGCTATGGGCACAGCAAGCCTTCCGGGGAACGGTCACCGGGAAAATCGTCGATGAAGCGGGTAAATCCGTTGAATTTGCGACTGTGATGGTTCTGAACGCTGCCGACTCCACGCTTGCCAAAGGCGCCGTCGCTGATGCTTCCGGCCAGTTTGAAGTAGAAAACCTCGCGGCCGGCCGGTACATTGTCTCCACGACACAAGTCGGATTCAAGAAGAAAGTAACCCCGGCTTTTGTCCTCAATGCAGAATCTCCTTCCGTGAAACTGGCCGCGCTGGTGATGGAAGCCGCTTCCCAGAACCTGAAAGAAGTCACGGTAGCTGCTGCCAAGCCTTTCATCGAACAACAAATCGATAAAACGGTCGTCAACGTCGAAAACAGCATCGTTGCCGCCGGAAATTCGGCACTGGAGGTACTGGAACGTTCGCCGGGTGTTACGGTCGACAAAGACGGCAACATCTCTCTCAAAGGCAAAAGCCAGGTGCGGGTGATGATCGACGGCAAACCGACCTACCTTTCCAACGAAGACCTGGCCAACCTGCTCAAGAATATGCAGGCCAATCAGCTGGAAAAGATTGAAATCATGACGAATCCGTCGGCTAAATACGACGCTGCCGGAAACGCCGGGATTATCAACATCCGCACGAAGAAAAACCAGAACATGGGGCTGAACGGCTCAGTGTCCGTTGGCGCCGGCTACGGGAAAAACCCCAAAGGAAACGGCAGCCTGAACCTGAACTTCCGCCAGAACAAGTGGAACGTGTACACGAATTATTCGTACGGAAACCGGAAAAACTGGCGCGAGCAGGCGATCACCCGGAAATTCTTCGAAAACGGCGCTACAACCGCCTTCTTTGATCAGTATGCCACGAATATTTCCCGGAACTTCAACCATTCCCTGAAGTTGGGCGCCGATTACTTCGTCTCGAAAAAAACTACCCTGGGCGTCATTCTGAACGGAAACCTGGGCGAGTGGAACAACCTGGGCGACAACAACACCAATATCTACAAGGGTATGACAACGCTGGAAAAGCGGACGCAGACCCTCCAGGATTTTACCAATACCTGGAAAAACCTGACGGCCAATTTCAACGTCAAGCATACCATCGACTCGACAGGAAAGGAAATTACCGCTGACCTCGACTATGCCCGTTACGACAACCGTACCGATCAGCGCTACAACATCGCAACGTATGATCCCAAGGGGACGATTATCGAAGGCCCCCGCCTGGATCTTGGGAATACCAAGGGAATTGTGGATATCTACACGGCCAAGGTAGACTATACCCACCCGCTGTCGAAAACCGTCAAACTGGAAATGGGAGCGAAGACGGCCTATGTCACAACCGGTAACGACATGCGTTTTTCCATCCGTCAGGGCGAAGTAACGACGCCTGATCCCGGCCGGACCAACGAATTCGTCTACAAGGAAAATATCAATGCCCTGTACCTCAATTTCAGCAAACAGTTTAAAAAGACAGGGGTACAGCTCGGCCTCCGCGGCGAGCAGACGATTATGCGGGGAGATCAGGTGACGTCGGATTCATCGTTCCGCCGGGATTACCTCAACCTGTTCCCGAGCGTGTTTATCCGTCACGAACTGAACAAGAAGAACTCGGTTGGTTTCTCCTACAGCTACCGGATCGACCGGCCCAACTACCAGGATCTGAACCCCTTCCTGTTCTTCCTTGACCCGTATACCTTTAACCTCGGTAACCCGTACCTGCGCCCGCAGTTTACCCACTCGCTGGAAGCAAACCATACCTGGGCAAATATGATCACGACGACGATCAACTACAGCCGTACAAACAGCGTCATTACGGACGTATTGCGTCAGGACGACGATGCCCGGACGACCTACCAGACAAAAGACAACCTCGGGTTCCGCGAAAACCTTGGCATCTCGGTTTCCGCTCCGATCAAAATCACAAAGTGGCTGATGAGCATCAACTATGTGAACGTGCTGCGGAACCGGTACAACGGCGTACTGAACGGAGAGCCGTTTGACGGCCACCTGACGTCTGTCCTGCTCAACAGCCAGAACCAGATTACGCTGCCGAAGGACTGGTCGGCCGAAGTCAGCGGATTCTATACCAGCGGATTCCTCGAAGGAACGCTCGTCGGCAAGCCGATGTGGCAGATGACCCTCGGCGTGCAGAAGCAATTCTGGCAAAAGAAAGCCAGCCTGAAGCTGAGTGTTCGTGACATCTTCTGGACGCAGTACTTCCGTGGAACGATGCAGTTCTCAAATATCGACCTCCAGATCAAGTCCCGCTGGGAAAACCGCGTCGCAAACCTGACCTTCAGTTACCGCTTCGGAAACTCGAAAATCCAGGCTGCCCGCCGCCGCTCTACCGGTCTTGAAAGCGAAGCCGGTCGTGTGAACCAGGGAGGAAATTAATTAAGAAGATACTATGCAAAAGAAGAGGGCTGTCTCCCAATATCGGGACAGCCCTCTTCTGTTTGAATGCTGCTTTTCTGTGAAGTCTGTGTATTCTGTGAGCTTAATTTTTCTTCTCACAGAATACACAGACTTCACAGAAATACTAGTTCGTCATACGATTAGCGGGAATCAGGTATTTCGGATCGTTTTCGAAAAGGTGAAGTTCGAATTCCTTCCCGTCAAATGTACCATAGGAGCGGGTAAAAAGCCACTCTCCGATATTGATATACCGGCTGGTAGCAGAGACGGTCATATCCAGCAGCAGGTGCCGGTGACCGAAGATATAAAAGTCGTGGTGGCTGGTTTGCTCCACTTCCCGGCAGTACTGAAAGATCCATTCCATGTCGTCGCTATGGAAGAATTCATGGGGTTTCCCGGATTTGGACGCACGCGTATGCCGCGCCCAGCGATGCGCAAAAGCGATTCCGATATCCGGATGCAGCCAGCGGAAGAGAAACTGCAGGAAAGGGTTTGTGAAGATAGGCTTCAGGACGTTTTTGTAGGCCCAGTCGCCCGGTCCGAGGCCATCGCCGTGCCCGAGCATGAACCGGTGGGTAGTACCGTCGGCGGCGGAGATTACGTCAAACTCAATCGGCTTGAAATGAACGGGAATACCCAGCTCGGCCGGGAAATAGTCCCGCATCCAGAGATCGTGATTGCCGGTAAAGGCCTGAATATTCACGCCACTGTCTTTCAGTTCAGCCAGCTTGCCGAGAAAGCGAACATAGCCTTTCGGAACCGCCTCCTTGTATTCGTGCCAGAAGTCGAAGATATCTCCCACCAGAAAAAGCACCTGCGCTTCGCTTTTAATGCTGTCGAGCCACCGTACCAGCATGCGTTCCCGCTCGCGGCTGCGGTCAGCAGGCGCACTGCCCAAATGAAAATCGGAAGCGAAGAAGATCTTTTTGCCGGGAAGGAGCTGAATAGAAGTCACGAAGCGAATCAGTCAATGGAGGCGCAAAGATAGAAGGTTTGGGCCATAACGCGGTGTGGGGCCGGATAGGAGAGGCGGAAACAAAAAAACTCCGGTCGGCTGACCGGAGTTTTTTTGTATTCAGTAAGGCCGCTTACTCGGCTGTGCTTTGCTTCGGAGCGGAGAGATCTTCGTCCGCAGCAGGCGCTTCCGCCTGTGCAACAACGGTTTCCGTAATAACCGCCTGGGCGACTGCCGTGGCGTCTGTTTTATCGCTTACCGGAGGAACGATTTCAGGTGTTTCCGGAGCCGATTCCTTGCCGTTTTTGGCATTCATGTATGCCTGATAAGACGTTTCCTGCTCAAACGGCCGCTTGCCGATCAGTTCTTCCAGATCAGACTGGAACAGTACCTCTTTTTTGAGCAACTGCTGCGCGATGATTTCGAGCGATGCCAGCTTTTCGGTCAAAAGAGCCTTTGTTCGTACATAAGCCTGGTCGATCAAACTGCGAACTTCTTCGTCGATGATCCGGGAGGTTTCTTCGGAATACGGCTTGTTAAAGCTGTATTCGTTTCCGCCTTTGGAGTCATAAAACGAGACGTTTCCGAGCTTTTCGTTCATCCCGTAGACTGTCACGATGGAGTAGGCCAGCTTCGTTACCCGTTCCAGGTCGCTCAGGGCACCGGTAGAAATCTTTCCGAAGACGACTTCTTCCGCTGCCCGGCCACCAAGCGTCATGCACATTTCGTCCATGAGTTGTTCGGTACGGTACAGGAACTGCTCCTTCGGCAGGTATTGGGCATATCCCAGAGCCGCTACGCCGCGGGGTACGATTGTAACCTTTACCAGCGGATCGGCGTGTTCGAGGAACCAGCCGGCTACAGCGTGACCTGCTTCGTGGTAGGCTACAATTTTCTTTTCGTGCGGAGAGATGATTTTGTTCTTCTTCTCCATCCCGCCGATTACCCGGTCCATCGCATCCTGGAAATCCTGCATGTCAATGGCATGCTTGTTTTTCCGGGCGGCAATAAGCGCCGCTTCGTTGCAGACGTTCATGATCTCGGCGCCGGCGAACCCGGGGGTTTGGGCAGCGAGTTTCTTGGCTTCCACGTCCGGAGCGAGCTTCAGGTTCGACATGTGTACCTTGAAGATGGCTTCACGGCCGATGATGTCGGGCTTGTCAATCGAAATCTGACGGTCAAAACGTCCCGGGCGCATCAATGCAGAGTCCAGTACGTCGGGGCGATTGGTGGCCGCGAGGATGATAATACCAGAGTCCGTTGCGAAACCGTCCATCTCCACCAGCAGGGAGTTAAGCGTGTTTTCGCGTTCGTCGTTCGCTCCCGGCATCGCTCCTCGTCCGCGTGAGCGGCCGACAGCGTCAATTTCATCGATAAAGATGATACAGGGGGCTTTTTCCTTCGCTTGCTTGAAGAGGTCACGGACGCGCGCGGCGCCTACCCCTACGAACATTTCCACGAAATCGGAACCGGACAGCGAGAAGAACGGAACGCCTGCTTCGCCGGCAACGGCCTTGGCCAGGAGGGTTTTACCCGTACCCGGAGGGCCGATGAGGAGAGCGCCTTTCGGAATCTTGCCGCCGAGATCGGTAAACTTCTTCGGTTGCTTGAGAAATTCGACGATTTCCTTGATTTCTTCCTTCGCTTCGTCAAGGCCGGCTACGTCGTCAAACGTAATTTTGACTTTGTTTTCGGCATCAAACAGGGTAGCGCGGGAACGGCCGATGTTGAAAATCTGACCGCCGGGACCGGCGCCGCCAGCCATCCGGCTCATCATGAAGTACATCGTGATGACGATCAGGATGAGAAAGCCCCATCCGGAGAAGAATTCCAGCAGCCCGGTACGTTCGTCGACCGAGTAGTCGATCTGCGCCTCTGGGTGAGCCTTGTTAAACTCTTTGACATCTTCGTTGAAAATCTCGGTCGACGGAATCGGGAAGGCGAAATGCGGACCCGTTGTTACCGAAAAATACGGGCGGTCGCTCGTCAGACCCCGGTATTCAGGTTTCTGAAGGGCTTCCCGGGTAAGCGTGACTTCAACAAGTTTGTCGTTGACCACGACCGTCTGCGCAATCTCCTTCTTGGCCGCCATTTCGAAGAATTGCTTCGACTTGATTTTCTGAACGGCACTGCTCTTACTGACCACCATGATGGCGATGATCGCAATCACCAGGCCGGCCACCAGCCAGCCCTGAAAACCGGGGCGTCTGGGGGGCTTGGGTAATTTGGGTTTATTCGACGTTTCTTCAGCCATTTTTTGTCTTTCTTGCTTGGCTTGCCGGTCTCCGGGAAGAAGAAGCCGGGCTTACCAACCGGTGTGTAGTGGCAGGTAAAGCCAAATATTGAATGAATGGTTTCGTAAGATGATTTAGCTTGGGTCGAATGGCTAAAAAATCGGGGTGAATGGCTCAGGCTTCGTCTTCGATATACGTAAACTCCGCGTCGCCCCACAATTCCTCAAGCCGGTAGAAATCTCTTCTTTCCTGCTTAAAGACATGTGCCACAACGTCTACGTAATCGATCAGGACCCATTCCTTCTGGTTTTTACCCTCCCGATGCCACGGATTGACCTGCGTTTCCTTGAAGACTTCCTCGTCAACGGAATCGGCGATCGCATCAATCTGCGTATCCGATTTCCCTGAACAGATGACAAAGTAATCAGCGATGGCGTTTTTGACGCCTTTGAGATTCAGAACAACGATGTTTTGGGCTTTTTTCTCCTGCATGCCCTTCACCACAAGTTGGCAGATTTCGTCTGCCGGGATGTCATTTTGCTTTACGCGAGCGGTTTTAATCATTCGTACATGAAAGTTACATCAGCGGCCGGGGGCTTCCGATCCCAGACCCGGCATGATGAATCGAAGAGTAATTTCGGATGCGAAGTTCGCGGAAAATTCCTGCTTTCACTTCGGACCACACTTATGGTAACGTTAGTTTCGCAACTTTGCTCCCTAAAACTAAAAATAATTGTACAAATCCTATCCGGAGACCGTATTTATCGGTCAAAAAATAATATACCTGCCATCTTGTCACTCTACCAACGATGTAGCGGCAGACTATCTGGGTGAAGAAGGGGTCGTTGTAATCACGGATGACCAGACCGCCGGGCGCGGGCAGCGGGGCAACCGCTGGGAAACACATCCCGGTGAAAATCTGACGGTGTCGGTCGTTCTCCGCCCGTCTTTTCTGCGCGTGGAAGACCAGTTTCGCCTGAGTATTGCGGTGTCACTGGCGGTGGCCGATTTCCTGTCGGGCTACCTGCCGGAAGGCATTTCAGTGAAATGGCCGAACGACCTGTATTTCGGCGACCGCAAACTGGGCGGTATCCTCATCGAAAATACCCTTTCCGGCGCCTATATGGCAAGCGCCGTTGTTGGTATAGGATTGAATATCAATCAATTGGCAGGCCTTCCGCCGACAGCCTCGTCGGTCCGGACCGTCACCGGAAAAGAATACCTCCTGGAGCCTATGCTCCATAACCTCTGCATGCACCTGGAGGGTCGCTACCTGCAGCTGCGTAACGGCGGAGACGCCGGACAGAAGCGGAGCTACCTGAACCGGCTCTTCCGGTATCAGGAATGGCACCCGTTCCGGGATGAAAGTGGGCATGTTTTCAACGGCATGATCGCCGGCATCGCCGACAACGGACGCCTGGCTATTCAAAAAGAAGACAACTCGGTGACGTATTACGGAATCAAGGAGGTATCCTTCGTCATCGTCTGATTCAGTCGGCCTGGCGGGCTGCCCGGCTGGCCGGAATCCAGGACGCAGCTAATGTGATGAGAATCAGGGCCGTGACAACGCCTGCAAGATCAGATACTTTCATCCGGACCGGATAGGCATCAACAAGAGAGTCCGCCAGGTTCATCTTCACCATGCCATACTGCTGCTGCAGCCAGCAGATGGCTACGCCGGCGATCAGTCCGACAAATGCGCCGGAAAATGCGACCAGCGCGCCTTCCGCCAGGAAAATCCGGCGGATTAGTCCGGGCCAGGCCCCCATGGCAAAAAGCGTGGCTACGTCTTCCTTTTTCTCAATCGTGAGCATCGTCAGCGAAAAGAAGATATTGAAGGACGCAATGGCGACGATGAAAATCAACGTCACGAAAACAAATAGTTTTTCGATCTGAATGGCACGGAACAGGCCGGCATGCTGCTCGTCCTGATTCTGTACCCGAAACGTTTCGCCCAGTTGATCCCGGAGCCGGGATTGCACCGTTTCGACGTCCGTGCCGTTTCGCACCTGTACCTCCAGCGCCGAGCGCCGGTTGCCTGTATCAAAAAGCGACTCGGCGAAACGCAGGGGTACGAAAACATAATGATCGTCGAAACTCTGCTCAATACTGAACACGCCGCCCGGCTGGATAGTAGCCTGATTAAACGCGTCCTGTGTCGCGTTGGCTAATTGAACACCGCGCCGGGGATACCAGATTTCGAGGGGCGTCACGGGGTCTTCCGGATTGATACCGACGGTTCGCGCTACACCATAACCCAGAACGGCATAGTTCACCGCGCCATGCTGCAATTCCATCCGGCCGGCTACCAGCGCCGTATCGATCTCGGGGCGGGAGCGGAGGTTATCGTCCATCGCTTTGATGGTCACCACGGCCGAGCGGTCGTTGGCATACCGTACCAGCGCCTGATCTTCATACACCTGTGTAACCGACGCAACACCGGCCGTTTTTTGAACGGAAGAAAGCAGAGCAGCGGTGACGGCGAAGGTCTTTCCCTTTACCGGAGTAATCCGCAGGTCAGCGTCAAAGGTTTTAAAAAGCGAGCGGTTAAAATCTTCCAGGCCGTTGAAAACAGACAGAACGATCACCAGGGCCATTGTCCCCACGCAGACGCCCAGCATGGAAATCAGGGCGATGATATTGATGAAGGATGTCTTTTTGCGGGAAAGGAAATACCGGCGCGCGATAAGCAGTGGCAGCGTCATGCGTCTTGAAAAAAGAAGCCCGGAACGGTCGAGGTTCCGGGCGGGAGACTATTCGTTTTTGTCTTCCGGCTCGGCGGGCGGAATGACCAGCCCCGCAAACAGGGCGTCCATCTTCGCAGCGTACTCCGAGGTATCGTCGATGAAAAACTGCAATTCCGGAATAATCCGTACCTGATTCCGGATTTTATTGGCCAGAATCTGCCGGATGGCCTTGGTCTTTTCCTGTATCTGGGTGAGAAGCGCCTGCTTGTTATCTACGAGCAGGAAACTCAGGTACGCCCGGGCGATACCCAGATCCGGACTGACCTTGACGTCGGTCACCGTAATGAACGCCTCGCCGAAGTTGCTCCGCATCTCCTTCTGGAAGATTTCTCCCAGGTCTTTCTGGATCTGGCGGGCAAATTTTTGTTGTCTTTTCGATTCCATAATTAAAACATCTCTGGGGAAAACCCCGGCTCTCCAACGATCGGCAGGCAAATATCCGAATTTTCCCTGTCAAGTTAAGGCAGTTTGCGGGCGATTCGGTTTTGTCTGGCTAATTTTGATTTCTCAACGTGTGCTAAACGGACCGGCCGGCCGGGGGAAGCTGCCGCTTTCTTCCGACCCGTTTCCGGCGAATCGAGGACGACATTGCTTAGTTTTTTCCGGGTCAACGCAGCCTACCAGCTGCTCGTTCTGCTGGTGATTCTTTTTCTGGTCCGTATTCCTGTACTGACCGGCAATACGCCTCTGCTTATTCCCGAACTGCAATGGATGCTGCTCGGCGAACAGCTCAGCAAGGGCTTCGGGTTGTATGACGGCATCTGGGACAGCACGGCGCCGCTGTCGGCGGCCACCTATTCCGCCATTCACTGGATATTCGGACGGTCCGGTAGCGCCTACCATTTGCTCGCATACGGCGTCGCTGCGTTTCAGATCCTGTATTTCAACGTGATCATGAGCCGGCAGAATGTCTATGCCGAGCGGAACTATATTCCCGGATTTATCTACTTGATTGTGCTCAACCTGTCGTTTGACTGCACGACGCTTTCGCCGGCGTTGATGGCGACGACCTTCCTGCTGCTGGCGCTCGGTACGCTGCTCAAACAGCTCGACCGCGAAGGTATGAAGGATGAATTGCTGGAAGTAGGCTTTTACATTGGCATTGCAACCCTGTTTTATCCGCCGTGTATCTGCTTCATTCTCTGGGCAGTACTGGCGTTGCTGCTGTATAGCGGGGCCAGCTTCCGGCAGCACGTGATGAATATCCTCGGGTTTCTGTTTCCGATTATCATTGCCAACCTGTATTTCTTTTTGGATGGACGATACGAAGCGTTCAGCCGGAATTTCCTGGCGATGATTTTCCAGATACGGCAATACGATCTGAATGATTTCCAAACGCTGATCGCCGTACTGCTGCTTCCCGCCCTGTTTGCCGTACTTGGTTTTCTCAAGCTGATTAAGTACGGACGGTATACCAATTTCCAGTCGCGCGTGCAGCAGGTCATGGCGTTGTATGTTGGAGCGGCGCTGTTGTCGATCGGGTTGATGACTTTCCTGGCGCCGATGCAGTTTGTACTGTTCAGCCCGGCGCTTGCTTTTTTCGGAGCGTATTTCTTCGAGTTGTATTCCCGGAAGCGGTGGATTCAGGAAGTTTCCCTGATGATTTATGCGATCGGCTCCGGACTGATTTTTTACCTGACATTGATGCCGGCTTTTTCCAATTCCGTCGTCAAACTGGAGGGACTGACTGTCAAACCCGTACAGCTTCCGGCAGAAATCAGGGAAAAGCGGGTACTCGTAGTAGGCGCGTCGATGGGAGAGTACCTCGACAACTACCCGGCAACGCCGTACCTGAACTGGAACCTGGCCCGGTACGACCTGGAAAACCTGGATCGTTACGGAAACGTGATCAATATTCTCCGCAATTTTGAGCAGGACTTACCGGAGTACATCATCGACCGGCAAAACCTCGTTCCCAAGCTATTTAAACGCATACCAGCGCTTGGCCGGAAGTATCAGGAGATCGGCAAGGGTATTTTCAGAAAGGTATAACAGAAAAAGGAGTGGTTTCGGCCACTCCTTTTTTAATGCAATTGATTCAGCATCAGCAACCCATTTTGGCAACGCGCAGCGCATGGCGGCCGCCGTCAAAGCGGGTAGCCAGGAACGTCTCCACGCAGGTTTGCGCCAGTTCATAGGCGATAAACCGGGCGGGGATGCAGATGATGTTGGCGTTGTTGTGCTGACGCGCCAGCTCGGCCAGGTCCCGCTGCCAGATCAGGGCCGCGCGGGCGCCCTGGTGCTTATTGGCCGTAATCGTCACGCCCTGGCCGCTACCGCAGCAGAGGACGCCGAATTCCGCTTCGCCGGTTTCAACGGCAGAAGCGACCGGGTGAGCAAAATCGGGATAGTCCGCAGAATCAGTGGAATAAGCCCCGAAATCAATGACTTCGTGTCCGGCCTGGCTTAGAAAGTCGGCCAGGCGTTTTTTGTATTCGAACCCTGCATGGTCGGATCCTACGGCGATTTTCATCGGATATACTTGGAAAGTTTACGTAAAAACTGCAACATTTCGGCTCGCGAAAGCGTTCTAGTCTTTCCCGATTTGCAAAAATACGGGCCTTCTCTCAAAACCTTTGCAAGGAGCGGGAATTGTTCCAGTAAACCGAATACAAGTATGTCTGACAAAGGAATCAAGCCGACGGGACTCCCCCCTGTCCCGCAATCTCAAGAAAATATTCGTCCGCTTACCGATGTATCGCTCATGAACCCGGCCGTCCAGGAAGACGAAGCCCGGATTCGCGAAGCGTTCGAAAATAAAGACTGGGCCGAAATCAAGAGCGCCGACTCATGGGTCGTATTCAAGGTAATGGCCGAGTTTGTAGAGGGCTTCGACCGAATGGCGAAAATAGGGCCGTGCGTCTCCATTTTTGGCTCTGCGCGGACGAAACCTGACCACGCACACTACAAAATGGCGGAGGAGATCGCCGCGAAACTGGTGAAATACGGTTACGGTGTTATTACGGGCGGTGGACCGGGTATCATGGAAGCCGGTAACAAAGGCGCCAAACAGAATGGCGGTAAGTCTGTCGGTCTGAATATCAAGCTGCCCCACGAGCAGTACCCGAACATTTACATTGACCCCGATAAGAATATCAATTTCGATTTCTTCTTTGTGCGGAAGGTCATGTTTGTGAAGTATGCCCAGGGATTCATCGTACTGCCCGGTGGTTTCGGAACGATGGATGAACTGTTTGAATCGCTGACGCTGATCCAAACCCAGAAGATAGGGCGTTTCCCGATCGTGCTGGTAGGTAAATCCTATTGGTCGGGGCTGATCGAGTGGATCCGGAATACCATGTGTGACGATGCCCATTACATCAATCCGAACGACCTGAACCTGATTAGTCTTGTTGATACGGCGGACGAAGCCGTGGAAGTCATCGAGCGGTTTTACTCAAAATACCTGCTGAAACCCAACTTCTGATGGGCATAGGCAAATGGGAAAGGAGGCTGAGAAGCCTCCTTTTTTTGTTACCGGAAGGCCAGGTATGGTTCCAGTTTGAGCCGGGTTTCTTCGTCCAGAAGCCGTATATTCTTCAGGTCTTCAACCGATTGAAAGGGCCCGTGCTGCTCCCGGTAGGAAAGAATAGCCCGTGCAATCGACGGCCGCACATACGGATGTTTGAGATAGGCGACTTCGTTGATCGGAATTTTCCGGAGCCGGTCCTGTCCGGTCACCGTTACCTGTGCCTGTAATTGCTTCACCAGCATCGAATCCAGTCCCCATACCTCGTACAACTGCACCGGAGAGTGAAAGCCGCCGAGGGATTCCCGGAATTTGATAATCCGGCCGGCGAGTTTCGGGCCGATGCCCGGCAGTTTTTGCAGTGCCAGCGTATCTGCCTCATTGAGATCGACGGGCGCAAAGGAGGTTTGTTTCCCGGAAGTGGGCGTTTCATGTAAGCCGATAAACGGCTCCAGGCGGAGGTACGTTTCCTCCGGAAAATCATAGATACGCTTCAAGTCCTCCTTTTCGCGGAATACACCGCCATGAGCCCGGTACTTCAGGATGCGCTCGGCCAGCCAGTGCGGCACGCCCAGGTCTTCCCACTGCTTTCCGGTGATCCGGTTCGGGTCAAACGGGACAAGGCGCCCTTTCTGCTGCCGGGGGCGTTCTTCGTACTCTTCGTGCCGGCTGCTGGCAGACCTGTTTTTCACCTCCATGCGAGCGAGGAGCGTGTCAAGCGTCTTTTGATCCCGCTGCCGGGTGTCCGCGATGGAGTCCGGGTAAAGATCGAATAAAAACGGAAATGCCAGAAACAGAATCAGGAGCGTGACGAGTACCACAAACCCTCTGGATTCGGAGGTGGAAAAGCCGAAATAGTTTTTCAGCGTCTGGATAAACTTCATAACTGCGAGTCGGAAACGAATACTCGGCAAATTTCGCTCTGCCCAGCTTCGGGTTGGGTACCGCTCGCTCAATGGACCTGAACCGACGGAAAACGGCCGCCGGTTCAGGGGCAGAAAATGTTACCTGGAAGTCATCTGAACGGAACTGTCGTTGATTTCGAAGGCATGCTTATTGAGCAAACGGAGTACTTCCGCGCCGGCGAGTAATACCGGGCCATAGCCGTGCGCAGCGAACGGACTGATGGGCCTGTGGTAATAGAAAGCGGGATCAAAGCCCATGCCCGTACCGACGCAGGTACCTTCTACCTGGCCTTTTTCGGTGATTTTGGTCGTGACAGCGTTCCAGGCGAGCAGACAGGCCGGCGCGTGAGCCTTCCCGTCGATCCAGCCGTTGTTGATCGCCCGTGCGATACCATAGGCATAGATCGCGGTAGCCGACGTCTCAAGGTAGGAATCGTTGCGGTCGAGTAGCTGATGCCAGAATCCGGATCCCGACTGAACTGCCGTCAATCCCTGGATATGCGCCCGGAGTAAGGAGAGGATGCGCGCGCGCTGCGGGTGGTTTTCAGGCAATACGTCAAGCAGTTCCACTTTCGTCAGCAACGCCCAGCCGTTGGCGCGGCCCCAGTGAAAGACCGGATGCACCGACATGCCTTCTACCCACCCGTGCAGGTACAGTCCTTTTTGTTTGTCGAACATACGCTCGGAGAATTGTAAGACTTGCTTGCAGGCTTCATCGTAATACTTCGAATCTCCGGTAAGTTTTCCCATCTGGGCGAGGGCAGGAACGCCCATAAACAGGTCGTCGAGCCAGAGGGTATTCGGCTGGGGCCGGTTCCGGGCAAGCGTCCCGTCGGCGAGTTTGTATTCTTTTGTCCGGATGTAATCGAGAAAATGATCGATCAGCGGGCGCAGCGGCGCGGAGTTTCCGGCACGGAGCGTTTTGATCATGGCGGCGGTGAGCGCTCCGCCGTCGTCGAGCGCATGCGGTTTCAGGTACGATTTCATTGCGCCGGGAAGCGGGCCACCCGGCGACTTCAGCGCCGGTGCCGCTACCTGAGCGAGGAACCCGAGGCGGTCGTCCGTATATTTTTTGTACCGGGGATCGCCCGTTGCTTCCGAAGCCAGCAACATCGCGGCGTAGGTTACGCCCCATTCGTAGCTGTTGAGCCGGAAGTCGCTTTTGGCGAAGACGGCGTTTTCGTCTGCCTTGCTGAAGTCAGTAATAGCCGCGCCGGTACGTTTGTCGATCAGCTGGGGCGGCGTGACCTGATCGAGGTAGCGATGAATGCGCTGAAGCAGCTCGGTCGTTTTCTCAGGAGAAACCTTGCCATACGGTACAGGATAGTCAGGCTGCAGGAGGTGGAGCGGCGTGTCCGAATCCGTGGCCTTTGTCTCGTTTCGCTGGCCCGCCGAAGGGTGGCAGAAACTGACGGCTACCAGCGCGGTCAATCCTGCCAGACGATGGAAAGAAGTCATGTGTATCAGGTAGTAAAACGGTGATAATCAATCAAGTGGAAGGTATTTCTGTCACAGAGGAATACCCTGTTTCCGGAGACGATCTGACTAAAAGACGGGGGAGAAAGGGGCAGCCCCTATGCAGCGGGTCAAGGCGGGAAGATCAGAAAAAAGAAACCCCTCTCATCCAAGGGAAGAGAGGGGTTCAACTTAGTGAGATCAGCTCCACCGCCATGGACTAATCTCTGGTATTCTGTGCATCAGCCTTTCAAGCCGCCACTTGTCCGGCTGATTGTGGTTCAAAATTATAGCGCCAGAGGGGCGTTTGTCGGTAATTTTCGGTGATCAGAGAGATTCGGCCCCTGATTGGAACAAAATGCCGGTTTTTTGTCACGCCGGATTTTGCCGGAATTCCGTTTTGCCAAAATTTTCAGACCGTTCGCCGCCGTTTTTTGCCGGAAAAGGAGAACCAAAAGGGGTAAAATGGCGAAGGATCCGGCAGCCTTGGGAAGAAAAAACCAGCGTTCCGGCGGGAATGGGGTTGATTTTTTACATTTGCAGGTATGAGCAAACGTATTGAAAGGCCCGTCCCCGGCGTCGACTACCCCGCAGAATCCTTTTTTGCCCGGTATATCGGGTTGACCGGTGAAGAAGAGATCCTCCGTCAACTCGAAACGCAGTCCGAAGATCTTCTCCGCCGGTATCAGAATCAGCCTGAACGGGCCGACTACCGGTACGCAGAAGGTAAATGGACGCTGCGCGAGCTGCTGGGACATATGGTCGATACCGAGCGGATTTTTGCCTACCGGGCGCTGTGTATTGCGCGGGGAGAAGCGCAGAACCTGCCTGGTTTTGATGAAAATGCCTATATGGAAGCGGCGGACTTTTCGGCCGTTCCGCTGGAAGATCTTCTGGCTTATTACCAGGCCACACGTGCTGCGAGCCTGGTTCTTTTCCGGATGCTGACGGATAAGGAGTTGTCCCGCGTTGGGTCCGCGAATGGAAGCGCCCTGTCGGCACGGGCATTTATTTACATTCTTTCCGGCCATGAGAAGCACCACCTGGCGATTATGGCGGAGCGTTACCAGTTTTCATAACCTATGCTGACCATACAGGAAGTGACCGGCTATCTGGAGCAACTGGCGCCGCCGGCCTATCAGGAAAGCTATGACAATGCGGGGTTGATCGTCGGAGACCCGTCGACCGTGGTGACGAAAGCATTACTGACGCTGGACTGCACCGAGGACGTCGTCCGCGAAGCCGCCGAACTGGGCTGCAACCTCATTATTGCGCACCATCCGATTGTTTTCCGGGGATTGAAGAAGCTTAACGGCAAAAACTACGTCGAGCGCACCGTTCTGGCAGCAATCAGGCAGGACATCGCCCTCTATGCCATTCACACCAACCTGGATGCAGTAAAGGGAGGAGTTAACTGGAAAATCGCGGAGAAACTGGGCCTGGAGAATATCCGGATATTATCTCCCAAAAGACAACTGCTCGAAAAGCTCACGGTATTTGTCCCCGAAACGCATAGTCAGGCAGTACTCGACGCCCTGTTTGCTGCGGGCGCCGGGCAGATCGGCGAGTACCGGAATTGCTCCTTCCGCTCTGCCGGCACCGGTACGTTTACGCCGTCGGATTCCGCGCAGCCGTTTATCGGTCAGGCGGGCCGGGCCGAGGAAGTACCCGAGCACCGGGTAGAAGTGATTTTTCCGGCGCACCTCGAAGGGAAGGTACTCCGGGCGCTGCGGGAGGCGCACCCCTATGAAGAAATCGCGCATTACCTGCACCTGTTGGAGAACGAGCACCAGGAGGTAGGATCAGGCGCCATTGCCGAACTGCCGGAGCCGATGAGCGAAGCAGCCTGGCTGGCCTGTCTGAAGGAACGGATGGGGCTGAACGTCATCCGCCATACGCCTTTTACCGGCAAAGAAGTACGCCGGGTGGCTATCTGCGGCGGTTCCGGGAGCTTCCTGCTGGGAAATGCGCTGCGGCAGGGAGCGGACGTTTTCGTCACTGCGGATTTCAAATATCACGAGTTTTTTGACGCCGAAGGGCGTTTAATGATCTGTGACATCGGCCATTACGAAAGCGAAGTTTTCACGAAAGAACTCCTGGAAGAGATTCTGAAGAAAAAATTCCCTAATTTTGCGACACTTTTGTCCAAAGTTCAAACGAACCCGGTTCGGTACTACGCATAGCCGGTGTCAGAGTGTGAAGCAGAAAAGCCGGTTCCCGGCGGCTGAGGGCACATTCCGGGCTTGGGACTGAAAATAAGAAACTCCACATACATGGAAGCAACGGTAGCTCAAAAACTCGATTTTCTCCTCCAATTACAAGCCATAGATTCCCAGCTGGATGAAATCAAAAAGATCCGCGGGGATTTGCCCGAAGAAGTTCGGGATCTTGAGGACGACATCGTCGGGTTCGAGACCCGTATCAAGCGTCATCGGGATACAATCGACACCCTGGATTCTGAAATCCACGGGTATCGCCAGGCCAAGCGTGATGCTGAAAAGCTGATTGCCAAGTACAAAGAGCAGCAGAATAACGTCCGGAACAACCGCGAATTCGACGCCATCAACAAGGAAATCGAATTCCAGGAACTGGAAATGAAGCTGGCGGACAAGCGTACGGCCGAGGCAAGCGAGAAGGTTCGCCTGAAAGAAGAAGAAATCAAGCATACCCTCCAGCTGCTCGAAGAGCGCCGGAAAGATCTCGACGCCAAGCGGAAAGAGCTCGACGTCATCATGGGTGAGAGCCAGGAAGATGAGAAAAAACTCATCGACGCCCGCGAAAAGCAGGCCCTGAAGGTAGAAGAGCGCCTGCGCATCGCTTACGAGCGCATCCGTGGCAATTCTTCCAATGGTCTCGCCGTGGTAACGGTTCGTCGCGCCGCCTGCAGCGGTTGCTTCAACGTGGTGCCTCCCCAGCGCCAGGCAGATATCCGTGAGAAGAAAAAGATCATCATCTGTGAACACTGCGGCCGTATTCTGGCTGACGTGGAGGATGCTCCCGTGACGGTTGCTACTACTGCCCGGCGGTAAGAAAGTAGAGTGACACCAATCAGATTGAACAGACCCGTCGGATTTCCGGCGGGTTTTCTTTTTTCCTTCTCCCCCGATGAAAAAAATCCTCCTTCTCTGGCTATTGCCGCTCACCACCTTCGCGGCTGATTTTGAATGGACGCCCCGTATGCAGCAGGCCTACGGCGAAATCATCCGCCTGCGCCTGAACAAAGGCAAGCAACTGCTGGCCCCGGAACTCGGCCGGAACGGTGTAGCGAACTACCTCGACGACTATGCAGATATGCTGTACCTGCTGCTGACGGAAGACCGCCGCAGCTACGAAGCCATTCAGAAAAAAGGAGAGGAGCGGCTCGATCAGCTGGAGGATATGGATGAAGATTCTCCGTGGAACCGATGCCTGCGGGCTGAGATCAAGCTCCACTGGGCATTTATCAAGATCAAATTCGGGAAGGAAGTACCCGGCGCCTGGGACGTAATCAAAGCCTACAAGCTGCTGGAAGAAAACGCAAAAAAATTTCCGGGCTTTACCTATAACCACAAAGCGCTGGGGATGATGCATATCCTGATCGGATCGGCGCCGGAAAATTACCGCTGGGTGACCAAGCTACTGGGGCTTCGCGGGAATATCCAGCAGGGCCTGGGCGAGTTGCGGCAGGTAGCGGCGAAAGAAGCCCTGTTCCGGGATGAAGCGCAGCTGATGGAATACCTCATGCAAGGGTATGTTCTGAAAATGAACGGCCGTGAAATGACTGATTTTCAGAAGTTTGTTAGTACACACGCCGATAACCTCCTCATTCAGTTTTTTGGCAATTCCCTGCTGATGAAAGAAGGGTATGGAGATGCGGCGCTGGCCATCGCCCAGAATCACCCTTCGTCGCCGGAATACCTGACTATCCCGTTTTTCGACTACCACAAAGCCGAAATTCTCGTTCAGAAAGGCCAGTATCAGGCGGCCCTGAATGCCTACCAGCAGTTTCTGAAAGTACATACCTCCGGTAATTTTCTCAAAGACACGTACTACCGGCAGTATCTCTGCTATGAATTTCTCGGGGATGAAGCGCATGCCCGCGCTGCCTATGACCGTGTAAAAACGATCGGGGAGGAGTCGGTCGAAGCCGACAAAGCCGCGTTAAAAGCGGTTTCGAAACCCTATAAATCCCTGAGCCCGACGCGGAAAGTACTGCTCCGGAGCCGCTTTGCCAGCGACGGGGGGTACTATGAACCGGCACTGGCCTTATTGAAGCCCTATACCGAAGCATCTTTCACAGAACCGGAAGAAAAGGCCGAATACAACTACCGCAAAGGCCGCATCTACCACCGGACAGACGAGGTGCCGGAGGCCATCGCAGCCTACGAACGGGCTATTCAGCTCGGAGAGGGCCAGCACTGGCATTTTGCGCCGTCTTCCTGCCTTCAGCTCGGCTATCTTTACCAGGCCCGGAACGACAAGGCCCATGCCCGCCAGTATTTCGAGAAAGCCATTACGTATAAAAAACACGAATACAAAAATTCGGTCGACGGGAAAGCCAAAGCGGCTCTGAACGAAATGGGCTTCTGATTCCTACATTTCTCCTTCCACGCCGAGGCCGAAAAGGGCAAAGTCATATTTGACCGGATCGGCGGGGTCAAACTGCCGCAGGTTTTCCGTCAGTTCCATCGCCGCGAGCCAGTCGGTTTGCGGCCGGTGGAGGAGGCCGAGTTTCCGTGCGACGCGTTCGACGTGTACGTCGCAGGGACAGACCAGCTCTGCCATCTTCAGCCGGTTCCAGATACCGAAATCCACGCCGGCGTCGTCTTTCCGGACCATCCAGCGCAGGAACATATTCAGCCGCTTGCAGGAAGATTTGCGGGCGGGTGTGGCGATGTGCTTGCGCGTGCGGGCGGGAGCGTCTTCAAGGCTGAAAAAAACTTCATGGAAACGGACCAGGGCCCGTTCTGCCGTCAGCGTATGCAGGTGGAAGTCGCCGTCGGGTACAAAAGCTTCTTCCAGCGACGCATGTTCGCGGTAGAAATGCTGAAAGAAATGCAGAAAATACAGGGTGTCGGTATCGTTGAACGTCCTGTGTTTGAAGGACAGAAATGGCTTGAGATCTGACGGCTGGTGGTTTCGGACAAAATCATAGGGCGCGCCGTCCATCAACCGGATCAGTTCATGGCATTTGGCAATGATGGTCTTGCGCTGTCCCCAGGCCAGAACGGCCGCCCAGAAGCCCATGATTTCAATATCCTGCTGCCGGGTAAAAAGGTGCGGGATACTCACGGGATCATGGGGAATGAAGCCGGGTTGGTTGTATTGGGAGATCTTGGATTCGAGTAATTCGAAGAGCCAGCCGGAAGCGGAAGCAGGAGACGTCATCGTATCAGAAATAAAATGGCCGGAGGAGTAGTCGGATCGGATGGGTCGACAGGTATCTATTCCGGCATAAAAACGCATTTTCGGAGCCGTTAAATCGTTTGCACACACAGCAGAATCATTTTTGGGGACTCCATTGCAGGGTTTTGCGCAAAAATAAGTTAATAAATTTTTTTAAAAAATATCGCATTTGTTGTGTTTCTTGCCAGTTCTTGTGCTGGAAAACTTCTACTTTTGCATTGTTAAACTAAGCCTACATTCAAAGACATGCTCTCCGAAACGGATACATTGTTAGCGGCTCCTACGCTGAATCAACCAATCGCCTTCGAACGGATTCCGACGCAGATCTACGCCGATTCCAACGAAGCCTCGGCAGCAGTAGCCCGGGAAATTGCAGAAATTATCCGGTCGAAACAGCTGCAGGGGAAACCGGCGGTACTGGGTTTGGCGACCGGCTCCTCGCCCAAGAAAGTTTACGCGGAGCTGATTCGCATTCACCGGGAAGAGCGGCTCAGTTTCTACAACGTGATTTCCTTCAATCTTGACGAATACTACCCGATGAAGCCTGATGCGCTGCAAAGCTATATGCGCTTCATGAAGGAACAACTGTTCGATCATATTGATATTCCGAAAGCGAATTACTTCCTGCCTGACGGCACGCTGGCTCCTTCCCAGGTAGCGGCGTTCTGCCAGGAGTATGAGCAGCGGATCGACGAACTCGGCGGCCTGGACTTCCAGCTCCTCGGGATCGGACGGAACGGACACATCGGTTTCAACGAACCCGGCTCGCACGTGAATTCAAAAACCCGCCTGATGACGCTGGATTTGACCACGCGGATCGACGCGGCGCTGGATTTCGGCGGCCTGGCAAACGTTCCCAAAAAAGCCATTACCCTGGGCATCAATCAGGTGATGAAAGCCAAGCGGGTTGTTCTGCTGGCATGGGGCGAACATAAAGCCAAAATCATCCACGAAGCGATTGAAGGTCCGGTGACCGACCGCGTACCGGCTACCTACCTCCAGGGACATGCCAATGTTCAGTTCGTTCTCGACGAATCGGCTGCTTCCGAGCTTACCCGCCGGAAAACACCCTGGCTCGTGGAAGAAGTGGTCTGGGACCGCACGATGATCAAGAAGGCAGTGACCAGCCTGGCCCTGTCGCTCAATAAGCCGATCCTCAAGCTGACCAACCGGGATTACAACGATAACGGTCTCTCGGACCTGCTCGCGCAGGTAGGGCAGGCGTACGACCTGAACATCGACGTATTCAACCAGCTTCAGCATACCATTACCGGCTGGCCGGGCGGAAAGCCCAATTCGGACGATACCAATCGCCCGGAACGTGCCGAGCCGGCTCACAAACGCTGCCTGATTTTCAGCCCGCACCCGGACGATGACATTATCTCCATGGGCGGTACTTTCCAGCGTCTGGTAGACCAGGGACACGATGTCCACGTAGGCTATCAGACCTCCGGAAACATTGCCGTGGCGGACGACGAAGCCCTGCGTTTCATCGACTTCGTGGTCGATTACAACCAGAATTTCGGTATCGACAGCCCGGACGCGGAGCGGATCTTCCGCGAAGCAGCCGATTTCCTCCGTACCAAAAAGGATTCCGACATGGATACCCCCGAAGTACGTCAGGTAAAAGGGATCATCCGGAGAGGTGAAGCAAAGGCTACCTGCCGGTTTGTCGGCAACGGTGTCGCTAATGCGCACTTCATGAACATGCCGTTCTACGAAACCGGTAAAGTAGCGAAGAAGCCTCTCGGCGAAGAAGATATTCAGATTACGATGGACCTGATCCGCGAAATCAAGCCGCACCAGATCTATGCCGCCGGCGATCTCGCCGATCCGCACGGAACGCACAAGGTTTGCCTTGATGCCGTGATGGAAGCCGTTCGTCGTCTGAAAAACGAAGATTTCATGAAAGAATGCTGGGTATGGCTCTACAAGGGCGCCTGGGATGAATGGGCGATTGACCTGATCGAAATGGCGGTTCCGATGTCGCCGGATCAGGTAATGAAAAAGCGTCAGGGAATCTTCAAACACCAGTCTCAAAAAGACGGCGTGGTGTACCAGGGAACCGACTCCCGGGAGTTCTGGCAACGCGCGGAAGAACGGAACCAGGCAACGGCCGACCTGTACAACAAGCTGGGTCTTGCCGAATACGAAGCGATGGAAGCATTTGTGCGCTGGAAGTATTAATTTTGTCTCTGACGGAATGACGCGACGGGGTCCTTCGGGATTTCGTCGCGTTTTTTATTGATTTTATCCGATTCCGGCAACTTTCATGCAGGCAATCACGTATGTACGTCAACGATCCGCTTGTTACGCCAACAGAACGTATTTACCCTGCTTTATGACTGGTATATTTATTATTCTCGGAGTTGCGCTTGCTTTTGCTTATGTCTGCCTCGTGATCTGGGCTGTTTCCCGGGTGCAGAGCAGCCATGAGTGCAAGAAATGTGCGACATCTATTCACCTTGAACGTATCGGCCGACCGGCATTCGTCAAGAAGTTGGTGCCTTTCCTGCCCGAAAAGTATTACCGCTGCCGGCATTGCTACACAACATTCTTTCTGACCGCTTCGGCGAGCCGGAGAGAAACCCGCCGGAAGGTTTCCTCCTGAACAAAACAGCCCCGTCAGAAACGGGGCCGTTTGGACTTATGATGAGGAAATTAACTACTTGAACAGGGCCGCTACATAGTGCGGCTCATTTTGTTGTTTTTTCATCGTCCAGTCGTTCAGCGCGAGCCGGAGCGCCTTGTTCAGCCGCTTGACGACGCGCTTGCGCTCGATATTGAGCCGGACTTTGTCTACTTTCTCTTCGTAAATCAGCAGATGTTCTTCCGTGTAGAAGCGGACGGTGGTAGCAGTTTTCTGCCCCGGATTGCTTTCGGTGACCCAGTATCCCGACGGGCGGGAAGACTGGGCGGCTGCCCCGGTCTGAATGCCGGCAAGCAGAAGTACGACGACGACTAAATTTTTCATGGCTTGTAAGAAGTTTTTGGCGCCTTTTGTCTGACGCCGGTGTAAACATACTTCTGTTAACCAGGCTTTTACGGGAAATTCGCCAGGCAGGAGTCGCGCATCGATACACGTGCCTGCTTTCGTTGTCAGCGGCATTCGTCGGCGGAAAAAGCTGTTCGGCGACGATCGCATACCGTTAGTCGACAAAACCGTTCTTTCCGCAAACATTCGTACCCGTTTTTGGTACTTTTAGGCGGAAAATGGCCCCTCCGGATGGTTCGTATCTTCAGTTATGATTTTATCTTTTCGAGGAATCCGCGGATTCGCCTGTGGCGCCACGGGATTTTCTGGCTGGGATGGATTATTTTCTCTGTCCTGATCTACCTGCCGGTCAACGCGCGCTCGGGAGACGGAAGCTGGGGTGATGTCGTCACTGTCACGCTCTTCGAAACCCTGCTTTTCACCGTCTTTTCGCACGCTGTTTTTGCCTATCTGCTGGCTTACTGGCTCATTCCCAGGTTTTTTTATACGCGGCAGTTCGGGTGGTTTGTGGTCGGGTTTCTGTTTATCATGGTGTTGCAGGCCTTTTGTGCCTTTTGCGTAGGTCAGGTATTTGCGCGGCCGTTCCGGCTCACCATCGGATTTCCGGCCCGCTCGGGTAATCTGTGGTATGGCATGCTGGCGGGTGTGCGGGGTGGTATGACGGTCGGCGGTTTTCTGGCAGCGATTGTCATCATGAAGAACCTGTTTCGCCAGCAGGAACTCACGGCGTCCATTCAGCAGGAGAAGCTCAGTGCTGAGCTGCAACTGCTTAAATCCCAGATTCACCCGCATTTCCTTTTTAATACCCTCAATAACCTGTATTCACTGACGCTGAAAAGCTCGCCGGAATCGCCGCAAGTGGTACTCAAACTGTCTTCTCTGCTGCGTTACATCCTGTATGAATGCAATGCGCCGACGGTTCTTCTGGAGAAAGAAGTGGCTTTCCTGAAAGATTATGTAGAGCTGGAGCAGCTTCGGTACGGCCGCCGGCTGGATGTTTCTCAAACCTTTTCCGGTAACTTCGGGGACTGTTTCATCGCGCCGCTGCTGCTGGTTCCATTCGTGGAAAACGCGTTCAAGCACGGAACCAGCCAGCAACTGGACCAGGCATGGATCAGCCTTGACCTGGCCGTGGAAGAAAAAACGCTGAACTTCCGTCTGATCAACAGTCACGATCCGACCTATGCGGCGCAGTCCCCGGGAGGTATCGGACTCGTCAACGTCCGGAAGCGGCTGGACCTGCTCTATCCCGGCGCCTATGAACTGAAAATGATCCGGGAAGAGGAAACTTTTCTTGTAGCCATGACCCTTCGGTTAGCATGATACCCATCCGTTGCCTGCTGGTGGACGACGAGCCCCCGGCCCTGGACGTAATAGAATCATATCTCGACGGAATTGACGGTTTCGAAATCGTCGGAAAATGCGCCAACGCCGTTGAAGCCTTCCGTTTTCTGCAGAACCGGCAGGTAGACCTGCTGTTTCTCGATATTCAAATGCCCAAACTGCTGGGAACCGATTTTCTCCGCAGCCTGCCGCAGCCGCCGAAAGTCATCTTTACGACCGCTCACCGGGAGTATGCGCTCGACGGGTTTGACCTCAACGTCGTCGACTACCTCCTCAAACCCATTGCCTTTGACCGTTTTCTGAAGGCGATCGCGAAGGTGGTCGACACGCCGGTTCCGCCTCCTGCACCCGAACGCGAGCAGCCGGTTTCGGATGCTTTTCTGTATTTCCGGGCCGACCGACGCATGGTCAAGGTATTCGTCCGGGATATTCTCTATATCGAAAGCCTGAAAGACTATGTCCGGATTGTGCTGGTACAGGGGAAGCCGATTGTCGTCAAACAGGCCATCAGTTCACTGGAAAGTACCCTCCCGGGCCGCCAGTTTATCCGCATTCACCGGTCGTTTATCGTAGCGATCGACAAAGTAACGGCCTATACGCCAACGCACCTGGAAATAAGCGGAACCGAGTTGCCGGTTGGCCGGTTGTTCCAGAAAGAAGTGGCCCGCGCATTGGCAGGGATCTAGCTGCGACTGTTGGAGATTGTCCGGAAACCCCTAATTTTCGGTAGAAAACAGGTTTCCGTCTTACAATCTATCCACTGATGAATCGCTGCCTGCTACCTGCTATGGCGTTGATAGGCCTCGTTGCCTGCCAGGAAAAGAAATCCTCTATGAATGAACCGATTACCTATCCGCAGACGTACCGCGATACGACTGTGGCTGACGAGTATTTCGGGACGAAAGTCCCGGACCCATACCGCTGGCTGGAAAACGATACCTCCGCCGCTACCAAAGCCTGGGTAACGGAAGAAAACAAAGTAACCCAGGGTTATTTATCCCGTATTCCGTTCCGGGATCAGATCCGGAAGCGCCTCGAAGAAATATGGAATTATCCCAAGTACGGGTCTCCGTTCCGGATTGGCGAGTACTATTTCTTCAGCAAGAATGATGGTCTTCAGAATCAGGCCGTTATCTATTTTCAAAAAGGCTTAGATGGAAAACCCGAGGTATTTCTTGATCCGAACGGACTGTCGAAAGACGGTACAGTAACAGCGGGATTTTCCGGTTTTTCCAATGATCACCGCTATGCCGCAATCGGCGTAAACCGGGCCGGTTCCGACTGGCAGGAGATGGAGGTGATGGAAGTCGCGACCCGGAAAAAACTGTCTGACAACCTGAAATGGCTGAAGTTTTCCGGCGCGGCCTGGCATAAAAACGGGTTTTACTACAGCCGGTATGATGAGCCCGGCAAAGGGCAGGAGCTTTCTGCTGCGAACCGCTTCCATAAAATTTATTACCACGTCCTGGGTACGCCTCAATCGGCGGATGAGCTGGTGTTTGAAGACAAAGCCCATCCCCTCCGGTATTTCTTTGCGCAGACGACGGAAGACGAACGTTTTCTGATTATCAACAGCTCAGAAGGGACCGACGGCACCGAAATCTGGGTAAAGGACCTGGCCTCGGGCGACAAGACCTTCACGCGCGTCTTCGAAGGCTTCAAACACAACTACTCGGTGGTGGATAACCGGGAGGGAAAACTGCTCGTTCACCACAACCAGGGCGCTCCGAACTATAAATTATCGCTTGCAGACCCGAAAACGGGCGCGATGACGGACTTTGTCCCCGAAAAACCCGAAAAACTTGAGGGAACAGGTACGGCAGGCGGTAAGGTATTCGCCACCTACCTGAAAGACGTGACGACCCAGGTTTTTCAATACGACTTTGCATCGGGGAAACAGGAACGGAAAATTGAACTCCCCGGCCTGGGTACTTCGGCGGGGTGGGGCGGCAACCGGGATGACAAGCAGTTGTTTTACTCGTTTACGTCTTTCGTTTACCCTTCCGCGATTTTCCGGTATGACATCGCTTCCGGAAAATCAACGCTGTTCAGAAGTCCGGAAGTCAAGTTTGATCCTGCCGCCTACGAAACCAAACAGGTATTTGTTCCCTCCAAAGACGGCACGAAAGTACCCGTCTTCCTGACCTATAAAAAAGGCCTGAAACTGGATGGAACCGCGCCGACGCTTCTCTATGCCTATGGCGGATTCAACATCAGCCTGACGCCGGCGTTCAGTACCAGCAACCTGATACTCCTCGAAAACGGCGGTATCTATGCCCAGGCAAACCTCCGGGGCGGGGGCGAGTACGGCGAAGAGTGGCACAAAGCTGGTATGTTGGGAAAAAAGCAAAATGTATTTGATGATTTTATTGCTGTCGCCGAATACCTCGAAAAGGAAAAGTATACCTCCAGAGACCGGCTGGCGATTTCCGGCGGATCAAACGGCGGCCTGCTGGTCGGCGCTGTCATGACGCAACGCCCTGATCTGATGAAGGTTGCTTTTCCGGCTGTGGGCGTACTTGATATGTTACGGTTCCATAAGTTTACTGTGGGTTGGGGCTGGGTAGTCGAGTATGGTTCAAGCGAGCAGTCGAAAGAGAGTTTTGCCAATCTCTACGGGTATTCGCCCCTGCATCGGCTGAAGGAGGGTACTTCCTACCCGGCTACGCTGATTACCACAGCCGATCACGACGACCGCGTCGTTCCGGCGCATAGCTTCAAGTTTGCGGCGGAGTTGCAGCGCGTTCACAAAGGATCGAATCCGGTACTGATCCGGATCGAGACTTCTGCAGGCCACGGAGCCGGAAAACCGACTTCCAAGATTATCGACGAACAGGCCGACAAATGGGCCTTCTTCTTTTACAACATCGGCTTTACGCCCCAATAAATACAGGTGGAAAACATAGAGATCATTGTGTTGCTCCTATTCGGAGTGACGTTCCTGGCGGTGCTCAGTAACCGTACCCGCTTTCCGTTTCCGATCGCGCTGGTACTGGTGGGGTTGGTTATCAGCCTGATTCCCAACCTGCCCGTCGTAATTCTGAAGCCGGAAGTAGTCTTTTTCGTCTTCCTGCCGCCTTTGCTGTATGAAGCGGCGTGGAAGGCGAGCTGGCACGAGTTCAAGACCAATATCCGGTCGATTACCCTGGCGGCCGTAGGGCTGGTGATTTTTACAACCCTTTGTGTCGGTTGGGCGGCGCATACCTTTATTCCGGGGATTACCTGGGCGGAAGCGTTTCTGCTGGGAGCGATTGTTTCCCCGCCGGATGCCGTTGCGGCTACGTCGGTCACGAAAGGTCTCGGGATTCACCCGCGGCTGATTTCCATTCTGGAAGGGGAAAGCCTGGTCAACGATGCCAGCGGCCTGATCGTTTACAAATATGCCCTGGCGGCTATTCTGACGGGGTCGTTTGAGCTGTGGGAAGCCGGTTTTCAGTTTTTGGAAGTAGTGGTCGTAGGAGTGGGGGTCGGGATGGCCGTCGGGTATGTGTTGTACCTGATTCACAAGAATTTCATCTGCGAGCCGCTGGTGGAAGTTACGCTGACGTTTCTGACGCCGTACGCCTCCTACCTGATTGCGGAGCATTTTCACGCGTCGGGGGTATTGTCGGTCGTGACGACGGGCCTGTATCTGTCTTTCCGTTCGGCGGATATGTTTACGACAGAGTCGCGGATTCAGGCGAATTCGGTTTGGGAAGTCGTTATTTTTATTCTGAATGGTCTGATCTTCATCTTATTAGGCCTACAGATGAAAATGGTTATCCCGGACCTGGAATCGGTCGGTTCGGTTGGTATTCCGACGTTGCTGGGTTATGGTTTGCTGGTCAGCCTGGTGGTGATTGCCGTACGCTTCATCTGGGTATTCCCGGCTGCGCTGATTCCGAGGTGGTTATCGTCGAAGATTCGTACGCGGGAAGAATACGATCGGCGAAATCTGATCATATTCGGCTGGTCGGGTATGCGGGGAGTCGTGTCGATGGCAATTGCCCTTTCGATTCCGCTGACGTTGCCGTCGGGCGAGACGTTTCCGAACCGTAACCTGATCATTTTCCTGACGTTTTGCGTGATTATCGTGACGCTTGTAGCCCAGGGCCTGACGCTTCCGGCGGTTATCCGCAAGCTGAAATTACCAAAGCACTCCATTCTCGCAGAAGAATACGAAGTCCGCACCAAAGTGCTCGGCGCAGCGATGGTCCATATAGAAGAAAAACTACTTGATCTGGACGAAGCAACGAAAGATACCGTCCGTACCAACTACCAGAACCGGTTCGAGCGACTACAACACACAGAATTACCGCTACGTAATCCGCAGGAAAAAGATACCAATCCGGCGCTGGCGGTATTCAACCGGTTGTCACATGTGCAGCTCGAGCTGATTGAAGTAGAGCGGGAACTGATCAAACAGCTCCACAAACAGGGGCAGGCGAGCGAAGAAGTCCTGCGGAAGATAGAATGGGAGCTGGATATCGAGGAAACCCGACTCCAGCTCGAAATCATCAAATAGCTATTTCCCGGCGGAGCGCACGGCTTTCACCTCGGCGGCAGTAACCGCGTCGGCTTTGTTGCCGAAGGAGGAACGGATGTAGGTCAATACCTCGGAAAGTTGCTGGTCTGTCAGAAAATCATGACCGGGCATGACGTTGTTATATGTCTCCCCGTCGATATCCTCGCCTTCCAGCCCGTTTAATACGACACGAATGAGGCGTTGTTTGTCGCCCGTCACCCAGCTCGACCCCGCCAGCGGCGGATTCAGACTCGGAACGCCTTTGCCGCTTGCCTGGTGGCAGGAGAGGCAATAGGTCGTGTACAACTGCTTGCCCGAGTCGGCAGCTGCTGTGCCGGATGGTATGAAAGAAGTCTGATTATCAGGAGAGAAAAAGCCCATGCCCAGTAGCAGGGCAAAGCCGGCAGCAATTAATTTCATGGCGCTCGTTGAAAAACGCCTGCGCGGGCGAAGCCCCGCGCAGGCGTTTGGTTTACTTACGGGAGGTGATTTTCCAGATTTTTCCGTTAATGGAATCGCTGATATATAGCGCACCATCCGCGCCCTGGGCCAGTCCGACCGGACGGGCCTGGGCATCGCCCGGGCTCATGATCTCGCCGCCGGCGAAATTGTCAGCGAAGATTTCATACTTGCCTGAAGGCTTCCCGTCTTTTCCCATCGGAATAAAAGCGACGAGATACCCCCGCTGTTGCAGCGGAGAACGGTTCCACGAGCCGTGGAAGCAGATAAACGCCCCGTTTTTGTAGCGGGCCGGAAACTGGTTGCCGGTATAAAACAGCAGGTCGTTCGGCGCCCAGTGACCCGGGAACGACAGCAGCGGCAGGTCTTTGCCTTCGCAGATGCCGACTTTCCTGCCTCCGTCGCCGCCGTATTCCGGGGCGAGTACTTTCTTCGAGGTCTGCCAGTCGTAGTAGCAGTATGGCCAGCCAAAGTCCGAGCCTTTCTTCACAAGCAGAAATTCTTCGCCGGGAAGCTCGGCATTCTGCTCGTCGGTATACAGGCTGGGATAGAGGCGATGGAGGTCGTCGCGACCGTGCTGGAGGGCATACAATTGTTTGGAGGCCGGGTTCCAGTCAAGCGCCACAGCATTCCGGATACCTGTTGCGAAGCGGACGCCGTCGGCCTGTTTCTGGTTTTTCTTTGCTCCGTCAAACTGCCAGATACCGCCGTACCATTCCAGGATAGGGCATGGCTCCATGCCCTTGCTGCCAAGCTGGCGGTTGCGTTCCTGGCAGGCGTTTGAAGGCGCGCCGAAGTTGACGTACAGGTGTCCGGCATCGTCGAGCGTGATGGATTTCGACCCGTGTTCACGCTGAAAGGTCAGTCCGGTGACGATCGTCTCCCGCTTCGACTCGTCAATCGCGCCGTTTTTCAGCGGGTAGCGGTATACCGATGAATCCGACGAATCATACAGCCAGTCTTTCCAGATGGCGATACCGGTACCGGCATAGCCCGTTGCATAGGAAACGGTTTCGGCTTTGCCGTCCTTGTCAGTATCCCGGAGAATAGCGAGGCCTTTGCCTTTTTCCAGCTTGGAAAGCTTGACAAAGATGGTGCCGGACGCATCCACGACGATGTGGCGGGCCTTGCCTACGCCTTCGTTCACGACGGTGGCGGTAAATCCGGAGGGTAATTTCAAGGGGACAGGATCCTGTCCGGAAGTCATCCAGGCCAGCGCTCCGGCCGCAGCTACTCCGATCAGTAGTTTCATAAAAGCTTTTGTGTAAAAGTTGAGGAAACAGGTCTACTACCGCTGAAAGGTACGGAATCTCCGCATGCGCCGGTGCGGGGTTGCGATCCACCCGCCAAAAGCCGGGACGTGCGCCCGTCAGAAGTAGCGCATCTGCCCGACTTTGCCGGTACCCCGGTCAAATTCAAACCGTAAAAACAACTGCCAGAGGGTACTTTCCGATGAATTGAGGCCGGTACTGGCTTCCGTTTTGGCGTTGAAGTCATAGCTCCCGCCCACACGGAATTTGTCGCCGAGCTGTAATTCGACAGTAGCAAGCATACCATCCCGCCCGCCGAGTGTTTTCAACGTATTCTGGTACCAGAAGCCGACGCCCAACTGCCGGTACCAGAGCGTCGCGTTGAGGTCGAGGTGAGTCCGGAAAGACGAAGCTACCTGCTGCCCGCGCGCCTGGGCGGCGGCTTTGAGTTTCACATCTTCCGACAGGTCAAACAGGTAGGCGCCCGTCAGGAAAACCGGTCGGACATTTTCGTAGTAGTCGGTACCTCCGACGAGATTCTGGGCCGAAAGACCGACCGAATAGCGCGACGATCGGTACTGAATACCCAGCCCTGCACTAAACGGAAAGACATTATTGCCATAGATCGTGTTGGGTGGAAGTACTTGTGTAACACCGATTTGTGCGCCGACGGCCAGTACAACGGTCTCCGAAAACCGGTGCCGGTAAGCTGCACTGCCGTAAAATCCGACACCTGCGACGGAGTAGTTATCCTTGAAAGCCTGAAAACCGAGCGCCCATTTTTCACCAACAGGAGAGTCAATCGTAAAAAGAGGAGAGCTATAGGTATTCCGGAAAAGGACGGATCGCCGCCGCGTCATAAGAGTCATGCTCGTCACGTCGCGGCTGCCGGTATTGGCCGGATTAATGGCGATCGGGTTGAACGGATAGCTGCTGTACACCGATTCCCACTGGGCAGAGGCCCAGCCGGGCAGTACTAAAAACAGGATGAAGAAGGTAAAGTTGCGCATGTTGGTTGGCTAAAAAGGCGAAGGTAAGGCCCGACCCTGATTTGCGGCCTTATTCCCGCGAAGATCTGAAGGTTTTGAAAAAAATCTTTCCCGGTCGTGGGGGATACGCCTGTTTCAGTTGTCCCCGCAAAGACCGTCCGGAACAGAAATGCCGCAACTCATCCGAAACGGTTTCGGAATACGCCCGGAAACGGGTGAATTTAGTCGTCAACCTTTCCTGCAAAGCCATGAAAAAGAGTTTTTTCCTTCCCTGTATTCTGTTTTTAAGTGTATTGCTCGGTGCTACTTCCTGCGACCGCTGGGAGGACGCCGGGCCGTATGACGAGAGCGTCGCCGAATTTGGTTTGACCAATTTCGACGGCCTTGAAATGGGACACGCGTTCCGCGTAAATGTTTATCAGGGGAATACTTTCCGTATTTCTGCCCGCGGGCACCGGCCGGACATCGCCGATCTGTCCGTCCGCCGGGAAGACGGTATTCTGAAGATCCGTTTTCAACACGGAAACCGCAACCGGAAGTACCCGATGGACATTGATGTGACCATGCCCGTCCTGCGCAGCGTCGATTTTTCGGGAGCGGTCAAAGCGGACGTAACCGACTTCGAAAAAGGAGACAGACTGATTGTCACGCTTTCCGGCGCTTCTGAAATGCGGTTTTTCGGAAGCGCGAAACGAACGGACGTCCACCTGTCGGGCGCCAGCCGCCTGGAGCTCGAAGGGTATACCGACCGGCTGAATGCAGATTTGTCGGGAGCGTCTGTCCTGCGTGCGTTTGACTACCCTTCGTATGAAGGAGATTTCGATCTCTCCGGCGCCAGCGACGCCCGTACCACGATCTCCGAGTACCTGGATGCCGACGCGTCTGGCGCGAGTAAACTCCGGTACCGCGGTAATCCCAGAACATCGCTCCGCGCAACCGGCGGCAGTACCATTTCCCGGGATTAACCTGTTTTTCACCTATACCACGCAAACGGCTGCCCTGTAAAGGCAGCCGTTTTTCATTTGGGGCTTGTAACACTTCATCGGTAAATTAGGAGGGTTCTTCAGAAAATACTGGCGACCGGCGCCGGCGCCGGCCTATTTTGCATCGAAACTACTCGGATATCACATGCCGCGGATATTACTAGGAGGCCTTGTCCTCTTCCTGACAGGATGCCAAAACCTGTCGGGAACCAGTCCTGATGTCGCTCACTTTCTGACCTTTACCCTGCTGACGGTCGGGATGGTGTCGCTGTTCATGACGGCCGGATGGCAGTCTACTTCTCCGGCACAGTCGGAAGAGCAGGACGCTGATTTTTCTTTTACTGATTTTGATTCGGTGGATGTGAACTACGGGATCCAGATACTCGTCACCGCCGGCACCACCTACAGCGTATCCGTCCGCGGAAACCGCCGGCATGTCGGACGGTTGTCGTTTTCCAAAGAAGGAAGAACCCTGTATATCTCCCGAAAAGGCGTCCCGAGGTTCCGCTCACTGGGGGTCCACGTGACGATTACCATGCCGGAACTACGGGCTATCACCTGTACCGGCGGCTGCCTCGCGAAGGCGACGGGCTTCTATAATTCGGACCGGATTCGTCTCGATGCGACCGGCGCTTCCAGTCTCACCTGGCGGGGAAAAGCCCGGCACCTGGAGGCGCAGGCGGTAGGTGCCTCGCACATGAAGCTGGAAGGAGAGGTCGAATTTCTGAATGTGGAAGCGACCGGCGCATCTTCCATCGAAGGGTATAACTGTGTCGCTGAAAACGCCGAGGTCGAAGCCACCGGCGCCAGCCATGCAAAAGTTTGTGTGCAGAAACTGCTCAAAGCCTATGCGACGGCGGCGAGCTCGATCCGGTACCGGGGCGACGCCATCGTCGAGTCCGAAGCAACGGCTGCAAGTTCTGTTTCAGGGAAAAAAGGCAAACATGGCAGAAATTCAAAAAAATAACCGCGGCCGCTCCGTACGCCGGTTTATCGCGGCCTCCGTCATCTTTGCGCTGCTGGTATTCGTGCTGATGAAAGTGGAAAGCCCGCTGAACATGACGACGCGCCTGTTCATTATCCTGTCCGTCGCCGCAGCCGGCGACGTGCTATACCGGCTACTGTCGAAATCCCTTTCGATGGTACTTTCCCGGAAGGCGGAGCTGCTCAGTCCGAACAAGCTCATCGCTTCCATGATCCTCTACGGTGGGTTTGTGGCGGCGCTGGTGGGGCTGCTCCTTATGTACCTGATCGGATGGGTACTGAACGTGACGTTTACATTTCAGGATTACTTCCTGAATATCAGTTTGTTTGCGATTATCAGCTCGGCCGTTATTGCCATCTTCTCCCTGCGCTCGTTTATCGAACGCTGGCGGGCGCTGCTGGTGATGGAAGAGGAGCTGAAGCGCGCGGTGCTGAAGGCGGAATTTGAAACCCTGAAAAACCAGGTTAATCCGCACTTCCTCTTCAACTCGCTGAATATTCTGAGCGCGCTGATTCCGGAAGACCCCAACAATGCCGTGCGACTGGTAGAGCGGCTGTCAAAGGTATTCCGCTATAACCTTCAGCATACCGACCGGAATACAATGGACCTGGCAACGGAGCTTCGCATTGCCGAATCGTACCTGTTTATTCACCAGATGCGTTTCGGGGAAAATCTCCGGTATGAAACGAACATTCCGGCTGAGCTCCATTCCCAGCATATTGTCACCCAAAGCCTGCTGACGCTGGTGGAAAATGCCATCAAGCATAACGAGTGCTCGGGCGAACGCCCGCTGATGATCCGCATCGAGGCGGGGGAAGGCGCGCTCATTGTCCGCAATCCGATTCAGTTGAAAAGCCGCCTACAGACCGATTCCACCGGCATCGGTCTGCGGAATATGGAACACCGCTACCGCCTGCTGACCGACCGCCGGGTCATAGTCACGGAAGAAAACGGAGAATTTATTGTCAAAATACCTCTGCTGCCCTCGGCAGCCTAGCTAATCGTGTGTATGAATGTACTATTGGTGGAAGACGAGCCCCTGGCGGCGAAGCGACTCGAAACGCTGGTGAAGGAAATAGCACCGGAGGCGAAGATTGTAGCAAAGCCCGAAAGTGTCCGGGCGGCGGTGCGCTGGCTGAAGTCAGAGCCCGAACCGGACCTGATCCTGATGGATGTGCAACTGGCCGATGGCCTCAGTTTTGAGATTTTTCAACAGATAGAGGTCTCCGCGCCGGTTATTTTTACCACAGCCTACGACGAATACGCGCTCCGTGCCTTCAAGGTCAACAGCATTGATTACCTGCTGAAGCCCATTGAGCAGGAGGAGCTGCAGGCTGCGTTTGCCAAGTTCCGCTCCCGCGGGCACCAGCCTTCGTCAGACCAGTTTGTGCGCATGCTGGAGGCTTTCGGCGTGCGCCCGGTCTCCTACAAAAGCCGCTTTCTGCTGAAGCAGGGAAGTCGGTTGGAAGTAGTGGAAACGGCTGATATTCAATATCTTTTTGCCGAAGACAAAGTAGTGCTGCTGTATACGTCCGGCGGGAAGAAATTCATCGCCGACGATACGCTCGATGAGCTGGAAAAACAGCTGGACCCCCGGCACTATTTCCGGCTGAACCGAAAATACATCAGTTCGCTGAGCGCGATCGAGCGGATGGAACCGTATTTTAACGGACGCATCCGTGTCTGGCTCCGGCAGCGTCCGGCCGATGAGGAAATCCTGGTGAGCCGCGAACGGGCTGAATCGTTCCGGAACTGGCTCAACAGCTAAAGAAAGACCATACTTGCTATCGACCGCCGGCGGACTCCGCCGGCGGTTTCAACCGTTTACGACCATGTCTGTCATTCTCATTACCGGCGGTACCGGTGGCCTCGGCCGCGCCGTCATCGAACGCTTCCTCGAAAAAGGCCATACGGTAGTCGCCACCGTAGGTCCCGGTCATGCCATCGATCCCCGGCCAAACCTGGAAGGGTACACGCTCGACCTGCTCGACGAGGCAGGCTGCCAGCGCCTCGTAGCCGATACCGTTGCCTCAAAAGGCGGTATCGATGCGGCAGTACTGCTGGTGGGCGGATTTGCGATGGGGTCGATTGCCGATACGGATTTTGCTGCTGTGGAAGAACAGTTCCGCCTCAATTTTCAGACCGCCTACCAGGTCGTCCGTCCGGTGTTTGAGCAGATGCTCCGCCAGGAAAACGGCGGTCGTATTGTCCTGATCGGTTCGCGTCCGGCTGTGATGCCCGCTGCCGGTCAGCACATGGTAGCCTATGCCCTGTCGAAATCCCTGTTGTTTTCGCTTTCGGATATCCTGAATGCAGCCGGAAAGGATCACAACGTGGTATCGACCGTCGTCGCACCCAGTACCATTGATACCCCGCTCAACCGGAAAGAAATGCCGGACGCCGACTTCTCCAAATGGGTAAATCCGGCCGAACTGGCAGAGATCATTGAGTTTGTGACGGTGGGCGCCGGCCGCATCCTGCGCGAGCCGGTTCTCAAGGCCTATCACAAAGCCTGATATTTTTTGAAGCAGCCGGTAAACGCCGGCTGCGCTGCTTTTCGTTTAGCCGGAGGTTGTCCTCCGGCTAAACGCCCCGTATGGAATACAACGCCGGACGGGGTCTGCGTGTCACTATTGCAGAATACGGCCGGAAAGACATGGCCGGCTCCTGTTTTTGAATTGATTGATTTTCAACCGATTGTCCCAAGCCGCTTATCCCATTGCCTTATGATCGCCTTCAATCTGAAAAAAAATCCATCCCTCCGTGGGGGTAAACCGTTCGTCAAGGGTCTCAGGAAAGAACGACGGAAAAATGATAGTTTGCGCACCCACATTGAATCCCGTCCGCGTGTATTCTGAACCTGCAACCCTGGAGGCCCTGCGACAGGGCGACGAGCGTGCTTTCGAGACCCTGTTCCGGAAACACTACGAGGCATTGTGCCGCTACGCGAACGGTATTTTGCAGGATTATGACGAAGCGGAAGAAATTGTTCAGCAGACTTTTGTAAAGATCTGGGAACAACGGGAGGACCTTTATATCGAATTTTCGCTTAAAGCCTACCTGTACCGGGCTGTGCATAATCATAGCCTCAACCGCCTGAAACACTACAAAATCCGTCAGGAATACGCAGATCATCAGCAGTTTTTTTACCAGAACGACCATGCACGTGCCGACGACGGCTTGTATCAGTCTGACCTGGAAAAGAAGCTGGCCGATGCGATCCGGCAGTTGCCCGAGCAATGCCGCCGGATTTTCGAGATGAGCCGGTTCGAAGAGCTGAAGTACCAGGAGATCGCCGATATCCTGGGTATTTCCCCGAAAACTGTTGAAAATCAGATCGGGAAGGCGCTGAAAATACTGCGCGGAGAGCTGGCTGATTTTCTGCCCGCCCTGATGGTCAGTCCGCTCTTCTGGCTGCTGATCGAGCAGTATATTGATTGAAATCTAACGACTTAAGAGATCTGAAAGGACCTGTACACGGTGAATGAGGAATTGCTATCGAAGTTTTTAGCGGGCGAGACCACCCCGGCTGAAGCAGAGCGTGTGCTGGACTGGCTCGAAGCCTCTCCCGCCAACGAAGCCGAGCTGGACCGGTTGAGGATGGTCTGGGAGCGGTCGGCCGCGGTACGCCCTCAACCCACGGTGAACGTAGACCTGGCCTGGCAGAACGTGCGGAAAGGCATGGAGAAAAAGCCGGAAATACGTCCGTTGCCGAAGCGCTCCTGGTGGCCCGCTGCCGCTGCTGCCTGTGTGGCCGTGCTGGCCGGTATGTTCTGGCTGCTGACGCGCCAGGCCGCGCCCGAAACGCTCATGCTGGTCATGCGCTCGGGCGACGCACCACGGACGTTTGCGCTCCCGGACGGTTCCAAAGTGACGCTCAACCGGCATTCTTCCCTGGAGTACCCTGAACAGTTTGCCGCAACCTCCCGCGAGGTATCCCTGCATGGTGAAGGGTTCTTCGAAGTGGAAAAAAATCCCGAAAAGCCCTTTCTCGTCAAGACGGAGCGGACGACCGTGCGGGTACTCGGTACTTCTTTCAACGTTCGGGAAGGAAAGGACAATGTTGACGTAGTGGTCGAGACAGGTCGCGTGGAGTTCAGCGCCGGAAAGAAAGCCGTTGTGCTACGCCCGTCCGAACGGGCCGTATGGCAGACCGGAGAGGATACGATCCGGCGGTTGCCGGCGCCGGACCTCAATATGCTGTCGTACCGCTCACGCATTCTGCTCTTTAACGCCGATCCGCTGAAGAAAGTGGCGGAAACGCTTACCGATTACTATGGCGTACCGGTTGTTCTGAAGTCCCGGAAAATTGAAAACTGCCTGTGGACCGTCACCATCGAAGACAAACCGCTGGACTATGTGCTGGGATTATTGCGGGAAAGCCTGGTGGTACGGGGTATCACGATTACGAAAAAGGACGACGGAACCGTCGAAATCGACGGGGATGGGTGCGATGGATCGGAATAGTTTCTTCTGCGCCTGAAAATCAAATGAATATGCTTGTTTTTATGTTTCGCAGGGCGACCTGCGCAGTGCTTCTTTTGTTCTTTGCCGGACCGTTGCTGGCTCAGTCAGTACCTCCGCTGGAGCGGCGTATCACGCTCCGGCTGACGAATACCCGCCTGCCGGACGTACTCGACGCCATTGCCCAGCAGGGAGGATTCTCGTTTTCCTACAACGCATCGCTGATTGAATCGAACCGGCGTGTAGACCTCGTCGTATCCGGCAAGAGCGTCCGCGAGGTACTCTATCAGGTATTCAAAAACACGATGAAGTTCAAATCGAAGGAGGAGTACGTCATCCTGGTTAAGAATAAGATCGAAGAAGAAGAATTACCGCAAAACCTGTTCGTAAGCGGCTATGTAGTGGATGCTGAAACCGGCGAGCGACTGCCTCAGGTCAGTATTTACGACCGGAAGAGTCTGGTTTCGACGACGACTAATTCCTATGGATTTTACCGCATTAAGATACCGGCGCGGCAGCGGATCGATGTACGGATATTGAAGCGTCAGTATATGCCTTCTATGATGCGTCTGGAATTGCAGGAAGATGATTTCCGGGATATTCCGCTCACGCCCGACGGCAACCAGATCAGCATCTCCCGGCTTCGCAGCCGGGGAACGGACTCCCTGCGGGTTGCTTTTGATCAACTCCCTGTCGTGCAGGTATTTGTGCCGGAAGAGGCGCGTGTGCACGTACTTAACCTCGCCGGGGACTCCCTGCATCGGGCGTTCCAGTTATCGCTCTTTCCGTATATCGGTACCAACCATGCGCTGAGCGGTATTGTTACCAATAATTTCTCCCTGAACCTTGTGGCGGGCTATTCGGCGGGTGTTCGCCGCCTGGAAATCGGGGGCGTCGCCAACCTCGTCCGCGGAAAAGTAACGGGCGTGCAGATCGCCGGTTTCGGAAACTGGGTACTCGATTCGGTATCAGGCGTGCAGGTTGCCGGCTTCTTCAACCAGAACTTCGGCGTAGCCCGGGGGGTACAGGTGGCTGGTTTTCTGAACAGTAACCTCCAGACCGTCATCGGTCCGCGCGTAGCCGGTTTTGCCAATGTATCGCTTCGCAGCGCCGAGAGCGTACAGGTCGCCGGTTTCACCAACATCACCGGCAGCAATGTCCGGGGCCTCCAAGTAGCCGGGTTTGCGAACCTGACCGGCGGAAGCATGAACGGCTTTCAGCTGGCGGGATTTGCCAACCTCACGTTCCAGCGCAACAGAGGGATGGTAGCAGCCGGTTTTGCCAACGTGGTACTGGGTAGGAATGATGGCGTGGAAGTAGCCGGATTTGCCAACGTGACCGTCGGTCAGCAGCGGGGTGCGCAGCTGGCGGGCTTTGCCAATATCACAGACGGTACGCAAAGTGGCTGGCAGATCGCCGGGTTTGCGAATATTGCCGGAAAAGTGACGCGCGGCGGGCAACTGGCTGTTTTCAACTATGCAGATTCCTCGGGCGGACTGCCGATCGGTATCTTCAGTTATGTCAATCACGGAGGGTATCACCAGGTGGAAGTATCTGCGGATGAGCAGGTTCCGCTCAACCTGGCCTTCCGGACAGGGCAGCGCGGGTTTTACAACATCCTGATGGCCGGGGTTGACCCCTGGTTCGACCGGCCGATCTGGCGTTTGGGATACGGCGTCGGCCGCTCCTGGAAGCTGAGCCGGAAGTGGTGGCTGAATACGGAGCTGATCTCTCTTTCTGTCAGCCAGGGAAAATTCCGATACGGTTCCGACCACGTCAAAGCGGCGGTAGGAGTGGAGTATCAATGGGGGAAACATGGCTCGCTGTCCATCAGTCCTACCTGGAATTACTACCCGCACGACGAAACCAATACGACGGAGTTTGTCGCCGATTATTTCAACCGGATTCCGAATCCCTGGCGCACTCATTTATGGTGGGGCGATCCCGGGTCTGTATCCTGGATCGGAATTCAGGGTGGATTCCGCTGGAGGTGGTAACATTTCCGTCTTTTTTACAGGTATCTCCGTCGAAAAATCAGAAGCCCTCATCGCCAGAGAGGGCTTTTCTGTATCCTTTTCCGGAACTTAGGCACTTTTGAACAAAATTCCTGAGTTTAGTCAAGGATGACGTCTCCGCTTTCCCTGCGCCTTTCCGGTACCTGGCGGATGCTGTTGCAAAGCATCTTCTGGATTGCGTTTGTTGCCTGGCCGTTGTTGATCCGGCCGGAACCACCCAAACCGCCGGCAAGCGTACACGTACCGCCTGATCCGAAGTACATGGTCGCCCTGAACCTGCTTTCGGTGCTGTTTTTTTACCTGAATACCCGGGTTCTGATTCCGAAATTGCTGGAAAAGAAGGGAGTAGGCGTGTATCTGGCTGCGGTGGCGGGTGTGGTACTGTTGACGATTGCCCTTTCGCTGGGTATCCGGACACAGGCGGTGCCGGCTGACTGGACCAACGTCCGGTTTGTGATGGGAACGATTTTCCCGGTGATGTTTATCTATGCCCTGAGTACCACGTATAAGGTTCTCAATGATTTTCACCACCGGAGGCAGCAGGAAAAGGAGCGGGAAAACGAGCGGCTGAAATCGGAGCTGAGCTTTTTACGCTCGCAGATCAGTCCGCATTTTTTGTTCAATATTCTCAATAGCATTGTGTCACTGGCCCGGTTCAAACCGGAATCCGTGGAACCTGCTACCATTCAGCTCGCAGAACTGTTGCGGTATATGTTATATGAATCGGACGAAGACCGCGTACCCATTCGCCAGGAAGTCGCCTACCTGAAAAGCTACGTGGATCTGCAGATTCTGCGGCTCGGCAAGAAAGTCCACGTCGGGTTTGACACCGGCGGAGCAGACGGAAATCAATACATAGAACCCATGCTCCTGATTCCGTTTGTGGAAAACGCCTTCAAGCACGGAATAGGCCTGATTCAGCAACCGATGATCGTCATTCACCTGTCGGTACAGGAAGATACCCTGTTTTTCTCGGTCCGGAATAAGGTTTCATCACATGTAGACGAACCCAAAGATCACCGGTCCGGTATCGGGCTGAAAAATGTGCAGCGCCGGCTGAATATGCTTTACCCGGAACATCACCTGGAAGTCCAGGAGGCAGACGGCTGGTTTGACGTCCAATTAACCCTTGTGTTGAAATGAACAAAATCCGTTGTGTCGCTGTCGACGACGAACCATTGGCGCTGGCCCTGCTGGCCGACAATATCGGGAAGGTTCCCTACCTGGAGCTCATCGCGACCTGCGAGGACGCCCTTGAGGCGCTTGAGGTGCTCAACCGGGAGCAGGTGGACCTGTTGTTTCTCGACATACAGATGCCGGGGTTGACGGGCACGCAGTTTCTCCATTCCCTGACGCAGCGCCCGCAGGTTATTTTTGTCACGGCCTACGAGCAGTATGCGCTCGAAGGATTCAACCTGAATGTGCTGGACTACCTGCTGAAGCCTGTGCCGATGACGCGTTTTATTCAGGCGACGGAGAAAGCGAAGGCGTATTTCAGCCGGACGGCGGAGGCGCCGGAAGACCATTTCTTTGTCCACGCCGATTATTCCCTCGTCAAAATTCAGACAAATACTATCCTCTTTATCGAGGGGTTGAAAGACTACGTCAAGATCCATACGTCTGTCCATGCGCGCCCGGTGATTACCCGCATGACGCTCAAAAACCTGGAGGAAAAACTGCCCGCGCCGGCGTTTCTGCGTGTACACCGCTCCTATATCATTGCAACCGACCGGGTGGAGGCCATCCGGAAGCTCCGGGTAATGGTGGCAGGAGTAAGTGTACCCGTCAGCGAGCAGTACCTCCCGCAGATTTACGAGATTCTGAAAGTGGGAAAAGGGGAATAATGAAACGGAATCCAACGCGAAACACACGAAGCGGGTCCTGATTTACGTTTTCCTCCTCGTAGGCTTGGGTCAGGTGGAAACCCCTCCCGAAATCAGGAAAAAGCAGGCCGCGGTCCGGAACGGGAGGATACTTCCTTTCCGGGGAAGACAGTCGCCCTGCATACCTTTTTGACCGGCGGTTTTATTTCCTGCGAACATAAACCTACTTTTGCCTTTTGTTTGGGGAAAGGTGTCCTGGGGAAAGGAGATTTTGCTCGAAGGTAAGTTTCTCATTATCAGTATATAGTGCGTGTTTCTTTCCGCCGGAAGGCATTTTGGAAAACAGCGGCAGGCAGTGCCGGCCGGTTCCGAATGCCGTCAGACGGGGAGGTAACGGGTTCAAAAACGACTCTCAAATCCAAATTTTTCATCATACCGCGCGAAACTTTTTCATGAAACGGTCTGACTTTTCTGTTATGTCTCTTTTTTCAAACCCCTCCTCTGTGCGTAGTATTACCAAAGGGCTCCGGAGCGCGAACCGTTCCTGGATGATGATCGCGGGACTTGCTGTGATCGGTTTTTCTTGCAAATCTAACGAGGACGATGTCCTGGGTAACTGGGTCCGCAAGGCTGACCTTACAGGCCCCGGCCGTTCGCAGGCTGCCGGTTTTCAGATCGATAACAAAGGATACCTGGGAACAGGTCTCGACAGCGACAACAACCGCCGGAAGGACTTTTGGTCATATGATCCCGTGAAGGATACCTGGACGCTGCTGGCTGAATACCCCGGAGCGGCACGTGCAGCAGGATCAGGGTTCTCTGCAGGGGGCAAAGGATATATCGGACTGGGTTCAACAAGCGGTAACGCTTCCAGCCGGCTAGCAGATTTTTTTGAGTACGATCCCGCTACCAACAAATGGACAGCTATCGCGGATTTCCCGGGTGGCGCACGTTATTCGGCAGTTTCGTTCTCTACGCCGACCGCCGGTTTTGTCGGTACAGGTTACGATGGGAACTACCTGAATGATATGTATTCCTACTCTCCGACGAAGAAGGCCTGGACGCTGGCCGCCAACTTCAGAGGACCGAAGCGTCGTTATGCCATCTCCATGGTTATCAACAACATCGCTTACGTAGGCTGCGGTGAAAACAACGGTATCAAGCAAACGGACTGGTGGTCTTACGATCCCACCGCCGACAAATGGACGCAGGAACTGGACTTTACGTCTGATCAGCGCGGATCTATTGTCCGGAATAACGCTGTGACGTTCGTCGTCAACGGACTTGGTTACCTGGCTTTCGGTGACGGAAACACCCACCTTTGGTCATTCGATCCTCAGACCAAGCTCTGGACGGATGTTCAGGACATCAGCTCCAACACATTTAAATACATCCCCACGACTCCCCGTACCGGCGCCATCAGCTTCTCGCTGAAGGACGAAAACGGCGAAGAGGCAGGATATGTTACGACCGGGACTTCCGGATCGATCCGTTTCGATGACAACTGGAAATTCGAGCCGAAGAAAGTGCGCGTAAAGGCTGACTGATCCATGTCGAAGAAGAAAGTTGTCTTGGTGCTGCTGGTTTTGATCGCAGCGGTAGCGGGATATCTCTGGAAAAGCGGGCGGTTTGAACCCAGGTTCCGGTTACAGGTGTTTCAGACGCCTGACGGCTGGGGTTTTGAGATCGCTCAGAGAGGGCGTCCGTTTATCTATCAGCCTATTATTCCGACAATCCCCGGAAAACGGGGATTCAGCTCCGAAGAGGGCGCGCGGAAGACCGGCGAATTGATGATCAAAAAGCTCGAAGAAAGTAACAACCCACCGGAAATTTCTGTAGAGGAACTTCGAGAGCTGGGTATTCCGGAGGCAGCGCAAGCACCTTAAGGCTAATCGTCGATGGGAGTGGAGTTCATCCGCTCCCATTTCTCAATCTTATTATCGATGAAGAATTGGAAAACCTGGCTTTCGTTATGCCTGATAACGACCGGGATATACTGGCTGGGTGGTTGCCAGAAGGGTGACTTGACGCTGGGGGATAAGATTGTTCCGGGAAATAACCTGAACATCGTCCTCGTCGATACCTTTACTGTCAAGACGTCCACGGTAGCTGTGCTGGATACGTTTGTCACTTCGGCTGACAGCAACGTATACGTCGGCCGCTGGCGGGATGTCAACACCGGAGCACAGGATTTTACCGGCTATATCACTCCCCTTTTTCCCTCGAATTCCCTGGCAGACCTTATTGGTGAAGTTACATTTGACTCCCTTGTTTTTCAGATGCCTTTCCGGTATGCATACGGAGATACGCTGGAAAATGTCAAACTGGCGATTCACCAGCTGAATGAGGTAATTGAGTCGGATGTTTATTACAATAACAAGTCGTTTGCCTATAATTCAAAGCCGATTCTGGAGAAAACCATTCCGCCTCATCGCAGGGAATGGGGTAACCTCCGGCTCCGGCTTCCGGCAACCCTTGGACAGACCTTGTTTGACGGCTTCCGGAACAGAACCATTACCGACGATGACGACATTCACGAGATCATTCCGGGGTTTGCGCTCCGTATGACCACAATCCGGAACCTGATTGTCGGCCTGAATACGATCTCAGACAACGCTGCGATCAAGCTGTATTACCACGAAAACCTGGTTGATTCGAAAGCGGAATCGCTGGATATCAAGCTGACCGGGCCGCACTTGTCCAACATCGTCAGTAATTACACCGGTACGCCAATGGCTAAGCTGGTGTTGCCATCCGACTATGTCAACAGTACCCTGACGGGTAATCGATCTTTCATTATGACAGGCGGGCAGTTGCGGACGCGACTGGAGTTTCCGTATTTCGATATGATTAAGGGTTCGGATTATTTTGTGGGTGTAAATCGCGCGGAACTGGTTTTTACGCCTATCCGATCGACGACGAAGGACAACGCTCCCCCTCCATCTACCCTGACGCTGTACCAGCTCAATCAGAACAACGAAATCACGAACGTCGTACCGACTACTCCGGGAGGCGCCACTGCTGTTTCAGGAAGCTATGCGTTTGTAGATGGAATCGAATTCCGGAACAACTATACGTTTGCGCTGACGGCCTACATGCAGCAACTCATGAAAGGCCAGGTGGAGGCCAAACCTCTTCTGATGAACGTAGCAACGTCCACGACGCTGAACTTTTCCAGAGTAGCCCTCGGAAATAGTTTTAACGACGATTATCAGGTCAAACTGAGGCTCTACTTTACGACATCCAAGTAAGGAATTGAAAAAACCCCCGGTCACCGACCGGGGGTTTTTTGTTTGCCGGTTGTCTCCGCTTTGGCCCGGTTGTCCCAAAAACGGGCCATTGATCCATTTATCGAACATCTTTGCGTGTCAATTTTTCACTATCCTGAAAAAGTCACCCCGTTTCAGAGCCATGAACGGTTCGACGTTAATTTATGAAACCTTTCTTACCCATCTGGATACTCGGATGCCTTCTGGCCTTCGCATCCCTCGGACAATCTCCTGAAAAAACAACTGTCTCCGGCTACGTCAAGGACGCCGCCAACGGAGAAGGCCTGATCGGCGTTTCGGTCTTCATCAAAGAGAAGGCCACCGGCGTAACAACCAACAACTACGGCTTCTATTCCATTACGCTTCCCAAAGGCAAATACACCGCCGTGTTTACCTACGTGGGCTATCAGCGGGTGGAAAGGGAAGTGGACCTGTCGACCCAGGACGCCAAGCTCAACCTCGAACTGAAAGAAGAGGGCGTCCAACTCCAGGACGTCGTCGTGTCTACCCGGCGTGACGACGAGAATGTCAAGTCTGTGGAAATGTCGGTTAACAAAATCGACATCAAGACGATTCGCCAGATGCCGGCGCTGCTCGGTGAAGTCGACCTCGTTCGCAGTATTCAACTGCTGCCGGGCGTGTCGACCGTCGGCGAAGGCGCTTCCGGCTTCAACGTACGGGGCGGCGATGTCGGGCAAAACCTCATCCTCCTCGACGAAGCCCCGGTGTACAATTCTTCCCACCTTTTCGGGTTCTTCTCGGTCTTCAATCCCGATGCCGTGAAAGATGTCAAGCTCGTGAAAGGCGGCATTCCGGCAAATTATGGCGGACGGATTTCATCGATCCTCGACGTACGGATGAAAGAAGGAAACGCCAAAAAGCAGCAAATCGACGGTGGGCTGGGCCTGATTTTCAGTCGTCTGACCTATGAGCGTCCCTTATTCAAAGGCAAAGGATCCTTTATTGTGGCCGGCCGGCGGTCATATGCCGACATCCTCGCCAAACCGTTCCTTTCCGGTGACCTCAAGGGGGCCATCTTCAATTTCTATGACCTGACGGCGAAAGGAAACGTCCATTTCAACGACAAAAACACCGTGTACGTATCGGGATACTTCGGTCGGGATAATTTCGGCAGCAAGGAATTCGGCTTCAACTGGGGGAATGCGACCCTTTCGGCCCGCTGGAACCACGTCTTTAACAACCGGCTCTTCCTTAACCTGACGACCTACTATTCCCGGTATACCTATTCCCTTGGTACCAACAACAACCCCCGGGATTCCTTCAAGTGGGATTCCGAGATCAAAAGCGGCAGCGGAAAGGCAGATTTCACCTACTTCCTGACGCCGAATAATCAGCTGACCTTCGGCGGACAATACATCCGCTATATCTCCGACCCGGGCAAAGCATATGGTGTTTCTGCCGGGCAACGCACGGATATCAGCCTCGAAGGGCGTAATGGCGACGAATCAGCCCTGTATGTGGCCAATGAACAGAAAATCGGAAGCGGCGTAACGTTGCAGTATGGCCTCCGCTACTCGTACTTCCGTTCACTCGGCCCCGGCGACGTGATCGACTATACGACGGTAGTTCCCGGCGATCGCCAGGAGCCGAACCTGCCCGGCCGCCGTGTCGAAAAGGGTGTCATCAAAGACTATGGCAACTGGGAGCCTCGTTTTTCAGCCAAAGTAGACGTAGGTCCGCGCGCGTCTGTCAAAGTCAGCTACAACCGGATGGCGCAGTACCTCCACCTGCTGTCGAATACCGCGGCATCGTCTCCGCTTGACGTATGGACCCTGTCGTCTTATAACATCAAGCCGGAAATTGCTGACCAGGTAGCGCTGGGCTGGTTCCAGAACTTCAAGGACAATGCCTACGAATTCAGCGTGGAAGGGTATTACAAGAAGATGGATAACCAGATCGACTATGTTCGCCGCTCGGATCTGCTGCTGAACCGATACCTCGAAGGCGACCTGCTGTATGGAATCGGTCGGGCCTATGGCGCCGAGTTTTTCGTGAAGAAGAACGAGGGTGACCTGACGGGTTGGATCAGCTATACGCTGTCGAGAACCGAGCGCAAAGTCAACGGTATCAATAACAACGATTGGTTTGCCGCCCGTTTCGACAAAACCCATAACCTGACAGCCGTCGGAATTTACCAGCTCAACAAGCGCGTAACGCTCTCGGCTAATTTTGCGGCGTCGTCCGGTACGCCGGCTACTTACCCGACCAGCCGGTACGAATTCGACAACATCATCATCGGTAATAACGACAACGACAGCCGGAACGGCAGCCGGATTCCGTGGTACCACCGCCTGGACCTGGCTGTCACCGTCAAAGCCAAAAAGAAGCTGTTCGGAAAAGGAGATGCGGAATGGGTATACTCCATTTACAACGTGTATGCCCGGAAGAACCCGTTCTCGGTCTTTACCCGCCAGAACGAGGACAATCCCCTCGTGACCGAAGCCGTGCGCTTCTCCGTCATCGGTTCTCTCATCCCATCGATTACCTATAACTTCAAATTTTAGCCATGAAACGCCTTATTCTTTTTCTTTTCGCAGTAGCAGGGCTGACTTCATGCCAGGAAGTCATCGACCTGAAGACAGAAACCGGTCCGATACGCCTCGTGGTCGACGGCTGGATTTCCGATCAACCCGGCGCTCAGCGCGTTCGGCTGACGCTTTCCCAGAATTACTTCAATAATACTGCCGCGAAACCGGCAACGGGAGCAACCGTCTCCGTAACCGACGACCTCGGAAAAGTATATCCTTTTGTGGACGAAAAAGGCGACGGAAACTACTACTGGCGCCCCGCCGGCAGTGAAAAGATCGGTCGCCTCGGTGGCAAGTATACCCTGAAGGTTGGCTATGCCAACGAATCATACGAGGCGCTGACTGAAATCAAGCGGGTGCCACCGCTGGATTCTATCACGTATTACTACGACAAGCCCACCATTGCCCCCGACAAAGGCCCCAAGGAAGGGTACGTTGCTGAATTTTTTGGACGTGATCTGACTGGTGCAGGCGACTGCTACTGGGTTAAGACGTTTAAGAATGGCGTTCGTTATGACAACAGCGGTCTGGATATTACCACGGCCTACGATGCCGGGTTCAGCGCCGGCGCTGCTACTGACGGCCTGATATTCATCCGCCCGATCCGCCAGTCGATCAACGTCAATAAACTCTTCAGCGAAAAGGACACCATCCGCGTAGAATTATACAGCATCAATCAGGCGGCATTTTACTTTCTGAATGCGATCAAGGCAGAAGCTGGCAATCAGGGGTTGTTTGCAACAGCTCCGGCGAACGTACAGACGAACCTCAACAATGTTCGTGCTGATGGCCCCAGGGCACTCGGATGGTTCGGTGCTTCTGCTATTTCGAAGTTTACGACGGTTGTCCGGAAAGAAGAAGCCCGTCCGAAACCCTGACGGAAACGAATCGTTTTATCGAAACACCACAGCGTTGAGCTGTGGTGTTTTTTTGTTCGTGAAAGAATATACGAGAAGCCCGGTACCTTCCGCTCCGTTACCTACAGCGCATTGCAGTAGCGGAACAACTCAACGACCGGTTTTTCTTCCAGTTGATACCAGTTGATCCGCCGGACAAAAAATGATACCTCGTCCCGGCGATCGGTCAATACGGCATAAATCTGATGCAGGCGCCCGCGGTACTTTTCGATGGCGCCGTCGGGAGTCTGAAAGAAATAGGTCATCCGCGCGGGTTCTTTTGCGCTGTGGTGCCAGGAAAGCCGCTGAGGCTGCTCTTTGCCGAGAAGGCGGATGCGGCCGTCGACCAATACCTCAAAAAACGACGGTACCAGCCGGCCGCTTTCTTCAGATTGCTCGACGATGAAGTTCCTGACACGATTGCTTTCAGGCTCGAAGTAGTAGAAGGAAGCGACCTTCTGCGCGGACAATGTCGACAGGACGCCGTCCATGCTGAATTCAAGCAGACCGAGCTCGGGCTTGAAGTGCAGCTCGCCGGTCAGCCACTCGCCGGTTTGCAGTTCTACTTTGCCCGAATGCCACCCATCGGAAACGGGTCCGCCGGAAGCCGCCGAAACAGCCAAAAGAAACAGGAAAGCCAAAGAAAATTTCACGCAGATAAAGGTTTTCATGGCAAATCGCTTAAAGGAGGATGGAATCGAAGAATAATCCCTGCCGGAAGGCATTTTTGAACCAATAATATTCGTTTTGAATATGTATTAATTTCAATTTTTTATTGAATTAATACAACAAATGTGCCGGCTTTGCCGGGGTTTTCCAACGCCTCTTGCAAAATTATTTTCGGGTTGAAGTCTGATGATCAGCGGCGTAGGGAAGGGTAGGAGCAAAAAAAGGTCCCGCTGTTGACGGGACCTTCTTCGTAATAGGTTAACCTTAGACAGGCTTTAACCCTTGAAGTAAGTGACCCATTTTATCCCGCTTGGTCGCCAGGTACCGCTCGTTGTGCGGATTGGAAGGAATTTCGATGGGGACGGTCTCCGTGATTTCGAGACCATATCCGGCCAGAGCATTCCGTTTTTTCGGATTGTTGGACATGAGGCGGAGCTTGGAAACGCCGAGATCCCGGAGGATTTGTGCGCCCACGCCGTAATCCCGTTCGTCCATTTTGAAACCCAGTTCCAGGTTGGCTTCCACCGTATCGCGACCCATTTCCTGCAGCTTGTAGGCTTTGAGTTTATTGAGCAGCCCGATGCCGCGTCCTTCCTGAAACATATAGAGGACGACGCCCTTTCCGGCTTCTTCAACCATTGTCATCGCCCGGTGAAGCTGCCCCCCGCAATCGCAGCGGCAGGAACCGAAGATATCTCCGGTGACGCAGGAGCTGTGAACGCGGGTCAGGACGGGTTCGCCCGGCGCCCACTCTCCCTTGACGAGGGCGAGGTGTGTATCTCCCGTCGCGACCTGTGTATACGCGATAAGACTAAAATCTCCCCACTGGGTCGGCATATCAACACCTATTTCTCTTTTGATGAGGGATTCGGTCCGCAGGCGGTAAGCAATCAGGTCCTTGATGCTGACGAGTTTCATGCCGAACCGGTCGGCGATCTGCCGGAGTTCCGGCAGCCGGGCCATGGTACCATCGTCGCTGAGGACTTCCACCATGGTGCCCGAAGGCTGAAGACCGGCCAGGATAGCAAAATCCATAGCGGCTTCGGTATGTCCGGGACGGCGCAGGACGCCTTCCGTGCGGGCTTTCAGGGGAAAAATATGTCCGGGGCGGCCGAGGTCTTCCGGGCGGGTTTCAGAATCAACCAGTGCCAGGATCGTTTTGGCGCGGTCGGTAGCGGAAATACCCGTCGTACAACCGTTTCCAAGCAAGTCAACAGACACCGTAAACGCCGTTTCATGGTTGGAGGTATTCTGGCCCACCATCATGTTGAGGCGGAGCTCGTCACACCGTTTTTCGGTCAGGGAGGTACAGATCAGCCCACGTGCCTCCTTGGTCATGAAATTGATGATTTCCGGCGTGATAAGCTCTGAGGCACAGATCATATCGCCTTCGTTCTCGCGGTCCTCGTCGTCCACGACGATAATCAGTTTTCCGGCCTTGATATCTTCGATCGCATCTTCGATACGATCGAGCCGGATCGGACTTTCTTCCATAAGAGTCACCAGTTACTGACGCTACTTTCTTTTGCGCCGTATATATGAGGGACGTGTGATTCCGTTAAGTTTCCGGGATAACACGTTCCGGCGGCGATAGGTTTCGCTGCCGGTCTGTCCGCCAAAACTACTGCCCTATTTTGGATTGATGGCAGGATTCCTTCAAATTTGACCCGTTATCGTACGTCATATGAACCTACGTCTCCTGATACTGTTCGTCGGAATTGCGTTGAATGGCTGGGCCCAGTGCCCGAGCCATGTGCTGGGTACGCAACAGACGGGAAAGCTTGGTATCAGAGTAGGCAACCCCAACGCCAGCCAGAAAGTCATTACAGGGACATCGACGGATGTGCTGAAAGTATGCCAGGGTCAGCTGCTGTATGTGGAGGATCTGGCCGGAAACGGATCGCTCTCGGGGTTTTATTATGAATTCAAATCGGATACGTTCGACTTACGCACCTCTGAGCCTCCCGGAAAGGAGCGAATCACGTCTCACACCTATAATGCCCCCGGAACCTATGCGCTGATTCTGACCGGAGCGACCAGTGGCGGAAACGGCGGGTTGTATTCCTGCCAGACCGTAGAAGTGAAACCCCGGCCCGAACCCGAGTTTACCATGGCCGTCTGCAAGCCGGGAGAAGCCATCGTCTATATCCCGAAAAGCAGCCGGAACAGCTATGATGTGATGGTGATCGACTGGGCTGACGGAGGCACCACCTCCGTTAACCAAACGGCGCTTCCGGCAACCATCACCCATACCTATACCAATTACCCGGGAATGAAGGAGGTCACCATCACGGGGCAGAATTCCGATGGCAGCTGCAGTTCCAATCCCATTGGTTCACTGCTTCCCCTGCAGGGCGAAACCAATCCGGGTGTTACCGGCCCTCCGTCGATTACCCAACTGGTGCTGACCGGCCCTACTACGGCCTCGCTGCAGTTCGTCGGACCGCAGGGTGTTGAACAGGAAATTTTTCGGAAAGAGCCAGGTGGTACGTATGTCGGAACGGGCGTCTCTTCGGGAGATAATACCTCTTCCCTGACACTGACAGACCTGGACAATACCAAACAATACTGCTTCGTCGTCCGCGCGAAAAGCCTCTGCGCCACGCCGATTCAATCCCAGGAGATCTGCTCGGTTCCGCTGACGGTATCGTCTGCCAACAAGAAAAACACGCTGAAATGGACAGCCTATCCGTCCGGCGGAGGGTTTGAATCCTATACCGTTACCAATGGCGGAACGACCATTCCCCCGATTACGGCGATCGGTACCACTACCTATACGGATACCAGCGTAGCCTGCGGGACGGAGTATTGCTACCGGGTAACGGCGAAGATCGGGAGCATGAACTCGCTGTCGCAGGAAATCTGTGTTCCGGGTAACACCGGTACTGACAAGCCGGAAGCCGTGACGTCTTCTTATGTATCCGTCGTCGACGCGAAGGTGCAGTACGATTGGGAGATACCGGCCGGTCAACGCGCCCGTCTGGTTCAGATCAGCCGCGCTGATAACGGCGGCGGGTTTTCCGAGATAGAAGACAATATTACGAAGCAGCCGTACCTCGACGGCACGGCTGAGCCAACATCCCGGTCGTATTGCTACCAGATGGTTTACCGGAACCAATGCGGGAATACTTCCGAAGCATCAGGGTCTGTTTGTACGATATTCCTGCGGCAGAGCGGAAGCGCGCTGACGTGGACAGCCTCGAGCCCGTTTCTGGAAGACATTGACCGTTACATTATCCAGGTATTGGACGGAAACGGGAATGTAATCTTTGCCCAGGATATCGGGCTGGGACGCCAGGTAGATCTTTCGGCGATTGGTACTTCCCTGCCTGCGGATGCGCGGTTCCGCGTGGAGGCATCATCGGTATCGGGGCAGATCAGCTGGTCGAACGTTGTCGAACTCCGGGAAGTCATGAAGGTGTATGTTCCGGATGCGTTCACGCCAAACGGAGACAACACGCACGATGTCTTTCAGCCTACCGTCCTGAACGTCGCGAAAATGAAGCTGACGGTTTTTGACAGCTGGGGAAATCCGATCTACTCCTCGCACGATTTCAACATATCTACCCAGAAACTCAGCGACGGCTGGAACGGCAGGGTAAACGGCAAGGACGCTCCGCAGGGCAACTACGCCTACCGGCTTGACGTGGAGAGTACGTCCGGAGATTCCTTTACCAAGCGGGGTGTCTTTCGCCTCATTCGCTAAGCTCTTTTTGCGTTGTTAACCCGTTTTTCACGCGTAATTGGCTACCTTTGCCCGCCGGAATACGGGCGAAGGAACAGGTGCTTTATGCCCGTTCCGAGCCGGAACCGCACATACATCACTCTCAAAAGCCACGAAAATGTTCGATATGTTAGGCATGATGGGCAAGGTGAAGGAGCTTCAGGCCCGCATGAAAGAAGCCCAGGAATCACTGCATACGCTCACGGAAACGGCAGAAGCCGGCGCCGGCCTCGTCAAGGCCACCGTAAACGGCCGTAAGCAGCTGGTCAGCCTGGAAATCGACCCTGATCTGGTCAAACCCGAAGATACCGAGATGCTGCGTGACCTGATCGTCGCCGCAACCAACAAAGCGCTTGAGGCCGTGGAAGCCAAAGCCGCCGAGCACCTGCGTCAGGCGACAGACGGCCTGCTGCCGAATATTCCCGGAATGGAAGGCCTGTTCGGTCGGTAATATACTCACCCTATTCTAGACGGAATTGGACACGCAGAGCCGTTGTTCCAATCTATTATATGCATACGCTTGCCATCGTCATCCTCAATTACAACGGGAAAAAGTACCTCGAGAAATTTCTGCCTTCAGTGCTGAAGCATTCGCACGGGTACCCGGTGTATGTGGCTGACAATGATTCGACGGACGATTCCGTCGATTTTCTTCATCAGTATTATCCGGAAATCCGGCAAATCCATTTCCCGCTCAATCACGGGTATGCGCAGGGCTACAACGAAGCGCTGAAGGAAGTAAACGCGACGTATTACTGCCTGCTCAATTCGGATATTGAAGTAACGGAGGGGTGGCTGACGCCGCTGCTTGACCTCATCGAATCGAACCCGGTCATTGCCGCTGTACAGCCCAAAATCCTTGACTACAACCGGCAGAACTACTTCGAACACGCCGGAGGTGTCGGCGGATTTCTCGACGTGCTCGGGTATCCGTTTACCCGCGGACGCTTGTTCGATACCCGCGAAGAAGACAAAGGGCAGTACAATACGCCGCCGATCAGATGCTTCTGGGCGAGCGGCGCGTGTATGATTGTGCGGTCCGAAGCCTATCACCAGCTCGGCGGATTTGACGGCGATTTCTTCGCGCATATGGAAGAAATCGACCTGTGCTGGCGGTTTCACCTGGCAGGACTGGAAGTATGGGCTTCGGGAGATTCTGTCGTTTACCACGTCGGAGGCGGTACACTCGATTACCAAAGTCCGAGGAAAACCTTCCTGAACTTTCACAACAGCCTCGCGATGTTATACAAAAACCTGCCCGACAACCGCCTGGCAGGTGTGATATTCCTTCGCCTGGTACTGGATGGCGTCGCCGGTATTTACTTCCTCGTTTCGGGCTTTCCGAAGCACTGCTGGGCGGTAGCACGGGCGCATTTTGCTTTCTATGCCCGCTGGGCAGGCTGGCGCCGGAAGCGCCGCGCGCTGGCTCCGCTGCGTGAAAACGGCACAGTTATTCCGTTGTATGGACGCAGTATTTTACGCGCGTATTTTCTTCAGGGAATCAAAACCTATTCTGCACTTCCTCCGGACGACAGCCTTTTTTCGTAACCCAGGAAACGCAGTCCCGGCCGGAAATGCAGGGTTAGTTCGCCTGCCGGCTGGTAGCCCATCCGCGGAAAAAGCTGTTGCGTAGCCTTGTTTTCCGTGTTGGTATCGACGCGGAGAACGGAGATACCTCGTTCCAGCGCGATTTCTTCTGCCTTTTCCAGTAGCCGTCTTGCAATGCCGCGGCCCTGAAATCCGGGATCTACCGCCAGCCGGTGGGTGACGATGGCCTGTTCCGTCAGATCCCAGCCCAACTGGGCATATTCTTCGTCCTGCTGCGTGGTCAGGGCAGCTACGCCGGCGACCTCTCCGTCGGCTTCCGCTACCCATAACTGCTGTTGCTGAATATCGGCGAGAAAGACACCGGCGTTGGGGTAGCCTGCGTCCCACTGCAGGTTACCGGATGCCCGCATGACAGGCACTACCCGCTCCACGAGGCGCAGCAACGCCGGGAGGTCGGTTTCGGTAGCAAGTCGGATGATCATAAATCGTAGCACATTTTGATGTTGGCCCGCTGATAGGGGGACGGGCTCATTTCCACTTTGTAAAAACCCAGTTTCCGGTACAGTTCCAGCGCCGGCGTGAGGGCGGTATTCGATTCCAGCCATACCTGCCGGGCGCCGAGCGAACGGGCCTTGTCCAGCAGGGCGAAGCCCAGTTTCTTGCCGATTTGCTTGCCCTGAACGGCCGGTGAGACAGCCATCTTTGCCATTTCATAGATACCCGGCTGATCGGCGACGAGCGCCACCGTACCGACGATCTCACCCCGGTACCGGGCAAAGAGGACTGCGCCGCCGTCTGCCCGTATTTTTTCGGGATGATCGAGCTGTTCGAGGTCGTGCTCTTCGACGGTAAAATACCGGCTGATCCACTCCAGGTTCAATTCCCGGAAGCGGTGCGCCCATTCCGGACGATAATCCACAATCTCCACTTCTTCCAGTTGCCGGTCTTTCAGGTAGTCGCTGAAGCGGGTGGTATAGTCGCATTCGGCGAGATAGCTCTCGATCTCTTCGATGGCCCAGAGGAGGTTATGCCGGCGACCGGCAATCATCGTTTCGTTGACCGACCGGATGTATTCCCATACCTTCCGGAATTCCGGTAATAGTTGCTCTCCTTTTTCGGAAAGGCGGAGAATACGTTTGCGCTTGTCCGTATCGGATTTTTCAGACCGGATCAGGCCTTCCGTTTCCAGCTGTTTCGCGATCTGAATAATGGCAGGATGGGAAAACCCGAGCTGCTCGGCCAGTTCCGTGACAGCCATCGGGCCGACTTCCGCAAGCGACCAGAAAACGGGGAAGCATTTGGGATCAAAATCCAGACCATACTGCCGGTAGACATTCGCCGCCTGGGTATTGATCTGATCGCCGAGCCGGCGCATCCGGCTGACAAACGCAAGCGGTCCGAGTTGTGCGAGGATATCCATCTAAATAATTACGTAATTGATTACGCAAATATCTACGGAGATATTTTCTTAAACAAGAAAGCAGCAGGAAAAGGAAAAAAATCAGGGAACAGGATCATACCCGTGACCGCCCCAGGGGTGGCAGCGGGAAATCCGGCGGAGCGCCAGCCAGCTCCCTTTCCAGGGGCCGTATTTATCGATGGCCTGAACGGCGTATTGGGAGCAGGTGGGCGTATACCGGCAGGAATTTCCCAAATAGGGAGACAAAGCGCCCTGATAAATTCGTATCAGTATAATGAAAAATTGTCTCATTTTTGAGGGCCGATCTTTTCCGCAAGATAAGTAAAAAGGACAAAGCGGAGGGACAGGACCGGTTGATTTACTCCATCCATTTTAAGGACTAGGAACAACAGAATATTTTATTACTTTTGCCGGGTAACCCCTGCAATTCTTCCTCAAACTTGCGCGCATCGTGACGTTGATTAAATCTATCTCCGGGATACGGGGAACCATTGGCGGGAACGTAGGTGAAGCCCTGACGCCGGTGGACATTGTGAAGTTCTCTGCCGCTTTCGGTACCTGGCTCAAGCGGAATTCACCTGAAAACCAGAAAATTGTGATCGGTCGGGACGCCCGTTTATCGGGAGAAATGGCTGTTCGCCTGGTTTCGGCAACCCTGCAGGGCCTTGGACTGGATGTGGTGGATCTGGGTCTTTCGACGACGCCAACCGTCGAAATCGCCGTACCTCTTGAAAATGCTGCGGGCGGGATCATCCTCACCGCAAGTCACAACCCTATTCAATGGAATGCACTGAAACTCCTCAACGCTAAGGGAGAATTTATCTCGGCTTCGGAAGGAGCAGCCGTGCTGGCCCTGGCGGAGGCGGAAGACTTTTCGTTTGTGGACGTCAAAAAACTCGGCAGCTACCGGGAAGACGATACCTATCTCCGCAAACACATTGACGCGATCCTGGCACTGCCGCTGGTAGACAAGATTGCGGTGCAATCGGCCGACTTCAGCATCGTTGTCGACGCTGTTAACTCGTCCGGCGGTATTGCCGTGCCGATGCTGCTCGAAGCCCTCGGCGTCCGGAAGATCGTACGCCTGCACTGCGAGCCCACAGGCCTGTTTGCGCACAACCCCGAACCCCTGCCGGAACACCTCACGGATATCCGCAAAGAACTCCGCAACGGCAAGCACGACCTTGGCATTGTCGTAGACCCTGACGTAGACCGCCTCGCTCTTGTTTGTGAAGACGGAGAGACGTTCGGCGAAGAATATACCCTGGTGGCCGTGGCCGATTACATTCTGCGCCATACGCCGGGTAATACGGTTTCGAACCTGTCGTCGACCATCGCCCTGCGCGACGTGACCCTGAAGGCTGGCGGATCGCATTTCTCGGCGCCCGTTGGAGAAGTTAACGTGGTAACGAAAATGAAGGAGGTCGGCGCCGTCATCGGCGGTGAAGGCAACGGCGGTATCATCTACCCCGAATTGCACTACGGACGCGACGCCCTCGTGGGTATCGCCCTGTTCCTGACGCACCTGGCCAAATTTGGCAAATCCATTACGGCCCTGCGTCGTACCTACCCGAACTACTACATTTCGAAGAATAAGATCGAGCTGACGCCGGAACTGAACGTAGACCTCGTTCTGGAGAAAATCCAGAGCCGCTATGCCCGGCAGCCGATCAATACGGAAGACGGTGTCAAGATCGAATTCGGCAACGAATGGGTACACCTCCGGAAGTCGAATACGGAGCCGATTATCCGCATTTATTCCGAGTCAGACTTCATGACGAAAGCCGAAAACCTGGCCAAGAAGATTATCCAGGATATCAAAGAAGTTGTCGCGACGCTTTAGAGGAGAGTTTGAAAAAGTTTAGGGTTTAGTGTTTAGAGTTGGGATACCCATAACTCCAAACACTAAACCCTAAACTTTTTCAAACGTCCCTACGCCAGCAGGCCTTCAAAATGCTCCCAGTCGATTTCCCGGAAGTCGTGCATGACGCCGTCGGTTAATGGTGCAAGTTCTTCCGGAGTATGGCTGGTAGCGATCCCAACTACTTTCATACCTGCCGCTTTTCCGGCCTGAATACCCAATAATGCATCTTCAAAGACGACGCAGCGATCGTGCTGTACGCCGACCAGCTCCGCTGCCTTGAGGTAGATATCCGGTGCGGGCTTGCCGTTCGTGACCATGGATGCGTCTACGACAACATCAAAAAGCGAGCGGATACCCGTTCCGTCAATCGTAAAAAGGACGTTTTCGATGGGAGCGGAGGTGGCGACGGCCGTTTTAACCCCGCGGTCCCGGAGCATATGCAGGAATCCGACGAGGCCGTCGGCCGGGACCAGAAACGGCCCGTAATTCTTCCGGTACAACTCTTCCTTTTCGTCGGTCAGGGTTTTCAGTTCTTCCGGTGAAGGCGTTCGTCCGAGGAGAAACGTAAAGGAATCCAGGGCATTTTTTCCGTTGAGTTGCGAATAGTAAGTCTCCCGGCTGAACGGAATGCCGTGCGCGTCACAGAACGCCTGCCAGGCTACTTCGTGGTAGGCCATGTTATCGACGATGACTCCGTCCATGTCGAAGAGCGCAGCCGTCGGAATCAGTTCATTCGTCATAAAAAGAAGGATTACAGGGAAAACCGCAGCCCGTCGTACGCCAGGTATACGCCCGGCGGCAGGCTGGCTTCTACCTCCTGATGGAGGCCCATTTTGTGGCTGATGTGCGTCAGGTACGCCGCCTCCGGCCGTATCTGGTCGATGACTTCAAGGGCCTCCGGAAGGGTAAAATGAGAGATATGCTTCGGTCCGCGCTGTAAGGCATTGAGAACGAGTATTTTGCAGCCCCGGATTTTTTCAAGCTCAGCCGGGGGGATAAAGTTGGCATCGGTAATATAGACGAAGTCGCCAATGCGGTACCCGAATACCGGTAGCCGGTGATGCATGACTTCCACGGGCAGAATATCCAGTCCGAGGATGGAAAAAACCTCATTACCGATTGGGTTGAGTTCCAGCCGGGGAATACCCGGGTACTTATGCTCGGCAAACGCATAGGCGAACTCCACACGAATCTGTTCGAGAACGGCAGCCTGTCCATACAGTGGAATATCCGTATTCTGCCGGAAGTTGAAGGGACGGACATCGTCCAGGCCGGCGGTATGGTCCTTGTGTGCGTGGGTGAAGAGGACGGCATCCAGGTGACGGATACGCTCGCGCAGTGCCTGGGTCCGGAAGTCGGGACCGGTATCAATGACCAGGCTCCGGCCTTCTGATTCGACGTGGACGGAAACCCGCAGGCGCTTGTCCCGGAAATCCAGCGAACGGCAGACATCGCAATCGCAGCCGATGACCGGAACGCCCTGAGAAGTACCCGTACCGAGGATGGTAATCGTCATACCCGAACAACGGGAAGCGAACCCCGGAGAGTTCGCTTCCGCTACTGAAAAATCAAAGGCTGGAACTACTCTTCGCCGCCGGTGAATTCGCGGACTTTGGCCACGAGGGCGTCGAAATTGAGCGGCTTGATGAGGATATCGTCAAAACCGGCCGACTTGAATTCGTCGGGTGAGTAGTTGCGGGCATTTCCCGTGATGGCGACGATCGGGGTCTTCGCTTTTGCGGGGTCTGCCAGCTTGCGTACCTGACGGGCGCACTCCATGCCGTCCATGACGGGCATGTTGATGTCCAGGAGGATGATATCAAACGATTCCTTTTCGAGGAGTTGCAGAACCTGCTCGCCGTTTTTCACCGACGTGATCTCGAAATTTTGGAACTCAAGAATTTTTTTGGCCAGGTTTTGAATGACAGAGCTGTCTTCGGCAATAAGGACGCGTTTGAAGGCCATTGGCGTAAAATTGGTTTCGAATTGAAAATAAAGGCGAATTAACAGCTAAAATCAATAGATCCGCCCCGAAAAATGTCAGAGATTGTCCTGCACTGTTGATCGGCCGGGATACTGCTCTTCCGGCTCCCGGATCCTTTCCCGGTCGGTGCGGGACGCAGCCGGTTTTTCTCCTAAGACGGCATTCACGGGCAAAATACCCTGAAAAATGCAAGCTTATTCGTCTCCGGACTGCAATTTAGGATTATTCAGGTGGCGTGTCGCATCGCGCCCGGTTTTCTTTTCCAGGTTCCGGGCGAAGGCTTCCGTGAGGTTTACGCCGGTCTGATTGGCCAGGCAAAGGACAATCCAGAGGACGTCAGCCAGCTCGTCTCCGAGGTCTTTTCCCTTGTCCGATTCCTTTTCGGATTGTTCACCATACCGCCGGGCCATGATACGGGCTACTTCTCCGACCTCTTCCATGAGGATAGCCGTATTCGTCAGTTCGTTGAAATAGCGCACGCCGACGGTTTTGATCCAGGTATCGACGGTCTGCTGGGCTGCTTCGAGTGTCATATCCGGTTTTTGGAGTCAATGAGTATAGTCACGGGGCCATCGTTGAGGAGGCGGACTTTCATATCCGCTCCGAATTCACCCGTTTGAATTGGCTTGCCGAGTTCTTTTGCCAGTTCGGCAATCATCGCTTCGTAAAGCGGTATGGCTACTTCCGGCCGCGCGGCATCGATGTAGCTCGGCCGGTTGCCTTTTTTGGTACTGGCATGGAGGGTAAACTGGCTGACGAGCAGGATGTCTCCGTCAACAGCTTTCAGGTCGAGGTTCATCTTCCCTTCGTCGTCACCGAAAATCCGGAGATTCACGATTTTTTTAGCGAGCCATTCAAGATCCTCGCGCCCGTCGGCGTGGGTGACCCCGAGGAGAATCAGAAATCCGGTTCCGATCGCGCCGCGAACGGTTCCGTCGATGGTAACGGACGCTTCCGTCACCCGTTGAATCACAGCAATCATTTTACAGATGGTAAAGCAAGTCAGCAATCCCGAAATAGACGCTGTACCCGAGAAAGTCGTTGGCAGTCGTGATGAAAGGTCCTGACGCGACGGAAGGATTCACGCCGAAGCGATCCAGCAGAATAGGCGTCACCGTACCCGTAAACGAAGAGAGCAGCACGACACCCAGCAGGGAAATCGAGACGACCATCGCCAGCTTGAGCGGGTGCGCCAGCAGGAGAAAGGTTACCAGGAAAACAAAAACAGCAATCAGCAGGCCCTTCAGCACCGATACCGACAGGATTTTCAGCATCCGGGGCCAGAGCTCACCTCCGCTGATGCCGGATTTATCGCTCAGAATCTGCACCATGAAGGAAGAGGACTGTATACCCACATTACCGCCTGTAGACCCGATGATCGGAATAAACAGCGCCAGCGCCGGAACCATCAGCAGCAGGTCATGCTCGAATATGCCGAGGAACTTGGCCGCCATCAGGCTGCCGATCATACCGATTCCGAGCCAGGGCAGGCGGGAGCGGGTGATTTTCCAGACGGAGTCGTCTTCCTCTACTTCCTCGGATACCCCGGTAATGGCAGCAATATCTTCCTGTGCCTGTTCCGTGATGACATCGACGACGTCGTCAATCGTGATCTGGCCGAGCAGGCGCTTCTGTACATTGACGACGGGAAGGGCATCCAGGTCATACCGGCGCATGAGCTCGGCGACGTTTTCGGCCGGGTCGTAGGTCGATGCGTAAATAACATCCTGGTTATAAACCTGTTCGATCCGGCTGCCGCGTTTAGCCAGGATAATGTCTTTCAGCGAGACGATACCGAGGAGGGTTTCGTCGTCGTCAATGACATACACGGTATATACTTTCTCCACGTCCTGCGCCTGGCGCCGGATTTCTTCTACGCATTCCGTGACAGTCTGGCGGACATTGATCCGGACGAGCTCTTTCTGCATCAGCCCGCCGGCAGTATCCGGTTCATAGGGAAGGAGGTCGAGGATGAAGCGGGCCTGCTCCCGGTCTTCGACCAGGGCAATTACTTCCTCGCGGATGCGGATGGGTTGTTCTTTGAGCAGGTCCACGGCATCGTCCGAGTCCAGAATATTGACGTACCGGGCGATTTCCCCGGAATCAAAGTACCGGAGAAGCTCCCGGCGGTCGTCGGGCTCGTATTCCGCCAGTACCTCGGCTCCTTTTTCGGTATCCAGCTGGGTCAGGACATAGTGTGCCTGCGGTCCGTCCAGTTCTTTGAGGACAACCGAAATATCAGCAGCGAAAAGCTCGCTCAGGTCGGTCCGAACGGTTTCCGTATCCCGGTTTTCCGCGGCCAGGGCGAGTTTTTCGACGTATTCTTTCGTCAGCTCAAACGCCATTTCCTTCCTCGGAAGCTCTGTTTTTCTGAATGAGACGGGTCAGTTCGACAAACTCCGCGACGCCCAGTCGCTCGGCACGCAGGTCGAGCAGGGGGTGTTCAATGACCACGCCCAGGGGCTTGAGCGCGTTGCGGAGGGTTTTCCGCCGTTGGTTGAAGGCGGTTTTGACGACCTGAAAGAAGAGTTTTTCGTCGCAGTCCAGTCGCTCCGTCGCGTTGCGCTGAAGCCGGATCACGCCCGACTGTACCTTCGGCGGCGGGTCGAATGCACCCGGAGGTACGGTAAACTGGTACTTGATGTCGTAAAAGGCCTGGAGCAGTACGCTCAGGATACCGTACTCCTTTCCGCCGGGAGGCGACGCGATCCGCTGGGCTACTTCCTTCTGGAGCATACAACCTACTTCCGGAATCCGGTCGCGGTGTTCCAGAATCTTGAAAAAGATCTGGCTGGAGATATTATACGGGAAATTGCCGATGACAGCGAAACGTTCGCCCGGCGCAAAATCCGACAGGTCCCAGCGGAGAAAATCTCGCCCGTGAATGCGGGGTGTCAGATCGGGATAATGCTCCTTCAGGTAGGCGACAGACTCGGTATCGATTTCAACAACGTGAACTTCGTATTCAGGTTTCCGGAGCAGAAACTGGGTCAGCACGCCCATGCCGGGCCCGATCTCGAGTACATACCGGTAATCGCCGAAACCCGACAGGAGGTCGGCGATCCGTTCGCAGGCATGCAGGTCCCGTAGAAAATGCTGTCCTAGGTGTTTTTTTGCTTTGACTTTCATTCCATCACTATTCAAAAGGGACCCTGGTTTTCCGGCTCTGTCCGGAAGCTGCAACCTGCCCGGGGGCAGGGGAGAAAACGAAACGGGGAGGCAGGAGAAAACGGGGTGCGGGTCCGCAGGGACTTCTGCCAAAATTACCTTGATTTTTTGTAGTTTTAGCGAAAATCAGCCGTGATAATCTTTTCCAGGGATGGAAACTCCGCCTTACGTATCCTACTATGAATCGCCGCTGGGCTGGATGGAGCTCAGGGCTACATCGGAGAAACTGACTTCAAGCCGGTTTGTTTCCGAACGGGGAAAGCAGGTATTTCATCCCTTGCTGGGAGACGTTCAGTTTCAGCTGAATGAGTATTTTGCGGGAAAGCGGAAAGCGTTTGATCTGCCGCTGTCGCTCGAAGGCACAGCCTTTCAGCAGAAAGTCTGGCAGCAGCTGCGGAACCTGCCCTATGCCGGGACCATTTCCTACATAGCCCTTGCCCGGGAAACGGGCGATGAAAAAGCTACCCGCGCGGTGGCAGCGGCCAATGCGAAGAACCACATCGCCCTGATCGTGCCCTGCCACCGGGTAATCGGTTCCGACGGGCGTCCTGTCGGATACGCCTGGGAGATATGGCGGAAGAGGTGGCTGCTCCAGCACGAGCAGCGGTATTCGGGCGTAGGCCAGCTCTGGTTATTCTAGAGCGTATCCAGTATTGTACATGACAAAAGTGACAGAATCCGTACCCACTCTTCGGCAGACCTCTCCGGGGCTGCCCCTCAATTCAGCCTCCTCCGAACTTCAGGACCTCATCCGGAATACCACAGACCTTATCCAGATGGTCGACCTGCAGGGCCGGTTCCTGTATGTCAACAAGGCCTGGAAGGATGCTATCGGTTACCGCTCGGCAGAACTGAACCAGATGACGCTCCAGGATGTCATTCATCCGGAGTTCATGGAGGAAACGCTCGCCCGGTTTGACCGGGTGAAAAACGGAGAGCAGATACCTGATTTTGAGGCGGTTTACCGGAGAAAGGACGGCCGGCGGGTATACCTTACCGGGTCCGTCAGCTGCCGGTATGACGAGCAGGGAGCGCCCATTCTTTTCCGGTGTATTTTTCACGATTCGACGGCGCGCAACCGGGCGGAAAACGCTCAGAATCTGTATTACCAGATTGCCAACTCGACGCTGTCGACCCGCAGCCTGGACGACCTCTACCACTTCATTCACGTGGAGCTGGGGAAGGTCATTGATACCAAAAACTTCTTCATTGCTCTGTATGAGCCGTCGAAGAGCTACCTGTATTTTCCGTACTATGTCGATGAGTACTTCAAGGGAAACCTCCGCTTCACCAAACGGAAACTTGGAAACGGCCTGACGGAATATGCGATTGTAGCCAACCGGCCGCTGATGCTGACCGAGTCTGAAATTCAGGAGCTGGCCCGGCAGCGTATTTTGTATATCTACGGACAGATTCCGAAGGTCATGCTGTGCGTGCCGCTGCGGATCGGCGACCGGATTACGGGGATCATCGGCGTTAAATCCTACGAGCGGACCAATAAGTTCGATATCCGGGACCTGGAACTGCTCGAATTCGTCTCCGGGCAGGTAGCAGTCGCCATCGAGCGGAAGCAGGCGGAGGCGGAGCTGGGGAAACAGACGGCCCGTCTGCACGCCATCTTCGAATCGTCGAGTCACCTGATGTGGACGGTCAACCGCCGGCTGCAGCTTACCTCGTTCAACGACAACTACCTGAACCTGATCCAGCAACAGTTGTCTATGCCTCCCCAGGTCAATGTATCGACCGATCAATTTGCCTGGAAACTCATGGATGCGGCGAACCGGAAGGTGATGGAGGACAAATACAAAACGGCCTTCCGCGGGAAAGCGGAGTCGTTTGAAGTCCACATGGAACACCTCCGGCACGGCGACGAAATCTGGTTTGAGGTATACCTGAACCCTATTTTGCTGGCCGACGGAAGCATCGAGGAAGTCGCAGGCATTGCCCGGGACATTACCCCGCTGAAGCGATCCGCGCGTGAACTGCTGAAGGCGAAGGAGGAAGCTGAACGCTCCCTGAAGGTGAAGGAACGCTTCCTCGCCAACATGTCTCACGAAATCCGGACGCCGATGAACGGCGTCATCGGGATGATCGATCTTCTCGGCAGTACCGCGCTCGATCAGGAGCAGAAGGAGTACGTTCATACCATCAAACGTTCGTCCGAAACCCTGCTCAATATCCTCAACGATATTCTGGACCTGTCGAAAATCGAAGCCGGAAAAATGGTGCTGCACGAAGCCCCGTTTGAATTCCGGAGCGTATTCGACAAGCTCATCAGTCTTTTCAGTCAAACGGCCCGCAACCGCCACAATACGCTGACATACGAGCTGGGTGAAAATCTGCCGAAATACATCATCGCCGATGAAACCCGTCTGCTGCAGATACTTTCCAACCTGACGTCCAACGCGTTGAAGTTTACCGAAGGAGGAAGCGTCAGGGTACTGGTGCAAAACCTCTCCGTGCACGGCAAGTGGCATCGGATCCGGGTAGAAGTAGAAGACAGCGGAATCGGTATTCCGCCGGAAGGCCTGAAGCAACTCTTCGGCGCGTTTCAGCAACTGGACAATACCACCCGGAAGTCGTTCGGCGGTACCGGCCTCGGACTGGCCATTTCACGGGAGCTATCCCGGTTGATGCGCGGAGAAATGGGCGTGGAGTCGGAAGTAGGAAGGGGTAGTACCTTCTGGTTCACAGTCGAACTGAAGGAAACCATGATTGCTCCGCTGCAGGAGAAAAAGTACGCGGATGAATTCCAGATCGCGGGGTACCTGTCGGCCGAGCGGCCGTTGATCTTATTGGTCGACGACAACGCTGTCAACCGGAAAGTAGCCAGCGAAATTCTGATTAAGGCCGGTTGTGAGGTAACTACCGCTGATTCAGGCCGGAAGGCAATCAGCCTGATGGAGGATGCCTTCGCCCGGAACGGCGGGGATCCCGATGGCAGTCAGTTGTTTGACCTGGTTCTGATGGATATTCAGATGCCGGATATGGACGGGCTGGAAACGACTCACGCGCTCCGTGCGCAATTTGGAGAAGCGCTGCCGCCGGTATTGGCGATGACGGCGTATTCGATGAAAGAGGATCGGGAGCGGTTTCTGAGTCAGGGGATGAACGATTACGTCTCAAAACCCATCCGCGCCGAAATCCTGGTCCTGAAAGTAAAAGAATGGGTAGATCGCCTCGCGGCGAAGCGCGTGAAGGAGGTACTGGAGGTGACGCCGGAAGTACCGGAACCTGTTGCCGCGCCCGCCGGAATCGAAGACCTTTACGACCTGGGCGTAGTCAGGCAACTGGCCGGCCTGGCGGGTAAGGAAATGGTCGAACAGGTTTTTGCGGAATTTGAACAGGAAGCGGAAGAACAGATCCGGGCTGCGAAAGAAGCTTACGAAAGCCGGGACCTGCAAACGGTAGAGTCCAACCTCCACACCCTCAAAGGAAATGCGGGCACGCTGGGTATTCATCGCCTGCATGAAACCGTGAAAACCCTGGAGCTGAAAACCAAGGTAGGGAATTTCAGTACGTTCGAAGAGGAATTCCCGCCGATCGAAGAGGAATACGCCCGGTTTCAGAAAACCTATCCGGACGTCCTGCAAATGCTGGAATAATCAGGAGCGGATTTTCCGCGCCACAAATGCCCAGATTCGCGAAGGAATCGAGAGAATCCATACCAGAATATTGAACGTCAGGTAAAACAGCGCAATAATCGGGTAGGCGAGAATGAAGATAATGTTAAAGATGATGGCGCCGGTCGTAACGTAGCGCGAACGGTCAGGCAGTCGTCCCATAACAGTGAGTTATTTGTCAGGGGAACCTTTTTTTTCGGAAAAGGTTCCCCTGGTTGCAAATGTACGACTTTGTAAGCTATATACAGTGAGCTATAAGCATTAGGCTATAAGCTTTAAGCTATTGTAAACGAAAGGAGCCGGTTACGCGGCTTAAAGCCTGCTCAGGAGCTATAGGCGGTAGGCTATAAGCTTTAAGCTATTGTAAAGGATAAGGAGCCGGTTACGCGGCTAAAGCCTGCTCAGGAGCTATAGGCTGTAGGCTATAAGCTTTAAGCTATTGTAAGAGAAAGGAGCCGGTTACGCGGCTCAAAGCCTGCTCAGGAGCTATAGGCGGTAGGCTATAAGCTTTAAGCTATTGTAAAAGATAAGGAGCCGTTTACGCGGCTAAAGCCTACAGCCTGCTCAGGAGCTATAGGCGGTAGGCTATAAGCTTTAAGCTATTGCAAAAAAACGAGCCGGTTACGCGGCTTAAAGCCTACAGCCTATTGCCTACAGCCTATTGCCTAAAGCCTATTGCCTACAGCCTACCACGTCCCTCACTACTGCTCCGCTGCCAGGTAACTAACCTCCGCACGGATACGGCGATCCGTCGGCATGAGGCGCTCGAAGGCGCGGGCGGAAAGGCGGACGATGACGCGGTCAGCCATCCCGGTATCGGGCAGCTTGCCGATTACTTTCACGACAACGCTCTGGTTATTGGCTTCATTGCGGATCGTCAGCATCGTCCCGACGGGTGCGGTACGGTGCAGGGCGAGGTATTTTCCGGTACGGTCCTGCGCATCGATGAGTTCGCAGAGACCCAACTCCACGACCTTTCGGGCGCCGGCGCCGGCATTGGGAACAGGCTCGTTTTCAGTCCTGTTGGCGGGCGGAAGCGGTTCCGATTCAGGTTTTGCGGGTAAAACGGGCTTCGGCGCTTCTTCTGCTTTGGCCTTGGTGGTGTCGTTTTTCCGGTGTTCTTCTTCCTTTTTGGGTTCCTCCGCTTTTTTGGGCTCTTCCGGCTTCGGTTCGGCTTTTTTCGGTTCGTTTCTGGCGATGGGTTCGGCGGGCTTCGGCTCCGGTTTTTTCGGCGCTTCGGCGACGCGCGGCCCCGGGTCACTCAGGTAGAGAACCTGGCCGGCCTGGACGGTCCCGTCCGACGGAAGGTTATTCCATTTCTTCAGATCGGCGGTGCCGATATCGTACTTGCGGGCAATGCTGAAAAGCGTCTGACCGGGCTCGACTTTATGGGTATTGGCCGCCTGGCCGGATTTCGCCGGAGGCGTAATGGGGCCTTTGTAGCCGTTTCGGGGAATGTAGACGACTTCTTCCGAGCGCAGGTTACCGGAAAAGCCGGGATTCACAGCCTTGAATTCGTCCATCGTTACATTATACCGCTTCAGCAAGCTGTAAAGCGTCTGTCCGGGGGTGACTTTGAAAACAATAACGGGTTGGCCTCCCTTCCGGTCCATACCGACCGAATCGACAGGAAAGCCGTTTGCTGAAACTTCCATGGCTACCAGCGAGGCAATTCCGGCCAGCCAAACATTACGATACCGCATAGCAGCAGAGATGAACTTGATCTTGAACAAAAATGAGGGAATCCCTCCAATACAGAAAGGTGGAATACCCGGAACCCGAGGCGGCCGACAACTCTTCGTGCAGCACCACCTCTCCCGAGTGGTTAACGACAAGTAAGCTGTTTTTTAGCTTTTCTGATGCGTAAAAGTAAAAAGAAATCACAATGAGGCCGGGTATTTCAAGGTAGTCGACCGGGCCTACTGCCTGCTGGCCGGTACACAGCCGGACCAGGCGGTGAAGGGAATACAGTTCCGGATGGCCTTCCGGAAAATGAGCGGGGGCTACTGATTGTCCGGCAGCGGCCTGTGGCTGAGCCGGTTCGCCCGAAAACAGCCCGATCGTTTGTTCTTCAAAACGGTCATTCCGGGTCGTGACGGTACTTCCGTCTGTCCGTAGCCAAACGAGGCCGGGTCGTTCCCAGGCAAGAGAACCGTCGGAAATCCGGTAGGCTTGTAATGCCGTCGGCGCCGGAATGCCCGGATCGCCGAACAGATGGGCGAGGAGTATTCCGTTAAAAATTCCTAACGGATGCGACCACCAGGGGAGGTCGAACCGGGCCGGAAGAGGCGTATCGGGCGCTTCAATGTCCGCTGGTGATACGACCTGAAAACCGGCGTAATGCTGCTCTTTGTCACGGAGTTCGACACCCAGAAGCGGCTCTGCCGGGTCGGGGAAAATGTGAAAAATCGGAAGGCCGAACGTGAACCGGAGCATCGGAAACGGAAAGTGGAACAAAATTTTGACTTGACAATCTGCGGCGTTGGCCGTCGTTACCTATATTGGAGACCGGTGGCAATCCGCCCGTGCCGAAAGCGGAAACTACTCGCTTTATTTCGGGTGAATTGTTTGAAAAAGAGCAGGTTAGCTGCTGTTTGCCAGTCGGAGAATCTCCGCTTCTTTTGTTTTTATTTCAACTGACTATGCAAAAATACTCGATCCTTTGGGCTGACGACGAAATAGATCTTCTCAAACCGTATATTCTTTTCCTTGGACAGAAAGGGTACGATGTCACCCCTGTCAACTCGGGGGCCGACGCCCTGGAACAACTCGAAAACAATACGTTCGACCTTGTTTTTCTGGACGAAATGATGCCCGGGCTTACCGGCCTCGAAACGCTCGCCCAGCTCAAGCAGCAATGGCCCAATCTGCCGGTGGTGATGATCACCAAGTCGGAAGAAGAGCACATCATGGAAGGCGCGATCGGCTCCAAAATCGCCGATTATCTCATCAAGCCGCTCAATCCGAATCAGATATTGCTTTCGGTCCGGAAGATTCTGGATTCCAGACGCCTCGTCGAAGAAAAGACCAACCTGAGCTACCAGCAGGAATTCAGGCAGTTGTCGATGCAGTATCAGGACCGCATCGGACACGAAGAATGGGCGGATATCTACAAAAAACTCATTTACTGGGAGCTGGAAATCGACGCGACGCCCAACAAGAGCATGGAAGAAGTCATGAACATGCAGAAGTCAGAGGCCAACGCCAATTTCTGCAAGTTCATTGAAGAAAGCTACGAGGACTGGATCAACGAGCCGAAGGCTGACAAGCCCATTCTTTCTCATATGTTGCTGAGAAAGAAGGTATTCCCGCATTTGCAGCAGGGTAATCCCCTGTTTTTCATCCTGATTGATAACCTTCGGTTTGACCAGTGGAAGGTGATTGAACGGACGCTGACGGATTATTTTTCGGTGGAAGAAGAAAGTCATTACTACTCCATTCTGCCTACGACGACCTCCTTTGCCCGGAATTCCATTTTCTCGGGATTGCTGCCGGCGGAAATCGAGCGGCAGTATCCGCGGTTGTGGGTTCACGACATTGAGGGAGATCAGAAAAACGAGGAAGAAGGGCTCAATGTCCACGAGGAGGAATTCCTGCAGATGCAGCTTCAGAAAAGCCGCCTTGGGAATATCAAGATGTCTTACCACAAAATCCTGAATATCAACCAGGGAAAGAACCTGGTTGAGAACTTCAACAACATCGCGACAAACGACCTGATCGCGGTAGTATACAATTTCGTTGATATGCTTTCTCATGCGCGGACAGACTCCGCGATGATCAAGGAACTTGCGCCGGATGAATCGGGATACCGAAGCCTGACCAACTCCTGGTTCCAGCACTCGCCTCTCCTTGATTTCCTGAAGAAAATCGCCGAGAAGGGCGGCCGGGTAGTCATTACCACCGATCACGGCATGATCCGGGTACAAAAACCGGTGCGTATTATCGGTGATCGATCGGTAAATACCAACCTTCGCTACAAGCAGGGAAAAAACCTGAATTTCGACGAAGATCACGTGCTGGTCTGCCGCCGCCCGGAAGCCTTTGGTCTTCCGAAATACAATGTGTCTTCGGCGTATGTGTTTACACTGGAAGATTACTTTTTTGCCTATCCGAATAATTACAACTATTACGTCAATTACTACAAGGATACCTTTCAGCATGGAGGCGTGTCATTGGAAGAGGTAATTGTTCCGGTGGTTCAGCTGAAAGCGAAGTAGTTTCGGAAAGACAAACAACGGGAAACAACGCAATTCCGTCAGATCATTTCTTTCTGAACGAATAAAATATCTAATTTGCAATTGTGAATAAGCTGGTCTGTTAGTCCAGCTTATTTGCTATTCTTCTACCACCCATTGATACATGCGTTGTTTTACCTTCACGGCTTTGTTGTTTGCGGGAATCAGTTGGTTTGCCAAAGGGCAGTCAGTTGATTCAACCCTTCAGCGGGGAGCCTACGGAACCTATTTTGTTCAACTTGCCAGTACGGGGATATCTTCTTCGGATCGCACGCCTTTCTGGCTTTACACCAATCAATACGGAGCGATACCGACGAAACCCCAGCCGGGAATGATTTCCGGAGGAGCCTACTACCATTTGCCGTTATCACGTAATAGCAATAAATGGGTACTCGACGGTGCCGTGGAAGGGATCGTGCAATCAGCCAATCCGGAAGTGAAGGGTATTCTGACGGAAGGGTACTTACGACTCAATTACAAAAAGTGGGAATTGTACGGAGGGCGTAAACGGGAGTATTACGGCCTTTCAGACACACTGACCGGAATGGGGTCTCTTGCCTGGTCCGGAAATGCGTTGCCCATTCCGCAGATACGGTTGGGAACATCCGATTTCATTCGCGTGCCATTTATCGGGAATATTTTAAAGGTTAAAGGCTATTTTACCCACGGTTGGTTTGAAAACGAAGGTACCTTCGCCAAAAACGTATGGTTGCACTCAAAAGGACTTTACCTGCGGTTCGGGAAAGACAGTTGGCCGATTATTCTGCACGGTGGATTTAATCACTTTGTTCAGTGGGGCGGATATGCGCCATCGTTGAAAGATGATCCGGGCATACTTTCGAAGCATGGTTATTTTAACAGTTCGGCTTTCGCTTATTGGGGAGTGGTTTCTGGAAAAAGCATGGGTCGGTATGCCGGGTACCCGATAGATGACTTTATCTCGATTGATGTCAACCGGATCGGTAATCACCTTGGTACAATTGATATGGGCCTGCAGTGGAAACACTGTGATTTTGACGTATTCTTCTATCGTCAGAGTATGTTCGACGATGGGTCTCTTTTTTACCTGATCAACGTCGATGACGGACTATCGGGCGTTCGCTACATGAACAAAATTCAGCAGGCAACGGATTTTCACCTGCTTCGGGTTACAGCGGAGTACCTGAGTACACGCGACCAGGGTGGGAGTACTTTCCGCCTGGATATCAATGATCCGGCTCAGCGAGGAAGGGATAACTACTTCAATCATAGCCAGTACCAGGATGGCTGGAAGTACTTCGGCAAATCAATCGGCACGCCTTTCGTGCAACCGGATGCAGATCTGAAAAACGGTGTCCGACGCGGATGGAATTCGTTTCCGAACAACCGGGTACAAGTTTTCAACGTTGCACTTCAGGGGAGGTACAAGAAGCGAACCACCTGGGAAATACGGGCTTCCTATAGCAATAACCTCGGTACCTACGATCACCCGTACCGGGTCAGCGAGCCGGATGGCGCATTGACCACGCTGAGCCAGCTGTCGACCATGCTGCGCGTAGGCGTGAAAGTACCCTGGCTGGGCGGAAGCGAAATTACCGGCGCTGTAGCCTATGACAAGGGAGACATGTACGACGACACCATCGGTGGTTTCCTGAGTATCCGCAAGCGTGGGTTCTTTGGTGTTAGGTGAGGGGCAGGATATAAGGCTTTACGCTGTATGCAATAAGCTATAAGCAAAAAAGGCTGTACGTTGGAGGGTGTCTCTCACGTACAGCCTTTTTTGCTTATAGCCTAAAGCCTATCGCTTACAGCCTCACACCGGCGTCGTCACTTCCACCACCTTGCTGTTTTCACAGCGGAGTACCCGCTGGGGAAACTTCCGGATAAGATCGAAATCGTGGGTAGCCATCAGCACCGCCATGCCGGATTTATTGATCTGCAGGAATAGCCGCATGATTTCTTCGGAAACTTCAGGGTCCAGGTTTCCGGTGGGTTCGTCCGCCAGCAGGATCTCCGGCTCGTTGAGCAGGGCCCGGGCGATTACAACCCGCTGTTGCTCGCCTCCGGACAATTGGTGCGGCATCTTTTGCAAAGACCCGCTCAGGCCTACCCGGATCAATACTTCCGCAATCCGCGTTTTCATTTTCATGGGATCGGTCCAGCCTGTAGCCCGAAGTACAAACTCCAGGTTTTGGGTAATGTTCCGGTCCATAAACAACTGGAAGTCCTGGAAAACAATACCCAGTTTCCGGCGGAGATAGGGAACATCCGACCGGCGAATGGAATTCAGTTCGTATCCGGCTACCTGTACCGAGCCTTTTTTTAGGGAAAGATCCGCATAGAGCGTTTTCAGCAGGGAGCTTTTGCCGCTTCCGGTCCGCCCGATGAGGTATACGAACTCGCCTTTCTGAATCGAAAAATTGACGTCCTCAAGCACCAGGCGGTCTCCCAACTGGTATATGTCCGTATGAATTACCTGCGCAACGGGCTGAGAGACAAAGGAAGGTTGTGCCATGTAAAGTAACAGGTTGTTGGAATGGCAAAAGGCCATAAGCAGTACGCTATAGGCATTAAGCCGGTCATTCCGTAACAAAGTAGTATCGGGTTTGAAGACGGGCGACGGGCCCGGCGAAAGAAACCTTAGGTATCGGCGCGCGTTCAGACGGGACAGCCGACAGCCTATTGCTTACAGCTCCGGTCATCCCACGTCGGCGTCCGCCTTCTCCGGTAAACAACCTCCAATATTAGGAAATGGCTTTGGAAAGCCCGCTTCTTCCCGCTAGTTTTGTACGAAAATTAGTTTCTCCGATCCTCCCAAGAGTCTCGGAAAGTCAAGTAATTAACTGATTGTCTGGCTATTTTTAGACAGTTGAAAAGAGCCGATAACCAAACCCATCTATCATTTTTTATTGTTAGGTCTTCGATACATTTATGGAAGCGACGCAGACGTACATCCCGTACAAAGTAAAAGACATCTCCCTGGCCGAGTGGGGCCGCAAGGAAATCCGGCTGGCAGAGGCTGAAATGCCCGGCCTTATGTCGATCCGGAAAGAATATGGTCCGCAAAAACCCCTGGCCGGTGCGCGTGTCGCCGGGTGTCTGCACATGACGATCCAGACGGCCGTTCTCATCGAAACCCTCGTGGAGCTTGGTGCAGACGTGACCTGGTCTTCCTGCAATATCTTTTCTACCCAGGACCACGCCGCGGCGGCTATCGCTGCTGCCGGTATTCCGGTGTATGCCTGGAAAGGAATGAACGAAGAAGAATTCAACTGGTGCATTGAACAGACCCTCTTCTTCGGACCGGAGCGTCAGCCCCTCAACATGATTCTGGATGACGGCGGCGACCTTACCAACATGGTCTTCGACGAATACCCTGAACTGATCGGCGGCATCCGCGGTCTTTCCGAAGAAACCACCACCGGCGTACACCGTCTCTACGAACGCCAGCGGAAAGGTACGCTTCACCTCCCTGCCATCAACGTCAACGACTCGGTTACCAAGTCGAAATTCGATAACAAATACGGTTGCAAGGAATCCCTCGTCGACGCCATTCGTCGCGGTACCGATCTCATGCTCGCCGGTAAGGTGGCGGTTGTTGCCGGTTACGGTGACGTAGGAAAAGGCTCGGCCGAATCCCTCCGCGGCGCCGGTTGCCGGGTACTGGTAACTGAAATCGACCCCATTTGCGCCCTGCAGGCTGCGATGGACGGTTATGAAGTAGTGACGATGGATGACGCCGCTTCCCGCGCGAACATCTTCGTAACGGCTACCGGTAACATCAACATCGTGAAGGACCGCCACTTCAAAGCCATGAAAGACAAGGCTGTGGTGTGTAACATCGGTCACTTCGACAACGAAATCGACATGGCGTGGCTGAACAAGAACTACGGTTCAACCAAGTCACAAATCAAGCCGCAGGTAGACCTGTACGAGATCGACGGCAAGGAAATCATCGTCCTCGCGGAAGGCCGCCTCGTAAACCTCGGCGTTGCGATGGGCCACCCGTCTTTCGTTATGTCCAACTCCTTCTCCAACCAGACGCTGGCACAGATTGAACTCTGGACCAATGCCGATAAGTACGAGAAGAAGGTATACGTGCTTCCGAAGCACCTCGACGAAAAAGTAGCTGCCCTGCACCTCGACCACATCGGCGCCAAGCTCGAAAAACTCGATCAGGACCAGGCTGAATACATCGGCGTAACCGTCGAAGGTCCGTTCAAATCGGATCTGTATCGCTATTAATTTTCTCTCCTGAATAGCTGAAAAGCCGGTTCCATCCTCGGAACCGGCTTTTTTTTGGCCCGAATGGCCGTTACCTTGCGGCTGATTCCCGTTGCTTTCTTCTCCCGGAATGATCTGCCCGGCGGGTCTGACCGAATGTGTTAACCGATGGTATTCAAACATTTCACATGGCTGATTGCGATTCTGCTGATGGCAGCGCATTGTTCCGGACAGGTTGCTGATACCGGAGAGCTTGCCGCCGTCCGGAGCTGCTATGATGTTACCAGCTATGATCTCGCGATAAAAGTCATCCCGTCGACCCGAACGATCGAGGGCTATAATGTCATTAGTGTGCGCGCTGTCCGAGGCTTTTCCCGGATGCAGCTGGACCTGTCGGCGGAGTTAACCGCCTCGCGTATCACGCGCAACGGCCGCCCGCTGCCGTTCACGCGGGAAAAAGACGCACTGCTGATCGACCTGCACCTGACGGAAGGGCAAACGGCTACCATCCGCGTCGATTACCACGGTACTCCGCGGGAACCGGCGGAGGCTGACGGCGGGGCCGACTGGCGTGAAAACCTCACGGGCAAACCCTGGATAACATTTCTCGCTTCCGAAACCGGCGCCAGCCGATGGTGGCCCTGTAAAGATCATCCGTCAGACAAGGCCGATTCCGTCCGCGTACGGATCGCAGTTCCGGAGGGGCTGACGGCCGTCGCTGCAGGTACACTCCGCCATCTTTCACCGAAACGGGCGGATGGTTTCCGGGAATATGAATGGTCGGTACGGTATCCGATGGCCGCGAATGCCCTTTCTGTGCATGTCGGCGACTATACCCGCATCCGGGATAGCTATTCGGCGGAAAACGGGGTCAAAATCCCGCTCGATTACTATGTCCTTCCTTATCAGGCTGAAAAGGCGAAAGCGCATTTCCAGCAGGTAAAAGAGATGCTGGGTTGCTGCGAAAAGTACCTGGGCCGGTATCCGTTTGGCCGTGAAAGCTTTACACTGGTCGAAATGCCATACCTCGGACGGGCGTTTCCCGGAGGTATTGCCTACGGGAATTTTTACCGGAACGTGCCGATGTATGGTTTTGACCAATTGCTGATACACGAAATGGCCCGGAGTTACTTCGGACTGAGTCTTTCGGGGAAGATGACATCGGACAAGTGGATTGAAGAATCGTTTGCAACCTACCTCGAGTCGCTGTACCTCGAGTGCCGGTATGGATATGCGGTGGCCGGGCAGTACCTGCGCGAGCAACAGCGTAAAATCATTGGCGAGTACCCGATCGCCAGCCTGGAAAATACACCTCCGAAAGATACCGATATCGCATTCAAAGGCGCCTGGATGCTGCATACGCTGCGAAATGTGGTCGATGACGACGAGCGCTGGTTCGGGACGCTGAAGGGCCTGGCGACTACGTACCGCTACCAGCAGGTCGGGACAGAGGACGTAGTCCGGTACCTCAATCAGCGGCTGGGCGTCGACTGTACGCCCTTTTTCAATCAGTACCTCTTTCGGGCTGCGCCGCCTATTCTGGAGTTCAAAGCCGTCGAAAATCCACGCCGGTACAAGCTCAGCTTCCGGTGGGCCGTTGCCGCTCAGGGGTTCGATATGCCGGTAGAAGTAACCTTCGATGAAGGGCGTACTTTCCAGCGCCTTCAGCCTACAAAAGAATGGCAGACTGTTACCCTCCGCAAGCCTGACGGAGGGCGTTTCCGCGTCGCGGCGGAGAAATACTACGTCGTCACCCGTCAACTATCCTATAAAGACTGATGCAACAGGAACTGCTCCTGCTCGTGGAAGCCTACGAACCCCGGCTCCGCCAACTATCCGCAGAACAGGCCGCGTTTCAACCCGGACCTGGACGGTGGTCTGTCAAGGAAATCATCGGACACCTGATCGACTCCGCGGCCAACAATACCCAGCGTTTCGTGCGCGGGGCGCAGACGCCGGAGCTGGCTTTTCCCGGGTATTTACAGGACGACTGGGTATTTATCCAGCAGTACCAATCTGCTGACTGGTCCGAACTGATTGCCTTCTGGGCGCTGTATCAGCGGCATATCGCCAGGATTATCGGGGGACTGTCGCCGGCAACGCTGGCGCATCGCGTTGCCGTTGGCGGGCAGGAGCCGGTAACGCTGGCGTTTCTGGCGGAAGACTATGTCCGCCACCTGCGTCATCACCTCCGGCAGATAGACGACTACTTTCTCCACTCAAAATAGAAGGTACTGCCTTCGCCGGGGGTAGATTCCACCCAGATTTTGCCGCCTTGTTCTTCGACGAGGATTTTGATGATGTTCAGCCCGACGCCGGTTTTGTTTTCGGTCCGGCTGGGCGTTTCGGTCACGGCAAAGAGCTTGAACAGCGCTTCGCGGTCTTCCATGCTGACGCCGGGACCGTTGTCCCGCACATAATAGCGGTAAAAATCACCGCCCGGGTCTTCATAGCCGACCTCGACAAGGCCTCCGGCTTTGTCGTTGTATTTGATCGCGTTGCTGATCAGGTTCTGGAATACCTGCTGGAGTTTCAGCTTGCGGGTCCGGAAGCGCGGCATTTCGTTGTTGATCACCGTCCGGATATGCTTCGGCGGGAAGAGCAACTGAAAAATCTGCGAGACCATTTCCTGGACATCCACTTCCTCGACCGTCTGTTCGGCCAGGCTCTTGCGGGAATAGTCCAGGATTTCAGAAATCATGCCGGAAAGGTGGAAAGAAGCCTTTTTTGCCAGATCGAGGTACTCCTGCAATTCTTCCGAAGCGAGGTCTCCGTCCTGCCCGCGCATTTCGATCATGGACAGCATACTGAAAATGCCGTTTAGAGGCGACTTCAGGTCGTGCGCCACCATGTAGACGAAGTTTTCCAGCTGTTTGTTGGTCCGTTTGAGCGCTTCGGCCGTGGTTTTGAGGCGGGCCTGGTAGCGGTGAAGCTGCTCGAAGACAAGCACTTTTGCCTGCGTCACCCGGATATCCAGCGGTTTTTGCAGGTAATCCACGGCGCCTTCGTCAAAACCTTTGAGAACGTATTGCTGCTCCTTGTTGATGGCAGTGACGAAAATAATGGAGATATCCTTCGTCCTGGGGTTGGATTTCAGGATTTTGGCGACTTCGAATCCATCCATATCCGGCATCTGAACGTCGAGCAGAATCAGCCCGATATGCGGATTTTTCAGGACCAGCTTCAGGGCTTCGTTGCCGGATAGGGCCCGGAGGAAAGAACGACCCTCCTGGGTCAGCATTTCTTCGAGCGACAGCAGGTTCTCTTCGCGGTCGTCGACCAGGAGAATCACGAAGGGTTCATTCATGGCTTTTCGGGAGAAATAAATGATGCAATTTCGGCGGGAGCCAGAATCAGCGCCTCTGGTGCGGCTTCGAGGCCGGCCTGGGGCATGGCGGGAAAATCACACGTGGCGGGGTTCTGGACAATCGCCGTCCCGCCGGACTGGAGGATACTGGCGAGGCCGTCGGCCCCGTCGCGGTTGGCTCCGCTGAGGAGAATACCCGTACAACGGCGTCCGAAAACATCGGCGGCGCTTTCAAACGTCGGATCGATCGACGGGCGGCTGTAATGGATCGGTTCGGAATAGTCAAGGCTGAACGAGCGGTCCTGTTCGATCAGCAGGTGATAGTTCTGCGGGGCGAGGTACACCCGCCCCGGCAGGATAAAATCCTTGTCGTTCGGCTCGATTACCCGGACGTGGCTATTGGATCCCAATACTTTGTCCATTTCACTGGGAACGGACTTTTGCCGGTGAATCACGAGTACCACCGCAAAAGGGAAGGAGGGCGGCAGCGCGTCGAGCAGGTCAATGATGACCGGCACACACCCGGCCGAGCCGCCGATTACTACCAAATCCGTTTGGGGTATCTTGTCTGCCACTGCGTTACGCTTTTCTTCTGAATACTTTGACGGACTCACTGACGGCCTCGAACTGCGACCGGACATCCATAAACAAAAGGGATTCTTTCATCCCCAGCGCCAGATACCCGAACGGTACCAGGCTGTCATAAAACAACTTCAGGACCCGGTTTTGCAGGTCTTTGTTAAAGTAAATCAACACATTACGACAGCATATCAGCTGAAATTCGTTGAAAACCTGATCTGTCACCAGGTTATGCTGGGAAAACAGTACCCGCTCCAGCAGGGCCGGGTCCATCACTACTTCGTCGTACCGGGCTTCGTAATAGGATGAAAACTCCGCCTTTCCGCCGGAGCGGATGTAATTGGCGGTGTATTCTTTCATCGCTGACAGCGGAACGGTTCCTTTCCGCGCTTTTTCGAGGTTTGCCGGATTGATATCCGTTGCATAGATACGCGTTCGTTCCAGGAGTCCTTCTTCTTTCAGGAGAATGGCCATGGAAAAAACCTCTTCGCCCGTGGCGCAGCCGGCATGCCATATCTTGATGAGCGGATAGGAGGCAAGCCGCGGAATCACCGTTTCCCGGAGGTTTCGGTAGAAAGCCGGGTCACGGAACATTTCCGTGACGTTGACCGTCAGCGACTGAAGAAACCAGGCAAAAAAGGACGTTTCGTTGAGCAGGTGAAACCGGAGGTCGTATACCGTCGGAATCTTCGCTTTTTCCATACACTGGCGGACTCTCCGTGTCAGGGACGCCCGCGAATAATCGCCGAAATCGTATCCGTAATGTCCTTTGATAAGCTGGATAAGATCGTCCAGCTCCTCGGGCGTTATATCAGATGTATCGTTCATTCCATCCGGTGGGTTAACACTACCGCGTCATACCTGAGACAACCACACCCGCATGAGGGAGAACAGCTGCCGGCTGTCGACCGGTTTGGTAATATAATCGGAAGCGCCCGCTTCGATGCATTTTTCACGGTCTCCCTGCATGGCTTTTGCCGTCAGGGCGATGATCGGAAGCTGAAAATGACGGACGTCGGAACGGATACGCCGCATGGCCTCATATCCGTCCATTTCCGGCATCATGATGTCCATCAAAATGATATCGGTATCCGGGTTGGCGCTCAGCAAATCGAGGGCTTCGCGACCGTCTCCGGCCGTGACAACCTCCATTTCCTGCTCTTCCAGCAACGTGGAGAGCGCAAAGACATTGCGCATGTCGTCGTCCACGACCAGTACTTTCTTCCCTTTGAGGTCTTTCTGCGGCATTTCGGCCTGTGGCAGCGGCGTGGCCGGCTTGTTCTCGATTTTGAAAAGGAACAGCTCCATTTCGTCGAGCAGGCGGTCTTTGGCCAGCTGCGAATTCCGGATGATAACGTCCGTTACTTTCTTCAGCTGGATTTCATCGTTGGGCGTCAGGTCATGATTCAGGAAGAGAATAACCGGGACCGGCCGGGAAGCCAGTGCCGAGCGCAGATCTTCGAGGCCTGCGGCAACATACTCGGCGTCGCTGCCTTCGTCGATCAGGATGCAGTCGTACGTATCTCCGGGCAATGCTTCTGCCAGTTGCTGGAACGTCGAAACATACCGGAGCTGGATTTCCAGATCCCGCTCTGCCAGCCAGTTTTTGAGGGAGCTGTCGCGCAGGTAGTCGCCCACGAGGACGAGTACCTTTTTCATCGGCAGGGGAGAGTCCTCGCCAATGAGGCGGAAGGCTTCATCCAGCGCTTGCTGCGAAACCGGCTTTTTGAGGAAGGTAACCGCGCCGTTCAGCGAATTTCTGGGCTCGTCCGAACCGGAGATAATATGGACAGGAATGTGTTTGAGGTCGGGATCTTTTTTGAGGACTTTGAGCACGTCCCACCCGCTGATGCCGGGAAGCTGAATGTCAAGCAGCATCGCGACCGGCTTGTAGAGGCGCGCATATTCCAGGCCCTTTTCCCCGTCGAGCGCCACGATGGCCTGGTAGCCGCGCAGCTCCGTCAAGTCTTTAAGTACGCCGGCGAAGACCGGATCGTCTTCAATGATCAGAAGGGTTCGCTTGCCGTCCTCGGCAGGGGCAGGCTCGGGTTGAGGCTCTCTGGTTTTCAGGACGGGCTCTTCTTCCACAACGACGAACTCTTCCGCAGACGTCGGAAGCAGCAGGCTGAAGGTACTGCCGTCGCCTTCGGCGCTTTCCAGGCGAATTTCGCCGCCGAGCAGAATAGCCAGCTCCCGGCTGATAGCGAGTCCGAGACCCGTACCGCCGAACTTGCGGTTGGTAGACCCGTCTGCCTGGCGGAAAGCATCGAAAATAATGCGCTGCTTTTCGGGAGGAATGCCAATCCCGGTATCGCGGACAGCCAGGCGGATGCGGTCTTCTTCCGGGCTCACCGTCAACGAAATAGTACCGCCTTTCGGCGTAAACTTGAAGGCGTTTGAGAGGAGGTTCTTGAGAATTTGTTCGACACGGTGGTAATCGGTCGACAGCATCGCCGGCGAGCCGCTTTCAATTACCGTCCGGAATTCGATGCCTTTTTCATCTCCGACTACTGCAAACAGCTCTTCCATATCTGTCACGAGCGTACGGGTAGAAATGCGCTCGATCTGGAGCTCAATTTTGCCGGCTTCGATCTTCGAGAGGTCGAGGATATCGTTGATGAGGTCGAGCAGGTCGTTCCCTGATTTGAAAATAACTTTGGCATGCTCAATCTGCTTTTCGGTCAGGTTGCCCGTCCGGTTATCGGCGAGCATCCGGGCGAGAATGAGCACGCTGTTGAGCGGCGTTCGGAGTTCGTGCGACATATTGGCGAGAAACTCCGATTTATACTTGCTGGTGACTTCCAGTTCACGCGCCTTGGCGATAAGGGCCTGCCGCGCCGATTCCATGGCTTCGTTGCGCTCTTCGAGTTCGGCATTGACCTGGCGGAGTTCTTCTTCCTGGACTTTCAGTTCCTCCTCGGAGGCCTGAAGAACTTCGGCCTGGCGGATAAGCTCTTCGTTCGTCTGCTGGAGCGTCTCCTGCTGCCGTTCCAGCGCGGCCTGGTGCTCGCGGACGCGCGTCAGGAGGCGGGTGTTTATTTCCTGGGCGGCAGCTGTTTCCAGGGCCAGGGAAATATTATGGCTGACGGCCCGGAGGAGGTCCAGTTGTTCGTCCCGGAAGGGTCCGAAGGATACCAGCTCCAGCAACCCGATTACTTCCTTGTCGATCAAAAGGGGCAAAAAGGCAGCCTGCCCCGGCAGGGCTTCTCCGGCGCCCGAACGCAGCTTCCAGTAGTCGGCCGGAACGTCGCTGACCACCAGAAGTTCCTTGCGTACGGCAGCGCGGCCGACGAGGCCTTCTCCAAATGCCCAGGAAACGGAATCTCCCTGCGTCAGGCCGATGGCGCCCTTTTTGATAAGGCGCTCTTCCTCCGCGACGTAAAAGACGCCCGCCGGAATCTGGAGCAGGTTAAGCAGCTCGCGGATGATATCGGTGCCGAGTTCTTCGATACTGTGCTGTCCCTGAAGGGCATTGTTGATCCGGGAGGCACCGGCCAGCAATTCGTTCTGCCGTTCGGATGCCTGATTGGCCTGGGAAAGCTCCCGAAGCCGTTGTTTGAGCTCCTTCTGGGCCTTTTGCCGTTGGGTAAGCTCGTTCAAAACGAGGTAGATCAGGAGAATTGCAATGGCGAGTGTCAGGCCCATGCCGACGAAAATCGTGACCGATGCCTGCGTAAGGGAGAGCTGTCGTTCCTTTTCCCGGTTAATGAGCAGAATCTTTTCGATATCCGTCATCTGGAAAAGGAGAGACTGAACCGCTTTCAGCCGTTTCGATTCTTCAGCGAGTACCGCCATGCTGTGCGTACCATGCTCAGGCTTTCCCCAGAACAGGTAGAGATCGTCCAGCAATTCGTTCACGCGGGAAAGCCGCTGCGTCTGGGCGAGGTTGTCGACAATGAGCCCTTTCAGATGGGTCATGACCGGCACCAGTTCCTGGCGCGCATGGGTATAGTCGGAGGAGGCGTAGTGATTGTCGGGGTTGATCCGCCGGTCCCGCTGCGCGACCTGCATCCGCTGGACGGTAATCCGGATGTTCTCCAGATCGCCCACCGTTTGATACGTATGGCTGACCCAGTCTGAATCCGCGGCCTGCCGCCGGAACGTTAGGTAGGTAAGCGTGCCGACACCTATGAGCAGGAGAAGGCCGACGGAAAATCCGATGATAAACTTATTTCTGACAGACAGGATAAACATGCTCAGTCGGTTCGTGACGGGAAAACATCAGCGACAAAATAAGAGGATTAGGAAGTGTTTCCGGGCAAAGACTCAAAATTTTGACAGAATTACGGGAAAAGCGATAACTTGCGGAGAGATACCGCTGCGTCGCTGGCAGCTATGTAATCGTTCCTTTCCCGCCTCGTTCAAAAATATCCTTTCCTGTTCGCCTCTGATTGATTTTATAGGATCATGGTACCCCGCCGCGTTCTGTTCTAACCCGGTAATTTATGTACAACCCAAGTAATACGACAATTCTGGTTGCGGAGGATGAAAGTTTAACGCTCAAAATGCTTACCTACCGCTTGCAAAAGGAAGGATTCGACGTTGTGTCAGCGCAAAACGGGAAAGAGGCCCTGGATGTACTGGCAACGCGGCGACCTGACATTGTCCTGACCGATCTGATGATGCCTTTTTATACTGGTCTTGAAATTCTCGCCCACGTCAAGCAGCGGATCGACCCGACTATTCCGGTAGTGATCCTGACGTCCATGGGACAGGAACCCTATCTGCGTCAGGCATTTGAGCTCGGTGTAGACGGATACTGCGAGAAACCGGTCAATCCGGCCGAGATTGTAGAGCTGGTCCGTAAATTGCTGAAAATCTGAACTTTTCAGTCTTCCTGCCCGAAATAAAGACCGTCAGATTCGAAAGCCTGCGGGCGAATGTGTATTTTTGCACCTTTAAAGGGCTTTTCACACTATTCAATGAAATTCGGCGTAGTAGTCTTCCCCGGTTCGAATTGTGACGACGATACCGTTCACGTATTCAGACATATCTTGGGTCAGGAGATCGTCAAACTCTGGCACAAATCGACCAACCTCGAAGGATGTGATTTTCTCATCATTCCCGGTGGTTTCAGTTATGGCGACTACCTGAGAAGCGGCGCTATCGCCCGGTTCTCGCCCATTATGGACAAAGTCATCGAGCACGCCAATGCCGGTGGGTACGTACTGGGTATCTGCAACGGATTCCAGGTGCTGGTTGAAGCCGGCCTGCTGCCCGGTGTTCTCCTGCGCAACGATCACCAGAAATTCAACAGCAAGAACGTGTACCTCCGTGCAGCGACCAACCACTCGCTCTTTACCGGAGATCTCGACCTTACCCGCGCTTACAAAGTTCCCGTTGCGCACGCGGAAGGCCGCTATTTTACCGACGAAGCCACGTTGAAACAGATCATTGACAACGATCAGGTCCTGTTCCGGTACTGTGACGCCGATGGTCAGGTAACCGAGGCCGCCAACCCGAACGGAAGCCTCGACAATATCGCCGGTATCTGCAACGCAGGCCGTAACGTATTCGGCCTCATGCCACACCCTGAACGGGCTTCTGATCCCCTCCTCGGTAATACCGACGGCCGGATCCTGCTCGAGCAATTGCTGGCGGTAACGGCTTAATTCAGAAGAAATTTCTTTCTGTGCATTCTGTGCTTTCTGTGAGAAACCGTTTTTTGATTTCTCACAGAAAGCACGGAATACACAGAATTTTTTTTTGGAAGGTATACAAACAAAAAAAGCTGTCCCCCTTCATTGGAGACAGCTTTTTTTGTTTGCCGTTAACTCATTAATCCCGGAGGTCGACTACTTCCACGCCCGGGTATTTGCTTTTGTCGAACGTAAAGAAATTATCAGCGACGGCGACGTTCGGCGTAAACCGGTCGATGCGGAAGCTCTGCTTATTGCCCGATTTCTCCGTAATCTGCCAGCTCTTGATAGCGCTGTCTTTCTTGCCGACGGTAATCCGTACTTTGGCAATTTTCGCCGCCTTGTTTTGAGGTACCAGCTCGATGACGGCATTTCCGTCTTTCGTCTCCTCCGCCAGGGAATACTTATATCCCTTTTTGTAAATCGTATAGATCTTGGCCGGGTTGAAGTCGCCTTCGCCGGGTTCGTAGTTCGACAGGTTTACCTCGTTCGTTTCCTTCACATAGGTAGCAACCGTTTTGCCGTCGTTGTATACTTCCTGACCGGCCAGTTTCAGGCGGTACTTTCCGGACTTGGTGGTGATGTCTCCCTTGTAGCTCGAATTGCCGTCGGCGCCGTAGGTAAACAGCGCGCTGAAAGACTGCAGGGACTTATATTTTTTGCTCATGGCATCCAGAATGGCGCTGGCGCGTTTGTCCTGCGCATTCGAGGAGAAAAAACTGAAAATCAATAGATTAAAAATAACCGCAACGCGAATGTTCATGCTGTATTTCGTTGAATAACCGCCACAAAGATACTTTTTACGGAGGCGGGTTTAATGGAGCCTGGTTAAAAAATGTGAATACGGAAAGGTCCTTAAACAATTGTGCCGGCGCAAAAGCCGGCACAATCAAAAACGGATATATTTCTTCTCAGAGCCGCAACTCCCTGAATATCTCATCGAGCCGCTCTTCGCTCTGAACCAGTACCTCCCGGGCTTTCGAACCTTCAAACGGCCCGACGATCCCCGTCGCTTCCAGCTGGTCCATGATACGCCCGGCACGGTTATAGCCCAGCTTCATCTTCCGCTGAATCAGGGAAGTAGAACCTTGCTGGTGAATCACGATCAGACGGGCGGCATCCTTAAACATCGGATCGAGCTGACCCAGATCCACATCTTTTTCCTCATTACCGGCCTCGTCGCCTTCAAACTCGGGCAGGAGGTAGGCGTCGGGGTATCCCTGCTGCTCGCCAATGTAATCACAGATGGCGTCCACTTCCGGCGTATCCACAAAGGCACACTGGAGGCGGGTCATGTCGGAACCCTGCAAAAAGAGCATATCTCCCTGCCCGACGAGCTGGTCGGCGCCGCTTGTATCGAGAATTGTCCGGGAGTCAACTTTCTGCGTTACCCGGAACGACAGACGAGCGGGGAAGTTGGCTTTGATTTTACCCGTGATAATGTCAACAGAAGGCCGCTGCGTCGCCACAATCAGGTGAATACCAATGGCGCGCGCCAGCTGCGCCAACCGCGCTATCGGCGTTTCGACTTCCTTTCCGGCCGTCATCATCAGATCGGCCAGCTCGTCAATAACCAGCACGATGTACGGCAGGAACCGGTGGCCTTTTTCCGGGTTGAGCCGGCGCTCAACAAACTTCTGGTTGTATTCCTTCAGGTTCCGGCAACCGCCATTCTTCAGCAATTCATACCGGGAATCCATTTCCACGCAAAGCGAATTGAGCGTGTAGATAACCTTTTTGGTGTCGGTGATAATGGCATCGTCGGTGCCGGGCAGTTTTGCCAGGAAATGCCGCTCGATCTTGCTGAAAAGGCTGAGCTCTACCTTCTTCGGATCGACCAGTACAAACTTGAGCTGCGCCGGGTGCTTTTTGTAAAGCAGCGATGCCAGGATCACGTTCATGCCGACTGATTTCCCCTGCCCGGTTGCCCCGGCGATGAGGAGGTGAGGCATTTTGGCCAGGTCGGTGACGAAGATTTCATTCGAGATCGTCTTGCCGAGTACCACGGGCAATTCTGCGCCGGATTTCTGGAATTTATCGCTCGAAATCACCGTCCGGATACTGACCATTTCACGGTTTTTGTTCGGAACCTCGATCCCGATAGTACCTTTCCCGGGCATGGGCGCGATGATGCGGATACCCAGTGCGGCGAGCGAGAGCGCGATATCGTCTTCCAGGGATTTGATCCGGGAGATTTTGACGCCGGCAGACGGAACGATTTCGTAGAGCGTAACCGTCGGCCCGGGAGTTGCCTTAATACTGGCAATCGAAATACCGTAGTCGCTCAGCGTCCGGACGATGGTGTCCTTTTTCGACTTGAGCTCTTCCTCGGTGACCTGCGCTTTATCGGCCGGATATTCCTTTAATAAGTCGATGGAAGGAAATTGGTACCGGGCCAGGTCCAGCGTCGGGTCATACAATCCGAGGGCCTGCAGGCGATCTTCCGGATCGAGTTCCGGATCCGGTTTCCGCGTTTCTTCCGGCGGCGCCGTTTCGATGATAAAATCCGGTTCGGCTTTGGCGGCGGTACGTGACGGTTTGGCCGGAACAACAGGCATCTCAAAAACAACCGGCTCATATGCCGGCTCTACCGGCCTCGGAACCGGCCGGGCGAGTACCTGACGGGCATCTTCGGTGAGGCGGCTGACTTCTTCCAGCTCCTGATCGGTTTCTTCGGGAAGGATTTCTTCCTCCTCCTCTTCCGGAAGGTCCTCTTCTATGATAACAGGAACTACCCGTTTCGCGGGTTTCGGTGTTTCGGTTTTTACCGGCGGGGCCGGTTTTTCGGGTTCGGGCTCCTCTTCTTCCTCCAGTTCCCGGAAAAGATTTTTCAGCGGATTGCCGATACTCGGGCGCGGGACCTTCATCCCTTCGACTTTCTCCGCTACGTGTTCGAGCGAATCGACCCGATAGAAATAAATAACAAAAACAAAGAGCGCCGCGGCGATAATGGCAATAGAGCCCCAGCCGACGAGGTTGTAAAGAAACTGGTTGATAAACAGGCCGATACCGCCGCTCAATGTACTCAGGTTTGCTTTGGAATCGGTCCACATGACCAGAAATCCGAACAACGAACTGAGCCAGAACATGTAGAAGAGCACCTGATACGTCAGGCGTTTCAACGGCATGATTTCCCGCGCGAACGTCAGCTTCACGCCCGTCACAAACAGGAGGGGAAGCAGCAGAAATGCGCCGATCCCGAACCAGCGGAAAATAAAGAAATGCGCAATCACAGCACCTGTTACACCCAGCCAGTTCTGCACCTTACTGCCGGAATCGTGCAGGGGTGCGTTAAAGGCCGATCCGACCACGCTCTGGTCGGCTTCTCCCGAAATCAGGTACGAAAAGAATGCAAAGAGTAACAGGACGGATAATAATAACGTCAGGCCGCCGACAACCAGTTTGGAGCTGGGACCGAACAGGGTCGTCTTCAGGCCTCTGGACGAATTTCCGGCAGATTTACGCGAAGATTGTTTGGAAGGTTCTACCTTTTTTGCCATGAATACGATACCAGATAAAGCAACTGAGCCAAGAGAGCCGGAATAAAGATACCCCGGAAATTTACAAAAGTAAACTCCCGGGTAGCACAATCGGCGGGAAAATAATTTACTTATTGCTGATTGTCAATCAGGTATCGGCAGATACGCCTGGCCTGCGCCGGACCTTCGTAGATAAACCCAGTATACACTTGTATCAGACTTGCGCCGGCCTTCAGTTTCTCCAGGGCGTCTTCCGGAGAATGAATACCGCCTACTCCGATAATGGGAAACGCACCGCCGGATTTCTGATGCAGGTAGCGGATAACTTCGGTAGACCGGCTCGTCACCGGTTTACCCGATAATCCGCCGGCGCCGATGGCGTCGATCCGGCTTTTCGGAGTATGCAGGTTTTCCCGGGAAATAGTGGTATTGGTGGCAATGACGCCGGCGATACCGGTTTCACGCACGATATCCACGATGTCATCGAGCTGACTGTCTGTCAGGTCCGGGGCGATTTTCAACAGAATAGGTTTGGGAGCCGCCTGACGCAGGTTTTCCTGCTGAAGCCGCAGCAATAGTTGCGTCAAAGGCTCTTTTTCCTGCAGCGCCCGCAGGTTCGGGGTATTGGGAGAACTGACGTTGACGACGAAATAGTCGACCGTATCTTTCAAATCGTGAAAACAGGCCAGGTAGTCGTCGGCGGCGTTTTCATTCGGCGTGACCTTGTTTTTGCCGATGTTTCCACCGATCAGCACACCGGACTTGCGCTGCCGCAGGCGCGCCGCCGCGGGTCCTGCACCCTTGTTATTGAAACCCATCCGGTTGATGAGTCCTTTGTCGGCAGGCAGGCGGAACAACCGCGGCTGCTCGTTGCCCGGCTGAGGCCTGGGCGTAACGGTACCGATTTCGATGAAGCCGAAGCCGAGGCAGGCCAGTTCGTCTACCAGTTCGGCGTTTTTGTCAAAACCTGCGGCCAGTCCGACCGGATTGGGAAACCGTAATCCGAATACCTCCCGCTCCAGCGAGGGGTGGCTGACGGAAAAAAAATGCCGGGTAATAGACCGGGCAAATGGCAGCTTCAGACTGATTTTGAGAAAGTTGAACGTGAAATGGTGAACAGATTCCGGATCAAATCGGAAAAGGATCGGTCGAATGAGCGCTTGGTACATGACGCAAAAATACGCACTTTGCCGCCATGAAACTGCTTCAGATCGTATTCCTTTCTGTGGTTTGGCAAGCCGGCGCCCTGGCACAGCATACGGTATCCGGACGGGTGATCGGCGCCGGAGACAAACAGCCGCTGCCGTTTGCCAACGTATTTCTGTCGAATACCACGCGTGGCACCGTGACCAACGACAAGGGAGAGTTTACCCTCACACAGGTACCGGCGGGTACGCAGGAGCTGGTTGTTTCCTATGTCGGGTTTCAGACCCAGACCCGGCCGATCCGTACCGATTCGGCTCAGGCCCTGCTCATCAGCCTGCAACCCGTGGCAGACAACCTCGCGGAGGTAAAGATCAAATCCCGGAAAGACAAGTTCTGGAGGCAGCACCTGGAAGTATTCAAGGCACAGTTTCTGGGAACCGGCCCGAACGCGCGGCAAACCGAAATTCTCAATCCCGATGTGATCTGGATACTGGAAGATTCGACGAAGCAATGGCTGAATGTCGGCGCGCGCGAGCCGCTACTCATCCGGAACGAAGCACTGGGCTATCAGATCAAATACCAGCTGGAGGTGTTTGCCTACAGCGAAAAACAGCAGTATGTGTCGTATGTCGGCTATCCGGTTTTTGAAGAACTATCTTCTCAAAGCGCGGAAACGACTGAAAACTGGCACAAAAACCGGGACCGGGCCTATTACGGCTCTCTCGTCCATTTCTTCCGCAGTCTGAAAGCGCAGCATCTCGATGCCGAAGGCTACGAGGTACACCGCATGGCGGACCCCGGCGATTCTCCGCTTAACGCTATGATTATGGATTCGAAAAAATGGTCGAAGGCGGAGTTCCCGAAGTATGCGCGCTATTTTGTTTCGGAGGACCGGTTGAACGAAGCAGACCTCCTGCATACCCGCTTATCTACGCCGGCTGAAAGCGTGACCCGTTTCAGCGGCGCGATCCAGGTATTGTACCGGAAAGAACTCGAAACGGTGATGTACTCGCGTCAGAATGTGGTCCGGAAGCCGCAAACCAGTATTCTGGAGATGCTCGGTCAGGCGGTACGCATTCAGCCGAACGGGCAGTTTTTTCCCGCACTGGACGTACTGGTATCCGGCAGCTTCGCAAACGACAAACTGGCAGATGCGGTACCCTTTGATTATCAGCCCTATCAGACCCTGAAATAGGGTAGCACCCTTTTTTACTGCTTTCTGCAGACTGTAATCGATTTTCATCATGGAAACGTTTGAAACACTCGCACAAGGCTATGTCGATCTGCTCCGGCAGTCGATCGGGCAGAAAGTCATCCTTGACTATTTCAATGAATACCGGGAATATAAATCCTCTCCGTCTCCGCTAAAGCGCATCGCGAAGTCAGAAGAAGGTGAGTTTGTCGAAACGGCGCTCGGTGTGAGGATACCCCTCAACAGGATCATTGCCCTCAACGGGGTGTATTTTCCCGGGTACGAGGATTATGAAGAAGTATTGTCGGCCCGTTGCAGCCGGTAACATTTGACTGTCTGTCTTTATCTATGAAGTATTTTCTGGGAATAGAAATAGGAGGTACCAAACTCCAGCTTTTTGTCGGCGACGAAACCAATCAGGTACTGGAAGAAATCCGCATGGATGTTACCCCTGACCGCTCGGGAGAAGCAATCCGAAGCCGCGTGGAAGCCAGTATCCGCGAATTGCAGAACGCCTACCGATTTTCGGCGGTAGGGGTAGGGTTTGGCGGGCCTGTTGACTGGGAGCGCGGACAAATCATTCAGTCGCATCAGGTGGACGGCTGGGGTGGGTTTGATCTGGCGGACTGGCTGGAAGACCTCGCACGCTGTCCCGTCAGCGTCGAAAACGACGCCAATGTCGCAGCCCTGGGTGAAGCCCTGATCGGCTCCGGTAAAAACTTCGAAACGGTCTTTTACATCACGCTTGGCAGCGGAGTTGGCGGCGGCCTGATTCAGGAGGGTGCGATTTACCACGGCGCCCGGCCGGGGGAGTCGGAGGTTGGTCATTTGCTGATGGATCGTTCGGGAACGACGCTCGAGTCCGTCGCATCCGGTTGGGCAGTCGACGCCCGCATCCGCGAAACCATTGCCCAGCATCCCGACTGTGCGCTGGCGGGGTTGGTTACCGGCGACAAGGAAGCCCGGTTTCTGGTTCCGGCGGTCGCGGAAAAAGACCCGATTGCCACGACCATTCTGACCGATACGGCTGAGAACATTGCGTTTGGGCTGTCACACGTGGTACACCTGTTCCATCCGGAGATTCTGGTTCTCGGTGGCGGCCTTTCGCTCTGCGGAGAAACCCTGCGCCAGGAAGTAGAAACCCGGCTCGCCGCCTACGTCATGAAAGCGTTTCAACCACTGCCGAGGGTCGCGCTGGCGCAACTGCGGGAAGACGCCGTGCCAATGGGCGCACTGCTCATGGCGCGGCAGAAGCTGGGGCGGAATAACTTCGAATAGCGGTCAGTAGTCGGTTTTTCCGCCTGAGCGCTTCCACTCTTCAAAGGCCTCTCTGGCTTCCGGCCAGGGCAGGTGAACCATTTTCAGCGTTCTTTTTTCGGGGGACACGGCTACCTGTTCGTAGATAAAGGAGTCGTCGAACCCCGCATCGCTCGCATCGGCGTGGGTACAAGCATAGTAGACAGCGTCCGGGCGCGCCCAGAAGATAGCGCCGAGGCACATCGGGCAGGGCTCACAGGAGGTATAAATCTCACACCCGGTCAGTTGAAATGTGCCGAGGTTACGACAGGCATCCCGGATGGCGACTACCTCGGCGTGGGCGGTCGGATCGTTGGTAGAGGTTACCTGATTATGCCCCCGGCCGACAATACGCCCGTCTTTCACCACTACTGCGCCGAAAGGTCCGCCGAGACCTGCCCGCTGTCCTTCGAATGACAGGCGCACGGCCTGTTCCATGAACGAAGTTTCCATGTTGTCAAACGGATAAAAGGATTCTGTTTCTTCGTAAGGATTCCGGCGAAATCAAACACTGAAAACACCGGATAATCGGCCAAAAACGCCGTTTGTGAATTAATCGGCAAAATAAGAACGGGGATTTGGCCTTGCGGGGGAAAATCCATAGAATTGCCCCGTCAACCGTCGTTCATACCAAACCTTAACTCATGGAAAATCAGAACATTCCACCAATTCCCCCCGAACAACAACTCAGTGATTCCGACGCCCGCATGTGGGGGATGCTTGCCCACCTGAGTGGGATCATCTTCGGATTTGTCGGACCCCTCGTCGTATGGCTCATCAACAAGGACAAATCAGCTTTTGTAGATTACCACGGGAAGGAGGCGCTCAATTTTACTATCCTGCTGAATATCGTCATCATCGCCGTAGCCGTAGTGACCTGCGGTATCGGCGGGTTGCTGGCTCCGGTATTCTGGGCGGTACAGGTAATTTTCAATATCATAGCCGGTATCAAAGCAAACAACGGAGAATACTACAAATATCCTTTCAACTGGAGAATTATTAAGTAAGTCAAGTACAACAGAAAATGGAGAAAAAGGCAGCCCTTCTGGCTGTCTTTTTTTTGCATGGGGCGGAGGGCATGGGGCAGAGGGGAAATAAAAAAAGCCGCTTCACGTACGTGAAGCGGCTTTTTTGTGATTGGGAGTATCTTAGAGAGAATGCTCTTTCGGATGGGAATTGTTTCCCGTAAAAATCCGCGTTTCCTTCCGGTTCAGCGCCCACCAGATTCCGATGAGACCGAAAATCACCGCTGGTATGCTCAGGAGCTGACCGAGGTTGTACGGCATCTGGTCTTCGAAGGTTACCTGGTTTTCTTTGAGAAATTCGTAGAAAAACCGCAGCGTAAAGACGTACACCATAAAAAAGCCGGTCAGAATACCCTGCGGAAGTGCAGTTTTGTATTTCTTCCAGATAAAGAACAGCAGGAGCGCCAGCACCAGGCAGGACAGCGCTTCATATAGCTGCGCCGGGTGGCGGGGTACCTGCGAAAACTCTGTATTGTTCGCGAAAAGAAACGCCCAGGGAACATCCGTAGCTTTTCCAACGATTTCGGAGTTCATCAGATTGCCGAGGCGGATGAAGCACCCACCCAGCGCGATGGTAATCGCCACGCGGTCGGCGATCCAGAAAAAGCGAATGCGTTTGGAACGGGCAAAAAGATACAGACCCGTGAAAATACCGATGGCAGCACCGTGACTGGCGAGCCCGGCATAGGGCGGCAGCAGCATTTCCTTGAACCAGCGCCAGGGATCGGCAATGAAGAGGGGATACTCGTAAAAAACATAGTGTCCGACGCGCGCGCCAACGACCGTCGCCACCACCATATACAGCGTCAGGCTATCTACCCAATCTTCCTTCAACCCCTCTGATTTGAAGACATGGACCATGATCCGCTGCCCGATCAGAAAGCCAAGCGCGAAGAGTAATCCATACCAGCGGACCGAGAAACTTCCGATGTGAAAAATCTCGGGATTTACGTCCCAGACAATATAGTTTAACATGCAGATGCAGATTTCAGGCGGTAAAAATAGAGGTATTTCTCAGGTTCTGCCTTACCGTTCGGGTTTTTCCTTTCAGTAACGGACGATCTTCCGGACCCGGATACCCAGGGATGCACTTTGTGTCCGGACCAGGTAAACGCCCGCCGGCAGGGCGCTCAGATTCAGCTCATACTCGGTATTACTGACGCTCCTGGCGCTACCCAGCAGTTGCCCGGTCAGGGAGTAGAGCGCGATTTCAGCAGCAGATTTGGTACGGACTGTCACGAGCCCGCGTGTCGGATTCGGGCCGACGCTGAAGTCTTCATTTCCCGGTTCCGGATCCCGCTTTTTCGAGTAGTTTTTAAGGAGGTGGAAGCCCCCGGTACCCGTGCCGGTAATGAGTTCGGGGAGGCCGTCGCCGTCGAGGTCACCCGCGCTGAAGCCCGGAACCGTACTGATCTGCCAGTCGGAAATACTGCCCGCCGGCCGTGCAACGATCGCCGTATCGGAGACGAAGCCCGTCGACGGCTGCGATTGAAAGTCGTCGAAAATCTTCAGCGATCCGTCAGAATAGGCAGCGACGAGGTCGGCACGTTCGTCGCCGTTGAGGTCTGTCGCCAGCAGCGAAAACCCCCGGTTCTGGAAGTTATCAGCCAGGCCGCCGAAGCTGTCGGTCATCAGTTGGTACACCGGCTGCGCATTGGAGCCGGTATTCCGGTAGTACTGGACGCCTCCATAATACGTGCCGCGAAGCAGGTCAATTTTGCCGTCCCTGTCGAGGTCAATATACAGCGGAATATCGCCGTACCGGAAGCCTGCCGGCAGGGGCAGCGACGTCAGTTCACCCGTAACCAATTGAAAAGGCCCGCCTTTGACCCCTTTGTTGGGCAGGTATCGGAGGATGGTTCCTGCCGGAGTTTCGGCAGCGAAGCCTACGTCGGGTACGCCGTCTCCCGACACATCGGCGACAAATACCCGGACGTCGGTGATGAGCTGTTTTTCTTTCGTGAGGATAGCGGCTGTCAAACCCATAAAATCCAGCGTATCCCGCTCAAAACGGGCGGCAGCGGCGTTGCCGGTATTACGGAAGAGGGCAATTCCCGCGCGGTAGTCGGTCGCATTCCGGATGCCTGCGTAACCGGCGAGGAGGTCCATGTCGCCGTCTCCGTCGATATCAGCCAGCGCGGTAGTGGTGTTTTCCCCGAGATCGACCATCTCGTCCTGCAAAAAGTTGGTTTTCCGGAAAGTCAGCTCGGGTTTGGCCGTCGTGCCGGTGTTTTCATACAGCCAGGCGGTTGCCCGGAAGTCATTGGTTTTGAGGGCATCGTTGGAATAGACATTGGGTGCGGCGAGAAAATCCGGTTTGCCGTCGAACGTCACGTCTTCACTGAATATCGCCGGAAATAGGTGAATGTCAACGGGTTGGATGGCTGGGAACAGGTAGTCGGCTTTGGTGAAGCGGGCTTTCTGCTTCGTTCCTTCATTGTACATCAGGGCTACGTTGGAAGCTTCGATGTAGCTGAAGAGTACATCCTGGAGGCCGTCGCCATTTAGGTCCCAGAGCAGCAGGGTATTACCAGCGTGCAGCGGCCGCCCGCCGGGAACCGAGGAGGTACGGGCGGGGCAGTTGCTCTCGCCCGAGTCGCAGTCGATGTTGAAACAGGCATCTCCGTAAAATTCCTTGATGAAATTTCCCCAGCAGTAGCCGATTTTCTTGAAAACAAGACCGGCTTTTCCCGATGTCTCAACGCTTTGATTCTGGTGGTATTCGGCGAAGTTTCCGGAAGAATCGAAAATGACAAAATCGAGGTCGCCGTCGCCATCCAGATCGGCAATGCCCGGTATGTCGGTCGACGGCACCTGCATATTCACCTGGCCCGAAAAGCCCTGGGTATAGAGAGGGTCGGCTACTTTCACCCAGATCGGCGGTCCGCCCGCAACGGTTTCGTTGTGAAATACCCGCACACCGGCCGGCGTCCGGGCAAAAAGGTCTTTGCGACCGTCTCCGTCGTAGTCCCGGAGCAGCATCCAGCTGTCGATAAGCGGAAAATACGTCTGGTATTCAGGCGAGTATGTCCATTTGTAGGAAGTACCCGACGGGGTGGCAACGAAGGTGTAGAGTTTTGCGGCGGTGCGGTCAAAAACGACGAGGTCTTCGATGGCGTCGGCATTGAGGTGCATTCTGGAAAATTGCGGCGCATTGAGCCCGCCGGCCCAGGCATTGGTCAGCACACGTCCGTTGACGCTGACCCGGGCGGTGGTATCGAAGCGGAAGGAGAAGGACTGCGCGGAGAGCTTCCCGCACAAGAGCGCCATCCATCCCAGCAGATAAAGTTTTTTCATCGCATCTTTGTCGGATCAGATTCACAACGTCAGAAAACGACCCGGTAGTTTGAATCGGGCGTTTGATATTTTCCCCGTATGATTTCCGTCTCCGAACTCCACCAAAAATACCTGACTTGCCGCAGTGTCTCAATCGATACGCGTAAAATTGAGCCGGGCGCACTGTTTTTTGCCTTGAAAGGCGCCAGCTTCGATGCCAATACCTTCGCGGCAAAGGCCCTGGAAGCGGGTGCGTCGTTTGTCGTGATGGACGATCCGGCGTATGTGGTTGACGAACGCTGCCTCCTGGTGGAAAACGTACTGCACGCCTTGCAGGAACTTGCGCTGTATCACCGTCGCACGCTTTCGATACCTGTCATTGGTATTGGCGGATCGAACGGAAAAACTACGACCAAAGAGCTGGTTTACCGCGTATTGTCTCAGAAATACAAGGTATTCGCGACACAGGGAAACTACAATAATTACATCGGGGTACCGCTGACAGTACTGTCGGTCCGGGAAGATACCGAACTGGCCGTCATCGAACTGGGCGCCAACCGGCAGGGAGATATTCAGGAGCTGGTCGACATCTGCGAGCCGAGCCACGGTCTGATTACCAATATCGGAAAATCGCACCTGGAAGGTTTCGGCGGACTGGAAGGCGTCCGGAAAGGAGAGGGGGAATTGTACGATTTCCTCGTTCGTACCGGCGGGGAGATTTTTGTGCATGCGGAAGACGAAACCCTGTCGGACATGCTTGCCGAACGGGGAGCCGATACCGGGAAGGTACATCCCTACCGCAGCGACGCCCGCCTGCTGGCTACCAATCCGAATATCCGGTATGAAGCAGATGGAAAGGAAGTGACGACGCACCTCATGGGCGACTATAACTTCATCAATATGCGGGCGGCGATGACGCTGGGTACCTATTTTGGCGTTTCCGGGGAAGCTATTCATGCTGCCCTTGCGGGGTACGTAGCCGAAAATAACCGTTCCCAGATTCTTCAGAAAGGAACCAATACGGTATGGCTGGATGCCTATAATGCCAATCCCAGCTCGATGGGCGCAGCCCTCCGGAATTTCGATGCCCTCGAGGCCGGTAAGAAAATGGTCATTCTCGGCGATATGTTCGAACTGGGAGAGGAAGGTCCCGAAGAGCATGCCGAAATGGGTCGCCTGATCTCCACGCTGCACTTCGATTACGTGCTCCTGGCCGGTCCGCTGATGCAAAATGCGCTGAAGTACCTGCCGCGGGCCTACTACTTCCCGGACAAGTTCGGCCTGCATGTCTGGCTGCAGGATCACCCGATGGAGCACACGCATATCCTCATCAAAGGATCACGCGGGATGGGGCTGGAAAGTACCCTCAACCTGATTGGGTAGCAGACGGACGCAATCCCTCCCGGAAAAACTACTACCTTTGTATGTTCAGCTACCAAGGTCGAACCTTTTTGCCTGTATGTTTATTTCCCCTTTATCCAAGGACACAACGCCGACTCCAATCCGGCATCGTTTCGCGTAAACATGACGACGACTACGATTCAAAAACCTGACATCCGAACCCTTCTTCCCCACCGTATCCTCGTCCTCGACGGCGCGATGGGTACCATGATCCAGCGCTACAAGCTGGAAGAAGAAGACTACCGGGGCGCCCGCTTTGCCGACTGGCCCCATCCGCTCAAGGGCAACAACGACCTGCTGGTCCTGACCCGCCCGGACATCATCAAAGCCATCCATGCCGAGTACCTCGACGCCGGCGCCGATATCCTCGAAACGAACTCGTTTTCAGGAACCTGGATCGCCATGGCCGATTACGGTATGGAGGAGCTCGTGTATGAACTCAATTATGAATCGGCCCGTATCGCGCGGGAGGTGACAGATGAGTTTACCCGGCAGAACCCCGACCGGCCCCGCTATGTAGCCGGGTCGATGGGACCGACAAACCGGACAGCCAGCCTTTCCCCTGACGTCAATAACCCCGGTTACCGGGCGATTACGTTCGATCAGCTGGTCGATGCTTATTATGAGCAGGCGAAAGCACTGGTAGAAGGCGGCAGCGACATTCTGCTGGTCGAAACCATTTTCGATACCCTCAACGCCAAGGCAGCCCTGTTTGCGATTGACCGCTACCTGCAGGATGTCACCGAAGGCAAAAATCCCTGGCCGGCGCATATTCCGGCAGCGACGAAATTCGAAATCCCGATCATGGTGTCGGGAACGATTACCGATGCTTCGGGCCGGACGCTTTCCGGCCAGACGACGGAAGCGTTCCTGACGTCGGTTTCGCACCTGCCGCTGCTGTCGGTAGGGATTAACTGTGCCCTCGGCGCGGATCTGATGCGCCCGTATGTGCAGACGCTCGCCAACAAGGCGCCGTTTTTCACCTCCGCGCACCCAAATGCCGGCCTGCCCAACGAAATGGGCGAGTACGACGAAACGCCCGAGCAAATGGGCGCGACGATCGACGGCTTCCTGAAAGACGGCCTCATCAATATCATCGGCGGCTGCTGCGGAACAACGCCCGCACACATCCGGCGGATTGCCGAACTGGCAGGGCAGCGTGCGCCGCGCGTTCTCCCTGAAGAAGAACCGGTGTTGAAGCTTTCCGGGCTGGAGCCGATTGAAGTCACGAAAGAAAAAGTCCTCTTCCTCAATATCGGCGAGCGGTGCAACGTCACCGGATCGAAGAAATTCGCCCGCCTGATCCGGGAAAGCAAATTCGAGGAGGCCCTCAGCATCGCCCGTGAGCAAGTAGAAACCGGCGCGCAGGTCATCGACGTCAACATGGACGAAGGGATGATCGACGGCGTGGCGATGATGACGCTCTTCCTCAACCTGCTGGCTTCTGAGCCGGATATCGCCCGGGTGCCCATCATGATCGACTCCTCGAAGTGGGAAGTGATCGAGGCCGGCCTGAAGTGCGTACAGGGAAAGGCAATTGTCAACTCCATTTCGCTTAAGGAAGGAGAAGAGAAGTTCAAGGAATACGCCCGGACCGTCAAGCGGTATGGCGCGGCGGCGGTAGTCATGGCGTTTGACGAGAACGGACAGGCCGACAACTACGAACGCCGCATCGAAATCTGCAGCCGGGCTTACCGGATTCTGGTCGACGAAGTAGGTTTCCCGGCAGAAGACATCATTTTTGACCCGAATATCCTCACCGTCGCAACGGGTATTGAGGAGCACAATAACTACGCGGTCGATTTCATCAACGCCACCCGCTGGATCAAGGAAAACCTGCCGCATGCCAAGGTATCAGGCGGGGTATCCAACGTGTCGTTCAGTTTCCGGGGGAATGAGCCGGTTCGGGAAGCCATACACTCGGCTTTCCTCTACCACGCCATCCGTGCGGGAATGGACATGGGTATTGTCAACGCCGGCCAGATTACCATTTACGACGATATCCCGAAGGATTTCCTCGAACTGGTGGAAGACGTGCTGCTGAACCGCCGCCCGGACGCTACCGAGCGCCTGGTGACCTTCGCCGAAACTGTCAAATCCAAAGGCAAGACCGACAGCGGCCCGGATAATTCGTGGCGGCTGCTCCCTGTCAATCAGCGCCTGGCACATTCGCTGGTGAAAGGTATAGCCGATTTTATCGACGAAGACGTCGAGGAATGCCGACAGCAGTTTGCCAGACCTATCGAAGTCATTGAAGGCCCGCTGATGGACGGCATGAGCATTGTCGGCGATCTGTTTGGCGAAGGCAAGATGTTCCTTCCCCAGGTTGTGAAATCAGCGCGGGTCATGAAAAAGGCCGTAGCTTACCTGCAACCCTTCATCGAAGCCGAAAAATCCGCCGGATCATCTGCCGGGAGAATTCTGATGGCGACGGTGAAAGGCGACGTACACGACATCGGCAAGAACATCGTCGGCGTCGTACTCGGCTGTAACAACTACGAAATCATCGACCTGGGCGTAATGGTGCCGACGGAGAGAATCCTCGAAGAAGCCCGTGCGCACAATGTCGATATCATCGGCCTTTCCGGTCTGATTACGCCGAGCCTCGATGAGATGGTTGGCGTAGCGAAGGAAATGGAGCGGCAGGGCTTCCGGATTCCGCTGCTGATCGGCGGCGCGACGACCTCCCGTATTCACACCGCTGTCAAGATTGATCCCCAGTATTCGGGACCGGTTATTCACGTACTCGACGCGTCGCGCTCGGTACCCGTTGCCGGCCGCCTGACGCAAAGCGAGCAGTCGCAGGCCGATGTGCTTACGGAAATCAAGCGCGAGTACGCCAAACTGCGGGACGATCACGCCAAACGCAAGTCTGACAAAAACTTCGTCAGCATTCAGACCGCCCGGGAAAACAAAGTCAGGATCGACTGGACAGACTTCCGCGCACCCAAACCGACATTCCTCGGTACCCGGGTGTTTGACGACTATCCGCTGGCTGAAATCGCCCGGTACATCGACTGGACGCCGTTCTTCCAGACCTGGCAGCTGCATGGCAAGTACCCGATGATCCTGGAAGACAAGGTAGTCGGCAGCGAAGCCCGGAAATTGTACGAAGATGCTAATAACCTCCTGCTGGAGATTATTCACGATAAGTCCCTCAAAGCGAGAGCAGTTATCGGATTCTGGCCGGCAAACAGCCACGAAGACGATATTATCCTGCATCCGTTTGAGGAAGTTTCGAAGGAAGTTGCCTGCGAACGACACGGGTCGCATACCCATGTGGAATACCGCATCAGCCGGCAGACAAAAGAAGAAGACGTCCTGACTGCGCCGACGCTCACCGTACTCAACCAGCTCCGCCAGCAAAGCCTGAAAGCGGCGAACCTGCCGAATTATTCCCTGGCTGATTTTATTGCCCCGCTGGAGTCGGCACACCCTGATTACATCGGAGGGTTCGCGGTGACGGCCGGTATCGGCGTCGAGCAGCTGCTGGAGAAATACGACAGAGACCTCGACGATTACGGCAGCATCATGGTGAAAGCCATCGCCGACCGCCTCGCGGAAGCGTTTGCAGAACTCATGCACGAGCGTGTCCGGAGGGAATTCTGGGGCTATGCCGCGGGCGAATCGCTGGATAATCAGTCGCTTATCGAAGAAAAATACCAGGGCATCCGCCCGGCACCCGGCTACCCGGCCTGCCCCGAGCACACGGAAAAGCGAAAGCTGTTTGACCTGCTGCACGCCGAGCAAATCGGGATTGAGCTGACCGAAAGCTATGCCATGTACCCGGCAAGCTCCGTGAGCGGCTGGTACTTCAGCCACCCGGACAGCCGGTATTTCACAGTCGGAAAAATCCAGAAGGACCAGGTGGAAGACTACGCCCGCCGGAAAGGCATGACAATCGAAGAAGCGGAAAAGTGGCTGGCGCCGGCATTGGGATACTGAGTTTTTTCCGCTGAAGCAAAAGGGCCTCCGGAATGCTCCGGAGGCCCTTTTGCTTTGGCCTAAGCCAGTGCTTTTTCGTTCATTTTCCGGAGAATGTTCCTGCCTGTTTGCTGGAATCGGGCTTCTACAAACCGGTAGGTCAGAGAAGCGATAACGACCGATATACCCAGCACTACCGCATACCTCAATGCAAAATTAAGCAGGGCGGATGAGGTACCGGTCACCGGGAGAAAATCCATGAAACCAAACGTCCCCATCCATTGGAGAACAATAAAATGCAGCAGGTAAATGCTGAAGCTTATCTTTCCAAGGTACGTCAGAGCAGGATTAACCAGAAGTCCGACAGGATACTTTCTCACCGCCAGTAGCAGCAGGAAGAAGGCGATACTGTGAATCAGGTGCTGGGGGATAAACGTATAGTTGAATGTAAATGCCAGTGCAGCCAGGCAAAACAATGCCGGAGCGTGGATAGATTCCTTCGTCGTGGTAACGAAATAGGCCACAATTCCGAGGCAGAATACCGGAAATTGATTCGGGAAATAATAGTAGCTGAACAAAGGAAAGCGGGGTGGGGCAAAATGCTTCGCTACCGACATGATCAGCAGTGAAATCAGCAGCAGGATAATGCTCTGATCCAGGTTTTTTATCCGGGGAATGAGCAGGGGCAGAAGGCAGTAAAATGTCATTTCGACCGCAATAGACCAGCCCCCCGGAACCAGGGAATTGATCCATTCAGGCTGGAATCCGTGCACAAAAAACAGATTGGAGAGCGTCAGCGCTGTCGGAAAACGATGCCAGTCAAAACTGCTGAAGTGAAACCCGTTTACCCGCCAGATCGTGTAGTACAACACCGCCAGGTAATACATCGGCGCTACCCGGAAAATCCGGCGCACGAGGAACTTCGTCAGGTGGTCCGCCTCCCCGCGCCTGCTTTTCTCCGATAACATCAGCGTGTAGGCACTGACCAGGAAAAAAAGCTGCACGCCGTACTTCCCATTCTGGATAAACTCGGCGATCCGGCCGGGAATAAACTGCAACTGGGCACCATGCTGTCCGGTATGTACCAACACCACGAGCAAAATCGCAATACCTCTCAAACTATCAATGTACGCGTATTTCTTAGGCTCCATTCTGATCTGAAATCATTCAACAATAAATACGTGGGTAGGGGAAAAGTTACAAAGATAACGGATAATAATTGGCCGCGATAATGAAGCCAGATTTACCGGGCTTTCGACACAGACCATCCGGAAAGGAAACAGCGTGTCTGCCCGCTCTGAGGAGAAGAGGCGCGGAAACCTAAGCAGTAGTTATGCGAAGAGGCGGCGTCAGTTTGCTATTCCCGAGTGGCAGCGGCGTAATCTTCCCCGTAAATCGGTCCGACGCGTTTCCGCAGTAACCCGCCTCCCCGCCCGGAGAAGACGGAGCGGATTTCGGCGAGAATGGCCACCGCTATTTCTTCGGGGGTAGAAGCGCCGGTGTCGAGGCCGACTGGGCTGTAGATATGGCTTTCGTCGGCTATTTTCTCCCCGTTTTCCGCCAACCGGCTGATGATTTTCTCAAACCGTTTCCGCGGTCCCAGCAGCCCGATGTAGGGCAGCGCCTCGCGACGGTACCGGTCGAAATTCCGGAAGTCCGTCTCAAAATCATGCGCCATGAGCAGGACGGCGGTATGTGCGTCGACCGGCCTGATGGTATCTTTCGCAACAACTTCATCCGCCCAATCAAAGATTACCTGATTGATTTTGAGGGTATTGCAGAATACAGTGGTCAGCCAGCCGATTTCCCTGGCCAGCCGTACCAGCGGGAAGATATCGTAATTTCCGCCGTGGATAAACAGGTGAATAGGCGGGGGGACTACTTCCAGCAAAACGGAGAGATCACCCGCTTCGGCGATTCCGGAACGACCGCTTTGCAGGTGCTGATGAATATGCTCGACGAGGGTATCCGACAAATCCGCGCGTGGAAAGGTCTCCCGGAAGGATGCTTCGTCCGAAAATAAAAATACCCGACCCGTCAACGCTCCTCCCCGGACAACGGTCAGAACGACCGTACTTTCGCGCCGGCCGGGTAGCATTTCCAACTGACGGACAGCGTTTTGTGCATCGTCCGGAGACAGCGGGGCAAGTAATACGTCGATAATCCCGTTACAGCCCAGCCCGACGCCGATCTGATAGGGGTCGTCGTCGGTGGTATCATACGTCACCAATGCCGGGACACCGCTGGCCATGGCCAGCCGGGCCCGTTTGAGGGCGTCGCCTTCGAGGCATCCGCCGGAAATGCCGCCCACCCATTGCCCGTCTTCGGTGACGAGCATCCGCGCGCCTACCCGCCGGTAGGAACTTCCCTCGACCCGCACAACCGTTGCCAGCGCCGCTTTTGTCTGCGTAAAATCGAGTTGGGCGTAGCGCTCCAGAATGGTTCGGATTTCTTTCATGCCGTTACAAACGCAGTTTCAGGCCGCCAAAATACGTGCGTCCGGCGGCAGGTTCAAAATACCGCCCGCCTGCCGCATTGATCTGGACGTTGGCGAAGTAGGCAGCATCGGTCAGGTTGTTGATACCGGCAAAAGGTTCGAGCGTAAAGCCCTTCAGCTTGAGCTGGTAGCCTGTCCGCAGGTTGACGGCCGTATACGCGTTCGTCGGAACGGTATTGGCGTCGTTTGCATAAAAATCACCGGTATACCTGGCCTGTATGATCCCGTAAAAGCCACCGGGGAGGAAGTACCGTGCTTCACCATAGACAAAATGACGGGGAATGCCCGGGAGACGTTTACCGTCAAACGAGCCTTCTATAGTACTGTATGCCAGGTACTTGAAGTCGGAATAGGTATAATTGAGGAAAAGGGAAAGGCCGCGGGTGACTTCGGTGGTCACGCCTATTTCAACCCCGTTCCGGCGGGAGTTGCCCGCGTTCCGGTAAAAGGTTCTTCCGGGAAAATCGACCAGTTGATACGGCACAATTTCGCCTTCTACCCGGACGTGAAACAACGCTACGTCCAGTTTTACCCGGTGAAAGGTACCCCGCGTACCCACTTCCACGCTGCGCGCGCGCATGGGGCCAAGCTCCGGGTTGAAGCCACCAAGGTTGGACGGATTATTCCCCAGCTCGGTGAGGGCCGGGGTTTCAAAATTGGTCGAAAAATTAGCATACAGGCTGCGGCGGGGGCGGAACTCCCAGTTGAGGCCGAGCGTCGGGCTGAAGCGGTTGTAGGAGCGTTTGCCGGATTGATCTCCGTCGGACAGAAAACGGTCGTCGGCAGTAATCCGGATGATGTCAAAGCGTGTACCGACGGTCGCCAGCAGGTTTTTTGTCAATCCTACTTCCTGCAGCAGGTAGGTGCCGATAGTCCGGAAGGTTTCCAGCTGAGAGAGGGACAGACTACCTTGTTTGCCCTGGAGGTTGTCGTACCGGGTGCGGTCGTCCTGCTGGTTTTCGATGTCGACGCCGGTTTTCAGGCGGTAGCTGACGGCGCCCAACTGATCGGTGTACTGGTAACTGAGGCCGCCGCCGGTGAAATGGCGGATAAACCCGACCGTCCCGCCCGCCTGGAAGGCAAGCCGGTTGTCGAAATCCCGTCGCATCCAGAAAATGCGGGCCTGAAACTGGTGTTTTTTTCCGGCGGACTGATCATATAACAGCGCCGTACGGTGCTGGGTCGCGCCTGAAAAAGCCTGAAACTGAACATTCTGGGGCCGGGCCATACGGCGGTTTTCGCCGACCTGCTGGAGGGTAAGTCCGCCCGGATCATTCGCCGAACCGTTGGACAGGTTGTAGAGAAACGTCAGTTTTCCGGTAGCACTGAGGTCATACTGGTATTTAAGGTTCACGAGCCAGTTGCTCACCGAGGCATTATCCCGGTAGCCGCTTTGCTCATTGTGTGCGGCATTGAGGAGGAGGGAGGAGCGTTTCCAACGCTGCCCGGCCTTCACCTGGTACCGCCGGAAACCATAGCTGCCGGCGACGAACTGCGCTTCGGCAAACGGCCCGGCGGGTGTTTCAGTCGTAAAAGAGAGAATACCGCCCGAGGCATTTCCGTACAGAGCGGACGCGGCGCCACGGATGACTTCGAGCTGCCCGAGACTGCCGACGTCGAAGTTATTGACTTTCGCCTGCCCGTCGGGCGTGGATTCCGGAATGCCATCGAGCAGGATTTTCAGCCCGCGTATTCCGAAAGAGGACCGCGCGCCGAAACCCCGGATGGAAATACGGAGGTCCTGCGCAAAATTATCCGGATTTTGGGCGAATACGCCCGGTACAGCGCCCATGGCGTCATACAGCGAAAGCTGAGGCTGCCCGACCTGAAGGCGGTGCTGACCGAGCACCGACACGGCAAAGGCGCTTCGGTTTTCGGCGGTATGCAGGCGGGTAGCATTGACTTCGACCGGGTCCAGGTTTCGGGTCCGGAGGCTGTCCGCCTGGCCATAGGTCAGAACAGGAAGGAATACAAGGGCGGCAACAAGGGGTTTCATGATGGTTTCGAGGGAACAGCGAACAGAAACTCAAAAATGCCTCGTTTCCGCCGGGGATGAAACGGAGTTCGATGAAAAGAACAAGTCTGTCGCTGAAAACGGAGACATTCCTCTAACAATTTGTTTTATTCTTAGTCCCGTCCAATAAAAAATTGTAACTTTTTGTTAGTATCGTACTGTATTAGCCCTGATCGGAATGACTATGAATGGCTCGCTCGATATCCGGAATCATCTCAAGAACCGCAAGCTGGAGCAGGTGGTCGAGAACAGAACGGCCTACACCATCGAAACCGCGGAGCTGAATATTTACGAAACGCATTCCCATGCCGAATCGGTAGAGCTGACGTTCCATAATCCGGTCCTGACCAGCATGATCCGCGGCCGGAAGGTCATGCACCTCGACGAGACGCCGGCGTTTAACTACCTCCCGGGCGAATCAGTTCTGGTACCGGGAGACCAGACCATGCGCATTGATTTTCCGGATGCGACGGAAGAGAGCCCTACCCAGTGCCTGGCCCTTGCCATGTCGCAGGAGAAGATCGTTCAGATGACGGGAGAACTCAACGACGCTGTTCCGCTGATCGATTCGCCGACGGGCTGGAAGCTTTCCGACCATAGTTTTTATTTCAATAATTCGTCGGCCGTCAACGGCCTGCTCAACCGGCTTGTCGCTGTTTTTACGGAGAATAATCCTGCGAAAGATTTCTTTGCTGATCTGATTATCAAGGAATTGACGGTACGGATGGTACAGACCCAGGCCCGGCAGTTGCTGCTGGATAATGCGGTGCGATACGCGTCTTCGAACCGGCTGGCTTTTATCGCTCAGTATATACAGCAGAATCTCCATCTCAACTTCAACATCCGGCAGCTGGCCGACAAGGCCTGCATGAGCGAGCCGAATTTTTACCGGCAGTTCAAAGCCCAGCTGGGGATGTCTCCGGTGGAATACATCAACCAGCAGCGTATTCTGCTGGCTCAGAAGTTACTGAAAACCACTACGCGGAGTGTCGGCGATATCAGCGTAGCCTGCGGGTTCAATAACCTCAATCACTTTCTCAAGCTCTTCAAGCGTCAGACCCAGGCAACGCCGCTGCAATACCGGCATACCGCCGCGGTACATATGCTCGGCGAATGATAGGATCGATCCATTCTTTGATAGGATCATTCTAATAGCGAGGCCATCCGGTCTCGAACTTTGCTTCCGTAAACCTCGTAAACGATTGATGATTATGGAAGCAACGCTTGCAGCTCCCGCCAAGGAGAAACGCCCCTCTTTTAAAGAACGCTACGACAACTACATCGGAGGCAAGTGGGTCGCCCCTGTCAACGGACAATACTTCGAAAATATCTCTCCGATAGACGGAAAGCCGTTTTGCCAGGTGGCGCGGTCGACCGCCGCTGACGTCGACCTCGCCCTGGACGCCGCGCACGCCGCTTTTCCTGCCTGGTCGAAAACCGCCGCTGCCGCCCGGAGCAACGTACTGCTGAAAATTGCCGACCGGATCGAGCAGAACCTCGATTACCTCGCCCGGGTGGAGACCATCGAAAACGGGAAGGCACTTCGGGAAACGACGTTTGCGGATATTCCGCTCGTAATCGACCACTTCCGCTACTATGCCGGTGTCATTCGGGCGGAAGAAAGTTCAGTAGCAGAGCTGGATGAAAACACCGTATCGCTCAATATCCACGAGCCGATCGGCGTAGTAGGGCAGATCATTCCCTGGAACTTCCCCCTGCTGATGGCCGCCTGGAAAATCGCGCCGGCGCTTGCGGCAGGCTGTACCGTAGTGGTAAAACCCGCCGAACAGACGCCTGCCAGTATCCTCGTATTGATGGAACTGGTCGGAGACCTGCTTCCGGATGGGGTACTCAACGTCGTCAACGGCTTCGGACTGGAAGCCGGCAAACCGCTCGCCTCATCGAACCGGGTGGCTAAGGTAGCCTTCACCGGAGAAACCACGACCGGTCGCCTCATCCTCCAGTATACCGCCGAAAACCTCATTCCGGCGACGATGGAACTGGGCGGAAAGTCTCCCAATATCATCTTCCCGAGTGTGATGGACGAAGACGACGATTTCCTTGACAAGACGATCGAAGGCGCTGTGCTTTTTGCTCTCAATCAGGGTGAAATCTGTACGTGTCCGTCGCGGTTGCTCGTGCACGAGTCGATCTACGAAAAATTCATCGACAAAGTACTCGCCCGTACCCGCGCCATCAAGCTCGGCGACCCGCTCAGCATGGAGACGATGATGGGAGCCCAGGCCTCTCGCGATCAGTACGAAAAGATTCTTTCCTACATCGATATCGGGAAGCAGGAAGGCGCGCAGGTACTCTGCGGCGGCGCGGCTTTCCACCAGAACAGCGGCCTTGAAAACGGCTATTACATCCAGCCGACGATCCTGAAGGGGCATAACAAAATGCGGATCTTCCAGGAAGAAATCTTCGGACCGGTATTGTCGGTGACGACGTTCAAAACAACGGAAGAAGCCATCGCCATTGCCAACGATACACTCTATGGCCTCGGCGCCGGTGTCTGGACGCGCGACGCGCACGAGCTCTATACCGTACCCCGGGCTATTCAGGCCGGTCGCGTGTGGGTCAACTGCTACCATGCCTACCCGGCGCATGCGCCGTTCGGCGGGTACAAGAAGTCCGGATTCGGCCGCGAGACGCACAAGATGATGCTGGCGCACTACCGGCAGAACAAGAACATGCTGATCTCGTACGACAAGAAAAAGTTAGGTTTCTTTTAGGCTGATTTACAGTGAGTAAGTTTGAGTAAGGTGCACAACAGCGGGGCGGCGTTTCGCCGTCCCGCTTTCTTATCGTAACACGATGGTACAACGCGTATTAGTGACAGACGAGGCGAAAGCCATCATTGACAGGCTCAGGGCCGAGCACGGTGAATTACTCTTTCACCAGAGCGGAGGGTGCTGCGACGGCTCGTCGCCCATGTGTTTCCCGGTCAGTGATTTCCGCATCGGCAGCCACGACGTGCTGCTTGGTACGGTACACGGTTGCCGGTTCTGGATGAGCGACTTTCAGTTTGAATACTGGAAACATACCCAGCTGACACTCGACGTAGTACCCGGGCGCGGGGCGAGTTTTTCAGCAGAAATTCCGCTGGGAGTACGATTTCTGATCCGCTCGCGGTTGTTTACGGAAGAGGAGCTGGAAGATTTGACGCCGGTCGCCTCCGGCGTCACTAACTGACCGATGGCAGGTATACCGTAAAAACCGATCCTTTTTCCGGAATACCGCGCGCTTCAATGCTTCCGCCGTGCAGGTCGGCAATGCGCCGGCAAACGGCAAGCCCGATTCCCGATCCCGGATATTGCTCGCGCCCGTGAAGCCGCTGAAATAACTGAAAGATCCGTTCGCGGTCTTCTTCCCCGAAACCAATGCCTTCGTCTTCCACCTGAAGCGCCACCCACCGGGCGGGCTGTTCCGGCACCTGCCGTTTTTCCTCCCATACTTTTCCCGATATCCGGACCCGGGGTGCCTCTCCGGGCCGGGTAAACTTGACCGCATTCCGGAGCAGTTGCCCGAATAACTGGCTCATTTGTGCCGGATCGGCGTCGATTTCCGGCAGGGGTTCAACGGCGATGTCATACTCACGGAAGGTATCTGACTGAACAATTTCCCGGACGAAGTCGGTCAGCGCCAGCCGCCGGAGCGATTCCGGCCGAAAGGCCAGCTCGGAGAAGGTGCTGAGATCATCCAGCAACTGCTGCATCCGCTGAACGGCTCCCCGCAGGCGCGAGACTACATTTTGCGCATACATATCCGAGGCCGGAATATATTGTTTCCGGAGTACTTCGCTGAAGGACTTGATCTTGCGCAGGGGCTCGTGGAGATCGTGTGAGGCCAGGGCAGCAAATTGTTCCTGGTAATGCCGCATTCGCTGGCAGGTGTCGTTGAGTTCAGCCCATTCCCGGTTCCGGGTAGCGAGCAGTTCATCCAGCTCGCGGGTAAGCCTGTTCAATTCCCGTTCCTGTTCATCCCGTTGTACAGGAGGCCCAAGCTGAAGGAGCCGGCCTTCTTCCCGGTCGTCTTCTCCGAAAACAACAGTCACGGTAATACTGCACAAACCTTCTTCCGTCGCGACGGTTGCGTTACCGGACGAAGATGAATCAAGTACGAGGTTCCAGGAAAGAGGGAGGGTAACTTCCCGGCGATACGTCTCTCCGGGAGACAGCGCAAACAGCCGGGCAAAGGCGGCATTAGGAATAAACCACCCTTCCGTACCCCAGAGCAAAGCGCAGGGCTGTGGACTCCGGAGAAACGTTCTGCCTGTCAGTCCCAGGACCGGAGGCATAGCGGCTTCGTCCGGCGCAACCGGAAAGGTAGGTGGGGTATGCATCAGGCAGCTACTGTCTAGTGAACGGAATAGGGTTAAATGTAGAAATTTTTGGACAGTTTTGCCTCTTGTTTGAAAAAATGTGCCGGAATGAGGTAAAAAAGAGCCTGCGGTTATCGCTCTTTTTCAACGCGGACGAGTACGGATTTTGATGCGGGGCATTTGCTGTCTTCCGACCGGTGCCACACCGGAATCAGCACATTCGTCTCCGGGTAGTACGTTGCGCAACATCCTTTCGGAATAGGATAGCTGACAACGAGAAACGACTTCGCCTCCCGTCTTTCACCTTCGTAGTCGCTGAAAAGGGTGACGGGCTGACCAGCGGTCAGTTCCTGTTCGGCGATATCCTCAGCGTTCATCAGGACAACCCGGCGTTCGTGGTGAATGCCCCGGTAGCGGTCGTCCAGCCCGTAAATCGTTGTGTTGTACTGATCATGACTCCGGATGGTCATCATCAGGAGCTCGCCGGGCTGTGTCCGGATAGGCTCGTATCGACCAATGGTAAAGAGGGCTTTGCCGGTTTTTGTACGGAATTCAGCATTCCGGGCGCCGTTGGGAAGGTAGAAGCCGCCAGGCTGGCGTACCCGTTCGTTGTACCGGTCAAAACCGGGAATCGTCGCTTCTATTTTCTCCCGGACATGATCGTTGTGGGCAGCGAGCTGATCCCAGTCCACAACTGTCCGTCCCTTGAGTACTTCCCGCGCAATGCCGGTTACAATTGATACTTCGCTTCGCAACTGTGCCGACGGCGGCGCCAGTACACCTTTCGAGCTTTGTACCACGCCGGTCGAATTTTCGGTACTGACAAACTGCTCTTCGCCTCCGTGAAAGTCGCGGTCTGACCGCGCCAACGCCGGCAGGATCAGTGCCGTATGCCCATGTATGAGGTGACTGCGGTTGAGTTTGGTGGAAATATGGACCGTGAGCCGGCAACGCCGGAGCGCCTCGGCGGTAAATTCGGTATCCGGGCTGGCGGACAGGAAATTACCTCCTAATCCAATCAGTGTTTTGACTTTCCCTTCGTGCATAGCCTGAATGGCTTCGGTGACCGTATAGCCGTGATCACGCGGCGGCTCGAAACCGAAAACTGCCTTCAGGCTATCCAGAAAAGCAACCGGCGGACGCTCCCAGATACCCATCGTGCGGTCGCCCTGCACGTTGGAATGGCCGCGAACCGGGCAGGTGCCTGCCCCCGGCTTTCCGATCGAACCCTTGAGCAGCAGAAGGTTGACAATATCCCGGATGATATCGACGGAATTGCGGTGCTGTGTCACGCCCATCGCCCAGCAGATGATGATGCGCTGAGCCGGAATCAGCAGGTTTGCAAGTTCCCGGATTTTCGCCTCCGGAACGCCGGAATCGTGGACAAGCGCCGCAAAATCCTGCTTTCTCAAATCAGCCAGAAAGGCTTCTATACCTGTTGTCTGATCCCGGATAAAATCCAGGTCGAAGACCGCGCCGGGGTTCCGTTCTTCCGCTTCCAGGAGAAGAAGCATCACCGCCTTGAGCAGGGGAGCGTCTCCGTTGATCCGCACCTGCAGAAACAGCGTTTCCAGCTCGGTACCGCCCATGAGCAGTTTGAAAGGCCGCTGGGGATTGACGAAGCGGATCAGGCCGGTTTCCGGCAACGGATTGATACTGACAATTTTACCTCCGTTCTCCCGGCACTTTTCCAGCGCCGAAAGCATGCGGGGATGATTGGTGCCGGGGTTTTGACCGATGACGAGGATGACTTCCGCATCATACAGATCATGGAGCGTCACCGATCCCTTGCCGATGCCCAGGGTTTCGGCGAGCGCCACACTCGTGGACTCGTGGCATAGGTTGGAGCAGTCAGGCAGGTTATTCGTTCCGAATTCCCGCACAAACAACTGATACAGAAATGCCGCTTCATTGCCTGTCCGGCCGGACGTATAAAAAGCCGCTTCGTCCGGTGAATCGAGCGCGTTGAGTTCACCGGCAATGAGGGCATAGGCTTCTTCCCAGCGTATCGGTTCATAATGCGTACTACCCGGCCGGAGTACCATAGGGTCTGTCAACCGCCCGGCTTTTCCGAGTTCGAAATCGCTCCAGGTACCCAGCGTTTCCACCGCATGCTCTTTGAAAAAAGCCGGCGTCACACGCAGGTAGGTAGCTTCTTCCGCGAGCGCCTTGATGCCGTTTTCGCAATATTCTCCGAGAGAAGAGCGGTGCCCGTCCGGGTCCGGCCAGGCGCATCCGGAGCAGTCGAACCCGCCTTTCTGGTTCATTTTCAGCGAGGCTTTGACCGCGTCGGCCCAGTGCATGTAGTGATTCATCTGGGAAAGAGCGGAAAACAGGGCCGGAAATCCGACGGCAGCTGTTTCCGGAACGGTCAGTCGCAGGCCCGTATGCGTAGCCGGCGGTTGGGCAAGGGTAGCATTCATCGTATTCGCTCAGGAAAAGAGTATACATTGGCGTGGCGGCCACGCAAAAATCCGACAAGGGTAATGCCGCAGGCTGACGCCGTTTCGACGGCCAGGCTGGATGGTGCGCTGACTGCCGCTACGACCGGAATACCGGCCATCGCGGCTTTCTGAACCAGTTCGAAACCGACGCGCCCGCTGAGGAGTAATACAGTCTCATGCATCGGAAACCGGTCCGCACAGGCGCCGAGTACTTTATCAACGGCATTATGCCGGCCGACGTCTTCCCGAACGGCAAGTAGTTGCCCGTCGAGGTCAAACAGAGCGGCGGCATGCAGCCCGCCGGTACGATCAAAGGCCGGTTGTGCACTCCGGAGTTTTTCCGGCAAAGAGAAGAGTATTTCGGTGTCGAGTACGGGGACCGGCGGGGGAAGCGGCCCGGGTACGCGGGTGAGCAGGGCGTCGGCGCCGGTTTTCCCGCATACGCCGCAGGCCGCGCTGGTGAAGAAGTGCCGGTGTGGTACCGTCACAGGACCGGCCAGCTCCGCATGTGCCTGATTGACATAGGGATTGACACGGATATGCCGGATGTCGTCCGACGAACGCACAAGCCCTTCGGTCAGTAACAGTCCGCGTACCAGGTCGGCGTCGTCTCCGGGCGTGCGCATGGTCAGGGTCAAGGGTACCTGTTCCCATCCGCCGGACGTTGGCCAGACCAGTATTATTTCGAGGGGCTCTTCGGGCGCGAGGTAGTCGTCCTCTTCCCGGCGACGGCCCTCCCCGAGGCGTATGACCGAAACAGTTTCATCGGTTTTCATTCCATCGCGGCTATGCGTTCCAATATGTCGAGAAAAACGGTTTCCATCGGAATATAGGCGAGACCTGTTCCCGGGTGCTGCAGTTCTTTTCTTACCTGCTCCAGCGGCAGGTACCGCAGCTCAGAAATCTCGTCTTCCTGCGGGATAAACGCCGAAAGAGGCAGATCTGTTTTCCAGCAGAATACGCCGGCAAATTCCCGGTCATACAAGCGGGTCTGTATGTCAAACCCATCCATTCGCCAGACGTCGATAAAAACCAGCTCCGACGACAGCGGCCGGTAGCCGAGCTCTTCCTGCACCTCCCGGAGCGCCGATTCCCGGAAGTTCTCACCCGGGCTGAGATGCCCGGCAATACTGACATCCCAGAGGTCTGCGAAAACGTCCTTATCCGGATGCCGGTGGTTGACGAGCAGCTCACGCTTTTCGTTCAGGACCCATACGCACGAGCTGCGGTGCCAGTCGCCGTCACGGTGAACCTCCGGCCGCGGTTTTTGCTGCCACCGCGGCAGGTTCCGTTCGTCGAACAGTTCAAAGTATTCCATGGGGGAAGAATGCGCCGGTACGGCGCGGTAGATTCCGATGCGGATTTACGGAGATTTTCCGAGATAACAGCGTCCGGGAGGGCTTTTCGCGGTCAGGAGCTGCGCCGCAGATCAGCCACGATACCGGCCACATACCGGAGGGTAAAGCGGATATCTTCCGGCGTGGTAAACCGCCCGAGGCTGAAACGAATGGATGCATGCGCGCGTTCGTCGCTGATACCCATGGCCTTGAGTACGTGTGAGGGCAGAACGGAGGCCGAAGTACACGCCGACCCATTTGAAACGGCAATGCGGGAAAGTTGCAGGAGAAGCTCTTCTCCGTCGACATCCGGAAAAGAAAGGTTACTCACATTGGCCAGCCGGTACTTCACTGAGCCATTTACACGAGTACCCGGTACGGCGGAGAGGATTCCCCGTTCGAGCTCGTCGCGCAGCAGAGCCAGCGCTGAGAGGTCCGGATCGGCCAGCTCGCAGGCTTTACCAAAGCCGACAATACCCGGGACGTTGAGCGTTCCGGAACGGCGCCCGCGCTCGTGTCCGCCGCCATGCATCTGAAGGGCGAGCGGCGTACCTTTCCGGACATAAAGCGCTCCGATACCTTTCGGGCCGTATAGTTTGTGTGCGGAAAAGCTCAGCAGGTCAATGTGCGCTGCCGGGACATAGACGGGCACTTTCCCGACCGCCTGGGTGGCATCGGTGTGAAACCAGACCCCGGCCTTCCGGCATAGTGCCCCGATTTCGCCGACCGGCTGAAGTACGCCGGTTTCGTTATTGGCCCACATCACAGAAACCGCCAGGGTATCCGGTCGCAGGGCGCCGGCGACCTGATCGGCTGTGATGCGGCCTTCCGTATCTGTTTCGAGGTAGGTGACAGAAACGCCGCGTGTTTCGAGCCAGGCGGCTACGTCGAGCAAGGCCTTGTGCTCGGTGCGAACGGTAATCAGGTGTTTTTTATCGGGAGAAGATTCGAATAACCCTTTGATAGCCAGGTTATTGGACTCCGTTGCGCCACTCGTGAAAAGCAGCTCCTTTTCATGCGCGCCGATCCGGTGCGCAACCTGCCGCCGGGCTTCTTCGACCGCGGCGGCCGCTTCCCACCCGAATAGGTGGTGGCTGCTGGCCGCGTTGCCGAACTGATCTGTAAACCAGGGTAACATCGCTTCCAGTACGCGCGGGTCTACGGGCGTAGTAGCGTTGTAGTCGAGGTATACAGGTCGTTCCATCTGCTCAGGATTCCCGCTGGTGAATGAGGTCGGCGAGCAGTTCAACGTAAAGCGGGCTGTTGTTGAGGCTTTCCACCAACTGCCAGTGACTGCCGCCGTTGGCTTCAAAAACCTCTTTATATTCCTCGCCTACTTCGATGGTCGTTTCGAGGCAGTCGGCGACGAAAGCCGGGCTGAAAGCAAGTACGTTTTTCTTCCCCTCCGCCGCCAGCTTTTTGACCATGTCTTCGGTATAGGGTTGAATCCAGGGATCTTTTCCGAGCCGGCTCTGGAAAGCAGTGCTGTAGGTGCCTTCCTTCAGGCCCAGCTCGCGGGCAAGCAGGCGGGTCGTTTCAAAACACTGTGCCCGGTAGCACAGCCGGTTATCGGCGCGGAGCGTTTCGCAGCAGGCACCGAACTGGCACGTATGCCCGGATACGTCACCCTTGCGGATTTGCCGTTCCGGCACGCCGTGGTAGCTGAAAAGGAAGTAGTCGTACGGGCGCTCGGCGATGTATTTACGGGCGGCGGTAGCAAAATGCTCGACAAACTTCGGGTGGTCAAAAAAGGTATTGGTAAACGTGATTTCGGGGATAGTCTGCCAGCCGGAAACCACGTCCATGACTTTCTGGTAAACGGAGCCGGTTGTTGCCGACGCGTACTGCGGGAAGAAGGGTACGACGACAATTTTCGAAAGCCCCGCCTTTTGAAAAGCCGCCAGCCCTTCCGGAATACCGGGATTCTGGTACCGCATGGCCAGTTTTACGAAATAGCGGTCGCCCAAATGCGCCTGCAACATCTTTTCAATGTCTTCCCCGTAAAACTTCAGGGGTGATCCGCGTTCTTCCCATAGCTCCTTGTAAACTTTGGCGGACTTGGGCGCACGAAACGGCGCGATGATCAGGTTGACGAGTGCCCAGCGATTGGGAAAAGGAATATCGATGACCCGCTCGTCCATGAGGAACTCGCGGAGGTATTTCCGGACATCGGGTACTTCCGGACTGTCAGGCGTACCGAGATTGACCAGTAAAACGCCGGTTTTACGGCTCTGATTGGCTTGCATAGCTTTAAATGTGTGCGGGTGCCCTTTCGGGTATACTGCACAAACTCCTAAATGTCGGAAATGTTTCCGGGCAGAAAAACAATGCCCTTCAGGCGGTACAAAGGTAGACGGCACTCCCGGATCAGAAAAATCAATTCCGCTGATCAATGTATAGGTGGCGCAAATGGCTATTCTTTGATAAAGACCATTCCCGGTCCGGGCAGAGCAGTTTCGAAGAGGATGAGGGTATCGCCGCGGACGTTGTACTGTTTGACGGCGGTCAGTTGCCTGAAGTACCGTGTATTGAACTGCTGACCGGCCGAATCGGGTTCCGTCCCTGAGTAAGCCGGATTGAGAAAAGCGACAGAGCCGCCGGCGTTGAGCAGGTCGCCGCTCGCTTTTTTACCGGCACCTTCGGCAACAAACTTATTGCCTGAAAGAACAGTAATCCGCGAGGAGTATACCTGACTTACCGGATCAGTCAGAAAATTGCGGAAGAGGTACCTTCCGGTTTCCAGCCCGGGTTCGAAGCAGCCACAGGCAATTCCCGAACCACACGCATAGAGACCCAGCATCAGCACGAGAGAAAGCGAACGTTTCATGAAAATCGGGATGGAATTTTTGGTTAAGATACGCAAACAGAAGAACCTCGGAAGGTTCGCCGGGAAAAAATTAGCAGACGGTAACAGCTATCCCAATCGCAGGTATTTATCGCCCTATACCATCCACAACCGCCAGATTCCCGTCAGAAAGACCAGGAGCAGTGCCGCCGGTGTCAGTACTTTCCAGCCCAGGTACATGAGCTGATCGACGCGGAGGCGGGGGTATGTCCAGCGTACCCACATCTGTACAAAGACCAGTACCGCCGATTTGATGAGCAGCCATGCCAGGCCGGTGATACCACCGAGGATGGTTCCGGGCGCGCCGGAGGTCCAGTCGGCCAGCCGTACCGGCCCGATATTGGGCAGCGGCGTATTCCAGCTTCCGAGAAAGAGTACCACGCCCAGCATACTCACCAGCAGCATCATTGCATACTCGCTCAGGAATACCAGCGCCCAGCGGAAGCCGGAGTATTCGGTATGGAAACCGCCGACGAGCTCGGATTCGGCCTCGGGAAGGTCAAACGGCGCGCGGTTACACTCCGCCAGGGAAGCGATGAAATAAATAATAAAAGCAACAAAAAACAGCGGCATCCGGAAGATATTCCAGCTCAGGAAACCGCCCGCCGCGGTGACGTCCAGGCCCCAGCTCTTGATCCCGAAGAAATACACCGGATGCGGCGTGTAGATACCCTGCCCGAAGCTGATCTCCTGAAGGTCAAGACTTTGATTCAGCATCGCGACGCAGAGCACAACCAGCCCCAGGGGCACTTCATAGCTGACAATCTGTGCCACCGAGCGCATTGCGCCCAGCAGGGAGTACTTGTTGTTGGAGGCCCATCCGGCCATCAGAATACCAATGACGTCGAGGGAGACAATGGCCATCAGCCAGAAAACGCCCAATGACGTGGCCGACCCAATCCAGTCCGGACCGAGCGGTATCACTGCATAGCCCAGAAAAACTGCTGTAAAAATCAGGCCCGGCGCGATCAGAAAGAGCTTACGATCAGCCAGATACGGAATAATGTCTTCCTTCTGCAGCAGTTTGATGAGGTCGGCGCCCAACTGCAGCAATCCGTACGGACCTACTTCGGTGGGGCCCATCCGGTCCTGTATAAAGCCGGACAGTTTTCGCTCGGCATAAACACCCACGACAACGCTGGCGAGGGTCAGGGCAAGGCAGATGAGCAGCGATGGAAGCAAAACGAAAACCGATTAGTACGCTGCAAAACTAATCTACCGGGGCTATATTCTTTAGAACAGGTATAAAATTGGAAGAGATGTCCCCAAAAATGGGGATTTACCGGCGTGGGCAGGCGCCATTCCTTTGTTTCAAAAAGAACCAGCCATGCCTGTCAAACCAGAATTCCTCACCTCGCCCCGAAAGGCGTTTTCTCCCGAAGGACGGGAGTTCGTCATCTCGCCCGTTTTGCAGCTGGAAAAAGATCTGAAACTGCTCAAAAAGCGGGTGGGAAAGTTCGCAAAGCCGATTCCGTTTCCGGTTTTTCCCCGGACACGATACTCGCTCGAAGCGTACCAGACACCGATCCGGGACCAGCGTGGCCGGGGCAGCTGCTGGGCGTTTGCCGGTATTGCCGCCCTGGAGGCGGCCTATAAGCGGAAGTACGGCGTCTCGCTCGATCTGTCGGAACAGTACCTGTTTCACATGGCGAAGTGCGTGGAGCTTTACCCGGATTACGTCACCAGCGCGGTCCGGCACGAGAACAACAGCTCCTATTGGGGCGCGCAGGGGAATGCGGGGATCGTCGAAACGATGACCCGGCTGCCGGTCTGCGAAGAGCGCTTCGCTCCCTACCTCGATCAGCCCGACCTGGACGCCCTGAAAACGCAGCTTCCGGCGGCAGGTAATCTCGACTGGGAATCCACGCAGGAACAACTGGATACATTCGAATTCGACTTCCGCAATATTCCCCAGGAAGCCCGTCACCAGTGCCGCTACCGGGTAAAATCGTGGGGTGTGCTGCCGACGGTTACCGCGCAGAACATCGAAAACGTCCTGCTCAATAACCACGAAGTAGTGATCGACATAGACGTTTACAAATGGAAGTATAATGCCACACGCAATGTCTATGAATTCGATCCGGCAGGTGCGGGAGGAGGTGGGCACGTGGTATTGATCATTGGCTTTGACCGGGATAATCAGACGTTTCTCGTCAAAAACTCATGGGGTGGTAATCAGTACCTGCAATTGACGTACGATTACATTACCCGGGTATCCGGCCAGTGGTTTACCGGTTTTTACATCACGGATGTGGATGATATTCAGGCTGCTCCCGACCTGAAATCCAAATGGATCGGAAACTGGAAAATGGACCACGACGGCTGGCGGGGAAGTCTCACCATCCGGCGGTTTACCTCCTTCCATAACACAGATCCGAATGCGCCGACCAAACTCGGCAACTATTACCGCGACGGCAAGAAGTTTGACGTAAACGGGTACTTCGTTGATAACGGGCAGGGTATGGTCTGCTATGTAGCCGACCACGAGGGAAGAGTTGTGCCGGGGACCCTGTTTGTCGGCCAGCGCTTCGATACCTACAATTTCTCCTGGGCGCCGAGGCTGGGTGCCGGAAAGACGTTCTGGAATAATATACCGTTTGGTGTTGTCCTCAACCGGGATACGTTCCCGCACCAGCCTTCGAATACCTTCAGCCGCAGCGAATGGCTGGGGCAATGGCACATGAACCACGACGGCTGGCAGGGCGTACTCACCCTTTCGAATATCTCGTCCGGTGTGTTCGGATTGCTGTTTGTGACGGGTACTTACCGGGCGTCCGACGGGCGGACGTTATCCGTATCCGGCCTGGTGAATCAGGCCCAGCAGCATGTGCTGTCTTTGTCCATTCCGTTCTCACCCACGAATAACCAGCCCTTCGAACTCCTGTACCATACCTGGGAAGACAAGCTCTTCTCCGGCGTTACGCAGTGGGGCGGGAGGAAGTTCGGGGTGGTGGGGCAGAAGGCATAGGGCATGGGGCAGAGGGTAGCCACCCCATGCCCTCTGCCCCTTGCCCCCTGCAAAAAAAGCAAAGGGCACGGAGTTTCACCCCATGCCCTTTGCCCCACGCCCTCTGCTCTAAAACTCCGCAGATTTAGGAAAACGCGGGAAAGGAATCACGTCGCGGATGTTGCCCATGCCGGTTACGAACAGGATAAGGCGCTCGAAGCCGAGACCGAAGCCGGAGTGCGGAGCCGATCCGAAGCGGCGGGTATCGAGGAACCAGTCCATGCTTTCAGGTTCGATACCTACTTCCTTCATCCGGGCAACGAGTTTGTCGAGGTTGTCTTCCCGCTGGCTGCCGCCGATGATTTCGCCGATACCGGGGAAAAGCACGTCCATCGCACGGACGGTCGGGCCTTTCTCGTTGACCTGCTCGGTTTCTTCCTTCATGTAGAACGCCTTGATCGCCCGGGGGTAGTGGGTGAGGATCACCGGCTTTTTGAAATGCTTCTCAACGAGGTAGCGCTCGTGTTCGCTCTGCAGGTCGATACCCCATTCCACCGGATACTGGAATTTCTTTTCCTTGTGCGGTTTCGACTGGAGGAGGACTTCAATGGCCTGGGTATAGGTGACGCGTTCGAAGTCGTTGTCGAGTACAAACTGGAGTTTCTCCAGCAGCGGCATCGGGCTGCGTTCGTTCTGCGGCTTGTTCTTTTCTTCTTCGAGAAGGCGTTTTTCGAGGAAGGCCAGGTCGTCGCCGCAATTTTCGACCGCATACCGGATGACATACTTGACAAAGTCTTCGGCGAGATCCATGTTATCGATCAGGTCGAAGAACGCCATTTCCGGCTCGATCATCCAGAACTCGGCCAGGTGCCGGGTTGTGTTGGAGTTTTCGGCCCGGAACGTCGGTCCGAACGTATAAATCTTGCCCAGGGCGAGCGCTGCGAGCTCGCCTTCCAGCTGGCCGGAAACGGTCAGGTTGGTTTCACGGGCGAAAAAGTCTTCTTTGTAGTCGACCGAACCGTCTTCCTTCAGCGGCGGGTTTTTCGGGTCGAGCGTCGTCACGCGGAACATTTCTCCGGCGCCTTCGGCGTCAGACCCCGTGATGATGGGGGAGTTCCAGTAAAAGAACCCGTTGTCGTTGAAGTACTTGTGAACGGCGTAGCCAAGCGTATGCCGTACCCGGAAGATCGCCGAGAAGGTGTTCGTCCGCGGGCGCAGGTGGGCAATTTCCCGGAGGAATTCGAGGGAGTGCCGCTTGGGTTGCAGGGGGTAGGCATCGGGATCAGCGGTGCCGTATACTTCCAGGGCCGTCACTTTGAGTTCGACCGACTGGCCGGTCCCCTGTGATTCGATGAGCTCGCCGGTAGCGGCAATGCAGGAACCGGTCGTCACCAGCTTGAGAATATCCTCGGCAACGACACCTGCATCCACCACGGCCTGGAGATTATTCAGGGTAGAGCCATCATTAAGGGCAATGAAGCTGACGCTTTTGCTCTCACGTTTGGTTCGCACCCAGGCCTGAACCGTAATGGTTTGTCCCACAAATCCGTGGTGACGGAGGTAGTCTTTGATTTGGTATTTCATGTGAACTTCGGTGAAGAACGGCCTCCCGGCCGTCCGGACTGATGAACTGGGTTGCAAAATTAGGAGCTTCGGCGTACTCCTGAAAATAAATCGGCGAGTTAGCAGGGGAAGTTTATCGTTCGGAAGGGGTCGAACAAAGTCTGCCGGGGAGGTCTTCCGTCAACCGGATTAAACCCTACCTTTGCGTTCGTCACTACCAAAGCCCTGACTGCGTTGAACACGAGTATCGCCCGACTGCTGTCGTACCTGCTGCATCCGTTATTGGTTCCTACGTTGTTTTTCGGAATCATTTTTTTCGCCGCTCCCGTCGCCATTTCGAATCTCGAGGTGTTCAACGCACAGCAATCGATCGATTTTTTCGGACTGAAACTGAGCTTTAAAGGCGGATTGCTGCTGCTCGTGTTCTTTTTTACGTTTCTGATTCCGGCGTACCTGCTTTTTATCCTGCATAAATTCCGCCTGATCCGCAGCCTCACGATGGAAAACCTGGCTGATCGCCGGATTCCGTACCTCGTGGTGGTATTGCTGTATACGGTCTTCTCGTTTGCATCGTTCCGGTACCTCAGCCTGCTGCCGCAGCTCACGGTGGTGATGGCCAGCGTCACGTTTTCCATCTCCTGTGTCGCGTTTGTCAGCCTCTACTGGCAGATTTCGGCGCATGCCACCGGGATGGGCGGGATTGTCGGCGGTCTGCTGGCCCTGACGGTCCGCCTCGGCGTCACAACGCTCCTGGAACCCCTGCTGGTGGTGATTCTCCTCGCCGGCCTGCTCATGAGCGCCCGCCTCCGCCTCAACGCGCATACTCCCGGGCAGATTCTGGCGGGTTTCGTGCTGGGGTTTTTGGTGTGCGGGGTGACGTTGTATCTGTATTTTTAGGCTGTAGGCGATAGGCTTTAGGCTTTAAGCTTTGGGGCCTGGAGAGCAGATGCGCGTGATCCTGCGGAGCGGTGGGTTTATTCGTGGTTTGAGGTGAGTTGTAGCAACAGGCTTTTGAATAATGAAAGTCTCCCCGCAGAATAGCAGGCCTGTAGCGCACTGCTTACAGCCTAGTATCTGTATTTTTAGGCTGTAAGCTGTAGGCGATAGGCTTTAAGCTTTGGGGCCTGGAGAGCAGATGCGCGTGATCCTGCGGAGCGGTGGGTTTATTCGTGGTTTGAGGTGAGTTGGAGCAACAGGCTTTTGAATAATGAAAGTCTCCCCGCAGAATAGCAGGCCTGTAGCGCACTGCTTACAGCCTAGTATCTGTATTTTTAGGCTGTAAGCTGTAGGCGATAGGCTTTAAGCTTTGGGGCCTGGAGAGCAGATGCGCGTGATCCTGCGGAGCGGTGGGTTTATTCGTGGTTTGAGGTGAGTTGGAGCAACAGGCTTTTGAATAATGAAAAAACTCTCCCCGCAGAATAGCAGGCCTGTAACGCACTGCTTACAGCCTATTGCTTAACGCCTGCAGCCATAAGCTTCTAGATGAAGAAAAGCCTATTACGGAGAACAGCAGGCCTGCAGCGCACTGCCTAAAGCCTATTGCTAATAGTCTACAGCCATAAGCAGAAAAAGCCATCCCCGACAAAAGGATGGCTGTCAAAGCTATCGAGACAGTTAGACTACTGTTGTGCGCTTTCCTGCATCTTCTGGCGGTAAGCCGCCTTGATGACCTGGGTACGACGAGTCACTGAAGGCTTCTGGAACGCCATACGTGAACGAAGCTCACGCATAACACCCGTTTTTTCGAATTTCTTCTTGAAACGTTTGAGGGCCTTGTCAATGCTTTCGTTTTCTTTAACCTGAACGATAATCATGATAGTTATTCGGCAGTTTGATAAGTACAACTCCAAAACAGGAATGCAAATATAGGGAATGGGTTCGGAATTTCAAGACTTTTGTTTCCAACTTTGACGGATAATTCTCCTCGCGCGGGAAGGGATTTTCTAACCCGCTGACTTTCAAATGCCGGTGCTTCAGGCCCGGCGATCAGGAACTGCATGAAGCGTATCGCCATTATCGACCTCGGAACAAATACTTTCCAATTGCTCATTGCCGAAACCGGCGGACAGGCCTTTGCCATTCTCCACGATTCGAGCCAGCCGGCCCGGATCGGAGAGGGCGGTATCTCCCGGGGAATCATTTCGCCGGAAGGCATCGAACGGGCCATTGCCGTTCTCCGTTCGTTCCGGGAAATTACCGATCAGTACCAGATCGGCCCCGATGATATCCTGGCACTGGGCACCAGCGCTGTCCGGAATGCCGCCAACCGGGAAGAGTTCTGCCGCCGGATCGAAAACGAGACGAAAATTCCCGTGGTCATCGTTCCCGGAGAAGAAGAAGCCGGTCTGATTTTTGAAGGCGTACGGGCGGGTCTGCCGCTGACAGACAAGACCTCCCTCATTGTCGATATCGGTGGCGGCAGCGTCGAATTCATCCTCGCCAACCGCGAAAAACTGTTCTGGAAGCAGAGCTTCGAAATCGGCGGGCAGCGGCTCATGGACCGTTTTCACCGGACCGATCCCATTCTCCCGGATTCCGTCGGCAAGCTCAACGAATACCTCGAACAGCAGCTTGTTCCGCTGACAAACGCCGTGCACCAGTATGAGCCCGTTGAGCTGATCGGCTGCGCCGGTTCCTTTGAAACCCTCGTCGACATGGAGTACGCCCGGACCCACGGAAACCTGCCCGACCCTGCACAGGTATCGTTCGACCTGAGCGCCGACTCCTTTGCGCAGTCGTATGAACAGGTACTGACCTCCACGTTCGACGAGCGCCTGCAGATACCCGGTATGAAAAGCTACCGCGCCGGTATGATTGTAGTAGGTACCTGTCTGATTGCCTTTCTGTTACGCAAATACGGCTTGTCGAAAATACGGGTATCCACCTGGGCAATGAAGGAAGGAATGCTGGCGCGTATGGCCCGTTAAAAAAAGTAAAAGCAGGTACGGGAAACGGCCTTTTTCCGTACATTCCGTTTCCAACGATTGAACATGAAACGACGTGATCTTCTCCGGTGTCTGTCAGGCACCTTGCTTCTGTCGCTCCCGGCGATGGCGGTTTTCGCTCAGGACGGCGGAAAGCGCTATCCCGTTGAGAAGACGGATGCCGAATGGAAGCGGATACTCACCCCAGAGCAATACTACGTCACGCGGCAGAAAGGAACCGAGCGGGCGTTTGCCGGTAAGTACCTCAACAACAAGGAAAAAGGCATGTACCGTTGCGTATGCTGCGGCAACGAGCTGTTTCATTCCGATGCCAAGTTCGATTCGGGTACCGGCTGGCCGAGTTTCAGTCGCCCGGTAAGCGGCCGGAACATCGAAGAAATCAAGGATACCAGCTATGGCATGAACCGGACCGAACTGGTCTGCAGCCGTTGCGGCGCGCACCTCGGGCACTTGTATACCGACGTACCCGGCAAACCGCGCTACAGCGTCAATTCCGCGGCCCTTCAGTTTGAAAAAGGCCATTAGACGGCCTGTCTTTGGAGAATAGGTGTCGGAATATTATTCGGGTATTTTCTTGTATTGCCTAATAGTGTTTGTTATTTTCCCGAATCCATCTTGTTTTTATAGTGGATATGGTCTGTTTTCCTGAGAAATTTATCCGGTAGCCTTTATGCAGTTTTCTTATTCCAATTACCAGACGGAGGGATTTTACGACGAGATGTTCGATGCCAACGGAAACGTGCGTCTCGGCTACGAGGCGTTCAAGCAGCGGAGCGAGCAGCTTTCGTACGAAGAGATGACCCGCCGGCACCAGGCTGCCGAACGGGCGTTGATGGCCATGGGCATTACCTTCAACGTGTACTCCGAAAACGAAGGTACCGAGCGGATCATGCCGGTAGATATTATCCCGAGAATCATCCCGAGCGCCGACTGGAGCAAGCTGGAAAAGGGATTGATCCAGCGGATTACGGCGATCAATATGTTTATTGACGACGTTTACAACGACCAGCATATTCTCAACGACGGCGTCGTCCCCCGCGACCTGATCGAATCCTCGAAATGTTTTCTCAAGCCCTGCATCGGCCTGAAGCCGCCGAAAGGGATCTGGTGCCATATTACCGGAACAGACCTGATCAAGGGCGACGACGGGCAGTACATGGTACTGGAAGACAACCTGCGCTGTCCCTCCGGCGTGTCATATATGCTGGAAAACAGGGAGTTACTCAAGCAGACTTTCCCGGAAGTATTTGCCCGTACCGATATCCGGCCGGTGTCTGATTACCCCAGCCGCCTGCTCGAAATGCTGCAGTTTATCGCCGGCCGGCCCGACCCGACCGTCTGCGTACTCACGCCGGGTATCTACAACTCGGCCTATTTCGAACATTCCTACCTCGCCCAGCAGATGGGGGTGGAGCTGGTGGATACCCGGGACCTGGTGGTGCACGACGGGTACGTCAAAATGCGGACGACCAAAGGCTTCCAGATTGTCGACGTGATCTACCGCCGGATCGACGATACCTTCCTCGACCCACAGGCGTTTAATCCGGACTCCCTTATCGGTATCCCCGGTATTTTTGATGTATACAAAAAAGGGCGCGTAGCCCTGGCCAACGCGCCAGGTACGGGGGTAGCCGACGACAAGGTTATCTATGCCTATGTTCCCCGGATCATCAAGTATTACCTCGACGAAGAGCCGATCATTCCCAACGTCCGGACGTACATCTGCCGGGAAGAAGAGGACCGGAAATATGTACTCGATAATATCGAAAACCTCGTCGTCAAGGAAGCCAACGAAGCCGGCGGATACGGCATGCTCATCGGTCCGAAAGCAACCAAAGCCGATCATGAACTCTTCCGGCGGAAAATCCGCGAAAATCCCCGGAATTACATCGCGCAGCCGACCATCAGCCTGTCCCGCGTGCCCTGCCTGATGGACGGAGCCATTGAAGGCCGGCACGTTGACCTGCGCCCGTATATCCTCTACGGCGACGGCATCAATGTGATTCCCGGCGGACTCACCCGCGTAGCCCTCCGGAAGGGATCGCTCGTCGTAAACTCCTCCCAGGGTGGCGGCAGCAAGGATACCTGGGTGATGTGGTAAAACGGATCGTAACCGTTCCCTTTGAAAGCCTTCGGCAACGCCCTGCCGAAGGCTTTTTTTATTGACAATTGATAGAAAAGGAAACAGCCTTTTCGGGAAGACAGCCTGCCGGTCGCCTTCCTGCTGAGCACCGGGCCGGTCTGGTATAGTTATTTGATAAGCAGCCCCGCATGAAGCGGAATCGCCCGCGGGAAAAAGGTTGGCAAAGCCCGCGATTTTTCTGTTACTTGACTATCAATTCGCAAGAACCCCGGCGTATGCGCCCGATCAGGTCGTTGGCGTAACCGGGTAGTTGTTCGTATATTGCGGACTAGCGTTTATGCCGCCACATGAGCATGTCCTCACCTGACCATGTCCCTGATCTGAATGAATTTCGTGTGCTGCTTGTCGACGACAACCGGCTGAACCTTCAGATCCTCAAAAAACTGCTCACCCGCGCTCAGGCCGAAGTAGAAACGGCCGACGGCGGGCAGGATGCCGTGGCGTTTGCCCGGGAGCATTCTTTCCGGTTTATTCTGATGGATTACCAGATGCCTGACCTCGATGGTTTCGAAGCCGCGCAGCAAATCCGTGCCTTTGATCCGGCGGTGCCGATTTACCTGATGTCAGGAGACGATGTGCCCCCTTTTGTACGGGATTCCGGGGTCATCACCGGTACCCTGCTGAAGCCGGTTCAGTTGCCGTCCCTTCTCGCCCTTGTGGGCTTATAACCTCTCAACCCGAACGGACATGCGAACGAAAGTATGGATTCTGGTGCTGCTGATCGGTGGGATTTTTGTTGAAATCCTGACCGGCCTGAACGGCTACACGACCATACGCCGGCTCGTTACGACCAACAACTGGATCAACCATACGCGGGTTATTCTCGAGAAAACAGAACAGATCGATACGCGGCTCACGCATATTGACAACGACCTTCGCGGGCACCTCCTGAGCCAGAATCCCTATTTTCTCGCAGATTTCAACCGCAATGCCAAGGAGCTCCGCGCTCAGTCGGCCGACCTGAAAGACTTCGTCAAAAGTCCGTTGCAGCGTCAGCGGTTTTTCCGTTTTCACGACTTGCTGGAAGAAAAGCTGGCGCTGGGAAAGGAACTGTTCGTCCGCAATGAAATCGCCGGAGGGACGCCCCGCCTGGACTCCGGGCGCGTTTATCTCGACAAAACATACGCCCTCCGTACTCTTTTATTAGAGATTCAGGACAGCGAAGAAACCCTGCTGACCCAGCGGGTGGAGGAAAGTGAAACATCCGCCAACGAAGCCGTCCTGAGTATTATCCTCGGAACGCTCGTCGCAATTGTCGTTGTCCTCATTGCCGTAAGCCTTCTGCTGCGCCTGCTCCGTACCCGGAAGCGGCTGTATAAAGAGCTGAAAGAGAACGAGTTCAGGTTGAAGGAGGTACTCGACGCCGTACCGGCTGCCATTACAGTATATGACGCCCAGGGCAATGTCTTTTACACCAATCAGGGCGTCCGGACACTGCTCGACAATACGCCGACTACCTACTCCGAACAGATAAAGGCGTTTCCGGTGTACCGCTTTCCGACCGGCGAGCTGTATCCGGTGGAAGACCGTCCGTATGCGAAGGCTTTGCAGGGGATATCTTCCCAGGTCGACGATATGGAGGTTCGCCTCAATGGCAAGCGAAGCCTGTTTCTCAATTCCGCTCACCCTATTTTCGATCCGGATGGCAAGCTCCTGCACGTCGTACTGGTCAGCGTAGACATCACTGATCGCCTGCAATCGCATACCCGCCTGCAGGAAGCGAAGGAAATGGCTGAGAAAGTAGCGCGCATGAAAGAGAACTTCCTGGCGAACATGAGCCACGAAATCCGGACACCGCTCAACTCCATCATCGGTTTTACGACATTACTCGAAACCTCCCCGCTGAACCCCGAGCAGGCAGAGTACCTCAAAGCCGTCAATACCGCCAGCCGGAACCTGCTGACGATCGTCAACGACATCCTCGATATCTCCAAAATAGAGGCCGGGATGCTTCAGTTTGAGCATATTCCATTCAGTATCAACTCCCTGGTACAGTCGATCCGGATTATGCTGCAGCCGTCGGTACTCGACAAGCAACTGATACTGAACGTACAACTCGATCCGGGGTTGCCGGAAGTAGTACTGGGTGACCCGACGCGTCTTACCCAGATCCTGCTCAACCTCGCCTCCAACGCCGTCAAGTTTACGGAAAAGGGAAGGATAGATATTTCCATCCACCAGATCCAGCAGGCCGGCAAGCACATGTGGGTGCGCCTGGAAGTGAAGGATACCGGCATCGGTATTCCTTCCGAAGTACTCCCGCATATTTTCGAGCGGTTCCGCCAGGAGAGTACTTTCACGACCCGTCAGTACGGCGGTTCCGGACTGGGGCTCAACATTGTTCACTCACTTGTGGAAATGCTGGGCGGAAGGATTTCGGTGGAAAGTACCCCCGGAGCCGGTTCCCGGTTTGTGGTGGATATTCCGTATGAAGTATCTGAGCTGGATAAAACGGAAGAATTGCTGCCGCTGATTTCGTCGTTCGACGGCCACCAGTCGATTTCGGTACTCGTTGTTGAAGACAATCCGATGAACCAGAAGCTCGCGACGGCCGTCCTCGGTCGCATGGGCTATTCTTCCGACATCGCTGAAAACGGAGTAAAAGCGCTCGAAAAACTCGCTGAAAACCGGTACGACCTGATTTTGATGGATATTCAGATGCCGGTGATGGACGGGTACGAAACCACGCGGGAAATCCGGAATACCCTCAAGCTGAATATCCCCATCGTAGCTATGACGGCGCACGCGCTGGTCGGCGAGCGCGAACACTGCCTGAAAGTAGGGATGAACGACTTTGTTTCGAAGCCGTTTCAGATGGCGGATTTGTATCGGATCGTTCGCCGGCAACTGCAGATAACCACGCCGGGAATTGTGGTCAGTACCGCCAGTCAGCCAGCCGAAGAAGTTCCGGCACTCAAACTGGATTACCTCCACGAGGTGACAGGCGGAGACGAGGAAGCCATGGCGGATCTGCTGTCGGTATACCTGGAAGAATCGCCGCGGCAGTTGCAGAAATTCCGAAAGGCGATCGAGCAGCTGGATGTTCCGGAAGTCGGGAAAATCGCCCACGCCCTCAAATCGCCCGCTCAGATGATCGGCGCCGATCACATCGTACCCCTGTTTATCCGCCTGCAGGAAATGGCCAACCGCGACGGCATGGACATTGGGTCTCTCGAACCGCTGGTCGACGAAGCCACGCAGAAAATGAATCTTCTCTTTCCCCTCGTGGAAGAAGCCCGTAATACCTTGCTGAGTTCAGGGCGGTAAGACCTCTGCGTACTCGCCGGGGCGTCATAGTGCCGGAACTACCCGGCTCCGGGAAAAATGCGAGGATAATGGCACGGGTTTTGGTTTGAAATTAAGCGAATACTTTCGTGACGTGTCCAACCCCCAAATGATGAATTTTCCCCATGCGAAAGGCTTTTCTGATCGGTTTCGGTATGTTGGTCTCCCTGCACGCCAGCGGTTTTTTCGAGACGGACTCGACCGGTACCCGAAAGACCCGCCTGAAGCCAACGACCGATTTTGACCAGCGCTTTTCGTTTATCAAGGGAAATTCGGTGAATATCTGGGGCTACCGCGGCGGACTGCTCATCAACGACAAATACAAACTAGGCATCGGCGGCTACTTTCTGACCCACCGGTACGACGGAAACCGGGTCGATCACTCCGGCAATCCCATCCACCGCCTCGAAGATCACCTCTGGTTCGGGACGGTCTACTACGAACCTTTTCTGATCCGGCGGGAAACCTGGGAAATGAGTATTGTCACCGAAGCGGGGTACGGACGCTCTACATTGGAAGTATTCGACGAAGCATCGGGCGAGAACGTCCGCACCAGCAAGCGCGGCTTTATACCGGTCGGTGCGGGCCTATCAGCGAGCTATAAGGTTCCGCCGCTGTTTGGTATCCGGCCGCTGCGGTGGTTTGGCCTCAACGGCCTTGTGGGCTACAGGAAGACCATTTTTCGCAATACTCCCCGGACTGATTACGACGGGTTTTTCTGGAGTATCGGCACGGCGATATTCCTGGACAGGATCGTGGATGATGTGAAATACTGGCGGGCGAAGAAAAAAAGATCGTCCTTTGCCGACTGATCCTTTTGCCAATGCCCAACGCTTATCTTCTGGAAGGACTCCGTACACCCGTCGGAAAAGCCAACGGCTACTACCGGGACATTATTCCCGAACACCTCTTCGCAGCCCTGTTACGGGAACTTCGGCACAGGCATCCCGACTGGCCGGTCGACGAGGTACTCGCCGGCGTTGCCCTCGGTACCGGCGGCAACATGGCCCGCTATGCCCTGCTGGAAGCCGGATTTCCGGAAGAACTGCCTGGTACCACACTGGATATGCAATGCGGCGCCGGCCTGCGTACCCTGATCGCGGCAGAAGCCCAGCTGAAGAGCGGATTGTCGACAGCCGTCCTCGCCGGCGGCATGGAAAGCAATAGCCTTGCGCCGAAACGGCAGTACCACCCAAGGGACTTTCGGTTTGTGGACGAGGCGACGTACTTTACCAAAGCGTCGTTCGTACCCTCTTCCGCCGGGCCCGACGAACTGACAGAAGCTGCAGCCCGCGCCGCCGGACAATTCGGGGTGTCCAAGGCCGATATGATGGCCTGGACCATACGCAGCCACGAGCGGGCTGGTAGCAGCCGGGAAATAATCGAAACAATTATTCATCCTGTTAACGGAAAGACGGCAGACCAGGCCGTCCGGCCCGGACTCTCCCTTGAACAACTGGCTGCTACTCAGACGTCGTCCCTCATCGATCATACCAATACGGCACACCTGCACGACGGCGCCGGGGTATACTGGCTGGGCAACGAAGCCTTCTGCGAGCAGACCGGCATACAGCCGTCGTTCCGGATTGTCGCTTCGGCCGTAGCAGGCGGTCCTCCGGGCCTCGCGCCGCTGGGCGTGATCTGGGCAACGGAAAAGCTTCTCCGCCAGACGGGTATTTCCGTTTCGACCATAGACCTGTTCGAAATCAACGAATCGTTTGCTGTCAAACCCCTCGCGTTTTTGAAGCATTGGGGCATTTCGCCCGAAAAAGTGAATATATTTGGGGGCAATTTGGCCTACGGGCACCCGTTCGGGGCTTCCGGCCTTCTCAATACCCTCCATCTGACGCTCGCCCTGAAGCATACCGGCAGTCGCCTGGGACTCGTGGCAGCGGGAGTAGCCGGCGGACTTGGCGCCGCTCTGTTGATCGAACAACTGAAACCGTGATTCTGCAGAAAATCCTCCATACGGCAGGGAAATACCCTGAGAAAGAAGCTGTCGTCTATGGCGACAGCCGGCTGTCGTATGGCGCGCTGGTGGAAGAGGTGCGGCGACGCGCGGCAGCTATATCAGCCGGTATCCGGGAGACCAACGTACTGCTTATCCGCAAGGACCCGCAGGAAGCCCTGCTCGACCTGCTGGCATTGATGGCGGCTGGAAAAGCGACGCTATTCGGCTCCCGGCAATTGTCAGCTACGGATTGCTCCGCGCTGACCGGCCTGTTCAGCGCCTTTTCCCTGACCGACGAAACAGTACTGCAACCATCTGATACTGAGCCGGAATGGAAAACGGGTCTGCTGTCAGACCGCTTTCTCGGTGTGCTCAGCTCCGGAACGGAAGGTACGCCTAAGGTCATCTGGAAAGACTACCAGAGCTGGGTGTCGGCGTTTCCGCATCAGTCGGATATTTTCGGCCTCGATACAGATGACCGCCTGTTCATCCTCGATGCGCTGAGCTATTCGGCAAACCTCAACGCTGCCCTGCACGTGCTGTGGCTGGGAGGAACCGTCGTCATGGCCTCGCTGAAATCTGCCGCCGGATGGACACTCCGCATGCGCGAGGAGCGGATTACGTCGGTGTTCATGGTGCCGTCGCACTACCGGCTGTGGTCAGGAAAGACGGGTACCCTGGAGCAGATGCGCTCCCTCGTCAGCGCCGGTGAGAAGCTCGACATCGTTACAGCGCGGCAGCTTCGGGAGACCTGCCCGAATGCTTTGCTGACCGAATACTACGGCGCCGCCGAACTCGGGCACGTGAGCTACCAGCAAAACGACGATATCCTGCAATACGGATATACCGTTGGCAAAGCGTTTCCGGGCGTAACCATTACGCTGTCAGATCAACAGATTCTTGTTGAAAGTCCTTATGTATCACCGGATTATCGGGGTGTCAATACGGTTTTTGACCTGGGGTTGATCGAAGACGGCCGCCTGATTCTGCTCGGACGCGGCGGACGGATGTTTAACCGCCGGGGGCTGAATGTTTTTGCCGAAGAAATCGAGTCCTGCGCGCGGGAACTGTCCTTTATCCGGGATGTTGCTGCGGTAGGCTTGCTGCGCGACGACCTGTCGCATGATATTTGTCTGGCTTTCAGCTGTACCTATCCCGGAGAACGCTCTTCCGGGTACCACCGTCAGCTGAAGGACCACCTCCTGCATTCCCTGCCGCAGGCCAAGCAGCCGCGGCGGATACTGGAATGCCGGGATCTTCCCCGTATGGACAGCGGAAAACTGGATTACCAGGCTATTGTTCATTTGTTTGCGGGAGAAGAAGAGCCTGCTTTCTGAGTCTTTTCAACTGTTTTTTCCGGAACGGCGCCCTGTCGTTCCCCGGAAAGCTATTCCCTTTTTTTCATGGATGACGCCGGTTTCCGCGCCCCAAAGCGGATACCCGGCTATCCGATTCCCATCAATACATGAAACGTATATTTATTAGCGTTATATTTCTTCTTCCGGTTATCAGTCAGGCCCAGGACAGTACCCGCACGCTGTCGGAAGTGACCGTCACTGCCAGTCTGCAACCGACGGATATCCGCAAAACCGGCCGGAATGTCACCGTCATCACGTCAAAAGACATTGAAAAAGCGCCGGTCAAAACCCTCGACGGGATCCTTCAGTATGCGCTCAACGTGGATGTACGCTCCCGTGCACCGCTTGGCGTTCAGGCGGATATCAGCATCCGCGGCGGCAATTTTGACCAGACGCTGATTCTCGTCGACGGCGTCAAAATGAACGATCCCCAAACCGGCCACCATACCCTCAATCTGCCGTTTCCGCTGGATCTGATCGAGCGGATCGAAGTACTGCAGGGCGGCGCGTCGCGCGTGTTCGGGCCAAGTGCTTTTTCGGGCGTGATCAACATCATCACGAAGAAAAACCAGCCTACGCAGGTGAAAGTCAACGCTGCCGGCGGGCAGTACGGACTCTATCAGCTGGGCGCGGCGGCGAGTGTAGCTACCAAAAACCAGTCGACATTACTGGCCGTTGAGAAAATCCACAGCGACGGCTATGCAAAAAACACTGCCTTTGACCGCCACAACCTCTACGGGCATACCACACTGAACCTGCACCGGACCACGATCGACCTGCAGGGCGGCTGGATGGACAACCAGTTCGGAGCGTCCAATTTTTATCACCCGAAATACTACAATCAGTATGAACAGGTACGGCAGAATTACGTTGTAGCACGGGTAGATCAGCAGTTTTCAGGTGCCTTTGTGTCGAGCCTCACCGGCTCCTGGCGGCGGCATTATGATATGTATGATTTTGATAATTACCGGGAAACAAAACCATCTGCCATCAACTTTCACCAGACCAACGTCTGGGACATTGAATGGCGGAACAAATGGACGAGCAACCTCGGCGTAACCTCCTTCGGAGCCGAGTGGAGACGGGAGAGTATCATCAGTAACCGCCTGGGCGACAGCCTTTCCCGCAAAAAGGAAGTGCCGGGTTTCTTCGGTAATTTTTACACCTTCGGAAAAGACCGCGACAATGTCAACTGGTACCTGGAACAGCTGAAAAAGTGGGACCGGGTGACGCTGGCCGTCGGAACGCTTTTCAACATGAACTCCCAGTTCGGCAACGAATGGTACCCCGGGCTGGATGTATCGTATTCGGTGAGTGAAAAACTGGCCGTGTATGGAAGCGTCAACCGTTCGGTACGGTACCCGACGTTTACGGAGATGTACCTGAACTCCTCGACGGTCGTTGCCGATCCGAATATCAAACCCGAGAAAGCCTGGAGCTATGAACTGGGCGCGAAGCGGTTTACCGGCGCGGTGCAGGCGACTGTCTCCGTCTTCTACCGGCAAACAAGCGTAGCCATCGACAAAATCAAGCGCCCGGAATTTACAGTACCCCGCATGGAAAACATCCGGGACCTGAATACCTTGGGGGCAGAAGTATCTTATGTACTGAACGTAGCGACGCTGACCGGCCGTGATGCCCATTGGCTGCAGCGGGTATCGGCTAACTATGCGTATATCTGGGCCGACAAAAAACAGACGAATTTTCAGTCGTTCTACACCCTCAACTACCTGCGGCACAAGGCCAGCGTAGGGCTGACGTTCCGCCTTGCCAAAAGCCTGAGCCTGGATACCTGGTATACGCTGAAAAAGCGGGAGGGCGACTACCAGTGGGATGCCACGACGCCTCCGCAGCCCTATGCGACAATCCACCTGGTCGACGCCCGCGTATCCTGGTCACGACCGGCCTACCGCCTCTTTCTCGACTGCACCAACCTCCTCAACCAGACCTACTACGAGCATGGCTTTGTCCAGCAGCCCGGCAGGTGGGTATCGGGAGGGGTGGGGTTGACGTTGAGGTAGTTGATTGTTTAGAGTTTGAAGTTTAGAGTTTGGGATTTAGGGTTTGGATGGGAAAGGAGACTGACTGAGAGTCGCTCTCCAACAAAACTCTAAACTTCAAACTCTAAACCCTAAACCCTAAACCCTAAACCCTAAACCCTAAACCCTAAACTCTCTCCCCCAAACCACCCCCTCACCACCTCTTCCGCATACCCGCCGCTGGCAGTCATGCCTTTGCCGCCGATGGCGGTACGGATGTGGATATGGCTGTCGACGTCGTATTCGAAGATGCCGTCGGCGTGCTGGGGGTAGTAGCCCGACCAGCATTCGATCAGGTTACGGACCGGGAACCCGACGATGCGTTCCGCTTCCCGGAACATTAACTCATTGATATAGGCATCCGACTGAAAACCAAGGTTTTCCACTTCGCCGATACCGGCGTAGGAATGGGAGTCGCCGAGGATAATGGAGCCGTCCGTCGCCTGCTTGAACAGAATATGAATACCCTGATCTTTCAGTTCACGGAGGTGTTCCGGCGTTTGAAGAGACGGGTAGGATGGGCAGGTTTCGAACGATTCATACCGACGGATGGTCAGACCGGTGAGGATATTGCCGGGGAGGGATAATCCGGCAGGCGCCGCGATGCGCATCATCTGCAGTTTGCTGACGATGATACCGCTGGTCCGGAAGACTTCCGGAAACAGCAGGCCGAATTCCCCTCCGCCGCAAACCAACACCTTCCCGGCAGAAATCCGCTCGCCACCCGCAAGCGTTACCTGCGCGCCGGCGCCGGCAGGTTCGCAGCCAACCGCCGCCGTGCCAAACCGCTGTGTCAGGTTGGGATAGCGCTCGCGGAGATAGGCGTGGATACGGTTGATAAGAAGATGGGGTTCAACGGAGATTTCGTCCGGGAAAAAGAGTGCTTCCCGGGCATATTCCGGCCGTACAGACGGGTAGCGGCGAAGGGTTTCGCCTTTCGTGAGCTGCTCAGAAGCATACCCGCGGGCATCAAACGATGCCTTTACTTCATGCAGGAGCCGGGCTTCGTCTTCGTCTGACGCAATATAGACGGAACCGTTCGCGCGGGCTGATAAGTCGAATGACGCCTGCATTTCCTTGTAAAAATGAAGGCTGCGCAGGCCGTAGTCAAACCATTTGCCAGCCATTCCGGACGGTACTACCTGCCCGAAATTCCGGACCGTTGCCTGAACGGGACGGTAATCTTTTTCCAGCAACAGGACAGACAGGCCCAGCCGGGCGGCATGATAGGCATGAAAGGTGCCGAGAATTCCCCCGCCGATCACAACAAAATCGTATGTTTTTTCACTCATAGCGGAATACGAAACCAGAATGTTTAGTATTTATAAACTTTTGATGACGCAAAAGTAAGAATGCGCGCGAAGCGGCGCGTTAACAAACCGTTAATTATTGCCTTTCGGCGGTCCTGGCGGCGTATTAGCGGCAAGCCGTGACGGCACAGGATGGCTTCCGGATATTTTGACTGTATTTCTTGCTCGGGGAAAGGAAATTCCGTTATCTTTGTTCAAGAAGGTCCAGCATTGATTAAAAATTATGGATAAAAACACCACGGAAGAGAGCAATCATAACGGTTTTTTTTCACGTAACCTCGTGTACCTGAGGGGTCGTCTGGAGGGAAGAATTTCCCAGCAGCGGCTGGCGGATGAGCTGGGATTGAAGAAGTCGACCTGGGCTGCATACGAGTCGGCGCGTGCCGAGCCGAAATACGGGGATCTGGTCAAAGTAGCGGATTTCTTTCAGGTGACAGTGGATGAGCTGCTTCGGAAAGATTTGAGCCGCGAACCGGTTCAGTTACCGAAAGTGCCGGAATTGCGGGTTTTGGCGACGACGGTCGACGTACGTAACCGTGACAATGTCGAGTTTGTACCCGTCAAAGCCATGGGTGGTTACGCCGAGGGCTTTGGCGATCTGGAATATATCGGGCAGTTGCCGGCGTTTAACCTGCCGTTTCTGGCCCGCGACCGGAAGTACCGGGCTTTTCCCTATGAAGGCGAGTCCATGCCCCCGCTGAAAGAGGGCGCCGTGGTTTTCGGCGAATACATCGAGAACTGGGAAGGTGTCAAGAACGGAACGATCTGCCTGGTGGTCACGCTCGATGAAGGGGTAGTGCTGAAGAAAGTCTTCAATTACCTCGTCGAGAAAGATGTGCTGGTGCTGAAGTCACTCAACGAGCGGTTTGCGCCGTATCCGGTCCGCCGGGAGGACATCAAGGAGTTATGGAAGTTTGCAGGGTACTTCGAAGCGGATTTTCCGTCCTGATGTCTAATTTTTTGAATCATTTGTCTTTCTTTTTTAGTTAATATCGGATTTTCCGTGTATGTTTGTGTCAATAATCCGGACATTGTATCCGGGTTTTTGACACAAACGCCGGAGGCAGCAGTGGAAAAAGCCGGGTACAGACAGGTCGGTCAGGTTTGACCGGGCGTGCCGGTTGCAGATACCCGCTATTCCATGATGCCAGAAATTGTCCACACGGCAGCGGGGCAGGTAGTGCCCCGTCGGCCCGAAGCCAAGTCTTCCCGTAAAAAGCTTCCCAAAGAGCTGATTGAAAAGGTAGTCCCCGGCCTGTGGCAGGGATTGCCGCCTGTCGAGCGGTTTTCGAAGGTACCGAAACGCTGGCCTTCCCGTATTCTGCTGGATACGCCTACGCTCGATTACCTCATCCGTGATGCATACCGCTTGTCGCAAACTGCCGTCGTTGCCATCAACGAACCCGGTATTATCTGTTTTGTCAGTGAATGCTCGTGGCTGGAGCTGGCGGAAAAAATGAAGAAGGGCGACTTCGCGATCCGGTGCAGCATTGGTGAATTCATGCAGGCTGTCATGAGCCATTTTCACCTGCAGCTGCTCCCGATGGATGCCGCTTCATTGGAAAAATACCGGCAACTGCCTGACAGTAAGCAGCCTGTTCGCCCGGTCTGTCACTGGCTGGCGGCTCAGGCCCTGGCTGCCTCCTGCACAGTGATCTCTCCTGATCCCGGTTTCGACCAGTTTCCGGGGTTGAAACGGTTGTGGTAACGGCTATGGTCGGGTATGGCGCGGATTTTTGGTGTTGCGTAGCTGTCCGCTAAATGGGATAGAATTCCATTATTGAGGGATAAAATATAATTACAATTAGCTTATTTTTATTGGGCGTAGAGAAGAATTCTACAAGTTGTGGAATTTATTCTACGGCAATTGACACGATTTTTGTCAGAAAAAATATAGCCCGTTTTTTGCAACCCTCAGAACATCAGGAGGTGGCAGAAAACGGGTTACTTTTCGGCATGTAGTACGATAACTATTTATTGTATGATTTTTTGTAATTTTAACTGTCTCTTTAGGTGAAATGAAAAGAGATAAGCTTTGAAGCAGAGTTGGCGGCTTAGCTTCAAACTAGTCTATTAAAAGCATCGGTGTTGGTGACATCGATGCTTTTTGTTGTTGCAGGCAGGATGATAGCGCCGGTTTGACACGATCGAGGGACAGGTCATCCGGATTTCGTCTTTCTTCCGACGAAGCCTGATTGCATGAAAAAACTGTTCTTACTCGCCCTTACCCTTTGTGCCTTCCGTTCTGCGGACGTCCGTCCAACGATCTTTCTCATCGGTGATTCCACCATGGCCGACAAACCCGATGCATCGGACCCGGAACGGGGCTGGGGACAGGCATTACCCGGCTTGCTTTCAGATGGCGTCGCCGTCCGCAACCACGCAGTTAACGGTCGCAGTACCAAAAGCTTTCTGCGTGAAGGCCGCTGGACGACGGTGCTTGGCGAACTCAAAGCGGGCGACTGGGTCCTGATCCAGTTCGGTCATAACGATGAGAAGAAAGAGGACTCCACCAGGTATGCCGCGCCGCAGACCGACTACCGCCGGAATCTGCTCCGCTTTATACGGGAAACGCAGGCGAAAGGCGCGAAACCGGTACTCCTGACGCCGGTAGTAAGAAGGCGGTTTGACGCCGGAGGCGCCTGGTCCGATACGCACGGCGATTACCCGACAGTCGTGAAAGAGGTTGCCGGAGAAACAGGCGTCCCCCTGATTGACCTGGAAGCGCTCAGCCGCGACATGGTTCGGCAGGCCGGTCCCGAAAAATCCCGGCGGTTGTACCTGGCTTTTCAGCCTGGTACGTATGCTTCGCGCCCGAAAGGCATTGCTGACGATACTCACTTTTCCGCCTATGGAGCGCGAAAAATAGCCGGACTCGTGGTGGCTGACTGGCGGAGACAGCAACTACCTCTTGCCGCATTCGTCCGGAAAACTGCGTTCGACGGCAAAGCAGCCGACGAGTTACCGGTGGTGTACCAACCCGTTTTCCGGAAAGATACCTTTCGCATCACAGCCTATGGGGCAAAACCCGATGGCCAGTTCCTGAATACCAGCGCAATACAGAAAAGTATAGACGCCTGCTCGGCAGCGGGAGGCGGTACCGTACTGATTCCCGAAGGTCTCTGGCTGACGGGCCCGCTGACCTTGAAAAGCGGCGTCAATCTCCATGTAAAAACGGGAGCGCTGCTGCGTTTCAGCCAGAACCGGGAGGATTACCCGCTTGTCGTAACTTCCTGGGAAGGTCTCGATGCCATCCGCTGCCAGGCGCCGCTGAGCGCCCGGAACGCTGTAGGTATTGCTATTACGGGAGGCGGTACGCTCGACGGCGGCGGCGAAGTATGGCGCCCGGTCAAAAAGGAGAAACTAACTGCGTCGGCCTGGGCGAAATTGGTAGCCTCTGGTGGTGTGACCGACGGCGATACCTGGTATCCTTCCGAACAATCCCTCCAGGGCTCGCGGATCAAAGGAGCGGTCAGTCTCGCAACCGGTTATGATCAGACGAAATCAGCCGCTATCCGGGATTTTCTCCGCCCGAATATGGTAAGTCTGGTGCAATGCCGTGACGTATTGCTCGAAGGGATTACGGTACAAAACTCGCCCGCCTGGTGCTTGCACCCGCTTCTGTGTGAGGATATTACGCTTCGGCATGTCACGGTCAGGAATCCCTGGTATGCGCAAAACGGAGACGGAGTCGACCTGGAATCCTGCCGGCATGCACTGATCGAAAACAGTACATTTGACGTCGGCGACGATGCCATCTGTATCAAATCCGGCCGTGACGCCGAAGGCCGCAGACGCGGTATTCCGACGGAAGACGTCCTTGTCAACGGATGTACCGTTTTTCACGGCCACGGCGGATTTGTCGTTGGCAGCGAGATGTCCGGCGGAGCCCGTAACCTGTTTGTTTCGAACTGTACTTTTCTTGGTACGGATGTAGGCCTGCGGTTCAAAACAGCAAGAGGCCGGGGAGGAGTAGTCGAGGATGTGTACGTCAGCGGCGTTCAAATGACGAATATTCCGGGAGAAGCCATTCTGTTCGATATGTATTACCAGGCCAAAGACCCTGTACCGGCGTCCGGAAAGAGTGAGGACCTTCCGCCGTCAGAGGCCCGTCCGGTGGACGAGGGGACACCCCGTTTCCGGCATTTCCGGGTGCAGAATGTTCATTGCAAAGGCGCTGAGACGGGGATTCTCGTACGCGGGCTGCCCGAAATGCACGTCGAAGACATTCAGATCGCCCAATCCGTTATCGAAAGCCGGAAAGGGCTGTTGTGTACCGATGCGACCGGTCTCATCCTGAAAGACGTAGACTTATTCACGGAAAAAGGACCGGTGCTGTTTGTCCGTGACAGCCGGAAGATCGTACTCGAACGCATCGGATGCCGCCCCGGCACCGGCTTGTTGCTCCGAAAATCCGGCCAGACCGACGTCCGCCTGCTCGATACCGATACTTCCGGCGTTAAAAAAGTGATGGAATAGGGAACTTTTGGTTGTTTACCGATCGTTCGGAAAATAAGTTTAGAGTTTAGGGTTTGAAGTTTAGGGTTGATCGGACAATATGAGTCTTTCCCTAAACCCTAAACCCTAAACCCTAAACCCTAAACCCTAAACCCTAAACCCTAAACCTCCAATGGCAAACCCCAAAATCCACCCCGACATCCTCATCGATCGTCTTCTCACTGTATTCCGCACGTTGGGGTACGATGGAGCGAGTATGACGGAGCTGGCGGCGGCGACGGGATTGAAGAAAGCGAGTCTTTACCACCGGTTTCCGGAAGGCAAGCAGGCAATGGCCCAGGCAGTACTGGACCACCTGGCTGTGTGGACGAAAACGTATCTGACGGAGGTCGTTCAGACTTCGCAACCCCTTGAAACAAAGCTGGATACCGTCTTTGGAAATATCCGGGACCTCTATCACGGCGGCACCGTTGCCTGCGTCTACCGCGCGCTTTCGCATGGTACTGCGGCTCCGCTGTTTGAAGAGGCGATTGCTGCGCAGTTCCGGGAATGGATGGACGGATTCGCCCGGCTCGCCGTTGACGCAGGCCTGGAGCAAAAAGTTGCGGAGCAGCTCGGCAAAGACGCAGTCGTCCGCATCCAGGGTGTACTGATACTGTCGCAGATCTTTCATCAGCCTGAATTATTTGAACAGACGCTGGAAGACATCCGGTCACTGTTGAAGCAGTAGTAAATTTTTTTAACGTACATATTTACCGATCGTTCGGTAAAATTAAATTCAAACAAAACAACCATGAGCGACTATCCGGAAGATGTTCCGTTTGTGAACGAAGAGTGTGGCGACACCATGTGGGACGCTGTACTGGCTGAACAACGGCCTCCGTTTCCTCCTTTCACACAGGAGACGGCATTACTGAAAGTCAAACTTGCCGAAGAAGCCTGGAATAGCCGGGATCCGAAACGGGTCAGTCTGGCGTACACGCCGGATACCGAATGGCGCAACCGGACGGAGTTTGTCAACGGGAGGGAGGAAGTACAGGCTTTCCTGACCCGCAAGTGGGAAAAGGAGCTGGACTATCGCCTCAAAAAAGAGCTCTGGAGTTTTGACGGCAACCGCATCGCCGTCCGTTTCGAATACGAATGGCACGATGCGGGAGGACAATGGTACCGGAGCTATGGCAACGAACTATGGGAATTCAACGAAATCGGGCAGATGGCCAGACGCTACGCCAGCATCAACGACGCACCGATTGCCGAAAACGAACGCCGGGTGGTATAAGGAAAACGCCGGTCTGCTATCCGGACCGGCGTTTGTTTCGCTTTTTTGCAGGGAGGCAGGAACGGAATGCCGTCGATCAGATACCCGATAACCTGCCATAATAGCTCATGAACGCACGCGAACGATTGTTTACCCATTCTGAAGAAGTTCCCTGGGAGGAGCTGGGCGGAGGGCTGCGCCGCAAAATTCTCAGCTACGATGACCACGTAATGCTGGTTGTAGTTGCCTTTGATGCCGGAGGTATCGGCGCCCTGCACCACCATGTACACCGGCAGATCAGCTATGTGGCCAAAGGTGCATTTGAGATAACCGTCGGAGAAGAAAAGCAGGTATTGCGGGAAGGAGATGTGTATTTCATTCCGCCCTCGGCCGTTCACGGCGCCGTATGCCTGGAAGAAGGGATACTGGTAGACGTATTTTCACCCATGCGGGAAGACTTCGTTTCGTGATGTCGACGAATCCCCGGTGGTGATCTCGGTTTGTTTGGAGGGGATAGGCCGATCGGCTAACTTGACTGAAACAACGCTGCAACCTCTCTGCGGCCCGCCTCCCGGCAGCCGCGAAAGCAACAAGACGATGTCTCTTATCAAGCTGAAAATCAACGAGCGGACGTACCAGACCGAAGCCGATCCGGATACGCCCCTCCTCTGGGTGCTACGCGACCATCTCGGGCTGACCGGGACCAAATTCGGATGCGGGATGGCCATGTGCGGAGCCTGTACGGTACACGTCAACGGGGAAGCAACCCGCTCCTGCGTCCTGCCGGTATCGGCTGTAACGAACGCCCGGATTACGACTATCGAGGGACTTTCTGTACAGGGAGATCATCCCGTCCAGAAAGCCTGGGACGAAGCCGACGTGCCGCAGTGCGGCTACTGCCAGGCAGGCCAGATCATGACGGCCGCTGCTTTTCTCCGGAAAAATCCGAAGCCTACCGACGCCGAAATCGAAACCGCTATGTCCGGAAACCTCTGCCGCTGTGGTACTTACCACCGCATACGGGAGGCTATTCACCTGGCTGCTTCACGACCGAAAAAGTAACCGACATGACTGCCAACAGACGTACTTTTCTGAAAGTAATGGCTTCCGCGGGCGGAGGCCTCATGCTGGGCTTTTCCTGGTCCGAAGCCGAAGCGCTTGCGGGGGCGCCGGGCGCCTTCAACGCATACCTGTCCATCGCGGCAGACGGCGTGGTGTCGATTTTGTCACCCAATCCCGAAGTGGGGCAGGGGATCAAAACCTCCTTTCCGATGATCGTGGCGGAGGAGCTGGACGTAGATTGGAAGCAGGTCCGCGTGATCCAGGCCGCACTCGATACGAAAAATTTTGAACGCCAGGTAGCAGGAGGCAGCGGGTCGATCCGTCACTCCTGGCAGCGGCTGCGGAAGGCCGGCGCGACGGCCCGGCGTATGCTGATCGATGCCGCTGCCAAACGCTGGCAGGTTCCGGCGTCGGAATGCACGACCGAAAACGGTTTTGTCCGGCACAATTCAAAGAAGCTGAGCTACGGAGAATTGGCGGACGAAGCGGCCCGCCTGCCGGTTCCGGCAGAAGTACCGTTGAAAGACCGGAAAGATTTTCGCCTTATCCGGCAACAGGTCAAAAACATTGATAATCCGGCTATTCTGACTGGAAAACCGCTTTTCGGGATTGATTTTTACCGGGAAGGAATGCTGTTCGCGATGATACAGCGACCGGCGGCTTTTGGGTTGAAAATCAAATCGGTAGATGCGGCGGCGGCGAAGGCGATGCCCGGTATTGTCGACGTAGTGACGTTTAAAAACAACGTCGCCATCGTCGGAAAATCTACCTGGCAGGTCAAAAAGGCCCGGGAAGCCGTCAAAATTGAATACGAAAAGGAAGCGCCGCTGGAAAGTACAGCCGATCACAACCGGATCCTGAAAACGCTGCTTGACAGCCCGGAGGCGACAGTCCGCCGCAAGGACGGCGACCCCGACGCGGCGTTCCGGACTGCGGCGAAGGTCGTCCGGGCCGAGTACCAGTGCCCATTCCTTCCGCATAATCCGCTGGAGCCGATGAACTTCTTTGCGCACGTCCGCCCGGATGGCGTGGAGCTGGTCGGTTCGACGCAGACACCAGAGCTGGCCCGGAACGAGACCGCCAAACTTCTCGGAATCCCGCCGGAAAAGGTTACCGTAACCCTGACCCGCATGGGCGGAGGTTTTGGACGACGGCTGAAAGCCGACTACGTGCTGGAAGCCGCCGAGCTATCGAGCCTCATCAAGGCGCCCGTCAAAGTAATCTGGACGCGCGAAGACGATATGACCGGCGGCAGCTACCGTCCGGCGGTTCGCTACCGTTTTGAAGCCGCGCTTGATGCCGGCAATAACCTCGTCGGCTATCGCCTGCGCGGCGCCGGATTCAATGTCGGAAACTCTACCCGCGAGGATAACTTTCCTTCCGGTGCGGTAGATAACCTGCTGATCGACAGCGTCGACCAGAAATCCCCGATTACGACCGGGCCGTGGCGCGCGCCGATTACGAATTTTCTCGCTTTTGCCGAGCAGGCTTTTCTCGATGAAGTAGCGGCTGCGGCAGGAAAGGACCCGGTGCGTTTCCGGCTCGATTTGCTGGAAAAAGCCAAAGCCAAACCGGTTGGCGCGATCAAATATGACATCGACCGGATGAAGGCCGTTATCCAGCTGGCCGCCGAAAAATCGGGTTGGGGTAAGAAAAAAGGGCAGGGTTTCAGCGTGTATTTTTCCCACAATTCCTACGTGGCGCAGGTTGCGGAAGTGGTCGCTACCAAGGAAGGCCCTTCGCTGAAAAAGGTAGTTGCTGCGGTGGATTGCGGGGTAGTGGTCAATCAAAGCGGCGCCCGCCAGCAGGTCATCGGCAGCGTGGTAGACGGCTTTGGCCACGCGATGTTCGGCAACCTGACCTTCCGGGACGGAGCGCCGGAGCAAAAGAACTTCAATACTTACCGCCTCATCCGGATGAATGAAATTCCGGAAGTAGAGGTCCATTTCGTCGATAACGGCATCGATCCAACGGGCCTGGGAGAACCGGCACTACCACCCACGGGCGGGAGTGTTGCCAACGCGATTTTCGCGGCGACGGGCAAGCGCCTCCGGCAGCAGCCCTTCCTCGAAGAACTGAAAGAAGCTACATTCTGAGTCGAAGGCCGGTTACTCCGGCCTTCGTTTTTATTCTCCCAGTTCGGTTCGGAGCAGCTCCCGTGTCAGCTCCTGCCACTCGGCAGGGGCTGACAACAGGAGGGTACGCTCTACTTCCCGGGTATGGTCCGCCCGGACGGTCTTTCCGCCGGCGGTATGGCGGGATACCATTCCGCGGAAAACAAACCAGGTATCGTCGCCGGTTTCCACCAGAAAACCCCGGTATCCCAGGCCGTCCGGAGCGGGTTCGGGCATACCCGGCGCCGCATCAAGGGTTTGCCAGTAGTGTTCGAGGGCCTTTTCCGTCAGACGTCCTAGTATCCAGACCGGATCGGGCCGGCCGGAGAAGACCAGCAGGGTAACCTTTCCTTTTTTCAAATCAGTTGATTTTGATATGTCCGTGCATGACCTTCATGAAGGTACAAAATTGCGTGTAGTACCCCCGGTTGGCCGTTCGGGGATCGGTAATGACGGCGCCCGAATTGTCGAGGTGAGTGACGGCGCCGCCGCCCGGCTTGTGTGACCATCGTCCGTTTTTGCCCTTCCGGTACCAGTGAAAATCCTTGAATGCAGGCCCGGGAGCGATAACGAGCGCCACCAGGTGACCATCTTTCGGGCAGACGTTATTGGCATTGGGGGTATCGATGAGGCAATCGGCTATCGCGCCGTCCCGCACACTACGCTGCCCCGCCGGAACGACGCAGCTGGTATAGTTGGTATACATCGCTCCGGCGGCGCGCCCGGGCTGAGCATAGCTGTCGGAGCGGTAGTTGGTGGCATAGTTGTAGCAATTATTGCGGGGCTGAATAGTGGGTACGTTCCACCAGGCGGGCTCATAAAGCGGCGCGCAGCTGCAGGGTTGCAGTATTTCGAGGATCGGCGGATCAAAGACGCGGTGACCGATGGTTTCGAATTCCTTTCGTCTGGCTGCCATATCATCCCGCAAAAAATCCCGGAAACCACGCCCCAGCCCCCGCGTATTCCGGAAGCCGGAGAGCCGGTCGAGCAGAAACGACTCAGCTCCCTTATCGGATGCTTCGGCCGTTAGTTCCTCGCTGTATATCCGCTCCGGCGTCAGGGTAAAAAGTGCCGGGAAACCGGCAGCGGGCTCGTCGAGTTGTTCGACGATAATGCCGCGGTACCCGAGCCGGAAGGGGAGTTCTTCTTTTCGGGCAGAAAGCTTTCCGGTCGGTTCGGCCCGCCGGAGAAAATCGGCGGCTTCGCGGCCTTCCAGCGTCAGCGTCGGGTTTGGTCGTCCGCTGAATACATCGAGCGTAAGCTGAAGTTTCATTGTTTCGCAGAAGAAGGTTGAACAAAAAAATCCCCCGGAGGTGGTCCGGGGGAGTAAAGTTGAGCAGGTGCCGGGAGGGAGGCAATCCCTCATTTATGGGATGGCAGGTTCGGCGCGGGTGAGGCGGCCTACCGTCAATCCCTGCACAATAAGAGAGAATACAACGACGAAGTAGGTGATGGCCAGAAAGAGATTCTTGTTCAGCGCCTCGTCGATCGACAGCGCCAGCGCTACCGATACTCCACCGCGCAGGCCGCCCCATACCAGGATAACGATGGACTTACGGTCCAGTTTTTCCCGGAACGGAATCAATACCGCCGGACCCTTTATCGACAAGTACCTGGCGAGCAGCACGATGGCAATTGCCAGCAGACCGATCTGCCAGTACCGTCCCAGATCCGGAATCAGCAGCAGTTCGAATCCGATCAGCAGGAAGAGACAGGCATTCATGATTTCATCAATCAGCTCCCAGAATTTCTCAAGGTAGTCCTGGGTCACTTCCGACATCGCACGGGCTTTTCCGTAGTTGCCGACCACCAGACCCGCCGCAACCATTGTGAGCGGGCCGGAAATATGCATGGCCTGGGAGAGGAGGTACCCGCCCATGACGATGGCAAGGGTAATCAGGACAGCAACTTTGTAGTCGTCGATGACCTTCATCGCTCTGGAACCTGCGAAACCAAGCAGCAGCCCGACGGCCAGACCGCCCAGCGCTTCTTTCGCCAGAAGAACCGATACGGCACTGAGTGAAATATGCGTGGTACTCTGGCGGGCCATTTCGAGGAGGGTGACGAAGACGACTACCGCGACGCCGTCGTTGAAAAGCGACTCGCCGGCGATCTTGGTTTCGAGCGACTTCGGTACGCCCGCCGCCTTCAGGATACCCAGTACCGCAATCGGGTCGGTCGGTGAAATCAGCGCTCCGAAGACGAGACACTGGATCAGCGGAATGTCCATTCCAAGCCACTGAAGGGCATAATAGAGCATGGCGCCGACGGCGAAGGTCGACAGCAGCACACTCACCGTCGAGAACACAATGACAAAACGTTTTTGCTCTTTGAGGTCGTCCATGTGAATATGAATCGCCCCGGCAAAAAGCAGGAAGTTGAGCATGGCTCCCATCAGGATTTCTTCCAGGTTGACCCGGCCGAGAAACCCGACGGCGTGCTCAAATAAGCCCGGATTGTATTTACCTGCGGCGACGAGGAAGACCGATGCGACCATGGCGATGACCATTATACCGATCGTTGCCGGAAGTTTCAGAAAGCGGAGGTTCAGGTACGCGAACACCGCCGACAGCACAATGAGAACAGAAAAGGTGTAGTATAACTCCATAAAGCAATCGGTTTTCCGGGGAGATTGGTTGCCGGATGATTTGTTTGTAAAAAAGTAACTCAATTTTTGGGGAAATGGTTGTGATTTTGCCTGTTCTAATGAAATTCTAATAAAGAAAATAGGATTTGATTGCCAAAAACACAAAAACGAGGCTGTCCGGAAAAAGGCGTATCTTTCCTCCACTTAATCGGCTGAACCCATGAAACGCATCCTGGCTCTGTTGCTCCTGACTTCTTTCGCTCAGGCGCAGACGGTGGTCCGAACCGAAGGAGGGCTGGTCTCCGGTACCGGCGCCGCTCCTGTGGTTTTCAAAGGTATTCCGTTTGCTGCGCCGCCTACGGGCGACCGGCGCTGGCGGCCACCTCAACCCGTCCAGCTGTGGGACGGCGTCCGGAAGGCAGACCGCTTTTCCGCAAGCCCGATGCAATCCGCTCCCGTGCCGTTTTCGGCCTATACGATGGAATTTCTGATTCCACCCGACCCCATAGGCGAAGATTGCCTGTATCTCAATGTCTGGACCAGCGACGTCCGGTCACGAAAGCCGGTCCTCGTCTGGATATACGGCGGCGGGTTTACGAGCGGTTCAGGATCGGTGCCGATTTATGACGGAACGGAACTGGCCAAGCGGGGTATTGTCGTCGTCACGATCAACTACCGCGTTGGCGTATTCGGTTTTCTGGCCCATCCCGAACTGACGGCGGAGGAAGGCTCCTCGGGTAATTACGGCATGCTCGACCAGCTCGCTGCACTGCAATGGGTACAGCGCAATATCGCTGCTTTCGGCGGCGACCCGGCTCGGGTAACCATTGCCGGACAGTCGGCCGGATCGTTCAGTGTCAGTACCCTCATGGCTTCTCCGCTGGCGAAAGGTCTTTTCCGGCAGGCAATCGGCGAGAGCGGGTCCCTGTTCCGCCCGGCGCCGGAGTACCTGCTGGCCAATGCCGAGAAAGAAGGGCAGGCGTATGTTGCCTCGCTTGGCGTATCGTCGGTAAAAGCGTTGCGGCAACTCCCGGCAGACCAGCTGCTGAAGAAATACCGCGGCCGGCCGCGCCCCGTGATTGACGGAGAGGTACTTCCGGCCGATCTGCCCGCTATCTTTTCACAGGGCCGTCAGAACGACGTCACCCTGCTCACCGGCTGGACGGAAGGCGACGGCAGCCTGGCGTGGCTGTCCAAAGTCAAAACAGCAGACGAGTATCAGGCATACGCCCGTACCCGCTACGGCGCGAAAGCTCCGGCGTTTCTGGCGGTATTTCCGGGAAATACGGATCCGGAAGCGAAACAGAGTCAGGCAAGAATCTTCCGGGATACGCTGTTTGCGTCTCAGGACTATACCTGGGCGAAGCTTCAGGTCAAAACGGGTAGTCAGCCGGTATATGTGTACTCGTTCGGACACGTTCCGGCAGGCTCGCCGGAGCAGGAAGAACTCGGCGCTTTTCATACGTCTGAAGTACCCTACGCCTTTCATAACCTGAACCGCTGGAACCGCCCCTGGACGCCGAAAGACCGGCAAATGGAAGAAATGATGTCCGCTTATTGGGTCAATTTCGTGAAAACGGGCAACCCCAATGGAAAGGGGCTGCCCGTCTGGCCGGCGTTTCAAACCGGAAAAGAAGAAGTACTGGACATCGGGAAGGACGTTCGTCACGGTCCCGCCAAAATCAAAAACGAACTCGAATTACTCGATTCCCTGAAAAAATAAACTACCGGGCCTCCAGGCGCAGGGCTACTCCTCCGGACGGAGCCAGGTCAAAAGTCAGCGAGCCGGACGCCGTCACGGTTTCGGTACGCTGGCGGATACTGCCGTTTCCGTCGTCTTCGTGAATCACGGCGCGGTATGTTTTTCCTTTCGGAAGAAAACCGAAACCGATGATTTGCTTGCGGGCGGAGGTATTGGTAATCAGGCCGATCCACCAGTTTGCGCCTTTCCGCCGGGCCACGGTCACAAACTCTTCGGGCGTACCTGCCAGCACGCGGGTATCGTCCCAGACCGTCGGCAGGTCTTTCCAGAATTCGACTTCTTTCCGATTGGGATAATCCTCCGGCTTCCCGTACCAGTAGAGGTATTGCAGTGGACTGAAGTAGATTACGGAGATAGCCAGCTGGTGCGCCTTCGTGTTTTTTAGTCGTTTTTCGTTGAAACAGAAGGTATAATCCGCCGCGCCGGCTATAAACCGCGTGAAGGGCAGGACGGTATTATGGGTCGCATCCGGAAACTCCTCGTTACCCCGGATACCTTCCTGTGTGAGCAGGTTCGGATAGGTACGGGAAAAACCGGAGGGGCGGAATTCATCGTGAATATCCAGTACCATGTTGTACCGGGCGGCTTTCCGGATGGCGTCGTGCAGCCAGCGGGTCCAGTGGTGCGAACCGGTATGCACGAATCCGAATTTGATACCGGCAACGCCCCATTGGTGGTAGAGCGGGAGGATGTCATCGAGCTGCCGCTCCAAGGCACGGTGATTCACGTAGAGAATAACTTTCTTTCCCTTTGCTTTCGCGTAGGCGATTACTGCGGGCAGGTCCAGGTCGTTTTTCGGGTTCCGGCGCGGGTCTACGTTTACCTTCGTGGCGTCAGATGCCGCATCGTATTCATGTCCGTACCAGCCCGCATCAAAGTGAATGTATTCAATGTTTTGTTCGACGGCGAAGTCGACAAGTTTCTTCGCGCCGCTGGTCGACAGCGTCACCTCCCGCATGACTTTTCCCGGTTGTATCCAGGCGGTTTCTTTCAGTTCGTTCGGAGGGTTGAGGTTCAGGATCAGGTAGTTATGTTCGAGTATGTCGCCCGGTTTTTCGCCGGTGAGCACTACCCGCCAGGGCAGCGCCCAGGGAGAGGTCTCGGTGACTTCGCCGAACAGCTGCGTCGTCAGCCGGTTTTTTCCGACGGTTTTCAGGCGGGCGCGGGGGTAGTTGGTCTGCTCGGCCTGGGCGATGCAGGCCCAGCGATTGTCCGGCAGCCGGAGGGTCAGCGGCATTTCCGCATCCCGCTCCCAGTTTTCGAGGGGACGCTTCCGGTAGGACGTCTGGGCACGCTCCGTCCAGTAGCCTTCGGTACCTTCCGGCAAGTGGAATTCCGTCAGCTCCGCGCCGAGGTCGAGTATCTGCGTACGGCCTTCTTCCGGGAAGAAATACCGGAATGCGACGCCCTCGTCATACGCCCGGGCAACGACCTGAAACGTACCGCGGTCCCGGTCGGCATGGCGCAGTGTTACGGTCAGTTCCCGGTAGCGATCGGGTATTTCGGAACGTTCACCCCAGACGGGTTTCCAGGTCGTACTGACTTCGCGGCGGGCGGTGCGGATTACCTGCAGGTTCTTGTCCCAGGACCGGCCGGAGGGCAGGTTGGTATTATCTGCCAGGCCCAGCCTGGACGGAAGAATGACGGCCTGGCCGTTTTCCGTAATGTCGTACGACGGGATGCCACCCGGAAGCAGGGAAAAGCGGAATTGCAGTTTGCCGTTTGGCGACAAAATCCGGAGTGAATCCTGTGAGAAGGCTCCGAGCGGAAGGAGTAACAGCAGTAAAAGACGGCGCATGAGAAGTTGGAAAAAGCGGTTGGGACAGATGGCGCGGGCCTTCGGCCCGCGCCATCTGTTTACTGGATCAATACCCCGGATTCTGGGAAATCTTGACGTCCAGGTTGGCGTCGATGAATTTCTGGGGAATAGGGAACAGCTCGTGTTTCGCGTCGATGGCGGTACCGGTTTTGGGGTTGTATTTCTTCACCCGGTCGACCAGCACATTGCTCCCCGCCAGGTATCCGAACCGGACGAGCGTCCGCCGCCGGGGTTCTTCCATGATCAGTTCGCGGACGCGTTCGTCGAGGATATAATCGAGCGTCGCTTTAGCCGCCGTCACCGGTTTGGCCCTGGCGCGGGCACGGAGTACGTTCAGGTCGTCTGCGGCTTTCTGCGCATCTCCTTTCCGGATATAGGCTTCGGCTCGGAGCAGGTATGTTTCGGCCAGCCGGATTTTGTAGAAATCGACGAAGGTCCGCCCGGCGGTATTCCCTGCCAGCGGATCGCCTTCCAGTTTGCGGGTATAGGGATAGTACCAGCCCGAATTGAGGGTATCGATCTTCGCCGCGACGGGATCTACCTTCTTCAGAAAATAAGCCGAAGTAGGGTTATTGTAGTAAAAATTACGGCGCATGTTGTATTGTGAATTCCGCATGTCGTTCCAATCTTCCTTCCATACGTCGTAAGAGGCGTAAGGTGTGCCCATTACCCAGCCAACCGGTCGTCCGAGGCTGTCGCACACCACCATCCCCGATTTTCCGTCGGGGTCCTTGATGTTGTGGTAGGCGGCACCCCAGGCGCGCATGCTGCTGTTGCCGCCGAAGGCCGTCGGGTTGGTGGCGTTGGAATAGGCGACGCCCCCTGGCGTCTGGTATTCAAACTGAATGGCCCAGATGGTTTCGGTATTGGCAGCCAGGTTCTGGTTTTTGTCCCGGAAGAGATCGGAAAATACGTCGCCCGGTAGCCCCGTCTTGCTGCCAAACCGTTCGGTCATCAGTTTGTGAATGCCATCGCCGATGACCGCCGTGGCCGACTGAATAGCCTTGTCATTATCGCCCAGCGCCAGGTATATCTCTGTAAGTACGTGATCAGCGGCGGCTTTGGTAATCCGGCCGGGAGCGGCGGGTGTCTTCGGCAGCCATTGCGAAGCGAATTCCAGGTCCTGGCGCGCAAAGTCGAGCAGATCCTTCCGCGGCGCGCGGGTGTAGTCGGTCTTCGGTGTCGTCTGAACTTTGTCGACCAGCGGCACGTCTCCGTACAGATTCACTAAGATGTTATAGGTATAGGCCCGGAAGAAACGCGCTTCGGCGACAATGGCATTCTTTTCCGCATCACTGGCCCATTTGGCGGCCGGCTTGTCGGCATATTCGATGACGATATTGGCGCGGGGAATCATCTTCAGGTACGCCCATTCCCACCAGTAATCGACCGAAAACAAAGTCGGCGTCAATGAAATGTTATAATCCCGCAGCAAGGTCGAAACCGCACCCGACTGATAGGCATCCGTGCCGATGTTCATCGCGTGGAGGTTCTCGGTATCGGTACCAAACAGCTCGTCCCGGGCGGCCGAATGCAGGCCCGTAATGGCGGTTTCAAACCCGGCCTTGTCTACCAGCACTACATCCGGGTTAAGAAACGCGAGCGGTTTTTCGTCCAGTACGCTGTCTTTGCAGGACGTCAGAAGCAGAAAAAACAGGAGATATCGGAAGTTTTTCATGGTCGTGAAGATCAAAAGCTGATGTTGAGGCCGCCGGTGAAGGAGCGTGGCATGGGAAATCCGCTGGCTGTTGAGCCGCTTTCCGGATCAAAACCCGGCCAATCCGTAAACGTGAGCAGGTTTTTCCCGCTGACAAACGCCCGCAGGTTGCTCATTTTCCATGACTTGACAAGCTTCTGCGGAAATTCATACGACAGCGCGATGTCCTGGATCCGCACAAAATTCCGGCTCACGTAATACCCGTGGCCATATGGATTGGTATACACCAGCGAAGACATTTTATTGGACTTGTTTTCCGCCGTCCACCAACCGTTGTCGGGGAAGTTGGCGGCGCTTCCCGGAAAGTTGTTACTCGGGATCATCTGGCTGTAATTCGCGATCCAGCCGGAGAGGGAGTTGACAAAGACTGATAGCGTAAACTGCTTGTATTTCAGGGTATTGGTAAAGCCCCAGCGGTATTGCGGATCGTCGGTCTGCCCGAGTACTGCCCGGTCGTCGGTGGTGATTTTACCGTCTCCGTTGATGTCTTTCAGCCGGTAGAAGCCGGGTTTGTACCCCGTCGGAAGCTGGTCGCCCTCCTGGTATACGCCGTCGATTTTGTAGTCATAGGCCACCCGGATCGGTTGGCCGATAAACCAGCGGTTGCCCAGGTCATCGTCTTCCCGACCGTCTCCATTGGTATCGCGGCGGTAGATATGGACGATCTTATTTTTGTTGACCGAAAACACCAGGTTACTGCTCCATTCCCAGGGTCCCTGCTTGATATTGAGGGTATTGAGGGTGAATTCCATACCCCGGTTGCTCGTCGCCCCGAGGTTGGTAATGACCGTCGAAAAGCCGTTCGGCGTCGGGATACTCCGGTTGAGCAGCAGGTTTTTGGTATTCATGGAATAGTACTCGATTGTACCGCCGATACGCCCTTTAAACAGGTCGAAGTCGATCGCAGCATTCGCCGAAGTAGTCGTCTCCCATTTCAGATCCGTATTGGCCATGCCCGAAGGGTAGGTGCCGGTATAGGTAGGACTGCCGTCTCCGAAAACATACTGTGCTGTACCTGAGCGGCTTAGGGATTGGTACGGGGAAATCGCCTGGTTGCCGACCGATCCGTACGACAGCCGTACTTTCAGCATGTCAATCGCACTGATGGTTTTCAGGAAAGGCTCGTCCGACGCGATCCAGGCCAATGCCGCCGACGGAAACGTTGCATATTTATTATTCGCCCCGAATACCGAGCTGCCGTCCCGCCGCGCGGTGAGTGTCAGCAGGTAACGGTCCCGGAAGCGGTAGTTGAGGCGGAGCATGGAAGATACCCCGTCGACCATCGAAGCGCCCGACGTAGTCTGCTGTACCTGCGCCAGGCCGAGGTTATTCCAGCCGTTGGCGCCGTTGAAGAAGTTGGAGGCCGTCGCCGTCGTCGATTCCGACTGGCTATGGTTGCGGCCGTACAGCAGCGTCACGTCAAACGAATGATTTTCATTCAGTTGTTTCTGATACGTCGCGATGTTTTCGAGTACCCAGTCAAATACTTCGGTATTGTACTTGCTGGCATTGGAAAGGATATTATCCCCGTTGCGCTGGTAGGCAGGCTCAAACAGGTAGTTGTGATTCCAGCGGTAGTTCGGCGAGTAGTTGACCCGATAGCTCAGGCCTTTGAGAAAGGGCAGGTCTACTTTCGCGTAAAAATTGCTGAAGAGGTTGTTGTATACTTCCGAATTGGACCGGCGAAGGGAATTGAACAGCGGGTTCGGAACCAGTTGCACGTCCTGCGGGAAGCGCACCGGGTCCGTTTGCGCATCGTCATACCACATCTTCGCAAACGGGCTGAGCTGAGAAGCCCAGTTCATCGCCACGTCCACGCCGGAGAGATCCCGCTGGGCAAAAGTGGCGTTGAGCCCTACGGTCAGCCAGTCGGCAACCTTGTTTTCGAGGTTGCTGCGCAGGGTAATCCGCTTGGCTTTGTCCATGTAGATGAGGCCCTGCTCGTCGACAAAGGCCCCGGATACCAGGTAGTTCGTCCGTCCGGACTGACCGGCGATGCTCAGGTCATACGACTGCATACCGGCTTTTTGTGAGACAACGTCCCAGGGATCAATCGTCCGCCCTGCTTTGTAATTTTCCACTTCCGTGTTTTGCAGGTACATGTTGATCTGGGAAGGATCGGCGTCCTGCCCGTTCTGCGCCCGGTAATCGAGCGTCTTCTGGATGTAGCGTTCCGGCGTCAGCAGTTTGACGCGGTTGCTCCAGTTCGAGAAGCCATAAAAGCTGTTGACACGGATGGTCGGTTTGTCGCTTTTTCCCCGCTTTGAGGTGATGAGAATAACCCCGTTAGCTGCGCGGGAGCCGTAAATGGCTGCTGCTGAGGCGTCTTTGAGGATTTCCATCGACTCGATGTCGTTGGGGTTGATATCCGCCAGACTGCCGTTGAAAAAGATACCGTCGAGTACGATCAGCGGGTCGTTATTGGCGGTGATCGACCGCCGGCCCCGTACCATGATGGAGCCGCCCTGTCCCGGCCGGCCGGAATCGGTGAACTGCACCCCGGCAACGCGTCCGCGCAGTGCCTGGGAGATATTGGTATTCGGAAGGTTCTCGGTCTGTGCCATGGGAATTTTCGCGACAGAGCCGGTTACTTCCCGGCGGGATTGTTGTCCGTACCCGACTACGACTACCTCCGTCAGTGCTTTCGTATCCGAATCCAGCGTAATCCGGAGTACGGTTTGGCTGCCGATCGGTACTTCCTTCGGCTGGTACCCGACCGAGGAGACCAGCAAGGTTCCCGGCCCATCCGGAACGGTAAGGGTGAAATGCCCCTCGGCATTCGTGGTCGTACCAACGGCGGCGTTGTCTTTCAGCCGGACCGTCGCGCCGGGTATGCCTGCGCCCTTGTCGTCCAGGACATCGCCGGAAATCAGCCGGGCCGGCTTCTCTGCCCGAAGGGGAATAGGAATCGAAACAGGCTGCGGGATCTTTTCGGGACTGCGCTTGAGAATCACCCGTTTACCGGCTACTTCATACCGGACGGCCTCCTGTTTCAGGATGGCGTCAAGGACATCGGAAAGCCGCTCTTCCCGGAATTCCAGCGAAGGCAGCATGTCTTTCCGGAAAATCCGGGGATTGTACATAAACGGAATGCCCGTCGCGCGGGAAACCTGCAGCAGCGCCTGTTCGGGCGTCACGCCCGACAACTGCACACTGATCCGGCGATCGAGCAGTTCCTGCCCGGATACGTCGTACGCGTACGTCAGGGTAGTAAAGGCGAGTATCAGTAGAATTTGGTAGGCGCTGAATCGCATGATTCTTAGCAAAACAGAATGGAACTGTAGTCCTTTTCTCATAGATTTGAGAGATTTTGTCGGTTTCTAGACGGCAAAAAATTCCCCTTCATCCGGTTTGGATTTGCTTTTCGACGATCGCAAAGGGGGAATACTTCAGAGTCGGTGATGCGGGAACATCGCCGGCTCTTTTTTTGCGGCCGTTACGGCCGCGCAAGTGGTCACGTTGGTTTCTTCATAGAGGACAAGAGCAGGAGTTAGCAGTTAGGATAATCAATCACAGCCTTTACTATCGACCGCAATCCGGGTCGTCGTTTGCTGGACGAAACTGGCGTCCAGCGTCTGGCAGATCAGGTTTAGTTTCTCTGTCAGCGGCTCATCGTCCAGCGAAGCCGTGAGGTAGCAGTTTTTCATCCGCACCGGATCATACTGGATTTTCACGCCATAGGCCTTTTCCAGCGTCGCAAATACGTCGCTCACCGGGGCGTTGCTGAATTCGAAATGCTGCTGATGAACCGGATTTTTGAGGGAAACCGGCACCGAGAGTGACCGCGTCAATTCATTATTCCGGAGGATAACCTGCTGGTCGGGCAGGAGGACGAGTCCCGTCAGTTGCGTATTCTTTTCCTGTGCTGAGGCTTCTCTGGGTCGGAAGACGGATACCTTACCCGTTTTGACCATCACCCGCGCATCACCCTGACGCGAGCGGACCGTAAAGCTGGTTCCCACTACTTTGGTAACCAGACTGGCGGTATAGACGAAAAACGGCTTCTGCGGGTTCTTGGCGACTTCAAAAAACGCTTCACCCGTTAACGATACCTTCCGGAGTGAATCGGTAGAGAAGGTCGCGGCATAGGTCAGGCTGCTTTGCGGCTGGAGGTCGACCGAACTGCCGTCCGGAAGCAGAACTAGTTGGCGGGTACTTCCGGCCCGTACCACAATGTCTGTCGGCGCGACGGCCGTGAGAGCAGGTACCGCTGTTTCTGTCCGGAAAAACCAGAAAGCGCCCAAAAGCATAACAGCCACCGCCGCAGCGATACCTGCCGGGCGGCGGTACCATTTCCGGAGCGCCGGACGCGTATCTTCGAGAATGCGGGAAACCCCCTGATCTACTTCCTGATCCGTCGGTGAAAGGGTTTGCGCTTCAAGCGTCAGCAGGATTTCCCGGGCTTTTTGCCATTCACCCGCCGGATGCTCCGCCACATAGGCTTCCCAGAAGCGGATATCTTCATAGGTACCCTGATCGGTTGCCCAGCGACGAAACGAATCGTCCCGAAGATAGTCCTCGAAAAGATCAAAAGTTTTCATTGAAAAAGCCTATAGTTGGGGTTCTACAGGAATAATTAGCCGGAAAGGGAAATCTACCCTTCGCCGTTGAAAAAAAAATCCGGAAAAATGGCTGTCAGGCCAGGAAGGAAAAGAGGGGAAGTGCCGCCAGCGATATCCAGAGGCTGAATTGCCGCGCATACTGACGCAGCGTAAGAAGCGCCTTGTGCAGGTGATTGGAGACGGACTGGGTACTGATATCCATGATACCGGCAATCTGACTGACGTCCATGCCTTCGTAGTAGCGGAGGTAAATAGCTTCCTGCTGGCGGGCGGGCAGCCGTCCGATCAGCAGTTCGAGTTTAGGGGAAGCATCGTCGTCGTGCGCAAAATGGCTGGTATCTTCTTCGAATGCGGTTCCGGTGACGGCCTCTTCGTCGGTCCACCCGCGTTTCCGGATGCGGTCGAGTTCGAGGAGAATTTTATTCCGGAACGCCGTGAGCAGGTACCGGCGGATGGAATCCGTGCTGTTGACGGTCCGCCGCTTTTCCCATAAATACACGAAAAGATCGTGGAGGCAGTCTTCGAGCAGGGCCTTGTCCCGCGTATAGCGGCTGCCAAAGCGAAACAGGCTTTTGTAATGCCCGCTGACGATTTCCTCGAATGCCATACGGTCCCCGTTCCGGAAGCGGTCCCAGAGAACGTGATCGGGTATCGGGGGTGACAACGGAGGCATGGCCGCAAAAATGGAAAATTATCCGGATAAAACAGGACAGAACGGATACCCGGATAAGACAGGGTTGCAAAGGTAGATACCCTTAGGCATTGCCGGATAAATTTACAGAAGATCGGTACTTTAAAACGGTTTGCGACACGGGTTTCCTCGGCTTTTTACGGCATTACGCTATCTTTGCCCCCCGATTGCGTTTTTATTAAATCCGGAATTTCGAATTTTCTACATATGGCCGAACAAAAAGAAGTTGCTGGCTCGCTCAAGGACATCATCGCCCACGCCAAGGAGTACGGCTTCGTTTTCCCCTCTTCTGAAATTTACGACGGACTTCAGGCCGTGTACGACTATGGTCAGTACGGCGTTGAACTGAAAAATAACCTCAAAACGCTGTGGTGGAAGGCCATGACGATGCTCAACGACAACGTTGTAGGTATCGATGCCGCCATCTTCATGCACCCGCTTACCTGGAAGGCTTCCGGTCACGTTGATTCCTTCAACGATCCGATGATCGACAACAAGGATTCGAAAAAACGCTACCGTGCCGACCAGTTGCTGGAAGCCAAGGCAGAAGAATACTCGGCAAACGGCCACCCGGAGCGCGGCGCGGCGCTGCTCCACCAGATGGGCCGCCTGCTCGACGCCGGCGACCTCACCGGCGTACGCGAACTCATCATCGAAGAAGGCATCGTATGCCCGGTTTCCGGAACTGACAACTGGACGGAAGTACGCCAGTTTAACCTCATGTTTTCGACGCAGGTCGGAGCCGTTTCGGACGACGCCAGCCTGATCTACCTTCGTCCCGAAACGGCACAAGGTATTTTTGTCAACTTCCTCAATGTTCAGAAGACCGGCCGGATGAGAATTCCCTTCGGTATTGCCCAGATCGGGAAGGCCTTCCGGAACGAAATCGTTGCCCGCCAGTTTACCTTCCGCATGCGGGAGTTCGAACAGATGGAAATGCAATTTTTCTGCCGCCCCGGCACCGAAATGGAATGGTACGAGACCTGGAAGAACGCCCGTCTCCGTTTCCACCAGGCCGTGGGTATTCCGGCTGAAAAACTGCGCCTGAAACCACACGACAAGCTGGCTCACTATGCCAACGCCGCGGTAGATATCGAGTTTCAGTTTCCGTTCGGATTCCGTGAAATTGAAGGTATCCACTCCCGGACCGACTTTGACCTCAAAGCGCACCAGGAGCTGTCCAAAAAGAAACAACAGTATTTCGATAACGACCTCGACGAAAACGGCAAGCCCTATGGCAATTACATTCCGTATGTCGTTGAAACGTCTGTCGGTGCAGATCGCCTTTTCCTGGCGGTATTCTGCAACGCATACACCGAAGAAACGGCCGAAGACGGCAAGACCCGTACTTACCTGAAGCTGCACCCGGCCGTCGCTCCGATCAAGGCGGCGATTCTTCCGCTGACGAAGAAGGACGGTCTGCCGGAAAAAGCACGGGAGATCTACAACAGCCTCAAATTCGACTTCAACGTCTTCTACGAAGAAAAAGACGCGATCGGAAAGCGCTATACCCGTCAGGATCTGATCGGTACGCCGTACTGCATCGCTGTGGATTACCAGACACTGGAAGACAATACCGTGACGATCCGTCACCGCGACTCCACCGAACAGGAGCGCGTCGCCATCGCTGACCTGAAAGCCAAAATCGGCTATGCAGTATCGGCGGAGCGTGTATTCGAAAAGCTGTAGGAAATGGAAGGAATTACTGCCCGGCCGGAGTCGTCCCACTCGGACGACGCGGCCCGGCTCCTTGCCGGAGCGGTTGCTGAGCTCAACCGCCGCTACCCCGAATTCGGCGCGACGCCTTATGATCCCACCGAAGCCGATCAGCCCGGCGCCGCTTTTGTAATTGCCCGCAAGGCAGACGGAGAAGCGGTCGGTTGTGGTGCCCTGCGTCCGTTCAGAGAAGGCGTAGCCGAAATCAAGCGGATGTTTGTGCCGGAGCAATACCGGCGACGGGGAGTTTCCCGGGAGATTATGGTCGGCCTGGAATCCGCTGCCGAAGCCGCCGGATACGATTGGGTAGTCCTGGAAACAGGCGTCCGCCAGCCGGAAGCGATCGCGCTGTATGAAAAGGTCGGATACGACCGGATTCCGAATTACGGCAGGTACGAAGGCGATGATCTTAGTGTCTGTTTCGCCAAAAAAATAAAAAAAGATACCCGGCGTGAACTGATTCTGTAACCGGCTGAGAATCTGTTCTTCTGCAAAGACAATAGTCAAGTAATACTCGAGTAGTTTCGTCGGAATCACCCCCTGAATGCCCGCTTTTGCAACAAGCGGGCATTTTTATTTCCGGGTATCGGTGTCTACTTTTAGGGACCTCCGGGTGCCAACTAACCGATTTTTATGCTGAGAAAAGTTCTTCTAACAGGGGTTTTCTTCTGTTTCCTGAATGTATCTTTTGCCCAACGGGCCGCAGTTGACACAGTTCGCGCGACGACACTCGAATCCGTTTCGGGAGACGTATTGGATTTCGCCGAAAAACACCTTCATATCCGGTACCGCTCCGGCGGAACCTCGCGTGGAGGCTTCGATTGCAGCGGTTTTGTCCGGTTCTGTTTTCAGAAGTTCGGCATGCTGCTCCCGCATTCCAGCGCCTCCATGGGGGTATTGGGCCACGCAGTGGATACCCGGGACGCCCGTCCGGGAGATCTCATCTTCTTCAAGGGAAGTAATTCCCGTGCCAGCCGCATCGGCCATGTCGGCATTGTCTCCGAAGTAAAAGACGGCAAAATCCGGTTCATACATTCTGCTCACAACGGCGGCGTCCGGTTCGACTGGCTTCACGCCGAGGCCTACTACCAGCGACGCTTCACCGGTGTCCGCCGGGTGATCGGGGTGTTGGATTTTTTGCCGGGACGGTAGGGCGTGGCTATGAGCTTTAAGCGGTGGGCTGTAAGCTATAGGCAGCGGACATCCTATCGCAGTAATCAAGTCAGTTTCGTTATACTTTTCTGCTTTTTCTCCATGGTATAGCCGGCAGCCGCCGGTAGTAAGCTCCGAACAGGAAGTACGTTTGTCTTCCGATTCAAGCAATACACCTGATCCCTGCGACCGTTGGCTTCAACGGTCGTTTTCTGCTTTGCCTCCCCGTACGACTCGGCAGCCCGATGCCTAAAGCCTACTGCATATAGCTTAAAGCTAGATATGTCTTATTTATTTGTCATAATGTAAAATATACTTTACTTTTAGTCCGTTATACTTGCGGAATGGACGCCTGGCCAGCGGATCATACCGGAACCTCCAAACAAAAACAAACCATGAAATCCCGTTTTCTTTTTCCGAATAGCTGCAAGAAATGGGGCTGGATCTTAACGATACCGGCTCTTGCATTGGGTTTTTGCACGATGTTTATCGACGATTTTGCTCAGTATTTACCCTGGCTCAACGTTAATCTGCCGGGTTGGTTTATCGGGGCTGATTTTTTGCAGGAAGGGCGGGGCGGCCCGTTTACCCACAACATACTGCCTGAATTGATCGTCACCTTCCTGAGTGCGGGGCTGGTATTGATCGCTTTTTCGAAGGAAAAGGTAGAAGATGAGCGGATCTCACAAATCCGCCTGGAGTCGCTTCAGTGGGGTGTTCTGATCAATGTTTTGTATGTGGTGCTGGCGACTGTTCTGGTCTATGGAGGAAGTTATCTCTCCGTCCTGGTGTACAACATGTTCACGCCGCTGCTTTTCTTTATCATCCGGTTTAACTGGATTTTGTACGTACAACCGCGCTGGGAGCGAAAAGAAGCCTTATGAAGAATACCATCCGAGTCGAGCGCGCGATCCGGGACATTACCCAGGCGACGCTCGCGGAGGCCGTGCAGGTCTCCCGACAGACCATCAACGCAATGGAAGCGAATAAATACGTGCCTTCAGCAGTTCTCGCGCTGAAAATCGCCCGGTATTTTGAAAAGCCGGTGGAGGCGATCTTCGAACTGGAAGAGGGGGATTGATCTTTTCTGTGTAGTCTGTGGCGTCTGTGAGAAAAAAAAATACACACAGACTACACAGACTACACAGAAAATAAATAAAACGGGCTGTCTTCTTCAAAAGACAGCCCATTTAATAACGAAGGAAGCAATCACGCTCCCTCAAACTGGCGCAGGAATCGCACGTCATTTTCCGAATAGAGGCGGAGATCACGCACCCGGTATTTCAGGTTGGCAATCCGCTCAATACCCATTCCGAAGGCGAAGCCGGTGTATTTTTTGGAATCGATGCCGCAGTTTTCGAGAACGTTCGGATCCACCATGCCCGATCCCAGGATTTCCACCCAGCCGGTACCCTTGCACTGGTTCTGGCTGCCGCCGCAGATCCGGCAGCCGCCTTCCCGGTGCATTTCACAGGAAATATCCATTTCGGCGCTGGGCTCGGTGAAGGGGAAGTAGGAGGGGCGGAACCGCACCTGTACTTCCGGTCCGAAGAGCTCCTTTGCAAACTGGTAGAGCGTGTCTTTCAGGTCTTTGAAGCTGACGTTTTCGTCGACATACAGACCTTCAATCTGATGAAAGAAACAGTGCGCGCGGGCCGAGATCGCCTCATTGCGGTATACGCGGCCCGGCATGATGCTGCGCAGGGGCGGCTTCTGGGATTCCATCAGGCGGACCTGCACGCCGGAGGTATGCGTCCGGAGGAGAATATCCTTGCCGGGGCCGTGTTTTTCGATGAAGAAAGTATCCTGCATTTCCCGGGCCGGGTGGTTTTCCGGGAAGTTGAGGGCCGTGAAGTTGTACCAGTCTTCCTCGATTTCCGGGCCGTCTGAAATATTAAATCCAAGGCGTTCGAAAATCTCGATGATCCGCTGGCGAACCAGCGACAACGGGTGCAGGGAGCCGGTTTCGTTCGGTATTACCGGCAGGGTGAGGTCTGTCTCCGGCTCGATCCGGGAACCACCGGCCGCTTCTAGCTTTTCCTGGGCTTCCTGAAACTTTTGCTGAGCGAGATCCTTGAGACCGTTGAGCTCCTGACCCATGGCCCGGCGGTCTTCGGCCGGAACGGTTTTCAGTAAGTCGAACAACCCGGCGACGACGCCCTTTTTGCCTATATAGTTCAGCCGGAAGTCTTCCAGCTGCTCCTTCGTCTCGATGGTATACTCCCCGATACGCCGGCGAATATCCTGTACTTGCTCTATCATGTTGCAAAAATAGGGGATTGAGGCAAACGGCGGGCAGCGGTGAGGGTTTTTGTAGGCTTTAAGCTGTAAGCTGTAGGCTTTAAGCGGGGCTGACCGTCCAACTGCCTACAGCCTACAGCTTACAGCCTATAGCTTACAGCCTACAGCTTCCGGCCAGCTGTTACCGCTCCCCGGCATTTCCCCGACTAATACGTAAAAATACGTAATCGTCGAAATGAGGGAAAAAGGCGCTAGCAGCATAGCCTCCTCAACACGCACCTTTGTATTGTCCAAACAAGATATCGTAACATCTTCAACCTTCAATACTATGTTAAGTCCGTCGCCTTCTTTCGTTGCAACCACCGGCAGGTGGAACATTCCCGCCGGGACACTTCCGGTATTTGACCGTCAAATGCATTTCCTCCCTTTTGAAGAGATTGTAATGATCGAGGGTGACGGAAATTACACGCTTTTTTATTGTACCAATGGCCGTCGGATCATGGTGTCCAAAACACTCCGTGATTACGAAAAGCTGCTGGGTGAGAAACATACCTTTTTCCGGGTACATAAGTCTTACCTGATCAATCTTCAGCACGTCGTTCGCTACGATGTCAAGGGAGAAGACAGTGTGTGGATGAAGAACGGGAAAATCGTCGGGGTAGCGCGCCGCCGCAAGCAGGAGTTTGATCTTGTGATGCGGAAGTTTCAGAGCTACCGCAATGCCATTACTTTTTAGTTTGAGATTCTCTTAGTGGTTAGGTGAATGTAGGAAAACGCCCGGCTGCTGGCCGGGCGTTTCTTGTTGTTCGGGAAAGAGCGTTCTTAAAACAGGCGCATACCGAGTGTCACCTGCCAGTTCTTGGTCTTCTGCCGGAAGGGATTTTCCCCGTTTGGCGTATCGATTTGTACAAAGCGGAGGTTTGACACGCTGTTTTCGTAGCGTACGTCGATATTGAACTTTCCGATATCTACTCCGCCGCCCAGCTGGTACCCCCAGGTGGCCTGGTTGAAGGTATCGTGCCAGTCTTCGTTGGTGTATTTCGTAATCGCTTCCTTGATGCTCTCATTGGTATTGATGACAAACGAAGCGACCGGCCCGGCATTGAGCCGGAGCGGTCCGAGCCGGAGGCCCAGTAGCACCGGTACGTCGATGTTTTCGGTTTTGACCTTTACCTGTTGCGGACTTCCGACCGGGTTGCCCTGGTCATCCAGTACCTGAACCGTGTAGGAGCCGCCTTTGCCGGAGTAGAGTACTTCGGGCTGAATGAAAATCCGGCGACCGAACCGCATGTAGATGCCTCCGACAAAACCGGCCCGCGTCGCCCAGCTTTGCTCCAGGTTTTCCCGGAGCGTCTGGCCGTTGTACTGGCCGTTGGCCAGAAAGTCTCCCGTTTTCAGTTGGGAAAGGTTTGTTCCGCCTTTGATTCCGAGCTGGAAGAACGGAACATTACGCTGTGCATACGTTGAAATGGCGGTGGCCCACAGGATGCCCATCAGGACAAGGCACTTTTTCATGGTCGAAAAGATAAAATGTTGAAGTCGGATCTAAAACGCTGTACCGGGGAAGGATTATTTTGTTGGCTGTCAGCTTTCGGCGGTCAGCTATTGGCTTTAAGCTGTAGGCAGTAGGCTTTAGGCTATCGGCTGTTGGACCTGAGCTTTCGTTATATGTAGGAAGAAAAGAGCTCGTAATAAATAAACGATAATAGTATTCGGCATCTCGAACCGGCAAGCAATAACCGAAAGCGATTACCAGCTGCCTAAAGCCTATTGCCTACAGCTTAAAGCCAATAGCTGACCGCCGAAAGCCGCCCGCCTTTTCTACTTCCCGCCTTTGCCGTAGCTTTAAGCCGGTTTCCGGAAACGGAACATCTCATTCTTCATGGCAAAACTCAAAACGTCCTACTTCTGTCAGAACTGCGGGTACCAGGCTCCCAAATGGCTGGGCCGTTGCCCGAGCTGCGGAGAGTGGAATACCTTCGTCGAGGAGGTAGTGCAGAAAAGCGAACCGGAACGCGGCCGGTGGAAACCCGCCGGTCCGGCGACATCCCCGCGGCCGCGCGCGATTTCCGAAATCAAGTACCAAGACCAGCCCCGCCTGCTGACCCCCGATGCCGAACTCAACCGGGTATTGGGAGGAGGTATCGTTCCGGGTTCTCTCGTGCTGATCGGCGGGGAGCCGGGGATCGGTAAATCGACCCTGATGCTTCAGATCGCCCTGAGTTTACCGGGTACGCGGGTCCTGTATGTGTCTGGCGAGGAGTCGGACCAGCAGATCAAAATGCGTGCAGAACGACTGGGTGATACCTCTTCGGATTGTTTCATTCTCACCGAAACATCTACGCAAACAATTTTCAAACAGATTGAACTGTTTGAACCGGATATGCTGGTCATCGATTCCATTCAGACCCTTCAATCCGGCCATATCGAATCCGGCGCCGGGAGCGTGTCCCAGGTACGCGAATGTACGGCAGAACTGATGAAATTCGCGAAGGAGTCCGGTACGCCGGTCTTCATGATCGGGCATATTACGAAGGACGGCAGTCTCGCTGGCCCGAAAGTTTTGGAGCATATGGTGGATACCGTCCTGCAGTTCGAAGGCGATCGGCATATGACGTACCGGATTCTGCGGACGACAAAAAACCGCTTCGGCAGTACCTCCGAACTCGGTATTTACGAAATGAATGGTACCGGTCTGCGCCAGGTGAGCAACCCGTCCGAAATTCTGATTTCGCAGCGGGATGAATCCCTGAGCGGTATTACCATCGGCGCGACGCTGGAGGGGAACAGGCCGCTTTTGATTGAAATACAGTCACTTGTATCGATTGCAACGTATGGTACCCCTCAGCGGAGCAGTACGGGGTTCGACGCCAAGCGCCTCAATATGCTGCTGGCCGTACTCGAAAAGCGGGGAGGCTTCCGGCTCGGTGCGCAGGACGTATTTCTGAACATCGCGGGAGGGTTGAAAGTGGAAGACCCGGCGATTGACCTGGCGGTCTGCGCCTCAATCGTCTCTTCCTACGAGGATATTCCCGTGCCGGATTCAGTCTGTTTTGCGGCGGAAGTGGGGTTGGGAGGGGAAATCCGCGCCGTCAACCGGATCGAAAACCGGATAGCAGAAGCCGAGAAACTGGGTTTCAGGGAAATCTGGATTTCCCGGTACAACGGAAAAGGTCTGGATACGAGCCAGTTTGGTATCACCGTCCGGACCGCGTCGAAACTCGATGAAGTATTTGCGTCACTCATGCGCTGATGAAACCTCTGCTGATACTCTGTCTGCTGATTGCTGCCACAGCATCCGGGCAAGTGCGCGAAACCGTACCCGATACGGTTAAACTCAAACTGAAAACGAAGGTAGTTGTCCGGGAAGCGGTTCCGGGCGACAGCCTTACCATTCGCCGGAGGGTCGTCTACCGGGATAGCCTGCCTGATACGACACGGGTCTACCGTATGCCGCCGGCGATTCCGGATTCGCTCCGGATTCTGAAACCGAATCCGAAAGCACATCGCGACGAGGCCGCGCAGGCGAACCTCGAGCGCGAAGACTGGACAGGGAAAGTCCGGATGTTGCGGGAAGACGTGGAGAAGGAGCAAAGTATGCTCCGGAACGCGGGGAAAAAGTCCGCTACGCTGGAAACCTATCACCGGCAGCTGACAGACCTGGAGGAGCGGTTTCGCCGGGCAGGTACCCGGTCTGAATGGCAACAGATTAGCCGCTCCGCTGCGCCGCTTTTGTCAAAAATTAGTGCGTATTTAGCAGCAGGACGACGCTGAAAGGGAGCTCTTTCGCCCGATCCTGTTGTTTTTCCACTTAACCCTTTCACCGGCCTTTGGTCTAAAAAAACCGGTTTTCTGATTAGAGAACACTACTTTTAACCAGCGAAAAGCCTTTTACAAACTAATCTTAACCATGAACACACTTCGTTTTTGGGCTTCCTCGGTAGCCTTGGTCGTGACTCTCAGCGCTCAGGCTCAGACTGTCGACGAAATCATTGACAAGCATATTGCTGCCCGCGGCGGAGCCGACAAGCTTAAGAATATTAAGACCCTGGTTGTAGAAAACTCGATGAGCATGCAGGGCATGGATATTCCGATGAAACAAATCATTGTCTCCGGTCGCGGTATGCGCATGGAAATCTCCGTCATGGGGAACGACATGATCACGGCAGTAGACGGTGACAAAGGCTGGATGATCCGCCCCGCGATGATGGGCGGTACCGGCGAGCCTGAAGACCTGCCGGCTGACCAGATCAAGTCTTCCAAGCGCCAGATGGACCCTGCCGGCCCCCTGTTTAACTACAAGGAAAAAGGCAGCACCGTAGCGCTCGTCGGAAAGGAAAAACTGGACAAGAAAGATGTCTATCACCTGAAAATCACCACAGAAGGAAACGCTATCGATTACTTCATCGACGCGGATACCTACCTGTTGTCGAAGCAGGTTGCCAACGTCAACATGAATGGCCAGGAAACTTCCCAGGAAATGGCGTTCTCGGACTACAAGCCGGTTGACGGCATCCAGTTTGCCCATACCATGGAAACATCCGCTCCGATGGGCGGAGGCAGCATGGTCATCACCATCAATAAAGTGGTTGTAAACGGCCCCGTTGACGACAAGCTCTTCACGAAACCTGCGAAGTAAGCCGTCGTAAGGCAATAGTATCAAAGGACTTTCACGCCGGTGAGAGTCCTTTTTTTGCGCCATTGAGTAACCGGTTATACTATTTCCGTTGAAATCGAGTTTTCTTCGGGCAAACCTTCCCGAACATGAAACACTTTCGTCTGGCCCTTTTACTCGGCAGCTTCTGGCCGGCGTGTACTGACGCCCAGAATTTTGCCGGACTCGCCGCCAGCCGGTATGCAGGTATCCACCAGGTCTATTCCAACCCGGCGCTGATTGCCGGCTCCCCGTACAGGGTGCAGCTGAACCTGCTTGCCGGAAATGCCAACATCTATAATAATTATGCCGATTGGGCCGGTCCATACCGGCTCAGCCGCCTCGTTTTCGGGGGAGTACCGGATAAATACCTCAATTCCGACGGTGGTCCTGCCTTTGAGCCGGAATACTTCCGCGAAAACCTCAACGGAAAATCCAAAAACATTACCGGCTGGGCGGAAGTACGCGGTCCGGGAGCGCTGTTTGACCTGGGGCAGGGAAACAGCCTGGCTATCACGACTCGGATGCGGGCCGCTGTACAGGGTTTTGGCCTGTCCGAGAACCTCCTTTCACTGATCCGGCAGGGGTTTGACCTGGCGGCGTTGTGGAACGTAACCAACGTCGACAATGCGTTTACGGTAAACGGTAATGCCTACGGAGAAATCGCGCTGACCTACGCCGGTACCCTGAGCCGGCAGGGGCCTCACGTCTGGAAGGCGGGTTTTACAATCAAGAAGCTTGTCGGGTTTTATTCAGCGCATATCCGGAACAGAGGACTCAGCTACCGTGTCGTCGAAGATCCCGACCGCCCCGGTCGCGGCTTGTTTGTGCTGGACAAAATGGACCTGGATTTCGGCTATACCGATCAGGAAGCAACCCGTGGCGGGCTGAATCTCCGGAAATTCCTCGGCAGCAAGATGCCGGGATCGGGCTGGGGAGCGGATCTGGGTATTTCGTATGAATACCAGCCCGAAGAAGACGGCGATTATACCCTGCGGTTGTCGGCGTCTGTCCTGGATCTCGGAGCGGTCCGGTACGAGGACAAGGAACAGATCCGCGGGTACAACGTTCAGCGGGAAAACCGGACCATCCGGCAGGAGGAGTTTGACGGAATCACCGGAAGCGATGAACTGGTCCGGTTTATTGAAGCGAAAATGGAACTGCAACCCTCTGAAGCGAAAACGCGCTTCACGAGCGGCCTGCCGACTGCCCTGAATCTTCAGGCAGACATCCGGATGGGGGATATGTTTTACCTTGGCGCGACGTACATCCGGGACCTGAGGGCGGCGAACGCCATCTCCATGCGTCAGCCGACGATGCTGACCGTCACGCCCCGGTGGGAGTTTGGAAAAGGCCTGGAGATTGCATTGCCGGTCCACTGGATTTTTCAGACGCTGTCTCCCGGCGTAGCCGTTCGGCTAGGGCCGGCGTTTGCGGGGACGGATAACCTGATCGGCCTGTTCGGCTCCGGGAGCCGGATCGCGCCGAAGGGCATGGACCTGTATGCCGGCCTGACTTTGCCGCTGGGGAAGCCCGCATCACGGAAATAGATTTTTTTGATTCCTGCCGCCGGTTTCCCGAAAATATGTAGATTTCGGCCGGGGAAAATCTACCCACTGTTTTATCATTAAAACCTCACTGTCGTTATGGCAAGCACTGTTTCAGTCAAAGAACTTAAAGGTGTTTCGGATGAAATTGCCGAAAAATTGAAAGCCAAAGGCATCTCCAACAACCTGGATTACCTGGAAGCATCGAAGACTCCGGCCGACCGGAAGTCGCTCGCATCGGATCTGGGTATCGAACTGGATCTGGTACTGGAAATTGCCAATCGCGCGGATCTTTCCCGCCTCCACGGTATTGCCGGGGTGTATTCGGACCTCCTCGAAAACGCAGGCGTAGACACCGTGAAGGAACTTGCCAGAAGAAATGCTGAGAATCTCTTCGCGAAGCTCGCGGAAGTGAATACCGCTCTGCAATTGACTACCCGTCCGATTTCGCAGGAGCTTGTATCCGATATCATTGAACAGGCCAAGTCTCTCCCGGCGACTCTGGAGTACTGATTTTCCGCCAAAACGGACTGAAAGCCCTGCTCCGGCGGGGCTTTTTGACTTTTTTCCCAACCTGACCTGACGTTTTGCCGTTGTATTCCGATACAGGGAGTACCATAACCAGTCAGTATACAATGAAAACAGGAATAGTTTTTTCCGGCGGTGCCGTGCGCGGGTTTGCCCACCTGGGGGTGATGAAAGCGCTGAACGAGATGGGTATCTATGCCGACGCGGTATCAGGCGTCAGCGCCGGAGCGATTGTCGGGGCCTTTATTGCGGCCAAAGTAGATCCCGAGGATGCCTATGACCGGATCGAACAAAGTAATTACAAGAGCTACCTCAAGCTGGCATTCAGCCGGTTGGGTTTTCTCAAGCTCGACAGGGTCGACGATCTCCTGCAGCAGCACCTGCCGCAGACGTTTGAAGACCTGGCGTTGCCGCTGACCGTCAATGCGACGGACATTCGGACGGGAGACGAGGTATTCTTCGCTTCCGGCCCGCTGACCCGCCCGATTCTGGCGTCATGCTGCCTGCCCGGTATCTTTGAGCCTGTGTGGCACGACGGACGTCAGCTGATCGACGGGGGAGTTGTCAATCACATGCCATACGAGCCCCTGGAAGCCCTGCAATGCGATGTACTCATTGGTTGCCACTGCAATCCGGTCGGCGCTTCCGATGCCCCGGCGACATCCATGAAGTCGGTCCTGATGCGAAGTCTGTACCTGGCAACAGCCAGAGCCAGCCGCAGCAAGATCGCCCGTTTTAACTGCTTCCTGGAACCGCCTGAGCTGGAAAACTACAATGTATTTGACCTGAAGAAATCCCGGGAAATCTTCCGCATCGGGTACGAACATACCCGAAAACAGGCGGGGGAACTGGAGAAGATGATGGAGCTGGTATTGGCGGCGAGGTAAATAAGAAGTAGCGATTCAGTTTCGGAGCTCTTTCCGGTTGTACGGAATCGACTTTGAAATAAAAAATCCAGACATATAACCCATAAACCGGTACGTTCGTCACAGGACCGTCAGAAATTAAACGACAGCGATAAATTTGACTTGAGCCGTGCAAATAAGCAGGGTCTAATCTCTTGTTTCAGGTCAACCTTTACCGCAATGAACAAACAATTACTACGCCAATGTTGGCTTCCTGCCTTTCTTTTGATTCTCTTTTTTTCGAGTGAATCAAAATCAAATACGCCAGGATTGAAAGTATTCTGCAAAGAAAAAAATGGTATAAACTATAGTATAGATCCGCGGATTGAGCTTTGGAATGTGATTATGCTCGTTGCCGGGAATCCGGAAATCAATCACGTCGATCTTAACTATAAACTGGAGATCGTAAACAGGTTTGGGAAATACAACCACCATCCGGTAATTCAGTTCATCAGGAAGTATGGGCCACAGGGCAAACTATTTACCTCGATTGATGCGCCTGTATGGTATATGCTCTCCGTAACCCCGGATTTGAATTGGCGCCGGGATATGTCCAATCCTTATGAAAAGGAGCCGCTAATGGACTCTCTCCGTCTTTTAGTGAGAAAATTTTCGCTGGAAACAGGTTTCTCCCATTTTTTCAACGAAAACGCAGACTTTTACGACCGCTCACTTTCTGATTTGCTGTTTAATAGGGAAGGTGATGAGAAGCAGCGATTACTCCGCTACTACGGCGAAAAGAATAGCAAAACACTGAAGTTCAATGTAATCTTGAATTTTCTGGGATTTGGAAATTTCGGCCCTCGCTTGGAGACAGCAGAAGGAAGGGAGCTGTATGCGATCATTGCGCCTACAGGCAGCTATGCCAATCTGCCGACATTTAGCCTGGCTGAACTCGACGGACTAATCTGGCACGAATTCGGACACGCGTTTGCCAATCAGCTGATTGAAGAAAACATGACTGCGTTCAATCGCTGCATTCAGCTATGGAATCCGGTCAGGTCTCAAATGGCCTCACAGGCCTACCACGAATGGAAAGTCATTCTTTGGGAATACCTTGTTAATGCAGTAATGTGCAGACTGGCGGCCGAAAGGAGCGGAGAAAATTATGCGGAACTAACCTATGAAAGAAATTTGCTGGGCAATGACTGGATCTACCTGCCACCTCTGTTAAGCGCCCTCAGGGAATACGAATCCAAACGAATGGAATACCCGACGCTCCGGTCATTTATGCCCGTTATTGTCCGTTCATTCCAGCAAATCACACCTGAACAGATAGCGTTTCTTCAACAAAAAAGGGATAATATGCGGCGACCTGACGTTGCGAATCTGCCGTCTCTAGGGGATATCTATGGAAAAAAGAATGTACTGTTTATCGTTTCTTCAAAAGAGGAAAATGCTCCCGCACATAGCAGTCTGATTCAAAAAGTAAAAGAACATCAGAAGCATTTTTTCCCTTCTGCCGCCTTCGTTACAGATACAGTTGCAACAGGTATGGATTTGTCACGATATCACTTATTTGTTATCGGTACCCTCCAGGGAAACAGGTTGCTGCAACAAGTAATTACGCAGCTTCCGGTGGTTGTCAAGCAGACAGAACTGGTAGTCGGAAAGAAATACTCAGGCGACGGGTACGTGTTTATGTCCGGATGGATTAACCCATTCAATACGCAAAATACAATGGTAATCTATGCCGCTCAGGATCCGGAGTATCTGATAAACTTTGCACAAATTCCCCGGGGCGGCACTCATTTCCACTTGGCAAAGGGTGTTATTACCCTCAAAGCTGGCAACTATATCAGGAGAAATTCCGTCTGGATGTGCCCTTAGTATAAGCAGGAACATACCGCAGACGCAACGCAAACAGATAAAAGACAAAACACCTCCGGAAAGAACGTTGCTTCCGGAGGTGTTTTGTCTTTTTACCTGAATCAGTTACCAGACGTTTTCAAGGTCTTTAGCCGTATACAGGTGGTTTCGTGTGGCAAAGGCCGACTCGCCGGGCTCCCGCTTCAAGGCGAGCGGATTCTTCTTGCCCATCCGGTACAGGAGGGCAATCGGAAACAACACCACAAAGAAGATCAGGGAGAGCAGAATGCGTCCGTTGATCATCCCGAGTACTTCTGCCAGCTTGAACCATCCCTTGACGAGGAGATCGCCGAGGAACGGAATCGCCAGACTGATCAGGCCGACGGCCGTCGCCGCATACAGCAGGTAAACCGACTTGAACACGAAATACATTACCAGTAGCCCTGTGACAATCACCAACTGGGCTTTTACTTTTTCTTCAGCAGCCATGCGACTAGAACAGCGTGTAGATGAAAGGCGCTACAGCTGAGCCGCCGCCAATGACAATGAGAATACCAATGAGGAGGAGAACGATGATAACGGGGGCAAGCCACCATTTCTTCCGTTCTTTCATAAAGGCGAACAAGTCTGTAAGAAAATCCATGTTGTTGCAAGATTAATGGTTCGTTTTTTTCATTTCCTGAGCCAGACGGTCGGCGATGGCGGCGTTGACGCTGGCACTGGCGTGGCCGTCATTTTTGCCCACTACCCGCTCTTTGTCGGGGATTGACCGGATTCCTTCCGTGACGTCTACGACGTGAACGCCTTTCTGCTGAAGCCAGTCGGCCACGGGCTTCGTATACCCGTTGCTTTTCTCCAGGTGAAAGAGGAAAGGAATAAAGACGGTATACATACGTGCACCGGTACTGTCACGGTAGGCGACGATGTCTGAAAGGTCATTCAGGTGCGCATTCAGGACATCCGGCGTGGTATAGGACTTCTTTACGAAATCCTCAAAAGTATTGAACGACGTATGCGGCAACTGCCAGTATATAAAATTCGGCAGGTAAAAATGCTTCACGAGGGTCGTCAGCGGGCCGTGGAGGTCGGCATAGGGCTCAGCGCCGACGAGCGGTACGTTTTTCTCCCGGCCTACCCGTTCAATGTCATTCGGAAAGTACTGAAGGACAATGACATCGGGTTTTACCGGAAACGCCCGGAGGCGCTTCGCTTCGTCACGGGTATCCGAACCTGAAACGCCGAGGTTGTAAACGATATACCCGGGGCCAAGTTGCTTTTCAAGCCGGTCGGAAAAACGTTCATCGACTGATTTCAGCCCATGACCGGCTGAGAACGAGTCGCCGATGACTAAAACCGTCTTTTTCGTTGTATCAGACGAAATTTCTTTATCCCGGTATCCCAATTGATTAATGGGTTTCCAGTACTTGTACCACCAGATCTGGGAAGCTTTGGAAAGAACCCCCTCATGGCTTTGCGGCACGTACATGAAAACGATTTCCAGCAGAATAAGCACCAGAACGAGGGGAATCGCCAGCGTCACGACATTGGCCAGCAGGCCCTTCGCCTTCGACTTGACGACGCCGTAATAGAAAACCCGGAGAATCTCGAGGCTGACCAGCAGCCAGAAAAACGTCTTGGTTATCCGGATCGCCAGGTTGTCGGCCTGCGGCGCGCCGGGGTAGGAGAACGACACGTGAAACCGTTCCGGATAGAACAGAAACACGAATACAACTCCCAGTAAAATAAAACGGACGAGGCTCGTCACCAGTTTTGACATCATTGCTGTGTGGGTTTGCCGCCTCAGTCGAGTACGAATTCTTCCTTCCAGTTATCTTTTTCCATCCATTCGGGCTGTTTCTTTTTGTCGAACAGGAAATTACCGACCACGAGGTAGTCCATTTCCGTCCGCATAAAGCAGCGGTAGGCGTCGTTCGGGGTACAGACAATCGGCTCACCCCGTACGTTGAAACTGGTATTGACGATGACGCCGTACCCGGTCAGATTCCGGAACGAATGGATTAACTCCCAATACCGGGGGTTTGTTTCCTTGTGAACCGTCTGAATCCGGGCCGAGTAGTCAATGTGCGTAATGGAAGGCAGGTCAGACCGCTGGAAATACAGCTTTTCCCGGAGATCCAGGTCGTTGTAGTTGGCAGGTACCGGCATCCGGCGACTCTCTGCTACCGGATGTACCAGCAGCATGTAGGGGGAGATACCGTCGTAATCGAAGTAATCCGCGCAGTTTTCCGCCAGTACCGAGGGGGCAAACGGACGGAATGATTCCCGGTATTTGATCTTCAGGTTCAGTTTCTTCTGCATTTCAGCGTTCCGTGGATCGCCGAGAATACTGCGGCCGCCGAGGGCGCGGGGGCCGAATTCCATGCGTCCCTGTACCCATCCGACGACGTTCCCTTCCGCCAGCAGGCGCGCTGATTCATCGCACAGGCTCTTCAGGTCATCGAAATGCGTGTAAACGCCTTTGTATTTCTTCGCCATCAGTTCCACTTCCAGATCGGAAAATGTGGGGCCGAGGTAAGAGCCTTTCATCGAGTCGGCGAGTGTCGTGGCCTTGCGTTCCTTGCCCGCAAAAATATGGTAGGCAGCCAGAGCCGCGCCGAGTGCCCCGCCGGCGTCACCGGCAGCGGGCTGGATGAAGATATCTTTGAAAATACCTGCTTTTTGCAGTTTTCCGTTGGCTACACAGTTGAGCGCGACACCCCCGGCCATGCAGAGGTAGTCTGCGCCGGTCAGTTTTTTTGCCTCGCGGGCCATGCGGATGACGGCTTCCTCCGTCACCTGCTGAATCGCGAGCCCGAGGTTGCAGTGAACAGCTTCCAGCGGATCTTCCGGCCTGCGGGTTTTGAACCCGAACAGAGCCTCCCATTTGGCTTCATTCACCATCTTCAGGCCGGTGGCGTAATCAAAATACTCCTGATTGAGCCATACGGAGCCGTCTTCCTTGAGGTCGACAAGTTCTTTCAGGATGATTTCCTCGTACCGTTTGATGTCCGGGGAGTCCGGGTTTCCATACGGCGCCAGTCCCATCAGCTTGTATTCGCCGGAGTTTACCCGGAAGCCGAGGAAATACGTAAAGGCAGAATACAGGAGACCAAGCGAGTGGGGGAAGCGAAGTTCTTTGAGAATACTGATATCCTTTCCTTCTCCCAGGCATATCGAAGCAGTGGCCCATTCGCCTACGCCGTCGACCGTCAGAATGGCGGCTTTGTCAAACCGCGACGGGTAGTAGGCGCTGGCGGCGTGTGACAGGTGGTGTTCGGGGAAGAGCATCTTCACCGCTTTCTTCTTGTCGTAGCCCAGCTTGACCAGCTCTTCGTTGATCAGGCGCTTGAGGAACATTTTCTCCTTGATCCAGACGGGCATGGCCGTAATGAACGACCGGATACCCTTCGGAGCGAAGGCGTAGTAAGTATCAAGAAGGCGCTCAAACTTCAGCAGGGGTTTATCGTAGAAAACGATAGCGTCCAGGTCATTGATCCCGATTCCGCCATATTCCAGGCAGAATTTGACGGCGTTGGCCGGAAATCCGGGATCATGTTTTTTGCGGGTGAAGCGTTCTTCCTGGGCAGCGGCAACGATCTCACCGGAATCGATAAGAGCGGCAGCCGAGTCATGATAAAATGCAGAAATGCCTAATATTTTCACGTACGTATGGGAAACTATCCGCGTTGAAAGTGACGAATTCCCTCCATGGGAAGACAGACAGCCGGGTCATGATACAGCAGCGGTTTTCGCTGACTGTGGAAACAAAAAATACAGGTTGGCCCGTAAGGTCAACCAATACTGCATAGATCCGGAACGGTGGTGGGAGGATCCGAAGACCCTTAAAAGCAGGACAAATAAAAAGGAAAGGTCCCGGAAATTCAATCCGGGACCTTTCCTTTTTTATTAATCGGCTGTACCGATTTTATTAATTACTGGTACTAATAGCCTTGATTTTGCACCAGTAATTTGTTTACGTCAATCTCCCGTTGCGGAATCGGCAGGATCAAGTTCGGGGCGTTGTAGGCAACCGAACTGCTGATATTCCGCTTGGTCCGGCGAAGATCGTGGAGAAGCTCGCCTTCAAACATCAGTTCCAGTTTCCGCTCCTTGAGGATGGCGGTCCGGTCGGCCGTTTTCAGCGGCGCCAGCCCGGCACGTTCCCGGATCAGGTTGACATCGTTCAGCGGCGTATCGCCTACCTGCGTACCGGCCAGGAGGTTGCCCTCTGCACGGGTCAGGTACATTTCAGCCAGACGGACCTGCGTCACGTTCGAGAACTGGTCGATGTATTTCTGGGTGTAAACCTGACCATTGCTTCCCTGGTAGAAGAAGTCACCGCGGATGTCTCCCTGCTCGTACTGAGCCAGGTGCTTGGATTGAACGCGGATATCGCCGCGACCGCCGTAATCACTGGCGCCATAGTACGTCAGGAGATCATTCGTTCCGTCCTGGATCGTAATGAGGGAAGAGAAGATGGCTTCGCGGCTCGGTACGCCCTTGCGGTTGACGTAATCGTTGAACACATTTCCGAATTCGATTTCCAGAGCATAACGACCTGACTGAATCACGCGATCGGCAGCATCGCGGGCTTTCGCGTATTCGCCCTGCGCCAGGTATACCCGGGAGAGAATCGCTGCGGCTCCTTCTGCCGTGACACCGTCGGTCGTCAGCTTACCATTTTTCAGATCGGTTTCCGCTTTCGTCAAATCAGCGATAACCTGCGTATACACCTGGGCAACGGTGTTTCTGGGAATCGAATACTCCGACGTAATCGGCGCTTTGGTCGACTTCAATACCAGCGGCACACCCGGGTTAACGGTATTGTCCCCGTCTCCCCACGTCCGGGCAAACAGGCGAACCAGATTGAAGTAGATCGTCCCGCGCAGGAAGAGAGCCTCTCCCTCGGCAGCGGCGCGTTCGGCATCCGTATCCAGTTTCGACAGGTTTTCCAGTACGTTATTGACGCGGTTGATCGTGCTGTAGGCCGAAGTCCAGGTATCCCGAACCTGCGTATTGTTGGCAAGCATCGCCTTCTGGTAGTACTGCAGCAGGGTTGCGAAGGTACCGTTGAACCGGATTTCGCCGTCGTCAGCGAGCAGGTCCGGTGTGTACTGAATCGCGCCGCTGGCGAAGTTGTTGCTGCCAAAGCCGTCGTAGCAGCCTACCAGCGCGCCTTTCACGTCGCTGGCAGTCTGAAGGGCCTTGTCTTCCGGTACAGACTGCACCGGATCCACATTGAGCTGGTTTCCGCACCCCCAGAGGGTCACTCCGGCGACGAGGGAAACAGCGACTTGGCGAATGAAATATTGTTTCATAAGAGAATGTCTTTCAGTTAAATGGAAAGGGATCAGAACTTCAGGTTGATACCGGCCAGCAGCGTTTTCGGTTGCGGAGGCGTATAGAAGTCATACCCCTGCGCTACGCTCGACGTGAAGTCATCGGAGTTGACTTCCGGATCCCATCCCTTGTAATTGGTGAATGTCGCCAGGTTTTGTCCGGTAACATAGATCCGGACGCCGCTGAGCTTCCAGCGGCTGACGAGGGCCTTCGGCAGGTTATACCCGAGCGTTACCGTTCTCAGGCGGAGGTAAGAACCATCCTGCAGGTAGCGGCTGGATGCCTGGTTGCCATTCGAAGCATACAAACGGGCTTCCGGTACGTTCGTTTTGGTATTGGTCGACGTCCAGGCTTTCAGCTGATCAGCCGTCTGGTTATCTTCATAGATACCGTTTGCGGAAGAGTACTGACCCACACCGTAGAAGTTGATCTTGTTTCCGGAAACACCGTTGAAGAAGATACTCAGGTCGATGCCTTTGTAGGAGAACGTGTTGGTGATACCTCCCGTCAGCGTCGGAATACCCTTGCCAAGAACAACCCGTTGAGCCTGGGAATACACGTTCGTCGTCGAACGGTCGATTGTGCCATCCGCGTTAGTCGTGTTTTTGTAGAACAGGGCATCTCCCGTGGCAGGATCCACCCCGGCATATTCCCGCCCGAAGAAGGTGGCAATCGGCTGGCCTTCCACTGCGCGGCTCATGCTCTGAATACCGGTTTCAATGATCTGTCCCTGGATGTTCGTTACCTTGTTCTGGTTGGTTGCCAGGTTGAGGCTAGTAGTCCACTGGAACGCGCCGACGATGTTCTGGGAGTTGATGACCAGTTCAAAGCCCTTGTTTTCCAGGTTACCGACGTTGCGCGTCTGGGTCAGGAAGCCGGATGTTGCCGGTACGTTGACATTCAGGAGAAGGTCAGACGTCTTCTTGATGTAATAATCGACTTCCCCGTTGATGCGGTTGTTAAAGAAACCGAAGTCGATTCCGATATCTGTCTGTGCCGTTGTTTCCCACTTCAGGTTCGGGTTGGCAAGCTGCGACGGCGCCTGCCCGCCGTTTCCGGCGTAATTGGCAGATGTATACAGGCCGAGCGCAGGGAAGTTTCCGATTTCGGCGTTACCTGTCAGGCCGTAGCTGCCGCGCAGTTTCAGGAAGCTCAGGAAGGTACTGTTTTTCAGGAAGCTTTCTTCGGAAAGTACCCAGCCGGCAGAAGCCGCCGGGAAGAAACCGTATTTCGAGTCCTTACCGAAACGGGAAGAACCATCGATCCGTCCGCTCACAGACAACAGGTAACGATCATTGAACTTGTAGTTCGCACGCAGGAAGTAGGAGAGGAACCGGAAATTGGTTTCTTCCGAGCTACCCGCTGAAATCGTACCGGCGTTGGCCATCATCCGGTAGGCATCTGACGGGAAGTTGATCCCGGATACCGAGTTGGCGCGTGTCTGGGAATTCTGATACGACATCCCGAGCGTCGCGCCCAGAGCGTGCAGGCCGGCGAACGTCTTGTCAAAATTGAAGTAGTTGTTCGTGCTGTAGTTGGCTACGCCGGTGAACAGGTTGTCGCCGCTGCCCTTCGTCAGGCCGGTTACCCGGTACGTCTTCGAGTTGAAGTACCGCTCTTCCTGCTGTGAAAGGAGGTCGATCCCGAGTTCGGAACGGAAACGCAGGTACGGCAGGATGTTGATTTGCGCGTACACGTTGGTCAGGTTCCGGACAACAGCCTGGCTCTGACGGGCGTTGGCCTTGTTGATCACCGGGTTGTAATACAGCGGCAGACCGCCGTTGCCTGGAAGGGTACCGACAGGCAGGCCGGTTTCGGGGTCAATTGCCGGTGTCAGCGGCGTCAATGCAGAAGCCTGGAGCGGGTTGGAGAACGAGTTATCTCCCGACAGGCGCTTGTTGAATGTCCGCGCGAGGTTCATGCTCGCCCCAATGGAAAGGACATTGGATACTTTGTGATCCAGGTTGATCCGTCCCGAGAAACGCTCGAAACTATTGCCGATGATCGTACCGGTCTGGCCGAGGTACTGACCGGAAATAAAGAACGAAGTTTTTTCATTTCCGCCGGAGAACGTCAGGTCCGCCTGCTGTGAACCGGCATTCTTGTTGAAAATCTGATCCTGCCAGTCGGTCTGAACCGTAATGTTGTTCGAAGACTGGAGGAGTTTTGTGAAATCCGTGCCGTTGTTGAGCGCGTCGTTAACGCCTTTGTTGAACGTTCCGAGCGAATAGATTTCGAAGAACGATTCCATGTAGGCAGAGTAGGAGTTCGGATCGCTCGGATCGTCGCCGAGACGACGGTCGCGGTTAGCCGCAGCCATCCGGTAAAAATCCACATACTGCTTTCCGTTGAGGAAGGGTACCTTCCGGCTCGGATTGCTGACGCCTACCTGGTAGTTAAAGGAAACGTTGGTCTTACCCGCCGTACCGCGTTTGGTCGTGATCAGAACGACGCCGTTTGCTGCCCGTGAACCGTAAATGGCTGCAGCAGAAGCGTCTTTCAGGATTTCGACCGACTCTACGTCGTTGAAGTTGATGTCGGCCATCGGGTTGGTCGCTCCGCCGAAGCTCGACTGATCAGCCGACGTAACCGGTACGCCGTCTACCACGTACAGCGGCTGGCTGCTCGCACTCAGGGAAGACGCGCCCCGCACCCGTACCTGGATGGCCTGGCCGAGTTTCCCGCTGCCGGCGTTGATCTGGACGCCGGCCGCCCGGCCCTGGAGAGCCGATTCGATGCTGGTAACCGGAACATTCGAGATTTCCGACGATTTGATTTTGGCGATATTACCGGTGACGTCCCGCTTGATCTGCTGGCCGTATCCGGTAACCACTACTTCCGAGAGTTCCTTCGCGTCCGAAGAAAGCTCGACGTTGATAACCGTCTGAACACCCACGACCACCTCCTGTTTCTGCATTCCCACGAAGGAATAGACAAGGGTGGCATTGTTGGGAACGGCAATGCGGTAATTGCCATTGGCATCGGTGTTGACCCCGGCGCTGGTTCCTTTGACTTGCACGCTCACGCCGATCAGCGGCGTGCCGTCATCCGATGAAGTGACTTTTCCTGTCACAAATCTGTCCTGGGCGTAAACAGAAAACCCGGTGAACAGAGCTGCCAGAAGGAAGCTGAGATGTAATAGTTTTCGCATTTGGTTATGATTAAGGATTCACGGTTAACACAAACATAGTTAGAAATTGCGGACGCAATCAATGAATTAGGTTATCAAAATAATTTAAAAATGACTTTGGGGAATTAGTGGAATGCCAGAAGGACGTTCTGAAAATAATACTTTCAGTGGAATTTTGTTCTGAAAAGGAGGTTTGATTGTAGTTTTTCCTGTTGGAAAGCGCGCTTCCTCAGATACCTGCCTGACAAAAAAAGAGGGGTAGGTATTTGTCGAAAGTGGGTTATAGGAACGATTTTAAGCATACGTACGGATTTTTGCAACCTGTCCGGAAGTTTTTACGGATCAGCCGCCCGGATATGCACCTCAACTGTGACTTATCCCCGATCTGTCGTAATTTCGCCTTTCATTGGGAAAAGGCCCGTTCGCCATCCCCTCCATTTGTATGCTTTCCATTTCGAACCTGAGTTTCTATTTCGGGAGCCGCGCCCTCTACGACGAGGCCTCCCTCCATATCAAACCCAAGGACCGGATCGGCCTCATCGGCGCGAACGGTACCGGGAAATCGACCCTGCTCCGGCTGATTGTCGGCGAGTATACGCCCGACGAAGGCAGTATTTCCAAGTCCGGCGATTGCACCATCGGGTTCCTCAACCAGGACCTGCTCAGCTATGAGTCAGAGGAGTCAATTCTGACCGTCGCCCTCCAGGCGTTCGAGCGGGAAATGGTCCTGCAAAAGAAGATCGACGAGGTACTCCACGAAATGGAGACCAACTACCGCGACGAGCTCATCGACCAGCTGGCCAAGTACCAGGAAGAGTTCGAAGCGCTCGACGGCTATACCGTTCAGTCCAAAGCAGAAGAGATCCTTGAAGGGCTCGGGTTTAAAACTGCCGACCTGCAAACGCCCCTCAAGCTGTTCTCCGGAGGATGGCGTATGCGCGTCATGCTCGCCAAACTCCTGCTTCAGCGCCCCAGCCTGCTGCTGCTTGATGAGCCTACCAACCACCTTGACCTTCCGAGTATCGAGTGGGTGGAAAGCTATGTCCGCAACTACGAAGGCGCGGTCATAATTGTCTCGCACGACCGGTACTTCCTCGACAACTGCGTCAACGCCATTGTTGAAGTAACCGGCGGCAAGCTCAATTACTACCCCGGCAACTATTCCTTCTTCATCGAGGAAAAAGCCCTTCGCAACGAAATCCAGCGCGGGGCCTACGAGAACCAGCAGGCTAAAATCCGGCAGACCGAGCGCTTTATCGAGCGGTTCAAGGCCAAGGCCAGCAAGTCGCGCCAGGTGCAAAGTCGGGTCAAGGCACTGGAGAAGATGGATTTTGTCGACGAGGTCATTGATGAAACCGCCCGCGTCAACTTCAAATTTACCCTCGCTACCCAGCCCGGGAAGCATATTTTCCAACTGGAAGATACCTCCAAGGCTTACGGAGACAAACGGATTCTGACGCATACCGATGCCTACGTCGGTCGCGGCGATAAAGTCGCGCTCATCGGCGCCAACGGAAAGGGGAAATCGACTATGCTCCGCATCATCGCCGGAACAGAGCCGGTTGAAGGAAAGCGGACAACCGGCCACAACGTTGCCTTCGCTTTTTATGCCCAGCACCAGCTGGAAGCGCTTGACGTCGAAAATACCATTCTCGACGAACTCCGTCAGATGGGATCGAATAAAACGGAAGCCCAGCTGCGGAGTATCCTCGGGTGCTTCCTGTTTTCCAACGATGACGTTTTCAAGAAAATCAAGGTACTCTCCGGAGGGGAAAAATCCCGCGTGGCCCTGGCCAAGATGCTCCTTTCCGAGGCGAACTTTCTGCTGCTGGATGAGCCCACCAACCACCTTGACATGGTTTCGGTGAACATCCTCATCCAGGCGCTTCAGCAGTATGAAGGAACCTATGTCATCGTGTCGCACGACCGGTACTTTGTCTCGGAAGTAGCGAATAAGATCTGGTATATCGAAGACGAACAGATCAAGGAATATCCCGGAACATACGACGAGTATGTCATCTGGCAGCAGGACCGCGAAGCCGCGCGCAAAGCCGGTGTCGAACCGGCGCCGGTGGCTGCTCCGAAAGCGGCCGCGCCGAAGCCTGTTGTGAACGAGTCAGACGCCGAAAAGAAGCAACGCCAGCAAAAGCTGAAAAAACTCCAGCAGGAAGTAGGCGAACTCGAAGCGAAGGTCGAAGAACTCGAGGCGAAGAAAAAAGCCGCAGAAGAAAAGCTGGCAGACCCGGCCGTTTACGGAAATCAGGTCTCTTTTGCCGATCACCAGAAAAGCTACGACGCCGTCCGGCAGGAGCTGAGCCGCGTCAACGACTCCTGGGAAGAGAAAATGCTGGAACTGGAATCCCTGGAAAACAACTAACCGCAAATCCCGTTTTGGGAAAGGCACCGGGCGCGCCTGCCGCGACCCGGTGCCTTTTGTATATTTACCCCGAACAAGGACCAAGCAATGAAATTTTTCACCTCCCTTCTGATGGCCGTCGGCCTGATCTTTCTCGTCAATCACCTGATTGCCCAGGCGATCGAGAACCGGAAGCCAGCAGGCCTGATCTTCGAGGATTTTATATACGACGAAGCGCTGAAAAGCCCGCTGCTGTATCCGACAACCGGTGGCGCCAATGCAAACGGTACGCTTCAGCCGCCTATACTCAACCTGGCAGGCGGCGGTACGCTGCGGACGGAGTTCGACTGGCTCGGGCGCGAACAGCCCTCGTTTAAGGCGAAGATTATTCATTGCAATGCCGACTGGCAGAAGTCGGCTCTCAACGACGTCGAATTCCTCCCGGACTTTAACGAGTTTCCTATTTACGACGTCCGCATCGCGCAGGGTACGAAAGTCGGCTATTCGCATTATTCCCTGGAACTGCCCCGCGTGAAGCTCAGCGGTAATTACCTGCTGGTTGTATACAAAGGGCGGCGGGAAACGGACGTAGTCTTCTCGCGGCGGTTTATGGTATATGATCCGCAGATTTCGGCTGGCGGGCGCGTCAGTTTCGCACAGGACGTTTCCCGGCGGAATACCCATCAGCAGGTCGATTTCAGCCTGAAATATGGAAGCTATCCGGTGCTCAATCCCCGGCAGGACCTGTATGTGGTCCTTCGGCAGAACTTCCGGTGGGACCGCCAGGTAGCCGGATTGAAACCCTACATGCTGAGCGAATTTGACCGGACCGTTGAGTACCGTTTTTTCAACAACGAAAACATGTTCCCGGGCGGCGCCGAGTTCCGGATTTTCGATATCCGGAGCCGGCTCGCAAAAGGGGTAGGGGTAGCCCGGCTGGAGTCGCAGCCCGGTTTCAATGCCGTGACATTGTATCCGGACGATCCCCAGGCCGGAAAAACCTATATGCAGACGGAGGATCTCGACGGGCAGTTCGCTATTTCCACGCGGGATGATTTTGGTGATCCGGACTATTTCCCCGTCACCTTCACCCTAAAAATGCCGGAGCGGGATGACAAGCGGACGCCGTATGTACTCGGTGCTTTTAACTTCTTCGAACGGACGGGAGCGAATCAGATGCACTATGACGCTGCTGCGGAAGGGTACCAGGCGACCATTCTGGTCAAACAGGGCGTTTACAATTACACCTATACCGTTCCGGACGCTGCCGGAAAAATCTCCAACGACGCCGAAATAGAAGGAAGCTACTCCCTGACCCGGAATACATATGAAATTTTTGTATACCACCGGTCGCCCGGAAGCCGGGCTGACCAGCTCGTCGGTTACCAGGTACTACACAATTAGGCATAAAAAAAGCCCCGGTGATGGCCGGGGCTTTTTTTATGGTCCGAAACAATCAGACGTTGAAACGGAAGTGCATGATGTCTCCGTCCTGCACGATGTATTCTTTTCCTTCCACAGCCATTTTACCGGCGTCCTTGATCGCCGCTTCGGTCTTGTACTGGTCGTAATCGGCCAGCTTGATGACTTCGGCACGGATGAAACCCCGTTCGAAATCGGAGTGAATCACACCTGCTGCCTGCGGCGCTTTCCAGCCCCGGCGGATGGTCCAGGCACGTACTTCCTTCTCCCCGGCCGTGAAATAGGTAATCAGGTTGAGAAGTCCGTAGGAAGCGCGGATGAGCTTGCTGAGACCGGACTCTGTGAGGCCGTATTCTTCGAGGAACATGGCGCGCTCGTCGAGGTCTTCGATTTCGGCGATCTGCGCTTCAATAGCTGCGCAGATGACGATTACTTCGGCGCCTTCCTCAGCGGCGGCGGCACGGAGCTGTTCGACATACTCGTTGGTGCCGGCAGCCAGGCTGGTTTCGTCGACATTCGCGACGTAGACAACCGGCTTGATCGTAAGCAGGTGAAGGTCAGCCACAGCGAGACGCTCTTCGTCGCTGACGTCGACCGTCCGGGCTGATTTACCCTGTTCGAGTACTTTCTTGTACCGGTGGAGTACTTCCACTTCGGCCTTGGCTTTGGCATCGCCGCTGGTGCGGGCCGCCTTTTCGATCCGCTGGAGTTTTTTGTCGACTGATTCGAGGTCCTTCAGCTGAAGCTCGTAGTCGATGATTTCTTTATCAGAGACGGGATTGACACGGCCTTCGACGTGGACGATGTTGTCGTCCTCGAAGCAGCGTACGACGTGGATCACGGCGTCTACTTCCCGGATGTTGGCAAGGAATTTGTTACCGAGACCGGCGCCCTGGCTGGCGCCTTTGACGAGGCCGGCGATGTCGACAAACTCGATGATGGTCGGGATAATGCGCTGGGGATTCACCAGGCGTTCGAGTACGCGGAGACGATCATCGGGTACTTCGACGACGCCGACGTTCGGCTCGATGGTGCAGAAAGGATAGTTGGCCGCTTCGGCCTTGGCACTCGATATGGCACTGAACAGCGTAGACTTTCCGACATTGGGCAGGCCTACGATTCCGCATTGCAAACTCATAAAGGAACAATCAAATTTGGAGGATAGCCGGGCGCTGCCGGCAGCAGCTTCCCGAACGAGGCCACAAAGGTACAAACAAAAAAGCCTTCGCGCTGCAAAGGCTTTCTCCACTATTCCGTGTAAGTGTCAGATCATTCAGTCAAAAGGAGAGGTAGATTATTCCCATTTCAGATCACTGCGGTATTCGTCTTCTTCCTCACGGGCTGCGAATTGAGAGAAATCAAATTCGGGCATCAGTTCCGTCTTCACGTGGTCAACGGCATTTTTCAGTGCATCCACGAACTTGTCAAAATCTTCCTTGTAGAGGAACATCTTGTGTTTTTCGTACGCAAACCCATCTCCCTGAGGATACCGACGACTTTCAGTGATGGTAATGTAGTAATCGTTGGCACGGGTGGATTTCACGTCGAAGAAATAGGTCCGCTTCCCAGCCTTTACACGTTTCGAGTAGAGCTCTTCTCGTTCTTTTTCAGCCACAATGTTGGAAGTTTATGGTTTGAGTCGCTCGTAAAAATAGAAAGAAAGCGTTTCGTCGCAAAACAATCGGGAAAAATATGGCACTTATTTTGCAGGTGATTGGGGAACAAAAGCCACAAAATCGACTGCAAAACGGACGTTTATCCGAATTTAATATGCCTGAAAGCTAGGTTAAAAAAAGTAACCACGGGCAAAAAAAGCGCTCATGTCGTAGTACATAAGTACGGAAGAATAGGACGAAACCGCGGAGCGCTTGGCGGTTTAGAAATCATGTCTTACGTTTGTAGCCGAACTCTACTCAGTTCCAGGCATTTTTGCCGAGTGCTCCTACCGCTGCTGAAGCATATCGTTATTGTTCTTTGAACCGCAAAACGAACTGCCTATGAATGTATGGACACGTAGAGCGGTAGCCATTTCGCTACTGAGCCTGAGTATTTTCCCATGCATTGGCCAGGCACACTACAAAGTGTATTACGACAAGTACCCGCAGGTGAAGAAACCCCTCGGAAAGTCGTACCTCGGTCATGCAACTTTCTACGGAAAGAAATACTTTGGCAAAATCACGGCCAGCGGCGAACGACTCAAGAACGGTACCTGCGCGCATAAGACGCTTCCGTTCGGTTCCATGCTGGAAGTGACGAATCTCAAAAATGGCCGTAAAACCATCGTCAGAGTGATTGACCGTGGGCCATTCGGAAAGAACAGAGACGTTGATCTTTCCTTTGACGCCGCTAAAAAATTGGGGATGACCCTGGCTGGTGTCGCCAAAGTACAGATTCGGGTTATCGGCCTGAATGGAATAGTACTAGTCCGGCCCGATGAATATCTCCTCGAGGAAGCCTCCACGATTACCGCACGGGCGGACATGGCAGCACAACGAGTAGATTAAGTTTGAGGGAGGTACACATCGTGTACCATTTACATGTTTCAGCAGCAGTGTTTTTATCACCGCAATCTGTGAACAGTGGTGCAGGAATAACTGGTTCAGTTCCTGCTAGCTTTCGACAGGTTGCGGTTTTTTGTTGGCGGGCGGCGGGCGGTTGTCAGCTATCGGCTTTAGGCTGTAAGCGATAGGCTTTAGGATTGGGGAGAGAAAAGCGTCTGGTAGTCAATGCGCTGACACATTTTGCCATCATCCTCCATCTTCTTTTTTTCTTCCAATTCTTTTTTGGGAGCGCATACGCTGCGACGTAAAGCAGACGACTTTCAGTCTCCCGCGTAAACCCACCGGTGATCAGCCTTCTTTTCTACGAAAAAATCATTTGTTTTATCCTCAGGAAACGCCGGTCGGCCGTGGTCTGCCTAAAGCCTATCGCTTACAGCCTAAAGCCGATAGCTAACAACCGACCGCCGAAAGCCAACACCTATGCTCCTCGAACTGGATAAAGTCCGTGAATACGGCAACATCGAATTTCTGGCCCGGCAGCTTGTCGAAGGTTTCATCACCGGTTTGCATAAATCGCCTTTTCACGGATTTTCGGTGGAATTTGCCGAACACCGCTTGTATAATACCGGTGAGAGTACCCGGCACGTCGATTGGAAGGTTTTTGCCAAAACCGACCGCCTGTATACCAAACGGTACGAGGAAGAAACCAACCTGCGCTGCCACCTCCTCGTCGATACCTCGTCTTCGATGTACTACCCCGAAAAGACCCGTGGCAAGATCGTCTTCAGTATCCTCGCCGCCGCCGCGCTCGCACACTTGCTCCAGCGGCAGCGCGATGCCGTGGCGCTGACGACCTTTTCGGAAGATATCGAAGTACAGACGCCGATCCGGTCGACGCCGTCTCATATTCATAAAATCTTCCTGCAACTTCAGCACCTGCTCGATCACCCGGTACCGAACCGGAAAACGGCTGTAGCGGACGTCATTCACCAGATCGCCGAGCAGATTCACCGGCGCTCGCTGGTGATCATTTTTTCAGATATGTTTGATGATATCGAGCAGGCCGACCGGCTGTTTTCCGCCCTGCAGCATCTCAAGCACAACCGGCATGAAGTACTGCTTTTCCACGTGACGGATCGCAGAACGGAAGAGGAGTTTGCTTTCGAAGACCGTCCCTACGAGTTTATCGATCTCGAAACGGGCGAAAAACTCCGTGTGCAGCCGGGACAGGTGAAGGAACAGTACCAGCAGGCCATCCGGAAGTTTTACTACGAATTGCGGATGAAATGCAACCAGTACAAAATCGACTTCATCGAAGCGGATATCGCCCGGGGCCTGGATCAGGTACTCTCGGCTTACCTCGTCAAACGCACGAAAATGCGCTAGCCGGTTGAGGGAAAGCGCCGCCGGTTGTCGTCCCATTGGTAATTACCTCCTTGCTCATGATTCGACATCTACTCGCCGCATCGCTTCTCGTTGCCGGAATCGGTTCGCCCGTCTCCGCACAAAGCAAAAAGCCTCTGTTTCCCGAAAAGCCGGGTATGGTTTCGTATACGTATCGCCACAGCTTTCAGAAAGACGTGGCCGCTACCCTGGATACCATCAAGGCGTTCGGTATTACCGACATGGAGTTTTCCAACCTGTTTGGCCGGAAGGCGACTGATATCCGTGCTGCGCTGGATGCCCGCGGTATGAAATGCTCTTCTTACGGCACCAACTACGCCGATCTGATGGAAAAGACCGCTGAAATCGCCGGTATCGCCAAAGAACTGGGAGCACAGTTTGTCCGGGTAGCGTGGATTCCCCACAGCGGCCCGTTTACGCTTGCAATGGCCGATAAAACAGTCGAAGACTTTAACCGTGTCGGGAAGATTCTCCGTGAACAGTACGGCCTTACGTTTTGCTACCACAACCACGGGTATGAGTTTGAACCACATGGAGACGGTACCCTGTTCGACTACCTCGTTCAGAAAACCCGTCCCGAAGACGTCAGTTTTGAGATGGATATTCTCTGGACGTTCTTCCCCGGACATGATCCCGCCAAACTGCTCAACAAGTACGGAAAGCGTTTCCAGCTCATGCACCTCAAAGATCTCCGGAAAGGAGTCACGGGAAACCTCTCGGGTGGTACGCCGGTGGAAAACGACGTCGCGCTTGGTACCGGGCAGCTTGACCTCCCGACGATCCTGAAAGCCGCCCGCAAAGCCGGCGTGAAGCATTACTACATCGAAGACGAAAGTCCCAATATCCAGAAACAGGTACCGCAAAGTATCGCATACCTGAAAAGCCTGTAACGCAAAAGCGGCTGCCTCTTACCGGGGCAGCCGCTTTTGCGTTACAGGCTTTTCACGACTTTCCTTTCTTCGCCTGTTGCTCCAGAAGGAAGGCGAAATACCGGTCCAGTTCTTCGGCAGGTATTTTGCGGGCGACGATCTTCTTGTCTTTGTCGAGAATGTAAATCGTCGGGGTAGACTGCGCATCAAACGTCTTCAGGTAATCGGTGTAGTAAACCGTCTTGCCGTTAGCGTCCTTGTGAATATCTATTCCGTTCGTAAATTCCTGAATACCAAACTCCCGGATAAATTTGAGCCAGTCTTCTTTCGAGCGGCGCAGGTCGGTGGCGAAGATACGGACGCCCCGGCTTTTGTATTTCTGGTAAAATGTTTTGATGTGCGGCATGGCGTCGCGGCAGTGCCCGCAATCGTCTGAATAAATAAGCAGGACGGTATAAGTCGCGGGAAGGTCATGCAGCGTCAGCTCTTTGCCGGTTGTATCGGTCTGGTACATGTTCGGAATGACCTTTCCGACGAGCAGCGGCTTCATGACAGCGATACGCTGGCGGAAATTGGAAACGGTACTGGTATCCCACAATGCCGGCTCGCCGAGGTAGTACTTCTCGCCCATGTGTACAAACATACCTTCCACGCCGACCAGCTTCGATTGTTCATAGGTACTGGTGATGCGGTAGGCGATGAAGCGCCGCATGTCGCGTCCTTTTGCTTTGGCCATCCAGCGGTCCGCTTCCTTCGTAAGAGAATCCGGAACCTGATAGACAAGGTTTTCGAAGTAATAGTCCAGTTTTTGCTGGATAAAGGGAGTGCGGAGCAGCCGATCGTCCGTCAGGTCAAGCCCGTCGAGGTAATGCTGCTTGTAATACCGGAACGAAAAGGTCGAATCCGGCCGGCCATTGGGCAGGAGCGGGGCGGGCGGGATTTCGGGCTCGGCGGCAGCCTGGAAAAACTTCGCGGTGAGGGAGCCGGTATTGGTTTTGATAAACTGCTTGCGGAATTCGCCCATTTCCTTTTGCAGTGCTTTCAGTTTTTCCGCTTTTGCCGGATCGGGATGCGCTTTCTGCTCTTCGCTGAGGGCTTTGGCCTGGTCGAACCGGTTTTGCATTTGCTGATTAAAGCTGTAAAACAGTTCGTTTTCCTTCGAGCCGGTGACTTTCATTCGACGGGGCGGATTACCGTCCCGCACACTTTCCACGTCTGTCACCAGTTCAAAGTGCTGATCGGCATCTACAACCACGTCAAACAATCTCCATTGAGCGATAGAAATGACGTAAAGCCCTTCGTCGAGCTTCTTTTTTCCTTCGAAAATAATAGTACCCTGTGCATCGGCTTTGGCGGTGTCCTGCACGAAAAACTGTCCTTTTCCAAGGCCGGTGTAGTAGGCGAGGTAGCAGGTACTGTCGCGCAGGCCGCGGACCTGAGCGGCGATCCGGTAGCCGGTCTGGGCAAAAGCCGATCCGGAAACAGTCAGAAGAATGGCAAAAAGTAAGAAACGCATAGGGTAAATCGGGTTATGCCGCCAAAGGTAGTGGTTACATTGAAAATTGTTGAGCAACTTCGCCACCGGGGCCGGTTCCTTTTTAAACGCCCGTACGCTATGTTTTTTGTTCTCTCGAAGCTGTTTTTCTACCTGTTGATGCCGGTGACAATCGCGTTCTACGGCCTGATATATGCCTTATGGACCAGGTCGCCGCGGCGAAAGCAGCGTGCGGTCGTTTTTACGGCTGTCTGGTTGTTCGCCTGCAGCAATCCGTTTCTGGTGAACGAGCTGGCGCGTGTATGGGAATATCAACCGGTGGTATTGAGACAGGGAGAAGTATTTGACGTCGCAGTAGTACTAACCGGCGGGACCGTCGAAAAGCGGGGAGACAAGACGTATTACAGCAAAACTGTCGATCGGATTCTGCAACCCCTCTTGCTCTACAAAGAAGGGAAAGTCCGGAAAATCCTGATTTCGGGTGGCTCAGGGCTCGTCAGTACCCAGGCGGATTCGCTGTATGAAGGGCGTGCACTGGCGGATTTACTGCGGATTTCAGGTGTGCCGCCGGAAGACATTCTGCTGGAGGGCCGGTCCCGCAATACCCATGAAAATGCGCTCTTTACCAAACAGGTACTGACCCGTACACCGTATCGGAAGGTTCTGCTGGTGACTTCGGCATTTCACATGCGCCGTGCCGTCGGTTGTTTCCGGAAAGAGGGAATAGAGGTGCGGCCGTATCCGGCAGATTTCTTCTCAACCGATCCCGAGCTGACTGTCGATCAGGTTCTCATGCCTCACGAACAGACATTTCACGAATCCTATATCATAGCCCGTGAAATCCTGGGATACCTGGTATACCGCCTGGCAGGATACGTGTAGCCGGGCAACAGCATTCCACCGGACGGTGACAAGACACCTTCCGGTGGAGAATAACCCGGCACGAAATCAGGAAAGGATGTGCACCATCCGGAGCAGGTCGTCCGAAATGGGCTTATCCTTGGTAATACATTCGATAAACGGCGTGTACGTCAGGCGGTTGTTGATGATACCGACCATGACGTTCTTCTGTCCGCGGAGCAGCCCTTCGAGTGCGCCGAGGCCGAGGCGGCTGGCCAGGATGCGGTCCTGAGCCGTCGGAGCGCCACCGCGCTGCACGTGGCCGAGGGTGGTTACCCGGATATCCACTTCCACATCGATTGTCTTCTTGATCTTTTCGGCGATTTCCGTTGCGCGACCTTCTTTTTCGCCTTCCGCCACGACAACGATCGAAGAGGATTTCTTCTTCACGAAGCCCTGCTTGAGGGTTTTGATCACGGCAGAAACCGGTTCGGAAGCGTTTTCGGGTACGACGACAAACTCAGCGCCGCCGCCGATACCTGACTGAATAGCGATATAACCCGAATCGCGGCCCATTACTTCGATAAAGAAGATCCGGTCGTGCGAGTCAGCCGTATCACGGATTTTGTCAATGGCGTCGAGCGCGGTGTTGACAGCCGTGTCATATCCGATCGTAAAATCGGTACCGTAAAGGTCGTTATCGATGGTGCCGGGTGCGCCGACAGTCGGAATCTTGAATTCGTTGAAGAAGATATCCGCGCCGGTGAAGGTACCGTTACCGCCGATGGCGACCAATCCTTCAATACCGAGTGCCTTCAGGTTTTCATAGGCCTGCTGGCGGCCTTCGGGTGTCGTGAATCGGCGGGAACGTGCGGATTTGAGAATGGTTCCTCCGCGCTGTATGATGTTGGAGACATCGCGGGATGTCATCGGATGAATGTCGCCTTCGATCATGCCGCTATACCCCCGCCGGATGCCGAACACTTCCACCTTGTGATACATGGCTCCCCGTACTACGGCCCGGATGCAGGCATTCATGCCAGGAGCATCCCCTCCGGAGGTAAAAATTGCGATACGCTTCATATGTGTGGTCAAGCCAGTGTTTAAATTATTTTGTTTCAAATGGGATTTCGAAAATTTTCAATAGGAGAATAAGTAACCGGCTGCAAATTTACATCTTCTTTCGCTCTATTCTCTTCCTGAACTTGAAAAATCGAAGACTTCATAGTAATTTAATAAGAATCACCTCCGTTTTCTGAGTAATTACGTACATCTCTGTGTACTTTCTTAAGGTTGGCTATTGAGGCTCCGGCGTACAGTTCCTGCCGGAAATACCGTAAATTGCAACCCGCTTTCCGCGACATTTCACCTTTGTCTATTGTATCCATAGTATCCGCAGGGACCTGTGCATGAAGAGAGCTTTTGTCTGTATTTCTATTTTTCTGGAGGGATTGGCCTGTCCTGCGGAAGCGCAGTACCTGATGGGGCAGAGCAGCAGTAACTATGCCGGCGTTCACGGCGTTTACCTGAACCCGGCGCTGGCTGCCGACTCCCGCATGAAGGTGCAGGTCCACCTGGCCGGTTTTGAATCCTATCTCTATAACAACTACCTCGTCTGGGAAGCGCCGTATTCCATGTTCAGCATGATGACCAACTCCGTGTCATCGGAATACCGCGGCCCCCGGAAAGGCATTGTCTTCAACGACCAGGAATACCTCCGCGAAAAACTCAACGGGCACGCCAAGCACGCCCGCGCCGGCGGGCAGATTATCGGCCCCGGCGTACTGGTTACACTCAACGATAAAAACGCGATCTCGGTCAACTCCCGCCTGCGGGTAGGCGCGGCCGTTACCCGTACCACGGAGTCTGTCGCCCGCCTTCTCCGAAACGGTACCACCAATGATACCCGCATTATGCCGGAAGATTTCGGCACGCAGCTCCACGCCAACACGAACGGCGTCGCGGAGTTTTCGGCGACATATGCGCGCGTACTGCTTGATAATGAGGAAGAATTCTGGAAAGCGGGGGTGACGGTCAAACGATACGTCGGCCTCCATCAGGGCCACCTGCACGGTACCGGCATCGATTATAGCTATGTTCCGGACCCCGACGACCCTACCCGGGGAAACGTCCTGCTGAAAAACGTTTCGGCGCAATACGGGATCACGGGAGACGGCGGTTTTCAGGACTTCCGGCCTACGCCGGCCTGGCTGCTCGGCAATGCCGCTCCCGGTTCAGGCTGGGGCGCCGATATCGGTTTGGTGTATGAATACCGGCCGGATGTCCGTAAATATTCCTACCGGGAGAGAGGCGCGGTCCGGCGCGACGCCAGCCGCAACAAATACCTCTATCGAATCAGCGTTTCCCTGCTGGATATAGGCAGGATGACCTATAAAAATCCGACCTACCAGAATGCCTACCGCCTGACCCGGCAAAACCGCCTGATCGACGAGAACAACTTCGGCAACCTCCAGGGAAGTGATAGTTTCGTACTGGCGCTCAACGAAACCCTCGGCGCCTCCGAAGCTGATCGCGTCAACGTCTTCCGCGTCTCCATGCCGAAGAGTTTCCAGGCGAGTATCGACTACCACCTGCAGGACAATTGGTATGCCAACGCCACGCTGATCCATAGCTTCGCGTCAAACAGCCAGCCGGCGTTTACGATGCCGTCAGTCGTGGCCGCTTCCCTGCGCTATGAATCCAAATGGCTCGACGTGACGGTACCGGTTTCACTGGCTGACAATTATACCCGGCCCACGCTGGGCATCGGCGCCCGGGCCGGTATCTTTTACATCGGCTCGGACAATGTGTTGCCAACGTTCAATATCGGCAACCCGAAAGGAATGGAGTTTTATTTCGGGGCGATGATACCCATCTTCCGGAAAGCGCCGGAATCGAACCTGAAATGCTACCCGGAAGAACGCGGCGGCTTGTTCAGAGGACTCTTCCGCCGGAAAGGCTAGGCATCTGCCAACTATAAAAAAACCTCCGGAAATCGCTTCCGGAGGTTTTTTTATCTCGGCAAAAATCAGCCGTTGATCAACCCGACGCCAACCAGCATCAACCCGCTGCCGAGCAGAAGGAAGAATACCGGCGTCAGCCAGACGGCCGTCGGCGAGTCAGGACGGGCCTGACCGGGATTCGCCAGGGCGTAGCGCACCGGAATCCGGCGGCCTTCGAGGTTTGTCCGGGTGATTTTCAGGGCATAGGTTTTCTCTCCGACTTCGTAGCGGAGCTGGCCTTCGCCGACCAGGCCGGCTGCCCGACCTGTGGTACGGAGCCATTTTCTGCGCTTTTGGAGAATCGTCCATCCGACCAGGAAAGCGATCGCGCCGACGAGAATGAGGATAACACCGAAAACAATCATGCAGGTTACAGAATATACTGGCTAAGGTCGCGGTTTTGAACGAGACCTGCCAACCGGTTCTCGACGAGTTCTTTCGTCACCACGACGTGGGCATTCGGTCCGATGGCGTCGGGAATGTCAAACAAGACGTCATTCAACAGCTGACTGACAACGGTTTGCAGACGACGTGCGCCGATGTTTTCCACTTCAGTATTGAGGCGGAAAGCGACGTCGGCCAGGGCTTCGAGCGCCTCGTCATTGAAAGATAATTCGACACCTTCTGCTGCCAGCATTGCTTCGTACTGCCGGGTCAGGGCGTTTTTCGGCTCACGCAGGATCCGGACAAAATCTGCCCGGGTAAGGGGCTGCAGCTCAACACGGATCGGAAAACGTCCCTGCAATTCCGGAATGAGATCGCTGGGTTTGGCGACGTGAAAAGCGCCTGCTGCGATGAACAGAATATGATCGGTCTGGATGACGCCGTACTTGGTGTTGACAGTAGATCCTTCCACAATCGGAAGCAAGTCCCGCTGCACGCCTTCCCGGGAGACGTCCGGCCCGGAGCCGCCGCTTTTGGCCGCTACCTTGTCGATTTCGTCAATAAAGATCATGCCGAGGTTTTCTGCCTTCCGGATCGCTTCTTCCTTGACCTCGTCCATGTCGATGAGCTTCGACGCCTCTTCTTCCAGCAGGATGCGTTTGGCTTCGCCGATGGTGACTTTACGCTTTTTGCGTTGTTTGGGCATCATGCCAGACAGCATTTCCTGAATGTTCATCATGGAGCTGTCGTCGATGGGTCCGCCCATCACGCCGATGTTGGGAGCGGCGCTTTGCTGGACGTCGATTTCGATTTTGCGCGCGTCGATCTCTCCGTTCCGGATTTTTTCCCGGAAGCGCTCCCGCGTACGCTCGTTCAGCTCCGCGTCGGACGTGGATTCGTTGGGTTCCTGAGAAGGTTGGAACCCGGTCGGCTGGCGCACAGCCGGAATCAGGGCGTCCAGGATAGCATCTTCCACGGCCTGCGCGGCGCGCTCCTTCACAGATTCCTTTTTGGCGGCGCGTACCATGTGTACGGCCTGTTCGACGAGGTCGCGAACCATGCTCTCCACATCCCGGCCTACGTAACCTACTTCGGTAAACTTGGAAGCTTCGACTTTGGTAAAGGGCGCGTCGGCCAGTTGGGCCAGGCGTCGGGCGATTTCGGTTTTTCCGCAACCGGTAGGGCCGATCAGGAGGATATTGTTGGGCATGATTTCCCGTTGCATTTCTGCCGGGGCGTTCATGCGCCGCCAGCGGTTACGCAGGGATATCGCCACATTTTTCTTCGCTTCCTGCTGGCCGATGATGTATTTGTCCAGCTCCGCCACGATCTGGCGGGGCGTTAAGGCTTCCAGGTTCTTTGCCATCCTGTTTTCGGTCAATAGGGTCACAAGAAAACACTAATTTTCCTCTGACACCCAACTTAACTGGTCTATTATGTACTTTGCGGATAGAAAAAAGTGTTCTCAACTCCTCAAATCCTCAAATCCGAATACCATCCGTGAGTACGATTGCAGAAAAGTTTGCCGAGCTGGCCCGGAAGAATGCTGAAGCCGAACAGGGTGGAGGTGCGAAACGCATTGAAAATCAACATCAGAAAGGCAAACTGACGGCCCGCGAACGAATCGGGTTGCTGATGGACGAAGGCAGTTTCGAAGAGATCGGAAAATTTGTCATGCACCGGAGCCGCGACTTCGGTCTCGACCGCGAACACTACCTCGGAGATGGCGTTGTGACAGGTTACGGGACCGTTGCCGGACGGCTGGTCTATGTTTTCGCGCAGGATTTTACCGTCTTCGGTGGCGCACTCAGCGAAACGCACGCCGAGAAAATATGCCGGCTGATGGACCTGGCCCTGAAAAACGGTGCGCCGCTGATCGGCCTGAACGATTCCGGCGGAGCGCGTATTCAGGAAGGGGTGGTTTCGCTGGCAGGGTATGCCGATATCTTTTACCGGAATACGCTGGCATCCGGCGTTGTTCCACAGTTTTCAGCGGTGATGGGCCCCTGCGCGGGCGGCGCGGTTTATTCTCCGGCGATTACGGATTTTATCCTGATGGTGGAGAATACCAGTTATATGTTTGTAACCGGTCCGAATGTCGTCAAAACCGTCACCAACGAAGAAGTAACTTTCGAGGAGCTCGGCGGGGCGAGTACCCACAGCCATAAATCCGGCGTAGCGCATTTTTCCTGCGAAAACGAGGTAGTAGCCATTCAGTACCTGAAGCAACTGCTGAGCTACGTCCCGCAAAATTGTGAAGAGGAAGCTCCCCGCGTACCCTATGAAGCCGGAAACGAAAAACGTCCGGCCCTCAATACCCTCATTCCCGAAAACGCAAACCAGCCGTATGATATCAAGGAAGTGATCGAAGCCGTCGCCGACGAAGGAACGTTCTTCGAAGTACATAAGAATTTCGGAGAGAATATTGTCGTTGGGTTTGCCCGGCTCGCAGGCCGCAGCATCGGTATTGTGGCGAACCAGCCGGCGGTACTGGCAGGTGTTCTCGATATCAAAGCCAGTGAAAAAGCGGCCCGGTTTGTCCGCTTCTGTGATTGCTTCAATATTCCATTGCTTGTGTTTGAAGATGTGCCGGGTTTTCTGCCGGGAACGGACCAGGAATGGAACGGTATCATCAAAAACGGCGCGAAACTGCTGTATGCGTTTTGCGAGGCGACCGTGCCGCGTATCACCGTCATTACCCGGAAGGCGTACGGCGGTGCTTATGACGTGATGAATTCCAAGCACATCGGCGCGGACATGAACTATGCCTGGCCGTCTGCCGAAATCGCCGTCATGGGTGCGAAGGGAGCATCCGAAATCATCTTCAAGCGCGAAATTGCCGCGGCAGAAGACCCTGAAGCAGCGCTGGCAGAGAAAGTCGCCGATTACACCGAAAAATTCGCCAATCCTTACCGGGCGGCGTTTCGCGGGTATATCGACGAAGTCATCCTTCCGGAAGAAACCCGTGAAAAACTCATCCGCGGGTTTGCGATGCTGGAAAACAAAGTAGATACCCGTCCCCGGCGCAAGCACGGGAATATCCCGCTCTGACAGGATACCAGACTAACTGCCGCCCGGCGCCTCCCGAAGCTTCTTTCGGGGGGCGCCGGGCGGTTTGCTTGGGTGGTTTCGTCGCGTAAAATATACTTGCCCGGCTGTCCGTTACCCTTACCGAAAGCCTCGCCGGCGGTGCCAAATAAAATTTTATGAAGATTGGGGATCGGGCTTGTCAAATCCTCAAAAAAGGTCAAATTTTGTGTGGAAAATGGTCTGATTTAGAGGGATTGTCGGGGAAATATGCAAGAAGTTAAAAAGCGAATCATACAGGGAGTAGTGGTGCTGGTGGCCATTATCTACCTCGCTAAGTTGTTCTACCTACAGGTTATTGACGAGGGATACTCGGAGGCGGCTGTCGACAACGCGATCGAACAGGTTGTCCAGATTCCGTATCGCGGTCAGATCTACGACCGGAAGGGTCAGCTCATCGTCTACAATACGCCTACTTACGATATTTACGTCACGCCGAAAAAGGTCAAAATTCAGGACACGCTTCGCCTGTGTAACCTGCTGGGGCTGTCGAAGTTTCAGTTTGACAGCATGTTTACCATCGCCCGGACGTATTCCAAGTTCAAGCCGTCGCTGTTTATGCGGCAGTTGTCCGTCGAGGACTTCGCCCGCGTGCAGGATGCCATGGTTGATTATCCCGGCTTTACCTTCGAAACCAACGCTTTCCGGACGTATAACACGACTGCGATGGCGAATACCCTGGGGTACGTCGCAGAGGTCAGTCCCAAGCAGCTGGAAGAGCAGGAGGAGGCCGGGGAGGATTACTACCGGCAGGGCGACTACATCGGAAAAAGCGGGCTGGAACGGTTTTACGAAGATATCTTACGGGGAAGACGCGGTGTCAAGTACATCATGAAGGATGTGCACGGCGTGGTAAAAGGCCCGTGGAAAGGCGGCGAAATGGACGTTTCCCCGGTAGCGGGCAAGAACCTGTATACCTCGATCGACCTGGACCTTCAGCAGTATGCCGACAGCCTTTTTGTCAACAAATCGGGGAGTATGGTGGCGATTGATCCGGCTACAGGAGAAATTCTGGCGATGGTATCGTCCCCTTCCTACGATCCCAAGCTTCTGGCCGGAAGAAACTATTCGAAAAACTATGCCCGCCTGGCGCTCAATCCGTATAACCTGTTGTTGAACAGAGCGTTGCAGGGGTTGTACCGGCCGGGGTCGACGTTCAAGACCGTCGAAACCGTAGTCGGCCTGGAAGAAGGAGCGATTACCCCGGGTACCGTACTCGGTCACTCCGGCATCCGGATGAACTGCCACTGCGGACGTAGCTCGAGCGATCTTCATACCGCCATCCAGCGTTCCTGCAACCCGTATTTTTACCACGTATTCCGGAGAATCATCTACCACAACGACGAGCGCGATCCCTTTAAGGCGTCTAAGGTAGGTCTTCAGAAATGGAGCGAACGTGTAGCCAAATTTGGCATCGGCCAGAAGCTCGGCGTGGATCTTCCCTACGAAAAGAAAGGACTGTTGCCTGATGTAGAATACTACAACAAGCGAAATAAAGGCGAGTATTCCTGGAAGTTTTCCAATATCTATTCGGTTGGTATCGGAGAGGGTGAGCTGCTCGTCACGCCACTCAAACTGGCCAACGTCGCGGCGATCATCGCCAACCGCGGGTGGTATATTCCGCCGCACATTGTCCGGGCCATCGGAAGTCCGAAAGGGGAACCGCTGCCGGAATTCAAGGTGAAACATTCCGTCGATATTGAGCAGCGCCACTTTGAAACGCTGATTTCGGCGATGTACGACGCCATCAACAGCCCGGTGACGGTACCGGCGCGGTACGTCGTCCGGGATATCGAAGCCTGCGGAAAGACCGGGACGTCCCAGAACAAAAAAGGGCAGGATGATAACTCCGTTTTCATCTGCTTCGCGCCGCGGAATAATCCGAAGATTGCGATTGCGACGGTGGTCGACTACGGTCGCTGGGGTGGCGTTACCGCTGCACCGATCTCGATGCTGGTTGCGGAGCGGTACCTGAAAGGGTATACCACCAATAAGGCTGCGGAAGCGGAAATGAAGGCCAAGTACCTGCTTCGCCTGCCCAACGCGCCGAACAGCAAACCGAAGCCGGATACGACGAAACAGCAGAAGCCGCTCGTTGCCGCGAAAAAGGTAACCGGCCCGCTCGTTTCCCATACGAAACCCTGAAACTTCCGAGACATTGGCATCCCGCAATAACAGTATTCTGAACCGTATCGACTGGCTGACGGTGAGCCTGTACATCGCCTGTGTGGTGATCGGCTGGCTCAATATCTATGCGGCCGTCTACAACCCGGAGCAGCCCATCAGTATCTTTAATTTCGACACCAATTCCGGTAAACAGCTGGTTTGGATGGGGCTTTCGGTCCTGCTTATCATTGCCATTCTGGTGATCGACTACCGTTTTTGGGAAACCTTCGGGTTTTTTATATACGGCTTTGTGATATTTCTGCTGGTGGCGGTCCTCTTTCTGGGGGCGGATATCAAAGGGTCCCATTCCTGGTTCAAGATCGGCCCGGTGGGCTTCCAGCCGGCGGAGGTGGCGAAGATGGCGACTATCCTGGCCATCGCGAAGTACCTCAGCACGCCCGGCACCAATATGGCCCGCTTCAAAGACCAGCTCAATGTCGCGATCTTCATCCTCATTCCGATGGTACTGATCCGGGTGTCGTCCGAGACGGGGCAGGCGCTGGTACTCGTGGGCCTGATGCTGATGCTGTACCGGGAAGGGCTGCCGGGTATTTTCCCGTCGATCGTCATCGTCGCGGCGACCCTGCTGATTCTTTCCCAGACCGTTGATACCCTGAAAATTGCGATTGGCCTGGCCGTCGTTGCCGGTATCGTCATCTTTTTCCTGCCCCGGTATCAGCGAACGCGACGAACATTCGTGGCCGTCGGGCTGGTGTATGCCGGGTGTGTCGGAATGGTACTGGCTGCGGATTTTTTCATCAATGACGTCCTCGAACCGCACCAGCGCTCACGGATTGAGGTACTGATTGATCCCAACAGCCACAAGCGCGGCGCAGGCTGGAACGTCATTCAATCCAAAATTGCCATCGGTTCCGGCGGGATCTTCGGAAAGGGTTTTCTACAGGGTACCCAGACAAAATTTGACTTCGTTCCGGAACAGAGTACAGACTTCATCTTCTGTACGGTGGGAGAGGAGCATGGTTTCTTCGGGAGCCTTGTGGTGATTGGGCTACTGCTGTCGCTGATCCTGCGGCTGGTTTTTCTGGCGGAACGGCAGCGGACCCGCTTCGCCCGGATCTATGGGTATGGTGTCGTATCCGTCTTTTTCTTTCACTTTCTGGTGAATATCGGAATGACGATCGGGCTGATGCCCGTCATCGGAATTCCCCTGCCGTTCTTCAGTTACGGGGGGTCCGGCTTGTGGTCGTTTACGATCCTCTTGTTTATTTTCCTGAAACTCGACGCGCAGCGTTCCTTCATCATGTCGCGGGTGTAGCCACCAGACCGGCTTTTTCGACCTTTCACCCCAAATGAAAACGGGGCTGTTGCGGTTTGTCCTTATTTCGGAACATCCAAACCGTAACAGCCATGCCGATCCTGCAGACCCGAGACCTGACATTTTCTTTCCGGAAAGACCAGCCCGTTGTCCGCCAACTGAACCTCTCGGTGGAGCCGGGTACGATCTATGGCTTCCTCGGGCCGAACGGCGCCGGGAAAACCACGTCCATCCGTTTGATTCTCGGACTGTTACAGCCTACGGATGGTTCGGTTGAATTGTTTGGAGAAGACCTTTCCACCAATCGGACGTCGATTTTTCAGCGGACGGGCGCGCTGATCGAGCAACCTTCCCTGTACCTGCATTTGTCGGGCCGGCAGAACCTCGAAATCGCGCGGCGGTATACCCGTACCCCGGCCTCCCGGATTCCGGAAGTACTGGAGATGGTCGGTCTCACCCACGCCGCAGGCAAAAACGCCAAAGAATATTCCCTGGGTATGAAGCAGCGGCTGGGTCTTGCCATGGCACTGCTGCACCGCCCTGAGCTCGTCATTCTCGATGAGCCGACCAATGGCCTCGACCCGACGGGTATCATCGAAATGCGGGAGCTGGTCCGCCAGCTGAGCCGGGAGTGGGGAACGACGATCTTCGTTTCCAGCCACTTGTTGAGCGAAGTAGAGCGGATGTGTACCCATGTCGGCATTATCCACCTGGGGAGTCTTCGTTTTCAGGGCAGCCTGGCCGAATTGCAGGAAGCGCAGGCCGGTACCCGCCATCTTCATTTCCAGACAAGCGACAACCAGGCGGCTGCCGGTGTTCTCCACGCTATTTACGGACTGAAATACCGCGACGGCGAAGCGCTGACGGTACCGTTCCAGAACCGGGAAGAGGTAGCGAGCATCAACCGCCGGCTGGTGGAAGCCGGTCTGGACGTATACGAACTGCGCGTTCATCACTCCGATCTGGAAGAAATGTTCCTCGAAATGACCCGGTAAGTTGACCCTCAAAATAGCCCGATTGGTCACATTCCTGTACTTCAGGAGTGATACCCTGTCTATTTTCGGCGGATGAAATACCGGATTCCCAGCTTTTATTGTCCCGTTTTGGGTAAACACCGTGCGCTTCGGAAAGCCGAATTTTGGTGCATGAAATACCTGTTTACATTTCTGCTTGTCGGGTGGATGGTACTCCCTGCGCTGGCCCATCAGGGTACGCTTCAGGGAGTGGTTTACGATGCCCAGACCCGCAAGCCGCTGGCAGGAGCGGTTGTGACGCTGCCTGCGGTTGTCCCGGGCATAAGTACCAACGAAGCCGGAGCCTTCAAATTCAGGCGTCTCGATCCCGGGGCGTATGAAGTCACGGTTTCCTTTGTCGGCTACCAGACGTCGACGGAGAAAATTACCATTGTTGACGGAGAAACGACCTCGCTCTCGGTTTACCTGCGTCCCGGCGTCGTAACACTGGAAGAAGTGAAGGTTTTTTCGGCCAATGCGCACGACCAGCAGCTGATCAACGCGATCGACATTGGCCTGCGGCCTGTCAATAATTCACAGGAAGTACTCCGCATGGTCCCGGGCCTGTTTATCGGTCAGCACGCCGGCGGAGGAAAGGCCGAGCAGATTTTTCTGCGCGGTTTTGACCTGGATCACGGCACGGATATCCGGCTGACGGTCGACGGCATGCCTGTCAACATGGTCTCCCACGCGCACGGGCAGGGCTACGCCGATCTACACTTTGTCATTCCCGAACTCATCGAAAACGTTCACTTCAAAAAAGGGCCGTATTTCGCTGACAAAGGCAATTTTACGACCGCGGGTTGGGTCGATTTCCGGACGAAGGAGCGCCTCGAACGCAACATCGGCAAGGTTGAAGTCGGCCAGTTTAATACCTGGCGGGCGTTTGCTGCCGTGAACCTCCTGGGAGAGACGATGAAGGAAAAAGGCCAGTCACTTTATGCCGCCTCCGAATTCAATTATTCTGACAGCTACTTCGACTCACCCCAGCATTTCAAGCGGTTCAACGGGCTGGTGAAATACAACGGGCAGCTTTCCCCGAAAACGACGTTGTCTCTCACCGGTTCTCACTTTTATTCGAAATGGAACCACTCCGGCCAGATTCCCGACCGGGCGGTTGCCGAAGGACTGATCTCGTTTTTTGGTGCGATCGACGACCGGGAAGGAGGTGAAACCTCCCGGACCAATGTAAATGCCCAGTTGCTCACCCAGACAGCCCGCGGCGGTCTGCTGCGAAACCAGTTTTTCTACTCCCGGTACCTGTTTGAGTTGTATTCGAACTTTACGTTTTTCCTCAACGACCCGGTCAACGGCGACCAGATCCGCCAGAAAGAAGCCCGCGATCTCTTCGGGTACAACGGCAGCTATACCCTGGTGGCGTACCCGGGCGGGCACCGCAGCGAAACAACGATCGGCGTGCAATACCGTCAGGACCTGACCGGCGGTTCGGAGTTATCCCATACCAAAGACCGGGTAGAAACGCTGGAACGGAAACAGTACGGCGATATCAACGAGCTGAATGCCGGCGCCTATGTCGACGAGCAGCTCCAACTCGGGGAGCGCTGGCGGCTGAACGCCGGCCTGCGGTTCGATTTTTTTCGGAATGGCTACCGGGACCGCCTGCAAACCGGTCCGTATCAATCGGTTACGGCGGGCATCGTTTCCCCGAAACTCAGCCTGTACTACACCGCGAGTGACCGCGTTCAGGTGTACCTCAACACCGGAAAAGGCTTTCATTCCAACGATACCCGGGTGGTGGTACCTCAAAACGGACGACAGGTACTACCGCCCGCCTATGGTTCGGACCTGGGCGTTATCTGGAAACCGGCGCCAAAGCTGCTGGTACAAACTGCCTTCTGGTACCTGGGGATGGCGCAGGAGTTTGTGTATGTCGGAGACGAAGGGGTAGTGGAGCCTTCGGTTAAATCCCGCCGCCTCGGGCTTGATCTGACAGCCCGGTATCAGCTGGGCCGGCAACTATATGCGGATCTGGACGTCAACTGGGCCCGGCCGCGGGCGGTGGGCGAAGAAGCCGCGCCATACCTGCCCCTGGCGCCGTTGCTGACGAGCGCGGGCGGCCTGACGTATTATGCCGGAAAGGGTTTAAACGGGTCGGTCCGGTACCGGTACATGGGAGACCGGCCGGCAAACGAGGACAATAGCATCGTCGCGAAAGGGTACTTTGTGACAGATATGCAGGTTAACTATACCCGGCCCCGCTACGTTATCGGGCTGAGCGTCAATAACCTGTTCAATACACGGTGGAAAGAAACGCAGTTTGCCACCGAAAGCAGGCTGAAGAATGAAACCGCGCCGGTCGACGAAATTCACTTTACCGCAGGCAGCCCGTTTTTCGGAAGGGTGACGATGACATTTTTCTGGTAGCGGGGGTATTCATCCGGCTGAGCGACTGCTCATGTAGTTTTAGTGGGGTTTGACGGGGTGGCGAACTAGTTTCATCTCCGTCAAACCCTACGTATTATGCAACTTGCCTATCTGCCCCAGTCTGTCCGGATTGAATTTCTGAAAAACAGAAAAACCGCGGCGTTCTGGCTGTCCGTAGCGGGAGCGGCCTTCGTTCCGACCCTGATGCTGATCGCGTATCTCTGGAAAAACACGCAGAATTTCATCCCGCCCGGACTGAAAAATACGGCCTGGGATATCTTCTTCGGCAGAGCGTGGGGAATTGAAATCGTCCTGTTCCTGCCGTTCTACGTCGTACTCATCAATAGCCTGGTGGTCAATACCGAGCACCGGTCCAATACCTGGAAGTACGTATTCACGCAGCCGTTTCCCAAATGGTCGGTATGGACGGGGAAACTGATTGGCGTACAGGCGCTTATCCTGTTTCACTTCGCACTTTTCGGGGTGCTGGTTCTGACAAACGGGTGGATATTGTCTCTGGTAGACGAGCGCTATGGTTTCGGCAGAACCACGCCTGATCTCCTGCTCTTCTGGAAAATGATCGGCAAAACCTACCTGGCTACGCTCGGCCTTTCCGGGATACACTTCTGGCTGGCCAGCCGGCTGCGTAACATCATTCTGCCGATCGGCATGGCACTGGTCGGAATGGTGCTGTCCGGGCTGGCATTGCAGGCCAACTGGGCATATATCGACTGGTTTCCGTATTCCTATACGCTCTTATCGGTCAAAGACGCCAAAGCGCCGATTCCTGCCCGGCATGAATGGATCGCCATCGGCTATTTCATCGTTCTGAATGTGGCGGGATACTTCGATATTTCCCGGCGTAATATGGGGTGATTGCCAAAGAACGGATTCTGTTTTTGGCGAAAAGAGAAATCTCCTTTGGATTGCATCTGAGAAGCTACCGACGTAATTTGGGCCGTTTTTTGAACATCCCCCTTATAAATTATGTCAAAATCGGTTTCCCTGCAGGCTCCCCAGTCTGCCAATATGCTGGTGATGGTAGCAGCGCTCGGCTACTTCGTCGACGTATACGATCTCATCCTCTTCGGCGTCATCCGAAATCCCAGTCTCCGGGAGCTGGGCGTACCCGAAGACCAGTTACTGGCGACGGGCACGAACCTGTTTAACTGGCAGATGGCGGGGATGCTCATCGGAGGAATCGTCTGGGGAATCCTGGGAGATAAAAAAGGCCGCAAATCCGTGCTTTTCGGGTCTATTCTGCTCTATTCCCTGGCCAACGGAATCAACGGATTCATCAACGACCTGACTACTTACGCGGCACTCCGGTTTATTGCCGGAATAGGGCTGGCAGGCGAGCTTGGCGCGGGGATCACCCTCGTCAACGAAACGCTGCCGAAAGAAAAACGCGGGTACGGAACCCTGATCGTAGCCGGTTTTGGCGCGTCCGGAGCGGTGTTTGCCGCTTTGCTGCCGGAGTGGATTCCGAATTGGCGGGTACTGTATTTCATCGGCGGAGGTCTTGGCCTCGCTTTGCTGACGCTGCGGATCGGGACGTATGAGTCGACCATGTTCGAGCGCACCGAAAAGGCGTCGGTTTCGAAAGGAGATTTCCTGAGTCTGTTTACGCGGGGCGATCGTTTCCGCAAATACCTGGCCTGTATCCTGATTGGTATTCCGATCTGGTACGTGATATCGGTGCTGGTACTTTCGGCGCCGGAACTGGTAAAAGCCCTGGGTGTCACGGGTGTACGACCCAATCTTACCATCGCCTATCTCTATGCCGGGCTTTCCCTCGGCGATATTGCAGTAGGGCTTTTCAGTCAGTGGGTACAAAGCCGGAAAAAAGCGATTTACCTGTACCTGACGATTTCAACGGCGCTGGTCATTTTCTACCTGACGTCCAGTGGATTATCGGCGCTCGAATTTTACTGGCTGTGTTTCGCCCTTGGTTTTTTTGCCGGTTACTGGGCCATGTTCGTGACGATGTCGTCGGAACAGTTCGGGACCAACCTCCGGGCGACGGTTACAACCACTATTCCGAATTTTGTACGGGGAGCCGTTATCCCTATCAGCCTGGTTTTCAAGTCGTTTATTCCTTCGCTGGGATTGATCGGCTCGGCGCTGACGGTAGGGCTGGTCTGCCTGGCCCTCGCGTTTTTGTCGAACTGGAGTGTAGAGGAAACATTTGGTAAGGACCTCGACTACGTGGAATAAAACCGGTTTTAAAACCAAAAAAGCTGCCGGCGCCCCCGGCAGCTTTTTTTATCTTACGGCCGCCAATTCCCGGCCGGATGTCCGGAATCTTGTCTATCTTTTGCTACGAAACGAGGGTGGCACGGTCCTTTCACCCTATACCAGCCCCGATGTTTTGAATAGCTTCGTTTCACGATCGATTGTTTTGCCTGCCAACATGACAGGTTTGTCTATATGAATAAGAAGAAGAAGAATCCCTTGCTTAGCGACCTGCGTCTGGTGGAAATGTCCGACTTTGACAACATGGAGATGATCCCGTTGTCACCGGGGGACTTCGACGACAACGACGACCCGGCCGCCTACACCGACGAGCTGCCCATTCTTCCGATCCGGAACATTGTTCTGTTTCCGGGAATGGTCATTCCGGTGACGGTCGGACGTCAGAAGTCGATTCGCCTGGTCAAAAAGCAGTATAAATCCAAAAACAAGGTAGTAGGCGTAGTAGCGATGGCCAATCCGCAAAAGGAGGAGCCTACCGCCGAAGACCTGTACCGCGTCGGAACGCTCGCCCATATCCTGAAGATGATTGTCCTTCCGGACGGAAATGTCACCATCATCGTACAGGGTAAGAAGCGTTTTCAGATTCACGAATTCCTGAAGGAAGATCCTCATTTTCAGGCGCGTGTGTCGTATGTCGACGATAATTTCCCGGTGAAACCGAACCGCGAGGCAAAGGCCCTTATTCAGTCGCTCCGGGACGCCGCACACAAAACGCTCAACCTCAATCCCGAGATTCCGCGGGAAGCGCAGATTGCGCTCGACAACATCGAGTCAAACAATTTCCTGATTCACTTTCTTTCGGCCAATACCAACGCCGATCAGCCCGAAAAGCAGGCCCTGCTCGAAACCTTCCAGTCGGAAGAGCAGGCAACGAAGCTCCTCGAACTGATGATGAAGGATATTCAGTTGCTCGAAATGAAGCGGGAGATTCAGTCGAAAGCCAGCAGCGAAATCGATCAGCAGCAGCGCGATTACTACATCCGCCAGCAGATCAAGGTATTGCAGGAAGAACTGGGTATTGACTCGCCCGAGCAGGAAATCGACGCCCTGCAGGCCCGTGCCGCGCAGAAAAAGTGGAACAAGGACGTCAACGAGCAGTTTCAGAAGGAAATTTCGAAGCTCCGGCGGACCAACCCGATGTCTCCGGAATATCCCATCGGCATGAACTACCTGGAACTGATGGTAGACCTGCCCTGGAACGAATACACGAAAGACTTTTTTGACCTCAAGAAAGCGCAGAAGATTCTGGACCAGGATCACTTCGGTCTCGAAAAAATCAAGGAGCGCATCATCGAATACCTCGCGGTATTGAAGATGAAGGGTAACCTGAAAGCGCCGATTCTTTGCCTGTACGGCCCTCCGGGCGTCGGAAAGACGTCGCTGGGCAAGTCGATTGCCAAGGCGCTCGGCCGGAAGTATGTCCGGATGGCGCTGGGCGGTGTGCACGACGAGTCCGAGATCCGCGGGCACCGGAAAACCTATATCGGCGCGATGCCCGGGAAGATTATCCAGAATATCCGCAAGGCCAAGTCGTCCAATCCGGTGTTTATCCTGGATGAGATCGACAAGGTTTCCAGCGATTTCAGGGGAGATCCGTCGTCCGCCTTGCTCGAAGTACTCGATCCGGAGCAAAACAGCAGCTTTCAGGACAACTACCTCGAAGTCGAATTCGATCTCTCGAAGGTACTGTTCATCGCGACGGCCAACTCCCTTGAACCGATTCAGCCGGCCCTGCGCGACCGCATGGAGATCATCGAGCTGACCGGGTACACGATGGAAGAGAAGGTCCAGATCGCGAAAAAATACCTCATTCCGAAGCAGAAGCAGGAACATGGTCTGGATGCCAAAATGCTGACTTTCAGTGACGCTGCGATTCAGAAAGTAATCGAAGGCTATACCCGGGAGTCGGGCGTCCGTTCCCTCGAACAGAAGATCGGAACGCTGGTCCGGAAAATTACCAAGGCCATTGCCCTGGAAGAGGAGTATCCGAAGAACCTGCGCCCGGATGACGTAGTGAAGTTGCTTGGCGCCGAGTATTTTGATAAAGACGAATACGATAATAACGATTCAGCCGGCGTAGTTACCGGTCTGGCGTGGACGAGCGTAGGCGGGGAAATCCTCTTCGTCGAATCCAGCATGAACCGCGGCCGGGGTACCCTGACGCTGTCGGGCCAGTTGGGCGAAGTCATGAAGGAATCGGCGATCACGGCGCTGAGCTACCTGAAGGCACATGCGGACGAACTCGGAATCGACCACCGGCTTTTTGAATACTACAACCTGCACGTTCACGTGCCGGCCGGCGCGGTACCGAAAGACGGACCGTCTGCCGGGATCACGATGGTCACGTCGATGGCCTCTGCCTTTACCCAGCGCAAGGTCAAATCCAAACTGGCAATGACGGGCGAGGTGACGCTCCGCGGGAAAGTATTGCCGGTTGGAGGTATCAAGGAAAAAATCCTCGCGGCGAAGCGCGCCGGCATCAGGGAAGTAATCCTCTGTTACAAAAACCGCAAGGACGTAGAAGAGATCACGCCGGCCTATATCAGCGACCTGACGTTCCATTATGTCAGCCGCGTGGAAGAAGTACTCGAGCTGGCGTTGTTGCCCGAGCAGGTAGCGAATCCGATCAAGTTTGTCTTCCCGGATGACAAAGGGAAACCGGCCGACACGGCTACCCCGGAAGTAGTAGTACTGAACTGATTACCAGCTTATAAACGACAGAGAGCGGCTTCTTAGGAAGCCGCTCTCTTTGTTCTGGCGGATAAACAAAGCACGCGAGTATAACTTAGGTGAAACTGATTCGTGTTCCTGGGTACGCCGAGATATACGAGGTTGCCGGATTTTCAGACTACCTGATTTTGCAAAAACATCGAACAGTACAAAAACTCGTTAGTTAGTTTATATTTTTCGCTGTTTTTTCTTTCGAAAAGGTCTTCAGCAGCGTATTTTTCTCTGTCATGATCAGTTTGCCGAATATGCCTTTCCGCTCGAGTGATGAACCGACCGTAGAGGGGCCCGCTTCTGCCCGCCCGCCCATAACCGCGCCCAGCAGGGCCGTTTTCAGCATAGGCTCGGCCGTACTGCCCAATGCCTGAAGCATCAGGGGCTCTGAAACAACGATATTCGGCAGGAAGCCGGCGGTGTAGTCCGACTGTCCGACACTGTTGTACACCTTCACAATAATGGGCTGGAGCGCATACTTGATCTTGCCGGTATCGTCGGTCAGGGTAGTGGACCCCACGTTCTTGCCATAGGTGGTTTCCCCGATCAGGTTGACGGTCATATAAGGCTTCAATCCATTGATAATCAGCTCGCTGGCAGAGGCGGTCCAGCCCGATGTCAGAATGGTGACCTTGCTCAGCTGATTGCCGATATTGTTTCCCTCCTGAGCGAAGTAGGAGTTAAAGGAGTCAGTACCGTAGCGCGACTGGATATACTGATTTAATGCGCTGTTGTACTCTTCCTTATAGAAAACCTGCTTGGTGCCGGTATACTTGACGATCAGGCTGGCGAGGTTGATGGCCGTCGTGCCGGAGCCCCCCGGGTTGTACCGCAGGTCCAGGATGAGCTGGCTGACTCCGGCCGACTTGAATTTCCCGAAAATAGTCCGTAGGTGGTTGTCATACTCGCCTGAAGTATTGTTGCTGTTTGGGCTGGAAATGAATTGGTTATAAACCAGGTAGCCGATTTTTTTGCTATTCACTGTGTAGACTGAATCGAGGAAAACGGGATCTTCCTGAAAGGACTTCGCCGTGACAGACCGGGTAACCGACGAATCGTCAATGGAATTACCGGTGACAGTACCCAGGGTGAACGTAAACGCCGTCGCGGTTCCGAAAAGCAGGGATGAATAGTTAGACGCCGTCAACGCCTGCCCATTGACGCGTGTGAAGAGATCGCCCCGCTTGAAACCGGCCAGATCGGCGGGAGAGCCCTTCAGGACATACAGTACCTGGCCGGCGATGGAAGTATTGCCGTTATCACGGTAGAAAAGCCGGAATTGCATACCTGTCGTGACAGACTCGCCGTTGAGCTCGCCTTCGAGCGCGGTGGCGTCATCCGAAAGAAAGGAAAAGCGATCGCCCTGGGGATTGGTCGTGGCACTGTACGTGTAGAGCAGGGAAGAAAAGTAATCTTCCGGATTGAGGGAGGTATTGGTCGCAGCCTGCTTGGGCATTTTATCCTCCCAAAGGTAATAGGAGGACATCTGCTCGTAGATCCACTGATTGATGGTGGGGTTCTGGTTGGTTTGCGGCGGCGTGACCTCGCTGTCTTTTTTGCAGGAAGACACGGACCACCACAGGCCTGCTACGATCAGGAGTGAAAAAAAGGTTCTCACGGCGTCTCTTCGTCTGGTTTTTTCAGACAGTACGCGGTGAGAACCCGAAACGTTGAGGATATGTAAAAAAAGAATGACAATCGGGATGGTTTTCCGACGATATGCTACAACCGTAGCCGGAGACCTGCATGGATCAGGCCGTTATAGCCGAAGGCCGCTTCTCCGAAAACCGAAAGTGTCGTGCCGAGTTCGACCCCGATAGGTACGAGGTTGAAAGCAAGGAGCAGTGAATTGGCTTTGTCGGACTCATATTTCTGCGAAGCAAACGACGCGCCGACGGCCACGCCGGAATAAAGCCGGGCAGCCCGCTTGTCGAGCCAGTAGAAATCCGCCCGGGGTATCACACTGACGTACCGTCCTTCGCTGGTGCCGAGTTTCGCGCCGGAGGAAGTACTGTAAACATCTTTTTTGAAGGATTCATAGGCAACGTCTGCCCCGAATGTCACCCGGCTGCGGGTCGGGATTTTGATATTGGCGACGATGGCGCCGGAAAAGGTACCATCCTCGTACCGGACATTCCCGCCGGTGAGCGCGGTGCCGAGAATGTCGGTGACGCTCTCAATGATTTGCGGTGCGGTAATCAGGCCATACCCAACCGAGACGGAAACAGGGCGGCGGGTTTCCTGCGCGAAAAGGGTGCCGGACAGGAGTAGGACGAGGACAACAGGGAGGAGGCGGAACATACAGATGGACGGGATAGGTTGTATGCCAAACTACGCTTTTTCAGGGACATCACAGGCGCTTTTCACCGGAAAAAGTCGTTACGTATAAAAAGGACCGGTGTGTCAATACGTTTGAAAGCAGAAAAGACACGAATTCCAGGCAGGAATCCGTGTCTTTTCAGGGAAAACAGGGGTATTACCGGCTTCCGCCAACTGCGCCGGCGCCGCTGCCCTGTATATTTTTCACAAAGAGATCGAGCTTGCCGGAAAGGGAGCGGATGGCCGCGAGATACCGCTTTTCGAGGTCGGGCAGGTTGGCCGTCGACCGGATCGAAGCTTCATACAGCAGCCCCGGCAGCATCCACGACGCATAGCCGCTGTATGGATCAGACGAGGCGTATAGCGACCGGTACCACGAACCGAAGGCCATTCCCTTTTTATCGATGAACGATTGCTCCAGTTGCAGCATGATCTTGTTCAGCTCGGCGGCTTTGGCGCCCTGACCGTTAGCGAGGAAAGACTGCCGTGCCGCTTCCGCTGCTTCGGCACTTTTCTTCAGGTCGGCAACCGCTGTGAGCAGGCCTTCCGCCGAATAGGAGGGGGCATAGGCTTTGATTGCTTTTTCTGCCGCCTTGATGTGAACGGCGAGGTCGTGTGCGTACCGGCTGAGATCATACGGGAGCAGGTCGGCATTGGCCAGACGCAACGACATCGTTCCGACGAGCTGCTCGACCATCGGACCCATTTTGTACGTGGAGTCCACAAATTTGTGGTAGAAGAAGAGGTCGTCGTAGGTAGAGTGGTACAAGGTCGGTCCGCCGACGCCCGCGCTCAGCGACGGTACGCCCACGTGCATGTACGGGCCGATGTGGTCAGATCCGCCACCGAGATTACCGATCGAAGGCTCCTGGGCGGCTACCGCCGGCGCTGACGAAGCTACTCCCACTGTGCTCGACTGCCGGGGTGTGGTCTGGCCCATCCATTGCTGGTACAGCGTCCGGTTGGAATCGGGGTAGTCGACCGCCTGGGTTGATTCAATAATCAGTTTTTTGAGCGACGGCGAGGCGCTTGCCCCAAAGGCCCGGCCGGAAACCGCCGCGTCGAAATTCATGTAGGCGACAGCTTTCTGGGTCAGTTCATCGCGGAATTGCTCAGCCCATTCTGCCGAGCCGATGACGCCGAATTCCTCCGCGTCCCAGTGCGCAACCTTGATGGTACGGCGGGGCCGCTGACCGTTTTTCGCCAGTTTGCCCAGCGATTCTGTCAAACCGAGAAGCATCGCTGTGCCGCTGTTTGGGTCGGTAGAGCCGTAGGCCCAGGCGTCGTAGTGGCAGCCGGCGATGATCCATTCATCCGGAAATTCACTACCCGCAAGCGTGCCGACTACTTCGTAAATACGCGTGATGGCCATTTCCTGCTGTACTTTCAACCGTACTTTCAGGCCTTGTCCGCCATCGAGCCGGTAGGCAAACGGAAGACCGCCCTGCCAGCCGGCCGGCACTGCCTGTTTGCCCGTCATCTGCTTCAGAATATCCACGGCGGAGCCATAGGGAAGCGCGGTAACGGGAATTTTATGCAGCGCAACGTCTTTCGGGTCCAGCCGTTTAACCTTCACTTTTCCGTCTACCGGCAGCGCTGGTTCAAACGGCGTCAGCGGATCGCCGGTATAGTTGACTGTCAGGAGCGATCCCCGCTGGATAACGCTTTCGCTCGGCTGCGGTCCTTCCGGAAAGGTAAAGCCCTTGGTATAGCCGTTGTCGGCAGGGTCGGTGTAGATGATTACCCCTGCTGCGCCGGCGGCCTGTGCATGCTGGGCCTTGTATCCGCGGAAATTTCCGCCGTACCGCGCCAGCACGATTTTGCCCTGTACTGAGATACCGAGCTGTTTCAGCTTCTCGAAATCTTCCTTCCGGCCATAGTTTGCGTAAACGACTTCGGCGGTTATGTCTCCGGAGCCGGAATAGGCATTCCAGCCGGGCATGAGCCGCTTATCGAGCGAGTACTTGTCTTCCGGAAAAATATACTCCCGGATATTGAGCGGCTGGCGTAAGGGCTGGACGATTTCAACCGCAACATCCCCCGGCCCTTTCGGCAGGTAAATGTCATGCGGGTAGATGTCGACCTGCCAGCCGGCTTTCCGCATGGTTTCGGCGATGTAGTCCCGGACACGTTCGTTTTCCGGAGACCCGGCAACGTGCGGCGCGCTGGTCAGCGCTTCGAGGTGTTTGCGGTACACGGCGGGCGACTGGGCCTTCCGGAATTCCGTTTCAAGTTTCAGCTGGGAAGCCTGCCGGGCGGGGGTGAAGCCTGTCAGGTTCTGAGCCTGAGCAGCTCCCGCCAGCAGTAAAAGACCGGAGAGTAACTCTTTTTTCATGCAGTGAAGTGAATGGTAGGAACGCGTTGACTCCAAAAGGTAAGGAGAATGTGCGGTTTCGTTCGTTTTTGAGCTCACAGAAAACACAGAAATCACAGAACGGGCAGGCGTCGGGAACGCATATATCCCGTTCAACCACTTAAATTCTGTGATTTCTGCGCTTTCTGTGAGAAACAAAAGCAGCGAATTTTTGCAGGTAATCGCCGGAAAATGCCGGATTAATCCGATATTCCTGTCAAAAGAAACCAAAACCTTTCCCATTTTTGCAGGAAACTCAACGCCGATCCCTCTGAACACATGAAGAACCGTCTCATTTCCCTGGATGTCCTGCGCGGCCTGACCATCATGCTCATGACTGTCGTCAACAATCCGGGTGACTGGGGAAATGTCTTTCCGCCTTTTCTGCATGCCGAGTGGCATGGTTGTACGCCCACCGACCTCGTGTTTCCGACATTTCTGCTGATCGTAGGAATCTCCGCCGTGCTGGCAATGCCGACCCGGAAAAACACACCGGAAGTCCGTCAGAAAATCCTCATCCGTACCCTCCGGATTTTCACCCTCGGCTGGTTTTTATTCTTCTTCTCCAAAATCCATATCGGATCGCTGGAAGGCCTGCCGCTGCTCGGCGTACGACTGCTGATTACGGCTGTTGTCTCGGCTGCGCTCTTTACGGAATACGATCGGAAGAAGCAGCTGTATGTGGTTTCCGGGATTTTTCTGGGGATGATCGTGCTGGCTTTCGGCGGATTTGAAGACTACTCCACTGTCCGGATTCCGGGCGTTTTGCAGCGTATCGCGGTAGTCTATGCGGTGATTTCCTTTCTGTATCTTAATACGACGCCACGTACCCAGGCGATTATTGCCGCAGGCCTGCTTCTGCTGTACTGGGGTTTGATGACGCTGGTGCCGGTTCCCGGATTCGGACCGGCCAATCTCGAAAAAGGCACGAACCTCGCGGGCTGGGTCGATAACCTGCTGCTGCCGGGGCACTTATGGGCTTCGGCCAAAACCTGGGACCCGGAAGGTATCCTGAGTACCCTCCCGGCTATTGCAACCGGCATTGCGGGCCTGCTGACCGGCTGGCTGCTTCAGCGGCCGGTACCGGCGCAGGCAAAGGCTGTAAACCTGCTCCTCGCGGGGGCAGGAGGTATCATCGCCGGCTGGCTGTGGGGACAGGTTTTCCCGATCAATAAATCGCTTTGGACCAGCTCATACGTGCTGTATGCCGCCGGATGGGGAGTTGTCAGCCTGGCGGTTCTGTACTACCTTATCGACGTAAAAGGCTGGAAGGCCTGGACGAAGCCGTTTGTCATGTTCGGCGTCAATCCCATGATCGTATTTTTCTTTTCGGGAATCGTACCCCGCGTGCTGACAGCGATTAAGGTCGGTGATCCGGCCGATCCCTCGAAGGAAATCAGCCTGCAATCGTTTCTGTACAAGCACCAGCTGGCGCCGCTTTTTGCCGATCCGCGCGCAGCGTCGCTTAGTTGGGCGCTGCTGTACCTGCTGTTCTGGTTCGGCGTGGTGTATGTGCTTTACCGTCGCGGCGTAGTTGTCAAGGTCTGAGCCGTTTGCGGCACCGGGACGGTCAACTCATTCCGGACCATCCGCTCAGCATATTGCTGGACAAAGGCTTTCAACTGATCGGTCATTTCCTTCTCGGCGGGCAGATGCTGTCCGCCGAGGTTGTTTTTCAGCAGAATATCTTTCCGGTAATTGAAGAGCATGGCCGGTTTGCCGGGTTCATACCGCAATACATAGTCGTCCTGCACGTATTGATAAGATTGCCCGACGTACTGAAACGCCCAGTTTTTCCCGTCAGTAGCAAACGCATCTTTCCCGAAGGCAAAGTAGGGCTCGTCGTAATGCAGGTAGTTGAGGACAGTCGGCATGACGTCAATCTGCTGAATAATCCGATCGGTATCATACCCCCGCAGGTCTGAACCGGGCCGGTAGAAGAGGATAGGCACGCGGAAAAAGCCCAGATCAGTCTTGTACTCCGGGTGATGGGCGCCGTTGGTATGATCGGCTGTCAGCACAAACAGGGTATTCTTGTACCAGGGCTGTTGCGAGGCATTCCGGAAAAATTCCCGCAGGGCGTGATCGGTATATCCGATACATTTGTAGATCGGCCGCGGCCCTTCCGGAAATTTCCCTTCGTACTTCGCCGGAACCTGAAAAGGGTGATGGGAGGTCAGGGTAAAGACCGTGGCGAGGAATGGCTCCTTGAAGGTACCGATCTTATTGGCCATGTACTGGAGGAAGGGTTCGTCCCAGATACCCCAGATACCATCGTACTCGGCGTTGTTGTTGAACTCGTCCTTGCCATAGTATTCCTGATAGCCGGCCAGGTTCAGGAAGGCCCAGAAACCCATTGATCCGTTGGGCGCGCCGTGGAAAAACGCCGTGTGGTATCCTTTCCGGCGCAGGTGCCAGGCAAGCGAATGAACGGTATTGCCGGAGTAGAGCGACGTCACAAACGGATCCTGTACCAGCGGAATACTGGCTACCACCGACGGAAGGCCGGCAATCGAGCGGTCGCCGTTGGCAAACGTCCATTTCGCCGTCCGGCTCACACTCACAAGGGAATCGAGGAAGGGCGTATAGCCTTTGTACTTTCCGCCGTCGAGGTCTTTGTTGAGCGCGCCGATAAATTCCTGCCCCATGCTTTCGACTACCAGCGTCACGACGTTGAGCGGCTGAAACGGTTCTGCCGGAGCAGGGTAATGCACCGGGGAGTAGCGTTTTTCGAGGTCGGCATTGTCGAAGTAATGCTCTACCTCCAGCTGCCGTGTTTCGAACGTTTTGTAGATGGAGAACGGCGTATTCAATACCAGCGCCAGCTCCATGGGCTTGTTGGTATAGTCTCCGGCATTTTGCAGGGTAATCGGGCGAACGCTTTCGCCGAATCCACCCCGCAAACCGGCTACAATAAACGCGGCACAAAAGGCCATCACCAGCAGGCCGCCCACGTGATAATACCCGTTGGGCAGAAGCTTACGAGGTTTGGAGACGGGCTTTCCATACGACCATACAATGAACAGTACGCCCGCTGCCCACAGTAGCACCAGGTACCAGAAATCAAGGAAAAAGACCTTGAAGAAGTCCGTCGCCCGGCCCATTTCATTCGAGAATTCCCCGAAAATGGTCGCAGTCGCCCGGTGCTTCACAAAGGGGAAATACCCGATGTCGATACAGACAAACGCCAGCGCGACAGCGTTGGTGACGAAAAAAAGAATGCGGAGCGCTTTCTGATAACCAGGATTATACCGGAATTGAAACGGGACGAGTATCAGAAACAGGTACAACAGGTTGGTGTACAGGACTGCCGTCGTGTCAAATTTCAATCCGCCCAGAGCCAGGCGCAGGTAAGTGGCAAGCGTCAGGTCGGGGTATAGCGAAGCGTTAAACGCATAAAACAAGAGACGGAAGAGCGAAAAAAGCAACATAATCCAAAACAGTCGCTTCGCTGTCCGCCAATACAGGTTGTCCTTCGTCAGGGACGTCCTGATCGTACTCCAGATACTCATCTTCCAGTAAAGGCCTCAAAATGAAAAATCAGTCCGAAGTTAACGCATTGTTAACAAATTCGGACTGATTTAATGGCTTCTTAATGAAGGAGTCGGATTGGGTATACGTCTATAGCTTGATAATGGAGAGTTGACTGCCTTTGCCATCCGTAGTCGCGGCGCCCGCGTTTTGAGCGGCGCGGATGGTCACAGATTCACCTGCATTCAATACGACGACACCGGTAACTGCGGCGCTTCGCAACGGATAGGCGGCGTCGAGGTTGGAGGTGGAACCTGCCGTTCCTCCGGTAACAACCAGGCCAGATCCTTTGAAGATACCCAGGACACCTGTATTTCCACCTGTAGTCGTAACAGTCGCGTTGATCAGGTATGTGCCTGCTGCGGCGGCGGTGAAGGTTCCAGTACTTTCATTAAACTGATTATTCACTTCCACAGAGGGTGTAAGCCAGACAACCGTTGTCGAAGCCGAGGCGGCCAGCGTCTGTGTATTGCCATGAGTAGCCAGTACCTGAAGCGATCCCGTACCTGCCGGTCCTGCCGGGCCTTGAGGACCAGCGGGACCGATTGGACCGACAGGACCAACGGGTCCTGTTGCTCCTGTTGCTCCTTGTGGTCCTGTTGCTCCCTGTGGCCCCGTCGCTCCGAGGTATGTCCAGTTAGGTGCGCCGGGTGTTCCGGCGTTAAAATAGAACCCCGGCGTTCCGTCCGTCTGGTAAATCAGCAGGCCCGTTGCCGGAGCGGCAGGGCGGTTGGCCTGGAGAATACGGGGTACGAGCATTCCCTTGTCAGTCGCTTTGATTTCGAGCTGCGCACTGGCATCGGGAGTGGTAGTCCCGATGCCAACCTGGGCGAATGCTGTTGTAGAAAGAATACTGAAAATCGTTATGGCGGCGACTTTTTTCATGAAGAGGACGACGGTTAGGGCATCAGCGCGATGCGAATGCTCTGAGAGATATTTTCGCCCTGCACCTTGATCAGGTAGGACCCGGAGGGAAGTCCCGCCGGTACGTTCAGTTGGTGTTTAAGCTGCCCGGCAGGAAGTTTTTCGGAATAAATATCCTTACCGGTCATGTCCACCATCCGGACCGATACGGCACGGGTGTCAGGCAGGAGCAGGAAGACTTCTTTGGCCGACGGGTTCGGGAACGCGACGACTTTCAGTGAGCCTTCGGAGAAGACAATGGCTTTGACACCGTAGTCTTTTTTGGCGCCGTCGAAGTCGAACTGCGACAGGCGATAATACGTCACGCCTTTTTCCGGGCTGTCGTCATAGGTGTAGTAATTCTGCCGGATATTGGTCGTTCCTTTTCCTTTTACCTGAGCGAGAAGCGCGAAGTTCGCGGCATCTGCCGAGCGTTCGATGCGGAAGAAATCGTTGTTTTTCTCGGAGGCTGTTACCCATTCGATACGGGCTTTCCCGCCCTCTGCTTTGACGTTGAACGCCATCAGGGAAACCGGCAGTGCCGACGTAACATTGGTCGCAGTGATTTGCCGGAAGGCTGTCGGCGAGGCAAACAGCTGGCTGACAAAATTACCGGAGACATTCGCCGGCGACGTCACGGTATAGGGCCCTGCATCAGCACTTTGATAGGCAATCGCCAGATCGGGCTTGGTGTTTCCGTTGAGTTCGCTGTCGAGGAAATTGAATCCTACCGTTCCGGCAAATCCGGAAATAGCGGGCGAGAAGGAGTATACCCGGTTGATGCTGGAGCTCGGCAGGCCGGTAATAGCTGTCGGGCTGGTGGTGAGCGTGGTATTGGCCAGGGTGTAATCCGAGCTCGGCGTCAGGGAAAGCTGATCGAGGCTGAGCGTGGTTCCGGAGGAAATGAACATTCCTCCGCTGCCGATGGTAACCTGAGCTTCGGTGGCGATCGGACCAAGCAGGAGCAGAAGTGCAGATACGTGTAGCTTTTTCATTGAACAGAAGGCTTAATTAAGGCGGATGTACGAGATCTTGATATTGGTTATGAGGCCCGACGGCACGAATAACGCCGTAACGAGTTGCAGCTTTACCCGGTCGCCCGGAACCAGCGAAGCAACCAGGGAGCCGCTAAACGAAGTCGTGCCGAATGGAGTGACGTTTTTGACGACTTCCGAAGCCGGCGTATCATTGACCGCAATCTGCGCAGTGACTGATGCGGCAACCGGAATAGATGGATAATTGAATGTGTAGAAAATAAGGTAATTACCTCCTCTTACGACAATGGCCTCAGATGGACTAGATGTCATCAGGTCCACTCCCATCGGAGTCAACACGCCTGTTGACACTGCGAAAGGCAAACCGGGAAGAAGCGTCACGTAAGCAGACGGAAGATCCGAGACCGTGGTTGTGGGTGCTTCCGATTTCGGCACCAGTTTGTCCCAGGTGGTTCCGTTGAAATAATAAAATCCCTTATCACCGTCTGTCTGGTAAATCATGAGTCCTTCGGCAGCATCGGCGGGACGTTGTGCCTGGGCCATCCGGGGAATCAGAAACCCTTTTTCGGTGGATTGTACTTCCAGTTGCGCACTGGGATGAGGCGTTGTTGTTCCAACGCCCACCTGGGCGAAAACCGGAGCGGTTATACTCAGAAATAGTACAGTAAAAAGTTGCTTCATCAAGTGCGGATTTTAAAGTTGAAAGGGGGAAACAAACCCAAAAACCGCCGCTTTCACGAACAGAAAAATCCGAAACCATAAGCAAAAACAGAAGCTCCCGGAGGCGCGGGAAGACAATCGGCGACGGAACTAATTTTCATAGAAAGGTGCGGTTTATAGAGGTAATCGTAAAACTACACCTCCGAACGGATTAACAAAAGAAAATGGCCTAAACTTTAACATCCGGAACGCTGACAGTCAGTTGGATTAGCAGAATTCCGGAAAACAAACCGGATTCAATCCAGCCGGATCAGCGAGACTTTGATATTGCTGAGACCCACGCCGGAAATGGGCAGCAATGTACCGATCTGCAGGGAAAGGACATTACCGGTAGATAAAGCGGCCGTAAGTGAACCGGAAAAGTATTTGGTCTGGCTGTTACTCAGCACATTGGAAGAGGCAGTACTGGCGACAGGCGCGCCGTCAATGGTGAGCGTTGCCGTAACTGCGCGGGGAGAAGACCAGGATGCGGCCGTAAAGGAATATGCGATGACATAAACGCCGTCTTTTTCCGTCGTGATGGAGGAACCGCTGACCGAAAAATCAGCCGTTGCATCAACGCTGGAATAAGAAGGATAATAGGGCTGATTCAGACTGGACGTTAGTGAACCCGCCGCATTTGACGCTATGGTTGTCTTCTTCGTTTCGTTTTTTGGAACAAGCTTATCCCAGTCACTTCCGGTGTAATAGTAAAAGCCGGTATCGCCGTCGGTCTGAAAAATAAGCAGCCCGGTAGCAGGATTGGCCGGACGTTCGGCTTCGGTCATCCGCGGAATCAAAACGCCTTTTCCGGTGGATATTATTTCCAGTTGAGCGCTGGCGTCGGGCGTTGTTGTTCCGATTCCTACCTGAGCCGATACGGAAGCAGAAACAGACAGTAAAATCAATGTAAGCAGGTTTTTCATGCGCTGTGGAGGTTAACTATTGAAAGGAAAATAAGCGCGCCATTATCCGCCGTGGCGGACGGGATCTGCAAGCTTCACCTCCATCAGAACGAGTTTGAAAAACACAACGCCTGCAAGGGCGTCGGGCGGGGTTTGACGACCGGAAGAAGATTCACAACAGATGCGGGTAATGCAGCAGGTATAAAAGTAGTATCAACCCGGAATATTAACAAAAGAAAAGTATGTGAACTGCCGGTTTTTGGCTTGTTAATAAGCTGACAGACAGTGTGAACGACTAATACTGATCTCCCGCACCCCCGCCTCCGAATGTGCCGCCTCCGAATGTATCCGTCTGCGTGGAAGGGATACTTGCCTGCTCTGCGACAACCAACGCTTCGAGGCGGATACCTCCCTCGCCTGAACCGTCTTTTTCAAATGTAAATCCGGTCTGTCGGGAACGCAGAAAACGAATGCAGGCAATCGCGCCGGATAGCAGAATCAATCCTCCGATGACCGAGAAAAGCGGATACGAAACCGGCTGATAATAAAACTGAAAAGTATACACCGAAAGCAGTAGCGTCAATAGCCCCGCGACGAGCAGAATACGGTTCCGGCTACGGATACCGGAAAAAATACAGGCAAGAGGTATGATCCCCGTCAGTATCCAGAAAAGGATACCAAACGGAACCGGTCCTTCCGTTCCCTGAATCAGCGCATTTCCTTCACGGACAACGAAATAATTGATGCTCAGGTACCCGAATGCAAGCGCCAGGGATTCCGATACATCGAGGCAGGATGTCCAGTAAATACCGCTCTTTCTCCGCATACTTCGCGAAGCCAAAAGGATTCCGGCAGAAAGAAATAATCCGATAAACGGCAGTAACAATTTACCGGCCGGAAAACGGAATGCCAGTAACCCCGCAATGGCATATACATCCAGCAACGTCGCCAGGGTTACCACCGTGCTGGCATAGCGGACAGCTGCCCAGACGAGTACTGGCAATGCGATGGCCGCATAGGCAACAAACTCTTCCCGGAAAACGGAAGAAAAGGTTACGAATAACCCTCCACAAAAAGCTGAGACGGCCGAATACAGCAACGCGTCGTCGATACCGGAATGGTACAAACGTCGCTCCCGGATGAGCAGATTCAGCAAAAAGAAAAATCCGGTTCCGTAAGCCATACCGAGCAAACCGGCTCCCCACAGTGTGTTTTCCAGCGCCGGCATGAAAAACATGCTGACGAAGGTCGTACTGCAGCCATTAAGCAGCAGGGTAAACAAAAACAAGGCGATGCGTACCCAGACATTTGCCCGGTAAAACGACTCGGGAAACAGTTCGCGGATATGGGCCTCCTGTGCAGGAGTAAGCAGGCCGGCGCGCACCCAGCCACGGGCTTTTTTCCGGATGGCGAGGGCTTCAATCCAGGCTTCGTTATACGCTTTTTTCATGTTGTTTAATGCCCAGCCAGGCTTTATACCGGAAAAGGAAAAGGACAATGAAGCCGCACGTCGCCATGAAATAGAGCATACCGAAACCGATCAGCACGTCTTCCGGAAAAACGGTAAAAAACAGGTACGACAGCGCGATATACCCATATACCAGCGCCATCAGCAGAAAGGCGAAGGAATGCGCCTGACGGGCGTAGCGGAAAGACAGGTAGCACAGTCCGATCAGTATCAGCAGGTACACCACCGGCGCAGAATGCCCGAACCAGCCGGCCAGCGCCGCCACAAAGGCCAGGTTTCCGGCCAGGAGGAAATAGGTAAAGGTGAAGTGCTTTTTGATGCCCTGCCGGTCGAGCCACCAGGCGCCGGCGATGACGACCCCCGCATATCCCAGCGCCCGGATCAGAAAATAGGGCTGGGAAAAGTCGTTTTGGGTCAGTACCGTCAGCGGTGTTGCGGCTACGCCTACCCAGGAAGCCAGCGCGGTCAGCGCCATGGAAAGTACCCCGCGATGGTCAAAACGGTACGCCAGCGGAAAGAATACCAACGCCGGAATAATCGCCATCAGCCCAAACCGGGTACCGAACAGGTTATAGGTGTATTGCAGGTATCCGCCGAGTGTCAGAAACAACAAACAGCCCAGCAGCAGCAGAAAATCGGGCAGGGGAGAGGCATGCTCCGTCAGGGTGTTGGCATAGGGAAGGCGTTTCCACCAGACCCAGGCAAAGCAGCCCGCCATCAGCAGCGCAATTAACCCGGCAACGACTCCGGGCCCAATGACATCGTAGTGCTGGTAAATCAATACCCCCAGGCCGCCGCTGAGCAGCGTTACCCCGAGGTAGAGAAGAAAACGCAGCTCCCAGTGTACTGAAAAAGGTTTCGCTTTTTCGTAGTTCCGGAGCGCATCCGCCGTTTCCGGAGGAATGGCGTCTTTGTCCAGCAGTTTCTGCAGTATTTCCGAGTAAGTCATTGAAGGTCAGTTAACCGGGGCAACAAAAGTACACCACACCGCGGAAATACGCTGAACCTTTGAATAACTGCCGCCGGAAAATCAACGGGATGCATGCCGGACCTAACCGGAGAGAATGCAAAAAGCCCGCCAAACCGGCGGGCTTTCAGTACTGAAGCACAGGAGATTATTTGCTTCCCTTCTCAAATTCGATGGTATCGAGGGTGAAGAGCGCCTGTCCGTCCTTCAGCGCCGGATTGGTGAAGACGAAGTACACGTCCTGCAAACCCGGACCGGCCGGAGCCAGGCTGGTAGTAACCTTGTCGGTGCTGGTCGCCGGTACGGCTACCTGACCGATGACCTTGCCGGCCGGAGAACCCAGCCGTACTTCGATCGTACCGCCTGTCGTTCTGCCTTCTTTCGACCAGGCCGAGAAGCTGATCGCCGAAATACCTGTCAGATCGAGGCCTTTGAAGGACACGTAGCTGCCGTTGGCCGTAGCGATAGCAACGTCTTTCTTCAGCTCGTTTGACTTAATGGACGATACAAACTTCGCACCGTCATTGCTCAGCGCGGGTACCTTCGGGCTGCGGAGCGTTACGACTTTCTGAGTGGTCTGGGGGCCGGTCGTTCCGTTTCCTTTGTCGGTGTAGCTGGCGGCAAAAATGTAGGTGCCGTTCTTGCCGTTGTCTTTCGTAACGTAGTCGCCCTTAACCGGCTGGCTCATCTTCTTCTCATCGCCGAGGCTCAGGATGAAGCGGACCATTTCACCGGCATCGGATTTCGAGAGGGTCGGGTGGGCGCTCATCGCCTGTTCTCCCCAGACACCGCCGCCGCCTTTGATGACCTTGTCCACCAGCGTAGATTCTACGTTTTTGCCTTTATACTTCTTCGCAACGTCGCGGTAAGCAGGACCGATGGATTTCTTGTCGATCGCATGGCAGGCTTTGCAATCGCTCAGCTCGATGAGGCGCTTGCCGTTCGAGAAGCTGGTATTCAGCTGGTGCCCCTGCGCGATGATGGTCTTGTCAAATCCTTCGAGGAAATTGATGTTAACCATGACGTCTTCTTCGGCGATCTTTTTCGTCGCCAGCGAGCCGTCTTCCTTGTCGTTTACCTTGACTTCGTACGATACGGGCTGTCCGTCGAAATAGAACGTCTTGTTGCCCTTGATCGCCAGGTCTACCTGCGGAACACCGTTTCCGACCTTGATTTCAACCGTTGCGGTTGAGGTATTGCCGGCGGCGTCGGTAACTTTCAGTACCGGCTTGTAGATGCCCGGTTTGGTGAAGGTATAAGCAGCAGTTGCCGTCGGGAATTTCTTCCCGGCTACCGTCCACTCGTATTTCAGGGCGTCTCCGTCGTGGTCGAGCGACCCTTTGGCAGACAGAACTACCTTGAGGGGGCCGGCTCCGGCCGTTTTGTCGGCTGAGGCAACGGCTACCGGAGGACGGTTACCGGCGTTGTAAGTAATCCGCGTCAGGCGGGCTTCGTCGTTCTGAGCAAACCAGTTGGGACCGTATTCGAGGACGTAGAGTGATCCGTCACGGTCAAACTGCATGTCGATCGGGTGAGAGAACTTCCAGCTCGGCAGGAACCGCTCCATGCTCTGGAGGTCACCGTTCGGCTTCATCGTCACGATGTTGATGTAATCCCGGATCCAGTCGTACGCGAAGAACTTGCCCTGGTAAAAGTCCGGGAAGCCTACTTTCGACTGAGAATCATAGTCTTCCGCATAGAAAACCGGGCCGGCCATGGCATTGCGACCGCCCTTGCCGACAATCGCTCCGAATTCCGGAGAATCCGCATAGGGATAATAAATAAAGGCTTTTTGTGCCGGAGGCAGCTCGCGCATACCGGTATTGTGCGGCGAGTCGTTGATCGGTTTGGCGGCATCCCATTTCGGACCTGATTCCTTTTTCTCGAAATCATACTGGTTGTAGGCGCGGTTGTCGGCCACAAACAGCGGCCAGCCGAAATATCCGGCCTGGCGGGCCTGGTTGACTTCGTCGTGCCCGCGCGGACCGCGACCTTCCCGGTTTTCGCCGGCGTCCGGGCCTACTTCGCCCCAGTACAGGAAGCCGGTGTGTTTGTCTACCGAAATCCGGTACGGATTCCGGTTGCCCATGACGTAAATTTCAGGGCGTGCCTTGTCGGTACCCGGCTTGAAGAGGTTTCCGGCGGGAATGCTGTACCCCGGGGTTCCGTCTTCGTTGGGCTTGATACGCAGGATTTTACCTCTCAGGTCGTTGGTGTTGGAGGATGTCGCGCGGGCATCCCAGCCCCGGCGGTCGGGGCGACCGTCAGACGGCGAGTATCCGTCAGACGCGAACGGGTTGGTGTCGTCTCCGGTAGACAGGTAAAGGTTACCGGCCTTGTCCCATTCAATCGAGCCGCCGGTGTGGCAGCAGCCGTCGCGTTTTACCGGCACACGAAGAAGTACCTGCTCTGATTTCCAGTCGATTTCTTCTTTCGAGGGATCGAATTTCACCCGCACCAGGCGATTGGCCGTATCGGCGCCATACTTCCCGACGGACGGCGAGTAGAACAGGTACATCCAGTTGTTTTTCTCAAACTGAGGGTCCAGGTTCAGCCCCATGAGGCCGTATTCGAACGTATTGAAGACGTCGACATTACCCAGTGATTTCACCTTCTGGGTATTTTTCGGATTGTAGTACTTGATTTCCCCGCGGCGGTGGATGTAGAATACCTTTCCGTCACGCACGGCCAGTTCGGTCGGCTCATAAAGCTTTTCGTCGAGCGTTGTGCGGGAGAAACGGTTTTCTTCCGGAGCGGCTTTGGTATGGGCCTTTTTGTAGTCCAGCGCCGGGCCGTCGGCTGCCCAGCGGAGGCCTCCCCAGAGGTGTTGCAGGAAGAGGGGCTCCATGAATGTCTCATCGGTATGGCCATAAGCGGTGTAGAAAACCCGCCCGCCGTCGTACTCATGGTACCAGGCCATGGGGTGGTTATCCCCGGCGTTCATTTTGGCGCCGCCGTAGGAGTTTTCGTCCACCGTGATCAACACCTTTACATCGGGGTTGAAGTGCTTGTAGTCGTAAAATTCATCCGTCCGCTGGAATGTCGCAGGGAGATCCTGGGTAGCGGGGTGGTTTTTATCGCGAACCGTCATGTTGCCGGTCCGGACGTTCGGGTTGCCCGGGTGGCTGAGGAACCAGCCACCGACAAACTTGCCGTACCACGGCCAGTCGTACTCGGTATCGGCTGCGGCATGGATACCCACATAGCCGCCGCCGGCCTGGATATAGCGCTCAAAGGCGGCCTGCTGGCTGTCGTTGAGGACGTCGCCGGTGGTACTCAGAAAGACAACCACCTTGTATTGGCGGAGGTTGGCGTCGGTAAAACGGTCGGAGTTTTCGGTGGCGTCGACCGAGAAGCCATACTTCCGGCCCAGCGCTTCCACGCAACGGATACCCTGGGGAATGGAGCTGTGGCGGAAAGCCGCCGTCTTGGAAAAGACCAGTACTTTTTGGCCCTTGAGCGGGTTTTCGGGAACCTGCCCCCAAGCCAGAGCCGGCAGCAACGCAACGAACAGAACAACCAGGCGTTGCCAGAGCGATACTCTCATGGTAAAAACGGGGTTTAGAGATGAAAACAGAATTCGATACGCAAATTTGCAAAGAAGGTTTCTGATTCCGGAGGTGAAGCCGGCATTCTTCCGAATTTTAATACAAAGACGGTTCTGGAGGCCGAAATACTGAGCTTAAGGAGAAAATAACGGCGTATTCCGGGAAAATAGCTTAATAACAAAGAAGCGCCGGACTCCCGGCGCTTCTTTGTTTATTCCTGAACCAGCAGCTTGTGTACGACCGAGGTTATTCCGTTTTTGACCTCGATGAGGTAGGTTCCCGGCGGTAGTTTTTCCTTGCTTTCAAGTACTTGCGCACCGGCTTTTCGGAAGGGTACCGCCCAGGTTTGTCCGGAGGTATTCTGGATCGTCACCCGGCTGATGTCGGCGTCATCTACCCGGATACTGAATTGCCCTTTCGACGGGTTCGGGTATACCGCCAGCGGCAGTCCGGATTCCGTCAGTACAATCGATACCGGCTTGTAGAGTTGCTCTTTGCCGTCGCGATCCACCTGGCGAAGGCGGTAGTAGCTGGTTCCGAGCGGTGGGTTTTGGTCGATGAGGTAGTAATCCTGACGCGTTGAAGTGAGTCCTTTGGCGTCGAGCATACCGATTTTCGCATAGGTCTGCAGATCCCGGCTGCGCTCAACGATGTAGTGAGAGGAATTCCATTCCCGGGCAGTCGCCCAGCTCAGGCGTACCTGGTTATTGGTGGCGAGTTCGGCTTTGAAAAACAGCAGTTCAACCGGCAGGGGAGAAGCTACACCGGCGCCGGCTGCCCCGGAGCCGCCGGAGAAGCTTGGTATTCCGCTGAATTCCACTACGGATAGGGAACCACTGATGGATGACTCCGTACCGGCCAGTTCCGTGATAGGTCCGTTGACGCCGCCAGCCGTGACGTCCGTCGCCGGGTCATAGGCCGCACCGATGGTTTTGAACCACTTGAAAGGCGCGAAGGGAACGCTGTTGGTCGTCGCGAATGACTGGGCGGCATTCACTGCGGCCGTTTTTTCAGCGGGATCATAGTAAAACCGCAGACCGGCGTTTTCCGTCAGGGCCGTACCGCCTACGTCCACGTTCCAGTACCTGCCCATGGCGTAGGTGGCGTTGGCCGTCGCATTGGTTTTGGACGTCATGGAGCCTTGTACCAGGCTGATATTGGCAATATTTTTTGCTGATGTACTCGCTCCCCATTTCACCGAAAAAACGATATTGCTCTTGTACATGTAAAAGCTCCAGCCGCTCTCGGTACCGTTGCCAACGGCCGAATTGCCATCGTTCAGCGCCAGCGTACCGTTCGGCGGGAGGGCAGGGGCCAGCACGGCGTATAGTTCGGTGCCGGTGGAACCATTGTCGCCGACGAGGTAAAGAGAGTTGTTGACGACCCCGAGGAGTACCGTCGCGTCATCGCCGGCGCTTAGTTCCTCGACCACAACGGTTCCGGCGGTGGTGCCGTCCGAGCGGTACAGCTTCGTGTCAGTGGTGCCGATGGTGGCATTGAAATAAAGAAAATTACCCGCCACCATCAGGTTGGAAGGCGTACTGGAAGACGCTCCGTCAAGGTCTTTCACGAGCGAGCAGGCACCGGCGTTCAGCTTCCAGAATTCGGCGTCTCCGGTGCTGCTGCCCTGAAAGAACAGCTGGCTATTGAAGACGACAAAATTCTTAGGATCGTCCGGAGACGTCGCTACCTTGACCGTGTTGCCGCCGGTACCGTCTGTCTGCCAGAGTTTATTGCCGCCGCCATCGTTGGCGGCGAAATAGAGGAGGTTGTTATAAACGATAAACCGCTGGGGAGTACTGCTGGTGCTACCGGGGCGAATGTCTTTCACCTGGGTGGTTCCGCCGCTGGTAAGGTCGCTGACCCATAGCTCGAAGCCTGTTGAGCCGTCCGTCGCCGTGAAATAAACTTTGCCGTTGTATGCGATAAAGTTCAGCGGCGTACTGCCGGAGGTACCACTGCGGATATCCTTGATCTGTACCGTATTTCCCGCGGTACCGTCGCTTTTCCATAGTTCAACGCCGGAGATGCCGTCCGTAGCGCCGAATACGAGTGTTCCGTTGAAGTTGTAAAGCGATGTCGGGCCGGAGTTTCCACCGGAATTGATGTTTTTTACCAGGGAGACCGTATTCGATCCGGTGTCGAGTTTATATAGTTCGGTATCTCCTCCGCCAACGCCGGCGAAGAAAATGGTGGTGCCGACCAACGCCACCCTGCCGGATCCGGATACGACCGTAATACCGCCGGCTATTTTGGTAGTCCCGGCGTTGGTACCGTCTGATACCCAGAAGGCTTTGCCGGTTCCATCGTCAGCCGTGAAATACAGTTTACCATTGGCGACGATCAGGTTGTCTGCACCCGAACCGCCGGCCGCGTTGATGTCTTTCACCACATAGGTGCCTGCGCGGGAGCCGTCGCTCCGCCAGAGTTCCTTGCCGGTGCTGCCGTCGTCTGCGGAGAAGTACAAAATGCCATCTATCTGGGCAATTCCGGGGGAGATTGTACTCCCGGAAGCGCCCGCGGCGAGGTCCTTGACGAACGATACCTGGGCATCGACCGTGAGGGAGAATAAGAGAAGAAAAAGGAGGGCGGAATGTTTCATAAACAGGTTGTGTAGATTAAAGGGCGTCGAATCGATCGCCGGAGCGTATGCCGAACCGGGCGATCGCCGGGCCGGAAAAATACCCTTCCCGGGCGTAAACGATATCTATCCGAAGCGCGGTCTGCTCTGCGCAGGATACGTAAACGGTATTTTCCGATTCAAACCGAAGTGTTCCGGGAGGTATTCCGGGAAGTTCTACGGTGGCGGCGGCTTCGACAATTTTGATCGACCAGCCTTTCAGGCGGGCAATGGCGCCCCGGTTCCAGGGATTGCAGGCGCGTACGAGGGCTTCAATCTGCCGGGCGTTCATACCGGCCCAATCGATGAAAACCTCCCTGCCTGCCGGTCGCGGATGAAACCGAACGGCTGTCTCTGCCTGTGGTTCGAGCGTCAGCGTGCCTTGCTGCAGGCCGATCAGTAACCGGTATACGCCTTCCACACTTTGCAGGGCATACCTAGACATGAGCAGACCGTAGGTGTCAGCCGGCTCAATGGCCAGCGGCAACCGTACGGCGACCGGACCTTTATCGAGCCGTGCATTCATCCGGTGTATCGTCAGCTCGCCCGTTTTTTCCTGATGACGAATCTGCCAGAACAACGGCGTACTGCCGCCATATACCGGCAGCGCGCCGAAATGAACGTTATAGAATCCGTGAACGGGCTGGTCGAGCAGGCGTTCCGGGATCCGGTACGGGCAGCCGATGACCAGCACAATATCCGGCTGTACTTCTTTTATCCAGGCTTCGAGCGAGGCATCGAAAGCTGCGCCGGTCAACTGCCGGACCGGTATACCGATGGCCCGGGCCGGAAAAACAATGTCTTCATTATCCGGAAGATCAAGCACTCCGAGTCCCGAGAGTACCTGCTGACCGGCCAGCCACTGCAACACCGGAATCCCGGCGGCCGAGGAGCTCAGTAACGCTACCCTCATTTAGCTTGGCGACGGATAAATGCCGTACAGCGCAATGATGTAGCTGATGACCAGATAGGGCTGCATGTTGTCATGCGGCTGCGATCCTCCGACAGGCATGACGCTGACCGTCGGCGAAGTGCTCGCCACCGCGTCGGGTCCCATGGCGCCGTTGGGGGCGGCATTGGCATACATGTTGCTGCCGGAGTCGTCTGCTGGCGCGAAGCCTTCGGGTGCATTGGAGGTGGCAGTCGTTCCGACTCCGAGGGAACCTTTCGCCTGAACCTGAGCGACATGCGTGTGATTCGGCATTTGGTTGGTCGTCAGCGTAATTTCTTCCGTTCCGGCCGATTCTCCGATCACCACGGTCGGCAAACCCGGCCCGCTTCCCCAGCCGATCGGAATACGACCCTGCAGGTTGGGTAGCCCGAAGGTCTGGATTCCGTCGCCGCCATAGGTGGTGCCGATGAGATTATACAATGCATCGTACTCGGCAATCGACAGGAGCGCTCCATTGCAAAACGCCCAACCCAGCGGGGGGAAATTCCCGGCAAACAGCTTGATTTCTCCTAAGTAATTATCCATGATTGATTAGCCTCTTGGGGGGAAAACACCTTGCATACAGATGACAAACGTGATCGCGAGATACGGCTGCATGTTGTTATGCGGCTGACCGCCACCGGATGGACCGGACGTAAAGCCCTGATTGACGTTGATGGTGGTTACCATCGAGGATGTCGCTGCGCCGTTGTACAACTCGCCTTTTGCGGAGTTGGCGGGGAGATTTCCTTCGGCGGTTTTGCTGGTCGGGGCGCCGTTGTAACAGCGGAGCTGCGGATTGCTGAAAACCACCGTGCCGTTGTGCGTATGTGCCGGAATTTCGGTCAATAGGAGCGTGACCGTCTCCGAACCCGCAGACTCTCCGATGGTCCGCGGGGTAAGCCCGGGCCCGGTGCCCTGCGCCATTGGTACACGGCCCATGAGGTTGGGTAGCTGGAATGTACTTACCCCGTTTCCACCGTAGAATGTCCCAAGGATCGAGAACAGCGCGGTGTTCTGCGAGATGGGGAGTACTTGTCCGTTACACAGGGCGGTATTCTGGGGTGCGAAGTTGCCGGCGAACATCTTGATTTCGCCTACGTATCCATACATATCAGTTTCGGCTTGGGTAAATTCCTTGAAGAGCAATGATAAACGTCATGCCGAGGTATGGCATCATATTGGAGTGGGGCTGGGAGCCTCCACCACTGAGGGTTACCTGGGCATCGGCCTGGAATTCTCCGTTGAAACTCATCTTTCCATTGGCCGCCGCACCGTACATCTTGTCGGGGGTATTGGCGGCAATGGCGAAGTAGTTCCCGTCCGGATTGGTTGAATCCCCGTCGAAGGCAGAACCCATAACCTCGCCGGTCGTATTATGGATTGTCGCCATGTGCACATGGGAGGGTATCTGCGTGGTGAGCAGCGTGGTTGAAGTGGTGCCGCCTACCTGTCCGAGATTGACCGGAGACAGTCCCGGGCCATTACCCCAGTGCATAGGGCCGCGACCCCGCAGATCCGGCAAGGCAAAGTTGGTTACGCCGTTGCCACCGAATGTCGTCCCGAGAAGGGAAAAAAGGGCTTGATTTTGCGCAATTGAAAGGATCTGCCCGTTACACAGCGCCCAGCCTCTGGGGGCATAGTTAAAGGCGACGAGACGAATCTCGGCAAGTACAACGTCATTCATTGGCGGAATGAGGTAAAGGTTGGTCCGATAGTTTTGGATGGGTTTACGAAGCAGTATATAGAGGTCCGGCACTTATCCTGCTTCAATTTTGTGCCGTACTGCCCAAAGGTAGAAAAGTAGCGGAGAAAAAAAAGAGGAACTGTATTTAATATTTTTTAGGAATAATAGGTTTTAAAACAGAAAGTTGATAAATAAAAGTAGCAAAAAGATAATAGGTTGAATAGTGATCTCTATCGGTTTATCCATTTTCGGAAAACGGGGGCTTTTTCCTTGCTTATTTCGATTGTCCCTACCGGTGCAACAGTCAGCAGAACTCTGCCCGAAGGGTCTGTCCGGAAGCGTTCGATGGCGTCGAGGCTCACAATCTGCCGGCGGTTGGCCCGGAAAAACTGTACCGGATTCAGTTCGGCTTCGATCTCTTCCAGCGAACGGTGGTCCATCACATACCGCTGCCCGTCCCGCTTATGGAGATAAATGAGCTGATCGAGCTCAAATACAGCAATATCCTGCACACTCACAGGTACGGCTGACTGCCGGTGATGCACAATGAATTTTTCCCGGAAAGCAGGCTCCTGCCGGATCTGGCGCACCAGCCCCTCATATGAACCCGAAAACCGCCGTAACTTTTCCAGGGAACGGATCAGGTCTTCTTCCTCCACCGGCTTGAGAAGATAGTCGATGCCGTTGGCGCGAAACGCCCGGATCGCATACTCGTCATACGCCGTCGTGAAAATGACCGGACAGCGGAGTCGGAACTGCTCGAAAATGGCGAAACTCAGGCCGTCTGAAAGCTGTATGTCCATGAAAATCAAGTCCGGTTCCGGATGCTGAACAAGCCAGCGCTGGAGCGCCTTCAAACTGGAAACTACGCCCAGCACCCGAACATGCGGCGCCACGTCGTACAACATGCGCTGCATCTGCTCGGCAATCAGTATTTCGTCTTCGACAATCAGGGCATTCATACGATGAAAGGGATATGGACGGAGAATACACCGCCCGCTTCAACAACCCGCAGTTCCCGCCCGGAAAGGTGCCGGTAGAGCGCCTGCATGTCTGCCAGACCTTTTCCGTTAGAGGTACTGACCTGGGGGCGGCGCTGCAGGTTGTTTTGCACCACCAGGTCGTCTCCGGAAACAAATACCCGGATGACCAGCGGACTTTCCGGATCGGTGGTGTTGTGTTTGATGGCGTTTTCGAGGAGATTCTGCAATGTCACCGGGACAATCTTCCGGTGCAGTGCCGCGTCTGGAATGGTTACCGAAATCTGCAATCCGTCGCCATACCGTGTTGCAAGCAACCCGATGAAATCCCGGGTAAACCGGACTTCCTTTTCCAGGTCGATAACTTCCACGCCGTCGTTTTCGATCAGGTAACGATACACCTTTGTCAGCTGGCGCAGATTCCTGGAAGCGAGCTTTTGATCTTTGAAAATCAGGCTGTCCAGCACCGCCAGACTGTTGAAGAGAAAGTGCGGGTTGAGCTGGTTGACGAGGTTTTGATAGCGTACGAGGGCGTTATTTTTTTCGAGACGGGCAGACTGCGTCTGAAGTTCTGAAATATGCAATGCCTGACGGATCCGGTACCGGTAGAGCAGGTAACCCAGCCCTGTCAGCAGCAACGCCGACAGGGTCAGAAACCACCACGTACGGTAATATACGATCTGAATATGAACCTGAATTTCGGAGATGGGTCCGTTCCATTTTCCGGGGATGGTAGAGGTTCGGAAACGAAAGACATAGTCTCCACCCGGAACGTTTGTATACGTTGCCGCGGGATGCTCCACCTGTATCCACCGGTCGTCAAACCCCGCCAACTGGCAGAGGTACCGGTTCTGGTCGGGATGACGGAACTGGCAGGCGGCCCATTCGAATGTAAAAAAATGTTCATCCGGCCGCAGCGTGATTTCCCGTACCGCCTCCGGATTGACCGGCAGCGGATGATTCCGGCCGGATACCTGAAAACCCGTCAGGTAGCTTCTGACGGCCGCCGTCCGCTCGGTCGCCAGCACTTCCGCGGGGTCAAAGAGCACAAAGCCCCGGGTGGAAGGATAACAAAACCGGCCGTCGCGCAGGGTACAGGCCGACTGATCATTGAAAGTATCAGATGCCAGCCCGTCTTCGGTTGTGAAGGTATGAACGGTTTTCCGGTCGGTATCGAGGCAGCAAAGACCGGCGCTGGTACCTGTCCACAGCCGGTTATCCCTGTCAAACAATAATCCGGCAAACTGATTGGACGGAAAGCCCTCTTCCCGGTTGTAGTGCCGGAAAGCAGCGCCGTCGAAGCGCGCCAGCCCGTCTATAGTCGCGATCCAGAGAATCCCGTTCCGGTCTTCCGCCAGAGATGTCACGAGGGGATGGGGCAGCTCTTTGAGGTAATGCCTGAGAATTTTCCGCTCCCGGTGCCAATAGACCAGGCCGAAGCCCCGGAATCCAATCCACAGCCCCCCGTCGCGGCTTTCGAACAAGGCGCGGGCATTTTTTCGGGCAAATGGCCCGAAAAGCGGGTCCTTGTCAAACGAGTCGAACCGGTTCGTCTGCGGGTTGTATACCTGGAGGCCTTCCCTGGTTCCGGCGTAGAAATCTCCCTTCCGGGTAGTGAGAAGGGCCCAGCAGAAGGCACCGCGCAGGGAATCCTTCTCGGTGTAAATACGCCACTTTCCTCCTGAAAACCGGTGGATGCGGTCGCTCAGTCCTACCCAGACCGCCCCGTCAGACCCCCTGGCAAGTGACCGGATCGAAAATACATCGGTCCAGCCGGGCGGGGTATTCCCTTTTACATAATGATGCAGAAAGCCTTTTTTTTCGTTCCAGACGGAGAGTCCGTTGCCGGTACCCAGCCATAGGTTTCCCTTTTCGTCTTCCAGCGCCGCCCGGCCCCAGAACCAGGGTAAGCTGGTGCGGGGGTCCTGCGTGGCCTGAAACAAGGTAAACGGCTGCTCGTCGGGGTAGCACCAGCTGACGCCGGATAGTTCTGCACCTACCCAGATGCCGTCGTTATGGTCGGCGAAGAGCCTGGCCGAACCGGCTCCGCTCAGGCTGCCTTCCACAAGAGGGTCATGCGTAAACTGCCGGTATTCCTGCCGGGGAGGATCATAGAAAAGCAGGCCTCCGACGTTGGCGGCGATCCAGAGACGGCCCCGCCGGTCGGTGAGCAGGCTTCGGATATGGTCTGTACGGGTGTCAAAAAAGCGGTACAGCGGCAGTTTTTCAAGGATTTTTCCGGATACCGGGTCCAGTTTTCCGATGAAGGATGCCTGGTCTCCGGCAGCGTACCAGAGGTTACCTTCGCGGTCGGGTGCAATTGCCAGTACCTCGTCGTCATCGTTTCCGGCAAGGTACTCCCGGCGGAACAGCCTGATACGGCGGGTGATGATGTTGTACAGCACAATTCCGTCGGGTGTGACCAGGTACAGCGTTCCTTCGGGGGCAGCCGCCATCTGGACAACCGGACGGGCAAGCGGGTTTTGGGCGACCGGCGGCTGAACGGTAAACCGGCGTTCGCGGAGGTGGAATGAAACCAGCCCGCCGCCGGTTGCCAGCCAGAGAATCCCTTCCGGGCCTTCGGTAATGCCGTAAATTTTCCCGCCGCCCGGGAGCCGGAAGGAGAGAAAACGCTGCGTCCTTTCCTCGAAAAGACACAGCGTTTCCTCGCAGCCAATCCACAGCCGCCCGGAGTTACCGGCATGAAGAGAGGTGATGTAGTTGCCGGGCAGCGAAAAGGGATCGTTCCGGTTGTGAAAATAGGAACGAATTTTCCGGCCGTCGAACCGGCAAAGTCCATTGTACGTCCCGATCCACACAAATCCGTACTGGTCCTGAGCAAAACTCCGGATGTTCATGTCGGGGAGGCCCTGCTTCTGTGTCAGGTGTTTGAACTGGGGTTCGGGAATGCGCGCCTGAATCGAATGTATCAGACCCAGTATTCCTGTCAGAAGCAGCAACAACCGTTTGACCATGCGGATGGGGAAAAAACAAAGATGGTAAAATGTCTGTCAGCGGACAACCATCAGTTTCCGGGTTTCCACCGAGCCGTTGGTGTGCTCGACGATCACTGCATAAAGTCCGGCGGGCCAGGTATGAACGTCCACTTCACCTGTCTGAGCCGACCGGTAACGAAGCTGTCCCTGCATATCCCGGACCGAAATCGCCCGGACCGCCGCCAGCTTACCGAAGCGGACATAGTGCGCGGCCGGATTGGGATACATCACCCACGCGGAGGGGCGGTCGGTTACAATGCTACGGATAGAGCTATACGATGCGGTATTGTCATTGTCGGCTATGCGCAGACGGTAATAACTGACACCGTCGGCCGGATCGAAATCCGTGAATGCGTAAGAAGCGCCCCTTGCCGGGCCGCCGGTCGGATAGACACGGCCTGCAACGCGCCAGGCACGACCGGTCACGCTCTGCTCGACATCAAAATGTGACGTATTGATTTCTTCGGCGGTATGCCAGCGCAGAAGGACAGCCGAGGAGCCTTCTGCCGAAACGGAAAACGATAGTAACCGGACGGGCAACGGACCCGATACAGCCTCAGGCTGAAGAATACCGCCGGTGTTCGAGAAAGACCCGTTCTGCACCGTCGACGCGAAGACGTCGCCCACTGAAAACTCGATCAGATACCCGCCGGCCTGGGTGCCCGCTGCGGCGGAGACCGGCCCCTGCTGGGCAAAAATCCGGCTGCTGATCACGAAGAAAAACAGAAAATACCGAAACATGGGTTGGATGGATTAAAGGACGAGAACATAGCCGTTTACAAAATCGACATCAGCCAGTATCGCGCTTGTCGAATTGAGAACACCGACCCCGATTTTATACATCCCGGCGGGAAGGCCGGTTACGTGGCCGGAGGCCGGGTAGGTCCGGCGTTCACTGACAACACGATGCGTCGTGTAATCAGGGCCGACGAAATTGGTTACCGGTTGGTTGGGAATATCAATCCGCTGATAGCAGATTCCGATTCGCACCGCGCCTGGAGACGCACCTGCCTGAAAACCAAGTACCGCTTCTGCCGATCCGACCAATACCTGATTAGGGCCGGAAACAGTTACCGTAGCCGCGGGTCCGGCAAATACATACACCGAATTGTTTCCGGCTATCGACTGTATGTGACCGCTGAACCCCGCGGCGGTGACGCCGGAAGCCGTTTTCGCCGCATTTGTCCAGGCAGTACCGTTCCATTGCAGGATATCACCGACAGCGGGAGCGGGAGCCGAGACATCTTTCAGGCCGCCAAGTCGCTGATTCACGACCTGATCGGCGACGAACGCGTAGGGTACGCTTTGCAGTTCAACAGTCCCGAAATCAAGGAAGGAATTGCCATTGGCCGGGTCGATTTCGGTTTTGAGAAAGCGGGCGCCGGTTGCCCAGTTGATGGCGTTCCAGTCGCCCGTGACCATTCCCGTACCGTCATGAATAACCAGGGAGTAGAGACCGGACGCGGTTGTCCCGACGCTTTTCGTTTCTGTATAGAGGGTATTTCCACCGGAAATGGCGTCGCGGACGTGAAGGCGGATCGCAATCGTTGTATTGGCGAGGGGCTGCCCGGCAGCATTGCGGGCAATACCCTGATACGGAATTCGCTGAGGTACCTGGGCGAAGAGCCCCTGACTGATCAGGAGAAACCCAAACAGGAAGCGTTGCATAATGATGTGGTGGAAAGATTATTCTACTGTGACCCAGCCGTTGACATAATCATTGTCACTGACAACGGCTGGGGCTCCGTTCAGTACTACCATACCAACTTTGTAGGTGCCCGGTGCCAGACCAGTCACCGATCCGAACGCGGAGTAGGTACGTCGTTCGGCAATCAGCCGGTGGGTGGCATAATTGCTTCCCACGAAATTCACGATGGGCTGCCCGGAAATATCGATTCGCTGGTAACCCATGCCGATCCGGACCGTAGCCGGACTTGCCCCGGTCTGAAACCCGAGCGGAGCTACTGCACCGCCTTTTATTACCTGGTCGGAAGAAGTGACAGCGAGCGTTGCCGCCGGGCCGGCAAATACATAGACCGAATTGTTCCCGGAAAGGGAGGGTATCGGTCCGGCGAAGGAATATGTCTGACTTTTCGCTGCGTTTTTCCAACCGGATCCGCTCCACTCGAGGCGGTCTCCCGGGAGAAGAGCGGATGTACTGACGTCCTTCAGCTCTGATAGCTTCTGATCCACAGCCTTCCCCGCCGTCAGCGCATACGGCACGCTCTGCAACTGAACCGTCCCGAAATCCAGAAAGGACGAACCATTGGCCGGGTCTATTTCCGTTTTCAGAAACCGGGCGCCCGCTGCCCAGTTGATGGAATTCCAGTCACCGGAAAAGGCGCCGCTGCCGTCGTGGATCACCAGAGAATACAGGCCGGAGCCGCTGGTTGCGACACTTTTGGTTTCGGTGTACAGCGTATTCCCGCCGGAAAGGGCATCGCGAATACTCAGGCGGACAGTAATAGACGTATTGGCGAGCGGCTGCCCGGCAGCATTGCGGGCAATACCCTGATAGGGGAGGCTCTGAGGGACACCCTGAGCGAGGGCGTTTCCCGCAGTGACGGAAAGACAGATGAAGAAAAGAAGACGATACATGGCGACTGATACAAAATGAGGGATATGATAGCAGGTTGAAGGTTGACGGCGCTGTTCACTTTTCCTGTGCCGGACAGCGTTCCGACGATGCAAACGTATCCTGTCAGTGAGGTGCCGGACAAAAAAAGAAAGGGGAGCCGGAAGAATCCGACAGCGAACCGCCCTCAATCTGCCGTAAAACCGCTTGCGAAATACCGGCCGGGCAGCGTGTGTATTTCCGAGCGGATGAAGCTGCTTCTTCCCCCGGAGGGGAATAAAAAAGAAGCGCTACTTTTACAGAACACTTAGACAATACCTCGTTGAAATACGTCGCCCTCCTTTCCTTTTTCATCGGAATTTTCGCGGGATGTACCCCCGGCCCGAATGAAAAGCAGTATACCATCGGCTTTGCCCAGTGTACCAACGGAGACGAATGGCGGAAAGCCATGCAGGAAAGCATGGAAAAAGAACTGAGCTTTCATCCCGGCGTCCGCCTGATTCTGAAAGACGCCCACGACGACAGCCAGCTTCAGATCCGCCAGATACGGGAGTTGATGGACGAAGGCATCGACCTCCTCATCATATCCCCCAACGAAGCCGAACCCATCACTCCGCTCGTCGAAGAAGTTTTCAACAGGGGAATACCGGTTATTATTGTCGACAGGCGGACCAACTCCAAGCTCTATACGTCATATGTCGGCGGCGATAACCTCCAGATCGGCCGGACGGCCGGGCAGTATGTTGGCGAGTTGCTCCATAAACAGGGAAATGTACTCGAAATCACGGGTACGCCTTCGGCATCGGCGGCAAGCGAGCGGCACTCGGCATTTGTATCGGCACTGAAAGCCTATCCGGGGATTCGGGTGGTGGCGACGGTCAACGGCGACTGGGAGCGCAAATACGTCATGCCCCGCCTGCCCGCCGTCCTGAAAGCCCACCCGGAAACGGACCTGATTTTTGCGCACAACGACCGCATGGCGCTCGGTGCGTACCTGGTTTGCAAAGAACTGGGACTGGAGCACCGGGTGAAGATAGTCGGGGTCGACGGGCTTTCGGGCGCCAGCGGCGGGATCCAGTTTGTGCAGGATGGCGTCTTTGCAGGTACCCTGCTGTACCCCACAGGCGGAGAAGAGGCCATTCGCACCGCCCTGAAGATTCTCCGGAAAGAGCCTTATGAAAAGGAAAACATACTTGGCACCCTCGTCATTGATTCGACCAACGTCCATATTCTGAAGCAGCAGTCGGAGAAGATCGTCAGCCAGCAACACGACATCCACCGGCAGCAGGAGCGAATCCAGGAGCAAACCCGGCTGTACACCAGCCAGCAAACGGTACTGTACATTGTCGGGGCGTCTCTGCTGGCGGCGCTGGCTTTTGCGTTGATTGCGTATAGATCACTCCGTCAGAATCGCCGTTTCTCCCGGACCCTGGAAAAACAGAACGCGGAGATCTCCGCCCAACGCAACCGCATCGCCGAAATGGCCGATCAGGCAAGGGAATCTACCGAAGTCAAACTTCGCTTTTTTACGAACTTCTCACACGAACTCCGGACGCCGCTGACGCTGATTCTCGGTCCGGTGGATGAATTGCTCGCTGCGCCGGACCTGGCGCCGTCTCATCGGAAAGACCTCGAGGTGGTCCGGCGAAATGCCCGCCTTCTTCTCAAGCTCATCAACCAGCTGATGGATTTCCGGAAGATTGAAGTCGGGAAAATGCCGGTCCGCATTGCAGAGCAAGACCTGGTCGACTTTATCCGCAAGATTATTCCGGCATTTGAAAAGACCGCCCGGCAGCGGGGTATTCAATTGCGGTTTCTCCCGTCGGAGGCCCGGATTCCGGTGTGGTTCGACGCCAACCTGCTCGACAAGGCCGTTTTCAACCTCCTTGCCAATGCCTTTAAGTATACGCCTGATCAGGGAACGATTACAGTTGTGCTACAACCCGCCGGAGACTCCGTCCGCCTGCGCGTGGAAGATACCGGCCCCGGTATTTCAGAGGAGGAGCAGCGGCATATTTTTGAATGGTTTTACCAGGGAAAGACCCCGTCTCCGATGAGTTCAGGCATTGGCCTGGCGCTTGCCAGGGAGCTGGTTCAATTGCACCACGGGTCTATTTCGGTGCGCAGTACGCCGGGCAAAGGCAGTACGTTTGAAATCAGCATGCCGGCCGGAAAGCCGGCGCTGTTGCCCGATCAAGCCGAAGCGCTTCCGGCAGCTTCCGTCGCGGAATGGACGGACGAAGAACGGCAGCCGGAGGAGGCGTTACCGGTATCGGCAGAAGGTTCGGCGACGGTACTCCTCATCGAGGACAACGACGAACTCCGTTCTTTCCTGGCGCGGAAACTCGGCGCCCGTTTTCAGGTAGTCGAGGCAGCCGACGGCGAAAGCGGCCTGTCTCTGGCCATTGATACATTACCCGATCTGATTGTATCGGACGTGATGCTCCCCGGCAGAAGCGGCCTGGAAATCGCCGAAGCCCTGAAACAGGACTGGCGCACGTCCCACATTCCCCTGGTACTGCTGACGGCCCGCTCGGCGTCGGACCAGCAGATCGAAGGGGTTCGGACAGGAGCCGATCTATACCTGACCAAACCCTTTGACCCGACGTTCCTGCTCGAAAGCCTGCAAACGCTTCTGAAGAACAGGGAGCTTGTTCGTGAACATTTCCGGCGGGAACTGTCGATCGATACGTCCGTGCCGGTGACCCAGCGAACCGACCGGAAATTCATCCAGGACCTGACTGAACTCGTAGAGAAAAACCTGCAGCGCTCCGACATGAGCGTCGACGAGCTCGCGCGGGAAATGGGGCTCTCCCGCGTGCAGCTGTACCGCAAGGTCAAAGCCCTCCTTGATTGCGGCGTGACAGACTTTATCCAGAACATCCGCCTGACGCGGGCGCGGCATCTGCTGGTTTCGGAACCGGTGACCATCGCGGAGGTAGCCTATCGGGTAGGATTCTCGTCGCCCACGTATTTCTCTACGGCCTTCAAGGCGAAGTACAACATTTCACCCTCAGAGTTTAAAAATTTGCACGCGCAGCGCTGAAGACGTAACAAAACTGAAAACCGTGTAACAAAACTGAAAGAACCGAAAGGTCAAAAGTATCTTCAAAAAATACAAAAACCTTGTTTCTGAGGGATTTGGCGGGTCGGCGGCGGCATGCATCAAAGTTTAACTATTTTGAGATTTCCTTTAACTATCAGCGGGAGGAAGACGGCCAATTTTGGTCAAAAATTCCTGTATGAAAAAAGTCTTCCTCTGGTCTGTTGTCATTGCACTCGGCGGGTTTCTGTTCGGGTTTGATACCGCGGTTATTTCCGGCGCAGAACGGGCCATCCAGCAGCTCTGGCACCTCGATGTATTCGAACACGGCCTGACGGTCTCCATCGCGCTGATCGGTACAGTACTCGGCGCGCTGACGGGTGGGATACCGTCAGACCGCTTCGGCCGCCGGAATACGCTCTTCGGCATCGCCGCGCTGTACCTCGTGTCATCGATCGGAGCTGCCGTATCGCCTTCCTGGGTTCCATTTCTCATTTTCCGTTTTCTGGGAGGCCTGGGAGTAGGGGCTTCGTCGGTTACTGCGCCGCTGTATATCTCTGAAATTTCTCCGGCACGTTCGCGTGGAAAGATGGTCGCCCTCTTCCAGTTCAACGTAGTCTTCGGTATTCTGATCGCCTATCTCTCGAATTACCTCTTTGAAAACCTGGGAGACAACGCCTGGCGCTGGATGCTGGGCGTACAGGCGGTGCCGTCCCTGCTGTTTTTCCTGCTGCTTTTCCGCGTACCGGAGAGTCCCCGCTGGCTGATTACCAACCGCGGCGACGTAGCCGGCGCGCGGGCGGTACTGGCAGTCGTGAGCCCGGATACCGTGGATCAGGATATTCTCGCCATTCAATCCGCCCGCCTGCAGTCCGCTGTTTCTTCCGGAAACCTGTGGGCGAAAGAAAACCGCTTTCCGGTCTTTCTCGCGATCGTTTTTGCCTTCTTCAACCAGGTTTCCGGTATCAACGCGATCATTTATTATGCCCCGCGTATTTTCGAGATGGCCGGGCTGGGTAAGAGCTCTTCGCTGCTGTCGACGGCCGGCATCGGCCTGGTCAACTTCGGGTTTACGCTGCTGGCGATGAACGTCATCGACCGGTTTGGCCGCCGGACACTCATGCTCATCGGCTCGTTCGGCGTCATTGCCACGCTGGGCCTGGTGTCCCGGGCGTTTTATACCCAGCAGTTCGACGGCGTACCGGTCTTCCTCTTTGTCTACATCGCCTTTTTCGCCTTCTCCCAGGGAGCGGTTATCTGGGTATTTATTTCGGAGATATTCCCGAACAGCGTCCGTGCCAAAGGCCAGGCGCTCGGCAGCTTCACCCACTGGCTGATGGCCACCGTCATTGCTTTCACCTTTCCTTATTTCGCCGAAAAACTGGGCGGGGGCCACACCTTCCTCTTTTTCGCGGTCATGATGTTTCTCCAGCTGCTGTTTGTCTGGAAAGTCATGCCCGAAACCAAAGGGACGAGTCTCGAACAGATTGAAAAAACGCTTGTCATTCACTAGAAAATGAGTTCACAACCGACGATGGTTTGTTTTGGAGAAATTCTCTGGGACATTCTTCCTTCGGGCCGCCAGGCCGGAGGAGCGCCCTTCAATGTCGCCTTTCATGCCCGGCAGAGCGGATTCGACGCCGTGCTGATCAGCAGGGTGGGGGAAGACGAACTGGGCATCGAGCTGCTGGATTTTCTCCGGGAAAAAGGTATTCCGGACGAAACCATCCGGCGGGGCAAAACACACCTGACCGGTGTCGTGAAAGCCAACGTAAGCGACCGCAACGAGGTTACCTACCAGATCGTCCAGCCGGTGGCCTGGGATTACATTCACTGGGACGAAGACCTCAGCCAACGTGTCGCCGCCGCCGATTTTTTCCTTTTCGGCAGCCTCGGCGCCCGCAGCCCGAAAAGCCGGGAAACCCTTTACGCCCTCCTGAATAATGCCCGCCGGAAGGTATTCGACATCAACCTGCGGCCTCCGCATTATACCCGGAGCATAGTCGAATACCTCCTTCAGCACGCGGATATCGTCAAGATGAACCACCATGAACTGGCGGAGGTGACTTCCTGGTATGAGTATCCCGGCGACGAGGAAACCGCGATGCGCCACCTGGCTGACCGCTTCGGTGTACGGACCGTCTGCGTCACCCGGGGTGAAAACGGCGCCTGCCTCTGGCACAACGGGCAGTTTTGGGAAAGCCCCGGCCTGACGGTTGATGTACAGGATACCATCGGCGCCGGAGATTCCTTCCTGGCGGCGTTGCTGTACCACCTCGACCGTGACCCGAAAGAAGCGCTGGATATTGCCTGCGCGACAGGCGCCTATGTTGCGACGCAGCGCGGAGCTACGCCTTCATACACCGACGCCGACATCCGAAAACTGATGACTGTGACCGCCGGATAACCCATTCCCTGACCGGATTGACTAACCGCACCTGCTGTGCGGGAGGAACTGCTTTGCCCCTCCATTCTCTCTTTTATCGCTAATCTTTCTGTAAACGCCTATGAACAAGTATCTATTTACGCTGATTATCCTGTGGACGACCGTCCAGGTGGCGGTGGCCCAGCGGGTGCTGACCGGATCGGTGTTCGATTCGAAAACGAACGAACCCCTCGTCGGCGCCAGCATCGTCGTCACCGGTACCACCACCGGTACTGTCACCGACCCGCAGGGGAAATTCTCCCTCCGTGTTGCCGATAATGCAAAGTCGCTCAAAGTCTCCTACATCGGGTATACGACGCAGGAAGTAGCCGTTGCGGGGTTAACGAACGTCTCCATCGCCCTCGTCGCCGGTAGCCAGCTGGCGGAGGTAGTCGTCCTCGGGTATACCACTTCCCGGAAAGAAGACCTGACCGGAGCCGTAGCCGTGGTAGAAGTCGCCTCCATCAAAAACACGACCTCCGGTAACCCCATGCAGGCTTTACAGGGGCGGGTGCCGGGGTTATACATCGAAAAAACCGGTAGTGCCTCCGGAGAAAGCAGCCGTATCCTCATTCGCGGGGCGAATACCCTGGGGAATAACGACCCGCTGTATGTCATCGACGGCGTGCCGACGAAGCGCAGCCAGGTATTCCAGAGCCTGAATGCCAGTACCATACAGTCGGTACAGGTATTGAAGGATGCCTCTTCGGCGTCGATCTACGGGGCGCGGGCTTCCAACGGCGTCATCATCGTCACCACCAAAAACGGCGGGAACACCGACGGAAAAGTAACCGTCCAGCTGAACTCCAGTATCTCCGCACAAACCGAAAAACCGGAACGCTTTAAGATGCTGAACGCAGCCGACCGCGGCCGGGCGCTGTGGCAGGCCTCTGTCAACGACAAGGTAGACCCGGCTTCGGGATACGGTGAGATTTATGATTTCGACTGGAACAAAGACTACAACAACCCGGTCCTGAACAAGGTAACGGTGAAGCCGTACGTCGGCGGAGATCCCAATGTACCCGTCGGCGATACTGACTGGCAGAAGGAACTTTACCAGCGGGGTATTGTCACCAACAACGACCTGACGATCTCCAGCGGCACGAAAAATGCCTCTATTGCCGTGAACGTCAGCTATCTCCGGAATTCGGGAATGCTGAAGTATACGGGCTACGAGCGGATGACCGGCCGCGTAAACGGGCAATTGAGCAAATGGGACGGTCGTTTCAAGTTCGGTATGAACCTCCAGGCGACGTCGTCGAAGGAAACGCCTGCCGCAACCGACCTCGGCGGCGCGCCGACGCCCGGCCTGGCCATTACCCTCGCCCCGACGATCCCCGTCTACACCAAAACCGGGGAGTTTGCCGGGCCGCTCGGCTCCGGGTATTCCGACCGGAACAACCCGCTTCACATGCAGTACATCAACCGCTGGGACAAAACGAAGCGTACCTTCCTGTTCGGCAATGTATATGCGGAGATTGAACCGGTGAAAGACCTCGTCCTCCGGACGTCTGTCGGGATGGATAATGCCGGGTATTCCTTCAAAAACATCGAACAGTCGTTTACCGAAGGATTCATTGCGCGTTCGCTCAACAACATGACGCTGACCACCAACAAGTTCCTCAGCCTCACGTGGACGAATACCCTGCGGTATGCCCTCAACCTGAACCAGCATCAGTTCAAGTTTCTGGCCGGGATGGAAGCCATCCGCGATAACCTCGACGACGTTGTTTCGTACCGCGAAAACTTTGCCGTACAGTCGGAAGACTACTTCGTGCTGAGCGCGGCGTCGGGGAATGCGAGCAGCATGGGTACGTCGACTGGCTCCCGCCTGCTCTCCCAGTTTGCCCGCGTCGACTATGCCTTCTCGGACCGGTACCTGGCCGCGCTGACACTCCGCCGGGATGGGTCTTCCCGCTTCGGGGACCAGAACCGGTACGGCTTTTTCCCGGCGGCGTCGGTCGGCTGGAGACTGGATAAGGAAGCGTTCCTTTCGAACGTAAAAGCTATCAGCAGCCTGAAAGTACGCGCCGGTGTCGGCCGGATTGGTAACCAGGATATTGGCGACCTCGCCCGCTTCGGTCTGTTCGAAGCCCGGTATGGTACGCTGGCGTCGCAGGTGACCAACGGGCATAATCCCTTCTTCGATCAATACTGGAACGTAGGTACGGCCTATGACCTGAACGGTTCGAAAAGCGGGACGCTGCCCTCCGGCTTTGTCCAGACCCAGGGCTCCAATACGGCGTTGAAATGGGAAACGACAGACGAACTCAACGTCGGGGTAGATTTCGCCTTCCTCAACGGAAGTCTCTATGGATCATTCGATTACTTCACCCGCCAGACCCGGGATATCCTCATCAAGCCGCCGGTAGCATCGGCGGTGGGTGAAGGGCAGCTGCGTTTTGTCAACGGTGCGACGAAGACGAACAAAGGCTTTGAGCTTTCCCTCGGGTATCATGGAAAGCCGGTTGGTGACTTTACCTACAGCCTCTTTGCCAACTTCGCCCGCTTCCGCGACAAGATTACGGTACTGCCGGAAGAAGTACGTTCGGCCTTCGCGGGTAATGCTGTGACGACGATCATCGGCCATTCCCAACTCGATCTCTTCGGGTACCGGACAGACGGCATCTTCCAGAATCAGTCTGAAGTAGACGGCCACGCCAAACAGGTAGGCGCAGCGCCGGGACGTATCCGGTACCGGGACCTCAATGGCGACGGCGTCATCAACTCCCTCGATCAGGAATTTTTCGGGACAACGCTCCCGGGCCTGGAGTACAGCGCCCGCATCGACATCGGCTATAAAAACTTTGATCTGTCGGTATTCGGATCGGGTATTGCCGGCCGCACGGGCTTTGATCCCTACACGTTCTACAATGATTTTATCCGGGGAAGAGACAACGTCGGGCCGGGCGTATTCAAGGCCTGGACAGCGCAGAACCCGACCTCGGCAGTACCTGCCCTGACGCTGTCGGACGGAAACGACGAAACCCGTACTTCCGACTACTTCAACGTCAACACGTCGTACTTCAAACTCCGGAATGTACAGCTTGGCTTCAATGTGCCGAAGGTGTTCAACGAGCGCTTCGGGCTGGGTAGCCTCCGCCTGTACCTCATGGCCGAAAACCTCTTCTGGGTGAAGGCGCGGAAGTTCCAGGGGCCTGATCCCGAGCGGATCAATGTCAACGACATCCCCGTGCCGCGTACCTACACTTTTGGCTTAAACGTCTCATTCTGAACCGATGAAAAAGATATTCCATACGCTACTTCCGCTGGCCGCCGTCCTGACCGTGACCTCGTGCAGCAATTTTCTTGACTATGAACCGAAGGGTACGCTGTCGTCCGACAACGTTACTTCCGCCGCCAACGCCGAAGCCCTCGTCACCGCCGCCTATGCCGGTATCGGCAACGGCGACATGATCGGCCCCATCGCCAGCATGTGGGTGTACGGGAGTGTGCGCTCGGACGACGCCTACAAGGGCGGCGGCGGCGTTGCTGATTTGCAGGATATTAACTTTTACGAGCAGTATAACCTCACGCAGCCGCAGCAGGGTGGCGGGTTTTACCATCCCTACACCTGGGAAAACTATTACAAGGCTATTTCCCGGGCGAATGTAGGCCTGCGCTCGATCAACAACCTGACCGAGACGGCCTTCCCCAATAAGAAAATCCGCCAGGCTGAGCTTCGCTTTCTGCGCGGGCATGCCCATTTCATGCTGAAAATGCTCTTCGGGGCGATTCCGTATGTAGATGAGACGCTGACGAACGACCAGATCCTGGCAACGTCCAACCGGCAGCTCGGCAACGACCAGCTCTGGAACAAAATCGGCGATGATTTTCAGTTTGCGGTGGATAACCTGCCCGCTTCGCAGACGCAGGTTGGCCGGGCCAATAAGCTCTCAGCGGCGGCATACCTCGCCAAAACCCGCCTGTTTCAAGCGTACGAGCAGGACGACAAGCATAAAGTCGTGAATATCAACAAAACCCGCCTTCAGGAAGTCGTGACGCTGACTCAACAGGTCATCAGCTCCGGCAAGTACGACCTGCACCCGGATTTTGCGCAGAACTTCCTGCCGGAATTTGATAATGGAAAAGAGTCCGTTTTTGCCATCCAGTTTTCGATCAACGACGGTACGACGCTCGGCCGCGTCAATACCGAAGACGGCCTGAACTACCCCCACGGCGCGCCACAGTACGGTTGCTGCGGATTCCACCAGCCGTCGCAAAACCTGGCGAACGCGTTCGGAACGGATGCAAACGGCCTGCCGAAGTTCGATACTTTTAACAATGGAGAAATTGACTTCAAAACGGCGACGGTAGATCCCCGGGTAGACCATACCATCGGAATCGACGGCCATCCGTACAAGTACAACGCGGCACTGCCCTTCAGCAATGCCTGGGTACGTGATCCGGGGGTATACGGATACTTTCAGACGATGAAATCCCAGCAGCTGGCTACCAGCTCGGCCTACAAAAAGCAGGGACCGTTTATGGGAACGGCCAAAAACATCGACGTCATCCGGTATGCCGACGTACTGCTCTGGCAGGCAGAGGCGTACATTGAGCTTGGTCAGCAGGACCTGGCGCTTCCGCTGATCAACAAGCTGCGGGAGCGGGCGGCAGGCAGCACCGGCCGGACCAAAAAGGCCGACGGTACGGACCCGTCGAAATACCTCATCAAATCCTATACCTCAACCGGCTGGACCCAGGCATATGCCCGTAAGGCGCTGCAATGGGAGCGCCGGCTGGAGTTCGCAACGGAAGGACCGCGGTTTTTTGACCTCGTCCGCTGGGGTATTGCAGCCGAAACACTCAACGCCTACCTTGACAAGGAGAAAACCCGGCACGGATTCCTGAACGGCGCACGCTTCACCGCCGGCCGCGATGAGTACCTCCCGATCCCCCAACGCGAAATCACGTTTACGAAGGGGTTGTATCAGCAGAATCCGGGATATTGAAAAGCAGTTTTCGGTTTTCGGTTTACAGTTTTCAGTTAGCCGGACTGTAAACTGAAAACCGAAAACTGAAAACCGAAAACTGAAGACTGAAGACTGAAGACTGAAAACGCTTCCATCCAGAAACCCCTCTCAAACCCATGAAAAAACTCCCCCTCGCTGCTGCCCTTCTCCTGCTTACGCAGGCCGGGATGGCGCAGACGGCGGAAAAGTACCGCCCGTCTTTTCACTTCGCTCCGGAGAAAAACTGGACCAACGACCCGAACGGGCTGGTCTATCTCGATGGCGAGTACCACATCTTTTACCAGTACAATCCCTTAGGTGATACCTGGGGACACATGAGCTGGGGGCACGCCGTCAGCAAAGACCTGACGCACTGGGAGCACCTGCCGCTGGCATTACCCGAGTTTCCGAACCCCGACGGAAAGAGCGAAACGATGATATTTTCCGGCAGCGCCGTCGTCGATGCCGGGAATAAAAGCGGCCTGTGCCCGTCTGGTACAAAAGATTGCCTGGTAGCCATCTACACCGGCCATATCCACGCCAAGGGCGAAGAACTCCTCCAGCAGCAGAACCTGGCCTTCAGCGCCGACAAGGGGCGTACCTGGCAGCAGTACTCCGGTAACCCCGTCCTGACGCTCAATACCCCGACCTTCCGGGACCCGAACGTTTCGTGGTACGAGCCGGAAAAGAAGTGGGTCATGGCCGTCGCCAAGCCGGACAAGCATCAGATTTACTTTTATGAATCTCCCGACCTGAAAAAATGGAACAAAACCGGCGAGTTCGGGCCGCAGGGAGACATAACCAAGATCTGGGAGTGCCCGGCGCTGTTTAAGGCGCCTGTCACAAACGAAAAGGGAAAAGAGAAATGGGTACTGCTGGTATCGTCCGGGCACCGGACGCCGGGGTATGTCGGAATGCAGTATTTTGTCGGTGAGTTTGACGGAAAAACCTTCCGGGCCGATAAGGATAACCCGAACCCCGGATCGCCGGCGTTTGGCAACGTACTCGACTGGGGCAAGGACTTTTACGCAGCTATTGAATTCAACCACCGCCCCAAATCGCGTCCGAAACCCCTGATTCTGGGTTGGGCACTCAACTGGGAGTACGCCGGGAAAGTCCCGACGAGCCCGTTCCGCGGCAGCATGACCCTCGCCCGCGAAGTATCGCTCAAACGTACCCCGGGTGGTTTGGTGCTGGTGCAGGAGCCGGTTTTGACGGGCGTGCGGCAGGAAACGGTGGAGAAGCTGGCGTCAGTTTCCCTTAAGGATGAGACAAAGGCGCTGCCGAAGGCTACGGGCGACAGGCTCGATATCTCCTTCACGGTAGACCCTGCCGGTGGAGAAGCCGGCCTGGTACTCGACAAAAACGGGGAGCAGGAAACAATCCTCCGGGTGAAGAGCGGCAGCGTGGAGCTTGATCGCCGGCATTCCGGAAACGTGTCGTTTCACAAAGCCTTCCCGAGCGCAGATGCCGCGCCGGTAGGCAAAGGACCGGTATCGGTGCGGGTCGTCCGGGATGCTTCTCTCCTGGAAATCTACCTCAACGGCGGAGAAGCGGTCCTGACGGAGCACATCTTCCCCGAAAAACCCGGAGAGCCGGTATCGCTTTTCGGAAAAGGAGGGAAGGCGGTGTTTAAGAATGTGGTAGTGAAGCAGTTACGGTAGTCCAGTAATTCTCAGATTTGTAATCCCCGGCCAAAACGGCCGGGGATTACTGTTTCCGGCTGATCGATGCTATTTTGCAGGCTTCTGATCCAATCCGACAGACCTTTATGGATGCTATGTACCAGCCCGCGTTCGTCCGGGAGCTCTTCGACCGGATGTCCGGTTCCTATGAACGCATGAACTACATTACCTCTTTCGGCTTTTCGCTGCGCTGGAGGCGGCAGTTTCTCCGGCATATACCTGCCACGGGCGGCCCGCTGGAGGTAATCGACCTGCTGACCGGGATGGGCGAGACCTGGGAGGGCGTTCGCCGCCGGTTTCCGGAGGCCCGTTTTACCGCGCTTGATTTTTCGGATGAAATGCTCAAAAAGGCAGAGGAGAAAAACCTCCGGCGGTTTGGCGGGCAGATACTGCTCCGGAACGAGGATGTGCTGGAGAGTAGTCTTCCGTCCGGCTATTACGATGTCGTGACCTGCGCATTCGGCCTGAAAACTTTCAGTCCCGAACAGCTGGACCGGCTGGCGGGAGAAGTACGCCGGATTCTGAAGCCGGGGGGGCGGTTTGCGTTTATCGAGGTATCCCGGCCCGATAATGCCGCGCTTCGGTTTTTCTATGGATTTTACCTGGGGAAGGTAATCCCGGTACTCGGCTGGCTGTTTCTCGGCAATCCGACGGAGTACCGCATGCTCTGGCGGTATACGTCGCGGTTCGGGTCGGTATCGCAGGTAACAGGCCGCTTTCGTGAGGCAGGTCTTGATACAGAGGAGATTTCGTATTTCGGCGGATGCGCAACCGGTTTGTATGGGTCGAAAACAGCGGAACGGTCGGGCGAAAGAATGAGTGAAAAACGGAGACAAAATATACCTGTAGAATAATTTTTACAGCCATTTGTTCTAATTATTGATCAAAAATCGTAGATATTTGTATCGGATTGATTAAGATACTTAGACAAATGAAGAATTGCCGGAGAATCTCCCCGCGCTTCGCCTCTCCTGTTGTCACCCATGGAAACGTACCTGTTTGACGGAAGTCTGGAAGGGTTTCTGACCCTGATTTTTGACTGGTATGCCCGGAATCCGGGGCCTATCCGGATTCAGACCGGAACAAGCGCTCCGGGAAAAGTGCACGTGGTCCGCCGGGACGCCGAAAAAGCGCAACGGGTGGCGTCGGGTTTGCGGCAGCGCCTGTCGGCCGCCGGCTGGAGAGCTTTTTGCTGTACGTTTTTGTCGGAATTATCCGAAAGCCCGGTACACCTGTTTGGCTATGCGCTGTACGTATTCAGTGAAGTTCCCGGTGCAGAGAAAAACTACAGTCACGACGACGTCCTGTATGTGCGGCAGATTGCGTCGCGCATCGAACGCGAAATGCACCAGACCGAGGCGCACGTCCGTTTTCAGCAAAGCGGAGACGGGGTACTGTATGCGACAGTCAATCCCCGGTTCAACGTCCTGCCCCTGCTGGCCCGGCATTTCTCGGGCCGGTACGCACATCATACATGGATCATTTACGACATCCGCCGAAATTACGGGCTGTATTACGATAAAAAGTCAGTGAAGCTGTTTCGGCTGGAACCGGCCGGAGAAGGCGGAGCGCGTACCGAAGCCTTCACGGCGATCTGGCAGACGTATCTCGGAAATAGGTCGTTTCAAGGCTCCCTGGCGGTGAAAAATCTCCCGCAGCGGTTCTGGAGTTACCTCGCCGAAATGCAGGAAGAGGCCTAGGCGCAAATCACCCCTTTTATTGTCGGAATCAGGGATTTATGCGTGAGAACATTCCCGGTAAGTTTGCTTCATCCAAACAAAGCAAACACAACCATGCAAAAAATCACGCCTTTTCTCTGGTTCGACGACAAAGCCGAAGAAGCCATGAACTTCTACCTGTCCGTCTTCAAAAATGCGCATATCAAAAGCGTACACCGGTACGGAGACGATGTTCCCGGAAAAGCCGGGCAGGTCATGACCGGAACCTTTGAAATCGAAGGGCAGGAGTTCATGGCCCTCAACGCCGGGCCGCAGTTCCGGTTTACGCCTGCCATTTCCTTCTTTGTGAATTGCGAAACCCAGGAGGAGGTAGATGAACTCTGGGAAAAGCTGTCGGCCGGCGGCCGGAAAGACCGCTGCGGCTGGCTGGTCGATCCCTTCGGTATTTCCTGGCAGATCATCCCGACGCTGCTCGGCAAGCTGTTATACGATGCCGATCCATCCCGCTCCGGCCGGGTGATGCAGGCTATGCTGCAAATGGACAAAATTGACATGGCGGCCCTCCAGCGCGCCTACGATGGAGACTAACCCCGAAAAACGCAAAGCAGAAAGAGGCGCTCCGAACCGGAGCGCCTCTTTCTGCTTTTGCGAAAAGTACTACTTCGCCTTTCCCTTGATCAGCCCGGCGATAAACAGGATCAGGATCGCGCCGAGGAAAGCCGTCAGGATGCGGGAGAGAATGGAAGGGAGGCCGAGGACGACTTCGAGGTCGTCGCCCAGGAGCCAGCCGCCCACCCAGCCGCCCACAATACCGAGCAGCAACTGCACGATCAGGGAAAAGGAAAAGCGGGAAAACAATTTGTCGGCGAGCCATCCGGCTATCGCGCCGACGAGGAGGGAGATGAGGAGATTCATGGAATAGATTGGTTGAAGTCGTTGAAAAGTCTATTTAAACTGTTGCAGCCATGCCTTCGCCTCGTCCACATCAGGGAACGATTTCATCGGAATGGGTGGTGATTGAAAACGGAACAGCAGGTTCATGATAAACCGGGATAATCCCGGCGGTGAAACCATGGCCATCGCCGAGTAAATAACAGGAAGCTGGGTGGTTGAAAACGCCCGGGTTTCCTTGTCCGGTACCGGTGATTTGCTCAGGTAAATCAGCAGGGGAACGGGTTTGCCTCCGGTCAGTTCTTTTACAAACGCGACGTTACCGGCAATCAGCGGAACCGTCCGCCGGATACTTTTTGAAAGAGAGACAAGTATGCCGTCTTCAAACCAGTAAGAGGCGATCTCTCCTTCGTAAACCGGTTGGCCTTCAGGCGGCGTGACGTTCAGGTGCATGGAATTGCAGCAGGAATAAATGTTTACCCGAAAGATACAGAATCGCGGAAAAGTACGGTCTCCGGCAGGTACTCCTTTCCCAAAAATGAAGCTGGTCCGGCAGAAAATCCGATTTTTTCGACGAGTGACAAAAAAGAAGGAAGAACAGGAAAGAAGCGGCAAAAAAACGGCCATGCCGGTCTCCAACCTTCCGGAATAGAATAGTGTCTGTAACCCGTCGGATCATCCGAAAAAACGTCGCAGAAAAGGCTGTTTCAATCGCATTCCTTTTTGGCATTGGCAAAATAGCAGTATAAAGTTCTACCTTGGTTGTCGAAAACCCGAACACCCGATCGTATCACTGTACCTCTATGCCGACTCCACGATACCTCTTACAGGCAGCGGGAATACTCCTGCTGGCCGGACAGGCGTTCGCCCAGGACCCGGGACCGCCTGCGGCAGGCGATCCTGCCGCAGGACCGCCTGCCGCAGGCCCCGTCGTAGACCTCTACCGAAAGGCGACGGCCGCTTCAGCAGCTTTTTACAACGGGCGGGAATACACCGTCATGGAATTCCGTCCGACCGGCCACCAGTTTTTTGAGTCGATGGACTGGCAGCCGGCTTCCCTGACCTTCGACGGCGGGCTTTACAACGACGTTCCCCTTGTATACGACATTTACCGGGACCTGGTCGTTGTCCGGTATTCCAGCGGCTATCAGCGGCTGATTCTCCCCGGCATCGGCGTCAGTTCGTTCCGCATCGGTACCCACCGTTTTGTCCGGCTGGAAAAAGACATCCGGCCCGGATTTTACGAGGTATTGTACGAAGGAAAAACGCCGCTGTACTGCAAACGGATGAAAGAACGCCGGGAAGACCTTTCCGAACAGCGGGTCAACATCATCTACACTGAAAAAGACTCCTACTTCGTCCGGAAGGACGGCAAATACCTCTCCGTCAAAAACCGGAAAGCGATCTGGGCGGCATTCCCGGAAAAAAAGCGGGAGTTGCGGAAATACCTGCGCAAGCTGCCTTTCCGGGACAACTGGGAAGAGGCCCTCACCCAACTTATCGCCCACTACGACCAGATCTAGATGAAAGCACTTATACCGATTCTTTTCCTGCTGTGTTTCTGCTGCCGGCCGGCGTCGGCGCAGTACCGGTTCGACGGCCGTTCGGTAAGCGGATCGGCTGTGAACCTGAAGTTTTCGGAATGGGTGAAGCAGATCGAGGCGCAGTCCGACTACTATTTCTACTACCGCAAAGCCGATACCGACAGCGTATTTATTTCCGGGGAAGTAAAAGACCAGCCGCTGGCAGCGTTTCTGCGGGACCTTTTCCGGGGTACCGACCTGCGGTATGCCATTGACGCCCGGCACCGGGTATTTGTCACCCGCGAGCGCGCCATCGTGACGCGCCTGCCGACAGGCATCTTCGACCCGGCCGCGGAAGCGGATACTTCTGTCGGATATGTTTTTCAGGACCAGGAAATGGCCGCCCGGCTGTTGTCGAACGCCGAAAACAAGGTCTATGATGTCGGAATCAAAACATTCCGGATCCGGGAAGGGACGGCGACGGTCAACGGATACGTCCGGAATATCGTCACGGGTGAGCCGGTTATCGGCGCCTCCGTCTTTCTGGAGAAGCCTTCCATCGGCGTGTCGACCGACGCCCTCGGCTACTACACGCTTACCCTGCCGCGCGGCAAACACATGCTGAAGGTCAGGAGCGTCGGCATGCGGGAATCCCACCGGCAGATTGTGCTGTATTCCAGCGGAAAACTGAATATCGACCTGATCGAGAACGTCGTCGCCCTGAAAGAAATCCTCGTGAAATCGGACCTCGACGCCAGCGTGAAAAGCAACCAGATGGGCGTTTCCCGCGTGACGCTCAAAACGATGAAACAGGTACCGACGGCCTTCGGGGAAACCGACGCCCTGCGGGTTGTGATGACGCTTCCCGGCGTTAAAACCACGGGGGAGAGCAGCACCGGCCTGAACGTACGGGGCGGATCGACCGACCAGAACCTGATTCTGTTTAACGATGCGACGGTATTTAATCCATCTCACCTGTTCGGGTTCTTTTCGGCGTTTAACCCGGACATTCTCAAAGATATTGAACTGTATAAAAGCGATATGCCGGCGCGGCTGGGCGGGCGGCTGTCCTCTGTCCTCGAAATCAATACCCGCGAAGGCAACAAGCGGAAGTTTTCGGGCTCGGGCGGGATCGGTCTGCTGACGGGTCGTCTGACCCTCGAAGGACCCATCATCAAGGAACGTACCTCGGTGATGGTGAGCGGGCGCTCGTCGTACTCCAACTGGCTCCTCAAGCAGGTGACAGACGTGCGGTACAACAAAAGCCGGGCGTCCTTTTACGACGTCAACGTTCAGATCAACCACGAAATCAACCAGCGGAACAGCCTGACACTCAGCGCGTACAAAAGCTCCGATCAGTTCAAGTTCAACTCGGATACCGTTTACCGGTACCAGTCGGAACTCGGCTCACTGAAGTGGAAGCGTATTTTCAACCCGAGGCTCTTCGGGACGTTTACCGGTTCCTACAGCAGCTACCGCTATGATATTCAGGGAGAACAGATGCCGGAGAATGCCTTTGACCTGGCCTTCCGGATCCGGCAGTACCAGGCCAAGGCCGACCTGAGCTACATTCCCACCAACCGGCATACGTTTGACATGGGATTGTCGTCGTCTCTCTACAAAATCCAGTCGGGTACGTTTCGGCCGCGCGGAAGCGCGTCGCTCGTAAAACCGGAGATTGTTGAACCGGAGCAGGGCGTGGAAAGTGCGGTGTATTTCTCGGAGCGGTATGACGTCAACCCGCAGCTGGCGCTGACGGGCGGTGTTCGCGTGTCGTTCTTCCAGTACCTCGGCCCGCGGAGCGTAGCCCGCTATGCCGAAGGCCTGCCGATTGAAAAGAAGTATATCCGGCAATTTGATACCTATGGCAGCGGGGCGATTATTCAAAACTACCTCGGGCCGGAGTACCGGGTGTCGCTGCGGTACATGGCCTCGGCGTCGTTTTCCGTCAAAGCCGGTTTCAATACAACCCGGCAGTACCTGCAAATGCTGTCGAATACGGCGGCCATTTCGCCGACGGATATCTGGAAACTCAGCGATTCCTACCTGAAACCCCAGCAGGGCCAGCAGTTTTCGCTCGGCTTGTACAAGACGCTGCGGTCGGGTTCGGTGGAGTTGTCTGTCGAAGGATACTACAAAAAACTCCGCCATGTGCTCGATTACAAAAGCGGAGATTCCCTCATCCTGAACAAGCAGATCGAAACGGCGGTGATCTCGACCACGGGTAAAGCCTACGGCGTCGAAATCCTGCTCAAGAAACTGACGGGTAAACTCAACGGCTGGGCCAGCTACACCTACGCCCGGACGCTGCTGAAGGCAGACGATCCGTCGTCGCCGGACGCGCCGAACAACGGCAACTACTATCCGGCCAACTACGACAAGCCGCATGATTTTTCCCTCATCGGCAACTACCGGGTGAACCGGCGGTTCAGTTTGTCGCTGAATTTCAACTACAGTACGGGCAGACCCTATACGCCTCCGGTCGGAAAGTACTATATGGATGGTGTTGTCCGGACGTACTATGCCGAACGCAACCAGGCACGCATACCCGATTATATCCGCATGGATTTCGGGCTGAATATTGAAGGCAATCACCGGGTACGAAAGCTGGCGCACAGCTCCTGGACGATATCGGTCTATAACCTCCTCGGGCGGAAGAACCCGTACTCGGTCTTCTTCGTCACCGAAAACGGCAGTATCAAAGGATACAAGCTGTCGATCTTCGGACAGCCTATCCCGAGTCTCACTTACAACTTTAAATTCTGATGAAATACGGGGTCCTATTTTTGATACTGACGCTCGTCGTGGCCGGCTGCATTGACCCGTTCAATCCGTCGGATGCGAATAAGGACGGGAAGTACCTCGTCATCAACGGGTTTCTGAATACCGGCGGAGATACGTCGTATATCTCGCTGTCCCGTACGCAGGGGCTGTCGGATAAAACCGTGCCGACGGTCGTAACCGGCGCGGTAGTCCGCGTCGTGGGCGACAAAGGCACGACCTATACCTTCACCGACAAAGGCAGCGGCAATTACTTCCTGGCGCCGAGGAGTTTTCCGGTGACGGAAAACTTCATGCTCACTGTCAATGTCGGTGGAAAGGGGTATGCGTCTGAATATGTGCCGGTCAAACAGACGCCGGATATCGACAGCGTTTCCTGGAGAATGTACCAGTCGGAGGGGAAGATGAACTTCGTCGTCAATACGCACGACGCTACCGGAAATACCCGTTTTTATCGCTGGAAAGTAGAGGAAACGTATGAATTCCGGAGCGCGTACGGGTCGTACATTCTCGTGAAGAACGGGAAGATTGAGCCCCGGGCTGAAAACCTGACGACCTGCTGGCGGACCGATCTTCCCGGTAACATCATGATCGCTACCTCAGCGAAACTCACCGACGACGTCATCCGGAACTATCCCGTCGTGACGATTCTCAACGCCAGCAACAAACTGCTGGTCAAGTACAGCCTGCTCGTCCGCCAGTATGCCCTGACTCAGGATGCATACGAGTACTGGGACCAGCTGGCGAAAACGACTGAAACGACCGGTGGGATTTTTGACCCGCAGCCGTCAGTTCTCACCGGTAATTTCCACAGCGTCAATAACAAAGACGAACTGGTATTCGGGTATTTCTCAGCGGTTTCGGAAAAGAAGAAACGGATCACTGTAACGCCGGCTGACTTCAAAAGCTGGTACCCGGGTTCGTTCCCGTCCTGCCCGTCGCCCCCGGATACACTCGAGTTTATGGACATACGTTCGCTGATTGACGACGCCGGGATGATTATCGGCACGATTGACGAGCCGCCGCCAAGCCGGTATCTGATAGTGCCTCCCGTCTGCGCCGATTGCCGGCGGATGGGAGGGACCCTGACCAAACCTTCCTGGTTTTAACCGCACCCTGACGATGAAACAGCCCCTTTTATTCCTGATCGGACTGCTCGCCCCGTTTGTGCTGCGGGCTCAGGACCCGCGGCAGCGCCTGGAACAGCAGGCGCCGCTGACGGAAAAGATGTACCTCCATACCGACCGGACGTTTTACGTTGTCGGAGAAAGTATCTGGTTTCGCCTGTATTATGTCGACGGAACGAATCATAAGCCACTGGATATTAGTAAGGTAGCATATGTTGAGCTGCTCGACAAAGGGCAGACTCCCGTGCTGCAGGCCAAAATCGCCCTTCACAACGGCCGGGGCAATGGCATGCTGCTGCTCCCATCGGCCCTGGCTTCCGGAAACTATACCCTCCGGGCCTATACCCAGTGGATGAAGAATTTCGGAGCGGAGTTTTTCTTTTCGAAGACGGTGACGGTCGCCAATACCTTCACCAAAGTACCGGCCACCGCACCGGAGAAGGAGCTGGAACTGACCTTCTTCCCGGAAGGAGGGAACCTGGTGGCCGGTTTGCCGGGCCGGGTGGCGTTCCGGGGTATTGACGAGCGGGGCAAGGGCGTGGACCTTTCCGGCTCGGTTGTCAACCAGCGCAACGAAACCGTTGCCAGCTTCCGGACCGAGCGCTTCGGTCTCGGCAGCTTTGACCTGACGCCCGTCGCCGGGGATACCTACCGGGCAGTGATAGCCGGCCGCGGAGAATATCCCCTTCCGGCCACGCAGACCTACGGATATGCGCTGCGGCTGCAACCGGGAGAGAACGGAAGCGCGCAGGTAGAAATTACGTCGACGGCCGACCGCAACGGCTATCTCCTCGTCCATACCCGCCGGAAGGTTGGGTACGCGCAGCCGGTGTCGTTTCCCGGCGGAAAAGCGGCGGTATCGATTCCTGCCGCGGCATTGGGCGAGGGTATTTCGCACCTGACCTTTTTTGATGCGGCGCAGCGGCCGGTTTGCGAGCGCCTGATATTCCGCAAGCCGCGCCGTCGCCTGACTATCGACGCCAAAAGCAACAAACAGGTATACAATACCCGCGACAAAGTACTGCTCGACCTGGCCGCTGATTCGGCGAGCCTGTCGGTCGCGGTCTATCGCCTGGATTCCCTGCAGCAGCCTGAAAGTGAAGATATTGCCAGTTATCTCTGGATGCGGTCGGATCTGAAAGGTACCGTAGAGGCGTCTTCATACTACCTGGACGCGCCGGAGTCGGCCGCTGATCTGGTCATGCTCACGCACGGCTGGAGCCGGTTCCGGTGGGACGACAAGCCGTTTGAACCTACTTACCTGCCCGAAATTGACGAGCATGTCGTGACTGGAAAAGTACTGACGGCCGACGGCCGCCCTGCCGCCGACGAGCCCGCTTTTCTGGCTGCCCCGGGCCGGCACGTATGGCTGTATACGGCGCTGAGTGACAAAAACGGGAAGGTATTTTTCCCGATGAAGCACTTCGCCGGGCCGAATGAAATCGTAGCGGCAACAGGAGATACCCTGAAACGGATTGAGCTTCAGTCTCCCTTTGCGGAAGCGCGGAGCGACGACAAGGTACCTCCGATGGTATTTGACAAGAATCTGGCCGACCCCCTGCTGGAGCGGAGCCTGTCTATGCAGACGTTCAACGCGTTTTTCCAGCCCTATGCGCCTGTCCAGCGGACCGATACCGTGGCCTTTTACGGCATCGCCGATAAAACGTATTTTCTGGATGATTATACACGGTTTCCGCTTCTGGAGGAAGTCATGCGGGAATATGTCCCGGAAGTGGATGTGCGCCGCCACCGAGGGCGGTTTTCCTTCCTGATGGTCTTCCGCGGGCAGTATGAATTTACCCGCCCGCCGCTGGTACTGCTCGACGGCGTACCGGTGCAGGATATTAACAGGCTACTCGCCATTGATCCTCTGAAAATCAGGAGACTGGACGTGGTGAATACGCGGTATTTCCTCGGCCCGTTAACCTTCGACGGCATCGTCAGCTTCCGTAGCTATAAAGGAGACGTGGCCGGGTTTCAGCCCGAGGGCCTGGTGACTTCCTACGAAGGCGTGCAAAACCGCCGCGAATTTTACGCGCCCCGGTACGACGCGAAAGAGCAGCGGGACAACCGCCTCGCCGACTTCCGCCATCTCCTGCACTGGGTACCCGAGGCGGGCGGACGGCAGCAGCTGAACTTCTACACCGGCGACCTGGAAGGGACCTACGAGGTTGACATTCAGGGATTATCGGAGTCAGGTGCGCCGGGCAGCCGGCGACTGACCTTCGAGGTGAAAAAGCAATTGTAACAGGAAACCCCCGGCGGTCGCGCCGGGGGTTTTTCTTTTACGGGGGAATCTGTAGATTGGCCGCGCATCCTGCTAAAAACACACCCCCATGAAATGGCTTAAGCGTATTCTCTTCACCCTCCTGATAGTGGTTGTCGTTGCCGTGGCCGCGGGTTGGCTCTTTCTCTTCCGGAATAAGACGCCGAACCTGTCGAACGAGCTATCCCTTCCCGGCCTGAAAGCTCCGGTAGAGGCCTATTACGACGACTACGGCGTTCCGCATATATATGCCGAAAACGAGGAAGATCTCTTTTATGCCTTCGGATACGTGCATGCGCAGGACCGCCTGTTTCAGATGGAAATGTTGCGGCGCCTGGCAGACGGACGGCTTTCGGAAGTATTCGGGGCGAAGGCGCTGCCTACAGACCGGTTCTTCCGCACCCTGAGTTTCCGCCACTACGCCCGGCAAACCATCGATTCGGTTTACCGCAAACAACCGCAGGCGCCGTTTGTGAAGGCGATGGAGGCGTATGTCAAAGGTATCAACGCCTATATCTCGACCGGAGAAACTCCGCTTGATTTTGAACTGGCCAAGATTCCCAAAACACCTTTTACCGTTGAAGACGTCGAAATCATCCAGGGGTACATGGGCTATGGTTTTGCGGAAGCCTTCCGGTCGGAAGCGGTGTTTACGACCATCGCCGAAAAATGGGGGCCTGCGTATCTGAAAGACATGGCGGGCGACTGGCCGGTTGACGAACCCATGATTCCCACCCAACATACGCCTGACCCGGCGGTAGTAGGCGCAGCGGGCGTATTGGCACAGGTAGCAGGCCGGTTTCAGGCCCTGGACCTGCCGTATCCTCCCTACCACGGATCCAACGGCTGGGTGATTTCCGGAAAGAAAACACGCTCCGGCAAGCCGATTCTTTCGAATGATACCCACATTGGTTTTGCACAGCCATCCGTCTGGTACGAAGCCCACCTGAATGCTCCGGGATTCAATTTTTACGGCAGTTTTCTGGCTGGTACGCCCTTTGGCGCGCTCGGTCACAGTGACAAGGGAGGCTGGGGGCTGACGATGTTTGAAAACGACGACGTAGATTTTTACCGGGAAAAAGCCAATCCCGAAAACCCCGGGCAGGTATGGTTCAAAGATCACTGGGAAAACCTCTCGGTCCGGAAGGAAACCATCCATATCAAGGATTCAAGCGATGTGGCGCTCGATGTACGGGAGTCACGCCACGGTATCCTGATTCATGACGTCTTCGACGGGCTGAAAGACCACCGGCAGCAGCCCATCGCCCTTTGGTGGACCTATTACAAATTTCCGAGCCGGCTGGCAGAAGCCTTTTACGGACTGGCGCATTCATCCGATGCGACCGAAGCCGCTGCCCAGGCCGCGAAGATCCACGCGCCCGGCCTGAATATCATGTGGGGCGATACCAAAGGAAACATCGCGTGGTGGGCCGTAGCCCGCTTGCCGAAACGCCCGGCGGGTGTCCGGCCCTATGTCATGCTCGACGGATCGACGGGAAATGACGACCCCGTCGGCTGGTATGATTTCTCCCAAAACCCGCAGATACTCAACCCGCCGCGCGGCGTGCTGTATTCCGCCAATAACCAGCCGGCTGATATGGGGAACGGCCTGGTGCCGGGGTACTACGTGCCCGGCGACCGCGCCCGGCGGATCGAGCAACTGATCTTTACCGATAAAAAGGACTGGACGCCGCAGGAGGTACGCAAGGTCATCAACGACGTGACGAATCCGGAGTATCCCCTGATACTGAAGGATATACTTCCGCTGGTTGACCGACCCTCCGCCGACGCCGAGCTCCTCGCGCGGTGGTCGGGTGTACACGAGCTGGCCAGTACCGAACCGACTCTTTTCTACAAATGGATCTGGCATATTTACCGCCTGGCCATACAGGATGAGCTGGGAGAAACCAACTTCCTCAATACCACCAGCTTCAAGCGGAATATGGCTTCTTTCCTCCGGAACGACGCCTCGCCGTGGTGGGACAATGTGCATACCCCCGCGAAGGAAACCCGCAAACAGATTCTGAATGAGGCTTTCAAAGCAGCAGTAGCAGATCTGGAAGCCCAGCTCGGAACCGACCGGAAAGTCTGGAACTGGGAAAAAGTCCATACGCTGGAACACAAACACCCCATTTCCGTGGCTTCTGACCTGCTCGGACGCCTGTTCAACGTCGGGCCGTACCCGGTGCCGGGCGGACGGGAAACCATTAATAACCTGGATTTTCACATCGACTCAACAGGCCTGTACAAAGTAACTTACGGGCCGGCGCTCCGGCGAATCGTCGATTTTGCCGATCCGCTCAACGGCACGGGATGCTTGCCGACGGGCCAGTCGGGCGTGGTCTCCAGTGAGCATTACAAAGACCAGGCCGAGCTCTTCGCCAGCGGAGAAGCCAGGCCCGAGCTGATGAATAAGGAGGCGATCGTGAAAGTGGCGGGCGACCGGAAAATTACCTTCCGGCCCTGATCCATCTCTTCAAAAACAAAAAAGGCAGGAAATTTTCCTGCCTTTTTTGCTACCAGGGAAGTACCTGGCCGAGGTGGTGCAACTGACCCGTAGGGCCGTCTGCGCCGACCGTCGCTAATTGTACGCTTGTTTTCGCACCGTCGGCTTCCGTCAGCGGAGCTACGCTGCCTCCAAGGCGGGTCTGAACCCAGCCGGGGTGTGCGGAGTTGACCTTGATCGTGGTATCCTTCAGCTCGTGGGCGAGGTGCACGGTAAAGGCGTTCAGCGCGGTTTTGGAAGTATCATAGGCAAACATTTTGATCGGGTAGATCGACGCTTCCGGATCGCTGTGGAGTGTCAGCGACCCGAGCACGCTCGACACGTTGACAATACGGCCCGCTTGTGATTTTTTCAGGAGGGGAAGCAGTTTCTGAGTCAACAGGACGACGCCAAAAAAGTTTGCTTCAAAGGTCTGACGGAGCGTTTCTTCCGATACGCCGCTGGTGGCGTCCGCCCGGCCGATAGACTCTGCGGGTTGTCCTTCCAGGCCAAGCCCTGCGTTGTTGACGAGGACGTCCAGGCGGCCGTATTTGTCACTGAAATAGGCATAGGCCGCGTCCCGGTCGGCCGTACTCGACGCTTCGAAGACGATGAAATCCGCCGGAATACCTTCGGCCTGTAATTCGGCCACAGCCTGCCGCCCCGCTTCTGCGTCCCGCGAGCCAATGACGGGGATAACACCTTCTTTTCCCAGTTGACGGGCGGTTTCAAGCCCGATTCCGCGGTTTCCTCCGGTAATAAATGCTACTGTAGACATGACTTTGACGAGTTTAGAAAATAGACCGAACGGTCTGTTTTTGGGTAAAAAAATTATGAAGCCACGTACGTCTGCAATTCCGCTTCCAGTAAGTCCAATACCAGATGGAGCCGGCTGACATCCTGCTGGACACATCCCAGCATGATACCGCCTTCGATGAGGGCAAACATTTTCACGGAGAAAGACTGAGGGTCAAGCGATTCGCTGAACTCTCCCCGCTGTTTTCCCTCTTCAAGCACGCGCCGGAATAGTTCCTGGGTTGCCTCGATCTGCCGGGCCACCCGCTGACGGATCAGGGGGTTGGTGTCGTCGGCTTCCATCCCGAAATTCAGGAGCGGGCAACCGCCGGGTGTCGACCCGGTCCGGTAAAAACCGACCAGGGCCGCCATCCGCGCAGGGGCGGGCCGGTCTTGCGAAGCCAGGCTCTCAAGGCGGGCATACAGGCCTTTGCTCAGGTAGGAGAACGCTTCGGCGCCGATCTCTTCCTTGCTCTCAAAGTTTCCGTAGATACCGCCCTTGGCCAGTTTCGTCGCTTCCATCAGGTCACTGACCGCCGTCCCGGCCATTCCCTTCCTGTTGAAGATCGGGGCGGACTGCTCAATGATAAACTGCCGGGTGCGTTCTGCTTTTGTCATGGTGAGACAAAATAGACCGATCGGTTTTGAAAAAACAAACCGATCGGTCTATTTTTTGTAGTAAATTTTAAATAGGATTGATTATCAGTGAATTGGCTGGGTAGTGTTGGCGCCGGATCAGCCTAAGTATGCCGGCTTTCGTCCAATCAATGCAAAGTATAAAGGAAAAACAGAGCCCGATCGGAAGTTATCACTCCGGCGCTGTTTTTTCAACCAATCAGGGCAACCCGGTTTCCGGCCGGTACGGAATGAAGAACTTATCCGGCGCGGCACCTTTCACGATTTTCCGGGTATAGGAACGGTTTTCCGTGCAATCGTCGGCGGGTGCATACTCCATCGCCTGCGCTTCACCCAAATTGGTGATTTCGGATACAAAAAACGTATTCTCGATCTGCACCGGCAGCGCCGCAGGCGTATGATAGGAGAGGCGGTTGGAAAAAACGAGCGGGCTGTTTTTCCGGGTGAAAAGCAGCGTTACGGGCGCGCGCCGGTCGGGGTACACCGGCAGGTCGCAGTTCCGCAGCGCTGCATCGGTCACATGATACTCCGAGATGATTTTGGCGGTTCGGGACGGAATGGCGATCAGGCGGTCTTCCAGGTACGATACCGAATGCCCGAACGTACGAAGATTGGCCGAGCCCGAGGCGGTTCCGGAAGAACCGGTGGCCGTGGGAGTCGACGAAGTAGTCAGTCCTCCCTGAGCAATGCCTCGGTTGGACGAATGCTCGAACGTCCTTCCTTGAAAGTAATCATAGGCAATACCGTTTACAATCAGGAAGGACTCATCCATCCGCAGGAAAATGGTCTGGTCGGTCTTATTGTAAAATTCAAAACCGATGTTACCGCCCTTGTCCCACAAATTATAGGTAACGATGCAGTGGGCGTCTTCGAATGTGATGGCATCGCCGGTACGTTTCATTTCCGGATCGAACGACGTGCGGCAAACCTGAAAGTACTGGGAGTAGGAGACACAGGAGGAGAGGAACAGGCTCGAAGCCATTGCCAGGACAAGGTGTTTCATGGGATTGGAAAAAGGTTTTCAGACGAACAGGGGAAATGTAGACGGCGAATGGAAATTATGGTATCCTGTTAACTATTTTTAGGACTCCGCTCAGCGGCTACTTTATTCACACAATGAACAAAACTGCACTTCTGTTCCTGTCAGGACTTTTTCTGACAGCCTGCCAGTCGCACTCCGGCCTCCAGGGTACCTGGCAACTGGTTTCCGCCAAAACCAATGAAAACGGCAAAGAAACCCTCGACACCCACGAGGGTAAGAAAATGCTTAAAATGCTGAATGACACGCATTTTTCCTTCCTCGATCACGACTTAAAGGGCGGTAAGGACTCCACCTCGGCGGCCTTTACCGCAGGCGGCGGGTCATACACGCTCGAGGGCGATCAGTACACCGAACACCTCGACTACTGCAGTTACCGGCCGTGGGAGGGCAAGTCGTTTACGTTTACCGTTCGTATTCAGAATGATACGCTGATACAGACGGGCAAGGAGCAGATCAAGGAACTGGGTATCGACCGGATTATTACGGAGACGTATGTCCGGGTGAAATAGCGCGGCAAAACAGGGTGGTATTCTGCCGCGGGTTGAACCGGCGGCAGAATAGCGCCTGCGCGAACTTCATGATTTCTTAAAGCTGCCTATCCGCGCAGCATCCCGCCGGATTCCCGTTCTTTGCAGCCTGCAATCTCTCGCTTCTATGAAATTCCTTCGTCTGGCTGTTGCCTGCCTGTTTGTTTCGGGACACTTGTTGGCCCAATCCGGATTTGTCTATCGCCCGCAGGCGCATTCCCATAATGACTACGAGCAGGCTCGCCCGTTTGAGGCTGCCTGGGACCTCGGTTTCGGATCAATTGAGGCCGATGTGTATCTGCAGGAAGGGGAGCTGATGGTGGCGCATGACCGCAAGGATATCCGCCCTGAGCGCACCTTCCGTAGCCTTTACCTCACGCCGCTTCTCAGGCACATTGCCGACAACAAGGGCTTTCCCTATCCGAAAAAGAAGGAGCTTCAGCTGATGATAGACCTGAAGGACGCCGCTGCCCTGCCCATACTCGAAAAACAACTTCTGGAACACGCCAAAGAGCTGAGACACGTACACGTAGTTGTCAGCGGCGCTATGCCCGCTCCGGCTGATTTCGGCAAGTATGATCCGATTATTTCGTTTGACGGACGCATTACGACTACCTATCCCGCAGAAGCCCGGAAACGCGTACCCTTGGTGAGCGCCAGTTTTACGGAATTCGGGAAGTACTGGCCGGGAAAAGAGGCCCTCTCGCCGGAAATCCGTCAGAAACTCGTTGATTTTGTGCGGGAAGCGCATGCCCGCGGGCAAAAGACCCGCGTCTGGGGAACGCCCAATACGGACCTCGGCTACCGGACACTCCGGGAGATCGGCCTCGACTACATCGGCTCCGACGAGCTGCCCAAACTCGCCGCCATCCTTCCGTGACAGCCTAAATCCTGTATATTCGCCCGACTGACGGAATTTGTCGGGTCTTCGGTGTGTTGAAAAACAACCGATGTTTCGAACGAAGGATTTATGAAGCTGATCAAACTCGCGGCGGGGGTCGTCAATACCACGCCCCTCGACTGGAAAGGAAACCTCCAGGCCATTACCGAAGCCATCGAAGAAGCCCGGCAGAAACGGGTATCTCTTCTTTGCCTGCCGGAACTGAGCCTGTCGGGATATGGCTGTGAGGACATGTTTTTTGCCCCGTATGTGGCGGAAACGGCCCTCGCGCAACTGGAAGAAGTCCGTCACCTGACGACGGACATGGCTGTGTCGGTCGGATTGCCGGTCGTCCTCCATAACAAAGTCTACAACGCCTCCTGCTTCATCGTCAACAAGCAGATTCGGGGTTTTGTCCTGAAGAAAAACCTGGCCAACAACGGCATTCACTACGAAACCCGGTGGTTTCATGCCTGGGCGCCGGGAGAGCGGACCACGTTGCGGATCAACGGTGTGGATTATCCCGCCGGAGACCTCGTCTTCGACGTTGCCGGCGTTCGGATCGGGTTCGAAATCTGCGAGGATGCCTGGATTGCCAACCGCCCCGGTCGCGACCTGTATGCCCGTGGCGTGGATATTATCCTGAATCCCTCGGCCAGTCACTTCAGCTTCCACAAAAGCCACACGCGGGAGCGTTTTGTGCAGGACGGTAGTCGCGCGTTCGGGTGTGTCTACGTCTATACCAACCTCCTCGGTAACGAAGCCGGCCGGGCGATTTATGACGGAGACGCGATGATTGCGCAGTCTGGTGAAATGCTCGTATCAGGCACGCGATTCAGCTACACCGATCATTATTTACTGACAGCGACGGTAGACCTTGAAAAGGGTCGCGTCGAGCAGGCACAGAACCGCGCGGCATTTCCGAAAGCGGCAGAAGCCCTCGAAGTACCCGTGCCTTTCCAATGGCCGGATATGGCGCCGGAGCGTCATGTATATCAACTGGAATCCTGGGAAGCAAACGGGTTCCTGAAAGAAGAAGAATTTGCCCGGGCAGTATCCCTGGCGCTGTTTGACTACCTGCGGAAAAGCCGGGCGCAGGGCTTTGTGGTTTCGCTGTCGGGCGGGGCTGATTCGTCGGCCTGCGCCGCGCTCGTCTATCTCATGGTAGACCTGGGTATTCAGAGCATCGGGCTCGACGGATTTAAACAGAAATTAAGCCATATTCCGGCGATTCAGGGGGCCAAAGACGCCCGCGGAATCGTCGGGCATCTGCTGCACTGCATCTGGCAGGGAACGGAAAATTCGTCTGCCGAAACCAAGTACTCGGCTACGTCCCTGGCGGAAGATCTCAACGCCGATTTCCACGATGTCAACATCAATGGTTTGGTGGAAACGTATAAGTCGCTCATCGAAGACGGTCTCGGCCGGAAGCTCGGCTGGGATACCGATGACATCGCGCTGCAGAATATTCAGGCGCGGGTACGGGCCCCGGGCGCGTGGCTGCTGACGAACGTGTACAACTGCCTGTTACTGGCGACCTCCAACCGGTCGGAAGCGGCGGTGGGGTATGCAACGATGGACGGCGATACCTCCGGCAGTATCTCCCCGCTGGCCGGAATTGACAAGACCTTTCTGCGCCACTGGCTCCGTTGGCTGGAAGAAACCGGCCTGGGAGGCGGCCTGACGATCAAGGGACTACACGCGATGAACAACCTGCAGCCAACGGCCGAGCTACGGCCGCCGGACCGCAAGCAAACCGACGAAGACGACCTCATGCCCTACGAAGTACTCAACGCCATCGAGGCGTACGGCTTCCGGGACAAGCAACCGCCGAAGGAAGTTCTCCGGAAACTGGAAGTGGATTTTGAGTCGGTGTATTCCCGGGAAAAACTGCTGTCGTGGACCGAGCGTTTTTTCCGTCTCTGGAGCCGGAATCAGTGGAAGCGGGAACGGTACGCGCCGAGTTTTCACGTTGACGATCACAACCTGGATCCGAGAACATGGCTGCGGTTCCCGATCCTGTCAGGTGGGTTTGAGCGGGAGCTGGCTGAGCTGCGGGAGCAGCAGTCTGCCGGCCGGAAACGTATTGGATTTGGCAGTTAAGAAAAGGTTACTGTCTGATAATCAGGACAGTATGCTGATATTTTTAAAACTCGCAATAAGAGAAAAAAAGACCGGTTTCCCCAACGAAACCGGTCTTTTCTTTTTCCTTTCAGGCGGATTTCTGACCAGAACGGGAAGTGGGTAACCGTTTGTCCGAAAGCCCCGATTTTATTGATCATTATCCTTGACTTTTTGGCGAAGGCTGCCTAGGTTCACCTCTCCTAACAGTCGCCGGACCCGGGACGAAGGGGTTTCAACCGTGTGTGGAACAGGCTTCGGACCGGGTGGGTACTGGAAGGAAAAGGAGAAAGTTGAACCCTTAAATGAGTGTGCGTATGAAACTGCAAGTGCAATCAGTTCGTTTCGATGCAGATAGCAAGCTGCTCGATTTTGTGCAAGCCAAACTCAACAAGCTTGATCAGTTCTATGATCGGATCACCAGCGGAGAAGTATACCTGAAGCTGGACAAAGGAGAGTCGAGTAAAGTGCATAATAAAATCGTCGAAATCAAACTGTATATCCCGGGCGGTTCCATTTTCGTCAAAGAAAGCGGAACCACGTTCGAGGAAGCGACCGACCTGGCGCTCGATGTAGCCAAGACTCAGGTGAAGCGCGTCAAAGAAAAAGCAAAAGATAAAACCGCCCCGAAGCAGGCTACTGTCATCGTCGAAGAAGAGGAAGAGATCGCATAGGCCGATCCGCTCATATAACAGGGAGGCTCCGGAAGGAGCCTCTTTTTTTGTTGCCCGGCAGTTCGTGAACGGTAGTTGTATTGTGCTGGTAATGAGTAACTTTCATGAAGTTTTGTTCGAAAAACCGGTAAAATTTCATGGCTCCGAAACGTATCGTAGGTGCGGCAGTACTCCTGCTGATCGGGCTGCTTCCGGGTTGCAAAAAGAACAGCGACCCGCCGGTGACCGGCTCCCTGTGCCGGACAACAGAGATTAAGACAACGAAAACGGATTTTGACCTGATTTGCGATGTGGACGAGCAGTTACGTATCACCGGATTGACGACGACGGAAGACGGCCTGACGCAGACGCATGCCTATTCCTATGACGCGGCGGGAAAGCTCAGCGACCCATCCGGCGATATTTCAACAGTGTACAAAGATGCGGTCATTCAGAGTGTTATACTGGATGGAGCGCTGTTCGCCTTCAATCCGCTGGGACAGCTGACGAATGCGACGCTGACCACTGACGACGGTACTACGCTCCGTTATCAGTATACCTATGACGCCAACGGAGACCCGACTGATATTGCCGGAAAGGTGACGGACGCGAAGGGAAAGACAGAGATAAATAACTTCAAACTGGATTACGTGCTGCACCGGCTGAATGGCCTGCCCGGAAGCCAGCAGGCGCAGTTTGTGATGCTGTCGGTGATCTTTTACGGGGTTCCGCTGACGTCGAAACACCTCCTCAATAAGTGGGTACGAATGTGGACCGCAGATGGGAAGACCTTCACCTTTACCCAGCAATATACCTATGATTTTGACGCCACCGGGCGTCTGAACAGTTTTGTGCATTCCGGGAATACGGGGAATGTTTTCAACCTGACGTACTCCAGGTGCGAGTAAGGCCTGCGGAAAGAAGCGGCATTCGGTCCGGATGGTTTAGTTTTGCGGAGATTACTGCCGCCGGGTACCGGCGTTTCTTTCCATGAAGCTTCTTAGAAGTATAGGCCTATTGTGCCTGTTGCTGGCGCCTTTCAAGGGGTTGGCACACGGTTATTGGTTCGACATTCAGGGTTCCGGAAAACGGCATGAGCCCGTCCGGGTTCGGGTCTGTTACGGTGAAATCGACGAGTATGGCGTTCGGAAGCGGGAAACGGACCCGTTGTATCTCCGTGGGTTCAGGGTGACGATCGTCGACGGCAGCGGGCAGCGGAAAGAGCTGCCGCTCAAGCCGGAGCGGGCATGCCTGGAAGGCTGGTTTACTCCTGAAAAAAATGGATTTTACCGGATACTGGGAATAAACGAAGAGCTTCCGGTCGTGGACCGGTCGGCAACGGGCGGCATCAATGTCCGCCCGGTCGAATACCTGTGTACCGGCTATCGGGTTGGAAAAGGGATGGGTATTTCCGGCGCGCAGCAGCGGCTCGATCTGGAGCTGGCGTCCCGTGACCGCCTATGGGTTATCCGGCCATACCTCGACAGTCGGCCTGTTGAACCTGGCACCCGCCTTCGGATTTTTAATCCCGACAACTGGGAGAAAGCGCTCGAAACAGATAAAAACGGAGAAGCGGTCTTTTTCCCGCCCCGGAAAGGGATGTATATCGTCCGGCTGGACTGGAATGATCCTTCTCCGGGAAACTACCTGGGTGTATCTTACAGGCAGGTAAGGCATCGGTGTAATTATTGTTTGTTTGTGAGGTGAGGGAAAAAGAGGAGAGAGGCCTGATATCGGTCGTTCTCTGGGAGGTAATTTCACCGACGAAGAACAGATTTCCCGAAAATCCGACAAATACACACTACTATTTCCATAAAACCAATCGGGCCGGCATTTGCCGGCCCGATTCCTCTATCGTACAATAACAAACTTTTTCTGCTCTACTCCTCCGCCCGATCTCGCGAGCTGCAGGACATAAACGCCCGGTGCAAGGTGGCGGACGCCAATTTCTGTGACAGGCCCGTCCTCATACACCACTTGTCCCTGCAACGAAACCACCCGGACAGACCGTACGTCAGACCAATTGGGGGAGGTAACAGACAGCCGATCAACCACCGGATTCGGATAGACCTTCAGGCCGGAGACTACCTGGATTTCGACAGAACGAACGTCAGAATACTTGGCGGTCCTGTCTTTGTCCACCATCAGCAACCGGTAATAATTGACACCGTTAGCCGGTGCGCCATCCGTGAAGCCATACTGCCTGAAGCCCTGACTTTCTCCGGCCGCCGGAATCGTTCCGAGCGTATGCCAGGTACGGGCATCCAGACTATGCTGAACGGCGTAGTAATCGCTGTTGGACTCCTGGGAGGTACGCCAGGCCAGTTTTACCGAAGGACCTTCCGGCGTCGCAGAGAAGGCTACAAGCGTCACGGGCAGGGGCGTGACCGCGTCGCTCGTTTTCGAGAAAAAGGCGGTATTGTCCGCCGACGATGGCAACGAGTATCCGGTGTGCGTATGAATACCCGGACTGACGTAGTCGACTGTGCCCGGGCTGCTCCACCCGCTCCCGTTGTATTGCGTCACAAAAGCCGAGGCATCGGTATAGCTGCTGCCATTCGTCGCCACATTGTGCTGAAGTGTAAGCGTGGCGGGAACAGATGCATCGCCGAATACTTGCCACGTCCGCGCCATGCCTTTGGCCGGAGCCGGAATAACCGGAGGCGAGGCCGAATAGTCCTGTACGCTTACGTGGATAGTCGTGGCAGACGCCGGCGCTACCGTTGCCGGCGTGTAATCTCCGGCCGCAATGCCCACCGGGAAAACAAACGCCGAAGCCAGGTTTTCCTTCGTCATGTGGCTCAGCGTGGAATTATTGGTCACTACCATCCGGTTGACGCCGTAACCGGAGATCGTCGCGTCTGCGTCAAACGCCAGGTCGCCGGCAGTACCGGTTCCCAGAAACACATTCGCGCCGTCCGTTGCCAGGAGCAGGTCTTTCCCCACCTGCAGCGTCGACGCAGCCGGATTGTCACTGAATCCGGCGGCTGTCAGGTCCGGTGAAACAGGTATTTCCTTCAATTGCAGGCCATCCGGATTATCGAGTACCAGGTTTACATCAATCGGTGCGGCGGTGTTACCGTCCACCAGCGTCTGGCTGGCGGCTCCGCCCGCAGCGGACGGATTGAAAAAATGAATCGTTCCGGAGCCGGTTATGACTGCTGCCGGGTCGATGACGACGTTTTTACTGTAGATTTCCCAGGTTCCGTCGATAACGTAGGTTCCCGGGCCGATGTACAGGGTTTCGGCGGCGTCGGCAAGGGTAGATCCTGCCGACAGCGAAACCGTCTGAAGCGGTCCGCCATAGACGGTCGTGCTGCCTGGCGCCTGGGCCAGCGCAACTACCGGCGTCAGGAAAAACAGTAGCATCAGAACATCCCGCCTGAGATGCATGCCAATTATAGCTGTTATCATTTGTGTTGATTTAACGTCCTTCACACATAAAAACACGGATTATCGCCTCAAATGGAAAGCAGATTTGAGGTCGCCGATCTTCCTACCCCAAAGAAATCAGCACCCATTGTGTCCCGTCGCTTTGCAGCAGGTACTTCTGTCCGAAATTGGGATTCGGACTGCTGATTCCCTGCAATGCTCTCGGGATGAAGTTCTGGGTAACACCGGTTGCTACTTCAAAGGAATAGTTGGTGTTGACTGAAACGGTTCCGTTATTAATGATATAGTACATCCGGCCGGCGCATGTGGCGGGGTCCGGCAAACTGATGGTGATCGCAGACGTTTGACGACACACGACCGTATAGTCGGTTTCCGTCAGGGTATAATCGGCCGTAACACTCTTGATGGGTGATGTGAACGAGCCGCGTATTACCAGGGAATTATTGACAGTCAGAACGCGATTGGCCATATCGCCGTCAATCAGCGGGGTATTCGTCTGGGAATTGTCAATCATCAGCCGGTTGCTGGCGGCGTTATTATAACCGGCATTGTACCCGATGTGGATATTCCCGCTTCCGCCGCTGTTTAGCCCTGCCTGGGTACCGATGTAGGTGTTGTTGCTGAATGGTCCCGTGGAAACCGAGCCGGTACCCTGACCGACGAATACGTTTCCGTCTCCTCCGGTAGCACTGGCCATCGCGGCCTGGCCGACGAGGGTATTCAACGTACCCTGACTTATTCCGCCGCCCGCAATCGAGCCGACCAGCGTGTTCCGATGGCTCGTTCCGGCAAGAGCCTTACCGGCTTCAAACCCGATGGCCGTATTTTCTGTCAGATTGGCTCCGGCAGCCAGCGTTGCGCCGCCAAGTGCCATATGTCCGACAGCGGTCATTTTCCGGAAAGCGCCGGTTGTCGTCATGCGGTTGACAACGTCGCCGCCTGCTCCATAGCCGAATGCCGTGTTCAGATCCTGGCTGCCGCCACCGGGGTAAGAAGAAAGACCGATGTAACCGGAATACACGTTGCCAGCTTTGAAACGAAGGGGTTTGGTGTCGGTTGTTCCGAGGAAATTGACAAGCGGGTCCGTTCCGGCATTACCGGTAAGGCTCCAGAAGTCGCCGCCGGCGGAAGGTTTTGTTCCCACCCAGCCGGTACCGTCCCAGTAATAGATACCAATACCGCCCGCCAGTGCAGGATAGGCCGTATTGACGCTTGAAAGCGCTGAATTGGTATTGTAAACGGCCATGCCGGCGATCGGGCTGCCGGTCAGAGACCAGGTCGTTGTGTTGGAAGACAGCGCGACGCGCGGGTAGAGAAGCCCTTTATTCGAGCTCTCTAATTCCAGGATTGCCGCACTGTTGGGCAGCGACCCGCTGCCGGAAACAGTACCATCTTTGATTTTGGATTGGGCAGATGCCACCAGCGGCAGCGCGAGACAGCCGAGTGCGAGGTAAAGAAATCGCATGAAGAGATAGAATTAAGAGTGAACAATCGAATTGTGTTAATCATGTGAGCTTTGCGGATCACAATGCATGGGAAACCTACTTATTTTTTGGTATGTAGGCCGCGGCCATTCGAGTAACTGCACAAAAGCGGGGGGCAATGGTCGAAACAGAGCGAATATCGGAAACGCATCCGGACGCCAGGGGGGGAAATCTTGTCATTTTAGGTAGGGAATCTTATCTATATTCTGCCTCCAAAAACAGCAGAGGAGAAAGGCTAAATACGGTGAGTCGATTTTCCGGCGCATTTGGGTGACAGCAGGAAGGATCTATTCGCCCGTCCCTTTCCTGAAGAGAGCAAAGACGGATTGCAGATATGCTGTATATTCGTTCCGAACCTTCTCTCTTTCTGATACAATGGCTGCTACTGACTTCTGGATTAATCTCCCTGTGAAAGACGTCGCGCGGGCGAAAGCGTTTTTCTCCGCGCTTGGATTCACGTTTAATGCGCATTACGGCGACCGGCCCGATTCCGCCAGCCTTCTCCTCGGTAACAAGGGAATCGTACTGATGCTGTTCGAAGAAGCGGCCTTTGCCGGATTCTGCGGCAATGCCGTAGCGGACACAACAAAAGGCAATGAAATACTGATATCGTTCGACGCCTCCAGCCGGGAAGAAGTGGATGAAGTCCTCCGCAAAGCGGAAGCCGCCGGAGGCACCGTCTATGGAAAGCCTTCCGATCAGGGATGGATGTACGGAGGCGGTTTTGTAGATCCGGACGGGCATCGCTGGAACGTCCTGCACATGGACATGAGTAAGATGCCGTCTGTGTAAAAGCCCTCGGAGTCAGGCGGGTTACCGGCTAGTTTGGACGCATCATTCCAAGCGATCAAGCCTATGTTCAGTCGAAAAAAGACCCGCCGCTCTCCCGTTCGCGAGTGGTTTCACTCCCTCGCTTTTGCGGTTGTAGCCGCGACGCTCATTCGTTTCCTGACCCTGGAAGCATTTGCCATTCCGACCCCCTCTATGGAGCATTCGCTTATGGTGGGGGATTTTTTATTTGTGAGCAAACTACATTACGGAATCCGCACACCACAGACGCCCCTGCAGGTTCCGCTGACGCACCAGAAAATCTGGGGTACGAATATTCCATCCTACACCGATCTGATCCAGTTGCCGACTTACCGGCTGCCGGGCTTTACGCATGTTCGTTCCGGAGATGTTGTCGTCTTTAACTTTCCTCCTCCGAAACCCGGCGAACCGGATTACCCGATGGATCTCCGGACGTACCTCATCAAACGGTGCATCGGCACGCCGGGGGATGTAGTTGAGATTCGCCGCGAACATGTTTTCGTAAACGGAAAGGAGATGGCGCCTCCAGCCGGCGCGCAGACCAGTTATTTGCTGCGTACGACGGAAGAACTGGATGATCGCTTTTTCCGGAAATACGGTATTGTGAATGACTTTGCTTCCAAGGAAGGCCCGTTTATCAACTGGCAGCCGGTGGAAGAGCAGGATTCGACCGGAGCCGTTCACAAAATCGGCTATCAGATTTTGACCACGCGGGAAGTGGCGGACGACCTGAAAAGCCAGGATTGGGTACAGCGTCTCGAACCGATGACGGAAGAACCCGGTCGCGCGGAACCGGGCATCTACGGCACTCCGGCATATGCCTGGAACCGCGATAACTTCGGCCCGCTGCTGGTACCCAAAAAAGGAATGACTATTCCCGTCAATGCGCGGACAATGGCGGTTTACGGTCCGGTTATCCGTCGGTACGAACATCAGAAAGACGTCGAGGTGTCCGGTAATCGGCTTAAAATCAATGGAAAAGACCTCGTTTCCTACACCTTTACGCAGGATTATTATTTCATGATGGGGGACAACCGGCATAATTCCGACGACTCCCGGTATTGGGGGTTTGTTCCGGAAGACCACGTCGTCGGAAAAGCGGTGTTTGTGTGGATGTCACTCGACCCGGTTCCAGGAGATAGCTGGCATACGGTTCGGTGGAGCCGGCTGTTCCGGCCTATCCGGTAGGGAACTGAGGCGCGGGCGAAGCCCGCGCCTCAGTCATTTGCTTCCTTTTTCTCCTCTGGCAGGCGAAATTTCTGATAGAGAAACGACGCCAGCAGCAACAATACCCCCACGCTCAGGAAGACCACAATCTTGCCGCCGGAAGACAGCCCGCTCAGGTCATACAGCAGCAGTTTGGCCACCACGATGCCAAACAGAGTGATTCCCGCCAGCCGGAAAGGCTTCCATTGCCGTCCGAAGCCTATACCCACCAGCACAAACGAATAAACACCCCACAATACGCTCCATCCGGCGTGATACGCCTGTTGGTAGTGATCGGCGGCAGCGGTTTTGTCTGTCCCGACAAAAAGCGAGACGAGCTCTTCGCTGCCCAGGTACCAGGCAGCCGCCAGCGGAAGGTAGACGGCGGCCTGCCGGACGCGCTGTGAAGAGGCTTTTCGCATCACCAGAAAACACCCGGCCGTGGCCAGCGCAACGGCCGCATACAACGCATACCGGAGCGCACCGGATGTATCCGGATGTGCCAGTCGGAGGGTTCGGAGATGGCTAAACGGCTGATCAGCCAGTAGATACAGCCAGAGTACAACGCTCAGTACCAGGCCGATCGCCCGCCAGACCGGCCCTGCGTCCCGTGCAATCAACAGCAGTGAAATGCCGAGATACGTGCCTGTGAAGAGGGTAAAGGATGAAGAGCCGGCCAGACCATGCAGGTAGCATTCCATCCATCCGGCGGGATAGGCGGCCAGAAACAGCAATGCGCCGAGCCAGGAAGCAGAACGCCGGTCGTGAAAACGATAAAAGCCTGCCCATACCATACCGCCCAGCAACGTCAGTGCCACGAAGCGTTTGACAAAAACAGAATTCATATAGGCTGTTACCTGATGATCAACCGCCTGCAGGGATAAATCACGGAACAGTACCAGCACCGAAAGAACTGCCAGTACGATACCCCAGCGTACCAGAAAAAGCATGCTTCGCTGCAATCCGGTCAGGTAGAATGCCCAGGCTCCTGCCATGCCGGTCAGGAGCAGGAATGAGGGGCCTACAGCGGCCTCTTCCAGAACAATTCCGGAGACAATGCAAAGGGACCAGGCCGTGAGCGACAACGAACGATTCCGTACTCGCAGCCACCAGGCCACGCCTGCATGTATCCCCGCATTGGCGGCGAGAAAGAGTATCCAATCCGGATTTTCTTTCAGGACAATCCGCCCGGCGACAAGAAATACCAGCGCATTGAGAATGATCAGAACGGCCTGCCGGGAGTTTGCGGCTGTGTCGTGAATGAGCAGGGCGGCATACAGCATCAGAAAGAAGATGCTTCCAAAGACCAGGCTGGTCCAAAAGTACCCCGGCCGACTGCTATCCAGCACAAAGGCTACGAAAATGGTCCACGTCACCAGAAAGGCAAACAGGTTCATTTTCCGCCAGTCTTTTCGGTATGAAAGTACCAGAACGCCGGTATTCAAAATCGTCATGTAGGTGAAAAGTCCCCACGGTGCGCCGTTTCCGCCGACCAGAAAAGGTACGGCATAGGCGCCGACAAGCCCGAAAAGGCCAATCCACTCCACATCATACAAGGTAGCCAGCCAGACAGTGACAAGGGTCGTCGCGACCATGACAGCAAATGCAACCGGCGACGGGACGAAATGATAGAAATAAAACGAAGCGTATGTCGTAAAATACACCGTAGCCACGCCTCCGCTCAGCAGTACAGCGCTATAGGTCAGGTAGCGGGGTTTCAGGAAGAGTGCCAGGGCTACCAGACCACAGCCTATTCCCCAGCCCATCAGCAAGCGGCCCCATGGTCCTATCAGATCGTTGTCAAACGCATACTTGACGAAAATGGCCATTCCAATGACCAGTGCGGCGATGCCAACTTTGCTGAGCAAGTTCCCACCGATGTAGGCTTCGGTTGGGGCTTTGGCGATGGGTCTCGGAGGTATTGGCGCCGGCTTTGGCGCGGGCGCGGGAGGTGGTATTGGTACACCGGAAGGCCGGCCGGCTAATGCATGTAGTTGCCGCCGAACATCCTGCAGCTGCTGCTGGGCGTCCGTCAATTGGCGGGATAGCCGCTCTACTTCGTCCTGAAGGCGGCGAAGGGACTCTTCTTCCATCTGATCCGGGTTGAACAATGCCGCTAAAGATAGAAGGCCCTCCCGTAGATTTTATCGCCGGAAACAAAAAAGCTGCTCTGTCAAACAGAGCAGCCTTTTCAGGGAAAGTCAGGATCAGAGACCAAAGGCCGCTTTCACGCGGTCTGCGTAGTCAAGTTTCTCCCAGGTGAACAGTTCTACTTCCTTCTCGACCACGGCGCCGTCCGGAGAGCGGAACGTCTTCGTTACCACCTGGTGCTCACGGCCCATGTGTCCGTAGGCAGCGGTTTCCGAATAGATCGGGTTACGAAGCTTGAGGCGTTGCTCGATGAAGTACGGGCGCATATCGAAGATCTGACCTACTTTCTGCGCGATTTCGCCATCCGTCAGGCCAACTTTCGACGTGCCGTACGTATTGACGTACAAGCCGCAGGGCTCTGCCACGCCGATTGCGTAGGAAACCTGAACCAGGATCTCGTCTGCCACGCCGGCAGCGACCAGGTTCTTGGCAATGTGACGCGTGGCATAGGCAGCTGAGCGGTCTACTTTCGAGGGATCTTTTCCGGAGAAAGCACCACCGCCGTGCGCGCCCTTGCCGCCGTAGGTATCGACGATAATCTTGCGTCCGGTCAGACCGGTATCGCCGTGCGGGCCACCGATGACAAATTTGCCGGTCGGGTTGATGTGGTACGTGATCGTTCCGTCAAACAGCTTTTGAAGCTCAGGCTTCACTTTGGCCTTGACGCGGGGAATGACAATGTTGACGATGTCCTCACGAATCTTCGCCAGCATGATTTCATCCGCAGCAAAATCATCGTGCTGTGTGGAAACGACAATGGTATCAATGCGCTGGGGAACGTTGTCGTCGCTGTATTCGATGGTTACCTGCGACTTCGCATCCGGACGGAGGTAGGGCAGGAGTTCCGCTTCGTAGTTCCGGATTTCGCTCAGCTCTTTCAGGATTTTGTGTGCCAGGTCGAGGGCGAGCGGCATGTAATTTTCCGTCTCCTTCGTTGCATACCCGAACATCATACCCTGGTCGCCGGCGCCCTGTTCTTCGGGGCTCGACCGGTCAACACCCTGGTTGATATCGGCGGATTGTTCGTGAATAGCGGAAAGAACACCGCAGGAATGCGCTTCAAACATATATTCCGACTTGGTATATCCGATTTTCCGGATAACCTCGCGGGCAATGCTCTGAACGTCAAGATAGGTGCTTGATTTGACTTCCCCGGCCAGGATTACCTGCCCGGTTGTGACGAGGGTTTCACACGCTACTTTCGACTGGGGATCGAAAGCCAGGAAATTATCGATAAGGGCGTCTGAGATCTGATCGGCAACTTTGTCGGGATGTCCTTCGGATACAGATTCTGAAGTGAACAAATAAGGCATTTTCCTTAAAAATTGATGTTGGGAATTACGAATAAACGATTTCTCGCAATCCGGGCAAGTGGGAAGGTTTCGAACGTGTTTTGACTTTTCAATATCCTGATTGTCAGGTGAAAAGCCCGTATCGTCAAACCACCGTAGCGTTCTAAACTCGGTTGGTGCCCTTACCGGAGCCTCTGGATACTCCTGCAAAATTGTACATTCCCCCCAAATTCACCAAATCCGGCAGGTCATCGCTTGAACTTTTCCGAGATGTTTCGGAAGAGGACCGCACCGGCGGCAACGGTAAACGGCCAAATGGCTACGGAGTAAAGTACCCGAAGGTCCTCCGGAAAGCCGGTTTCTTCGTCCAGAAAACGAAAGATTCTTTCGGCGGGGTTTTTTCGGTAGAGGTCGGTAAATACCGGAGCCGCTGCATATCTTTTCTGTAAAAAGACATTTAAAAATACCTGATCGTAAAACCGGAAACGGAGCGGGATGGGAGCGGGGAGCTTTTCCACGGGCGATTTCTCCCAATTTCGGCTCAGGTTTGCTACCAATTGCTGCAGGCGCTTCTGCGTCCGGGTGAAGGTATACCCGGTGCTCGCCCGCGTATAGCCGCCCGCTGTGCCGATCCGGATAACGCGGGGCGAAGGCTGCTCATACGTCTTCTCATCTGTCATGGGGATAATGCCGAACTCTTCTTCCACGATCTCAAATTCCCGGATGCCGGTAAAATTCCGGATGTAGTCCATCAGTCCCTGCCGGTAAGCGCTTTCTTCGAGTAGTGCCTCCGTAAACAGGGTAAACTCAATAAGCGCCTCCGTGGCCGAGTAAGGCAATACGTAAACAAACCGGCATTCTCCCTGCTGGGGAATACGAAAGTCCATCATGACGGGCGTTTCGGTGTCAAAAGCAGGTTCTTTTGTCCGGATTACCCATCCCTTGAAATGCTGGAGAAGATTCTGCGAATGGGACGAAATATCTCCGCCGCGAACGGCTTGAAGAAGGTGGGTACTATCAAAGCACCAGTCGGCCGTAAATACTCCCTTTTCCGTCGTAACAGTAGCAACGGAAGCAGAAGATGTAATGGAGAGAATCGGAGAACAGCAGTATTCCACCGAAGGGCAGGCAGCGAGTTCAGCCCGGACAAACCGGTAGAAATCAATACCCCGGAGAAGTTTATACCGATAGGGGCCGAGTCCCAGCTTTGCGGAAAATCCGCCGGAACCATGAAACCAGACGGACGACCACTGCCGGCTGAGAACAGACTCGAAGGGACCATCTCCCGCTTCCCAGAAACCCCAGGTGCGGTCGTTCCGGTCTTTGGGCTCCCGGTCGATGAGGAGGATTTTTTTATCACGCAGCGGGCTGCGGCTCAGGTGCCACGCCAGACTCAGCCCGGCCATGCCGCCGCCGGTAATGACGATATCGAAATGCAACGGTGTTCCGGGTTGATGACTAACAGGCAATCAGCATCGTTTTAACCCCTGAAACAAGTCTTTTGTTTAAAAAAGGACCCCGCCGTTCGGGCGGGGTTCGGTACGCTATACGTTCACGTGGCGTTCGGCATGGTAACTGGATCGAACCAGCGGTCCCGCCTCCACATACTTGATTCCTCTCTTTTCTCCTTCTTCACGGTACATCGCGAAGGTATCGGGGTGAATCCACTCGATGACTTCGTGGTGCATCTTCGTCGGCTGAAGGTACTGGCCCAGCGTCAGAATATCCAGCCCGTTTTCTACGAGGTCGTCCATCGCCAGAAAAACTTCGTCTTTCGTTTCGCCGAGACCGAGCATGATACCGGTTTTGGTTCGCTTGCCGAAGTCCTTCGTCCGGCGGATCTGCTCCAGGCTGCGGGCATACTTCGCCTGCGGACGCACCGGGCGGTACAGCCGCTCTACCGTTTCCATGTTATGTGAAACTACTTCCTGGCCGGCGGAGATCATCGTTTCCAGGGCTGCCCAGTTTCCCTTGGTATCGGGAATCAGGGTTTCGATGGTGGTAGACGGGCTCAGCTCCTTCGTCAGCTTCACGGTCTGATGCCAGATTTCAGCGCCGCGGTCTTTCAGTTCGTCGCGGTTGACAGAAGTAATAACGGCGTGCTTGACGCCCATCAGTTTAATCGCTTCGGCTACCCGGCGGGGTTCGTCGGCATCGTATTCGTTCGGACGGCCCGTCGCCACCGCGCAGAACGTGCAGGAACGTGTACAGACATTTCCGAGGATCATGAAGGTGGCCGTTCCGGCGCCCCAGCATTCTCCCATGTTCGGGCAGTTACCCGATTGACAAATCGTATGAAGTTTGTATTCGTCGACAATCTGCCGGACATTCCGGTATTCCGGTCCTGTCGGCAGTTTAACCCGCAGCCAATCAGGCTTACGGGTAGAAGATCCGGGCATATTCGCGCCGGAGGGTGCCGCACCGGAGGGTGCCACAACGGGTAGTTCTATCATCCCAGTATCGTTTTCGTACGATTCCCAACGCAAGGTTAATACCGCAAAGGTAATCGGCTAACCGCGAATGCGGAGAAAAAGTTGCGGTTTCCACCGGGATTCACTCCGCTGCTTCCGGCCGGATTTCAGGAATCGCGACGTCTGTGTCGTCCGTTCAAGCCGGAATCAGCGTACCTTTGCTGCCTGTACTCTTATCCCCGTTACCTGCCTATGGCAACCGCACAGATTTCCTACCTCGGCGAGCTCCGCACCGAAGCGACTCATCTTCAATCCGGTACCCGTATTCTTACCGATGCGCCGGTCGATAACCACGGCAGGGGAGAGGCCTTTTCCCCGACCGATCTGGTTGCTACTGCCCTGGGGTCGTGTATGATGACGATCATGGGAATCGTGGCGCGCCGGGACGGAATTGACCTGGTCGGTACGACCATCGACATTACGAAGGGTATGGCGGCCAGTCCCCGTAAAATCAACCGGGTGGAAGTAGCCCTGACGATGAAGACCGGCAAGCCCTTGTCCGACGAGGAAAAGAAAAAACTCGAACATGCCGCCCATACCTGCCCGGTAGCGCTCAGCCTCCATCCGGATATTGAGCAGGCGATTACGTTTGAGTGGGAAGTTTAAGACTCTTGTATCCTTGGGAATCGTCATTCGCCAGAGCCTGAAGGCCAGCTTCGTTACGTATTTCGGAGTAGCCATCGGCTCCGTCAATCAACTCTGGGTAGCTACCAAAATCCTGACAGAGGCCGAGCTGGGACTTACCCGCTCCCTCTTCATGATGGGGCTGCTGTTTTATTCAATTTTCAATTTCGGGGGACCGTCCATCGCCGACCGGTATTTCAGCCGCTTTCGCGACGACGAGGCCCGTCACCACGGTTTTCTGACGTTTTTGCTGCTCTATACAGGCTTTTATTTTCTGCTGTATATGGCGGTGTATTTCGGGGGAAAGGCCTGGTTTACGGCCTATTACCAGGAAAAGTCGCCGGAACTGGTCGATAACTACTTTCTGCTTGTCTGGCTGACAGGCTTCAACCTGTTGCAGGGCGTGCTGGAATCCTATTGCCGGAATCTCCAGCGTATTGCCGTTCCGGCCGTACTGCGGGAGGTCGTCGTAAAACTCGCCAACATGGGCGTTATCATCGCCTATGGCCTGCACTGGATTGATTTTGAGACGTTTGTGACGTTGTACGTACTGTCCTACGGTCTCATCAGTCTTGGGTTGCTGGTATACCTGGCAGGGATGGGGAAGCTGTATCTCGCTTCGATTTCGTGGGATCTTGTCCGTCCGGTCCTGAAAGACATGATCCGCTTCGGCGGAGTTGCGGCGCTTGGCGCTGTCGGTACTTCGTTGTGCAAGTACCTGGACCAATCCATGATCGGGCACTACCAGGGGCAGCGCGAAGCCGGGATTTTCTTCATTGCCTACCTGATCGCCTCCATGATCGAGATACCACGTAAATCCCTGACACAGATTGCCATACCGCTGGTAGCGCAGTCCCTGATGCAGGAAGACTACGCTTCGACCCAGAACATGCACCGCAAAGTGGCGCTGCACCAGTTGCTGGCGGGTCTTTTTCTTTTTGTGGGAATCTGGACGAGCCTCGGCGACCTGTTTGGTCTGATGCCGAAGGGTGACGTTTTCCGGGAAGGTACGACGGTTGTCCTGCTGTTTTCGCTCACCAGCCTGCTGGATATGTCGGGGGGAATGTCAAGCGAAATCATGGGATATTCCCGGTATTATAAAGTGTCGACAGCGCTGGTTCTGCTGCTTGGCGTCGCCAATATCGCGTTGAATCACGTGCTGATTCCGGCGTTCGGGTTTACCGGTGCGGCCATGGCGACGGCGATCACGATAACCTCCTACAGCATCGCCCGCGGGGCGTTTGTCTGGTGGAAGTTCCGCATTGTTCCCTTCAGCGGCGAAACACTCCGGGCCGCAGGCGTCGGCCTCGCCGCCTATGCCGCTTCTTTCCTCGTTCCCGACCTCGGGCACGATACCTGGACGCACTTACTCGGTATTGCCCTCCGCGGGTCAGTCGTAACGCTTGTTTTCGCAACGCTGCTGATTTATTTCCGTATTTCACCCGAAGTCAACGGATTGTTTGCGACGGTGATGAAGCGGGTGAAGCGGGGGTAATCGGTAATCGGTTTTCAGTTTTCGGTTTATTGTTTTCAGTTGGAAGAGAGAGGGGTTTGTGATTTGGGGAGGTTTGTGATTTGCAGTAGGCGCAGCCTACTAATTAAAAAAGTGCGTAGCGGATGCTACGCACGGCGGCCAATACGACTGGTTTAGCGCTAAGGACAGTTGAACACTTAAACTCAACAGAAACTGAGCCTGTCAACCAGGCAAGCCCCTATGTCTCTATTATCGAAATAGTATTACCTGAACCCTCTCCCGCCGTGCGTAGCATCCGCTACGCACTTTTTTAATTAGTAGGCTGCGCCTACTGCAAATCACAAACCTCCCCAAATCACAAACCCCTCTCTCTTCCAACTGAAAACAATAAACCGAAAACTGAAAACCGATTACCGATTACCCCCGCCTCACCCGCTGCCCGATCCACAAACCCGTCAATACAAAGGCTGTACCGGCGACGGTATACCACGTAAACGGTTCATCCAGCAAAAACGTCGCATACGCAAATCCGAAAACCGGGCATAAAAACAGGAAAAGCGATGCCCGCACAGCATCCGTCTTCAACAGCTTGAGCCATACCTGGATGGCGAGAACCGACACCGGTATCATCAACCAGATTTCCGCGCCCCAGAAGCGGGCGTCAAAATGGTTATCTTCCTTGTGAAAGAGCCAGATCAGCGGAATACTCATCAAACCCGCTATCACGTTTTGCCAACCGTTGATACTGCTGCGGGATAGTTTCCAGTCGATCTCGGAATAGTAGATCGTCGCCGCCGAATATGAAACCATACTCAGGAAGAGCAATAGCAGTCCCTGCGGCGTGGCAAAGCTGTTTTGCAGCAGGGGATAAGTTGCGATAGCCACGCCGGTCATACCCAGCGCAATGGCGAGCCATTCGCCCTTTTCCACTTTCTTTCGCGTCCAGAAAGCGGAAATAACCGTGATCAGCAGGGGATTGGTGGCCGTCGCCAGACTGCCTATTCCCGCGGCTACCTGCTTCATCGCGAAAACAAAAAAACCGAGGTAGATTGTCGTATTCAGCAGGCCGAAAACCAGGAGTTGCTTCCACTCCCCGTCCCGGGGCAGGCGTTGCCGTTCCACCAGCAGGGCATACAGGAGCAGGAGGGTACCGGCCCCGAAAAAGCGGATGTCAAACAAAACCATCGGCTCAACCGAAAGCAGCCCGAATTTGGCGGCAGAAGAAGCGGAGGCCCACAGTGCCGCAAAGAGCAGGCCGTTCAGGATAAAGGTATTCTTCACAGGAAAAAAGAAAAGGCGGTTTGAACCGCCTTCGTTATTCGTCTATAAACCGCCGGGTAATCGGCTGATAAGAATCGATGCGCCGGTCGCGGAAGTAGGGCCAGGTCGTACGGATATGGTCGGACACCGCCATGTCAAGTTCCTGAACATGAACAACTTCCTCGTTATGAGGCGCCAGGTACAGCAGACTTCCGTGAGGTTTCGCCACGAAGCTCCCGCCCCAGAACTGCTGGTCGGCTTCGCGGCCTACCCGGTTCACCGAAACCACGTATACGCCGTTGGCTACGGCATGGCTGCGCTGAATGGTCTGCCAGGCATCGTATTGTTCCTGATTGACCGTCGCGTCGGGCTCATTGACATCCCAGCCGATCGCAGTCGGGTAAAACAGGATTTCCGCGCCCATCAGCGCCGTAATCCGCGATGCTTCCGGGTACCACTGATCCCAGCAGATCAGCACGCCGATTTTGGCGTATTTTGTTTCAAAAACCTTGTAACCCAGGTCCCCGGGTGTGAAATAGTATTTTTCGTAATACCCCGGATCATCCGGAATATGCATTTTCCGGTATTTGCCAAGATACGAGCCGTCGGCATCGAGGATGGCGGTGGTATTATGGTACAGACCGGCAGCACGCTTCTCAAAGAGGGAAGCGACGATGACGACGCCCAGCTCGGCGGCAAGCGTCTGTAGGCGGTCGGTCGACGGCCCCGGGATCGGTTCCGCCAGGTTAAAATTCGCCGGATCTTCGACATCACAGAAATACAGGGACGTGAAGAGTTCCTGCAGGCAGACGATCTGCGCGCCTTTGGCAGCCGCCTCTCGGATGCCGGCTTCCGCTTTCCGGAAATTGGCCTGTACATCTGCCGAACACGACATCTGTACCAGCCCGACGTTTACTTTACGGGTCATTTTCGGAGTGAAGTATGACCGGCTTTCTGCCGGTCCGTACAGGAGCAACCCGGATCGGATCCGGATCGTTCGCGGTGCAAAATAAATGCCTGCCCACCCCTTTTCGGAGCGGGCAGGCAGGAAGTTTTTTGAATCAAAGCCCTCTGCGGCGGCGGAGGTAGGCGTCCATATCAGCGGCGCCGAGGGCATTGAACGTCATCGGAACGGTCAGGCCGCCTTTGCGGGCCACGGCTACGCCGTAGTGCATATCGAGGTATCCGTCCATTTCGTGGGCGTCCGGATTGATGGAAATCAGAACGCCTTTTTCGAGCGCATAGGGAATCCAGCGCCAGTCGACATCGAGCCGGTATGGACTGGCATTCAACTCCAGCACAACGCCATTGGCTGCACATGCGTCGATCAGGTAGGTATGGTTGACCGGATAGCCGGGGCGCGAGAGGAGCAGGCGCCCGGTCGGGTGACCGAGAATCGTCGTATACGGATTTTCGACAGCCCGGATCAGCCGCTGCATCGCTTTTTCTTCCGTCATCGTCAGGTTGGAGTGTACGGAGGCAACGATAAACTCGAAAGAGGCCAGTACATCGTCCGGGTAATCCAGCGATCCATCGCTCAAAATATCTGATTCTATTCCTCTGAAAATACGGAAGTTAAGTCCTTCTGCTACAAATTTCTGGTTGAGCTGATCAATTTCCTTATGCTGGTCGAGGATCTGTTCTTCGGAAAGCCCGCGTGCATAGAAAGCCGTCTTGGAATGGTCCGCGATACCCAGGTATTCCAGTCCGAGGGCAGCGGCAGCCCGGGCCATTTGCTCGAGCGTATGCTGGCCGTCGGACCAGGTGGAGTGGTTATGGACCGTCCCGCGGAGGGCTTCCCAGGTAATCAGGTCGGGCCGCCGCCGCGGCGATTCCGGTTCAAACTCATCCCCGCCTTCCCGCAATTCAGGAGAAAGGTAGGGCAGGCCCAGCTTCGCGTAAATGGCCTCTTCGCTGTCGAACGGCTCTTTTGACGCCACACGCAGCAATGTCGTATTCTCGACGACGTGATTGAGGTGAGCTTCCGATGCCGAGCGAATCAATACCTGATTGGCAAAAAGTGCCGGTTGTGTGACCGTCACTTCCACCGGAATATGCTTATCGGTAAACCGCCCGCGCCAGGTAAACGGCGTAGAGGCTTTTTCATCCTGTTGAAGAAAGTCCTGCGCATTGAGGTAGCGCTGCACAGCCAGGGGGTCTTCGGCGCCGACGACAAGCTGTATCTCGTCAACAACCTCCATTTTTCGGCGTACATCTCCCGTAATTTCCACCTGAAACTGCTTTTCGAGCGTATCATACAACACTTCCGCCAGCGCCTGGGCCTTGTCCATACGCAGTTTGGAGGAGTTGGTCTGAAGGAAGAGCAGGTTAGTCCGAATGGTCTCCTGCGTTTTTTCGCCGAAACCTTTGAGCTTGGCGATTTCGCCGTTTTCGCAGGCCAGCATGAGCTCCCGGGTATCCGTGATACCCAGTTCCTGCCAGATAACCCGGATCTTTTTCGGACCGATGCCTTTAATCCGGAACATCTCCAGAATACCTTCCGGTGTTTTGGAAAGCAGTTCGGTGAGTTCTTTCGAAGTACCTGTCGTCCGGATTTCGTCTATTTTCGAGGCAATACTCTTGCCCACTCCCGGCTGCAAAGACAGCTCCGCCAGGGTAAGGGAGGAGAGGTCGGCGGTCGATTTATCGAGGTTAAAAACCGCCGTCGAATAGCCGCGGATTTTGAAGTCATTTTCTCCGTGGAGCTCCAGCAGCTTGGCTGTCAGCTCCAGCAATTCTACGATCGCTTCGTTGGTCACGGGTCGTTTGGTTTTTGGGGGGAAAGATACGGGGAAAAGGGCTTTAAGCAGTAAGCAAGAGGCTATAAGCTGTAGGCAGTATGCTATAGGCTCCTGGCAATAGGCTGTACACGACACAAATCGGGACGATATTCTAAAGCCTATAGCTTACAGCTTACAGCCTACAGCCTACAGCCTACTGCTTACAGCCTATTTCAATATCTGCCTCGAAATCACCAGTTTCTGAATTTCGCTGGTACCTTCTCCGATGGTGCAGAGCTTGCAGTCGCGGTAGTATTTCTCAACGGGGTAGTCTTTCGTAAAACCATATCCCCCGAAAATCTGCACGGCTTCGTTGGCAACGCGCACCGACACCTCCGATGCATATAGCTTCGCCATTGCCGATGCTTTGGTGACAGGAAGGTTCTGATCTTTCAGCGCCGCGGCGTGAAAGGTAAGGAGGCGCGCTGCTTCGATTTCCGTTGCCATATCTGCCAGTTTGAAGCCTATAGCCTGAAAATCAGCGATCTTCTTTCCGAATTGCTCCCGCTGCTGGGCATACGCGAGAGCATGCTCGTATGCGCCGATCGCGGTACCGAGGCTGAGGGCTGCGATCGAAATGCGGCCGCCGTCGAGTACCTTGAGCGACTGAACGAAGCCTTCGCCCACTTCTCCGAGCCGATGCGTATCCGGAATACGGCAGTCCTGAAAAAGCATTTCCGCCGTTTCAGACGCCCGCATGCCGAGTTTGTCTTCCTTGCGTCCGCCGGAAAAGCCGGGCGTATCCCGCTCGACGACAAAAGCAGTGGAGTGGTGGCGGTCGCCCGCCGTACCCGTACGCGCAATGACAACGGCGACGTCGCCGCTTTTTCCATGCGTAATAAAGTTCTTGGCGCCGTTTAGTACCCAATGGTCTCCGTCCCGAATGGCGACGGTCCGCATGTTACCGGCGTCTGATCCTGTATTGGGTTCAGTCAGGCCCCAGGCGCCGAGCCATTCCCCGGAAGCGAGTTTCGGGAGAAACGTATTCTTCTGCCATTCGTTTCCGAACAACAGAATATGGTTGGTGCAGAGGGAGTTATGCGCCGCCATGGATAAGCCGATAGACGGGTCCACGCGCGACAATTCGACGATGGCCGTCACATACTCGGCATAGCCGAAGCCGGCGCCGCCGTATTGCTCCGGTACCAGCACGCCCATCACACCCAGTTCGCCGAGACGATGAAAAAGGTCTTTCGGGAAAAACTGCGCGTCGTCCCACTCCCGTACGTGTGGCTGTATGTTCCGAACGGCGAAATCCCGGACGGAGGCAGCAATCAGGTCACAGTTGGCCTGTGTGTCGGTTGATAAAAGCATTTCTTCAGCTGTTGATGAATGAGAACCTGCCGGTTTTACCGACCGGTTTTCGTAAAGGAGGGTATTTTTCTCTATAAAACAAATTATAAGACTATCTGAAAAAGGAATAGTTCAATTTTTGAGAAAGACGAAGCAGACGCCCCGCTACCTGTTTACCGTCGGAATAGGCTTCGTCCGGCAGAACGTATCGGTGATTACGGCGCAAAAACCACCTCAAACTGCTCTTTGGCGGCCGTTTAGTCAAAATCAGGCTCCGGAAGGCGGCATTTACCGAAATACTCTATTTTTGTGCCACTTATTTAGAAAGTGCAAAATCCACCCAGTTGATTTAATCTGTTCAACGAACTGTCATACATATGAAATTAGCCGTAGTAGGAACGGGCTATGTAGGTCTGGTAACGGGGACCTGTTTTGCAGAAACGGGCAACCAGGTCACTTGTATCGATATCGACGCGCGCAAGGTCGAGAAAATGAAAAGCGGGATTATTCCCATTTATGAACCGGGTCTGGAAGAGCTGTTTCTGCGTAACTCCGCGGAAGGACGCCTGCAATTCACGACCTCCCTGGCAGAAGGAATCGAAGGCGCCGAAGTCATCTTCCTGGCCCTGCCGACGCCTCCGGGCGAAGACGGTTCAGCCGACCTGAAATACATCCTCGGCGTCGCCAAAGACCTCGGACCGCTGCTGAAGCATTATGCGGTCGTCATCGACAAATCAACGGTACCTGTCGGAACCGCTGAGAAAGTCCGGGAAGCCATCGCAGCCAATGCAACTGTCGATTTCGACGTCATTTCCAACCCGGAATTTCTCCGGGAGGGCGTCGCGGTGGAAGATTTCATGAAGCCGGACCGCGTCGTCATCGGAACGAGCTCCGACAAGGCCCGCGCAATGATGAATAAGCTTTATGCGCCGCTGGTCCGTCAGGGGAACCCCATTATTTTCATGGATGAACGTTCGGCAGAAATGACCAAATATGCCGCCAACGCGTTCCTGGCCGTGAAAATTACCTTTATGAATGAAATCGCGAACCTGTGCGAGCGGGTTGGCGCGAATGTAGACGATATCCGCCGCGGGATCGGGACCGACAGCCGGATCGGCAAGCGGTTCCTCTTTGCAGGGATCGGGTACGGTGGCTCCTGCTTCCCGAAAGACGTTCAGGCATTGCACAAGACGTCAGAAGATTACGCATACGACTTCGCCATTCTCAAGTCGGTGATGACGGTCAACGAAGACCAGAAGACCAAGCTGATTCCGCACGTGGAAAGTTATTTCGGGGGCGACCTCAAAGGCAAAACCATCGCGGTATGGGGGCTGGCCTTCAAGCCTTACACCGATGATATCCGCGAAGCGCCCGCGTTGTACAACATCCGTGAGCTGCTGGCCCGTGGCGCTTCTGTCAAAGCCTATGATCCGGAAGCGATGGAAAACGTGGCCAACCTTTCCGATATCGGACCGAAGGTGACATTCACCAAGGATGCCTACTCGGCCCTGGTCGACGCCGACGCCCTGATGATCATGACGGAATGGCCGCAATTCCGTACTCCGGAATTCGAAAAAATCGAAACCCGTCTGAAAAATAAAGTGATCTTTGACGGACGGAACGTCTACGAACTCGACGATATGCGCGAACGGGGATATACCTATATCTCTGTCGGTCGTGAGAAAATAAACTAACAGACGTCAGCGGGGAGCACTTCCCCGCTGATTCTTTATCTTCTACTTTCTGTATGAAACGAGTCTTAATCACCGGTGCGGCCGGTTTTCTGGGATCCCATTTGTGTGACCGGTTTATCAAGGAGGGCTGCTACGTCATCGGGATGGATAACCTGATCACGGGTGACCTGAAGAATATCGAGCACCTGCGTTCCCTGCCGACGTTCGAATTCATCCACCACGATGTCTCCAAGTACATCGATATTTCCGGTGACCTCGACTATATCCTTCATTTTGCCAGTCCGGCCAGCCCGATTGATTACCTCAAAATCCCGATTCAGACGCTGAAAGTAGGGTCCCTCGGTACGCACAACTGCCTGGGGCTGGCGAAAGCCAAAGGCGCCCGGATTCTGGTAGCGTCGACGTCGGAAGTATACGGCGATCCCCTGGTTCACCCGCAGACGGAAGACTACTGGGGCCACGTCAACCCGATCGGTCCCCGCGGCGTATATGACGAAGCGAAGCGTTTCCAGGAAGCCATTACCATGGCCTACCACCGCTACCACGGCGTCGAGACCCGCATCGTCCGGATCTTCAATACCTATGGTCCCCGGATGCGGTTGAACGACGGCCGCGTACTGCCGGCATTTATCGGTCAGGCGATTCGCGGAGAAGACCTGACGGTATTCGGCGACGGTTCCCAAACCCGCTCGTTCTGCTATGTAGACGACCTGGTGGAAGGTATTTACCGCCTGTTGAAGAGCGACTATGCCGAGCCGGTCAACATCGGTAACCCCGTTGAAATCACCATCAAGCAGTTCGGGGAAGAGATCATCAAGCTCACGGGAACTACCCAGCAACTGATCTTCAAGCCCCTGCCGCAGGACGATCCGAAGCAGCGCCGTCCGGATATCACCCGTGCCCGCGAGATTCTCAAATGGGAGCCGCAGATCGCCCGGGAAGAAGGTCTCCGGCGCACGTACGAGTACTTCAAATCCCTGCCGGAAGAAGAACTTTACAAAGCAGCCAACTACCGGTTTGGTACTCCTTATGAGAAAGGTAGCCACACGGTCAGCAATAACTAGCAACCAAAAAGCCCGTCGAAATCCGACGGGCTTTTTTGATTAATGGGACTCTCCGTTGACTTTCGGCTCGGTATGATGTCCGTTGGTTTTGATGCCGTTCCGCGACTGCTTCCACTCGTCTTCGTCCATCTGGCTGCGGGCGTGCTCGCCTTTGGAGAAACCGTCGTTGAAAGCCGCGATACGCCGGTTGATTTCCGCCACCTTGCATTCTTCTTCCAGTTTGCGGATGATTTCCCGGAGGTCTTTCCGCCGCTGGTCGAGATCGGCGAGGGGCGTCAGCGTTTCGAGTTTGTTTTCAAGCGTTTCCTTGCGGATCTGATGCTCGGTCATGCCCTGCTCCGTTTCAGAAAGGGCCTGCAACTGACCGGCACGCAGCTTTTTCAGCCGTTTCAGCCGTGGACCAGCCTGCAGCCACCGGAACCAGAAGCCTTGTAGTACCGGGAACGAAATCCCGAGACAAACGGCGCCGGCAACGGCAAACAGCACGCCGCTCAGTACAAACGACGCGAGGGCAAACGGGCTCGTCACCAGCCCCTGATTCAGGACGTCTACCTGCTGGAGCTGCTTCTCTACCTGCTGGATAGCAGCCGAGGAGTTGGGGTCGGACTGCTGGAGCTGAAGGTTTTTGACGTTCTGGGTAATGGCTTGCTTGAGCTTGTCAGTCCGGTAGGCTTCGTACCGGAACCAGCCCAGAATAAAGAGCGTCAGTATCGAGAAAACAGCCAGGGTTAGTTTGAAAACGGCATATAGTTTCCGGCTCGACTCCTGATTCTGCAGATACGGACCTTCAATCAGCCGGTCGTAAACCGGCTTCAGCAGAATCGATACCATCGCCAGACCTACCGCAAAAAACCAGGCTTCGGTGGTATTCCGGATATTGAGGGCATAGGCGACGATTTCGTGGGAAATAATCAGGTCACCGGCCACAAACGAAAGCCCCGCCACGAAGTACAGCAACCCGGCAAAAAGGGAGTATTTGGGAGCAGCTTTGCGGTAGCGGTCTTCCAGTTCTTCTATTTCGGCTTCGGTCTCCTGTACCTGCCTGTCCTGCCGGCCGACTTCTTTCTGAATAGCGTCCAGTTTTCCGACATGCTGCTGAAGGGCGCCATACGTCTGGAGCTGCTCTTCACGCGTTTGCCGGAAATCCTGGTCGGCCTCCTTCAACTCTTCCCGGTAGTCGGTGATGAGGTGACGAAGGCGGTCGTAACTAACCACGCTCGATAAGTAACCTTCGTATATTTCGGGATTTGCCCGGTCCATTCCGCTGGAATAGCCGTGGTGGTAGTCCGGGTCCTGTTGCTCGTTTTTTTCCATCCGATTCGTATTGGTAAATAAGACAAAGCGGCATTGGCTGTTTCCGGCCGGAAACGGTATGAATGCCTGATTAGTGAAGTAGAAATGTTTCGAAGGATGGAAGCTGTATTCGGGTGAAAGCTCGTGAATAGGCCGTGCGACGGGAGGCCTGAATAAAGTGTTTCAACGGAAAGGCGGCGATAAATGTCCTGACACCCGATACTAACGTAAAAACGGGCGGTTTCGTCGGTACAAGACAGGTGGAAAATTGAAAAAATAACAAAAAACGCCTGATAGTCAGAATCGTATCAGATCGTAAACAACTGCTTCAGTACCCTCCAGAGGGCTTTTTTCTTGTCTTTATCAGCCTGGATATCCTGCAGCGGATCGACGAGCAAAAACTGAACCCCTTCCACCTGCCGGGCCTGATACGGCATGAGAAAGATCTGAAGACCGACCTTCTTCAGCGGCACGCCGAACGACAACAGGTGATGCAGATACTGGTCGTTGAGCAACTCCTTGTAGCGCAGGCCTGCCACCTTGGCCAGGTCGAGCAACTCCACCGAATCCAGCGAAAGATTGACAGCCTTGAGGATGTTTTCGAGGAGGGTCAGGTCTTCCGCCGACGGATTATCCACCAGAATCAGTACCTGATGCCTGAAGGCCGCAGGCAGGGGCTCAGCGACAGGCGTCGCCGGAATCGGATCGGGTACAGGAGCGGCAACAGGAGCCTCCGCAACCGGCTCTTCTACCGGCTGTTCAGCAGCAACTACCGGAGCGGCAGCCGCCGGTACAGGAATTTCCGGAGAAACGTCATCAGGTTCAGGAATCAGGAATACCTGTTCACCGGCAAAAAGCTGTTGCAGAAAAGCAGAGTCACGCATGCTGCAAAAATAAGGCATCAATGGCCCGGGTGCTCCTGCCGGTAGTGTTTTTGCAATACATCTTCTCCGAAATCATTGCTGAGATCACGGACGACGGTATGAATATGGTTGGCGTTGTTCTGCGTGCAGTCATATTCAACCAGCACCGCTGCGTTTTGAAGGCGGTAGTAATGCCCTTCGCCCCATTTACGGCCGCCGGCCCAGGCAAACCGCAGGTGATCGAGCCCGGCTTTTTCAATTTTCTCCATGAATTCCCGGGAAAAACCCAGCGGGTAATTCCGGACATATTGCCCGAGAAGCCGGAGGTACAGCTGCTGTTGCGCTTTCGTCAGTTCGGCAAACAGAATACCTTCTTCTTTTTGCAACAAGGCTTTCCGGGAATTGCCGGTCAGGATGTCATGCGGCGCCCGATCGGAGACAATTGCCTTTTTCTGCTGTTCAGGTGTAAGCGATTCCAATAACTGAAAGCCGAGTTCAGCTTCTGCTTGGAGAATCATCTTTCCTTCATCGGCTCCCTTTGGAATCCGTGCCGGATTGGACCCGAAAAAGGTAGGAGTGCCGGAAACGACCTTCCCGTTGACCGACGAGAAATGGAGAGAAAGATGGTGCCCTTCGATTCGCCAGGCCCAGGCGCCGGCAGCGGCAGGTGTTCCGAAAAAACTGAAATAGTACTTCCCCGGATCGCGGTAATGATCGTCCGGCCCTCGGTTTTCCAGTTCTTTCAACAGGATTTCCAGTTGAATAATAGCCAGGGCTTTCTGTGAACCCTCCTCGCTGAGCGACGCCCGGAGAAGGTCCAGCGCAGCCTGGTGCTGCGCCGCCGTCAGTTCCTTGAGCGGAAGCCCTTTCCGGTCGATCGGCACGAAAAACCAGTTGTAGCGCTCGGCGTCGTCAAACGAAAAACTTGCTTTGGCGCGTTGCGAAGCATCCAGCGCGGTGATAAACCGGTTCGCTGCCTGCCACGGCGCCTGTGCCAGGGCTGTGCAACAGCAGCAGCACACCGACAGAAGGAGGAGGTATCGTTTCATGAGGATAGAGGAAAGTGGGAGGTAAGTTAGCGAAAGAAGGACGGAAAATCCGGTGCGGGCCAACCGGAAGTTCCCGGCGGAGGGTGCTATCTTTGCGGCGCGGGCGGCGAAGCCGCCCGCGCCGCATTCCGATATTGACGTACCATGACTCCCAAAGAACAAGGTTTTTTCTTTCCGCCTGAATGGCACCCGCACCGCGCGACCTGGCTGACCTTTCCCCATAACGATCATTCCTGGCAGGATGACAAGCTCGACCGCATGCGCCCGCAGTACCTTCAGTTTATCAAAGCGATTTCCGAAGGAGAGCTTGTTTGCCTCAATGTGAATGATATTCGGCTGAAAGCCAGGGTATTGCAATGGTTGTCAGAAGCGGGAGTGGACCTCGATCGTATTCGCATCGTCATCAACCCGACCAACGACGCCTGGTGCCGCGACCACGGCCCGGCTTTTCTGATCAACCCCGCTACCGGCGAGCGGATGATCGTCAACTGGGAATACAATGCCTGGGGAGGGAAGTATCCGCCGTACGGCGACGATGATTTCCTGCCCGTTGCCATCGCACAATACCTCAACCTGCCGCACGTATCTCCGGGTATCGTCATGGAAGGCGGATCAGTGGAATTCAACGGCGCCGGTACCGTGCTGACGTCGAAGTCCTGCCTGCTGAATCCCAATCGCAACCCGCACCTCAACCAGGCGCAGATCGAGCGGTACCTGTGTGATTTCTATGGAATGGACCAGGTACTCTGGGTAGAAGGCGGAATTGTGGGAGACGATACCGATGGCCATATCGACGATACCACCCGGTTTGTCAACGAAGATACCGTCGTCGCCTGTGTCGAAGAAGACCCGTCCGACGAAAACCACACCATCCTTCAGACCAACCTGCAGATGCTGAAAGAAATGCGGTTGCTGAACGGCAAACAGCTCAATATCATTGAGTTGCCGATGCCAAAGCCGGTGTATATCAATGACTTCCGTACACCGGGCAGCTACGCCAACTTCCTCATCTGTAACGCCGGGGTAATTGTTCCGGTGTTCAATAATCCGAACGACGACCGCGCTATCGGTATTCTGGAGCAGGCCTTCCCCGGACGGAAGGTTATCCCCCTGCTCGCAGACGAAATTATCTGGGGTCAGGGAAGCTTCCACTGCCTCAGCCAACAGGAGCCGCTCGTATGAGTGCCTTTGACTACCATAGACGACGGTTTCGGGCCGTCGTCAACTCCGATTCCGGTGAAGTAAGCGGAGAAACCATCTTTCAGTACTTCCAGGAAGGGGATCTGCTGTGGGCGGAGTATGCCGGCGGCGCTATCCGGAAAGGAAACATCATCGGCCGGGTTTCGCCGGAAGGGGTTATTACGATGCACTATCAACACGTCAATACCGGCGGAGAAATCCGTTCCGGTAGTTGTGTGTCTGTACCGGAACGACTGCCGTCGGGCCTGATCCGTCTCCACGAAAGCTGGCAGTGGACGGGCGGCGAGGCAGGTACTTCCGTGATCGAAGAAATAGTATGAGAAAGCTGTTGTTCTGTGTTCTGCTGGCAGGCCTTCTCCCGGGTTGTAAGACGGCCAAAGTCGCGCCTCCCCGAGACCGCGTGCTGGTTCTGGCGCCCACCGAACTGAATGCCGTTTCCATCCAGGAAAGCCTGACCCGGTACGACGAGCTGATGATGGCCTGGTCTGTCAGCGTACTCAACAGTAAAAACCAGCTGGTTTCAACCGCGCATGCGGCCTGGGGCGTGCAGAAGACGCGGAAGGGAGACCGCTTTGCCGATTTTCAGCCGGTGAAGGTAGTCGTACCGCCGGAGTCGAAAATCGTGGCAACGGCCGTACTCATGGAGATAGAAGACTACAGCAAAGCGCAGCGGCTTGTCGGTCAGATCCGGAAATATACCGGAATGGCGGGAAGTGCGGCCGCCCTGCTCGAAGCGACTGAAGTGACAAACCCCCTCGGCTACCTGGTTATGTCTCTGCAAGCGGCAGGTATTGCGCTGGATCATTCGGACAAACTGGATCCGGATGACGTGCTTGGTACCTGGAACCTCGACCGCCGGGATTCGGAGCTGGTGCGCGGAACGGTCAACATACCGGTTCGTTTCCAGAAGTCGGCCCGGTTCAATCGCTACCGGTATGACGTAAAATTCCGTATCTCCGTCGAGTAAGCGCCGGAAAGCCGCTTTCGAAAAAATGCATAATCCCTATCTTTGAGCAATAAATCCGCTCGCAAATCGGTTAAGCTCGGATGAATCCCAACTATTCAGATATGTATAAGTCGCTTCGGTGGGCTGCGTTTTCATTTTTTATTGCTTCAAGTGCCTTTGCCCAGAAACCTGATGATCCTGTGCTGATGACCATTGGGCCTAAAAAAGTAACGGCAGGCGAGTTTTTATACCATTTCCGGAAAAACCCGGTAGGTGCCGACAGCCTCAACGAATCGGCCGGCGTGCGGGATTACCTGCCGCTGTTTATCAACTACAAACTGAAAGTACTGGCCGGCGAAAGCCAGGGGATCGATACGACTGCCGCCTTCCGGGAAGAGCTGGCCGGCTACCGCAAGGTTTCGGCTCAGTCGTTCATGACCGACAAACAGGTGACCGAAGCTCTCGTCAAAGAGGCATACGACCGGTTGAAAGAAGAAATCAACGCGTCGCATATCCTTCTCGAAGTAGCTCCCAACGCTTCTCCGGACGATACGCTTCGGGTATACAACCAGGCAATGGGACTCCGGGACCGTCTTCTTAAAGGGGAGAAGTTCGAAGATCTCGCCAAAGAGTTTTCGAAAGACCCGTACGCTGCGCAAAACGGCGGGCAACTGGGCTGGTTTACAGCCCTTCAGATGGTCTATCCCTTCGAAACAACTGCCTATAAAACGAAGAAAGGGGAAATCTCCCTGCCGGTGCGTACCCGCTTCGGCTATCACCTCATCCGGGTGAACGATCGCCGTACCAGCCAGGGCAATATTCAGGTTGCGCATTTGTTTGTTCGCGTGGATCCCAACAGCTCCGAGGCGGATAAAATGACGGCCAAGACCAAAATAGAAGAAGCCTACGGCGAATTGCAGCGGGGCGTTTCCTTCGATCAGGTCGTGAAGCAGTTTTCGGAAGACGGCAGTACCCGGAACGCCGGCGGCGTGATGCAGCCTTTCGGAACCGGAAAAATGCTCCCGGCTTTTGAAGAAGCGGCGTTCGCGCTGAAAAAAGAAAACGCCTATTCCGCTCCGTTTCAGACCCAGTACGGCTGGCATATCCTGAAACTGGTCAAGCGTATTCCGACGCCGGATTACGAGGAAATGGCGGGTTATCTTCGTACCAAAGTGCAGTCTGACGACCGCTCCAATGTCAGCAAATCGGCTGTACTGCGCCGTATCAAGAAAGAAAACGGATTCGAGGAAAATACCACTGCCCTGAGCGCGGCGCTGGAAAAGGCGACACCTCAACTGGCTGAGGGAAAATGGCAGCCGGTACCCGATCCGAACCTGAACGGGCAACTGCTGTTCCGCATTAAGGATCAAGTTTACCGCGTGGAAGATTTCTTCCGGTATGTCGTGAAAAATCAGCGCCCGCAAGCCGGCGCCTCGCCGAAGGCACTGATGCAGAACCTCTATGCGGCTTATGCCGATGAACGTAACCTGGAATACGAGGAAGCGCATCTGGAGGAAAAGAACGAAGATTTCCGGAGCCTGATTCAGGAGTATCACGACGGTATCCTGCTGTTTCAGATGCTGGAAGAAAATGTACAGGCCAAATCGATTCAGGATACCACCGGCCAGCGCCAGTTTTACGAACGGAACAAACTGCAATATCAGTTGCCTCCCCGCGTTTTTGCCACAGTACTGGACGCCGCAAGCCGCCCCGTACTCGATCAGGCTCAGCGTATTCTGGCGAAAAAGCCCTACGTACTCAACCGGAAGTTTGCCGACCTGACGTTCCCGAAAGGCCAAACGCGCCTGACGGATGCCCAGCGGGAAAAGCTGTTTGACCTCATCGTGATCCTCAGTAAAAATGCGGATTATCAGGTCGAAATCAGCGGACATGCCGATGCCTCCGAAGCGGATAGCTGCTCGGCGGGCCGATTGAAAAGTGTCGTAAGTCATCTGGTGAAAAAGGGTAATATTTCGCCGGTGCGTATCATTGAAATTGATGAAAGCAAGTTCAAGCCGGCTTCACCGACGGACAAGGACAAAAACCGCCGGGTAACGTTCATGCTGTCGACCAATGCCCGCCAGGACGTTGTCCGCCAGTTCAACAGCGCGAAGCCCAATACCCTCGTCCTGCAGGAAGGATACTTCCAGAAGGGGGAAAACAAATACATCGACGCCGCCGCCTGGAAGGTAGGTAAACAGACCCTCGAAAAAGGCGGCCGTACCGTCCTGCTGGACATTCAGAAAGTAGACCCCGCACGGGTTAAAACCCTGGCAGAAGCCCGCGGACAGGTCATCAACGAATACCAGCTGTACCTCGAGAAAAACTGGGTAACCGACCTGAAAAACCGGTTCAAGGTCTCAGTCAATGAAGAAGAATTGAAAAAACTGAAGTAATTTTATGGTTTGGTCCGCCGTAATCAGGCCTTCCGGCATGGCAGATAGGACCGCTTTCCCCCTTTAACGGACGAATTGGCGTTGTTTTAATAAATCAAAAATGAAAAGATTCCTGGTGTTGTGGATGATGTGCCTGCCTTTCCTGGTCAATGCCCAGGTAAAACCGCAGATCATCGACGGGGTCGTCGCAAAAGTGGACAACCATTATATCCTTCGCTCTGACCTGGAGCAAATGTACCTGCAGTATCAGGCTGACAACCCGAAGAATGCTCCGAGCAAATGCCAGTGTCTCAATAGCTTGATTATCAATAAGGTAATGCTTGCCAAGGCGGAGATTGACTCGGTGACGGTGGAAGACCGGAACGTCGATTCCGAACTGGAGGGACGGATGGACCAGATGATCCAGATGTACGGATCGGAAAAGAACATCGTCGAGCAGTTTTCCAAGAGCATCGAACAGCTGAAGGCCGAACTTCGTACCGACGTCAAGAATAACCTGCTCGTCGGCGAAATGCAGCGGAAAATCACCAGCGAAGTCAAAATTACGCCTTCCGAAGTACGCCGGTTTTTTAACTCGTTTCCGAAAGACAGCCTTCCGTATTTCCCGTCGGAAGTGCAGGTCGGACACATCGTGCGCCTCGCCAAAGTAACGCGGGACGAGAAAGACAAGCTGCGCGAACGCCTTGGCGATTTCAAAAAGCGCGTGCTCGCCGGAGAGGATTTCGGCAAACTCGCCAGTACGTATTCGGAAGATATCGGTAGTGCCCAGAACGGCGGTTTGTACGTCAATGTCAAACGCGGGACGATGGTTCCGGAATTCGAAGGTGCGGTCTATCGCCTCAAACCCGGAGAAATCTCCGAGCCTGTAGAAAGCGAGCACGGCCTTCACCTCATCAAGCTGGAAGACATGAAGGGTGAGATTTACTCTGCCCGCCACATCCTGCTTCGCCCGGAATACAACCGTCTCGACCTGACCGAGCCGACGCATTTCCTCGACAGCCTTCGCTCGAAACTGGTGGCAGACAGCGCCCGCTTCGAAAAAATGGCGAAAGAATATTCAGAAGACAAAGCAACAGCTGACGTAGGCGGCTGGATTCAGGATCCGGAGTCCCGCTCGGTTCATCTCGCCATGGATGAAAGCATGGAGCCCGGTCTGTACTTCACCCTTGATTCGATGAAGGTCGGAACGTTTTCACAAGTGATGCCGTACCGGACCAACGACGGCAAGACCGGCGTCCGGATTCTCTACTACAAAGCAAAATTCCCTCCTCACTTTGCCAACCTTACCGACGACTACCTGAAGCTCCAGCGGATGGCACTCAACCGGAAAAAGAATACGGCGGTCGACAAGTGGTTTAAAAAGACGAAGTCGGAGGTCTTTATTCAGGTCCGGGACCCGAATTTAAAAACGGAATGTGCCGATGTCATCTCGGCGTATGAACAACAATGAGTATCTTGACGGGGACTTCGAAAGAAGTCCCTTTTTTTCTAACCTGTTTTATTCGTACGTATGGTCTATTCTTCCGATGTTGAAGGCGTGGAAGCGCTGAACGAAGCGTATAAGAAACTGCATAGTGAAATTACCAAGGTTGTGATCGGGCAGGACGAGGTAGTCCGCCTCCTGCTGACGGCCATTTTCTGCCAGGGGCACTGTCTTCTGGTAGGTGTGCCGGGCCTCGCAAAGACCCTTCTCATTCAAACCATGGCCGGGGCGCTGGACCTGAGCTTCAACCGGATCCAGTTTACGCCTGACCTGATGCCGTCGGATATCACGGGCTCGGAGACGCTCGATAATGACCGTAACTTCCGTTTCATCAAAGGCCCCGTTTTTGCCAATATTATCCTGGCAGACGAAATCAACCGGACGCCGCCCAAGACGCAATCGGCGCTGCTCGAAGCCATGCAGGAGTACGCGGTGACGATCGCCGGCCAGAAGTACTCCCTGAGCCGCCCGTTCTTCGTTCTGGCTACCCAAAACCCGATCGAACAGGAAGGTACCTACCCGCTGCCGGAAGCGCAGCTGGACCGGTTTATGTTCATGATTCAGCTGGACTATCCCCGCTTCGCCGACGAGCTGACAATTGTGAAGGCCACTACTTCCGATATTCGTTACGAAGTTCAGAAGCAGGTATCCGGCGAAGAAATTCAGTACTTCCAGCACCTGGTGCGGCGGGTACCGATTGCGGATAATGTGGTGGAATATGCCGTCCGCCTCGTGCACAAGACGCGTCCCGGTTCGGAACTGGCCGCGAAGGAAGCCAATGAGTTTCTGGAGTGGGGGGCAGGCCCGCGCGCTTCGCAAAACCTGATTCTCGCTGCGAAATGTAATGCGCTCTTTCACGGGAAGTTTTCCCCGGATATTGAAGATGTACAGGCTGTCGCCCTGCCGATTCTGCGCCACCGGATTGTCCGGAACTTCAAGGCAGAAGCAGAAGGCGTGACCCTGGAGGACCTGATCCGCAAGATTATCTGATCAGATTGGTCCTGAACGAAGAAAGGCGCCTTCCGGCGCCTTTCTTCGTTTATCAGAACTTGTATTCCTGATTGGTATCTGTTTCGAGAGCGGGAACAGGCGTGCGGGGCGCTTCGCCGTCTTCTTCCCAGAGCAACCGGACATTTTTGGCGATATAATCACCGCGGTCGTTGAGTGACAGCACAAATTCCACTTCATCTCCTTCCTGCAGTTCGTTGAAATCGGTATCCACGAGGCTGGTATAGTGGAAAAAGAGGTTATTGGGCGGATACTTGATGAATCCGTATCCGTTCTTGAGCGAATAGATAGTGCTGGCGATGGGCTCACCGGTATTTTCGACGTGAGGCGCGGTGGCGGGGCCGGTCGGCGCGGCACGTTCCACCCGCGGCGCAGCAGCCGGAGGAGCCGGAGGAATCACGAACAGTCCGTTGATCAGCGGGTCATTCCGACGGGAGCGGTCTTCGATAATGTTCTGCATATCAGCGTAATACGAGGCTTCCTCGAGCAGGTCCTGCGAAGTCCGCGTGACCATTTTCTGCCCGTCTTCCGTCGTATACTCAAAGTCCCAGCTCAGTACCATCACCTTCGTGCCGAGGGTATTGAGCTTCCGGACGAGGGGAACAAAATCACCGTCGGAAGCAATCAGTACAAGCACGTCGAACTTTTTGTGAAGCGCCATTTCATACGCTTCCAGTGCCAGCCATACGTCAATGCCTTTTTCGTACTTGTTGTTGAACGAAGTCCGGACGGGCAGGTAGTGCGTCGTGACGCCTTCGGCCATCAGCAGGTCGTCAAATACCCGGTCGTAAAACAACATATTGCCACGCTGGCTCGCTTCGATGGCATTGAGCCGTCCGCGGAAATAGTGGGCGTCAACGATCTGGCAGGAGCGGGTATCGATGCTCTGCTCTTCCGCGATAAGATGCTTGATAAACGTATGCAATCCGGAAACACTGATCCGGCTTTTACGGGCGTGGAAATAGTTGTAGTAGTTGCTTACGTGTAAGAAATAATTTCCGTCGTAAAATACCCCAACACGGGTAAGCGACGATCGTACATTAGTCATTTTGGTAGTAGTGAATGTTTATCGTTCGTATGACGTAGAAATAATCCCCTGGATAGAGCACAGGTATAAGCTAACGACGGGATAGGATAGGAAATAAAGCAGGTATTCAGGTGGATAGCCGGGTAACGCCCGGAATGCTATAGGCCTATTGAGGCGACTTATTTCTAGGTACGAGCGAAATTACAAACCAAAGCCTCTTTTTCCAAGCCGTATGAGGTCTTCCGGTGTATCGAGGTCCAATTTTCCCTGCGGGAACGGAATCCGTATCAGTTGTTCCGGATGCTCCTTGAGAAAAGCCTTGGCGCCGGTATCGCCGCGCAGCGCCAGCAGGTCGTCTCGGAAGGAGAGGGGCAGAACCAGCGGAGGCCCCCAGGCATCGCCATAATCAGATACTACGGGCTGAGCGGGCTGTTGCTTCCAGGTATCGAGCAATGTTTCCAGCAGCCCCGTCGAAACAGCCGGCTGATCGGTCAGGAGTACCAGCAGCGCGTCGGCATCACCGGCGACTTCGGTGGCCGTGCGAAGAGACGAAGCCATTCCTTCTTCCCAGTCGGGGTTATACTGAATACGGACGGCGAGGTCACGGACTTCCGCGCCCGTTTCCTCCGTACCGGCTCCGGTGATGACGACGGTTTCTGCCGAGATGCCGGACGACCGGACAGCCAGTGCCGTCTCCGCCATCCGGCGGATGAGTGTGCACCCTTCCCATTTCCACAATTGCTTGGGAAAGCCCATACGGGCTGAGCGGCCGGCCGCCAGCAAGACAATCACGACGCGCATACGGGTGGTGAAAAAGCGTTCTCGGGATACGTTACTTCCATCAGAAACAGGCCGTCGGGCGGTACGGCTCTGCCGGCTTTCCGCCGGTCTTTGGCAAGGATAATTTCTTCCAATTCGGCAAGAGAAAGCCGGTTTCTGCCCACTTCGAGCAACGTACCTACCAGCGCGCGGACCATGCCCCGCAGGAAGCGGTCTGCCCGGACGTGAAACACCAGCTCCGTACCTTCTTCTACCCACCGTGCTTCCGTAATCCGGCAGCGAAACGTTTTGACCTGGGTTTTGACGAGGCTGAAACTCTGGAAATCCTCGTGCTGCAGAAGGATCTTCCCTGCTTCGTTCATCGCTTCGATATCCAGCGGCATATCCAGCGGATAGACCATAGCCGGACGAAAAGGCGTTTTTCTCCGGGCAATGTGGTATTCATACTTGCGGGAGGTTGCCGTAAAACGGGCGTGTACCGTATCTGCTACCGGAAAAATCCGGTAGACGGCGATGCCCTGCGACAGGACGTGGTTGAGCTTGAAAAGGAGAAAGGGGATATCTTCAATCGGCGCTTCCCGGTCAAAATGCGCAAATTGCTGGGCTGCATGAACGCCGGTGTCGGTCCGCCCGGACCCGATGAGATTTATTGGTTCCCGTAACAAAAGCGAGAGGCCTTTTTCCAACTCTTCCTGCACCGAAACGGCGTTCGGCTGCCGTTGCCAGCCGTTGTATCCTGAGCCGTTGTAGGCCAGTTCGATCATGTACCGCATCCCGCAAAGGTAACGTCAATCGGCGTTGGACGGAATCACGATGCGGTCAACACTTCCCGGAATTTTGAAAAAGGCAGATAATACGATGTTATTCTTGGCATTCCACGCGCCGGTTCCGAGGTAATTGTATTGCCGGATGGCGCCGGCCTGTACCGTCCAGTTGTTGTTGATCTGATACCCTGCGCCGACGTAGAAGCGATTCCGTTCGAAGTGCGGCGTCTGGTTATTGAGAAAAATCTCATCGTAGGCAGAAATAAACCAGGTACCGGGCTTGAACTGCCGGGTATTAAGGGGAATGAGCATATTGAGCCGGTAGCGGAAGCGGTTCCGGTAGTCGCCGTTGAGCCAGCGCTGTTCGATACGATACCGGTGCTCAAATTTGATACGGTCGAGGAACTGGTTGAGTACCAGCTGCTCCCAGATCCGCCATTCGCCGACCTGCAGGTCGCTAAGGTCGTTCAGGTTGTAGGTGTGGTAGCGGCCACCGGCGACGGTCGCCGTCACGTTTTTGCCCAGTTCGTAGTGAACGCCGCCTTTCAATTCATAGTAAAAAAACTTGTTAAGTACCTGATTCTGGCGGGATTGCAGCTCCATGAATCCGCCCCAACCCTTGGCGTTGGCAACTTTCTGAACCGTCAGAATGGTCCAGCTACCCAACTTGGGGTCTTCCTGAGCAAATACGGAGAAGGAAAAGCAGAAACAGATCAGAAAGGGGAAGAACGATTTCATTTGCCCTGGCGAGCCTTAAATTTTTTGTAACAGTCTTTGACTTTTTGCATCAGATCATACTCCGAAGATCGGAGGATGAAATCATCGGGTATCGGGCAGAAGCGCATAAACTGCTCCAGCTCCAGGCCTTCCAGTTTGGTAATCTGGTGGACAAACTGCTCGTTATACCGGGTTTCGGCGAGTTTGTGTTTCCGGTCTTCCTGTTGAAACACTGCGAGTTTCCGCAGTCCTTTGGCGCGTTTGCTGAAGAGTTCGTAGAGAAGGGAAATAGGGGACTGCGCCATGTCTAGTACCTGGCCGGTCGACATATTTTTCTTGGCCGTCGGTTCTTTCAATACCGCTTCGATCTGGTTTTTGATTTCGGCTTCGGATTTGCCGGTTACTTCCACCTCGTTGAGCGTGGTACCTTCGGTCAGGAACGTAAACTGTTTGATGTTGACGATCAGGTCCCGGCCGGAAGAGTCGACCAGGGCTGTTGTTTCTTCGCAGCCGTTGCAGTTGATACGGATTCTGTCGCCGGGTTTGGCGAGCAGCAGAAAAGTTCCGGTTTTATTGGTGCGGGTGACGTCCTGGGTACGAAGGTTCCGCACGGTCGCCATGTTGATAGGCGCATGCGTGGAGTCGTTTTGGGCAACTCCCGTCAGGTAGCGTTCCTGTGCGAAAGCAGGGAGGATTCCAACGAGCAGAAAAAACGAAAGAAAGACTTTTCTGAACACCATTCGAAAACAATTCTGTTCGTAAAAGTACGCCTTTCCTTCGAAAAATGCCGACAGCTACGGGCATTAAGCCGTGTACTTGTGCTTCCGGCGGGGCTGTAGCCCGGCGGCAGGAAAGAACGAACGTTTCCGGAAGCCCGCTGAGGAGAAGTATCCACAGATAACGGCGCTTACAAAAACAAAAACACCCCGCGTCTGCTACAGAGCGGGGTGCTTTTATCAGCACGCGAAGATTAGATCTTCTTCACGTTAACGGCGTTCAAGCCACGCTTACCTTCGATGGTCTCGAACGAGACACGGTCGTCCTGCCGAATGGTGGCTGAACTCAGACCCGTCGCGTGCACGAAAATATCTTGCCCGGAAGCGTCATCCAGAATAAAGCCAAAACCTTTCGTTTCGTTGAAAAATTTTACAGTGCCTGTTTGCATTGTGAAAAAAAAGAACAGATAAAACAAAAACTCCTGTACATCAGGAAGTGACAAAGGTAAAAGTATTCTGCAGAGTTTTTCCATTCCGTCTGCGTATATCGAAAAAAAAACAGAAAAATTTACAAACGGCGGTCGTCAGACCGCTTTGTATTTTCTTTATGGCTTGAAAATGAAGCCCTTTCGCCGTCCCTGGCCGGACGGAAACCTCCAAACCTGATCACCATGTCAACACGCAGGGAAGCCTTAAAAAACCTGTTGGTAGTCGCCGGAGCTGCCGTATTGCCTATCCCGGCCCTCGCCCTTCCTTCCGGATCGTTTACCTATTGCCTCAACATGAGTACCCTCCGCGGGCATAAGCTCGGTTTCCGCAAGGAGCTCGAAACGGCGTCGAAGGCCGGTTTCCGGTCGGTTGAAATCTGGGTCGATACCCTCCAGGAATACGTAAAAAGCGGAAACTCAGTGGCTGACGCCCGCCGTTTGGCCGGCGACCTGGGCATTACCCTCGAGAATGCCATCGGGTTTGCGCCGTGGATTGTCCCGGATGCCGCCGCCCGCGCGAAGGGCGTCGAACAGCTGAAACAGGAAATGGAACTGCTCCACGGCGCGGGCTGCCGGCGCATCGCCACGCCTCCGGCCGGCGCGACTACCGGCGAACGGCTGGACCTCTACGAAGTCGCCGACCGCTACCACCACATCCTCGAACTGGGTATCCAGACGGGCGTAATCCCGCAGCTCGAACTATGGGGTTTCTCCAAAAATCTGAGCAAACTGGGAGAGGTGCTCTTCGTAGCAGCGCAAAGCGGCCTGCCGCAGGCCCGGATCCTGCTGGATGTCTACCACCTGTACAAAGGCGGTTCCGGAAATGCGACGCTGCCGCTGGCGGGTACCGCCGGCATTGAGATTTTTCATGTCAACGATTATCCGGGTACCATTCCGGTGGATAAAATCGGAGACGGCGACCGGGTGTATCCGGGCGATGGCGTCGCGCCGATCAAAGACATCCTCCGAACCATCCGGAAGGCAGATCATCCCATCGTCCTTTCTCTCGAAGTATTCAATAAAACCTATTGGGCGCAGGACGCGCTGGCGGTGGCCAAAACCGGCCTGGCGAAGTTGAAGGCGGTAACACCTGCCTGACAAATCCCCAATGTCTGTGTCTTCTGTGAAGTCTGTGAGAAAATGATTTTCGGGTTGATGCGAATATTTTTCTCACAGACTTCACAGAAGACACAGACAAAAAAAAGAAAGCGGCTGTCTCGAACCCTCGAGACAGCCGCTTTTTCATGGATTGGATAGAAATTACCGGGGCCGTGCTGTACCCGTGCTCGGTGTACCGCCGCCCTGCTGCTGGTTCATGCCGTCGCCGCCGGTTTTGACGTCGTCGTTATTGACGGACTTGCCCTTCTTCCGGGGCGCATCCATCGTCATTTTTCCAATCTTGTAGGTGAACGTCAGACGTACACCCCGCATGAAGATATAGATATCGCTGACCTGTGTAAACTGCGGAGACGAATTCTGGGTATGCATATGGAAGTTCTTCGTCAGGAAGTTCTCTCCGGCCAGACCGATGCTGCCTTTCTTGTTCTTGAAGTCCTTCTTGACGCCGGCCGAATAGAATCCGAAGCCGCCCCGACGGCCCTGGAGCTGTACCTGCGAACCCTGCAAGAAGGCAAAGCCCTGCGCACCCCAGCCGTTTTTGAAGGTGAACTGCGTAAAGAACCCGCCGCTGACGTTGAGGCCGGAGTTGCTGACATCCTGCGAAATACCGCCACCGATCGGCGCCTTGCCCTTCAGCTGCGAATACAGGAAGTTGGAGAAAATCCCGATGTTGATCTTGGACGAAACGGCCAGGTTTCCAAAGATGTTGCTCCCCAGCGCGTGCTCGCTGCCGATGTTCTGGTAGGTCGTAATCAGACCGCCGGCGAGGGTATCGGACGATTGAACCACCTGCGTAATCATGTTGTCGGTTTTCCGGCCGAAGAACGTCGCATTCAGGAAGAACTTCTTGATGGTACGGCTGGCGCCGAGTTCGATGTTGTCGGTCAGTTCGGGGCGCAGCAGCGGATTACCGATGCTGATATTCTGCGGGTTAGCCGCGTTGATGTTCGGGTTCAGCTGCTGGATACCCGGACGCTGGATGCGGCGGTTATACCCGAGTTTCAGCATAGTACCCTTGATACTTTTCGACAGGTTGACACTCGGTACCAGGTTACCGTAATTCGGAATATGGATCTCGCCGCCCTCACGGGTACTTGCGCTGATGGAGGTATGCTCGTACCTGGCGCCGGCTTTCAGGGTATACCGGGATTTGGTCGTATAGGTATAGGAGGTATACCCGCCGACTACGTTCTGGTCATAGTCCAACGCGCCGGAAGGTTGCTTCGGATCCTGCGTGAGCGGATCGCCGGCGTTGGCGTAGAGGTAGTCGTAATTGCTGGATACTTTCCGCATGATCCCTTTCGCGCCGAACTCAATAAGCTGGTTTTTCCGAATCGGCGTCTGGTAGTCCGTCTGCAGCGTCGCTTCCTGGTTGTTGCTGTGGTTGATGTTTTTCTGACGGTTCAGGATGGCATCCACGGCGCTTTTGTCGTTGGCGTCGTAGTTGTTGGTCAGGTCGTTCCGGCTGTACATGGTCGAGATACTCCATTCCTGCTGGGGTTTTTTGTAGGTATGGAGGTAGTCGACGTTGACGTCTACCGTTCCCGACAGGTTTTTCGTATCGATATCCCGGAACAGCGTACCGGTCTTATTGCCGTTGACAAACGACTGAATATCATAGTCCTGCGTATTCAGCATATTCCGGACACCGTAGCGTACGCCGGCGGTAAGCGACTGGTTTTTAGCCATATCATAGTCAAACCCCAGGTTGTAGTTCCCGAACTGCCCGCTGTTTTTACCGGTACCGTTCTGGATGGTACGGCTGGTGTTGCCATTCGGGCCGAAATTGGTCTGGTCATTGAAGACATCCACCTTCAGGTTGTAGTTCGCCCGGCCAAAACCGCCCAGCGAGAAGCCCATCTTACCCTTGCGGTAGCTGCCGTTGAGCGAAAGGTTGGAGCCGCGGTTGCCCACGCCGGCGTCTACATTCAGGCTCAAACCCTGTAGGGTATTCTTCTTGGTAATGATGTTGATGATCCCGCCTGAACCTTCGGCGTCATACTTAGCTGAAGGAGAGGTAATGACCTCGACGCTCTTGATCATGTCTGCCGGGATCTGCTTGAGCGCATCGGCAACGCTTCCGGCGACGATCGTACTGGGTTTATTGTTGATCAATACACGGATATTGCTGCTTCCGCGGAGGGATACGTTACCCTGGAGATCGACCGACAGCATCGGCACCTTCCGGAGTACGTCGGAGGCATCGCCGCCCTTGGCCGTAATATCCTTTTCGGCGTTGTAGACGAGGCGGTCTACTTTTTCTTCGATGAGGTCTTTCTGGCCGGTGACGGTTACTTCTTCCAGCGTTTTGGCTTTGGACGAAAGTTTGACGACACCCAGGTCGATGTCTTTGCCCTTTTCAACCTTGATACCGTCGACCGTTTTGTTTTCGTATCCGATAAAGGTGAAGAGCAGCTTGTAATCGCCGGCGAGTACTTTGTTGAGGGTAAACTTGCCTTTGTCGTCGGCCACAGCCCCGTCTACGGGTTTGTTGGTGGTTTTGCTGACCAGCGCTACGCTCGCGAACTCAACGGCCTTGGTCATGGCAGAGTCAACCACGAAGCCGGTGATTTTGGAATTTCCTTTCGGCGTGTTGTCATCCGCCGTGCCGGGGATGGCCTTTCGCTGGGGCGCTGTCGATATCGGAAACTGGGCAGAAGCCAGTTGTACCGATAAAAGACCAACGCAGATCAGTAGAAATTTTTTCATGGCGTGTTTCAGATGGTAAGGGTGTTGATTCATGTAAGGTGATGGAAAGCCCGTCGTATTAAAAACGCATCAAAAGTAGAGGCGGGAGGCATACCTGTAAGCAGGAAAAGGAGCAGAGGCGGTTTTGTCAGATGTGTGGTGAATTTGGGCGGGTTGGGCGGACGGCGGGGAGGGACAGACGGTCCAAACAAAAGCGGCTGCCTCCCTCGGGAAGCAGCCGCTGAAAGCAGGAAGTTGGCTATCAGTGAGATACGAGTTTCAGGCCTACGATGGAGCCGATCAGCGTGAAGAGAAAGACCATCCGCCAGAGGCCGACAGGTTCCTGAAAGAAGAAGATACCGGCGAGTACCGTTCCGACCGCCCCGATACCCGTCCAGACGGCATAGGCTGTACCCAGGGGCAGCGTTTGCGTCGCTTTCATGAGGAGAAACATGCTGACTGTCAGGCAAAAAAAGAATCCGCCCATCCAGAGTGCGGAGGTAGTACCGGTGGTTTCCCGGGCTTTCCCGAGGCAGGAAGTAAACCCGACCTCAAACAGGCCGGCGATGATCAATACGATCCAGTTCATGGCAAATCCGCCCGCTTCCGGGGCGTGTTGGTGATGTGGTACAAAGGTCCGGAGAAGGAAGCGGGGAGTATTTTACAAATGATAAAAACGAAGGTTATTGACAACAGCGGGCAAATCTGGTAACCGTTAACTCATTGTGTTGGTATTTCTCCAAATGAAAAATAGGCCTGCTAGTTTGGCTGCCGAATCGGAAACGAGTACCCGAAGATTATATGCAGATTTCCTGCCGGAATAAAATAGATTGTAATGTAACGTTACATTACGTACATTCGGTACGGTAGTCTGATGACGAGATGTTTATGAAGCACCGAGACTACATTGCCGCCCTCCGTCTTCAAATTGCGATGGTGAGGCAAGCCCTTCGCGACGCGCAGGAGATGGAATTAACGGATGAAGAAACAGATCAGCTTCTGGATCGGTTGAGCGCATTACTCGCCCTGCTCCATGCGCTTGAAAACGACAGCTAATCAAAAAGAGAAGACGATGATCGATGCAAAAACAGACCTGAAAAAACTCCTGGCAGATTCAGACGCTTTGATCCGGCAGGGACGCGATATACTCGTAGCGGAGGGCAAAGTGATGGACCTTCGCGAATGGATTACGCTTGCGGATTATGCAAAAAAGCATCATAAGAAACTCAATCTCATCACCCAATGGATCAGCAGGGGTGTTGTTCCCGCAGATTGCTATGTTGAAATACCTTCTTTGGGAAAGAAACTCATCCTGGACCGGGTGTATCGGGAATAGCAGACCATTCTTACCGGATCCCCGCCCGTATCCGGCTCAGCGTCACCTGAGTAACCCCCAGGTAGGACGCGATATAGCCCAGCGGCACGCGTTGCAGAAGTTCAGGATGCTGTTCGATCAGGTCCAGGTACCGTTCCGACGCCGTCCGGAACTGCCCTGACAGGTACCGTTTCTCCGCGCTTACCAGTTCGTTTTCGGCCAGCTTGCGGCCCCAGTTGGCCAGCTCCAGGTCTGTTTCAAAGAGTCTTTCCAGTGCATCGATGCGCACTGCGTAGGTGAGAGACGGCTCCAGTACCTCTACGGTTTCGTAAGCCGGATGCCCCCGCAGGTAGCTCTCAAATGGAAGAATCACAGCCCCCTCTGTGCCAAACCAGAAGGTAATGTCCTGTTTTTCACAGCTTTGATAGGCCCGGGCAATGCCCTCTTCCAGAAAATAAATCTCCCGCTCCACTTTTCCCGCCTGAAACAGCATGCCACCCTTCGGAAAGCGCACCGGTTTCATCACCGAAACCAGGCGGTCAAAGGCTTGCTCTGAAAGCGGGTAGAGGCGCCGGATAGTAGCTTCCGTTTGTTCCATCGGGAGGAGAAAAGGATCGGAAGACAAAACTAAGCGGATCAGCGCGTTGGACAAGAAATACAGCCACTGTAAAAAAAGAATGATCAATATAAGTGCATATTGAATAAAAAATCAGGATATTTAACTCGTAATTAGCAAGGATTCGGGACAAATTGAATAAAAATCATGGAAAATATCATCGCTCACTTGGACCTGGACACGTTCTTCGTGAGCGTGTTGCGGCGGGATTTCCCGGAGCTGAACGGCAAGCCTATCCTCATCGGCGGCGCGTCCGATCGGGGGGTGGTTGCGGCCTGCTCCTATGAAACGCGGAAGTTTGGGGTGCATTCGGCCATGCCGATGAAGCTGGCAAAGAAGCTCTGTCCGGAAGCCCTCGTGCTGAAGGGCGATTTTGAATCGTATGTCAGGGCGTCCAAAGAGGTGACGGATATGCTGGAAGACCGCGCGCCCATTGTCGAGAAAACGTCTATTGATGAATTTTACCTGGATCTTTCGGGGATGGACCGGTTTATCGGCGCGGTGCAGTTTGCGTCCGAACTCCGCCGGTCGGTGATGAAAGAAACCCGGCTGGCGATCTCAATGGGTATTTCGCCGGCGAAAGTCGTCTCCAAAATGGCGACGGAAGAGGCCAAACCTAACGGACAGTTGTACCTCCGCACCGACGATGTCCAACCCTTTCTCAACCCGCTGCCGGTGTCCCGTATTCCGATGGTGGGAGAGGTAACCGCCCAGAAATTGCGGAATATGGGTATCCTGACTGTCGGGATGCTGGCGCATATGCCCAAAAAACTCCTGGAAAAGACCTTTGGTAAAGCGGGTATCCTGCTGTGGGAACGGGCCAACGGGATCGATCCGACGCCGGTACTCCAGCACTGGGAGCAGCGGTCGCATTCGAAGGAAACTACTTTCGACAAAGACACGACAGACGTCGTCATGATCCGCCGGCTGCTTGCCCGCATGGTGGAAGGCCTGGCGTATGACCTCCGGAAGGAACATTCGTCTACCGGCTGTGTGACCGTCAAAATCCGGTATTCCAACTTCGATACCCATACCCGCCAGCTGCAGATTACCCCGACGACCTCGGATCAGGAGCTGATTGGTCACGTCCTTGATCTGTTTGACCGTTTGTATGACCGCCGCCTGCTGATCCGCCTCGTCGGTATCCGGTTCAGCAAACTGGTCCGCGGGCTGGAGCAGCTGGGCTTGTTTGATGCATCGTCCAAAGTCGTTCCGCTCTACCATGCCATGGACCGCATCCGCCTGAAGCACGGCGAGCGCATGGTAGGCCGGGCCTATTCCTTTGATCAGATTCGGTCATGACTACCCTGGCACAGTCGCTCCCACAGATCAAGGTATTCGACGGAGCTGATTTTCATACCGTTACGGCGGTGGGTACGACAGGGGAGTTCGAGTCATTCTGGCTCGACGAAACCCTCGTACTCGTTCAGATGCATACCGGCGAAGTCCGGAAATACCAGTCTTCCTCCGACGTGGAAGTACTCTGGCAGGTAGGTGCGAACGACGCCTCGGGCGAGCCGCTGTTTGAGTATGATACCGTTCTGCTTGATGACCGCGAGTATGTCGTCGGCTGGGACCCGGAAGCGCTGGGTTTCAGCCTGTTTTCGGAGGAACGGAACGAACGCCGGCCGCTGACGCTTGCCGTCGCCGCGCAGACCCGCAAAACCGGCAACTGGTTATGTATTTCCTGAACAACCATACCGAATTTTCGCTGCTGTACGGCACCCTGCCGGTTTCAGCCCTCTATGCCCGGGCGGAGGCGCTGGGGCTGGATACGCTGGTGGTGACGGATGTCAATACGACGTCCGCCGTCTTTGAGCTGGTACGGCTCTGTGAAGAAAAAAAACGGGTCATCCGGCCCGTCGCCGGCGTCGATTTCCGGAACGGAGACGAGTTTTGCTATGTCTGCCTGGCGAAAACACCGGCCGGTTTCGCGGAAATAACCCGTTTCCTGACTGAACACGACCATGCCGGTACGCCGTTTCCGGTTTCCGCGCCCGATTTCTCGGAGGTAGCAGTGATTTACCCCATGCGGTATCTCGACGGGAACCCTGTCCTTCAATCCCACGAATACATCGGCATCCGCCCGTCGGAAATCAACCGGTTCTGGAACTACCGGCAGCGGGTTTCGCCTGACAGGCTGGTCGTCCTGCAGTCAGTAAGTTTTCAGACGCAGGACGATTATGAACTGCACCGCCATCTCCGGGCCATTGACAAAAACTGCCTGCTTTCCCGGCTGCCGGAAGAGGCGCAGGCGAGCCCGACCGACTGGATGGTTCCGCCCGACCGGCTCGCAGCCAAATACGCGAATCTGCCTGGTATTCTGGAAAATACGATCCGCCTGCTGGCAGAATGCCGGTTCGATGTGCCGCTGCGTACCGTTCGGAACAAGCAGGTGTTCGGCGCGTCGGCGGCAGACGACGAAGCACGCCTGGCTGCCCTTGCCTGGGAGGGTTTTATGCGGCGCTACGACGCTGCCGACGAAGAAGCCCGTAGCCGGGTTCGGAAAGAATTGACAGTAATCAGCGAAATGGGTTTCTGTAGTTATTTTCTGATTACGGAGGACATCATCCGATTTGCCAAAAGCAAAGGATATTTCCACATCGGGCGTGGTTCGGGAGCTAATTCAGTAGTTGCCTACTGCATCGGAATTACCGATGTGGACCCGATTGCGCTGGATTTGTATTTCGAACGGTTTATCAATCCCGAACGGACCAGCCCTCCGGATTTTGACATTGATTTTTCGTGGGACGACCGGGATGAGATCATCGAATACATCTTCCACCGGCACGGACCCGAGCACGTTTGCCTGCTTGCCACCTATGTAACCTTCCAGAACCGGAGCCAGTACCGGGAATTGGGGAAAGTGTACGGACTACCGCGAAGCGAAATTGACGCACTCGTTGACCTGGTGCGAAAACGGAGTTATGGCTGGGATGTACCTCCGCCGTCCGACAGCTATACCGCGACCATTCTGCGTATCGGGCAACGGATGGACGGCAAGCCCCGGCAATTGTCGATCCATGCCGGAGGTATCCTTATCTCCGATCAGCCGTTGTTCGCCTGTACCGGCCTGAAAACCATGCCGAAAGGCTTCCCGATCTGCCATTTTGATATGTATACGGCGGAAGACATGGGTTTCGCCAAGTTTGATATCCTGAGCCAGCGCGGGCTGGGCCACATCAAGGATACCGTGGAGATCGTCCGGGAAAACCGGCAGATTGAAATTGATATCCACCGGGTCAAAGATTTTCTGGTGGACGAAAAAGTCCGCGATCAGCTGCGCAGTCACGAAACGATGGGCTGCTTTTATGTCGAATCCCCGGCGATGCGGCAGCTCATCTGGAAGCTGAATTGTGATAATTATCCTACGCTTGTCGCTGCAAGTAGTATTATCCGTCCCGGCGTGGCGAGCAGTGGGATGATGCGGGAGTATATCCTCCGGCATCACCGGCCCGGCAGCTATACCTATGCGCATCCGGTCATGGAGCAGCTGATGGCGGAAACCTATGGCATCATGGTATACCAGGAAGACGTCATCAAGGTGGCGCATTACTTCGCCGGGCTTACCCTCGCCGAAGCGGACATTCTTCGCCGGGGTATGAGCGGGAAGTACCGATCCAGAAAGGAATTCCGGAGAATCGAAGAAGTATTCGCCCATAATTGCCGGGAACGGGGCTATCCGGACGCTGTCTGGCAGGAGGTATGGCGGCAGATCGAGAGCTTCAGCGGGTACAGTTTCAGCAAGGCACACTCCGCCAGCTATGCCGTGGAGAGCTACCAAAGCCTGTATCTTAAGGCCTATTATCCGCTCGAGTTTATGGTGGGAGTAATCAACAATTTCGGAGGATTTTATTCGACGGAATTTTACGTTCACGAAGCCCGGCGCTGGGGCGCTGCGATCGAGGCGCCGGATATCAACCGGAGCGGTGAACTGACGTCTATCTCGGGCACGACAATCTGGCTGGGGTGGATTCACCTGCAATCCCTTGAAAAAAAGACGATTGCATCCATCACCCGCCAGCAGAAAGAAGGTCCTTTCCGTAGTTTCGATGATTTCTGCCGACGGGTGCCAATCGGTCTGGAACAGCTACTGCTGCTGATCCGGATCGGCGCTTTCCGTTCTTTCGGACAATCCAAGAAAAGCCTGCTTTGGGAAGCGCACTGGCGTTGGAACGACCGACCGTCGGCCATTGAGCCGCTTTTCGGGATGGAAGACGACCTGCCGGTACTTCCCGTTTTCAGCCACGATCCCCTTGAAGATGCATACGACGAGCTGGAATTGCTTGGGTTTCCGCTTTGTCCGCCGTTTTCGCTGATCGGCGAGCTGTCTGAGTTCCGGTATCCGCTGGTACTGGCGACGGATCTCGACAAGTTTATCGGAAAGCCGGTTACGTTGCTTGGCTACCTCGTTCACGTAAAATCTACCACAACTCGCAACGGAGATCGAATGGGGTTTGGATACTGGCTGGATTACAGCGGAGAATTTTTCGACACGGTTCATTTTCCGGATGTAGCCAAAGCCTATCCGCTGACCGGCAGCGGCGTTTTCCAAATGGAAGGAATCGTCTCGGAAGAATTCGGGCATTGCCAGGTAACGGTCTCGTCGGCAGTGAAAGTACCTTACCGCAAAGATCCCCGGCAGATGACCTCGATACCGGCCCGGCAGGCGGGTACCGTATCGCTTGAAAACTAAAAAGACGCCTTTCGGGGCGTCTTTTTAGTCAGATAGTCAGTCGCTTACAGCGCTCCGGCCTTGATTTCATCCACCACGCCCGGATCGAGCAGGGTAGAGGTATCGCCCAGGTTGGAGGTATCCCCTTCGGCGATTTTCCGCAGGATACGCCGCATGATTTTGCCTGAGCGGGTTTTAGGCAGGCCCGCCACAAACTGGATCTTGTCCGGTTTGGCGATGGGACCGATGATGCGGGAAACCGTCGCCAGGATGTCCTTCCGGGTCAGGTCGGCATCGTTCAGCGGCTCTTCCGTGATGATATAGGCGTAAATGCCCTGTCCTTTGATGTCGTGGGGATAGCCGACAACGGCGCTTTCCACGACCCCGAGGTGCATGTTGATCGCATTTTCAACTTCGGCAGTACCGATGCGGTGGCCGGAGACGTTGAGGACGTCGTCGACGCGGCCCGTGATGCGGTAGTAACCTTCTTCGTCGCGCAGACAGCCGTCGCCCGTGAAATACTTGCCCGGATACGTGCTGAAATACGTCTGGCGGCAGCGCTCGTGGTCGCCGTAAGTGGTCCGGAGAATACCCGGCCATGGGAACTTGATGCAAAGGTTTCCGGAGACGCCGTTGCCTTCGATTTCGTTTCCGTTTTCATCGACCAGCACCGGCTGCACGCCCGGAAGCGGCAGCGTCGCGTACGACGGTTTTTCCGGCGTGATACCGGCCAGCGGGCTGATCATGATACCGCCGTTTTCGGTCTGCCACCAGGTATCGACGAGGGGGCATTTGTCCTTGCCGATATTGGTTTTGAACCAGTGCCAGGCTTCTTCGTTGATCGGTTCGCCGACGGAGCCGAGCTTTGTCAGTGAAGAAAGATCCTTTCCTTCCACATACTGCAGACCGAAGCCCATGAGGGAGCGGATCGCCGTCGGCGCGGTATACAGGATATTTATACGGTGACGATCGGTAATATCCCAGAGACGTCCGGCATCCGGATACGTCGGGACGCCTTCAAAGATGACAGAAGTAGCGCCGCAGCACAGCGGGCCGTAAACAATATAGGAGTGTCCTGTAATCCAGCCGATATCGGCGGTGCAGAAATGAATCTCGCCGGGCTGGTACTGGAAGACATTGGCAAAGGTATAGGAGGCATACACCATGTAGCCGCCGACGGTATGGACAACGCCCTTGGGCTTGCCCGTCGAACCGGACGTATACAGAATAAACAGCATATCCTCGGCGTCCATTTCTTCTGCCGGGCATTCAGCCGTTACGTATTTTTCTTCCTGCTCGAGCCAGCGGTCGCGGCCTTTGATCATCGAAACCGGCGTCCGCGTACGCGACATAACCAGTACCGTTTCAACAGAAGGGCAGATAACGAGGGCGTCGTCGACAACGGCCTTCATCGGGATTTCCTTTGCTCCGCGGTAGGCGCCGTCGGACGTGACGACTACTTTACACTGTGCGTCGTTGATCCGGTCAGCGATGGACTGAGCCGAAAATCCCCCGAAAACAACGGAGTGAACCGCGCCGATCCGGGCGCAGGCCAGAACCGCAACCGCGAGTTCCGGCACCATCGGCAGGTAGATACACACGCGGTCGCCCTTGACGACGCCATACTTCTTGAGTACGTTGGCGAAGCGGCAGACGCGCTGGTGCAACTGGCGGTAGGTGATGTGAACGGCGTCGTCGTTCGGATCATTGGGTTCCCAGATGATGGCGGTCTGGTCGCCCCGCTCGGCCAGATGGCGATCGAGCGCGTTTTCCGTAATATTAAGTTTCCCGCCGACAAACCACTTGACGTCAGGCTCGGTGAAGTTCCACTGAAGGGTCTTTTTCCATGGCTTTCTCCAGTAAAAATTCGACGCAATATCAGCCCAGAACCCTTCCGGATCTTCAACGGATTGAGAATAGTACTGCTGATACTGCTCGAAATTTTGAATCTGAAAGGGAATGTTACTCATTGCTCGTAATCGTTTTAGAGGGACTAAGAAAAATACCCGAACGGTGCAGCTAAAGTACAAGCATTCGGGCAATGGCTACGCACCATTCAGCGATTTTGTCGCTAAAAATGTATAGCACTGTCAGGATAAATCCGATAAAGTTTTGGCTAAAATAAACCCGGCAGCTCAGGCAGTAAGCTCCTGAACTTTGGCCATGAGGTTACGGGTTGAAAAGGGTTTGGTCAGGTAGAGGTCGGCCCCGAGTGACAGCCCTTTTTCAATATCAGTGTCCTTGCTCTTGGCGCTCAGAAAGATGACTTTGGTACGGCGGAGGGTTTCGTCTTCCTTGACCTGCCGGCAGACTTCGTAGCCGTCGACACTCGGCATCATCACGTCCAGCACCACGAGATCCGGGTGCTCCTGACGAATAATGTCGAGGGCTTCGGCGCCGTCCCGGGCGATGTACACCTGATACCCTTCCTTTTTCATGAGAAATTCAAGGGACATCACAATGCCCGGCTCATCGTCAACGATCAATATTTTTTGTGATGCTTTCATGGTCCGAAGGAAAACAGGCTACACCGGCAGTGTCACGGTAAAGCGGGCTCCCTGACCGGGTTCGCTCTGGACGCCGATGCTTCCTGAATGCAATTCTATGATTTTTTTCGTAATCGCGAGTCCCAGACCGCTGCCTTTCGGCTTACGGATAGTCTGGTTTTCGGCCTGATAGAACTTATCAAAAATCAGTTTCTGGAACGCTTCCCCGATACCCGGGCCATTATCTGCCACGCGTATTTCAAGCTTTCCGTCTGCCCGCCGTGCCTCTACCCGGATCAGACCCTTGCCCGACTCGGTGTATTTGATGGCGTTCGACAGCAGGTTGATCATTACCTGCATGAGCTTGTCGCGGTCGGCCGCCAGCAGGAGGTTTTTCTCGACCTTCGTTTCCAGCCGGACGTCTTTCTCTTCTGCCAGATGAATTACGGTACCAACGGCCTCCAGGACTACTTCCGACAGGTTGACCGGCTCTTTATGAAGCAGGTGTTTACCCGATTCATACTTCTCCAGATCCAGCACCTGACTGATCAAACGGGTCAGCCGGTCGGATTCCCGGATGATGGTTGACAAAAACTGTTCCCGCATCTCTCCGTCGAGATCCGGGTTGTCCTGCAAAATCTCGCTCAGCGCCTTGATCGACGTGATCGGCGTGCGGAGTTCGTGCGTGACGGTCGATAAAAAGTCGTCCTTCAGCCGGTCCGTCCGTACCATTTGCTCATTCGCTTCCCGAAGCCGGTTGGTGGCCAGCTCCAGCTCCGCCTGATGCTGGCGTAACTGCCGGTTGGTCAGCATGAGTTCCTGGGACTCCTTGAGAATTTCAACGACTTCTTCCACGGCAATTTTTTCCTCGTGCGTGACGGACGCCACCATCAGACGGGCCGATGCCGATCCGACCACACCCGCCAGCAGGTTTTCCGCGTAATTCACCAATTGGGGAGACGCCCGCTGCCATTTCAGATCAATTTCGTTTTCATCCGCGAAACGTTCCAGCATCTGGGTAACGCGTTCTTTTTCAAAGAATTGATTCAAAAGACTTTGCAAGTCCGGAATGTAAGCTGTACCCCGCCAGATCGTCGAGCTTTCGATAACTTCGGAATACTTGAAAATATCGACGAAAAGAATAGCCTGATTGTGTTCGAGGGACGTTTGCGGCAGACGGATCGACAACAGAATATATGCCAGCACGTTCACCAGCAAACTCCAGAACAACGCATGCGAGATCCGGTCGAAACCCTGGAGACCAAAAAGGGAAAGCGGGCGGAAGAGTGTCCAGCCGAACGGTCCGTCGGTATTGATCGAATGCGGGAAGAACCCGGCTTCGGCGAGCATCGGCAATACCAGTGTGTAAAACCAGACGCCAAAGCCCAGAATCAGGCCGACCGTCGCCCCATACCGGTTTCCCTGTTTCCAGAAAATACCGCCGAGAACCGCCGGAGCCAACTGCGCAACAGCGGTGAACGACACCTGACCGATTGATACCAGCGGGTACTTGCCGGCCAGTTTGGAGTAGTAGAGGTACGCCGCCAGTAACAGGAGCAGAATACTGATGCGCCGCGCACGTGTAAGGAAGCGACCGAGTTTCGGGCCGATACGCTGCCGCAGGGAAGGGCGCGTCAGTACATAAGGCATCAATACGCTGTTACTCAGCATGGTACTGAGCGCGATGGTTTCGACGATGACCATGCCCGTTGCCGCCGAAAAGCCGCCCAGGTACGTAATCAATGCCAGCCACTCCTGCTCAAAATACAAGGGAATGGCGAGCACGAAATTATCTGCATTGACCTGCTGATGCTGAAAAAGCAACGCCCCGCCGAAGGCAATCGGGAGGACAAACGCATTGATAACCAGCATGTAAAGCGGGAATTGCCAGATAGCCCGGTTGAGATGGCGCTCGTCGGTATTCTCGACCACCGCGACCTGAAACTGCCGGGGCAGCAGCAGGAAGCTCAGGCCCGAAAGCAGCAGGTGCCAAAACCAGGAGCCATACCCTCCGACGGAGTCGATGACGAAGAGATTCCGCAGCGCCGGTTTTGTGGCCGCCTGCGTGAAAATATCTCCGAAGCCGTTGAATACCCCGAATGTCACATAAATCCCGACAAACAAAAAGGCCAGCATTTTGACCAGCGACTCCGCCGCGATGGCCGTGACCATTCCCTCGTGCTGCTCGGTTGCCTCAATTTTCCGGGTACCGAAGAGAATGACGAAGATCCCCAGCCCGATTGCCAGGTAAAGGGTAAGATTGCCGGTGAGTTCTTCCTGCCGCGGAAGCTGCGCGAGCACGGCGAAGCTTGTCGAGATGGCTTTTAACTGAAGGGAGATATAAGGAACAATGCCGACGAGGCAGAAAAATGCCACCAATGCCCCCAGATTAGCCGATTTGCCATACCTGGACGCGACAAAATCTGACAACGTTGCAATACGCTGTACTTTACAAATTCGGATGATTTTACGGAGAACGATCCACCAGAGCGGTGCCGTAATAGTTGGGCCGAGGTAGGTTGACAGAAACTCGACGCCGTTTGTAATGGCCCGTCCAACTGAACCATAATAGGCCCATGCCGAGCAGTATACCCCCATCGAAAGAGCATACACCAGCGGATTGGAAACCCACCGAAGCGCCGATTTGCTGCGCTCGGCCCAGTATGCGATTCCAAAGAGTAGTCCCAGGTACATGACCGAGACCGTCACGACCCAGCCGCTATTCATGGTTTCTGCGGGTCCAGTACCAGTACATCAGCCCGACCAGCGCCAGCCAGACCACAAACAGGTACCAGTACAACAACGGAATACCCAGCCAGATCACCGGCTGGTTAAAGAGCGACAGCAGCGGAAAATTCAGAATCAACCCGAACAGCACGCTGACAATCAGGAGGTATTGGGCCCGGAGGCGTTCGTTCATCGGTGGAGTTTTCTGTTTTCGGTTTTTCGTTTTCGGTTGTAGGCTCGGTCTCTTTAAAGAATCATGATCCTAAAATTAAGACAGGAACAAGGCGGAAGTGCCATTACCCGGAAAAAACGACCGCAAAAAAAGGCCTGACGGGAACCCTATTCCGAAATAAAAACTGCCTAACCGAAAACCGAAAACCGAAAACCGAAAACCGAAAACCGAAAACCGCTCACTCCTCCCCATACTCCCCCCTCAACGAATACCACCCGAACAGGACAAGACCGCCAACGACGATAGGCGTGAGGACGAGGAGGACTACCCAGCCGAAAATACGGTCGTCGGGTTTGTCGCTTGCTATTTTGGAAAGGCTGTCTGCGAGCCGGTCGTATCCGATGTAGAGGCCAAGCAGAATCCAGACAATGCCGAGCGCTTTCTTGATTGCATTCATGTTATTCCTGCGGTTTGGGTTTGGATGAGAGGTACACCAGGCCGATGACAAAACTGACGGCGGCCACAAGAATCGGATACCAGAGTCCGGAAAGGTATGCTTTTTCCGAACCGGCCTGCGTGGCTTTTTCGACAAGGGCGACGGCCAGGAAAGGCGTCAATCCCCCGAAAACACCGTTTCCAATGTGATAGGGGAGCGACATGGAGGTATACCGGATACGGGTCGGAAACAATTCAACCAGAAACGCCGCAATTGGTCCATATACCATCGTCACATACAATACCTGAATCCAGATCAGAAAAACCGTCAGCCAATACCCTTTGGTACCGTGCAGTAGGGTCTTTTTGCTTTCGCCGGTACCGGTTTGGGTTTCCAGCAGCTGGGTTCCGTCGGTATAGTAATGGACAGTCGTATGAACGGAAGGCTTTCCGGGTACTTCCTGTGTCCGGATTTCCCGCAGCGACGTTTCCTCTGTTTTCAGCGAAGTATCCGACAACTGGTACAACTGGGTATAGATCGGCCGGTACGTCAGCACACCCAGCAACATCCCGGCGAGCATAATGGATTTCCGGCCGATTTTATCGGACAGCCAGCCGAAGAAAATGAAGAAGCCTGTTCCGAAAGCCAATGCAATGGCGACGATTTCGCTGGACTGTTCAAAATCCACGCGACCTACCTTCTGAATAAAGGAAAGCGCATAAAACTGCCCGGTATACCAGACGACGCCCTGTCCGGCCGTTGCTCCCAGCAACGCCAGTAATACCATTTTGAGGTTTTCCCGCTTCCCGAACGACTCTGCCAGGGGATTTTTAGAGACTTTTCCTTCGGACTTCAGCTTCGAAAACAGGGGCGATTCCTCCATCCGCAGCCGGATGAAAATCGACACGCCGACGAGCAGAATGGAAGCGAGAAAAGGAATACGCCAGCCCCAGGCCTCAAAATCACTGGTACCCACGACTTTACGGGTCGCAACGATTACTGCAAGCGAAACAAAAAGACCGAGCGTGGCGGTGGTTTGAATCCAGCTCGTGAAGTACCCGCGACGGCCTTCCGGCGCATATTCCGCCACGTATGTCGCCGCTCCGCCGTACTCGCCGCCCAGCGCGAGGCCCTGGATCAGGCGAAGAAGAAGAACAAGAAGCGGCGAAACCATTCCCCAGGTTTCGTACCCGGGAATCAGGCCGATGAGGAAGGTAGAACCGCCCATCAGGACCAGGGTTACGAGAAACGTGTATTTGCGTCCGACGATGTCTCCGAGGCGACCAAATACCAGTGCGCCGAACGGTCGGACAATAAATCCCGCGGCAAACACCGCCAGCGCCGACAACAGCGCCGCCGTGGGATTGTCTTTCGGGAAAAACTGAGTGGAAATAATAGCAGACAAACTACCGAAAATGTAGAAGTCATACCATTCAATCAGGGTGCCGACGGAGGACGCGGAGATCACGCCAAACAACACCCGGGAGCGGTCAGTGGCGGACTGCCTGGCCGTTACGTGTGACATAGGTTTAGAGAAAAAGTGGAATAAGGGGCTCTTACGGAAAAGACAGCCGGCCCGTAATCGGGGCCGCGTGTTGGATTATACCGGTAATTTATAGGGAAATAAGAGCAACCGAAAACAGCCAGCTATATTCCGGAGGGAATCGGGATAGTTTTGCTAAGTAAGAATAGGTAGGTAGTAGAATGGGCAGGCGGCAGCTTAGTCTTTGAACCGTTCCCACTTGATGAGCATGAACTTGTCACCGAGTTCGGTGACGATCACACCGGCGCTTTTCAGGTTGTCCCGATTGGCGAAATAATCAGCTAATTCTTTGTGGTTCAGTATTTTATAGGTAGGATGGTACTCGGAGTTTTTCGGTAACTTGATCTGATACTTCTTCACCCAGTTCATCACCGATACGTGACTGACGCCGAGCAGGCGCTCGATTTCCCGGTAACTTACACCCTCAATGTAAAGCTGAAGTGCCTTGATGACATAGTAGGTACTGATGCCTTTTCCGAGTTTGTCTACCGTAAAATGGTACTGACAGTCTTTGCAATGGTACCGCTGGCGGTCTTTGATGATGCCCGATTTGGTCACGTGGGAGGAATCGCACCGGGGACAATTAGGGTTATTCATAGAAACTACGCCGATATAATCACCTTAGCAAACATATAGCTAATTAGCAAAGAATGTCGCCGGGAGCGGGGATTTTTTTTAATCCGTGAAAAATTTGGACGGAAGACTAACCAAAAGGTCAAATCATCTCCGCTCAGGCAGGCGTCCCGCGGACCATACAGGTAGTTGAAAAGAGAAGCGGAGTAACGGCCTGCCGGTCGCAGGGAATTATGCGAGAGGAGGTAAGCCGGCAGCAAAGCGTTCCGGGTAATTTAGCCGGAAGCTGGACATCCATTACAGTGGAAAAAGCTGGTGTCGTTCAGACGCTATTTCCGTAAGATGCGGTAAAATAATCGCGGGTACCCGCCGGGAGTGGATAAGCGGGGCACGTCCCTCAGGATGCGCCCTTAAACTTTCCCAGGAGCGTCTTGATCACCAGGTCTTTTTCCTTGATCTGCTCTTTGAGAAATTCGTTTTCGTTTTTCCATTCGCGGAAAGCCCGTTCAAAGCGGAGCATGATTTCCTCATGGCCGGATGCCGGCATGGGTCCATGTCGCAGGAGGTCGTCGACCGTGACTTCGAGGATTTGCGCCAGCCGGTGCAGCAACACGTCGTCGGTGATGCGGGTACGCTTGAAGATATCGTACACGCCGCCGCGCGTCATGTTGAGCTGTTCCGAAATCGTCGCCACGGAAATACCTTTTACTTTGGCAATTCGCTTGATGTTTTGACCGACGTGAGAATGTGTTGTCTCCATATCCATTATACAACGCTGAAACGAACGGCTAAACAGACCGGACGTTTCCGTAGGGTGAACAGTAATCGGCGGATGTTCTAAAAAGGCGGGTAATCGAGTGTAATAACTAGTCTATAAGTAAAAATGTTTAAACCGATAGAGCTAAAATCTATAGTTTTTGAAGAGCAGAACACTACTTTATGCAAAGCAGGTCGGTTGAATTTGCTGAAAGGACAACAAAGGTATAACAAAAACGAAGCAAACTCCCTGAAATAGTATAGTTAATGCTGTTTATCTGTGTAATAATTTACCAAATGGTAGTTTTCCCGGCGCGTACTTTCTGTCGGGTACATCCTATAAAATAATTAGATGCAGAAGGAAGAATTGCTTCGGGAATACCGGCGGGCATTCCCGAAGCAACTATTCAAGGCAGCAGCGTAACCGTTCCTACGTCCGTGATGGTACCGAAGGACACGGCGACATTCGTTTTGACCGTCGCACTGAAACCCGAACCGGCGGCGACGTTGTACCATAAGGAATAGTTGCCCTCGGCCAGTCCGGAAAATACAAAATGCCCGTCCGACGCCGGTATGGCCGACAGGGTATCCGAGCCCTTGATCGCAAATACGATCGGCTGTGCCAGCAGGGGCAATACCACGCCCTTGATTTTGCCGTTGGTTAGCTCCGTATAGGCGCGGACGGTCGGTTTGAGGTTATAGGAATCCTTTCCGGTTTTGACGACAGACTTACCGGCGTCAAAATCAATCCACACATGATAGGAGGCGTCGGCTTTGAGTTCCTGATGAAAATTGAACTTCAAACCGCTTTGCTGGGCAGACGGCGTGTTGAGGGGATAGGACTTTCCGTCGACAACGACCGAATTGTTACTACCCAGCACCAGCCTCATCTGCGAAATATGCCCGGCGGGCAGGTCGTACTGACATAGAAGTACATCGAGTCCGTTGCTGAATTCCAGCAGGTTGTAAACGCCTGCTTTGACGGGGGTCAGGGTCGTTTCACCCTGGTCAGTGATGACGACCACCTGCCGGATGTCGACGTTGACGGCGTCATAGGCGCCGGGCGCGTCCGTCAGGTGAAAAGAAACACTGGCTTTGCCCGTGGCGGTTGACGAGCCACCGGCATCATCCTTGGAGCAGGAGGAGAGTCCGGCGGCGATCAGCAGCGCACCGAACAACACAATCTTTTTCATCTGTTTTGAGGAGGAATAGTGAACACCCGCCTTGCCTGCGTGCAGCCTGCCGGGCATTGTACCTACGAGAAACAGAGGAGGGGAAGTTGGGGGAGGGAATGGATTTTGAGGTTGGGTAAGGAAATTGGACGATCGCTTCAGGGAATAGAAATCAGGAAAAAGCGGAAGCTGTCAAATCAATGAGGGAAGCTACGAATGCCGGACAAACGTACCAATAAGGGTAAATAGTTTTGAGAAATTACAAAGGTAATAGTGTTTAATAATTACCATTTTTTAATTTATATTGTCCGAAAATTGAAGAACGTTCGACTTAAATGCAACCTGTTTATAGCTGAGTTGTTGTCAGCTCGTAAACAGGTATTTCTCCCTTCATCCGTAATGCGTTTGTATTTATTCCTTGCTTTTCTTGGCCTGTCGTTGTTTTCCTGTTCCCGGGTACATCCGCTAAAAGGCGATTATTCCACACATAAGTATTTAGTCGCTTCATCTAAATCAAAGGAGGACGTATTCCGGATTATCCGGGAGACCCTGAAGGAGAAAGGCGTAGCAATCAGCGCATCGGAGTACCAGTCCGGTATGATTGTTTCCGACTGGGCCTATTTCACGTATTCGTATACGATGGAAGACATGTCCGGAAAACTCCTGAACCCGGATGCGTTCTTTGTGATTGCCCGCAGAAAGGATTTGAAAAAAGAGAAAGGCCCGTCGACCGTACGTTGCAACTGGTTCTTCCGGATTGAAGAAATAGGACAACAGGTTCGGGTCTATTTACAAACGTCCAATATCGAAGCTTTTTCGGATACTTATGCTGGCTGGCGGGTAGAGTATCAGGCGTATTCTACGGGGAAGTTTGAGAAGGATGTGATAGAGGTGATTCGGTGATAATATTACCTGATGCCTAAACCAGAACTATCGAGGTCAAGACGATTCTACAAATAAGAACGGCCTTTTCGAATACGCCCTCTTAATTAACAGGATAGTCTTTCTGCGCTTTCCGATTCATCGTATGGATAAGTTCTACTACCTCTTCGAACGGCAGGTCTTTTATCTTCATTTCAGGTAATTCAATGCCATTTTTGGCACATAATTCTTTCAACTGATTTCGGGTCAGGTAATTGCCGTGACTGGCTGTATTCCCTGTCAAAGAGTCTTGTATGTCATCCGTATCTATAAACAGGAATCGTCTTTTCTTACCCTCCCGATCTATCCAGGCTTTGCCCCATTTGGTTGATTCATTTGCCAGTACTCCCGCAAGACCCATCGCATAATTGGATCCGCCGCGTCTGACGATAGCCGGCGAATTATCGTCGATAAAAATGACAGCATATTTACCCTGAATATCAAATGGAACAAATACCATCCAGTTATTAAGGTCTGTCGAATAACCCAGATTGAAATACATTCTGTCGTTGTAATCAATCGCCCAAGTGAAAACAGATCGTTTTAACTTACCGCCCTGAAGATTTGTAAACTTCTTCACCCGTAAATGACGTGCACTGCTGTCTTTGATTACAGCAATTGCCGGAGTGCCGGGGTTTTTATAATAAACATCACCGGAATTGCCATAGAGTAAAACCTGCGTTTTAAAAGATTGGGCTGACAGCGACAGAAAGGACAATACAACGGTGACGAGGGCCAACGAGAATGATTTCATCAATGTGGGTGAACTGAATTTTATCAAAAAACGAACGAAAAAAAAGGAATTAAAATGTGGCCGAAATGCCTCAGGAAAGAACGTACTAAATTCTCAGAAAGACTATAAAACAAAAAAAGTTATCTCCTTTCGAAGATAACTTTTTCGCAGAGGGTGAGGGATTCGAACCCCCGGACCTGTTACAGTCAACAGTTTTCAAGACTGCCGCGATCGACCACTCCGCCAACCCTCTTTGCAATTGTGAATGCAAAAGTAATGGTCTGGAGGCCGTTTGTCAACCCCTGAGGCGAAATTTTTATAAATCGGGGAGGTCCCGCACCCGTACTTTGAGCCTGGGCGCCTCACCCTCAGGCACTATCACGATGAGATTTTCTGCAACGGTTTCTCCGTTCCGGAAGAGATGGCCCGCCGGAACCTGGGTTACCTGTGTCACGGTCTTCCCTTCCGCGTTCTTGATTTGCTGGCGAAACGGTACAGAGAACGACTGCGCCAGCAGGGTCGTTCCTTTCGACGTCAGGCGTTTGCCGGTAGCGTTTAGACAATCGAACGTGGCGAGCTGATTCTGCATTTCCTCGCCAAAGGCCGTCTGCCGCGGAAACAGCACGCGCGAGCAGCCGCTTTTATTCGTGACGAACACCGTGATCTCAAACCGGCCGTACTGCTCGTCCTTGACTTCCTTTTTTCGCTCGTTGCGGATTTCGAAGCCGTAATCAAGGCCGTTGTACGAAACGGGCCGTCCGGGAAGAAGATCAAAGGTCTGCTGGGCGAGCGCCGCGAGCGGAGAAAGGAAAAGAGGTAGAAGAAGTTTCATAGATGGTGAGGGTTTTCAGTTTTCGGTTTTTTGTTTTCAGTTGAGGGCGCCCGGAACTAGTTCGAAGAGTGGTTTCGATGGGGGCAGCCACTTCCGGGAGCGGTTCGTTTTGCGGGTCTTTTCTGATTAGTCAAATATGTCCGGCAGCATTCGTTTTACAGGTACCATTTACGAAAAAGGGAGGCCGGAGCCTCCCTTTTCCTAATTTGTCATGGCCAGAAGTAAGTCGGCCTGGGTGATGATGTGTACCGCGTTGGTTTCGTCTCGGACGAGGAGCGCCTTGTTCTCCCGGTCAATCAGCGAGGCGAGCGTATCGAGTGTATCGCCGATTCCGACAAACCGGAACGGCCTCTCCATAATTTCTTTCACCGGTACATCCCGGATTTCAGGGGATTCAATCAGCAGCGACAGAATTGTCGATTCGGTAATGCTACCGGTGAAATGCCCCGTCTCATCCACGACCGGAATCTGGCTGATACCGTCCCGGTTGAGCAGCCGGATCGCTTCGTTGACCTTGGCCTGCTCCTGAAGCGTCACGAGTGGACTCTTGCCGTAACGAAGCCGGATGAGGTCCCGGGCCGTGGCGAACGACCGCGTTTCGAGGAAGCCGTGGTCTTTCATCCAGTTGTCGTTGTAAATCTTGGCGAGGTAGCGCGTGCCGTGGTCGGGGAGGAGGATAACCATGACGTCGTCTTCCTTCAAATGCTGCCGGGCATACTCCAGCGCGCCGAAGACCGCTGATCCGCAGCTCCAGCCTACAAACAGGCCTTCTTCACGCGCCAGTCGCCGCGCCATGATCGCCGCATCCTTATCCGTCACCTTAATGAAATGATCGATCACGGAGAAATCCACGTTTTTCGGCAGAATGTCTTCGCCGATACCTTCCGTCAGGTACGGGTAGATTTCGTTGGAATCAAACTCGCCTGTTTCTTTATACTTCTTGAAGACAGAACCATAGGTATCAATACCGACGGAGACGACGCCGCTATTCTTTTCTTTCAGAAACCGGGCCGTTCCGCAGATAGTCCCGCCGGTACCCACGCCGGCTGCAAAGTGGGTAATCTCCCCGCCGGTCTGCGTCCAGATTTCCGGACCGGTGGTATCGTAATGTGCCTGGGTATTCGACAGGTTATCATATTGATTCGGATAAAACGAATTCGGAATATCCTGATTCAGCTTTTTGGCGACCGAATAATAACTTCTCGGATCATCGGGTTCGACGTTCGTCGGGCATACCACTACCTCTGCTCCGACAGCCCGCAGAATATCAATTTTCTCCTGGGATTGCTTGTCAGCCATCGTGAAAATGCACTTGTATCCCTTCGCGACCGCGGCCAGGGCCAGTCCCATCCCGGTATTTCCGGAGGTACCTTCGATGATCGTACCGCCCGGTTTGAGGATCCCGGCGGCTTCCGCGTCTTCGATCATCCGAATGGCAATCCGGTCTTTCACCGAGTTGCCGGGGTTGAAGTACTCGACCTTCGCCAGAATGGTTCCGGGGATGCCCTTCGTGACTTTATTGAGTTTGACCAGCGGCGTATTGCCGATGGTTTCGATGATACTCTCGTAATAATGCATGTCGTAGATCGGTTATTCAGGAATGGTCTGGCAAAGTTCGATCAGCACGCCGTTGGTGCTTTTCGGATGGAAAAACGCGACCCATTTGTGGTCGGCGCCGCGGCGGGGCTGCTCCTGCAACGGAATGAAGCCTTCGTCTTTCAGCCGCTGCATTTCGGCGATGATGTCGGCCGTTTCAAAGGCAATGTGGTGAATACCTTCGCCGCGGCTGGCGATAAACCGGGCGATGGGGCTATCCGGGTTCGTGGCTTCCAGCAGCTCGATTTTGCTTTCTCCCTGTTGGAAAAAAGAAGTCGTCACCCCTTCGGATGCCACCGTTTCCTGCTTGTAAGGGTTGACATTCAGTAGCTTGCTGAAGAGCTCTTCCGAAGAGGTAAGATCTTTGACGGCGATACCGATGTGTTCGATGCGGAGCATAAGCGTATAGAGGAACCCGAAATTGCGTCTCCCGGAAACCTATTCCGGTGTTGGAGTGTTCCCAATTCGCTGTTAATTTTGAGAATAGAAACGAAAAACCGAAGGAAAGGCCTTCTTTTTCCCGATAAACTATGGTAACCGTATCACAGGAAGCAGCAGATAAAATCATCGAACTCCGTCGTCAGGATGGCCTGACGGAAGACTTCAGCGTACGCGTCGCCGTCAAAGGCGGCGGCTGCTCGGGTTTGATGTACGATCTGAATTTCGCCTCCGAACCGCAGGCAGGAGACATGATCTTTGAAGACAAAGGCGTCAAGGTCATGGTCGACAAGAAATCCATCCTCTACCTCGCCGGTACCGAACTGCAATATTCCGGCGGCCTCAACGGCAAAGGCTTTACCTTCTTCAATCCCAATGCCTCGCGGACGTGCGGGTGTGGGGAAAGTTTTGCGGTATAGAAAGCGGTTTGGTGTTTTCAGTTTGCGGTTTTCAGTTTTTGTTCGAAAAGCTGGAACATATCTCCAGGGCTTGTGGTATAGGTATGGTACCCGACTGAAAACCGCAAACTGAAAACTCACATCAGCTCCTCCTCCGGATTCCAAAACACCTTCCTGAATCCGACGATTTTATCGTTTTTGACTTCGATGCCTTCGGCTTCCAGCAGGTTCTGCATGCGGGTGCCACCAAACTGATTTTTGGCTGTCAGTACCCCGGTGCTGTTGACCACCCGGTGAGCAGGTACGTCCGAACCGGCGGGGAGCGCCCCCATCGCCCAGCCAACCAGGCGCGCGCCGCCTTTAAGAGACAGGTATTTGGCAATTGCGCCGTAGTTGGTCACGCGTCCCTTTGGAATCAGACGCACGACGGCATACACATCTTCAAACGAAATTTTATCCATTGTTTTCGTCAATTTCCCGGCAAAGCTCCTCGTACCAGCTTTCTCCGTACGCGCGGATGAGCGGCTCTTTCAAAAACTTGTAGAGCGGTACTTTGAGGGCTGCGCCGTGGTCACAGGCCGGCGAGCAGATATGCCAGCGGTCGTAATTGAGGGCGTCGTATTGCTCGTACTTCGTGACCCGGATCGGATACAGGTGGCAGGAGAGGGGTTTTTTCCAGGAAATCTTGCCATCGAGGTAGGCCTGCTCGATACCGCACTTCAGAATACCCTTGTTGTCGTAAATCGCATAAGCGCATTCCCGGCCTTCGATGACAGGCGTCGAGTAATCTCCCTCCCAGTCTTCCACGTATTTCCCCTGCTCTTCAATGGTTTTGATTCCGATTTCGGAGAGATAGGGTTTTACCTGTTCGTACACTTCCTCGAGCAGCGGAAGTTCATCTTCCGTCAGCGGGGCGCCCAGGTCCCCCTCCACGCAACATGCACCCTTGCACTTGATCAGATCGCAGACGAAGTATTGATCCGCGATATCATCCGAGATGACGGTATTGTCGATAAGTATCATATTCCTGAAAAAGAAAGCAGCGGAGCATTGTGCTCCGCTGCAAAGGTAACTTTTCTATCAGCCTAAATCTAGGGCTTCCGGATCTTCAGCTTCTGACCGGCCTGGATCGCGTTGGCGCTGGAGATATTGTTCCACTCCATGATGTCCTTGACCTTCACGTCGTATTTCCGGGAAATACTGTGGAGGGTCTCACCGGACTGAATGATGTGCGTCGTAACGCCGCCCGTAGCACGGTTCGACGGCAGGCGGCTTGTTTCCGTCGCTTTTGCTCCGGCTTTCACCATCAGCTTGTCACCTACTTTCACCCGGGGGAAGTCTGTCAGGCCATTGATATCGCGGAGTTCTTCCGGCGAAATGCCATGCTTGCGGGCAATCGAGTAGAACGTATCGCCGGGACCTACTGTGTACTGGGATGCTCCGCTGGTTTCAGCCGGCGCCGTAACATTCGGCTTCGGAGCTACCGTTGGTTGTTTGGCCGTCATCGGTACTTCATCCGGAGAAATGCCGCCAATCACGCGGAGACGCTGACCGATGCGCACGTTGGGATAATCGGTGAAACCGTTCAGCCGCCGCAGTTCACCCGGCGTCATCTGGTATTTGCGTGCAATGGAATAGAACGTTTCGCCGCCTTGTACGGTATGGAAGGAATTCGCGTCGCCCGAAGGAGCTACTTCTTCCACAGGCGCCGGCTTCGGCTTTTCAACTGCGGGGCGCGCCGGATAGGTTACTGCCGGGCTCGGTTCGGTACGTGCCGGAGGCGTCACCGCCGGGCGATTGACAGCCTGATTATCAGCCGGCCGGGTAGCGGGCTGCGTCGCCGGTTGTGTCGTATTACCCGAAACGACCTTGCCGTTTTCGTCTACGAGTACCACACGGCCTGAGCTTTTCTGCGGCGCAGTCGTATTGGAAGGCGTTATCTTGACATCGCCGGGTGCGGCAGGCTCGGTCGTAGTTGCCGGCTGCGTCGTTACGACATCGGTAACCGGTTTCTCTTCCGTAGCCGGTTTTTCCGGTTCCGGATCAGGCAGGGGCACTACTTCCGGCGCAACGTCGCAGGAAATACGTTTCTGCAGGTTCAGTACCCGTCCGGGTTGCAGCGGTTCCGACGCAGAAGCAATACGGTTCAGGCGAAGCAGGAAAGGCAACCGGATACCGTACATCTGGGAGACATCCCAGATCGATTCACCATGCTGCAGCGTGTGCGTAGGCACATTTCCTTTGCGGGCCTTCTTCTGGAGGTAGTATACTTTGCCGGCAACGATGGCGTCCGATTCAGACATGTCGTTGCGGGAGAGGAAGCGGGAATACTTGATATCGGCGCGGTCGGCGATGGTCTGATACGTGTCGCCTTCCTGCGCAAGAATCCCCTTCTTGCCGTTGATTTCGTAGAAAATCGGACCGTTGGACTGGTTCTTGCCGGTCGGCGTAATGCGCTTCAACACCGGAAATTCAGGATCTTTCGGACGCGACGGAGCGGGCTTCGCAGCAGTAGGCTGCACGACGGTCGGCCGGCCATTCGCAGCTGACGCAATCACGGGTGAGTTAGGATTGTTGCTCACCACCACCAGCATGGTATACTCCTTATCCTGAGGTACTTTCGAACCGCCTACCCAGCGGTTGTAGCGACGAAGCTCTACTTCATCAACACCCAGCTGATCGGCTACCTGGGTAAAGGTCTTGCCGCCGGCAGCTTTGTATTCGTAGAAAGGCGTCTGACCCGTACGGTAGCCTTTCAGCTCGCTTTCGTATACCAGCTTGTGTGCCAGGCAGCGAAGGATGTACCGGTCGGTTTTTTCAGTGACGCTGATGTCTTTCGCCGTACTCCATTCGGTCGGAACCAGGCTGCGAATACCGCCCAGGCCGAGGTAGTAGGAGTAGAGGGTGGAAACCCAGTTTTGCGTCACCGCGTTGTTCTTTTTGAGGTAGCGGGCTGCGGCGCGGGTTGAGGCGTGGATATTCTTGCGCTCATCGATTTCGTCGTCTACCCGAAGGCCAAATTCCTGCGCGGTTTCCTTCTTGAATTGCCAGAAACCTACGGCATTGGAAGTGGAAACGGCGTCGGGAGCGAGGCCGCTCTCCTGCATGACGAGGTACTTGAAATCCGCAGGGACATTCTCTTCTGCCAGGATGTTCTCGACGATGGGGAAGTACAACACCGCTCTGTCGAGCCGGCTGTTGAGGGTATTCCGGTTGGAAAGAAGGGCGTTGACATCGGTCTGAACCAGGTCCTGAGCCCCGGTATTCATGTTGACCACCACATTCCCAAACGTCACCCGGGCCGGAACCTGAAACAACTGGGCAGACGCATACGCGTTAACAATAAAGCAGAACGCCAGGGTTAGGAAACTTCTAATCATGGTTGAAATGGTTAACGATACCTTCGGTTAACCCAAAGGCTCTGAACCAAAACTGGATTCAGAAAAGGTAAAATTGGCAATTATTTTTTTCGCACCACCATTAATCCGTCGCGAATAGGTAATAAAACATTCTCTACCCGCTCGTCTGCCTGAATCCGGTCGTTAAAATCCATCAGCAGGCGCGTGTCCCGGTCGACTTTCCCGTTCAATCCGGCCACTTTCCCGCTCCATAGAACGTTGTCAGCCAGAATCCATCCGCCGGGCCGGAGTTTTTCCATCACCAGGTCATAATAGGTGTCGTAGCTGGGTTTGTCGGCATCGATAAACACCAGGTCGAATGTCTCTGTCAGGGTCGGAATAATCTCCCTGGCATTTCCGATCCGGTAGTCGATCCGGCCTCCGGCTTCTTCCAGAAAAGGGCGGGTAAATTCTTCGAGTTCTTCGTTGATATCAATCGTAATAACCTTACCGCCTTCGGCCAGCCCTTCAGCCAGGCAAAGCGCCGAATAGCCGGTATAGGTCCCGATTTCAAGCACGCGCAGCGGCCGCACCATCCAGGAAATCATCGACAGCACGCGCCCCAGAAAATGCCCCGACAACATGCGGGGATGCAGGATCCGGACGTGCGTCTCCCGGTTCAGCCGCTGTAATAACGGATTTTCCGGGCTGGTATGTGCTTCCGAGTAGATTTCTATTTCTTCGGGTAAAAAATCCATGAGGTAGTAGGACGGCAGGTACTCAGTTTTCCGGCAAAAAGGTAAGCTGGCAAAACTGGTCTTCGGTAAACATTTCGTTGGCGAGTTCAATCAGTTGCGAAGAAGTGACCGCGTCAATCTGCCGGAACAGGTAATCGAGGGAATCGATCCGGTTCGTATCCAGCAGGCTTTTCGCCATCATCAGCATATAGCTCATGTTGCCTTCCTCAGACATCGCCAGCTGGCCTTTCAGTTGTTGTTTGGTGATGTGCAACTGGTTGGTTGTCAGTGATTTGTCACGAAGCGTTTTCAGCTCCTTCCGGATGAGCGAGAAGGTTTTGCCGAGCTGTTTCTGTTCGGTTCCGAAGAAAATGCCGAAAAATCCGCTGTCTGTAAAAGGTGTATACTGCGCATCGATACCATATACCAGGCCGTACTTTTCCCGAACGGAAAGGTTCAGGCGGGAATTCATTCCCGGGCCGCCCAGCAGGTTCGTCAGCACAAAAAACGGCAACCGTTTCGCTTCCGACAGGCCGTATGCCCGCCGCCCCCAGGCTACCTGTGCCTGCGTCACCGGTCGGCGTACAACCTGCTCCATCGGTGCATAGCCGTTCGGCAGGGTTCGTACCCGCTGCGTCGATGCCCGCGGAATATCTTTCAGGTACTTCTCGGCGATGGCAAGTACTTTGTTGAACGGCAGCTTGCTGACAGAGGAAACGACAATTTTCTCTGTGTCGAAATTCTGCCCGATAAATTCCAGAAAATGCTCTTTCCGGTAATTCCGGAGGCTTTCCGGCGTACCGAGGATATTCGCGCCGAGCTGATGGCCGGCAAAAACAAGTTCGTCGAAGTCGTCCTGAATGGCGTCCTCCGGCGAGTCGTAATACATGGCGATTTCTTCAAGAATAACGTTCCGCTCCCGTTCAATCTGTTTTTCCGGAAAAACGGAATGAAAGGTAATATCCGATACCAGGTCCATCGCCTTTTCGAAATGCTCGCTCAGGACAGAGGCGTGGAAACAGATTTTCTCTTTCGTGGTATAGGCATTCAGCTCTCCACCGACGTTCTCCAGTTTATTGATAATCTGAAGGTTGCTGCGTTTTTCGGTGCCTTTGAAAGCCATGTGTTCCCAGAAATGCGCAAGTCCCTGCTGATGGGGCAGCTCATCCCGCGAACCAATGTCCAGCATAATTCCGACGTGAGCAATCTGCGTGTGGGTAAGCTGCTTATGTACAACCCGGATGCCATTCGGCAACGTGTGTAAGGTGTAATCTTCCATTGAAAAGTTCAGTGTCCGGTCCGGTGCATGAAGACCGGCCGAAGGGGTCTGTCGGACGGACAATACGGATTTTCCGATAATAACTCAAATTTACGGAACAACGGCAAATATTGGTAAAACGTTTCGGTTAACGGCGGGAATTCCGGGTCGTTTGCCCGCTTGAGGCCGCTTGGGCGGGAAGGTTTTCTTTGCGACCTTTGCCCCATGAAGATCCTGGTCATTCAGACCGCCTTTATCGGAGATGCGATTCTGGCGACTTCCCTGCTTGAAAAACTGCATGTCCATTTTCCGGAGGCACAGATTGATTTTCTGGTACGACGCGGCAACGAAGGCCTGCTCCGGAATCACCCTTTTCTCCATGAAACCCTTGTCTGGGACAAGAAAGAGGGCAAATATGCCAGCTTACGGAAGTTACTGGGGAAGATCCGGGCGACGCGCTATACCTACGTCATCAACCTGCAGCGCTATGCAACGACCGGGTTTCTAACGGCATTTTCCGGTGCCGAAACGACCATCGGTTTTGATAAAAATCCCCTTAGTTTTCTGTTTGACAGGAAGGTTATACACCGGTTCGACGGCCCCCATGAAATCGAACGGAATACTGATCTGGTGGCTGCATTTACAGATGCTACAGTATATCCGCCGCGTTTGTACCCGCCGGAATTATCTTTTCAGCCAGCCCGACCCTATGTCTGCATGGCGCCTTCATCGGTCTGGTTTACGAAGCAACTTCCCGAGCATACCTGGGCGGAACTCCTGAAGCAGCTTCCGGCAGAACTGGACGTGTACCTGCTGGGTGGCCCCGGAGACGCGGAACTGTGCGAGCGAATCCGGCAAAATGACGGCAGAACGCATAATGTCGCCGGAAAACTGAGCCTGCTTGAGTCGGCGAAGCTGATGGAAGGCGCTGTTCTGAATTATGTCAACGATTCAGCACCCATGCACCTCTGCTCGTCGGTTGACGCGCCTACCTGCGCCATTTTCTGTTCAACAGTTCCGGCGTTCGGTTTCGGCCCGAAGGCTTCTTTTTCCCGAATTGTTGAAACGACCGAGGACCTGCAATGCCGGCCCTGCGGCATCCACGGAAAGAAAGCGTGCCCGGAAGGGCATTTCCGCTGCGGAACGTCAATCACCACGGCACAGCTCCTTTCCGTTCTGGAAGAGGCAAAAAAAATCCGGGGCTTGTGACCCCGGATTTCCGTTTGCGGCATCTGCCTATTTCTTGTACTGCTCGATGATTTTATAGAGGGCTTTCTGTGTCTCCAGGTTCGTAAAATAATCGAAGAGCATCAGGTGCATGTCGTAGTTCAGCGTCAGCGCGGTTTCCAGGTACAGGAAGGCTTCCTTGAATTTGCCGAGATGAATCAGGTATACCGTCAGGTGATAGTATAACTCGGGCTCGTCCGGGCATTCGTCGAGCGCCTGCATGATGATATCCGACGCCCGGTCAAATTCTCCCTGTTCGTAATAGAGGAGGGACCATTTAACCCAGATTTCGACATCTTCCGGTGCGACTTCTACCCCTTCCCGGAAGGCCTCTTCCGACGAAACCGAATTACCGATACGCTGCTCGGTTTCGGCCACGGCCAGCCAGTAGTCCGGATTTTTCTTATTGAGATTCAGGGCTTTCCGGAGAAAGTGCAGGGCCTGGAACCACTTGTTTGATTCATACAGGCAAACGCCTACGCCGTACCAGCCTTCGTCCCACAGCGGATCAAGTGCGATCGCGTCCTTGTAGTACTTGATCGCCTCCTCGTACTTCATCTGTTTTTCGAAGGCAGCAGCCAGGCAGCAGAGCGTTTCCGGCGTTGGCTCCTCGTTTTTCAGCGTCTTTTCGTAGGCGTCCTGCGCGTCCTCGAACCGATCGAGGTTCATGTAGGTATTGCCCAGGTTATAGTATGCTGACGCGAAGTTTTTCTTCAGGTAGGTCGCATATTCATATGCCTCGGCCGCTTCCTCAAACCGCTCGAGTTTGGAATAGGCGATTCCGAGGTTGTACCAGGCATTGTAGGACGACGGATCCCGGTCGGTAAACGCCAGGTAATACGGCAGGCTTTCCTCGAGCTTTCCGAGCTGATCGAGGCAGTTGGCGAGCTCATAAAGCGCGTTTTCATTACTCAGGTCGCACTGGATGGCTTGCTGATAATGAAAAATCGCTTCTTCAAACTTGCCCCATTGCTGGTAAGCCATACCGATGTGGTAATGTACCTCGTCCTTTTCTTCCGCATAGTCGAGTACTTCCTTGAGCATTTCAATTGCATGCTCATAATCGCCCATGAGCCCGAAAATCGTGCTCCGGAGATAGAAAATATCCAGGTCATGGGGATTGAACAGGGATGCCTTTTCCAGCAATTCGAGCGCTTCTTCGTACCGCTGAAAATTGCCCAGAATCTGGGACTGGTTCAGCATCAGTTCCAGGGAATAAGGATACTGACTTAAACCGTATTCGCAGGCTTTGAGTGCTTCTTCTAGTTTTCCCTCCTCCAGGTAATGTTCGACGATTTGTTCATATGTTTCCAGATCGAAGAACGAATTCTCCCGATTCTCCAGCATTTTTTCAAATCGCAGCACAGAATCACGGGTAGCCTCGGGGAGATGATCGTCGAATTCATGTTGTTCCATCATAGGGCGAACGAAGTAGAATGGCTTCGCGAAAAGAGCCTCTCTCAACCCGAGACGGGTGGATTCGGCAGAAGAGTCGGCAACGAGGGACTTTTCACGATAATGTTACATTTAAGGAACACTCTAAAGTAGCCAGAAAATTCCAATCCGCAAGTCTGCCCGCTAAAAAGTTGGAGACCGGCATGCACAGGGCTTGAAAACAGGCAATTTGAGGGAATATTACCCTTTCCTGTATGAATCATTACCCCAAGTGCGTTCAAATACCCCCTGGAAGGGCATTTTGCGGCAATAGTCGATTCGGTATCAACGAGTTGTGTCTTTTTCTTTCCGCGGAATTTCAGGTAACATTGCCGTACTTCCTGTCCCCTTGCACGCATGAAAACAGCCGGTTATTCGAGTACCCCGCTTGCCCGGAAACTGGGTATCAAACACGGAAATACCCTACGCCTGATCGGCGTTCCGGCGCATTATTTCGACCTGTTTGCGGACTTTCCGGAAGGTACTTCCCGGCCTGATTCAGGCCCGGTTGATTTCATTCATTTTTTTACGGACAGGGCGGCTGAACTGGAGCAACTGCTCCCGGAGCTGAAGGCACAAATCCACCCCAACGGTATGATCTGGGTCTCCTGGCCGAAGAAGGCTTCGGGCGTGCTGACGGATATTTCTGAAAACCTCATCCGCGATACCGCGCTGGCGATCGGTCTGGTGGACGTGAAAGTCTGCGCCGTAGATGATACCTGGTCCGGGCTGAAGCTCGTTATTCCTGTCAGCCTGCGACCTCGCACCTGATATGCCGCGTCTTTACTTTATTTTCCTGATACACTGCTTCTATTCACCATGAAACGTCTACTTCTCCTCTTTCTGCTGCCCTGCTGGGCGTGGGCGCAAGGGCCCAAAGTACTGATCGTGACTGCGCATCCGGATGATGAAACCATGTTTCCGGTCACCGTCTTCAAAATTACCCATGAGATGAAGGGCTCGGCTGATCTCGCGCTGCTGACCGACGCCTCCGGTGGCTACAACGGTATGGTAGCTTCGAGTTATTTCGGACAGAATCTCCTGGACTCAGCTACCGGACGCAAAAAACTTCCGCTTTTACGTAAGAAAGAAATGATGGCTTCCGGTGAAATTCTCGGTATCAGTAATTTCTTCTTCTTTGATCAACTGGATGATTTCTATAACCGGGACGAAAAGCCATATCTCTCAGGTAAACGCTGGGATACGGCTGTAATCGACCGCCGCCTTGACGAAATCCTCGCCCGCGGCCAGTATGACTACATTTTTTGCATGGTTCCCCACGAAGGCCAGCACGCACACCATAAAGCCGCGAGTCTGAGTGCCCTTCGGGCCGCACAACGGTATAAAGGCGCACGAAAACCGATTGTGCTTGGCGGGCAAGCCGAAAACAGGGGCTATACCTTCCGTTTTTCGGGATTGGAGGGCTATCCGGAAACACGGGTTACCGGACCTGTATTTGAATATGACCGCTCGCATACGTTCGGAGAGGGAAATAAGCATAGTTATATGATTGTCGCCGACTGGGTCAAGGCTTCTCACAAAACCCAGAGCGGAGACATGAACCAGGCCATGCACAAAGGAGACCTGGAAGTATTCTGGTACTTCGCGATGAACGGCGAAAACCGGCTGGCCGAAGTCAAAACGCTGTTTGAGACCCTTCCCAAATCCGGATTTCATTGATATGCCCGCCCGAGAAGATTCGCGCCTACGCCGCAGCTCAGGCATCTTTTCTGTTGACAGTAAAACCGGTACCAGTGCAGCGCCGCTTGTGAATCGGCGGCGTTTGCGCAGGTAAGTCCATAGGTCTCCCAGAGACGGGTAATTCGGTTATTTTCCGGTGGCAGGGCCTCGAGGCGGGAGATAGCCGACTCCAGCAGGGATTCATCCCCGCGATACCGGGCATAGGCCGTCCATGCCGGGGTCAGGGCGTTGATGATGAGCGTAAGCGGGAGCCCGATACCCGGAGACGGCACCGGCTTCTTCGCCGCCTTGCCGAACCGGTAGTGGCTCGTCCAGTAGTCCGGCAGCGCAAACGAAAAACAAAGGTCTTCGCCGGGTATAAAAAGGCGGTTGTTGACGGCGAGTAATGCCGCCAGTTCAGCAATACGCCTCGTCGGAAACGCCGGAGGGCGCAGCCGCATGAACTTCCAGACCGATGCGGGTAACGGCGAAAGACCGTATTTCTTCAGCAGAAAGGCGCCTTCTACCCGTAATTCTTCGGCATATATATCCGTGAATTCTTCGGGACAGAGTCCCGAGGCAGCGAAGAGCAGCGCTTCTGCCTGCCGGGGTGTGAGTTTCCGGAGGAGGCCGGCAGGCAGAAGCCTCGCCAGCCACTCCATCGGTTCCTGATTGACGGGGGCCCCGAGGGCTCCGGCGAGTAGCTGCCAGGTCGTTTCCTCCCAGTCGTTCTGCGTTTTGGCCAGGATACCGGTTACTTTTTCTGCTTTGTGTTCCAGTCGTTCGATGAGGAGTCGGTCGAGCATGCCTCTGATTGTCAGCACCGTCGCCAGCCGGAACTGCTTCCCGCAAGGCAGCTCGTCGGCCTGTTCGGTCCACTCCCGGTAGCGAGCCAGCCAGGTAGTATCGGTTCTGGGTTCCAGTATGAGCGCCGGTACGGGAGTGCCGTCTTTTCGGTACGCGGGCTGGTCAAGCTCCCAGACGACGTGCAGGATGACATTGCTATAGGCGACGTCGGCGTCATGGCGATGCCGTTGCCAATCAGAGGCGCGTACGTGAATTTCCACCGTGCCGGCCCATTCAATACCGCCAATGCGCAGCCGGGCGTCGTGAAAATCGGGACCGGCATGGTCGTGCCGCAGGCCGGGGTGAAGAATTTCGAGGGAATCGCCGGTTTCGGTCCGGAGTGCCGTGCGGTCATACCGCTGGAATTTCCAGACGTAATACAAAAAATCTTCCGTCATGTTTCAGGATAGGTTGGATACCGGAAACTCGCCGGGACAACGGGGAATACCAAACCGTTTACACAAGTCTCCGGCCGGAGGGTTTCTTGAAATGACATCCCGAAATAATCCGGTTATGAAAAGGGTACTATCTTTGGAAAATGCCGTTATTCAGTTGAAAGACAGACCTCTGAACCAAATGTTTAAATGGATTTGCTGCGCGCTGCTGGCCATTGCTACGCCTGCCGTTGCCCAGACAACTGTTGCTGACAGCACCCTTCAGCGGATTTACCGAACGATCCGTACTCCGTTCAAATACGGCCGCGTCGTCGTCCCGCCGGATGCCGGCAAAATGGTCGACAGCCCGAGCGTCTTCCGGAAAGACGGAAAATGGTACATGACCTACATCGTTTTCGACGGAAAAGGGTATGAAACCTGGCTGGCCGAAAGCGCCGATTTACTTTCCTGGGAGACCCTCGGACGTATTCTCTCCAATACCCGGAATACCTGGGACGCCAATCAGAAAGCAGGGTACCTCGCCTTGCTGGACTGGCGCTGGGGCGGCAGCTACCAAGCCGGCCGGTATGACGGGAGGTATTGGTTATCGTACCTCGGCGGAGCTTCGCAGGGATATGAGGCAGGAATGCTCGGTATCGGAATCGCTTCTTCCCAAAAACTGATTGAACCGGCAGAATGGACCCGTGAGCTACGCCCGGTGTTGCTGCCGACTGACAAGGATGCCCGCTGGTACGACAACGTCACGATCTACAAAAGCACAGTTGTCGAAGATCCTGCCAGGAAAACGGGTTACCGTTTCGTCATGTATTACAACGCAAAAGGAAAGACGTCAACAGAAGGAAAAGGCGATGTAGAACGAATTGCCATGGCGGTGTCCGAAGATATGCGCCACTGGCAGCGTTTCGGGCAGGCGCCTGTCATCGATCATCAGACCGGAATTTCGGGAGATGCCTGGCTGGCGAAAATAGGCGACGTCTATGTGATGTTTTACTTCGGCGCCTTCTGGAAACCCGGGGCGTTTGAGCGTTTTGCCTGTTCCTACGACCTCGTTCACTGGACGGACTGGACCGGTCCCGACCTGATTTCTCCCTCCGAATCCTATGATGATCAGTATGCGCACAAGCCCTGTGTAGTGGTCGAGAAGGGAATTGTCTATCATTTCTATTGTGCGGTGAACAAAAAGGGCGAACGGACAATCGCCCTGGCCACGTCCAGGGACCTGGGCAGGAGTTCACTGACTTTCCCGGAAAAATAAAACGCATGATGAAGAAGTACCTTTTTCTCCTCCTGCTGCTGCCGGTGTCGCTCACGGCGCAGGTAAAGTCCCGCAATCTGCTCGGTACACGGTATTCCTGGCCGGACTTTCGCAGCAGCCTGATTCCGCGAGATCAGTGGAAGCCCTTCCCCTCGTCTCCCGAAGCCTGGCAGGCGGCCCTGACCGACAGCCTCAAAAGTGCGCTGATCCTGCGGGCGGAGACTGCCGCGCGCCGCGGGTTTCCATCACTGCCGGCCTCGCTGACCCTTGAGTACGTCCGGGTAGCCAACCGCAGCCGGTACGAGGAAGTATCCTTCAACAAGCGGCATGACCTGCTTGATATCGCGATAGCCGAAGCCATCGAAGGCAAGGGCCGCTTTCTGGACTACATCCTCGATGGGATCTGGTCGATCTGCGAAGAGAGTTACTGGGGCGTTCCGGCGCATATCGGTACGCAGAAAGCGGGCAGCGGTCTCCCTGACGTGGAAGAACGAACGGTAGACCTTTTTGCAGCGGAAACGGCGGCGGTACTGGCGCTGACGGATTACCTCGTCGGCCCGCAGCTCGAAAAGATATCGCCGCTGGTCCGGCGGCGGATCTATGTGGAGACCGATCAGCGCATTTTCAAACCCATTCAGGTACCCAATCGCTACGGATACCTCAGCAAGAAGAGCAAGGTCAATAACTGGAATCCCTGGATCATGTCGAACTGGCTGACTGCGGGATTATTGCTGGAGAAAGACGAAGAACGCCGCGCCCAGATGGCCTACGCCGCGATGAATGGCCTCGACCTGTATCTCAACGGATTAGGGGATGATGGCGGTACCGATGAAGGACCGATGTACTGGTTTGCGGCGGGAGGCTGCGCCTTCGATGCGCTGGAAACCCTGCAATCGGCCACGAACGGCAAAGTGGATATCTTCAGCGAGCCGCTGGTGAAAAACATGGCGTCATATGTCTATAAAATGCATATCGCCGGTCCGTATTTTGTGGATTTTGCCGATGCTGATCCAGTGATGAAACCGGACGGCCTGCTGCTGTTCCGCTATGGACAAAAGGTCAAGGATGATACCCTGACGCGTTTTGGTGCATGGGCGTTTGGACAATTCGGCATTCCGCGGGCGATCAACTCGTTTATGCGGCAGCGACAATTATGGAACCTGCTGACCGTCAAGCCCGTGAAAGAATCGACGCTGCCTCCGTTCCGGGAGGTGGAAGATGCCTGGTTTCCGGATGTGCAGGTCATGACGGCCCGGTCGGCCAAAGGTCTTTACCTGGCTACGCACGGCGGGCATAACGATGAAAGCCATAATCATAACGATGTCGGTGACTTTATCCTGTACGCAAACGGCCGGCCTGTTATCATCGACGCCGGCCGGGGAACGTACACCGCTAATACCTTTTCCAAGCGGCGCTATCAGCTGTGGTTTACGCGTTCACAATTTCATAACCTGCCCATTGTCAATGGTTTCGGACAGAAAGAAGGCCGGAAATATGAAGCCCAGAACGTCAGCTATAAACGAACGCCGCTGGCCTCGTCGCTCTCCATGAACATCGCGAAGGCGTTTGCGGATAGCGCCGGTCTGGTTACCTGGAACCGTGTCGTGACGCTCGACCGGAAAGCCGAAGCGGTCCTTGTCGACGACGCCTATGAGCTGAAAGACAAACCCGGATCACTGCAGCAGGTTTTCCTGACGGTCGACGAAATAGAACACCTTCTGCCCGGCAAAATCACCTTCCGCGGCGAGGGCCATGAGCCGGTACATCTTCACTATGACCATAAGAACTGGTCGGTTCGCGAGGAGCTGGTACCGCTGGATACCCAGGATGACCAGGCCTTTCACTATGGCTGGAACAACAAACCGATCCGCCGCATCATCCTGGAACAGACCCGCCCTTCCGCAAAGGGAAAGGCGGGGTGGAAGTTTTCGTGGTGAGAGGGCAGGGGGCAGAGGGCATGGGGCACGGGGTCGATTTTTCGGCCCTGCGCCCCTTGCGTTTTTTATAGGCCTTCGTAACTTCCCATGCCCCATGCCCTTAACCCCATGCGATGAAAAAACACATCCTCACCTTTGGCCTCCTCGCCGGCGTCATCGTTTCGGCATTCATGAGTGTTTCGATGATTTTTGCGAAAAACAATCCGACACTTCACATGGAGTGGGGGGAAGTCATAGGCTATTCATCGATGCTGTTGGCTTTCTCGATGATTTTTGTCGCGATTTTACGCTATAGAAGAGAACGGGGCGGCGTGACATTCAAAGAGGGATTGTTGATCGGACTGGGTATTTCCGCAATCGCTTCGGCGCTGTATGTGATCACCTGGATCATCATTTACAAAAATGTCTATCCTGATTTTCCGCAGCAGTATGTACAGCTGACGGTAGAGAAAATGCAGAAAACCGGCAAGAGTGCCGAAGACATTCAGGCGATGAAAGACCAGATGAAAATGATGTTTTCCTGGTATGATACGTGGTATGGACTGGTCGGTATTACGTTGATGGAAATATTTCCGCTGGGAGTAGTTGTTTCGTTGGTCGCTGCGCTCATCCTCAAACGAAAACACCATGGGTAAGACAGATCCCCGCGTGGATGTTTACATTGACAAAGCGGCGCCGTATGCCGTTCCCATTCTCGGGCATCTCCGCGAGCTCGTGCACGAAGCCTGCCCGGACGTAGCCGAAGCCATCAAATGGGGCGTACCGAGTTTTGATTACAAGGGCAAAATACTCTGCCAGGTGGCGGCCTTCAAGCAACACCTGGGCTTTGGGTTCTGGCTGGGAGCACATATGAACGACCCGGAGAAAATCCTGACGCCCGTCGGCGGAAATACCGCGATGGGTAGCCTCGGCAAGGTCCGGACGCTGGCGGATCTTCCGGCAGACGACGTACTGATCCGGTACATCCGCCATGCGATGGAGCTGATTGACAGCGGGGTAAAGTTCACGCGGGAAAAGCCCGTCACCGAACAGAAACCCCTTGTCATTCCCGACGATTTTCTTGATCTGCTCCAAACCGGCGAAAATGCCTTCGATAACTTCCAGAAAATGAGCTACTCGCACAAAAAAGAGTACCTCGACTGGTTCGCCGATGCCAAATCCGAACCTACCCGCCTCCGCCGACAGGAAAAAGCCCTGGCGCAGTTGGAAGAGGGTAAGTCGATGCATTGGAAGTATGAGAAGAGGTAGGGATAAAAAAGACGGCTGCCGGCGGTTTCGACGGGGCTCAACCACCAGGGGAGACCTACGCTTATGCGCCGCTATAATACAGCCATTACTATTCGAATTGCTTGGCCGTTTACTGTCATAGCCGGTGGTTGAGCTACGTCGAAACCAGCGTGGCGGGAGTGGTGAGGATGAAAAAAGAGAACTGCCGAAGGTTTTGGAGGGACTTAACCAGCGGGAGAAGTACCAGCCTTTGCAAAATTTTATGTCCCGGGAGTCTGGTCTTGTGGAGTTGATTCCACCCGCAATGAATACTTTTTTGCAAGATCAGGTAGTTGATCTTGCCTTCCCCAAATTAATGCTTCCCGCTTTTTGCGTCCCCATCCCTGTACCTGTTTCTCCCGGTAAAAAGCCTGCGCGACATCAGGAAACTCCTCAAAATAGACCAGCTTAACAGGTAAACGGCTTTTGGTGTAATTAGCCCCTTCTCCATTCTGATGCTGGGCTAAACGCCTCTCCAGGTGACAGGTACTTCCCACGTAATAGCTCCCATCCGAGCATTCAAGGATATACATATAACCGCTGGACATAAGAAAGATAGATGAAATGTCGAACTTAATTCAAAGTCAAAAAGACCTAAGAGCCGTTCACTCGATAGTCTGGCATTTGGTATTCGAGACTGAGGGATTGGCGGTGCCGTAGTCGGGCTCTTTCGAAGCCAGCGTAGTGGGGGCAGTGGGGATGAAAAAAGGCGGCTGCCGGCGGTTTCGACGGGGCTTAACCACCGGGGGGAGGCCTACGCCAATGCGTCGCTACAATACCGTCTTTGCTATTCGAATTGTTTGGCCATTTACCGTCGTAGCCGGTGGTTGAGCTACGTCGAAACCAGCGTGGCGGGAGCGGTGGGGTTGAAAAAGGCGGCTGCCGGCGGTTTCGACGGGGGCTCAACCACCGGGGAAGGCCTGCGTCATTGCACCGCTACGAGACAGTCATTGGTATTCAAATGGTTTGGCTGTTTGCCGGTGGAAGAGAGATACTCGCTCTCTCAGCTACTCAGCCAATTATTCTCCCCTCACGAACTCACCACTACCCCCTGCAGTCGCATATCCCTGTTTCTCAGGTCAATACCGCCTTCGTAGATCGACTTCAGGTTGGCCAGGTAAAACGTCCAGCCTTCTCCACAGCCGACATACAGGTTGGTCGAGGGATTGTTGTCTTCAGGAATCTCCCGTTGTGTAATTTCGACGAGGGTATGCTGATCGTATGGCGTCAGTTGTACCGTAACGAGGCAGTTGCCGCTGAACCGGAACGAAAACAAGTCTGTACCATTCGCTTCGGTTACTTCCCGTGCTTCAAATACATCATCGGCATAGCCGTGCCAGCGCCAGAGGTAGGCGTCTCCCGCTTGTGCAAAGTCAGCATGCGGGCGGATGAGGCCGTCCGGCGCGGTAAATACTGCTTCCCGCAAAAACCAGCGCTCGAGCCCCTCGCGGGTAGTCCAGGCGTGATAAAGCGTGGGAATATCGGCTTTGACGGGTATGCGTTTGGTGAAGATGGTCCAGGCGGCGGTGTTCATGGCGAAGCGGTTGTTTTCAGGAAGGTCCGCAAAAATCCGGGTCCATCCAAGTGCGGGTATCTCCCCCCGGCTATCGTCTTCTTCCCAAAATACACTTCTATGCTACGTCGCTTCTTTCTTCGCGGAATGGGTGGGGTAGGGTTGCTTGCCGGCCTCGGGCCTGTTGAAGCGCTCGCCCAGCCCCGCGCGAATGACCGGGAATACTGGGTTTCCCTGCTCTCCAAAATTGCTGAACCGGTACTGACGGCCCTCGCCGACGATCAGCTGAAGGCCCGGATGCCGGTGGAGTCCAAACCCGGACAGGAGGCCGACCGCCGCAAGTATTCCCACCTCGAAGCCGTTGGCCGGCTGCTGGCCGGTATTGGCCCGTGGCTGCAACTGGATTCCGGTGATGAAAAAGCGCTTCGCCAGCGGTATTTCCAACTGGCGGTCAAAGGCCTCGGCAATGCCGTCAATCCCAACGCCAAAGACTACCTCAACTACGATAACGGCGGTCAGCCGCTGGTCGACGCGGCCTTCCTCGCTCAGGGCCTGATCCGCTGCCCGAGGCTGTACAAAGCGCTTGACGCCAACGTTCGGCAGGAGTTATTGACCGCTTTCCGCAAAACCCGAACCATCCGCCCCGGATTCAATAACTGGCTGTTATTCAGCGGAATGATCGAAGCTTTTTTTGCGTCTGTGGGGGAAGAATACGACAAGATGCGCGTTGACTATGCCCTTCGCCAGCATGAGCAGTGGTACAAGGGCGACGGCGTTTTCGGCGACGGCCCGGAGTTTCACTGGGACTATTACAACAGCTTTGTTATTCAGCCGTTTATCGTCGATATGCTTCGCGCGATTCCTGACAGAAGCTATGACTTCCTCCGGACGCGCATGGAGAAAATCGCGCCCCGGTATGCGGCCGTTCAGGAGCGCCTCATCGGCCCGGATGGTGCGTATCCGCCTATTGGCCGCTCGATCTGCTACCGCGCCGGCGCTTTTCACCACCTGGCGAACACGGCTTTCCTGAAACAACTACCCGCCGATATTCAGCCTGCGCAGGTACGCGGCGCGCTGACGGCTGTCATGCGCCGGACGCTCGAAGACAAAAAGAACTACGATTCCAACGGCTGGCTGCTCATCGGCCTGGCCGGACACCAGCCGGATCTGGGAGAAAGTTATATCTCTACCGGAAGTTTGTACCTGACGGCAACAGCCTTCCTGCCGCTGGGACTGGCAGCGACGGACGTATTCTGGTCGGCGCCCACAGCCGACTGGACCAGCCGCCGGCTATGGGAAAAGGGAGAAAACCTGCCGGCTGATCATGCCGTGAAGGCCTGATTCGCGAGCAAAAGTCTGTGTATTCTGTGAAGTCTGTGAGAGATTTCTTTTATTCTCACAGACTTCACAGAATACACAGAAGGCAAATTCGCCCTGAGAAGGGTATCTTTGAGGTCATTTCAAAGACCCATGTTACGACTTCTGCTGCTTTTACTGCTTCCGCTTACTTCATTCGCTCAACTGACGGATTACCGCGTTTTCTCCGGACGATCCGGTAACCGGCTCATTCTCAGGAGCTGGAATGAAGGTTCGACGAGTCTGTATTGGGGCGTTGACGTGCAGACGCTGGAAACATCCATTCTGACCGAAGCGAGAGCCATCTCCCCGGGAGAAAAAGAAACATGGCTCGCCCAGACGCCATATGGAAAGGCACTCCGGAAGGAATACCAGCGGGACGGCTCCCTGCAGGACGCCGGTATTGAACGGGCCGACACGACCGAGCGCGGCTTCCACCTGACGATGGATCTATGCCCTTCTCATAAACCGCTCACCCGTTCGCTCTTTGAAGAACTCATCGCCGCCTTCGGGCCGGAAGAACGGCCCATACCGGTGACGATTACCATCACCGGCCTCTGGATGCAGGCCCATGCCGACGACCTTGCCTGGCTGAAAAACCTGCAAACCAAAGGATTATTGGAGATTACCTGGGTCAACCACTCCTTCCATCACCGGTACGATCCCAAATTGCCGCTGACGGCCAACTTTTTGCTCGAAAAGGGCACTGATCTGAATCAGGAAGTATTGCTCAACGAACAGGCGATGTTGCAGAAGGGCTTACTCCCCTCTATCTTTTTCCGTTTCCCGGGACTGATTTCGGACAAAGCCGTATTTGACCGTATACTGGATCTCGGACTGCTGCCGTTGGGAAGCGATGCCTGGCTGGCGAAAGGGGAGGCGCCGAAGCAGGGAAGCGTAGTACTGATTCACCCAAACGGCAACGAACCGCTGGGTATCAAAAAATTCATCGAACTCGTGAAGCAACATTCGACAGACATCCGCCACAAAAACTGGCTGTTGTATGAACTACCGGCAGATGTGTCGAAACAAAACTAGCGTACCGCCTCTTCATATGCTTTGCGCATGTAGAAAAGTACCTCTTCGTTAAGGTCTTCCAGCCGATAGAGGCGACAGTGATGATTAAACAGCTGGCTGCCCGGAAACTGCCCTATTTTGATGAAGCACAGGTTGTCGTAATAAGGTTCTTTGAACGTAAATACGACGTGGAGAAAATCCCGTCCCAGCTGGTTAATCGAACAAAAACGCACCTGCCGCGCGAGTGAAATGCGTGACTTCGCCGGGTGCAGGACAAAGTCTCCGATCTTCCCGTATTCTTCCAGAAAGTGGTGGTAAAGCGCCAGCGTATGGGCCGACTTTCCGGCGAGAAAGTCGGCAACCGTGCGGTCATTGCACGAATGCGTCTGATTAGCCCTGACAAATGACTGCTGACAAACCGGGCAGGTCCACATACCTAGATCCAGGCAATGCCTTTATGAAGTTTCGAAAGTGTCAGCTCCTCCGGACTTCCTTCTGCCGGGTGATGATCATACTCCCAGCGGGCAAGGGGCGGAAGGCTCATGAGGATGGATTCCGTCCGGCCATTGGTTTCGAGGCCGAATTTCGTACCCCGGTCGTGTACCAGGTTAAATTCTACGTACCGGCCGCGGCGGAGAAGCTGCCAGTCGCGCTCCTGTTCCGTATACGGCTCGTCCTTGTGCCGGGCAATTAACTCGGTATAAATCGGGGCAAAAGAGCTGCCTACGGCTTGTGTAAACGCCCAGAGGTGTTCGGCAGCTGCTTCATCCGAAGGCTTCTGATGATCATAAAAGATACCTCCTACGCCGCGCGTCTCGTTCCGGTGGGGCGAGAAGAAATAGTCGTCGGCCCAGTTCTTGAAACGGGGGTAATAGTCAGGTGAAAAGCGGTCGCATACCTCTTTCAACTGCTGATGAAACCAGCGTGCGTCTTCGTCAACAACATAATGCGGCGTCAGGTCTATGCCGCCGCCAAACCAGCAGGTACCGTTCGAAAGCTCGAAGTACCGCACGTTCATGTGAATAATCGGAACTTTCGGGCTGACAGGGTGCTGGACAATAGACACACCGGTCGCAAAAAAGGACGTACCCTCTTCCACGCCCAGCGAAGCCCGCATCTGAGGATGAATCTCCCCGTGAACCGCTGAAAAACCGACGCCTCCTTTTTCCAGTACGGCGCCGTTGGCGATCACGCGGGAGCGCCCGCCCCCGCCGCCCGGACGTTCCCAGGTATCTTCCCGGAAAGTGGCCGAGCCGTCGGCCTGTTCCAGTGCCTGGCAAATGGAATCCTGAAGCCCCTGAAACCAGGCGGCAATGCTATGTTGATCGGGCATGAAACTCAATTGTTGATTACGTTGCTGTCGACTGGCGCGGCAGGATCAATGATCGGCGGCGCAAACAGGTCTTCCAGCGAATCGCCTTCGAAGTAGTTGGTCGTGTCGCTTTCGATCGGTTCATACCAGATCTGGCTACACGATTTGTACTCTTTCGAAATCACCAGGTTCAGCTCTTTCTCGCTCGGGAAAGGCTGGAGGGTATAGTATCCCTTGTTGAGGATACGGAGCATGAAGTCCTTGTATATCGGCAGGGCGGTCTGGGCGCCTTCTCCGCGTTTTCCCTTGAAGTGAATACTGCGGTCATCGCCTCCGACCCATACGCCTGTAACCAGATCACGGGTGACGCCCATAAACCAGCCGTCGGAGTAGTTGGAGGTTGTTCCGGTTTTTCCACCAAAAGAATCATACAGCGTCTGCCGGGTGACACCCTTCGGGTTGAAGTCCCACAGCAGGCGCGACGAAGTACCGCCGCCTGTAACCCCCGCCTGGAGCATATTCCGGAGCAGGAAGGCCGACTCCGGGCGGATCACCTGCGTACGGTTTTTCACAGCATCTTCCGTGAAATCGGCGATGACTTCACCGTCACGGTCTTCAATCCGGACTACGAGCTGCGGTTCCATTTTGAACCCGCCATTGATGAAGGTTGCATAGGCCTGCACCATTTCATACAGCGAAACGTCTTCCGAACCCAATCCCACAGAAGGTACAGCCTGCACGCGGCTCTTGATGCCGAGTTTATGGGCATAGTACACAACCGTATCCGGCGTGACGAGGTCCGTAACCTGCGCCGCTACCGAGTTGATAGACCGGGCCATCGCTTCCCGCAGGGTCATATTCCGGCCGGTGAAGTAGCCTTCGGCGTTTTGAGGAGACCATGTCTTTACCTCGCCTCCTTCTTCGTATTGTTTGGTAAATGCCTGATCCCGAACCTGATAGCAGGGGCTGAGGTCACGCGGACCATCGATCGCCGCACAATACATAATCGGTTTGAACGTAGACCCGGGCTGGCGTTTGGCCTGCCGGACGTGGTCATACTTGAAGAAAGAATAATCCAGACCACCCACCCAGGCTTTGATATAGCCGGTATTAGGATCCATGGAGAACATACCTGCCTGAAGCAGTTTCTTGTAGTACGAAAGGGAGTCGTACGACGTCATCGTCTGCTCTTTCTGGACAAACTGCGGATCGCCTTCCTTGCGGGCCTTGTCGTTCCAGGTAAAGAAACCGGAGGTACGCTTGATTTTCTTCAGGTGATATTGGATGGAATCAGGCTGATTCGGAAAGCGCTTGGCCAATGCCTTGTACGCTTCGGTGCGTTTCGCTGCCGAATCAACGAAATTCGGTATTTCCTGCCCGTTTTCGTAGATCCAGGGGTTGCGGTTACCCCAGTGGTTGCCGAAATCCCGCTGGGTTTTGCGCATGGTTTCAACTACAGCGCCAACGGCTTCCGTCTGCAGGCGCGAATCGATCGTCGTGTAAATCTTCAACCCGTCGGTATACAAATCGACGCGCTCGTCGTTCGCTTCTGCCCATTTGTTCACGACTTCAGCAATGTATTTCTTGAAATACCCTTCGTAGCCGACGGCTTCTTCTTCCTGCAGGGCCTTTTCCCGGTCTGTCCGGACGCCCAGGTCCGTCTGCGAGAGCGAATCCGCCTCTTTCGGCTTCAGGTAGCCGTACTTCGCCATTTGCCCGAGTACAACATTCCGGCGTTCTTTCGAGCGGACCGGATTGAGGAACGGGTTGTAGCTGGTTGTCGCTTTCTGAAGACCGACCAGAACGGCGCCCTCCTGGATATTCAGTTCCTGCGGCTGTTTGCCGAAATACACACGGGAAGCGGTGCGGATACCATAGGTATTAGAACCAAAATCTACCGTGTTGAAATACATCAGCAGAATATCGTCTTTTGAGTACTGCCGCTCCAGTTTCATGGCCGTGAGCCATTCCTTCGATTTGATAACAAAGAAGCCGAAATAGGGAATCGAGCCCAGAATACCCTTCCGGATAATACCCTGTTTCTTTCGGATCTTAAATAGATTTTTGGCTACCTGCTGGGTAATGGTCGATCCACCACCCCGTTGGCTTCCGGTGATAACACCGAAAAATACCCGGCCCATCGCCGTCCAGTCGATACCGTTGTGGTCGTAAAAACGGGAATCTTCCGTCGCGACAAGCGCGTCAACCAGCGGTTTGGGCAGCTCGCCGAACGTACGGACGGGCGTCCGGTTTTCGGTAAAGAAGCGGCCGAGCGGCTTGCCGTCGGCCGTATAAATCTCCGATGCTACTGCCAGATCCGGGTTGGCCAGCTCTTCGGTGCTGGGCATTTCCCCGGTGAGGTAAAGGAAGTTGGTTTCGAGAATGAAAAAGTAGATCAGCCCGGCCAGTCCGATCTTTCCGACAACACTGACAATGCGTCCGGGCCAGGGATGTTTCTCTTTGAAGGAATAGTAAGGGTTCCGGATGCGGTCATGCCAGAAAGCCGCTGTTTTGGCTTCCGCGGAAAGGTATTTGTCTCCCAGCAGGCGGACCAGCAGCTTCCGCACCAGGTTCCAGACTTTGGTAAAAACCCAGACGAAGGGAAAACAGATGTATTTCCAGAGGGTATTGAAAAAGTGGCGAATTTTTTCCATGCAGTCACAAGCGATCCTTGTCAAAAGGATTCGGCGAAGATAAGAAATACCTGCAAAAAGCAAGCCCTCCCGGGATGAACTCGGGAGGGCCTGGGTTGATCGGCATGAAATACGGTACGGATAAACCGGCGCCGCTTTCCGCCGTGAGGATACTTACGCTTCAGCCGGAGCGCAGAACTCGTCAAACACCATTTCCAGGTGCTGGGCGATGATTTCTGCCGGGCGACCTTCAATATGGTGACGTTCTACGAAGTGAACCAGTTCGCCGTCTTTGAAGAGCGCTACTGCCGGAGAACTCGGGGGGTAGGGCAGGGTGTATTCCCGCGCACGTGCTGTAGCTTCCATGTCTACGCCGGCGAAAACCGTGACGAGGTGATCCGGCTTGTACTGTGAATGCTGTACCGCCCACTTGACGCCCGGACGGGCCGTGCGGGCAGAGCAACCGCATACTGAGTTGATAAACAGGAGAGTAGTGCCTTCCTTGGCGATCTCCATCGTCTTGTCTACTTCTTCCGGCGTATGGAGTTCCTGGAAACCACCGTCAGTGATGTCGAGGCGCATCGGGAGCACCAGTTCGGCAGGGTACATGGACATATCTTTGTTGTTAGTTTGATTACTTACATAAAACCTAATTCGAGCTTCGCTACATCCGACATCATGTCCTGGCTGTAGGGAGGGTCGAACGTGAGTTCAACCGATACATCGGCGACGCCTTCGATTTCCCGCACTTTCTGCTCGGCTTCTCCGGGAATGGTTCCGGCGGAAGGGCAGGCGGGCGACGTCAGCGTCATGAGAATATACACGTTATTGACCGGGAAAATCTTGATGTCGTAAATCAGCCCGAGCTCGTAGATATCGACCGGAATTTCCGGGTCATATACCGACTTGAGCGCATTTACAACCTTTTCCCGCAGTTCCGACTCCGACATGGGAAGTAGAGGACCGTCCGGTCCGTTTTATTGTTTGACCAATGAACTGAATGCCAGTCCGTATGCCTTCATCTGCTTGACCATCGAGGCCAGTCCGTTGGCGCGGGTCTGGGCCAGGTGTTGCTGCAGACCTACTTTTTCCATGAAGTACAGGTCGGCATTCACGATTTCCTCCGGCCGGTGTCCCGACAAAACCTGTACCAGCATCGAAATAAGACCTTTGACGATGATGGCGTCGGAATCCGCCTGAAACACGACTTTCCCGTCTTTCAGTTCGGCATGCAGCCAGACGCGGCTCTGGCAGCCTTTGATGATGTGATCCTCGTCACGGTATGCTTCCGGCAGGGGAGCGAGTTTCTTGCCGAGGTCGATGATGTACTCGTATTTCCCTTCCCAATCGTCGAAAAGATCGAACTCCTCGATGATTTCGTTCTGGGCTTCGTTGATGGTCATAGCTGCAAAATCCCGGCCTAAGCCATGAGTTTTTTTACCCGGTGTAATCCGGCTACTAATTTATCGATTTCTTCGGTCGTATTGTAGAGGGCAAACGACGCGCGCGACGTGCCGAGAATCCCGAAACGGTCCATCACCGGCTGGGTGCAGTGGTGCCCCGTCCGGACGGCAATACCCTGCTGATCGAGGATAATACCGATGTCCTGGTGGTGGATACCGTCGAGTACAAACGACAGCACGGAGATTTTTTCTTTCGCCTGGCCGATGACCCGGAGACCATCGATCTGCGTCAGTTGATCTGTAGCATACTGCAACAGGTGATTTTCGTAGGCAGCGATGTTGTTTTTGCCCCACTTGGCGATGTAGTCCAGCGCAGCTTTCAGCGCTACCACATCCGCGATGTTGGGTGTACCGGCTTCGAATTTGTACGGAAGGTCGTTGTACGTCGTCTTCTCGAACGTTACTTCCCGGATCATCTCACCACCACCCATGTAAGGAGGCATGGCTTCGAGCAGGGCTTTTTTGCCATATAACGCTCCGATACCCGTCGGACCGTAGAGCTTATGCGCAGAGAAAGCGTAGAAATCTACATCAAGCGCCTGTACATCAATGTCGATGTGGCTGGAAGCCTGTGCGCCGTCTACGAGCACGACCGCACCGACCTCATGTGCCTTGTCGATCATGTATTTCACCGGATTGACGGTTCCGAGCGAGTTGGATGCGTGGTTAAACGCGACCAGCTTCGTCCGTTCCGACAGCAGCGATTCATACGTTTCCAGGTCAAGTTCTCCGTTTTCGAGGACGGGAATGACCTTGATAACCAGCCCTTTTTCGCCGGCGATCATCTGCCAGGGCACGATGTTGGAGTGGTGTTCAAGACCGGAAATGATGATTTCATCGCCGGCTTCCAGAAACGCGCGGCCGTAGGTCTGCGCCACGAGGTTGATGCCCATCGTGGTACCGGACGTAAAGATGATTTCTTCGGTGGAAGAGGCGTTGAGAAATTCCTTGACGGCTTTCCGGGAAGCTTCGAAATCGGCCGTGGCCTTTTCCGCCAGGGTATGAATCCCGCGGTGGATGTTGGCATTGTAGCCCCGGTAGTACGACAGAATAGCTTCAATCACCGACACAGGTTTTTGCGTGGTGGCGGCGTTGTCGAAATACACCAGTTTCCGCCCGTTGACCTCCTGATCCAGAATGGGGAAGTCGGCCCGGACGCGCTCGATATCGAAGGGAATCACGGAAGTTGTCGTCATAAAACCGAGGTTATGTCAGTCTGGTAAATTCAGAAACGGCCAAAAGAGTTTCGCAAAGGCCGGATCTTTCGTGTATAAAAAAGACCGAAACGTGGGGTTTCGGTCTTCGTCCCGGGAAAGGAGTCAGGCTCAGATTTCGCCTACTTTCCGGGTAATGGCCGATTCCAGGTATTCCTGAATGGCCGGAATTTTGATTTTTTCAACCACGTCTTCGGCGAAAGCCAGCATGAGCAGGGCCCGTGCCTTGTCTTTGGGAATCCCGCGGGACTGGAGGTAGAAGAGGGCTTCTTCGTCCATCTGACCGGTCGTTGTACCGTGCGAGCACTTTACATCGTCGGCATAGATTTCCAGCTGCGGTTTCGTATTCATGGTCGCGTCACCGGAGGCCAGTACATTCTTGCAACTCTGGTACGCGTTGGTTTTCTGGGCATCTTCCCGGACAAAAATCTTGCCGTTGAATACGCCTGTCGACTGGTCGAACAGAATACCCTTATACAATTCGTTTGAATACGAGTTGGGTTGGGCGTGGTCCACCAGTGTATGGTTATCAATGTGCTGCCGTCCGTTGGGCAGGTATAGGCCGTAGAGGTGCGCCTCTACGTTCTCGCCGCCCATCACCAGGTTCAGGTTGTTGCGGACAAACCCTCCGTTGATCGTGACGGTCGTACCGTAGCTCTGACTCGATTGCGAATGGTGAATCTGCGTTGTGCCGATGTGGAAGGCTTTTTCGGTTTCGTCCTGCACCTTGTAGTATTCGAGGTGGGAATTTTCGCCGAGCGAAGCTTCCGTCACAATATTAGTGAAGGAGGTAAACTCGCCGAGGGTACGGAACGATTCCGCCACCTTGATTTCGGCGCGTTCGCCCAGGAGAATCAGGTTGCGGGGCTGTACGGCTACATTTTCGGTGCGCGCGTCGGCGATAAACCGGAGGACAACCGGCTCTTCCACGACCTTGCCCTTCGGAACGGAGATAAACACCCCGTGCTGGGCAAAGGCCGTATTGAGCGCAGTGAAGGCATCCTTTTCATCGTCAGCATAAGCGCCGAAATGCGTTTCCACGACCTCCGGAAACCGCTTCGCGGCTTCGGCGAAGGGCAGAATCACGACGTCGCTCTCGGGAGAGACAATCGTCGAAAGCTGGGGCTGAAACTGACCGTTGATGAAATAGAGAATATTCCCGGTCAGGTTCGGAATCTGAAGCGAAGAAAGGTCTTCGGCCGTCACACTCGCCGGAGGAGTCAGGCTAAACGGCTGACTGATCAGGTTTTTGACGTTCGAATACTTCCATTCCTCGTTCTTTATAGTCGGAAATCCCAGTTGCTCGAACCGCGTGAGTGCCAGGCGCCGGCGCTGGTGAAGCGGGCTGCGGCTCTCCCCGTTAAGGCGGGTTTCGTTCAGCTGGAACTCAGCAATCAGCTGGGCTTTAAAATCAATCGGAGTAGTCATTCGTTCACTTGTTGGCCGTGGATACTGTCGGAACTAGACGAGTTCGTCTACTTCCGCCTTGATCCAGTCGTATCCTTTTTCTTCCAGTTCGAGTGCCAGTTCTTTCGTGCCGGACTTGACGATACGGCCCTTGTAGAGGACGTGCACAAAATCAGGTACGATGTAATCAAGCAGACGCTGGTAGTGGGTAACGACGATGAACGAACGCTGGCCGTCGCGAAGGGTATTCACGCCTTCCGCCACGATCCGGAGCGCATCGATGTCGAGCCCGGAATCGGTCTCATCCAGGATCCCGAGTTTCGGTTCCAGCATGGCCATCTGGAAGACTTCGTTCCGCTTCTTTTCACCGCCGGAAAATCCTTCGTTGAGGGAGCGCGAAAGCAGCGACTGGTCGATATTTACCAGTTTCATCTTCTCTTTCATCCGCTTCAGGAAGCTCACCGCGTCGAGCGGCTCCTGCCCCTGGTATTTGCGGATTTCGTTAAGGGCGGTCTTTAAAAAGTTGGTCGTCGAAACCCCCGGAATTTCCACCGGATACTGAAATGCCAGGAAAATACCTTCGGCTGCACGCTCTTCCGGCGCCATTTCCAGGAGATCCTTCCCGTCGAACTCCACGCTCCCGCCGGTGATCTCGTAGTCTTGCCGACCCGCCAGCACCGATGCCAACGTACTCTTGCCGGAGCCGTTAGGACCCATAATGGCGTGAACTTCACCGGGTTTCACTTCCAGATTAATGCCTTTCAGTATCTGCTTCTCACCAATGGATGCCTGAAGGTTTTCTATTTTAAGCATAGCTGCTTGGTCAAAGTAAGTGTTTCAAACTGCAAAGGTAGGGCGAAAAGGCCAAACAATGCCTTTCTTGAGTGGATAACTTGCTTTTCAGGGGATTGGTTCGTCCCGGGGAAGGGCATTCGTACCCCATTGGAAATTTTTCTGCGAATAGCTACAATAGGCCCGGTTTTAGCTGTTTTAAGGAGATTTTCATTTTTTCGGCTGAAGGGAATCCGCCTATCTTGCAGCAAACTAGTGCCGTATGAAATCTATTTTTGTAGCGAGTGAAGTTGGAACCCTGAAACGCCTTCTGATTCACAGCCCGGACTCCGGTCTGGGGAAAGTAGTCCCCTCCAAAGCACAGGATTGGCTCTTCGAAGACATCGTCCACCTGGATACCATGCGAAAGGACGAGTACGATTATTACGTCAAGATCCTCCTGTATTTCCTCGATCCGGAAAAGATCCGGGGAAAGATCGCTGCCATCGACGCGGATACCTCCCGTTCGTTTTACAAGCCCGACCACCCGCTGTACTTCAACTCCACCCGGGTTATTGAATTCCAGAAACTGCTGGCGGATATTCTGGAAGAGGAGCTGGTCCGGACGAAGCTGGTGGCTGCCATCTGCGCCGTCGAACACGAATGGTATACTACCCAGTCCGAACTGAGCGATCTCGCGCCGGTAGACCTTGCCAAGACCCTCATCTCCGGTACTACGCCGGCTGGGGAGATGCTCTTTGCGCCGGTTCCGAACTTCATTTTCACGCGGGATATTGGTATCACGATCAACAATCACCTGCTACTGAATAAGCCGGCCAAACAGGCCCGTACCCGGGAAGCGCTTCTCGCCCAGTATATTTTTTACAACCACCCTGTCTTTGCCGATATCCGGGGAAAAATCATCGAGCTGCCCGACAACGAGCTGTATTTCCTCCTCCCGGACAACGAAAAAGACTATAACAAAACGACCCTCGAAGGCGGAGACGTCATGATGGTAGCTCCGAACCACTTGCTGGTCGGCGTTTCGGAGCGTACAACGGTGTTCGCCGCCCAACAGACCATCAAAATTCTGTTTGACCGGGAAGTAGTCGACAAAATCACCGTCGTCAAAATACCCTTCAAGCGGGACTACATGCACCTCGATACCATTTTTACCCAGGTGAAGAAGGATGTCTGGGTGGTGCTCGGTTCGCTTGCCCGGAACGGCCGCCATACCGACGACCAGATCGATGCCACCATGAGCGGGCTTATTCCGCCCCGGGCCGACGAAGAAGTCAAGATCGTTCAGTTTTTCAAGGGAGAAAACCGTCCGAAGGAAATCGAAAGCCTGGAGGAATTGCTCATCCAGATCAGCGTCGAAGACCTCGGCTGCCGCCGGGACAAGGTCCGGTTTATCTATTCCGGCAACAACGAATTTCCCTACGGCGCCCGGGAGCAGTGGACCGACTCCTGCAACCTGCTCGCCCTGAAGGAGGGAGTCGTCATCGGATACGACCGCAACGACAAAACGCTCGAAGCCTTCCGGCAGGCAGGCTTCCGGACGGTACGCGCGGCGGATCTCCTGAACGAATTCGAAACCGGTACTTCCGATCCCGAAACCCTGACCGATACCTTTATCATGCTCCCCAGCGCCGAACTGTCCCGCGCCCGCGGCGGATCGCATTGTATGTCGATGCCGCTGCATCGGGAGTAGAGTTTTCGGTTTACAGTTTTCTGTTTTCGGTTGGGGATTGGGAGAGTAATGTGAAAAGTGTAGTAATTGTTTGGAAACCAGTTTATTAATGGCGAAAAAAACTGAAAACTGAAAACTGAAAACTGAAAACTGAAAACTGAAAACAGTTTTTCTCATCACAACTAAGACCTCGCACACATACCTATGAGAAGCCAATCAACCTCCCATGTACTCATGATCCGGCCGGTGAGGTTCGGATTCAATGAACAGACGGCTTCCTCCAATGCCTTTCAGGACGTGGAGATGGCCGATAAAACGAAAGAACACGCACAGGACGAAGCCCTCGACGAGTTCGACGAAATGGTTCGCCTCCTCCAGGCCGTCGGCGTAGACGTGCTGGTCGTGGAAGATACCCCCGAACCGCACACCCCCGATTCCATCTTTCCGAACAACTGGGTGAGCTTTCACTTCAACGGGACGGTGATTACCTACCCGATGCAGGCAGAAAACCGCCGCCTCGAACGCCGGGAGGATATCCTTAATCTCATCGAGCAAAAATTCTACATCAACCGCCGGATAGACCTCTCCGCCTTCGAAACAGAAGGAAAATTTCTGGAAGGAACCGGCTCGATGGTGCTCGACCGCAAGTACAAAATCGCCTATGCGTGCCTCTCGCCCCGCACCAACGAGGACGTGCTCGACGCTTTCGCCCTTCAGATGAACTACGAAGTGGTGAAATTTCATGCGACGGATGAAATGGGCCGGCCGATCTACCATACCAACGTACTCCTGTGCATCGGCGACCTCTTTGCAGTGGTTTGCCTTGATGCGATAGCCGATCCCGACGAGCGGTTCATCGTCCGCAGTTCCCTGGAAACGTCCGGACGCCAGATCGTTGAAATTACCCATGAGCAACTCCGCCACTTCGCCGGAAACATGCTGCAACTGCGCAACGGAAGAGGCGAGCAGCTGCTGGTCATGTCAACCCAGGCCTACGACAGCCTGACGCCCCGGCAGGTCGATACGCTCGACGATTACTGCCAGATCCTCCACACCGATTTGCATATGATCGAAGGAAACGGCGGCGGATCGGCGCGCTGCATGATTGCCGAAATTCACCTTCCTGAAAAATACGGAGCCCTATGATCTACCAGGAACCCATGCTCCGTGACGGGGCACTGAACGGCAAAACCATCATCGTGACCGGCGGCGGTACCGGCCTCGGGAAATCCATGTCCCGGGAATTTCTCCGCCTCGGGGCGAACATTGTCATCTGTTCTCGCCGACAGGAAGTCATCGATGCCACGGCAGCGGAGCTATCGGCGGAGACAGGCGGGGCCGTACTCGCCGTTCCATGCGATGTCCGGAAATACGAAGAAATCGAAAACGTCCTGGCCAAAGCCCTTGAACGTTTCGGACAGGTAGACGGCCTCGTTAACAACGCTGCCGGCAACTTCATCAGCCCGACCGAGCGGCTGAGCCACAAGGCATTCGAGGCCGTAATCGGTATCGTGCTGCAGGGCTCTGTCAATTTTACCCTGGCGCTCGGCAAGTACTGGATCGAAAAAGGGCAACCGGGGACGGTCGTCAGCATCATCACCAGTTACGCCTTTACCGGAACGGGTTACACGGTGCCCTCAGCGGTATCGAAAGCCGGCGTCCGGATCCTGACGCGCTCGCTGGCGGTGGAATGGGCCCGGCATAAAATCCGGCTGAATAACATTGCTCCGGGGCCATTTCCGACGAAAGGCGCGTGGGACCGGCTCTTTCCCGAACAGGTAGCCAAACTGCTGTCGCCCGAAACCCGGGTACCGGCTGGCCGTGTCGGCGAACACCAGGAGCTGGCCAACCTGGCTGCCTACCTCATGTCGGACTATTCCGCTTACATTACAGGTCAGGATATTACGATCGACGGAGGAGAATGGCTGAAAGGCGCCGGTCAGTTCAGCAACCTGGAGGCAGTACCGGACGAGGAGTGGGACGAAATCGAGCGGACCATCCGCCGCAGTACCCGTAAAGAGTAGTATGAATCCTTCCGTTTTGAAAACCTGTTTTTCAGAATGGAAGGATCTTTTTCTTTTCCTGAAAAGAATATCCTTGATCGACAGGGAGTTGCGAAATACAGGCACGCTGGCCCGGGTTTGGAGAACCTTCGGATACCAACAAATTACCCTGGTATGTTTCCGACTGCTTGTTCCGGAAATGCTTCCCACGAAGGTTTCCGCCCTGTTTCTTCTCTTCATCACCTCCGGGATATTACCCTGGAGGCCATGGCCTCAGCCGATCCGGAGGCCCTCCGTCAATGCTTTTCCCAGGCAGAAATCCTCCTGACTTATGGCTCCGATCAGGTCAAAACCCTGACCGGCTCCATCTATGTTTATGCGCTTGAGCATGGAGAGCTGGCCCGCGAGGTATGGCTGCCGATGCTGCCGCCCGCGCTTCGTCGGGAGTACTTTCGCCAGATCAGCCACGCCGAATAGATGAAAAAGCGGGAAGACGACGGGTTTGTCATTGAGATTGCTTCCGACAAACACGGAGACCTGGCCGAAGGGATCGGACGGGCCATGAGCGAAAGTGCTGCGCAGCGCGGTACGGGAATAGGCGGCCGGACACCGGAGTTTATCCGGCGGAAGATGCGTGATCACCGGGCGATCATCGCCACTTCGGCGACGGGAGAATGGGCCGGTTTTTGTTACTACGATGTGTACGAAGGAGGAAAGTATGTCTCTCAGTCGGGATTGATCGTTGCGCCTCAGTTTCGGGGGCAAAAACTGGCAGCGAAACTCAAAACCATTCTGTTCCGACTCTGCCGCAGGCTGTTTCCGAAGGCGAAATTATTCGGCATTACTACCGGCACGGCGGTCATGCGGATGAACGGGAAGCTGGGTTTTCAACCGGTTGGTTTTGAGTTACTTACGCAGGATCCGGGATTCTGGGAAGGATGTAAGCTCTGCCGCCACCATGACATACTGGAGCAGACGGGCGGGAAGTATTGCCTGTGTACCGGTATGCTGTTCGAACCGAAATAAATGTCTGTGTATTCTGTGAAGTCTGTGAGAAAAATATGGCTCACAGACTTCACAGAATACACAGACATTATTGAACGGGTGTAAAAACCAGCTTCGGTTGTTTCAGTGCGTTTTCAATAACCTGAATTTCCAATTTCAGAATACCCTCTTCCGCCTGGTAATCAATCTTGTCGGCATCGTCGGTAGGCTTGTGGTAGTCCGGGTGCCCGCCGGTATGGAAGAAGAGGACAGGGATACGCTTGGCATAGAATGCGGCGTTGTCAGAGCCGCCGTTTCCAGGCCGGTCGGTGAAGTACTTCACGGAAGCATTGAGGTTCTGAAAGATTTCCGGCCAGCGATCGCCCGTACCATATCCGCCGATTCCGACGCCACGTTCAGGGTTGTACCGGCCGATCATGTCCATGCAAATCATGAAGTTCATTTTGGCGAGCGGCAGGGTAGGGTTGAGGAGGAAGTACCGCGAGCCGATCAGGCCGAGCTCTTCCGCTCCGAAAGCCATGAAGAGAAAGTTGTATGATTCTTTGACGTCGTTTCCGGAGAAGTACCGCGCCAGTTCCAGCAGGCCCGCCACGCCCGACGCGTTGTCGTCGGCCCCGTTGTGGATCTGCCCCTGCGGGTTTTCGGCGAGTGAACTGCCCTGATTACCCGTGCCGAGGTGATCGTAGTGCGCGCCGATGACGATAGTATTTTCAGCTCCGTTGTCCAGAAAGCCGATGACGTTACGGGCCGGCCGTAGGCTATCGGGTACCACCACCCGCCGTACCTTCGCCGTGAATGCCTGGTAGTAGCCATCGGTACCGAGCGGCTTGAGGCCATATTTTTTGAAATGGCGGGCGATATAGGCGGCCGCTTTTTCGTTTTCGGGACTGCCGGTACCCCGGCCTTTCATCTTGTCGGATGCCAGGAAACGGATATGCCTGGAGAGCCTCTTCGCAGTAGGCGTGATGTCGCGGCCGTAGGACGAAAATCCGGCCAGCAGAAGCAGAATGAGAACTTTTTTCACAGCAGTGATCAGTAAAACAGTAGTCAAAGGTAGAAGACGGGGGCCGGCTTTTCCTAACCATCGGGCGGGGAAAAGACCCTGAATCCGCCCGCTCGGTAAATTGAAGCGGGTATAGACGCGGTTCGGTGCGTGTTTTGAAAGATATTGGTTACTTTGGCCATTGGTTCTTCCCGCCGGAAGGCTGATCCTTTGAGACGCTCAACCGACAATCACATGAAGCCTATACGTTTACTCCTGCTTGCGTTGCTCTTTCCCGTTGCCGCCCATTCCCAGTCGCCCGCCCTTACTGCCTGGAAAAACGACAAGTATTCCATGTTTATTCACTGGGGCGTCTATTCCGTTCTGGGTGGGGTATGGGAAGGCAAGCCGGTCACCCGCGGTTACAGCGAACAAATCCGGGCACATGCTGCCGGTTTGTACTCGGATACGTATGAACGTGTAGCTAAAACGTTCAATCCCACTCAATGGAATCCCGACTCGGTTGCGTTACTGGCCAAAGCAGCCGGTATGCGATCCATAGTGCTGACGTCGAAACATCATGACGGTTTTTGCATGTTCAAGTCAGCCTATACCACCTTCAACATGGTCGACGCTACGCCGTATAAGCGGGACGTCGTCAAAGAGCTGTCTGAAGCCTGCCAGCGCGCCGGGCTGCGGTTCGGGTTGTATTTCTCGCTGATCGACTGGCATTTCCCGGGTGCATACCCCATTTCAAGCTCCAATTCCGATCCCATTCCGGATTCTCACCACGAATACAACAAAAACCAGGTAACCGAACTGTTGACCCACTACGGCCCGATTTCCGAGCTGTGGTTTGACATGGGGTCACTCACGGCAAAACAGAGTACCGAACTGCGGGATCTGGTGCACCGCCTCCAGCCGGATTGCATGGTGAGCGGGCGACTGGGTAACGAGGCCGGGGATTTTTGCGTCATGGGCGATAACGAGTATCCGAACTATAAAATCGCTACGCCGTGGCAGACGCCCGCCTCCATTTACGACGAAACCTGGGGATACCGCTCCTGGCAGGAGCATGGCCTGGCGTCAGACAAAGCCCGGGAAAAACTGGTGGCTCTCCTGAAAGTCGTCAGCCGGGGCGGCAACTACCTGCTGAACATCGGACCGAGGGGGGACGGAACCGTGGTCGACTTCGAACGGGACGTACTTCTCCGAAACGGCGAATGGCTCCGCAAAAACGGAGAGGCCGTCTACGCTGCCTCTCCGAATCCGTTTCCCGAGGCATTCGAGTGGGGCGAAGTAACCACCAAAGGAAACAAGCTGTACCTCGCCGTAACCACCCTGCCGAAAACCCGGTCCGTGCTGCTGCCACATGTGACGGGGCAGGTGAAGAATATCTACCTCCTGGGCAGCCCCGGCGCTTCTGCTTCCTATCAGCGGCAGGGTAATGGCCTGAAGATTATGCTTCCGGGAGAAATCAAGTCGGTGCGGGATATCCCCGTCATCGTCGTGGACTTTCAGAATGGCTACTCCGTTCCGGCTGCCAACCTCGAAACCGTCTACAAATCCCAGCGCCCGAAAGTACTTGACCAGCGAAATGCCGAACCGCATTACAGCATCGGCGGGATTGACTACAATACGTATTTCCGGGGAACGGTCAGCCAGTCGTGGACCGTCCAGACTCCTGCAGCGGTGAACTGTAAGCCTGTTCTGGTCTACACAGAGGAAGAAAAAGGTAAATCGATCGACTTTTCGATTGACGGAAATACGGAGACGGTTGTGCTCGACGGCGACCCTTCCGTTCGCCTGCCGCAAAACGGCCCGATTTTCTGGGGATCAACCTATACCCACCCGGTGGAGTACTCCGGTATTGCCTGGCCCGGGGTGACCGGAATGATAGAACCCTCCAAACCCTGGCCCAGGACTACCGACCCTGCCTGGCGGGCCACAAACTGGAAGCACGCCGACGAGCATGAACTACCGGCAGAACCGTCCCAAAGCTGGTTTATCCTTCAGGAAATGACGGCCGACAAGGCCCGTCAGGTACTCGTCGAAATCCGCAGCGGCGATGGCCTCGCCGTATGGCTCAACGGGGAAGAACTCCTCGTCCGGAATAGTCCGGAAAAAGCCGAAACCAACCGGAATGTGGTGTTATTACCACTGAAGTCGGGGCGGAATCAGCTGGTTGTCAAACTCTTCAACCAATACCACGACAAGGTTCCGGTGCTGATTTCCGATGATATTCCGCAACTGATTTACCGCAAGGAACTTACCCCGGTAAAATGGGCGAAGGAAAGCGGACATACCATCGAACTGAAGCTGGCCAATCCGCCTTCGCCACACCGGATTCTGGGCCTGCCGAATCTGTCGGTCGAACTCGGAACACGGTAGCAAAAAGCCCGATCCACGGAGACCGGGCTTTTTGCTTATACCGCCACTACTACTTTTCCCCTTGTCCGGCCGGAGGCTACCTGCGCATGGGCTGCTTCCATCTCATCAAACGGAAACACCGCTGAAACATGGGACCGGAGAGCCCCGGAAGCGAGAAGCGACGCAATGGCTTTCATATCTTCTCCATTCGAGGAAACCAGAAAGAAATAGGCATTAACGCCCCGCTCACGGGCGAGGGTTTCGGTGTCTGCTACCGCATTGCTCGGAATGGTGATGACCGTTCCGCCGGGCCGGGTGGCGCGGATGGACCGCAGGGCGTTATCTCCCCCGAGGGTATCCAGAATAAAATCATACTCCCGGTCGTCGAAAGCTTCGCGGTGATAGTCGATATGCCGTTCAGCTCCGAGTGAAAGCACGAAATCCCGGTTGACTGCCGAGGAAGTTCCGGTAACAACAGCGCCGAGGTGACGCGCCAGCTGTACCGCATAGTGCCCGACACCTCCCGCTGCGGCATGAACGAGTACTTCCTGACCGCGCTGAACTCCGGCGTGAGTGACCAGCGCCTGCCAGGCCGTCAGCGCGGCGAGTGTTGCGGCGGCGGCTTCTTCGTGTGTGACCGTGGCAGGTTTCCGGGCCAGGTGTGCAGCCGGCGCGGCAACGTATTCGGCATATGCTTTGCCGTGTCCGGGAAAGCGGACCATACCGAAGACTTCGTCTCCAACGGCAAATTCCGGACTATTGGAGCGAACAACCGTCCCCGAAACATCCCAGCCGAGGATCAGCGGATTTTCGGTGCTGAGCCGGCCGTACATACCCTTGCCGGCCCGGGTCTTGACATCTACGGGATTGATACTGATGGCTTTGGTTTGAATGAGTACTTCGCCTTCGGCCAGCTCCGGAACCGGAAGGTCTGTGAGTTGGAAGGCACTTTCCGGATGGGGTAATACCAGGGTCTTCATGGATTTGCTGTTGGTTTCCGGAGGCAAATTTCCGTGAGGAAACGATCATTATTCCGGTATCCTTTTCGGGACTTTCTGTAAAATTGCAGGTATGTTGACGGAAAACCTGTACCAGCCTTTTGAAGTGAGTTACCAGGAACTGACCGAATCTCCGGTTTCCGCTCACAAGCATACCTTCTTCGAACTGGTGTATATCCTGGACGGGACAGGGCGCCAGTGTATCAACCAGAATACCTTCGATTACCGCGGCGGGCATCTGTTTCTGCTCACGCCGGAAGACTGCCATTCGTTTCAGGTCAGCAGTACTACCCGCTTCTTTTTTGTTCGTTTTCAGGAAGTATACCTGTCTGACGGCTATAAATCCGACGATTGGGTTCGCCGAATAGAGTTTATCTTTCTCAATGCTACGCATACGCCCGGCTGTATCCTGCACAACCAGAGCGACAAAGCCCTGATGCGGGCGCTGATGGACGGGCTGATGAAAGAATATGTCAACCAGGAGCTCTATCACCGGGAGGTCATTACGCAGATTATCCATACCGTGCTGATGATCGTTGCCCGCAACCTCGCACTCAAACTACCCGAAAAAATACAGAAGCAGTCCGCAGAAACGACCATCCTGCAGATCATCCGGCATATTCAATCCGGCATCTACCAGCCCGAATCCCTGCGGGCGGAGCAGATTGCCTCGCGTTTCGGGTTGTCCGTCAATTACCTCAGTGAGTATTTCAAAAAGCATACCGGAGAAACGCTTCAACAGTATATCATCGGCTATAAAATGAAGCTGGTGGAAGCCCGGCTGCTGCATAGTGATCTGCGTATCAATGAAATAGCGGATGAACTTCAGTTTACGGATGAAAGTCACCTCAACCGCCTTTTCCGGAAGTACCGCGGGATGAGCCCGACGGAATTCCGGAAAAAACGGGCCTGACTACCAGCTGAAAAACCAGATCCACCCGATAAAAAATACCTGTAGCGGAATCCGGATCCAGAGGTATTCGGGGCCTGCTCCATCGCTCGTACCTTTCTGGTAATCAACCCGATGCAATGCTGCATAGATGTTGACCGGCAGCACGAGCAGCAGGAAAACGATTAGCCAGCCTGCCGCCAGGTGCCGGTATTGCGGGAGGAGCAGGCCGACCGCACCGGCGATTTCCGCCAGGCCTGTCAGCCACACCAGTTCCCGGCGAAAGGGAATAACGGGTGGCATCATACGCACCATTCCCGGGGTGAACATGAAATGCCCCATGGCCGTAAAAAGCAGCATCGCTGCCATGGCGATGTTCCCGGCCAGGACAAGCCGCCATTCCTGGCTCCAGAGCCATAGCCCGGCAATCGCCAGAATAAAGGTAAAAGTGAGAACGTAGAGCGGTTTCATCGGTTACCAGCGGGCCTTCCGGCGTGCGTGTGAAAAGAGCCAGGAAAGGAAATCCGGCTCGGCAAAGGCATTGTCCCAGCTATTGTGGTTGACACCGGGGTATTCTTTGTATGTGACGTCATTGCCAAGCTTTTGGAGCGCGTCGACCATCTTCCGGGACTGGTCCACGCCAACTACCTGATCGGCATCTCCATGAAAGACGCGGAACGACGTTTTGACCTTTTCATACCGTTGCGTATCCCCGCCGCCGCAGATCGGCACCGCTGCGGCAAATAGTTTCGGATGCCGGTATACGGCTTCGAACGTACCCATACCGCCCATCGAAAGTCCGACAATGTAGATGCGTTTTTTGTCGACACCTTCGTCCTTCATCAGGGATCTGACAACCTCCATCGCGGATACCAGCGGCCAATTCGGTTCCCGCGAGTAGTCGAAATCGAGCCTGATCGGCGACGTGCTCCGGTCAATCTTCACCGAAGCCCAGTAGCTTTCCGGCGGGCACTGCGGAAAGACCACAATAGCTGGAAAGGCCGACCGGTTTTTCAGGAACAGGGAGCTGCCGTGCGTCAGTTGCTTTTCGTTGTCGGTACCCCGCTCGCCGGCGCCATGCAGAAACAATACCAGCGGGTACTTGCGGTGCGGATCATAGTTTTCCGGGAAAAGAATGCGGTAGGGAAGCTTTTTTCCATCGGAGTGAATGTACTCTTTTTTCTGGAAATCATTTTGTTGTGCGCTGATTGTCAACGCAAACAGCAAACAGGCAGAGAGGAGGAGGTAGCGCATAGGGCAATCTTACTCGTTTTTGAGGAGGGCTTTGTTTTGTCGTTCGAATACCTTGAACAGCACAATGAAATAGGCAATAAGCAGCGGCCCGATGACGAGGCCGAGAATACCGAACAGCGGCACGCCGAGTACAACGCCCGCCAGCGTAATCAGCGGATGTACGTCGCCCATACGCTTGGCCAGCACGATGCGCAGGACGTTGTCAATGTTCATAATGACAATCACTCCTACCAGCAGGATACCTACTCCGCGACCGGTATCTCCCTGGGAAATGACGATCAGACCGGCCGGTCCCCATACCAGCGGAGTACCCAGTACCGGAATGAAACCCATGAAAAAGGCCACCGTTCCCCAGAAAGCCGAATCGGGTACGCCGAAAATCCAGAGCGTCAGCCCGGTGAGTACTCCCTGCACGAGGGAAATCAACCCCTGGCCGAGAATATTGGCGTTTACCATGTTTTTGAGGCTCTCGCCGAGCTCGGTGGTGGTTTTCGGATCGAAGGGAATGTAGCGCTTCACGCCGGCGAGGAACCGCTCCTCCTCTGCAAACATGTAGTACAGCGTGAAGAACAGCAGGCCCAGGATGATGAAAATATCCACGGCTCCGGATATCAGCGATGGAAACTGCTGGCTGGCCCAGGATGCCCCCTGCTGAATGAGCGAACGGACGTTGTCTTCCTGCGTGAGGGAAAACCCGCTCCAGTCTTCCATCCGTTTGACCAGCCGGAGTATCTCGTCGTAATTGTTGCTGTAATACCGGACACGGTCGATCAGCAGCAGACTCAACACCAGAAACGGAATGATAATCACGAGGATAGCAAAGAGCAGCAACCCCGACGATACCCACGTCCGGTTGTACTTTTTTTCATGTACGAGGTGCTTGAACCAGGGCCTGAAAATCACAAACAGAATTCCCGCTCCCAGAAACGCCGTCGTATACTGCCTCAGCCCGGCGAGAATAAAGCCGGCAATAGCCACCAGGCTCATGATGAGCAAATAACGCTGCTGTTTTTCGGTGTAGATCGAAGCCATAAATACATACCTGTGTGAGGTGGGAGGTAAATTAGTAAAAAAGGTGTACCGGGAGGGTTTTCGGTTTATGGTTTTCAGTTTTCAGTCGGGTGAGCGAATATTCTTGCAAGTTTTAAGGGTAGGCGGCAGGCACAGAATCTCTCGAAAACCGAAAACCGAAAACCGAAAACCGAAAACCGAAAACCGAAAACCGAAAACCGAAAACCGAAAACTCCCTCAAAACAACCTCATCTGCATCCCCTCCTTCCTGAACTGTGTCAGATCATAAGCGGGCATCTGCCGGTCTTTGAGGAAGCGCAGGCGGGAGATGCGGTGCAGTTGCTGAATGTGCTCCGCTATCCGGCCTTCGCCTTTGATGCGCTTGCCCCAGCGGCTGTCGTTGAGTTTGCCATCGTGGCACTCGCGGATCTGGTTGAGTACCTTGTCGGCCCGGTCGGGGAATGCCTTCCGGATCCAGTTTTCGAAAATACCGGCGATGGAGCCGTTCAGGCGGACGACGGTCATCCCCGCCGCGAGCGCTCCCGCCTGCGCGGCGGATTCGATGAGCTTCGGAATCTCGTGGTCGTTGAGCCCGGGAATGATGGGGGCGGTCATGACGCCGGTCGGCACGCCCGCTGCGGTCAGTTGTTCGATGACCCGGAGGCGCTGCCTGGCCGTCACGGTACGCGGCTCCATGGCTGATCGTATGTCTTCGTTCAGGCTCGTGATGGAAATGTAGACGTGGACGAGGTTGAAGGCGGCGAGTTCCGACAGCAAGTCCTTATCGCGCAGGATCAGGGCGTTTTTCGTGATCATGCTGAGCGGATTCCGGTACTTCAGGAATACCTCCAGCAGTTTTCGGGTGATGCCGAATTTTCGTTCCGCCGGTTGGTAGCAGTCGGTATTTCCGGATACTTCGATGACGGTGGGAACCCAGCTCTTCTTCAGAAACTGTTCTTCCAGCAACTGCGGTGCGTTGGGCTTGACGATGATCTTTGTTTCGAAATCCAGTCCCGCCGAATACCCCCAGTACTCGTGCGAATTCCGGGCGTAGCAATAAATGCAGCCGTGTTCACAGCCCTGGTACGGATTGATGGACATGCCCATGCCGAGGTCGGGGCTGTCGAATTTGCTGATGATTTTTTTGGGTGTTTCGGTGAAAAACCGGGTCTGCGGAGCCGGCTGGATTTCCTCGGTTTCGTCGGGTTCGGGTTCAAAGCGCTGCTTGAGAAACGGATTGTCCGAGTTGAACTGGGCGCCTCTTCCTTTGCGGTATTCGTTCATGGCTTTTTGAATAAAAATAACAATCAAATGTATGTATTTTTTATTCAAAAATAAGAAGGGGCAGAACAGCGTTAAGGTATAAAGCAAAAAAAAGAGCCGAATGCAAATCCGGCTCCTGCGTGTATGCGTTCAGGGTTTATTTCCCGTAGTTGAACATCCATTTGATACCAAAACGGTCGGTGACCATCCCGAACTTGGCGCCCCAGAAGGTATCCTGAAGAGGCAGGGTCACTTTACCGCCCTGTGAAATGCCTTTGAAGAGGCGCTTGATTTCTTCTTCTGACCGGCAGTTGACATTGAGCGACACCATATTACCGGGAGAAGACGCCGGAGCGGTCAGGTCGTCGGCGGCCATCAGTTCCAGGGCTTCACTCTGCAGGCGGGAGTGCATGATTTTGGATTCTTTGCCTACCGGAACCTTCATCGGCGAGTTTTCATACGTCATTGAATCGAATTCACCTCCGAAGCACGCCTGGTAAAATGTCATCGCTTCCAAACAATTTCCATGGAAAGTAAGATACGCATTGATTTCAGCCATACATCAATCGATTTGAGGACAGTTTCTTCAACAAGATAGGAAAATAGAAGGAAAGAATTGGTTTAAAATTAGGGAATAAAGTAAAAAAGCCGTTCCACGCAAGCAGAACGGCTTTTATCAAAATGATCGGAAAGTAGCTTAACCTCAGGCGCTTAACTAAGAATTCCCAAACAAACTCTTCCAGATCACCCCATATACCTCCGGCGCGTCTATCGCCTGTTCGGAAAGTTTTTCATCGGTTATGAGAACCGGGTGGAAAGCCTCCGGCGCTTCGAGCGCGCCGTGGGAACCTTTGACAAGGGAGGCGTCCAGGGGAATAACGTCCATCAGATACCTGAATCCCAATAGCTTACGGGCAAGTTTGTACCCCGCACGCAGCTTGATGAAGGGATTCGCCGGATCCATAAACATCTCGACAGGATCATATCCGGGCTTCCGGTGGATGTCGACAAGATGGGCATAATCCGGCGCCTTTTTGTCATCCAGCCAATAGTAGTAGGTAAACCAGGCGTCGGTTTCGGCGAGTACGACGAGGTCGCCCGCCCGTTCATGGTCAATATGATGCTCTTTCTTTCCTGCTTCATCCAGTACCGCGCGTACACCGGGTACCTTTTCAAGCAGTTGCTTTACCTCCGGAATGCGGGCCGGGTTTTTGACGTAGACGTGAGCTACCTGGTGATCGGCGGACGCAAAAGCCTCCGAAATACCGGCGTCGAGCAATTCATACCAACGCTCGGTACGGACCGAAATCAGCCCGGCTTCCCGGAGGACGCGGTTGAGGTGTACCGGCCGGCTGACGGCATTGATCCCGTATTCAGACAACAGAATGATGTTAGCATTTTGCGCCTGATAGTACGTGATGAGTTGCTGTAATACGCCGTCTATTTCCCCCAGTTCCCTGCTGATTTTGGGAATATCCGGCCCGAATTTCTGCAGACAGTAATCCAGATGCGGCAGGTAAATCAGCGTAAGGGTGGGATTATGGAGCCGGTCTACTTCAAGGGAGGCATCGGCGATCCACTGGGTCGACTTGATATTGGCATTCGGTCCCCAGAAATTAAACAGCGGAAACTGTCCGAGCTTTTCCTGTAGCTGATCCCGCAATTCCGGCGGGTAGCTGTAGCAGTCCGGCGCCTTGACGCCGTCGGCATGGTACTGCGGGCGCGGCGTCAGGGAGTAGTCGGCAGAGGAGTACATGTTGTACCACCAGAACATCTTCGAAACGGTAAAAGAAGCATCCTTTTTCCGCGCTTCTTCCCAGATTTTCGGAGCTTTGACGAGGTGGTTGGACTGCTTCCAGAACTTGATTTCGGCGTCTTCCCGGTCGTACCAGCCGTTTCCGACAATACCGTGTTCAGAAGGCCATTTACCCGTTACATAGCAGCTTTGAGCGGTAGTAGTTACCGCCGGCAGTACAGGTCGTATGGTTTGTATGTGTCTGGTCTTAAGGTAATTACTGAGGAAGGGCGTATGCGCTCCGATGACGCTCCGGCTTAACCCGACGACGTCGATGACAACGGTTTTTTGCATGGTCGGACAGAGAATAGATCAGAGCAATTGCTCTTTCACCCAGGTCATTTCCCGGACGATGGACTCTTCGATGGGTAATTGAGATTCGGGAGGAAGCACGCCCCAGGTATAGGTTTCGACTTCGAGGTGGCGGGTAAACGGCTGTGTTTTCTGACGGTTCAGAACCCGGACGATTTCATCCCGGGTGGACTTGAGCAATCCGTACTGATCCACGAAAAGCGGTACATGGTAGTGAATCCGCCATTCGCCGGAAGGAGTACTGTTCCAGAGAGCAGCGTCGAGGTCAGGAAATTTCAGCTGCGTTGCGTCCGACTGGGCGACTACCTGGTGGAGGTATACCGGTTCGTCGAACCGTCGCAGCAGTTCTACTTTTTCCGGAACATCGTTCCCGAAATCCACCTTCAGCGCAGAGCTGATCTGGATTTTTCCAACGCCGATACCTGTTGCTTCCAGCCGGTCGAGTACCACGTCCGGATCTTCAAATTCCACCGCAAAGTGACAGACGTCGTAGCATACCTGCACGTGCGTGCGAAGGGCCTCTTCGGCTTCGGTTTCCGACAAGCCTTTTTTCTGAATCAGGTAAGGTACCCCGCGGAAAAGGAGTTCATCTTTGAACCAGTCCACAAACTCGATTGAGTTTTCGAGGATACCGTCGGGCTCGGGTTCAATATCCAGGTGAAGTACCTGCCCTGTTTTCCGGCGGATGTCGAGCAGTTCGACGACCACCTCGAGGATATGGTGCGTAGCTACTGCGACAGCCTCCTTCCGGCTGGTTTCGGTTTGCCACCAGTGACGGTAGGAGAGAGGCGATGTGGAAACCCCGCCGTCAAGCCCGTCAGGCAGCAATTGCGAAAGTACCCGGAACAGGCGGATGGTATAATCCCGGCGCTCGGGCTGAATCCAGTCCGGCGCATGGACATCCTGTTTGACGCGCGTATTGTGGAAACCTCCGTACGGGAAACCGTTGAGCGTAAAGACGTACGTATTGTTTTCGGAGAGCCAGTCCCGGAAGGCAGACAGGCCGCCGTCCCGGTGAAGGTCCTTGCTGGCGAGGCCGGCAATGCGGACGCCGAGGCCAAACGGGGCATCGGGCGAAAGCTGCTGCCGGATCAGGGGAACGCTCGTCCGGAGGGCTGAAAAATGGTCATGCCATTTTTCTCCGGGATGTATGTTGCTGCAATAGGTCAGATGACCGTGTGGCGTTTGCATAGTCAGTCGGGATTGCGGCGGAGAGGTCAGCTTCAGGCCCAGGCCAGGTGGCTGGAGCGCAGGCGGTTGACCGACTGCCGGATCAGCGTATCGTCCATTTCATGCACTTCTACTCCTTTGCCGACGGCGTCGAGCAGGGTAATAGTCAGGCGTCCGCCCAGGTGCTCCTGAAACTCGCGGAGCCCGTTGAGGAGGTGGGCGCAGTCGTCTTCGCCCAACGCCGGATGAAACAGGTCAAAACCCAGTTTCAGCAGCACTTTGATCACCCGTTGGGCGTCGTCTCCGGTCAGGCGTCCCGACAGTTCGGAGTAGTACGTATCCAACGCGATGCCGATCGCCACTGCTTCACCGTGACGGATCCTGAAATCCGTCAGGTATTCGAGTTTATGTGCCGCCCAGTGTCCGAAATCCAGCGGCCTGGCCGAACCGCTTTCAAAGGGATCTCCTCCTCCGATGTGATCGATGTGGAGTGCCGCACAGCGGTGAATCAGGTAATGCATCGGTGCTTCTTCGCGACGGGCCAGCGCTTCTGCATTGGCTTCGATCCACTCAAAAAAGACCTTGTCCTTGATGAGGGCCACTTTTATTGCTTCGGAAATGCCTGAGCGCCAGTCGCGGTCGTCGAGCGTTGCGAGAAAAGCGAAGTCGTTGAAAACGGCTACAGGCGGTGCAAAAGTGCCGAGGAAGTTCTTTTTCCCCCGGAAATTAATGCCGTTTTTAACGCCGACGCCGGAGTCATTCTGGGACAGGACGGTTGTCGGAATGCGGATATGCTTCACACCCCGGTGAGAGACGGCCGCCGCATAGCCGACAAGGTCGAGTACGGCGCCGCCGCCAATAGCCGCCACAAACGAGTGCCGGTCGATTCCGAACTGGTCCACCGCATCCACGATGGCGTCAAACAGTGCCGGATCGTTTTTGGCCGCTTCGCCGCCGGGCAAAACCACCCACTCCGGAATGTACTCCATCGGAAGGGAGCGGAAGTACTCGGCTGCCTGCAGGGGCAGTTCCGGATACGCGGTCAGTACGCCTGCGTCAACGCAGAACAAAATCTTTCTCCGAAAATCGCCTCCGGGAAAAGTCTCGAAGAACAAACGTAACTGAGGGTTACTCGGGTCGAAAAGATGCGTAGTGAAAAGTACCGGGTATGAAAAAGAGACGGTAAACCGTTGTTGAATCGTTTCCATGGACACACAATCAAAATAGCAGAGAAAAGCGCCGGAGGCGGTTCTCTCTCAGGTAACGGCAAACCATTTTGCCAACTGAAAAGACAAAGGTAACAGAACGAGCGTCGCCAGCGCCAGCGGCCACGCACCGAAAGCCAGACACCACGCCGCATTCATGATTATCAGCGACAAAACGCCTGATTTCACGGCTTTTCCAATGTTAGGTCCGATGGGGTTCCGGTAAGCGGCCGCCAGCGGACGAAAAACCATAAAAGCATGCAGGGCCACAGCCGGCAGCGCTTCGATCAGAAATCCCTGCTGCTGCGCGACAGCCAACTGAGCCAGCTCCACAATCGCGAACAAAATACCCGCCCACAGCATGGTCCGGGCCCGGCCGCCGTGTACTTCGCCCCGGCTGATCATCGTAACCGCGGCGATAAACAGAATCGGCAGAAAGCCGAGGAAATACCAGTGCGGTAACTGCTCCGGTATCAGGCTGATACCCAGCAGCAGGTTCAATCCGCGGCAAAGACCCATATTCAGCGGGCCGAGCACGGAATGATGCTTCGCAAAACGATCATAGCTCAGGGTCAGCACGGCAATGGAAGCGGCCAGAATCGCGGAAGTAGTGCCGCAGGTACTGGCAGCAATGATGCCGAGAATATGTAAAGCCGTACCCTGGAAAATAGCGGCCTCGACCGATACTTCCCCGCTCGGGATCGGCCGCTCGGGCCGCTCCACGGCGTCCAGACCGGCGTCGAACACGTCATTGAAAACCACTCCCCCGCCATAAAGACCGACCGTAGAGATACTCAGGGCCAGCAGGCGGTGCCAGTCGAACGACGGAGGTATCGCTCCGGCGATGGCTGCACCCGCCCAGACATCCGCGACGGCCGTCACAATATTGGCCGGGCGCATCAGTTGAAAATACGCTTTGATACCCAACGGTTTGCTATCCTTTGTTTGAAGACTTGTCTTTCCGGAAAAGGAAGAAGGAAATTCCCGGCAATTTAATCAACCAGGTTGACAAACGGACAGGATGCCGGCTGAAAGATCACGCCGGCATCCTGTTGTCATTTATCGGATGAAGATGGAATCCTTGTCGATACGGGGTTGCTGGCCGCCGCGGAGGATGGTATTCCCGTTGAATTTCAGGCTTTGATCGATGTTTTTCACCGCTTCGAAATCGCTTTCGGTGATCTGTCCGCTTTGGGCAAAGGCGTCCAGCGCGTTTTGGTAGGTCACGAGACGGATGGCTTCGTCCGAAATACCCTTCATTTTCATCAGGGCAGCGGTTTTGGGGACGGCCAGGGGGTCGGAAATACCCCAGTCGGCCGCCGAGTTGACCATAATCCGCTCCGGGCCGTATTCACGAACTACCTCGACCATGCGCTCATTGCCCATCTTGGTAAACGGGTAAATCGTGAACGCCGCCCAGAATCCCTGATCGAGCACACTGTGTACCGTCTCCTCGTTGTTGTGGTCGATGATGACCATACCCGGATCAAGGCCGTGTTCCAGCGCGATGGCCATGCTCCGTTCGGTACCCTGCTTTTTGTCGCGGTGCGGGGTATGAACCTGCACCGGAAGGCCGGCTTCTTTTGCCAGTTCAAGCTGGGCGCGGTAGTATTTCTCTTCGGCGGGTGTCTGGTCGTCAAAGCCAATTTCACCTACGCCGACTACTCCCTCTTTGTACACATATAGTGGAAGAATTTCCATTACCTGCTCGGCGAGGGCTTCATTATTGGCCTCCCGGGAGTTCAACCCGATGGTGCAGTAGTGTTTAATGCCGAACTGGGAAGAGCGGAAACGCTCCCAGCCGACGAGGCTCGCGAAGTAGTCCTTGAACGTCGCTACGCCGGTTCTCGGCTGCCCCAGCCAGAAAGCGGGTTCGATCAGCGCAACAATACCGGCATCGGCCATGGCCTGGTAGTCGTCTGTCGTCCGTGACGTCATATGGACGTGCGGATCGAAGAATACCATTCCCCGGATAGTCTCCCGGTAATCGTTCCATACCAGGTTGCTATGGGTGATTTCTTCTTTATTTTCCTCGAAATGAGAAGGATTTTGATGTAAGCACATAGTGGTTTAGCGGTTATTCGTCGACCGAACTCCAATCGAGTCCGTCGGCAGTTGCATAGGTACTTCCCAACACGCGCGCCGGTTCAAACGGCGTATCGCGGCAGATCAGCGCGGCTGCCCGGCGGTCTTCCGGACGGCCCGACCGGAACAGACGTTCCAGATCCGGTAAAAAGTTTTCTCCGATAAACGGCCCGACAACCTCCCAGGCTCTCGGCGGCACGTGCCGGCCGGCAGCCCAGCGCTCGTGCGCAAAATCAACCAGGATACGGCAAAGCGCCGCATTGGAGCGTTCTGCCAGACCGATTATGCGTCCGAGAGGTTTGTCGTTGAAAATCGTTTTCATGACCAACTGGTTCCAGGCCGGCTCCGAAAACTGCTCGGAAGGGTAGGGGTTGTCGAGCGCCAGCGCGTCGAAGACGACGCCCATGTTGGAACGGACGGCTTCTGTCGCCCGGAAAATCCAGGCATCCGGAAAAGGCAGTACCGGCAACGAAGCGTATAGCGTCACCAGTTCGTTCATTTCCGCCGTATCGAAGAGCGTTTCAATCGATCGGAGAAAAGCCTCCCGGTCATCCAGCGGCAATCCGAGCAGCAGCCATAGACGTGCCAGCCGGTCTGCCGGCCAGCTTTTTACGGTAAAACCCGGGCGAAGGGCCTCAATATCAGCAAAAAGCGGGTCATCCGCAGGTGGGACGGTCTTGCCTGTAAAGCGCGGCGCCGCCACAAAAGCAGTCAGTACGGGGCGGTTTCCCCGAAGCCAGTTCCATCCGCTTTCCGGAAGGTGCCGTTCCAGAAGCGTTTCCAGGTGCCGGCGAAGCAGCAGCAGCGATTCGTTGGTCATGTACATCCACAAAAAAAGGCCGGGCGACCTGCACCCGACCTGGTCATACCGACAAAAATACCAAAGGCGTTTCAGTTTTGCCTTGATATTAGTCACTCATGCGGCTGACGGCGTCTACTTCGCCCGCAACAGCCAGAGGCTCAGGTTTTTCGCCGCCTTGAAATTTTCGTATTCCATCGGAAGGCGCTTGCCGTTCAGGTATTCGTTGTAGATCCAGGGATCGCCCAGGGCGAATACACGGCCTTTACCGACCTCCGCGACAGCCATGACGATGTCGCTGCCGGAGGTCAGAACCGGGCGGACTGAGGGCTGTACCTGGAGAGAAACCAATTCTTTGACAAAAATCTTTTTCACATCCCGGAAGATGGAATGGTAGCCGTCGAACGTCAGTTTACCCTGTTCATACACGTTATTTTTGACCATGTTGAGGTTTTTGTCGGTAAACTGGATACCGAATTTCCCGGCGAGGATATTGAATTTCTTCAGTTCGGCATTCTCCGTATCATTGCCGAGGATGACGAGCGTACCGCCCGCTTTTACCCAGTTATAAATGACTTTGGCATACTCTTCCGTCATATAATTCGGCTTCTCGGTTTCTTTCGGCGTATCCGGGTCGACGATGATATAGACATTAAGGCCTTTCAGGGCAGCTTCGGTCGGGGCTGTTTCCACCGATACGGTTTTCGCGCCGTAATCCCGGAAAATGGAACCCCAGAGGGAATAGCCTGAATCCTTGTAGTCTTCCCAGGTATAATGATACCGGAAGCGATTGCCCTCTTTGTCTTTACCGTATTCGTTGTTGAAGAAGTAATCAAGGCCGACAGTCTTGCCTTTTCCGGCCGGCTGCTCGGCGGCAATTTCCATTTCAATACTCGCGAGGATGAATGGACCGATTCCTTTCAGGTCGTCCTTTTTGATCGGCTCACTGAGATAGTACTCGTAGCTGCCGTCGCGGTAGGGATTCCCACCCAGGCCGCCAACGCTGACGGTTTTGTTCAGGTGAAGGAGGCCTTTGGCGTCGGTTTCGACAAATTCTTTCAAAATACCCTGATAGCCTTTTTTGGCTGCCGCCAGGAACGACGGATCCAGGATACCCTGACGAACACCCTTGGCCAGACCATATACCATCATGCACGAAGCCGAGGCTTCGACATAGTTACCGGGCGCACCTCCCTTGTCGAAAACCTGCCACCAGCAGCCGGTAGCCGGATCCTGGTACTTCACGACGACGGGCATGAGGCGTTTGAAAATCGTCTCCAGCTCCTTCCGCTTCGGGTGACTTTGGGGAAAGTAGTCGAGCACGTCGGCAATAGCCATCACATACCAGCCGATGGCCCGGCCCCAGAAATTGGGAGAAGTACCGCGTTTCGGGTCGGCCCATTTCATTTCCCGGCTCTCGTCCCAGGCATGATAAAGCAGACCTGTTTTGGGATCGCGGGCGTTTTTTTCCATCCAGATAAACTGGTTGGCGATGTCGTCAAAATTCTTCTCTTCGTGGAAATACGCGGAATATTCAGCATAGAACGGCTCGCCCATATAAAGACCGTCGAGCCACATCTGATTGGGATAGCGTTTTTTGTGCCAGAAGCCGCCTTCTTTGGTGCGGGGCTGGGTTTCGATCTGGTGGCGGACAAAACGCGCGGCTTTCAGGTACTTTTCCTGGCCGGTCTGCCGGTAAAGCATCAGCAGGAGGCGCCCGGTCGGAATATTATCAATGTTGTAGTCTTCGAGTTTATAGGTCCGGATATTGCCTTCCGCATCGAGGAAGGAGTCCATGTTTTTCTGGATGTAGCGGAAGTACCTGCCGTCGCCTGTCCGCTCCCATTCCCGGTTGAGGGCAAACAGGACCAGACCTTGTTCGTAGTCCCAGTGAGCCGGTTTTTGTTCTTTTACCGTGATGGAATCCGTATGCTGGGCAATAAACGAATCCGACATCAGGGAGGACCAGGACTGGGCAAATCCGGCCGGACTCCACAAGAGACCCAGGGCAATCAGAAGCGTAAAACGAAGACGCATGTCAGAGTTTCGAAAGATAAGTCAGAGGAAAGAAGTTCAAGGAGGCGGATCTCCCTTAAAAACAACTCGTAAAACCAGTGACTTTTAAACAAGTACGGTTCGAAACGGCGAATATACGTCGCTTGTAGATTGTATTGGAATCTGCACAGAAAAAATATATTTATTCCGTTCTGGGCCCGTTTACAGCGACGCCCACTGCATCAGCAAACCGGTAAGGTAGCCGCAGTACGTCCCGATCGCATATCCCAGAATGGCCAGCAGCACACCAACCGGAGCAAGGGAAGGATGGAACGCCGCCGCCACTACGGGCGCGGAGGCAGGCCCGCCGATAGCGGCTTGTGAACCAACTGCCGTGAAGAAAAACGGCGCCCTGAGCCATTTTGCAGCCACCAGCGTAAAAAGCCCGTGGATAGTGATCCAGATCAGGCCCACGGCAAAGAGGCCGGGGTTGTCGGCAATCGCCAGCAGGTTCATTTTCAGCCCGATCGTTGCGATGAGCAGGTACAGGAATACACTGCCCGTGCGGGAAGCGCCGACATGCTCCAGCTCCCGTAACCGGGTGAAGGAGAGGATAATACCTGCGAGTGTCGCGAGGGAAATAATCCAGAACACTTTCGACGTCAGGCTGAATTTCTCCAGCGCCGGGAATTGCTGCAGGTAGGGGACGAGGTTGTCCGCAATCAGGTGCGCCGCGCCGGTAATGCCAAAGCCGATCGCCAGGATCATGAGCTGATCCCGCAGCGTCGGAATCCGCTCGTTTTTCGCCTTGTAGGTTTCGAGGCTTACCTGTACGTCGCGGATGGCGGAGGCGTCGGCTTTGAAGAGCTTGTCGAGCTGCGCGGCCTTGCCGGCGCCGTAAATCATCAGAGCCATCCAGAGCTCGCCGACGATGATATCCACGGCAACAGACTGGGAAAAGAGCTTTTCGGACGGCCTGAAAATCTCTTTCAGTGCAGCCTGGTTGGCGCCGCCGCCGGTCCAGCTCCCGGCGATGGTGGCGAGTCCGCGCCATACTTCGTCCTGCCCGGTACCTCCGACCGTCGCCGGCGAAAACTGCTTGACAATAAACACGGCGATCGGGCCGCCTACTACAACACCCGTGATACCGGCGAGGAAAATCAATACCGTCCTGACACCCAGTTTGCGCAGGGTTTTGATGTCCATGGAGAGGGTAAAGAGTACAAGAGTAGCCGGCAACAAGTATTGGGAAACGACTTTGTAGATCGCGGAATTATCCCCCGTCACATCGTCGGCGAATAAACCGGCGGTCGTCATCAGTCCCGGAATAAAATAGCAGAGGAGTACCGGAGGAATGAGGTTGAAAAACTTCTTCAGGGACGGGAAAGACGAAACATAAAAGACAGTTCCGAGGACGGCACAAAGAATGCCAAGGACAACGGCGTAGTTTGAAATCATGAAGTAAGCGGAATAGATGCGTAGGAGCTTTGAGCCGTAGGCTGTAAGCTATAAGCGATTGGCCAGTGAGGTGTCGCCGGTCAAAAAACAAATATAAACGTATCTGCATCCCCGACCCTGCTTGGCATTCAACAAACTGAGAAAGGCAGTAAGTATTAAACGTATCGGGTGGGGTACTATATCGGCTGTAACCGCTCCATGTCCACAGCCTTCAGCTTAACGCTTACAGCCTGTAGCTTATAGCAGCTAAGCCAAAAAAAAACACGCAAACCTCAGCAAGGTCGCGTGTCAGAATTACACTTCATCAACAAACTAAAAACCAAATAAAACTACTGCCATTTCTTGCCAATACCAAACAACAGGGTAAAAAAAATCCGTCGGACAATTGAATCCGGTAACGGAAAACCTGTAAATGAATGGAATATAGTAGAAAAATAAAGAGCTGTAGGAGAAGGATTCGAACCTCCACAAGGCGGTTAGGTACAGAACAAAATTTGGTGGTCAACCCCAGTCGGACTAACCCGGCTTTATCCTGACTTTTTCCCGTGGTCCTTACCCCCGAGACAGGAGGGCATGGCTGCCAATTTCATCACCCTACAGTGTGTATCAGCGTTGTCGCTTTTGACGGTACAAAAATAGAACACCGTGGAGGCTCTTTGCAAGTTTTGTATGAAAATTTTGAAATATTTATGATTTTTTCAAAAATATTGTCGTAGCGTTGCCTAAATATTAAAAACCGTCGTTGATCCATGGACAAAAATTACGAGATTGATAACGTTGACCTGAAAATTCTGGGGTTGCTGATGCAGGATGCAACGATGCCCTACACGGAAATCGGCAAGCGGATCTTCGTTTCGGGCGGTACTGTCCACGTCCGGATGCGCAAAATGGAACAGATGGGCATTGTGAAGGGATCGACCCTGATGGTGGATCACACGCGCCTGGGCTGGGACATTGCCGCTTTCATTGGTATCTACCTCGATAAAAGCTCGTTGTACGCGGAAGTTGCCGAGCAGCTGATGGAAATCCCTGAAGTCGTCAACATCCACTATACAACCGGTATCTATTCCATTTTTGCCAAGATCGTCTGCCGCGATACGACTCACCTGCGGGAAGTACTGCACGACAAAATTCAGAAGGTAAGCGGCATTCAGCGGACCGAGACGTTCATCTCACTCGAAGAAAGCGTTTCGCGCCCGGTTCCGTTTGCAGAGCCTGTGGTCGGGTAATTTTCTTGCGCTGATGAACGTTCCGCCGCGGGTTTTGTTATATTTTTGCATAAATCTGAGAAAGCAATCATGGCGAAGGAAGCAGATATCCTAGAAGAAATTACCAGTTCCGAATATAAATACGGGTTCGAAACCCTGATCGAAGCCGACGAGGCTCCGGCAGGGCTGAGTGAAGATATTGTACGTTTTATCTCAGCTAAAAAGAACGAACCGGAATGGATGCTGGAATGGAGACTCAAGGCGTATCGCCTTTGGCTTGAAATGACAGAGCCGGTTTGGGCAAATGTACATTACGCAAAAGTCGACTACCAATCAATTAAATATTATTCGGCTCCGAAGCAGAAAAAGGAAGTGAAGTCGCTCGACGACATTGATCCTGAACTGCGCCGGACGTTCGAACGCCTGGGTATTTCCCTTCAGGAGCAGGAACGCCTCTCCGGGGTGGCCGTCGACGCCGTTATCGACTCCGTTTCCATTGCCACTACCTTCAAGGACAAGCTCAAGGAACTGGGTATCATTTTCTGTTCGATGACCGAGGCCATTCAGGAACACCCTGAGCTGGTGAAGAAGTACCTCGGATCCGTCGTTCCTCCGAAAGACAACTATTTTGCCGCCCTCAACTCGGCGGTCTTTTCTGACGGCTCCTTCTGCTACATCCCGAAAGGGGTACGCTGCCCGATGGAACTGTCGACCTATTTCCGTATCAACGCAGCCGGTACCGGCCAGTTTGAGCGTACGCTGATCGTGGCCGATGAAGGCTCCTATGTCAGCTACCTCGAAGGGTGTACCGCTCCGATGCGGGATGAAAACCAGCTGCACGCGGCAGTAGTCGAGCTTATCGCAGCTTCCGACTCTGAAATCAAGTACTCAACGGTACAAAACTGGTATCCGGGTGACAAGGAAGGCCGCGGCGGGATTTACAACTTTGTGACCAAGCGGGGTATCTGCGACGGTCCGAACGCGAAGATCTCCTGGACACAGGTGGAAACGGGTTCTGCCGTGACATGGAAGTACCCGTCCGTTATCCTCAAAGGGGATAATTCCATCGGAGAGTTTTACTCCGTAGCGGTGACGAATAACTTCCAGCAGGCCGATACCGGTACCAAAATGATCCACATCGGGAAGAACACCAAGTCCCGGATTGTTTCCAAAGGTATCTCTGCCGGTCGTTCCCAAAACTCGTACCGGGGTCTGGTGGAAGTCATGAAACGGGCTTCCAACGCCCGTAACTTCTCCCAATGTGATTCCCTGCTGCTGGGAGACAAATGCGGAGCGCATACCTTCCCGTACATCGAAGTGAAAAACAACACGGCGACCGTCGAACACGAAGCGACGACGTCGAAAATCGGAGAAGACCAGCTTTTCTACTGCAACCAGCGGGGTATCCCGACGGAAGCGGCTGTCGCGCTGATCATCAACGGCTACGCCAAGGAAGTACTGAATCAGTTGCCGATGGAATTCGCAGTAGAAGCCCAGAAGCTCCTCGAAATCAGCCTCGAAGGCAGCGTGGGATAAGCGTCGGTACTCCATACGAAGGTCTCGGACCCCGGCCAAAGCCGGGGTTTTTTTAGCATATGACGGATGTGGCGGTGAGAGGCTTTAAGCTGTTGCTGGCCGGCATATTGCCTATAGCTTACGGCTTAAAGCCTATAGCTTAAAGCCCGAAACCCCTCCCGCAATCCCCCCTTCCTATGATTCAGGAAAACGAAGAACTAGAAGACGAACTCTTTGAACATCACCGGATTACCGTTGATGCGGGTCAGAAGATGGTCCGGCTGGACCAGTTTCTCACCGATAAGATTCCAAACGCGACACGGACCAAAATCCAGGCGGCGATCGATGCCGCCGGCGTGAAGGTGAACAGCAACGCGGTGAAGTCCAGCTACAAGGTCAAACCCCTGGACGAAATCATCATCTCCCTGCCGCAGCCGCCCCGTGCCGAAACGGAGCTGATTCCACAGCCGATTCCGCTGGATATCCGGTACGAAGACGACCATCTGCTCGTCCTGTACAAACCTGCCGGCCTGGTGGTTCACCCCGCGTATGGCAACTGGGACGGAACCCTCGTCAACGGCCTGATCTATCACTTTCAGCAACTGCCGACCGGTCGGAACGGGGAAATCCGCCCCGGCCTGGTACACCGGATTGATAAGGATACCTCCGGCCTGATGGTCATTGCCAAGACCGACTATGCCATGAGCCACCTGGCCCGCCAGTTTTTCGAGCATACCATCGAACGGACGTACTATGCGCTTGTTTGGGGAGAGCCGAAAGAAGAGGAAGGGACTATCACCGGGCACATCGGCCGCAGCTCGCGCGACCGGAAAGTAATGGACGTGTACCCCGACGGCGAGCAGGGTAAACACGCCGTCACACACTACAAGGTACTTCGGTACCTGAAGTACGTCAGCCTGGTGCAATGCAACCTCGAAACAGGGCGTACACACCAGATCCGTGCCCACATGCGCTACCTCGGGCATCCGCTCTTCAATGACAGCATGTATGGCGGAGACCGTGTTGTGAAGGGTACGGTATTTACCCGCTACCGGCAATTTGTCGAAAATTGCTTCGCGCTTTGCCCGCGGCAGGCTCTGCATGCCAAGTCTATCGGTTTTGAACACCCGGCGACGGGTGAATGGATGCAGTTTGATTCCGAGCTTGCGCCCGATATTCAGGCTGTTATCGAAAAGTGGGAAAAATACGTTCAGGATTAACCGTTTCTCCATGAGTATCACGATTCGCCGCGCCGAACCGGCTGACGTTCAGGCCATCTTTGACCTCATTACCGAACTGGCTGTTTACGAAAAGGCCGGTCACGAAGTAACCAATACCCCGGAACAACTGCTGAAAGACGGTTTCGGCGAAAACCCTGTTTATGGGACGATTATTGCCGAAAAAGACGGCGTTATCGCGGGTATGTCGTTGTACTACTACCGGTATTCTACCTGGAAAGGCAAGCGGCTGTACCTCGAAGACCTGATCGTCAGGGAAGAGTTCCGCGGCCTCGGCCTCGGTAAAAGCCTCCTCGACGCGACGGTGGAAGAAGCCCGGCGTACCGACTGCACCGGCCTGATGTGGCAGGTACTCGACTGGAACGAACCGTCCATTCAGTTTTACAAAAAGTACGGCGCGCGCCTGGACGGAGAGTGGATCAATTGCCACATCGACTTCTGAACAAATGAAAAAATGGCCGGTTTGGATATTGCTGATGGCCTCGGGTACGGCGGGCGCCCAGTCGTTTGACTTTGGCGGAGGGCCCGTCGCATCGGGTTATACAAAAGTGACGCCCGAGACGCTTTACGACTCCACCCGGGGATATGGATTCTTACCCGGTACGCCTATTACCGGCCTTTTTGCTGTCCGGAAGCGGAATGACTTCGTCACCGCTGCTGCGCCGTTTTATTTCAGCGTCAACCTGCCGGAGGGAAACTATGATGTGGAGTTGCTTCTGGGGGATGAAAAAGGCGCTTCCCAGACAACTGTCAAAGTAGAAAACCGTCGGCTCATGCTGGAAGATATCCGGACGCCGAATCGCAAGCTGGTCCGGAAGAAAATGACGGTCAACGTCCGGACTCCCAACTTACCCAACGGCGGAAAAGTTATCCTGAAACCCAGGGAAAAAGCCTACCGCCATTGGGACGGGCAGTTAACGTTTGAGTTTTCCGGAGAACTGCCGAAAGTCGCTGCGCTGAAGATCCGTCCGAATAAAAAAGCCGTAACCGTTTTTCTGACCGGCAACTCGACGGTGGTCGACCAACCGTATGAACCCTTCGCCGCCTGGGGGCAGATGATCCCGCGCTTTTTTGAGCCGGGGAAAATAGCGGTTGCCAACCATGCGGAATCGGGCGAATCGTTGACGAGCTTTCTTGCGTCGAAACGCTGGGAGAAGGTACTCGGTCTCGTCCGCCCCGGAGATTATGTCTTCATTGAATTCGCCCATAACGATCAGAAACAGAAAGATTTACGGCCATTTGTTGAGTATGCGGGCCTGTTGAAACGCTACATCCAGGATGTCAGGGCAAAAGGCGGTAACCCTGTTCTGGTCACGTCGATGCACCGACGAAAGTTTGATGCGGCGGGACATATCGAAAATACCCTCGGCGATTTTCCGGAGGCGATGCGGAAAACGGCCGGCGAGGAGCATGTTCCGCTGATCGATCTGAATGCGATGAGTAAGCAGCTTTGGGAGGCGCTTGGTCCGGAGGTTTCGCTCAAGGCCTTTGTGCATTACCCGCCGGGCGTGCTACCCGGTCGGCCCGATGGCATTCAGGATAATATCCACTTCAGTAACTACGGCGCGTACCTGCTGGCTCAATGTGTGGTGAAAGGGATCCGGGAAGTCGTGCCGGAACTCGCGCGAAACCTCGTTTCGGATGTACAGGCGATTGATCCCACCCGCCCGATGCTGCCGGAGCAGTTTCACCTGGCGGCGAGCCCGCTCGTGGATCCGTCACGCCCCGACGGCAACTGAAACAGGATGGTGCGGGGTAGGGTAGCTTGAGGGAGGGTGTCGATTTTGTCCGTCCTCCCGATAAGCAAGACCTGATCCCGATGAAAAAATGGCTATGGGCGGCCGGCATACTCGCCAGCTTCTCCCTTTCTGCTCAGAAACTCCCCAAACCGGCGGCTATCCTCGAACCCATGCGCCGGGCGAATGCCTATTTCATGCAGAAATGGCCGGATACCGGTAAGGAAATCGTGACGAACCGGACAAGGCCCAGTAATATCTGGACTCGTGGGGTATACTATGAAGGCCTGATGGCGCTTCACCGGATCGATCCGAAACCGGAATACCTCGACTACGCCCTCAGTTGGGGGCAGGCACATAAATGGGGACTGCGAAACGGAGTAACGACCAAAAATGCGGACGACCAGTGCTGCGGTCAGACGTACATTGATCTCTACCTGCTGGACCCGTCGAAAGAGGAGCGCATCCGCGATATCAAAACCTGTATTGATAATGTGGTGAAGTCGGGCCGTACCGGCGATTGGACCTGGATCGACGCCATCCAGATGGGGATGCCGGTCTATGCTCAATTGGGTGTCATCTACCGCGATACGACCTATTGGGAACAGATGTACCGCATGTTCCGGCATACCCGCGACGCGGAAGGCGGAAAGGGGCTGTATAACCCGGAGGATAAACTTTGGTGGCGGGATAAAGACTTTCTTCCCCCCTACAAAGAACCCAACGGAGAAGATTGCTATTGGTCACGTGGAAATGGCTGGGTAGTAGCGGCGCTCGTTCGGGTACTGGATATTCTTCCGAAAAACGCCCCTCACCGGGACGAATATCAACAAATGCTTGTCGATATGCTCGGCGCGCTGAAGACGATTCAGCGGCCGGATGGGTTCTGGAATGCCAGTTTACACGATCCGTCCAACTACGGCGGAAAAGAAGCGACCGGGACCTCCCTGTTTGTGTATGGAATGGCGTGGGGAATTAACCACGGAATTTTACCCGGGAAAGCATACAAGCCGGTAGTACGCAAGGCCTGGAACGCGCTCGTCAGCGAATCGGTACAGCCGAATGGATTCCTGGGCTATGTCCAGGGAACCGGTAAGGAACCCAAAGACGGGCAGCCGGTCACCGTCTCCAGCGTACCGGATTTTGAAGATTACGGCCTCGGTTGTTTCCTGCTGGCAGGCAGCGAAGTATTCAGGATGGAGAGGCGCTAGGCAATAAGCTGTAAGCTATAGGCGAGAGTATCACTGCTCAAAGGCCTGTAGCTTACAGCTTATTGCTTATAGCCTACTCCCCACCCAGCAAATCCGGTCGCCGCTCACGCGTCCGTTCCACAGACTGCTCGTAGCGCCAGTCCTGGATTTTGGCGTCGTGGCCGGAGAGCAGGACGGGAGGCACGGGTTGTCCTTCCCATTCCGATGGCCGGGTATATACCGGCGGAGCGAGCAGGTTATCCTGAAAAGAGTCGGTGAGGGCAGAGGTTTCATCGCCCAGTACGCCCGGGAGGAGGCGGATAATCGCGTCAGAAATGACGGCAGCGGCCAGTTCTCCGCCCGAGAGTACATAATCTCCGATACTGATTTCCCGGGTGATAAAGGTTTCCCGGATACGTTCGTCCACGCCCTTGTAATGCCCGCAGAGGATGATGATATTCCCGGCGAGGGACAGCTTGTTCGCCGTTTTCTGGTCGAACCGGCCGCCGTCGGGAGCAGTATAAATAATCTCGTCGTACGTACGTTCGGCTTGTAACTGCCGGATAATCTGCGCGATCGGTTCGATCATCAGGACCATACCGGCGCCGCCGCCGAAGGGGTAGTCATCGATTTGTTTGTACTTGCCGATGCCATAGTCGTGCAGGTTGTGCAGGTGAATTTCGGCCAGTTGCTTGTCCTGAGCCCGTTTCACAATCGAATTCTGGAAGAAACTCTCCAGCAATTCCGGTACGGCGGTAATAATATCCAGACGCATAGGTACGTGCAGTTACGCGTGTTCTTCTTCTTCGTCTCCGTCGTCTTTGGACGATTCACTCAGGTAAATATCGAGCAGGCCTTCCGGGAGCGAAACATGCAGCAGCTGCTGATCGTGGTCGGCTTCGCCGATCATTTCATTGATCACGGGGATGAGTACTTCCTTGCCCTGGTAATCCATCACGAGGATATCCTGATGCGAGAAGGAGGCAAATTCCCGGACAGTACCGAGCGGGCCGAGGGTTTTGTCAACGACCTGATACCCGACGACGTCGTGGTAATAAAACTGCCCTTTATCCAGATCCGGGAGGTTATCCAGCGTGAGCCAGAGCTTGGACCCGACGAGGGTCTGGGCTTTGTCGATCGAGTCTACTTCCTCGAACTTCGCGATGATGCGGTTCGGCTGGATGTTGAGCTGTTCGACAAAGAAGGGGATGAGCTGTCCTTTCTGTTCGATGAGGACGCTGTCGAGTTCTTCGTATTCAAACGGGTCGTCCACTTCAAACAGGAGCTGCAATTCGCCCTTGAGTCCGTGTACGCGGGTGATTCGTCCCAGTTCGTAGCAATCTTCCTTGGTCATTGGGAGAGAGGATCTTGTCTAAAAAAGAAGCAAGTCCGCCGGAACGGATCCGGCAGACTTGCCAATTCTTCCGATAACAGGAAAAGAAGCTTATTCTGCAGCGGCTTCTTCGGTAGCTGTTTCGCCTTCGGCAGCGGGAGCCTCTTCGACTGCTGCTTCAGCTTCAACGGCTGCTACCGCTTCCGCGTTTTTCTTCGCGAGTGCTTCAGCCCGTGCCGCGTTTACCTTGGCTTCGGCTTCGAGACGGGATTGCTTCGCATCCGCCTTCTTGGCAGCGTAGCCTTCCTTCGCGGTGGTTACCTGGGCATCTTTGCCAGCCTTCCAGGCAGCGAATTTCTCATCGGCCTGATCCTGAGAGATCGCACCTTTGATTACGCCAACCTGCAGGTGCTTCTTGAGCAGCAGACCTTTGTAAGACAGAATTGCACGGGCCGTGTCCGTCGGCTGAGCTCCGGTGAGCAACCATTTTACGGCGCTTTCCTCGTTGAGGACGATCGTCGCAGGCTGGGTGTTCGGATTGTACGTGCCGAGTTTCTCGATGAAACGACCGTCACGCGGAGCACGAGCGTCAGCTACTACGACGTCGTACATGGCTTGTTTCTTGCGGCCACGACGGGCCAAACGAATTTTTACCATTGTTATTGGGTTTGTGGGGGAACCCGTCCCCCGATTTCCGAATTGGAACGCAAAGGTAGGAAGAAGTTTTGAAGTAACCGTGTTTTCGGTTTTCTGTTTACAGTTTTCTGTCTTCCGTTTTCGGTTAGGGTACCGGGCTCCAGCGTTTCTGCCTCTCTCCGCCACCTGAAAAAGGGTATCTGCTGGATCCCAAACTGCAAACCGGAAACTGAAAACGAAACGTCCCAGGAGCGACTGCCTGTCCCCTAGTTCCCCGGATAATTCTTCCAATTATTCATCGGAAGAATCCGCAGCTCGACGCGGCGGTTGCGGGCCATGCCGGCATTGGGTTTGTCGTTGGGGGCGACGGGCCGAAGCTCGCCGTAGTATTCGATCGTCACGCGGCTGGGGTCTTTCAGCCCGGCGTTGGCGACGTATTTCTTAACGGCTTCCGTCCGGCGGCGCGACAACCGCATGTTATAGGCGTCGGATGCCCGGCGGTCGGTATGGCCCATTACCACCAGGCGGCAATCCCGCGCTTCGTTCAGGTAGGAGATTAGGTCGTTGAGCAGGTTCTTTGCCCCCGGAAGAAGTACCGCCTGGTCTGTCTTGAATTCCACATTGCCGAATACCTGGGTGCAGGTTTCCTTGGGTACCTTCCGGTCGATCATCGGCTGGAGCAGGTCCTTCAGGTTCATGGCGACGCCCGCTCCGGAAACGATGCTGTTGGCCGGGGTGTTGGGTTCCTTGTCGTAGAGATCGGCGACGCCGTCTCCGTCGGTATCGGTGTAGAGGCGGGGGTCAACCGGCGGCGGCATAATGGCTTTTACGCGTGCCAGGGCCGTATCGGCGGTCGGGTTATACGGCGCTTCGATGAGGTCTTTCGGATCGGTCCAGCGAAGGTGGTATACCTGTCCGTTGTCGCGGGGGTACTTTCCGTTAATCGTACCGCGGGCCGCTTTTCGCCCGAGTTTGTAGTTAACTTCCAGTCCAAGCGTACCGTACTTGTCATACGCCGAATCACCGCGCCGGAAGGAGTTATTGCCGCCGGAAGAGGAATAGATCTGGCCCATATTCGAGTTGTCATACCCGCCGAGGGTCATATCCAGTTTTTCGGTGAAGGTATGGTTGAGCGTATACCGCATCCCGATATCGATCCGGGGAGATAGTTCGTACAAAAACCGGATACCCGTCGGAATGACAAGGTCCCGGCTGTACTTCGATCCTGCACCTTCCCAGCCTCCGGCCGTCGTAGAGCTTTTGGGGCCGTTGGAAAAACGGATCAGTTCGTCTTTCAGGTAATTCCGCACCGTTCCGCCCGCGTCTGTAAACTGGTAGTCGCGGATGGCGTACACTTTGGTATTGTAGTAGAGATACCCGATTCCCACAAAAACATCTGCCTTGAGCCGCCGGAGTTTCCGGGTACCGAAGAGCAGCGATTTCAGGTTGGCTTCGAAGTTGAGGCTTCCCTGGAGAATATCGGAGTTGAAGTAATTCGGGCCGTAGGAGAGGCCTTTTGATTCGTTGAGCGGATCGATGTACACAAACCGGTCCTTGCTGCCGCTGAGCGTTCCGAAGCCGAAATTGGCCGATACACCGAAGAGGTGCGAGAGCTGTTTGTTGACCGATAACCCTGCCAGAAACGTCGTCTTTTCCCCCGGCCCATTCGTCAGAAAATCACCTGTCTGCAGATCACCGAAGAACTTGCTGATACCGCCGTGTACCGAGACCGACCAGGTATTCATTTTGTTGAACCCTTCGTAGGACCGGCGAAAACGCTTGGTTTCCGCTTCAGAAAGTACTTTTTGCTGATTCTGTTCCTCGATGGACATCGGCGTCTGGTACTTTTTGGACGGAGTGCCCACCTGCGCCGCCAGGGAAAGAGGCAGCAGGGCGGTCAAGAGACTAACCAGACGGGTTGAAGACAGTTTCATAGTAGACGTCGAAGGAATTTCTTTCGAAAGAAAAAGAAAAAGCAAGCCTGTAAGCCGGGTTCTGTCCGCGATGACTCCCGAAGGAAAGTCGCGGTCTTATCATTTATCCAGAACGGCAGTCACCTGCCGTCTCTAACGACCTACCCACCGGCACCGGGCGAGCAGCCCTTCGTTCCTTGCGGAAACCGCCGGTTTATTTGGTCTTTCAGCCCGTGAGGTTTGCCCTGCCCTGTCAGTCGCCTGACAGGCGGTAGGCTCTTACCCTACCTTTTCACCCTTACCCGGCGGAGCAGGCTCCTCCGGGCGGTATATTTTCTGTGGTACTGGCTGTCGGCCGCCCGTCACCAGACGACCGCCTACCCGTTAGGTAGCACGGTGCTCTATGCTGCCCGGACTTTCCTCTCCCTGTTTGCACAGGCAGCGATAAGACGGCTTGCTTTTTACAAATGTATACGATCTTCCTCCATACGAGCACCTGCGAAGGCGAAAAAAGACGAACCTTCCACATTTGTAACTCGTCCGGACTCCCGCTGCAGGTAAGTCAAAGCCCCTCTACATGCAGGTTGACAGACCCTTTTGCAAATACAATCGCGTAGATCGACCCGTTGGTCAGGTATACCTGATCGGGTTTGACCGACTCAATCTTTCCGTTGAGCGTCACGCCTTTGGCCACCTGGTTGCGGTTCAGTAACGCCTGCACCCGGCGACGGGCTTCCTCGATCGGCTCACCCACAGGGAAGGTAAGCGCCGCCTGAAGCGACTTCCGCAACCGGCTTTGCAACAGCCAGTTGGCCGTCTTGACGAGGAAACTGCGCGTATCCAGATCGTAATCCATGTTCCGGAGCGTCACCGTGCGGGTTACGGGATCGTAATACGGTACTCCCTTGAAATAAATATAGCCGTTCAGACTGCCTTTCAGCCCGGCACGGATGGCAAGCTCGTTCGCGTCGCCGTATAGTTTCACGTCGGTAACTTCCACGTCGTACTTGCCGTAGTGGAAATGCTGGCCGACGACCGTATCCGATACCATTTTTTCGGCTTCCGCGTGTGACAGCTCGCTGACAAGCCCGATGGTGAAATCGTCGCTGACCGACGGTGAAATCTTCAGATCGGGCACCTGCGTCACCGGTGTTACGACGGGTTTATCCCCGAAAACGGTCTCCGTATAAGTCTGAATACCCACAACTGCCCGAAGATTCTTGCCGTCTGCCCGGAAAGGCGTCATTTCAATCCCGACCGGCGTCACCTTCAGCCAGGTACGGTACTTCTCCGATACCTGATACGGCTGGAGGGCGGCATTCCAGGCCTGCAAGACGTACTTACGGATTTCGATGTTCTTCCGGACGGCTTCATCCACACCGTCTTCGATGGATTCCTTCTTTGAGTTAAGCGATTTTTCGACAATACCGGCTACCGGAATAGAAACGGGACCCAGTTTAAGCACAGGTTTTGTCACCCAGTCAAATCCCTGAAGCTCGGTTTCCGTCCGCGCTTCCCAGTTGGGAGCTACCGAAAAGCGCGTTGTCAGGCGTACGTTCAGGTCAAACTGAATTTCTTTTTCGGTGGAAAGGCCGAGCAGGCTGTACCGGGTTTTAATCCAGACTTTGAGGGGAACCACCAGTTGCAGACTGCTGCCGGGCGAAGCCGGAAGCGGGCCGCCCGCTGCCGGCGTACCGTTTTTGGCCGGGATGGCCTGAGGAGCCACCGAAATCCGGCCGCGTTTCCACACCCGGACCTGCATGTCGTCTCCGTCATCATAGCTCAGGTCCTCGTAAATGAGGTCCTGCAGATTGGCATTGATCTGCTGTTCGACATCCCGGAGGGAAATGTCAACCGGAATATTCAGGGTAGACAGGTAACGACGACTTTCCACTTGCTTTTTCGTATAGAGGTACGATTCCTTCGGCGCCGGCGGACCCGCCGGGCCTTTCGGCTGACATCCCCACAAAAACAGGGCCAAAAGGCCCAAAAACCAAAACGAACGTACCGGATTACTTGATCCGGACCAGGGTAGCTCCATACCCGAATTTTTCTTTGCGGGCGTCGGAGAAATAGGCGACATGCGGGTGTTTGCCGAGTTTGCGGTGTAATTCAGTGCGAAGCGTGCCGTTTCCGACGCCATGAATAAAGGTGATTTCATCCACGCCGTGCGCGATGGCATTCTCCAACGCTTTTTCGAACGTTTTTAGTTGCAGATCCAGTATTTCAAGCGGGTCCATTGCCAGAAAATCCCGGGACAGTTTTTCGATGTGCAGGTCTACCGTTTCTTCCGGTTTGGGCAGATCGGGCAGGGTATCGGCTTTGGGCGCTCCTTCGAGGCTGGCTTTCAGTTGCTCGGCGCGGACGGGCTCCTGCCCATCGAGCTGGAAGAGATGTCCCGATTTATCCAGCACGGGTACCCGCTGCGTGGTTTTGAAGAAGGTAGCCGCCCGGAAGCGAAGTTTCTTCTCCAGCGGCGCACGAAGCTGCATGAATGCCGGGCGGCTGAACAGGGCCTGAACAGTGAAAACACCCCAGCTTTCGAAGTCTTTCACGAGCCAGTCGCCCGCTTTCAGGCTGCTGCGGCCCTTGAGCGATCCGGCCGCCAGGCTGCGGAAATGCGGCTCGGCGCCATTGGTGAGCGTGAAGGGAATGTCCCAGTCGGTATTGTTAATGACATAGAGGGTCATCTCCCGGTCATTGACCGGAATAAACGCGAGGTAAAGACCCTGATTGGCTACGATTTCCGAGGCGCGGGGGCGCTCGGTCTGGGCGGGTTCCACGCCGCGGAACCGGTTTTTTTCTTCCGGAGAAACAAGAGCTACCTCCCGCTTCTGCACCGGGATACGGAAGCCGTCCTCGATTTCCACTTCTACAATATCCCCCGGCAGGAATTTGGTGATGATACCTTCTTCCCGACCGTGGACCAGCCGTACTCTGTCTCCGATATTCATAGTCTCAGAACTGTTTCAGGGCGCAAAAGTAGGAATCCGCCGCGGGATGCCCCGGATTTTTTGGCGGGATGTGCGGCAGCCGATTCTGACCGCTTACGAGTTCGTCTGGTATCTTCCTTGATTTCGAGGGATAAAAACTCTTATTTTGACCTTCTGTTTTCCGCTCACCGTCGGATGAAGCTTATCTACTCCTTATTGCTGACTCTTTGGGTGTTTCCCACCCTTGCCCAGCAGGTACCGCTGACCCGTTCGATTTCCAGTGCCCGCCGGGAACTGGACGAGTGGAAGCGCGCACATACCAGCGAGGAGGACACCCGGCAGAGCCTCGACCTGTACGAAAAGCTGACGAATCTGTACATCGAACAATCCGACAGCTACGACGATTCGGATGGCGACCTTGATTCGGCCTACTATTACAACGACCTCCACCTGAAGGCGGCTGTAGCCCTTGGCTATGAATTAGCGGAAGCGGACGCTCTCACGCTGAAAGGTCGTATCGCCCACCTTGATCTGCACTACCGGGAATCCTACCTGGCAAACTACCAGGCCTATAATCTCTATCTCAAATACCCGCCCGATCAGTGCCGCTACCTCTTCGAATGCCTGAAACGCATGGGCCGGATTCAGTATACGACGCTGGAGGACTATCCTCAGGCGCTGCGTTTCTTTGAAAAAGGAGAACAGATTTCACGGACGGACGAACAGCGGGCGTTCATGCTCCGACAGGTAGGACTTTGCTACCGGAAGATGAACAAGCCCAAGGTCGCCAAGCAGTATTTCGAGCGGGCGCTGGGCCTGGCCCGGAAAGCCAACCGGACCTATGAAATCGGGATGACGCTCAATTTCCTCGGCGAAATCTACGAGCGCCTCGGCGATACGTCCCGGGCGATAGACCTCTTTCATCAGGCCATCCGGTCTGACAGCAGTACCATTACCCGGTCGACGAGCAACCTCTACCTCGCACAGCTTTCGCTCAGGCAGGGAGACGCCCGCGCCGCTATCGGTTTTGCGGAAGCAGCGCTGCGGAATGCCCGCATGGAAAGCAATAACCTGGCCGACCGGGCGGAAGCATTGCAGTACCTCGCCGAGTCCTACAAGGTTCTTGGCCATTTCGACAAAGCCCTTGAATACCACGAGCAGTACAAGGCCACAAACGACAGTCTTCCGAAAAACGCCGGTCTCCAGGATTTCTATAAAATCATGGTGGAATCAGAGCGCGAAAAACTGGCTGAAAAGCAGCAGGAAGCTGACCGGGAGCGGAAAATGAAGCTCTGGTTTGTCGGCGCGGCCGTACTTTTCTGGGGCATCGGAGCGATGCTCTTCTTCCTGTACCGGACGGTTCAGAAAAAGAAGGAGGAGATCGCCCTTCAGAAAGAAAAAATCGAAGAACTCAACGAAACCCTGGAAGAGCGTGTCGAAAGCCGTACCCAGGAGCTCAAACAGGCCAACGAAGAGCTGATCCAGAAAAACCGGGAAATTTCCGAAGCGCTCGTACGCGGACAGACGATGGAGCGGAAGCGTGTGGCGGCTGAGCTGCACGACAACCTCGGCGGCCTGCTGGCGGCTACCCGGATGACAATCAAGGCCCTCGATCCGAAGAACCTGACGGTACGGGAGCAGGAAATTTACAGCGAGGTATTGTCGATGATGGGAGAAGCCTACCAGGAAGTCCGCTACATCTCCCACAACATGCTTCCGGAAGAGCTTGAAAAACACGGTTTGGTGGAGAGCCTTACCCGCCTGGTCCGGGTGCTGAACAACGGCCGCGGACAAACCCGTTTTGATCTGACTGTCAAAGGATTGGATGGTCGGTTGTCTCGGGAAGTGGAGTTCAACCTTTATAATGTGTGCCTGGAGCTCTGTAACAATATTCTCAAACATGCCGAAGCGCAGCTGGCGGAGATTGTCGTCGAAAAAAAACAGCCGAAACCCTGAACGTAACCGTGCAGGACAACGGGCGGGGATTCAACATCCAGGGCCATTTCGACGGCATTGGCCTCAAGAATATCCGGGAACGGATGGAGGCCATCGGCGGCGTCATGATCATCAGCTCCTCTCCGCAGATCGGTACCCGTTTCGACCTGTCCCTGGCTGTCTGAAGTCTTTCCTCTTCTGACTTAATTTTTCGGTCTTCTGTCTCAGAGATCGCCGAACCCTGATATTTTTGTCATTCGTACTCCAAACAATTTCTTATCTATGCCCTTATTAGAAGGAAAAGTCGCCCTGGTAACGGGTGCATCCCGGGGAATCGGCCGGGCGATTGCCACCCGTTTTGCCCAGGAGGGGGCCTCTGTTGCGTTTACCTATCTCTCAAGCGTAGAAAAAGGCCAGGCGCTGGAAGCGGAATTGGCCGCTCTGGGCGTTAAGGCGAAAGGATATCGTTCGGACGCGTCCGATTTTCAGGCAGCGGAAGAACTGGTCAATCAGGTTATTGCCGATTTCGGCAAACTGGATGTACTGGTGAACAACGCCGGCATCACGCGTGACGGTCTGCTCATGCGCATGACGGAAGAAGCCTGGGATGAAGTACTCCGGGTCAACCTGAAATCGGTTTTCAACCTCACCAAGGCGGCAACCCGCCCGATGATGAAGGCGAAAAGCGGTTCCATTATCAACCTGACGTCGGTTGTCGGACTTCGCGGAAACGCCGGACAGGCCAACTACGCGGCGTCGAAAGCCGGTATCGTCGGATTTACCAAGTCGGTCGCCCTCGAACTGGGCAGCCGGAATATCCGCTCCAACGCCATCGCTCCGGGCTTCATCGTCACCGAAATGACGGGCGAAGTGAACGAGAAGGCTGTTGCCGACTGGATGAACTCCATCCCGATGAAGCGGGGAGGAGAGCCGGAAGAAGTGGCCGACGCCTGCGTTTTCCTGGGTTCTGACATGTCGCGGTACATCACCGGACAGGTTATTCAGGTAGACGGAGGTATCTTAACCTAGTCACACAGTAGCGGGGCCTGGCAATGAGCGGGGCCCCGCTCCAAAATCACCGGGAGTTTGAACGTCGTTTTTCAGTCGTCACCGTGGTGGATTCTGCTCTGTCTGCTGGCAGGCGGCCTCTATGCCTTTCTTCTCTATCAACCCCAGCCGTCGTGGAGCAAGCGGACCAACCTTCTGCTGGCTGCGCTGCGGTTTTTGTCGGTTACAGGACTGTGTCTGCTGCTGCTGAACCTGCTGCTCCGCCAGACTGAAGTACGTGTAGAAAAGAAAACGGTGGTACTGGCGCTGGATAACTCCGCCTCGCTCGGCAAAGCGGGGGCTGCCGCTATTCCCGGCCTGCAATCGCTCCGCGAAAGCCTGGAAGACAAAGGCTATGCCGTTGAGTGGCAGACTCTTCAGGACCGTCCGCCCGCCACACTGGACTCCGTTCGCTTCAACCAGAAAACAACCGACCTTTCACGTTTACTGGGTACTGTCAAAAGCAATTTTGAAGGCCGTAACGTTACCGATGTGATTCTGCTTTCGGATGGTATCGTCAACCAGGGTACTTCTCCCGCGTTCGGCAGCTATTCTTTCCCGATTCATACTATCGCGGTTGGAGATACCGTCCCGAAGAAGGACGTCAGTATCAAATCGGTCTATGCCAATCAGATAGCTTACTTAGGGAACCAGTTTCCGGTTCAGGCAGAAGTTCGGGCAGACGGGTATGCGGGCCGTTCGGCGACGGTAACCCTCCGTCGGGGCGGTGAGGTCGTCGGTCAGCAGGCTGTTTCCTTTCCAAGAGAGTCGAATGTTGTTTCCGTGCAGTTTCTTGCGCAGGCACAGGCAAAGGGCGTACAGCACCTGGTGGTGGAGGTGTCGCCGCTTCCGGGCGAACACACCGTACAGAATAACCGCCGCGATGTGTATGTGGAAGTCATCGACGGACGGCAGAAGATACTCCTGGTCGCATCTGCTCCGCACCCCGATATCAAGGCGCTGCGAAGTATTATTGAGAAAAACGAGAACCTGGAATTTCAGTTTCAGATTGTCAATCCGTTGTCCCCGGCGCCGGCGACAGACCAGAAATACGATCTGGTCATCTTCCACCAGCAGCCCGACCAGACGAACTCCTCTGCCGGATACCTGAAGAAATGGCTCGATTCAGGTACGCCGGTTTTCTGGATTGTCGGTGCGCAGACAAACCTCAACGCGCTGAACAATCTCCAGCAGGCGGCGCAGGTATTGTCGCAGGGCAGCCAGACCGACCAGGTAACGGGCTTTTACAACCGGAATTTCACCCGCCTCAACCTCGATGCCGCTCAGATGGAGCTCATCCGGAAGCTGCCGCCGATGACGGTGCCTTTCGGAGATGTGCGGGTACTGGCTAATTCGGAAGTGGTTCTTTACCAGAAGAAAAACAACGTCGAAACGACAAAACCCCTGCTGCTACTGCATTCCGGCGGTCGCAGAAGCGCGGTATTGCTCGGCGAAGGTCTCTGGGAATGGCGGCTGGAAGAGTATAACCTGACGGAAAAACAGGAGGTAGTAGACGGCCTTTTCACGAAAATCATCCAGTACCTTTCATCCAAGGACGACAAGCGCAAGCTCCGGGTCTATCCGGTTCAGAACCAGTTCCAGACGGAAGAGCGGGTATCCTTCGAAACAGAGATCTACAACGACATTTACGAACGGATATACGGACAGACCGTCAACCTGAAAGTAACCGGAGAAAAAGGCGAACCGCGTACCTATTCCTACACCGCATCCCAGAGCCGGTTTGATATCAGTAATCTGCCGGCGGGTGTATACCACTATTCGGCTACGGCGAAAGTATTGGGAAAGGACGAATCGGCGGCAGGGCAGTTTGTCGTGCGCGACGAGCAGATGGAGCTGTCCAATACCACTGCCGACTTCAACCTCCTGCGGCAGCTCAGCCAGCAGACATCCGGGCATTTTTACCTGGCAAGCCAGATTCCGGAGCTGACTGCACGGTTGGAAAAGCGGGATACGCCCGACCGGATCTCGAGTACGGAAGACCTTCGGGAGGCCATCAACCTGCGCTGGGTGTTTTTCCTGCTGGTCGCATTGCTGACGCTGGAGTGGGGCGTGCGGAAATTCATGGGCGGATATTGACGTCTGCCGGTGCTTTTTCCCCATTTTTGTGCCAACCTTCCTTCACCCCGTGCGCCTGCTGTTATTCCTGATTTGTGTCCCTCAGTTTGTATTCTGCCAGATCCATCACGACCGGCTCAACGGTTTGCTGATCGGGCAGGGCGTAGGTTTTGCGGGAAGTATCTACGGTTTGAGCAAAGCGTGGTATAAGAAGCCCCTCAAGGATTTTCATACGTTCAACGACAACAAAGAGTGGCTTCAGATCGATAAAGCCGGTCATGCCTATACCTCGTACCAAATTGCCCGGATGGGTATGGCTGCATACCGTTGGGCGGGACTGACGGACCGGAACGCTGCGATTTACGGCGCTACGAGCGGGTTGACGTTTATGCTTCCCATTGAAATTCTGGATGGATTTTCGCCGGAGTACGGCTTTTCTCTCGGGGATATGGCGGCAAACCTGGCGGGCCCTGCGTTGCTGGTCGGACAACAACTTGCCTGGGGAGAAGTTCGTGTGACGCCGAAATGGAGCTTTCACCCGACGCGCCTGGCGCGCGAACGCCCGGAAATACTCGGGAGAACCTGGAAGGAAAGCTGGCTTAAGGATTACAACGGCCAAACCTACTGGCTTTCCGTCAACCCGGCGTCGTTTCAGACGGCCGACCGCTCCGTTCACTGGCCGAAAATGCTCAACATTGCCGTAGGCTACGGAATTGATAACATGATCGCGGCGGATTATGAAAAGAGCGTCGCGCTTGGTCGCCGGCCGGTGCGGCAGTTTTTCCTGTCACCGGACCTGGATCTGACGCGTATTCCGACGAATTCCGACCTGATCCGAAGCCTGTTATTCCTCGCAAACTGCCTGAAAATTCCGGCTCCGGCAATTGAATTCCGCTTTTCGAAAGTACCTCCGAAGTTTAAGGTGAAGGTGCATGCGATTTATTTTTGATCAGAGAGCGGAGCGAATGGTGAGAGCCACTGCCTCCTGAATGTCTTCCTTGACAAATTGCCAGTACTTTCCTTTGAGGCAAATAGGGTCGAAATCTTCTTCAGCGGAAGCGAAATCGGTAAGATTCTTCAGGAGCAGGTTCCTGTCATGGGCGTATTCGTATCGTTGCCGATGCAGTGCGAGTAGGGTAGAAACGTCGTGAATGGTGAGAAGCTCGTGTAAGTCCCCAAAGTCTTTCTTTCGACCTCCGCGTAAGATCACGTCGGGTTTCATGGCGGCGATTTCCTCAACTGAGGCCAAACGGATATTTTCCGCCACTACGGCAGGAAATATAAAAGGATCTGTGTAAAAGAGATCCAGCTTGACAGCGTTTGTCCGATGGTTTCCGATGGAATATGATTTCCCAAGGGCAGGTGAGCAGTTGGCCATATGACTGGCATACGGAAAGGCGGCTTCCACGAACTCGTCTGTTCCTTGAAAATCGACCGTATCGTAAGGGGCGTCTGTAAACAAGTCGATATCTACCGAGCGGCGATGCCCAACCTGGAGGCTGAGGGCAGTACCTCCAACAAGGCGGAAGTCCGCCAGTATCTCTGCCTTCATCAATATATCGAGGCAGTATCGAAGATCCGGGTCAACAGTGTTGTAATATAACGTCATTCATCTTCAGTGATGGGTTCCGTCGACAAAGCGACGGAACCCATCACTGAGACAACTTTTGCTTTTCCATAAAATCGAAGGATCTCAGCTTTTTCGGCTTCGCTTCCACGTTCAAACACACGTCGGATAACTGCCGTCGATTGCTGTTGCCAGTCAATTTTTTCTATCTCAGTATCCCAGAAAAGCGTTTTGCGTAACAAGGACAGATTTGGAGCAATCCGGGTTGCAAGCTTTTCTTTCTCTTTCCGGATATCGTAAAAAACCTGCAAAACGAGCAACGTTCCTTCTTCCAAACCCAGCTCCCGCTCGATTTTTAACGCCAATGAAGTCGTAAGGTTACGTTTCCCTTTCGTAATCGCATTAAAAGTCTGTGGATGCTCGGCCAAGGCCAGAGCAAACGGTCGTTGTTTGAGCGCCCGCCTTTTCAGCTCGCGGTCCAGTACTATCCCGGGATGAATGCCTTTGTATTTTTCGAATCGCCCGTCCATAGTTGAAATGTAAACAGTTTTGTTTACATTCCGAATAATCGAAGGCGAGGAAAAATCCCAGGCGAGCGGGCTTGAAGAAGTTATTTCACCCCATCATACCACCTCTCATACACCTCCCATTTCAACTTCTCTGCCTTTTCCGCGAAATCGGCAGCTTCCAGTGGTCGGCGATAGGACATGATCCGGAGCGAAAACGGAGTTCCATCTGCCCGGTACGGCGGCTGGAAATACGGAAAGTCGTTCAATACAAAACCCAGTCGCTCGTAAAAAACGATACGCTTGCGGCTGATGGCATCTGCCGGCGGTTCGACTTCCAGCAACAGGGGTGTTTGAAAGGCGGCGATCAGGTCGTTCATCGCCTGGGTACCATACCCCGTTCCGCGGGTATCCGGATGTACCGCGAGGTATTCCAGAAACTGAAAATCCCCGAAATCCCAGACGACGGAAAAGGCCATCAGTTTTTCGTTTTCCTCCCAGACATACAGCGAAAAAGCGCCGTTGGAAAGCAGCCGGAGAAAATCCGGAAAAGGCCGTCTTTCTTCCACCGGAAAAGATGATTCCAGTAATTGCCGGATGGTTTCTACGTGAATATGAGCAGGATCGAACAGGCGTTTCATGGCTGACCTAGTTTAAGTACCCCTCCATTCTGATACTGAATCGTTCCCTGAAGCGAGATCTTCCGGGCTTCGACAGATGTACTTACCGTGACGGAGGTTCCGGCCGCAATAATAACCGGATCTGTCGAAAGCGGCACGCGTCGGCAAGCCCAGGTCGCAGGGTCGGTCCAGTTGCCGGAACGGACGCTGGTGACGGCTGTCGTGTAACACATGGCCTGAGCAAGCAGCCGGAGATACGCGCCCTGAGAATAAATCGCCGGCTCATTGAGCTCCCAGGAATTTTCCGGAAAGGAGGTATTCCAGGACTTGTACGACTTCTGAACCGGCTGATTCTGAGGTGGTGACAGCGGAGGGCCGGCATAGGATGGATCCGGGGCAAAGGTCGGATTGGCGCCGCCCATCAGGTACCCTGGTGGCGGATTGGTATCGAAAGCTGTTCCATCGCCGAACCAGGAATGATACATCGTCTGAACAGAATACCCGGCGCCCGAAGTACCCATATTCGTCAGGTAGCAGTATCGCGTGGGGTTGACGCCGTGGAGGTAATGCAGAAACCCAAGACCGGCATCCCGGTACTGCACCCTGTTGGCAGTATCCAGCTGGTACTGATTCATGGTCAGGAACATAGACCCCTGATGCGATTTGGTTTCGTTGCTTCCCCAGGTATAGTTGCGGTCGGCGAGAAAAGCCCTGTAGGCGTCGGTTTGGTTGAGGTATGCCGGAAGGTTTTCGGTATTCCCGTTCTGAAGACTTTGCCGGTAAGTAGTAAGAATGGTATTCCGGACAGAAGGCGTAGCCGCCGGTACCCGGGTATAGTACAGCAGGGCATCCTGATAGGCCGCTTCAAACGGATATGCGTACGACCATGCAAGCAGGTGAAGCTGGGTATACTGTGCATCAAAAAAAGTACGGTAGGCCGTATTTCCGGTCAGTGCAAACAGGTATCCCGCCGCTGCTACCCGCCTGGCCAGCCGGTCGTTTGAGGTATAAGTCGCCGCTGCGCTTTGAAAACCGGTATTCGAAAATACCTGCTCCGGATGCGTGGTACACCAGTCATACGCCCGGATAGCCGCCTGCTGAAGTGTATCGGCGTAGACCGGATCAACGGAACGAAAGGAAAGGGCCGCCAGCGCAAATACCGCTGCGCCGGTAGCTGTCGCATCCGTACTTGCTGCGCCATAACGTCTGGGGTGCGTATCTGCGCTGGGCGGAGAAACGGCGGAAAAGTCGGTGACCGAGACTTTGTGCAACAGCGACCCGTCGGCCGACTGCATACGCCTCAGCCAGTCGAGCTCCCATTTGATTTCGTCGAGCAAATCCGGAATACCATTGCCCGATTCCGGAATGCCGAAATCGTCGGTCCAGACACGCGGATTGTCTTCATACGCCAGCAGCATATCCGTGAGGGTGCCGAAGGTAAACGGGACGTATTTGTTGTAGTCGCCGGCATCGAACCAGCCGCCCCGGAGATCGCGGGGGTCGGTTAGCGAGCCTACGAGCTTGCAGTTGGTATCCTGCTCGGGGCCCAGGAAAGCAGCGCCGTCTGTCCACGGCGCTTCCGCATAAGGAGGTTGTTTGGCGAAGCCGCTGCGCTGGTAAAAGAATACCCGCGTTGCATGCCGGAGTACCGGCCGGTACACCTCTTCCTGAATCTGAAAAGAATAACTGCGGACGTTCCGGATGGTATCCAGTATGAAATAAGTGCCCGGTTCACGCACCGTCGAAAAATCAAACCACCAGACTTTATCTCCTGATTGTGCGTGCGTTGCGCCGCTATTCCAGGCCACCGGCGCTGCCTGGAAAACGACCTGATTAGTCGCGGCATTCCGGACCTGATAAACAGTTCCGGGGGTGAAAGAGCTTCCGGCGTCGTAGCCGGTCTGCGGGTTGGCGATGACCGCTATTTTCTTCGCCAGGGGTTGGTAGCCGAACTGATCGATCCGGAGATGCGGATCAGTGACCGGGCCGTTCGGGTAAGTTGTCAGCTGGTAGTTCCGGAAGAAGTTCCACATCGTTTGCGCAACGGGAAAAAGCGTGCTCCAGCCATGCGTCGCATCTTTCGTCATCAGTAAAATGACTTTTTTTCCGGAACCGCAAAAGGTCAGGGAATCTACATTCGCATTGAGGGGATTCGTCGTGTATCCACTGCCGTTATTACAATTCCCGTAGGCATAATTCGATAATGGCCAGACGAAATCCGGCGTTGGGTCCGGATAGGGGGAAATCGGCGGGGTGACCGTCCCGTCTCCCTTGCTATGTATATGCAGGACAGGAACCTGCTGGTAATTGCCAGTGGCGAAGCGGTTGGTGAGGTAACTGTCATTCCCCCAGAGACTGGCTGCTACCGGAGCAACCGCCGCTATTTTCTGCGGTATTGCCAGACTGAGGAAGTAGCAGAAAAACCCGCCGCCGGAATGCCCCGTGGCATATACCCGGTTTCGGTCGATATGATACTGCTGATAAAAGTAGTCGATCAGATCGGAGACAAAAGCGACATCATCCGGAGCGTTCGGATCGGCCGGCGACGGGCCGTTCGGGTCTCCGACGGTACCGAAACCCGGCGCGGTGTCCGCATATTTATTGAACTGGATTCCACCGCCGACGTTCACGGCATTCGGGTATACCACCAGAAAGGATTGCTGATCCGCGACGGCGTCCAGTCCGGCGTAGGCCTGAAAGCCGGCGCCCGTACCGCCGTCTCCGTGACAGGCGATGACCAGCGGTAGTCCGCCGGGAGGTATGGCAGCAGGAAGGTGGTAGGAAAAGGAGCGGATTCTGCCTCCGGACGGAAGGGTTCCCGAACCGGAAACCTGGGCATAGCCGGTAAGGCAGGCAAACAGGCCGGCTGCTGCAATGGCGGTTGAGAGGGCTTGCATGGCGGATAGTCAGGAATTGACCAAAGGTAATGCGCCCCGGCCGATTCCTGACTACCAGTCGTTTAATTCGCTTTCCGGTTGAGAAACAAGCCGATTGAAATGAGGATAATCCCCAGTAAACACACTGCCGGCCATTGCCCGCTTGTCCAGGCCATCATACCCAGGAAAGAACCCAGCGAGCCGCCTGCAAAGGCACTGGACATGTAAACCGTATTGAGGCGGCTCCGCGCTTCCGGTTTCAGGGCGAATACTTTCGTCTGATTCGAAATATGCGTCAGCTGTTGTCCCATATCCAGCAGAATCACACCGAGGATCACCACCAGCAGCGATTTGCTCAATATGCCCATCAGCGCGAAGGCTACGATGCCCACTGCCATGCCGGCGAGGATCGTCGGGCGCGGGCCGCGTTTGTCAGCACTCCTTCCGGCCAGCGGAGCAGCAAGCGCTCCAACCGCGCCGATGAGTCCGAAGAGGCCGACGATATCACTTTTAAATTGATAGTCAGGGCCTTCCAGGAAAAATACGAGCGTCGTCCAGAACGCGCTGAACGCCCCGAACTGAAACAGGGAGGTAGCTGCCGCCTGGCGCAGCGGGGGAAGTGTCCGCACCAGCGTCCACAGGGATTTCATCAGGCTGCCATAGGTGCCGGTGTACGTCGGCTGGCTATCCGGAAGGCGGGTGTACAGCAGCGCCATGATGACCAGCATGAGGCCGCCCCCCGCCAGAAACATCGTCTGCCAGCCGAAATGAGCGCCTACGTAGCCACTGACAGTCCGCGACAGCAGGATACCGATGAGCAAACCGCTCATGACTTTGCCGACTACCTTTCCGCGGCTCTCGTCCGGCGCCAGGTGAGCCGCCATTGGCAGCAGCAATTGCGGAACAGACGAGAAAATACCGATGAATAAGCTGGCAATCAGGAGAATGGGATAACTGAGGGTAAATCCTGCAATCAGCAAAAACACAGTGGCGCCCGTCAGCATCAGCAAAATGAGACGCTTCCGCTCGAATTTGTCTCCGAGCGGAACCATGAAAAGAAGACCGAGGGTATACCCGACCTGCGTAATGGTGGCAATCCAGCCGACGGCCTTTTCCGATAGCGAGAGGGAAGAAGCGATGCTTTGCAGCAACGGCTGGTTGTAATAAATGTTGGCAACGACCACGCCGCATGTAACGGCCATGATCCATACCAGACTGGGGGCAATCGCCTGCGGCGGACGTTCAACAGTAGCCTGCATCTTGGTATTCATTGGGAAGATAGGGATAGGACGGGAACAGCATCACCGCCGGGGAAGTTTCGGAGGAAACGAAAAAAGGTCCCGCCCGGAAGCGGAACCTCGTATTGAATGCCCAGTAGGAGTGGGCATCAAACGGCCTCAAAATGCTGTTCGTAAGCCGAGCGGAGCATTTTCAATGCCCGGCCCATCTGGGCTTCGACGGTCTTGATCGACAGGTCGAGCTTCTCGGCAATTTCCCGGTACATCAGCCCTTCTTCCCGGCTCATGCGGAAAATCAGGCGGCAGCGCTTGGGGAGAGCTGCAATATGGCTTTCGAGGAAATGGCTCAGGATCTGGTAGTCGTACTGGTCCGCGAGGCGGTCTTCCGACAACGGCAGGGAATTCGCTACTTCCGGCGTAATCTCGTGCAGGTGCAACTCGTGCCGGTAGTGCTTGAGGTAGTCAAATGCCAGGTTCCGGACAGAGCGGAAAAGGTACGATTCGAATGAGGTATGAATCTGCAGGCGGGAGCGATGTTGCCAGAAGTGCATGAATACGTCCAGCACGATCTCCTCCGCCAGCTCGGCAGAATTGACAATTTTCGTCGCGTAAACCAGCAGCCGCTTGTGGTACCGGTGATACAGATCGGAAAACGCCGTGTCGTCTGCGTTCTGAATGAAACGCTCGAACAATTGGGCAGTAGATGCCTTCGATTTGGCGATGGCCGGACGAAGTGCAGAGCGACGTGACGAGAGATGCATCGGTTTGGTAGTAAGACGTATTCGATTTTTCCCAGAAACCGGAAAAACAGGTGTTGCTTTCGTGCCGGTTTGTTGAAGGGATATTGGGGGGGTAAAACAGCACCGCCAAGCGCCGGAGAAAATATTTTTACGCAACCGTTCCCGGGAACGGTTGCGTAAACTATCTTTAGGTCAGTTTTTTTTAGGTAAAGTTCAATTTTTGCCGAAGAAAGAGGAGGAGTAGAATCAAATCGTCCCGGTACTGTTTTGGATTTTTCCGGGTTTCGCAAAAAATACCGTCGTGAATAGTTCGATTATTACCCTGAAGGAAATTGCCCGCCGGCTTGGTGTTTCCAAGTCGACCGTCTCCCGCGCCCTGCGTGACAGCAGCGAAATTGGGGAGGAAACGAAGCGGAAAGTACTGGAGCTGGCCCAGGAACTGAGTTACTCCCCGAACCCCATCGCGCTGAGCCTTCAGCGCAGCCGTAGCCAGACCATCGGGATCATCGTCCCGGAGATTGCTAATTCTTTTTTTGCGCTGGTTATCAGTGGAGTAGAAGAAGTAGCCTACCGCATGGGCTACCACATCATTATCTACCAGAGCCACGATTCAGTAGACCGCGAAGTTGCTGATGTGCGGAATATTCTGGTACGGCGGGCCGACGGACTCGTTGTCTCTACAGCCAGCTCCGTCCGTAACGGAGACCACTTCCGCACCCTTCAAGAGCAGGGGATTCCCGTCGTTTTCTTCGACCGGAAAGTGGATAATTTTCAAACGCACCAGGTATTGGTCGACGACTTCGACGGCGCCTTCCGGGCTACCGAGCACCTGATCGCGCAGGGTTGCCGTCGCCTGGCATGTCTGACCGGTCCGCAGCATCTGCCGATTGTCCAGCAGCGAACAGCCGGGTTCCGCGCGGCGCTGCATAAAAACAACCTGCCTGTACGTGAAGAATGGCTCGTGGAAGGCCCCTTCCGGCAGCAGAGCGGCAATCAGTTGACGAAAGAATTGTGTGCAAACGCCGCCGACTATCCCGACGGTATCCTGGCCGCGAGTACCAGTATCGCGCTGGGCGCGCACCTCGCCATCCGGGAAATGGGCCTGCGCATGCCCGAGCAGGTAGCGTTGATCGGGTTTTCAGATCCGCCGATCGCGCCGTTGCTCGACCCGCCGTTGAGCTCAGTGGCTCAACCCGGCTTTGAAATGGGGCAGCAGGCGGCCGAACTATTGATTGACCTGATTGAAAAGAAGGGAAAGCCGATCCGGTATCAAACGCGTATCCTGCAAACGGATCTCGTCATACGGAAATCCTCGGAACGGAAGGGGTCGATGGTGGAAGAAATGAATGAGTTTATCTGATCTTCTGTGAATTCTGTGCTTTCTGTGAGTAACATTTTTTATTTCTCACAGAAAACACAGAATTCACAGAAACGTAATTTTGCTCTTTGCCCTACATCCCGATACTCGTCAGCCAGTTTTTCAACCGCTCCGTCCACTTATCAGGAGTTGTCGGGTTGTTCATGCCGAAGCCGTGGCCACCTTTGGGGTAAATGTGCAACTCCGCCGGAACGCCGTTGCGCTTACAAGCCAGGAAAAATTCAACAGAGTTTTCCACCGGCACACCACCGTCGTCCGCTGCGTGAACAAGGAAAGCCGGTGGCGTTTGTTTCGTAACCTGCTTTTCGTTGGAGTAAAGGTCTATTTTTTCGGGAGAGGCATTCTTACCAAGCAGCGCATCGCGCGAGCCTCCGTGTGCAAGCCCGGGTGCAAAGCTGATAACCGGATACAGCAGCACCAGAAAATCCGGGCGAACGGATACCGTTGACCGGCCCGGCCAGTTTCCGACCGGATGCTCGAAATGAGTGCCGGCTGTAGAGGCCAGGTGCCCGCCGGCCGAGAAACCCATGACACCGATCTTGTCGGGACGTATGCCAAACTCCACCGCCCGCGAACGCACCAGGCGGATGGCCTGCTGGGCGTCGGTCAGCGGACCGGTTTCTTTGTCCATAAACAGGTTCTCCGTTGTCGGCAGGCGGTACTTCAGGACGAAGGTCGTCACCCCGAAGTCATTGAGCGTCTTGGCAACATCCGACCCTTCATGCCCGGCAGCGAGGATGTAATAGCCGCCTCCCGGGCAGATAATTATCGCTGTGCCATTGGGTTTGGCGGGTTTGTAGACTGTCAGCGTAGGTTTCGTGACGTTGCGGATGCGGAGAATTCCGTCGTTTTCTGCGATCTCGTCTGTCGTCGGCGCGTTCGGCGCCTGATTCGGAATAGGCTGAAAGTCGTAAAGCGGAATAACCTGCTGTGCCTGAGTACCGAGAGTAAGCATGCTGCCGAGTAAAACCAGTGCGGTTTTTTTCATGGTGATTTAGAGGTTTTAGGGGATCAGGCGGGCTGCTCCTCGCGGGAAATCCGCTTCTGGCGACGCTGCCCGACCGTAATTAAGACGACTGCCGCAATGATAATGACTGCTGCCAGTACTACTTTGAATGAAAGTTGTTCTCCGACAAAAATATAACCCAGCAACAAAGCAACCAGCGGGTTTACATAATTATAGGTAGCTAATAGCGTAGGCGTCGTCTTCTGCGCGAGCCAGCTGAAAACGGTAAAGCCTCCCAGCGAGCCGATAATCAGCAGGTATGCATACGATTGAAACGTCACCAGGTTCATTTTTCCCGGATCAAAGCGCAGCCACTCGCCGGTCAGGCCGCTCACGAGGAGCGTCGCCATGCCTCCGCCCAGCATTTGCATGGCGGAAATGTATGCCGCCGAATAGGGTACCGGAGAGCGCTGCGCCGTTACCATTCCCAAACTCCAGCAAAACGTAGCGAGCAGGAGCGCCAGGATACCCCAGGTGAAATTGGCAGAGGCGCCTTCCAGCGAAAAGGCTTCAAAATCGAGAAGCAACCCGACACCGAGGACGCCCGTCAGTACGCCGCCCAGCACCATCGCACTCGGCCGTATACCCAGCCAGAGCCATTGCAGCAATACCAGCCAGATCGGCACGGCCGCCACAATCAGCGCAGCATATCCCGTTGGTACCCAGGCTACTGCGATACTCACGCCGCCGTTGCCCACGCCCAGTAGCAAAATGCCGATCCAGGTCGAGATCAGCCACGAACGCCGGTCCGGCCATACCTGCGGCTCCCGGAAGCGCGCCCAGGCAAGCATGATCATTCCCGCCGACAGATTCCGGAAACCGGAAGCGAGCAGGGGAGGTACGGTTTCGACGAGGTAGTGAATAGCCAGATACGTACTGCCCCAGGCGAGGTACAGGTACAGCAATCCGGACCAGATTTGGAAGGAAGAAGTGCGGCTCATGGGAAGTTTAAGTGCGACCAAATTACAGAAAAGTTGACGACCCTGCTTTCACAATTTATTTTTGGACATGCGAGAAGACCTGACCTACTACCTCTCCGTCGACACCGGCGGTACCTTCACCGATTGCATCGCCCGGGATTCCGAAGGGCATTCCTATCAGCTCAAAGTACTTTCCAGCGGATGCCTGAGGAGTCGTGTTGTTTCGGCAGCCGATAATCGGCTCACGGTGCTGAATGTGTGGGGGTTAACACGTGATGTACTGAAAGGATTCCGCTTTCGCTCGCTCTCAGGCAATTTTACCTCTGTCGTACAGACCTGCCTGCCTCAGGGGAGGTTTGCGGTACTTGAACTCGAAGATGCGCCGCCGGAAGGTATTGGCGCTTTCGAGCTGACCGCGGGAGAGGAGGCGCCCGTACTGGCGGCCCGTCTGCTGACCGGAACTGCTCCCGGCGAGGTATTCCCGCCGCTGGTCCTGCGCCTGGGTACTACCCGCGGAACCAACGCGCTGCTGGAAGGAAAGGGCGCACGCACTGCGCTCTACATTACGCAGGGATTCCGGGACTTACTCCGGATCGGAGATCAATCCCGGCCGGATCTTTTCGCGTTGAATATCCGTAAACCGGCGCCGCTTTATTCCGATGTCATCGAAGTCGAAGAGCAGATTGACGCAGCCGGTAATGTGCTGATTCCGATGAAATTACCTGCTGCGACAGATGCCGAAAGTATTGCCGTTTGCCTGAAAAATGCGTTCCGGAATCCGGTACACGAACAGCAGCTGGCTACGTTTCTGAAACATCCTTTTACCTCTGTTTCGACGGATCTGTCGTCCCAGATCAAGTTTCTGCACCGGGCGGAGACGGCCGTCGTCAATGCGTATCTGTCACCCGTTATTCATCAATACCTCGGAAAAATCCAGGAAGTACTCCGCGGCGGCGAGCTCTTTGTGATGAGCAGTGCCGGGAATCTGGTCCGGGCTACATCTTTTGAACCGAAGGATAGTCTCCTCAGCGGCCCGGCCGGTGGAGTAGTAGGGGCAGCGGAAACGGCCCGCCGGGCAGGTTTTCAGCGTATTCTGACCTTTGATATGGGCGGAACGAGTACAGATGTGGCCCGGTACGACGGAGATTACGACTACCAGTTTGAGTCTGTCATCGGTCAGGCGCGGCTGCAGGCGCCGGCGCTGGCGATTCATACCGTTGCAGCAGGCGGCGGGTCGGTTTGCGGATTCGACGGGCAAAAGCTGTATGTCGGACCGGAATCGGCAGGCGCCTCGCCCGGTCCGGCCTGCTACGGCGCAGGCGGCCCGCTGACGATCACCGACGTTAACCTGCTGCTCAGGCGCCTCGACGCCGGCCAGTTTGGTATTCCGGTATCCCTGGAAGATGCTTCATTCCGGCTGGAAGAGCTGTTGACTGCCATCGAAACAAAAACCGGGGCCCGGCCCGGTGCCGAAGACACCCTGCTGGGCTTTATCCGGATCGCAGATGAAACGATGGCCGAGGCTGTCCGGACGATTTCCGTCTCCAAAGGATACGATCCGGCGGAGTACGCCCTCGTCGCTTTCGGCGGGGCTGGTGGGCTCCACGCGTGCGGAGTAGCGCGGTTGCTCCATGTGCGGACGATCTTGCTGCCGGCACAGGCGGGGCTGTTGAGCGCCTATGGGATCTCCCGGTCACGTCTGGAACGGTTTGCCGAACGATCTGTTCTTCAGTTACTTGACAATCCGTCTGTCCTCCGCGATTACCTGAAAATTTTGGAGGAAGACGCCCTGGGACGACTGGAGGAAGAGGGGGTTGCGGATGGATACATCCGCCGCCGCTTCGTTTTTCTCCGGTTAAAAGGGCAGGAATCCAGCCTCGAAATACCGGTTGAATCACTGGATATTGCCGTGCTGGGCGGATTATTCCGGGCAAGATACGAGCAGGTCTATGGCTATTTCCCCGAAAACAGAAGTATTGAAATCGAAAGTATACGGGTCATAGCAGCAGAGCGTGTGCAGGAAGATATGCCCGGTGGAGCTGCTTCCCCGGAACGTATTCCCGTACCTGCTGCTCCGGTTATCCGGCGGGAGGAATTAGCTGCCGGAAGCGTCGTCCAGGGGCCCTGTGTGCTGACCGATGCGTTTTCGACTACCTGGCTCGACGAAGGTTCCGAAGCCCTCGTCGATCCCGACGGAACAGTCATCATTACCTTACACGAGCATACGCAGGCAATAGCCGGGCACGAACTCGCTGACCTGGAGCTGTTTACAAACCGCTTTCGTGCGATTGCCGAAAATATGGGCGAAATGCTCCGCCGTACCAGTCTTTCCGTCAACGTAAAAGAACGGCTGGATTTTTCCTGCGCTCTGCTGGATGAAAACGGCGAACTCATCGCCAATGCTCCGCATATCCCGGTGCATCTGGGGAGTCTCGGCGTATGCGTCCGGAAGGTACGGGAGGCGATTCCGATGGAGGAGGGGGATGTTGTCGTGACCAATCACCCTGGTTTTGGAGGAAGTCACCTGCCGGACGTTACCCTGATTACTCCGGTTTTCTGGCAGGGAACCCGGATCGGGTACGTAGCGAGTCGCTGCCATCACGCTGAAATGGGCGGTATCCGACCCGCTTCGATGCCGCCGGATGCGAAAAACCTGGAAGAAGAAGGCGTTGTTATTCCACCGATGTACCTCGTTCACCACGGCCAGACACGCTGGGCGGAAATGACTGACGTGCTGACGGGCGCGAGGTATCCCAGTCGTTCGCCGGAAGAAAACCTGGCCGATCTCAACGCGGCGCTCGCCGCCAACCGCGAGGGCGCTACGGGGTTACAGCGACTGGCCGCTGCGTCCGGTATTGATACCGTTCGGCTTTACATGGAAAAACTGAAGGCCTATTCTGCCGCAAAAGTCCGGGAATATGTTTTCGGATTACCGGTCGGGTCGGCAGCGGAAATGCTGGACGACGGTACACCTCTCCGCATAGCGATGCGGCAGTCGGATCACCGTATCATCGACTTTTCCGGAACCGGAGGGGTGCATCCGGGAAACCTCAACGCCAACGAAGCCATCGTTCAAAGCGTGGTCATGTACGTACTCCGGACGCTCATTCCGGAAAATATTCCGCTGAATGACGGGTTGCTGCGGGCTGTGGAATTGATTATTCCGGAAGATACGCTGCTGCGACCGGCCTTCCCGCCGGAAGCCTCCCGCTGCCCGGCCGTGGTCGGCGGCAACGTCGAAACCAGTCAGCGCCTCACCGATACGCTTCTGAAAGCCTTCGGCTCGGTGGCCTGCTCCCAGGGTACGATGAATAACACGCTGTTTGGAAACGACCGCTTCGGATATTACGAAACCGTAGGCGGGGGTACCGGCGCCGGGCCGGACTTTGCCGGCGCTTCCGGCGTACACCAGCACATGACCAATACGCGCATCACTGATCCTGAGATACTTGAATGGCGGTATCCGGTCCGGCTGGAGCGCTTCGAAATCCGGGAAGGCTCGGGTGGAGCCGGGCGTTTCCGGGGAGGCGATGGTATCCGCCGTGTCATGGAATTTCTGGAACCGGTGACGTTGTCCATGCTTACCCAGCACCGGAACGCCGGTCCGTATGGCGTGGCGGGCGGGCATCCAGGCGCTGCCGGCCGGCAGTGGGTGACACGGGCCGATGGTACCATCCTTCCCCTGAGAGGCATCGACGGCGCAGCGCTTGCCGCGGGCGATCGCCTGCACCTCGAAACGCCCGGCGGCGGCGGATACGGCCCGCCTGCCTGACGGGTATTAAAATGAAATTAAAACCGGATTTCGGGGTTTGACCGGAACGGCCTTGCCCGTCTAATCTGCGTGGGTGACAACAGCACCCGTTTTGCATATGCAGGTAACGAAGCAGCATGCCGGAGTGGAGGAGCGTTTTTTGGGATTTTCTCCCGAAAGAAGGTCTATTTTAGCAACGTCCAGTAAGAGGAACAGGTGACAGCCTGACGGGAAAAGCCCGGCGGGGGTCGCCTGCTGTGCTTTTATCCACGTCATACTTCACCTGCATGCATTTCAGACGACTCCTTCCGGTCACGACCCTCGCAGCCAGCCTTTTGCTGTCGCACATCGCTTACAGCCAGCAGTTTAAAGATGGTAAACTATGGCTCAACGAAGACGGCAGCAACTATTTCAAGGTGACGCTCACGGGCCAGTTCTGGCTGAGAAATACCGACCTGAACCCGGGCTCAACGGTCAATGGGTTCGCAAAACGGAATGTCACCGACATTGGTATCCGGCGCGCCCGGATGCAGGCCTATGGGCAGATTGCCGACCGTGTTTTTCTGTATACCCAGATCGGAATGAATAACTTTAACTACCTGTCAGACCGGAAAGCCGGCTTCTTTATCCACGATATCAACGGGGATTACGAAGTCGTGCGGAAGAAATTCTTCCTCGGCGGCGGGTTGACGGCCTGGAACGGGCTGTCCCGGTATTCTTCCCCCTCGGTAGGCTCGATTCTAGGCCTCGATGCGCCGCTTTTTGAACAGAATACCAACGACGTGACCGACCAGTTTCTCCGGAAACTCAGCATTTACGCAAAAGGCAAACTGGGAAAGCTGGACTACCGGGTGACGGTCGCCTCACCGATGTCAATTACCAAATCGGCCGGGTATGTTCCGGCGATCGGCGCGAATTCCACGTTTTCGCCGAAACCCGCGCAGCTGCAGCTCAACGGGTATTTTCAATGGCAGTTTCTGGATCGGGAGTCGAACGTGACGGGTTATAATACAGGTACTTACCTGGGTAGTAAGCGGGTATTCAATATTGGCGCGGGTTTTCAGTACCAGGATAATGCCCAGTGGCATACCTCCGCGTCGGGAGATACGGTGGAAACGTCCATGCGGAATTTCGCGGTGGATGTTTTTTACGATGCACCTGTCAACAAATCAAAGGGTACTGCAATCAGTATTTACGCGGCGTACCTGAATACCTATTATGGTCCTGGCTACATCCGCAATCAGGCTGTCATGAATCCGGCGGATGGCCGTAGTACGCAGGCCAGTCTGGTCAACGGAGGCGGAAACGGATACCCGTCTTTCGGTACCGGAAATCTGCTTTACGCACAGGCGGGGTACAAATTCCGGGATAACCTTGTCGGAAAAACGACGCTGATGCCCTATGCCAGTCTGCAATACGCGAAGTATGACCGCCTGAATGACGCGATGTTGTTCTGGGACGCAGGCATCAACTGGCTGCTCAGAGGCCATACCTCGAAGCTGACGCTGGCCTATCAGAACCGCCCCCTGTTCGAAACCCGCGGCCAACAAGCGGACCTGACCGGACACAGAGGGGCCTTTATTCTTCAGTATCAGGTATTTCTGAACTGAATCCAAACGCAAATACCAGAGTAGTTTATAGTGGGAAGGTTGGAAACCTCCGCTCCGTTGGGGTGGAGGTTCTTTTTTGTTTTCAGTTTGTGGTTTTCTGTTTTCAGTTGCTTGTTCGGCAGCCGGGTGCGCGTAGTCTAAGCTGGTTGCCTACCGTAGTGGAGCTACGCACGGCGGGCAATCGGCCTCGACTACTCGCACCGGGCTACCAACCGTAAACTGAAAACGCCACCAATTTTCCAACTATTTATTAATTTTTAATCCCGTTTTTATTTTTCCTTCAATTTTCGCCTTCTTTGATAAGTCAATTTTGTAATTGATTTAACTCCTTATTGAACTTATTTCATGAAACTCAGCGAGAATTGGTCATACTACAGGCGCTCTCTAATTGAAAGCGACTGGAAATCAGGTCTTTCGGTCTTTCTTGTCGCACTTCCGCTCTGCCTCGGGATTGCGCTGGCATCGGGAGCCCCTCTTTTTTCAGGGTTGGTAGCCGGAATAGTGGCCGGCGTACTGGTTTCACTACTCTCCGGTTCGGAGATTTCAGTGAGTGGCCCCGCCGCCGGATTGACGGTGATTGTCGCCGCCGCGATTACCAAACTGGAGTCGTTCGAAGGTTTCCTCGTGGCGGTAATACTCGCCGGTGCTTTGCAGGTGTTGCTGGGTGCGTTGAAAGCCGGCCGTCTCAGCGCATACTTCCCGGAAAGTGTGATCCGGGGTATGCTGGTTGCCATCGGAATTGTCATCATCCTCAAACAGATACCGCACGCCCTGGGCGACGACCAGGATGCGGAAGGGGAGTTCGAGTTTCTTCAGAACGACCACGAAAATACCATTACCGAGCTGATCAAGTCGGTGGTATCGTTTCATGAAGGTGCTTTGATTATCAGTGTGTTGGCTATTGTTCTCCTCGTTTTCTGGGATAAACTCGCCAAAAAAGGAATTGGCTTCTTCAAGGCTTTTCCCTCATCTCTCGCCGCAGTATTGCTGGGAGTAGGACTGAATGAATGGTTCAAAGCAGCTTTCCCGTCGCTCTTCCTCGGAAACCTTCCGACCCACATGGTCAACGTACCGATCGCCAAAGAAGGCGAGGGCCTGTTAAGCATTCTTATTTTCCCGGATTTCAGTTTCATCACCAATCCGCAGGTATGGGTGACCGCCGGTACCATCGCGATTGTGGCCAGTCTGGAAACCCTGCTGAACCTCGAAGCCTCGGACGCAATCGATCCGTACAAGCGTATTTCGTCTCCTAATAAGGAATTGGTCGCTCAGGGAGTTGGCAACCTGGTTTCGGGAATGATCGGCGGGTTACCGATCACGTCGGTAGTGGTGCGCACCTCTGCCAACGTATATTCCGGAGCGCGTTCGCGGATGTCTGCTTTTGTTCACGGTTTGCTGCTGTGTGTAGCTGTATTTGCGTTGCCGGGACTGCTCAACCGCATTCCGCTGTCGTCGCTGGCGGCGGTACTGATCATCGTTGGATGGAAACTGGCCAATCCTTCCCACTTCATCAAACAGTGGAAAGAGGGAGTGGATCAGTTCATTCCGTTTCTGGTGACGATCCTGCTGGTTGTCTTTACTGACCTGCTGATGGGGATTTTCATCGGGACATTCGTGGGACTGGCTTTTGTCCTGTATACCAATTTTCACTCCGTGCTCACGGTCGTCCGGGATGAAAATCGCGTTCTCATTAAATTCAACAAAGACGTATCATTCCTCAATAAACCAAAAATCAAACAGGTCCTGAGTGAAATTGAAGCGGGCGACATGGTTATCTTTGACGGCAGCCGCGCGCAGTTTATCGACTACGATGTGTTTCAGCTCATGAAAGAATTCAAGGAAAATGCGCCCGAACGGGAAGTGTCTGTTGAATTCAAGCACGTTAGCCGGCGTAAACTCGAAGACCGGAAATCCACTGAAGTTTTGTAAGCGACTTTCCCACTAACAACTACTATGCAGGAATACCAGCGACTTCTCTTGAATAACAAAGCCTGGGCGATGGAAAAGCTCCAGGAAAATGAAGCCTTTTTCGACGATCTGGCCAGAGACCAGAAGCCCAAGTTTCTCTGGATCGGTTGCGCCGACAGCCGGGTACCTGCCGAGCAGATTACTCAGACACAGCCGGGGGAGATCTTTGTCCACCGGAACGTCGCCAACCTGGTGGTACACACCGATATGAACATGCTTTCCGTGCTTCAGTATGCCGTGGAAGTGCTGAAAGTGAAGCACATTATCGTGTGCGGCCACTATGGCTGCGGCGGGGTGCGGGCGGCGATGGGCAATCAGGACCTCGGGCTGATCAACAAGTGGCTCCGTAACATCAAGGAAGTCTACTACAAACACGAAGAGGAAATCAACGCCATTGAAGACGAACACAAACGGTCAGACAGGCTCGTAGAATTGAACGTACTCGAACAGGTGAAGAACCTGTCGAAAACGACCATCGTGCAGCGTGCCTGGAAGACCCGGGAGGTGCCGTATATCCACGGATGGGTATTCGGGTTGAAGACGGGGATTATCAACGAAATCCTGAGCCTTCCGCCGAATAGTCCGATTGATCCGGTATTCCGGTACGATTTCGATTAAGGGGAAGGTTTTTTTCTCACAGAATACACAGACTTCACAGAAAACTGCTTGGGAGTAGATTAGCTAAAATCTTCCAGCTTTTTCTGTGAAGTCTGTGTATTCTGTGAGA
>NZ_FNGS01000002.1:0-349741 GCF_900103285.1 Siphonobacter aquaeclarae | reverse complement strand
GGCTCACAGACGACACAGACTTCACAGACAACTGCTTGGGAACAGACTAACTGAAATATTCCAGCTTTTTCTGTGAAGTCTGTGTTGTCTGTGAGAAAAACTCAAACATTCCGCACCTTACGCGCCAGCAACCAGATACCCAGGCCAAGGGCAATGACCAGCGCCAACGCTATTCGCAGCGTTGCCGCTTCCGCGACAAAACCGATGAGCGGAGGTCCCATCAGAAAGCCGGTATACCCGACTGTCGAGACCGCGGCCAGCGCAATACCAGCCGACATGGTTTCCGAACGCCCCGCCTCCGAGTACACCAGCGGTACTACCACCGCTACGCCAAGCCCGATGATCAGGAAACCGGTGATCACTACATTCGGCAGGGGCAAACCTACGGCAAGCAGCATGCCGATCGCAATAGCTAATCCGCTGAATTGCAGCATTTTTTTGAGACCGAGACGCACCGTCAGCCAGTCGCCGAAGAAACGCCCGGCTGCCATTGTAATCGTAAAGGCTGTATATCCCAAAGAAGAAACAAGTCCGCCGGATTGCTTGAAGTAGATGGAAGACCAGTCGGCCATAGCTCCCTCCGTCAGCATACAGCAAAAGGCAATCATTCCGAGGAGAAGCAGCGTTTTGTCAGGCCAGACAAACAACGGTGTTTTCTCACCGTTTTGCTCGCGCCGGTCGGTATTAAGCAGTGCGCGTACTGCCACCACCGCGGCAATGGCGGATAGCGCGGTGACGGCGAGAAAATGATATCCCGGCTGGATTTTCAGGGAAACGGCAATGCCGCCCAGCGCTGATCCGGCAAAGGCGCCAAGACTGAACAACCCGTGGCAGGAGGACATAATGGGTTTACGAAGTCCGTTTTCAACGCCGACTACCTGGGTATTGACAGCAATGTTGACGATGTCTCCGGCAATACCGTAGAGAAACAACGCGCCGGCCAATTGCCAGCCTGTCTGCACAAATCCGAGCAGCGGCAGCACGCACACGTAGAGGAGCAACGCCCAGAATGTCACGCGGCGGCTGCCAATGCGGGTGACAAGCCAGCCGGCGGGAGCCAGGGAGAGAATCGATCCCAGCGGCATGCCGAGGAGGATCGACCCGAGCTGACCGGCGTTCAGGTCGAGGTGTTCCTGAATATCGGGAATGCGGGCCGCCCAACTGGCGAAACACAATCCCATCAGGAAAAAGAAGGTACTCACAGACAGGCGGGCCGCCTGAAACTCGGTTCGGGCGGGCACGGCGGTTTTAATCATACAGGAACCTGTTCATTCAGGAGAAGGCTCTCCACGTCCTTCCAGCTTTTGACACGCTGATAGCCTGTCAGCGACTGGTTATGCGGTGCGTCGAACAAAATAGGCGTGCCACGGAAGGTGGCGAGGTTTTTCTCGTGGTCGTCGATGAGGTAGTCCGCGTCGATCATCCATTTATGCCCGCACAGAACAATGTACCGCCAGTCGATAAAGGCAAAATGTTCTGCCAGCCACTCCACTTTTTCCTTCAGCGAATTCGGAAATTCGATGGCAGCGGAGACAATGAATACTTCATATTGTTCCATGAGGCGGCGAACGACATCCTGCGCGTCGGGCATGACCTGCATTCCCCGGAAAAAGCCCGGCTCATGTACCCAGGATTTGACAGTATCGGCGTGAATATCAATGGAGGCGGCCCAGTTGTGGCCCTGGAGAAGTTCTTTGGAGACGGCCTTGCCCATCCGTTCGGTGGCGTATTCGGCGAAGCGGGCTGAGGCGTCTGCCAGCACGTCATCCATGTCAATCAAAATACGTTTCATAGGGTTATTGACGAAATTACCTGCTCCCCGGCCAATACCTGGAGCAATGTTGAAATACTTTCCTGATCCCAGCGGTCGGTTTTCCAGTCGGCCAGCGACAAGTCCTGCGCGCCGGAATGGGGGTTGATAAAACCGAAACAGGGCATACCCGCCGCCTTGGCCGCACGGCAGCCGTTGGTGGAATCTTCAATGACGAAACATTCTTCGACCGGAACGCCGAAGTATTCCGCCTGACGAACGAAAATTTCCGGATCCGGTTTGGCTTTGGCTACATCCTCACCGGAAAGTACGTTTTCGAAATAGGTACTCAATCCCGAACGCCGCAGACAGAGGTCTACCATCCGCCGCTGATTCGAAGACGACAATGCGATCCGGTATCCCTGCTGCTGAAGTATTTCAAGGAGTTCGGGAATGCCGTCGATAACGGGAAATGGATTCAGCGTCGCGAACTTCACCATCAGCAGGTCATACTCCTGTTCTACATATACCTCCGCTTCGAGCGGAAGCTTCTCCGGATAGAGCGCCTTGTAGTGACGGTAAATCTCGCGGGAAGCAACACCCGTCAGGGCGTCAACTTCCTCCTGGCTGAGATCAATGCCCAGTTTGGTTGAAAAATAATAGGGATGAAACTGATGGTAGATTGTCTCGCTGTCCACCAGTACACCATCCATGTCGAAAATGACCAGTTTCATGAGGTTTCGTTTTTGAAGGTCAATTGGGAAGAAAGACCGAAACTTTTTGCCAAAATACCGCAAACTTTTGCGGATAATCAAATTATCTTTGCGTTAAATTCCGAATAAAACCGAAATAAACCGTAATGCTGCGCGACGAACGACTTCAGTACATTCTCCGGAAATTATCGGATCATCAGCGGGTCAGTTCGGTGGAACTGAGCCAGGAGCTGAAAGTATCGGACGATACCATCCGCCGGGATCTCAACGAACTCGCCGCCGCCGGTTTGCTGAAAAAAGTCCACGGAGGCGCCGTGCCCGCCATCCCAAAAGCGCCGGCTCCGCTGGGCCTTGCCGAACGCATCAACTATGCGCAGGAAGAGAAAGAGGAAATTGCCCGGAAAGCGGCCGCACTGTTTAAAGACGGGCAGACGGTGATTATCGACAACGGGTCGACCAACATGCTCATCGCCCGGTCGCTGCCGCCGGATCTGAAGGCGCAGATTTTTACCAACAGCCTGACGATAGCCCAGATTCTCAGCGAGCACCCGTTTGTGGAAGTAAATATGCTCGGCGGCCTGATTTTCAAGCGGGCGCAGGTAGCGGTGGGAGCGGGGGTTATGAATACGATTGAGCGCCTGCGTCCCGATTTCTGCATCATGGGCGTCTGCTCCATCCACCATGAAATCGGCCTGACAACGCCGTACTGGGAGGAATCGCTCATCAAACAGAAAATGGTGGAAGTATCCAAAAAAGTAGTGGCAACGGCCTGGCGCGACAAATTCAATACCGCCGATACCTGCCAGGTATGCGATTACGAAGAGCTGGATCTGCTGATTACGTCGTCTGTTGTTACGCCGGAACAACTGGTTCCCTATCGCGATAAAGGCGTTGAAATCTGGTAATTTCCGGGTCTGAAAGGTGAAAAAATCCGGTATTGCAGCGAAAGGGAGTAAGTTTTTCGTATATTCTGATAGAATTCCCGCCAGAATTTCGTTTCTACCCAGAGTGTCCGATGAATTGCCCCTAACGATGTGATACCATGATAGAAGACTTTCTCCCGGAAAAAAACAGCGCTACCCAAAAAGTGACCAAAGGATCCGTTCTGCTGGCCGAACCTTTTCTGGGTGACGAAAACTTCGAACGCAGCGTGGTCCTGATGTGCGAGCACAATCCCCAGGGGTCGTTCGGACTGGTACTGACACAAACCACGGAATTACTGCTCGACGACGTTATCGATGACGATATCTACCCCGACGTTCCCCTGTTCGTTGGAGGACCTGTCGAGAAAAATACCCTCCACTTCATTCACCGCCGGCCGGATATCATTGAAGGTTCGGTAGAGCTGGGAGAACGGTTGTTCTGGAGCGGAAATTTTCAGCAAATCAAGCAGTTACTGAACCTCGGTACCTTGCCTGTAGCCGATATCCGGTTTTTTATCGGATACTCGGGGTGGTCGGCCGGGCAGCTCGATGGCGAAATCGCCCGGGATTCCTGGATTGTCTCTCAAAGTGATTCCGATCTGTTTTTCGATTGCGCGACGGATCAGCTCTGGCGTACTATCCTCCGGAACATGGGCGGCGCCTATCGGGTGCTGTCGCATTATCCGACGGATCCGAGGTTGAATTAGGCAGTCGATCGTCAGCTTTCGGCAACTGACTTTCGATAATTGACTTGAAAGAGAAAAGAGCGGGTCGAAGCCCGCTCTTTTCTCTTTTACTTGCCTGCCCGGTGGAAGGAGTTGTTCTTCTTGTCGTATCGGCCCAGCGGGATGCTGTAGCCAACGAGGAGGGAGAAAGACTGATTCCGGACGTCCTTCAATTCCACCGGCGTATCGGCTTTATAGACTTTGCTGAAGCCGCGGTTGAAACGTGCGTCGATATTGATCCAATGCTGCTTCGGCAAACCGATATTGAGGCCGGCGCCGACAGTGGCGCCAATGTCTACCGTCTTGAACGCGTCGTTATTCAGGGCATTGTTTCCGATCTGAAAATTGACAGAAGGCCCGATGAATACCTTGGGCCGAATCGCACCGTTTCCGAGGTCATTGCCAAAATAGTACGTGGCCAGTACCGGTACCTGAATGTAATCCAGGTTAATGTTCGGAGAGCCGTCGAGCTTCACACCCGCGCGGGTATACAGGACATTGGCTGTCAATCCGAAATGCTCACGGATACTGTAGTTCACAAATACCCCGCCGGAGAATCCAAGCTTGTAACCGGGGTTTAAATTGGGAGCAACCTTCTTGAAATTGGCCAGGGTGGCATAGCTGCCGCCGATCATGGGGCCAATGGAAATGTTTTCACGTTGGGCGAAGGCGTTTCCTGCCACAAGGAAAAAAAGAGCGACTGCAATCGAACGCATACGGGTGTTTCGGGTGAAATGAACGATCAAAGGTACGGAAGTCCCCGCAGACCGTGCGGGTTTCCCGCAATATGAACGAAAGAATGCCGGTTTCAGACTTCTTATTCCGCCGGAAAAATCACCGGGCCGGTTCATTCCACCATTCATCGGCAGCCATGAGCGTATCCCAGCCGAGGCGACGGTATTTCGGATTGATGCCCCGGGACCGGTCCGGAAAGGAGAAATTTGTCAATACCTGATCGCCGATGACCCGGAAATCATGCGCAACGAGGAAGGGCTTCTTCTGGCCCGCTCTGTGCCAGTCGCCGCGAAAAACGAAACCGGCTCCTCCGTCCGGCGCACCAGGGCCGCCTGTCCATACCCGGAGTTTTCCGTCTTTCTCCTGTGCGAGTACAATGCCGAACCGGCCGGAAAATATTCCGGGGTCCGGAATGCCGGATTCAGGAAGGGAAAAGGTTCCGGTCGCAGCTACCAGTTGCCGGATATCCGGATTGAGGTCTGCCGGAAAATGGGGATCGGTTACTGCAAAGAGTGAATCGAGCGTCAACTCGCCCTGAAAAGCAGCTATCCGCTTCTTATGCCGCGTTTTTCCGGTCAGGAGATACCGGCTTGGCTGCCGGGGATCTTTCCGGACCGTTTCAAAAAACACTTCGATACGGTAGTGATCCGCCCCGAAGAAGCCATTCAGCGGGGTTTCCGATCCGGACTGACGGGAAGCGATAACCGAACCGATATCCTGCGCGCGCCAGAAAGGCGCCGGATCTTTTACCAGTGTCAAAGATACCGGGGATTGACCGGAAGGTACGCCCTCGGGCGCCGATACCGCCACTGCAAGCGTATCTGACGCTGACAGGGTCGTGTTCCGCGAGCCGGTAGTACAACTGTAGAAACAGGCAGTAAGGAGGACAACAAACAAAAGAGACTTCATCGTGGGAGGTTGGTTAACGCCGGAAGGCACTGAGCAGCTTCCGGGCCCAGCCGGCGCGGATGAGGCATTCTGCGATAAACAGGTTGCCGGTCCAGCAGAGCCATGCGACGGTCTGGTACGTTTCAACGGGTTTTGCCGAAAAATAGTATGGCAGAAGGATCGTCTCTACCCGCAGGCTCAGTGCCGCCAGCGTCAGGGCATAGCTGCGCCACATCATTTCCGCGTGTTCATTCAACTGATGACGGCGGATAGCCCGCAAGGCCTGAAAGGTCACCAGCCACCAGACAATCGCCAGAAAGGCAAAGCCTGTTTTGGCGACAAACCCGCCATTGGCATACCACGCCAAACCCAGTCCGGACGGTGCAGCGAGTACCAGTATGACGAACGTATAAACATACCCGGCCCGGCGGTGCCACACCGGAAAACGACGAAACAGCGAGGGAATGAACTGAAACAACCCGGTCATGAATACCACCCAGCCGCTGGTGATATGGACAAAAAAGTAAACGAGGAAATCGGTTCGTGCCAGCGTATCCTCCGGCTTCGTCGACAGAAAAAATACCCCCGGCCGGTAAGGAAAATACGGCGTGATATGCGTGAGCATCAGGAGAGCGAAGAGGAAAATGAGGATTCCGGCCAGCAGGCCTGTCCCTTTCATGGCGGGTGATAGTTTCATGGCTGGATGCGTTGGGGTAGTATGTTAAGACTCGGCAATGTATTGTTAACCAGTAAGTTAACAGCAAAAAAGCCCGCCGGTATTCCGGCGGGCTCCAAGATCGGATATTTTCTGAAAACGGCTGCGATCAGTCGTGCTCTTTGTCTTTGGGTTTGTCCTTCAGGCGTTCGAGCAGCATTTGCGTAAAGCGCTGGTCGGCTTTATAGAGTTCGGCAAGTTGCCGCACGTCGATTACCTTGAGAAATTTGCCCTGATAGTCCTTTTCAAGGTCAACCTCCTGCTGGCGGAGTTCGAGGATTTCCTTCAGGTTTTTGCGGACGGCGTCTTCCGAGGTAGCAAGGTTATTGGTCTCCCCGTTCAGCTTCCGGATGCGGTGCCGGATCTCCCGCTTTTTGTTTTCGTATTCGTTGAAAAGCGGCCAGAAATCCTTCGATTGGTCAGGCGTGAGATTGAGGCGGTTGGTGATCCAGGTAATCTTGGCCGCCCGGATTTGCTGCATTCCTTCGCGGTTGTTCTGGGCAAAGGTACCAGCGGAGGCGGCAAACAGTAAGAAACCAGTTATCCAGTATTTCATAGTGATGGGTACTAAGAGCTGCCCGGGGGCAACCGGCTAATAATCAGATAATATCTTCCAGGTCTTCGATGGGTACCTGGTCCAGAATATCTTTCCGGGAAACTTTCAGGTTTTGCAGGGGGCGCGCATTCAGGCTATCCAGAAAGTACTGGTTCTGAGCGGCGTCGGACAAGTCCTGCAGGGAAAGGTTTTGCTGCTGTTTGAGGTAGCTGATGATGTCGTCGGCGCGGACCTGGCTCAGGGATTCCGTTCCGATGGAATCCTGGCGGGTGGGCCAGCTGAAGTAGGTCAGTACGGCTACCACTGCGGCGGCGCCGACCGACATCCAGGTTCGCCGGGGCGACCAGCGGATCGAGAATACTTTCTCGGCTTTCTGCTTTTCCTGTATGCGGGCCTGAATACGTTGGGGTAAATCCTCAAAGTAATGGTCAGGGGTCTTCGGGGGCCCGGCTTTCGGAATTTCGTCCAGCCGGAATCGGTTCTGTTCCATCTCTCCGTCCAAAATAATAAACGAATAGTTTAAAATGAAGGATCTTGATAATCAGTATTTTAAACCTTTCAGCTTGGAACGAACCCATTGCTGAAAGTTTAATTTCCGTTCAAAAAATCTTCAATTTTCCGGACCGCATGGTGGTAGGACGCTTTCAGGGCGCCTTCCGAGGTGCCGGTTACCTCCGCCATCTGTTCGTATGGCATTTCATCGTAATACCGCAAATGAAAAACCAGGCGCTGCTTTTCGGGCAGTCGCAGGATGGCTTTCTGGAGTTTGTTCTGTATTTCGTCGGCTGAGAGTTCCGGGTCGGCATCGACCTTGCCTTCCAGTTCGTAGTCGACATCGTCGAGCGGGGTAAAAAAACGACGCTTCTTTTTGTTCAGAAAGTTGAAGCACTCGTTGCTGGCGATACGGTAGATCCAGGTAAAAAGCTGGGAATCACCGCGAAATTCTCCTAAGTGCTGCCAGACTTTGATGAATGTTTCCTGGGTCAGGTCGTCGGCATCGGCGTGGTCAATGACCATCTTCCGGATCAGGCCGTACACTTTCTGCTGGTACTTGCGAATAAGGAGATTGAACGCATAATTCCGCGTTTCGGGGTTCGCAAATTTCTCCAGCAGTTCCTGATCTGTCATGCAAGCTTGGGGCCTTTCCGCTGAAACGCCGGCCGTGGGCCTTTCGTTTCCGTTCACCGGCTCCGGTGAAAACAAGTTGAGCTGGTCCACCAACATGGACCAGCTCAAAGGAAGCGAAAAAATGATTATTTCGCTTTACGGGCAATGGCTTTTTTGGCAGCCTCAACGATGTTTTCCGCTTTCAGGCCGTATTTCGCCATGAGCTCGTCGGGGGTGCCGCTTTCGCCGAAGGTGTCTTTCACGCCGACAAATTCCTGGGGAGCCAGGTATTGGGTGATCAGCACGTGTGCGATGCTTTCGCCGAGACCACCGTTGACCTGGTGTTCTTCAGCGCTTACGCAGCAGCCGGTCTTTTTGACGGAAGCGAGGATCGCGTCTACGTCGAGCGGCTTGATCGTGTGAATGTTGATGATTTCGGCGGAGATACCCTGATCTTCCAGGATCTGGCAGGCCTGAAGCGCTTCCCAGACGAGGTGGCCGGTTGCGAAGATGCTGACGTCCGTTCCTTCGTTGAGGGTAATGGCTTTTCCGATTTCGAACGGCATGTCTTCCGGGATGAATACCGGAATAACCGGCCGGCCGAAGCGGAGGTATACCGGGCCTTCGTGCGCCGCAGAGGCGATGGTCGCCTGCTTGGTCTGGTTGTAGTCGCAGGGATTGATGACTGTCATGTTCGGCAGGGCCTTCATCATGGCGAGGTCTTCGAGTACCTGGTGGGTGGCGCCGTCTTCTCCGAGCGTCAGACCGGCGTGCGATACTGCGATCTTGACGTTTTTGTTGGAGTAGGCTACTGCCTGACGTACCTGATCGAATACCCGGCTGGAGCCGAAGTTGGCGAAGGTCGTCGCGAAGGGGATCTTCCCGCCGATCGTCAGACCGGCCGAAATACCGATCATATTGGCTTCGGAAATCCCGCACTGGAAGAAACGTTCGGGGTTTTCCTTGATGAACGTATCGATTTTGAGGGAACCGACGAGGTCGGCGCAGAGCGTTACGACCTGCGGATTGGTGCGGCCCAGCTCAGTCATACCGGCTCCGAAACCGGAACGGGTATCTTTTTTATCGGTATAGGGATATTGTGTCATCGGTCAAGTCTTGTTTTGTCGGATTAATAATCGCCGAGGGTCTCAGGAAGTTGTTCCAGCGCTTTGGCCAGCTGCTCGTCGTTCGGAGCAACGCCGTGCCATTTGTGGGTGTGCATCATGAAATCGACACCCTGACCCATTTCCGTTTTTGTGATGATCACGATGGGTTGTCCCTGACCGGTGAGCGCCTTGGCAGCCGTCAGAACGGCTTCGAGCGACTCGTAATCATTGCCATCCATGTGCAGCACGCGCCAGCCGAAGGCTTCGTATTTGGCGCCGAGATCGCGGTTGTTCATGACCTTGTCGGTCGGGCCGTCAATCTGCTGTCCGTTGAAATCCACAAACGCAATCAGGTTATCGACCTTGTGGTGAGGGGCAAACGTGGCCGCTTCCCAGATCTGACCTTCCTGCTGCTCGCCGTCGCCCATGAGGACATACACGAGGTGGTTGTCGCCGTTGAGTTTTTTCGCGAGCGCTGCGCCGATGGAGACCGACAAACCCTGGCCGAGGGAGCCGGAAGCGATCCGGATGCCTTCGAGGTGTTCGGCCGTAGCAGGGTGGCCCTGAAGGCGGGAGTTGATCTTCCGGAAGGTAGCCAGCTCTGCAACGGGGAAGTACCCCCGGCGGGCGAGCACGGAGTACAGCACAGGCGAAATGTGGCCGTTGGAGAGGAAGAAAAGATCTTCTCCGGTACCGTTCATGTCGAAAACGACCGGGCCGGCGGCGTCCGTCTTGAGCTCCATGTGTTTGAAATACAGGCTGACGATCAGATCGGTACAGCCTAACGATCCGCCCGGGTGACCGGATTTTGCCCCGTGAACCATGCGTACGATGTCACGGCGAACCTGGGAAGCGATGTCCTGGATGTTCATAAGTAAGGGATAAACAGTTCCGGCAGCAATGCCGGATTACTTCAAAATTTGATTCGTATGATCCTGAGAATCGACTTTCTGAATAATGTCGCGGATCACCCCCTGTTCATCAATGACGAACGTGGTGCGGAGGATCCCCATATATTGACGGCCAAACAGCACTTTTTCCCCCCATACGCCGTAGTCGTTGATGATCTTATGATCGGTATCGGCCAGCAGCGGGAAGGGGAGTTCGTACTTTTTGATGAACTTCTGATGCGACTTGGCCGAATCGGCACTTACGCCCAGTACTACATAGCCATTTTTCTGTAACAAACCGTAGTTATCGCGGAGGTTGCAGGCCTGATTGGTGCAGGTGGGAGTATTGTCTTTGGGATAAAAATAAAGGACTACTTTCTTACCGGCGAAGTCCTGTAGTCTGACAAGCTGGCCGTTCTGGTCGAGTGCCTCGAACGACGGCGCCTTGTCGCCGACTTGAAGGGTCATAGGTTCTGCGTTTCTTCGGCTGGGTTTCCGGGCGGTCCGGGAAACATCAGCCAGGTTTTGGGAATCGACCTGCCTAATGGGAGGTAACTTTCGGTCTGCCAAAATTAGCCTTGTTTCCGGAATTGTCGGTCACTTCCAGCATCAATTCGCCGCGAAAGGGGCGATCCTTCGTTCTTTCTTCCGAAAACAAAAGGTCATTTTTGGCGTCATAGCTTAAAATCACGCGTTCCTGGCCTATTCTGGCCTTCCACGACCGGATACCGGAAAGGTTATCCCGGATGCGGAAACGAAGCTGCAATGAGTCGACGCGCTCGGGGGTAATCTTCGGCGCGATGCTATCCGTGGCGAGGTAGAATGTTCCGAGAACCGGCGTAGAAAAGCGGATGCGCCCTTTTTCCCAGGTTCCGCCCAGGTATTCGGGTTCTTCTCCCTCGCGGTAGGCCGCCGTTTGTAGGTAGCTCTGCGGCTGATGATCCGGGAGATAGGAGATGCTGATTCGTCCTTTCAGGGGAATGGTCGCTTCGGAGACAGTGATTTTCCCATCCGTTTCGGCGACCTGAACAAAGAGGGTATCGTAAAGGCTGCCGGCGTCAAATGAAACCTCGGTCTTCCCGGCGGCCAGCCTGCCGGTTCGGCCGGGATATGCGGTGCCGGCAAAACCGAAGCGAAGCAGTTTTTCGCCGATCTGTAGCGAGTCGGGAAGGCCCTGCCGCAGGTCTACCAGAAAGCAGCCGGCGTAGGCAGCTGCGACGACTTTGGACGCACCCTTCTGAAAAATAGTCAGCGTATCTTCCGGTGAGCCCTTGATCGTCAGCCAGTTTTCTTCGACGGACCAGCGGAGCGATCCGTCGGCAGCCGAGGCGCGGAGACGGGCGTCGCCCTTCACCCAAAACGTCAGTTCCGATTTATTCTGAAAGTGATCCCAGGCACGCAGTGTGACCTGGTATACCGAATCCGGCACTACCCGCAGACGGCCGTTTCCAGGCGAATAGACGGAGAGGCGATCGTTGCCGTCAGCCACATAACACCGCTGGAAAAACTTACCGGTTTCGTAATAAGTAGCGTAATCGGTGTGAATATTGATGTCGTCGGTAAACGCCTCTTCCACCATTCCCATGTGGTGGTAGTGATGCTCCCGGCCATTGACGAGTATTTCGACGCAGCTCAGACCGTTGTGGGAAGAAGAACCGTCGGCCATATCAAAGCCGAGCAGTTCCAGGCCGATCTCTCCTGCCGCCCGAAGGGTATCGCCGAGGCGGTAGGTACGTACGGAAGGATTATCGGATGCTTCCCGCGCGAGGCTGAATTCCATCCGGCCAAACCGCCCTGAAATCCGGGACGTGCCTCCGAGCGTCCGTACGGCCAGGGCTTCGAACGTCGGCGGAATATGGTCGGATACCTCGCCAAACGAGTAGGCGAGGGGGTCCAGGTTACGGCCTTTTGCATCACGGATCTCGAAATGCAGGTGAGGACCCATGGAGGAGCCTGAGTTGCCGGAGAGGCCGATTTCTTCCCCGCGGGTCAGGGGTAACTCATTTGCGCCGGGCGTCAGGGATACCTCGAAGGCATCAGCGGCAAGCTGGTGTCTCCGGACGTAAGCGGCAATCTTGTCGTTAAAGCGCTGCAGGTGCGCATACACGCTGGTTTCTCCTCCGGGGTGTTTGACGAATACCACATTCCCGTAACCCATCCGGCTGACGAGTACTTTCGAAACATAGCCCCGTTCAATACTCTGCACAGACAGGCCTTCCTGCTGGCGGGTTTTGATATCGATGCCCGCGTGGAAGTGATTGGGACGAAGTTCGGCAAAGGTACCGGCCAGCTGAGCGGACTTACCCGGCTCGATCGGAAAGAGAAAGGCCTGGGCAACAGCCTGAAACGAACAGAAAAACAGCAGCAGAAAGCGTATTGCCAATTCAGAAAACGGAAACGTCCTGACGGACAGCGTGAAAGGAATTATTTGACGTCGAAATCGAGCAGCGTCTGGCCTTCGAGGGAAGCCGTCAGCCGGTCGCCGATTTTGACGGGGCCTACGCCCGCCGGTGTTCCGGTAAAAATCAGGTCTCCGATTTTGAGGGTAAAAAATTTGGAGAGGTAGGCAATGATTTCCCCAAAAGACCACAGCATCAGAGATGTATCGCCTTCCTGCCGGGTTTCTCCGTTGATTTTAAGATCGAAGGTCAGCTGCGGAAAGCCGGGAAACTGGCTTTTGGGCAGAAAATCCGAAATGGGCGCGGAGCCGTCGAAGCCTTTGGCGATATCCCAGGGGAGGCCTTTTGCCTTCAGTTTGGATTGCACGTCTCGGGCGGTGAAGTCGATACCCAGTCCGATTTCCTCGTAGTAGTTATCGGCAAACTTTACCGGAATATTTTTACCCAGTTTATTGATTTTCAGAACGATCTCCAATTCATGGTGAACATCCTGGGTGAAATCGGGCAGATAGAAGGGGCTGTTCTTACGCAGAATGGCCGAATCAGGTTTGGAAAAGATGACGGGCTCGGCGGGACGTTCGTTCTGCAGCTCGGCGATGTGTTCGGCGTAGTTCCGCCCAATACAAAAAATCCGCATGGCTTCGTTCGTAGTGAAAAGACCAGAATAGAGGAGCACCGGTGCGCAAACTGAGTTTTTTTCCTCAATTTTGGAGCGCTGTACCCCGGCCTGCAAAACTAACGGTTCAGCCAGATAATACAGACCGGGTACAGGATTTTCTGTTCACAAGTATCCCCGAATGATCAACAACCAATGAAAAGAACCTTCGCTTTTGGATTAGTACTGACCGTCGTAGTCTGGGCTTGTAGCCGTGTTCCGATTTCGAACCGGAAACAACTGTTGCTGGTATCGGACGCTGAGATGAACCAGCAGGCGCTGGTCAGCTACAAGCAATTTCTTGACACCAACCGCGTCGTTAATTCCAGCCAGAGTACGGCGATGGTCAAAAATGTAGGAAAGCGGATTGCAGCGGCGGCCACGCAGTATTTCAACGATATCAAGCACCCCGAGTTTCTGGAAGGCTATAACTGGGAGTTTAACCTGGTGGAAGACAAGCAGGTGAATGCGTGGTGTATGCCCGGTGGAAAGGTAGTCGTTTACACCGGCCTGTTGCCTGTTACGCAGACAGAAGCGGGCCTGGCGACGGTAATGGGCCACGAAATTTCGCACGCGATTGCCAAACACGGCGCCGAGCGGGTAAGTCAGGCGTATGTGTCGCAGGGACTGCTCGTAGGCGGCCAGGTGGCGTTGGGCGTTGCGATGGCGAATAAGTCGTCTCAGGCCCAGAATATCTGGAACACGGCTTATGCAGCGGCGGCTCCTGCAGCGATGAACATTGCCTTGCTGCGGTACAGCCGTCAGCATGAGAGCGAAGCGGATCATCTTGGCCTGATCTTTATGGCTATTGCCGGATATGACCCGAAGGAAGCCATTACCTTCTGGCAGCGGATGGCGAATGCGAGCAAGAATTCGCAGAAACCTCCGCTGCTGCTGTCGACGCACCCGTCGGACGAGCAGCGTATTGAAGATTTGAGGAGATTGGTGCCGGAGGCGGAGAAGTTTTATACGGCGTATCGGAGCAGGTAGGCGGCAGCCCTCCATGTGGCTGCCCCATCTGGTAACCCCGGGCTGCGGCTCCATCTCGTAACCCCGGGCGCAGCCCGGGGTTACCGGGGTTAGACCCCTTCGGGGTCATGCGCGCTGCCCCCTGCGCCAACAGCAAAAAAAATACCCCTGCTGATTTCTCAGCAGGGGTATTTTTTTTGGCCGTTGGCCTTACACGCCTTTCAGTACGTCTTTCAGACGATCGGCCGCGTCTTTCAGCTGAACGGCTGAATGAACCTGCAGACCTGATTCGTCGATGATTTTCGCACCTTCTTCGGCGTTCGTTCCCTGGAGGCGAACCACGATGGGGACGGGGATATTACCGATGGCCTTGTAGGCTTCAACGATACCCGTCGCTACGCGGTCGCAGCGAACGATACCACCAAAAATATTGATGAGGATAGCCTTTACATTCGGGTCCTTCAGGATGATCCGGAAGCCGGCTTCCACGGTCTTCGCGTTGGCGCCACCCCCTACGTCGAGGAAGTTGGCCGGCTCACCGCCGGAGAGTTTGATAAGGTCCATCGTCGCCATGGCCAGACCGGCGCCGTTTACCATACAACCGATGTTTCCGTCGAGCTTGACGTAGTTCAGGTTGAAATGGCCGGCTTCAACTTCCAGGGGATCTTCTTCGAGAATATCCCGCATTTCAGCCAGGTCAGGGTGACGGAAAAGAGCGTTGTCGTCGAGGTTTACCTTCGCGTCGACAGCCAGAATCTTGTTGTCAGACGTCTTCAGTACCGGGTTGATCTCGAATTGAGATGCGTCGGTATCGATGTATGCTTTATACAGGGAGCTGACGAACTTCACCATCTCCTTGAACGCGTCGCCTTCCAGACCGAGTGCAAACGCGATCTTGCGGGCCTGGAAGCCCTGGAGGCCGACACGGGGATCGATCCATTCCTTGATGATTTTTTCCGGGGAATGAGCAGCTACCTCTTCGATGTCCATCCCGCCTTCGGTCGACGCCATGATGACGTTGCAACCCTTCGTACGGTCCATCAGGATCGCCAGGTAGAATTCCTTCGGCTCGCTCGCACCGGGATAGTAGACATCTTCCGAAATCAGCACTTTATGTACTTTCTTTCCTTCGGGGCCTGTCTGGTGCGTCACCAGTTGCATGCCAAGGATCTGACCGGACTTCTCACGGACGTCTTCGTAGTTCTTGGCCAGCTTCACGCCACCGCCTTTGCCACGGCCACCGGCATGAATCTGCGCCTTTACCACAAACCATTTCGTACCCGTCTTGATGTTGAGCTCGCGGGCTACTTCGACCGCTTTGTCGGGTGTGTCGGCGACGATGCCCTCCTGAATACGTACACCGTATCTCTTCAGGATATCCTTCGCCTGGTATTCGTGTATGTTCATTAGGAAGATGAGTGAGGTTTCTTTTTCCAGTCGGAAAATTAGGGAGAATTCGATAAAGTCTTTGAGTTAAGTTGGACAAAGTTTAGGAACTTTGCTCAACAAAATATAGCTGACAGCCCCGGTCCGGTGAGCGCCTTCGGGCCTAATAAACTGATTAACAGGAGCGACCCGGGGCTATTTTTGTTTTGCATCCATGCTCGAAGCGCGCCAACTCGTCAAGTCATACGGCTCTTTACAGGTACTTAAGGGAATCGACCTCGAAATCCGTTCCGGTGAAATCGTCTCTATCGTCGGCGCATCCGGCGCCGGGAAAAGTACCCTTCTCCACCTGCTCGGGACGCTCGACAAACCCGACGGCGGCCAGTTGCTGCTCGACGGAGAAGACCTTACCCGGCTAAAGGACAAAGCCCTGGCTGATTTCCGTAACCGGAAAATCGGTTTCATCTTCCAGTTTCATAACCTCATGCCGGAATTTACCGCGCTTGAAAACATCTGCATGCCGGCCTGGATCGGCGGCGAAGACCGCAAAGCCCGCGCAACCGAACTGCTGGAGCGCCTCGGCCTGGCCGACCGCGCGACGCACTATCCCGGCCAGTTGTCCGGTGGCGAGCAGCAACGGGTGGCCGTGGCCCGGGCGCTGATCAACGCACCTTCTGTTGTGTTTGCTGACGAACCGTCCGGCAACCTCGATTCCCGGAATGCCCGCGACCTGCACGAGCTTTTCTTTCAACTCAGGGATGAACTGGGACAGACCTTCGTCATCGTCACCCACAACGAAGAACTCGCCCAGATGGCGGACCGCAAGCTCGAAATGCGGGACGGCCGGATCGTCTAGTTCCTCAGCGTCAGCCCGATAGCCCAGTGGAAATCCGTTTTTTTCCGGCCGGGAATGACGACGCTTTCATAGGTATGGTCGACTGTAAGGGACAACGCCAGCAGTTTCCCGATGGAGTACGCGAACGTACTCAGCGAACTCCAGCGGAAGTTTCGTTCGTTGAGCGCGGGCTGCACAAACATCGACGTACTCCAGAGAAACTTGTTGTAGGAGGCACTCATCCGGACGCGTGTTGAGTTCCGGATGACGCGCACGTCTTCCGCATTCAGAAAATCCGTGAATTCGGAAATAATCGCGTTGGTCACCGACAGGCGGATATGCTTGTTCGGGCGCTGTCTTCCCCCCAGAATCCGCCAGCCAAATCCGCCGCCGCCGTACCACCGGGCGCCGATCTGGCGGAGGTTACTTTCTTCGTGTACGCCGAAGGCCATCAGGTAAAAATCATGACGGTTGTACCAAAGGGTGGCGTTTAGGTCGACAAACAATTCCCTTTCCTGTAGTTCTCCTCCAATGGTACCGTAGGTGTATCGGGGGGATGTGTAGAAACCGACGGGAGATTTCGTCGACTGAAAATCCAGGGATGTAACAATGGTATACAGCGCCCGCTGCACGTTTCCGGAACGGTAGTCGCCTCCAAGCGTGACAGAGTATGTCAGTTTTTTGGTCGAATCGGTTGACCGGGTCAATTGCACCAGATCCGGAAAATTCTCAACGCCGCGCGGCAGGGTATCCGCTGCCGCCGGGCGCGTGGTATCGGATTGAAAAGGATGGGCAACGGCTGCGGTTGTCCACCAGCACAGAACAAAAAGAAGGTACCTCATAGCGGAAAACGGGAATGAAACCGGAGCAAAACTAAAAAACTCCGTCCGGGACTTACTTCCCCGGGGCGGAGTTTGCCACTAACGCTTCGTAATTATCCTATTTCACGGGTACACGGAAAATCGGATACCGCATGTGTTCGGGTTCATAATAGGGCGAGTTCCGGTAGACAAAATCCAGTTGCGCTCTTCCGTTTTTGGCGAATTCGGCGTCTTCTTTCTTACGGGCTTCCAGTTTTTCCCGGAGTTCCGGATGCTCGCGGAGCCAGCCTGCGGCCAGATCTTCAAACACATAATCGGAATAACCCTCTTTCTGCTGCAGAATGGAATCGAAGAAATTCCAGGCAAAAAAGCCTTCCGGACTCGTCGGTTCGAGCATTTCAACCAGGTACCGGTTTTTATCCTGATTGCAGGTAATGATATAGTCGCCTTTCCGGAAGGGAATGGGCTGTAAGCTGGTGCTGACTTTCACGTCGGTATGCGGATAATGACCTTCGTATGCCCGCTGGGAGGTTTGATAGCTTTCGATTCGCTGGACTTCCACCGTCAGCGTCATGTCTTTTTCCATCCGCTGCATGGCTACTCCGTTGATTTTCAGTCGCTCAATGACCGGCCACCAGGCCTGGGGAATGATGTATGCTTCGGGCCGGGTTGCTGTCAGCGTAGGTTTAAAGTAGTCGAAATACGGTACATCCATCCGGAACGGCTTCGTCCGGTCGTAGTACAGGCGCGGCTGCCCGGATACGTCGCTGGGCTTGTACCCGTGTTCATAGCCCAGAAACTCAATCGAATCAGAACGGCCGGCATCTTTCTGCCAGGCAAGGGGGAAGACAGATTGGGTTTTGACCGCTTCCCGGTCCTTTCGCCGGAGTTCCCGGATGGCTGCGCCGTGTTCGGCAGTAAACGTCAGAAAGACCGTCAGCAGGTCATAGGTAGCCTTGACGCGGTCGCGATAGGGTTTCAGCATATGGGTTTCCGGCATGAAACCGATTGTCTGAAACAGGGCCGCGAAGCCCGTGGAATACCGGGGATAGTCAATGAAACCGCTGAAGCCTTCTTTCGTGACGTTCGGGCCGAAGTTGGTTACATACGGCGTCATCGGAAAGCCCAGGCGTTTCATCTCCCGGTACAGGTATGGTTCCATTTGGGTATGGAGAAACGCGCCTAGTGCGCCGCCCAGCTTGTTGTGCTGGGTAGTGATGAGCGTCATCACGTGCTGGTAATCTGCGCCGTTGCTGACGTGGGTATCCACAAAAACATCGGGATCTACCCGGTGGAAGATTTCCGCAAATGACGCGGCATTCCGGCTGTCGGCTTTGGCGAAGTCGCGGTTGAGATCATAGTTCCGGCCGTTTGCCCGGAAACCATAGGCATCGGGGCCGTTCTGATTGGCCCGGCTATGGGAATTCCGGTTGAGGGTACCGTCGATATTGTAAAAAGGAATGACGCAGAGGACGACATTGTCCGGCAGTTTCTTCCCGTTTTTCCGGCCGAGCAAATCCCGGAGCAGGAGCTGGCAGGCATCTACGCCGTCCGGTTCGCCGGGGTGTATGGCGTTGTCAATGAGCAGAATGGTCTTTCCTTTTTTTCGCTGTGCGGCGAGGTCAAAGTTCCGGTCGTTGGATACCACAATCAGGTGAAGGGGCTCGCCGGAATCGGTCGGACCCATCTGCCGGATCTCCATCTCGGGAAACTGCCTGTCCAGCTGCCGGAACCAGGCCATTCCTTCTTCATACGTCGGGGTTTTCTGTCCGGCGGAACGTTCAAAAATCGTTTCCTGTGAATAGGCTTCGTTCATCGTCAGAAGTGCAAGGGCAAGGAGGAAATGTCGTTTCATATACTCAAAGAAAACAAAAACGCCCGCCGGACCCAATGCCGGCGGGCGTTCTCACGACCAAATCGGTGCTTTTGCCGACTCAATGCTCGTGGGGGTGTTCGCCTTCTTTCTCATCGGCCGGCGCCGGAATCGATTCCCGGAGGTTCTTGGCCCAGTCGCCGAGTACTTTCGCTTCTTCCGGCGTCAGTTTGGAATCATGGTGAATCCAGAGATAAGAATCGAGCGGCATCCAGCCTTCGGTTACAGCCTCGTGTACTTCTTCGAGTTTATGACGGGCTTTTTTCGGAGAATATGTCGTGAATTCATCAAAATTCAGCTCACCCTTGCCTTCTTCAATGTGGTGGTTCAGCCACAGACCCACCGGCTGGACATTGGCATACCAGGGATATTCCGTGGTATTGGAATGGCAGTCGTTACAGGATTTTTTGAGAATGGACTGTACCTCGGCCGGTACCGCATACTTTGTGCCGATTGCATTCGGGGATGCCGCGGCAGCGATGTTTTTTTCCGGACGGAAAAACTGAAGGATAACCAGGACCACCAGAAGGGCGAGGAGAATTTTCCGAATCATAGGTTTGCTCGTTAAGTCGATCGAAAGATAACAAATTCAGCAAAATCCAGCCTAGCGGCTCCGGCCGTCTTTCCGGATTTTGTCGAGCAGTCCGGCCAGTTCCTTTACCAGATCCGGATGTTGTGCCGCGACGTTCGTCTGCTCGCCGATGTCTTTCGACAGATCATACAGCTGGGCCTGCCCGTCGTACCCGGATTCGATGTCGGTCAGTTTCAGTACTTTGGGGCCTTCCCGGGGCTCGACGTACTTCCAGTTGCCCTTCACGACGGATAGTGATCCGCCCTGTTGAACGAGTACAGAACGACCTTTGACCGATTTACCAAGCAGCGCATCCCATTGGTTCTGGCTGTCAGGAGCGTCGGCGTCGGGAACCGGTTGTTTGAAGAAATGAGCGAAAGAAGACAGGAAATCAATCTGGCAGACGAGCGCGTCGGATACCGAACCTGCTTTCACCACACCCGGCCAGCGCACAAGGAACGGCACCCGCGTACCACCTTCAAACGCGCTGTACTTGCCGCCGCGAAGCGGGCCGAGTTGCTTGTGACCTGCCGCCTGAGCCGCCGCTACGGCATGATCGGCATAGCCGTCGTCGAGTACCGGACCGTTGTCGCTGCTGAAAAGAATAAGGGTGTTTTTGTCGATTCCGAGCGATTTCAGCTTGTCCATAATACGTCCTACTGTCCAGTCCAGCTGAAGAATCACGTCTCCGCGCAGGCCCAGGCCGCTTTTGCCTTTGAATTCGGTACTCGGCATCCGCGGTACGTGGATGTCGTTGAGGGAGAAGTAGAGGAAAAAGGGTTTCTGTTTGTGCTGTTCGAGGAAGGCCTCGGCTTTGTCGACAAATACATGTGCGATTTCTTCATCCGTCCAGCGAGCCTGCTTTCCGCCGGTCATATAGCCGATCCGCCCGATGCCGTTGACAATCGTATTGTTATGTCCGTGATCAGGGGAAGCAGGTAATTTCAGTAATTCAGGATGGTCTTTTCCGGTCGGTTCGCTGCCGATGGGCTTCTGGTAATCCACTTCGATGGGGTCGTTCGGATCCAGTCCGACGACGTCCCGGTTTTCGATGAAGACCGTCGGTACCCGGTCTGACGTCGCCGGGAAATAATAGGCATAATCAAATCCGACGTCGTTCGGGCCTTTCGGGATAGACTTGTTCCAGTTGATTTTCGTCCCCGGATCGCCGAGGCCCAGGTGCCATTTGCCGACCGCGCCCGTCACATATCCGGCCTTTTTGAAAACGCCCGGAAGGGTGGTTTTATCCGTCGGAACGATGAGCTGGGCATCGCCGGGCAACACACCTGTACCTTTTTTTCGCCAGGCATATTCGCCGGTCATGAGGGAGTACCGGGAGGGTGTGCAGGTGGCGGAGGTACTGTGCCCGTTGGTGAGGCGCAGGCCTTCGGCTGCGAGGCGGTCGACGTTCGGCGTTTTGATTTTCGTCGCCCCGTAGCAACTCAGGTCGCCATAGCCGAGGTCGTCGGCATAAATAAAGATCACATTCGGCCGGGAATTCTGCCCGAATGCCGGCTGCAGGGCCAGACCCAGCAGAGCGGAGAAGAGAAGCGGTTTCAGCATAGAACAAAAGTAAAAACGGCCGGCACGCCTGACGTGCCGGCCGGTGGTTATTTGAGGTTGGGATTAATGGCTGCTTCGTTTTGCGGAACAGGCCAGTATTCGTCCTGCCCGGTCCGGAAGGCTTTGCTGGTCACGTACCAGCGGGAATACGGATCGGTAGCAGTACCCTTTTTCCGCAGGTTTTTCGCATTCGGATAGGGAGCGCCATAGAAATCTCCAGACAATACCTGCCCGGCTACTTTCCAGCGCAACAGGTCCCAGAGCCGGATACCTTCCAGCGCCAGCTCGTTCCGGCGCTCGCGGCGCAGGATGACGCGGAGTTTGGCGGGGTCGGTTTCTTTGATGGCGGGGAGATTGACCGTTGACCGCCGGCGAACGGCATTGATCGTCTGGTCCAGCAACGCTTGGTCAATCGCGTCTCCGGCTTCGAGTTTCGCTTCGAGGTAGCTCAGCAGTACCTCGGCATAGCGGATGACGGGGAGGTCGACGCTCGAGTTCTGAAGGTCTCCCGTGAGCCCTTCCCAGCAGAATTTCCGCATGCCAAAGCCCGTCCGCGTGGCCTGCTTGGAGGTCGTCAGCTGATCAACCGATTTGCTGGAATCCGGATGCGTAATATATGCCTGATTCTGAAAGGTCTGCTTGTTATAGAGCAGGGTATAGCGCAGGCGCGGGTCGCGGTTGGCGCCGATATCGTCCGGGTTGTACCGCGGATCGGAATAGGAGAAGGGCGTGCCGTCGGTAAACTCGTATGATTCGGCCAGGCTTCCGAGCGGATTAAACAGGTGCCAGCCTCCGTTGACCGCCGGGAAAAAGTGCTGCGCCATGGCATTCGGACCGAGGTCTTTGACATACTGCGTAGCGAAAAGAATCTCCTTGCTGCCTTCGTTGGTGCCGTTGAACAGGTTGACGTAGTTGGGATCGATGAGGTTATCCCCGAAATCCACAATCGTCTTGTAGGTAGCGGCAGCGTCTTTGAAGGCGCCGGCGGCCAGTTGCGCCCTTCCGAGGAAAGCCAGCGCAGCCTGACGGGTAGCCCGGCCGCGTTCGGACGACGGTATGTCCTTATCCCGCGGCAAATCGGCAGCAGCAGCGGCCAGCTCCGATGCCGCATAGGCAAGGACTTCCGCCTGCGGTGCTTTTACTACGGTATTGGCTTCCGAAGGACTAAGCGTCTTTTTTACCAGCGGCACCGACCCGAAGTGCTGCGAGAGGTAGAAGTACTGCGTTGCGCGGATGAAACGGGCTTCGGCAATGAACCGCTTGAGTTTATCGGCTGATACCGGTGCTTTTCCCACGTTTTCAAGGAAATAGCTGCACCGGGCGATGCGCGCATAGCTGAGGTTCCAGTAAGACGAAACCGTTGCGTTCGCAGACGTCAGGTTTCCGTTGGTCAGCGTATTGTATGCGGCGGTTTCACCCCGGCGGTCATAGGCATTGTCGGTGGCTACTTCCAGCATGATCAACCCGTGGTACGACCACCAGTCGGTCGGTGAAAACTCCGCGCCGGTCGTCGGCGCAGCAGCCATCTGGATACCTCCCCGGTACACGCCGGAAAGCGCCAGCAGGGTATTCGTTTCCGAAACCCAGAAGGTTTCGTTGGCATAGCTCGCCAGCGGAGCTTTATCGAGCTGATTGCGGCAGGAAGTCAGCAGCGTCAGCAAAAAAAGAGTAGAGACGATCAGGCGATTCATGACTTAGAAAGTGACGTTGAGACCAAAGGTGTAGTTCGCCAGGATGGGGTAGTAGCTTCCGCCCGTGTTGATTTCGGGATCCCAGCCTTTCCGGTAGTGGCTCCAGGTATGGAGGTTTTCGGCGCTTGCGTAGAGGCGTACGCGCTCGATCTGGAGGCGCTTTGTCGCCGCCGCCGGAACAGTATACCCGAGTTGAATCGACTTCAGCCGGAGGTAGGCGCCGTTGAGCACCCAGAACGACGACGTCAGCGTATTGTTCGTCCCCTGATTGGTAATCACTTCCATCCGCGGATAGAGGGCGTTGCGGTTGGGATTCGCGGCCGTCCACCGGTTATCGGCCTGCCAGCGCTGTACATTTCCCTGGTTATTGAAAGCCCAGCCGGCATAGCTGTCGAGGTAGCCGCTCACCTGCGATACGCCCTGGAAGAGCACGCCGAGGTCAAAACCTTTGTAGCCGGCCGACAGGTTGATGCCATACGTAATCCGCGGAATCCGGCTGCCGAGTACTTTGCGGTCGTATGTCGCGTCAATTTTGCCGTCGGGTTTGCCGTCCGGACCGCTTAGATCTTTGTACCGGATATCGCCGGGTTTGGCATTGGGTGCTACCGCCGTCTGGTTGGCCCAGGCAGTTACGTCTGATGCGTCCGTAAACAATCCATCGGTCTGGTACCCGTAGTACAGGTTCATCGGTTGACCTACAAACAGGGTACTGCCGTTACCGACGAGGCCATTGGGCTGCCGGACGTTGCCCACGCCCAGGTCCAGTACCGTATTCTTCAGGTAGGTAAGATTGGCGCCGACGGAATAGGTGAAGTCGCCGATTCTGTTCTGGTGCTCCGCCATAAATTCCCAGCCTTTGTTCGACAGGCTCCCGGAGTTCTGCTGCCCTACCGTAAAGCCGAGTACATTCGATACGCTGGCCGACGGGCTCACGAGGATGTCATAGGTATACTTGTCGAAGTAGGTGACGGAAAGGTTCAGCAGGCGTTTGAAGAGCCCGATTTCCAGTCCGATGTCCTTCGTCCGGGTCGATTCCCAGTGAAGCGTGGAGTCGGTAATAGTTGTACGCGCCACACCCGGAGATACCGTTCCCCCGAACGAATAATTAGACCCGGTATTCAGGACGTTCTGGTAAGGATAGTTCCCGATGTTCTGATTGCCGAGGGTACCATAGGAAGCTTTGAGTTTCAGCTCCGACAGCCAGGAAAACCGGTCTTTCAGGAAGGCTTCTTCACCGATGCGCCAGCCAACTGCCACCGACGGAAAGAGTGCATACTTCCGGTTTTTCGGGAAGCGGGACGAGCCGTCATACCGTGCCGTCGCTTCCAGCAGGTATTTGTGCGAATAATTATACTGGAAACGCCCGAAGTAGGATTCCAGAGCCCATTCCTCCGCCGTTCCATTGGTCGTCTGGGAGTTCGCATCGCCGGCGTTGATGACCGTGACGGAGTTCGACGGGAGGCCGCTCCGCCCTGCACCCAGCGATTCGTTGAATCCGGATTCAAACGAGTATCCCGCAAGAATGCCGATGGTGTGATTTCCGAATGCCTTTTTGTAATCGGCGAGCGCCTGGAACGTCTGGTACCGGGTATTGGCGGTGCCTTCTGTCAGCGAGGACGGCCCGAGGTTGATCGCCGACGTAAGCCGCTGTGAAGCCAGGAACCGGGTGGACCGCTCACCCAGCTGGGTATAGCCGCCGATGGCCGACAGGGTCAGGTCGTCGGTTACTTTCCAGTCGAGGCGGGTATTGATGCCGAGGTCGGTCGACCGGTACTTATAAAACGAATCGCTCGCCAGGTAGGAGACCGGCGTGCCTTTGTTTACCGCACCCGTACCCCAGTCGCCGTTGCTCATCCGGACCGGGAAGATCGGCGCAAACCGTACCACCTGGCTGATCAGCGTCACCATGTCGTTAAAATCCAGCGTCGCGGGCGGAGCGGGTTGATTGTCAATGCCTTGTACGGCCGTCAGGCGGGTCGTAAAGCTGACTTTTTTCGACAGCTGGTTCACCAGGTTGAGGCGGAGGTTGTACCGGTCAAAATGGTTTTTGTCGACAATGCCGTTCTGGCGCAGGTAGCCGAACGACAGGAGAAACTGCGAGGTTGCGCCACCGCTCGTAATCGTCACATTATGAGATGTCTGGCTCGATCCATTCTTCAGCGTTGCCTTGATGAAGTTGGAATTGGGATACTGATCGGGGTTCGACCCGTCGCGGAAAGCGGCAATTTGCGCGTCGGAGTAGGAGCCGGGAATCGCCTCGTTCAGCAACTGGGCATATTCCGCCGAGCCGACAAACTGCGGCGTAGTCGTCATCCGCTGGAAACCGGCATACCCGTTGTACGTGACTTTCAGCTTTCCCTGTTTGCCCGTTTTGGTGGTAACAAGGATGACCCCGTTTGCCGCACGGGCGCCGTAGATAGCCGCCGAGGAGGCGTCTTTCAAAACAGATACCGACTCGACGTCGTTGGGATTGACGTCGTTGAAGGAATTCGTCGGAATACCGTCCACCAATACCAGCGGCGTGGTCGTCGCGCCGAAGGAACCTACGCCCCGTATCTGGATCGTGCCGCCGCTGGAGCCCGGCTGACCGCTGCTCTGGATGATCGTAACGCCCGGCATCTGCCCGGTCAGGGCCTGAGACAGTTTGGGTACGGTCCGGTTATTGATCTTTTCAGCATTAACCTGGGCGACAGACCCTACCAGATCGGCTTTTGACTGAGTACCATAGCCGACAACCACTACTTCGTCCAGCTTTTTCAGATCCGGCTGAAGGCTGACGTTCAGGACGGTCTGATTTCCGACGGATACCTCGCTTTTCTGGTACCCGATGAAGGAAAATACGAGTACCGCCCCCGATTCGGGTATCGAAATGCTGTAGGTACCGTCGGCTTTAGTAGTCGTACCGCGGGAAGTATTCCGGAGGAGAATATTGACGCCAACGAGCGGTTCGCCTTTTTCGTCTGTTACCGTTCCCGTCACTACCCGTTCAACCGGCGCGAAAGAAGGCAGCAGCGACCGGAGTTTTTCGGGAAGGGAAAGCGATTCCCGGCTCGTCGCCCGGAGAATGATGATTTTCGGCGTTGCCTCATAGTCAATACCAAGGGGGCGGAAATACGTATCCAGCACATACGAAAGAGGCTGACTGACTACATCGAAGCTCACTTTGCGTTGGATATTGATCACGCGGGAGCTGAAAATAAACTGGATCCGGGCCTGTCGCTCCATTTCGTGGAGTACCTGACTCACTTCCCGGTTCTGAACGCTCATCGTTACCCGGCGGGTCAGCAGGTCCTGGGCGTGGCTGTCCGTAGCCAGGGCGCTTCCCGCAAAAAAGGCAGCGAGGAATAATTGCAAGAGGCTGATCCTCATTAGGTTAAGGAATGTACATGGAGGGTGTAACCTTTTTTTCATACCTTTAAACTGGTTTTGAGAAATGTGAAACGTTTGCAAAACCTTCCTGGTCAATCATGCCAGCTCGGGAAAGTTGCCTGATTGAGAAGGAGTTCATCGGGTCGGTAATGTTGCCGCATTGCCGACCTTCTTTTGTAAAAAAGGGCTGGTGTTTGTGTACGGGTAGTTAAGCGGGTTTAGAGGTTACTGACAGCCTTTTCCGGAGATGAACAATTGCCCGTCCCGGAGTTCGTACGAGGCATTGATTGCCAGGCAGATCGCTTCTATCTTTTCCAGCAGGTGCATGGTCGCCTGGCGGGGAACGACAACCGGACACTGCTGCATGGTTTCCTGATCATAGTGAATCGCGATGCCGTAGTAGCGGCTCAGGTCGTTGAATACCTCCGCCGCAGGTGCTTCTTCCCGGAGTACTTCGGGCACCGGCAGGCTTTTTTCGACGTTCGTCGCCGACGGCCCCATTACCAGTTGCTGGTTCGGCGTCAGGATCGTTTCGGCACTGAGGCTTCCCGAGCGGCGGGTATAGACCGCTACTTTTCCCGTTTTCACCTGAACGGACGCCCGTTTTTCGGACTGGTATTCCCGGACGATGAAGCTTGTTCCGACGACCCGCGTCGCGGAGCGTGCGGTGTATACCCAGAACGGGTGCGTCGTATCGCGTGCGACTTCAAAGAAGGCTTCTCCCGAAAGAAATACTTCCCGCTTGTCAGCTCCGTTGCGCCAGCGGAGGCGGCTGCCGGGCTGCAGGACGAGCGTCGTGCCGTCTTCGAGGCGGATCAGCCGCGCCGTTTCATGTGAGTTGGTGAATTCGCGGAAGGCAACAGTTGGAGGAGGTGTAACCACGCCGGGCCGGAAAAACCAGAAGCCTGCGCCCAGAAGCAGAATCACGACAGCAGCGGCAGCGGTCCACGGCAGGAACCGATGCCTGCGCAACGGTCGGATAGTGTCGCCGCGTGCGGAAAGGATCTGAGCAATAGCTTCTTCCCGCTCTTCGTCCGCAAGGAGGGGCTCGGCGGGTTGTACCGCGCGGACCAGCCGCGCAGCCTGCCGGACGATAGCTTCCTTCTCCGGATGTTCTTCCAGCCAGGTTTGCCAGAACTGTTCCGACGCCGGAGTCGGGGATACTACCCAATCCCGGAAGGATTCGTCCCAGAGAAACTGTTCGGCAGTATACCGGTGATACGGAGGATGCATACAAAGGATCGCTTTCAACACCCACTAGACAGGGCTTTGGGCGACATACCCCCGGTTCTCAAAAAAAATCAGCAACTCAGCAAAAAGAAGGGAAGCGTCATTCCGGCAGGCCAGTATTCCCGAAGCCATTTGAACGATTTCTGAAGGAGATTGGAGACCGACTGCGGCGTGATCTGCATGACATCCACAATCTCTTCCCGACTGAGGTTCTGGAAGAACTTGAGGTAGATCACCTCTTTCTGGCGGGCGGGCAGCTGGTTGAGCAGGCGGGTAATCTCCGCTGCTGTCCGGAGGGTTTCTTCTTCGTGAATCCACCGGTCTTCAATCCCGAAATCGGCATCGAAAAGCGTGTCTTCCTGAAAAGCATCGAAGACGAGGCGGTCATACGAAACCACCCGGTGAATGCGCCGGCGCAAAGAAGCCAGCAGGTACGGTTTGGGTGGAATAGAGGCATTGAGGGCATGACGGCTTTCCCACAGCGTCAGAAAAACATCCTGAATACAGTCTTTTACCAATGCCTTATCGCGGGAAAACTTGCCGCCATATTGGTAAAGCAGGGTATAGTGACGATGAACGAGCTCCTCATACGCAAGGGAATCACCGGCCACAACCTGTGTCCAGAGCCACTCTTCCGTTTGTCCCGTGATGCGTCCCATACCGCTTCAGTGGGCCGCTTCCGACCCTGGAAATCCGTTTAAAAAGGAGGGGGTAATTGCTGTCGCCAACCGTTTTTCAACCATTGGTTTTTCAAATAAATACGATAGCCTTCGAATTGCCATAATCTTCTTAATCTATTTTTTAAGTAGACTAATAAGTGGTAGTATCAAAAGAATAAATAAAAGATTGACGGGAAAACAAACGTGTCGGCCTATGAATGAGACCGAAAGCGGATTGTTTCCACGATTGAAGAAGATAGTTAGATTCGGTATCATGTTTTTCCCGCGGTTTTTTCTCTGCAGAGGGAAAATCAGACGATCCGCCGACCATCGGAACTTGTGACAGCGGAATCTTCAGACATCTACTTTCCCGTAAGACCCGTCGGGCGGTCCGATACCTCATTCCCCAAAGAAAAACCCCTCCGCAGCAGGGCCGCAGAGGGGTTTTTCTATCGGAGGGGGCAGATTACATCATGCCGCCCATGCCGCCATGCCCGCCGGGAGCCGGCGCCGGGTTGTCTTCAGGCTTGTCAGCCACAACGCATTCGGTTGTCAGGAGGAGAGCCGCTACAGAAGCAGCGTTCTCGAGAGCCAGACGGGTTACCTTCGTCGGGTCGATGATACCGGATTCGATCATGTTTTCGTAACGGTCTTCGCGGGCGTTGTAACCGAAATCACCAGTACCTTGCTTCACCGCGTTGATGACGACAGAACCTTCGCCGCCGGCGTTCGCTACGATCGTGCGGAGGGGAGACTCAATCGCGAGGCGGATGATGTTGATACCCGTCGTTTGGTCTTCGTTATCGCCTTTGAGGCCTTCGAGGGCAGAGATAGCACGGATCAGCGCTACGCCACCACCGGCTACGATACCTTCTTCAACAGCCGCGCGGGTTGCGTGGAGGGCATCGTCAACGCGGTCTTTCTTTTCTTTCATTTCTACTTCAGTAGCCGCACCGATGTAGAGGATAGCCACGCCGCCTGACAGTTTGGCGAGACGCTCCTGGAGCTTCTCACGGTCGTAATCAGACGTGGTGTTTTCGATCTGCGTTTTGATCTGGTTCACGCGGGCCGTGATGTCGTCTTTCGAGCCAACACCGTTTACGATGGTGGTGTTGTCTTTGTCGATCAGGACTTTCTCAGCCTGGCCGAGGTATTCGAGAGAAGCGTTTTCGAGCTTGAAGCCGCGCTCTTCGCTGATGACGGTACCACCGGTGAGGATGGCGATGTCTTCGAGCATGGCCTTGCGGCGGTCGCCGAAGCCCGGAGCTTTCACGGCAGCTACTTTCAGCGCGCCGCGGATTTTGTTAACAACCAGGGTAGCAAGCGCTTCGCCGTCTACGTCTTCGGAGATGATGACGAGGGGCCGACCGGTTTGAGCGACCTGCTCCAGAACCGGGAGAAGTTCCTTCATAGAAGAAACCTTTTTCTCGGTGATGAGCAGGAACGGACGCTCGAGTTCCGCTTCCATCTTGTCCGGGTTGGTCACGAAGTACGGAGACAGGTAACCACGGTCAAACTGCATACCTTCTACCGTTTTTACTTCGGTTTCGGTACCGCGGGCTTCTTCTACCGTGATAACGCCTTCTTTGCCTACTTTGTCCATGGCGTCGGCGATCATCTGGCCGATTTCGTGATCGTTGTTGGCAGAGATCGTCGCTACCTGAGCGATTTCCTTGGAAGTACTGATGGCACGTGACTGCGACTGGAGGTTTTCCACGATTTTGGCAACCGCTTTGTCCACGCCACGCTTCAGGTCCATCGGGTTGGCTCCGGCAGCTACGTTCTTCAGACCGATGCCGTAGATGGCCTGGGTCAGAACGGTAGCCGTCGTCGTACCGTCACCGGCCTGATCAGCAGTTTTGGAAGCCACTTCCTTCACGAGCTGTGCGCCCATGTTTTCGATGGTGTCCTTGAGTTCAATTTCTTTGGCAACCGTCACACCGTCTTTGGTGATGGCCGGAGAGCCGAATTTTTTATCGATGATTACGTTGCGACCTTTGGGGCCGAGGGTAACTTTCACTGCATCAGCCAACGCATCCACACCACGCTTCAGGCGCTCACGGGCTTCGGTATCGAAAAAGAGTTCTTTTGCCATCGCTAAAAGAAATGTTTTTTGTGTGTAAACAAGAGATAGGCCGGAAAGGAGATCTCCGACAGGTCAGTATCAGGCAACAACAGCAGCTTCTGTCAGCACAGCCAGGATGTCAGCCTCACGCATGATGAGGTAATCCTTGCCGTCAGATGACAGCTCGGTGCCGGAGTATTTGCCATACAAAACGGTGTCGCCTTCTTTGACGGTCAGAGGCTCGTCTTTCTTACCGGGGCCAACTGCCACGACGACGCCGCGCTGGGGCTTCTCTTTCGCCGTGTCGGGAATGATGATTCCAAATGCAGTCTTCTCTTCTGCCGGAGCCGGTTCTACCAGAACGCGGTCTGCCAAAGGTTTGACGTTTACTGACATGTTGTTGTTTGAGATTTATTAACGTTTATCTTTAAACCATGTGGTTTGCGGGATTGGTATCTACGATTCCCGTGCCACCCGGCGGAGGCTGTCAATTTTTCAGGAAAACCTGCCAAACGCCATAATTGGCTTTTCTGCCAAATTAATAGCACTAAACAAAGGGCTATGCAGCTATAATATTTGGAAAATTCCGGAAATCGGTTAACTTAGGGAAATATTCAATCAATCAGGCGATTATGAAAAAATTGCAGCAAACCTGGCTGACAGACGGGTTACTTGATTTTGAATACAAGAAATACCTCCTGCTTGCCTACCTGAAACACGTCGAAGCGCATTTTGGTCAGCAAAAAATCTTCCCGGAGCTGTCAGATTTGCAGGTACACTACCGCGAGAGCATGGCACTGCGGCAGAGCCAGGCCGAATGGGCGGTATCCGTGCAGAAAAAACTCGCCGGAATCGACTGGGAACATCTCCGGTTGAAATATGAAAATGAATTTGCAGAAACAGAGTCGCTCCGGGAGGTGGAAGAGATCCTGACGTATGCCATTCCCCGTTTCGGGAACGCCGTGCGGGTGGGGGAGGAACTCCTCGAGGAAATCGCCAACCGGGTAACCATCTCCCCCGTCGGTATTGTTCCGCTTTTCCGGAAAGAAGGATACCTGTTTCTGTATCAGTCCCCGAACCGGGAACTGCAGATCTATACCTACCGGGTAACATTGTTTGACAGTACCGTGCCGCCTTCGCGCCGCGTGGTCACCGACCTGGTAGAGTCCCGGTACAAAAGCTCTGTTACCACGTTCGAAAGCATCAAGCTGGAACTGGTCCGAAAACGGAAGGAAATGCCCAATCCGGCCTCCTACGTCGTCGAAAGCACCGGCCTTTACCCGATGGAAGAAACGTTTCTGCCTATTGCGAGGAGAAAGATCGCGGCGGTGGCGGAATAGGCGGGATTCGGTTGAAGGTTTTCAGTTTTCGGTTTTTTGTTTTCAGTTGGTTGTCCGGCAGCCGGTCTCGACTACGCGCATCTGCACCCCGAAACGGGCAACCAACTGAAAACAGAAAACCGAAAACTGAAAACAAAAAAAGCCCGGACACATCCGGGCTTCTTCTCAACATCAATTATCGCTTACTTCGCCGGTTGGGCGGGTTGCGGAGTAGGGGTCGTGGCCGGCGTTACGGGGCGGGGAGCGGGAGCCGTTGCCGCCGGAGCGACAGAGCCAAGTCCGTCATCCACGGTACCACCCGTTGACTGCCCGGTCAGGAAGAAAACAGAAGCCAGAGCGAAAATGGTAATCGCACCGGCAAATCCCCACGTCAGTTGCTCCAACAGGTCACCGGTTTTTTTCACACCAAACAGCTGGGTGGAGCTGCCTCCGGTGAATTGGGAGAGTCCTCCTCCCTTCGGGTTCTGAATCAGCACGATCAGGACCAGAAAGGCCGCTACAATGATGGAAAGGATAATCAGCAAAGTGAACATTTTATGAGAGATGTATAGGATTATTCAAACGTTACGCGGTTAACGACCGCGTATTTCGGCAATTTTTTCGGCAAAGTACGCCTTTTTTTCCGGAAACTTCAACTGGAGTTTTTCGTAAACAACGACGGCCTTCTCTGTCTTCCCCTGACGGGCCAGGATTTTGGCGTAGGCCTCGGTGACCGGAGAGTTGTCGTTGAACTTGTTTTTGGCTGCCAGGTCTACCGGTTCTTCCTCCGTCTGGCCTACTTTCGGCCGGATCTGCGCGATACGCGGTTCATCTTGTATAAACCGGTCGATCAGGGAAGTATGATCGACGACATCCGCCTTCTTTTCCGGTTTTTTCTCGGTAAGTTCCTCGGCTTTTTTCAGCAGTACTTCCGAGTAGTCCAGTCCGCGCAACGCTTGCACCGGATCGATCTCCTCCTGCTTCGGCTGTTCGCGGACATACCGCTTTACAAACGGAAGTACAGTATCACGGGTGACGGATACCGGCGGAAATTCACCTCCCATCAGTTTCCGGAGGGCGTTCCGGCTCAGGGCATACACGGCCGCTTTCCGCAGGGCCGCCGTAGCAGCCTGACTGTGAGAACGGTGCGTATGACCCTTGGCAAGGAGGACATGCCCCGTCTGGCAAAAGGGATAATGTTCGACCAGCTGCTCCAGGTACGACACGTCGTCGGGAGACACCTGACCGGGGTTGGCTACCAGATATGAATAGATATCGCGATGCATAACGAGCTGGGCACGAATACGTTGACAACGGCTTGGAAAACCGGTACAAACGGGGAATCCAAATTACAACTTTTTCGTGTCACAGAGAAGAGAGATACCCGGAATTTCCACGGGCTCCCGGGTGGAAGAAAGATACTTGTGAAATGAAAAGAACCTGCATAACTGTCTGATATACAGGTTATTTTTGTTCTTTTGGCCATGAAAGCAGTACCTGCCGAAAAGCAGGTAAAGGGCTCATTACCAGTCGCCCGCGGTTTTACCGAAAATATCCAGTACAATCTGATCGAGAATGGGTTGCACCAGCTGCCCTTCAACCTGATTCAGCGTCTGTGTCTGCGGGAAATCCTTGAAGAAGGAGAAAGTCTGTTCGAAATTACCGGTCTCATCCCGGTTGTTGGTGAACCGTACCGTCACCGCGATCGTCAGCCGGTTCAATCCCGCTTTATCAGAGGCTGTCGGCGCCTGGGGCGTCACGTCATAGCCTGTGATGGCGCCTTCGAGAACCAGGTCGCCGTCTCCGCCTGGCTTCATCTGCAGGCGGGTATTCCGCTGGAAGTATTCCTTGAGCGTTTCCGTGAAGGTAGTCGACAGGTTGGCAGGGCCCCCTGCGGCGTTCATGACGAAGTTATTGATGGTAATCGTCTTCAGATCAGACGAAAGCTTCCCTCCCGGAGAGAAGGAATACGGCCCGCAGCCGGAAAGAAAAAACAGGCAAAGCAGAACAACAGCCTTACTCCTCATCGATTTCATACTGTTTGATTTTGCGGTAGAGCGTCCGTTCGGAGATCCCGAGTGCCTGGGCTGCATTTTTACGCTTGTTCCCGTTTTTACGCAGGGCTTTGACGATCATTTCCTTTTCTTTCTTTTCGAGGGAAAGGGATTCGTCTTCCGCCGTTACGTCTACCACGCTCGGTTCCGCCGGATCATCCAAAGAAAGCACCTGCGGAGCGGTTGCCGGTTGCTGGGAGGCAGGTAAATACCGGGTTGCGGCCGGATTTTCACTAAAATTAACAGGTTCCTCGGCCATGTCTTCGAACAGGTTGGCATGCTGGCGCAGCAGGTCGCGGTCACCCGTGCCATTCTGCGCCATTTCGAGGAAGAGTTTCTTGAGCTCGGTGACGTCCCGTTTCAGATCGAATAATACCTTGTACAACAGCTCCCGTTCACTGAAATCCTGTCCCTGCGCATTTTCCCGGAATACATCCGGCAGGGAAGGCCGCTGGGCGTCGGGCAGGTATTTGAGCAGCGAGCGGGCGTTGACGGTCCGGTCTTCTTCCAGAATCGAAATCTGCTCGGCCAGGTTTTTGAGCTGGCGGATGTTGCCGGGAAAGCGGTAGCTGAGCAATACCTGGCGGGCATCTTCCGTCAACTGAACCGGTCGGATGCGCTGGCGTTCGGAGAAATCGGCTGTAAACTTCCGGAAGAGCATCAATACGTCTTCTCCCCGTTCCCGCAGGGGCGGTACGAAGATGGGAACGGTATTGAGGCGGTAGTAAAGGTCTTCCCGGAATTTGCCTTTCTCGACGGCCTGAAGGAGGTTGACGTTCGTTGCCGCCACTACCCGCACATCCGTTTTCAGGATTTTGGAAGACCCTACACGGATGAATTCCTTGTTTTCCAGTACCCGGAGCAGGCGTGCCTGGGTACCGAGGGGCATTTCGGCGATTTCATCGAGGAAGATGGTGCCTCCGTCGGTGACTTCGAAATACCCCTTGCGGGCATCAACCGCTCCGGTAAAGGCGCCTTTTTCGTGCCCGAAAAGCTCCGAATCAATCGTGCCTTCGGGAATGGCGCCACAGTTAATGGCTATAAACTGACCATGCTTCCGGGACGAAAGCTGGTGGATGATCTTGGAAAAGGATTCTTTCCCGCTGCCGCTTTCCCCCGTAATCAGAACGGTAAGGTCTGTCGGAGCCACCTGAGCCGCAATCTGAATCGCGTAGTTCAGGGCAGGAGAGTTGCCAATGATGCCGAACCGGGATTTAATGGACTGTATTTCCTGTGGAGACATTTCGTTCGTATTGGGTTGACAAAAAGGCAAAAAAGACCGCCCTTACGCCGGCAGGACGGCTTCTCCGATCAGCGTCGCCGCCGTGCAGGAAGTGACCCGTACGTTTACATAATCTCCTTTCCGGAAAAGATGGCGGTCGAACACGACTACCTTATTCTGGTCGTTCCGGCCCTGAAGCTGTTCTGCTGAGCGCTTGGACTCGCCTTCCACCAGTACCCGGTGAATTTTGCCGATCGCCTGCTGGTTCCGCTCCAGGCTATGCTGTTGCTGCAGGGCGATGATTTCGTTGAGGCGGCGCTTTTTTACTTCTTCCGGAATATCGTCGGCCAGTTTTTTGGCAGCCGGCGTGCCCGGGCGTTCGGAGTAGGCAAACATATAGCCGTAATCGAACCTGACATAGTCCATCAGGGTGAGGGTATCCCGGTGTTCTTCTTCGGTTTCAGAGCAGAAACCGGCGATGAGGTCGTGGGAAATACCACATTCTTCCCCCAGAATAGCCCGGATCCGATCGATCTTCTGAAGGTACCATTCCCGGTCATATGTCCGGTTCATGAGCTTGAGTACCCGCGAATTACCGCTCTGGGCCGGCAGGTGAATGTAGTTGCAGACGTTGTCATACCGCTTCATGGTATGCAGGACATCGTCGGTAATGTCTTTCGGGTGAGACGTGCTGAACCGGACGCGGAGGTCGGGATGTACCTGCGCTACTTCTTCCAGCAGATTGGCGAAGTGAACGGTCGTACCGGCTGCTTCGTCTTCCCACTTATAGCTGTCGACGTTCTGGCCGAGCAGGGTTACTTCCCGGTACCCCTGTTCAAACAAACCGCGGGCTTCTGCCACGATGGAATGCGGATCACGCGAGCGCTCCCGTCCCCGGGTGAAGGGTACCACGCAGAAACTGCACATGTTGTCGCAGCCGCGCATGATGCTGATAAAGGCCGTCACGCCGTTCGAGTTCAGGCGAACAGGAGCGATGTCGGCATAGGTTTCTTCTTTCGAAAGGAAAACATTGACCGCCTTCTGGCCGGTTTCTACTTCGTCGAGCAGGCGGGGAAGGTCGCGGTAGGCATCCGGTCCGACGACCATATCCACTACCTTTTCTTCTTCCAGCAGCTTGGCTTTCAGGCGTTCGGCCATACAGCCGAGGACGCCGATCGTGGTGTCGGGCCGGCGGCGCTTGAGGCCGGTGAAGGCGCTCAGCCGGTTCCGTACTTTCTGCTCGGCGTTATCGCGGATGGCGCAGGTATTCAGCAGGACGAGATCGGCCTCTTCCGGGCTGGAAGTAGTGGCATAGCCCTTCTCCCGCATGATGGAAGCGACGATTTCACTGTCCGAGAAATTCATCTGACAGCCATAGCTTTCGATGTACAGCTTCTTTTTGCCGGCTGCATTTTGCTCGTCTTCCAGCAAACGGGGAAGATCAATACCTTCTTTATCTTCAGGAGTCAGGATTTCTAACGTCTTCATGGATCAAAATCAGGACCGTCCGGTCCACCGATGAAAAGGGTCTTTTTACTACGCAGATCGAAATCAGGCAGATACGCTGGCTGCACGGCTCGTTGTCCGGATACAGCGCCTGAATTTTACGCAAAGATAGGCAAAACTGACAGAATGGCAGTGAAAAACGGACTGCGTGTTCAAATTAATCAGAAGGGATACCCGATTCCGAAACGCAGCTCCGGCCGGTAGCGGCCTTCAAACGATTTGTCAAACAGGTCGCCGATGACCCATTGGCCGGTTCCTCCGCCAAGCTTCGGTCTGCCGGGTTCATAGAGTTTGATGCCCCAGTCGGCCCGCAGGATAAAGAAAGACTTGTCAAACCGGAGTCCGAAGCCCGCATCCAGCGCGGTCTGGCTCAGGAATGTACCGACTTTGAAGACGGCATTGGCCTGGTTTCCGCGAAGCAGCCACACGTTCCCGGCGTCCATGAACAGCGCCCCGTTGAAATCCCCGAAAAGCCGGAACAGGGGAAACCGCCACTCCGCGTTGATTTCCAGCTGAAAATCCCCGGGCCGCTCGAACTTGTAGCTCGGTGTAATAGCGCCGGATTTCAACGTATCGAAGCTCGCCGCGACGCCGCCGAGCCCCAGCTTCCGCGGGTTCCAGCCCCGCATGGAGTTGGCGCCCCCGGCGAAGAAGGCCTTTTCGTAGGGAAGTACCCCGCCGCTGGAATATTCCCAGCCGAGGCCGACAAACCCGCGGACGACGAACATCGACCGGCCCCGGTTACGTAACGGTATATACAGCCGGTAGTCTACACTGGTTTTCAGGAATTTGTAAAACTTCAGCGCATCACTGTCGGTCAGTTCATCCTGCTTCTTTTTAGAGAGAAGGTTGAGCGTAGTACCTCCGGACTCCACGAATACGCGGAGGTACCGGGTCTTCCGGAATGCATTCAGGTTATTATCACTATAGACGTAGGAACCGCTCAGACTCGAGACGAACGAGCGGTTGAATGTATAAATCAGGTTGTTTCCATTCGCCCGCTGCTGGAGCAAAAAGGCCGTAAACTCGCTCGATTGCCGGCTGGTATTGATGAGGTTGATGTCAAACGGCGTGAAATAGAAGGTTTCCTTTGGTGAAATCTGCCAGGAATAGTTCATCGCCAGCTTGAAGCCCGTACGCCGGAAATCTTTCCGATCGCTGAAGGAATACCCGATCCCGACCTGCGTCCGCGGACTGCCGTTATTGTACCGGAAAAGCATATTGCCCGGTACCAGCAGTTGCGGAAAAATCAGCGACGCGTTGATCCCGGCCTCGAAGTTCTGGTCATTGAAACGAAGGTTTTGGGAGCTTTGCGTAAAGCCCGGCTGCCCGTCATACCCCGCTTTTCCGGCGATTTCCAGCATTTCAAGCCCCTGAAGGAAGTTCCGGATACGGAGAGCTCCATTGAGAAACGGCCCCGGAAGGCCCTGGTACACGTTCATGCCTACTTCCGACGTCAGTTCAAACCGCTTCAGCGGCTGCGCGTAAATGAGGGCGTTGAGGCGGTGGTAAAACAGGGTATCGTAGGTGATGCTCGGGAACTTGAACTGATCGAGGGTTCCCAGTCGCCGGAGGGTTTCATTATGCAGCGTCAGGCTGTACGTCTGGTTGGGCCGCACCCGCACTTTGGTATCAAGCAGGCGCGTCGAATACTTTTTTCCGGCGAAGATGTACCGGATGCCGTTGTAGGTAGTGGAGTCGAGGCGCTGGGAGGGCTCGTTCGGATCGCGCCCGTCGACCACAAACGTCACCGAATTGAGCGTGTAGTACGGATACCGGCTCGGAAACGAGTCGATCAGAACGCGAACGTCCATCTTGTGTTTCAGCGGCTCGGCCAGGGAAGTATCATATGTTCCCGAAAAGGTTACGTTCTCTTTCGAAAAGCCGAAATAGCCCTGGTCTTTGAGGAGGCGCTCGATCCGGTCGCGCTCGGCGGCGAAGTTGCGCTCGTCGACACGGTCGCCCGACCGCAGGTGCCGCGCACCGCGCGCATGCCGGATGAGGCTGTCGATGCGGGGGTCTTTGACGAGAAAGGTCACCTTGTCCACCTTATACGGTTTCCCCTGATGGATATCGTACACCACTTTCACCCGACGGAATTTGAGGGTATCGAGGCGGTAATGGACGGAATCGTCAAACATACCGCGGTTGGTGCGGAGGAAGGTCTGGAGGTTGGCGGCGTTGGTCCGGGCGTCTTCGGCGGTGACGATAGCCGGGGGTTCTCCGGCGACGCGCATCCACCAGTGCCCCTGCTCGATGGCGAGCTTGTTGTGTTCGGCTTTGCGTTCGATCCGGCCGACTTTGCGCAAAAACCGGCGGTCCCGCAGGGAATCCGGCGTACTTTTCAGCCGGTCGATCTGCGCCTGGTACTCCCGCAGTTCCCGCTCAAAACGCGGTTTTTTATACAGCAGAAAATCCGGCCGCGCAATCTGGTATACCCACAGAAAAGGGGTAATCGGCTGGGTAATGAGCACCCGGTTAGACTCCTGCGGCAGCAGGGCTTCCAGCTCTTCGTTCGGGATTTCCTTGTTACCTTTGATGGTTTGCTTGGCAAGGAGGTACTCGCCCCGGCGCAGTTCGGTGCCCCGTGTACAGCCAGCCAGTATTCCGATAAACGCCATTCCCGTTACAAGCAGCAGGTTCGTCCGGAATGGCATAGTAAAAAGGGACAATGATCTCACAAAAGTGGCAAAAACAGATTCGGCTGCTTCAGCAGAAGAAACACCGGCAGGAGCAGGGTGTTTTTCTGGTGGAAGGAGCCAAGAGTGTCAGGGAACTAATGACCTCCGGATTCGGAATTCAGGCCTTGTTCGTTACTGACCATTTTTACAAAGAAAACCAAAACCTGCTCAGGGAACAACCTGTAGTTGTTGAACGGGTGACGGAAGAAGAGCTCGGCAAGGTCGGAACCCTTCAAACCAACAACGCCGCCCTGGCTATTGCTGAAACGAAAGAAAACCGCCCGCTATTTGCCGGTAAGGAAGAATACTGCCTGATTCTGGACGATATCCGTGACCCGGGTAACCTGGGTACTATCATCCGGATTGCGGACTGGTACGGCATCAAAAAGATTATCTGTTCGGAGAGCTGCGTGGACGTTTATAATCCAAAGGTAATCTCCGCGAGTATGGGCTCGTTTACGCGGGTGGAAACGTATTATGCTGCGCTGGCTGATTATTTCCGGGATATTGCCGGTGCGCCGGTCTACGGAACGTTTCTCGGCGGCAGCTCCGTACACGGCTTTGCGTTTGCGCCGGGAGGATACATTGTCATTGGCAACGAAGCCAACGGCATCCGGCCTGAAAACGAAGGATTTATCACACAAAAAATCACCATACCCCGCTTCGGAGAGGCAGAATCCCTCAATGCGGGTATTGCAACGGCGATTGTGCTGGATAATCTGAGAAGATGAGCAAAGTTTTCAGTTTTCAGTTTTCTGTTTTGGGTTTCGGGTTGGGTAAATTTTCCGACTGGTTGAAATACTTATTTCTGCAAACTGAAAACTGTAAACCGCAAACTGCTTTTAAAACCGCCATGCTATTTCCGGAGCGAAGACGAAACTTCTCGTCAGCCCGTCGGGACGGATATCCCGGACGATGACCGGCGTTCCTGCGGTAAAGCCAACCTGAAGCCGTTGAGATACCTGCCACCCGCCCGCGAGCGTCACATTCAGCGTCAATCCCCGCGAGCCGGCGAGCGAGAGCTCATGACCACTGACATCTGTGTACCGGTCTTCCTCCGGATGATAGATCCCGAGAAGACCTCCCTGTAAGAAAAATTTCTTGTTTATCAGCCAGTTATAGCTTCCTCTTGCCAGCAGGTCCGATCTTCTCCGAAAGCGGTTGGAAGGAGGGTATTCCATCGTTCCGGTCTCCGGAAGAAAGACATTGCTGTTGGTGCCGGTCAGGTTTTTCTGCCAGCCGATGGAAAATTGCCAGGCGTTGCAGTCTGCCGACAGACCCGTAATCAGGTCTGTCGTACCCAGGCTGGGCTGATACTGCATCGGCAGAGGGTTGTTCCCGGAAGAGAGGTCCGGTTTCCCGAGCGGTATTTTCCCTCCAAGGGTCAGGCGAATCTTCCAGCGGTCTGCTGATACCACGCGGTACGTAGCCGACAGAAATACATCACCAGGCCCGGATACCCGCCCCAGGTTTCCGGCGGCATAGTTGGCTGTCAGCTTTCCCTGTACCGCCCATCGGTCCGATAGCCGGGCGTCGTATTGAATACCGGGTGTAAAGACAAAAACGGAAGCGTCGCCCAAACCGACAGGGAGCAGCAAAGAGATACGTTGTTCGCGGCTTCGCAATTCCGTCTGCGGTTTCAGGGGACCAACAGTACAGAAGCCGGCGTCGCTGCATCCCTGCGCCGAAACAACAGCGGGGATACCTGTCATCAGAAAAAAAGCACATACAGGAATAATGCCTGCGCGGTGATTGATTGTCAGCATCATACAGATGGTAGTATATCAGAAGAAGGTCAATCCCTGCCGTTTCTCGCTTTTTTCCAGAAGAAGACGGCCTCCCGGAGCGACAGGTAAGGTACCCCGCGGCGGTGATTTTCCCGGCTGATCCGGTAAAGCGTCCGCCAGTGATGAAACAATACCCGATAGCCTTCCGCCAGCGAAAAGCCGGGGTGGTAGATATGTGCCGGTTCGGCGCCGACCCCGTTCAGTTCCAGAATTTTCAGGTTTTTGCCGGCGCGCAGGTCTTCAGGACCCGGGCACCGCAGGTCGTATCTCCCGAAGTAAAAATCCCCGAGGGAATGGCTCAGGGCATCGAAGGTTCGGAGCAGGTCGTCTGTGATCAGGTCGGATCCGTCGAGAAAGGCAGTTCCCAGGCAGTGATTGCCGATCGGGCTGAGGAGTACTTTTTCGCCTGCGGTGGGGATAGACCGGAGGTCAATACGCTTTTTCAGCAGCGGCAGCTGGAGAAAGGCCCGGTCCTTTTGCGTGATCAGGGTTTCGAGCGAATCCACGCCGTTTCCGGTCACACACAGAAAATCCTTCCGTACAAGCGAAGAAATAGTACCCCTTTCCTGACCCGGATACCGGTAATAAAAGACGCCCGCTTCCAGTGGAAAATCAACGTATTCCTGAAGAATAAAAGCAGTCGCAGCCGTTGAGATATACCGTTTGAGATCCTGCTCGTGTGCGATTTTTTCTACCCGCCAGCCCCGTTCGCCTATGTCGGGCTTGGCGATGAGCGGATAGGTCAGCCGGTGTCTGAGGATTTCAATGAGAACTTCCGCCAGAATAACCTCGGGAGGAAAAAGCAGCGTCACCGGTTTCAGATGATCCGGTATCCGGCTGAGAATACGCGACTTCGATTCGCCGAACATACCGCCCGTTTCGATGGACGGATTGGCCGCAGAAAAATAAAAAGGAGAGCCGGCTTTCACCGATTGCCACACATGATACAGGAAAACCGGAAAATAAAGGACCGGAAGCGGCCAGTATTCCCAATGGCGGAGCTTGATGAGAAACCGCCGTATTGCCTGTCTGACCCTGGTGTGAAACGGAGAGCGAAGCTCCGATGGCGTTTCTTCTGAAAAAGTCGTACTAACGGTGCCGGATGGCAGGTCGTGATACCGCATTTCCGGTTGACCGCTACCGAACCGGATACTGGTCGTGCTGATGGTTTCCAGGCGGTTTCCGGACCGGCTCGTCGCACCGTACCGGATATCCGGCCGCCGGTGAAAATCCAGGATACGGGCCTGATCGGGCGTGCCGCCCGAAAGCCATTCGCGAAGCTGTTGCTCCCGCACGAACCGCGTTTCCCGGTCATAAAGCGTAGCAGATGACCAGATATGCGACTGATGACGGTCCAGTTCCTGCAGGTGTTTCTCACCGCCATCCCAGGTACAGCGGAGGAGCTTGCTTCCAGTTACCAGGATGAGGGTAAAGGGCTCAATCCGATCGAGCGGCAACGTCCGGAACCGAGCTTCCGGAGACGGCGCAGACAGGATTTCGAGCAGGATCACGCCCCGGCTTTCCCGGTAAGGCGGGGTGGGGATATGCTTTTCGAAACCGCCGTTTAGCAAAACTCCCGCCGCGTTACCTCCGGTCATGGCGATCCAGGTACCACCGGCGCGCGGATCGACGGGAAAAGTAAGCGTTCGCCCTCCGACCCGGTGAGCGGCAGGAGGCAGAATCGGCGTCCGGTCCGGACGCTCGTCCCGGTTGGAAGTCAGGATAACTCCCTCTGCTGTAGGAATATAGGTTACTGTGCACATAGCGATTGCCGGTATCGGAGGGTGGAGCCGGCAACGCCGAATGCCTCGGGCAGTTCGGGCGCGGCAACGGCTCCGGCGCCGATTTTGATCAACGCCATGTGATGAACCGTATGTTCGAGGTTATAAGCCACCTCACGCTCGTAGTTGGTCGCAATCCGGCAGTGGTTGCCCGCTGTATCCGGTGTGATTTCGAGTAGTAGCGGCCGGTTGTCGCGGGCGAGACCACCGGCAACCTGCCCGAGTATACCGATGGCCTTTTCGCGATTTTGCTCGATGGTACGGTCCCGGCGGCGTGCGTCGTAATTCACATAGCCGATAAAGTATCCCTGTTCGAGTTCCAGAAAAAATTCCACCACATGACGCACATGTTCGCCCAGTGACGCCCCCGACAGCACGGGCAGCTTGCGCGTATACTGCTCATCGGTCAGTGTCCGGAGCATATCGCTGATTTGCTCCAGTACAGAGCGTACGGATTCCGTTAAAGGCCTGTTCATAGCTTGGGAATTGAAAGATGATCTGGCGTACGCGTTTGGTGCTACTCCCGCAGCCGGAATCCCGATAGGGTATGGCGATGCCAGCCGACGAGAATCAGGCAACTGACAAAAACCGCAAGGGCATAGAAAAACAGCAGGCCCGAGTCTCCCTGCACGGCGATTCCGAGTCGGGTGAGGTGCATGAAAATTGCTCCGGTCATCACGCCGATGCCAATCAGGGCTCCATAGGCTGTGGTACGCGGAATCAGGATCAGAATAGACGCAGCCAGTTCAAGGCATCCGACAAACAGCCGGCCCCACGGCTCCATACCTACCCTGGAAAAAATGTAGACGGACTCAGGTGCAGCTGTAAACTTGAAATACAACGTCTGCCCCATGATACCGGCAGCGACCAGTCGCAATATCCAGGACCATCGCCTTTGTACCTGTGGTTTCATCAGGGTTTGTCTTTGATCAGTGGCCATTGTGTATCTGCTTGTTTAATCCGCTCGTCCCGGTTCTTCATCCAGGAAGTTTTTACCTTCCGGTTGTAGTTGAAATACAGTTTGTTGTCGACAATCGTCCAGGTTTCTGCTTCTGTCGGCGCCTTGTGGCCTTCCGAAGTTCCGTAGGCGCAATACCCGCCATATTGGGGAACAAAAGCGTCGGGATTGGCCTGGAAAGCTTCCAGATTAGCACGATTGGCAAAAAGCCACTTCGCTCCTTTGTAGGAATAGGCCAGACTGTCGGCTCCTTTGACCGGCCCGGCATCCCGGAAAAAAGCAACGGCGTCGTAGCCTTTCAATGCCTTGCCGTCGGGAGCAAAAATTTCGGATTGCTGGGCAAAGCTGCTCCAGCCGGCCAGGGTCAGGAGGGCCGCGAAAAGAGGTGTTTTCATGTTCGTCGGGATATCAGGGAACGAATTTTCTCCAGTTGAGATCGGCCCGGGTTTTCAGGCCGGCCTCGTCTTTGTTCCAGCTGTTGAGGGTATTGTTGAAAAATCGGTTGTAGAAGAGATAGAGCCTGCCATCGGCAATCTTGAAGGTTTCGGGATCGACCTCCACCTTTTCACCGTTTTTGCCCATGGCGTAGGCACACCAGCCCCCGTATTGCGGTTCATAGCGGGAAGGGTCCTGCCGGAATGTGTCCAGGTTCCGGGAAGAAGAGAAGAGGTAGGTTACTCCTTTGTGCAGAAAGGAATACTCCTTCCGGCCCTTGACCGCCCGCTTCTCCGTGAAATAGGATACGGGATCATAGCCCTGCAGTGCGAGTCCGGACCGCTCCAGGTTGTATTGTTTCATACGGGTTTCTGCTGTCTGGGCTAAGGCTGTGCCGGTACAGCCCAGAAGAAGAATCAAAATTGGAAAGTACTTGCCCATTGGTGTGTTGCCGGTTTTGAATCCGATAGCCGGCCGGTTTGGCCGGAGGACTATGGTACAAAACAACAAACCCGGTATCCCCGGAGGGTCACAGAAGTATAACGAAAGTATCACAGCCGCTTTTTACACTTTTTTATTCCCCAACTTTACCAAAAAACGAGTGGCATGGATACCCGGACTATTCTGATTGTGGAAGATGACGCGGCGATCGTCGAATTGCTTTCCATTCACCTGAAGGACCTGGGCTGTCAGGTAGTAGCAGAAAGAAACGGCCCCGGAGGCCTGGCCCGGGCACAGGGTACGTCCTTTGATCTGGTCATACTGGATGTCATGCTGCCCGGCCTCAGTGGACTGGAGGTATGCCGGAAAATCAGGCAGAACGACCGCCGCACGCCGATCCTGATGCTGACGGCCCGCTCCGAAGAAATTGATAAGGTAGTAGGCCTCGAAACCGGCGCCGATGATTACCTGACTAAGCCCTTCAGTATTCGCGAACTGATCGCCCGGGTACGGGCCATTTTTCGACGGAGCGAGGAAGCCGCCCGATACGCCGAACGCCCGGCGCCTCTGGTACAGATCGGCGGTTTGGAAATCGATATCGACAAACGCCGGGTAGTACTGAACGGGGAGCGCCTGGACCTTTCCCCCCGCGAGTTTGAACTGCTGGCGTTGCTGGCTTCCAATCCCGGGAAAAGCTATACCCGGAAGCAGTTGCTGAGCCAGGTCTGGGGCTATGATTTCGAAGGATACGAACACACCGTCAACACCCATATCAACAGGCTGAGGGGTAAAATCGAGGCGGACGCGTCCAGCCCCGTTTTCGTACTTACCACCTGGGGAGTGGGATACCGGTTTAACGAAGACCTCTGATATGTCTGTAAAAACCATCGGAGGAAACCTCCTTTTCTGGAAAATCTGCGCCGTTTTTGCCTCGCTGCTGCTCCTTCTCGGGTTTGTTTTCGTGATGATAGGCTCCCGGTTTTCGAAGTCCTATTACATGACGGCACATCAGCAATTGTACGGAGACATTGCCCATCACCTGGCGACGTTCACCCGGCCCATCAAAAACGGAAAGCCCGATACGACGGTCACACACGACATCATCCATTCTACCATGGTAGCCAATCCCAGTGTAGAAGTATACCTGCTGGATACACTCGGAACAATTACAGACTATGTCGTACCGGAAACGACGGTCCGGCAGAAGACCGTAAACATGGAAAAAGTCCGCGAATGGCTTGCCGCAAACATGGACAGCCGACCCATGGGCGACAATCCCAAACAGCCGGGCGAGCCGAGTACCTTTTCCGTCGCGCCGGTCTTCGAAAACGGTCGGACGGTCGGCTATGTCTATGCGGTACTCGCCAGCGAAAAGCAAAAGGAGGTACTGGCGCTGCTCAACGACGACCTGTACTTCCGGCTGGCAGGGTATATCTTCTTTGCGGCACTGCTCGGGGCGTTTGTCGTAGGTGTGGTGACGTTTTTCCTGATCACCGACAGCGTTTGCAGCATAGCCGGTGTGGTACAGCGGTTCAAGGAAGGGGATTATTCGGCCCGGATACGCGGGTATGCAAAAGGAAACCTGGGCGTACTGACGTCCACGTTTAATGAAATGGCAGATGAAATTGTCGACAATTTCGAGAAGATAACCGCAACAGACCGCCTGCGTCAGGAACTGATTGCGAACGTATCGCACGATCTCCGGACGCCGCTTTCCATCATGCAGGGATATGTAGAAACGCTGATGATCAAGAAAGATACCCTGGCCGAGACAGAGAAGGAACGGTATCTCTCTATTGTTCAGGACAGTACCTATCAGCTCTCCGGCCTGGTGGACCAGCTGTTTCAATATGCCAAGCTGGAAGCGAATGCCGTAGCTGTCTACGCCGAAGTATTCCCGCTGAGCGAGCTGGTCTCGGACATCATCAGTACCTATCAGTTGAAAGCCCGGCAGAAGAAGCTGGAGTTGACTTTGCAGGCGCCTCCGCTGCTTCCGCCTGTTTTAGCAGATATCTCCCTGATCGAACGTGTCTTTCAGAATCTGATTGACAATGCCTTCAAGTTTACGCCCGAAGGCGGGCAGGTAACCATCCGGCTGGCTGCGGCAGCTGCCGGTGTGCAGGTAAGTGTGGAAGACAGCGGCATCGGTATCGACCCTGCCTACCAGAGCCGGATATTCGACCGGTACAAGCAGGTCGACGGCGAGGCGCATTCCGAAAAAGGCGCCGGACTCGGACTGGCCATCGTCCGGAAAATACTGGAATTGCACCACACAACGATTGAAGTCGCCAGCGAACCGGGGGCAGGGGCTTCGTTTACGTTCACGCTGGCGGGCAAGGGGCAGGGAGCATAGGGCCGGGAGCTTACCCTATGCCCTTTGCCCCATGCCCCCTGCTACTAAAGCGCCACCGGCAACTCCGTCGCCGCATCTTCCGCAATTTGCCGGGCGTTTTCGGTACCCAGCCATTTATCAATGAGGAAGTGGACGATGTACAGCACCGGAATCATCAGAATAGAGATGATGAATTTATAGAGGTAATTGTTGAGGGAAACGGAAAGCGCCTGTCCGGCCGACCAGTTTCCAAAAACAAAAAAGGCTACATAAACGACCACGAAGCTGTCGATCAGCTGGGACACCAGGGTAGACCCCGTCGCCCGCAGCCAGATATGCTTATGGCCGGTTTTGCGGCGGAGATACTGAAAGACCGTTACATCCAGAAACTGCGCCAGCAGAAACGCTGTAATGGAACCGACGATGATACCCAGTCCCTGCCGGAAAATGGTGTTGAAAGCGTAATTGACGTCGAAGTTATTGTTCCCGCGGTTGACATCGAGCCAGAACTGGGCCGGCGGCAGCGTTGTCGCGATGTAAATCACAAAAAAGGAATAGGCGATGAGGATGGCCGTCAGGTACGAAAGCCATTTCACACCCTTTCGCCCGAAGTACTCGTTGATCATGTCTCCGATGATGAAGACAAAAGGCCAGTTGACCGCGCCGGCGGCCTGGTTAAACGACCAGGTATCGCCCCAGGGAGTGGGTATGTTGGCGGGGTTCAGACCCAAAACGCCTTCTACCGAGAAAATCTTTGAACCGATGATTTCGGCTACCAGGGCGTTGGCGATGAAGAGACCGGAGAGAACGAAAAAGAGTATTTGCTTTTTCGACGAGAACAGTTGCTCCATAAGACGGTTAGAGAATAGGTACCGAAACGGTTCAGGGTTTTGCGCGTAGTACCTGCGCAAAACCCTGAACGACTTCAGGACGTTCCAGTTTCCGCCCTAATTTACGACTGCCTCGGTTTCATCTGCGGTTTTTTTTTCCGTGTCATGCTCACTCAGAAAACCTTCGATGCGGTCGATGGCCTGGTTGAGTTGCTCAACCGGCGGTAATGTCACAATCCGGAAGTGGTCGTTTTTCGGGTAGTTGAAGCCCGTTCCCGGTACCAGCAGTACCCGTTGCTTGACGAGGAGGTCGTAGATAAACTGCTCGTCGCCCGCCAGGTCAAACCGCTTCAGATCCAGCTTCGGAAACAGGTACAGCGCCCCTTTCGGTTTGACGCAGGTGATGCCCGGAATCGCTGTGATGCGGTCGTATGTCAGTTGCATCTGTTTGTAGAGGCGGCCCGTCGGCGCGACTAGGTCATGAATACTCTGGTACCCGCCCAGCGCCGTCTGAATGGCAAACTGCGCCGGTACGTTACCGCACAGGCGGAGGCTGGCCAGGAGGTTAAGTCCTTCGATATACGACTTGGCGCGCTGTTTGGCGCCGCTGAGAATCAGCCAGCCGCCGCGAAATCCGGCTGCCCGGTAGTTTTTGGAGAGCCCGCCGAATGTCAGGCAGAGGGTATCCGTCGCGAGCGTACCCATCGGATGGTGTACCGCGCCGTCGTACAAAATCTTGTCGTAAATCTCGTCGGCGAAGAGGATCAACTGGTTTTCCTCTGCGATCCGGGCGATCCGGGCGAGTACATCCTTCGAATACACCGCGCCCGTGGGGTTATTGGGATTGATGAGGACGATCGCTTTGGTGCGCCGTGTGATTTTTCGCTCAATGTCCTGAATATCAGGATTCCAGTCGGATTCTTCGTCGCAGATATAATGTACGGGCTTGCCGCCGGCGAGAGCCACCGACGTCGTCCACAGCGGATAGTCCGGAGAAGGGACGAGGACCTCGTCTTCGTCGTCGAGCAAAGCCTGCATGGTCAGCAGAATCAGCTCGCTCACGCCGTTGCCGATGAACACGTCTTCAATGGCGACGCCGGGAATACCGATGCTCTGCGTATAGTGCATGACGGCTTTCCGCGCCGCAAACAGACCCCGGGAATCCGCATAGCCCTGTGCGTCGCGGATGTTGACGATCATGTCGTGGATGATCTCGTCCGGCGCGTCAAACCCGAACGGCGCCGGGTTACCGATGTTGAGTTTGAGGATTTTGTAGCCCTGCGATTCGAGTTCGAGGGCCTTTTCATAGACAGGTCCCCGGATTTCATACCGGAGATTGTCCAGACGGGTCGATTTGTAAAAAGCCATACTCCCGGGGTGTTGTGACAAATCCGCGTCAGGGGAAACACGGATATTTTGATACTTGTCAGAATATTTTTCTGTTGCGAGTGCAATTTCGCTGATTTTCCAGAAAAAATTTATCCGAAAGTCTAAAAATCTACCTGTTTTTTTTGATCGCTGTCATCGAGAGACGACCCGGACAGAGAATTTCGGAATTCCGCCGGACGCCGGTTGACCAACTGATAAAAGGTATTACTGAACGTAGGAAGGGAAGAATAGCCGACATCGTAGGCGATTTCGGTTACGCTTTTATCGGTTTGCAGCAGTTGTTCGATAGCGGTAATGATCCGGCACATCTTGACGTACTGGAGGAATGACAGGTTGAGTACCTGCTGAAACAGACGCGAGAGTGTCCGCTCACTGAATCCAAAACGAAAAGCTACTTCCGGCAACGACAGCGGAGCGCCGAGGTGTGACCGAATATAGAGAATGACCGGGCGAAGCCGCTCGTTGTCAGTTGTCGGCAGGGCAATCGGCAGCGGGTGGGTACTCACGTCCGGCAGGAGGTGCTTCATCGTCACCAGAAATTCGTACGGATACCCCCCCGGGATGATATTGCCCTTCCACCGTTCACTGAATTTGAGCATCTCCTGCAGCAGGTTGCTGACCGGATAGATACCCATGTGGCGGAAGAACGGGTGCTGCCCGTCGTCTTCGTTCAGAAAATAGATATTCCGGACCATCAACGCAGAGGTGGCGTGGTGCACGAAGTGCTCCAGCCCCGGCGGAATCCAGACGTAATGCCGGGCCGGGACGAAGTAGGCTTTGTTGCGGGTGTTGAGGTAAGCGATCCCGCCTTCGATGTAACTCAATTGCCCTTTTCCGTGCTGATGAAAGGGAAAGCGGTGTTCCTGCTTTTCATGAAGAACATACACCGAATCCGGAATTTGGTCAATTGCTTCCAGGTATTCTGCTGTATAGGCGTCGTGTGCAGTCATGTGTGGCGGAATCTGATAAATAATTGGCAAATTATATAAAATCTCCCTTTTTGGACTATTCTAATTTTGTGGCTGTTAATAAAAACAGCCAATGAAACCATATTGTCGGACAACAGGCATGTGTATGTTGTTCATTTTGAGTAGCTTATCTACTGCCTTCTCCCAGGATAACCCAGGGCCCGAACAAAAGATGACGCTGGAAGAGGCGTGGGATCGGGTTGAAAAGTATAACAAATCAGTTAAGAATTGGGATCTTCGGGTACAGATCAGCCACCAGCAGCAGGAAGATACCCGCCGGGAGCGCCTTCCCGAAATCGGTGTAAAAAGTGAATACGCCCGCATCAGCAATCTGCCGATGTACGAAGGCGGATTGCTGCAGGCGCCTACGCAATACCCTGTCCTTCACAACTTTTTCCAGCTCAAAGCCGATGCCTACCTGAACCTGTACGAAGGGCACCGGCAGCGGACGAAGGAGCAAACGGAGGAAGTCGTTCACGCGCTCACGGAAGAGCAGCGCCGGCAGGCGGCCGCTGACGTCCGGCTGCGCGTTGCGGCCGTTTACCTCGACCTGAGCCGCAGCCTCGTTTTCGAGCAACTCACGCTTAAAAACATGGAAGAAGCGGAGAAGCGGCTCGCCGAAATCCGGGAGCTGCATCGGAACGGCGTGGTCATCCGGAGCGATCTGCTTCGGGCAGAGCTGCAATTGTCCCGCCAGAAAATGACGCTTGTCGAAATCCGGAATGCCGTTGAACTGGCGCGGCAGAAACTGAATCTGATGATCGGACTTCCGGAAGCGACCCGCGTGGTACCGGCTGATTCGGAAGCGGCTCCGGTACTGACGGGTGATTACGACGCCTACGTTTCGGAGGCTATGGGCCAGGCGTTTGCGCTGAAAATCGCCGGCAAGCAGCAGGAAATCAGTGAATTAAACCTCAGACAGGTACAAGCCGGCTACAAACCCCGGATCGGGCTTTTCGCGGATTACGAATATGCCTACCCGCAGATTTTGTTTTACCCCTATGCCGGTGCGTTGTACGGGTTGGGGAAAGCCGGACTCCGGATTTCGTACCCGGTTTCCGCGCTGTACCATACCAAACACAAGGAGCAGGCGGCGAAACTGGAGATACAACGGCAGCAAATCCAGTTGTCGGACCGGCAGGACGCTGTCCGTCAGGAAGTGCGTGAAGCCTATGTGCATTACCGGGAAGCCCTCGAACGGGTGGAGGTCTCGCAGCTCAGTACCCGCCAGGCGGAGGAAAATTACCGCATCGTACGCAATACGTATTTCCACCAGCTTGCGCTGCTGACGGATCTGCTTGATGCTGATTCACAGCTATTACAGGCCCGTTTTGACCTGGCTTCGGCCCGGCTTTCAACCCGTCTCCATTACTATCAACTCCTGAATACCATCGGAAAATGAGAATTTCAAGTAAACACGCCCGAACCGACCGCATGATTACCCGGGTAACCGCCTGGGTGGCTTTTGCCGTTGTCCTCGTCCTCGGAGGCTGGGGCGCAGCCACGTTGTGGCATCTCTGGCACTTTGAGGAAACGAACGATGCCCAGATCGAAGAGTATATCAATCCCGTGACGAGCCGGATTACCGGGTATGTCCGGGAGGTGCGGTATGAAGACGACCAGGTCGTCAAAAAAGGAGATACGCTGGTCGTCATCGACGACGACGAGTACCGTGTCCGGAAAGCCGAAGCAGAGGCGGCACTCGCCGCCGCCCGCGCGCAGTTGAGCGTGCTGGGAAGCAACGAAGTTACGTCGGAACGCGGCGCCCGGACCGACGGCTCGCGGATTGCCGCTGCCGAAGCCCGGCTCTGGAAACAGCAGCAGGAGTTCGACCGGTATCAGAAATTATATGAATCGGAATCTGTTACGAAGCAGCAGTTTGAAAACATCAAAATGGCGCTGGATGTCGCGAAAGCGGAGCTGGAGGCAGTCCGAAACGGCCATCAGGCCGCCGAGGCCAAAACCAACGACGTCATCGCCGAGAAGGAAGTAGCCCGCGCTGAAATCAAACGGCGGGAGGCGGTTCTGAGTGAAATCAACCTGAAAATTTCTTATGCGGTCATCACGGCGCCATACGACGGAAAAATGGGGAAAAAGACCATCCAGAAAGGCCAGTTGATACAGGCGGGCCAGACGATCGCTTTTCTGGTCGACGGAGAAGAAGGCAAATGGGTGATTGCCAATTACAAGGAAACCCAGATCCGGCATATGCATCCCGGGCAGGTTGTAGACGTGTCGGCGGATGCGTTTCCGGACGAGCATTTCAAAGGAAAGATTGTATCGCTGTCGGCCGCTACCGGCTCCCGTTTTTCCCTGCTGCCGCCGGATAACGCGACGGGCAATTTTGTAAAGATCATTCAGCGTGTACCGGTGCGGATCAAACTCGACGATACCGACCCGAAAACGCAGGTACTCCGGGCAGGTATGAACGCCGTGGTATCGGTTCCCAAATAACAAAGACATGCAAGCATTCCGCGAATGGGCGCCGGAGTGGCTGATCCGGCTGACAATCCTCCTGGTCATCGCGCCCGGATTTCTGGTCCTCGGGCTATACGGCGGTAACCTCACCGAAGCGGCGGGTTTCTATGGGATAGAACCGGCCGACGCGCAGTATTCGATTCTGGTGTATTACGTCGGGCTGGCGAGTTTTTTTCCGCTGGAGCAGCGCCTGGTCAGTTATTTTACGACACGCCATTATTTTCTCTTCGGTGTTTTTCTGATGACAGGGTGTAATTACCTGTTGTATACCGTTCGGGAGCCGTTTTTCTTTCTGCTGCTGCGTTTTGTGGAAGGGATCTGTATCAGCGGAATCATGGCGACGGGTATGTCGCTGATTTTTTCCCGCCTGGCGGATGGCCGCGCCCGCATCATGGGGTATGCTATTTTTTATGGCCTGCTGATGGCGTCGGCTTCGCTTTCGTTACAGGTGGCGTCCTCGGCATTGCATTACTTCGATTTCTATGTGTTGTATCAGCTGTTAATTTACCTGCAATTGCCGGGGGCAATACTGTTATTCTTTTTGCTGAAAGACGTGCGGTTACGCCCGCGTATTCCGCTTTACCAGGTCGAATTACCGAGCTTTATTCTGCTGGTAGCGGCATTGTTGCTCTGGGGATATACAATGGTGTACGGGCAGCAGGAAAACTGGCTGGATTCGCCGAAAATAGTAACGGCGGCGCTGGTAGGTTCAGGACTTACGGTTCTGTTTGTGATGCGTCAGCAGGCGCTTAAGCGTCCGTTTATCCGGCTGGAACTACTGCGTAACGGGCCGTTTGTCGTGAGTCTGCTCGTCTTGCTTTTCTTTTACATATGCCGGGGAACGTTAGGTCTGGCCATGCAGTATTTTTCCTCTGTTCTTCAGCTCGACCCTCTGCATATTTCGTTGCTGATGATTCCGAACCTGGCGGGAATAGCGCTGGGAACGGCGGTTATTCCCCGGTTTTTACTTCGGAAAAAGAGTATTCAATTGATCTGGCTATCCGGGTTCGGCTTGCTGGCGGTATACCACTTGTGGATGTACGGATTATTCGATTCGGAAGTGGAGATGATTGATTTTATCGGTCCGTTGTTTTGCCAGGGAGTAGGGGTAGCGGTGTTGATGGTACCGGTGATTCACTTCTCCGTTTCTTCGGTACCGGCGTCGGTATCTTCCCACGCGACGGCGCTTGGCGTTATCACGCGGTACCTGGGTTTCAGCCTGAGTATAGCGCTGCTGAATTTTTCCCGACTCTATGCCAAGAGTATTCATTATCACCGGATACAGGAGCAGGTGACGGTATTGAATCCGTATACCGGCGAGCGACTCGCGCAGTACAAACAACAGCTGATCGATCACGGAATGCAGGCTGAGCCGGCAGCATTGGCAGCGCAAAAAGGGTTGGGGCAGGCGGTGGATCTGCAGGCGCAGCTGCGGTATTCAATGGATTATTACCTTCTGATGGCCGGCCTGATTGGTGTAGTGATGATCGGTATTGCGCTGATGCCGTATCTGAAATCGAAGCTGGTATTTAGTAAGCAGCCGCCGGTACCGTTTTGAGTTTTTTTTCTCACAGAAAGCACAGAATACACAGAAGGTTTCAATCAATTTCTGTGTATTCTGTGCTTTCTGTGAGAAAAAAATCTACTTTCTTTCCAGCTTCTCTATCCGCCGGAGCAATTCAGAAAACTGTTCTTTAAGCGCTTTGTTTTCCGCTTTCAACTGATCGTTCTCCGATTTTTGTTCAATTGCGTGCAGAGTCAGTTGTTCAATCTGAGCGAGCAGTTTCGCATCCATCTGAGCCGCATCGACCCCACTTAGAACGACTTCTTTAGCCGAAGGAATACCCGGCAAATGACCGTTTTGCTGAATGAATGTGGCTACTTCTTTCAGGGGCAATTTCCGGAAAGAGGGAGCAAAGACATAGTCGGCCCACTGGTTTTCCGAAGCGATTTTATACCGCAACGAAGACGTAATTTCTACCGGAAATTCTCCTTTTTCTCCGCCTAAAGCCAGTCGCTCCGGATTGATATCCAGAAAAGGAGCATTATCAAATCGAAGATTGGAGGCAGTGAGGAAATTCATATTACCCCGGATCGTCAGGCGCTGGTTGGGGTAGGCGGTACCGATGCCGACTTTGGTATTCGTTGTGTCGCCGAGAACGAAGCCGTTTGAAATACCGACGACGGAATTGGCGCCAATAGCAGCAGCATTTTGCAGATTGGCTGCATTATTGCCAACGCCGGCGGCGGCGAACCCAAGATAGGTATTATTGGTGCCTGTATTATTGGAAAGCCCCGATTTCCTGCCGAGAAATACGTTAGCATCACCATGGTTATTATAACCCGCGCTATCACCGATAATAACCACATGGGAGTAGTTCATCTGGCTTGGATCGTGACTACTCCGGCCGGCTACATTTCCGAGTACGACGTTATGGCTTCCCCCCATCTGATACCAGGCGGCTTGCCGGCCTATGGCTACGTTTTGAGACCCAATATTGTATAATGCTGCTTCCTCTCCAACGAAGACATTGTCATTAGACACGACATTAAAGTAACCAGCGACCAGGCGCCCGATGAGTACGTTCCGGCTTCCACGGTTGGTAAGGCCTGCTTCTGCTCCAATCATCGTATTGCTCTCGCCGGTTTCAAGCCGCCAGCCAGCCCGGCTCCCAAGCAAGGTATTAAACCTTCCGGTTGTGAGTTCTTGCCCTGCATTGTTTCCGAGAATAGCATTATAGCTCCCGCTGCTGACAGAAAGGCCGGACATATGCCCAACGGCTACATTCGATCGTCCATCTGATATGAAATCTCTTCCATAACCTGAACGATGCCCGATATACACATTTTCAAAGCCGGAGTTGAAAAATCCTGCGGAAGAACCGACGAATACGTTACCGGTCACATTCGCCGGACCCGCGTTTAACCGACCGCTCTGAAAGCCTGCGTTTGCACCGACGAAAACATTATCGGGTCCCAAATTATTCTCACCACCCGCATAGCTGCCAATAAATGTGTTTCGGTCTGCCTGTGTTCGTTTTCCCGAGGCAAAACCTAAGTAGGTGTTCAGGACACCTCCCCCGGCCATGCCGGCAGTGTTGCCTAAAATAGTGCTGGATGAGAATTGCCCTCCGCCTGTACCGGTGCTATGACCAACAAAGACATTGCCTGTCCCTTGCCGGTTTCCGTATGACGAGCCTGCAATGGCGCCAATGTAAATATTGGCGGATTCGGGAGTCCACGATACGGAATTATTCGCCTCCATCTCCGAACCGGCTTCATCTCCGATCAGGATGTGGTAAGCGCCGTCACGAATGTTGAAACCGGCCCGGCTTCCGATAATAACGGAACTGTTCAATCTCCAGGCATTGAATCCGCTCAATATTCCCATAAAAACGTTTCGAGTGGTCGTATTCGTCAGGTAATACCCGGATTGATAACCGACGACAGTGTTGTTGGACCCAGGAGAGGCGCCGTTTTCGGTATTGCGGATATAATTCCAGTTTTGACCGAAAGAAGAAGAAGACAAAAGCAACCCGGTCAAAATCAGACCGGGAACAAAGAAAGATTTGGACATCGCTTACAGTAAGAAAGTTCGGAGTTATCTGATGGGTTTAAGAAAAGTGGCAAATAAGACCAGCGGAACGGGAAATCTTGGCCAAGATAGAGCAATTGTGCCTGATTTTTGTGGAGTTTACAGAGCAAACAGATGGCTCATTCAGATTTCTTTCGTTCATTCAACAAACCGGTAAGTTGGGCTTTTATGTATTTCAATTCTTCCGAAAGTAATTCAAGTTTAGACTTGAGCTGATCATTTTCCTTTTTTTGATCGATCGCATGCAATGTCAGTTGTTCGATTTGGGCAAGTAGCTTTGCGTCCATTTGCGCGGCGTCAACACCGTTTTTGACTACCTCAGCAGCAGACGGAATATCCGGCAGGTGTCCATTCTGACGGATAAAAAAAGCTATTTCTTTCAACGGCTTCAAAGTATATGACGGGTGCAAAATATAATCAGCCCATTGGTTTTCGGAAGCGACTTTGTAACGTAATGATGAAGTAATTTCTACCGGAAACGTTCCCTTTTCTCCAACCAAAGCCAGCCGATTCGGATTGATATCGAGGAAGGGAGCATTGCCAAAACGAAGATTCGATGCCGTCAGAAAGCTCACATTTCCCCGAATAGTGAGGCGCTGGTTCGGATAGGCGGTGCCAATGCCAACCAGGGCATAAGAAGTGTCTCCCAGTACAAGGCCGTTTGATACACCTACGAGCGAATTAGCGCCTACAGCTGTTGCATTCTGTAAGACCGGGCCGTTAGGACTAAGGTAGCCGAGGTATGTATTACGGCTTCCAAAGGTATTGGATAAGCCTGCCGACTGTCCGACAAAGACATTGCCGCTTCCGCCGGATAAACCGAGAGAGCCATAACCTGCCTGATACCCGATGCTGACATTCCCCCATCCCGTCTGATAATAACCACTTTCGTTTCCCACAAAGACGTTTTGATTAGTCTGAGAGCCTTCCCGCGTACTATAGCGGCCTGCATGCATACCGACGAAAACATTTTCGAGGGCTTCGCCGGTCGCTTCGCCGGCACGACTGCCGATGAATGTATTATAGCGTCCGGTGTTCATTCTTCCGGCTTCGGCTCCGAAAAATGAGTTTCTGTTTTCAGGAGACTCTCTCATGCCGCCTCCGCTTCCAGCGCCGAAACCAAACAGCGTATTGTAATTTCCGACCAGGCTTGTTCCCGCCAGGCTCCCGACTACGGTATTTCCGGACATCGGATTGAGCGTGCCGACTGGTGTTGCGCTGACGCCGGCAAAACCGCCTATCACGACGTTGGTACTGGTAGAATAAGCGTTAGGTCCACGAAAAGCCCAATGACCGATAATTACGTCGGCCGAGGATTGAGTTATATTGAGTCCGGAACCCGTACCTAAAAAAACAGATTGGGCGGAGTTACTGCCGATGTACTTCCCGGCATCGAAACCCAGAAGTGTGTTTGACGTGCCGGGACTGGCCTCGTTTATCGTGTTCCGGACATAATTCCCATTCTGGCAAAAGGCAGCCGGGAAGGAGCATATTCCGACTAAAAAGAACCCTGATGTAAGAGAGGATAAGATCTTGGACATAGCGATAAGTCGTGGTGAAAATTCCATTTGCCAAATTAATCTTTCGCCGTCAATAAAAAAGAGACGGCTTGAAATAGGCCGTCTCTGTAAGAAAATATTAGATTTCATTACCTCTCTGATTCGATTTTTTTTAAGCGGTTCAGTATATCAGCGAGCTGATTGTGAAGAAGCTGCGTCTCTTTTCTAAGCGAGTTATTTTCCGACTTTAATAGCCTGTTATACTCTTTTATACTTTCCATGCTCTGGTGTTGCTCGATCACGTGCAAAGTTAGTTGCTCAATCTGTGCCAGCAATTTCGCATCCATCTGCGCCGCATTAACCCCGTTTTGAACGACTTCTTTCGCCGAAGGAATCCCCGGCAAATGCCCGTTTTGCTGAATGAAGGCAGCAACATCTTTCAGCGGTATTTTCCGGAAGTCGGGAGCGAAGACATAGTCGGCCCACTGGTTTTCAGTGGCTACTTTATAACGAAGAGATGAGGTGATTTCCACCGGAAATTCTCCTTTTTCTCCACCTAAAGCCAGGCGGTTTTGGTTGATATCCAGGAAGGGAGAATTATCGAAGCGGAGATTGGATGCTGTCAGAAAGTTCATGTTACCCCGAATCGTCAGGCGCTGGTTGGGGTACGCGGTACCGATGCCGACGTTGGTACCGGTTGTATCTCCGAGAACGAGGCCATAGGAAACGCCGACGAGGGCATTTTTACCAATAGCTGTTGCATACGACAGGCCGGCGGCATTGGGACCGGTGCCATGCGCACCGTAGCCGAGATACGTATTATAGGAACCCTCTCTGTTATACAGACCGGTGGAGGTTCCGATGAAAGTGTTCATGTCTCCGGTAGTGATGTCGATTCCGGAGCCTGTTCCGACAGTCGTATTGTATGTCCCGCCGGCAAGCATCATGGAAGATGAACTGCCTATGGCAATATTACCCGCGCCGGACGAACTGCTTTCTTTGCCGTAACCTGCCTGGAAGCCGATAAATACACAACTCTGGCCGGAAGCAAAGTACCCGCTTTCTGATCCGACGAAGACGGAGTGGGTGGCAGAAACGCCGTCGAACCGGATACTGTTCACTCCGGCGTTGTCGCCCGCGAAAACATTGTTGGAACCGGAACCGTTTTTGTAACCGGCAAAAGCTCCCAGGTATGTGTTGTAACGACCGATGTTATCGACACCTGTAAGAGCCCCGAAGAAGGAATTTCGGGAGATTAATTGGTTAGGCATGCCGCCTGCTTTACCGGAATTAAAGCCCACCATCGTATTGTAACTGCCCTGCAGGTTCTGACCGCTCATGGACCCGATGAGCGTATTGCCGCCGAATATGCCCGTCAGGGTGTTCGCGGCGCTTGCCGCGGCATGCCCAATGATCACATTGTCAGAGATCTCCGCGGACGGAGCGTTCGAGGCCGCTAATGAGCCCAGAATAACATTCCGCTGGAATTTCCGAAGTGTGCTGCCAGAGAGGGCGCCCAATAAAACGGTATGAATAGACTCCGGCCCCAAATCGGCGCCGCCACCGATAACGACGTTCAGTGTACCCGGCGCTGGATCAGACGTCTGTGCGGGTGTGTTGCGCGTGAAATTGCCGCTCTGAGCAAAGGCACTCTGAAACAGGACGGCAGCCATTGAAAAAATCGGAACAAGGCGAGAAAGGTAGTGCATTGTTAAGGCCATTTTGAAGTACAAACTTCCAGCGCGTTCTGATCGCCGGACTTTCGTCCTTATATCGCTGGCTTTTGAAATAGTTAACAGGCAACCGCCGGATCCATATCCGTTGCTGGTATCAACAGGGACGTAAAAGAAAAGGGTGCTGTGTAACAGTATTTGCTGTCCGATGATGCATAGTATAAACAAGAAAGCCGCTCCATTGAGAGCGGCTTTCTTTATTTACGCATCAACCTTCCGGCCTACACAACCGAAAAGATCGACTTCGCTTTTGCTTCCAGTTTCGAGTTTCCGCCTGTCAGGTAATCATCGGCGGCACGGGCAGCTTCCCGGCCTTCCATGATGGCCCATACCACGAGCGACTGGCCCCGGCGCATGTCACCGGCTACAAATACCTTTTCGATGCCGGTCTGGTAGTTGTCGGCTTCCACGTTGCCGCGGTTGTCGAATTCCAGGCCTTTTTCAGCCAGTTGGGACAGGAGGCCTTCCCGCTGCGGGTGGAGGAAACCGGCCGCTATCAGCGCCAGGTCGCAGCTGACAACGCGTTCGTTGGCTTCCGTCTGGTGCGCCTTGCCGTCCACTACTTCCATGACGATATCAGCGATGCGCAGGTGCGTCAGCTTGCTGCCGTCGCCGATGAACTCTTTTACCGAGATATTCCAGTGGCGGTCGCAACCTTCGTCGTGCGAAGTACTCGTCCGTTTCATATTCGGCCACAGTGGCCAGGGCGTATTCGGATGCCGGTCTTTCGGCGGCTCCGGCATGACCTCCACCTGCGTGATGGAAGCGGCGCCGTGCCGGTTGGAAGTACCGATGCAGTCAGAGCCGGTATCCCCGCCACCGATCACGTATACGTGCTTGTCGGTTGCGAAGATGTCTCCGTTGGCATACGGTACGCCACGGTGATCTTTCTCGGTCGGGATGTTTGCAACCCGCTTGTTTTGCTGACTGAGGAATTCCATCGCCGGGAAAACGCCTTTACCGAGGTACGTATCCCAACCCGGTACGTCCTTGCCGTTCCAGGTACGGTTGATGCCGCGCGCTACCGTCGATCCTCCGGAAAGAACCACGAGGTCAAATTCTTCCAGCAGTTCCGATCCGGAAATGTCTTCACCAACGTTCACGCTCGTTTTGAATACGATACCTTCGGCCTCCATGACTTTCACGCGACGGTCAATAGTCCATTTTTCCAGCTTGAAATCCGGAATACCATAGCGGAGCAGACCGCCGACCTGGTCGGCACGCTCAAATACCGTCACCCAGTGGCCGGCCTTGTTGAGCTGAGCCGCTGCCGCGAGTCCGGACGGACCGGAGCCGATCACGGCTACTTTCTTGCCGGTACGGTCTTTCTCGTCGACAATATTCGGCTGCACATAGCCGTGGAGGAAGGCGTATTCAATGATCGATTTTTCGATGTACTCGATTGTCACCGCGGGCTTGTTGATACCCAGGACGCACGCCGACTCACAGGGAGCGGGGCAGATACGTCCGGTGAATTCGGGGAAGTTATTCGTCGAGCTCAGGATCTCGTACGCCATGCCCCAGTTTTTCTCATACACCGCGTCGTTAAACTCGGGAATGATGTTGCCCAGCGGACAGCCACTATGGCAGAAGGGAACGCCGCAGTCCATGCAGCGGGCGGCGTTGTGGGACTGAACCTGCTCAAACGACAGGTCAATATCAATCTCCTTGTAATCGAGTTTACGCTCAGCTACCGGACGCTTGGTGGGTAGCTCTCTCGTAAATTCCAGAAAACCAGTCGGTTTGCCCATTGTAAGTAAGAGTAGTTACTGCTGCTCTTGAGCCAGTAAGGATGATCGTTGTCAGTAGGGCGGAGGCCCGCAGGCCTCCGCCGGGTATTATTTCGCCAGTACGTCGGCGACGAAGTCTCCGTATACCACTTCCTTGTTCGCGATCTGTTCAGTGAGGGTAATTCCCTTCCCGGCCAGGGCGTTCTTGAAGTCGGTCGGCATCACCTTCACAAACTGATCGGCGATGGAATCCCAGCTGTCGAGTACCGTTTCGGCTACGTCCGATTTGGTGTACTGCTGGTGCTTCTCGACAAAAAGGCGCACGATATTGTGATCTTCGGCCGTCAGCGGTTCGAGCGTGACCATCTCGCCGTTGACCTTGCCCGCAAAGTCCTTGTTTTTGTCCCAGACATAGGCAACACCCCCGCTCATACCGGCGGCAAAGTTCCGGCCGGTATTTCCGAGGATAACAACCACCCCGCCCGTCATGTACTCGCAGCCGTGATCGCCGATGCCTTCGATGACGACCTTCGCTCCGGAGTTCCGGACGCAGAAGCGCTCACCGGCCATCCCGCGGATGTAGGCTTCACCGGACGTTGCGCCATAGAAGCAGACGTTACCGACAATGCTGTTTTGAGACGGTACAAAGTCCGGTTTCGCGTTGCGGTCGGGGTAAATGACCAGTTCCGCTCCGCAGAGGCCCTTGCCGACGTAGTCGTTCGCATCTCCTTCGAGCTCCAGGCGCATGCCGTTGGTCGAGAACGCGCCGAAGCTCTGTCCCGCCGTCCCGCGGAAGGTATAGTGAATCGTGCCGGCCGGCAGGCCTTTGGCTTTGTAAATCTTTGTGATTTCGTTCGAAAGCATCGTTCCGACCGTCCGGTTGACGTTGATGATCGGGAATTGGCCGGTCACCGCTTCTCCGTTTTCCAGTGCCGGTTTGGCGGCTTCGATCATCGCCCAGTCGAGCTGCACGTCCAGCCCGTGATCCTGCTCTTCCACCTTCACCATCGGCTCGGTGTCGTACATCGGGTCGCGGTACAGGATAGAGCTGAGGTTCAGCGTCTTGTATTTCCAGTTCTGAACACCTTCGCGCATTTTCAGGCGCTCGACATGTCCTACCATTTCGTCGATCGTCCGGAAGCCCAGTTTCCGCATGTACTCACGTACTTCAGAAGCCAGGAAACGGAACAGGTTCACGACATGGTCGGCGTCTCCGCTGAACAGCGCCCGCAGGTCCGGGTTCTGGGTAGCTACCCCTACCGGGCAGGTATTCAGGTGACACTTCCGCATCATGATACAACCCATCGTCACGAGAGCGGCCGTTGCGACGCCAAACTCTTCGGCTCCGAGGAGCGCGGCGATGATGATGTCGCGACCGGTTTTGAGCTGACCGTCCGTCTGGATCGTCACCCGGCCGCGAAGGCGGTTGCGGACCAGCGTCTGGTGCGTTTCTGCCAGACCCAGCTCCCAGGGCAGACCCGCGTGGCGGATCGACGACAGGGGAGACGCTCCCGTACCGCCGTCGTGCCCGGCGATGAGGATATGATCGGCGTGTGCTTTTGCCACACCCGTCGCGACCGTTCCGACACCCGCTTCTGACACGAGTTTCACCGAAATACGGGCCTGACGGTTGGCATTTTTCAGGTCGAAGATCAGCTGCGCCAAATCTTCGATGGAGTAAATATCGTGGTGAGGAGGCGGAGAGATCAGGCCGACACCCGGAGTGGAGTGACGGGTCTTTCCGATCCAGGCGTCTACCTTATGGCCCGGGAGCTGACCCCCTTCGCCCGGTTTCGCACCCTGCGCCATCTTGATCTGGAGTTCCTGCGCGTTGGTCAGGTATTCCATCGTGACACCGAACCGGCCGGAAGCTACCTGCTTGATAGCCGAGTTCATGGAGTCGCCGTTTTCAAATACAGTGTAGAAACGCTTGGGATCTTCGCCGCCTTCGCCGGTGTTCGACTTGCCGCCGATCCGGTTCATAGCCACTGCGAGTGTTGAGTGCGCTTCCCAGGAAATAGAACCAAACGACATGGCGCCGGTCGCGAAGCGGGTCATGATCTTTTCGATCGACTCCACTTCTTCTTCCTTCAGCCACTCTGCCTGAGGCAGCAGTTTCAGATCGAGCAGACCGCGGAGCGTCGCCGCTTTCTGGGTCTGGTCGTCAATGGCTTTGGTATATTTCTTGAAGAGCTCGAAATCGTTCTTCTTGGTCGACTGCTGCAGCGCGTGGATCGTCTCCGGGTTAAAGAGGTGGAACTCACCCCGGTGCTTCCATTGGTACACACCGCCGACTTCGAGGCGGGAAGGTCCGACCTGTACTTCCGGGAAACCCTGGTGGTGACGGATCAGTACCTCGCGCTGTATACCTTCAATATCCAACCCTCCGATCCGGGTAACCGTACCGGTGAAGTATTCATCGACCACGTCCTTCGCAATCCCGAGGGCTTCGAAGATCTGAGCACCCTGATAGCTCTGGAGCGTCGAGATACCCATCTTCGAGAAGATCTTGAGGAGCTCGCCGTTGACCGCCTTCGTATAGTTCGCACAGAGCTTGTCGAAATCATAAGGAACAGAAACGAGGTTCTTGTCCCGCATGTGTGCAATCGTTTCGAAGGCCATGTACGGGTTAACCGCCGCAGCGCCAAAACCGATCAGGGTTGCAAAGTGATGCGATTCCCAGACGTCGCCGGCTTCAACGATCAGTCCTACTTTCGCCCGCAGGCCCTTGCGGCTCAGGTGCTGGTGTACAGCAGAAGTCGCCAGCAGGGAAGGAATCGGCGCATGGTTGGAGTCAACGCCCCGGTCCGACAGCGTAATGATCTGATAATCATCGTTTACTGCGTACTCGGCGTCTTCACAGATGCGCTTGAGTGCTTTCTTGAGCGCGCTGACGCCACCGTTGGCACGGAAGGTCGTATAGACCGTCTTGTTCGTGAAATGACGGGTATCGATGTTCCGGATTTTCTCCAGTTCGGTATTGTCGAGTACCGGCTGCTTCAGTTCGAGTACCTTGCAGTGTGCCGGAGATTCGCTCAGGATGTTGCCGTAACCGCCTACATAACTGATAAGCGACATGATGGAACGCTCCCGGATCGGGTCGATCGGCGGGTTCGTTACCTGGGCAAACAGCTGCTTGAAGTAGTGGCTCAGGTGCTGGCTTTGCTCAGAGAGGATCGCCAGCGGCGTGTCGAGACCCATGGAGCCGAGGGCTTCCTTGCCGGTTTCAACCATCTGCGTCAGGATCGTGCGGATATCTTCCGACGTCATACCGAAGACGTGCTGCTTGGTAATCAGATCCTTATCGTACGGAGTATTCCACTCCGTCTTCGGTTCCGGCAGGTCGTTGAGCGTAATCTTGTATTTCTTCAGCCACTTTTCATACGGTTGTGCCGTACAGATCGAGGCCTTGAGTTCTTCATCAGGAATGATACGTCCCTGCTCCATGTCCACCACGAACATACGTCCGGGCTGGAGACGGCCTTTGGACACGACTTTCGACTGGTCGATGTCGAGAACCCCGGCTTCAGAAGAGAGGATGACGGTGTCGTCGTCCAGTACCCAGAACCGGCTCGGACGAAGGCCGTTGCGGTCGAGCGTCGCCCCGATAATCTTTCCGTCGGTAAACGAAATCGACGCCGGGCCATCCCAGGGCTCCATCAGCGCCGCGTGGTATTCGTAGAACGCTTTGCGCTGCGGGTCCATCTGCTCGTTGCCGTCCCAGGCTTCCGGGATCAGCATCATCATCACGTGGGGCAGCGAACGGCCAGCCAGGTACAGCAGCTCGATGGCGTTGTCCAGGTTGGCGGAGTCCGACTGTCCCGGAGGGCAGATCGCTTCGCGGATGATCTTGAGTTCTTCGTCTGAGAAATGTTCGGACGTAAAGAGCGCCGACGTCGCCTTGAACCAGCTGACGTTGCCTTTCACCGTATTGATTTCCCCGTTGTGCGCAATAAAGCGGAACGGCTGCGCCAGCTTCCACTCGGGGAAGGTATTGGTCGAGAAACGGCTGTGAACGATGGCGAATGCCGACGTCACCGACTCGTTTTGCAGATCGAGAAAATACGGAAGGGTCTGCATCGTCGTGAGCATACCCTTATAAATAATGGTACGGCTTGACAGCGAAGCGAAATAGAACTTCTCGTTCACACCCCGTACGGCTTCGTTGACGACGCGCGTCACGAGCTGACGAAATACGTAGAGTTTCCGTTCGAAGTTCAGGTTGTCCTGAATGTGTGCGGGCTTCCGGATGAACAGCTGTTCCATCTGGGGTTCCTGCGCGCCGGATTCGGCGCCCTGCAGATCCGTATTGTTGACGGGTACCACACGGTAGCCAAGGATCTCCAGGCCCAGTTCCAGCGCCTGCCGGTGGATCACTTCCTTGCATTCCTGCCGGACAGCAGCGTCTTTCGGGAAGAAAGTCATCCCGACGCCGTAGTCACCGGCAATGGGAAGACTGATGCCTTCCTTGGCACATACCTTCAGGAAAAATTCGTGCGGAATCTGCAGAAGGATTCCGGCGCCGTCCCCTGAATTGGGATCGCAACCACACGCTCCGCGGTGATCCATACGCTCCAGAATCTGGATAGCGTCTCGAACAGTACGATGGGACTTGCGGCCTTTCATGTTGGCGATAAAGCCGATTCCACAGGCATCGTGTTCAAACTCAGGGCGATACAGGCCCGGGTACTGCTGGTTAGGCTGGTCAGACATATTCCTAACAGTTTGCTCGGTAAAATTCAAAAATCGATAATGAGAAGGGGTCTCAAATCTCAAAATAAAACCTGTATGCGCAGCGAAATCGGCAACAGATTTTCAAATGGTCCACTAAGATACTACAAAAAATAATTGGCCGAAAATCATTATTGCCATATAAAATTTGGAATCCTGTGCATTTAAAGAAATAGTGAAATTCCGTGTATACTTTTTCATATTATCAATAAATCGACGCAAATCTTGAAAATTTTATAAATGCACAAGGAGGTTTTAAAATGACATGTTCAGATTAAGAAAGTGTTAAATCTTTGTTTTAGAGGTTTTCAAAATAGACATTTTGAGTAATGAAAATGCCAAAAACGCGTTTTTCTCGTTTTTCGGGCAAAAAAAATGCGGTTCTGCAAAAAAAAGTTTGGAAAAAGTCCGGAAAGGGCGGAAATACCGCCTGAAGAGAACAAATACCCTACAAGTCAAGTAGGTTATCTGCCAAAGAATCAGTACGGTAGCCGATAGGGAAGCTTCTGCCTTCTTCGGCGAGAAGGGTCGACGGGAAAATTTTCTGTGCTTCGTCGAGCAACGGCAGAATGTCCTTATATCGCGAAGAAAAATGCCCCAGCAGAAGCTCTTTTGCGCCGGCGTCCGAGGCCAGTTGCGCGGCCTGGGCAGCGGTAGAGTGGTAGGTACGAAGCGCCCGTTCGCGTAATTCTTCCCCGAAGGTCGCCTCGTGGTACAGCAGATCTACACCCTCCAGGTGTTCCGCCAGCTCAGGCAGGTACAGCGTATCGGAGCAGAAGGCATACCGCCGCGAAGGAGCAGGCGGGAGCGTAAAGTCATCGGCGGCGAAGCGGATATTTCCCTCCGCGTCCCGGACATCCTGCCCGAGTTTCAGGGCATGAAGCTCTTCATGAGAGGCGTCAGCCGGTACTTTTTCCCGGATCAGATTGCGGTAGCGGGGGTTTTCCGCAAACAGGAAACCCGTGCACGCGATCCGGTGACGCAGGGGAAAGGAGCTGATGGTCAGGTGCTCACTTTCAACCAGCACCTCCGGCGCGACGGGGTTTGTTTCCTGAAAGTGAAGGGGATAGGTCAGGCGCGTATCCGAATACCGGAAATGCGTCGTCAGGATCTCGTCCAGGCCTCGCGGCCCGTAGAGGTAGAGTGGCTCGGTCCGCTGGCCAAGGCTCATGCTGGTCAGCAAACCCGGCAGACCATAGTAATGATCGCCGTGCAGGTGCGAAATGAAGATATGTTTCAGCTTCGAAATCCGCATGCGGTAGCGAAGCAGCTGCACCTGTGTTCCTTCTCCGCAGTCAACCAGAAACGGATCATGGTCGTGCATTACCCATTGCGCCGTCGGGTGGCGGTGCAGCGTCGGCGTGGCCGAGCCTGTTCCCAATATGGTTACGTGGAAATGCAAGAGGGTTGATTTTCAGGAACGTGGGAGAAAGAGGGCCGGTCGGACTGACCGGCCCCGGGGAGGAATACCTCCGTTAGTATTCTTCTTCTGATCCGCCGGAAGAGCTGCCTTCTTCGCCTTCCTCCGCGTTTCCGAATCCGTATTCGTCGTCTTCCTCCTCCCGGAATTCGCCTTCGAGTTCATTCATGAAAACGGCGTCGACAGCTTCTTCGGTGGTGGGAAGGATCGTCAGATCCCGGATTTTGGCTTCGTCGAGTTCTTCGATCAGGGCGTCATCCTTCGAGACGACGACAAACAGTCCTCCGTCGCGGAGGCACAAATCGTTCGCCTTGCGCAGGATCGAGAAGCCCGGCGTTTCAATTTCCTGGACCTTGCTAAGGTCCAGGATCAGATTGGTGTAACCTTCCTTCCAGAGAGAGGCCACCAGGCGGGACAGCCCCTGGGCGGTTTCCTCTTCGATTATTGGCTCTGCGAGGTCGATCAGTACGTACTGTTGACTTTTTTCGATTTTATACTCCATCGGATACGTTGTTGTCCGGTTGTTGAACTTATGCGTGTGAGGCCAGCATACGGCTGACGTTGGCTTCGATCCGGGCGAGCGGGTCTTCGTCGGCCGACAGCTCGAATGCCTTTCCGGTTACTTTTTCGTAGAGTTCGATGTACCGGCTGGTGATTTCGCTGATCCACTCGTCTGACATCGCCGGAATAACCTGGCCTTCCTTTCCCTGGAATCCGTTGGCAATCAGCCATTCGCGTACAAACTCCTTTGAAAGCTGTTTTTGCGATTCACCGGCAGTCTGCCGTTCGGCGTACCCGTCGGCATAAAAATAGCGGCTCGAATCGGGGGTATGGATCTCGTCGATCAGGTATACTTTCCCGTCTTTCTTGCCGAATTCGTATTTCGTATCAACCAGGATCAGGCCGCGTTCGGCAGCCATCTGCGTTCCCCGCTCAAAGAGGGCGAGCGCGTATTTTTCCAGCTGGACATAGTCTTCTTCCGAAACAATACCCCGCGCCAGAATGTCTTCCCGGGAAATATCTTCGTCGTGTCCTTCGTGCGCTTTCGTCGTCGGCGTAATGATGGGCTGCGGCAGGCGGTCGTTTTCCTTCAGTCCTTCCGGGAGGGTGACGCCGCACAGCACCCGCAGGCCGGACTTATACGTACGCCACGCATGGCCGGCGAGGTACCCGCGAACAACCATCTCGACAGCATAGGCCTCACATTTCCAGCCATAGCTTGCGTTCGGATCCGGTACGGCAAGGAGCCAGTTCGGAACAATGTCGGAAGTAGCCTGCAGAAAGTGAGCGGCAATCTGGTTCAGTACCTGTCCTTTACCGGGAATCGGGCGGGGAAGGATCACGTCAAAAGCGGAAATCCGGTCGGAAGCCACCGCCAGCAAGGTCTCTTCGAAAAAGTACACGTCACGGACTTTGCCGTGGTAAAGGCCTGTCTGGCCGGGGAATTGAAAATCGGTTCGCGAGATAGGCATGGGCCTGAGATCAGTTGCAAAGGACAAAAGTAACCACGGAGGCGGCATTTGCCAACTAGAGACGCTCGATCACAATGGCAGAAGCGCCGCCACCGCCGTTGCAGATACCGGCCACTCCATAGCGTTTTCCTTCGTTCCGGAGTACCGACGTGAGTGTCGTCAGAATCCGGGCGCCGGAGCAGCCCAGCGGGTGGCCGAGGGCAACGGCGCCTCCATATATATTCAGTTTTTCTTCCGGAATACCCAGCAATTGGGAGAAGGCGAGGGGAACGACGGCAAAGGCTTCGTTTACTTCAAAAAAATCGATCTCGTCAGCAGAAAGTCCCGCACGTTTCAGTGCTTCCGGGACAGCCAGGGCGGGTGTTGTCGTAAACCATTCCGGCTCCTGTTCGGCGTCCGCGAACCCGAGAATAGCGGCGATCGGCGTGAGTCCCAGCGCATTGGCCTTTTCGCGGCTCATGAGTACGAAGGCGGAGGCACCGTCGCTCAGGGGCGAACTGCTCGCCGCGGTGACGGTTCCTTCGGCGCCGAAAGCCGGCCGGAGGGAGGGTATTTTATCGAACTGAACCTTGGTATATTCTTCGTCTTCGGCAATGACCAGCGCTGCACCTTTTTTCTGTGGTACTTCTACGGGGACGATTTCTGCGGCGAACCGTCCGTCCCGCGTGGCCTCTGCCGCCCGCTGGTAGGAACGGATCGTGAACGCGTCCTGTTCTTCCCGGCTGATGCCGTAGCGGGTCGCGGTGCGGTCGGCATAAACGCCCATCGCCTGCTTGTCGTAGGCGTCGAGGAGCCCGTCTTTTTCGAGTCCGTCCACCAGCGTACCGCTGCCATATTTATACCCGAAACGGCCCTGTGGAATGTAGTAGGGGACGTTGCTCATGCTTTCCATTCCTCCGGCTACCACCACCTCCGCATAGCCGAGCTGAATGCTCTGAGCGGCGAGCATGACAGATTTCATTCCTGAAGCGCAGACTTTGTTGATGGTCGTACAGCGGACAGAAGGCGGTAATCCCGCGCCGAGTGCCGCCTGCCGCGCAGGCGCCTGACCCAGGTTGGCCGAGCAGACGTTTCCCATGAGTACTTCGTCGACCTGTTCGGGAGAAACACCCGCCCGGGAAAGCGCCTCGCGGATCACAAGACTACCCAGCTGCGTGGCCTGAAAAGAGGAAAGCCCGCCTGCGTAACTGCCTATCGGCGTGCGCACGGCGGAAACAAGAACAACTGCTGACATGGTTTTTAGTATTTAGATGAAGTTACCATTTTTCCCGGGTGTCGACGACATTCTCCGCCTTCCGGGGACGCTGCTGAATGTACTGAATTTCCTGGTTATGGGAAGCTTCGAGCAGGCGAATCGCCTGTTCTTCTGTCAGATTGAACTGTTTGAGGGATTTGAGGAATTCATCCCGGCGGGTCGATACGGCCACGTCGGCCGATTCTTTCGGCGGGGGCGGGGTACCCGTCGGCGGCGGGGTTCCGGGAGGAGTAGCCGGTGGCGGCACATCCCGGCGAAACCGGCGCATGAGCTCAAAATTGTACCGGGCCTGGTCGTTGGACGGATTGCGTTCCAGCGCGTCACGGAAGAGGTTTTCCGCGGCCAGCGAATCACCGGAAAGGCAATCGATGACGCCGAGCTGGTTCAGGGCCGTAGACGAAATGCCCGGGTTGGGTACGCGCATCAGGCGGCTGTATTGCTGCCGGGCCAGTGCTGTGTCTTTTTTGGCAAAGGCCGCATGGGCGAGGTTCAGGATAATATCGGGATCGACGACGAGCTGTGTCCGTTCCAGGTATTCGTAATAGGTAATGGCCCGGTCATAGTTCTTTTCCTGGAAGGCCTTTTCCGCGATCTGACGGGCTTCGTTCCGTTTGATGATCTGGGTCGGCGATCCCAGCGTCGTGATCCAGATTGCTATTTTCAGCCAGAAGATATTCATGACACAACTCAAAGCCGGAGCGTACGCACCGTAGTGAGTACGTCGAGGCTGATCAATACCAGCGCAAGAATAAGAAAATAATAGTATTTGTTGGACGTAATCGCACTTTTCCGCTGATCAATCCGCCTTCCGGCCACTTTCTGAATCCGCTGCGTCAGCGCGGGAAAATCGTTCCGGGTAGCATTGACCTCGAAGTATTCACCTCCGACAGACGCGGCGATGCGTTGCAGGTTTTCGGGTTGAAGCGCAGTCGTAACGACTTCTCCCGCCGCGTCATGAAGGTACCCCTTCCCGGTTGGAATACGTCCGCCGGCGGTCGTACCGATGCCTACCGTGAAAAGCTGAATACCTGCCCGGCGCAGCGCCCGCAGGGTACGGGATTCTACCGTACTGAAATCCTCGCCATCGCTGATCAGTACGACGACCTTCGACGCGTCCGCCCGGCCTTCGGCCAGTGTTTGTTTATCCAGGGCCATTTCCAGTGCCGGCTGTAACGCGGTACCCTGATCGGTGAGGAGGCCGGTGTTGAGTGATTCGGTAAAGATGGACAATGCGTGGCGGTCGAACGTCAGCGGGCATTGCAGGTACGCCCCGGCCGAAAACAGGATAATCCCGAAGCGGTCACCCGGAAAAGACCCGATGAGCCGGTTCAGCTCAAACTTCACCCGCTGAATGCGGGAAGGCTGTACATCGGTCGCGTCCATCGAAGCGGATACGTCGACGACGAGGAAGATATCCTTGCCAACTGCCTGCAGCTCCTTTTCCGGTTCGCCGAAGGACGGATCAAGCAACGCGACAACAAGTGCGCCAAGAGCGGCCGATCGCAGGAAGAACTTCAGGGCGGCCGAGCGGGCGGAGGTTTTGAGACGGTAGGCGTACCAGAAAATTCTCACCCAGTATGCCAGGTACAAAACCCCGAATAACAGGATGAAAATCAACTCTGTCTGGCCCCATTCCCGGTTAAAAATCATGCTTGCCTGGTGGATGAAAACCGCAAAAAAGCGATTTTTTTTCGGAAATACTTGTGTTTCGCTAAGTCGAGCGGCTATATTTGCGAACCGAAACGGAAGGAGGAGAGGTGCCTGAGTGGCCGAAAGGAGCAGTTTGCTAAACTGTCGTACGCCTAAAGCGTACCGCGGGTTCGAATCCCGCCCTCTCCGCAAGACGAAATGTGTCGGTGATGACACGACTCACCAGACAGGACGTTTTTCGGGGTGTAGCGTAGCCCGGTATCGCGTCTGCTTTGGGAGCAGAAGGCCGCAGGTTCGAATCCTGTCACCCCGACATTTCACAGTGGCCAGTTGGCTGGACTTGTTGAACGTCTTTGGTCGTCGACGGTCTCATAGCTCAACCGGATAGAGCAACTGCCTTCTAAGCAGTAGGTTGCAGGTTCGAGTCCTGCTGGGATCACTGAGAAAGCAATCTGGAAAAAAGGCTGACACGAAAGTGCCGGCCTTTTTTGTTTCTCCGCGGAACAGGATTGCCTGTCAAAGCAGCGGTATTCTGTTAAAAATCCTCCGGATTTAAAACGAAACGATGCCGGAGGAACGGCGAACGAGAGTGCAAATCATGAAAGGAATTTTTGAGCAGATACGCTCATTCAAAAAGGAGACTGATGGGATAGCATCAGCCTCCCTTTTTTATTGATCGGAAAAATTTACCTGCCAAACGAAACGAAAGTGACGCTGTGAAGCGGCTGTTATTTCAGGTCTGATCGTTTAAAACAGGCAAAAAATGCCGCTATTCTGTCCGGCAGATAAGTGATCCAAATCAGAAATTTTCAGGAAATTAATACTCGGTTTCGGGAACTGTTATACGGGCATCGCTGAAATTACATTCGGAAAAAAGAGACGGATAATGAGTGTTTATACGCCCTTCTCGAAAACATCAGGCAGCCAACTAGTAAACGGAAAGCAACGGATTTCGAAACTTCTGTAGATTGCACGGTCTTGGTACATAGGCAGTTACATTTTTGCTGCGCTGTCCTGGGCAACACAACCGTCGCTTGTTAAAATCTTAATTTCTCGGAATCTGATGAAAAAACTAGTTCTGCAGGTAACTCTTGGATTACTCGTCGCCAACCATCTTTCACAAACAGCCGAAGCGCAGGTAGGCATCGGCACTCCAACGCCCGACGCGAGCGCGCAACTGGACGTAAAATCGACAACAAAGGGAGCACTCGTTCCCCGGCAGACAACCGCTCAGCGGACTGCTATTGCCAATCCCGCAGACGGCTTGCTCGTCTACGATACAGACACCAAAGGTTTCTGGTATTTCAAAACGGGGACCGGCTGGACACAAATCAATAATGCGACCTTTTCCCTGCCCTATACCGGAAGCGGAAATAACGCCGGTCCGTTGTTTTCAATCACCAATCAGGGAGCCGGCACTGCGCTCGAGGGAATTGTTACCGGTACCGGTACGGCCGGCCACTTTAAAAACACCAACACCGCCAATGAGGATGGCAACGTATTGACGGTGGAGACGGTCGGATTGGGTAATATTCCGGATAATACGAAGGGAAATGCTGCGTCTTTTAAAGTGAATCATAATAACAGCGTCGCCGCCGCCGTACGCTCGGAAGTGAACACCATCTTCGGAAACTTTGGAGCGGCCGCCATATTCGGAATTTCTTCGGGTACAGGCGGGTTTGCCGGCCTCTTTCATGCGTCCAATACCTCTGGAAACGGCCCGGCACTCGTTTCGATTAATGACGGAAACGGAAACGCGATTACGGCCAACGCCTCCAAAGACGGAAACGGTGTGGAAACGAATATCGACGGAGGAGGAAATGCCCTGTATGCCTGGGTACCCAGTTTTGCAACGGGTCGCGCCGGCCGGTTTGAGATTTTTAACGAAGACAATGAAAACGATGTAATTACCGTGAAAACTGTCGGTAACGGAACGGCCGGTAATTTCTTGGTGGACCGTAAAACGGGTACTTCACCTGCCGTCAAAGGCGAGGTAAATTCCCAGTTTGCCAACTTCGGAACCGCCGGTGTCATGGGCGTGTCGTCCGGAACGGGTGGTTATGCCGGATTATTTTATTCCTCTAACGCCGCCGGGAACGGCCCGGGCATAGTGGTTTTAACGGAAGGAAACGGAAATGGTATCACGGCAAATGCCGGTGGCAACGGAGACGGAGTCGAGGCTTCTGTCGATGGAAATGGGAATGCAATTTCTGGCTTTATACCGAATTTTGGCGTCGGAAAAGCGGGCCGGTTTGCCAATTTCAACGCCTCAAACGGGCAACCGGTTGTCCATGTGACCACCGTTGGGACCGGGACGGCTCTCCTGGCCAACCATACCGGTCCCAGCGGCAATTTAGCCATCTTCCAGAGCGGCGGTTCGAATGTAGCACGTATCAACAAAGCCGGACGCGGCTTTTTTGACGGGGGCACTCAGAACAGCGGAGCGGATGTCGCCGAAGCCTTTGACGTGGTCAACGATGTGGCGGATTATGAGCCGGGTGACGTGTTGAGCATAGCTTCATCGAAAGACCGTGCTGTCGAAAAAAGTTCGGGCGCCTATTCCTCCCGGATTCTGGGCGTTTACGCGACCAAACCCGGTGTATTATTGACAGAAGAAAACATTGACAGCGAACTGACGGACAAGGTACCCCTGGGCGTGATCGGAGTAATTCCTACGAAAGTATGCAACGAAGGCGGAGCCATTGAACGGGGCGATTTACTGGTAACTTCTTCAATTCCCGGCGTCGCGATGAAAGCCGACCGGGCAAAGGTGAAATCCGGAGAAGTTCTCGGGAAAGCCCTTCAGAATTTTGACGGAAATACCGTCGGAAAGATCAATGTTTTCGTGAACGTCAAATAAGGCATACTAACCGTCAAGTAGTTATGAAAAACTATCTTATTCCCGCCCTGTTTCTCCTCTTAAGTGTCGCTGCCAAAGCCCAATCCAGGTACAGAACGGACGAAAGCATCCGCAGCCAACTGAGAAATGGAACGGCTCCCGGCCTTTTGTTTCATAAGCCGGTCTCCGCCAAAAAAGAAGCAACAAAGGAGCCTGTTAATACGGGAAGCCTGGGTCGGCAGATTCGGGGCAACGCGGTGCCGGGGCTGTCGTATCAAAAAACCCCGGCGCCGGAAGCCAAAGTTCTCTCACAACCTAAACAGGAGGCATTGCCCGGCGCCGAAAAAGCGGCGGAAGGTCAGAAGCCGGAGGAAAAACCGGCACCGAGAAAAGAAGAACAATAGAGGAAAAGTGTTTCCGATAATAGGGTCATCCGGAATTCATCGTATTTCCAAAAACAAAAAACCGGAGAGATCCGGTTTTTTGTTTTTGGAAAATAGACAGCTGGATTGCTATTTGTTGTTTTAATAAGATAAATGCACTAAAAAGGAAAAGCAAACCGGCCTGCATAGCCGGGGCAGGCAAACCGGGATACAGGCCTCGTTCAGGCACCGTTAAATAAGCTGTTTTGCATTTCGGGAGAAGATTGAAAAAGGCTCTTTCTTTTCGCGAGGCGATGGCGTACTTTCGGCCAAACCGTCCTCCATAAAACGTTATGAAAACCCGAATTCTGCTTTTTCTTCTTTTCCTGTTTTGTTACAAAGGCTTTGCGCAGACGCCTCTTTACGCACCTTCAATAGCAGACGCAAAATCCCAGGCAAATTCCGCCAGCCCTGGGCAACTCATCGTTCTTGTCGACGCCCTGGGACCCGCGCAATTTCGGGTAATGACTTCCAAGCCTTCGTATGCCGTCGAAGATAACTTCTGGTTTATCAGTACGAGCGGAAGCAAATGGCTTCAGCGCGTTGCCGACAGTACGCAGGCAATTGCCGTCTATGATAGCTCCTTGGTCAAGAATTCGCCTGCTTCCCTCCTTCGTTTTGACGGAAGTGAATGGGTTGCCCGGACGGGAGACAAAGCCAGCAACGGCGGTACCATTTTACGCGTAAATGCAGCCCGCTATTGGGAACGTAAGCTGGTTAACCGGACGCTGGATATCCGATCGTTTCCGGGAGTCGTTTCGTCGGTAAATGTCTCGGGAACAGACGTTTCCGGCTTTTTTCAGACCGCTGTTGATTACCTCAACAGCATTGGCGGCGGAACCTTATACGTGGGTGCCTGGGAGGATACGACCAGGTATTACCTGTTCAAGTACCCGGTGTTTATTCCGTCGAATGTCAATGTAGTCGGAGATGGGAAGGCTACAAGGATTCTGGCGAATATTTCAGCGTCTGAAGGCAGGGTCGCATTAATGGTAGGAGACAGTAGAGAATGGAACCGCGCGATGACAGCACTCAATCGCAAAAAAGGATGGTTCACGAGTATCCAAACCGAAGCGTTTACAGATATTCCTTTAGGAGAAGGGCGGTTTATCACGCGGAATGATCCCCGGATCGTGTCCCGGAACGTCCAGATTCGAAATCTCTATATCAAATTCGATTATACAGGAAAAGGCTCATTATGGGGAGGGTATGGGATACAACTTGGCCAGGCCGCGGATTGTCTTGTCGAGAATATCTGGACTGAAAATGCAACTCAGGCATTCGGAGTAGGTTCGGATTCGGGCGATCTGACACCCGCCTGTGTCAATATCACCGTACGAAATATTCACGTGGTTAAGCCGGACCCGGTTCATACTTATTATGCGATTGGCTTCGTCTCAAATAGCAACAACTGTCTGGTCGAGAACTGTGATTCTCCGGTAAAAATGACAGCAGGAACCCCGAACGGAACTTTGGTCGCCGTTTCAGTCGTCTCAGATGTGGTTATTCGGGGAATAACGGGAAGTGTGGGCCGAACTGTTACGAGTCAGGGAGTTTTTATCAATAACGCCCAAAATTGTACAGTTGAAAGCTGTGTGATCGACGACGCAAAAGATGCCGTTGCAGCCTTTTTCAACAATGCTACTCCAAGCTGGATTTCGCCTTTGCGGGGAAATACATTTCGAAACGTTACGGCGACCAATTCGGACAACCTGATTAATACCTGTTCGAAATACGATAGATTCGAAAACATTCAGGGTAGGGGATATGTCAACTCGATAAGTTTCCTGAACGTCAACGGGACAGACAATACTTTTATAGATGTTCCGAAAGACAAAATACTCCCACCTCCGGACCAGGATGCAACCTGGCCTGCCATTTACAACACCATGCCGGATGAATTTGTGACCGTGACCGGCTCCATACCGGCTGCCCAGATCAACGATTTCAATCTGATTACCGGCGGGTTTGAGGGAGGGACAACCGCAACGCTGAATGCGCCGACGGCAAGTTCGTCGCACTTCCTGAACCAGACGTACTATAACACGAATTTTGTTGTCCAGGAAGCCCGTACGACCGGCGCCGCGGATACGCGGATTTTTGAACGCAAAAAGATCGGAGGGGTTTGGTCAGCGTGGCGGGAAAAGAACAAAAACAAGTATATCTCCGTGGGAGACAGCGCCTATACCGTGCCCTATCCCCAGATCTCTCTGCTGCTCGGGACGATCACGGCCAACCGGGTGTTAACGCTCCCGGCCGCAAACGAAAACAACAGGGGGTTTTATTACTTCTACAACCGGAATACCAGCGCCAGCTTCAACTGGACCACCGACCTGTCTTTCACCACACAGGATGGAACCGCCGAGACGCTGCTCAGGAGCAACGATGTGACCATTCTGGAAAATACAGGCGTGTCTTACCGCCGCGTGTCTCCGGATGCCTTTTCCCGTACAGCAAGCGACGCGCGTTACGCTTTGAAAGCGACCAGTCAGTCCATCCGGGGTGTTACAAGTTCCTATACCATTACACTGAATGCTGACCGGACGATTATTGCCAATGCCACCGCCGGGGGGTTTACCATCACGCTGCCGGCACTTTCTGGCGCCTATGACGCAACAACGCTTTCCGGCAGGGAGTATATCATCAAAAAAGCGGATACGACTACCAACGTCATTACCTTGCAGGCATCCGGTAGCGATTTAATTGAGACGGCTGGCAGTATGACAATTAGTGGCAACCAGGTCATACGCGTGCAGGCTTATCCGGGCCGTTGGGTAACGCTCTGACACACAAAGTCGATCCCGGCAAATGCATCCAGGATTGTTAAAAGCTGGAAATACAGGCAGATTCAAGGCATGTATCTCCAGCTTTTTTAGCGGTTTTTGACCGGCAATCCAGGGGTATTGTCGCAGTTCTGACCAAACGGTACCTGAATTGGCGGAGGGAGTGTGTATATTTGTCCCCGAAGTTGTCCTCCCCATGAAGCACCTTTTACCTGACTGGAAATATATCCCGGCCTTCTGGCTTATTCTCATTAGTCTCGCATCGTGCCACAAGCAGGGCGAAGAAAAGGAAACGTATCTCACCGACAGCACACTGGTAGCGGCTTACAGTCACGAAATACTGACGACGATCGCCTCGCCTTTCGATTCCCTGGAGTACGACCCTGGAGATTTTTCCCTTCAGATCTACCGCATAACTTATAAGACGAAGCTCGAAGACGAGACGCCGATCGTCGCGTCCGGTCTGATTTACCTGCCTTCTCAACCGGTGGCGGCAAAATACCCGCTGGTCAGCTTTCAGCATGCGACGGCTTATTCGCAAGAAGAAGCGCCGTCCGGCGGAAACCTGGTGTCGCCCGCGTTTTCTTACCCGCTGTTGTATGTGACGCACGGCTACATCGTTGTATGTCCGGATTATATCGGATACGGGGAATCCAGTCAGGTTTCTCATCCTTACGAACACCGGCAGACACTTGCCCGGGCTACCGCCGACATGCTGAAAGCTGCCCGGGAGTTTCTTGGTGCCAAAGAGGTTTGGAACAATGAACTGTTTTTGTCCGGCTACTCCGCGAGGGAGGATACGCAACACTGGCTGCTCTGAAACTGCTCGAAGAGGAGAATGACTTCCTCGTGACGACTACTGCCTGCGGGGCGGGGCCGTATGCTGTTCCGGAATTCTTCACATATGTCACGACTAAAAAAACAAAAGGAGGATTGGCCAATTACATATATATATGGCAAACGCTGGCATACAATCGTTTATACAAGATCGGTAAGCCGGTAAACTACTACTTTAGATCGCCTTACGCTGAGCAAATTATAAAGTCCATCGAAAATGCCCGTGATATTACAGCGAGTTTTGATGAAATCTGTACCGATGCTTTTAAGGAGGATATCGCCAATCCGCTATCCGCGTTTGGCCGGGCGATGACAGATAATGACCTTACTTCCTGGAAGCCTAAAAGCCCGCTTTATCTTCTTCACGGAGATGCGGACGAATATATTCCCTTCCTGAATACGGAGATCACTTACAACGCCATGGAGAAACTCGGAGCGCTGACGACTTCCCTGGTCACTATTCCGAAAGGAACTCATGTACCGACGGAAATTCTCTTCATCCGCCGGTCGGTAGCCTGGTTCAATGCGGCCCGGAAAACGCCGTAAACTATGCCTTCACTGCTTCGATGAGGTACATTTCTTCCTGCCCGATATCGGAAATACCCGCAAAATGCAAGCCGGCGGCTTCGATGAGCTGACGGAAGTCGACCGCACTGCGCTCCCTCCCGCGGGTACAGGCAAGCATGGTTACGTCGGTGTATTTGCCTGCATGCGGGTAGTTTCCGGAGGGGATGACCGAATCGAGGATCAGTACCCGGTTGCCGACGGCCATGACTTCCGCGCAATTCCGCAGAATGACGACGCAATCGTCGTCGCTCCAGTCGTGCAGAATAAACTTCAGCAGGTATGCGTCGTAGCCGATCGGTATGGCCTCGAAGAAATTTCCCGCGATGGTCGTGCACCGGTCCTGAAACGGGCTCGCCAGGATGAGCTTTTCCGTCTCGGGAATAACTGCCGGCGCATCGAAAATAGCTCCATATACCGTAGGATAAGCTCCCAGGATAGCGAAAAGCAGCGCTCCGTTCCCACCTCCGATATCGATAACTGTGCGGAACCGGCTAAAATCATAAGCCGGCAGCAACGCATGGGAATAATACTGGGTAAGACCGGCCATGGCCTTGTTAAACCGGAAAGCTTCTTCAGGATGCTTGCCGTAAAACTCCCAGACATCCATGGAATAATACGCATCGAAAGCCGTCTCTCCCGTTCGGACGCTGTGCAGCAGGTTGGCAAAAGCATGGGAATGCTCGCCCATAATTGCCTGAAAATAAGGTTTGACGGAACCTTCAGCGTCGCCGTGAAGGGCGGTTGCATCTGGCGTAAACCGGAAGACACGGCCTTCGGTCTCTTCAAAAACTCCTGCAGCAGCAGTGACCCTCAGTACCCGGTAAAGGGACGGTGCATGTGTGCCGGTGAGGGCAGCGAGCTCGTCTACCGGCCGGGGAGACTCAAACAATAACTCGGCAATATTGAGCTCGGAAACAACGTGCAGGCAATGGGCAAGCTGATAGCCATAGAGGTGGGACAGAATCCTGGCGGACGATTCGGCGGAAAAGGCGGGTTTCATAACAAAGGCGGGTTTGATGGGCATTCCGTGACGGCGGAGACCCGGCATAAATATACGGGTATTTCATTTCCCCGATCAGGTGTTTCAACCGGGAGAGTTTCGGAAAATTGGGTATTTTCCCGCTCAATCCTGAACCGATACATGAAACTTCTTTTCCTGATTTTAAGCTGTCTGACGGCAGCTATTGCCTCGGCCCAGCATCGCCCCAATATCGTCCTGATTATCGGGGATGACATCAGTCCGGAAGACCTCGGATGCTATGGAAACAAGCGGATACGCACGCCGAACCTCGACCGGCTTGCGCGGGAAGGACTGCAGTTTTCGCGGTTTTTCGTAACCTCCAGTTCCTGCAGCCCGAGCCGGACAAGCCTGCTCACGGGCCGGTATCCCCACAATACCGGCGCGGCGGAATTACATACGCCGCTGCCCGCCTACCTGACCTATTTTCCCGAAGTCCTGAAAAAAGAGGGGTACTACACCGCTTTGCTGGGTAAATGGCACGAAGGACCCGAAACGAAGCGTGCATATGACCTGCTTAAAGCGGGAGAGAAGGAAAACGGATCCGGCGGGGAGGATCAGTGGTTGGCTACCTTACGATACCGGCCGAAAGACAAGCCTTTTTTCTTCTGGCTGGCTCCGTTTGACGCGCACCGGGATTGGTCGGCCGATCCGTCGACCCGCCCGCATGACCCCGACAAGGACGTTGCGGTACCCGAAACGCTCGTTGACGCGCCAGGCACCCGCGAGGACCTGGCCGCATACTACAACGAAATCGGTCGGCTCGATCATCACCTCGGCGATTTCATGGCAGAACTGAACCGGCAGGGAATTGCCGATAATACACTGGTCATTTTTCTGGCTGACAACGCCCGGCCGTTTCCGGGAAGCAAAACACGACTAACCGACCGCGGCCTGAGGTCGCCATTGCTGATGCGCTGGCCAAAGGGTATTCCCAAACATGGAAAAACGGATGCCTTGGTGAGCAGCATAGACCTGGCTCCGACGCTGACCGCATTGGCGGGAGCGCCCGCCCCGGCGTCCTTTCAGGGAAAAAGCTTTGCTCCGCTGCTGACCAAACCCGGCGGCACGTTCCGGCGCTGCGTGTTTGGAGAACATAACTGGCATGACTACGAAGCCTGGGAGCGTTCTGTCCGGACGGGTGATTTTTTGTATATCCTGAATCTCAGGCCTGACCTCGACAACGGTGGACCGATCGATGCCAACCAGAGTCCCGCTGCGCATGATCTGAAGGCAGCAAAGGCTGAGCACCATCTATCTGATCTTCAGAACGATGTTTTTCTCAAACCCCGTGCGAAGGAAGAGTTTTACGACCTGAAAAAGGACCCCGGTCAGCGCCGTAACCTGGTATTGGAAGAAGCCTACGCTTCCAAACTCCGGGAGGCCCGCCTGCTGCTCCGGAACTGGCAGGAGGAAACCGGCGATACCGCTCCGGCAAACCTGACGCCCGACTGGTACGACCGGGAAACCGGCAAGCCAACTGCTAAAAAGGGACAACGGGGGGAAATGCCGGGAGCGTCCAGAAATGCCGGCAAAATCAATCGGCCGGGTCCTTTCTGAAATCACCGGCCTGCAGGCGCAGGTACCAAAAGCAAATAGGCTGTCTTTCGGACAGCCTATTTGTGTATCATACCTTATCCGGTTCCGGATGCGTCCAGCCCTTTCGGTATGGACGACGCAGGAGCGCGTTGGCGGTAGGATCTCCAATGATCTGCCGCTTTTTGGGGTCGTAAACTACCGGTCGGCCGATTTTCATGGAGAGATTAGCCAGCAGGCAACTTGCCGTCGAGATATGCCCTTCTTCGATGTCGGCAACAGGCCGGCCGTTGGTTTCGATCGCATGCAGAAAATCAAGCATATGCAGGCGTGTAGCCGGAGCGGCATTCAGCTCGATCTGGGGCTCGGTATTGTCTTCCGGGTATTTTTCCTTTTCGAAGACAACATCCTTGTGAATCTTTTCGCCTTTTCCCTGCGGAATAAAATCATACTGCATGGTACTGGCGATGAGCGTACCCTTGTCGCCATAGAGCGTAAACGACCACGGATAGTCCGGATTAGCGGCCGTTCCCCAGGAACGGTGCGTCCAGACGCAATTCAGCTCCGGATACTCGAAAAGGGCCGATTGCGTATCGGCAATATTGGATTTCCCTTCCTTCTGGACATAAATCCCGCCGGTAGAACTGATGCGCTGCGGCCAGCCCAGTTTCAGCATCCAGCGGACGGTATCGAACATGTGAATGCACATATCGCCCATGATTCCATTGCCATATTCCATGAAGGTACGCCACCAGCGCACGTGCGGCAGGCCGTCATACGGTCGCAGCGGAGCAGGACCGGTCCAGGATTCGTAGTCGAAAAAATCAGGTACAGGCTGCACGGGAGGGTTTCCGTTGTTGCGCATGTGGTAGTAGCAGCACATTTCTACATGAGATACTTTCCCGAGTAATCCGGCATCAACGATATTCTTCTTGGCATCGATGAGGTGTGGCGTGCTTTTCCGTTGAGTACCTACCTGAACCACGCGGTTGTATTTCCGGGCAGCAGCCACCATCGCTTCGCCTTCGATGACATCAACGCTGATAGGCTTCTGCACGTATACGTGGGCACCAGCCTTCAGTGAATCAATCGCCATCAGGGCGTGCCAGTGGTCGGGCGTACCGATCAGGACGATTTCGGGTTTCTGCTCGGCGAGCATCTTGCGGTAGTCGGCGTAAAGAGCCGGTACCTTGCCTGATTTCTGCCGTTGGCTCACCATCTGTCCGGCGGCTTCGAGCATGTTTTTGTCGGCGTCGCAAAGCCCGACAACTTCGACGGGGGCCACCTGAATAAGCCGGAAAAGGTCGCTTTTTCCATACCAGCCTGTGCCAATCAGGGCCACGCGTTTGGTTGCGGAAGGAGAGTGGGTAAGCGGGGCGCCCAGCGAGGCGGCTCCCAACGTGCTCAGGGCGAGGGAAGCGGAAGTTCCCTGAATGAAACGTCGGCGATCGATCGTCAGCATAGCAAACGGGCGGATGCCCGGGCAATTAAGGGTTTAGAGAATGCCCGCAAGATACGCATCTTCCGCTTCGGCCAAAGGACTGCCCATGAAAAAGCCCCGGTGTCCGGGGCTCAGGGTAAGGGTCAGTTTTCGTAAAGTCTCCGCATGCGCTTGATCTTCTGAAGCCGGGCCTTGGCCTCGCGTTTGGTCTGTTTCTGCTGTTCGAGAATGGCCGTCGTGGGATCTACATAATTAACCCGTTTGATGAGCAGGTAATTGACGTAGTTATAGACGAAAAACAGACATACCAGAATAACAAGGCTCTGTGTTGTCGTAACCGAATTACGGATCAGGAGGAATATGCCCGTCAGACCGATGGTGATGCCGCAAAGAATGCATGTAGCCATGAAATGCGACAGCCCCTGGGCGATCAGAATATGGTGCGTATGGTTTTTATCGGGGAAAAACGGCGAGCGGCGGTTCATGATCCGGATAATGAACACCCGGAGCGTATCGAAAATCGGAACGATGAGCACGACTACCGCCAGAATCGGCGCGTCGATAATGGCGCCGGCGCCCGTGTTGAGGTGAATGAACTTCACCGCAAAGAGCGTTAGTACAAACCCGAGAATGAGCGAGCCGGTATCGCCCATGAATATCTTGCTTGTTCGCGAGAAATTGAACCGGATAAAGCCCAGCAGCGACCCTGACAGCGAGGCGGCGAGAATTGCCAGCGGATACTGGTTGTTGAGAAGGAACCACGAGCCGAAAATCATGGACGCGATCAGCCCGATGCCGCCTGCAAGTCCGTCAATACCGTCAATCAGGTTGATGGCATTCGTCAGCGCGATGAAAATGAAGATGGTAAACAGAACGCTGAAAAGGTAGGGGATCTGGTGAATACCCAGAATCCCGAAAAGATCGTTGATACGTAAATCCGCGCCGATGATGACCAGGGAGGAAGCGAGTATCTGCGCCAGCATCTTTTTGACAGGCGCAATCACCAGAATATCGTCCTTGACCCCGGTGAAAAACAGAATGAGGATACCCGCAATGGCCAGGTGATGAAGGTGCGTTTCTCCTTCAGGCTGCCAGAGGAAGTAGCCGATCATGGTACCCGCGAAAATGGCAATACCGCCGAGCGTTGGCGTTCTGTTGGAGTGGGCACTACGGGCTTCGGGTTCCTTCATCAGATTCCGAAGCCGGGAAATATTGATAATGACTGGTATTGCTTCAACAGTGAGCCAACAAGCCGCGAGTAAGGACACGATTACCTGGACGAAAGGCTCGTTCAGGAATTGACGTAAGGCTGTTATCATACAGGTTGACCAATTCAAAAGGATCAATCTCGGCTTGCGAGTGGGTATGGCAAACCGTTTTTTACGACGTCTCCAGGGTAAATGCCCCGTAATATCCGCAATCCCCCACAAATTACCAAGAATTTACGATTAGTAAATTCAGTACTGGTTGAACTGATCAGATATAACTAATTGATACAGAGAAAAGGACAGAAACTACGGCCGGATAATCCGTTCACGTACCTTTCGGGCCGGATTACCCTGATATACGAAATAAGCGTCCAGATCGGATGTCGCCACTGAGCCAACGGCAAGTACCGCGTGAGACGCCGCCGTCACCCCCGGACAAACGACCGACTTCGCACCGATCCAGACGCCTTCCGCGAGTGTAATCGGCTTCGCGGTGAGGTCAAAGCGGGGAGATTTGTAGTCGTGGTTACCGCAGAGGAGCAGCGCCCCCTGCGACAGGCAGGAGTTCGACCCGATGCGGACCCGGACGAGGTTGTCTATCCAGACTTCTTCCCCGATCCAGACATGATCGCCTATCTCCAGCTGCCAGGGAAACTTGATGTTGATTTTGGGTTTGAGGACGACACCCGTACCGATCTTCGCACCAAAAAAGCGCAGCAGACGGCATTTCAAGCCTGATGGAAACGGAAACGTTGTATTGAATACCGCCCAGTTGACAAAGTACCACATCCGGTTTTTCCAGCTGCGGGAGGAGTACTGAGGCTGATGTTCGTAGCGGGACAGGTCAACGCTTCCCTGTAAGGTCTTTTCCATATTCGGTCCAGAAAAAGGCGGCTATGTCTTCTTTTTTTCTTCCTGCCCGGTGATACACTTCATAGATCTTCGCGTCGACCAGGAAGCGGTACCAGAATCCCTGCAGGAAGTGCCAGACCAGGCCTTTCGTGCCATCCAGAAATCCCCCCTGGAAAAAATACCGCATCACAAAGTAAAGAAACGGCCGGGTAAAAAGGGGAAGCGTGGCATAGCGTATCTTGAGGTAGCGCTTCCGCTGTTCCTGTGTGCCGAAAAGGGTTGGCGTGACGATGGCGCCATCGTCAAAATTATACCGGACGTTCAGAAGATCAATTGCTTCCCGGATAGCATACAGGTTGTGTTTCTGGGTCCACCAGGTAAGGTTGTTGAGGTTATGGTCGACCAGGTCGTTATCAAAACGGGTGGTATCTCCGTCTGATAACTTGATATGCTCGTCCATCCACAATTCCTCACAATGGCCCTTCGACCGGCGCCAGAGACGCATCAGCCAGGTAGGGTAGTACCCGCCGCGACGGATCCATTTGTCCATGAACATGACCCTTCGCTTCACATAAACCCCGGAGACATTTTCAGAAACATTCCCGAGTTTTTCCCGGATTTCGCCGGCGAGTTCCGGGAGCAGGTATTCATCGGCATCCATCCGCATCAGCCATTCCGTCTGAAACGGCGTATTCCGGATACCAAAGTTGAACTGGGTAGCATAATTGACCCAGGGATTCGAAACGACGACAGCGCCCAGCGCAGTAGCCAGTTCAACGGTCCGGTCGGTCGACCCGGAATCAACAATAAAAATCTTGTCCGTCACCGGCAGCAGGCTTTTCAGACACCGTTCAATATGCCGCTCTTCGTTGTGGGTGAGCAGGATGACGGACAGGTCAGGGTTCGGCCTCATTCAGGATCGGGTAAGGAGCGATTCAAAAGCATGGTAAAGTCGGGTGGCGACAACGTCAATGTCTGCCACTTCCCGGGCAAACTGACGCCCTTTTTCGGCCAAATGTACGCGATAATCCGCATCGCCGAGCAGGCGGAGTAATCCACGTTCGACGTCGTCGACGGTCGGCACCACTACTTCCGCCGCCGGATTGACCTTCAGGAGATGGCCGAAACCGATGCGGTCGGTCGTCAGAACCGGTGCGCCGCATACCATCGCTTCCAGCGCCGCCAGAGAGAAGCTCTCCGAATAGGTCGGGAGGGCAAAAACATCGGCATCTACGAGTGCTTCCAGCTTTTCGGTTCCGGTCAGCATGCCGGGAACCAGAATCGAGGAAGCCAATTTTCGTTCTTCGATAAACCGTTGAACGTCAGCAAGGTATCCGTCGTCCGGGCCGACTATGGTCAATACGGCGGCCGGGTATGCCTTCCGTACCCGTTCAAAAGCAGGCAGCAGTACGTCGAGGCCTTTTTTGATATTGATGCGGCTGAGAAAGAGAATCAATGGCGTATCCTCGGCCAGACCAAGCCGTGCCCGGAAGCCTCCCCTGGCAGGCAACCGGTCATAGTCCGACAGCTTCATGCCGTTGTTGATCATGACGACGTGCGGATGCGGATGCCCGAGGTAGCGGGTGAGATCTTCGGCTTCGTCCGGGTTGTGAACCTGCGCAAGGTCGCATTGCTCCACGTACTTCCGCTGAAAAAGTGCGCTGATGAGTTTTTTCTTCCAACCGGATTTGCGGATGGCCCATCGGTCGAGCGTACCGTGCACGGTGAATACCTTCTTCGCCTTCGATTTTACCCAAAAGGGTACCCAGCCGGCGAAATGAAAAGGACCGTGAATATGAACAATGTCATACTCATGAGCATGCTCCCGGTAGTAGCGGTACAGTTCCGGCGAAAATTCCGGGATAAACCGGGCCAGCCAGTGACGGCGGACCGTCACGACCTTTGCGCCCTCCGGAATAATATACAAACGTTCTCCTTCCGACAGGGGTGTCAGAATGGTTACCTCGGCGCCAAGCCGGAGCTGGACGTTGGCATGATCGTAAATGACTTTCGACGGCCCCCCGATTTCCCAGGAATAACCGCACAGGTTCAGTATTTTCATCGCGCACGTTTGGTCAGTAACCGGAACCCCTGCCAGAGTTCGGCAGCTACTTTCTCCGTTGAAAAAGGCGAAATCAGTTGAAGGGAGCGTGCTCCCATATCAGCCCTGGCCACATCGGGCAGGGCCATGAAGGTCTTCAGCGCGGTTTTGAGAGAGGCGTCGTCTTCCGGGTCGAACAGGTAGCCGTTTTCTCCCGGCCGGACGAGGTCATCCGTACAACCGCACCGTTGGGAAACGAGTACGGGCAGGCCGCAGGTCATGGCTTCGTTGACGACCAGCCCCCAGGGTTCGAACGAACTCGGGAGAACGAGCGCATCGGCCAGAGCCAGCGCCTCCGGAACCTCGTTCCAGGGGCGACCGCCGAGCCAGCAGATATCGGATTGCGACTCCACTTCGTTTCGCAGCGGTCCGTCGCCGATGACGAGCAGCTTCCACCCGCCGGTTGCCACGCGGCGGAAGGCGGTAATCAGTTTCGGGAGGTTTTTCTCCGGCGCCAGGCGACCCACAAAGGCAATTACGCCGCCGGGAAGTCCCAGGCGGGCTTTTTGGGTAGCACGATCGGGTAGTGCGTGCTGATAAACGTTTCGGATAACAGCTTCGTTGATAACCGCTGCATGCCGGCTCAGAATACGGTCCTCCCTCGCGCCAAGGCGCAACAGGTACCGGGCCGAAGACGTGCCAAAGCAGATATACCCGTCAAAGGCGCGAACCAGCGCCTTCTTAAACCGCTCCTTAATTCCTTTCCGGCTGCCGTCGTTCTCGCCTGATTCATTGCTGAGTACCAGCCTGATACCGCTGAGGCGGCACCAAACGATCACCGGCCAGTAGGCAGGGTCATAGTACCCGGTCAGATTGACGATATCCGGTTTGAAGCGGCGTATTTCCGAAAGAATAAACCGGATTTTTTGGGGGATAGTCACTGAGTCGAGTGAACCGGCCGTGAGGAGCTTGTAGGGATACCGGTGGTCGATTTGACCGGCTTTGCCAAGCTCACTGTATTTCTTTTCGGATTCGGCCAGTTGCAGAACCAGTAGCTCTTCTCCGTCTGCCGCCTCCGCAGCCAGTGCAGAAAACAACGCCGCTTTGTAGTGCGACCACAGAATATTGTGAACAATCAAGACCCGCATATCAGGACACGGGTAGGGGTTCGGGTTGAGCCGCCGCTGCGGCAGCGGCTTTCTCTTCCTTCTCTTCTTTTTCTGTCTGCATGAAACGAGCAAACATCAGGAAAGGAAAGAGAAAGGTGGTATCGGTTGGCTGCCCGGCGGAAAAAACAGAAACAAAGATCGGAATAAACAGGTAAGCGAGGTACGTGCCGAGCGGACTGGTCATCTTCCGGATCGCCAGAATGGATTCCCGAACTATTTCGTAAATGAGTCGCGCAAAGAAATAGAAGCCTATAAATCCATAATTATAGGCCGCTTCCAGAATCGGGAAGTCCATGTAAAAGAACTTGTACCCATTGCCGGTAATCAGCGCAATCGGGTTGTCGAACAGCATGTTCTTAAACATTGAGAACGAAACGACCCGGTTGTAAGCGGAATAATCGACGATCTCATCCGTATCAGAGCCCTGCCCGGCCGTAACGAGTGCATCGAGCAGTTTGGCCAGGAATTGCTCGAAATAGCCTCCGATCAGACCGAGCAACTGCGGCTTCGAACCGAGATAGTACCCCACAGCGATAATCGGTGCAAAAAAGAAGATCATTGTACTCGGTTTCCGGAACGCTGTCTTGATGGCTTTGACGTTTGATTTCGTCAGGCCGAATACGATGAACGCACCCATTGCCAGTACGAGCGCCATCAGTGTCCCGCGGCTTTGGGTCAGCAGAACGGTAGCAAGCGAGGCGAACAGATTGACAATGGAGAGCAGTTTATACAGGATATTATTGCTCGAAAAAAGCAGAATCAGACAGCAAATAACCCCTGCAAAACCGTTTCGGGCAAAAATGTGCGGGTTGCCGCCGTAATCATCATCGAAGTAAATCGACGCCCGCGCTCCAAGCACATAGTGCGGGTTGGTGAGCAGGGAGTAAAACAAACCCAGGTTCGCCACAAATGTAAACAGTACAAACACGGGAATGGCATGTTCCTTCACCTTGTCGGGCGCACTGATCAGCAGAAAGGCGAAGGCGCCCGCCATCGCATAGTTGATGAGTTCGCGCATCCGGCTGTAAGAGGGATCAACGGCGCTCGGGTTAAACAGGAACAGGTAAAACAAACAGACGCCGACCCAGCCTGCAAGCGGTATCGCCAGTTTGGAATTCAGTGAAAAATACCGTTGAAAGAGCGTGGACGGGATCATCAGAACCAGCCCCAGTGCCAGACAGGCCGCAGTAAAAACAGAAGATTGAGGCGCGAGCTTCAGGCCGTCCCGGAAAAAGAAAATCAGCGGGTGGCCCATGAAGAAGATCGCGATCCCCAGGGCAATGCGTTTATACTGAAAACCTGAAAATAGGTCTTTGAGCATGTTCGGTCATTATTGCCGGTTAAACCTCAACCGGTAGAAAAAGTACGAAAAATCGAGCTTTCCGAGAAAATACGCCAGCTTCCGGAAGCGGATATAAGGAAACAGGAGCTTTTCCGGAAGCGTACTTTTCAATTGCGTGGCATACGTCGCCTTGATCCGCGCATGTTCCTCCATCCCGATGTGGTTGATGGTCGAACTTTTTGCCGCCTGATGCTGCCGGAAACAAGCCCAGAAGTCGTTCAGCAAGCGGAAGCGGATTTCCGGCAGCACACTCCACCGGGTACAAATTTCGTAATCAAAAGCGAACTGAAAACCCTCATCGAGGTATCCGTGCCGCGTAAGCAACTCTCGCCGGAAAACCATGCACTGGTTGAATACCTGCATGCCCTCATATACCTGCGCCGCGGGCCAGAACGGAATCTGTTTCTTGTGCTCGAAAACGAGATCGTTTTCATCGATCATCAGAAGGTTTCCGTAAAAAACCGACACGTCCGGAAAAGACCGGATGGCTTTCCCGACCGTCAGCAGGGCATTCGGCGCAAATACGTCATCCGAGTTCTGAAAGGTAACCCAGTCGCCGGTAGCCTTCCGGAAACCGGCATTGATGGCGGCGGTTTGCCCGCCATCCTTCTCACTGACCCAATAGGTAATGTATTTTTCGTACTTCCGGATAACATCGGTGCTTCCGTCCGTCGATCCGCCATCCATGACAATCAGCTCCAGGTTGGGGTAATTCTGATTGAGAATACTGAGAAGGGTACGTTCGAGAAACTCAGCCTGGTTATAAGAAGGCGTAATGACACTGATCTTCGGAAAGGAAAGGTCTTTCCGGAGAAGGGTCGCTTCGTCAAACCGGGCGGTTGTTACAAATTTCTGTATCGCATCCGGGGCAAAAAACTCCATGCAAAAAGCCGTTAGACGGTATATCCTTCCCGCAGGAAATACGGCCGCCAGAAGGCCAGGTCGTATTTTTCCCAGGCATGGCAGCCAAAGGGCAGGGTACCGTCAGTCAGTAAAAGAGCAAAATCGGGATTTTGCTCGAATGAAAATAGCAACGATTCCTGAACGGTCGGCAACTTCATCAACGGCCGGAAAGGCAGGAGGCGTGTTGCCGTAAGCGAAAACAGCATGTCTTCGTTGCCGGGCCATTGCCCGAATACCCGTTTGTAGCGGGAAACCAGTCGCCGGCAGGCCTTCACTTTTCGCAGCGAAAGCCCGCCGTTGAGGAGGGGTTTCTTGGTACTGAAGGCCGACGTACTGAATGCGTCCCGGGTAACAAAGGGCGCTCCGACATAATCAAAGCCTTTCCGGCACCAGGCCTCCAGGGTATCTTCAAACACGAACGCGTCGAGTTGATAAATCAGGATATACGCGTAGGCGGAAAATGTATCGTAAAACGCCTCGTTCGTCAGCAACTGATTGTACGCGGCGATACCTGCGAAACATTCGTCTCCAAAGGAAACAAGCTGCAGATTGGGGTATTCGGCCGTCACCGCCGACAGGTCGAGCGATTGCGGCTTCACGACATACATCGGGTGCCCCCCCAGCTTCCGGACGCATTGCCGGAGGGAAATCTGCTCGTAAGCGGTCAGCTCCGAACGATAAAGGGGTATGACAACGGCAACAGACATGCGTGGGTTTAGGTTTATTCGAACAGATCGCCGGCCAGTGGCAGCCACCAGTCTTTGCTGCTGAACCGGTACCGACCGGAAATCCACTCCCGCCAGATGACCGGAATGCGTGCCGGGCGGAACGCGGGCAGTGTAGCCCGTGCCTGAAAATGCTTTTGCCGCTGTTCCAGCTCCCGGAGCTTCGGCCCGGCATAGGAATCGCGCAGCGCTGCCAGCAGCTGGGCACATATCTCTGCTTTTTCGCGGAGCGGCTTGAGCTTGCCTTCCCTATCGCGGGAGAAGCGGTCGCCAAGCGTCACTTTCGCCTTCTTTTCTCCGAATCCTACCTGCTGGGTCTGGTGCTTCCGGTAAAAAAGAAGTTCATCGGTCAGAAAACCGATCTTTTCTTCCAGCGAAAGCAGCAGCGCAATCCACGCGTCGTGGATGTAGTAGCGGATATGGGTCGGGAAAGGAGTCGTGCGGGCCAGTACTTCGCGGCGAAGCGCCAGCGTAGCGCCGGTTACCACAAAGCCTCCGAACAGGATCTCGTGGGCTTCCGAATGGTTCCATCGTGCCTGCGCTGCCGTGTCAAATTCGATTTCCTGCCAGATGGTCCGATCCTGGGGAACAGACGCATCGTCGATTACCCTTGCATCCGTAAAAACGGCGTCCTTGTCGGGATGCTGCTCCAGGTAGGCGAGCTGGCGGGCTACTTTTTCCGTATGCCATTTATCGTCCTGATCACAGCAGAAAAGTATGTCTCCTGTACACAAACTCAGACACTTCTCAAAGTTTTTCGTAGATCCGAGATTGGCAGGATTGACATGAATATGAACGGGAAACGCAACAGTTTGCGCAAAGTCACGGAGAATGCCGACGGTGTCGTCCGACGAACGGTCGTCGCACACGACGAGCTCATCAACGGGCCGGGTTTGCTGGCGGATACTCTCCAATTGCTCGGGAAGAAACTTCCCGCCATTGTAGGTACACATCGCCACGGATACTCTCATAATCGGTTGAATAGTATATTTTAAGGAATACCTGCCTGTTTTCACAGGAATAACAGGCTGAAATCCTGAAAATTTCCCTCAAAGGTAGGGATTCCCGGAAAAAGAGAATAGTAAATTTTTAAGACTGAGCTTGCGGAAAGAGAAACCCCGGCTGCCAGGTGTTGATGGTCCGGATCATTTTTCCGATCCGATCCGCCCAGCGCTGCCGGCCGATGGCTACCGGTTTCGGCGGATCGGGCAGGCCCCACGCCGGGACTTTAGTACCCAGTGAGGCATAGAGCGGATGCGCCAGTACCTTTTCGGCGTAAGCCGCCGCCGCCCGGCGGAAAAAGTCGGGGATAGGCCGGTCGGTCAGGTAAGCAGGAAACTGCTTTTGCCCGTAATCGTAACCGCCATAGTGAAACGTCAGGGGCGTGGTACCGCTGCGCTCGAAGGCGTTGGCATACTGAATACCATAGGCCGCGTCCCGGATAGGGTAGGTACCTTCAAACAGCGCGGGCGTCATGTCAAGCCAGAGCTGGTCGGAACCACGGCCTTCACAAGGCTGGTAGCCGCCGCGGGTTTCGAGGTTATGGCACCACCAGTTCAGCAGACTATCGGTAACAGCCCCGGGGCGTATACCCCAGCAGCCGGAGAAGTAAGTACCGTAGTTGAGGTGAAATTTGCTGTCGGGCAGGTGCGTATCCGGATGAGGCCGCAGCCATTGCGAACACAGTACTGCCGGCTGCTCCTGGAGAAGGATCTCCATCCGGTCGAGGGTACCGAGCAATTCCGACTCCGGATGCAGGAATACAAGGGGATCCCCGGCAAGCAGATGCCGCGCCACGAACGGCCGGCTCAGTTCCAGCAGCTCGGTTTGGGTATAGCGTTGCCGAAGCGGCATCAGAGCCGGAATCTCTTCCACCCATTTCACGTTTGCCGGTACTTCGGGGAGCGTCACGTGCCCGTCTGCCCACGCCACATGCAGCGATGCGCTGGGATAATGCCGGGCAATCTGCCCCGCCAGCAAAAAGACGTGCGGAATCTGCCGGGTCCAGCAAACGGTGAAAAACTGTATCATAAACGTATCAAATGGGTTTTCGGCTCATCGCTTCGGTCATTCTCCGGCCGATGAGGTACTCGTCAACGGGTTGCCATACCTGCTCGTAGCGAAGGTCGCTGGCAGGCTGCCCGGAAGCAGCGCGAATGAGACGGCCGTTGCTGCCGTCGCCGTATCCCCCGGTGTACAGGTTATAGTCTTCAAAAGAGCCAAGCCGGCCTATCAGGATAAATCCGTAGGTGCCGACGGCATTGGCCAGGTGCGCCGGTCCGCTGTCTACCCCGATGAAAAAGCTGGCCCGCCGGATTACCTCGGCAGTTTCCAGAATACTGAGTTTCCCGCAGAGGTCGATAAACGACGGAGAAGTACTCGTTACCTGCGCTTTGAGGCCTACTTCCACAACGGGACCATAGGTTCGCATCAGGGATTCTGCCAGCTCATTCCAGTAGGCTGTTTTCCAGTCTTTTACGGGTTGATTGGAATAGGTATGGAGGACGACAAACCGTTGCGGGAGGCGAAGGCCGTCGATCTGCTGCCGTACCCGGTCGGGCAGGTGCAGGTGCGGAGCGAGTGACCGGTCGGGGCGGGTCAGTCCTGCCGCGTCTGCGAACACCTCTGCCAGCCTGCGGTCGTTGAGGTAATTGAAAATCGTCAGGTTCTGCGCGTCGGCATGGGGATTGACAAGTCGTTTCTTCAGCGGCTCGTATACCCGGTTGGACAGGTGCAGGTTGTAGATTTTCCGGAATGGCGACCGCTTCAGCAGCAGAATGGAAAAAAGAACGTTCGGTTCTTCGAGAATACGGTCGACGTCTGGATTGTATTCCACCAGCTCCCGAAACGGCTTGCGTACAATCCAGTAAATCAGCGCATCCGGGTGCAGTGCCCGGACCTGACGCGCCAGCGGCTCGCACGAGACGATATCGCCCAGGTGCTCGGCCAGGAGTATGCCAACGGCCGGTTTGCCGGTCCGGAAGGAATGCCAGCGAACGGATGCACAAGCCTTCCCCCACGCCAGCCAGGTGCGTGCTATTTCCGAGTACTTCCGATACCGGTGTTGCCAGAGAGCGATTGTCTTTTGCATCGGTTTCTAGTGGGAATAGGGATCGAGCCAGGATTGCAGCTTCTCGAACGGCATACGAAGAGCCTTCCGTACCCGCAACAGGCGGATGACCTTATGCGGTTTGACATATGCGCAGGCAAAGCCCCGGTAATAATCATTGAAGTTGGCCCGCATCCGTTCTGCATAGTAATCAAAGAGGGGACGCACGTCCGGCCGGTCTTCAAATGTAAACCGGTTCTGATACCGGGAGATGGAATCGGGATCCGTGATCGCATATCCGGAGAAATGGAAGAACTGCAGGGGATCCGTTCCGTTGATGTACCAGGTATCCTCCCGGCGGGTGAATTGCCGCTCGTGCAGGTTCCAGTAGGCAACGTTGTAGCCCCGGTGCCGCAGGATATGTACTCCGTCGAAGTAATGCGGAACGTAGTTGATCCACTTTTGATCCGTAAACAATCCGTGACAGATGTCGTTGAAACTTTGAAAAGCCAGTTTCTCCATCCACCACGCGATAAACCGCTCCGTTTCCGCATTTTTCCGGACGGCTACAAAGCCCAGGTTAAAGGTCCCGGAATTCAGCAGATCGCACTCGTTGGGGAGGCAGGTATCCGGATAAGGGCTAAGAGTATGCGGCGTCAGGACAATATTGCTCTGATCCAGCGTCTTCAGCAGGTGTGTTAGTTTTGTGAAGACTATGATATCCGGATCGAAGTAAATAAAATTCTGATAATCAGGATATTGTTGGAAAAAGTACTGAAAGAAAAACGGCTTGACCGCCGTATTGAACTCCGTAATATCGTATTCTTTCTCCATCCAGGCCCGGTTGAAAACGGGGATCCGGTGCAGTTCCAGTAATTCAAAGGGAGGCGCCTTGTCTCCTTCAAACTGTACACCCTCCAGCTTGTCTACCAAACCTACTACATAACGGATATCCGGGTTCGTCGCCTGAAGCGACTCTCCGAGTGTCCGGGCCTGAGCCAGGTAGTTGATCGAGCAAAGGGTGAAGGCTAAGGTTTTCAAATCGTCAGGGATTGGTCAGGATAAATGCTGCTCCAGTAATTGCACAAACGCCCGCATGGCCCGGTCGTCGTCGTGCCGGGTGATCACTTTCTCCCGCGCAGCGAGTCCCATCGATACCCGGAGCGATTCATTTTTCAATAACTGAGACAAAAAAGTACTCATGGAAGCGGCGTCGAGGTAGTCGCAGACAAACCCCGCATCTGATTCCACAAAATCCGGCGCCCCGCCCGAAGCCGCAAAGCAAACGATGGGCTTGCCCAGCATCGCCGCTTCGAGTACCACCAGGGGGTAGGGTTCTTCCCGGGAGGTCATCGCAAAAACATCAAACGCCGCCATGTAATCGTATGGCCGGTCGGAATGCGGCACGAGGTGTACCCGGTGGAGGAGTTCCAGGCGACGGAGATCTTCCGTCATCATGTGATACTCTACCTGGGTTTCGTGCCCGCCAACCCAAACAAAATGGGTATCCGGGTCCGAAAGCCGGGCCAGTTGCACAAAAACGTCAATACCTTTCCGCCAGTCGAGCGTACCCACAGATCCGACGACGCGGGCATGGTCCGGGATTTCAAGCAGCTGCCGGATTTGCTTTACGGTCGACTCCTCAGTACGGATCTGCCATGCGCCTTCCGGCATCAGTGAAGGCAATACCGAGATTGCCTCCGGGTTGATCCCGAAGCGGTCGATGTAAACGGTTCGCTGCGCATCGGAGCAGGCCCAGTAGTAATCGGAGTGCCGTAGCGTCTGATTAAACGACGAAGGGTCGGTATACATCGCGATCCCCATCGGCATTTCGTGCGCGTAGGTAATAATGGGGCAGTTTACCAGCGGTTTGATCTGTGACAAAAGCTCGCCGTTGGTAACCGTATTGGAGACAACAAGGTCATATCCCTCGTTCCGGATTTCCCGCAAGACATAGTCCTGGTAGCTTTCCCGGTTGAGCAGGCGCGAGACGCGCCGCCGGTTATAGGAATGGGACCAGTGATACACCGGCGCCAGTTTTTCAAACTCCCGTATCAGGCCTCCTCCGTGTTTCAGCAGAATTTTAAACTGATAATCAGGAAGATGTTTCAGTTTTTTCAGGAATCGGAGTAAAAGAATCTGTGCACCTGCCCGGTTGGCGTCGTGACTGATGAACAGAATTTTCTTCATAACGAATAAAACTACCTGATGGAAAAATTGAGTTTAGGAAGCGGCAAAAATACGACTGTTTGCGAGAAAGCGGCATCCTTTCCCGAAACGTTCAGACTTCCAGCATGATCTCTTCCCACCGGGGGATGATCCGTTCGACGTCAAATTCCTGCGCCCGTTTCCGGGACTTTTCAGGGTCGGATACGCGCAACTGCTCCATGTACTGCCGCATCATGGCGACCACGTCGCGGACGTTCCAGGAGTCTACCGCAGCCCCCATCCCTTCTGTCAGAAACTCGGCCACCCCGCCCGACGAAAACGACACGATCGGTTTTCCCAGCGCGGCCGCCTCGATCATCACCAGCGGAAACGGATCCTCCCGCGAGGTAAGCAGAAAACCATCGGCCATCGACAGATAGGTATAGTAATCTTCCCGCTGCGCGCCGGCGACATCGACGCGGATACCTTCCGTCCGGCGCAGGCGTTCAAGGGTATATTCGACGAGGCCGTCGTCGAGTACCTGTCCCAGCCAGAGAATGCGCGCCCGGGAGCCCCGCAGGCGTTCGGCAAATTCGGGCAGGAGGTCAAATCCTTTGCGGTACGTCGTTTGTCCGGACATGATCCAGAGAAATTCGTCGCCCGCTATTTCCCATTGCCGGCGCAGTACGGCGGCGCGGTCCTCCTTTACCTCGATACGGGACAGGTCGATCAGGGAATGACACAGGCGGATACGCTGTCCGCCGGCTTCCGCTATCCGCCGGCATACAATTTCCGAACAGCCGATAATCAGATCACTCTGCTGCAGGGTATCGGCAAAGGCCTGTCGCCTGAGCGCGACATACTCCATCGGCAATTCATGAAAATGGGTAACAATCCGAACGCCGAGCTCCTTCGCCAGCGGCAGGAGGAACGACGGTACCAGGGTATTGAAATACCAGATATCGGCCTGAAAAGTCTTTTGAACCTGCCGTAGGTAGCGCAGAATGGGATTCTTGCCCGCTTTGTTCATGACTTTCTGCCAGAGGGTAAAGCGGTGCGGGGCGACGAACGCGGGCACGTCGGCCGGCAGGTCGCGCAGTAGTTCCCCATCGCGGAGCGCACACAGGGCGATGTCAAACCGCTCCCGGCTGAACTGCTGCAGGAGGTATCCGATCATCATTTCAGAACCGGTCCGGCCGGCATAGGGCGTTATGATCAATATGCGGGATTTCGGCATAAATCAGGCAATGTTTTCTTCCGGTTTGATACGATAGAAACCGGGTTTGTTGGTCCATGTCGGCCAGAAATAGTGCAACAGCACCCGGACCCTCCGGGCAAACCGGAGCTGGTTGTCCAGGTCCCGGAAGGGTGATTTCCCCTTCAGCAGGTTCACCGTCATTTTCCATCCCAGAAATACGGGCGCGAGGATCAGGTAGTTGAGCATCACCACCAGGTAAGCACCGCGGCCGTACTGTTTCCTGAGCCAGAGCAGGTTCGATACCTGCATCTGGGTATTGAAGCGGTTGACGTAGGAAACATCCTTCCGGCGGAAGGGCGAGTCGTTTGTCAGGTGTATAAAACCAAGGTCTTCGAAATAGACGAGCTTGCCGGTCTTTCCGAGCCGGTACGACCACTCCACGTCTTCCCCGTACATAAAAAAGCTCTCATCGAGCAGGCCCGCTTTCTCAGCGGCCTCCCGGCGTACGAGCATGAACGCGCCGACGAGCCAGTCGTGCTGCCGGGGATCGGCGTACTGTGTAGCGGGCAGGCATTTTTCAACGAATCCCTGGAACCGGATCGGGACAATGTAAAAGACCCGGCGAAACTCGGCAAAGCTCCGGTAAAAAGGGTGCCGGGTTCCGTCTTCATGCAATTGAAGCGGGGCAGAAGCAGTCAGCTCCGGCTCGGCGTCCATGCGCCGGACGCTCTCATCGATTACGTCGGAGCATAGCAGGGTATCGGCGTTGAGCAGCAGGTAATACCGGCCGGAGGCTTCCCGGATGGCCCGGTTGTTGGCCCGGGCAAAGCCGGCGTTATAGCCCATGTCGATCCAGGTAATAGCCGGCTCTGCCGCCAGCACACGCTCGCGGCTGTCGTCCTGAGATTCGTTGTCGACGACAATAACCTCATACGAAACCCGGCGGGTCCATTCCCGAACCGAGCGGATGGCCGCGATCGTCAGATCAGGGCATTTATAGTTGATAATCAGGATGGAAACGTCGATCACAAGGGGCATCTTCAAAACACGGCGAAAGTACGCGGCACGCGGTTCTTCCGGTCGTCACTGCCAAACAAAACAAAGGCTTTCCGGGCCGATTTTCCCGGAAATATGGAAAAACTAGCGCCGAAATAAAAATAATGTTAGGTTCCGGTTATTCCAGATCGAACGCTTCCAGCAGGGTATGAACCTGTTCGGGGGTGTTGAACATCAGTACGTCAACGATGCTCAGCCAGGGAACAAACTCCCCTCCGAACTGGGGATATTCTTCTTTCCGGGAACGGATGAAGTGAAGAATAATATCCTTTTCCGCAAACGCCGCCCGATCATACAGCTCCATCCCGCCGATGGGGTTGATGTATTCCTGTGCTCCTTCCTGAAGACAGATATCCAGGATACGCTCCGGGCCTTTGAGGTGCTGATTGGCGTAGATGGTGGAGCTGGGAACAATTTCGGTCGAAATAGAGAGGTAGTTGGCCAGCAGGGTGATGCTCACTGCTATCAGGTCGGTAATCCGGGTAGCAGGTGTTTGGAGAATCTCTTCGATGACCGGGTAGACGGCTGCATACTGCGGTGCTTTTTTATAGCTCTGCTGAAGGGTCTTCAGGAGCTTGTCCCGCCATTTCTGCGTATCGTCGATGTCGATTTCGAGGATTTTCTTGTTTTGACTCGCTTCCCGGAGGGGAATGGTAAAGAGCTGTTCCTTACCGTTGACCAGCACCTTGTTCCGGTTGATCCATCCCCGGTTGATGAACGCGACATCATCATACAGGACGAATTTGTCGACCGTCTTCAGCAACTGAAAATAGCCGATGTACGGAAACAGATAGGGTTGCATGATGGCAAGTTTCATGGGAATCCGTTAAGCGCCCGGGAGGCATTGGTTGGAAAAAAGGTCCCGGTTCAGCCGGGACCTGGTCTTATTTCAGCTTGCGGAGCCAGTAGTCTTCCGCAGGAACGATCATTTTCGCACGGGTGGCCGTTGTGGTATCGGTTCCGAGGCGGATATCACCCGGCCGGGGTTTCACGACACTGGCCGCAAAGAAGAGGTAGTCTGCTTCTTTGGGAATCGGTTGCAGGCCCCGCTCAAACGGATTGACCGGAATCAGCTTCCGCGTCAGGTTTTTGCCAAAGAGGGGATATTCGTAATCGTCGTTGATATCTGCCAGCGCTACGGTAGCATGCTCGGGAACCAGCTTTTCGAAATTCTCGTAAGCCTTCGTCATGTCTTCCCGGGCATAGGTCATGCGCTCGATCCGGCCCGCTTCGAAGGCCGAAGGGAGGCCTTTATACGGAATCGGGAGCGCCCGCTCGTTGAGGTACACCGACAAAATCGCCGAGATACAACCCAGCAATGCGACAGGAAGTACATACGCCTTGAGCAACCGGCTGCCATCTCCCGAAAGCGAATACTTCCGGTCAAACAACAACACCAGGAACGGAACTACATAGATACTCGTGCTGATAAAATACCTGCCTTTGAACGGGTCATAGGGCGCGGAATAGGCCAACGCGGCGGCATGCAGCAGCGCAGCGCCGGCGAGGAACAAATGCGGCTTGGACCGGATCACCCCGAACAGCACCAGAAAGACCAGCGGCCACATCAGGGCAAACCCGAATACGCCCCAATAAGGCAGTCCGTTTGCAAAGATGAACTCACGCTCCCAGCGGAACGGACGAATCGTAAAGTCCGTTTCCTCGCGCAGGCGGGCATGTGCTTTCTCTTCGAGCCAGATAAACGGCGCCTTAATCCAATAATTGGGACGCTCGGTCAGGCCGGGAATATTATTCAGCCCGTCGAACGACAGAAAGTCAAACCCGTACCGCAGCAAATTCCGCGTACCCTGTTCGTAAAGATTAGGGCTTGTGATACCTCCGGCGCGCTCAACAGACTGATGGCGCGTGGCCGTCGGCGGTCCGATCGGGTGGTGGTACCGCTGCACGTTCGAGATATAGCCCGAGGGCAGAGCGAAAAGAATGATACCGAGTACCGTCGCCAGAAAGAAGTGCTTGAAACGCAGCAGGGACAGCCGGACGTTCGGCAGCTCAAATGCAAATACATACACCCCGATCAGGAAGAGCGACGGGAACTGCAGGACAATGGTAATCTTATGCCCCAGCGCAATGCCAACCATCAGCCCGGCCAGGTAAAGGTACCGGCGACGGAGCGTCTGGTGATAGGAAAACAGGAAATACACCAGGCAACTGGTATAGCCCATCAGGACAATATCGGTATCGGTCGTGGTGGATTGCAGAAGTACATTCGGCAGCAGACCGAAAACCAGCGCACAGAACGTGGCGGCGGCTTTGCTGGTGTTGAGCGACCGTGCGATCCCATACGCCGACAAAACGCCGACCAGGTAGCTCAGGTAATTGATGAGCTTGAAGGCATTTTCAAGTTTCCCCGTAATCAGGTAGCTGTAAATCTGAATACCGCACACGCTCCGGGGATAGGTATCGATGTTCCAGTTGGTACCGTAAAACGGCGCCATTGTCCCGTTTTGCATGAAATACAGCAGCCGGACCAGGTGGCCGGTCATGCTGTCCCATTCATTCGGAACCGTAAAGAGTACCAGGGCAATGTTCGTAGCTGTCGTGATCGCAAACGTAATCATCAGGCTTCCGAACAGGATCTTCAGGTACACCGAGAGGGATTTGAACCAGTCCCAGGTACGCTGCAACGTACTGCCGATCAGGCTGATAACCGAGAAGGACTCATACTCCCGGATAAAAATCTTCGAAAAAAGCAGGTAAAACGAAAACGCCGGAACGAAGACAAAACCGGCCCAGAAACGGACATCCGCCGTTTTATGCAGGTATGACAGGATAAATCCGGAAACGATGACGCTTCCGGCGAAAAGGGTAAAGGCTGTCAGGATGACATCAACAAGCGACTTTCTGGCGATTTGCGTGGCGATCCGGAAACAGAAGCCGACAAACATCAGAAAGAGGAGGCGGTAAAACCAATCCCACATGTCTCAGAGATTACGGTTGATAATAGAGGCTATCCGGAGGACATCCGCTTCCGGCAGGTCAGGATACAGCGGCAGGGATAATACCCGGAGCGCCATATCCTCCGAAACAGGGCAGGCCTTGTTCACCCGGAGGAAGCTCAACGTATTCAAAGAGGGGAAAAAATAGCGGCGGGGGTAGATTTCCTCCGCGTTGAGGGCTTCACGGACACGGAGGAGCGTTTCCTCAGAGTCAAAGAAGACCGGGTAATAGGCGTAATTCCGTTCAACAGACGCCGGAATGACCGGCTGCCGGATTTTATCCCAGTTGAGATGCGCGTCATACAACTCCGTCACAAACTTCCGGTCGGCAATGATCTCGCCTACTTTCGGAAGGTTACACAGGCCCATGGCCGCGTGAAACTCCGAATTTTTCGCGTTGATACCGATGTCGTAGTAATCGTCGTTGGTATGCCCGAAACTGCGGTACAGCTTGATCTGAGCGGCCAGCTCCGCATTGGGCGTGGTGATCATACCTCCTTCGACGGTATGGAAAACCTTGGTCGCATGGAAGCTGCAGGTCGCCACGTCTCCGAAACTCAGCAGAGAACGGCCGTTCAGTTTCACACCGAAGGTATGGGCTGCGTCGTAAATGACGTGAAGGCCATGCTTGCGCGCGATGGCCTCGATCCGGTCAACATCACAGGGAATACCATAGACGTGAGTAGCCAGGATCGCCTGCGTACGCGGGGTAATGGCCGCTTCGATCGCGTCGGGATCAATGCAGAGGGTATCGGGAAGAATATCGGCAAAGACCGGAGTCGCCTTTTCCCAGACAATGACGTGCGAGGTCGCACAATAGGAAAACGGCGTCGTAATGACTTCTCCGTCAATACCCAGGGCACGAAGAGCCAGTTGCAGAACAACCGTTCCGTTCGAACAGAAATGCAGTTGTTCGAGGCCGAGGTATGACTTGAGTTTGGCTTCCAGCTCGGTCACCAGCGGGCCCTGGTTGGTCAGGTGATGACGTTCCCAGATGCCGTTGAGGTACTCGATATATTCTTCTTGAGGAGGAAGGTAGGACTTGGTGACGAAAATTTTGCTCATGCGTTAACCTCCTCTGCCTGTTCGATGGTGAAGGGGAAATGGGGACGAACCGAACCCGGCCACTTGCCATACCAGGCAATTTCTCCGCGGTAGTCTTCGATCTCGAAGATAATAGACTCCTGGAGGTGGTACAGCACGCTGGATGCGTCCTTGACGATCATCATCGTGATCGTGTACGTGCCGTCATTGAGGAAGTTGCCGGGCAGGACGGCTTCTCCGGAAATCAGGCCGGGTACGGCATCGAGCTGAGGGGAGGCGAGGTTGAAAATCGTCTCTCCGGTCATCGAATTAAAATGCAGGCTGAGGTTCAGCTTCGCTTTGTCGACATAGTTCCAGAATTCGAAACGGATCCGGACCGGCGTCCGCACATCAATGCGTTTCTGTCCCGGCGCGAGATCGGGTACGAGCTCCACTTTCCGGATACGGACCAGGTCGGTACCGGGTGCACTTTCCGGGGTGTCCCATTCGCGGCACAGGCTCGTTTTATTGATTTTGGACATGTAGTCCGCAATCACGTTACCCGTTTCGCCCATTTCGATCATCTGGCCGCGGTGCATGAAAACGGCCTTGTTACAAAGGCTCTGCACTGCCGTCAGGTTATGGCTGACGAAGAGGATCGTCCGGCCGGAGTCGGATACGTCTTTCATCTTTCCGAGACACTTGCGCTGGAATTCGGCATCGCCGACGGCAAGTACCTCGTCAATGATCATGATGTCGGGTTCAAGGTGCGCCGAGATGGCAAAGCCGAGGCGCACATACATCCCGGAAGAGTAGCGCTTGACAGGCGTATCTAGAAATTTCTCGATACCGGCAAACTCCACGATTTCATCGAAGTGTTTCCGGATTTCCGCCTGCTTCATGCCCAGGATCGAACCGTTGAGGAAGATGTTCTCCCGGCCGGTAAGCTCGGGGTGGAAACCGGTACCGACTTCCAGCAGACTCGAAATCCGGCCCCGTACGGTCACCCGCCCTTCGGTGGGTTCGGTAATGCGGCTCAGGATTTTCAGCAGTGTGGATTTCCCGGCGCCATTGTGTCCGACGATCCCTACGCGATCGCCCTGTTCGATATCAAAACTGACGTCCCGTAAGGCCCAGAATTCTTCCTTCTCCGCTTTTTCTTCCTTCACGGATCCGAAAAAAGACTTGATTCCGGAGAGGAGAGACTCTTTTAACCCGGCCGGTCCACCGTACTTGCGCTGGTGGTCGATCAGGTACTTCTTGCTAATATTTTCTACCTGTATGGATTTCATAATGGAATATCGCAACTCAAGTTCCGGCGATTTGCCTGCCGGCATTCCGGGAGATGGCTTCCGGCGGATCAGATATAATCGACGAAGCCGTTTTCGCGCTTACGGAAAAAGATAATCGAAAGTACAACAGTACTCAAAATAATAATAACACTGGGAATAAAACTTTCCCAACGGAAAGGCGCGTAACCACCCAGCAGACACCAGCGGAATCCGTCGATCAGGCCAACTACCGGATTCAGGTTATAGTACGGGTACCACCATTCTTTCTGAAGCGTAAACACAGAGTACCCAACCGGGCAGGCATAAAAGCCAAACTGAATGATAAACGGCGTCAGCTGGGAAAAGTCACGGTATTTGACGTTCATAACAGCCAGAATCAGCCCGAAGGAAAATGCTGCCAGATAGGCCAGCAGCAGAAATACCGGCGTAAAGAGCAACTGCCATGAGGGATGGAATCCGATCTTGTAGAAGTACCAGCCGTAAAGCGGGAGAAAGAGGCTGCACCCTACCAGAAAATCCACGAAGCCAACCATCACCGAGCTGGTCGGGAGGATCAGCCGCGGAAAGTATACCTTCGAAACCAGGTTGGAGTTTGCAACAATACTGCTGCTGACCTGAGCCAGTGAATTGGCAAAGAAATTCCATAACAAGACCCCGGCGAAAATCGCCAGCTTGGAAGGAACACCCGGTTCGAATTCCAGTTTGGCTACTTTTCCGAAGGCAAAAAAGAGGACGGCAGTCGTCAGGACCGGGCGGACAATACTCCATACCACACCCAGGACCGTCTGCTTGTACCGTACCGTAATATCCCGCTTGGCCAGAATCCAGAACAGCTCGGATGACTTCAGCAGTTCTGACCAGTAGGTCTTTTGAGACCGGCCGTTTTCAATAATCGTTTCCTGCATTACGCTTTCAGTTTTTTCATCATGTTCTGATACGTATTGATCAGGAACATGGAAATTAAGGCCAGAATGATACCCAGCCCGATTCCGATCTTCATCGCCCGTCCATACGGATACGGAACGGAGTCAATGGGGTAGGTGGGTTCGTCAATGATCGTCACCAGCGGGCTATCCTTGATAAGAGACGTACGGAGTGCGTCGATGTTCCGGATCGCATCCATGTAAAGTCCCTGAAGGTAGTTGGTATTCTGGAGGAGCCGCTGCTCGGAAACGCGTCCGGAGGGCATTACGACATATTGGCTCATATCCTGGGAAGCTGCCAGCTTACGTTCCGCACCCGACAGTTTCGTCAGAACGGAGTCCCGCCTGTTGACATACAGCGTCAGCAGTTCCATCGTTTTCTGATTCCTTGCTTCCCGGTAAAATTCCGTCATTTTCTGTAGCCAGGTTTCCACCAGAATTTTTGACAGCGTGTCGGAATCCGTCTTGGTCTTCAGTTCCATGAAGCTCGACTTCTTATCTACATTGTCAATTGACAGGTCAGCAGCCGCATAATCCCGAAACATATTCAGGTAGGACACCTCTACCGTTGAGTACTCTTTCAGCGGCTTATTCGGGAACCGGAATTTTCTGCCGAGGTATTCTTCGTTTTTCGTCCGACGAAGTGCTCCCGACCGGTTTTTGTAAAAATTAGCAAGGAGATCCGTGCGGCCGTTCCAGGTGATCGGGGTCATCATGACGCGGTTCCCGATTTTCTTCGAACGGAACAGCGCCAGGAAGTTCGGGCCGGAGAACATGTCGGCACTGGTCGCAGCGCCACCCATCCCGAAGGCACTGGCGAGCGTACTCATTTCATTCGACATCCCGCCGCCACTTTCCAGATTGAAAACAATTTTCGCCTGGTACTGATCGGGCGTCGCATTTACTTGATCATATAGCCAGCCAAGGAAGCCGCCAAGTACACCGAGTACAACGAGCAGCCACCAGTAGCGGATCAGGATTTTAAATACCCCCTTGATCGACTGAATGACTTTTCTGGGATCAAACGGTGGAGCCGCTTCCTGCGTGGCAATCTCACCGTTGGGAGTTAAGACCGGTTTGGGATTTTCGGATACCATTTCTTTATGCGATTGCGTGACCCGTTGCGCGGGTCAGTAGATCAATTGTTGAAGGTGCGAAGCAGAGCGACGATACTGACAAGGCCACCGAGAGCAGCACCCACCTGCGCGATACTGCCGATGATCTGGGCCGACGTAATATCGGCTACGGTACGGGTCGGAACCACGATCCGCGAACCCGGTCTCACTTCGGGATAGGAATTGAAGAACAGGAAGTGCTTTGTCTTCTTCGCAAATCCGTTGGCGTATACCACATAGGTTCGCTTCTTCACACTTCGTGACGTAAAGCCGCCCGCCCGCGAGATGTACTCTCCGAGACCTACGCCGCGGGTAAACCGGGTAGTCGTCGGTAACTGTACTTCTCCTTCGATTTTGATCGTCGGGTTGTGCTTCGGAATGCTGAGCAGGTCGCCGTCCTGAAGTACCAGGTCGATTTCCGTATGGGGCTTCGAAAGAATCTTGGCCAGATCGATACCAATCGCTTCTTCCTTGTCTTTCGTAATGACATCGGCATTCACGGCAGCCTTGCGGTTGTTGCCCGAAATCTCATTGAGCGTACGCTGCTGCTGGTCAATCTCCGTTTTGGAGAGCTTGCTGCGGCGGATCAGGCTGGCGCCATCCACATACGCGTACAGCGTCAGGCCGCCGGCGCGCTTCACCAGGTCTGAAATACGTTCATCGCGGTCGATGAGGCTGTATTCTCCGCGACGGAGTACTTCCCCTTCGACTTTCACCGACTGGTTTTCCTCGAAGTTCGGAGAAGTCCGGACGTACACGATGTCAAACGGCTGAAGCTTGAACTGGGACGCGTCTTCTGTCAGGCGCAGATCCCGGCTGATGCCAAAGTTGTACCGTTCGCCGAGGGTCGAGTTGACATCTTTCGGGTCGTCAGACAGCAGGTGTTTCGGGCGGACTACTTCGATGTGATTCGGAGACGCCGCCGCACGCAGGTTACCGGCTTTGATGATCAGGTCTTCCACGGTCATCCCTTCGAACCAGGGGAAGTAACCTTTGTTGGTATCGGCCTGTACGTTATTGACCTCCCCGAGAATGCGGACGATCAGCCCTTCCCGGAGTTTGGTTACATTCAGAATTTCCAGGCGGTCAAGTGGCTTGAGAACCACGTTGGTATCCTTGCCTTCGAGAATGCGGCCGAGGTTGACAGAGATCAGCTCTTCCGTCATATCATCCTTCTGACGGTACAGCGAAGCGCGGCCGAGGAAGGCCTCGCGAGTCGGACCTTCCGCACGCTTGACGAGGTCTTTGACCGTCGGATTCCGATCCAGCGGGTAAGCTCCCGGCATGTATACGCTCCCGGAAATCGTCACCATATTGAGTTCACGCTCGGGCACCTTGTTGATACCGACACGGTCGCCGTTGATGACTTCAAACTTCCGTACTTCCGAATCCGCTACATCAAGGAACTTGCGGCCGTTGGACGTAATCCGCTGAACTGTAATAACATTGCGGTAGGCATCTTCCACGAAACCGCCGGCATAGTCGAGCAGGTTGCCCAGGTTCTCACCCGGGAGGAGTTCGAAATAGCCGGTTTTCTTGGTTCCGGCAACGAGTTCGATGCGGGATTTGTAGGGAGGAATCTGAATAACATCGTCGTCCCGCAGGCTGATATCGTTGATACGCAGACCTTTGGTGAGGTATTGATAGAGGTCGATCCGGCGAATGACAGAGTCCTGGCCGAACTTATTCCGGCGGATGAGGTTGATCATCCGGAAGGAACCGGATTCCGTCGGGCCGCCGGAGAAATAAAGCGCATTCATTACCGTCGCGAGCGAAGGCAGGGTAAACGTTCCCGGGTTGACTACTTCGCCGACGAAGTTGATCCGGATACTGCGGATATCCCCGATGCGGACGCTGAGGTCCATGCCCCGGCCAAGCGGGTAAATATTCGCCAGTTTGCCGTAAAGGCGTTCGGTAGCCGCCTCGATCGTCATGCCAGACAGGAATACCGGTCCGACCTGCGGAATCAGAATTGTACCTTCGGGGGTAATTTTCTGCGTAATGCTGACGTCTTTAAACTGCGTTCCGTACAGGTTGAGAATCAATTGATCCCCTGCGCCGAGAATATATCCTTTCGGCGTCGGGATGTTGGTAACCGGAACGAAATCAAGGCTTTTATTGGTGAAGATGTCAGCACCGAAAATTTTCAGTTTTTTAACCGCTTTTTCGGGATCTTCTTCCTGAATGCGAAGCAGGCGGACAGAGTCCTGACGGGCCTTCGCCCGCGGATCGTCTACCACTACGTTGCGGTTTTTCGACTGATCGGTGATCGTCGTATTACCCGGCACCGGCGCCTGCGTCTGCGGAATGGTCGTATTCTGCTGCGGGAAATTGGGAATGACCTGCGACCGGGCCTGACCGGCCATCAGCAGCAGCACAAAAAGAATGACAGAATGGAAAGAGATTCGGGACGCTCGCTCAAAAAGAAAAGATTTCATCAGGTCACTGGACCGAACGGGAAGCAGCATTTCGATTCTTTTTAGGTGAAAATTGAGTTTTTTCCGGAAGGGCTGAACAATATCAAACACAGTCGAAAGCTAGTTTTAAGGATCGGAGTAAGTATATCCAAGCTCGATTAGCGCACAAAGTAAAGCACTAAATTAGAATTTCCGGATACCGCTTGCAGAATTAACATTTGCCTAAAATGGAGTTGGGAGTGTGATTAAAATTGAACAAATCCTATTTTTGAAGAACGAAAGGACCCGCTTACAAATTGACTCATGGCCGAACAAAAGTTAGTTGAATACACCGAAGACAGCATCCGATCGCTTGACTGGAAAGAACATATCCGGCTTCGTCCGGGGATGTACATCGGGAAGCTCGGAGACGGATCTTCGGCTGATGATGGTATATACGTCCTCGTCAAAGAGGTTATCGACAACTGTATCGACGAGCACGTGATGGGATTTGGAAAAGTGATCGAAGTAAAGATCGCCGAACACCGTGTCGAAGTCCGCGATTATGGCCGGGGCATCCCCCTCGGGAAAGTGGTGGACGTCGTCTCGAAGATCAATACCGGCGGTAAATACGACTCCGGCGCGTTTCAGAAATCGGTCGGGCTCAACGGCGTCGGTACCAAGGCGGTCAACGCACTTTCCAGCTATTTCCGGGTACAGGCCGTGCGCGACGGACAGGCCAAATGGGCCGAGTTCAACCGCGGAGAGCTCGTCGCCGAGTCGGAAGGTACGCTCGAAACAAAAGAACGGAACGGCACAATTGTCATCTTCGAACCGGACAATACCGTTTTCAAGAATTATCATTTCATCCCCCAGTACCTCGAAAAGCAAATCTGGAATTACGCCTACCTGAACGCCGGACTGACGCTCCAGTTCAACGGTCAGAAGTATGTTGCCCAGCGTGGATTGCTGGATCTGCTTGAGCGCCAGACCGACGCCGAGTCGGTCCGCTACCCGATTATCCACCTCAAGGGGCCGGATATCGAAATCGCGATGACGCATGGCAACCAGTACGGGGAAGAGTACTATTCCTTCGTCAACGGGCAGAATACAACAATGGGAGGTACCCACCTCGCCGCTTTCAAGGAAGCGCTGGTTCGTACCTGCCGGGAATTTTTCAAAAAGGACTACGCGCCGGAAGACGTCCGGTCGAGTATCTCCGCCGCGATTTCGTTGCGGGTGCAGGAACCGGTCTTCGAGTCCCAGACCAAAACAAAACTGGGTTCGGTGAATATGGCGCCGGATCCGAGCTCGCCGACGGTCCGCGGCTATGTCGTCGACTTTCTGAAAACCGAGCTCGATAACTTCCTCCATAAAAATCCGGCGGTTGCGGAGGCGATGAAAAAGCGGATTGAGCAGTCGGAACGTGAGCGGAAGGAAATTGCCGGTATCAAAAAGCTCGCCAACGAGCGCGCCAAGAAAGCCAGCGTTCACAACAAGAAGCTGCGCGACTGCCGCATTCACCTGCCGGATGCCAAGTCGGAAGACCGTCTGGATACCACCTTGTTTATCACCGAAGGGGATTCTGCTTCCGGTTCCATTACCAAATCGCGTAATGTGCAAACGCAGGCCGTATTCAGCCTCCGCGGAAAGCCGCTCAACAGTTTCGGACTGACGAAGAAGGTTGTATACGAAAACGAAGAGTTTAATCTCCTGCAGCACGCACTGGATATCGAGGACGGGCTGGATGGCCTTCGCTTCAACCGGATCGTGGTGGCGACAGACGCCGACGTAGACGGCATGCACATCCGCCTGCTGCTGCTGACGTTTTTCCTGCAGTTTTTCCCGGATCTGGTACGCAACGGGCACCTGTACATCCTCGAAACGCCGCTGTTCCGCGTCCGGAATCCGAAAAAGCACGAGGATACGATCTACTGTTATTCGGAAGAAGAGAAACAGGCGGCCATTAAGAAGCTTTCGACCGGCGGCCGAAAAGTGGAAATTACCCGTTTCAAAGGCCTTGGTGAAATTTCTCCGGACGAGTTTGGCAAGTTCATCGGAGAAGATATGCGGCTCGAACCGGTCATCCTCCAGAAGGAATCGGCCATTCCGAAGCTGCTGAGCTACTACATGGGTAAGAATACACCCGACCGGCAGAAGTTCATCATCGATAACCTGATTGTCGAGCGCGACGAAGCCGAAGAAATAGCGGAAGTGGCGTAAGGCGATAAGCTATAGGCATTAAGCGACAGGCCGGGACGGACGCTTTTGACGAAGCGATCGTTTTCCGGTCTGTCGCTTTTGTTTTTTCAACGTACCGTCAGTCTCCCGACGCTTACTGTCTATCACTTAACACTTACCGGCCTGTCACTTTTACTTTTTTCCAGCGTACCGTTTAAGTCCCGGCGCCTACTGCCTATAGCTTACCGCTTACAGCTTAACGCTTAGCCTTTCGCTCCCCCCATCACCCCCGATACTGACATTTATTTTTCCAATCGGTGACTTTACGGCAGTATGCTGTTTCCCGATCCCCTCTATCTTTGCGAAAACTTAAATCAATAGTCAGTTATGGATCATACACTAGAAGCCCGGCCGAAATTGATGGATTTAGATACATTCAGAGAGGAAATGGATACGAAGGGATGGGTCATTTTCCACGAAGTACTGGAAGATGATTTCCGCCGGGAACTGATTGCTGCTCAGGACGACGCGACGGAAAAATGCCGTCAGGTTCAGATCAAAAATAACGTAGTCAACCGGACGGAGGGAACTTCCCACCACCTCGTGGTTTTCGAAGGCCCGTTCCTGAAGTTTGTCGAAGAAATGCCCCTCCACGAGTACCTGACGGCGTATTTCGATAACGGTCCGTACATCCTGAACTCGTTCGGAGGTGTGATGAACCTGAAGTCGGAGCTTTCGTATGTCGGGAACGTTCACCGCGACATCCGTACCTGGAGCGGCGACCTGCACCTGATGCTCAACATGCTGGTCATGCTCGATGACTTTACCGCGGAAAACGGCGCTACCTGGTTCCTCGGAGGATCTCATAAATATGCGGAGAAGCCGAGTGACGAAGAGTTCTTCAAAGATGCCAAGCAGGCCATTGCCAAAAAAGGCAGTATCGTCCTCTTCAACTCGAATGTCTGGCATGCTGCCGGGGTCAACAAAACGAATGACATCCGCCGCGGCCTGACGCCGATGTTTACCAAGCCCTTTTTCAAGCCGCAGTTCGATTATCCGCGTCATTTCGGCTATGACCGCGAATTTTCGCCCCTTGCGAAGCAATTGCTCGGCTATAACGCCCGTATCCCGGCCTCGCTCGACGAGTGGTACCAGGTTCCGGAAAAACGTCTTTACCTGCCCGGCCAAGGTTAATTTTGCCTAACTTGCCGGTTCAAAGGCTAATGCCTGCTTACTCCCTTCCCGTTGGTACAGCCTGCGGGAGGGGATTTCCCATTTATCAAATTCAACCAAGATCATGGATCAAACGCTTCAGACCGAATACGAGAATCTGAACAAAATCGCCACCAACTACGACGACTACGAGTTCGACCGTCGCATGCGTCACTACATGATGCGCACGCTCGAGCCGTTCATGCGGGAAGGAAAGGCCCTCGAACTGGGCTGTATGTATGGTGAGTTTACCAGCATTCTCTCGGCGCGTTTTGACGACCTGACTGTTGTGGATGCCGCGGAGGAATTCCTCGCCATCACCCGCAGCCGCGTCGGTGACAAAGTGAAGTTTATCAACGGCCTGTTCGAGACGTTCGAAACGGACGAAAAATACGACGCCATCTTTATCATGCACGTGCTCGAACACCTGATCAATCCGGTGGAAATTCTGGCACGTGTGAAGAATTTCCTGACGCCGACCGGCCGTCTGTTCCTCATCGTCCCCAACGCTAACGCCGGCTCCCGGCAGATCGCGGTCAAAATGGGGTACCTGACGCACAACGCAGCCCTGACGCCGGCGGATGTCAAACACGGTCACCGGATTACGTACTCGCTCGATACGTTTGAAAAAGACGTACTCGAAGCCGGGTTGAAAGTGGCGCACCGCGGCGGGATTTTCTTCAAAGGACTGGCAAACTTCCAGCTCGACAAGGCCCTGGAACTCGGGGTTATTGACGATGCCTACATGGAAGGCTGCTTCCAGCTGGGTATGGTCTACCCGGATCTTTGCAGCAGTATCTACATCGTTGCGGAAAACAAATGATCTGGCTGCGGGAAATTGTAGCCGAGGACGTTCCGGCGATCAACCGCTGGCGGAATGATCCCGAGATTATCCGCTACCTGACAAACCAGTTCCGGTTTATCGGCCCTGAGGTCGACCGGAACTGGTTTTCGTATTACCTCCAGCACCGGGATCAGGCCGTACGGCTGGCCATCGTGGATACCGATACGCTGATCGGAACAGTTCAGCTCACCCAGATTGACCGGGTAAACCAGCAGGCGGAGTACAGTATTATGATCGGGGAGAAGGACCGGCAGTCGAAAGGAGCCGGTACACTGGCTACCCGGCGTATCCTGGAACACGCTTTTCAGGACCTGAACCTGAATCGTATCTACCTGACCGTACTGCCCGGTAACGAGCGTGCGATCCGTCTGTACGAATCTTTTGGTTTTCAGCGGGAAGGACTGCTCCGTCAGGCCGTATTCAAAGACGGACAGTTTACCGATTTGCTCGGCATGAGCCTGTTGCGCCATGAGTACCGGCATCCCTGATCCCGGCGCTCATTTCTGATTTTTATTATGAAGCCAAAGCTGAGCGTTTATTGCATTACCTATAACCACGGGCCGTTTATCGGGCAGGCGCTGGATAGCTTTCTGGCCCAGCAGACGACCTTCGATTTCGAGATTGTAGTGGGGGACGATGCGTCCAAAGACAATACCCAGGAAGTACTCCGGTCTTATCAGCAGCGGTTTCCGGACAAAATCCGGCTGTTGCTGCACGAAAAGAACCGGGGAGCTATTTACAACTTCATCGATACCTACGATGCCTGCCGCGGTGAGTACCTCGCACTATGCGAAGGGGACGACTACTGGACCGACCCGCTCAAGCTGCAGAAACAGGTGGAATTCATGGATAGTCATCCCGACTTTTCCATGTGCTTCCATAATGCCGAAGTGATTTACCAGGATGGAAGCGCTCCTTCTTACCTGCTCAACCACAACCAGAAGGAAGTGGTGACCGTCAGCGATCTGATTGGCAACAGCGAAACCTGGTTCATGGCTACGGCGAGTATCGTGCTTCGCAAGACGTTCCTTCCGAAATTGCCGGACTGGATTTCCCAGTCGAAAAGCGGTGATATTCCATTGAATATCCTCCTGGCTCAGCGCGGCCCTGTCGGTTATATCAACGAAGTCATGTCAGTCTACCGGAAACACGCCGGCGGGCAAAGCAATACTGACCACCGGTGGGAGGCTCATTTCCTCTTCAACCGGATCAACATGTATGAGCATCTCGACCGGGAGACCGGTTACGCGTATACTGACCGGTTCAAACGGACGATGGCCGAGTTTTACTGGCTGCTCCCGGATACCGCTGATTTCGAGAATCGCTTCTGGCCCCGACTGAAGTATACCCTGAAGGCTGTAAATTACCATCCGGAAGCGTTTCGCCGTCCGCTGGCGACACTTCTCAAAGAGAAAATCCTGACTCCTGGGCAACTGGCCTGGTCCAGACGCCTCAGAGGGTTGAAGTAGTCCCTTTTCCTCATGACGTTAGAAGAATTACGAAACCGGATCGATTCTATCGACAACCAGCTACTGTCCCTGCTCAATGCGCGGATGGAAGTGGTGCAGCTGGTAGGAGAGTTAAAGCGCTCCTCTCAGGCCCTTATTTACCGGCCGGAGCGCGAAAAATCCATCATCGACCGCCTTTCCGGTCAGTCCGAAGGCCTCCTGAAAAACGAGGCAATCGAAGCCATTTTTCAGGAAATCTTTGCGGTTGCCCGGAATATCGAACTGCCTGAACGCGTGGCGTATCTTGGCCCCGAAGGTAGTTTTACCCATCAGGCGGCAGAGTCCCGGTTTGGCGCGATGAGTGAGTACGATGCCCTGCCGACGATCCGGTCCGTTTTTGAGTCCGTCGAAACGGGACGCGCCAAATTCGGCGTTGTCCCGATTGAAAACAACCGGGAAGGCCTCGTTTTCGAGACCGTCGATAACCTCAACGAAAAGAACATCCGCATCGCGGCGGAGATCGTAACGCCCATTCACTTCGCGTTTGTCACCCAGCGGGAAAAACTGTCCGACATCCAGCGGATCTATTCCAAGGATATCGGCTTCCGGCAGTGCAAGCGCTTTCTGGACGACTACTTCCACGCGCATCCTGTCGAAATCATACCGGTAGAATCGACGTCCAAAGCTGCCAAACTGGCTTCGGAAGACCCGCAATCGGCTGCGATCTGCTCCGCTATTGCGGGAAAGATTTTCGGTGTGCCGGTGCTGTTCGATAATATTCAGGACTCGGACGTAAACCGGACACGTTTTCTCATCCTGGCAAAGGATTTTGAAACGCAGCCGTCGGGTAACGACAAAACCACCGTTATCGTCCAGTTTCCCGACTCTGATAAGCCCGGAACGCTGTCCCGCTGCCTCCGGGAATTTGAACTGTATGACATCAACCTGACCAAGCTGGCGAGCCATCCCAGCCGGCAGGGGGATCGCTTCGGGTTCTGGTTCCTGATGGAATTTGAAGGGCACGTGCAGGACGACAAGATTCAGAAGATTTTCAAGCAACTCAAGTCAGAAATCAAGTGGCTGGGCAGCTATGTCCGCCTGGTTGACTAGGAGCTGTTTCTGCAAACAAAAAAGAGCCGTAACAGGCTCTTTTTTTGTTGCTACCGGATACGCCGGTAAATTCTTACACTGTCGATTATCGCCAGGGGCTGGTAATGCCGGTCGATATAGCTTTTTACTTCGGGGAAGGTATCGTGGGGTTTTTCGAGGCCTTCGATGACAGAATAGCGATCGATGGCAGCGTCAACGAATATCGCCGGCTTGTTTGCCTCCATGTCTTCCAGGAAATTGGCCATCCGCCGGCTGAAGAGATCCGATTTCATGTACATGAGGTGAGTATGGGCGAGTCGGTAGCCGCACGGCCGCACGGTATACTGGTGCCAGCGGTCTACCCATCCCCATACGACGAGCCTATCCTGTTCCGTCGAGTTGTTCAGAATGGTTTGGATAATCTGTTTTTCGCTTTGGGGATAATTGGAAATGACAGGCGCAGGCGTCGTATTAAGATTCCACACACCCTGACCAACGGCAGCCAGCAGCAAAGCCCCGCCCAGCAGGGGTACCGCCCGGGACCGCGGCGCAGTCAGCCAGGCGCCCGCCGCCAGAATCAACGGGTGGAAGATATAGAGCGCATAGTGATGGAACGGGTTTCCGGCCTGAATAATCGCGTACATACTCGCGGCCAGCAGCAGGAGGGTAAAGAGCCGGATAGTGCGCACAAAGGAGCCTTGCGGTGCGGAAAAAGCAGCATAGGCGACGCCACCCGTCAATACCAGCAAAAGTGCCGAAAGAATTGCGCGGGATTGGACAGCGCTGAGCAGAAAGCGCCCGGCCCGGATCGGATTGAAGCGTTCGCCTACCGAAAGCGGCTGAAATTCAGTCGTATAGGAGTAAAGTATGTAGTGCCAGACATAGTTTACCCAGAACTCGTCGAGCTTGCCGTGCGACCAGAAAATGATATTGACGATGATCGTAGGCAATATCCCGCCTGAAACAAGAAACGCTAAGCTGCGGAAGTCTTTTTTCCGGTACAGGGAAGTCATCATGAAACCCGCGACTACCAGACCCATCGGTACATTCTGAAATTTCGCAAAGAGAAGGCTGCCGAGCAGGAAACCCGTTCCGAAGGCTTTCAGCGCTGTTGTACGTCCTTTTTTCTCAAACGACAAATAAGCATAGGTCGCGACGGCAATCAGGAAAATACTGAAATGCTCCGAGTTATAGGCGGTATGCTCGTTGTTCCAGGTCGTTCCGATAAACAGGCAAAGTACCCAGGTAAGCAATACCGCGAGCGAATTTGAAACATAAAGTGTCAGTGCCCGATAGGTAAAAAACAAGGTTCCCAGCCAGCAGATCACGCCCACGCACTCTGCTGTACGATAGCCTGCGTCGACCCCGAACCAGGTAGCCGCCCAGAGCGGAAATACCGTAAGAGGCCGGGAATCGGAGTAATTGAGAAGCTTCCAGAACGAGTCGGGGTAGTGGCGTACGGAAAGCGTACTGGCCAGCCAGGTGCTGGTATCCACGTTTCCCTCGAGGTCATCCATCCAATACCAGCGAAGAAAAAAAGTAAGCCCGAGCAGGGCGAGTACCAGGCCTGTTCCTGCACGATCATCTTTCCGGTAGCGGAACCAGAGATACAGGGAAACCACAACCAGCAGTACACTCATGAGCGTCCTGGCGTGGAGAGAGATAAAGGTCATACCAATACGACTTCCGGGCGTTATAGTGAGGGTGATGATATGAATCAACCCTTAATTTCCCAATTCTCCGGAAACGATCGAAGAAAATCGTACTAATATTTTGACATGGGTAGAAAATACTTCGGATTATTGTACGTCTTCCCCGAAAATCTTCATTTTTAAAAACGAATATTGCCTTGATTTCCAACAGAATACGGCGGTTTCGTGTCCTGATCGAAAAAAGAGATGAAACACCTTTCCCTACTCCTGATCGGTCTGTTGATGGTAGGCAGTAGTTGCCGGAAAAATGACGGCGACTCGCCCGCCTATCTTCGGAAGGCAATGAGTCACTGCGACTGCAACGAGAAGCAGTTACAATGGCTCAAGACTATTATTTCGGAAAAGAAGTATTACACGCCGGGCGCGACGGTACCGGCGATGATCACCTCGGTCAGTCTGGGAAAGCATAAAACAGAAAATGTTATCCTGCTTGATTCTCCGCTGAACTCGTGTTCGGTTTGCCCCTGGGCTGTTCTGAGCTGCAAGGGTGCTACTTTCCCTTTTGAGGAAAAGAAAAATGCGACGCGGGGAGATGTTATTTGGGAGGGTTGGTAGCCAGTACCTCCAGCGAATCCACTTTATCCTGCCCGATCTGGGCGATAAGCGGTTCAAGCCCGTCGAACTTCACCTGACCCCGTAGCCAGGCGACGAATTCCAGCGTCAGTTTTTCGCCATAAATCTCCGTATCAAAGTCGAAGATATTGACTTCGATAGTCCGGATCGTCCCTTCGACGGTCGGATTCGTGCCGATGCTGAGCATGCCTCCGTACCAGTCTTTCCGCCACTTTACCCGAACGGCATAGACGCCGTCTGCCGGAACCAGTTTATACGACTCCGGAAGCTCAAGATTGGCCGTCGGATAGCCAAGCTGCCGACCCAGTTGCCGGCCCTTGACGACGGTACCGCTGAGGGTATAGTTCCGGCCGAGAAAGGCAGAAGCCGTCCGGACGTCGCCGCTGAGCAGAGACTGCCGGATGCGCGTCGAGCTTACCGCCAGGTGTTCGACGTCCTGACGCGGAATTTCTTCCACTTCAAACCCGTACTCGTGCGCATGTGCGTGGAGGTAGTCGAAGCCGCCTTCCCGGTTTCGCCCGAAACGGTGATCATAGCCGATGACAAGGCGTTTTGTACCGATTGTTTCGAGGAGGATTTGCCGGATAAACTCGTCGGACGTCAGCAGGGAAAAATTCCGGTTGAACGGAATGACCAGCAGGTGGTCGATACCGCTGTCGGCCAGCAATTCAATCTTTTCGTCGAGCGTACTCAACAGTTTAAGATCGGAACTATCCGTCGAAACCACCATTCTCGGGTGCGGCCAGAACGTGATGACGACCGACTGCCCGTTGAGCTGCCGCGCCGATTCGATCAGCCGGGACAGGATTTTCTGGTGTCCGAGGTGAACGCCGTCGAACGTACCACTGGTAACGACGGCGTAAGGAAGACGTTGAAAGGACTCGGGTCCGTGGTGTACTTGCATTGCTCAATGAGAAATACCGGGCATACGCGGCTCATACAGAACAGATCCGGGGCGGTGTTGTTCCACGAACTGTTCGAGCGAAAACGCATCTTCTACCCTGAACGCTCCGATCCGTGTGCGCCGGAGACTTTTGAGATACGCTCCGGACCCGCAAAGAGTTCCGAAGTCGCGAACCAGACTGCGAATGTACGTACCTTTTGAGCAAACCACACGAAAATCGACCTCCGGAAACCGGGAGGTATCGAGTTCAAACTCGGAAATAGTAATGACTTTGGACTTGATTTCGGCGTCCTGGCCCTTCCGGGCAAGCTCGTAGGCGCGCTGCCCGTCGATTTTTACCGCTGAAAAAATCGGCGGAGTCTGGTCGATGGCGCCGGTCAGTTTCTCACGCGCTTCTTCCAGCACCGCCGGTGTAATGTGTTCGGTAGGATAATCGGCGTCGAAGGCCGTTTCCAGGTCGACAGAAGGCGTCGTCTTCCCGAGGACAAACGTGCCGGTATATTCCTTTTCAGCGCCCTGGTAGGTTTCGATCTGCTTGGTCATCTTGCCGGTGCAGCAGATGAGCAGGCCGGTTGCAAGGGGATCCAGCGTACCGGCATGACCGATTTTCTTGATCTTCGCCGCCCACTTCATTTTTTTTACCACCGCAAAAGACGTCCAGCCCAGCGGCTTATCCACCAGGAGAACTTCGCCGGGGGATTGTTCGGGTACTTCCATGTTACATCAATTAATGGTTTTCAGTTTGAGGTTTTCTGTTTTCAGTTGTTGCAACCGACAGGCCAAACTGGAAACAGAAAACTGCAAACCGAAAACTCACAGTACTTCCATCTTCACCCCGCTCAACAGCAACGCCACAATAATACCGCCCACGATGATGCGGTACCAGCCGAATACCTTAAACCCGTAACGGGTCAGGTAGCTGATAAAAAAGCGGATGGCGATCATCGCGACGAGGAATGCTACAATGTTACCGACCGCGAACAATTGCCACTGGTACGGCGTGATGGTATGGCCTTCCTTGAAGAAGTCATACATTTTTTTGCAGGTCGCAGCACCCATCGTCGGTACGGCGAGGAAAAACGAAAACTCGGCAGCGGCCTTCCGGCTGATGCCTTGGCTCATCCCGCCGACAATCGACGCGCCCGAACGGGAGACACCCGGAATCATCGCGATGCACTGAAACACACCGATTTTAAAGGCGTTGAAAAGGTCGATTTCATCCGAGTCGTCGATAAGCGGACGTTGGAACCACTTGTCAACGAAAAGCAGAACAATACCTCCAACCAGCAGGGAAATCGCTACGCCCAGCGGGTTTTCGAGCAGGGCGTCGATGGTATCGCTGAAGAGTAATCCGAAGATGACCGCCGGGACAAAGGCCGCCAGCAGCTTGACGTAGAAATCGAAACTCTTGAAAAAACGCTTGAAATACAGGACGACGACCGACAAAATCGCGCCGAACTGAATCGCAACCGTAAACAGCTTCACAAAAGGATCAGAAGCAATCCCTGTAAACGACGAATACAAAATCATGTGGCCGGTTGACGAAATCGGCAGGTATTCGGTAATCCCTTCGATAATGGCCAGAATGATGGCTTGAAAAATGGTCATGCAGGCAGGTTGTTTGTTGGCGGAAAGAAAGCACATGAAAAGGTACCAGAGACAAAATCCCTGGTACCGGAAAGCCCGTGGAGGCAGGCGTTATTTTTTAGGCTTCTGAAGAAGCGCAAAGAATTCGATGATATACCCCGCCACTACGACGATAGGGCCGAGGGTGAGGCCGAGGAACCCGAAGCCGAATTCTTCCTTGTCGAGGCTCATGATGAAGAAGCCCAGCAGGATCACCACGATGCCGAGGATCATCCACCGGTAATTGCTGCGCTGGAAGGGCATTGCCGATTCGGCGGATTTTGCGTCTTTAGTCATGGAAAAAGAGAGTTAGTATAACCGTTCGACGGACGAGCGCAGGTAGCGCTCAACCGATTGAAAAGTACTCAGAAAACCGACAACCATCCCGAAAAGGGCCAGTACGCCGGCCAGGGTAGCCAGCTTGTTCCAGTCGCCCAAAAGCAGGTTGATACCCTCAACATACTGGAACGCCAGTTTAATTATCACGCCCAGAAACACGCAGGCGAATACCGCGCTGAGCAGGCCCTGGACAATACCCCGGTAAAGAAACGGCCTCCGGATGAATCCGTTTGTCGCCCCGACCAACTGCATACTCCGGATCGTAAACCGCTGCGAATACAGCGCCAGCTTGATGGTATTATTCACAAGCACGACAATGATAATCAGCAACAGGGCCACGAATACCGACAGAACGAGGTAAATCTTGGCGAGGTTTTTATTGACTTCTTCGACGAAGTTTTCGACGTAGGTCGCTTCAAACACACCGTCTACTTTTTCAAGATCGGCTTTGATCTGTTTCAGACCCGCTTCGGAAAAGTAGTCTTCGCTGACCTTGACGAACATCGCATCGCGGAGCGGGTTGTCTCCGAGAAAATTCCGGAAATTCTCACCTGTATCCTTGATGAACTTGTCAGCTGCCGCTTCTTTCGACATGAACGATACCTGAGGTTGTCCGTTTCGCTTCGCCACGTAGGGCTTCGCGGCAATAGCCTTCCGGATGGCATCCGATTCGCCCGGCGTCAGTCCTTTTTCCAGGTAAACCTGTACTTCGATGTTCTGCTTGACCACTTCCGACAGCTTCCGGCCCATGATCGTCAGCAGACCGCACAGCCCGATGATAAACAGGGCAATCGTCAGACTTACGGTAACCGTAAAGTTGGGAAGGTATTTCTTTCGTTGTTGAATCATGCCAGACAGGTCGTTGACAAAAATAGGAGTTTCCTTCAGGGGCGTACACCCGGTACCGGTAATTTAAGGCTTTTTAACGAGCCGGCGGTCCGGGTCCGGAAGGGACCTTGTTAATTACGGCGGCTGATTTCGTCCCGGATCTGGGCAGCTTTTTCGTACTCTTCGTTGGAAAGAGCCTGGTCGAGCATACGCTGCAGGTCTTCCGTCGAATTGTCCTTGAGCTGATCCTGGAAAGGTTTGGTTTTTTCGGCGGGAGCGGCTTCCGTTTTTTCGGGGGAAGAAGGAGCGTCGCTCGCCACAATTCCGGCTTCAGAAAGAAGATTTTCGAACGTATAGATCGGAACATTAAACCGGAGGCCGATCGCAATGGCGTCCGAGGGACGTGCGTCTACCACCCGCTCCTTGAGCCCGTCCGTGCAGACAACCTGCGCAAAGAAGATACCTTCCCGCAGATCGGAGATAACGATTTCCGTGACCTTGTAGTGGAACGCCTGCGCAAACGACTTAAAGAGATCGTGTGTCATCGGGCGGTTCGGGCTGATTTTCTCGATTTCGATGGCAATCGCCTGCGCTTCAAACATACCGATGATGATAGGCAACCGGCGGTTTCCGAACTCCTCGCCCAACACTAATGCAAAAGATCCCGTCTGCGATTGACTCGGGGAAAGACCTAAAATCTCTAATTTGATTTTTTCCACTGGTTACGACCTCTGATTAGAAAGGTAGGCAAAAGTAACAAGACCCGCCGAGTTTTGGAAACAGGACGGGTCTTAAACATGGACAGGCCGGAAAAGTTCCGGCCCGGGAATCAGTGAAATCAGGAGCCGAGCTGCTCTTTCGCGGCCTGAGTCAGGCGCGGAAGGATCTCGAATACGTCGCCGACAATGCCATAGTCCGCCGCCTTAAAGAACGGAGCTTCAGGGTCTTTGTTGATGACGACGATCACCTTCGAGCCGTTTACGCCGGCCAGGTGCTGGATGGCGCCGGAAATCCCGCAGGCGATGTAGAGATTCGGACTTACTTTGATGCCGGTCTGCCCGATGTGCTCGTGGTGAGGGCGCCAGTCGAGGTCCGAAACAGGTTTTGAACAGCCCGTGGCGGCGTGAAGCGCCTGCGCCAGATCGAGCAGCGGCTGCCAGTGGTCGGGGCCTTTCATACCGCGGCCGCCGGATACGATGATGTCGGCGTCCGACAGGGAAAGTTCGCCGCTGGCTTTTTCCGTGCTGAGTACTTTTGCAGCGAAATCAGCGTCAGGAAGAGCCGGTGCAAACGGTTTTACAGAGGCTGAGGCATCTGTTAATTCAGGAGATACCGCGTTTTTCTTCACGGTAAGGATTTTCTTGCCGGCCTTCATCTCGGTAACGGCAAAGGCTTTTCCGGTGTAGATACTGCTCTTAACCCTGAACCCTGCAGAAGTATCCGGAAGTTCGGTGACGTTGGAGACAAGACCTGCCTTGAGTTTGCCGGCCGCGCGGGCAGCCAGGGCATCTCCCAGAGAGGATTTGGCGATAACGACTACCTCGGCATTTTCAGCCGCGGCTGCGACTACGCCCGCATAGGCCATCGGGTTCGCCTGTGCCAGACGTGCGTCGGAGGCGTGGAGTACCTCGGCGGTGCCATACTGGCCCAGCGTAGTCAAATCAGTAGCAGCGGGGCCGATGACGAGGGCCGTCGCCGTAGTATGCAATTGAGCGGCTACTTTCGCGCCGTAATAAAGCGCTTCGAGAGAAGATTTCTTGACTTCCCCGCCGTCGGTTTCAACAAAAACGAGAACTGACATAAGCAAAGACTTTTTCGGGTGGAATAATCAGAGAACCTTGGCTTCCGTGCGCAGCAACGTAATGAGCTGGCCGGCGTCTTCGGCGGGAATCATCTTCACCGCGCCTTTGGCCGGAGGCAGCTCGAATTGGGTAACCTGCGTCAGGGAATCATGGCCCACGGGCTCAACCACTTTGAGCGGCTTGGTACGTGCCGTCATGATGCCCCGCATATTCGGGATTTTCCACTCGGCAATTGGCTCCTGGCAGCCGAGCACCAGCGGGAGGGAAGCTTCAAGCGATTCCTTGCCGCCTTCGATTTCACGGGCAAACCGCGCCGTCGTACCGTCAATATCGAGTTTCATGACCGGAGAAAAGGAGGCGATGCCGAGGAGCTCGCCGACGATGCCGTGTACCTGGCCGCCGTTGAAGTCGATCGACTCACGGCCCATCAGAATGAGGTCGTAGTTTTCCTGCCGGGCGATGGCGGCGATTTGCTCGGCGACGAAATAAGCGTCCGTCGGTTCGGCATTGACACGGATGGCGTCGTCGGCGCCGACTGCCAGCGCCTTCCGGATGATGGGTTCGGCGTCGGCGTCCCCGACGTTCAGAACCGTTACCGTACCGCCGGACTGTTCCTTGAGTTCAACGGCGCGGCTTAGCGCGTAATCGTCGTACGGACCGGCAATAAACTGCACGCCTGCCTTGTTGAACTTGGTGTCACCGTCGGTGAATGATATTTTCGCTGTGGTATCAGGAACGACGCTGATACAGACAAGGATTTTCATAGCCAGCGTTGGAATTTAAACAAGTTGGAATAGAAAAAAGCTAAGAATTAACTCCTGCGAAGTTACTCTTGTTTTGGAAATAAAAGTATGCTAGCATACTAATTTTTGCAATTAACCGGCGGGAAGCGCTCCCGCTTACTGATAATGAACCGACTACAGCACCTGCTGGCCTTTTGTGAAGAAGATCCGGCCGATCCGTTTAACTGGTATGGACTGGCATTGGAGTACCAGAAAACAGACCCTGTAAAGGCCGGGGAAACGTTCGACCTTCTTCTTCGTGACTTTCCGCGTTACATTCCCACCTACTACCACGCCGCCCAGCACTGGGCAGACGCAGGAGACGAGACGAAAGCCCGTTCGGTCTACGAAAAAGGTATTTCCGAAGCCACCGCCGCCCGCGACGCCCACGCCCTCCGCGAACTCCGCAGCGCGTTGATGCGGTGGGAGGAGGAGTGGGAGTGAGAAGGTCGGTTGTCAGTTTTCGGTTGTCTGTTTTCAGTTTTCAGTTTGGGGAGAGGTTTGCTTTTTGTTTTGAGTTTTTAGGGGTTGAAGGTGAGCATGACAATCTCTCGAAAACCGAAAACCGAAAACCGAAAACCGAAAACCGAAAACCGAAAACCGAAAACCGAAAACCGAAAACCGAAAACCGAAAACTACACCGGATACTTCCACTCCCCCCTATACTCCCTCCTCAATAGTTTATTCGCATCCGGGTCGTTGAGGACGAGTTCTTTGTCGCCGTCCCAGTCGATGCTGCGGCCGAGTTTGTAGGAGAGCATGCCGAGCAGGGCCATGTTGGTGGACCGGTGGCCGATCTCGATATCGGAGATCGGTCGCTTCCCTGATTCGATGCAGTCCAGGAAATTGGCCCAGAGCGCGGCGATATTTTGCTGGTCAGGGAGGTCCAGCTGCGGATCCTGATGCTGGATGGGTTTGTTTTTATTGGCGGGATAGAAGGTCCATCCATCGAGCCAGCCCATGTGAAAGGTACCTTCTGTTCCGTAGAAATAACAGCCTACGTTGGTCCGTTCGGCTTCGTTGGCGGCGAAGAGGCGGTGTTCCCACTCCACCGTAAAATCGTCAAACTTCCAGACAGCTACCTGGTGATCGGGGGCGTCGGTGTTATCCCGGCGAATGGCCCGCCCGCCGGTTGAGAAGATCTTTTTCGGGTATTTTTCTTCCGTCCACCACATGATCTGGTCCATCCAGTGAATACCCCAGTCGCCCAACTGGCCATTCGCATAGTCGAGGTACGAACGAAAGCCTTTCGGGTGCATACTGGGGTGATAGGGGTTCAGCGGCGCCGGCCCGCACCACATATTCCAGTCGAGCTCTTTGGGAGGTTCCTGAAACGGGGTCTTTTCTCCCGCACCGCCGCCGTAGTGTACAAACGCGCGGACCATCCCTATTTTTCCGGCCTTCCCTGATTTGAGAAAGTCCATTCCCGAAACATTATGCGGAGAAACACGACGGTGGGTACCTACCTGTACCGTGCGGTTGTGTTTCCGGGCGGCGTTGACCATGGCGCGCCCTTCCTGAATGGTATGGCCGACGGGCTTTTCAACATACACATGCGCGCCGGACTCTATCGCGGCGATGCAGCAAAGCGGGTGCCAGTGATCGGGCGTTGCGACGATGACGATTTCCGGTTTCTCCTTTGCCAGCATTTCCCGGAAATCCCGGTACTCTTTCGGCTGATCGGTCGTGAGTTTACCCAGTTCCTGCCGGGCGGTTTTCAATTGCCGGGTATCCACATCACAGAGCGCTACGACCTTCGACTGCCCTGCCTGTACTGCTGCGCGGAGGATATTCATCCCCCACCAGCCGGAGCCGACGAGCGCCGTGCGGTATTTTTCGGTGCGCGTAAACGAAGTCAGCAGGGGAGTAGCCGAGAAAGCGACAGACGCTTTGGCCGTATTTTCCAGAAAAGAACGACGGTTCATCCGATCAAGAGGTAAAGTGAAACGGCAAGATAGGGCGGTCAGGGCATACGGGCAATGACTTCCCGGAAGAGCAGCGTCAACTGCGGTTCGGCCTTTGCCGCCGCGGCGAGGATATCTTCGATCCGGGCCTCCCGCAGCGTTTCGGGAATGCATAAATCGGTGATAACCGAACAGGCCAGTACCCGCATACCGCCGTGCCGGGCGACGATGACTTCGGGCACGGTACTCATCCCGACGGCGTCGGCGCCAAGCATCCGCAGTGCACGGTATTCGGCGCGGGTTTCGAGTTGAGGACCCGGTACGCTGACATAGGTGCCGGTTTGTATGGATAGCTGATTCTCAGCGGCTATTGTCTTTGCCAATGCAAGAAGGGTATCGTCATACGGACGACTCATATCCGGCCAGCGAGGGCCTAGTTCCGCCGGTATTTGCCCGCGCAAGGGACTTTCCGGCAGAAAAAGAGAAATATGGTCTTCGATCAGCATCAGGTCACTGGTATGGAATGCCGGATTGAGGCCGCCGGCGGCATTGGATACGAGCAGACTTTGAACCCCCAGGGCCTTCAGAACCCGTACCGGGAACGTCACCTCCTGCATCGTATAGCCTTCATAGTAATGGAAACGCCCCTGCAGGCATACCACAGGCCGCCCGCCGAGCGTTCCGAGAAGGAGTTTGCCGGAATGGCTTTCGGCAGTTGCCAGCGGAAAATGCGGAATGGAGGCATAGGGCAGCGAAAGCTGAACATCTACCGCGCCGGCCAGGTGGCCGAGGCCCGTTCCCAAAATAATCCCGATTTCCGGATGAAAATCAGGGAGTTGCTGCCGGATATAGGCAGTTGCGGAAAGAATCGTGTCGAAAGTCATCGATTTCGGTACAAATTTGCGGGGAAAGCGGGGGCCTTTCCCTGCAGTAAAGTCCGGACGACCGGCGGCTGCCGGCTCCGTTTAACCCGCCATGAAAGTAAGTACCCGAGGTATGCGTAACAATCGTTTTGTATTTCTTTTTGTGTTGCTGAGTGTGGGGCTTGTGCTTCGGTATTCCAGCCAGAAACACCCTTTTGAGAGCCTGAAGCGCGACCTTTCCGGATTGATCGGAACGGCCCGGGCGGAGCTTCCACAGATACTGAAGAAAGAGGACGTCGCCCGTGACGGCTACGACTCCGAAGCGACCGACACGAAAGAAGGCGGAGATACCCATACCCTCGACGAGTACCTGCCTGCCTATGGCAAAAAAGACCAGATCATCCGCCGGGAAGGCTACGTGCTGGATTATCAGGAAGAATACGAGCAGGCCTCCTGGGTGGTGCACCGCCTGGTGAACAAAACCGGTCGCGCCCGGCGGGCTGAAAATTTCCAGCCGGATCCGCTTGTGAAGACGAAGACCGCATTGCCGTTTGACTACAGCGGTACCGGATACGACCGCGGTCACTTGGCGCCTGCCGGGGATTTCAACTACGATCAGCGCCTGAAGTACGATACCTTTTATATGAGCAATATGTCGCCCCAGGCGCACGATTTCAATACCGGAATCTGGAACGACATCGAGCAGAAAGTGCGGAGCTGGAGCAAGAAACGCGGCGATCTCGTCATTGTGACGGGGCCGGTACTGCGCAAAGGACTACCCACAATCGGGAAGTCTACCCGAATCGCCGTTCCCGAATACTATTACAAGCTTGTGTACGATCCTCAGAAAGAAGAAGCCATCGCTTTTCTGATCGAAAACAAAGCCTGGGTAGACGTATTGATGAAAGATTTTACGACGTCGATCGATGAAGTAGAGGAGAAAACCGGCATCGATTTCTTCGCCCGTCTTCCCAAAAAACTGCAGGATACGATTGAATCCCAGCATGACGTGCAGGCCTGGTTTGGTCGGTCGCGGAAGTAAGGTTCATCGGTTCCGGCGCCTGTTTCGTATAAAAACGATTGGATTCGGGGACGGAAAAGGTGTGATTGCAGTTGATTTTTCGCTCACCCCATGACGAAAGAGCTCTCCGGACGCCATATTTTATTACAATTCCTGATCAATCCACGGCTCAGCCTGCTTCGGCAGGCGGCCATGATCGGGGTGATCCTGCTGCTCGATTCGCAAAACAAGGGGCCGCGTACCCTGGCCGATATCCTTTCCTTTTTTTATGCGCTGGGGCTGATTTACTTTAATATTTACCTGCTCGTGCCCCGGATGGTTTTCCGGCAGAAGTACGGTTCGTATTTTCTCTGGGTACTGATCGTCTCGGTGATTTCCTTCGCCCTGGTGTATTTCTCGGATCCGTACACAGGAGAGCCTGGAAATGTGCAGCTTACCTGGTCGGCGTTTCTGAGTGTCTTTTTTGTCGTCGTTATTATCCTTTCCTGCACCTCGGCTATCAAGCTGTTTCAGCAGTGGGTGAAAGACCGGCACCGGCTGGCAGAGCTGGAGAAACATACCCTTGAAGCTGAACTGGAGCGACTCAAAAGTCAGATCAACCCGCATTTTCTGTTCAATATGCTCAACAACGTCAACGTACTGACCCGCAAGGATCCGGCGAAGGCGTCGGAAGTAGTGGAAAAGCTGTCGGAGCTCCTCCGGTATCAGTTATATGACAGCGCGCAGGACAATATTCTGCTCATTTCAGATATCCAGTTTCTCCGGAATTTCCTGCATCTGGAAAAAATCCGGAGAGATCGTTTCGAGTTCACCCTGACGATCAGCGGCCGGCCGGAAGGTATCCGGTTGCCGCCGTTTCTGTTTATTCCTTTTGTCGAGAACGCCGTTAAACACAATGCGGACAGTTTGCATGAATCGTTTGTGCATCTTTCGTTCGATATCCGGGAAGACAGGCTGCTGTTCGTCTGCGAGAATTCCCGTCCGGCTGGCCCGCCGCCTGGCCGTACGCGCGGCGGACTGGGGCTGGCGAATATCCGGCGGCGTCTGGACCTGCTCTATTCATCCAGGTATTCCCTGCTTGTCCGTCAGGAAGAATACCGGTATACCGTCCAACTATCCATTCCCTTATGAAGTATATCATTGTAGACGACGAGCCGCTGGCCCGGGAGGGCATCCTGGAGTATGCCGGGCAGATTCCGGAGCTCGTTCACCTCGAAAGTTTTAACAATGCCTTTTCGGCAGCGCGGTACCTCCGCGAAAAGGCGGCAGATCTGGTTTTTCTGGACATCAATATGCCAGGTATGGATGGCCTCGAGTTTGCCCGGGCCGTTTCTTCCGAAACGCTGATCATCTTCACGACCGCTTATTCGGAATATGCGCTGGAAAGCTATGAGCTGGACGCAATTGATTACCTCGTGAAGCCTATCGTGCGCGACCGCTTTCACAAAGCCGTTCAGAAAGCCTTATCGTATGCCGAGCTACTCGGCAAAAACAAAGAGCAACCCGCTGGTATTGAGCAGGTAGCGACTGATTTTGTGTACATCAAGGCCGACCGGAAGTACTTCCGCATCGCGCTGGAGGATATTCTGTATATCGAAGGGCTGAAGGACTACGTCGTGCTGCATACTTCGGAACGAAAGCTCGTCACGGCCCTGAATATCAAGACGATCTACCAGCAGCTGCCGCCGGCTGTTTTTGCCCGGATCAGCAAATCCTGCGTGGTGAATGTCAAGCATATTCATTCGTTCGACGCGCATTATGTGACCATTGGCGACGCCGTACTGTCCATCGGGCAAGCCTACCGGGATTCATTTTTCGGCGGGCACGTCAGCGGCTTTTTGCTGAGCAGATAGTCGTTTCGTATAAAAAGCCGGACGCTTCCTATAAAAACGATTTCGCAGGGGTCGGGTTTTTCGTTGTTTTGGGCGAGTCTTTTTCTCAAAAGCCATGAAAACCTATCTTATCGCCCTCCTGATCAGCTGGCTGGTCAGGCAGACTCCGGACGGATTCTACTACCTCCGGGAAGGAAAACAGATTGAAATGACCACTTTCGACAGCGCCGGTAAACGGATTTCCGTCAGTCGCTCGTTTATCTCCGGCGTCAGGCAGGAAGGCGCAGCCACCCTGGCCGACATGCGGACCGAAAAGCGGGACGCCGCCGGCAAGCTGCTCGAGGAAACGGTCAGTTCTTCCCGCCTGGAAAACGGGGATCTGCGACTGGCCTTCCCGGTGCCCGGCCGGACCGACACTCCCGCGTTTCTGGCATATCCGTCGGAACTCCGTGCAGGCCAGACGTTGCCGTCGGACGTAGATTTCTCGTTCGAGTCGACTGTCAAAGGCAAACGGACCCGCGTACACTTCGCCATTTCGGAGCGCAGGGTTACCGGCCGGGAGACCGTTCAGGCATTAGCTCAGGCCTGGAACTGCTTCAAAATCAGCTATCTGCTGAAAGTGCAGTTCAAGGTGCTGGGCATCGGAATACCGATGAACTATCAGATTACCGAATGGTTCGCGCCGGGTTTCGGTGTTGTCAAAACGGAGGCCTGGAACGGGAGCAAGCTGGAGAACCGATCCCTGCTGACGTCGATTCAACCTTAATTTCTTACCATCAAGACCATGAAAAAAATCGCGTTTTTATTGTGCCTCGCAGCGAGCTCGCCGGCCTGGTCACAAGGGTTCCATCTCGGGGCGAAAGCCGGCGCCAACCTGGCGAAAATCGCCGGCACGCCGTACTCCGATCAGTTCCAGCTAGGATACCAGCTCGGAGGGTATGTAGCTGTTGATTTTGTTAAATCCCTGGGCGTTCAGGGAGAAGTACTCTTCAATCAATCCAACACACGCGTGGCCGATAATTTCGGTTCGGTATTTCAGAATATCGGTTCAGACAAGAAGAAGCTGAATTACCTGAGTATTCCGGTGCTGCTCCGGATTAATCCGAGCGAGAATTTCACGATTCACCTCGGGCCTCAGTACAGCATTCTCATGAATCCGGACGATAATCTGTTGAAGAACGGGCAGAATGCTTTCAAAAAGGGCGATCTGTCGGGCGTTGCTGGTGTGCAGTTCAGTCTGGGTTTCCTGCAATTGTACGGACGTTATACCCTGGGCCTGTCGGACATCGACAATATTCAGGATAAAGGCCGTTCACAGCAGATCCAGTTCGGAGTCGGCATCGGCATTTTTTAGTGTGATTTTAACGATATCGGACGAAAGGAAGCCTGCACTTGCGGGCTTCTTTTGTTTTGGCAGGGGGCAGAGGGCATGGGGTGGAAAGTGCCGGCGCAGGAGCAGGGACGAGCTTCTCCACCCAGTGGTTGAGCCCCGTCGAAACCTCCGGCAGCCGCCTGTTTTTTTCATCCACAATACGCTCGCTACGGTGGTTTCGACGGAGCTCAACCACCGGCCACCTCCCCAATAACCCCAAACTCTAACCCCCAAACTCTAAACTACCAACCCCTCCTCCAACTGAAAACCGCAAACAGAAAACCTCTCTACGTTTTCATCTTCTTTTTCTTCGCCGCCGGGAACAGAATGTTATTGAGAATCAGGCGATAACCGGCAGAATTGGGGTGCAAGGTAAGGTCGGTCGGTTCTTCGCCGACGTGGTGTTCGTAATCTTCCGGGTCGTGGCCGCCGTAAAACGTCCAGAACCCTTTGCCGAAGGTACCGTGGATGTACCGGGCTTCCGCCAGGGAGCGGTTTTCGCCCAGAACGACAACTTCCGGCTTGATGTACTGCTTTTTGAAGGCCGTCGTCAGCCCCATGAAGCCTTTGATACTCGTGGCGTGGTCCTGGGTGAGCATAGTAGGAACAGGGTCCCATTTGGCGGAGAACTGAAACAGTTCGAAGTAGTCATTCCGCTCCCCGACCTGCCGCTCTTCCTTCTGGTTATCGATGCTGGAAAATTCGTTCTGGTAGGGGTCGAGAAATACCTTAAAGTCTTGGAAAGCAAAGGTTTGCGAGAAGTCCAGTTTCTGGTTGATGGTCGGGTCGGCCGGTGTGCCATCGTAAAACGGGTCCACAAAATCAACGCCGTTTGCCGCCAGGGCTATGTCATAGGTATCCGTCGCGTTACACATGGCGAACATGTACCCGCCGCCGGAAACAAATTCCCGGATTTTATGCGTGACGGCGAGTTTCAACTGAGGAATAGTAGATAGGCCGTACTTGGCCGCCGTTTCCTGGCCTTCGCGCTTTTGAATCTGATAGTAAGGGTAGTTCCGGTGTTGCCAGAATTTGCCCATCTGCCCGGTGAAATCTTCGTGGTGCAGGTGCAGCCAGTCGTACCCCGGCAGCTTTCCGCCCATGATTTCGTCGTCGTACAGGGTTTCGTAGGGGATTTCGGCGTAGGTGAGAACGAGGGTGACGGCGTCGTCCCAGGGTTGGTTGGTCTTGGGCGAGTAGACGGCAATTTTCGGCGCTTTTTGTAGCTTGACGACGTCCATGTTGACATCGGGTTGCTGCAACTGCTGCCGGATTTGCTGCGCCTGCCCGTCCGAAATAACGTCATAGCTAATGCCGCGGATGACCAGTTCGTTCTGGAATTTCTGGTTTTCCTGAAACATAAAACTACCGCCCCGGTAGTTGAGGAGCCACTCAACTTCCGTTTCGTAGTTCTTCAGCACCCAATAGGCAAGCCCGTAAGCTTTGAGGTGGTTTTTCTGGGCCTCGTCCATCGGGATGAGGATCTGGGAAGCCCGGACAGGCCCGCAAAGGCTCCAGAAAAGGATGAACGGAACGAGAAGGCGTTTCATTGGTGCAGCGTTTATCAAATTCAGGAACGAATTTTGGATACCCGTTGGTACCTGTCCGGCCGGAAAAGGCTGGTCCGGAAAAGGTGCCGGCGGAGAGGACCCGTTCCCCTCGGCAAAAAGCTGGTTTCGTATGAATTTAATGGAAAATATCCGGGAAGGTCTCCGGTCGATCAAAGCAAATTTACTGAGAACCGTTCTGACTTCCCTCATCATCGCGGTGGGGATTTCGAGTCTGGTCGGGATTCTGACGGCTATTGACGGTATTCAGAGCAGTCTCGACAATAGTTTTGCCGGGATGGGTGCGAATACGTTCGATATCATGGGCGTTGACGAGTACGGCGTGCGCATGGGCGGCCGGAAGCAGAAAGTCTTCGGACCCATTCTGTACCAGGAGGCGCTGGATTACAAACAGCGCTTTGGTTTCGGGGCGACGGTCTCCTTGTCTGCCAACATCTCCGGCACTGCCCAGATTAAATACGAAAGCAAGAAAACCAATCCGAACGTAACCGTGACGGGCGCAGACGAGAACTACGTATCCATCAAAAACTATAAAATCGAATCCGGACGGAATTTCTCTCCGAATGATATTTCAAACTCCACGAACGTGGTAATCCTCGGTTCGGAAGTAGCTGGAAATCTCTTTGGCTCGACGACCGGGAGCGTCGGCAAGGAAATCACGGTGATGGGCGCCAAGTTCCGGGTTGTCGGGGTACTGGAGCACAAAGGCAACGTAACGGGCGGAGGAGACGACCGCGTCGTCCTCATTCCCCTCGAAACGGGCCGGCAGCTTGCCGGGTCGCGGAATCTCTCGTATGGTATCACGACGAGCGTGCCGGGACTGAACCGCATCGACTACCTCATGGGCGAGGCGCGGGGGCTGATGCGGCTGATCCGCAGGGACCCGACCACGCAGGAAGATTCGTTCAAGGTAGAACGGGCCGATGCCGTCGCCGAAAACTTCAAGGAAGCCAGTTCGCAGCTGCGGGCGGGCGGTTTCGGCATCGGGTTCATCACGCTCCTCGGCGCGAGTATTGCACTGATGAATATCATGCTGGTTTCGGTGACGGAGCGGACGCAGGAAATAGGCATCCGGAAGTCGCTCGGCGCGACGCCCGTGCGTATCCGCCAGCAGTTTCTGATTGAGGCCATCGTCATCTGCGTATTGGGCGGCATTGCGGGCCTGTTGCTGGCGCTGGCCTTCGGCAACCTGGTCTCGCAGCTGGTGAGTCAGGGGACGGCGAGTTTTGTAGTACCCTGGATCTGGCTGTTTATCGGAATCGCGGTGTGCATCGTAGTCGGGTTGCTCTCAGGCTTTTACCCCGCATGGAAGGCTTCGAAGCTCGATCCGATCGACGCCCTGCGGTACGAGTAGGCCGGCAGCGCCGAAAAACTTTTCGGGCCGGGCTTGCCAAAGGGGATGCCGATGTCGTATGTTTGCAGTCCCAAACGCGAAAGCGCTTTTGCCCAGATGGCGGAATCGGTAGACGCGATGGTCTCAAACACCATTGTCTGCAAGGACATGCCGGTTCGAGTCCGGCTCTGGGTACGGATCCTCTCTGCTTAATCGCGGAGAGGATTTGTTTTTTTAGGACCTTTCAGACCCGGTCCTGGCTTATTTCAGGGAAACCCGCTGACAATTCACCTGTCGGCGGGTTTTGTCCTTTTATCCCATTGCTTAACCGGATATTAAAATTGAGGTTAACCGCTTGAAAATTAGATTCTTGTTTTCTAAATAGAACGGTTCGAACTTCGAAACCCTGGCAATTTTAAAACCCGAATCATGAGGACCATCAATCCATGGATCAACTTCAACGGCAATGCCGAAGAAGCCTTCAACTTCTACAAATCTGTTTTTGGCGGGGAGTTTCCCCGAATCGTTCGTTTCAAGGACCTGGCGGGCCCTGATTTTCAGGTAGATACAAAGGAAGAAAACAAAATCATGTACATCGCCCTGCCGATAGGAAAGCATAACCTGCTGGTAGGCAACGATGTACCCGAATTCATGGGGCGCGTCAGCGAAAGCGAAAACCGGTCGAAAATAAATGCCAGCGCCGAAAGCCGTGAGGAAGCAGACCGGGTATTCAACGGATTATCCGCCGGCGGAGAGGTCGAAGGCCCCATCGGCGACAGTCCCTGGGGTACCTATGCGGGCATGTTCAGGGATAAGTACGGGATTGAGTGGATTGTGGAGTATGATCCGGGGGTTGAGGGGTAAGATGAGGCGGATAGGTACGCTTTTCTGGTTGACGACGTACTTCCGGAGATCAAATACGCAGGTGTTTAGTGGTCAATTGGCATATTGATTAGCTGAAGACGGGTTTAACGTGTCCTGGAGGCACTCTATTCCCTCTTTCTAAATGTCGTTCTCTATGAGATATAGACCTGTTCATGCCTTGAAGGTTTGGTGATTCTCCTCGCTTTGTTGAATTTTGTTGCCCTCATTATGAGGGTAAAATATTGGTATACGAAAGATTAGGGTTAAATTGGCCATAGATGCATTTAGGTGAAATATTATCTCAATTATGTGGACTTATTTAGTTCCGCATGTAAACCGGAAAATAGCATGAAGCATATTCTGTTGGAGAACGCGATCTCCTATAATACTGAAAATAGCGTCCACATCCCTCAAGGTTATCGCTATGATTGCGAAAAAAATGCATGGTACTCCTCGGAGAATAATTGTTATTTGGTACATCATAGAGATTTTCCTCGTATCGGAACAAAGAAAAATGATATTGAAACAGGAGAAGATCAAAAAGGACAATGATTCCTGCAGTACTTATTGTTTCCACAACACTTGATTTTTCTACTGATTTCGTTTGCATAGGTCTATCTGAACGAGGGATATGCTATTTGCGCCTAAATCGCGATCGATTTAATGAATATGAAATCATTTTGAATCCAATAGATCCATCAATGATTGTAACAATAGCGGGGCAGACATATGAAATTTCAGATGATTCATTGATGTCGATTTATTATAGAGCACCGACTTTTTTAAGAGACATATATCAACCGGAATTGGCCGAAGATAAGCAGCTCTATCGTAGCCAGTGGGCTGCCTTTATTCGTAATTTGATCGTATTTGAGAAAGCCGTTTGGATAAATAACCCTGTTGACACCTATCGTGCAGAAAACAAAGCCTATCAATTAATGATAGCTGGCCGCATTGGATTCTTTCTACCTCGTACGCTTATAGTTAATCATATAAGTCAAGCTACTTCTTTTGGTGAGTTGGCGGCAATTAAATCAATAGATACCGCTATTGTCGGAAACTCCGAACAGGAGAAGTTCGTTTATACCCAACTGTATAAGACCTCAACGCTTGACGATCAGCATTTTTCCTCTCCCTTTTTTTTTCAAACAGCACTGACTCCAAAATCAGATATAAGAGTAACAATTGTTCAGGATTGGCTCTTGGCCGTGAAAATTGATTCTGAGGTGCCGATTGCTGGTGACTGGCGAAAACATGATACTTCATTGAATTATGAAATTATTGAGCTTCCATTGGATGTGGCGAGAAATTGCATTCAATTTGCTAAAGAGCTTAATTTGAGATATTGCGCTATTGATTTAATCTTTTTTAAAGGTGAATATTACTTTATCGAAGTTAATCCTACCGGAGAGTGGTTATTTATACAGCAAAATGTGAATCAGCGAATCCATGAAGAAATTATTTCGTCGCTTGTCCCAGTTGACTAAGTCGATTTTGCTTCAGCAAATATTTCCAGGATTTTATGCGGACTATTCTAATAGAAAGATAGAAAACATAATTCGAGAAAATGAAGAAAATTCTGTTGATTCAATTGGTGTAACTGAGGAAAAAATTAAAATCCTTAAAGAGTCATTGTCAAAGCAGAATGATCGCAGGAAAATAATTGAAGACAAGGCTAAATCTGTTCTTAGTACAATTTCCATTTGCGTTGCAGCAATAACGTTCACATTAAATAATAAGGAGATGCTTTTTAATTTAAATATTTCAATATTTATTCTTTTCATTAGTATTTTGTTTCTCCTGAACGCGACAATTCGAGCAATTCAAGGGATAAATATTCGAAAAACATACGTCCTCGAACCCAAAATAGAAATAGAATCCGACGGGCGTGTCATGTCTCTCGATAGTAGAACACCAGAGGAAGAATTTGAAATATTGGTCAAAAGTAAGTTTTTGAACGATCTTATCTTAAGTAAGATTTCAAATTGTGTCTTTGCATCGTATATCCTTGTTCGTAACGGAATAGTGTCTTTTGGTTTATTCTTTGTTGTGGAGATTTATAGAAGAGTTTTTTGTTAATCTGTGCTCATGAAGTTATTTAATAGACTATGATTTTAGATAAATAGAATGAAGGAAAACCAGCTTATAATCGATTAAATTGATTTTCCTGTCGTTTACTACAAAAAAGCCCGACCTCTTCAGCCGGGCTTTCTTTTTTCATTTCTCCATAACCGCTCTTTTCTCAATCGTCTCAAAAAACACAAGTAACTCCCGGAAACAGGCAAAAACCTGGCCGCGCTGGCCCGGACTCAGGCCGTCTGATCCTTCCGTGGTAATCCAGGCCTCGAACAGGCTCCACAGGCCTTCTTTCCAGTACGGGGGGCGGGCAAAGGAAATCAGCGATTTCGCTGCCTTGAGATAGGTTTCATCAAGAGCGTTGCAGTCGTAGTCAGGGTCTGGTGACCCCGTGGGTTGGGTGACTTGCATCTTGCTATCGTTTTTGGAGTGAAGAAAATACCCGGCTTAGGTGTCCTAAGCGTGTAGCAAGCACCACGTCCGGAGGGGTTTCCCCGCATCCGCACCATACCGGGTGTACCTTTGGTTTCGTTGAAGATCATGGCTTGTTTTTAATTTATAGGAACATCAAACTTCTCACAAAAGCTTTTTCCCTCCAATCTGCGCGCGGTTATTTGTGCAAGTGGCTGGTTTGAGAAAAGTATCCTGTCGTTGCAGGAACGGTCCGAGCCTGCCATTGGCCGGGTATGGGTATGCTAAGTGTCTTATTTTCAGTGATTTGATTCTGTTCTCTGCGGAATTTTTCACGTACGACACTATCTTTCACTTGATTCGCCAACTTGTAGAAAATAGACTACCTTTAGCTCCGTCAGGTTTGTACCTGCCGGTCGCGTCTATCCAAAAATCAACAGGGTAAAGGCCCGGAGGCATTCCTGGCTTCGCCATTCCCGTCTTTCTCTACTTCCAATCCCCCAATAGCATGGCTTCCCAAAAGGACCTCGATTTCACGTATACCACAATCGACAAACTTTTTCGCCTCAGCCTCGGCGAAACGGGTGACTACAGCGGCGCCTATTACAACGGGGATTTTTCGCTGACGCTCGAAGAAGCACAGCGGCGCAAACACGCTTTTATCGCCGATAGCCTCCGCATTGGCGAGGGCTCCCGCGTGCTGGATATGGGTAGCGGATGGGGCGCGTTTCTGCGCTATGCGGGTGCGCGCGGCGCCATTGCCCGCGGTCTGACGCTGTCGCAGGGGCAGGCCGCTGCCTGCCGGGCAAATGGTCTGACGGTAGATCTGAAGGATTGCCGGAAGGTAACTTCGGCCGATTTCGGTACGTTCGACGCCATCACGAGCGTCGGGGCGATGGAGCATTTCTGCTCGGTCGAGCAGTACCTCGCCGGCGAACAGGACGCCGTCTATGCCGATTTCTTCACCAACGTCGCCGGTATGCTGCCTTCCGGCGGCAGGGCCTTCATCCAAACGATGGTCTTCGGAAAAAACATGATCCCCTACGAAGAAATCAGCCTCTCTGCGCCGAAAGATTCCCCCTCGTACGCGCTCGCGCTCATGATCGCGGAGTTTCCGGGCTCGTGGCTGCCATACGGGGCAGAACAGGTAATCCGGAATGCCGAACCGCATTTCAAACTGGTTTCCCAGAGCAGCGGCCGGCTCGACTACATCCAGACCATCGGCGAGTGGCGGAAGCGTTTCCGCGCCTTCAGCCTCCGCAAGTACATGGCCTACGCGTCGCTGGTGCCCAAGGTATTGACAAACAGCGCTTTCCGCAACCTGCTGAATGTTTTTCGGTACAGCCCCAACCGGATTTGCTTTCAGAATGAGACGATGGATCACTTCCGCCTCGTTTTTGAGAAGAAGTAATGGAAAATGGTTTTGGGACGCTTTACGACCGCCCTTCCATCTGTTTCACAATCTCCCATCCGTCGGGTGTAATGCCCATAATTTCCGTCACCATTCCCAATGGCTGATACGTATCGAAGAAGGCCATCCGCGCAATCGGGTGGTCTACTTCGCTGACGACGGCATAACCCTGTTCGCGCAGTGCCGACGTAATCCGCTCAAAACCGCTCACCGGCAGCCGGAACGCCAGGTGCTGCGTACCTCCCTCCGGATGTCGCGCGAGGTAATCGTGAAACATACTCCGACCCGATAGCGGCTGGATGAGCTCGATGAACGCTCCGCCGTTATAGGTCTGCGTCGTGAGCCAGTCGGCAGCTACTACTTCGCCCTGATAGGTCATGTTCAGGTCCTGCGCCCGGACGTACTCCGGCTCCGGAAACCCCGGAATACCCAGCGTATCCGACAGAAACCGGACGGCGGCGTGAATATCCGGGACGACCCATCCGATCTGGGCAAATTCGAGCTGGGCGAGTGTATCGTTGAGCCTATTCATGGGTCAGATAGTCAGTTGGTTGAGTATTTCAGAAGAAGCTATTGCACCTCGAAACTTTCGTGCCAGACTAGTTTGAGCCTGCGGGCGCGAGCCGGAAGGTCGTCAATACTGCCGAATGATCCGACGCCCATACGTCGTCGATCTCCGCCGCCGTCTTCACAATCTTCGACACGATCGGCCGGAGGTTATTCCCCTTGTAATACAGAAAGTCAATCCGGCATACCTGCAGATGACCATAGATGGCGGCAAACGTACCTTCCGGCCGTACTACCTCGTCGGGGTTTACCTCCCGGAAACTATCCCGGAAGCCTTCCTTCCCCAGATACCCCGACACTGGAAACGCAACAGGCCCGTACCCGAAATGCAGTCGCGCTGCCGCAGTCGTCCAGTCGAGGTGGCTGCAGGAATTGAAATCCCCGCCGATGATGACCGGTACCTCCGATTGGCGCAGGTGCGGCCGGGTATCTTTTTCAAGTATATACTGTATGTCGGCAAGGGCCAGTGTCGAGTCTTCGGCTACCCACTGACGTGGGTCGAGGCCGGTATTCGGGTAAACCCACGTATACTCCGGCCGGTACGCGTACCGCAACCAACTGGAATTGACCAGCAGACGGCGGCCGTCGGGCAGGGTCACAAACGCCGGGTCGGAGTTCATTTTTTTGAGCGATGAAAGCGGCGTCAGCGGATACCGGCTGAAAAGCGCCAGATTTTCTCCTGAAGAAGCTGTATGGAGCTGAAAACCAAGCGAATCGGCGATGCGCCGTTGCGAACCATATGCTTCCTGCATGGTGACGATATCAGCGCGGCTGGTACGAATCAGGTCCACAATCCGGTGTAATCCTTCATGGACCAGGTGCACGCCGCCGTGCCAGATATTCCATTGCAGGACGCGAACCACGTTCGCATCATTCCGGCTGCCGGGAACGATTTGCTTCGTGATCGGGTGGGGGCTGGTTTCCGGAATCAGCTTTTTCCCGCTCAACCGGAAGGAAGGGACCGTCATCCGGATGGTATTTCCCGGTTTGGCACCGGGTGCCAGCGCAGCTGTGACGAGGTAGTAATGAATACCCGGCGTCAGAAAAATGGGATTTCCCAAAGGCTTTTGTAGAACCAGACGACGGGGCAATGCGCCACTTTTTTCAAACAGCTTCGTGCGGATCGCCGACCGGGCCGTCTGCCCGGCGTAGTATACCTGAATACCGGACAGGTCGCGGAGGGAAGAGGTCTGAGACAGATCCAGCGTCAGTTCCGTCAGCGAAAGCGGTTTCTCTCTGCCCTGGACGGCTACCCGAAGCTTCAGGATTTGCTCGTCGCGACTACCCGGTTCGGAGTCCCATTCGCTTTCGATGACGACGGCGTTAAAAACCTGCTGTTGCTTTATCGTCGCTATAAAAGACGGATTGTCGTTCGGTACGGTATGGGCCAACGGAGCCGTGCCGCGGTAGTTGGTCCGCCCGTTCCGCAGGTGATACGCCTGATCTCCTTTCCCGACCCAGTTTATAGAAACGTCGCGAAAATCTTCATCAAACGGATAGTAACCTGTCAGTCGGGCAAAGTCAGGGTGCGCAGGCGTGATCGGCCTGCCCATCCAATCGCGTATCGTTTGCGGAGAAACGGCCGCGCGCCAGATACGGACTTCGTCGAGCAGGCCGCCAAAAACACTTTCTCCTTTTTCGTGGATTCCAAGCGCGCCGGGGAGGATGGAATAGGCGACGGGTTTGCGGTCGACCAGCACTCCGTCGAGATACAGCATCGTCGCTGCGCCGTCCGACGAAAGGGCGACATGATGCCATTGGTCGTCGAGCACCGCGCCCGAAGTAAGCCCCGTCTTTGCATTGGACAGCCGCCCGTTCCGCAGTTCCAGCGGCAGGTAGTCGGTGATATTCAGCTCGCTGTATTCTCCGCCGCCGAAGATTACTTCCTGCTCTTTCCAGGTCCGGTCGTCGCCCCTGATCCAGGCTTCCAGGGTCCAGGGGCCGTTGAGGATACCCATGCCGGTGCGGACGTTGTTGTCTTTTCCGTCCAGCCGGAGGGCCAGGTTTCGTTGCCCGTAAAGCATACTCCCGGACAGAAGCAAAAACAGAGAGAGGAAAATTCGCATATAGAAAGAGGCCACTGATTCGGCGGCGAAGGTACTGCCGGATTTCCTGCATACAGAACAGGTAATTTGTCAAACAGGAGCAGTCTTTTTTTCGTATATAGGGAAACGGTCAGAAAAGCGGCCTCCATTCAAAACATTTCGGCTGCTCTGCCTGTTTTACGTAGAATAAATTCGTCTTTCTGACGAACGGATCTTCCCCTTCCTTCGATACGTATGAAGTCGGTTCCGGGCTCGGCCTGGAGTAGGTACCGGTTTTTATTCGTTGCGTACGTTCCCGACTCTGAGGTAGTTGTCTCTTCCCCCGACCATAGATCAGTGTTCTGCCGTCAGGGCGGTATGCTGCCGTTTCCGGATTCCGCCGTCCGAAAACCCAAACCAGTCTTCTATTCGCAACCCTAAACAGAATTTGTATGAAACCGATTTACTTCTTCCGGCTCCGCCAGCTGCTCTATGCCGGATTCTGGCTGATTGCTCTCCTGCCTGTTTGCCTGTATGCCCAGGCTCCCGACGTATTGCTGAAACCGGTCATTACGACGGGACTGAGCCAGCCGATGCAGGTCGTGCATGCCGGCGACGGTACCCAACGCCTTTTCATCGTTCAGAAAGGTGGTAGTATCAAAGTCTTTGACCGGGTCGGCGACGAACAATTCACCGACCGCGGCACCTTCATGACCATCACCGGTATCCCGACTTCCGGAGAGCAGGGGCTACTGAGTATGGTCTTTGACCCGGCCTATGCGACCAACGGCTTCTTTTATCTCTATTATACCAACGGTGACGGCAACCTGGAGCTGGCGAGGTATCAGGTCAGTGCCGACCCGTACCGCGGCGATGCTGCGACGAAACTGACCTTGTTACAAATTCCGCACCCGGGCCAGGTGAACCACAACGGAGGAGAGCTACACTTCGGTCCGGATGGTTTTCTGTACCTTTCTACCGGCGACGGGGGAGGGGGCGGCGATCCGAACAACAACGCGCAGAATACCACATCGCTTTTGGGTAAATTATTGAGAATCAATGTGACAGGCGCTACTGCCGGCAACCCGTACCAGGTTCCGCCGGGAAATCCCTTCGGAAATCCTGTCTACGCACTCGGCCTCCGGAACCCGTTCCGCTGGAGTTTTGACCGGCAAACGGGCGATATCTGGATCGGTGATGTCGGGCAGGGCGCCCGCGAGGAAGTGGATTTTGTCGCTGCCGGGAGTATCGGCGGCGCCAACTTCGGCTGGCGCTGCTACGAAGGCGATCTGGCGTTCAATACCGCCGGTTGCGCAGCCCAGAATACCTATGTAGCTCCGGCCTATACCTATCCGAATCCGGCCGAGGGAAGGTCGGTGATCGGGGGAGTAGTATACCGGGGAAACGCCTTCCCGGCGCTGCAGGGATACTACATCGGAACAGACCACTATAGTCAGAATCTGCACGTGGTTTCCCGTTCGGGAGGAACCTTTACCGTGGCGCTTCAGTCCGCCGGAGTAGGGTCTACTTCTGATTTCGGGGAATCTGAAAACGGAGAGCTGTATGCCAGTAACCTCGGAAACAATACGATCTACCGGGTAACCGTCGATCCCGGGCCGCTTCCGGTGACGCTGACAGCCTTTACCGCTGTGCCGGAAGAAGGCGGCGTACGGCTGGCCTGGCAGACGGCTTCCGAAAAAGCCTCCGAACGCTTTGATATCCAGCATAGTCTGAACAGCAGAAGCTGGAGCGATATCGGCAATGTACCAGCCGCAGGCGAAAGCGATGGTGTGCGGCGGTATGCGTTCCGGCACGAGGGCCCTGCCGGCGGCGTCAACTATTACCGCCTCCGGATGGTGGATACCGACGGCAGCGCGGCTTTCAGTCCGGTTCGGAACGTGGTGCTGGACCGGCCGTTTTCCCTGACGGTTTACCCGAACCCGTCTGCCGGCGGCGTACTGTACTTCAAAAGCCCCGAACTGGCTTCAGTTCATTCGGTCGAGGTAATCAATCCGGCAGGAGTAACGGTTCTCAAAGCAGAAGGTACGCCCCGGCTGGATACCCGTCCGCTTGCTACGGGTGTGTACCTGCTCAAAATCACCCGGTTGACAGGAGAGGTCATCTCCCGGCGGGTATCGATCCTGCGGTAAGTCAGACAAAAACGGCTATACGGAATAAACCAGCAAATGTCAGTTTATTCCGTATAGTCATTCCAGAGAATAGTGCGTTATCCGAGGTAATCCGATACAAACCGGCGGGCAAATTCCTTAATCTGATCACGGGTTTCACGAAAGGCTTCGCGGATTTCTTCTTCTGTTCCCGTCGCGCGGGCCGGATCGGGAAAGTTGTGATGAATTTTTGTTGCTTCTGTGGGAAAATACGGGCAGCGTTCCCGGGCATTATCACAAACTGTAATAACATAATCGAATGGAATGTCAGCATATTCTGACACGTTGTTCGAAGTATGTCCAGATATGTCAATACCTTCTTCAGCCATCGTAGCAATTGCTCGTGGATTGACACCGTGTGTTTCTACGCCCGCACTGTAGATCTCCGCTTTTTCTCCGGCAAAATGAGCCAGGTACCCTTCGGCAATCTGACTGCGGCAACTATTGCCGGTACAGAGGACGAGGACTTTTTTCATGACAAAAACATCGTTGTGAGAGAAAAGAACTAGCAGCAACCGCCGCCGGGAGTACAACGGGTAGACGGAGCGGGAGTAGTTGCCGCGGGTACTCCGCAGGCGTCGCCGGCGAGGCAGGCTGTCTGTTTCGCCAGTAGTTGAAAGTGGGCGCCGTCGAACCCGAGGTCGTACTTCCCGATCGTCCCTGCCTGGTATTCCACTTCGATTTCGAGGTCTTCCATGCCGAGTACTCTTTCCGAAAGAGCAATGATATTCAGTAACTTACGCGGTTTGAGCCGATGTTCGTAATCATTGGCATCCCAAAGTTGAAAGTTCGCGACTTTTTCGTGGCGGACCTTTCCTCCGCAGTCGATAAAGTCGCGGGTAATCACGCCGACTTCCGTTACATGAAAGTGTTCCGGAACCCACGCGCCATCAGGCAATTGAAAGGTAACAGCGGGAAGATCCAGCAGGTATTGTTTGATGTCGGAAAGCTTCATCGGATGTTTGGTTTATTGCAATATTACGATTGAATTAGTCAAAAAAAATCAACAGCAACCGTCGGGGAGGTGGTAGGAGCCAAAGAAAGCAGCGAGGTTATCCTGCAGTAATTTCCAGGCGGTGGGTTCGATGCAGTAGCAGACGGTTACGCCTTCGATTGTTCCCTGAATGATGCCGGCATTCTTTAACTCCTTCAGGTGCTGGGAGATAGTGGCTTGTGCCAATCCGAGTTCGTCGACCAGGTCGCCGCAGATGCAGGCATTCGCGCTGATAATCTGCTGGAGAATGGCAATCCGCGCCGGATGTGCCAGGGCTTTGAGCTGGATGGCGAGGCGGTTTTGCTCGTCGGTGAATATGGCTGTTTTGGTTACTCCCATGCCACAAAGGTAGGTGTTTTATTCAATCGTAATAATACGATTGAATATTTTTTTCCGGGCACGGAGCATCGTTGTGATTCTCTCGTTTCATGTCGTTCTTGCAATAGCTATCCGATCGGTTAAAGCGGATGCAGAAGAGCATAATTTCAGTGCTATTTATGAAGAACTGGGCTGTAATCGGCTGGATGATGGTTTGCCTGTGGGGATGCACGCCCGCGAAGGAACAGTTTGATTTTTCGGTATTCCGGGAGAAACTGGATCTGATTAAAGATACGTCGAAAAAGGCCGGTCGCGATGCCGCGCTCAGGCAATTGCAGGATACCCTCCATACAGGTTCGCTCTCTCCGGCGCTGGCGCGGCTGATCCGGTATGATTTCGACCGCGACTGGAACAACAGAGCCGGGAACTATGCGGCAGAGCTGGCGTTTGCCGACAGCGTCATTAAGGAATTGCGTATGTCGTTTGCCGAAGAGGGTGATTTCCACAGGCAGATGGCTATTATTTGCCGGCAGAGGGGGAACGCGTATATCCAGCTGGGGCGATCCGACGAGGCAGCTGCGAGTATACAGGAAGGGTTGCGGGAGGTCCCGTTTATTGCCGATACCTGCGCGCGGGGAATGATCGAAATCCAGGGTTATTCCAGCCTCGCATATGCCCGTTTTGTAGTAGGCCGGTACGATCAGGCGATCACCTTTTATCACCGGGCATTGGTTGACTATCCGTCCTGCCGGTTCGATTCGGAGGGCGAGTTTAAGCGGCAGAATCTCCGGAACAACGCGGGCATGGCCTATATCGCCAAAGGGAACGCCGACAGCGCGCAGGCGGAGTTCAGGCTGGCCTTCGACGATATCCGGCGATACGGGCGGCTTTTCCCGGATAAACAGTACAATGTTAATTCCGCTTACGGTGTCGTGTGCAGTAACCTCGCTGATGTCATGATGCAGCTGGGACGGCTCGATTCAGCTGCCGCTTTGCTGCGGAGCAGTGTGCAGCTGAACCAGCGGCATGAGCCTGAAAATGCGCTTCTGTCCCGGATTAAGCTGATGGATGTTTCGGTCCGGAAGGCAGATCTGGGCGCTGCGGGCGAGTTGAAGCGGACGATTCGTGCTGCGCTCGACACCACCCGGTCCGCGGAGGCGGAACGCCGCTTTGCCCGCGTATCTGCCGCGTATTTTGCCGCCGCCGGAGATACGCGCCGGGCCTTCCGGCAGCAGGTACGCTACGATTCGCTGGTGTCGTCGGCCGCGCAGAAGCAGTCGGAAGGCCGGGAATCGGACCTGCTCCAGGCGCTGGAACTTGCCGCCAGCCGGAATAAGGTTACCCTTCTCGAAAAAGAGAACAGCATTCAGCACCTGATATTGATTCTGGGCGTTGTCGGCATTATTTCCGTCGTTCTGATCGGAACAATTATCACGATCTACTCGCTTCGGCTCCGGACCCGCAACCGGGAAATCGTACTGATCAATGAACAACTCAACAGTGTGCTGTCGAACCTGAAAAATTCCATCCAGACACAAAACAGGATGATGCAGGTAGTTGCCCACGATCTCCGGAATCCGCTGATTGCCATCCGGCAAATCAGTGAAGCGGGGTATTCCGAAAGCGGTTCGGAGCGGTTTCAGGCGGTGGCGAACTCGGCCCGCGAAGCCGCCGCCATCATCGAGAACATGGTAAAGGCCGATAACGCTCCGCTAAACCGCCAGCCAACAGACCTGATGTCTATCGTCGTTCCCTGTGTCCGGATGATGCAGGTGAAGGCGGATGAGAAACAACTGACGCTGACGCTGTCGGGCGCCGAACATGCTTTATGCCGGATCGACGCAAACGGCATCTGGCGTGTGCTGACCAACCTGCTCAGCAACGCCATCAAATTCAGCCACCGGGGAGCCGGTATCCGGATTTTGATCGAGGACGACGCCACCAAGGTGCGGCTTTCGGTAAAGGACACGGGTATCGGCATTCCGACCGACAAGCGCGAAGAAATTTTTGATTTCCACACCGGAATGTCCCGGCCGGGGACAGAAGGGGAAGAATCCAACGGCATGGGCCTCGCCATTTCCAGGCGCATCGTGGAGCGCCATGACGGAAAAATTGAGGTCGAATCTGCGCCGGGCCTCGGGTCGGTGTTTGTGGTTATCCTGCCAAAAGCTTAGGTCAGGAGCGTTCGTCCTCTCCGGAGGGATCCCTTCGCCGGTATAGAGAAACAAGCATCCTGTTTTACTGCCGGAGACGTTTTTATTCCGGCAGGATAAATCCCTGGTATTTTCATGCGTTGTTTCGCTATGATAGCAGAATAAAAAGAAGGTATGTTCTCTCTTGAAATAAAATAAAGGACACAAAATACGGAAAAAAGTATCTTGTATTTTATAGTTTTTAAACAGAAGTAATTGTATTAGCGACTCGTTCTGAATGTTGAATTTTCCTAAAACAGGAAGAGAAAATTGCTTGTTTTTGGGTGCTTAAACAATACGCCTTTCGAACGCATACTTAATCATTTCGGCGGTTGTTCTGGCATTTATTTTACGCATGATATTGGTACGGTGTGACATTACGGTAGACGGGGAAATGCCCAGCTCGATAGCGATGGATTTAACCGTTTTGCCCCTCGCTACCAATTGTAAAATTTCCTGCTCTTTCTTGGTCAGTGCCTGCTCGTCTTCCCGCTCGGGTCCGTTGGTGAACAGATCAATCAGGTCGCTGCTGATGTACTTGGAGCCGGAGTAGGTACGTTCCAACGCTGTCAGAAACTCACTGTAATTGATGGACTTGCTCAGAAACCCGTTGGCGCCCAGTGAAAAGCACCGCTTGATGATACTTGCGTCGCTTAATCCACTGACTATCAGTATTTTGATATTGGGATAGCCGGCCCTTACTTCCTGAAGAAACTCCTCCACATTGGTGCCGGGAATGAGGTAGTCAAGAAGCAGGAAATCAAAACCCTTTGTATCCAGCAGGTCCCGCGCCGATGCGGCTGAGTCGGCGGTATCCACGCTCGCTCCGGGTATTTTGCCGGTGAGCATCTCCCGGATGCCGAGCGAAAAAAGCGTGTGATCGTCGACCAGCAGTGCATGCATGCTGGACAGTCTGGAGGTTTCATGCTGTGATTCCATCAGTTGAAAAGGTATGAACACGTTGAAACGGCAAAACTAAGTTAAATGTGCTATTAAAGGAATAGCAAAATAATACTAGTATGTTTTAACAGGCTTCTTGGTTAATCGACTAGAGTGTATTTTAATAGATAATTATTGGCGTCAATATTTTTCAATTAGTATCATACTGTTTCGAGCAAATTCGAATAACTACAGTGAATAATTATCTGATTACTAGTTTAATAATTTGTGTTAAATGAGCGCTGATCAGATTATGTTTCATCTGAAACTGTTTGTCGTGAAATTATGCCTATTTATCTAAATGAGTAGTTTGTCTGTTTGTATTGCAGGTACTTTTGTTCGGTACTCCGGAATGCTTCGGGACGAGTGTTCGCCTGAATCGGAACGACCTGTTGGTTGATTGAGTTACAGGCTATTCGGAAATGAAATAAGAACCCGGATTAACTGTCTGTGATGGAAGAAAGAAGTATCTGTAACAGGCTTCCCGTAACAGGTCCTGGAATATGCGGCAACTATCCAACCCCTGTTTCGCTTTATTTTTTGTACGGTGACCTGACGCCGGAACCGGTAAAAGCCAGTGAAACGAATCAGGCGACATGTGTTTAACCTTCAATCCAAATTTACGGATTAGTATAGTTGAAAGGAGCAGGTAATGCATTCCGGTTTCCGGAATGTATTCCTTAAAAATTTCTGACAGTTCGGGAGCCTGTTTCCCGCCAGTTCTACCCGCCGCTTTACTAAATCGATCACTCCGCTTTTTGAAACGACCCTCCGCAGGCAAGGCCTGCTGGACCGGGATATTCGTGCGCTTTTTTCAAGGATAACTACGTCAAAAACCACTTCGCATCATTCCCCAAACCAAAGATCATGAAACAATTTCTAATGTTGATTGCCTGTTGCATGCCGGGCCTGCTCCGTGCGCAGAATGTCTGGTATTTCGGACCATCGGGCGGTTCATCGGCCAGCGGCGCCACAACGACCAATCAGGTCGTTACCTTTACAAACAGCGGAACCGGGGCACTTGCGCCTTTGACAGCTATTTTTTCCATCAGTAATCAGCAATTTGCCTCCATAGATGGAAATCCCGGCGTGCCGGGGATGACCTTTGGCGGCGGGAGAGTCACAGGCGTGAATAGCCCGCCGGCGTCCCTGCCCCTGTACCCGGCGATAAACTACCTCGGCAGCTCGTCGAATCCGAACTACACGGCCTGTCATACCTGCATTTCGGGAACGGGTATAAATGTAACGTATAACAAAGGCGTTGAGCTGTTTCTGGCTTCCGACGCGCTGCTCAACAGCGACGGAACGTCTGCCTATCCTGTCAATTCCACCGCCCGGTTTGCGGACCTGACCATTACATTCAACAGGCCTGTTTCATACCCGGTGGTGCATTTGACTGGTCTGGGAGGGGATTTTTACTATGCGGTTAACGGAACAGGCGGTCCGGCAAACACGCGGAATTATGCCATGGGTTTTTCAATGGAAGCGGAATTGCTGACGCCGGGAACGACCCTCACCCGCCTGTCCGGAAACACCTACTTTGCGCTTGATCCTACCAATACCCGCGTCCGGAATACGGCGACGTCCCTCGGCGCTGCTACCAGCGGGCAGACGGTCGTAGGCGTTCTCCGGTATGCGGCGTCGGGTTCTGTCGTCGTCAATGCGACCAACATCAGCAGTGTCAGTTTCCGGATTTACCTGAAAGGAGACGGCGGCACGATCCGTGACGGGAATGGAAATGTTGCGACTGCGCTGAACGGAAATGCCATTCAGTGGAGTGATCAGGTCAACCACATTCCCGCCGGCAGTTCTACGCCGATTTTGTCAGTCTCCGGAGATGCCTTCCTCGTTGGCGTTTCCGTAGCAAGTCCGGTGAATGTTTCCGGGAATGTCTTTAACGATCCCGACGCCGGCAATGTCAACAACAGCTCCGGCTCGCCCAACGTGGTCCCCGGCGATATGTTCATCAGCCTGGTCGATGCGAACGGAATTGTCATCGCCACGACGCCTGTAAACACGGACGGAACCTATACCTTTTCGAACGTGATAGAAGGTACATATCAGACGGTAGTGTCGACGACGAACTACCCGGCCGGGACGGATCTCTCGTCTACCAACGGAACGACCTCTCCTGGCTGGCAGATTACAGGTGATTACAACGGTATTCCCGATACCGGTAATGACGGTACCGACGGAAAAAGTACGCCGTTTACCGTTGCGACTACCGACGTAACCAATATCAATTTCGGAATCAAAACAAGCTCATCGCTGCCGGTACGTCTTGTGAATTTCAGCGGAAGATGGTCCGGAGAGGATATCGCAGAGCTATCCTGGAAAACGACTTCCGAGGTGAATTTCAGCCACTTCGAAGTACAGCATAGCCTGGATGCCCACCGATTTGAGTCGGCAGGTAATGTATTGCCTAATCCGAACGGTGTATACCGGTTTACGAGTCCTGCGGCCGGTACCGGGGTGCATTACTTTCGCCTGAAAATGGTGGATCTGGACGGGTCAGCGGACTATAGTAACGCTGTTTCCCTGCTTAACGACCGGCTCGTTTCAATCAACCCAAATCCGTTTGTGTCGGAGTTGACCATCAGGGGAATAGCGGAAGGAAGCCGGGTTTTACTGGCAAGTATGACCGGGAAGACGGTACTGAGCAAAAGTATCGGAGCCGGAGAAACAAAACTTTCCGTCGGGTACCTCCCGGCCGGCTTGTATATCCTCACGGTGACGGACCCGAACACAGGCTTCACGGTACGGCGGAAGCTTCAGAAACTGTAAAAGAAAAAGTGGTGTAGTGAGAACAGGGCTGTCTGCTGAAAAGCAGCAGCTTTTGTTTTTTACGACGGTTTCATTCGTTTCCAGACGAGCAATCCCGAGACAAGTGTCAGTATTCCCGCCAGATGTACAGCCCAGACCAGTCCCCATAGTCCGGCCACGATTCCTGACATCAGCGCGCCGATGGCATACCCCATGTCCCGCCAGAACCGGTAAACCCCGAGTGACGAGGCCCGCCATGACGGATGTGCCGCGTCGCTCACAGCCGCCAGAAGGGCAGGGTAGACCATCGCCGTGCCGACTCCGAGCAGCACAGATCCCGCAAGCCCCGAAAGCAGAGGCGGAAGAAACGCAAAGCCAATAACGGCATGGCCGACCGTCTGGATCAACATTCCCCAGACAATCAGCGGCTTACGGCCTATTTTGTCGGCCAGCGGGCCTGTAACGATTTGCCCGACACCCCAGACGACCGGGTACACGGCCTTGATCCATCCGACACCTTCCATGCCGACGCCATACGCCGTAAAAAGCAGCGGAAAAACACCCCATGACATGCCGTCGTTGAGGTTATTGATCAGTCCGGCCTGCGATACAGCGAAGAGGTTCGGGTTCCGGAAGGATGTTTCCCGGAATACCCACAGCAGGCCCGGCCGATGGGCCTTTTCCTCCCCGGAAGCGACCTGCATCCGGAATCCTTCCAGCCGGGCATAGGCCCGGGTGTCTTTCACCCCGAAAACAGAGAGAACAAGCCCGAGGAGTGTGTAGACGATACCCGGGTAAAAGGGCTCGGGCCGAAGGCCGTAGCGTGTCGCCAGGTATCCCGTTGCCAGGGCGGTAAGTCCGACGGCGCCGTATCCTGCCGCTTCATTGAGGCCCATGGCGAGGCCACGCTGCGAAGGTCCGACGAGGTCAATTTTCATGTTGACCGTCATCGACCAGGCGAGGCCCTGACTGATGCCGAGGAGGATGTTGGCCAAAATAATCAGGTTCCAGGCCGGCGCCCAGGCCAGTAAAAAGGGAACCGGGAGGCCGACGATCCAGCCGGCAATCAGTACGTTGCGACGGGTGTACCGATCAGCCAATACCCCCGAAAAGAGGTTGGTAAATGCCTTGACAACGCCGAATGCGATGATGAAGGAGAAGACAACCAGGCCGGAGGCGATGTGAAATTCTTCCGTTCCCACCAACGGTACGACGGTACGTTCGAGGCCGACCATGCCGCCAACCAGCATATTGACCAGCACCAGCAGGCTGAAAGCCCGCCAGTTTTCGCGAAGGCCGAGGGCAATCGTCTGGTTTCGGGTCGGGGAGGGGGAAAGGTTCATGCTGTTTGCGCAGGATATCCGGCGAGTACCCATTCCCGGTATCCCTCCTCGAGGCGGACGGCCTGGTAACCGTTTTCCAGAAGCAGCCTGACGGCCTCGTCGGCATAGACACAAAAAGGACCGCGGCAATAAGCGACAATCTGCCGGTCCCTTGGCAGGTTATTGAGCTCTCCCGGGAGCCGGTCGACCGGCATGCTCAGCGCCCGGTGAATATGCCCGCGGCGGTATTCTTCTTCCGGACGTACGTCGATCAGGATTACTTCATCTTTTTCCAGCAGGCTTATCATCGTTTGTGCGTCGATGGCTTTCGTGCCTTCTCGAAAATTCTGTACAAGTTTTTCGATTTCGGCGTGAAAGGCCGTACCCAGTTCCCGCAGGGAAACCCAGGTCCGGAAGACATCGTCATCCGAGAGCGAATAGAGAATGAAATTGCCGTTGCGGACAACCGACACCAGTCGCGCCTTCCTGAGGGTCTGCAGGTGTTGGGAGGCGTTGGCCACGGACAGGCCCGTGTACCCGGCAATCTGCTCGACCGAAAACGGCCCTTGTGCCAGTAAATCAATGATTTCCAGGCGATGGGGGTTGGCCATTGCCTTTGTGACAGCGGCAAGCTCTCCGTAAACCCGGTCTTTGAATTCCCGTTTGTTCATCGTTATCCGGATTACCGGTGTGAACGTAATTGTTGCAACAAAAAATCACGCAACGCGTCTCCGTGGAGGTCCGCAGCGATGACATGCCCGCTGCGGGAGACGATCACGTTGAAAGGTAATCCTTCCAGCCCGTACGTTTTGGCAATCGGGCTCTTCCAGAACTTCAGATCGCTGACCTGCGGCCAGGGGGTACCGAGCCGCTCGATCGCCCTGACCCAGTTTTCCCGGTTCTTATCGAGTGAAACACCAAGAATTTCAAACGAGCCGTCCCGCACAAATTCGTTCAGTTGCTGCCGGTACAAGGTCTTCAGTGCCGGCTGCTCCTGCAGGCATGGCGCGCACCAGGAAGCCCAGAAATCGATCAATACTACCTTGCCTCTCAGGGAGGAAAGCGACAGCGCCGGGCCGGCAGGGGTTGGTGCCGTAATATCGGGCGCAGGCTTGCCGACGAGCGTTTCCTGGCCCTGCGCCACACCGGCTAGCGTCCATGCCGTCAGGAATACAAGGATTTTTTTCATGCTAATCAACCGAAGGGTAGTCTTTGTCCAGCCAGTTTACCTTGATGTTTTTCGGGATGTCGAGCAGCCTGGCTTTTTTAAAACCCATTTCGTTCAGTACCCGGAAAGCGGGACGGATATTCGGGCACTTGTCAAACGGGCAGCATCCGCAGTAGATGACTACTTCCTTTTCACGACTAACCGTTTTCAGGTAAGTCTTCAGCTTTTCTACGTTGGCCTGGTCACGCGTTGGACCTATATCTACCGATCCTTTGATGACCGCATCCGGACCAACCGACAGGATGAGCAGGTTTTGAGTCTGGCTGGCGGTAATCCGGGAAGCCAGTACCTCGGGTTTCATCAGTTGGGCCGGCGTCCAGGGTTCCGATTGACCGAAAACCGGCGCGGCGGCGAATAGTGCGAATAAGAGCAGCGCGTATCGCATGGTGTTTGTTTTCGGGCGAAGGTAGGAAAGAAAATCAGTATTCAATTGATTTATTGAATAGGTACGCATGCAAAAGGCTTCTCTTTTCCGGAGAAGCCTTTTGTAACGGCCGGGAAATGGTATCAGACCGCCAGATAACCAGCCTCCCGAATGTCCGAAAGCAGACCGGAACCTGTTGGCTCCCAGCCGGTTTCCCGTCGGGTACGCTCAGCCGAAGCCGCGCAGTCCATGACAGCAAAATGCGCAAACCAGGTAAAATGAGCGGCGATATCCTCCCCCGACATAGCCGCTACCGGCAAGCTCAGGCCTTTACCGATTGTTTCGGCAATTTCGCGGAAGGGAATACCGGTTTCGGCGACGGCGTGAAGTACTTTCAGGGACGGCCGTTTTTCAATCGCCAGGCGGTAAAGTGCCGCCGCGTCCTGCCGGTGCACGGCGGGCCAGCGGTTGGTGCCTTCGCCGGTGAAAGCGGAAACGCCCTTGTTCCGGGCCAGGTCGATGAGCATCGGCACAAAACCGCGGTCTCCCGCGCCGTGCACGCTGGGCGGAAGCCGGACGAGGTACACATCCACCCCTTTTTCCGAAACTGCCCGGGCGGCCTCTTCGGTGGCTACCCGCGGATTGACATCTGAGCCGGCAACGGGGCCGTCCTCTTCCGTTACCGGCCGGTTGGCGCGCAGCAGGCCGATACCGGAGGTGATAACCAGCGGTTTGTCCGTTCCGGCGAGGGCTTCGCCCAGCGCGCCGATGACGAGCCGGTCGTCCTCACAATTGGCCTTAAACCGGGAAAAATCATGGTTGAACGCCGTATGGATTACGGCGTCTGTCTGCGAGACGCCATGCCGGAGCAACGCGAAGTCGTTGACATCTCCGGGAAGCGGGGTGGCGCCGGCTGCGGCAGCGTGCGCGGCTCCCTCTTCGGAACGGACCAGCCCCAGTACCTCGTGCCCGTGGCGGGTCAGTTCGCGGACTACTTCGGAGCCTACAAATCCGGAGGCTCCTGTAACAAATACACGCATAGAATCAGGAATGTTGTTTGAGGCAAAATTCCGGTTTCGGGAGCGGGCGCAACAAGGTCATTTGACCATAATTCCGGTCAGCGACGAAGTTGTGCGCGCCGGATGCGGGTAAGGGTTTTGAGGGAAATACCAAGGTAGGCGGCAATCATGCGGAGCGGCAGCCGGGCCAGGAAACCGGGGTAGGTCTGAACAAAGTCAGCGTATTTCTCCTCCGGCGTACCGCTGAGCATGGTCAGTATCCGGTTGCGGCTGGAATAAATGTTCCGGGAGATCAATTGTTCCGAAAAACGCTTGAGTTCCGGAAAGCGAAGCAGCAGGTCGTCGAAATCAGGCTTGTGCCAGAGCAATACGTTGCTCGGTTCAACGGCGGCGATGCTGACCTGGGACGGCGTGTGTTTGTCGTAACTCTCAACATCGAGCGTCCAGGTGCGTTCGGGAGAAAACTGGAGAATATGCTCGTTTCCGTCTTCCGTTATCGAAAACGTGCGCAGTAACCCATTGATGATGAATATTTTATGTCGGCAGGTGTCTCCGGCTTCCAGCAGTACGCCGTTACGGGGAATCGACGCCGGAACGGCCAGGCGGCTGATTTCCCGCAGGGCGTCTTCCGTCAGATTCGCGTGGTCAGAAAGGTATTGTTGAAATTCAGCGAGCATCGGACCAAAAGTACGCAGCCGGAATGTAGTCCGCCACAATACGCCCCGTTTTCTGCCGGAAGACACTTCACACGAAAAAAGTTGATTTTTTCTTTCCATCTATTTTGAGAAACCGATCGGTTGCGTATAAATTTGCAACCGATCGGTTTCCTGATGGCGATTGCCGGGATTCGTCCTGGCAAAGAAATTTTGCCGCCAGCCTGAAACCCGTAACATCCTCTACTATCAAAACGCGAAAGACCATGAAACTCGATTTTGTTGTCACCAAAGAAGCCCGCACCATCGATGTGACGCGGGCGTTTGCCGCTCCCCGTCAATCGGTATGGGCCGCCTGGACCCAAAAAGAACTGCTCGACCAGTGGTGGGCGCCCCGACCCTGGAAGGCACAGACCAAGGAGCAGCATTTCGCCGAAGGCGGACAATGGCTGTATGCGATGGTGGGCCCGCAGGGCGAAGAACACTGGTCGCAGGCCGTTTACAAAGCCATTCACCCCGAAAGCTCCTTCGGCTTTTCGGACGGTTTTTGTGACAGGGACGGTAACATCGACGAGAATATGCCCCGGATGGACTGGCTCCTGCGGTTCGAAGACGCGGGCGACGAGACGGTGGTCCATATACACATTGTGCACCGCTCGCTCGGGGATCTTGAGAAAATAATTGAAATGGGCTTCAAAGAAGGCTTCTCCATGGCGATGGAAGGCCTGGACGAACTGCTCGGGTAAAAAGAGGGCCGGCTCCGGAAGGAGCCGGCCCTCTTTTATGTCGCCCGGCTGGCACACAGCGATAGACGGCGTATAGACAGAAGGTGCTCTGCACAGGACTTTTTAACTGAAAATTTGACTTTTGACGGAAACGGCAGAATCTATCCTTTTTTTCAGGTTAAATAATTGTGAATCATACCGAAAACCAGCAGGCCGGGATGTATATTAGAAGCTGTTTTTGAGTGGGTTGACGGCGTTACCCCCTGTTGTCATCCCGTAATCATCCAACCCGTTGGCGATGATTTACTCACACCTTTTGTCCTTATGAATGTTAACCGTCCGCTTTTCACCCCGTAAACTTATTGTACTCCTTTTACTCCCTCTTTTTCACACAACAGCTCAAACCCGTCTTTCTGCCGATGTCTGTATCTACGGAGGAACCTCCGCCGGAGTCATCGCGGCCTATACGGCGAGTAAGCTCGGCAAGTCCGTTATTCTCATTGAACCCGGGAAGTACTTGGGCGGAATGACGACGGGCGGTCTGGGATTTACCGACGTAGGTAAGAAGGAAGCCATCACCGGTCTTGCGCGTGATTTCTACCGTCGTGTAGGAGCAGCCTACAAAAAGAGCGAATCTTTTCAGTTCGAGCCGCATGTGGCTGCTGAGGTGTTTCAGGCATACCTGAAGCAATCAGTCGTAAAGATCACCTATCAAAACCACCTGACGGCTGTCCGCAAAGAGGCGAACCGCCTGGCAGAAATAACGACCGAAAACCCAGCCGGTCAGAAACAGATCGTTTCGGCCGCCGTCTTCCTGGATTGCAGTTACGAAGGCGATCTGATGGCAAAGGCCGGCGTGAGCTACACAGCAGGAAGAGAGGGGAATAAGAAATACAGGGAAAAGAGCAACGGCGTCTATCTCGTCAATTTCTTCACGCAGTTTCCCGAGAACATCGATCCGTATAAAATTCCGGGAAATCCGGCTTCAGGATTTGTCTGGGGGATCTCCGGCGGAAAAATCGAGACGAACGGATCCGGTGACAACAAAATCCAGGCCTATAACTACCGGCTTTGCCTGACGTCAGATCCGGGCAATCAGCTTCCATTTTCGCGGCCGGCAGACTATGATTCCACAAGGTATGAACTGCTGCTCCGGCTGATCGCTGCCAAACCCGGGATGACCATTGACGATTGCCTGGCGTTCCGGACCATTCCCAACAAAAAAGTCGACGTTAATAATGCCGGACCGTTTTCGACCGATATGATCGGAGAAAACTATGATTACGTCGAAGCGGACTACGCCACCCGTGACCTCATCGCCCGGAAACACGCTAATTATATCAAAGGCTTCCTGCATTTCATCGCGTACGATCCGCGGATTCCGGCGGCTATGCAGAAGGATATGCGGCGATGGGGATATCCGAAAGATGAGTACACTGACAACGGAAACTGGAGTCCCCAGTTATATGTGCGGGAAGCCCGGCGAATGATCAGCGAATATGTGGTTACGGAAGCGAACTGCATGGGCAATACCACGGTGGATGATGGAGTAGCCTGGGCCTCCTATACGATGGATTCCCACCACGTGCAGCGGGGAATCGTGGTGCAGAACGGAAAAACAATGATCAAAAACGAAGGAAATGTCCAGTATGATGTCCCGAAACCTTTTCCGATATCCTACCGCTCTATCGTTCCGAAAGAAGCCGAATGTGCCAACCTGATCGTACCCGTTTGCGTGTCTGCTTCCCACATTGCCTACGGTTCCGTGCGGATGGAGCCGGTATTCATGGCGCTGGCGCAGGCGGGAGCCGTGGCGGCCGCTATGTCAATCGCTTCCGGGAAACCCGTGCAGCAAATTGACGTGGGGCTTCTTCAGCAGGAGTTATTAGTAGATTCTCTCGTCAATAACCCGATCATTCTGCCTGGAAATGCGCCATTATCGCTAAAGCTGGTCGGATTTACAGCCATCCGGAAAGACCGGTCTTCCCGGCTCGAATGGCGCACAGTCGACGAGCGCAATGTCGGTCACTTTGCCATCGAACGTAGCTCCGACGGAACCGAATTTCTCCCGATTTCCTTCCTGACGGCACAGAATTCCAGCTCGCAGTCTTATGAATACGTGGATTCCGAGAACTACCGGGGAGTCAGGTATTACCGCCTGAAGATGGTGGACCAGAACGGCAGCTACCAGTACAGCCGTACGCTGTCGCTCGTGGAAGAAGGAACACTCGCCATCGGCCCCAATCCGGTCCGGGAAACCCTGAAAGTACTCGCGGAAGACCCGATGCTGGCGGGAACGGAAGCGCTGGTTTTTGATCTTCTCGGCATGATAAGACACCGTTTCACATTAACGAAAACCACGGAGGAAACGTCGCTGAAGCACCTTTCTCCCGGCGTGTATCTCCTGCGGTTTCAAACCGGAAAAATGTTCCGGCTCGTCAAGGAATAGCTTCGAAAGAGCGGCCGGAAGCGCATAGCTCCGGCCGTTGTTTTTGGAATAAGGGCGCTACCTTGTCAACGATCCTGCGAGTTTTCCGAGCCTTATCAGTTGCGTTTCCAGTTCATCCGACCAGGGCAGGCCGAGCGTCAGGCGCATGCAGTTTTCAAATTGATTTTGTAAGGTAAACATCCGGCCCGGGGCAATACTGATCCGTTGGCGGATGGCCAGGTCGTATAAGGCCGCCGTGTCCGTTCCCTTTTCCAGCTCCACCCATAGCGAAATACCGCCCTGCGGCCGGCTGATCCGGGTACCTTCCGGGAAATGCTGACCGATGACCCGGGCATAGTGCCTGTAGTTTTCCTGCAACGTGCGCCGCAGGGTACGGAGGTGGCTGTCGTACCGGCCGTTTTTGAGAAAACTCCCGACAGCTTCCTGAAGTACTGCCGGCGAGGAAGTCAGGTGTACCAGCTTCATTTTCAACAGCGGCTGCCGGAACCTGCCCGGCGCAATCCAACCGACGCGGTAGCCGGGCGCCAGGGTTTTCGAAACGGCGCTGCACCAGAGTACGTTGCCTTCTTCGTCGTATGATTTGCAACAGGTAGGCCGCTGAAGCCCGAAATACAAGTCGCCATAGGTATCGTCTTCAATCAGGGGAATACCATGCCGGGCCAGCAGTGCTACTACCTCCTTTTTGTGCTCATCGGGCATGCAGGAGCCCAGCGGCGCGTTGAAATTCGGAATCAGCAGGCATACCTGCAGTTTGTGGATGACTTTCTTCAAAGCATCGATTTCAATACCGGTAACCGGGTGGGTTGGCAATTCGAGCACCTTGTAGCCCAGGCTCAGCGCCAGCTGGAGTATTCCCGGGTAGCACGGACTCTCCACGCCGATGGTATCCCCCGGTTTCCCAAGCGTCATCAGACTGAAAGACAGCGCGTTCATGCTGCCGTTGGTGGAAATCAGATCGTCTTCCGACAGGTTGCCACCCCAGAGGAGGGAGCGTTGGGCGACCATCCTCCGCAGCTTCACGTTGCCTTCAATCGGTTCGAGTTCGGCGCCGGCGGCTTCGAGCTCCCGCGCGGCCTGGATGATTTCTTTCTGCAACCGGGCTGTGGGAAGCAAATTCCCCGACGGTACCCCGATCGAAAACAGCGTCAGGTCCTTCCGGCCCATGTTGGCGTATACCTTGCTGATGAGCTCTTCCGGCCCCGAATCGGTTGGCCTGGACGACGGCTTGCTGGTTTCCGGCAAGGGGAGTTTCAGGGAGGCGGGCCGGCTGACGAAGTAGCCGGACTGCGGCCGGGATTCAACCAGCGACTGCGCCTCCAGTTCCAGAAACGCCCGTTTGGCAGTGTTCATGCTGATGCCGTGTTGCTGGCACAGCATGCGGACCGACGGGAGGCGGTCGCCGGGTTTTAATACTCCGTTCCGGATCTGGATCGCCAGGCCCCGGGCAATATCGGCATACAGGTAGCGCATGCGGCAAATGTAACTGTGTCCGTCAGATTCGTCAAAACTGGTACTGTGTTTGTTGTGCGGCACCGGCTAGGTTTGCTGAAAATTTACAACAGCCATGATTCGTAATGACACAACTGCCTCCGCCAACGGCTGGATCAACGGTTTTATCGGTGTATTGATTTTCAGCGGTTCCATGCCGGCTACGCGGGTAGCGGTACTGGATTTTCATCCGGTATTTCTGACGACTGCGCGGGCGTCGATTGCCGGATTGCTCGGTTTGATCCTGTTACTGATTTTCCGGGAAAAGCGACCTGCCAAAGACCAGCTGCTTCCGCTTCTGATTGTGTCCCTGGGCGTGGTCATCGGCTTCCCGCTGCTGTCGGCCATAGCGCTACGGTATATTACCTCAGCGCATTCGATTGTTTTTCTGGGGATGTTGCCGCTGACAACGGCCATTTTCGGAGTCATACGCGGAGGAGAGCGCCCGAAGCCGGTTTTCTGGCTCTTTTCGCTCGCCGGTAGCCTGTTTGTCGTGGGATTTGCTGTGATGCAGGGGCTGACAGCGTCTCCGGAAGGGGATATCCTGATGCTGCTTGCTGTGTTGATTTGCGGATTGGGCTACGCCGAGGGGGCGAAACTCTCCCGGACGCTCGGCGGCTGGCAGGTTATTTCCTGGGCGCTGGTCCTGTCGCTGCCGCTGACGATTACCGCCGGGCTATTCCTGCTTCCGGATGATCTGTCCGGCATTCATTCCGAAGCGTGGGCAGGCCTCGGGTATGTATCCCTCTTCAGCATGCTGATCGGGTTTATTTTCTGGTACCGGGGACTGGCCCAGGGAGGAATCGCAGCAGTAGGTCAGTTGCAATTATTGCAGCCGTTTTTCGGTCTGACGCTCGCGGCGACATTGCTTCATGAGCAGATCAGTTCCGGGATGCTGGTGGTTACGGTCGGTGTGATTGGGTGTGTGGCGGCGTCGAAGAAATTTGCGAGGTAGTTTTTCTCACAGGCAACACGGACTTCACGGAAAATGCCCGCTGATCTAATGCTGATACTTCTGTGAAGTCTGTGTTTTCTGTGAGAAAAATAAAGCATATCCGCACTTCGGATCGGGTTTTGGAAATGTGGTTCTCACAGACAACACAGACTTCACAGAAAAACGGGTGACTGATTTAATTCAGATACCTCTGTGTATTCTGTGTTTTCTGTGAGAAAAAAAACCATATCTGCACTTCGGATCGGGTTTTGGAAATGTGGTTCTCACAGACAACACAGACTTCACAGAAAAAGGGGTGACTGATTTAGTTCAGCTACTTCTGTGAAGTCCGTGTTGTCCGTGAGAAAAAACTACACAACACTCCCCGGCGGATACCCATACTGCCTGCGAAAGGCGAAAGAAAAGTGAGACAAGTTCTCAAAGCCCGCTTCCAGGTACACGTCAACCGGCTTTCGGTGTTTTTCAGCTAATTGATAGTGAGCCAGTTCCAGTCGCTTGTGTGTCAGCCAGCGCTGCGGCGTAGTCCGAAAGGCCTTCCGGAAGTCCCGGTTAAACGTTGCCAGGCTACGACCGGTGAGGTAGCTGAACGTCGACAGCGGAAGGTTAAAGGCGAAATTCTTTTCCATGAAGTCGACCAGGTCGATTTTTCCCGGTTCTTCGAAATTTCCCAGGATGCCGTCTATTCCCGGGTCAATTCGTCTCAGAACCGTCAGCGCCTCCGTGATCTTGAGTGCGGCGATTTCCTCCGGAAAAATTCCTTCCAGCTGAAAATACGGTAATAACGAGGTCAGGCAACTTTCCAACAGGGGATGCGCCGCAAATTGCCGGACTTTCGGTACTGCCACTACCGGCGCAGAAAAAGGCTTATCGCGGTAAAAGTCACGGAGCCGGGTAGTCGTCAGGTGCATGGCTACGGCCTGATGCGGGGTATCTCCGGTAGGAGCGGTAATGACCGTCGTCGGCTGGTTCCGGGGTATCAGGAATACATCCCCCGACCGGAACACGTATGCCGCATCTGCTTGGATAATCCGCGTTTCTCCCGAAATAAACCAGATCAGCATGTGGTAATCGAAGGTCGCCTCGGTTTTGAAGAGGCGGCCTTCGTAGCGGGACAGCTTGACGTCGGGCGTGATGTAGTGTGTCTGAAAATCCATTTCCGCAGAGTTGTCCTAAAATTACGAAACCGTCGTATCAAACACGACGCCCGTCCATTCTTCACTAAGCTGCCATAGCTTTCCGGCGGCTTTTTCGTCCAGGGAGTAGGGGCGTACGCCCCGCAGGGTCGACGGCTCATCGTAGGTATGAACGATGTTCCCGGCATCCAGTTCTGCAATATCGCAATCTTCGCAATACACGCCGCCGAGGCCGTCGAGTTGCGGGCTGACCGCCGCCCAGAGCACCGTTGCGGCGCCCTGAGGGGTAGTTTTGAGTTTGCGGGCGACTTCCGGATAGAGATTCCCGTCTGCGTCGTGCGTGCCCATCTGCTGAAACAGGGCCATCGGCGCCTCTCTGCCCAGGTCGGTATCGCCGACAGAACCGGGATGTACGGCAAAGGCCCGGACGCCGGCCGATTGCCCGCGGGCGTCGAGCGCTACCGAAAAAAGGTTATTGGCTGTTTTGGCCTGTCCGTACCCTTGCAGGGTCTCGTAGTCGCGGTGCAGAAAGTGCGGATCCTCAAAATTGAACGGCGCAATCTGATGGCCGAAGGACGAGACGTTAACCACGCGTGCGCCGCCTGCCCTGACAAGTGCCGGCCAGAGCCGCGCCGTGAGTTGAAAGTGACCGAGGTGGTTGGTCGAAAGCTGGGATTCATACCCGCGGCTATCCCGGCGCAGGGGTACCCACATGATTCCGGCGTTGTTGAGGAGGAGGTGAAGCGGCTGGCCGGACGCCAGAAAGGTTTTGGCAAAGGCATCAATGGAATCCGGCTCCATCAGGTTCAGGTACCGGACTTCGACGCGCGGCAACCCGGCGAGGTTATTGGCGGCTTTGGTCAGGTCACGGGCGGGTACGATGACCGTTGCCCCGGCAGCGCTGAGGGTACGGGTCAGTTCCCGCCCGATACCGGCATATCCTCCGGTGACGATGACCGTTTTCCCGGCCAGAGACAAATCTCCGATGATGTCGGTGGTAGTAGAAGCGGCGTTGAAACCCGAGCCGATTGGTTGCTGAAGTACTCCGTTGTAGTTGGTCATGATGCGTTTGGTTTGTGGGAACAAAACTAGACGCCCGCTGACCGGGGGAATTTGTTCAAACTGTCAAGATTACTTTGCTTAAACTCTCATTGAAAATCTACCGTCGTACAAAGTATTTGAAATAGGTATTGAGCTTGATTATTCTTTCCCTTTTGAAATAGAATGACAGCAATATCGGCAACCAGCTATAACGAAAGAGGTCGCTTCGGTTGGGAAGCGATCTCTTTACGTTTGTTCAATGCCTTTATGCCTGCTGCATCTTCGCCGGATCGTCGTAGTTCACCATCCAGTTGATGCCGAACTTGTCGGTAAACATGCCGAAGTACGCGCCCCAGAAAGTATCGCCCATGGGCATGGTGATGATGCCGCCGGCTGACAGTCCGCCGAACAGTTTGTCCGCTTCTTCCTTGCTTTCCGTGCCTACCGAAATCGAGAAATTATTCCCCTGTTGAAAGTGGGACGCCCATTCTCCGCCCGTATCGCTGCCCATCAGGATGGTTTCCCGGCTGATAGGGAGGCTTACGTGCATGATTTTGTTGGCATCCTCCGGGCTTACACCCTTGCCGTCTTCCGAAGGAGGCATCTCCCCGAAGCGGCCGATGAACGGAAATTCCCCGCCGAAAACAGACTTGTAAAAGTTGAAGGCTTCTTCACAGTTGCCGTTGAACGTCAGATATACATTGACGACTGCCATTGGTTTTATTGGTTGAACTCGTGGAAAAATTACTGCATGGAATGGAAACCGATCGTATTGCCCTCGGTATCGCTGGCAATACCGATGAAGCCGAATTCGCCGATCGGGAATTTGGGCGCCGTGACCTTGCCGCCGGCCGCTTCGACGCGGCTGATTTCATTGGCGCAATCGTCACAGGAGAAGTAAATCAGCGTACCGGTGGCGCTGGGTTTGCCCATTTCGTGTTTGACGAGCGTGCCGGACGTATTCGGCGCACCCTCTACCCACGGAAAGGCCCACATTTCGCCGCCGCCGGCATCGGGAGGCACCGGAAGCTGACTCAGCGTGACATTCAGAACGGTTTCGTAGAATTTTTTGGCCCGGGGCATGTCGTCGACATAGATCTCGAACCAGCCGACAGGATTCATTGCATTCATGTGTGTATGGTTTAGTTGTATGAAAAGGGGTGACGGGACTACTTTTTTCGCGAGGCTTTTGCCTGTGGATTGAAGGCGAGACAGAGATCTATCCACTCCCGGAAGCCCGTTCGCAGTCCGTCTTCACTGACAAAGACGTAGCCCTTCATGGGTTTTCCGGTAAATACCATTTCCCGGCAACCCGGGCGTTCGAGGGCCGCTTCATAGGCCTCTTCACCGATACGGCACATCATTTCGTCCCCGACAACACCGATACACATTTTGTCATTGACCATGTAACAGACACCGCCGAACATCCGTTTTTCGGTGACGACGGGCAGGTCGGCAAGCGCCTCGCGGATGCGGTTACTCAGGGTCTCGTTATAGGCCATGGCTCAGGTTGAAGGTTGCGTCGCAATGGGGTTTAAAAGTAAGGAAACTTCCCAGATTCTGTCACGCCGGTTCGATGAACAGATGATTAAATAAAAATTGCGACAAACCCGCCGGCGCATCGCCGTGTCTCCGGCTATATCAATGGGTTTTCCTACCTTCGGAACCCGCTGAAAATACCTCGCTCAAGCCTATGCCAACCCGCCGTATTCTGCTTATTCTCTGTTTGTGCTGGCCTGTCGCCGTTTCCGCCCAGAACCGCGTGACTATGGACACACTGGCCCGCCAGGTGACTGCTTCCGTGCGCCCGTCGGCCACCCTGTACCTCCGTACCAGCAAGGATATCTACGAAACCAGGGAAGACGTCTGGTTTCGTGCCTTTGTTCTTGACGCTCAGTCTTTCACGCCGTTTGCTGGTGACGCGAATCTTTACGTTCGCCTCGTCCACGCGCAGAAAGACAGCCTGGTCTGGAAAGAAATATATCCGATTCAACAGGGAGGGGTGAATGGGCATATATACCTGGATCCCGGTCTGCCGGAGGGAGTCTACTGGCTCGAAGCCTACTCCGCCCGCTCTGTTCCTGAACGGGACCACGCTTTCCGCTCGCTCAGAAAAATCACGGTCACACGGGATATCAATGCGTTCAGAAAGCCCCGTACGACCCGCCGGAAGGCCGGTGGAGTACGCCTTTCCTTCTTTCCCGAAGGAGGTAATCTGGTAGCAGAACTGTCCAATCGCATGGCGTTCAAGGCTGTAGACAGTACCGGCGGGCCGGTAGCTGTTTCCGGTGTTTTGCTGGAAGACGGCAAACCTTTGTTTCCCATCCGGAGTACCCACGAAGGCATGGGTAGTTTTGTTTTTCGCCCGGAGCGGTCGAAGCGCTACCGGGTCGCGGTGAATCAGGCTCCAGATACATTGTTGCTGCCGGAAATGCAGGCGGAGGGATGGACGTTGTCGGCCGATACCCGGGATACGCTGTTTGTCCGGATAACCCCTTCTGCCGGCATCCCGCGCCAGCGCGTATACTGCCGCGTGCAGATACGGGGTATGGTGCAGGCGATCGCGTCAGGGATGGCAGGGGAGGAGCTCCGTATTGCGTTCCCCATTCAGCATATGCCGCAGGGTATTGCGGAAGTGACGGTTTTTGACGAACAACGGCGACCCCTCGCCGAGCGACTGGTATACCTCCATCCTGACCGTCAGCTTAAGATTCATACCCGTCTCGCCAAAACGGCGTTTGGCAGTCGGGAGAAAGTTTCGCTGACGATCCGGGCGACCGACGAACAGGGTAAACCGGTTTCCGCCGACCTGGCGGTGAGCATTTCGGATGACCTGTATGGCCTCGCCGACGGCCAGGATATCCTGACACACTGCTACCTGTCGACCCAGCTCCGGGGGCGTATCGTCAATCCGCAGTACTACTTCGACCCGGCGAATACCGGGCGGCAGGAAGCGCTGGACCTGCTCCTGCTTACCCAGGGCTGGCGGCGGTATGTCTGGGATCAGAACAGCGGGCTGGTGCCACCTGTCGTAAGTGATACGGTGGCGGTGCATGTCGTATCGTCCAAAAAGAAGATCGCCCGTATGCCCGCGGTACTGGCATTTGACCGGCCTGAAAACGGAAACCGGGAGTTTCTCATGCCCGATGCTTCCGGGCAAATACTACTCCCGCCCGCTACGCTCGCGATCGGGCGACGGATTTACCTGAAATGCCTTGGTAACGAGGAAGTAAGCCTGCATGCGGACGATCCCTTCCGGGCAATCGCCGCGTACCGGAAGACTACTCTGCCGGCATATCCGGAAGTGATTCTCCCCGGAGACGAGGCGCCGGAACTTCCCCGGACCGGCGTTTTCGGAAAGACACTTCTCGATGTCGTGATCCGGGCGAAAAACGGGCCGGGAGGCTTCCGGGACAGGTACCTCGGCCAGCTCGACAGCCTCGCCAAACTCGAAGGAAATACCGATTATGTCGGGCAATGCGGGATCCTGAACTGTCCGGCCGGCGATCGGAAGGGAAAGCCGGTAGAAGGCCGCGAATACACCGAGTACATTGGCAACCGCCGCAGCGAAATCAACGCGCACCCGTATGCCTTTTCCGGAAATGAAATGCGGCGCGTGGTGTATCACTATCCGGTATTTACGGAGGAAGAACTACTGGAGAAGTTCCGGCTGACGCGTATTCAGGGGTATTACCCGGCAAAGCAGTTTTATGAACCTGATACCGACGCCTCGTCGGTGAGCGACTTCCGCAATACCCTGCTCTGGCGGCCGGTACTGACGACCACCGGTGAGGTAACGGTTGATTTCTATACCTCTGATATTGATAGTTCTTTTACAGGTATTGTTGAAGGAATCGGAAACGGAGGGCTGCCGGGAAGGACAACCTTCCATTTCACAGTCAAAAAATAACGACCTGCCGAAGGAGAATATACCGGCTAGATCCGCTTCATCGGAATCTGCAGGTTAGACGGGCGGTTTTCGGGTGTATCGAAGCCGCGCCCGTCCGGGTGGCGGGCTCCCCAGTACATGCGGTCGCCATCAACATAAATCAGATCATATTCCTTGAAAATCTGCCCTTCAGTCAGGCCGAACGGCGCAAACGCTTTTCCAAGAATGGACTGGGTCTTGCCTGTTTGCCAGCCGGAAAACCCGGTAGCCAGCTGGTTGAGGACGTCAGTAAATCCGTCAGTCAGCGGAGTAACGGCGTATGCCGTATCAGCTGTGAAATCTGCCTGCCACGCATCCGCAACGACGGGGTGTGCATCCCCCCATTCGAGGTGACCATGGAGGGCTATCCGAACCAGCGGAATCTCCCCAAACGGATCGGCAAAATTTGTAACAGTGAGTTCAAAGGTATTATCCGGGGAAAGCTGGAATTTCCGCGTCAGGTAAAAGGGCTTCAGTGTTCCTGTAGACAGGCTTGGACGGACCTCGACGGACAGGCTTTCCCATGTACCCGGGGATGTTTGCTGCGTTACTGCCATAGCTTTTTTTTGCTAAACTGGTAACTTGGTCAGAAAATGACAAGTAGGCTAATGATAGAGACCATGTCCAATTTTACAGACTAATGGCAGAAAAGCGAAAAACCAAAGATTTCAATCCGCATCGATGCGGCGTCACTCATTTTCTCAATAAAGTTGGCGGGAAATGGAAAGTACTCGTCATTCATGGAGTCAGTATGGGATGCAACCGGTTCAGCCTCCTCACAAAGGCCATTCCGCAGATCAGCAAACAAATGCTGATCAATCAGCTCCGGGAGCTGGAAGAAGACGGAATTCTGGAACGGACGGTCTTTCCTGAAATTCCGCCGAGGGTGGAATACCGGTTGTCGGAATATGGCAGCAGCTTACTGCCTGTTATTCAGACTGTGCAGCAATGGGGATTGCAGGACATGGCGAGGAATATGGACCATGGAGGAGCTGCGTAACCTGAAGATGCGACGGTTTGCCCGATAGCGCGGTCTTTTATTTCACCGTCTAAAAAGAGCATCGGGTGGAACGAAAGCCCGGAGAAGGTGTTGAACGGGAAGCCGTTTTTTCACCGGCTATCCGCATGGAAACATCCTACTCCATTCTTATACACGCCCGACCCGAATCGGTTTGGGCGGCGCTGACCGAGCCTGCGCAAATGATCCGGTGGATGGGCGACCCGGAAATGAGGCTCGAAGTAGAAACCGACTGGCTTCCTGGCTCACCTGTTATTGTCCGCGGATTTCACCACGTTTCGTTTGAGAACCGGGGAACAGTATTGGCTGCCGAGAAAAACCGCCGCCTGGAATATACCCATCTCAGTTCCGTCTCGCGCCTACGGGATATCCCTGAAAATCATACGGTTTTTTCGTTTCTCCTCACTCCCGAAAAGGAGCATACGTTGCTCGCACTTTCTCTTCGGAATTTTCCGACAGAATCCATCCGGAAACACTTCGAATTTTACTGGCCGGCGACGCTCACAATCCTGAAAGAAGTAGCAGAGGAAAATGTAAACGACTCATTATAAGGAAAATAAAAGCGGAAGGCTGTATGCCTCCCGCTTCATTCAGGGGTTGGAGGACGGTCAGAGTTTCAGTGTGACAGAGGCGCTCACCCGTGCCGGCATCTGCGGAATGGTGGTACTCCAGCCAACCCAGTACCGCTGGTCGGTCAGGTTATCGGCCTTCAGATTCAGCCGGAAGCGGGTATGATCGTAAGAAGCACCTGCCCCGAGGACGAAGTAAGACGGCAGCGTATAGCGGCTTGCCGTGGAAAGAATGACGGCATTCTCACCGGCATAATTTCCACCGAAACCAATACCAAAGCCCCGCCAGATCCCTTTCCGGATACCGTAGCTGAGCCAGAAGTTTACAGTATGCTCCGGACCGGCGTTTGAAGGGCGAAGGCCGTCGAGTGTTGCGTTGATTTTCTGATACTTACTGTTGTTGTAAGCATACCCGGCGATGAGGGAGAGCCCCGGTACCGGCTGGGCAACTACCTGCGCCTCAATGCCCCGGCTGTACTGGTTGCCGTCCTGAACGGTAAAGGCCGGCCGATCGGGGTAGTCCGCTCGCGTCACGTCTGTCACCTGAATAGCATAATAGCTCAGGCTACCTGATAACCGGCTTTGGAACGCGTCGAATTTTACGCCCGCTTCCCACTGATTAGCCTGGCTGGGCTTGAAGGTGGAAATCGTACCGTCGGGTTGCGTCAGGGGAGCGATGTTCTGAAAACCGTTCAGGTAGTTACCGAAAACCGAAACCTGTTCCGGAATAACCTGGTAGGTAAAGCCGAGTTTGGGTGAAAAGGCCGTCTGCGTATACTTACCCGCGGTCGTCCCGAGGGTCAGGTTCTGTGTGCCCAGGTTGTCGAAGTAGTCGAGGCGGAGGCTGGCAAGCAGCGCCAGTTGGGGCGTGACGTTCAGTACTTCCTGGACATAGGCACTGTAGGTATTCTGCCGGGCGGAACCTTTGGTAAATGTGAGGGTACTGAACCGGTCCAGCGCTGCGAGGCGATTGAGAGCAGTGTACGCCCGGCCGGGGGTTGAAGCACTGATGATGTCGAAGGGTATGGTCGGGGCTGCTGAGCTTTTTGTCGTGGAAGTGTAGTATTCAAGGCCTGCCAGGAGGCGGCTACGCAGCGATCCGATCCGGAAATCTCCCGTAAAATTCTGCTGCAGATCAGTAGCCGCAATGTTCTGGTATTCCGTGTACCCCAGGTACCGGATCAGGGAGTCGTTGCCGGCTTTCATACTCATGTATCCGCTCATACCGTTGAGGGTGCCGGAGAGATAAGTAACATTGGTGCGGGATTGCCACCTGTCCGAAAACCGGTGATCCAGTTGCAGGTACACGTTGGCATTGCCGCTGTTGGCTACGATATCGTCTCCATAAAACCGCCGGTTGAAATCGAGTTTGAGGTCTTTGGGACTCCGTGCACCGGTGGTAAGTGCGCCGTCCGCAAAGAGCCGGTAAAAACTGTTGGACTTTTCGCTGCGGTATTCGGCTTCGAGACTCGCCGTGGTCCGGTCGCTCAGTTTATAAACAAGTACCGGGGAGACGAAGGAGTATGTCTTGAACCCGGCATCCTGGAAGCTGCGTTCATGGTGCCGGGCCGCGTTGACGCGCAGCAGGAGGGTTTTTTCGGGATTCAGGGGAGTGTTGATGTCGGCCGACAAGCGGCTCAACCCGAACCCGCCGGCGGTATAGGTGATTTCAGACCGGGAAGAAGCAAACGGCTTTTTCGTAACCCGGTTAAACAACCCGCCGAAGGATACCAGGCTGCTGCCATACAGGGATCCCGAGGGGCCCTTGATGGCCTCGATGGTCTCGATATTTGCGGGATCTATGGTGCCAGAGCCGATGCTGCCGGGTACGCCGTTCCGGAGAAACGACTGCGTCGGAAACCCGCGGGAAGTGACGGAGCCGCCGGCGCTGTTGTTTTCGAGTTGCATCACGACGCCCGGTACGTTCCGGAGAGCGTCGGAATAGGTGACTACCAGTTGTTCGCGGAGCAGCTCACCGGTAACCGATGTATATACCTGCGGGTTTTCGAGATTTTTCAGGGGCATTTTGGCGACAAATTCGCTCTCTGCCCGCGTGAAAGACTGGTTATTCGCTGTCACGACAACCTCCTGTAACGTCCGGGAGTCCTCCCGCAATGAAATAGGATCGAGTGAAACGGTTTGATTTTCAGGTATTTCTACGGTCTGTTCCAGCGGAGTGTAGCCGACCAGTTGAATAATCAGCTGCCGGATACCCGCCGGAACATTTTTTATTTGATAGTTTCCGTTTTCGTCGGTCAGCGTTCCCCGACCGGTTCCGCGGACGCTCACGTCGACGAACGGGGCCGGGTGGCCGTCGGATGTACGCACGGAACCCGTCACCGTACCCCGGCTTTCGCCTTTGACGGGCTTGATGAAGATCCGGTTGCCCTGTACCTGAACGCCGCGGGCCACGTCTCCCAACAGGTCTTTCAAGGCTTCGGAAAGCGTTTTCTTGTCGTACCGCAGGGTTACTTTCCGCTGGGTATCCAGCAGGGAATTGCTGAAAACAAAGGTTACGCCGGCCTGGATTTCAAAGGAATGGAGTACTTCCGAGACGGTTACCTGATTAACTTCCAGCGAGATACGGCGATCAAGAACGGAGCCTTGCGCCCGGACCGGCCGGGCGCCTGCCAGCAGGATCAGACCAGCCAGACAAAGAATACGGAGCAGGGAAAAAGTGTCGCACAGCTCGAGCCATGACGTCCCCGCCGGGACCGACCGGTTCCGGGAATGTAAAGAAGAATGCATACTTTTGAAAAAACGGTTAGTTGTACACGATTGACTGTTCACGCTCCGGAAGGCTGCTGGTAACAGCTTCCGGAACAGATCCACGGCTGCCGGCCGTGGATTTTTTTACGGGGTTGTCTGGTTAATAAATAGTTATGGTGTTACCCTGCTTCCGGTAGTGAAGGTTGAGAGCATAGGATAGTCCCTGCATCAGCTCGTCAACCGAAGGATTGGCGAACGTACCCGAGCAGCGGCGCTCTCCCAGGTCATCGGACGCAATGACCACGCGAATGCCATACCAGCGTTCCATCGTTACAGCGATTTCCCGAAGCGGCTGGTTATCAAAAACAAGTGTATGTTCTTTCCAGGACCAGGCGGCGTCCCCCCATACCCGGCGCCGCTCAATAGCCTTTCCGGGCCGGCTGATGCCCTTTTGCTGGGCAGTCAGTACAACTTCGGAGGGGTGCTTTCCGATTGCGGAGAAATGTACTTTCCCGTGGGCAACGACCAGAGACGTTTCCCTGTCGCCCGGATAAGCCCGAACGTTGAAGGCCGTTCCCAGTACCCGGATATGCGTTTGTGCCGCCGCAATCTCAAAAGGCCGCAGGGTATCCCGGTATACTTCGAAGAATGCTTCCCCTTCCAGTGTCAGCGAGCGGAGGGTATCGGCTCCGGTGTAGGTCAGGCGGCTGCCTGCGTTGAGCGTCACCACCGAGCTGTCGGGTAGCGTCAACTGCCTGCGTTCACCTGGCCGGGTGACAAAGGCCAGGGTTTGCGAGGGGGCCGCAGCGACCGTTGTTTCCCGGACCTGCTCCGGCGATTTTGTCTGAAAAACATACAGGCCGACGGCGACGGCGATGGCTGCCGCCAGCCCGATCATCCAGCGTCGGAACCGGGGCCGCGCCGGAGGTTCAATCGCCGACCAGACCGCGGAAACGACGTCTTCTTCTTCCGGGCATACCGGCAGGTCGTCAGGCAGGCCATCCGACGACAGCCACTGTTCAACAACCCGTTTCTCGGCTTCCGAACAGGTTCCCTGATGATATTTTTCCAGCAATTCCGGTGACATAGCGGTGGGATGATTGGCAGAAACAGAGTTCCACAACATCGTCAGATCCCTAAACCGGTTCCGAACTAATTATTCGAGATTGCGCCGCAGGTGTGCAAGGGATTTGGTAAGGTGATACTCCACGGCTTTTTCGGAGATATCCAGGCGGACGGCAATTTCCCGGTTTCCAAGTCCCTGCTCGCGGCTCAGGCGGAAAACATGCGCCGTCAGGCCGGGCAGTGCGCCGACCAGCTCTGCAATGCGGGCTGAAAGCTGGGAAAACAGCACCATCTGTTCGGTGGTTTCTTCAGAAACAGGCCGGAGCGCTGCCGCTTCGTTCAGGTGTGCCTGGTGTGTTGATTTATCCCGGAAGTGTCTGTTGATGAGGTTTTTGGTCGATTGGATGAGGTAGGCTTCCGGTGGGCCCGACAGGCGAAGATCCGCCCGACGTTCCCAAAACGAGCGGAATACTTCCTGGACAATCTCCCGGGCTTCTTCCTCATCACGCAGGTAATAGTGGCAAAGCCGGTAGAGCCGCTTTGCGAGGGAGAGATACAGGAGCCGAAACGACTCCTCTGTGAGAAGAAAGGGGTGATCGCTGTGCATAAGGCCGACCGGACGCGAATCAGTCGGGACAAATGAAGTTCTTATTTAGTATCATTCCAAATAATTTTTCTGTTTTCAGCGGGTAGCTTTTTTTTTTCAGAAAGAGAATACCTGTCTCAGTGAGAAGAGACACGGTTTCGCTCGTCTTCCGAACTGCTCCGGCGGATGGCCGCCGCCGGTAACAGGCTTTTCCCGAAGGCATGTGCCCAGGTCAGGCGGCAAACGCGCGGCTCGTAGTACTGCGCCCAGCGACTGGCATCGGTAATGGCGACATTATCGGCGCGGAGTGTCGTCGTCCGAAACAGGTCGGACACTGACCCGGTAAGGGAACTATTGGCCCATTTCTTTCTGATGCCGAAGTTGACAGCCCCCTGCCCGCGCATACGGGTGGTTCCGGAGAGAACCGGACTCTGGTAATTGGCGGTGACTTCTGCCGTCAGGCTGCGGGACAAAACGAATGCGTGGCCGGTATAGAAGGTAAGCGACCATTGTTGCTGACGGATTGGCTGCCCGTCTACCGGTGTTTCCTGCCGGACAAAGCTGCCGGTAGCCTGCTGCTGCGCCGACCACCACCGGGTTATCCGGACCGGTACACTGGCCTGCACCGAAAAAGTATGGCGCAGCCGGACGTTTTGCGGGGTAATGTAACTGCGGTTGGTCAGCGGATCGGTCGTAAACCGGAAGCGGTCCAGCGCATCACGATCCCGGATGTACCCTGCCGTCAGGAGGTAACTTCCCCGGAAGCGGTACGTCGCCTGAAAAACGTCACTGAATCCCGGAAGCAGGCGGGTATTTCCCGTGATAAATGTATAGGGATTAAGAAACATGACCCACGGAGCCAGCAGGTCATACCCCGGTCGCTGGATCCGGCGGGTATAGGAAAGCTGCATGCTGCGGTCGTGGGACCAGTCGTGCGAAATATGAACGCCCGGAAACCAGTTCCCATACCGCCTGTCGATCCCCGCTTCAGGAATAACAAAATCAGTATGCTCATACCGGATACCCAGTTGCAGCCGGATAGCAGCACTGACCGGCCGGAGAAATGTCGCATACCCCGCCAGAATACGTTCCCGGAGGGAATAGTAGCGGGTCATGGACGTATCAATCTGCCAGCCGGGGTCGGAGAGGGTTTCCACCCGTACGTCGTTGGTGAGCCCGGTCCAGGTACCTTTTATTCCGGTGTCGAAGCGGCTGCCGTCAGGCAGGTTCACCGTATAGTCGCTTTTGACGACCCATAACCGGATAGGCGTTTCTTTCCGGGTTCGAAAAACCTGATTCGCGATACCCTGCTCACTGACGTAATCGTGCGGGTTGTGGTTGGCGTACCGCGCATAGTCGACATCGGCAGACCAGGTAGCCCGCGACATGAGCCGCCGCGTGATATATCCGCTCGCCATGCCATATAGCCATTGGTTGCGCTCGGCGTCGCGGAGCGTCACCGGCTCCGCCGGCCGGCCGTTTTGAGTCGTTTCCTGGCGTGCCGGTGAGGTACTCCGGAAGCCGTTGTGAAACCCGCTGAGCGTTACGCCGACGGTAGTTCGGCTATCGGCGGCATAGTCGGCCGATAGCCGCATCTGCTGAAACGGACGCACATTGAACGACTCCTTCCGGGTATGGTTCGTCACCATCAGGGTATCCCGGACAGCCCGGCTATATAGCTCCAGACGCTGCCATTCGCGATCCTGCGTCAGGGAAAAATCCGTTTGGAGTGACCATTTTCCCCGCCTCCAGGCCAGCCGGAGGTAGCCGTTCAGTTTCTCAAACCGGCCTGTGCCTGCGGATGCCTGCCAGGAGCCGTTGAACCCGTTCAGGGCATTTTTCCGGAGAATAAGCTGGATAATCCCGCCGCCGCCTTCCGCGTCATACCGGGCCGACGGAGCCGTCATGAGTTCGATCTTCTCAATCTGCCCGGCGGGGAGGCCGCTCAGGAGTGCCATGACGGTTTCGGCCGGATACCGCTTGCCGTCGATGAGAATGGTGGTACCGGGCCGGCCGGCTAACGACACGGCTTGCTGCTGCCGGTTCACAGTAACTCCGGGCGCCCGCTCCAGCACATCCAGCGCATTACCGCCGGACGCTGTCAGGAGGGAGGCGACGTGAACGACCAGCTTATCCATCTGCTGCTCGTATGCCGGTCGGGAGGCCTTGACCGTGACTTCACCGAGATCAGCCGCTTGCGGCGTCAGGAGAAAATGAACTGTTGTATCACGCAACAACCGGAAAAAGTTGGTATGACTCGATGCATACCCGACGGCATCAGCCGTGAGCCGATAGGCGGAAGAGACCGAGGGGCGCAGAACAAAATAGCCGCCGGTATCCGCCACCACACCTGCCGCCAGGCTGGAATCCGCCCGCCACAGCCGCAGGTGGGCAAAGGGAAGGGGCGTCCCGGACGCCTGTGTCACACGGCCGGAAAGGGTCTGTCCGGAAACTTCTGTCATCGCCAGAAGGAAAAAGAAAAGCACGCGCATGTCTGGAAAATGTTTCCGCAAAGCTCCGGCCCGGCAGCCGGAAGCCTGTCCGGTTTTGGGACAGGATCTCTTTGGAAATCAGACAACTATTGTCCGCGCGCGAAGTCGGTCGGGGTACGTCCGTAATACTCCCGGAAAGCAGTGGCGAAATAGGAAGGGTTTTCGAACCCGACGGCATAGGCGGCATCGGCAACAGATGCCCCGCTGCGCAGCATCTCTCCCGCCCGCCGGAGCCGGTGGGTGCGGATCAGGCGGGCCGGGCTGATATCTGCCACCATACTCAGTTTGCGGGTAAGGGTTCGCGGGCTCATCGCCACTTCTTCGGCCAGTGTTTCCGCCCGGAAATCAGGATCATCCAGGTGTTGTTCAATGACCGCAGCCAGGCGGTGCAGAAAGGTATCCGGAGTTTTTGTCCCGGTTGTCGCAGCCTGGCCGACGCTCTCCCGGTACCGCGTCCGTAATTTTTCCTGCCGGTTGAGCAGGTTTCGCAGGCGCAGGGACAATTCTTCCGGCCGGAAGGGTTTGATAAGGTATTCGTCAGCGCCTTCGGAAAGGCCTGCGAGCAGGTGATCGACGGAGGCCAGAGCCGTCAGCAGCATCACCGCGATGTGGTCGGTAGCCGGGTGCGTCCGCAGCAGGCGGGTGAGGCGGAAGCCGTCCATACCCGGCATGCGAACGTCTGACAGTACCACATCGGGCAGTTCCCGGCGGGCTATTTCCAGTGCCGTCCGTCCGTCGGAAGCCGTCAGGACTATATACTCTTTCCCGAGCAGATCGCTGAGGTAGCACCGTAATTCCGGGTTGTCTTCTGCGATGAGAATCAGTGGATTACCAGAAGGGTAGGAAGTTGGGTGGAATGGGTTCGTACTCACGAGAACTTCCGGTGGCGCCGGGTTTTCAGCGCGGAAGGGGAGTACCGCGGTAAACGTCGTCCCGGCCCCCGGCCGGCTCTGTGCAGAAAGACTACCCTTGAGCAGGCGCGTCAGCTCATAGGCGAGAGACAGGCCGATTCCCGACCCGGCATGCCGCGTATCCGCCCGGTGAAACCGGTCAAATACAAACGGTAACTCCGTTTCCGGAATACCCGGCCCCGAGTCTGCCACACAGATATGTACGGTTTCTTCGGAAAACTGACAGCGAATATCCAGCATACCTCCCTCCGGCGTGAAACGGACGGCGTTGGAGAGGAGATTATTCAGAATCTTACGCCATTTTCCCGCATCAAATGCCGCTTCCAGGGCTTCCCGGTCAGCCTGAAAACGAATGGTCGGACAAATCGGACGAAATGCTTCGACAAGTTCCGAAACAAATGACGGTATATCCTGTACGGATTCTTCTATTGGCAGACGGTCTTCTTCCAGTCGGGCGAGATCCAGCAGCTGATCAATCAATATACTCAGCTCTTCCGCATTCCGGCGGATACCTCCAAGCTGCCCGCGGGTGGCTTCGTCCAGTTCCGGGCGTTGTAAAAGGGCAGCTGCCGGCGCCAGAATAAGCGACAGGGGCGTGCGGAATTCATGCGTCAGGTTATCAAAAAAGCGGGCCTTCAACTCAGCCAGTGCTTTGATTCGGGTTGATTCCCGCAGGGCCTGAACGACGGCGGCTGTTTTATCGATGGTTCGTTCAAGGTCCTGGAAATCAATAGGTTTTGTAATGAAGTCAAACGCGCCGCGGTTCATCGCCAGCCGGATATTCGGCATGTCTCCGTACGCAGATACCATCACCGCCCGGGCGTCGGGAATAAGGCCGGCGGTCAGTTCGAGCAGCGTAAGCCCGTCCATGTCCGGCATGTTGATGTCGAAGAGCAATACGTCGACCTCCGGATCTTCCGACAGAATCGTCAGCGCTTCCCGCCCGCCCGTCGCGAAGCGGAAGGTATACTCGCCCGACTGGATACGCCGGCGGAAACGCTGCTGAAAGAGGGACGCGAGGAGGACTTCGTCGTCCACAACCAGAACCCGTATACTCATGACAGACCAGGTAATTCTATAATCATTTCTGTAAGGGAGCCGCGGTGCAGGCGGATAGAGCCGCCATACCGGGAAACGATGTCGTGGCAAATGCTTAAACCCAGTCCCGTACCGGTACCCGCAGGTCGTGTCGTGAAAAAAGGCTGGAAAATCTTATCCTGCAAGACAGTCGGAACGCCGGGACCATTGTCTGAAACGATCAATCGCACTCCGGAAGCGGTTTTTTCCGTCTGTATCCGGACCAACCCGCCTTTCTCCGGAACAGCCTGAAACGCATTCGAAAGGAGATTAAGCAGGACCCGGCCGAGGTCCTGCCGGGCAGCGGCAACCGGTAATGCGTCCGGTGCAGGTACCTTTTCCAGGCGGCAGTGGAATTCCGGATGCTGCGTCCGGTACCCTTCATAGGCGAGGGTAAGGTAATGATCTGCCAGTTCGTTCAACTCGCAATACCGCTCTTCCTCCGGTTGCTGGTGGCTGTGAATGAGCATGTTACGGACAATGTTCGACGCCCGCTGACCGTTGTCGACGACATGCTTCAGGTTATCCGATAATTCATCCGACAGGTAGTGCAATGCCGGGGGAAGGTAGGTGCGAAGGGTTTCGCTGAGCTCCTGAGACAGCCCGGCAAAATTCACGACGAAATTGAGTGGATTCTGGATCTCGTGTGCGACGCCCGCGGCTACCTCGCCGAGCCCGGCCAGTTTTTCTTTCCGGATCAACTCGGCCTGGGTGGAGCGGAGGGTATCGAGGGATTCTTCCAGTTCCTGCGTCCGTTCGGCAACCAGTGCTTCGAGGTGCTCCCGATGCGTGCGCAGGGACGTAGTCATGTGGTTGAAACCACGGGTCAGCGCACCGATTTCGTCGTGTATGTCGACGGGCAGCGGAGGAGGTAATTCACCGGTATCCACGGCGCGGACGCCTTCTGTCACCCGGTTGAGCGGGGCCAGAAACGCCCGCTGTAAAAAGGCAGGCAGCAGCCGGAGGCAGAGGATCGTCGTCACCGGAATAAAGGCCACAAAACCCCAGAGCATACGTCTTGTGACGACCTCACCACCCGGAACTGCCGACATGAGCCAGGCCAGCCATACCGGAACGAGCCCGATAAACATGAGCAGGGCGGCGAGGATCAGTCCGGCGAGTTTGGCCTGAAACGACGTGGCCTGCGGGGTATACCGGAGGAAAACCAGCGCAGACCAGACCGTAGCCCCGAACTGCACCGGATGCAGGAGGTAATAGTGCCATTCTACGCGCACAGGCAGACCGATGGCCGGCCCGGAAATAATCAGGTTCCCCGTCAGCCAGATCAGCCACAGGAGAAACGACCAGGTATACAGTCCGCTGAATAGCAGTCGGGTACTTTTGTTCTCTGCGGAGGCGCTCCTTTTGGCGTATATCCGTATAATCCAGGGGTAGAGGAGCAGGTTGGGGATAAAGGTGAGGTCGTCGAGTGCTATGCCGGCTGTAAACAGCGCGAAACAGGTCAGGTATACGGCAGCAAACGCCGTCAGGGCCGGAATGCGTTCGCGTCCGGAGCATCTTCCGCCGATTTCATAGGCAAACCAGAGGTGGTACAACGACTGACAGCTGAGCACCAGCGCGTGTACCCAGCCTGAAATCTCGCGAGGCCAGTAGGTGGCGGTGAAGTCATGCGCGGCGGCGCTACCGTATTGTACGCTGGCAAGCCAGAGCAATTGGGTAAACAGCGTCGCATCGCGGTGGCGGGGCCGCAGGGATTGAAGATAGGCGGCGATGACCGTGTTGAGGGCCAGCCCCGCCAGGGAACCGACCACGCTCACATTCACCTCAAACCAGGCATTATTCATAGGCAAAAAGCTTCCGGACCCTCAAAGATCGGGAGCTTTTGCGGGGTAGGTGTTTGATTTTGGGACGAGAATGTTGGGAAATGAGTAAATAGCAGGGGGTATAGAGGACTGTTGCGTCAGAAGAAGTTTCGTTTGCCTTTGGTTTTGTTGTACCTGTTGCTTTTTGAAAGGTTTCCCATTGGCATATTCTATCTGGTAATAATATTACCTTCCATCTCTCTAAACCGGGAACCAATCCCCTTCCATCACCCTTACTTCCCCATGTCCTACTGCTTCGCTATCTCAACCATGCAGCCCGCCGAGCGGCAGGCCCTGCACAAAGCCTATCACGATCAGCATTATGGCTTTCCGATTCACGACGACAATGAACTTTTCGGCCGGCTCATTCTGGAAATCAACCAGGCCGGTCTGAGCTGGGAGACTATTCTCAAAAAGGAAGAAACCTTCCGGAAAGCATACGATAATTTTGTCATCGACGTCGTCGCGGCCTATACCGAGACCGACCGCGAGCGTTTAATGCGCGACCCCGGTATTATCCGCAACAAATTGAAAATCAACGCCGCCATCGAAAATGCCCGGACCATCCAGGGGCTGCAGGCCTCCCACGGTTCTTTCGAAAAATGGCTGGAATCCCATCACCCGAAATCCAAAGAAGAATGGGTGAAACTGTTTAAGAAGACCTTCCGCTTCACCGGTGGTGAAATCGTCGGCGAGTTTCTCATGAGCATCGGTTACCTCCCCGGCGCGCACAGCGAAGCCTGCCCGGTATACCAGCAGGTAGTGGAGAGCAAGCCGTTGTGGATGAGGTAGGCTATCGGCGGGCGGCAGCCGGCTATCGGCTTTAAGCTGTAAGCAGTAAGCTTTAGGCGAGTGGAGAAGTGTCCGTAATGACGGCGAAACATGTTGAGAATTTGATTAAAGGAAAAGTGCTTCCCCTCATACAGGGAAGCACTTTTCCTTTAATAACACCTGAGGTTGCCCGCCTTTAGCCTAAAGCCTATTGCCTACAGCTTAAAGCCGATAGCTGACCGCCGCCCGCCGATAGCTGATAGCCGATAGCTGACTGCCGTCCGCCTACAGCCGATCCCCATCCAACACAAACTCTTCCCTCGGGCTGCGGACTTTTTTCATGGGGTGGAGCCAGTCGTTTTCCGCGTCGCGGTAGCCGAGGGGCAGCATCAGAACACTCCGGAGGCCTTTTGAAGGCAGGTCCAGCAAGGCATCTAGCTCCGGGCCGGAGAAGCCTTCCATCGGCGTCGCGTCCACTTTGAGTTCCGCCGCCTGTGCAATGGAAAGGCCGAAACCGATGTAAGCCTGGCGCGCCGCATGGGCAAAGTTGACATCGGCTTCCTGACGCAAATACAGGGCCTTCAGCTTGTCGGTGTAGGAGCCAAACCGGCCGCGGGGAAGGCCACGTTCGTCCGTCGTGCGGTCGTACACATCGTCAATGCGTTCTTCGGTGTAGCGATCCCAGGCGGCAAAAATCAGTACGTGCGAGGCGTCAGCCACTACCCGCTGGCCTGAGGCAATGGGAACGAGCTTTTCTTTCAGTTCCGGATCGGTGACGACGATGACGCGGAACGGCTGCAGGCCGGAAGAGGTCGGCGCGAGGCGGGCCGCTTCTACAATTTTATCGACATATTCCTTCGGAACCTGTTTTGTCGGGTCGTATTTCTTGGTGGCATAACGCCACTGAAGATCATCTAATAAAGCCATTTTCGTTTTGATTAATGATTTGTGACGGTCAGTTTGACCTCGATATTGCCGCGGGTAGCGTTGGAGTAGGGGCATACCTGGTGGGCTTTGGCAACAAGCGCCTGCGCCGTTTCAGCGTCTACGCCGGGTACGTTGACTTCCAGCTCTACTGCCAGGCCGAAACCGCCTTCCGCGTTCGGACCGATGCCAACGTGCGCGGTGACGGTCGTTTCTCCTGTCTGCACTTTTTCCATGCGGATCACGCGGCTCAGCGCGCTGTCGAAACAGGCGGAGTAACCGGCCGCAAAGAGCATTTCGGGGTTGGCAAAGTCATCATTTGCACCGCCGAGGGCTTTCGGCATGCGTACCTGGAGGTCGAGAATGCCGTTGTCGGAACGAACGTGGCCGTTGCGGCCTCCTTTGGCCGTCGCTGCGGCCTGATATAAGACTGTCATGATCGGGAAGATTTAGCTAATAGTTTATCGACGATTTGTTTCAATTCGACCATTTCCTCAACGGTAAAGCCCATGGCGTCCATCAGCTTTGCCGGAATTTCCTCTGCCCGACTCCGCATGGCCTGACCGGCTTCGGTAAGTGAAATTTCAACGACGCGCTCGTCTTCCGCTTTTCGCTTGCGGGTAAGTAACCCCTTGGCTTCCAGTCGTTTGAGGAGGGGTGTCAGGGTGCCGCTATCAAGCAGAAGCTTCTCGCCGAGCTGGTTGACGGTCTGCGGCTGGCTTTCCCATAAAATCATCAGAACCAGGTATTGCGGATAGGTCAGGTCCAGTTCGTCCAGAAACGGGCGGTAATGCTGGATAACTTCCCGCGATAACGCGTACAGCGGAAAGCAAATCTGGTTCTTCAAAAGCAGGGGATTTTCCATAGCCGTTGTTTTTGATGGGACAAAGGTAAGGATGAAATTATATTGTACACAATTTAATTTGAAAAAATTTAAATGAAGATCGAAAATGCGGTGTATTGCCGGATGTCTTCGGGATGGATAGACTGTCCCTGCGTCGTCACGTTCCGCTTTCGCAGGCGATGAAGCAGGGTATAGTCCGGAAATCCGGCGCTTCGTTTTCGGTACTGAATCAAGGACACTTTAATTAAAAATAAGTATTTTGCCTAATAAAAAATGGTTATATAGTCTTATTATATTGTATTATAATGATAACCTTTACTTATACGTGCAATGGATAATTGTATCTTTCCGGGGAGGTAGGTTACATTTTGGTTTCCCGATTGATATTGGGCTGATTTCTAACCTCCAGTTTGAATACGTATGAAAAAAATTCCATTTTTTTCGCTGTTGACAGTCGCAATTGCCTTTTTTGCTCTTGTGCTTTCATGCACAAAAACAAGGGAAGATATTTCCCTTCCTTCAGCCGACAAGGCGGATAATTCCTATCGAACAGCGACGCCGGTAGATTCAATAAATTACGATAGTACAGGCTCGTTTGTATACAATCACATTAAAAAGCACTTATTGTATTATGACCCGTACGATTTAATGCCGGAAAAAGGAAGGGAAGAATTGAGGCACAAGGTAGATAGTGTTCAATCAGCCCCCGGTAAAGAAGTGGGATTTCATTGGGATGAAGCATCTAAAAGAAATATTATTTCAAAATTGACAGGCTCAATACTGAAAGACATAGAGAAAGAATTAAAGAAAAACATAACTGATGGATACGATAGAGAGCAAACCATTAAGTGGTTTGACTTACAGATCGTTTCTGTAAAAGCGAATAACAGACTAAAACTAAAAGACAAGCACATAGCAGTCAGGCATTTGACAATGATGAAATATGCCCTGAAAGCAGCTTATGAATCGTTGACTATTTCTGACAAATCAGGAAGGACAAACAGCACAAATGCATGCACTGTTCCGCTGCTTAACTGCATCGTGACGAATGCGTCTACTTATGCAGCGATTGGCGCTGTATTTGGCGCAGACGCGGGCGCCGTAGTCGGTGTTTTTATTGGATCGTTGCTGTCTATTTCCACATGCACCTGCGGATCATCCTGTACATTCCCGGCGGCGGTCAGTACTCCGGATGTTTGTTATGATCCTTATAATGGGATCAAATTTAAAGTGTCGGGATATGGGACTAACGCCCTTGGATTTCGAATAGAATTGTATAAAAGCGATAATTTGATTACTGCAAACCAAATAGCTTTCAAGCAAGTCAGCTCTGGAGATGAAGTTACTTTTTCCAATAGCGATTTAGTGGGCAATGACCTTGTATATGTATCTGTTTATACCAACTGCGGTGGCCAATGGCTTAATCAACCAAAAGTAGTTGCAATTCGAATCAGCCAGCTGGGTTGGCCTGATTTTACGATAGCTGGTCCGGCAAATCCATATATTACTTCATATGTGAGCTATAACATGGTAGGAAGAAATTTGTCAGATGTATCGTGGAGTCTTTACACGCGAAACCAGGCAAGTGGCATTATAAATAGCTCATATTTATATAATACGACAACCTGGATTCAGTGGAACCAATACCCGGGATGGGTTGTCGTAGCAGGGGAGGCACATACGTCATGCGGAGCATGTTATCGTCAAATGGATGTTTATACGCATAATTGAGACTTTGATGAAAAAAATAATTAAAATATTTCTGCTTTTCCTGGTGGTCTTTTCATGCAAAAAAAGAGAAGAATCAGATATCGTTCAAGGCCAATATCTCGCTGATTATTGGTCGAATAGTCACCCTTATTCGTCGTATCCAATCAACGGGTTGACAATATCGATGCAGGTATCGCTGGTCGACAATTCGAAGGCAAGTGTTACTATAGATGCGCCCAGAAATGATCAATATTCTCCGGGAATAGATAAAAAAGTATTTACTGTTCCTGTAAAAAATAGATCGTCCGGGGTATATGAGTTGGACCTAAATACAACAGCGCCTGACTCTACCGAAAGCTGGATGACAATTTATCCCAATGGAACAGCCGATTATGTTTTTACTCCTCCGAATTATCATAAAGGAAATGTCAACGTCAGAATGAAAAAAATTCATCAGTAAAAACAGGCCTCACAATGAGGCCTGTTTTTACTGGAAGCTTGCCCGGAAACAATTTCGAAAAGCACCGACAGCCATAAGGCCGCAAATGGCCTAAGGCAACTGAACTATTCGTCTTCTTCCGGATGGACGTCCTGCATTTTATCGGCAGGACGGCTGACCGGCTCGTACACAGCCACCGCTTCCTGTAGCCGCCGCTTGATCCGTTGCTGAAGCTGGGCAGGCGCAAAAACCTTGATATTTTCCCCGAACCCGAGTATCTCCCGTTCGAGTTCGAAGTTGAGGACTACATCGAGCCGGATCAGAATACCGGTTTGATCTTCGGAGAGTAGCTGCTGTGAGGTGTGGATGGGTTTGGTCAGCACATATGGCGCATGCCGGCGGTTGACCCAGAGCACTACTTTCTGCGGTCTGTCGGCTATACTTTTTGTTACCCCGATGGTGTCCGCAAAGTACTGATCGAACGGGATACCGGTGTAAGGGATAAAGTCCTTCGCGTTCATTTCCAGTATCTCGGTAATCCGGTCGAGCGCGAGCGCGAGCGGCTGCGGTCCTTTGCGGGGCTTTGCGAGGAGAAACCACCGGTTCCGGTATTCTTTCAGCAGGTAGGGATGGTAGATATCCTGTCTGGGTTCTTTTGCGCGGAAAGACTGGTAGCTGATCAACAACGGGATTTTTCGCCGGATCGCCTGGTACAGGGGCATGAGATGCTCCAGTCCTTTAAGTAATCCATTGCCTTCCAGCTGTATCGGGCTTTCGGAGGGATTGACGGACTGGCGCAGGGTATTTTCCAGGCGGGCGATGATATCGGAGAGGTCCGCAAAATGAGCTAATCCGTTCAGTTGCCGGAGAACAGATACTGCATCCGTCATCTTTTCGATATCCGCGTTGGTTACGGCTGCCTGGCTGATACTGTAGCCAGGTTCTTCATACACATAGTACTTCCGCTCCCGTACGGCAATAGGTGCGTTATAGCCCAGTTTGTCGCTCCGCATCAGCTGAATATCCGCCTGGATGGTTCGCTTGCTGACGCCATCCGAAATGCCCTCGTACTCATACAACGTTTCGCTCACCTTTTGGATAAGGTCCTCCAGCGTCCATTTCCGGCTCCTGTTTTGCAGGCACTGGTCGATGGTCCTGTAACGGATAAGCGCAAGTTTGTGAATAGCCATCGGATGTCTTTTCCAGTGAAAGTAACAAGGTCAAATGATTTGTCAAAAAAAACTGCGCAATTGATTTGCGTAATTCGACTGAATAATCCGTTTTAAATATATTTTTTTTGTTGTAATTATTTGATAAACAGTATAGTAGTAATTTTTTGTGCATTGATCCATAGCTGCGCAGTTACTCTGCGTTGTTGTGTCTGAATCTTTGCAAAGCCGGAGGGGATATTTCTGGAATGTGGTACTGAACTGCCACCTGCAAAGGCATTCCTCTTTGGCTTTTCAAACAGTAACTGACGGACGCGTCCGCGCCATCCGTCTTCCCGAAAAATGAGAACGGTTATAAAAAACCTGCTCAAAGAGAAAGAGCAGCACCACGGAGTGCGCATTCTCTACGCCTGCGAGTCAGGCAGCCGGGCCTGGGGATTTCCCTCGGCTGACAGCGACTACGACATTCGTTTTATCTACCTGCGTGAAAGAGAGGCGTACCTCTCGGTCGGCGAGGTCCCGGATCAGATCGGTGACCCGCCGGCCGGAGACCTCGACCTCTGCGGATGGGATCTCCGGAAAGCGCTCCGGCTGCTTCTCCGGTCGAACGTTACCCCGTTTGAATGGATACAATCGCCTGTTGTTTATGCTGCCGACGACGTGTTTGTCGAGGCTTTCCGCCGCCTGTTGCCGCATTATTTCAGTCCGCGCGCTCAGGCACGCCACTACCTCGGTATTGTGGTGACACAGTTCTGCGATATGAAAGGAGAGGCGATCCGGATTAAGAAACTGTGCTATGTGCTCCGGTCGCTCTTGTCGGCCGACTGGATTCTGAGCCGAAACGAGCATGCACCGATGGAAATGCATACGTTGATGGCGTTGTTGCCGGAAGATATTCGCGACGAGGTTTCTGCGCTTATTGCAGCCAAGGCATATGGAACCGAAAAAGACACAACGGTGCTTTCGGCAACCCTGAACGATTTCATCACCCGGCGTCTGGCCTGGGCAACAGAACGGGCCGCAACATGGCCTTCCGATTCCTTTTGCCACAAAGACCTCGACGCCTTTTTTCAGGCTTTTGTATGACAATCAAGGATTTACACGAAAAAGGGCTGGTGCTCTTCGACGCGATCAGCGGAAGCCGCGCCTACGGGCTGGCGACAGATACTTCTGATACGGACAAGAAGGGTGTGTTTTACCTTCCGAGAGACCATTTTTTCGGGATGGAATACATTCCCCAGGTCGGCAGCGACCGCAACGACATTGTGTACTACGAGGTCGGACGGTTTGCTGAACTCCTGAGCAAAAGCAACCCGGGGGCACTGGAGCTGCTCGCAACGCCGGAGAGCTGTGTGCTGTATCGCCACCCGCTGATGGAGTTGTTCCTGCCGGAGTTCGTCCTCTCGAAACAGGCACAAACGACCTTCAGCGGCTATGCGATGACCCAGATTAAGAAGGCGAACGGATTGAATAGAAAAATGCGGACTCCTGAGCCGGAGGAACGGAAGTCTCTCCTGGATTTTTGCTTTGTACCGGACAAGGCCCGTACCATACCGGTTCGGAACTGGCTCGCAGCCAGTGAATTGCGGGAGGAGCATTGCCGGCTGACCCGGTTGGATCATACCCGCGGGTTGTATGCAATTCATTATGACCCGGCAGACACTTTTGGCGGATTGACAGCCGGTGATCAGATCCGGTGCAGTTCCGTTCCGAAGGATTCTCCCGTGGTTGCCTATCTGTTTTGTCATCAGGACGGGTACGAAATGCATTGCCGCCGGCACAGGGAATACCGCGATTGGCTTGCCAACCGCAACGAGGAACGCTATCGGGTTAACGAACAGCATGCAAACGGTTACGATGCCAAAAACATGATGCATACCATACGCCTGCTGGAAGTGGCCCTGAGATTGTTTCAGACCGGCCGGTTGGAAATCGTTTCGGATAACCGCGTGGAATTGCTGTCCATCAAGCGCGGGGAGTGGTCGTACGACGACCTGCTTGCCCGGGCGGAACAATTGATCCGGGAAACAGACGCGGCTGCGGCCATCAGCGATTTGCCGGCGGAGCCGGACAGGCCCCGGATTGAAAAAGCGCTGGTAGGCATTCGCGATGTTCTGTACAGTGGTACGTAACGTTCGGGGCCGTTCTGTCGAGAGACGTGGCGGCCCCGATTGCCTGTTCCTGAAAATCCCTTTTCCAGGCGTATCTTTGTTCCTCATCCCGCGTATTGCTTTCTTCTTTCCGCGAAAACCGGCTGGTCCGGTACCCGTTCTGAAATCATCCACAAATGAAACAAGTCTCCTCCCGCCGTCCGCGTATCAATCTCCAGCCCTTCCGGGATTTTTTTGCTTCCGGTTCGGTTGGCGGTATCATCCTGTTGCTGAGTGTTGTGGTATCACTGGCTATCGCCAATTCCGCGGCCGGCGAACGGTTTGCGGCCTTTCTGGAAACGGAGGCAGGTATTCATACCGACGGTTTCCACCTGTCTTTTACCCTGCTCGAATGGGTGAACGACGGGCTGATGGCTGTCTTTTTTCTGCTTGTCGGCCTCGAAATCAAACGGGAACTGGTGGAAGGAGAGCTGTCGTCTCCGCAGCAGGCAAGCCTCCCGGTTTTTGCCGCCTTTGGTGGGGCGGTGCTGCCGGCGCTGATATATGCGCTGTTGAATAACGGCCAGCCGGCGGCGGCCGGATGGGGTATTCCGATGGCGACCGACATTGCCTTCGCAATCGGGATTCTCTCCCTGCTCGGCGATAAAGTACCGGCGTCACTGAAGATTTTTCTGGCAGCGCTGGCCATTGTAGACGACCTGATCGCTATTCTCGTTATCGCCGTTTTCTATTCCTCCGAAATCCATTTTACCTACCTGGCAACGGCGCTGGCTATTTTCGCGGCGCTGCTCGGGCTCAATAAGCTCGGCGTCCGTAACCTGGCTGCCTACCTGATACCAGGTGTGGTGATCTGGTACCTGGTTCACCATTCGGGGGTGCACGCGACCATCGCCGGAGTATTGACGGCGCTGGCTATTCCCACCAACGAAGGCGCGCAGGAATCTCCCCTCGAAAAACTGGAACATGCGCTGACAAAGCCCGTCAACTTCCTGATTATGCCTGTTTTTGCGCTGGTGAATACCAATATCCGCTTTGAACCGGGGATGACGCAGGGATTGACCGAACCGCTGGGGTTAGGCATTCTGCTTGGCTTGTTTCTGGGAAAGCCGCTGGGTATTCTGTTGACATCCAGACTGGTGGTAAAGCTGGGGTGGGGGACTATGCCTCGTAAGGCCCGGTGGGGTCACCTCCTGGGGCTGGGCTTATTGGGCGGTATCGGGTTTACGATGTCGATTTTTGTCGCGCTGCTCTCCTTCGCTGATCCTCATTACCAGCTCACCGCCAAATTCGCGATTCTGACCGCTTCGGTGGCTTCGGGGCTGGTGGGATATGGGGTGCTGAGGGGCATGGGGCATAGGGCATAGGGCATAGGGCCCAAGGGGGACGTGCCTTCGCCTATTGCCTACCGCCTAAAGCTTACAGCCTTTAACCCCCCTGCCCCATGCGCTTTACAAGCTCCGGAAACGCAATCCGAAACCATTCGCTGTACCGCGCGGGATTTTGCAGGAGGTCGGCTTCCACTTCGGCGACATCGCGGTAAGCCCAGTCGGCTACTTCTTCCGGGTTGACCTCCGGCGTGCCGGAAAACCGACCAATGAAGACGTGATCGTATTCATGTTCGGTAAGTCCCTGATCCAGTGGTACTTCGTAGACAAAGCTGAAAGAAGGAAATACGCGGCAGGTAATGCCCATTTCTTCGAACAGCCGCCGTTCGGCCGCGACCTGCGTGTCCTCGCCCGGCCGGGGATGACTGCAACAGGTATTCGACCAGAGTCCGCCCGAATGGTACTTCTCCAGCGCCCGGCGTTGCAGCAGGACCTGGTCGTGATCGTTGAAAAGAAAGACCGAGAACGCCCTGTGCAGGCGACCTTCGCGGTGCGCCTGCATTTTTTCCATTTGGCCGACGGGACGGTCGGCCGTATCTACCAAAATGACTTGTTCGTTCATGCTGTCGAGACCATCGTTCGCAGCATCAGGCCGAATTTCTGCGCGTTCGGAACGCGTATCCGTTCGGTCATGATCCGCTGCGGCGGGAGGCGGCGTATTTTGTCAAACAGTATCCGGTAATAACTGTATGCCAGAAAGACGCCTTTGCGTGCGCCCGCCGGCAGTTGCCGGATACCCGTCAGTGCCTCCCGGAAGTCGGCTTCGATCTCCGCTTCAATCGCGGCTTTGTCCTCCGCCGAAAACCGCTCCAAATTTACATGCGGAAAATAAACACGGCCCAATTCCTGGCTGTCTGCCCGCACATCCCTCAAAAAATTAACCTTCTGAAAGGCGGAACCGAGTTTCATCGCCGGATACCGGAGCGATTCATAAGCCTGGTTATCTCCGTCCGTGAAAACCCGGAGACACATGAGACCTACTACTTCCGCCGATCCAAGGATGTATTTTTCATACAGGCTCCGGGTGTAAAACTGCTGCTGCAGGTCCATCTCCATGCTATCCAGAAAGGTATCAATCAGCTCCCGGTCGATGGCATACCGGTGTACGACCGACTGAAAACTGTTCAGGACCGGATTCAGGCTGATACCATCGGCCAGGGCCTCGTTGGTTTGCTGACGGAATTGGTTCAGCAACCGCTCTTTGGGGTACTCGTGAAAGGAGTCAACGATTTCGTCCGCCAGCCGGACAAAGCCATACAGGGAGTAAACGGGATCCCTGAACGGCTTTGCCAGCAAGCGGATACCGAGGGAAAAGGACGTACTGTAGGTGCGGGTAATCATCCGGCTGCACCGGAGGCTGACGTGATCGAACAGTGCTTTCATCCGGGCAGAATTGGTTTCTGTTACTACAACTGAAAGGTATAGAGTTTGTTTAATTTTTTTCAAAAAAGATTAAACAAAATTATCGGAAGGTCTGCGTAAAACGAAATACCTTTCGAAGGAAAAGCCATCGATTTTGTACTATTTTGGGGCGACTATGGCGGCATATTATTCCATCCGTGACCTCGAGGAGCTTTCCGGTGTCAAGGCACACACCATCCGTATGTGGGAAAAACGGTACGGGGTAATTCACCCGGGCCGCACGGATACCAATATCCGGTTTTACGGAAACGACGAATTGAGGAAGTTGCTGAACGTCAGCCTGCTGGTGCGGAACGGATACCGTATCTCAGCCGTCAGTACCATGTCGGAGAAAGAGCTGACGGGGGCCGTGACCGGCCTGGCGCCTACCGGCGACGAAGCCTGGGAAAACCTCCTCCTGAGCCTGATTGAGCTGGATGAGTCCCGCTTCCGGCGGACCTTCACCGGCCTGACGCAGGAGCTGGGGTTTGAACAGGCTGTTTTTCAGGTAATCTTTCCGTTTTTTGACCGCGTCGGCCTGATGTGGCAGCTCGGAACGATTAACCCCGCACAGGAGCATTTCTTTTCGAATCTCGTTCGCAACCGGCTGATTACCTGGACAGAAGAACTGCCTTTGCCGGAGGACGGACCCGAAGTACTCCTGTTTCTTCCGGAGCACGAATGGCACGAACTGGGCCTGCTTTTTTACGCCGGCGCACTTCGCCGCCGCGGGTACCGGACTACCTACCTCGGCCAGGCCGTTCCGATTGAAAGCCTCGCGCGCGTACTGGCTGCCCGCTCACCTGTCATGCTGGTGACGGGCGCTACGACCGGTTTCCCGGAGTTTCCATCCTGGGCAGCCGATATCTGCCGGTTTGGAATACCGGTGTATTTTACGGGACCGGTACCCGGCGCGTATGATCTGCCAGATAATGGGTTGAAAATCAGCGATTTAATTGCCTTGCTGAAGCTGAAATAAACGTCCCCGTACCCGCTTCCTGTTTTTTGCCTTTTTCCGGATACCTGACTTTACTTTCCGCGTATCTCCGGTCAAACACACTGAAACGGTTTGATTACCCAAAGGCCGGCGCCGGCCGGACGGATTTTTTTTTCCGTTCCGGGCAGCGCCGGCCGCTTTCTTTCCGTATTGCCTCACAGGTCACCCCAAAACTTCGTGTTCCGGAAATATAAATCACTTCCCGATCTGCTCGAGGGCTGCCGGCTCGGTCAGAACCGGGCGCAACGGCAACTGTACGAAACCTGGTACAGTTTCGGTCTGAGCATCTGCCTGCGGTATGCGTCCGGTCGTCAGGAAGCGGAGGAAATGCTGGACGACGGCTTTCTGAAGGTGCTTGACAAAATCAGCTATTACGATGAAAGCAAGCCCTTCGAAGCCTGGTTCCGGACCATTGTGACACATGCGGCAATTGACTACTACCGGAAAAACCAGGCGGCATGGCGTCAAGTGGATCTCGACGAAGCGCATGACATCGGCACGAGTGACCCGATGCTGGAAAAAATGACCGCGGAGGAAATACTGGCGCTCGTGCAACGCCTCCCGGCGATGTACCGCACTGTCTTTTCGCTCTATGTTGTGGATGGATATTCGCATGCGGAGATAGCAGAACTTCTTCAGATTCAGGAAAGTACCTCCCGTTCGAACCTGGTTAAAGCACGCCTGAAACTCCAGCAGCTGCTGGTTTCTCACCCCGAAAAACAACCTGCCCTATGTCAGAAGACCGATACGACCGCTTCCTGAAAAAGAAACTGGAGTCGGTCCGGCCCGAATACCCTTCCGGAGCCTGGGAGCGGTTCAGGAAGCGGCTCCCGGCGCCAGCGCCCCGCTGGCCCGCGTTTGTTTCCCTCTGTTCACTAGCTGCCTGCCTATGGATGTTATTTACCCTTTCTCAGCAACAAGAATTGATTCGTTCGTTGTCCGAACAGCTGAAAAGCAGGCCGGTCGTCGCGACGTCCCGGAAAGACACCGTAGTCGTGGTGCGGGAAATAGTCCGGGAAATAGTCCGGCGGGAAATACCCGGATTGGATACCCGCACAATGGCTCGCGGCAATTTTCCGGTACCCGTTTCCGGACCGGCAACCGACCGGCCGGAAATACCTTACTCCGCGATCCAGCCGGATATACCGTCGGACGCAAACACGGCCGGGGTACCTGCCGCCCTGCCCGCCGATACGCTCGCTCTGAAAGCGCCCCGCCACGAACCGGTACTTCCTCCGGTGAAGACCGGCAGCCGGTTCCGGTTGTCGTCCCTTCAGCCGACGCTCGGTCTTGATTTACAGGCAACAGGAAGCAGCCTGGCGGTAGGGCCGTCGGTATCGCTTCAGACCAATAGCCGGGTCGGGCTGTCGCTCGGCGTACAGATCGAGCGGTTTTTTCCGGACCGGTACCGCGACGCGGGTATGTTCAACGCCGCGACCGGCCAGGATTTTCTGGAGAATTACCGGGATCATCTTCCGGATAAGTATGACCGGCTGGAAGAGTTATCGGTCCGCACAACGCTCGTAAACCTGCCGGTGATGCTGCACTACACGGTACCCGTTTCTCCCCGCTGGTCGATCCTCCTGCAAACCGGTACCCGGCTGAACCTGGCGGCGTTCCGGCAGGTCGGTTTTGAGACGCACCAGGGCGGAGAGGAAACCTATCATTTTTTTGAGACGAACATACCTGTATATGCCTTCCGGAACCTGCGTTTCGGCGCCGGGGTACACTACCACAAGGGCCGTTTCTCTTTTCAGGCGATGCCGTTTTACGAGTATGCGTTCCGGAGCGTTTCGGGGGTAGCCCGCACTGCCGCGTTTGGGGTACGGACGGCTGTTGGACTCGATCTTTTTCCAGGAAAGGCGTTCCGTTAATTTATACCAATATCAAACTGTCATTTCGGACCGAATGAAGGCAGCGAACAGGAAAGAAACTCCGTAATCCCGGTTAAAACCCTCATTTCTTTCCATCATGCCAGTATCCAATGATTCCATCAGCCGGTTCGAATTTCTGAAACAACTGGGCTTCCAGGGAGCCGCCTTAATCGCGGCGACATGTCTTGGGCAGGGGCTTGCGTCCTGCCAGAAAAATTCGGTTACGCCCGCCCCGCTTTCCGGACCGGTGACGGTCGACCTCACCGCCAACACCGCCCTGCAAAAAACCGGCGGGTACATTGTCACGAACAACATTGTCGTCGCCAATACCTCAAAAGGGTTTGTGGCGGTCACGGTCGTTTGCAGCCACGAAGGCCAGAAGCAGGTACGGTTGCAGAACGATGAATTTTACTGCACGGCGCACGGCGCGCGGTATGGCCTGGATGGCAAGGGGCTCAACGCCAACGGCAGCCGGGGATTGACTGTTTATTCCGTGGCGCAATCCGGCAACATCCTGACCATCTCCTGAAACACCATGAAATACATCTTTCTGCTGGCGGCAGCCTGTCTGCTGCCGTTCTGTGGCATTGCCCAGACCGAACCGGGGCGAGCGCAGCCTGACTCTTCCGGAGACGACCTGCTGAAAACGCTGGTTGATACTGCATCCCGTCCCGCCCTGTTGCCCCCGAAAATGATCGTTACGCAGCGCCTGCTCTGGGGAAGCAAGGGCTTCATGCGTACCACTGGTATGGCGCCGCTGACACCGGAAGGCCGGGCGCATGAACTCAAAATCCGGCGGTCGATGCTGGTTTCGCATCAGGTAGCCGGATTTGTAACCCTGGCCGGCTTTATCGCTCAGGGGATAGTAGGCGCAAAGCTGTATAATGCGACCGGCAGCGAGTATAGTCGCCTCAAATCGACGCATGAAACAATCGGTACCGCGGTGAATATCACCTATACAACAACCGCGCTATTGTCCCTCTTCGCGCCGCCGCGGATGGTCAGCGAGCGCAGGGGCTTCAGTTCCATCAAGCTGCATAAGTACCTGGCGGTGGTACACATTGCGGGTATGATTGCGACGAATGTCCTGGCCTCTTCCCTTGAAGGGCATCCGGAGTTGAAACCCTACCACCGGGCGGCGGCGTATACAACATTCGGCGCGTTCGCTGCGTCCGTCATTGCCATTAAATTCTGATCCGATGAAATTACTTCTTTTGTGGCTGGCCGGACTGGTAAGCCTGTTGCCTTCGGCCGGCCGGAAGCTGGTTGCGGACCCGGCCGCATCCGTCATCCGGTATAAAATGCACCACCCCATGCACGATTGGGAGGGAATCAGCCACCAGGTGCAGAGCGTGGCGGTTTACAACGACGAAACCGACCGGTTCGACGCTGCGGCAGTGTCTGTCAACGTTGCTTCCTTCGATACCAAAAATGCCAACCGGGATTCCCATACCATTGAAGTGCTTGAGGGCATTAAATATCCCCGCGTTACCTTCAGCAGTTCCCGGATTACGCAGACGGGCTCCCGGCTGGCCATTTCCGGTAACCTGACCTTTCATGGCGTGACGAAACCCGTTACCATCGAAGGAACCCGGACCGACGATGGTAACCGCGTCGTCGTTTCCGGCGGGTTTCCCGTCAAAATGAGCGACTACGGCGTCGAAAGGCCTTCGCTGATGATGGTACCGACGGACGAGTCGTTCGAGATTCAGTTTTCGCTGGTATTTTCCCGCAGGTAATGCCGGAAGTGATCGGGTATTTTCCGTACCCGGTCGCTTCCCCGAAACCAACTGCTCGCAGAAGCCGTGAAAAGCACGTTACTTTGTTCTGCTACCGAATAGGCAGACATGAACTGGATCACACGCGAGCGCCCCAAGATTGACCGGATAGCCTGTCCCTGGCTGATCCGGCGATTCATCGACCCGGAGGCGACGTTCTTTTTTGTACCGGCGGATGACGTACTGACCCGCGCCGAAGCGCTGCATGCGACGCCCTTTGACGTTACCGGCGCCGAGTTTACGCACTACGAAGACCGTTGTACCTTTGATTATTTCCTGGAAAAGTACCAGCTGACCGACCCGGCGCTGCGGGATATGGCGCCGATTATCCGCGGCGCCGATACCGATAACCATGCCCTCGCCGCGCAGGCTGCCGGCCTTTGGGCTATTTCGGCCGGGCTGGCCTTCAATACGCCTGATGATCAAGAGATTATCGAAAAAGGGTTCATGCTGTACGATTCGCTTTATACCTGGGCGAAGTACCTCCAAAAACAGCCGCATACCGCTCAAACGGAGGAAAAACGGTTGCTCGACGTATTCCATTCTTACCTCGAACGGAAAAAGCAGGAAAAGCAGCCCGACTGGGTACCACAGCTGAAAGGCCTTATTCAGGACCAGATCGATACCCAGTTCAGCCTCCGGGAGCTGGCGGAAGGTTTGCGTATGCACCCGTCGTATGTTTCGCGGGAGTTTTCCCGGTATTTTGACGACCTTTCGTTCGGGGAATACATCCGGAAACTGCGTATCGAAAAGGCGCTGGATCTGCTGGAACACTCCGCGCATTCTCTCGCCGAAATCGCGTACCTCACGGGATTCTCCGATCAGAGTCATTTTTCCCGCGTGTTCAAAGCCCATACCGGAAAGAGTCCGTCTGATTTCCGGAAAAATCTATCCCCGAAGTAATCCTCCGGCAAAAGGTCATTTTCGTGCAAGATATATTCTGATGTCGAGACGTACCATTGTACCGGAACGGCGGCGCTAATGCCGTCGACCGACGCGATGAATCCTCTCTTTTCCAGACGAAAATGGCTGGGCCTCAGTGCCATGGTCGGCCTGTATCCATATGTTGCGGGCGCTGAATCTGCCGATACACCGGCCCTGACTCCCGAAGAAATCAGGGCGGTAGAAGAGCGGCTCGGGAAGAAAGGAACCTATTCCGACAAGCAGGCGACACTGTCCATTTCCCTGCCGCGGAACGACCTTTCTGTCTCAATAGCCGGTGAGCCAACGCCGATAACCTTCGGATTCAGCGGCTGGGTGGCCATCAAACGAACGATAGACGGCCGCTCGGCCGTCCTCATGGGCGATACCGTTCTCCTTGAAACAGAGGTAAATCCGCTTATTTCGGCAGTACAGCGGGCCGGGCTTGAAGTCGGCGCGATCCACAATCATTTTTTCTACGAAAACCCCCGCATCGTGTTCATGCACGTGCACGGCATGGGTACGCCGGAAGAACTGGCCGGGAAATTTGCGGAAGCCATTCGCGGAACGGCACTGACGCCTGCCGCCCAGCCCCCGGCAAAAACGGGAAAACCGGCCGGCGAAGCCTTCGATCTGCCTGCGCTGGATGCGCTGGTCGGAAGCAAAGCCGCCGTCAATGGCATGACCTGCAAGTACACCATCGGCCGTGAAGACCTGCGTGTCGTCGCGATGGGCGCTGAAATGACGCCCGCCATCGGACTGAATTCCTGGGCATCACTGGCCGGGGATATGGCTGCCGCCCGTATCGCCGGAGACATTGCGATGCTGGAGGGAGAAGTCAACGAAGTGATCCGTACCCTGCGCACCAATGGCCTTGAGGTAGTGGCCCTGCACCATCACATGCTGGGCGACGACCCCCGGATGGTCTTTCTTCATTATTACGGCAAAGGAGAAGCACGAAAACTGGTCTCCGGTTTCCGGGCTGCCCTTGACGTCCTCGGTAAAAAACACCCTCACGGCCACTGAAAGCGATGGAGCCGACCTATAAACTAAAGGATCTCCTCCTGTATTTTCTGCGACTCGGGACCTGGGGTTTTGGCGGGCCTGTCGCCCTCGTGGGCTACATGCACCGGGATCTGGTGGAGAGAAAACGCTGGTTCGACGAAGATCAGTACCGGGAAGGACTGACCCTGGCGCAGTTGGCTCCTGGTCCGCTCGCGGCGCAGCTGGGCATTTACTTCGGCTACGTACACTTCGGGGCGTTGGGAGCGGGGTTATGCGGACTGGCGTTTGTACTGCCATCGTTTCTGATGGTGCTCGCACTAGGGCGGGCCTACCTGGCCTTTGGCGGATTGCCCTGGATGCAATCGGTTTTCTACGGCGTCGGGTCAGCCGTGATCGGTATCATCGTGCTGAGCTGTTACCGGCTGACGCGGAAAACCGTCGGTACTTCCCTCCGCGAAGATCCCCTGCGCTGGGTACTGTTCGGGGGATCGGCAGCCGTGACGGTCTGGCGCGAGCGGGAGGAAATGCTGCTTTTTCTGGCGGCCGGTCTGGTCTATATGCTGGTTCGTACCCGCCCGGTAAAAGGCATGGCGCTGACGCTGTGGCTTGGGTTTCTGCCGGCACTTCAACCGGACGGACGACTCTGGCAGATCGGCTGGTTTTTCACGAAAGCAGGCGCTTTTGTTTTCGGGAGCGGTCTGGCCATTATTCCGTTTCTCCAGACGGGCGTTGTGCACGAAATGGGCTGGCTTACCCAGCAGCAGTTTCTCGATGCGGTGGCCGTCGCGATGATTACCCCGGGGCCGGTGGTGATCACGGTCGGGTTTATCGGATACCTGGTGGAAGGTACTCCCGGCGCGGTAGTCGCTGCATTGGGGGTGTTTCTTCCCTGCTATGTTTTTACGGTGCTCCCTGCTCCGTATTTCCGGAAGATTTCGGGTAACAGGTATATCCGGGCGTTTGTCGACGGGCTGACGGCCGCGGTGGTCGGCGCCCTGGCCGGTTCGGTCATCGTCATTGCCCTCCGGACTTTTACCGATGCGCTGTCGCCCTTTTTTGCCCTCGCCACACTGATTTGCCTCATTCGTTTCAAAAAGATACCTGAACCCGTTCTTATCCTCGCCGCGGGAGTCCTCGGATATACCGTACGCTTTTTCTTCTGATCGATGAACACCCTGCTAAAAAGCGGCCTGCTGGCCGCGCTATGCCTTGTTTCCAGTCTTTCTTCCGCCCAAAAACAGGTACATAACCAGAGCCAGGCATGGCTGGGGTATTTCAATCAGACCCGGCTGTCTGACAAATGGGGCCTCTGGCTGGATGTACATGCCCGACGGACCGATTTCCTCGATCGCTGGTCGGCCCAGCTCATCCGGCCGGGGGTAACGTACTTCGTCAAAGACAACGTACGGCTGACGGTCGGCTACACCTACGCGCGCAGTTTTCCCGCCGCCGGGCTGCATACCGTCCGGCCCGAACACCGGCTCTGGCAGCAAATTCTGTGGACCAGCCGCCAGAAGCGCCTCCAAACCCAGCAGTGGATCCGGCTCGAAGAGCGGTTCAACCGGAAAATCGCTGCGGATGAACTGCAGGAGGGCTATCAGTTCAACTACCGTTTCCGGTACCTGCTTAACCTGATGGTGCCGCTGAACCATGCATTTCTCGACCCCAAAACGCTCTTTTTTGTATTCAACGATGAAGTACACCTCAACGCCGGTAAAGAAATAACCTATAACGTTTTCGACCAGAACCGGTTCTTTGTCGGGCTCGGCTATCAGTTCAACAAAGAGCTGAACCTCCAGGTCGGATACATGAATCAGTTTCAGCAGTTGCCGGCCGGTAATCAGTTCAACAGTAATCACGTATTGCGGGTGTTTTTGTTCCACCAGCTGGATTTCCGGCCGAAACAGGAAAAAGCCCCCTAAACAAAACACCCGCCTCCCAAAGGAAGGTGGGTGTCTGACTGTGATTACCTAAAAAATAAGTAGCAAGCGGGTATAGTTCGTGTCTTACTGGTAGTTAGACATGGCTACCAGCCCTTCGAGGTTCAATATCCATATCTTCCGGCCTTTTGTCCGGATCAGGCGGTCTTCCTTGAATTCGCTCAGGTAACGGATGACGTTCTCCCGGGAAGCACCCACCAGGTTGGCCAGGTCGTTCCGGCTCAGGTTAATCGCCGGCTCGGATTGGCTTTCGTCCATATGCCGGTACTTTTCCAGCAGAATAATGAGCGTAATCGCCAGCCGCTCCCGGACAGGCCGGTTCGTGAAAACCGATATCGTATTGGCCAGCACGGCATACTCGTGGCTGAGCGCCTTCAACAAGCGCCCGGCCAGCTCTTTCGACTGCTCCAGTACTTCCAGAAAAGCTTCTTTCCGGATGAAGGATACTTCCGAGTCCTCGATGACGGTCGCCGTATCTGCGTATCGTTCGCCGGAGAGAACCGCGTGGTAGCCCACAAACTCTCCCGACCGCGCGATGTAAATGATCTGTTCCTTGTTGAAATTGTCGACCTTATACTTCTTCACCATTCCCCGGTGGAGGTAGAAAATGCCGTCGGCGATCTGGTCTTCGCGGAAGAGGGTCGCTCCTTTGGGGAAAAGCCCGGTTTCCGCCGTCCGGAGAAGATCCTCCAGTTCGGTGTGCGTCCGGTCGTCAAACAACTGCGGCGAGCCAAAGGCCCATTTATCGACGGGAAAATTGCCATTCATGCGTTGAAACGGAAATCCGGTTCGTCAGACCGGTAAACCCGGAGAGACAGGTGCGCCTGCACAGGGCAGGCAGTCGTTTCAGTTTTGGCGGTGTGAGATCAGTTGTCGAAAGATACTGTGTGAATGGCCCGATCGGTTGAGTCGTATATCAAAAGTGACAAAGTATACTTTTGACAAATTACGTAGTTCTAGAACTACGTAATTTGTCAGAATTCGCGATCTCCAAACTCGGCTTCCGTGAACTTTCCGACCTTTTTGTTGAGGTTGAACGAAAACTGAAGCTGGAGTACATCCTTTTCATAGATATAGTTGGTAGTAGTGAAGAAATCCTTACCGCGGGTGGTGATACGCTGCTCGTTGGCATGCCAGATGCCCAGGTCCACGTTCTGCCAGACGAAGAGGAGAGAAGCCCGCCCTTTCATCAAGTCCTTTTTAAGCGACACCGTCGGCGTCAGGAAACGGGAATCTTCTCCCTGTGCGGTGGCGCGCCGTGAAAGGTAGTTGACGTTGAGTTGCAGGTTCCAGCCGTCGCCCAGCCCTACGCCTGAATTGACATTCAGGGAATACACCCAGGAACTGTTCGCGACAGCGCCGCCAAACAGGTTTCCCTGTATCCGGTAGTGATAGATATTCCCACCCGCATACAGCTTCCAGCGGGCTGTCGGATTGAGCGTCAGCCCAAGCTCCAGGCCCAGTCGCCGTGCCTGGCCGGCGTTGGTATAGATGCGGTTGAGGATGGTATCTGCATACACGCTGTTGACACGGTTCACGACGTTCCGGACGTGCTGATAATAAAAATTCCCGAAGAGGCTTCCTTTTTTCAGATTCCGCACGACGCCCGCCTCCGCCAGCTGTACAAACTCCGGCAGCAGATGCGCGTCTCCCTGTTCCAGCGTTTCCGAGTGCTCACGCTCCGGCAGCGGGTTCAGCTCAGGGCTGCTGGCGCGTTGTACCCGGCGACTGTATCCGGCCTTCAGCTGCCAGTTGTCCGACCATTGCCAGGCCACCAGCGCCGACGGAAACAGGTTTTGCAGGTGCAGGCGATTGCCGGACGAATCCGTCGTCAGGGTCCGGTTGGCGTCTTCGTACCGCAACCCGGCGGTTACCGACCATCCCTGAGCAGGTTTCAAGACATACTGGCTATACACCGCGTGGATGGTATTGGCTACCCGGACGTTTCCGCCAAAACCCGGTATCGTACCGAAAGGGGAGTAGTTCCCTTCTTTCTCCAGGTATACGTAGGTGCCGTCTTCCTGCCACGACCGGAACTGGTACCCGCTTTCCAGCATCCCTTTCCAGACAGGAATTTCGTAGGCTGCTTTGAGGCGATACCCTGTCAACGGCCGCACATTGGTATTGAGCGTATACTGGAGGGTATCCCGGGATTCGGGCGTACGGATATTGAGGTTTTGGGTGAAACCGGAGAACCGGTCCTGCTCATACAACGCCGAAAGGGATAGTACTGACCGATTTACGAACGTCAGGGAATAATCAAGATCAGCCAGCAGAAAAGTACCTTTTTTCCGGACCAGGTTCGCGTTGTAGTAGTCGGCTTTGCCGATGAGCTGGCCGGTAGTCAGGTCGGTCGTCGTATTGGCATAGGTAAGATCGGCGCGGCGGTACTCGTCCCGCACACCATAGGAAATACCTGCTTTCAGCGTCTGACGGGCCGAAATCCGGTAGCCGGCCGTTCCCCGGAGGGAGTAGTTTTCCTTTCGTGTACTCCGCTCGCCGACGGACGGAAAACGGGTAAACCGGTTGCCGATCTTCGTCCAGACGTCGCCTTCCCGTCGTCCCGCAAGATCATACCGGTTGTAGGCGCCGCCTGCTGAAAGGTCCCATTTGCCGTGCTTGTATTGAAAAGACGCATCACCGCCGAAGCGAACGGGTTTGTCTTTGTTGCCAAAGTCATTTGTACTGGGCAGGCCTCCGAGGAGGTTAAACTGCACCGCCCGGGTGTCGAGGGTGCCCGGCTTGGTGGTAATCTGGATGATACCTCCCTTTCCGTCGGCGTCAAACCGGGCTGAAGGCGTTGTGATGATTTCGACGTTTTCGATGCTGTTTGCCGGAAGTTGCCCCAGTAAAAACGCCGGATCACCCTGTACCGGCTTCCCGTCAATCAACAGGAGAAAACCGCTCATGCCGCGCACGCTGATCTCTCCCTGTGAATTCATCGCAACCGAAGGCATGTTTTTCAGTACGTCGGCGGCGGTACCACCCCGCGCCGACTGAAACTCGGCCGCCCGGAATACCTGCCGGTCGGGCTGGTTGAGAAACGCCGGCTTCTGCCCCGTGACGGTCAGTTCCCGCAGCAGTGCTTCTCCCGGAGAAAGCAGCAACGTACCGAGGTGAGTTGCTCCCCGGATCTCTAGGTCATTTTTTTCGAAAGATTGATACCCCAGCGAACGGATCAGCAGGCGGTACCGACCGTTTCGCAGAGAAGCAAAGCTAAAACGCCCGGTGGAGTCGGCCAGAACTGCCTGAACCGGTTCGGTTTTTCCGGAAGCAAACAAAGACACGGAAGCAAACGGAAGCGGAGTCTGCTGAACAGCCTCGCGGACCTCGCCGGTAAGCGTTTGGGCATACAGCGTGGTCGAAAGGGCGGCGAACAGCAGCAGAAAGAGATAGCGCATGGGAAGGGACGGGAACAGTCTTCAAAAGTAGAAGCCCGGTCTCCCTCCTGTAAAGGTCCAAAAGGTGGGAATGCTGGTCTGTTTGCGAACCTAGCGGATACTTTCCCGGTAATCGGAAGGCGAAATACCCGTTTTCCGGATGAAGAACTTCGAAAAGTGGGAAGGGTCCTGCAATCCGAGGTCGAACGTAACCTGCGCAATCGTCAGGTCTGTATGCAGGAGAAGGCGCTTGGCTTCGAGAACAACGCGCTCGTCGATCAGATCGCTCGCCGTAACACCGGCAGCCTTCCGGGCCTGGTCGTTCAGGTATTTCGGAGAAATGGCCAGGAGGTCGGCATAATACTGTACCTGACGGGAGGTCCGGAAATGGGTATCAACCAACGTCCGGAACCGCTGCAAAAAGGTAGGGTCTTTGGGAACAGAATGGCCATTGTCCGACCAGCTTTTCAGCCGCAGAATCAGGATATTGAGGTAAGAAGCAAGAATTTTTCCCGAATCCTGGCCGGAAACGAGGTATTCCGCTTCGATGTGGCGGAGTAGTTCGAGTACCTGTCCGGCCTGTTCCGGCAACAGACCCCGTCCGTTCAGCGCCTGCGCGGCTGCGGCGAGATCCTGCGCCGAGAGGTGGTGTTCGATCAGAAAATCATCCCGGAACATCACGACATAGCCCGAAGGAATAGCCGTCATCTCCCAGAAATGTACCTGACCCGGCTGAATGATGTATAATGCATTAGGGACGATATCGTATCCGTCGACGTCAATCCAGTGCCTGCCGCCGCCGCCAGTCAGAAAAATCAGCTCGAAGTAGCTCCGGTGACCGTGCGGCCGGGTCGTCTTGATGACCGGCTTCATCGGAGCAATTTTGAAAAGGAGGTCGCTGTCCAGCTTGGATTTCTGTGCGATGGATTCAGACATCGTTCGTAAAATATAAGTCTACAAATGTAGTAGATTATTTAGGGTGGACGAATTTTGGCGCAACCTAAAAAATGGACGTTTCAACAAAGCGACTGCGGCTTATTTTGCCGCACTTTTGGTGAAAAAAACGTCACCCGGTATTCGGTACCCGAAATCAGGGTATCTTTCCTCCGGCTGCTGCCATCGACTTGACTGAAACAACTATGGGTCTGAAAGTAATCATCACCGGCACCACGGGCATGGTAGGCGAAGGCGTTCTGCTCGAATGCCTGGAGAATCCCGCCATCGACGCGGTACTGAGCATCAGCCGCCGTCCGACCGGGCATACGCATCCCAAACTCACCGAGCTGCACATTCCCGAGTTTTGGGACCTGAAAGAAGGAGACGGGCGCCTGCGTGGGTATGACGCCTGTTTCTTTTGCGCAGGAGTCAGCAGCGTCGGCAAAAACGAAGCCGAATTCACGCGGCTGACCTATGACCTGACCCTGCACCTGGCAGGTATCCTGGCCCGGCTGCAACCGGGTATGGTTTTCACCTATGTCAGCGGCCGGGGTACCGATGCCGGCGACCGCGCCAATGGCGCCATGTGGGCCAAAGTCAAACGCCGTACGGAAAAAGACCTGGAAGCGTTGCCGTTCGGGGCGGTCTATCATTTCCGCCCGGCGTTTATGAAGGCGACGAAAGGCCAGCTGCACGTCCTGAAAGCCTATACATACTTCGCCTGGCTGTATCCGGTCATGAAAGTCATCACGCCGGGATGGACGTGTACGCTTACCGAAGTCGGAAAGGCCATGATCCGCTGCGCGCTGGACCGGCCGGCCCGCCGGATCATCGAAGTATCGGACATCAAAGAACTGGCGGCACAGTAGCTACCGGAAATTCCGTCCTTCCGGAAAGACGCTTCGCTCTTCGGTTTTACGCTTGTCGGCCGGCTGATGAAGCGTCTTCATCAAACCCGAAAGGTTCTGACAGTGAGACACAATCACGTGTATCACTTCCCCTTCTTTCTGCAGCGTACCTTCAGCCAGCAGCAGGCTGGAATGGAGAACCTCCTTGCGGTGTTTTTCAAATACATCGTGGAAGAGAACGAGGTTGGCGGTTGTTGTTTCGTCTTCCAGGGTGACGAAAAGCACGCCTTTGGCGGTGCCTGGCCGCTGGCGGACAAGTACCAGCCCGGCCACTTTCACCTTCGTACCCGCCGGCGTTTCTGCCAGGGTACTGTTGGGCTGCGCGCCGAAGAGGGCCAGTTGGTCCCGCACAAACTGAACCGGATGCGCCTTCAGCGAGAGGGACATCGCGGCATAGTCCTGAAAAACATGCTGAGGATCAGTTAGTTCGGGTAGGTCGACGGCCGGCTCGTGATCACTTGGTGAAGCGTGCCCCTGAAAGAGGCCTTCGGGCCGGTCGCCCAGGGCGGATACTTCCCAGAGGGCCTTACGCCGGTCCATACCCATGGACCGGAAGGCGTCAGCATCTGCCAGTTTTTCCAGCGCAGTGAGGGATACGCCGGCGTCGAGCAAGGTATGCATACGCCGGTAGGGTTTTTGCCGCCCGGCTACCAGCGCCCGGGCGTCGGCTTCGCTCAGGCCTTTTACCTGCCGGAATCCCAGGCGTAGTGCCAGGTAGTTCCGGGAGTTTTGACACGGCTCCAGGGTATGGTCCCAGTCGGAATGATTGATGTCTACAGGACGTACTTCCACGCCATGCTTCTTCGCGTCAATCACAATCTGAGCAGGCTGGTAAAAGCCCATCGGCAGGCTATTGAGCAGCGCGGCGGCGAAGATATCCGGGTAGTGGCATTTGATCCAGGAAGAATCATACACGAGCAAGGCAAAGCTCGCGGCATGGCTTTCGGGAAATCCATAGCTTCCGAAGCCTTCCAGTTGCTTGAAAACCCGCTTGGCAAATTCAGGCTCATACCCTCTGGCAATCATGCCGTTGATGAGCTTTTCCCGGAAATAGGAAACCTTTCCGTGCGCCTTGAAAGTGGCCATGCTGCGCCGCAGGTCGTCGGCTTCGGCGGCGGTGAAACCCGCAGCGACCATCGCGATTTTCATGGCCTGCTCCTGAAACAGGGGTACGCCGAGGGTACGGCCGAGGATCTCTCTCAGTTCCTCCTTCGGGTATTCAACGGGTTCCTCTCCGTTTCGCCTGCGCAGGTAGGGGTGAACCATGTCTCCCTGAATCGGTCCGGGCCGGACAATGGCGACTTCAATCACCAGGTCATAAAAGCACCGTGGTCTCAGCCGGGGCAGCATGGATTGCTGGGCACGGCTTTCGATCTGGAAAACGCCGATGGTATCGGCATGTCCGATCATATCATATACAGCCGGATCTTCTTCCGGAAAACCCCCGAGTTCCCAGGCCAGGCCGTAATGTAGCCTGGCGAGGTCGAAAGCCTTCCGCAGGCAGGTCAGCATACCCAGCGCGAGTACGTCGATCTTCAGAAAACCAAGGGCTTCAATATCGTCCTTGTTCCATTCCACGCAGGTACGGTTTTCCATACGCGCGTTCAGAATAGGGCAGAGGTCGGCCAGTTTGCCGCGGGTGATGATAAACCCGCCGGTATGTTGGCCGAGTTGCCGCGGGAAACCCATGTACTGGTCGGTGAGGCTGAGGATTTTCTTCAGATGCGGATCGGTCGGGTCGAATCCCTGCTCGGCGACCAGCCCGTTATCGACCCGGTCATCCGAAAAATCATTGGCGGATTTGGCCAGCCGGTTGACCGCATCCGCTGAAAGGCCCATCGCTCTGGCCACATCCCGGATCGCGCCTTTCCGGTGTACCTGCGTCACGGTGGCAACGATTGCGGCGCGGTCCCGGCCATACTTTTGGTAGATGTACTGGATGACTTCTTCGCGCCGTTCGTGTTCAAAGTCCACGTCAATATCAGGCGGTTCGTTGCGGGCGGAAGAGATAAACCGTTCGAAAAGAAGCTCTGTCGTTGCGGGGTTCACGGAGGTGATTCCCAGGCAATAACAGATCGTAGAATTGGCGGCAGAGCCCCGGCCCTGGCATAGAATATGATTTTCTTTGGCAAAACGGACCAGGTCATAGACGGTCAGAAAATAAGGCGCATAGTCTTTCTGTTCAATGAAAGCCATTTCGTGGTCGATGGCATGAAGGACTTTTTCGGGAACGCCTTCGGGGTATTTTTCGGGCGGGTACCGCCAGGAAACGCCTTTCCGGATCAAAATCTCCAGCTCTTCCATCGGCGTATTGCCATTCGTTGTAATCTCCTCGGGATACATGTAGTGCAGGCTTTCGAGTGAAAACCGGCAGGCGTCCGCGATCTCCAGCGCATTCCGGATGGCCTCCGGATACTGCCGGAAGAGGCGGTGCATTTCCGGAATGGGTTTCAGAAAGCGCTCCGCATTGGCATGAAGGCGGAAGCCTGCCTGGTAGATCGTGCATTTTTCCCGGACGCAGGTGAGGATATCCTGCAGCTCCCGGCGTTCGGGAGCGTGGTAATACACATCGTTCGTAGCTACGAGCCGGGCATCGAAGCGGTCGGCGAGCTGTGCCAGGCGAAAGAGTTTTTTTATATCGTCACCCTGATAGGAGCGCGAAGCTGCCAGGCCCAGGTCTTTCCCGAATACCTCCCGGTACTCCGAAAACGCGCGTACAAAAGCAGGATCCAGTTCAAAACGGGGTGTCAGGGTAGCAGGAGGAACGGCGACAAATAGCATGTCTTCCTGGCACCGGTATACATCGGCCCTGTACAGGTGGCACTGGCCTTTTTCGGTACGGAGGTTGCCCTCGCTTAGTAGTCCGGACAGGCGGCCATAGGCTTCTCTGTTGGTTGGGTAGGCAAGGAGATCGGGGCCGTCGAGCAGGTGCAGGGTACAGGCCGGCAGAAGGCGCAGGTTCCGGTCCCGTGCAGCGGCGTGCGCCCGTACCACTCCGGCGAGCGAGTTATGATCTGTAATGGCCAGCTCCCGGTAACCCAGGGCAATGGCCTGATCGACCAGCTCTTCGGGATGGGAACCTCCCCTTAGAAAGCTGAAATTGGTCGTAACCTGAAGCTCGGCGTAGGCGCTTTTCATGCAAAAAAACCGTGAAGAAACCATTCGGAATGCGGCCCGTCGTAATGCCCCAGCCGGAAAATCCAGTACCGGGCGCCGCGTTCATCTTCCACCACATAATAATCCCGGTGGGCGCTTTGTTCGAGCCACCATTCCTGCTCAATGCGCTCCGGTCCGTCGGCCTTGCTGACCCGGTGAACTTCCCCCCGGTACCGGAAAAGCATGGGCGGGTAATCCGGGACGGGGGCCGTAACCTGAATGGTCTCCGGCCGGGCGAGCAGGTGAACAGGCCTTGGCCGCTCCACCGGCCAGGGAGTACCCGGTACGTCTTCCAGCGAATCCGTAGCAGCAACCGATCGCTCCGGCCAGTAATGTTCGGCCGGCAGGTAGCGGTGGACGATATTCGCGCCGGCTCTTCCGGTCAGTTTATCGAGCAACTCGGCAATTTCGCGCATGCCCTTGCCGCCGTTGAGGTTCCAGAGCGCTTCCTGCGCGGGAAGGAGATCTTCCACCACCGGCGCTTCCAGTTCAAACAGTTCAATGCCCGGCTCCGGTGCAAGTTTGCTGATGTCAAACAGACGGAACAGGTGCTCCCCGTGGCAGGAAGCCCGGCTGGTACCGATTTCCAGCTGAACAATCTCGTGATCGAGCCGGTAGCCCCGGAAAAAGGCTTTTCTCAGGCCTTTTCCTTCCCGGGCAAGCCGGGTACAGAGGGCTTCCAGCAGGTGATGGAGGGCTATTTCAATGCCGGTAGCGGTCAGAATCGGTTCCGGTGCCGGGAGCCGTTCGAAATAAGGTTCGAGCGGCCGGACCGGTTTCAGCGGCTCTTCCCGGTACCCCAGCGCCAGCGAAAGCTGCCGGGGGAGCACTTCCCCGAAGCGCCGCCGCAGTACCGACGCCGGAATAGGCAGAAACGATTCAATGCGGTAAAATCCCAGTTTATCCAGCCGCTCCAGCACCTCCGGCGGGAGGCGCAGGGCCGCGGAAGGAAGCGGGCCAAGCGCCTCATCCATCATACCCGGCGGTACGACAGGATCGTCGCTCCTGAACCGCGCGACAGCCCAGGCCGTGCCGATGGTATCGGCCATGCCCGCCCGGACGTGGTACCCCATCTGCCGCAGGCGCAGCAGCAGGTCATGGAGGTAGGGCAGTTCGCCTTTCCAGAGATGTGCGCAGCCGCTGGCGTCGAGCAGCAGCCCGTCCGGCAGATCGAGAGCCACTACAGGCGTAAAGCGGATGCACCATGCTGCCAGTTCGGTGAGCAGGCGTCCGGCGCGGCCTTCCCGGTCCGGAAAAACGGCCAGTTGCGGAAACAGCACGCGTGCATCGGCCACCACCATGCCGGTTTCGATGCCGGCGGCTGCGGCAGGCGCGCTGGTGGCCGAGACGATCATCCGCCCGTGGCGGGGCGAAGCCAGCACAAACGGTGTCGCCTTCAGTACCGGCTTTTGAAGCAGTACCCAATCCGTAATCAGGTGCGGAAACCACAGGGATACAAACCGCTTTTCCATCCTCAGCCCGTTTGAAGCCACCGCCCGCGTGGCGCAGTGGCAAGCGGTTGGAAATGACCTTCTGCCCACTCCAGCTGCCAGCTTCCCGGCAGCCCGTTCCGAACCTTAAGGAGGTCTACCTGCCAGCGCGGAAATCCTACTCCCGGCAGGCCGTCTTCCGGCAGGCTCGCCAGGGGCGAAATCCGCCAGCGGCTCGCGCAGGCAAGCGCGTGCCTGGCGCGGGGGTTCCGGCGGTGGAGCAGGCCCGTGACCCGGCTGCGCTCTACGGCCAGTTGCAGCCGGCGGGATTCTGTCATCCCCAATTCCCGCACTTCGCCGACAACAGCGGATATCGCCTCGCATTTCAGGGCTTCCTCGATGGCCCAGAGGAGATCGGCTTCACGGGCCAGGTCAATGAACAGTATCCGGTCGGGCGTGAGTCCGAAAGCCGTCAATCCCGGCGGAAAAACCTGCCGGTTGCGGCCAATCCACAGGCACATACCCCGCTCGGGCAGCAGGCAGCCCAGCAATCCGGCGAGAAAACCGCTCGTAGCGGCCGATTCTTCCGGCGTATCGCTCAAAAACTCATGAACCGCTGCCCGCGGAAAGCAGCCGTTCGGGAAAGCAGCCTCTACCGGGCCGAGCCCTACACGGGAGCCGGGCGCAGGCGGCGTAAACCCCTGTAGCGAAAGAATATCTTCCCGCAATTGCTGCACCACCGGGCTTTGTACTCCGTTCATTTTTTCTATCTTTGTTGCTGTTGGCAACAAATCAGTGTTTACAATAGTAACAAAGAGCGATGAAAGGCGCAACACTTTTTTTTCATTCGAACCTGCGGTTTCTCCGGGAAAGGAAGAAAATGACCCAGGAAGATCTTTCTGCCGTACTTGAACTATCCCGGAATAAACTACAGGCCCTGGAATCGGGAAAGACGAAAAACCCGGCGGCGGAGGACCTCCTCGGTTTTTCGGATTACTTCGGCGTCAGCGTGGATACGCTGCTGCGGGTGGATCTGATGCGCCTCGGAGAATTGCAACTGCGGGAACTGATGGCCGGAAACGATGCCTACCGCACCGGCAGCCAGATCCGGGTATTGGCCATTACCGTCGACAGGCAGAACAACGAAAACCTCGAATACGTACCCGTCAAAGCCAAAGCAGGGTACCGCGACGGATACGCCGACCCGGAGTTCCTGGCTTCGCTGCCCCGGTACGCCCTGCCGAACCTGCCCGACGGCACATTCCGGATGTTTCCCATCTCCGGAGATTCCATGCTTCCGGTGCCCGATGGGAGCGACGTGACGGCGTCGTATATAGAAGACTGGACGCGCCTCCGCCCGGATACTCCCTGCATCGTGATCCTCCGGGGAGAACAGGATTTCGTATTCAAACTGGTGACGATACAGGAACAGGAACTTCTCCTGAAATCCCTCAATACGGCCTACGAACCCTATCGCGTGCCGGTGGGAGAGGTACTGGAAATCTGGCAGTTCTACAGCTATCAGACGCGGGATTTTCCGGAAGCGGCCTCCGATTTGCAGGCCCTGACCCGGGCCGTGCGGGGTATTCAGGAGGAAATGCGCGACCTGCGTGGCAAGCGGTTTTCAGAAAATGGGTAAAAAATTCCACGACGGGCAACCGGATTCCGGCAGATTAACGTATATCAGGCTGTACTCACACATAGTCGATGAAACAGATGATACAGGTAGTTCCTTACGACCCTTCCTGGGCCGGGCAATTTGATGAATTGAAGGCTGTCTATACCCGTGCCTGCGGGCCTTATCTGGCAGATATTCAGCATGTTGGCAGTACGTCGGTGCCCGGACTTCCCGCCAAACCCATTCTCGATATTGACCTGGTCGTGACCGGTGAAGAAGCCTTCCGGCAGGTACGGAATGCACTCGAAGGTCTGGGCTATACTTTTGCCGGAGACCAGGGTATTCCCGACCGGTATGCGTTCAGGCGAACGCACGATCAGGTACCTGAAGACGGTTCCGGTCGCCACTGGCCGCCCCATCACCTGTACTGCTGCATGGAAGGAAGTGTGGCGCTGCGAAATCACCTGATGCTGCGGGATGCCCTGCGCCGGGATCCCGTCCTGGCGTCCGTCTACGGTAGCCTCAAGAAGGAACTGGCTGTATTATCCAACGGCGATATAGATGCTTATATCGAAGGAAAAAGCGCTTTCATCGCCTCAGTATTACAGGGAGAAGGCCTTTCCCGGAAAGAAATCGCAGCGATTGTCGACCAGAACCGGAAGAAATAGATAACTACTGAAACACAGAAGACACAGAAAGACCCTTCTGTGTCTTCTGTGAGAAAAATCAGTCCCTTAACAATTCTATTACCTCCCCCGATTCCCCCACTTCCCCGATCCGGGGAAAAATCACGTTCAGGCTGTGTTCATGAGCAGCTACCGTCCAGTCGGTCATACCATCGCGGACAAACGTCAGGTTATATCCCAGCTCCGCTGCGCTTCGGGCGGTACCTTCCACACCGATGCTCGTCGCCACTCCCGCCAGCACGATACCGGTGATGCCCCTGCGTTGCAGTTCTTCGTGCAGCGGTGTGCCGAAGAAGGCATTCCAGCCGGGTTTGACGATCCGGATATCTTCCGGGAGTACTTCCAGTTCCGGTGCTACTTCATACAACACAGGATCGGTCGATACCGCGCGGGCAGCACTATCCCGCCGAATGGCAGGGTTCGGTTGCGGAGGATGTACCGTCACAAAAACGACCGGTAAACCGGCTTGCCGGAACGCGGCAAGCAATTTCCCGACCCGTTCCAGCAATTCGGATGAAGGTAACCGGAGGGGATAATTCAATATCCCTTTCTGTAAGTCAATCAGTACCAGTGCGGTACGCGGATCAAGTGCAGTAATCATGCGGAATGGATTTTAAGATGGAAAGAATAGTCAGACAACGGCGGCGGCTTCCTCCGGAACCGCCTTACGCTTCAGCTCTTTCCGGTGCAGCAGGGCCAGCAGCAGAGCCAGTATTCCCTGCACCAGCACCGTTGTCTGTACGCCGAGGTAGTGCGACGCCGCGCCTACGAGCAGGCTTCCCAACGGAAGCATTCCAGAAAAAGCCATGACATACAAACTGATGACGCGCCCGCGCATCTCCGGAGCTGCCTGCGTTTGCAACAAGGTATTGCTGATCGTTACCTGAGACATGGTACCGAATGCCGCCGGTATCAGGCAGAGCAATGCCAGCGGATAAACGGTCATATGGGAAAAGGCCAGCAAGCCGGCTCCGAGGATAAACGTATTGACGGTGAGGACTTTCTGCAGGTTTGTGCCCGGGCGAAGCGAGGCCAGGTACATCGCCCCGGCAAAGGCCCCCAGCCCGACCGCGCTGTCGATAAACCCGAAGGTCGACGCCGTCCCGTGAAAAATATCCTTCGCATATACCGGCATCAGCGTCGTAAACGGCAGGACAAACAGGCAGGCGAGGGCCAGCATCCAGATGATGCGCCCCAGCGCCGGATTTTCCCGGACATAGGAAAGCCCGTCCCGGAATTCGGTCAGGATGTTTTTGGTATGTTTCTGGGGAACATAGGGAGCCAGTTTCATCTGCAGGAGCGACGCGATGACGGCGACAAAACTCACTGCATTCAGCCCGAAACAGACGACTTCGCCGAGGTGCTCGATCGCGAGCCCGGCAATGGCCGGTCCGAGTAGTTTCGAGAGGTTGACCATCGACGAGTTCAACGCTACCGCATTTGACAGGTCTTTTTTGTCTTCCACCATTTCGTACACCAGTGACTGCCGCGCGGGCGTATCAAAGGCGTTGATCAGCCCCAGAACGACGCTCAGCCCCAGAATACCGGGTACCGGATCGGCCTGAAACCAGACGGTCAGCGTCAGGGCAATGGCCTGAAACATCGAAAGTACCTGCGTCAGGAGAAGAATCCGGTACCGGTTGTACCGGTCGGAGAATACCCCTCCCAGCGGCGTCAGCAGGGAAGAGGGGAAAAGCGTCGCGAAAACAGATACGCCGAGCATCCATTTCGAATGCGTCTGGTTGTAGACTACCCAGCTGACGGCCGACTTCTGCATCCACGTACCCAGGAGAGAAATGGACTGTCCCGCAAAAAACAACCGGTAGTTCCGGCTTCGGAAGGCACTGAATGTATTCATATTATTCGAATTCGACCAGCTTGTTCAATGGGGTCAGTACCTGTTCGAGAAGTTGCCGCTCGGCAGGCGTGCAGGTTTCCCGCAGCGCACGGGAGAGCCACTCATCGCGCTCGTGCCGGGTGGTCCGCAGCAAGGTCTGGCCTGCCTCTGAGAGCGAAACACGGATTTTCCGCCGGTCGGTCTCCGCCGGCTCCCGGCGTATGTAACCTTTTTCTGCTAAATGATTGAGAATCTGAGACATCGACTGTGTTGTGACCTTCTCCTGCCGGGCCAGTTCGCTCGGCAGCAGGTAGTCGTGCTCGGCCAGTTGCCGGATTACCGCCAGTTCGGTCAGCGACAGTTCCCGGCGGATAGCCGACTGGCTCCGCAGTTTCTTCTGAAGACGGGTCAGGGCAGTACGCAGCTCCGACGCCAGCACAAGATCTTCCATAGGTAAGTAAACTTGTTAAGTTACTTTACTATTTGAACGGGAAAAAACCGGGAAGAGTGCCCGGTTTTTGTTTTTCTTTTCGATAGAAGAAATTAGTTTTACGACGAACCTCCCGGACAGAAAAAATATCCGGAAATTATACCTGAGCCATGAAAAACGTATTGCTTGCCGGTGCGGTCCTGACGCTGACCGCCTGTGGCACCATTCGGAACAACCGACCGACTTACCAAACCAAACTCCTCAACGAAACACCGGTGAGGGCTGTCTACAGCCCGGACGGCCGGTACGTCGGTACCGGCGTATTCGGTGGCGTGCGTATCTGGGCTGTCGGCTCGGGCGAGGCGATCGATTTTCCGACGAAATTGAAAAATGAGAGCCCCCGTTTCATTGCGTTTTCGCCGGACAGCCGGCTGGTTGCCGCCGGTGTATGGGGAGCTGTACGTGTCTGGAAGGTAGACGGCAGCGGCGTACGGGATTATGCTACGCAATTGCGCAACGATACCCCGCCGAGCGTCAGCTTTTCACCGGACGGTCGCCTCCTTGCCGCCGGTATCTATGGAAAAGTCCGTGTCTGGAACGTCGAAACCGGTGCATTTAAGGACTATCCCATGCCGCTTGCCAACGAAACACCCCGCTTTGTTTCCTTTTCGCCGGATGGCCGGAGCATAGCTGCCGGCGCTTACGGCGGCCTCATGAAGTGGGACCTCGAAGGCTAATCTTTCCAGAGGCTGACCAGGTGCTGCAGCCCGTTGGGAGAATGGAGTGCTTCGGTCTGTTCCAGGGTCATGCGGGCAATCTCCCCCGCCCGCTTCCGCATACCTGTTTCGTAACGGGTAATTGCGGCGGCAGGGTCGCTCTCTGCAGCCAGTGCCTGGCTGAGTTCGAGCGCGTCGAGCATCGCCATGTTTACGCCTTCTCCGGCATAGGGCGGCATGAGGTGGGCGGCATCGCCGAGGAGGGTGATGTTATGCCGGGATGTCCAATCCTGATCCGGAGGCATGCAGTACTGCGGCCGGATGGTCAACGGCAGCGAGGCATTTTTGAAGAGATCGGCCCAGGCCGGGTTCCATCCCTGAAACGTGGATTCAAACCAGGCGAGGGCGGCATCCCGGTCGTTCCAGGGGCCGGCGGGCGCTTCCCCGGTTTTGCAGCCTGTGTAAAAGACCAGGCTGCCGTCTCCTTTGGAGCTGACAATCAGGGATTTTTCGTCTCCGAGGACAAAGAGCTTCCCGCCGTGCAGCCATTCGTGAATCTGCGGGATGGTATGACGGGAATCAGTGACAGCCCCTTCCACAATCGTGATGCCGGCGTAGAAAGGCCGGATATCCGTCACCAGCGCACGTACTTTGGAGTTGGCGCCGTCGGCCCCGACAACGAGATCGGCATATGCCACCGAGCCGTTTGCAAACGTCAGCTGCCAGCCTCCGTTCATTTCTTCGAGGGATTGTAAATGACTGTCCCAGACCACTGTTCCCGGCGTCAGCGAATCGAGCAGCAAATCCCGGAGCGGTCCGCGGTCGATTTCCGGGCGGTAAGCTTCTTTTTCTTTGCCGTGGTCGCCGTCTTCCCAGATGATATTCGCCTGATTGTCAAGTACCCGGGTATAGTCCGCGCCGGGCCGGTATTCACGGAGAAACGCTTCGGTCAGTCCGGCAACTTCCAGGGCGAGCAGGCCGGAGTCATGGTGAAGGTCGAGCGTAGCGCCCTGCACCCGTACTTCCCGGCTGCGGTCGCGTTCGTATACGGTAACCTGTGCGCCCTGCTGTTGCAGCAGGCGGGCGAGCGTCAGTCCTCCCGGACCTCCGCCGATAATCGCAATAATGGTTTTCATGGTAGTAAGGCACTTTGAATGAGTGAGGAGCAAACGTCGCCGAGCAAAGCTTCGGAGAAAGGCGGTTCATGGCGGTCTGCCCGCTCAAACGACTCGTTCACCAGCTCGAACAGGGGCGCAAAAAGCAATGCCCGGTACACGGGTATCGGAAACGGCCGGATACGGCCGGCTTCGGCATGGCGGGTCAGGAAACGGTGAATGGGAGCGAAAAACTGCCCTTCCCGGATGCCGCGTTCCTGATAGGCTTTGTTGAGCAGGGGAGAGGATTTTCCGTACTGCATCAGGGCAAAGGCTTCGCGGTTGGCCGTCAGGTAGCAATAGGTATTCTGCCAGATATGCCGGACGCCGTCGGCAAACGGCTGCATATCGTCGAACCCATCCAGCACCGCCGCTTCATAGGCGCCCAGTACCTCTTCGATAAAGAGCCGGATGAGCAGGTCTTCCTTGTCCTTATACTTGAGATAGATGGTCCGGGGCGAGATTTCCGCCGCCTTCGCCAGCTTCTGCATGCTGAGATTTTCCAGTCCTTCTTCCCGGATCAATTGCAGGGCTTTGGTCCGGATAGCCTGCTCCTTGTCTGCACTTCTCGGTCTCATGCGTTTTTTTGTCAAATATAAGTAAACGTTTATTTACTAATTCGTATCTGTTTCATTTTTTTTCTTGGAATAGCCTGAAAACCCCTTATTTCGGCTCAAAACCCCGAAAAGCGATGACTTTGACGATGTACCAGGTGGATGCCTTTGCCAGGCAGGTATTTACCGGAAACCCCGCGGCGATCTGCCTGCTTGCCAACTGGCTGGACGACAGCCTGATGCAACAGATAGCGATGGAGAATAACCTGGCAGAAACGGCTTTCGTGGTGGCCAACGGCAACCGTTACGACATCCGCTGGTTTACGCCAACTGTAGAGGTAGATCTTTGCGGGCATGCTACGCTGGCTGCGGCGTACATCCTGTTTCGGTTTGGCGGCGTGGATGGGGACCGGATTGATTTTCATTCGCATCGGAGCGGACCACTGGGCGTCGCGCGGGCGGGAGAATTACTGACGCTGAACTTCCCGACAGACGAGTACCATCCGGTACCGCTGACACCCGAGCTGACCGGGCCCTTCAACCGCGTACCGAAGGAAGCGTACCGCGGAAAAACGGATTATATGCTGGTGTTCGACAGCGAGGACGACATCCGCGCGCTCGAACCCCGTATGAGAGAAGTCGCGGCGATTCAGGCCCGCGGAATAATTGCGACGGCGCCTGGAACGGAGGTGGATTTTGTCTCCCGTTTTTTTGGACCTGCCTCCGGAATCGACGAAGATCCCGTAACAGGCTCCGCGCATACAACCCTTATTCCGTACTGGGCTAACCGGCTTGGGAAGACAAAACTCGCTGCTGTTCAACTTTCTTCCCGTACCGGAAAGGTAACGTGTACGTACCTCGAAAAACGGGTGGAAATAGGTGGAAACGCCCGGTTATTTATGAAGGGTGAGATCTATTTGCCGAACGATTAATTTTGAATAAATACGTTCTTATTGATAAGCTGTTAATCCGTGAGAGAAGTCTCTGTTTTCATAGGAAAGCAGAGACTTTTTTTGTGGGTATTTGTCTGTTTTCCGGACGGTATTTTTCTGCGAATAGATTGATATACAGGAGACTGATACCTGTAAGCAGTGGGGGCTTTTCCGTTGTTTTTCGTACGATAAATCGAAATAGGATAATTCCGTGAAATTCAAAAGGACTATTCTAAGGACTTTCACCGTGTTTTGTTTTAAAAGAATAAAAGATCACTTTTTCTTTTTTGCGGGATTACCGGTAACGTACTGCGTATTCTTCTGATTAATAGTCTGTTCTGATGCATTCAATGACTGAACCGTCCTGTACTTACCTGCCCGTCATGCAGGTAAGTGCAGGAGGGTTAGGGTAATTAATATATCAATATTTGAAGGCCCGATTAGATTATTTCCTTTTCCGCAGTAGCCTCTTAATCATAATCTCAAACCGATGAAACAGATTTATCAGTTCGCAGCGTGGGGTATGATGGCGTGTGCAGTCCCTGGCCTGGTCCAGGGAGCAGGATTAACGGCCCGGATGCCCTCCGGCTTACCGGTCACCCAACCCGCCCCCGGGAGACCGGCCGGCCCTTCTGTAGCCGACATTCGTGTAACGGGGCAGGTAGTGGACGAAAAAGGCGCCGGCCTCAGCGGCGTCACCATTCAGGTCAAGGGTACCACCAAGGGGACGACGACCGACTCACAGGGGAACTTCCAGCTCGTCGTGCCCAATGAGCAAAGCGTACTGCTCTTCAGCTTCGTAGGCTACAAATCCAAGGAAGTGCCGGTTGGCAAGCAGACGACTCTGCATGTCACGATGGACGTCAACGACCAGGTATTGAACGAAGTCGTCGTGGTAGGCTATGGCAGCCAGCTCAAGCGGGAAATCACCGGAGCCGTACAAACCCTGAGCAGTACTGAGCTGAAAGACATTCCGGTGTCACAGATCGGGCAGAAGCTCCAGGGCCGCCTCGCCGGCGTGCAGATCAACCAGACCACCGGCAAGCCGGGGCAGGGGATGAACATCCGTATCCGCGGGCAGGTATCGGTTTCGGCCGGCAGCGATCCGCTGTATGTGGTAGACGGGTTCCCGATTACGGGTAACATCGCGCAGCTCAATCCGGACGAAATCGAGGACATCTCCATTTTGAAAGATGCCGCGTCGACATCCCTGTACGGATCCCGGGCGGCCAACGGCGTCGTCCTGATTACCACCAAAAAAGGCAAGATCGGGCAGACAAATGTCAGCTTCGACGCCTATGCCGGGATCCAGCAGGTGCCGAAGCACGGTCGCCTCGAAATGATGAATGCCCAGGAATTCGCCCAGTTCAAAAAGGAGTATTATCAGGACGGCGGCCAGGCCGTTCCGACGGAGTTTCAGAACCCGGAGCAATACGCCGGCAAAAACAACGACTGGTACGATGCCCTGTTGCGTGTCGCCCCGATTCAGAGCTATACGCTCAGTGTTTCTTCCAACAAGGAGCGCTCCAATACCTCGCTTGTCGCCGGGGTGTTCAATCAGCAGGGGGTAGTCATCAACAATGCTTACAAGCGCTACTCACTCCGACTGAACTCAAACTACAATCTTTCCGACCGCGTGGCTGTAGGCTTCAACGTGGCGCCTTCTTACGTATATGACAATACGCCACGGTCTGACGGCGACCGCGGTACCGGGATTCTCTTCAACGCCCTGCATACCTGGCCGATCATGCCGATCCGGGATGCCAACGGCGAGCTGACAAAGTACAATCAGCTGCCCAGCAGTACGGGGAACATCTACGCGTATCCGAACTGGGTACGTGCAGCAAAGGAAATTACGAACGAGACGAAGAATACGAACCTGCTTTCCAATGCGTACATTACCTATTCACCGATAAAGGGCTTGTCGCTTAAGTCGACTATTAACATTGAATACCTGAATTCGAAGTACTTCTGGTTCAACCCGTCTACGGCTACGGCAAACATCAACGTGCCGATTCCGACGACGGCCGTCTCGATTCGTCAAAGTGTTGAAAACATTTCCTGGCTGAATGAAAACCTCGCCACCTATGCCCGCAGTTTCGGCGATCACCACTTCGAACTGCTCGGTGGTTTCACCAATCAGCATTTCCGTCAGGATGTAACCCGTATCACGGCCAATACGTACTCCGATGACCGTCTCCCGACTATCCAGGGTGCCATCAACATCGATCGTACGGGTACCAACAACCAGGTAAACGCCTGGGCCCTGACTTCTTACTTATCCCGCTTAACCTACAACTACAAAGGAAAGTACCTTTTTACCGCTGCTATCCGGACGGACGGATCGTCCCGCTTCGGTTCCAACAACCGCTGGGGAACATTCCCCTCGGCATCGCTGGGCTGGGTGGTGTCGGATGAAAACTTCCTGCAATCGGTCCGCCAGGTATCGTTTGCCAAACTCCGCGCGAGCTATGGCGTGATCGGTAACAACAACATCGGTAACTACACGCAGTATGCTCTGGTAAACAACACCGTCAACGCCGTTTTCGGCGGAAACGTGGCGACGGGTGCAGCGGTAACCTCCCTGTCAAACCCCAACCTCGGCTGGGAAACAACCAAGCAGTTTGACTTCGGGCTCGACCTCGGCTTGTTCAACGACCGCATCCAGCTGGTGTATGACTTCTATACCAAGCGGACGACGAACCTGTTGTACGCCGTGCAGATTCCGCAGGAAGCCGGTTTCACCAACTTCAATGACAACATCGGTGAAATCAAGTTCTGGGGGCACGAAATCGCCGTCAACACGAAGAACACGACCGGGCGATTCAAGTGGAATACCAGCGCGAATATCTCCTTCAACCGCAACAAGGTCATGGCGCTCGCTCCCGGAATTGACCGCGTCTACGGCTCTTTCCACATCACGCAGGTAGGCAAACCGTTTGGTCAGTTCTACGGCCTGGTGTCACAGGGGATGTACATGAACCAGGAAGACCTGAACAGCTCGCCGCAGATTCCGGGCCGCTCTGCTGTCGGAACGATCAAACTGAAAGACGTTAACGGCGACGGGGTGATTACCTATGGCGGTGATATGGACGACCGGACCATTCTCGGCAGTCCCTTCCCCAAGTTTGTATACGGGTTGACGAATACCTTCCAGTTCGGAAGCTGGGATATGGCGATCGTGGGTTCCGGGTCCTTTGGCAACAAGCTCTGGATGCGCCACCTGTACAGTACGGCCAACCTCGACGGGGTATTTAACATGGTCAAGAAAGCCATCCACCGCTTCCGCTCTCCGCAGGATCCGGGTGACGGGATCTTCGGTACGACCGTTGGCGGCGGAAACTTCACGGGCGTGGAGCGCGACTGGCCGAACAGCCACTTCCTCTATGACGCGTCCTACTTCACCATCAAGAACATAACCGTCGGCTACAACTTCGGCGCGATGCGGAAGTTTTTCAAGTCGGCCCGTCTGTATGCCTCCTGCCAGCAGGTATACGTCTTCACGAAGTACTGGGGTGGAAACAACCCGGAAACGAGTGCGCAGGGTGACGGTAACGGCGACGGCGGCAACCTGAGCCAGGGCGTCGACCTGTCCAACTACCCCGTTCCCCGCACGTACACGCTGGGCCTTAACCTCAAATTCTGACCATCTGTCCATTTCCTTCCATATGTTCATTCTTCAGAAGACGATGAAAAAAAGACTTTTGGTAACCTGGCTGATGGGTGTCGCGATGACCGGCTGCCAGAGTGATTTCCTGACAGTTATTCCCGAAACCAACCTGAGTTCGGGGATCTTTTTCAAAACCGAAGCAGATTTTGCGCAGGCGGTTAATGCCACCTATGTACCCCTGCGGGCCATCTTCAACGAACGCGCCTGGATTCTCGGGGAGCTGCACTCCGACAATACCTACTACGCCCGGAATATCCTCTTCGGAGCGGTAGACGGGACGGAAAACGTAGCGGATTTTGCCATTCCGATCGGAAACAGTACGACGGATAAGGGCGTGGCGGTCAAGGTTACGGCCAATGACAACGTCCTGCAGCAATACCGCTATGATTACCAGATCATTGCCCGGGCCAACCAGATCCTCGATGTGATCGATAAGGTGGATTTCAACGCCGACTCGAAAAACAACCTGAAAGGCCAGGCGCTGTTCCTGCGTGCATTTGCCTACTTTGAACTGGTTCGTTATTTCGGACAGGTACCCCTTCACCTCAAGCCGGTGACAGGCCGGGGCGACGCGGCGCTGCCGTTGTCGACGAAAGAGGAGCTGTACGCCCAGATTGAGAAAGACGCAACCGCAGCAGCCGGCCTCCTCTTCAGCAAGGCCAAGCAGGAAGCGGGCCGCGTGACGTCGGGTTCCGCCAAAACACTGCTGGCCGACCTGTACCTGACCCAGAAAAAATGGGCGCAGGCGGAAGCCGCGGCGAAGGATGTCGTCAACGATACCTATAGCCTCATGCCGGACTACAACGATGCCTTCACGTACACCGCGTCGAACAAGAACAATGCAGAGTCGATTTTCGAAGTGCAGTACATGGAAGGATCGGCGGGATACAATGGAAACTACATCTATCGGGTTATTCCGACACCGATTACGGCAGCGGAACTGGCGCCGATCACCGGCACGTCGAACCCACAGGGTCTTTCCGGCGAAAACAACAATATCCCGACACCGGATGTCATCGCCGCATACGAAAAAGGGGACAAGCGCAAGGATATTTCAATCGGAACCGTGACCCTGAGCCAGAGCCTGCGGGACAACAAGGTGTATCCATACATCAAGAAGTTTGCCCGTACGCACTCCCTGCACAACAACACGGGCCAGAACTGGCCGGTATACCGTTTCTCGGAAGCCCTGCTTTTCCTGGCTGAAGCGCTCAACGAGCAGGGTAAAACTACCGACGCTGCGACGTACCTGAACCGCGTCCGTACCCGTGCAGGACTGGCGGCTGCCACGGCCGCGTCCCAGACAGACATGCGCGAAGCAATTTTCAAGGAACGCCGGGTGGAACTGGCCTTTGAAAACAAGCGCTGGTTTGATCTTGTCCGGACCGGTCGCGTGAAGGAAATCATCACCGCCTACGGGGCACGTGTAAAAGCAAAGCCGACGGACTATTATTTCCCCGCCGGCGCCGTGCCGCCGCCGAATGCCTTTACCAATCTCGACGATTACTATCCGCTGCCGGCGGTAGAATCGGCACTGACGCCTTACTTCTGACGCCCGAAGGCGCCGGCCGCAGGCCGGCGCCTTCAAAGATTCCCGATGGAAAGCTGGTCTTTTCCTGTATTTTCCGGGTACCAAAGAGAACCGCAAAAAACCAATTCCTCATACTCATAACCCTATTTGGCTATGTTCCCAACTAGCAAACCTGCCCGGCTACTGACAGCATTCAGCCTGTTTGTGCTGGTCGGTACATCGTGGATCTCCCTGCAACAGGCGGACTCGGTGCAAACCAGGCAGGAAGATCCGAAGACCGACAAGCTTAAACTGCCCCCGAATTTCAAGGCAGAACACCTTTACAGCCCGTCCGATGCCGACCAGGGTTCCTGGGTGGCAATGACGTTTGACGACAAGGGACGCATGATTACGTCCGATCAATACGGCTATCTCTACCGGGTGGACGTCCCGGCGATCGGTTCCGGTCAGAAAGCCAAAGTCGAACGGCTGAAAATCAGTATGGCCAACCTGCCCAACGACGACCCCAAAAAGCCGAAAGTCGAAATGGGATACGCACAGGGCCTTCTCTGGGCGTTTAACAGCCTTTACGTCATGGTAAACCACCGGAGCGATGCGACGCTTTCCCGGGGTAGCGGTCTTTACCGCCTGACGGATACCGACAGCGACGGCGAGCTCGACAAGATTACACTCATCAAGGAACTGAAAGGCGAAGGCGAACACGGTCCTCACAGCGTTGTGCTCGCGCCGGACAAGAAATCAATTTACGTCGTCTGCGGAAACCACACCGACGCACCTAAAATGGATGCCTATCGTCTGCCTCCCAACTGGGCCGACGATAACCTTTTCCCCAAGATCACCGATCCCCGCGGGCACGCCGCCGACCGGAACGCACCCGGGGGATGGATAGCGCAAATCGACCCGGAAGGCAAGCGCTGGGAATTGATCAGCGCCGGATACCGCAACCCGTTTGATATCGCCTTCAATGAATCCGGCGATATGTTTACCTATGATTCCGACATGGAATGGGATTTCGGTCTGCCGTGGTACCGGCCGACACGTATCTGCCATGCCACCAGCGCAAGTGAATTCGGCTGGCGGACAGGCGATGGCAAATGGTTGCCGGCTAACCCCGATAACCTGCCGCCGGTAGTGAATGTCGGACAGGGATCACCCACCAACCTCATGTCAGGACATAATGCCCGTTTTCCGCAGAAGTATCGTCAGTCTCTGTATGCGTTTGACTGGAGTTTCGGCATTATTTACTCGATTCAGCTGAAGCCCAAGGGTTCGTCTTACGACGCCGACCTCGAAGAATTCGTTTCCGGCTCTCCGCTTCCGCTGACGGACGGCGCTATTGGTCCTGACGGTGCGATGTATTTTCTGACGGGAGGCCGTCGGCTTGAGTCGGACCTTTATCGCATCTATTATACGGGTAGTGAATCAACCAAGCCGGCGGACAAACCGGCGACGGTTTCAAAAGAACGCCAGCTGCGTCTCCAGCTGGAGCAATTCCACGGCGATCCGAATCCGCAGGCGCTTGCTGTCGCGTGGCCGCAGCTGAACAATCCAGACCGCTTCATCCGCTATGCTGCCCGCCTGGCCGTCGAGCACCAACCGGTTGCTGAATGGCAGGAGAAAGCACTGACAGAAGCAGATCCCCGCCGGCGTACACAGGCGCTTATTGCGCTGGCCCGCCAGGGCGACGCGTCGCTGAAGCCTAAGATTCTGAATGCCCTCGCTTCGCTTCCGGTGGGTCAATTGCCTGAAGATCAGCAATTTGATGCAATTCGTGCCTTTGAACTTGTTTTCACCCGGATGGGTGCGCCAGACCCGGCCGAGAAGACCAAAGTCGTCTCCCTCCTCAATCCGATGTTTCCGGCAAAGACGGCCTTGCTGAACCGGGGTCTGAGTCGTGTTCTGATCTACCTGGAAGCGCCGGGCATCATTGGCAAGACGCTGAAGCAGATGACGCTGAAGGACGAGCCCGGGCTGCACGATCTCGGCCTCGAACCGGGTAAGGCGTCGTCCGACCTGATCCTCCGTAACCCGCAATACGGCCTTGATATCGCCAAAATGCTCGAAAAAGTACCGCCGCTGCAGCAGACGTTTTATGCCGTCATGTTGAGCCGTGCGGATCAGGGATGGACGCCCGAACAACGGAACGAATATTTCACGTGGTTCCGCAACGGATTCAAGTATCAGGGAGGACGGAGCTACGTCGGATTTATTGACCGTGCCCGGAAACTGGCGCTGGCGCATGTACCGAAAGATCAGTTTGAGAAATACAACAAACTCTCCGGCTCGGAACTTCTGACCTCCAGCGGAAACGATATCGCGGCTTCGTATACGCCGAAAGGTCCTTACCGGCAATGGAAAGTAGAAGCTGCCGTAGCGGCCGTTGATACCGCTACCGGCAACCGTAGTTTCGAGCGCGGTAAGCAGATCTACTCCGCCGTGCTTTGCAGCCGTTGCCACTCCATGCGCGGAGAAGGCGGTGATATTGGTCCGGACCTGACCCAGCTTGGAACCCGTTTCTCCAACAAGGACATCCTGGAGTCGATTATTATTCCGGATAAGGTGGTCTCCGACCAGTATGCCTCTTCAATTTTTACGATGAAGAATGGGGAAACGATTCTCGGCCGCCTCGTCAGCGAAGACGCCACGAACTACGTGGTTTCGCAAAACCCGTTTGCACCGGAGGTGCTGAAGAAGGTGCCGAAGAAGAACGTAGCCTCCAAAAAATACTCTTCCGTTTCGATCATGCTGCCCGGCCTGATCAATACCCTCGGACCGGATGAACTCCGTGATCTGATGGCCTATCTGAAGGCCGGTGGCAACCCCGACGCCCCCGCTTTCAAAGCTTCCGGCAAATAAGTGTTTCCGCAACCTGACTCTACAGGTTGCGGAAACCTTTTTTAAGCCTTTTCTTGCCAACGAATACAGGAATCATCCCGTAAAATCAGGAAATAATAATATGTGTAAGCACACACGACTCTGGCTGGGAATACTCCTTCTGGCCGCGGTAGCGCCGGCACAGGCCCAATCCAAAAAAAGTAAGAAGGACGGGTTTGTTTCGATTTTCGACGGAAAGACCCTCAAGGGATGGGACGGCGACCCGACCTACTGGAAAGTGGAAGACGGCTGCATTACCGGAGAAATAACGCCTGCCACACTCTTGAAAACCAATAACTTCCTGATCTGGACGGGTGGCGAACCCGCAGACTTCGAGCTGAAGGGAGAATTCAAAATTGCTCAGACCGGCAACTCGGGTATCAACTACCGGAGCGAGCGCCTGACCGACGTACCGTTCGCGCTGAAAGGCTATCAGGCGGATATCGACGGAAAGAATACCTACACCGGCCAGAACTACGAAGAGCGCAAGCGTACCACGCTGGCGTACCGGGGGCAGATCACGAAAATTCCGCAATACACGGATACGCCTGAAAACGTCCGCTCCCACGTGAAGCGTAATGCCTGGGACGGTCTGACGGTTGTGGGTTCGCTTGGTAGCTCTGATTCCCTCAAAACCCTGATCAAAAGCGAGGACTGGAATACCTTCCACCTCGTAATCAGGGGAAACCGCCTGCAGCACTACATCAACGACGTGCTGATGAGCGATGTAACCGATGAAGATACCGTCAACGGAGCGAAGAAAGGCTACCTCGGGGTGCAGGTGCACGTCGGCCCGCCGATGAAAGTGCAGTACCGCAACCTCTTTATCAAGCAAAAGTAACCCTGCAACGACGCTCGTTTTGGCAACACATTCCTGGCAATCTTACGTATCCAACCCGGCCCAGGTGGGCGGTATTGAAACATCGGTTCTGGACAATGGTCCCGGCAGAGGTGTTCGTATCGCCTGGGTCAACACCGGTACCGGTCTGCGCTACAAAGTGGTGCTTGACCGGGCTATGGACGTCGCCGACGCCTTTTACAACCAGCACAGCCTCGCCTGGCTCAGCCATTCCGGAGTAACACCTCCGGAACCGTTTACGGAAGAGCGGCTGAACTGGCTGCGGACCTTCAACGGCGGATTGATTACTACCTGCGGGCTGACGCATGTCGGCGGACCGGAAAAAGACGAGTTCGGCGCACGCGGTCTACATGGAAGCATCAGCAACCTGCCGGCCGAGATCGAATCGATTATCCAGCCGGATCTCGCGAAGGGGCAGCTCACGATGAGCCTTACCGGACGAATCCGGGAGACGACGGTCTTCGGGCCGAGCCTGGAGCTGAAGCGCACGATTTCCGGCACCCTCGGCGAAGCCGTGATCCGCATCCGGGACGAAGTTACGAACCGGGGGAACGCACCTGCGCCGCACATGCTGCTGTATCACGTCAACTTCGGCTGGCCCCTGGCTGACAAGGACACGCAGATCGTCTGGCACGGCGAATGGGCCCCGCGGGAAGACGGCTTCAGCCATCGGTACTTCCGCGAGGGCGTTGATTTCCGGACCTGCCCGGCGCCGCTCGACGAGCACAGCGGGCCCGGCGAAGCCGCCGCCTTTATCCGGCCGGAAAAGAATGCGGCCGGATGGTCGGAAACCGGCTTGTACAACCAGCGACTCGGCATGGCGGCGATTGTCCGTTTCCGGAAAGAACAACTGCCCTGGCTGACCAACTGGCAGCACTGGGGCAGGGGAGAGTACGTTACCGGCCTTGAACCCGGCACGCATGGCCCCATCGGGCAGGCCGCGGCGCGGCGCGAGGGAACGCTGATTTTCCTCGAGCCCTGCGAAACCCGTGAGTACGACCTCGAAATCGAAGTACTGACGGATTCCGAAAGCATTCACCAATTTCTAAACCCGTCGGCCTGAATGGCTGACGATCAGTAACCTATGGAAACCATCTCAGCAGTAAGTGTAGCAAAAAAGGCGCTCGAAAAGGGCCTGGGCATTCTCCGGCTTACCCCTACCTGGGTGCCGAGATCGTTTTGCGTGCCCGGGCGGCGGATCAAACTTCACCCGGATGATTACTATGTCCTTGGCGGCGTGCGCGGCGGTATTGACGAGCGCTGGCTGTCGTCGACTACCCCCGCCAAAAACGGCCCGCTGACGGGTGAAAACGAGGGGCTCAGCCATGTCGTTTTTGAGGACGAAGGACAGGAAGTACAGTTTCTGCTGAAAGATGCGGTCGAGGAACTCGGCGCCGAGCTCATCGGCGACCGTCTCTGGAACGAATACCGCAGCTGGCCGATGTATTCGAAGTTTTTCGATAACATGGGCCCGTTGCCGCACCACCTCCACCACAACGACGAGCAGGCGGCCCTTATCGGCCAGCTTGGCAAGCCGGAAGCCTACTACTTCCCGCCCCAGCTCAATAACCACGGCGGCGACTATCCGTATACCTTCTTCGGTATCGCACCGGGGACGTCGAAGGAAACGATTAAGGAATGCCTGAAGAACTTCACCAAAGGCGATAACAAGATTACCAACTACTCTTCAGCTTACCGCCTGGAGCCGGGTACGGGCTGGGATGTTCCTCCGGGACTGCTGCACGCGCCGGGTAGTCTTTGTACCTACGAGCCGCAGAAAGCATCGGACGTCTTCGCGATGTATCAATCCCTTGTCAACGAGGCGATTATTCCGGAAGAACTCCTCTGGAACGGTACGCCGCAGGACCGCATCGGCGATTACGACCAATTGATGGAAGCCATTGACTGGGACCTCAACGTCGACCCGGAACTGATGAAAAACCGCTTCATGCCGCCGGTTCCGGTACGCCCGGAGGCGGAAATGAACGGGTACCGCGAGGTATGGGTCTGCTATAAATCCGACGCCTTCAGCGCGAAGGAACTGACGGTATTCCCCGGCCAGACGGTGACCATCACCGATGCCGCCGCCTATGGCCTCATCATCATGCAGGGACACGGTAAAATGGGTAACTGGAACGTCGAAACACCCGCCCTGATCCGGTATGGCCAGCTCACGAACGACGAGTTCTTCGTCAGCGAAGCAGCCGCCCGGCAAGGCGTCACCATCACCAACTACTCAACCACCGATCCGCTCGTGATGCTGAAGCACTTTGGGCCGGCGAATCCGGATCTGGTTTTGTAGCAGTAGGCATTAAGCAATAAGCTATAGGCTTTAAGCCCGGCTATCGGACGCTGCGCCTATAGCCTATAGCTTACAGCTTATAGCTCTAACACCACCTCTAATCTCTCCCAATGAACAACTTTCCCAAACTTCACAACGCCACCTGGCCGGGGATTGTCGGCAAGGGGCCGGATTCCGAGCCGGTGATTCCGTTTGATGACCTGTTGAAATACACGGCGAATGCCGAGGTCAACGGCGTCCGGTTCGACGGGGTAGACCTCGGTCTGCTCGATCCGCATATTAATATTGAGATGTCGGACGACGACATCAAGCGCCTCGCCGACAAGGTGGCAGGCTATAACCTCGAAATCGGCTCGCTGGTCGCGCCGATCTGGGCCGGTTCGGCGATGGGTACCGCCGAGCAGCGGAAGGTATTCGTGGACATGGTCCGGAAGTCCTGCCATATCGGTAAGGTACTCCGCGACCTGGGTATCCGCCCGAGCGGTATCGTCCGGATTGACTCGTCGGCTTCCCCGCACGACTGGGAAAAAGACCCCGCCGGCAATACCCGGCTGATTGCCCAGACGTTCCGTGAAGCCTGCGACGTGGCTGCTGATTTCGGTGAAAGTCTCGCTGCCGAAGGAGAAATCTGCTGGGGCGGTATGCAGTCGTGGCGAACCATGCTCGATACCCTTGAAGCGGTGGACCGCGCCAATATCGGCTTCCAGGCAGATATGTCCCATACCTTCCTGTACCTCCTGGGGTATAACCGGGAAGAAGACCGCATCCTGCCGGCGGATTTCCAGTGGGGCGACCGCGCCGCGCTCACCGAAGGCTTGAAAACCCTGACGAAAGCGCTTCGTCCGTGGACGCTGGACTTCCACGTTGCACAAAATGACGGTACCGTCTTCGGCTCCGGCTCGCACGATAAAACCGGCCGCCACTGCCAGGCGAAAGATCCCAACGGCAAGCTGGACGTGCCGAACGATGCCGGCTTCTGGCTGCGCGACGAAAGCGGACAGCTCACCAAAAAATTCCGGCATATCTGCTGGGATGGCTGTATGTTCCCGAATGCGGTTATGACCAATCCGCAGACCTGGAACGACATCCTCGAAACCATGATCGCTGTCCGTGAGCGGCACGGCTGGTACGAATAGAAGAAAGAAGGTATTCCTCCTTTCTTCACCCAACGACACTAAACACCCGACCTCGATACGCTAAACCTCTGATTTACACCTATGTCATCCAAAAAACCTCTCCGCGTCGGACTCGTCGGTACGGGATTCATGGGACGTACCCACTCCAACGGCTACAGCCAGGTGAGCCATTTCTTTCCCGAACTGGCCTATACTCCGGTGATGCAGGCCGTGTGCTCCCGCAATGCGGAAAAAGTACAGGCTTTTGCCGATCAGTGGGGATATAAATCCATTGAGACTGACTGGCGGGCGCTGATCGCCCGGGACGATATCGATGCCGTCGACATCTGTACCCCGAACGACGCCCACGCCGAAATCGCCATCGCGGCTGCCGAAGCCGGTAAGATGGTCCTGTGCGAGAAACCCCTCGCACGTACCGTCGCCGAGGCACAAAAAATGGTCGACGCCATCGAAAAAGCCGGCGTCGCCAATACCGTCTGGTACAACTACCGTCGCCTGCCGGCGGTTTCCCTGGCCAAGCAGATTGTCGATTCCGGCAAGCTGGGACGTATTTTTCACTACCGGGCCAACTTTCTGCAGGACTGGACCATCAGCGCCGACCTGCCTCAGGGCGGCGCCGGGCTCTGGCGCATGGATGCGGAAGCGGCCGGCTCCGGCGTTACCGGTGATCTCCTCGCGCACTGTATCGACACGGCGATGTGGATCAACGGCGCGATTTCGGACGTATCCGCTGTGACGGAAACGTTTGTGAAGGAACGCCTCCACCAGGTTACGGGGAAGGTACAGCCCGTCGGGATTGACGATGCCTGTATTTTCCACTGCCATTTTGCCAATGGCTCGCTCGGTCTGTTTGAATCGACCCGCTATGCCCGTGGCCACAAAGCGTTGTACACGTTTGAAATCAACGGGGCCAACGCCTCGATCCGGTGGGATCTGCACGACCTGAACCGGCTCGAGTACTTCGACCACTCCGACGAAGGCATCGTCCGGGGATGGCGCTCTATCCATGTCACCGATGGCGATCAGCCCTATATGAATAAGTGGTGGGTGCCCGGCCTGGGCATCGGCTACGAGCACAGCTTCATCCACCAGGTAGCCGACTTCCTCCAAAGTCTGGAAACCGGCGGGCCGTGTCATCCCACGTTCCGGGATGCTCTCGAAACCCAGAAAGTGTGTGAAGCCGTACTCGACTCTGCTTCATCCAGAAGCTGGAAAGACACCGGTGTAACTTCGTTTGCTGTCTGACGGACAGGGAACTAACATCTAATTGGCGCATTCCGGAAGGATGTTTGGCCCGCGTGTCGGGGCAGGCATCCTTTCGGAATTTGAGGCAAACAGGTATGGAAGCATCACAGGAGGTGGTCCTCCGCGTTCGGGAACTGAGCAAATCCTTTGCGGGAATCCGGGCGCTGGATGACGTACAGCTCGACGTCCGCCGCGGCGAAGTACACGCCCTCATGGGGGAAAACGGCGCTGGCAAATCGACGCTGATGAAGATTCTCGTCGGGCTTGTTACGCCCGACACCGGTGAAGTATGGCTCGAAAACCAGTCCCTCGCCGGGTTGTCCCTCCGCGAAATCCGCGACCGGGGATTATCGATGATTCACCAGGAAATGCTCCTCGTGCCGGAGCTGACCGTCGCCCAGAACCTCTTTCTCGGACGGGAAAGCCGCCTGCTCGGCTGGCTCGACAACCGCAAACTGAACGCACGGGCAGCCGAAGTACTCTCCCGCATGGGCCTCAATCTCGATCCGGCCCGCAAGGCGCGGGACCTGAGCATCGCTGAAATGCAGCTGGTGGAAATCGCCCGGGCGATTTCGACGGATGCCCGTGTCATCATCATGGATGAACCTACTTCCGCCCTGTCGGACCGGGAAGTTGCCGTACTCTTCGGTCTTATCAAAGGCCTGAAAGCCAGGGGAGTAGCGGTGATCTATATTTCCCACAAAATGGAGGAAATCAGTGCCATTGCCGATACCGTCACGGTACTCCGCGACGGCCGCTACATCGCGACGCATCCGGCGGCGGAACTGAGCGAGTCGAAGCTGATTGCGCTGATGGTCGGGCGGGAATTAGGCACCCTGTTTCCGGAAACGGTTTCCGCCGCCGGAGCGGAAGTGCTTTCCGTTTCCGGTCTGACCCGCGCCGGCGCTTTCTCGGATATCTCCTTCGCCATTCATGCCGGAGAAGTGCTGGGTATGGGCGGGCTGATGGGGGCGGGGCGCACGGAAATTGCCCGGGTACTCTATGGCCTGGACCAGCCGGATTCGGGCGGGATCCGGTTCGACGGGCAGGCCGTCCGCATCCGGACGCCGCGGGAGGCGATTCGCCTGGGTATCGGGTATGTGGGGGAAGACCGGAAAGCTTCCGGTTTTATTCCCAAAATGTCAGTAAGAGAAAATCTGACACTCGGAAGTCTGACGACGCACGTGCGAAAAGGCCTGGTTTCAGCTTCTTCGGAAGGAGAGGCCGTTACCCGCATGATCGAAAGCCTGAAAATCAAGGCATCCGGGCCGGAGCAGGAGGTCGTCCAGCTCAGCGGCGGAAATCAGCAGAAAGTAGTCATCGGAAAAGTACTGCTCGCTTTGCCACGCCTGATTATCCTCGACGAACCAACCCGCGGGATCGATATCGGCGCGAAAGCAGAGATATACCGGCTCATCGCCCGCCTGAAGGCAGAGGGCTGCGCCATACTCCTGATTTCCTCCGAACTACCGGAGCTGATCGGTTTGAGCGACCGGATACTGATCCTCGCTCAGGGAAAGCAAAAGGCGCTGTTACCCGCCTCTGAAGCCTCTCAGGAACGATTGTTACACTACGCCATGCCGGCCTGACTACTATCTTATGGAGAACAACGTACTTACTTACCGGGCTGCGGGCCCGCTTTTGTCCCTCCGCCGGTATGGCCTGCTACTGGCTTTTCTGGCGGTTTGTATTGGTTTATCGCTGACGACGCCCCGCTTTCTGACCTGGCAAAACGCGACCATTATTCTGACGCAGGTGTCGATCAATGCGCTGCTGGCCTTTGGCGTTACATTCGTCATTATCACCGGTGGCATCGACCTGTCTGTGGGATCGGTAGTGGCCGTCTCCGGCGTCGTAGCAGCGTCGTTCGCGCATCCGGATACCTATCCGGTGATTGTACCGGTGGTAGTGGGGCTGCTGACGGGACTGGCGTTCGGGGCGTTTAACGGTTTTGTTGTCACCAGTAGCAAAGTACCGCCTTTTATTGTGACGCTGGGAACGATGACCATCGGGCGCGGCCTCGCCCTGATCCTGAGCAAAGGCCGTCCGGTCTCGAATCTGTCTGATGCGTTTAATTTTCTGGGTGGGGGGAAAGTACTCGGCGTCCCCATGCTCATTTGGATACTCATTGCCGTTTTTGCCCTTTGCGCGGTGATCTTACGGAAGACGGTCCTCGGCCGGTATATGTATGCCGTGGGTGGGAATGAGCAGGCGTCAAGGGCGTCCGGCGTCCCGCTCCGGACCGTTAAAATGGCGGTATATACACTCTGCGGAGGTCTCGCCGCTCTGTCGGGTATCCTGCTGACTTCCCGCATTACCACCGGTCAGCCCAACGCCGGGCTCAGTTTCGAGCTCGATGCGATTACAGCGGCGATTATCGGCGGAACGAGTACCTCGGGCGGAACGGGTACCATGACCGGAACGCTGCTCGGCGCACTGCTCATCGGGGTCATCAGCAACGGCCTGGATCTTCTCAATGTATCTTCTTATTACCAGCAGGTCGTCATGGGCGTCATCATCATCGGCGCGGTCGTACTCGACAGCCTCAATCAAACGAAAAAAGCATGAAGAAACACGTATTACTGGCCGCTTTTGCGGCATTCTGCCTCGCTGGTTGCCAGTCGTCCGAAAAAGGCGGAGCCCAAAAACTGGTGATCGGCGCGACGATGCTCAGCATGCAAAACGAGTTTATCGTCAACGTCAACGATGCGATGGCCAAAAAGGCCGAAGCCGAAGGGGTAGAGCTGATCACGGTCGACGCCGAGCGCTCCGCCCTCAAACAGGTGGAGCAGGTCGAAAGCTTCATCGCGCAACACGTCGACGCTATTTTGCTGAACCCCTGCGAAGTGGAAGCCAGCTCGCCGGCTGTCGCCAAAGCCCTCGCCGCCCATATTCCGATTATCAATGTGAATTCGGAAACGAGTACGCAGCCGACGGCTTTTGTTGGCTCCGACGACGCCGAATCTGCCCGGATTGCAATGAAATTCATCGCCGACAAGCTGGGCGGCAAAGGCAATATCCTGATGATGCAAGGGTACATGGGCCAGGCCGCACAACTGAAGCGGGAGCAGGGCGCGAAGGAAATCCTGAAACAATATCCCGGCCTGACGTTACTCGCCAGCCAGACAGGCGAGTGGGACCGGGCCAAGGCGCTGTCGCTCATGGAAAACTGGATTCAGTCGTACGGCTCCAAAATTCAGGCGGTATTCTGTCAGAATGATGAAATGGGCATGGGGGCTGTGAAGGCGCTGACTGACGCCGGGCTGAAGAACAAGGTAATCGTGGTGAGCATCGACGCGATCCCCGACGCGATTCAGGCGGTAAAAAACGGTACGCTCGACGCTACGGTTTTTCAGAATGCATCGGAGCAGGGCGCCAAAGCCGTTGAAACAGCCATCAAGGCGATTAAGAAGCAGGCGTTTGACAAGCAAACCCTGATTCCGTTCCAGCTCGTCACCAAACAAAACGCAGATAAGTTGCCGCAGTAAGCAGGTGTTTTGCATATGAAAACGGAGGTATCGGCTCGCCGGTATCTCCGTTTTTTTTTCGGGAAAACACCGCCGTCACGTCCTGATGCCATTCATCCCAATGAATAGCCATACATACTACTATGTATTGCACAGTAGTAAAAAAGAGGCCAACTTTGAATCGTTCCTCAAGGGGAAAAAGACCTTGAGACAAGCCATGAACCAATATCTGTCGAACCTGAAAAAATAACACATAGCCATGAAAACCCTGATCGCTTCCGCCCTGATTGCTCTTTCCGTTGCTTCTTCTTATGCAGCCGTTCCTGAAGATCCGAGCCGCGCTGCCGGAAGTACCTACGCCGTCAATGCCTTCAACGGCAAAGAAGGTAAAATCAACTTCCTGGTAGAAAAGATAAAAGGAAAGAAGCTGACAGTACGCCTCCGCGACGCCAAAGGCCAGGCCCTGTTTACGGAAGACATCGCGAAAAATGCCGCAGGCTACGCCCGCCGTTTCGATGTCAACAGCCTGGAAGAAGGAACCTACACGCTGGAAGTAACAGATGGAGAAACGATGGTGAAAAAAGCCGTTGAAATCCACCGCGAAGCGCCGGCCCGGATTGTATCTGTCAACTAATGCTGCAACGAGCACCGCGCGAGGCCGCCCCGATCCGGGCGGCCTCGCGCGTTTTCAGCCCCATTTTTCGCGAAGGTCTTTGTAGCGGGTACGGCCCACGGGTATGCGTGTCCCGTCTTTCAGCAGGAGGTCGTATTGGCTGCCGCTCTGCACAAGGAGTTGTTTGACCTCGTCCATGTTGACGAGGTACGACTTGTGCACGCGCTCGAAACGCGGAGGCAGGATGCGGGACAGGGCGTCGAGGTTTTTGTCGTGCAGGTCGACCGCCTGGTGGTGTATTTCCGAATAGCTACCGGCGCCTTTGATGAAACGGATGTCGTCGACAGGTACCAGAAACAACCCCGCCCGGCGGCGGACGGTCAGGTACCGGGCCGAAGTTTCCACCGGCGCAGTGGTATACCGGCGTAGGGCTTTTTCGAGCCGTTCACGGTCAAACGGTTTCGGGACGAAATCCAGTACGCCATAGGCAAAGGCGTCGATCGCACGTTCGGTATGCGCAGAGACGATGACGGTCTGAAACGCTCCCGCCGTCAGGGTCTGGAGCAGCTGGAGACCATCTTCCCCGCCCAGGTTGAGATCCAGAAACAGGAGGTCGATGGGATGCCGGTCAAGAAATTCCAGACCGGCGGAGAGCGAGGCTACGCCCGTGATATCGGCTTCCGGAAGCAAGTCCTGAAGCATTCGCTGCAATCGCCTCGCGATCAGCGGTTCATCTTCTACGATCAGTATTCTCATATAATTGGATATGGTTTTCCCAGCCTTCGGGCGAAGGACCGGAATGGAAAGACCAGCGCTCCCCATAGCTTTCGGTGAGGCGGGCTTTGAGGTAGCGGGTACCGGTTCCTTCCTTTTCGAAAGCATGGGCAGGACGGCCCCGTGTGATCAGGACATATTCGCGAATGCCGTTTTCCTTTCGGAAAGACAAGTGAAAACCGTAGACGGGCCGGCAGTGCGTCAGGCCGTTTTCGACGAGGGTATGCAGCACGGCAGGAGGAATGGTCTCCGCGGGAAGAATACCTTCTTCCGACCAGGAATAGGTGGCCTCCAGACGAAGCTGCATGACTTCCAGATGGCGGCGGCATAGCTCAATTTCTTCCCGAATGGGTACCTGTTTTTCCTGAACAAAGCGGAAAAACAGGCTGAACTCCCGGCTGAGCGCAAAAATGAGAGCAACGCCTTTTTCAGGCGATTCTTCGACAAATTCCGCCAGACAGGTCAGGGTATTCAGCAGGTAATGAGGCTGTATCTGTTTCTTCAGTAACTCGGTTTGCAGCCGGGCGGAAAGCAGCCGGGCTTCTTCAACAGCCCGGCGCTGGTCTTTCATGCGCCGGCTCAGGAGGAAAAACTGCACGAGTATCACGAGTCCGAAACCGAGGAAAAGACTGTAGTCGAACGGAAACAGAACCGCCGAAATGCCCGCCAGTACCAGGCTGCCGAGTACCCACCTGGCAGGTCCGGACCGAACCGCTGCGATGGCGGCGATCCCCGTACTGGTAAGGAGCATTGTCGTTGCGCCGGCTATTGCCAGCCGGTCGTACTGGCCGTAAAACCGATAGACGAGCAGGGCAAGCAGGGCGAGTTGACCAATGAGGATATACCTGCCTTTCTCCGGTAACAATGTCACGGCAAAAAACACCGGAATCAGGACGCATAGTGCCAGCGTGAGCCACTGGATGAGGTCGAGCCGCAGGTATTGAAACGTATACGGGTAGAAGTAATAAGCCCGGAGGTATTCGAGCACGATCAACGCAAAAAACAGCCCGCAAATACCGCTGAACAGGGCATAGGAGCGGTCGCTTCGGTTTGCGACAAACAAGAAGTACAATGCTGCCGCGAGAAACAAACCGGCCAGCGTATGCATGGCCAGGGCTGGAAGGAAAGGTTTGGTAATCAGGTCGGTATAGGTTCCTTCGCTGACGACAAACCACGATGCGCCTTTCGGCAGGAGATAGTTGGAAATCCGCAACGCCAGCGCATGGGTACCCGGCTGAGCAAGGGAATCGGGGAGGGGAAAACAGGCGGTCATCGGGCCGGGTACTTCTTCTTCCGCCGAGCGTCCGACCTGACCGCTGCTGCCTATTCGTACGCCGTCCCAATACAACTCGTAAGCGCCGAGGGCGGTGACCCGGACGCCGGGCTGCGGTACTTTTCTGCTCAGCGTCAGCGTATTGGTCAGATGGAAATAACCCCGGCCGGGGAGGTTCGGAACGGGGCCGGACGAGATCCCGGAAGCAATGGCCTCGCCACCCGGCTGTACATACCACATCCCGACCGATTCCTGCGCGGAAACGGCTGTCGGCAACCAGAGAAACAGGAGAAGCAGTACTGTCCGCATCGGCATCGGAGGCTCCGGACGAAGGTAGGGACAAATTTCTCCCCGGGCAGAGCGGTTCAGCGGATTATGGAGCCGTTCACCGGAAACAGGCAATCGCTTACCTGTCGCCGGCGTAGTTTCGGACCAGACTTTTTTTCCTCCATGAAAACAACCTATCTGGCCGTCGCACTCTGCCTGGCGGCTTTCCTTTGCGCGGGGCAGCCTTCCCGCGAGATCGATTCCGTCCTGCAAATCGCGCTGCGGCGGGGTATCTTCAACGGCAATGCGCTGGTCGTACACCGCGGGCAAACCGTCCTGAACCGGTCGTACGGGTATGCCCGCGCCGATAAGTCCCGGCTGCTGACGCCCGACTACCGGTTTGACATCGGCTCCATTACCAAAGAATTCAACGGAGTGGGTATTCTCTGGCTGAAAGAAAAAGGGAAACTGTCGCTCGACGACCCGATCTCCCGCTACCTGGTACTGCCGGAATGGGGTAATCGTGTGAAAATCAGGCACCTGATTCAGTATACCAGCGGTATTCCCGAATCGCCTGATTACCCGGACGAAGCAGCCGACCTGACCTGGCTGCGTAACCTGAAAACCCTCGCTTTTTCGCCGGGGGAAGGGTACCTCTATAGCCATCCGAATGTCTTTCTCCAACAGAAAATCATTGAAAAGGCCAGCGGGATGAGCTATGCCCGCTTCGTCGAAACATATTTTCTGAAGCCCATGGGAATGACCCATACCGGCGTGGACCTGCCCATTGGCGACTCGCTTGTCGCCGAAGGTTTTTCCAATGGCTTCGAGCCGCTGCGGTATGAAACCCGGTCAACCGGCTGGGTACGCCCCACAACGGCAGACCTGCTGAAATGGATGGAGGCGATTTACCGGAACCGATTGATTTCGACCGAATCAACGCAGCAACTGGCTGAGGCCTACGGGTTTGGCGAAAGCAGCCTTGGAACCGTCCGGTTCGAAAACGGTGCGTTCGTCTCGCATTATCACCAGGGTTCGAACCACGGATTTGAAGGGATGATTTACCGGAATGCCCGGGAAGATATCGTCATTATCCTCCTGACCAACAACCAGAACATGCGGGTAGGCGCGCTGCGGGACGTTATCGAATCGGTACTGTTGCGCAAGCCGTATATCGTTCCGAAAAAATCCCTGTACCTCGATATCCGGGAGAAAATGCTGGCGGATTTCCCCGCGGGCATCGCCGTGCTGAATGCCCTTCGCGAAACGCAGCAGGATACCTATGACTTCAATGCGGAGAAATACGAACTCTTCACGACAGGCAAGTACCTCATGCGGCGCGACCGCCTTGAGGATGCCATTGCCTTGTTTCAGTTGAGTGCGATGCTGTTTGGCGCCTCGCGGGAAGTCACCAACCCCTATGAATTCATCGGGCAGTGCTACCGGAAAAAGGGTAATCTGCCGTTGGCGCTCCTGTACTTTCAAAAGGCGGCAGAGGCCGATCCGGAGAACAAAAACGCCCGGGCTGCCTGGGAAAGCGGCCGCAAGGAGCAACCCTGACTACCTGCGCCCGGCAATTTGGGCGCGGATGCGGCTGAGCGACGGCCCCTTGATGCCAAGGTACGAGGAAATATGGCCGAGCGACACCCGGTTGGCGATGTCAGGCATGAGGGTGAGGAGGTCGATGTAGCGCTCTTCAGCCGATTGCGTCATGAGACTTTCAGCGCGGCTCTGGTTGAAAATAAGGTATTGTTCAGCCAGTTTCCGGCCAAACCGTTCCCAGCCGTGCGAGCGGGTGTAGAGCTCGTCGAGGTGGTCTTTCTGGATCAGCATCAGCTCTGAATCTTCCAGCGCTTCGATGTAGTAGGGGCAGGCCGTTTGCGTGAGGAAACTTTTGAGTGAAACGAGGAACTGCTCTTCCGGAATGAAAATGAGGTTGTGTTCGATTTCCGTCTTCAGATCGACGTAATACACCCGGAAAATACCCGTCAGAATCAGGCCAACGTGCCGGCAAACGGAATTTCGGAAGTTGAAAAATTCATTCCGGGAAATGGTCTTGTAGTGCCAGTATTCTTCTCCGAGCCGGATATCTTCTTCGGAAAGCTGGGCATAGGTAATCAGGCGTTCGCGGAGCCGGGCGTGTGCAGACATGGTTATGCGGGAGATTCCCAACAAAATAGCTAAAAATCGCGACCTGTTGGAAAGCCGGGAATACGGCATTTTCAACAGGTCGTTTGCCTGGCGCCTTTTTCATCCGTTTCCGGAAGAAAAAGAATACGGGTGAGGAAGAGATATTTTTTTGATCGCGCTGAAACACAGTCGTTTCACTATTTAACCCAGGTGAAATTTCTTCCCGGATCCATCGGCCACCTTTGGATCATCAAATCAACGGTTTCACCTTTTTTCTATCACGATCATGAAAGCGCAAAACACCTCTTCCAGGACTGTCGTTTTTGTTACCGGCGCCTTTGTCAGCCACATCAGTTGGGCCGAATGGCAAACCTACTTTGAATCCCGCGGGTATACCGTCTACGCGCCGGCCTGGCCTCACAAAGACGGAGACCCAGCCGTACTGAGAAGTCAGCAGCCGCATGCCGGTATCGCGTCGGTCGGGCTGGATGAGGTACTGGATTATTACACCGATTTTATTCGTCAGCTTCCTGAAAAACCGATTCTGGTCGGTCACTCTCTCGGCGGGCTGATGGTACAGTTGTTGTTGCAACGGGACATCGCCGTCGCCGGTGTCGCCATCCACCCGGCGCCTCCGCAAGGGGTACTGACGTTTAAATGGTCGTTTTACAAAGCTACCTGGCGACCGCTCGGATTCTTTTCTTCGGTGAACGAATCCTTTCTGATGACGCTCGACGAATGGAAGTACGCCTTTACGAATGGAATGAGCGAAGAAGAGCAACGGTCGTCGTACGAAAAATATGTCATTCCCGAATCACGCCGCGCATCCCGTCAGGCGCTGACACGTATTGGTCGCGTGGACTTTACCCGCCCGCACGTGCCGCTGCTGATTACGTCCGGTAGTGAAGACAATATCCTGCCGGCATCACTCAACTACACCAATTTTAAGAAATACCGCACACCTGGATCAGTGACAGACTATAAAGAATTTCCGGGACGCAACCACTATGTACTGGGCCAGCCTACCTGGAAAGAAGATGCGGACTATATTCTTAACTGGCTGGAAAAGAACAAAGTATCAGCTGCTTCTCCGGAAAAAAGAGGCGAAGTATTGTAAGAATGTACCGATCGGTATAAATTGCTGCGAAAATTTCACAACCATGTCGAAGGCAGAGAAAACCCGGGCACTCATCATCGAGAAAACAGCGCCGCTGTTTAACCGGAAGGGGTATGCGGGTACGTCCCTGAGTGACATGACGGAGGCGACCGGGCTGACCAAAGGCAGTATCTATGGCAATTTTTCGGGGAAAGACGAAGTAGCTCTTGCCGTATTCGACTTCCACATGCGCAGCGTGCAGAAACGCATGCGGCAGATGATGGAAAACAAGGCCTCGGCCCGGGAAAAACTGCTGACCTACGTGGATTTTTACAGTGCCCTGCTGACCGACCGGGCTTTTCCCGAAGGCGGATGCCCGTTGCTGAATACCTCCATCGAGGCAGACGACACCCACCCGGCGCTGCGGCGGAAAGCGGCAGTAGCCCTCAAAGCCTGGCAGCGCCTGCTGGCGGAAATTGTGGCGGAAGGAAGGACGCGGGGCGAATTTCAATCGCCGCTTCCCGACGAGCACATCGCCCTTTGCCTCATTGCCATGCTCGAAGGCGGCGTCATGATCGCCCGCCTGACGCAACGGGAGGAAGACCGGTCCGTCGTCATGCAATCTGTAGAGCGGTACATCCGCGATCTCTGAAAAATTTTTACCCTAAAATATACCGATCGGTATTTTCTTATGAAACGAGTTGTCATTACCGGAATGGGTGCAATTACCCCGCTTGGAAACACGGTCGATACCCTCTGGGAGGGTGTCCTGGCCGGACGCAGCGGGGCAGGTCCCCTGACCAAATTCGATGCCTCGAAATTCAAAACCCGCTTCGCCAGTGAAGTGAAAGGCTTTGATCCTGAGTCGTTTATTGAGAAGAAAGAGTTGCGGAAATACGACCTGTTTACCCAATATGCCATTGTGTCGAGCGAGCAGGCGCTGAAAGATGCCGGCCTGGTACCCTCGGAACTCAGCGCCGAGGAGCGGTACGGTATCGGGGTTATCTGGGCGACCGGAAACGGAGGTATCGGTACGTTTGAAGACCAGTTGAAGGAGTTTCATGCGGGCGACGGCACGCCGCGCTTCAATCCGTTTTTCATTCCGAAAATGATTACGGATATCGCGGCGGGTGTCGTGTCGATCCGCAACGGCCTGCATGGTCCGAATTACTGCACGGTGGCGGCCTGCGCATCGTCCAACGCCGCTATTCTCAATGCTTTTGATACCATCCGGCTGGGCCGGGCACATACCATGGTGGCCGGGGGCTCGGAGGCGGCGATTACGCCGTCGTCGGTTGGCGGGTTCAACGCCGCACAGGCTTTGTCGAAAAATAACGATAATCCGCAAGGTGCTTCACGACCGTTTGACCGCGATCGGGACGGTTTCGTCATGGGCGAAGGCGCCGGTGCGTTGATACTGGAAGACCTGGACCATGCCCTGGCCCGCGGTGCGAAGATTTACGCCGAGCTCGTCGGCGGAGGTATGGCTGCGGATGCGTACCACCTGACGGGTACTCCGGCCGATGGCCTTGGCGCGGCGCTGGGCATGCGTGCCGCAATCAAAGAGGCGGGTATTGCGCCGGAAGACGTGACATATGTAAATGCGCATGCGACGTCGACCGGCATCGGCGACCTCAGCGAGCTGGCTGGGATCAAAACCGTTTTCGGAGATCACCCGGTAGCGGTAACCGGTCCGAAATCCATGACGGGTCACCTGCTCGGCGCGGCCGGCGCGGTGGAAAGTATCATCAGTATTCTGTCGATCGTGCACAACGTGATTCCGGCTACGATCAATACCGAAAACCTCGACGAAGGTGTGCCGGAAGGCCTGCGGATTGTCACCGGGAAGCCGTCGTACGAGCCGGTCCGGTATGTGCTCAACAATACCTTCGGCTTTGGGGGGCATACCGCGACGTCGCTGTTTGGTAAGTATGAAGGCTGATCAGGGCAGGGGATTAGCCGGGTAGGCGGCGTTTTTGATGGGTTTGAGCGACAGGCTCAGGCGGCCTTGCAGTACCTCTTCGCTGATTCCGGTGACGCCGAATACCTTGTCCCACGTCCGTTCGTAGCAGTGTGCTGCATCCGGAAAGGAGACAGATAGCTCCAGCGCCTTTTGGTAGAACCGGAGCGGCTGCCGGCGGATGAGATCCCGGTGAGCGATAAACTGCGCGCCGAGGACAAAAGTATAGAATTCGGGACCTTCCCGATCAAACAACTGACGGTGGAAGCCTCTGATATCGAGGCCTCTGCCGTCTTCGTTTTTACTCCAGGGGCGGAAGAGGCGGTTGCCGTCCAGGTCATCGGTATCGATGAGGTGGCCGAGCCAGCGGAAGTCAGGCGAAGCAACCGGATCGGCAGCGACCGCCCGGAGGGTATGGTGAAAATCGTAGGCGTGGTCGAACGGCTTGCCCTGGCAGAAAACGGTATAGTCGGCAAGGGAATCGTACCGGTCGACGATATGCGTGAGGTAGGTGTGGGCTTCCCGCCCGGTATTGGGGAGGGAAATCCGGTCTTCGGGATTTGTCGATTTATCGTAAATCGTTCGCCGGAACGCCGCCGGGACCTTCCGGATCCAGTTCAGGGGTTCTTCGTAGCGGGCGACGACCAGTTCGAGAGAGGGAGACATGGGGGCAAAGGTAGGCTGGCGCGGGTTTTTAGGGAAGTATCCTGTCCAACAAAAGCACAAACGCCATGAACCGCAATGAAAAACACGCCGGTACCAACCTCGGTACCGCTCAGGATACGAACCTCGCGAATAACCAGGGTTCCTCGGCTGAAGTCGGCTCCAACGCTACGATTAAGCAGCCCATCGAACGGCCCATCGGCGGCCCGTACGACCCGGAAACGGAGACGATTCCGAGGGGAAATGAGGAAGAAGAGGATGAATCAGAGTTTGCAGAGGACGAGGATAGGGAGGAGGAGGAACAGCCGGAACGGAATATTCCGAGGGATTAATTGAAAGCCGCTTCTGCCAGAGGCGGCTTTCTTGCTGTGTGCCGCCAGGCAGGAGTCCGGACACTTCGAGATGCCCTACGGAACATCCCGAAGAGCGGTTAATTCAATCCAAACTGCCCCAAATGATGCCTGAAATGCTTATTATGAAATACCACCCATTCCTTATACCCCAACTCACCTACAGTAGGATTCACAGGCGTAGCTTCCGGATTTTCCTGAAAAAACCGATCAAATTCCAGTAGCTCGTCTTCCAGTTGCGTCAGGGCTTCCGCCAGGCTGGTATGAAGAAGATCGGGCAGGCCTTCCGCCGGCATTATAGGCGAGCGGAACCCCGGCAAGAGGGATGTATGGGCGTCCATCAGGTACGCTTTGAACCGCTGCTCCTTCTCCGGCGTGTAATAATGGGGTTGCGGTTCCCGGCCATTCGAAAAGCGGACAGAACGCGCCAGGTGTTCTACCATGTGCTGCGGCGTCATCGCGCCAAACAACGGTTCTCGATCAGGAGGTAGTTGGCGCAGAAAGAGGAAAATCTCGTTCCGGTCCTGAATATCAATCATGTTTTGCGGGCTGTGATAATGTTCGGAAAACTACTTCTGTACCCCACCGGAAACGTTTTTTTACTGCTTTAGGCCATAGGCTTTAAGCTTTATGCGGTAGCAAGTGACACGTCTCATTGCTTACAGCTTAAAGCCTACTGCTTATGGCTCATTCACTTCTGCCTTTTCACCATCTCATTAATCCATATCGGCGCAAACGGAGACGTGCAACCTTTGGAGACGGGGTAGTCGCGGTAAATACCGAGTTTTTCGCCGATTTCCAGCGCGCGTTTCCGGTGAGAGGGGTGGTGAATACCGATGTTGGCTAAGGTATTGTTCATCGTCCATTGTACTTCCGGCGGCGCAGCGGACATTTCCTTTTCAATCCGGTCGAGCAGGACAGATAGATCCAAGCCTTCCGGCTCGCGGGCGACGCGACCGGCCATGAGGCTCCAGCCTGCGCGGGCGCACATCTTGTCGTCAGAATTCATCCATTTTTCCCGGAATTGCTCTTTGTCCGGATACTCTTTGATGATGTAGGAATAGAGCCAGTCGGCCACCCAGCTATACGTCTCCGATTTTACCCAGTTTTCGAGCTCTTCGGGTGAAAATTCCTTGGGTTTCGAAATCAGGATCGCTACCGAGCGTGCGTCGGTATTGCCGGTTTTCCAGAGTTCAAGGGCGAGCGCGTGGTTCGTTTTGATTTTATCGGCGACCTTCCGCACATCACCCATTTTGACGCCAAACTGATTTTCGCCGGCGCCGCGTTTGAGGTTTTGCCTGTATACTTTCTCGTCGCCGAGGGCTTTCAGTGTGTCGAGTACTTCGTCTTTTGTCATTGTTCGGCAATTTCCTTCAGCTTTTGGAGGGCTTTCGGCCAGATATCATTGAAAAAAGCGGCTTCTGATTCGGGTAAATCTACGTCGACGGTGACGGTCGTCCGGCCATCCGATTCCGCGAGCGTGTAGTTTTCAAAGCCGCCTGCCCAGGTTTCTACCGCCGGGCCTTCGGTAATTTCCTTTTCGCCGTCAATCATACCGAAATGCCGGAGGGAAACAAATTTCCCGGGAATATTCTCCACCACTTCGGCAACCATTCCCTGAACTTTTCCGTGTTCGTCCTTTCCGACGAAGCGGATTTTCGAGCCTTTGTCCCACGTACCTTCATACGAGGACGACGGACTGAAAACCGTTACCCATTGTTCGTAAGTGGCTTTGTCGCTCAGACCAAGCATGACATTGTGCACGCGGAGTGCCGGCGCGGCGATGTCGATCGACCAGGTATGCGTCTTTGTATTTTTCATGACATTGAGATGGATAGATAATCTGTTACACAAAAAACAAAAAACGCCGCATGTTTTCAAACACACGGCGTCTCTGTCTCCACAGATTAACCTGAAAAGAAATATGCCAGCGATTTATCTGTCGGTCAGCTGGTTAACAGCTAGTTACTTTTCCACGAACCTCTCCAGCAATGTTACCCATTCGCTGTACAGTTCGGCATAGAGGGCGGCTTTTCCGGCGTCCGGCTCTATTGTTCCGAGTTTGGTAAGCCGGGAGAAGGCGTCTTTCGGATCGGAGAAATGCCCGAGGCCGATGCCTGCGCCCAGCGCTGCGCCTTTTGACCCGTCGGTATCATATAGCTCCACCGGCGTCTGGGTCACGTTCACAAACGATTCCGCAAAGACGTCGCTCAAAAACATATTGGCTTTCCCGGCCCGGACTACCTTCGCCGGGCTCCCCAGGTCGGCCATGATATCGACACCATATTTCAGCGAAAAGGCGATGCCTTCCTGCGCCGCCCGGAACACGTGGCTGCGGGTATGAATGTTGAAGTCGAGCCCGGAAAACGTACTGGAGATACTCCGGTTTTCCAGTACCCGCTCCGCGCCGTTGCCGAAGGGCAGTACCCGGACGCCTTCGCTGCCGGCCGGTACTTCGGCGGCGAGCCGGTTGAGGTCGGAATAGGAGAGACCGCTGCCGAACTGGTCCCGTACCCAGCGGTTGAGGATACCAGTACCATTGATGCAGAGGAGGATACCAAGGCGGGTTTGATCGTTCCGCTGGTGGTTGACGTGCGCGAAGGTATTTACCCGGCTCTTCGGATCGTAGGCGATCTGATCGGTGACGGCGTACACCACGCCGGAGGTGCCGGCTGTCGCAGCTACTTCTCCCGGCTCCAGTACATTGAGAGACAGGGCGTTATTGGGCTGATCTCCCGCTTTGTATGTCACCGGAATACCAGCTTTCAGACCGAGGGAATCGGCGACGGAACTCTTCAGTTCTCCGTGGTTGGAGAACAGCGGCTGCAGGGTAGGGAGGATATTGTCGGAAAAGCCGAAAGCATTGAGTACGTCTTCTGAAACGGCGTTGGACCGGAAATCCCAGAATACACCTTCTGACAGCGCCGAGTTGGAGGTCGTCGCACTGCCTGTCAGTTGCAGCGCGATGTAATCTCCCGGAAGCATGATTTTGTAGATGCTGCCGTAGGTACGCGGCTCCTTGTCTTTGACCCAGGCCAACTTCGCAGCGGTGAAATTACCGGGCGAGTTGAGCAGGTGATCGAGGGCTTTTTCTTCGCCTATTTTGCGGAAAGCGGCGTCGCCGTAGGGAATGGCGCGGCTGTCGCACCAGATGATGGACGGCCGGAGTACTTCCAGATTACGGTCGACCAACACGAGGCCGTGCATCTGGTAAGCGATACCGATGGCGGCGATGTCTTTCGGATTGTATTTTCCGCTGGCGTTTGCCCGGAGGATGGCCTGCTGCACGCAGTTCCACCACATACCCGGATCCTGCTCGGCAAAGCCCGGCTGGGGGGTGGAAATGGGGTTTTCCTGGTCGGGCCAGGAGGCCGAGGCTACTACCTGCTGGCTGTCGGCGTCGACCACCGAAACTTTTATCGAAGACGTTCCTACGTCAATTCCTAAGAGGAGCATGGTTTGAGGAGCAAATACAACTGCGAATATGTGTCAATTTGACAATCATTTTTAATTTTCCGGGAAAAAATACAAAAAAGGAAGAAGCGGGAGGCACGTCGACGCCCTCACTTAAAAGGATCTTTCTGTGTATTCTGTGCTTTCTGTGAGAAATGATTTTTTTCTCACAGAAAGCACAGAATACACAGAAGGGATGGTCAGATATTCGAATGCTGCTCATTGTCTGTGAAGTCTGTGTCGTCTGTGAGAAAAAAAATTATTGCTCACAGACGACACAGACTTCACAGACTGGCAGCGTCTTATCCGGGAGCAACACAAAAAAACAGCCGCCCATCCAACTACTCTCCCCGAAAACCCGCATTTTTAATAGCTTTGATCAACGTTCAGTCAAACAGAACAACCAAAATGGGCATTTTCGATTTTATCCGGAATGAATTCGTCAACGTCATCGAATGGGTCGATGACTCGCAGGATACCATCATCTGGAAGTTTCCCGACAAAGGCAACGACATCAAGTACGGCGCGCAGCTGACCGTCCGGGAGAGCCAGGTAGCTATTTTCATGAACGAGGGGCAGATCGCCGACGTCTTTCTCCCCGGCCGGCATGAGCTGACGACGGCCAACATGCCGATTCTTACTACCCTCCGTTCCTGGAAATACGGGTTTGAATCGCCGTTTAAAGTAGACGTCTATTACGTCAACACGAAGCAGTTTACGAACATGAAATGGGGTACGGCCAACCCCATTATTGTCCGCGATCCGGAGTTCAAGCAGGTGCGCATCCGCGCCTTCGGCACCTATACCTTCCGGGTGAAGGATGCGAAGAAGTTTCTGAAGGAATTTGCCGGTACCACGCCCGTGGTACGCGTAGGCGATCTGGAAGAACAGCTCCGCTCCATTGTGTTCTCAAAGTTTTCGGATGCCATTGCCGAAGCCAATGTATCGGTACTCGACCTGGCCCGGAACTATACCGAACTCGGAGAAAAACTCGGTCCGCTGTTGAGCGACGATTTCGATCAGTACGGCCTCGAAATCGTCAAGTTTTACATTGAAAACACCTCGCTTCCGCCGGAAGTCGAAGCGTTCCTCGACAAAACCACCCAGATGAACATGGTGGGGGATATGGCGAAGTTTCAGCAGTTTCAGGCCGGCGTTTCCATCGAGAAAGCAGCAGAAAATTCGGCGACAGCGGCGAGTATTGTCGGGGTGAACCTCGGCGGCATGATGGCGGGAGCCGTTGCTCCGGGAGCCGCCGCTCCGGGAGCCCAACCGGCCGCTCAGCCTGCCCAATCCAAAGAAGATATCCTCGGCCTGCTCAAACAGCTTGGCGACCTGAAAGCGGCGGGTATTCTGACAGAAGAAGAATTCGCGGCCAAAAAAGCGGAGCTGCTCGCAAAGCTCTAACTTACCCTAAAAGTCTGTGTCGTCTGTGAAGTCTGTGAGAGGATCATTTTATCTCACAGACTTCACAGACGACACAGACTTTTTACGCTTCGGTAAGTAATAAGTGAAGGGCTAGAAGAGCTGGCTCCACGCAAACCGGATCACCAGCAACAACCCCACAAACCCCGCCACCAGGTACACAAACGGCACATACGTAAACGCATAAAAATGCAGCCGGTCCAGGAAAAACAATATCCCCATCAGCGCCGCGATCAGCGTCAGAAAACCGGATAGTTTCCCGAAGCCCGGTACATATTGAAACGGAATTTTCTGCCGGATAATCCAGAGCGTTGCCGCCATGGTAATAACCGGCAAAACCTGCGTAATCAGGTTCATCTGCCAGACGCTCTGCCGTTCAAACAGAAACAGGTATACGCCCAGCGTCAGCGCAAAAATCCCCGGAATAGCTGCCACGTATACCAATACCGTATACCCGTATTTGAAACGAAGTACCTCTTCCGCGGTTTTCCCCGACCACATATTAAGCAACAACGCTAACAGCGGCACGCAAACCAGCGCCATCGCATACGGTGAAGGATTTTGGGAAACATAGCGGAAAAGGTCTTGTAGAGTCATGGAGGGGAGAGAGGCTTTTGGGCGGGTTAAGCTATAGGCTTTAAGCAATAAGCTTTAAGCAATAAGCTGTAAGCTATATGCAGTAGGCTATTCATTTACCGCAGCCTACAGCTTAAAGCTTACAGCTTATTGCCTCACTTCAGTTCAAGCAAAAACCCAATCGTAAAATTCGCATCCCAGTCAAACACAAACTGCTCTGCGCCGGTTGCGTCGGCAATGGCCTTGTAGATGTTCAGGCCGGCTTTTGACTTGGCGTTTTCGAGTTTGTAGGCCGAAGGCGCGTCGAGTACTGTGTAGCGTTCCTTGCCTTTGCGGACGGCCTTGGCCAGCTCAAACGGCACGCCGCCGATGATGAAGCAGGTTTTCCGGTGATCGGAAGGAATCTGCTTCGCTTTTGCCTTCACTTCGCTGTACACATCCGAATCGCTTTTGCCTTCCTGAAAGTACTTCGAGCCATAGGTTTCAAGGGCAGTGGTACGGTTGCCGTCTTTCCACGAAATCTTGGTATTGCCGGAACCGATGTCAACCACAAACGCCGAGCCGTAAAATTCCGTCGGCAGGACGCTGCGCAGGCCAAAGCGGCCTTCTTCCTCCGGCGTTACAGTATTGACGGTATAATTGAGCGATTTCAGGACGCGGATGATCTTCTGGGTTACATCCGCCTTCACGGCGCCGGAGCTGACCACGAAGTGAATATCCCGTCCGCCTACGCCGTAGTCGAGCATGGTGGAAATGTACTTTTTCAGGCCGATCCGTACGTCTTCGTCGGTAGCCATGTTTTCGAGGACGAGGCTGTTGCCGAATTCCGCTTTTTCCAGCTTCCAGTTTTTGTCGGCGTCGATACGGATGATAAAAGAGTTGAACCCGCTCGCGCCCAGTTCGACGACACCCTTCAGCTTGCCTTCCTTCGGCACGGGCGCTTCATAGGCAAAGCCTTGTTTGGGCGAATCGGTAGCCTGCTCTTCTGCGGGCGTGGCGCTTTCCGGCGCACTGCTTTCGGCTGCGGCGGGAGAGGCCGGTTCATTACCCGTGCGGGTTTCCTCGTTTTTGGCTTTCAGGCTCTGAAGCAGATCCACGCCGCCCACGTATTTGAATCCGAAGTACAGGGCTGCCAGAATCAGGGCGGTGATGAGCAGTCGCCCGGTTACGGTTAGTCGTTGCATGGTGAAAAAGAGATGATTATGAAGGTAGAATGATTACTCCAGAAGGCTGCGGTAGCCTTCGTCTTTGGGAGGGTTGATCTTTTTGCCGGACGAAGACGGCGCCTGGGGTGCGTCGAGCTGAATGAGCTTGAACTCGCCCTTGTTGTAGGCTTCGAGCATGGCCTGGCCTTTGTCGGACAAAACGCCGTTCTGGATATCAACCGAATTGATAAAGTCCATCGACAGGTCCATCGCGCGCTTCATTTCCCCGAGCTTCTTGCTCATGTCGTCCTGGATGTACTCCATCGACTCGTCGAAGTAAAACTTCTTATCCGGGTTGCCCTTGAAGATACTGACCGCGGTACGGAGGGCGTTTGAGCTTTCCTTCACGATCTGGTATTCCGCTTCCTTGAGCTTGACCTTGATTTCGGTTTCCTTGATGATGTAGTCGGCACTGGTGTTGACTTTCTCCATGAAAGCCAGGACGGTCTGGATGTTCCGTTGCAGGGGGAAGAGCTTTTCGTTCATTTCCTGCAAACCGGCGCCTTCGATCGTCGCCAGGGAAGCCGCTTCCTTCATGCCCGGCTTATCGGACATGGACTGGGCCTTGTTGGCTTCGGCGAATTTCTGCTTGATGACGTCGTTGTTCTCGTTGATTTTCTTGTTGAGCTTCACGAGTTGTCCGGCGAGCTGGTCGATCTGCCCCTGCATCTTCCGGCGCTTGTCTTTCAGGTCGTCGATGTAAATCTTCATGATCGCGATCGGGTCGAGCTGGATCACGAGCCCGGCGATTTTCCGCATCATCGTCTTGAAGAGAAAGAACACGGCGGTACGCACGTCTTTGCTCGTAAAGAGGAAGATGAGTATCCCCAGCGCCGCCAGGAGTACGGCCAGGTACAGGGTGTTTTCGGTTACTTTGATGAGAAACTCGACGACTCTGTTGAAGTACACGAGCCCCATCGCGGCAATCGCTGCCAGGAAGAGGAAGCCGACCACTCCCTCCGGACGGTTCCAGAAGGATTTTTTGGTGGTGTCGTCGTTTCCGCCGATTTGGGAAAAGTCAGGAGCAGGCATGGCGTTTGATTATGTTGATCCGCCCGTCAGGAGCGGAGGTATTGGGTGATTTTGTCGATATCCTCCTTGATCTGGCTGGTGAAGACCGCGAACGTCGCTTCGTAATTGGCCCGGTTCTGGGTGATCTTCCCGCTTTGTTCCTCGATTTCTCCGTTGATCTTTGCCAGGCGTTCTTTTCCGGCTTCGATCTGCGCCTGAAGGTCGGCGATCTGTTTGGTCAGGCTTTCGGCCTGTTTTTCGAGTGTCTTTTGCTCATTCTGAAGACTGCCGACTTTTTCCTGTACGGCAATATCCACACTTTTCAGGAAAGCATCCCGATCGGTTTTGAGAATGGTCAGGTACTGCTCCGCCGTCGATTTCAGTTGTTCCAGGCTCGTATTCGCAGCGAGCGCCCGGAAGCTGGCCCAGGCTGCCTGAAACTGCTGCCCTTCGCTCAGACCGATGCTGCCGAGACTTTTCAGCGTCGCCCGGAATTCAAAATAGTCCTGTCCGGGAAGGTTATTCTTTTCAAGCACCGACGCAAAATGGTCTACGAACTTGCTGTCCGGACTTCCGGCCGGCGTCGGCGCAGCCTGAGCGGGCGCGCCACCCGGAGCAGGAGGGGTGGCCGGTGAGGCAGCAGGAGTAGTTGCGTCGCCCGTTGCCTCCTCGAAGAAAATACCCAGAATTCGCTTTCCGAGACTTTTGTTGTCAGACATTGGATGGAATGGTCAAGAAGGTGGTTTGCCGCCTGCCGGTTTTTTCCGGCGGATGACGGGACAATGTTAGCAGGTTCCCGGATTCCGGGCAAGCTGCGATTGATATGAGCGGACAGATGCCGTGACGGAATCCGGAAATTTGAGGTTGAAAGTTACACGCAATGCAAAAAAAGCGTTTTTTCGGGACTGTATTCACGATTTATGGAACGCGAACTCGACGACCTGCTTCATTGTCCCTGCCCAAGCTGCGGGGCCCAGTTACAGTTCAGTGCTGAAAAACAGGCCATGGCCTGCGGGCATTGCGGGTATCAGGAACCTCTCGTACTCTCGGCAGACAGGATCGAGGAAATTGACTGGAGCGAGGCACAGTCGGATAAAGCGACGGCACACTCCGTCGAGCGACGCCTCTTTTCCTGCCAGCGATGCGGTGCGAAAACGGTTGTAAACTATGATGCGCCGACGATTTCGTGCGGGTTTTGCGGGTCCACCAACGTTAACCCCGACGCGGTCAAAACCCGCCTGTTCGAGCCGCAGGGCATCGTCCCGTTCCGTATCTCCCGGAATCAGGCCTCCGATAGCTTCAAAAAATGGATCGGGCAGAGTATCTGGGCGCCGAACGATCTGAAAGACTTAGCCCGGCTCGATACCCTTCACGGCATGTATATCCCGTTCTGGACCTATGACGTACAGACGGACTCCCAATGGAGCGGTGAGGCAGGCACCTATTATTATGTAACAGAGCAATTCCGCGATCAGAACGGCAACGTGCAAACGCGGCAGGTCCGGAATGTCCGCTGGTGGTACAAGGAAGGTACCCACAGCCAGTTTTTCGACGATGTATTGATTCTTGCTTCCCGGCAGCTACCCCAGAACGTGATCCAGCAGGTATATCCCTATCTGCTTGAAAACGTGGTCAACTACGAGCCGAAAGTCATGCTGGGCTGGGAGGCGGAAGTTTACAACATCGATCCGAAAGACGGATTTTCCGTCGCCAAACAACAGGTTGATCAGCGTATTGAATCGGCCTGCGCGGACAAATGCAGCGACGATACCTACCGGAACCTCTCTGTCCGGACGCAGTACTCCGGTCAGACCTTCAAACACCTGGTACTCCCGCTCTGGATCTGCGCGTATCAGTATGGCGGGAAGACCTACCAGTTTCTCATCAACGGGCAAACCGGCAGTATTTCCGGGAAACGCCCCGTATCTCCCTGGAAAATCGCCCTGGCGGTACTGGCGTTTCTCGCGCTTGTCGGCCTGCTGGTGACGCTCGGCGGTAAGAAAAAACAGCGCTCACATTACGGTACGACCGTTCCGGCCACCGAATGGAACATTCCTCCCACCGCAAACCGAAAAGCCGGAACGGGTAATGTAACTTCCCGCCGTCAGACCGGCTGGATACCTGCGGCCGGTTGGCGCTCTGCATGAATCCTGTCATTTCCATCCGAAATCTTGAAAAATCCTACGATCAGCCGGTGCTGAAGGGCGTCAACCTCGACGTCAACGCCGGTGAGATTGTCGGGTACATTGGCCCGAACGGCGCCGGCAAGTCCACCACCATCAAGATCCTGCTGGGGATGATTCCTGATTTTTCGGGAGAAGTCACCGTACTTGGCCGGGACATCCGGACCGACGCGCTGGAAATCAAGCGGCATGTGGGCTATGTCCCGGAAAACGCCGCCCTTTATGAAGTACTGACGCCGGCGGAATTTCTGCTTTTTATGGGACGGCTCTACGGCATGGACGATGCCGTCATCCGTCGGAAAGCAGAAGATCTTCTGCAGCTCGTCGGCCTCGCCGACCAGATCGATTCCCGTATGACTACCTTCTCCAAGGGCATGCGGCAGAAGGTCCTGCTGATCGCCGGCATGATTCACAATCCGGAGATTATTTTCCTGGATGAGCCGCTCTCCGGACTGGATGCCAACGCGGTCATCCTCGTGAAGGAAATACTCGCCCGCCTCCGGGAAGCCGGCAAAACGATCTTCTACTCTTCGCATTTGATGGACGTAGTGGAGAAAATCTCCGACCGGATCGTCATCATCAACCAGGGGACGGTTATTGCCGACGGCACCATTGAAGACCTCCGGCACCAGGTGCAGTCGGGATCACTCGAACGAATCTTTCAGGGACTTACCGGAGATGACAGTACGTCGCTCCGTGCATCCGAATTTTTCCAGGCACTGCAATAGCCATGATCAACGCTGTACTCTGGATACTGGACCGGCTTCAGGGCCTGTTCCGGCGGCTGGGCGCCGACTACCTTTCCCTTCGCGCCATCGTGGAGATGAAACTCCTGATGGATACCCGGCGCAACCGAAGTACGCTCGGGCGGTCGTACCGGAATGCCGATAGCTCCGGCCGGCTGTGGCTGGTTTATGCAATGAATGCCTTTTTCAGCCTGTTTATCGGGCTGCTGGTATCCTTTATTCCGTCGGTGATGACCGGGATGACGGTGCTGTTTACCTACCTCATCGTGATGGTTGCACTCACGCTCATCACTGATTACGCCGAACTGCTGCTGGATACAACCGATAATGCGATACTGCTGCCCAGGCCTGTTAATTCCCGGACGATCTGGCTTTCCCGTCTCGTGCACCTGATCGTGTATGTGTCGACGCTCGCGCTCAGCATGGTGCTGATTCCGGCGGGAGCGGCGGGGTACCGCTTCGGCTGGTGGCTGACGCCCGTTGTCCTGCTTCTGTCTGTCCAGGCCGTTTTGCTGGCTGTGTTTCTGACTACCCTGTTGTACCTGCTTGTCGTGCGGTTTACGAGTGAAGAAAAGCTGAAAGATATCATCGCTTACCTGCAGGTGGGGCTCTCGCTGCTGTTTACGGTGGGGTATCAGGTTGTTCCCCGGCTGATCCGCCCACAATTGACAAACCTGACGGACGACGGCCTCCATACCTGGCATTACCTGACTCCTCCGGCCTGGCTGGCTGGTGTGGCAGATAGCCTTGTAAACCACGTATTTACGCCCGGTCACGGAGTACTCCTGGCCTTGGCAGCAGGTGTGCCGCCTCTGTTGCTGTGGGTAAGCAGCAGGTACCTGGCAACAGATTTTACGACGAAACTGACGGCCATGGGCAGTACCACGCAGGTGCATACTGCCCGGAAGCAATCGCGCCGGTCTGTCGGCAACTGGCTGGCTGCGCGGTTTACACGGAACGCTACCGAAAGGGCTTCCTTTGAGCTGTCCTGGTTGCTGACAGGGCGCGACCGGCGTTTCAAAACCCGGGCCTATCCCGCGCTGGGCTTTCTGCTGCCGATGTTGTTTGTCGTCCTGCGGCCCATTCTGGAAGGGGAAGTATCTTTCGAAAGCCTGCAGGAAGGGCGGATGTACCTTCTCGTTATCTACAGTTCCCAGATTGTGATGGGCAGCTTTTACATGAACAGCTTTCAGTCGGAAGATTTCCGGGCTGCGTGGGTATATGACGCCGCGCCGGTTGCCGCGCCGGGAGATATCATACTCGGCAACCTCAAAGCCATCGTTTTCAAGTTTTTTACGCCGTTTTACCTGGTTGTTTCGGCAGGGTTACTGTTTGTGTGGGGGCCGCAGATCCTGGACGACCTCGTGGCAGGCTATATTTTCGCCGTTTTCGTCACGACCCTTGAAGCCTGGGTAAAGAGCCGGTACTGGAAACTGCCGTTTTCCCAGGAGCCGAAAACCCGGGCCGATTCCGGTCGAACGATTATCCTGATGATGATGCTCTTCTTTTTTCTTCCGCTGTGCGGTCTCGCGCATTGGGGAGCCTCGTTCGTGCCGGGCGGTACCATCCTCATCGCCGGATGTTATGCCGCGATGCTATGGGGAACGATACAAAGCTACCGGAAACTCCGCTGGGAGCAGTTTTCGGAATAACAGGGCGACAATCCCCGTTTATTCGTCAATTTTGCGGGATGAATTCCCTTTTTGAAGCTTCCCGGATTACGAAAGATATGCAGGGCCGACGGGTTGTCGACCAGGTTTCACTGACCTTATCCGCCGGCGAATTGCTGGCACTGGTGGGCGAGAGCGGCGCAGGTAAGAGTACGCTGCTGTCGATACTGGCCTGCCTGATTCCGGCTGATGCGGGGGAGTTGAGGCTGTCAGGTACCGAAATCTCCGATTCGGCGGTATACCTGATTCCGGGCCATGCAGATATTAAGCTCGTTCCGCAGGAATTCAAGCTGCTACCCAACCATACCCTCCGCGAAAACATCGCCTACGCCCTGCGGGAATACACGAAGGAATACCAGCGCGAGCGGCTCGACGAGCTGATTGCCCTCACCGGATTGGGCGCGGTGCAGCACAAACTCCCCCGTGAAGTTTCCGGCGGAGAAAAACAACGCACGGCTATTGCCCGGGCCATCGCCGACGAACCAAAGGTACTGCTGCTCGACGAGCCCTTTTCAAGCCTCGATACCCTCAACAAGCAAAAGCTGAAGCAGGAATTGCTGCGGATTGTCCGGGAAACGGGCGTTGCCTGCCTGTTTGTAACGCACGATCTCCTCGATGCCCTTACCGTGGCCGACCGGCTCGGCGTTATGTACCAGGGAAAACTCCTCCAAACCGGCACCGTCAGCGATCTGCTCCGGGAGCCAGCCGATGCCTACGTGAAATCTTTCCTCTCCAGCGGTCTGACGATTCTGGAAGAAGTGAGGCGGCGGCTGGAGGGGTAGGGGGCATAGGGCGTAGGGTATGGGGCAGAGGGTTTATGCGTCGCAGAGGCGGGTTTCTCTCCCCGGTGGTTGAGCTACGTCGAAACCACCGGCAGCCGTCTCTTTTTCATCCTGATGTTTTCGCCACGCTGGTTTCGACGTAGCTCAACCACCGGCTATTGCGCAAAGGGAGCGTGTCGCAACGGCAGATACCTCCCAGGTGGTTGAGCTACGTCGAAACCACTGGCAGCCTTCTCTTTTTCATCCTGATGTTTTCGCCATGCTGGTTTCGACGTAGCTCAACCACCGGCTATTGCGCAAAGGGAGCGTGTCGCAACGGCAGATACCTCCCAGGTGGTTGAGCTACGTCGAAACCACTGGCAGCCTTCTCTTTTTCATCCTGATGTTTTCGCCACGCTGGTTTCGACGTAGCTCAACCACCGGCTATTGCGCATGGGGCAAAGGGTATCCTGCCTAACGCTTACAGCTTACCGCCTACAGCCGCTACAACGTAAAATACGCCGACACCTTTATCCCAAACTTATTGATTTTCACCCCGTCAGCAGTCGTAGGCTGGCTCAGGTAGGTGAGCCGGTGAATGGCTTCCACACGAAAGAACTTCAGGATATTATCGATTCCATAACCGACTTCAACATACGGTGTTTTCGGGTCCAGCGAGCCGAAACCCGGAATGGCTTTGCCGTCAAGGTCATAATCCGGGATGATGTCCTTGTTGGACTGCCGTGCGCCGCCATATAGTACATTGACATTGAGGAGCGTCCGCCACTTAAGGCGTTTGATGAGGGGAATCCGGTTAAACAACAGGCCTTCGAAATTATGTTCATACCGGAACGCCGCGTACCGGTCCGACAGAAACTCATAATAATTCATCATGTTGAAGGCATTGCCCACGTAAAACCAGGACTGATTCCCGAGGTGCGGAAACAGCAGCGGATAGGGCAGGGTAGAAGGCGTATAGCCTGCCGACAACGTGTAGTAGCTCCGTCCGAGGATACCCAGCCGGAAGTTATCGGCCATGCTCAGCGTAAACCGGTGGTACTGAAAGTCACCGCCGAGGGTATTCTGTAAACCCAGCGAATACCGGAGGGTGTAAATCGGCGACTGGGCAGTCCCGAGGCTGATCCGGTCGTTGTCGTTGTAAATAAACAGCTCGTTTTTCGCGAACCGTACTTCGGCAAGGAGTTCCGTATTCTGGAACGTGCGGGACTGACCGCCGGGCTCCCCGTCGTCGACATACGCGAAATTATACAGCGGGTTGAACGTCCGTCGCCGGATACCGATCATCGGCGTGATACCCTTCACCACTTCACCCCGCAGATAGGCCATGTACTCCCGCTGGAAGTACCCCCGCCGGTACGTGCCGAAGCGGGAATAGGCCGCGAACAGGCTGTTATTGCCGACAGCTTCCGAAGAAAGGCCGATCTGTTCGAGGTCATAGCTGGTTTTCGCCCCAACTTCCATCCAGGGCTTCCGGCTGATGATGTACTTGGCATCTGCGCCGTACTTGAGTACGCCGTCTTTTGTGCCGTAGGCGAGGTAGCCGTTTAATACCCAGACCTTACTGAACTCCGCATTGGTCCGGATACCTGCGCGGAGCCGCACGCCTTCGATGCTGTTGACTGCGAGGCTGCTCAGAAAAGGACCGAGTTCGACTCCCCGGTAAATCCGTTTGTACCCGTTGGCAAGTACTGTCAGGATCTCGGTATAGGTTCGGACGAGGGGAATATTCTTCACCGAATCGATGAGGGAATACGCCATTTTTTCATCCCGGGTCAGGGAATCGGGGCGGGCTTTCTGCCAGTATCCGTCGGCCTGCTCGCGATACTGATCGGCGAGTTCGATGGGAGGATCGTAAAACTTCGGTTCCCGGGGCTGGTTTACCTTGAAGTTCCGATTGGAGACGTAGAATTTCGCGAGGAAGCCTACGGAATTCTTCGTCATTTCTCTTACGTCGATTACGACGCGTGTCTGCAAAGGCATCCAGGCTACCGTTTTTCCGGAAAGGGAGTCGGTAACCGGCGTAAGCTGCTGCTGGATTTTGATGCCTTCTACGTAGTTGATATTCGCATCGCCGCTGATGGCGACATCTACCTGCCGCAGGGCAAACTGCGTGGTATCTACCCATATCTTACCGATGAAAGCCAGGTCCTGCTTCCGCTTCGGCGTAACGTCGATTTCGTAGCAATACGCACCGTCGACCTGCACGGTATCGGCCAGGAAATACTCGTAAGAGCCTTTCCAACCGTCAGCGATCGGGGATAGAAAGTCTTTCCGCAGGATACTCAGCCAGTTTTCATAGAAATTATACTGCTGAAAGGCGCTTCCGATAAACTGGGAAAACGTACTGCCGTCGGAAATACCGACACCCGTGATTTTTGTTTTTCGGATACGTTCCTTTGTCAGATCGGGATTCTGCCGGTAGTAGTAATCCGACAGGCTTTCAGAGAGAAAAACCGGAATAACCGGCTTGCCGTCGTCTCCCGCAATCTGGTCGTATTTCTCCAGCGGCCCGGTAATTTTGCGGCCGATCGCACTCTTTTTGAACTTGTCGGAAATCTTGTTGACATCAAATTCATTCTTGACGTAGCTCTCGTATTCGTACGCTTTCAGGCGGCGCCAGTCGTTCCGGGACTTCTCATCCACCGCCCGCCGGATAATCCGGTACGCCGGATTTTCGCCTTTGGCATAAACGCGGACTTCGCGGAGCTGTGAAGAGCTGGCTTCCAGCTGAAAATCAATCGTTTGGGAAGCCTGCCCCGGCGTTACGGCCTTCGCCTTGCGCTTGTAGCCGATGTAGCTGACAAAAATCGAATCGGAAAGCTGCCGGGCGGAAAAGGTATAGTTGCCTTCAAAGTCGGTATTACCGCCGGCAGTGCCTCCTTTGAGGCCGACGGCGGCGAACGGAATGGGGTCTCCGGTGACGGCGTCTGTCACACGACCTTTGATCGTGAATTGCGCCTGGGTGACGAGGCTCGTAAGAACTCCGAGCAAAACCAGATACCATTTAAGCATAGTTCAGGAAGGATGGCTTTTCCAACGTGGTGTTGTGACGTTGAACGGGAAAAATGCAAAAGGGATTTCAATCCTGCGAAAAAAATCTACGATCGTCCCCAGATAAGTGCAAATAAGCTGCAATCACGCGATAAACGGTTTTTACCGGGGAAGCATCGGCAGCGTTTCCAGCCGGAAACCGCGTTCGAGCAGGTACTCAACCGTCCGGGGCAGGGCATAGCTCATGTTGCGCCAGGCTTTGATACTGTCGTGAAATACCACCAGACTACCTGATTCACAGGCCCGTGTTGTTCCTTTCAGAACCGATTCGGGCGAGAGGGACGGCGAGTAGTCGCCCGTCAGTACATCCCACATAATAATTTCATGGTCGGCGAGCAGGTGCTGAGCCTGCCGCTTGCGGATGCGACCATACGGCGGCCGGAACAGTCGTGTTGGCGGCAACAGGGCCTGACAGGCGGCAGTATTTTCGAAATAGACCTGATCTTCCGTGTGCCAGCCTTTGAGGTGGTTGAAGGTATGGTTTCCGACCGAATGCCCGGCGTCAACAACCTGCCTGAATACCTCCGGGTGCTTGCGGATGTTATCCCCGATGCAGAAAAAGGTGGCTTTCGCGTCGTACCGGCCGAGGGTTTCGAGGACAAATTCGGTTACTTCCGGAATCGGTCCGTCGTCGAATGTCAGGTAAACTGTTGGTACTGAGGATGGAATACGCCACGTCATCTCCGGATAGATACGCCGCAGCAGGGGAATGGTTTTATGGAAGAACAGAGCCATTTTGTAACTGAAATAGCTAAAATCAGGTCAAATATCGGCGATGGTTTCCGGAAAGATTCGGAACTTCCCCGAAACCTGCGGAAGAATTGCCACATATCCAGCCTTTGCGATTTTTATGAAGTACTGTTTCCCCGCTTTTGCCTTGCTTCTCTTGCTCGGAGGATGCTGCAACAAAAAACTGTGCACTGGCGCTGCCATGCTGGAATTTACCGGTTTTTCGAAAGATGAATTGGAAAAAGGTATCTGTAAAGCCGTTTCAGGCGGCTGGAAAGGAGACCGGCCGATCAACGGGCAAACGCATGTATCCATTTCCGTGACGGAGTCCCCGATGTATGTGTACTTCCCCGCGGATACCCTGGCAATCACTGTGTTTTTCCGGAAAGACAGGTGTAATAACTGTGCCTTCGGATTCATGGATCCTGAGTATGAGGAGGTGAGCGGTTTTGAATTTCGGGGGAAGAAATATGAGGGTAGTGCGCTGATTATCCAAAAATAACTACCTCAGCTTCCGCCCCTTCCACGAATACCCCGACCCCTGCGCCGCAAGTCCGAAAAAGCAAACGTAAAAGGGGTAAAGCACCTGTACTGCTCCGATCCACGGAATAGACTTCCGCTGTCCGAAAAACGCAAGTACCGACCCAATAAACGCCCATTCTCCCAGCCATTTCAATCCCAGAGACGCCAGCAGGACAGCCCCCGGAACGCTCCCGTATACCCATCCGGCAATCCCCAGCAGCAGTGCGGCGTGTACACAAAACACGTAGATGGCCAAGGCAGGAATCTTCCAGTCGTTGTAATGCTTCCACTTGCTGGCCCAGCGGCGGCGCTGCTGATAAAACGACCACAGGGAGGCATGCGCGCCGGTTTTAACAAGCGCTTCCCGGCTTTTGACGAAGGCCACCGGAAACTGTGCGGCGATTTTGTGAAGGAGAAATTCATCATCTCCCGAAGCCAGGTTTTCATTTCCGGCAAAGCCGTTTACCGCTTCAAACACCTTCCGCGAATAGGAGAAATTTGCCCCGTTGCACATATTGGGATTTCCCAGAAAGAGCGATACCATCGCCGTACCCACAAGGCTGGCGAACTCGACGATCTGCAGGCGGTCGGCCGGCGTACCCCGGTCCAGAAAGGTGACCGGGCCTGCTACAAGCGCGGCGCCGGTTTGTTCTTGGTAACCCGCCAGTGTTTCGAGCCAGTGTTCGCCAACACGGCAGTCGCCGTCGGTTGTCACGATCCAGTCGTGCGCCGCCCGGCGGATCGCCTGCGAAATAGCCCGTTTTTTGGGAGAAGTTCCGGGGTCGTCGGTCAGGCGCAGCAGCGTAAGCGGATAGGTAGCGTGTGCGGCAAAGGCGCGTACGAGGTCGGGGGTTCGGTCGGTCGACTGATCATCAGCGACAATCACTTCAAAATGCCGGTAGGTTTGCCGGTCGAGGTCGGCCAGGAGGTCGGGTAACCCCTCCTCTTCGTTCCGGACCGGGATGATGACTGTCAGGGGCAGTGACGGCTTTCGTTTCGCCGGCCGGAAAACCGGCATACGCGTCCAGCCGGACAGCAATACCAGTGTGACGACGAGCCAGGAGGCTGAAAAAGCCAGCAGGAAAAATTCAGGAAGGCTCATTGGCAGCACCGCTTGCCCGGAAATACCGGAGTTGGACAACAAAAACAATACCTACCAGCACCGGAATCAGGATATTGACGAGCCATACTGTCAAAGACGCGGACGTGACCAATGCCGGATTGACGTCGTAAAACCCGAAAAAATAGACGGTGCTGAACGTCCGGATACCCAGGTCGCTCAAAAAACTGAAGGCGGGGATGATACTCTTCGTCAGGAAAAGTAACCAGACGACGGTTAACTGATCCGCCACCGGTAACCCCACTTCAAACCCATACAGGACAAGCAAAAACTGAAGACTGTAGGTCAGGAAACGGAGCGAAGCCAGCGTCGTAACATACGCGACGTCCTTCCGGCTGTAGGTTTCCAGAATCCGGAAAAAACGGGCGGACGACGCCAGCCAGGATACCCGTTCGAGCAGGGGAGCGGCCCGTCCCCGCAGCGTCAGCAGCCAGAACGTAATCAGGCAGGCGATCCAGAGGGCTGTGAGTACGGCCCAGTGGCCCCATCCGGCCGAAATGCGGAGGAGAAAGGCTGTGTAAGCCAGCGTGCCGGCAAACAGGGTGACGAGAAACTGAATGGTACTGCCGAGGAGAAACGCACCGATACTGTCGAGCCGGTTGCGGGCAGAAAGGTACCCCATCTTCCCCGCCATATCGCCGAGGTTGGCCTGTGATACGAAGCCGAGGGACTGACCCGCCAGAACACCTTTCAGCGCGGTACCGAACGACATCGGCTCAAGTTTGCGGGCCAGCGCCTGCCATTTAAGCGCTTCAACGGACCAGTTGACGGCGGTGAGAAGCAGCGTCAGGATCAGCCAGCCGCCGTTTTTTCCCGTAAAGGCCTGTTGCAGAAGTGTTACCACCTGTCCCAGGTCCTGCTGTTTCTCCTGAAGGGACCGCACAACCAACCATAAAATAAGAATTGGAGCAATCCATTTAAGGAGAAAGAGGGAAAATTGGCGAAAAGCTACATTATTCAAGTTATTTTGCATAAGAAACCGGAACACGGCATGTTGGGGTAACCCGCTCCATCCGTTTCCGTTGCAAAACTATGGCAGAAAAGATCATTTTGGGTGTAGACCCCGGAACGCGATTTATGGGGTATGGTCTGATTTCTGTGGAGAAGGGCCAGGTTTCGCTGATTCAATACGGGGTCATCAACCTCACGAAGTACGATAATCACGAGTTGAAACTCGGAAAGATATTTGAGCGGATTACCGGGCTGATCGACGAATACGCACCGGACGAAATGGCGCTGGAAGCTCCGTTTTTCGGCAAAAACGTCCAGTCTATGCTGAAACTGGGCCGGGCGCAGGGGGTAGCAATGGCCGCCGCGCTGGCCCGGCAGATTCCGATTGTGGAGTATTCGCCGAAAACGGTCAAACAGTCGGTAACAGGCAACGGAAACGCTTCCAAGGAACAGGTTTCCGGTATGCTGGAAAGTATTTTGAAAATCAAACTGGAAGGAGAGCGGCTGGACGCGACCGACGCCGTCGGCGTAGCCGTCTGCCACCACTTCCATGAAAATACCCTGACGTCTTCCAAAGGCCGTAAGGCGCTGGGAGTCAAACAGGTAAAGAAAGGGAGCTGGGCCGCCTTTGTCGCTGAAAACCAGGACAGGCTCCGTTCCTGAATGTATTTATTTAGTACCTAACCCGCCTTTCGGTCAATTAAATGGAAAACAAGTTCAGAAAGGTATTCGTCAAACGATTTGCCTGGCTAAGTCTGCTCGTCGTGCTGCTGGCAGCCTTTTCCTTTGTGGCATTTCTGACGAATACGAAGACAAAAACCATCCGAAGTAACCTGACGGATCTTTCCACCGTCAAGGCAGACTACGCGAAACTCGATTCGTGTATTGCGATTTTGTACCTCGCCGAGAATAATTCGCGGCTGTTCCTCGTCACGTCCGATACGACTTACCGGCAGAAATACGTCAGTCAGATTCACAAGGTCTCCGAGCTCATCAGCGCGTTCCAGCAGCAGCGGGAAAGCCGGCAAATGGGGCGGCTCATCGAGGACAAACAGGCCAAAAACAACCAGTTTATCTACCTCAAGAAGCTGACAGACAGCCTGATGTACCTCTCGGTGCGGATGGAGGTACCCAAGCCTCCCGAACCGCTGATCCTGCCGTATAAAATCAGCACGACGGCCAATACCCTCCGGGTGGATTCGGTGAAGCTGTCGCTTCGGAAGAAGAACCGGAAGTTGTTCGGGCGTATCATCGATGCGTTCAATAATTCGGACCGGACGGAAACAACGCTCGACAAGTCCTCTGCCGAATTCACCAAAAACAAGGCCGACAGCATACCTGCTACTATGCGGTACCAGGCCAACATGAAGGCCATCAACAACTACTACAAAAAACTGCTTGATTCCCGGAAAAACCTGAATCAGGCAGAAACGGAGTTGTTGCTGCTGAATGACCGGATTTTCAAGGACCTCCAGGAAACGCTGCGAACGCTGAAGGCGGAAGAAAATGCCGAAGCAGACGCCCAGCGGGCCGAACTCACGTCTGATGCCCTGCACGATGTGACAGAATTTGACGAACTGACGACGTACATTATCCTGATCGTCGTCCTGCTGGCGGTATTTATCATTTACAACATCTGGAAACTGTACAAAAACGAACTGGCCCTGCTCCGGTACAGTCAGCAGGCGACGCAGTATGCCAAGATGAAAGGGGAATTCCTGGCGAATATCAGCCACGAAATCCGCACGCCGCTCAACTCGATTATCGGGTTTTCGGAACAGATTAATGTAGAGGATCTTTCCGCTGCGCAGCGGCCGAAAGTAGACGCGATCCGCTCTTCCTCCGATATTCTGATGTCGCTTGTCAACGATATCCTGGACTTTTCAAAACTGGAAAGCGGGAAAGTCGTCCTGACAAAAGAGGATATCCGGCCGGCGGCCCTGCTGTCGGAAGTTTCGAATATGCTGAAGATTCAAGCCGACCAGCGGGGTATCCGGCTGTCGGAGCAGGTGGAGATCGACCCCGCGCTGCTGCTCGCGGGCGACGCCTTCCGGATCAAGCAGATCGTCATGAACCTGCTCAGTAACGCCATCAAGTTCACGCCGAAAGGCGGGCAGGTACAACTGAAATCCTCTATCCTGTCCCGGAGCGAAAAATCCGCCAAATGGACCATCCGCGTGAAAGACACCGGAATAGGTATCGCAAAGGAAAACCAGCGGCTGATTTTTGAGGATTTCAGCCAGATCGAATCCGGTAAAGGTGCCGAGCGCCCGGTCGGCACCGGCCTCGGGCTGTCTATCTGTAAAAAGATCGTCGACCTCTACAAGGGAACGATCCGCGTCGATTCCGAACTGGGGAAAGGCGCTGAATTTATCGTCGAACTGGACCTGGATCTGGCTCAGCCGGCGTCAGGTACGACAACCGGAGCTACGGGTACACTGCGGGAAATCGAAGACATTCTGGCCGGTAAAAAGGTAATCATTGCCGATGATAACAAGATGAACCGTCTCCTGGTCAGCATGATTCTCCGGAAAAAAGCGATCCCCTTTACCGAAGCCGGCGACGGCGAGGAAGCGCTGCGCCTGGTCAAAACCGGCGGGTACGACCTCCTCATCTCCGATATTCAAATGCCGAAAATGGGCGGTGTCGAATTGGCGAAGCAGTTGCGTAGCACCGGTATGACATTACCCATACTTGGTTTTACGGCGCATGTAGGTGCAGAAGAGCGGAAAACGTACCTGTCTTCCGGGATGACGGACCTGCTGTATAAACCTTTCAGCGAGAAGGAGTTTCGGGATGTACTGGACCGGATTCTGCCGTAGAAAGATACGCTTGCTTTTTAATGACAAGCGGCTGCCGGATTCGGCAGCCGCTTGTCGTTTTACAGCGGTCAGGACTGAAGCTTCATCTTTTCCGGATCCCAGAGAATCGGTTTCTGTTTCTCGACGGAGAGATTGCTCGCGAGCGCCGGTGCAGCGGCGCGTAGCCCGAATACCGCGTCTTCCCTGATCATTTCCGGCTTGTTTTCACGAATAGCATTGAAAAACAGCGTCATGTGGTCCAGCCGGGAATCGTATCCTGCGGGTGCGTTGAAGACAATATCCGGTTCTTTCTGAATGGTTCTGCTGAACTGATCTTTCGGGTATTTCGCGTCATACTCTTTCAGAAACGCTTCCTGCATGGCCTTCGGGTAGGTAATGAGGGCGTCGTAGCTGAGGCTGAACGGAGGCGCTGTCGGCCGCTTGAACCGGCGGAGCGTGAAGTTATTGCCGTTGAGTTCGATGGAACCTTCTGTTCCGACGATCCGGCTGCGGTTGGAGCCGCCACCGCCATCAGCAAGATTGACCCGGGTAAAAAACTGGAACGACGGGAGGGTATCTGTTTTCGGATAGTCCATCAGGCCGGAGACGATGTCGTAGGCGTCGCGTCCGTCTTTCCAGTAGTTCAGGTCGCCGAGGGCGAAGATTTTGTTTGGTCCGTGTGACCCGGTAATGGTATGGAGGGAGGTAAGCAGGTGGACGAAAAGGTCGCCTGCCACGCCTGTGCCGTAGTCTTTGTAATTCCGCCAGCGGAAAAACCGGTTGGCTTCGAAGGCATGTTTCGGAGCATCGCCGAGGTAGCGGTCCCAATCTACTTCCTTCGGATTCAGGTCAAACGGAATGGTGTATTGCCAGGCGCCGAGGGCGTCGACCCGGTCGTTGGTCGCTTCGACAAAGGAAATCTCCCCGATGGCGCCGTCTTTTACATACCTGGCGGCCTCAAGGGTACCTACTGAACTGGCGCCCTGGCTGCCTACCTGAAATACCTTTCCCGACTTTTTCTGAGCGGCAATCACGGCCGCGCCTTCGTCGATATGGTGTACCATCGGTTTTTCGCAGTAGACGTTCTTTCCGGCGTTCAGGGCGGCGATGGAAATATGGTCATGCCAGTGATCCGGCACGCAGATCAGTACCGCATCGATATCGGGCCGGGCGAGTACTTCCCGGTAGTCGCGGGTGGTGAACAGTTGGCTGCCCCATTTTTCCTTCGCCCGCGTGAGGCGCTGGTCGTACAGGTCACAGACCGCCACGACTTCTACACCCGGTACTTTCAGCGCAGTATCCAGGTCGAAGTGGCCGATGATACCGGCGCCGATGAGCGCGATCTGGAGGGTGTCGTTGGGGGAAACAGCGCGGAGCTGTCCGGAGGCCTGGGCGGAGGCAGGAGTAAGCAAACCGCCGACGGCGGCCGCAGCCGCCGACCCGCCCATCTGTTTCAGAAAGGAGCGCCGGGTATTGTTCATAACGGGTTCAGAGTAAGAATGCCGACCGGAAATTACGATGTTCCGGTAATATGCCGCGTGATGTGTCCCGAAAATTATCCTGCTAAAGCGGAGGATATCCGCTTATTTTCCCGTGCTGCTTTCGTCAGACAGCCATTTGCTCAACGCAATCACAACCGGCCCGACGTTGGATTTCGTATTGGTAAGAATCACCATTCCTTTTTGTTTTTCGGGATATAACGTGACGTTGGATGTGAAACCTCCGGTACTGCCGCTGTGCTGAATCATCCGACCGCCGGAGGGCAGGGTGAGTACACCCCAGCTGAGGCGAACGGTATTCGTCGTGGGCACGTGCGTCAGACGGATAGCAGGGTCGGTTTCAGTGAGTTGCGCATCGACATAGTGAAGCATCTCCTGCAGACTGGAGCAAATACCGCCCGCCGCATCAAACAGACCGAGAGCGGAAGCGGGTACTTCCCGGCCGTTTTCGCTGTAACCAGACGCCCGCCTGCCGGAAGAAAACCCGTTGAGCGTATGCGGCATCGGCAGGTTCAGAGCGGTTTTGAGGATGGACCGGTACGGTTTTCCGTATATCCGCTCCAGGATACTGCCCAGCACCGCAAACCCCATGTTTGAATACGAAAAACGGGTACCCGGCAACGTATCAGGCCGGAATTGTTTCAGCGCCTGCCAGAACAGAGTTTCGGTATAGTGGGCGTAGGATTGCATGTGGATAAAAGGCGACTGCCGTTCGAAATTCCCCGGAAGCGTCGGCAGGCCGGAGGTATGATTCGCCAGATCCTGAATTTTGATGGCGCTGCCGTGCCAGGCCAGATCGGGGTAGTCGCCGGGAAGGTACTTCCGGATATCGTCATTCAGCGCGAGTCGTTTTTCCAGAACCGCGCGGGCCAGCAGGGTAGCGGTGATGGTTTTGGTAATGGACCCGATTTCGTAGCCGGTAGCGTCGTCGGGTAATTTTCCGGATCCTTTTTTTAACTCACCATAATGATAGCGGTAGCTCTTCCCGCCGATGCGAAAGCCGATGGACAGCGCGGTGTGATTCGGATTCCGGAAGTACTCCCGCGCTACAGAATCGACGATCCGGTCCAGCGGCGTTTTCAACGGATTATTGCAGGGAATAACGGGAAGGTAGGGGAGCCGCGGAGCGGGAAGGTTTGATAGTCCGAATGTTGTGAATTTCCCGTCAGAAGTCGTTCGAAGTACCATAGTCATATCCCGCAGATCAAAAGAGACCCGGAAATAGGTACGTCCGTTTGACGAGTCGGCGAGTAGCGTCGTGGCGACGATTTTCCCGTTGTTTTTCTGACTTCTTAGAAACTCGGTAAGCTGCGGACGGGATATGTAATGCGAGAAAGAAGTATCCGCCAGTTCATAAAAGGCATCGAAATCTCCCCGGTTGTAGCGGGCGACAAGGGTGTCTTTCACTTGTATCAAAGCCTTCAGCCGGCCCGTTTGGGCGATGACCGGAAGTGCAGACAGGACAGGCAGGCAAAAAATAACAACCAGCCTGGTGATGGTCTTCCATCGGCTGCGGTGGTTCTGGGCGAAATGTGTCATGTAAAAAGAGCGTTATGCGAGGCGGGGAGGAGTTGAGTGGTTTAGCGTTTGCCGGAAGTTGCGCGCATGGGTTTCCGGTCATGTCCGGTTGCCGAACAGACGCGTTTCATGCATTTTTCGTTGCACAGAAATAGCTTTTTCAGCCGGCCATGCCGGTGCCGAATCATAAAAAACGGGATCCGTCTGGCAGATCCCGTTCCAAGTGATAATTCAAAAGTACCTAGCCAATCAATTCCCATGCCGCCGCCACCGAATCAACCGGCAGGCGGCAGGAGCGGTTGTAGCAGACAAATACGCGGGTAGTACCACCGGTTGCAGCCCGGCCTTCCAGCAGGGGCAAGCTGCCCGAAACCGTCGCGCCGGCGAGTACTTTGTTCGGCAGGTAGCGGGCTTCGAGCTGGCGCCGGAACGCTTCGGCTTCCGGCCCGGTAATGGCGATTTCGGCAGTCGGCTTACTCCGGTAGCTGGCCAGCGACGCCCAGTTGGCTACGTACTCCGGATTGGAGCGGATCAGTTTCCGGACTTTTGCAAAAAGCTGATCGGCTTTGTCAGCGAAATCCGGTCGGTCGAGCAGCAATCCCAGCCAGTACAGGTTGGTTGCCTGAATGCTGTTGGACGAAGGAATGACATTGTCAAACAATTCTTTCTTCCGGGCGATCAGACCGGCTGACCATACCGAATCGGTAAAGAAGAACAGGCCGTCTTCGTCGTCCCAGAAATGCGCCAGGGTATAATCGGCGAACTGTTCAGCGATACGGATCCATTTTTCGTCAAACGTCACCTGATACAGCTGAATGAACGCGTCGGTGAGGGCAGCATAATCTTCGAGGAACGCGTGGATCGTCGCCCGGCCTTCCTTGTAGCTATGGTACAGGTCTTTCCCCTGCCAGAGTTTGTGTATCAGAAATTCCGCATTCCGCAGGGCCAGGTTCAGGAAAGAGGCTTCGCCGAACACCCGGTAGGCGTCGATCAGACCACGAAGCATCAGGCCGTTCCAGGAGGTCAGGATCTTGTCGTCCAAACCCGGTCGTACCCGGTCTGCACGTGCGTCCAGCAGGCGCCGGAACGCATTGTCGAGCTCGCCCGAGAGCAACCCATGTTCCATTTCGAAGCTTTCGAGGGTCTGCTGCGGGAAAAGAATATTCGTTCCCGTGGCTTCACGGGTGGCCTCTTCGTAATAATTCCCCTCTTCCGTCACCTGAAAAAACGAACAGACGAGTTCACCCCATACCGGACCGAGTACCTCCAGAATTTCCGCTTTTGTCCAGGTATAAAACTTGCCTTCTTCGCCTTCGCTGTCGGCATCCAGCGCGGAATAAAACCCGCCTTCGGGGCTGGTCATTTCCCGCGTCAGCCAGTCAATGGTTTGGTATACGACGCGTTTATATAGCGGTTCTTTGGTAACGAGCCAGGCTTCGGAGTACAGGCTGACCAGCTGTCCGTTGTCGTAGAGCATTTTTTCGAAATGCGGGAGGAACCACTCCCCGTCGGTTGAATACCTGGCAAAACCGCCGCCTAACTGGTCGTAGATACCACCGGTCGCCATGGCGTCGAGCGTGGTTTTCAGCGCCTGTTTCGCAGCCGGGTCATACGTCTGCTGGAAATACCGGAGGGTGAAGAGCCAGATCGCCGGCATCGGAAATTTCGGAACGGCCTGGGTGCCGCCCCTTTCGGCATCGAAGCCGTTGAACAGATGGCGAAAAGTCTTTTCGAGCTCAGCAGGAGAAAAGGCCGATTCTTCGTCAGATAACCCGTATTTCTCTGATTCTGAGACGTGCATATTCCGGGCAAAGCCTTCGGCGGATTGCTGGAGGTCGTCGTTCTGATCCCGGAACGCAACGGCAATCTGTTCGCAGACGCTAAGCCAGTTTTTGCGGGGAAAATAAGTTCCGCCATAAAAAGGCTTCGCGTCGGGCATGAGAAATACGTTCAGCGGCCAGCCGCCGCGTATACCCATTGCCTGGATCGCGTCCATGTAGATGGCATCTACGTCGGGTCGTTCTTCGCGGTCGACTTTGATACAGACAAAATGCCTGTTCATGACTTCCGCGACTTCCTCCCGTTCGAATGCTTCCCGCTCCATCACGTGGCACCAATGGCACGCCGAATAACCGATGGACACGAGAATAGGCTTGTTTTCCTCCCGTGCCCGGGCGAGCGCCTCTTCTCCCCAGGGGTACCAATCCACCGGATTATGTGCGTGTTGGAGAAGATAGGGCGAGGTTTCGTGCTGGAGTCGGTTCATGGTAATTATCGGATAAGCAAACGTGAGGAGGCGTGGGTAGTGCCGTCGGAAATACGCACCACTACAAGGCCCGCCGGGAGGGAATAAGCCGACAGCGGCAGGTTTGTTACACCTGCGGCGAGCTGTACGGAAGTATCAAGCAGTACCTGTCCCGAAAGCGATACTACCTGAAGCCGCGCCAGCCTTGCGGCGGACGAGAATACTTCGGCTGTCAGATTACCCCGTCCCGGATTAGGATAGGGCTTGAGTGTGAGGACATTATTAGCCGTTTCCGGAATATCAAACGCACAAAGCAGCGTTTCATGCCCTTTCAGGGTGAGGGTCTGTTGCCAGGCGCCGTACCGTGCAGTTAATGTAGTGGTCTGATTATCAGAAGCGAAAGGTGCGTGGGCTGCGATCAGGATGCGGTTCCCCTTGACAACGCCCCGCCAGATCGGGTCGCGATCGGCGAAGTGATCCCGGGCAGATTTCGGTATGTAAATCGTTCCCCCGTCAAAAAAGTCTTTGAACTGCGACAGTCGGTAGAGGCCCTGAATGAAATACTCATACATGGCCAGGTTGTCGGTGGGATTGAAGTGTACCGGACTTTCCCATACCCAGATGCCTTTCGCCCCGGAAAAGAAGGGAAATATCGCGGTAGCTTCGGCCATCCAGTTGCGGATCGGTACGCCGTTGAGCGTGGAGGTATACCGCAGCCAGACAATCGGTATGATATCTTTTTTGCTCCAGGCTTTGTTGGCTTCGACCTGAAAAAGCAGGTAGGAGAGGTAATTCCCGGCAAACGGGCTCGGCGAATCGTAGAGGTAGTAGGCCGAGGGCAGCAGGAAGTCCTGGTAGTTGTAAAACGAGCCGCCGACGTTATTGGTCACCGTGTCTTTGGTCAGGTAGTGTACGCGGTCCGGGTTGGTCGTCCAGTCCTGCCACGAATTCCCGTCGACGTTGACGAAGGTATTCCGGATCGGCACATCTGCATAGGAGGTCAGCTTGACCGACGCCGGTAACCCGTTATCCCGCATGTACTTGAGAGGCGCTGCGTACAGATTTTGCATATCCCGCTGGTACCGGGTCAGAAAAGCTGCGTCTGGCAGGGCCGAATAGGGTGCCGGTACGAGGTTGCGCCGTTTCAGGCTGAGTATGCTGTCGTTGGTATTGTAATGCCGCTCGATATCAACCATGAGCATATCGGCATTCGGAAACGCCTTTCCCTGGGAATCTGAAAACAACGCAGCGAAGGAGCGCAGGTTTTCGGCCCATTTGTTCCGGTAAGCGTTCATGTTATTCGCCCAGGGAGATTCGATGGTTTCCCAGGGCTGACCAAGCCCGGTGGCAGTACCGTACCAGAGGATGGCCCGGTTTTGTGCCGGCAGCTGGGTGCCGTCAGTTCCTGAAAAATTGGCGAGGTGTGAAAAGCCTTTGCGGAGCGGCGTCTGGGAGGCGTCGTTTCCTCTCGGACCGCCGAAAATTACCTTGAAGGGAAGCGAAAAATCCGGAAATTTATTCCATTCAATGACGCCGTTGCCGGTCACGGGCTGGAAAGCAGGCGTCTCACAGGTCTGGGCCTGTATGCGGGCCGGAATCAGCGTCGGAGCGACCAGCAGGCAGGCAAAAATCAGCCGGGAAGAAAGCATTCGTGTATTCATGGGTCTGTACCGATCAAACAAAATAACATCCGTTTTTTGCCAGCGCAAAGGCAATTAGTAATTTTGTTTAGTCGTTACTGGCTGACGATCACCATCCTTCTCAATTGAAAATGATCCAAAAAATCTCTACAGGTTTTCTCGTGCTGGTGGTTCTTTTCCTGGCTTCATGCGGAAAAGACAAGGACCTGACGAAGTCGGAAGTACTCGTGAGCACTTCCTGGAAACTCTCCCGTGTGTCTAATCCCTCAGATGGAAAGACCATCGATCAATCGCGTCTCGGAGCTACTACTGTCAGTATTTTTCAGATGAATATTCAGTTTCGGGATAATAATATCGTCCGGGCTATGGGTCCTGACAACCAGATACTGAACGCCGGAACCTGGCAGCTGAGCAGCGACCAGACGGTTATGACCGTGGACATTACTGCCTTCAAGGGAGACTTCAAGGTAGTCGAACTGAAAAAAGGCAGCCTTATTCTGCAACAGTCCGGCGTACCGGTGGATGGCAAAAATCAATCTGCCAATCTGGAGTTCGTCGCTCTTTAGGTACTGACCGCATACAAAAACGAAGAGGCCGGGCAAGCTGTCCGGCCTCTTCGTTTTTGTATATCCGCGTTTGTTCTCGGCCGGAGGCATCCTGTACCATCCGGGTATGAACGTTGGTTGGTAGTTGCCTCTTATTTTTGGGGCCTGAATTGAAAATCCGCGGGCGTTTGTTTCCTGAAAACCGATAAACGGGAAGCCGCACAATCCCGGATAACCCTGAGCCTCTATGAAGTTTCCCCTCTATTTGCTGTTTCTCCCCGTCGCAGGTTTCGGGCAGGCCGTCCGGTTGCAGACAGAGTACCTGACAAATCCCATCGGGCTCGACGCGCTCCATCCGCGGCTGAGCTGGCAGCTCTCCGACAGCCGCCCCGGCGCCAGGCAGTCGGCGTATCAACTCATCGCCGGTACCGATTCCGCCGAAGTAGCTGCCGGAAAAGGCTCCGTCTGGCAGACGGGCAAGGTGCTGTCTGACCGCAACCGGGTTTCATACGCAGGAAAAACGTTACTCCCGTTTACGAAGTATTTCTGGAAAGTTTCGGTATGGGACAAAGACGGAAAGGTACTGCCGGGCGGATCGGTTGCCAGCTTCGAAACCGGTAATGGAAACGAATGGAAGGGGGCGTGGATCAGCGATTCGCGGGATGTAAAAACCCGGCCCGCACCCTATTTCCGGAAGACGTTCGATACGAAAAAGAAAATCCGTTCGGCCCGGGCGTACATCGCCGCGGGAGGGCTTTACGAGTTATTTCTCAACGGCGAAAAGATCGGCAACCACCGGCTGGATCCGATGTATACCCGCTTTGACCGGCGGACCCTTTATGTGACATATGATGTGACGCGCCAACTGAAGGAAGGAAAAAATGCCGTTGGCGTACTGCTCGGCAATGGTTGGTACAACCACCAATCTACCGCCGTCTGGTATTTTCACGAAGCCCCCTGGCGTAACCGCCCGGCGTTTTGCCTGGACCTGCGGGTGACGTATGAGGATGGAACGACCGAGACCATTTCAACCGACAAAACCTGGAAAACGGCACTCAGTCCGATTATTTTCAATAGCATATATACCGCGGAGCATTGCGACTCCCGTAAAGAATTGCCAGGCTGGAATACGGCGTCATTTGACGACAAAGGCTGGAAAGAAGTGATTTACCGCGCTGCGCCGTCGACACACGTCGTAGCTCAGGCATTACACCCGATCCGCAACGTGGAGGAGGTTCGGACGCGCAACCTGACGAGACTGAATGATACTACCTGGGTTTTTGACCTGGGACGGACGATCTCGGGGGTCTCTCGTTTTCGTGTGAGCGGTCCTGCAGGCAGCATTATTCGTTTGAAACACGCCGAGCGCCTGTATCCGGACGGTCGTGCAGACATGTCCAACATCGATGTCCACTACCGGCCGACGGACGATACCGATCCGTTTCAGACCGATATTTTTATCCTCAACGGGAAAGGAGAGCAGTCTTTTATGCCTTCCTTCAGTTACAAAGGGTTTCAGTATGTGGAAGTCACCGCGCCGAGGGAGACGGAACTTCGCCCCGAAAACCTGACCGGCTACTTCATGCACAGCGACGTGCCGGCGGTGGGTACGGTTCGCTCGTCGAACCCGACACTTGACAAGATCTGGTGGGCGACGAATAACTCTTATCTCTCCAATCTGTTCGGATATCCGACGGACTGCCCGCAGCGGGAAAAGAACGGCTGGACCGGCGACGCGCACATTGCCGTGGAGACGGGTCTTTATAGTTTCGACGGTATTACTGTCTACGAAAAATGGCTGGGCGATCACCGGGATGAACAACAACCCAATGGCGTGCTGCCCGCCATCATACCTACCAGCGGATGGGGATATGAGTGGGCGAACGGGCCGGATTGGACGAGTACCATTGCCCTCATTCCCTGGAATTTATACCTGTTTTACGGCGACACGCAGCCGCTGGCCGACAACTACGACAACCTGCGCCGGTACGTCGATCATATTGCGGACCTTGCTCCGGACGGACTGACCTCCTGGGGATTGGGAGACTGGGTGCCGGTGAAATCAAAGTCGCCGGTAGAGCTGACGTCTTCAGTCTATTATTTTGTCGATGCGACGATCCTCGCCCGTGCTGCGGGAATACTCGGAAAGACAGCTGACCAGGTCCGGTACGCGGCGCTGGCCGAAAAAATCCGCCAGGCGGTCAACGCAAAGTACCTCAACCGAGAGACCGGTATGTACGGCAGCGGACTGCAAACCGAGCTCAGCGTACCCTTACAGTGGGGGCTGGTGCCGGAGGAACTGAAAGCGAAGGTTGCGGCGAACCTGGCAAAGCGTGTTGAAGCCGACGGCAAGGCCATCGATGTCGGCCTGCTCGGAACCAAAGCGATCCTCAACGCGCTCAGCGAAAACGGGTATGCCGACCTGGCTTATGCCCTGGCCTCGCGGGAGACGTTCCCATCCTGGGGCTGGTGGATCAAAAACGGCGCAACGACGCTGTATGAAAACTGGCCGATTGATGCAAAGTCAGATATATCCCTGAACCACATCATGTTCGGAGAAATCGGCGCATGGATTTACAAAGGCCTGGGAGGCATCAAGCCGGATCCGCAGCACCCCGGATTCCGGAATGTGCTGCTGGAGCCGAATTTCGTCAGCGGGCTGGAGCATTTCGAGGCACAGCACGAAGGACCTTACGGAACCATCCGGTCGGCGTGGAAGCGCACAGGCACTGCTGTTTCCTATGATGTCTCGATTCCCGCCAACAGCACGGCTACGCTGACGCTTCGCGGAAAAAAACGCATCCTTCAGGATGGCCGGGAGCAAAAGCCTGACGCGCAGGGGAAGCTCCGCCTCATGGCCGGGACCTATCACTTCACGGTGGAATAAGGATACGCCGGAGGAAACAAAAAAGGTGGTCTTCCCGGGACCACCTTTTTTCGTTAGAGAAGCCGGATGCCGTCGTCCTCTATCCGGATGATCTTTTCCCGGTAGAGTGCGCCAACGGCCTTTTTGAAGTTCTTTTTGCTCATGCCGAGCTCGGCATAAATCTGCGCCGGATCGCTGCTGTCGGTGAGCGGGAGAAAGCCATCGCGGCTTTTTACGGCTTCCAGGACTTTTTCTGTATTCTGATCGATGTTCCGGGCGTAGCCGAGGGGTTGCAGGGACAGGTCGATGGCCTTGTCCGGACGGACCAACTTGATGTAGCCCGTCACCCGCTCGCCGATCCGCACCGGCCGGAAAACCTCGTTAAAATAGATCAGGCCACGGTAGTGGTTGTCGATGATGGCGTTGTAGCCGAGGTCAGACCGCTCGTAAATCAGCAGGTCCACCTGCTGGCCTCCCTGATATGGAATCCGGTCGTATTCGAGGTACTGTCCGACTTTCGCCGTCGCGATCAGGCGGTCGGTTTCCACGTCGGGAACGACGCAGACCACTACTTCGTCTCCTTCCCTGACCGGGCGGGATTGCTCGGAAAGAGGAAGCAGCAGGTCTTTTTCCAGGCCCCAGTCCAGAAACGCGCCGAAAGGGGCGATCGCTGTTACCTTCAATAGCCCGAATTCGTATAGTTCGAGCGCAGGCTGAAGGGTGGTGGCGATGAGGCGGTCTTCCGAATCACGGTAGACGAAGACGTTGACGGCGTCTCCTTCTGCCAGTCCTTCCGGAATGTATTTGTTGGGGAGCAGCACTTCGTCGCGGCCATCTCCGAGGAACATGCCGGGAGGCGTCAGGCGCAGTGCGGTCAGGGTATTTCTTTTTCCTAAGTGAATCATATGTAATGCAAAGGTCTGAAAAGATCGGGAGGTTTGGCGCGTTTGCCGGTAATTCCCCGGCAGGATCCGCGCATTGCGTATAGGTTTTTCCGTTCAATAGGGTGAGATACTTAACCAGTTTCAGGTAGTTGCCTGGAAGAAAACAAAGATCAATTAGGCTTTTTAACTTATAGAAAAGAAATGATAAGCCTTGGGAAGGTGGGGAAAAGCCGGACAATCCGGGTGTGTAACGTTCGGATTTTTTAGGATTATTGGAGCAGCCCTGATTCGTATGCAGACAGCCGGAAATGCGACCAAATCCGATTTTATGACTGGTAATGAAGAAAATGGCGCGCCGGAGTTGGAAATTTTAAGACGAATGAATCACTTGGATACAATAAATTTTATTGGATTATTCCGATATTTTCTGAAATAATACAAAAATCAATCAAAATGCTCATTCTAAACCGAAAAAATTATTTAAATACTTGATTTTCAGATAATTGAATGATTTATAATCGATACTATTTCAACAAATACTAATACACTAACCAGTCCGGAATATCCCCGGTTTTATAGAAAGAAAGGCAGAAAAATTCCTTAAATAGACCTATTATAGTTAAATAAAATCTTGAATAAAGACACTTTGGTCCTTTGAAATCATCCGGAAAGGCGATAGAATTGTCTGTTTTTTGAACAAAACCTATACACTTATTCTTCCAATTATGATGAAAAATCTCTACCATGTATGGAGGGGTTCCGTTGTCATGACGTTACTTCTCTTCCTGGGGGTGGTGGGTATGTTGTCTGCTCAGGACAGACGCATCACCGGAAAGGTTTCAGATGCCGCCGGGCAGCCGGTTCCCGGAGCGAGCATCCTAGTCAAAGGCACCAACCTGGGGGCCAATACCGGAGCTTCCGGCGACTATTCCCTGACGATAAAAAGCAACGATGCAGTATTGATTGTTTCGGCGATCGGTTACAAGACAACCGAAGTCACTGTAGGCGTGCAGACGCGCGTCGACGTTACGCTGGAAGAGCAGGCATCAGCCCTGAACGAAGTCGTGGTGACGGGCTATACGACGGATAGCCGCCGGGAAACAACCGGCGCCGTCTCCACCGTCAAAACCAAGGATCTGACCGTAACGCCCTCCGGAAACGTCGAGCAGCAATTGCAGGGCCGCGTGGCCGGGGTGACTGTTATCACGAACGGGCAGCCGGGTACAACGAGCCAGGTGCGGGTGCGCGGGTTTGGCTCTTTTGGCGGAAACGAGCCTCTCTATGTGGTTGACGGGGTGCCTATTCAGAACACGGACTTCCTGAATCCGAACGATATCGAATCGACTACCGTCCTGAAGGACGCGGCTTCTGCTTCCATTTACGGTGCCCGAGCCGCATCAGGGGTGATTATTTATACCACCAAAAAAGGAAGTCGTCAGGCAAGAAAACTCTCGATTACATACGATGGCCTTTTTGGCGTAACGGATCCCGGACATGGACAAAAAATGATGAATCCGACGGATTTTGCCAATTGGACATGGAATGCCTTTCGGAACAGCGGCTGGAAAGTAGGGGATAAGGAGTGGACGCACCCCCAATTTGGTTCAGGTGCCAACCCGGTGATTCCGGACTATTTGATGGTTGGTAAAGATTTCGGTGTAGTTGGCACAATTGATCTGGCTGCTGAAAAAGCGAAATACAACCTCGACTTTGATAAAGGAGATATTTATCAGGTTGTAGCGGCGAACAAGCAGGGAACGGATTGGTATAAGGCTATTACGAGAACTGCACCGATGATGCGTCACTCGCTGGGATTTTCTGGTGGTACTGAGTCAAGTCGCTATTTCGTAGGCCTCGGTATTCAGAACCAGTCAGGTATTCTGACATATAACGATTTTAAAAGATACACGATCCGCGCGAACTCAGAATTTGACATAACCCGAAATCTTCGTTTTGGAGAGAATTTCCAGGTTACTTATCGGCAGGTGCTGGGGATGTCCGGTGGGAATGGCGGACAAGGTGTTTCAGCTGATGAAAATGATATTTTATCTGCTTTTCGGATGCCGTCTATTATTCCTGTTTATGACGTATTCGGGGGGTATGCTGGTACAGCGGCCAAGGGATTTAATAATCCCCGGAATCCCGTTGCATCACGGGATGGACAGAAAGACAACAGGGGCTTTAATGGCAGCGGTTTCGGGAACATGTACCTTGAATATGACCCTATTCCCAGCCTGACCCTTCGGAGCAGCATTGGTGGTAATTACAATAATTATGCAAGCTGGTATTATTCGCGCCGGCAATATGAGAACTCCGAAAACAATTCGGCCTTTGGTTATGGTGAAACCTGGGGGTTCCTGTACTCCTGGACCCTTACCAATACGGCTAACTTCAAAAAGCAGTTTGGGTTCCATAATGTTGATCTGCTTGTTGGCCAGGAGGCTTTGAACACGGGAATCATGAGGGAAAATGGAAGCTCCGGCCAAAATCCGGCGTCGAACGACATTAACTACATCAACATGACAAATGTGTCTTCCCGTGTAGTTAACAGCGTTCTTGACAAGGGAGCTACATTTTATTCATTATTTGGCCGGGCCAAGTATTCGTTCAGAGACGGACGCTATGTCGTTACGGCATTGGTACGCCGGGACGGCTCATCTAAGTTTGCCAAAGCAAACCGCTATGGTGTATTTCCTGCGTTCTCTGCTGCCTGGCGAATTTCAGACGAACCTTTCCTGAAGAACGTTTCGTTCTTGTCGGATTTGAAAATTCGTGGTGGATGGGGTATTATGGGGAATTCCAATAACGTGACTCCGACAAACCAATACTCCAAGTATAATACAGCGCTGGGACAGTCTGTATACGATATTAACGGCACCAACTCAAAGGTGGTTGAAGGGTTCTACCGCTCTCAAATCGGTAACTCCTCCGCAAAATGGGAAAGTAGTATTACGTCTAACATCGGCTTTGACGCAACACTTTTCAACGGCAAGCTCGACGTCATTTTTGATGTCTGGAAGAAAGACACAAAGGACCTCCTGTATCAGGTGCCGATTACAGCCGAAGTGGGATACGCAGCTTCCGTTCCTTCTGTAAATGCCGGACGAATGGTTAACTCGGGAGTTGATATCCAATTGATCAACAAAGGCCAGATCACCAGGGATCTGTCTTATGAGGTAAACGTTACAGGAGGGTGGATCAAAAACAAGATCACATCGCTGAAAGACGACCAACAATACCTGACTACGATCAATCCCGGCTTCCGCGGGATTAACCCCATCAGAAATCAAATCGGATACTCTATTTCTTCATTCTATGGTTATAAAGTAACCAACCTTTTCCGTGATAAGGCTGAGGTTGACGGAGCCGCAAAACAGGATGGCGCAGGTCCTGGAAGATTCCGGTATGCCGACCTGAATGGAGATGGAGTTATAAACGCGGATGACCGCACTTTTTTGGGAAGTCCGGTTCCTAAGTTTGTTGGTGGGCTTAATCTGACTTTGCGTTATAAAAACTTTGATCTGGTGACTTACCTGTATAGCTCTATTGGGAACAAGGTATTCAACGTTTCGAAGTGGTTTACTGATTTTTATCCGTCTTTCGCAGGAGCGGCAATTAGTGAACGCGTAAAGAATTCTTGGTCAACGAGCAACCTTGGCGCTACTACGCCAATTTTTGAAAGCGCCTCGAACTTTAGTACTAATACGCAATCGAGCTCTTTTTATGTGGAGGATGGTTCCTATCTCCGGATGCAGAATGTGACGCTGGGGTACACTTTTCCAAAATCCTTGTTGAATCGTATTAAAATGGAAAAGCTACGCTTATTTGTTTCCACTAATAACCTGTTTACAATCACAAAATATCATGGTCTTGACCCGGCTGTTGGTGGAAACGCAGATACCAATTTCGGTATTGATGTAGGAAACTATCCCGTCACGCGTAGCTGGACAGGAGGATTAAACATCGCATTCTGATAGTGGCAGAGGGTGTCAAACATTCATTCTGATCGAGACCATACAATGAGAAATAGAGCAAAACAACAAATCCTGATAACTGTTCTCGTCTTCACGGGAGCGTTAACAGTTTTATCCTGTAAGGATAAATTTCTGGAGGTACCAGTAACCGGGTCACTTCAGGAGTCACAATTGCTGACGACAAAGTCGCTGGATGGATTATTGATAGCGACATACGCTCAGGTAAACGGCCGGGGCAACCGGATGGCAAGCCCTTCGAACTGGGTATGGGGAAGCATTCGGGGGGGCGACGCAAACAAAGGGACTGACCCGGGCGACTACAGCGATATTAATCCTATTCAACGATTCGAGACATTGCCCACCAGTGGGGTTGTTTCCGATAAATGGAATGGATTGTACGAGGGGGTTGCGCGATCCAATGGCGTATTGAGAACGATGGCAAAGGCGGGATCAGCTATTCCTGCCGAGGACCAGAAGCGGATTTCCTCCGAAACACGATTCCTGCGCGGGCACTTTTATTTTGAGCTGAAGCGTGAGTTTGATAAGACACCCTATGTTGACGAAACGGTGGATTATCAAGCCGGGATTGAGAAAGTGACCAATGACGCTGATCTCTGGCCAAAAATCGAAGCTGATTTCAAGTTCGCTTACGACAATCTCCCGGAAACACAGAGCCAGGTTGGTCGGGTCAACAAATGGGCCGCAGCAGCCTATTTAGCGAAGGTGTATATGTATCAGTCTAAGTTTGCCGAAGCCAAGGCGCTTTATGATCTTATCATCGCAAAGGGACAAACCAGTAATGGAAAGAAATATGCTTTGGTGCCCAAATACGCGGATATCTTCAAAGCTTCGAATGATAATAACGAAGAATCTGTGTGGGCTTTTCAGGCCGCTGTCAATACCGGTAGTGTAAATAATGCCAACCCGGAATTTGACCTCAACTTTCCCTATAACACGGGAGCAAACGGTCCCGGGAACTGTTGCGGATTCTTTCAGCCGAGCTTCGAATTGGGTAATTCTTTCCGGACGGATGCGAAAGGTCTGCCTTTGCTCGATGGCAGCTATAACCAGACGGCTAACGAGCTGAAGACTGACATGGGACTTGAATCAAAGCAGCCATTTACCCCTGATGCCGGAAACGTCGACCCCCGCCTCGACCACTCCATCGGCCGCCGGGGTATTCCCTTCCTTGACTGGCAGGATTTTCCCGGAAAAGACTGGATCCGGAACCAGGCCAACGGCGGTCCGTATTCCCCGAAAAAGTACATGTACTACAAGTCTGATGTAGGCTCGCTGCAGGACAACAGCTCCTGGACGCCCGGTTACACAGCGATTAACTATACGGTGATCCGCTTTGCCGATGTGTTGCTGATGGCTGCAGAGGCAGAAGTGGAAGTAGGTTCGCTGGCAACAGCTCAGAGCTACGTCAACATGGTCCGCAAGCGTGCGGCTAATGCTGATGGCTTCGTCAAGCGGTCTTCCGGAGACCCGGCTGCAAAATACGTCATTGGTACCTATGACGCGGCCTGGACCGACAAGGCCGCTGCACGTGCGGCTGTGCGTTTCGAACGGAAACTCGAACTTTCCGGCGAAGGCCACCGGTTCTTTGACCTCGTTCGCTGGAAAACCGTCGGAACGGACGTCAACGCCTACCTGACCTACGAAGGCACGAAGCTCTCCGGAGCGCTGGGCGGGGCCAAGTTTACAGCCGGCAAACACGAACACTCACCGATTCCGCAGGGTCAGATTGACCTCCAGGGCAAGGATGTCCTCAAGCAGAATCCGGGTTACTGATAGCCGAAATTTTTTGCAGACCCCGTACCCGAACCGGGTGCGGGGTCTGTATATTGTTGACAGAATATAACCTGATACATGATGAAACGACTCGGAGCCGCTGCAGGCTTTCTGTCACTGCTTGCCCTGTTGTCTTCGTGCGACCAGACCCTGTTCCAGTCCCTTCCCGCGGCGGATACCGGTATCACCTTCGCCAACCGGATTGCGGAAAACGATTCGATCAACGTACTGGATTTTGAGTACACGTACAATGGCAGCGGAGTAGCCCTCGGGGATTTTAACAACGACGGCTGGCAGGACGTATACTTCACAGGGAACCAGGTGCCAAACCGCCTCTACCTCAATAGGAAGGAGATGAAGTTTGAGGACGTGACTGCTGCGGCAGCGGTTGAAGGCAAAGGAAAATGGTGCTCCGGCGTCGCCGTAGTAGACATCAATGCAGACGGCTGGCAGGACCTCTACGTCTGCGCGACCGTCAGTAAAAGTCCCGAACGGCGCGAAAACCTCCTCTATGTCAACCAGGGATGTCAACCAGGCGGAACGCCGGTCTTCCGGGAAATGGCCCGTGAATATGGCATCGCTGACAACGGACATTCCACCAACGCCGTCTTTTTTGATTACGATAATGACGGAGACCTCGATCTCTACGTCCTCACCAATGAAATGGAGCCCGAGCGGCATCCGAATAATTTCCATGAAAAGATCAGAGACGGATCTTCCCCCAAAACAGACCGTCTGTACAGAAATAACGGCGTAGACCCGGCTTTAAAACACCCGGTTTTTGCCAATGTTTCGAAAGAAGCCGGTATCACCATAGAAGGGTACGGACTGGGAATCAACGTCTGCGACATCAACCAGGATGGCTGGAAAGATGTATATGTGACGAACGACTACCTCACCAACGACCTGCTCTGGATTAACAACCGCAACGGTACGTTTACCGACCGCTCGGCTGACTACCTCAAGCATACCTCCAGCTCAGCGATGGGCAACGATATTTCGGACATCAACAACGATGGATTGCCCGATATCATCGCCCTTGATATGCTTCCGGAAGACAACTACCGGAAGAAAATGTTCCTCAATCCGCTGAGCTATCAGACATACATCAACAACGAACTCTTTCATTATCAGTATCAATATGTCCGGAATACCCTTCAGCTGAACCAGGGGCTGATTCCGGAAACGCCGGACCGGAAGCGTCCCGTTTTCTCCGAAATCGCCTTATTGGCCGGAATCGCGGAGACCGACTGGAGCTGGGCGCCGCTGGTAGCCGATTTTGATCAGGACGGATACCGGGATATTATCGTTACGAACGGGTATCCGAAAGACATTACCGATCATGATTTTGTCGCCTACCGCGGTGACGTAGGTTCCGTCGCTTCCTCGACCCAACTGATGGAGATGATCCCGCAGGTGAAGCTGCGGCATTATGCCTTTCATAACAACCGCGACCTGACGTTTTCCAATAAGGCGCAGGAGTGGGGGATGAAGGAATCGAGTTTTTCTTCCGGCGCTTCTTATGGGGATCTCGACAACGACGGAGACCTCGACTGGATCGTGAGTAACATCAACGATTCAGCTTTCGTCTACCGCAACAACCTGATTGAGAGCGGCGCGAAGGATAGTCATTTTCTGCGGGTGAAATTCCGCGGCGAAGGACAGAACCCGATGGGCCTGGGTGCGAAGGTGGAAATCCGGTATGGGCAAAATGAGCACCAGGTCTATGAGCATACGATTTACCGCGGATACCTTTCGACCGTCGAAGCCGCGGCGCATTTCGGTCTAGGAAAGGAAACAAAGATCGCCTCCGTGCTCATCACCTGGCCTAACGGCCGCAGCCAGGAGTTGCGCGACGTATCGGCGGATCAGGTACTCACGGCAGACATCCGACAGGCCCGGGAAATCCGTTTTCCGGAAAAAGAAGTAGCACCCCTCTTTGCTGCCGTCACCGATAGTTTACCCTACCGGCATACCGAGCGGGATTACATCGATTTCAACGTCCAGAAAACCATTCCGCATAAACTTTCCCAGTATGGTCCGTCCATTGCCGTGGGGGATGTAAACGGCGACGGGCTCGACGATTTCTTTCTGGGCGGCTCGCGCCGGGAGCGCGGCGTGTTTCTCCTCCAGAAAAAGGGCGGCGGATTCGATCGGCAGGAGCTTACTGCCGACCCCATCGGGGAGGCAAAAATATCGGAAGACGCCGGTTCGCTTCTTTTTGACGCCGACGGCGACGGAGACCTGGATCTCTATGTCGTCAGCGGTGGATATGAAGGGAAAGAAGGCGCGCCCGCTTTTCAGGACCGGTTTTACCGGAACGACGGAAAAGGGCAGTTTACCCTTGATCCTTTGGCGGTTCCGACAGAAACCGAGAGCGGGTCGTGTGTGAAAGCCGGAGATTTTGACCGGGACGGAGATCTTGATCTTTTTGTCGGGGGAAGAGTCGTTCCGGAACAGTACCCGCGCCCTTCGGCAAGTAAACTGCTGCGGAATGACTCCAAAGGCGGGCAGGTAAAGTTTACCGATGTAACGGCGAAAATAGCGCCTGCGCTCGTGCGCCCCGGCATGGTATGCGACGCCGTCTGGACCGATACCGATCAGGACGGCTGGCCCGAACTGCTTCTGGCCGGGGAGTTCATGCCGCTGACGCTTTTCCAGAATAAAAAGGGCGTTTTTACCAAATCTGACAAAACCGGACTGGAAAAATATGCAGGTTGCTGGAACTCGCTGACCGCCGGTGATTTCGACAACGACGGAGATATGGATTATATCGCCGGAAACCTGGGTCTTAATTCCCTGCTCCGGGCGTCGGATGCCCGTCCGATTGGCCTGTATGCCAAGGATTTCGATGGGAATGGCAGCTATGACGTAGTTCCGACGGTGTTTTACCGCGAAAAGGAAAACGGCAACTACCTGGAGTATCCCTATCATGTCCGGGACGACATGGTCAAACAGATGATCGGAACCCGCGCCAAAGCGCCGAATTATAAGACATACGCAGGGTTGACGGTCGACAAGCTCCTCACACCCGAAGAGCGGAAAGATATGCTGGAGTTGCATGCCAACTACCTGCAAACCAGCTTTGTACGGAATAACGGCGACGGCACGTTTACCGTAACGCCTTTGCCGGTACAAGCCCAGTTTGCGCCGGTCAACGGGATGATTACCGACGATTTTAACGGAGATGGAAAGCTGGATATCCTATTGGCGGGGAACGACTTCGGAAACGAATTGCTCGTCGGGCGGTATGACGCCATGAACGGCCTGCTGCTGACGGGTGACGGGAAAGGGCAGTTTATCGCCGTGTCGCTTCCGCAGAGTGGTATCTGGATTCCGGGAGATGCCAAGGGGCTGGTCCGGTTTACGGATGCGCAGGGCCGGTATTGTGTCGCGGCGTCGCAGAACCTCGGAAAACTGCTCTGTTTCAAGCTGGCGGGAGCCGCGAAGGCCGTCCGGTTTGCCCCGGGGGAGCAGTCGGCCGTCCTGACCTTTGCCGACGGCAGCCGGCGGCGGGTCGAAAACAGTCCTTCTTTTTATTCGCAATCCGCGCCCATGACGCTCGTATCGGGCGGGGTGCGGGCAGTTGAATTTTTCTCCGGGAAAGGGACCTCCCGGAAAGTAACCCTGTAAACCTGACGTTCAATGAAAAAAAGTATGGTATGGCTGGTGGCGGCCGGTTGCCTGGCCCTCGTTTCCTGCCAACCTCAAAAGAAAACCGAGGTGGCCGTCACCGGTCCGGAGAGTATCCACGCCTGTGTTAAAAAACTGACAGACGTCATCGTATATGACATTTTTACGCCGCCTGTGGCCAGCCGCATATACACCTATACCTCGCTTGCCGCGTACGAAGCCGGGCGTTTTCAGAACGCATCGAGTCAGTCGCTCACAGCCAGGCTGAACGGATTTCCGGATATGCCGAAGCCCGAGGCCGGCAAGGACTATCTCTACCAGGTGGCGGGTGTCCGGGCGTTCTGTTTTGTGGCAGAAAAACTAACCTTCTCGAAAGATACCGTGCGGCGCTTCGAGGCGGCGACATTGGCGTCGCTGCGGGGTGGGGCGGCAGACGAGCTGTACGACCGTTCGGTAGCGTTTGGTGAAGCAGTCGGCAAAAAAATCATGGAACGTGCCGGCAAGGACCGCTACAAAGAGACGCGTGGCATGGAGCGGTACAGCATCAAGCAATACATCGAAGACAAGTGGTTGCCCACGCCGCCCGATTATTCTGATGCTGTCGAGCCGTATTGGGGCATGATCCGGCCTGTCGGGATGGACTCCGCCAGCCAGTTCAAACCGGAGCGGCCCTATCCTTATAGCAGCAAAGACAAGAACAGCGCGTACTGGAAAGAACTGACCAATGTATACGAGACCGTCAATCACCTGACAGATTCGCTGAAGAGTATTGCCCGGTTCTGGGACGATAACCCGTTTGTTTCCCAGCATTCCGGTCACCTGATGATCGGCCGGAAGAAAATGACACCCGGCGGCCATTGGATGGCGATTGCCAGTCAGGTAGCGAAGGAAACGAATGCGGATTGGGAGAAGTCGGCCAGGGCTTACGCATTGACGGCTTCGGCCTTACTCGACGGCTTCATCAGTTGCTGGGACGAAAAGTACCGGAGCGAGTACCTTCGCCCGGTTACGGTGATTAATAAGTTCATCAATCCCCGGTGGGAGTCGTACCTCCAGACGCCCCCGTTTCCGGAATATACCTCCGGGCATAGCGTCATCTCCGCGTCAGCGGCAATGGTATTGACAACACTTTTCGGTGATAACTACGCCTTTCACGACAAAACCGAGCTGGAGTACGGCCACGGCGACCGCAGCTTTACTTCGTTTCTCCAGGCAGCAAAAGAAGCAGGCCTGAGCCGGCTTTACGGTGGTATTCACTACCGGTTTTCGTGCGAACGAGGGACGGAGCAGGGGAAAAAGGTAGGGGAGTGGTTGGTGAGGAGGGTTGGGAAGTGAGGGTTGGATTTCTTAAAGTAAAAAAGGACGCAGGCGACGCCTGCGTCCTTTTTTACTTTAGTGTGCCTAACTTATTCCACCACGAAATAAACCCGCGTACCGCTTTGGAGCTCTCCCCAGCAAGTCGGATGAAGTTGTGCGCTGCCAGAAAACTGCTGAGACCATTTCAATACACCGTTGAAATATAGCTTGGCAGTTTTAGTAGTTTCGGACGACACGTCGATTCGATAGTCGTTCACTGGCAAATTGATGTCATTCGTACCAGGAGGATAAATCACACTGTTTGGGTCTCCTGCCTGGAGATACCAGGCATTTCCGTAGAATGGCGGGTTACCGGTGCTGAGGGACCAATACGGGCCCGCAATCGTTGCAGTCGGCGGTGCCGACTTGAAGTGGAAATAGTTAGCGGGAATGGTTTGATTCCAACAGTAGTCTGGAAGTTGGGCAGTACAGCCGGAGGAGTTAACTGTAATGTTCACCGTATTGGAATTGGCGCTCGTGCAGGAACCGATTTTGCAGACAGCGACATAGCTGGTGGAAGAAGCTGGGTTTACGACGAGAGACGTTCCTGACCCAACCACATTGCCTCCCGAAATCCGCCATTCGATCGTTCCACCAGGGCAACTACTGCTGGTTTGAAGGGTGACAGGATCGTTTGCGTTGATGGAGGTCGTACTTGCCGAAATCGTTGGAGCCGGGCAAGTGGTTGTGCCGGAACAAGTTTCTGTGGGCTGTTTGAAGCAGGAGGTGGCAACAGTCGAATTGAATTGCGTGACGTTGGCCGCCCATCCGCCGTTGTTAATAAGGATGTAGAGCCAATCCAACGCCCAGGGTGCGTCCGTCGGCCCTGCGTCTCCTGCCGTAATGTATAGACAGCCGTTGATGACACGTACATAGATGTTTCTGCCGTTTCCTGTACCGAGAAGCTGTCCGTCGGTGAAGGTGATGCCGGAGCAGGTGACTGAATTTCCACCACCTGTATTGTTGACCGTGACCGTGACGGCCCCGGAGGCAGCGCTCGTACATGAGCCTACTTTACAGACCGCGACATACGATGTGGAGGTTGTCGGAGAAACACTAAAAGAAGCCCCCTGTCCAATTGAGCCACCTCCCTGAATACGCCATTCGATTACGCCGCCTGAGCAGGCGCTGCTTGTCTGGAGAGTAGCCTGTCCACCTGAGTTGATGGCTGTAGGGTTTACAGAAATGCTGGGCTGCGGACAACTCACGGTACCGGTGCCACTGCATGTGTCTCCCGGTTGCTTGAAGCAGGAGGTCGCGGTGGCAGAAGTAAAGTGCGGAACATTGCTCGCCCATCCGCTATTGTTGATCAGGATGTAAAGCCAGTCGAGTGCCATGGGGGCATCTGCAGGGCCTGCATCTCCTGCTGTAATATAGAGACACCCATTGATGACCCGGACGTAAACATTCCGGCCATTCGCGACACCAAGTAGTTGACCGTCCGTAAAGGTCATTCCCGAACAGGTAACACTATTTCCACCACTGGAGCTGCCGGGGCAACCTACCGACTCGAAATTGAACTGACGGTAAGTATACTCCGGCTCCGAGGTACTTCCCCACAGTTGAAGGAAAACACCATTGCCGTAATTATCGACGTCCCAGGTTGTGCCGTTGGAGGTGTATATGCGATAATCGTTGCTGCTGTTGCTCTGTAAACTCCAGGCTTGAAGAGAGCTGGATGAATAAGGAGATAAGGTAATTCTTGTTCCCATACCCTGGGAGGTTATAGTCGTAACCCGGGAGGTATTGTCCTGGACGGTAAACTTGTATTGATTAGTGCCAACGGACTCTACCTTCCAGATTTGGTCATTCGCTCCGGAAGCTGCGCGGCGTTCAACAGTATTATCGCTGAGTGCCTGGAGATAGGCATTCCCCGTGCCAGCGGACTTCAATTTAATGCGGTAGCAAGATCCGGAAACCAGACTCGTACCCCCGGAGGTGGAGCCGGTTGAAATATAGATGGATTGCTCACTGTAACAGGAACCGACGGTGCAGCGGGCAGTGTATGTCGTCGGCGAGGATGGAGTAACACTGATCGAATTGCTGGTCTGGTTGGTATTCCAGGAAACGCTGCCGCCGGTACAGTTATTGACCGAAAGTGACACTGCAGGTCCTCCGGAAGTATAGGAAGTGCTGGAGGCGCTGATACTCGGAGTCGGAGCGGAGCAGCCCGAACCACCGGTGAGAGAGGGGTTGGAAGGTGCGACGACGCCGGGGGCGACGTTGATGCCGGTGTAGTTTTGGCCGGTTTGGTTTGTGTAATTATAACTAAAACTTTTTATGAGATTTCCAGAAGTTGAGTTTTCGCGGATTTCAGACAGACGATTAAACCCGTCGTATAAGTAAAACAGCATTCGTCCATTATAGTCTCTTGAAGAAGATAGGCCGACAAGAGGCTTATAGTCCCAATCCTCAGATCGGGATAAAGAGGATGTTATGCCAATTGTTATTTTTTTTACTAGATCCGTTTTGCCTAAATCGGATACCCCGTAATAGTCAATCCAAGTTGGAATGCCTTCCCTATTTACAAAATATAGTAAATTCCCTCTGCCATCGTAATTGAGATAGGTAGTTTCAGTATAGACGCTACCCGTGCCAATTTTTGATTCAATTTTTGCGGGCATAAATCTAGAACCATCGTAATTATAGCTTATTTTTTTCCAACTTGTAGGAGTGGATATGATGGAAGTTCCATTGGTAGTGACAACGGCTACGGCGGTCTCTATAGGGATTGCTATAATATTCTTCTGAGGCATCGTTATGACGGCGCTATTATCGTTAAAGTCAAATGAATATTTGTAACTCGTTTCAATTTGACGATCCCACAAGCTCGCACCATTTACATTTACTTTATTCGGCCCTGTTTTACTGTCAGTCTTTGTAGCCTTTATTAGTTGCTTGTATGTTGGATGATATACATACTCTGTAACTATTGACAATGGGTTATCTGAATTTCCTTCATAAGTAATCTCTTTTGATTCTTTCAGTTTGGTCCACCCAGTTTGAATTCGATAAACTAGCCCATAGTATTGCGGAGATGACGCCAATGTTCGATAGTATTTTTTTACGCGATAACTAGGTATCGTTGAATTGTCAGCCAGCTCATAGGTATTTATAGTACTTTTGACCGGCCGATTATCTGAATTATAATACGTTTCTTCGAGCTGATTACCATTGGGCAGATAAACCACATTTGGCATGCTAGGTTCTGAGATACTTATGTGGTTATTTATCGGACTAGAATAAGGATCACAATAAAAACTACCCGCAGACTCGAGAAATGTCTGGTTGCAAGAAATGCCATCTGCACTGTATAGACAAAAACTAGATACATTAGATTGTTCTACTTTATTGTCAAAGCGAAAAACAGTATAGCCGTTGGAAAGACGACTGGATCCTTTGTAACTGACGACAGACGAATAACCGACCAAATTGCCCTGCGGGCTGCTACTGAATGGATGTTTGGATGACGAAGAATATGCCAATCCAGAACCAGTAAACCATTGGATAAAAGCAAGGCCACTCATTAATTTGCCAGTTTTTATCCCCGTGCTCGGATCTAAGTATTCAAACGTTGTTTTTTCATTTCCATCAGAATTCTGGATACTCGCAATGCGAAGGCCAGGTCCTTTGAATTCTATAGAGTTTCCAAGATAGTCTGTAACCAATATGACGGGATTTTGGTCGCTGTAACGGGTTGCATTCGTGGCAAGGTTTGATTCCCAATTGTACGTCGTGCTTCCACCGGTAGGATAGGTTACCTTAATAAGCTGATTCGCTTTGACCTTTTCAGAATCCACGGTTCGATTTGCTCCGCCCTGTAGAGCACTTGGCAATTTATATTGAGCAGAGGGAATTACCTGGTCCGAGGGGATCATTGTCCCTTTTGTGTCGTTGCCAGTTGCACCGTTGTAGAAGCCCCAATAGTCTTGTTGATAAGAATTTTTGTCCGGAAGGTTTGAGCCACCATAGTATTCGAAGCTATAGGGAGGTTGTCCTGTTCCTCCTGTAATATCTTTAATGGAAAGAAGCTTCAATCGCTTGGATACATATGAAGGAGACCCACTGCCGCTACTGAAATAGTCGTACTGGAATGATACTTTTAGTACGGTAGACCCGTTGGATGCCAAAACCTCTATTTGGTCGAGTTTGACGCTTCCGGTGGGTCTGTCTTCTCGACCACTTCTTGTGAACTTTACTTTTCCATTCGTGAAATTTATTTCTTCCAAGGTTACTTCTTCTGAGAGAACTTCGGAGACGCTCCATCGAAAAGTGGGATGACTTGTGTAGGCATTTCCTGGAGCGATTTCATAGTTTTCTGAACCAGTCGGAAGCTGCCTGACATAGGCACCCGAATTATATTGAAAATTGATCTCCTCCAGCGTCATATTTGATTTGATCTTAGTCAAATACCAGGCTCCGATATGCTCAACGGGTGTGCCTGTATATGGGCTGGTGTCATATGCAGCGTCCTGAATTTTCATGGTTTGTTTCAAGCCAGGATCAATGACCTTCTGTCTTTCCTTAAAGGCGAAGGTATACTCGACGCCGTTTGGCAGTGTCAGCTGGAAGTTCCAGTCAGATTGTTGAGTACCAAGGATCGAAATTTGGATATCATCAGACTTTAAAGACTTCGCCGAAAAGCCGCCATTGCCATCAGGAATAATGACAAATTGGCCGGCCATTCCGCCTATATTGTAGGTGAAAATATCCAGCTCTCCGTCTACTATTGGTTCATACCCCGAGATTGTCGTCATATTCTGAAGGATTGACTCAATCTCTGTTCCCCCGTTTGCAAAAAAAATGGAATAATCGCCTTGGTTCAGAAAAAAGCATAGGGCGGAGTTCCCCGCGTAAGCAAGTTGCGAAAGTCTTTTCCATGTGTAGCCGTTACTTTTCAGGTCATCGCGGCCTCTAATTTGTCGACGGATAACGCCGCCTGCGTTGAGCGCCCAGCCGAGACCGACTTGCGACGCCTCTTCTTCTACACGGACACCGCCACCATGATAAGACACAGAAATAGGAAGAGTAAGATCACGGCTTTTAATCTCATAGATAGGTGCCGAAATAGGGGGTACACCCGTGTAATGAGAGACAGGAACGTCGCCATACTTTCCCAAAGATGCCGCTTGCGGAGACGAGGGGATGAGAGAGGGCTGGCCAGTGAAATTCTGTGCAGAACTGATTCTTGCACTCTTTTTTAATGAGTCAGTTTCAGTCTTCTGGCCTGAAACTGGAAAGGAGCAAAGAATAGAGGAAAATAAAAGAAAAGCCTGTATTGGGTGCTTGTAAAGCTTTGCCATAGATCGACACGCGAATTAATGTGAGCTCGGATGATTATTCCTTAACGACTTTCAATGCGGGAATACTTATATCGTCAGGTTTGATAAGATAGAAACCTTTTGATAAGGATGGTAGGTCAAAAAAACCAGCATGCTTGCCGTTTAATCCGGAAGAAACTTTACGTGCAATCTGTCTGCCGGCAATGTCAGTAAGCGTGACGGTTAAAAGGGGTTTATCAGATAATATCTCAAATTGTAAAAAACGACTAAACGGATTCGGATAGCTTTTGAATAAAGATGGGCGACCTTCCTCACCGAATGGCCGACTAAAAGCCAAACCGATTTCATGGAAGTTTTTAACTGAATTGCCAGCTTGTATTTTTAGTTTAAATTGATCAGGAGCTTGTTCAAATTTTGCCGGATTGGTTAATTCGAGAGAAACATCCCTCAGGAGTATTATTTCGAATAACACTGAGTCAGGAGAAACTGAACTCGGACTGACGGAAAACGAAAAATAACCATTCGCATCGGTATGAGCCTGCTGGAACAACCTGTCGTTTACGTTTAGTGCTATTAGCTGGTTTTCGAAGCCGTCTTCGCCGACATCCTGACTGCCGTTTCGATTTTGATCGTTCCATATACGCCCGAGCAGGACCTTCGGAGGGGCTTCAGAGACCAAGGCGATACCGCCTATCCCATTGGCTTTTCCAAATGTCCCCGCTTGCCCATCTGTATAAAAGGCCCAACTACGGGTTCGCTTGCCGGTTTGATTGCCAAAGGCCTTAATACCGCTGTTATTAAAGTCTGATCCGGGTTCATGAGCAGAAGCAAGTAGTTCACCGGTACCGGGCAGCCACGCGAGGCCGCCCGCCGCCGTTTCTTCGTGAATGACTTTTCCGTCGGAAGCAACAAATCCGTCTTCAAAAAAGAACTCGCCTCCGTCAGGTCCCTGACGGTTTCCGGCGCCGGCGCTTCGGAGGTCACCTGCCACGGCGTTCGCTTCCAGTTTATAGTTTTTTCGGGAGAGAAATACCTTGAGCACATCTCCTGCGGCTATGGCGGAAAAAGCAGCTTCTCCGGTTGGATCCGGTTGGCCGGTACCCGCCTGATGCCCGAATCGGTCCATGAGTCCGAGTATAATTCCGCCATCTGCGTCAAATTCTATGGCGGACAGGATGGGTTGCGGATACAGTGCCGAAGAAGGAGCGTTTGGTTGGCGGGCTTTTGTGAAATCGCTCGTCCATGGGTGCCAGGCCAGAGTTACCGTTCCGCGGGAGTAAGCGAGGGGTACCGTCACAACCAACCGGAATTTGCCGGAGATCGGGTCTAATTCATAGACGCCGGCTTTCAGGTCGGCAGCAAGCTGTGATTCGGCAGCGTCGCAAACGACGCCTACGTATAATTTCCCCTGATAGGCTTTGATGGCAAAGGGCCGGACAGCGCCTCCTTTCCATCCCGGATCGGGGAGGGAGTAGCTTTTTACATCTGCTGCTCCGGGACGCCGGGAAGGATCTTTCGGCAGGGCGATAGCATATACCTGCCGATCAGACAGGTTCGCAACAAACAATGTATTATCCAGGATATCCATCCCGCCTAGGCTGACGGTTCCAACATCGCTCATCATATCGGCGTCGACATTTTGACCGTAAGGATGCGCAGTCAGATCCTTATGCCGGTCTATGCCGGTAGGAATGCCAAGGGTTTTGAGGTTTAGCCAGGGAGTTGTCTGCCGGGTGTTCCAGTCGGTCCTGTAAATACCCCCGGTACCCAGAGGCCCATAGCCGACATGCCGCTTCGCAAAGGCAGCGGAATATACCTGGCGAGTCTGCCGGTGATAGGCAACACCCCAGAGGGCTCCCACCTGGGCAGCGGTTGCCAACGGCGTTCGCTCCCCGGTTTCTGTAGCAATCGCCAAAAGGGCGGTCAGGGTATCGTTTCCTTTGCCAAGGATGTAGATAGGGCAGATAGCGACGGGGTTAGGGGAGGCATGCTGATCCGGATTGTACAGACCAAAGTCGATGTTCCGCGCCGGGCTGCGTACATAGCGCGAAGGGGGAAGCGAGCCTTTTTCATCACCGGTGCCAAACACGACCCGAAGGGACTGTCCGTGAGGGACGTCGAGCGTATACCGGCCGGTAGCGTCGGAATGTGTTTGGGAAATCAATGCGTCAGACGCGTCAAATGCTTTGACGTTTATTCCGGAAAGAATGGTTTCCGCCGGTACATGGTTTTCCCGTTTGCCATTGCCGTTGCTATCACGGTAGGTGAGGCCGGAGATTTGGGCGAAAAGCGAATTGGAAAAGAATACCACAGGAAATAAGGCGTTAGTGACTAATTTTCCGATCATGTTTTAAACGTTTCTGATGTCTAAAATACTACTTTTTGAATTCAAGTAGTGCTAAATCTATTGACAGTATTAAAGCAGCGTCAGAGCAAGTCATGACGTTAACATAAAATATTTAATAGGCTCAAATTAGTGCCGTTATTCGAAAATCATATATTGATCGTCTAAGCTGCGAGTAATTTATATTATAAAATACTGGATAATTTTATTTTTAGATCAAGTTCAATTTTTTCGTAAATACTATTGTAAAAATTGGCTACTTCGCTCTTGAAGGCGTCAAATTTGACTTCGAGTATGACAGAAGAAAAAGATGTTTTAATTGTAAGTATGCTATTGTCTTTTGAGAAGGTAATAATTTCAGAATTTTCCGTAAATTCGAAATATTCATTTCCGAATTGCAGATTATTCAGTGCGAGAGAAATTTCTCGAACGCAATACGCAAAATCAAATATCGGTATCCACTCCCAATTCATTGAGATTTGGCGATCACCTCCGAGAAACTGAATATTGCCCAAAAACATATAATAGTGGAGAGATTCCCGAGAAATGCGTTCGCCACAAGAGAAATTTTTAGAAAGTATTTGATATCTTATCTCGAACATGATTTTTAGAAATTAGAAAGGAAATGCAGTTATGAGATTTCCGCTGTCTCCAACAATAATTCTTATGCTAGACGTCGAGCTTCCCTGTATATTTATACCAATGATATGCTCAAAGGTATGTTCAATAATTATACCAGCGCGTCCATGTGTATTAGCTCTGATCGTACCCTGTGCTCTTGCAATTTCTACCATTTCTTTCAGGCCATCTTCAGAAATGTTTTGCGCAAACTTTCCCGCGTTCGTAGCGGCGCTTGTAGGCCAGTGTCGAGAGATAACATGCTCTAATGCCCTCTGAGTCAATGCAATGGCGGACGGCCGCGCAAGAGCTGCTAGCTCTGTAGCAGATCTAATTCTTGAGACTCCAACGTCGGGTGGCAGTCCAGTTATTGGTTTGAGTTTATTTGAAAGGACTCCATCACTATTTACCTCCTTCAATCCAAAGGTTCGATTGCCATTAAAAACCTGGTCAATCCACTCTAGTATTCCGGAAACAGGGGCCATGACTTGGGACCCGGAAGGAACTTCCAAAGTCCCCAGCGTTACCCACTCAGACCCTGTCCATTTCCAACTACCGTACTGATTCGAGACAATTGCTCCTGGCGAATAAACATCCCTCGCTTCGTCTCCTTGTGGACAAGTCGGGCATCTGCCGTCAGGATCATCCCATGAGAGGGGTGAATTAAAAACATAATTGTAAGACGTGAAATTCGAATACGTGTCACTCATTGCGTCCGGTACAAACCACCTCCCGATCCCACCATCATACATCCTCGCCCCATAATCCAAATATCCCGTCTCCGGTTGCTGCTCTTTTCCGTTATACAAATACTTATTCGCCCCCTGCGTCCTCACAACGGGCATTCCAAAGGGGAAGTACTCCGTTTCCTGCACGACAGACCCGCCCTCGTTGATGACAACGCGTACATTGCCGAGGTGGTCTTTCAGGTAATACTGGAATTCGTAATTGGAAGCGTTGCTGGTAACGGCGATCTGGCCTTCTTCTGTTGCAATGCGGGTTACGTAATTATTCTGATCGTACTCGAAAATGCCCGCATATTTGGTGTTGGTACCGCTGTTGTTCAACCGGATTTTAGTGCCTGATGCATCGTAGTGGTACTCGTAGGACTTTCCGGGATTGTTGGCAAACGTGACCTTTCGGACGAGATTGAGGATGTTATATTCGATGGAAGACAACCCTTTGTTGAGGTCTTTCGTGGCGTTTCCGTTTCCGTCGTAGTCGTAATCGTCACTGCCGTTGTTTCCATTCTGGAATCCGTTGCTGTTTCCGGAGACATCTTCCACCCGCATCAGTCGGTTCCCGCTGAAATCCCCCTGATTCCCATTTTTGAAGTAACTATACGTGAGGTTGTCCCATTGGCCGCCGCTGCCGGACCGCTGCAGAGAGGTAATATTACCGTTTTTGTCGTAAGCTACAGCTTCGCTCAGGTTGTTTCCGTCAAAAGGAGTGGAGTTGGTCATCCGGCTGAGCTGGTCATAGTTGAAACGGAAGCCCGGCCATGAGCCATTCACCTGACGCCAGGAGATTTCGGAAATATTACCGTTAAACTGGTTGTAGTTTCCGTCACGGGCGTCGTCGTAACGGATATTAAGGCCAAAATTGTCCGAAGCACTCGTCTTTCCGTTAATGCTCTTGATGAAAGACCGTACGTTGTAGCAATAATCCAATTGCTCCCGGTAGCTCTCATTGCCTGTCGAATGAAGGTAGCGGTTTTTCAGCTGACCCACCGGATTATACCGGGAAGCTGCAACGACAGCCTCCTTCAGGTAATTTCCATTTTTGTAAATAGTATATTTGCTGCTCAGTACACGGTCGTTGTGATCGTAGGTAATTGTTGTTTCGACAGCATGACTCCCGGTTTGCGTATTCTGATCCACCCGTTTTCTGAGTACAAGGCCGTCAAATCGCACGTCATAGGTGGTTCGTTCTCTCGCGTCGCCTGTTCCGAGATCATAGAGGTCGCGAACGACCTGAATGACCTGATAGCGCTCGTTATAATAAGTGGTGGTATACAACCACGCGTCATAATTGCCGTCCGGTTTCAGTACGCGGCGTGCTTCCACCGTTATTTTCCCCGTTGCCGCTGCAGTGGTGGCAGGATAATTGCTTCCGATATTGACAAAATCATGCCCGCCTGGACGGGAATTGTAATTGTCGTAAGAAATAACAGTCAGCCCTTCATCCGCGCCATTGGTTCGGTCTCGGGTACCGGTGGGACGGTTTAGTCCATCATAAGTATAAAAAATCCGCTTTCCACGGCCATCCGTTGTGTAAGTCAACCGATCCTGCCCGTCGTATTCCATGGTAGTTGTTCCTCCTCCGGGGACATATTTGGACTGAACAAGGCCGCGGTCATTGTAACTGTATCGGAACGCATACCGATCGGTGTTGGCATCGTCCTGAAATTTTGGCTGAAGGACGAATTTAAGCTGATCCAGATCGTTATAAACGTAGTACGTATCCAACTGTCCGGAATCAAGGTACGAACGTTTAAGAATTACTTTACCGCCCTTGTCTTTGTATTCCCGGGTTCTGTTTCCGTTTTCATCTTTCGTTTCCGTGTAACTCAGGGCACCAGCCTGATAATACACATTGTTATTGACTAGGTTATCACCGCTTACGTCGTATTGTTTGACTTCATTGCCTCCATTAACGCCATATGTAATTTCTACAGCGCGATCGGTTCCGGGGGCGTATTTTCGAGTCGGACGGTTCAGGGGAGAAGCTTCATATTGGGTTTCTGCATAGGCGCGTGTGCTCGTTCCGCAGAATATAGATCCGTTCTGATAGTAACCGAAAACGTCAGACGCAGCGCTTCCTGAAAAGTTGCCGTTTCCCTGATTAGGAACGGGAAGGTACACTTTTGATACGCGCCCGAAATTATCATATTCCGTATGCGTGACCAGGTCAGAAGGAGTGCCGCCTGAAAGCTGCGGACTACCATGCGCGGAAACGGCTTGCATAGGTCGCCCTAAACCGTCGAGATAACTGATTTCCTGCGTTGCATCCAGAATAGAGCCGCTTCCTCCCGGAGTGGTAGTAGCACGTTTGTAGGTTCTGGAGATAATAAAGTTCTTGTCTCCTGACTGGGAAAAAGCAAATGAGGTAGAGATAAATACGCAGAGGACGCCGGATATGGCACGAGTAAAGCGTAGAGCCATTAGAATGCTCGAATAGAGTTGGACAAGGGGGAATTCGGTTTCAATACTGCGTGATTATCTTCTGATATCAAAACGAAATCTTGAAAAAATTTTATCAGATATAAGAAAATCGCTGCGATGTCTGTGGTAAGTATTTTCTATGACCTGAGTCAGGCACTCTGGTTTGAGATAGATAAACGAAAACGTTACGGCAACTCTCTTCAGGTCCCGAAGTGGCGGGAATTAAAAAAGGTAGGGGAGGAGTTGAAGCGGAGGATAAGGAAGCAGGCGTAAAGTTCAGTCGTCAGGTTATTTGATGATCGAATCTAATCAGTAGATCTCCCAGTGAATAGGGTAGTTCCAGGGTGTCAATAACTGTATGTGACAGCAACCCTTTGACGAGCAATCTATTCTCAAATGAATAGTGATCAAGCAGGACCAAGACTCTTTCGAGCATCGTTTTCTCCTTTTCGGATATCCCGGGATTCTGCAGGAGTTCTGCTATATTATCTAATAGAAGAGCCTTTCTTCGGGAAAAAAGAATCTTGTCCATTGCTATATAAATATGTCAGGAGATGCACCAGGTTGAAACAACGACCAACGAACCAAAGTGAAGGGTTAACCCTCTGATAACCCTTTTATTTTGACTATTTTTCTATCGTTCTAATGATATCCTCTTGCAACTTACGCAGCTAATCGTGTTCCTTTTCCAGCTTCTCCAGCGGGCCTGATAACCAACGACCGTATTCTGACTGCTCATTTCCGACTTAGTTCAAGCCGTATGGCCGAGAAACGTATTCGCTCGTCTCTGCGTGTTTTTCAGGCGACACGCCAGTTGATGATAGTGGCCTCCGCCTGATAAAATTATAATCGCGTTCAATGACCAGTATAAGGTCCTCGCTTTCTAAGAACTGGCATTCATACCCGCTTTCGCTCCGAGGTATGTATTGTTGCGGTTGTCGGCACCTGCTCCTGCCCAGGCGCCTACCGCCATGATGTAGGTATCCAGATACTCCAATCCGCCATTGGTTCCTGCAGCATACCCGACATACGTGCCGTAGCTGTCGCTCGGTATGGACGCAGCATAGGCGCCAAGTACTGCGTTGCCTATCATGCTTTGATCCGTAGGGGTCTGTTTCTGGCCGACGCAGGAGCCAACCAGGATATTGGATCCGGACTGCCATGAACTTCCGGTATTCAGAATGTCGTCGCCGAGGATTACCGTATTTTCAAGACTGCGAAGTCTGTTTCCTCAACTTGTTCGATAGTATTGGGAAAGGTAAGGGTTTGGGGATTTTCTGCAAAACTGCTGTCCCCGATAATTATCTGGCCCGCTCCGGAACATAATCCGGCACCGGCCCAGTAACCAATAGGAATAGATTGCTGAAATGTCAGGCATTTATACCGGCCTGTCTTCCCCGCAGTACATTCAGGAAGGACCCCGCGGCCATCATAAAACCGGCCCCGTTACCGATGGTTATGTTCTCGGTTCCTGCCGGCCGGTCGTTTGTGCCAGTTTGAGAATAGTTATACGTCTGCGCATAACTGGAAAAGCTAATAGACAATAAAACCGTGAAGGTTAAACAGATTCTTTTCACGAAGATGGGATGAGCGAAGAGTGGTTCGCGGACGGACAAAGTTACCCAACCGACCAATCATTCAAATTCCGTCGCTAAAACAAACGCTTTCAACGTGTATTACTTTAATTCCCGGGAAACAATTGTTTTTATCGTATAATTAATTGTAATTTGACAAAGCAGCCCGCGGATTGACCCGCTTTCCAGCAAAATTTTCTGTATCCTCCTTCGACCTGTACAATTTTAACAAAACGTTGCATCCTGCCGGTTTTTTCGGAAGGGGGAAGGGGATTAATACCAGAAAAAAATACTTTTGTACAGTTTCTCTATCACTGCCGGAACGTATGACCCCATCAGAATTGCATTTTTCCGATCCCGAACAAGACCTCTGGGCGCGTTTCAGAGCGGGTGACGAAGATGCGTATTCGTCGCTTATGCGGGTTTATTCGCGGCTTTTGTTCCGGTATGGCTGCCGTCTTGTGGCAGATGAGGACTTTGTCAAAGATTGCATTCAGGATATTTTCTTCGATCTGTGGGAACACCGGTCCACCGTCAGTCAACCGGCTTCCATCAAGGCCTATCTCTTCAAAGCCATTCGTCTCCGGATCTTCCGGGAACAAAGCAAATGGATCCGGGGCGCCGACCTGGAAGACAATTTCGAGGTGGAGTTTTCCATTGAACGGCAGTTGATCGATCGCCAGCTCGCCGACGAAACCCACCGCAAACTCGAGCAGCTGCTCAACGCCCTGCCGAAACGCCAGAAAGAAATCCTGTACCTGCGTTTCTACGAAGGACTATCTCATGACGACATTAGTCGTATCATGACCATGAACCGGCAGTCGGTCTACAACCTCCTCCATGAATCCATTCTGCGCCTCCGCCGGAGCTGGCAGGGCGAGTGGGTACTTTCTTTCCTTTTCCTGATCCGGGAAATTTTCAGCTGATTTTAGTTGATGCAAATAATTGATTATCAGTGATTCATGCACTGACTGGATGGGTTTGTTCTCTTTTTTGAAGATTTTTTTGTCAGGAAACCAGTAGATCAAACCAAATCCGGAATAATACGTCAAAGAGGCAACCAGAAAATGCTATTCCATCGATGAAAAATTATACCGTCTACGAAACCATAGAAGATTTCCTTGCGGATGATTCCTTTCTGAAGTGGGCCAGGGGCGTTATCGACGACGAGACCCTGGAGTGGGAGCATTGGCTCGCTACGCACCCCCATAAGCGGGAAGTAGTCGACGAAGCCATCCGGTTGCTCAATTCCCTGCAGGTTCGTCCGGTTCGGGAACTGACGGATGAGGAAGTGGAAGTGCTCGTTTCAGCTGCCCGCCCGCGTCGTCAACACCGGTTTGCCATCGGGCGCTGGGCTGCTGCTGCAGCCATGACCCTGCTCGTCGGATACGGCAGCTACCAGTTTTACTGCTGGCAGTCGGCAGACACCCGAGTGTCTACTTACCAGGCGCTTACCCGGGCACAATCTGCTTCCCTGATCGAACACGTCAACACAACACACCAGCCACTATTGGTCAAATTGCCGGACGGCAGCACGGTCGTGCTGAAGTCGGAAGCGAAGATCAGCTTCAATCCGTCCTTCGGCGGGAAGAGGCGTGAAGTCTTCCTGGACGGGGAGGCGATCTTTGATGTAATCAAAAATCCCGCCCGTCCTTTCTACGTATATTCTAATGAGTTGACGACCCGCGTACTGGGGACCAGCTTCATTGTCAAGACTTCTGAAAACGATGTTACGGTAGCGGTCAAATCCGGAAAAGTGTCTGTTTTTCATGGAGCGGATAATACGGACCGGCCGAACGCGCTGGTACTCATGCCCAATCAGCAGGCTGTTTTTCGCCGCCGGGATGCCAACCTGGTGCGCGAAAAAGCGGCTGAACCTGTCCTGCCTCGTCCGGAAATCGCAGTTGCCGGATTTGAGTTCAGTGACACGCCCCTCGATGAGGTGTTTAAGCAGATTCAATTGACGTACGGGATTCAGATCGTATACGACCGGGAAACGTTGTCCCGATGCCCGCTGACGGCCTCGCTGACAAACCGGCCGCTGACGGAAACCCTCGATATTATCTGCAAGGCGATTGAAGCGCACTACGATGTGCTGGATGGCCAGATTGTGGTACACGGCAAAGGCTGCCGCGGCTGATCAATGAAGTACAAAACCTGATAGAATAACTTAACCCGTAACCAAAATTGATGCCTATGATGTAAGTCGCCGTCTTCAAGTAAAAAAGTCGGCAGTGTGCCAGCACCGCCGACCGTACTCTCTCCACTTTTTCACTTTACGTGATGCAACCAGTCGCAGGGTTGCAGGTGGATGTTTTTTGTCGAATCGCATTTCAACAAAACAGTTTCAAATGTATGAAAAAAAGGAAACAAGTACTGTTGACTATTATGAGAATAACAGTAATGCAACTAGTACTGGCCATTACACTCGCGGGGGTGAGCTTTGCGCGGGAAAGCAAAGCCCAGGACGTGCTCAGCAAGCGGATCTCCCTGGACGTGCAGGGGCAAACGGTCAAGCAGGTTCTCAGGACCGTTGAGAAACTGACCAGCATCAAATTTGTCTACAGCTCTCACCTGATCCAGGCGGACCGGCGCGTCTCTCTTTCCGTTTCGAACGAGAGCCTGAGCCGGTTACTGGATCAGTTGCTGCATCCCCTGAATCTCAATTACGAAGTCTCCGGCGGTGTCATCATTCTGAGCCGTGCCAGCAGCCAGATACCTGTACGGGCTCCGGTTTCAGGAGGAGGGATGTCGTTTGTGAACCACCTGCCGTTGATTGTGGTGACGGGGAAGGTCACCGACGCCACAGGCTCGGGTATTCCGGGTAGCTCTATTCGCCTGAAAAACAGCACAATAGGTACCAATACCGACGCGGAGGGTAAGTTTACCCTCAACCTGCCCGAACTGAAGGGTACGCTCGTGGTTTCATCGGTTGGTTATGTGACGAAGGAAGTGGAAATCAACAACCAGTCGAGCTTTGTCGTGATTCTCGAAGCCGATACCAAACAACTTTCTGAGGTGGTAGTTGTCGGTTACGGTACCCAGAAAAAGAAAGACCTGACGGGCGCCGTCTCTGTGATCAACGTATCGCAAATGACCGAGCAGCCTACCTCTCAGATTACCAGTCAGTTGCAGGGTCGTGCGTCCGGGGTGACGGTCCTTGGTTCCGGTCAGCCGGGCGAAGCGCCGCAGATCCGTATCCGGGGTTTGAACACGTTCGGCAGCAACACGCCGCTGTATGTTGTGGACGGTGTGCCGACTCAGAACATTGCGGATATCAACCCGAACGACGTCGCGTCGATGCAGGTACTGAAAGATGCCGGTTCGGCTTCCATCTACGGTTCACGGGCAGCCAACGGGGTCATCATCCTGACGACCAAGCGCGGCAGCGGCAAGGTGAAAGTAACCTATGACGCTTACTACGGTACGCAACGCGTGAAGCAGGGAAATGTCTGGGATATTCTTTCGCCGCAGGACATGGCGAATCTGAAGTTCCGGGCGTTGAAAAACTCGGCTCCCAATGTGCCCGTCACGGATCAGCAATATGGTTCCGGAGCGACCCCGGTGTTACCCAATTACATCGAGCCTACTGGTGCACAAACGGTTGATGAATCCACTTATTTCGTTAATCCGAACTATACAAGTTCTGCTGAATTGGACAGGTTTAACCGGATTGTAAAAGCGAATAAGGGGGGGACAGATTGGTTCCATGAAATCTTCAAACCTGCTTCGATTCAAAGCCACAATATTTCGGTTAGTGGCGGAGGAAACCAGGGGAATTATCTGTTTTCGCTGAATTATTTCAACCAGCAGGGTACGCTGCTCAATACGTATGTAAAACGCTATACGATTCGTTCAAACAGCCAGTACAACATTTCCGATCACGTTCGTATCGGAGAAAACCTGGCGTTTTCTGTGACCGACAACCCCCGGATCAACGCATTAACAGAAGGTAGCGCTATTGGTATGGCATTCCGTATGCAACCGATCATACCGGTGTATGACATTCGCGGCAATTATGCTGGTTCGCATGGTGTCGGAATGGGTAATGCCAAGAATCCGGTTGCCATTCAGCGCCGTACCGCCAACAACGGCGGACTGAATAACCGTCTGTTTGGCAATATGTATATCGAGGCGGATCTTTTCAAAGACGTCACGGTAAGGTCCAGTTTCGGGGGCGAACTCTTTTCGGGGTCTTTTCACTCATTTGCTTACCCGGAATACGAAAACTCCGAAAATACGCCTACCAACAGCTACACCGAGAATGCGTTCAACGGTTTTAACTGGACATGGACCAACACGGCTACCTACTCGCATACGTTCAACAATACGCATGACCTGAAAGTATTGGTAGGTACGGAAGCTTACCAGAACCGTGGCCGTAACCTGGGTGGTACTACAACAGGTTATTTCTCTTTTGATCCGAATTATGTCAATCTTTCGACTGGCTCAGGTACGCCGACAAACTACAGTAACCGGTATGCGGACGCCCTGTATTCCCTGATTGGACGAGTTGACTATGGTTATGCCGGGAAGTATCTGATCAGTGCGACGGTTCGCCGCGATGGCTCTTCCCGCTTCCTGAACACGCAGTACGGCGTATTCCCTGCTTTCAGCGCTGGCTGGCGGATTTCTCAGGAGAATTTTATGAAGAACGTCAGTTGGATCACTGACCTGAAACTTCGCGGGGGGTACGGTATTATGGGTAACCAGTTGAATGTACTCGCGATCAACCCGTTCACTACCTACGGCGCGGTTAAGGCCAGCTCCTTCTATGACATCGCCGGCACCACGACGTCCATCATTTCAGGATTTCAGCGTACGCACATTGGAAATCCGGATGCGAAATGGGAAAAGAACGTAAACTCAAACATCGGGATTGACGCGACGCTGTTCCATGGTAAATTGGATGTAACTGCGGACTATTACGTGAAGGAAGTGAAGGATCTGTTATACAACCCGGAAATGCCCGGTTCGGCCGGCCAGGGGGATCTGCCTTACGTCAATATAGCGAAAATGCGCAACAGAGGCGTTGATCTTGCCATTACCTACAATGGTTCGATTACGAAAGATCTGACCTTCAACGTCACGGGAACACTGACTACTTATAACAACAAGATCCTCACCGTTGCGACAGGTACCAGCTATTTTGATCAGGAAGGACGCCGTTTTAACGGAAGCAATATCGTTCGGAACGCCGTAGGGCATTCGATCGGCCAGTTCTTTGGCTATAAAATCGACGGATTCTGGAATAATCAGGGAGAAATCGATGCGGCGAATGCTGCTGCCCGTGCGAAGACCGGAAATGCAAGTGCCGTCTATCAGAATGAGGTCGCCGTTGGTCGGTTTAAATATGCAGACGTAAACGGCGATGGTCAGATCACCGCTGACGACCGGACGTTCCTTGGAAACCCGAATCCGAAATTCAGCTACGGTGTCAACCTGGGTTTGAACTACAAGAATTGGGACTTCAGCATCTTCCTGTACGGTGTTCAGGGGAATGATATCTGGAATAACGTACGGTGGTGGACGGATTTCTATCCCAACTTCGCCGGAGCAAAGAGCCGGACCGCCTACTACGATTCGTGGACTCCGGAGCATATGAACGCAAAAGCGCCGATTCAGGAAAACAGCGGTTCTTTCAGTACTACTACTGTACCGAACTCGTATTATGTTGAAAAAGGAGGGTATCTCCGTGCAAAAAATGCGCAACTCGGCTACACGTTCCCTGCGGCGCTGCTAAAGAAGGTTGGTGTACAACGTCTGCGCGTATATGTTCAATCGGCAAACCTGTTCACGATCACAAAATACTCGGGATTGGATCCTGAAATCGGAACGACGGCGAACACCAACAACTCGTCTAACGGAAGCCTCAACCAGTCGATTTCGAACAATACTTCATTCGGCATCGACGAAGGGGTTTACCCGAATCAGCGTCAATTCCTGTTGGGTCTGAACCTGTCATTCTAATCTGAAAAGAATCCGATGAAAGCAATACGATACATCCAATTAACCAGTGTTCTGGCTGTCAGCCTCGCGATTTCTTCATGCCAGAATTCTTTCCTTGACCAGCCTGCGCTAGGTGCGCTCAATGACTCGCAGCTACAGAGCAATGCCGGTGTACAAACGCTACTTGTTGGCGCTTACGCCGTTCTCGATGGAGTAGGTGCAGGCGCCGCCAACCCCTGGGATGCTGCCCCGGGCAACTGGATTTATGGGAGCGTAGCCGGTGGCGACGCTCACAAAGGCTCGGATGGTAGCGATCAGGCGGGGATTAACTCCATCATGCAGTATAGTCACGATGCCAGCAACGGTTTCTTCAACAGTAAATGGAAGGCGGTATACGAAGGCGTGAATCGTTCCAATACTACGTTGTTCTATCTCAAGAAAGCGAAGGATATCACGGATGCAGATGCCAAGACTATCGAGGCGGAAGCCCGCTTTCTGAGGGGACATTATTACTTCGAACTGAAGAAAATGTTCAAGATGGTTCCCTGGATTGACGAAACAACAACAGACTACGCGAAGCCGAATGTCGACGATTTTAAAAAGCAGAATACGGAAGATATCTGGCCCAAAATTGAAGCCGATCTGAAATTCGCTGCCGACAATCTTCCTGCTACCCAAAGTCAGGTGGGCCGTGTGAATAAATGGGCGGCTCTTGCTTACCTGGCCAAGGCGTACCTGTATCAAAACAAATATCAGGACGCCAAAACAGCCTTCGATCAGGTGATTTCCAGCGGCGTAACTTCCAATGGGTTGAAGTATGGCTTGACCGACAAGTACGAGGATAACTTTGATGCAGCGGCAAAGAATAACAAAGAGTCCGTCTTTGCGATTCAGATGGCTGCAAACGATGGTACAAATGCCATCGACAATGCTAACTCGGGCCAGATGCTGAATTTTCCATATCAAAGCCCCTTCCGCTGCTGCGGATTTTACCAGCCTACTCAGGATCTGGTGAATTCGTATCGGACAGACGCAGACGGGCTGCCGTATGTGGACACGTACAACCAGACTGCTGTTAAAAATGACATGGGCCTCGCCAGTTCGACGGCCGAGAAACCGACTACTTTTGATCCGGATCAAACGGCCCTCGATCCCCGGCTTGACTGGACAGTTGGACGTCGCGGCATTCCTTATCTTGACTGGGGCAATCACCCTGGTCAGACCTGGATTCGCAGTCAGCCTTATGCCGGGCCGTACTCGCCGAAAAAGAATGTCTATTGGCAATACAATCAGGACAAGTATGCCGACAACCACTCCTGGGCACCCGGTACGGCTATCAATGTGCTGATTATCCGTTTCGCAGATGTTCTCCTGATGGCCGCCGAGGCGGAGGCACAACTTGGCAACCTCGCAAAGGCGCAGGAGTATGTTAACCTGGTCCGTGCCCGGGCGGCAAACAAAACCGGCTGGGTTTATAAGTATCAGGACGAAACAAAGCCAATGGCGGGCTTTTCAACCACTCCGGCTGCCAATTATAAAATTTCAGTTTATCCGGATGGTAAGTTCGCAGCTCTCGGCAAAGCCGGCGCACTGAAAGCGATCTATTTTGAGCGGAAACTGGAGCTGGCAATGGAAGGTCACCGGTTCTTTGACCTGTCCCGCTGGGGGATCGCCGAAGCGACGCTCAACGCCTACATCGCCTACGAAAGCAAGATCACCACAGACCTCACCGGCGGACATTTTACGGCCGGTAAGAATGAGTACTTCCCGATTCCGCAGCGCCAGATTGACCTGACAACGATGGGAACGACGAAGACCCTGACACAAAATCCCAGTTATTAGTAATCAGTAGAATGGCCAGGTAAAAGAGGCAGACGATCGTCTGCCTCTTTCCTTTTATTTTTCGGAAAATAATCACGATGCGACTCCACTGGCTGCCTTTTGCTTTTCTGACCCTGATACTGTCCGGCTGCGGCGGTCCTTCCGCCCCCAAAGAGGAAACCGGCGAGCAACTCGCCCAAACCTATTGCAGTTCCTGCCACCTGCCGGTTAAACCCGGCCAGCTCGATAAAGAAACATGGCTCAAACACGTCCTGCCTGCCATGGCGCCGAAACTGGGCATACCCGTCTCGGCGTACGGAGAGTATTACCAGGTGGCGAACAGCCAGGAGAAATCGGCGCTTTCCTTCGCGCAGTGGCTGAAACTGGTAGATTATTTCGAAAAAAACGCGCCGGATAGCCTCGGGGAAGAAAAGCGTGAACCGCTTCTCGAAGACTGGTCCGTTTTTCAATTGAAGAAGCCGGCACCCGGATCCCGCCCGGCGATGACCCTGATGGTGAAAATGCACGAAGGGACGGTCTTTTCCGGTGATGCCGATCCTCCGTTTCTGACCCGCTGGTCGAAAGACCTGAAGGCTTCTGCCGCGCCGGAATTGCCCTCCATGCCGGTAGAGGCGGTATTTGCCAAGCCTGGCGAAGCCTATTTTACCGCGATCGGAAGTATGATGGCGGTGGATCAGAAACTCGGGCAGCTCGTCCGGGTTGACCTCGCATCAAAAAAAGTAACGCCCATCGCGACCCAGCTTCAGCGGCCGGTACAATCTGTTCCCGGTGATTTTAACGGAGACGGCCTGACCGATTGGCTTATTTGCGGTTTCGGACATAATCAGGGAGGTATTTACCTCTCCACCGCCCGCGCCGACGGTACCTACGAAACCCAGATCATTCACGAAGTACCCGGCGCTACACAAATTGAAACCGGTGATTTTAACCGCGACGGCCGGCTGGATTTCATGGCGCTGATGGCGCATGCCGACGAAGGTCTCTGGCTCTTTACCAATACCGGTAAGGGTGTCTTTCAAGCGAAAAACCTGCTTCGTTTTCCGCCGCTGATGGGTTCGACGGGTTTTCAGCTCTCGGATCTGAACAAAGACGGCAAACCCGATCTGATCTATACGGCGGGCGACAACAGCGATTATTCCAAAATTCTCAAGCCGTATCACGGCGTGTATGTTTACCTGAATGAAGGGGATTTCCGGTTTAAGCAGGCCTGGTTTTATCCGGTAAACGGCGCAACAAAGGTGATTGCCCGGGATTTCGACGGCGACGGCGACCTGGATCTCGCCACCATCGCGTTCTTCGCCGATTTTCAGAAACGGCCGAAGGAAGGATTCATCCTGTTTGAACAGGACAAACCCCTCCATTTTCGCGCGCACGGGCTGCCGATCGAAAAGGAAGGCCGCTGGATGTGTATGGATTCCGGCGACCTGGACGGCGACGGCGACGAAGACCTCGTACTCGGAAATTTCTCCGTCGGATTCAATAACCTCGATCACTTCAAGCCGTTCTGGGACCGGCAAACCCCGTTTGTTGTCCTCGAAAACAAAACGAAATAGCTATTTGAAAGCAGGAATGCCGGTAATTTCCGCGCCGAGGATGAGCAGGTGAATGTCGTGGGTACCTTCGTACGTGACGACCGACTCCAGGTTCATCAGATGCCGCATGATCGGATACTCGCCCGTAATACCCATTCCACCGAGCATCTGACGGGCCTCCCGGGCGACGGTCAATGCCATGTCCACGTTGTTTCGTTTGGCGAGGGATATCTGGGAGGTCGTTGCCTTACCGGCCTGTTTCAACGTACCGAGCCGCCAGCAAACCAGCTGTGCCTTCGTGATTTCCGTCAGCATTTCCGCCAGTTTCTTCTGTACCAATTGGAAAGATGCCAGGGGTTTATCAAACTGAATCCGCTCGGCTACGTACCGGCGGGCGGTATCGTAGCAATCCATCGCGGCGCCTAGCGCTCCCCAGGCAATGCCGTACCGGGCCTGGTCGAGACAGCCCAGCGGTCCGCGCAGGCCTTCTGCCCCGGGAAGCAGGTTTTCTTTCGGAACCTTCACATTATCAAAAACCAGCTCGCCGGTGATGCTGGCCCGCAGCGACCATTTGTTGTGAATCTCCGGCGTTGTGAAGCCATCCATTCCTCTCTCTACAATGAGGCCGCGTATCCGGCCTTCGTCGTTTTTAGCCCAGACAACGGCCAGGTCGGCATAGGGCGAATTGGAAATCCACATCTTCGACCCGTTAAGGAGATAATAATCGCCTTTGTCTTCAAAGCGGGTACGCATCCCGCCGGGGTTGGAGCCGAAGTCGGCTTCGGTCAGCCCGAAACACCCCAGCCATTCGCCGGATGCCAGTTTGGGCAGGTATTTCTTCCGCTGCTCTTCGGAGCCATATTGGTAGATCGGCCACATCACGAGAGAACTCTGAACCGAGACCGTTGACCGCAGGCCGGAATCGCCCCGCTCAATTTCCTGACACATTAACCCATAGGAAAGGGCGTCCAGTCCGCCGCCGCCATATTCCGGCGGCAGGGTAGGGCCAAAGACGCCCAGCTCGCCGAAAGCCCGGACGAGATGCCGTGGAAATTCCGCTTTCTGGGCATAGTCTTCAATAACAGGTGAAACTTCCTTTTTGATGAAGTCACGGACGGACTGCCGGACGAGCTTGTTTTCTTCCGAAAGCAGATCGTCAAGTCCGTAAAAATCAGGGGATTCGAAGTTGTCGGTTTTCATGAGGTTTGGATGAAGCAGCGTTTTTTCCGAAGGTAAAATAGGAAGAAAATCCTGCGTTCGGGGAATACCAGCGCCCGGAAACGCTTACAGATGGACTATTTTTGCACCTTGCCGCCCATCCGGCAGTTTCTCGCATGCGTACCCTCACGATCGTCAACCGACATTATCCCCCTAATCCCGGCATCACGGGAGAATCAGCCTGGGACCTTGCCCAGTACCTGATCGACCGGCACGGTACCGAAGTACATATCGTGCACATCGACCGGACGTATGACGGGGGCGGGGCTGTCCGGCAGCCTGTCGGGATTACCCATCCGGTACGGACGATTTACGAGGGAAAAAATCCCCTGCTGCGGTTTATTGCCGGTCCGCTCGACGGCTTCCTGCTTCTCCGGAAGGCCATCCGTCTCAACAAAGGCCCCATGATTGTTATGACCAGTCCGCCGTTGCTGCCCTTCTGGGCGTCGTGGCTGCTGGGAAAACGGAAATGGGCGCTCTGGAGTATGGATTTGTTTCCGGAGGGCTTTGTTGCTGACGGAAAGATCAAAGCCACCAACCCGATCTACCGCTGGGTGTTGCGTAAAACCTACCGGAACGCGCCAGGCACACTGATCGCCCTCGGGCCGAACCAGGCTGAACTGATTCGCCGGAAGTATCATAAAGCAGTCAGAACCATATTGTTGCCCTGCGGCGTATTGCTGGATCAGGCCCGTGACGAATCCCGACCCGCCTGGAGAAAGGAAGATGGCAAGCTATACCTCGGTTATGCCGGGAACGTGGGGGAGGCGCATTCGGCTGTGTTTCTGGAGCAGGTTATCCGGCAGATTGACCCGCAGAAACAGCAACTTATACTGGCGCTGTACGGGACGAAGTCGGAGGCCCTGCTGCGCCTGGCACAAGACCGGCCAGGCATTACCATTCTCAAAAACATTCCCCGGAGTCAGCTGCACTGGCTTGATATACAGCTGGTGAGCCTGCTGCCGCGGTGGACGCACATCGCTGTGCCGTCGAAGGCGGTGAGCGCGGTATGCTCCGGTTCTCCGGTTTTGTTTTGCGGAAGGCGAGAGGCCGACACCTGGGAGCTGCTTCAGGACGCAGCCTGGCTGGTAGAAGACAACGCTACGCTGGAGACGCAGATCGCCCGGTTTCTGGGGGACACGACGCCCGAAGAAGTCGAACAAAAGAAGCGGGACGCCCGTATGGTTGCCCGGCGGCTGGCCGATATGGTGGAGCAGGCATATGCGAAAATCGCTTTGCTGGATGCCTGATCACGACTCAAACGATCTTCCGGTAATGTACCAATAGTCCGACATCGCCTCGTTGATGAGGAATGTCGTTGTGATCCCGAACGGTTCGGGATGAACGCGCAGATATACGTCTCAAAGGCAGTACGGAGATGAAGGAAAATTAATACCCGATTCATACCGTCTTCAGGTCGCAGCAGGAGTTTTGATCCCGTTAAGATCAAAAACAAACTGACATGAAAAGCGAACTGAAAAAAATCACCGTTGCCGTCGCCATCGCCCTGTGTGCCACGGCCGGCTATGCTCAGCAACCCGGCCAGCTTCTTCCGCCGCCTCCCGCACCACCTCATCGTCCGGGGATGGCTCCTGCGCCACCGGCACGGCCGGGCGCTGTCACACAACTGACTACTCTTGACGGAAAGATTCTGGAGTACACGACAAACGACCGCCGCGAATACGACGGATTCACGTTCCAGTCCTCCGGTTCAACGCTGGCAATCCGGTTTCCGGCCCACCTGGCTGCCCAGCTTCTGAAAGTGGCTCCGGCCGGAAGCTCAGTATCGCTTGGCGGTGCGCAGGACGAGACGCCGGAGGGCCCCATCTTCCACCTCTACAGCCTCCGGAAAGGGGAGACGGTCGTTTCCGACAATGTCCCTGCCGCGCTGCCCGATCCGGCTGCCGAGCGGGCGAAGGATTTCAAAGGCAATATCACCGAGCTTAGTCACGATCGCCGGGGTATGATTAACGGTCTGATCCTGAGCGGGAAAATGCTCATCAACCTGCCGCCGGCGGCTGTCGGGCAACTGAGTCAGTACCTCAAACCCGGAATCAGTCTTTCGGGTACCGGTGTGCAGCGGGCGAAACCGGCAGGAGTAGTCACAGCCGACAACCTGGATACCGTTGATGCCAGGACGCTTTCCATCTCCGGCAATACCTATCTGGTCCGATAACGAAAAGCAAAGGAACGTAAGGATATGAAACCGATCCCGCCGCACGGTACTCAATGGCCTTTATGGTCGCTGAGAGCGCTCAACTTCTTCATGGCAGATGTTCAGGCAGGCATCGGACCGTTTCTGGGCATTTTTTTGCTGAGCAGGGGCTGGCAGAGCGGGCCTATCGGTACCGTGATGACGATCGGCGGAGTTGCGGGTATGTTGATGATTGCTCCGGCAGGGGCAATCATCGACATCGTCCCGGACAAACGCCGGTTTGTGACCATACCGTGTCTCTGCATCATGTTTGCCTGGTCGCTCGTCCTGATTTCTGACAGCTTTTGGATGGTTACCTTGTCGCAGGTCGCGATTGCCGTAGCGGGAGCGGCGATTGGTCCGGCTGTAATAGCGATAACGCTCGGAATCGCGAGGCAGGCCGGTTTCAACCGGGAGAATGGCTATAACCAGGCATTTAACCATGCCGGAAATGTCGTCGGTGCAGCGTTGTCAGGCTACCTGGGAATGAGGTGGGGTATGACGGCGATTTTCCTGCTCTCTTCACTTTTCGGCGTGCTGGTTGTCCTGAGTACCTGGGCAATTCCGGCGGGCAGCATCGACAATCAGGCTGCCAGAGGATCGGGGAAGGCCGAAGAAGGTGAAGATACCCCGGCTGTTACGGTTCTTGCGGGCCGGAAACCCCTGCTGATACTCGCGCTGGCGCTCGCCTGTTTTCACCTGGGGAATGCCGCCCTGCTGCCGCTCTATGGGATGGCTGCCGCAGCCGGGTCAAAACAAAATGCATCGGCGTTTGTTGCCATGACAGTCATTATTGCGCAGCTGGTGATGGCAGGTGCTTCTTTGGTGGGGATGAAGATGGTCGACAAACGAGGGTACTGGCTCGTGATATTCATTTCTTTTATCTCCCTTCCCATCCGCGGGTTTATCGCAGCGAATATGGGCAGTGATTTCGGAATCTATCCGGTACAGATCCTCGACGGCATCGGCGCGGGACTGCAAAGTGTGGCCGTGCCGGGGTTAGTCGCCCACTTGCTGAACGGCACGGGGCGCATCAACGCCGGGCAGGGGGCCGTCATGACGATTCAGGGTATCGGCGCGGCGCTGAGCCCGGCAGTAGGCGGATGGATTGCCCAGAGTATGGGGTACGATATGGCATTTGTTATTTTGGGAAGCTTCTCCTTTGTGTCAGTCGGATTATGGCTGGCTTACTTTAAAACTGTTTCACCGGAGTGCAATCCGGTTGTCCAATAACCATCGCATGAGTCCTGTTTTTTTGATTTACCTGATTGCATTTGCGGCGGTTGCCGGGGTGATCACGCGGCCGTTTGGCGTACCTGAGTTCGTCTGGGCTCTGGCCGGCGTAGTAGCCCTGCTGACTTTCCGGCTGATCGGCATGCAGACGGTCGCGGCGGGAATAAACAAGGGTACAGACGTTTACCTGTTTCTGACCGGGATGATGCTGTTGGCCGAAACAGCGAGGGGAGAAGGGGTGTTCGACTGGCTGGCCGGACATGCGGCGGGTTTTGCTGCCGGGTCGGGTGTGCGCCTCTTTGCGCTGATTTACCTGGTAGGTATCGTCGTGACGACATTCCTGTCCAACGATGCTACCGCTATCGTACTGACTCCGGCAGTAGCGGCCGTCACCCGCAGGGCGAGTGTGCGGCGTCCGATGCCTTACCTGTACATTTGCGCGTTTGTCGCCAACGCGGCGTCGTTTGTCCTGCCCATTTCCAACCCGGCTAACCTGGTGATGTACGCCAGCCGCGTGCCGCCTCTGTCGAGCTGGCTCAGTATGTACCTGCTGCCGTCTTTTGCGGCGATCCTGGTTACGTTCCTGGCATTGCTATGGACGCAGCGGAAGGCGCTGCGCGAACCGGTCGCCACCGATATTCCGGCGGAACGCCTGTCGCGCGGCGGACGGATCGCCCTGTCCGGTGTTGTCCTGACAGCGCTGGCCCTGATCGGCGCTTCGGCGATGGATTGGCAGTTGGGGTGGCCTACTGCTGTTGCCGGGGCTTTTGCCTCGGCGGCGGTGCTCGTCGCCGGCCGGAGAGGTCCCTTCGCCCTGATCCGGAGCATCTCCTGGGGCATTTTGCCACTGGTGGGCGGACTGTTTGTGCTGGTCGAGGCGCTGAGTGAAACCGGTTTGGTGCAGGCGCTCCACAACGGGCTGGCGGCAAGCGCCGGCAAAGCCCCCGTGGCAACTGCCTGGCTGAGCGGGCTTGGCACCGCTTTCGGATCCAACCTGGTCAATAATTTGCCTGCCGGGCTTGTGGTAGCGGGAGCCGCCGGCGGCCTGCCTGCCATTGTTCACAGCAGCCTGCTCATCGGAATTGACCTCGGGCCGAATCTGTCGGTAACCGGTTCGCTGGCGACGGTTTTATGGCTAGCGGAATTGAAGCGGAACAAACTGCATGTTACGGCCGGACAGTTTCTGTTGCTGGGCGTCGTTGTGATGTTGCCCGCGCTCTGTGCGGCGCTGGCCGTTTTGCTGATCTGATTACATTTACGGAGAACCTGTCCCGCGGGAAACTAGCCATTCATGTCATATGCCGCCTGTTAAAGACCGGAATCAACCTGCAGTCACGACCCTGCTGATCGGCTGCATTCTTGTGCTGCTGGTGATAATCGCCGTTTTGCTGGTGAGAATGGGACCGCCGGGGCCGCCGCCCGGGCCACCGGGGCCGGAGCGGGGACCTGCCACACCGGAGATGCTGAAAACCGTCACCGGAAAAGTAAACGGATTCGCCGACAACGTCCACCTGGATATCAATCGGTTGCAGATCGAAAAAGCCGGCCAGGGTATGCTCACGTTCGAGTTTCGGCCACATACCGCAAGCGCCGTGACCGGCGTCGCACAGGCAGGAGACAACGTCGAAATCGCTTATGATACACAGCCCAACGACGAAGCCATTGTCTACCGCCTGCACCGCATTACCAACCTGAATACCGGACAGGTCGTTGATGTCGATCAGCTTCCTCCGCCACCGCGAATCCCGCCGGGACAGCGGGCGGAGGTTTTTAACATTAGCAACCCGGAAGTCATCACAGACGGCTACGGCGGGATAGCGGCCCTGAAAGTACCGGGCAGGCTTTTCCATTTCAAGCCTGAACAGGTGGAGGATATTCAGGCATTAATCAAAAATGCCCGTCAGTGTACCCTGCTGGCGGTGAACCGGTCTGACGACCAGGGCTTTGTCAACAGCGACCGGGACAAAGTCTACATCGTCATCAGCATCACCATCAACAACAAAACCTTTACAATCCGATGAAGATACTGGTTGTGGAAGACGAGCAGAAACTCGGCGGTTTTATCTGCGCCGGACTGGTTCAGGCCGGGCATGTTTGCGACCATCTGACAGACGGAGCGAAAGGACTCGAAGCGGCGATGGTCAATACCTATGACCTGATCCTGCTGGATCTGATGCTGCCGTCCATGAACGGCTTCGATTTCCTGGATAATCTCCGCCGCTTTGGTCAGGAGACTCCGGTGATCATTCTGAGCGCCCTTGCCGATACCGAAACGGTCATCAAAGGGCTGGATCTGGGCGCCATCGATTACCTGAGAAAACCCTTCGAACTGGACGAACTGCTCGCGCGGGTGCGTACGGCGCAGCGGAGAACAACCGGCCAACCCGCGTCGAAGCTGACATTCGAAGACCTTGAAATGGACTTGCTCAGCCGCGAAGTCAGCCGTGACGGGCGGAAAATACCGCTCAGCAACCGCGAGTTTTCCTTACTGGAACTGCTGGTCAGCAACGCCAACCGGGTAGTAACCAAAGCCCGGATACTGGAAAAGGTCTGGGATATGAATTTCGATCCGGGAAGTAACGTAATCGAGGTGCACTTGTACCAGCTGCGCAGAAAGATTGATAAAGATTTCGACGTGCCCCTGATCCACACAGTCATCGGCAGCGGGTACATGATCAAAGCACCATCAAAATAGAAAAGATGCTGAGCAGAAACCCGGGTATCCGCTTGAAAATCACGCTGGCTTTCAGCCTGGTTTTTGCGTTCCTGAGCATCGCGCTGAATCTGTATTGCTACCACCGGATCCGGCAGCTGATCATTGGTGATAACGACCTGTATCTGCTTTCCCGGGCCCGGTCGCTGCTCGACAAGACAGAAGTCAATCCGGTCATTATTCCGTTGCCGGACAAGAATGCCGCCATGCGGGTATTCGTGCGCCAGCGCGATGGGTCGAACACCATCCTGTTCGAATCGCCGGGTGAGATACACCGGATTCCGGTGCCTGCCGGACAGGGCGTGCGGGATATCGGAAATCTCCGCGTCGCCTATGTCGCGAGCGACAATCCCGAAAACCCCGCCGAACTGATGCTCGCGGTAAGCGGAGACGCCCTGCGGGCTACGCTGCAATACCTGCTGTTTTTGTTGCTTTTGTCTACGTTGCTCAGCGTGCTGGTTTCGGGCGTTATTTCGTATTGGATGGCCGGCCTCTTGTTACGTCCCGTTCAGCGGATCATCGCTACCACGCGGAATATCAACGCGGGGCAGTTGAGGGAACGCGTCCCTGTCAACCAAAGCAATGACGAACTGCAGGAACTCGCCGAAACGATCAACCAGATGCTCAGCCGGATTGACGCAGGCTTGCAGCAGCAGCAGAACTTTTTCGCATCGGCCTCGCATGAGCTCAAAACGCCGCTGGCCGTAATGCGCACCGAGATTGAAGTAAACCTGAAAAAGCCGACCGTTTCGGAGGAATTCCGGGAACTGCTTTCCAGTCAGTTGCAGGAAATTAACCGGCTGCAAAACGTCGTTCATGAGTTCCTGATCATCAGCCAGATCAAAGCGGACAAGCTGCTATTGAACAGCGAATGGTTCGATTTGTCCGAACTATGCCTGCGGGTTTTCCGGCAGCTTAAGCCGCTGGCTTCCGTTAGAAACATGGAATTTAACCTGGTTTTCGATCACAATACAGACGATTTCAGCCTGTGCGCCGATCGCGAGAAAATCAGGCTCGTTCTCATTAATCTGCTGGAAAACGCCATCAAATATGGGAGAGAGAGTGGAGTAGTGACGTGCTTTGTCGGGAAGATTTCCGACGGCCAGCGCATGAATATCCGCATTGAAAACCAGACAGAGCAGCGCGTTATGGATACCGCAAACCTGACATTGCCTTTTCACCGCGAAAGCGCCCTTCAGGCCGGTGCAGGCATAGGACTGTGGCTTTGCCAGGAGATACTTGCTGCGCATCAGGCGGCGTTTGTTCTGAGCAGCCGCGACTATTGTTTTTCAGCAGCCATCACGTTTCCATTGGCGTATGCACCGGAAACGCAGGCGGAATAGACTCGTCTGAAAACGATTGCCGGCGGCAGGCAACCGCGGATCTGGACAGGTTTTTCATTCTGGGCCATGACCAGCTCGTTTCGGGGAAAACCGGACTCAGTCAGCGAGGTTTCTGGTGGATTTTCTGACGACTAACTCCGTATCCAGCGTAACGGTTTCGGGAGTGAAATACTGTCCTTCATCGATTTGCCGAAGCAGCAACTGAACAGCGACGAGGCCTATATTTTCCAGCGGTTGAACAACGGAAGTAAGAGACGGGGAGACAAACGAACTATGCGGGGCATTGGAAAACGTAATCAACGAAATTTCATCCGGAATCCGGACGTCATTGTCTTTCAGGCATATCAGCGCTTCGATAGCCGTCGGGTCGTTGACAGCAAATACGCCGTCGGGCCGGTCAGGATTGTTTAGCAATTCCTGCATGTAGGTTCTTGCCCTTCCTTCAACAAAGTCGCTGTGCATAATCAGGCGCCCGTCTGCCGCAATTCCGTGGGTACGAAGCGCATCCAGGTAGCCGTTTCTCCGGTTGATGGACATGGTAAGCTTATCGGGTCCGGCGAGGTGTGCAATTCGTTTGCAGCCTGTGAGAATAAGGTGTTCAACGGCCAGAAAAGCGCCTCTGTAGTCGTCGACTACCACTTTCGACCCGACTAATTCGTCGCTGACTCTGTTAAAAAAAACGATTGGAATTCCCTTTTTCTGGATGGACCGGATGTGTTCAAAATCCGTTGTTTCTCTTGAAACAGCCATGATAAGTCCGTCTACCCGCAGGGCAAACATGGCCTGAATATTCTGCTTTTCTATTTCGTAGGATTCATTCGACTGCATGACAATGACCTTGTAGTCCATTGCATTGGCAATCTCCTGAATTCCCAGTATTACCCGCGGAAAATAAGGGTGTATAAATTCTGGAACCATGACGCCGATAACGCTCGTCTTGCTTTTTCGCAGACTGGATGCAATCGCATTGGGTTGGTAGTCCAGTTTTTCGGCCATTTCCAGTACGGCCTTCTTGGTTTCGGGGTTAATATCTCCCGCATTCCGCAACGCCCGGGAGACAGTGGATATAGAGACATTCAACTTTATTGCAATGTCCCAAATAGTAGGCTGTTTACTCTTTCTTGAACTCATAGGTGTCGGAGATTCCGTTTAAAAATACGAGCCGAATCCCGCATTCTTCTGGCAATAAACGAAAATTGAGTACTTGTGCTTACTTGAGTGGCTGATGATATGTTCCCTTAATGTAATATAGCATATATTTCTGCAAACCGATCCGGTAATCTTTCGCAGCTTCCGAGAACGTTTCCGGAAACGTTTTTTTATAGTATCATCTCCGAATAAGACAATTCCCCTTTTGAAATCCCTTCTGCGTTCTATACTTTCGAACAGAAGTACAAGAAACCCCGGCTATTCCTCTGCCGGACTCAAAACATACCTTTCCATCCCGCTGATCCGTGAAAATACTTATTGGAAAAGGAGCAAGCTTGAAATTCTCCTGTTCGGTAAAATTATTCTCTTTTTAAAAGAATAGTATTTTCGTTTGACTAACAGATTTTATCAACAAGTTCCGGCCGGTTTTTTGATAAGATGATGGGAGAATAACGGAAAAAAACTACGGAATACGGCGTTAATTTTTAATGAAATAAACAATGCAGCTGAAACGCTCAACAATCAATGCGAGTGTCCGAACCGCGAAGACAGTTATGAAACATTTCGGGGTATCCCTTCCGGAATTTGCCCATTGGTCGGTTGAGCAATGGCTTGAGGCAGGGCCTGAATATGATGAAATAAGGGACTGTTTACTAGGCTGGGATGTGACGGATTTCGGCAGCCGGGATTTTCACAATATCGGAAGAACGCTCTTTACGGTCCGGAACGGACGAATGAGCCAGCCGGGGTACCCCAAACAGTATGCGGAAAAATGGTTGATTGATCCTGAAAATCAACGGGCTCCTGCTCATTTTCACTTGTCCAAGCGGGAGGATATAATCTGTCGGGCCGGGGGTAATGTACTCGTTCAATTGACCCGTGCAGACGCCGAGGGAAACCCGTCGAATGAGACATTTGTAACCCAGGTAGACGGTTGTTCTCGCCGGATAGGGCCGGGCGAGATCATTCGGTTGCGACCGGGAGAAAGTGTAACGATTCATCCCCGGACCATCCACCAGTTCTGGGGAGAGGAGGGCACCGGCTGGCAGGTGGATGGCGTCGGATATACGCTCAGCGCTGAGATTTCCAGCGTTTGCGATGATATGAACGATAATGTGTTTCTGGTAGACTACGGCGTTCGCTTTCCTGTAATTGACGAAGACGAGCAGCGGGAATTTTTCCTCTGCAACGAGTATCCAAAGGTAAAATCAGCGTCTTCAATCGTCTAATGGTTACTGCGCTATGAAAAACTTTTTCCGCATTACATTGGTACTTTCCTTTTTGCTGTTGATTGCCGGCATAGTAGTCTGCCTGACTGATAGTAAAAGCAACCTGAATTTACTTTTGGTTGCTGCGCTGGTATTGCTGGCGATTTCCTTTCGCGGATTTTCGTTGTTGAAAGGATTTTCCTATACAGTTCTGATCCTTGCAGCGGTCAGTATAGCCATGCTGTACCCTTCCTATTTCTTCTCTTTCGGAAATTTTCAATTGAAAAAACTGATTGTTCCGTTTGTGCAATTGACCATGTTCGGAATGGGTTCTCACATGAGCTTTGAAGATTTCAAAGGCGTTGTGAAAATGCCGAAAGGAGTACTTGTTGGAGTCAGCTGCCATTTTACGATCATGCCACTGGTTGGCTTCGCATTGTCCAATGTTTTTAGCTTTCCCAGTGAAATTGCCGGAGGTGTTATTCTGATCGGTTGCGTTTCGAGTGCAATGGCTTCCAATGTAATGTCTTACCTGTCCGGCGCGAATCTTGCGCTGGCGGTGACTATCGGCGCCTGTTCAACGATTTTGTCTCCTGTTCTGACGCCCTTTTTAATGAAAGGACTTGCCGGGCAATATATTCTAATCAATACAGCTCATATGATGATTGATATTACAAATATGATCATCATTCCCATCGTAGCCGGCTTTATTTTTAATCTGTTTTTTTACGGAAATGTTTCCGGAAGGGAAAAGCTGACACAGCTGATTGTATTTGCAGCGATTATCGTCGCAACGGACTTTGCCATGTGTATTATTCCCGGCCAGGGCAGTAGTAGCTTTTGGGGAGAGTTGGCAAATTCAATGTCCTGGTTTTACCTGTTGCCGATGGGAGTAGCATTGCTTTTCAGACAGGTCTTCCGACTGTCCCGCCAGACCGTCGAACAGAGCCTTTCCCTGATTGCCATGCTCGGTATCCTTATCAATACCGTGATTATTACGGCTTCCGGCCGGGAAAACCTGATACAGGTTGGCGGCCTGCTGATACTCTCCTGCCTGTTGCATAATCTCACCGGATTTTGTGTCGGGTACTTTGCCGCCCGGTTATTCGGTCTGCCAGAGAAAGACAGGAGAACCATCGCGTTTGAAGTCGGAATGCAAAACGGCGGCGTGGCGACCGGACTGGCGCTTCAAATGGGAAAAGTAGCAACTGTCGGACTTGCCTCTGCCATTTTCGGTCCCTTGCAGAATGTCACGGGATCGGCGTTGGCCAACTGGTTTCGCAGCCGCTGATAAAGCTGCGCTGTTTCAACTGTAACTGCGGGTAAAAAGCCGTTTGCATGGGACTTTTACCTGCAGGTCTTGAATTGCATTGGAATTCCTGAGGAAAGTAAGTTACAAATCAACGTCTCTCTAAACAATGAAGCTATTCTCTATTTCAGGAGGACAGGACAACTGTGTCAATACCATTCCGTTTCGGACGTATTTGACAGGCATTTTCCCACCTAAACGGGAGCATCACCGGCTGATTCCAAAGTTGATCCTGTTGTGTTTTTTACTGTCAACGATACCGCACCACTCCGGATACGGGCGGGCGATTGACATATCGATCTCAGGATCCGTCCTGAACGAACAGGGGCAGCCGGTTATCGGCGCAAACATCCTGGTAAAAGGTACGCGAAGCGGAACCATGACCGATGTTAACGGAAACTTCAAACTACAGGTTGCGGGGACGCCGGTTGTGTTGGTTGTCAGCTCCGTCGGTTATCAAAGCCAGGAAGTAAATACGGGTAATCGAACGCAGATCCAGATCGTATTGAAAGCGGACGAGAAGGCCCTGGATGAAGTAGTAGTAATTGGCTACGGGAAATCGACCCGGAAAGACCTGACCGGCGCGGTTGGCCAGGTAGCGATGGCCGAGATGGAAAAAGCGCCGGTCAAATCCTTTGACGACGCGCTGGCCGGTCGGGTAGCAGGCGTTATGGTCTCGAGTGGCGATGGCCAGCCGGGTTCCAATAACAATATTGTCATCCGGGGCGGGAATTCCGTGACGCAGTCGAATGCGCCGCTGTATGTCGTGGACGGATTCCCGATTGCTGATCTCGACTTCAATACCATAAACCCCTCCGACATTGAATCGATCACTGTGCTGAAGGACGCGTCGGCTACGGCCATCTACGGCGCACGTGGCGCCAACGGCGTCATCATTGTGACGACAAAGCGGGGTAAGCGCGGAAATCTTCAGATCAATTACGACGCGTATTACGGGATTCAGCAGGCGACGAAAACAATCCCGTTGATGGATCCCTACAATTTCGTCAAGTACCAGATTGAGCTGGCGAAAGCGAAGGCTTCTACGTTTGATCCGACACAGGTTTACCTGACCGGACCGAACCTTACCCTGGATGATTACAAGAAGATAAAAGGACTGAATTTTCAGGATGAGATTTTCAGAACAGCGCCGATGCAGAATCATTCGATCTCCCTGCGGGGAGGGAATGACAAGACGACCTATTCCGTTTCGGGGAATATTTTCAGACAGGACGGGATACTGATTAACACGGGTTTCAAGCGGAATCAGGGAAGAGTAGTTATCGACCAGACGATCAATGCCAAACTCAAGGCGGGAATCAACCTGAATTATTCCAACTCGCTCGGATATGGCGATATTCCGTCGAGTATTACGCGCAGCCAGCCGTCGTCTTCATCGATGTATAATATCTGGGGATACCGGCCGGTTACGGGGAATTCGGACGTAGATCTGCTGAATGATCTTTTTGATCCGCTGTCGCTGTCTTCCGATAACAGCAGCGTCAATCCGCTGGTCAATGCGAAAAATATTCTCCGGCAGAACAGCAACGATAACCTGCTTTACAATGCCTACCTGGAATATGCAATTTCCGATAAATGGAAGCTGAAAATTACAGGCGGTGAGTCGCGGAGTACCTACCGGACGGAGGCTTTCAATAACTCCCGTACCAACCTCGGGAATACATTGATGCCTGCGCAGGTAAACGGCTGGATATACAACAACTCCAGCAATACCTGGCTGAATGAGAACACGCTTACCTACACCAATACCTTCGCGAAAGACCACAACCTGGTGGTATTAGCCGGGATTACTGCGCAGGGAAACCGGATGTCAAACCGGGGATTTTATGCATCGCTGGTGCCGAATGAGAGCCTGGGGCTTGACGGTTTGGATGAGTCAACATCCATCTCCGCGACTTCCACGAGCAGTGCCTGGAAACTGGCCTCCTTTCTCGGAAGAATCAATTATGACTTTCGTTCCAAATACCTGATAACTGCTTCCATCCGAAGCGACGGTTCCTCCAAATTCTCTCAAAAGAAACAATGGGGTTATTTTCCTTCTGCCGCTGTTGCCTGGAATATCGATCAGGAGAATTTCATGAAGAACATCCGCTCCGTCAGCGAGGCCAAAATCCGTGCAGGATACGGCGTTACGGGCAATAATCAGATCGACAATTTCGCCTATTTAACGCAGCTGAATTTCGGCCTTGGCAATGGATACTCCTACAACAATGCTACTCCGTCGCTGGGGACTGCGATTAAGACAATCGGAAACCCGGATCTGATGTGGGAAAGCACGACCCAGCTGGACGTTGGCCTCGACCTTGGCCTGTTGAATCAGCGGATTAACCTGAGTATTGACTACTACCGGAAGAAAACCAGTCACTTGCTTCTGAACGCGCAGATGCCGTATACAACAGGCGTCAGCAGTGCGTTTGTCAACGTCGGAAGTACCGAAAACAAAGGCCTGGAGATCTCGGTGAAGTCCGCTATTCTCAAGCGCAGAAACTTCAGCTGGTCTGCCAACTTCAACATCAGTTTCAATACCAATAAGCTGTTGTCGCTGGCAAACGGACAAAATACCCTGCTGAGCAGCGTCGCACAAATTTACCCGACGCTGTACCCTTATATCGCTAGGGTTGGCCAGCCGATCGGGCAAATGAACGGGCTGATTTGGGAAGGCGTATACCAGTACAGTGATTTCAATCAGCAGGCGGATGGTACCTACGTGCTGAAAGACGGCGTTCCCGCAAACGGAAAGGCCAGAACGTCGATACAACCGGGAGATATCAAGTACCAGGACCGCAACGGCGATATGAATATTACCTCTGACGACAATACCGTTATCGGACGCGGTTTGCCGAAACATATCGGCGGTTTTACCAATACGCTGTCCTTCCGGCGGTTTGATTTGAGTGTCTTTTTTCAATGGGTGTACGGGAATAATATCATCAACAGTAACCGCCTCTTTTTCGAAGGGAATATCCGCGCCTCAACGAGCCTGAACCAGTTCGCCAGCTACGAAGACCGGTGGAGCAATGAGAATCAGACCAGCCGGAATTTCCGGAGCGGTGGTGAAGGTGTTCCGTTTTACTCAACCCGGTTGATTGAAGACGGATCATTTCTGCGGCTGAAGACAATATCCCTCGGCTACAACTTTTCCGAGAAAATCCTGCGCCCGATCGGCATCAGCAGACTGAGGGCCTATGCATCGGCGCAGAATGTGTTCACGTGGACAAAATACACCGGCTTCGATCCGGAAGTATCGGTTGCCCAATCGGCGCTGACACCCGGCTTTGACTATGCCCCGTATCCACGCGCGATGACCGTGACAGCCGGCATAAACGTTGCGTTCTGATCAAACCTCTACCGTATCAATTTTATGAAAGCGAATACATTTTTTCTTGTTCTGTGGACGATGGGTTGCCTGACGTCATGCAGGCAGTTTCTGGAAGTCCGTCCGACGGATTTCATCACGGCGGAGAACTATTACAACACCGAAGCAGAGTTGCAGACGGCCCTGAACGGCGTCTATGACCGGCTGGGAGACGACAAGATTTACGGGTCGAACCTAAGCTACTGGCTGACCGTTGAAAACGACGAGACCTACCACAACGCGTCAAATTACGGACCCGTAGCCTTGTATAATTACAACGCGTCGGATCCCAATGTGGACTCGTTCTGGGCGAATCTGTACTACGGGATCGAACGGGCCAATCTGCTGCTCGCCAATATCAACAAGCCCCGGGAAATATCGGAGTCCCGGAGAAATACGATCCGTGGAGAAGCGCTGTTTCTGAGAGCCTATTTTTACTTTCTGCTGGTTACGAATTTCGGCGATGTGCCTTTGAAACTCGAACCCAATAGTTCCGTTGTCAATACCGCCATCGCGCGGGCGCCGCAGCAGAAAGTATACGAGCAGATCATTGCCGATATGACGACGGCGGAAGGATTGCTCCAGAACCAGACGGCGACGTCGCTGGGCTACGGCGGAAAAGTTACCCGGACCGCCGTTCAGGGAATTCTCGCGCGGGTATGCCTTTCAATGGCCGGATATCCGTTGCGGGATGAAAGCAAATTCAAAGAGGCGCTGAACTGGTGTCAGAAAGTAATTGATTCGAAAGAGCATTCGCTGAATCCGGATTACAGTCAGATTTTCATCAACTATTGCACGGACAAATACGACATAAAGGAAAGTATCTGGGAAGTCGAAATGTGGGGAAACGCCACCGGCGGATATAACGACGCAGGGCAGGGGCTGGGATACCTTTTCGGAATTGCCAATACGGTTATCGCAAGCGGTCGGAGTGCAGCCGTCGGCCGGTATACGAAATGGGCTTATGACCTTTTTGAAGTCAACGCAAACAGCTCTCTGGCGATCAAACCGTCTTTTGACCTGCGGCGGGACTGGAGCTGCGCGAATTTCAGTTATTCCGCCACATTGACGATTGTCCCGAATACCAATCCCTGGAACATGAACGCCGGTAAATGGCGGAGAACACTGACGACGGAATCTCCGAAAACCCTGGGAAATACACCGATTAATGTGCCGCTGCTGCGGTACTCGGACGTGTTGCTTATGTATGCGGAAGCGGCAAATGAAGTGAACAACGGCCCGACGCAAACGGCAATTGACTACGTAAACCAGATCCGGCGAAGAGGCTACGGAAAGTACCTGAACGGGGCAAATTCGGTCGCTGAATCGATCAAAACAATCACCGTTACCAACGGGGGATCGGGCTACAGCGCCTCGCAGACCAACCCGGTATTGGTCACCATCAACGGCGGGGGAGGTGCCGGCGCGCAGGCGACCGCAATTATCGGCAAGGACGGTTCCATTTCCGGTATCAGCCTGACGGATGTCGGGAAACAATACACCGGTATTCCGGCCATTGAAATCACCGGAGGAGGAGGAAAGGACGCGAAAGCAACTGCTGTTTTAACCAGCGCCGGTGACGCCGACTTGAAGCCGGATCAAACGGGGGCCAAAGACAAATTTCTGAAAGCGATTCAGGACGAGCGCGTGCGCGAGCTTTCCACGGAAGGGCGCCGGTTAGCGGACCTGAAACGGTGGGGAATATTTCTCTCTAAAATGCAGGAGCTCTCCGTTTACGGAAAAGCCAATGCCGCACCGGGCGTTCTTTTTATCGGGTTGAATAATATCAGCGACAAAAATCTCCTGTTGCCCGTTCCAAACCGGGAACTGGGCGTGAATAACCTGCTCAAACAAAATCCAGGCTGGTAGTAAAAGTCAGAGACAGAAGAAAGGTCGGCCGGCAGGTCGACCCGACCCTTCACGTCCTGTTACTTCCGATAGCCGGGCCATTCCATCCTGTAATCCAAAGCGATCATGCAAAAAATCAGCCTCTGGACGGTAGTTCTCCTGGCATGGAGTACGACCTGCCTTTCGAAAACGATCTACGTTTCCTCTTCGCTGGGAAGTGACGCATACACGTCAACCCAGGCCCAGAATCCGGCTACACCCTGGAAAACAATAGCAAAAGTTGCGACGCTTTCGTACGTTGCGGGCGATAGCGTTCTCTTCAGAAAAGGGGACATCTGGCGTGAACAATTGACAATCAACTGGTCGGGATCGCTGGCGAGTCCGATTGTTTTCGGGTCGTATGGAAGCGGGAATCTGCCGGAGATTAATGGCGCAGATGTGATTACGGGATGGTCGCTGTATAGCGGAAATATTTACGTCGCCAACGTTGCATCGACCGTCACGCAATTGTTTATCGATGGAAAGCGGCAGACCTATGCCAGATGGCCCAATTCCGGATGGCAGACGATAACGGCTAATTCTGCCGACAAGCTGCGGCTCACCAGTACCAGTATCACGCAGCCCACGGATTATTGGGCAGGCGCCACGGCGGTTATTCACTCGGCCGATTGGCAGATAGAACCCAAAGTGATCACTTCCAACAGCGGCAATACGATGGTCTGGTCTACTGCTACGATTGAGGCGATCAAGACGAATTTTGGCTTCTATATGGAAGGTAAACTCGAAGAAGTTGACAGTCCCGGCGAGTGGTTCTATACCGGCGGCAAGGTGTATTTGTACGTCGCCCCGGGCGACACTGTGACCAACCACCTCATTGAAGGAACGACCCGGTCCTATGGGATCGATATTACGTACGGACGCCAATACCTGAACATTCGTCAATTAAGTATCCGGAACCCGGGATTGAGCGGTATTCATATCTACAACAATAGTTATGTCCGGGTCGAAAACAATACGATTGCCAATTCAAAGGAACGCGGGATTCACGCGGATGTATACCCTCCCAACTCCCGGCATCACCTCTATGTCAATAACAACGTGGTGACCAATACGATCAAGGATGGTATCCGGGTAGCAACGGTAGATACTTCCGAAATTAAAAACAACAAGGTAAGCCGGGTTGTCGATCTGGTTTCACCTAAACTGGCATTCGGAATGATATTCTATGGGAAAAACGTGGAGGTATCGGGAAATGAGCTGGACAGTACGGTATTCTCCGGTTTTTTTATCGGAAATGATTCTCAGAATATGACGGTAAAGAACAACACAATCTCCAACTGCATGCTGCTGATGAACGACGGAGGTGGAATCTATACCGGTTCGAATCATACTAACCTGTGGATAAAGAACAACGTTGTGAAAGATACCCGCGGGAACTGGTCAGGTACTCCGGGAACGCAATCCAGCGCCGTCGGAATTTACCTGGATGAATCGACGAATGGCGCGAATGTCGCCGGAAACATAGTCGTGAATGCGGCCAATGGAATTAAGCTCCACAAAGCGCATAATAACCTGATCGTGAATAATGTCGTTCACAATACGTCACTATGTTCGGTCCGGATTCATGAAAGAAGCCTGAATCAGGTTCATGACAATACTTTTTACAACAATATCTATTCCAATGCCGGCCCCAGCCAGCTTACGTATTTTATTACCCGGACGTTATCGTCGACCGTGCCGCTCGGTATCTTCAAAAATAATATTCACTTCAACGCAGATACGGCCAAGACGATTAAGCAGGTATACGAGGGGGGAACGACGAGTATCTATACATTGACTCAATGGAGAACAGCTACCGGACAGGATACAAACTCCATTGCTGCGAATCCGCTCTTTGTGAATGCGACAGGGACCTTATCCGTTCCGTCTGATTTTAAAATCCCGTGTAATTCTCCCGGTATCAACGCGGGTATATCCGTGGGTTTTGTGACAGACTTTGAAGGCAATTCGCCCTTCGGTATCCCGGATATAGGTGCGTATGAGTATCAGGATTCCGCTTGTTTTTCAGGCGCCAGAAAAGCGGGATATGGTCTGGTGGAGCCAGTGATTGACGTTGATGGAAAAAATCGTCTTGACGTATTTCCAAACCCGTCTGCGAATGGTTACGTTACGATCCGAATGACCGGAAACTTCCGGAGCGGGACGGCCAGCGTATCCCTTCACAGTGCCAATGGAGAGCTTCGGTTTCAGTCCGATATGCAAATGGAAAATGGCTCGGCAAACTTCGTGCGGATTCCCAAACAGCTGAGCTCCGGTATCTATCTGCTGACGATTGCCGGTCCGGATTACCTGAAACAAGCGCGGATTGCCATCGTCAGGCAGTAACACAGCCGCTCCATGTACAACTACCAGCATCGATTGAAACCATGTAAAATGGAAAACATGAACCTGTTCCTGAAGAAGTTGCTTTTCCTTTCCGTCTTTATCCACGCCGCCGCCGTCGCACAAAAACCGGATCTGCGGGATATCAGCCACGGAAGCGTTATTTATAAGAACGGATACAACGACCAGCCGTATGTCGTCACGCTCAAAGACAAGCGTTGGTTTTGCGTTTTTACGACCGGAAAAGGTATTGAAGGCGCCGGTGGACAGCATATTGTCTGCAGCACAAGTTCGGATCATGGCAAAACCTGGTCGGATACCATCGCGATTGAACCCAGTACCGGTCCGGCAGCGTCCTGGGTTATTCCGTATCTGACTCCGTATGGTCGCATTTATGCTTTTTATGACTACAACGGCGACAATGTGACGCATTTAAATGAAAAGCCTATCCGGAATGATATGCTTGGCTGGTACTGTTTCAAATATTCCGACGATCAGGGGAAGACATGGTCAAAACGATACCGCTTACCGGTCCGGAAAACGGCCATTGACTTTATCAATGAATGGAACGGAGAAGTTCAGCTTTTGTGGGGTATTTCCAAACCCATAACGGTGGGAAACAACATGTATTTCGGATTTACGAAAATGGGAAAATTCATCTCCGACATGGGGGAGGGATGGTTTTTCAAATCAGACAATATTAACACAGAAAGAGAACCGGATAAGCTGCATTGGGAGATGTTGCCGGACGGCGATCAGGGACTTAGTACGGTTGAATTAGGAACCGTTCAGGAGGAACACAACATCGTGAGCTTAAAGAACGGCGATCTCTATTGCATGTACCGGACGCAGAACGGTTTTCCCGGACACGCCTACAGCAGAGACGGAGGACATACCTGGAGCAAGCCGGAGTTTGCGACGTATACGCCGGGTGGGCAGGCCTTTAAAACTCCCCGCGCATGTCCCCGGCTTTTTAAATGCAGCAATGGAAAGTTCCTGTTCTGGTTTCACAATAACAGCGATCCGGGGCCATATAACCGGAACCCGGCCTGGATCAGCGGCGGGGTGGAAAAGGACGGGCATATCTACTGGTCACAACCGGAAATACTGCTTTATTCCACCAATACGAAGGATATCATGAGCTATCCGGATTTGATCGAGGAAGATGGAAAATTCTGGATAACGGAAACGCAGAAAGTAATCGCAAGGGTACATGAAATTGATCCCAAACTGCTGGAGGGATTGTGGGAACAGGCGACCCGCAAATCGGCCGTAACGGACAACGTAATAGCCGATGCTTCGGGTAAAACCCTGGAACAGAAAATTCCGCTGACGGCACTTCCCAACCTGAAAGAAGGCGCCTTTACCATCGAAATATGGGCGAACATAAAGGATCTGTCGCCGGGGCAGATACTGCTGGATACCAGAAAGGATAATACCGGCAGCGGCGTCTGGATTTCCGTCTCCCGGTTCAGGACGCTTCAGCTATCCATTTCGAACGGATCGGTTACGAGCGAATGGGATACCGACCGCGGCGTGATCCGGAAAGGTACGCTGCAACATTTTGTATTTGTGGCAGACGGAGGCCCGAATATCATCACCACAATTGTAGACGGGAAATTAGGCGACGGCGGTAAATACAGACGCCGCGGCTGGGGTTGGTTTGATGAGAAACTCGAGCGTGTCAACGGCGGCAACTACCTGACCGTTTCAAAGGAATTTCAATCTCAGATCAAACGAGTCCGCGTGTATGACCGGTGCCTGACAACGTCCGAAGCCATCGGCAATTTTAACAGCGGTATGCGCTAGGAGCAGCCGTGGATAAGGATATAAAAAATGGTATCCACCTGAGTAATCAGGGACAGTTTACCCGATAAACGGCTCATAAAAAAGGTAGTCCGTCATGCAAAGACGTCATTTTCTTCAACTATCCGGAGCGGCTTCAATAGCCGTTCTGCTGGACAGACTCACCTATGCCGCTCCCGGCTCGGCGCTGCTTCTGACTGATCCGGCGGAAGTCTGGATGGATTCGGGTACCGGTCAGGTAAAATTAAGCAGGACCGGCAGCTCCCGATTCGGCGCCGGCGAGGTCGAAGTGGTGCTAAAATCTGCCGGCAACGCCACCGCCGTATTTGTTTCTTCCCCGAGGCAGCCTCTTTGTACGGTCCGGCTGGTCTGGAAGCACCGGCTTGCGGCGTCTTCCCAGGTGCTGGGCGATCATTGGGAGCGTTCTTACGGTGATTTGCAATGGAAACCCAACTCAGCGGGCATGAAGTATCCCTGGTATGTGTTGCTGAATGACTCGGCAACAACGGCTTGTTTTGGCGTCAAAACCGCTCCGAACAGTATCTGCTGGTGGGAATTGACCGCCGATACGCTGGAGCTGGTACTCGACACGCGGTCGGGGGGAGACGGCGTCGTACTGGGTAACCGCCGGTTGCACGCCGCTGATATCGTTACTACCCAAAGCAAGCGTGGGGAGCGTCCGTTTCAGACCGACCATCGCTTTTGCGGGATGATGTGCGAAAAGCCCCGTTTGCCGCGCCAGCCCGTTTACGGGATAAACGACTGGTACTTTGCGTATGGCAACAATTCGTTTGACCTGATCCGGACGAGCACGGCCCAAATGGCCGAGCTGGCTTCGGATAGCAACAACAGGCCGTTTTCTGTCATTGACGCCGGCTGGGCGGTTTATTCTCCGGAATTGCCCGGCGACGGCAGCTGGAACGATGACTTTTCAAAGCCGAACGACAAATTCAGGGATATGCACCGGTTGGCCGACGAAATCAAACGAACCGGCATGCGCCCCGGCCTGTGGATGCGTCCGCTTTGCGCCCGGCATGACCAGAAAGCAAACCGGCTGGCTCCGAAAATTCCCGGTCGCGACAATCCCCGGAATCCGGTGCTCGACCCGACTATCCCCGAGAATCTCGCCTACATCCGGCATTATTTTGACCTGTACAAAGCCTGGGGATATGAACTGGTGAAGCATGATTTCACCACCTACGATATCACAGGCAGGTGGGGCTTTTCGATGGGCGACCGCATCACGCCTGCCGGGTGGTCTTTCAACAACAGGCATCAAACAAATGCGGAAATCATGCTGGGGTTATACCGGACGATCCGGAAAGGGGCCGGCGACGGCATCTGCGTTCTTGGTTGCAATACGATGAGCCATCTGAGCGCCGGTCTTTTCGAAATATGCCGGACCGGCGACGATACCAGCGGGAAAGACTGGGCCCGGACCCGCAAAATGGGCGTCAATACGCTGGCGTTCCGTTTGCCGCAGCACGGCAAATTTTATGCGGTCGACGCGGACTGTGTGGGTCTTACCAACGATGTTCCCTGGGAAAAAAATGAGCAATGGCTCCGGCTGCTGGCCGAAAGTGGCACGCCGTTGTTTATCTCCGCACAACCCGAAGCAATAGGCGCTCCGCAGAAAAGCGCGATCCGGCAGGCCTTCGCCAACGCCGCGAAAGCCCTGCCGCCGGGAGAGCCGCTGGACTGGATGGAAAACCGGCTTCCTGTGAAATGGAAGCTGAATAACAAGCTGGTTACCTTCGACTGGGGGTAACACAGAAGGGTCTCGGAAAGACGCAAACAGAGGCTCCGTGTCCGTTTCGGCAAACAGACACAGAGCCTCCGCTTTGCTTTTCTTTTCTACGTAGGGAGTGGCCGACCCCGATTGATGCTTCGTTGGGATCCGGAGTTCTTACTTGCCGGCAGGCGCCATTGGGCGCTGGTTCAGCCAGGCGAGGTTAAACTGGTAATGTAAACTGCTGCTTAACAGATGGATTACATTGTCAGGCGTTTGCGTAACGGCGAGGTACCCCTTGGGTTCGGCATGCGTCTGATCCGTTTCGAAAGCGCCCGTCCAGGCCCCCCCGTTCAGATACCGCTCTTTGCCGTCGGTCAGTAGTTTGACTACCGGCCAGGTTTTCCCCTCGTCGAACGATACGGCCGCGTACATCCCGTAGCCTTTATACGGGTTTCCATCTGCCGACTGAAAAGTCATACCGGCCAGTTTTTCAGTGCGTTCATCAGGATGATGCGTAAACGAAACCAGCAGCAACGCGCCTTCGTTGAGGCGGGTCAGTACCAGTCGCTGGCCGCTCCAGACCGGCGGGAAGGGAGAAGGGGAATAGGTCCAGGTTTTGCCCATGTCGGCAGAGCGGCTCATCGGCATGCGCAGGCCTGAGTTGTCAGGGGCCTGAATATCGTTCTTTCGCCCCAGCGCCAGCAGATCACCGTTCTTCAACTGAACAACGCCCGCATGAATACCCGCAATCAGTCCTCCGGTTTCGCCTGCTCCGAAACCGGGAGTCTGTGGGTCTGTATAGGGATTCACCCATGTTTTGCCCCCATCCCTGCTGACATGAATAGCTGTTCCTCCGGAAGGACCGGGGTCTGCATCAGCCGGCTGGATCAGCCAGCCTTCTTTGGTCTGGCTCAGGCCGGCTATGACCTGGTTACGCTTTGTATGCTCCGGGTTTATCAGGCGAGGAGTTGTCCAGCTTACGCCGTTGTCCGTGCTGGTACGTAACACCATGGCCAAATCCTGCCAGTCTCCGTCCGTTTCCACGCCATTCAGGTGATAAAGAGTTCCTTTTCCATCGTGCAGGAGAGAGGCCCCCGTCATGTTTCGATCCGGCACTTTGAAAAATTCGGTCGGCTCGTCCCACGTGGATGCGCCCGCCCGAAGCCTGCTGGATAAAACAGTCATTTCCCGGCCGCTCTCTTCGTCGGTCGAAAACCAGATCGTCAGTAGGTCGCCGTTCGGACACCAGGTAACGGCCGGTTGGTGATTGTGGCTGTAAAACGGGATCGGGTGAGTGCAATCGGGCTTGTTGATATACCGCTGGGGTTCACGGAAGATGGGCTTTTCCGCGTCCGCCGGCTTCCAGCTATAGCGCTTCTGAGAAACAGGACTCCCATAGGCCGCCGTTTTTACTGAAGATGGATTGGTTGCAGGCAGAGGCGCCTGGACGACCCGGAAACCTACCAGCCAGTTCTTATCTTCCGGAATCATCGCTGACCGGTTGGCCGATCGCAGAAAGGAAACAGGTGTGCCGAAGCTTCCCCCGCGGCTAATCCGATACAGACCGCTCGCCGTACCCACCGGATCCTGCTGCGGCCCTGCCTGATAGGGGCCGTACCAGTCCAGGCACCATTCTTCCACGTTACCGTGCATATCGAAAAGGCCCCAGGGATTAGCCGGTGTCTGGCCGACTTTGAGGGAGACGACAGCGGTATTTCGATTCGTCGACTGGTTTTTCTGGTACACGCCCGGCAGAGAACTACCCGTCGAAAAATCAGAAATGGTTCCGGCGCGGCAGGCGTATTCCCATTCGGCTTCTGTGGGCAGGCGGTAGAATTTCCCTTCCTTCTGAGAAAGCCAATCACAAAAGGCAGTCGCTTCCCGGTAGGAGACAAAGACGACGGCTTCGTCATCCTGCGTAGAAAAGCCATTTTTCCCTCTTATTTTTCTATGGGCAGGGTCGAAGGCTTCATACTGGGCATTGGTTACTTCGGTCGCAGACATCAAAAACGGTTTTGACAGGCTCACCCGGTGAACCGGACTTTCGTCGTAATCCTTGCCTTCCCGCTCCGAACCCATGTAAAACCTGCCGGCTTCTATCGGGACGAGCTGCATGCCGATTGAGTTTTTGTTCTGGGCCCAGGTTGCCACCAGCGGCCCCTGAAGCAGCAGCAATACGATTAGCCTGGCTCTCATAATGATGAAGAAAAAGCCAGGCCGTCGGATCCGGAATCAGGTCCGACCGGCCTGGCTTAGGGATAAAGATAGGTGGATGAATTAATAACCGGGATTCTGTGTCAGTTTGGCGCTGAAATTGGCGTCAATCGCGGATTGGGGAATCGGGTAAAGTTCGTGATAATCCTGAATGGTACTCCGCACGTCTACGCGCGACTGGTATTTTCGGGTACGCTCCACCAATTTGCCCATCCGGCTGAGTGTTCGCCGGCGCGGCTCTTCGGTAATCAATTCCCGGCCCCGTTCGTCGAGAATGTAGTCGATGGTTACGTCGGCGGGTGCGACAGGCTTCGCTTTGGCCCGGTTACGCACGGCATTGATATCGGCAGCGGCGGATGTCAGGTCGTTTTTACGAACATAGGCTTCTGCCCGCAGCAAATACGTTTCAGCGAGGCGGTAAACAATGAAATCCTTGCCCGTTCTTCCTGACGTATTTGACCCGTTAAACGGCTTCCCTTCCAGTTTACGCAGGTAGGGATAGACGTTCCGCATCGTATCTTCGTTAGCGGTTCGTTTTTCTACCATTTTCCCGAAATACGCCGATGCCGGGTTGTTGTAGTAAAACGTCCTCCGGATGTTATAGACCGAGTTCCGGATATCGTTCGTCCAATTATCTTTCCAGAGATCATACAGGAAAAAGGTGGTCGGGCGGCTGTATGCTACTCCCCGGCCGAGACTGTCCGAAACCACCATACCCGTGCCTCCGGAGGGGTCTTTTAGATTCGGCAGAAACGGAACCCATCCGCGGATGGTATTATTGCCGTTGTTGGTGCCGGCTCCGCCCGGTGTCAGGTTTTCATATTGCCAGACATAGATCGACTCCAGATTACCGCTGCTCCGGTTCTGGTTGCCTTCTGCAAACAAGTCCGCATACACATCTCCGGGCTGATCTTTCCGGACACCGAAGCGGCTCGTCATCAGTTGGTAAGTGCCTGAGTTGATCAGGCGGGATGAGCTTTCGATGGCTTTGTCGTACTCGCCCAGGTTGATGTAGATCTCGGTGAGCAGGTGATCGGCTGCTCCTTTGACAATCCGGCCTTCGTTTGCTTTTGCCACCGTAACGGGCAGGTACTGAGTGGCAAATTCCAGGTCCGCTTTGGCAAACTCGTATACTTCTTTCCGGCTGGCCCGTACAAAGTCGGTTTTGGGAGCCTGATACGTGACATCCACAATGGGCACGCCTCCGTAAAGATTGGCGAGCAGGTTATAGGTATACCCGCGGAAGAAGCGGGCCTCGGCGATAACGGCGTTCCGGTCGGCTTCGCTGGCGAATATGCCCTTCAGCTCCGGCTTATTGGCATATTCGATAACGGTATTCGCCCGCAGAATCATTTTCGTATAGCCCCAATTCCAGAAGCTGCTGGCTGCGGCCGATGTAGGGGTTAGGAATGTGGTATAGTTGCGGAAGTTTACGGTTTGCTCCTGGCCGGTTGTGGCAATGTCGGTACCCAGATACATATCGTAAAAGCTGCCCAGATCTTCCTGTGAAAGCTCGTCTCGGGCGGCCTGATGCAGACCGGTAATGTAGTTGTCGAAGCCGGCCCTCGATTTGAGAACAACGTCTGAACTCAGCGACGACTGGGGGACTTCATTTAGAAACTGGTCTTTACACGAACCGACCAGAAGAATCAACGCACAGCAGCCGGCCAGCATACTGATGGATCGAATGACTGAAAGGGATTGCTTGAATTTCATTGTTGCTTGTCCAGTAAAGTGATGGGATCTGCAATTGGTTACGGACTAAAAACCGAGGTTCAGGCCGACGGTATACGTTCGGGGCATCGGGTAGAAAGAGGATTTCGTCGTGCCGCCGCTTTCGGGATCAGTGCCCGGCCATTTGGTAAACGTGTACAGGTTCTTCGCACTTGCGAATACGCGCAGATTCGTACCGTGAACTTTTTTGACCCATTTGGCGGGGAAATTATACGCCAGGGATACGTCCTGAATGCGGACGAAATTTCGGCTTACGTAGTAGTTGTATCCCAGAGGATTTGTGTAAACCAGCGACGGCCGGGTGTCGGACTTGTTGTCGGCCGTCCACCAGCCTGCGTCGATTTGGTTCAGGGCGCGGCCCGGTGAGTTTTCGCTCTTTGTTGAGTTGGGATCGAGGAGGATGAAATCCGATATCCAGCCCTGCATCGCGTTCACAAAGACGGAAAGGGACAAGTTACCGTAAGAGAAATTGTTGGTAACGCCCCAGCGTATTTTGGGCTGACCGCCCTGGCCAATAATGGTGCGGTCGTTGGTGGCGTCGATTTTCCCGTCTCCGTTAAGGTCTTTGAACCGGATGAACCCGGGTTGGGATCCGTTTGGAATTTGATCGCCCTGCTGGTAAATACCATCGAAAACATAATCGTAGTAGACGGTGACGGGCTGACCGATAAACCACCGGTTGATCAGGTCATTGTCCTCCTGGCCGTCGCCATTGGTGTCGGACCGGTAGAGGTGAACGATTTTGTTCCGGTTGGCCGACAGGACGATATTGCTGCTCCACTCGAAGTTCTTTTTCCGGAGATTGACCGTGTTGAAGGTTAATTCAATCCCCTTGTTATTCGTTGCTCCCAAGTTCGTCAGCACGCTGGTATACCCGGTTAGTGTGGGCAATGAGCGCTGAACGATCAGGTTTTTGGTGTCGCTGTTGTATACTTCAACGGTACCTCCCAGTCGCCCCTTGAACAGACTGAAATCAATCGCGGCATTGGCCGTGTAAGTTGTCTCCCATTTCAAATTGGAATTTGCCATCGTCGAAGGATAAATCCCGACAGAAGTCGGTCCTCCATCCCCGTACACATACTGAGTAATCCCTGACAAGCCAAGCGATTGATAGGGCTGAATAGCCTGGTTGCCGACTGCCCCGTAGGAAAGACGGAACTTAAGCAGATCAACAGCGGTGGCTTTGCGCATAAACGACTCGTCCGACACAATCCAGGCGAGGGCCGCTGACGGGAAGGTCGCATACTTGTTATTGGCAGCGAACACCGAGCTGGCATCCCGGCGGGCCGTCAGCGTGAGCAGGTAACGGTCCTTGAATCTGTAGTTCAGTCGGGCCATGGACGAAATTCCGTCGACCATCGAAGCGGCAGACGTGGTCGTTTGCGTTCCGCCCAGGGTCAGGCTGTTCCAGCCCAATGCGTCCGAACTTAGCTGGTTGGCATTGGCTGTCGTTGATTCAGATTGCTGGTGGTTTCGGCCATAAAGCAATGTTACGTCCAGGCCGTGGTTCTTACCGATTTGTTTGGTATAGGTAAGAATGTTTTCCAATACCCAGTCAAAGCTTTCCTGGTTGTACTTGTTGGCGCTGGTCGTATTGTTGGTCAGCCGCCGATCCTGGCGTACGAAATTGTAGGTATGGTTCCACCGGTAGTTGGGCGAGTAGTTAACCCGGAAAGACAGTCCCTTGACAAACGGGATGTTGACCAAGCCGTAAAAATTGGAAAACAGGTTGTTGTAAATCTCTTCGTTTTTGGTTAGCAGGGCAGCGCGTATCGGTTGGCCGGATACCTGGTCTTCCGGTACGGTATACTGGGTGGGTTCGCCGTCCGGGTAGGTCCAGGTGCCGAACGGGCTGCTGTAATAGATACTGGCTACGTCGGCCTCCCGGCCCGATAAATCACGCCGGACGAACGTTGTGTTCATACCAACTGACAGCCAATTGGTAACCTGATTCTCGATATTGGTGCGGAGGGTAACCCGCTTCTGGTTATCCTGAAGAATAACCCCTTTTTCGTTCGTGAACGCCGCCGACAGGTAGTAATTGGTAGCTTCGTTTCTCCCCGAAAGGCTTAAATCGTAGGAGTCCATCCGTCCGGGCTGTGAAGCCGCCTTCCAGGGATCGACGACATTGCCGGCTTTGTAATTGGCGGCTTCGGTCGTCGTCAGGTAGCTGGCTACGCTGGCGGGATCGGAAGGCAGACCGCTTTGGGTCCGGTAGTCCAGCGTTTTTTGGAGGTACCTTTCCGGACTCAGCAGCTTAACGGTGCGACCCATTTCGGAGACGCCCGTGAAGGCATTCACACGGATAGTGGGTTTGCGGGTCGTTCCCCGCCTGGACGTAATCAGAATGACCCCGTTGGCAGCCCGTGATCCGTAGATGGCCGCAGCACTGGCGTCTTTCAGGACTTCCATCGACTCGATGTCGTTGGGGTTGATATCTGCCAGGCTGCCGTTAAAGAAAATTCCGTCCAAAACAATCAGCGGGTCATTGCCGCCGCCCAGAGACCGCGGTCCTCTGATCAGGATGGAACCGTTCTGGCCGGGGCGACCGCTGTCCGTGAATTGCACACCGGCCACCCGACCCCTCAGGGATTGCGTTACGTTGGTATTCGGGAGGTTTTCGGTTTGTTTCATGTCGATTTTTGCAACCGAACCCGTCACATTCCGCCGGGACTGCGAACCGTATCCCACCACAACGACTTCGTCCAGGGCACGCGCATCGGATTCGAGCGTCACATTGAGCAAGGTTCGGTCTCCAACGGTTATCTCCTGAGTCGCAAAGCCAACCGAGCTGAAAACCAACACGTCGGCCGTCGTCGAAATAACAATGGAATAATTGCCGTCTGCGTCGGTGGTAGTGCCTTTCCGGGAATTTTTCAACACCACATTTACGCCGGGAATGCCTTCTCCTTTTTCTCTGTCGGTTACTCTTCCACGGACGGTGATTTCGGCGGCGGGTATATCGTCGGCAGAATGCGCATATAAGCGATTGTGACCAGGCAAGGCCGCTGCCTGCAGCATGCCGCAGCCAAGCCCGGCTGCCAGAAGCAGCAAGGTAAATAGTCGTTCTTTCATGTTAGTAGTTTAAGTTAAATCAGGGGGTAAAAGATTGGGGGAATTGATTGAAAAAGGCACAGTATTCCAGGTCGTGATGGTCAGGCACGAACAGTAAATTTGTACAATGACTATTTTGAGGCTATGACGCCGCATAAATAAAGTCCGGACTCATCCTGAAAAAACCACGCTAAATGAGCAGGTCTTTTAACGTTTTGCGGGGCAGATATAATTTTTATGTAAAAATAAAGCCGGAAGGCCTATTTGTCTGTTACTAAACATATCAATTGAGTGTACGAATTTATCATAATTTTATAGCATCTGATCTAAAGGGGAACAGGCGCGGACAGGATGAAGAGGCCGGATCGCCATCCAGGGTGCAAATCAATGAGATAGTGCCTTTATCACTATAAAGCATCCTGCCATTCATTCACAGAGCAGGTTGCTTTTTAGGTACTTCTTCAGGAGGCATAAATGCCGGGTATCCGTTGGAGATTCTGTCAGATGAAAGGTGGTGGGCTGATGATGAGGTGCTTAGCCTTTGGGGAGCAGGTGAAATGCAAGTGTCGTTTCAAACCAGCGGGCGCTGTTTTAGTTCATTGAGGTACACCGCTTTTGTTAACCGCCCTGCTTTCGCCAGCAGTTGGTCCATGCCGGTACGCAGCGCATCGGTGAGCGGTTCAACCTGCCGGCGTGTATACAACGAAATGGGCAAACCCTGCTGCTGCAAGGCATACTTGGCAATAGTCGGATACGCGGTGTGAACCAGGTCCATGCAGTCCACTAAAAACCGCTGAATTTCTGTTACTTCCGCCTGCAGGCAGGAATCGTTAACGTGATTGCAGAGCCAAACCAGCAGTTCCGGGAAAATATTCCCCTGGATGCAGGATAAACCGGCAGCGCCGGCCCGCAGGGAAGAAACAGCATTGACCATGTAGGCATCATACAGACCAAAATTATAACCCCGGGCGATTGCCAGCCGGTTTTTGACTTCCTCTTCACTGAGACTCGTGTCTTTATGATAGATCAAACGGCCGGTCGGCAGCAACTGCGCCAGTATATCCGTTGTAATCAGTCGCTTATAAGGAGCCGGGCATTCGTACAATCCGAGCGGTATCCCGGGGGTCAGGTCCAGGAGCCTGCCCATGCGATCCAGAAAGGTCTGATCGCTGTCGTGCAGGGATACCAACTGACTGGTAATAACGATTACGGCCTGAATACCGGTATCATATATACGTTTAATAAAATCTGCTTGCTGATCGAGACTTCCTCCGAAAGTTCCGGTAGCCACAACGGGTATACAGCCGTCTGTCTGTCGGACTACCTGCCTTGTCGTAGCGAGCCGTTCAGCGTCTGTCAACTCGTACATTTCACTCGAAAGGCAGTTGGCAAACAGGCCGGCGGCGCCGGCTTTCAGGTAATAGTCCGTCAGCTGATGCAATCCGGCATAGTCGACAGCTCCCGTTTCCGTGAAAGGGGTGAGCATTACCGGAATAAGTCCGTGGGGGAGTGGTTGCGTGGAATTCACTGATTCACTCATAATGAGCATATTAAGAAGTAGATTTTTATGTAAACCCCGTTTTCAGGTTCTGTGGCTGTCAACAGGGCCCGGCTATTGTTTCCCGGAAGCCCGGCGGGTCAGGAGCAGGCCCGTCAGAAAGATGGTCAGGGTACCGATCACCATGATCATATGTTGGTGAAACGGGCTTCGCAGAGAGGCAAACGGATCGGGTATGAATTTCGGAAACGTCATCCAGATGACAACCAGAAGTCCGATCACGGTTGCGGTAAGTGCCTCCGGCCCTTTCGTCGAGTGCGAGATAATGCCCAGCAGGAACAGGCCCAGCATGCCGCTGGCGAATATGCCTGATAAGAGCCACCAGGCATCCAGGACACTTTTTATACCAATCATCGCAATTCCGGTCATCATGCCAAGCAGGCCGAACGCGACGGTCGCACTGTATAAAATCCGCAACGACTGACGGGAAGCAACGCCCGGTTTGAGGTAGCGCTGATAGATATCGACCAGGAAAATGGTTGCCGACGCATTCATGCTGGAGCTGATCGTACTCATGGCGGCCGCCATGATAGCCGCAATAATCAGACCGAGTAGTCCCGCCGGAATCTGATGAACCATGAAGTGAGGCATGATTTTGTCGCCGATATCCGCCGCTGTCAACGTGTCGGCAAGGCGCGCGATAGCCTCAGGAGCCCCGCCGGGCAGGCGCTCACCCGCGACCTGGTAGCGGACCTCATTCAGCAAATCAGGATGAAGCTGATAATAGGTGTACAGGCAACTTCCTAAAATGAAAAAAACCAGGGAAATGGGGACGTACAGGTACACGCACAGCCAGATCGAGCGGGCGGCCTCTTTGGTCGATTTCGTGGTATGGTACCGCTGAATATAGTTCTGATCCATCCCGAAATTGTTCAGGTTAATGAAAAAGCCATACAGCAGGACTACCCAGAACGTGGAGGAGGTGAAGTCAGGGGAGAAGCTTCCGAGGCTGAATTTGTTGTTGGCGGCTCCCATCGACAAAATGCGTGGAAGGCCCCCGCTAACCTGGGTAATGACCAGATACAGAATAATCAACGCGCCGGCCGTTTTGATAACTCCCTGAGCTACTTCGGTCCAGATAACCGCTTCCATACCTCCTAAAACCGTGTAGATGATAATGCAGACGCCAACCACTATCATAATGGAAATCATGGAGTAGCCCGTCAGCGCCTGCAGGCTGAGCGCGATGCCAAAAAAGATGGATCCCATCCGGGCCAGCTGTGTCAGTAAAAAGCAGGCAACAGCATAAGTGCGAGCCCAGGGGCCAAAGCGCTTTTCGAGATGCGAGTAGGCGGATACTTCGCCGGTATTTCGGTAAAAAGGGACAAAATACCTCGCCGCAACCCAGGCCGCCAGGGGCATCGACAGACTAAATACAAAGGCATTCCAATTGCTGCCAAAGGCTTTACCGGGTACGCCTAGAAAAGTATTGCTGCTTAAAAAGGTAGCATATAACGACATGCCAATGGCCCATCCCGGAATTTTTCCGGAAGCCGTCGTGAATTGATCGGCGTTTCTGTTTTTCCGGGAGAAGTAAATACCAACCAGAATCATACCGCCCAAATACAGCAGTATAATCAACATATCAGCAATGGGGAGCAACTTCATGGTATTGGTCGATTAACGGATGGTAGCCGGCAATGACTCTTCATCGGAAAACGAAAATAAATTATAGGAATCGCTGGAGCATACGGGCCAGATTAGAAAGTCGCTGTATTGTACTATTCCGTGTTGGGAGGCCAATAGTTGTACTATTGGGTAAAATCATTTAATTTTACCAGCAAAATTAATGCATTCGAAAGGGTATCCAGTGTTACCAATTCGCTAATCAGTGTACGAATTTATCATTTCGGGTGGCGGCCTATGAAACCTCATTTTTACAAAGTACCGGTTAGCTTGCAGGATTCCTTCCGGATCTCGCACGACGTGAAAGCGAACTTCGGAACGATTTGGCATTACCATCCGGAATTGGAGCTTCACTATGTCGTTCGGGGAGAGGGGGTACGGTTTATCGGCGACAATGTCAGTAACTTTTCGGCTGGAGAAATACTGTTGGTAGGCGAGAATCTGCCGCATACCTGGCGGTGCAATCAGGAGTATTTTCAGGAGGGGTCCGGACTACAGGTCGAAGCTATTCTGATCCAGTTCCGAACGGATTGTTTTGGACGGGATTTTCTGAATTTAGATGAATTGCATGCGATACGCGTATTATTCGAACGGGCCAGGCAGGGATTGTTATTTCACGGCGCGACGAATCAAAAACTGGCCGGCCTGATGCGCGCGGCCATAACGGCTACTCCTTTTCAACGTCTGATGACGCTGCTGTCGATCCTGGATGTAATCGCCCAATCCGATGAAATGGAAATCATTACATCCGCCAAGGCCTTTTACCAATCAAACGAAATGGAAACGGTCCGGCTCAACAATATCTGCAACTATACCCTGGCCAATTATGCGCAACCGATAACACTCGAAGAAATAGCCTCCGTAGCTAATTTGAGCGTCACCTCATTCTGTCGGTACTTTAAACTGATGACTCATAAAACATACCATGATTTTCTGAATGAGGTACGAATCAGTCATGCGTGCCGGTCGTTGGTTGAAAATAAGATGAGTACAGAAGAGATTTGTTTTGAAAGCGGATTTAATAATCTGTCTAACTTCTACCGAAACTTTAAACGCATTAAAGGCCTTACCCCCGGTGATTACAAAAACCGGTTTGTTGTTTAGAAAAGCGGTTTAACCGTGCTTTCCTGCCTGAAGTCAGTTCCGGACATCACGTTCAGGTGACGATGTTTTCCTGACAGTTAACTTATCATTTCAAGTTTAATAACAGGATGAGAATCGCCTTCGACCACCTCGGTGACGACAAACCGTCGTTGACCAATCCATTCCCGTATCTGGTCATGGGTCCAGTGTTCCGACTGAGGCGGGGTAATGACCAGCTGATCCGTGAAACGAAAGATGCCTACAATCTGGCCGGGTTCCGGAATAATTCCTTTTGTCATCGGAAACGAACTCCAGCTGCTGATTTGATCGCGGACAGTATCTCCTGTATTCAGAATTCGGTGGGGACAAAATGCCACAACGCGGCAGGGTATTTTTTTCATCGGGTATTCTGATAGAGCGTTTGCGGGACCGACCGGGTGTAAAACAGTGACTTGATAATCAAAAAGCCGAGATTTCGTCCCGGCCTCCTAACGAAGTCAATTTTCCGCTTCGACTTCGCCGCTCTTCGCTCCAGGGCAATGCCACATTATCCGCGCGGACAAGGTTCTGCCTCAGAACAGCGAGCAGTCAAAGATACAGATATAATTGGTGAGTGTCGACAAAATGGAATAATTTGTCGATGAAATGACTTTTGCTGCAGATGATGCACTCTGCTGATAATTTATTAGGCGTGCAGCGACACGCCCGAAATACCTGGCTGGTCTCTTTGCGCTTCGCCGGCATGAGGGTATCGGACGTACTCTTTCTGAAGCCTTTGCGCTCATGTACTTTCGAACCATTCCATGACACAACAACGGTTATTGTTTGCCTGCCATGAGGGGACGGCGTAAGACGTCGTTCTGATTACTTTTGTTGTATGAAAGTATTTGACGACTTAGCCGACTATAATAAATACCTGAACCTGTCAAACCCGATGCACCCGTTAATGGATAGCCGGATTTGCAAGCAGACTATTCCCAATTTTCCGGCCCAAAGTGCTGAAATTCAGGTGAATCTTTTCAAAATAGCATTTAAGAAAAATTTCTCAGGTGATATCAGATATGGCAGCGGCAAATACAATACGGAAAACGGCTTGATGTTATTCAGCGAGCCGGGCCAAGTGGTTTCGTGGGATACGCTTACGTTTTGGGACGGCTACGCCTTTGTTTTTCACCCCAGTCTAATCAAGAGAAATCCCATCGCCGGTCAGATCAGCCGTTACAAGTATTTCAGCTACGAAATTGATGATGCACTATTTCTGACCGCGGAAGAGGAAGAAACCATCACCTGGCTTTTTACGAGGATTCACATGGAACTGCTTAACAACAAAGCCGATGCCAATGTGGAGGTGGTTCTTTCATTGCTGAATGTGGTGCTTACTTACGCAGAAACGTACTATGAAAGGCAGTTCCGTGATCATCAGGCCCCCTCTCACTCAATCCTGTCGAAAGTGAAACAGCTTCTGCAGGATCATTACAACAACCTCTCGCAGCCTGCAAAAGGTGTACCTACCGTATCTGCGTTAGCCGCCAAGCTCAACCTTTCGCCTAATTACCTCACTGACCTTGTGCGGCAGGAAACCGGGAAAAATACCATCACATTGATACACGACTATGTCATCGAGCAGGCTGAGATCCTGCTGACCCAAACAGACATGAATGTGCAGGATGTAGCATATCAGTTAGGGTTTGACAATGTTCCCTACTTCTCACGTCTCTTCAAGAAATCAACGGGTAAATCCCCGGTAGAAATCCGCAATCAGGGAAAAGTATAAAGATCTCCTTGGTTTGTGTTCGCTGGCTGAAAGTGCCGGGCAATAGTTTTGAGCATTCTAACTATTTGTTCAAAAACTATTCAGACACGACCATGATTTTCAGGACCGACAAGATCAGCGAGGGTTATTGGAAAGTCACTTTCGACAATCCCCCGATCAATATGTTTGATACCGAGTTCTCCAGGCAGCTGATGGTGCTGTTGGATGAAATGGAAGCCAGCGAAAATCTGAAAGTGGTGGTCTTTGAAAGTGCCAACCCTGATTTTTTTGTGGCCCATGTCGAGCTACTCCATGTAAATGACTTCCCCAAAGGTACGGGCAGGACCGGACTGTCAATTGCCTGGCCGGATATGGCCAAGCGGCTGGAGCAAGCCAGCTTCGTAAGCATTGCCTCTATTCGCGGAAGAGCAAGGGGGCTTGGAAGCGAGTTCGCTCAGGCATTCGATATACGCTTCGCCAGCAAGGAAAAGGCCTTTTTGGCTCAAGTCGAAATAGGTATCGGTTCATTTCCGGGCGGCGGCGGATTGGAGCGTTTACACCTGTTAACAGGCAAGGCCCGGGCGCTCGAAATTATTCTGAGCGGTCAGGATTATGATGCCGAAACAGCAGCGGCCTACGGTTGGGTAAACAGGGCTATTCCGGACGCCGAGCTGGATTCTTTCGTTGACCGGTTTGCCAGAAGGATTTCCTCATTCGATCAGAAAGCAATTGCCTCGATCAAATCCATTATGAATGAAAGAGCAATCATTCCCAGGAATGAAGATATTGTTGATACCCAGGTCAAATTTTTTGCTTCTCTCGAATGGCCGGAAGCCCGCCAACGAATCAAAAAACTCTTTGGTAAAGGCCTGCAACAAAATGGAGACCTCGAACTCAATCTCGGTGAGCACATCTTCCAAAGTGACATTTGAAAACCCATCCCGCCTGTAAAATCTCTTAATAGCAATGAAGGCAATCATTTTAAACAAGCCTGGCAATGCAGACCAGCTGGAGCCTGTTGATATTCCGATCCCCGGGATTAATACGGGCGAAGTATTGGTTAAAGTAAAAGCAATTAGCATCAACCCCGTCGATACCAAAGTGCGCGAAGGCAAAGGAATATATGCTGTCCTGAAGGATGAATCGCCAATTATCCTCGGATGGGACATTGCAGGAGTTGTGCAGGAAAGTCGGAGTGAGTTATTCAAGCCGGGAGACGAGGTTTTGGGTATGGTCAATTTTCCGGGCCATGGAAAAGCCTACGCCGAATATGTCGCAGCACCCGCAGCTCAGTTGGCCATCAAACCGCCTAATGTTTCGTTTGAAGAAGCAGCGGTTTCGACTCTGGTGGCGTTGACTGCCTGGCAGGCATTGGTATCACATGCGAAGGTGCAAAAAGGCCAGAATGTACTGATTCACGCTGCTGTCGGCGGCGTCGGCCATATTGCCGTTCAGCTGGCAAAATACCTGGGCGCCCATGTCACTGGTACCTCCTCGTCCAGAAATAAGGACTTTGTCATGAGCCTGGGGGCCGACAGGCATATTGATTACGCTGGTTACGATTGGCACGCCCAAAATCGCGAATACGACTTTGTTTTGGATACCATTGGAGGAGACAACATCGACAATTCCATTGCGGTTACCAAAGAAGGGGGAATCGTTATCAGCATTCCAACCGGACTAAATGACGAAGTGACCGAAAGAGCGAAAGAGAAGCGAGTTGACGGCTACTTTATTCTGGTCAAATCAAATGGAGAAGATATGAGGCAAATCGCTTTACTCCTTGAAAAAGGAGTGATTAAACCTTACGTGTCACACCAGTTTAACTTTTCTGAAATGCGTGAAGCACATTTGCAGGTTGAATCGGGAAGAACTATTGGTAAAGTGGTGGTGATTCCATAGGCAGATTGTCTTTCTTTTACAATCTTAAAAAGTTGAACCGGGGACGTTCATTAGTAACTTATTTTCGACGTTGGTTTTATACCGCCAGAACACCCGTTCGGCATTTACATTGTCGCGAATACTGAGTATAAGCCAGTTGTGATGTGAATCATGACTGGCTTTTTTGTCTTCCGGAAAATCGGACGACCAATTGTGGCGATCATTCGTTGAACCTATCCTGGCGGAATCAAGTCGATTGAAAGCCATAATCAGACACTCCCTTCAGTAAATATCATGATGTCAGATTCTGGTAAGAAGCTTTGACATTTTCGGTGATATTAAGGTTTGCCAATGGTTATTTGCCGTCGATAATTTCAATGGCCTTTTCTATTAATTCGTCACGATCTTCGGAGACTCCTTTAATAGTAGGGCTGATGTGAATGTCAGGTATGATGCCGACCCGCTGGGTTTCCCGTCCATCCGGATAAAATACTCCTATGCCGCTAATGTATGTCACTATATTGCCGGGGAAGTAAATGGCGGAGGTATTTCCATCCGCTCCGGCAGTGGTACTTCCGATCACTTTGACCTTCGGCGCGGTCCGGAATGCCATGGCGGTATATTCGGCAGCACTCTGAGTGAGTTCATTGATCAGGATCACAACCGTTCCCTTGAAGTAATCCGCATTGTCCGCCCCGATCTGAATGGGAGCTGTGAACTCGAAGAGTCCTGGATAGGTCAGCTTCGAAACGGAATATTTTACGAATTCCCGGGGAGATGGAAGCAAGATATTTGCGAAAGTATCCACCAGATCATCACTGGGGTAACACCGTAAATCTACGATAAGACCCTTCGTTTTGAGTATCTCTGGCGTTATTTTCGGTAAGTACCGGTTTTTGAATGATCCCGGATACAGATAAGAAATATCGGGCCGGATCAATCGGAAGCAAGTGTCTTTCCGTTGGTTTTTCCGCGGTACTTGCATCGTCTTCTGGTCATAGCTTTTGAGTGTTAATCTTCCGGTTTCCCGACCACGTTTGTAATCCACCACAATCCGGGAATCGTTAGTCCGCAAAAGTTTCGTAGCAATCTTGCGCAGCTGCGTTGGATAGTTGGAGGCCGGGGTGATCGGAAGCGATTCCCGGATCATTTCCGCAACGGCTTTCCCGTTTATTTTTCGCAGTATATCCCCCTTTTTCAGGCCCGATTGCTCACCCAGTACTTTTTTGTGATAGCCCGTTACAACAGCTTCGTTTTCTATGAATGAGACATCGACAGCTGCATTTCTATCTCCGAAATAGCTGTTCAGCACCGAGTCGCCCTGTATGTCTGCGTGCGTATCGTTGATCCTGGTAATGAGTTTCAACGTTGCCAATTTGTAGTGGATCTCATCGGGAGCAGCGAGGAATTCCGGGACAAATTCCGGCAGGACATCGTTCCAATTTCCATCGATCAGCTTTCGGTAGGGGAAATAATACTGGATCATATTCCAGTAGCGAAACAGGGCCAACAAACGAAACCCGGCATCCGGATAGTTCATTGACTCGTAAGGATTTTCGTTTTTGAATGCCGGATTGTCGTTCGGGGTAGTTCCAATATAGTAGTTTCCCCCGGTTCTTTCGGCGTTTTTTACGGCCATTAACCTGGCTTTTAATTCCTCATTAAAACCGGAAGATTGAATCCAGCTTAAATCAGGAAGAAGTGCCATTTCGCCGGTTTGTGCTTCTGTATTTTTTCGTTCTCCAAAAGGTCCAAGCCGGTCAATCCATGACAATAGTACCGTTTGCTTAACCTGCTTACTTCCCGCGTCCTTATATTGGAGCAGTATCCTGAAAAGTTCATAATCCCAATTGTACCTGCCGCTGGCCACTGCGGGGTGGTGGTACTTCAAAAATCCCCAGATTTTGCCAAGTTCAGCCAGCTCGTTGGCCGGAATTTTTTGCAATTGTTCCCGTGTGAGCATAGAGCCGTTATCAAACTCCTTGTCGTCTTCAGCTTTTGCCGATTGCCTGGATTCCAATGTTTTGCCAGTATTGATCTGCGCGAATGAGCAGGTGCCTGCCAGCATGAAAACAACAAATACCAACTGTTTCATAATGACTTATCGATTGATAATTGGCCGCCTTTCACTACCTGGGTTAAGCCATTGCAATGGTACGGGAAAAGTTGCAGATAATCTGTGAAGTTCCGGGCGCGAGATTTGAAATGAGAACACTGCGCTCAGCATGGATTAAGTGCCTTCGCCAAATTTACAAAAGGCGCCTGGCATCGCCGAGTACATTCGTTTGATTAAGTTCAGGCATTCTTTCACCATCAGAACAGAGGGCACATCGAGAATCTCCCGGTTTACGAACTGCTCGAGCTGGCCGGCGTAGCAATGCAATCGGCATCAGTTTTAACCTGAAAGTTGTTGCGTCTTTTATCCAGGATTTTATACCTGCCAATTTGGATGATAGAGCCCGACCTTTTTTGTCCACAAATTTTCCGGCAGGTATCCCTGTCAGGATAGAAATCAACGGCCCGATGGACATCAGCCAACCCACAGTGGCTTTGTCGAGCTTCAGACCGATCGTCAAAAAAAGACGGTCTGACGATAAGCGTGGTCATCATGAGATTGGAGACCAAAAATTTGCCAGCAACGCATTTCTCAGCATCCCGTTCTTCAGGATACCGATCAACGGACTACTGCTCCGTTTTTGAAGATAGAAGAACATGCTTCCCGACAGCAGACACACAAGAATGAGGAAGCCGGTTCCCGGGCCGGCATACTTCCTCCCCAGCGTCAACGAAAGTGCGTAAGCAGCAATTGACA
>NZ_FNGS01000012.1 GCF_900103285.1 Siphonobacter aquaeclarae | reverse complement strand
TGGACTAGCCCCCAAAAGTTGGACAGGTAAAAGTTACGATTCGATTCGAAGAGCTCGGTACTGAACCGGGCTCTTGCCGTTTAAATTGAGTTTGATTCTGTCGTGGTTGTAATAATGGATATAGTCGATAATATCCTTTTTGAGTTGGTCGATGGAAAGGTATTTGTTAAGGTAAAACAACTCAGCTTTAATAGTGCCAAAGAAGTTCTCGATAATGGCATTGTCAAGACAGTTGCCTTTTCGGGACATACTTTGGATGATACCTCTGGCTTGCAAAAGCTTCTGATACCGCTTCATTTGATACTGCCATCCCTGATCCGAATGAAGGATAAGACCCTTGGTTTGAGCCCGTTTTACTTTCCTGAATGCCTTTTTGAGCATGTCCGTCACCTGAGCAAAGTTGGGTGATTCCGACAGGCTGTAGCTGATAATCTCTCCGTTGAAAAGGTCCAGGATCGGCGACAGATACAACTTCCTGTCTCGAACTCTGAACTCAGTCACATCGGTTGCCCATTTTTGATTAGGCTTCTCAGAGAGAAAGTTCCGGCCCAGGACATTGTCTGCAGCCTGGCCTGTTTCCCCCTTTGTAGGAGCGATACTTCCTCACGCGGATCAGTGAGCGCAGCCCCAGGCTTTTCAGAAGCCTGAAGACGGTCTTGTGGTTGATGATGGTTCCGGTTTTCCGGAGTGCAAGTGTCAGCCGCCGATAGCCCAAACGACCCTTATGCCGGTGATAGAGCTGTTTTAGCTCTTTTTTCACCAAGGCGTACTTGTCTGATGCCGAGGCGGCTTTGAGGTGATAGTAGAAGTTGCTACGGGGAAGCTTAACCAGCTTTAACAACACCTCCAACGGGTATTTCTGCCTTAATCCCTGGATGGCCTGCGCTTTTTCTGAGGCGCTGCTTCCCGTTCCCGGATTAAGGCATCCAGCTTTTTTAGCAACTCGTTCTCCGCCCGCAGATACAGGTTTTCCTTTTCGAGTTCTTCCAGACGCGTCAGAGGTCTGGATTCCTTTTTAGGCTGCTTCATGGATCGGGGCCGGCCCCGGCCCTGTTTTAGACTTTCCACTCCGGATTGCTCGTATCGTCGTAACCAACCCAATAAAGTACTTTCACTACGGATGGCATACTTCAGGCAACATCCTCTCAAAGATAGATCTCCCTTTATATACGCCTGAATTATCTCCTGTTTAATTTCCACCGCATAATCCCTTCCGTACTGCTCCAACAGGCCCTCAGCGCCCAAACATTCATACTGCTTTACCCATTTTTCCAGCAGAGAATGAGCAATACCATGTTCCCGCGCCAACCGTTTCAATGAACCCTCCGAATGATACTTCTTTACAAGCCTTGTCTTGAAGGCTACACTGTGTTTGCGGTTCCTTCTCTTTTCATTCATAAAAAAGCCCCCAAAAAGTGTCTAACTTTTTGGGGGCACTCCAACCGGGAGCCGTTTTTATCTCTTACAGATTATGCCATCCGCCGGCATTGTGCACATCCGGCACACCCAGGCGGGTCAGTACCGACTTGGCCCGGGCGCTGCGCATACCGGATGCACAGCATACAATAACGGCTTTTTTGTAATTGCGGACTGTCTCTGCTTTTTCTTCCAGCCGGTCCAATGGTATGTTAATTGCCCCGGGATAGTGCCCGCTACCGAACTCGCCGGGCGTGCGGACATCAATGACAACAGCGCCGGCCTCCAACAGTTTTCTCGTTTCTTCCCAGGGGTTTCCGAAAAGCGTTTTCAAAAAATTCTTCATGATACAGGATGTGTGATGATATGATTCACAAAAGAGCTACGATCCTCATCGCCATTCCGTGATACTTATCACACAGTCCTTATTTTACTGATCCGAGGTCCGCCAGGTAGTTGCGAAATTCGTCGGTATCGTAGTTCGCCATACCTTCAATCCGCTGATCGATGTGGCCGTCGGGTGCAAGCACAAACGTCGTCGGAATAGCTGACGTTTCAAATGCCGCAGGCAGCGGGCCAACCGGCACGTAAACGGGAAATGTAAACCCTTTTTCCTTCGCAAACGCAAAGGCGTCCTCCGCCGAATCGTCCAGCGACAGCATGACAAACGCGATGCGGCTACGATCTGCCGACTGATACAGGTTTTCAATCGCCGGCATCTCCGCCCGGCACGGCGGGCACCAGGTAGCCCACTGATTCAGAAAGACCGTTTTCCCGCGGAGGTCCGACAGTTTTATCGTCTTTCCGTCAGCGTTGCGTAACAACAGATCGCCGGCAGGCGCAACTTTTTCCGCCAGCGGTTCCGCCGGAGCATTGTGAACACCCGTTTTCAGGAGAAGCGCCTGCGCTCCTCCCACGATGGATTTACCCGCATCTGTCCGGAACAGGAAAAGCATTAGTGCCAGAAACAGCACCCAGGAAAGCCAGTTTGGAATTGAGAATCGTTTCATCCGGAAAGTTCAGAAAGAAAAAAGCCATTCGGCCGAAAAAATCGCTGCTTTGAGTAACCACACTCCGTAGCTTTTTGGTTTCCTGATTCAGCGATTAATATTTTCCAATTCCCTCTTGACTTATTACAAAAAGTATTCTAACTTTCTGATAATCAAACAAAGGGAACCATATGACAGTCATCCAACGCATTGAGCATTGGGGTGATACGCATCATCCCACCTGGTTAGATACCATTCGGGTTGCCCTGGGTGTGTTTTTGTTTGTGAGAGGGCTTGGTTTCATTACAGACGACAGCGGTATTGCCGGGCTCGTCGGAGAGTTGAACCTCGCCTGGTCCATGCTGGCGATCCATTATGTAGCGTTCGCGCACCTTGTCGGCGGGTTTCTGATCGCCATCGGTTGCATTACGCGCATCGCTGCGGCTTTTCAGATTCCCATTTTGTTTGTAGCGGTTTTCTTTGTCAACCTGACGCGCGGGTTCTCCTACCTGAACTCGGAATTGTGGCTGTCAGTGCTGACGCTTTTATTACTGATTCTCTTTTACGTCGTCGGATCAGGTAAGTTCTCCGTCGACCAGTGGATGAAGCACAAAAACGATTGAGTACGATCCTTCAACCTTCTGTGCGTAGAAAAAAGAAAGGCCATCCCAGGATGACCTTTCTTTCTTTTTACAGGAACGCTGCCTACAGCTTCGCTTCAAACGGAATAATGAGCTTGAAACTCAGGTTCCGGCCCATGTTGTAAACACCCGTCCGGCCGGTCGCCCGGTTCACATCCAGGTATTTCAGGCGGCTTTGGTGCGACTGGTATGCGACGTCAAACACGTTGTTGGCTGAAAAATAGAAGGACGCCAGACGCTTTTTGTTTTTCGCGACGATGTCTGTCCCAAGCCCGACGTTTACGAGTTGGTACCCCGGAGTAGCCGTTTCTGTACCATACTGCGCCAGGAAGCGGTTTTGCTTCTGTGTTACTTCGAGATCAATCGTGAGATACAGGTTTCGCAGGAAGTCCCGGTAGCGGTCTTTCGTCAGCTTCAACTGGCTGATCCAGCGTGGCGCCGGCATGAACGGAAGGTACTTCCCGGATTCTTCTTTCGACGAAAGATTATCTCCGAAAACCGCCGAATAGCTTTGGGTAATGCTGAACCAGCGCGCCGTTTGCGGGTTAAACGTGACAGTACCTTCCAGACCCCTCAACCGGGCATTTCCCTGGGTGTACCGGTAAATCGGGACGTTTCCGTTGTACAACGTATCCTGTCCGTTAGGCTTCTGCACGCGCTCGGAAAAGGTATAGTGCTGGATGGAGTTTTGAAAGAGACTCACGTCGAGGTACCAGCTCTTGCTTTCGTACGTCAGCCCCAGGTCTCCCTGATAGGCCACTTCCGGTACGGCGTTCGGATTGCCGATTTCATAGCGGAATGTTCCGGCGTGAATGCCATTGGACGATAGCTCCGGTACTGTAGGGGCCCGAAAACCGCGCGACCCGTTGACCCGCACGGCCAGTTTTTCCGTCAGGTTATAGACCCCGCCGATACTCGCCGATACGTTGCTGTAGTTTTTCTGAAAACCTGCAAAACGCTCGCTTCCGGGCCCTTGAGGAGTTACCTGAAAGCCGCCTTCGGAATCGATGTACAGTTTACCGATGTCCAGGTTCCGGATATCATACCGGATCCCTCCCGAGAGTTTCAGCTTGTCATAGCTCTTTTTGGCAAAAAGAAAGACACCGTTGTCGAAGAGGTTGTAGTTCGGATACAGCACCTGAAACCCCTGGTTATCAAGCCTTTGAAACATACCATTGGTACCGGCGTTGATTTCCCAGTTGTTTTTCGAGGCGAAATTGTACCGCACGTCGTAATACGTCGTATACAGGTACAGGTCCAGCTGCGCCTGCCACGGACGGGTGACGTCCCCGTATTCGCTCCGGCGGTTCCGGGCCACACCCACTATAGCCGTCGCCGACGCCCCATTGGAAAAATTAACCAGGTTATTCCAGGATATTTTCTCATTGGTCAGTCGCTGGGAGTTATAGGGAATAAACGACCGGCTTTCGAGTTCTTCATTCGTAACCGTACGATCGGCGACATGGCCATCCGGCTGCAGATGCGCCGTCGTAAAGCGTCCGAGCGAGTCCCGTGTACCGATAATAATATTGTATTTCTGATACGAGCGCAGGAAGTGAATACGGGAGTACCCCCACTTTTTATTCAGTCCGAAATAACCGTTGAAGTTGACCGGCTCCTGGTAGTTGGAGGCGTAGACGCGCCCGTCGTTTTTATTGCGGTAGTTTTTAGTGGACTTTGTTGATACCTGCGCCAGCCACACAAAGCCGTTTTTATTGCCGGCCACCTGAGCTGAAATGCCATACAGATTATTGTTTGTCTGGTAATTGGTCAGGACCCGGCCAATCAGCTTGCCTTCTTCAACCGGGCGTGGCGACAGGATAGACATGACCCCTCCGAGGCCGTCTGACCCATACATCAGCGAGCCGGCACCGCGGATGATCTCATAGCGGTCGATCGAATACTCGTCTACCTGAATACTATGCTCCTCACCCCACTGGTTATCTTCCTGGCGAACGCCGTCATGCATGGTAATCACGCGGTTGAAGCCCAGCCCGCGGATAATCGGCTTGCTGAGCCCCGCTCCGGTGGATACCTGCGACATACCCGGCAGCTTTGCCACCGCGTCCACAAGGTTGGAAGAAGATTGCTGCAGCAACCGCAGCTGGGTCACCGCCGAAATGGGTATCGGGCTTTCCTTGATGACTGTTTTGGTAGAAGAACCGGAGACAATCACTTCTTCAAGCGACTGAGCCGCATTTTCCATTGTGAAGTCGTGTACCGTTTCACCCTTCACGCGTACTTTTTCGACGACAGTGCGATGCGAAACATAGCTGACCTGGATGATAAACAGACCTTCCGGCAGCTTGCCGATGCGGTAACGCCCCTCCACGTCGGTCGTAGCCCCGACCCGTAACTCGGGTATGTATACGGTAGCCCCCACTACCTGTTCGTTATCCTCTTTGTGGATGACGGTTCCGGACAGGACATTCTGCGCCTGCAGCGCATGGGTAAACAAAATCAGACAGATAAAGAACAGGTTTTTCATTCGGAAGAAGAATAGAGTATACAGGTAAGCCGGACTCGCGCAAACGCAAGTCAACAGCCTGACTGTCAGTTTGTTAATCACAAAAAAAAAGAATACAGAAACAGAGTTCCGGCTATCAAAACAGCCGGATCGAATCGTCCGGAAAGACTCATTGCCTTCCGGAAAAATCAATGCATGTCTAACTCAGGAAAATGCCGGAGGTCCCCGGAGAAAAGAGAAGAATAACGACCGGACCAGCAACAGACTTTCGTAGCTGACAGGTCGTTCGGGAATGGTAAAAAGCTCCACAAGACCGAACTCCGGCATCTCGAAGGAAGGCATGTCCAGCACCGGATTCGACACCGCATCCAGCAGGAGTAGCTCCAGAGACGTGTGCGAATTCGGGAGAATCGGACCCTTACCGTTGGAGCGGAACGGGTGGGCATGTGAGATAATACGCCCGTCAGCCAACCGGTGCCCGTGACGGAACACCACCCCATTAACGAGCATCGCCAGAAACAGCGTGAGGTAAAACCTCGCCGATGCCTGACGGTATCTGCTACGCCACGAAGGGACAGCTGGTTGATTCACGGAGATGGAACAGGGCGTTTGGAAACAAAAATAGCAACCTTTTCCGTGAAACAGCGTTTCTGCCGAAAACTATTCTCCTCACCTGTGGTGATATGACGACTGCCCGGAAGTTCGGGTGATTCCGGCAAAGTGGCGGCCTACTTCTGACAGATACGGAAGGTACAGCTTCTCATCCGGCTCACAGATCACCCGCGCCAGCCTGTTTTCATTTCCCGACCGGAAAGCGAGGTAAGTCAGAATGCGACTGTTGCCCCGGTCGCGTACAGCACCGGATATTGTCAGCATATTTCCGGAAACTTCGGGCTTCAGTTTTTGCGAGATGGTTCCCAGTCGTGCGGCGTCTATCGCCGTAAAAGCCTGCACATCCTGCAGCAGCGTCCCCCTGCCGGATGACGGAAAGAATACAGTATATAAAAAAACACGGCCGGGAGGCAGCGACCGGGGCTTCCACTCTACTCCATCGGCCCGAATAGCAGACGTCCATCCCGGCATGTCAGCGGGAGACTGCGCACGGGCCGGAGTCAATAGTACAAAGCCCAAAAAAAAGTAACGTATGAGGATGGAAGGCATAATGTCATCCGGCAAACAGAACCTTCATTTACCGGCATAAGACAAATATACTCACAATTAGACCGCGGCGAATACCGACAAAAAAGACTTATATTTTAACAAAGAACTTTTCATTGCCTGACAAAATCTATTCTGCTCATAACAGGGGTGAAACCAGCCGCGCGATTTTCTCCACCAGCTTCCGCCATACGGACCGATTCTGCCAGCGTTCGGGCTCAAGCCGGATCGCATGCGTCAGGTCTTCAAAAAAGGTATCCCGCAGCTGTCGTGAAAAAGCCGCGTCATATACAAAGGCGTTGACTTCGAAATTAAGCTCAAAACTACGCTGATCCATGTTGGCCGAGCCTACCGCAGAGAGGCTTGCGTCTGTTACGATTGTCTTGGCGTGGATGAAGCCTTTCTGATAGCGGTAAATTTCTACGCCGACGGACAGCAGATCGTCGAAATAGGAACTGGAAGCGATGTTGACAAACCGCGAGTCGGAAATACCGGGAACCAGCAGGCATACCCGCACGCCGCTGAGCGCTGCGACGATGAGCGCGTCCTGGAGGCTGTCGCCCGGAATGAAATAGGGTGTAGTGATGAGAATTTCCTTTTTAGCCAGGTGAATGGCCTGAAGCAGGGAAAACAAGATACCCGGCATTCCGGAATCCGGCCCTGACGCGGCGATCTGGACGATGGCATTCGAGCCGCCGGACTTATTACCGGACGCCGGAAAATACCGCCGGTCCGGCAGAATGGCCTCATCGGCACAGAAGTTCCAGTCGCACAAAAAGATATACTGCAAATAGTAGACGCCGGGCCCGTCGATGCGAAGGTGCGTATCCCGCCAGAAAAGCCCTCCTTCCGGTCCGTTTCGATACTTGTCAGAAACGTTGATCCCACCTGTAAAAGCCGTGCTACCATCTATGACAATAATTTTCCGGTGGTTCCGGTAATTAAGCCGGTTGGCAAGCGCAATGAAGATGACGCGGTAAAAAGGAAACGCATCAACGCCGGCGCGGATCAGCTCGGGTACCAGCTTTTTCCGGATGGAGCGGCTGCCAAAGTCGTCGTAAATAAACCGGACTTTGACCCCTTCCTGTGCCTTCTGAATCAGAATATCCTTGATTTCATTGCCGATGTCGTCGTCCTCGTAGATATAGTATTCAATGTGAATGTGATCTTTCGCCTCCCGGAGTGCCTGGAGAATTTCCGGGAAGGTACGCTCCCCGTTCAGGAGGAGTCTGACGTCGTTTTGGGCCGTCAGCGGGCTCAGGTTATCGTTCAACAACAGGTAGGCCAGTTCGCGGTTGGCGCCGACTTCGTCGTCCGCGGCTTCGAGCGTCTGCTCGGTAGTCCGGTAAATTTCGCGCTTCAGCCGTTGCAGGAGCGCGTCGTCGTCAATCAGCTTTTTACTGTACAGGCCACGCTTGCGGTAGTTGATCCCGAAAGACAGGTAGAAAATAATTCCGGCGACAGGCACAAAAATCGTCAGCAGCAAATAAGCCAGGGTCTTGGTACTGGTACGTGTATCGTAGATGATGCGCAGCCCGACAGCTCCCACGAGGAGGCTGTAGAGTACTTCGCCGATGAGTAGCCAGTCTATTTTTTGCAGAAGGGTCATGGGGAGGACGGGTGCCCGGCGATGCGGTTGATGAGGCGGATAACGGCCGTTTGGTTCCAGCCGGAAAACCGCCCCCGTTGCATCACCAGTTCATTCGAGTAACCGGGACTCAAATAAAAGTGAAAGGTAAACGGCGCATCCGGATTTTCCCAGCCCCGTATCTGTCCGAAACGCAGTACGTTGAATTCCAGGCCTTCCTTTTGTTTCTCAACCGTAAAATAGCCCCGCGCAAACCGTCTCAGGTTCCGCACCTCCTCCGTATCTTCTATTCCTTTCAGTAGTTCTGCGTGCCGGGGCCGGTAGCCGAACGACATTCCCCCCTTGTCAAAAACCGACCGGTAGCCAATCCGGTACCCGTCGCCGGCATCGGCAACCGCATACCATAGAAAGCCGTTGAACGGCGTCGGGGTCAGAAAATAGTCGGGCAGCGAGCCGTCCGAGCGACGCAACGCCTCCTCTGCCGCGCTATTCGCCACCTGCTTTCCGGCGACGACAATACCAAAATAGACCAGTGTGACGGACAGGCCGGTCATCCAGGCCGCTTTCCGCCCATCAGCCGTTTTTCGTTTCCAGATCAAAACAATCGTTGCAACCAGCGGCCCGACGGTAAACAGCGGATCGGCCACATACAGCAGATTCAGGGAGAACCGGGCATGCGAAAACGGCTCCAGCAGGCCTGTCCCATAGGAATTGCAGAGGTCGAGAAAATCGTGGAGCGCTATTTGTCCCGCAAAAAACAGGCACAACGGCCAGAACGACACCCCATAGAGCCTTCGCAGGTACCAGGCCATGGCAGGCGCGACAACCATCAGAAACAGTAGCGAGTGCGTCAGTCCGCGGTGGGCCACCAAACCGGCAGACGTACTCAGCCAGACGGAACTCACCGTGTCTATATCCGGAAGATTCTGGGCAATGGCGCCCCAGATGAGCGCCTGTTTGCCCATTCGCCGGGAAAATGCCGCTTCACCGAGGCAAGCCCCGACGGTCAGGTGGGTAAGCGTATCCATACCGTAAAAAAGACCTTTCCCGGAAGATAACAAAAAATCCTGCCTGCCCGGGCGGGCAGACAGGATCGAGACAGGCAAATGGATGTCAGAATTTTCCGGTACCAGTCGTAAAACCACCTTTCTGGCTGTCTACTTCGATGGACCAGGAAGACGGATTCCCCTTCACAATCCAGCGAACTTTTACGTAGCCCATGCCTGGGATGTTCGCAACCTCGAGCGTCTGCGGGGTACGCTTCTGCTCCTGGAAGCTCTCGAAAGTACCCGCGCCGAAACCGCCGCCGCCGTCGGGATTGATCATCTGAAGTCCGCTGACTACCTGCGCGTCCTTCAGGGTAACCTTGTCTGCCGGATTGATTTTGTTCCGTACGTCAAAGGCTGAGTGCGTCGGGATGATCCGCTTGTTTGAAATGACCGCAGTAATCTCCGTCAGGCCGTTGCCCAGTTCCTTTTTAGTCACCTGCCCGATTTCGATTTTGGGCAGCTGGTTGGCGTGAAAGAGGGTAAACGCCGCATTCCGGTGGCCGTCGGTTTCGAGGATAAATCCGGGGTGGTTCCGGATGTAGTTTTTCTTGAAACCGCCAATTTCGATGTCACCGTATTGCGGGTGTTTGAAGGGTTTCCAATCGACAAACGCGTCGCCGTGCAGCAAAAGCCGGTCAAAATCATAAGGCTCTGTACTCGGGGCGTTCCGAAGCTCATTGGCTTCGCCTTTTTTGTTGAAGTACAGGTATGATGTCCAGAGTTCGTTCGAAAACATGAAAATACCTCTGCCAAGCGCAAACCAGTCAATTTCTCCTCCGTAAACGGTATACAGAATTTTGTGGATGGCGCCATACTGGTAGGTCGGAATCATCTTCTCCCCCGTTTTACCGATAAAATCGTAGACGGCCACGTCGGCTGGCTCGTAGTAAGCATCGTCTTCCGCCGCGCCGGGTCCCCGCAGAAACATACCGCTGAAGTTATGGTAGCTCTGGGCGCCGCCGATATTCGGGTGTTTCATGATCCATTCCATGATCACCCGCGGTTCAGGCAGGCTGAATGGATACTTGTAGGCGCCTCCCTGAATGTAATCCGGCTGCCAGTTCCAGGCCCAGTCGCGGTTGGGATCATAACTACCGGGGCGGTCTTCGTTGATGAGCCCGTCTCCGTCGTTGTCCAGCCCCTCATAGCCAAGCAGTTCATATTCACCTGGCTCATCGGGTTTCGCCGGAATGAGCATACGCGGGTCGTCGGGGTTGACTTTCAATCGCCCCTGCGGCGATTTCCGGCGCATAAACGTGATTTCACCATCGCCGTTGAGGTCGTCAAAATTATCCTCGTCCACCAGCCCGTCGCCGTCATCATCAATAGGCGTCATACCCGACCGCGGTGTATTGGCGGTATTGGCATTGTAGATGAAGTCTTCGCGGGCGTCCGGGTTGATGGTTGGCGCGAAATAAAACGTCCGGTCGTTTACCAGCTCCCGGATAAACGCATTGGAAGCATAGTTTTCGGTCAGGTACCAAGCGGCGTACAGGGTCATTTCAGAACCTTGAAGCTCGTTGGAGTGGATATTGGCATCCGTCCAGAAAGCAGGTTTCTGCCGGTCGGATTTCGCCGACTTGAGGTTGGTAATCGTCAGCACATAGATATCCCGGCCCTGCTGCGACTTACCGATGGATTCCAGTTTCGCCAGATCGGGGTATGCTTTCACCATGCGCTGCATGATATCGAGGAGCCCTTTGTAGTCGTAGTATCGGTTCCAGGCTACCTGTACTTTGGGATTCGGCGGTGTGCCGATCGCCCGGATTCCAACCGGGTCTTTCTGCTGGGCGGCTACCTGCAGTCCGCAGGCCAGCAACAATAGCGTATATATTTTTTTCATGAAGGAAGTCATCATTTAAGGTTAACCGAAACCGAAGCGGCGCCGGCCGGACCGGAAGCTGCCGAAATCTGCACCGCACCGCTACCGGAAATCAGCCAGGTATACTCCTCCGTACCGTTTCCCGGAATGGCCTGCCGAATGAGCTGCTGTGCTTTTCCGGACAGGATTTGCTGGTTTTTCGCCAGAGCAACGCTGACTTTCAGGCGGTCTTCGTACTTCACCCGGTTGCCAAGATCGGAATGCGTCGGCAGCAGCCCTTTGTTATGCAGGGTAACCGTAACCCGGTTGAGACCCGGAGAAACCGTTTCCGTCTTCACGTTGATCAGCTCCACCGACGGCATGCGTTTACCGAGCGCGAACAGAAAACCAACATGTTTTTCGGCAACCGGCGCCAGGAAGCTTACCGGCGGGTTCCAGCGGGCAAAAGGCACAAAGCCACCGACTTCCACTTTCTTTCCGGGAAAATCGGGATGGGAAGCGATCTCTTTCCAGTCTACAAATGCCTGTACATTATTGGTCTTTGCCCAGCGGAGGAAGTTCGCGTCTTCACTGATCATCTCCGGCTTGAGAGCCCGGGCGGCTTTTGTCGTGTCTCTTGGTACCCACCAGCCCGGCGTCGAGAAGCTGAACTTACCGAAGTGGTAGTAGGCCCAGGTCGGGAAGTCGCCCTTCACCGGAGCGAGTACCGGCCCTTCCTTCAGACCGGCGGCATTATACAGGCGGGCTACCTGCTCGTTGACCTGTACGTCTTTCTGCAGCCAGCCTTTGACAATGCGCGTATTGGCTTTACCGGCATCGAATTTGACAGCGTCAGTCAGGTTATTCGACAGCCCGAACGTGATCAGGGCGTATACATTTTTGTTTTCGTACAGCCAGTCGATCAGCCCGCGGTTTTCGGGTTCGGATACCGGGTAATCGCCGGCACCGGGTTTGAACGGTTCATAGTCAAACGTAAAATTCCGGCCCAGCTGGATACCGCCTTCTCCGTCTTCGTTGAACTGGCCATCCTTGTCGTTGTCAGTACCTTCGGTCAGGACAACATAACCGCCTTCTTCGTTTTTCAGGGGATCGGCCTTTACCATCAGGCGGGCATCGGCCTTCGATTTGGTGAACGTCCCGGAAGGATCTTCGACGCGGAGCAGGGTAATCAGGCCGTCGCCGTTGAGGTCGTCCGGACCGTCTTCGTTGAGGAGGCCGTCGCGGTCGTCATCCGTTTGCCGCGCGTTGCCGTTTCGTTCATACTTCAGTTTGGCGAAAAACTGGGCGGCTGCATCGGGGTTGACGCTGGGGGCGAAATAGAAGGTTTTTTCGGCCAGGAGCTTGCCGACGCTGTCGGTACCCGCTTTTTCCAGCAGCTTTTCGGCCGTTTGCAGGGCCAGCTCTGTCCCGGCGAGGTGGGTCCCTTCGACGTTGGCGACGATGAGCAGCGCGGGTTTTTTAGCGGGATTTCCTTGTCCGACACTCAAAAGCCACACATCTTTGCCCGTCGTCGTTTTCCCGACGGACTGCAGCGTGGTCAGATTTTTGTACCGGGTGTTGAGCTGTTGCAGGCGTTGGGTCAGGGCTGCGTGGTCGGCATACCCTGCCGGCGTTTGCGCCCAGGCCGCACTACCGGCCAGCAGACAGATCCCCAGTGTGCTGATGAAGCTTTTTCTCATAAGGGGGTAAAGGGTTTGTTGAATGGTTTTGGTCAGGGAAAACAACGGCAACAGAACCCTTATCCTCCGGGCGCCGGTACCTTGTACACCCCGACAAACAAAAATAGACGTTTGCCGGACCGATTCCTGTCAAAGAATCGGCGTTTTCGACTAACATCGAAATTATTGCGATATTTTTAGTTCATGAACAGAATACCTTTTCTTTTCTTCTTCCTTCTCTTATCGGTTGGCGTACAGGCACAGCGGATCCGCTGGGCATCGAAATTGATTCAATTTTCTTCGGAGTATGTATTGCCCGACAAATCGCCTTCCTTGCGGGCCGTTCAGGTACTCGGCAAACCTACCCTAGGCCTCTATACGGACTCTACCGCCTGCGCCTGGACGCCCCGGCATCCGGATTCCGGCGAGGAATTTGTGAAAGTAGGCTTTGACACACTGATGACGATACGTCAGATTACCGTTGTCGAAAACCTCGGCGCAGGCTGCCTCGCCCAGATCTTCGCCTATGATGAAAAGGGAAATGAAAAACTTATCCGGTCTATAGCCGAACGACTTTCCCAGGACGGTAAAATCTGGAACATCAAACTCGAAAAAGGCGTCCGGACCAATACCCTGAAAATCCTGCTCAATACCGGTCGCCGGCCGGGATACAGCCAGATCGACGCGATCGGAATTTCCGCGGACACCGTCTCCTATAAACCGACGGTCAACCTCGCCCGCTCGTTCACCAAAAAGAAAATTGTCCTCGAAAACCTCGGCTCCGCGATCAACTCACGGGCGCAGGAGCTGAATCCGGTGATTTCTGCAGACGGTAAAACGCTTTTCTTCACCCGGGGCAACCACCCTGACAACATCGGCGAAGCCGTCCAGGAAGAAATCGGCGGCGCCAAGATGAAGCGGCAGGATATCTGGGTTTCACAGCTCGTCAACGGCGTCTGGCAAAAGGCACAGAATATCGGCAGGCCGCTCAACAACGAGGAGAATAATGCGATCTGCTCGGTTTCGGCAAACCTGAAAACAGCGCTTCTGCTCAATGAGTACCTGCCAAACGGCGCGATGAATATCGGCGTCTCGATTTCTCATTTCGGGAAAACGGGCTGGTCCTTCCCCCGCCCGGTGCGGATCAATCAGCTCAATCCGCACCTCAACGAAAACAACCACTCCCAACTGACGGAATACTCCCTGTCTCAGGATTCGCGGGTATTGCTGATGTCGATCAACCGGTCGGGTACCCTGGGCGATCGGGACCTGTTCGTCTCCTTTCTCCAAGGAAACGGGGAATGGTCGACGCCCCGGAACCTCGGTCCCGACGTGAATACAGCCGAAGAAGAGGGCTCTCCCTTTCTGGCGCCGGATGGCAAAACCGTCTATTTCTCCTCCAAAGGGTGGCCCGGGTATGGGAACCACGATATTTTCGTCACCCGTCGCCTTGACGATACCTGGCAAAACTGGTCAGAACCCCAGAACCTGGGCCCGGAAATCAATACCGGCGGGTGGGACGGTTACTTCACCATCCAGGCCTCCGGCGAGTATGCCTATATCTGTTCTGACCAGAATTCCATCGGGCAGGAAGATATCTTCCGGATCAAAATCTACGATGAAATCAAGCCGGAGCCGGTCGTGATCGTATCGGGTATTGTGCTCAACGCCGTTACGAAAAAGCCGCTGGAGGCCGAAGTCGTCTGCCAGGTACTCGAAGGCGAAAAGGATAGCATCCAGACGGAATACAATCCCGAGACCGGGGAATACAAGCTGATACTTCCGGTCAAAAAGCTCTACGGACTTCATTCATCCAAAAAGGGATTCATTTCAGCGAGTGAAGAAGTAGACCTGCGCCACGAGCGCCGTTTCCGCGAAATCAAACGGAATATCCTCCTGATACCGATTGAAGAAGGCAACAAAATCGTCCTCAATACGGTGTACTTTCCCCAAAGCCGTGCGGAGCTGGATTCCGCGTCTCTTTCGGAGCTCGACCGCCTTGCCACAGCCATGAAGGAAAACCCCGGTATGGAAATCAACCTGGAAGGGCATACGGATAACCTGGGCGATTTCAACGCGAACATCGTTTTGTCACAGCAACGGGTAGACGCCGTCAAGCGGTACCTCGCCGGCAAGGGCATTGCAGCCGGACGAGTGACGTCGAAAGGCTACGGCTCCAGCCGGCCCATCGCCAGCAACCTGACAGAAGAAAACCGGAAAAAGAACCGGCGCGTCGAGTTCACCATTACCAAAATCTGAAAAACAGGATAAAAAGGGGAAAAAGGGCGGGTCAAACCGCCCTTTTTTGTGTTTCGGAAAGGTGAAAAGCGAAAGCTTAATCTGCCAGCGGCTTGGAACCGCGTCCGATTTTTGGCAATTTCGCGGCGCCTGCGGCCAACCTTCGCGGGCTTTTATCCTATGTCACGATTGAAAACCCTGCTGCTGTTTGCCTCTATTCTGGTCGTTGCCTTTGGCTTACGGCTCTATAAACTAGGCGATTACAGTGTTTTCTTCGATGAGCAGGCTTCCCTGCTGGTATCGCAGGGTGTTCCGATGGAAGGCGCAAACCAGCCCGAGCTGCACGGCAAGTATTTTACACCGAAAGACTTCTGGAAGACCAAAACGATGGCCGATTATTACGAGGCCCTCAACCGGAGTGACATCGGAAATTCACCCGCCTTCTATTTTCTTTTTCATTTCTGGGGAGACTGGTTCGGGTTTTCAGACTTCTCGGCCCGCTTTTTTTCCCTCATTTTCAGTGTTCTGACCGTTTGGCTCGGGTTCCGTTTCACGCGCAAACACATCAAAAGCGACGGCGTAGCGCTTGCAGTGGCGCTGACGCTCGCGCTGGAGCCCTTCTTCATTGCCTACAGTCACCAGGCGCGGAACTACTCGATGACGTTCTTTTTTACGTTGCTGGCGACGGATATTTTCCTCGACATCGTCACCGCCAAAAAACAGGCCCCCTGGACCCTGTTTGCGGCCTATGCCGTTGTTGCGCTGATCGTCTGGTATTGCCATTTCCTGGCAATCATCGTGATCGTCATTCACGGCATGTATGTGCTGCTGTTTGTCCGCGATTTGCGTATCTGGGTCGGTCTCGGACTGGCGGTACTGGTGCCGGTGGCAGGGATGGTCTGGTGGATGTCTCCCGGAAAGGGCGGCGAATATACCCTTCATACGCTGGCGTACCAGGCGAAACTGTACAAGACCGTCGCCTATACCCAGCCGAGTGAAATGGTGAATCCGGCAACGGTTCCGAACGTCTGGAAAAAGCTGGCGCCGATTCTGGCCGACCAGTTCTGGGTGAGTAACGGCCTGGCGGGGCGGCTGGCGGGAGCGCGCAACTGGGCGATCTGCGGTGCGGTTACCCTGCTCGGAGCATTCTGTATCTGGCGCTACCGGAAGACAGAGGCGCTGGTCTGGCCGACCATCGCGGTATTGGCCCTGGCGGGTTCTCTCTTTGTTTATACGGTAAACCCGTTCGGCTACCTGGTTTTTCAGGCATCTCTGCTGCTGCTGTCGGTTTTCGCGGGGTATTTTCTGTCTCACCGGGCGGAGCGGCCGATGCTGGTTTTCTTCCTGCTGCTGACGTTTGTTCCGACGGCCGTGCTGGTGCTTATGTCCTTCAAAAACGACCATACTTTCGGATTGACACAGCGTTACGGCGGCTTCTCGTTCCCGTATGCGATCATTCTTATTACCCTCACGCTGAAAGAGTGCCGGATACTTCCGGTATGGGAAAAGGGGATATTAGTAGCGGCGGGAATCGTGCAGCTGATCTGGCTGGGTACCGTACTGGAAAGTATCTACGAAGACCGCTCGCCGAAGTATACCTACCGGTCGGAGCCACGTACGGCCAATCCCTGGAAAAATACTGCCGAAAAAATCACGAAACTATATGCTCCCGGAGATACGATTATCTATCCGAACAGCAATACAGCAGCCGGATATGGCGCTGCGGATGAGTACACCCGGGATATCCCTGTGAAGATTCTGGATGCGCAGCTCGTCAACCTGTACCTGCCCCGGCAGGCGATGTATTGGCAGCGCGTAGACCCGCTTGAGCGGGATAAAGTGTATCTTTGGCAAAAATCAACCGGAAAAAGGATCCTCCTTTTCGATTTCGAAGGAACGAAGTATCGCTACTGACGTTCAACTTCCCATTCTACTATTCCAGCCTTCATTTCAGTAATGAGCGCAGACTTGAAACAACTAGCCGGGCAACTGAGACTCAAGGCACTCGAACTTTACAAGATGGCCAATGCCGGCCATATCGGGTGTTCCCTGAGCTGTATGGACCTGATGATCGGAAGCCTTGTCCGGCAAAAGAGACCTACGGAGTCCTTTATTCTGTCGAAAGGACACGCCGCAGCGTCGCTGTATACCTGCCTGAACTACCTCGGGGAAATCTCCGACGAAACACTCCTGACGTTTTACCAGAACGGGACGACCCTCCCCGCCCACCCGGCGCCGAACAAACACGCCGGTATTCCGTTTGCCACCGGCTCACTCGGCCATGGACTTCCCATTGCCACCGGTATTGCGAATGCCAACCGGCTGATGGGCCAGGACGATCTCACGTTTGTCCTGATGTCAGACGGGGAGACGAACGAAGGTACTACCTGGGAGGCGCTGCATTTCGCGGTAGCCAACCGCCTGGACCGTCTCGTGGTGCTGGTTGACCGCAACCGCCTCCAGGGTTTCGGGTATACGGAAGACATCCTCGGCGACTCGGCGGCTCCGCATAAGTTCGAAGCCATCGGCGCCGATGTGACGGAGATCGACGGGCACGATATTCCGCTCATTATTGCGACGATTGATACCCTGAGAGACCGCCGGGACGGTCGGCCGAAGGTAGTCGTTGCCAATACCGTCAAAGGCAAAGGTGTTTCCTACATGGAAAACCGTATGGAATGGCACTACCTGCCCATGTCCGCCGATTTGTACGAACAGGCCCGGGAAGAAGTTCTCCAGGCCTATCCTCAACCTTAAACTACGTATCCGTTTCGCGGATTTACTGATGACCGATTCACTACGCGACGATATTCTCCGGCTCCGGGGCCCCATTTTTGTGTATGGCGCCAGCGGATTTATCGGAGCTACTCTGTTCGAACGACTTTTTGCTATCCGGAAGGATGTCTATGCCCTGACCCACGACGCCCGCAAAGCCTGGCGGCTGAAACTGCTGGACGTCCCTTCTGAAAATGTCATCCACTGCGACATTGTGTCGCCGACCTCCGTTAAGGGAGTTTTTGACGCGCTTCAACCCAAAACGATCTTTAACCTCGCTGCTTACGGCGCTTATTCCAAGCAGCAGAATATCATCCTGACCTACGAGACGAATGTCATCGGAACGGTCAACCTGCTCGAAAACTGCGGTCCGGATCAGGTATATGTGCATGCGGGAAGCAGCTCGGAGTATGGGTTTAACTGTACGGCTCCGGCGGAAACAGACCCGGTGGAGCCCAACAGCCACTACGCCGTTTCAAAGGTTTCGTCGGCCTACCTGATTCAATTCTATCACCGGGTACACCAGAAAAAAGCGGTTAACCTTCGCCTGTACTCCATTTACGGAGATTGGGAAGAGCCCGACCGCCTGATTCCGAAGCTGGTTGAAAACGCACGGAAGGGGCAGCTTCCGCCGTTCGTTTCACCCGAGATCTCCCGGGATTTTGTGTACGTGGACGATTGTGTCGCTGCGTTTGTAAAGTCGGCTTTGGCTGATTTTCAGGTCATTGGCGGGCATTCCTATAACATCGCTTCCGGCGTCAAAACGACGATCGCAGATCTGGCGCAGACCACGCGGACAGCGTTCAACGTTGCGCAGGAGCCGGTTTACGGTGCCATGCAGAACCGGAAGTGGGACCTGGCCGACTGGTACGGCGACCCCACCGCGGCAAACCGTGACCTGAACTGGAAAGCAGAAATCTCCCTGGCGGAAGGTTTGCGCCGGACGGCCGACTGGCAAAACCGCCAAAAGTATGAAGAGCGCGTATTGCCGGCATTTGCCAATCCGTACCTCAACCCTGTCATTTCCGCGATCATTGCGTGCTACAAGGATGCTCAGGCCATGCCGTACATGTATGAGCGCCTGGTAAAGACCTTCAACGAAATGAAGGTCCGGTATGAAATCATTTTCGTCAACGACCGCTCCCCTGACAATTCTGAGGAGGTACTCGAAGAACTCTGCGCGAAGGATCCCAACGTCATCGGCATTACCCACTCCCGGAATTTCGGCAGCCAGTCGGCATTTCTGAGTGGTATGGAAATTTCAACGGGAGATGCGGTGGTACTCATGGACGGGGACCTGCAGGATCCCCCCGAAATCATTCCTTCTTTTTACGAAAAATGGCAGGAAGGATTTGAAGTGGTCTACGGAACACGGGTGCAGCGGGAGATGAAGCCCCATATTCACCTGTTTTACAAGGGTTTCTACCGCGTTTTCCAAAGCCTGAGCTACATTCCCATTCCGCGGGACGCGGGTGATTTTTCGATGATGGACCGGAAGGTAGTCAAAGAACTCGTCGCCCTCCCGGAAACAGAACAGTTCCTCCGCGGGTTACGGGCATGGGTGGGCTTCAGGCAGACGGGTGTACCCTATGTCCGGCCGGAGCGGATGTTCGGCGTGTCGACCAACAACTGGCGCAAGAACATCTGGTGGGCGAAGAAGGCGATTTTCTCGTTCAGCTTTGTTCCGCTGGAACTGATGAGCTACGGCGGTATCGCGCTGACCGGGCTGTCGATTCTCGGCATTTTCTACCAGATTCTGGCGAAGTACATTTTCGCGCCGGATACGCCGCAGGGCTTTACCACGGTCATTATCCTCATCACGCTTTTCGGCGGGTTGACGATGATGGGCCTGTCGTTCCTCGGCGAATACATCAGCAAGATTTTTGAGGAGACGAAGAAACGTCCGAAATTCATCCGCACAAAGGTCCGGAAGGGCGGAAAAATGTACCAGACGTCCGAGGAAATCCGTACGCTGGTCGCGCAGCAGAAGAAATGAGACCGGTTTGCCGCTCCAACGGTAAACTGCCAACCGAATCAGGCAATGAGAAATGAATTCAGCAAGGCCATCGAACAGCTGGCTTTGGCGGACGATAAAATCCTTTTCATCACCGGCGACCTGGGCTACAAGGCGCTGGAAAACGTACAGGCCAGCCTCGGCCCGCGGTTTATCAACGCCGGCGTCGCCGAACAGAATATGGTCGGCATGGCCGCCGGAATGGCCTACAAAGGCTATAAAGTCATTTGCTACTCGATTGCACCCTTTGTCGTCTACCGCTGCCACGAGCAGTTCCGGAACGACGTCTGCCTGCATAATCTTCCGGTATTTCTTGTCGGAAACGGCGGTGGGTACGGCTATGGGATCATGGGCAGTACGCACCACGCCATCGAAGATATTGCCGTACTCAGCCCCTTGCAGAATGTCACCTGCTGGGTGCCGGCCTTTGCCGACGAAGTCGAAGAATGCGTGAGCGGAATGGTAGCAGCCGGCCGGCCGGCCTATCTCCGCCTCGGCTACGGCCCGAATACACCGTCGCTCGAAAGCGTTTCAGGTTCGTTCAAGATTTTGCAACGGCATGAAGATGCGGAAGGCACCGTACTGGCATTGGGTCCGATCGCGGCCAATGTCCTGAAAGCGCTTGAAAAAACCACACGCAAGTTCAACGTACTGACGGCTCTGACGTTGCCGCTGCAAGTTACAGATGAAGTGGCCGACCTGCTGGAAAACGCCGGGCATGTCGTAACGGTTGAAGAGCACGTCAGTATCGGCGGGCTCGGGCAGCAGTTGTCGCTTCAGTTACTGGAACGCGGCACACGCCTGAAGAGCTTCCGGAGCCTGCGGGCAGCGGGGTATCCGCAGGGATTGTACGGCGACCAGTCTTTCCATCAACAACAATCGGGGCTCGATCCCGACTCGATTCTCAACGTGCTGACGTCATTGCGGTCGTACGCCGTTTTCTGACCTGAATGAAAAAAGGATTCTGGGCGGTTGTCCTTGGCATTATTCCCGTCATCTGGTATTTCAGCCTGCTTGATGCTTACGCGGTGAATGTCCCGAAATGGGATGATCACGGCCTGCGTGCGTTTCTGGACCGGGTGTTGCATGCCACATCGGTGTCCGGGTTTTTCTATGCCTTCTGGCGGCAGCATAATGAGCACCGAATCGTCTTCGACCGCCTGCTGGCATTTTTTGACTATGCCGTTACCGGAAAACTGAATTTCGTTCACCTGATGTGGGCGGGAAGCCTGACGCTGGTCGGATTGCTGATTATCTGGTGGAAGGCGGTTCGGAATACCTTCTCTCCCGCCCTTCTTCTGCCGTTGCCTTACCTCCTGTTTACCCTCTCCCAATGGGAAAACATGTATTGGGGAATGGCGGCAGCGCAGAACTTCGGCGTCGTCTTCTTTTCTGCCTGGGCGATCTACTTCCTGACGATCCGGAAAAAACTGGTACCGGCGTTGCTGGCGGCGCTGCTGGCGACCTGCACCAGCGCAAATGGTTTGATTGTCTGGCCGATTCTTGCCGTACTGTGGTTTCTCCAGGCGCAGCCGGGCAAGGGAATCGCAACGGTGATAGCCGGCGGCGCGAGCTGGGCACTGTATTTCTGGGGGTACGCAAAAGTGCCGCAGCCTACGCATCCGGTAAGCAGTGTCATCGGCAGTTTTCTGAAAGCTTCGGTACTTTTTCTGGGTTCGGCTTTCCAGCCGCTGTATCCGTCCCGACCGGAAGCGCTGGTCTGGGCTGGCGGGATAGCAGTTATTGTTCTCGCACCGACGGCGGTTGTCCTGATCTTACTACGTATCCGGAAGAAAGAAGCACTACCGCTTGACTTTTTCCTGCTGGGAATGCTGGCGTACATCGCCGGCACGACGGTAGTGGTCGCTGCCGGCCGCATGGGATTCGATGACATCGTCTTCCTGACGAGCCGGTATAAAATATACTCGGTTCTGTTGCTGATGACGCTGTATACGTGGGTTCTCCGCCAGGGAAAATGGCAGGTACCTGTCGCGCTGGGGGGAATAGGTTTCGGTGTTTTATTTCTACTGGCGTCCTATACCTACTTTTTGCCGGAAGCGCTGCGCCTCCGTCAGCAGTTGCTGGCGATGCAGTACAACTGGATGATACCGGGCAAGCCTGTCGTCCTGTCGGATGCGGTCAACGAGCCTGCACGGGCTTTTTACGATTCGTGTGACATGCAGGTGCAAACGGCGGTCGTCGTGCCTCTCATGCCGATCCGGTATGAAAAGGATTTTGCGGTACTTCCCCTGGCGAAAGGACAGCCCGGCAACTATCCCGATTGTTATTACCTGGCGAAGGGAGCGAAGCGATCTTACCTGGTACCGGTGAATTTCAACCGTACCAACCGGGTATTTGCGCATCCGGGAAGTCCGGATTACCTCGTTCCGGTATCGGAAACAGTGGTTTCCTACCTGGAAATGGATCCTGGAAACTACCGGTTGTATTTCGTGGATGCCGGGAGCGGAAACGGATGCAGAACCTTTGAAACGGGCCGGTCGCTGGAGATTCCGGTACGGCCACGACCGGCTGCATTACCGCAAAACTGGTAATGCAGGTGGACCGGTAGCTCATTCAATTGAGCAAATTCTATTGATTATCAATTCTTTAACAAATAGCCGGTGAAACATAAACCGGCATCGGGTTTGGTCTGGAACCATATTTGCCCGATTATTGCAGTAATTTTGTCCGGTCATTCCTTCTTCAGAAGGTGACTTTCAACCAATAGTCTACTTCATGTCTGTTCTGCTGTCGATTGTAATGCCCGCCTATAACGAAGAGGAAATTATTGAAACCGTCGTTCGGAACTGGTCGGCATTCCTTGACACCCACTTCCAACCCCTCGGAGAAACCCGCCTGATTGTCGTCAACGATGGCTCAAAGGATTCTACCGGCGCCAAACTCGACGAAATTGCCCCGAAGTACCCCCGGCTTGTGGTGGTCCATCAGAAAAACGGCGGACACGGCAATGCCGTTGTCCACGCTTATCGCAAAGCGGTCGAAATCGGCTCAGAATGGGTGTTCCAGACTGACTCCGACGATCAGTTTGTAGCTGAAGACGTACTCAAGCTGTGGAATAAACGGGAAGAATCCGATTTCATCATGGGTTTCCGGCAGGTCCGGCATGATGCGACCTTCCGGCTCTTCGTGACGCGCGTCCTGAAATACTCCCTGTTTGCCGTATACGGAACGATGATTTCCGACAGCAATATCCCCTTCCGGCTCATCCGAGGCAGTTTCCTCAAAAAACTACTCGCCCAACTGCCGGAACCCCTGCCGTTTGCTCCGAATATCTTCCTTGCTGTGATGGCCCGCAAGGCCGGGCAGAAGACGTTCGACATCCCCATTACCCACAAAGAGCGGGCTACCGGCGAAGTATCCATCCAGAAAATGAAACTGCTGAAGGTCTGCTGGCAGAGCTTCAAGGAGCTTTTCCGGTTCCGCCAGGAACTCAATGAAAAGGTACGGGCTATCAAAGCGGCCTGATCCTCAGATCTTTTATTCAACTGCCATGCACTATCAATACGTTATCATCGGTTCGGGCCCGACAGGCCTCGGCGCGGCATACCGCCTGAAGGAACTCGGTATCACCGATTTTATCATCCTCGAAAAAGAAGATTACATCGGTGGACTTGCCACGAGTTTTGTGGACGAAAAAGGTTTTACCTGGGACGTCGGCGGACACGTGCAGTTTTCCCACTACAAATACTTTGACGAGCTGATGGAAAAAGCGCTCGGCAAAGACGGTTGGCTGACCCACCAGCGCGAAAGCTGGGTGTGGATCGAAAACCGGTTCGTTCCCTATCCGTTCCAGAACAACATCAAATACCTCTCTCCGGAGACGATGTGGTCCTGCCTCGAAGGCCTCATCGAGCTTTACAAAAACCCGTTCAAAGGCAAGCCGGCCAACTTCCGCGAGTGGATTCTCGCGACCTTCGGAACCGGCCTCGCCCAAACGTTCATGTTCCCCTACAACTTCAAAGTCTGGGCCTATCCGCCGGAAGACATGAATGCGGTTTGGGTAGGCGAGCGTGTGGCGGTGACGGACCTGCAGCGTGTCACGAAAAATATCCTCTTTGATAAAGACGATTACTCCTGGGGACCGAACTCTACCTTCCAGTTTCCGAAAGAAGGCGGTACCGGAGCCATCTGGCAGAATGTAGGCAGGCTCGTCGGCGAAGAGAACATCCTTCTCAAAGCGGAAGTAACGGGCGTTGATCCCCAGGCTAAAAAGGTATCCCTTGCCGACGGCCGCGAGATCACCTACGGTACGCTGCTCAATACAATGCCGCTGGATCTCTTTACGCAAAAAGTAAAGGGACTTGATCCGGCTGTGACTGAAAAAGCCCAGGGGTTGAAGCACTCTTCGACCAATGTCATCGGTATCGGTCTCAAAGGAAAACCCAAGGAAGACCTGGCGACGAAATGCTGGATGTACTTCCCGGAAGCCAATAGCCCCTACTACCGGATTACGGTATTTTCAAACTATTCGGAGAAAAACGTCCCCGATCCGGATACACAGTGGTCGCTGATGACGGAGACGAGCGAATCGTCGAAAAAGCCCGTCGACCAGAAAACCCTCATGGCCGACACGATCAAGGCGCTCATCGAAGACCAGCTGATCGAATCGGAAGACCAGATTCTGTCTCAATTCCATTTCCGGACGGAATACGGTTACCCGACCCCCAGCGTGGAGCGCGACGGTATTCTGAAGCAGGTACTCCCCGCCCTGGAACCCTACGGAATCTATTCCCGCGGACGCTTCGGCGCCTGGAAATACGAAGTTTCCAACCAGGATCACTCCCTCATGCAGGGCGTGGAATGGACCAACCGGGTCGTCCTCGGCGTACCTGAGTTGTCGCTCTTCTTCCCCGACACGGCCAACGCCATGTGGGGAAAGTAATCCCTTCCGCTTGACGTTTCCGGAAAGAACCTTTTTATTCGCTGCCAGCCGGGTTCCCGGCTGGCAGTTTTGATACCGGCCCTTTCGTTTCATTCTCCAACTATCACTGCGTGAAGAGAATTTACTGGATTTCAGGCGGGGTACTCCTGGCGGCTCTGGGCTGTTGGTTCTACTACCGGTGGACGACCAACGAGCGTTCAGCCTGGGCGTACATTCCCGATGACTACCTGCTGGCGGTAGAAAGTACGGAGCTTCAGCGTCCGTCGGAGCCCATCCGCTCGTATCAGATCAAGCTGACGGACCTGCCGATTCTGGAAGAAGCCCAGAACGGATTGCAGGTACTTCAGCAGGCGGTGACGGATACAGCCCTGCTCCGCTCTTTTCTCGACGGAAAAACAATTACTTATTCCCTGCACGCGGAGAATATCAGCCTCGTCAACTACCTGCTGTACATTCCGTACTCGCCGAAGGACCAGGCTTTCCTCAACTATATCAACTCCCTCAATACCAACGAGGTACGCGGCCTGAAACACCAGACGGCGAAGCAGAGCATCACCGATATTACAATCGCGTCGACAAGGCAGCGGTTCTCGTTCACCCAGTATGACAACTACCTGATTCTGAGCAAGTCTTCCCTGCTGGTGGAGAATGTTGCGATGAAAATCAGCAAGCTGCTCGATGTTCCGGAAGGCTCCCCTCCGACGCCGGCCGAATACGCCACGGCGCAAACGAAACTCCGGCTCAACTGGCCCAACCTCCGAACCCTGGGCGGGCGGATGATGAACCGGCAGTCGGCCGCCGGCGCGCTTATTTCCCTTCTTCCGACCAATACCGCCTTCCGCTGTCAGGTCAATGGCGTAAAAAAGGACCTGTTCGTCGAAACAACTTCCCCGGTAAAAGACGCCAATCCCTATTGGCAGACGCTCGACGGGCAGCAGCCTGCGCCACTCAGCAGCCAGCGGTTTATTCCCAACGGTACGGCGGCTTTTTACCAGATCAGCCTCTCTGACCCGATCGGCTGGGCCAATCGGCTTATCCGGTACATGCGGAAAAACGAGCCGGGACTTGCCGACCAGAAAGCACACTGGAAATCCACCTACCTCATCAACCCCGATTCGGTGTACTACCACATCAACCGGGAACTGATGCTCTGCCGGATGGAGAGCGACGAGCTCAACGAAGGCGGTAACCTGCTGTTGCTCAAGCTCAACCGACCCCGTGCGTTTCTGAACTGGTTTGAATACGAAGCCGGGAGCGTTCGTCAGGAAGAAAAACTGGCGAAGTTCGAAGAGGTAGTCGCCGGAAGAACCATTCGCCAGATTGCCTTGCCGGAACTCCCTTCCGTATGGTTTGGAAGCGTATTTCAGGGTTTTCCGAAGACCTATTACACAGTGGTAGACGGGTATGCCGTCTTTGGCAGCAATGTGCAGGTACTGCGAAACTACCTCGCCGATTACAAACGCGGCAACGTCTGGGCCAACTCGGCGCAGTCGCAGGAAGTCTTCCGGAGCCTCAAAGCCAGTCCGTTTACAATGGTATTCAACGCCGGGAAGTCCTGGTTTTCGGTACTGACAAACCTCAAAAACGACTGGAAAGGTCCTGTAACCCACCTCGAAGAACCGCTCAAACGCCTCAATTTCCTCTCGTGGCAGACCGAGGTGCGCGGCGGCAACGTGGCACACCGGCTGGTATGGACCAAAGGCCGCATCAGCGCCGATCCCGGTCTGCTCCGGAAATTGTTCCTGCAGAAAAACATACCGAACCCGCTGGGCCGTCCGCTGCAACGGGAGCCCTATGTCTATAAAAATGCGGTGACGGGGACGACTGACCTGGTACTTCAGACGACGGACAACGACCTGGTTCCGGTAGCTGTCGGCGCCAAACCAACCGTGAAGTTCCGCCTCTCGGGGCCAATCGTCGCGCCGATTCAACTCATGGATTACTTCGGCCGGGGGCGCGATCAGATGCTGATTTTTACGGCAGATCATTTGTATATCCTCCATCCGACCGTTAAAGGCTACCAGCTTTTTGCTTCAAAAGGCTTCTCCCGTCTGCCGAGTTACCAGTTTTCCCTGTTTGACCAGGTACCGGAGCGGAAGGTCCAGTTTTCGCTGATGGATGCAGACGGGCGGCTCTACAACGTAGCCAAGTCGAACCTCCAGCTGACGCCCGCCGGGCAGGTCCGGGACGTACGGCAGGTACAGGCGCCGGTCAACAAAGTCAATCTCAAAGGGCAGGAATACCTCGTGATGCTTGAACCCGGCGGCCGCCTCAACCTGGTCAGTGCCAAAGGCTTATCTGCTCCCGGCTTCCCAATCAACCTCAGCCAGTCGTTCGACTCGCCGCCCTTTATCGAAACGAGCGACCGGGAAGCTGATTTCTCGCTGCGGCTCGTCAGCGCCGACGGTGAGCTCATCCGCATGAACCTGGAAGGAAAAGTACTGGAGCGGCAGCAAATGGTAAAGCCCTCGCGGGAGACGCGGTTCCGCCTGCTGCTGGAAGAATCGGGCAAAGACTGGCTCGTGATGCAGCAGACGAACGAAAACGTAACCTTATTCGACAAGCGGCTGAATACCCTGTTCAACATTTTCCCGATCACGGCGGAAAGTCAGCTCCGCTATTTTGACTTCGGAGCGGAGACGAAGATTCTGTCGGTCACCGACGGGCGCGGAACAATGTTATACGACCTTCGCGGCGAAAAGCTCATCCAAAGCCCGGTGCCGAGCCTCTACCCGCTGACGGTCGAATTTGCCGAGTCGTACCAGAAACTGTACCTCTACGGCACTGACGAACGGGGTGTGCGCATCATGACTTCCAAAATCCGGTAACGAAATTCCCACGTAAGCGAGGCCACGCCGGCCTCATTTTTTGCCTATTTTTGGCGTTTCTGTAATAGATCAATGCTTTTTAATTCCCTTCAATTCCTGGTCTTCTTCGGGATCGTCACCCTGAGTTATTTCAGCCTGCGCTGGAAAGGCAGATGGATGCTGCTGCTCCTGGCGAGCTGTTATTTCTACATGGTGTTTGTTCCGAAGTATATCCTCATTCTGTTCGGAACGATTGTGATCGACTACTTTGCCGGTCTCTGGATCGAACGGGCGGAAGGGAAAAACCGGAAACTGCTGCTGATGCTGAGCCTCGTCGCCAACATCGGTATTCTCGCGTTTTTCAAGTACTTCAATTTTCTGGCGGAAAACATCGAGCACGTCGTGCACCTGCTCGGCAGCGGCAGGCATATACCCCGCCTCGGAACCGACCTGTTTCCGGGCGTACTGCTCCCCATCGGTTTATCCTTTCATACCTTCCAGGCCATGAGCTATACCATCGAGGTATACCGCGGCAACCAGAAGGCCGAGCGGCATTTCGGGATTTATGCGCTATATGTCATGTTCTACCCGCAGCTCGTGGCTGGGCCGATCGAGCGCCCGCAAAACGTACTGTGGCAGTTTCACGAGTACTTTCCGTATGATTGGGAGAATATCAAGGACGGTCTGATGCGGATGGCCTGGGGGATGTTCAAAAAGGTCGTTATTGCCGACCGGCTGACGATGGTCGTACACGCGGCGTACAACGATGTACCCGAGCACAATGGATTAAGCCTCCTCGTCGCTACTTTCTTCTTTACCATTCAGATTTACTGCGATTTTTCAGGGTACTCGGATATCGCCATCGGTGCGGCAAAGGTCATGGGTTTCCGGCTGATGGAAAACTTCCGCGCGCCGTACGAAGCGGCGTCCATTTCGGAATTCTGGCGGCGCTGGCATATTTCGCTGTCTACCTGGTTTCGTGACTACCTGTACTTTCCGCTCGGCGGAAGCCGGGTATCGCCCTTCCGGCAGTACCTCAATCGCTTCATCGTCTTTCTGGTGAGCGGTATCTGGCATGGCGCCAACTGGACGTTCGTGATCTGGGGGGCGCTGCACGGCCTGTACCAGACGCTGGCGCAGATGCGGGACAAGTTTCTGGAAAAACGGGGTATCGTCATGCCCTCAACGCGCTGGTATCACCTGCTGCAGGTTGGGCTGACGTTTGTTCTCGTGATGTTTACCTGGATTTTCTTTGCTGCGCCCAACGTGCGGGATGCGTTCCGGATCATCGCCAAAATCGCGCAGCTTTCCTGGAGCGATCCGCTTCAGACTCCGCTCAATCAGGCCGAGATGCTTTTCTCCTGCCTGCTGATTGTATTTCTGTTCTGGAAAGAGAAGTATTTCTTCCAGATTCCGACGGCCCATACCGGTCGCTTCTGGCTGGTCTTCGGAAGCCTGGCGGTTTCCTGCTACCTGTTCGGAGTGTTCAGTTCCAACCAGTTTATTTATTTTCAGTTCTGATGCGTTACGTTGCCCTGCTGCTTCTGATTGTGGTCTTTCTGGCCAGCGTTTCCCGGAGTTTTTACCGGACGCTGGGTAGTGCGGGACTGATTCCAGACGACTACCGCTACGGCGATCTGTATCGTTTCAGTAACCTGGCGGCCTTCCGGTCCGACCGCGAAGGACAATGTACCGCCGTACCCGTCCGCAAGGCAAAAGCGGCGCTCTATGCCGTCGGCGACAGTTTCATGGAGCCCGGCTATGTCAATGCCGGCGATATTGCCGCGGACTATTATTCGTATACGCACTGGAACGACCACCGGACCGTGGCGCTCGATTCGTCCGTCCGCAATGTTCTGTTGATTGAAAGTGTCGAACGGCATTTCCGGGAACACCTCGCCAAACCGGTTGAGAACCTTCAGGTCGTGCAAGGCGCTGTTTCGGACCAGGCGGAGACAAAGCCCAGTGCCTGGACAGACTTCGAACAGTTTCTGACGGGGCCCGCCGAAATCCGGAAGGACTTTCCGGAAGAGCGCCTCGACAATATGTTGTTTAACTGGGATTTCTTCCTGCGTATCCGGGAATGGAAAGCGCAGCTGAACCTCGATCTGTTCGGCCGGTCGCACCCGATGACGTCTCTTTCCCCCGACGAACAGCATATCTTCCTGAAACTGGATACCGACCCGAAGGTCATCAATTCCAATTTCAATGAGCTGACAGATGAAGAGGTCGGTACGCTCGTCCGGCGCCTGAACGAATCGGCGGACCACTACAAAAAAGCCGGATTTGATGAGGTGATTCTGTCCATTATCCCCAATAAAACGACGATAGCGGCTCCTGCGATGGGCCGCTATAATCGCCTGATTGAACGGATACAACAACATCCGGATCTCAGGCTGACGATCGTCGATAGTTATGGCTGGCTGAAAAGTGCAGGCCCGAAGGCCTACCAGCCGGGAGACAGTCACTGGACCTGTGAAAGCCGCGCCAAATGGCTGACGCAGCTCAACGGCGTACTGCTCAGATAAGCGTCAGGAAGCTCTTGAAGATGGCAGCAAGGCGGATGGCGTCAAATACGCGCGCCTGTGACGCTCCGTGCTGGCGGACGCTGGCTTCGTGCGAGGTTACGCACATTTCGCAACCGTTCACGGCCGAAATCGCGAGGCTCAGCAGTTCAAAAAACTCCTTGCCCAGTACGGGATTGACCATGATGCTCATCTTGATTCCGGCCGGCATTGTGTTGTAGGTTTCCGAGTCCATGAAGTGGCGGAAACGGTAAAACACGTTGTTGGCGTTCATCAGCGACACACAGGCAGCTACTTCCTGAATTTCCTTTTCTTCTGCACCCTGCTCTTTTGCGGCTGCTTCAATGCCTGCGGTAACCGCCGGAGCGGCCTTCTCGTTGATGGCTACGCCGAGGGCGAGCAACAGCGCTTCCTTTTTCGTCAGGTTTTGTGACTTGAGGACGTTCTGTACGTTGATACGCAGGTCTTTCAGGTACCGGTGGTCGGTGCTGTTGAGGCGGTCGAGCCACAGGCTTTCAAAACTCTCGGGAAGATGAATCTCGGAAAGAAGGTTCTTCTTCGTTTCAGATGCTATTCCAAACATGGGATGTTGTGTTAAGAAAGTGTTTTCGGTTTTCAGTCTTCTGTTTTCAGTTTGAGGGGCAACCGGCCTCTCCCGAAACTGAAAACAGAAAACCGAAAACCGAAGACTGTTCTAGACGTTGAGGGTTTCCTCGCCCTTCACCCAGTTACAGGGGCAGAGCTCGTCGGTCTGGAGGGCGTCGAGTACACGGAGCACTTCGTCCACGTTCCGGCCTACGCTCAGGTCGTTGGCCGCAACGAAACGAACGATACCCTGGGGATCAACGATGTACGTCACGCGGTAAGCGATTTTTTCATCGGCCGTCAGGATGCCGAGTTCTTCGGCGAGTGACTTGGACGTATCGGCCAGCATCGGGAATTTGAGGTCACGCAGGTCGTCATGGTTCTTGCGCCATGCCAGGTGAACGAATTCGCTGTCGGTAGACGCACCGATCAGGATCGCGTCGCGGTCTGCGAAGTCAGCAGCCTTCTGGTTGAAAGCGGCGATTTCGGTCGGGCATACGAAGGTGAAATCCTTCGGCCACCAGAACATCACGAGCCACTTGCCGGCGTTTTTGTGGTCTTCGCCGGTGATATCGTAGAACTCGTTACCTTTTTCGAGGGAAACAACTGCGGTTTTCTTGAATTCCGGGAATTGAGCGCCAAGGCCCAGCATACCATTTGCCATGAGAAGAGGATTGTTAAAAGAATGTTTAATCAAATAAAATCACTAAATAATCCTATTAGATACTCGTCTTCTAAATGAATGAGAATGTATCTCTTGGAAATGTTTTATTTGGTTTCGGTCACAAAACAAGCCAACTTTGTTTCATCATACAAATCAATTCTTCTGAAGAAAGAATAAGTTTTGCCAATGACGCTGACTCAATTGGAATACCTCGTGGCGATCGCCGATCAGGGGCATTTCGGCCGTGCTGCGGAGCAGTGCGCCGTCACGCAGCCCTCGCTCTCGATGCAGATACAGAAATTGGAGGATGAGCTTGAGGTACAATTGCTGGACCGCAAAAAGCAGCCGACGCAGCCGACGGAAATCGGCGCCCTGATTGTGATGCAGGCGCGGCAGATTCTTCAGTCCTGCGAAAAACTGAAGGCGATTGTCGACGAACGCAAAAACGAACTCGCCGGCGAGATACGCCTGGGCGTCATACCGACCATCGCCCCGTACCTTGTACCGCTGTTTCTCACCAACTTCCTCGAACAATACCGGGATATTCGCCTGAAAATCAGTGAACAAACAACCGAAAGCATCCTTGAAAAGCTGAAAAACGGCCAGCTCGACATCGGATTAATGGCTACGCCTTTTCACGATGACCTGCTGAAGGAATACCCGCTGTTTTACGAAGAGCTCCTGGTGTATGTATCCCCGGACAATGCCCTTTTCAAGAAAAAATACGCGCTGACCAGCGAACTGGACGTCAACGAGCTCTGGCTGCTCGAAGAAGGTCACTGCCTGCGGTCGCAGATCGAGCACCTTTGCCAGCTTCGCCGGAAAACAGCTGATTTTCAGCAAATTGAATACAAGGCCGGCAGCCTGGAAACGCTGAAGAAAATGGTCAATACCTCTGGCGGCATGACCATTCTGCCGGAACTCGCTACACACGATTTCACCGAAGATCAGCTCGAACTGGTGCGGTATTTCGAGGCGCCCGTCCCGGTTCGGGAAGTAGGTCTGGTCACCAATAAAAACTACCTGAAAGAGAAGATTGTCGCGGCCCTGTCGGACGAAATCCGGAAGGTAGTACCCGCTAAAATGCTTCTGGCAAACGAACGATCCGTCGTCAGCGTATAGGTCAGAATTGTAGAATTTTTTGGACGATAACAGGCATTTCCGGCGATCAGGCGTTACTTTTATTCCCCGGTCGCCCCTTCCGGATCTTACCCTGAACCGCCCAGCCAAGACGTATGCCCGAAAAGCCGATATTTTTTGTAGTGGATGACGACGACGACGATCGTGATCTGCTGACCCTGGCCTGGAAGGAAGGCAATTACCCCTGTGAACTGGTTTTTGCAGAGGACGGGCAGAATGCGCTGGAAGTACTCGAACAACTGGAAGTCAAACCAAGCGTCATGATTCTCGACATCAACATGCCGAGAATGGACGGACTTACCCTGCTGGAGCGGTTGAAAACCTCCGGAAAATGGCGGGAAATGCCGGTACTTATGCTCACTACTACCGATCATGCCCATACGGTACAAAAAGCATACAGCCTGGGCGCCAATTCCTACATCGTCAAACCGAATACGTACCGGGACCTGTATCACCTCTGGGATACCGTGTACCAATTCTGGATCAATACCGCACAGCTACCGGCCCGCCTCGGGTGAAGACTCCTCCCCGTTTTTCAATTTCCGGATTTCCGTCTGCTGGTAGTCAATGAGTTGTTCCTGCAACTTCAGGTACCGCTGTTCGAGTTCTTCATACCGTCTTTTCGTGACGACCTCCTCCTGAAACACCGGCCCTTCTCCCCCTTCTCCACGCATGAGCCAGTTTATGTCGACGTTGAACAACCGGATAATTGCGTCGGCTGCCTCCATCGTGAGTTTCGCTTTGCCCTGTTCGATCCGGTAATAGGTTGCCTGAGGAACGCCAATAAGCTGAGCAAATCTAACCACTGAATAATTCTGGGATTCCCTGAGTGTTTTGAGGCGCTGATTTTCCAACATGATATTTTGATATGATTTCTGATCTATCTACTTTTGAAAATTATCAAATTGATAAAAAACATAGCAGTGCTGAAATGAACAGTGCTAAAATAAAGCAACAAAACAGAAACTCCAGTTTTTTGTGCAGTTAAGTATAATTATGAGAGCCTCTCCCGAACTGAAAAGCCGCTTCCAGCAAATCAAGAATGCGCTGGGGCCGGGCTGGAAAGACCGCATTCTTGCCTCCTATCCATCCATGCCTCCCCTGGAAGCGAAGAGCCTGATCGACCGGCTCAACCGCATGGGGCTCGGTCGGGTGACGCCAACCTTAAGCGAACTGGAGCGCTTCCGGGAAGTACTGGAGAGCGGTAAACGATAGGTACTCAGCCATAAAAGGAAGAGGTGGGTCGCTCGACGTCGAGCGACCCACCTCTTCCTTTTTCGTCTCCGGTTGGGCTACAGCTTAATGCCGGCCGGGAGTTTCTCCGTTTTGACGTCTCTTATCTGTCCGTCGTATTTCACTTTCACCGTTTGGGCGACGGGAGAAAAAAACCGCGCACGGGTGATTTTCCCGTCTTTCCAGGTGAAGTCTACAGTCACGTTTCCACGGGCTTTCAGGCCTTTGACCGCACCGCCCGATTTCCATTCGCCGGGAATGGCCGGCAGCAGTTCAATGTACCCGGCGTGGCTTTGGACGAGCATTTCGGCGATACCTGCTGTGCCACCGAAGTTTCCGTCGATCTGGAAAGGGGGCCCCGCCGAAAGCATATTCGGATATACGCCGCCTCCCGCGCCGTTGTTCATGAACGTTTCACGGGTCAACGAAAACAGCTCCCGTACCAGCTTGTAAGCACGGTTTCCGTCCCGCAGGCGCGCCCAGAAAAGCAATTTATATGCTTTTGACCATCCGGGGCTATCGTCTCCCTTGAATTCCAGTACTTTACGAGCCGCTTCGGCTAGCTCAGGCGTACCTTCGGGCGTGATGAGCGACGCCGGATACAAGCCGTACAGGTGGGAAATATGCCGGTGTTTCGGCTCTACTTCCCGATACTCTTCCAGCCATTCCTTCAAACGGCCGTCAGAAGCTACTTCGCCGGGTGGCGGCAGCAGCTTGCGTTTTTCGATCAGGGTTTGGCGGAATGCTTCATCTACTCCGAGTACTTCCGACGCATGGATCACATGCGAGAAGAGCTCCCGGACGATCTGATTATCAATCGTAGGCCCCATGCAGATAGCCGCCGTTTTACCGTTGGGCAGGTAAAAGGAGTTTTCGGGTGAAACCGACGGCGCCGTGACCAGCCAGCCGTGCTTCGGCTCCCGGATCAGCACGCTATTGTAAAATGCCGCCGAACCTTTCAGAACCGGGTAGATATCGCGGAGGTACTGGGTGTCGTTCGTGAATTCATAATGCTGCCAGAGGTTGTTGCATATCCAGCCGGAGCCGGCGTTGGTAGCTCCCCAGGAAGCGTCTTCTCCCGGTTCGGTGTATCCCCAGACATTGGTAATCACGTGGGCAACCCAACCCTCGGCGCGGTAGTAGGCTTTGGCGGTCTTTTCCCCGAAAGGTACCATGCCTTTGACGAGGTCAGCCAGGGGCAGGTTCAGCTCCGGCAGGTTGACGACCTCCACCGGCCACTGGTTCATCTGTATGTTGACGTCGAGGTGGTAGTCGCCGTTCCACGGCGTCTGGATCTGATTGGCCCATAGCCCCTGCAGGTTCGGAGGCAGCAGCCCTACCCGCGTGCTGGCAATGCTCAGGTACCGGCCAAACTGGAAATAGAGCGGTACCAGGGCGGGGTCGGCAGACGGGTTTGCCCGGAAAGCCTCCAGGCGTTCATCGGTCGGTTTCTCCGCCGCCGGCGTAGTTCCGAGCGAAAAATCCGCGCGGGCGTAGAGCGCACGATACTTCGCCGTGTGTTCCTTTTTCTGAACAGCGAAAGGCTTTTTCAGGGCCTTTTCCAGCTCTTTCCGGGTATTCTGAACGAAATCATTTCCGCGGAAATCGGTTCCGGCGGAGATAACGAGGAGCGCTTCCGTCGCGCCGTCGATGGTCAGCTTTCCGTCTTTCGCCGACTGGGTGCCCTCCTTCAGCACTACCCGGATTCGCGCCAGGTAGCGCATGCCGTTGCCGTCGGTACCGTTGTTGAGTTGTCCGCTGAGTTGCAGTTCCTGACCTTCGAGGGCGGTTTTGAAACGTTCTGGCCGGTCGACTGACACCGAAAACCGCAATTGCCCTGGTTTCGAAGCCGTCAGCCGGATCACCGATACATCGTCTCCGAAACTCGTCAGGTACTCCCGGCGATAGGTAACGCCGCCGAGGGAAAAACGGGTAGAAGCCATCGCATCCGAAAGCGACAATTCCCGCTGGTAATCAACCGGTTCCGATGCCACCGGGTACTGATAGTCCAGGTGCAGCGTCCCCAATACCTGGTAGCAGCCAAAGGGAACATTCGCGCCGTTGCCATGACCGGAACCGGCGCCGCGGGCCACGAACTGTTTGTTGACCAGCGCCTGCGCTTCGTCGTTCCGTCCCGCCAGGATTAACTCCCGGATTTTCGGCAGGCTTTTGTGCGCATCGGGGTTATTGGCGTCCTGCGGACTACCCGACCACAGCGTGATGTCGTTCAAAACGACGGATTCTTTTTTCACGCCTCCGTCGGGCATCATGCCCAGCCGGCCGTTACCGAGCGGCAGGGTTTCCTCCCACTGGGCAGCGGGTTTGGCATACCAGATACGTTGCGCCGAGGCCGAAAACCCCAGGAAAATCCAGGCGAGACAGACAACTTTTTTCATCAGTAGTTTTTGTTCTGCAAGAGTACCCCGCCGCTTTTATCAATTTCGGGCTGGGGAATGGGCCATTGGTAAAATTTGTCCTCAAACTTATAGGGGACGAAGCTATCCTTCACGTTGTTCAGCACTTTTCCGGCGATGCGCCAGCGTTTGAGATCGTAATACCGCAATCCTTCGAAAGCCAACTCAATACGCCGCTCCTGCCGGATGCGCTCCCGGAGCTGGTCTTTCGTCAGGCCGGCGGGAAGGGCCGGCTGCCCGGACCGCGCGCGGACGTCGTTGATGGCTTTGAGCACGTCGGCCGTCGGACCGGATACCTCGTTTTCCGCTTCCGCATACATCAGCAGCACGTCTCCCAGGCGCAGGACCACGGCATTTTGCTGGCTCAGCGTAGAGAACCCGTAAGGGATGTTTTCCGGAACGAGGAATTTCATGACGCCATATCCGGTGGGCCGGCTGTTCGACGGTGTATGTACCTTCCCGTCTCCGAAATCAGGATGATCCCGGAAGACCGTTTTCGCCAGACGCGTATCCCGGTTTTTGAAAGGATTGGCCTTATCCGTCAGCGGAGATATGCCGTAGGGCAAACCGTCCGTACATTCAAAAGCGTCTACAAAATTCTGCAACGGACTGACTACCAGCCAATCACCATAATACATATCCCAGGGCCGGGTATTGTTCGGGGCCAGGAAATTGGTGGAATAGATGATCTCGGGATTGTTCTTCTGCCCGGCGTCCCGGAAGATATCCTCAAACTTCGGGCTGAGGCTGTATTGCACCTTTACCTGCTTGCCGAGGTCGCTGACCTGTTTCATGATTGCCGCGTCGGCAACGCCCGTTTCGCCGTAGGCTCCGTAAAGCAATACGCGCATTTTCAGGGCTTTGGCAGAAGTAGCGGTAGCATGCCCGGCATTCTGGAAATAGGGAACGTCTTTCAGGGTAGCAGCTGCAAAATCGAGATCCCTGACAATCTGCGCCAGGATATCGGCGGCGGGGACCTTCGGCTGGCGCTGGGTTTCGAGCGTCAACGGCTCCAGTACCAGCGGCACGTCTCCGTACAAATGCCAGAGCTGGAAGTAATAGAATCCCCGCAGAAAGCGTACTTCCGCTTCGTACTGTTTGCGGTCCGTATCCGTAATATCCGCGTTTTTATATCCTTCCAGTTGTTGCAGGAACAGGTTGACGCGGGCAATGGCTTTGTAGGATTCCCCATAGATCCAGGAAACATACCCGCCGGTCGACGGGCTGATACTCCCCGAAACAATCTCCCGGGCGCTGCCCGAGTTATGCTGGGCGAAACCGTCGTCGGTAAAGCAGCCCCAGACAGGTAGTTCCACCGCCCAGGGGTCTGCCTGCATCGAGGCGTAGTTGGCGGTCAGGGCTTTGTCAAAGTCGCTTTTCGATTTCCAGAAAGTCGCGGTTGAGATCTGATCGAGGGGGTTGAGTTCGAGTTTTCCGCAGGACGTCAGCGCTGCCGAAAGGAACAGTATATGAGCAAGTTGTCGGATATGTCGCTTCACGGGATCAGAATTTAAGGTTGACACCCAGGGAGAAAATCTTGTTTTGCGGGTATTGGACGAAGCTGCCGCTACCGCCCCGCTCGGGGTCGAGGCCGCGGTATTTCGTCAGCGTAATCAGGTTATCGCCGGAGAAATACACCCGCAGCCCTTCCATACCCAGCCGCTTTACGACCGACGCCGGCAGCGAATACCCGAACGTCAGGTTTTTCAGACGGGCATAGGATGCGTCCTGAAGGAAGTACGACGAGGTCCGGCGGATACGATCCGGCGCTCCCCAACCCCAGTAAATGCGGGGCATGGTGGTCGACGGGTTCGTTTCTGTCCACCGATTGCGCCAGTCGGTCGTTGGCGGCGAGCCCTGTACGAACGGCACCGTTCCCCAGTTGTCGACATAAAACCGGATACTGTTCACGCCCTGAAACATAAAGGAGAGATCGAAGCCTTTCCAGTTGGCCGAAAAGTTACCGGAATAGTTGAGGCCGGGGTAGTTGCCGGACATGACAACGCGGTCGTTGTCATTGATGACGCCGTCGCCGTTCTGATCTTTGTAGCGAAGGTCGCCGGGTACCGTCGCATCGTTGTATTGCTTCGGCGCATTGGCTACTTCCTGCGCCGTCTGGAATATTCCCTGTACCTCAAGCATGTAGTAGGTGTTCCACTCCCGCCCTTCTTCGCGGATGCGGTAGCCGTCGATCTCACGCTGACCGAAGGTGACCAGCTTGTTTTTGTAATGTTCGAGGTTGATACCCGCGGTGTAGTTCAGGCCGTTGAACAATCCGCCCGATACCTGGTGATGATAGGAAAGGCCGAGTTCAATGCCGGTATTCTGCATGGTACCGTTGTTGATAGTCGGCGCGCCGAGACCAACCACGCCCGTTACCTGCGAGCTGCGGAGAATGTCTGTCGTCGTCTTTTTGTACCAGTCGGCCGTCAGGTTTAGTCCGCGGAAAAGCGTCAGGTCGAGCCCTACATCGGCGATTGTGGTAGTCTCCCACTTGATATTGGCGTTTGACAGATTCGTCTGCGCGACGCCGGAGGACAGGTTCTGGTCGTCAAACGGGTAATTTCCGGTAAAACTCAGGATCGCCTGATAAGGATAGTTTCCGATGTTCTGATTCCCCAACTGCCCCCATGATCCTCTGATTTTCAGACTATTCACCCAGGAAGCATTCAGGTTTTTGAAGAATTCCTCCTCGGTGACGCGCCAGCCGGCCGAGAACGACGGGAAGATACCCCAGCGCGAGGCTTTTGCCAGCCGGGAAGTACCGTCGTACCGCAGGTTTGCCTCCAGCAGGTAGCGCTCGCGGTAGTTGTAGTTCAGACGACCGAAGAGCGACTGAATCGCCCACTGATACTGCGAACCGTTGGCGTACTGAATGGAAGGACTACCGGCGTCGAGTTCCCGAAGCAGATCCGTCGGAAAATTACGACGCGTACCCTGCAGGTACTGAAAGTTGTTTCGCTCGGTACTGTACCCGGCCTGTAGCTTGAAGGCATGGTGACCGGCGAAGGTTTTCGCGTAGTCGAGATAGGTATAGAGGTTGGTATAGAGGTTAAATTCGTCTTTGTCTTCAAGCCCCCCGCCGAGGTCCAGCGTGGTCATAAACTGGTTGGTGCGGAAGTTATAGAGCTGCAGGGGCGGCTTGAAGGATTTGGTTTTGTAGAAATCGACGTTCACCGCACCCTTCGTATACCACGTCAGGCCTTCCAGCAGGTTGACCTGTACCCAGCCCTGGGTATTGGCAGAATAGTCGTATTTGTCGCGGTTGATGTGCCCGTCGAGCAGCGCGATCGGGTTTTTGTTGTTGTATTCGAAATCGTATGCCTTGTAGGTATAGCGCCCGCTGCCGTCGGCGAGCGTCGGCGCATAGGTCGGCGCCTGCGACATCGCCGACAGGAACATATCTTCCGAACCGAACACCGGCGCGAGTGTCTTGCCGTGCTTGAGCGCGATATTGGCCCCCATGCTTACCCGGTTGCTGATCTGGGAGGTGAGGTTCAGGCGGGCGTTATACTTTTCAAAATCAAAGCCCCGCATGATTCCCTTCTGATTCACATAGCCGAGGGATGCGTTGAAGCGTGTGCCGCCCTTCCCGCCTTCGAAGGTCAGGTTGTGGTTTTGCGTCGGCGCAGTGCGGAAAATCAGGCTCAGCCAATCGGTATTCGGGTACAGGTTCCGGTCCGTCGCGTTGCGGTAAGCGCTGATCTGCTCGGGGGAATAGAGGCCGGACGTCAGACCGGAATTAAGCCGGGCCTCGTTATACAGCTCCATGTACTCCGCTGAATTGGTGATGAGTTTGAAGAGCTTCGTCGGCTGGTACAGCGCATAGTTGCCGGAGTACTGCACGCGGAAACGGCCTTCCGATCCTTTTTTCGTGGTGACGAGGATGACCCCGTTGGCCGCCCGTGCCCCGTAAATCGAGGCGGAGGCCGCATCTTTCAGGACGGAGACGTTTTCAATGTTGTTCGGGTTGAGGTCCGACAGGTTTCCCTGTACGCCGTCGATGAGTACGAGCGGGTCGGAGCCGGCGCCGCTGAATGTGCCGGTACCACGTATACGTATTGACAAACCTTCGTTGCCCGGTTCGCCTGTCCCCTGCGTGATCTGCACGCCGGGCATGGTTCCCTGCAGCATGGACGTCGGGTTGGTGACCGGCCGTCGGATCATTTCATCCCCGCTGACGGTAGCAACGGCGCCCGTCACGTTGACTTTTTTCTGCGTGCCGTAGCCGACAACCACGACTTCGTTGAGTTGCTTCTGGTCTTCGTCGAGCGCCACGTCGACAACCGTCCGGCCGCCCACAGGCACTTCTTTCGAAACATATCCGACCGACGTAAACACCAGCACGGCGTCAGGACCGGGGATATTCAGCGAGTACTTGCCGGCCGCATCGGTAACCGTGCCGGTAGTAGTGCCTTTGACCGCTACCGACACGCCCGGAAGCGGCGCCTTTCCGGCGGTAACCGTGCCGGTAACGACCAGCGCGGGGTCTGCTGCCAGGGCCCTCAGCCCAAACAGCAGGAACAACAGGAGGTACGTAAAAGGGTTCTTCATATAGGTTTATGTGAAAAAGGAAATAGGTACTCAGGCCGTGCGTGGAGAAAGCCCCCGCACCGTCGGAAATCACTGTTTTATTCTATTTTGTGAAGTAAAATTACCACCTCCGGCGACGTCGGAAAATGGATAAAGCGGGTAATATGCTGGATAATCCTACGATTGTTTTTGAGAAAAAGAAACGACAGCCATTTGCATAGCTGTCGTCCGAAAGAGAAAATCTCTGGATTTTAATAAAATAATACATTCATTATCAGTCCATTATTTCAGCAAAAAGGATCAATCCGGGATTATCGGTTGGCCGGATAAAATCCGCACATGGAAGATCGTACGAAATCGGTCCCCTACCGAAACAACCAGAAAAGCCCTGTCATGACTATCAGCAATACTACTGCGGCGAGGCGGTATCCGCCGCCTGTTCCGTCGGCATTTTTCAGTGCCTCTCCCGGCGATTTCCAACTCAGGGAAGATGCCGGCGCAGGTGCGAGCCAGGTCAGCACGACCTGCAGCAACAGACAGAAGACAAAGAGGTAAAACGCCATCAGCAGGAAAGGTATTCCCGCGCCGATGCCCGCCAGCTTCCCGCCTGCATATACGAGTACGCCCGCTGCGGAGCCGATCCAGAGTGTGTAGCGGGCCGACAACGCCGTGGCTTTTCCCCAGAAAATACCGGTCAGAAAAACGCAGGTAATCGGCGGCGCGAGGTGAGCAATAATATCGTTGATACCGTTAAACAGGCTTTCATACTGGTTCAGCAAAGGCAGCAGCGCCAGTGATACCAGCAGGGAAATACCGGCAGAAATCCGGCCTACCCGTACCAGTTCGCGGTCGGTACGTCCCGGGCGGAAGCGCGCATACAGGTCGTAGCTGACCAGCGTGGAAATGGAATTCAGCGCGCCCGAAATCTGGCTCATCAACCCCGATAGCAGCGCCGCGATGACAATTCCGATCAGCCCCTCCGGCAGCAACTGGGTGATCATCAGGGTGTAAATACCTTTGCTATCGACCGTACCCGTCTCCGGCCGGATCAATTGCCGCAAATCCAACCCGCCAGTCTTCCAGAGCGTATAGGCAAACAGGCCCGGCATAACAAACACAAAAACCGGCAGGATTTTGATAAAACCGCAGAAAATCGGCCCGAGGCGCGCCTCCCTTTCGTTTTTTGCTCCGAGTACCCGCTGCACAATCGTCTGATCGGCGCACCAATACCAGATACCGAGGACGGGGTACCCGAGAAAGACGGCATACCAGGGCATTTCGTCGCCCGCCGGCCGCAGCATCGACAGACGATCGAGCGAGCCTTCCTGCCGCAATACCGCTTCCATAGGCTCCCAGCCACCCATTGCCTGCCAGGCTGCGGCGCTGATAACCAGGGCTCCCGCCAGGAGGACTACCGTTTGAATGGATTCCGTCACCACCACCGCCCGCAGCCCGCCGACGATGGTATAAATCCCCGTCAGCACCGAAATCACAATGACGCTGGTGTACATCCCGACGCCGAACAGGGTTTGCAGGACAATCCCTCCCGCCAGCAGCGAAAATGCAATGTGGACGATAATCGCCGACAAAACCGATATACCGGCGAGCCAGTCCCGGCAGGCGCGGTCGTACCGGCGTTCGAGAAAATCCGGCAGGGTCGTCACCCCCGTCCGGATATAAAAAGGCACGAAAAACAGGGCGAGCAGGATCAGGACGAATACTGCCATCCACTCAAAATTCCCGCTCAGCAGGCCCGAATCGAACCCGCTCTGCGCCAGGCTGACCAGGTGCAGGCAGGAGATATTGGTCGCAAACAGCGCCAGACCGATCGTTGGCCAGCGCAGCGTTTTTCCCGCCAGAAAGTAGGAGCCGGCGGAGGTTTGCTTCCGGGAAAGTCCGGCCCACAAACCGATACCAAAAATAGCCAGCAGGTAACCGGCACTCAGGGCGAGATCCAGCGATCCGATCATAGGTCTTTCAGGTCGCAGCTGCTGCCCGGCTCCTGCGGCGTGAGGTAGACGCCGTCGCGGACTGTCGCAGGGTGAACAAAGTGCTTTTTCAAATGTGGAATATGTTCGAGGAACAGCGCTTCATGGCCCAGTCCCAGGTGATTGAACAACACCAGATGCTGGTGCAACTGCCCCATATCGCCAACGTGCGGAACCACCGGGACACCGTATTTCTTACATAACAAACTGACTGTCAGAAACTCACTGACACCTCCTACCCGAACGGCATCGACCTGGATAAATCCTGCCGAACCGGTTTGCAGGTAGTTTTTGAAGACGATGCGGTTGGGAACATGCTCGCCCAGGGCCAGTTTCAGGGGCGCGATGGCTTCGGCAAGCGTCTGATGACCCAGGATATCGTCGGGGTGCGTCGGCTCCTCGATCCAGTACGGCTGCATGTTTCCAAGCTTCGGGCAGATGGCAAGCGCCTGAGGCAGAGTCCACTGCTGGTTGGCATCGAGCATGACGCGCACGTCTGCGCCAGCCACTTCCCGGACGAGCTCCGCCCGGCGGATATCCCGCTCCGGATCTGCCGATCCTACTTTCAGTTTCATGGCGGTGAACCCTTCCGCTACGGCACGACGGCAATTTTCCCGAACCTGCTCGTCCGGGTAGTTGAACCAGCCGACGGAAGTGTCGTATCCCGGATAGCCGCTTTGCAGGATCGGCAGGCGGGATTCCCGTCCGATACGGCCCTTTTCCAACAAGGCCAGTGCATCTTTTTCCGTCAGCTCGTCTTCGAGGTATGAGAGATCGAGGGTATGCAGCAGTGCTTCCGGCGATAAATCAACCAGTAGTTTCCAGAGCGGCACGCCCCGCTTCTTCGCCCATAAATCGAAACAGGCATTCGTCACCGACGCCAGCGCCAGTTGAACGACACCCTTATGCGGACCGAGCCACCGGAACTGCGGGTCATCGGCCCATTGCCGGCTGATTTGCCCGAAACGGGCCATAACATCCTCTATTTCCAGCCCGCGAAGCGTATCCGCGTACCGGGCGGCAGCGGCGCAGACCAATTCGTTTCCAGCGCCAAGGGTAAAGGCCAGTCCGGTACCGGTATGGCTGTCGGCAGACAGCCGCGTCACCGCATAGGAATACACCGGATCGCGGTGAATGGCATCGCTGCCGGCCTGCCCGTCGAGCGCGTACCGGGCATCGTGTACAGACGTAGTTCGGATCATGATTTCAGGACGCGGCGGTAACCGAGCTCGGCTCCACCGCTGACAGGGAGTATGCAGCCCGTGATAAACCGGGCCAGGTCAGAAAGCAGAAACAGGCACGCATCGGCGATAACATCCCCTTCCGGGCAGTATCCCAGCGCATGGATACCGTTGAGGTAGGATTCTGCCGAAGATGGATCAGGTTGTTCGAGGCTCCAGCTTCGCAGCATCGGCGTGAGTACTCCTGCCGGTGCGACGGCATTGACGCGGATACCGAACGGCGCATAGTCCAGCGCCATCGACTTGGTCAGCGCGGCAACGGCCCCTTTGGTCGCGCTGTAGGCTGCGTGAATCTCCTGGCCGATTTCGCCGACGAGGCTGCCGGTATTCAGGATACTTCCGCGGGAAGCCTTCAGGTGGGGCAGCCCTGCGCGGGTGGTATGGTAGATACTTTTGACGTTAACCTCGAAAAGCCGGTCCCACTCGGCGGAAGTGGTTTCGTGTACAGCCTTCGAAGGATGTGAAATACCGGCATTATTATGGATAGCATCGAGGCGGCCGAAACGGGCTATGCAGGCGGCGACGGCGGCTTCCACCGCGCCGGCGTCGGCTACGTCCGCTTCGACCAACAATACCCGGTCGTCGTTCAGCGCGGCAGATGCCCTAGCGATACTGCCCCGATCGTTGCTCACGATACAGAGGCAGGCGCCGGCCCGGCGGTATGCCAGGGTGCATTCCCAGCCGATGCCCTCCGTGCCGCCCGTCAGCAGCACGACTTTGTCTTTCAATACATTCATTCTTGCAGAGGATTCGGAAAAACGGCAGAGAGCCTGCCATCCATCACCGTGTCAAAAGTACGGCGGGGCATCCCGGCAGGGAATAGATCATCCGTTGACTTTACTGGATGATTCTATTATTTCTCTGAAGACCCATTCTATTGTCCACCCTTCTCAAAAGAACAAAAATCAGCTATCCCGCCAATGATTACTATCCAAACTGGTATTATTGCAGGAATTACCTGACATCTTCCGGATAATTCAACGATTTAGCATGACTGCCACAACCGGTAATGTACGCCGCAGGGACGGCTTCGAAGGGGAAAAGCTCATCAGCCTGCCGCCCGGTATCTGGCCCGAACTCATCCAGAAAAATCCGGTGCTGTTTCAGCTATACATCAGCCATATCGGCTACTTTCCGCGTGCCCAGTTCCACTACCGCGAGCGCCGCAATGGATGCGAAGACAATATCCTGATTTACTGTTTGCAGGGGAAAGGCCATTTTCTGGTGGACGGAAAGAAGTTTGAAGTCACCGCCAACCAGTACCTCCTGATGCCGGCTACGGATAAATACATGCGGTACTGGGCCGACCACGACGATCCCTGGACGATCTACTGGATTCACTTCACCGGCCGGGACATCGGCAGTTTCAACCAGTCGCTTCAGCTCAACCTGCACCGGGGGCCGGTTTCCTTTCCCTACAACGAAAAGGCGCTGGAAACCTGGCAGGAAATTTACCAGACGCTCGAAATGGGCTATAGTCTTGAAAACCTGGCGAGAGCCAGCCTGCAACTGTATACTTTCGTAGCGTATTTCGTTTTTCCGGAACGGCAGCCGGAAAACAGCGTCCCCCGAAAAGCCGATATCGTCCTGGATACCATTACCTATATGCGGGCGCATCTCGACCGGAAGCTGTCGGTCGAGGAAATGGCCTTTCAGCACCAGCTCTCCTGCTCGCATTTTTCGATGCTCTTCCGGAAGGGCACCGGCATGCCGCCGCTGGACTACTTCACGCATCTCAAAATGCAGAAAGCCTGCCAGTTGATCTATGCAGGAGCATTGAAAATCAAAGACATCGCTTTAGCGCTGGGCTACGACGACCCCTACTACTTTTCAAGGGTTTTCCGGAAAAACATGGGGCAGTCGCCGGAGCAATACCGGCTCACCTCCCGGAAAGTCGGCTGATCAGCCGGGCAAGGGTATCTGCAATCCCGTCTTCACCCGGTCCATCGTCACGAAGGTCCGGAAACGGCGGACGTTATCGTTCTCAAAAAACAACCGGCGGGTCAGTTCTTCGTACGCCACCATCGTAGGCACGAGAATGACGAGGATAAAATCCATTTCTCCCGTCACGTAGTAGCACTGCTGAACTTCGGGCGCTTCCCGGAAGAGGCGCTTGGTTTCTTCGATGCGGTCGTACCGCTCGCTCTCCACTTCTACCTCGACGAAGATCGTAATGAGGTGCCCGAGGCTCGCCGGGTCCAGCACCGACACGTTGGCCCGGATAATACCCGTTTCCTCCATTTTCCGGATACGCCGCTGCACGGCTGCCGCCGAGAGGTGTACCCGCTCCCCTATTTCCCGCTGCGGCGTGGTGTTGTCTTCCTGGAGGATGCGCAGGATGGCCAGGTCAAATTCATCCAGTTCGGAACGTTTCAGGGTCATTTCAGGCTGTTTCGTGAAACAAAATTGCAAAATCACGTCCAAAAAAGAGGAAATTGCCCTCTCTGTACGCAGTATTTTTGCAGCTGCATACAGTAAAAGCCATGAACGAAACGCGTAAAGGATTTGTACTGGCCGTGGGGGCGGCCATTCTTTGGGGTATCTCCGGCACATTCGGGCAGTTTTTGTTTGAGCAGCGCGGCGTGGAAGCCGGCTGGCTGGTGACCGTTCGGATGTTACTTTCCGGAACATTGCTGCTGTCGCTGGGCGCGGCCCGGAAAGACGCCTCGCTGATGAAAGTATGGGAAAACCGAAAAGACGTCACTTCCCTCCTGATTTTCAGCATCTTCGGCATGCTTGCCGTTCAATACACGTACTTCACTGCTATCCGGCATTCCAACGCGGCTACCGCTACGGTGCTGCAATACGCCGGACCGGTGCTCATCGCTGCCTACATGGCGATTCGGAAGCGGCGCTGGCCCAGCCTGATGGAGTACCTGGCTATCGCTTTTGCTATCGGCGGAACCTACCTGTTAGTGACGCACGGTAACCCGGATACGTTGTCGGTAACGCCGGCGGCTATTTACTGGGGACTCCTGTCGGCCGTTACCCTGGCCTTCTACAGCCTGCAACCGGCTCAGCTGCTGAAGAAATTTCCGGCGTCAACGATCGTCGGTTGGGCGCTGCTGCTCGGCGGAATTGCGCTGAGCTTTGTACATACGCCGTGGCAGGTTTCCGGTACGTGGGACGTATATGCGTTGCTGGCGCTGTTGTTTATCGTGGTACTTGGTACGCTGGTACCGTTCTACGCTTATCTCACTGCCGTCCGCCTCATCGGCGCGGAGAAATCCAGCTTGCTGGCTTCCGCTGAGCCGCTTTCCGCGGCGCTTTTTTCCATCTGGTGGTTGAAGACGCCTTTTTCGGCGGTCGACTGGCTCGGCAGTTTCCTCATCCTTTCCACCCTTTTCCTGCTCGCCGCGCCTTCGTGGCTGGCGGCGCGCCGGGCAGCCTAGTCGGCCAATCGGCGGAGAATTACGTCCCGCTCGGCGGGGTTACGCGTCAGGTCGGCGGCCTGCTGCCAGTAGCGGCGGCTTTGGACAGCGTCGATCTCCCGGTAAAGCTCGCCCAGTACCAGAAAATAGAAGTGGTTGGTATCGAACCCGAGGGCGAGCGCTTCCGGGATCGCCGCTTCGGCGCCGTGTACCTTGCTGTAGGCCACCAGGCGGTTAAGGGCAGCAGCCGGCGAGTAATGAACGCGGAGCAACAGGTCATACAACGCCAGAATATCCGGCCATTTTTCTGGCACTTCTTCCGGCTGGCAATGCCACATGGCTATTCTGGCTTCGAGGTGGTACGGGCTAAGTTCGCTTCCGCGGAGGCTTCGCCCAAGAAATACCTGCCCCTGATGAATGAGTTCCTTGTCCCATCGGCTGACGTCCTGTTCATCGTACAACGGGCTATCCGGCACGTCCCTCGCCGGAAACCGGGAGGCGTGAAAACACATCAGGGCCATCAGCGCACTCGTTTTGGGCTGGTCCGTCGGACCAAACGCCGTGAGCATCTGCCCCAGTCGCAAGGCTTCGAGGCATAGTTCCTGACGGAGCACGGTATTGCCGGCCCGGGAATAGTATCCTTCGGAAAAAAGTAGGTAAATAACCCGCAGTACGTTGTCGAGCCGGCCTTCCATTTCTTCTTCCGCCGGGAACTCCAGACTTACGCCTTCTGTCCGGAGTTTTTCCCGGGCGCGGGTGAGCCGCTTGTTGACGGTCTCCCGGTTCGACAGAAAAGCCTCTGCAATGTCTTCCAGTCCGAAACCGCAAAGAATCCGCAGCGCGAGGCCAATCTGCGCCTCCGCGGCAATGGCAGGCGTGCAAACCGCAAACAGCATGCGCAACTGGCTGTCCCGGATATTTTCCTGCGAGAAATCAAGCTCATCGGCCGGAGCTTCCTGTGCGGCAGTCCATTCCGGCAAAACCCGGTCTTCGTAAATCCGGGCGCGACGGTACTGGTAGAGTGCTTTCTGGCGGGCAACGGTATACAGCCAGGCCTCCGGATTATCGGGCACTCCCTTGGTTCCCCAGGTTTCGGCGGCCAGCAAAAACGTTTCACTGACAAGATCTTCCGCGGCAGCGACGTCCTGCAGCCCATACCGTTTTGCGATAACGGCCACCATACGGGTAAACTCCTTCTGAAACAGCGACTTGAGCGAGGGCTGGCTCATAACAAACGGAAAGAAAGAGGCCCGTCTTCTGCGGAAGACGGGCCGTTTAAAAACCTACAAAAGGGGTCGGATTTCGACGCTGCCGCCGACGGTCAGTGCCGGGCAGCCGTGGGCGAGTGTAGTCGCTTCGTCGAGATCTGCCGCGCGGACGACAATAAAACCGCCGAGGATTTCACGGGTTTCGACAAAAGGGCCGTCCGTGACAACGCCGCCGCTTTTCAGTACCCGTCCTTCTTTCGAAAGGCGGTTTCCGTGGCTGACGAGCTTGTCTTCGGCCTCGATGCCGCCGATCCACTCACGCCAGCGTTCCAGCAGTGCCTGGAGTTCGGCCGGAGAGGCGGCGGAAGGATCATAGCCCGGCGCGCGGAAAAGGAACACAAAGTCTTTCATGGTTTTTACAGATTAATGGGCTTGAAACTGGCCCGGTTGGTAGTGTCCGGAGGGCGTCCGGAAGGCTACGTTGATGCGGTTGTAACTGTTGATCGCAATAACGGCTACTGTCAGGTCGATCAGTTCGTCTTCGGTAAACGAACGCAGCGCGCGTTCGTAAACGTTGTCGGGGACGCCCTCGCGGCCGAGCCGGGTGACCGCTTCGGCCCAGGCAATGGCGGCACGTTCGCGCTCGGTGTAAACGGGCGCTTCGTCCCACGCACTGATCATGTAAAGCCGTTGCTCGCTTTCGCCGGCAGCCCGGAGATCCTTCGAGTGCATGTCGAGACAGAAGGCACATCCGTTGAGCTGAGATACCCGGAAGTATAACAGGTGAAGGAGGTTCTTTTCGATCGGCGACTTGCCAAGGTACATCTGGAGGCTGGAGAGTGCTTTGAGAACGCCCTGATTTTTTTCGAAAACATTGATGCGAGAGATCATGGTAGTGATGGAAAGTTTGTTTTTCAGAACCATGATGACCGGGCGTCGGAAAAAGGGACATCCCGTTTAAAAAAAATTTCAAATCCCTTCCCGATTCCGGCTGAAAGGTGTGCATTTTCGGGGGTTCAACGACATACCCATGCTGGTCAAAAACGATCCGAAAGTCATTAATGCCTGGTGTTTTTACGACTGGGCCAACTCCGTTCACGCGCTGGTCATCGTCACTGCTATTTTCCCGATTTACTTCGGGGCGACGGCCGTCACCCGCGAGCCGGATTGGGTTCAGTTCTGGGGCATGGAGTTTCAGAATTCCGTTGTTTTTTCCTACGCAGTATCGGCGGCGTTCCTGATTATTGCGCTGACGAGCCCCCTGTTTTCCGCCGTCGCCGACTTCTCCGGAAGAAAGAAACTCTTTATGAAGTTCTTCTGCTACTTCGGGGCGATTAACTGCGGCCTGCTGTATTTTTTCACGAAAGAGACCTATGCCATTTCCACCCTGTTTTTTGTCCTTTCGCTGGTGGGATGGGCCGGCAGTATCGTTTTCTATAATTCATTTCTTCCTGAAATCGTCACGGAAGACCGGTACGATGCCGTCAGCGCGCGCGGCTTTTCGATGGGCTACATCGGCAGTGTACTCCTGCTGATCTTCAACCTGACGATGGTGATGAAACCGGGCTGGTACGGCATCTCTGACCCCAGTCTGCCACCCCGTATTGCCTTTTTGTCGGTGGGTATCTGGTGGATCGGCTTCGCGCAATACTCCTTTGCGTACCTTCCTTCTGTTTCGTTCGGCAGGAAACCGACGGGCAACTGGCTGCTGAAAGGCTTTCAGGAACTGGGCAAGGTAATGACGGAACTGCGGCGCCTGCCTGTTCTGAAGCGGTTTCTGGGGGCGTATTTCTGCTACAATATGGGGGTACAGACGGTAATGTACCTGGCGACGCTTTTCGGAGACCGGGAGCTGCATCTGGATTCCGGTGCATTGATTGCTGTATTGCTCGTTATTCAACTGGTTGCCATTCTCGGCGCGTGGCTCTTTGCCCGTTTCTCGGCACGCTGGGGCAATTTCCGCGCGCTGATGGTGGCCGTTTGTGTCTGGATCGGTATCTGTGTATCGGCGTATTTCGTGCAAACGGGTACTCAATTTTATGTCCTTGCTTTTGTCGTAGGGCTGGTAATGGGGGGGTATTCAGGCACTGTCCCGGTCGACTTACGCCAAACTCCTCCCCGAAGGCACAACCGACACCGCTTCGTTTTTCAGTTTTTATGACGTATGCGACAAACTCTCTACCGTACTCGGCACGTTTGCCTTCGGCGCTGTGATTCAGCTAACAGGCTCGATGCGGTACAGCGTTCTCGTCATCGCGTTCATCTTCGTGATCGGATTTTTGCTGCTGACGCGCCTTTCCCGGATAAAAAATTTGACGAAAATACTTGCGTAGGGCTCCCTACCCGCCGTATATTTGCCATCCCAAACGACGGGAAAACAATCCATGGAAAGCTAGCTCAGTTGGTTCAGAGCACTACCTTGACAGGGTAGGGGTCAGGGGTTCGAGTCCCTTGCTTTTCACGAAAAAAGCCGGCCTAAAGCCGGCTTTTCTGTTTTATGCCACCTCTGCGGGCGTGTGTTTCCAGCGGCGGTGCGACCAGAGCCAGTCGGACGGACGCTCCTGGATACTGGTTTCCAGGTATTTACCGAACGTCCGGGTGATTTCGAAGGGAGACGTAGCCGACGGATCCTCGGTGATCAGGCGGAAGGCCAGGTCCCACCCCTCCCCGCTCCTCCTGAACTCGGCATAGAGGACGACAGCCCCGATGGAACCCGCGAGTTTTTCGGCGCCTTCGAACATCAGCGTACGCTGGTTGAGAAAGTCGATGCAGCAGCGGGAACCCGGCGCGGGCGACTGGTCTGCGATGAAGAAGTACGCCTGCGGCCGGTCTCGGTGCGTCAGCATAAACCGGGCGGCCTGTGTCATCGGCAGGAGCTTCATCCCAAAACGGGAACGGAACCGCTTGATCAGATCATCGAAATAAACGTTTGAAAGTGGCTTGTATAAGGCGTACATATCGAACGAAAAGTACTTCGGGACAATGTTGAGGTACTCCCAGTTGCCCTGATGCCCCAGCATGATGATGAGGCTGCGGCCCCTTTGCTGGTAGCGGTTGAGGAGTTCGGGATTGATGACACGCACCCGGTGGAGCATTTCGTTTTCCGAAAGCGACGCCGATTCCAGGATTTCCCGGAAAAGGTTGCTGAAGTGCCGGTAATACTGCCGGACAATCTTCCGGATTTCGACTGAAGGCTTTTCCGGAAACGAGCGGGACAGGTTCTGGAAAATCACGGAGTAGCGATACCGCATCACGGTACTCAGCACCCAGTACACCAGAAGACTAAGCAGGCGGAGCAGCATCGGCGGCAACAGGCTGAACAGGTAAAAAAAGCGGTACAACATCCCGGAAACCGGGCGGCGTAGGGCTGATTGACGGCCATCTTCCGGTTGGGAAGGACCGTCGTGACGGAGGCGACTGTTTTGCGGCATAGAGCTGAATGTTGGAGAGTTCATCTGGTCCTGCGACAACTGCAGAAAGGCTTACCCCCATCCGCGGACAGGAAAGAGAAGTCTTCCAAAAGAAGGCAGTGCGGGTGACAGCCAGTGATACTTCCGATAGGTTGCTGGACCGAAGATAGTCGCGAAACATCCTGATATCCTAATAGTTACGCAGGAAATTACGCTATACGTAGCAAGCCCGGTGTCATTTTCAACGGAAGTGAAAAATAGCCCGGCATATTCCTTTCTCCCCCCTTTTAACACCGGTATAAAGCCGGCATAAACGAATGAAACAAGCTTCCTGCGGTGTCGATTTCGGCACATCCAATTCGAGTATTGCCCTGGCGCAGGGCGGGCAGGTCAGACTGGTGCCTGTAGAACAGGATTCAGTTACCATTCCGAGTGCCATTTTCTTCCTGAAAAAAGAAACCCTCGTCGGTCGTGCCGCGGTACAGCGCTTTCTCCAGCGGGAGGACGGGCGCTTCATGCGGAGCCTCAAACGGGTACTGGGTACGCCACTGATGAATACCGGTACGCTCGTAAACGGCCGGTCGATGACCTTCGCCACCATCATCGGCACCTTCCTCGCTCACCTGAAGGCCCGTGCCGACGCCGAAACCGGGCATCCGGTAGAAGAAGTAGTGATGGGGCGACCCGTGCATTTTGTCGACGGAAACCCCGCCGCCGATGCCCAGGCTGAAAAGGAACTCCGCCAAATTGCGGAGAGCGTCGGTTTCCGGCATATTTCCTTTCAGTTTGAACCTATTGCGGCGGCTTTCGCGCATGAGCAGCGGGTTTCGGGAGAAAAGCTGGCACTGGTGGTCGATTTGGGTGGAGGTACTTCCGATTTTACGGTTATCCGGCTTTCGGCGGCCAACGCGGCCAAGGCCGACCGCAGCTCGGATATTCTTGCCAATACCGGGGTCCGGATCGGCGGAAATGATTTCGATAAAAACCTGAGCCTTGCCGAAGTCATGCCTGAACTCGGGTACCGCAGCACCTATGGCGACAAACGGATTGAAGTACCCCTCCGCCCCTTCCACGACCTATCGGAATGGAGCAAGGTGAACTTCCTCTATACCCTCAAAACGATCTCACAGACGCGGCAGATGTGGTATCAGTCGCATGACAAAATCCGCTTCGGCCGTCTTCTCAAAGTACTCGAACAGGAGTCCGGGCACGTATTGCTGGCGGCTACGGAAGACGCCAAAATCGCCCTTACCGAAGACGAATCCTACCCTATTCCCCTGAACTTTCTTGAAGAAGGACTGACAATACCTGCCGGGAGGAGCCATTTTGAAGACGCGATCCGGGAGGACGTCGCGCAGATAACGGCGTCAGCAACGGCCTGCCTGCTTCAGGCGGGGGTATCTGCCGCCGACATCGAGCTGGTTATTCTTACGGGCGGATCAACGGAAGTACCGCTCATTCAGTCTGAATTCCGGAAGCTGTTTCCGGGCGCGGCGATTGCCGACGAAAACAAGCTTTCATCGGTAGGTCTCGGACTGGCGTACGACAGTCACAATAAGTTCGGGCGGTAAGCTATTTGCCTGTTTGTGAAAAAAAGTGAAGGCCTGGTGTAAGATCCGGGCCTTTTTTGCGACTCATTGTCCGAACGCCCGCCAAACGGGACAAGGACAGTATCATGGAACAGGCATTTCTTACGGCAATTTCTGATCATCAGGGCATTCTCTACAAGGTTTGCCGGCTGTACCGGGATACCCGGGAGGATCGGGAAGACCTGTTTCAGGAGATTGTCGCCCAGCTCTGGAAAGCATATCCAGCCTACCGGCAGGAAGCGAAGCTGAGCACGTGGATCTACCGTATCGCGCTGAATACGGCCCTGACCCGCTACCGGCGTCATACGGCGGATATCCGGTTTACCGACTCCCTGCCGGAAGAGGCGCAGGCCGAAGAGCAGGAATCGCCGCAGCTTGAACGCCTCTTCCGGGCTATCCGCACGCTGAACGACGCCGACAAGGCCCTGATTTCCCTGTATCTCGACGATTTTACCTACGAAGAAATGGCTGGAGTTACGGGTCTGTCTGTCAACGTGATAGGCGTTCGCCTCAACCGAATCCGTGAAAAACTCAAACAACTACTGCAATGAATCTCGACGACCTGAAATCCGGCTGGCAGCAGGCCAGTGATCCGAAAAAAGAGGAAACACTCCGGCAAATGATGGTGACGCACCCGTCTGTCCGCCGTATCCGGATAAAACTGCTGATCGAAGTACTGGCGATGGCCGTACTGCTCGCTCTCTACTACGACGCGTTCGACGGTGCGCAGAAACCGCTTTATGCCAATGTATTGCTTGTCGTTTCTGCCCTGTGTTACCTGTTGACGGACCTCGCCGGGCTGTTTGTTCTGGCTCTGCCTGACGCCGGTACAGGACTCCGGGAAAGCCTCGTCCGTTACCTGACCTCGCTGCGGCGCTTTTCCCTGCTGGCGCAGGGAGCGGCCATCGCCTATGCAGCGGGGTTGCTGGTATTCTTTGCATCGGTAGTACCGCCGGAAAAGTATGGATTCCTTGCGCTGGCAGGGGGATTATTGCTTGTGCCGTTCTACTTCTCCGCCCGGCAATGGCAGGGGCACCTGAAGCAGGTGCAGGCTACTCTTCTTTCGTTCGGAGAGTAGAAATCGAAGTACTTGAGGCGAAGAAAGTACTGCTCTTCGAGATGCCCTGTGGAACATCTCGAAGAGCAGTACTTCTCACTCTGCCTCAATATTCCGTCCTACTTTTCAGCAGAACAGCCCCGGACGAAAATCAGGGTACTTTAGCGAAGAAGGTTCCGGAAATTAGCGGACCGATACTGCAATTGTCCTGATGCAGGTGAATGACGTTACCGGAAAAAGAACCGATGGCATAGTTTCCGGGCTTATAGCGTTCGATGGTGATTTTTCCCTTTGTCATCAGGAGGTCGTCGCCACAGTATTTGTAGTGTTCGAAATGACGGCCGTCGGGCAGGCTGAGGTTGACGCCACCCGCGCCGCTTCCGGGTACCCAGTTCTGTCCGAAAGCAAAGGTTCCGGTGCGTTTATCCTGAATTTCGAGGACGATACCGCCGCCGGGAAAACCACCGTCGATCGACAGCCAGTTGTCATCCTCCACCAGATTCACCTTCGTGCAGGTATAGCGCTGCCCGTCGATGAAAAAAGTGCCGCTGCTTGCGCCAACAAAAATCTCTTTGGACAGCACCAGGTGCGCCACGCTGCTGCCCAGCTTTACTTCCACCGTGATGACAACCGGATTCTGCTGCGGGAGTGTCGTCGGGGCGGTGTACACGGCGCTGTTTCCGTTGGCTTGGATGGTCCCGTTGCCCGAACCGGTTACTTCCCACATACGCACGGTAGCAGGCCGTCGCTTCAGGGGTTTGCCGGGAGTGAGCGGCTCCAGTTCAAGCACCTGAAACTCAGCAGATTCTCCCAGATCCAGAAACCCCTTGTCGCCCTGAAGGTGAATGTTTTCGAGCTGCTGCATTTCGACTACGCTCCAGTCGCTGAAATGGGGCATTGAGACGGTCACTTCCCGGGTGTCGCCGTTGGCGCTGACTTCCTCAGCCGGATACCAGAAGGCATCCTTGTCCTGAAAGGCAATCCGGATGGGGTCGTATGCGGCAGAGGAAGCTCCCCGGAAGCTCATCGTCAGCCTGGCTGGTTTATGAAACTGGGTACCGTCAGGCAGGAAGCGATAGGCCAGTCCGACGCCGTTGGGTGCCTCATTGGAAATGGGTTGTATGGAAATGCGGGTATCGGAAGAAAGCGCTCCGGCGGGAATCTCAAGTCGTACCGAACCGTCGGATGACTCGAGGGTTCCACCGGAGGCGCCCACCACCTGACTGACTACCTCGCCCTGCGGATTTCCGACGTCGGTAGGCCCGCCGCCGGTGGAAGGACCCGGATCCTGCGTTTTACAGGCGGAAAGAAAGAACAGGAAAGCGGCCGTCAGGTAGTGTTTCATGGCACTCGGTATCGTTGAAGGTTGCCCGAAACTACTGCTCGGCACCGCGCGTGCGCCACTTTCCCCCGGTCAGACGGGAGGCAGATTGCATGAACCGGGAGAATGACGGTATGAGTTGGGCATAGCATCGCAAATCCGGAGACGGTTTCTCCTTTTCAGCCAAAGCACAAAAGAATTTCAGCCAGACTGCGCCATAAATCGGGCTTGAACTGTTTTCTTTGCCACTATTCTATAAAATCTATAGAATTTGTTTCTATTGATTCTTTATCAGTACGGAAACTGAAATGCCTCCGGAATAAAAAATACCGGGAACGCATGAGTAGGAAGACAGGTATTTGGGCTTTATTTTGTCCGGAAACAGCCTGTTTTTTCCCGAAAAAATCTAATTGTATTAGTCGGCTTTGGCCTGGTCTCCGTCCTGACGCTCGCGGTATGGCAGATGAACAACGTATCTGGGATGATTACCTGAACAAGGGAGCTTTTGCAGAGCTGTACCGTTTCTATGCGCATGACCTGCTGCAGTACGGGTACCGTATTCTGCCGGACCGCCAGCAGGTACAGGATCATTTACAGGATCTCTTCTTCTATCTCTGGAAAAACCGGGAAGGGCTGACGCACGTCCGGGAGCCGCGATTCTACCTCTATAAGTCGCTGCGCAACCGGATTCTCCGCTCGATCGAGTCGAACAAAAATCTGCAATCACTTGATTTTCAGCCAACGGCAGACAGTGCCAGCCCCTGGGACAATCCGGCCTGGATGGAATCGGAACACCAGTCGGCGCTGACGGGAAAGTTGCACGCGGCCCTCTCCCGTCTTCCGGCACGGCAGCAGGAGGCCATCCAGCTCCGGTACTACCACGGCTTTTCGACGGAGGAAATCGCGCAGATCATGAAAATCAATGAGCAGTCGATCCGGAATCTGCTCTTCCGGGCTATTCTTCACCTCAGAGCGCAAATGCCGGCTGTTTCTGTGACGCTGCTGCTGGGCCTTCCTGTCTATTAATTTTTTCTCTTTTCGGATAGGTACTCCGCTCTTCGGGATGTTCCGCAGGACATCCCGAAGTACAGATAAGAAAGATGTTTATCTTTTTTGACCTCCATCGAAGCACTTCGCAAGCAGGGAAAGTATTTGTCAGATACAAATCTGATTTATCTGGCTTCGGGATGTCCTGCGGAACATCCCGAAGAGCAGGTACTCCGCATCGCTCTCCGGGATGTTTATTATTTTTTTTCTTTTCGGATGAGTACGCAACCGGAGGTCACGTATCTACGTCCTGAAATTACCGCAACCGATGGTGCCGTACGCCGATTATACCCCTGACGACTTCCTGAACGACGATGCTTTCATCCGCTGGGTTCGTACCCCCGATGAGGACAGCGACCGTTTCTGGCAGTTTATCGCTGCGGAGCATCCTCACCTCGTACCGGCTATGAGTCAGGCACGCGAACGGATCGGCGAACTGGCGGCATTCCTCCCCGGCGTTGGGAAAACGGACGTCGAAGACGTCTGGACCCGGCTTCAGGAGCAAACGCAGGAAGCACGTCCCGTGCGGCGGCTCCCTACCGCCTGGTGGGCGGCCGCCTGCCTGTTGCTGGTGGCTGGAAGTCTGACGACGTGGCTGGTTTCCCGCACACCAGCCATGCGGGTGGCTTCCGAACCCGCCGGTATTTCCCTGGTGGAAGTCCGGAACGACGGCTCGGCAGAACGCATCGTTTCGCTCGGCGACGGCAGTACGATCCGCCTTGCCCCGCAAAGTACCGTCCGGATAGACACGGCGTTTCGCGAGCGCCGCAATGTCTACCTGTCCGGAGAGGCCTTTTTCGAGGTAGCACGAGATCCGAAACGCCCCTTCCTCGTTCACACCAACGGCCTGATTACCAAAGTACTCGGAACCAGCTTCCGGGTAACAGCCTACGATAAGGATGCCCGAGTAACCGTGCAGGTACGAACCGGCAAAGTAGCCGTATACCCGAGCCGTACCACCGAAAACGCCGGGCTCCTCCTGACCCCCAACCAGCAGGCATACTTTCTCCGGAAAGAATCTCAGCTGGGCCGCGGACTCGTAGACAATCCGAAGCTGCTGCCGGAAGCTGTCAAAGATCGCTTTGCGTTTGAAGACACGCCGATGCCCGACATTTTCCGCGCGCTGGAGAAAGCCTATGGTATCCGCATCGTGTTTGACGAGGAGGTTTTCGGAAAGTGTCGTATGACAACGACGCTCGACGAAGGCATGCTGTTCGAAAAGCTGAACGTCATCTGTACAGTCAGCGGCGCCAGCTACCAGTCGGTTGACGGCGAAATCGTCATTACCGGCCGCGGTTGCGATTAATTTTTACCTGTTTGTTTTTGCATGGACCAAACTCCTGACTGATTTCCCCCGATTTAGTGTCTCAGTTGCCGCCTTCGTCGCCGAAGGACAAGGGATTCTTTTACCTAAAACCAAGCTTTCTATGAGGAACAAATTACTTCCCGCCCTGAGGAAATTTCTGACGCCCGTGCTGGTCGGTTTCATCTGCCAGGGCTTCGCGCTGGCCGGTCCGGTGGACGCGCAGGACATCCTCGACCAGCAGGTGACCATCCGCATCGCCAATCAGCCGCTGAAAGAAGCCCTTCAGGAAATCGAGCGGGCCGCCAATGTCCGCTTTTCCTACCTTCCCAAAGCCGTAGAGGCCGATCAGCGTATTTCACTGGCCTCGCGCAATGAGCGCCTCTCCGAGGTACTGAACCGCCTGTTTACGCCCATCCGCATCCGCTACCAGGTCAACGGCCGGCAAATCATGCTGACGCCGCTGGGACCCGCCGCTCCGGCCGCCATTCCAACCCGCTCACCAGGGTTTGAGGCGAGCGACCGGCCCGTTTCCGGCAAGGTCACGACGGAAACCGGGGAGCCGCTTGTCGGCGTGAGCATCGTCCTGAAAGGTACTGTCAAAGGCACGACTACCAACGCTTCCGGCGATTTTCAACTGGGTATTCCGGAAGCCGGAGGAACGCTGATTTTCAGCTTTGTCGGGTATGAATCGCAGGAAATACCCGTTGGCAACCGCACGACGCTTTCCGTATCCCTGAAGGCGACGCAAAACTCACTCAACGAGGTAGTCGTAGTCGGCTATGGTACCCAGAAACGCGGCTCGATGACCAACTCCGTCTCCCAGATCGGCGGCGAAGAGCTGACCCGCCGACCGGTTTCGAACGTACAGCAGTCACTACAGGGGCAGTTACCGGGCGTGACGGTACTTGACCGCGGCGGCTCGCCCGGTCGCTCAAACGCCTCCATCCGTGTGCGGGGGATCACCACATTCAATATCAACAGCAGCAGCACGAGCGGGTATGACCTCGGTAAGAACGATGCCCTGGTGATTGTCGACGGAATTGAGCAGCGCCTTCAGGATATCAACCCGGATGATATTGAATCGGTTTCTATTCTGAAAGATGCTTCCTCGACGGCCATCTACGGCTCCCGCGCGACGAACGGTGTTGTCCTTATCACCACCAAGCGGGCGAAAGGCAGCAAGGTATCGGTTGACTACCACGGTTACTACGCCATTCAGAATTCCATTAATACCCCGAAAAACATGGGGCTGGAAGACTATATGCGCCTTCAGGTAGCCGCCTACACCAATGCCGGCGCGGCATTGCCGGCCCGGTTTACCGAAGAGTCCATCAAAACCTGGGTAAGTGCAACCGACCGGGAAAAGTACCCCCTGCCGAACGTTTGGTACCAAACCATGCTCCGGGCAGCTCCCCAGCAAAACCATACCCTGTCGGTAGCCGGCGGCAGCGAAGCCCTTCGTACCCGTCTGAGCATCCGGTATCAGGATCAGGACGGAGTGATCACACACTATAATAGCAAAATCGGAGAAATCCGGTTGAACTCCGATTATACCGCGGCTAAGAATCTTCGGTTTACAGGAGACGTGAACTACCGGTATAACTATTCCCTGCAACCGACCGTCGATCCGATCAACATCATGTTTCACGGATCCCTCTGGGCCGTCCCGAAGTATGCAGACGGCACCTATGGTCTTAGCACACAAGGAAATAACCCGCTTATGTATGCCGAAATCGGCGGGGATTCGAAGCGGTATACCGACTACCTGGCGGGGTATGTCAAAGGCGAGTGGGACATTTTTCCGGGGCTGACGTTCTCGACGCAGATCGCCGGTCGCGGTCAGTTTGTCGCCGAAAAGAACTTCACCAACGCCTACACGAATACCGACAAGAATACCGGTATCGTCAAAACCGTTGCGAACAACAGCCTCACGGAAGTACGGAATTCACTCCGGGAATATACCCTGAACAGCTTGCTGACGTATGAAAAGAGCTTCGGTCTGCATACCCTGAAAGCGCTGGCGGGATACTCCCAGATCGGCAATACCCAGACGTTCCTGACAGCATACCGCGAGCGGTTTTACAACAATGACATCACGTCTATCGGTCAGGGCGCTAACGACGGCACCAAGAGTAACTCCGGAAACGATGCCGTATACGGTCTCCGCTCCTATTTCGGACGGATCAACTACGATTACGACGGGAAGTACCTGCTGGAGGTAAACGGGCGGTACGACGGTTCGTCCAAATTCACCGGAAACAAGCAGTACAGCTTCTTTCCCTCGTTCTCAGCCGGTTGGCGCGTATCAAAGGAACGTTTCTGGCAATCCATTGCGCCGGTCGTCGGTGACCTGAAGCTCCGCGGCTCCTGGGGAAAAACAGGGAACCAGTCGGTTGACCTCTACAGCTACTACGCTGCCCTTGCCGCATCAGGCTATACGTTCGGCGGCGCGGCAGTGCAGGGATACCGGCAGACCACCCTCGCGAACGCCGCGCTGGGCTGGGAATCGACGACACAGCTCGACCTCGGTCTGGACGCCGCGTTTCTGCAACGCCGGTTGAACGTCACGATCGACTACTACAAAAAACGCACGGACGACATCCTGCTGAACCTGGATATTCCTGCGACGATCGGTTTGACGGCGCCTCCGCAAAATGCCGGCTCCGTCGAAAATAAAGGCTGGGAATTCAGCGCCAGCTACCGATCGGGTACTTCTCCCTCCGGCTTCCGCTACTCCATCGGCGCGAACCTGAGTATCAATGAGAACAAGGTCGTCGACCTCAAAGGTACTGGCCCTTACATCACCGGTACCGATATCAATCCGCGGTATATCATCGCCAAAGGCCTGCCGATCAATACGCTCTGGGGATACAAAACAGCCGGGCTTTTCCAGACCGATCAGGAAATCGCAGAGTACAAGGCTACCTACGCCGCCAATACCAGGCCCGGAGATGTTAAGTACCTGGATCTCAATGGCGACGGCAAGATCGACGCCAACGACATGACCAATATTGGCAACTCCTTTCCGAAGTATTCCTTTGGGTTGAACGCGGACTTTTCGTACAAGAATTTCGAACTGAATCTTCTTTTTCAGGGGACGGCTGACGTAGACGTCCGTCTCGCCGGCGCACTTGCCGAAATGGGAAACCAGGAAGGCTTCACGCACAAAATCTATACGAACAACTACTGGACGCCGACGCATACCGACGCCCGTTTTCCGCGGCCGATCAAGTTTGACCTGCGGAACGTAGCAACGTCCGATCGCCTCGTCATCGACGGTTCCTATTTCCGGCTGAAGAACGTGCAGCTGGCGTATAACCTGCCCGCGAAGGTGACGCAGAAGCTGCGCCTGAACCGCCTGCGCGTGTACACGTCTGCCACGAACCTGTTTACGATTTCAAAACTCAACGAGTGGAACCTCGACCCGGAAGTGGAATCCGGCCGCGCGGTGTACTACCCGCAGACAGCTCTCTACACCGTCGGACTCAACCTTAATTTCTGATTGTCATGAAGTTACGCCTCGCAATACTCACCCTGGGTCTGATGGCCGGCTTGTCGGCCTGCGACCGGGGCCTGCTGGAAACGGTTCCGAATGACCGTCTTTCCGAAAGTGTCTTCTGGAAAAATGAAAACGACGCGCGGCTCGCCGTCAACTCCCTCTACAACGACCTCGACGGGACATCGATCTTTACCTGGGACGCCGTCACCGACATCGCTCATACCAACCAGAACTTCGACGTACAGGCCTATGTCGAGCTGGGGACCTATGACGCCACCAGCTCCAAGCTACTGACCGAATGGACCAACGCGTACCGCGGTATCCGGGCGACGAACTACTTTCTGGAAAACGTAGACAAAGTAGCTTCGACCAATACCGCGCTCATCGGGCAGTTCAAGGGAGAAGCGAAAGTACTCCGGGCGTATCAGTACATCAAACTGGCCGGTTTTTTTGGCGACGTACCGCTCGTGACAAAGTCCATTTCCATCGAAGAAGGCCGGAAACTGACGCGGAATACCGTTACGGAAATCTGGGATTTTGTAGACAAGGAACTCACAGAAGCCGCTACTCTCCTGCCCGCCACGTATGCCACGGCCGACAAGGGCCGCATCACAAAAGGGGCTGCCCTGGCGCTCAAAGCCCGTGCCGATCTGTATGCCGGTCGGTATCAGCTCGCCGCGGACGCTGCCAACCAGGTAATTCAGTCGGGTACCTACGGGCTCAATGACAGCTACGAAAAGCTCTTTAGCTATGCCGCGGAAAACAACAGGGAGGTCATTCTCGACAAACAGTTTATCAAGGATACCTACTCCAACGCGGTATTCAACCTCCTGGCGCCATATAGCCAGAAAAACGCACAGAGCTACTATGTTCCTACCAAAGCCCTGGTCGATACCTATGAAATGGCTTCCGGCAAGCTGATTTCAGACCCGGCCAGCGGTTACGACGCCCTGAATCCGGCCGCGGGACGGGATCCGCGCCTGCGCTTTTCCGTCTACCTTTCAGGCGATGTACTGCCGAGCGGCGCCAAATTCCTCCCGGCGCCGAACAGCGGTACCGCTGACGCCATCGGAAGTACCTATATCGCGTCGACGACAGGCTTCAACATCAAGAAGTACATCAATACGGAGGATTATGCCAATCCGTCCAACAACGGCATCAACATCATCCTGCTGCGCTATGCAGAGGTATTGCTGACCTATGCCGAAGCGAAAACGGAACTGAATCAGATCGATGCGACGGTACTTACGGCGCTGAACCTCGTCCGCAACGGACGGTCGGATGTGAAGCAACCGGCCATAGCTTCCGGCGCTACGCAAACCGATCTGCGGACGGTCATCCGCCGCGAGCGGGCGGTTGAACTGGCCTTTGAAGGACTGCGTCTGTTTGACATCCGCCGCTGGAAGACGGCTGAAACCGTCATGACCGGACCGGTTTACGGCATGACTTACCAACCGGCCAGCGGGTCGCCGGTTACGGTACAGGTGGTCGCATTTAACCGCCAGTTCGACAAATCCCGCCATTATCTTTGGCCCATTCCGCAAAAGGAACGCGACCTGAATCCCTCACTTACCCAAAATCCAGGCTGGTAAATCATGAAGTACTCTCCCTTGCTTTTCGCGGCAGCGCTGCTTTGTTCGCAGGCGGTGCATGCACAGCAGAAACCCAATATCGTGTTCGTTCTGACCGACGACATGGGCTATTCCGACATCGGTTGCTACGGTAATCCGTCCATCAAAACGCCTTTTCTGGATGGTATGGCGGCGAAAGGACTGCGGGCGACGAACTATGTCGTCACGACGCCTTCCTGCACGCCGTCGCGGGCTTCGCTGCTGACCGGCCGGTACCCGTCCCGCATGAACCTGCCCTACCCGATTCCTCCCGGATCGCCGCTGGGCATGCCGGACCAGGAAGTAACCCTTCCCGAAATGCTCAAAACCGTTGGCTATACCACGGCGATGATCGGGAAATGGCACCTGGGCGACTCCAAGCCGTATCACCACCCGACTGCGCAGGGCTTTGATTCGTACTACGGCCTGCTCTACAGTCATGACTACAAAGCGCCTTACGTGCAGACGGATACCACGCTGAAGATCTTCCGGAATCGTACACCGGAAATCGAAAAACCGGAGTCGGCCTCACTGACAGAGCTTTACACCCAGGAAGCGGTCAAATTCGTGAAGAAACAGGCGAAGAATAAACCCTTCTTCCTGTACCTGGCCCATAACATGCCGCACCTGCCGCTGGCGTCGACGAAGGCCAATCAGGGTCGCTCGGCAGGCGGGCCGCTCGGCGATGTCGTCGAAGAGCTCGACGCCGGCCTTGCCCGCATCTGGCAGGCGCTGGAGCAGCAGGGGCTGGCCGACAATACCATCTTCTTTTTCTCGAGCGACAACGGTCCGTGGATCGACTACCCCGCCCGCATGAGCGGAGACGGATTTACGCGGCCCTGGCACGTCGGTACGACAGGTGTATTTCGTGGCAAAAAAGGTGAAACCTATGAAGGCGGCGTTCGGGTGCCATTTTTGGTGTACTGGAAAGGCCATACGCCGGTCGGCAAGGTGGAAACATCCATGCTGAGCTGCCTGGACGTATTACCGACGCTCGCGCAATGGACAGGCGCCGCGCTGCCAAAGGGCCGCACGCTCGACGGGCAGGCGGTCAGCAACATCCTTCTCGGGAAGAAAGAAACCCAGCCGCACCGTCCGATTTTCTACGTCCAAAATGGAAAAGCTGAGGTGATACGCCAGGGCGACTGGAAATACCGGGTAACGACGGATAAAGGCGAAAAGAAAATCGAACTTTTCAACCTCGCCAACGATCCCAATGAGCGGGTGAACGTCGCGAAAGAGCAACCGGAAGTGGCGGCCTCGCTGCAGAAACTGTTTGAGAGTTTTACGGGGGAGAGTGAGAATTGAGTTTTGAGTTTAGGGTTGGGGGTTTAGAGTTGGGGGCTGGCAGGTTTGCCGGCCCCTTTGTTTTCGGTTTTCGGTCTTCCGTTTTCGGTTTTTGTGACCAGGCCTGGGTGCCCGCCGTGCGTAGCATCCACTACGCACTTTTTTAATGGGTAGGCTGTGCCTACCTCCATAAACTCAGCGTGTAATCAAACTGATTATGAAGACGTTGCATCCTTTTCCTAAGCAACGGCAACGTAGGCGCAGCCTACTGACTAAAAAGTGCGTAGCGGATGCCACGCACGGCAGGCAGCCAGTCCCGCTGCGGATTAGGAAATTTCCCTACATACTTCTTTTTTGTTTCTATCTTCTTTTTTGTGACCAGGCCTGGGCGCCCGCCGTGCGTAGCTCCACTACGGTAGCATCCGCTACGCACTTTTTTAGTGGGTAGGCTGTACCTACCGGTGCAAACTCGCCACGCTAGTTCTTTTTAACGGGTATCCATACCTCCTCTTCCGAATCCGGGTGATTATTCCGGTAGGCAGCGCCGAGGATTTCAAAATGCGGGCGGTCGTCGAGGATATAACCGGATGCCGGCAACCATACCTGAAATATCTCCTGGAAAAACGGCTGCGCCGCCGCCGGATGGCCCTTGTACTGAAATACAGCATACTGCCCGCCTTCCAGCCGGAATGATTCCATACCTTCCGGGGCAGGTACTCCTTCAGCGACCTCGGCCAGCGCCCATTTTTCAAAGGAGGTTTCCATTGTCAGTGCCGGCGGATATACCTGAAGCGAATACAACTCCGCAGATACACGGTTTTCGATCCGCGCCCGTAACGGCATAAAGGTCTGCCAGAGTTCAGCCGTCCGGTTCGCCGCAAAGGACATGGGCAGGCGTATACCCACGAAATATTTAGCCCCGATGGTTTCGATTCGGGGAGAAGGTAATGACATAGGATATAGACTTGTTTTCGGGAAAGATACGCCCGCCTGTCAGAAAAGTGTCAATTGCTTCGACGTATCATTGAAATTATCCATTCCCGAAAGACGGAAGGAATCGATTACCCGGAATTGTCCCAGCGAATGATCAAATTCACGCAGGTAAATACTATCGCACAAAAACCGGAAATCAATCGGCATGCCATCAAACAGCGCCTTCGCCGCGGCCAACTCAACGGGGTTTAGCTTGCGACCGATCGTCGCGTGTCCGTTCCAATTGATTTTTCTACCAAAAACGTATCTGACCAGCGCTTCGGCATAGCGACCGAGGACGGACATTGTATAATCGTCAGGCTTTACAAAATACGTAGTCGGAAATGTACCGGTACCATCCATACGGGCATAGACCGGCGGGTATTTTTCACAAAAAGTGCGAAGCCTGGCCATATAGTAAGGCAGCCTCTCACGCTCAATGACAAACTCGCAGATCGTCATATGCGGGTCAGAATGGCAGCTGGGAAACCAATTAATGACGGTTTTCAGATCCATTTTGAACGCCCGGATCTGCCGGGCAATTTCTTCCGGAAAAAGGAAGACAACGGAATAGGTAATTTCTGTTTTCATGGCTATCGATTTTTCAACCAAACTACCGAAATTCTCCTGAAAACCAAACCCTTACAACGATACTTTTCTTAGCAGGCAAAACAACCGGGAACGGTGCCGGTATCCGCTTTGCCAGGCCGGAATGCTTTTATTTTCGCCCGAAACCGTTCATTTTTGTCCCCGCGGCCGTCTTCTGCCGTTCACCCCATGGAGTATTACCAGCATACGTTTACCGGGTCCGACCCCCTGCCTCCCACCTGGGCCGCATCTGAATTTGAAGAGTGCCGCTTCACGGGATTGACGCTCACCGGCGCCGATTTCCGCAAGTCCCGTTTCATTAACTGCCGCTTCGACGACTGCCTCCTTTCAAAGGCGGTACTCAGCGGTACCCAGCTGGCAACTGTCCTCTTCCGCAATTGCGAAATGACCCACCTCAATTTCGGAGATTCGGATGCCTTCGGCTTTGCCATTCGTGCTGAAAACTGCCGGATGGACCACAATACCTTCCTCCGGCGGAACCTATCCAAAGCCCGTTTCGACGAATGTTCCCTTACGTCGGCCCATTTCATCGGTTGTAACCTCACCGACGCCGTCTTCTCTTCCTGTAACCTGGAACGCGCGGTCTTTGAAGAAAACCAGCTCGTTCGTACCGACTTTATCTCGTCCTTCCACCTGCGCATGGATCCGGACGTCAATACATTCAAGAAAACGCGCGTTTCCCTGTACCAGCTGCCGGGGCTGCTGGCCAAGTACGACCTCTCGGTTTCGGAGTAACCCGGCCGGAAAAACGACTTCTTCATCAACTGCCTGTAAACTCAGTAAGCGGACGACTTCTGTTTGCTGTTTTAAAATGTCAAACTGACACGAATTAACGATGAAGCCGCCGTGCGCGACCGAAGCAACGGAACTCTGGCTCGCCTTCCGGAAGGGCGACCGGGAAGCCTTTGCCCGCCTGGCCGGGGGATTTTACCGCACGCTCTACCACTACGGTACGAAACTCACCCGCGATCACGGGCTCGTTGACGACTGCATCCAGGAGCTGTTTTTCGACCTCTGGAAGCGCCGGGAATACCTCGCCGAGACGGAACAGGTGCGTTTTTACTTGCTCAAAGCCCTTCGCCGTAAAATCCAGCACGAAACCCGGCGGGAGTCCCAGTACCTCTCTGTAGATGAGGACCTTGACTTCGTCGGAGAATTTTCCATCGAGAGCCGGCTGATTGAAATAGAGACCTCGGAGTGGCAGTTGAAAAAACTCCGTCACATGGTCAGCCAGCTCAGCAAGCGGCAGCGGGAAGTGATCTACCTCAAGTTCTACCAGGAGCTGGACTACGAGCAGATCGCCGCGCTGATGTCGATCACGAATCAGTCGACCCGCAACCTGCTCCATACCGCGCTCCGCGACCTCAAAACAGCCTGGTTCCGGGACGAGTAAAATTTTTTCCGGAAATTTTTCAGTACAAACGCAGAATCCCCTCCCTTTTCCAGATAGAACACAATTCTATCATGGATTACAGCCATTTTACCTGTGAAGATTTTGTCCTCGATCCTTATTTCCGAAGATGGGTCGGCGGCGAACTTCCCCCTGAGGATACCTTCTGGGAAACCTTCCGGCAGGGTCATCCGGAGAAAGAAGAGGAGATTCGTCAGGCCCGCTTTCTTGTTGCCGGTCTGGGGATGGAGGACGCGCCTCTCAGCGACGAAGACATCCTCGCCCGGACCGAAACCCTCCAAAACCGGATCACGCCGGTCCGGTCGCTACGCTGGTGGATCGCAGCGGCGGCTTCCGTGGCGGTTCTGGCCGTCGGCGGACTCGGCTGGTATACCTTCCGGGAGCCGATCCGGCAGACGATCGGTCTGGCGCCTGCGGGCCAGCAGGAAGAGTGCAACACGAGCTCTGCCCGCCGGAGCATTACCCTCCCGGACGGCTCTGTAGTAACGCTTGAGCCCGGAAGCCGCATCTGCTACTCCCGGGATTTTGCCCGGCGTAATGTACAACTCGACGGGGAGGCCTTTTTCAATGTCGTGCGCATGCCCGAACGGCCGTTTCAGGTATATACCGGCCAGGTTACGACGCGGGTACTCGGGACGAGCTTTTCGGTGCAGTCGGCATCCGGAGATGTTGTCGTGAAAGTAGTGACCGGCAAGGTATCCGTCACCGCTCCCGAAGCGACCGGCGAGCATATCGTCCTGCTACCCAACCAGATGGGCGTATACCGCAAGGCCACCGAGCGCCTGTCGAAGACGCTGGTGGAGCAGCCGCTGCTGTTGCATACCTCGCCTGACGTTTCTTTTCATTTTCAGGATACCCCTGTCTCCGAGGTCTTTACCCGTCTCCAGCAAAGCTATGGCGTGCCGATTCTGTACGACAGCGAGGCGCTGGCCCGGTGTACCGTTACGGCGCCGCTCGGAAACGAGAGTCTGTACGAAAAACTGGACCTGATCTGCCGGGTTCTGCGGGCTTCGTATGAAGTCGTCGACGCCCAGATTGTCATCTCCAGCCGGGGATGTGCCGCCACCTCCCCTTCACCCGATGTGATTCCGTAAAAACCCGTAAAAACAATGCAAAACCTCTTACATGCAACTTCTTTCGGAACAAAGGCCCGTCGCTGGCTACACGCGACGGGGCACGTTCTGCTTACCAGTTTAACCCTGACGGCGACGGCCGGCGCGCAGGTACTCGATCAGACCGTCAAGCTACATGTTGAAAATCAGGACGTGGCGCGGGCGCTCCATGCGCTGGAGAAGGAAGGGAACATCCGGTTTGTGTTCAGTCCGGAGGTCATCCGGTCGGACCAGAAGGTATCCATCCGTCAGAAAAAGGAACGCCTCGGCAACCTGCTCGATCAGTTGCTTCATCCCCTGAATATTTCCTATGAAGTTTCGGGGAAATACATCCTGTTGACGGACCTGGCCCCCCAGGCCAAAATGCGCCCCGGCCTGCGGGCGCTGATGCCGGTGGTGGTGTTCGCAGCGCCCATCCGGGGAACGGTCGTGGACGAAAGAGGCAAGGGCCTCCCCGGCGTCAGCGTACGCCTGAAAGGTACCCAGCAAGGCACCGTAACCGACTCGGCGGGGGAATTTACGATTCAGGTTTCCGATAAATCGGCTGTGCTGGTGTTCAGCTATGTCGGCTATGCTTCGCAGGAAGTAACCGTGGGCGAACAGACGTTCCTCAACATCAAGCTCAACCCGAGCGATCAGGCGCTGAGTGAAGTCGTCGTCATCGGTTACGGAACGGCGAAGAAAAAAGACGTCGTCGGCGCCCTCGACCTGATTTCCACGAAAGAAGCCGGCTCCACTACCGCTACCAACGCCTCCCAGCTGCTGATCGGCAAGTCGGCCGGGGTTCAGGTACTCCAGTCAAACGGCACGCCAGGTTCCGACTCGCAGATTCTCATCCGCGGTACGGGCTCGTTTACAGGCGTAGATCCGCTCTATGTCATCGACGGTATCCAGGGCAGCAAAACGATGTTCAATACCCTGGCTCCGCAGGATATCGAGAACATTACGATTCTAAAAGACGCCTCATCCACAGCCATTTACGGCTCGGCAGCGGCAAACGGAGTCGTGATCATTACCACGAAACGCGGCAAATCCGGTGCGCCGAAAATCAGCGTCAACTCCCAGTGGGGGGTATCGTCAGCCTGGAAACGGCTCGACTTGCTCAACGCCTCCCAATACGTAGACCTGCTCCGGGATTTCGCGGCGACGACCAACTCGGCCCTGCCGGCGAAATTCAGCACACCGGATGTGCTCGTCACCCGCAACGACTGGCAGGATCAGATTTTCCGGAACGGACTCGTCTCTCAGAATGACATCAACGTCAGCGGAGGCAGCGACAAGGTCAGCTACAACTTCTCCCTGAGCCATATGAGCCAGGAAGCGATCGTCAAAGCCTTCGTCGATAACCGGACTACAGCCCGCTTCGCACTCGACGAAACCCTCGGGCGCTTCCGCTTCGGCCAGACGCTCAACATCCGCTACGTGAAGGACAAGGGAGAAATCGCGAGCATCAACGATGCCGTGTATTATGCGCCGTACAAGCCGGTTTTTGATCCGACGATTCCCGGCGGGTATTCCAATACAACGAACATCGACGACTTCAGCAATGGAAATAACCCGCTGGCTGTCATTAACCTGAAAAAGCCGGTTACGACCAGCTTCGTCTTCTTCCCGCAGTTTTACGCAGAAGTAGACCTGTTTGCCGGGCTTCGCTTCCGGACTCAGCTGTCGGCGCAGATCGGCGGCGGGCGATCCGACAGCTATCAATATGCCTACAACGGTGGAAACAACCTCTCGAATCCACGGCAGGCGACACTTGGATACAACAACAGTTCCTTTTACACGATCGAAAACTACTTCTCGTACAACCGGCAATTCGGCAAACACAATGTATCCGGCACCATCGGGAATAGCTACCTGGATCCGGGGCGGTCGTCGAGCGTAACGGCCAACGGCACCAACATTCCCAATGATAACATCCAGAATATCAGCGTCGCACAAACCCAGACCGTCAGCGGAAGTGCATATGGCTATGCCCGTTCTTCGGTGATTTCGTACTTCGGACGGGTGGGATATACCTATGACGACCGCTACATTTTCTCAGCCAGCTACCGGCGGGACGGCGCGTCCAACTTCGGCGCCAACAATCGCTTCGGGAATTTCTACGGACTCGGTCTGGCCTGGCGCTTTACGGATGAAGCCGTCTTCAAAAGCGGACTGCCCTTCCTCAGCGACGGCAAGGTGCGCGTCGGCCTGGGCCGTACCGGAAACAACAGCATTCCGACAACGGGCGTAACGTCTGTGTTGACCTTCAGCGGCAATCCGAACGGTAACCTGGTGTATTCCCTCGGCACCAACGAAGGGTTCAACCCGGGCACCACCATCAACACCCTGGCCAACCCGAATATCAAGTGGGAAACGACGGATCAGACTGACATCGGATTGGACCTGGCCTTCCTCGACAACAAGCTGACCCTGGGTCTGGATTGGTACAACCGGAAGAGTACCGGGCTGCTCGTCAGCGTACCGGTGTCAGGCAGTACGGGCGCGTCGCTCTCCGGCGGACAGCCCAGCAAGTATGCCAACGCCGCCAGTGCGCAGAACAAGGGCATTGAAATTACGCTCGGGTACCGGAGTACGGCCGGAAAGGACTTCCACTACAATGTGAACGGGAATATCGGCATCAACGACAACAAGGTACTCTCTCTTGGCAGCGAGTTCGCCGCGCCCATTCAGGCAGGGTCGTTCAGTAACCTGCCGACGTTTACCTATACCGCCGCCGGATCGGCGATCGGCTCGTTCTACGGTTATTCGCTGGACCATGTCGCGAAGGATCAGTCGGAAATCGACGCACTCAACGCTCGTGCCCGGCAACAAAGCGGCGACGCCGCTGCGGTATATCAGGGAGGGTTATTACCGGGCGACTTCATTTTCAAGGATATTGACGGAGACGGGAAAGTCACGCCAACGGATATGAAAATCCTCGGCAACCCCATTCCCAAAGTCGTGTACGGAATCAACGCCGGTTTCAACTTCCGGAACTTCGATTTCAACCTGGTACTTTCCGGGGTCGGTGGACTAAAACTGGTGAATGCCTTCAAGTTCGTCACCCACAACGAATCAACCGGGCATAATGCGTCGACGGCTATCCTCGACCGCTGGCGTAAATCCGGAGATATCGCCTCCCTGCCGCGGGCGGGCCAGAGCGCGACGGGCGACGGCAACCTCCGTCCCTCCGACTGGTGGCTTGAAAACGGAGACTACCTCCGCGTCCGGAACGTTACGCTGGGCTATTCGCTGCCACAGGGACTTCTGGGGAAGATCGCCGGCGGAAAAGCAGTCCGGAGCGTACGCCTGTTTGTCGCCGGGCAAAACCTGCTGACGTTCACGAAGTACACCGGGTATGACCCCGAAGTCAGCACGCAGAACGGCGGCAGTTACATTTTCTCCCGCGGAATCGACGACCGTCTCCAGCTCCCCCAACCCCGGACGCTCCTCGGCGGTATTCAACTCGGTTTCTAGCGGTTTCACCTCTCTATCGACATGACGATGAAAAAGATATTTTTCCTTTTGTTCCTGCTCGCCGGCGGCTTCGGTATCGTGAGCTGCGATAAATCGAAGCTGGAGCTATCCAGCCTCAGCAACTACGACTACGCGACGTACTTCAACTCGGCCGACGGTCTTAACCAGGCCACTATCGCTACCTACGCCACGCTGCTGCACAACGGGCTGTGGTCCCGGGAGTATTACTTTATTTTTGATCTCCTCGGGTACGACGCCAAGAAATCCACGAACCTGCAGGGGGATATGGCGCAGCTCGCCGATTACTCCTTCGGTACCAGCCAGACGCAGATCGGCCAACTGTGGAATAGCCTCTACCGCCTGATTTTCCGGGCCAATGTGGTGATTGACCGGGCCAATGCCTGGAACCCGACCGTGCCCGCCGACCAGGCTAAGGCGAAGCAGTACGTAGCTGAAGCCCGTTTCCTGCGTTCCTATGCCTATTTCAACATCGTGAACCTGTGGGGCCGCGCGCCGCTCTATACTTCGTATGACAGTACGGTAGTCAACAACTACCCTTCCCGGGCATCCGTAGCTGCGATCTGGAGCTTCATTGAAAACGACCTGACGCAGGCTGCCGCCGATCTGCCCGTCACCTATGACGCTGCTACCGGCCTCGGCCGGGCTACCAAAGGCGCCGCGCTCGCGCTCCTCGGCAAGTCGTACCTCTACCAGAAAAAATGGGCACAGGCGCAGGCTACGTTGACCCAGCTCACAGCAGCGCCGTTTACGTATGCGCTGGCGCCTTCGTACGACGACCTCTTCAGCATGACCAACCAGAGTACTCCCGAGAATATCTTTCAGGTGATGAATGCCGCCTGGACCGACTGGGGTATCGGTAATCAGTACTATGTTTTCGGAGGACAGGAAACCTGGGGCGGCAAGGCCAGCCACTCTGACCGGGCGCAGGAATACGGTTTCAAGGATTGGTTCAACGTGTATGTGCCGACAACCGTCGTGAAAGCGTTTACCTATACCAATCCCGGTACCGGCGCGTCGTATACCGACCCGCGGGCGGCCTTCACCTTTTACGGCAGCAAAGCCAGCGGCGGCGATACCGTCTACTGCGAACGCTGCAAGGAAGGAAAGATATCCTTTCCCTTCAATGCCGCCGATCCGCAGGGCTATTACGTCTGGCGTAAATACGAATACTACGAGGACATAGCCTCCTATGGCGGTCCGCAAAGCCCGATCAACGGCCAGGTAATCCGCTATGCCGATGTCCTCCTGATGCTCGCCGAAGCATATATCCAGCAGGGAAATACCGGCGCCGAGCCGCTGAAGTACATCAACGCCGTGCGCGCACGGGCGGGCGCCTTTGCCTATACGACCCTTGGCGACCAGGCAAATGCCACGACCATCCTCCGCCGGGAGCGGCAGATTGAATTATGCGGCGAGCAGTCCCGGTACTTCGACCTTATCCGCTGGGGTATTGCCAAAGAAACGCTGAATGCCCAGCGGGCGGCTGAGCCGGGGGACGGCAAGCAGCCCTTCCAGGACAAGCACGTCCTCCTGCCGATTCCGGATGTCGAGAAAAACTATAACCCCAACGTCGCCCGCGACATTGCCAATACCTGGAATTAACGTTCCGTCTTTCCACCCACAGGCCCGGCAGCATGCTGCCGGGCTATTTTTGTTTGTCCGCAGGCGGACGGAGGCTGTTCGGTTTCGAACATATCTTTTTATATAATCTATTGGTTATCAGAAATATAAAAACAGCACCCGCCCTGAGGCACGGATTTGGTATCGCCATCGGTATCCTATCTCTTCTGCTATGACGGTCCTGAAAATGGCCTGGCGTAATCTCCTCAAGGAGCGCCGGTCTGCCTTCCTGAACCTCGCCGGTCTTGCGGCGGGGCTGACCTGTACCCTGTTGATCTACCTCTGGATACGGGACGAAATGAAGATGGGGCGCGTCCATCCCGAGGGCGTATACCAGCTCATGGCCAACTATCCGCAGGAAGACGGCATCCGGACGATCGCCAATACGCCCGGTCCGCTGGCGGACGCCATCTCCGCCGAACTACCTGAGGTACAAGCTACTGCAACTGTTCTCCAGGCTTCCTGGTTTCCGGGAAGGGGTGTTCTCTTTTCGAAAGACAGAGCGCTGAAAGTCCGCGGTCAGTTTGCCGGACCCGGCTATTTCTCGGTGTTTGATTGCCCGTTTGTGGCAGGAGACCGCCTGTCTTTTCTCCGGAACAAAGAAACGCTGGCCGTATCGGAAGACGTTGCCGTGCGGCTGTTCGGTTCCGCCGCCGCGGCAGTCGGGAAAACCGTACGCTGGGAGCTCGGAGAATTTTCCGGTCCGTATACCATCGGCGGCGTTTTCCGGACGCCCACCCGCTACGAAACGGAGCCGTTCGACGTCATGGCGTCTTTTGCCCTCTTTGTTGAGAAACGACCCGGAATGAAGGAATGGACGAACAGCGATCCGGGTACGTTTGTACGCCTGCGCCCGGGGGCCGACGAGGCCGCTTTCAACCGAAAAATAAAGTACTTCATTACCGCCCACGCTCCGAATGTCAAAACCGAACTGGTGCCGTTGCTCTACGCGGATAAATACCTGTTCGGCACGTTTGAAAACGGCGTTGTCACGGGCGGGCGCGTCGGGTATGTCCGGCTGTTTGCGCTGATCGGCGCGTTTATCCTGCTCATCGCCTGTGTCAACTTCACCAACCTGAGTACGGCGCGGTCGATGACCCGGGCCAAAGAAGTAGCCGTCAAAAAGACGCTCGGCGCCGCCAGGAGTACGTTGATTGCCCATTTTCTGGCAGAATCCATTCTTCTGGCGTTTCTGGCTTTGGGCATCGCGATTCTGACGGTGGAACTACTCCTGCCGGCTTTCAATACCTTTTCCGGCAAAACCCTCGCGCTGAATTTTGACATACCCCAGCTGGCTGTGATCATCGGAGTGACTTTACTGACCGGCCTCCTCGCCGGCAGCTATCCCGCCGTATACCTGTCCGGTTTTCAGCCCGTCGGCGCGCTGAAGGGCTCGCTGAAAGCCTCCTCCACCGAAGCCGGTGTCCGGAAAGGGCTGGTGGTAACGCAGGTGGCGCTGTCTGCTATGTTTATCGTTTCTTCCCTCGTCATCTACCGGCAATTAAGCCTGATCCGCCACCGGGATCTGGGCTATAACCGGGATCACCTCGTTCATTTTGAGATACCCATGGAGATGGATTCGGTCAGTCTTGGCCGCGCGGAGTCTTTTCTGGGGGAATTGCGGACCCTCCCCGGCATCGCCGATGTCTCGAGCTATTACCATACCCTGACCGGTCAGCACGGAAACATTTCCGACTTCACCTGGCCCGGAAAACCGGCCGGAAAAACCATCGATTTTGCCAATCTGGAAGTCGGGTACCGGTTTCTGGAAACCACCGGCATGAAGCTGAAAGAAGGCCGGTCGTTTTCCTATACGCCGAATTCGACCCGGGAAATTGTCTTCAACGAAACGGCGATCCGCCAGATGGGACTGAAAGATCCGGTCGGAAAAACAATACGCTTCTGGGGACAGGACCGGGTCATTGTCGGTGTCGTCCGGGATTTCCATTTCGAGTCCCTTTACCAGCCCGTCAAGCCCTGCTTCTTCCAGGTATACCCGGCGATGCCGAATGCCCTTGTGCGGCTCCGGGCTGGAGCTGAGCAGGAGACATTGGCGCAGATTCAGGCCCGGTACCAGCAGTTTTACCGTACGGCGCCGTTTGAAGCGACGTTTCTCGACGAAAACTATCAGGCCCAATATGCCGCCGAAATGCGCATAGGTACCCTCTCCTTCTGGTTTTCGGCGCTGGCGATCCTGATTACCTGTCTCGGGTTATTCGGGCTGGCTGCTTTTACGGCGCAGCGCCGCAAGAAAGAAATCGGTATCCGGAAAGTGATTGGCGCGTCCGTCATAAGCGTGACCCTGCTTCTCGCCGGCGATTTCCTGCGGCTCAGTCTGCTGGCGCTCGTGCTGGCGTTTCCGCTGACGGCCTGGGCGCTTCATCAATGGCTCAGTGATTTCGCCTACCGGGTCGACCTCGCGCCCGATCTCTTTGTGCTGGCGGGTGGTATTGTCGTCGTTCTGACGCTGCTCACTGTGGGTTACCAATCTGTCTCGGCGGCGCTCGCCAATCCCGTCAAAAGCCTCAAATCCGAATGACTATGTTTCGTAACTACCTCAAAATCGCATTTCGCCAGCTGCTGAGGCAGAAAATGTACTCGTTCATCAATATTGCCGGGCTGGCCTCCGGAATGGCGGTAGCACTGCTGATCGGCCTCTGGATCGTGGATGAGTTTACGTTTGATTCGGTCCACGCGCATCGGGATCGGCTGGGGCAGGTCTGGCAGTTTGTAAATTTTACGGGGGAAAAGGCCTCTTACGGTGTCACGCCTCAGCCGCTGGCGGAAGAATTACGCAGCAAATACCCTGAGTTTCAGTCTGTCAGTCTTTCGAAAGGATCGGAATTTATTCTGGCGGACGGCGACCGGAAGTTCCGCGAATCCGGGAATTTCGTTGAAGCTCCTTTTCCCGATATGGTATCGCTGCGGATGCTCTCCGGGACAAAAGATGCGTTGAAAGATCCCCGCTCTGTCCTGCTGTCAAAGTCCGTCGCAACGGAAATCTTCGGCGAAGCGAGCCCGCTCAATCAGGTACTGAAGCTGGATAATAAGGAAGCCGTCCGGGTCGCGGGCGTCTATGCGGATTTTCCACTCAGCAGTTCCTTTCACGACGTACGCGTGCTTGCGCCCTGGAACCTGCTGGTAGCGACCCAGCGCTGGGTCAGGGACTCGCAGCAGGAATGGGACAACAACTCCTTTCAGGTGTATGTCCAGCTTCGGGAAGGCGCTGATTTTGAATCAGTTTCTGCCAAAATCAGCGATACCCGGATGAAGAAGAAAGACCCGCCGGCGTACAAGCCGGAGTTTTTCGTCCATCCCATGCGTAAGTGGCATTTGTACAACGATTTTGAAAACGGCGTGAACGTCGGCGGTTTGATTGAATTTGTGCGCCTGTTTGGGCTGATCGGTCTGTTTATCCTGCTCCTGGCCTGTATCAACTTCATGAACCTGAGTACGGCACGGAGCGAGAAACGCGCCCGGGAAGTAGGCATCCGCAAGGCGATCGGCTCGGCGCGGTCGAAGCTCATTGCGCAGTTTTTCAGCGAATCGCTCGTAGTCGTCGTCCTTTCCTTCACGCTCTCGCTCATTGTTGCAGAATTACTGATGCCGTTTTTCAACAACGTCGCCGGTAAGCAACTCACCATGCCCTGGGGCGAGCCGCTGTTCTGGCTTTGCTCATTCGTGTTTTGCGGGTTGACGGGCTTCATCGCCGGTAGTTATCCGGCCTTCTACCTGTCGTCTTTCCAGCCGGTGAAAGTACTCAAGGGGACTTTCAGGGCCGGGCGGTTTGCCGCGGTACCCCGGCAGGCGCTGGTTGTGTTTCAGTTTGCGGTTTCGATTACGCTGCTCATCGGTACGCTGGTGGTTTTCAAGCAGATCCAGTATGCGAAAGACCGGCCGGTCGGGTACAGCAAGGAAGGGTTGCTCGAGATCAATGCGTTGCTTCCGGAGGTATTCTCTCATTACGACGCGCTTCGGGATGAATTGCTGCATACCGGCGCCATACGGGATGTCTCGGCGTCAAGGGGATCGCTTACGCTGCAGGACGGCGGGACTACTGATGTCTCCTGGAAAGGCAAAAGCGCCGACGGCAAACCCCTCCTGATGGGCAACTACATATCCCATGATTTCGGGCGGACAATCGGCTGGGAAGTACTCCGCGGCCGGGATTTCAGCCGCCGCATGGCAACTGATTCGGCGGGCCTGATCATCAACGAGGCAGCAGCGAAACTGATGGGTTTCCGGAATCCGGTCGGAGAAACGGTACGCTGGAACGGGCAGGTATTCCAGGTCATCGGCGTCGTCCGGAATATGGTGAAGGAAAACCCGTTTGCGCCGGTGAATCCCTCCGGGTTTATGCTCAATTACAAGGCGGTTACCGTCATGCACGTCCGCCTGGCGCCGGACAAAGCTGTCCGCGAGGCGCTGGCGAAAGTTGAACCGGTATTCCGGAAATACAATCCGGAAAGTCTGTTTTCCTACCGGTTCGTGGATGAGGAATATGGCCGGAAGTTTGCCGTTGAAGAGCGTGTCGGAAAACTGGCCGGTTTCTTTGCCATTCTGACGGTCATTATCTCTTCCCTCGGGCTGTTCGGACTGGCCTCGTTTGTCGCCGAGCAGCGGGTAAAGGAAATAGGCGTCCGGAAGGTACTCGGCGCTTCTGTCGCCCAGCTGTGGGGATTATTATCGAAGGATTTTGTCCGCCTGGTGCTGATTTCCTGCCTGATTTCCATTCCGGTTACGGCATACCTGATGAACGAATGGCTGACGCGCTATTCGTATCGCACGACGCTGTCCTGGTGGATGTTCGGAGCAGCCGGGCTATCGGCTATCGGTATCGCACTCGGAACCGTAAGCTATCAAACCATACGCGCCGCGCTGGTGAATCCGGTGAAGAGTTTAAAGAGCGAATAAGAAAAAAATCCCCGGCTGCAACCGGGGATTTTTTATTGCGATACCGTCACTTCTTCTTCTTTTTCAACGCCGCCTGTTCGGCGTCCTGCGCCATCCGGAAGCGGACAATGGTTCGGATTAACGCCTCCGGAAGGGGCTGATCAACCGGAAATTGAATCGCACCTTTGGACGTTTTGAAACCGGCCAGTTCTTCCCTGAATTTTTCGATCGGATACGGCGTAGGATAAAAGCCGATGTGGTTTTTATACCCGGCATACCAGACGAGTACCTTATGCTGGCGGAAGCCGGGCATGTTGTAGCTGATTACCTGGCTGGCGTCGGGGACAGTATCGGCAATAATCCGGCGTATTTCGTCGAGTTGTTTGCGGATATAGTCGGGAAAGGAAGCGTTGTATTCGTCGACCGACTCAAACTTATTCGAGGCATCCATGGGGTAAAGGTTTCGGGTAAGTTACGCGGTTTAACGCAACCAATGTACCAGCGCAGTTACAAATTCTGTTTGCTGATCGAGAAACGGCGCGTGCGCACACCGATCCAGGTACCGGATGTGCGCCGAGCCGGTGACGCGCCGCACCGCTTCTACCTGCGCGGGAGAATACAGACCATCGTCCTTGCCGTAAATCGCGTACAGACCTATTCCGCGGGCTTTCAATTTGGGCAGCAGGGGCAGGTTATCGATTGTGGAATAATGCTCGTGTTCGTGGAAAGCTTTACTGGCAACGCTATTCCGGCGGGATTGCAACCCCTGATAGGTAGTATCTCCCTGTAGTTGGGCATACAGGCGCTGCGCTTCTTCCGTGCGGTTCGGGACGTCGAAAAAACCGTTGCGGCTGGCGTGCTGGAAACAGGCAGAGCGGAAGTCATAGCTACTCCGGTCCGACGTTTCAAGGGCTTTCAGTTGTGCCAGTGAAGCCGTATCGTTCCGGGCTTCGTACTGCTTCCGCGAAGAAGAAATAATGGTGGAATACGTATCCTGCAACGTCACCAGTGCGCCGATCAGCACGATGTTCTGCACGCGTTGGGGGTAGTTCTCCGCATATCGGACGGCCAGTAACCCGCCGAAACTCGCGCCGAGTAATGTGACTTTCCCGATTCGGTTTGTTTTGAGTATCTGGTTGAGATCGTCAAAGGTTTGCTGGAAGGTATAGGCGGCGTCCGGATCAACGGAGCGCCCTTCACCGCGGCGGTCATATACGAGTACGTAAAACCCTTTGTCGGCCAGTCGTTGTGCCGTCGTTGCTTCGAACGAAAGCGCATTATTACCGGGCCCTCCGTGCAAGAAAATCAGGGGTTTATGATGCGGGGTGCCGTAAGTTTTGAGGTAGAGGGATTGGGCGTTTGATGCCGGGATAATAAAAAAAAGGAAGAGTAAACAGAAGGAAATACGCATGGTAGGAAGGATTCTTTTCCCGAAGATACGTACTGCCCAAACCGGTTAGTAAAAAGAATATAATTAATGAGCGAACGGCATTTTTCGTCTGGTATACTTTCCATTCCAATTCCGGCAGGCTTCCCGGCCGTTGCCTTCGACAACCATACTCACACAAAGGAAATCAATTGATTTCCAATAAAATACCATCTGTAAAACAAGAAAATACACCTTTATTAAAACCGAAAACTGAGCTTTTAAAACGAAAAATTAATTCGCCTATAGTGTTAAAAATAAGATTATACAAACCTGAAACAAATAATAATTTCGTCATTTAAATCCAGAACACAGACACTTATATTTGCCGGCTCAATCCCGAATCCACACATAGCTTGTCCGATGCGAAAAAATTTACTCTTCTGTTGCCTGATGGCAGCTACCCCTCTTTTTGCTCAACGTGTTGATCTGGACCGGTTCCGTGTAGATGTCACTTACCAGCAGCTTCCGCGTGAGCCGGTCTCTCCTGACAAACGAACGTATGAAACAGAAGTTAAAATCGGGAATCGTCTGACTCCGAGTATTACCGAAAGTACGGTTCGCGATGCTATTCACCTGGATGGATGGAAAAGAGTTTCCGATTCTCCTACCGTTCGCGCTTCTCTCAACCTGGAAGACGTCACCGAAAAAGAAGCGCGATTGGAATCAAGAACAGAAAGCAGCAAAGACAAAGACGGGCGGTCTGTCAGCACGACCTACTACACGATGGTCGTTACCTATCTTGTATCCGGCCAGTTGAGTATTTCTGGTCCCCGTTCGCCTGAACCCGTGTCTGCCCGCGACCAGGAAGAACAGCGCAAAAAAGAAGAGGCAGTCAGTACGAACCGTTTTTTGAAGAATGCAACAATCAGCAAACCGGCTGACGCTCCCTCCGGACCGGTCGTTCAGCGATTGTCCGAAACCTTAACGGTCCGTACAGAAGAAAGTACTGACTCCCGCCGTGTTTCCAAGTATTTCGAAGACAACCGGAAAGCGATGCTCCAAACACAAGTAAGGGAGTTTACAAACCGCTCGCTGACACGGATCAATGGTCTTCTCAACCGCACCTACGGATACGTACCTGTCAAAGAGTCTGAATCGCTTTGGATTCTCGATGCTAAAAACGACGAAGGCGCCGCACAAATTGAAGCTATTCAGGCTGTTAAGGCCATCTTTTCTGAGATGCGCGCCGATCAGTCAATCGAGAATATCAAAGCCAATCTTCAGCCGTTGATCGCCTATTTTGAATCGCTTAAGACGAAGTATACCGCGCCCGATAAAGCCGGTCGTAAAATGCGCTATTCGGCATTTTACAACCTGGCCAAGATCTACCTTCTGACCGATCAGCCGGAAAAAGCAATTCAGGAAGCCGAAGGATTAATTGCCAATGACTATGACACCGGAGACGGGAAAAGCCTGAAGCGCGCCGCTGAAGAATTACTCGCTGATTTCCAGCGTGCTCAAACCCGTTCCCGTCATCAGCCTACCCTTCTTTAATTCCCCTTTTATGAAAAAAATCCTGGCACTTGCGGGTGCACTTGTATTCTCATATCCTGTTTTTTCTCAGGACAATACGCAAAAACTGGACCTCCGTGGTCCGGTGACGCCTGCCAACCCGGAATATGCGGCGTACAAAAGCTATCATGTTACGATGGTATTACATCCCAACGTGGAAAGCAGTATAAAATCTCAGAAAGGCGTCTATTCGCCGACGGATATCGAAGGTCTTCTGAACATTCCCGGCTTGAAGAAAGCAGAGAAGGGAGATTTTGAAATCCGATATACAGTAACCCGGTTCGAATTATTGGAGGGAGATAACGTAGATAAGACCTTCGACCGGTCGCCGTGCTATTATGTTGGCATCGAATCGAACATGGAGGTACTCGACAAAGCCGGTAAGCCAATTTACAAACGCTATGCTACGCCGAAAGTTGTCAAGTATGTTGTGCCTGTCGGTTCCGGATTTCAGAAGCTGGCAGGATTTGTTCTCGAAACAAATTTTGATGCACTCAGCGCCGAGTTTAACGCTACCTATCTTTACGGGCCCACTTTTCCAAAACTGCAATTTGCCCGGGTTGAGAAGTCAAAATCATCCAAATCCGGCTTCAATGAAAAGGAATTTAATCAGTCTGTAGCGGTTTTCCCGGCAGTCGCGGATGTGGATCGAGCCAACTGGCCCGAATTGTTCGGAGAAGCTCAGAAGTATTGGAAAGGGCTGACAGAATTTACGGATGCCGGCGATGCGTATCTTCAAAAGCGGGTTCGGTTCGCTTCCCTGTATAACCTGGCTACCTCCTACCTGCTGACGGGTCAGGAAAAAGAAGCAGAGAAACTGCTGCCCGCTATTCGTGAAGCCGAACCCCGCTCTATTCTCGGCCGGTCCTATTCTCCGGAGCTGGAGAACATGCTTCGCGCTGTTACCGTTTACCGGAAGACATCTGAAAACCTTACGAAGGTAGATCCTATCGCCGCTGAACCGGTGCTGCCTTCCTATAAAAAGCTGGAGACGGCATTCCGTTTCGCAGAGTTCGACGGCGAAGTGACGGACGAAGACAACAAGACTTATTCCGGTAAAATCCGGGTTCTCAGTGATTCGCCCGAACTCCTTGATTTGCGCGGTCAATCGGCTGCCAATTCGGGTAACATTACACTGGGATCCCTATTTAACAACACGGATGTAGAAAATCCGACGGTATTCGTATACGTCGCTGACAAGAAGAAGCCCGTCCGTCTTTCCCTTAAAAATATCAAGTCTGTAAAAGAGTCCGATGGTCATGCATATCTCGTCGGAAAGATTGGCCGGGGCGGCGATTTATTTGATGCCTCCGGAGCTACGAACGCGAAACGGTATGCGTTGCTCGATCAATTGGAAACAACAGGCGGCCTGACACTCTTTCGGGAATTTTATCCCCAGGAAGATTTTGTTTTGAAACGGAACGGCCAGGATACCTTTTATACGCCTCCTGTTTTTACAGGACGACGTACATCGCTCACAACTTTTTTTAATACATGTCCGGCTATTCTGAAAAATGTCGGTTCAGGACAGTACGATTCTTCAGACTTGTCAACCTACCGGCAACTACTTGTCGACTATTCCAAATCCTGCAAATAGTTGGCCCAAAAAGACCCGCCCCGTATACGGAGCGGGTCTTTTTTTAAACTACTCTGAAGGTACTTTACTTAGAAGATCTCCACTCCTTCATACGACCGCCCCTTCGGATCAGGCCCATACCCGTTCTCTCCCGGCTCTCCGTCCTTGAAAATCAGGTAAAGAAAGTAAAGGGGAATGAGCTGATACCAACCGCTGCTTCCCACATCATGGCAACGCTTGCAGGATTGACTCCACAAAAAAGGAAAAACAGGCAGAAGAAATGTATAAATGACAATCGTTCCCTTCGAGCTTTCGACGGGTATGTCCATGAAATAGCAGGCTACGCCAGCCACAATACTGAGGGAGAAAACTGCGGTGTAAAAGAGGATCAGACTAATGGCGTACTCTTTCCGGTGAATACGTCCTTCAAAAGAATAAGGTCTTTTAAACATGGGGACAATGAATAGAGGTCAATTCATTAATTCAGGTTTATATTAAGGAACATACCAGAAATACAACCCGCATTCCGCGAAAGTTACTTATTTTTCCAGACTTGGTTTCTGTTTCGAAATAAGTACTAAAAAAAAGCCGGAACAGTACATATTCCGGCCTTTTCACTATTTACCTGTCTTTCAGAGATTATTGGTATTTATTCCGTTCACATTGGCGTTGATATTGTATTTAACTCCCGTCACTTTCCGCATGTTGTTTCCGAGAATCATCAGGTAGTCGGATATGCCCGTCAGGTTCTCAATTTTTATCCCGTTCGCGACGCCGCCTCCTGCAATGTTTTCGATTATCTGGTTGTCGAGATTCGACGTAGGAGATGAGATTGTAGTCTGCAAAATCGCCCAATTGCTGATACTTTCGAAATTATTACCGGAAATACGCATGTACTTCGTCGCCTGCGACAACTCAATCCCCGTTGGCATGTTTGAAAACCGGTTGCGAAGCAAATCAAATACCAGCGAATCACCCGCCATATTGGCATGACCGATACCTGCTGTGGTTAAGCCGGAGAAGACATTATCCGAAATTTTGGAATGGTATAATGACTCCCAAATGGCCAGTACGCCGTGCGTCATCTGGCCTGTGCCCAGAAACCGGCAATTCTGTATCACCAGGTTATCTGTCTTCTTATTGTAACCGGACCAGGAAACTCCGGCTCCCGGGAAATCGGTAAAGAGGCATCCATTCAATTCCATGTTCTTTATTCCGGTTGCCTGAAAAATAATGCCGGCCCCAAACCTGCAAAGGTCGAATCTTACATTTGCGGATGTGCTCATCCTCACGGGTGAGGCAAAGACAACATTAGAAAAAAGCTTGGGCGTCGTGGAGCCTGAGCCATCGTAATAAAAAACCTCCGTTTTTCCCGGAGTCAGAAAAGCGCTGTTCCGGATCGTAATCGTAGTCGGGTGATTGGCCAGCGTCAGCGCATAGTCCGCACGTGTGGAATTGGTAATCGTGACATGATCGAGCTCCACCGAAGTACTTCCTCCGGCCGTCCATCCGAGGTAACAGGAGTCTGCCGAAAAGCCGGATACTTCTACTTTTCCGCTTGCATTGCCGACGGCGATGGCTGCCAGCAAACCATAGTTGGCGCCATAGGCGGAAGCAGGATTAAAGTACGTCTGGTCGTTACCGCATCGCTTGGCGATACCGTTTACAACCCGGACGCTTTGCGCATCCTCGACGTCGAGCCAATCGAGCGCGGATTTTTCGCCGTAGCAGTTTTCAAAGAGAATGGCATAGGGTTTCTGGGGCATATTCCCGCCCGCTGTATAGCAATGCCTGCCGACTGTTGAAACACGGCAGTTTCGAACCACAACATCGTGAACAGTAGCAGAATCCGCATCATAATCCGCTACTTCTATACCGTCTCCTTTGTAGTTACCACCTGCTGCGATATGATCGACCCGGCAACGTTCGACGGTAATCCATGCACATTCGCCCCCGATACTGACGAGCAGAATCCCTACTCCACCGGTAGTATTGTCGTTCGTAGGACTTGATGGGTTAACCGTCCCCATATTGGTAATCCATACATCCGAAATGACCGAATAGCGGCAATTCGTCAACCGGATTCCTTCGGTCAACTTCTTCCCGTTCCCATCAATCTTCAGTTGGTGAATACCGATATTGGTCCTTCCGTCTGCCATAACCCCGGAAGAATCATCGTGCTGCAGAGAAAGAATACTGTTCCATCCTGCGCCCAGGAGTTTTTGATTGTCTTTCGGACGAAGCGGGCCACTGATGTTATACGTTCCCGGAGGGAAATACAAAGAGGCGCCGGTTGCGATAGCAACCCGAATCGCCTGGGTGTCATCCGTTGAGCCATCTCCTGTCGCTCCGTAATCTTTTACAGATCGGAATTCATCCAGTTTAAAAGCAACATTTCTCGCCTGCGCTCCTGAACCGCCGGCGGTGAAATTGAAAACGGAAGGGGTCGATTCAACAAAGCTCGGGTTTTGTGCCCGGAGATCGGAAACACTCAAACCCACGAGGATGTGCGCAATGACAGCAATGCGAAAGAATAAAGTAGAGGTAGACATGGGAGATATTTGGTTGGAGAAACAAAAAATAGCACTGCCAATTTGCGAAGAATGCAAACAATTCTATAAGCATATAGTATTATTTTTTAACAAAAAAAGGCCTGCTTCGGAACGATCCGAAGCAGGCCTTCCCTTGAATCTGTATTTATCAGCGCGTCACCAATACCCGCTCTGACAATACCCCCTTCTCTGTCTTCAGTGAAACGATCACCGTACCCGATACAGACGGAGCGAGTTTAACGTCAACCGTTTGTTCCCCCTCGCCCGTTACCGCGCGCTGGTAGACGACGCGGCCGGTCAGATCCGTGACGCCCAGGTCTCCCTTCCGTCCCGGTGCCAGGAAGAAGCGGACCCGGAATTCACCGGCATTCGGATTGGACGAAACAGCCAGTCGGGATTCGGGTTGGGTGATTTCTTCGGCTGAAACGCGGCCACCGCCCGGGCATGCCACCTGCGTACGGAACCACTTGAAGTTTCCGTAGATGTAAGCGTCGGATTTCGAAACCAGGCGGATGTCGTTGACAGAAGCCGATGCGTCGCCGTCGCCCCAGTTGCCCAGCGGACTGCCGAATGCCACGTTTCCATTCGCCTTGTGCTTGTAAATCACACATCCTGCGCAGTTGGTGGTTACGGATGACGATGCTTCCTCTTCCCACAACTGATAATCAGCGCCGGAATACGGCTGCAATACCACCTGATCGCCGATATTGCTCTGCCCGCCAGACACGCCTAAAACCGAGTTGGCATCCGATGCACGCGAAATCTTCTTGTATGCGCCAACCGATTCAACGCGCCATATCTGCGAAGAAGACGAGGTGTTGAAGTCCTGAATCTTGACCACTCCCTGCCCGTTGACCTCCATCGCTTGTTTCGTGACCCCGCTGGTATAGTGGTAGTTGGCGAGTTCGAAGTAGTAGCAGGTGCCGGATCCGGATGAAGCTGCCGCCTGGGAAACGGTGTAGGGCTGCGCCGCGACATTGTCGGCATTGATCATCATGGTTACCGACCGGCTGCTGGTCGTCGTATTCGGCTGTACGGTTACCGTGATGGTTCCGATACCGCTGCCGCTGGTATTTGAGAACGAAGACCAGGCTGCCGGAGTACCCGTCATCCACCAGTTGGTATTGCTGTTGACAGATATATAATACGTACCGCCCGACGCAGGTACGGAAAGCGGGTAAGGCGTTACGTTCACATACCAGCTTATAGTACCGGGCTTGGTATAAGAAAATGGCTTTTCATAGACACTGGAGCTGTTTCCGGTACAACTTACCGGAACGACGCGAAGCGTGTAATTGCCGGAGTTGACAGACGCAGGGATGGAAAATGTTTCGGTAGGCCCACCTGGTTCCAGTTCCGCCGAGGCCTTCTCCGTTGTCCCGTCCAGCAATGTCCATCTCACTTTGAAGGCATTACAGGAATGGAACGTAAACTGACCTGACATCTGTCCCGATACCTGACTGGCAGAAAGAAGTGAAAATCCGCAATTGCATTCGGAAAGACCGGTCGGTCCCTCTGTCACCTGGGTATTCAGGGCGGGAGCAGAATTACCGAAAAAGTTTCGGTTGTTATAGGAAGACAGTTGAGTCAGGGCCGTGAACCATTTGTCCGCCGCCTGACATTGACCACAATTTGTGCCGGAAAGTGCGCTGGTACTGAAGTGCGTAGGCTCACCGCCGCCACTTCTGCGAGCCGAACCAAGAATCTCGTCGGTATACGGACCCTTGAAGCGAGAGCTTACTGTATCCGCTCCATTTCGTGCTGATTTCCGGGGATCTCCGTAATCTTTGAGTACCGTCCCGCCCGCGTCGGTGTGGCCAATGACACGCTGCTGCGCTGCAACAATGCCTCCCGGATCTGAAATTCCCGAATTCATCGATGCCTGCGCAATGACCCACGCAAAACCAGTCCAACCCATATCCGAACGGCTCTTGACAATCAGATCTGCCAGATTCTGGTCATAACCTAAAATGCCTGTTTGCTGCATAACCCCCCCGGCATTTTGGGTGTTGTCTCTTTCACCCTGCTGCCACAATACTCCGCGAAGGCCCACTTTCCCCCGGACGTCAGTGATAACCGATTTGAAGTTCTTGTAAGGTTGTCCTGTTTGTGAAAACTGTACTGATTGGCCTTCATATGCACTTTTGCGCCAGTCGGCAACGCTCGAATTGCTCCACGCTGTCTGATAAAATGCTACCGGAACCTGAAGATTCTGAGCCAGTTTAGTACCCAATCGGCACCAGAACCATGGAAAATACTTATCGTTATTTTTCGGATCTCCGTCTTCGAAGTCAGTCTTTGTATTATTAAAATGTACAAACTTCACATTTCCGTAACCCAGGCTTTTGTCGAAGCCGTCATGTACATACCCGGCAGCATTTGACTGACCCGCAATGACCAGTACTTCTCCCACTCCGAAATCTACTTCTTTCTGTGTCCCGTTGATGATTGCCTCCATCCGGTACATACCGCCTTTAATATCCAGCTGATAGGTAACTACCGTATTTGAGCCCAGCCCCTGAAACGGGCTGGAGCCGAAGTTCAATGCACCGTCACCCGCCAATGAAGCCGAACCCGGTCTGGGATCTATATAGCTCCCTCCAAGAGAATACGTAGACCCATCGGAACCGGTTATTGCATACTGCTTAAAACGGACTTTCACGGTCGTGACAGCAGATCCGGCAGATACAACAAATTTCACCGTTGCTTTGCCGGAAGCATCTCGTTGAAACACCTTGTTAATAGGTTGTTGGGCGCCGCTACCTGTCGGAATGGTACTCGGCCAGTTTATTTCCTGACTTATACTGTCAAAAGACGTCAGCAAAAAAAAGACAAAAAATATACGATTAATCAGCAATGACATATGCTTAATACCAGACATACGCGAGTTATTTATAGTGAAAAGTTGTGTGCCGAAAGGTCTGACAAATAAAACCACCGGTACAGAAAAAAAAGGCCAATACACACCGGATTCAGACGAAAATTGTCCAAATCATCAGAGAAAGAAGACGAGCAGGTTGGGCGGATGCAGACTACGCTGCGAAAGAAGTAGTACTTGATTTCATTCAGGGTTGGTTACGGTCGTTCATAAATCAACATGATTCGGCCGAAGGCGGTTGGCTTGTCCGTTTAATTGAAGGCAGCAATATGCAGGTTAACTTCTAATAATAAAATAGAATTATTCAATTTATTTTCCCCTTTTCAGAGAAGAGTATTATGTTTGATTTTCCAGCTATTTCAACGCAATATACCCGGCAAACCGCAGTCTGCCGGGTATAACACGAAGTGAATATTTACCTGTTTCTATTTCGCCACTAAAACGCGATGGGAAAGCATTTTTCCATCCGATTTCAACGAAACCACAACGATACCGCTGACCGTTGGCGCCAGCTTTATATCGACGGTTTGTTCTCCTTCTCCTTTCACCGCACGACCGTATAGTTGCCGGCCGGAAAGATCCGTTACACCCAGGTCAGCGGTTTTGCCCGGCGCCAGGAAAAATCCCACCTTAAACTCCCCGGCATTTGGATTAGCGGAGATCCGGAGCCGCTGTTCCGGCCGTACCGCTTCTTCGGCCGCCATGCGGGCGCCGCTCGTAGGGCAAGTGACCGACGACAATACCCATTTGTTTCCGCCGTAGGTCGTTGCATCCGAATAAGAAACCAGGCGAATGTCCTGAATCGTGGTATCACTCCAACCCCGGCCCCAATCCTCCGGGCTGCCAAATGCTACCCCTCCTCCGCCTTTCCGTTTGAATATCACGCAACCCGTGCAACCGCTTACACTTTCCTGCTGCCAGAGCTGGTGGTCGCCGCCTGTGTAGCTTTGCAACACGACCTGGCTTCCGGTCGACGAGCCGCCGCCTGCAACACCGAGTACACTGTTCGAATTCGAAGCCCGGGCGATCTTTTTATAGCCGCCAATGTCTTCAACCTGCCAGATTTGCTTCGGCGCAGATACGTTCGCCGGGTTGACCTTTACGATTCCACTATTGGTCAGATCCAGCCGCTGAGGTTCTATTCCGACAAATCCGCCGACGTCGAACCGGTAGCAGTTGGTCCCGACCTGCGTGATCGGAATCGTAATAGAGGAAGCGCCTGAGGCGGTGAGTGTCAGTGTTCCGGACCGGGCTGCACCCCAGGTATTTGCCGTCACGGAAACGGTAAAAGAGCCATTTCCACTGCCGCTGCCCCCACTGACAGACGCCCAGGAAGGAATAGATCCGCTGGCTACCGCCCAGCTCGTTGTACTGGTGATGGCGAAATAGGCGCTTCCGCTCGACGCCGAAAACGTATACGCACCGGGGGATACGCTGATCGCTCCCGGCGGCACAGGCGGCGTATAGTTAAAGTAAATTTCATATACACTGGAGCTCGTACCCTCGCAGTTCAGCGGCGTCGCTTTTAGCTTATAAGTACCTGAGCCGGCGCCGGCTGGCATGTCGAAAATGATGGTCGCACTGGTGGGCTTTACGACTTTATTGATCTGCATCGTCGACCCCAGCCATAATTCCATCCGGAGCGAATCGACGCTGCAGGAATTAAAGACAAACTCGCCCCGTGTTTCGCCCGATCGCTGGTTAACAGATACAAGGGTATACCCGCAGGTGCACGTAACGAGCGGCTTGATCTGAACGGTTTTGGACGGGCGTTTAGCCGGAGATTCCCTGGCATACAAGGGCGTTGCAATCAATAATGCCATTGCTATCAAAGGCAGCAGCCTTCTGAGAAAGCAGGTAGAAACATCCATATTAAAATAAGGTTTAGCGTGAGGTATAAAGAAGGACACAGAACCGGTAAACAGGCCTGAAAACAGCGAGAATAATACGGGTAAATTCATATTATCTGTGCATCGAAATCAGGTTGTCAATCAAAATAGAATCCGGATTAACAGAAAATAGAAGAGGTAAGAGTCAACGTCATGCAGGGTTGGTTTGAGATGTTGATAATTCGGATATCGATTGAAGGAGACAATGAAAGACCATTCGGTACCGAAACAGGGAGGATCGTTTTCCGGAATAAAAGTACGAATCGGGTTATTTCAGAAAACGGATCTCCTCCTTTCCTGTCGGTATGTTCACGAAAGAATACCCGAAAAGCGCGTGCTTTTCGGGTATAGTCGGATTACTTACTCTGGTTAATATCAAACGGATACGGCGCTACACCATCTCCTGAAATCATCAACGTTGCCCACCGGTTTGCGCCAGTGCTGTTGGCAGCCACGGTTACGGTGATGGTGCCATTTCCACTGCCGCTGTCACCGGAGATCGACAGCCAGGCAGGCAATATGCCGCTTACTGACCAGGTTGTATTACTCTGAACCGGAATGAAATACATACCACCGGCAGCCGGCGCATTTACCGGAACATTATACAGGATCAGGTAATAGGAATCCGGAGTCGGATAAGAGAACGCCCACTTGTATACGCTACCTGTGGCAGCGCGTTCGCTTGATAAGGCTGTACGCGGTCCAAATGTATTTTCCGCGTGTACGGAAGCGCATACCGGCAGGAGAAACAAGGCAGAAAGCCAGCTCAGGGACAACAGGTTTAGTTTTTTCATTGTTCGGAACAACGATTCAGGGTTTAGAAGTAAAAGATTAGCCGGTGGCTCGCGCAACGCGAGCCAGAAAATGAAAGATAAGGCATGCAAAAACCGGACTGCCTGCGCAGTAATCTGTGCCTCATTGACACAACTCTTTCCGGAAAATCGGGGAAACGCAATCCGTTAACAAAGGATCACAAAAGAAGTAAGGCGTGTACGCATTCAGGGTTGGTTATGGTTGTCGATAATTCGGTTGGCGGTCGAAGGAAATCGACGTCAATACAGTTTGACTTGCGGAATATCAATCATATCCGTTAGAAAAAAAATAGTTTTTTACAATTTATTTTAGAACAATTCCAATTTGTTTGTTTAGCGGCTGCAGGCGCGGTTTTCTGTTTTTCAGAAAACAAAATAGTCCCCGAATAGCTGATGCCTTTCGGGGACTATGAACAATGAACAGGAGTGTCGCTATACACCAAACTGCGTCAAATGGTGATCGAGGTGTTTGTAAAACATCGTATTCCACTCATCGGTCGTTAATGGTCCGAACGAGTTGGATTCCCGCCCCTGAAAAGCCGCTGCTCCGAGCGACTGCGTCCGCCAGAGGTAGTCGATCAGCCGACGCTGTTCGGAGGCAAAATCGCGCTCGTTCATGATTTTAAACGCCGGCGCGGTCGGAGAGTTTCGTTTGTAGGGCTTTGCGCCGACAACGGTATCTTTCACAAAGGCTTTCAACAGCCAGCGCTTCACCGGTCCCGGCTTGGGATGTTTGTCAGTAAAAATCATCTCGTACGTCACCGAACAATGCGCCAGCATTTGTGCGACGGTCATTTTGCCCCATTGCGGCGCCGTATCAGGCCGGAGATTTTCAATGCGGGAGACGATTTGCCCAGTTACTTCTTTCGTAAAAATATCGGGGAATGACATAAGGAATAGACGAAGGTTAAGGGTAAAGATAACCGACTTCTTTTTCTTTTCTCAAACCGTCGGTACCGTTCCCCCGTCGATCACAAACTCGGCGCCGGTCAGATAAGCTGCCCGCGGAGAGACGAGAAAACCTACCAGTTCCGCCACTTCTTCCGGTCTGGCCGGTCGCCCCATCGGGATACCGCCCAGGGAGTGCATCAACTGTTGCTTCGCTTCGTTATAATTCGTCCCCGCTCCTTGTGCCAATTCTTCCACAAAACGGATTGCAGCTTCGGTTTCGATCCAGCCGGGTGAGACGGTCACCACGCGGATACCTTTCGGTGCAACTTCATTGGACAAACTCTTGCTGTAATTCAGCAATCCGGCCTTCGCGGCGGCGTAGGGCAAAGTCGACTCATACAACGGCAGCCGTGCCTGAATCGAGGCAATATGTATGATTACGCCGCTTTTCTGTTCGAGCATACCGGGGAGAAAGGCTCGGTCGAGCCGAACGGGTGCCAGCAAATTCGCCTGAAGGGTTTCAAGCCAGTCCGCATCCGTCAGCACGGCAAATCCGCCCGGCGGCGTGCCTGACTTTCCAAGGTTATTGACGAGGATATCCAGGCGGGGTACCATCTCCGCAACTTTCAGAACACCTTCCGGCGTACTCAGATCTGCCTGGATAAAACGCAAAGGTGATAGGTCTTCCTGGGGGTGGTTGCGCGCGACGACCGTAACGGTTGCGCCGGCATCTGCGAGTCGCTGTGCAATCGCTTTTCCGGCGCCTTTTGTGCCGCCTGTAACGAGAGCCGTTTTTCCGGCAAGTTCCTGATTCATGGTGTTTTCGATGACGTTCAACAGGTGCAAAATTCCTGCTTGCGCCCGGACCTCACAAGTACCGAAAACCGATTATCATAGTGACAATTTTTTCCCTGTACAACGTCCGGCAATAGCCTGTATATTTGACTTATGCGTGTCCGAAAAATACCCCTGAATCTGAACTGCGGTCTCGATCTGGTCGCGGAGGTCCTCTACGGTAAGTGGAAAATCCGGTTGCTCTGGTTTATCCGGGAAGGCTTTCAACGCCCGAGTGAGCTGCAACGGAAAATACCCGAAGCCTCACGCCGGGTACTTCACCTTCAGCTGAACGAATTGGAAGCTCATGGACTGGTTTCGAAAGTCATCTATCCCGAAGTACCGCCGCGGGTGGAGTACTCCCTGACCGAATTCGGCCAGACGCTCATACCTGTCATAACGCTGCTGGGGCAATGGGGAGATGAACATGAGGAGCGGTTGAGGGAGGTGATCGGGGAGTCGGAAAGTGAAAAGACCCATCTTCTGTGATTTCTGTGCATTCTGTGAGAAAAAACCTACTATTCCCATGCAAGACCCCTCCCCTGTCATCGCCGAGCCCGTCCTCGCCGTTCCCGATGTAGCCGATGCCATCCGGTACTGGCAGGACGTCATCGGCTTTACCGACAAATGGGTATGGGGCGAGCCTCCCACCCTCGGCGCGGTGTCGTGGCTGGGGGTAAATGTTCAGTTTTACCGCAGTGAAACGCTCGCCGAGCGCTCAAAGGGCAATTCAATCTGGATGCGTGTCCGGAATATTGACGAATTGTATGCCCGCCATCAACGAAACGGCGCGGAAATTGTCGCTCCCCTGGAGCTGCTGGAATACGGGATGGGCCAATACACCGTTCGGGACCTGAATGGGTACTACCTTCACTTCGCGTCCCCCTGGCAACCGGCTGAAACGCGTATTGCGCAGCCGACGGCTTCTTTTCGTGTCGTCCGCCGTTCGCTCACGCCTGAAGAATCTTTCCGCATCGGAAACGCTGTTGGTTGGACGAAAGAGCGCAACGACGCCTTCGCAGCAAAGAAACGGGAACACGAAGTCTTTTCCCTCGTCGCCGAAGCGGACGGTACTGCCATTGGTAGTCTGGCGATTATCGGCGATGGCCTTTCGTTCTACTATTTAAAAGACGTCATGGTTCATCCCGACTGGCAGCGCCGGGGCGTAGGATCAGCCCTGATGCAGGAGCTGACCCGCTGGCTGGACGGCGAAATTCCTCCTCAAATCATGGTGGGCCTGTACTGTGCCGACTACATGGCTCCCTTTTACCGGCGCTTCGGCTTTAGCTTTGCGCACGGCATGATCCGTCACGGAAATGCGTCTTCAACCGACTGATACTCTGTAAGGCAGGGTGCTGGTCTCTCCTGACTGAAAGCAGGAACTGGCCGCAGCAGGCCTCTCCTTCCGGGATTAAGCCTACTTTTGCCGTCATGTACACCCTTACGTCCGTCTCTGAGGCGGAATTCGATACCCTCGCCGACATCTGGGAAGCGTCTGTCCGCGCAACCCACGGCTTTCTCGCCGAAGAAGATTTTCAGTTTTTCCGGGAAATGGTACGGTCCGGCATTTTCCATGAAGTGACGGTTACCGGCCTCCGCGATGCCACCGGCCAGCTCCTGGGTTTTTCAGGGACGCACGGTACCAGCCTCGAAATGCTCTTCCTCCGTCCGGATATCCGCGGCAAAGGCGCCGGCAAGCTTCTTTTGCTTCACGCCATTGAAAACCAGGGCATTACCCACGTGGATGTCAACGAACAAAATCCGCTGGCACTCGGTTTTTACCGGCATTTCGGCTTCGAAGTGGTACGCCGTTCGGAAGTAGACGGTACCGGCAAGCCCTATCCTATTCTTCATTTGGCCCGATGAACCGTTTCCGGGAATACCTGTCGTCTCTGGCGCCGCTTTCAGACGCGGCGTGGCAGGCGCTTCAACCGGCGCTTTCCGAACGCATCGTGCCCAAAAGTGGCTTTTTGTGGTCAGAAGGTAGGGTTTGCCAGGCCTTGTATTTCCTGGAAGAAGGGTATGTCCGGGCCTTTACCGATCTCGACGGCGTCGACAAAAACCTTGATTTTCACTTCGAAGGGGAAGTAGTTACCCACCTGAGCAGTTTCGCCGCCGGTACGCCGGCAGACTACGGCGTGCAGGCCTGTGAAAAAGTACGGGTGACGGTTATCGACCGGTACGGACTCTTTGCCGCCGCGAAAGCCGAGCCTGAGCTGGAAACAGCCGGGAAGGCCTGCCTGCGGCTGACAGCCGCCCGGTCCGAAGAACATGCCCGTCTCTTCAAACTCTATACGCCGCTCCAGCGCTACGAATACCTCGAGCAGCAGCGGCCCGAATTGCTGCAGCGGGTTTCGCTGACGCAACTGTCCTCCTATCTCGGCGTCGCCCGCGAAACGCTGAGCCGCATCCGGAAACGACGTGCTTTGTGACGATCGTCACAAGCGGAAGCGGCGGATACCGGCCACTTTTGTCCTGTTCCAACGACAGACAATCATGCTCCGCAAAATCGATGCCGATACCAATATCCTCACCTGGTTTGAACTGCCGGTGCTGGATACCCAACGGGCCAAAACGTTCTACGAAACGATCCTTGACATTCAGATGTCGACCCGCTCCTTTCCCGAAACAGACGAAGAACTGACCTTTTTTCCGTCGCATCCCGGCGTGATCCAGGCTACGTCCGGCCGTGTAACGGGTGCGCTTGTACGTTCGCCGGCCGCGAAGCCCTCGCTGACAGGCACATTGGTCTACCTCAACGCCAGCCCGGTGCTGCAAACCGTGCTCGACCGCGTGGAAGCAGCCGGAGGCTCCATTCTCAACGGTATCTCCCCGATTCCGGCTGGTTTGATCGCCATCATCCGGGATACAGAAGGAAACCGCGTAGCCCTGCACGCGGAGGCTTGATTCCTGGCCCGCTTTTTTCGGAGAAGACGTATTTTCGACACATGAAAGGCTTCTTCTCCGGAACCAGCGGGCTGGTTCTTCCGCAACCCAATAAACAGGCCTATCCGCCTGAATTTCAGTCATCCAGCCGACTGACCTACTACGCGCATCTTTTCTCCAGTATCGAGATAAACAGCACGTTTTACAAGCTTCCGCGACCCGTTACCGTCGGCAAATGGGCCGAAAGCACGCCCGTTACCTTTCGGTTTACGTTCAAACTCTGGCGGGAAATTACCCATACCCGGCAACTCGCCTTCCGGAGAGAAGACGTGAAGGCTTTCTTCGACGCCATTGCGCCGGCTGAGATACGCCGGGGTACCATGCTCGTTCAGTTTCCGCCGAGCCTGCGGTATTCCCAATTGCTTCAGGTTCAGCACCTGCTTGAAGCATTGGAGGAATTGAATACCGGATGGCCGGTGGCGGTCGAGTTTCGCCACGACTCCTGGTACCGGGAAGAATCCTACCAGCTGCTGGAAGATTTCGGGGCGACTCCCGTTCTGCACGACAAATCCGGCGTTTCCGCCCCCTTCGAAACGCCAGCGGCGCCGGTGGTATACCAGCGTTTTCATGGTCCGGACGGTAATTACAAAGGTAGCTACGACGACGGTTTTCTGTATGAATTCGCCGGCTATATCCGTGAATGGATCAGCGAAGACCGAGACGTCTATGTCTATTTCAACAATACGGCCGGCAATGCCATCGGCAATCTTCAGACACTCAACCGGTACGTTCAGGAAGGGTAATCTGTATTTTTGGGAATGTCCGAACTACGCGCCTTCTTCGATACCCTCTGTCCGCTTCCTCCTGATACCTGGGAGCGTTTGGAACCTTTGTTTTCTCCTCTCACGCTTCGCAAAGGGGAATACTTCCTGACAGCCGGAGCGCTGGCGAGGCAAATCGGTTTTCTGTCTGAAGGCGTGATGCGCGCGTTCTACCGGAACGACGAAGGGGAAGAGTACAACAAGCATTTCTTCGTACCCTACTGTCTGATAGGCGGTTACGCTTCGCTTATTACCGGACAACCCAACCAGATTGTGCAGCAGGCGCTAACCGATTGCCGGATTCTCGTGGCCGACTACGGCCAACTGACAGCACTATACGATACCTCGCCGGAGTTGGAGCGGGCGGCGCGCCGACTGGCCGAGCAGTTTTTCGTCAATAAGGAAGAGCGGGAAATAGAGCTGGTTTTGTGCAACGCCACCGAGCGGTATGCACGGTTTCAGCAGCAGTTCCCCGGCCTGGAGCAGGTGATTCCGCAATACCACATCGCGTCATACCTCGGCATTACGCCTACACAGCTGAGCCGTATCCGCCGGCGGTGATTTCTTTACATAGGTTGATGCGTCGGAATTTCAGGGTACCGTGTTTTGTGAAAACAAAAAGCGCGGCCATGGAAACCAAACCCCTTACCATATTGATGCTGCTCAACGCCACACCGGCATGGCTATCCCTTTCCCGGGAGCAGCGCGACGAGTACTTCAGCCACCACGTACTCCCGCTGTTCAACGATCCGGACCTGAACGTCCGGCTTTTTGACAGCGAGTACTTTCACGGAAAAGTATCTGATTTTCTGATTATTACCGTTCACAGGCTCGAAGCCTACCAACTCTTCATCGAGCGCCTCCGGGATACGGAGGTCTATGGGAAGCCTTATTTCGACGTTGTCGATATCATCCCCGGCCAGGAAAATGCCTTCCGGGAATTCAACAAAATCCTCCTCTCCCAATGAAGACGGTTTTAGTGACCGGAGGAACGTCCGGTATCGGGCGGGCCATTGCGCAGCGCCTGCATGCGTGCGGCGACCGGGTGCTGGTCGTTTCGTCGCGAAAGAACGCAGATAATCTCCCGTCCGGAGTAGCACTGCTCACGGCGGATTTATCAGACCCAGCCGCCGTTCGTAGTCTGGCGATTGAATGCCGGGAGCGGTTTCCGGACCTCTCAGTAGTAATTCACAGCGCCGGCGTACAGTATGAAGATGAATGGCTCACCACGCCCGACGGACCGGCACGGATTGCTCAGGAAATCGCCGTCAACCTGACCAGTCCGCTCCAGTTAACGCAGGAACTGCTCCCGGTTCTTTGCCAACAACCCGATGCGGCGGTCGTTTTCGTCACGTCGGCGCTGATTTATGCCGCCAAGCGATCGGCGCCGGTGTATTGCGGCACCAAAGCGGCGTTGCACCAAACGGCTATGGCGCTTCGCTATCAGCTGGCAGGTACGTCGGTTCGGATGGTTGAACTTATTCCTCCGCTCGTCGACACACCCATGACCGCCGGCCGTGGTCATGGAAAAATAACGCCGGAAACGCTGGCAGACCGGTTTCTCAAGGATTTTGACCGGGGAAAAACAACCATCCGCGTCGGAAAAGCCCGGTTGTTGTATGCGCTATACCGGCTTGCGCCCTCGCTGGCCGCGCGGGTGATGAGGTAGCAGGGGGCAAAGGGCATGGGGCAGAGGGTGACTCGCATTAGGCCCTCTGCCCCATGCTTTAAAAAACGACAAAAGGCATGGAGCATGGGTGATTCACCCTGAGCCCCATGCCCCCTGCCCTCTGCTATTTCTAATTCACCGATACCGTTCTCGCCGGCGCTTCGCGACGGATTTCGACGGATTTCTTCGTGGTTGTTTCGCCATCGGTTACTTCCAGGATGTAAGTACCTGTTTCGAGCGTACTGACGTCGAAACGGCGGGCGTATCCTTCCGCATTTTTCGCTACGTCTTCTACAAATAACGCCTGGCCTTTGGCGTCGCGGAGGCGAACGGTCAATCGCTTGCCTTTTACTTTTTCGATGAGGAAGTTGATTTTACCTTCCTTGCCGTTGAATACATTCACGGCATAATTACTGTTCAGAACGCGGTTCGGATCTTCAGGAACGGCGGCGAAAGAAGTGGCAGCAGCAAAAGCAATAAGAGCGGTGGCGAACAGGGTTTTCATGGCTGTGTATTTTTTCAGGTTTGACAGATACTGTTTCATGGCTTGTTACTTTTTCCCCTTGAGGAACGATTCAAAATTGGCCTTCTTTTTGCTACTGTGCAATACATAGTAGTATGTATGGCTATTGCTTTGGATAAGCGGCAGGAAGAAAGGATGCCTGAGTAAACGGTCAGGGCTTTTTGTATTTTGCGGGACAATTATCCCGTCATGCGATCGCTCTGCCTGCTTTTTTTACTATCCCTTCCGGCTTTTTCCCAGTCGCCCGCGCAGCGCGCTCCGTTCCGCAACATGGTACTCCGTCTGACGCCCGGGCATACCTGGAAACAAGTCGCTTCCATTCCCCTGAAATTCAACGCGTTTCATACACAGGGCATGGTGAAGGTGGGCGCCACGTTTTTTATGACTTCGGTGGAAGTGACGCGCTGGCCTGAGAAGTATACAGAACCGCGCGGTCGGTACGACCGGGATACCGGTGCCGGCAAAGGGCACGTCTTTCAGTTCGATTCCCTGGGTAACCTTCTCAGGGACCTGCCCATCGGCGAGGGCGACGCCTACCACCCCGGCGGGATGGACTTTGATGGTACCTGGCTCTGGATTCCCGTCACCGAATACCGCCCGAACAGTTTTTCGATTCTGTACCGCCTTCAGGTATCAACCGGGAAAGTGGAGGAGGTCGGCAGGTACCCGGAATCCATCGGCGCTGTGGTCTATGACGCCGACGCCCGTACCCTCACCGGAGCCAACTGGGGCGCGCGGCAGTTTTATACCTGGCCCGTTCGAAAAGACGGAAAGCTCCGGAAAACCGAGGTCTCTCCCACCCTCCTCGGCCGTGAAAATCCTTCCTTTTATATTGATTATCAGGATGCCAAATACCTCGGCAATCACCTGATGCTGGGTTCGGGCCTGGCCGGATATACGGCGCCCAATGGTACTTTCCGGCTCGGCGGCTGGGAAATTGTCGACCTGCGGGACGGTCGGCCCGTACGGCAGATTCCGCTCCGGATATGGTCTCCCTCCGGACGCCCGATGACCAATAACCCTGCTACGTTCGAAGCAACCGCTGATGGCTTCCGGGCCTTTTTTGTGCCGGACGACGACGAAGCCGCCCGGCTGTTTATCTACGAAGTGCGGGTACCCTGATAGTCACGGGTTTGGTCGAGTAGCTCCAGGGATTTCAGCAGCGGGTCCCACTCCCGGCCGCTGAACAGTACCCGGAACCAGCGTGCGTCCTTGTTCTTCTCCCGGATATGAATAAAGAGCCAGCCTGCGGCAACGACTGCACTTGCTGTAACGAGAAACTGTATCATCAGACCAAGCAGCGGGCTGTCGCGCAGCATAGCCGGAGTAAGATAGAACGTCGTCCAGGCCGGTAACTGCAGAAACAGGATTCGGGTTACCGAGAGCGTTGTGGCTTTGAGCCGGGCCAGGCGCGCCTGCGTTTCAAGGACGGGTTCGGCGATGTCTGTCCCGGCCAGCAGGAGGAGCTGGTAGAGGTAAATTCCCACAGCCATTTTGCAGAGAACGACCTGAAACAACGCGGACCACCAGAAGAACGGGCTCGCATTGCCGAAAGTGACAACCAGTAGTCCGTCGACCCACACAATCCATACCACGCCCACCGCCAGCGCGAATACCTTAATTGGGCGCATACTACTCAATAATGACTTGATTTTGAGGCGGGTAATCTCCTCCGCCTGGATGCGGTTGAGGTGAAGGTTTTCGGTAATGCGCTCGTCGAGCGACTTCCACAGATTCAAAAATTCAGTTTCCTGCATGGCTTTTACGGGTTAAATTTTTGTCGGAGTTGCTGACGCACACGGGAAAGCCGGGTCGATACATTCGTCGGTGTAATACCCAGAATATCAGCGATTTCGGTATAAGAATTTCCGTCGAGTGACAGAATCAGCAGCGCACGGTCCAGTTCCCGCAGCTCCTGAATATATGCCTTGAGCCGGTCCAGCAGCTCATCCGTTTCCGGGTCCGCACCGATCGTGGTTTCGGGCACGGGTTCGCGTACTTCCCGCCGGCGGGCCTGCTTCCGGTAAGCCGAGATCGCGACGTTCAGGGCAATGCGGTAGATCCACGTCGAAAGCCGGGTGCTTCCATCGTACTTGTCAAAAGAAAGCCATAATTGAAGCAGCATTTCCTGAAGGAGGTCTTTCCGATCGTCCTCGTCTTTCTCGTAAAGCCGGGCGATTTTGTAGAGAATCCCCTTGTGGGTATCGGCCATTTCAAGAAAGGCATCCCGCCTTGCGGTGTCCATGTGTCGTGGTGTTTTGGCCAATTATTCGCAGGAAACGGAAGAATGTCACACCGGACGGCGTTTTTTTCTGTTGTAAACCAAAAGACCAATCGTAACTAGCTGTAAATAAATTGATTATAAACAAAAAGAAGAGACTGTCATGGTCTCTTCTTTTTGTTTATCCCCTGAAATCACGGCCAAAATTACTTTCCTTCCAGCGCCTTTTTTACCGCCTCCCCTACGCCATGCGCCGACGCGGGATTCTGGCCGGTAATCAGGTGGCCGTCTACCGTCACGTGAGATTGCCACAGGCCGGTTTTCTCAAACCGGACACCCCGTTCCTTCAGTTTGTCTTCGAGCAGGAACGGGACAACTTTCGTCAGCCCGACCGCTTCTTCTTCCTCGTTGGTGAAGGCGTTCACTTTTTTCCCTGTAACGAGGTAGGAACCGTCGCTCAGGCGAACGTTTACCAGGCCGGCGGGGCCGTGGCATACCGCGCTTACAATACCCTGATTTTCATAGATTTTTGCTGCAATAGCAGCGATTTCCCTGTTGTCGGCGAGGTCCCACATGGCGCCATGACCGCCGGCAAAAAAGATAGCGGCATAGTCTTCCGGATGAACCTGGTCCGGCCGCTTCGTCGCTTCGACTTTGGCATGGTACTCCTTGTTTTCCCAGAATTTACGGTTGATGGGATCTTTCAGGTCAAAACCGTCTACCGGCGCTTTTCCACCCTGAGGACTAACAAAATCGATTTCATAACCGGCCTCGTGAAGAACGTCCCACGGGTGTGATACTTCGCCGAGGTAATAACCCGTAGGTTCACCGGTACTTCCTTTCTGATTGTGGCTCGTGACCACGAATAGAATCTTCTTTGCCATTTTTTTTCGGGATTGAGCAGTTGCCTGTCCGCCTAACAATAAGGTTCCGGCCAGGACTATTGAAACAATTGCGTTCATTAACCTTGTGTTTTCTGACCGCAAAGTTGCCCGGTCTTTTCCCCCCGGCACAGGACGTACGTCACAGATTTGGTGTGACGCAGATCACGCCGAAAAGCGGCTCAGCGTTTCCCGGGACACACCCAGGTACGACGCCAGCAGGGTTTTGGGTACCCGCTGAAACAGGGCCGGATTCTGCCGGAGCAGTTCCTCGTAGCGCTGTCGGGCATTATTGGTCAGCAGCGACAGTATTCTCCGCTGCAGCGCCATGTATCCGGCATTTGATTTCTTCCGGAAAAAATGCTCCATTTTGTGCAGGTCCGCGCAGATTTTCTCTCTGTTTTCAAGGGAAAGACAGAGTACCTCGACGGGCTCCAGGCAATCGATGGACAACGTCGCCGGAGCCTGGCCGAAGTACGCCTGGTAATCAGAAATCCACCAGTCTTCCATCGCAAACTGAAGGATATGATCCTTTCCTTCGTCGTTCGTGAAGTAGGAACGGAGCAGCCCGCTGACGACAAAAAAATCGGCTGAAACCGCCTCCCCTGCCTGCACCAGAAACTGGTGTTTCCGGAATTTACGCGGCGTAAAATGCGCCAGAACGTAGGCAAATTCTTCGTCCGACAACGGGACCAATTGCTGAATATGTTCGCGAAGTACCTGACTCATAGACCAATAGCATGTAAGGGGTGCCTGCCGCGCCCCTTACAAAAGTAGCCGCTTTCCGTCAATCAGGAAGCCGGCCGCAGCCGGAAGGTCTGCAGGGCAACGGAGAGAAGGATGAGGACCAGGCCGGCGTAAAAAGTACCCCCCAGTTCCTTCCCTTCTCCCATCAGCCAGATGGCGAGGATGACGGAATACACCGGTTCCAGATTGAGGCTGAGATTGACGGTGAAGGCCGACAACCGCTCAAGGGCCTGTAACTGAAGGCGGTACAACAAAATCGTACAGAAAAAACACAGTACCAGCAACCAGGCGGCGTCTGTGAACGTTGGCAGGTAATACGCCGCTGGATAGAAGCGGGTATATAACGGAACAAGCGTCGTCAACAGCAGTCCGCCCGCAGGCAGGGCATACACCAAAATGGTCTCGGCCGGCCATTCTTTTGTCAGCCGCTCGTTATAAACCATGTAAAGCGATCCGAAAAGAGACGAAATCGTCCCGAAAGTAATACCGAGGCGGTAACGACTGTCAAAGCTGAATATCAAGGCAATACCGATCAGCGTCAGCAAACTCAGCAGAATTTCCGAAGGCCGTACCCGGGTCCGGTTGAGAAGCGGCGCCAGCAGCGCTGTGAAAAAACCCGTCAGCGAAAAACAGACCACACCCACCGAAACATTGGAGTACTTGATGCTTCCGTAAAAAAACACCCAGTGAAGCCCGAGGAGCATACCTGTCACGCCCATGCGCGCCGCGTTCCGCGGGGCTACGCGGCGGAGCTTTCCCTGCAACGCCAGCAACAGGGCCAGGAGCGCTCCGGCAATCCAGAGCCGGTAACACGCCAGGAGTATTTCGTTGAGGGAAATCAGTTTGCCAAAGAGGCCGGTAAAGCCGGCGAGCAGAATAGAAATATGAAGCTGAAAAAGTGCCTTTTTCATGAGAATTTGTCAGGAATAGAAAACCATTGCTCCGGCAGCGAAACGACCGGAACGCCAAAGCAACCTGCCGGGGGCAGGCAACCGGACAACCTGACAAATGGAAAAACCTCCTCCCGGAATGGGGAAGACATCAGTACAACACCGCAGTTGTCCGGATCAGGACAGTACTGGAGGTGGTAATACGACAGAGAAGGAGGAAAATGGATGCATATCTTTGTACGAAAAATCGGACAAGGCAAAAATAGCCTCCCGGTCCCGGATTCCATCAGTCAACTAACTATTCTTTTTTAAGTAATGCCCGTGAATACCCTCCACAACAAGCTGATTGGACTCATTCAAACGAAGGCGGCCTTCCCACCGGAAGACCGCCTTCGGTGCGAAAAGTACTTTGAGCCTGTATCGGTCGGTCGAAATACCGTTCTCGAAGCAGCCGGCAAGGTTCCGAAGCACCTGTACTTCATTGGCTCCGGGTACCTGCGGCTCTGGCATGTGGACGAGCGGGGTGAGGAAATCACGACGCATCTCAATTGCCCTCCGGGCTTTTTTACTTCCTATTCAGCGTTTATGGACGGCGCTCCGGCGCCGGATACGGTCACTTCCGTTACACCCTGCGAGCTGCTGTGCATTACCCGCGCGAACCTGCAGCGTTTCTTTGACGAAAGCGCAGCCATGAAAGCCTTTGGATTTCACGTCTTTCAGGAAGCAATCCGGTACAACGAAAACCGCTCCCGCGAGCTGGCAACACTCACCGCCGAACAGCGCTACCGGCGACTGATGGACGACTACCCCGGTATTCTGCAGAATGTGCCGGTACAGTACATTGCTTCTTTTCTCGGCATCAAACCGGAAAGTCTGAGCCGGATCCGCCGGTCGTTCATTCCCTAACAATTGTTAGGTGTCGGGAGATACCGGCGAAGGAATTTTGCAGCGTATCAATTGCACTGACTATGTCTGCTATTTCCCTGGTTTCCGGCGCCAATGGCCATCTTGGCAATAATCTCGTCCGTTTACTACTTCAAAAAGGCCTTTCCGTCCGCGCTTCCGTCCGGAATACGGCCCATACCGCTCCCTTTGCCGGTCTGGATTGTGAACTTGTGAAAGCCGATATCACCGACAAAGCCTCGCTGATCCGCGCGATGGAAGGGATCGATACCTTTTATGCCGTCGGCGCGGCCTTCAAACTATGGGCGAAAGATCCTGTCCGGGAGATTTACAACGTCAATCTCGACGGTACCCGCAACATGGTGGAAGCTGCCGCGGCAGCGGGCGTCCGCCGGATTGTGTATGTGAGTTCGGTCGCTGCGCTTAATTATGCCCAAACGCCTGTTTCAGAGGCTTCCGGCTACAATACCGAACGTCGCGATATGTACTACAATTCCAAAAACGACGGCGAAAAACTGGCGTTCGAGCTCGCGGCAAAATCGGGTATTGAGTTAGTCGCTGTCCTGCCCGCTGCCATGATCGGCGGCGAAGCGTTTGCGCCGCTGAATGTTTCCTATGGCGTACTGAGGCTGATTCTGAAGAAGGAAATTCCGGTAGATACCGGCATTACGCTCAATTGGGTGGACGTCCGAGATGTTGCTGAAGGGTGCTATCAGGCAGCAGTACACGGCCGAAACGGTACCCGCTACATACTTTCCAACGAAAACTGCCTCACCATTACCGAAACCACCCGGCTTGCTCAGGAATACTACCCTGACCTTGGCATCCGTATCCCCCGGCCGGTACCTAAGCCGCTGTTGTACGGCATTGCCGCGCTGATGGAAGGGACCGCCCGGCTCCGCGGACGGGCCCCGCTGCTGACGCGAAAGGATATAGCCCTGTTTTCCGGTCTGCGCCAGGATTTCGACATCAGCCGGGCACGCGCCGAACTGGGTTTCAACCCGAGGCCGGCGCAGGAAGCGGTGCGGGACGCGTTCGACTACCTGCTGGCGCACCCTGAATTACTGGCCTGATTCGGGCGACAGGGTTACCTCCGGCCGGAGAACCCGCATCCGTTCAAACCAGACCGCTACTTCGAACCGACCGCTTTCCGCATATCCGAGCAGGTCGGTTCGCTGTACGATGCGGTAGTCGTCCAGCTCCTCGTTGAGGCGGATGGCGCCGGAAGCAAAGACGTGGTACACCAATACCAGCTGGTTCATCCGCCGAAAGGGAAACGCGCCGACAAATTCGGTCCGGTCCGCTTCGAGAGACAGTTCCTCCCTCGTCTCCCGGACGGCAGCCTCTTCCGGCGCTTCGCCGGCTTCCAGAAAGCCGGTAATAAACGAGAACATGCCGGGCGGAAAGGCCTTGTTGTGTGCGAGGACAATGCCTTCTTCTGTCTCGACGAGCATCGCGACGACGGGCGTCGGATTATTCCAGAAAACATACCCGCAGGCTTCGTCCGGGCAGCGCAGCCGCCGGCGTTCGTCGATCACGGCCGGAATCAGTTCCCGGCCGCATTTTCCGCAGTATTTCATAAACTTTTTTCAGAGGAAAAAGCAGGTTGAGCGTATGCCTTACCGCCTGCTTTTCTTCCCTTTTCCGAAACAATAGTAAGAAGAAGATGGAAAGAAGCCGCCGTTCGGAACGACGTGTTGCAATGGCCCACCTTTTTTGACGCATCCGGCACCTCCCGCGTTCAGCTGAACTGCCTATGTTTGTCGGGCTTACTCTCGCACTCCATGACGACAATCTCTTCCGGCCGCTATGCTTCGGTCAACGGCCTCCAACTCTACTACGAAGACCACGGCGAAGGCTTTCCGCTGGTGCTGATTCATGGCGGCGGTTCGACGATCGACTCTACCTTTGGCCGCATCCTTCCGACCCTCGCCCGTACACACCGCGTGATCGCCGTTGAAATGCAGGCGCACGGTCGTACTGCCGACATCAACCGTCCGCTGAGCTTTGAGCAGGATGCCGACGACATCGCTGCCCTCCTCTCCCTCCTCGAAATCCCGAAAGCTGACGTTTTCGGTTTCAGTAACGGCGGAACGACTACCCTCCAGCTGGCCATCCGGCATCCGGAGAAAGTACACAAGCTGATCATCGGCTCTGCCCTGACACGGCGGGACGGCATGTTTCCCGGTTTTTTCGACGGATTTGATAATGCAAACCTCGGCATGCTTCCCCATGGATTGCGGGAGGCATTCCTGTCCGTCAATTCCGACGAAAAAGCACTTGAAGCCATGTTTTACCGGGATGTCGCCCGGATGAAAGCCTTTGCAGATATTCCGGATGAACAGGTGGCGGGTATTCAGGCTCCGGTGTTGATTATCAACGGAGACAACGACGTCGTCACCCGCGAACACGCCGTCTTTCTCTCCCGCCTCATGCCAAAAGCGCAGCTGGCCATTCTCCCCGGAGGTCACGGCGATTACATCGGAGAAATTGAAGCTGTAAACCCCGGTAGCCGCCTGCCTGTACTGGTCCTCGACCTCATCGAAACGTTTCTGAATCAGGTATAAAAAAACGCTACCGGAATGCCCTCCGGTAGCGTTTAAGGTATTCACAAGTAGCCTGGTTTATTTTTCCAGCCAGGTTTTCGTTCCGACGACGTCCGTTCCGCCTGTCGCCGCGCGCCAGTTGGCGTTGTTGTAGTCAGGTTCCGAGCTGGGGAACGTAAAGCGGTGATAGACAGCAAAGTTCGCGTCATAGTAAGCCGTATTCGTCTCCGACATCGGCGTCATGTTGCCGGTCCGGCGTTTGAGCGTCCAGACATCCCAGGGCTGGCGGAATCCGTCGATCCACAGCTGGGCATAAATCTGACGCAGCGCTTTCTCGTCGGTCGATGCGTCAAAAGCCACTTTCGGCGCCTTCAGCAATGCGGCGATTACCGCAGGAGCAGGCAGGGCGGCAGGTTTGGCAACCACCCATTCCGGTGAATCCATGGCTACTTTGGTCCAGAAATTCACGGAAGCCGTTACCCCTTTTTCATACTCATCCTTCGCCGTCGTGGTGTTTTTGGTAACCCCGATGCCGGATACATACGCTTCCGCCTTCAGCAGGTGCACTTCGGCGGCCGTTATCATCAACTCAGGGATAGTTGTCTGATCCTGAGCGAAATAGTAGTTGATCGGCGAGTAGATATTGGTAGCGCCCTTGGTGGCCCAGCTCGTAAGCCGGACGTCGTTGTATGGCTGTCCTCCTTCTACCGGCGTTGTATTCGTCGGGTTTTGCGGATAGGGCGCCCATTCTCCGGCATTGTTCGGCTCAAAGAAAATGCGGCAGCGCGGATCGATGATTCCGCTGCCGTCTTTGGCGTCCGTTGTCGTCATCCAGCTCCACATCGTGGTACCCATGCGGTGGAAGAACCCCGCGTTGAACGACCAGCGCCGGCCTCCCAGGGTCAGCCCGAGCGATTTCGGCCAGATACCGATGTTCTCGCCGTCTGCCAGCAGCGGCTTCGCGAGGCATTCGGTCACGACTGCCGCCGCAGTCGTTTTGTCCTTACCCGAGATGTTCAGCGCGCAGCGGAGGCGCAGGGAGTTGGCAAAACGCGTCCACTGGTCGATGTCGCCCTTCAGGAAGGTCTCGGCGGCTCCGACGGAAATCTGGTCGGCGCCGGTGCTGAAGTTGTCGACGGCCCATTTCAGTTCAGTCATCGCCGTTTTCATGATATCCGCCTGGGTATCGTACTTGGCGCGGTACTTCGTGTATCCTTCGGTCGCGGCGCGGCCTGCTTCCGAATACGGCATATCTCCGAAAAAGCCGGTCATCTTCAGGGTTTTATAGGCCATCAGGGTTTTGGCCATCGCCTGCAGGTTGCGGTATTTGTCCTTGTCGGGGCTTTCCTCAATCTTCTTTTCCAGCAAACGGAAGTTCCCCAGACACAGGTAGTAATTGCTCCACAGTTCAGACGCCGCATTATTCATGACATAGCCGGAAGCCGACGTCACAATTGCCTGTTGGGTGACAGGATAAATCCAGGAATGGTAGGTCGCCTGCTCCTGCCAGCCGAGGACAAACGTCGACACAATACCGTTGTACAACTGATCCACGGGAGCGGTGACTGCCTTGTCCCACGGTTTGTTGAGTTCTTCGAATCCGTCTTTGCAGCCCGCGGTCATCAGCGTCAGGACCAGGGCCAGTTTTATCGGTAGTTTTTTCATGTTTCGTACGAAGTAAGGGGCCGGTTAGAATTGAGCTTTCACTGAAAAACCATAGGTCCGCGTGCCCGGGAACGCCGCCCATTGCAGGCCCTGCGTATTCCCGACGCCGTTGATACCTTCGGGATTCAACCGGTCCGGCAAGGTGGTAAAGAGGTAAAAGAGGTCGCGCCCGATCACCGAAAGCGACAATCCCTGTACAATTTTTGACTTCACGGCCACATTCTTCGGCACGGTATAGGTCAGGGATACTTCCCGGAGCTTCGCCCAGGAATTTTCGAAAACAGCGGCGCTGCGCGGCAGGCGGATGTCCGACCAGCCGGAATATACCCCGGCATACTTGAACATGTAGTTGACGACGTCCGTATTGCGGGTTCCGTCAGCAAAAACACCGTCGAGGATAACGCCGTGATTGGCCTGACTACCGTCGACATAGGTATACGGAAGTCCGCCGCCGTTCCGCTCTTTCAGGGTTTCCGGCGCAAGACCGTTGCCCATCGCCGTCGCATAATCAGACGAGTAGAGATCGCCGCCCAGCTTGTAGTCGATCAGGGCATAGAGGCTGAAGTCCTTGTAGCGCAGGTTATTACCCAGACCGCCGGTCAGTTTCGGAGTGGAGTTGCCGATGGCTACGGGTTGATCCGTCGTGACGTAACGGGTACCGATTACTTTGTCTCCGTTGCTGTCCATAATACGGGCGACGATCCGGTTACCGTTGGCGTCCTTCTTGTAATCATACCCGTAGATCGTTCCGTAGTTCTGACCGACACGAACCTGCTGCGCCACGCCGTAGGTCACGCCGAATACTTCTCCCAGCGGATAGGTATCGACGCCCTGGTCGAGGCTGACGACCTTGTTCTGGTTGTGCGCGCCGTTGAGCGTCACATCCCAGCTGAAGTTCTGCTGCCGTACGATATTTCCGCGGACGATGAACTCGATACCCTTGTTTTGCAGCTCGCCCGTATTGAACGTCACACTCGATACCCCGGAAGATACCGGCAGCGGCGCGCTGAGAATCTGGCTGGTAGACCGGATGTGGTAGTAAGACACATCGAGACTGAGGCGGTTGCCGAAGAAGTTGAGCTGGGTACCCACTTCAAACGATTTGGACCGCTGCGGCTGCAAGGCCAGCGGAGGCAGGCTGGTCTGAAGGCTGCGCGTCTGATACCCGCCGAACGAACCGGCATTGTACACGTAGCTGGTCCGGTACGGATCGGTACCGTTGGCACTGGCGGCGTAGGCAACGCGGAGTTTTCCGAAATCCAGCCAGGATTGCTTGTCTTTCAGCCCCAGCGCCTCACTGAATACGAAACTAAGGCTGGCAGACGGGTAGAAGAAGGAGTTGGAGGCGGCGGGCAGTGTCGACGACCAGTCATTGCGGCCCGTCATTTGCAGGAACAGCATGTTTTTGTACCCCAGATCGAGGATGCCGTATACCGAATTGATTTTGCTTTGGAGACGGTATTCGTCCGGCAGCCAGGTGCTGTAGTCGGTGCCGAGAGAGGCGGTCGTGTTCCGGAGGAAATACTGGAACGGCACGCCGAACGGTCCCGGATTCCATTGCTTCGATCCGTGGTAGCGGTTGTACCAGGAACTCGCGCCGGCGCTGAGGCTGGCGGTCAGGTCCTTCGTCAGGAAATGATCCGTATGGAGGGTCCCGAGTACTTCCGAGGTAATGGTGTAGTTCTTGTTCAGTTCGAAACCATACTGCCCTTTCAGCCCTTCTTTGTCGATCGGAGTATTCTTGGTTTCAAATTCGTTTGTATTGTAGTCGATCCCGGTACGCGCCATGAGGTTGAACCAGGGCGTTACCTCTGCCGAAAGCTTGAGGGAGCCGAGCAGCTGATCGCGCTGCAGGTTCACGTTGTTCTCGTAGGCATTCCAATAGATATCCTTGCCATAGCCGCCGTAGGGGTAGGACGACGGGTACATGTCGTTTCCGAAGAGGTTCTTTGAGCCATCGGGGTTGCGGAAGATATCTTTCTCGATGTTTTTGTAGTCCCGGCTCATGCCGTAGGTCATGAACTTTGTCCAGGAGTTACCGCCGATATCGGGCGTATTGAGGCGGTTGAACCGGGTATAGCTCGTCGTCGCTTCGGCGCGGAGTTTCTTCGAGATATCGATGTTTGACCCTACGCTGACGGTTGTCTGGTTGAAATGGCTATTCGGAATGATCGCCTTGTTGTCGGTCCGGCTGATAGACGCCCGCACGGTTCCAAACTCGCCGCCTCCGGAAAAGGACAGGTTGTGCGTCGTGGTATTCCCGGTGTTGAAGAAGGAGCGGACGTTATCCGGGTTGGCTTCCCACTTCCGCTTCTGGCCGTCCCACCAGGTAATCTCGGTGCCGTCGAGTCGGTGGCCCCAGGACGCGGCCGTGCCGTACCAGCTGAACAAATCCCAGGAATTTTTACCGCCGGGAACGGGGCCGTGGCTGCCGAATTTGTCGGGGATATTCGCGCCTGACCACGGAGCTTCTGCCGGGTAGCGGGGGTTTCCGTTGGCATCGGTGGGGAAGGGTTTTTCGGCCGACCACAGCCCGATTGCGCCTCCATAACCGTACTCATTCTGCAATTCCTGAAAACGGTAAGCGTGTGTCCAGCGGGTCGAGAAGTTGTAATCGATGCCGAGACCGGGTTTCCGGGAGCCTTTTTTCGTCGTAATCAGGATAACCCCGTTAGCGCCGCGGGCGCCGTAGAGAGCCGCCGCCGTAGGACCTTTTAGCACGTTCACTTCCTGGACATCATCGCTGTTGATGAAGTTGAGGTAGCTGCCCCAGTCGCGCAGTGTCGAAACGTCGTTGGAGGTAGTTCCATTTTTGTTGTCGACGCCAAGTGCGTTTTCCTGCACCTGAATCCCGTCGATGACCAGCAGCGGCTGGTTATTGCCCAGCAGGCTGTTATTGCCCCGGATGACAATCCGCTGGGAGCTGCCTTCAATGCCGTTCGGCACGGAGATATTCAGACCGGCAACTTTTCCCATGAGGCCTTGTGCCATGTTGGGCGGCGCTACTTTGGTGATGTCGCCGGCGTCGACTTTCTGAACCGAAAAGCCGATCTGGCGGGCTTCTTTCTGGATACCGAGGGCGGTTACGACGACTTCGTCGAGCTGTCGGTCAGATTCTGTCAGTGTAACATCGAGTACGGTTGCCTTTCCGACCGGAACTTCCTTCGTCTGAAATCCGACAAAGGAAAAGACGAGCGTGTTTCCTTCTGACGCCTGAATGACGTATTGTCCGGCCGCGTCTGCGACCGTTCCGCGGGTGGTTCCTTTCACCAGAACCGACGTTCCGGCGATGGGTATCCCGCTGGCATTGGTGATTTTCCCCGAGATCCGCTGAGCCAGCACCGGCCCCGCCACCAGGAGAAAAAAGGCAAGTAAAATAGTCTTCATGCTAGATAGATGGTGTTAAAGTGGATAATTCATTGACGGTTAAGGGATCGCGGGCCGACTGCTCCGAACGGGCATGGAAGTTCCCGGCCGGGCTCGGTGAGCAGGCAGTCAAACAGATTTTCAGATGGCGATGGTGGTCAGCCGAGGGAGTTACTTTTCTCCCGTCGCGCCGGTATTGTCGGGCGGCCGAGCAAGTGGAGGTCCTCCTCCGCATACTGCTCGCCGATTTTCAGGTAACGGTAATAGGTTGCCCGGCTCAGTCCGAGCATCCGGATAATCTCTTCCGGGCGGTGTAATCGGTTCAGCAGCTGAATCTTGCGGATTTTATCGATGACTTCTTTGGGAAATCCCTTCGGCCGGCCGCCGCCGGTGCGGCCTGCGGGCGGTTCAGATAAGGTAGACCGCAGCCGGTCCGTCCGGTCAAAATCAAGCAGGGAACGTACAAAACGGAACAGCACCGGACTTTCGGGGCAGGCGCTGTCGAACTCATCCGCGATACCGGAAACAGCGATTTCCCGGCTCCTCAACCCCGAAAGCAGGCGAACAAGCTGGGCGCAGGAATCTCCGAGGCAACCCAGGTGCCACACCACGATCCGGTCGCCGCGACGAAGCCGGACCAATACCCGGGCCAGCTCGATCCGGCCCTCTTCCGGCTGGTTTTCGCGGATAATTTCGTCGCAGCCGTACTCCATCAGCGCGCCTAGCTGCAGGGATAAGTCCCGCGCCGAAGGGCCTTCACAAGCATAACCGATCGTCATAACCAGGTAGTTAGTGGGCGTCTTTCCGCAAAAGCCGCCAGCCCGGCCGCCCTGCAGGATTGATGTGAGAAAATGGTACCGTTGTATTCCTGCTCTTTGCGATGAAAAAGCTACTGAAACGGGTCACGAAAGACGGGGTACTGTATCTGTTTGAGCGCTATTCCTATTCCCGGTCCCTCTGTATTTGTCTCGCTGTCTCAGAATTATCACAATAAACATTCGTGAAATCCTACACAAGAATAAGGGACTTTCCGATAATTCATACCCTGCCGTTCGGAAATATTTGTAATTTATTTTAAAAATCCCTTCAAACACAAAATTTTCAAGTGTCTTTGCTACTATTCAGCAGCATATTGAGTCATATTTTTGTATATTCTTAGAGATATTGATCAAATAATAGAATTTTATTTATTGATATAATCTTAATTAATAAATTTTTTAAATAAATACCGGTCTTTCTATAGCTGTCTCAAAAACGATTATCCGTGTTTCGTCTCCGGAAAAGCTATTCCGGACTGGTTCGGGCGGCAGCTAACCTGCGTGTATTTTTTACGTTAATGCGCTAACTCTCCGGCACATACGTAACATTCCGGCCAATGACAAAGTCGGATCAACCGTATCACTACCCACTCCGGAACTCCCGGATTGTCTCAAAAAGTATCAGAAATAAACACCCGGCCGTATCCGGCCGGGACAGTGCAGGACGCTGTAGGGGTACTTTTACAGAATCATCGGAAGTATGCCGCCGTCTGCCTGTGCTGCAACGCCCTGGGTCGCGGCGCCCCCGACCCTGCTGCCGAAAGGTCCTTACAACTCCACGACCTTAAACACGATCTGCCTGTAGTTTTCCCTTTCGTAAAGTACACCTATCCGCCTGCGGTCGAGTTCTGTCAGGTCGGAATAAGCCGTAAAATCACGCGGCCCGCTGTCCACAACGATTCCGGTCGTCCAACTGATACCGCCATCCTTGCTGAGCCGAAGCGTCAGCCGGTCACGGCGCGCGGTATCCGCCGCATTGCAGAACGCAAGTATGTGGCCTCTTCGACGGCGGAGATTCAGCAGACTGCCCTCGCAAACGGGATCAGGAAGGGAGGGATCGATTTGCACGGACGACCACGAAGCACCACCATCCCTGCTCCTGGCCACGATACGCGCTTTCGGGGTACCGCTCTGGTTACGGGCGTTGAAAAGCAGGCCGCCATCGGGAAGCCAGGCCGCCGTCGCTTCGTTTGAACCGTCAAAGGCAACGGTTTCTGCCAGGTGGTAGGTTTTGCCGTGATCGTCGGAATAGTAACCATGTGCCCGGTAGTCGGTGAAATGCGGCCTGGGATCTCCGGCAGAATGGTTCGCGGCGACGAAAATCCGCCCCCGGTATTTCCCGGCCGGTACCTGAACGGCATGGCCGGGCGTATTGGCATAGCTCCGCCAGTCGTCCGGGAATGAATACGGCTCCTGTTTGGGCCGGTGCACCTGAGCGGTGATGTTTTCGGGAACAGACCAGGTCCGGCCGCCATCCGCCGAGGTTACTACCCATACCTCCCGGAGGCCTTTGCCTTTACGTACTTCGCCTTCGTGGTTGTTTCCGGTATTGTAAAAGAGGAATAGCCGCCCTCCGGGAAAGGCCGGATCGGTTTCGTCGATTACCGGTGCGGGGTTCCCGGCCTGGAGTGTGCCGTTGTCGACGATCTTTTCCAGGGAAGACCAGGTCTTTCCGTCATCTGAACTGCGCTTCAGAACGAGATCGATGTCTCCGAAATCGCCGGCTCCGCCTACCCGTCCTTCGGCAAAGGCGAGCAACTCTCCTTTCGGCGTCCGGACGATCGCGGGGATGCGGAACGACTTATAACCATCTGAACCCGAAGTAAACACGGGTGTTTGCGCGTGGAGTATACCGGCGGATAGCAGCAGCGAGAGAAGGAGGCGGGTTTTCATGGGGGCAAGTTAGTTTAGAGTTTAGAGTTTAGAGTTTAGAGTTTAGAGTTTAGAGTTTAGAGTTTAGAGTTTAGAGTTTAGAGTTTAGAGTTTAGAGTGGAGTTGGATCGGGGGGGAAAGGTTCCGGAAAGGGGGCTTTTTTGAAGGGGAGTCCGGGATTATCTGCGTCCTGCGTTGTCCGGCTTTTGTCCGGGTGGATTTTCGGGATGGGCCGGCGCTTCGGTGAATATTCGGCTATGCAAAATCCCCTGCGAAAACCCGCCCTGGTCTATGCCATTATTGTCCTGATTGCCGCTGTGGCCATGCTGCTCGTTTGGTTGTATTATTGATTTTGTTTGGTATCGGTTTTTCGGGAGAAGACGCCGGTCTTTCCCCGCGCTGTTTTTCTGCGGTGTTTGGTACATTTACCGCAGGCGTATCTCGGAATATGAATAGGTTTTTGTTGTTGTTCCTTCTTTTTGCCTCCGCTCGGGCGGCCGGACAGGCCCCGGATGCAGACGCGATTCTGCGTGCGTTTACCTCGCGCGAAGCCTCTCATACCCGACAGGAAGATGATGCACTGCATGCCCATTTACCTCTCAGCGCTTCCTTTCTTTTTGATACGCTCCTGCCACGCCTTACAGATATTCATGCCCGAAACCCGGACCGCATGCTCTACATCCACATTCTCCGGATGCAGGCCAATGCGGCCTCCGGGTACAGGAATTACGATGCCTCGCGGGGAATACGACCGGAATCTCTTTCCCTGATGAAGGAGGCTATCCGTCTCTGCTACCTCGAAGGAAATGACTATGTCCTGGCCGAAACGTATTTTGACCTTGCTGAACTCTATAACGCATTCTGGCGCTACGAAGAGTACCTGCTGATGCTGACGAAGGCTTTTGAACTGGCCGACCGCCTCGGGCCGGAGTCTTTTCCGGCGCGGCTTCGCTACTCGAAATACGGCGGGATGGCCAAGGCCGCCTACCGGGTCTATAGTTTCCGGGATTGCATCCGCTATGGGCAACAGGCGCTGCGCCTGCGCAATAAACTGCCGGCGGGCAGTGATCTCATGCCGGATGTTTACCTCCTCGACCTGATAGGCGCTTCTTACAAACAACTCAAACAACCGGACAGCTCTTCCTACTACTACCACCAACTGGCTATTCTGCTGGAGAAAGCAGATGGGCGAAAGCAGGGTATTTCTTTCTGGAAAGCCATTGCAGAAGGAAATATCGGCGAAAACTACTTGATAAAGGGGGACTTCCGTGCCGCCCTCCCCCTTTTGAAGAAATGGTCCGACGCCGCCCATTCCGTACATGACAACCTGAATATCTGCCTTGCCGGAAACGCGCTCGCTCATTGGTACGACAAACAGGGCAACTATTCCATGGCCGGCAAGCACTGGCAGGAGGTGTATACCACCAGTTTTGCCCTGGGCAGTTACGAATATGCGGGAAAAGCGGCGGAAGGCCTCGCTGTCCTGTACCGGTTGCAGCATCAGCCCGACAGCGCCTTCTTCTACTACAGCCGCGCTCATCAGTATCAGGACAGTGTTATGACGTTCATTAACCGGTCAGGCATACAGGCAGTCAAAGCGCGAGTGGAGCTGGACAACCTGCAGCATTCCCTCGAAAACGCCGGGACGCTGCTCCGGAAAGAACGCCAGAACAAGTGGTTACTGTTGGCCGGCATTTTTCTCCTGGCGGTGATCGCCGCCCTCGCCTATAGCCGTCAGCGGCTGAAGGAAAAAGCGCGGATGCAGGAAACCGCCCGCCTGCAACACCAAGCGGAAACCGACGCCCGCAACGCCCGGCATCAGGTGAAGCTTTTCGCCCACCATCTTCGGGAGAAAAATACGCTTCTCGAATCGTTGAAAGACAAAATGGAGGCAGCGCATTCGCAGCATTCCCGGCAGGAAGTGCTCGATAACCTGCGGTCTTATACCCTTGTCAGCGACGAAGAGTGGGAAAAATTCCGTGCCGATTTTACCCGGGCCTACCCGGACTTTCTGCCCCGGCTCTCCAGCCGCCTTCCCCAGATCACACCGGCTGAAGAACGGCTGTCTGCGCTGCTGGCGCTCGGCTTCACGCACCCGCAGGTAGCAGGCACCCTTGGCATCGGAAAAGACAGCGTCACCCGGGCGAAACACCGCCTGCGATTGAGGCTGTACCTGGACAAATCAGAAAGCCTGGAAGACTACCTCTGCAACCTACTGAAAGCCGATACGTCCTCGAAAGGGGCAATCACCTCCACATAACTTGCTGATTTTAAGCGATCAACTTTCTTTGTCCGGTATTTGTCCGGGTACCTTTTTTCCTTTCTTCCTTTCGGGATCCGAAACTTGGCCTGTCCGCTGAGCAGCGGCGCGGCAACCCGCGTTTACCCGATCGTCTTATGAAGAAACTCTACCCGCTTGTCCTCCTGATCTGTCTATCCATCTCCGCCTCCGCCCAGACCACCCGGTATGTCCGGACCGATGGCGCTCCCGGCGCAGGTGGTAATTCCTGGGCCGCCGCCGGCAACAATCTCCAGGCGACTATTACCGCGTCCGCGGCGGGCGATTCCATCTGTGTCGCTGCCGGGACCTATCAGCCCGCCGCCGGTAGCTCTTTCGTGATGAAAAACGGGGTAAAACTCCTGGGTGGATTCCCGGCGTCAGGGAATCCGGCGCTGACCGACCGAAACTGGGACAATTATCCCTCTGTGCTTCAGGGCAACGGAGAACGTGTTCTGTTCAATAACTTCAACATCGGAAATACGACAGTCATCGACGGATTTACCATCCGGGGCGGGGCGACGGCCTCCACCGGGGGTGGTATTTACAATGTCGGCGGCGCCCTTCCGCAGATCCGGAACTGTCTTTTTGAGCAAAACCAGGCAGGTCAGGCCGGAGGTGCGTTTTACCATTCCGGAGGATCCTTCACACTCAGTAACTGCACCTTCCGCAACAACGCAGCGCCGGGAAGCTCCGGACAGGGAGGCGCGGTCTACGTCACAGCTGCTTCCGCTGTCCGGTTTGATCACTGCTGGTTTACCGGCAATTCCGCTACCAAAACCGGGGGAGCGATTTCCGTCGCGACGCTCTCCTCCCTGATCCTCGAAAACTGTCGGTTTACCGCTAACCAAACCACCGCCACGAGCAACGACGCGGCGGGCGGAGCCATTTTCCTCCTCGGTGTTGTTTCGTCCAACTCCCGGTTCACCAACTGCCTTTTCACTGGCAATGTCAGCCGGCTCGGGCCTGCCCTGCGTTCGTACAGCCTGCCCGCTCTTGCTATCGGTAACTGTACTTTTTCCGGAAATACGGCAAACGGCGGCACATACGTACCGAAAGGCGCGATTGTACCGGATGGTTTTTCGGTGATGACCATCACCAATTCCATCGTTTACGGCAATACGGCAGGCGTCACAGCATCCGGTTCGGGCAACGCTGTTACCTATCAATACTCGCTGATCCAGGGCGGAGCTTCGGGCACGGGCAATCTGGCGGGAAGCCCCGATCCGCTCTTCGTCAACCCAGTTCCCGACCACGAAAACGGCGACTACAGCCTGCGCCCCTGTAGCCCCGCTATCGACAAAGGCAACAATACGGGTGTGCCCGCCGGCGTTACAACGGACCTCGAAGGCAATGTCCGCATTCAGTACGGCACGGTCGATCTCGGCGCTTATGAAACGGAATCCGCCGCCGTTCCTCCTGCCGACCCGGCTACAGCGGGATTACCCGGCTGGCTCGGGCAATCCATTCAGTTTCAGGCTGCTAATACGACAACCCACTACCTCGGCGATGATTGTTCGTCGCTCATTGCTTCGGTGACGTCGACCGGCTTTTCCGGACTGACCGGTGCGCGGGTTTGGGTAGAAACAGAACAGCCCGCCGGATTCGTCGCCCGCCACTATGAAATCACCCCGCGCGAAAATGCCGGTAGTGCCACCGGAACCGTAACGCTGTACTTTACCCAGGAGGAATTCACGGCCTTCAATGCCGTGAGCGCGCAGAAACTTCCAACCGGGCCAGCCGACGTATCCGGCATCGCAAACCTCCGGATCGAAAAGCGGAGCGGAGAAAGCAGCGATTTTTCCGGCAGCCCGTCGAGCTATCCCGGCGCACCCGTCACAATCGATCCGGCCGATGCGGATATCCAATGGAATGCAATCGCCAACCGTTGGGAGATTACCTTTTCGGTGACCGGTTTCAGCGGGTTTTTCGTCAAGGCTACCGATTCTCCCCTGCCGCTTCGGTTGCTGCGGTTTACGGCCGTACGGGAAAACGGCGTATCCCGCCTGAATTGGGAAACGGCCGACGAAGAGCGCGTCAGTCATTTCGCCGTTGAACGCAGCAGCAACGGCACCGAGTTTTCAACGCTGGCAACGGTTCCCGCCCGTAATTCCGCGCTTCAGTCCTATGTGTTCCGGGATACCTCGCCTTTTCTGGGCACCCGCTACTACCGCCTCCGGATGGTCGACGAAGACGGCAGCTTTGTCCGCAGCCGGACCCTGTCTCTCGTAGAAGAAGGTACACTGGTCATAGGTCCAAATCCAGCAACGGGTACGATTCGTGTGTTGACCGAAGATCCGGCTCTGACGGGTACCGAAATTCAGGTTCTCGATATGACCGGCAGCGTCCGGCAACGGGTAGTACTTCTTCAGCAAACCCAGGAAATAGCCATCCACCCACTCCCGGCCGGCGCCTATTTGCTCCGGTTCGGGAACGGCCGGACCGTCCGGTTCGTGAAACAATAGACACGTCGCTACCCCTGTCCGGAAAAAACCCACCTGAAAACGAAAAAAGCAGGAGCCCGCTGGACTCCTGCTTTTTTCCACCTATCACTTATTGAAACAACACATGATGCAGTACCACTGCCGCCTGGCGGATGGCTGTCTGCACCGCCGGGACGTGCGCCAGGGGGTTGAGCAGACCGTAGTCGTGGATCATACCCTGGTAGCGGGTCAGCGTAGTAGGTACGCCGGCTTCGTCGAGCTTGCGGGCGTAGGCTTCGCCTTCGTCGCGGAGAACATCATTCTCTGCCGTTTGTACGAGCGCCGGAGGAAGGTTCTTCAATTGCTCAAGGGTAGCGTTGAGCGGAGAGGCATATATTTCGGCGCGCTTCCCGGCGTCTTTTGTGTAATTATCCCAGAACCAGATCATCATGTTCCGCGTCAGGAAGCGGCCTTCGGCATAGGCATGGTATGATTCGGTTTCAAAAGACGCGTGGGTAACCGGCCAGAGCAATACCTGCTGTCTGAGTTTCGGGCCGTTTTTGTCTTTCGCGAGAAGGGCGACGACAGCCGCCATGTTTCCGCCGACGCTGTTTCCGGCAACGGCCAGTTTCGAACCATCCACGCCGATTTCAGCGCCGTGCGCGGCCACCCATTGCGTAGCAGCATATGCCTGGTTGACGGCTACGGGATACTGCGCTTCGGGAGAGGGCGTATAGTCCGGAAAGACAGCGGCGGCTCCGCTTTCTACAACCAGGTCCCGGACAAGCCGGCGGTGTGTCGGGTAATCCCCTAGCACCCAGCCTCCTCCGTGAAAGAACATAAATACAGGCAGGTTTGGGAAGGCCCCCTTCGGCTTCACGACGTGAATCGTGACGCTGACACCATCCTGGGTAATGGTTCGCTCACTTTCCTCGATTCCGGAGTAATCTACTTCAACGGATTTCTGTGCGCCAACCAATACCTGGCGGGCGTCTTCCGGGGAAAGCTGCTCCAGCGGCTTGCCGCCTCCGGAATTGAGCGCCTTCAGGAAGGCGCGGGTTTGTGACTGGATAGCGGGATCGGTTTCGGCGGGTTTTTGTGCCATGACGGTGGTTGTTTGAAAATGAAAGAAAAGAAGAACGGCGATAGAGAAAGATACGGTTTTCATGGGGGGAAGTGTTTTTCAGGGAATCAAGACAATCAGGCGAGAAGCTCTGCCTGAAGGGTGATTTCAAAGCTGAATGCCTGCGAAACGGGGCAGGTTTGCTCGGCGCCGCGGGCAATGGCCTGGAAGTCTTCGTCGGAGATACCGGGTACCCGGGCTTTCAGTACGAGATCCGACCGGGTAATCTTCGCATTTTCAAGCGTGATAACCGATTCCGTTTCGAGGGATTCGACGGTATACCCGGCAGTCGTGAGGTCCAGCGATAGCTTCATAGTAAAGCAGCCCGCGTGAGCAGCGGCGAGAAGTTCTTCCGGATTTGTGCCAACACCGTCGGCAAAACGGCTGTTGAACGAATACTGCGTCCGGTTCAGAACGGTGCTGCCGGTAGTCAGATGGCCTTTTCCTGCTTTGATGTCGCCTTCCCAGACGGCGGTCGCTTTGCGTTTCATTGTCGTGTTTGTTAAGAGTGATTCGATTCACTTGACATGACAAAGGTACCGGATCCGACAGGTCCGGTTCAACGCAAAAAAGCGGACATGAATTGTACATTTTTCCCTTAAAGGGAGTTTTGTACCTTTTTTATGCCTCTGCTTCCTGTTCCTCCGCCCGGTAGCGGCGACGGAATGCCGCAGGCGTAGCGCCGATCTTCTGGCTGAAGAGGCGGTTGAAATAGGCCGGGTCTTCATACCCCAGGTCATATCCTATTTCTTTGATACTCAAGGAAGAATGAGCCAGCAGGCGCTTGGCTTCGAGGAGAATCCGGTCTTTGATGATGTCGTTCGGCTGACCGAGCTGGAGCCGGTTGAACTTTTTGGAAAGGGTTTTCGGGGCGACGGCCAGCAGATCGGCATAGTCCATCACGCTGTGTTTTTCGCGGAAGTGTATTTCGACAAGCCGGCTGAAATCCCGCAAAAAGGCTACATCGGCGGGCGTATCGTTCATCCCGCCGAGCTGCTGGCGCTTCCAGAGGCGCGTTGCCCGGATAATAACCTGCTTGAGGTAGGTCCGGATCATTTCCTCGCGGGAGGATTCACTGGCTTCGAGTTCGTCGACCATATTCCGGAATGCTTCCAGTACCCGGGCCGCTTCGGCTTCGGGCAGCAGGGTCATCGGCATGGTGTAGATATTATTAAAGAGAAACCCGTCACACGATACCTCTTCGTCGTGAATCTGGATGCAGTAGAAATCGCGGTTGTAATAGAGAAAGAAACCCTCCTCCTCTCCTGCCGAGTCGATCTGCAGAAACTGGTTGACGTTGAGGAAAAACAGCGTCGGGCCCGTGGTCGTAAACTGCCGGAAATCGACTGTCAGCGAGTACCCCGCCGGCAGCAGCATGGCTTTGATATACGGGCGGTAGCGGTCGGCGTTGATCTCTGCCAGCGTCTGCGCCGAGGCTGGAAGCACGCCCAGCTTCTTGTAATTCGATTCGAAGAAATGCTCCATGACAGTTGCAATGATAACCGATCCGGGCGTGTTTTCCGAAGTACGGCGGGACTGTTTGCCCGTCGGGGCGGATTTGCCTATTTTCGGCTGCCTATCCCCTGCCCCGATGAACCTCTCCCAGCAAATTGCCAAACACGTCCGCGATACCTATACCGGTGGAAACTGGACGTCTTCCAGCTACCGACAGCACCTTGCCGACGTTACCTGGCAGGAAGCCGTTACCAAAATCGGTTCATTCAATACCCTTCTGACCCTGGTCTGGCATACGACCTACTACCTGACCGCTGTCCGGAAAGTACTGGAAGGCGAGCCGCTCCACGCAAAAGATGCCTGGAGCTTCGATCATCCGCCGGTAGGTTCCGCAGAAGAATGGGATGCTATCCTGCAAAAAACCTGGCAGGAAGCGGAGGCGTTTGCGGCGCTGGTGGAACAACTGCCTGAATCCCGTCTCAACGAAGCCTTCATCGACGGGCAGTATGGTACCTGGTTCCGCAACCTCGAAGGCATTGTGGAGCATTCCCACTATCACCTCGGGCAGATCGTGCTGTTGAAAAAGATGCTGAGACAGTGGCCGCTTCCCGAGCCCTTGCTTCCCGACGCGTAAAACGCTGCCGCACCGGCCCTGCGCAGCGGGTATCTGCTCCCTCCGTCTATCTTTGTAACGGGGAAGTTCTCTTCGCTTCCCGGAGACGAATGGTGCGAACGCTGGTTGTCCTTTTTTGTATCTGGCTGACGGGATTTTCCGCGGTCTATGGCGGCGAGCCCGGACGGGTGCTTCGGTACTCGGTGCGCGAGGGGCTTTCGGCCGGAATCGTCAATAGCATCGTCCAGGACAGGGACGGGTATATATGGATAGCGACGGGCGACGGACTCAACCGGTTCGACGGCAACCGCTTCACCGTTTTCCGGAATGATCCGGGCAATCCGCATAGCCTGGCCGGTAATTATGTGCGGGCACTTCACCGTGACAAAAACGGTACGCTCTGGGCTTCTACCCGGGCCGGAATCTGCGAATTTATTCCCGGCACCGGGCAATTTAACCGGTATCAGCCCTTTCCCGGAAAGGACGACAGCAGCAACGATATCAGTGATATCGTTTCGGGACGAAACGGCAACCTCTGGGTATCCCTCAATAGCTCCGGTTTTGCCAGCTTCGACCTTGCCTCTCACCGCTTTACCTGCTACCAGAAACCACAAATACCTGATCTTCATACCAATTCCCTGCTTACCCTGCTCGAGGACTCACAGGGTCTGCTCTGGCTGGGTTCCCGCGATTCGGGTATTCAGGTACTGAAAAGAGGTCCTGACGGAAAACTGAAAGATGCCGGTATCTCCGTCTCCGGCGTTCCGGCTGCGCGTGTGAATGCCTTTTGTGAAGACCGGCGTCATAATGTCTGGATCGCGACATCGAAGGGTTTGTATCTTTTCGACAGGAAGAAAGGTACTTTCCAGGACGTCCCCCTTCGTACCTTCTGGAATTCAGGAATTTATCTATCGGTATTGGAAGACCGCGATGGGCAGATTTTCGTTGGCGTACAAGATGGCGGCGTCTACCGCCTCCGTGAGGTGCCGGCCAGCGGAACGCCTGTTTTTGAGCGGGTCGAGAACCGGGACAACCAGGGCATTACCCAGCGCTCGGTGCAAGCCCTTTTTCAGGACAAAGACAAAAACCTCTGGTTTGGCACCTACGGCGAGGGGGCATACCTCGTCAGCAGCATTCCCGAAAAATTCCGGAAGTTCGAAAAGAAGGTAACCGACGCCCGGGGCGAGAGTTTTCTGCGCTTCTATGGCCTCGTTGCCGACCGGGAGGGCAATCTATGGGTGGGCTCTGACGGCGACGGCATTTACAAAACCGCGCCTTCCGGCGAGCTGCTCCGTCATTACCGGCCGGCCGCCGGGCCGGGAAACCTCACCGACGGCGCGGTGATCACCGCCTACCGGGACCGGGAAGACCGGCTTTGGTTTGGTACCTATTCGGGCGGTCTTTTTCGGTACGAGGCGGCAACCGACCGGTTTCGCCGCTATACCCATGATCCCGCAAACCCACGCAGCCTGGGCAGGAATGACATCCGCGCCGTTTACCAGGATACCCAAAAGCGTCTGTGGGTGGGTACCAATGGCGGCGGACTGAGCCTGCTGGACCCTGCTACCGGGCAGTCGCGCAACTTTATCCCCTCCAACAGCAGCCTGAATTCCAACGATGTACGCTGTTTTGCCGAGGACGCCCGGGGCAATCTCTGGATCGGCACCTATGGCGGAGGCCTGAATTACCTGGATACCCGGACGATGCAGTTTACCTCTTTCTTTAATATACCGGGGAAGTCGCCCTTTTTGTCCAACCGCATTGTTTTTTCCCTGTATCTCGATGAAAAGCAGCGTCTCTGGATCGGCACGGAAGGCAACGGACTACTGGTTTACGACACCCATAGGCAAACTACCCGCCTGTTTGACGAGCGGAGCGGACTTGCCAATAATGTCATCAATGCGATCCGTCCGGAGCGGGACGGCGTTGCCTGGATCAGCACCAACAAAGGCCTTTCACGGGTAGATCTCAATCGCGGGTCGGTCGAGAATTACGACGCCAGCCACGGTCTTCAGGCGGGAGCTTTCAATCCCGGGTCGGCATTGGTACATCCTTCCGGGTTTCTGGTTTTCGGGGGAACAGAGGGTTGGAATCTCTTCTACCCGGCGCAGGTACGGGCGTCCGCCTTCGAGCCGGACGTCCGGATTACGGGTGTCCGCGTGTTCGGGCGCAGGGCCGACGGCGACAGCCTCACCGAAGAACTTTCTCCCGGCGTACTCGCCACCGGCGAGCTGACGCTGGCTCCCGATCAGCCCGTCTTTTCCATCGGCTTTACGGCGCTGAACTACGCCTATCCGGAACGGGCGCGGTTTGCCTACCGGCTGGACGGTCTTGACAAAGAATGGAACTATGTGCAGGATGAACACGCGGTTACCTACCGCTACCTGCCGCCGGGCACCTATACCTTTCAGGTCCGTGCTGCCAATCAGGACGGGATCTGGTTTGACCGCTACGCGTCGCTGACTATCCATGTCACGCCACCCTGGTACCGGACTGCCTGGGCCTATTTTCTCTACGCCGCGACTCTCGCACTCGGCGTGTACTTCTGGCAGCGGTACCGGCTCGGGCAGCAGCAAATGAAGTTTGAGGTACAACTGGCCCACCTCGAAAAACGCCGGCAGATGGAGGCGAACGAACGGAAGATTTCGTTTTTTACGAACGTTTCCCACGAATTCCGGACGCCGCTTACGCTTATCATCAACCCGGCCCGGGAGCTGCTCCGGACGCTTCCGCCCGACGCACCGGGTGCACCGGGTGCGCAAATCATCTACCGGAATGCCAAACGGCTGCTGAGCCTGGTAGATCAGCTGTTACTTTTCAGGAAAGCTGAGCAGCAAACCTTTCCCCTTCACCTGAGCGTGCACCCGTTGCCAAAACTGGCGGAAGAAGTTTTTCAGTACTTCCTCCATCAGGCGGAAAGCAGGCATATCCGCTACGAGTTTGTATGTGAGGCCGAAGAACTGCCCGTGACGTGCGATTGGGAGAAAATGGAAATAGCCCTTTTCAACCTACTCTCCAATGCATTGAAATTCACGCCTGACGGAGGTTTTGTGCGCCTCGAAGTCCGGGATCAGGGCGACCAGGTGTGTATTACTGTATCCGACTCCGGTCCGGGTATTCCGCCGAAAGCGGGCGATTCCGTTTTCAAGGTCTTTCAGCAACACGCCGGCACCCGTACCGCGGGCAAGGGCGGCTTCGGCATCGGGTTGTTTCTGGCGAAAACCTTTGTGGAACAGCATTTTGGCCGTATCTGGTACGAATCGGTACCGGATGCGGGGACTACGTTTCATGTTCTGCTCTGGAAAGAACATGCGCAGCTGCTTCCGGAAACCGGTCCGGGAGAGGTGCGCAGCTCCGTATTGCTGGATGAACTATCCGAAGGCGTACTGGAAGGGCCTGCCGTTCCCGTCGCCGCGACGACAGTAGCCTGGCCCCTCCCCGACGAAGCCGAGATTCCCACTTTGCTCATCATCGATGACGACGAGGAAATCCGGGGATATCTCCGGGGAATCTTCACCGGCACCTATAAACTGCTGGAAGCAGCCAGCGGAGAAACCGGACTGGACCTTGTCCGCCAGCACCAACCCGACGTCGTTGTCAGTGACGTCCGGATGTCCGGGCTGTCGGGTATCGAGCTTTGCCGGGCAATCAAGCTCGACATGGCGCTGAGTCATATTCCCGTGATTCTGCTGACGGCCAGTACCTCCCACGATACCCGCCTCGAAGGGATTGAAGGCGGCGCCGACGACTTTATCATGAAGCCTTTCGACCGGGATATCCTCGTAGCCCGTGTCGCGGCGGTATTGCGCAAGCGAAACGACCTCCAGCGGTATTTTTATCATGCGATTACCCTACAGGCCGGAGACTTTCGGGTTTCCCAGGAATACAAGGAATTTCTGGACCAATGTATCCGGATTGTCGAGTCACACCTGACCGATCCGGAGTTCGGCGTGAAAGTACTCGCCACCGAAATCGGCATGAGCCAGTCCACCCTTCATAACCGGATCAAATCGGTATCCGGACAATCCGCGAATCGCTTCATCCGATTCATCCGGCTGCGCAAAGCTGCGCAGCTGCTCATCACAACCGACCTCACTATTGCTGAAGCTGCTTACCGGGTCGGGATGAATGACATCAAGCATTTCCGGGAGCATTTCTCCAAGCTTTTCGGGCAGAAACCTTCGGAGTATATCCGGCAGTACCGGAAGCCTTTTCATGAGAACCTGACGATTGATCGGGAGGTTTTCAGGGGGAAGTAGGTGCGGATTTCTGTGCTATTAACCTCGGGGATCTCGCTGCTGCTAGCCCGGAATCTCTCTGCTGCTAGTCCGGGCCTCTCTGCCATTAGCCCCGGGCTGCGCCCGGGGTTAATGGGGTTTGACCCCTTCGGGGTCGGTGGTGCCGACATCCTCCAATTATCCTATTTCTTCTTGAGTGAATTCCGGGTTTGAAGGGGTGATTAACCGGTTTACCCCCTGTCTTCTCCTCTCTTCTGGTCTTCAAGTCGCATTTTTTGCAGAAATGCCCCCTATCTATTGCGAAAATACCCCTCTCTTCTGCCATTAAAATAATCCTACTTTTGCTTGGCTGATTCCTAAAAAATCAGCCCGTTTTTCTTCTACTCACCGCGTCGGGAGGGAACCCGGCGCACCATCTTTCACTATTTCCCTGTTCTATGAAAAAAACGATCTACCCAGGTCCTGTCTGTTCGCTGCCTCCCGGACGCGGACAGATTTTCGGAAAGCTGACCGCCTGGCTAATGCTGCTCTGTCTGTCTTTCTCCTCGATTGCCCAGAACCCCTTTCGGGTGAAGGGGACCGTCACTGCCGAAAACGGCAAGGGCCTTCCCGGCGCCAGCGTCGTGCTGAAAGGAACTACCACCGGCGCCACGACCGACGCCGACGGCAAGTATACTCTCGCGCTTCCCAACGGGCAGGGCACGCTTCAGATCTCGTACATCGGCTATGTGAGTAAGGAAGTAGCCGTTGGCAACCAGACGCAGATCGACATTCGCCTCGACCCGAGCGATACCCACCTGGAAGAAGTAGTCGTGGTAGGTTACGGTGTTCAGAAAAAAGCCACGCTTACGGGCTCGGTCTCCGAAGTAAAAGGTGCGGATATCGTAAAAAGCCCGCAGCCGAACGTTTCAAACTCCCTCGCTGGTCGCTTTTCCGGCTTCGTAGCGAACAACCGTGCAGGTGAGCCGGGCTATGACGGCTCCAGCTACACCATTCGCGGTTTTGCGACGACGGGGAACAACGACGTACTGGTTGTCGTCGACGGCATTCCCGGTCAGGTAGGCGGTCTTGAACGCCTCGATCCGAACGACATTGAGAGTATTTCGGTCCTGAAAGATGCCTCCGCTGCCGTATACGGAAGCCGTGCGGCTAACGGCGTCATCCTCGTCACGACCCGCCGCGGTACCACCGGCAAGCCTGTGATTTCCTACAGCTTCAACCAGGGTTTCTCGTCGCCGACACGCCTGCCGAAAATGGCCGATGCACCTACCTATGCGACCATCCTGAACGAAATCGACTATTACAACAACCCGAACGGAGGCATGAACCAGCATTACTCCGCCGAGCAGATCGAGAAGTTCCGGAACGGATCAGACCCCATCAACTACCCCAATACCAACTGGCAGAAGGAGTCCCTGAAGCCCGTTGCCCTTCAGAACCAGCAAAACCTGGCGATTAACGGCGGCACGGAAAATGTCAAGTACTATGCCTCCCTCGGTACGCTCTATCAGGACGGTCTGTACCGCAACAGCGCGACGACCTACCGGCAGTATAACTTCCGGTCCAACATCGACGCAAACATCACGAAGGATTTCAAGGTAAGCCTCGGGCTGTCAGGACGGCAGGAAAACCGGAATTTTCCGGTATCCTCGGCCGGTAACAACTTCCGCTCGATTTACCGTGCCTATCCGACAGTCATCGCCCGGTATCCGAATGGCTACTATTCGACAGGTGTAGAAAACAACAACCCGGCCGTACTCGGCACGGACATGGGCGGAACGACGTCCAACCCGACCTCGATCTTTAACGGCATTCTCCGTGCCAACTATGCGCTGCCGTTTGTGGAAGGGCTTTCGGTAGATGGTTTCTATTCGGTCGACAAGTCGTTCAACTTTTCCAAAAGCTTCGCAATTCCCTACCGCCTGTACAACTACGATTCGGCAACAGGTACCTACAACGCCGTCGTAACCGGTGGATCAGCGGGCGCGGCTTCCCTGTCACAATCCCAGACCAACGTGACAAACATCACCCAGAACTTCCGGGTGAGTTTCCTCCGCCAGATCGGCAAGCACAACGTCAACACGTTTGTGTCGTACGAACAGAACCGCCGCAACGAAATCTCCTTTGGTGCGTCCCGGATCAACTTCCCGACGCCCTCTACCCCGGAACTTTCGCAGGGCGGCGCCGCTGCTACCGACAAGAACAACTCCGGCAGCAGCTACAACTTCACCCGCCGAAGCGTCATCGGCCGGCTGGCATATTCGTACGAAGACAAGTACCTGGCGGAAGTACAAGCCCGTCTGGATGGATCGTCGATCTTCCCGAAAGGCAAGCAATATGGATTTTTCCCCTCTGTTTCAGCCGGTTACCGTATTTCGGAAGAAAACTGGTTCAAGGAAAGCGTCCGCTTTATCGACGACCTGAAGTTCCGGGCTTCCTATGGTATGCTGGGGAACGACAACGTCGGGCAGTTTCAGTTTTACAACAACTACTCGTTCAACAACCAGTATGTGCTGGGCTCGAACGTGATCACGCCGGGTATCGACCTGACGAAACTGGCCAACCCGAACATCACCTGGGAAACGTCCCGGAAGCTTGACATCGGGTTGAACGCATCGTTCCTGAAGCACTTCACACTGGAAGTGATCTACTTCCAGCAGAAACGCTCGGACATTCTTGCGTCGCGTAACGCCTCCATCCCCAATACCTCCGGTATCGTCAATCCCTATGGCTCCGGCACGCTGGTACCTGATCAGAACCTCGGAAAGGTCAATAACTCCGGCTTTGAGACGTCGCTCAGCTACAACCATTCCGGCCGGTTCCGGTATAGTATCTCCGGCAACCTGACCTATGCGAAAAGCAAGATCATTTTCATCGACGAAGCGCCGGGACTGTTGCCCCACCAGCGTCAGACGGGCGGACCGCTCTACACCTACCTGCTGTACCGCTCGCTGGGTATCTTCCGCAGCCAGGCGGACCTGGACAAGTACCCGCACCTGTCAGGCGCCCGCCTGGGTGACCTGATCCTGGAAGACTACAACAAGGACGGCAAAATCACCGCTGACGACCAGGTTCGTACCTCCTATGGCAACGTACCGCTCCTGAGCTACGGCCTGGTACTGAACGCCGGCTACGGCGCCTTCGATGCTTCGGCTGTTTTTGCGGGACAGGGCATGGTCAGCCAGTATGTACTCCCGGAATCGGGCCAGGTAGGAAACTTCTACAGCAGCTGGGCGGATAACCGCTGGAGCCCGACCAACCCGAACGGAAGCTATCCGCGGGTAGATACCCGGGCGTCGTCGTCCATCAACGGCGGCCTGTATGCGAATAATTTCTGGCTCAACAACGCTTCTTTCCTGCGTCTGAAGAACGTCGAAATCGGCTATACCCTGCCGAAGAGTACCCTCAGCCGCCTGAAGCTCCAGTCGGTCCGCGTGTATGCGAGCGGTTTCAACCTGTTCACGATCACGAAAGTGAAGGACTATGACCCCGAAGGAAACAGCAGCAGCGGGCAGTTCTACCCGCAACAGCGTATCCTGAACCTGGGCCTGAATGTCAAGTTTTAATCTGAAGTTGAGATGATCAAGAAACTATCCGTTTCCCTTTCTATCGCGGCTATGCTGGCTGGAATGCTGGGTTGTAGCCAGAATTTCCTGGACGTTGTACCGACCGACCGGGTCTCCGACCCCTCTATTCTCTCGGACTCCGTTCTCTTTGAATCTTACGTCATCAACCGTTACATGGGCACCCGGCTCACCGACAAGGAAGCCGAAGGTACCCTGCCCGGATTCGGGCGCGGTTTTGAATATGCGATGTGGTCGTCCGTCACCGATGAGTCGATCTACAACAACGACGACAATACCTGGCTGATTCAGCGCGGGCAGATTGCGCCGGAAAATACCGGTATCGCCGGAACATTCTGGGGCCGCAGCTACCGCAGCATCCGCGAAATCAACTACGCGCTGGCCAACCTCGACAAGGTACCCATGAGCGCGGGGCACCGCAGCCGGCTGAAAGGCGAGCTCAAGTTCCTTCGCGCTTTCCGCTACCATGACCTCATCCGGAACTACGGAAAGGTGGTTCTCTTGGGCGACAAAGTGTATGAACTGAGCGACAACCTGACCGATCCCGCCCTGTTTCAGCGGTCGGATATTAAGTCAGGTATTGACTATGCCGTCGCCCAGCTCGACGAAGCAGCCTCGCTCCTGCCCGCCACGACCGACAACGGTAACTGGAAACTGGGCCGGGCTACCCGCGGCGCGGCGCTGGCGCTGAAGTCACGTCTGCTGCTGTACGGAGCGAGTCCGCTGTACAACGCATCTACCTGGCAGGCAGCCGCAGCAGCCGCCAAAGCGGTGATGGACCTCAACCAGTACAAGCTGTACTCAGGCGGGTATGGCGCGCTGTTTACGGTGACGAACAGCGAAGAGGTAATCTTCAGCCGGATATATGCCATTGGCGCGCGGCACGTATGCCTTGAAATCGCCAACGGTCCGAACGGATACAATGCCTGGGGCGGAAACGTTCCGCTGCAAAACCTGGTGGACGACTACGAAATGATCGACGGTACCTCCATCACCGAAACCGGCACCAGCTTTAACCCGAACGATCCGTACAAAAACCGGGATCCGCGTTTCTACGCGACCGTCCTCTACAACGGAGCCGCCTACCGCAACAGCACGGTACAGACCTATACCCCGGGCGGAAAAGACAGCAAAGACGGCCCGTCGAACTGGAATACCTCGAAAAGCGGATACTACCTGAAGAAATTCATGAACGACAACCTGCCGATCGACAATCCCTGGGACGTAGCCGGTACGCAGACCTGGATTTACTTCCGCTATGCCGAAATCCTGCTCAACTATGCCGAAGCGCAGAACGAAGCGTCCGGCCCCGATGCCACGGTATACGCCGCGGTGAACAGCATCCGGAAACGTGCAGGCATGCCCGACCTGCCGGCCGGCCTGACCCAGACGCAGATGCGTGACCGTATCCGCCACGAGCGGCGGATTGAGCTGGCGTTTGAAGAGCATCGTTTCTATGACGTCCGTCGCTGGAAAATCGCTCCGCAAACGGAAAGCGTCCCCGCCTATGGCATTGAAGTCGGAAAGAACGGGAATACCTATACGTATACCCGGAAAGAAGCCCTGACCGGCCGGACCTTTGCCGACAAGCAGTACTGGCTACCGATTCCGAGAGCCGAGATCCAGGCCTCCAACAACCAACTCGAACAAAATCCCGGTTACTGACCGGAACGCGGCGCGGGTTCCCCGCGCCGCGTTATTTTCTTCCTCCCATCCGATGACTCTTCTCCCGCATTCCCGGCGGCTGCTTGCCGCCCTCGTCCTGCTCGCCTCGGCGTGCCGGGCCGGCGGCTCGGAAACGCCTGATCGTCAGCCTCCGCTCCGCCTTCGCATCGATCCGTCAAAAACCTACCAGACCATCGAGCATTTCGGCGCATCCGACGCCTGGTCGTGCCAGTTTATCGGTACCTGGCCTCTCGCCCGAAAAAACGCCATCGCCGACCTGCTGTTCAGCCGTGATACGCTGGCGGACGGTCGCCCGAAAGGCATCGCTCTCTCTCTCTGGCGCTTCAATATCGGCGCCGGCACGGCCGAACAGGGAAGCGGCAGCGGTATCGGCGACGAATGGCGGCGTACCGAAAGCTTCGCCGTACCCGGAAAAGGCTACGACTGGAACCGGCAGGCGGGCCAGGTATGGTTTCTGGAAGCCGCCCGGGATCGCGGCGTACCGTCTTTCCTGGCTTTTTCGAATACGCCTCCGGTAACGCTCACGGTCAACGGGAAGGGCTATGCCACCAACGGGCAGGCGAACATCCGCGAAGAACGTTTTGATGCTTTTGCCACCTACCTCGCCGATGTACTCGACGGTATCCGGACCAAAACCGGCATCGCCATTCAGTACCTCAGCCCGTTTAACGAGCCGCAGTGGGACTGGAGCGACGGCGGTCAGGAAGGTACGCCCATTTTCAACGACCAGCTCGCTCCCGCCGTCCGCAAGATCAGCGCCGCGCTTCTGAAACGCAATTCTCCTACCCTCATCAGCCTCCCGGAAAGCGCACAGATCAATTACATCTACAGCGATTTTAACCGGCCGGGGCGTGGCAGTCAGGTACAGTCGTTTTTTACTGCTGCTTCGGCTAATTACCTCGGCGATCTGAAAAACGTCGACAAGGCGATTTCCGGACACAGCTATTTCACGACGTCTCCCTATGCCGCCGCCGCGCAGCAGCGTAAGACGCTGGCCGGCGCGTTTCCGGCGGGGGTACGGTACTGGCAGTCAGAGTATTGTGTTTTGGGTGATAACGAAGGCGAGATCAACGGAAACGGCCGCGACCTCAGTATGACTTCCGCCCTGTACGTCGCCCGGGTGATACACAACGACCTCGTCAACGCGAATGCTTCGGCATGGCACTGGTGGCTGGCCGTTTCTCCGTACGACTACAAGGACGGCCTCGTATATGTCGATAAAAACAAAACGGATGGTCAGTACTATTCCTCCAAACTGTTATGGGCGATGGGGAATTTCAGCCGGTTTGTACGTCCCGGCGCTGTGCGGGTATCGGTGACCGATACCGATCCGGCCGACGGATTACTGGTTTCTTCCTACCGGAATACAGATAATCAGCTCGTTACGGTACTCATCAACTCCCGGCCGGAAGCGCGGGAAGTACAGCTCGACCAGGCCGACCGCGCACTGGCGCCGGTACGGGTTTACGAAACTTCAGAAACCCGCGACCTGGCTCCGGTAACCGTTTCCGCAGGCGGTACACTTACGCTGGCTCCCCGGAGCGTCGTGACGGTTATCAGCCGTTTGTAAGTCTTTTTCTTCCCGTTTGAAAGCGAAAAGCCCGTCCGGACATCCCGGCGGGTTTTTTCATATTCGTGCCGAATTGATCGTATAAATGCGACAAAAACAGCTATGCGCATTTTCGCTAATTCAGAGCGCGAACGAACGCAGGGAAGTATCCCGCCTTTCTTTTCCTCTTTCTGAAAAAGCGAGCAAAAAACGGCGGAAAATCCCAGTCAACAACCGCCTGCCCCGGTTCGCCTTTTTCAAAAGCTATGAAAGCAATTGCTGTTCATCTTGGCATAGATTCCCAGACCCTGTTCCGGATCAAGGAATACCGCGGAACGTGTTTCTCAACCGATTATCACTACCACAGTGAGTTTCAGCTCAATCACATCGTGCAGGGCAGCGGCCGGCGGATTATCGGCGACAGCATCGAAAACTTCGCGTGCGGCGATATAACCCTCGTTGGCTCCGATATGCCGCATGTATGGCAAAGTCAGGCGGCGGCGGCAGCTCCTCTTCCGGCGGCGCATTCCCGTGCGGTGTATTTTTCACCGACGCGGCTGATCGAGTACTTCGCGCCCTTTTCTGCCGGGAAAGAAGTAGAAAACTGGCTGATGAAAATGCGGCAGGCGGCTGTTTTTCACGGCCAAACGCGCGACCGCCTCGCGTTCCTGCTCCGGAAACTCCACGAAGAGCAGAGTCTGGCGCAGGCCTTTGTTTTTCTGGAGATCATGCGTACGATGATCGGCTCTGACGAATATACGCTGTTGAACTCCCAGCCTGTTGCCGTCCGACCCGATAGCTATGACAACCAGCGTATCCGGACGCTGACGCGGTTTGTCGGCGAGCACTTCCGGGAACCCCTCTCGGTGGAAGAGGCGGCGTCGACCGTAAGCCTCAACAAGCACGCATTCTGCCGGTTTTTCAAGGCCCGGATGGGAAAGACCTTCACCCAGTATGTCAACGAAATCCGCATTTCACATGCCTGCCGCCTGCTTCGGGAAAACGACTGGAACATCGAAGTAGTCGCTTTTGACTGCGGATTCAATAACCTGTCCCACTTCAACCGGCATTTCAAGCGACTGACGGGCGTTACGCCCAAAACCTTCCGGGACCGCCTCCGCGCCGCGCGCCTCGCCGTTATTTCCTGACGCTTTGCAGGCGATTGCGTACCTTGGGAACTGTTCAATCGCTGAAAACCATGATTGTTACCCTGACGATCAGTCCTGCCGTCGATAAAAGTGCCGTCATCGACGGACTTATTCCCGAGAAAAAACTCCGTTGCCGCGATGTCCGCCGGGAACCCGGCGGCGGCGGTATCAACGTCAGCAAGGCGCTGAAAGAACTCGGGGAAGCGAGCCATGCCGTATTCGCGGCGGGCGGTCCGAACGGAACGGCCCTGGCACAGATGCTGACGGAGGCCGGGCTGGCGTTTACCGCAGTCCCGATCGCCGCCGAATCACGGGAAGACCTCAGCGTCACCGATGCCCAGAGCGGCGCGCAATACCGGTTTGTGATGCCCGGCGCACCGCTGACCGGCCAGGAAGAGGGGCACCTGCTCGAAGCGGTATGGAGTCATCGTCCTGCCCTGCTCGTCGCCAGCGGCAGCCTCCCGCCGTCGGCAGATCCCGGGTTTTACGCCCGGCTCGCCCGCGAAGCGAAGATCCGGGGCGTCCGGCTGGTACTCGATACCTCCGGCGAACCCCTGCAACGCGCTGTCCGGGAAGGCGTCTTTCTTCTCAAACCCAACCTCTCCGAACTGGCGGCATTGACCGGCCGGGAAAACATTTCAGACGAGGCGATCGTCCCTGCCGCCCGCGAAGTCATCAGCCGGGGCGGCTGCGAAACAATGGTCGTATCCATGGGCAGTAAGGGCGCCTGGCTGGTAACCGCGGAAGAAGATCGCTTTTTACCTGCTCCGGATGTGCAAGTCCGGAGTACGGTCGGCGCCGGCGACAGCATGGTGGCCGGGATGGTACATCAGCTCGCCCTCGGCAAAACGCCCCATGAAATGGCCCGGTTTGGCGTCGCCTGCGGGTCAGCCGCGACGATGAACGCCGGAACCCATCTGTTTAACCGGGAAGATGTGTTCCGGCTGCTCGATCAAAATTTGTAGTTGTACCCCGCCCGGATTACCTGAGTTTCGTAGTAGTCGGTGCTGGTGTAATGAAAACCGGCGCCGTTGATGGTTTTTTGTATCCGGAGGGTATTGAAGAGGTCGGTGGCATTGAGAAACCATTCGTTCTGGCCGACGGTCTTTTTCAGACCGGCGTCGACTGAAAAACGGCTGCCGATACGCCCCTGCGGTATCAGGTCCGGAGCAAGATAGATGGCTGTTACCTGAAGGTCGGTCCCTTTGCCAACCGATACCTGCCCGTTCAGTTTCACGTTTCCGGAAAACAACTCTTGTTTTTCCGACGTAAAGGTGTTTTCAACGGGGTATTTGTTGACGACTGTAAAGGCGTCGATGACATTGCGGTACCCGTTCAGGTTCAGGCTGATGGCGCCCTTCCGGCCCAGCGAGCGGGTGAAAAGCAGCTCCGCACCCGTGTTATAGCTCTTTCCTGCATTCTGAAAAATCGCGTAGATGAGCGTACTGCCGTTGACGGTACTGGAAATACGGGTAATCGTCGCATCCATCTGCTTGTGGTAGGCAGCGAGGTAGAGCGTCGATTTGTTCCAGCCGGTTTTGTACCCCAGCTCATAGGTATTGGTAAACTGCGGACGCAGGGCAGGATTCCCGACTTTGATGATTTCCGCATCGTCGTACTTCGGAAAAATCCGGATGTCTACTTCATTCGGTCGGTCTACCCGACGGTTGTAGAAAAATGAAAGGCGGTCTGTTTCATTGAATTTGTACGCCAGGCGTAAGTTCGGGAAAGGTTGGGTATACGAATAGCTCGCACTTTTGTAGGTCGGGTGGTTGGGATTCACGTCGTAATCTACCCGGACGTATTCCACCCGTACGCCTGCTTCCAGTTCTACACGATCACTTTCAAAGACATAGTTTCCATACACGGCCGGAATGGTCTCGCGGTAGTTGGCCCAGCCGCCTGCCGTGGTATCGAGCGGGGAATTGAGGCCGGGAATAAAGTGCATATCCGTCGGAATGGTACGGCGGCGCAGCTTTACGCCCCCTTCGATACGTCCGCGCCGCAACGGCTGGACGTAGTCGACCGTCGCATCCAATACCTGCTCGTCTGACAGTAGTTTGAACGCATCCTTACCGGTAAACGACGGCATGATGTTATCAAAAAAGTACTTCTCGTTTTCCCGGTGATAGGTGTAGTTGAGGCCGGCGTTGAGCTGACGTCCCGGCTGATCAAACCGCCGCTGCCAGGTAGCAGTACCGGTCGCAGTGGTCTTCAGCTCGTCTTCCAGAAACTGCCAGAGCCGCTGCCGCTGAGACAGGTCTCCGTTAAAAAATGGCTCGTCTCCGCGGTCAAGAATCTTCTCACTGCTGAAAAGGCCGGATACGGACAGGGTATTCTTCGGGTCGATGGACCAGTCCATTCCGGTTCGTACTGTCACGATATTGGTCGTCCGGTTCCGTTTGGTTTGCTGGCGGATGATCTGCCCGTCGTCGTAGTACCGGTCGACAAACTCGTTTTTGTTCAGCGTCCGCGTGAAAAGGTTGTCGGCTTGCAGAAACACGTTCATCTTTTTCTTCCGGTAGTTGAGAGAAACCGATGGATTCAGTTTCGGCGTAGCAGTATACTGTGGCCGGATATCGGGCAGGTTTTGTTTCCGCACCCAGAGCGCTCCGGCGCCGACGGACAACCCGATTTTGCCATTCAATCCTTCCTTTTTTTCCTTTTTGAAGACGAGGTTGATGATCCCGGCGTTGCCGTTGGCGTCGTACCGGGCGGAAGGGTTGTTGATGATCTCGACTTTTTCAATGGCCGATGCGGGTATGTTTCCGAGGGACTCCTGCCCGCCGAAACCCGTCAGGGCGGTTTGCTTCCCGTCGACCAGCACGGCTACTTTATCGCTGCCGCGCAGCAGTACCTTGCCCTCGGAAAGGGTTACGCCGGGCAGGTTGCGCAGCGCGTCGAGTACCGAAGCGCCCGTCTGCGTGAGGTTGTCGGCGAGGTTGAAGCTCTTCCGGTCCATTTTTTCGCTGATGCCCGTCTGGTTTCCGGTGACAGTTACCTCCGCAAGCTGGCGTCCGGCGCGCAGTTCGATGGTACCCAGGTCGAGGTTCGGACTGAGGTGGCCTACGGTCGCCGGTTTTGTCACCGTCTCATACCCGGAATACGTCACCCGTAGCAGGTACTTGCCACTGGGCACGGCCGGAAGGGAATACCGGCCTTTTTCGTTGGTGACGGTACCGGCTACGAAAGTCGAATCCTTGTCTTTCAGGAGTACGACGTTGGCGAAGGGAAGATCTGCCTGGTCGGCGGCATCTTTGATCTGTCCGGAAAGTTCGACACGGGCCGACTGGCCCCACGACACATTTACCGAACACAATACAATGGCGGGAAGAAGATAGATGGCTTTCATGCCTCAATTTTCAGACAGGAATCAGAAGAAAATCTGAAGGATCAGAACGTCACGGAGAAAATGTGGCTTTTTTCTTCAAACCGATACGCGATCGTCCATCCATACCTTGCACAAATTTGTGCGGCAATAGCCAGGCCGAGGCCGGTGCCGGGTTCGTCACGGTTGGCCCGGCCGAAGCGCTGAAAAACCACATCGCTGCGCAACGGCTGCGTTCCGGGATTCGTCACCGTGAAGCAACGGCCTTCTACCGACAATCCAAGCAGACTATCCGCCGGACTATATCGGATGGCATTGCGGAGCAGATTGGAAACGAGGATTTCGACCAGGGTCCGGTTAGCAGGAATGGAAAGCTGCTCCTTCGGGTCAAAACGGACCGTCAGCCGCTTGTTTTCCATGAATTCAGCTGAAAAGTCCAGGTTTTCAGCCGCTACTTCTCCTATCTCCACCGACTCGGTATCCGGAAACTGGCTGTTTTCAATCCGCGCCAGCATCAGCAGGTTTCGATTGATGCGATTGACCCGCAGCAGCGCCCGGTATGCTTCCTCGATCGCGCCGGATTGGCCGCCGGTCAGTTCCGGGTCCTGCAGCAGCAGGTCGAGTTTGGACTGAACGACAGCCAGCGGCGTCTGAAGCTCATGCGCGGCGTTTTCGATGAAGTGCTTTTGCTGGGTATATGCCGCCATATTGCCCTCAATGAGCTTCGACAACCCGTCGTTGAGTTCACGAAATTCCGTGATGCTGGTATCCTGAAAAGAAGGAGGCTCCGGACGGCTCAGGTCAAACCCCCTGATCTGCCGGAGGGTATTGTAGAACGGTCGCCAGAGACGAACGGAAAGCCGCCGGTTCAGAAACACAAAACCCACCAGCAGGATGGCCAGAAAAAGTACCGTCACTGCGGTGAGCGCCATGACCGTCTCCCGCGATTCCTCCATGTTGGTTTCGACGGTCAGTCGGTACACCTGCCCCTCCCGCTCGAAATACGTCACCAATCCCTGAAAACGATCTTCGCGGTCGTGTTTTGAATAGGTATTGTACCGGTAGACATTGTAAAGGCTGTCGGGGCGGATGCGGTCGGCAACAGTCATTGTCATTTCCGGGCGGATGGTATTCCAGGCCTTCAGGTGCGCTTCCAGTTCGGCCCGGCTCAGCCGGAGACCGGACAGGTGGTGCTCGATGCCCTCCGCGACGATGCGGTTGTGCTCGGTCAGTTCCCGCTGCCAGATCGCATCGACGAGGTAGTAGTAGGCCGGAACGCTGGCCACCAGCACGGCGACAGCATACCCGATGATGAACCGGAATGTCCGGGAGAGTAGCTTGCTCATGCTTCCCATTTGTAACCGGAGCCGTAGACGGTACGGAGGTAGTTCCGGCAGCCGGCGTCGGTCAGTTTGCGTTTGAGGTTTTTGACGTGGGCGTAGATTACGTCATAGCTGTCGAAGATTTCGGCAAGTTCTCCGGAGAGGTGCTCGGCCAGCGCCGCCTTGGAAATCACCCGGTTGCGGTTACTGAGAAAGTACAGAAGCAGGTCGTATTCTTTCCGGGTAAGGGACACCTCCTGCCCGTGAACGGAAACCGTCTTAGAGGGCAGGTCTATCGCCAATTCATTCTGCACCAGCCTGTTGACACTATCAAACGAACGGCGGCGGATCACAGAATAGATCCGCGCGGCCAGTTCCGGCAGGTGAAAGGGCTTCGCCAGGTAATCATCCGCGCCGATTTGCAATCCCTTGATTTTGTCGTCAAGACCGTCTTTCGCCGACACAATGATGACGCCGTCACGCTTCTGCTGGCTTTTGATTTCCTGGAGGATATGCATGCCGTCGCCTCCGGGCAGCATCAGGTCCAGAACAATGCAGTCGTAATCAAACAGGCTGATCTTGTCCATCGCTTCCCGGTAGGTGGCGGCGGTTTCGCAGAGGTATTGCTCGCCGGAGAGGTATTCGGTCATGCTGGCGGCGAGCGTCGGTTCGTCTTCGATGATCAGGATTTTCACGCCGGAAAGAACGGAGTAAATTCTGAAATTCTTCGGAACGGTCTCTTTCCCCCAAAAAGAAAAGCCGGAAACAACGTCTCCGGCTTTTCTGCAACACCAATAGAACATTAAAAGGAGAAGCGCGCCCCGAACTGCATCTGCCAGCGGGACGCCAGCGGATCGATCGAGTAAGGTGTCGTCGGCTGTGCCCAGGTAAATACCGGATCGCCGGTACCCGGGTTGTTGGTGCGTTTCAGCCCGACGGATGCGGTAGAATTAAACGTATTGGGAGAGAAGTATACCCATCCCAGCTTCTTGTCGACCAGGTTGAGGACGTTCACAATATCCCAGCTCAGTTGCAGGCTGCGGCGGCCACCGAGTCTGATTTCGTGGAGAATACGGAGATCGGCGGTGTTATTCCAGGGCGTCCGGTCGCCGTTCCGCTCCGTGAAAGTGCCTTTGCGGCCGTTGAGATACGGGGTACGTCCGACGAAAGCCATGAAATCTTCGGCCTGTGAACCTGTCGGCAACAGGGCTTTGGCCTCGGTCAGGTCTTTCGGTATATAGGCCAGACCGGCTGCCTGGGGCGTTCCGGCGATGTTCGAATTGATGTATCCCCAGCTGAACGGCGCGCCTGATTGCAGGGAATAGAAGAGCGTGAACGTCGTCGCGTTGGTTTTGCTCCATCCCAGGCGGTAGTTGAGCGTTCCGACGATGCGGTGACGGATATCGAAGTTGGAATAGGCCAGTTTGGGGTCGTTGGGCGTCAGCGACTGGTTGAGCTGCCAGTTCGATTCCATCGAGTTCCGGATACCGTTTGAGATATCGTAGGACTTGCCGTAGGTATACGCCGCGGAGAAACCGAAGCCGGTTTCATAGGTTTTCTGTACCTGGAACGTCAGGCTGTATCGGTAGCCTTTCGAAGTATTCGACAGCAGGTAGGCGTTGGAAAACGAGCCGTTTACCTTCTGCGCACCCGACGCGCCGCTGCCGCCTACGTAAATCGGCTGCTGGTGGCCGGCGTCATACGAGTAGTACCGGACGGTATCTTTCATGTTGACCTGCTGGAATTTCAGGTCGTGGATGACCTTGGTATACAGTCCTTCTACCGTAAACTTATAGCCGTTCACGATGTAGTCGACAGCCAGGTTCGAACGCCACATCTGCGGCATTTTGAAGTTGTTGTCGACGAGGTCCACCTGGGTAGATTTCGTCTTCAGGTTCTGGGCGTTGTAGGCGGGGGCGCCGGTGAGCGGGTCGCCGACGGGCCGCTGGGCAGGCGCCGTAGTGGCGATATTGTTGTAATCGTATGCGCCGAATCCCACGCCGTCGTTGTAAAAGGCATAGCCCAGCCAGGCAAAGGGTATGCGACCGGTAAATACGCCGCTTCCGCCTCTGATTGTCAGACTTTTGTCTCCGTTAACGTCGTATACAAACCCAAGCCGCGGCGAGGTCTGTACCTTCCCGAAAAACTGATTGGACAACTGGTTGAACGGGGTAAAGGTGAATGTCGTGCCGTAATTGGCGTTCGTCGGCGTGGCATTTACCTGCGGATTCAGTAGCGGTTTTGTCGGTAAGCCGGTATAGTCGAAGCGGAGGCCGGGGGTTACCTTCAACCGGTCCGTCACCCGGATTTCGTCCTGGAAGTACAGGCTCAGCAGGTTCGCATTGAAATGCGCATAGGGGTTGTTGAAGAGGTAATCCCTGTTGTTCTGACTATCGTTGAATGCATAGGATCCCCGTACCCGGTTCGGGAGCTTGTTGTAGAAATCGTCGAGGCTGTTATACGACACCCGCCCGTTCCAGGAATTGACAAATCCGTACTGAATGCTGTACAACTCGTTGTGCGTTCCGGCGGTGAAGGTATGGCGGCCTTTGAACCAGGTCAGGTTATCGGTGATTTCGAAGGTTTTCTGACGCAGGTTGAAGACCGTAGCTTCCCGGTCGTTGCCGAGGAGAATCGTCCCGCCGTTGTAGGCAATTTCGGTCTGCGGGAACGCGGAATTATTCGAAAGCGGGTCGCGGTAGTCATGAATCGCGGTGTAGCCGAGGATCAGGCTATTAGACACGCGGTTCGAAAACCGGCTTTTCAGCTCGGCGACGGTACTGCTCTGGACGTTGGTTTGCTTGAAATCGATGCTCCCGAAACGGAAATTGGCGGCGTCGCGCTCCAGGTTCGTCGCCTCTGAGAGAACGGTGTTGTTCCGGAGGGTAAACTGGTGTTTGTCGTTGATATTCCAGTCGATGCGGTTGAAGAACTTCGTGCTTTTCGAGTAGATCTTATAGTCACCGAACGAGCCGGCGTCGAAGTTGTAGTTCGTCTTCAGAAAATCCGAAATCTGCTGAGCTACAGCAGCATCCCCGATCAGCGAACCTTTCGTACCGGCCTGAAACTGAACCGGTTCCTGCCGGTTGGTGATTTCTTCGTTTGTAAACCAGAACAGCTTGTTTTTCACGAGCGGAAGCCCGAGGCGGAAGCCCGTCTGGTAATCGTGAAAGGTATTCTGCAGCTTCGCTTTGGAGTCGGAAACGGGGTTGTAGCTGCCCACGAACGTGGCATTCCGCCCGAACGCATAGACCGAACCGGCGACGTCGTTGGTACCGCTGCGGGTCACGGCGTTGACAGATCCGCCGAGAAAGTTGCCGATTTTCACGTCAAACGGCGCGATATACACCTGAATATCCTGAATGGCGTCAAGGCTGATGGGGTTGTTCCGGGTACTGCTGCCGGGCATGCCGGAGGAGCCGGTCTGGCCGCCGAGCGACGGACTGAATCCGATCGCATCGTTGTTGATCGTCCCGTCGATCGTAACGTTGTTGTACCGGAAATTTGTCCCGGCAAAGGAGTTATTGCTGCTCTGAGGCGTCAGACGCGTCATATCCGTGATGCTCCGCGAGAGGGTTGGCATTGTCCGGATGGTCGCTTCGCTGACGTTGACACCGGCGGCAGGTTTGGTATCCCTGTTTCCGCGGACGACGACGTTTTCAAGCAAAACTGCCTGTTCACTCAAGACGATTTTCAACGTAAGATCCTCGCCCAGCGTCAGTTGCAGATCAGAGCGGGTATCGGTTTTCATGCCGACAAAGCTCGTCGTCAGTACGTAAGGACCACCGGGAAGGGCATTGGCGATCAGAAAGCGGCCGTTGGTAGCGGTCAACACGCCGTAACGCGTACCGGTAGGCTGGTGGACGGCAAGCACCGTCGCGCCCGGAATGACTTCGCCTTTTACATCCTGAACGGTACCGCTGAGGCTGGACGTCGTGACCTGCGCCTGCGCCCATTGAAAGGCGAAAAAGAAAAGAAGGAGTAACCGAAATTTCATTTTTTTGGGGGAAATGTGAGACAAATACCTCCCTGTCCGCGCTGGAAACAGCCGGTGGCAGGTAACGGAAACAGCATAGCGTCAAGGGGAGAAACAGACCATCGGGCAACGAGGTCGCTCGTCGGCAGTCGTGTTTCAGGGTCGCTTTCGCGGAGAGTAGTAGTGCAGTCGGGAAGGGATCACGTCGTAGCCGCGACGAATCACAGCACAAAGGTATAACCGGAGCAGGCCGGCGTACCTCTTTTCGTCTGTTATCAAATTGTGAAGTTCGCGAAAAGGGCTCCCGGCGATTCTCGGGCGTATTAAACCCCGATTAGAATTCCGGCCGGTTGCTGGTTTCGTGCAGGATACCCGCTACTTTCAGGCCATTATTCCATTTTTCACCCCGATTGTAATGAAGGTTCTGTCACGCCGCGAGGCGCTGAACATCCTGGGCGGCCTGGCCATCGCCTCGGCCTGCAAGCCCTCCGGTGGTGGCGACCCCACCCCGAAACCCGACACGTCTTTCCGTTTTCTGGTGGCGTCTGACGGCCACCTTGGCGAAGTCAATACGCCTTCTGATCAGTACTTTACGGATCTCATTTCGGCCGTCAAGGAAAAGCACGCCGAGTCGCCGCTGCGGTTTGTGGTCGTCAACGGCGACCTGGTACACGGCGACAATACCGATCAGCTACCCAAAGCGAAAGCCTACCTCGATACCCTTCCGGTTCCTTACTACGTTACACGCGGCAACCACGACCGGGTCACGAACGATGTCTGGAAAAAACTCTGGGGATACGATACCAACCATGTAGTTGCGCGGGACGAGGCGACGCTGATTCTGCTCGATACCTCCGATCAGTGGGGAAACTACCTTTGCGGCGATACCGCCTGGCTGAAACAGCAGGTATTGGCTGCCCGGCCCGGCGTACCGCTGTTCCTTTTCATGCATATTCCCTACCTGCGGGACCTGACCGGAACGACACCGTGCCAGGATATTCAGCAGGTCATTGCCGATTTTCCGACGATACGCGCTGTTTTTCACGGCCACGATCATACGCTGGACCTCGGCGTTCTGTCCGGTAAAACGGCCCTGCTCTTCGACGCCCATTTCGGCAGCAGCTGGGGAACCCCCTACCGCGGCTTCCGCGTCGTCGAATACGATACCGACGCCTATACCTATCAGTATGACTTTGTGAATAAAAAGAAGGTGAATGAGATGAGGTTTTGAGGCGGCGGAGAGAGTTCGGTTTACTGTTTTCAGTTTACTGTTTTCAGTTTGGGGTTGGATGGGGTAGTTGCAGGGGCGGGGTTACCTGCCCCTGCAACTACCCCATCCAACCCCAAACTCTAAACTTCAAACTCTAAACCCTAAACTGAAAACCGAAAACTGAAAACCGTAAACTGAAAACCGAACCAAACTCCCCATGCACCTCGAATTCCAACCTCCCGAAGCCCTGCGCGATACCATTCGCTGCTTTTGGTATGACCGGCAGGAGTATGGAGAACAGCCTGCGGCTTTTGAGGTATTGCCGGATGGATATGCCGAAATCATCTTCCATTTCGGCGGGGATTGCAGCCGGATGGAAGACGGTACATTGCGGCCCCTGCCCTCTCCCTTTCTGATGGGACTGCTCAACCAGCCGGCCGTCTTCTATGCCAAAGGCTGTCAGGAAATCATCGGCATCCGGTGTTTCCCGTGGACGGTCTTTGACCTGCTGGAACTTCCCTCCGGAAAAGGGATCCGGGTATTCGAACACCCGGTAGCCCGGCTTCATCCCGCGCTGGAAAGACTCGTCCGCGCCGGGCAGATCGACGAGGCCATCACCCTTGTACAACAATATTTCCTGATTACCCGGTCTCAAATCGGCGTAGACAGCATGTTGTTCAAGGCCGGAGAAGCCATGCGGAAAGCCAATGGCACCCTTCCCGTCGGACAGGTGGCAGCCGCGGCTCATGCGACAGTCCGCACCCTCGAGCGAAATTTCAAGCAATCGTCCGGCCACACGGTCAAGGATGTCTCGGCGGTCATGCGCTTTGAACAGGTCAGGAATCACCTGTGGCTTCATCCGGAGGCCAGCATCGCCGGCCTGGCGGCTGAGATCGGGTATACCGACCAGTCTCACCTCAGCCGGGAATTCAAGCGCTACTCCGGAACTACTCCCGCCGCTTTCGCCCGAAAAGCGAAGAAGAGAAAAGAGGCGCTGGCAGGTGATTTTGTCGCGTTTGTACAAGCCTGACGAGCTCGTACGGGAGAATTTTGTGCTTCAATCCAACGCGATGAACACACCACATTCTTCTTACGAAATCATCATCGCCGGCGGCGGACCCGTCGGCCTCTTTCTGGCCTGCGAACTGGCACTGGCCCATTGTTCTGTCCTTATCCTGGAAAAGACTGAAAATCCGGCTTCCCCGATCAAACGGCTTCCCTTTGGTCTCCGCGGGCTGTCGGCGCCGTCTGTCGAAGCGCTGGACCGGCGCGGCCTTCTCGAAGAACTGGAAATTCCGAAACGTCTTACCGACCCGCATATGCCCTCCGGCAATAGCTCCCGGCGACAGACCGGCCATTTTGCCGGCATTCCGTTTTACGACGACCAGCTCGATACCACCCAGTGGCCCTACCGCCTCCCCGGCTCTGCCCCTACCCATCTTCTGGCGGAAATGGAAGAACTCGAAACCGTACTGACCCGCCGCGCGGAAGCGCTGGGCGTTACCATCCGGCGCGGCCTCGCCTTAACCGGCCTCCGGCAAACCGAATCGGGTGTCATCGTTCAAGCCGGTCCCGAATCGGTTCAGGGGCAGTGGCTTATCGGTTGCGACGGCGCCCGGAGCGCCGTCCGCAAGCTCGGCGGCTTTGACTTTGCCGGTACCGATCCGGAGTTTACGGGGTACTCGGTACAGGTGGATGTCGCTGATCCTCAAAAACTCCGCCCCGGCCGGAACCATACGGCGACGGGCCTGTACCTGCAATCGCGTCCGGGGTATTTCGCCATTCAGGACTTCGACGGAGGTGCTTTTCACCACTCCGGCGAGCCGCTTACACTCGCTCACATCCAAAAGGTACTCAGGCGCATTTCGGGTACCGATGTAACCCTGACGGCGGTGCATGTCGCTACATCCTGGACCGACCGGGCACGGCAGGCAACCGCCTATCGAAACGGCCGCGTACTCCTCGCCGGCGACGCCGCACATATCCATTCCCCGCTTGGCGGGCAGGGGCTGAACCTCGGCCTGGGCGATGCCCTGAACCTGGGCTGGAAGCTGGCGGCGCTGATCCGGCGTGGAGCACCGGAAACACTGCTGGATAGCTACCAGGCTGAGCGTCACCCCGTTGGCGAGCAGGTACTCGCCTGGTCGCGCGCGCAGGTAGCCGCCATGAAGCCCGATCCGACCGGCCGTGCCCTGCTCGACGTTTTCCGCGATATGATCGGTACCCGGGATGGCGCTACGTATGTCGCAGGCCGGGTATGGGGTATTTTCAACCACTATCCCCTGCCGGGCAGCCACTCGCTGACCGGTCGCAGCGCCCCGCATTTCACCTTTGATGACGGCACGACACTGGCAGAACACCTGCGCCAGGGACAGGGCTTACTGCTTGATTTTGAAGCCAATACATCTCTGGAAACGTTCTTCGGCGAACGATACAGCCATATCCTATACCGCCGCCTTCGACCAGCAGCCCCCTCCGACCTCAGCGCTCTCCTGCTCCGTCCCGACGGAATTGTTGCCTGGGCGACCAACGATACCGTTGACTGGCAGGAGCTGGAAATCGCCGTCCGGGAATAGCAAAGGGTATCCCGCCCGCTTAAACAGCACTTATCCCTTCTCTTCTATAAATCTCCCGTGACAATAATCTTATTTTGAATCAGTCTTAATAAATTTCATGCCGAAACGGACCAACGGAAGGACGTTCCTTCCGTTGGTCCCGTCTTTTCCAGCATGAGAACTTCTATTTATTTCCTGATTTTGAGTTGGGTAATCGGACTGACGACGGGGTATTCCCAGTCGACCGGCATCATTGCCGGCCAGGTCACCTCGGTAAGCGGCGAGCCGCTGGAGTCTGTATCCGTATCGTTACCCGCTCTGCACCGCGGAACGCTGACAGACGCCGGCGGGCGGTATCAGCTGGCGGGCCTGGCTCCTGGTACCTATGTAGTCCGCATCCGGCAACTGGGCGCTCCGCAGGCGGACCTGACGGTAACCGTCGCCGCCGGTCAGCTTTCTACGGCTGACTACCGGTTTCCGCAGGAAAATATCCGGGGGTTGCAGGAAGTGACCGTTACCGGCAATACCAACCGCTTTTCCCAGAAAGAAAGCATTTACATCGCCCGTCTTCCGCTTAAAAACCTGGAAAATCCACAGGTCTATTCCTCCGTTCCGAAAGAATTATTTCAGGAGCAAATGGCAGTAAGCCTGGGAAATATTTCGAAAAACGTACCCGGCGCCGGTATTCCGATGCTGGCTAATCAGGGGCGGGTAACCTTCCGATCCCGGGGTTTTGAAACCGAACCCAATGCCCGCAACGGTGTCGCTGGGGCCGCTTTTTCCAGTATCGATCCGGCTAACCTCGAACGCATCGAAGCCATCAAGGGCCCTTCCGCAACGTTGTTTGGAACCTCTGTTTCAAGCAGTTACGGTGGCCTCTATAACCGCGTCACAAAGAAACCATACAATGGTTTTGGCGGAGAAGTATCGTTTTTCGGGGGAAGCTGGAATTTCAACCGGCTGACGGCCGACGTCAACACGCCGGTCAACGCCGACAAAACCGCTCTCTTCCGGTTCAACGGCGCGACGAGCTTCGAAAGAAGCTTTCAGGATCAGGGATTTACGAACAGCGTAAGCCTCGCGCCAAGCTTTTCATACCAAATCACGGATCGCCTGTCGCTATGGCTGGACGTAGAGTTCGGCCAGGCGAAAGGAACGTCCGTCGTGCGCTTTAACCCCTATACCGGCAGTAATAAGATCCAGTCGATCGCCGACATGCGCTTCCCGTATAACAAGACGTTCCTCGGAAACGATCTGCCGTACCAGACCCAGATGATGAACATATTCGCGCAGCTCAACTACCGGATTTCGGAAAAATGGACCTCACAGACCATTGTATCCCGGGCGCGGTCTACCATCAACGGCTATATCACGGCCCTCAACGGACGAACGGATTCGACGCTGCGGCCTCAGGTTATTTCAGGGTATACCTCCTTTATTGCCACGCAGATTCAACAGAATTTTATCGGAGATTTCCACATCGGTAGTCATCGGAACCGGGTGGTATTGGGGCTGGATTATTACAACAACTTCAATGATTTTGACCGGGTGACGGTTAATACCCAGACGATCAGCTTCGTTCGTCCGCCGGCCAACTACCGCGTCACGCGCTTCAAGGTAGATTCCCTGACCAGTACCGGTACTTTACGAAAAGAAAACTCCCGGGACCACAGCTATGCGGCTTATTTTTCGGACGTGATCAATGTGACGGATCGCCTGCTCGCCATGGTCAGCCTCCGGCTCGACCGCTACCAGTACGACGGCGTATACAATGTCACGACGGGTACTACTTCCGGCGGTTTGGGTACTTCAGGCGCACAGTCGGGGCCTTACGGCCAGACGGCCCTCTCCCATAAGCTGGGCCTGGTGTATGAAGTGGTGAAAGACCGTGTGTCGCTCTTCGGAAACTACCTTAACGGCTTTTTCAACCGGAGCGGCTCTGACAAACTCGGCAACCAGTTCAAACCCGAACATGCCAACCAACTGGAATTCGGCGTGAAAGCGGATGCCTTCCGGCATAAGCTGACCGGCTCTGTCAGCTATTACGACATTCAGGTAGCCAACGTACTGCGCACCGACCCAACCGATGCCAACTACTCCCTTCAGGACGGTACCCAGCAAAGCAAAGGCGTGGAAGCAGACGTCACAGCCAATCCTTTTTCCGGACTGAATCTGGTTGCCGGTTTTGCGTATAACGACAGCAAATACACGAAGGCAGATGAGTCGGTCAATACCCTGCGCCCTGCGCTATCCGGACCGGCGCGCATGTTCAACTTCTGGGTCAGCTACCGGGTGCCGGTGGGCAAATGGAAGGGCCTGGGAGCAGGTTTCGGCGGTAATTCGGGTAGTTCGTCTTACCAGACCAATACCAAAACAGCCAAGGTGATTATTCCGGCGTATACGATGCTCGATGCAACGGTTTTCTATGACCAGCCGAAGTACCGCATCGGCTTCAAGGTCGATAACCTGACCAGCGAGAAGGCCTGGTCGGTCCGCCTGACGCCGCAGGCGCCGGCGGCGTTTCTGGGTAGTTTGACGCTTCGGTTTTAGAGCAAAGGGCAGAGGGCAGAGGGTGGTTCGATACCCTTTGCCCCATGCCCTTTGCCCCATGCCGTCTACGTCTTCGCCTCCTCCTCCTTCCCCGAAGAGCTGCCTTCCGAAAGCTCCATTTCCAGCACCTGCGGTATATTCCCGGCGGGTATTTTGAGTTCGATGAAGTACTCCTGCTTCCGGATTTCCTCGGTTTTCAGGGTAGCGCCTTTCAGCTCCCGTACCGTACGGAGCTGCCGGCCGGCGGGTAGTCTGACGCGTACTTTCCCATTGACGGGCCGGTTGAAAATCGTCAGGTAAATCTTACCGGTTTGCCTGTTTCTGGTGAAATAGCCCCAATCCTGCTTTTCCAGTCCGGCATAGCCGCAGTTGTACACGGCTTCGCTGTTGGTCTTCATCCAATCGCCGATTTCGCGGGCGAGGCGGGTTTCTTCTTCCCGGATTTTTCCGTTGCCGTCGGGGCCGAAGTTGAGGACGAAGTTCCCCTCCATCGCATTACATTTCACCATCATCTCAAGCAGCTCGGTGCTGGTTTTGACGTGGCCCTTCCAGTCGGAATGGTACCCCCACTGGTTTTCAGGGATGGTCATGACGCAATCCCAGTCGTTTCCGTTGAGCTGCTGGATGTTGTCCGGAATTTTCCGCTCCCAGCCCTGCTCGTAGTCGCCGATGAGGTCGCCGTTTGAGTCGAAATGCCGCTTGCCGTTTTCATCCGCACGAAAGCGGCTGCCAATCACCAGCCCCGGTATTTTGCTGCGCAGTTCGGTTTCAAGGGAATCGGCGAAGGCAGCCTGCTCTACCCAGGCTTTGTCCCAGGTTCCGTCAAACCAAAGTCCCTTGCAGGCCGGGTATCGTTCCAGTAACTCCAGCAATTGGTTTCGGGTGAATGTTTTGAAACCTTCGTATGCCTGCCGGTCGGCCGGGGTATTCAGGCTCGCCCTGTACCCGGGGTGGTTCCAGTCGATGATCGAGAAATACAGGTATACGTCTATGCCTTCGGCTTTGTAGGCGTCGGTCAGCGCACCGATAACGTCTTTTTGGTACGGAGAATGGGCGACGGTATACGAGGTGTATTTGCTTGGCCAGAGGCAGAATCCGTCGTGATGTTTCGTCGTGATGATGACGTATCGGGCGCCCATTTCCTTTGCCTGCCGTGCCCAGGCCCGTGCGTCAAAGCCGGTCGGGTTGAACTGTTTGTAAAGATTGTCATACTCCTCTTTCGGCATTTCGGGCCAGGAACGGATCCACTCGGCTGCGCCGGCGTAATACTTGCCTTTCCAGTGGCCGCCGGGGATGGCATACACGCCCCAATGCAGAAACTGACCGAGGCCATATGCCCGCCAACGGGCCATCGCGGGGTCAGTACGCCGGCCCAGGCGATGGGCGCCGTGCTGAAGGGTAACAGAGGAGCGCTTCGCAACCTGCGCCGAAGCGGGCAGGATGCTCCCTGCTAAAATCAGGATCAGGATTTTCCGGAATAATGTCATAACAGGTTTAAAAAACGATCTCCCGCAGGGGTAGCTGCGGGAGATCAGGTGATTACTTCACCGATTCCCATACCGGGTTCTGAACGAGGTTCTTGTTGAGAACCAGGTCTTCGAGCGGAATCGGGAAGAGGTATTGCTTGGATTCGTCAAACTTGCGGCCGTTCGGCAGCGTCTGGAAATAGGGCTGTATGTAGCCCTCCTTGCTCAGGAAAACGTCTTTTCCCGGTACAACCTTCGGAAACTGGCTCTGCACAAACCGGATGCCTTCCACCGGAACTTCCAGGAAACGGCCCGCTTTCCACCGCATGAGATCGTCCCAGCGAAAGTTCTCAAACGCAAATTCGATGCGGCGCTCCCGGCGGATTTCCCGCAGCAGCGGGTCTGGAACATAGGCTGTGTAAGCGGCATACCGGGCATCGAGAGCCGGGTCGGCCGGGATACTCCCCAGCACCAGTGCCGGCATATTTACCCGCTTGCGGACCGCGTTGACGGTTTTGTCGAGGACATCCTGCGTGCATTCTCCCAGCTCGTACTTCGCCTCGGCATACGACAGCAACACCTCGGCATAGCGGAACAGCGGGCAACCCTGCATGCCATTGGTGGTGCGGTCCCAGTCGACCGGATCGTTGAAAAACCACTTCGCCACGCGGTAGCCTGTGGGGCACTTGTTTCCGCTCAGGCCCGGAATATTCGGCAATGGCGCGTTGTTGGCGCCCTGTTTCACCCCTACCGCAAGCGCATACTCCCCGAAATTACAGATCGTCTGCCGCAGGCGCGGATCGCGGTTGACAAACTCCCGCTGGATCGAATCCTTTCCCAGAAACAGCGGACTGGAGGAAATGGGTTTTCCGTCCGTACACAGGTACTCATCTACCAGCGAGCGCGTAGCCCCGTGCTGGTGCCGGAGGTTCTGGGCATAGTACCTGCTGAAGGCCACGCCGAGGTTTTGCGCGGCAGAGTACTCTTTCCAGAGAATAATCTCCGGGTTATTCCGGTAGGAATATTGAGCGAAGAGATCGTTATAGTCTTTCGCCGGTGCGGCATTGGCATACAGGCGATAGCTTTTGCCCATGAGTACTTCGGCGTCGGTGGCGGCCTGGCGCAGGAATTTCTTTCCGTCCAGATTCAGCTCTTTGTGGTACTTGCGGTACGTGCCTTCGAAGAGACAGACGCGTATTTTGAGGTGCCGGGCGACGTCCCTGTTCAGCCGGTCCGTTTTCTCCGCCCCTTTTTCCGGCAGCCAGGCGATGGAGCGGTCGAGCAGGGCTACTACCGAATCCATGACCACGGCCCGGGCCGTCCGTGGCGCCTGTAACTCGGGCGAATTGGTTTGCAGGGTATGGTCCAGCCAGGGTACATCCCCGAAGAGCTTCACTTTCTCGAAATAATCCCACGCTTTGAAAAACAGGATTTCTCCGGCATACACATTGCGGGCGGCGGGCGTTACGGCCGCACGCTGGTAGTTTTCGAGGAAGTAGTTCAGCCGCCGCATACTGGCCCAGTTCCAGCCGCCGCTGCCGCTGCCGCCGGTAATATGGCCGTTGTATTCGTTGGCGGCGACTTTCGAGTAGGTATTCGGTGCGGCGTTGTCCGAGATGACATCTCCGTAAGCAATCGCGGCGTCGTTATATCCCCACGGACTCAGCGTACCGTCACCCCAGGAGTACCCGAAACCGGTGATGTAGGTTGCATAAAAGTTGTTACAGTACAGTTCCAGGTCCTGTTCCGACTTCCAGAACGTCTCGTCGTTGATCTGATCGAGGGGGTAGCGGTCCATGAAGTCGTCGTTGCAACTCCAGCACAAACCGGCCACAAAAGAGAGGAGGAGTAGTTGTATCTTTTTCATCGTTAGAAAGAAACCTGAAGTCCAAAAGCAAGGGAACGGATCATGGGATAGTCGAACGAAAGCACCTCAGGATCAAACATTTTTGGGGTTTTGGCATACTCCCAGATGTTGTAGGTAGAGCCATATACCCGGACTTTGTCGAGGTGAAGGGGTTTCAGCAGCTTCTTCGGCAGGGAGTATCCCAGCGTCACGTTTTTCAGGCGGATATAGGCAGCATTGACGAGGTATTTTGTCTGCGTGACGATATTGGCCGATTTGGCCTTGTAGGCCGGAAAAAAGGCATCCGTCCGTTCCGGCGTCCAGGAGTTGTTGTAGACGTCCCAGGTACCGGTTCCCCCGGCAATCGCGCCCCAGTACAGGTTACTTCCGATCCAGAAGTCCCGCTTGCCGACACCCTGAAAGAACAGGTTGAGGTCAAAACCCCTGAACGAAACATTGGTATTCAATCCAAACTGAAAGCGCGGTGTGTTGTTGCCGATGATGCGGCGGTCGCCCGGGTCTGCCAGCGTACTCGCTCCCGGACCGATTTTGCCGTCTCCGTTGGCATCAACATACCTCACGTCGCCGGGGTACCATACGCCGGTGCTCAGGAGGGACTGGCTCGGCGCCGCCTTGATTTCATCATCTGTCCGGAAGATCCCCGCGGTCCGATACCCCCATATTTCGCCCATGCGCTGACCGGCATACAGGGTACTGAGGAGATAGTTGGGGTTACCGTCGAACCGGCGGATCGAGGATTGATAATCCGACAGTGTGAAAAGAACGTCATAGCTCAGGCCGTTTTCGAGGCGGTCTCTCCACTTCGACGAAAATTCCCAGCCGGTCGTCTTCATCTGGCCGGAGTTTTTGGTCGGCGCGCTGGTACCGATCACCGCCGGGTACTTGTCTCCGTCCACGAGAATGTCGGAGGTGGTGCGGCGGTACCAGTCGAACGACAGCTCCAGTCGCTTGAACAGCGTCATGTCCGCGCCGAAATCTACGGTCGACGCCGTCTCCCACGTCAGGGCCGGATCCACGAGCCCGGGAGGCGTGATACCTACCGGACGAACGCCATTGAACAGTTGCTGTACCTGCGTGATGGTACTGTAGGAGGGAATATAGATGTAATTGGCGACGTTCTGATTGCCCAGACTACCATAGGAAGCCCTGAGCTTCAGGTCGTTGACATACGGCGTAATCGGAGCAGCGAAACGTTCGTTGGTCACATGCCAGGCGCCGGAAAAGGAGGAGAAAAACTTGAACCGGCTCGCCGACGGGAAGCGGGAAGTACCGTCATACCGGCCATTCGATTCGAACAGGTACTTTCCTCCGTAATTATAGGTAAACCGGTAAAAGCCGCCGCGGATAGCCCAGTGTTCTTCCGAATCATAGGCATATTCATTGCCAAGTGTCTGGGAGATGACGGGAATACTCGACGACAGGATATTCTCTCCCCGGCCGCCGAGGTAGTCTGATACATACCATTCCTGGTTAAAGCCGACCAGCCCGTAGAGTTCATGTTTGCCGATCGTCCGTGTATAGTCGGAATAGGCGTTGATCGTATACTGGTTAGCGTGCGTTTTCCAGCGCTGGATATAGCTCGGCGAGGTATGCGTAGTGGTCGGAGAATCCCAGCGGGTATCAATGCGTTTGAGTTCCGGCACTATCTGTTTACGGTCGTAGTTGTACGATTTGAACGACAGGTCACTCCGGATCCGCCAGCCTTTCAGCGGGGTAATCACCGGCGAAGCACCCAGTACGATGGTCTCTTTCTTTTCCCGGTTCATCGACCCGTAGTCCATGAACGACAGGATGTTATCGGTATACATCACCCCCACCGGGCTATTGGCCGGCGTCTTTACCGGCATGTTGATGTTCCGGCCGGGTTCCTGGGCCATGGCCGTCCACCACCCTCCTTTTCCGCCCGGATTAACGGGTTCGGTATACTGGCTGAAGTTATACTGCGAACGCAACTCCACTGAAAACCAGTCGGATACCTCCGACGTCACGTTCAGCATCGTATTGTACCGCTTGTAGGTGTCGGTGTTGATTTTATATAAGCCGTCCTGTGTCTGATACCCCAGCGAACCGTAGTAGGAGGTCTTTCCGCTGCCGCCGGAAAGGTTCAGGTTGTGCTTCTGCATGGGTGAAAAACGCCGCACGGCCAGTCCGTATACGTCGGTATTCCCAACCCAGATGATGTTTCCGCCTGCGTCCATGTAGTAGGGTTGTTCGGTCGACGGGTTAGCCATGTACGCGCCGATTTTGTCAAGCTTCAGCAGGGCGTCGCTCGTGGGCGTTTTGTTTTCCAGCTTGAGGGCATTGATTGCGGCATTCTGAATGGTATAGGCATCCAGCAGATGCGGGACGGAAGATGGTTGACTCTGCTGGAAGGAATTGCTGTAGGAAATACGGGTACGCTCGGATTTCTTTCCCTTTTTCGTCGTGACCAGCATAACCCCATAGGCCGCCCGCGCGCCGTAAATAGCCGCTGACGCCGCGTCTTTCAGCACCGAAATACTCTCGACATCTTCCGGATTCAGCTGGTTGATATCCATTTCGATCCCGTCCACCAGAATCAGCGGACTTCCGGACAAAAACTCCATGTTTCCGCTGGAATTTTTAGCGAACGACGTCCCCCCGCGTACGTTAATACTCGGCGTGGTATTCGGGCTGCCGTTGGCAATGGAGACGTTCAGGTTCGGAATCACGCCCTGCAACGCCTGGCCCATATTGGCCACGGGCCGGTTTTCGAGGCGGTCGGAAGAGATCTGGCTGACCGCGCCCGTGAGGTTGACTTTCTTCTGCGTCCCGAACCCGACTACAACCACTTCTCCCATCATTTTCAGGTCTGAGAGCAGCACGATATCGAGCGTTGTTTTCGCGCCAACTACCTGTTCCTGAGACGTGAAGCCCACATAGCTGACCACGAGCGTAACCGATCGCTCCGGAATGGAAAGCGCAAAGCGGCCCTTGTCATCGGTTGTGGTACCCCGGTCGGTCCCTTTGACGAGCACGGTCGCGCCCGGAAGAGGCTCCCCTTTGTCATCTTTCACCGAGCCGGTCAGGGTACGATCCACCGGCCATTCCGGCACAACCGGTACCTCTGCTTCCTCCGCACGCTTCAATACAATGCGGTTGCTGACCTGTACATAGCGGATATGAAAAGGTTTCAGCAGCCGGTCCAGTACCTGATGCAGGGGTTCTTCCCGAGCGGTAAGCGTCAGCCGGCGGGACGGGTCGAGCAGGCGTGAATTATAGGAAAAGCGAACCCCGGCCGACTCCTCCAGCCGATGCAGCGCCTGCTCCGGCGCGAGGTCCGTGAACTGCACGTTCACCCGCTTGTCGAGGAGATTCTGTCCCGACACGGGGACCGCCAGCGCCATGCCCGAACAGATGATTGCGAGGATAAACTGCAGGATTGACTTTTGCACGATCTGGTAGAGTAATCGTTTGGTGGTCAAGGTTTTTTTCATAGTTTTGACTTGTTTTTGAGTACATACTTTCACGGTATAGGCAAAAACAATCCCTGGCCCTTGGCAGAGGGCAGACCATTCGTCAACAGGGATTTTCAGGAGCGTCGGCATGTAGCAGCATCCCGGCGCTTTTTTGTGGGGAGGAATCAGTTACAGCCGGTGGAGTAAATGGTAATCTGGTCTCCTTTTATCTCAAACCGGGTATTATTGCCGAGGCTTTCGCAGACAATCTTGAGTTTCTCCGGCAGCGGCTCGTCCGTCAGCGATGTCGAGAGATAGCAGTCTTTCAACACGCTTTCCGGGAACGTAATCCGGATGGGATAGGCCTGTTCGAGCGTCTGGAAAATCCGACTGACAGGCGTATCAGTAAACTCAAAACTGGTTTCTTCTACTTTGGCGACGGCGGCACTGGTTGGTTCCGGCTTGCGGGTTAGTTTCTCGAATTGGCCGGTCGATACCCGCACGGCTTCATTCGGGCTGAGGGCGATGCCGGCTTCGCCTTTTTCTTCAAAGGATTTCCGGGAATAGACCTTCACCTTTCCGGTATGCACTACCACCTCTACATCCGGGCGATGCTCCCAGGCAATCACCCGGAAACTCGTGCCCACTACCCGCGTGACCGTTTCATTGGCAAATACCAGAAACGGATGTGCGGCGTCTTTCCGGATCTCGAAGAAAGCCTCCCCTTTCAGGCGGACCTGCCGCGAAGCAAACGCCGGAGCATACGTCAGCGAACTGTTGGGTTGAAGGAGGACGGAGCTGCCATCGGGCAGCGCTACGAGCCGTGGCTTATCCATCGCCTGCACAATCGTTTCACCCGGCGCGACCGCACGCGGCGTTCCGGAAGGCGCTGACGGACGGATCATGTAGAAGACAACGGCTACCAGCGCCACAACGGCCACGGAGGCAGCGATGCGTACCGGCGTCAGAAAACGACGAGGCCGGAGCGTATTTTCCCCTTCCTGAATCTTCTGCCAGGTAGCCCGGAGCGCTTCACCGGTATCAGGCGCCTCGCCTGCGGGTACTCCCGTCGCGAGCAGCCAGTGCCGGGCCTCCCGGACAGCAGGCTCCCGCTCCGGATTGTCCCGTAGCCAGGCCGACCAGCCGGCACGGTCGTCGCCCTCCAGAATCCATTTCCGGAACGATTCGTCGTCAAGAAAATCTTCGGCTTTTTCGTAGTCTTCCATCTGAAAAAGGGTTTCAGACGGGGAGAGGTCGGCCCCGGAAAACCATACTCAGTCCCGGGAAAAAATTATTCAGGAAAGCGAGAAAAAGGCGAGCAGCAGCGGCAGGTCTCCAACCCAGGCGCTCCGGAGCTGCGAAACCGCGCGGTGCAGGAGATTGACGGCCGATTGGTAATTGATCTGCAGCATGGTCGCAATCTCCGCTACCGGAAGACCGTGGTGATACCGAAGGTACAGCGCCTCCCGCTGGCGCGCCGGCAGGGCATTTAGCAACCGGTTGAGCTGGCGGACGGCCTCGCCGGTTTCTTCGTCCGTAATCAACTGTTCCTGAATAGTAAACGGAAGGGAAAACTCCAGCCCATCCAGCGGCGAAGCCCGGCGAAAGACACGATCGCGCTCGTACAGACGTGCCAGGCGCTTGCGGGTACTGGCGAGGAGATACGCCGGAATACTGCCTGTTTCGCTCAGCGTATGCCGGTAAAGCCAGAGGTCGGCAAATACCTCCTGAACGCAATCGGCGACGGGCAGGCTTATCGTCAGTGAACGCCCGTATGCCACCATTCTGCCGTAATACCGTTCGAAAAGCAACGTAAATGCTTCCTCGTCTCCGTCGCGCAGGCGGTGCCACAGTACTTCATCGGTGAGTAACGGTTTCAGCAAGTTGATGAGGCAAATTTTCTATCGTGTAGAGACAAAAATAGAAAACAATCAACGAACACCGTCGAAATGAGTGGCAGATTATTTGCCTGACTAACGGATAAGACAGGTTTCGTTGTGGTAGGAAAAAGACGAAAACGGACGCTTCCTACCCGGAGTTTTCAAAAGACCGGGTTAATCGGGGCGGCCGCACATCCGGCTTCGGCTGCAATGCATTAGTCCTGAATTAAACCTGCATTAGAAGTAGATTAAACGGAAAAATCCGCCGATCCGGGCGTGTACCTTAGCCGCCGGTCCGGACCGCCCGGCTGTTTCACCCCAACGAAAAAGTACCCATGAAGCGCTATTCTATCGCCGGCTGTAAGACATAGGCCGTCAACGGGTACCTGCCAGTCAGGCACCCGTTCTTTCTCCGGATCAACCCTCCTTCCCTCCTTCCGCGGAATACCACGGAAACACTACCTTATTGTTTCTATGAAATATCTACCCGGACTATTGTTACTGCTTTTCCTTCAGGCGAATGCTCAGAAACGAGCCGGAACCTGGTTTGCCGAGCTGGGTACCACCGCCCTGTCTACCGGAAGCAGGACGCCTTTTTACCTCCGTGCCAACCAGTTCGGTACCGTCCCGCTTGCGCCGCAGTCCGGCCTGTTTTCAGCAGGCGGCACATACCGGCTGCCCCTCTCACGGCATCCGGATCGGTGGGCCCTGACAGCTGGCGCCGAAGGAGTACTTCAAACACAAAATCCCGGAACAAAGGGCGTTCTCGTCCAGGGATACCTCGGTCTGCAATTCAAAAAATGGGAACTATATGCCGGCAGAAGACGGGAATACTACGGGCTGTCGGATACGCTGACCGGCATGCGCTCGCTGGCCTGGTCGGGCAACGCACTGCCTATTCCGCAGGTCCAGATCGGTACGCGCGGCTTCGCGCCGGTACCTTTCATCGGCAAATGGCTGGCATTCAGGGCCTGGTATGCGCATGGCTGGTTCGGAAATCCCAAAGACGGTTTTGCGCAAAATGTCTACCTGCATTCCAAGGGGTTGTACTTCCGGCTGGGAAAGGAAACGTGGCCGGTCCGCCTGTACGCCGGTCTGAATCATTTTGCCCAATGGGGAGGCTATTCTGATTTTCTGAAGGACGATCCCGGTATTCTCTCCAAACACGGCAGGTTCAACGGCTCCTGGTTTGCCTACTGGAACGGAGTCGTTCTGGCGAAGAGTATGCAGGTACACTATGGATATGCCGGATACCCCGCAGACGACTTTATTTCGATCGACGTAAACCGGATTGGCAATCACCTGGGTACGCTGGACCTAGGGGCAGAATGGAATCACTGCGATTTCAATGTCTTCGTGTACCGGCAAAGCATGTATGAAGACGGGTCGTTGTTTTACCTGATTAATGTCACGGACGGGCTTAATGGTATCCGGTATCTCAACAAAATTCAGCAGGCATCGAACCTGCATCTGTTGCGGGTTAACCTGGAATGGCTGAGTACGACCAACCAGGGTGGCCCGACCTTCGATATCAACGACCCGCTCAAGCGCGGAAACGATAACTACTTCAACCACAGCCAGTACCAGGACGGCTGGACGTATAACGGGAAGGCCATCGGTACGCCGTTCATTCAACCCGACGATGAGCTCCAAAACCCGTCGCATGTCCGGGGCTTTCCCAACAACCGCGTTCAGGTAGCATCGCTCACGGTGAGCGGCCGCTACCGCCGCCGCACTACCTGGGAGCTACGCGGTTCTTTTTCGGAAAACTACGGGACCTATAATTCCCCCTTTTCCGACAGCCCGAGGCGTCAGTTTTCCGGCCTCCTGCGGATGGGTATCCGGCTTCCGTTTTGGGGCGGGGCGGAATTTTCCGGAGCGGTAGCGTATGACAACGGTCAGTTGTATGAAAATGCACTCGGTGCTTTTCTCGCGCTGCGGAAGTCCGGAAACTGGTAGCCGGGCGAATTCACCTTTCTCATTCCAGAAAACCAAGCACGTATCCGTCAGCGTCCGCGATGTAAAATTCCTTTCCGTACGGCATCGACCGGAGCGGTACGATGATCTCGGCGGCCGGATCGTTCAGCCAGCGTTCGTAGGTATGTTCAATATTCCGGACCGAAAAAAGCAAATCGAGGTGTTCATTTTCCCGTCGGTTGAGCCGCTCTTCCGGCGTCGGAGTACCGGATTTCAGGTGAATGGAGTGCCCGTCCCGGTACAATCCGGCGTAAAAATCCTCGTACCGGAACTCCACCGCAAAACCCAGCAGGCCGGTATAAAAATCAATCGAGCGCTCCAGGTCCGGAACTACCAGCTGGACGCTCATGGTGCGGAATTCGGGAAACGTGCTCATAGAGAAGGCGTTGAAGAAGTTTCATTCGTAAAACTCCGTAAACAGGGCCGGTGTTGTCTGATGCAGCCGGAATTTCCGGCGCCGTCGCAAAGTCGGCGCCCGCGGCGTAGCTTTGCAGGAAATCTATTGCCGGTATGCTTCCTCTTATTCCTTTTTTTGAACGTTTTCTCCCGCTTACCGAAGCCGAAAGGCAACTGATCACCGAACGGGTTACGGAGCGACGGATCCGCAGAAGGCAGGCCCTTTTGCAGGAAGGGTTTCCCTGCAGGCATTATACCTTCGTGGTAGAAGGATGTTTCCGCATGTTTGGCGTAGATGCAAAGGGCAACGAACACAATCTTCAGTTTGCGGCTGAGAATGAGTGGATTGCTGATATCGGAAGTTTCCACTCCGGCAAAGCCAGCCGGTTGTTCATCGAAGCCATCGAGCCGGCTGCTGTTCTGCAGATCGAACAGAAGGACCTGTATTTTCTCTACACGCATGTTTCGAAGCTCGACCGGATTTTCAAGGTTATCATTGAAGATAAGTATGTGGAGCTGCAAAATCGTGTGCTTCAGAACATCAGCTCTACGGCTCAGGAACGGTACCTTTCTTTTCTCGACCAGTACCCCAAACTGGCTTCCCGCCTGCCCAATACGCAGATCGCTTCCTACCTCGGTATTACGCCGGAATTTCTCAGTAAAATCCGGAAGGATCTCGCGACGGCTTAATCTTGTTTAAGGGTATTTCCTATACTTGTTTATGGGTCGCGACGCGCCCCTGTCCGGACCTTTGTCGTGTCAATAAAACAACAACACGACCATGGCTACTCCTTCCCTTGCGATCATCGGCACCGGCCATATCGGCCGGGCGCTTGCCCTCAACCTGACCAAAGGCAACCGCCCTGTTTCGATCGCCGCCCGTGACATTACCAAAGCACAGAAACTGGCTGCCGAAGCCGGGCCGCTCGCGCGGGCCGTCCCGATGGCGGAGGCTGTCAAAACGGCTGAGATCGTTATCCCGGCGATCGGATTTTCGGAAATCGCGGGATTCCTGAAAACCTATGCGGATGACCTCCGGGGAAAGATCATTGTAGACCCCTCCAATCCCATTGCGCCCGACGGGAAGGGCGGATTTGTGAAAGTCATCGGCGCGCACGAATCAGCGGGTGAATACAACGCCTCTTTTCTCCCGGCGGGAGCAAAACTGGTCAAGGCGCTCGGCACACTGGCGGCGGGTACGCTGCTTGCTGCTTCGGGCCAGACACCCGACCCGGCTGTACTGTTTTATGCGTCGGACGACCGGTCCGTTGAGCCTGCCATCGAAGAGCTTCTTCGCGACACAGGCTTTGATCCTGTGCGTATTGGCGGTCTGGATCAGTCGATTCGCCTCGAAGTTTTCGGCGAACTGCATGAATTCGGCGCACTTGGCAGGACGGTAACAAAAGCGGAAGCAGCAGCCTGATCCATTCTTTCCCTGCTCGTGTAACAGCCGTTCGGGCCGGAGGTTCGTTCCTTCGGCCCTGTTTTTTTCCGGGTCTCCGACTTACCACCGGAAACAGCCCAGCGGTAGCACCAGGCCATTTTCTGACGATTAATACCCAAAAAAACTGCACTTTACCAAGACAAATCACTCAGCAGTTATACCAGTTTATGAAAGAATAGTCACGTTTTGTGAAAACAGGCTATTCCCCCGGCCCTCTAATTTTGGCGATTGTCGGGAAAGAAGTATTTGCTTCTGACCGGCTTTCCTCCAGGGATTTAACAGGCAGTATATGCGCGTCTTACTTCTTTTTCTGTTGACGTTCTGCAGCTGGCAGACACACGGAAAACCACTCCGGACAGGAGCGGAAAGACGGCACTATACACTCGCCCGCCCGGATACGCCGATTCATTTCCGCGACCCGGCCCTTCCGGAACCGGAGTCTCCCCTGGCCGAACTTGTCTTTGCCGATGAAAATGAACCTTCACAGGCAGGCAAGAAGCTTCTACTGACAGACGCGGCGCTTGCTTCGTTTGTCTTTCAGGTCGTGTTCCTCCGTGCCGGACGGCCGGAAGAAGTATCGCCGGGTCGGCCGATCACCCTGACCGGTGTCACCCGTGTTCCATTCTACATTCTGTTCCGGTCGTTCCGGGTCTCCTCGGCATCCTGCTGATTTCCTTCGTTTCCGTTGATTTTACAGGCGTTTCACACCGGATCGCCGCCTTGTTGCGCGCGCTCTGCTGACAGGAAATAACGGCCTCCGGCCGTTGTTTTCCCGGAATCGCTTTGCCTGATTTTTCCCTCCACTCAATCTTTTTCTGCTATGCACTTAACTCCCAGAGAGCTGGAAAAGCTCATGCTGCACGCGGCCGGCGAACTTGCCCAGAAGCGTCGCAACCGGGGCCTAAAACTCAACTACCCGGAGGCCATCGCGCTGATCAGCAGCCATGTGCTGGAAGGCGCGCGTGACGGCCGGTCGGTCGCCGAACTGATGCAGTCCGGAGCCACCGTCCTGACCCGGGAAGACGTCATGGAAGGCGTCCCCGAGATGATCCATGACATTCAGGTGGAGGCCACCTTCCCTGACGGAACCAAACTTGTCACCGTTCACGACCCCATTCGCTAGCCATGATCCCAGGAGAAATTTTCGTCAAAGACGGCGAGATCGTCTGCAACAAAGGCCGCAGGACGGTCCGGCTTACGGTTGTTAACACGGGCGACCGGCCCATTCAGGTAGGTTCCCACTTTCATTTTTTCGAAGTGAACAAAGCCATGCAGTTCGACCGGGAAAAGGCCTTCGGCATGCGCCTGAACATCGTTTCAAGTACTGCGGTCCGGTTTGAGCCCGGAGAAGAGAAGGAAGTTGAGCTGGTTGCCTTCGGCGGCCTGCAGCGTACGATCGGTTTCAATAACCTCGTCGACGGCTCCACCTCCGGAACAGCCGATTCCAATAGCGCTTTGTTTCAATCCGGCCTCCGTGGCTTCAAAAACGTCCCGCAAAAATGAGTCTCCACGTAAAAAGAACGCAATACGCGAATATTCTGGGCCCCACAGCCGGTGACAAGATCCGCCTCGGGGATACCGAACTCATCGTCGAAATCGAAAAAGACTTTGCGAATCCGGGCGATGAAGTCAAGTTCGGTGGCGGCAAGACCGTCCGCGACGGCATGGGCCAGAACGCGACAGCCCTCCGCGATCAGGGCGTTCTCGACCTCTGCATCACCGGCGCGATTATCATTGACCACTGGGGCATTGTCAAAGCCGATATCGGCATCCGGGACGGCAAGATTGTCGGCATCGGCCGGGCCGGTAACCCCGATACGATGGACGGTATCGACATGATTATCGGTGCCGCAACGGAAGTACACGGCGGCAACGGCTACATCCTCACAGCCGGAGGGATCGATACCCACATCCACTTTATCTGCCCTCAGCAGGTTGAAACGGCACTGTTCAGCGGCGTGACTACCATGATCGGCGGCGGTACCGGGCCGGCCGACGGCACGAATGCGACGACGGTTACCCCGGGAAAATGGAACATCCGCAAAATGCTCGAAGCGGCAGAAGACTTACCGGTCAACCTCGGTTTCTTCGGAAAAGGCAACTGTTCGACGACAGGCCCGCTGGTTGAGCAAATCGAAGCAGGGGCGCTCGGGCTGAAAATTCACGAAGACTGGGGCGCTACCCCCGCCGTAATCGACGCCTCGCTGACCGTCGCCGATGCCTATGACGTACAGGTAGCTATCCACACTGATACCCTGAACGAAGCAGGATTTCTGGAGGATACGATGGCGGCGATCGACGGGCGCGTCATCCATACCTTTCACACGGAGGGAGCCGGAGGCGGACACGCGCCGGATATCATCAAAGCGGCGATGTATAAAAATGTGCTGCCGGCTTCGACCAACCCGACGCGTCCTTACACCGTCAATACCATCGACGAGCACCTGGATATGCTCATGGTCTGCCACCACCTGAGCAAGAGTATTCCGGAAGACGTGAAGTTTGCCGACTCCCGTATCCGGCCGGAAACGATTGCGGCCGAGGATATTCTGCAGGACATGGGTGTCTTTGCGATTATGAGTTCTGATTCCCAGGCGATGGGCCGGGTTGGAGAAGTCATCACCCGCACCTGGCAGACAGCCAGCAAGATGCGCCAGCAACGCGGACCGCTCCCGCAGGAAACCGGTAACGATAATTTCCGGGCGAAGCGGTACGTCGCGAAGTACACCATCAACCCGGCGATTGCCCACGGAATTTCAGCGTATGTAGGTTCCGTCGAAAAAGGCAAAATGGCCGATCTCGTACTGTGGAAGCCGGCGATGTTCGGCGTGAAGCCCGAAATGATCATCAAGGGCGGGATGATCATCGCCAGCAAAATGGGAGATGCCAACGCGTCTATCCCTACCCCGCAGCCCATTATTTACCGAAACATGTTCGGGGCACTGGGTAAAGCCCGTCTGCGGACGTGTGCGACGTTCGTCTCCGCAGTCTCCATCGAAAAAGGTATTGTACAGGAATACGGCCTCGAAAAGATGGTACTGCCGGTAGCCGGTTGCCGGAGTATTTCGAAGCAGGACCTGATTCACAACGACCAGACACCGGAGATCGAAGTCAACCCGGAAAATTACAAAGTGACGGTCGACGGCGAGCACATCACCTGCGAGCCCGCTACCGAGTTGCCCCTGGCCCAGCGGTATTTCCTTTTCTGATCTTTATCCTTTCCCGACGCATGTTTTCACTCAAAACTGCTCCGGTCTGGCTGCTCTTCTTCCTGCTTGCCGGGAAGGGAGCTGCCCAGACCCGGGCCGACGACGGCCCCAAAGGCCAGCTGATGATTTATGGATCGCTAGACTATTCCAAAACCAGCGCTCCGCAAAACAACAGCAGCAGCTTCAGTACCAGTCCGAACGCCGGTATTCCGGTGGGAATCGGGTATTTCATCGACAACAACAACCTGATCGGCATCAACATGGCGTTTGCGCGCAACAAAGATGCGGCGGGGCAGCTCGCCTTTCAGCAACAGGAAGTGGGGTTCTGGTACAGTCCTTCAAAACAGATCGGGGAGCATTTTCTGCTCATCGCCCAGGTAGATGCGCATTATGTGTGGGGGCGATCGCCCGGGGTACCCTCGGGCGACCTTACTGCCTACCAGGGCTATCGCCTCCGCGCCTATCCTATGCTGGGCGTACTGCTGGGTAAGGGCTGGGCTCTGAAGTTCAAGTTCGGCGAGCTATCGATGCTGACGACCAAAGCCAAAGGCCAGGGCGCGCAGCATGACTTCGTAGCCGGACTCAGCGGCGCAACCTTCGGAACAGGTATCTCCAAGAATTTTTCACTCCGGAAACGGCACGATTAACCCCTATGCTGGTAGAAGCAATCATCGGAACCCGCAGCGAATGGCCCGGTCTGGAAACCGACTGGCTTGAACTGGAATGGTACGAAACAACCCGGCGTATTCAGCGGAAAAAGAGCAATGGCGGGGTGGAACTGGCTATTCGTCTCCTGAAAGAAGGGCAGCGCCTGAAACAGGATGACGTCCTCGTCCGGGATACGCAACGCCTTGTCGCTGTACACATCCGGCCGTGCGACGCCATCGTGCTGCGCCCTCAGTCCCTGCTTGAAATGGGTACGGTCTGTTACGAGATCGGGAACAAACACCTGCCGCTGTTCATCCAGGAAGACGAGGTACTGATGCCGTATGAAGATCCTATGTTCCGCTGGCTCGAAGCTTCCGGCTATCGTCCTGAAAAAGCCGAACGACAGCTTCGTAACCTATTGAAATCCAATGTCGAACCGCATGCACACGGAGGGGGGCCTTCGCTCTTTTCCCGCATCCTGAACCTGGGAAGTAACTGATGTCCGGCCGAACCGCCACCCGCTACCTGGGGAGCCTGCTGCACCTCTCCGATCCTACCCTGCCGATCGGCGGGTATACCCATTCCAACGGACTGGAAACCTATGTGCAGGCCGGTATTGTGACAAGTGCGGCAAGCCTTCGGGCGTTTGCCGAACACATGCTGCAGTATAACCTGAAATACAACGACGCTGCTTTCATGCGCCTGGCGTATGAAGCGGCAACTGTTGGCGACGTGGCGAAACTCATCCGTCTCGATCAGGAATGTTCAGCTCTTAAATGCGCACGGGAAATCCGGGAAGCCAGCCAGAAACTCGGCGTTCGGCTGATCAAGATTTTCCGGAGACGGTATTCGTCAGACATTACTTCCGCTTTTGAAGCAGCAGTAGGCAAGCAGGCGGAAGGGCACTATTGCATCGTCTTCGGGCTGTATGCCTGGCAACTAGGTATTCCCCTACCCGAAGCACTGTATTCCTTTTACTACAATGCAGCAGTAGGTATGGTGACAAACGGCGTCAAACTCGTTCCGCTCGGGCAGCTCGACGGGCAGGATATCCTGTTCGATCTCCAGCCGCTGCTTCGTACGCTGACGGAAGAATCCGGCTCGCTGGATCCCGACCTGATCGGCCTGTGCCCGATCGCCTTTGATATCCGCTGCATGCAACACGAGCGACTGTACTCCCGCCTGTACATGTCCTGAACACAACAACATGAAAGACCGCAAATATGTAAAAGTGGGAGTCGCCGGACCGGTCGGCTCCGGGAAAACCGCTCTCCTTGAGCGCCTTTCCCGCCGGATGATGCAGGACTACGACCTGGCCGTCATCACCAACGACATCTACACGAAGGAAGACGCCGAATTCATGGCGAAAAACAGCCTCCTGCCCCGGGAGCGGATCATCGGCGTGGAAACCGGGGGTTGCCCGCACACCGCTATCCGGGAAGATGCCAGCATGAACCTGGAGGCGGTAGACGAGCTTGTCCGCCGGTTTCCGGATGTAGAACTGATTCTGATTGAAAGCGGCGGAGATAACCTGTCGGCAACGTTCAGTCCCGACCTGGCAGACGTCACGATTTTTGTCATCGATGTAGCGGAAGGAGAGAAAATCCCTCGGAAGGGCGGTCCCGGTATTACCCGCTCCGACCTGCTGCTGATCAACAAGATCGATCTCGCCCCCTACGTCGGCGCCAGCCTGGAGATCATGGAGCAGGATGCCCGGCGCATGCGGAAAGGCCAGCCGTTTGTCTTCTCCAACCTCATGAGTATGGAAGGACTCGACAGCGTGATTGGCTGGATACGGAAGTATGCCTTGCTGGAGGAAGTGGACGAACCCGCCCTTGTCCGCTGATGCAGTGCCGGCTCCACGTCACCGTCGGCCATAAAAACGGCCGCTCCTATGCCCGGGATATCTTCGCCGGCAAGCCCTTCCGTGCCATGCCGGTAGGTCAGTATGCCGCGGATAATGCCCTGCACCTGATGCTGATGAGTGTGTCGCCGGGTATTCTGGACGGCGATCACTACGATGTGCGGTTTGACCTCGACGCGCATGCCCGCCTCCGGCTGGAGGCGCAGTCGTACCAGCGCCTGTATACGATGAATACCCGGGCGACGCAGGAGATGACCATCACGCTGGCTCCCGGCTCCGACTTTGCTTACGTTCCCTATCCGGTTGTTCCGCACCGGGATTCGACTTTTATCAGCAAAACGCGGGTCGAGCTGCATCCCGGGGCCCGGTTTCTCCTCGGCGAAATCATCACCTGCGGGCGTAAACTTTCGGGGGAACGCTTTGAGTATACGCGTTTTCAGAACCTGGTCGAAGTCGTGACGCCAGACGGGACGCTGTTGCTGAAAGACAACGTGGTGCTTATTCCGGCAGCCATGCCGCTGACCGAGATAGGTCTGCTCGAAGGATACACACACCAGGGTACGCTGATTTGCCTGGGTCAGGAAGACGACGGCACCCTGCTCGACCGGCTGCATGACGAACTCGTCACCGAAGCGGGTATTACGTTCGGTATCTCCGCCACCCGCTATCCCGGCTTTGTGCTCCGGATACTGGGGCCGGGCGGGGAGCAGTTGCACCGTTGTTTTGAACGCATACGCGACATTATCTGGGACCTATGACACCGACCTTACTCGCGCTGATCCTGACGGCAGTTACGATCAGTATCGCCCATACGGCAACGGGCCCCGACCATTACCTGCCGTTCATCGTCCTGGCGCGTTCGCGGAAATGGGGTCTTGCCTATACCGTTTTGCTGACAACCGTCTGCGGAATCGGCCATGTACTGAGCTCTGTTTTGCTGGGCCTGCTGGGTGTTTTTCTGGGATGGCAGCTCGACCGGATCGAGTGGTTTCAGGGGTACCGCGGCAACGTGGCCGGGTGGGCGCTTTTCCTGTTCGGACTGGCTTATTTCGCCTATGGTATCCGGTCGGTGTGGCTGAACCGGCCCCACAAACATTTCGATGTACTGGGCGAAGAGGTGTACGTGTATGAGCACCGGCATGGAGAATTTGTCATGCCGGGAAGCCGGAAACGTGTAACACCCTGGGTACTGTTTGCCATTTTCGTCATGGGACCGAGCGAACCACTCATTCCGCTGCTGTTCTATTCTGGCGCGCACCGTTCTACCCTCGAAATCGGCGTCCTGATTACTGTATTCACACTTTGTACCATTCTGACGATGCTGACGATGGTGCTGATCGGCCTGTACGGCGTCCGTTTTTTCCGGACAGAAGTACTTGAACGGTACATGCATGTCATCAGCGGCGCCGTCGTCACCCTTTGCGGCGCCGGTATCACGTTCCTCGGCTGGTAATTTCACCTTGAACCTCATGAACAACCAAACTCCCCCCTTTTTAACGGCCGTGCTCAATGGCATCGGTCAGATCATGTTGCAGGAAAACGCGTGGACGGGACTGCTGTTTCTCATCGGTATTTTTTACGGCGATGTCCAGATGGGCCTGGCCGCGCTTGCCGGAACGGTAACCGGCACGCTGACGGCCCGGCTGCTCGGCTATGACGACAAGGAGATACGGATGGGGTTATACGGTTTCAGTCCGGCGCTGGTGGGCGTTGCGCTGACGTTTCTGTTTGCCGCCAACGGCATCGTGTGGGTACTGGTGATAGCCGGAGCGGCGATGGCGGCTGTGCTGCAGCATTTTTTCATTGTCCGGAAGGTTCCTGTCTTTACGTTTCCGTTTATCGTCGTGACGTGGGCGCTGGTTTTTCTGCTACATAAGTTTACCGGATATCCACCGTCGTCGTCCCTGCTGGCGCCGGCAGATCTGAGCGATCCGAGTGATTTTACGACTTCAACCAACGGCTTCGGCGAAGTCATTTTCCAGGGTAGCTTCTTTGCGGGACTTCTGTTTTTCGTGGCGGTTTTCGTCAGCAATCCGGTGGCGGCTTTGTACGGGTTGGCGGGGTCTATTCTGGCGGCGGCAATCTCTGTCCGCTTTTCAGAACCGATGCCGCAGATCCGGATGGGCCTCTTCAGTTTCAATGCCGTACTGTGCGCCATTACCTTCTCAGGAACCCGCCGGATAGACGGCGTGCTGGTACTGATTGCGGTAGTACTGGCGACATTAATTGACATTTTCCTCCTGAAGTCCGACTTTTCCATTCTGACACGCGCCGGCGGCGTACTGACGTTTCCGTTCGTTCTGGGCTCCTGGCTCACCCTGCCGTTAAAGAAGCTTGCAGACAGGCATTTTGCGGCTTCCTGAACCGGGCAGGACAACTGAATACCCTGACATCCAGTATGTTTCCACATTAGAATGAATGCATATTATGAGCGCGGCAGTAAAGGTGATTTCCAATTTTGACTACAAGAAGCTCTTTCTTTTCGGGCTGTCAACGGAGGTAATGCTCAACGACATGGAGTTGCAGCTTTACCGCATCGAAAACTACCTGCGCAGCATCCTGATCCCTGTGCTGCCGTATAAGACGACTTTCAATTTCCTGCTTTTCGTTACGAAAGGACATATCCGGCAGCACCTGGGTGTCTCGGAGTTTCAGCTCGAGCCCGGCTCCATGCTGCTCATCCGGCAAGGAAGTATCACTGCTACGCTCGAAATTTCGCCCGATGCGGAAGGCTTTTTTCTGGCCTGCGAAAACACTGTTTTTGACCATGTTTTGCTGAATACTCCGCCGACGTTTTTTACGCTGACCTCTCCCTTCGTCTCCCTGCGCAAGGAGTATTACCCCTGGATGATGCAGTTGTTCGAAACCCTCGAACAACGCCTTCAGGCAGTCGAAAACCGCAATATTGAAATCCCCTGCCTGGCGTTTCAGAACATTCTCACGACATTGGTTCACCTCGACAACCAGCATACGAAGACGGCGCTGGTTTCCCGCAAATCCCGGATTACCCAGCAGTTCAAGGAACTCATTCAGACCCATCACCAGGTACACAAGGAAGTTCAGTTTTATGCCGACGAACTGTCCATTTCGGAGAATTATCTCTGCAAGTGCATCAAGGAAACGACCGGCAAGGCACCCAAACAGTGGCTCAACGAAACGACGGTACAATACAGCCAGGTATTGCTGCAAAACATCGGCAAGGACATTTCCTCGATTGCCTATGAGCTTAATTTCCAGTCGGTTTCACATTTTACCCGGCTTTTCAAGAAGATAACCGGCATTCCGCCGTCGGCGTACAGGAAGAAGATATTTTAGGTATGGCAGGATGAAACAAAACAAATGCCTTGTTCATCCTGTCGAAAATTTTCGTCAGGTTTCACACATTAACGATATTATTCGCGTTATCCTGAAAAATTTCCTAACCTCTGCCTTTGGTACTTGTTTGATAGGCTTTCAGCGCCCGACTGAAATCTTCGGCGTATTCGTAGTTGCTGAATTCATATTCTTCATTTAGTCCGGTAGCCGTTTTCAGAGCTATTTCACCATATCTGACTACCGGAATCTGATAATTTGCTTTGAATCGTTTGTCTCTTGTACCATTCTTGTTAACCTTAGCCCAGGTGTGGTACATTACACGCGAATCGGCGGGAACAGAACCGGTTTCTGTAAAGCTGATAGCTCTGAAGCTAAAGATCAGCTCGTCAAAGCTGATTACCGCGAAGCGCTTGACTCCCGAATACATAACAATAAAACCGGGATAAAAATATAAGTCACCTCCGTTAGCGTTCCTGAAGCAAAGTACCTGAAAATTTGAACGGATGAAAGGCAGGCTATCAGCGCTGAAGCGTATCTCTCTTTTTTTTACAATTGTACTGGCCGATGACCGTGTTTTAACACGGTCTTGATAATGCGCACTCGTGACGTCCCAAATTTTCCGGGAGGTCATGAGTTTGCCGAAAGAGGCGACTACCCGCTCGAATAGCTGCTCCGTTTCGGAGTCAAAGTCAACGTCCAGCGGGACATACGAGTTGGCAATCTGCTCCCGTATTTGACGAATGGCATCCCGTTGTGCTTCGGTATCTTCCTTGAGGCGTTGCGGTATTTGTTTCCAGATTAGCCCGTACCCAAGCAGGAAGCTGGCACTTCGCTTTATTAGGGAAAATGTAAGCTGAGATTTTACTTTTCTCAGGTCCTTGTGAAGTTCGTCTCTCTGCTGGCCGGCAAGCAAGATAGCCTCCTTAATGCCCTCCATTCCCTCAGTGGTAATCTCCTGAACATCCGCGCTGAAAATATTTCCTCTGCCCTCAGATTCAACTTCCTCAAAGACTGGATTGGGAGATGGCAGTCTCCGGCCGTCTGAAAGCTGTTGCCGATTGTACAGACCGAGTTGGGGAATGCTGGTATTCAGGAACGTACCATTCTTACCTACTGTGATACTTGCTCCTCTAACACCTATAGATGTTGAAATCCCGCTTTTACTGACGTTGAGATGTACTCCAGGGATAATTTTGATACGTTTGCGAAAACTCCAGGCCATATTCGTTTTAGTTGGATGGTTAATTCATGAATCTGTCAGTTAACATGGCGGTTAGATAATCAAAGATAAAGTGGACTAAAAAGAGTCTACCCCTGTTTATAGGGGAGAGAACTATTTGGTTATCTCTTCCGCACATTAATCCAGTTACTTAAATCCACTAACTTCCCCCAAAAACCTTTCATGTGACAGAAATTCTCACCGAACTCCTCGACCGCCTTTCCCAAATCGAACACGGCTTCAAACACGTGCAGGAAGCCGGCGACGCCCTGCTGCAGCGACCTGACGTACCAGCCCTGGCTACAGCATTGCTCAAAGACCCACGGTATCAGGCGCGTATGCTTGCGGTACACCTGCTTGGGCGAATTTCGTCGGATAACCCTCAAGCGATGGAGGTACTCCGGACCGTTGTAGCGAAAGACTCCGACTGGCGGGTACAGGAAATGCTCGCCAAAGCCCTCGATCAATATGGCAAAGACACCGGCTACGAGCAGGCGCTTCCCCTCTTCCGGGAATGGCTGGCCAGCGAAGAGCCCAACCGCAAGCGGGCCGTGGTTGAAGGCCTCCGTATCTGGACCTCAAGACCCTACTTCCGCGATCATCCGGATGTGGCGGTTGCGATGATCGGCGCCCATCATGCCGACCCCAGCGAGTACCTGCGGAAATCGGTAGGCAATGCGCTTCGGGATATCCGGCGGAAGTTTCCGGAACTGGTCGACGCCGAAGTTGCCCGCTGGGATACACAAAACCCGCTTACGCACCTGACACGGAAACTGGTCGAAAAATCAGGATAGCACAGGGTTTTCCTCCGGGCTGAATCCTATCTTTGTCTCATTCGGCTCTCTTTCTGACATATTGACGCCCTTTTTCTCCTGCTTCCGGTAGCGAACCCACCGGAAACAGATTTCCTGTCTCCGTTTCAGAAAGAAAAGCATGACTACTTCCTTCAAAATAGCCGTCATCGGCGGAACCGGTAAGTCCGGCACATACCTCGTTGAAGAACTCCTTCGCCGTTCTTTTTCCCTTCGTTTACTCCTGCGCCGTCCGCACCCGGTAATGAACGTCGAAACCGTCCTCGGTAATGTGACGGAACCTGACGCCCTGTACCGCTTGCTGAGTGGTTGTGACGCCGTCGTCAGTACTCTTGGGCTTGGACAGCCTCCAAGTGAACCTATCATTTTCAGTCAGTCTACCCGGCATGTGCTCCAAGCGATGCAGGAAACGGGAATCCGGCGGTATGTGCTTACGACCGGGCTCAATGTAGATACTCCGGGCGACATCAAAAGCCAGGCTACTGCCGCCGGCACAGCCTGGATGCAGCGCACTTTTCCAGTCTCAACGGCAGATAAACAGCTGGAATACAAGCTTCTTACTGAAAGTTCAGCCGACTGGACACTGGTTCGCCTCCCGTTGATTGAACTGACGGATGCTGCGCCGCCGGTTGTCGCTTCCCTGCATGATTGCCCGGGAGATGCTGTCAGCGTAACGAGCCTCGCCCGCTTTCTCGCCGATCAGTTATTTGATCCAGCATATGTGAGGCAGGCGCCGTTTCTGGCGAATGCCTAAAAAAAGCCGACCCCGTTGTGGGGTCGGCTTTTTTTCAGTAGTAGACGCCTAAACTGGTCGCTTCGAAGGAACGTATGTCATCAAACCGTTCCTCGCGGATCTTCTGCACCCACTCGGGATCCTGGAGAAGCTGCCGCCCGACGGCCACGAGGTCGAAATCTCCCCGCTCCAGGCGCCGCACCACTTCGCGCAGATCAGCATGGGCCGAGCCTTCACCGCGAAAAGCATGCGTAACGTCAGAGGCAAGCCCGACAGACCCCACGGTAATGCTCGGCAGTCCGGTTACCTTCTTGAACCAGCCGGCGAGGTTGAGGTCGGAACCATCAAACTCCGGCGTCCAGTAGCGGCGCTGGGATCCGTGAAAGATATCGACGCCGGCTTCCGCCAGGGGAAGTATCCAGTCTTCCAGCTCCAGGGGCGTCCGGGCGAGTTTTACCTCGTAATCCTGGCCCTTCCACTGCGAGAGGCGGAGGATAATGACCATATCCGGGCCGACCGCCGCACGGACTGCCTTCACGACGTCGACAGCGAAACGGGAGCGCTCTTTCAGGGTCCTGCCACCGTATTCATCGGTACGGTTGTTGGTTTTCTCCCAGAAAAACTGGTCAATGAGGTATCCGTGCGCGCCATGCAGCTCCAACGCGTGAAAACCGAGGGCTTTCGCCGAGCGAGCGGCATCGGCAAAGGCGGCGATGGTCTGGTGAATATCTTCCAGGGACATGGTATCCGGACTCTCGAAGGGAACCGGCGGCGTCCAGCCGTAGGGCGAGTTGCCGACGTGCCAGATCTGCGGTGCGATGGCGCCGTTTTGCGCCGTTACCTGATCCACGACCTGCTTCCAGGCGCCGAGTGCCGCTTCTCCGTAAAAATTCGGAATGTCCTTCTGGTTTTTGGATGCCGGACGGTTGATCACCGTCCCTTCTGTCAGGATGAGCCCGACTTCTGCCGCGGCCCTGCGCTCATAATAATCAGCAACTTGCGGCGTAGGTACGCCGTCGGGCGACTGTGCGCGCGTCATCGGCGCCATCACGAGGCGGTTCCGCAGGACGAGGTTTTTGTATTCAAAAGGGACGAAAAGCGATGAATAACTCATATCGATATTTTTGGATTTGTATGCCAAATAAACCGTCTTTAGTCTCTTTTTGTAACTAACTTTGTGCGAAAGTAGTAACCAATCGGTAACCACTTTTCATCATGAATACAGACAAGCTGAAACACGCGGATTGTTCGATGCAGCGCTCGATGGCGGTGCTGGGCACGAAGTGGAAACCAATTGTGATTTGGGTACTCCGGGACCGCAAGGCGCGGTTCGGCCAGATTGCGGCGATGATCGGGGTGATATCCCGGAAAGTACTGACGAGTACGCTGCAGGAGCTGGAAGCGGATGGTATATTGTGCCGGGAAGAATTCCAGGATTCTCCCCGGCGAGTGGAATACAGCCTGACCGCGAAGGGGCTGGCGTTGGTACCCATTCTGAGAGAGGTTGTGGAATGGGTGGAACAGTATCCATAGAGACTATTCTACCTGTATACAAAAGAGATTTTCAGCTCTCCAATTTTGAGTCAGGTATGTTCCGGCATAGAGGAAAAAACAGGCGGTTCAGTCATAACGTTCGGTTGGCGGCGGTGCTTTCGTTCGTGGCAGGCATCGTGAATATCACGGGATTACTGGCCACCTCGGTCATGACGACAAACGTTACAGGGCACTTTGCTTCATTCGCGGAGGAATTTGTCCGAAAGAATTTTGCCCATGCTCTGGCGTTCGTCACGTATATTTTTTGTTTTCTGCTGGGGTCGTTTGTATCAGCGGTGGCTGTCCAACTGACCGAGCGCATAAGGCCCGAGCGCAGGCATGTGGTGCCGATTCTGATCGAAGTCGCGTGCCTGACCGGTGTAGTACTGACCGGGAGCCGGGATGTCAGGACTGCGTGCGTACTGCTCTTTGCGATGGGACTTCAGAACGCGCTCGTGACGTCGGTTTCCAATGCCGTTGTCCGCACCACCCATCTGACGGGCCTTTTTACGGACCTGGGTATCGAGTTGTCGAGGTTGTTTTTTGCTGCTTTTGACCGGAAGCGTCTGATCCGGAGTATCGAACTCCGGTTGCTGATCATTCTTTGTTTTTTCGGGGGATGTGTGGTCGGCGGCTACCTTTTCCATCTTCTCGACCTATCCGTTCTCTATGTTGCGGCGGCGCTGCTGCTCCTGGCGATGGTATATGACGTCACGCGGATACGCCTGCAGCTCCTCCGCCGGCGTATCCGTCATCACGCTTCGCTTACCGAAACCGGGTAATTACTTCTTTCAGGGGATGTAAATCTGCGGCAGTGTCCGGAGTTTTTTCAGAGCTATTGTTCAATACTACTCCCGGAATCAACAGGCTTGCATTGGCAAGAAGTCATTGCCCCGTCATTACCTCATATCTTCCCAACAATCCGATCCTCTTCCTGCGACAAAATTCCGGTTCTGCTTCCGTGCCGGATCCCGAGCGTCACTGCCTGAACAAGATTTGTACCGACACGGCTGAATCCGAATTGGCGGGCCACTTCCCGGACGAGGTCCATTCTGTCGAGACTAATTTGTTGCCGGAGTATTTCGCCGATAGCATTTGCTACTTCTTCGGGAGGAAGATCCTCCGCGTCTCTTCTCAGTTCGTCTGATGAAGCATACCGAAAAGCGGTATAGTTTGTCGCGCCGTGAGGCTGACTCCAGAAAAACGTACGCCCGTCGTGTCGTGTATGTGCCGGATCAAGCTCCGAAATCAGCAGGTCAAAATGCGCGCTGATCCGTATACCCTGCCGTGCTATTCCCCAGGCATTCAGTACCCTCTTCCGAAGTAACGCGTCGCTGATGGGCGCCTCAGCGCTGATGACCTCGTTCAATTGTTGTTTAATCCGGTTACGGTGCTGAGGCCAGAGAAATTCATCAGGCGACGCGTCATAAACCGAAGGCAATTCGATAGCGATATAAGGCTGCCCGGAAGACTTCACTTCGGAAAAAGATTGAGAAGATTGCGGCAAGACAGCAATCGGTTCGGAACTGAGTACAGGGGGTTCAGGATCAGACTGACGCATCTGTTCTGCCTTTTTCAGGGCCTCTTCGATACCGGCAAGCACCTTACCCGGAGAGTCCCACCATTCGGTCGCCCATATCTTATGAATGTTCCAACCGAGCATTTTCAACACATCCAGCTGCGTAATCTCACGGTCTCTGGACGTATGAGCCTGGTAGTAATTGTAACCGTCGGTGAGTAAGCCGAGGAGATACGTTTTAGGCCTTTCGGGATCAACAACTCCCAAATCTATTTTGAAAGCAGAGGTCCCGATTTGTGTATGCACTTCGTATCCCATTTTTCGTATCGCCTCGGCGACCAGATTTTCAAAGGCTCCTGATTCTTTTCCGGACGGATTTGATTGCGTCATTGGCAAAGCGGCTATCCCCTTTTCCGCATACGCTAAAAAAGCCTTCAATCCCGCTACACCCTCCGATCCCGTCCGGTTCAGGTTTATTTGGTCAGATTTCAGGGTTGAAAATACCACCATCTCATACCGGGCACGGGATACGGCAACGTTCAATCGTCTCCATCCGCCCTCCCGATTGATCGGCCCGAAATTGAGGCTCACCTTTCCCTCCTGGTCCGGTCCATACCCGATCGAAAACAAAATCACATCGCGTTCATCTCCCTGCACATTTTCCAGGTTTTTGACAAACAGTGGCTCTTCTCTTTCGAGAGCCAGTTTTTCGATTTCCGGACGGTCTTTGAATACATCAGTCAGCATATCCTCGACCAGTGTTTGCTGAGCAGAACTGAAGGTAACGATTCCAATGCTGCGACCAGCCAACCGCGGATCCGATAAACGCGCTACTACGTCGGCGACGATCGCTTTGGCCTCAAAACGATTTTGCCGGGTTCGTCCTTTATCGTAGAAGCCTTCTACCGGAACAAGCCGAACCTTACTGACGATATCGTCTGTCGACGGAAATGTCAGCAGGCGATTCTCATAGTATTTTGCATTACTGAACGCTATTAGGCTTTCGTGCTTGCTCCTGTAATGCCACAGCAAATGGCGGGAAGGCATGGAAAGGGCCAGACAATCGTCCAGAATGCTTTCGAGATCTTCTTTTTCAATGTTGTCCTCGTCGATAGCCGAACCGGAAAAGAAATTGGTTGGCGGCATTTGTTTGGGATCTCCGACCACTATGACAGCACGGCCCCGGGCGATCGCACCTACGGCTTCACTCGTTGGCATTTGCGAGGCCTCGTCAAAAATGACCAGATCAAATTTTGGGCTTGCGGCGTCAAAATATTGGGCGACGGAAATTGGACTCATCAGCATGCACGGCTTCAAACGATGGAGCAAATGGGGCATCTGATCGAAAATTCTGCGGATGGACATCGCCCTGCCGTTCGTGCGCAATGCGCGTTGCAGCATTCCGATTTCTGAGCTTTGCGATGCCTCTTGCTGGAGGGAGGGAATCCCCGCAGACAATCGGGCATACAGCTCCTGGCGCGTCAGGGTTTCAAATTGCTTACTTATAGTCCGGAATTTCCTGACTTTTTCCTCAAAAAGTCCTCCGTTAAAGGTGGCCAATACCTGGTGTTTGTTGATAATATAATCGGCAGTCGACCGGAGAAATCCTCTCCGGAATTGACGTGCTACTTCTTCTGACGTTATGTTGCCATCCTCATACGATGCCAGAAGCTGACTCAGCCCGGCTGACAGTACCGCCTCTCTCACCAGCACATAGTTGTGCCAGTCTTTCAGTTTGTCCAGGTTTTCAAGCCACCCGCTGATCAGTTGTTTCAGCCCATCGTGTTGCCGCAGTGTTTCCGGTGGAAGGCCCATCAATGTTTCAAGCGCCCGTGTGGACTCCGCGAATTGGGTCTGTAGCTTCGAGTACTTCCGCAATTCCCCTTCGCAAGCGATCATATAGCCCCTGCTCCCTTCCGAAAATTCTGCGGCAAGCCGGCTGCGCCATGTTTTCAGTTGCTCATTTGTAAGAAGATTTCCGGCGAGTCTGTTGCATGAAATCAATGCCGTGGCGATTCGTGCCAATCCATCCCAGTCACAGTCCCCGTTTTGCCAAAGAAATCCTGCGGTTGCCGGCAGGAAAGCGGCCTTGTCCAGCAGTGTTTGTTCAACCTGAAAGTCAATGACATGTTGCAGGACCCCAGGCACCTGTTCCTTTCTTACGGCTCCGGTTTTGTCGGTACTCCGGATCCGTTTCAACAGCTCCTTCTGCTTTTTCCACCGCGGGTAAAACCACTCGCGGGATGCCAGTTGCCATTCACTCAGCAATTGTTCTGCCGGAAGTTTCAGTACCTCTGTACGGAATCGCTGCAATAGCTGAGTGCGCAGCCGGTCCCGCTCTTTGCCGTGATTTGTCAAATCCAGAACCTGTGCCATAGTTCGTTCCAGCGCTTCTGCCTGTAACATCGTCGACGGGATATCTCCGGCTTGCAGAAGTTGCGCCCCCAATTCCTCCAGCCGCCTCTGTTGCTCCGGAGTAATGGTCGTTCCCTCCATTTTGAGCATGCTGAGAACAGTAGAACTCTGTTCCGAACATTGAGCGGCAAATCGAAGGACATCTTCAATCAGACGTTGTACTTCCTGTTTCAGCTGGGGATAATACCGTTCCAGTCTGACGCCGCGGAAAGGATGGTCAAGCGGATGACCGATCAATGAGCCAACTTGCTGCAGTTGCTCTGCCAGGTCCTGCCAGGTGGCCAGTTGCGCGGCATCCAGCCGTTCCAGAACATTCTCTTCAAAAGATACCTTGTCCTCTCCGGACGGCAGGAGGCCATAAGCGGTAAACGCGTCAAACAGCGAATAGCCGAATGCCTGGCGTTCGTGCAGCGCTTCCGCATAGCCATTTAATTCGGACCGAACACCAAACAGTCGCTCCGCCTCGAAAGCGAAGTTTTCCGGAGCTGCGCTTTTTGTGATTTCAACCGTCTGCTTCAATTGTTCAAGAACAGCTGATTTTTTGGCTTTGTTGGAATGAAGTTCCAGGCAAAACGGCCCGATACCGATTGCATTCAAGCGGCTCTCAACAACGTCCAAAGCCGCTTTTTTGGCGGCTACAAACAGAACCCGTTTACCGGTGTAAAGCGCATGTGCGATGATATTCGTAATCGTTTGAGACTTTCCTGTACCCGGCGGTCCGTGAAGCACGAAGCTTTTACCGGACGCGGAACTAAGGATTGCCTGCAACTGCGAAGAATCTGTGCTGATAGGCAGGGCTACAGAGGACGGATGCAACAGGTTGTCCGATATGGCCTCCACTCCTTCCTGCTCACCGGGTGTCCATTCCAGCTTTCCCGAAACAAGACTGGCCACCAGCGGATGCCGGTTCAGGTCCGCTGCATTGTGATGAATGTCGTTCCAGAGGATGAATTTGCTAAACGAAAAGATTCCCAAAACTGCCTGTTCTTCCACCTCCCACCGGGGCTTGCCCATCACGATTCGCCGGATTACCCGAAAAACCTCCTTTACATCTACCCCACTCTCATCACGGGGTAATGTCTCCAAACCGCCCAAAACGATTCCGAAATCCTGTCGCAGCATTTCCAGCAGCGTAATATTCAGAATTGTCTCCTCTTCCCTGCTCCGGATGATAAAACCCTTCTGAGCCGACTTGCGGATAATTTCCACAGGAATCAACAGTACCGGTGCAAAACGCGGCCGTTCGCTGGCATCTGTTTCATACCAACGCAAAAGGCCCAGTCCAATGAAAAGCGTGTTCGCGCCATTTTCTTCCAGAGACAGCCGGGAGGACCGAAACAGATTGGTCAGACTGTTTGTGAGGTCAGACTCCGACAGATAGGTCCGTATCCGCCGCTCGCCCAGTTCGTGCTCCACCAGATCGGCGACAGGATCCGACTGATGCAGCACCTGATAAAGTCCGGAATCCCGCAGCGGATGGTCCCAGTCAGATGGCTTTTGCAGGATTTGAAACTCTTCTCCATCAGCCAGTGCATCTTCCAGTTTGCTAACATCGAACGTGGCAAACTGGACCATACTGCGGTTGGTCCGAATGTTGAGCAGACTGTTCCGGAGGGTGAGATCAAGCAGTTTCCGCTCCCACAGGCGCTGTTTCGTCACCGGAATTGCGGACGCATACTCAGGTTTGGGACCTGCCACTATTTTCTCGGGCAAAATGCTCGGTCGAGTCGCGATGTGCTCCTCCTGCACTTCCCAGCCGGATGACGTCTGAACGCGCAACGGCAACGGCCGAACGCGGCTAATTCTCGCCCGCCTGACATCTATAAACAACACGAAGTCGTCTGTACGCAGCAGCCGCTGATCTGCGATACGGCTTGCTTCGTCAAACGACTGCGTATTTCCCGCATTCATACAGGTTCCTTCGACAACAGCTATTTCACCAATTCCGGGTGCGCTTCGTTTCGTAATAAGAGAGGGATCATCATTGACAGTATCCGCAAATGACTCATCCACCAGCCAGCCGCCGGCAAACGCATGTCCTTTCACGATGACGAGCAGTGAGTGAATTCCTACCGCCTCCAGACAAGCGGCGTACAAAAGTGAAATATCCAGGCAATTCGCGAGTTTGTGCCCGAAAATAGTATCTGCCAGTCGCACACGCTGCCCGCTCTCTTCGAAGCTGGCCGGCACGGAGCAATACACCAGTTGAAGGCCCGCAATCGCCTCATAAATAGCGGCCATCTGCTTGCGAACGCGATCCGGATTACGGCTCTGATAGTCATCGAAGGAGGGATCGCCCGTCCATCGCTGTAATATGGACGAAGCCGCCCGGATGATGCCGGGAATCTGCGGATGGTTGGGCGTAATGAACGCGGCAAGCATTTCCGGTAACAGGCCGACTCCACCCCACTGATCAAAGGCCAAAACCGTCAGCGGAGAATACTGCGTATGAATTATTTCTCCCCGGACCGACAGCGTCATCCGCAGGCTCTCTGTCGTCGCCTCCGTCAACGTCGCCAGAAACTGCGCGGACACCTGAAGCGGAAACGAATGAAAGGCGTGGCTGGCTCCAGCCGGCAATTGAAGCAGCGACTGCCGCCAGGGTAGTGTACTGGAAAATTCGGAAGTGATCTCGAGCACAATGTCCTGCCACTCCAGCGCTGTTGTATTCGTCAGGATGAGTTCCCGTATGATCGGAACGTGGTTTTGCTGCTGAGCAAAGTTTACAGACGGAAGAACCTGCAGACTGATAACAGGCATTGGGGCGGCTTCTTTCACTTCCATAAGGTATTTGAATTTCGGAGCGACGAAAGGTAAAATTGGAATTTAGCGGCAGGCAATTTGTGGAATAACCGGTCGAATACAACAGGTATGGAAACGCGCAGAGCGTTCCTGTTTACCGGGAATATATACAGCGGCTTACACCCTTTCCTTTACAATCAAAAATAGCAGATCCCGGCCTCGCTCTTCCCCCTATTTATCGGGGTCCGTTTCTAAATTGTATCGTATTATCAACGACAATAGCCAGAACTTACGATTTATAAGACTGAATCAAAAAGGATATATACCAGGAGTCAGAGGGCTTTTCACCGGAAAACAAAAAGTCCTGTCTACCGGCGGTAAACAGGACTTTTCAGGCACATGTTGCAGAGAGTAAGGGATTCGAACCCTATTTTTACTGGTTCGATGTGATCCGATATGAAATCAAACTGCTGATTTACTGAAACTTACGAAACAAACAAATTCACCGAATTTCATAAAAAGACACGAATTGTTGTACCTATGTTGTACCAATTCCCTAGCTTTGGCATGTCACTGAACAACATCCTCCATGGCTACGGTCAAAGTTGTCCTGCGGAAAAAAGCAAACAAAGACGGCTTGTTCCCCCTCGCACTTCGTATCACCAAAGATAGAAAAACATCCTTCATCCATCTTGGACACAATCTAAGAGAGGATGAATGGAATGCGGCGGTGCAGCGAGTCAAGTCGTCTCACCCTAATTCGAAACGACTCAATAATTTCATCCTAAAAAAGAAAGCAGAAGCCAGCGACAAATCCATCGAAGCCGAAACGCAAAATGACGATGTCTCTGTCAAGGCAATCAAGCGTAAGGTAAAGCCTGTTACCGGGGCAACTTTTGTGCCTCAAGCCCAATTGTATCTGGATCGGCTGAGAGAAGCCGGAAATTTCAACGTATATGCCACCGAAAAATGTCGTCTGAAAATTTTCAAAGATTTCGCGGGGGGACACGACATTGCATTTTCGGATATTACGGTTGGCCTTCTGGAGAAATTCAGACGGTATCTGAAGGCTGAAAGGAAAATTCGTGACAGGACTGTGATGAACTACTTGATTCTGGTCCGCGCTGTTTTCAACCAGGCCATTAAAGAGGGGGTACTTGATAAGAAGTACTATCCCTTTGGCGGTGATGACAAAATCAACATTAAGCTACCTGAAAGCTCCAAGATCGGTGTGAGCCTGGAAGACGTTGTTAAATTGGAGACCGTAGTACTGTCAAACCCCACCCATGACCACGCCCGTAATCTCTGGCTCATCTCCTTTTACTTCGCCGGTATGCGCATTTCTGACGTTTTACGTCTGCGTTGGTCTGATTTTCAAAACGAGCGACTGCATTACACTATGGGCAAAAACAATAAAGTAGGGTCGCTTAAGGTTCCCGAAAAAGCGCAGCTCATCCTGAAAAAGTATGAACCGCTGAAAGCTGCACCGGATGATTTGGTCTTTCCGAACCTGAAAGGTCTGGATTTCAAAAATACCTTCGAGATCAAACGAAAAATTGCCTATGCGGTCAATCGTTGCAATAAAGTGCTACAGGAGTATATCACCCCTATTGCCCAGATACAAGGCAAGCTTACCACGCATTTAGCACGACATACATTTGCAACGCTGGCTGGAGATAAAGTACCTCTTCAAATGCTTCAAAAATTATATCGACACAGCGATGTCAGGACAACTATAGGGTACCAATCTGCCTTCACATACAAAGACCCTGATGAAGCGCTGGAAGCAGTAATTGGATCTACATGAGTTCTCTAAACTTCAAATTTTTATCCCATTTAGCTTTTCAGATACAATCGCTCAATTGCCCTATGATAGTGCTCTTTTTCCTTTGGTCTGGTATATCTGTTTAGTACCGGCACAATCGATCAGATTATTCACGGAGGCATCATCACCTGTGTAGCTCAAATAGCATCTCCGTGATATACTGACAAAAGTCGATGCGCATCGCAATAAGGTAGTTAGCCTTAAAGGTGTTCGGATATTTACGTTATAAACAACTGAAAATCAGATATTTAAATATGCATCTATTTTGACTGGTACAACATAGGTACAACAAATTATTTTCAAAAATTTCAGTCCGTTCGGTTCACTAGCCAATGAAAAGCGCTTTATCAACCGCCGCTTAAGATATTCATTCAAAAGGACACAGACTGTCAAAGATCGTTATACCCCATGGCTCGATGCAAATCATATTTCCGAAAAGACTGCGTTGGAGGAGCTAGGTGACAATGAAGACCTTTCGGCATGCAGCAGCTCAAAAATCAGGAAACTCGAAGCCCTACCCCGTTCTAGTCGTCATAAGAGAACGAATACTTGTGGGACAAAAACGTAAGCACTCTTATTAGAGGTGTTTGCAACACTGCTCTTTGGTCTATCACGTAACAGGGCTTTGAACCCGGGCACTTCTTCATTATATTATCCATATTTTTCATTGTAATATTGCGATAAACAATTTTTCGTCTTACCTTTGTCACATGGGAGTTACGAAGACTGAGATCTTTACTGAACAACAGAACCGGGTGGCTGATCTGGCGAAGGCTTTCGCGCATCCGGCTCGGGTGGCTATCCTGCAGCTTCTGGCCCAAAAGAAAGCTTGTGTATGTGGGGACCTGGTAGATGAACTTCCTCTTGCGCAGGCGACGGTCTCCCAACACTTGAAGGAACTCAAGCGTATCGGTATTATCAAAGGAGAGATCAACCCGCCCCGGGTTTGCTATTGTATTAATGAGGTTGTTTGGGAAGAAGCTAGACAGACATTTGGTTCACTTTTTGATATTTATGTGGGTGCCTCTACTTGCTGCTAGCGAGAGGGGCTCTTTTTTTGTTCTTGTTTATCGTAATATTACATTAAACCAATAGAGCACGATGGAAAACGCGGATCAGATTAAAGAAGTGGTGCGGCAGAAATACGGTACTATTGCCGAAC
>NZ_FNGS01000013.1 GCF_900103285.1 Siphonobacter aquaeclarae | reverse complement strand
TCCAACCGAAACCTGACCGTCAATGTCTCCGACGCGGCTCAGGGATATGTCAAAGTCAATACCATCGATGTACTGCCTGCTACTCCCGGTGTACCCGCCAATCCATACCCGTGGACCGGTATCTACTTTCAGGGCGTGCCGGTAACGGTGGTCGCCAAACCCAATCGCGGCTACAAATTTCAACACTGGAAAGACGGAGCAACGATATTGACGACAGATACGACGCTGACGCTGGCATCGCTTACTGCCGACCGCACCCTGCTGGCCGTTTTCGTCGTCGACTCGGCCTTCAACAGCAAGCCGCCGGCCTATAACCTGGTCCTGTGCGACTACCGTTTCCAGAGCTGGGATGCTGCCGCGCCGGCCGGTACCTATCCGCCCAATATGCAGTTTGTCTCGATGAATCAGGACGATCCGGGCCTTACTGCGGTTCCTGCCGATACGGTTAAAGGCGCCTACAACTACTCCTCCCGCACCCGCATCAACGGCCTGGGTAGTAACGGAATCGCCTTTATCAATACCGGCAACGACAATACCAATCCGGGGTATGTACCGAGCCGCCTGGGAGGTGCGCTGCTGGCCCTGCGGACGCTCGGGCTCAACCAGGCCTTTGTGCAGTGGACCGGCGGGACAGTCACGCCCAACAGCCGGCAGTACCGCATCCGCCTGCGCTACCGGATCGGAGATACCGGCCCGTTTCAGGACCTGACCGACGGCGGCGGTAATCCCGTCGAATACGTCCGGAATACTACTGCCGGCCATAGCCAGACCTTCGGCCCGGTGGCGCTGCCGGCGGCGTTGCTCAACCAGCCTTACGTACAATTACTGTGGCAGTATTATTACACGGGCATAGGCACGTCGGGGTCGAGGGATCAGCTTCGGATCGACGATATTGTTGTTTCCAGGGATAAATGCGAGAGCGTGGCATCGGGAAGCTGGCAGGTCAAAACGACCTGGAGCTGCGGGCGGGTACCGTCGGTTTGCGACGACGTCGTGATCAAAAACGGACACGTTATCACCATTGCGAATGCCGAAGCCCGAAACCTGCAACTCGAAGCCAACGCCCGGCTCGATTATACTTCGGGAGGAATGCTTCTTCTGAAAGGCCCCTGATAAGGAACTTTCGTTTGTCGAAAAACCTTGCTTGTTTTAACAGAAGCTGTATACATTCGTCCTTCCATACAGGCTTTGAAAATGATGCAGGAAAGTTTGGAAATCGTCAATCGCGTGGCTAATTCCGGTCTGGTGACGCTGGACCTGGAATCGTATTACCACCCCGGGGAGCGGGTCGTCTATGACCTGAAAGACAACCTTTTCATGGAGGCCATCCTGCGGGAGAAAGACTTCCGGGAATTTCTCAAAAGTCACGACTGGAGTCAGTACACAGGTAAAAACGTAGCCGTCATCTGCTCGGCAGACGCCATTGTCCCGACCTGGGCCTACATGCTCCTCGCCGTGCACCTTGAACCCTATGCCAACATGGTGGTATTCGGGGACTTACAGACCCTGGAAGACAAGCTGTTTTACGATGCGCTTTCGCGGATCAACCCGGAAGATTACCAGGGCACCCGCGTGGTCGTGAAAGGGTGCAGCAATTACCCGGTACCCGTATCCGCTTATGTGGAGGTTTCGCGCCTGCTCCGGCCTGTTGTTCAGTCGCTTCTTTTTGGCGAACCGTGCAGTACGGTTCCGCTGTACAAAAAACCGAAGGCCTGAGTTCTACGTCGATAAAACCCATTCAGATGCCCGCTAACTGCCGTCCTCCGGCCTGTCAGCGGGCATACTTGATTTCTTTTCGGTAGCTTTGCGGAAAGTTTACCCGTATGAACGCACAAGCAGCCAACGACATTTTCCGGAAGAGCATTCAGGACTACCACCTGACGGACGACATCGATACCCCCATTCCCAATCCGTACGAAAACGGAACAATATCCCAGCTGCTTTACTTAAAAAACTGGATCGACACGGTACAATGGCACCTGGAAGACATCATCCGGAGCCCGCAGATCGCGCCGGAAGAGCTCGTTGCCGTTAAACGCCGCATTGACCAGTCCAACCAGGACCGCACGGATACCGTAGAGCGGATTGACGACTGGTTTCTTTCTTTTTTCGGGACGATCGAGCGTAAACCCGGCGCCCGTCTTAACTCCGAAACGCCTGCCTGGCTGCTCGACCGCATGTCGATCCTTCAGCTTAAAATCTACCATTTCCGGGAGCAGGCCGAACGGAGTGACGCTTCCGAAGAGCACCGCAGCAAAGCCGAGCAAAAGCTCCGCATCCTGCTGGAGCAGGAACAGGATCTGGCGATGTGTTTCGACGAACTGGCCGAAGACATCCGTGCCGGCGTGCGGTACATGAAGGTCTACCGGCAAATGAAAATGTATAACGATCCGACGCTCAACCCGGTGCTCTACCAGCAGAAATAGCCGAATGAAGCGTTTACTCGTTTTCCGCTTTTCCGCGATGGGGGACGTCGCCCTGCTCGCACCCGCCGTGCGGGCCATCGCGGCGGCTTACCCTGATCGCGAGTTGACGGTCGTTACCCGCGCCCGCTTTGGGGCGTTTTTTGAGGGTATTCCCGGCGTGCGTGTGGCAGCTGCCGACCTCGACGGCATCCACAAAGGCATTCCGGGACTCTACCGCCTCTTCCGCGAACTACTCCGGGAAGGCCCCGTAGAATACGTCATCGATACCCATCAAAACCTGCGGACGTCTATCCTCAAGCTGTTCTTCCGTCTGGCGGGAGTGCCTTCTGTGACACTCGACAAAGGGCGGGACGAGAAAAAAGCCCTCACCCGGAAAGAAAATAAAGTCTTCCGGCAACTTCCTCACAGCGTCGAACGGTACCTGGCCACTTTCGCCCGGGCCGGGTTTTCGGCCAAACCGGGGAATGCACCCTATTTTCCTTCCTTTTCTCCCGGCAGCACAGACGCTTTCCTGGCCCGGAACGGCCTGTCCACGAAAACCAAAAAATGGGTAGGTATTGCGCCTTTTGCCCAGCATGAAGCGAAAATGTGGCCGCTCGACCGCTTTCCGGAAACTATGCGGCAGCTTCAGAAACGGCACGATGTCCATTTCTTTCTGTTTGGCGGGGGAAAAGCCGAGATCGAACAACTGGAACAACTCCGGGCGCAGGTACCGGATACGACGGTAGTAGCGGGCCAACTCTCGCTGGCAGACGAGCTGGCTTTTCTGCCCCGCCTCGACCTGATGATCTGCATGGACTCCGGAAACATGCACCTGGCTGCCCTCAGCGGAGTATCGGTGCTGTCGATCTGGGGAGGAACGCATCCATTCGCCGGGTTTGGTCCCTGGGGGCAAACCGGTCCGCATATCCTTCAGATACCTGCCGAAGAACTCACCTGCCGCCCCTGCTCCGTTTTTGGCAACAAGCCCTGCTGGCGCGGAGACCTGGCCTGCATGACCGGAATCAGCGCCAGCCAGGTAGCGGCACGCGCGGCCGAACTGCTGACAGCCTGACGGGTCGAAATGTCCCTCCTACTCACCTCCTTCGCTTTTTTTATGGAGGGAAGCGCGTTTCTTTGTACCAGGACTTTACTTCCGTCCCGTTATGACGAAACGTCTCCTTTTATTGGTTTTCTGGTTTTTGGGGTGGACCGCCGCCCTGGCACAGCAGGCCCCCCGCTATTCGGTCTTTCTCCTTGGCGACGCCGGAAACCCCGTACCGGGGCACGACCCGGTACTCTCCACCTTGCAGAAACAGCTGACCACGGCCGGACCTAATGCGCTGATGGCTTTTCTTGGAGATAATCTCTATCCGTCCGGTCTGCCCGCTCCCGGACCGGGCCGCGCTCCGCTCGAACAGAAACTCAAAGACCAACTGGCCATTATCCGGGATTTCAAGGGAAAAACCCTCGTCATTCCCGGCAATCACGACTGGCAGCAGGGACATAAGGATGGCTGGAACCGCGTCCGGAACCAGGCCGACTACATCCGCCAGCTCACCGGCCGGGACGATGTCTTCGTACCGGAAGGCGGATGCCCGGGGCCGGTTGAAATCCCGGTCAGCCCTGAACTGACCATTCTGGCCTTCGACAGCCAGTACTGGCTGCACCCGTGGGACAAACCGGATGAAACGTCCGACTGCGGTACCACCGACATCGCTTCGTTCTTCATCGCCGTCGAAGATATTCTCGAACGCAACCAGCACAGGCAGGTACTCGTACTCGGCCACCATCCGATGTACTCCCACGGGGATCACGGCGGGTATTATACCTGGAAAGATCACCTTTTTCCGCTGACGGAAAAGGTACCCTGGCTGTACGTTCCGCTACCCGTCATCGGGTCTATTTACCCCCTTTACCGGACACTGATCGGTAATATCCAGGATATTCCTCACCCGAAATACCAGCTATTCCGCAACGGAATGGTCCGGCTGCTCCGGCAATACGGAAATGTATTTTACGCCAACGGGCACGACCACAACCTCCAGCTCATCGAGCGGGATTCGCTCTACTACCTCACCAGCGGTAGCGGATCGAAACAAACGCCGGTAAAGAAAGCCCGCGATTCCCGTTTTGCAGAAAGTACCAAAGGGTTCGCCCGGCTGGACTACGGAGCCGACTCTCTTACTATCCGGTTTTACGCCCCCGATTCGGCCTTCTCAGAAGGGCGTATTCTCTACTCCCAGGTCATTCCGTTACCGCGGCTGCGTCCGGTTAACAACGTCCCGACAACAACCAAACTACCTGAAATACAGGCAGCTTCTCTCCACTATGGAGCGGGCTTCCGCAAACGGATGTGGCTGGGAAGCAACTACCGGGATGTTTGGGCAACGCCCATCCGGACCCGTACCGTCGATCTCCCTACCGAACGCGGCGGCCTGAAAATTCTTCAGAAAGGCGGAGGTATGCAGACGCTCTCCCTGCGGCTGGAAGCCAAAAGCGGCATGCAGTATGTCATGCGGAGTGTGGAAAAGTATGCGGAAAACGCCATTCCCCTCTCCCTGCGCAGCGGCTTTGTTGCCGATCTGGTGCAGGATCAGATATCGGCCTCGCACCCGTATGCCGCGCTCGCGATCCCCCCGCTGGCCGGCGCTGCAGGGGTTCTGCACACCAATCCCGAAGTAGTACGCCTCCCGGCCGATACGACCCTCGGTCCTTACCGGCGCCAGTTTGCCGGGCAGATGGTTCTGTATGAAGAACGGGGAGACGATGGCTTCAGCGGATTCAAGAAGGTTATTTCGACGGATAAAGTCCTCCAGAAACTCGCAGAAGACAATGACAATCAGGTCAATCAGCAGGAGGTACTCCGCGCCCGGTTGTTTGATATGTGGCTGGGCGACTGGGACCGCCACGACGATCAATGGCGCTGGGCCGTTGAAAAAACCAAAAAGACCCAGAGCTATATTCCCATTCCGCGGGACCGGGACCAGGCCTTTTTCGTCAACGAAGGTATTCTTCCGAAAATCGTCTCCCGCAAGTGGATTATGCCCAAGTTCCAGGGCTTTGGCTTCACCATCCGGGATGTGCCCGGCTTTAACTTCAACGCCCGGTACTTCGACCGATCCTTCCTGACCGAACCCGGCAAGGCCGACTGGCTCCGGATGGCAGATTCTCTGCGCCACCGGCTGACGGACGAACGGATCGCGGAAGCCATGAGCCGGTTTCCCGTTTCAGCCGATGGCTCCGGCGCCATCAAACAGAGCGCCGAGACAATCGCCTCCAAACTCCGGCAGCGCCGCGAAGACCTCACCCGCTATGCCGAACAGCAGTACCTGTTTCTGGCAAAAGCGGTGGACGTCGTCGGAAGCGACAAAGAAGAATTATTCCTCGTCAACCGCCTTCCGGACGGCAAGACAGAAGTCCGCATGACCAAAAAAGGCGGCAAGGAGCTCTATTCCCGCGTTTTTGACCCGACAGAAACCAACGAAGTACGGCTGTACGGCCTCGGCGGTAACGACGTATTCCGGGTAGGCGGCAGCGCCGTCCGGGGCCCTGTCATCCGGATTATCGGCGGTACCGGCATGGACGATATCCGGGATTCGTCGCACGTGAATGGCTTACGGCGAAAGACCGTCGTTTATGACACCAAAGACAGTACCCGTCTCGAAGGCGGCCACGAAACCCGTTCAGAGCTTTCTGACCATGCATCCGTAAACCTCTACAACCGAAAGTCGTTTTTATATGACCTGATTCAGCCGCTGGTGTCGGTTCAATTCAACCCGGACGACGGCGTATTCCTCGGTGGCGGTGTATTGATCCGGAAACAGGGCTTCCGGAAAAATCCGTTTGCGGCGCAGCACCGGATCACTGTCAACCACTCCTTTGCAACAAAAGCCTATAATTTCGACTACCAGGGCGATTTCACCCACCTGATCGGCTCTCTGGATCTGCAGGTAAACGCCGAAATACGCTCACCGAATTTCGTCCGTAACTTCTTCGGGCTGGGGAACGAAACGGTATTTGACCGGGACAAAAAAATCCGCTACTACCGTACCCGTTTCGAAGAATGGCACCTCGACGCCCTGTTGCGCAAACGGGTAGGCTCGCACCTGACGCTCTTCGCCGGTCCGGTCGTGGAGCAGATTGAACTGGAGGAAAACAAAAACCGGTATATCAATCAGTACCTCGAGACCGTCGGACCGGTGGAAGCCGACCGTCTGCTGAAGACAAAATGGTATGGCGGCCTGAAGGCCGGTCTTACGTTCGACAACCGGGACAGCAAGCTCTATCCGACGCGCGGTATCTACCTCAATACCAACTACCTGGTTTACAAAGGCCTGCGGGAAAGCACGAAAAACCTGAACCGGCTGGAGGGAGAGCTGGCTTTTTATTGGTCGGCCCGGCTGCCGGCCCGCCTGACCCTCGCCACGCGCCTGGGCGGAGGCAAGAACTTTGACGATTATGAATTTTTCCAGTCGAATACCCTGGGCGGACTGAGCAACCTGCGCGGGTTCCGGCGGACGCGCTTCGCCGGAAAATCCAGCCTCTACCACAACCTGGAGGCCCGCCTGAAAATCGCCACGCTGCGTACCTACTTCTTCCCGGCATACCTGGGTGTGCTGGCCTTCCATGACATTGGCCGGGTGTGGCAACCCGGTGAGAATTCCAATCAGTGGCACAGGGGCGTAGGCGGCGGCATTTGGTTTGCTCCGTATCAGGCGGCGGTTATTTCGCTCGTCTACGCGCACTCCCGCGAGGAAAACATCCCGATGATTCGTCTGGGCTTTTTGTTTTAACGACGTATGAAGATTCTCGAACTTGATCACGTGGCCCTGTATGTGGCCGACACGGAAAAGAGTATTCATTTTTACGGGGAAATCCTTGAATGGAAATCCCTGCCGCGCCCGGCGTTTGATTTTCCCGGCGCGTGGTTCAGCCTGGGGGGCAACAAGCAGTTGCATCTCCTCGGAGCGCGCACCGAGCCGCTGCACGAAGGTACCCTGGGTTCCCGCAAAAATCACTTCGCCATCAAGGTTCCGGATATCCTGGAAACGGAAGCTTTTCTCAGAAGCAAGGGTCTGGCTTTCCGGGGACCGAAAGCCCGGCCGGACGGAATCAGGCAGATCTTTTTGCAGGATCCGGATGGGTATTGGATTGAGTTTAATGAGTAGTCTTTTTCTCACAGAATACACAGAAATTTAGGTAGCATAAAAGACAGAGGACGCCTCTCCTATTGAGTTGAGCAGGCGTCCTCTGTCTTAATTTTTTGTCTGTGTATTCTGTGAAGTCTGTGAGAAAAACTACGCCTTCGCCTCCCTCAAATACAACTGAATCGTATTCTCCAACCCATAATACAACGCATCGCAAATCAGCGCATGGCCGATCGATACCTCCAGCAGGCCGGGAATATGCTGGCGGAAGTACCGCAGGTTTTCGAGGCTCAGGTCATGCCCGGCATTCAGGCCGAGGCCGAGCTCTCCGACGCGGATAGCGGCCTGAACAAACGGCGCAATCGCGGTTTCCCGGTCGCTACCATAGCCATGCGCATAGGGTTCGGTGTAGAGTTCGATGCGATCGGTACCGGTTTCGGCGGCGCCTTCGACCATCCGTACATCGGCATCCACGAAAATAGACGTCCGGATACCGGCATCTTTAAACAGTCCCACCAGATCGATGAGGCGTTCGCGGTGGGTAATTGTATCCCAGCCGGCGTTGGACGTAACGGCCCCGAGCGCATCGGGTACAAGCGTCACCTGAGCCGGTTTTACCTTCAGAACCAGGTCGACAAACTTCGCTTCCGTCGGATTTCCTTCGATGTTGAATTCGGTCGTGAGTACTTCGTGAAGGTCGAGCACATCCCGGTAGCGGATGTGGCGCTCGTCCGGACGCGGGTGCACGGTGATTCCTTCGGCTCCGAAACGCTCGCAATCGAGCGCGGCTTTTACGACGTCAGGGTTGTTACCGCCACGCGAATTCCGCAGGGTGGCGATCTTATTGATGTTGACTGAAAGACGGGTAGACATAAGGCAGGAACAGCAGGGAGCGACGTATATTCGGCGACTATGCCCTTGAGATTTTGTAGCTTTGTACGCCCGAGAACCATTCTTTCCAAAGAACAGTTCTAAATAACGCACCAAAAATCGATGACCGGACAAGGAATTCCTAATCCCCGGTCCTAATTGTTTTCGAAATGGCCTTAAAAGCAACCATCGAATCCGAAATCAAACAAGCCATGCTGGCCAAGAACCAGCCCCGGCTGCTGGCCCTCCGGGCAATAAAATCTGCTATCCTCCTGGAGGAAACCGCGGGAACGGCGCACGAGCTGACGTCCGACCAGGAAATGAAAATCCTGATGAAGGCCGTCAAGCAGCGGAAGGAATCTGCGGAAACCTATGTCGCCAACGGCCGTCAGGAACTCGCCGAAAAGGAACTTTCCGAAGTAGCGGTCATTGAAGAGTTTCTCCCGAAAATGCTTTCGGAGGCAGAATTGACGGAACGCCTGAAAGACATCATCGCCCGCGTCGGCGCTACCGGCCCCGGCGACATCGGCAAAGTCATGGGCACAGCCACCAAAGAACTCGCCGGCCTGGCGGAAGGGAAGGCGATTTCGGCTACAGCAAAATCCTTGCTTTCAGCGTAACCTGTTTTTGAGTTTAGAGTTTTGAGTTTAGGGTTTAGAGTTGACTGTGATAACTCTAAACCCTAAACTCAAAACTCCAAACCCTAAACTTCCAAACCGAATGAACTTCCTCGACCTCTTCCTCCTCCTTCCCCTCGCCTATGGCGCGTATACGGGGTTTCAGCGGGGTGTATTGGTCGAAATCATCGCGGTGGTGGCGTTTGTGGTATCCATCATCCTGGGATTCAAGCTGCTCAACGAGGCGATTGCGTTCATCTCCCCGTATGTCAGCGAAACCATTGCCCGGAAGTTTCTGCCCTATATCGGGTTTTCGGGGGTCTTTGTGCTGGTGATTTTTACGATCAACCGGTTCGGCTGGCTCCTGCGGAAAAGCATCCGGTATACGCTGATGGGCAGTTTCGACAGCATGGCGGGGGCCGTCGTCGGGCTGTTTACTTATGCGTTCGGCGTCAGCCTGTTTCTATGGCTCCTGAGCGCTTTGCACGTAGGCTATCCCGATAAGCGGCAGGCGGCTGCCAGCATGGTGTACCCCGTCATCCGGCCGCTCGCGCCCAAGGTGATGGACAAAGTAGCGAGCGCCATTCCGAAGCAGGACAGGCTGATTGAGAAAGTCGACCAGTGGCGCGCCGATCACTGAAACGCGTATTTTTTATTGGTAATCAGCTGTTAATGAACTGATTTACCGCCCCGAGAGTTGAAAGAGCACGAAAACGATATGGAAACAGCAGTCATTCAGAAACAGGACATCCGGAAAACGACCGCAGAGAACCTGAAGACCTTTCTGGTCACCCACGGCGAGCAGGGATTCCGGGCCAAGCAGATCCTGGAATGGCTCTGGAAGAAGTCGGCGCGCAGTTTCGACGAGATGACCAATCTCTCGAAAAAAACGCGCGAGCTGCTCGACGAGCACTTCGAAATCCGGCCGCTGTCGGTTTCGAACATGCAGATTTCGCAGGATAAGACGATCAAATCGGCCTTTCGCCTGTTTGACGGTAAGCTGATTGAAGGGGTATTGATCCCTGCTGACGACCGCATGACGGCCTGTGTTTCGAGCCAGGTAGGCTGCTCGCTGACGTGTAAATTCTGCGCGACGGGCTATATGGACCGGGAACGGAACCTTGATCCTGCCGAAATCTATGACCAGGTTGTCACGATCCGTGACCAGGCTGAAAAGCATTACCAGCAGCCGCTCTCCAATATCGTATACATGGGCATGGGCGAGCCCCTGCTCAACTATGCCAACGTACTGAAATCGGTCGATTACATTACCTCGCCCGAAGGCCTGGGTATGTCGCCCAAGCGGATTACCGTCAGTACCGCCGGTATCGCCAAGATGATTACCAAGCTGGGCGACGACAACGTCAAATTCAACCTGGCACTGTCCCTGCACGCCGCCAACGACGCCAAGCGGAATCAGATCATGCCCATCAACGAGACCAATACCCTCGTTGCCTTACGGGACGCCCTGAAATACTTCTACAAAAAGACCGGGAACAAGATTACCCTCGAGTACATCCTCTTTTACAACTTCAATGACTCTGAGGAGGATGCCCGGGAATTGTGGAACTTCGCCAAGCAGGTTCCGGCAGTACACATCAACATCATCGAGTATAACCCCATCGAGAACGCCAGCTATAAGAATACCGACCCGCAGACGCTCGCGCGCTTTGCCCGGTTTATCGAGCAGAAAGGTATTCCGATTACGGTCCGCCGCAGCCGTGGAAAGGACATCGACGCCGCCTGCGGTCAGCTGGCCGGGAAAACACAATAATTTCCCCGTATTTGCTTGTTCCGATAAAAATTCTGTATTTCCCGTCCCTCCCGGAAGGATTGCGGGCACATACCGCAGTCTCTTTATTCGGGAGGAAGCCAATCAGCTGTTTCCCTTACATTTCCGGTTTCGGCCGCCTTTTGCGACCCGGAGAAGTATCCGAGTCTTAACAATTCCTTAACATACGGCCCGATCCCTTTCGGTAGTTTTGCGTCAAAATAGCCCCCTAACTTTATGTTCGGCTTAGAGACTGGAATTTTTATTCTTCTGTGTATCTGCCTTTTCTGCGCCTGTGCGTTCGAGTTTGTCAACGGGTTTCACGATACGGCCAACGCAGTGGCAACGGTGATTTACACCAACTCGCTGAAACCGAATATCGCCGTTATCTGGTCCGGATTCTGCAACTTTCTCGGGGTATTTTTCGGGGGAATCAGCGTAGCAATGGGGATTGTGAACCTACTGCCTGTTGAACTGCTAATAGACCAAAATGTCTACCATGCCGTGGCGATGGTGCTATCGCTACTCATAAGCGCCATCATCTGGAACCTCGGTACCTGGTATTTCGGACTTCCGTCCTCTTCTTCCCATACACTTATTGGTTCGATTCTCGGCGTAGGCCTCGCCTATGCCCTGCTTCCGGAAAACACGGCCGGTACGAGCTCGGTCAACTGGGACAAGGCCAAGGAAACGGGCTTCGCCCTGCTGCTTTCGCCCCTGGTCGGTTTCAGCCTCGTCATCATCCTGATGTTCATCCTGAAGCGGACGGTAAAAAATGATATCATCTTTAAAGAGCCGAAGAAAAACCAGACGCCTCCGGGCTGGATCCGGGGTATCCTGATCCTGACGTGTACCGGGGTGAGTTTCTTCCACGGCTCGAACGACGGGCAGAAGGGCGTCGGCCTGATCATGCTTATCCTCATCGGGATTACGCCGGCGTACTTCGCGCTGGACGCCAGCCGGGATACGTCGCACCTCCACACTAACCTTGTCCAGATCGAAACGCTGGTCAACCGCATCGAAGAAGGCCGCCTGGCGGAAGTGGACAAGGAAAAGCTGAAAATTGTCAAGTCCAGCATCACCGATCTCGATAGTGTGCTGACGGTGAGCAACGGCAAGATTCCTCCGCAGCTGCGCCTCGAATCCCGCAAGGATATTCTCCTTATTTCCCGCGATCTTTCCAAGATTCAGAAAGACGGCGCGCTGACGCTCAACCGCGATGAAACGGCCAAGCTGAGCGAGTCGCTCAAAGCCCTGAAGTCCTATACAGAGTATGCGCCGACCTGGGTTATTCTGTTGATTTCGCTCTCCCTCGGCCTGGGTACGATGGTCGGCTGGAAGCGGATCGTGGTGACCGTCGGCGAAAAAATCGGCAAGCAGCACCTGACCTATGCACAGGGCGCGAGCGCCGAGCTCGTCGCAGCCAGCACCATCGGAATGTCTTCCGGGCTCGGTCTGCCGGTATCGACGACACACGTACTTTCTTCGGGTATCGCCGGTAGTATGGTGGCCAACAAGGGCATCAAAAACCTCCAGGCAGGTACCATCCGAAACATTGTACTGGCCTGGGTGCTGACGCTTCCGGTGTCGATGTTTCTGGCGGGGACGTTGTTTATTTTCTTCAGGACGATTTTGTAGGCTATATATTTCGAATAAAAAAAGCGCGGCAGAAGACTGTCGCGCTTTTTTTATTTGAAATAATATCCAGGCTTCTAATCTCTTTCACTACTTTTTGTAAAAATACCGTCCTTATGAAACTAATATCTGACGCAAGAATCCAGAAAGCGGAATTTCAGAGATTGATGCACCAGTACCGACATTTTCGGTGGGCAATAGCTTGGGCTAGTCCTGTACCTACTCTTTTTCAAGAACTCGTCAAATACAAAGAAAAAATCCATAGTCTTATAGTAGGTATTCATTTTTATCAAACTCATCCCGATTTTATTCAAGAATTTCTCGACGATCCGCGGGTTCGTTTTATTCAACAGCCAGAGGGTACCTTTCATCCGAAGCTTTATTTGTTCTCAAATTCAGATCAAGAATGGGAATTACTGCTCGGTAGCACCAATTTTACAAAAGAGGCCTTTTCGAGAAATATTGAAGCAAGTCTGCTCATTTGCAATGAAGATGACGTTTCTAACAAAATCCACTCAGATACACTGGATTTGATTAGCAGTACATACAATGAAGGTGTATCATTCGACGCGAAAATGCTTAACGACTATAAAGTTATATGGCAAACCCATCAACGAAAAATTGAAAGCCTTTCAGGTCGATATGGAAATTCCGGAAATAAAAGTATAGCCATTCATAATGTTCCAGTTATTACCAAAAGCTGGAATGACTTCATCAGCGAAATAAAAAAAGAACCAAACGACGGGTTTGAGAAAAGGTTGTCTGTTATCAGAATAGCACAACAATTATTTAAAACACGATTTCATTTTCGCGAAATGACAGCCGACGAAAGAAAATTTATTGCAGGTCTTAGAAATAAGTTAAATATAGAGGGCGCAGGTAACTGGGACTACTTCGGAAACATGAGTGCAAGCGGCTACTTCAGCGGAAAAATCAGCCAAAATGACGAATTAATATCAAGAGCACTCGATGAAATCCCGCCATCCGGGCAAGTAACGAAAGCGCATTATGAAAACTTCAAAAAGCTATTCTGCGAATCACTCGCTGGCGAAAAACTTGCAAGTGCTACACGACTATTATCAATGAAGCGACCGGATATGTTTATATGCCTTAATAGCAAAAACCAAAGTGCCCTCTGCGACGATTTCGGAATAAAAAAATTTGGGATGAGCTATGAAAGGTACTGGAACGATATAATTGAAAGAATATTAGATAGCAATTGGTGGCAAAATCCTGACCCAAAAACCGAAGAAGAGCAAACTGTAAGTAATGCAAGAATGGCGTTTCTAGACAGTTTATACTATGTGCCTTGAAAATTTCAGCAGCTTCTACAGCATTTCATTCTTACTGACGCGCAGTCTATAAAAAATAACAACAGAGATCTCCGATCTCTCGATCAAAGACCTCTGCTTTTTGTATAATCACCTCCCCAACTCCTCCACCGCTAACCAGCTCATCAGCCCCGCGCCGATCTCCAGCGCGCGCTCGTCGATGTCGAACGTCGGTGTATGAACCCCGGAAACAATACCCCGGGCTTCGTTGCGGGTACCGAGGCGGTAAAAGCAGGAATCAACGACCTGGGAGTAGAACGCAAAATCTTCGCCCGCCATCCAGATATCGAGGTCGACGATGTTTTCCTCGCCCATGTATTCCGTCGCTCCGGCGCGCAGGCGTCGCGTCAGCTCCGGGTGGTTTTCGAGGTAGGGATACCCTTTGATGACTTCAAATTCGCACGTGGCGCCCATGCTTTCGCAAAGGCCCTCGGCGAGCTTCTGTATGCGGCGGAGACCTTCGGCCCGCCAGGTTTCGTCCATGCAGCGGAAGGTACCTTCAATGTAGACGTTGTCGGGAATGACGTTGGTCGCCCCGTTGGCAATCACCTTCCCGAAGGAAAGCACCGAAGGCGATTTCGGTGGGCGGTTGCGAGAAATAATCTGCTGTAAGGCGACGATCAGGTGGGAAGAGATCAGCACCGGATCAACAACCGAATCCGGCGCTGCGCCATGCCCTCCTTTTCCTTTCACGGTGATATAAATTTCATCGGTAGAAGCCATGTACATGCCTTCACGGAAGCCGATTTTCCCGACCGGAATCTGCGGCGCGACGTGCTGGCCGATCATACCGGCCGGCGCAGGGTTTTCCAGAACGCCTTCCCGGATCATCATCGAAGCACCGCCGGGCGCTTTTTCTTCGCCGGGCTGGAACACCAGCTTCACGGTACCTTCAAACTCGTCCTTCAGCTCGGTGAGAATACGCGCCACGCCCAGCAGGGACGCGGTATGTACATCGTGCCCGCAGGCGTGCATGACGCCGGGGTTCTGGCTTTTATAGGAAACGTCGTTGGCTTCGACAATCGGCAGCGCGTCCATGTCGGCGCGGAGGCCAACTACCTTTTTATGCGGGTTTTTCCCTTCGACCAGCGCTACCAGGCCGGTATCGGCCATTGAAACGGGTTCGAGCCCGAGGGTGCGGAGCTGCGCGGCGACAAACTTCTGGGTTTCAAATTCCTGAAAAGACAATTCGGGATGACTGTGTAAGTGGCGGCGATTGGCCACAAAATCGGCCGCATAGGTCGATGCCAGGGATTTTATTTTCTCTTTCATTCCAGCAGGGGAGCGAAATGCCCGTTTTGATCGTTCACCCAACCGGGTTCCCGTTTCTTTCGCACAAAAATAGACGGGAATTCTCCCTTATTCGTTCTAAGGGTGATTTTTCAACTCTATTCCAACCATTCGCCTTCTGCCCGTGTCCTGACCGGGAGGGAAAGACGATATGGTTTAACCTGTACGAATGACTTTTAACGATCATGAGCTGGTAATAGGCTGCCGCCGGAACGACCGCGTCTCGCAGCGGCGTCTTTATGACGCCTATGCGGGCCGTATGATGGTGGTGTGTCTCCGGTATGTCAAGAGCCGGGACGAAGCCGAAGACATTCTCCAGGAGTCATTCATCAAAGTATTCGAAAAGATCGACACCTTCCGGTTTGAATGCCCGCTCAGTGCGTGGATCAAACGGATCGTCGTCAACACCGCCCTTAATTTTTTGCGGGATAACCGCCGGTACCGCTTCGCGGAGGAGCTCGACAGCGTACAGGAAGAAGTAACCGCTCCTGTCTCGGACGATCTCAACTGGAAAGACCTGCTGCAACTCGTGCAGGATTTACCTCCCGGATGCCGGGCCGTCTTTAACCTCTATGCTATTGAAGGATATCAACATCAGGAAATCGCCGAGATGCTGGGCATCTCGGAGGGAACATCGAAATCGCAATACAGCCGGGCGAAAAGCCTGCTTCAGCGCATGCTGACGAGTTTTCCATACCGGCTGTCTGAGAATGGAAGGGTTTAGGGTTTGAAGTTTAGGGTTTAGAGTTCCCGTCTCCGAACGGAAGTCCCAACGCTAAACTTCAAACGCTAAACTCCCAAACATAAAAACAGTCTTTTAACGTGGCATGAGCCAGATCGAACCGAATGATTTTGAAGAACGCTGGAGAAAAGCGTTCGAAGAAGCTTCCGAACCCCCGTCGGACAAGCTATGGGATGGAATCGAGCGACAGCTGTTGCCCGAGCGCCCCATCGGCTTGCCCTTTTTCTGGGTTGGTGCGGTACTGCTTCTGCTCGGTCTCGGCTGGTGGTGGATGGCTTCCCGCGATGCAGTAACGCCCTCCCCGGCTATCACGCATACAGCGCCTTCGGCCAGCCGGCCCTCTACAGGCCCGGCAACGGACGCCGCTTCCGGCGATAAGGCAAAAAATACGGCGGACAAAACGGACGCGGCTGTATCGGGTAGTCCATCAGCCGGTTCTGATTTGGAAGTCGCGAATCCGGGAGTCGCTACTCCGGGAGTCGCGACTCATGAAGCTGCCACTCCGGGATCTGCCACTCTGGGAGCTGCCACTCAGGCAAAAGCTCCTGCCGTCAAACATACAGTGAAATCCGCTTCTCTGGAAAATACCAGCGCTTCGCATACCGGAATCGCACGTTCTGCCCGCAGGCTTCACGCACAGGGAGGACCGGGTAGCTTTGCTGCTAACCGGGATATAATGCCGCAACCTGTTCCGACACTGCCGGAAACTACTGTTGCGGACCCTACAATTCCTGCTGTTTCGTCTATTGCCGTCGCCACCGAACGCCCCGTTACCCTCGACGTGCATGCGGCTGCGGGTAAGCCCTGGTCGCTGCTTCCGGTCAATAAGCACCTGGAAGCGCCGGCAGCGGCACTCCCGTCCCTGAAGAAAAAAACATGGAGACCGACGTTCTGGATCGGCGCCAGTGCCAGCCTCATCCGGTTTGACCCGCATCTGACGCTCAGCAACGATTACGTCTCTACCGTCAATAATCTCTATGCAGGCTTCAACCAGTCGCTGGGTTCTGCCTACGTACCCGCCAACGGCGTATCCCGGTCAAAGGCCGGATACGACCGCAAGGGTTCCCATATTTCCTTTATGGCGGAAGTCACCGGAGGATACGCGTTCTCGCGCCACTGGTACCTGGAGAGCGGCGTTTCGTTTTTGCGGGGACATTCGACTATTACGGATAACATTGTCCTCATCGACCGGTCGTCGAGTACCCGCAGCAGTATTTACAACCAGTACCTGATGGATTCGAAGGCGGGTTCGCAGAATTACCAGAACTCGCCGAGTACGGGTTCCGGCTATCTGTCGTCCAAAAACGTCGTCGTCTATACCTCGGCCAACCCGTTCCGGTATACCTTCGAGTACCTGTCGGTGCCGGTGTCGGTCGGCTATCGGTTCCGGCCTGAAAAACGCCTCGATTACTTTGTTTCGGCGGGGCTATCGGCGGATTTCTTCATCCGGAATACGCTTAAGGATGATTCAGACATTGCGATTCCGACGGCCGAGTACTATCCGGCTGACGGAGTCTATAAAAACCTCAGTTTCAGCGGTACCGGTGCAGCGGGGGTCAACTACCGGGTTCGCCCGCGCTGGTCGCTGTCGCTGAAATCGTTCATCCGGAAGAACTTTACCGGCGGTATTCACGGAGATTATCTCCAGATCCATCCGCTGACGATCGGCGTAGGTGCAGGTATCCGCCGGGAATTCTGACAACCGTTTTCCTATACAAAAACAGGCCGTCCTACCGACGGCCTGTTTTTTTGTTTACCTTTTCACCACTAATCCCACTGAAACGCGTACCGCCATTCGCCCCATGTCCACCCAACCTGTCACTCAAGCCGAGCGGATCGTGCTCCTTGACACCCTTCGCGGTGTCGCCCTGTTAGGTATTCTCCTCATGAACATCCCGGTTTTTGCCATGCCGGAGTACTATGAGTGGCAGTTTGACCGAAATCCTTCGGACCCGAGCTACTGGGTCAGCGCAATTATCGAGATTGTGTTTTCGGGGAAAATGCGCGCCTTGTTCTCCATCATCTTCGGCGCGGGTATTCTGCTTTTTACTGCTTCGAAAGAAAGTGACGGCATGAATCCGACCGGTCTGTTTTACCGGAGAATGATCTGGCTGACACTCTTCGGTCTCGCCGATGCGCATTTACTGCTTTGGGGCGGCGATATCCTCTATTTCTACGGCCTTATCGGGATGATCGCCTATTGGTTCCGGAAACTGCCGGCGCGGTACCTGGTCTGGGCAACTCCGCTTGTCGCCATAGCCGGTATCGCAACGGATGCCTGGTATGCTTACGGACATCAGCAGAAACGACTGGCGTACAACGAGGCCGTGGCCATCGAGCGCCGCCATCAGCCGCTGACGCCTGCGCAGCAAGCCGCGAAAAAGGAATGGATGGATCTCGAAAAACTATTCCTTCCCAGCAACGAAGAAGCGGCCGCTCACACGGCAACGATGCGGTCTACCTACTCTGCCATCGCCGCGTACCTTCGCCCGCTGACGTGGGAGACGCAGTCGACCTACCTCCTCATTACCATCTGGGATCCGCTGGGGCTGATGTTGCTGGGTATGGCCCTGTTCAAATGGGGTTTTCTGACGGGCTCACTTTCCTCCCGGACGTATCGAAAAACGGCGCTGTATGGTTATCTGGTCGGTCTTCCCCTCGCCGCTATTGATCATTTTTACTATTTCGGCCGGTTTCATTCCCAGGCCGAGATTATTCACCGCCTCGAAACAAGCTGGTTTGAATGGGTGGATACGTTTTACGAGATTCAGCGGATCTCCCTGACAGTCGCGCATATCAGCCTGATTATCCTGCTGATCCGTTCGGGCATCGCCGCGAAACTATGGCGCCGGTTGGCTGCCGTAGGACAACTGGCGTTTACGAACTACGTCATGCAGTCGGTTATCTGTACCCTGTTGTTTTTTGGCTACGGTTTCGGCTGGTATGCACGGTTGGAGTATTACCAGCTTTACTACGTTGTTGTGGCAATCTGGATATTCCAGTTGATTATTAGTCCGTTGTGGCTGCAATCGTTCCGGTTCGGGCCGTTGGAATGGGTCTGGCGGTGCCTGACCTACTGGAAACGGTTCCCCATCCGCAGGTAATCAGCGGTTTTTCCAGACCGGCGACCGTTTTTCGGCGAAGGCCGCGATACCTTCCTGTGCATCCTCTGTTTTCTGAATCAGCTGAAACTGATCGAAAAGATATGCCTGCCGTTCTTTCACGCCGAGCTTGCGGGATTCCTGATACGCCGCGAGCCCGAGACGGATGGCAGCCGGCGAAAGGGCCATATACTCGGTGAGGAGCTCACCGGCCCGTTCACCGGGCTGAGTCGTTACTTCGGTTACCAAACCCAGGCGGGCCGCTTCACCGGCAGAAAGTACAGTGGCGCGCATGCACCAGTCGAGTACTTTCCGCTCGGGGCATCCGATGCGCACGAGGGCGTCGAGTACCTGGAAGGGAAACAGTCCCCGCCTGACTTCGGGCAGGCTGAAAGTCGCCTTCTCCGAGACGATTACCTGCGTGCATCCCGCCAGCAGCAGGATACCTCCCGCCAGCACGGGCGCCTGCGCTACCCCGATACAGGGCTTCCGCAGCCCGTATACGAGTTCAAACAGGCGAATGGGATGGGCCGGCTCCGGCAGGGCTTCGCTGCCCTCTTCGGGGGCGCGGAGATCCATTCCGGCGCAGAAGATATCGCCTTCTGCTTTCAGCATAACCACCCACACGGATTCCGCGGTACGGGCATATTGAAAAGCCAGCGCCAGCTCCTTGACCATCAGGTTATTGAGCGCGTTTTTCTTTTCGGGACGGTGAAGGACGATGGTCAGTACGTGTCCTTCCTGAAACACCAGCAGGTGCCGGAAGGAATAGGTCTCAAGAGGTAGATCGAAATAGCGCATGATGAAGTGAGCAAGGGCATTATCGGTCGATCAGCAACGCCTCCAGGGCAGGGCGCAGATCGGTGTGAAGGTACTGAAAACCTGTCTCTTTCCGGATACGCTGGTTATCCACACGATTCCCGCCAGCTACGAGCGAGGCCCGTTCGCCAAGCAGCAACCGCAGCGCCCAAACCGGTACATTCGGCGCCCAGAAGGGTTTGCGGAGTACTTGCGCTATGGTCCGGATCAGTTCTTCGTTCGTCACCGGTTGCGGCCCTACGGCATTGTATGCTCCTGACCACGGGTTTTCGATGGCATCGGCATACATCCGGCAGAGGTCGTCAAGGTGAATCCAGCTCTGATACTGTTTTCCGGTACCGAGCGGCGAGCCTACGCCCCAGCGGACAGGCGTCAGAAAGGCAGGTAGCGCGCCGCCTTCCCGGCTGAGAACCAGCCCGGTCCGCAGTTTGACCGTCCGGATACCGAGCCCGCCGATGCGGTCTACGGCCTCCTCCCATTGCCGGGAAACTTCTGCCAGAAAGCCTTTGCCGAGGGGATGTTCCTCAGTGAGCAGTTCATTGCCGGTATCTTCCCCGTAATAACTAATGCCCGAAGCGGAGATGACGGCCTCAAAGGCGAGGCCGCGGAGAGTAAGCCGGTCGGTGATGAGGTCGAGCGTGCCGACGCGGCTTTCGAGGATTTCTTTCCGGCGTTCGGGCGTCCAGCGCTTGTCGGCTACCGGCGCGCCCGCGAGGTGGACGAGGTAGTGGCTCTCCTCCAGCGCGGTTTCGTCGAGTTCCCCCTTCCGGATATCCCAGGTATAGGTTTTCACATCCGGATGCAGCTGCGATTCGCTCCGGCTGCCGCGGGTAAGGCAAGCCACCTGATATCCCTTACCCAGGAGCCATTCCGTCAGTCTCAGACCAACCAGGCCGGTTCCACCGGTAAAAAGAACCTGTTTCATATGGATTGGCGAAATAGTGGAAAGGCTTTAAGCTGTAGGCTTTAAGCTTTATGCTATAAGCTTTATGCCATAGGTAATCGACCGGTTGCGAACTGCTTACAGCCTAAAGCTTATGGCTTAAAGCCTATTGCTTACAAAGCTTATGGCTTAAAGCCTATCACTTACAGCCCTAATTAAGCCTATAACTATTCTTCCCGACCAACTATAAGCTTTACGCCATAGGTTATCGACCGGTTGCGAACTGCTTACAGCCTAAAGCTTATGGCTTAAAGCCTATCGCTTACAGCCCTAATTAAGCCTGTAACTATTCTTCCCGACCAACTGATCGAGTCCCCGGAGGACTTCGTTCGATACGTTGATTTTATTGAAACGGCTTTGCAGCGTTACTTCCACCGGGCTTTCCCGGTCACGTACCTTGACAAACAAGTTACATCCGCCCGGGTTCTGCCGGAATAATTCCGTCAGGCTTGCTACCATCTCCTGGCTGATCGACTGGAGATCAATCTCGACGTTCAGGGCCTTGCACAGCTTTTCGCGTACTTCCTGCAACAACTGAATCTGCGTAGCCTTGAACTCAAACTGCCCCTGATTCCGCCAGCTTGGCTGGAGTTTTCCCCGGATGTACAAAAAGCGATCCTGCGCCACATACTGTCCCATTTTCACGAAATCTTCCCCGAAAAGGGCAATTTCCATGCTTCCGGCGTAGTCTTCGACCGAAAAAATGCAGAACGGGTTCCCGTTTTTGGCATACCGCTCCTGGTATTTGGTGACGATCCCTGCCAGGCGAACTTCCCGGTTTTGCCAGTTTTTCTCCTCGTCGGGATCCCGGAATTTGTCGAGCGTAGTATCGCAGAAGTTATCGAGTTCTACCCGGAAGTCGTCCAGCGGGTGGCCGGAAATGTAGACGCCGATGACGTCCCGTTCCTGGTTGAGTTCGTACATACGCGCCCAGGGCTCGACGACCGGAATCTTCGGCGTCATCATGTCGCCTCCGCCCTCGCCGCCCATGCCTCCGAAGAGGGATACCTGCGCCGCCGACTTCATTTCGTGGTGTTTGTTGGCATACCGGATCAGCGTTTCGATGAAGGTACCGGCGCCGGCCTCGGCAAAGTAGGCCGCCCGGCCGATCTCGAAGCTGTCGAACGCACCGGCGTACGCCAGGGATTCAATGGTTTTCTTGTTGACGGTCCGGAGGTTAATCCGTCGCACGAAATCAAAAATATCGGTAAAAGGCCCGTTCGTATTCCGCTCTTCGATGATGCTGTCGACGGCGGCGTCGCCGGTACCCTTGATACCACCGAGCCCGAAACGGATCTGTTTTTTCTTGTTGACGTTGAATTCCTTGATGGATTCGTTGACGTCGGGCCCGAGCACGTCGAGGCCCATCCGCCGGGTTTCTTCCATGAAAGCCGTAATCTTCTTGATATCGCCGAGCTCGTTCGTCAAGTTGGCCGCCATGTACTCTTCCGGGTAGTGCGCCTTGAGGTAGGCGGTCTGGTAGGCAACAAAGGCGTAGCAGGTCGAGTGCGATTTATTAAAGGCATACTGCGCGAATGCCTCCCAGTCGGTCCAGACTTTTTCCAGCTTTTTGGCGTCGAGTCCTTTGGCGATAGCCCCTTCCATGAACTTGCCCTTCATTTTGTCGAGCGTGGCGCGGTCCTTTTTCCCCATCGCCTTCCGCAGGACGTCGGCGTCTCCCTTTGAGAAACCCGCCAGCTTCTGGGACAGGAGCATCACCTGCTCCTGGTATACCGTGATGCCGTAGGTATCGGCCAGGTATTCCTCCATTTCCGGCAAATCGTATACCACCGGTTTGCGGCCGTGCTTCCGGTCAATAAACTCCGGAATATAGGCAATCGGCCCCGGGCGGTACAGGGCGTTCATCGCGATAAGGTCCTCAAAACGAGTCGGTTTGAGTTCCTTCATGTACTTCTGCATCCCGGCACTTTCGTACTGGAAGATCGCGTAGGTTTCGCCGCGCTGGAAGAGTTCGTAGGTCTTGGCGTCGTCGAGGGGTAGTCCGTCGAGATCGATGTCGATACCGTGGTTTTGTTTGATCAGCGCGAGGGCATTTTTGAGGATGGTCAGGGTCGACAATCCCAGAAAGTCCATCTTGATAACGCCGGCGTCTTCAATGACTTTTCCTTCAAACTGGGTAATCAACCAGTCTGAGTCCTTGGAGGTACAAACCGGGATGATTTCGGTCAGGTCCATCGGCGCGATGATAATCCCCGCTGCGTGGATACCGGTCCCGCGGACGGAGCCTTCGAGCTTCAGCGCTTCGGTCAGTACCTTGCCGGCGACGGTCCTGGAGGCCATCGTTTCCCGCAATTTCATCACGCCCTGCAATTCTTCCGCCGCCCAGCCTTCCTTGTCCTTGACGCCGCCGGGGCCGTCGATCGGCGCCAGCAGTACCCGGTTCAGGTTCAGGTCCAGGGGTTTTTCCGGGATGAGCTTGGTGAGCATATTCGTCTCATCCAGCGGCAGGTCGAGTACCCGGCCGACGTCCTTGATGGCCGACTTCGCCTTCATACCCGTGTAGCTGACGATCTGGGCGACCTGGTTTCGTCCGTATTTATCCACTACATAATCGATGACTTTCTGACGACCTGCGTCATCAAAGTCGGTATCGATATCGGGCATGGACTTCCGGTCGGGGTTCAGGAAACGCTCAAACAGCAGGTTATACTTGATCGGGTCGATGTTGGTAATGCCGATGCAGTAGGCAACGGCCGAGCCGGCGGCGGAGCCCCGCCCCGGGCCGACAAACACGCCGATATCCCGCCCCGCCTTGATGAAGTCCATCACGATGAGGAAGTATCCGGCAAAACCCATCGTTTTGATGGTATGGAGCTCAAAATTGAGGCGCTCTTCGGCTTCCGCCGAAATGGTCTCGTAGCGGCGCCGGGCGCCTTCAAAAGTCAGGTGCCGGAGGTATTCCCACTGGTTGAGGGTATCGTCGGCGTGTACCTTGAACTCGTCCGGAATCGGGAAGTTCGGCAGGAGAATATCCTTCTTGAGCTTGGGATCGAAACACTTATCCACAATCTCCTGGGTATTGTCGAGCGCTTCCGGTATATGGCCCCAGACCTGTAGCATTTCGGCCCGGGTCTTGAAGTAGAATTGGTCGTTGTAAAACGCGAAGCGGGTTCCCTTGGGCATGGCTTCGTCGTCGTTGAAATCTTTTGCCGACGGCGTACTCTGCTTTTCGCCGGTGTTGACGCAGAGGAGAATATCGTGGGCGTTGGCATCTTCCTGATCGACATAGTGGCTGTCGTTCGAGGCAATTACCTTCACATTATGCTTTCGGGCGAACTTCAGCAGCACTTCGTTGACGCGCTTCTGATCGGGAATTTCATGGTCCTGAAGCTCTACATAATAATCTTCACCGAAGAGGTTGAGCCACCAGAGAAACTCCTTCTCGCCTTCTTCCTCGCCTTTGCGGAGGATAGCCTTGGGAACGCTCGCGCCGATGCAGCAGGTCGTCGCGATGAGTCCTTCGTGGTACTTTTCAACAAGCTCTTTGTCGATCCGCGGATACTTGCTGTACATCCCCTCCAGAAAGCCGAGGGAGCACAATTTCACCAGGTTACGGTAGCCGATGTCGTTTTTGGCGAGCATGAGCTGGTGGTAGCGGACGTCCTTTTTCTCTTTGGTGAATTTCTTCTCATGCCGGCTTTCGACAACGTAAAACTCACAGCCGACGATCGGTTTCACACCGTGTTTCCCTGCCTCCGAAACAAACTTAAAAACCCCGAACATATTGCCGTGGTCGGTAATGGCCACCGCTGAATGCCCGTCGGCTTTGGCTTTCTTGAACATATCGCCGATGTCGGCGGCGCCGTCGAGCAGGGAAAACTTGGTATGACAGTGAAGATGAGAAAAATGCATGTGCTGCTGAGGTAATTCAACCTTGAAGATACAAGGAAAATAGAGCGGGGTCAAGGATGGTTCCGGAACAGAAAGTTTTTTCCGTCCCTGGTGATAACCTCGCGGCGCCTTCGGCGATAACCGGTTATACCCAACCTGATCTGTTGTCTCCGCCCATGGCCCTGTCCTCCAAGTACTCCACTCTGCCGCTCCGCAGTCCTGTCCTCCTGGTCCGTTTTCTGTATGATTTTCTGCGGGACGTACACCGTTCCGGAAAAAGTGTCGAACTCCTGTCTTTCATCATCTGGGAAGTGCAACACCGCCTCCGGCTTGCGCCGCGGCGCAAGTATGTGGTGATTCTTCCCGGCGCGTCGTCTTCCGTAGCGCCCGACAGCACCCTCGTGACCGACCTTCCCGGTGTCGAAGAAATGCCGCTGGCCTGGAAATGGCTTGTTATTTCACCGGAAGGCCGGGAGTGGGGCGTCCTCCACGAAGGTCCTGAAATTCTCTATTACCGTCCTACCGCCGGTTCGCTTCCGATCCGGCTCCTGACTTTCCCCGGGGCTATCAAAAGCCTGCATCGCTGCCGCAGCGGCGTGCTTTTTCTCGCTTCCCGCGGGGTAATCTACCGGAGCGAAGACGGGGTCAGCTTCGAGCCCGTTCTTTCCCTCGCTTCCGAGATCAGCTGGTTTCTGTTTAACAACGGCCTGGCCGAACTGCCCGACGGCGGGCTACTGCTCGGCGAATACGGTTCGATCTGGCTCGGAGACCGGTGGCAAAGTATTGCGTATTTGTATCGTTCGGCCGACGGCGGCCGGACCTGGGAAAAAATCGATTCCCTCGTCCGCCGCGGTGTCAACAAGCATATCCACGTCGTCCGGTACAGCGAAACGACCAAATCCCTCCTGCTTACCGATGGCGACAACCATAAGAAACTGTGGTTTAACCACTCCCTTTCGGCATTCGACCGGTTTGCACGTTTTCTTCCGGGAGAAGGCTGGAAACTCGTCAACCAGTTACACCTCTCGAAAGGCGGGTATACGTCGGCTATCGACGGGCGGTCGACGCTGCTGCTGGGGTCAGATTACATGGGAGGTACCAACTTCATCGTCCGGACCCGCGATGGCCGGCGTTTTGACAGCCGCATTCTTCCCGACCCGTACCGCCGTGCGCCGATCATGAACATGGTCCGGATCGATACCGTCCAGGGGCCGGAAATCTGGGCGTCGGCGTACTACAGCATCGGCGGAACAAACCGCTGTGTGCTGCTCTATACCCGCGACGACGGAGAGACCTGGCACCGGTTTCTGGACTACGACGGCTCCATCTTTGCCGCCGAGCTGGTGAGCCAGTCGCCGGGACGTGTTTCCTATTTTTACCTCACGATTACCGGCCCGTCGGGTTCGAAAACATTCCGTATCTCCCGGTAGGCACCGGGTAGACCATTACCAACAATATAGTAAGTATTTAGGGGGGAAAATCTCTGATTTTTATGACTGATTCTTGTGGAATTGTGATTACACAATCCCCGATCCTGCCTACCTTTAGGCGAACGAATGGAATCGAGTATGCGCTGCCTCCGACGTAATCCCGGCAGTTCGCTCCCCCAAAAACAGATGAATAAACTTTACCTATTCCTGACCTTCCTTCTTGTGTTTGCCGGCGGGGCTCAAGCCCAGCAATACGGCAATGAGTGGATTAACTACTCGCAGGTATACGTTAAAATTCCGATCACACAGAAGGGTATTTTCCGCATTTACTATTCCGATCTTCAGGCGAAAGGATTTCCGGTTTCCGGTGACCCGCGTAACTTTCAGTTGTTCCGCAGAGGCGTTGAACAGGCAATTTACGTACAGGGCGAGGCCGACGGCGTCTTTAGTTCCGGTGAATACATCGAATTTTACGGCGTCCCGAATGACGGCGCGAGAGACAAGGAGTGGTATGACCCGCAAACGGCCCGGCGCGGTTCGGATTCACATACCAACCCCTACGTCAGTTTGTTTACAGACGAGTCGTACTACTTCCTGACGGTTAAAACCGGTGGTGGTGCTGTTAAGCGGATGGCAAACCCGACGCCTCCTTCCAAAAACGGACTGACTGCTGAGCCGTACCACAACGAAGAAGTCATCCAGGCCTATTCCAACTACTACCACGTCGGACCGGCATATAACGCCGACTATTCGCCGACGAAGTATCAGCTGGGCATTTCGCTCAGCCAGTATGATATCGGAAAAGGTTATTTGCAGGACCCGGTCAAGGGGGACCCCGTTAATAATGTAGCCAATGTCAAGTCCTATTCACTGGCGCTGACCAACCCGGTTACCAATCAGCCCGGCGTAACGCCATCGCTCTCTATTTCGATTTACGGAGCTACCCTCACGAATCACAACCTGAACTGGTCGGTCGGGCCCGACGCCGCTACTCAGACCGTTATCCAGAATTTCACGTTCAGCAACTATGCGCTCCAGAACGGTACGCAGTCGGTCGGCTGGGACAAGTTCGGAGCCAGTTCCGGCGTAATGAAGCTGGTTTCTGCCGCTGCTGCCGGTGATCAGGTTTCCCTCATCTATTATAAATTCGGTTATCCCCAGCAGTTGAACCTGAGCGGCGTCTCTGCCGGAAAGGCCATTAACCTGCGTGCAAACGGCGTCGGTAACTCGCTCGTACAACTGGCCAATGCCACTGCCGGTGACCAGATCTACGATATCACCGATCCCGACGGTGTCCAGCGGATTACCGGCACGCTCAACGCAACTACGCTGGAGACGGTCGTCGGCAATACCACGCAGGCACGTAAGCTTTGGGTAAGCCGCGCGCCGGTGACTGTTACCCAGTCTTCAATTGCGCCGGTTTCATTTCAGAACATCAATGCGGCGAGTTACAACTACCTCATTGTGACGAATAAAGCGCTACAGGTAGCGGTTCCCGGTTCAGCTAATCCGGTGCAGGATTACGCCAATTACCGTGCGTCTGCGGCCGGCGGCAGCCATTCGCCTCTGATTGTCAACATCGATCTTATCTCCGATCAGTTTAATTACGGAGAGAAAAGCGGCCTCGCGATTCGTCGGTTTACAGACTTCATGCTGAAAAACGGCACGCCGAAACACCTCTTTCTGATCGGACGCGGGGTATATGCTCAGTACTTCCGGCAGAGTTTCCCGCAAAGCACGTACGATGCCAAGAACTTCGTTCCGACCGGCGGCTGGCCGGGTTCTGACTGGATGCTGGTGAACGGATTGAACGGGAAGCCAGCAAATGTACCTTCTATCGCTGTTGGCCGACTCAATATCACCACCTCCGAGCAGGTCGTTAGCTATCTCAATAAAATCAAGGAATACGAAAGTGCACCGTTTGATTTATGGCGCAAGAATTTCTTGGACATGAGCGGGGGACATACACTCGACGAACGAGTTACCTTCAAAGGGTATGCCCAAAACTATGCCAATATTCAGGCCAATTCTCTGCTTGGTGGAAAAGGAAGTATCATTTCCAAAGAAACCGATGCTGCCATAGAAACTATCAATATTTCTGCACAAGTCAACTCCGGCCTCAGCTTTATTACCTTCTTCGGACACTCCGGAGCCAATCACACTGACATCAATGTCGGTAAGGCAGATACTTTAACTAGTCTTACCAATCAAGGCAAGTACCCAATCATGTTCATCAATGGCTGTGAAGCAGGAAACATCTTCCTTGACGGGCAGCCCGAAACTCTTGGCAGTAGTTGGATTAATACTGCGAATAAAGGTTCCATCGCCTTCATTGGTAATACTTTTCTCGGCTGGCCTTCGTATCTGAATGCATTTTCGACAAAGCTATTTTCGAATTTCGGTTCGATGCCAAACCAGACCTTTGGCACAGTACTTGTTAAAACTGTTACTGACTACATGGATCTATTTCCAAACAACGCCATGGGGCTGGGCCACGCGCTGGATGCTGTAGTACAAGGAGATCCGGCAATTATTCCTTTTCCTATTTCAAAACCGGATTTCTCCATCAATAAGAAGGGCAACTTTTACAAAATAGCCGATAATTTGGTCGATAAGGACTCTGTCCGTTTCGGATTGGTAATCAGCAACTTTGGCATTGTACCTCCGGCGCAAATGAACGTAGTACTTCAACGTTCAACACCCGGAGGTCGTACCACTGCTACCAATATCGCTACGTTTACCTTTAACCCAACCAAACAGATGGACTCGCTCTTCATCACGATTCCGAAGAGTGCCTTCCCTGTCAATACGCCAATGCTGCTTACTGCAGTTGTTGACCCCAATAATCTGATCGATGAATCGAAGAAAGATAACAATACTTCTTCCGGTATAGCTTTCGAAATCACCGCGGCCCTGCCCGTTCGCCTGATCAGTTTTACGGGAAGTATTGTCGACGGTAAAACCGCGGTGCTGACAGGCATCGACCCGGCCCGGATTCCGGAGCAAGTCGGTTTGCTTCGTTGGAATACCGCCAGCGAGGAAACCCTTAACGGGTATACGCTCGAAAAGACAATGGACTTCAAAGCCTGGACCAGCGTCGGATTTGTTCCGGCGAAAAACGCGGCGTCCGTCTTCTATTCGCTATACGACCCTACCCTGCAGGTGGGTAATACGTACTACCGGCTCAAAATCCACGAACAAAACGATCCGGATCATTACAGCCCGACGATCTCCCTGCAGCTCGCGCCGACCTACGACATGAAAGCGTTCCCGAACCCGGCGCACCGGGCTACCACCGTGAGCGTCCGGGAGGTGAATCCCGGTACTTCACCGGTACAAGTCTCCCTCTACTCCACCACCGGCGCCCTGGTGTGGAAAGGAACCCTGACCGGCGGAAAGACCGACATCCCGACCGCCGAGCTCACCGACGGCGTGTATCAGATTCAGGTTCAGGACGGTATCGCCACGCATACGCGAAAGCTGGTCGTCAGACATAAGTAACGTATTCCGCAAAAAAAGCGCCCCCAAAGTACCTGACTTTGGGGGCGCTTTTTTTGCTATGATCAGTGACCTTTTCCGTGGCCCTTGTCATGGCCGTTTCCGTGGCCTTTACCATGCCCGTTTCCATGGTCTTTGTCACGGCCGTTTCCGCGACCGGGGTGATCATATCCGCGGCCGGGCTTATCGTTTCCGCGGCCGTAGTTCGGATGGCCTTTGACGACGTAATACTTGGAATCGCGGCTGTCGCGGATTGCCACCTGGTCGTATTTACCTTTCCAGCTTACGTATTTCTGGCGATAGAACTGGTCTTTGAGCCAGGGTCTCGGTTCGTTGATAACTACTTTATGCACCCGGTACAAATCATAGTTCTGAAAGCGGGGAGGAACAATGGTTGTGGTAATCCAGCGTCCGCGATCGAAATAAGTCCACTCCCGTCTCGGTACATAATAGTAAGCACCCAGGTCAGGCATGTAATAGTAATCGACGTAGTCGTATCCTACCGGCCCCCATACAGGCTGAGCGCCGATGTTGATGTTAACACTGATCTGTGCCTGAGCGGCCTGCTGCAGGCCGACGAGGAGGCTGAGGGCAACGATGAACTTTTTCATGGCTGAAACATGGTTTAAAAGGGGAATTCCGGGGTTTTTGTCCGTCGGTTGATTCAAATGTGGCCGGTATCCGGCCCCTGCCCAAACCAACCTGACCGGATCCCGGTTTCTGGCGGATGAATTCCGTTTTTTAACTTACGGATGCCAGGCGGGTACCTGTTTGCGCCAGTATCGTTTTTTTTCCGTAACAGAAAGAATAGAGCTTTTCGACGGCTTCACCGGTCGTCAGACGGTCTGTCCTTATCTCCAGATCGCAGCTTACCGGCTCTTCAAACGGCGACGAAATCCCGGTAAACTGCTGAATGGCGCCGTCGTTTACCTTTTGATAGAGTCCTTTGACATCCCGTTTGCGACAAACAGCCAGGGGCGCATTGACATAGGTAAGGATAAAGGATGACGCTCCCCGGGTAATTTCCCTGGCTTTCTCCCGCATACACTCGCCCGGGGTAATCAGGCTGACAATGACGCAGTATCCTTCCTGCGCGAACAGTTTGGCGACTTCCGCAGTCCGGCGCACATTTTCCAGGCGGTCTTCGGCCGTAAAGCTGAGGTTCTGATTGAGTCCGGTGCGGAGCTCGTCGCCATCGAGGATAATGGCCGGAATACGCTCGCGTTCCAGCCGGTTTTTGAGGCCCCGGGCGAGTGTGGTTTTCCCTGCTCCCGACAGACCCGTCATCCAGATGATCCTGGACGTATCAGTTTTCGTAACAGACATAGGCTTCCTTCAGTTGAATCAGTTGCTCGTAGATATTCCGGGCCTCGGCTTCCAATGTCGGGTCGAGGGTATAGCGGATGTCAACCGGGCGGTCCATCAGCTCTTTTTCATATAAGGATTTCGGGTCGACCTCCGCCAGTTCAAATCCGAATTTCTCCCGGAGAATACCGGCTACTTTCGCGCCGTTTTCAAGCAGTTCGGCAGAGTCCGTAACGAGTATGTTGTCATACGCCTTCGCATGGCGGAGTATTTCCCGGTTGGCGATGATCCATTCTTTCAGGTGGCGGTTGGCATACCGGTCCGGAAACCATTTCAGTTTGAGAAAACCCATCCCTCCTTTTGCCTGCCGTTTCAGGTATTTCACCCGCATACACGAACGGATGCAGCTTTCATAGTGCCGGAAAGAAGCCATCACGGTGTAGTTCAGACCCTTGGTATCCAGCAGCGGCTTCCAGAAAAGCGACCACATTTCGTGGGGTTTTGCGGTTACTTTCCAGCCCCATTGCGCTTCCGTCCGCCGGCTGAGTACGGCCTGCGCCCGCTGTATATCCTCTTTTGAAAACGTAAATCCCGGATCGCCGTATTCGTACATACGTTCTACGCGGTCTTTGTTCCGGGCGCTTATCGCGAGATGGATATCGAGAAAATCCATGTCTTCAAAAAATCCGCGTGTATTCATGATGTCATCGGCTTCAAGAAAACGGCTTCCCATCGGTATACCGCTGCGGTGCAGCCAGCCCGAAAGGAACGACGTACCGGAACGGGACATCCCGATCACAACCAGCATCTTACTTTTTTGCATGTTTTTCCGTTTAGGCAAAGCGCTTCCTGGCACAGAAGCCGCCGTCCTGTACAACCATCAACCGGCAAACAGATTACCGGCCCTCCGCATGGAGGTTCTGTTTTTTCAAGGATTTGTTTCGGGGAAAGAATACCGGCCAAACACGGCCGTCTCTGAGAAGAGAATACGCAAAAGACAATGTGAATGTAGAGGATTTTGCCAACCGCAAAACGGAATTACTGCGATGACCCTGATTTTGGCTATGTACCACCTGAATCTGTAGCCGTTTGCTATGCGTTTCCGCTACCTTTACCGGTATGCACACGCCGCTGTCACCGGAATCCTATGCAACACTCACCGCCCATATCCGGCGGTTTATGCCGTTTTCAGCGGAAGAAAACGAGCAGATGGGCGCTTATCTCCGTGTGAAAGAGCTGATAAAGAAGGACTTCCTGCTTCAGGACGGACAAATCTGCCCTGCTGACTTCTTTCTGGTACAGGGATGTGTCCGGAAGTATTTTCTCGATGCGAAGGGTGTTGAACAAACCATTCAGTTTGGAATCGAGAACTGGTGGATGAGCGACTACCACAGCCTGGATACCGGAAAACCTTCTCCTTTTTCCATTCAGGCGCTGGAAGATACCGTCGTTCTCTGCCTTGACCGGAACGAACGGGAGGAACTGTTTGCGCAACTGCCGTGCCTGGAGCGGTATTTCCGTATTCTGCTTCAGAAGACCGTTGCCGCAGACCACTACCGGATTCAGTTTCTTTTCACCCTCACCGGGCGCGAACGCTACCGGCATTTCAGCGAGTCGTTTCCGGCTTTCGTGCAGCGTATCCCCCAGTACATGCTGGCCTCTTATTTGGGTTTCACGCCCGAATTTCTGAGCAAAATCCGGGCCGAGCGCGTTTCTTAATCCAGATTAATTTTTTCCCGGATCGGGACGGGGACCTTTGTCCTGTTCATATTTCACATGCAATTCTATGGAACCCCGATTCAATCTCCGTACGGTCGAGCCTGCCGGTTATAAAGCCGTCGTTGACCTCGACGCCTACGTCCGTAACTCCGGACTACAACCCCTTCATTATGAATTGATTAAAATCCGAGCCTCTCAGATCAACGGCTGCTCCTACTGCATCGACCTGCATACGAAAGACGCCCGCCGCCTGGGTGAAACCGAGCGCCGGATCTATGCCCTGAGCGCCTGGCGGGAAACGCCGTTTTTCTCACCGGAGGAACGCGCTATTCTCGCTCTTACCGAGGAAATTACGCTCATCACCGGCCAGGTTTCCGAAACTACCTGGCAGGAGGCAATCGCCCTCTTCGATGAATCGTATATTGCGAAAATTCTCATGGCTGCTGTCACCATTAACGCGTGGAACCGCATCGGCGTAGCGACGAAGCTGGCACCGACCCTTTGATACCTATTGACATGAAACGAGTCCTTGCAATGCTTCGCGGTATCAATGTCAGCGGACGAAACCGGGTACCGATGGCTGACCTGAAAGCTTTTTTCGAAGCGCAGGGCCATACCGACGTCCGGACGTATATCCAGAGCGGGAACGTGGTCTTTTCTCCCGGAGCCTCGCTCTCCCAGCTCGAAAGTCAGCTTTCAGGACATTTCGGATTTGAGATTCCGGTCCTGATGCGCACAACGCCGGAAATGGAAGCACTTGTCGCCAATAATCCTTTTTTACTGGAAGAAGACATCGCCACGGATAAACTTCATGTCACGTTTCTGGAAGAGCTACCGGCGAAAGACGCCGTTTCCCGCCTGGAAACGCTTTCCTTTCTGCCTGACCGATTTATCATTTCCGGCAAGGAGGTATATGTTTACTGCCCGGATGGGTACGGGAATACCAAAATTCACAATATGTTTTTTGAGAAGAAGCTCGGCGTCCGGGCTACGACGAGAAACTGGAAATCAGTCAATGAGCTGCTTTCTATGTTGAACGCCAAATGAGAAAGGCCGTCTCGTATGAAACAGCCTTTTTTCCTTGCTTTCTGTGAAGTCTGTGTAGTCTGTGAGAAAAAAATAAGTCTCTCACAGACTACACAGACTTCACAGAAGGTACTACAACGTCTCCTTCAACCACCCGAAAAACTCCCGCTGCCAAACCTGCGCATTTTGCGGATTCAGCACCCAGTGGTTTTCATCCGGCAGGTACAGCAGCTTGCTTTTGATACCGCGAAGCTGCGCCGCCTGAAACGCCTGAAGCCCCTGCTCAATGGGGACACGGTAGTCCTTTCCTCCCTGAATAATGAAAATCGGCGTGTCCCACTTTTCCACAAAGTTGCTGGGCGACTGGCTGAACGACCGCTGTGCAATTGCATTCTTCTTATCCCAGTACGGGCCGCCTTTTTCCCAGTTTTCGAAGAACAGCTCGTCCGTCGTGCCATACATACTGCGGAAATCAAACACGCCGTCGTGCGCGATGAAGGTTTTGAAGCGCTTCTGGTGAACGCTCGCCAGGGCAAAAACGGAGAAGCCGCCAAAGCTGGCGCCGACGCATCCGCGGTGATCTTTATCCACATAGGCTTCCTTCGAAACGGCGTCGATGGCACTCAGGTAGTCTTTGATGACTTGCCCGCCCCAGTCTTTGGAGACCTGCTCGTTCCATTTCGTACCGTGGCCGGGCATACCGCGGCGGTTCGGCGCTACGACGATATAGCCTTGTGAGGCCATCAGCTGGAAATTCCAGCGGAAGGAATAGGATTGCGTCAGTGGCGATTGCGGTCCGCCCTGGCAGTACAGCAGGGTCGGGTACTTTTTCGCCGGATCGAAGTTTGGGGGAAAAATAACCCAGACGAGCATCCGCTTGCCGTCGGTCGTGGTGACATACCGGCGTTCGGTTTTGCAGGTCGCCAGACCGCGGTTGGCGTCGTCGTTGACGTGGGTCAGCGGTTGCATGACTCCGGAGGTAATGTCAAGCGTAAACAGCTCGGCTGCATGGTTCATGTCGGTACGGCTGACGACGAGCGTATTCCCCGATTGTCCGACAATGCCATTGATGTCAAAGTCACCTTTCGTCAGCTGGGTGATGACAGGCATCATTTTGGTCAGACCGGGATAGGTTACCCGGAAAACCTGCAGCGTCCCGTCGATCGGCGCCCAGAAAAAGAGAGAACGACCATCTTCGGCCCATTTGAATCCTTCTACATGGATATCGTCGCGTTGAGCTGTCAGGTTCATCGACGATACGCCATCCGAAACAATAATATCCTGTTTATCAGCCTCGTATCCATCACGCTTCATCTGCAACCAGGCCAGCTGGCCTTTGGCATTGAATTCGGGGGCGATGTCGTAGCCTTTGTTGGATTCGGTCAGGTTACGGGTTTTGCCGGTCGTGATATCGTATTCAAACAGGTCTGTATTGGTGCTGACGGCGTATGCGGTCCCGAATTTCTTCTTCGTAACGTAGATCACACGCTTCCCGTCGGGATGCCAGATAAAATCCTCATCGCCGCCGAAAGGCTTCTGCGGGCAGTCATACGCCTCGCCTTCCATGATGTCTTTGGCTTCTCCCGCTTTGCCGTCGGCATAGGGAGCCACCAGTACGTGGTCAAACTTGCCGTCTTCCCAGGTATCCCAGTGCCGGTAGTTCAGCGATTCGAATACATAGGCGTTGGATTTCGGGAGATCGGGGTACTTGTCGGCCCCGATGATATTCTTGATTTTGACCGGTTCGCTGGACAGGATATGCTTGCCGTCGGACGAGATTTTGGGATCAGTGAGCCACTCGGCGGTATCCGTGATTTCCACGGCGGCGCCTCCGTTCAGCGGGATCCGGTACAGCTTGCGCTGACTTTTGTTGGCGGCGACATCGGGAGTACTGACGGCGTAGAGGACATATTGTTTGTCTTTCGACAGTCCCAGGCCGGATACCCGGCCCAATTTCCAGAGTTGTTCGGGGGTGAGTGACGACTGGGCGCCCGCTGCGAGGGAAAGCAGGGCAAGGCCGCAGGCGATCGATACTTGTCTGATCATCTGTTTCTGGTGTGCATGAAGTGAGAAAAGGGCGATTAGTTAGGACACGGAAAGCAGACTGGCGTCAATTTCCGGGTAGGTTACCGAAAAACATTTTCGCTTTCAGAAGCGGGTCCCGGCGGGCGGAGCGGCACGTCCTAAAACCCATTTCAGCCGAATTTTCTTCCGAAAATACCTAACCTGTCTTTCGCTATTCAAAAAATACCAAATTTTCTTTCGAAATATCCGATTCCTACCTACCCGAATCTGTTCAGGAAAAATCACATTCCATTTGGGAATATTCCCTGATTTTTTCCTGTTTCATCGCGAAAATTCAACAATTCGTATAAATAATTTGAATTTATGCAGATATTTCGGCCTGATTCTAATACATACTCTATTCACTAAACAATTACTTCACATGAAAAGACTCCTACACCTGGTGTGGGCTGTCCTGCTTTTGGGGACAGTTCAAGTAGTCTACGCACAAGATCGCCGGATTTCGGGGAAAGTATCGGGACCAGACGGGACCGGCGTTCCCGGGGTGAGTATCCAGATCAAAGGCACAACCCGGGGGGTAAACTCCGATGCCTCCGGAAACTATGTTATTTCTTCTTCCAGTACGGCTGACGTTCTTGTCTTCACTGCGGTTGGTTATCAGAGTACGCAGGTCACCGTTGCCAATCAAACCATTATCAATGTTACCCTTACCGAAGCGTCCAAAGCGCTCGACGAAGTGGTTGTCACCGGTTATGGTTCCCAGCGTAAAAAGGACATTACGGGTGCGGTAACGGTGGTAAAAGGCGCCGAACTGACGGCGCTGCCCGCCGCCTCGCTGACCCAGGCGCTTCAGGGCCGCGCGGCCGGGGTGACGGTCGGAAACGACAACTCTCCGGGCGGTGGCACGATGGTGCGTATCCGGGGTTTCGGGACGATCAACAACAACTCTCCGCTCTACATCGTCGACGGCGTACCGACGCAGGGGAACCTGACCAACATCAACCCGAATGACATCGAAAGTCTTCAGGTACTGAAAGATGCATCGGCGGCTTCCATCTACGGCGCGCGGGCAGCAAACGGCGTTGTGATCATCACAACGAAAAAAGGTTCTGCCGGTGAAACGAAGATCACGTTCGACATGTACACGGGTATCCAGCGTCCGGGCAAGTTCCTGAGCCTGCTCAATTCACAGGAGCTGGGGCAGCAGATCTGGACGTCGACCAAGAATGCTGGTCTCGTTCCGACCAACGGGCAGTACGGCAGCGGCGCCAACCCGGTTATCCCGGACTACATCTACCCATCCGGCGCATTTGAAGGAGATCCCCGCCTGGCCAAGGATGCCAGCGGCAACTACATCAACTACACGTACGATCTCCGCGATCCGGGTCTCGGCAGCACGAAGTTCATGATCACCAAAGCCAACAAGCAGGGTACTGACTGGCAGAAGGAAATCTTCAACCAGGCCGTGAGTCAGAACTACCAGCTGGGCGCCAGCGGCGGTACCGATAAAGGTGCCTATGCGATTTCCTTCAACTATTTCAACCAGAAGGGGATCATGAAGTATACCGGCTATAAGCGCTACTCTCTCCGGGCTAACACCGAATTCAAGGTGAAGAACCGGGTACGCGTCGGTGAAAACTTCACGGTATCGTATGACGAGCGCATTGGTATCACGAACAACGACGAATCGAACCCGATTGCTTTTGCCGTGCGGATGCACCCGCTGATCCCGGTATATGACGTGGCAGGTAACTGGGCCGGCGCCAAAGGTCTCAACCTCGGCAACGCCCGGAACCCGGTGGCTGAACTTTACCGGAACAAGGACAACGTCACCAAAGGCGTTCACCTCTTCGGAAACGCTTTTCTGGAAGCTGATCTCCTCAAGAACCTGACCTTCCGGACAAGCTTCGGGGTAGAATACAACCTCTACAACTTCGCGCCGTTTACCCCGCTCGATCCCGAATCGCCGGAAGCACGGAATACGAACAACCTGCGCGTCGAAAACCGGTACGACAACTCCTGGACCTGGTACAACACGCTGACCTACCGGAAGTCGTTCGGCGATCACAACATCAACGTTCTCGCCGGTACCGAAGCCATCGCGACGTATGACTTCATTTTTGATGCGACGCGGAGCAACTATGCGTTCGAAGATCCGAACTACCTCTACCTGAACGCCGGCAGCCCGCTGGGTCTGCAGAACTCCGGCCGCGGCGCCAACCGTACCCGCCTGTTCTCCATTTTTGGCAAGGTCAACTACTCGTACAAGGATATCTTCCTGGCTGACTTTACCCTCCGCCGGGACGGTTCTTCCCGTTTCAGCGCGGCCAACCGCTACGCCGTTTTCCCGGCTGCCAGCGTGGGTCTGCGTCTGTCGGAGCTGGCATTCATGAAAAACATCAGCTGGCTGTCTGATCTGAAGATCCGCGCCGGCTGGGGCAGCACCGGAAACCAGAATATCCCGAACATTTACAACGCCTACACGCTGTACGAATCGCGGCCGGTGGAAAACCACTACGACATCAACGGTGCGAAGACGTCTATCGTACCCGGCTTCGACCTGGTACAGTTCGGCAACTCGAACGGGAAGTGGGAAACGACGACCTCGACCAACATCGGGTTCGACGCCAGCCTCTTCAACAACAAGGTTCAGTTTGTGTTCGACTGGTACATCAAGAAGACCAAAGACATGCTGAGCCAGATCGACGTTCCCTGGGCAATGGGCCAGGCAACGATCCCCTACACCAACATCGGGGACATGCAGAACAAAGGGGTGGATGTCTCGTTGAACTACAACGGCAAGGCTGCTGACGGCAAAATCCGCTTCTCGGTAGGCGCCAACTTCTCGACGTACCGCAACAAAGTACTGAAGATCAACAATGACCCGAACTCCATCAAGTTCGGTTTCAGTACACGTCTCCCGGCGATGAGCGCGACGAAGGTAGGCATGCCGGTATCTTCGTTCTACGGTTATATCATCGACGGCATCTTCCAGACCGACGAGCAGGCGCAGAAAGCTCCTCAATTCGGCACCTATAACCGGGCCGGTTCCTTCATCTTCCGGGATGTAGACGGCGACGGCAAGGTCACCACGGCTGACCGTACCTTCATCGGTAACCCGCACCCCGACTTCTCGTATGGGCTTAACGTCAGCGTAGGCTGGAAAAACTTCGACCTGACCCTCTTTGGTCAGGGTGTCTACGGTAACGACCTCTTCAACTACATGCGGTACTGGACCGATTTCAACACCTTCCAGGGTAACCGCAGTACCCGCATGCTGTATGATTCCTGGGAACCCGGCAAGACCAACGCGAAGCTGCCCCAGCTGCGCTCAACCGACGCCACCAGCGCCCAGATTTCGACCTATTTCATCGAAAAGGGATCCTACCTGCGCCTGAAGAACATCCAGCTGTCGTACTCTCTGCCTGCCGGACTGCAGAAACACCTCGGTCTCGGCGCTACCCAGATCTACATCCAGGGCCAGAACCTGTTTACGTTCACGAAATACACCGGTCTTGATCCGGAAATCAACCTGCGCCGTTCCGGCGAAAGCGGCCAGGACACGCACCTGGGCGTAGACGAAGGCGCTTACCCGGTAGCGAAGACCATGCTCGTCGGATTGCGACTCAGCTTCTGATATCCGGTATCATTCCATCGACATTTTTATATCGAAAGCATATGAAAAGAAATATAATTCTTGCTTCTCTGCTGATGGCGGGTCTGATCTCGTCCTGCAGCGAATCATTCCTGGATGTGAAGCCGCAGGGTGTGGCGTCACAGTCCCAGCTAAGTAACAAAGCAGGCGTAAATGCCCTGCTGATTGGCTCCTACTCGCTCCTCGATGGTATCGGATCGGGTGGTACCGACTGGCACGGGGCCGTTTCGAACTGGGTATATGGCGGAGTGGCTTCGGACGATGCGTACAAAGGCACGGACGCCAGTGACCAGCCGGAAATCACCGGTATCGAGCGCTACGAAGTTCAACCGGGCTTTGTCCACATGCGCGGAAAATGGCGGGTGGTATACGACGGTATCTCCCGTTGTAATGAAATCCTGCAGATCATGGCGCTCGCCAAGGACATGACCGACGCCGAAAAAACGCAGGTAACGGCCGAGACCCGCTTCCTCCGCGGTCACTACCACTTCGAAGCCAAGAAGATGTGGAACATGGTGCCGTACATCGACGAAAAAACCTATAACTCGTCGGACCCGAACTCGGTGAAGGTAGCCAACGACAAGGATATCTGGCCGAACATCGAAGCCGACCTGAAGTTTGCCGCCGACAACCTGCCGGCTACCCAGTCGCAGAAAGGCCGGGCCACCAAGTATGCCGCTATGGCTTATCTGGCCAAAGCCTATCTGTTCCAGAAAAAATGGGCGGCTGCCAAACCGTTGCTCGAAGCCATCGTCGCGTCCAATCAGTATAAACTGGTGGATTTCCGGGATAATTTCCGTGCCGCTACGAACAACAATGCCGAGTCGGTTTTCGAAGTACAGTTCTCCGTAAACGACGGAACCAACGGTAACAATGGCAATGCCGGCGAAACGCTCAACTGGCCGTACTTCTCCGGCGCGCCGGGTGGCGGCTGCTGCGGATTCTACCAGCCGTCCCTGAACCTCGTCAATGCCTACAAAACCGACGCAAACGGCCTGCCGATGCTCGATACCTTCAACGATGCCGATCTGAAAAACGACCAGGGCCTGAAGGCGACCGATCCGTTTACGCCGGATACCAAGCCGGTCGATCCGCGCCTCGACTGGACCGTAGGCCGCCGGGCTATCCCCTTCCTCGACTGGGGTCCGATGCCAGGCGTAACCTGGATACGGGATCAGAACTACGCCGGACCGTACACGGGCATGAAGTGGATGTACTACAAGGCTGAAGAAGGAACCAATACCCACTCCACCAACAAGCGCCGGGTAGCCAACAACTACCGGATGATCCGCTACTCGCACGTACTGCTCTGGCTCGCTGAGTGTGAGATTGAGGTAGGATCGCTCGACAAGGCCCGCCTGCTGGTGAACCAGATCCGTAACCGTGCCAAAACCAGCACCCAGGTAGTTAACCCGGACGGTACTCCGGCCGCCAGCTACCTGGTAAACGAGTACGCGGCCGGCGCAACAGCCTTCGCCGACAAAGCATCAGCCTGGAAAGCGGTTCAGATGGAAGAGCGCCTGGAGTTTGCGATGGAAGGCCACCGGTTCTTCGACCTCGTTCGCTGGGGTATCGCCGACGTGACGCTGAACAAGTATCTCTCGGTAGAAAACAAGAAACGTGCCTACCTGACGGGCGCCGTCTTTACCAAGGGCCGGAACGAATATTTCCCCCTCCCGGTAGATGAAATCAACAACAGCTACCTCAACGGGCAGCCGACGTTGAAACAAAACCCGGGCTACTGATTTGTGTAGACTCTTTTTCAATCCCCGGCACCTTCTGAGGTGCCGGGGATTTTTATTTCCATGCGAATGAAGCACAACAAACCCCGCCGCACGATGCCGGTTTGTCCGGGAGGCCAGCTATTCCGCGACCTTGAGTGAACGGCAGCTGTTATCCTTTCAGGGTCCCGGGCGATATCCGGACAGGCTGCCCGCGGAAAGTACCGGCGCGCAGCGTTCATCTCATACCTCCCTTCAACCCATGAACCTGTCCGTACAAGTTCCCTGGACTGAATCTCCTTTTTTTGAATCGGAGCTGGAAGCGGCCGGTCTTTCGCCGGAAATGAAGGCCTTCGTCCGTTTCTTTTCCGAAAACGGCTATGTCATCATCGATCCCGGGATAGATGAGCAGACATTGGATGAGGCCGTAGCAACCCTGAAACCCCGCTTTTCCGAACGCCGGACCAACCGGCTGCAGGATGAATGGCCTGACGTCGCAGCTGTCCGCCGGATCGCTGCGGCGCCGAAGGTCATGGAACTGCTGGAAATACTTTACCGGCGGGAGCCGATTCCGTTCCAAACGCTTAATTTCAGTTCGGGAAGCCAGCAGCGTACCCACAGCGATTCCATCCATTTTCATTCCCTGCCGGAAAGATACCTCGCGAGAGTCTGGGTGGCGCTGGAAGATATTCACGACGGAAACGGGCCGCTTCATTATTATCCGGGAAGCCACCGGCTGCCGTTTTACGACCTGGCGTCCCTCGGCTTACCCTCTGCGCGGCATGAATCCATCGAGGAACTCATTTCGAAGTACTACGCGCAATACGAGGATTTCATCGAACAGCTCGTCGTCCACAAACACCTTCAAAAGAAGACCCTGAATCTCCGGAAAGGGCAGGCGCTCATCTGGTCGGCCAACCTCCTGCACGGAGGCGAGAAAATCCGGGACGCAGGCTCCTCCCGGTATACGCAGGTAACGCACTACTACTTCGAAAACTGCGCCTACTACCGGCCGATGCGGACCGAACTCGCCCTCGAACGGGTATGCATTCAGCAGGTATTCAACATTGCGACAGGCAGGGAAGTCCCGAGCCGGTACCTCGGTACGGCAATCAACCATACCGGTCATTCCTATACGATCCAATTACCCAAGAAACTATTGCAGCGTCTGTTTCCGGAATCCTTCCGGATTCGGGTGCGGCGTCTTCTCGGAAAATAACCGCTATGCCTCATCGCCTTGCCTATCTGATTTTTGCCCACCGGTACCCGCAGCAGCTACGACGGCTGACCGACCGGTTGCGGGCGGAAGGAAGCCATTGCTGGATACACATTGATGCCTCCGTACCGCTGGATACCTTCACGCCGCTTTTCGCCGGGCAATCTGATAGTACCTTTCTCCAGCAGAGATACCGCTGCCGCTGGGGCGACTCCGGTTTGACGACTGCTATGCTCGCCGGTATCACCGAAGTTCACCGGAGCGGTATTCCGTATGATCACTTACTCGTACTCAGCGGACAGGATTATCCGCTGGTACCAACGGATACGATTGTTCGTTTTTTCGCAGAAAATCCGGGAGTCAGCTTCGTACACCGTGCCGGTATGGACGAAACAAACAATGCTCACCTGCTTTCCCGTGTGGAACGGTATCATTTCCGCCTGCCGTTTAACCAGATACTGCAGTATCCGGGAGAGCCCCGTCAGCATCCCGTCAAAGCGTTGGCCGGTATCCTGCTGAAGGCATCGGGCCGGTTACCCCTTCCGCGTGTGCTGCCAGGGAAACTGAAACACCATTTTGGTTCGAACTGGCTCCGGCTGGCACCCGTCGCAGTGGAGTATCTGGTCCGGTACGCTGCGCAGCATCCGGAAATTCTGCGGTACTACCAAACCGCCTGGGTACCGGAAGAGCATTTTTTCCACACGATTCTCTTCAACGCGGAGGAAGCTGACCGCGGCCGGATCATCCCCGACTGCCTTACCTACAGCCACTGGCATCGGCCGGAGGAAATGTACGGGGTTCCGCTCGGCATGCAGGACCTTCCGGCGCTGCGACAATCGGGAGAGTTGTTTGCCCGGAAGTTTGATATCACGGCAGACTCCGCCATTCTCGACGCACTGGATTCGCTTCCCTGAAACAGGCTGAAGCGATAATCCGGCAAACGGACTTGTTGGCAGCGCTAGCGGCGATGGCCCCGAAAATGCTATCTTTGTTTGAACGCTTTCCGATTGCCTGCATATGAACGTCTCGATCAAAGAAATCGCCCGCCGCCTGAAAATCTCTCCTTCAACGGTATCGAGAGCGTTGCAGAACCATCCGCGGATCGGCCTCCGAACCAAGGAACGGGTGCAGGAACTGGCCGAACAGCTCAATTATATTCCGAGCGCCACGGCCCGCAACCTGCGCAGCGGCAAAACGTTTATGCTCGGTGTTGTCCTCCCCGAAATCCGCGAGAACTTTTTCTCCAATGCCATCAACGGTATTGAAGAATTCGCTTTTGAGAACGGATATACCGTAGCCTTGTACCAGTCGCACGACCGATACGACCGCGAACGCCAGGTACTCGAAGTACTCTCTCATCAGTTGGTCGACGGCGTCATCCTTTCTGTTGCGAAGGAAAGCCGGCAGTTTGATCACGTGGAAAAACTGCTCCGCCACCGCATTCCGCTGGTATTATTCGACCGCATTCCACCGGGAATTGATACCCATCAGGTTTCCTGCGATATCGAGTCCGGCGCCTATGAGGCTACCCGCCTCCTGATTCAGAAGGGGTTCCGGAAGATAGCCCTGCTCAACGGTCCGGATTCCCTTGTTGCCTGCGAGGAGCGGTACCAGGGGTATTGCCGGGCGCTGGTGGAAGGAGGCCTGCCGGTAGTACCGGAGCTCATTCAGCAGGTAGACCTGACGACGGAAGATTCCCGGAAGAAGATGGAACTGCTGCTGTCTCTCTCCGACCGCCCGGATTCCGTCCTTACGTTCAATGACTATGTCGCGCTCGACGCGATGGGTATCTGCCGTTCCAGAGGTCTGCGGATCAATCAGGATATTTCCTTCGTCAGCTTTTCCAACCTGCCCATGAATGCTTACCTGGAGCATCCGCCGCTGGCGTCTGTCGAACAGCATCCGTACCGCATGGGCTACTCTGCCGCTGAAATCCTGCTGCAGGCCATCAGCAACCGGGAAGAGACCGCCCAGAAGGTCGTCCTGAAACCCGAACTGATGGTTCTTTCCTGATCTTTCTTTTTTGCGGGAAGCCGAAAATTTGTGCACTCGTTTGAATTGTGTCATGCACACGATTGTGCATGTCATTTGCCTGCTTCCCAGCCTTCTGAGGGCCTTCGAAAGGGGTCCTGTTTCCTGAATTTCACGTTACTTTGGTACAATCCTTTTTGATGTTCAACATGAGTCAACGATTCTCCGTCTCGGCTCCGGGCCGAATTTGCCTTTTTGGGGAACACCAGGATTACCTGGGACTTCCCGTCATTGCCGCTGCTATCTCACTCCGCCTCCGGATCGAGGGAGAACCCCGTCCGGACAGGCAGATCCGGATATCCCTGCCCGACATACACCAGACCGAATCGTTCACCCTTCAATCCGAGATCCCGTACGACAACCAACGGGACTACTATAAAAGCGTCATCAACCTGCTGCAGCGGGAAGGGGCCGTTATTCCGTCCGGATATGACATCCGGCTGACGAGTAATATCCCTATCAACGCCGGTACGTCCAGTTCGTCGGCGCTGGTGGTTGGCTGGGCCTACTTCCTGGACCGGCTCGCCCGGACCGCACACATCAAGACGGCCGCCGAGCTGGCGGATCTGGCTTACCGTGCCGAAGTCGAAGAGTTTGGCGAACCCGGAGGCCGGATGGATCAGACCTCGATTTCGGTCGGAAACGTCATTTACCTCGAATCGTGGCCGGTACCGAAGGTGGAAGCGCTGAAACCGATCAGCGGAACCTTCGTACTCGGCGATTCGCAGACGGCAAAAGACACCCTGGGCGTATTAAAACACGTCAAATACGGTATGCTGGAAGCAGTGCGGAAAATCCGGGAAGTAAACCCCGGGTTCTCGCTCCATACCTTCCCCGCAGCACAGGCCGACGAGTTTCGTCAACTGCTTACCGATGACGAATTCATCCTTTTCAAGGGTAACCTTTCCGACCGGGATATCCTCCTGGAAGCCAAGACCCTGCTGGAAAAAGGCAATGTCGATCCGGTGGTATTCGGCAACCTGCTGAACCGGCACCAGATCAACCTCCGGGAAGCCAAGCGTATTTCCACGCCGAAGATTGATCGTATGATCGACGCCGCACGCAATGCCGGCGCACTCGGCGCCAAAATCAACGGCTCCGGAGGCGGAGGCTGCATGTTTGCCTATGCGCCGGATAACGCCGAAGCCGTCGCCGAAGCCATCGAACGCGAAGGCGGCAAAAGTTACATCATTACCATTGACGAAGGCGTGCGGACCGAGCTGGTCTGATCCTTCCTGAAAGCGTATAAACGACTAACAATACCATGTCCAAACGCCTGTTGATTCTCGCCGGAGGAATGTCCTCCCGGATGAAAAAAGCGGTAGAAGACCTCGATATCGACCAGAAACTGATCGAACAGGCCGACTCCCTTACCAAAGGCATGATCAGTGTGGGAGCCGCCGGAAAGTCGCTCATCGATTACCAGTTGACCAATGCGATCGAAGCCGGCTTCGAAGAAGTACTGCTGCTGCTGCATCCCGAAGACCGGATCACGCAGCCCTATTACGAATCGGAAGAAACCCGGACGCGCCTTGGAGGCCTCACGGTCCGTTTTGCACGGCAATTCATTGCATCAGACCGGACCAAACCAGCCGGAACCGCCGACGCAGTACTCCAGGCGCTGGAACAGACAGCTGACTGGCAAACAGGTCGCCTGGTGGTCTGCAACAGCGACAACCTGTATTCTACCCGGGCCCTTCAGCTGGTCTGGAACAGCAAAACGGCCAATGCGCTGATCAGCTATGACCGGGATGCACTTGATTTTCCGGCCGAACGTATTCAGGGATTCGCCCTGATCCGCACCGACGAAGAGGGATTCCTGATCGACATTCACGAAAAACCGACCGAAGAAGAAGTGGAAGCCGCCCGCGCCCGCGAAGGCCGCGTAGGCGTCAGCATGAACCTGTTTGCTTTCGAAGCCAGCCAGATCATTCCCTGCCTGAAGGAAACGCCTTTCCATCCGGTCCGGAACGAAAAAGAGCTGCCAACGTCGGTCAATAAGCTCGCGAAAACTAAGCGCGTATACGCAATACCGTTGTCCGAAAACGTACCGGACCTGACCAGCAAGAAGGACATCGCCGTGGTTCAGAAATACCTCGCTGAAAAATATTCTCTTTAACTGAACAACAGACTATTTACTATGAAAAATGACACGCAACACCGTCGGCATTTTCTGAAAAATTCGGCCATGGCTGCCGCTGGAGCCGCTTTTTTCCCTCATATTCTGAAGGCGGTTCCCAACGACAGAAAAGTTCGGCTCGGATTCATCGGTGTTGGTCTGCGGGGACGTGAACACGTCCGCAACAGTATCCTTTTCTCCCAGGTGGAAATCAACGCGATCTGTGACATCGATCCGGCCGCGGTGGAAAAAGCCCAGAAAATGCTCCGGGACTCCGGCCGGAAGGAAGCCGCGGTCTACGGAAAGGGAGAGCGTGATTTTGAAAACATGGTCAAGCGGGAAGACCTGGACGGTATCGTTATTGCCACGCCCTGGGAATGGCACGTACCGATGGCTGTTTCCGCAATGAAGGCCGGCAAATATGCAGCGGTCGAAGTATCCGCTACGGTTACCCTTCAGGAATCCTGGGACCTGGTCAATACCTATGAAAAGACCGGTTCTCACTGCATGATTCTGGAAAACGTATGCTACCGCCGGGACGTCATGGCGGCCCTGAATATGGTACGCAGCGGTCTTTTCGGCGAACTTACCCACCTCGAGTGCGGATATGAGCACGACCTGCGCGAAGTGAAATTCAACGACGGCAAAAAAGCCTACGGCGGCGGCGTTGAATTCGGAGAGAAGGCTTTCTCGGAAGCGAAATGGCGTACCCAGCACTCTGTTACCCGGAATGGCGACCTGTACCCGACGCACGGCCTCGGACCGGTCGCGGAGATGGTCAACATCAACCGGGGTAACCAGTTTGAGTACCTGGTGTCAATGGCTACCAAGTCCCGCGGTCTTCACAAATATGTAGTAGACAACGGCGGACCCAATCACCCGAATGCCAAGGTAGATTTCAAGCTGGGCGATGTTGTTCAGACGATGGTGAAGTGTTACAACGGCGAAACGATTCTCATTACACACGATACGAACAGCCCGCGCCCGTATTCCCTGGGCTTTAAGGTACAGGGTGTAAACGGTATCTGGATGGACGAAGGCGATCAGATTTACCTGGAGAAAGTGAGCCCGAAACCCCATACCTGGGAGCCGGACAAAGCATACATGGAAAAGTACGACCACCCGTTGTGGAAAAAGTTCGAAAAGGACGCCAAAGGCGCCGGTCACGGCGGGATGGACTATTTCGTCATCCGTGATTTCATCCTCGCGATCCAGAACAAGACTTCCCCGACGATGGACGTATACGATGCCGCTGCCTGGTCGGCCATCGCACCGCTGTCGGAGCTTTCCATCAAAAAAGGATCGAAACCCATCCCCATTCCGGATTTCACCCGCGGAAAGTGGAAAACGAACAAACCGATTTTCGGCCTCGATAGCTAGGATTTTTCCTCTCATGCGGCAAAACATCACTGTTTTGCCGCATTTTTTTCGGGTATACCGGTACCCTTTCGTCTCTTTTTCCGGTAAAACACAGCCTCTTGCACACATGATACGCTCTATCCTATTCTTCTGTTGCCTTTCCCTGACCTCCATTGCGCAGAAACTTCCGCCCGGACTACCGGTGTGGAAAACGCCCGGTGCGCCGGCCAGCGACTGGCTCATCCGCGCCGATGGCTACAAAGCCGCGGTATACCGCTCGGCCGACGGGAAAGACCTTATTCTTTCGAATGGACTGCTCATGCGGCGGATTCGTATTGCCCCGAATGCCGCGACTGTAGAATTCCGGAACCTGACCAGCGGCGAGCAGTTTATCCGGGCGGTCCGCCCGGAAGCCCGGCTGATACTCGACGGCAAAACTGTTAACGTTGGCGGTCTTTACGGACAAAAACAACAGGCTTACCTGCTCAATGAATGGGTAGATGGCTTTACCGCCCACGACACGGATTTTTTTCTGAAAGAAGCAACGGTTTCGCCGCTGAAACCGGCGGTCAACTGGAAATCTTCGACCTGGGCGCCGGCTGCCGCCCGTCCCGCCGGACAAACGCTGACGCTCACATTCGGTCGGGGATCGCTTCAGGTGGATGTTCAGTATGATTTGTATGACGGTATTCCATTGATTGCCAAGCGGCTATCGATCCGGAACCAACGTGGTACGGCGGTATCGGTCGACGGGGTCGTCAACGAAATCCTCGCCGTACCAGAGGAAGAATCGGCGGTGGTCGGTTCTCCGGAACAAATGAAGAAGCCGTCCCGGATTTACATCGAAAGTAATTATGCCTTCAACAACGCGATGAAGGCTGATTTATCAGACCAGACCACGCACTGGAAAACAGACAGTACCTATACGTCTCAGGTCAACTACAATTACCAAACCCCGTGCGTACTGGAGGTTCACCCGCCCATCGGGCCGGGAATCGCACTGGCGCCGGGAGAAACCTTCGAGTCCATCCGTACCTATGAACTACTGCTGGATTCGTATGACCGTGAACGGAACGGCCTCGCCAAACGACGGATGTACAATGCCATCGCTCCCTGGACCCGGCAGAATCCGATCTTCATGCACCTGGTTAGTACCGATCCGGTGAAGGTGCGCGAGATCATCGACCAATGCGCCGAAACAGGGTATGAAATGGTGATTCTGAGTTTCGGCAGCGGACTGAATATGGAGGATACCAGCGCTGCCAATATTGCGAAGTTCAAGGCGCTGGCCGACTATGCCCATTCCAAAAAAATACTCCTGGGCGGATACTCGCTGTTCAGCAGCCGAAGGATCAGCGATGCCGACGACGTCATCGACCCTAAAACCGGTCTGCCTGACAAGCATGCCATGTTTGGCGCCGCGGCGTGTCTGGGAAGTAACTGGGGATTGACTTATCTGAAGAAGCTGAAAACGTTTATTACCCAAACGGGTTTTGACCTGCTGGAACACGATGGACCGTATCCGGGAGATGTTTGCGCGTCGACCAATCACCCCGGTCACAAAGGGCTGCATGATTCGCAGTGGACGCAAATGGAGATGCAGAAAGGGTTTTACCGCTGGCTGAACGAGCGGGGTGTGTATGTCAATGCTCCGGACTGGTACTTCCTGGACGGCTCACACAAGATTGCGCTGGGCTATCGTGAAGTGAACTTTTCGCTGCCGCGCCCGGAGCAGAAAATCCTGAACCGTCAGAATATTTTCGATGGTACCTGGGAAAAAACGCCGTCCATGGGCTGGGGTTTTGTTCCGCTGACGAAGTATCAGGGCGGCGGACCGGAAGCGATTCTGGAACCGCTGAACGACCACCTCGAAGACTACAAACAGCTGATGGTTCAGTACTACGGAGCCGGCGTACAGGCCTGTTACCGTGGTCCGCGGTTGTATGATACCGAGGCGACGAAAAAGGTCGTAAAGGAGGTAGTTGGCTGGTATAAGCAGAACCGGGAAATCCTGAATTCGGATATCATTCACCTGCGTCGTCCTGACGGCCGGGAGTGGGACGGCATTCTCCACGTCAATCCATCCCTGCCGACGAAAGGTATGGCACTGTTGTACAACCCGCTGAAGGAGAAGATTACCCGTACGATCCGGATTCCGCTTTATTACACCGGTCTGGAAAAGCAGGCGTCTATCCGTATTGGTGACGGCAAGGCGGTTACCTATCCCCTGAACCGGTCGTATGAGGCAGTCGTGCAGGTAGACATTGCGCCGGGCAGTTACACGACATTAACCGTTCAATAATGAAGCGCTATCTCTTTCTGCTGTTGCTCGCTGCTCAGGCGGTACACGCGCAGCGCAAGCCCAACGTCATATACATTTATGCGGACGACATGGGCGTCGGCGAGCTGGGCAGCTACGGCCAGCAAAAAATCCGTACGCCCTGGCTGGACCAGCTCGCGAAGGAAGGCATGCGGTTTACGCGGCATTATTCTTCCTTTCCGGTGTGCGCGCCTTCGCGCTGCGCACTCATGACGGGCAGGCATGCCGGGCATTCCTTTATCCGCGGAAATTATGAAATGGGTGGATTTGAAGACGACAAGGAAGGCGGGCAGATGCCTTTGCCGGAAGGTACGTTTACGATTGCACAACTGATGAAACGGGCAGGATATGTCACCGGCGCGATCGGAAAATGGGGCCTGGGGATGAACAATACCACCGGAGATCCGAACCGGCAGGGATTTGACTATTTCTATGGCTACCTCGATCAGAAACAGGCGCATAATTTCTATCCGACACACCTGTGGGAAAACGGCAAATGGGATACCCTTCGTAACCCGTATATCAAGGTTCATCAGCCGATTCCGGCCGGCTCTCCCGACGCGGCGTTTGAACAGTACAAAGGGAAAGACTACTCCATCGACAAGATGGCGGAAAAGACGGTCGCTTTTATCCGGGAAAACCGCAACAAGCCCTTCTTTCTGTATCTGCCCTATACTGGCCCGCATGTTTCGCTTCAGGCCCCTGACGAGGCTGTAAAGGAATATATCGGGCAATTTGATGAAAAGCCGTACTACGGACAGAAAGGCTATGCGCCGGCGAAGTACCCGTTGTCGACCTACGCGGCCATGATTACGTATTTCGACAAGCAGATCGGAAAGGTAATGCAATTGCTGAAAGACCTGCATCTCGACGAGAATACCATTGTGATGTTCAGTAGTGATAACGGAGCGACGTTCAACGTGGGCGGTACGGACACCGACTACTTCAACAGTGCGATGGGTCTTCGCGGACGAAAGCAGGATTTGTACGAAGGGGGAATCCGGGCGCCTTTTTTGGTACGCTGGCCGGGGAAAGTGGCGAAAGGAGTGGTTTCGGATCACCTTTCTGTTCAGTTTGACCTGATGGCGACGCTAAGCGAGCTGACGGGCGTTTCTGCCGGCGCGACGGATGGTATCTCCTTTCTGCCTACCTTATTGGGCCAGTCGGGGAAACAGAAGCAGCATCCCTATCTCTATTTTGAGTTTCCGGAGAAATCAGGCCAGGTCGCGATTATCCGCGGCCATTTGAAGGCTATCAAAACGAATATGAAAGAAAAGGGTATTTGGGAAGTCTATGATTTGCGGAAAGACGAAAAGGAAACGTCGGACCTGAGTACCTCTCATACCGCCGATATCGCGGCCTTCGAAGCGATCCTCAAAAAAGACCATTACCAGGCAACAGTACAAGATTGGGAATTTGTTGATCCGAAGTTTAAGAAGAAGTAGCTGTAGGCAATCATCAATAAGCAGTAAGCAATAAGCTTTAGGCCTTAAGCTATTGCTCGCGGTGTCAGTATTACATCAAAAAACGCTCTCCGGTCTGGAGGGCGTTTTTCATTTCGGCAGTCAGCTTAAAGCAATCAGGGCTCGGGGGTAATATCGGTAGTTGCAGCTACCTGTATATCACGCAAAAGGCGCTCTTCCGTTTGGGGAGCACCTGGGGTAATTCGCAAGGGGCGTGTTGCCGCCTATAGCTTACAGCCTACCGCTTAAAAGTCGACAGCCGATCGCCGACAGCTGACAGCCGACAACTGCCTAAAAACAGCAAAAGCTCCCGGTTACAGGAGCTTTGCTATCCATTAATGGGAGGCGATTACCTACTTTCCCGGGGGCGAACCCAGTATC
>NZ_FNGS01000015.1 GCF_900103285.1 Siphonobacter aquaeclarae | reverse complement strand
ATCGTAAAAAGGAAACGTCCGTCCTGCCCCCATCCCTTTTCTGTAAACGCTTTAAAAGCCAGGTCAATACTGGCTCCGCCACCAAACGAATGCCCCATGAAACCAACCTTTCGGGTGTCAATAATCCGGGGATAATCAGCGGCGGCTTTCAAAAATCCTTCCCAAAGTGTCTGATAGCGGTGATCGATGCTGATGTCGATGGTGCGATATGGCACGAATACCACGACATATCCTTTTCGGGCGATAAAATCGTAAAGTCCACGATTGTATTCCTTTTTATCTCCGCCGTACGGATGCGAAAAAAAGACCGTTGGCCGGGCAGTAGTGATCCCTTTTGGATAGAAAATGCTGACCTGAGTACCGGCAGTAGCAATCCCCCCGACAGGAGAGAATCTAACGTTTGGAAAGAGAACACAAAGTAGCAGGCGGATGGATAGCTTGCAAAGGTCAGTGACGACTACAATCGTTGATTTCAAAATGAAAAAACACAGTCGAAAAAGGTCTCATTGGTCATTCCTGAAATCTGTTAGGCTAGGGACTGGGATACTATTACCTCCCACGCTGATTGGAGTTAAGACCACTAAGAGTTTCTAAATCCTCGGAGTTATTTAATCTCGGCATCTTTTCATTTATGCTTAAGCGGGGAAACAGAAGAGGGGCAGAAGTCCAACAGCAAGCTGATTGTCAATAAGTAACTGATAGCTGGAACTGCCTGTTCGGAAGAAGAGTTTCAGAATATCGGTCTTTTTCCAACCCATGCAAATAGGGCTCTTTTTTCCGGCCTAAGTCGACGCGCCCTTTCCTGCTTCGAAGATTCCGCTCGATCATTTGGCTGCCGGAGTTGTTCAATTGGCCGGTCAATGTGTTCAGTTCACCTGGAAATTCTTATTTGCCGGAAGCAGTGTTGGCCATGTTTGCATCCAACGAAACCAATCGTATCATGCAAGCTTCCATTCTGGTAGCCATTCTCCTGAGCCTACAGATGTTGACCCAATCGGGTAACCCGCTCGTGGGTAGATGGATCAATGAAGACAAAAGCCGGGTAATTGAATTTTTCACAAATGGTGATACCTACGACGCCCTGATCCGTGAAGCCGACGATAAATCGCTGATTGGTCGAAAGCAAATCGCGGGGCTGACTACTAAGGATGGCAAATCGTTCCGGAACGGCACGTTGTTTCTGATCCGGAAAGGCAAGTCCGCCAAATGCTCGGCCCGCCTCACCAATGGTCAGACGCTGGAAATCACGGGTTCTGTGGGCCTTCTCTCGAAGTCACAAACCTGGACCAAATTGTGAGCCATGCGACCGGATAGATCATTTACAGGCAAACTCTTGCTGGCATTGCTGTGGCTGATAGGGCCGAGGATAGCCGCTGGCCAAAAACAGTTCGGTTCCTTTCAGGAGGTACTGCGGTATGCCGATCAGCATGCGCTGCCACTTCAAACATCCCGGCTTCAGGAACAGATCAGCCGTTCGGCAGAGAAGCAATCGAAAGCCTTTCTGCTGCCCAACATCAGCGGCGCCGGCGCGTTCACCGATAATATAACGCTGCAACCGACATTGGTTCCCGCCAGGCTTACGAATCCGGCGGCGCCCGAAAACAGCTATCTCGAGCTCACGTTTGGCAAGCAGTTCATCTATACGTATGGCATTCAGGTCCAATGGGACATTCTGAATTTTCAGAAATGGTTTGCTGCTCAAACAGCGAGGGTTCAAACCGGCTTAGCCGCCGTCCAGACATCTCTGACGCGCTATACAATGTACAATCAGCTGGCGGGTACCTACTACGCATTGTTGTTGAGTCGGGAAATCGAAACCATTTATGTCCGAAATCTGGCAACAACGTCTGAAATCTCCGGGTATACCGCCGAAAAATATGCCAAAGGACTTGTCAGCGAGGAACTGCGGAACCGGTCCTCAATCCAGCAGCTTCAGGCCGAACGCAACCTGGCCGACATTAAGACACAGTATAGGCAGTTGTCTTATGATCTTCAGAATCAGTTGAATACGAATGACAGCATTGCCCTGGCTGAGACGTGGCCGCAGACCGTCGAAACTTCGACGCCCGCATCGTTTGCCAATACGCATCCTGCTGTGCTGGTTCAACAGTCGCTGCTTCAACAAGCTCATTCTCAGTTATCCCAAAGCAAATCACTGCTGTATCCGTCCCTTTCAGCAGGGTATCAATACAATTACAACTGGGCGACTGACCGCTTTCAGCATTTTGCCAACGCCAACCCGCTTCCGCAACAATACCTGAGTTTGCGGCTGAACGTACCGATCTTTTCGGGCTTTGCCAACCGACAGCGAATTAACCAGGGGGAACTGAGTATCAAAGTGCAGGAACTGCAACTCGTGCAGGTCAGCAATCAGGTCGCTCAGGAAGACAAGACGCTGCAACTTCAGTATGATCAAAGCAGGGATCAGCTGCAGAAAGCCAGGCAGATTCTGACCCTGCAGGAACAGAACGACCGACATGTTCAAAATCGATATGAACAGGGTGTTATCAGTCTGGACGAGCGGCTCGACAGGCTGAACGACCTCTTTAAATGCCAGAACGACTACGTACAGTGTCTGAGCAACTACAGCGTTTCCCGGTATAAAATACTCATCCGTCAACTCGATTTTCAGCATGAATAGTATTTGCTCTTTCAATCAGTATGCCAGCCTTGCTACATGCCTTTGGGTACTGGCTTCCTGTCAGCAGCAGGAAAGAACATCGCCCCAGCGAAAAACGGTTGAAGACGCGGTATTTGCCAGCGGCCATTTGGAGCAGGAAAACGAATATGTGGTAGCCGCGAGTGTGGACGGTACATTGCAGCGGCTTTCGATCAAAGAGGGCGATCAGGTACCGGCGGGCGCGGTGCTGGCGCACATCAAGAGTGATGTCACCGCCAACCAGCTTACCGAGGCGGAACTCGTTTATACCGATGCCGCCCGCAACGCATCGGCCCAATCTCCGCAACTCAGCCAATTGAGCATACAGATTGATCAGGCCACTGCGCAGCTTGAACAGGACCTCTTGAACTGGCAGCGGTATAAGGCCTTGAGAGCCAGTAATTCCGTCTCGCAGTTGGAAGCAGAAAAGGCGGAATTGCAGTACAAAGCGTCGGTAAGTGCCCTGGACGTACTGAAGAAAAACCATCAGGAACTGGAGCGTTCGTTGAAGCTTCAAGCGGCTACCAGCCGGACGAAGGTGAAATCACAGCAGTCATTACTTGCTGATTATCAGGTCAGAGTCGCCCGCGCGGGGGTTGTGCTGACCGTTTATAAAAAGGAAGGGGAGCTGGTCCGAAAGGGTGATGTCATTGCCCGGATTGGCAGCGGAGCCAGCGTGATAAAACTGTTCGTCGCAGAAGAAGACATCGGTAAAATCAGACTCGGGCAGGCGGCTGTGGTGCAGCTTAATACCTATCCGGATACGGTCTTCAAGGCCCGCCTTTCGAAAATATATCCGGCCTTTGAGGAAACCCAGCAGTCGTACGTGGTAGAAGCGCGGTTACTTCAGTCCCCCGTCGTGTTGTTTTCAGGTACTCAGGTACAGGCGAATGTGGTCACAGGCGTTCGGAACAACATACTTGTCATTCCGGCTTCTTATCTGAGCAAAGGGAAACTCGTTACCCTTGAATCGGGCGGGCAGAGGGTTATCGTCTCCGGTTACAAAAGCAAAGAGTGGGTAGAGGTCCGGTCCGGCATTTCCGAAAAAGACGTTATTCTTCGCACCAATGAGTAAGGCCATGAGCGTCAACAATAAAATCGCCTGGGTTCACCTGACCTCGAAAATACGCCAGTTGATCGTCGCCGTACTGAGCGTCACCTTTGGTATCTCCATGTATATATTCATGAATAGCTTCACCGGAGGAGTCAACGATGCGCAGGCAGAGCTTGTTTTCAATACGATGGCCCATATCAGGGTGTACAACGACCTTCCCAAAGAAGCACAACGGTTGCTGCCGGTTCCGGAAGGTAGGGACACAGTTCAGTTCGTCAGCAACCCCAAGCGAATCCGGTATACGGAAGGGATCAAAAATGCCGGGCCGATCCGGGAGCTGCTGGAATCAATTCCGGATGTAGTGGCGGTAACAGAACAACTCAATGAGAACGTATTCTTTCACAATGGCGTCAGCAAAGTAAGCGGCAGCCTGTCGGGAATTGACGTTGAATCCGAAAATCAGATGTTCAATACCGCTCAGTATATGACAGAGGGAGATTTATATGAACTGGAACGGCGGAACGACGGGGTGGTTCTCGGGACCGGCCTGGCCGATAAAATCAGTGCCCAGATGGGCGACGTTATCTCGCTCAGTACCGCCGATGGCATTCTCAAAGCCTACAAAGTGGTTGGTCTCATAGAAACCGGGGCTTCCAGTGTCGACAAGTCCAGGGCCATTATCTCGATTCAGGCAGCGCGTCAGCTGCTGTCGAAAAACCGGAGCTACGCCACCGACGTACTCGCTAACCTTCGGAACTACAACGATGCCCGTAGTCAGGCCCAACGTATTGCTGTGTCAATTCCCTACAAAACGGAGGCCTGGCAGGAAGGCAACTCACAGCTGGAATCGGCCAATACGCTACGTGATATTCTCGCGGTAACCGTTTCCCTGACGATTCTGATCGTAGCGGGATTCGGCATCTATAACATCATGAACATGACGGTGAATGAAAAAATGCGGGAGATAGCTATTCTGAAAGCGATGGGATTCGACGGGAAAGATATTGTTCAAATCTTTCTGGTTCAGTCGGTTGTCATCGGATTTATGGGAGGGGTGGTGGGACTGTTTCTGGGCTTTCTGATCTCGGTCGGGGTTGATCATATTCCCTTCAAAATCGCGTCGCTTAATACATTGCCTATTGCGTATAACCCCATTGATTATGTTATGGCTCTTGCGTTTGGCCTTCTGACGACATTCGTGGCGGGCTATCTGCCCGCGCGGAAAGCATCACAAATTGATCCAGTAGAAATCTTGAGAGGCTAATCATGCGACCTGCTCTTTCTGTCAACAACATCGTCAAATACTTTCATGAACCTGAAACCATTCAGGTGTTGAAAGAGATCTCGTTTGCCGTTCAACCAGGTGAGTTTCTGGCTCTGGTCGGAAAATCAGGATCAGGGAAGTCGACGCTTCTTTATCTGCTTTCGACGATGGATACGGATTATGAAGGTACGATTGACATCAACGGAACCCGGCTCACGGGGCTTAAACAAAACGAACTGGCCCGGTTTCGGAACGAACACATCGGCTTCGTATTTCAGTTTCATTACCTGCTCCCGGAGTTTTCTGTGCTGGATAACGTAATGCTGCCGGCGCTGAAATTGGGTAAGCTGTCTCCCGAACAGATTCGGACCAAAGCGCTGGAACTCTTGTACAAGCTGGATATCAAAGGCCACGAAAACAAAAAGGCGTCGCGTATTTCCGGTGGGCAGCAGCAGCGGGTGGCCATCGCCCGCGCCCTGATCAACGATCCGGCGATTATCATGGGCGACGAACCGACGGGTAATCTCGATTCCAAAAACACGAAAGTAGTCTTCGATATTTTTCGACAGTTGGCCAGAGAAAGTGGTCAGACCATTGTCGCCGTAACACATGACGATGAGTTTGCGGCCAACTGCGACCGGGTTATCGAAATGGTGGACGGGAAAATTCTTGCCGGTTAAACTATGCTGCTATTGATCCATACCCAACGTCCCCGAATATGCTGGTTCCTGGCAACTTGCCTGAGTACATTCGTGGCACAGGCCCAGCGATCCAATCCGGAAGTTGCGGGGCTGGAGTTTCGGCATAGCCGTATTACGAGTGATTTGTCAAAAGGCCACGTGAATAGTGTTGCTGCCTTCCTCAATTTTCCGATCCTTAAAACAGAAAAACGAATGGTTGGCGGGCGTCTTCAGTTCGGGAAAAGTACCATGGCCCTGTACGAGAAAGGAACTTTTTCCGTCACCCGGCTTGACCTCAATCTGTTCTGGCAACGCAACTACAGCGAAACCACCAGGCTTCAGTTCTTTGCACAGAGCGGGTTGTACTCTGATTTTGCTGACATCAGTGGAGAGGATATTCGTTATTCCTTTGGCGGGAGTTATACGATCCGGCACGGTCCCCGGTTGACTAGCGGCTCCGGCGTCCAGTATGCCCGCCAATTCTGGGGCCATCAGATAAACCCGTTTATTGCCCTTCACTACGACATCAATGACCGACTCAAATTATCAGGTCTATTACCGATTCGTCCGCGCCTGGAGTATCGCCTGAATACATCGATCAGTTGGGTAAACGAAATTTCCGGTAACGTAAGCAGCTATCGGCTTTCACATCGGGGTCACGACAGCCGGTACGTCAGGGCTACGCAATGGTACGGGTTAAGCTCGCTGGTCCTGATGTTGAAAAAACGGCATAAGTTCTCGGCCGGATTGGGGTACGACTTCCGAAATCAGGTTCAGGTGTATGAAAACGACAACCATACCTACTGGTCTGTCGTTACCTTTCCTGTCGGAAAGCGTGCCCAGCCGGTCGCCGATCTCAACGCGCGAGGAGTACGACTGCAGGTCAGCTATCATCTGGTGGTAAACAAAAACGAGTGAGCCCATTTTGCCGATGAAACTCAATATAAACCGGCTACTACCGTTTGCTTTGGCAGCGATTCTTCCGGGGCTTAATTTTTTTTCCAATACAGGCGCGCTGGCCGACGGCAGACTGGATTTTTACGGCCGATGGCTCTCGGCCTCGCTCGTATTGTATGTGTTGTGGTACCTGCTGCAGTACGCCACCAACCGAAGCAGCAGGTATCAATGGGGATTCACAGCGGCGATTATTCTGGCGTATATGGTCCTGGTGTATAGCTTCTTTTCCATTTTTGTGTTCATTCACCACGAAAACATCCGCTGGAATCTGCTGGTCAAGTTCTTTTTTGCCAGTCTCCTTTTTCTCATTATTCAGTACGCGCTGAGGGCCAGTTCCAGTATCGCCCGACTGGAACTGGAAAAAGAACAGATCCAAAGTGAAAACTATCGGGTATTGCTTCAGCAATTGAGAAGTAAAGTCGACCCGCATTTTCTATTCAATTCACTGAACACGTTGCGGATAATGGCTCGGAAGCAGCATCCGTCGACGGAGCAGTTTATTATCAGCCTGTCAGAATTCTACCGGCAAACGCTCAAATACAACGAAGCATCGACGGTCCCGTTGCGAGAAGAATTAAGCGTTCTTAAATCGTATTTGTTTCTGATTCAGACCCGCAACGAAGGCAATTTGGACATATCCTTTCAGATTGACGAACGATTACTGGATTTCCTCATTCCGACACTTTCTTTACAGATCGTTGTTGAAAACTGTTTCAAACACAATGCGATGACTTCCGCCAATCCGCTGAGTATCAGTGTGTCGGCGACTGACGATTTCTATGTTGTGATCCAAAACCGGAAAATACCAAAGCTATCTCAGTCACCTAAGTCGGGCTACGGGCTGGATAATATCAGGCAACGCTATACCCTGTTGAATGTACAGCAGGGTATGCTGATTAGTGAATCAGACACTCATTTTGAGGTAAAACTGAAGCTGATCTGATGAACGTATTAATTGTCGAAGACGAGAAGCATACGGCCGCACTCCTGAAGGAAATCATCGAGCTCGATGCTGACTTTCTGGTCGCAGCTACGCTTGAGTCCATCGCAGAGGCCGTTGCTTTTCTGACCAAGCACCAGAACAAAATCGACCTGATCTTTCTGGATATTCAGCTCGCCGATGGGCACAGTTTTGCGATTTTTCAGTACATAGACGTGTCGATTCCAATCATTTTCTGTACAGCTTTTGACAATTACTCCCTGTCAGCTATTCAGAACAATGGCATCAATTATATTCTGAAGCCGTTCCGGGAGGAAGAGATACATGCTGCGCTGGCGCGGTATAAAAATCTTGTTGCAGGCTTCAGCCAGAAGGCCATCAACCCCGCTTTGCCCGCAACTGCCCGCGAGAAGAATTATCAGGAGAGTTTCCTGACCCAGCATCGGGAAAAGTCCATGATTATCTATACCAAAGACATTGCCGCCATTACGATTGAGCATGAACTCGTTCAATTATATACGTTTGGCGGAGAGCGGCATCCGCTGCTGAAAAACCTGGAATACATAGAGTCCGTCTGCAATCCCCGTCAGTTTTACCGGATCAATCGTCAAATGCTCATTAACCGCAACGCGATCCGGTCGATTGAGCCATATTTTAACCGGAAAGTTGTAGTCAGGCTGGTTATTCCACTGGCAGAGAAAGCCATCGTAAGCCGTCTGAAAGTAGCTGCATTTAAAGAATGGCTCGAGAAGGGAAGCTAATTGTAGAGGAATATAAGGTTCCGCTCCCAATGGAAATTGTCGTGGAGGCCTTCAAGGTTTTGTGCCTCTTAGAATTAAAAGACACGAGCATATTGTTTCATAATTCCACTTATGTTTAATAAATATCAAAAAAAATGTGAGTCTTCCGAAGTCCTGTTCTGCGGTGGATGAAATAATTGGATGCATTCACGGAATGATGTATAATACCCCCTCCGGGAAATTATTGAACGGGAACAGCCCTGCAGAAGTTCTCGCCGAGCTGTTTCGGCAGGCTCGAAATGATGCCCATCTTTCACGAACAGACTATCTACAGACGCTTACACAAGTCAACGGGTTTTGTGGAACTGACTATCATACCAATGACGACGATGAGTCTACTTTAGGGCTGCTGATTACTGTTGGCTATCTCGAACCAATCTGATTACTTAATTTTCTCCTCAGACTTACTGGCATTTTTTTCCCTATCATTTGCTCCTTTCGTTGAGCAGCATTCACTTCGCATTCGAGGACGAGCCGGTGATCCTGGTGCGACAGCTTGATTGGGTTCTTTAGGGAAGGTTAAGATTCTGGCAATCAGCTGCTTTAAAGTTGCATAAAGTCCGTTTATAGAAAGAACGTACAACGTTGCCCTCTATTCATTTTTTCTGAGAATATCGCTCGGTAGCTTACCATGCACTTTTTTGAATTCCCGGCTGAAATATTTGGTATCGTCGAAGCCTACCAGTGTGGCGACTTCACTAACCTGATAACGCCCTGATTTCAGGAGTTCAAGCGCTTTGCCCAGGCGTACCGTTTTGATAAAATCATTGACCGTGATACCTGTAAGCGCCCGTAACTTTCGATACAGCGCGGAAACGCTCATACCTACGCCGAAAGCGAGTTTGTCGACCCCGAAATCCTGATCTGCCAAGTTGTTTTTAATGAGGGTTTTGAGCTCGGTCAGAAACAGATCTTCTCGCTCGTACTCTGCCTGCGCAGTAACCTCTCCGGATGCATGAAGCGCATACCGGCTACGGAGATTCTCCCGAATCTGAATATGGTTGCCGATTTTCAGGCTGAGTACCTCCAGTTGAAATGGCTTGGTAATGTAGTCGTCCGCCCCGGTTTCAAGTCCCTTGACGATACTCGGAACGGAAGTTTTTGCCGTCAGAAGGAGGACGGGAATATGTGAAGTTGTCAGATCGGACTTTAAGCGCCGGCATACTTCCAGCCCGTCCATTCCCGGCATCATGACGTCAGAAACAACGAGATCCGGAATAAATTCCCGTGCTGTTTCCAGTCCTTCTTCACCCGTTCCGGCTTCGAGGATATTGTATTTGTCCCTAAGCGCTTCACGACAAAAAAAGCGAAGCTCTGCGTTGTCTTCAATGAGCAGGATGGTGTATTTGTTCGGGCCCTCCGTAGCCGTTGTATCTTCTATCGTTGTGTCCGAAGGAATAACCGGCTCCGCCTCATTGACGAGCACCGGGCTTTCGTTGACAAACGAAGGATCAAGGTGCGCTTTGCCCCTTGGAAGCTGCAACGTAAAGCAGCTCCCGTGATGCGGACTTCGAGGATCGGTATTGCTCGTTACAGACAGGTCACCGCCATGCTGAAGGACAATCTCACGGGCAAGTGCTAGGCCTATTCCATATCCGGTATTGTGTTGCTGTGCATCGTAAGCCTGAAAGAAGTTCCGGAAGAGATTTTCCAGGTGTTCGGAGGCAATCCCCCTGCCGGTATCGACGAAATCAATAAAGACGATTGTGTCTGTTTCCCGAACCGAAATGGAAACATGACCTCCTTCGGGCGTGAATTTGATGGCGTTCCCGATCAGGTTGAAAAAAACCTTCTGCATCTGAAGCGCATCAAACCAGCACATCACGACATCCTCCGGTGACCGGAATGAGATGGTAACGTGTTTCTGTTCCGCAACAAGCTCAAACGCCGAAAGTGTTGTCTTCAGAGAATGAACAAGGTTATGTTCGCTGACGTGGAGCAATACGTTTCCACTTTCCATCTTCCGGAAGTCCAGCAGCTCATTGACCAGGGTCATCAGCCGCTGGGAATTACTCTTTGCGAAGGTCAGGTACGTTTTGATTCCCTGATCCTTTTCGGAAAGATCAAATGCTTTTTCAATCGGCGCCGAAATCAGGGAAAGGTGGGTCCGGATTTCGTGGGAGACATTGGTGAAAAAGTCGAGTTTGGTCTGATACAGACGGGCTTCTTTCTCCAGCGAACTCCTGACCCAGAAGTACCGGATGATAAAATACAGACTCAGCGCGAATAACAGGGCATAGAGAAAATAGGCAATGCTGGTCTTCCACCAGGGAGGCAGAACGGTGACAGGAATTTTTGTCGTTGCCGGGTTCCAATACCCGTCTCCGTTTGCGGCCCGGATGAGCAGTGTATAGTCTCCGGCCGGCAAGTTGGAGTAAGTAGCTGAAGGCACCCGGGTATAACGCCACCCAGTATCAAAACCATCGAGCTTGTAGGCATACCGGTTTTCATGCGACCGGGCATAGCTCAGAAGCGCAAAATCGATTGTAAAGTCATTTTGAAAATGGCGAAATACTGCCTTTTGCGCCTCCTGAACGGGATGATCCAGAATCGCGGTACTGTCGTTGGCCCGAATCTCTTTGTTAAGCAGTCGAACAGTCGATCCGATAAGGGGCGAAGGTGTTTCTGTCAGGTGAATACGTTCGGGATCGACGCGGACAATACCTTCGCTTGTGATAAAATAAAGGAGTCCGCCGGCGCTTTTAACCGAGCCCCGGGGGCGGAGTAATCCGTCGACGGGTAACCCGTCCCGGACGGAGTAGGCCTGTACCTGTTTCGTATCCGGCAGAAAACGTATCAGCCTGGTATCGCTGCAGATCCATAGGTAGCCCCGGGCGTCTGCCTGAACATCAATTGGCGCTTCGAGCGGTGACGTTTTAATTGACGTGTACGAGTGAAGCTGCAGGTTTTTCCGGTCAAACTCAAGCAGTGTTTCCTCGGTTGCAATCCAGATACGGCCGGTGCGATCTTCCGCAAAACGCCAGATTGACCCCAGCGTCACGTACGGGTTTTTATTCCGAACGGTGTACTTGTCAAACCGGGTTCCGCCCGACCGGAGAAAGTAAATCGTACTATTTCCTGTGAAATAGAGATTACCCGCTGAATCAATGAACGAATAGGTGACTTTCTTCACGGATTCTACCCGGTGAAAAGACTGTGTCCTGGTATTAAAACGAAGCAAGCCGAAGGATCCGCCCAACCACAGACGCCCCTTCGGATCTTTGGTAATGAACTGGACTTTGCCGGTGAGCGGTCGTCCGTCTTTCAGGGGAAACGGGTAATCATCCCGTAACCCGGTCTGCAGATCCACACGACTGAGCAGCGAGTTGATTCCACACCAGACCGTCGTTTCATTCTCGACAAAAAATGCATCATACCGGATAGAGGCCGGAAGAGGAAGGGACTGGTAAGAAAAGCGGCCGGTCCGTTCGTCATGGAAAGCGATCTTCGATTCGGAATAGGGTATTGCCCAGACTTTCGGACCTGTAGTCCCGATCCAGCCATTGCTGTATTCTTTCTCCTGGTTATATTCCGTCGCAACGCGCCAGGGCTTGATATTCTGATAGTCTTGATTCAGATAGCTGATTCCCAGGTTATAGGCACCAATCCACAAGCCATTGTCCCGGTCACAATAAGCATTCAGCAGCGCGTCATCTGGCAATGTATGAAGATTCGTCTTTTGATTCCGGTAGCGGATTGCTTCTCCGGATCCCGGATTAAAATACACGAGACCGGAAAACGTGGCGATCCAGAGTCCTCCATACTTGTCAGCCGTAATCTTGTAGATTTCGGAAAGTTCATTTGTGTTGGCATTTACCGCACGGATGTCGGTAAACGTTTGGGTATTCCGGTCGAAACGAAGAAGGCCTTTCTTCTCGGCACCCACCCAGATAGCGTCGTCTTTTCCGATATAGAGGCAAAGAAAATCATTTTGAAACAGTGCGCTTTCATCCGTTGTCACCTTAAATAACGAGAGCCTTTCACCTGTCTTGCTGATTCGCAATAACCCTTCGGAGGTAGGCGCCCAGAGAAAGCCCTGTCTGTCTTCTGCCAATTCCCGGATATTGTATTCTGCCCGGTTGTTACGAGTAAGAATGTTTTTGGAAAATACGACCTGGTGATTCTGGAAGACTACCTGAAATATACCGTTGTTGGTTGCCAGCCACAGGTTTCGGGCTTTATCTTCAAACAGGCAATTGATTTGTTGCCCCAGCGGGTTATTTTCAGGATAAGCCTTCCGGAAAAAATTATGAAACTTGTCTGTTTTACTGTCGAAGACACTGAGGCCTTGCTGCGTTAGTATCCAAAGCCTGTTATCTGAGTCGCAGAAGACATTCCGGATATAGTTGGAAGAGACAGACAGCGAATCAATCGGATCATGGAGGTAGCACCTGAATTTGTGGGAGTCATACCGGTAGAGCCCAAGCGAAGTGGCAAACCACATAAATCCCGTTTTATCCTGGACGATACCCATCACGGATGCCGTCGGTGCGCCTTCGCTTTCTGTAAAACGACGGAATGTTTGAGAATAAAGGTACTCGGTTGAAAGGAACAGGGTCAGAAGGACTAGAAACAGGCGGATAGCAGAGGTTCTCACCAGGGTACGTCAATTAAATTGGCGCTCGAAAATAAATTGAAATTTTCCAATATACGTTATAAGTAAGTTGATTTGGCATGGAGTTGTCAGACATACCTGATAAAAAGTCAATTCCTATGCTTTTAATGTTGCATAAATTTAACATAATTAAATTTAATTATGTTAAATTTAATTTTTGTTCAACCCTCTATTTGCACTATATTTTCTGTGACAGTGACCACTGAATTAAAAGCTTGGAAGCGTACGTAATCCAATGATCACTGTGCTGTTCTTAGCGAGTCTGCATAGACATTCGGCAAATCACTTTGCTCGACAGCAACGGTAGCGGCTTCCACATCATATGCCACACGGATATGCTCCACGTTGATGCCTTGCTTTGCTCCCGGCCGGGCAGTTTCGTCAATGGCCAGAATGGTATAGCAGGCGCGGGGATCGCCATCCTTTGGCTTTCCAACCGATCCGATATTAACAGCGTGACGCCAATAGCGTTCTTCTCCCGGGGCTTCTGAGCTAACAACTTTGTAAAAGGGCTTGTGGGTATGCCCGAAACAAAGGATGTCGGCGTGTGCTCCTTCCAGTGCCCGGCTCAGGCTTCTGTGTCCGCGATCCTCAAACAAATATTCATTGACACGCCTCGGACTGCCGTGAACCAGCAGGAGGGAGACTGGCGTTTGCTGCTGCCAAAGATGATCCGGATCGTATGCCCAATTCTAAGTTGACGAGGATGTGTGTTGGCAGCGTCCGTAAATACGTTCGTTCCTTATCACCAACAGCGGCATTCGTATAGGTAATGGAGATTTTGCCGTTGGCTTTCTCCTGTTCGTCGCGGTAAGCACACCCGCAGTCATCTGAATTCCGGCCAATGCCGTAGTCATAGTTGCCGGCAATGGTTGGAATTCCCCGTTTGCGAATGGTCGCCACTACTTCGTTCTGCCATATGTTGTAGCCAACCAAATCCCCAGGCAATACACTGCGTCCACGTCGCGGCTATCGATGTCAGCCAGCACCGCTTCCAGCGCCGGCAGGTTGGCATGAATATCGGCAAAGAGCGCAATTTTCATCGGTTATCGGGAATGGGTCTTTTTATACGTTTGGGGAATTTGCTTTGCTGCCGGAGGGCAAAATTGACCAATAAGATAAGCACCGGAACCTCAATCAACGGGCCAATGACGGCGGCAAAGGCCGCCCCTGAATTGATCCCGAATACGGCTATGGCTACGGCGATCCCCAACTCGAAATTGTTGCCTGCTGCTGTGAAAGCGAGAGAAGTAGATTTGCTGTAATCAGCCCCCGCCTGTTTGGATAGATAGAAAGCCGAGAAAAACATGATGGCAAAATAGATTGTGAGGGGAATGGCGATACGAAGAACATCCAGCGGAATAGAGACAATAAGTTGCCCTTTCAGACTGAACATGACCACAATGGTAAACAGCAGCGCAATCAGGGTGATCGGGCTGATTGCAGGAAGGTATTTTTCCTCATACCATTTCAGACCGAACAGCCGTGTCAGCATTATCCGTGACAGTAAGCCTGCCAGAAAGGGTACGCCTAAATAAATGAATACGCTGTCGGCTACCTGACCAATGGTGATGTTGACCTCGTAACCCCTTAAACCATAGTGAGGCGGTAAAACGGTGATAAACAACCAGGCGTAGACGGAATAAAAAAGTACCTGGAAGATACTGTTGAAGGCCACCAGCCCTGCTGCATACAACCGATCCCCTCCAGCGAGATCGTTCCATACGATCACCATGGCAATGCAGCGGGCAATGCCGATCAGGATCAGGCCAGTCATGTATTCCGGTTTATCCGGCAGAAAAATCACCGCCAGCCCGAACATCAGCGTAGGGCCAATAATCCAGTTTTGCACCAAAGACAACGTCAGTATTTTGGTATTGGCAAAAACTTTGGGCAGCTCGGCGTATTTCACTTTGGCCAGTGGCGGATACATCATCAGAATAAGTCCAATGGCCAGGGGGATATTGGTCGTGCCGGAACTGAACCGATTGATGAGCGACTGAGACTGTGGAAAGAGGTAGCCGATGCCTACGCCGATCAGCATGGCCAGAAATATCCACAGCGTCAGGAATCGATCCAGAAAGGAGAGCTTACGCATGGAGCGAGCCGATGGCGTTTAGGTGATCTGCAATGAATTGGCGACTGTAGTCTCTGATCTCATCCCGCACTTGACGGAAGGACTCCAGCGCAGACATACCTGGCTGGTGTCCGGGATCGGTAAAGCTTTTGTGAATGCGTCGGGCTTGAGAAGGAAAGATAGGGCATTGTTCACGGGCATTGTCACATACAGTGATCACATAGTCAAACAACTGACCTAGGTACTGGTCCACATGGTCAGAGGTGTGATGGCTGATGTCTATTCCGTCTTCTGCCATGACTTGTACAGCCAATGGATTGACACCCTTCGGATCAACACCAGCGCTGAATACTTCGGCCCGGTCGCCAGCGAAATGTTGCAAATACCCTTCAGCTAATTGGGAGCGGGCAGAGTTACCTGTGCAAAGCACCAGAATTCGTTTCATTAGTTTGTCTTGTTTAATTGCAGCAATCCGGTCCGCAACAGCTGGCGGCCGCTTCAGGGTTTTCGGTTGGTATTGGTTTTTGGGCAAATACGGTAATGCTGAAGATGCCTTTGTCTTCCTGCCGGTAGGCGGCGATTTCGCCTTCTGACAAATAGCTTTGCAGCACGGAATCCGGCAAGGCGATCTCGCGTTCTTTTTGAATCCGGATATGGGTAAAGCCTGAATTTTCTACGAGTTGGAGATAGGCTTCCTTTTGAATCGCTCCGGCCACACAACCCACATACATTTCGGCATCCTGTCGTAAGGCTTCCGGTAAATCACCTTTCAGCACGATGTCGGAAATGCTGAAATGACCGCCAGGTTTCAGTATTCGAAACGTTTCTGCAAAAGCTTTCTGCTTATCGGGTACCAGATTCATGACACAATTACTTACCACTACGTCTGCGAGGTTTTCCGGCAGCGGCATGTCTTCGATATCACCATAAACAAACTCGACATTGGTGAACCCAAGCGCTTTCGTGTTCTTTCTGGCCCTGTCAATCATAGCCGGTGTCATGTCCAGGCCAATTACCCGACCGGTTTCTCCGGTCTCCGCCCGCGCGACGAAGCAGTCATTGCCTGCTCCAGACCCAAGGTCAACGACCGTATCGCCCGCCTTGATTTGGGCGAACTGCGTGGGCAGGCCGCACCCAAGGCCCAGATCCGCGCCTGAAACATATCCGTTGAGTTGTTGGTAGTCCTGCGCCATGACAATCGGGACATTGGCATTTATTTCGGGCCCGCAGCAGGAGGTAGGTCCACAGCAGCCACTTGCATCTGACTGTTCGGCAATAGTACCGTATTTCTGCCGCACCACTTCTTTAATCTGATCCGCGTT
>NZ_FNGS01000016.1 GCF_900103285.1 Siphonobacter aquaeclarae | reverse complement strand
TGGACTAGCCCCCAAAAGTTGGACAGGTAAAAGTTACGATTCGATTCGAAGAGCTCGGTACTGAACCGGGCTCTTGCCGTTTAAATTGAGTTTGATTCTGTCGTGGTTGTAATAATGGATATAGTCGATAATATCCTTTTTGAGTTGGTCGATGGAAAGGTATTTGTTAAGGTAAAACAACTCAGCTTTAATAGTGCCAAAGAAGTTCTCGATAATGGCATTGTCAAGACAGTTGCCTTTTCGGGACATACTTTGGATGATACCTCTGGCTTGCAAAAGCTTCTGATACCGCTTCATTTGATACTGCCATCCCTGATCCGAATGAAGGATAAGACCCTTGGTTTGAGCCCGTTTTACTTTCCTGAATGCCTTTTTGAGCATGTCCGTCACCTGAGCAAAGTTGGGTGATTCCGACAGGCTGTAGCTGATAATCTCTCCGTTGAAAAGGTCCAGGATCGGCGACAGATACAACTTCCTGTCTCGAACTCTGAACTCAGTCACATCGGTTGCCCATTTTTGATTAGGCTTCTCAGAGAGAAAGTTCCGGCCCAGGACATTGTCTGCAGCCTGGCCTGTTTCCCCCTTTGTAGGAGCGATACTTCCTCACGCGGATCAGTGAGCGCAGCCCCAGGCTTTTCAGAAGCCTGAAGACGGTCTTGTGGTTGATGATGGTTCCGGTTTTCCGGAGTGCAAGTGTCAGCCGCCGATAGCCCAAACGACCCTTATGCCGGTGATAGAGCTGTTTTAGCTCTTTTTTCACCAAGGCGTACTTGTCTGATGCCGAGGCGGCTTTGAGGTGATAGTAGAAGTTGCTACGGGGAAGCTTAACCAGCTTTAACAACACCTCCAACGGGTATTTCTGCCTTAATCCCTGGATGGCCTGCGCTTTTTCTGAGGCGCTGCTTCCCGTTCCCGGATTAAGGCATCCAGCTTTTTTAGCAACTCGTTCTCCGCCCGCAGATACAGGTTTTCCTTTTCGAGTTCTTCCAGACGCGTCAGAGGTCTGGATTCCTTTTTAGGCTGCTTCATGGATCGGGGCCGGCCCCGGCCCTGTTTTAGACTTTCCACTCCGGATTGCTCGTATCGTCGTAACCAACCCAATAAAGTACTTTCACTACGGATGGCATACTTCAGGCAACATCCTCTCAAAGATAGATCTCCCTTTATATACGCCTGAATTATCTCCTGTTTAATTTCCACCGCATAATCCCTTCCGTACTGCTCCAACAGGCCCTCAGCGCCCAAACATTCATACTGCTTTACCCATTTTTCCAGCAGAGAATGAGCAATACCATGTTCCCGCGCCAACCGTTTCAATGAACCCTCCGAATGATACTTCTTTACAAGCCTTGTCTTGAAGGCTACACTGTGTTTGCGGTTCCTTCTCTTTTCATTCATAAAAAAGCCCCCAAAAAGTGTCTAACTTTTTGGGGGCACTCCACGGGGTGAAGCAGCTTTTTTTTTATACGCTATAGGCAGTAAGCTATAGGCTTCAGGCCGGAAGGGGAGGCTCGTGCTTATAGCTTAACGCCTATAGCTTACTGCCCGTTGCCGCCCCCTACCCCTTCTGATACGCCCGCCGGTACTCTACCGGCGTGAGGCCGGTGATCTTCTTGAAGTGGCGGTTGAAATGCGAGAAGTTGGTATATCCGCTTTCAAAGCATACCTGCGCCACCGGTAAATCTCCCGAAATCAATAGTTTACACGCCTGCCCTATGCGCACTTCCGATAAAAACTGCGTGTAGGTTTTCCGGACCTTGCTCTTGAAGTACCGGCAAAACGACGGCGGGTTCAGGGCTGCTTCGGCAGCTATTTCTTCCAGTGAAATCTTTCCGGAATAATGCGCGAAGGTGTAATGGTAGATCCGGGCGAGGCGCTCGGTATCGTTCAGGGCATGTGGCGGCGCATAGCCTATACTGGCCAGCGGTACGTATTCCCTTGAAAACGTCAGGATACGGAGCACATCGAGGAGACCTACCAATCGTGAAAAGTCATCGCTGTCAGCCATTTCGGCCATCTTCCGCTGTACGCGGTCACGGGTATCCCCGAAAAACTTAAGGCCCCGCCCCGCACGGGCGAAAAAATCGCGCAGCGGCCGCGTTTCCGGCAGATTACCAAACTCCTTTCCGGCGAAGTCTTCTGTGAAGTGAATCGCCAGGGAACTGCACATATCGGTATTGTCGGCGAGGAAGTACCGGTCGTCCGACCGCCACAGATGCGGCAGGTTCGCGCCCAGTACCACCAGCTCTCCGGCTTTGAAGGGTTCGACGTGGTCGCCGACGAGCCGCGTACCGGTCCCTTCCTGCACCCAGGAGATCTCCAGCTCCGGGTGATAATGCCATCGGTTGTAAAAAAAACTCTCGGCGACCTTCCGGATGCCGAAAGACGTGCCTCCTTCGAAGTTAAACCGGTGATAAATGGGCTTCATGATGCGCTATTTTCTCAAATGTCCGATTGACACAAATAAGTCTTGTAAATATAGTATCAATTCGAGATAACCCGGGGTAATTATCGAATCATTGATATGTCCAATTTTGTCTGGAAATACGAGCATCACTAATCTGTTTACTGTGGAAAGCCATTCGCATTTGACTTCGGACCAGCAACTCTGGAATGCTCTGCTCGACGGAGATTCACACGCCTGGGGAATTCTCTACCGGCGTCAGTATCGTCCGCTTCGCTCCTGGGCGTTGCGGCGGTTCAGTGATCCTTCGATGGTGGAAGACGCGCTGCAGGATCTGTTTCTCTGGATCTGGCAGCACCGGCAAAACCTCAACCGGAACGCGCCGCTGGCGCCTTACCTGAAGTTTTCGCTCCGCAATCAGATTCTGAAGCTGCTTCCCGGTAACCACGTACCTCTTAATTCGGATGCCGATACGTACGAGTTTTCGGTAGAAGGCTGTCCTGAAAGCCAATGGATTGAAAAGGAATCCGAAGGCTACTGGCAGCATTTCGCTCATAAATCGGTCAGCAGCCTGCCCAAGCGCAAGCGCCAGGTCATGGAGATGCGCTACCACGACGGGTATTCCATCGAAGAAATCTGCGAAAAAACCGGTCTTCGGTATCAGTCAGTCGTCAACGCCGTTCAACTTTCCGTCACCCAACTGCGTGAACAGGCGCAGCTTGCAGGGTATAATTATCAGGTCTTCCGGCGTAAGTCCAGGTAAGCAGGGGGCATGGGGCAAAGGGCATAGGGTAACGTAATGAACCCCATGCCCTTTGCCCCATGCCCCCTGCCCAAATAGCACTTTTCCCTGTAAATGCTTCACCGTCATCCGATTCCCTCCTGAAAGTATAAAGCGCCGCGTGGGTTTTCCGCCTTGTTTCCGTATCTTTGCGCCTCGAAACAAGTTCTTTGACCAACCGCTTTACCGAATATGCTGAATCGGAGGACGTTGCGGATCAAAGCCATGCAGACGTTATATGCGTTGCACCAGGCGGAGCGTTCCAACTACCAACTTGCACAGGATTTCATCGTGGAAACCCTTCAGCCGGACCTGAACTCCATGGAGAAGCAGGATCCCGAGCGTTTTGAGGGTCTCCGGAAACTGGCGTTGCTCCAGCTGGAGGAAACCGTTAACCGGACCGTATCGGACGAGGAAATTCCGGCCGAAGCCCGCCGCGTAGCGACTGAAGCCGTTAATTATTACCGGCAGAAGACCTTGTCTGACCGGCAGCGCGTGCTGCGTACGGCAACGGACGAGATCGAACAGATTTACAATCAGTACCTGACGATTCTGCTGCTCCTGCTGGAACTCGGGGACGAAGCCCGTCTGCACGACGAGCGCAAGTACCTCGACGACGGGTACAATACCCGCTCCTTTGCCGATAACCAGTTTATCACGGCGCTGAGAGAGCTTTCGACCTTCGAGTCAGAAGTTATTCGGAGAAACCTAAAGTGGACGGAAGAAGACCGTGTTCAGTATATCCGCCCGTTCTTCAAGGATATACGTCAGGATGAAACATTCCGCCAGTACTGCCAGCGCAGCATCCATACCGCTGCGGAAGATGCTGACATCGTGATGCACCTCGTCAAACAGCTCGTTTTCAAAAACGAACTGATCAAGGCTGTATTCGACGAGCAGAATCTCTACTGGGCCGAAGACAAGGATATCCTCCGGAGTCTCACCACCAAAACCATCAAATCCTTTCAGGAAGGTGATCTCCGCCTGCAAACCCTCCTGCCGGGTGGCGACGATGACGTACAGTTTTTCAAGGACCTGCTCCGCCATACCCTGGATAACGAGGAACGTTTCATCGGCTTCATCACCGAGCAGGTAACCAACTGGGACTCTGAGCGGATTGCCATTACCGATAAGATCCTCCTGATGATGGCGCTTTCGGAAATGATCTACTTCCCCGGTATTCCCGTGAAAGTAACGATCAACGAATTCATCGAAGTAGCGAAAGATTACTCGACCCCGCGGTCGGGTCAGTTCCTCAACGGGGTACTCGATACGTTGTCGGCCAAACTCCGCGAAAACGGAACCATCCGGAAGAGCGGACGCGGTCTGATCGACAACCGCTAGTTCTTTTTTTAACGGAATTTCGTTGGTTTTCAGTAACCGGACCGCGTTTTTCAGGAAAAGCAATAGCCGGAGCGTTCTTAAATGGGCTTCCGGCTATTAGCTTTGAATAAAATTACGTTCAGAGTGATTTCTCTGATTTACCTGTGAAACCATGAGCAAATCGACCCGTACCCTGCTGGCATTCCTGACAGGAGCCGCCGTGGGAGCATCCATCGGAATTTTATACGCCCCCGACAAGGGAGAAAATACCCGCGACCGCCTGGCCTTCCGCCTCTCGAAATACCGGGAGCAACTGCAGCGCCTGATCGCCGATCTCGTTGATTCGGCCGACCTGCCGGAAAGCCTCGCCAAAACAGAAGGACAGAAAGTTGTGGACGACGCCCGCGAAAAAGCGGAACGCCTCCTGGCCGACGTCGAAACCCTGATGGGCCAAATCAAAGGCCGCTGACATGAAACAAGCGTTTTTGCTTTGTGCAGCGGCACTGCTCTGCCTGACAGCCTGTGAGAACAAACAGGGATCTTCGGGAGACAAAGCCGATCCGACCAAGTTTCCGGTCCTGAAATTCGACCAGGCTGAAGCCGATCTCGGAAAAGTAACCGAAGGCGATACCCTCGTACATCGCTTTGCGTTCCGGAATACCGGCAACGCTCCGCTGGTGATTCAGTCGGCCAACGCCTCCTGCGGATGTACCGTTCCGACGGTGCCGACCGAACCCATCGCTCCCGGCGATACGTCGAGCATTCTCGTCCGGTTCAATAGCAAAAACAAAGTAGGCGCCAACACAAAGACGGTAACGGTGACTGCCAATACCAAACCGGAGACCACAACGGTGTCGTTCCGGGTCGAAGTGCAGGCTGCCGCCAAATGATTTTCTATCCTTAAATCCGATAACTCATGCTTCTGCAAGCGCAAGCCGGTGGCAACAACTGGTACAGCCTGGTCCTGATGGGAGGTATTTTCGTGGTCATGTATTTCTTCATGATCCGCCCCCAGCAGAAAAAAGCGAAAGACCAGCAAAAATTTGTGGACACCCTGAAAGAAGGCGACCAGGTGGTCACCATCGGCGGGCTCCACGGCAAAATTGTGGAAACGACGGACAAGACCGTCACCATCGACGCCGGACGCGGCACCCGCCTCGTTTTCGAAAAGACGGCTATCTCCCGTGAGAGCAGCCAGAGAGCAAACGCGTAACAGGGTCAGCGCCGCCCGTTTCGGGCGGCATCCGACACGAAAAAAAACGAATGAAACCTGACTGGAAAGTCGCAAGCCTCTGCCTCGTAGGGGCTTTGCTTTTTTGGCTGTTGAACGCGCTGAACAAGGACGACTATACAACAAAACTGTCCTATCCGCTTCAGATCGAGTACGACGATTCGTTGTATGTTCCGACTACTCCCCTGCCGAGACAGATCCAGGCCAACATCAGCGGCAACGGCTGGGACCTGCTCTGGCGGACACTGGCCTTCGGCAACCGGCCCGTGCAATACCCCATTATTAACCCGCTCCGGGCGCGTTACCTCAGTACTTCTTCCCTGACTGATCTTCTTTCGGAACAACTCAAGGAATCGCACGTCAATTATGTCATCGCCGATACGCTGGACCTCCGGTTTGAACGCCGCGTGGTGAAAAAGGTACGGCTCATCGCGGATACGTCGGCAGTGCGTTTTCCCGCTCATTTTGTTATTTCAACCGCCATCAATGTCATTCCGGCTATGGTGACGGTCGAAGGCCCCGAATCCGCCATGCGCAACTACCCGGATACCGTCCGGATTCCGATGCCGCGGCGCATCAACGGCGATTTCGACGAAGTACTTCCCATTCCGCTTCCGAAGAAAAAAAATGTGAAGGCTTCCGCCGAACAAGTGACCATCAGCTTCGAAATTGCCGAACTGCTCAGTCCCTTACCCTGACGTTCATGGAACCACGTGTGATTGGTATCACCGGCGGCATAGGCTCCGGCAAAAGCCTCATATCCCGGATATTTTCAGTACTGGGGATTCCGGTGTACGTGGCCGACGACCGCGCCAAATGGCTCATCGAACACGATCCGGCACTCCGGAACAGCCTCACCGGTCTGCTCGGGCCGGAAGCCTACCTTCCCTCCGGCGCCTATAACCGCGCCTGGGTCGCTTCCCGCGTTTTTGATAATCCTGCCTTGCTCGGAGAAGTCAACGCTCGCGTTCATCCGCGTGTGCAGCAGGACGGAAATGACTGGACCAAACAGCATGCCGACGCCCCCTATCTGCTCTACGAAGCAGCGATCATGAAGCAGGGTCGTTTTGATAAGATTATTGTGGTAGAAGCGCCGGAAGAACTCCGGATCAGACGGGTCAAGAAACGCGACGGGCGAACCGAAGACGCGATCCGCTCGATTATCGCGCGGCAGGCCAGTCCCGGAGAGCGCAGCCAGCTTGCCGACTACATCATTCACAACGACGATCACCAGCCGGTTCTCCGGCAGGTACTGGATCTCGACGCAAAACTCCGCAGTCGCTAGATCATTCCCCGCGCCTTTACTTCCAGGTACTTGTTGATGGTATTGACCGTCAGCTTCTCCGGCGGCGTTAATACCGACTGAATACCATACTGCTGCAGTTCGCGCATGATCTGCTGCTTTTCGTAGAAGAACTTCTCCGCAATGGTTTTCAGGTAAATCTCCTCGGTCGTCCTGGCCGGGCCGGAAAGCAACTCCTGCAGCTCGGTATTCTCAAAGAAAATCACGATCAGCAGGTGGTCTTTGGCCAGACGCCGCAGGTACGGCAATACCCGGTGCAGGGCATTGACCGTTTCAAAATTGGTGAAGAGCAGCAGCAGGCTGCGCTGGCGGATATGCTGTTTTACCTGCAGGTACAGGGATTCATAGTCTGTTTCGAGAAAGCGTGTTTTCTGACGGTACAGTAGTTCCAGAATACGGGAAAGCTGGCCCGGTTTCCGGTCTGCCGGCACCATTTGCCCTATCCGGTCCGAAAAAGTCATCACGCCGGCCTTATCCTGTTTGATCAAAGCAATGTTGCTCATGACAAGCGACGCGTTGATGGCATAATCGAGCAGGGTCAGTTCTTCAAACGGGCTTTTCATCACCCGGCCTTTATCGATCAGGCAGTAAATAGCCTGGGATTTTTCTTCCTGAAAGGCATTGACCATCAGCTCATTACGACGGGCCGTTGCTTTCCAGTTGACCGAACGGACTTCATCCCCCGGTACATATGGCCGGATCTGCTCAAATTCCTGACTGACCCCGATACGCCGTATTTTCTTGATTCCCAGTTCAGTCAACCGGTTCGAAATGGCCATGAACTCATATTGCCGCATCTGGAGAAAAGAGGGATAAACGGCAACAATCGCATCCTGGGAAAAGCGGAACCGGCGGCGAATCAGCCCCAGCGGTGTCCGGGTGTAGACATTCACGGCACCGAATTCATATTCGCCGCGTTTGACAGGCCGCAACTCATACCGGATGATTTGCTGGGTTTGCTCCGTCATCCGGGTGTGGAACAGCACATCCCGCTTCTGAAACTGAAACGGAATTTCATCGATGATTTCCAGGCGTACGGGAAAAGGATAGCGGTTTTCAAGAAAAATGGAAACCGGATTGGCATCTCCGTTGGAAAAGCGGTCAGCCATTTCCCGCCGCGCGAAGAAAGCCTTCTTCGGTACATAGAGCGCAGCGCCATCGGCAACCGCGAGTACCAGCACAATGAAGAAATAAACCCGCACGACGCCAAACAGCCACGGGAAGACGAAAGCCAGCAGAAACAGAAAGATAATCCCGGTCAGCAGGATAAAGAAAAGTCTCGACAGATAAAGGGAACGAATGAACTTCACGCCTGCAATCGATCAGTAGCAATAAAACGTTAGTAATTTCGTGACTATCCAAAGATAGCCAACCTCCCGTCTGACCGCCTGTCGAGTCAGGTTTTTATTTTACGTGATGAAATACCTTCTCCCTGTTCTCCTCATTGCCTGCCTGTTTACGGCCTGCCGGAAACAACGGGAAGATCCCGCGCCTGCCGTTGAGCTTGATACGCTGCGGGCGGTAACCGCTGTCACATCCGCTTCGTTTCAGATTACATCCACGCTGAAGCATGCCGATAAGGGTCTTGCGGTGGTATACGGGCATTGCTGGTCGGCTACAAATACCCTGCCCACTATCGCCGATCAGAAGAGCGAGCAGTCGGCAGCGCCCACGTTGTTTCCCCATTCTTTCACCTCGCCCATTAATGGGTTGAATGAGAATACCCGGTACTACGTCCGGGCCTATGCGATAGCAGGGCAGGTGACGGTTTATTCAGATCCGGTGACGGTTACGACCTATCCCGGCTTTTTCGCCCTCTTTTCGAAGGTACTGGAAGACTCGCTGCGAAACCGGAACTTCGGGTATGGCTATGTGCTGCTGCAAAACGGCGTCGTTAAGGCCGAAAGCGCAGGCGGACTCAAAGCGCGCACGACCGACCCCGGCGGTGAAAAGCCTTATCTCCTCGATACCAAAATGCACATTGCCAGTATGAGCAAGACGATCACGGCGATGGCGTTTCTGAAGCTCGCTTCGGAGCGGGGTATCCGAACGGGCGATCCTATTGTCAACTACCTGCCTGCGAATTGGGTGAAGGGGCCGGGCATTGGCTCTGTTACGTTCCGGGACCTGCTGACGCACCGCTCGGGTATCATCGGCTCGGGGCAGTACTGCGCGAACGGATCCTATTCCGAGAATATATATACCGGATTGAAAAAGCTCATTGCAGACGGTATCGTCCCTGCGAACCGGGGGAACTATTGCTATCAGAACGCCAACTTCGGGCTATTCCGGGTACTGATTCCGGCGATTCTGGGATATGGATTTTCCGGAGATGATGCAACCGACGATCAGCAGACTCAGCAGCGCTACATCGAATATGTCCAGCAAAACGTTCTCGAAAAAGCCGGTATCGCCGGCGCAGTACCCGATACCCCGGCCGAGTTCACGTATACCTATGACTTTCCCTATTCCGGTGCAGCAGGGTGGAACCAGGGCAATTTCCGGAATACCACCGGCGCCTATGGCTGGTATCTCACCCCGCGGGAAGCCGGGAAGCTGTATTCGTCTGTTTTTACGACGGATAATACTTCTGTTCTCACGCAGGCTTACAAGGATACCCTGACTACCTATCGGCTCGGCTGTTTCGGAGGTACTACTTCCGACGGCCCGATTCTGTATCACGATGGCTGGTGGTATCTCCGTTCGCTTACCTACCAGGGTATCCGGACAGCGTGGGTACGTTTTCCGAACGGTATCCTTGCCATCCTCTTTGTGAACGCCCTGCATGGCCAAAACGGGCTTTTCCCGAGCCGCAATGGCGACGATATCCTCACAGTACTGAACAGTTCCTATGCGCGGGCCAGGCAATTGCATTCCGGTCGGGCGGCAGCAGCCTCGCTGTATCTCGAATACCCTGATCCTCACTGAGAGGTCATAAAAAAGCTCCGGAAAATAGCTGACTTTCCGGAGCTTTTTTATGTCGTGACTTTTGTTTACCGCAGCTTTTCGATTTCAGACTTGACGAAATCCATCAGCCCGGCGATATGCTCCTTCGAGAAATCAAAGGGAATATGCGCGGCCGCGTAGATTTCGCCCATCGGGCGGGTATAGCCGAGTTTCAGGGCATTAAGGTACCCTTCGAGTCCCTTCTCCGGATTCTCCCGGAAATTTTTCCACACACCGATGGCTCCGAGCTGGGCAATCCCATATTCGATGTAATAGAACGGCACTTCGTAGATGTGAAGCTGTCGCTGCCATTGGTATGCCTTGAATCGTTCGAGGCCGTTCCAGTCGGTTACGGAATCGGCAAAGCGGTCGAAAAGCCGTACCCATGCGGCATTCCGTTCGTCCACGCGATGCGTCGGATTCTCGTACAACCAGTGTTGGAAGGCATCGACTGTCGCCACCCAGGGAAGGGTTTCGAGCAGGTCCTCCAGGTGCTCCAGTTTGGCTCGCCGCAGTTCTTCCGGATCCGGGAAAAATACATCCCAGTGATCCATCGTAATCAGCTCCATGCTCATAGAGGCCAGTTCAGCGACTTCGCTCGGTACATTCCGGAAGCTGTTGAGCGCCAGATCCCGCGTCACGATGCTGTGAACGGCATGACCGCCTTCGTGCAGAATCGTCACCATATCCCGCAGGTTGGTGGTGGCATTCATGAAGATGAAGGGAACACCGGATTCTTCCAGGGGATAATTGTATCCACCCGGCGCTTTGCCTTTCCGGGATTCAAGGTCGAACCGGCCCATTGTCCGCATCACCCGGAGATACCGGCCCAATTCGGGATCGAGGCGGTCGAATACCTCGATGGTTTTGGTCAGCAGATCTTCTCCGCCGGCAAAAGGCTTCAGCGGCGCTTTTCCGGAAGGGTCTACCAGCTTGTCCCACGGCCGCAGGGAAGGTACGCCGAGTTCGGATTTACGGGCTGCTGCGAACTCATTCAAAATCGGAACGACCGTTCCGGCTACCGCATCATGGAAGTGGAAGCAGTCTTCCGGCGTATAGTCAAACCGGCCGAGCGCGGCGAACATATAATCGCGGAAATTGGCAAACCCGGCATTGAGGGCCACCTGATGGCGGAGATCCCGCAGTTCATTGAGGAGGTTATCCAGGGCTTCGTGATCCTGGTAGCGCCGCTCCCAGATGGCCGTCCACGCCTGCTCCCGAACGGCCCGGTCCGGCTGTAAAAGACGGTCTCCGGCTTTTTGAAGCGTCATTTCTTCACCGTCGAGGGTAACGGTCATCGCTCCGGCAATGCTTCCGTACTGGCTTTGTAGTTGCTGAATACGGGTGAAAAGAGCGACGTTCTCCGGCCGGAAGATCTCAATCTGCCGTTTCATTCCGCGGATCGCGACGGCATATCCGTTGTCGGGAAGGCTGTCGAGGAAAGGATCCCCAACGGCTTTGACGTCCAATGCATTGGCGATTTCCGTCCAGTTCGGTTGTATGTTTTCGTTGAAATCATTGAACGCCAGCACGTACGCTTCGTTGGTCGTATCGGTCGTCATCCGGATATAGCGCCAGGCGAAGTTTTCGGACAGGTAGCTTTCGAGTTCCGAGCGATCCCGGAACCACTTGTCGAGCGCATCGGCATCGGTAATCCGCCTGTTGGTCAGTTCATCAAAAAAAGGGAGGACACTGGCCCAGTCGGTCAGTTCAAAGTCCGCCGGCAGGAACTGCCTCGGACGCAGCGCGAGAGATTCCGTCGTCATAGCATCAAAAAAATAACCGGCCCGGAAAGGGCCCTGGCCAAAGGTAGGTTCCGGGAACGTTTCCCGAAACAGGTACGGTGAAAACGGGCAAATTTCTTTTCTTTGAATGATCAAAAAACCTCTTACCTCGTTACTATGCCATTACTTCTTACATTTCTGGGTATTCTCTTCCTGATTATCCTGATTGCCTGGGTCCGGCTGGATACCTTTCTGGCGTTTCTGCTGGTATGTATCGGGCTCGGGCTGGCCAGCGGCATGGAAGTACACGCGATCGGCGTCGCCATCAAGAAAGGCATCGGCGATACCCTCGGAGACCTGGTCCTGATTGTGGGCTTCGGTGCGATGCTGGGCAAGCTGGTGGCTGAAAGCGGTGCGGCACAACGCATTACGGACGCGCTGGTATCTCTTTTCGGGACGAAAAATCTGCCCTGGGGCATGGCGCTGGCCGGTTTCGTCATCGGAATTCCCCTGTTTTATAATGCCGGATTTGTCATTGTTTTTCCGCTGATTGTAGCCGTATCTGTTTCCGCGCGACTACCTATTCTGACGGTCGGGATACCGATGTTGTCGGCCTTGTCCGTTGCACACGGCTACCTGCCGCCGCACCCGTCGCCCGCAGCAATTTCCACCAAACTAAACGCCGATCTGGGCAAGGTACTGCTGTATGGAATCACTGTGGCTATTCCGGCCATCGCTGTTGCCGGTCCGATCTTCGGCCGTACGCTGAAACAGTATCAGCCAAAACTCGATCCCGATTTGCTGTCTGTAAAAAAGCTACCTGCGGATCAGCTGCCGAGTCTTGGTATCAGCCTTTTTTCGGCTCTTTTGCCTGTCATTCTGCTGGCGGTGACGACTATCTTTCGTCCCTACCTGCCGCCCAATCCCGTTGTACAGTTGCTGAGCGAGCCCTATTTTGGGATGCTGTTGTCGGTACTCGTGGCAATGTATACGCTGGGGCTTAACCGCGGCCAGTCGATGAAAGCCGTTACCAGGCAACTGGAAGAAGCATTCAAAGGCTGTTCGATCATTCTTCTCGTCGTAGCCGGGGCATCCGCGCTGAAAGAGATCATGCAGGCCGCAGGTATCAGCCATTACCTCGGGGAGCAGCTGCGTCAGCTGCCGGTTTCTCCGCTTATTCTGGGCTGGGCAATGGCGGGTTTGATCCGCATTTGTGTGGGCTCGGCAACGGTTGCAGGATTGACGGCGGTGGGCCTTATCGCGCCGCTTGTTACCTCCCGGCCGGATGTCTCTCCCGAACTCATGGTATTGTCTATCGGTGCCGGAAGCCTGATGTGTTCGCACCTGAATGACGGCGGTTTCTGGCTGTACAAAGAATATTTTAACCTGAGTATCAAGGATACCCTCAAAACTTGGACGGTCATGGAAACCCTGGTTTCCGTTATCGGGCTCGTCGGGGTACTGGTCCTCAATCTGTTTATCTGACAACATGATCCATTACAGGCTGGAGAATCCGGACGAAGTGTTTTCTCCCGGACTGGTATTTTACGAGGATATCATCCGCAGGAATATTGCCACGATGATTCGCATCGCGGGCGGAACCGACTACCTTATTCCGCACACGAAAACGCATAAGACCATCGAAATACTCCGGTTGCAGCTCGAAGCGGGTATTTCCCGGTTCAAGGTATCAACCATTGCGGAAGCGGAGATGGCGGCGATGGCCGGAGCGCCCTGGGTTCTGCTGGCTTATCCGTTGAGCGGCCCGAATGTCGGGCGGTTTGCGGAGCTGACCCGAAAGTTTCCTTCCACGGCGTTTTCAGCGCTGGTGGACCATCCTGACGCCGCTGATGCATTGCAGGCTTACGGAGACGAGCATGAAACGGCATTTTCGGTGTTTGTTGACGTCAATAACGGCATGAACCGGACCGGTGTGGAGATTCCCGCGCTTCCGGCGCTGATCGCACGCGTAACGTCCCTGCCTGCGCTGACGCTGAAAGGCCTGCATATTTACGACGGGCATCTGCGCAATCCGGACTTCGCCGCCCGGAAGCAGGAAGTTGACGCAGCCTACGATGCCGTGTTCCGGGAGTTCACGCCTGAGCCTGGCTGGATGATTATTGCCGGGGGAACACCGTCGTTTCCGGTACATGCGCAACGGGACGGGGTTTACTGCAGTCCTGGGACCTGTCTGTTATGGGATTGGGGCTATGGCAGCGGCTTACCGGAGCAGCCGTTTGAGTGGGCGGCGCTGCTCCTTACGCGCGTCGTTTCGAAGCCGGCTGAGGGAATTGTAACGGTGGATTTGGGCCATAAGGCCGTTTCCGCGGAAAATCCGATCGACCGCCGGGTTCTTTTTCTGGATGTAAAGGGAGCGCTAATCGGCCAAAGTGAAGAACATGGCGTTTTGCGTGTGGATAACTCCGATGATTTCCACATCGGGCAGGTACTTTATGGCGTTCCTTATCACGTATGTCCGACGGTAGCCCTGCATGAAACAGCTACGGTTGTCCGGGACGGTCGTACGACAGATTCGTGGACAATTCTTTCCCGGAAGCGTCGGTTGACGGTGTAGTTACTTCTTTTTCTTCAGGACCATCCTTCTCTTCGGCAGGATGGTCTTTTTCATTTCCGGGAAAGCCTTCTTCCCGCAGCCGAAGATACTGGTCTGTGAAAGTCCTCATATTCAGACACATCGCTTCATTTTTTATCGCTAAAACATCGCTTTTGGCAGGTATGTTCCCCGCTGTTCGTCGAAACAATGAGTAATCGGCAAGGCCATATCCATATTTTTAGGGAAAAAACCTTGAGTACTTAGTTATATTTTCGCCCCATCACTAACTACTTAACACTAAAGACAGCCGGCAAAAGCTGGAAGATCCTAGGTATCCGTTTCACCTAAGCGCCTATTTGGCCTGACTATGAAGAAATTACTCATTTTCGACGAATTCCTGATCGTTGCATTCGGTCTGACACAATTGCTGAACAGCCACCTCGATGCTGACATTGACATGGTGACAACCAAGGAAGAGGCAGAGCAGAAGCTCAGAGAAGGCAAGTATCACTTGTTTGTACTTGACACCAAGACAGCCAATGATGACAACCTGGATTACATCCGGCAGACGAAGGCCGCCGCTCCCGAAATGAAGATAATCGTCTTTTCGGCGTTGACGAACTATTCCTTTGTCAAAAAGTACCTGGATGCCGGTATTGCCGGCTACCTGACGAAGCAGGCGAACTTGCAGGAGATCACGGACGCGTTCCGTTCGGTCCTGTCCGGGCAGATTTTTCTCGATCAGAAGTTGCTGAACCAGTTGATCCAGGAGAACCTGACCAACAGCCTCAATCCGTTCGACACGCTGTCGGACCGCGAAATTGAGATTGTACCGTTCCTGTTGAAGGCAGAGCCGCTGTCAGTGATCAGTGAGAAGCTCAAGATCCACGTTTCGACTGTGGGTACCTTCAAGGGACGCATTTTCCGGAAATTGCAGGTTCGCAATATTCTGGAAATGCGGGACCTGGCGTCGAGGTATAACATTCCGTAGGCGGTCAGGGATCGGCGGTCAATTTTAAGCAGTGAGCAGTAAGCATTAAGCTTTAGGCAGTAAGCTATTGCTCGCGGTGTCAGTATTACATCAAAAAACGCTCTCCGGTCTGGAGGGCGTTTTTCATTTCGGCAGTCAGCTTAAAGCAATCAGGGCTCGGGGGTAATATCGGTAGTTGCAGCTACCTGTATATCACGCAAAAGGCGCTCTTCCGTTTGGGGAGCACCTGGGGTAATTCGCAAGGGGCGTGTTGCCGCCTATAGCTTACAGCCTACCGCTTAAAAGTCGACAGCCGATCGCCGACAGCTGACAGCCGACAACTGCCTAAAAACAGCAAAAGCTCCCGGTTACAGGAGCTTTGCTATCCATTAATGGGAGGCGATTACCTACTTTCC
>NZ_FNGS01000018.1 GCF_900103285.1 Siphonobacter aquaeclarae | reverse complement strand
TACGTGTTCAATTGGGACAGTCCACTCACAACCGGGGAGCAACTTCAGCGATTTCCATCCAATACCAAAATGATCAGCCAGGTCTATGACGAAGATGTGGTGAACGACCATCGTCTGGCAATCGACATCTATAAACATATCAATATTCCGGCGGGCGAGAAGGATTTTATCTATGTACGGTCGTCTGTTATAGGTGATTACCGGTATGTGACGGATCACGTAATGCCCAGCTCCAGAAGCGCTTATGATGCACTCGATTACTACGCCGTCTACCGCTTGCTTGACGCAATGATGGACTATAGTTTTAACGGCAGCGCTGCTGCTAAAAAAGTAGCTCTCGGAAGCGGCTCTCCCGAACAGATAACCATGCCATCTTTCAACGGACAAGCCATGTCGCCTCTGGAAGTCACGGATATGCCCACGCCAAGGTATCCGCAAATCAGGTATCAGTTTCCCTGTGGCAGCGCTACCAATCCCAGGATAGCTTTTTGCGAGTAGCTGGCATTTATCCGATGCCATGCCTCTGAAAACGTATTTCTCGATGGACGTGGAAAATTTTTCCGCACCAGGTCAGTCCGGACTATTCCGAAAACAAGATTGGCCTGGCTTTACCAGCAGCAAGTTGCCCGACACACCATAGTACGTCTTTTACTAAAGGACCTTTGCTCAGGTCAGTACATTACCTGAAACCTCCAAAAGGTTCACTTTATTTCTTCCCAGCAGCACTACTCCTGCCGATTCCAATTGTTTTAACAAACGCGAGACCACTTCACGCGCTGTACCGAGCTCACCGGCCAGTTGCTCATGTGTGAGAATCAAGGTACTGCTGCCGGTTAACGACACCTTCTTCCGAAGCAGATTCAACAAGCGCTCATCCATTTTCCGGAAAGAAATCGCATTGATGATCTCCAGCATTTCCTCAAAGCGTTTGTGGTACAACCGGAAAATGTAATCCAGCCATTCCGGAAATTCCCTGATCAACAACGGCACCTTTTCCACGGGCACGAAAAGTATTTCAGCATCGTCTTCGACTTCCGCTCTTACCTTGCTGATTTCCTGATGAAGACCGCCCAGAAATGACATAATACAACTTTCTCCCGCCTTTATATAGTACAGAAGAATTTCCCTGCCATCTTCTTCAGAACGGATCACTTTGACGCTTCCCCGAATAACAAGAGGGATGGAACGTATGTGCGCATGCTCCTGCAGGATTACTCTGCCTGCTTCATAGTGCTTAGTAATTCCATACTGAAAGAGTCTGTCTACCAGTTCAGGCGATGACCGGAATTCTATCAACTGATCCTTGTTTTCTTTCATGAGGCTCGTTGGCCGACAGGCTGGTTTGAAAAAACCAAATGACCGTTATAAACAACACTCCAGGTGACAGGCATTGTTTTCTTTAACATAGCACTGACGCCACAATATTGCTCCTGCGATAATCTGACGGCCCGAAGCAGTTCATCCATGTCTTCGTTCAATCCTTCAGCCAAATAGTCCAGGTGAATGGATGTATACTGAATCGGATGCCCTGGAGAAAGCTCGCCCCGCACTTTTACGTCAAAATGCCTGAGCTTACAACCGGCCTTCCGAAGCAGGGAAACGACATCCATCCCTGTGCAGCCCGATAACGCTGTGAGTACCAGAGGCTTGGGAATCGGACCGATATTATGCCCTCCAACTTTTTCCGGACCGTCCATGGTGAGTGTATGTCCATCAACAAGCGCATTGAACTGCATATCACCCATCCACTGAGATTCTATTTCATGGTACATTACGGTATGTATTCTGGTTAGAAATACAAACCTAAAAGACAAAAAGCCGTCCAACTGTGACATTCGTTACAGTAAAGACCGCTTTTTATCATCGTTTATAAGAATTTGCCGACCAAGTCAGATGCTGCGCTCGACCGGTAGTACTAGCCCGCGAACGGGAAAGTCGGGTTTCTCTTCCTGATTGAAATGCTCCAGCTCTGACAGAACAGCGTCAGCAATTCCTTCCTCCGTAAAGCAGAACAACATCACCGATTCAAACCGATCTACCCCAGAAGGACCACCGAACCAATTGTCCGTCAATTGGCGGGTCTCTTCAAGACTTACTCCGCTTATCGGCACAATACTGTACTTACGGATGCCTCTGCGTTCGAATACAACACCGACGACATTGCGGCATTCCGCGATGGCGGTAACGATCAGGAGCTTCATGATGGTGTTTCTCCGTTTTTGGGTACATAGTCTTTTTTGAGCATTTTGAAATAAAGCAACGGGACGACAATGAGCGTCAGAAATGTAGACGTTAAGGTCCCTCCCATCAGCGAGATGGCCAGCCCCTGAAAAACCGGGTCGGCGAGGATAATGACCGCGCCAAGTACTACCGCTCCAGCCGTCAGCAGGATTGGCATCGTTCGGACAGCGCCGGCTTCAACAATGGCCTGTTGGAGGGATTCCCCTTGACTAAGCCGAATGTCGATGAAATCAATCAGCAGAATGGAATTTCGGACCATAACCCCTGCCAACGCTATAAAGCCGATCATCGACGTCGCGGTGAAATACGCCCCCATTATCCAGTGCCCGAGGATGATGCCAATCAAAGACAACGGAATCGCGGAAAGCATGACAAACGGTACTTTGAAATCCTGAAACCAACCTACAATGAGTATGTAAATAATAATGAGCACTGCGGCGAAAGCGATTCCGAGGTCCCGGAATACCTCATAAGTGATCTGCCATTCTCCGTCCCATTTGATGGCATATTCCGATTCATTTTCCGGCGCTTCTGTGTATTCTTCGTGCAGGAAATAGCCTTCAGGCAATCTTACAGATGCCAGTTGCTGTGATACTGCCAAAATAGCATAAACCGGACTCTCCAGACTACCGGCCATATCTGCCGTCAGGTATATCACTCTTTTCTGATCTTTCCGGTTGATGCTCTTCGGAACCAGGGTACGCTCCCAATGGCCCAGTATTCCCAACGGAACCGTTTGCCCCGACTGGTTTTTTACAGGCAAATCGGAAAGTGCAGCAAATCCGTTGAGCGAGCTGTCAGCCAGTTGCAGCCTGACAGGTTCCGTTTCAAAGTTTTCGGGTCTGTGCCAGACTCCGGCGGTTGCACCGGAGAGAAAGGAGCGGACTGTCAACGCCGCCTGTGCCGGAGCCACACCTGAACGCATGGCCTTTTCCTTGTCGACAATAAACCGGTATTCCGGCTCATCGGCTTCAATACTCCAGTCCAGGTCGACAACATCGGGAGTAGAACTCAGCCATTTTCTTACCTGCGCGGCGAGTTTGGTCAGCACGGCCTCGTCGGGTCCATACAATTCAGCAACAAGGGTCGAACGGACAGGAGGCCCCGGGGAAACCTCGACTAACGCAACATTCGCGCCGTACCGGGCGGCAATCTTCCGGATCGGGTCCCGTAATGACCGGGTTATCTCATGGCTCTTTGTGCTCCGGTCTTTCTTATCTGTCAACGATACTTGAATATCAGCGACATTGTCACCCGCACGCAGGTCATAATGGCGAACCAGGCCGCTGAAGGTAATCGGAGAAGATGTTCCGGTATACGTTTGAAAATGCCGGACAGTCGGTTGTGTTCCCAAAAATGCGGCAATATCTGTGACCGCCGCATTGGTCCGTTCAAGCGTTGCTCCTTCCGGAAGGTCGACAACTACCTGAAACTCATTTTTGTTGTCGAAAGGCAACATCTTGACCGCTACGCTTCGGGTGTAGAAGAGAAAAAATGTCGCCAGCAAAACAACTGTTGTTCCCACCATGAAGCCCCAACGCCTGGCGCGACTATTGAGCAAGGGCTGCATGATCCGCTTATAGGCACGATAAAAAAAAGTTTCTTCGAGGACCGTCCCGTGGGTATTAGCCCGGCCAGTCTTCTCCTGCAGAAACAGATATCCCAGATAAGGTGTCACCGTAAGGGCTACGATCAGCGAGATCAGCATAGCCACCGCTGCGCCAATCGGCATCGGACTCATATACGGCCCCATCATTCCGCTGACAAACGCCATAGGAAATACCGCCGCCATTACGGTGAACGTTGCCAGAATGGTCGGGTTTCCTACTTCATTAATCGAGAAAATGGCCGCCTGCAGAAAGGGTAGCTTTTTCATCCGGAAGTGTCTGTGCATGTTTTCAGCAATGATGATGGAATCGTCCACTACAATTCCGACGATGAAAACCAACGCAAACAGGGTAATTCGGTTCAGTGTGTAATCGAGGAAGTAATAAGCTACCAATGTGAGCGCGAACGTCACGGGAACCGATAAAAAAACGACCATTCCCCCTCGCCATCCCATCGCCAGCATAACGAAAGCAGTAACGGCCATGATGGCAATCGCGAGGTGGAGCAGCAACTCGGAGACTTTTTCGGATGCCGACTCGCCGGTGTTTCGTGTGATTGTGGTCTTCAAATCCGCCGGAATAAGGGACTTTTCCAGGCGCTGCAGATTCCGCTCCAGTGTGGCGGTCAGTGCCATAGCGTCCGCGCCTGACCGCTTGCTGACAGCCAGCGTCACAGCGGGGTAAACGGAAGGAAATTTCTGGTGCTCCGAAGCTTCTGCCTCGCCGTATCCGAACGCCACATACCGCGCCGGCTTTTCATATCCCTCCTGAATTGTGGCAAATTGCTTCAGAAAAACGGGCTGCTGCCCATTGGTGCCTACGATCAGATTGCGAAGTTCTTCGGCTGACTCCAGGAAATTCCCGGTCCGTATCCGGAAGGTCGTATCCTGTATCCGTAGCAACCCTGCGGGTACCTGACTATTCTGCGCTTCGATTTGCTGGCGAACGGCAGTCAGGTCAATTTTCAGTGCCATCATCTTTTCCTTATCAACAACCACCCTGAGCTCTCTGCTATGCCCGCCAATCACACGCACACCCGATACTTCAGGCGTTTTTTTAAGCTCCGCTCCTACCTGATTGGCAATTTCGCGCAATGGCCCATCGGCGTATTTTTCTCCCCATAGCGTCACTGTAAACACCGGCACGTCGTCGATGCCTCTGGATTTCAGCAAAGGCATTGTCGCACCTTCCGGCATTTGATCCATCTGCCGGGCCAGCTCGGTATAAAGCTTCACTTGGGATCGCTCGATATCTTCCCCAACCTTAAATTGGACAATTAGCATTGCCCGTCCGTCCATTGACGTTGAATAGACGTGTTCGACGCCGCCAATGTTGGAAATTACTTTCTCCAGCGGCGCGGCAATCCGGCTCTCCACCTCTTTCGGTCCGGCACCGGGATAACCGACGAATATATCAATCATCGGAACTTTAATCTGGGGCTCCTCCTCCCTGGGTATCATAAAGATAGCGTATACGCCCAGCAGTACCCCCGCAACAAGCAGCAGCAACGTCAGTTTTGACTGGATAAAAGCGCTGGCAATACGCCCGGCTATTCCATTTTCCATAGTATCTATTTTTCAGCCTGGCAAGCAGGAATCTGTAGCGAAGTGCCAACGGCTATTTTCAGAGTTTTACGTCAGCGCCGTTCCAAAGCCGGCCACCGGCATGCAGAACCAGCATTTCACCCGGGACAATTCCGGAAAGGACCTCCGCCTCTTTCCCAACGATTATCCCTATACGTAACCAACGAATCAAGGCTTTTCGGTCGGCCGAGACGACGTAGACACCTGTCAGGTCTCCGTGACGGATAAGACTCTCGACCGGAACACGGAGGTTTCCTGAACCTGTGCCAGCCTTCGTCGCTATACGGATGTGTACATACATACCCGGAAGCAAACCCTGTTGCCGGCGCAGGTTTATTTTGATAAGGTATTGTCCACCACTGCCGACAGATGAGCGGCTGATTTCTGCAACTTCTCCGGAAAATTCCCGGCCGTCGGCATCTGCCTTCAGATGAACCGGCATACCCTTCCGGACGTGGTGAATGCGATCTTCCGTTAAGGTGGCTGTTGCCTGAAGGTTTCCGTCACTTTCCAGTGTCAACACCGGCGCGCCCGGACTTGCCAGACTCCCCGCATCCATCCATTTTTGCGTGATCGTGCCACTGAAAGGTGCCGCAACCTGTGCGTAGCGCATACTCGCGCCTACTTCTTGCTGCATCTGTCTGGCACTCTGAACCTGTGCACGTGCCACCTGATACTGAAGGGTGACGTTCTCGAGCTCCTTGTCTGTAGCGCTGTGCTGCTGATGAAGGATCTTGTACCGCTCGTAGTCTTTTTCGGCGACAGCAGCAGCGGCTTCCGCCTGCGCAATCGCCGCAGCCACCTGTCCGCCCTTTGCTTGAATATCTGAAGCGGAGACAGTAAAAAGTATCTGCCCTGCCCTGACATTGTCGCCGATGCCTACATTCAGTCGAGTAATATACCCCATCAAACGGGTACTGAGGGGAATGGAGCGCGTTGCCGTCAGTTGCCCGCTTATCAGCAAGAATGATGCGGAACCGGCTGAACCTATTTGCACAGTCGTCACGGGAATCGGGGTTTGTTGCGAGGTTTGACGCACCATAGTATCGGTTTGATCGCAAGACATGAGCCATCCTGCAGCAGTAACTAGATACACACTGTTTGCAATTTTCATGGACTTTTAGGGAAAGTGGAATCCGGCGATCGCCGGCCCGGTCGGAAAGTAGTTTTAGTGAGCCGTCAGAAACCGGATATAGGCAAGTGTCATATTCCGGGACGCAATGGTCTGGTCATAGGCGAGCCGCTGCCGGGAAAGCTGCGTTTGTGCTGTCAGTACCTCGGTCGTCGTCGCGAGGCCCTGACGAAACCGGTTTTCCAGGATGGCCAGTGCTTCCCGAGCCTGAGCAATGGCCGTATGATATTGTTTCAGACGAAAACCGGCCTCTGTCAATTCCCGGATTGCTTTTAGTAACCCATTTCTGTCCTGGTCTTTGCGGTCTGCCAGTTGAAGCAAAACGCGTTGTTTTTCCAACTGATGCGTCGCCAGTTTCCTCTTGACATCGCCGCCTTGAAAGATTGCCCACGAGAGCTTGACACCGGCCAGGTACGCTCCGCTTCCAAAGCCCCAGAGAGCAGGATCGTTTAGCATGTAGGAGGCAAATGCATTTATTTTTGGCAAACTACTTCGGCGCGTTGCCTTCATCAAGTCGTCATAGACGGACACCGACACATTGAGCGCCCGAAAATCTGACCGGTCCTCTGGCAGGCTTGTGATGGACACGTCGGGCGATTCGACCGGAATAGATTCCACCGCATAGCGATCACCCAACGGCTTTCCCATCCAAAGGCTCAATTCGTCGCTGTATTCTTCAATTGCGGCAAAGGCCGACGATAGCTGTGCTTCCGTTTCTCGGAGTCGGACTTCTACGTTAAGGAGGTCCGACTTCTGGACATATCCCTGATCAAAACGATTCTGTACACTTTCATAAATCGACTGAAGGGTTTCTTTCTCCTGCGAGGCTACGGCAGTCATTTCGTATGCCAACTGCAATTGACAATAAGCCGATTCCACCGAAAACCTGACGAACTCCGCCACGCGCTGCTTTTCAAAGCCAGCCGCCGTCACCTGCTTTCTGGCGGCATCGCGCATTGCGAGCATATCCGGATTGAACAATGGTTGAAGCAAAGAAGCTTCAGTAATAAAGTTTCCGGTCGCTCCGGGACGATTGAGTAAATCAGGTGCAAAGTCAGACTGCGTTATTTTCCGTTGCTGCAGACGAATACCAAATGCTTGCATCGGACTGTTGGTAACCATTGCCGTATAATCAATCCCAACTTTCGGAAGAAACATGGCATCGGTTTCATGATAGCGCGCCCGTGCCGTCTGTGAAGCGTTTTCTGCCAACTGAATTTGCCGGCTATTGATTGCTGCTACCCTGATCGCTTCGCCAAGAGACAACGTTGTCTGCGCCATAGCATAATCCGGACCGAAACAGCACAACGCTAAAGCAAGAAGTTTTTTCATCGGTATTATATTTCGACGACAAAACTATTCCAGACTTTAAAGCCGGTCTGTGACGAGTGTTACAGAATGGAGAATTCTCCGGCAACGGAGAATAGGACTTTTCTGTCTGGCGTCTGAAGCGATGATTCTTGGCCTGCCGTGTTTATGAATTTATCTTCAGCTGACAACTACATGAAAACTGAATGACCTTCAGGGTATCCGGTTAGAAAACAATATATCGTAATATTACGATATATTGTTTGAATTCCCTTCCTTTGTCACATGGGAGTTACGAAGACTGCGATTTTTACTGAACAACAGAACCGGGCGGCTGATCTGGCGAAGGCTTTCGCGCATCCGGCTCGGGTGGCTATCCTGCAGCTTCTGGCCCAAAAGAAAGCTTGTGTATGTGGGGACCTGGTAGATGAACTTCCTCTTGCGCAGGCGACGGTCTCCCAACACTTGAAGGAACTCAAGCGTATCGGTATTATCAAAGGAGAGATCAACCCGCCCCGGGTTTGCTATTGTATTAATGAGGTTGTTTGGGAAGAAGCTAGACAGACATTTGGTTCACTTTTTGATATTTATGTGGGTGCCTCTACTTGCTGCTAGCGAGAGGGGCTCTTTTTTTGTTCTTGTTTATCGTAATATTACATTAAACCAATAGAGCACGATGGAAAACGCGGATCAGATTAAAGAAGTGGTGCGGCAGAAATACGGTACTATTGCCGAAC
>NZ_FNGS01000019.1:2500-5901 GCF_900103285.1 Siphonobacter aquaeclarae | reverse complement strand
TAAGCTATTGCTCGCGGTGTCAGTATTACATCAAAAAACGCTCTCCGGTCTGGAGGGCGTTTTTCATTTCGGCAGTCAGCTTAAAGCAATCAGGGCTCGGGGGTAATATCGGTAGTTGCAGCTACCTGTATATCACGCAAAAGGCGCTCTTCCGTTTGGGGAGCACCTGGGGTAATTCGCAAGGGGCGTGTTGCCGCCTATAGCTTACAGCCTACCGCTTAAAAGTCGACAGCCGATCGCCGACAGCTGACAGCCGACAACTGCCTAAAAACAGCAAAAGCTCCCGGTTACAGGAGCTTTGCTATCCATTAATGGGAGGCGATTACCTACTTTCCCGGGGGCGAACCCAGTATCATCGGCGGAGCGGGGCTTAACGGCCCTGTTCGGGATGGGAAGGGGTGAACACCCGCCCTATGATCGCCATTGGCTCTTCAGATGCTGATTTCGGTTCCCCTACTCTCAACTTCCATGCCTTCAAGGTCCTCTTTCTTAACGTGATGTGGAAAAGAGATAAGCTGTATACACAAGTAAGTCCTACCCGTATTAATTTTTAAAAGAAGTCTTGGAGCGATTAGTACTGCTCGGCTTTGATGTCACCACCTTTAGACCTGCAGCCTATCAACGTCATCGTCTCTGACGGCTCTCTTAATGGAATTCTCATCTTGAGGCAAGTTTCGCACTTAGATGCTTTCAGCGCTTATCTTAACCCGACGTGGCTACCCAGCGATGCCCCTGGCGGAACAACTGGCATACCAGCGGTCGGTTCAACCCGGTCCTCTCGTACTAAGGTCAAGCCCTCTCAAAATTCCAACGCCCACCACAGATAGGGACCGAACTGTCTCACGACGTTCTGAACCCAGCTCGCGTGCCACTTTAATCGGCGAACAGCCGAACCCTTGGGACCTTCTCCAGCCCCAGGATGTGACGAGCCGACATCGAGGTGCCAAACCTCCCCGTCGATGTGAGCTCTTGGGGGAGATCAGCCTGTTATCCCCGGAGTACCTTTTATCCTTTGAGCGACGGCCCTTCCATGCGGAACCGCCGGATCACTATCTCCCACTTTCGTGCCTGCTCGGCCTGTTTGCCTCACAGTCAAGCACCCTTCTGCGATTGCACTCTACGCACGGTTACCAAGCGTGCTGAGGGTACCTTTGAAAGCCTCCGATACTTTTTTGGAGGCGACCACCCCAGTCAAACTACCCACCATGCAGTGTCCTCTCTTGAGTTAGACTCCCAGCAACCGGAGGGTGGTATTTCAACGTTGGCTCCACGATGCCTAGCGACACCGCTTCATAGCCTCCCACCTATCCTACACACCAGTTACCAAAAGTCAGTGCAAAGCTATAGTAAAGGTTCACGGGGTCTTTCCGTCCCGTGGCGGGTAAGCGGCATCTTCACCGCTACTACAATTTCACCGAGCTCACGGCTGAGACAGTGCCCAGATCGTTACACCATTCGTGCAGGTCGGAACTTACCCGACAAGGAATTTCGCTACCTTAGGACCGTTATAGTTACGGCCGCCGTTTACTGGGGCTTCGATTCAATGCTTTGCCTTGCGACTAACATCCCCTCTTAACCTTCCAGCACCGGGCAGGTGTCAGGCCTTATACGTCAACTTTCGTTTTGGCAAAGCCCTGTGTTTTTGTTAAACAGTCGCCTGGGCCATTTCTCTGCGGCCTCGCTTGCACGAGGCTCCCCTTATCCCGAAGTTACAGGGTTAATTTGCCGAGTTCCTTAGCCGTGATTCACTCGAGCACCTTGGTATGTTCTACCCGGATACCTGTGTCGGTTTGCGGTACGGGTTACAATAGGCTGAAGCTTAGCAGCTTTTCTTGGAAGGTTACTCCCTGATTCGCCTTGCCCTTGCGGGCTCGGCTCAACGCACACTTCCGTCCGTACGTATCAAGCCATAACCTCCGTCACTGCGTCGCACCTACTGTAAGTACAGGAATTTTAACCTGTTGGGCATCGATGGGTCGCTTTCGCTATCACCTTAGCTCCCGACTAACCCTCAGTTGATTAGCATAGCTGAGGAATCCTGATCCTTACGGTGGGAAGGTTTCTCACCTTCCTTATCGTTACTTATCCCTACATTTGCTTTTCTCATCGCTCCAGCATGCCTTGCCGGCACACCTTCTCTGCCATGAGAATGCTCCCCTACCAAGTATTTCTACTTCCATCGCTTCGGCACATGGCTTGATGCCCGTTTATTATCGATGCCCGCCCCGCTCGACCAGTGAGCTGTTACGCACTCTTTAAATGAATAGCTGCTTCCAAGCTAACATCCTGGCTGTCTCTGCAGTCGGACCTCCTTTGTTCAACTTAGCCCTGATTTAGGGGCCTTAGCGGATGGTCTGGGTTCTTTCCCTCTCGGACTGGGACCTTAGCACCCCAGCCCTCACTCCCGGGCATATTATACGGCATTCAGAGTTCGTCAGGATTTGGTAGGATTTGACTCCCCCTAGTCCTATCGGTAGCTTTACCTCCGTATAACTACATCCCGAGGCTGTTCCTAAAAACATTTCGGGGAGTACGAGCTATCTCTCAGTTTGATTGGCCTTTCACCCCTACCCACAACTCATCCAAATGCTTTTCAACGCAAACTGGTTCGGTCCTCCATGTCGTGTTACCGACACTTCAACCTGGTCATGGGTAGATCACAAAGTTTCGCGTCTGCTGCCACTGACTAATCGCCCTATTCGGACTCGCTTTCGCTTCGGCTTCGTATCTGCAATACTTAACCTCGCCAGTAACAGCAACTCGTAGGGTCATTATGCAAAAGGCACGCCGTCACCCCATTACAGGGCTCCGACCGCTTGTAAGCGTGCGGTTTCAGGATCTTTTCACCCCCCTATTCGGGGTACTTTTCACCTTTCCCTCACGGTACTGGTTCACTATCGGTCTCTCGGGAGTATTTAGCCTTGGCGGATGGTGCCGCCAGATTCAGAGGGGATTTCACCGGTCCCCACCTACTCAGGATACTGCTACGTCAAAAAATTGTACACTTACAGGGCTGTCACCTTCTTTGGCCGGCCTTCCCAGACCGTTCTGTTTCCTTTCTCTTCTAAAAAGCAGTCCTACAACCCCAACCCCGCCGTAACGGAACTGGTTTGGGCTAATCCGCGTTCGCTCGCCACTACTTGCGGAATCACTGTTGTTTTCTTTTCCTCTGGGTACTTAGATGTTTCAGTTCCCCAGGTTGGCCTCCTTTGCAGGATACTTGGTCTTCAACCAAGTGAGTTGTCTCATTCGGACACGTTCGGATCAACTCTCATGTGCAGATCCCCGAACATTTTCGCAGCTTATCGCGTCCTTCATCGCCTCCGAGAGCCTAGGCATTCCCCGCACGCCCTTTGTAACTTCTTTCTTAATACCTTGGTGCTCTTACTCGTGTGATTTGA